>NZ_AP029168.1:1125000-7027500 GCF_055384485.1 Pseudomonas sp. FFPRI_1 | reverse complement strand
TGTAGGGGGTAGAGCACTGTTTCGGCTAGGGGGTCATCCCGACTTACCAAACCGATGCAAACTCCGAATACCTACAAGTGCCGAGCATGGGAGACACACGGCGGGTGCTAACGTCCGTCGTGAAAAGGGAAACAACCCAGACCGTCAGCTAAGGTCCCAAAGTTATGGTTAAGTGGGAAACGATGTGGGAAGGCTTAGACAGCTAGGAGGTTGGCTTAGAAGCAGCCACCCTTTAAAGAAAGCGTAATAGCTCACTAGTCGAGTCGGCCTGCGCGGAAGATGTAACGGGGCTCAAACCATACACCGAAGCTACGGGTATCACGTAAGTGATGCGGTAGAGGAGCGTTCTGTAAGCCTGTGAAGGTGAGTTGAGAAGCTTGCTGGAGGTATCAGAAGTGCGAATGCTGACATGAGTAACGACAATGGGTGTGAAAAACACCCACGCCGAAAGACCAAGGTTTCCTGCGCAACGTTAATCGACGCAGGGTTAGTCGGTCCCTAAGGCGAGGCTGAAAAGCGTAGTCGATGGAAAACAGGTTAATATTCCTGTACTTCTAGTTATTGCGATGGAGGGACGGAGAAGGCTAGGCCAGCTTGGCGTTGGTTGTCCAAGTTTAAGGTGGTAGGCTGGAATCTTAGGTAAATCCGGGATTCTAAGGCCGAGAGCTGATGACGAGTTACCTTTTAGGTGACGAAGTGGTTGATGCCATGCTTCCAAGAAAAGCTTCTAAGCTTCAGATAACTAGGAACCGTACCCCAAACCGACACAGGTGGTTGGGTAGAGAATACCAAGGCGCTTGAGAGAACTCGGGTGAAGGAACTAGGCAAAATGGCACCGTAACTTCGGGAGAAGGTGCGCCGGTGAGGGTGAAGGACTTGCTCCGTAAGCTCATGCCGGTCGAAGATACCAGGCCGCTGCGACTGTTTATTAAAAACACAGCACTCTGCAAACACGAAAGTGGACGTATAGGGTGTGACGCCTGCCCGGTGCCGGAAGGTTAATTGATGGGGTTAGCTAACGCGAAGCTCTTGATCGAAGCCCCGGTAAACGGCGGCCGTAACTATAACGGTCCTAAGGTAGCGAAATTCCTTGTCGGGTAAGTTCCGACCTGCACGAATGGCGTAACGATGGCGGCGCTGTCTCCACCCGAGACTCAGTGAAATTGAAATCGCTGTGAAGATGCAGTGTATCCGCGGCTAGACGGAAAGACCCCGTGAACCTTTACTATAGCTTTGCACTGGACTTTGAATTTGCTTGTGTAGGATAGGTGGGAGGCTTTGAAGCGTGGACGCCAGTCTGCGTGGAGCCATCCTTGAAATACCACCCTGGCAACTTTGAGGTTCTAACTCAGGTCCGTTATCCGGATCGAGGACAGTGTATGGTGGGTAGTTTGACTGGGGCGGTCTCCTCCTAAAGAGTAACGGAGGAGTACGAAGGTGCGCTCAGACCGGTCGGAAATCGGTCGTAGAGTATAAAGGCAAAAGCGCGCTTGACTGCGAGACAGACACGTCGAGCAGGTACGAAAGTAGGTCTTAGTGATCCGGTGGTTCTGTATGGAAGGGCCATCGCTCAACGGATAAAAGGTACTCCGGGGATAACAGGCTGATACCGCCCAAGAGTTCATATCGACGGCGGTGTTTGGCACCTCGATGTCGGCTCATCACATCCTGGGGCTGAAGCCGGTCCCAAGGGTATGGCTGTTCGCCATTTAAAGTGGTACGCGAGCTGGGTTTAGAACGTCGTGAGACAGTTCGGTCCCTATCTGCCGTGGACGTTTGAGATTTGAGAGGGGCTGCTCCTAGTACGAGAGGACCGGAGTGGACGAACCTCTGGTGTTCCGGTTGTCACGCCAGTGGCATTGCCGGGTAGCTATGTTCGGAAAAGATAACCGCTGAAAGCATCTAAGCGGGAAACTTGCCTCAAGATGAGATCTCACTGGGATCTTGAATCCCCTAAAGGGCCGTCGAAGACTACGACGTTGATAGGTTGGGTGTGTAAGCGCTGTGAGGCGTTGAGCTAACCAATACTAATTGCCCGTGAGGCTTGACCATATAACACCCAAGCAATTTGCTTAGAAGCGAATTGCGGTGTGTGAAGACGAAACGAACCGAAAGTTTGCAAACACACAAAGCTATTACATACCCAATTTGCTGATACGTCGAAAGACGGCTCAGTACCCGAATTTCTTGACGACCATAGAGCGTTGGAACCACCTGATCCCATCCCGAACTCAGAAGTGAAACGATGCATCGCCGATGGTAGTGTGGGGTTTCCCCATGTGAGAGTAGGTCATCGTCAAGATTAAATTCCGAAACCCCAATTGCGAAAGCAGTTGGGGTTTTGTTTTTGCGCTGAAAAAATCCTGAAGCGCTATACGGGCGGCTGTTTTAGACGATTTCTATGCAATAGTTTTAGGCGTGGCTATCATGCCTGGCTCATTGTGAGGCGAAACCTGCATGTCGACGTTGTTAGAGCTTCTTAGAGATGGGCGATTTCACTCCGGGCAAGCCCTTGGAGAGGCCTTGGGTGTTAGTCGCAGTGCTATATGGAAGCAGCTGCAGCTCCTTGAGGCGGAGTGGGGGGTGGTTATTCATAAGGTTAGGGGGCGAGGCTATCAGTTGGCCTCTCCCATTACCTTGTTGAGCTCTGCTGAGATTGAGCGACTGGCTCCTGGTAATGGCTGGGTGATCAAGGTGCTTGAGTCTGTCGACTCGACGAACGCAGAGGCGTTGCGCTCCATTGAGCGTGGATGTCCGACACCTTTTCTGGTGTTGGCTGAGCGTCAAACTGCGGGGCGTGGTCGCCGCGGTCGTAAGTGGGTTAGTCCGTTTGCCGAGAATATCTATTACAGCCTTGTCTTGCGTATCGACGGTGGCATGCGCCAGCTGGAGGGATTGAGTCTGCTCGTGGGCTTGGCTGTCATGCACGCTCTCCGGGAGACTGGGGTCCAGGGTGTTGGACTGAAGTGGCCTAATGATGTGTTGGTTGGTCAGAAAAAGATTGCCGGAATACTCCTGGAGTTGGTCGGTGATCCTGCGGATGTATGTCACGTTGTCCTAGGCATTGGGGTCAATGTAAATATGCAGAATGCCGAGGAGGTTGACCAGGAGTGGACCTCTGTCAGGCTGGAGTCTGGCAAGGTAATAGATCGTAACCAGTTCATCGCTCGTTTAAGCGAAGGATTGGTCGCCTATCTGGAGTGCCATAGGCTGAAAGGCTTCTCCGCTATTCGAGAGGAGTGGGAGCAAAACCATCTTTGGCAGGGAAGGGCTGTGTCCTTGATTGCGGGTGTTAACAAAGTTGAAGGCGTTGTGCTGGGTATAGACCACCAGGGCGGCTTGCGATTGAGCGTTGAGGGGGAGGAGCGGGTCTATAGCGGAGGAGAACTCAGCCTGAGGTTGCGTGATGGCTCATGAGCTTGGTAGTGGACCTGGTTTGAAGAATAAGAAGTGTGGTGCCGCATGATCCGCATCATTGATGCTGTGATGGCCTGAGTATGCGCGATGGGTAGGATTGTTGGGGGGGTCGCCCTCTCGGTAATCTGATACTGGTTTCTGTGTTGATATGCGTCGTACAGGTTGTGCTGTGCCTGGTCTTTTTGAGAGTGGTTTGGCCTGCCCTCTATCCTGAGGTTTTTATGCGCTGGTTGTTTCTGTTGTTGTTGGTCCTTAATGGTTTCTACTATGTCTGGCATCAGCAGGAGGCCCCTCTTCGAGCAAAAGAAGTCATGCCGCTGTCGCTGTATCGTGGATCTCAACAGGATATTCGTCTGTTGAGCGAGTCTTCTGACTCGGTAGAGCGGCGTGACAAGGGCAAGGCTGGAGAGGTGGAGGCAAGTTGCCTTTATTTGGGGGGCTTTGCTCGTCGAGAAGTGGCTCAAGCGCTCGAGCAGCGTCTTGTAGAGATTGGGGTGGGGGTTCAGTTGCAGTCGTTAAGTGTTCCAGGTGCGCCTGGCTTTTGGTTGCGTGTCTCTCCTGAAAGCAAGCATTTGCTGGATGATCCCCAGCTGCAAAACCTTGCTAAGGAATTCAATGAGTTAAAACATAAAATAATGCCGTGTGAGGGGGTTGCAACTGTCGAATAGGTTGCATAGAATGGCGCCCGCTCCGCAGTGAAGACTTCTCGAAGTCGCAGCGGTGGAGCGAGGTCAACGCAGCTAACCTCAAGATTTAATTGAGAAAATGCTTGACAGAAGGGCGGCATAGTATAAAATGCTGCCTCGCTTAGGAGGGGTTCCCGAGCGGCCAAAGGGATCAGACTGTAAATCTGACGTCTACGACTTCGAAGGTTCGAATCCTTCCCCCTCCACCAGATTTAGCGAGAGCTGCAGGCTCCGCGGGTATAGTTTAGTGGTAGAACCTCAGCCTTCCAAGCTGATGATGCGGGTTCGATTCCCGCTACCCGCTCCAAGTTTGCAGGTTTTGCAAAAGAGTTTTGCTCTTGTAGCTCAGTTGGTAGAGCACACCCTTGGTAAGGGTGAGGTCAGCGGTTCAAATCCGCTCAAGAGCTCCATATAACAAGGCAGATATGAAAATATCTGCCTTTGTTTTAATGGCTTGTGTGACTTGCTTAATTCTTCTCCTAGGGGTGATTTCGATGGCTAAGGAAAAGTTCGAACGTAATAAGCCGCATGTCAACGTTGGCACCATTGGTCACGTTGACCACGGTAAAACCACTCTGACTGCAGCCCTGACTCGCGTTTGTTCCGAGGTTTTCGGTTCGGCCAAGGTTGACTTCGACAAGATCGATAGCGCCCCGGAAGAGAAAGCTCGTGGTATCACCATCAACACCTCTCACGTTGAATACGATTCGGCTGTGCGTCACTACGCGCACGTTGACTGCCCAGGTCACGCCGACTACGTAAAAAACATGATCACCGGTGCTGCGCAGATGGATGGCGCGATCCTGGTTTGCTCGGCCGCTGATGGTCCGATGCCGCAAACTCGTGAGCACATCCTGCTGTCCCGTCAGGTAGGCGTTCCGTACATCGTTGTCTTCCTGAACAAGGCTGACATGGTTGACGATGCTGAGCTGCTGGAACTGGTTGAAATGGAAGTGCGCGATCTGCTGAGCACTTACGACTTCCCAGGTGACGACACTCCGATCATCATCGGTTCGGCTCTGATGGCTCTGAACGGCCAAGACGACAACGAAATGGGTACCACCGCTGTTAAGCGTCTGGTAGAAACTCTGGACACCTACATCCCAGAGCCAGAGCGTGCAATCGACAAGCCGTTCCTGATGCCAATCGAAGACGTATTCTCGATCTCCGGTCGTGGCACCGTGGTAACTGGCCGTGTTGAGCGTGGCATCGTTCGCATCCAGGAAGAAGTTGAGATCGTTGGTCTGCGCGACACTCAGAAAACTACCTGTACCGGCGTTGAAATGTTCCGCAAACTGCTCGACGAAGGTCGTGCGGGCGAGAACTGCGGTGTTCTGCTGCGTGGCACCAAGCGTGACGACGTTGAGCGTGGCCAGGTTCTGGTTAAGCCAGGCACCGTTAAGCCGCACACCAAGTTCACCGCTGAAGTGTACGTTCTGAGCAAAGAAGAAGGCGGTCGTCATACTCCGTTCTTCAAAGGCTACCGTCCACAGTTCTACTTCCGTACCACTGACGTGACTGGTAACTGCGAGCTGCCAGAAGGCGTTGAAATGGTAATGCCAGGTGACAACATCCAGATGACTGTCACTCTGATCAAAACCATCGCGATGGAAGATGGTCTGCGTTTCGCTATCCGTGAAGGCGGTCGTACCGTCGGCGCCGGCGTCGTAGCCAAAGTTATCGAATAAGTTCTTGAAATATCTCCATCGGGCCGACATAATGGTCGGCCTGATTTTGTTTTTAGGTCAGTAGCTCAATTGGCAGAGCGACGGTCTCCAAAACCGTAGGTTGGGGGTTCGATTCCCTCCTGACCTGCCAGATTCACTCAATGTGTCTGGCTTTCTTTTCACAGGATCTCCATAGATGACTCCTAAGGCTGAAGCTCAAGGCTCTCGCTTCGATCTGCTCAAGTGGCTCGTTGTGGTTGCTTTGGTGATTGTTGGTGTTGTTGGCAATCAGTACTATTCTGCTTCGCCGATCCTGTACCGCGTGTTGGCGTTGCTCGCCATTGCTGCTGTTGCTGCCTTCGTCGGCTTGCAAACGGCCAAGGGCAAGTCGTTCTTCGTGCTGGTTAAGGAAGCGCGCACTGAGATTCGTAAAGTCGTATGGCCAACTCGCCAAGAAACCACGCAGACCACTCTGATTGTAGTGGCTGTGGTCCTGGTTATGGCGTTGCTGTTGTGGGGGCTAGATTCCCTGCTCGGCTGGCTTGTTTCCTTGATTGTTGGCTAAGGGTGTCCCGTGGCTAAGCGTTGGTACGTTGTGCATGCTTACTCGGGTTACGAGAAGCATGTAATGCGTTCGTTGATCGAGCGTGTAAAGCTGGCTGGCATGGAAGATGGCTTCGGCGAGATTCTGGTCCCCACTGAAGAAGTGGTTGAGATGCGCAATGGCCAGAAGCGCAAGAGCGAGCGTAAGTTCTTTCCAGGCTATGTGCTGGTTCAGATGGACATGAATGAGGGTACTTGGCACTTGGTCAAGGACACTCCTCGTGTCATGGGTTTCATTGGTGGTACTGCTGACAAGCCGGCTCCTATCACTGATAAAGAGGCAGAAGCCATTCTGCGTCGCGTTGCCGATGGCAGCGACAAGCCCAAGCCCAAGACTCTGTTTGAGCCGGGCGAAGTGGTTCGTGTTACTGACGGCCCATTCGCTGACTTTAACGGTACTGTTGAAGAAGTTAACTACGAAAAGAGCCGAATCCAAGTGGCGGTGCTCATTTTCGGTCGCTCTACTCCGGTAGAGCTAGAGTTCAGTCAGGTCGAGAAGGCATAACTGAACGAGAATCCCATACCCCGCAGCCTTAGGCTGTGGGGTTTTTTCGTCACCGGGATAAACGCGCAAGTAACCGGGGAGCCTTTTTAGGCGTCTGAACCCGTAATTGGAGTGCCTCATGGCTAAGAAAATTACTGCTTACATCAAGCTGCAAGTTAAGGCCGCTCAGGCCAATCCAAGCCCGCCCGTTGGTCCAGCTCTGGGTCAGCACGGCGTGAACATCATGGAATTCTGCAAGGCTTTCAACGCCCGTACTCAGGGTCTTGAGCCGGGCCTGCCGACTCCTGTGATCATCACTGTCTACAGTGACCGCAGCTTCACTTTCGAAACTAAAAGCACCCCTGCTTCGGTTCTGCTGAAGAAGGCTGCTGGTCTGACTAGCGGTTCTGCTCGCCCGAACACCGTTAAGGTTGGCACTGTTACCCGTGCTCAGCTGGAAGAAATCGCGAAAACCAAAAACGCGGATCTGACTGCAGCTGATATGGATGCAGCCGTGCGTACTATCGCCGGTTCTGCTCGTAGCATGGGCCTTAACGTGGAGGGTGTGTAATGGCTAAGCTGACCAAGCGCCAAAAGACTATCGCCGGCAAGATTGAAGCAGGCAAGGCCTACAACTTTGTAGACGCCGCCGCTCTCCTGACCGAGCTGTCGACCGTTAAGTTCAGTGAGTCCGTGGACGTTGCTGTGAACCTGGGCGTAGACCCACGTAAATCTGACCAGGTTGTTCGTAGCGCTACTGTGCTGCCACACGGCACTGGCAAGACTGTACGTGTTGCTGTGTTCACCCAGGGTCCAGCAGCCGAAGCTGCTCTGGCTGCCGGTGCGGACCGTGTAGGTATGGACGATCTGGCTGCCGAAATGAAAGGCGGCGACCTGAACTACGACGTAGTTATTGCTTCCCCGGATGCAATGCGCGTTGTAGGTCAGTTGGGTCAGGTTCTGGGTCCTCGTGGCCTGATGCCTAACCCGAAGGTTGGTACCGTGACTCCAGACGTAGCTACGGCCGTTAAGAACGCCAAGGCTGGTCAGGTTCGCTACCGCACCGACAAAAACGGCATCATCCACACTTCCGTTGGCAAGGTCGGTTTCGACGCCGTCAAGCTGAAGGAAAACGTTGAAGCCCTGATCGCTGATCTGAAGCGTATCAAGCCAGCTTCTTCGAAAGGTATCTACGTCAAGCGCGTTACCCTGAGCACCACCATGGGCCCAGGTCTGGTCATCGACCAAGGTTCGCTGGACGTATAAGACACAAGCTGACGCAATCAATTGCGTCAGTTGAAAGATTGGGGTCCCTGCCTGGCGGGGGCTATCCAAGACCGTAGGCGACGCAAGTCTTAAACCTCAAGCCTACGCAGATGGTGCTCCCGGTTCCTTACCGAATCAGACACCAAAACGACATCCAGCCCAGGTTGGATGAAACGGTAACAAGCAGGAGTTAAACCCGTGGCAATTAAACTCGAAGACAAGAAGGCCATCGTCGCTGAAGTCAACGAG
Source organism: Pseudomonas sp. FFPRI_1 (assembly GCF_055384485.1). Classification (NCBI taxonomy): domain Bacteria; kingdom Pseudomonadati; phylum Pseudomonadota; class Gammaproteobacteria; order Pseudomonadales; family Pseudomonadaceae; genus Pseudomonas; species Pseudomonas sp. FFPRI_1. The sequence goes on along the minus strand of NZ_AP029168.1, from coordinate 7,019,128 downwards.
GCTGCCAAAGCTGCTCTGTCCGCTGTCGTGGCTGATGCCCGTGGTGTGACAGTAGGCGCTATGACCGGACTCCGTAAAGAGGCCCGCGAAGCTGGTGTTTACGTGCGTGTCGTACGTAACACTCTGCTCAAGCGCGCAGTTGAAGGCACTCAATATGATGTGCTCAACGACGCGTTCGTCGGCCCTACCCTGATTGCATTCTCCAAGGAACATCCGGGCGCTGCTGCTCGTATTTTCAAAGAGTTCGCAAAGGGTCAGGACAAGTTCGAGATCAAGGCAGCTGCGTTCGAGGGCAAGTACCTCGCAGCAAACGAGATCGACGTGTTGGCTTCGCTGCCAACTCGCGACGAAGCCATTGCGAAGCTGATGAGCGTGATTCAAGGCGCTACCAGCAAGCTGGCTCGTACTCTGGCGGCTATTCGCGACCAGAAAGAAGCTGCAGCTGCCTAAGGCACCGCAAGCCCTTTCAAAATCATACGTTTAATTTGATGGCTGCGTAGGCTGTCACCCCAATACAGGAATTTATAGTCATGTCTCTGACTAACGAGCAAATCATCGAAGCAATCGGCCAGAAAACCGTTCTGGAAGTTGTTGAGCTGATCAAGGCAATGGAAGAAACCTTCGGCGTTACCGCTGCTGTTGCCGCTGCCGGCCCAGCTGCTGCTGCCGCTGTTGTTGAAGAGCAAACTGAATTCAACGTCATGCTGACCGAAGCTGGCGAGAAGAAAGTTAACGTGATCAAGGCTGTACGTGAACTGACCGGTCTGGGCCTGAAAGAAGCCAAGGCTGTAGTTGACGGCGCTCCTGCCATGGTTCTGGAAGCTGTTGCCAAAGAAGCAGCTGACAAAGCCAAAGCAGCTCTGGAAGAAGCAGGCGCTAAAGTCGAGCTGAAGTAAGCATCGACTTTGTGTCTCCAGCCCAAGCGTTAAGCGAACGGCTGATGGCTGGTGGCTTTTGCCACCGGCCTTTTTCCGTTATTGGCGACCGACTGGGTCGGTGCCTTTAACGTGCTGTAACCCACCCACAGGGGTGGCGCAAACCAAAGGGTTTGCACGATTTTCTGGCTGCTCCCGTCGGGAGGGGCCGAATAAGCAGGTGACCAAGCTGGGGAACGCTGATGGCTTACTCATATACTGAGAAAAAACGTATCCGCAAGGACTTTAGCAAGTTGCCGGACGTCATGGATGTGCCTTACCTCCTGGCCATCCAGCTGGATTCGTATCGTGAATTCTTGCAAGCGGGAGCGACTAAAGATCAGTTCCGCGACGTGGGCCTGCATGCGGCCTTCAAATCCGTTTTCCCGATCATCAGCTACTCCGGCAATGCTGCGTTGGAGTATGTCGGTTATCGCCTGGGCGAACCGGCGTTTGATGTTAAAGAATGCGTGTTGCGTGGCGTGACTTACGCCGTACCTTTGCGGGTAAAAGTGCGCCTGATCATTTTCGACAAAGAATCGTCGAACAAAGCGATCAAGGACATCAAAGAGCAAGAAGTCTACATGGGTGAAATCCCCCTGATGACTGAGAACGGTACCTTCGTAATCAACGGTACCGAGCGTGTAATCGTTTCCCAATTGCACCGTTCCCCTGGCGTATTCTTCGACCACGACCGTGGCAAGACGCACAGCTCCGGTAAGCTGCTGTACTCCGCGCGGATCATTCCTTACCGCGGTTCGTGGTTGGACTTCGAGTTCGATCCGAAAGACTGCGTGTTTGTCCGTATCGACCGTCGTCGCAAGCTGCCTGCCTCGGTTCTGCTGCGCGCGCTGGGCTACACCACTGAAGAAGTGCTGGACGCTTTCTACACCACCAACGTTTTCCACGTGAAGGGCGAAGTCCTGAGCCTGGAGTTGGTGCCTCAGCGCCTGCGCGGTGAAATCGCGGTCCTGGACATCCAGGATGACAAGGGCAAGGTTATTGTCGAGCAGGGTCGTCGTATCACCGCTCGCCATATCAACCAGCTGGAAAAAGCCGGCATCAAAGAGCTGGACGTACCTCTGGACTATGTCCTGGGTCGCACCACTGCCAAGGCCATCGTGCACCCGGCCACCGGCGAGATCCTGGCTGAGTGCAACACCGAGCTGAATACCGAGATCCTGGCCAAGATCGCCAAGGCTCAGGTCGTTCGCATCGAAACGCTGTACACCAACGACATCGACTGCGGTCCGTTCGTTTCCGACACGCTGAAGATCGACTCCACCAGCAACCAATTGGAAGCGCTGGTCGAGATCTATCGCATGATGCGTCCTGGCGAGCCACCAACCAAGGACGCTGCCGAGACGCTGTTCAACAACCTGTTCTTCAGCCCTGAGCGTTATGACCTGTCCGCCGTTGGCCGGATGAAGTTCAACCGTCGCATCGGTCGTACCGAGATCGAGGGTTCGGGCGTTCTGTGCAAAGAAGACATCGTTGCTGTACTGAAGACTCTGGTCGACATCCGTAACGGTAAAGGCATCGTCGACGACATCGACCACCTGGGTAACCGTCGTGTTCGCTGCGTAGGCGAAATGGCCGAGAACCAGTTCCGCGTTGGCCTGGTGCGTGTAGAGCGCGCGGTCAAAGAGCGTCTGTCGATGGCTGAAAGCGAAGGCCTGATGCCGCAAGACCTGATCAATGCCAAGCCAGTAGCTGCGGCAGTGAAAGAGTTCTTCGGTTCCAGCCAGCTGTCGCAGTTCATGGACCAGAACAACCCGCTGTCCGAGATTACCCACAAGCGTCGTGTATCCGCACTCGGCCCGGGCGGTCTGACTCGTGAGCGTGCAGGCTTTGAAGTTCGTGACGTACACCCGACTCACTACGGTCGTGTATGCCCGATTGAAACGCCTGAAGGTCCGAACATTGGTCTGATCAACTCCTTGGCTGCCTATGCCCGCACCAACCAGTACGGCTTCCTCGAAAGCCCGTACCGTGTGGTGAAAGACGCGCTGGTAACTGACGAGATCGTGTTCCTGTCCGCTATCGAAGAGGCCGATCACGTGATCGCCCAGGCTTCGGCGACCATGAACGACAAAGGTCAGCTGATCGATGAGCTGGTAGCTGTTCGTCACTTGAACGAATTCACCGTCAAGGCGCCAGAAGACGTCACCTTGATGGACGTGTCGCCGAAGCAGGTAGTTTCGGTTGCTGCGTCGTTGATTCCGTTCCTCGAGCACGACGACGCCAACCGTGCGTTGATGGGTTCCAACATGCAGCGTCAAGCTGTACCAACCCTGCGTGCTGACAAGCCGCTGGTAGGTACCGGCATGGAGCGCAACGTTGCCCGTGACTCCGGCGTTTGCGTCGTGGCTCGTCGTGGCGGCGTGATCGACTCGGTTGATGCCAGCCGTATCGTGGTTCGTGTTGCTGATGACGAAGTTGAAACTGGCGAAGCCGGTGTCGACATCTACAACCTGACCAAGTACACCCGCTCCAACCAGAACACCTGCATCAACCAGCGTCCGCTGGTGAGCAAGGGTGATCGGGTTCAGCGCAGCGACATCATGGCCGACGGTCCGTCCACCGACATGGGTGAGCTGGCTCTGGGTCAGAACATGCGCATCGCGTTCATGGCGTGGAACGGCTTCAACTTCGAAGACTCCATCTGCCTGTCCGAGCGTGTGGTTCAGGAAGACCGCTTCACCACGATCCACATCCAGGAACTGACCTGTGTGGCCCGTGACACCAAGCTTGGCCCAGAGGAAATCACTGCGGACATCCCGAACGTGGGTGAAGCTGCACTGAACAAGCTGGACGAAGCCGGTATCGTTTACGTAGGTGCTGAAGTAGGCGCAGGCGACATCCTGGTTGGTAAAGTCACTCCGAAAGGCGAGACCCAGCTGACTCCGGAAGAAAAACTGCTGCGTGCAATCTTCGGTGAAAAAGCCAGCGATGTTAAAGACACCTCCCTGCGTGTACCTACCGGTACCAAGGGTACTGTCATCGACGTACAGGTCTTCACTCGTGACGGTGTAGAGCGTGACGCTCGTGCCCTGTCGATCGAGAAGAGCCAGCTCGACGAGATCCGCAAGGATCTGAACGAAGAGTTCCGCATCGTTGAAGGCGCTACTTTCGAACGTCTGCGTTCCGCTCTGGTCGGCCACAAAGCCGAAGGCGGCGCCGGACTGAAGAAAGGTCAGGAGATCACCGACGAAGTTCTCGACGGTCTTGAGCACGGCCAGTGGTTCAAACTGCGCATGGCTGAAGACGCTCTGAACGAGCAGCTCGAGAAGGCCCAGGCCTACATCGTTGATCGCCGCCGTCTGCTGGACGACAAGTTCGAAGACAAGAAGCGCAAACTGCAGCAGGGCGATGACCTGGCTCCAGGCGTGCTGAAAATCGTCAAGGTCTACCTGGCAATCCGTCGTCGCATCCAGCCGGGCGACAAGATGGCCGGTCGTCACGGTAACAAGGGTGTGGTCTCCGTGATCATGCCGGTTGAAGACATGCCGCACGATGCCAATGGCACCCCGGTCGACGTGGTCCTCAACCCGCTGGGCGTACCTTCGCGTATGAACGTTGGTCAGATTCTCGAAACTCACCTGGGCCTTGCAGCCAAAGGTTTGGGCGAGAAGATCAACCGTATGGTCGAAGAGCAGCGCAAGGTCGCGGAACTGCGCACCTTCCTGGACGAGATCTACAACCAGATCGGCGGTCGCAACGAAGACCTGGACAGCTTCTCCGACCAGGAGATCCTGGATCTGGCGAAAAACCTGCGTGGCGGCGTACCGATGGCCACCCCGGTGTTCGACGGTGCCAAGGAAAGCGAAATCAAGGCCATGCTGAAACTGGCGGACCTGCCAGAAAGCGGCCAGATGCAGCTGACCGACGGCCGTACCGGCAACAAGTTCGAGCGTCCAGTTACCGTTGGCTACATGTACATGCTGAAACTGAACCACTTGGTAGACGACAAGATGCACGCTCGTTCTACCGGTTCGTACAGCCTGGTTACCCAGCAGCCGCTGGGTGGTAAGGCGCAGTTCGGTGGTCAGCGTTTCGGGGAGATGGAGGTCTGGGCACTGGAAGCATACGGTGCTGCATACACTCTGCAAGAAATGCTCACAGTGAAGTCGGACGATGTGAACGGTCGTACCAAGATGTACAAAAACATCGTGGACGGCGATCACCGTATGGAGCCGGGCATGCCCGAGTCCTTCAACGTGTTGATCAAAGAAATTCGTTCCCTCGGCATCGATATCGATCTGGAAACCGAATAACACGTGACGCGAATCGAGAGCGGGGCAGGATTGCCCGCTCTCTGCTCCGCCAGGAGGAAAGGCCTTGAAAGACCTACTGAATTTGCTGAAAAACCAGGGTCAAGTCGAAGAGTTCGACGCCATCCGTATTGGATTGGCCTCGCCTGAGATGATCCGTTCGTGGTCGTTCGGTGAAGTTAAAAAGCCGGAAACCATCAACTACCGTACGTTCAAGCCTGAGCGTGACGGCCTGTTCTGCGCCAAGATCTTTGGCCCGGTAAAGGATTACGAGTGCCTGTGCGGTAAGTACAAGCGCTTGAAGCATCGCGGCGTGATCTGCGAGAAGTGTGGCGTTGAAGTTGCACTGGCCAAGGTTCGTCGTGAGCGCATGGCGCACATCGAGCTGGCTTCGCCGGTTGCCCACATCTGGTTCCTGAAATCGCTGCCGTCCCGTATCGGCCTGCTGATGGACATGACCCTGCGTGATATCGAACGTGTTCTCTACTTCGAGAGCTATGTCGTTATCGATCCAGGCATGACCACCCTGGAAAAGGGTCAGTTGCTGAACGACGAGCAGTACTTCGAAGCGCTGGAAGAGTTCGGTGACGACTTCGACGCCCGCATGGGTGCCGAGGCTGTCCGCGAGCTGCTGCACGCTATCGACCTGGAGCACGAGATTGGCCGTCTGCGCGAAGAGATTCCGCAAACCAACTCGGAAACCAAGATCAAGAAGCTGTCCAAGCGTCTGAAGTTGATGGAAGCCTTCCAGGGCTCCGGCAACCTGCCAGAGTGGATGGTGCTGACCGTTCTGCCGGTTCTGCCGCCAGATCTGCGTCCATTGGTCCCGCTGGATGGCGGTCGCTTCGCGACTTCCGACCTCAACGATCTGTATCGTCGAGTGATCAACCGTAACAACCGTTTGAAGCGCCTGCTGGATCTGTCCGCTCCGGACATCATCGTGCGCAACGAAAAGCGTATGTTGCAGGAAGCTGTCGACGCACTGCTCGACAACGGTCGTCGTGGTCGTGCTATCACCGGTTCCAACAAGCGTCCTCTGAAATCCCTGGCTGACATGATCAAGGGTAAGCAAGGTCGTTTCCGTCAGAACTTGCTCGGTAAGCGTGTTGACTACTCCGGTCGTTCGGTAATTACCGTAGGTCCGACCCTGCGTCTGCACCAGTGCGGTCTGCCGAAGAAGATGGCTCTCGAGCTGTTCAAACCGTTCATTTTCGGCAAGTTGGAAATGCGTGGCCTGGCCACCACCATCAAAGCCGCGAAGAAGATGGTCGAGCGCGAGCTGCCAGAGGTTTGGGACGTTCTTGCTGAAGTAATTCGCGAACACCCAGTGCTCCTCAACCGTGCACCGACCCTTCACCGTCTGGGCATCCAGGCGTTTGAACCAGTACTGATCGAAGGTAAGGCTATCCAGCTGCACCCTCTGGTCTGTGCCGCGTACAACGCCGACTTCGACGGCGACCAAATGGCCGTGCACGTGCCGCTGACGCTGGAAGCCCAGCTGGAAGCGCGTGCGTTGATGATGTCGACCAACAACATTCTGTCGCCAGCCAACGGTGAGCCAATCATCGTTCCGTCGCAGGACGTTGTATTGGGTCTGTACTACATGACTCGTGAAGCGATCAACGCCAAGGGCGAAGGTCGTGTGTTCGCCGATCTGCAGGAAGTCGACCGCGTATTCCGCGCCGGCGAAGCGGCTCTGCACGCCAAGATCAAGGTTCGCATCAGCGAAACCGTCAATGATCGTGATGGCGGCAGCGTGAGCGCCACCCGTATCGTCGACACCACTGTCGGCCGTGCACTGCTGTTCCAGGTTGTGCCGAAGGGTCTGTCGTTCGACGTCGTCAACCTGCCGATGAAGAAGAAGGCGATCTCCAAGCTGATCAACCAGTGCTACCGCGTGGTGGGTCTGAAAGAGACCGTGATCTTCGCTGACCAGTTGATGTACACCGGTTTCGCTTACTCGACCATCTCTGGTGTTTCCATCGGTGTTAACGACTTCGTTATCCCGGATGAAAAAGCCCGCATCATCGGTGCTGCCACCGACGAAGTGAAAGAGATCGAGAGCCAGTACGCCTCCGGCCTGGTAACCCAGGGCGAGAAGTACAACAAAGTGATCGACCTTTGGTCGAAGGCCAACGACGAAGTATCCAAGGCGATGATGGCCAACCTCTCGAAAGAGAAAGTCATCGACCGCCATGGCGACGAAGTCGAGCAAGAATCGTTCAACTCGATGTACATGATGGCTGACTCGGGTGCGCGGGGTTCCGCAGCACAGATCCGTCAGCTGGCCGGTATGCGTGGCCTGATGGCCAAGCCGGACGGCTCCATCATCGAAACGCCGATTACTGCGAACTTCCGTGAAGGTCTGAGCGTACTCCAGTACTTCATCTCGACTCACGGTGCTCGTAAGGGTCTTGCGGATACCGCGTTGAAAACTGCGAACTCCGGTTACCTGACTCGTCGTCTGGTAGACGTTGCGCAGGATCTGGTTGTAACCGAGATCGATTGCGGCACCGAACACGGCCTGCTGATGACTCCGCACATTGAAGGCGGTGACGTTGTAGAGCCATTGGGTGAGCGCGTATTGGGTCGTGTTATCGCCCGTGACGTATTCAAGCCAGGTACCGAGGACGTCATCGTTCCTGCCGGCACCCTGGTAGACGAGAAGTGGGTTGAGTTCATCGAGCTCAACAGCATCGACGAAGTGATCGTGCGTTCGCCGATCAGCTGCGAAACTCGCTATGGCATCTGCGCCAAGTGCTACGGCCGTGACCTGGCTCGTGGTCACCAGGTGAACATCGGTGAAGCGGTCGGCGTTATCGCTGCCCAGTCCATCGGTGAGCCGGGTACCCAGCTGACCATGCGTACGTTCCACATCGGTGGTGCGGCGAGCCGGACTTCGGCAGCCGACAGCGTTCAGGTGAAGAACGGCGGTACCGTCCGTCTGCATAACCTGAAGCACGTAGAGCGTATTGACGGTCACCTGGTTGCCGTTTCCCGTTCTGGTGAACTGGCGATCGCTGATGATTTCGGTCGTGAGCGTGAGCGTTACAAGCTGCCATACGGTGCTGTTATTTCGGTTAAAGAGGGTGACAAGGTCGACGCTGGCGCAATCGTCGCCAAGTGGGATCCGCACACTCACCCAATCGTTACCGAAATGAAAGGTACCGTGACCTACGTGGGCATGGAAGAAGGCATCACGATCAAGCGTCAGACTGACGAATTGACCGGTATGACCAACATTGAAGTACTCGACGCTAAAGATCGTCCAGCTGCCGGTAAAGACATCCGTCCTGCCGTGAAGATGGTCGATGACAACGGCAAGGATCTGTTGCTGCCAGGCACTGACGTAATCGCTCAGTACTTCCTGCCAGCCAACGCCCTGGTCGGTGTAGCGGATGGTGCGAAGATTGCGATCGGTGATGTTATCGCTCGTATCCCGCAGGAAACTTCGAAGACCCGTGACATCACCGGTGGTCTGCCGCGTGTTGCTGACTTGTTCGAAGCTCGTCGTCCTAAGGAAGCATCGATTCTGGCTGAGGTCAGCGGCACCATCGCGTTCGGTAAAGAGACCAAGGGCAAGCGTCGCCTGGTCATCACGCCGAACGACGGTAGCGATCCGTATGAAGAGCTGATTCCGAAGTGGCGTCACCTGAACGTCTTCGAAGGCGAACAAGTGAACCGCGGCGAAGTTATCTCCGATGGTCCAAGCGATCCGCACGACATCCTGCGTCTGCTGGGTGTGAGTGCGCTGGCCAAGTACATCGTTAACGAGATCCAGGACGTTTACCGCCTGCAGGGCGTGAAGATCAACGACAAGCACATCGAGACCATCCTGCGTCAGATGCTGCGTAAAGTTGAGATTGCCGAGTCCGGCGACTCCAGCTTCATCAAGGGCGACCAGATGGAACTGACTCACGTACTGGTAGAAAACGAACGCCTGAGCACCGAAGACAAGTTCATCGCCAAGTTCACCCGCGTACTGCTGGGTATTACCAAGGCATCCTTGTCCACCGAATCGTTCATCTCGGCGGCCTCTTTCCAAGAGACCACTCGTGTACTGACCGAGGCGGCGGTGACTGGCAAGCGCGACTACCTGCGCGGCCTGAAGGAAAACGTGGTCGTGGGTCGTCTGATCCCGGCCGGTACTGGCCTGGCTTACCACAGCGAGCGTAAGCGTCGTCGTGATGCAGACAAGCCGCTGCGCGTAAGCGCAAGCGAAGTCGAAGCAGCACTGACTGAAGCGCTGAACTCCAGCGGTAACTGAGGTCTGCAGTAGATTGGGATGAGGCCCTGGTTTTTTCGATTGAGAATCAAGACACTTTTTGTCGAGGTTCACTGATCGGAGAGGCCGGGGCCTTGTCTTGACTGGGGCCAAGATCCTCTTTAGACTCTTGTACCCCTAAATTTGGTGGAGCTCCTGCTCTGCCATTTTGTTTATGTCGAAAGACAACAGTGGAGCTAGTAGATGGCAACTATCAACCAGCTGGTACGTCAGCCGCGTAAGCGTATCGTCGAGAAATCCGACGTACCTGCGCTGCAGAACTGCCCGCAACGTCGTGGCGTATGCACTCGCGTGTATACCACTACGCCGAAAAAACCTAACTCGGCACTGCGTAAAGTATGCCGTGTGCGTCTGACCAACGGTTTCGAGGTTTCCTCGTACATCGGCGGTGAAGGCCACAACCTGCAAGAGCACAGCGTCGTACTGATTCGTGGCGGCCGTGTAAAAGACTTGCCAGGTGTTCGTTACCACACCGTTCGCGGCTCCCTGGATACCTCCGGCGTTAAAGGTCGTAACCAAGGTCGTTCGAAGTACGGTACCAAGCGTCCGAAGTAATCGGCCGTTTTGCAGTTTTTAATTATATTGAGTCGATAAGAGTAAGGTCGGGCACGCGTCCATTGGATCAACTGTCCCGAGCTAACCTGAAGACCGTTTGAGGGCTTATCAATGCCAAGACGTCGCGTAGCAGCCAAACGTGAGATTCTGGACGATCCGAAATACGGAAGCCAGATCCTCGCCAAGTTCATGAACCACGTAATGGAAAGCGGCAAGAAAGCCGTTGCCGAACGTATCGTTTATGGCGCGCTGGAAAAAGTTAAAGAGCGCAAGAACAGCGATCCCCTGGAAATCTTCGAGAAAGCTCTCGACGCCATCGCTCCGCTGGTCGAAGTGAAGTCGCGCCGTGTAGGCGGTGCTACTTACCAGGTTCCGGTCGAAGTTCGTCCGTCCCGTCGTAACGCTCTGGCAATGCGCTGGTTGGTAGACTTCGCGCGCAAGCGCGGTGAGAAGTCTATGGCTCTGCGTTTGGCTGGCGAACTGCTGGACGCTGCCGAAGGCAAAGGTGCTGCAGTTAAGAAGCGTGAAGACGTACACCGTATGGCTGAAGCCAACAAGGCTTTCTCGCACTACCGCTTCTAATATCGGCATCATTCAATTTGCGAGGGCTTTATGGCTCGTACTACAGCAATCAACCGCTACCGTAACATCGGTATCTGTGCCCACGTTGACGCGGGCAAGACTACCACTACCGAGCGGATCCTGTTCTACACAGGTCTCAGCCACAAGATGGGTGAGGTGCATGACGGTGCTGCTACCACCGACTGGATGGTGCAGGAGCAGGAGCGGGGTATCACCATTACCTCCGCTGCTGTAACTACCTTCTGGAAAGGTTCGCGCGGCCAATACGATAACTATCGTGTAAACGTTATCGATACCCCAGGCCACGTTGACTTCACTATTGAAGTAGAGCGTTCGCTGCGTGTACTCGACGGCGCGGTCGTTGTGTTCTGCGGTACTTCCGGTGTTGAGCCTCAGTCTGAAACCGTATGGCGTCAAGCCAACAAATACGGCGTTCCACGTGTTGTTTACGTGAACAAGATGGACCGTGCCGGTGCTAACTTCCTGCGCGTTGTTGGCCAGATCAAAAACCGCCTGGGTCACACCCCGGTTCCGGTTCAGCTGGCTATCGGCGCTGAAGATAACTTCGAAGGTCAGGTTGATCTGATCAAGATGAAGGCTATCTACTGGAACGACGACGACAAGGGTACTACCTATCGCGAGGAAGAAATTCCTGCCGATATGCTGGACCTGGCTAACGAGTGGCGCTCCAACATGGTTGAAGCTGCTGCTGAAGCCAACGAAGAGCTGATGAACAAGTACCTTGAAGAAGGTGACCTGACCGTCGAAGAGATCAAGGCCGGCCTGCGTGCGCGCACCCTGGCTAGCGAGATCGTTCCGGCTGTCTGCGGTTCTTCGTTCAAGAACAAGGGTGTTCCCCTGGTTCTCGACGCCGTTATCGACTTCCTGCCTGCTCCTACCGAGATCCCTGCGATCAAAGGTATCCACCCGGATCTCATCGAGAAGCCGAAGGAAGAGCTGGTAGAAGCGGATTACGACGAGCGTCATGCTGACGATTCGGAACCGTTCTCGGCTCTGGCATTCAAGATCGCTACTGACCCGTTCGTTGGTACTCTGACTTTCGTGCGCGTTTACTCGGGCTTCCTGAGCTCGGGCGACTCCGTGATCAACTCGGTCAAGGGCAAGAAAGAGCGCGTTGGTCGTATGGTGCAGATGCACGCCAACCAGCGTGAAGAGATCAAGGAAGTACGTGCAGGCGACATCGCTGCCCTGATCGGCATGAAGGACGTCACCACTGGTGACACTCTGTGCGATCTCGACAAGCAGATCATCCTTGAGCGTATGGACTTCCCTGAGCCTGTGATTTCGGTAGCGGTAGAGCCGAAAACCAAGCAGGACCAGGAAAAGATGGGTATCGCACTGGGCAAGCTGGCCCAGGAAGACCCGTCGTTCCGCGTCAAGACCGACGAAGAGACTGGCCAGACCATCATCTCCGGTATGGGTGAGCTGCACCTGGACATCCTCGTTGACCGCATGAAGCGCGAGTTCAACGTCGAAGCCAACATCGGCAAGCCGCAGGTTTCGTACCGCGAGAAGATCAGCAAGAGCAACGTCGAGATCGAAGGCAAGTTCGTTCGTCAGTCCGGCGGTCGCGGTCAGTTCGGTCACTGCTGGATCCGTTTCTCGGAGCCGGACGTCGATGCGAACGGCAACATCACCGAAGGTCTGGTCTTCACCAACGAAGTTGTTGGTGGTGTGGTTCCTAAGGAATACATCCCGGCTATCCAGAAGGGTATCGAAGAGCAGATGAAGAACGGCGTCGTTGCCGGCTATCCGCTGATCGGCCTGAAGGCTACCGTGTTCGATGGTTCCTACCACGACGTCGACTCCAACGAGATGGCGTTCAAGGTGGCGGCCTCCATGGCGACCAAGCAGCTGGCCCAGAAGGGCGGCGGTGTTGTGCTCGAGCCGATCATGAAGGTTGAAGTGGTAACCCCAGAGGACTACATGGGTGACGTGATGGGTGACCTGAACCGTCGTCGTGGTCTGATTCAGGGTATGGATGACTCGGTGTCCGGCAAGGTTATCCGTGCTGAAGTGCCGCTGGGTGAAATGTTCGGTTATGCAACCGACGTTCGTTCCATGTCTCAGGGTCGCGCGAGCTACTCCATGGAATTCTCCAAATACGCCGAAGCTCCGTCGAACATCGTCGAAGCTCTCGTTAAAAAACAAGGCTGATTCAGTCTCCCCTTTAGGCTAGGAGTTAATTGTCGTGGCTAAAGAAAAATTTGAACGTAACAAACCGCACGTCAACGTTGGCACCATTGGTCACGTTGACCACGGTAAAACCACTCTGACTGCTGCTCTGACCCGTGTTTGCTCCGAGGTTTTCGGTTCGGCCAAGGTTGACTTCGACAAGATCGACAGCGCCCCGGAAGAGAAGGCTCGTGGTATCACCATCAACACCTCTCACGTTGAATACGATTCGGCTGTGCGTCACTACGCGCACGTTGACTGCCCAGGTCACGCCGACTACGTAAAAAACATGATCACCGGTGCTGCGCAGATGGACGGCGCGATCCTGGTTTGCTCGGCCGCTGATGGTCCGATGCCACAAACTCGTGAGCACATCCTGCTGTCCCGTCAGGTAGGCGTTCCGTACATCGTTGTCTTCCTGAACAAGGCTGACATGGTTGACGACGCTGAGCTGCTGGAACTGGTTGAGATGGAAGTGCGCGATCTGCTGAGCACTTACGACTTCCCAGGTGACGACACTCCGATCATCATCGGTTCGGCTCTGATGGCTCTGAACGGCCAAGACGACAACGAAATGGGTACCACCGCTGTTAAGCGTCTGGTAGAAACTCTGGACACCTACATCCCAGAGCCAGAGCGTGCAATCGACAAGCCGTTCCTGATGCCAATCGAAGACGTATTCTCGATCTCCGGTCGTGGCACCGTGGTAACTGGCCGTGTTGAGCGTGGCATCGTTCGCATCCAGGAAGAAGTTGAGATCGTTGGTCTGCGCGACACTCAGAAAACTACCTGCACCGGCGTTGAAATGTTCCGCAAACTGCTCGACGAAGGTCGTGCGGGCGAGAACTGCGGCGTTCTGCTGCGTGGCACCAAGCGTGACGACGTTGAGCGTGGCCAGGTTCTGGTTAAGCCAGGCACCGTTAAGCCGCACACCAAGTTCACCGCTGAAGTGTACGTTCTGAGCAAAGAAGAAGGCGGCCGTCATACTCCGTTCTTCAAAGGCTACCGTCCACAGTTCTACTTCCGTACCACTGACGTGACTGGTAACTGCGAGCTGCCAGAAGGCGTTGAAATGGTAATGCCAGGTGACAACATCCAGATGACTGTCACTCTGATCAAAACCATCGCGATGGAAGATGGTCTGCGTTTCGCTATCCGTGAAGGCGGTCGTACCGTCGGCGCCGGCGTCGTAGCCAAAGTTATCGAGTAATAGTCGATGATTTGAAAAAGCCCCCGCATTGCGGGGGCTTTTTTATTGGGTTGACACCTATCAGGGGCGTCTATAGAATTGCGCCTCCTTTTAACGGGCGCAGTGCGCCCGGTGGGAATAGCAGCCGGAGTCTGAAATCCAATGCAAAATCAGCAAATCCGTATCAGGTTGAAGGCTTTTGACCATCGCCTGATCGACCAATCCACCCAGGAAATCGTGGAAACCGCGAAACGTACTGGTGCTCAAGTGCGTGGTCCTATTCCACTGCCTACCCGTAAAGAGCGGTTTACCGTTCTGGTCTCCCCGCACGTCAACAAAGACGCGCGTGACCAGTACGAAATCCGTACTCATAAGCGTGTACTGGACATCGTCCAGCCAACGGATAAAACCGTTGATGCTCTTATGAAGCTTGATCTTGCGGCCGGTGTGGAAGTGCAGATCAGCCTCGGCTAAGACTCGGTCTTAGTCGTGTAACGCTCTGAAATGGGCGGCCATAGCGGGTGAAAGCCCCGTACACTCATGAGGTTTACAACATGACTATTGGTGTAGTCGGTCGTAAATGCGGTATGACCCGTATTTTCACCGAAGAAGGTGTCTCCATTCCGGTCACGGTCATTGAGATCGAGCCGAATCGCGTCACCCAGTTCAAAACTGAAGAAACCGATGGCTATCGTGCAGTGCAGGTCACTGTAGGTGAGCGTCGTGCTTCGCGCGTGACTGCTGCTCAAGCAGGTCACTTCGCTAAAGCGAACGTAGCTGCCGGTCGTGGCGTTTGGGAATTCCGTCTTGAAGAAGGCGAGTACCAAGCTGGCGATCTGATCAATGCAGAAATCTTCGCAGCTGGCCAACTGGTAGATGTTACCGGTCAGTCGAAAGGTAAAGGCTTCGCCGGTACCATCAAGCGTTGGAATTTCCGCGGTCAAGATAACACCCACGGTAACTCCGTTTCCCACCGCGTCCCGGGCTCTATTGGCCAGTGCCAGACTCCTGGTCGTGTATTCAAGGGCAAAAAAATGTCCGGTCATATGGGCGCTGAGCGCGTGACCGTGCAGTCCCTGGAAGTAGTGCGCGTCGACGCTGAACGCAATCTGTTGTTGGTCAAGGGTGCTGTTCCTGGCGCTACTGGCGGCAACCTGGTTGTACGTCCGGCGGCCAAGGCTCGCGGTTAAGGGGAAGCTGACATGCAATTAAATGTAAATGACGCTCAAGCGATCGAAGTTTCCGAACTGACATTTGGCGGCGAATTCAACGAGACGCTGGTTCACCAAGCAGTCGTGGCCTACATGGCCGGCGGCCGTCAAGGTAGCAAGCAGCAAAAGACCCGTTCCGACGTTTCCGGTGGCGGCAAGCGCCCATGGCGTCAGAAAGGTACTGGCCGTGCTCGTGCCGGTACTATCCGTAGCCCAATCTGGCGTGGCGGCGGTACCACTTTCGCAGCTCGTCCTCAGGATCACTCCCAGAAGCTGAACAAGAAGATGTATCGCGCAGCAATGCGTTCCATCCTTGCTGAGCTGGTGCGTACTGATCGTCTGGTCGTGGTTCAGGATTTCGCTGTTGAAACTCCGAAAACCAAAGATCTGCTGGGCAAGCTGAACAACATGAGCCTGACCGATGTTCTGATCGTGTCGGACGCTGTTGATCAGAACCTGTACCTGGCTGCTCGCAACCTGCCACACGTTGATGTACGTGACGTGCAAGGTTCCGATCCAGTTAGTCTGATCGCATACGACAAAGTGTTGATCACTGTGTCGGCCGTGAAGAAATTCGAGGAGCTGCTGGGATGAACCAGGAACGCGTATTTAAAGTTCTGCTTGGCCCGCACGTTTCCGAGAAGGCTACGGTTCTGGCAGACAAGAAAGGCCAGTTCGTTTTCAAGGTTGCTACTGATGCAACCAAGCTGGAAATCAAGAAGGCCGTCGAAAGCCTGTTCAGCGTGAAAGTGGAACGTGTTACTACCCTGAATGTTCTGGGTAAGAGCAAGCGTACCGCTCGCGGTCTGGGCAAGCGTAATGACTGGAAGAAGGCAGTTATCTCCCTTCAGCCAGGCCAAGATCTCGATTTCAGCAGCAGTGCTGAGTAAGGAAGGGGTGCATCATGGCAATCGTTAAATGCAAACCGACTTCCCCTGGCCGCCGTTTTGTGGTCAAGGTGGTCAACCAGGAGCTGCATAAAGGCGCTCCTCACGCACCGCTGCTCGAGAAGAAGTCGAAGTCTGGTGGTCGTAACAACAATGGCCGCATTACCACCCGTCACGTTGGTGGTGGTCATAAGCAGCATTATCGTCTGGTCGACTTCCGTCGCAACGACAAAGATGGCATCGCTGCCACTGTCGAGCGTATCGAATACGATCCAAACCGTACTGCTCACATCGCTCTGCTGCTGTACGCAGATGGCGAGCGTCGCTACATCATCGCCCCTAAAGGCGTGAGCGCTGGCGACCAGCTGATTGCAGGTGCTCTGGCACCGATCAAGCCGGGCAACGCTCTGCAACTGCGCAACATTCCAGTTGGTAGCACCGTACACGGCATCGAACTGAAGCCAGGTAAAGGCGCGCAAATCGCTCGTTCGGCTGGTGCTTCGGCTCAGCTGGTCGCTCGTGAGGGTGTCTATGTGACCCTGCGTCTGCGTTCTGGTGAGATGCGTAAAGTGCTGGCTGAGTGCCGTGCGACCCTGGGCGAAGTCTCGAACTCCGAGCACAGCCTGCGTTCGCTGGGTAAAGCTGGTGCCAAACGCTGGCGTGGCGTTCGCCCAACCGTTCGTGGTGTTGCCATGAACCCGGTTGACCACCCACATGGTGGTGGTGAAGGTCGTACCTCTGGTGGTCGTCATCCGGTATCGCCATGGGGCTTCCCGACTAAGGGCGCGAAGACTCGTGGTAATAAGCGTACCGACAAAATGATCGTCCGTCGTCGCAAGTAAATAGAGGGATACGACAGTGCCACGTTCTCTGAAAAAAGGTCCTTTTATTGATCTTCACCTACTGAAGAAGATCGAAGTGGCGGCGGAAAAGAACGATCGCAAACCAGTTAAGACCTGGTCGCGCCGTTCCATGATCCTGCCACAAATGGTCGGTCTGACCATTGCTGTGCATAACGGTCGTCAACATGTTCCAGTTCTCGTGAACGAAGACATGGTCGGCCACAAACTGGGCGAGTTCGCCGGTACCCGTACATATCGCGGGCACGTGGCTGACAAGAAAGCCAAGCGTTAAGGGGTAAGGAACGATGGAAGTAGCCGCTAAGTTGTCGGGCGCTCGAATCTCCGCCCAGAAAGCCCGCTTGGTCGCCGACCAGATCCGCGGGAAGAAGGTGGGCGAAGCGCTCAACCTGTTGGCTTTCAGCAGTAAGAAAGCCGCCGAGATCATGAAGAAAGTGCTGGAGTCGGCCGTAGCCAACGCCGAGCATAACGAAGGCGCAGACGTTGATGACCTGAAGGTCTCCACCGTTTTCGTCAACGAAGGGCGTTCGCTGAAGCGCATCATGCCACGTGCCAAAGGCCGTGCTGATCGCATCGTCAAGCGGTCTTGCCATATCACTGTCAAGGTTGCTGACAAGTAACGGAGTCGAAGAGATGGGTCAGAAAGTACATCCCATTGGCATTCGCCTGGGAATCGTCAAGGAGCACACCTCCGTCTGGTACGCAGACGGTCGGACTTATGCGGACTATTTGCTCGCAGATCTGAATGTGCGTGAGTATCTCCAAGACAAACTAAAAAGCGCGTCCGTAAGCCGTATCGATATCCATCGTCCGGCTCAAACTGCACGCATCACCATCCACACCGCTCGTCCCGGCATCGTGATCGGCAAGAAAGGTGAAGATGTTGAGAAGCTGCGTCAGGACCTGACCAAGCAAATGGGTGTGCCTGTGCACATCAATATCGAAGAGATCCGAAAGCCGGAGCTCGACGGTATGCTGGTTGCGCAGAGCGTAGCTCAGCAGCTGGAGCGTCGCGTAATGTTCCGTCGCGCTATGAAGCGCGCCGTACAGAACGCCATGCGCATTGGTGCCAAAGGCATCAAAATCCAAGTGAGCGGTCGTCTCGGCGGTGCAGAAATCGCACGTACTGAATGGTATCGCGAAGGTCGTGTGCCACTGCACACCCTGCGTGCTGATATCGACTATGCCACCTACGAAGCTCACACCACTTACGGTGTGATCGGTGTGAAGGTTTGGATCTTCAAAGGCGAAGTAATTGGTGGTCGCCAAGAAGAACTGAAGCCACAAGCACCTGCGCCTCGTAAAAAAGCTGCTAAGTAAGGGGTACGCCAAATGTTGCAACCAAAGCGTACGAAGTTCCGCAAGCAGATGACCGGTCACAACCGTGGTCTGGCACTGCGCGGTAGCAAAGTCAGCTTCGGCGAGTTCGCGCTGAAGTCTGTTGCTCGTGGTCGTCTCACCGCTCGTCAGATCGAGTCAGCGCGTCGTGCTCTGACCCGTCACGTAAAACGTGGCGGCAAGATCTGGATCCGTGTATTCCCGGACAAGCCTATTTCCAAGAAGCCACTCGAAGTTCGGATGGGTAAAGGTAAGGGTAACGTCGAATACTGGGTTGCCCAGATTCAGCCAGGCAAAGTCCTGTATGAAATCGAGGGTGTTTCTGAAGAGCTGGCGCGTGAGGCTTTCGCCCTGGCTGCTGCAAAGCTGCCGCTCGCCACCTCCTTTGTTAAACGGACGGTGATGTGATGAAAGCGAATGAACTTCGTGAAAAATCCGCACAGCAGCTGAACGAGCAACTGCTCGGCCTGCTGCGCGACCAGTTCAATCTGCGCATGCAGAAAGCAACTGGCCAGTTGGGGCAGTCTCATCTGCTCTCGCAAGTTAAGCGTGACATCGCTCGCGTGAAGACTGTGCTCAACCAGCAGGCAGGTAAGTAATCATGGCTGAAGCCGAAAAAACTGTCCGTACGCTGACTGGCCGTGTTGTCAGCGACAAGATGGACAAGACCATCACCGTTCTGATCGAGCGTCGCGTTAAGCACCCTATCTACGGTAAATACGTTAAGCGTTCGACTAAGCTGCACGCGCACGACGAAACCAACCAGTGCCACATCGGCGACAAAGTCACTATTCGTGAAACTCGTCCGATGGCCAAGACCAAGTCTTGGGCCCTGGTTGATGTTCTCGAACGCGCTGTGGAAGTCTAAGGGCTAGGGGTCGGAGAAATTATATGATTCAGACTCAATCCATGCTCGATGTGGCCGATAACAGCGGCGCTCGCCGCGTTATGTGCATCAAGGTGCTGGGTGGCTCCCATCGTCGTTACGCTGGTATCGGTGACATCATCAAAGTTACCGTCAAGGAAGCAATTCCTCGCGGTAAGGTGAAAAAAGGCCAAGTGATGACTGCTGTTGTAGTCCGCACTCGCCATGGCGTTCGTCGTGCTGACGGCTCCATCATCCGCTTTGATGGCAACGCTGCTGTTCTGTTGAACAACAAGCAAGAGCCGATCGGCACCCGTATCTTTGGGCCAGTGACCCGTGAACTTCGTACTGAGAAGTTCATGAAGATCGTCTCGCTCGCCCCAGAAGTGCTGTAAGGAGATCCGACATGCAAAAGATTCGTCGTGACGACGAGATCATCGTGATCGCCGGCAAAGACAAAGGTAAGCGCGGTAAGGTGCTTAAGGTTCTGGCTGATGACCGTCTGGTTGTCGGTGGCCTGAACCTGGTCAAGCGTCATACCAAGCCTAACCCGATGTCGGGCGTACAGGGCGGTATCGTCGAGAAAGAAGCGCCACTGCACGCTTCCAACGTCGCCATTTTCAACGGCGAAACCAACAAGGCTGACCGCGTTGGTTTCAAAGTAGAAGACGGCAAAAAAATTCGTGTCTTCAAGTCGACCCAAAAAGCGGTTGATGCTTGAACACTGCTAGGTAGAAGACCATGGCACGACTAAAAGAGATTTACCGGAAGGAAATCGCTCCGAAACTTAAGGAAGAACTTAAGCTTTCGAACGTGATGGAAGTTCCGCGCGTTACCAAAATCACCCTGAACATGGGTCTGGGCGAAGCTATCGGCGACAAAAAAGTCATCGAGCATGCTGTTGCTGACCTGGAAAAGATCACCGGCCAGAAAGTCGTTGTGACCTACGCTCGTAAATCCATCGCTGGCTTCAAAGTCCGCGAAGGATGGCCGATCGGCGTCAAAGTGACCCTGCGCCGTGAGCGTATGTACGAGTTCCTGGATCGTCTGCTGTCGATCTCCCTGCCTCGGGTCCGCGACTTCCGCGGCCTGAATGCCAAGTCCTTCGATGGTCGTGGCAACTACAGCATGGGCGTGAAAGAGCAGATCATTTTCCCGGAAATCGATTACGACAAGATCGATGCTCTCCGCGGTCTGGACATTACCCTGACCACCACTGCCAAGAACGATGATGAAGGCCGCGCTCTGCTGCGTGCTTTCAAATTCCCGTTCCGCAACTGATTGGAGTAGGAAAATGGCCAAGAAGAGCATGAAAAACCGTGAGCTGAAGCGTCAGCTCACCGTTGCCAAGTACGCCACCAAGCGTGCAGCGCTGAAAGCTATCATCGTGGATCTGAACGCAAGTCCAGAAGCTCGTTGGGAAGCTACCGTAGCTCTGCAGAAGCAGCCACGTGACGCAAGCGCCTCGCGCATGCGTAACCGCTGCCGCCTGACTGGTCGTCCGCACGGCGTTTACCGCAAGTTCGGCCTTGGCCGTAACAAGCTGCGTGAAGCTGCCATGCGTGGTGACGTACCAGGTCTGGTTAAAGCCAGCTGGTAATAGCTATCAAAGTCGCGGTTGTCGGGTTCGCAAGAAGCCGATAACCGGTGGCCTTGAACATGAATCAAGCCCCTTTTGGGGCTTGATTCATTTCTGGGGTGTGTCTAGAATGACCGGCTCGCCTGAGCCCGTGTTTTTTGCCCGGAATTTCTCGGCGACAGTTGTAGCCGCAAGGCTAATTCTTTTTGTATCAGGAGCATCTAGCCCATGAGTATGCAGGACCCGTTAGCGGACATGCTAACTCGAATCCGTAATGCCCAGATGGCTGAAAAGTCCGTCGTAAGCATGCCGTCTTCCACGTTGAAGGTGGCTGTAGCAAAAGTCCTGAAGGACGAAGGTTACATCGCGGGTTATCAGATCAGCAGCGAAATCAAACCTCTGCTGTCCATCGAGCTGAAGTACTTCGAAGGCCGTCCGGTCATCGAAGAAGTGAAGCGCGTTAGCCGTCCAGGCCTGCGTCAGTACAAGTCCGTTGAAGAACTGCCGAAAGTACGTGGCGGTCTTGGCGTGTCTATCGTCTCCACCAACAAAGGTGTGATGACTGATCGTGCTGCGCGCGCTGCCGGTGTCGGCGGCGAAGTTCTTTGCACTGTGTTCTAAGGGGGGATAAGCATGTCACGCGTCGCTAAGAACCCCGTTAAGCTGCCAGCTGGTGTCGAAGTTAAATTCGCCGGCCAACAGCTTTCGGTGAAGGGTGCCAAGGGCACTCTCGAACTGAACGTTCACTCGTCCGTTGAAATCGTTGAGGAAGCTGGTGAGCTGCGTTTTGCTGCTCGCAATGGCGACCAACAAACGCGTGCAATGGCCGGTACCACTCGTGCTCTGGTAAACAACATGGTCCAAGGCGTAAGCCAAGGCTTCGAGCGCAAGCTCCAGCTGGTCGGTGTTGGTTACAAGGCACAAGCAAAAGGCACAGTGCTGAACCTGGCCCTCGGCTTCTCGCATCCAGTGGATTACGAACTGCCGGAAGGCATCACCGCTGAGACTCCTAGCCAGACCGATATCCTGATCAAGGGCATCGATAAGCAGCTGGTAGGTCAAGTGGCCGCTGAGATCCGCGACTTCCGTCCACCAGAGCCTTACAAAGGTAAAGGTGTGCGCTACGCGGACGAAGTCGTCCGTCGTAAAGAAGCCAAGAAGAAGTAGGGCATAGCAAATGACCGACAAAAAAGTTACTCGACTGCGTCGCGCTCGCAAAGCACGCCTGAAAATGCACGAACTCGAAGTCGTGCGTCTCTGCGTGTTCCGCTCTTCGCAGCACATCTACGCCCAGGTCATTTCGGCCGACGGCAACAAAGTCCTGGCAAGTGCCTCGACTTTGGATAAAGAACTGCGTGATGGCGCCACTGGCAACATCGACGCGGCCACTAAGGTTGGCCAGCTGGTCGCTACGCGTGCTAAAGCCGCTGGCGTCTCGCAGGTGGCTTTCGACCGCTCTGGCTTCAAGTACCACGGCCGCGTCAAGGCGCTGGCTGATGCTGCTCGTGAAGCTGGGCTGGAGTTCTAAGTTATGTCAAATAACGACCAAAAGCGCGACGAAGGCTACATTGAGAAGCTGGTTCAAGTTAACCGCGTAGCCAAAACCGTTAAAGGCGGCCGTATCTTCACTTTCACCGCGTTGACCGTGGTTGGTGATGGTAAGGGCCGTGTTGGCTTCGGCCGTGGCAAGTCGCGTGAAGTGCCTGCTGCGATCCAGAAGGCAATGGAAGCTGCTCGTCGCAACATGATCCAAGTTGATCTGAACGGCACCACTCTGCAGTACGCCATGAAGTCCGCCCACGGCGCTTCCAAGGTTTACATGCAGCCTGCTTCTGAAGGTACCGGTATCATCGCTGGCGGCGCTATGCGTGCTGTCCTCGAAGTTGCTGGCGTTCAGAACGTTCTGGCCAAGTGCTACGGCTCGACTAACCCAGTAAACGTGGTTCACGCCACTTTCAAGGGTTTGAAGGCAATGCAGTCCCCTGAATCCATTGCCGCCAAGCGTGGCAAAAGCGTCCAGGAGATTATCTGATCATGGCTACCGTTAAAGTAACGCTGATCAAAAGCATGACCGGCCGCATCCCTAACCACAAACTGTGCGTTAAGGGTCTGGGTCTGCGTCGCATCGGTCACACTGTAGAAGTCCAGGATACTCCCGAGAATCGCGGGATGATCAACAAGGCTTACTACATGCTGCGTGTCGAGGGTTAATCGATGAAACTCAATGATCTGAGTCCAGCGCCGGGTTCCCGTCGCGAAAAGCATCGTCCGGGCCGTGGTATCGGTAGTGGTTTGGGTAAGACTGGTGGCCGTGGTCACAAAGGTCAGACTTCCCGCTCCGGTGGCACCATTGCTCCAGGCTTTGAAGGCGGTCAACAGCCGCTGCATCGTCGCCTGCCGAAGTTCGGTTTCGTTTCCCTGAAAGCCATGGACCGCGCAGAAGTGCGTCTGTCCGAGCTGGCTAAAGTGGAAGGCGACATCGTTACCGTGCAGTCCCTGAAAGATGCCAACGTGATCAACGTCAACGTTCAGCGTGTGAAAATCATGCTGTCCGGCGAAGTTACTCGCGCTGTGACCATCAAGGGTATCGCCGCCACCAAAGGTGCGCGTGCGGCTATCGAAGCAGCTGGCGGCAAGTTCGAGGAATAAATGGCTAAGCAAGGTGCTCTCTCTGCGCTCGGCAAAGGCGGTATGTCTGAACTCTGGGCTCGTCTGCGTTTTCTGTTCCTGGCGATTATCGTCTACCGAATAGGCGCACACATCCCGGTTCCAGGTATCAACCCGGACCGACTCGCAGACCTGTTTCGACAGAATGAGGGGACCATTCTTAGCTTGTTCAACATGTTTTCCGGCGGCGCGCTGGAGCGGATGAGCATTTTTGCACTGGGGATCATGCCGTACATTTCGGCATCGATCATCATGCAGCTGATGACCGCCGTCAGCCCGCAGTTGGAGCAGTTGAAGAAGGAAGGTGAAGCTGGCCGTCGCAAGATCAGCCAGTACACCCGCTACGGCACTGTCGTCCTCGCTCTGGTTCAGGCTATCGGCATGTCCGTTGGTCTGGCCGGGCAGGGCGTTGCGTTCACTGGTGACTTTGGCTTCCATTTCGTCGCGGTATCCACTTTTGTGGCTGGTGCGATGTTCATGATGTGGCTGGGTGAGCAGATTACTGAGCGTGGTGTTGGCAACGGTATCTCGATGTTGATTTTCGCAGGTATCGTCGCCGGTCTTCCGAGAGCGATCGGGCAGTCTTTCGAGTCTGCACGTCAGGGTGATATCAATATTTTCGCCTTGGTTGCGATCGGTTTGCTGGCAGTAGCGATTATCGGTTTTGTGGTGTTCATTGAGCGTGGTCAGCGTCGTATTGCTGTTCACTACGCCAAGCGTCAGCAGGGCCGTAAGGTGTTTGCTGCGCAGACCAGCCACTTGCCGCTGAAAGTGAATATGGCCGGTGTTATTCCTGCTATTTTCGCGAGCAGCATTTTGCTGTTTCCGGCTTCGTTGGGTGCCTGGTTCGGTCAGTCTGAAGGTATGGGCTGGTTGCAGGACATCTCGCAGTCGATCGCTCCTGGTCAGCCGTTGAATATTCTGCTGTTTAGTGCAGGGATTATTTTCTTCTGCTTCTTCTATACGGCGTTGATGTTCAATCCGAAAGACGTAGCGGAAAACCTGAAGAAGTCCGGTGCCTTTATTCCGGGCATCCGTCCAGGTGAGCAGTCTGCGCGCTACATTGATGGCGTTCTGACCCGCTTGACCATGTTCGGTGCTCTATATATGACGGCCGTCTGTCTGTTGCCCCAGTTCCTGGTGGTTGCTGCAAACGTTCCGTTCTACCTTGGCGGGACCTCGTTGCTGATCGTGGTCGTGGTTGTTATGGACTTCATGTCCCAAGTACAATCGCACCTCGTTTCCCACCAGTACGAATCCCTGATGAAGAAAGCCAACCTGAAGGGTTACGGCAGCGGCATGCTGCGCTAATCCATAAGGTTCGAGGAGTTGGTGATGAAAGTTCGTGCATCGGTGAAAAAGCTGTGCCGTAACTGCAAGATTATTCGCCGCGAAGGTGTTGTTCGAGTAATTTGCAGCGCGGAACCGCGTCACAAACAGCGCCAAGGCTGAGTGTGATTGTGCTTCAAGCCCGGCAGCTAGTGCGCTGCCGGGTTGATTATTTGTTATTACAGCGATATTATCTCGCGCCCTATTTCTTGGCTTCCGGGGCGTAGGTAGCTGTCAATTGGAGTCCCACTGAATGGCCCGTATTGCAGGCGTTAACATTCCAGATAACAAGCATACTGTTATCTCGCTGACCTACATCTATGGTGTTGGTCGCACTACTGCGCAGAAAATCTGCGCGGTGACTGGGGTCAACCCAGCTGCGAAGATCAAGGATCTGAGCGACGAGCAAATTGAACAGCTGCGTGGCGAAGTGGCGAAGTTCACCACTGAAGGTGACCTGCGTCGCGAAATCAACATGAAAATCAAACGCTTGATGGATCTGGGCTGCTACCGCGGTCTGCGCCATCGTCGTGGTCTTCCAGTGCG
Organism: Pseudomonas sp. FFPRI_1; assembly: GCF_055384485.1. NCBI lineage: Bacteria > Pseudomonadati > Pseudomonadota > Gammaproteobacteria > Pseudomonadales > Pseudomonadaceae > Pseudomonas > Pseudomonas sp. FFPRI_1. The sequence goes on along the minus strand of NZ_AP029168.1, from coordinate 6,993,851 downwards.
CGGTCAGCGTACCAAGACCAACGCGCGTACTCGCAAAGGTCCGCGTAAGCCGATCCGCAAGTAATCGCACCAGCGAATCGACAGGAATTTAGTCATGGCAAAACCTGCTGCTCGTCCTCGTAAAAAGATTAAAAAGACAGTGGTTGATGGCATCGCCCACATCCACGCGTCTTTCAACAACACCATCGTGACCATCACCGACCGTCAAGGTAACGCTCTTTCCTGGGCAACCTCCGGTGGTTCGGGTTTCCGCGGTTCTCGCAAGTCCACCCCGTTCGCTGCTCAAGTAGCTGCTGAGCGTGCTGGTCAAGCTGCGCTGGAATATGGCCTGAAAAACCTCGACGTTAACGTCAAGGGCCCAGGTCCAGGTCGTGAATCCGCAGTCCGCGCTTTGAACGGCTGTGGCTACAAGATCGCCAGCATCACCGACGTGACGCCAATCCCGCACAACGGGTGCCGTCCGCCGAAGAAGCGCCGCGTGTAATCCAGGAGATTGTAAAGAATGGCTCGTTACATTGGTCCAAAATGCAAACTGGCTCGTCGCGAAGGCACCGATCTCTTCCTGAAGAGCGGCGTGCGCGCTATCGAATCCAAGTGCAACATCGAAGCAGCTCCTGGCATCCATGGCCAGCGTCGTGGTCGTCAATCCGACTACGGTACCCAGCTGCGTGAAAAGCAAAAAGTTCGTCGTATCTACGGCGTACTCGAGCGTCAATTCAGCGGTTACTACAAACAAGCAGCTGGCAAGAAGGGCGCAACCGGTGAAAACCTGCTGCAACTGCTCGAATGCCGTCTGGACAACGTTGTATACCGCATGGGCTTCGGTTCGACTCGTGCCGAATCCCGTCAGCTGGTATCGCACAAGTCGATCAGCGTAAACGGTCAGACCGTTAACGTTCCGTCCTTCCAGGTTCGTGCTGGTGACGTGGTTGCTGTTCGCGAGAAAGCAAAAAACCAACTTCGCATTGTCCAAGCTCTCGATCTGTGTGGTCAACGTGGCCGCGTAGAATGGGTAGAAGTAGACACTGAGAAGAAGTCGGGCGTTTTCAAGAACGTTCCAGCTCGCAGTGATCTGTCCGCCGACATCAACGAAAGCCTGATTGTCGAGCTCTACTCCAAGTAAGGGCTAGAAAATAGGTGCATCCATGCAGATTTCGGTAAATGAGTTCCTGACACCCCGCCATATTGATGTGCAGGTTGTCAGTCCAACCCGCGCCAAGATCACCCTCGAGCCTCTCGAGCGTGGTTTTGGCCACACCCTGGGCAACGCGCTGCGCCGCATCCTGTTGTCCTCAATGCCCGGCTGTGCAGTAGTCGAGGCCGAGATTGACGGTGTGCTCCACGAGTACAGCGCCATCGAAGGTGTACAGGAAGACGTAATTGAAATCCTGTTGAACCTTAAAGGTCTGGCTATCAAGCTGCACGGCCGTGACGAAGTTACGCTGACCTTGTCGAAGAAGGGTTCGGGGGTGGTTACCGCTGCCGATATTCAGCTGGATCATGATGTCGAGATCGTTAACCCCGATCACGTAATCGCTAACCTGGCGTCTAACGGCGCCCTGAACATGAAGCTCGTAGTAGCTCGTGGTCGTGGTTATGAACCGGCCGACTCGCGTCAGAGCGATGAAGACGAAAGCCGCAGCATTGGTCGCTTGCAGCTTGACTCTTCGTTCAGCCCGGTTCGCCGTATCGCATACGTGGTGGAAAACGCCCGTGTCGAGCAGCGTACTAACCTGGACAAGCTGGTTATTGATCTGGAAACCAACGGTACCCTGGATCCTGAAGAGGCTATCCGCCGTGCTGCAACCATCCTGCAACAGCAGTTGGCTGCGTTCGTCGACCTCAAAGGTGACAGTGAGCCAGTGGTAGTCGAGCAAGAAGACGAGATCGATCCGATCCTGCTTCGCCCGGTTGACGATCTGGAACTGACTGTACGTTCGGCTAACTGCCTTAAGGCGGAAAACATTTACTACATCGGCGACCTGATTCAGCGTACCGAAGTAGAACTGTTGAAGACTCCGAACCTGGGCAAGAAATCCTTGACTGAAATCAAGGACGTTCTGGCCTCCCGCGGTCTGTCCCTCGGCATGCGCCTCGACAACTGGCCGCCTGCAAGTCTTAAGAAGGACGACAAGGCGACTGCCTGATCGTCGTAATCACCGAACGTTGTGTTTGGTAAGGAATGAACCATGCGTCATCGTAAAAGTGGGCGTCACCTGAGCCGCACCAGCTCGCACCGCAAGGCCATGTTCCAAAACATGGCGGTGTCGCTGTTCGAGCACGAGCTGATCAAAACTACACTGCCGAAAGCTAAAGAACTGCGCCGCGTTGCCGAGCCGCTGATCACTTTGGCCAAGACAGACAGCCTGGCTAACCGCCGTCTGGCTTTCGACCGTACTCGTTCGAAAGCCATCGTTGGTAAGCTCTTCAACGACCTGGGCAAGCGTTACGCTACCCGTGAGGGTGGCTACCTGCGCATCCTCAAGTGCGGTTTCCGCGCTGGCGACAACGCTCCTATGGCGTACGTTGAACTGGTTGATCGTGCTGTCGGCGGTGAAGCTGTATCCGCTGAGTAAGACGTCAGTCTGAAACAAGAAACCGGGCCTAGTGCCCGGTTTTTTGTTGCTGTATGTATTAGATATTTCTATCGTTAGCGAATATGTAATGCATTGGATCTTGTAACACTGTTGGTCAATACTCTTCCTCAGCCGATTAGCCGGCAGTTTCACGGACTGACAGAGGAAGATTGAGCATGAGCCAAACCAAAACTCTTACTACCGCTAGTGGCGCTCCTGTCGCTGATAACCAGAACTCCCGTTCTGCCGGCCCTCGGGGCCCTTTGCTTCTCGAAGATTTTCACCTGATCGAAAAGCTTGCCCATTTCAACCGCGAGAATATTCCTGAGCGCCGTGTACACGCCAAGGGATCGGGCGCCTACGGTACCTTCACTGTTTCTCGCGATATTTCCCAATACACCAGCGCGAAGCTGTTTGAATCAGTCGGCAAGCAGACGCCGACCTTCCTGCGCTTCTCCACGGTGGGCGGTGAGCGTGGCTCGGCAGATACCGAGCGCGACCCACGGGGTTTCGCCCTCAAGTTCTACACCGAAGAAGGCAACTGGGACATCGTTGGCAACAACACCCCGGTGTTCTTCATCCGCGATCCGTTGAAGTTTCCCGATTTCATCCACACCCAGAAGCGTCTGCCCCAGAGCAACCTGAAAAGTGCGCAGATGATGTGGGATTTCTGGTCGCATTCGCCCGAGGCGCTGCATCAGGTAACTATTCTCTTCTCTGATCGGGGGATTCCGGATGGCTATCGTCATATGCACGGCTTTGGCAGTCACACGTACAGCCTGATCAACGCCAAGGGTGAGCGGCACTGGGTCAAGTGGCACTACAAAACCAAGCAGGGGATCAAAAACCTTGCTCCGGCAGACGCTGCCCGTCTGGCAGGTACTGATCCGGATTACGCCCAGCGCGACCTGTTCGATGCAATCGAGCGCGGCGAGTTTCCGAAGTGGCGTGTCTGCATCCAGATCATGACCGAAGCTCAAGCAGCGGCTCATTACGAGAATCCCTTCGACGTGACCAAGACCTGGTCGCAGAAAGAGTTCCCGCTGATCGAAGTGGGTGAGTTGGAGCTCAATCGCAACCCGCAGAATTACTTTGCTGAAGTCGAGCAGGCAGCCTTTGGTCCAAGCAACATGGTGCCGGGTGTAGGTCTGTCACCGGACCGCATGCTTCAGGGTCGGGTATTCGCTTACGCAGATGCTCACCGCTATCGCGTGGGGACCAACCACCAGCAACTGCCGGTGAACGCTCCTTTGAGCCCGGTGAACAGCTATCAGCGCGATGGCTCAATGGCGTTCGGTCCTAACGGTGGCGCGGCCCCGAACTACGAGCCCAACAGCTACGCTGATGCACCAAAACAGGCTCCACGCTATGCCGAGCCGGCTCTGGCTCTCAGCGGCGCAGCAGATCGCTACGACCACCGTGAGGACACGGACTACTACAGCCATGCGGGTGCTCTTTTCCGCCTCATGAACGATGAGCAGAAGGCCTTGCTGATCAGCAATATCTCCGGAGCAATGGCCGGTGTGAGCGGGGATGTTGTTGAGCGTCAGTTGCAACACTTCTTCAAGGCCGACCCAGCCTATGGGGAAGGTATCGCCAAGGCATTGGGCGTATCGCTCAAGTAAGTCTAAATAAGAAGCAGAACCGCCCTCATTTGGGCGGTTTTTGCGTTATTTATACTGCTTTTCTCGGATATTCTTCACTTTTTCAGTTATTTCTAAGTGACCTGCAAGTCAGCTTGGTTCAAACTATCCACTTTCAAGCAGGGAGATGTAGGGCGATGCAAGGTCACCCGGACGTAATCGATTATCTCAACACGTTGCTGACGGGCGAACTGGCAGCACGTGACCAATATTTCATCCACTCACGTATGTACGAAGACTGGGGCTTCACCAAGCTCTACGAGCGTATCAATCATGAAATGGAAGAAGAGGCGCAACACGCTGATGCCCTGATGCGTCGCATCCTGATGCTCGAAGGCACGCCGCGCATGCGTCCCGACGATCTCGACACCGGTACCACCGTGCCGGATATGCTGGCCAGCGATCTGCGGCTGGAATACAAGGTCCGCGCGGCGTTGTGCAAAGGCATCGAACTGTGTGAGCTGCACAAGGACTACGTCAGCCGCGATATCCTGCGCATTCAATTGGCGGATACCGAAGAAGATCACACCTACTGGCTGGAAAAGCAGCTGGGCCTGATCAAGTCCATCGGCCTGGAGAACTACCTGCAGTCGCAATTCTGACGGCTGCCGGCGTTGCCGCCGGATCACGAGATGTCTCGTTGCGATAGATGGCGCGAATATTCGTAGATGTTAAAAAGCCCCTGTCACCGAAAGGTGACAGGGGCTTTTTTCATGGGCCTCAGGCGCGATCGCGGGTCAGCAGCGGCTTGAGGTAGTGCCCGGTGTGGGACTGGGGCATCTCTGCCACCTGCTCCGGAGTGCCGACAGCGATGATCTGCCCGCCTTTGGAGCCACCCTCTGGCCCCAGATCCACCATCCAGTCAGCCGTCTTGATCACGTCTAGGTTGTGCTCGATCACCACCACGGTGTTGCCGTGGTCGCGCAGGCGGTGCAGAACGTCCAGCAGCTGCTGGATATCCGCGAAATGCAGGCCTGTGGTTGGCTCATCGAGGATATACAGGGTCTTTCCGGTGTCACGCTTGGACAGCTCGCGGGACAGCTTGACCCGTTGGGCCTCGCCGCCAGACAGGGTGGTGGCCGATTGGCCGAGCTTGATGTAGGACAGGCCTACGTCCATCAGCGTCTGCAGTTTGCGCGCAAGTGCCGGTACCGGATCGAAGAACTCACGAGCTTCTTCGATGGTCATTTCCAGGACTTCGTGGATGTTCTTGCCCTTGTACTTGATCTCAAGGGTTTCGCGGTTGTAGCGCTTGCTCTTGCACACATCGCAGGGCACGTAGATGTCTGGCAGGAAGTGCATCTCTACCTTGATCAGGCCATCGCCCTGGCAGGCTTCGCAGCGCCCGCCCTTGACGTTGAAGGAGAAGCGCCCAGGTCCATAACCCCGTGAGCGGGACTCCGGAACACCGGAGAACAGTTCGCGGATTGGCGTGAACAGCCCGGTGTAGGTTGCCGGATTGGAGCGCGGCGTGCGACCGATTGGGCTCTGGTCGATGTCCACTACCTTGTCCAGGTGCTGCAGGCCATTGATGCTGTCGTGAGGCGCTGCTTCGAGGGTTGTTGCACCATTCAGAGCGGTAGCGCTGAGAGGAAACAGGGTGTTGTTGATCAAGGTCGATTTGCCTGAGCCGGAGACGCCGGTCACGCAGGTCAACAGGCCAATGGGGATCTCCAGGTCAACGTTGCGCAGGTTGTTGCCGCGAGCACCCTTGAGGGTCAGGGAAAGCTTTTTGTTGCGCGGGGTACGTTTGGCCGGCACCACAATTTTCACCCGGCCAGACAAATATTTGCCAGTCAGGGAGTCGGGGTGCGCCATGACTTCCGCCGCTGTGCCTTCGGCGACGATCCGCCCGCCGTGCACGCCGGCCCCCGGCCCGATATCCACTACATAGTCGGCTAGGCGGATGGCATCTTCATCGTGCTCGACCACGATCACCGTATTGCCGATATCCCGCAGGTGCTTCAAGGTCCCCAGCAGGCGATCGTTGTCTCGCTGGTGCAGGCCAATGGACGGCTCGTCGAGAATGTACATCACGCCGACCAAACCGGCGCCGATCTGGCTGGCCAGGCGAATACGCTGGGCTTCGCCACCGGACAAGGTATCGGCGCTGCGGTCCAGGGTCAGGTAGTCGAGCCCGACATTGACCAGAAACTGCAGGCGTTCACGGATTTCCTTGAGGATCTTGTCGGCGATCTCTCCACGGCGTCCGGTGAGGGTCAAGGTAGCGAAATAATCCGTGGCATCGCCGATGGGCAGGCTGGTGACCGCCGGCAGGGTTTTCTCGCCTACCCAGACGTGCCGTGCCTCGCGGCGCAGACGGGTGCCCCGGCAATCCGGGCAGGGCTGGGTGCTGAGGAACTTGGCCAGCTCCTCGCGCACGGTGGCCGATTCGGTTTCCCGGTAGCGACGCTCCAGATTTGGCACTATCCCTTCGAACGGGTGGGAGCGCTTGACGATGTCGCCCCGGTCGTTGAGGTACTTGAAGTCGACATTCTGGGTGCCGCTGCCGTGCAGGATGACCTTCTGCTGATCCGCCGGAAGTTGGTTGAACGGTACTTCGAGGCTGAAGCCGTAGTGGGCGGCCAGCGAACCGAGCATCTGGAAGTAATAGACGTTGCGCCGGTCCCAGCCGCGTATGGCACCTTCGGCCAGGGTCAGCTCGCCATTGACCAGGCGCTTGATGTCGAAGAATTGCTTGACCCCCAGGCCGTCGCAGGTCGGGCAAGCGCCGGCCGGGTTGTTGAAGGAGAACAGCTTGGGTTCCAGCTCGCTGATGGCGTGGCCGCAGATCGGGCAGGCAAAGCGCGCCGAGAAGATCATCTCTTCGCCCGGCTCGTCATCCATCGGGGCCACCAGGGCAATACCGTCCGCCAGCTTCAAGGCGGTCTCAAAGGATTCCGCGAGGCGCTGCTGCAGGTCGCTGCGGACTTTGAAGCGGTCGACCACTACATCGATCGAATGCTTTTTCTGTTTGTCCAGTTTCGGCAACTCGTCAAGCTCGAACAGCTTGCCGTTGACCCGCGCGCGAACAAAGCCCTGGGCCCGCAGTTCTTCGAAGACCGAGAGGTGCTCGCCCTTGCGCTCGCGAATCACCGGCGCCAGCAACATCAGCTTGCTACCTTCGGGCTGGGCCAGCACCAGGTCGACCATCTGGCTGACGGTCTGGGCTTCCAGCGGGATGTCGTGATCCGGGCAGCGTGGGGTGCCGACGCGAGCGTAGAGCAGGCGCAGGTAGTCGTAGATCTCGGTGATGGTGCCGACGGTGGAACGCGGGTTGTGCGAAGTGGATTTCTGCTCGATGGAAATTGCCGGCGACAGCCCTTCGATGGTGTCGACATCGGGCTTTTCCATCATCGACAGAAATTGTCGGGCATAGGCCGACAGCGACTCGACATAACGACGCTGGCCTTCGGCATAAAGCGTGTCGAACGCCAGGGACGACTTGCCGGACCCAGACAGCCCGGTGATGACGATCAACTTGTCCCGTGGCAGGGTCAGGTCGATGTTCTTCAGGTTGTGGGTACGGGCCCCACGAATCAGAATCTTGTCCAAAAGTGGCCTCGATCGGCGGGCGTAAAGGCAGGAGTATAAAACTAAACACTGGATGGATGCACACTATCCAGCGGTGCTTTTTCGAACGCTGGCGAGGGCTGCGCGGCAAAGCGTCGCCATATACCCCCTCAATCGATCGGACTGGTAGAATCGCCGCCGGTTCACATGAGGTTTATCCATGCACGATCCCCACAGCGAACGCATGAGTGGCAGCGAGACCCGCGCGGCAAGCGGTCTGGCCCTGGTGTTCGCCTTCCGTATGCTTGGCATGTTTATGGTACTGCCGGTCCTGGCGACCTATGGAATGGATCTGGCGGGGGCGACCCCGGCCCTGATCGGGTTGGCGATTGGTGCCTATGGCCTGACCCAGGCGGTTTTTCAGATTCCCTTCGGCATCATTTCCGACCGCATCGGTCGCCGTCCAGTGATTTATCTGGGGCTGATCGTATTTGCTCTGGGCAGCGTGCTGGCCGCCAATGCCGACTCGATCTGGGGCGTGATCGCCGGGCGTATCCTGCAGGGCGCCGGGGCGATTTCCGCCGCAGTGATGGCGCTCTTGTCGGACCTGACCCGCGAGCAGCACCGGACCAAGGCCATGGCCATGATCGGCATGACCATCGGCCTGTCGTTCGCAGTGGCCATGGTGGTGGGGCCGCTGCTGACTCGTGGCTTCGGGCTCTCCGGGTTGTTCCTGGCAACCGGGGCGATGGCCCTGGTAGGCATTCTTATCGTCGCCTTCATGGTGCCGCGCTCCACCGGACCGCTGCAGCACCGTGAGTCCGGGGTGGCGCGCCAGGCATTGCTCCCGACCCTCAAGCATCCCGATCTGCTGCGCCTGGATCTGGGCATCTTCGTGTTGCATGCGATGCTGATGTCGAGCTTCGTCGCCTTGCCCCTGGCTCTGGTGGAAAAAGCCGGCCTGCCCAAGGAGCAGCATTGGTGGGTGTACCTCACCGCGCTGCTGATTTCCTTCTTCGCCATGATCCCGTTCATCATCTATGGCGAGAAAAAACGCAAGATGAAACGAGTTCTGCTCGGCGCGGTCAGTACGCTGCTGCTCACCGAGCTATTCTTCTGGGAGTTCGGCGACAGCTTGCGTGCGCTGGTGATCGGCACCGTGGTGTTCTTCACCGCCTTCAACCTGCTGGAGGCGTCCTTGCCGTCGCTGATCAGCAAGGTTTCACCGGCAGGAGGCAAGGGCACGGCGATGGGGGTGTATTCCACCAGCCAGTTCCTTGGTTCGGCACTGGGTGGCATTCTCGGCGGCTGGTTGTTCCAGCATGGCGGTTTGTCGGTTGTGTTCCTGGGATGCGCAGGTCTGGCTGCACTCTGGCTGGCCTTTGCTGTTACCATGCGCGAGCCTCCATATGTGACGAGCCTGCGCTTGCCGTTATCGCCCGAAGCGATCCGCGAAGCCGGTCTGGTCGAGCGCCTGAAAGCCGTCGCTGGAGTAACAGATGCCGTGGTGGTGGCCGAAGAGGCTGCCATTTACATCAAATTGGACACCGAATTATTGGATCGCGCGACGCTCGAGCAGTTGGTCAACTCAGCGCCGTCGCCGCGCGAAGCCTAGGAGAACGTTATGGCCCGTGGGGTTAACAAAGTCATATTGGTCGGTACTTGCGGCCAGGATCCCGAAGTTCGCTACCTGCCTAACGGTAACGCCGTGACCAACCTGAGTCTGGCCACCAGTGAGCAGTGGACCGACAAGCAGACCGGTCAGAAGGTCGAGCGCACCGAGTGGCACCGTGTGTCGATGTTCGGCAAGGTCGCGGAGATTGCTGGCGAGTACCTGCGCAAGGGTTCGCAGGTCTACATCGAGGGCAAACTGCAGACCCGCGAGTGGGAAAAAGACGGTATCAAGCGTTACACCACCGAAATCATCGTCGACATGCAGGGCACCATGCAGCTGCTGGGTGGCCGTCCACAGGGCGACCAGCAAGGCCAGGGCGGCATGTCCAACTCGGCACCACGCCCTCAGCAGTCCCGTCCTGCTCCGCAGCCACAGCGTGAGTCGCGTCCAGCGCCACAACAGGCCGCTCCGCAGCCGGCTCCGGACTTCGACAGCTTTGATGACGATATTCCGTTCTGATCGCATACCTTCGCGTTCAGCATCGATAAAAACGGGGCCATGCCAATGGCCCCGTTTTTTTATGCCGCTTTTTACTGGCCGCTGCCAAAGCCTTCGCCGTCCAGGCTGGGCCAACCCTGGGGCGGACTGTGGCGTGTCGGGGTCTGTTGCTGGTGGTAGTGGGGACCATGGGCCTCGGAGCTCATGGTGGGGCGATCGGCGAGGATGGTTTCGGTCTGCAGGCTGTGTTCGCCGTCGGTGAACCAGCAGGCCAGTGCCGAATTGCGGTTGCCGTGCAAGTCCACGACCCTGGGAGGGCCTGCGCTTTGCGAGGCGCTTTTCTCGGGCATGCGCTGCGGTGGCAGCACCAGGGCATCTCCCGGCTTCAGCCACAAGTCTGCCATGTGGATCTGGCCCCTATCAGGCAGCCAGCGGGCAACGCTGATGACCAGCGGCAAGCGCCCATGGCGAGCCAGGAACACGTGGGCGAAATCGTGGAATTCCAAGTCCGTGGGATTGTAGGTCAGCAGTTCGCGCTGGCGTGCCGGGCCAAGGTAGGGGGACTGGTGACCCGCCCACTTGCCATAGGTGAACTGGCCCAGGACCAGGTTGTGATATTCAAAGCCAATGCTCTCGCCACTTTGCAGCAGGGTCATGCCAAAGGCCCGCGCCGTTTCGGCCGTGGCCCAGAGGGGCTGGTACACAACTTCTTCGGGTTGGCTGCCAAACACCAACTCGGTGATGGCATAGGACCCGGTGTGGGTCGCAATCTTTTTGGCATGGCTGCTGACGTTGTCGTATCGGGTGCCCAGTAGCTGGTGCGGGTCTTTTTCCACCAGGCTGATGCAACGTCCTCGTGGATTTGAGTAAAAGCGCGCCAGCCCGTGGTCGTTGTAGAGAAAAGGTGTTGAGCCTGGATCCAGGGGGCGCTCCTGGCCCTCTTCGATAAAGGCAACAGCATCGAACGATTGCATCATGTGATTGCGTCTCCAGAAGGGCTTGGCTCGTCGTCATGCCGGGGCAGCAGGTTGACCGGACCTGATGTTTCAAAGGGTTACCCGGCGCAGACGTCCGCTCAACGCAACCACTTGATGATCCGCTGCAGGAATCAGTCGTCCACTCAGCCCCATCCCTTCACTCACCAACACCGCCCCTTCGATGCAACACAGGTTGGAGGGCGTATCCAGGCCTGTGGCAAGCACCTGCACATTGCGCTGCTGCAGGTCGCAGCGCAGCAGCCGTCCGCTGAAACGGGCGAATCCGCCGTGCAGGGGCTCGCCTGCCCACTCGGGAGGCAAAGGCTGCAGCAGCCGGTCGCACAGCTCCAGCACCAGGGTCTGGCCCTGCGCAGTAAGTGCCAGCCCGGTGGGCAGTTGCAGGCCGCGAATCAACACCTCGATCCTGCCGCTGGCAGGCCACACCCGGATCACCTGGCCGGCCTTGTCAGCGAAATCGATACCCAGGCGCGCCGGGTCGCGGCGCAGCTCGCCAGAGAACAGGCTGATCAGCACTGCATCGGTCTGCGGCTCGTGTACCAGGGTCACCGGGACCGCTTCCTGGCCCTGGTCCAGGTCGGGCAACTGGGCCAGGACCTGCTCGCCGTCCTGGGTGAACTCCACCAGCTGGTTGCTATCGGGCTTGACCGCCATCCAGCTTCGGCGTGAGGGGTGATAGCACAGCGAGTTGAGGTTGCCGCGGCTGTGGAACAGTGGCTCGGGCGGGCTGTATTGCAGGTCCAGAAGCTTCGAGCCGGCCACGTAGTCGGTCTGGCTGGCCAGGTAGCGCCCGGCACCGAAGGCGATGTCCGACAGTCCCATGATCTCGTCGCGCAGCATGCGCGCCTGCATGTTCATCGAACGAAAGCCCTGGGCCAGGATCTGCGGCGGCAGATAGGCACCCGGCTGCTCAGGGTCCGGGCACAGGCGACTGATGCGCCCGCTGAACGGCTGGTCTGCAAGGCCCGAGCCGGCTTCCGCCAGCAGCAGGCTGCCATCGGCTTGCAGGCAGAGGCCACGGGGATTCAACAGCCCCTCGGCGATGAGCTTGCTGGGACGCAGGTCTTCCTGCGGTTGGCCGGGGATAAAGAATGCAATTGGCATAGGGGTTTTTCCTCGCAATTGGAACGGTCCCGTCACTGCAGTGGCTGCCAGGGTTCACTGGTGAGCCAGCACTTGAGCAGAGCTCGCTGGCTGGCGGACATCGAGCGCACCACCGGCATGTACAAGGTCGTGCCGAGGTACTGCGGTGAGGTGCGTGCGAGGATCATCTGGCCTGCTCCCCAGACGGCATCCTGCTGATTGAGCGCGATGTAGCGGGACATGGCGGGGAAGGCCAGGTAGTGAAAACGCAGCACGTGCTTGTACACCTGGTCCCAGGTGACGGCGCTGCCCGGTGCAATGCCGAAATCGGTGATGGCGGATTTGCGCAGGTTGATGAAAAAACCGTTGTCCTTACTGTTTTCGACCGCGCAGGTCAGGGTGACAAACCCGGCCTGAGCTGCGGAGCCGGGCTTGAGGCTGACCTTGAAACTCACGCTGGACTGGCCAGCCTTGACCGTTTGCTTGGGTTCGAACAGCAGAAAGTCCCAGAACTCAGGGGCTATGTAGGGGGCATCCGAACCGCTGTTTGAGGGGCCGGGGCTGATTGTGATCACGGTGTCCTTGGTCACGGGTTGGCCCCGTTGGCTCAGGTTCAAGGTGATCTCGAGGCCCTGGGGGTAATCCTCAAGATACAGATTGCGTTGGTTGGAACTCAGGCGATAGGTCTGCTCAAGGGCGTTGACACGGATCTCCCGCGGCTTGGGTTGGGAGGGAAAGTTGTGCGTCAGTGGTGCCTTGATGGCAATCGCCTCTTGGCTGGCCAGTTGGCGTTGTTCAGGCGTCAGCGGCAAGTCAACAATGCCGCCATACAGGTAGTAGTCAGACAGCGGAGTTTGCAACGGGTCCAGGGTCGTGAGCGTTTTGGTACCGAGGTTGATTGAGACAATACCGAAGTTCGCATTGGGTCCAATGGGCGAGGTGTTATCGGTTCGAACACTGCGAAATGCCTGCTTGGGGATGATGTTGAGCATGTCGATGCTCAACAGGTTGTTTTCGAGCACGCTCGCGTAGCCTGCACTACCTGTGGTTGGATTGATCAACTGGCGCCCGGCAGTGACGATCAGGGGTTCGTTGGCAAAGGCGGGAGCCAGGGTGCCGACCACGCGGCCAATGCTCGGGTTGGAGGTGTACTGGTGAGCGGCGTAGTCGGCGTCCAGTTGCGCCGTGGTCATTCGCGGGCACATCTCGAACATGACGAAGCGCACGACGATACCGGTGGCGCCGGGGGCCTCGATGATGGCGCGCAAGAGCGGGTTGTCCTGGTTGTAACTGACGATCTGCTCGCGAGAGAAAGTGACCTGGAAGCTGCCGCTGATACGGTTGGAGCCTGGTGCATCCGGTTCCGGGTCGAGAATCCGGATTGCCACGTCGTAGCTGCTGCACACCGTATTGCCCTTGATCAGCAATTGCGGGGGCGTGCTGTTGCCGATCTGCAGGCCGCCGAGGAAAATCTGCGAACTGATGGTGCCGGTCGGGTCCAGGTCGACCATCATCGGGCCGGTTACCGGTGCCGCGCCGGTGACTGGGTCCACCGACCCCAGCAGGTAGAACGGTTCGCCGACAAGATCCCCCTGGGTGCTGATGTTGCCCGGCGTTCCCTGGGAGCTGATGGCAACCTTGTCCAGGGTGACGACATGCTGGCCATAGTGGTTCCATCCCCCTGCGGTGTAGTAAACGCCGGTCGGCGCATTGATCATCTGGGTCAACTCGTCATCGCTGTACACCTCTGCCTGGGGGTACAGGGTCGAGGTGGTCAGGTCGAAGAGTGAAAGTGTCTCCTCGCTGTCGGGATTGCTGGGGTCGCTGGGAATGGTGGGCGAGTTGTTGGGCAGGCTGACGTTGGCCTCGATCCCGCCCCAGAAATTCAGCCGTGGGCCGTTGAGAATACTCATGATTCACTCCTTGCTCTGGGTGCTGGGGCTATTGGGCGACTTGGCGAACTTGAACAGGTAGGAAAAGTCGGCCTTTTGCAGGCTGTCGACCGGTGTCGCCATGGAGTGGCAGTTGGTGCAGCTGCTGTTGGGCTGGATGTAGCTTTCCATGGTCACGTTGGCCGAGAGTTCAGGTGTCGTCTGGCCTGTGGGCGCGCCTGGATTGGGCGTGGTACTCCACTGGGTGGTGATCAACTGGTAGTACTTGAAGACCGACGCCTGGACCTGTGGCTGCGACTGGTACTGGCTGTTGAGCCTGGTCGTGGCCTCGGTCAAGGGGGTGAAGCGGTCCAGGGGATTGGGGGTGGTGAAGCTCATTCCCGGCTTCGGCGTGCAGGTCATGTGGCCATTTTGCAGGGTCCAGTTGCAGGGCGTCTGGTTGAGCTGGTCGGCGGGCGCCTTGGCATCGAAATAGGAGTATGCAATCCCTTGCTGTGGCTGATTGACCCACTGGTTCCCCTGCTTGACCTTGGGCGGCACATTGTCGACCTGCTCGAAGGTCGACCAGATCCACTGTGGAAAACCCTCGACCTTGTTGATGATATGCAACCCCACCAGGCCCAGCGTCGCTGAAGCCGTACCGTTGGCCACGCCTTGCGCGTCGAACGTGGTGATCTGGGCCTGCATGTGCAGGTAGCGGTTGAGGTCATCCTTTGAGGTGAGTATTCGCCAGCTGGACTTGACCTCGTTGGTCGCATTGGGGAACTGAATGTTGCGGGCCTTGGCCACGACATCGGCGTTGTAGAACTGGTGGTTGACGATGTAGTCGTAGGACACCTGGTTGGCGGCAATCTGGTAGTAGGTGGGATTGCCGCTCTGGTCGATCAGCCAACCGCCAACGGCCTGGTTGTCGTTGGCCGTTGCGGTGTTCTTGCGCCCGGCGATATTGATCAGCTTGAGGACCTTGGCCATCGGTGCCGAATTCCAGGGGCCGGGGTCCTGCCCTTGTGGCAGGAAGATCTCATTCACGCCCTTGTAGCTCTGCCACACGGTATCGCCCGGGCTGCCCAGGGGTTTGCTGCAATCGGCGACCCCGCGTTCCCCGACCTTGGCCGGCCAGTTCAGGTTGATGAACACCTGCCAGCTGTACTGATCGAAAGCCTGCTGCGATGCATCGGCAGCAGGCACCACGGCATTGGGCGGACAAGTGGTCTGCGGCCCCGGCGCGCTGGGCTGCAAGGCGCTGGCCTGCTGGCAGCCCAGGCCAAGTAACAGCAGGGCGGTGAAACGGCTCCAAGAATTCATGAGGCGGCTCCTGTCACTGTGCGGGGGGCGAGAGTTGGTTCCACTGCGGCCGCGCACCGTTCTTCAACGACGGCGGTGGAGTGAAGAGCTGGCAGTCCGGCGGGTTGGTCGGGCACATTTTTGCCACCTGGTCCCAGGTCTTTGCCGGGTCCGGCTTGGCGTTGCTCCAGTTGCGATAGTTCTGGCTGACGATGGGCGCGTCAGCGACGCTGGCATCGCCGGAGAAGTAGAACGACTGCGGATGCTGATAGGCCGGCTGGCCCGGGCCGTCGCTGCTGGCTTTCTTGTAGAAGGCATAGCCAAACAGGATCGGGCTCGGCTTGACCGGGATCTCCAGCGCATAGGCTTGCACACTGCCGTCCAGGTGCTGGCTGCGGGCGGCGCTATAGGGCAGGTGCTTGATGAAGTCCTGGCGGGGTGGGTGGTTCATCGGCGAGAACAGGCAGCAGGCCGGCATGTCCTTGGGCCGGTCCTCGGGGTAGGTGAGGAAGTAGGCCTTGTTGCCCAGGGAGACGAAGGAGCAGGTGTAGTTGTTGTCCTTGATCGGGAAGATCGGCAGGCAGTACTTCTCGTAGTGCTCCATCATCGCCCCGGTGCCGTCCTTGTCGGCGGGTACATAGTCGTTGTCGTAGTAGCTGGTGCCTTGGGACACGGTGTAGTCGGAAGGCTTCAGGGTGCTGGGCGGGCTGCTGTAGGGCGGTGGGTTCTTCGCGTAGTTGGCAGTGACCCGATACATGGTCCAGTCACTGACCCAGGTTGCAGGAAACTGAGGATCGGCCGGCTCGCCGGGCTGGCGCTTGATGACGCAGTTGTTGTTCTTGGCGTCGCAGCCCTTGGTGTTGTGCACGCCCATGTTGAAGTAGACGTTGTCGGGATAGTCCTGGGCCCACAGCACCTGGCTGCTGCACAGCAGGAAGGCGGCCAGCAGCAGGCGCCTGAAGGTATGGATATTCATCTGACTCTCCTTTGCAAAGCCGGGCGCCACGGGGCGCCCGGGGTTCCATTGCCTGGCGGTTGCGGCTCAGCCGTTCTGGTAGTTGCCCAGGTTCAGCGGACGCGGTGGATAACCCGTGCTCACCAGGTCCTTGGCCCAGATCTCCAGCACCTGCCGACGGCTCTGGGGCAGGTCCCGGGTGATGGGCATGGCCAGGGTGCTGGCCTCCTGATACTCCTTGCTGATCAGTCTGATGAACTGCTCGATCGCGCCCTCGATGCGTTGCAGGGAGTTGAGGGGCATGAACTTGTTCATGATCGGGTAGAGGTAATAGAAGGGCTGGAGGATTCGCGGGTAGATGAACTCGTTCCAGATCCGCACGTTGGCGTTGTCGGCCGTGCACATCCGGTTCCAGCTGTCGATGAAGTCCTTGAGCATCTGCGGCTCTTGCGGCAGCACCCGCAGCGGCGACAGGAAGTCGGTGAAGGCGTCGGTGTAGGAGAAGCTGAACGGAATACCCGTCGGATCGTCCTGGATGAAAAAGCGCAGGGTGGGGAACCCCGGCGCCTTGGCATGCACCGTCACCTGGGCAATGCCGTCGGCATTGGTCTGGATGCGGGCCAGGCTGTAGTCCACGGTGGCGCCCAGGCCGACGGTGCCATCCAGTTTCCCGCTCATTGATTGTGGTTGGTCGAATTTCAGGCACGGTCCCAGATCGACAGCGGCCGGGGTCTTCAGATAGTCCTGATAGTTGATGGGGGTGCTTGGCGGGTCTTCGTCCTTGGCTGTCCTGATGAGCATGGCGCTCAGGCGCCTGCCGCTGCCCTCCCTGGGCAGGCTGGGATGCTGCGAGGCATCGGCGAACTGGGGCATTCCCGGCTTATTGTTTTTTCGATCTTCCGGAAAGTCGTTGATCAGCACGAAATCCGCCGGGTTGCTGAACGCCAGGTAGTAGTTGCTGGTGGTCAGCATGAAGGCGTTGTTGTATTCGGCGACCCACAAGGTGGTTCCGGGCGGTGCGGGCTTGCCGTTGTACTGCACCATGATGTTCAGCGTGCGGCAGTCACCGACGTCGATGAAGCTGCCGCTCTCGATGACTTCCGCGGTCCACATCTGCTGTTGGGCGGCGATGGTGTCGGTGCCCTTGAGCCGCAACGCCAGGTTGCCGTTTTTCAGCAGGGCCTGGGCACTGGCGTCGAGGGGCAGGTCCAACAGGCCGGAGCGCTTGTCAAAGGCCGATTGCTGGTACTGGTCGAAGCCGATGCTGGTCAGGGGTTCGAAGTTGTTGCCCTGCTGGACCCCCAGCTCATAGTCGCCGACGTGGAACTTGGCGGCGACCGGAATCCCGTTGTTGCGGCCATCGAGATTGGGGGCGGCCGGGCCGGTATGGACGGCTGGGTAGAGTGGGAAGGTATTGCCCAGATCCAGCGACAGCGTGGAGTCGTGGAGCTCGGCGCTGAGCACGCCGAGGTTGACCACTTGTTTCTTGGCATGGATCTGCGCATCTCCCGGCACCGTCTTGTAGAAAGGCACCGGGTCCTTGGGCGCCAGGCGCTGGCCGGCGGGGGCGGTGGGGAACTCATTGTTAAGCCACAGGCCCAGGGTGCCGGCGGTGCGGCTGTAGGCCGGGTTGAAGAAGAGTTCGGTCGGGTTGTCCAGGCCTATCTGATAGAGCATCTGCACCCTGGACATGTCCCAGGGGGCCTGGGAGTGGGTGTTGACGATCTTGAAGTCGTTGAACAGGCCGTTCTTGTCATAGACGGTCAGGTAGGTGGTGAACCTGAGCATCAGGCCCTGGGCGTCACTGTTGCGCTCCATTTCGTCCTTCAGGTTCTGCAGCAGTTGCGAACCGCCGATGACCCAGTCCACCTGATCCTTGGTAAAGCAGGTCTGCCAGGTGCAGGTCACGTAGACCAGGCCGCCGAACGCCCCCCAGTTGAAATCGAGGAAGCGGTTGAGCATGCGGCAGCCCTTGTTCAGGGTCACCCCGCAGGTGGTGTCGCCCAGCATTATCTTTTCGAAGTACAGCGCGGTGAAGGTGTTCTGCCAGGGGCTGACGTCGACAAAGCGTGCCGCGGTGGGGGTCGGGTTGCCGAACGAGTTGCCCAGCAGTTGGTACGACTTGTTGATCAGCGGGTCGTTGTCGATGTAGCTGTCGACCTTGGATTCCCCACCGATGATCACCGAGCGCAATTGCTGGTAGTCCACGGTGCCGCAGGCGTTGTCACCGAACAGGTCCCACTCGGCGGGAATCATCGGGTAGTTGTCGGCATCGCCATTGGTGGGCACCTGCAACACGTAGTCCGGTACGTTGTTGTAGGGCAGCGGGGCGATGGCCCAGGGCATCAGCGTTTGTGGCGCATTCTTGTCGTTGATCTCGTACTTGTTCAGGAAGCGCCAGTTCATCTGCATCTTCACCGCGTCGTACAGCGGTAGCACATCGTTGTTGTTGAAGGTCGGCGGGTTCCAGAACATGAAACCGTTGAGGTAGATCCGGGGAAAATTCAAGACGCTCATGAGCTGCTCTCCTTAGCGTTTCCACTGGGCGCGTTTGAGCGACCAGACATAGTCCAGTTTTTGATAACCGATGAAGTCTTTGTCCGGCAGCACGCTGGTGGGGTAGAGGATTCCGCCGCTGTTATCGAGGTTGAACGAGAAGAAGTTGTTCTTCTGCGTCGAATAGGCCGCGGTGCTGTGGCAGGCCAGGCACGAAGAGGTGCCCTGGAAGGCCGATTCCAGCTGGGAGTTGGCCAGCAGTTTGGGATCGGGCAGGGTGTGGTCGTACTGCACGCCGATCAATTCGTACTGGGCCAGTTCCGGGTACTGCTGCTGGTAACTGCTGTTCACCGGCTTGGCCGCCTCGGTGGGGCCGGTGGTGTTGGTCATGGCCTTGGGTGGCGAGTCGTTGGTGACGGTGTACTTGGGGTTGTTGCGGTTTTCGAAGGTGGTCCAGACCCAGTCCGGGGTCAGCTTGTTGATCACGTGCATGCCGCTCAGGGCGGCATAGCCCACCTGATACTGGCCGGTGCTGTTCACGTAATAGGCTTGGGAGATGTAATACCCGTCCTTGGCCAGTTGGGACTTGAAGCCCTGATTGGTGCCGATCCAGAACCAGGAGGTCTTCAGTTCCCAGGCGGTGGCCGGAAAGTCCAGGTTGCTGGTCAGTTTGGCCAGGCCATCGCGGTTGTAGATCTTGTTTGTGACGATGTAGTTGAAGGTGTCCTCGCCCATCATCAGGTGAAAGCGCACCAGCTGTTCCTTGTCCGAGGGCGGAACCGGCGGGTTGGGGTTCATCTTCAAGGCCAGGCCATCGACCTGCTGGATACCGTTCTGTGGGCTGCCGGGGGTGTCATTGCCCAGAAACTGGAACAGCCCCTGGGGATCCATGCCCTGCTGTTGCGCCAGTTGTGTCACCTGGCTCGGCAAGTTCTCCCGAGAGCTGTAGGGCAGTGGTTCGGCGCCTTTCAACAGGTAGACCTGATCGTCTGGCTTGAAGGTCTCCCAGACCCGATAGCTGCCTTGCCTGGCATCCTGCCGGTTGAGGCAGACGAACCAGTTCCAGGCCATGGCCTCCGGGTTCTGCTTGAAGGTGGCCAGGGTGCCGCTGGGGTCGTTCGCGAAGCTGAGGAAATTGTTGCACTCAACGTTGTTCGAGCCCTGTGCCTGAGCAAGTCCGCTCAACACACTCAGCACGACTATAGGGATGGTTCGCCGCATGGAATCTCCTTGGCCTGAGCCGTATCGTCATAGGGGCGCCCTAGGAAATGCTCTAGGAGCAGGTGCTTTACCGCCGTGACCGGCAGGGTGGCCGGCAGTGGTAAATCGCAATCGGTGATCAGCAGGGGGCCGACCTGCTCGTTGCTCGGCAAGCGTCCATGGCTGCCGCGAATCAGTCGGGTGTCCAGGGGGATCAGGTCCATGTAGTAGCGAAAGCCGAGCTTCTTCTGCAGCAGGCGGCGGGCGACCCGCAGCTTGGGAAAACGGATCGCCGGGTCGATGAACAACTCCAGCGGGTCGTAGCCTGGCTTGCGATGGATATCCACGGTACGGGCGAAGTCCGGGGCCAGTCGGTCGTCGAACCAGTAGTAGTAATCGAACCAGAAGCCCGCGGCCGCCACGGCCACCAGCTCGCCGCTGCGCGGGTGATCGAGCTGCCAGGCGCGCTGTTCGCTCTTGTCCAGTACCTGCTCGATGCCGGGCTGGCGCTGCAACAGCGCCTTGACCTGGGCAATGTCCTCGGGGCGGCGCACGTAGATGTGAGCGATCTGGTGGTCGGCCACGGCAAAGGCCGCGCTGGCGCCGGGGTCGAGCAATTCCCAGCTCAGGGAGCGGCGTACCTGCAGCAGGCCTTGCTCGCGCAGCAAGCGGTTGATGGAGATCGATTGCTGCACGGCTTCGATGCCGTATTCGGAGACCAGCATCACCGCCGCGCCTTGCTGTTGGGCAAAGTCCAGCAGGCGCCCGACCTGGTGATCGATGGCCCGCACTTCGTCGCTGATGGACGGGTGCTCCGGTCCCAGGCGCTGCAGGCTGTAGTCCAGGTGCGGGAGGTAGATCAATTGCAGGTCGGGCCGGTTGATCTGGAACTCGGCGATGGCGCAGTCGACGATCCAGCGGCTGGAGGCAATACCTGCCGCCGGTCCCCAGAAACTCGGAAAGGGGAATTCGCCGATCTGTTGCTCGATGCGCTGGTGCAGGTCCATCGGGGACGAGTACAGGCCGAACATCTTGCGCCCATCGGCCGGGTAGTGAGGCCGGGGGGTAATGGCCGCCTGCACCTCGGCGTACATGTTGAACCACCAGAACAGCTGGCTGCAGCGCAGGCCGGGGATTTCCCGCTGCAAGGTCTGCCAGACCTTTTCCCCCTGGATCAGGGCATTGGGCTGCAGCCAGAAGCGCACTTCGGCCTGATCGCGAAAATACCAACCGTTGCCGACGACGCCGTGCCCCGAAGGCGGCAGGCCGGTGAGGATCGAGGCCTGCACCGTCGAGGTCACGGCGGGAAATACCGGGCGCAGACTGGCCATGCGGGCGCGCTGCAGCAGGGCGTTGATCCGTGGCGTGGCCGGCCCCAGCAGGCTTGGGGTCAGCCCGACCACATTGATCAGCAGCAAGGGTTGGCGCAGGGGCTCAGAGGGCATGGGCGGACGCCTCCAGGGAGGAGTGCAGGGTGCGCAGCAGATGCCGCTGGTGCAGTTGCGCCTCGACCCATTGCAACTCGGCCGCGATGCCGTGCAGCAGCGCCTGTTCGGTGTCCGGGCGCAGGGCGCCGGGCAGTACGTTCCAGCTGTAGGTCTCCACCTCCAGCACCGGTTGGAAGTGCGGGTGTCGGGCCAGAAAGTCGAAGGTGCGCATCAGGGCCTGCTGGCTGCCACTGAGCTCGGCCAGCAGGAACTGCTCACTGAACAACGGCACATGGAAGTGAATCCGCAGTTCGGGGCATTGTCCCTGTGCCGGCTCGATCGCCTGCAGCGCGGCGGGCAGGTCGGCCCAGGCCAGCAGTTGTCCGCGGGTATCCCGGGCTTTCACCTGATGCAGGTAGGTGGCCTCGGCAAACTTGCCCAGGGCCTGCAGCACCTGTTCGCGGCGCTGGCGGTCGGCAAGGGGCAACTGGCAGATCAGGGCGTTGGACAGCTGGATCTTGCCCACCGGCACCCGCGCTTCCAGCAGCCGTTGCAGGGACTGATAGCAGTCCTCGAAAACCACCGCCTGGTGGCAGACATCGAAACACAGCGCCAGGTAGGCGTGATGGGGATCACTGGCCTGCCAGCGCTTGAAAAAGGCGAGGGCCTGGTCGGTGTTTTCCAGTACGCAGTCAGGCTCCATTTCCAGGCACAGGAGGATCTTCTTGCCGCTGTGCCGGTGCAGGCTGGCAAGCTCGGCGGTCAGTTGCCGCAACTGCTCTTCGGCTCTTTGCTGCTGGGCCTCGTCCCAGGTCGCGGCATAGCCCAAAGGCACGCTGGAGATCACCCCTTGCTGGCAGTCCAAGGGCAGCGCGAGGGCCAGAAAGTGCGCCAGCTGCAAGCTGTACTCCAGGCGCTGCGGCTCGGCCCAGGTCGGCTGGTAGACCTCGGCCTTCACCGCGCCCTGGTGGAACTGGCCATAGGGAAAACCGTTGAGGGAGGTCAGGCGCACTCCGCAGTCGTGCAGCGTCCCGAGGAGGGCTTCGCGCACTTGCGGTTGCTGCAGTTCGGCAGCCGCCTGGGCGCTGATCCACAACCCACTGTCCTGGACCGCCAGCCCACGCTGGCGCCGCACGCCCTGGAAGTGTTCCTGGATCGATGCCTGCAGGCCGGCCACGTCACGGGCCGGGTGCACGTTGCTGCAATAGCCGATCTGCGCGGCGCTCCAACCGCCCCGGGCACTCATTTGATCACCGGTTCCTGGCCCCGCAGGGCAGAGTTGTCCTGCCACTGGCGGCGCTGGTCGATGGGCAGCGGGGAGCTTACCAACTGCTTGTCCAACTGCCCGCTCTGGGCGAAGAAGTCCACCGGATTGTGGAACAGCACCTGTTCCACCTGGGCCTCGCTGAAGCCGGCGGCGAGCATCGCCTGGCCGGTCTTGGGCACCTTCAATGGATCGCTGATGCCCCAGTCGGCGGCGCTGTTGACCACCATCTTCTCGGTGCCGTACTCCTGGAGCAGGGCCACCATGCGTTGCTCGGACATCTTGGTGTTGGGATAGATGGAGTGGCCGCGCCAGCAGTCGCTGTCGAGTACCAGCGGCAAGGTCAGTTCGTTGAGGTGGTCGATGATCACCAGGTGCTCGGCGATGCCCACCTCGCGAATCACTGCCAGGGTGCGTTTGGTACCGCCGATCTTGTCCCGGTGCGGGGTGTGCACCAGCACCGGCAGGTTGAACTGCCTGGCCAGCTCCAGTTGCGCGGCGAGAAAGCGATCTTCCTCCGGGGTGATGTCGTCGTAGCCGATCTCGCCCACGGCGACGACACCGTCCTTGATCAGGTAGCGCGGCAGGATCTCCAGCACCTCGTTGGCCACCGACAGGTCGTTGGCTTCCTTGGGGTTCAGGCCGATGGTGCAGAAATGGTGGATGCCGAACATGCTGGCGCGAAAGCGTTCCCAGCCCAGCAGGGTATCGAAGTAGTCGATGAAGCTGCCGACGCTGGTACGCGCCTGGCCTTGCCAGAATGCCGGCTCGATCACCCCGGTGATGCCGGCGGCGGCCATGTTCTGATAGTCGTCGGTGGTACGGCTGACCATATGAATGTGCGGGTCGAAGTACTTCAGCATGATGAGTTCCTGATGGGGTAGTGGATACGACTGGGCCCGGCCCGGGGTTTTTCAGGCCTCGGGCGGGAAGTGTTGGAGCCAGTGCGACGCCAGGCGCTGCTGCTGGCACAGGCCGCGCAGGCGCTGGCGCTGGGCCTGGCTCAGTAGCTCGAAGGCAATGACCCGGGGCAGGCTGTCGCTGACGCTGCGGTCCGCCGCCAATTGCTCCTCCATGTGTTCCAGGGCCAGTTGGTTGAGGTCGACGCTCTGGCGCTGGGCCAGACCGCTGATGCGCCTGCTGTCCAGGCCCATGCCCAGGGTCTTGAGCACCAGTTGGTGGAAGGCCCGGTCCTGGTAGTGGCGAGCGGGGAAGGGGTTGTCCAGGGCGATGGCGGCGAACACCTCGCGGTTGTTGGTGCGCCCAGCCTGGAGTGCCAGGTCGAGGCTGGCCCCTTGTGTGTCCAGGTCGTCCAGGACCTTGAGCAGGACGCTTTTTTCCTGGTCGTCGCCCCAGAGAAACAACTGCCGCAGCAGCGGCAGTTGTTCGGCGCCGGCCTGTTGTTCGAGCAGCCCTGCCAGCAACAGCGCCCGCGCCAGCTGGGTGCGGTTCCACCCCTGGGCCTCGGCCAGCGGCGTGTCACCGAGGCGGCGCTTGCACTGGCTGCTGAGCAGCATCAGGGTGTTGGCGCTAGGCTGCTGGGCCAGTTGTTCGAGGCGCTCTTGCCACCAGCGGCGAGTGTCGTCGTCCAACTGCCGGTCGAGCAGGCGCTGGCGCTCGACAAAGGCCTGGTGGCGCAGGGTCAGTGAAGGCGCGGCGGTAGAGGCGAGGTCCATGCTCATGTCGGCTTGATCCAGCGTTGAAGGTGGGGAAGCAGGAAGAACACCAGCACGCACAGCAGGCTGCCCAGGGGCTGGTGGGCCAGGGCCAGCACCAGGGCGTCGAACAGTGGCAGGGCGGCCAGTCCGGCGCCGATGAAGGCGCGGATCTGTCGCTGCTGCGGGTTGGCCAGGTGGCGCCAGTAATGCCAGCCGAGCCAGCCCAGCCACAGCAGAAGTACCAGCCAGAACACGCTGTTGTCGGCATAGGCGGCCAGGAGCAGGGGGCTGAGCATCAGCAGCAGCGGCAGGCGGCTGAGCAACTGGTTGCGGTGTTCCAGGCGGGCCAGATAGGTCAGGCCGGCGATGTACACGCCCAGCAGTGCGGCGCACAGCCACAAGGGCTGTGGCGGCATGGCCAGGCTGGCGGCGGCGGTCAGGTACAGGGCCGAGCGACAGCCGCCCATGAGCCAGACGCTGTGGGGATATTTCTTGTGCAGCAGGTTGTAGGCCAGGATGAACAGCAGCAGTAACCCGGCACTGGCCAGCAGCCAGTGGGGCTGGGCGATCAGGTGGCTGAGGCCCAGCACCGAGAGCGTCGCCAACAGCAGCAGAGCGGCGGTGGCCAGGCTCACCTGAGTGCGGCTGACCAGCCCCAGGACAATGGGCCGCGGGTTGTGATGTTGCTGGTCCCAGTCGGCATCCAGCAGGTCGTTGAGCAGCATGCCTGCCAGGTACAACGCCGAGAGCGCCAGCAGCAGCAAGGTCCAGACCAGCGGCGAGGGCGGAGCCAGGGTGGTGGCGCTGCTGGCCAGCAGGGCGGCCGCCAGGGCGTTGGTCCAGACCGTCGGCAGGTTGGAGACCCGACCCAGGGTCAGCCAGGTGTTCAGGGCAGAGGGGCTCATTGTGTGCAGCCCTCGCCCCAGACGAAGTCCGGTCCGCCAAAGCTGGCCAGTCGCAGCAATGCCTGCTCCATCATCGGCGTGTCGATGTGGTGCACATCGATGGACTGGCCCAGGCGATTGAGCATCGGGATCGACAGCTGGCCTCCCAGGTGCTGGCGAAACTCTTCCAGCCCGAGCAGAAGCAGGGAGCGGCCCTGGCTGTCCTTGAGCGCCAGTTCCGGCGGGCACAGGTTGAAGCCGAGCTTGTCCAGCAGTTGCAGCAGGCGCTGGGTCTGTGCGTTGCACAGCAAGCCGGTGGCGTTGGCGTAGAGCGCATCCAGGGCCATGCCCACCGCCACGGCCTCGCCATGGCGCAAGCGGTGCTGGCTGAGGTTTTCCAGTTTGTGCGCGGCCCAGTGGCCGTAGTCCAGGGGCCGGCCATTGCCGCGCTCGAAGGGGTCGCCGGCGCCGGTGATATGGCCCAGGTGCAGCTCGGCGCAACGGCGGATGGCGTAGCGGCTGGCGTTGTGTTCGAACGACGCCAGGGCCTCGGCCTGCTGTTCCATCCACTGGAAGAACGCACCGTCCTTGATCACGGCGACCTTCACCGCCTCGGCCAGGCCGGCGATCTGGTCCCGGGGGGACAGGCTGAGCAGCAACTGGAAGTCATTGATCACTGCCGTGGCCGGATAGAAGGCCCCCAGCAGGTTTTTCTGGGCGAAGGCGTTGATGCCGTTCTTCACGCCGATGCCGGCATCGTTCTGGGCCAGCACTGTGGTCGGGATGCGGACCAGGCGCATCCCCCGGTGGAAGGTCGCGCAGGCGTAGCCCACGGCGTCCAGCACCGCGCCGCCGCCCAGGGCCAGGACGTAGCAGTGTCGATCCAGGCCGTGTTCCAGCATGTGGGCGTACAGCTGCTGGAGCACATCCGGAGTCTTGCTCAGCTCCCCCGCCGGTACCGGGATCGGTGCGGCTTGCAGGTGCAGGTCGCTGGCATGGGCGCTGAAGTAGGCGTTTATCTGGTGCGGCAAACCTGGGGAGCACAGCAGCAGTTGTTCATCGGCAAACACCAGCACGGTGGTGCGCCCCGGGTGCTGCTGGGTAAGTTGCTGGTGCAGGCAAGGGTTGGCCACCTGGAACAGGTGATCGGTGAACAGCACCGGGTAGTGGTAGCTCACCTCGAAGCGGCCCTCCAGAGGGCGGGCTTGATCAAGCTCGGGTTGCACGATGCGAGGTTTGAACAGGCTCCGGGCCCCCAGCAGCAGGCCCGGCAGGACCATGCTGGCGAGCAGGGTCGCCAGCAGGGCGTTCTGTTCCACCAGGAGGCTGCCGATGGCGGCGTAGGCCAGGGCCAGCCCGGCGTTGGCCAGGGTGGTGACCAGCAGGAACTGGCGCAGTGGATAGCGTTGCATGCCGGCCGCCAGCACCGAGGTCTCCGCCAGTACCGGAACGCCGCGCAGGCAGATCAGCGACAAGGTACTGAGGCGGTAGGCCAGTTGCCCGGGTTGCCAGGTCCTGAGCCCCAGCCAGCTGGAGAGCAGGCGGAAGTAGCCGGCCCCGAGCCAGTAGCCCAGGCAGGCGCCGAGGCACAGGCCGATAAAGATCACCAGGTAGCCGCCCAGGGCTCCGAGGGCCGCGACGGCCAGCAGTGCCACCAGGCTGGAGGGCACTGGCAGCAGTACGTCCAGCGCCAGCAAGGCCACCAGCAGCAGGGCCAGGCTCAGGCGCTGCACGGGGTCGGTCGGGAGGAAGCTGCCCAGTTGATTCAGCAGTGCCTGGATCTGCTGTTCAAACAGCAGGAAACTGGCGACCACCAGGACCGAGAACAGCAATAACGAAAGCCAGTAGTTTTCGGCTGTACCCTTTAGCGAGAAGGCACGAGGCAACAAGCTGCGCTTCATCAAGCGTCCCTCTTGATTGATATGACTCATTCCATGTCTGTGTCAGCTGGGTGGGGCTGGGAGGGCGTTCGGTTATTGAGTTCCTCGACGATATTATTGGTTTTCTGGCAGCTGAAGAGCACTTCAGTGGCGAGTAGCTATCAACTTAGTCAAGGCCGGAGCTTTTGCAAGTAAGCCTTGTAGAAGTGGCTTGCAAGGCGGTTTTGTGGCGCGTTGGGAAAGTATGGCTTGACGGTGTTGCTGCGCTTGGGAGGACCGGGGGAAGTTGCCGGGCTGGCTTTGCCGTGTGGCTTTTCCGCCAATGAATACGGGGTGGTTGTCGATGAGTCAGGGAGCTTTTTAAATTTTGCTATAAATAATATTAGCTTTGGCTATATGGTTTTTTTGAATATTAAGAACTAATGGGCGGGGTTTATAAGAGGCGATGTTATGAGGCCTGGTCCGGGACCTTGTAAACGTCAAAGTAGAAATTGAAATAATAAGGTGGTCGACAATATCTATTAGTCAGCTATTGAATAGCTGGCTTGCCAGTAGTGCTATTTATGGGGCGTGATTATTTGTCGGCTCGTTGGGTTTGTGTTGGTTTTATTTTGTTTAAATAATAAGAATCATTCGTGTTTTATTCAGGGTAAAAGTTGCTCCGCTAATACTGGATGAAGTTGCACCTCATGCGTGCCTGGATATTCATCCGCCGCGAACGATGCCAGCTGATGCCAAGGCTGCGGTGGGCCGCTCCCACCGCAGTGTTCAGGTTTCTGCGACTCTTCAGGCAGCCAGGAACGCCTCGGTGGAGAGGACGCTGGCGTAGGCGAAGGCCAGGGCTGACATCACCGCGCCTTGAACCTGTGCAGCCGCTACCTGTTGGCCGTTGAACTCCAGGTCGAGGGTGGCGCAGGCGTCGTGGATCACCGTCACCGGGTAGCCGAGATCGGCGGCGGCCCGGGCGGTGCCTTCCACGCACATGTGACTCATGTTGCCAATGATGACCAGTGCGTCGATGCCCTGTTCCTGAAGGATCGATTGCAAGGAGGTTTCGCGGAACGAATTGACGAAATGCTTGAGCACCACCGGCTCGTCCGGACGGTTCAGTACCTTGGCGTGCAGGCGTGCCCCTTCGGAGCCCGGGGTGAAGAACGGCGCGCTGTCGGAGGTGAATTCGTGGCGGATGTGCACCACCGCTTGCCCCTGCTGACGAAAGGCCTGGATCAGCCTTGCGGCGTTGTCTGCGGCGGCGTCGACGTCGACCAGCGGCCACTTGCCGCCGGCGAAGTAGTCGTTCTGGATATCGATTACGATGAGCGCCTGTTTGGCCATGGGTGGTGCCTCCAAGTGAGTGGGTAACGTGGGGGCCAGTATCGATGCCAGCCACTCCCGGGAGGATTGGCTGCACCGACATTAACGAGGGGAAAACTGACAGTGGGCATTCAAGGCACGGTCGCTGAACTGGGCGTACTGCTTTATCCAGGGGTGCAGATGGCCGCGGTGCACGGTCTGACCGATCTGTTCGAGGTGGCCAATCGGATGGCCAGCGAGCAGCCCCAGGCGCAACTGCCGCAGTTGCGGGTCAGCCATTGGCAGGCGGCTGGCGAACAGGCTCCGAGGCGAATCTACGACAGCCGGGCGGGAGTGCCCGGGAGCCTGCTGGCGGTGGTGATTCCACCGTCACTGGAAGGTTTTTCCGCCAGCCAGTCATCTGCCGCCGTGGTGACCTGGCTGCGTCAGCAGCATGCGGCTGGCGCCACCTTGGGCGGGGTCTGTGTCGGCTCGATCCTGCTGGCCGAAAGCGGCCTGCTCGATGGGCGCGGCGCCACCACTCACTGGACTTCGGCGCAGGCCTTTGCCGCCCGTTATCCACAGGTGCGGCTCGAGGCCGACAAACCCATAGTCGATGACGGCGACCTGATCACCACGGCCGGCCTGATGGCCTGGGCCGAGTTGGGGCTGCGCCTGGTGGACCGCTTGCTGGGCCCGGGCATTGCCAGTGCCACTGCGCGCTTTCTGGTGATGGAGCACAGTGACAGCGCCAGCCAATGCGGCAGCAACTTCGCCCCCATCCTCAATCACGGCGACGCGGCAATCCTCAAGTTGCAGCACTGGCTGCAAGCCAATGGCGCGGTGGACGTATCGCTACCGGTGATGGCGCAACAGGCGGGGCTTGAAGAGCGCACCCTGTTGCGCCGGTTCCGCGCCGCCACCGGCCTCAAGCCGACGCAGTACTGCCAGCACCTGCGAGTGGGCAAGGCCCGGGAACTGCTCGAGTTCACCAACGGCACCATCGACCACATCGCCTGGACCGTGGGTTACCAGGACCCGGCAACCTTTCGCAGCCTGTTCCGGAAAATCACCGGCCTGGCCCCCAGTGAATACCGCAACCGCTTTGGTGTCGCCCCTGCTGCGCCAAGCCGAGGGGCAATAAGCCCCTAGGCCCGCTTCTGCAGTCTGGCCGGTGCCGGCCTTTGGGGCCGGTCACGCGGTGCAGTGCCGGTAGCTGCAGATAAGAAAGGCTGTAATCAGTGCCCGGGCACTACACGGGGGTTGCCGGCGGCAGGCTCGGCGAACACCGGGCCGAGGCGATCCAGGCGCCCACTCCAGGCGGTCAGTGCCAGGGCCACCAGCACCACCAGGGCACCAATCCAGGCGGTGTGGATCAGCCCCAGGTGAGTGACGATCAATCCCCCCAGCCAGGCGCCCCCCGCGATCCCCAGGTTGAAGGCCGCGATGTTCAGTCCCGAGGCCACGTCCACCGCCTGGGGCGTGTAGTGCTCGGCCTGGCGCACCACATAGACCTGCAGGCCCGGCACGTTGCCGAAGGCCACGGCGCCCCACAGCAGCACGGTGAGCAGCGCCAGCCAAGGATTGCTGGCGGTGAAGCTGAGCATCAGCAGCACGGCGGCCAGCAGGGCGAAGATCAGCTTCAGCGCGCCGATCGGACCGCGGCGGTCCGCCAGCTTGCCGCCCCAGATATTGCCCAGCGCCACCGAGACGCCGTACACCAGCAACACCAGGCTGACAGTGCTGGCGCCAAAGCCGGAGATGTCCTGGAGAATCGGCGCGAGGAAGGTGAAGGCGATGAACGAGCCGCCATAGCCGACGGCGGTCATGGCGTACACCAGCAGCAGGCGTGGCTGCTTGAGCACCTGCAGTTGCTCAAGCAGCGAGGCCGGCGGGCTATGGGCGATGGTCTTCGACACATAGAGCAGGCTGCCCATGAAGGCGATCACCCCCAGGGCGGACACGGCGAGGAAGGTCTCCCGCCAGCCGAAATGCTGGCCGATCAAGGTCCCCAGGGGCACTCCGGTGACCAGGGCCACGGTCAGCCCGGTGAACATGATGGCAATCGCACTGGCGGCCTTGTCCTTGGGCACCAGGCTGGTGGCGATGGTCGAGCCGATGGAGAAGAACACCCCGTGGGCGAGGCCGGTGACAATCCGCGCCAGTACCAGGGATTCGTAGCCCGGCGCCTTCCAGGCCAGCAGGTTGCCGAGGGTGAACAGGACCATCAGCGACAGCAGCAACAGCTTGCGTGGAACCTTGCCGGTGAGGGCAGTAAGCAGCGGTGCACCGATGGCGACTCCCAGGGCGTAGAGGCTGACCAGCAGGCCGGCGGACGGCAGGCTGACCCCAAGGTCGCTGCCGATGGTGGGTAACAGGCCGACGATGACGAACTCGGTCGTCCCGATGGCAAAAGCGCTGAGGGTCAGCGCGAGCAAGGCAATGGGCATCACTGCGACTCCGGTGAGGGGAAGGTTGGCGCGCAGTGTCGGCTGTCGGCTTTTGCGGAAAAATAGGCCTGTCGACACAAGATATTTGCCTGCAGGTCAAAGATAGCCCTGGGCCAGACGGCAGCATCCTGCAGGCAAAGCGAACTTGCCCGGCATTTGCTGATCAGTTCCTTACAGACCCTGCTGAAGGAGCTCCGCGTTGTGTTGAATTTCAAGACCGCGATCTTGCTTGGGGTGCTGCTCTGTCTGGGCAGCAGCGAGCTGGACGCCGCCACCGCACCAACCACCGCCGCGCCGGCGGAAAAACCCGAGTTGCTGGTCGAGGGCGGACTGCTCGGCGCCATCAGTTCGAGCATCGATGAAGTCCAGGAAAAGCTCGACCTCAATCAGAGCCTGATCGATGCCTGGCGCCTGCGGGCCGACCGCGCGGCAGATGAGGTGGGGCGGCTGGTCAATCAGCCTTCGCAGCGTTCGGGCTGGAGCATCGCCGCAGATTTCCTGACCCTGTCCGGCACCTGGCTCGGCGGTTTTGCCCTGCTCACGGTGCTGGGTGGGTTGGGCGCGCGCTACCTGAGCCGGCAACGCTGGCTGAACGCTCGCCCACGGGCCCAGGGATTGCTGGAGTACCTGTTGCCGTACACGGTACCGGCGCTGATCTGCCTGCCGTTGACCCTCTACGTCAGCCATTCCCTGCAAGCGTCGGTGGGCCGGGCGCTGGCGCTGTGCCTGGCCTATGCCACCAGCAGCGGGATTGTCTCGACCTCGGTGCTGCTGTGCCTGATCGTGATGTTCAACCTCGGGCACAAGCGCCGGGCGGTGCAGATCATCCGCGACTACTGCCCAAAGCCGCTGTTTCTCATCGGCTTTCTTGCGGCCCTCAGCGATGCCCTGACCAGCCCACAGATCGCGCGTCAGTTGGGGGGCAACATCACCAGTAGCGTGGCGGTATTCACCGGCCTGCTGGCCTCGGTGATCTTCGCCGTGCTGGTGATTCGCCTGCGTCGACCGGTGGCACAGTTGATCCGCAATCGGTCCTTGTCCCAGCGCCTCAGGCAACCGGCGTTGCAGGAGTCCTTGCGGATCTTTTCCGGGCTCTGGTACTGGCCGATCCTGCTGATGGTGCTGGTCTCGGCAATCAACCTGATCGGTGCCGGCGAAGACAGCCAGAAAGCCTTGCGCTGCGCCTTGCTGACCACCGTGCTGCTGATTGCCACGGTGTTCCTCAGTACGCTGCTGCAGCATCTGTTCAAGTCCCGCAGCGCCCAGTCGATCCAGCGCAGCAGTGCCTACAAGGAACGCTTCCTGAGCCTGTTGCATGCGGTGCTGCGGATTGTCATGGCCATCGCCTTCATCGAGATCCTCGGGCGCATCTGGGGGCTTTCACTGTTCGAGTTTGCCCAGCGCAATACCGTGGGCCGGGCCATCAGCGACTCCCTGAGCCGCATCGGCCTGATCTTCCTGGTCACCTGGCTGTTGTGGGTGGTGCTGGACACGGCGATCCAGGAGGCCCTGAAACCGCCGGTCAACAAGCGCTCCGCGCGCCAGCCCAGCACTCGGGTCAAGACCATCCTGCCGCTGCTGCGCAATGCGATCAAAATCATCCTGGTGGTGATCTGCGCCATCACCACCATGGCCAACCTGGGGATCAACGTCGCCCCCCTGCTGGCGGGGGCCGGGGTGGTCGGCCTGGCCATAGGCTTCGGTTCCCAGCAGTTGGTACAGGACGTGATCACCGGGCTGTTCATCATCATCGAGGACACGCTCTCCATCGGCGACTGGGTGGTACTGGACTCCGGCCATGCCGGCACGGTCGAGGGCCTGACCATCCGCACCTTGCGCCTGCGGGACGGCAAGGGCTTCGTGCATTCGGTGCCGTTCGGCCAGATCAAGGCGGTCACCAACCAGTCGCGGCAGTTTGCCTATGCCTTCTTCTCGGTGCAGTTCACCTACGACACCGACATCGACCAGGCCATCGAGCTGATTCGCGAGGCCGGGCGCTCCATCAGCGAAGACGCCTTTCTCAAGTACAACCTGCAAGGCGCCCTGGACGTGTTCGGGGTGGACAAGATGGACCTCAACGGCGTGGTCCTGACGGCGCAGTTCCGCACCGTTTCCGGAGGTCAGTACGCGGTGAATCGGGCGTTCAACCAGCGCTTGAAGAAGCTTGTGGATAACTCGCCCTGGGTGCATTTCGCCCAGACTTATCCACAGCAGGTGGTGTTACCGGCGCGGCGGGTGCATGAAGACGAACCGGAACGGGACGACTCGGCGCTGCTGCTCCCCGAATCCCCACGCCCGCAATGATTGCGCAACGACGGCCAGCGTAAGGGCCGCTGGGTCTGGTGCACGGCTCATGGGCCTCTTCGCCGGCAAGCCGGCTCCTACGAGGGTGGGCGTGGGTTGTCTGGAAGGGCGCCTGCTGCCTGTGTAGGAGCTGGCTTGCCAGCGAAGAGGCCGCTGGATGTGGCGCAGGGCTTCGGGCCCTTTCGCCGGCAAGCCGGCTCCTACGGGGGGAGGTCAGTGCCGGATAAGCTTGTTGCGCAGGGCCTGGGCGGCCTGGGGTTCCAGCTCCAGCCACAGGTGCTGGGTGCCGCCGATGTCGGCAGCCGCCGGCAGGCCATCGCGATACACCAGGCGATTGCCGCTCAGTGCCGGCACCTTGGGCCCGGGCAGCAGGGTGCCGGCCAGGTTCAGCGGGTCGACGCCGCAGACCGCGACCAGGCTGCCGTCACAAGGACGGCGCCGCACTTCGCGCAACAGCGGGATGGCTTCCGGCAGGGCGAATTGCTCTCCCGCCAGGCCGCTGACAAAGCGTCCGCCACGAATCTCGCCGCGGGCCTCCAGCCGATGGAAGGTGCGCAGCAGTTCGCGCCAGCTGGGCAGCCACTCCGCCTCACGCTCCAGCAGGCGCCAGAACACCACGCCGTAACGTCGTAGCAGGGTCATGGCGACCTGCTCCAGGGTGGCCGCAGGATCCGGGTGCGCAGCGCGCCGCAGCAGGGCCCAGCGTCCGGCATCGTCCATGCCGCCGACAAAGGCCCCGCGCCCGCGCCGGCTGCTGCGATTCTGGCGCTTGCTCGCCGGCGTGATCAGGGCCCGCAGTCCGGCGAAGCTGTCGGCATTCACCAGCCCGGCTCCCACCAGCTCCTGCAGCACCGTTTCCAGTTCGCTGCGTAGCAGATGGGCTTCATGCAGCAGCTCATCGAAAAACAGCGCGCCCTGCTGGCTCAGCACAGCGTGGACTTTCTGTGCCTTGGGTGACAGTTCGCTGTGGGGGGCGGAGGAGGTCAGGCTGTTCCAGAGGGCGGCCTGGGCCCGTGGCAGCAGCACGATCGGCGTGCTGCGCAAGGCATTGCCGGCGCTCTTGCCGTTGCTGATCCGGCTCCAGACGACTTTGCCGCTGCGGCACAACTCGTCCAGCCAGGCGGGTGAGTAGTCCTTGATACGGGCTGGCAGCAAGTCGCTGTCCCAGGCCGAGGCTGCGGCCGGGTAGCCTTCGAACTGATTGACCAGCTGCGCCAGCATGGCGCTGCCTTGACCCTGGGTGCTCGCTGACAGGTGCTGCCAGTCGAACAGAAAACGCATGAAGTCCTGCAGCGCCACTGGCTCGATCTCCCGCCGCAGGCGTTTCACCGTGTAGCGATGAATGCGCGCCAGCAAGTGTCGCTCGCACCATTGTTCTTCCTGGCCGCCGGGGTGGAAGCGGCCCCGCAGCACATAGCCTTCGGTTTCGAGCTGGATCAGGGCCTGGCTGATCTGCTCAGGGGGCAAGGCCAGGGGGGCGGCGATCTGGGCCAGGGTCAGGGGCGCGAAGCCGCTGAGCCGGGCGCGGATCACTTCCACCAGCGCGGGTTGCGTTTCCCAGGCCTGATCAAAACCGGGCACCGCCTGCAGGGCGGGCTGCAGCGGCGCCTCGGGATACAGCGCCCGCAGGCAGTTGAGACGCTCCAGGGCCAGCCACAATCCGTGCTCGGGCGCTGCCTGCAAGAGGCCGGCGCGGCCTTGGCTGGCCAGGGTTGCCAGCCATTCGAGCCACTGCGGGTTGGCCTCGGCTTCGGCCTGGCTGATAACCGCCAGGCTCATCAGCGCTTCGTGCATTTCATCGGCATGGGTCGGGTTCGGCCAGGCCTCTGCGGCTACTGCTGCGATGGCTTCGGCGTCCAGGGCACCGAGGTCGTCGGTGGCGGTGGGATCGCTCCAGCGCCGGGCGAGCACCGCTTGGGTACGGCGCTCTTCCAGGGGCGCATCGTCGAGAAAGGTGTAGGGCTTGGCGCTGAGAATCTCCGCGGCCAATGGCGAAGGCGCGGGCAAGTCGCGGCTGAGCAGGCGCACCTGGCCCTGCTCCATGCGCCGCAGCAGGTTCAGCCAGCCTTCGCTGTCCATGGCCTCGTGCAGGCAGTCGTCGAGGGTCTGCTCCACCAGGGGGTGGTCGGGAATCTCGCGCTCGCCGGCAAGGTTTTCCAGGCAGGCGATCTGATCGGGAAACACGCTGGCGATCAGGTCTTCGCTCTTCATCCGCTGGATCTGCGGTGGCACTTTGCGCCCGCCGCTGTAGCGCGGCAGCGCCAGGGCCACGCCGGCGTTCCAGCGCCAGCGCACACCGAACAGCGGTGCATCCAGCAGGGCCTGGATCAGGATGTGCTCGGCGCTGTTGCTGTGCAGGTAGCGCCAGACGTCGTCCAGGGCAAAGCTGTGGCTGGTGGACAGTGACAGGACAATGGCGTCCTCGCTGGCGGCGGCCTGCAGTTCGAAATTGAAGGTGCGGCAGAAACGCTTGCGCAGGGCCAGGCCCCAGGCGCGATTGATACGGCTGCCCAAAGGGCTGTGGATCACCAGTTGGGTACCACCGGACTCGTCGAAGAAACGCTCCATGATCAGCGTGTCCTGGGACGGCAGGGCGCCCAGGGCCAGGCGGGCCGGGGCCAGGTAGTCCACCATTTGCTCGGCGCTGGCGAGGTTCAGCCCCAGTGTTTGTTGCAACCAATGGATGGCGGCTTGCAGATCGCCCGGCGTGGCGCCGAGCAGCGCATCCAGTTGAGCCAGCAAGCGTGCCACGGCGCTGGACAGCTCGGCGCTGCGGCCCGGGGCTTCACCCAGCCAGAAAGGAATATTCGGAGGTTGGCCCTGGGCGTCCTCGACCCGCACCTTGCCGGTCTCGATCCGCAGGATGCGATAGGAGGTGTTGCCCAGCTGGAATACGTCACCGGCAATGCTCTCCACGGCAAAGTCTTCGTTGACGCTGCCGATGTTCAGGCCCTGGGGTTCCAGCAGCACGCTGTAGTCGGCGTTGTCGGGAATGGTCCCGCCGCTGGTGACTGCCGTCAGCTTGGCGCCCCGCCGCCCACGCAAGGTGTGGCTCAGTGCATCGCGGTGCAGGTAGGCGCTGCGCAATCCCTGGCGGCCGTTGAAACCTTCGGCAAGCATCTGCAGCAGCGCCTGGTAATGGGCTGGGTCCAGCTCGGCGTAGGGCGAGGCCCGGCGCAGCATGTCCAGCAGATCCGCCTCCGACCATTCCTGGCAACTGACTTCGGCGACGATCTGCTGGGCCAGCACATCCAGCGGCGCACGGGGGATCAGCAAGCTGTCCAGCTCACCCCGGCGCACGCAATCGAGCAGGGCGGCACATTCGATCAAGTCGTCCCGGGTCAGGGCGAACAGGCGGCCCTTCGGCGTGCCACCGACTTGGTGGCCGGAGCGGCCGACCCGCTGCAGGAACGCCGAAATCGAGCGCGGGGAGCCGATCTGGCACACCAGCTCGACATCGCCGATATCGATCCCCAACTCCAGCGACGCGGTAGCGATCAGGACTTGCAGGTCCCCGGCCTTGAGCCGTTGTTCGGCTTCCAGCCGCTGTTCCTTGGCCAGGCTGCCGTGGTGCGCGGCCACCGCCTGCTTGCCCAGGCGCTCGCTCAGGTGCCGGGCCAGGCGCTCGGCCAGGCGCCGGGTGTTGACGAACACCAGCGTGGTGCGGTGTTCCCGGGCCAGGCTGGCGAGGCGCTCGTAGAGCAATTCCCAGACATCATTGGCCATCACCGCCGACAAGGGCACGGGCGGCACTTCAATATCCAGGTCTCGGGGCCGGGCATGGCCGATATCGACGATTTCGCAGGGGCGTCCCTGGCCCACCAGGAAGCGTGAAACGGCCTCGATCGGCTTTTGCGTGGCGGACAGGCCGATGCGCAACAGCGGCTCGGCGCACAGGGCCTGCAGGCGCTCCAGGCTCAGGGCCAGGTGGCTGCCGCGCTTGCTGCCGGCCAGGGCATGGATTTCGTCGACGATCACGCTGCGGGTGCTGGCCAGCATCTTTCGCCCAGAGTCCGAGCCCAGCAGCACATAGAGGGATTCCGGGGTGGTGACGAGAATCTGCGGCGCACGCTTGCGCATGGCGTTGCGGTCTTTCTGCGCAGTGTCGCCGGTGCGTACCGCCGTGCGGATCGACAGCTGTGGCAGGCCCATCAGGCGCAATTGCTCGGTGATACCGGCCAGCGGCTCCTGCAGATTGATCTGGATATCGTTGCTCAAGGCCTTGAGCGGCGAGACATACACCACCAGGGTCGCGTCCGGCAGGCCGCCTTCGGCCAGCCCCTGGCGCACCAGGTCGTCGATCACCGCGAGAAAGGCGGTGAGGGTCTTGCCCGAGCCCGTGGGGGCGGCGATCAGGGTCGAGCGGCGTCGGGCGATCAGCGGCCAGGCACGGGCCTGGGCAGCGGTCACTGCGGTAAAGGTGCGCTTGAACCAGGCGCTGACGGCGGGATGGAAACCGTCCAGCTCGAGGTTCGCGGATTGGGTAAGGTTCATGGGCAAATTAATGCGGCCGCCCGGGGCAACTTGCAAGCACTGCGCTTAATATCGCTGCAGGACCGGGTCGCGTTCGGGAGAGGCAGGCAGGGCAATGAATGCCAAGCTTTCGCCACGGGGGCCGGCGGGTGAGGCCTGGACAGGGATGACGTCAGGTCACGCTGATAGTTTCTCAGTGACGGTTGCGCCACAAACCCGCAAAATGCAACGATTCTGACAATTATTGACGGCCAATCCCCGGGATTGGCCAATCCAAACCATCGTTCTGAACAGATTGGGCCTGCTGACTCTATGCGAATGCGCCTTATGTTACTGGGCGGCGGAAATGCCCTTGGGCAGGCGCTGATTCGCCTGGGTGCGGAGGAAGACATCGGTTTCCTCGCCCCCCGTCCGCCGCAAGACGGCTGGGACGCCGCGAGCCTGACGCAACTGCTCGACGACACCCGTCCGGATGCCTTGATCAACCTGGCTTACTACTTCGACTGGTTTCAGGCGGAGACGGTGAGCGAAGCGCGCCTGAGCGGTCAGGAACGGGCGGTAGAGCGGCTGGCGGAGCTTTGTCAGCATCACAACATCATTCTTGTGCAGCCTTCGAGCTACCGGGTGTTCGACGGCTCGCGGGCCACGGCCTACAGCGAGAAAGACGAACCAGTGCCCCTGGGGCTGCGCGGCCAGGCGCTGTGGCGGATCGAGCAGAGCGTTCGCGCGACCTGCCCGCAACACGTGCTGCTGCGTTTTGGCTGGCTGCTCGATGACAGCGCCGAGGGCATTCTCGGGCGCTTCCTGGCCCGTGCCGAATCCTCGGAAGAACTGCTCATGGCGGATGACCGCCGGGGCAATCCGACCCCGGTGGACGATGCGGCGCGGGTGATCATCTCGGTGCTCAAGCAGCTTGATTGCGCGGCGCCCCTGTGGGGCACCTATCACTACGCCGGGCAGGAAGCGACCACGCCCCTGGCCCTGGGGCAGGCGATACTGACCGAGGCGCGACAGCTGCATCCGCTGGCCATCGAGGCACCCACTGCCCAGGCTCACGCGGCCAGTGCCGATGCCGCCGAAGAGCCGCAGCACGCGGTGCTGGCCTGCAAGAAAATCCTTCACACCTTCGGGATCAAGCCGCGTGCCTGGCGCGCCGCACTCCCGGCATTACTGGATAGGTTCTACCGTCATGGTTGATGGCCCTGTATTGATCACCGGCGGTGCCGGTTTTATTGGTTCGCACCTCACCGATGCGTTGCTGGCCAAAGGGTACGCGGTGCGCGTCCTGGATGACTTGTCCACCGGCAAACCCAGCAACCTGCCACTGGACAACCCACGATTGGAGTTGATCGAGGGTAACGTCGCCGATGCGGCCCTGGTGAGCCGGGCGATGCGCGGCTGCGGCGCCGTGGCGCACCTGGCGGCGGTAGCCTCGGTGCAGGCCTCGGTGGACGACCCGGTCCAGACCCACCAGAGCAATTTCATCGGCACCCTGAATGTCTGCGAGGCCATGCGCGAGCATGGCGTCAAGCGGGTGCTGTTCGCTTCCAGCGCGGCGGTCTATGGCAACAATGGCGAAGGCCAGTCGATTGACGAAGACACCGCCAAGGCTCCGCTGACGCCTTACGCGTCGGACAAGCTGGCCAGTGAATACTACTTCGACTTCTACCGGCGCCAGCATGCTCTGGAGCCGGCGATCTTTCGCTTCTTCAACATCTTCGGCCCGCGCCAGGATCCGTCTTCGCCGTATTCCGGGGTGATCAGCATTTTCACCGAGCGGGCTCAGCAAGGCCTGCCGATCACCGTGTTCGGTGATGGCGAGCAGACCCGGGACTTCCTCTATGTTGGCGACCTGGTGCAGGTGCTGGTGCAGGCCATCGAAGCAGCGCAACTGGAAGTGGGGGCGGTCAACGTCGGCTTGAACCAGGCCACCACCCTCAAGCAGATGCTTGCGGCCCTGGCCGAGGTGGTCGGCGACCTGCCACCCATCAGCTACGGTCCGGCTCGGGCCGGTGATATTCGTCATTCGCGGGCCAACAACCAGCGGTTGCTGCAGCGCTTCAACTTCCCCGAGCCCACGCCGATGAGTGTCGGCCTGGCCCGGCTGATGGGACGCTGAGGTTTATCGCGGACATGAAAAAGGCGCCTTGAGAGGCGCCTTTCTTGTAACTGGCGGGCTTAGAACTTGTAGCCCAGGCCAACCATGTAGACCCAAGGATCGACGTCGACATTGACCTTGGCCCGAGTGCCGGCGGCCAGCGCGTTGTTGTCCACGTAGGCGCGGGTATCGATATCGATGTAGCGTGCCTGGGCGTTGATCATGATGTTGTCGGTCAGCATGTAGTCGGCACCGATCTGCCAGGCCAGGCCCCAGGAGTTCTTGGCGCGGAAGTTGTCGAAACCTTCGGATTGGGCGCGGCTGCCAACGTGTTCGTCGTAGATCCAGGTGTAGTTGATACCGGCACCGACGTAGGGTTGGAACACCGACTTGTGGTCCAGTGGGTAGTACACCACGCTCAGGGTTGGCGGCAGGTGCTTGAGGGTACCGAGCTTGCCGTTGGCCGGAGCCAGGGAGGTGTTGCGGATCTTCACGTCGTGTTCGAACGGGGTCGCGGCCAGCAGTTCGATACCGATGTTGTTGGTCAGCATGTAGGCGAAGTTCAGGCCCAGCTGCGTGTCGCTGCTCATGGTTGCCTTGCCGCCCAGGTTGGCACCGGCCAGGGGGCCGCTGTCGACTTTGACGTCGGAGCTGTTGGCCTTGGGTTTGACGGTAATCGCACCGGCACGAACGATGATGTCACCAGCTTCGTGAGCGTTGGCAAGGGGGGCGGCGAGTGCGAGCGCGATCAGGGAAGCGCTAAGCAGGGACTTGTGCATGGGAGCTCCAAAGGACGATTCAGATTGGCTATGTCCAATGGTAAGGATCGTCAAGTTGACCACCTTGACTCAGCTCAATGAAATGGCAGACCCCGGCTTCGGTGCTGAACTATTCTTTTGCCCCGCGTTCTTTTGGTGTTCGCCTTCTGCGCCGGCAAGCCGGCTCCTGCCAGGGCATTTACTCCGGCAGTTCGTAGATGTAGATCTTCTGCGCCGCCATCTGGTAGCCGGCATCCGCCAGCTCGCTGCTGGAAGGCTTGACCTGCATGTCGCCCTCGATCCAGTAAGGTTGATACAGCTCATCGAGCTTGACCCCGACCTCGCTGGTGACATGGACGATCTGGTTCGATGGCGGTGGCGGCACGTGGATGCAGGCTCCGAAGTAGGGCACCAGCAGGAAGTCCGTGGTGCGCCCTTCTTCATTCACCTCAAGTGGCACGATGTAGCCGGGCAGGCGAACCGACTGGCCGTCGAGGCTCTTGACCACCGGTGCATTGGGCAGGTCCTGCTTGGCCGCGGGAGCCGACTCCGCAGCCAGCGCGTCGCTCATTTGCGACAGGTCGTGCAGGGGCTTCATGTTCGGCACTTCCGCTGGCGCGTCCGCCGGGATCATTTCCGACCAGGTCAGGTCTTTTGGCGCCGTGGCCGCCCACAGGGGAGTGGCGACCAGCAGCGACAGGGCAAGCAGGTGACGCAGCAGATCAGCTCTCATAAACCGGTGCTCATAAACGAATCGACAGGCCATCGGCCAGGGATTGCCGGTAGGCACGCCAGGCCGGCACGCTGCCCATCAGCAGCGCGGCAATCAGGATACCGCCCAGCAGCGTCCACTCATACTGGCTCGGCCAGGCCAGGGGCAGGTACAGGCCGTAGGTCGACTGCACGTAGCCCTGGGCCAGGGCGATGCCCAGGTACAGCAGGCCGAGCCCGGCCAGCACGCCGAACAGCGCCAGGGCGAACGCCTCCAGTACCAGCAGGGTCGCGATGTGCCAGGGACGGGCGCCCACCGAACGCAGAATGGCCATCTCCCGGCGACGTTCATTGAGGCTGGTGAGAATGGCCGTGAGCATGCCGATCAGGCCGGTCAGGACCACGAACAGCGAGACCACGAACAAGGCCTTTTCGGCGGTGCCCATCAGGCTCCAGAGCTCCTGCAGGGCGACCCCGGGAAGGATCGCCAGCATGGGCTCGCCGCGAAATTCGTTGATCTCCCGTTGCAGGGCGAAGGTCGAGATCTTGCTGTTGAGGCCGAGCATGAAGGCCGTGATGGCCTGGGGCGTCAGGTCCATGTTGCGGGCCTGGTCGGCGCTGATGCGGCCGTCGCCACGGGCGGGCACGCCGTTGTGCCAGTCGATGTGGATCGCCTCCATGCCGCCCAGGCTGATATGCAGGGTGCGGTCCACCGGAGTGCCGGTGCGCTTGAGGATGCCGACCACGGTGAAGGGCTTGTCGTCGTGCTTGACCAGGCTGATGGCTGCCACGCCGTGGGCTAGCACCAGTTGGTCCCCCAGCTTGTAGTGCAGGGCGTCGGCCACTTCGGCCCCGAGTACCACCTCGAAGGGATCCG
Source organism: Pseudomonas sp. FFPRI_1 (assembly GCF_055384485.1). Lineage (NCBI taxonomy): Bacteria > Pseudomonadati > Pseudomonadota > Gammaproteobacteria > Pseudomonadales > Pseudomonadaceae > Pseudomonas > Pseudomonas sp. FFPRI_1. The sequence goes on along the minus strand of NZ_AP029168.1, from coordinate 6,952,024 downwards.
TGGCGAAGGCCCGGCCCACGGCCAGTTGCAGGTTCTGCTGGCGGCCGTACTGGTAGTGCTGGAAGTAGGCGTCGGTGGTGCCCATCACCCGGTAGCCGCGATGGGAGTCGCCCAGGGAAATCGGGATCGCCCATTTCACCTTCGGGTTGTTGGCAAAGTGTTCGAAGCTGTCCCAGCGGATGTTGTTGGTGGCGTTGCCGATGCGAAACACCGAATACAGCAGCAGGTTCACCGAGCCGGAGCGGGCGCCGACGATCAGGTCGGTACCGCTGATGGTGCTGGCGAAGCTGGCTCGGGCTTCGGTGCGCACCCGCTCCACCGCCAGCAGCAGGCAGACCGAGAGGGCAATGGCGAAGGCCGTGAGGATCGCCGTGAAGCGGCGGTTAGCCAGGCTGGCCATGGCTAGACGGAACAGATACATCTCAGACCTCTGCAGGCTTGGCGGCGCGATTGAGTTCGGCCAGCGACAGGTTGCGATCGAACAATGGCGCCAGGCTCTGGTCATGGCTGACGAACAGCAGGCTGGCCCCAGCCTCGCGGCACTCGGCGAAGAGCAACTGAAGGAAGGCCCCCCGAGCGTCATGATCGAGGGCCGAGGTCGGCTCGTCGGCGATCACCAGCTCCGGTTGGCCGATCAGCGCCCGGGCCGCGGCGACCCGCTGTTGCTGACCGATGGACAGCGAGTCGGCGCGGCGCTTGAGCAGCTCGGGGTCCTTCAGGCCCAGGTGAGCCAGCAGGGTGGCCGCAGCCCGGTCGACGCTGCCGTGGCGCTCGGCGGCGCGGCTGGCCCGCAGCCTGGAGAAGTGGCAGGGCAGTTCGACGTTCTCGCGCACCGAGAGAAACGGCAGCAGGTTGAACTGTTGGAAGATGTAGCCGGTGTGATTCACGCGAAAACGATCGCGGGCCCCGGCAGACAGCTCGGTCAGTTCCTGGCCCAGCAGGCGGATGCTGCCCTGGCTGGGCTTCTGTACACCCCCCAGCAGCCCCAGGAGAGTGGTCTTGCCACTGCCGCTGGGGCCTTTGAGAAACAGCGTCTCACCGGCTTCCAGGCGAAAGGCCGGGATATCCAGCAACTGTGGGTGACCGGGCCAGTTGAAGCTCAGGTCGGACAGTTCGATAAGTGCTTGGGTCATGTCGAGCCGATCATGGAGTGGGTTTTGCAGCCGCTGCCGGAGGCTGCGGCTACAGGGGACGGCGCTCAGAATTTCAGGCTGGCGGCCTTGGCGGTGGCTTCGACACCTTGCTGGCCACTGGGCGAAATGAGTTGTACCTGAATTTTCTGGGTGGCGGGGAAGGTCTTGAAGATTGTCCCCAGGTCGAGGTTGCTCAAGGCGTCCGGTTTGGCGCAGGTGAACTGGTAGTGGGCGTGAATTTCGCTGTGTTCGTGGTGATGCTCATGGCCATCGGCGCCCTTGGCATCTTCGTCGTGGTCGTCATCGTCATGCTCGTCGGCCTCGGGCTTGTCGCCGAACAGCGGGCTTTCCAGCTCCTGTTTGCTCACGACGCAAGCGGCGGCCTTGGGCAGGCTGAACAGCACCAGGGGCTGTTCCAGCTGGGCGCGGGCGGCAGCGACCTTGGCCTTGTCGGCGTCGGTACTGGGGGCGTGCTCGAAACCGACCAGGTTCATCGCCGGGCTTTCCAACTCCAGCTCCAGGGCCTGGCCGTCGAGTACGGCGTTGAGTCGGGCAACGCCATGTTCGTGGGCGCCGAGGCTGCCGTGTTCATGTTCATGCTCATGGGCTAGCGCCGTCTGGGCAGCGGCCAGCGGCAGCAGGGCGAACGGCAGGGCGAATAGCAGACGACGCATGGCAAGTCTCCGGGTGAAGATGAAATAAATGTTATGTGATCTTATAACAATGCTCGGCGGAGTTTGACTGCCCGCTTGGCGTTGCGCAAGACGCGTGGGAGCATGCTCGTCAGAAAAATCGGGAGCACTCTCATGTTGCGGATTCGTGGAAGCATCGGCGATTGGCCGGTGGATTTGACCCTGGAGCTGGACGAGGGCGACTGGGCACAACTGGCGGCGCAGTTGCAGGCGGCCAAACCTGAAGCGGCGGCGCCGACGGCCAGGCCGGCCAGCCAGGACGATGCCCTGTGGCAGACCGCCAAGGATCTGTTGCGCAAGGCGGGCCAGATCAGCGGGCCGCAGTTGCTGGAACAGTTGGAGGGGCTGACCGGTAGCGCGGCGGCGGGCAAGCGATTGCTGGTGCGCTTGCGCCACTGCGCCGAGGTCAAGGTGGTCAGCGGCGCCGATACGCCGCTCTACAGCTGGGTACAGTAATCCTGTAGGAGCCAGCTTGCTGGCGAAAGGGCTCTGTCTGTCAGAGCGCATTCGCTGGCAAGCCAGCTCCTACACAAGCCAGCACCTACACCAGCGCTGGCGCATCAGGCTCAGTACAGCGCGGCGAACAGTTTGCGGCGGTAGGCGGTCACCAGCGGGTGATCATTGCCCAGCAGGTCGAATACCTGCAGCAGGGTCTTGTGGGCTATGCCTTCGTTGTAGCTGCGGTTGCGCATGAAGAGTTTCAGCAGGGCTTCCAGCGCTGCTTCGTATTGCTGGCGCGCCAGTTGCTGGATTGACAGCTGGTACAGCGCCTCATCGTCCAGCGGGTCCTTGGCCAGGCGCGCCTTGAGCTCTGCGGCATCCGGCAGGTCCGCCGCCTGCTTGAGAAAGGTGATCTGCGCCTTGGCGCCGGCCAGGGCGGCCTTGTGCTCATCGCTCTTGACCGCGTCGAGCACGGTCTGGGCCTCACCCAGTTCGCCGCGCTCGGCCAGGCAGCGGGCATACAGGATCAGTGCCTTGGCATTGCTGTTGTCTTCACCCAGCAGCACTTTGAGGAGGGCTTCGGCATCACCGATACGCCCTTCAGCGAACAGCGCTTCGGCCTGTTCCAGTGGATCGGCGGCGGGTGGTGGCGGCATTTGCACATGGGGTTCGAGCATGGCTCGCACCGCCGATTCAGGCTGCGCGCCGGCGAAGCCGTCCACCGGCTGGCCGTCCTTGAACAGCACCACGGTGGGCAGGCTGCGGATGCCGAAGCGGGCGACGATGTCCTGTTCGATATCGCAGTTGACCTTGGCCAGCAGCAACTCGCCCTGATAGCTCTCGGCGATCTGTTGCAGCATCGGCATCAGCGCTTTGCAGGGGGCACACCACTCGGCCCAGAAGTCCACCAGGACCGGTTTGTGGAAGGAGTTCTCGATCACCGACTGGTCGAAATCAGCGGTGTGGGCGTCGAAGATGTACGGCGTTTCCTGACTCATGGGGTATCTCGAGTAAGCGGCAATGGAGCCACTATAAAGGCTGGTCGGGGTGGATCGCCATCGCCGCTACGGCAGGCGCTACGGCAGCGTTTGATCGCTGGGCGTGATACAGGCTCACGTTGCGAAATTCCCAGGGCTCTGCCAGGTCCGGCAGGGTCAGGGCATTGAGCACTTGCAGGCGCTGGTACAGCGGGTGCTGGAAGTCCCTGACCCGGGAGTCCGCCACCAGGGCTTCGCGGCCACGGCTGAGGAACTCGTCCAGCAGCGGCAGGTTGGCCCGGTCATACAATACGTCCGCCACCAGGATCAGGTCGAAGCGATCGGCCTCGGCGAAAAAATCCGTGGAATAGCTGAGTTCGACGCCGTTGAGCTGCGCATTGGCCCGGCAGGCGGCAATGGCCAGTGGGTCGAGGTCGCAGGCCACCACTTCCAGGGCACCGGCTTTGGCCGCGGCAATCGCCGCCACGCCGGAGCCGGCCCCGAAATCCAGGACGCGTTTGCCCTGCACCCAGTGCGGATGCTCCGCCAGGTAGCGGGCCATGGCCAGGCCGCTGGCCCAGCAGAAACTCCAGTAGGGCGGCTCGTGGAGGATGCGCCGGGTCTCTTCCGGGGTGAAGGCGCGGTCCATGTTGTCGGCGTCGATCAGCCAGAGTTTCAGGCGAGTGTCGGGCAGTTCGCAGGCTACCAGTTGCGCATCCCCGAGCAGCTCGCTGAGGGCGTCTTGCAGGTCGAGCGGTACATTCATGGGGCTTTGACGAATTGCAGTTGTCCCACGGCCTGGGTGGTGGGCTGGGCGATGCGCTGTGCCGGCAGATGCAGGATCAACTGGCCGGACTGGCTGGCACGACCGCGCAGTTCGACCCGGGCGCCGGCCGGGAAGGCTTCGGGAGCGAAGCGCAGACGAAACGGCAGGGCCTGGTTGGTGCCGGTCAGGTTGCTGCTGGCCAGGAGGCGTTGCGGACGCCCGCGCTCATCGATCACTAACAGCGCCAGCTCGACGTCGGCACCGGCCGGTATGCCGTCGAGGGTACCGCTCAGCTCGCGCTGATAGGCTGGCAACGGGCCGAGGTCGGCGGGTTCCTGGTTTTTTTTCACGCTCTGCTGCGGGGCAGAGGCGGGGGCCGCAGGTTTTGGAGCATCGCTGCTGCAAGCGACCAGCAGGCTGACAAGACTGAGCAAAACAAGCGGTCTGAGCGGCATCTGAAGCTCCAACAAGGCGAATTTCCGTGTGCGAAACATAATAGTCGGTCTGTATACCGTAAAGGCTATGGCTTGTCTTGCCAGTGGGATGCGCTACCATGGCCCTCCCTTTTTTTGTTGCCTGCCACCATGCACTGTCCCTTCTGCGGTGCCAACGACACCAAGGTCATCGACTCGCGTCTGGTCGCCGAGGGCGAACAGGTGCGCCGCCGGCGTGAATGCCTGGCCTGTGGTGAGCGTTTCACCACCTTCGAAACCGCCGAACTGGTGTTGCCGCGCCTGATCAAGACTGACGGCAGCCGTCAGCCCTTCGACGAAGAAAAACTGCGCGCCGGTATGCAGCGCGCCCTGGAAAAACGCCCGGTGAGCGTCGAGCGCCTGGAGGCGGCTCTGGTGCACATCAAGCACAAGCTGCGGGCCACCGGCGAGCGGGAAGTCAAGTCCCTGGTCGTGGGTGAACTGGTGATGACCGAGCTGCAGAAGCTCGATGAAGTCGCCTACATCCGCTTTGCCTCGGTCTACCGGCGCTTCCAGGACCTCAACGAATTTCGCGAAGAGATCGACCGTCTCGCCCGCGAGCCGGTCAAGCAATGAGCCAGCCTGCGGAACAAGCGGTACTCGATGCGCACTACATGGCCCGGGCCCTGGAGCTGGCGCGCCAGGGGCTGTACAGCACCCATCCCAATCCCCGTGTCGGTTGCGTCATCGTGCGCGACGGCCAGGTGGTGGGCGAAGGCTGGCATGTCCGGGCTGGCGAGCCCCATGCTGAAGTACATGCGCTGCGCGCCGCCAGCGACCTGGCCCGAGGCGCCACCGCCTATGTGACCCTGGAACCCTGCAGCCACCATGGCCGCACCCCGCCGTGCGCCGATGCCCTGGTGAATGCCGGAGTGGCGCGGGTGGTGGCGGCCATGCAGGACCCCAACCCGGAAGTCGCCGGGCGTGGCCTGCAGCGCCTGGCCCAGGCCGGCATCGCCACTCACAGCGGAGTGCTGGAGGCTGAGGCCCGCGCGATCAACAAGGGCTTCCTGAAACGCATGGAACAGGGCCTGCCCTATGTGCGGGTCAAGCTGGCCATGAGCCTGGACGGTCGTACCGCCATGGCCAGTGGCGAGAGCCAGTGGATCACCGGACCTGCCGCACGTTCCGCGGTGCAGCGCCTGCGGGCCGAATCCAGCGTGGTGCTGACCGGCGCCGATACGGTACTGGCGGATGACGCCCGGTTGACGGTACGTGCTGCCGAGCTGGGGCTGGACGCCGAACAGACGGCGCTGGCCATGAGCCGTCCACCGCTGCGAGTGCTGATCGATGGCCGCCTGCGGGTGCCCCTCGATGCGCCGTTCTTCAAGGCTGGTCCGGCCTTGGTGGCCACCTGCGCGGCAGTGGAAGAGCAATACGCCAACGGTCCGGAGTGCCTGATCGTGCCCGGCCCCGACGGCCAGGTGGACCTGCGCCGCCTGCTGCTGGAGCTGGCCGCCCGTGGCGTCAACGAAGTGCTGGTGGAAGCCGGCCCGCGACTGGCCGGCGCCTTTGCCCAGCAGGGCCTGGTGGACGAGTACCAGATCTTCATCGCCGGCAAGTTCCTCGGTTCCTCGGCCCGGCCGTTGCTGGACTGGCCGCTGGCGCAGATGAGCGAGGCGCCCTTGCTCAAGATCATTGAAATGCGTGCGGTGGGCGATGACTGGCGAGTCACTGCCATCCCGGCCCCGCCAGCGAGCGTATAATTCCCGACTTTCGCCTACCCGGCGGCCCTGTTCTCGAGGAGGACTCCATGTTCACCGGCATCATCGAATCCATCGGCAGCATTCGCGCATTGACCCCAAAAGGCGGAGATGTGCGGGTCTATGTAGAAACCGGCAAGCTTGATCTGGCCGACGTCAAACTGGGCGACAGCATTGCGGTGAACGGCGTCTGCCTGACCGCCGTCGAGCTGCCGGGCGATGGTTTCTGGGCCGATGTCAGCCGCGAGACCCTGGACTGCACCGCGTTCCATCAGTTGAAGGCCGGTAGCCGGGTCAACCTGGAAAAGGCCCTGACCCCGACCACCCGCCTGGGCGGTCACCTGGTCAGCGGCCATGTCGATGGTGTCGGTGAAGTCGTGGCGCGGGAAGAAAATGCCCGGGCCATCCAGTTCCGCATCCGTGCCCCCAAGGAGCTGGCCAAGTACATCGCCCATAAAGGCTCGATCACCGTCGACGGCACCAGCCTGACCGTCAACGCGGTGAACGGTGCCGAGTTCGAGCTGACCATCGTGCCCCACACCCTGGCGGAAACCATCATGGCCGACTACCGGCCGGGTCGGCAGGTCAACCTCGAGGTCGACCTGCTGGCACGCTACCTGGAGCGCCTGCTGCTGGGCGACAAGGCGGCCGAGGCCACGGGCGGCACCATCACCGAAAGTTTTCTGGCCGCTAACGGCTATCTCAAATCCTGACCCAAGGGGGTGCCGAGTGGCGCTCAACAGCATCGAAGAACTGGTTGAAGACATCCGCCAAGGCAAGATGGTCATCCTCATGGATGACGAAGACCGCGAGAACGAAGGCGACCTGATCATGGCCGCCGAGTGCTGCAAGCCCGAGCACATCAACTTCATGGCCAAGCACGCCCGGGGCCTGATCTGCATGCCCATGAGCCGCGAGCGTTGCGAGCTGCTGAAGCTGCCGCTGATGGCGCCGCGCAACGGTTCGGGCTTTGGTACCAAGTTCACCGTGTCCATCGAGGCCACCGAAGGCGTGACCACCGGCATCTCCGCCGCCGACCGGGCGCGCACCGTGCAAGCGGCCGCCGCCAAGGACGCCAAGGCCGAAGACATCGTCAGCCCGGGCCACATCTTCCCGCTGATGGCCCAGCCGGGTGGCACCCTGGCCCGCGCCGGCCACACCGAAGCCGCCTGCGACCTGGCGCGCATGGCCGGGTTCGAGCCGAGCGGGGTGATCTGCGAGGTGATGAACGACGACGGCACCATGTCCCGTCGCGCCGAGCTGGAAACCTTCGCCGCCGAGCACAACATCAAGATCGGCACCATTGCCGACCTGATCCACTACCGGATGATCCACGAACGTACCGTTCAGCGGATTGCCGAGCAGCCCCTGGACAGCGAACTGGGCCAGTTCAACCTGGTGACCTATCGTGATTCGGTGGAAGGCGACGTGCACATGGCCCTGACCCTGGGCGAGATCTGTGCCGAAGAACCGACCCTGGTGCGGGTGCACAACATGGACCCGCTGCGCGACCTGCTGATGGTCAAGCAGCCGGGCCGCTGGAGCCTGCGGGCGGCCATGGCCACCGTGGCCGAGGCTGGCAGCGGCGTGGTGCTGTTGCTCGGCCACCCACTGGATGGTGACGTGCTGCTGGCACATATTCGCGAGACGGCCGACCAGCAGCCGGCGAAGAAACCGACCACCTACAGCATTGTCGGTGCCGGTTCGCAGATCCTCCGCGACCTGGGCGTACGCAAAATGCGCCTGATGAGTGCGCCGATGAAGTTTAATGCGATATCCGGTTTCGACCTGGAAGTTGTAGAATACGTGCCCTCCGAATAAAAGCCGGTCGTTTGTGGCTTGAAATTCGCGGTTCAAATATCACTGAAGAGCGTGTACTAGACACGCTCTGGCTCTTTAAGAGATTTGTCGAATGACCCTGAAGACCATCGAAGGTACCTTCATCGCCCCTAAAGGCCGCTATGCCCTGGTGGTCGGCCGTTTCAACAGCTTCGTCGTCGAAAGCCTGGTCAGCGGCGCGGTTGACGCCCTGGTTCGCCACGGTGTGAGCGAAAGCGATATCACCATCATCCGTGCTCCTGGCGCCTTCGAAATTCCGTTGGTTGCGCAGAAAGTTGCACAGAAGGGTGAGTTCGCGGCGATCGTCGCCCTGGGCGCGGTCATTCGTGGCGGTACTCCGCACTTCGAATACGTGGCGGGCGAGTGCACCAAGGGCCTGGCCCAGGTGTCCATGGAGTTCGGCGTGCCAGTGGCCTTCGGCGTACTGACCGTGGACTCGATCGAACAAGCCATCGAGCGTTCCGGCACCAAGGCCGGTAATAAAGGGGCTGAAGCTGCCTTGTCCGCCCTGGAAATGGTCAGCCTGCTGGCGCAGTTGGAGGCCAAGTGATTAGCGATGATAGCGATCGTTTCAACCCGCGCGATCCCAAGCCTGCGGATGCCGGCAAGCCATCCAAGAGCGCCAAGCGTCGTGAAGCCCGTCAGCTCGCGACCCAAGCGCTGTACCAATGGCACATGGCCAAGCATTCGCTGAACGAGATCGAAGCGCAGTTCCGGGTCGACAACGATTTCACCGACGTCGACGGTGCCTACTTCCGTGAAATCCTGCACGGGGTTCCGGCCAACAAGAACGAGATCGACAACGCCCTCGTGCCTTGCCTGGACCTGGCCATCGACGAACTGGACCCGGTTGAGCTGGCGGTTCTGCGCCTGTCCACCTGGGAGCTGCTCAAGCGCGTCGACGTGCCGTACCGCGTGGTGATCAACGAGGGTATCGAACTGGCCAAGGTCTTCGGTTCCACCGATGGCCACAAGTTCGTCAACGGTGTGCTCGACAAACTGGCCCCGCGCCTGCGTGAAGCTGAAGTGAAGGCGTTCAAGCGCTGATCCGCGCTTGCAGCTGCCATGGGCGAGTTTGAGCTGATCCGCAACTTCTTCGCTGCCGCGCCCTGTGCGCAAGGCGGCGAGGGTGTTGCCCTGGGGATCGGCGACGACTGTGCCTTGCTGGCTGTTCCTCCCGGGGAGCAGTTGGCCGTTTCCACCGACACCCTGGTGGCCGGCGTACATTTCGCCGACCCCTGCGACCCCTTTCTTCTAGGCCAACGTTCCCTGGCGGTGGCCGTCAGCGACCTGGCCGCCATGGGCGCCACGCCCCTGGCCTTTACCCTTGCCCTGACCCTGCCGACGATCAGTGCCGATTGGCTGCAGGCCTACGCCCGTGGTTTGAACGCCATGGCCCAGAGCTGTGGCGTGCGCCTGATTGGTGGCGATACCACTCGCGGCCCGCTAACCCTGACCCTGACCGTGTTCGGGCGTGTCCCGGCGGGGCAGGCCCTGACCCGTAGCGGTGCTCGGGCGGGCGACCTGCTGTGTGTCGGCGGCGAGCTGGGCAATGCCGCCGGTGCCTTGCCCCTGGTGCTGGGGCAGCGCGATGCTGAACCGGCGGTGGCCGATCCCCTGCTGGCCCATTACTGGTCGCCGCAGCCACAGCTGGCCCTGGGCCAGGCCCTGCGCGGCAAGGCCAGTGCGGCCCTGGATATCTCCGACGGCCTGCTGGCCGACTGCGGGCACATCGCTGCGGCGTCGGCAGTCGCCTTGCAGGTGGACGTCGAGCAGTTGCCCTTGTCGCCAGCCTTGCTGAGCTTCCTCGGCCGGCAAGAGGCTCGCACCGCGGCCTTGAGTGGTGGCGACGACTATGTACTGGCCTTCACCTTGCCCCCGGCCGAGCTGACGCCCCTGTTGGCGGCGGGCTGGCCGGTGCATGTGGTGGGACGGGTCGTGGCCGGGCAGGGGGTTACCCTGCGGGATGCCGACGGGCAGGACATCACCCCCGGTACCCGGGGTTATCAACACTTTGCGGAGACACCGTGACAGATCATCCCAAACAGGTCCCGGCGGAGTTCGTCCCGCCGTCGGTCTGGCGCAATCCCTGGCATTTCCTCGCGTTCGGCTTTGGCTCCGGCACCTTGCCCAAGGCACCGGGCACCTGGGGGTCGCTGGTTGCGCTACCCTTTATCCCGCTGTGGCAGATGCTGCCGGACTGGGGCTACTGGCTGATGCTCGGCGTGACCATGCTGTTCGGCTTCTGGCTGTGCGGCAAGGTCGCCGACGATCTGCGGGTGCATGATCACGAAGGCATCGTCTGGGACGAAATGGTCGGCATGTGGATCACCCTGTGGCTGGTGCCCGAGGGCTGGTACTGGCTGCTGGCGGGGTTCCTGGTGTTTCGCTTCTTCGACATTCTCAAGCCGTGGCCGATCCGCTGGGTCGACCGGCATGTCCACGGTGGGGTCGGCATCATGCTCGACGACGTATTGGCCGGGGTGTTTGCCTGGTTGTCGATGCAAGGCCTGGTGTGGTGTTTTAGCTGAGGAGACAGGCATGGGTGTCAGCCGCGGGCTGCTGGTATTGCTGGTTTTCTGGAACGCTCTTGGCGCCCAGGCCGGCGAGCAGCCGCTACTGCCCCAGCAGATCCGCATTGCCAGTGAAGAGTGGAGCCAGTACACCGAAGCCGATGGCGAAGGCCTGGCCTGGGACATCCTGCGGGAGGTCTTCGAGGTGCAGGGCGTCCGGGTCGAGCGCAGCAGCATGCCCTACACCCGCTCGGTCGGCCTGGTACAGCGCGGTGAAGTGGACGCCCAGGTCGGGGCTTATCGTGACGAGTCCCCCGGGGTGCTCTACCCGCAATGGAACTACGACACCGACCATATCTACTCATTGGGCCTGGCGAGCAATCCCGAGCTGACCCTGGCAACCCTGGGCAGTTACCGGCTGGTCTGGGTGCGTGGCTACAAATACCAGGACTACCTGCCCAATGTTCAGCGCTACAACGAGATCCGGCGCCGGGTCGGCATCCTGCCGATGTTGCTGTACAGCCGTGCCGACTACTACATCGATGCCCGGACCGAGATCGACTACGTGCTCGGCCAGGCCCGGGACCCGGCCCAGTTCAAGCGTACCCACCTGACCGAGCTGCCTCTGTACCTGGGGTTCGCCGACACGCCCCGGGGCCGTGCCCTGCTTTCCCTGTACGACCAGCGCATGGAACAGTTGGTGAAAAGCGGCAGCCTACGCCCGATCTTCCTGCGCTGGAAGCAGCCCTATCCGTTTGACGGAGAGCCGCAACCGGCGGTCCGTTGATCAAACTTATCGATCTTTATCTCCGATAATTCAGCCTAAGCACCCAGTGGAGGCTGCTGTTACAATGCCGCCTCTACTAATCTTGAGCCCTCATACAGATCAGGAGCACAACAGTGCCCGTCGTTTTTGTTGCCGCTTGCAAGCTGCCTACGCCTTTTGCGCAATTCACCATGCATGGTTTTCTCGATGAAGCCACCGGCCGCGAGCACGTCGTGCTCAGCCTCGGCGATATTGCCGACGGCGCGCCGGTGCTCGGCCGTCTGCACTCCGAATGCCTGACCGGCGATGCCTTGTTCAGCCAGCGCTGCGACTGCGGTTCGCAACTGGAAGCGGCCATGCAGGCCGTGGCCCGAGAAGGGCGCGGCGTCATTCTTTACCTGCGCCAGGAAGGCCGCGGCATCGGCTTGCTGAACAAGGTCCGGGCCTATGAGCTGCAAGATGGCGGCGCCGATACCGTGGAAGCCAATGAGCGCCTGGGCTTTGCCGCCGACCAGCGTGACTACGCCATGTGCCTGCCGATGCTCGAGCACCTGGGGGTCAGGTCCCTGCGCCTGATGACCAACAACCCGCGCAAGGTCAGGGCCTTGACCGAGATGGGCATCCAGGTGGCCGAGCGCGTGCCGCTGCACACCGGGCATAACCCTCACAACAAGCTCTACCTGGCGACCAAGGCCAGCAAGCTCGACCACATGATGGGCAACGAGCATCAGGGCGAGGTCGACCGCGCGTGACTCGGGGTCAAGTACGGCGGCGCCTGACCGTCAGCTGGTGGCAATACCTGGCGTTGGCCTTGCTGCCTTTGTTCGTGATCAATGCGGTGTTCGGTAAGGGCGAAGCGATCATGCCGGTGCTGGCGATGCCGTTCTTTATCGCCGGCACGGCCTCGATGTTCGTCAGCCTGCGTTTCTTCAACGGCTACAAGCATGCCTTGATCGCCACCGGTAAAGCCCTCGACACCCCTGAAGAGCCGGCTGCCTGGATCACCCTGGCAGCTCGGCGTCGCGCGGCTTTCCTGGCAGCCTCGTTGCCGGCCTGGATCGGTGCCCTGGCGGTATTCGTCGGCCTGGAAGCCGTGCCGCTCATGCTGCTGGCGCTGTCCAGCGCAGTGCTGTTCTACCTTTACCGTATCCCGCGTCAACTCGCCTGATGCTGCGTTGGCTGGCGCTCCTGTGCCTGCTGGCCAGCGTGCCCGCCCTGGCGGCACCGCGGGTGATTAGCCTGGCGCCATCGCTCTCGGAAATCGTTGTGGAGTTAGGCGCCGCCGAGCTGCTGGTCGGCGTGCTGGATGCCGGCGAGCGCCCGCCACAGATCGCCGGTCTGCCTTCGGTGGGACGCTATGGCCAATTGGATATGGAGCGGCTGCTCAGTCTCAAGCCCGACTTGCTGCTGCTCTGGCCGGGCAGTGTGGGCCCGGCCCAGCGCGAACAGCTGTCACGCCTGGGGATTGCCATCTACGTCGCCGAACCCCATGACCTTCAGCAACTGATTGCGCAGATCGCCGAGCTCGGCGAGCGTCTGGGGCGGCCTGCAGCTGGGCAGCAACTAGCGACGCAGTTGAGTCGGCAATTGAGTCGGTTGCGCGCGCGCTATCACCGCGAGCCCCCCTTGGCCGTGTTCTATCAAGTCTGGGACCAGCCGCTGTACACCGTGGGCGGTGGGCAGATCATCAGTGACGCCTTGAGCGTCTGCGGTGCGCGCAACGTGTTTGCCGAGCAGCCACTGCCGGCGCCCCAGGTCAGTATCGAATCGGTGTTGCAGCGCAATCCGCAGGCGATCCTCGCCACCGCCCAGGGGCAGCTGGATGCCTGGAAAGCCTGGCCGCAGATTGCGGCAGTGCAGCAGGGGCGGTTGTTGCTGGTAAACGACAAGGGCCTGGAACGGCCCAGCGGGCAGATGATCGCGGCAACCGCCAAGCTGTGTGCGCTGCTCGCGCCTGAGCGCTGAGCCCCTTCGCCGGCGAGCCGGCTCCTACGGGGTCGGTGTAGGAGCTGGCTTGCCAGCGAAGGCGGCGGACCTTACAGCTCAGGCGTCCAGGTCACGCCGAGCATCCAGGTGCGGCCTTCTTCGCGGTAGTTGTGGTTGTTCTGAAAGCCTGGGTCCAAGTGGCTGTACCGCGTGCGGGCATAGGTCTTGTCCAGGGCATTGTCGACTTTCAGCGACAGCTCCACCTCGGAGGTCAGTGTCCAGCTGCTGCGCAGGCCCAGCAGTCCATACCCACCCAGGCGCTTTTTGTTGTCCCTCTCCCCGTAACTGCTGCTTACGGCCTGCCAGCTAGCCCCCAGGGCGAGGCGATCGAAGCGCCGATCCAGGTCGAGGCTCAGGGTTCGGCGCGCTCGTTGTTGTAGGGTTTTCCCGGTCTTGCGATCACGGGGATCGATCATCGCCAGCCCCAGATTGCTCTGCCAGCCGAACAGTTCCTGTTTCAACGTCGCTTCAAAACCATTGATGCGAGCAGAGGCGATGTTCTCCGGGTGCCGTACTTCATTGTTGTAGAGAATCGCCTGGTCGATGTCGGTGCGATACAGCGAGGTTTCCAGGCGGCTGCTTGCCGTCAGCTGGCTGCGCCATTGCAGCTCATAACTCTTGGAGTGTTCGGGCTTGAGGTTGGGGCTGCCGTTCTCCGGGTAATACAGGTCCGTGAAGGTGGGGGCGCGGAAGCCTTCGCTGTAGGACAGCAGTACATCATTGTCCGGGTTCAGCGGCAGGGTGAAGGTGCCGCTCCAGGTGTTCTGGCTGCCATATTGCTGGTTCTGGTCGCGGCGCAGCCCCAGCTCCGTGGAGAAGCTGTCGCCCTGGAAGCGATGCTGGATAAAGGCCGCTCGGTTCCAGCGGCTGTCCTCATCGTAGGCGGTGCTGGCATTGACCCGGTCCTCGTACCAGTCGGCACCCAGGATCAGGCTGTTGTGCTCGTCCAGAGTCAGGTCATTTTGCCAGTTCAGCGAATCCCGGTAGGTATTGAACGCGGCACGTTCGTCGCTGAGCTTGTCGTGCTTGAAGTCACGATTCTCGGCGTGGCCGATTTCCACGCGCGATTGCCAGTGCTCGTTGAGCCGCGCATCAATAAAGCTGCTGACACTGCTGACTGTGAAGTCGGTATAGGGCTGCTGTTCTACGCTCCGCCCGGTGGCCATGACATAACGCCCGAAAGGACTGTCGTATTCGCTGCGCCCGCGATTGTCCAGCAGGTTCAGGCCCGCCTCCACATCCTCATTGAAGGAGTGGCTCAGGCTCAGGCTCAGAGACTGATTGCGGTAGGCGTCATGGTCCTTGTCACTGGGATAGGACTCCCGGGTCGAATCGATCCCGGCGGTTTCATCCAGGCTGGCACCAAGGCTGAAGCGGGTACGCTCATCACCGCCGGAAAGGCCGAGGCTGCGCTCCCAGGTCTGGTTACTGCCGAATCCCACATGCATGCGCCCTTGCAGCCCTTGCTGGGCGCCGCGGCGGGTGAAGATCTGGATCACCCCGCCAATCGCGTCGCTGCCATAGATCACCGAGCGTGAGCCGCGCAGCACTTCCACCCGTTCGATCTGCTGGACATTCAGGTATTGCAGGTTGCTGTCGCCGGACGATGAGCTGCTGATGCGCTGGCCATCCACCAGCACCAGGCTCTGGGCCGATCCGGTGCCGCGCAGGTAGATGCCCGGCAGGCTGCCGCGGCCACCGCTGCGTGCGATCTGCACGCCGGGCACCCGTTGCAGCAGGTCGGTGAGGCTGCTGGGTTGCAGGCGGTCGATGTCTTCCCGGGTGAACACCGTGTTGGCGGCGCTGCTGTCGTTGCGTGCTTCGACCTGGCGGTTGGCGCTGATCAGCATCTCGGGCAGTTTCAGCGCCTGATCGCGGTCGGGGGTGTCGGCAAAAAGTTCAGCGCAGGGCAGAAGGCAAAGCGGCAGGGCCAGGCGAGCAAGTTTCATGGCTATTCCGTTAGCGCGGCTCGGCCTTCGCCGCAAGGTATGAGAGGCCGGGAAAGGGACGGCTGGAAAGCACCGCCCGCATGGCGGGCGTGCAGCAGCGGTACAGCTAGCCGCTGTGGGTCAGGCCAGGCCCAGCAGCTGTAGGCGCTGGCGTACCGAGGCTTCGATGCCGGCTTCGTCGAGGCCGCATTCGGCAAGCATCTGCGCTGGCTTGGCGTGTTCGACGTAGGCGTCTGGCAGGCCCAGGTGCAGGATCGGCTTGAGGAGGCTTTCGCGAGCCAGGAACTCGCTGACCGCGCCGCCGGCGCCGCCCATGATGGCGTTCTCTTCGACGGTCACCAGCAGTTCGTGGCTGGCGGCAATCTCGCGCACCAGGGCTTCGTCCAGGGGTTTGACGAAGCGCATGTCGACCACGGTGGCATCGAGTTTCTCGGCCACTTGCAGGGCTTCGGCCAATTGCACGCCAAACACCAGCAGTGCCACTTGCCGGCCCTGGCGACGGATCACGCCCTTGCCGATCTCGATCGGCTCCAGGTCTTTGTCGATCGGTGCATTGGGACCGGTGCCGCGCGGGTAGCGCACGGCGGCCGGGCCGTTGTACAGGTGGCCGGTGCTGAGCATCTTGCGCAGTTCGTTCTCGTCGCTCGGGGTCATCACCAGCATGCCGGGGATGCAACGCAGGTAGGACAGGTCGAAGCTGCCGGCGTGGGTCGGACCGTCTTCACCCACCAGGCCGGCGCGGTCGATGGCAAACAGCACGTCGAGGTTCTGCACCGCGACATCGTGGATCAGCTGGTCATAGCCACGCTGGAGGAAGGTCGAATAGATCGCCACCACCGGCTTGGCGCCCTCGCAGGCCATGCCGGCCGCCAGGGTCACCGCGTGCTGCTCGGCGATCGCCACGTCGAAGTAGCGCAGCGGGAAGCGCTCGCTGAAGGCCACCAGGTCCGAGCCTTCCTTCATCGCCGGGGTGATGCCCACCAGGCGCGGGTCGGCAGCGGCCATGTCGCACAGCCATTCGCCGAATACCCCGGAATACTTCGGTCCGCCGGCCTTCTTCGGTGCGGCCGCCGGAGCGTCCAGGGGTTCGAGCTTGGTGATGGCGTGGTAGCCGATCGGGTCGACCTCCGCCGGAGCGAAGCCCTTGCCCTTCTTGGTCACCACGTGCAGGAACTGCGGGCCTTTAAGGTCACGCATGTTGCGCAGGGTGGCGATCAGGGTCGGCAGGTCGTGGCCGTCGATGGGGCCGATGTAGTTCCAGCCCAGCTCTTCAAACAGGGTGCCGGGGACCAGCATGCCCTTGGCATATTCTTCGGTGCGACGGGCGATCTCCCAGGCTCCAGGCAGGCGCGACAGTACTTTCTTGCTGCCTTCGCGCATGCTGGCGTAGGTACGGCTGGAGAGGATCTTGGCCAGGTAGTTGGACAGGCCGCCGACATTGCGCGAGATCGACATGTCGTTGTCGTTGAGGATCACCAGCATGTTGGCGTCCACTTCCGGCGCGTGGTTCAGGGCCTCGAAGGCCATGCCCGCGGTCAGGGCGCCGTCGCCGATCACCGCGATGGCCTTGCGCTCGCTGTGCTGCAGGCGGGCGGCAATCGCCATGCCCAGGGCGGCACTGATGGACGTGCTGGAGTGGCCGACGCCAAAGGTGTCGTACTCGCTCTCAGAGCGCCGAGGGAAGGCGGCCAGGCCGTCCTTCTGGCGCAAGGTGGCCATTTGCTCGCGGCGCCCGGTGAGGATCTTGTGCGGATACGCCTGGTGACCCACGTCCCACACCAGCCGGTCGTCCGGGGTGTCGAACACGTAATGCAACGCGATGGTCAGCTCGATGACCCCGAGGCCGGCACCGAAGTGCCCACCGGTCTGGCCGACCGTGTAGAGCAATTCCAGGCGCAACTCATCGGCCAGGGTTTCCAGCTCGGCTTCACCTAACCGGCGCAGGCCGTCCGGCGTCTGGGCACGGTCGAGCAGCGGCGTGGTCGGGCGTTTGCGGGGAATCTCATGAAACGTCGTGGGCATCAGGCGAATCGTTATAGGTATAGAAAGAGGCGGCAGTTTACCTTATGCATCGCAAGCTGCCCACGCAGAGCGCCGAACTTGGCCGATATGCGGTCTGTCGCGGACCGCCGATCAGCTGCGGCGCTCGACGATATACCGCGCCAGCTCGCGCAGCGGCTCTGCCGCTGCGTCAAACGGCCGCAGGGCATGCAGCGCCTGGTCTCGCAGCTCCAGGGCGTAGTCCTTGGCAGCCTCCAGACCCAGCAGGGCCGGGTAGGTAGGCTTGTCCCTGGCAATGTCGGCTCCCTGGCGCTTGCCCAGGGTCGCGGTATCGCTCTCGACGTCGAGGATGTCGTCCTGCACCTGGAACGCCAGGCCGATGGCCCGGGCATAGGTCTGCAAGGATTTCAGCTCGTCCTTCTCGGCCAGGCCGCTGGCCAGGGCACCGAGGATGACACTGGCCTCGATCAAGGCACCGGTCTTGTGCCGGTGCATGTACTCCAGGGCTTGCTGATCGAGCTTGAGGCCTACCGAGCCCAGGTCGATGGCCTGGCCGCCGACCATGCCCGCCGGGCCTGCGGCCTGGGCCAGGGTGGTGACCATGCGCAGGCGGATCTCGGCACTGGCGTCGCTCAGGCTCGGGTCCAGCAGGGCGCTGAAGGCCAGGCTCTGCAGGCCGTCGCCGGCGAGGATCGCGCAGGCCTCATCGAAGGCTTTGTGGGTGGTGGGCTGGCCACGACGCAGATCGTCATCGTCCATGGCCGGCAAGTCGTCGTGCACCAGGGAGTAAGCGTGAATCAGCTCCACCGCACAGGCGGCGCCATTGGCCTGTTCCGGCTGGCCACCGAGGGCCTCGCAGGCGGCATAGGCCAGCAGCGGGCGCACGCGCTTGCCGCCATTCATCACGCTGTAGCGCATGGCTTCATAGAGGCGGGCAAGCTCGGGGCTCGGGGCGCTGAACAGGGATTGCATGGCTGCGTCGACGCGGGCCTGGCTGGCGGCCTGATAGGCGCTGATCATTCTGCTTGTTCCGCGTCGAAAGGCTGTTCCGCCAGCTCGCCATCGCGTTCCAGCAGGATCTGCACTTTCTGTTCGGCCTGGGCCAGGGCGGCCTGGCAGTCGCGAGTCAGGCCGATGCCTTGTTCGAAGGCGGTCAACGAGTCTTCCAGCGACAGCTCGCCGTTCTCCAGACGCTCGACCAGGGTTTGCAGGTCGGCGAGGGATTGTTCGAAATCTAAGGCAGCTTTTTTGCGGGCCATGGTGGCTATCCCGGTTGACGTTAAACCGGCGCGACACTAGCAGACACCGGGGTTTCGGGCAAATGAGCGGTGCCCTCCGAGAACGCCCGGGGCCCTGGAAAAACCCATGTCTCGCGGCTACCGGCAGGGTTTGGCCGCCAAGGCAATGGCCAGGTTGATGATGAGCGGGGCCAGAGCCTGCGGGATGGCGGCATCCTGGTGCAGGGCGGCGCACTGAAAGTGCGCTGCACCGGCTCGTCATAACGGCGCCGGGCGTCTGGTGGCCAGCTTGGGCGGGCTCCAGAAACCTTGGAGCCTGAGGTTCAAGCCTCTGCTCCGAAAAGGACGCCGCAGGAGATTCCCAGCGGCCTGACGCCCAGCCCCACTCGGGCCGTGCTCAACGCGCCTGTTCTTCCAGGGGCGCTTCGTTGATCACTAATTCCTCGGGCACTTCGTCGACCCGTGGGTCCAGGGTGGCGGCCAGCACACTGATCGGATGCTCGGGCATGGCCACGTGCTGCAAGGGCGCGCCCTCGACCAGAAACTCCCCGGTGACTCGACTTGGTTGTACCCGCCAGGCCAACAGCAGGGCGCACAGGGAAAACACCAGGTAAAAGGCGTTGTGGCCGTAAAGCTTCATCAGTGCCCCGCACAGCAGCGGCCCGAGGCAGGCGCCCACGCCATGGGTGGCCAGGAGCATGGCGCTCAGGGCCACGCGCTGGGGCTGCTCGATGTTGTCGTTGGCCAGGGCCACCGCCAGCGGATAGAGGGTGAACAGCAGCAGGCCGCTGAGAAAACCGAACAACAGCAATACGCTGAACGACAGGTCGAGCTGCCCCCACAAAGGGATCGCCACCAGGCACAGGGTCAAGGCGCAGGCACGAATCAGCCGCGAACGGTCGATGCGGTCCGACAGCCAGCCGATCGGCCACTGGCCGCAGAGCCCGGCAAGGATCGCCACGGCGACGAAGGTGCCGGCCTGGGCCGTATCCAGGCCGCTCAGGGTAATGAACACCGGTGCCAGGGCGTAGAAGGAGCCGACCATCAGGCCGGTGATGAATACCGTGCTCAAGGCTTGCGGCACCCGCCGCCAGAAAAAACCGATCTGCAACGGAGCCGCCACCAGCTTGGCCGGGTGCAGGCGTCGGGTCAGGGCCACTGGCAGCAGGCAGGCGGCAAAGCACAGGGCGACGATCAGCAGCGGCTTGAAGTCCAGTTCCGGGCGCCAGATCAATACGCTCTGGCCGAGGATCAGGCCCAGGGAAACCGCCACCATGTAGCCGGCGAATACTGCGCCGCGCTGGTTGTTGTCCGCCTGCTCGTTGAGCCAGCTCTCGATCACCATGTACTGGTTCATCATCACCAGGCCGGTGATGAAGCGCAGTGCCAGCCACAGCCACAGGTCTTCGAACAGCACATGCAGCAGGACAATCATGGTGGCCGCGCCGGCACAGGCCACGTAGGAGCGGATGTGGCCGACGGCGGCGATCATCTGGTGGCCGAACTTGGCGCCACAGACCATGCCGGCGTAGTAGGCGGCGGTCAGGCCGCCGATCCACAGTTCGTCGACACCGTCACTGGCCAGGCGCAGGCCGATAAAACTGAAGAACAACCCGTTGCCGGTCAGCATCAGGATGGTGGCGCAATACAGCGCGGGAAAGGTCAGCAGAGTCAGGTTCATGAGGTCGTCAGGTACGTTCGGTCAGGGACCGGCTTCATTGGCAGGGGAGGTGTGGTCCAGCAGCCACTGGCGAAAGCGCCGGACGGCCGGTGGCGGATTGCGATGGTGCGGTTGCATCAGGTTCAGCCGCCCGCGGCTGGGCATGCGATCGGGCAGCGCCCGTTGCAGGCGCCCGGCGGCGAGTTCCCCCTGCAGCAGGCTTTCCCAGCCCAGGGCCACGCCCTGGCCCATGACTGCCGACTGCATCAGCAGCTGGTAGCTGTTGGTGCGCAGGGCGTGTCGCGGCGAATGGTAGGTGGCGCCCACGGCGCTGAACCAGTCGGCCCAGGTCAGCCAGTCGTGATAGTGGTCTTCGACGATCAGCAGGCGGTGTTCTTCCAGCAGGTGCTGCGAGTCGCGGATCGGTCCCTTGCGGCTCAGGTAGTCCGGGCTGCACACGCTGATCACCTGTTCGCTGGCAAACACCGGGGTCAGCTCCAGCCCCAGGGGCGCCGGCAGTTCGTCGAGGTGATAGAACAGCCCCAGGTCGTACTCGCTGACGTCCAGGTGCAAGGGGCTTTCGCTGCACAGGATGCGGATGTCCAGGTCCGGGAACAGGTGCTGGAAATGCGGCAGCAGGCGCGCCAGCCAGATCGAGCTGATGGTCGGGGTGCTGGCCAGGGTCAGTTGGCGTTCGGCGCCGCGTCGGCGCAGCTCGGCAGACTCGCGATCCAGTTCCCGCAGCAGGCGCTGGATGGTGCGAAAATAGCGCTCGCCGGCCGGGGTCAGGCTGATGCCCAGGCTGTGGCGGTGGAACAGCGGGCGCGCGAGGTTTTCCTCCAGCCGCTTGATCTGGCGGCTCACCGCGCTCTGGGTCAGGTTCAGTTCCTGGGCGGCCCGGGTAAAGCTCAGGTGGCGGGCCACCGCCTCGAAAGGCTGCAGGCAGTTGAGGGGCGGGAGATCGACGTTTCGACGTGACATAGGGGTACCCGACTGCAGGGGGCGGGCGCTGTCTTCAGCCGCCCGCCATGTCTCAGAGATAGGGCATCCTGCCACGCTTTACAGGGTGGATCGGGCGATCCGTCGCTGCCACTGGCGCTGATGGGTCTGCTGGCCATCGCAACGCGCCACCTGTTCGGCCTCCAGGTAGAACCACTGGGCGTCGGCGTGCAGGTGCAGCCGGCTGTCCACCTCTACCGACCATGCGTCGCGGCCGACGCGGTAGCTCCACTGGATGTCGGCCCGGGTCGACAGTGGGTCCCAGGGCAGCGTGCGGTATTGCTCGGTGCAACGCTGGTCGACCCACAGGCCGTGATCGAGGAAACGCATGGCGCCCAGGTCATCGTCGATGCGCACACAGACTTCGCCGCTGCCCACATCTTCGTTGAGGGTGCGCTTGGGCGCCGCCGCGCGGATGATTTCCAGGTTGGCCGGTGGCGCGCTCTGCGGCGCCTCGAACGGGCACTCCACCGCCTCGCCGGTAAACACCGGCAGTTGCACGCTCTGCAGCTCGGGCAGCAGGGTCAGGGTGGCCAGCTCGCGGCTGGGCCACAGCAGGGGGAAGCTTGCGGTGCTCAGGGCCAGGCGCAGGCGATAGCCGGCGGGCAGGCGGTAGCCGACATGATCCAGGCTCAGGCGGACCTGCAAGGGTTCGCCGGGCACTGGCGGGTTGGCCACGGCGAAGTCGTCCCGCAGGTTGAGGTTCAGGGTGCCATAGGTGATCTGCGCCACTTGGCCATCCGGTGCCACGGCATTCAGCCGGGCGACGATCTGCCCGCAAGGCTTGTCCGACTTCAGCCGCAGGTCCAGGCGCACATCCCCCAGCAGGGCCAGTGGCGCGTCCAGCGGCGGGCTGTCGAAGCACAGCGAGTGGGCGTCATCCCGGCGCTGGTCGGTGGGGCCGTCCGGGCCGAACCAGATGGCGCAGTATTCGCCCTGGTGTAGGCCGGTGGTCAGGGGCGAGCAGATGCTGCGCTCCTGGCCCAGGGCCTGTTCGCCGGCCAGCAGCCCAGAGTCGCCGAGGCTGAAGTCCTGCCATTGCACCTGGGGATCGGGCCAGCCTGCGGTCTGCACCCAGGTGCCCGGGCGCTCGGCGTAGCTGCCCTTGGGCGCGACCGCGTCTTGCAGGTAGAAAGCACAGGCCGGTTCGTCCATCACGCCATTGTCGATGCCCTTGAGCCAGTGGTCCCACCAGCGCTTGGCCTCTTGCAGGAACCCGATGGCCGGGTTGGGCACGGCGAAGTGCGGGTACTTGTGGATCCAGGGGCCGAGCATGGCCTTCTTGGGAGCGCTCAGGTGCTGCATCAGCCGCGGCACGGTGTTCTTGTAGGCATCACCCCAACCGCCAACGCAGTACACCGCCGCCTTGATTGCCGCGTAGTCCTCGCACACCGAGCCCTGGCGCCAGTAGGCGTCGCGGGTCTGATGCTGCAGCCAGGTTTCGGCGAGCATCGGCATGGCGTCCAGGCGCTGCTGCCAGAGGGCTTGCCAGTCATCCACCAGCAGCGGGTCCGGCACTGCGGCGCTGAAGTTGAGCATGGTTGCGGCCCAGCCCTGGTTCTCCATCAGCAGATTGCCGCCCTTGTAATGGATATCGTCGGCGTAGCGATCATCGGTGGAGCACAGGGTGATGATGGCTTTCAGCGCCGCAGGCTGGCGAGCCGCCACCTGCAGGCTGTTGAAGCCGCCCCAGGAAATGCCCATCATCCCCAGGTTGCCGTCGCACCAGGGCTGGGCGCAGAGCCAGTCCAGCACTTGGAGGGCGTCCTCCTGTTCCTGGGGCAGGTATTCGTCGGCCATCAGGCCCTGGGATTCACCGTTGCCGCGCATGTCCACCCGCACACAGGCATAGCCCTGGCCGGCCATCCACGGATGGCTCAGTGCATCGCGTACCGCGGTACCGTCGCGCTTGCGGTAGGGCAGGTACTCGAGGATCGCCGGATAGGGTTTTGCATCACGGGCGTCGGCCGGCAGCCAGATGCGCGCCGCCAGGTGGGTGCCGTCCCGCAGAGGGATCAGGCAGTGCTCGATCTCGCGGATCGGGTGGGGGAAATCGTGGATAACGTCCATTCGACACTCCAGTCGATAAAAGGCCACCGCCCGGATTGGCCGGGCGGCGAGCGGGGCGATCAAAGCAGGCTGAAGGGGTATTCGGTGATCAGGCGGATGTGATCGACGTTGCCGTCCGAGGTCCCGCGGATGCGATGGGTGCCCTGGCGCAGGGTCAGAGACAGGTCCTTGGCCGGGCCGGTCTGTAGCACGTAGCGCACGTCGATATCCCGTTCCCAGTGCTTTTCGTTGTCGGCGTAGTAGCGGTAGGGGCTGCCCACCGGCACCCGTCGACCGTCCACGTGGCTGCCGCGGATGTAGCGGGTGTTGAGCGACAGGCCGGGCATGCCGAGCGGCGCGAAGTCGAGCTTGTAGCCCAGGCTCCAGGAGCGCTCGCCCGGGCCGTTGAAGTCGGCGATCAGCGAGGAGTTGGCCAGGTAGATCGAGTCGTGGAAGCCGCCCCCGCCCAGGGCCAGGTAGTCGAACGGCTGGTTTCCGTGAATGCGCTGGTGGGCCAGGGTGAAGGTCTGCGGCCCGCTCTTGAGGGCCAGCGCCGCCGACCAGGCAGTGGTCGCGATATCCCCGGCCAGGGCCTGGCCGTCATCCAGGGAACGGTAGAGGTTGAGGTCCAGGTTCAAGCTGCGGTACGCCTCGGCATCCAATGGCTGGTCGAGGTTGAGATTGACGTAGTGCTGGCGCCACAGGTCTTCGTAGCGTGCGCTGTAGAGGCTCAGGCCGATTTGGGGATGCACCTGGTAGGTGCCGCCGAGATAGTCCACGTCGCCGCCTTCGACTCCGGCATAGCCGGCGTAGAAGCCGCCGCGATGGCCAGTCTGGTTGAAGTCCCTGGCGGCGGTGAAATGGCCGCCCTCCAGCAGCAGGCCCTCGGCCTCGCGGCTGGTGAAGGCGAAACCGCTGGCGGTGGCCGGCATGATGCGGCTGTCCGCCAGGGCCAGCACCGGGTTCTGCGGGCGCAGGTCGCCGTACTTGAGCTCGGTATTGGACCAGCGCATTTTCAGCGCTGCGCCGGCGGTGGCCGACTCATCGCGGCTGTGGCCAGCCCCGTCGCTGACCAGCAACTGGGTGCGCGCCCGCCCACCGCCACTGTCGAGTTTGGTGGCGAAGTAGGCGTGGGCGTCCAGGCCAAAGCCCAGGGGGCCCGGGGTGTAGCCGGAGCGGTAGTCCAACTGCAGGCCCTGGGCCCATTCGCGGCCATCCTTGTCGCGGTCGCGATAGTCGTTGTTGCGGTAGTAGTTGCGCACCAGAGCGTTGATCCGGCTGTCTTCGATAAAGCCCCGGGCTGCCTCCTGGCCGGCATCTGCCAGCAACGGGCAGCACAGTGCCAGGCCCGCGCCCTGCAGGGCGAGATGACGGATTTTCATGGGGTCGGCTCCAGGGCCGGATGAGCCGGAGTCGAGACGGCGGCCGGGGGCGGCGTCGACGGCTCTTGCATGGCCGTCGGCTGGGCCAGCAGGGCGGGATTCTTCAGCCAGATGATCAGCGCGCTGCTGGCCAGCAGGACGATGAGCATACCGGGCAGGCCACCGAGGTTGGAGAGCATCTTGACCCCGTCGATGCCGACGAAGGCCACCATGACCCAGGACACGCTGCCGATGATCACGCCCCAGACCACCTTGAGCAGCGGGCTGCCGTCCAGGTCCGAGTCGGCGGTGACGCCGCGGCTGCACAGGTTGCCGATCACGTCGGTGCTGGAGTCGGCCGCAGTGACGAAGGAGATGAAGGCGATGAACAGCAGGAAGGCGATCATCAGGCCAGAGGCCGGCAGTTGCTGGAACATCTGGTACAGCACGTGCTCCACCCCCTGCTCATTGAGCACGCGGTTGAGCGCGCCGGAACCCTGGGCGTCGAAGTACAGGCTGCAGCCAGAGAAGATGCAGATCCACAGGGCGGTGAACAGGGCCGGGTAGAGCATGTTGGTGTGGATGAACTCGCGCACCGTGTAGCCCCGGCCGATCTTGCCGAGGAACAGCGCGCTCACCGGGGCCCAGGCAAACCACACTGACCAGTAGAACACCGTCCAGCTCTGGGGCCAGTTGTCGCCGCTGGCGGCACCGGTGAACAGGCTACGGCTGAAGAAGGTCTGCAGGTACAGGCCGATGGACTCGACGCCGAGGCTGAGCATGTACAGGGTCGGCCCGCTGACCAGCACGAACAGCCCCAGCGCCAGCATGATCCAGGTATTGAAGGTCGAGAGCTTGACGATGCCTTTCTGCAGGCCGCTGGCGGCCGAGGCGACGAAGGTGATGACGATCACCGCAATGATCAGGGCCAGGCGCAGGGGCGTGGTCTCGCCGCCGATGTACTGGCTCAGGCCGCCGGACAGGGTCAGCGCGCCGGTGCCCAGGGACGAGGCCATGCCGGCCACCAGGGCAAACATCGCCAGGGTGTCGATCAGCCCGGCATAGCGCTTGACCCGCTCGGCGCCGATCAGCGGCTGGAGCATGGCTCCGATGGAGAAGTTGCTGCGCAGGTTGTAGAACACCAGGGCGAACACCAGCGACGGCACCAGGTAGATGGCATAGGGCGTCAGGGTCCAGTGCAGGAACATGGTGGACATGGCGAAGCTGGTGGCTTCGGGGCTACCGGGCGCGATCTTCAGGCTGCTGGGCGGGCCATACAGGTGATAGAGCGGCTCGGCGGTGGTCCAGAACAGTACGCCGACCGCCAGGGTGGTGCACAGCGCCACCATGAACCAGCGCCATTTGCTCAGCAGTGGCTGGGCGTCTTCACCGCCGATGCGCACCCGCCCCAGGGGCGAGAAGTAGACGATCGCGGTCAGTACCACCAGCAAGAACGAACTGGCGCTGAACAACCAGGAGAAGTTGTCGAGGATCATCCGATTGAGGGTTTTGCTCACGGCCAGGAAGGCCTGCAGATCAAGGTAGCTGGCAATCACTGCGGCCAGCAGAATCAGAAAGGTGGGCCAGAAGACCAGCGGCCGTAACGGATACTTCATGAGTGAGGCGCTCCCGTTGATTATATTTTTTATGGCCAGGCGAGGCGTCACAGCACTGAGCGGTGGGTCGGTCAGCGTCATGTGCAATCCTGCGGCGTCCCTAGATAAGCGTTTCCGGGCGCGGCGAAGCAATCGATGAATAGGTATGGGGTCATTCCCTGGGGGAATGTGCAGCGTGCCAAACGCCGGCTCGGACGCTTCGTTCCGCCCCTGCTCATTGCCGCCAAAGAGGCATTCCAGAGAGCTTGCCAGGGCTCTTTCGAGCGCCTGTGCAAGGGCATTGGCAACGCGCTGGCAAGCTTGGGCTGATGGGCTGTTTTCCGGCGGATGGGGACTCGAACCAGGGCCTCTTGATGGGGGCAGGAGCGGGGCGGCAACCGCCGCTTGCAGGCTAGGGGGGCTGGTCGATGATGTCGCCATAATGGCACTTTGCGCGTGGGTTTCAGGAGCGTGCCAATTCCCTCGCAAAAACCCCGTTGGCCAATTGTGCAACCGTCGCCAAGTCGCTAATCTGCGGCCTTTCCAACGCCCATTTCGCCGGGCGATTTTTCACGTGTTTGCAGCCGCGCCGAGGATCTGGCGCCAGGGTTTCCCCCATGCATGGCAGGACGCAGTACATGCGCGCATTCTTCTCTTTTCTGCTGCCCCTGCTGATGGCCGGGACGGCGTTCGCCGAACCCTCCGCCGAGCTGCAGGAGCCCCTGGCCGGCTGGCGCTATTCCGGACTGCTCGACCGCACCGAACAGGACCGGGTGGCCTACCCGACGCCACCGATCGACCGCGGCATCCAGCGCAACCGCACCATGATCGAGGGCCAGCTCAAGGCCATCGGTCATCTGCGCCAGCCCCACAGCCTGTCGGTCAACGGCAATCCGTTGAACCTCTACACCGACGAACAGGGCCGCTTCGGCCGGCCCTATGCCTTTGGCGCCGGTTCCAACAGCGTTGAAGTGCGCAGCTCCGAAGGCAAGTCTCTCAAGCGCGTGCAGTTCTACGAGGCCAATCAGAACAAGACACCGCCGCGGATCCGCGTGGTGCTGGGCTGGGACGATCCCAAGGCCGAGCTGGACATGCACATCATTACCCCCGACGGCCAGCACGCTTTCTTCGGCCATCCCGGCCTGACCAATGGCGGCGGCCTGGACCCGGACGGGGTCGACGGGCCGGGCCCGGAAATGTTCACCATGACCGCGCCGCTGCGGGGCACCTATCTGATCTACGTCAACTACTGGGGCAACTACGGCAGTGGCGGGTACAATTTCGACGAAGGCAGCAATCAGAATGAGGTGATCACCTCGCAGATCAACCTGATCCTTAACGAAAACACCGTCGATGAGAAACGCGAGACCTTTATCGTGCCCATGCGGGCCATCGGCGACCTGTTGCTGGTCAAGTCTTTCAACTATTGAACATCCCGCACCACGGATGAATTGGGCTTTGTGAATCATGAGCGAAAACACAGCATCCCCGGTGGCCGGCGTCCCCGGCACTGAACAACCCGGCAGCAAGCGCCGCTGGCCGGTCCTGGTCATGGGCCTGTGCCTGGTGGCTGCAGCGATCACGGTGGTGGGTTGCAAGCCCAAGACCCCGGTGGCGGAACTGGCTGGCGACAAGCTGGGCCTGAGCCGTCCCGATGGGTTGCTGGAGACCCATTCCCTGGCGCAGTTACCCAAGGACCTGCTGGCGGTGCCGTTTCTCAAGGAAACCCTGACCGAGGACTTCGTCTTTTATTACCAGACCCACGCCGACCGCCTGGGCCTGATTGGCAGCCTGCGGCGGATCATCTACGAGCATGACCTGAAACTGCAGGACAGCCTGATCGAGCAACTGTTCGACCAGCCTGCGGATGTGGCGCTGTGGCGCGGCCTGGATGGGCGCCTCAAGGACTTCCTGCTGGTGATGGACCGTGGTGGCCTGGCCAAGCTGCTGGAACCTCTGGCCAAGGTGGCCCTGGATGACACCCAGTTGAGCAAACTGGCGGAGCTCAAGGTCGGCGGCGACGCCGTGGCGCTCTATCAACTGAACTACAACGCTGGCAAATCCCTGCTGTTCGCTTCCCACGGCGACAAGCTGGTGGTGCTGTCCAACCCGGCCAAGCTGTATGACCCGAGCACCGGGGCTGATGACGAGCATGGCGCGGTGTCCACCACCGCGCTGGAAGCCTTGCTCAATGGCGACAAGCTGTTCCCTGAGGCCTTTGGCCTTGAGGCGCGCAAACCCGAGGTGCAGCAACGGCTGGCGGTCAATGCCAGTGTCCTGGCCATGGGTTACCAGCGCTTCATCCCCAGCTTCGCCGGCCTGCGCTTCGA
The DNA here is from genome assembly GCF_055384485.1 of Pseudomonas sp. FFPRI_1. Lineage (NCBI taxonomy): Bacteria > Pseudomonadati > Pseudomonadota > Gammaproteobacteria > Pseudomonadales > Pseudomonadaceae > Pseudomonas > Pseudomonas sp. FFPRI_1. Next base: position 6,923,553 of record NZ_AP029168.1, on the reverse strand, counting down.
CATGGATGACAAGGGTTGGCACAGCTACCTGGCCATGGAAGAGCAGGACGACCAGCCGGACCTCGACTTCAAGCCGATCTGGCAGGCCATGCCCATGGGCGCCAGCGCCTGTGTGGCCTTGCCGTTGGCGGCGGAGCAGCAGAAGCCGTTGCTGGTCAAGCTGGGTGCCGAAGAAGCGGTGGCCAGCACCCTGACCGAGCACATGGCCGGGACTGCCGGCCTGTGCTGGTATGCCGACTCGCGGCTGTACACGCCGTTGCTGGTGGCCAGCCTCAAGGACAAGGACAACGCCAAGCTCGACGCCGATCTGGGCAAGCTGTTCGGTTCCATGGTCGGCACCCGGGAAAGCAAGGTGGCGGAGCGCATCTTCCCGGTGGTCGAGCAGCAGAACGGCGACGTGCACCAGTGGCAGCGCCAGGTCAGTTCCAACTTCGGCCAGTACCCGGCCAAGGAAGCCAAGGACCCGCAAACCATCACCGGCCGCGCCTTCATGCAGGTCAGCCTGGCCCGCCATGGCTCGACCCTGGTGTTCTCCCTGGATGACAAGCTGGTGAACAAGGCCCTGGGTACCCTGGACAAGCGCTTCCCGCCCCTGGCGGACGTGGTGCCCAAGGATGTACTGATGCCGGTGTACCTGGGCCCGCAGTCCCTGGCCCAGCTGATCCAGCAGGAAACCTTCGACAGCCTGCCCCAGGACATGGAACCGGTGTTCAACAACGCCGCGCAAACCTACCTGGTGCCCAAGCTGCGCACCCTCGGCGGTTATGGCAAGTACGCCCTGACCCTGCCCGAAGGCAGCAAGCCCGACGGTCACTGGCAATGGCTGCCCCTGCAATGGCGTGCCCTGTGAGTGCAGTGCGCAAAAGCCTGACCTGCCTCGGCCTGCTGGCCCTGTTGCTGAGCGGTGCGGTGGGCGCGACCCAGGCTCCGCCCCTGGACGTGCAGCAGTCCCAGGTGTTCCGTGCCTGGTTCGTGCGCATCGCCCAGGAGCAGTTGAGCCAGGGCCCGAGCCCCCGCTGGTATCAGCAGGACTGCGCGGGCCTGGTGCGTTTTGCCGCCAACGAAGCGCTCAAGGTTCACGACAACAAATGGCTGCGGGCCAACGGCCTGAGCAATCGCTACCTGCCGCCGGAGCTGCAACTGAGCGAAGGCCAGCGTGGCCTGGCCCAGCAGTGGCAGCAGGGCGGCGGCCAGACCGGGCCCTACGTCAACGCGATCAAGCTGATCCAGTTCAACAGCCACCTGGTGAGCCGTGACCTGGGCCAGGCGCGCCCCGGTGACCTGTTGTTCTTCGACCAGGGCGACGACCAGCACCTGATGATCTGGATGGGCCGCAACATCGCCTATCACACCGGCACCACCACTCCCACCGACAACGGCATGCGCTCGGCTAGCGTGCAGCAACTGATGACATGGAAGGACACTCGATGGATACCCGACTCAGCCAACCCCAACTTCATCGGCATCTATCGCCTGAACTTCCTCACCCAATGAACGAATCCCATGCAAGCTGCGTGAAGACTGCTGCGTTCGCCAATACTGCGTTGAAAACGGGCTCGGAATGCTCATTTACAGCCAGTAAACTGCGCTTCCTCGCCGGTTTTCGCCTTGTCTTGCCTTCCCTCGCGACGTCTTCACGCGGCTTGCCTATGTCCCGTTTTCTGTTTCGCCTGACCCTGGCCTTGACCCTGCTCACCCCCGTGACCCTGGTCAACGCCGAAGACTCGGTGCCGTCCAGCGACTATGCGGCGGTCTCCGGCGAGAGTTTCTTCCTCCTGGCCGACAGCAGTTTCGCCAGTGACGAACAGGCCATGGTGCGCCTCGAGGCCCCGGGCCGCGACTACCGGCGCTTTCGCATGGAGCCCTATGGCGGTGCGGACATCCGGGTGTACCGGATCGACCAGCCGCTGGACTTTCTCAAGCGCCAGAAGAACCTGCACCGGGTGGTCAGCGACGGCCAGTTCAAGGGCGAGGGCCTGTCCAACACCCTGGCTTACCTGTGGGACAACTGGTACCGCAAATCCCGCCGGGTGATGCAGCGCGCCTTCTCCTACGAGTCGCGCAAGCAGGTCACCGAGCAGGTGCCGGAACTGAAGGTGGGCAACTCCATGCTGGCGCCGACGCCGTATGACGCCCAGCCGCAATTCGCCCTGATCCCGGGGCTGCCCCTGGTGACCCAGTTCCGCTATCCGCTGTGGCAGGCCAAGCCGATCCAGCCGCCGGCCGGGGTGGATCTGTCGGGCTCTTCCAGCCAGTTCATCAACGTTGCTCCGGGCAACGTCTATATCCCCCTGGGACAGTTGAAGCCGGGCCTTTACCTGGTGGAGGCCCTGGTGGGCAAGTACCGCGCCACCACCATGGTGTTCGTTTCCAACACCGTGGCGGTGAGCAAGATCGCCGGCGACGAGCTGCTGGTCTGGGCCGCGGGCAAGCATGAAGGCAACTCGGTGCCCAAGGTCAATGTGCTGTGGACCGATGGCCTCGGCGTGATGAACAGCGGCGCCACCGACGAGCAGGGCCTGGTGCGCCTGAAACACGTCAGCCCCGAGCGTTCCTACGTGATCGGTGAAGACCAGGAAGGCGGAGTGTTCGTCTCCGAGAACTTCTACTACGACAGCGAAATCTACGACACCAAGCTCTACGCCTTTACCGACCGGCCGCTGTACCGTCCGGGGGACTGGGTGTCGCTGAAGATCGTCGGTCGCGAGTTCAAAAATGCCCGGGACTCGGTGCAGCCCGGTGCTGGCACGGTGAATGTCAGCGTGCTCGATGCCGCCGGCACCGCGTTGCAGAACCTGACCCTGAACCTGGACTCCAAGTCCGGTACCCAGGGCCGCTTCCAACTGCCGGACAACGCCGTGGCCGGCGGTTATGAGCTGCGTTTCGGCTACAAGGACCAGGTCTACAGCAGCGCCTTTCGCGTGGCCGAGTACATCAAGCCGCATTTCGAGATTTCCCTGGCCCTGGCCAAGACCGACTTCAAGACCGGCGAACCGGTGAAGGGCAACCTGGTGCTGCTCTACCCGGACGGCAAGCCGGTGGCCAACGCGCGTCTGCAACTGAGCCTGCGGGCCCAGCAACTGTCCATGGTGGACAACGAGCTGCAGTACATGGGGCAGTTCCCGGTGGAACTGACCAGCGCCGAGCTGACCACTGATTCCAAGGGCAGCGCCACCCTCGACCTGCCGGCGGCGGACAAACCGAGCCGTTACATGCTCACCGTGTTCGCCAGCGACGGCGCCGCGTATCGGGTCAAGACCACCAAGGAAATCCTCATCGAGCGTGGCGCCGCGAGCTTCAGCCTCAGCGCCCCGCAACGCTTCAGCGCCGCCGGTGACAAGGTGCAGTTCAGCTACGCCAACCAGAACTCCAGCGAGCAGAGCAAGAACGTCAAGCCGAGCCGCTACAGCTGGGTGCGCCTGGAAGACCAGTCCACCGGCGACGGCAAGCTGGCCGCCGGCGACAGCGGTTTTGCCCTGGCCTTCGAACGCCCGGGTACCTACAACCTGACCTTGAAGGACGAGCATGACCGAGTGCTCGGCGGCACCAGCCACTCGGTCACTGGCGATGGCGTGAAAGCCGTGCCGGGCACCGTGGAAATTGTCCTCGACAAGCTCGAGTACAAGGCCGGCGACGAAGCCCTGGCGTTGATCACCTTCCCGGAACCGGTCAACGACGCGCTGTTGTCCCTTGAGCGGGACAAGGTCGAGGCCACTGCACTGCTGTCCAAGGGCGGCGACTGGCTGAAAGTGGAAAAGCTCAGCCCCACCCAGTACCGCGCACGAGTGCCGGTGAAAGACGGCTTTGCGCCGAACCTGACCTTCTCCGTGCTCTACACCAAAGGGGGCGAGTACAGCTTCCAGAACGCCGGCATCAAGGTACTGACGCCGCAGATCGATGTGGCCATCAGCACCGACAAGGAGAAATACCAGCCCGGCGACATGGTCACCGTGGACCTGTCCACCCAGTTCGCCGGCAAGCCGATACCGGCCCACCTGACGGTCAGCGTGGTGGACGAAATGGTCTACGCCCTGCAGCCGGAAGTGGCCCCGAGCATCGATCAGTTCTTCTATCACCCACGGCGCAACAATGTGCGCACCAGCGCCAGCCTGTCGTTCATCAGCTACGACGTGGCCCTGCCGGGCAGCCCCACGGCTCCGGGCAAGGCCAACCGCAGCGAGCGTGGAGTCAAGGTGCTGGAGCGCCCGCGCCGTGAAGATGTCGATACCGCCGCCTGGCAGCCGGAACTGGTGACCGATGGCAGCGGCAAGGCGCGTTTCACCTTTCGCATGCCGGACTCCCTGACCCGCTGGCGCATCACCGCCCGGGCCATCGCCGACGATGGCCAGGTGGGGCAGAAGAAGCAGTTCGTGCGTTCCGACAAGGCCCTGTACCTGAAATGGAGCGGTCCGACCCGTTTCCGCAGTGGCGACAAGCCGGACCTGGGGGTGTTTGCCTTCAGTCAGTCCGAGCAGCCGGCCAAGGCCGAGTTGGTGATCCATTACGCCGGCGAATCCCAGCGCCTGCCTTTGACCCTCAACAGCGGCATCAACTATGTGGCCCTGCCGGCCATTGCCCCGGGCAATGGCGAGTGGACCGCCGAGCTGATGCAGGGCGGCAAGACCGTGGATGCCCTGGCGGTGCGCCTGGTGAGCAGTGCTGGCGGCTGGCAGGCGGTGCAGACCCAGAGCCTGGACGTGGTCAGCACCAGCACGCCGCTGGGCCTGCCTGCGGATGCCGGCGAGATCCGCCTGCGCCTGGACGACAGCCCGCAGGCGCTGTTCCGTTCGGCCCTGGATGATTTGCTGGAATACCCCTACGGCGGCGTCGAGCAGACTGCCAGCCAGTTGTTGCCGCTGAGCGTGGCCTACCCGGCACTGGCCAGCAATCCGCAGATCCGCGACCGCTTGCGCCTGATGATGCAGAACAGCCGCCTGCGCCTGGTGCACATGGCCGGGCCGGAAGCGGCGTTCACCTGGTGGGGCGAGGATGCCGAGCCGGATGCCTTCCTCACTGCCTATGCCTATTACGCCGACTGGAACGCGAGCAAGGTCATGGACCTGAACCTGCCGCCGGAGCACTGGCAGCGGGTGCTCGAGGTCTACGCCAAGCAGGCCGGCAACACGCCGTTGCTGCAGCGGGCGCTGATCCTGTCCTTTGCCCGTGAAATGAAGCTACCGATCAATACCCTGGTCAGCGGCCTGATGGACGATCTGGCCAAGGCCGGTGCCGGCCCGGACGCCAGCATGGACGACAGCAGCAGTGTCAGCCTGGTGATGGACGATCCGCAATCGGCCCTGGGCCTGGCCAGCGCTCGGGTGCTGACGGCCGCCCTGGCGCGGGAGGCCAAGGTCACCCCGCCGCCGGCGTTTGTCGCGCAACTGGATGCCGCCCAGCAACAGGTCGAGGTCAGTTCCCAGCCCTTCACCCAGGCCTTGAGCCTGTCGTTGAAACCTTTCGACGGAGCGGCGGCGCGAGCCTTGCTGCAACGCCTGCTGCCTTCGCAGTCGACCCTGGAGCGGGCCCTGGCCCTGACCTGGCTGCAGCGCAGTGTGGCGCAGTCGGCACCGGCCGTGGTTCTGAACCCGGGGCAGGGCTGGCAACCGCAGCAGGGTGCCAGCGGTGAAAGCTACTGGCAGTGGCAAGGGCCGCAGGTGCCAAGCGTGCTGACGCTCAATAGCGTGCCGGAGCGTCCGCTGCGGGCTTCGCTGAGCTACCTGAGCAAGCAGGAACCGGGCACGCCGGCACCGGTGAACATTAGCCGTCGCCTGCTGCGCCTGGTGCCAGGGGATGAGGCGTTCACCTTCAAGCTGGAACCGGTGGGCAACAAGCCGATTGCCAGCGACGGGCTGTACCTGGATGAGGTGATCATCGCCAACCAGGGCAATCGCCCGCTGCTGTACGGCATGCTCGAAGTGCCGCTGCCGCCGGGTGCCGATGTTGAGCGCACCACCTGGGGGATCAAGCTGGCCGGGCCTGCGGGCACCGAGGCGGCCTCCCTGGAAAAGGCTCGTTTCGAGCCGGGGCAGATGAGCTACGCGGTACCGCTGGAAGCGCTGAACGACAGCAGCGAAGTGCGCCTGCGCCACCTGATCCGCTTCTCGCAGAAAGGCCAGTTCAACCTGCCGCCGGCGCGCTTCTATCAGGTGTATGCGCCTGAGCACCAGGCTCAGGAACGTACCCCGGCCCTGGGTCAGGTCACGGTCAAATAACATGACGCGGCGTTGGGCCTGGTTGTGCCTGTGTTTGCTTCCTGGGCTGGTGATGGCCCAGGAGGAGCCGTTGCGCCTGGCCTGGAAAGCCGCCCCGGACAGCGAGCTGATGAGCCTGAGCAAGACTCAGGTGCTGGCTCGCGAGCCGTTGCCGGCGGATCTGCAGGCGCCCTTGGGCAGTGTCTGGAAACTCTTCGTCTATGCCTGGCTGGTGGACACCGGTGCCCAGGAGCCGGCCTATGCCTGCCAGGGCAAGTCCAAGGAAGAGGTCTACTGCTGCTCGGTGGGCGCCAGCATCGCCCGGGACCAGGCGCTGGTACGTTCCTGCGGTTTGTATTTCGAGCCCCAGCGCTTGCAACTGTCTGCGGCTGACTGGCGCCATTACTGGCAAGCCCGCAACGCTCCCGGCTGGCTGCAGGACCTAAACCAGCTGCAACCCCAGACTCGGGTCCCGGTGGTGGAGTTGCTGCAGGTGCTGGCGCTGTTGCCGGCCCGGGACACCGCCCGGCGCGTGCTGCTGGACGTGGTGCTCAATGCTGGCGACGGCGCTGTCGTGGGCGCCTTGGGCGGGCGTTTGCGGGTCAAGACCTGGAGCTGGCTGGCGGAACAGGACCCACAGTCGCGCCAGGGTGGCTTTGCCGGCTGGCTAGTGGACGGCACACCGCTGTGGGTGGGCGGGCGCGGCACCAGCCAGCGGGTGTTGAAGGACTACGCCCAGGCCCTGAACCAGGTGCTGCCGGACAACCCGCCTGTGGATAAAGGCCGCTGTGTGGAGGTCAGCCTGTTTTCCCGCTATCCGCTGAAAAGCGTCAGCCAGAACGGCCAACTTGCCAAGCCGGGTGCCTTGCAAGGGGATTACCGGGTGGAGTTTGCCAACGGCAACCAGCTGGATATCCACAGCGCTGGCGAACTCTTTCTGCAGCGTGACCCCGCGGCCCAGCGGCTGGTGGCGCGCCTGGACCGTGAGGAATACGTAGCGCGGGTGCTGCAACGCGAGGCCAGCAGCGAGCCGGTAGAGGCGGCCAAGGCCCTGGCCGTGGCGATTCGCACCTACTTGCTGCAGAACGCCGGACGCAGCGGCGAATGCCTGAGCATCGACGACAGCAGCAACCGTCAGCGGGTCGCGCCGCGTCCGGCCACCGCCGAGGCCCGGGCCATTGCCGCCTGGACCAGCGACCTGGTGCTGGCCGGCACCCAAGTCACCTACCACTCGGACCTGATTGCCCCGGACAAGCTGTCCTGGCAGCAAGCAGTGGAACAGGCCGGTTCGGGCCAGCGTTATGACGCCATCCTGCTGCATGCCTATCCACGGGCCAGCCTCAGCCGCTGGGACAACCCGGTGGCCTCCTGCGAACCCTTGCCCGCGGCCCAGGACTGGTTGCTGAAGCAGCGGCCGCGCTGGCGCCGGCCGTTGCAGCAGGAGGTCGGCTATAACGAAATCAGCCAGTTCGCCGTCTGCCGCCTGAGCTTTGGCCGGCCCTATGTCGACCGCGAACGGCAACGCATCTATGTGCGGGGCGTGCTCTCGCTGCAAGACCGTCTCGACCTGACTCACGAATACCTGCACCTGGCCTTTGAAGCTCATCCCAACGGCCAGGATGAAACCTACATCGAAGGGCTCGCCCGTCATCTTTTATTGGAATAGGCCATGAAATTTCCTGCTCCCCCGGTCCTCCTGTTCCTTTGTGGAATGTTCAGCTTGCCCATGGCCCTGGCCGAGGGCGGCATCCAGCTCGACACCCCCAAGGGGGGGTGGCGCACCCGTGCTATCGATGGCGAACAGTACATTCAGGAGGTCAACTACCCGGCCTCCTCGGTGAATACCCCCCAGGGCCAGGCCGATACCGCGCGCATTCGCGGGCAGATCAAGGGCGCCCCCAAGGCCAGCAAGGAGCCGGGCAAGCTGATCGTCAACGGCGTCAGCATGCCGCTCAAGTTCGATGAACAAGGCAGCTTCGACCGGCCCTACTCCTTCCCCAACGGCAGCAACAGCGTCGAAGTGCGCAGCCCGGACGGCCAGCAGCGCAAGCGCGTGCAGTTTCTCAACAGCGGTGGTGGCGTGACCCCGCCCAAGTTGCGCGTGCTGCTGTCCTGGGACAGCGACAACACTGACCTGGACCTGCACCTGGTGACCCCGGACGGCGCGCACATCTGGTACGGCGACCGGGTGGCACCCAATGGCGCGACTCTGGACGTGGACGTGACCACGGGCTACGGGCCTGAAATCTTCTCCATGCCGGCACCGCTCAAGGGCCAGTACCTGGTGTACGTGAACTACTACGGCGGCGGTTATCGCAGCGATGACGACGAGGATGGCGGCCAGGAAAACGCCGTGCAGCCGCTGACCACGGCCCAGGTGACGGTGATCACCGAGGAAGGCACGGTGGACGAGAAGAGCGAGTCGTTCATCGTGCCGATGCGCGCGCCAGGGGAACTGACCCTGGTGCGCAGCTTCAGCTACCCATGAAGGGTGCGCGCCTCGGACTCCTAGGCCGAGCTGCCAGGCGATCCGGTGACACGGTATTGGAGGACATTGAGGCGTACATGATCGGGGTCAAGGATTTGCCCATGAGGCGCAGCCGTTTATTGCCCTGAGGCAATACGATTTGCCTTCGCTTGCTTTGCAATGAATCACCTTCATTGGCATGGAAACGCAAAGCATGGGAGCTCTTCAATCGTGGTTGAAATGGTGTGTGGTGGCCGGCGGCTGTGCATCCGGTCTGGCGTTGGCGGGTGGTGCCGACGGGCTGCAGCGGGTCAAGGTGGAACTGGTGACCCCTCCCCAGGTGCACGCCCATGAGCAGAGTGTCACCGGGCCGCCGAAGGTGATGCAGTTCCACATGAGTGTGGAAGAGAAAAAAATGGTGGTGGACGAGCAGGGCACCACCCTCCAGGCCATGACCTTCAACGGCTCGATGCCCGGCCCGACCCTGGTGGTGCATGAGGGAGACTACGTCGAGCTGACCCTGAGCAACCCCGCCAGCAACAGCATGCCCCACAACATCGACTTCCATGCGGCTACCGGTGCGCTGGGCGGGGCAGCCCTGACCCAGGTGGTGCCAGGGCAGGAAGTGGTGCTGCGCTTCAAGGCCGACCGCAGCGGTACCTTTGTCTATCACTGTGCACCTTCCGGAATGGTGCCTTGGCACGTGGTGTCGGGCATGAGCGGTACCTTGATGGTGCTGCCTCGCGAGGGTCTGAAGGACCCTGCCGGCAAACCCCTGCACTATGACCGCGCCTACACCATCGGCGAGTTCGACCTGTACATTCCCAAAGACAAGGACGGGCATTACAAGGACTACCCGACCCTCGCCTCAAGCTATCAGGACACCCGTGAAGTGATGCGCACGCTGACCCCGAGCCATGTGGTGTTCAATGGTCGGGTGGGTGCCTTGACCGGTGCCAATGCGCTGACCGCCAAGGTCGGTGAAAGCGTACTGTTCATTCATTCCCAGGCCAATCGCGACAGCCGTCCGCACCTGATCGGCGGTCACGGCGACTGGGTCTGGACCACCGGCAAGTTCGCCAACGCGCCCCAGCGCAACCTGGAGACCTGGTTCCTCCCGGGCGGTTCGGCCCTGGCGGCGCTCTATACCTTCAAGCAGCCGGGCACCTATGTGTACCTCAACCACAACCTGATCGAGGCCATGGAACTGGGGGCCCTGGCCCAAGTCAAGGTCGAGGGGCAGTGGGACGATGACCTGATGACTCAGGTAAAGGCTCCAGGCCCGATAACGCCAGCCAAGCAATAGAGGACGAAACCCGCCACGCCGGGCCTGGGCACAGCAGGGTTGGCGTGGCGGATCGATAATCGCGGCGCGGCCGGGGAGGGGGCTGCAACAGCGCGCAGCGGTACTGCTGCAGGTATTCGGCGATCAGGCACGAGCTACCTTGCGAGGCACCCTGCCGATGGGCCTGCGCACCAAGGTCGTCGCAGCCCTCGGTGCTGAACGCCGGCATCCCTGGCTGGTTCTTCTCAGCGGCCTGCGCCCATGCCACGGCTGGCGCCGTGGCGGGGAAGCAAGGGATCAGTCGCTCTGGTCGGCAGTGGAAATCACTTCGTCGATCTTCCAGCAGCCCTTGTCCTTGATCATCCTTACGTCGACGACCTGGGTGGTATCGGGTGTGTTGCCCAGGGTGACCTGCTCCTTGGCGGTGGAGCCCTGGACCTGGGGGTCGCTGACCTTGATCTGGGTCAGCCACTCATCCATGTAGTCCTGAGCCTTGATGAAATAGTCCTCTTCCAGCCCATCAGGGCTGGCCATCTGCTTTTTGATCTTGGTGATCAGCGAGTCCGATACGTACTTCTTCATCTCCGGCAGGTTGTCAGTCAGCGGGTCCTTGTCTTCGCTGAAAGTTTGCAGGTACCAACTGTAAAAGGCCTGGGTTGCAGGCTTGGGCGAACTGGCGCAATCGGCCAGGGCGACCGACTGGTGCAGCGCGACGGCCGCCAGCAGCGAGCAGAAAAGCATTCTCATGGGGGAACCCCTTACGGATGGCGATAGATTTTGTAGTCAGGTTTCTTAACCCGATAGGAGTGCCCCGGGTAAAAACCATGCAACTGTTTGAAGTCTGACACCCAGAGCGTGCCGTTGAACATCGCCATGTGCCCGTGGGGATGGCCGGGGATGGGTTGGATGATGACCACATCGCCTGCTGCGGGCGTCTGCCCGGCCGGTTGTTCGATAAAACCGGCGGAGGTCAATGATGAGCCGAAGTCCTTGGCCGAGTGCTTCCTGTGCAGAATCACGCCACCCCCACCGGCTTCGATCGCCTGCCGGGTATAGGCGGCGCAGCGCCCGGTGCTGCCCGCATGGGCGTGGCTGTTCAAGTGACTGATAGCGGCTTCTTTATTCCACATTCCCTGTCATCCGTGAGTCCTGGAGAGAGGGGATTTTATTCGGGCTTTGGTCGCGCCGGGAATACTGGCTAAGTGCCTTGTTGTGGGGCTTTGGGCGGTCAGTCACAGTTATTCACCCAGTAGAATAATGAGTCTGATAATCGAGATTGAATCCGGGGGAACCTTGCCCGGTGTTCCAGGCTCTACCAAGCTCAGATGGGTGTTATCAGATGGCGGAAGGCAGGGGGGTTAGGAGGGCAGCTTGTCGTTTTGGATAGCTGATACGGTAAGTGCGGCCTTCCATTCGACTGGCTGCGTCGAGGGGCAGTGATAAGAGGTGGAGCCTTTTATTCAGGTATTCAGAGCTTACTTCCAGCAATCAGGCTTTCACTGTAGTGGTCAACTAATCCCGGACACTGCGTTAAGTTTTTCCTCGGCCACGGCGGGTGCCAGCCCGCTGTTGAATTGATGTGGCCGTTGCCAGTTGTACCTCTGCATCAAAAACGACCGATATCCTGCTGTGCCAGTGATGCGCTCATGTAGCCCACGCTCGGTATCCATTCCGTTTTCAGACTGCGAAACAACCGTTCCATCGGTGCATTGTCGTAGCAGTTTCCACGCCGGCTCATGCTTTGTATGAAGCGATAACGCCACAGTCGTTGGCGAAAGCTTCGGCTGCCGTATTGGCTTCCTTGGTCGCTGTGAAACGGTACATTCTGGGGGCGACCACGCTGTTCATAAGTCATGTCCAAAGTCTTGATTACCAGGTCGGCATCGGACTTCGATGCCCCCAGCCCACTACGCGGCGAGTGAAAGGTCGATTACAACCGCCACATAGTGCCAGCGACCTTCAGCCCAGACATCAGTGACATCACCGCACCAAACCTCATTCGGCGCAGACACAGTGAACTCCCGACCCAGCACGTTCGGAATGCCCGGCCGCTCCACCGTCGCTTTTTTATAGGTATGTGAGCCGGTTTGCTTGCTGATCAGTTCCATCTCGCTCATCAGCTTGCGCACCTTGAATCGCCCAATTTTTATGCCGTTCTCCCGCATCATGCACATGATGCTTCGGCTGCTCGCCGCGCTGCGGCTTTGGGTGAACAGCCCGTTCACACGGCTGCGCAAGATCAGCCGCTCAACGTTCGGAGGTCGACGCTTGCGGCAGTGCGCGTAATAGCAAGATCGGGTGACTTCAACTACCGAGCACAACAGCTCAACAGGTTCTTCAGAGCGAAGCTGATCAATTAACGCGAACGCTCGTGTTCCTCGGCCATCAAGAGTACGGTAGCCTTTTTTAGGACCGATTTTTCCCGTTCCAGCTGATTGATTCGGGCTTCCAGTTCCTGGGTTTTTTGCTGCTCGGGCGTCAACGCTTTGCTTTGCGGAGTCACTCCATTACGCTCTTGCTGAAGCTGGTTAGCCCCGCGACGTAGCGCAGATTCGACAACTCCAAGTGAACGACAGGCTTCGATGTAGCTATAGCCTTGGTCAAGTACGAGGCTTGCGGCCTCTCGTTTGAATTCAGTGGAAAAGGAGCGGCGTTGCTTGATCATCAGACACCTCTATCTGGCGAGCATTCTCGCCAAAATGGGGGGGCCGGAATCATTAGACCACTACATTTGTGTTTCCTGTAGGGAGTGTTGAAGTCCGGAGTAAGGTTTTGCGAAACGTGGCAGATCTGCTCGATAGGAAAACGACCGAACTGATGCTCTGAGGGGGATAGGGCAGAATTACGTGTCTATTCAGTGGTATTTGGGCTTGCGGTTCTTGACATTATTCGAACTGTGACTGGCCAGGAGCAATCATTGTCGGACCTCAGGGTGGGGAGTAAACTCCCATAGAATTTCGAAGTAGTGGTGTGGTGGCGCCTGGATTCTTGTGTCGCCATCCTCTTAAAAAAACGGGCGCCATGGATGGTGCTTTTTGCGTTGTGAGTTAGTTGTTTTCACATTCAAGGCGAGTGGATGCCCAAGCTTAATCGGTCAAACTCAAGTGTTGATGCCAATTCGGGCGATAATTTGTTGAAAGTCCAGCTGGTCAACGAATCAAACTCTTTGGGGGACTTGCCGAGTGCCGACGCAAGTCGGGATGTGAGTATGGGGACCGATCTACCCAACGTGGCGATTCTGTTGCGCATTTATTACGGTCAGCGTTATTTGGCTGAACAATTAGCTTCTTTTGAGGCTCAGAACTATTCCAACTGGCAGGTGTGGGCTTCCGACGAAGGGTCCGAAGACGATACCCGTGCAATACTTGAGGCCTAATGGTCGGTTTCATATTTATAAGCGGATAGATAATTACCATGACGAACGATTTTCAACCAAAAGTTGCAGTGGTGATTCCTTGCTACAAAGTTAAAAGTCATATTTTGAGTGTGATTGGTGGCATCGGCTCGGAAGTGGTGCGTATCTATGCTGTCGACGATTGCTGCCCTGACGGGTCCGGTGATTTCATCGAAGCCAACTGCCAGGATGAGCGAGTGAGTGTTTTGCGCCATGCCAAGAATCAAGGCGTTGGTGGCGCGGTGATGTCGGGTTATAAAGCCGCCATCGAGGACTGCATGGAGGTGATCGTTAAAGTCGATGGCGACGGTCAGATGGACCCAAGCTTGATCCCCGACTTCATTGCTCCGATTCTCGCCGGTGAGGCCGACTACACTAAAGGCAATCGCTTTTTTGATCTGGAAGAGATTCGCGCAATGCCCCGCATGCGCCTATTCGGCAATGCCATCCTGTCATTCATGACCAAGTTGTCGTCGGGGTATTGGGATCTATTCGATCCGACCAATGGCTACACTGCAATTCATGTGGCAGTGGCGCGACACTTGCCATTCAAGAAGATCAGCCAGCGCTATTTTTTCGAGACGGATATGTTGTTTCGTTTGAATACAATCCGTGCAGTGGTCGTAGATGTGCCTATGAATGCGAAATATGTTGATGAGGTGAGTAACCTTAAGATTTCCCAGATCATTGGCGAGTTCTTGGGTAAGCATATCCGCAACTTCAGCAAGCGTATTTTTTACAGCTATTACTTGCGAAATATGTCTGTCGCCTCCATAGAGTTGCCACTTGGATTGCTGTTTCTTGGTTTCGGTCTGGTATTTGGCGGGTACCACTGGATGAGCTCTGCCCAGACCGGCGTGCCTACTCCTGCCGGCACTGTAATGATGTCTGCGCTGCCCATCATTGCCGGCATCCAGTTCCTGTTGGGCTTTGTTGGGTACGATGTGGCTTCTGTTCCCACTCGTCCCCTTCATCGGAATATTCGGAAGCCGGGCGTCAACAACAGTGGAGCAACTGTATGAATTGGCTTGCCGATTGGCTGAGAGACCCAAGTGTCAAGAACATCGACGTGGATGGAGGGGATCGCTTGCTTGTGCATGGCCGCATGCTTGCTCAAAAACCCATGTTGAAAGAGGTCTTCACCGGGTTTCACCACATGTTTGAGCGCCTCGACAAGCAATTCTTGTCGGGTACTGGCGAGCGTGTCGAACTTGGTGCTGGGGTATCACCGATTCGCAATTCCTATCCCGATGTACTGGCGACCGATATTGTTCCTGGGCCTGGGCTGGATCGTGTGCTGGATGCAGAGCAAATGGACTTGCCGGATAGTTCGGTAAGGGTGATTTTCGGCCAGAACTGCTTCCATCACTTCCCCCATCCCAACCGCTTTTTCGAAGAGCTTGAACGGGTTCTGGTGCCTGGTGGTGGGGTGATTCTCCTTGAGCCTTACCATGGACCGTTCGCGGCCTTTCTGTTCCGTCGGATGTTCCATACAGAGGGGTACGACAAGGACTTTCCATCTTGGGAAACCCCTATATCGGGTCCGATGAATGGGGCTAACCAGGCACTGAGTTATATCGTCTTCGAGCGGGACCGAGCCGAGTTCGAGCAGCGTTTTCCGCAGTTGAACATCGTACATCAGGAGGTATGTGACAATTACCTTGCCTATCTTCTATCCGGCGGACTCAACTTCCGTCAGCTGTGGCCCAATTGGGCCAGGCCCCTTCTTTCGCTGATCCAGCGCCTGTTGAAGCCACTGAATCGCTGGCTCGGCCTGCATCACGTAGTGGTCATTCGGAGGGCGGGTTGATGCGTTTCGTGCGCTACTTGCTGGTCCAGGTTCTGGCTTATGGCCTGGATATGGGCGGGTTTGTGCTGCTGTTCACCCATTTTGGCCTTGATCCACTGCTGGCCAACATGGTCAGCAAGATCTTGGCCGGGGTATTCGCGTTCATTGCTCATCGCAGCTTCACTTTCGGTATGGCGGAGGCTGGAGGAACCCTGCAGCAGGCCGTGCGTTACTTTGCAGTACTGGCGCTGAACATCCCTCTTTCGGCACTGGTGCTGAGTGCCATGTTGTGGCTGATTCCAATGACAATTGTTGCCAAGTTCATCGCTGACATCATCTGTGTGTTCTTCAACTATTTTCTGAGCAAGCGATTTATTTTTCAGGGTTGTGATACCCCTAAGAGCAAAGCTGCTGATGACAGGTGCGGACTGTGAGGATCGCGATCACCGGAGCAACCGGTTATATCGGCCAGCGCCTGATCCGTGCTGCACGACTTGCAGGCCATGAAGTGCTGGCCCTGTCACGGCGTCCATTGGATGAGCCCGGCGTGGTTTGGCAGGCTTTTGACTTTTCAGACAAGCTGCCGCTAGCGCTGCCCGAAGACATTGCCATGGTCTTTCATTTGGCGGCCAAAACGCAGCACGATCCTGATGCGGAACAGGATGAGGAGGATGCGGCACAGCGGCTCATCGAGGCGGCTGTTGCTGTGAAAGCCGGTTTTGTTTTTGTTTCCAGTCAGACGGCCCGTAATGATGCGCCTACCGCCTATGGCCGAATCAAGTGGCAGATCGAACGTACGACCTTGGCTGCGGGTGGCTGGGTGGTTCGTCCAGGACAAGTATACGGTGGGCCCGAACAGGGACTATTCGGTCTGCTGTGCAGTTTGGTGAGGCGTCTGCCGGTGCTGCCAGCCTTTATTCCGGCTCCGCTGGTGCAACCGGTGCATGTGGATGATCTTGTGGCTGCGCTGCTTGCCTGCCCGACTCAGGCAAAATCGTCGGTAATGAGCATTGCGGCATCGGAAGGAGTCGGTTTCACCGCATTCTTGCAGGCCATTGCCCGAGGGCGGACCACTCGCCGGCATATCAGCATTCCTGTACCCACCCTCTTGGTCCGTGCAGTGGCCAAGCTGCTCGGAGCGGGCTTGAGCGCAAGGCTCGGCCTGGACCGGCTGCTTTCTCTTTTTGCACTAAGGCCCATGGATACCGCTGACGATCTGCTGCGAGCGTCGATCACTTTGCGCCCGCTTGACGCGGGTATGACTCGCTCTGGGCGTGGGCGGCGAGGGCTCCTTGCCGAAGGACGCGTGTTTTTGGCTTATGTTCTGCGGGATCAGCCTGCGGGCAGCCTGATGCGGCGATATGTCAGGGCCATCGAGACCCTTGGCACGGGGCGTGCTTTATCGCTGCCGGGGCCGGTTCGCCGCATGCCGGTCTTGTTGGGGCTGCTCGATGGCGCGGGAAGTATCGCTGTTGCCTACCGGCGTGAATTGGCTTGGCGTCTTGAGGCTGCCCTGATGGTGGCTGAAGCGAGTCCCCAGGGAGCCTGTCGTTTTCTGGGGCTCAATCGGCCGACCGGCTGGCCGTGGCGAGCTCTGGGTATCGTGAGAGCCGTCTTGGTGGAAGCCATTCGTCGTGTTGTGCAACTTATCTTGTGGCCTTTTTTAACCCGAATTGGGCGGCGAGGAGTGTATTAGATGATTGGACAGTCTCAGGTCGATTTCGACGTGATAATCGTTGGAAGTGGTCCTGCCGGGGTCTCGTCGGCATTTCCTCTGCTCGAAGCCGGGTTGCGTGTATTGATGGTCGATGGGGGAAGCACCGCTCGACTGGCTCCGCCCAGCGGTCATTTTCTTGACCTGCGCCGACATGACACCAGCCAATGGCATTGGATGATTGGGCAGGATTTCCACGCCCTGCGCCAGTCTGATGCGGTCTCGCCCAAGATGCGGGTGCCAACCCATGCTGCTGTTTTCGATGGTTTCGGGGCCGCTAACCGAATAGCTGCGGATGAATTCGTTGCCGTGGGGTCGCTCGCACCGGGTGGCCTGTCCAACGCCTGGGGCTGCGGCGTGGCAAGCCTGACCGATGATGAACTGGCGGCGTATCCGGTAGCGCTCAGCGACATGCGTAGCTCGTACCGAGATGTGGCGATGCGAATTGGCGTAAGTGGCGAGAGGAATGACGATTTATCCGAGTTCTTCGGGCTGGATGAATGGTCGGATGCTCCGGTCGCGCTTGACTCGTTGCATGCAAGCCTGCTCGCGGGTTACCCAAAGCGTCGCAATGCCTTGCGGCAAAGCGGCTTTCATTTGGGGAGATCCCGGGTGGCGGTCCTTACTATGCCGAGAGCCGAGCGTCGTGCATGTGATCGCTCTGGTAACTGCCTCTGGGGCTGCGAGCGCCGTGCGCTTTACTCCGCGACCGAGGATCTGCGGTCCCTGCTTGGTCGACTAGGGTTTCACTACAAATCCGGTTTTGTGGTGACACGAGTCACCGCAAAAGATGGTGGTGTGACTATCGAAGGTACCGATGAGCAAGGGGGCGGAGTAATTCGGGCCCGACGTGTGCTGTTGGCGGCAGGAACGCTGGCATCCACGCGGCTGGCGTTGCAAGCCATCGATCACCGGGCTCCGGTGTCGATGCAGTCCTGTCCGACGGCGGCATTTATGTTGTGGTTGCCCCGTCATCTTGGGCAGGCCCCGGAGGCGGCATTTGGTCTGGGACAGTTGTCGTTCGTTCTGGATCTTGCCCGCGAGGTAAGGGCATTTGGTTCGCTGTTCAATGCCGCAGGAGTGCCCGTCACCGAATTTGCCCGTCATATGCCGTTCGGCAAGCGTTATGGGGTGGATTTACTCACATCACTACTGCCCGCTTGTGTGGTGGGTAATCTGTTCCTTCCTGGAGCGATGACTGATACAAGCCTGAGTCTTGATGCCGATGACCGGCTCATTGTTCGAGGAACCTACCGTGACGAAGTCGCTCCATTGATGAGAGAGGCCCAACGCCTGCTGCGCAAAAGCTTCCGACAGCTGGGCGCGGTGTTGATCCCGACTAGCTTTAAAGTGGGGCTCCCTGGGGCTGATGTTCATTACGCGGCATCCTTGCCGATGCGTGCCAAGCCTGCACTTGGCCAGACTGATCGGTATGGGGAGTTGGCGGGCGTTTCCGGTATTCATGTGGTGGATGGAGCAAGTCTGTCCTCCCTGCCAGCCAAGTCCCACACACTGACAATCATGGCTAATGCAGATCGAATTGGAAAACATCTGGCAAAAATACTGGCGTCAGTTGAGTCTGCTGCTTAGAGCCGAAGGTGCGTGGTTACGATGGTTGTGGCCAAGCCCGACGTTGCGCCAGGTTGGAGGACGCGCTGCTGGGTTTGCGAGTGTGGACGGCTGGAGGATTCTGGCTGCAGTAACGCGCTCAGCCAGTATTTGCAGACGGTCAATGTACTTTAAATAATGGATTTTTTTGCCAATGTCATCGCTCGGATCAACAAGTAGCACCACGATTCAACCCGTTATTCTGTGCGGGGGCTCGGGAACACGGCTATGGCCATTGAGCCGTCAGAGCTATCCCAAGCAGTTCATGCCGCTACTGGGTGGGCGCAGTTTGCTGGCACTCACCCTCGAACGGGTGAGCGGCTTGAGTTCCCATCCGTGGTGCGTGGCATCGACTGACCATCGTTTCCTGGTCATCGACGCTTTTGAGCAATGCCAGCTAAATGGCCAGGTGCTGCTTGAACCCTGTGCTCGCAACACTGCTGCCGCTATTGCCGTGGCTGTCCTGCATGCCGAGGATGATGCCCTGCTGCTGTTTTGCCCGGCCGATCATTACATTCCCGATGCTCCGGCGTTTGTCGAGCGAGTACGCCAGGCTCAGGCGGCAGCGCTGGAGGGCGCGCTGGTGACCTTCGGTGTATTCCCTACTCACCCGAGCAGTGCCTATGGCTACATTGAGGCGAGCGAGTCGTGGCAGGATTCTGGTGCGTTGCTTGTACAGCGCTTCATTGAAAAACCTTCGGGCGCCCAGGCTGCCGAGCTGTTGCTCAAGGGGAACGTGTATTGGAATGCCGGGATTTTCCTGGGGTTGGCTTCGCAATGGCGGCGAGCACTTGAGTTGCATGCCCCCGATATTCTTGCGGCCTGCAAGAGCGCTCTCAACAACGCGGCAGCGCCGGTGATTACGCACAGTGGCCAGACCGCGGTGCAATCGATTGCCCTGCACGCGCCGTCTTTCGACGCCTGTCGTTCGCAAAGCATCGATTATGCCGTCATGGAACATCATCGTCCTATTTGCACTGTTCTTTTCAATGGCGCCTGGAGCGATGTCGGCAGCTGGAATGCTGTGGCCGACCTGAGCACTGCCGATGACAAGGGCAACAGCAGCCAGGGGGACGCCCATTTGTTCGACTGCCAGCATACCTATGTGCACGCGGCCGGCCGGCGCCCCGTGGTGGCCCTGGGGCTCAATGATGTATGCATTGTGGACACTGACGATGCTGTATTGGTGATGCCGATGAGCCGTGCCGAAGATATCAAGTCCGTAGTCGGCCAACTGGCGGAGCGAAAGGTCGCCCAAGCGCTGTTGCATCGTCGGGTAGCCCGACCTTGGGGCTGGTATGACAGTCTTGATCAGGGCGAGCGCTTTCAAGTCAAGCGCATCGGTGTAAAGCCCGGTGCCAGCCTGAGTCTGCAACTGCACCATCATCGTGCCGAGCACTGGACAGTGGTCAAGGGAACTGCCGAGATCACCTGTGGTGATCGGGTGTTCCTGCTCACTGAAAACCAGAGCACCTACATCCCGCTGGGGGAGCGTCATCGCTTGCACAATCCCGGCAAGGTGGAGCTCGAGATCATCGAGGTGCAGTCGGGAGGCTATCTGGGAGAGGACGATATTGTCCGTCTCGAGGATAACTATGGGCGCACACCCGTCCATGTTCTGGAAACGGTCGGATCGGACTCAGTCCTTATTGAGCAATAACCTCAACAGGTGCTGGATGGTCGTCACTATGTCGAAGTGCGATGTGTCCAGCTTGAGAGTGGGCTGTTCGGGTGCCTCATATGGGCTGTTTATGCCCGTCATGTTCGGCAGCAGCCCACTCCGCGCTTTTTTGTAGAGGCCTTTTGGGGGCGCGTTGCTCACAGACATCGAGTGGCGTATCGACAAACACTTCGATGAAGGTTGCTTCGCCGATCAATTGTCGCGCCATCTAGCATTCGGCCCTGAAGGGGCTGATAAAGGCCGACATCACGACAAGCCCTGCATCCATCATCCGCTTGGCGACTTCGGCCCACACGACGAATGTTCTCCACTTGGTCGGAGTCGGTAAAGCCCAGGTCCTTGTTGAGGGCCTGGCGAATGTTGTCGCCATCCAGTATGTAGGTGCGTTTGCCCTGGGCGTGGAGCTCCTGCTCCAACGCGTTGGCAAGAGCTGACTTGCCGGAGTCCGACAGGCCGGTAAACCAGATGACCTTGCCTTTGTGATCGTTGAGTCGTTCGCGATCTTCGCGGGTGATGCTCAATGCCTGGCGATGTACATTCTGCGCCCGGCGCAGGTCATGACGAATCATGCCGACGGCCACGGTGGCATGGCTGTAGGTATCGATCAGGATGAAGCCTCCCAGTGTCTGCGACTCGGTGTAGGGTGCGAACACCAGTGGCTGGTTCAATGCCAGGTTGGCCACGGCGATATCGTTGAGCCCGAGTTGACGGCAGGCCTCATGGGCTTGAGTGTTCACATTCACTCGGTATTTCAGTGTGGTAATGCTGGCATTGGCCCACTGGTTGGCCAGCTTTATTTCGTAGCTCCGGCCGATGAGCCAGGCGTCGTTAACCATCCAGACGAGGGGGGCCTCGAACTGGTCTGTCATCTGCAATGGCTTATCTGCCAGGGCAATCACATCGCCGGGCGGCCGTTATCTCTTGTTCCATCACCAGAGTCACGGCATCACCGGCCTTGGCCCTGGTCAGGTCGCCATCGGCAGTAACAAGCCGAGCCACGTTGGCGGTTTGCCCCGAGGCGGTAACGCGAATCTTGTCGCCCATTGCAATCTCGCCGGATACAGGCGTGCCGCTGAGGCCGTAAAGCCTGCATCAGGACGGTTGATCCATTGCACCGGGAATACCACTTTGGCGTCGCTGGCGCGCTGGACTTCAATAGCCTCAAGGCAAGCGATCAGGGTTGGGCCAGTGTGCCAGGGGGGACGGGCCGATCTTGTGGTGAGGTTGTCCCCTTTGAGGGCCGATATGGGAATCGCCGTGACACTCTCAAACCCCAAAGCCAGTGTCGTGGCCTGGAAATCGCTCTGGATGGCACGTAACACTCGTTGATCATGGTTCACCAGGTCCATTTTGTTGATGGCCAGGAGCAGGTGGCGGATGCCCAACAATGACACCAGGCAGGCATGCCGGCGCGTTTGTGTACCTATGCCTTGTTTGGCATCCACCACTAGCACGGCAACATCGGCATTGGATGTCCCGCTCACCCTGTTTGGGGTGTATTGCTCGTGTCCAGGCGCGTCCGCCGCGATAAAGGAGCGGCCTGCAGGACTTGCTGGCCACCGGGCAAGGGGCTGACTTGTGCAAGCAGTACGCGGTCACGCCGCTTGCGCGCCTGGTTGATGGCCCAGCTCAGCACTACTCGATTCGTCGATTGGTCGCGCTCATCCCGTCGCTCGTGCTCTGACAATGCTTTGGGTAGCAGGTGCAGTGCGTGCAGGCGGCATTCCGTGGTGCGTTTGGTATCAGCCTCGCCCATGGCCTTGAAGTGTTCGAAGGCGAGTTCGGTATCCCACACGTGCCCACTATTGAGACTCGGCAATTCAAGAGCAGTGCTTTTCGTAAAATGCTTAATCTTCAATTTTGACCTGTTTTTTTGACCTTGAAGATTAATCTGGACGTATTTTCCCCCAAGTAAAGCAATATGCGACAACTTGGGTTGAGTGTGATTTTTGGGGGCGGAGATCGAAGTTCTGTGTGGCGGGGCAGGCAAACACTGGAGGGAGGCGGGAAACACCCCCGGATTGGGTGATTCAAGGGCTCTGCAAGCATGCCTGGGTGACTGGCATGTTTCTCGTTCGGTGGGATTGTTTCAGGCATTAAAAAGCCGGCTTGTGGCCGGCTTCTCGGGGACTGGCTTGGTTCATTTTTGGTAAACCGCACCAGCCTTCAAAACGTACACCCAGCTCTTGCGGCTGGCTGTGGGACTTGGCGAGAAAATCATCTGCCGCGTCGGGCGATCTGACCGCAGGGAGGGTCGATGCGCAAATGTGGGGCGCAGCATACGCATATTCGTCGGGAATTCCCAGTGCGAAGCGCGATCCAGAGGCCTTGAAGCGGCAGAAAGTGCGGGGAATTTGTTGCTGGATGCGTGAGGTTTGCCGGCAAGCCGGCTCCTACGGTAAAGGGTGAAAGCTGCGGGAATAAAAAAGCCCCGATCACTCGGGGCTTTCTCTTGAGGCGTGTTGCTTGAAGCTTGCCGCTGCTTCTTAGCCTTTATAGGCTGCAACCGACTTCAGGATCTCGGCACGGGCTGCATCAGCGTTGCCCCAACCGTCGATCTTCACCCACTTGCCTTTCTCGAGATCCTTGTAGTTCTCGAAGAAGTGCTTGATCTGCTCCAGCAGCAGGGCTGGCAGGTCGGTGTATTCCTTCACGTCGACGTACAGCTGGGACAGCTTGTCGTGTGGTACCGCGATCACTTTGGCGTCGCCGCCGCCGTCGTCGGTCATGTTCAGGATGCCCACTGGACGAGCACGGATCACCGAGCCTGGCGCTACTGGGTATGGGGTCACGACCAGCACGTCGAGGGGGTCGCCGTCGTCGGCCAGGGTATTGGGGATGAAGCCGTAGTTGGCCGGGTAGAACATCGGGGTGGCCATGAAACGGTCAACGAACAGGCAATCGCTGTCTTTGTCGATTTCGTACTTGATCGGCGCATGGTTGGCCGGGATTTCGATAGCGACGTAGATGTCGTTCGGCAGGTCTTTGCCCGCCGGAATCTTGCTGTAGCTCATTGGGCGTTGCCCCCGTTAGTTGACCAAATGACTTGGCCGGATTGACCAAAAAGTGGCGGCGATTATAGACACACTCCGCTACCGATGCCACGTGCCAAGGGTCGTAGAACCTTGGGCGTACTGTCCCGCAGGCCTGCCCGGGCTAGCCGGGCGACCGGCGGTTTGCCGCTGCTCGGTGAGCACGGGAGTTGTCGTTTAATCCACCATCAGATGAACAACGTAATAACCCGGCAAGACATTAGTGGTGCGTTTGATAGACCGGATCTTCCGCTTGAAGTTGCTGCAGCCTGGCCAATGGATTCTGCCGATAAAACAGCTGCAACTGTTCATAGACTTTCGGATAGGCCGCCACTAGCAAGTCCGGGGCACTGAAGAAGTATTCGCTGGTGACGGCAAAGAACTCCGCCGGGTTTTCTGCGGCGTAGGGATCAATGGCAGTGTGCGCATCCGGATTGATGTCGAGCTGGCGGTTGAGGTCGTCGTAGGCGTCCTGCATCACCTGGGCCCAGTCGCTGACCCGCATGTCGCTGTGCAGCGGCGGCAGGCCATTGGCGTCGCCGTTGAGCATGTCCAGCTTGTGGGCCAGCTCATGGATCACCAGGTTGTAGGCTTCCCAACCACCGCTGGCCAGGACCCCGGGCCAGGCCAGGATGATCGGCCCCTGCTGCCAGGCTTCGCCGCTGTGTTCGCCGTCCCATTCGTGTTCGATGCCGCTGGCATCGCGATGGCGCTGGGGGCTGAGGAAGTCGTCGGGGTAAAGAATGATTTCGTGGAAGCCCTGGTACCAGTTGAGGTCGTCCAGGTGCAGCAGCGGCAGTTGCGCCTGGGCCGCCAGCAACAGGCGCTGTTCCTGATGCAGTTCGACCCCGGGCAGGGCGGTCAGGTGCTTGTCGTCGAGAAACAGCACGCTGGCTTCGCGCAGCCACTGGTCCTCGGCGGCGCTGATGCCGTCGAGGAAGGGCAGGTGCTGGCGCACCCGCTGCCAGGTTTCATCGCTGACCGGATGCTTGGCCAGCCGGCGCTTGCGGCGCCAGGCACTGAGGGACCACATGGTGCTAGCGAGTTTCAGGTTTTTCGGCGTTATGGCCAAAACGGCTGCGCAGGACGCCAATGATCATCGGCACCAGGGACAGCAGGATGATGGCCACTATCAGCAGCGAGAGATTTTTCTTGATGAAAGGCACGTTGCCGAAGAAGTAGCCCAGGGTTACCAGGCCGCCAACCCAGAGGATGGTGCCGGCCACGCTGAAAGCGAAGAACCGTGGATAGGGCATCCGGGCCACGCCGGCAACGAAGGGCGCAAAGGTGCGGATGATTGGCAGGAAGCGCGCCAGGGTGACGGTCTTGCCACCGTGTTTTTCATAGAAATCGTGGGTCTTTTGCAGATAGTCGCGGCGGAAGATCTTCGAGTCGGGATTGCTGAACAGCCGTTCTCCCGCTGTTCGGCCGATTACGTAGTTGGTGCTGTCGCCGAGGATCGCCGCGAGCATCAGCAGCCCTCCGAGCAGGACTGGGTCCATGCCGCCGCCTGCGGCCACCGCGCCGGCGATGAACAGCAGCGAATCACCCGGCAGGAAGGGCATTACCACCAGGCCGGTTTCACAGAAAATCACCAGAAACAGGATGGCGTAGATCCAGGGCCCGTAGTTGGTCACCAGCATGTCGAGATAAACATCGAGATGGAGGATTAGGTCGATCGGGTTGAAATCCATTGGGGCACCTGTGGTGACAGCCTGGCTCGGCAGGCCTGTGCAATGACTCGGAGAAAAGGACTACAGGGGGGTGTAGCTTTTCTTATGATCCGAAAAGGTCGGCATTATAAAGGGTGGTAAGTGAAATGCGTGTTCAGATTGTAGCGGGGCGTTTCGGCTTGAAAGCTGTTCAGCTAGAGGACAGGTCCGCGCCGCTCACGACGGGACAAGCTGCTGTCCGGCCGCGCACTGAACACGGGCTCGATGCGGGCCTGATCCCCGGTTCCAGAGGGGCGTGAGTGCTAGGTGGTCGCGCGCCCAGGGGCTTGGAGCGTGAAGGTGTCTGAGTCACGGGCAATGACAAAGCGGCCCGGGGGCCGCTGCCTGTCGGGTCAGTCTTCGCTGATGGGCAGTACGTAGTTCTTGAATTCGCTGTCCTCGCGAAACCCCATGGATTCATAGGTTTTCTTTGCCACTTCATTGTTGCTGCTGGTGGATACCCGCAAACGTACGGCGTTGGTTTCCTTGGCCATCTTCTTGGCAGTACGCATCAGATTGTCGGCCACCAGTTGGCGCCGGGCGTCTTCAGCGACGTAGATGTCGTTGAGGATCCACACACGCTTGAGGGACAGGGAAGAGAAGCTCGGGTAGAGCTGGCAGAAGCCCAGCAACTTGTTGCTGTCGTCATCGGCCAGGGCCAGGTAGATCACCGATTCCTTGCGCCGCAGGCGTTTCTCCAGGAAGGAGCGGGAGGAGTCCGGGTAGGGCAGGGCGCCATAGAATTCGCGGTATTTGACGAATAAAGGGGTCAACAGATCCAGGTGCTCGAGGGTTGCTTGAGTAATCCGCATGGTGGCTCTCAACTTCAAGTGGATGTGACGGCACAGGTTGGATGACTCGGGCAGCCGTGTTCCGATGCTGCCCAAAGCGGCGAAAAAGCGCAATCTTCTTGCAAAATCACGCTTGGGGCGGGCCCAGGAGGAAGTTGCCCTTCATATCCGCCGGCGAGTCGCTGTCCAGGGTCTGCACTTGCGCTTCGTCCTTGAGGTTCACCCCCGACAATTGCCGGCGGCAGGCCTCGCGCATCAGGTACAGCAGGCGATGGGCGGCCATGCCATAGCTCAGGCCCTCCAGGCGCACGTTGGAGATGCAGTTGCGGTAGGCATCGGTGAGCCCGACCTTCGGTTGATAGGTGAAATACAGCCCCAGGCTGTCCGGGGAGCTGAGGCCCGGGCGTTCGCCGATCAGGATCACGGTCATCT
The DNA here is from genome assembly GCF_055384485.1 of Pseudomonas sp. FFPRI_1. Taxonomy (NCBI): domain Bacteria; kingdom Pseudomonadati; phylum Pseudomonadota; class Gammaproteobacteria; order Pseudomonadales; family Pseudomonadaceae; genus Pseudomonas; species Pseudomonas sp. FFPRI_1. The sequence continues at coordinate 6,897,457 of NZ_AP029168.1, read as the reverse complement.
TCGCCCCCAGCAGTTCGCCGACCTCGTCGGCCACCGCCACTCGGCCCTGTTCCACCAGGATGACCGGCGACAGCGACCAGCCTTCAGCTGCGGTCTGCTCTTCCATGCGCGCCAAAAACGGCAGCGTGTGGCGATGCACCGCCAGGGCGGACAGGCCGTCGGCCACTACCACGGCCAGATCCACGCCACCCGGATGAGCGCTGGCGTAGTCGCGCAGGGCCTGGGCCGACTCATCGCTGAGGCGGCGCCCCAGGTCGGGGCGCTGCAGGTAGCTGTGGCGATCGGTGGCGGCGCTATGCACCAGCAGACTGTCTCGCCCGCGCTCGGCCAACTGACGGCTCAGGCCCGGATGGTCGAAGGGCAAATGCACAGCGTCCCGGGCCTGGGCGTGGGCGAACTGGAAGTCCAGTTGGGCGCCGGTGGGCAGGCTGGTACCGGTGCGGCCCAGGGCAATGCGTGCCGGGGTCAGGCGGCGCAGTTCCAGCCAGGGGTTTTGTGGGTCGGTTGGATGTTTTTGCATGAACCTGTTCCTTATCCCAACTGGGCCAGCGCCTGGCGGAACGCCGGCGGCAGGTTGTTGCCGAAATGCACTTTGCCGTCGGCCTGGGTGAAGATCCCGGTCCTGGCCAGCCATTGCTCGAACTCCGGTGCAGGTTTCAGGCCAAGGGTCTGGCGGGCGTAGAGCGCATCGTGGAACGAGGTGGTCTGGTAGTTGAGCATGATGTCGTCGGAGCCGGGGATGCCCATGATGAAATTGATCCCGGCCACCCCCAGCAGGGTCAGCAGGGTGTCCATGTCGTCCTGGTCGGCCTCGGCGTGGTTGGTGTAGCAGATGTCGCAGCCCATGGGCACGCCCAGCAACTTGCCGCAGAAGTGGTCTTCCAGGCCGGCGCGGATGATCTGCTTGCCGTTGTACAGGTACTCAGGGCCGATGAAGCCGACCACGGTGTTCACCAAAAACGGCTTGAAGTGCCGGGCCACGGCATAGGCGCGGGTTTCGCAGGTCTGCTGGTCGATGCCGAAGTGGGCGTTGGCCGACAGGGCGCTGCCCTGGCCGGTCTCGAAGTACATCAGGTTCTGCCCGAGGGTGCCGCGGTTCAGGCTCAGGCCCGCTTCGTACCCCTCCTGCAGCACATTGAGGTTGATGCCGAAGCTGGCATTGGCCGCCTCGGTGCCGGCAATCGACTGGAACACCAGGTCCAGGGGCACGCCCCGGTTGATTGCCTCGATCGAGGTGGTGACGTGGGTCAGCACGCAGGCCTGGGTGGGAATCTCGTAGCGCTGGATGATGGCGTCGAGCATTTCCAGCATGGCGCAGATCGAGGCGATGCTGTCGGTGGCCGGGTTGATGCCGATCATGGCGTCGCCGTTGCCATACAGCAGGCCGTCGAGAATGCTCGCGGCGATGCCCGCCGGCTCGTCGGTGGGGTGGTTGGGCTGCAGGCGGGTGGACAGGCGTCCGCGCAGGCCCAGGGTGCCGCGAAACTTTGTCACCACGCGAATCTTCTGCGCCACCAGCACCAGGTCCTGCACGCGCATGATCTTCGACACCGCGGCGGCCATTTCCGGGGTCAGGCCCGGGGCCAGGGCCCGCAGGCTCAGTTCGTCGGCGGCGTCGCTGAGCAGCCAGTCGCGAAAGCCGCCGACAGTGAGGTGACTGACGGTGGCAAAGGCGTCCTTGTCATGGCTGTCGATGATCAACCGGGTGACTTCGTCGGACTCATAGGGGATCAGCACTTCTTCGAGAAAGTGCTTCAAGGGAATATCCGCCAGGGTCATCTGCGCGGCGACCCGTTCGCCGTCGTTGAGGGCGGCGACCCCGGCCAGGAAGTCGCCGGAACGGGCCGGGCTGGCCTTGGCCATGACTTCCTTGAGGCTGTCGAAGCGATAGGTCTGAGAACCTACGCTGTGGGAAAATTGGGCCATCTCAGTCTCCGTTTCAACGATGTAGGGGCGTTGCCGAATGCTGGCGGATCATCAGGATGCCACCTTTTTCAGCAGGTTTTCCAGACGGTTGCCGGCAGCCCGGTGCTGGAGAATGGCAAAGGCCTTTTCCGCCACCAGACTGCCGCCTTCCAGCGGCGGCAGGCCACCGCTGTAGATGTTCGAGATCACTGTGTATTCGTAGCGGATCTGCGGGTTGCCGCTGAACTGCGCCGCGGCCTGGCGAGCCTTTTCGTCCGGCAGGCGGTAGCCCATGTAGGCGGACATGCTGCGCGAGGCCAGGGCATCACCGCCGGGGCGTTCGCCGATCAGCACGATGATCAGTTGCGGTTGCAGGGCCTCGCCCACCGACTCCGCCAGCTTGACCCGGCCATAGGGCGCCAGGATCGGCTGGCCAATACGCAGCTCACGGCTCTGCAGGCCGTCGAGCAGCACGGGCAGCAGCTCGGGGATGTTGTGGTGGATGGCTTCGGCGCTGAGGCCGTCGGAGATCACGATCTGCACGTCGTTGTATTCCGGCTGCAGGTGCTTGAGCACTTCTTCGGTGAGCCGCGCGCCCAGCTCCGGGTCTTGCAGGTGAGCCAGTTTGTCGGGGGCGGCGGTGTGCAGTTCTCGCAGGGGAATCTCGCCGATCTCGGCCGGGCGCAGGTCGACGTAGATCGCCTCCCGGGCTACCGCCAGGTTGGCGCGCACGGTGCGCGAGACGCTGTTGGCCGGGCGTGGCCCGGCGTTGTCGAAGCCGTAGGTGGCCGGGGTGGACTCCAGCAGGCGCTGGAAGTCGATGTCCGACTCGCAGAAGATCCGCGGGTTGCCCCAGTTCGGCCCGCGCTGCACGTTGCCGTGGGCATCCTCCTCGAAAATCCCCCGGCCCAAGGCCCAGCGCAGGTACTCCGGGGCCGGCGACAGGTCGTGGACTTCCCGCAGGGTCTGGTTGTCATGGGCGCTGGTGTCGAAGTAGGCGAGCATGCGGTCGGTGCTCAGGTACACGTCCATGAAGAAGTTGGCCCCGGCCGCGGTGAGCAGCTCGGTAGCCATCTGCTGGCCTTCTAGGGTCACTTGGGAGTGCAGGGTGTAGCAGGGCGCCATGCCCATGGGCAGGCCCATCAGCTTGCCCATGAACTGGTCCTGCAGGCAGGAATAGGTCATCTCGAAGTTGTCGAGGTGGGTTTCCGGGCCGATGAAGCCGGTGACGTTGTTCACCATGTACGGCCGGTAGCGCCGTGCCAGCCCGTAGCACAGGGCCTCGCAGGTGGTCATGTCGAGGCCTTCGTGCTTGCCGTAGGTCAGCTCGCTGCCCTGGCCGGTCTCGAAGTACATGAAGTTTTCCGCGACGTCCCGCAGCGGACCGCGTTCGGCCATGGTCTGCCAGGCCTGGTCCAGCAGCGCCACGGTGACGTCGAATTCGTCGGTCAGGGTGCGCTCGGTGCCTGCCAGGCTCTGGAACATGATTTCCACCGGGGCGCCCTGGTCGAGGCAGGCCAGTTGGGTCTTGATGTGCGAGAGCACGCAGATCTGCGTGGGGGCTCCGGTTTCCCGGCGCAGCTTGTCCAGGTGGCGCAGGGTGGCGCTGATGTTGTCGACGGTGTCGATGGCCGGGTTGAGGCCGATCAGGGCGTCCCCCGAGCCCATGCTCAGGCCGGTGTAGACCAGCAGGGTGATGCCACTGAGGTTGTCGGTGGGGTGGTTGGGCTGCAGCCGTGACGACAGGGTGCCGGGCAGGCCCACCAGGGTCCGGGCCTTGGCGGCCGCGCCGCTCTTGAGCTTCTTCGACAGCAGGATCAGCTCGTGCACGTCCAGCAGCTTGGTCAGTGCCGCCACCATCACCCCGGTCAGGGCGCTACCGATGCGACGTATTTCAGTGCCATGGCTGCGCAGCAGGCGATCTTTCAGGGCGCCCAGGGGCAGTTCGGCAATCTCGCTGAAGACTTCGTGGTCAATGTCGTAGTTGACCTGCATGACGCTGTCGATACGGCCCTGGCGATCAGTCAGCGGGTGCTGGAAATAATGCGCCAGAGTCAGTTCGGAGAGCACCTTGCGCGCGGCTTCGCGGGTGATTTCATCGGCCGCCGCCAGGCCGGCCACGCGATCGCCGGCCTTGCTGATATCGGCTGCGCCGAGCACCGCCTTGAGGCTGGCGAACTGGATTTCGCGATCCAGCACCCGGGTGCTGTAGGGGCGTTCGCCGGGGATGGCGGGCAAGCGGATCTGCGGCAGCGGGGTAAGTGACATGGCAAGACTCTCCTTGGCCGGCATCGGTCAGTGCACGCCGTAGAAGGCGACGGGCACGATGTGCTGGTGGGGTTTTCCCAGATTGATGAAGTGCGCCGAGCGTTCACGCACTTCGTCGATGACGATCAGATTGCAAGAACTGCGCCCCCAATCCGTGGCGTAGTTGCCCAGGACCTTGCCGATATTGCTCTCCAGCAGCAGCACCAGTGGCCATTGGGGCCGAGCCTGGGCCAGCCCCCGGGACAGGCGAGCGCCCAGTTGGCGAATCTCTTCCAGGCGTGGTGCCTGGCCGCCATCGAGCAGTTGCAGGCAGGCCCCATCACGACTGCTCAGGGCCAGGGCCAGGGCATCGTCCAGCTGTTGCTGGGATGCGCGGATGGAGAGGCGAGCGACGATGGGCAGGTCTTTCAGGGGCAAGACCTCGGGCTGGGGCAGGAACAGGGTGCTGCCGGAGATTTCGGTGTTGTGCAGGGTCAGGCCGTAGACCGTGGCCCGACCGCGGTTTTCCGGAACCAGGCGCGAGGCATCCCGGACCAGGCGTGGATGGTCGGCGATGGCTCGGGCGAGTTCGATCCCCAGATCGCCGTAATGTGTAGTGCCGGGCAAGGCCTCGCCCTGCAGGTGGCGATAGAGCAGTTCGCCGACACCGCCGGAAAAGGTCAGGGCCACGGGCACAGGGTGGCGGGGCAGGATCAGCGGCAACTGTTCGGTCGCCTGTCCCAGGGGATTGGCGAAGAACCCCCGATCCCCGTCGACAATGGCCACCAGGGCCTCGACGTACCAGCGGACCACGGCGTGCAGCTCCCGGCTGTCGAGGTGTTGCCCTGAGACTTTGTCGATGCCCAGGTGCACCAGCAATGCCTGGCCAAACTCCGAGACACTGCTGAGTTGGTAGCTGCCCGGCTGGAATTGCAGGTGCCGGGCGCCGATGAAGTGGCAACCGCTGGCCTGTACGTTGCCTGCCAGGCCCCAGGCGGCATTGGTGGTGCCGCCACCGATATCCAGGTTGAGCATCGGCTGCTCGGCGTGGAACCTGCTCAGGGCCGAGCAACTGCCCATGAACGCCAGCCAGGATTCCAGGCCACCGTCATCGGCACGGGTGATCAGCGCATTGCCGATCAGTTGGCCTACCAGCCGTGCCAGGGCCTGGGCATTGCGCCGCCGGGCCGCCAGGCCAGTGATGATCACGCCGCCGGAAAACAGCTGTTGCGGGCGCACGCCAGCCTGGTCGAGCCAGGCTTGGATAAGGCCGCGGATGGCGTCCTCGTCGATGACCTCGCCCTCGAAGGGGGTGAACACCGGGTCGCCACGAAACAGTACCCGAGGTTCATTGAGGGCCATGCGTCCGGTGATGCAATGGCTGCTGAGGCTGGCCTGGGCGATCAGCGCGCTGCTGGTGGTGGACCCGAAGTCCAGCCCCAGCAGCAGGACCTGGGTGCCATGGCTGTTGGCTTGCATGCAGGCGTTCCTCGCCGCGCCGGAATCAGGCCGTGGCCTTCTGCCCGGCCGGTACCGGGGACTCCACCGCCGTACCGCCCAGGTATTCGCCTTCGGCGATGATCCCGGCGGCCCGATCCTGAGCTTCCAGTTGCAGCGCCTTGGGCACCGACAGCCAATAGGCCAGGCCCACCGCGACGAAACCGGCGCTGATCTTGCCGATCAGCACCGGGAGGATGATGGTCGGCTGGAAGTTGGCGGTGAAGGACAGGTGGTCACCCAGCAGGAACGCCGCGCAGACACCGAAGGCGATGTTGATCACCTTGTCCTTGGGCGGCATGAAGCGCACCAGGCGGAACATGGCCAGGATGTTGGCGATGGTCGCCAGCATGCCGGCACTGCCCACGGCGCTGAGGCCGATCTTGCCGCCGAGGTTCTCCAGGGGTTTGCCCAGGTACTTGCGCAGCAGGTAGACCATGGGGAAGGCACCGGCCAGCATGATGCCGATGTAGCCGGCGGTTTCCAGGGCACGGGTCTGGTCCTCGGCGTCGGCGATGATCGGGTGGAAGCCCCAGCCACCGAACACCGCGGAGAACGCCCCGGTGAAGTATTCGACGATGGAGAACACCAGCACCAGTTTGATCGCGGCGTCCATGGCCCGGCCGAAGATGATGAAGCCCTTGATCATCATGTCCGGCAAGAAGCGCAGGCCCAGGGCCAGAGCCACGACGAAGATCAGGATCGGCAGCAGGTTGGCGAAGATGCTGCCCAGGCCCAGGGCCAGTTGGTAGCTGGCTTCACCGTTGGTGGTCACCAGTTCACGCACCACCGGGTTGCTGAAGGCCAGGATCAGGCTGGCGATCATGACCCCGACCGGAATGGTCAGGATCCCGGACATGATGCCCAGGGCCATGTATTTGTGGTCGCGCTTGTCGAGCATCGCCAGGCCCATGGGGATCGAGAAGACGATGGTGGCGCCGCCCATGAAGCCGGTGATCAGTGCCATCACCAGCGCTTCCTTGCTGGCTGCCAGGGCCGAGGCCAACTGATAGCCGCCCATGTCCGAGGCGATGATCATGGTCGCCGCCAGGGCCGGGTCGGCACCCAGGGAGTTGAAGAAAGGACCGAAGACCGTCTCGATGACCACGGTCAGGTAGGGGATGGAGGCCATGATCCCCGCCGCCGGGACGAAGATGTAGCCCGTGGCATGGATGCCTTCCATGAATTCCTTGCCCAGTCCGCGCTCGCTGTCGTAGATAGCGGCGAAGGCGCCGAGTACGGCGCAGAGCATGATGAGGTAGAGCACGTAGTTGCCGATCTGATCCATTGGGAGCGTCCCTTGTTATTGTTTTTCAGCAGCCTCTTTGGGCCTTGTGCACGACTGTTTTGGCGCAGAACTTCCGACAGCAGTGTCCCGTCCGGCTGGCCCTGGGCGCCGGATCGGAACGGGTCAAGCGTGCGCGGCGATGCCGCAAGAGGCCTCCCGGCGACCTGGGTCGCCGGGAGGGTGGATCAGAAGAAGCCCAGCGGGTTGATGTCGTAGCTCACCAGCAGGTTCTTGGTCTGCTGGTAGTGGTCGAGCATCATCTTGTGGGTTTCACGGCCGACACCGGACTTCTTGTAGCCACCGAACGCGGCGTGGGCCGGGTACAGGTGGTAGCAGTTGGTCCAGACGCGGCCGGCCTTGATTCCGCGGCCCATGCGGTAGGCGCGGTTGATGTCGCGGGTCCAGACCCCGGCACCCAGGCCGAACTCGGTGTCATTGGCAATGGCCAGGGCTTCGGCTTCGTCCTTGAAGGTGGTGATGCTCACCACCGGGCCGAAGATTTCCTCCTGGAACACGCGCATCTTGTTGGTGCCCTTGAGCAGGGTCGGCTGGATGTAGTAACCGGTGGCCAGGTCGCCATCGAGTTTCTCCACCTTGCCGCCGGTGAGCAGCTGCGCGCCTTCGTTCTTGGCGATGTCGAGGTAGGAGAGGATCTTGTCGAACTGCTGTTCGGACGCCTGGGCACCGACCATGGTGTCGGTGTCCAGGGGGTCGCCGCGCTTGATCTGCTCGATCTTCTTCATCACCACCTGCATGAATTCGTCGTAGATCGACTCTTGCACCAGGGCACGGGAAGGGCAGGTGCAGACTTCGCCCTGGTTGAAGAAGGCCAGTACCAGGCCTTCGGCGGCCTTCTCGATGAAGGTGGACTCGGCCTGCATGATGTCTTCGAAGAAGATGTTCGGCGACTTGCCGCCCAGCTCCACCGTGGACGGAATGATGTTCTCGGCCGCGCATTTCATGATGTGCGAGCCCACCGGGGTCGAGCCGGTGAAGGCGATCTTGGCGATGCGCTTGCTGGTGGCCAGGGCCTCACCGGCCTCGCGACCGAAACCTTGCACCACGTTGAGCACGCCGGGCGGCAGCAGGTCGCCGATCAGTTCCATCAGCACGGTGATGCCCAGTGGCGTTTGTTCGGCGGGCTTGAGCACCACGCAGTTGCCGGCGGCCAGGGCCGGGGCGAGTTTCCAGGCGGCCATCAGGATCGGGAAGTTCCACGGGATGATCTGCCCGACCACGCCCAGGGGTTCGTGGATGTGGTAGGCCACGGTGTTGCCGTCGATTTCCGCGGCGCTGCCTTCCTGGGCCCGCAGGCAACCGGCGAAGTAGCGGAAGTGGTCAGCGGCCAGGGGAATGTCGGCGTTGAGGGTCTCGCGCACGGCCTTGCCGTTGTCCCAGGTTTCGCTGATGGCCAGCAGTTCCAGGTTCTGTTCGATGCGATCGGCAATCTTCAGCAGGATCAGCGAGCGGGCCTGCACCGAGGTGGCGCCCCAGGCGTCAGCGGCGGCATGGGCGGCGTCCAGGGCCTTATCGATGTCTTCGGCAGTGGAGCGGGGGAATTCGGCAATGGGCTGGCCATTGACCGGTGAAGTGTTGGTGAAGTACTGGCCTTTGACGGGCGCGACGAATTCGCCGCCGATGTAGTTGCCGTACTTGCTCTTGAACGAAACGATTGCGCCTTCAGTACCGGGGTGTGCGTAACGCATGGTGGGTATCTCCTGGCTTTTATGCTTATGGGGGAGGACGCGCTGTAGCGCATGACAAGCGTAGAGCAAAGGTCGGGCCAGCGAGGCGTGGGCCTTGTGCATCAAGGGGTTGCGGATGTTGTGAGGTATCGATGGCAGCCGCCTGTGACGGATCCGGCACAGCCATGAGTGACAGTTTGTAACCTATCTGGCACAAGCTGTGACTCACGGGTCAAGCCGGCATTGCAATGACAGGGCCGCTGGAGGATGCTGGTTCGCGTGCCGAATCTTGTCGGACAGATTCGTGGGGCTACCGCCGCCGCCACTGCTCGGGAAGAGCCGCGGGGGGCGCGAGCAAGACCTTGCATCCATTTCATGGGGTGTCGTCCAGGACGAGCGTCACCTCCGCCAGCGGCTACAGGATGGCGTCCGCGCGTGACCGCGCAGCAGGAGAATAATAAGAAATGCACAGCAGCAATCATCTGACTCGGCATGCCCAGCAAGTGCTGACCGTGGCCCAGGGCAAAGCCCATTTGCAGGGCCCAGGCAGCGATCCTTCGATCGCCCGCTCCTGGCTGCGCTGCCTTGAGGACTATCACCTCGATCCGTCCCAGGCCATGGCCCCTACCGTGCTTGAGCACGGCCGCCTGCTGGAGAGCCGCGAGCGCCTGCAGGACGTGCTGCAAATTGCCGGTACCGAGATGGCCAACCTGCACCAGCAATTGTCCGGTGCCGGTCACGCGGTGCTGCTCACCGATGCCCGGGGCGTGATCCTCAACTGCATCACTGCCTCCAGCGAGCGCCGGATCTTCGAGCACGCGGGCCTCTGGCTCGGTGCCGACTGGAGCGAGGCTCGGGAGGGTACCAACGGTATCGGCACCTGCCTGGTGGAGCGCCAGTCACTGACCATTCACCAGGGCGAGCACTTCCGTGGTCGGCACACCGGCCTGACCTGTTCCGCGAGTCCGGTGTTCGATCCCCATGGCGAATTGCTGGCGGTGCTCGATGTGTCGTCGGCCCGCCAGGATGTCTCCCGGCAAAGCCAGTTCCATACCATGGCCCTGGTCAATCTCTCGGCGAAGATGATCGAAAGCTGTTATTTCCTGCGTTACTTCGAGAACCAGTGGCTGTTGCGCTTTCATCTGCAGGCCGAGTCGGTGGGGCTGTTCAGCGAGGGGTTGCTGGCATTCGATGGCGAAGGGCGCATCAGCGCGGTGAACCAGAGTGCCCTGAATCTGTTGGGGCACATCCGCGGCGGCCTGCTGGGCAAGCCGGTGGATAGTTTCTTCGACTGCTCGCTGGATGAGTTGCTGGGCCGTGCCAGTATCAACGCCAGCGCCAGTTGGCCGCTGCGGACCCGGGACGGGCGTCGTCTGTTCGCCTTGCTGCGGGGCCAGCCGCAACCGGCGGCGCAGCCCATGCCGCGGCCGCCGCTTGCTGTTGTAGCGCCACGGGCCTCGGGCGGCATTTGCCTGGGGGATGAAGGTCTGCAGAATGATTTTCGTCGGGCCCTGCGCGTGTTCGAACGTGATGTGCCGCTGTTGATCAATGGCGAAACCGGCTCCGGCAAGGAAGCATTCGCCAAGGCGGTGCACCAGGGCAGCCCGCGTGCGGAAAAAGCCTTTGTTGCCCTCAACTGCGCGGCGATTCCAGAAAGCCTGATCGAAAGCGAGCTCTTCGGTTATCGCGGTGGCAGCTTTACCGGGGCGCGCAAGGAAGGCATGCGCGGCAAGTTGCAGCAAGCCGACGGTGGCACCTTGTTCCTGGATGAAATCGGCGACATGCCCCTGGCCTTGCAGACCCGCCTGTTGCGGGTCTTGGAAGACCGCCTGGTGGTGCCCATCGGCGGCGAGCCGCAGGCGGTCAACGTACGCATCATCAGTGCCACCCACCGTGATCTATTGGAACGGGTGCGCGATGGCAGCTTTCGCGAGGACCTGTATTACCGCCTCAATGGCCTGGAGATTGCGTTGCCGGCCCTGCGTGAGCGCAGCGACAAATCCCAGTTGCTGGACTTTCTCCTGGCTGAGGAGGCGGGAGGGCAGCCGGTGCAATTGGATGAGGCGGCGCGCCAGGCCCTGCTGGGTTACCCGTGGCCGGGCAACGTGCGGCAACTGCGCAATGTGCTGCGGACCTTGGCGGCCTTGTGCGAGGACGGCCGTATCGGCATGGAGGACCTTCCGCCCTTGATTCGCCACAGTCGCGCGGCGCCAGTCAGCGCTGCGGTCGATGGGGAAGTGGAGCGCCCCCTGGAAGATGCCGAGCGCCTGGCGTTATTGACGGCACTGGAGCAACAGCGCTGGCACATGACCCACACCGCGGAGCAGTTGGGGGTCAGTCGCAATACCTTGTATAGAAAGCTGCGCAAGCACGGTATCGCGCGCTGAGCCGGCCATCCGTTTGCGGATGGCCGCTGCCGCAGGCGGTGTTCGAGCTTCGGAGTCAGAGCGAGCCGCATTCAGTCGCAGGCCTTGGGTCCCTGCACGGCCTGGCGCCACGGCTGCATCTCCCCGTCAGCTAAAGGGTGCGATTTACAGCCCTCTAGGCTAACCTGCGCCGATGTTTTATGAGGTCGACTATGCACATCCATATTCTCGGTATCTGCGGCACTTTCATGGGGTCGATGGCGGTTCTGGCCAAAGAGCTGGGCCATCACGTTACGGGCTCCGACGCCAACGTCTATCCACCCATGAGCACCCAACTGCAAGCCCAGGGCATCGAGCTGACTCAAGGCTATGATCCGGCCCAGCTGGACCCGGCGCCTGACCTGGTGGTCATCGGCAATGCCATGTCCCGGGGCAATCCGGCTGTGGAATATGTGCTGAACAAAGGCCTGCCTTATGTCTCCGGCCCGCAGTGGCTGGCCGACCATGTGCTGCAGGGCCGCTGGGTGCTGGCGGTGGCCGGTACGCATGGCAAGACCACCACCAGCAGCATGTTGGCCTGGGTCCTGGAGCATGCCGGGATGAGCCCGGGCTTCCTGATTGGCGGCGTGCCGCAGAACTTCGCCGTTTCGGCGCGTCTGGGCGACACGCCGTTTTTCGTGATCGAGGCCGATGAGTACGACAGCGCTTTCTTCGACAAGCGCTCGAAGTTCGTCCACTACCGCCCACGCACCGCGATCCTCAACAACCTCGAGTTCGATCATGCGGACATCTTCCCTGACTTGGCCGCCATCGAACGGCAGTTTCACCACTTGGTGCGGACCATTCCCAGCGAAGGCCTGGTGATCCATCCCACCACGGAGCCGGCGTTGCAGCGGGTGATCGAGATGGGCTGCTGGACCCCGGTGCAGACCACCGGTGACGGTGGCCAGTGGCAGGTCAAGTTGCTCAGTGAAGACGGTTCGGCCTTTGAAGTGATGTTCGAGGGTGTCAGCCAGGGCGTGGTGGAGTGGGCGTTGACCGGACAGCACAACGTCGCCAATGCCCTGGCCACTCTGGCTGCTGCACGGCATGTGGGCGTGGTGCCAGCAATGGGCATCGCCGGGCTGAGTGCGTTCAAGAGCGTGAAGCGGCGCATGGAGAAAGTGGCCGAGGTGCATGGCGTGACCATCTACGATGACTTTGCGCACCACCCGACCGCCATCGCCACGACCTTGGACGGATTGCGCAAGCGCGTCGGCGAGGCGCAGGTGATTGCCATCATCGAGCCGCGCTCCAACTCCATGAAACTGGGCGCGCACCGTGACGGTTTGCCGGAAAGCGTCAAGCAGGCCGACCAGGTGATCTGGTATGCGCCGGCCAATCTCGGCTGGGACCTGGCGGCCATTGCCGCCCAATGCGCGGTTCCGTCGACGGTCAGCGACTCTCTGGAAGGCATCATCGAACAAGTGAAAAGCCAGGCCGGGCCGGGGACCCAGGTGGTGATCATGAGCAACGGTGGTTTTGGCGGTCTGCACGGCAAGCTGGCCGAGGCGTTGCAATGAACAACGGCCCGGAGCGCATCACCCTGGCGATGACCGGTGCCTCGGGCGCCCAGTATGGCTTGCGCCTGCTCGATTGCCTGGTGCGTGAGGATCGGGAAGTGCATTTCCTGATTTCCAAGGCGGCGCAATTGGTCATGGCCACGGAAACCGATGTGACCTTGCCGTCCAAGCCGCAGATGATGCAGGCCTTCCTCACCGAGTACACCGGTGCAGAGGCAGGGCAGATCCGTGTCTATGGCAAGGAAGACTGGATGTCGCCGGTGGCCTCGGGTTCCGGCTCGCCGGCGGCGATGGTGGTGGTGCCCTGTTCCACTGGCACCTTGTCGGCAATTGCCACCGGTGCCTGCAACAATCTGATCGAGCGCGCGGCGGATGTGACCCTCAAGGAGCGCCGGCAGTTGATCCTGGTGCCCCGCGAGGCGCCGTATTCCAGCATCCATCTGGAGCACATGCTCAAGCTGTCGAACATGGGCGTGACCATCCTGCCGGCCTCGCCGGGCTTCTATCACCAGCCACAGACCATCGATGACCTGGTGGATTTCGTCGTGGCGCGGATTCTCAACCTGCTGAATATTCCCCAGGACATGCTGCCGCGCTGGGGCGAGCACCATTTGAGCAGTGATGAGTAAATTCCTGCTGATGCTGTTGGTGGTGCTGCAGGTGGGGGGCTGTGCCACGGTGCGCACCTTGAATGCCGCACAACCCGGCGCGCCGGTGGTGTATTCGGGCACCCGCCTGGATCTGTATGCGTTGCAAGGCGGCTGTTGCGCCATGGACCGCTTTGGCGCCGCAGCGCCCAGCTATCCAGGGGCGGACCTGCCGGCCAGTGCCTTGCTCGATACCCTGTTGTTGCCGCTGTCGGTGCTGACCGTGCTGGGCGTGGGGTTTCAGGCTACGGGAGGGTTGTAGGGGGATCGGCCTAACGGCGCCTGCGCAAGCAAGCACCGGTTCGCCAGTGATGGAGTCATTTGCCCAGCTTGCGCAACTCGTCCGATTCCACGACTCGGGTACCGCTTTGTTCTTCCAGGGCCAGGCGCCACATGGCACGGGCCAGTTGGCAGGCTTCGATGCCGCGGTACTTGCCCGGAATCAGCCGCGACAGCGGACCGGCCAGTTGTTCGCCCAGGCGCGGTTCGATCCGGTCACCCAGTAGCAGGGAGGGCCGGCAAATGGTCAGTTGTGGCCACCCTTGCTGCTTCAGGGCTTCTTCCATCTCGCCTTTGACCCGGTTGTAGAAGATCGACGACTTGGGATCGGCGCCCAGGGCGCTGATGACCACCAGATGCCGTGCGCCCATTTCCAGTGCGCGCTTGCCGAAGGCCACCACCAGGTCCAGGTCGACGGCGCGGAAGGCGGCCTCGGAGCCGGCCTGCTTGATGGTGGTGCCCAGGCAGCAGAAGGCGATTTCAACTTTGCCACTCAACTGCGGGAGAAGCACTGCGGGGTCACCGACGGGGTTTTCCAGTCGTGGGTGCTCGCTCAGTGGTCGCCGGCTGGGTGCGAGGACGCGGGTGATGGTGGGCTCGTTGAGCAGGCGATCCAGCAGTTGCTCTCCGGTCAGGCCGGAGGCGCCGGCGAGCAGGATGTGCTGAGGCGTCAAGTACATAGTCATTCCCCCTTGATACTGTTTCAGCTTAGTTGCTCTGTGCTTCCTTGCTGCTTATAGAGACACTTTGCAGTGCTTTTCGTGCCTGCTGTTTGCGCAGTTGCTGCCAGTGTGCAATGACGCCCTTTGGAGCCCAGATCTGCGGTTCGGACGCTTCGAAGTTATCGGCCTGTTCACGTTCGGCCACGGTAGCCCGCGCCAGTTTGAATGCGTGCTCCAGGTCGTCGGTCTGGTTCAGGGCCTGGGCGAACAGAGCGTCGCCGAAGTAGGTGAAGTCGGCCTCTTCCGAACAGCCGAAGGACACCCGGTCTGCCTGGGAGGCGGTCATGATCAAGGTGTGCTCGTCCTTGAGGGCGGGAATGAAACCGCCGGAATAGCAGGACGAAATGACGATGATCTTGTCGCGATTTTTCAACGGCGCCAGGGCTGTGGCCAGTTCGTCGGCGGGCAGGTCCGCCAGTTCCAGGCGCGGCTGGTCGAGGACCAGTTCGTGGGCGCTGGTGCCGTGGCTGGTGAGGTAGATGAACACCAGGTCTTCGGGGCCGCTGCGCGCGGCCAGGGTCTGGGCGGCGCGGCGCAGGTTTTCCCGGGTGGCCATGGGGCGGTTCATCAGATGGTCGCGGTGGTTGACCAGGCGGATCTGGCCATAGGCGCCGAAGCGGCTGGCGAGCATGTTGCTGACGTAGTCGGCCTCACGCAGGAAGACGCTCTGCTTGCCATCGCCGGCCAGGGTCAGGCTGTAGAGTTCGATGGCTGCAGTAGAGGCGGGCACCGCATCGAGGGCTTCCTTGAGCAAGGTCCCCTGGACCAGCAGGGCGGTTTCCAGCGGGTCGGGCAGCAGCTTGCCATCGGCGTCGCGGACCCGCAGGCCGTTGTTCCACACGCCGCTCTGCACGCTGCCGTCACGCAGTACCAGGACTCCGTGGCCCTGGTAGTTGTCGCTGTCGAAGCCGCCGACATAAAAGCTGCCGTCGCTTAGGTTCAGGCGCCCCTCGCCGCTGAAGCGCCAGTCGCTGAAGGTGCCGACATAATGGCTGCCATCAGCGCCGATCAGTTCGCCTTTGCCACCCAGTGCGCCTTCCTTGAATTGGCCGATCCAGACGTCGCCATCGGAGTTCTCATAGCGGCCCTTGCCATTGAGCTGGTTGTGTTTGAAGCCGCCGACGTAGATGTCGCCCTCGGCGCTGTTGAAGGTGCCATTGCCCTCCAGCTGGCCATTGACGAAGTGCCCGGTGAACTGGTTGCCGCTGGCGTCGCTGCGCTGGCCTTCGCCGTTGGGCTTGCCCTTGGCGAACTGGCCCTGGTATTGGCTGCCGTCTTCCAGCTCCAGGCGGCCCAGCCCCGAGTACAGGTCGGCCTTGAACTCGCCACGGTAGGTCATGCCGTCTTCTTTGAGGGTCCCTTCGCCGTCTCGGCGGCCCAGTTTGAAACCGCCGTTGTAGCTGCTGCCCTTGGTGGTCAGGGTGCCCTGGCCATGGAACAGGCCTTGCTGGAACTGGCCGCGGTAAACCTCGCCATTGCTGCCGTGCCACTCCCCCTGGCCATGCCATTGGCCGTTGTCGAACTGGCCGGCGTACCAGCTGCCGTTGGGGTAGTCGATGCGCCCTTGACCCTGCAGCAGGCCGTTGACCAGTTCACCGCGGTAGCGCCCGCCGTCCGGCAGACGGGCATCGGGCGGCAACAATGACTCGCCGTCTCCGCAGGCACTGAGCAAAAGGGTCAAAACCAGGGGTGCAAGTGGGCGCATAACGGGTTCCGGATAATTAGGGGACCGAGTATGCCGCAGCGGTGTGGCTTATATATAGAGAGGTTGAGCGAAACAGCGTGAGCTGTTTCGCATCAGGGGGTATTTCAGACGAAGCAGAGCGACAGGGGTTCGGCGATGTAGGCGGGTTTTTCCTGGCCGTCGATCTCCAGGGTGGCGGTGGCCTTGAGCAGCCACTGGCCGGGTTTCTTCTCGGTGACTTCGGTCAGGTCGACCTTGAGTCGTACCTTGGAGTCGACCTTCACCGGCTGGATGAAGCGCACGCTGTCCAGGCCATAGTTGACCACCATCTTCAGGCCCTGGGGCAGCACGAGGATGTCTTCCATCAATTTGGGGATCAGCGACAGGGTCAGGAAACCATGGGCGATGGTGCTGCCGAACGGAGTTTGTGCCGCCTTGACCGGGTCCACGTGAATGAACTGGAAGTCGCCGGTGGCCTCGGCAAACAGGTTGATACGCTCCTGGTCAATGGTGAGCCATGGGGAACGTCCCAGTTCCTTCCCGACATAATCTTTGAGCTCTGCAACAGGAACATAGGGCATTGACACTCTCCTTGGTTCAACGATTTTTTAGTATTCGACGCAGCGTTTCGCGGTCTGAAACTTCCACTCTAGATCATCATGGCGATCTGGCCTGGTAAACATCCATGCTTTTGGCGAATGCCGATCCATAGCGTCTGCGTGCTTATAATGCGCGACGGGTCCTGGCTGGAGAGGCGGTATGTTGTTACGCGGTTTGACATGGCTGGTGCTGTTCCAATTGCTCGGGACGGCGCTCAATCATTTGCTGTTGCCCGTGCTTCCGGGACCGATCATCGGCCTGTTGCTGATGCTGGTATTCCTGATCGTACGCGGTGAAGTGGGCGAACCGTTGAACCTGGCGGCCAGCAGCTTGCTGCGCTACCTGCCGTTGCTGCTGGTGCCGCCTGCCGTTGGGGTGATGGTCTATGCCCGGGATATCGCCGCGGATTTCTGGGCCATCACCGGCGCGCTGGTGCTGTCGCTGGTGGTGTCCATGGCCTTTGTCGGGGTGCTGATGCAGCGTCTGGTCAAGCGCCAGGCCCGGCGCGAGGAGCGCCCATGATTATCGATTGGCAGGGTGCCTGGGCGGCGGTGATTCACCACCCCTTGTTCGGCATTGGCATTACCCTTGGCGCCTATCAACTGGTGCTGGCGGCCTTCGAGAAGACCCGCTGGATGTTCCTGCAGCCGGTGCTGGTGTCCATGTTGTTGGTGATCACAGTGCTGCTCGGCTGTGGCCTGAGCTATGCCGAATACCGCAAGAGCACGGAGATCCTGAGTATCTTGCTGGGGCCCGCCACGGTAGCCCTGGCGGTGCCGCTGTACCTCAATCTGCGGCGCATTCGCCAATTGTTCTGGCCGATTTTTACTACGCTGGTGGTGGGTGGGGTGGTGGCGACCAGTCTGGGGGTACTGTTGGGCGGGTGGTTTGGCGCCGAGCACATGATCCTGATGACCATGGCGCCCAAGTCGGTGACTTCACCGATCGCCATGCTGGTGGCCGAGCAGATTGGCGGTGTCGCAGCGCTGGCGGCGGTGTTCGTGTTGATCACGGGCGTGATCGGGGCCATCTTCGGCCCGGGCATTCTCAACCGCCTGGGAGTCCATGCGCCTGAAGCACGAGGCATGGCCCTGGGCATGACCGCTCATGCGGTGGGCACTTCGGTGGCCTTGCAGGAAAGCGAGGAGTGCGGCGCCTTTGCGGCGTTGGCGATGAGTCTGATGGGCGTGGCCACGGCGGTGTTGTTGCCGTTGGCGGTGTCTTTGCTGGTTTAAGGATGGGTGTATGAGCCTGGCGCTGTTTCCGCTGAATACCGTGTTGTTCCCTGATTGCGTCCTCGATCTGCAGATCTTCGAGGCCCGCTACCTGGACATGATCGGCCGCTGCATGAAGCAGGGCAGCGGTTTCGGGGTGGTGTGCATCCTGGAGGGCGACGAGGTCGGTGCGGCCGCACCGGGCTTTGCCTTGGTGGGGTGCGAGGCACTGATCACCGACTTTCATCAGCAGGGCAACGGGCTCCTGGGGATCCGGGTCAAGGGCGGTCGGCGCTTTCGAGTCCTGAGCAGCGAGGTGCAGAAGGACCAGTTGACGGTGGCGCAGGTGCAGTGGCTGGAGGAGGCTGAGGAGCAGCCGCTGCAGGACGAGGACGCCGACTTGATCGCGCTGCTCAAGGCCCTGGCCGAGCACCCGATGGTCGAGGCCCTCGACATGGGCGTCGAAGCCCGGGGCCAGTTGTCCCTGGCCAATCAACTGGCCTACCTGCTGCCCTTTTCCGAGCGGGACAAGATCGACCTGTTGCAACTGGATGAGCCGCAACAGCGGCTCGATGCCATTCAGGTGCTGCTGGATGAGTTGCAGGGCGAGCTCTTCGCCTGAGCGGCTGCCCTCTCATCACGGCTCAATAGGCGTACCGCAGCAGGGCATGGGGCAGATGCCGCATGGCCATGAACCCGCACATCAGTAGCATCACTGGCAACAGCAGCCACCAGGCTTTGGCCGGCATCGGCGGCAGTGGGCATCGCCACTGAATCAAGGTCAGGCTGGCGGCGCAGACACAGACTGCCAGCAAGGTGCCCGCGAGGATGTCGGTGGGCCAATGGGCGCCCAGGTAAACCCGGGACAAGGCGATTGCCGCGGCCGGCAGGCAGCCCAGCAGCAGCCAGGTCAGGCGCATGCGCGGTGGCTGACCGCGACCGGCCAGCACCGCCAGGGTCAGGAACAGCGCAAAGGCCCCTGAAGAATGTCCGCTGGGCATGCTGAAGCTGGTGAGCGGTTCGCTCAGCACCTCGGGGCGGAGCCGGGCGAAAAACCATTTGCTACCGGTGTTGGCCAGGGCCGTGCACATCAGGGTTGCACCGGCAAATATCGCCTGGCGCCATTGACGCAATGCCAGCAGCAACAGGGTCAGCACCGCACTGAGGATGAACATGGCGCGAAATTCGCCGATCTGGGTGACCATCACCATGATCTTGTCCAGGACTGGCTCGCGGTGCTCCTGCACCAGGGCGATCAGTCCCTGGTCAAACTGGGTCAGGTAGGGAAAGCCGCTGAACAGCGCGACCAGGAGCAGCAGGCTCAGGCCGGACATGAGCTGGGTCGCCCGGCGATGACGGCGCAGGCTGCTGTTGACGCTCAGGCCAATCAACGCGGCCAGGCTGGCGATGACGATCCCGGCCTGGGGCCAGAAACCTTCCGGCAATGGCAGGCGAATTGCAGCGCCTGTGGCCCAGCCAGGGAGCAGGTACGCCACCGACCAGCCGGTGGCAGCCAGTAGGCTGACGGCGAAAAAGCGCGGAAAAGGCATGTCGAACATGCCCGCGACCATCGGCAGCATTGGCCGCAGCGGGCCAATGAAGCGTCCTACCAGCAGGCTGGCAATGCCATAGCGCTGGAAATAGGACTCAGCGCCACTGATCCACTCTGGATGCTGGCGCAGGCCTGGCAGGCGGCGGATGCTCTGATGAAAGCGTCGTCCCAGCACGTAGGACACCACGTCCCCCAGCAAGCCGCCGAGCAGGCCCAGCAGCAGGGTTTCCCCCAAAGACAGCGCGCCGTTGCCGGCCAGCACGGCTATGGCGAACAGCAGCACGGTACCCGGGACGATCAGGCCGGCGATTGCCAGGCATTCTATGCAGGCCACGATGAAGACGGCGGCGGCCAGCCACTCTGGATGGGTGGTCAGCCAGGCGGTTACGCTGTCGAGCCATGGGCCCATAGATTCAACTCCATTGTCAGTGTCTGGCGGGTGCTGGGGCGTCAGTCGAGGCTGAGGTAATCACGGCCTTCGACTTGGCCGCGGCGCAGGGGGTTCCGTGTGCAGTAGGGGGCATAGGCGGCATCGACAAAGCGGTACATCAGGTGTTCGTCGCGCCCGTGGGGGATGCCCAGGCGAGTGGTCTGCAGAATGTGCGGTACGGCGGCGCCTACATCCTCGACCAAGAGGACTTCATGATCGAAGCGTTTCGCATCCCAGTCAGGGACTTTCAGGCCCAGGGCCTTGCACAGCAGTGTCTGGCCGGCACAGAGCTTCTGTGAAGATCGTGGCCGGCCGGCGCTGTCGGGATTGTTCAAGAGCATTTGCGCCAGGCTGGCAGGCCCGCAGACGTCGTCGACCCAGGGGTAGGCGGACTTGATCAGTACCGCATTGCCGGGGCCCTGGGCGCTGAAGTTCAGCGAGTCACCACCTCGGGCGTAGTACATATAGATGTGCCCGCCATCCAGAAACAAAGCCTTACGCTTTTCTGTGTAGCCGAGGGAGGCGTGGCTGCCTTTTTCCTCGCAGTAATAGGCTTCGGTTTCGATAATTCGCGCGGATAACCACAACTCGCCGACTTTATGGCGGATGACTTTGCCCAGCAGTTCGCGGGCCAGAAGCTGCGCATCACGGTCGAAAAAGCAGTCGGGCAGGGCTTTGGGCAGTTTCGCGGGGGTCAGGATGGACATGGGGCGCAGGGTTATGGCGGAAAATGTGACGGAATCATAACAACTCCAGGCTTAATTCAGGCTGAACCACGAGTATTTCGACCATCCGCCCGTGACCGCTGTCCGTGGGCGGGCGCGACAGCTATAATCAGCCGCTTTCCTCTTTGCCAAGACCACACCAGACCATGACTGAGTCCGTTCTTGACTACATGACCCGTTTGGGTCGCGCTGCCCGCCAGGCCTCCCGGGTGATCGCCCGCGCTACCACCGCACAGAAGAACCGTGCGCTGCTGGCGGCTGCCGATGCATTGGACGCGGCGCGACCGGAACTGACGGCAGCCAACGAGCAGGATCTGGCCAATGGCCGGGCCAATGGTCTGGAGCCAGCGCTGCTGGATCGCCTGGCGCTGACGCCTGTGCGTATCGATGAAATGATCGAAGGTCTGCGTCAGGTGGCCAAGCTGCCTGACCCCATCGGTGAGATCCGCGATATGCGCTACCTGCCTTCGGGCATCCAGGTGGGCAAGATGCGCGTGCCCCTGGGGGTGATCGGCATCATCTACGAGTCACGGCCGAACGTGACCATCGATGCCGCCAGCCTGTGCCTGAAGTCGGGCAACGCCACCATCCTGCGGGGCGGTTCCGAGGCGATCAATTCCAATCGAGCCATTGCGACCTGCATTCAGCAGGGCCTGGCGGCTGCCGATCTGCCGGCCCATGTGGTGCAGGTGGTGGAAACCACCGACCGCGCCGCGGTAGGGGCGCTGATCACCATGCCCGAGTTCGTCGATGTGATCGTGCCGCGTGGCGGCAAGAGCCTGATCGAGCGGGTCAGCCGCGATGCCAAGGTTCCGGTGATCAAGCACCTGGACGGCGTCTGCCATGTGTTCATCGACGTGGCGGCGGACCTGGACAAGGCGATCCGTATCGCCGACAACGCCAAGACCCATCGCTACGCCCCCTGCAACACCATGGAAACCCTGCTGGTGCACGCTGCCATTGCCGATCGGGTATTGCCGCCGCTGGCCGCAATCTATCGCGACAAGGGCGTCGAACTGCGGGGCTGTGCCCAGACCCGTTCGATCCTGGGGGGCGATGTGCTGCAAGCCACTGAAGAAGACTGGCGTACCGAGTACACTGCGCCGATTCTTTCGATCCGGGTGCTGGATAACCTGGAGCAAGCCATCGAGCACATCAACACCTACGGTTCGCACCATACCGATGCGATCGTCACCGAGAACTTCAGTGACGCCCGGCGCTTCCTTAACGAAGTGGATTCCAGCTCGGTGATGGTCAATGCTTCGACGCGCTTTGCCGACGGCTTTGAATACGGCCTGGGCGCGGAGATCGGCATCTCTACCGACAAGCTGCACGCCCGTGGCCCGGTGGGTCTGGAAGGGCTGACCAGCGAGAAATATGTGGTCTTCGGCGACGGTCACGTGCGCACTTGATGGGCAAACGTATCGGTCTGCTGGGCGGCACCTTCGATCCAGTGCATATCGGCCACTTGCGTGGCGCGCTGGAGGTGGCGGAATCCATGCAGCTCGATGAGCTGCTCCTGACACCCAGTGCCAGGCCGCCTCATCGGGATACACCGCAGGTGTCGGCGCTCGACCGTCTGGCGATGGTCGAGTGTGCAGTGGCGGGCGTCTCCCCTCTGGTGGTGGACGATCGTGAACTGAAGCGGGACAAGCCGTCCTACACTATCGACACCCTGGAGCAGATGCGGGCCGAGCTGGCCGCAGATGACCAATTGTTTCTGTTACTGGGCTGGGACGCTTTTTGCGGCCTGCCCACCTGGCATCGCTGGGAGGAGTTGCTCCAGCATTGCCACATCCTGGTGCTGCAACGCCCGGATGCCGACAGCGAGCCGCCGGATGCCCTGCGCAACCTGCTGGCGGCGCGTTCGGTGAGCGACCCATTGGCCCTCAAGGGGCCGGGGGGACACATTGCATTCGTCTGGCAGACGCCGCTCGCGGTGTCTGCCACCCAGATCCGTCAACTGCTGGCCAGCGGTAAGTCGGTACGTTTCCTGGTGCCTGACGCGGTTCTGGCCTACATCGATGCGCACGGACTTTACCGTGCGTCGAACTAAAGCGGCGCGCTTGAAGGCACGAACAGTCGTGTATTGAAGCGCCCGAACATACGAGCAAAACGAGTTTTATATGACGAACAACGACGTAAACAAAGTAAAGCGCAAAGGCACCTTCAAAAGTGCACCGCTGCCGGAAAAAGTCATCAGTGGTGAGCCCCTCAAGGGCGAAGAGCTGGTCAAGGTTGCCGTAGCGGCCCTGGAAGACGTCAAGGCTCAGGACGTACTGGTGATCGACGTACGTGACAAGCAGAGCATCACCGACTACATGATCATCGCCACCGGTACCTCCAACCGCCAGATCGGCGCGATGCTGGACAAGGTGCGCGAGTCGGTCAAAGCCCAGGGCGTCAAGCCGCTGGGTGAAGAAGGCAAGGGCGACAGCGACTGGGTCCTGCTGGATATGGACGACGTCATCGTGCACATGATGACTTCCAATGCCCGTCAGTTCTACGACCTCGAGCGTCTGTGGAAAGGTGCCGAGCAGAGCCGTGCCGCCGATGGCAAGCACCACAGCCCTGAAGTCGGCCACGAGCACTTCAACAAGCTCAACAAAGACCAGGAATAAGGGGCGGTTGTGCGCCTGCGTCTGATCGCTGTCGGTTCACGCATGCCCAAGTGGGTGGAAGAAGGTTGGCACGAATATGCCAAGCGCCTGCCATCCGAGCTGGCGCTGGAGCTGGTGGAAATACCGCTCAATACCCGGGGCAAGAACGCCGACGTGGCCCGCTTCATCCGCCAGGAAGGCGAAGCCATGCTGGCCAAGGTCGGGCAGAACGAGCGCATCGTTACCCTCGAGGTGCACGGCAAGCCCTGGAGCACCGAGCAGCTGGCGGTGGAGCTGGATCGCTGGCGCCTGGATTCGCGAACCGTGAACTTCATGGTCGGCGGCCCGGAGGGGCTGGCGCCTGAGGTGTGCGCACGGGCGGATCAGCGCTGGTCGCTGTCGCCGCTGACCTTGCCGCACCCGCTGGTGCGGATTCTCATCGGTGAACAACTGTATCGTGCCTGGACCGTGCTGTCCGGGCACCCTTACCACAAGTAGCCCGCGCCCCTAATGTCCCAGCCGATCCGTATCAAGGACCACGAAAAAGACGCCCGTCTGGTGCGTGGCCGGGTCGTGTTCGGCGCCATTATGGTGGTTTGCCTGATCGGGGTGCTGATTGCCCGGCTGTATTACCTGCAGGTGATCCAGTACGACTATCACTCGACCCTGTCGGAGAACAACCGGGTTCATGTGCAGCCTATTCCTCCCACTCGCGGGCTGATTTTTGACCGCAATGGTGTGGTGGTGGCCGATAACCGTCCCAGCTTCAGCCTGAGCATGACCCGAGAGCGTTCCGGCGATTGGCAGCAGGTGCTCGATGTGATTGTCGAGGTGCTGGAGCTGACCCCGGAAGACCGGGTGCTGTTCGAAAAGCGCATGAAGCAGGGGCGGCGGCCATTTGAGCCGGTGCCGATCCTGTTCGAGCTGACGGAAGAGCAGATCGCCCGCATCGCGGTGAACCAGTTCCGCCTGCCTGGGGTGGAGGTGGTTGCCCAGTTGGTCCGGCATTACCCTCAGGGGGCGCACTTTGCTCACTCTGTGGGGTACATGGGGCGGATCAACGAAAAGGAGCAGAAGTCCCTGGACCCGGTGAACTACGCGGGTATTCACCATATCGGCAAGACCGGCATCGAGCGTTTCTACGAGTCGGAGCTGCATGGCCAGGTGGGTTACGAAGAGGTTGAGACCAACGCCCGGGGGCGGGTACTGCGAGTGCTCAAGCGTACCGATCCGATTCCCGGCAAGGACATCGTTCTGAGCCTGGACATCAAACTGCAGGAAGCTGCCGAGCTGGCCCTGGGTGGGCGCCGGGGTGCCGTGGTGGCGCTGGACCCGAACACCGGCGAAGTCCTGGCAATGGTCAGTCAGCCGAGTTTCGATCCCAACCCGTTCGTCACGGGCATCAGTTTCAAGGCCTATGCCGAACTGCGCGACTCCATCGACCGGCCGCTGTTCAACCGGGTATTGCGTGGCCTTTACCCGCCGGGTTCCACCATCAAGCCGGCGGTGGCGATTGCCGGGCTGGACGCCGGGGTGGTCACGGCTTCGACCCGAGTCTACGACCCGGGTTACTACCAGCTGCCCAATTACGATCACAAGTACCGCAACTGGAACCGTACCGGTGACGGTTATGTCGACCTGGACACCGCGATCATGCGGTCCAACGACACCTATTTCTACGACCTTGCCCATAAGCTGGGCATCGATCGGCTTTCGGCCTATATGAACAAGTTCGGGATAGGCCAGAAGGTCTCGCTGGACATGTTCGAGGAGTCCCCGGGGTTGATGCCGACTCGCGAGTGGAAGCGCGCCACCCGGCGTCAGGCCTGGTTCCCGGGGGAAACCCTGATTCTCGGAATCGGCCAGGGCTATATGCAGTCGACGCCGCTGCAGCTGGCCCAGGCCACGGCACTGGTGGCCAACAAGGGCCGCTGGAATCGTCCGCACCTGGCCAAGAGCATCGAGGGCGAGAAGCCCGTGGATCACAACCCGATGCCGGATATTGTCCTGCGTGACCCCTCGGACTGGATGAAGGTCAACCACGGCATGCAGCAGGTGATGCATGGTGCCCGGGGTACCGCCCGCAAGGCTGCGGCCGGTTCGCCGTACCGGATTGCCGGCAAGAGTGGTACCGCCCAGGTGGTGGCGATCAAGCAGGGTGAGAAGTACGACCGCTCCAAGGTTCAGGAACGGCACCGCGACCACGCCCTGTTCGTCGGCTTCGCTCCGGCAGAAAACCCCAAGATCGTGGTCTCGGTGATGGTCGAGAACGGTGAGTCGGGTTCCGGTGTTGCAGCCCCGGTAGTGCGTCAGGTGATGGATGCCTGGCTTCTCGGCCAGGACGGCCAGCTCAAGCCCGAGTTCACCAGTCCTGTCAGCACGGAGGCTACGGCCCGTGAAGAGTAATTTTGACCGCATCCTCTCCAGTGAAGACGTGATGCGGCGTCGTGCCACACTGCTGCAGCGCCTGCACATCGACGGCCCCTTGCTGATCCTGCTGCTGACCCTGGCTGCCGGCAGTCTGTTCGTGCTGTATTCCGCCAGTGGCAAGAGCTGGGACTTGCTGGCCAAGCAGGCCACTTCGTTTGGCATCGGCCTGGTGTCGATGATCGTCATTGCCCAGTTCGAGCCGCGCTTCATGGCCCGCTGGGTCCCCTTGGGGTATGTGTTCGGCGTGGTGCTGCTGGTGGTGGTGGACGTCATGGGCCACAACGCCATGGGTGCGACCCGCTGGATCAACATCCCGGGGGTGATTCGCTTCCAGCCGTCTGAGTTCATGAAGATCATCATGCCGGCGACCATCGCCTGGTACCTGTCCAAGCGCACCCTGCCGCCTCATCTCAAGCATGTGGGGATCAGCCTGGTGCTGATCGGCATTCCCTTCATCCTGATCGTGCGCCAGCCAGACCTGGGTACGGCCTTGCTGATCCTGGCCGGGGGCACCTTCGTGCTGTTCATGGGCGGGCTGCGCTGGCGCTGGATCCTCAGCGTGCTGGCGGCGGCGGTGCCGGTGGCCATCGCCATGTGGTTCTTCATCATGCACGACTACCAGAAGCAGCGGATCCTGACCTTCCTCGACCCGGAAAGCGATCCCTTGGGCACCGGCTGGAACATCATCCAGTCCAAGGCTGCCATTGGTTCCGGCGGCGTGTTTGGCAAGGGCTGGCTGCTCGGCACCCAGTCGCACCTGGACTTTTTGCCGGAAAGCCACACCGACTTTATTATCGCGGTCATGGGCGAGGAGTTCGGCCTGGTGGGTATTTGCGCCCTGCTGCTGATCTACCTGCTGCTGATCGGGCGCGGCCTGGTCATCACTGCCCAGGCGCAAACGCTGTTCGGCAAGTTGCTCGCGGGCAGCCTGACCATGACGTTTTTTGTTTACGTTTTCGTCAACATCGGTATGGTCAGTGGCTTGTTGCCGGTGGTGGGGGTTCCGTTGCCGTTCATTAGCTACGGAGGAACTTCGCTGGTGACGCTACTGTCAGCGTTTGGGGTTTTGATGTCGATCCATACCCATCGCAAGTGGATCGCGCAGGTTTGATTAAGGTGAAGAACTCAATGCAAGTAATGCGTGGCTGGGCCGCTCGGCATGCGCCGTGGGTCGGTCTGGTAAGCATCCTTGGTGCAGCGCAATCCGCGTTCGCCGGTGATTACGAAGGTTCGCCGCAGGTGGCCGAATTCGTCGGTGAAATGACTCGGGACTATGGTTTCGCCGGGGAACAGCTGATGGGCGTGTTCCGCGAGGCCGAGCGCAAGCAGTCGATTCTTGACGCCATTTCGCGGCCTGCCGAGCGGGTCAAGCAGTGGAAGGAATACCGCCCGATGTTCCTCACCGACGCGCGCATCGCCCGCGGTGTGGATTTCTGGCGTCAGCACGAAGCCGTGCTGGCCCGTGCCGAACAGGAATACGGGGTGCCGGCCCAGGTCATCGTTTCGATCATCGGGGTTGAAACCTTTTTTGGCCGCAATACCGGTAATTACCGGGTGATCGACGCGTTATCGACCCTGGGTTTCGATTATCCGCCACGTGCCGAGTTCTTCCGCAAGGAGTTGCGCGAGTTCCTGCTGCTGGCCCGTGAAGAGCAGCTCGACCCCTTGAGCCTCAAGGGCTCCTACGCGGGCGCCATGGGGCTGCCACAGTTCATGCCGAGCAGTTTTCGCGCCTACGCGGTGGATTTTGACGGTGACGGGCACATCAATATCTGGACCAATCCGGACGATGCCATCGGTAGCGTGGCCAGTTACTTCAAGCGTCACGGTTGGGTGGCCGGCCAGCCGGTGGTCAGCCGCGCCGATGTGCGCGGCGATCGTGTGGATGAGGGCCTGACCACGGGTATCGAGCCGACCAAGACCGTCGGGGAGTTGCGGGCCCTGGGGTGGTCGAGTCATGATGCGCTGCGCGATGATATGCCGGTCACCGCTTTCCGTCTGGAAGGTGACAATGGCCCGGAATACTGGATGGGCCTGAAGAATTTTTACGCGATCACTCGCTATAACCGCAGCGTGATGTACGCCATGGCCGTACATCAGTTGTCTGAACAGCTGGTCCAAGCACGGGGCGTCAAGTAATGCTGGCAATGCCAATTCCAAAACCCCTGAAGCTGGTGGCTTTTGCCGCGTTGTCCCTGCTGGTGGTCAGTTGCTCGACGAGCCGCTCGCCGCAGCAGAAGTCTTCCAGCGCGGTGCGTTCGATGCCGGGCCTGGATGTCAACCGTGCCCACAAGGATGGCGCGCCCTGGTGGGATGTCGACGTGTCGCGGATTCCCGACGCCACTCCGACCCTGCACACCGGCCCCTACAAGGCCAATCCCTACACGGTTCTGGGCAAGACTTACTTCCCTATCCAGGAATCCAAGAACTACGTCGCGTCCGGCACGGCATCCTGGTATGGCACCAAGTTCCATGGCCAGAACACGGCCAACGGCGAGGTCTACGACCTTTACGGCATGAGTGCCGCGCACAAGACCCTGCCGCTGCCCAGTTATGTACGGGTAACCAACCTGGACAACAACCGCAGTGTGGTCCTGCGGGTCAACGACCGCGGTCCGTTCTATTCCGACCGGATCATCGACTTGTCCTACGCAGCAGCGAAGAAGCTCGGTTACGCCGAAACCGGCACTGCGCGGGTCAAGGTCGAGGGCATCGATCCGCAGCAGTGGTGGGCCCAGCGCGGGCGTCCGGCGCCGTTGATGCTCAATGAGCCGCAAGTGGCGCAGAACAACGCTCCGGTGATCACGGCTTCGGCCGGCACGGTCGAGCAATGGACTCCGCCGCCCCAGCAGCACGCGGCAGCTGTGGTTCCCGTACAAGTGAAAAACACCGCAGCAGCTTCTGGCCAGTATCTGCAGGTGGGCGCCTTCGCCAACCCGGACGCTGCCGAGCTGTTGAGGTCGAAACTGAGCGGAATGGTGAGCGCCCCGGTGTTCATCAGCTCGATCGTGCGTAACCAGCAGACGCTGCACCGAGTGCGCCTGGGGCCATTCGGTACGCCGAGTGAGGCCCAGCAAGCACAGAACAGCGTGCGCCTGGCCAACCTGGGCCAGCCGAGCGTGGTCACTGCCGAGTAGCAGTACTGAAGATTGAAGGTCCGCTTGCGGTATTGGGGGGCGGACCCGGGTTGTTGGCTCGTCGAACAACAAAAGCCCGGCAAGGGCCAGTGAGTGAGCAACTGCACACGCGATAGCCCTTCAGAAGGCTGTCTGAAATAGTTTTGCCCCTAGGGCAAGTTTCCATTAGCAACTTCGAGAGACGGATGAACATCACCACCTTTGCCAAACGCCTGTGCCTGCTTGTCCCGCTGATCATCACGCCCGCCGCCTGGGCGGTCGAAGCGATGCCGTCGCCACCGCAACTGGCTGCCAAATCCTATGTGCTCATGGATGCCAGCAGCGGTAACGTGCTGGTGGAGAACAATGGTGACCAGCGTCTGCCGCCGGCCAGCCTGACCAAGCTGATGACCGCCTACATCGCGACCCTGGAAATCCGTCGCGGCCAGATCGGCGAGAACGATCCGGTGACCGTCAGCGAGAACGCCTGGCGTACCGGCGGTTCGCGGATGTTCATCAAGGTCGGCTCGCAAGTCACCGTCAGCGACCTGCTGCACGGCATCATCATCCAGTCGGGCAACGACGCCAGCGTCGCGGTTTCCGAGCACATCGCCGGCAGCGAAGACGCCTTCGCCGACATGATGAACAAGACGGCAACCGACCTGGGCATGAGCAACAGCCACTTCATGAACCCTACCGGCCTGCCGAACCCCGAGCACTACTCGTCGGCCCACGACATGGCGGTACTGGCTCGCGCGATCATTCATGAAGATCCGGCCCACTACGCGATCTACTCGCAGAAAGAGTTCTTCTGGAACGGCATCAAGCAACCCAACCGCAACCTGCTGCTGTGGCGCGACAAGACCGTTGATGGCCTGAAGACCGGCCACACCGACGAAGCCGGCTACTGCATGGTGTCTTCGGCGGTACGTGACGGCATGCGCCTGATCGCCGTGGTGTTCGGCACCAACAGCGAACAAGCTCGTGCTGCCGAGACCCAGAAGCTGCTGACCTACGGTTTCCGTTTCTTCGAAACCCAGACCTTCTACCAGAAGGGCACCGAGCTGGCCCAGGCTCCGGTCTGGAAGGGCACTACCCATCAGGTCAAGGCCGGCCTGGCTGAAGATCTGACCATGACCATGCCTAAAGGCCAGCTCAAGAAACTGGCTGCGAGCATGACCATGAACCCGCAACTGGTCGCGCCGATCGCCAAGGGCGACGTGATTGGTAAGGTCGAAGTGAAGCTGGACGACAAGGTGGTGCACAGCGCCGACTTGATTGCTCTGGAAGCGGTCGACGAAGGTGGTATCTTCCGCCGCATGTGGGATAGCATCCGTCTATTCTTCTACGGCTTGTTCAACTGATATTGTCGACCCGCATGGCCCTCGCTCTGAAGTAGAGCGGGGGTCGTGTTCGTCGCCACGGCTTACGAGGCCGTTACTGCCATGACAGACACTGACGTTAAGTCGCACAAGATTGAATTTCCCGTCGACGACTATCCGATCAAGGTGATCGGTGACACGGTTGTCGGCTTCAAGGACACCGTGATCGAGATCCTTGCCAAGTACGCCACCCTGGACATCAAGTCCCTGGCCGAGCGTCAGAGCAGCAACGGCAAGTACACCACGGTACAACTGCACATCACCGCCACCGGTGAAGACCAACTGCGTGATATCAATAGTGCCCTGCGTGCTACCGGTGTCGTCCACATGGTGCTGTGATGCCACAGACGCTGGGCTTTCGTGAGCTTGGCCAGATGGCTTACGAGCCGGTCTGGCAGGCCATGCAGCGCTACACCAATGAACGCGGTACCGATGCCGCGGACGAAATCTGGCTGGTACAGCATCCGCCGGTCTTTACCCAGGGCCAGGCAGGCAAGGCCGAACACCTGCTGCTACCGGGAGAGATCCCGGTAGTGCAAGTGGATCGCGGCGGCCAGGTGACTTATCACGGTCCGGGCCAGTTGGTGGCCTATCTGTTGCTGGATGTGCGTCGCCTGGGTTTTGGCGTGCGCGACCTGGTGAGCCGGATGGAGCTGTGCCTGATCGAGCTGCTGGCCAGCTATGGCGTGCCTGCGGCGGCCAAGCCCGATGCGCCGGGGGTCTACGTCAATGGGGCGAAGATCGCCTCGCTGGGCCTGCGTATCCGTCGCGGATGCTCCTTTCACGGGCTGGCTTTGAACGTGGACATGGATTTGCAGCCGTTTCGACGGATTAACCCCTGTGGTTATGCCGGGTTGGCCATGACCCAGCTGAGCGACCATGCAGGGCCGATTGATTTTGCCGAGGTAAGTGCCCGGCTGCGTGCGCAGCTCGTCAAACACCTCGACTATGCTGAGCAGACGACCCTAACGGGCGGAATCGACTGATATGACTACTGCGCAAGACGCTGTTCAAACCCTGATCCCGACGCTGGATATTTCCGAGCGAGCGGCCCGTCCGAAAGTTGAAGCCGGCGTCAAATTGCGCGGTGCGGAAAAGGTCGCGCGCATTCCGGTTAAGATCATTCCGACCACCGAACTGCCCAAGAAGCCCGACTGGATTCGCGTGCGCATCCCGGTGTCTCCGGAAGTCGATCGGATCAAGCAACTGCTGCGCAAGCACAAGCTGCACAGCGTCTGCGAAGAGGCGTCCTGCCCGAACCTGGGGGAGTGCTTCTCCGGCGGTACTGCGACCTTCATGATCATGGGCGACATCTGCACCCGTCGCTGCCCGTTCTGTGACGTGGGCCACGGTCGTCCGAAGCCTCTGGATGTCGATGAGCCGATGAACCTGGCAGTGGCCATCGCCGACCTGCGCCTGAAGTACGTGGTGATCACCTCGGTGGACCGCGATGACCTGCGCGATGGTGGTGCCCAGCACTTTGCCGATTGCATCCGCGAGATCCGCAAGCTGTCGCCGAACGTGCAGTTGGAAACCCTGGTGCCCGACTACCGCGGTCGCATGGATGTAGCTCTGGAAATCACCGCGGCTACCCCGCCGGATGTTTTCAACCACAACCTGGAAACCGTGCCGCGCCTGTACAAGGCTGCACGCCCGGGTTCGGACTACCAGTGGTCGCTGACCTTGCTGCAGAAATTCAAGCAGCTGGTGCCTCATGTACCGACCAAGTCCGGCCTGATGCTGGGCCTGGGCGAGACCGACGATGA
The DNA here is from genome assembly GCF_055384485.1 of Pseudomonas sp. FFPRI_1. Classification (NCBI taxonomy): domain Bacteria; kingdom Pseudomonadati; phylum Pseudomonadota; class Gammaproteobacteria; order Pseudomonadales; family Pseudomonadaceae; genus Pseudomonas; species Pseudomonas sp. FFPRI_1. Next base: position 6,865,760 of record NZ_AP029168.1, on the reverse strand, counting down.
GGTCATCGAGGTCATGAAGCGCATGCGCGAGCACGATATCGACATGCTGACCCTTGGCCAGTACCTGCAGCCGTCCCGCAATCACTTGCCGGTACAGCGCTTCGTGCACCCGGACACCTTTGCCTGGTTCGCCGAAGAGGGTTACCGGATGGGCTTCAAGAACGTTGCTTCCGGCCCGTTGGTACGTTCTTCCTACCACGCCGACGAGCAAGCGAAACTGGCCCGCGAAGGCCTGGTTTCCTGATTTTCCTGCCCGCAAGGCCTGAGTCTTGCGGGCAGTTTCCCGGCTCATCCGAGCACCTCTGCGGCTTGCGCTGCTTTCTTGCCTTCCCGGCTGTTTCAGCTCTTCTGTTTCGCGGCATTCATGGCTACTGTGCTTGGGTGAATCCACACAGGGAGAACTTGCATGCCCATCCAACCGACTGCTGCCCTTCATGCTCATCTGCCAGTACCGGCGTTGGCTGGTGAAGGCGTTATCGGCCTTATTGCGCCCGCCGGTCCGGCAGCGCTGGATACCGAAAAAGCCTTCCAATGGATGCGTTCACGGGGTTACGAGTTGCGTATCTTCCCCGGTGTCGGGCAGCAGGAAGGCTATCTCGCTGGCAGTGACGAGGTCCGTCTGAATGACTTGCACGGGGCTTTTGCCGACAGCGAAATCGACGCCATTGTGTGCCTGCGTGGAGGCTATGGCAGCCCGCGCTTGCTGGACAAGATCGATTTCGACCTGATCAGGCGCAATCCCAAGCCCTTTGTCGGCTATAGCGATATCACCGCCCTGCACCTGGCGATCAACCGTTATGCGGGATTTGTCAGCTTTCACGGGCCGATGCTCAATGCCGACCTGCTGGGGCAGAAGCAGCCGCCGACCGAGGCGTCGTTTTTCAATCTGCTCAGGGGCCAGGTCAGGGCCGGCAGCCTGCTGCCCCATCCTGTGGCTTTTCCCTTGACCACGGTGGAGCCGGGTATCGCACAGGGGCCGCTGCTGGGGGGCAACCTGTCGATGATTGCCAGTACCCTGGGCACTGCGTTTGAAATCAATTCCGATGGCAGCATCCTGTTTCTCGAGGACATCAACGAGCCGCTGTATCGGATCGACCGCCTGCTCAATCACCTGCGCCTGGCAGGCAAGCTCGACAAGCTGCGTGGCGTGTTGGTAGGGGATGTGGCAGGTGTGGATTTCACTGCGCTGTGCGGCCTGCTCAGGCAGACCTTCGAGCCGCTGAAGATTCCGGTGCTGGCCGGATGGCGCAGTGGTCATTGCGACCCCAATCTGACCTTGCCCATAGGGGCTTTGGTCAGGTTGGATGCGGGTGCCAGGGAGCTGACCCTGGCCCAGGATGTAGTGTTCAAGTAAGGCTGGGCCAGTGCAGAAGGGCTGCACCGGCCGGCCCTTCAGCGATTGCGCAGGCTGTCCAGCAGCTTGTGGGTTGGATAGCCGTCTGCGGGCCAGCCCAGCGCTTGCTGGGCGCTGCGAATGGCCTTGCGGGTATTGGCACCGATAATCCCGTCGGGGTTGCCGGCGTCGTACTGCCTGGCGCTGAGCAAGGTCTGCAGCTCGATGCGTTCGGAACGGCTCAGGGGCAGGTCGTCCTTGGGCCAGCTACCGCTGATCAGGCCGGCACCGACGAAACGCTCGGACAGCAGGTTCACGGCCAGGGCGTAGGACGATGAGTTGTTGTACTTGAGCACGGCGCGGAAGTTGTCCAGGATCAGGAACGCCGGGCCCCGGTAGCCGGCAGGCAGCAACAGGGACGCGGACAACTGGTCCGAGCCATAAGGCAGTGCCTTGCCATTGACCGGGGTCATTCCCAGGCGCATCCATTCAGCCACTGTCTTGCGGGTGGAGGCATCAGCCAGGGAATAGTCGAAACCGCTGTTGAGCTGCACTTCGAAGCCCCATGGCTGGCCTTTTTGCCAGCCCGAGCTCTGCAGGTAGTGTGCGGTCGACGCCAGGGCGTCACCGGGGCTGTTCCAGATATCCCGGCGGCCGTCGCCGTCGAAGTCCACGGCGTGGGTGTTGTAGGTGGTGGGAATGAACTGGGTCTGGCCCATGGCTCCGGCCCAGGAACCGAGCATCTTCTCTGGCTGGATATCACCCTGTTGAATGATTTGCAGCGCGGCGATCAGTTGGCTGTTGGCGAAGGCTGGGCGGCGCCCTTCGTAGGCCAGGGTCGCCAGGGAGCGGATGACCGACTTGTTGCCCTGGAAATCGCCGAAATTGCTCTCCATGCCCCAGACCGCCACCAGTGCCTGGCGATCCACGCCATAGCGCTGTTCGATTCGTTGCAGGATATCGCCGTACTGGACCAGCAGCGCCTGACCTTTGCGTACCCTTACCGGGGACAGTGCGCCGTCGAGGTATTCCCACACCGGGCGGCTGAACTCGGGTTGGCTGCGGTCCGCCTTGATCACGGCCATGTCCGGGGTCACGCCAGCGAAGGCACGGTCGAATACATCGGCGCGAATTCCGGCGTTCAAGGCTTCACTGCGGAAGGCACTCAACCACTCGTCGAAGGTCTGGGCAGGCTGGATGTCCAGGTTGTCGGCCGTCAAGGGCGCGACAGTGGCCGGCGCGGCAAGGGGGGCTGCCTGGAGGGTGGGCAGCGGCTGGGCGTCGGCGGCGGTGGGTTTTTCCGCGCAGGCGACTAGCAGAACAAGGCTGGAGGCAGCGATCAGTTGGCGCATGTGCCAACGACGGGAAAGACAAAAGGGCATGCACGGGTCCAGAGAGAATAACAATCAGGTGCAGACCTTATCATGCCAGTGGGGGTCTGGGCTTCAGGCAGCCAGAAAGTAAGAAGCCTCCCAGCTTTTAGACTGGAAGGCTTCGCGGCGGTAGCTGCCTTTGCCCTTGGCGGGTCGTTCCTGACGGCTGCGGAACAGTGGCTGGGCAATGATGGATTTGGCCTTGTTGGGGCCATGCTTGGATGGCTTGCTCATCGGGTGTGCTCGCTTCATGAGGAGAGTGGGTGCTGCGGCGCAGATCATCGGCCAGAGTCGGGCTGTTGTCCAGTCCTGCCCATGTCCGAAGAGTGTCGGCGAGGATCTTGCCGAGGGTTATTCGGCCGGCAGGGCCAGGCGTTGGCCGGCCATCAGCAGTGACAGGCGGCTCAGGCTGCTCCATGGGGAGCCGCTGGCCTGTCCCTTGATTTGCGCATCGATGCGCTGGGCGTCGAGCAGCAATTGCGCCCAGCGCTGTGCGGAATAGCGTTGCAGCGCTTTGCTCATCAGGGGTTTGCGCTTGTCCCAGACAGGAGGGCGAGCCTGGCTGAACACTTTGTCCAGAGGCGTGCCCTGGCTGAACTGCAGGGCCAGGTTGGCCAGTAGTCGCAATTCCCGGGACAAGGCCCAGAGAATGACCGGAGGCTCAACGCCTTCCCCCCTCAGGCCTTCAAGCATGCGCAAGGCATGGGCGGCCTCACCATTGAGAATGGCGTCCACCAGCCCGAACACGTCGAAGCGAGCACTGTCGGCCACGGCGGCCTGTACGGTTTCGACAGTGATCTGTCCGCCTTCAGCCATCAGCTTGAGCTTTTCGATTTCCTGGGCTGCAGCCAGCAGGTTGCCTTCTACCCGGGCGGCGATCAGTTCCACCGCATCCTGGCTGGCGGAGAGTCCCGCCTGGGACAGGCGTTGGCGAATCCACTGCGGGAGCTGGTTGGCATCCACTGGCCAGATCTGCACGAACTGAGTCTGGGCTCCTTCAACCAGTGCCTTGCCCCACTTGGTCTTCTGCGCACTGCCATCGAGCTTGGGCAGGCTGATCAGCAGCACCGTGTCTTCTGCCGGGCGCGAGCAATACTCGATCAGTGCCGCAGCGCCCTTGTCCCCCGGCTTGCCCGAAGGCAGGCGCAGCTCCAGCAGACGCTTTTCAGCGAACAGCGACATGCTGGCACCGGCTTGCAGCAGGGTGCCCCAATCGAAGTTGGCATCGGCGCTGAATACCTGGCGCTCGTCAAAACCCTGCTGGCGAACAGCAGTACGAATGGCGTCGGCGGCTTCCTGGCAGAGCAGAGGATCATCGCCGCTGATCACATAGACCGGGGCGAGGGTGCCTTGCAGGTGTTTGCCGAGTTGGGCGGGGGCAAGTTTCATAGGCGAGGACCAGCGGGGCGCTTGCGCGCCCCACGAGGCTTACTGGTTCGGCAGTTCCAGAGGCGACTGACGCGGGGTGTTCGCTTCAGCCTTGCGTGCCGCTTCCAGGGCGTCGGCGTCTGCCTTGGCTTTGGCTTCTGCGGTGGCTTGCAGCTGGGCAAGTTGCTCCGGAGTCAGCAGTTGCAGGCGGATCAGCATGCGCTGGACCAGGTCGCGACGCATTTCCTTGTGGGTTTCGGCGGACTCCTGGTCGGAGCCGGTGATGTTGTTGCCGTCGTGCAGGAAGACCTTCTGCACTTCCAGCTTGTCGCCCAGAAGGTGCAGGTTGTCATGAGTCAGGATCTCGTAGTTCAGCGTGGTGCTGATCTCGTACTCGGCCGAGCTGCCGCCACCGGTATAGCTGAGCGTGCGCTGGCTGGCCTGCTCGCTGAGCAATACCAGCTTGTAGGGCGCGCCCGCATGGATGCGCACGCCACTGCTTTCCAGTTGCTGTTGCAGCAGCTTCACCGTGGTGCCATAGGCGTCCCGGGCACTCAGGTCGAGCTCCTTGATGGTCAGCTCCTGGGTTCCCGTGCCGCGCAACTGGAAGCCACAGGCGCTCAGCAGCAAGGCCAGGCCCATCACCAGCAGGTTACGTTTGATCATGTGTTGCTCCCCTTGAAACCATATGGGCCAACCTTGTGGCCCTGGAGGTTTTGTTCGGCGCCCGATCCCGGATCGGGCGCCTGATCCAATTAGCTGGCGACGATATTGACCAGTTTGCCCGGTACCACGATGACCTTGCGAATGGTCAGGCCTTCGGTGAAGCGCAGCACGTTTTCGTTACTGCGGGCCGCGGCCTCGACTTCTTCACGGCTGGCACTGGCCGGCATCTCGATCTGGCCACGCAGCTTGCCGTTGACCTGAATCACCAGTTGCAGGCTGTCCTGGACCAGGGCGCTTGCGTCCACCACGGGCCAGCCAGCATCGATAATGGCACCTTGCTGACCCAGTTGGGTCCACAGCTCATGGCTGATGTGCGGTGTGATCGGGGCCAGCAACAGGGCTACGGCCTGCAAGCCTTCCTGCAGCAATGCACGGTCCTGTTCGCTGCCTTGCGGGGCTTTTTCCAGGACGTTCATCAGGGTCATCACCTGGGCAATGGCGGTGTTGAACTTGTGGTGCTGGCCGACATCCTGGCTGGCCTGCTTGATGGCCAGGTGGATGGAACGACGGATGGCTTTCTGCTCATCGTTCAGCGACGGCACATCCAGGGCTTGCGGCAGCCCTTGACCGACATGGGCCTGGGCCAGGCGCCAGACGCGCTTGAGGAAGCGGTGTGCGCCCTCGACACCGGAGTCGGACCATTCCAGGCTCATGTCGGGCGGCGAGGCGAACATCATGAACAGGCGGCAGGTATCGGCGCCGTACTGTTCGATCATCGATTGCGGGTCGACGCCGTTGTTCAGCGACTTCGACATCTTCTGCGTGCCACCGATTTCCACCGGCAGGCCGTCGGCCTTGAGCTTGGCGCCGATGACCTTGGCTTTGGCGTCGAGTTCGACATCCACGTCGTCCGGGTTGAAGTAGTCCCTGCCGCCGTTCTCGAGGGTGCGATGGTAGGTATCGGCCACCACCATGCCCTGGGTCAGCAGGTTCTTGAACGGTTCGTTGGAGTTGACCAGTCCTTCATCGCGCATCAGCTTGTGGAAGAAGCGCGCGTAGAGCAGGTGCAAGATCGCGTGCTCGATGCCGCCGATGTATTGGTCCACCGGCAGCCAGTGCTCGGCCGCCGCCGGATCTACCAGGCCACCTTCATAGTGTGGTGACGCGTAGCGGGCGTAGTACCACGAGGACTCGACGAAGGTGTCCATGGTGTCGGTTTCGCGCTTGGCCGGCTTGCCGCATTTCGGGCAGCTGCACTCGTAGAACTCGGGCATGCGGGCCAGGGGCGAACCGGCGCCGTCGGGTACTACGTCTTCCGGCAGGATCACCGGCAACTGGTCCTCGGGGACTGGTACGTCGCCACAGCTGTCGCAGTGAATGATCGGGATCGGGCAGCCCCAGTAGCGCTGGCGGCTGATGCCCCAGTCGCGCAGACGGAACTGAGTGCGGGACTGGCCGAGGTTTTTTTCCAGCAGAGCGACTTCGATGGCGTCAAACGCGCCCGGGAAGTCCAGGCCGTTGAAGGTGCCGGAGTTGATCAGCTCACCGTGCTCGCCATAGGCGTCTTGCCATGGTGCCGGAGTTTCATCGCCGGCACTGGTGCGCACCACGGCCTTGATCGGCAGGCTGTACTTGGTGGCGAATTCGAAATCCCGCTCGTCGTGGGCCGGTACGGCCATTACTGCGCCATCGCCGTAATGCATCAGCACGTAGTTGGCTACCCAGACCGGGAGTTTCTCGCCAGTCAGCGGGTGTTCGACGAGCAGCGAGGTGGGCAGGCCTTTCTTTTCCTGGGTCGCCATGTCGGCTTCGGCGACGCTGCCGCCCTTGCATTCGGCAATGAACGCCTGCAATTCAGGATCGTTCTGTGCCGCCAGGGTGGCCAGAGGGTGTTCGGCCGCCACGGCGACATAGGTCGCGCCCATCAGGGTGTCCGGACGGGTGGTGAAGACCTTCAGGGCGCCGGCTTCGCCGATGGACGCCTGATCGTAGGGGAACTGTACTTCCATGCCGCGGGACTTGCCGATCCAGTTGCGCTGCATGGTCTTGACCTGTTCGGGCCAGCCCGGCAAGTCGTCGAGGCTCTCCAGCAGCTCATCCGCATAGGCGGTGATCTTGAAGTAGTACATCGGGATTTCGCGCTTCTCGATCAGCGCGCCCGAGCGCCAGCCGCGCCCGTCGATCACCTGTTCGTTGGCCAGTACGGTCTGGTCGACCGGGTCCCAGTTGACGGTACCGTTCTTGCGGTAGATCACGCCTTTCTCGAACAGGCGAGTGAACAGCCATTGTTCCCAGCGGTAGTAATCCGGCTTGCAGGTGGTGATTTCGCGGGACCAGTCCACCGCCAGGCCCAGGCTGCGCAGCTGGGTCTTCATGTAGGCGATGTTTTCGTAGGTCCACTTGGCCGGGGCGACGTTGTTCTTCATCGCGGCGTTTTCCGCCGGCATGCCGAAGGCGTCCCAACCCATGGGTTGCAGGACGTTCTTGCCCTGCATGCGCTGGTAGCGGGAGATCACGTCGCCGATGGTGTAGTTGCGCACGTGCCCCATGTGTAGCTTGCCGCTGGGGTAAGGGAACATCGACAGGCAGTAGTAAGTCTCCTTGCCTGGCTGTTCACTGACTTCAAAGGACTTTTGCTCATCCCAGAACGACTGGGCGGCGGCTTCGATTTCACGGGGCTGATAGTGTTCGTGCATGGCTACTTTTGTATTGACTAGGGGTGGCCTAATCCTCTTCAACGCAACGTCGGGTGGTGATGGCGCCAAATACGCCGATTGCAGTGCCCGATGGAGCTGGAAGTGGAGTTACAGGAAGCGCCGTAGCATACATGACCGCGCTCTACCGAGGGAAACCCTGATTGCTCGAGCGGGCCGTTGGTCGCGGCGGCGCGTTGCTTCCAGCGGCCCGGCTAAGCTGAAAAAGGGGAGTGAGTCTTATCTTCGATGAGGTGAACGGATGCTTGAATCGCAGCGAAAAGTAACAGAGCCGGAGGTGTATGAAAGGCTGCTGAATCGACTGGCTCTAGCCCTGGATGCGGTAAATACTGCGAATCGACTGCGCAATGAGCGGCCTGTCGAGTTGGAGCTACGGGGTTTGAGTCATGCCGAGTTCGAGTTGATCAGGGCTTACCTGGCGCGCAGCCAGCGGGAAATGCAGATCAACGTACTGGGCAGTCTGCAAAATCAGGAGGCGCCTCGTTCTGCCAAGATCATTTGGTTGAAGGATCAGGCGCCCGTCAAGGAGTCGGTGAAGGTCCGCTCCCGGCAGTTCAAGTAGATCCAGGGACTCTTCATTGAGTCGATGGAGGCCGCTTCCGAGGGCCTCGAATGCAAAATTGCTTCGCATCGGTTGTTGCAGGATGGATATCCCCTTTAGGCTTCGGGCATCTTCTGGAGATGCTCGATGCCTTTTCGCTATTTCATCAAACAGTTACTGCTCCCCCCCGGCATTCTCTTGCTGCTGCTTCTGCTTGCCTGGTGCCTGCGGCGCTCACGGCCCAGACTGGCCCGTTGCTGCTTTATCCTCGGACTGGGCGGCTTTTGGCTGATGAGCCTGCCAGTCATGGTGGAGTGGGGCGCCAGGGGGCTTGAACAGTTGCCGCCTCTGCCACAGAGCCAATGGGCGAGCCTCGCCGAGCAGGCGGATGCAATCGTGGTCCTGGGCTCGGGCCGTGAGCGGGGAGATCCGGCCTGGGGTTCTGACCAGCCTACCGGGGTGGGCCTGGAGCGCGAGCGCTACGCGGCACGATTGGCCAAGGCTTCCGGGCTGCCAATATTGACCAGTGGCGGTTTGCATTACGGCACGCCGCCCACCGAGGCGGCGCTGATGGCTGAATCAATGCTCGGCGACTTTGGGGTGAATGTGCGCTGGCAGGAAGGCCGCAGCCGCACCACCTGGGAAAACGCTCAGTTCAGTGCGCAGGTGTTGCAGCCTCAGGGGGTCAAGCGCGTGGTGGTGGTGACCCAGGCCTGGCACATGCCTCGCGCGGCGTGGAGCTTCGAGCAGGCGGGGTTTGTGGTGGTGCCGGCGCCAGTAGGCTTCCTGGGGGTGGATAACGCCCGCCCGCTGGGGGGCTGGATGCCGGAGTTCAAGTCGATCTGGCAGAGCGGCCAGTTACTCAATGAAGCGGTAGGCCAGTTGGGTTATCGGCTTTTCTATCGCTGAGAGCCGGCGCCCGGCTCGCAAGGAACCGGGCCACCGACCAGCATGCTCAGACGGTCTTGGCAATGCGGCTGGCCAGCAGGGCCCAGCCAAACAGCAGAATGCACAGCACTACCAGTGGCCATGAGCGCCACTGCAGGTAAGGCGTCAGGTTGTGCATGGGGACTACTTCGCCATACAGGATGCCGCGTTCGAACTGGGGAATCTGCACGGTGATCTTGCCGAATGGGTCAATCAGGCCGGTGACCCCGTTGTTGGTGGCGCGGATCATCCAGCGGCCGGCCTCCAGGGCCCGCATCTGGGCCATCTGCAAGTGCTGCAAGGGGCCGATGGAGGTGCCGAACCAGGTGTCGTTGCTGATGGTCAGCAGCAGGTCGCTGCGGGCCGAGAGGCCGGCGGCGAACTCGGGGTAGACCACTTCGTAGCAGATGAATGGCGCAATCTGATACCCCTTGGCCTGCAGCAGCGGCTGGTCGGCCGGGCCGCGGGCGAAGTCCGACATCGGCAGGTTGAAGAAGTCGATCAGTCCGCGCAGCAGTTCCTGCAGAGGCACGTATTCGCCGAACGGCACCAGCTTCTGCTTCAGGTAGGTGCCATCCCCTTCACCGGTCACGGTGATGCCGTTGAAGTAGCGTTTTTCATGGTGCACCAGCTGGCGCACCGGTACCCCGGTGATCAAGGCGGAGTGACGGTCGGCGGCGAAGCTGCCCATCATCGTCAAGTAGCCCTCGGCCGACTCCTTGAGCACCGGAACGGCGGTTTCTGGCCAGACCAGCAGGTCCACTCGCTTGCTGCCGAAGCTCATGTCCCGGTACAGCGCCAGCTGGGCGTTGAGCTCTGCCGGGTCCCATTTCATGCTTTGTTCGATATTGCCCTGGATGGCCGCGACCGACAGCGGCTCGCCCGAAGGGCTGGTCCAGGCGTGGCCCTTGAGTGCCAGGCCGGTTGCCCAAGGTGCAGCCAGCAGTACCAGGCCTGCCACGATGAAGCCTTTACGTCCGGCCTTGAACAGTCGTGGCAGGTTGTAGAGCAGCGCGGCGGTCAGGGCCAGGGAGAAGGAGATCAGCCAGATGCCACCCAGCGGCGCAAGCCCGGCCAGGGGGCCATCGAGCTGGCTGTAGCCGGAGTAGAGCCAGGGGAAACCAGTGAGGAACCAGCCGCGAAAGGCTTCCTGGCCCAGCCACAAGGCGGCAAACGCCAGGGCGTCGGCCAGTGGGGCTTCGTTGCGGCGCAGCCAGCGGGCCCAGAGCCAGGCCGGCAGGGCAAAGAACCAGGCGATGGCGGCGATGAAGGCCAGCATCAGCAGGCCGGCGAGCAGGGCTGACGCGCCGCCGTAGGTATGGATGCTGACGTAGATCCAGCTGGTGCCGGCGCCGAACAGGCCGAAGCCGAAGCACCAGCCGCGCCCCAGGGCCTGGCGTGGGCTCAGCTCGCGCAGCCCGGCATAGAACATGCCCACCGCCAGCAGCGCCAGTGGCCAGATGTTGTACGGGGCCAGGGCCAGGGTGGTGATGGCGCCAGCAGCCATGGCCAGCAGGTTGCCGGGCCAGCCGGGACGGGTTGCGCGCTGCAAGAGGCGTTTCATCAGCTCGTTCCTGTGTCGTGCCGAGCAAGGCACGAGGAGAATGGTGGTCGGGGTTCAGAGGAGCTTCGGATCATGCAGTGCTGTTCCATTCGCTCGCGTTCCGAGGTTTATCGCCCGGGATCGGGTTGCAGATCCCAGGGCGATAGTCCGGTGCGCAGCAATGCTGATGAGCCTTTCCCTCAGCGGGAAATGGGAGTCAGGCGCAGCAGATGGATCCGTCGGCTGTCGGCATTGAGCACACGGAACCGATACGCGCCGATTTCAGTGATTTCATTGCGTTTTGGCAAGTGGCCGAAGGCGCTCATCACCAGGCCGCCAACGGTGTCGAACTCGTCATCGGAGAACTCGCTGTCGAAGAACTCGTTGAAGTTCTCGATCGGCGTCAGCGCCTTGATCAGGAAATCGCCGCTGGGCAGGGGCTTGATGTAGCTGTCTTCCTCGACGTCATGCTCGTCTTCGATATCGCCGACGATCTGCTCCAGCACGTCCTCGATGGTCACCAGGCCCGCCACGCCGCCGTATTCGTCGATGACGATGGCCATGTGGTTGTGGTTGGCGCGGAACTCGCGCAGCAGCACGTTCAAGCGCTTGGACTCGGGGACGAAGGTCGCCGGGCGCAGCAGGTCCTTGATGTTGAAGCTGTCGCCGTTTTCCTTGAGGATCAGTGGCAGCAAGTCCTTGGCCAGCAGGACGCCCATCACGTCGTCATGGCTTTCACCGATCACCGGGTAGCGCGAATGCGCGGAGTCGATGACCGCGGGCAGGAACTCCCGGGGCGTCTGGGTCGCCTTGATGCTGATCATCTGCGAGCGCGGGACCATGATGTCCCGGACTTGCAGGTCAGCCACCTGGATGGCGCCCTCGACGATGGCCAGCGCCTCGCTGTCCAGCAATTTGTTCTGATGGGCTTCGCGCAGCAACTCCAGCAGTTCCTGACGGTTTTTCGGCTCATGGGCAAAAGCCTGGGTCAGTTTGCCCAGCCATGACTTTTGCCCGTTGCTCGATCGATCTTCGCTCATAGCGATTGCTCTGAATCCTTGGTTGTTACAGGGGGTTGTTGATCAGTTTTCGTCATCTGCATAGGGGTCGGGATGACCCAGCTCTGCAAGCAACGTTCGTTCCAGTGCTTCCATTTCTTCGGCTTCGTCGTCATCTATATGGTCGTAGCCCAGCAGATGCAAGCAGCCATGAATCACCAGGTGAGCCCAGTGGGCCTGCAATTCCTTGCCTTGTTCGGCGGCTTCGCGCTCGACCACCGCAACGCAGATCACCAGGTCTCCCAGCAAGGGGATATCCAACAGCTCATCCGGTACGTCGGCGGGAAATGACAGCACATTGGTGGCGTAATCTTTATGACGCCAAGTGTGATTCAACTCACGGCCTTCGGCTTCGTCCACCAGGCGGATGGTCAGCTCCGAGTCGGCCGTGCGCTGGCGCAGGGCCAGCTCGCACCATTGGCGAAACTGTTCATCACTGGGGGCCGGCTGTTGGCTGGCACGCTGCAGATCAAGCTCAAGCATCGTGACGGTTGCCTCTGTCGGCAGGAGCCTGGGCGGCGTCGAGCTCGAAACGCTCGTAGGCCTCGACGATGCGTTGCACCAGTGGGTGGCGCACCACGTCCTTGGGCATGAAGTGAGTGAAGCTGATGCCTGGGACATCCTTGAGCACGTTGATCACCTGGGCCAGGCCGGACTTGGTGCCCTTGGGCAGGTCGACCTGGGTGATGTCACCGGTGATCACTGCCGTGGAGCCGAAGCCGATCCGGGTGAGGAACATCTTCATCTGTTCCACGGTGGTGTTCTGGCTTTCGTCGAGGATGATGAAGCTGTTGTTCAGGGTGCGGCCGCGCATGTAGGCCAGCGGCGCAATCTCGATCACTTGACGTTCGATCAGCTTGGCGACGTACTCGAAACCGAGCATTTCATACAGCGCGTCATACAGCGGGCGCAGGTACGGGTCGATTTTCTGTGCCAGGTCGCCGGGCAGGAAACCGAGCTTTTCACCGGCTTCAACGGCTGGGCGCACCAGCAGGATGCGACGCACCTGCTCGCGTTCCAGGGCATCCACGGCGCAAGCCACGGCCAGATAGGTCTTGCCGGTACCGGCCGGGCCAATGCCGAAGTTGATGTCGTTGCCAAGGATTTCCTTGACGTAGCGCTGCTGGTTCAACCCGCGAGGGCGAATCATGCCTTTCTTGGTGCGCAGGGCCACGGCGGCGTCGGCGACGGGTGGGTTATCCAGTTCTTCCACGGCGGATTCCTGCAGGAACAGGTGCACCAGGTCCGGCGACAGCTCGGTGCCCTTGGTCTCCCGGTAGAGACGGCGCAGAAGATTTTCCGCGGAGGTGGTGTGCTTGGGTTCGCCGATCAGTTCGAACTGATTGCCGCGGTTGCGGATCTCGATCGTCAGGCGCTGTTCGATCAAGCGCAGATGCTCGTCGAATTGCCCGCACAGATTGGCGAAGCGGCGAGCCTCGAAGGGTTCGAGGATGAAGCGATGAGGTTCTATGGGTGCGTTCAAGGTCGTTTTTTAGCCGCCCAACGGCAATTAAGATGAATTCAAGGATAACGCCAGCAGCCTGGGTGCGAAAGCTCTTATGCGGCGCAATGACTCTGGGGGCTATTGCCCTCGCCCCGGCGTGCCACTGATGGCGGCCCGCTGGGCACTGTCACTGGTCCGCCAGGCCCCGGCCCGCCTGGTTCGGTGGCGAGCGGTTCCTAGGCGAGCAGCGAGCCGCGCAGCGAGTGGGGTTGCGCCGAGTCGATGTGCACGTCGGCGAACTGGCCAATCAGCGTGGGATTGTCGCAGCGGAAGTTGACGATCCGGTTGTTCTCGGTCCGCCCCTGCAGTTCTCCAGGGTCTTTCTTGGAATAGTCGGTGACCAGAATGCGCTGGGTAGAGCCGACCATTTGTCGGCTGATTTCAAACCCCTGCTGGTTCAGGCGATGTTGCAGGGCATTCAGGCGCTCCTTCTTCAGCGCTTCCGGCGTCTCGTCAGCCAGGTCGGCGGCTGGGGTGCCCGGGCGCTGGCTATAGACGAAGGAGTAGGAGAAGTCGAAACCGACGTCCTCGATCAGCTTCATGGTTTGCTGGAAGTCTTTTTCCGTTTCGCCGGGGAAGCCGACGATGAAGTCCGAGCTGATGCAGATGCCGGGCACTGCGGCTCGCAGCTTGCGCAGCTTCGACTTGTACTCCAGGGCGGTGTGGTTGCGCTTCATCGCCGCGAGGATGCGGTCGGAGCCCGATTGCACTGGGAGGTGCAGGTGTTTTACCAGCTCCGGCACTTCGGCATGGGCCTGGATCAGGCTGTCGGAAAACTCCAGGGGGTGCGAGGTGGTGTAGCGAATCCGTTCGATGCCGTCGACCGCTGCGACCACGCGAATCAGTTCGGCCAGGTCGGCCATGCGCCCGTCGTGGGTCTGGCCGCGGTAGCCATTGACGTTCTGGCCCAGCAGGGTCACTTCACGGACACCGTTTTCCGCCAGGTGAATGATTTCGGCGATCACGTCGTCGAAGGGCCGGCTGACCTCTTCGCCACGGGTATAGGGCACGACGCAGAACGTGCAGTACTTGCTGCAGCCCTCCATGACCGAGACATAGGCACTGGGGCCGTCGATCCGCGGTTCGGGCAGGTGGTCGAACTTCTCGATCTCCGGGAACGAGACATCCACCTGCGGCAGTTTGGTGATGCGGGCGGTGTCGATCATTTCCGGCAGGCGGTGCAGGGTCTGTGGGCCGAAGACCACGTCCACATAGGGGGCTCGGTCACGGATGGCCGCGCCTTCCTGGCTGGCCACGCAACCACCGACGGCAATCACCATCTCCGGGTTGGCCAGCTTCAGCTCGCGCCAGCGTCCGAGCTGGGAGTAGACCCGGTCCTGGGCCCGCTCGCGGATGGAGCAGGTGTTGAGCAGGATGACGTCGGCGTCTTCGGCGCGGGCGGTGACTTCCAGGGCCTGATGTTCACCCAGCAGATCGACCATGCGCGAGCTGTCGTACTCGTTCATCTGGCAACCGTGGGTTTCGATGTATAACTTCTTGGCCATGGACGGGGTCATCACGTGATTCAAAGAACCGCGCATTATAGGGGCCATGCCCACAGGTTCCTAGCACTGAGCATCGGGTAGCTATGCTATAGTTCGCGCCCTATTTTTGTCCCCCGATGTGTTACCCGCCCACCATGACCAAACGTGAAGCTCCAATCTACAAGGTGATTTTCCTCAACCAGGGCCAGGTGTTCGAAATGTACGCCAAGCAGATCTATCAGAGCGATCTGTGGGGTTTCCTGGAAGTGGAAGAGTTCGTCTTTGGCGAGCGCACGCAGGTGGTCGTCGATCCGAGCGAGGAAAAGCTCAAGGCCCAGTTCGAAGGTGTGGTGCGCAGCTTTGTGCCGATGCATTCGATTGTGCGCATCGATGAAGTGGAGCGCCTGGGTACGCCGAAGATCAGTGAAGCCCGGGGCATGAGCAACGTCATGCCATTCCCGATGCCAATGCCTGAAAAATAAGCCTGGCTGCGGCTCGTCGGTCAGCAGGGACGCAGAGGTTTACGGCAGGGGAGAAAAGGGCGAACGCCCATCGGCGCTCTGCAGTTCCATCAGGTACTTGCGGAAAATCTGCCCCAGGACCTGGGTCGCGACTTCCAGCTCATCGCGCTGCATGTGCTCGGCGACTTCGTCGGCGGTGTCCAGGGCGTCTTCGGCGCCATTGACCGCGGCCATCTTCAGCACGATGTAGGCCTGGACGTTGTTGGCGGGTACGCCTTCGCCATGGAAGAACATGGTGCCCAGCTTGAATTGCGCCTGGGCATGGCCTTGCAGAGAGGCTTTCTCGAAATAGCTCAGGGCTTGATTGAGGTCTTGCGGCGCGCCTTTGCCTTCATAGTAGAACTCACCCAGCTCGTATTGCGCCTGGGCATCCCCTTCATCAGCGGCCTTCTGGCAGGCGGCAAGCGCCTCGGCCTGTTCCTGTGCCTGGGGATCGAGGGTGCAGCGACCCATCGCTGGGATCAACAACGAGTTGCCGCCTGCTTCTTGTGCGTGCGCGAGCAGGGGCTGAAGGAGCAACAGGCAGCCCAATGTCAGGGCGCGGCCGGTGCGGTTCATGGGAATCGACTTACCTCTGAGGGGCGCGCGGACCCGGCGAGGGGTCCAATAAGCGCGCATTATGAAATAAGCAGGGCCAACCTTACAAAGTCTTTACTCGTTTTTCTGCTGCGTGGCCGCGATATCCGGTGGTTTCGGGCGTTTTTGCTGATTCGGCAGGAGAAAAGTTCGAGTAAAGCACGTGACTGGCGTAGCGCATCACCACGCCAGTCGTACAGCACTTACTTCAAGGCAGCAAATGCGCGCTCTGCCGCATCCAGGGTCAATTGCAGCTCGGCTTCGCCGTGGGCGATCGAGGTGAAGCCGGCTTCGAAGGCGCTCGGTGCCAGGTACACGCCGCCTTCCAGCATCAGGTGGAAGAAGCGTTTGAACAGGTTGGCATCGCTGGCCATCACATCCTCGAAGGTCACGATGTCGTCGGCACCGCTGAAGTACAGGCCGAACATGCCCCCGGCCTGGGTGGTGACGAAGGGAATGCCGGCGGCATCGGCGCGCTGTTGCAGGCCTTCGAGCAGGCGGCTGGTGTAGTCGCTCAGTTCGGCGTGGAAGCCCGGACGGCTGATCAGGCGCAGGGTGGTCAGGCCTGCGGCCATGGCCAGCGGGTTGCCGGACAGGGTGCCCGCCTGGTAGACCGGGCCCAGGGGCGCGATGTGTTGCATGATCGAGCGCTTGCCGCCGAAGCAGCCTACAGGCATGCCGCCGCCAATGATCTTGCCGAAGGTAGACAGGTCAGGGGTCACGCCGTAATGGGCCTGGGCACCGCCGAGGGCCACGCGGAAACCGGTCATCACTTCGTCGAAGATCAGCACCACGCCGTGTTGGTCGCACAGACTGCGCAGCCCCTGCAGGAAGCCCGGTGCCGGTGGTACGCAGTTCATGTTGCCGGCCACCGGCTCGACGATGATGCAGGCTACTTCCTGGCCGACATCGGCGAGCATTTTTTCCACTGCGCCGATGTCGTTGAACGGCAGGGTCAGGGTGTGCTTGGCGAAGGCTGCCGGGACCCCGGCGGAGCTTGGCACGCCTTGGGTCAAGGCGCCGGAGCCGGCCTTGACCAGCAGGCTGTCGGAGTGGCCGTGGTAGCAGCCTTCGAACTTGATGATGCTGTCGCGACCAGTGAAGCCGCGGGCCAGGCGAATCGCGCTCATGGTGGCTTCAGTGCCGGAGCTGACCATGCGCACCATTTCCATGGACGGCACGATGGCGCAGACCAGGTCGGCCATTTCGGTTTCCATGGCGGTCGGGGCGCCATAGGACAGGCCGTGCTCCAGCTGCTTGCGCACCGCGTCGAGCACGTCCGGATGGCTGTGGCCGAGGATCATCGGCCCCCAGGAGCCGACATAGTCGACATAGCGCTTGTCGTCTTCGTCGGTGACGTAGGCACCTTCGGCGTGCTTGAAGAACAGCGGGGTGCCGCCCACGCTCTTGAAGGCGCGCACGGGAGAGTTGACGCCACCGGGGATGTGTTTCTGGGCGTTGGCAAACAGGGTTTCGGAACGAGACATGATTGGGCTCTCAAAAAGTCAGCAGATGGCTATTCAACGATCGAACAAGGCATTGAAGGCGCGGGCGCGGCGAGTCACGTCTGCGGCGCTCTCGGCACCGAACAGGCCATGGACCACGGCCAGCAGGTCGGCGCCGTGCTCGACCAGCGGAGCGGCGTTGTCCAGGGTGATGCCACCGATCACGCAGATCGGCAGGTGCAGGCTGGCCCGGGCCTGGTCCAGCAGTTCCAGGCTGGCCGTCGGGGCCCCTGGCTTGGTGTTGGAGTTGAAGAATCGACCGAAGGCGACATAACTGGCGCCTTCCTTGGCGGCCTGCTCGGCCAGGGGCAACTGGGCGTGGCAGGTGGCGCCGATGATCGCCTGGCGGCCCAGCAGGGCCCGTGCCGGAGTCAGCGGGCCGTCGGTCTGGCCCAGGTGCACGCCGGCACCAATGCGCGCCGCCAGCTCGGCGTCATCGTTGATGATCAAGTGAGTCTTGTAGCGCTCGCACAAGGTGAGCAGGGTTTCGGCTTCCCGCAGGCGGCGAGCCTGGTCGTCGCTTTTGTCGCGGTACTGCAACAGGGTGACACCGCCATCCAGCGCTGCCTCCACGTACTTCAGGAACTTGCCGGCCAACAGCTGGCTGTCGGTGATGGCGTACAGACCACGTAGTTTCATTGAGCGGGCCTCATGACATTACGAGCAGAAATCCAATGGCAAGCGGCGCGGGACAAACTGGCCGCGGCCCAGTTGCTCGGCATCGCGCAGGGTGCGCCAGGTGTAGTCGAGGGCGGACTTCACCGCGCTGGCCAGCTGTTCACCTTGCGCCAGGCGCCCGGCCAGGGCACTGGCCAGGGTGCAGCCGGAACCATGGTAGCTGCCCGGCAGGCGCTGGCAGGTATAGGTTTCGCGCAGGCCGTCACGGCTGTAAAGACGGTTGTGCACTTCATGTTCATCGCCATGGCCGCCGGTAATCAGCAGGTGCTTGACGAAGGGCAGGAGTTTTTCAGCGCACTGGTCGGCACTGCCTTCAGGCAGTTCGGCAAGGATTCGGGCTTCAGGAAGGTTGGGGGTGGCGATGGTGGCCAGGGGCAGCAGGCGCTCGCGCATGGCATAGCCCACTTCGTCCTTGCCCAGGCGGCCGCCGCCGCCGGCGCGCAGCACTGGGTCGCAGATCATCGGCAGGTGCGGATGGGCCTGCAGCAGTTCGACGACGGTGTCGACCATTGCCAGGGAACCGAGCATGCCCAGCTTGACCGCGGCGACCCTGGAGTCGTTGAGCACGACATTGGCCTGGGCCAATACCCACTCGCGATCCAGGACACGGAAATCGCTGACGTTGACCGTGTCTTGCACGGTCAGCGCGGTGACAGCCGGAGCTGCATGACAACCCTGGGCCAGCAGGGCTTCGATATCTGCCTGCAAGCCGGCGCCACCACTGGGGTCGTGGCCGGAGAGACAGAGGACAACGGGGCGAGAGCTGTAGATATTCATGGGCGGCGAGCTTACCACCAAACGATTTTTTTCGCGGTGCCTGGCGTGGAACAGGACCTGCTGCTTTGCCATCGCCGAGTCTCTTCATCGGTGCAACAGCTCTAGCCCGCTGGATTGCGCTGAGAGGCCCGTTCTAGAGCCTTTAGACTAAAATTTTCAATGGTGTTCAATGGCCATCAGCGGCTATGCTAGAGTGGATTCAAATCAATAACAGGTCATGCCGGTTCTACGTCTGCTCAAGGGAAATGGGGGACTTCCTGACACCACCGGACAAGCCACGCTGGGGCTTTATGCGCTATTTGCTGATGTTGCTGTTGAGCTTGCCGATGCTGGTTGGCGCCGCTGAGTTCGACGAGTTCACTCAACGCCTGCCCTTGGGCCGAGTGATGCAAGTGCTCGAAGACACGGGTGGTAAAGCGACGATCGCCGATGTCAGCTCGGGGCCTTTGGCTGAACAGTTCAAGCCTCACGATAAAGACACGCTCAACGCCGGTTATTCACGTTCGGCATTCTGGTTGAAGATCGACCTCGACTACCGCCCCGCCAATCCGGCCGCGCAACGCAGCTGGTTGCTGGAACTGGCCTACCCGCCCCTGGATCACCTTGAACTCTACGTCCCCGATGAGGCCGGCGGCTATCGGCTGGCAGGACGTACCGGCGATGCCTTGCCCTTCGACAGCCGGCAGATCCGCCAGAACAACTACCTGTTCAACCTGAATTTTTCCCCCCATGAACACAAGACCGTGTTTCTGCGCCTGGCCAGCGAAGGCTCGATCCAGGCACCGGTGAGCCTCTGGTCCAGTACCGCCTACCTGGAAGCCCAGCCGGTGCGGCTCTATATCCTGGGGCTGATCTACGGTGTGCTGCTGGGCATGCTGGTGTACAACCTGTTCATCTACCTCAGCGTGCGCGACACCAGCTACCTCTACTACATCGTCTACATCGCCTCGTTCGGCCTCTATCAACTGTCGGTCAACGGCGCTGCAGTGGAATACTTCTGGCCCAACAGCCCTTGGTGGGCCAACGCCGCGACGCCGTTCTTCATCGGCTCGGCGGGTCTGTTTGGCAGTCAGTTCGCCCGCAGCTTCCTGCAGACTTCCCGTCACAGTCCCTGGGTCGACCGCGTACTGCTGGCGCTGATGGTGTTCGGTGCCGTGGTCATGGCCCTGTCGCTGATGACCAGCTATGCCCTGGCCTTGCGCCTGGCCACCACCCTGGCGCTGCTGTTCACGGTGGTGATCTATGTGGCCGGGATCGTGGCCTGGTGCCGCGGGCTGCGGGTGGCGCGCTACTTCATCATCGCCTGGTCGGCCTTTCTGTTCGGAGGGGTGATCAATACCCTGATGGTTCTGGGTTACCTGCCGAATGTGTTCCTGACCATGTACGCCAGCCAGATCGGCTCGGCGATCGAGGTGGCGCTGTTGTCCCTGGCCTTGGCCGACCGGATCAACGCCATGCGCGAACAGCAGGCCCAGACCCTGCAGGAGGCCGGGCAGAAGCTCGAACTGCTGAACCAGCAACTGGCCCACAGCAACCGCCTCAAGGATGAGTTCCTGGCGACCCTGACCCATGAGCTGCGTACGCCGATGAACGGCGTCATCGGCTCCCTGGAGCTGATGCAGACCCTGGAGCTGGACCCGGAGCTGGAGCAGTACCAGCAGACCGCCGCTGGTTCCGCGCGGGACATGATGCGCATGGTCAATGGCATTCTGACTCTTACCGAACTGCAGGCCGGCAAGCTCAGCGCCCAGCGCCAGCCATTCAGTCTGCGTTCGCTGCTGACGGTGTTGCAGACTCAGTTCGGCGCCAGCGCCGCCGCCAAGTCCCTGTCCTTTCAGATCGACCTGGGGCCCGAGCTGCCCGATCGTTTGCAAGGTGATCGCTGCAAGCTCAGCCATTGCCTGGAGTGCCTGCTGGACAACGCCGTCAAGTTCACCCTGTCCGGTGGCGTGGTGTTGCGGGTGGTCACCCGGGGCATCACGGCGGAACGGGTGAGCCTGACTTTCGAAGTGATCGACAGCGGCATCGGCTTCGTCAATCTGGATGAGGCGACCCTGTACCAGCGCTTCTTCCAGCTCGACGGTTCGATGACCCGGGAGTACGGCGGCCTGGGCATCGGTCTGGCCATCTGTCGGCAGCTGGTGGAACTGCTGGGCGGGCATTTGACCCACGAATCCAGCCCCGGCCGGGGCAGCTGTTTCCGCCTGCAGGTGGAGTTCGACGCCCAGGAACCGCTCCAGCGCTCACCAGTGGCCGTCCACCGACGCTTGCCACCCGATTGCACGGTGCTGTTGGTGGATGACAACGATGTCGATCAATTGGTAGTGCGGGGCATGCTGCTCAAGCTCGGCTACCGGGTGCGCACCGCAGACAATCCCACGGATGCGCTGCAACTGCTGGGGCGTGAGTCCATCAGTGCCGTGTTGATCGATGGCCAGTTCTCCAGCGCGCAACTGGGGGCCTTCCGTCTGCAGGCCCAGGCATTGCCCGGCTATCGTCACCTGCCCATCCTGCAGGCCTGCATTCCCGGTACTGAGGGGGGCGTGGCAAATGGGGAATACCTCGGCAAACCGGTGAAATTCGAGGCATTGCAAGCGCTGTTGGCGAAATGCGTGCTGCACGCGGAGCAGGGTGAAAGCGCCGACATTTAGGCGGATATGCCACTTTGTTCGCGCCGGAGCGGGTGCTTAACTGGGGTCTTGGCACACCCTGAAGGAGCCCCGCGATGAACCTCCACCAGTTCGCTGAAACCCACGAAGTCACCAATCAACCGCCCGCCCTGGACGGCGCCAACCTCTATCGGATCGACTTGCCGCTGCAGCAATGGATGCAGCGCTTCGATGGCGGCTGGGCCGAGTCGCGGGTCGATGCCTATGGCGCCCTGGCCGGCGGTCCGTTGATGGAAGCGGGTTTCTTGGCCAATCAGAACAAGCCGGTGTTCGCCAGCCATGACCGTTTCGGTCACCGGATCGACCTGGTGGAGTTCCATCCGGCCTACCACCAGCTGATGCAGGCCGCGATCGAAGGCGGCCTGACCTCGTTGCCCTGGACCGATCCGCAGGCGGGTGCCCATGTCGCCCGGGCCGCCATGACCTATCTGCACAGCCAGGCCGAGGCCGGCAGCGGCTGCCCGCTGACCATGACCTTTGCCTGTGTACCGGCGCTGAAGCTGCAGCCGGATATCGCCGAGCAATGGCTGCCGAAGATCCTTGCCACCCAGTACGACCCGCGCAATGTCGGCATGCAGCACAAGGCCGGGCTGACCATCGGCATGGCCATGACCGAGAAGCAGGGCGGCACCGACGTCCGTGCCAACACCACCCGGGCCTATCCGGTGGGCGCCTCGGGGCCGGGGCAGGCCTATGAACTGGTGGGGCACAAGTGGTTCTGCTCGGCGCCGATGTGCGATGCGTTCCTGACCCTGGCCCAGACCGAAAAAGGCCTGACCTGTTTCCTCCTGCCTCGCCATCGCCCCGATGACAGTCGCAATCAGTTCTACATTCAACGGTTGAAGAACAAGCTCGGCAACTGCTCCAACGCCTCCAGCGAGGTGGAGTTTCGCGGTGCCCTGGCCTGGATGATCGGCGAGGAAGGGCGTGGCGTACCGACCATCATCGAGATGGTGGCCATGACCCGTTTCGATTGCATGGTCGGCTCCAGCTCACTGATGCGCCAGGCGCTGACCCAGGCCAGCCATCATTGTGCCCATCGTAGCGTGGGCGGGCGGGTGCTCAGCGAACAGCCGCTGATGCAGAACGTGCTGGCCGACCTGGCCCTGGAAAGCGAAGCGGCCCTGGCCCTGAGCATGCGCATGGGCAGGGCCCTGGATCACCAGGATGACGCCCAGGAAATGAAGTTCTCGCGGCTGGTGACGGCGGTGGGCAAGTATTGGATCTGCAAGCGTGCCCCGGCCATGATCAACGAAGCCGCCGAGTGCATGGGCGGCGCCGGGTATGTCGAGGACAGCATCCTGCCGCGGCTGTACCGCGAAGCACCGGTGAACTCCACCTGGGAAGGTTCGGGCAACGTGCAGTGCCTGGACGTGCTGCGGGCCCTGTCGAAAGAACCCGGGGTGCTGGATGCCCTGTTTGCCGAGCTGGGCGATGGCCATGGCGACACTCACCTGGCGGCGCACATCGCCGGCCTGAAGGCGGGTTTCAAGGACACCGACGAGATCCAGTACCGGGCCCGGCAACTGACCGAGGACATTGCCCTGGGCTTGCAGGCCAAGCTGCTGCTGGAGGCTGGCAATGCGACGGTCAGCGATGCCTTTATTGCCAGTCGCCTGGGTGGCCAGAGTGGCCGGGTCTACGGCACCTTGCCACGAGGGTTGGATGTGGCCGCCATCGTCGCCCGTTCCACCCCTCAAGGCTTCTGACCCGGTGGCAGCGGCTTTCCAATGAAAGCCGCGTCTGCCTTGGCGAGGCCTTTCTGGGGGCCATTTTTGGCAAGCCGGCTCCGGCAGTGATTCCGTGGTTTCCGTGGGACGGCGTTGCAGGCAAGATGAACGCCTGCAAGATCAGAACACAGGATGCTTATCGTGACCGAAGCTTTTATTGTCGTTCAAACCGCCGAGCAAGCCGTGGATCGGCTTGCCGCTTTGCATGAGCGGGCCACCACGGCGCTGAGCCAGGCACTCAAGCGCTACCTCAAGGATCGGGCCGAGCCGGATGCCGAACAGCGGGCGCTGTTTCGCTACCCCGAGTTGCGTCTGACCTACCGCTGCCAGGGTGAAGTCCCACAGACTACCCGGGCCTATGCCAAGGTCCAGCTGCCGGGCACCTACAGTGTCACCGTCACTCATCCCGCCGCCTTCCGTAACTACCTGCTCGAGCAGTTGGTGCCGCTGATGCACGACTTCACCGTCACGGTGGAAGTGGGCGTCAGCGAACAGAACATTCCTTATCCCTATGTGGTGGAGCAGGGTGATGAGCTGGCTGGCTCCGGAGTGACCGCCGCGGCCCTGGCTCGGGTCTTTCCGAGCACCGACCTGTCGGCGGCTACCGATGGCATCGCCGATGGCCTCTACGATTGGGAGAACACCCATCCGCTGCCGCTGGCGCTGTTCGATGCCGCACGCGTGGACTTTTCCCTGCGTCGCCTGGTGCACTACACCGGCAGCGACTGGCGGCATGTGCAGCCATGGATCCTGCTGACCAACTACCATCGTTACGTCGACCAGTTCATCGTCCATGGCCTGGAGCAGCTGCGCAGTGATCCGCGTTTTGTGCGCATGGTCCTGCCGGGCAACGTGATCATCGAGAAAAGCATGGATCACGGCGAGGCCTCGGCGATTGCTGCCGGGGTGGTCTGGCACCGCTACCAGATGCCGGCCTATCACCTGCAGGCCAGCGACGGTCACGGCGTGACTCTGGTGAACATCGGTGTCGGCCCGTCCAACGCCAAGAACATCACCGACCACCTGGCGGTACTGCGCCCTCATTGCTGGCTGATGATCGGCCACTGTGGCGGCCTGCGGCAGTCCCAGACCATCGGCGACTACGTGTTGGCTCACGCCTATATGCGCCGTGACGGCATTCTCGATCGGGTGGTGCCGCCGAACATCCCGATTCCGGCCCTGGCCGAAGTCCAGCTGGCGTTGCAACAGGCCGCGGCCAACGTCACCGGAGAGAAGGGCGAGCAACTGAAGAAGCGCCTGCGCACCGGCACGGTCCTGACCTACGACGACCGTAACTGGGAATTGCGCTGGGCCGAGGAGCGTCCGTTGATCAATCTGTCCCGGGCCGTGGCGGTGGACATGGAAAGCGGCACCATCGCCGCCCAGGGCTATCGTCTGCGGGTGCCCTACGGCACCTTGCTGTGTGTGTCGGACAAACCCCTGCACAGTGAGATCAAGTTGCCGGGGGCGGCCAACGCTTTCTACGAGCGGGCGGTCAGCCAGCACCTGAAGATCGGCATCGAGGCCGTGGACCTGATGCGCAGCGAACTCAACTCCCTGCACTCGCGCAAGTTGCGCAGTTTCGACGAGCCACCGTTCCGTTGAGTGTTTGAACCATGGTCATTTGGCGATCAGGCCACTAGCATTGTCGGTCCTGATCGCTGAATGTTCCTCTCGCCATGTCCCGTCCGTCCCGTCCCGCTTCCCGTCGTCCTGGCGCGAAACCGTTTTCCTCTTCCCCGGCCAAGCGCGTGGCCAAGGCGGCTCCGGCCGAGCCGAAGCTGATCCTGTTCAACAAGCCCTTCGATGTGCTGACCCAGTTCAGCGACGGTGAGGGCCGGGCGACGCTCAAGGACTTCATTGCGGTTCCCGGTGTGTACCCGGCCGGACGCCTGGATCGCGACAGCGAAGGCCTGCTGCTGTTGACCAATGACGGGCAGTTGCAGGCGCGGATCGCCGATCCCAAGCACAAGCTGGCCAAGACCTATTGGGTGCAGGTAGAAGGTGAGCCCGATGCGCAGCAGTTGCAGCGCCTGCGTGACGGCGTGGAGCTCAACGATGGCATGACCCTGCCGGCCGAGGCGCGCTTGCTGGAAGAGCCGCAGCTGTGGCCACGCAACCCGCCGGTACGCTTTCGCAAGAGCGTGCCCACTGGCTGGCTGGAGTTGGTGATTCGCGAAGGGCGCAACCGTCAGGTACGCCGCATGACAGCGGCGGTGGGCCTGCCGACCTTGCGCCTGGTGCGGGTCAGGATCGGCGACTGGACCCTGGAAGGCCTGGATCAGGGTCAGTGGAAGGAGGTTCCGGCGCGGCTATAGAGCGCCGGATTCGATCAAGCCGATCACCACGCTCTTGATGATGAACGCGGCCACGCCCAGGCCCAGCACGAAGAACAGGATGAACGAGCCGAAGCGCCCGGCCTTGGACTTCTTGGCCAGGTCCCAGACGATGAACCCCATGAACAGGATCAGAATGCTGACCAGGCCGGTCATCATCCACTCTTCGAATACTGCTGGATCCATCGATCATCTCCACTGCAGGCAGGGCAAAAAAATGCCGGGCGAGTATACGCCAAGGGACGAATGCCGGGCATTGATCTGCATGCGTTACGTCGCCACAGCCCAAGGGCTGTCTCGTTTGTGCAAGCGCTTGTGTGCAGCAACGGCCGGGCGCCACCTGCCAACGAAAGCGCCCTGATGAGCAACAGGCCGCCGAGGGCGCGCCGGGTTGAAGATCAGCTACGCAGATGAGTCAGCGGCAATTCAGTGCTGTTGAGCACCTGATTGAGCACGAAGCTCGAGCGCACGCTGGTCACCCCGTCGATGCGGGTCAGGTGGCCCAGCAGGAGCTTCTGGTAGTGATCCATGTCCGGTACCACGACCTTGAGCTGATAGTCGGCGTCCATCCCGGTCACCAGGCTGCATTCCAGAACCTGGGGCAGGCTGCGGATTGCTGCTTCGAAGTTCTCGAAACGCTCCGGAGTGTGTCGGTCCATGCCGATCAGCACGTAGGCGGTCAGGCTGAGGCCGAGCATCTTGCGGTCCAGCAGGGCAACCTGGCGGGAGATATAGCCGTCGTCCTCCAGTTGCTTGACCCGGCGCGAGCAGGGGGAGGGCGAGAGGCCGATGCGCTCGGCCAGTTCCTGGTTGGAGATGCGGGCGTCGCGCTGCAATTCCGCCAATATGCTCAGGTCATAGCGGTCAAGTTTGCTCATCAATCAGGCCTTTATCATAAGTATTGCGTTGAATTATCTATCTTGAGTTAAAAATTGCGCAATAGGTGATTTGAAAAGCAATCTTAGCAATCCTCTGTCGCCGGCCCAGGCCTATGCTTATCACCAGAATCACTGCCCGGACATAGAGTCCACTGCGGCCCGCCGAATCAGGCCTGCCGCGGCCGCCAATCCCACAGGGTTGGGCCGGCCCCCGGGCTACACACTGTCCACAAGACGGCGTGAGGTGAGCCGGCGTCAAAAGCGTCGAGCACGGACAAAATCTCAAGGGGTGGCCGACGGGCCGCCCTTTTTTATTGCCTGCGAAATAAGTCTCGTGACTGATAATCTCTAGCAGAACCGCCCCAGGCTTTTTCAGTCTTATGTACAGGCTCCCATCCGCAGTGAGGAATAGCATGAAGTCGCGCATCTGGCGTTTGGCAGGTGTTGGTTTGTTGTGCGTGAGCGTCAGCGCGCAGGTCCTTGCCGATGAGCGGGACGAGCGACGTCCTCCCCAGCAGGGTGGTCCGTCCGGCGGGCAGCGTGAGCATGCCCCTGAAGGCCGGGGAGGCAATAATCAAGGCCATCCGGCCAACGCTCCCGAGCGTCCGCAACCGGCGCCGCAGCAGCGTCCACAGAATGAAATCATTCGTGGCGAGAACAGCCGGCAGTTCGAACACAATGAGCAGAACCCGGGAGGGCAGTGGCAGAACCGGCCCCAGCATGATCCCAACCAGCAGGGGCGACCGGCACCAGCACCGCAGCCGCAAGCGACGCCCAACTTGCCGATCCAGAGCCGCCCCGACACCGTGCGCCAGACCCAGGAGCCTCAGCGTGGCTACTACAAGGACATTCCGCGGCGCAACGACTACAACCAGCATTGGCAAGCCGGCGGGCCCGGCTCGCGTCCCGACAATGGCCACCCCAATGACTATCGCTGGCCGGGTCGTCCCGACGGTCATGGCAATGGCTGGGGGCCGGGGCCGCAGTACCGTCCGGGCTATGTGATCGACCGTTTCCCCGAGCGCAATTATCGGGTGCCATACCGTGGCCAGGATTACTTCTTCTCGGGGGGCTACTGGTATCGCCCACAAGGTCCGCGCTATGTGGTGGTGCGTCCGCCTTATGGCATTCGCGTGGCTTACCTGCCCGATTACGCACGGGAAGTGTGGATAGGCAGTGCGCTGTTCTTCCTCGCAGCCGGGGCCTACTACACCTATGAAGCCAACACCCAGCAGTACGTGGTGGTCGAGCCCCCGGCGAACCTACCGCCCCCGAACCCGCAACCCAGCGGCAATGGCTATGATGTCCTGGCTTACCCGGTCAACGGCCAGCCCCCGCAGCAGGTCGACCAGGACCGCTATGACTGTTATCGCTGGGCTGTGCAGCAAAGTGGCTTCGATCCCGCCAGCGTGACCTATCAGCCGGCTGCCGAGGTGGTCCAGGCTTACCGTCAGGCCCAAGGCAACTGCCTGAGTTCGCGCGGGTATCAGGTGACCTACTGACTCCTGGCGGCCTTGACCACTTCCTGCGGGTCGGCGTGCACCAGCACCTCGGCTCGCGGGTAGGCCTGCTGGATCGCCTCGGCGGCCTGGTCGCTGAGGCCGTGGGCCACTGACAGGGTCAGCTCGCCAGGCAGTTCCAGGTGCAGTTGGACAAACCAGCGGCTGCCGGAGATCCGCGTGCGCAGGTCATGGGCGCCGAGCACGCCGGGAACGCTGCAGGCCAGTTCCAGCATGTGCTGGCTGACATCGGGAGGCAGTTCCTCGTCCATCAGCACGGAGAAGCTCTCCCGGGCAATCTGCACCGCACTCCAGAGGATGTAGACGGCAATCCCCAGGCCGAACCAGGCGTCCACCTGGTGCCAGCCGAAGGCGGCCAGCACCAGCGCCAGCAGGATGCTGCCGTTGAGCAACAAGTCGGAGCGGTAGTGCAGCGAGTCGGCCCGTACGGCGTTGGAACCGGTGGCGCGGATCACTCGATGCTGCAGGATCAGCAGCGCCACGGTCAGCACCAGAGACAGCACGATCACCCCGATGCTCAGCCAGGGCGCACCCACCGGTTCGGGGCTGTGCAGGCGCTCGGCCGCCTGAAAGGCGATCAACACCGCACTGCCGGCGATGAACAGCGCCTGGGCCATGCCCGCCAGGGATTCCGCCTTGCCGTGGCCGTAGCGGTGATCCTCATCGGCCGGCCGCAGGGCGTAGTGCACTGCCAGCAGATTGAGCAGGGAAGTGAAGCCGTCGAGCACTGAGTCGGTGAGCCCCGCCAGCATGCTCACCGAGCCACTGAGCCACCAGGCGACGGCCTTGGTCACGATCAGGATCCCGGCCACGGTGACCGAGGCACGTGTGGCCAGGCGCAATAGCCGAGCGTGTTCCGAGCTAGCGATCATGTGTGGCAGGTTCCTTGAACGAAGTGGTCAGGCGGCGGGCTGCAGCCCATACAGGGCCAATTGCTGCACGCTGCCCTTGTGCTGGATCAGGCGCGGGTCGTCAAGGGGAAAGCTGCCGCCCAGCTCGCTTTCGAGAATCGCCTGCAGCTTGCGGTTGTCGACCTTGCCGTCGGCGCCGATGGCCTGCTGGAGTTTTTCCGGTGCGATCTGCGCGGTCTTGCCCGGCTCCAGGTAGATTGCCCCGGTAGCGAAGTCGACGCCAAAGGCGATCAGCCCCGGAATCACATAGAACAGCAGGCCCACGGCATCCAGGACCGCTACCAGTGGATCGATCTTGCCATCGATCTGGCCGCGTCGGTCAGGGAAGAAGATCGAGCCGCAGGCGGTGAGCTGGGTCAACAGGGTGGTCACCAGGATGCCGCCAATGACACGGTGGGGAATACGCATGGATATCTCCTAGCAAGCACGAAGGCACAGAGTAAGGAAGCGGGGGGCATGAGTCTTGTCGATCAGCCTTCAGACCATGATTAACCCCAGGCAGTTCGCCGTTATACTCGCGCCTCTGTTTTGGAGCCAGCATGAATTCTTTGCCAATTGATGAAGTTTTGCCTGCACTGCGCGACGCCTTGGCGACGCGCCATGAAGCGGTGCTCGAAGCCCCGCCCGGTGCCGGCAAGACCACCCGCGTGCCCCTGGCGCTGCTGCACCAGGACTGGCTGGCCGGACAGACCATCCTCATGCTCGAACCACGGCGCCTGGCCGCCCGCGCCGCCGCCGAACGCCTGGCCAGCGAGTTGGGGGAGAAGGTCGGCGAGACCGTGGGTTACCGCATTCGCCTGGACAGCAAGGTTGGCCCGCGCACCCGCATCGAGGTGGTGACCGAAGGCATCCTCACCCGGCGCCTGCAGGATGACCCGGCCCTGGAAGGGGTGGGCCTGCTGATCTTCGACGAGTTCCACGAACGCAGCCTGGACGCCGACCTGGCCCTGGCCCTGAGCCTGAATGGTCGCGAACTGTTTCGTGATGAGCAGCCGCTGAAGATCCTGCTGATGTCGGCGACCCTGGAGGGCGAGCGCTTGTCCGCGTTGCTCGATGACGCGCCGATCCTGCGCAGTGAGGGACGCATGTTCCCGGTAACTCAACGCTGGGGGCGGCCCTTCCAGCCCGGCGAGTTCATCGAGCCCAGGGTGGTGCAGACGGTGCTCGAAGCCCTCAATGATGAGAGCGGCAGCCTGCTGGTGTTCTTGCCCGGGCAGGCAGAGATTCGCCGGGTGCATCAGCAACTGGCCGACTCCCTGGGGGAGCGCAGCGAGATCCTGCTGTGCCCGTTGCATGGCGAGCTGGACCTGGCGGCCCAGCGCGCGGCCATCGACCCGGCTCCGGCGGGCAAGCGCAAAGTGGTGCTGGCCACCAACATTGCCGAAACCAGCCTGACCATCGATGGCGTGCGTGTCGTGATCGATGCGGGTTTGGCCCGGGTGCCGCGCTTCGATCCCGGCAGTGGCATGACCCGTCTCGATACCCAGCGCATCTCTCGGGCCAGCGCCACCCAGCGCGCCGGTCGCGCCGGGCGTCTGGAGCCCGGTGTGTGCTACCGCCTGTGGTCGGCGGATCAACAGGAGCAACTGGCGGCCTACGCCAGTGCGGAAATCCTTCAGGCGGACCTGGCGGGCCTGGCCCTGCAATTGGCGCGCTGGGGCGTGACCCCGAACCAACTGGTGTGGCTGGACGTGCCCCCCAGCGCTGCCTACGCCCAGGCTCAGGATCTGTTGAGTCGCCTCGGCGCCTTGAACGACGACGGCAGCCTGAATCGCCACGGCCAGGCGATGGCCGAGCTGCCGGCCCATCCGCGCATCGCCCACCTGCTGCTGCGTGGCCAGTCCCTGGGGCTGGCGCAGATGGCCTGTGACGTCGCTGCGTTGTTGGGCGAGCGCGACATCCTGCGCGGTGCCGGTGCCGACCTGCACAGCCGCCTGGTACTGCTGTCGGGCGAGGCGCGTGCGGCCCGTGGCGCCCAGGGCGGCGTGCAGCGTGCGCGGCAACTGGCACGGCAGTACCGTGGTTATCTGCGCGGGCCGGCCGACCAGGCGGTGGCCGACCCTGAGCATCCGCGCTGGCTCGGCGCCTTGCTGGCGTTGGCCTATCCCGACCGGGTGGCCCTGCAGCGACGTCCTGGCGGTGCCGAATACCGTCTGGCCAACGGGCGCGCGGCGCTGTTCAGCGAAACCGACAACCTGATGAAGCAGCCCTGGCTGGTGATTGCCGATCTGGGCAGTCGCCAGGGCCAGCGCGAAGAGCGTATCTACCTGGCGGCGGACTTCGATCCGGATTTGTTCGACAGCGTGCTGGCCGAGCAGGTGCGCAGCGTCGACCAGCTGGATTGGGACGAGCGTGAGGGCGTGCTGCGGGCCGAGCGTCAGCGCAAGGTCGGTGAGCTGGTGCTCAGCCGTGAGCCGCTCAATGGCCTGGATGAGTCCGCTCGTAGCCAGGCCCTGGTCAATCTGGTGCGGCGCAAGGGCCTGGAACTGCTGCCCTGGACCCCGGAGTTGCGCCAATGGCAGGCCCGGGTGGCCCTGCTGCGGCAGCTGGAATTGAGCGAAAAGGATGAAAGCCAATGGCCGGATGTCAGTGATGGGGCCCTGCTCAAGGGCCTGGAGCAGTGGTTGCAGCCTTACCTGGGCAAGGTCTCGCGACTCAGCCACTTCGCCAACCTGGAGCTGGCCAGCATTGTTCACAACCTGCTGCCCTGGCCCTTGCCGCAGCGCCTGGACGAACTGGCGCCGCATCATCTGACGGTGCCTTCGGGGTCATCGATCCGCCTCGACTACAGCGAGCAGCCACCGATTCTGGCGGTACGCCTTCAGGAGCTGTTCGGCCTGGCGCACACCCCGCGCATCGCCGGCGGGCGGCAAGTGGTGAAGTTGCATCTGCTGTCCCCGGCGCGGCGTCCGGTGCAGGTCACCCAGGACCTGGCGAACTTCTGGCGCAGTACCTACGCCGAGGTCAAGAAGGATCTCAAGGGCCGTTATCCCAAGCATTACTGGCCGGACGACCCGCTGATCGCCGAAGCGACAGCCCGGGCCAAACCGCGCAAGTAGCGTTCTTCACCCTGCGCCTGGCGAGTGGGGTTACTGGGCCGGGAGCAGGAAGCGGGCGAGTACCGGCAGGTGATCGGAGATGCGCAGGGTATCGTCCTGGCGCACCCGGGACTCGACCCGCTTGAGGCGCGGGCTGTAGAACAGGTAGTCGACGGTACGGTCCGGGCCATCCAGGCTCGGGTCATTGGGGTAATGGGTCAGCCAGCGGGCCCGGTCGACGCCGCTGGCCTGGGTGTTGCTGGGGATCATCGGGTACTTGTCCCACAGCAGGTGCAGGGGGCTGTCGGCGCTGTAGGGCGCGCGTTGCCCTTCGCTCAGGCGCTGGTACTGGCCCAGGGGCAGCAGGTTGAAGTCGCCGCCGATCAGCCAGGGCGTGCCGCGGCCCTCCAGCTTGTCGAGCACCTTGGAGATGGCCGTGACCTGCTTCTGCTGGGTCTCATCGGCCCTGCGCGCACGCTCCAGGTGAGTGTTCAGGGCCACCAGTTGGCCGCCGTCGCTCAGGGGCAGGTAGCTCAGCAGCAGGGCATCCCTGGGCTGGAACTGGCGCTGGAGGATGTTGTGGGGAGCCACCGGCAATTGCAGGCGTTCGGCGTGTTCGATGCGGTAGCGGCTGAGGGTCGCCAGTTGCCGGCCGACACTGCCGAAGATATGCAGGGAAGGGATGAAGTCAGCCTTCCAGTCATAGGCCTGGGTACTGCAGGGATACAGATCGGTGAGGCGTTCCTGCAGGAGCTTGAGCTGGTCCTGGTAGGCGCTGGCCTTGGCGCCGTTGTCGACTTCCTGCAGCAGCACCAGGTCGGGTTTTTCGTCACGGATCACCCGGGCCACTTCGTCGAGGCTGAAGGCCATGTCTGCGACGGTGGGCTGCTCATCCTCGCCTCGCGCCTGGTCGTTCCAGAATACGTAGCGCTTGCCCGCCAGGTACTGCAGGTTCCAGGTCATCACCTTCAGCGCCTGGCCCGGTACCAGCGGCGCGGCCTCGGCGCTGCAGCTGACCGCCAGGGTTTCCCGGGTCTCCGGGCGCCAGGTCAGGCTGTAGATCAGGCCGATCAGCAGGGTGCCGATCAGCAGCAGGCTCAACAGGGTGACGCGAAGTAGACGGATCATCGGCTCGGCTTATGGCGTTGCAGGATTGCGCCGGAGCATAACCGAGAGCGCGGCCGTCACCCAAGGGGCAGAGCGGCCGCAGGTGGCATCAGCGCTTGTCCGCCTGCTCGCTGACCAGCATGAACAGGCGGTACAGCACCACGCTGGTGAACAGTTGCAAGAAGCTGTAGGCGCTGTCGATGGCCAGCGACAGGATCGGGTTGAGCGGCTGGGGATAAGCCGCGTCGCTGGCGCCCTTGAGCAGCCACAACGGGGCCATCACCGCGAGGATGCACAGCAGAATGCGCAAGAAATGCCCGCGGCTCAGGCGCAGGCTTTCACTGATGGCCGCCAGCGGCGCCATGCCCCTGAGCACCAGCAGGTACTCGGCGAAGGCCAGCACCACCATCAGGAACAGCCCCGGCAGGAAATACAGCGACAGCCCCAGCAGGATCAACAGCGTGCTGACCGCCGTCAGCAGGGCAAAGCGTGGCCACAGGGTCAGGGCCATGGCCAGCAGGTCGCGGGTACGTGGTGATTCGCCCCGGGTTCGGGCATCCAGAAACAGAATCAAGGCACCGGTATACAGCGGGTACAGCAGCAGGCCCACGATCACGCTGTAGCCGGGGAAGGTGTTTTCCCCCAGGGCGCTGCTCACCCCTTGTTGCAGGAGCGCCTCGAGAACCACCAGAGGCAGGCACAACCGGGCGATCTGGCCGAGGTTGCGCTGGAAGAAATACAGGGAGTCGCGCAGAACATCTAACGGATTCATCGATGAAGATCGCAGGTGACGAAGCGGTTGCACACTTTAACCGATGCAGGCCCCTGCGGAGCAAACGTAAACCTTGGGTAAAGACCATTGAAAGTCGTCGCACCAGCCCCATAACTGGTGCGTGCCGTCGCCCCTTCGGGCGCGGAGCGGTTTTTTACCGGCAATCTAAAGAGGTCGCCATGAACAACGAAGAGCAAACCCTGATCGATGGACTGTTTTCACGGTTGCAGCAAGCCGAAACGGATTCAGCCCCGCGTGATGCCCAGGCCGAGGCGCGGATCAAGGAGCATCTGACCCGCCAGCCTGCGGCCGGGTATTTCATGACCCAGGCGATCCTGGTGCAGGAGGCCGCCCTCAAGAGCCTCGATGAACAGAATAAGCAACTGACCCAGCAGGTCCAGCAACTGCAGGCCGAGCTGCAACAGGCCAGGTCCCAGGCGCCGGCTGCAGCTCCTGCATCGGCTGGCGGCTTCCTGTCGAGCATCTTCGGCGGTTCTCGCGAGCCGCAGCCGGCTCCAGCGCCCAGCGCCCCGCCGGCGACGAGTGGAGGCTGGCGCGAACCGCCCCGTTCTTCCTTTGGCGCGCCGCCCCAGCAGAACTTCGGTGCAGCCCAGCAGAACTATGGCGCCCCGCAGCAGAACTATGCGCCCCAGCAGGCTCCGGCAGCAGCGGGCAGCAGCTTCCTTGGTGGCGCCTTGAAAACCGCCGCCGGTGTCGCCGGTGGGGTGATGCTGGCCCAGGGCATCAGCAGCCTGTTCCACAACAACCAGCAACCTCAAGAGGTGGTCGAGGTCATCAAGGAAGAACCAGCACCGGCCAGCGACAACAGCGGCTGGGGCAATGACGACCAGCGCCTGGCCAACAACGACTCCTGGGGCAGCAACGACCAGGGCGGCTTCAGCAACGCCGACTACGACAACGACGACAGCTCGTTCTTCTCCGACGACGACTCCTTCGTCTGATGCACCGTCGGTCCGGGGCAGGTCGCTGCCCCGGACCGATAATTCGCGGAACAATCCTCGTGGCTGGCATACTGGGCGACTTTTCGGGGCCCAAGGCCCGATCCAGCCCCTGCGCTGCTGCGCCATGAGGATTAGCGGTGAAAAAAATCGCTGTGTTCGCCGACGTCCAGAACCTCTACTACACCGTTCGCCAGGCCTATGGTTGTCACTTCAACTACGCGGCCCTGTGGGCGGACATCAGCAAGCAGGGGCAGATCGTCGAGGCCTATGCCTATGCCATCGACCGTGGCGACAGCAAGCAGCAGCAGTTCCAGCAGATCCTGCGCAACCTGGGCTTCACGGTAAAGCTCAAGCCCTACATCCAGCGCAGCGACGGTTCGGCCAAGGGTGACTGGGACGTGGGCATCACCATCGACATCATGGACGCCGCCGCCCATGTCGACGAAGTGGTGCTGGCTTCCGGCGACGGTGATTTCGACCTGCTGCTGGAGCGCATCATCAGCAAGCACGGGGTCAGCGCGGTGGCTTACGGGGTGCCGGGCCTGACTGCCAATTCGCTGATCCGCGCAGCCACCCGCTATGTGCCGATCGAAGGCGCGTTGCTGCTTAAAAACTGATCAATTTTCCTACGGAGCAGCACAGGTTTGGAACGCATTGCCGTCATCGACTTTGAAACCACCGGGATCTCCCCGAGCAGCAGTTGCCGGGCCACGGAAATCGCCGTGGTGATCCTTGAGCAGGGGCGCATTGTCGAGCGTTACCAGAGCCTGATGAATGCCGGCGTGCGCGTGCCGGCCTTTATCGAACAACTGACCGGCATCAGCAACGCCATGCTGCGCAGTGCCCCGCCAGCGGAACAGGTGATGAATGAGGTCAACGAGTTCGTCGGTATCACCCCGTTGCTGGCGCACAACGCGGCCTTCGACCAGAAGTTCTGGGATTTTGAACTGGGGCGGATCAAGCGCACCCGGCTGCAGAATTTCGCGTGCTCACTGTTGTTGGCGCGGCGCCTGATGCCGGCGGCACCGAACCACAAGCTGGGTACCCTGACCGCCTATGCCGGCCTGCCTCACACCGGCCAGGCGCACCGGGCCATGGCCGATGCCGAGATGGCGGCCAACCTGGTGGCGCACCTGGCCACCGAGCTGCGGCACACCCATGGCTTGCAGGCGCTGTCCCATGATTTCTTGTGCAAGCTGCAGAAGGTCCCGGCGGCCAAGGTGCCCGAGCACCTCAAGCGCCATCGCGGTTGCTGAGCACTGGCCCGCTGTAGCCGCTGCTGCAGGTTCGTACCTTGTTCGGGCTGTCAGGCCTGCAGGGGTTTAGTCACGGCTGAAGTTGCCAGGCCGCGGCGCTTCCCCCTGAGCAAAAAACAGCCAGTTCTCTGCAGGCCTTGCGTACTTGGGGCTGCCGAGGCTTTTGCTCAGGTTATCCACAGGCGGCTCCCCAGGGATTGGGGGTAAGACGGTGGCCGGTGACGAGCAGGGATGGATCACCTATCGAGGGTTTCCAACTGCCCCAGGGGCACGCGCCGTTCGATGGCACTGGACAGCACGATGGACGTCTTGCTGAAGCCGAACTGGGCCACACGGTTGATCAACTCCTCCAGCTCCGGCATCGAGCCCACCGCGGCCTGCATGATCACGCAGGGGTCGCCGGTGACCCGGTGGCATTCGGTGAGTTGGGGAATCCGGATCAGTTCGTCGTAGACCTTCTGGTTGCCATGCTGGGCCAGGCGCAGTTCGATCACGCACTGGATCGGCAGCCCCAGCTTGCTCATGTCGACCTTGGCCTGGTAGCCGATGATCACCCCGCTGGCTTCCAGCTTGGCCACGCGCTCGGCCACCGCCGGTGCCGAGAGGTTGACCTTGCGTGCCAGCTCGGCGTAGCTCGCCCGGCCGTTCTCCAGCAGGCTGGCAAGGAGCATGCGGTCGTACTTGTCCATGGAAAATTCCCCAACCCAGGCTGACTTTCGAAAGCACGGTATATAGCCCTGATCTCCATGCTTTGAAAAGTGTATGGGTCTTATAAACAGGTTTTGTAACTTAATTTCCGTTGGTCGGCTTTTTAGAATAAGTCTCCCCTCCTGCCTGCGTTCGAGCCGTCCCCATGCCTGGCCAAAGCCGTTTTCCGCTGCCCCTGATTGCTGCCTTCTTCGCCCTGTATGTGATCTGGGGCTCGACCTACCTGGTGATCCGGATCGGTGTCGAGTATTGGCCACCGTTGATGCTGGGGGGCATTCGTTTCGTGATCGCCGGTAGCCTGATGTACGCCTTCCTGCGCTGGCGCGGAGTGCCGGCGCCGACCTGGGCGCAGTGGAAGGCGGCGGGGGCGATCGGCGTGCTGCTGCTCAGCTGTGGCAATGGCGCGGTGACGGTGGCCGAGCACACCGGCGTTACCTCCGGGGTCGCGGCGCTGGCGGTGGCCACGGTGCCTTTGTTCACCTTGCTCTGTGGGTATTTCTGGGGCGCGCGCAACACGCGCCTGGAATGGGCCGGCATCGCCCTTGGGATGATCGGCATCGGCATGCTCAACCTGGGGTCCAACCTGCAGTCCAGTCCGCTGGGCGCGGGCCTGCTGCTGTTCGCGGCGGCGGCCTGGGCGTTCGGCTCGGTGTGGAGCAAGCACTTGCCGCTGCCCCAGGGGGCGATGGCCAGTGCAGCGGAGATGCTGGTGGGGGGCGTGGTGTTGCTGATCGGCAGTGCCCTGAGTGGTGAACGCCTGGAGGCGGTTCCGCCATTGGAAGGCTGGCTGGCCCTGATCTACCTGATCGGTTTCGGCTCGATCATCGCCTTCAACGCTTACATGTACCTGCTCAAGCATGTGCGTCCGGCGGCGGCCACCAGCTACGCCTACGTCAACCCGGCCGTCGCGGTGTTGCTGGGGATCGTGTTCGTCGGCGAAACCATCGGCCTCGAAGAGGCCTTGGCCATGGTGGTGATCATCAGCGCCGTGGTGCTGATCGGTTTGCCCCAGTGGCGCAAGCCCAAGCCGAAAGCGGTGGCCCAGGAAACCGCCTGACCCCGGCGGGCCAGGCGCAGGGGCGGATTATTGGGGTGGGATCGCCTTGGCCAGGAACGTGCTGACCCGGTCGGCGACCTGCCGGTGAATAGCTTCGCGGCTGCGCCCGTCACCGTCCTGGCAGATGATTTCGTCGCCTGGTGCCTCTTTCTCGAGCAGAGCAACGGCCCCCGGCTTGCACTTCTGCATGAAGCTGAAGTGGCTGGCGTCGGCGATCTTTTCACTGCTCACCAGGTCCTGAGGGAGCTGGGCGATCAGGTGGGCCGACTCCATCTGGAACGGCAGGTCACCATTGATATCGACCCCGGCTCCCATGACCAGTATCGGTTGCTCGATGCTCGCCAGGCTCTGTGCAGTGAAGCCCCGGGCGAAGCCCAGGTCGAGCGAGACGAAGGCCTTGACGCGCGGGTCGCGCAGGTCCTGGCCAAGCAGCGGTTGCTGTTCAGGAGCTATGCCCAGCTCGGGGGCCAGGCCGCAGATCCTTGGGCTCGGGTGCAGTTGGCATTCCTCGCGCAAACGTTGCGCACTGTAGCGTGCGCCGGCCAGGGCGGTGACGGTCCAGCCCCCCAGCGAGTGGCCGATGGCCGCGATCCGATCACCTTGGACAGGGCCAGCCAGGGCCGGGTTCTGGGTCAAGTGGTCGATGACTCGGCTGAGGTCGCGGGGGCGTTCCCAGAGTCTTGCCGCCTCTTCCGGGCGCGTGTCGAACGAGGTGGTGCCCGGGTGGTTGGGAGCGGCGACGACATATCCCTGGCGCACCAGCTCCGTCGCCAGCCAGCTGAGGTTTCGCCAATTGCCGCGATAGCCATGGGACAGGACCACCAAAGGATGTGCTTGCCCGGTAACCGGTGCATCGAGGATGGCCGGCCCCCCGAAGAAGACCTGGTTTTCCCCCGTCGAGACAACCGGCTCGGTACTGGCGGTCGGGTACCAGAGGGCGACATGCAGGGCTCGGTTCTCGGCGGACTGGGCCAGGTCGATTTCGCGAAAGCCGATGTTCTCGGCGGCCTGCGCATTGACGATTGAAAGGCCCGCTAGCATCCATGCGGACAGGGCGGTCTTGAGCATTGAAATCTCCATCGGAAAGTGTTCGCACAGGTGTGCGAGGGCGCCAGGACGGCGCGCCTGAGAGTGAGGCCAAGCGGGGGGCGGAAACAAGTACAGCCAACGGAATTTATTGGCCAGGGGCAGCAGGAAAAAAGGCGCGCCATGCATGGCGCGCTCTGCACAAGTGAGGCCAGGTACTGGCAGCGTTCAAGGGACCTGGCGGATGCGCAGGTCCCTTGGTGGCGCCTCAGGTTTTAGGGGCTGGCGGCCGGCCCGGAGACCGGGCGCCAGCGGTCATCCGTTGCAAGGACCGCCATCGCGCCAGACCTTGCCGCTGTTGTCCGGGCCGACGGTACTGGCATTCGGCTGATTGCCTCGGGTCCACCAGCGTGCGATGTAGAAGCGCCCGTTATGGCTGACCTTGCTGCCTGTGACATAGGTGTCGCCCGCGCTCCAGGGGCCCTGGCATCCCGCCGGCGGCACCGGTTTATCGGCCAGGACCCGCACGCTGTGGTCCCGGGTCACGCTGAGCTTGCCGTTGCTCACCGTCAGGCTGACCCGATAAGTCACGTCCTGATCGATTTTCGGGGCGACGAACTTCATCAGGGGGCCTGCCGCTTCGAAACCGACGCCGGGGCTGACTTTCCAGCTGTAGCTCAGCTTCAGGCCGGCCGGGTCACTGGAGGCCGTGGCGTTGAGGTAGACCACTTCGCCCCCCTGGGCTTGGGTGGCACCGCCAATGATCGCTACCGGAGGTTTGACCGTTTCCACCGGTGGCTCGGTCGGTTTATCCCCGCCGCCCTGGCAGGGGCCGAGGTCGCGCCAAACCTTGCCGCCGCCATCAGGGCCGGTGAAGGCTGGGTTGCCCGGTTCGCTGCCTGAAGTCCACCAACGCGCCTGGTACTGACGACCTTGCCATTGCACCACATCGTTGCTCACGTAGATGGCGCCGACTTCCCATTCAGCCTTGCAGTGGCTGGTGGCGGCCTGGCCCTTGATCAATATCTCGTGGGTCCGGGTACTGCTCAGCTTGCCGTTGCTCAGGGTCAGGGTGAAACGATAGCGGGTATCTTCAGCCAGCTCTGGGGCAATAAACGACACGCTTGAACCGTCGAAGCTGAAGTCCAGCCTGGGCGACGCTTCCCAGGCGAAGCTCAAGGCATTTCCTTGCGGATCGCTGGAAGCGGAGGCGTCCAGAACGATCTTTTCGCCGGCATTGGCCGTGGTCTTGCCACTGATGACGGCTATCGGTGATTTACCCGCTTGCACAGGTTTGAGCGAAGCCGCCTTGACTTCATTGTCTGCGTTGAACTGGCCATCGGCGAGCAAGTCCCAGGCGCCGCTCGGGCTGTTGCTGGCGTAGACCTGGTAGCCCTTGATGTTGCCTGCCTGGCCCGCGTCCTGGCGAGGCAAGTAATGCAGTTGCGAGAAGCGCCGCTCGGCCCCCAGATCAATGATGATCTGATGGGGATAACGTGCGTTCGCGGCCGAGCTCCAGTAGGTCTTGGGGTTGCCATCGATGGCCTGGGCGCCTGAAGCCGCGCCGGCTCCGGCACTGCTGGTGGAGTGGATGCGCCAGCTGTCGCGTGGCAGCGATTGGCCCTTGGCGTCGGCCAGCAGCAATTCCGCCACGCTGGCAGTGTCCTTGCCGTCCACTGAAGAGCTGGCAACCAGTTTCAGGTAGCGGGCCTGGGCGGTTTCACTCTGGTGCGCATAGCTGAAGCCTTCCAGAACCAGGTCGGAGGCGGTTTGATTGTTGTTCGTGCGCAGGGCCAGGTACCAGCGGCCCGCACGAGGCGTGTTGACCGCCAAGGATGGGCCTGAGTTTTCCTGGGAGCGATAGCCGTAGTCGCTGAGGCTCGGTTGGCTTGCGTACTTGATCAGCAGCTGCGAGTTCCCCGTGTATTCGGTACGTTGGCCATTGGTCACCGTGAACACCAGGCGTTCGGTGCCGGGCGCCACATCGATCGGGAAGTAGTGCCACTGTTTGGCTGCAAGGTCGATCGTCTGATCTAGGATCTTGCTCGCCTGCTCTTCGGCCAGGGGCACGACGGCCGGGCTATAGGCGGACATCTTCGCTGCGTTTTCGCGCCATACCCGGGCCATGTTGGCGGTGCGCGCATCCCCCACGGGCACGCCGCGGATGTCCTTCACATCGGGGTTGGAGTAATAGCCAATGTGGTTGCCGCACAAGATGCTGCCGACGGTGCCGTTGTTGTGGCCGAACTTATAGCTGCTGCCATCGGAGCAGTGATTGCCCCCAGCGTTGTGGCCGATCTCATGGCGCAAGGCCGCGGATGACCTGATGGCGTTGACGGTATAGCGCCCACCGACATAGCCCCAGGCTAAGGCGGTGTCCACTCCTGGAGTCCCTTTGACGAAGGCGGCCACAAGGTCTGGGCTGTACTGCTTCATGCCTTCGGCGAACAGGGTGCTGACCTGGCCCAGGGTTCCGCCGGAGCTTGCGGTAATCGGGTAGTCGCCGGGAATCACCTGGGTGCCCACCAGGCGCAGGCGCACGCCTTGGACCTGGGATTGTTTCAAGGCTCTGTTGACCGTCGCGATCTGGCCCAGGGCGTAGGCTTCGTGATCGCCAATGTAGTTGGCCGCCACTTGTGAGAAACCCGCCAGCACGTCGATGATGGTTTCGCCCTGGGCGTTGCGGTTGAGTTGCAGGCTGCGTTGGCCGCTCAGGGTTTCCAGTTCATGGACCGTTTCCTCGCTGCTGTTTTGTTCAGAGTCGGTGCCGCTTCCAGGCTGGCCCAGGTGCTCTTCAGAGCGGATCAGCGACTGTTCGCCACTGGCGTTGCCGCGAATGATTGCGCCGGCGTCGGGGAGC
The DNA here is from genome assembly GCF_055384485.1 of Pseudomonas sp. FFPRI_1. Lineage (NCBI taxonomy): Bacteria > Pseudomonadati > Pseudomonadota > Gammaproteobacteria > Pseudomonadales > Pseudomonadaceae > Pseudomonas > Pseudomonas sp. FFPRI_1. Next base: position 6,824,362 of record NZ_AP029168.1, on the reverse strand, counting down.
AGGGCAATGAAGCTGCCGTCGCCACGGGTGACCAGGATCATTTCCCCGGGTGGGGCCAGGGAGCGGGCGCGGCCTTCCAATTGGCCGCTCATGACCTTGAGGTCCTTGAAGGTATCGTCCTGCTGGGCCACCAGGCTGCGGATGCGCATTCCGGTTTCCTGCAGCAGCAGGTCGGTTCCGACTTCGACGCCGCTACGCTGCATCGGGTTGGCGGTCAGTGCCTGGAGATTAATGAAGTGACCGGTGATGATCTGTTCATTGTGCGTGTGTGCGGCATCGGCAGGGACTGCGCCTGCCAGCAGCGGGCTGCTGAGTGGCAACAACAGTGCTGTTCCCAGGCGGGTGACCCAAAGACGGGTAGCGCGGCACAAGGGGTTCAATCTGAAGCTCGACATAACCATTCCTGGACGGTCTCAGCGCGGCGCAAAACCTGGCGAACAGGACCGCTAAAGCGTCCGCGCTGAGGATGTGGATAAGGAGTTGTGCCGGCGGTGGGCATCATAGGCAGGGGAGTCGGCGCCGTACATCGAAGGCCGGGCTTTTAGTACCGGTCCTAGGGAACTTGCCGCTGCAAAGTCAGGAAGGCGGAGCAGAATGGGGCTTGTCGGGGGCGAGGGCTGATGGCTGGGGCCCGCTCAAACGTTTCGAATGCACCCGCCCAGCCTGTGGGAGGCCAGGCTCGCAGGCTGAAAAACGCCGGGCATGGCCAGGCGTCGTGCGGTCAGATGACCGGGGTCACTCGATGCCGGTCAGCAGCACCACGGCAACCAGCACCGCCACCATGGCCAGGGAAAACAGCAGGCTGATGCCCGCCACTCGCCATAGCGAGACGAAGCGCCCGTTGCTCGCTTTGTGCTCCTCCACCTGGGGGCCGAACAGTTGGCGCGCGTAGGCATTCATCCCATAGATCGGCGGCAGGACAAAGACCACCGCGGGGATACTTTGCGGCAGGAAAAAGCCGGCCACGCTCATGGCCACGAGGAGGCCGATGCCCATGGCCCAGGCTTTGTTCACCTCGCTCTCGCGGCCCATGGCCTTGAGGTTCTGGCTGATGAAATAAGCGCCCGCCACCGAGCTGCCGATGAAGGTACTGAGGCCAATGGCCGGGATGCTGTACAGGCTCAGATTCCGGGCAACTGGCTTTTCGGCCAAGAGTTCGGCTGTGGGGGCCTGGAAGGGGTTTTCGCTATCCATGCAGATGGGCTCCTGGGAGACAAGGCAATCGGGGGGGTATCAGCTTGCGTCGTGCGCCGGATTTTCGGGCGACTGCTGCGCTGTATTCTGGCGCTAATGGCGCGGGCAAGCATACACCAGCAAGTCACAGGGAGACGCCAGCGGCCGGCGACGAGCGTGCTCCTGAATTAGGGTAAACTGCCGCCCATTGCGTCCCTGCGCCGAATCTTTCCTACGGTACCCCCCATGACATTCGCCACCCTTGGCCTGATCGAACCCTTGCTGCGCGCCCTTGAAACCCTTGGCTACCAGACCCCGACCCCGGTCCAGGCCCAAGCCATTCCGGCGGTGCTGGGGGGGCGTGACCTGATGGCCGCAGCCCAGACCGGCACCGGCAAGACTGCCGGTTTCGCCCTGCCGTTGTTGCAATTGCTGACCCTGCAAGGGCCCAAGGTCGACAGCAACTCGGTGCGTGCGCTGATTCTGGTGCCGACCCGGGAGCTGGCCGAGCAGGTTCACGAAAGCGTGCGCCAGTACGCCGAACACCTGCCGTTGCGCACCTACGCGGTGTATGGCGGGGTCAGCATCAACCCGCAGATGATGAAGCTGCGCAAAGGCATCGACCTGCTGGTGGCAACCCCGGGGCGCCTGCTGGATCTGTTCCGGCAGAACGCAGTGAAGTTCAACCAGTTGCAGACCCTGGTGCTCGATGAGGCCGACCGCATGCTGGACCTGGGCTTCTCCGAAGAGCTCAAGAGCATCTATGCCGCCCTGCCGAAAAAGCGCCAGACCCTGCTGTTCTCCGCCACCTTCTCCGACGCCATCCGCCAACTGGCCGGGCAGATGCTCAACGACCCGCTGAGCATCGAAGTCAGCCCACGCAACGTGGCCGCCAACACGGTCAAGCAATGGGTGGTGCCGGTGGACAAGAAGCGCAAGCCGGAGCTGTTCAGCCACCTGTTGCGCAAGAACCGCTGGAAGCAGGTTCTGGTGTTTGCCAAGACCCGTAACGGCGTGGACGCACTGGTGGAGAAGCTCCAGGGCCAGGGCGTGAACGCCGACGGCATCCACGGCGACAAACCCCAGGCCACGCGCCAGCGTGCCCTGGATCGGTTCAAGGCCAGCGAGATCCAGATCCTGGTGGCCACCGACGTGGCGGCCCGCGGCCTGGACATCGAGGACCTGCCGCTGGTGGTCAACTTCGACCTGCCGATCGTGGCCGAGGACTACATCCACCGCATCGGTCGTACCGGACGTGCGGGTGCCACCGGCGAGGCGATCTCCCTCGTCTGTGCTGACGAGGTCAACCTGCTGTCGGCGATCGAGATGCTCACCCGCCAGACCCTGAAACGCCACGAGGAAGCGGACTTCTCCCCCGAGCACCGAGTCCCGGAAACCGACGCCAGTGGCCAGGTAGTCAAGAAACCGAAGAAGCCGAAGAAACCCAAGGCCTCCGGTGGCGGCGGCAAGCGCAACCTGGGCAAGTGGGTGGACAGTGGTGAGGTAGCCGAAGCGCCGGCGGCGAAACCGGTACGCAAGGTCCCGGCGTTCAACACTGGGCCGCGCAAGCGCAAGCCTTGATCTGATATTGCGCTGACCTCTTCGCCGGCAAGCCGGCTCCTGCAATTCCCCGTAGGAGCCGGCTTGCCGGCGAAGCTGTTTATGGCCTGCGCCGCAGCCACTCCAGTATTCCCAACCCGGCACGGCGGCCGCTGGCAAAGCAGGCGGTCAGCAGGTAGCCACCGGTAGGGGCTTCCCAATCGAGCATTTCGCCGGCACAGAACACCCCAGGCAGTTGCTGCAGCATCAGGCGCTCATCCAGGGCTTCGAAGGGCACGCCACCGGCACTGCTGATGGCTTCGTCCAGTGGGCGGGGCTTCACCAGAGACAGGGGCAGTGCCTTGATTGCCGCCGCCAGTCGCGCCGGATCATTGAAGGTGTCGGCGTCCGTCAACTCCCGCAGCAACGCGGCCTTCACCCCTTCGATACCCAACTGGCTCTGCAGGTGCTTGGCCATCGATCGTGAGCCACGGGGCTTGGCCAGGGCGGCTTGAACCTTGTCCCGGGGCTTGCTGGGCAGCAGGTCGATATGGACGGTTGCCTGGCCATGCCGGTTGATGGCTTCGCGGATCGGTGCCGACAAGGCGTAGATCAGGCTGCCTTCGATGCCGCTGGCGGTGATGACGCATTCCCCCAGGCGGGGAACGTCGTCGTTCAGGCCAATGGCGACATTCTTCAGGGGCGCTCCGGCGAATTTGCTTTTCAGCAACTCGCTCCAGCCGCCCACGTCAAACCCACAGTTGCTCGGTTGCAGCGGTGCGATCCGGATGCCTTGCTGTTCCAGCAGGGGCAGCCAGGCGCCGTCGGAGCCCAGGCGTGCCCAACTGCCGCCACCCAGGGCCAGCAGCAGCGCATCGGCATTCACCGCGCTTTCCCCTTCAGGGTGCTGCACCCGCAGGCTGGCGTCGGCATTCCAGCCGAGCCAACGGTGGCGAGTGTGGATCGCCACCCCAGCATCGCGCAGGCGCTTGAGCCAGGCGCGCAACAGCGGTGCGGCTTTCATGTCGGTGGGGAAGACCCGGCCGGAACTGCCGACAAAGGTTTCGATGCCCAGGCCATGAATCCATTGGCACAGCGCATCGGCGCCAAATTCGCGGAGCAGGGGGGCCATCTGTGGTGCGCGTTCGCCGTAGCGGGAAAGGAAGGCCGGATAGGCCTCGGAGTGGGTGATGTTCATCCCGCCGACCCCGGCCAGGAGGAATTTGCGGCCCACCGAAGGCATGGCGTCGTACAGGTCGACCTGGATCCCGGCCTGGCTCAAGACCTCGGCGGCCATCAAGCCGGCCGGGCCGCCACCGATAATGGCGACGCTGTGGGGGAGAGGGGAGCGGGATCGGGTCATGGCGGGAAGCGGTACTGGGGATTTGGCCGGGCATTCTACCCGAGGTGCAGGCGCTGCCGCTGATCAGAAAATAGACGACCGGCTGCATCTCCCGCGTGGCCTGGGCTGCAAAGGGTTTTGCCCAGGTTATCCACAGTCGGGTCCCCAGGGATTGGGGGTAATGCACGAGTGCTTGGTCGAAAAATGATCACTTTTGTGCAGGCCTTGTACGGCCTGGGCTGGGAGGGTTTTTGCTCAGCTTATCCACAGGCGGTTCCCCAAGGATTGGGGGTAAGGCATTCACAGCAGAGTGAAACCTTGATGACAGGCGGCCAGCGGTGTCGGAGGGGGCGCAAGTGCTCGGCTTCTGTGCCTGTGGTCAGGTCAGGGGTTGTGCCAGTGCTGTTTGTTGATCAAAAAACATACAGGTTGCTGCAGGCCTTGCCTGCCGTGGGCTGCAAGGCCTTTTGCTCAGGTTATCCACAAGCGGTTCCCCAGGGATTGGGGGTAATGCCGTGAGTGGTTCAGGGTGGGGCGCAAGGCTTGGTCAAAAACTAAGCGGTTAGCTGCAGGCCACGGGTGGCGAGGGCTTCAGCACCTTTCGCTCAGGTTATCCACAAGCGGTTCCACAGCGAATGTGGGTAAGGCGTCCAGGATTGAGTGACAACCTGATGACGTCCAGGCCCGCTACGTCCTGCAATCTGGGGGCGGGCCGTGCCGAGCCAGGGCTTGTCCAAGCCATCCCCTGCCCCGATGTTCTTCGGGGCTCGATGAACGGCTTGATCAGGCCTTCTGGGCGCAGTACTGGAAGGCTCGGGGCGTCGTGCATGCAGGTGATGAGAACCCGAAAAAAGCCAGCGGCTTTCACATGTGTGCAACCCAGGGGCAACCCGGTCCCGGCAGGCCGATGGTCGTCATGCTGATCGAGGGGCCGGCCGGCAGGGTATTTCCGTTTGTCCCGCTCTTCAGGGATGAGGGTTGATGCCCTGAGGGGCACCTTCCGGCCAGCCCTACCCATGGGTTCTTAGGCGTTGCACTAGTGCCGATCAGCGCCACTTCAATCAAACGTTCACTTGTAGCCATCTGGGTTGTTGGACTGCCAGCGCCAAGTGTCTTCCATCATGTCCTGCAGCCCCAGTTCGGCCTTCCAGCCCAACTCGGCAAGTGCCTTGGATGGATCTGACCAGCATTCTGCAATGTCTCCCTGACGACGCCGAGAGAGGGTGTAAGGGATGGCGCGGCCCGACGCTTTCTCAAAGGCCTGGATCATGTCCATTACTGAGTAACCAACTCCGGTGCCGAGGTTCCAGACGTTGGCTCCGGTATGTTCGGAAATATAGTTCAGGGCTGCCAGATGCCCTTTGGCGAGATCGACGACATGGATGTAGTCACGAACTCCCGTTCCATCCGGGGTGGGGTAGTCGTTGCCATAAATAGAGAGCTGTTGGAGTTTCCCTACGGCAACACGAGCGATGTAGGGCAGGAGGTTTTCCGGAACGCCATTGGGATCTTCACCCAACTGGCCACTCTGATGGGCACCCACCGGATTGAAGTAGCGCAGCAAGGCCACAGACCAGCGAGGGTCGGATGCAACCAGGTCCTGCAGCATCTTCTCCACCATCAACTTGGAGTTGCCATAGGGGTTGGTCGGTGTTCCCGTCGGGCATGTCTCGACAACGGGTATTTGTGTCGGGTCGCCGTAGACTGTTGCGGAGGAACTGAATACCAAACGGTATATACCTGCTGCGGCCATGGCTTGGCACAAGGTAATACTGCCACTCACGTTGTTCTGGTAGTACGTCAACGGCTGCTGGACACTTTCTCCTACGGCCTTCAGTCCGGCGAAGTGTAGAACGGCATCAATTTCATGTTCGGAAAAAATACGATCAAGGGTCGCCCGATCGCAAACATCACCTTGAATAAAAAAAGCTTCGCGTCCGGTTATTTCCTGGACTCGCTGCACTGACTGCATGGAACTGTTGCACAAGTTATCAAGTACTACTGCCTCGTGGCCGGACTGAAGTAACTCCAATAATGTGTGCGAGCCAATATATCCCGCACCGCCAGTTATTAAGAATCGCATTGTCTTGATCCTGTTTTAAATGAGTTCCAGTACTGGAGTGCAGTGCTATCTGGAGATGAAGTTTGAGAAATGATAAGGCACCGCCAGCAGGTTCTTGAAGCTTTTATTCGGTGGTGCCCAGCAGTGTGTGGATCACTGATGCCAACGCCGCACGGGGGCGCCTGGTTGGCCCGCTCCCCGTCCAGAAGGCCGCTTGAGGGGAGCCCTGGCGTCGGGCAGCAGATTGCGCAACAACGACACCCGGGCCTTGCGCGTCAGCAAGTCGATCAAGCGAAAGACACCCCGCTGCTGGGCCCGGTGACAAGGGCCGCAGGGGAGGGGGCAGGTTATCCACAGGAGGTGCCACAGGCAGTGCGGGTACGGCGTGCACATCAGTGACAACCTGCTGAGGTCCACACTCGCTGCGCACTGTGGTGGAGGATGCCGTGACGCCGGGCCAGGGCCTGGCGGTCCTTGCTGTAGCCGCCGCCGATCACGCCCATCACCGGGATGTCCCGGCCCAGGCAATGGCGCATGACTCGTTCGTCGCGCTCGGCCACCCCGGCATCGGTGAGTTTGAGGTAGCCCAGGGCGTCGTCCCGATGCACGTCGACCCCGGCGTCGTACAGCACCAGGTCCGGCTGATACAGGGGCAGCAGGTAGTTGAGGGTGTCGTCCACCACTTGCAGGTACTCGGCGTCGCCCATGCCCATGGGCAGCGGGATGTCCCAGTCGCTCTGAGCCTTGCGGGCGGGGAAGTTCTTCTCGCAGTGCAACGAGACGGTCACCGCGTCAGGGGTATGTTGCAGGATCCGTGCAGTGCCATCGCCCTGGTGCACGTCGCAGTCGAAGATCAGCACCCGGCCCACGCGCCCGCTTTCCAGCAGGTAATGGCTGATCACCGCCAGGTCGTTGAAGATGCAGAACCCTGCCGGGTAGTCGTAGTGGGCGTGGTGGGTGCCGCCGGCGAGGTGGCAGGCCAGGCCATGTTCCAGGGCCTGTTCGGCGGCCAGCAGGGAACCGCCGACGGCGCGCACGGTGCGCCGGGCCAGGGCTTCGCTCCAGGGCAGGCCGAGGCGCCGCTGGTCTTCCCGGGACAGCTCGCCTTGCAGGTAGCGCTCGATGTAGCCGGGGTCGTGGGCCAGGGCCAGGACATCCGCCGGGCACAGCTGCGGGCGCAGCAGGTCGGCATCACGGGTCAGGCCGCTGTCCACCAGGTGGTCGCGCAGCAGGCGGAACTTGTCCATCGGGAAGCGATGGTCCGCAGGGAATTCGGGGCTGTAGTCGTCGTGGTAGATCAGCGGCAGTGTCATGGCATTTTCTTGGATGAACCCGTGAAGGATCCTACCAGCGATGTAGACTTGCACCCACGGAAACGGAGGGCACCGATGGAGCCGATACTGCAACTTGAAAGCGCGCGCCTGTTGCTGCGCCAATGGCGTGACGATGATCTGCCGGCATTTGCGGCGATGTGTGCCGATCCTCAGGTCATGCGTTATTTCCCGGCGCCCCTGAGCCGCCTGGAGAGTGCCGCGCTGATCGGGCGGATACGCGGGCATTTTGCCGAGCACGGCTTCGGGGTCTGGGCCCTAGAACGTAAGGACACTGGCGCGTTCATCGGTTTTACCGGCCTGGGCGTCGTCGGTTTCGAGGCGTCGTTCACCCCGGCAGTGGAAATCGCCTGGCGCCTGGCGCGTGAGCACTGGGGCCTGGGATACGCCAGTGAGGCGGCCTGGACGGCGCTGCGCTGTGCCTTTGACCGGCTGGCCCTGGATGAGGTGGTGGCCTTCACCACCCTGGGCAACCTGCCGTCGCAGAAGGTCATGCAGGCGATTGGCATGCAGCACGCCGCCGAGGAAGATTTCGAGCACCCGAACCTCGCCGGCGATCACCCTCTGCGCGAGCATGTGCTGTACCGCATCACCCGCGAACAATGGTTGGAAACCTTGCATGGATAGCAAGCGCGCACGTTTAGAATGTGCCGATGAAGTGCTTGACCCTAATCGATATGACCGCCGCAGCCGAGATTGCGCGGTTTTGCTCTGTGTGAGGAGAGTCTGAATGAGTGACGTGCTGGATGATCTGGTCGACCTGTTGACCCTGGAAGCCATCGAGGAAAACCTGTTTCGCGGCCGCAGCCAGGACCTGGGTTTTCGCCAGTTGTTTGGCGGCCAGGTACTCGGCCAGTCCTTGTCCGCGGCCAGCCAGACGGTCGAGGAAGCGCGCCACGTGCACTCTCTGCATGGTTATTTCCTCAGGCCTGGCGATGCCGGGTTGCCGGTGGTCTACCAGGTGGACCGGGTACGCGACGGCGGCAGCTTCAGCACCCGTCGGGTCACCGCGATCCAGAAGGGCAACCCGATCTTCACCTGCAGTGCGTCCTTTCAGTACGACGAGGAAGGTTTCGAACACCAGATCACCATGCCCCAGGTGGTCGGCCCGGAAAACCTGCCCTCCGAACTGGAGATCACCCAGCAGCGCGCGCACCTGATTCCCGAGCACATGCGCGAGAAACTGCTGTGCCCCAAACCCATCGAAGTGCGCCCGGTCACCGAGAAGGACCCCTACAACCCGCAGCCGATGGACCCGGTCAAATACGTGTGGTTTCGCGCCGACGGGCCCTTGGCCGACAACCCGGCGCTGCACAAGTACCTGTTGGCCTATGCCTCGGACTTCGGCCTGCTGACCACCTCGATGCTGCCCCACGGCAAGTCGGTGTGGCAGAAGGACATGCAGGTGGCCAGTCTCGACCACGCCCTGTGGTTCCATGCCGACCTGCGGGCTGATGACTGGCTGCTGTATGCGATGGACAGCCCCTGGGCCGGCAATTCCCGGGGTTTTTCCCGGGGCAGCGTGTTCAACCGTGCCGGCCAGCTGGTAGCCTCGGTGACTCAGGAAGGGTTGATCCGTCACCGCAAGGATTGGGCATGAGCCTTAGAGACATTGAACACTGGGTTTTCGACATGGACGGCACCCTGACCATCGCCGTGCATGATTTCGCGGCGATTCGCCAGGCACTGTCGATTCCTCCCGAGGACGACATCCTCACTCACCTGGCGGCCTTGCCGGCGGATGAGTCCGCGGCCAAGCACGCCTGGCTGCTGGAGCACGAGCGCGACCTGGCCCTGGGTTCGCGCCCGGCGCCGGGGGCGGTAGAGCTGGTGCGCGAACTGGCCGGGCGTGGTTATCGCCTGGGCATCCTGACCCGCAATGCCCGGGAGCTGGCCCATGTGACCCTGGAAGCCATCGGCCTGGCGGACTGCTTTGCCGAGGCCGATGTACTGGGGCGCGACGAAGCCCCGCCCAAACCCCACCCCGGTGGTTTGCTGAAGCTTGCCGAAGCCTGGGATGTGGCACCGCAGCGCATGGTCATGGTTGGTGACTACCGCTTCGACCTGGACTGCGGGCGGGCTGCGGGGACGCGCACGGTACTGGTGAACCTGCCGGACAACCCCTGGCCGGAACTGACCGACTGGCATGCGCGCGATTGCGCACAGCTGCGCGAACTGCTGTCGGCCTGAGGGCCTTCGCCGGCAAGCCGGCTCCTACTGGAACAGCGCCGCCTGCCCCGCGGGCGAGGTGAACATCCGGTCGCCGTCATGCCCGACCCCGGGCACTTCCACCAGCCGTTGTGGCAAGCCTTGCGGATGACGCCGCATCAGGTAGTCGAAGTAGTTGTGCCCGCGAACCAGCCGATACGCGCCCTGGGTCTCGGCGGCGCAGCTCTTGTCCAGGGCCGGGTGGTTGGGGTCGATGTCCTGCTGGCCCAGCAGGTAGGTGATGTTGCGCTGCACATAGCCCTGTTCCAGCTGCGCCGCAGATTTGCCGAGCGCATAGGCCGGCAGGTGCTGCAGGCCGTATTTCCAGTCATTGAAACCTGGGCAACTGGCCGGCTCGAAAGCCACCGGGCGCGAGGGGTCGAAGTAGGCGTAGGACGACGGATTGGCGATCACGTAGCGCAGGCCGATTCCGGCTTTTTCCAGCTCCGGATGGTTGCCGGTGGTCAGGGCATAGCGTTGCACCACCTGGGCGCCGCCGGAGTGGCCAGCGATCACCACTTCCTTGAGTGCAGGAAAGAGCTGGCGGTCCTGCAGCCGCTGGAGGATGGCATCCAGCACCGCATAGGAGCTGATGGCCAGTGGGCCGGTAGCGGGCTCGCCGGCCATCCAGTCATTGCCCTTCCAGCGCAGCAGCGGGTCCGGCAGCTGATGACGGGCGATATCGCTCTGATTGAGAAACTGTGGGGCGATCACCAGTGTCGCGACGCTTTGCCCGGCCTGCCCGGCGGCGGTTTCGCCGCTGCGCAGGTAGGTCTGGGCATTGCGCAGCCGGCCATGAACGATGATCAGGGCCCGCTGCACCTGGGGCAGTGGCTGGCGCCAATCCTGGCTCAGGCCCAACGCGAGCTCGCCGCTACCCAGGGTCAGGCGTTCGGGGCTGAGAACCTTGACCCCATGTTCCGTGGCCTGGGCACTGAAGCAGCCCAGGCACAGCAGCGTTGCCAGCAGCCAGCGCATCTACAGGCTCTTGGCGGCGAAGGTATCGCACTGGCCGACCTGGCCCTGGCTGAACCCGGTCTTGAACCAGCGCACCCGCTGCGCGGAGGTGCCGTGGGTGAAGGAGTCCGGCACCACCCGGCCCTGGCCTTGCTGCTGCAGGCGATCATCGCCGATGGCGTTGGCGGCGTTCAGGGCTTCTTCAACATCTCCGGGCTCCAGCCAGTTCAGGCGTTGCTGGGCGTGGTAGGCCCAGACCCCGGCCAGGCAGTCGGCCTGCAGCTCCTGGCGCACCAGCAAGCCGCCGTCGCCTTCCATCTGCCGGCCTTGCTGGCGTGCGGCTTGCATTTTCGCCGAGACCCCGAGCAGGGTCTGAACGTGATGCCCAACCTCGTGAGCGATCACATAGGCCTGGGCGAAGTCTCCGGCAGCGGAAAAGCGCTGGGCCATTTCCCGGAAGAAGTCCATGTCCAGGTATACCTGCCGGTCGGCAGGGCAGTAGAAGGGCCCGCTGGCGGAGGTGGCGGCGCCACAGGCGGAGTTGACCCGGCCACGGAACAGAATCAGCTTGGGCGGCTGATATTGGCGGCCGGCCTGCTGGAAGATCTGGCCCCAGGTGTCTTCGGTGTCGCCGAGGATCGCGCGGACGAATTCCGCCTGCTCGTCATTGGCCGGGGGCGCTTTGCGCGCCTGGGGGGTGGCCGGCGCCGAAGTCTGGGTGCTTTGGCCGCCCTGGCCCAGCAGTTGGCCGAGGATCTGCAACGGGTCCTGGCCGGTGGCCCAGCCGATGCCGACGATCAGCATGATCGCCGTCAGGCTCAAGCCCTTGCCCCCACCAAAACGCATGCCGCCACCGCCGCCACCGCTGCTGTCATCTCGCGCATCCACGACGTTGTCGCTGCGCCGGCCTTTTTTCCAAAGCATGGGGGAATCCTCGTTTTTTTCTGCAGATCAGTGTTGTGGCTGGCGTGAGCCGGCGCCAGTCCGGTCGTCAGGGAATTTTGCCCACGCTACCATGGCCCGCAGCCGGATCGATCCGGTCCAGACACATTCGGGGCCCCCTATTGAACATCGATACCCGCATCAAATTCCGTCACCTGGTGTGTTTTCTTGAAATGGCCCGCCAGGGCAGCCTGGCCCGGGCCGCCGATGTGCTGGCGGTAAGCCAGCCGGCGATGTCGAAAACCCTCAAGGAGCTGGAAGCCTTGCTGGATACCCGGCTGTTTGCCCGGAGCAAGGCCGGGCTCAGCCTGACCGAGGCTGGCCGGGCTTTCCTGCGTTATGCCGGGCCCTCGGTGCAAGCCCTGCGTGAAGGCGTCAACAGCCTGCGGGGCGGCGAATATGCCGCCGGGCTGGTGCGTATCGGCGTGCTGTCCACCGTGGAAAGCCTGCTGCTGCCCGAGGTGATGCGACGCCTGCACCAGCGCCATTCGGCGCTGACGGTGAGTGTGGTGACCGGTCCCAGTGCCTATCTGCTTTCGCAGCTGCGGGTGGGCGATCTGGACCTGGTGGTGGGGCGCATGACCGAGAGTCCGGAGATCCAGGGCCTGAGCTTCGAGCACCTGTACAGCGAATCCATGACCCTGGTGGCGCGGCCCGGGCATCCGTTGGCGGCTGGCCTGCTGGATCGCGATGCCGTGAGTGTCTACCCGCTGGTGCTGCCCTTGGCCGGCACCAGCATCCGCAAGCACGCCGACAGCCTGTTTGTGCAGTGCGGCATTGCCCTGTCGCAGCAACGCCTGGAAACCCTGTCGGTGGCCCTGAGCCGGCGCTATACGCTGTCCAGCGATGCCTTGTGGATTGCGCCCCTGGATGCCGTGCGCCTGGACCTGGCCAACGCTGAGCTGCTGGAACTGGACCTGGGCCTGCGCGAGCCCGGAGGCTCGGTGGGTATTTCCAGCAACACCAGCCTGCCGTTGTCCCTGGCCGGGCAATGGGCGGTGGAGGTGTTGCGGGAAGTCGGGATCGCCTATCGCGAGGGACGTTATCCATAACTGTTTGGTTATGGATAGGGGGCGGCTTTTCAATGTTCCACCTTCCTGCTTTGTTTGAAACTGCGTCGGCTGCGCTCCATAAATCAAACAACAGGAGATCGACATGTCTGATGCAGACAACAGTCGCTTCGTGATTCGCGACCGTAATTGGCACCCCAAGGCCCTGACTCCCGACTACAAGACCTCGGTCACCCGCTCCCCGCGCCAGGCGCTGGTGAGCATTCCACAATCGGCCAGCGAAACCGGCGGCCCGGACTTTTCCCACCTGCGCACCGGGCGTTTCGATAACGACTTGCTGCTCAACTTCAACAACGGCGGCTTGCCGGTGGGCGAGCGGATCATCGTTTCCGGGCGGGTCTGCGACCAGTACGGCAAACCCATTCCCCATACCCTGGTGGAGATGTGGCAAGCCAACGCCGGCGGCCGCTACCGGCACAAGAACGACCGCTACCTGGCGCCCCTGGACCCGAACTTCGGTGGTGTCGGCCGGGCCCTTACCGACCGTGACGGCTACTACAGCTTCCGCACCATCAAGCCCGGCCCTTACCCCTGGCGCAACGGCCCCAACGACTGGCGCCCGGCGCACATTCACTTTTCCATCAGTGGTCCGTCGATCGCCACGCGGCTGATCACCCAGCTGTATTTCGAAGGCGATCCGCTGATCCCGCTGTGCCCGATCGTCAAGTCCATTGCCAACCCGGATGCGGTGCAGAGCCTGATCGCGCGCCTGGACATGGGCAGTGCCAATCCCATGGATTGCCTGGCCTACCGCTTCGACATCGTGCTGCGCGGCCAGCGCAAGACCCACTTCGAGAACTGCTGAGGAGCCTGCCATGCCTGTTCAACTGCTGCCTGAAACCCCCTCGCAAACGGCCGGCCCCTATGTCCATATCGGCCTGGCCCTGGCGGCGGCGGGAAATCTGCCACGCCCCGAGGAAATCTGGAACCAGATGGCCAAGCCCGATGCGCCGGGCGAGCAGATCCTGCTGATCGGCCACGTCTACGACGGCAATGGCCACCTGGTGCGGGATTCGTTCCTGGAGTTCTGGCAGGCCGACCACGCCGGGGTCTATGACCCGGTGTTCGATACGGAAAAGTCTTTCAACTGCTTTGGTCGCACCGCCACCACTTTCGATGCCGGGGAATGGACCCTCAATACCGTCAAGCCGGGTGTGGTGAACAATGCGGCGGGGGTGCCCATGGCGCCGCACATCAACCTGTCGCTGTTTGCCCGGGGGATCAATATCCACCTGCACACCCGGCTGTACTTTGCCGATGAACCGGAAGCCAATGCCCAGTGCCCGGTACTGAACCTGATCGAACAGCCGCCGCGCCGGGAAACCCTGCTGGCCCACCCCTGCGAGGTCAATGGCCAGCGCGCCTATCGCTTCGATATCCGCATTCAGGGTGAAGGCGAGACGGTGTTCTTCGATTTCTGAAACACCGCTAAGCCCGGGATGGCCGGCGATCGAGAAGCCGCTCCCTGACGCCGCGTCGCGGTATCAGGGAGCGCTTCGTTTCAGCGGTCGAAGTGGTCCCACACCGGAGCGAAGTCCGGGCTGACCTGGCGCTGATCCTTGGGCAGGCTGGCGATCAGCGCCCGGTCCTCGTCGTCCAGCTGGACCTTGAGGGATTCCAGGTTGGCCAGCTGGTTGGCCCGGCTGCTGGCCTTGGGGATGGCCGCCACATTGTCCTGGTCCAGCAGCCACTTGAGCGCCACCTGGGTCGGCAGCACGCCGTGCTTGGCGGCGATCTGGCGGATCTCGGCCACCTCGGACACCTTGTTGCGCGCCAGCGGTGTGTAGGCGGTCAGCACCATGTCGCGGCTGCGGGCATAGTCCAGCAGGCCGCTTTGCCCCAGCAGCACGTGGTATTCCACCTGGATCGCCGACAGCGGCGCGCCCCAGCCTTCGATCACCCGGCGCAGCAGGGCCAGGGGAAAGTTGGCCACGCCAATGTGTTTCACCAGCCCCTGTTCCTTGAACGACACCAGGGTTTCGATGCTGCGCTCCAGTTCCCAGTCGCTGCTGGGCCAGTGAATGTGGAACAGGTCGACGTAGTCGGTTTGCAGGGCTTTCAGGCTGCGCTCCAGGGAGTGGCGCATGGCGTCGGGTTGCAGCTGGTCCCACCAGACCTTGGTGGTGACGTGGATCTGCTCCCGGGGCACTGGAGTGTTGGCTAGGGCCTGGCCCACGGCGTCTTCGTTGTTGTAGGCCTGGGCGGTATCGATGTGCCGGTAACCCAGCTCCAGGGCCTGTTCCACGGCGCGAGTGCATTCGGCATCGAGCATCGGCCAGGTGCCGAGGCCCAGCTTGGGCATGTGCAGGCCCGCGTGGGTCAGGACTGGGCAATCTACGGAGTGAGGCATGGGCATTCTCCCTGTGGATAAAACAGCGCAGCCGGGTAGGCGGGGCTTTGAGTGTCGTTGGCGTTGGACAGCGCGGCCGGCCAGAAAATGCCCGGAAAATCGAGTTCAGGCTCTGTCGCGGCAATTGGTATTGTGGAAATCGGTTCCAAAAAATATACGAGCTCGGCTAACCTGCGCACAAGGCGTTGTGCCGGGCATAAGGCTCGGTCGCGCCGATTTCGGGCGGTAATCGAACCCCGCCCGGCAGTTTCCCAACCGGCCCGTTGTCACTAGAATCGGCCAAATTTTGTCGGGACCCGACCATGGCTGGCAGTCAAATCGAACGCGTCTTCAGTGTTCTCGAACGTCTTACCGCTGATCCCCGCGGCCTGCCGCTGCAGACCCTGGCCGAGCAGCTGGAAATCCCCAAGAGCGCCACCCACCGTCTATTGGCCGAGCTGATTCGCCTGGGATATGTGCGGCAGAATCCGGACAACCTGCGCTACCAGCTGTCCACCCGGCTGGTGGCCATGGGCTTTCGTTACCTGTCCGCCAGCGGCGCCGACATTGTCCAGCCGGTGCTCGATCGCCTGGCCCAGGAGTCCGGTGAGCTGGTGCGCCTGGGGGTGATCGAAGGCGAGCGCCAGACCTGGATCGCCAAGTCCCAGGGCGCGCGTTCCGGGCTGCGCTACGACCCGGACATGGGCCGCGAGGCGCCGTTGTTCTACACCGCTTCCGGGCACGCCTGGCTGGCCACCCTGAGTGATGCCGAGGCCTTGTCACTGGTGGAACGCCAGCGCGTGGAAACCCCGGCGGACCTGGGCCCCAATGCACCGCGTTCGAACATCGAGCTGCTGGAGCGTTTGCGCCTGGCCCGGGAGCAGGGCTACGCCTGGGTCGAGGAAAGCTCTGCGGTAGGCACCTCGGCGATTGCCGCGGTGGTGCGCCATCCCATCGATGGCCGGGTTGTAGGCGTGCTCAGCGTCGCCGGCCCCAGCGCGCGCCTGCCCCTGGCGCGGCTGCATGAACTGGCGCCACTGCTGCTGCAGTTTGCCGAGGAACTGTCGGCCGCCAGCCAGGCCTCCGAGCTGTTCCACTGAGGTAAGGCTCCAGGGCTGGTGGTGACCCTGATATCGCTGCGGCTGTTGCACCGCCGTTCAGCGCTTGCGGCAGCGGCTTCACAGGCCTCGGCTTGTGGCCGCTGTCGATGCAGCTTGCCAGCGGTAGCGTGCAAAGCCGTTCGATAATCGGACAGTATTTTTTCTCCCTCTTGTATGAAAGTGGAACTGAGTTCTAAATATTTGAAATTCAGTGTCCCAATAACAATCACAAGAGGATCTTCCATTGAGCACGCCACTGCGCATCGCCCTGATCGGCGTCGGCAATATGGGGCAGCAGCACTATCAACACCTCAAGACCCTGGCCGAGGCCTGTCTCTGCGCGGTGGCCGACCCCGGCCCCCAGGCGGCCGCAATCGCCGGGCAATGGCAGGTGCCGCATTTTGCCGATCACCAGAGCCTGCTGCGGGAAATTCGCCCGGATGCAGTGATCGTTGCCAACCCCAATAACCTCCACGTCACTACCGCCCTGGATTGCCTGGCCGCTGGCGTGCCGGTGCTGCTGGAAAAACCGGTAGGCGTGCACCTGGATGAAGTGCGGGAACTGGTAGCGGCAAGTCGTACTTGCGGGGTGCCGGTGCTGGTGGGCCATCACCGGCGGCACAACCCATTGATCGCCCGCGCCCATGAACTGCTGCGCAGCGGCGCCCTGGGGCAACTGACCAACGTCACCGCGCTCTGGCAGCTACAGAAGCCCGAGCGCTATTTCGACATTCCCTGGCGCCGCGAAGCCGGGGCCGGCATGTTGCTGACCAACCTGATCCACGACCTCGACCTGCTGCGCTACCTGTGTGGTGAGGTGCGCCAGGTTCAGGCCATCACCAGCAACAGCGTGCGCGGCTACGCCAACGAGGATTGTGCCGCGGTGCTGCTGCAATTCGACAACGGTGCCCTGGGTAGCCTGACCGGTTCCGATGCCGCGGCCGCGCCCTGGAGCTGGGAGCTGGATTCCGGGGAAAACCCCGCGTACCCGCGCCAGGCCGACCAGCCCTGTTACCTGCTGTCCGGGACCGCAGGCGCCTTGAGCATTCCCCAGCTCAAGCGCTGGCACTACGCCGAAGCCGGGGCCGGTTGGCATGAGCCGTTGCTGATGCAAGAGGAAGCCTGCGCCCCGGGCGAAGCCCTGCGCCTGCAGTTGCAGCACTTTGTCCAGGTGGCCCGGGGAGAGGTTGCGCCCCTGGTGAGTGCTGCCGATGCCGGGCGGACCCTGGCGCTGGTTGAAGCTATTCGTCAGGCCGCCGCCACTGGGCGCGCCTGCACCCCAACCCTGATTGAGTGAACAAAGGATGAGTGAGCGGATTTTCTCCCTGGCCAGCCTGACCGTGCTGGAGCTTTCCCCACCGCAGATGGTCGAGGTGGCGGCGCAGGCCGGCTACAGCCATGTCGGCCTGCGACTGGTCCCGGCCACCCCGGAAGAACGGCATTTCCCGTTGGTGGCGGATGCCGACCTGCGCCGCCAGACCCTGGCCCGACTGCGGGATACCGGGGTGCGGGTGCTGGATGTGGAAATCCTGCGGCTCAAGCCGCAGACCCGGATCAAGGACTTCGAGGGCGTGCTGGCAGTGGGCGCCGAGTTTGCCGCCAGCGAGTTGCTGGTGGCGGGCAATGACCCGGATGAAGCCCGCATGACCGATAACTTTGCCGCCTTGTGCGATCTGGCGGTGCAGTACGGCTTGCACCCTCATCTGGAGTTCATGCCCTGGACCGACGCGCGCAACCTGGAGCAAGCGGTACGGGTGGTGGAGAACGCCGGTCGCAGCAACGGCTGCGTACTGGTGGACGCCTTCCATTTCGATCGTTCGGCATCGCGTCTGGAGGATCTGGCGAAGGTCGCTCCGGCGCGTTTGCGTTATGCCCAGCTGTGCGACGTTGCGGGCCCTCGTCCGGAGGATATGCAGGAAATTTTGCGCCAGGCGCGCAACGAGCGACGTTTCCCGGGGGACGGCGATTGCGATCTGCCGGGCTTGCTCAAGTGCTTGCCGGACAACCTGCCCCTGAGCCTGGAGATCCCCACGCTGCAGTTGCTGGAGCAGGGTGTGAGTGCCTTGCAGCGGGCCCAGATGGCCCTGGATAAAGCCCGGGCGCTGCTCGCCAGGATCTGAATCCGCAGCAGGGCAATCGCCGGCCAGCCGGCTCCTACAGGAGGGAGGTATGCCCCGTAGGAGCCGGCTGGCCGGCGAAACGGTTTCTCCCATTGTTCCCAAGGAATGCCCATGATCCGCAGCACGCCCCTCTCCGGGACCAACCACCCCTTCAAGGGCATTGTGCTGATCGTTCTGGCGACCTTCCTGTTCGCCAGCCACGATGCCCTGTCCAAATACCTCTCGGGGTTCTTCCCGGTGATCATGGTGGTCTGGGCCCGTTACCTGATCCATACCCTGCTGATGGCCGGGATCTTCCTGCCGCAATCAGGCTTGCGGGTGCTGCGCAGCCAGCGCCCGCTGCTGCAGTTGCTGCGAGCCCTGTGCCTGTTGAGCACCAGCTTGCTGTTCACCTCGGCGCTGTTGTTCATTCCCCTGGCCGAGGCCACGGCGGTCAACTTTCTTGCCCCGGTGCTGGTCACTGCGCTGTCGGTGCCGCTGCTGGGCGAACAGGTGACCCGGGGCCAGTGGCTGGCGGTGATCTGCGGTTTTATCGGGGTGCTGATCATCGTCCATCCGGGAGGCGAACTCTTCACCCCGGCAGTGTTGCTGCCGTTCTGCTCGGCGCTGTTCTTCTGTTTCTATCAACTGCTGACCCGCAAGCTGGCCGAGCATGACAGCCCCACCACCAGCAACTTCTTCGCCGGGCTGTGCAACACCCTGGTGATGAGTGCCCTGGTGCCGTTCTTCTGGCAGACCCCGGGCTTTGTCCATGGCCTGCTGATGCTGGCGCTGGGCGCGTGCGGCATGAGTGCCCATCTGTTCCTGACCCGGGCCTTTGGCCATGCGGCGCCGGCCCTGCTGGCGCCGTTCGGCTATTGCCAGATTGTCTTCGCCGGGTTGCTGGGCTGGCTGCTGTTTGGCCACGCGCCGTCGTTGATCACCCAGTTGGGTATTGCAGTGATTTGCCTCAGCGGGCTGGCAGCGGCCTGGCAACAGCGGCGGGGTTGAGCCCGGGAGCGCAGAACTGCGGGCAAAAAAAAGCGCAGGCCCGCCACCGGGCCTGCGCAAGGCGGAGCATCAGTCTTCTACGTGGGGAATCTTGCGCGGGGCCATGAAGTACATCCAGGTCAGGGCTATGAAGTACATGGCCGGGATCAGGGTGAACAGCAGGGTGTAGTTGTTGTTGGTCGCGGTCAGGATGTGGCCGACGATCTGGGTCATGAACATGCCGCCGATGGCTGCGCACATGCCGCCGAAGCCGAACACCGTGCTCATCATGTGCTTGGGCGTGTAGTCCATCACCAGGCTCCAGATGTTGGCGGTCCAGGCCTGGTGCGCGCCGATCCCCAGGGAGATGGCGAACACCGCCAGCCACAGGTTGGCGGTGCCGGCGGCCATGATCACGCCGATGATGCAGCAGGCGAACAGGAACATCGACAGCAGCCGCGCCTTGATCGGGTTCATCCCTCGGCCAATGAGGAACGAGGAGAGGATGCCGCCGCCGACGCTGCCGAAGTCGGCGGTCAGGTAGATGATGATCAGCGGGATGCCCATCTGGGTCACGTTGATCCCCAGGTTGTACTGCTGGTTGAGGAAGGGCGGCAGCCAGTACAGGTAGAACCAGAACACCGGTGCGGTCAGCGAGTAGGCGATAGCGAAGGCCCAGGTGCCGCGCATGCGCAGGATGCGGCTGAAGGGCACGCGGGTCGGTTCGGGTTCCACCTGCTGCTGGATGTAGGCCAGCTCGGAAGCTTTGACGCGGGGATGATCTTCCGGGTTGAAGTACTTCAGGCCCCAGAACAACAGCCACACGCCGCCCAGTGCCGCCATGCACAGGAACGCCGCCTGCCAGCCCCAGGCATGCAGGATCAGCGGCAGCAGCATCGGGGTGAACATTGCGCCGACGTTGGTCCCGGCGTTGAAGATGCCGGTGGCCACGGCCCGTTCGCCAGCCGGGAACCACAGGCGCGTGGTCTTCACACAGGCCGGGTAGTTGGCGGCCTCGGTCAGCCCGAGGATGAACCGGCAGACCATGAAGCCCGCCGCCGAAGTGGCCAGGCCATGGGCGCCGGTGGCCAGGCTCCAGAGCAGTACGGCGAAGAAGAACACGCGCTTCACGCCGACCCGGTCGATCAATCGTCCCTGCAGCACGAAGCCCACGGCGTAGCCGACCTGGAACCAGAAGTTGATGTTGGCGTAGTCCATCGCCGTCCAGTTCATTTCCTTGGCCAGGATCGGCTGCATCACGCCCAGTGCGGCGCGATCGATGTAGTTCAGGGTGGTGGCGAAAAACACCAGGGCGAGCATGCCCCAGCGGGTCTTGCCGACGGCCATGGCGCCGCGGATCTTGTCGCCGATGCCGCCGGCAACGCTGAGGCTCGGGGCAATGCGAGAGCTTTGGGAAGGAATCATGTAGGCCATCCGTTCAGTGACTGACGAGCCAGGGCTCGTCGGAACTCAAGGGCGCGTGATCAATCGTCAGCGAGGGCGTGCTGATTGACCGGCTGGGTAGGTTCGTCGTTGCCGCTTGAGTTGGGCAGGCGAACGCTGTCGTCTCGACGCATCAGCTCAGGGCTGGGGCGTGTTGCTCCAGGGGCCGATCGAGGTCGCTCCAGGCATGAGCCTACGGGATGTGCAGCAGTGCGGGGCGTTGAGTGCAAGCATGAGGGTGTACCCGATTTTTGAAATTTTTATGGTGTGTTCTGGGTCTGGGTGATTGAAGCCGGAGGTTGTGGGGCCGGCTCAATGTGCTGTCGATGGTGCGCAGTGGCTGAAAAATCGTCAATTCGCCAATCCGCATTTTGTTCGATAATCGAACACAAAACTAACTGGTTCGTACACTTTGAGGGGCGGTGTGGAATAATCCGCGGCAATCCAATAAAGGCACGGGTGCACCGGCCGTTTTCATCCGGGAGTTGAATCATGCAGCGTTCCATTGCCACCGTGTCCTTGAGCGGCACCCTGCCGGAAAAACTCGAAGCCATCGCCGCGGCCGGGTTCGACGGAGTGGAAATCTTCGAGAACGACCTTCTCTACTACGACGGCAGCCCGCGGGAAATCAGGCAGATGTGCGCCGACCTGGGGATTGCCATCACCCTGTTCCAGCCATTTCGGGATTTTGAGGGCTGCCGTCGTGATCGCCTGGCGCGCAACCTGGAGCGCGCCGAACGCAAATTCGACCTGATGCAGGAACTGGGCACCGACCTGGTGCTGGTGTGCAGCAATGCCGCGGCCGATAGCCTGGGGGACCGGCAGATCATTGTCGATGACCTGCACCAGTTGGCCGAACGCGCGGCGGTGCGCGGCCTGCGCATAGGCTACGAAGCCCTGGCCTGGGGCCGCCACGTGAACACCTACCAGCAGGTCTGGGACATTGTCCGCAGTGCCGACCACCCCAACCTCGGGGTGTTGCTGGACAGCTTCCATACCCTGTCGCTCAAGGGCGACCCCTCGGCGATCGCCGAGATCCCGGGGGACAAGATCTTCTTCGTGCAGATGGCTGACGCACCGATCCTGGCCATGGACGTACTGGAGTGGAGCCGGCATTTTCGCTGCTTCCCGGGGCAGGGCGAATTCGACCTCCCGGGGTTCCTGGCACCGATCATCAAGAGCGGCTACACCGGCCCCTTGTCCCTGGAGATCTTCAATGACGGCTTTCGCGCCGCGCCGCCACGGGCCAACGCCGCCGACGGCCTGCGCTCCCTGTTGTACCTGGAGGAAAAGACCCGCGAGCGCCTGCACCAGGAGGCGCAACCGGTGGCCAACCTCGACACCCTGTTCGCGCCGCCTCCGGCCGAGGCCTATGACGGCACCGAGTTCCTCGAATTCGCGGTGGACGAGGCCCTGGGGGCCAAGCTGAGTGGCTGGCTGGAGCGCCTGGGGTTTGCCCGGGCCGGGCAACACCGCTCCAAAAGCGTGAGCTTGATGCGCCAGGGCGACATCAACCTGATCCTCAACTCCGAACCCTATTCCTTTGCCCACAGCTTCTTCGAGGCCCACGGCCCTTCGGTGTGTGCCACGGCAATCCGGGTCAAGGACAGTGCCAAGGCCCTGCAGCGTGCGGTGGCCTACAAGGGCCAGCCCTATCGCGGCCTGGTGGGGCCCAACGAGCTGGAACTGGCCGCCGTGCGCGAGCCCGACGGCAGCCTGATCTACCTGGTGGACCAGCAGCCGGGCGGCCAGCCCTGGTACGACACTGACTTCAACCTGTTCGACGGCGCGCAGGCCAAGGGCAGCCTCAAGCGGGTCGACCACATAGCCATGGCCTTGCCGGCGGACAGCCTCGACAGCTGGGTGCTGTTCTACAAGTGCCTGCTGGACTTCACCGCCGACGATGAAGTGGTGCTGCCCGACCCCTATGGCCTGGTGAAAAGCCGCGCCCTGCGCAGCCGTTGCAGCTCGATCCGCCTGCCGTTGAACATCTCGGAGAACCGTAACACGGCCATCTCCCATGCCTTGTCCAGTTATCGCGGCTCGGGGGTGCATCACATTGCCTTTGATTGCGACGACCTCTTCGCCGAGGTCAGTCGTGCCAAGGAGGCCGGGGTGCCGCTGCTGGATATTCCCCTCAACTACTACGACGACCTGGCGGCGCGTTTCGATTTCGATGACGAGTTCCTCAGCGAACTGGCCTACTACAACGTCCTGTACGACCGCGATGCCCAGGGCGGCGAGCTGTTCCATGTCTACACCGAGCCGTTCGAGGGGCGCTTCTTCTTCGAGATCATCCAGCGCAAGAACGGCTACGCCGGTTATGGCGCGGCCAACGTCGCGGTGCGCCTGGCGGCCATGGCCAAGTCCCGCAGCGGCGCGGTGCGTCAGGCCAAGTTGTAGGTGTTTGGTAATCGGCGGTGGCCAAGCACCGCCTCCGTGCTTTCTTTCGCGGGGTGACGCGGCCCATAATCGCCCGCGTGTGCAATGATGGCCGTGAGCCCAGAATGACAATGACCCGTGAACGCTCCATTGCGCCCGCCGAGCCCGCCCTCGAGCCGCGCAAGAGTCGCAAGAACAACCCGGAAAAGACCCGCGAGAACATCCTTCAAGAAGCCATTGTCGAGTTCGTCCAGCAGGGGCTGTCCGGTGCCCGCGTGGACGCGATCGCCGAGCGCATCCACACCTCCAAGCGCATGATCTATTACTACTTCGGCAGCAAGGAGCAGCTGTACGTCGAAGTCCTGGAGAAACTCTACGGCGATATCCGCAGCACCGAGAGCCGCCTGCACCTGGCGGAACTGGCGCCGCAGGAGGCGATTCGCCGGCTGGTGGAATTCACTTTCGACCACCACGACCGCAACGTCGATTTCGTGCGCATCGTCAGCATCGAGAATATCCACAAGGCCGAGTACGTGAAGCAGTCCGGGGTGATCAAGGCGATGAACAACACCATCCTCCATGCCCTGGGCGAGATCCTCGAGCGTGGCGTGCAGGCCGGGGTGTTCCGCCGCGGCCTGGACCCGCTGGATGTGCATTTGCTGATCAGTTCGTTCTGTTTCTACCGGGTGTCGAACCGCCACACCTTCGGCGAGATCTTCCAGATCGACCTGCCGGACGAGAGCATCAAGCAACGCCACCGGGAAATGATCTGCGAATCGGTTCTACGCTACCTGCAAGCCTGACACTCACCTGTGCAGGCATAGGCGTTCCATCAGACAAGGAAAGCACCATGGGCAACCCTGTTCCGACGTTGAAATTGATCCTGATCCTGATGATCGTGGTCGACGCTTTCTGGTTCAGCGAGCGATTGCTGTCCCTGAGCGGCTTGAGCCTGTTCGACTGGCTGCCCAATGCGCTGATCAGTGTGGTGGGGCTTCTGGGCAGCGCGCTGATGATCCTCTTCAACGTGCTGCTGATCGGCCTGCTGTCACGCTTGCAGCTCAAGTCCGAGTAACCCTGGGCGGCACTTTCGGCCGCCGCAGTCGGTGACTGCGGCGGCCGGGTCATGCCTGGCCTGGCGCTTTAGCCGTTCATGCTGTGGAAATGCGCGAGCATGCGCTGTGCATCGGCGCTCTGGCCGCTGAACAGCTCGAACGCCTTGACCGCCTGGAACACCGCCATGGTGCCGCCATCCAGGGTGCGGCAACCCAGGGCGCGGGCGTTGCGCAGCAGTTCGGTTTCCAGGGGGAAATAGACAATCTCCGCCACCCACAACTCGGGCCGCAACAGCTCCACCGGCACCGGCATGCCGGGCAACTTGGCCATGCCCATCGGCGTGGTGTTGACCAGCCCATCGGCGTTGGCCAGGGTGCCGGGCAGGTCGTTTCCGGCCCGGGCCCGAGCGGCCCCGAAGTGCTGGTTGAGGTTGTCCGCCAGGCTTTGCGCGCGCAGGCTTTCCACGTCGAAAAGAGTCAGTTGCTGCACGCCTTCGCTGAGCAGCGCATGGGCCACCGCTGCCCCGGCGCCGCCGGCCCCCATCTGCACCACGTGCTGGCGGGCAACCCCCGGCAGGCCGCGGCGGAAACCTTCGGCAAACCCCAGGCAATCGGTGTTGTGGCCCACACGCTTGCCGTCCTTGAGCACCACGGTGTTGACCGCGCCGATGCCCCGGGCCTCCGGGGACAGCTCGTCGAGCAGGGGCAGGATGCTCTGCTTGCAGGGGAAGGTGATGTTCAGGCCGGTGAAGTTCATTCGCTCGGCAGCGCTCAGCAGGTCGGGCAGGGCGCTGCTGTCGAGCTGCAATGGGTCCAGGTCGATCAACCGGTACAGGTAGCGCAGGCCCTGGGCATCACCTTCATGTTCATGCAGGGACGGGGTGCGCGAAGCCTGGATGCCGGCGCCAATCAATCCGGCGAGCACGCCTGTGTGCCGGGTCATACGCCTTGCTCCTTGAAGCGCAGGCTGAAGTGCTCCAGCGCCAGGCGATAGCCGTGGCTGCCAAAGCCGCACATCACTGCCAGGGCAATCCCCGAGACAAACGAATGATGACGAAACGGCTCGCGGGCGTGGACGTTGGACAGGTGCACCTCGATCACCGGCAGCTCGCTGGCCACCAGGGCGTCGCGGATCGCCACCGAGGTGTGGGTCCAGGCCGCGGGGTTGATCACTATCCCGGCGCAGCGACCGCGGGCGGCATGAATCCAGTCCAGCAGTTCGCCTTCATGGTTGGTCTGGCGAAACTCCACCCCAAGGCCCAGTTCCTCGGCGGCGCGGCCGCACAGGGCGGAGAGGTCCGCCAGGGTCTCGTGGCCATAAGTGGCTGGCTCGCGGGTGCCGAGCAGGTTCAGGTTCGGGCCGTTGAGCACCAGAACGATAGGACGCATGGGATATTTCTCCGTTGTTATTGTGGGCGTTGCGGGGGAGGGACAACGCCGTGGGGGTAAATTGTACTAACTGGTTAATTTGGTCAATTGGCCGACGATAAGCGCGAGCGGGGGCGACTATTAAGCGTGCGGTAATCGCACGGACGCTTTTCGGCTGCTCAACCAGCGATCAACCGCCGAGCGCGTGGGGCGGTTTTGCAGGTCGGAGGGAGCGGCGTGTTGTCGCGTGCTTATATCAATTGAAAATCATTCTCGACTGGCCTTAAGATGCCCGGCAATTTCCTTCATGTTCCAGGGAGTCGGTTTGTCGGACGTGGATCTCAAGGGACTGTTTCTCAAGCATGCTGCTGCCCTGCGCGGGTACCTGGCACGCCGGGTACGGGACCCTCAGTTGGCTGCTGACCTGGTCCAGGAGAGTTTCCTGCGCCTGGCGGAGCAGACCCGTGGCGAACGTATCGACAACTCCCAGGGCTATCTCTACCGCACGGCGAACAATCTTCTGATCGACCACGTCCGGCAGGAAGCACGGCGCAAGACCGATACCGTGCCCCATGAAGTACTGGCCGACATCGAGGATGAAGTGGCCGGGCTGGAGGCTCAGGCGATGGCGCAGCAGCAGCGCATGGCATTGAAACAGGCGATCATGGAACTGCCCCCGCGCACCCAGGAAATCTTTCGCCTGAACCGTATCGAAGGCATGACCCACGCCGAGGTGGCCCGGCACCTGAATATCTCCGACAGTTCGGTACAAAAGCATTTGTCCCGGGCGCTGGCGTATGTGATGCAGCGGCTGCAGGCTACCGGCGGTCGGTCGGCCGACGAGTGAATTACCGTAAAAACCGGGGTCAGACGTCACTGCTTATATATAACGAGAAATCGAGATTCACACGTGAATAGCCAGGGTCCGCAAGAGCGCAGTATCACCGAGGCCGCCGCCGACTGGGCGGTGCGTTTGCAGGCGGGAGGGCTGAGCCCTTCCGCGCAGGCCGAACTTGCCCAGTGGCAGGAGGCCGACCCGCGCCATGGCCAAGCCCTGGCTTTTGCCCGGCAGACCTGGGACGCCTTGGCAGACTTGCGCCTGGATCCTGAGCTGGGCTGCGCCTCGCCCCGCCGCAAGGCCCATGAACCGGCAGCGGCCCAGCCCCAGGCGCGCCCCCGCCGGCGACGCCGGCTGCCTCGCCTGGCCAGTGCCGTCACCCTGGTCCTGGTGGTCGCCCTGGGCTGGCTGCAAGGACCGCAGGCGCTGGTCTACCTGCAGGCCGACTACCTGACCGGCAAAGGCGAGGTCCGCACTGTGCACCTGGCCGATGGCAGCACGGTGGAGCTGGACTCGGCCAGTGCCATTCGCCTCGACTTCAGCTCCGAGCAGCGGACGGTCCAACTGTTGGCCGGCTCTGCGGTATTCGACGTGGCGCCCATGGCCGGTGAGGAGCGCCGGCCCTTCATCGTGCAGAGTGCCGGCGGCCAGACCCGGGCCCTGGGCACGCGTTTCCTGGTCACCCGGGAAAATCAGCAGCAAGCCTGGGTCGGGGTCTTGCAGCACAGTGTTGCCGTGAGCCTGGACTCCCCGGCACAGAGCGGTCCTTCCGAGCGGGTGCTGCAGGAGGGGCAAAGTGCCCGTTACGACCCGCAAGCGGGGGTGGTGGCCCTGGACGGGCTTGACCTGCAGCGGGCCACCAGTTGGCGACGCGGGGTCCTGGTGTTCGATCGTCAGCCCCTGGCCGTGGTCATCGAGCGCCTCAATCGCTACCGTCCCGGGCGCGTGGTGCTGAGCAGCAACGACCTGGCCCAGCGCCAGGTCAGCGGGGTATTTCCCCTGGACATGCTCGATACCGCCCTGGATACCCTGACCCGGGAGCTGCAGGTGCAGCGTTTCGACCTGGCCGGGGTCAGCCTGATTTATTGAGGCCTGCAGGCCTTTTTCTGCTCTTCTGAAAAATAATCGGAAAAAACCTTACTGAGTTTTCCTGCCTGGCACGTCTAGCTAATTGAGATGCATTCGCATACACAAGAATAGCCAGCGCAGGAATGGGAAACATGAAGGTAGGCAGTCGTACTGGAGTTCACGCCGCAAGTCGTTTGGCGCTCGCCATTCACTTGGGCGTAGCAGGACTGTTGGCAGGAGGCAATTTGCTGCACGCGGCAGAGTCTGTGGGTAGTGCCCCGCAGAGCGCCTTGCAGCAACGCCAGCTGGACTTCGATATTCCTGCCCAGGCCCTTGGCAGTGCAGTGCTGGCGTTTGCCGAGCAGGCGGGGGTGCAAGTGCTGTTCGACAGCCTGCGCCTGCATGGCTTGCACAGCTCATCGCTCAAGGGACGCTACAGCGCCGAGGAAGGCCTGGCCCGGCTGCTGGGCAATGCACCGGTGCAGTACCGCTTCACCGGCGAGCGCCAGGTGACCCTGAGCCGGGTGGAAACCGGGCGTGAGGGCGCCCTGGCCCTGACCCCCACCACCATCTCCGGCAACCTCGAAGGCCGCCAGAGCGATTGGGTGTACAGCGCGCCACGTTCGGTGAGCGTGGTCGGCCGCGAGCAGCTCGATCGCAACCCGCCGCGGCACGCCGCCGACATGCTGGAGGAAACCTCCGGCGTGTATTCCGCAGTCAGCCAGCAGGACCCGGGCCTGTCGGTGAACATTCGCGGGATCCAGGACTATGGCCGGGTCAACATGTCGGTGGACGGCATGCGCCAGAACTATCAGCAGAGCGGCCACCAGCAGCGCAACGGCACTCTCTATGTCGATCCGGAGCTGCTCTCCGAAGTGGTGGTGGAGAAGGGCGCCACTTCGACCATGGGCGGTGCCGGAGTGATCGGCGGGATCGCCAATTTTCGCACCGTCGAGGCCCGCGACCTGCTCAAGCCCGGGCAGGAGATTGGCGGCCGGATTCGTGTCACCACTGGCCTGGGCGGGCGCAGCAACGGTACCCATTTCATCGGCAGTAGCGCCTTCGCGATCGGCACCGAGGTCTGGGACATGCTGCTGGCTGCCAGTGAGCGGCACTTGGGCGACTACAACCCGGGGACCAAGGGCGGCATTGGCGAACTGCGGACCGGGAGCTGGATGGACCCGTCGATCAATGACCGGGTGAAGAACGCCAAGGTGGCCTATTCCGCTTCCGTGATGCGCTCGCGCCTGGTCAAGCTGGGGCTCAACCTGCCCGAGGACCAGCGCCTGCAGCTGAGCTACCTGACCACCCAGGTGTCCTACAACGACGCCAACATGATGAACACCGAAAACAAGGACCAGCTCTGGGAAAAGCTTGGCAGCAGCGATGTGCGTTCGCAGAACTTCGGCCTCGACTACAGCTACACCCCGGACAACCCGCTGATCGATTTCAAGGCCAAGCTCTACTACGTCGACAACACCAATGACCAGAGCACCCTGACCCGCCGCAGCAGCCCTGGCTACTCGATCACCTACCAGACCGATACCTACGGGGCGCAGGCGCAGAACACCTCGACTTTCGCGCTGAGCGAGCTGGCCACGCTCAAGGCCAATTACGGCCTGGAATTCTTCTATGACAAGGTCCGCCCCGATTCCAGCCAGCCGGTACCCAAGGGCTCGGCAGTCAGCGCATCGCCCGCGGCCAGCATGACCCCCGAGGGCGATCGTGCCCTGGGCAGCCTGTTCACCCGCCTGGATTTCGACTACGACGGCTGGCTGAACCTCAATGCCGGTTTGCGCTACGACCGTTACCGGCTGCGGGGTGAAACCGGGATCAATACCCGCACCTTCATTCTGGGAACCACCCGGCAAACCACGGTGCCGGTCAACTATGACGTGGATACCGAAGAAGGGCGCTTCTCGCCCACCTTTGGTCTGGCGATCAAGCCCGGCGTGGAATGGCTGCAACTGTTCACCAGCTACGGCAAGGGCTGGCGCCCGCCGGCGGTCACCGAGACCCTGATTACCGGTCGTCCCCACGGCGGTGGCGCCGAGAGCATGTACCCCAACCCCTTCCTGCGTCCGGAGCGCTCCACCACCTGGGAAGCCGGGGTCAATGTGCTCAAGGAAAACCTCTGGTTCGCCGAAGATCGGCTAGGGATCAAGGTTGCCTATTTCGACACCCGCGTCGAAGACTTCATCTTCATGAACATGGGGGTGCAGCCGCCGGGCTACGGCATGGCGGGGATCGGCAACAGTGCCTACGTCAACAACCTGCGCGACACCCGCTTCAAGGGCGTGGAGTACCAGCTCGACTACGATGCCGGACGTGCCTACGGGCAGCTTGCCTACACCCACATGATCGGCAGCAACGACTTCTGCTCGAAGACCGCGTGGCTGGGCGGCGTGACCCAGACCGTGAAGAACAGCACGGCCGGCCGCGCCCCGGTGGTCGGCATGCGCCCGGATACGCAGGCCAACAACGCCAGCCATTGCAGCGCGATCCTCGGCTCGGCCGAACACATGCCGATGGACCGCGGCACCTTGACCCTGGGGGCGCGGTTCTTCGAGCGCAAGCTGGATATCGGCGCCCGGGCCCGCTACAGCGCGGGCTACTCGGAAGGTGGCAGCAACACCCGCACCACCACCAGCGTCTACCCCGCGGACTGGAAGCCCTACACCGTCTACGACCTGTACGGCAGCTACCGTGCCACCGACGAACTGACCCTGCGCCTGGCGATGGAAAACGTCACCGACCGTGCCTACCTGGTGCCCATGGGTGATGTCCTGGCCTTCACCCTCGGCCGCGGCCGAACCTTGCAGGGCACCGTGGAATACCAGTTCTGACCGCTTTTGCCCATTGATGGGCAAAACCGCAGCAGGCACTGGCGTGCTGCGGACATGACCCCCCTAATGTATTGGAGTTTTGCATGAGCATTTCGATCTCTTACAGCGCTACCTACGGCGGTAATACTGTTGCGCAATACCTGACTGACTGGTCGGCCTACTTCGGCGACGTCAACCACCGCCCAGGCCAGGTGGTTGATGGCACCAACACCGGTGGCTTCAACCCGGGCCCGTTCGACGGCACCCAGTACGCGATCAAGAGCACCGCCAGCGACGCCGCCTTCGTCGCCGACGGCAACCTGCACTACACCCTGTTCAGCAACCCGAGCCACACCCTGTGGGGCTCGGTGGACACGATCTCCCTGGGCGACACCCTCGCCGGCGGTTCGGGCAGCAACTACAACCTGGTCAGCCAGGAAGTCAGCTTCACCAACCTGGGCCTCAACAGCCTGAAAGAAGAAGGCCGCGCGGGTGAAGTGCACAAGGTGGTCTACGGCCTGATGAGCGGCGACAGCTCGGCCCTGGCCGGCGAGATCGATGCCCTGCTCAAGGCCATCGACCCAAGCCTGTCGGTGAACTCCACCTTCGACGACCTGGCTGCTGCCGGCGTTGCCCACGTCAACCCGGCTGCCGCAGCCGCTGCCGATGTCGGCCTGGTGGGTGTGCAGGACGTGGCCCAGGACTGGGCGCTGGCCGCCTGAATGGCTGCTTGAGGCATAAAAAAACGAATGAAAGATTGCTCTTCCATTCGTTCGCTTGACTCACCTCCGTCGCCCGAGTTTTCGAAGGCCAGGGCGGCGGCGGTGGCAAATTCTGGGGAGCGCCGTGGTGCCTGTCAACGCATCGGGCGCGCCTCTTGTCGTTCCGCTCTGCCTGAGCGGAAGGCCCTGTATCCCTAAACTCTCCACAGGACACCTTGATGAGCAGGCCGAATCTACTTGCCGCTTCCGAGACGCTGGCGGCCTTGACGGCCTACAAGGGCGGCTTCTTCAACATCGGCCTGTTCTCGGCGGTGATCAACCTGCTGATGCTGGCCCCGGCCCTGTACATGCTGCAGGTCTACGACCGGGTGCTGGCCTCGGGCAATCAGATGACCCTGCTGATGCTGACGCTGATGATCCTCGGCCTGTTCGGCCTGATGGGCGCGTTGGAATGGGTGCGCAGCCAGGTGGTGATCCACCTCGGTACGCAGATGGACATGCGCCTGAACCAGCGGGTGTATGACGCGGCGTTCGAAGCCCAGCTCAAGGGCAGCCCCCAGGCCGCCGGCCAGGCCTTGAACGACCTCACCGCGCTGCGCCAGTTCGCCACCGGCAACGCCCTGTTCGCGTTTTTCGATGCGCCCTGGTTTCCGGTCTACCTGCTGGTGATCTTCCTCTTTCACCCCTGGCTCGGCCTGCTGGCCCTGGCCGGCGCCGTGCTGCTGGTGGTGCTGGCCTGGATCAACCAGCACATCTGCCAGGCGCCGCTGGCCCAGGCCAGCCAGTTGTCGATCATCACCAGCCAGCAGGCCACGGCCAACCTGCGCAATGCCGATGCGATCGAAGCCATGGGCATGCTCGGCGCCCTGCGCGAGCGCTGGTTTGTCGGCCACCAGGGCTTTCTGGCCCAGCAGAACCTGGCCAGCGAAAAGACCGCCACTATCAGCGCCTGGTCCAAAGGCGTGCGCATGGCCTTGCAGTCCCTGGTCCTGGGCCTGGGCGCCTGGCTGGCGGTGCAGGGCCAGATCACCCCGGGGATGATGATCGCCGGCTCGATCCTCATGGGCCGGGTGCTCAGCCCCATCGACCAGTTGATTGCGGTATGGAAGCAATGGAGCTCGGCGCGTTTGGCCTACGAGCGTTTGTCCGAGTTGTTACAGGCCAACCCGCCGCGCCCGGCGCGCATGAGCCTGCCGACGCCCAAGGGCAAGTTGAGCGTCGAGCAGTTGAGCGCCTGTGCCCCGGGCAGCCGGCGCCCGGCCCTGAGCAACCTGGGTTTCACCCTGGAGGCCGGCCAGGTGCTGGGGGTGATCGGCCCTTCCGGTTGTGGCAAGTCGACCCTGGCCCGGCTGCTGGTGGGTGCCTGGACGCCCCTGACGGGAAAGGTGCGCCTGGATGGCGCCGACCTGGCCCAGTGGGACAAGCAGCAACTGGGCCCGCATATCGGCTACCTGCCCCAGGACATCCAGCTGTTCGCTGGCAGCATCGCCGAGAACATCGCGCGGTTTGGCCAACTGGATTCGGATCAGGTACTGCAGGCCGCGCAAATGGCCGGGGTGCATGAGCTGATCCTGCAACTGCCCCAGGGTTATGACACGCGTCTTGGCGAGGGCGGTGCCGGGTTGTCCGGTGGCCAGCGCCAGCGCATCGGCCTGGCCCGGGCGCTGTACGGCCTGCCGGCGCTGATCGTCCTCGACGAGCCCAATTCCAACCTCGATGAAGCCGGTGAGCAGGCTTTGTTGCAGGCCATCAGCCAGCTCAAGCAACGGCAGCGGACCCTGGTGCTGATCACCCACAAGCCCAACGTGCTGACCCTGACCGACCAGTTGATGATCCTGCGCGACGGCCAGTTGCAGGCCTACGGCCCGACGGCGCGGGTGCTGGAAGCGAACCAGAAGGCCAAGGCCGCGCCGCCGCCGGCTGTACCGATGAGCAATCCGGCGAGCAACCCGGTAACCAGTCTGAACATGAACTACCGCCTGGGCGTGGCCGGCGGCGAAGGGAAAAAAGCATGAAGGCGAGTTTATCCACAGCCCCTGCGGCGCCGGTCACCGGGCCGGCCGCCAGCAATGTGCTGTCTCTGGACGACAGGAAGTATTCACGGCTGGGCTGGATCCTGGTGCTGGGGGGCTTTGCCGGGTTCATCGGCTGGGCCGCCCTGGCGCCACTGGACAAGGGCGTGGCGGTGTCGGGCAAGGTCATGGTCTCGGGCCATCGCAAGACCGTGCAGCATCAGAGCGGCGGCATCGTCGAGCGGATCGAGGTCAAGGAAGGTGACCGGGTCAGCGCCGGGCAGGTGCTGCTGCGCCTCAACGAGACGCCGCTGCGCACCCAGATGCAATCCCTGCGCAGCCAGTACCTGGGTTCCCTGGCCAGCGAAGCGCGGCTGAATGCCGAGCGCGATGGCGCCAGCGATATCGTCTTCGACCCGCAGCTCCAGGCCCTGGCCAGCGAGCCGGACGTGGCCGCCAGCCTGGCCCTGCAGCGGCAACTGTTCAGCAGCCGGCGCCAGGCTCTGAGCATGGAGCAACAGGGGATCGCCGAGACCATCGCCGGCTCCGAGGCGCAGTTGCGCGGTACTCGGGATTCCCAGGCCAGCAAGCGGCAACAGCGCAGTGCCTTGAACGAACAGCTGCAAGGCCTGCGGGAACTGGCGCGGGACGGCTACATCCCGCGCAACCGGCTGCTGGACAGCGAGCGCCTGTACGCGCAGATCGACGGCTCGATCGCCGAGGACTTCGGCCGCATCGGCCAGTTGCAGCGGCAGATCCTCGAACTGCGCCTGCGCATCCGCCAGTCCACCGAGGATTTCCAGAAAGACCTGCGCAGCCAGCTGGCCGATACCCGGATCCGTACCGAAGACCTGCGCAATCGCCTGGCGTCCGCCGAGTTCGAACTGGCCAACAGCCAGGTGCGCGCCCCGGCCGCCGGGGTGGTGGTGGGGCTGGAGGTCTACACCGAAGGTGGGGTGATCAAGCCGGGCCAGCCGCTGATGGATATCGTGCCCCAGGACGAACCGCTGCTGGTGGAGGCGCGGGTGCCGGTGCAACTGGTGGACAAGGTGCACCCGGGGCTGCCGGTGGAGCTGATGTTCTCGGCCTTCAACCAGAGCACCACGCCCAGGGTGCCGGGGGAGGTGACCCTGGTGTCCGCCGACCGGCAGGTGGACGAGCGCACCGAGGAGCCTTACTACACCTTGCGCGCCACGGTCAGCGCCCAGGGCATGCAGCAGTTGCAGGGCTTGCAGATCCGCCCGGGGATGCCGGTGGAAGCCTTTGTCCGTACCGGCGAACGCTCGATGCTCAATTACCTGTTCAAGCCCCTGCTGGACCGGACTCACATGGCGTTGGTGGAAGAATGATTCGAGCCTGGTGCTACCTGCCCCTGCTGTGCCTGTTGGGCAGCCCGTCGGTCCAGGCCCTGGGCTTGCTCGATGCCTATGACCTGGCCTTGCGCAATGACCCGACCTTCCAGGCGGCGATCAAGGAACGCGATGCCGGGGAAGAGAACCGCGCCATCGGCCGTGCCGGGCTGCTGCCGAACCTGTCCTGGAGCTACAACAATTCGCGCAACCAGTCCGAAGTGACCCAGGAGACCGTTCGCGGTGATGTCACCAATGATCGGGACTACCGCAGCTACGCCTCGACCCTGACCCTGCAGCAACCGCTGCTGGACTATGAAGCCTATGCGCGCTACCGCCAGGGCTCGGCCCAGGCGCTGTTTTCCGACGAACGCTTTCGCGGCAAGAGCCAGGAACTGGCGGTGCGCCTGCTCAGTGCCTACAGCCAGGCGTTGCTGGCCGAGGAGCGCATCGAACTGAGCCGGGCGCAGAAGCGTGCCTACGCCGAACGCTTGCAGCTCAACCAACGCCTGCTCAAGGGCGGCGAGGGCACCCGCACCGATGTGCTGGAGACCCAGGCTCGGCTGAGCCTGGCCCTGGCGCAGGAGATCGAGGCCCAGGACCAGCAGGACGCGGCCCTGCGCGAGCTGCAAGCCATAGTCGGCGAACCGTTGCAGATCGACGAACTGGACCCGCTGACCCGGCAGTTCCAGATCCAGCCGCTGCTGCCCAATCGCTTCGACAGCTGGCGCGACCTGGCCATGGCCAACAACCCGGACCTGGCGTCCCAACAGCAGGCACTGCGAGTGGCGGAGTACGAAGTGGAGCGCAAGCGCGCCGGGCACCTGCCCAAGGTGAGTTTGTACGCCAGCAGCCGGCAGACCAGCTCCGATTCGGAAAGCTCCTACAACCAGAAGTACGACACCAACACCGTGGGCATCCAGGTCAGCCTGCCGCTGTTTGCCGGTGGCTCGGTATCGGCCTCGACCCGCCAGGCGGCCAGCCAGCTGTCCCAGGCCCAGTTCGAACTGGATGCCAAGACCGCCACCACCCTCAACGAACTGCGCAAGCAGTTCAACCTCAATACCAGCGCCGCGGCTAAGGTCCGGGCTTATGAAATGGCCGTCAGCTCCGCCGAGGCCCTGGTGACCGCGACCCAGAAAAGCGTGCACGGCGGCGAGCGGGTCAACCTGGATGTACTGGACGCCGAGCAACAACTGTTCACCGCCCGCCGCGACCTGGCGGATGCCCGGCACGCCTACCTGTTGGCGCGTATCCAGCTCAAGTACTACGCCGGCCTGCTCAACGAACAGGACCTGCAGCAACTGGCCGGTTACTTCCGCCCCCTGGGCTGAACCCCATTGCCGTACCGCCCCCTGTAGGAGCTGGCTTGCCAGCGAAAGCGCCCGCCAGATTAGCGCAAGGCTCAAGGGCCTCTTCGCCGGCAAGCCGGCTCCTACGGAGGGGGGCGTGGCGTCGGGTTTAACCCTGTAGGAGCTGGCTTGCCAGCGAAGGCGTCGGCCAGATTGGCGCAAGACTCAAGGGCCCTTCGCCGGCAAGCCGGCTCCTACGGAGGGGGCGTGGCGTCGGGTTTAGCCCTGTAGGAGCTGGCTTGCCAGCGAAGGCGCCCGCCAGATTAGCGCAAGGCTCAGGGGCCCCTTCGCCGGCAAGCCGGCTCCTACGGAGAGGGGCGTGGCGTCTGGTTTGGCCCTGTAGGAGCTGGCTTGCCAGCGAAGGCGTCGGCCAGATTGGCGCAAGGCTCAAGGGCCTCTTCGCCGGCAAGCCGGCTCCTACGGAGAGGGGCGTGGCGTCTGGTTTGGCCTTGTAGGAGCTGGCTTGCCAGCGAAGGCGTCGGCCAGATTAGCGCAAGACTCAAGGGCTCCTTCGCCGGCAAGCCGGCTCCTACGGAGGGGGAGAGCGGCAGAATGCAAACAGCCGTCACGAGGACGGCTGTTGGCTATTGCACGGCAAATCAGCGGCGGGTCAGCAAAACCCCGGATTCCATATGGTGGGTCCAGGGGAACTGGTCGAACAGCGCGCACCGGGTGATGCGGTGGCTGTCGTGCAGCTGGGCGATGTTGGCCGCCAGGGTCTCCGGGTTGCAGGAGATGTACAGGATATTGTCGAAGCGCCGGGTCAGTTCGCAGGTGTCCGGGTCCATGCCGGCCCGGGGCGGGTCGACGAACACGCTGCCGAACTCGTAGCTCTTCAGGTCAACGCCCTGCAGGCGGCGGAACGGCCGAACTTCGTTCAGGGCCTCGGTCAGCTCTTCGGCCGACAAACGCACCAGGGTGACGTTATCCACCGCGTTTTCGCTGAGGTTGCTCAAGGCGGCGTTTACCGAGGTCTTGCTGATCTCGGTGGCCAATACCTTGCGCACCCGGGTGGCCAGGGGCAGGGTGAAGTTGCCGTTGCCGCAATACAGCTCCAGCAGGTCGTCCTGGCGCTCGCCCAGGGCTTCATAGGCCCAGTTGAGCATCTTCTGGTTCACCGTGCCGTTGGGCTGGGTGAAGGCGCCTTCGGGCTGGCGGTAGCTGAAGGTGCGCCCGCCAACGTCGAGCTTTTCCACTACGTAGTCCTGGCCGATGACTTCGCGCTTGCCCTTGGAGCGGCCGATCACGCTGACTTTGAGGTCGGCTGCCAGCTGGCTCGCGGCCTTGTGCCAATGCTCGTCCAGGGGGCGGTGGTAGCACAGGGTGATCATCGCGTCGCCGGCCAGGGTGGTGAGGAACTCCACCTGGAACAGCTTGTGGCTCAGGGGCGCGCTGGCTTGCCAGGCGGCCTTGAGCTGGGGCATCAACTGGTTGATGCGCTGGCTGGCGATGGGGAATTCCTCGATCAGGATCGGCGTGCGTTTGTCGTCCTGGGAGAACATCGCGTAGTGCCGTTCACCGGCTTCGCGCCACAGGCGGAACTCTGCCCGCAGGCGGAAGTTTTGCAGGGGCGAGTCGAAGACCTGGGGCTCGGGCGCATCGAACGGGGCCAGCAGGTCACGCAAGCGCGTGACCTTGTCATTCAACTGGGTGGTGTAGCTTGCGGCGTCAAAAGTCATGCGGGGTAACCGAGCTTGATCACGAACAGGATCGACAGGATCACCAGGGGCGCGTTCAGCTCACGGGCACGGCCCGACAGCAGCTTGATCACGGTCCAGGCGATGAAGCCGAAGGCGATGCCGTTGGCGATGGAATAGGTGAACGGCATGGCCAGGGCGGTGACCACTACGGGAGCGGCGACGGTGATGTCTTCCCAGTCGATTTCCGCCAGGCCCGAGGTCATCAGCACGGCGACGAACAGCAGGGCTGGTGCGGTGGCGAAGGCCGGCACGCTGGCCGCCAGTGGCGAGAAGAACAGCGCCAGCAGGAACATGATCGCCACCACGATGGCGGTCAGGCCGGTGCGGCCGCCGGCGCTCACGCCCGCCGCGGATTCGATGTAGCTGGTGGTGGTCGAGGTGCCCAGCAGGGAACCGGCCATGGCGGCGGTGCTGTCGGCGATCAGCGCCCGGCCCATTTTCGGCATGTGGCCGTCCTTGCCCATCAGCCCGGCGCGCTTGGCGACGCCGATCAGGGTGCCGGAGTTGTCGAACAGGTCGACGAACAGGAAGGCGAAGATCACGCTGATCAGGCCGATATCCAGGGCGCCCTTGATGTCCAGTTGCAGGAAGGTCGGGGCCAGGGACGGTGGCATCGAGGTCACGCCGCCGAACGGTGTGACGCCCATGAGAATCGAGACGATGGTCACCGCGAGAATACCGATCAGCACCGCGCCGCGCACTTTCAAGGCTTCCAGGGCGACGATCAGGGCAAAGCCCAGGGCCGCGAGGATAGGCGCCGGTTTGCTCAGGTCGCCCAGGCCGACCAGGGTCGACTCGTTGCCCACCACGATCTGGGCGTTATGCAGGGCGATCAGCGCTAGGAACAGGCCGATACCGGCGGCAATCGCCGAGCGCAGCGGCAGGGGGATGCTGTTGATGATCCATTCGCGGATCTTGAAGATCGACAGTATGAAAAACAGCACCGCCGAGATGAATACCGCACCCAGGGCCACCTGCCAGGTGTGGCCCATGTGCAGGACCACGGTGTAGGTGAAGAAGGCGTTCAGGCCCATGCCCGGCGCCAGGGCGATCGGGTAGTTGGCGATCAGGCCCATGACGGTGGAACCGATGGCCGCCGCCAGACAGGTGGCAACGAAGATCGCGCCCTTGTCCATGCCCGTCTCGCCGAGAATGCTCGGGTTGACGAAAAGGATGTAGGCCATGGCCAGGAAGGTGGTCACGCCCGCAAGAATCTCGGTGCGCACGTTGGTGTTGTGTGCCTTGAGTTGAAACAGCCTTTCCAGCATGTCTGCTCCCCGTGGCGCCGCCGGGCGCCGTGAATGTATCGACTCCAACAGCAAAGCACAGACTTTATAAGGTGCCTGCGGATTTGCTCTGGGTCGGAAAAAGCCGCGCATCATACCAGCAGCGTGGGCCAATGGCTGCGATCGTCGGCGATGTTTTGCACCGCTGGCAAGTAGCGCATACTGCGCCCTGGTTTTAGGGGGGATTTATGCGCAGCACAATGAAAATGACAGCCCTGGCATTGCTCGGCGCAACAGCCTGCTGGCTGGCGGCCCCGGCCATGGCGCGCTCGGCGGCGCCGTTGAGCCGGGTGGAGATTCTCAAGGTGTTGTCACCTTCCTGCGGCCTGGAGGATGTTTCCGACGGCCGTGAACGGACCGAGTGCGATCACAACGGCCCGAACATCAAGGTCTATGTGCTGGAGATCGGCTACGGCCGCGAGCCCCATGTGAACCTGGACGGTTTCGAGGTCGATGGCACCCGCTCGCCGGTGTGCGAGGACGGCTCCAGCTATGTGCCCTGCGGCAACTCGGGGACCACCGTCGGCTATATCTATGTCTTCGACCTGGCGGGCAAGCAGGAGGGCACCTTCAGCTTCCGCAACACCTCGCTCAACGCCCCGGGCAACAGCCTGGGCGCACAGATCTATATCAAGTGATGGCGCCCTGAACGGCAGCCGGCAAAGCTGACTAAGCTCTAAAGACCTCCACGCGGAGTCATCCCCATGACCTTCAGAGCCCTGGTCACCCTTGCCGAAGGCATCGACGACCTGCAAAGCGTGACCCTGATCGACGTACTGCGCCGTGCCGAAGTCGAAGTGCTGGCGGCCAGCGTCGAAGGCCGGCGCATGCTCACCTGCGCCCGGGGCACCCGATTGACCGCCGACGCCATGCTGGTGGATGTGCTGGCCCAGAACTTCGACCTGATCGTATTGCCCGGCGGCGCGGTGGGCGCCCAGCACCTGGCGGCCCATCAACCGCTGCAGCAACTGGTCAAGGATCAGGCGGCAGTGGGGCGCCTGTTCGCCGGCATCGCCGAAGCCCCCGCCCTGGCCTTGCAAGCCTTCGGCGTGCTGCGCCAAAGGCGCATGACCTGCCTGCCCAGCGCCAGCCATCAGCTGCTGAGCTGCACCTTTGTCGATCAGCCGGTGGTGGTGGACGGCAACTGCATCACCGCCCAGGGTTCCGCCGCCGCCCTGGCGTTTGCCCTGGCCCTGGTGGAAGCGCTGTGCGGGCGCGCCAAGCGCGCCCAGGTGGCGGCGGAGTTGCTGGTCTAGGGCTCAGTCGACATGGGCCGCGATGGGCTCGATCAGCGGTTGCAGTTCCTGCTCGGTGTGCCAGATGTCGTAATCGGCCTGCACCGCCAGCCAGACCTTGGCCTTGCCGATCCCGGCACGTTCCAGGCGGACCGCCAGTTCCGCACGGATCGGCGCATGGCCGTTCAACACCTTGGACAGGTGCGGGCGGGCGTAGCCGATATGCCGCGCCAGCTCCGTCACGCTGATGCCCAGTTCGGGCAAGACATCCAGGCGCAGGGTGTCACCGGGGTGGGGCGGGTTGTGGATGGGCATGATCCTGCCTCCTGTTCAGTGGTAGTCCAGATAATCGACCAGTTCGATATCCGAACCTACGAAACGAAAGATCACTCGCCAGTTGCCGGACACCACCAGGGACCAATAGCCGTGCAGGTCGCCCTTGAGTGGGTGCAGCCGCCAGCCCGGCAGGTCGAGCCCGGCCGGTTCGCTGGCGTGATCCATGAACGACAGCTGGCGGGCCAGCCGGCGTGCATGCTCAGCCCGTATTCCACGAGTCGATCCGGTTTCATAGAAGGCGCGCAGGCCTTTGTGCTGAAAGGACTTGATCATGGGGTGCGAGTGTAAGGCGATACCTTACACGTGTCGTAGCGGTTTTGTATTGCAGAGAATGATCAACAACCTGTTACGAGGCCCCCTACGGGGCGTTTCTCTGTCGCAGCTCGGTTCGGCAAGGAGTCGGGCGCGGGGCTTGTGAGCGGGTAACAAAGGCTAACCAGCCGCTTCTTGCACCGCCCGTCCCATCACCCCTATAGTTCGCGCCGTCGCTGCCAATTCAGCGGCCGGGTTTGGTCACCCGAAATTAGAAGGCGCACGCGCCACCCTGGTTTGCAGGCACTTTTTCGTGTCCGCACGCTTAATGGTGGGCTGTGCGCGGGACACCTTCGGGTGTGCCGGGTGCCTTCTTCCCGGTTGACCAACCTGTGCACAGTCCGCCACCCATCGTTTGGTCACGATTGGGGCGGTCATTCATAAAGAAGGATCTAATGATGAATACCCCGGAAACTGCTGCTCACTATGTGCCGCTTAAATCCAACATAAGCCGGCCAGGTGTGTTTTTTATCAACGCCAATGCCTCCCCTGAGGCGCTGCACGAAGCCGCCGAGCAACGCATGCGCACGGCTGCCAATCTGCTGGAAACCCTCTGCTGCCTGAACTTCAGCCACGGCGATGTGAAGGACATCCCGCACATCATCGACGTGCTCTATGTCCTGACCCAGGATGGTTGCGACCTGCTGGAGGCGGCGAAATGGCGAGCCGCTGCTGAGGCTCAGCCCAGCCACTGAGGCTTGAACCTGGCCGCGCCAGCCCGGCGCGGCTTCAGGCCTTGGATTGCTCGACCCGCTCGATCATCCGGTCCCGCTGGGCCAGGGTCGGGAACAGCTTGATCCAGACCCCGGTCACCAGCAGCGTGCCGACCCCGCCCAGCACCACCGCCGGCACCGTGCCGAACCAGTGGGCGGTGACTCCGGATTCGAATTCCCCCAGCTGATTCGAGGCGCCGATGAACAGGCCGTTCACCGCGCTGACCCGGCCGCGCATTTCGTCCGGGGTTTCCAGCTGCACGAAGGAGGCGCGGATCACCATGCTGATCATGTCCGCCGCTCCCAGCACCACCAGTACCGCCAGGGAAAACCAGAACGAAGTCGAGAGGCCGAAGGCGATGGTGGCCACGCCGAATACCCCGACCGCGGTGAACATCACCCGCCCGACCTTACGCTCGACGCTAAAACGCGCCAGCCACAGCGACATCAGCAAGGCCCCCACCGCTGGCGCCGAACGCAACAGTCCCAGGCCCCAGGGGCCGGTCAGCAGGATGTCCTTGGCGAACACCGGCAACAGCGCGGTGGCACCGCCCAGCAGCACGGCGAACAGGTCCAGGGAAATGGCGCCGAGGATATCCGGGCGGCTGCGGATGAAGCGGATGCCCGCCAGCAGCGAGTCGAGGGTGGCCTTGCCCTTGTTCAATGGGGTCTGCCGAGCCGGCAGGTTGAGCATCAGCAGGCAGGCGATCAGGTACAGAACCACCGTGGGGCCGTAGACCCAGACGCTGCCGAAGGCATACAGCAAGCCGCCCAGGGCCGGGGCGACGATGGTCGCCGACTGTTGCGCCGATTGCGCGGCGGCCACCGCCCGGGGAAACAGCGCGCTGGGCACGATGCTCGGCAACAGGGCCTGGGTGGTGGGCATTTCGAAGGAGCGGGCGCCGCCGAGGAGGAAGGCCAGGATGAAGATCATTTCCCGGGTGACGTTGTCGGTCAGGCTGCCGATGGCCAGGGCCAGGGCGATCAAGGCCTGCAGCGACTGGCAGATGGCCGCCACCCGGCGCCGGTTGTAGCGGTCGGCCACATGCCCGGTGTGCAGCATGAACAGCACCCGCGGGGCGAATTCCACCAACCCCACCAGGCCAAGGTCGAGCACGTTGCCGGTGAGCTGATAGAGGTTCCAGCCAATGGCCACGGTGAGCATCTGGAAGCCGCTGGCGGTGAAGATCCGCGCCAGCCAGAACGCGATGAACGGACGATGGTGACGGAGCAGCAGAGGGTCTTGGCTGGGCATCTGGAGGCAAATCTGAGCGGGGAGTGAAACGAGATTATCACCAAGATGTAACCAATGGTTGCAGCTGGCGGAAAATTCGTTAGCCGCGCATCTATCTCGGTTTTCCGGGGAAATCTTGCCGGGTCCTTGGCGGTGCCCGCCATCGCCGCTCGCGATGGACACCAAGGTGGCGGCGATCCTGCGCATTAAGGCGGAAATGTCCGGGAAAAGCCCGGTTTTGACAGGGTGAGGCAAGCTGTCACGCGGCAAATAACCACAGAGTTGCGCGGCGAATTTAGGACTACTCTTTCAACGTTGCTTGATCCAGATCAAAACCTTTTGCAAAGGTTGATATGGTGGCCCAAGTGCCAGAATCCCTGCGTAGCGATGGTTTAAAAAAGAACGAATCCGAATTCGCCGCACTCCATATCCGTGGGGGCAGTGGGTGCAGGCCTCTGGCCGGCAGCCGGTATTACCTGACAGAGGAAAGCTTATGTTCGGTTTAGAGGCTCTAGATCTCGCCCGAATTCAGTTCGCGTTCACCATCTCGTTCCACATCCTGTTCCCGGCGATCACCATCGGCCTGGCGAGCTACCTGGCGGTGCTCGAAGGCCTCTGGCTGAAGACCCGCGACGACACCTACCGCGATCTCTACCACTTCTGGTCGAAGATCTTCGCCGTCAACTTCGGCATGGGCGTGGTCTCCGGCCTGGTGATGGCCTACCAGTTCGGCACCAACTGGAGCCGCTTCTCGGACTTTGCCGGCTCCGTCACCGGCCCCTTGCTCACCTATGAAGTGCTCACGGCCTTCTTCCTGGAAGCCGGTTTCCTCGGGGTCATGCTGT
This sequence comes from Pseudomonas sp. FFPRI_1, assembly GCF_055384485.1. Taxonomy (NCBI): domain Bacteria; kingdom Pseudomonadati; phylum Pseudomonadota; class Gammaproteobacteria; order Pseudomonadales; family Pseudomonadaceae; genus Pseudomonas; species Pseudomonas sp. FFPRI_1. Next base: position 6,781,145 of record NZ_AP029168.1, on the reverse strand, counting down.
TCGGCTGGAACAAGGTCGGGCGCCGGTTGCACTTCTTCTCCACGATCATGGTGGCCATCGGCACCCTGATCTCGACCTTCTGGATCCTCTCGTCCAACAGCTGGATGCAGACCCCCCAAGGCTATGAAATCGTCAACGGCCAGGTGATCCCGGTGGATTGGCTGGCGGTGATCTTCAACCCGTCATTCCCCTACCGCCTGGCGCACATGGCTGTAGCCGCGTTCGTTGCCACGGCGTTCTTCGTCGGCTCGTCCGCAGCCTGGCACTTGCTGCGCGGGCGGGACAACCCGGCCATTCGTCGCATGCTGTCGATGGCCATGTGGATGGCCCTGATCGTGGCGCCGGTGCAGGCGGTGATCGGCGACTTCCACGGCCTCAATACCCTCAAGCACCAGCCGGCGAAAATCGCCGCCATCGAAGGTCACTGGGAAAACGTCGGCAACGAACCGACCCCGCTGATTCTCTTCGGCTGGCCGGACATGAAGGCCGAGAAAACCCGCTTCGCGGTGGAAATCCCCTACCTGGGCAGCTTGATCCTCACCCACTCCCTGGACAAGCAGGTGCCGGCGCTCAAGGAGTTCCCGCCCGAGGACCGGCCCAACTCGACCATCGTCTTCTGGTCGTTCCGGATCATGGTGGGCCTGGGCATGCTGATGATCTTCACCGGCCTGTGGAGCGTCTGGCTGCGCAAGCGCGACACCCTCTACACCTCGCGGCCGTTCCTGTACCTGACCTTGTGGATGGGCCCGTCCGGGCTGATCGCGATCCTGGCGGGCTGGTTCACCACCGAGATCGGCCGTCAGCCGTGGGTGGTCTACGGCCTGATGCGCACGGCGGACGCCTCTTCCGGGCACAGCTTTGTGCAGATGAGCATCACCCTGGCGCTGTTCGTGGTGGTGTACTTCTCGCTGTTCGGCGTGGGGATCGGCTACATGATGCGCCTGGTGCGCAAAGGCCCGGTCACCAACGAAGGTGCCGAAACCAGCCACGGTGGTCCCGGGCAGAAACGTACCCCGGCCCGTCCGCTGTCCGCAGCCGACGATGACCACGATGCCGACCACGGCACCCGCCTGAACAAGGGGAACTGAGTCATGGGTATTGATCTTCCGCTGCTCTGGGCCGTGATTATCATCTTCGGCATCATGATGTACGTGGTCATGGACGGCTTCGACCTGGGGATCGGGATTCTCTTCCCGTTCGTCAAGGACGACCGCGACCGTGACGTGATGATGAACACCGTCGCCCCGGTCTGGGACGGCAACGAAACCTGGCTGGTACTGGGCGGCGCGGCATTGTTCGGCGCCTTCCCGCTGGCCTACTCGGTGGTGCTCTCGGCGTTGTACCTGCCGCTGATCCTGATGCTGGTGGGCCTGATCTTCCGCGGTGTGGCCTTCGAGTTCCGCTTCAAGGCCAAGGAAGACAAGCGCCACATCTGGGACAAGGCCTTCATCGGCGGCTCGGTGGCAGCGACCTTCTTCCAGGGCGTGGCCCTGGGGGCGTTCATCGATGGCCTGCCGGTGGTCAACCGTCAGTTCGCCGGCGGCTCCCTGGACTGGCTGACCCCCTTCACCCTGTTCTGCGGCCTGGCGCTGGTGGTGGCCTATGCCTTGCTCGGCTGCACCTGGCTGATCATGAAGACCGAGGGCAAGCTGCAGCAGCAAATGCATGACATCGCTCGGCCCCTGGCCTATGTCGTGCTGGCCGTGATCGGCATCGTCAGTATCTGGACCCCGCTGGCCCACGCCGAGATCGCTGCACGCTGGTTCACCTTGCCGAATCTGTTCTGGTTCCTGCCGGTGCCGATCCTGGTGCTGGTGACCATGTACGGTCTGTTGCGCGCCGTGGCCCGCAATGCCCACTACACGCCGTTCCTGCTGACCCTGGTGCTGATCTTCCTCGGCTACAGCGGCCTGGGCATCAGCCTGTGGCCGAACATCGTGCCGCCGTCGATCTCCATCTGGGACGCCGCCGCGCCGCCGCAGAGCCAGGGCTTCATGCTGGTGGGTACCTTGTTCATCATCCCGTTCATCCTGGGCTACACCTTCTGGAGCTACTACGTGTTCCGCGGCAAGGTCACCCACGAAGACGGTTATCACTAGGTAGGAGCCGGCTTGCCGGCGAACAGGCCCTTGAGCCTTGTGCCCGGCTTGCCGTCGCTTTCGCTGGCAAGCCAGCTGCTACGGGAATTCGGGTTAGGCAGGAGGTGAAATCATGAGCGGTAAACACTCTTTGCAGGAAATCGAACAGGCGGAAAAGAAGCCGCTGTGGCAACGCCTGGGCTGGCTGGCAATGATCTGGGGCGGCAGTGTCCTGGCCCTGTTCGTGGTGGCCAGCCTGATGCGCATGTTCATGAGCGCCGCCGGCCTTAGCACCCACTGATCATCCCATCCCGTTGCCTTGCGGCACGGTTTCAACCCTCCCTGGTGGAGGGTTTTTTTTGCCTGTGGAGAAGGCCGCGGTGTTTCGGCGAACCCTTACTTGCGGGCCTTGAGGATCACGAACTTGGGGGTTGCCGCCACTTGCTCGACGCCGCGGAACAGCCGCGCCAGCTTGCTGTGGTAACCCAGGTGGCGGTTGCCGACGATGTACAGCGCGCCGCCCACCACCAGGGCTTCCCGGGCCTGCTGGAACATGCGCCAGGCGAGGAAGTCGCCCACCACCTGCTGCTGGTGGAACGGCGGGTTGCACAGCACCACGTCCAGGGACTGTGGCGCTTGCCCGGCCAGGCCGTCGCCGGCGCGCATCTCGGCTTCGCGCTCGCCCAGCACGGCCTGCCAGTTTTCCCGGGCCGACTGCACCGCCATGAAGGATTCGTCCACCAGGGTGTAATGGGCCTGGGGGTTGTCCAGGGCGCTGGCAATGGCCAGCACGCCGTTGCCGCAGCCCAGGTCCGCGACCCGGGCGTTGCCCAGGTTCTGCGGCAGGTGCGGGAGGAAGGCGCGGGTGCCGATGTCCAGGCCTTCACGGCAGAACACGTTGGCGTGGTTGAGCAGTTCGATGGCCGGCTGTTCCAGGCGATAGCGGGTCGGGTAGGGCGACACGACGGGCTGTTTGTCTTGCGGCGTGGCAATCAGCAGGCGAGCCTTTTTCACCGCCAGCGAAGCCTGGACCGGGCCGATGTAGCGCTCCAGCAAATCACCAGCCGCACGGGGCAGGTGCTTGACCATGGCCGCCGCCACCACCTGGGCGCCGGGGGCCAGTTGCCCCTGCAGGCGGATCAGTTGCTCTTCCAGCAAGGCCAGGGTCTTGGGTACGCGAATCAGTACCCGGTCGAACGGCCCGCTCAAGGTTTCGCTGGCCGGCACCACGCGCAGGGCGTCGAAGGGCAGGCCATTGCGCACCAGGTTCTTTTCCAGGGCCAGGGCGCCGAGGTAGGAATCGCCGCTGCTGCAGACCTGGACCTTGCCCAAAAGGCTTGCGGCCAGGGCGCCGAAGCTGTCGTTGAGCACCAGCACCCGGGTGTCGCTGGTCGGTTGCTGCTCGGCCAGGTGGTTGAGCAGGTATTCGTCCGCCGCATCGAAGGCTTGCAGCGGCTCGTTCTGCTGTTCGGGCTGGCGGATCAGGTCGAGCTGGGCGAAGGGGCTTGCAAGCAGGGGCATGGGGCGGACTCTAGGTAATCGGTGAATGTCCCGGCGGTGGGGGCTGTCGAGCGCACGGGAACCCTCGGACAGCGGCGGCGCGGGCTGTTCGAAGCGGGGCTAAATGGTACGTTTTTTTGTCGCTGATTGCCCGCGCTGTATGCCACTACAAACCGCCGGTGTTTCTGCGCGGCGCTTTGCGGGACACTAGCGCATCGGTTTTGTGGAGCCTGTCATGACTGCCAGTGAAGAAAAGTACACCCGCCAGACCCTGCTCGAGGTCCAGCCCCTGACCTCCAGCCTGTTCACCCTGCGCACCACCCGGGATGCGGGTTTTCGCTTTCGTGCCGGGCAGTTCGCCCGCCTCGGGGTGACCAAGGCCGATGGCAGCACGGTGTGGCGCGCCTATTCCATGGTGTCGTCGCCGTTCGATGAGTTTCTCGAGTTCTTTTCCATCGTGGTGCCCGGTGGCGAGTTCACCAGCGAGCTGAGCCGCCTGGAAGTGGGGGACAGCCTGCTGGTGGATCGCCAGGCTTTCGGCTACCTGACCCTGGACCGTTTCGTCGATGGCCGCGACCTCTGGTTGTTATCCACAGGCACCGGGATTGCGCCGTTCCTGTCGATCCTCCAGGACTTCGAGGTGTGGGAGAAGTTCGAGCGCATCATCCTGGTCTACAGCGTGCGCGAGGCCAGGGAGCTGGCCTATCAGCAACTGCTCGCCGAGTTGCCCCAGCGCGAATACCTGGCGGAATTTGCCCACAAGCTGCAATTCATCAGCACCGTGACCCGCGAGCAGCATCCGGGCAGCCTCAACGGGCGCATCACCCAGTTGATCGACAACGGTGAACTGGAGCGTGCCGCCGGTGTGGAGCTGAGCCCCGAGCACTCCCGGGTGATGCTCTGCGGCAACCCGCAGATGATCGACGACACCCGCGCGCTGCTCAAGCAGCGGGGCATGAGCCTGAGCCTGACCCGGCGCCCGGGGCAGGTGGCGGTGGAAAACTACTGGTAATGAAAACGGCGCCTTCAGGGCGCCGTTGTTGTATTGCAGGATCAGCCTCAGGGCTTGTTGTTCTGAGCCTTGAGCAGATCGCGGATCTCTCCCAGCAGCTCTTCTTCCTTGGTCGGCACCGGCGGCAGCGTCGGGGCCACGGCCTCTTCGCGCTTGAGACGGTTGATCACCTTGACCCCCATGAAGATGGCGAAGGCAATGATGATGAAGTCGATGATGCTCTGGATGAACTTGCCGTACGCCAAGACCACTGCCGGCGCATCGCCCGCAGCCGCCTTGAGCGTGACCGCCAGGTCCGCGAAGTTCACCCCACCGATCAGCAGGCCGATTGGCGGCATGACCACGTCGCCGACAAAGGACGAAACGATCTTGCCGAAGGCGGCGCCGATGATGATACCGACGGCCATGTCGACCACATTACCTTTGACCGCGAAGGCCTTGAATTCACTTAACACGCCCATAGGTTATTCCTTGCTACAGATGAGGTTGGTTACGGCAGTGTAATTCAGCAAAAAGCATTTTGCCGAAACAACTTTTTACAGCTCGCGGGGTTATCGACCGACAAAGAGGCAAATAGTTTATTAAAGTGCCATCAGATCGCGCGCGATATACCCCGCATCCAACGATATAACCAGAACATTCTCTCAATCGAGCGGTTACGGCCTTTCTATTTATCTTTCAAATATTTAGCCACTAGCCTCTAGCAGGCGCATCGAGATGCGCCTTATATAACTAGAGGAATACAACATGACCGCTTCTCTTGGCCTTGGGAATCTTGCCCAGCGACGCGTACTCGGCGTGCTTGCCGCCAGTATGCTTTCCCTTTCCGTACAGGCCGCCACGCTGACCCGCGACAACGGCGCGGCAGTGGGCGATAACCAGAATTCACAGACCGCGGGCGCCACCGGCCCGGTGCTGCTGCAGGATGTGCAACTGATCCAGAAACTCCAGCGGTTTGACCGCGAGCGCATTCCAGAGCGGGTGGTGCATGCTCGCGGCACCGGCGCCCACGGCACCTTCACCGTGACCGACAACCTCAGCGACCTGACCCGTGCCAAGGTCTTCGCCGCCGGAGAAGTAACCCCGGTGTTCGTGCGGTTCTCGGCAGTGGTGCATGGCAACCACTCCCCGGAAACCCTGCGTGATCCGCGCGGCTTTGCCACCAAGTTCTATACCGCAGACGGTAACTGGGACCTGGTGGGCAACAACTTTCCGACCTTCTTCATTCGTGATGCCATCAAGTTCCCGGACATGGTGCACGCATTCAAACCGGACCCGCGCACCAACCTTGACGATGACTCGCGGCGTTTCGATTTCTTCTCCCATGTTCCCGAAGCCACCCGTACTTTGACCGAGCTGTATTCCAACTCCGGCACTCCGGCCAGTTACCGGGAAATGGACGGTAATGGTGTGCACGCCTACAAGTTGATCAACGCCAAGGGCGAAGTGCACTACGTGAAGTTTCACTGGAAGAGCCTGCAAGGTCTGAAGAATCTCGACCCGAAACAAGTGGTAGAGGTCCAGGGCCGCGATTACAGCCATATGACTAATGACTTGGTAACCCACATTAATAAAGGGGACTTTCCCAAGTGGGACTTGTATGTCCAGGTATTGAAACCCGAAGACCTGGCCAAGTTTGATTTCGACCCGCTGGATGCCACCAAGATCTGGCCGGATGTGCCCGAGCGCAAAGTCGGGCAGATGGTGTTGAACCGCAACCCGGCCAACGTCTTCCAGGAAACCGAGCAAGTGGCCATGGCCCCGGCCAACCTGGTGCCGGGCATCGAGCCGTCGGAAGACCGCCTGCTGCAAGGCCGGGTGTTCTCCTATGCCGATACCCAGATGTACCGCATCGGCGCCAATGCCCTGCAACTGCCGATCAACGCACCGAAGAACCCGGTGAACAACGGCAACCAGGACGGCGCGATGAACCTGGGCCACACCAGCACCGGGGTCAACTACCAGCCAAGCCGCCTGATGCCGCGCGAAGAGCCGCAGACTGCGCGCTACAGCCAGATGGCTCTGTCGGGCAGCACCCAGCAGGCGAAGATCCAGCGCGAGCAGAACTTCAAGCAGGCCGGTGATCTGTACCGCTCCCTCAGCAAGAAGGAACGCCAGGACCTGATCGACAGCTTCGGCGGCTCCCTGGCCACCACCGATGACGAGAGCAAGCACATCATGCTGTCCTTCCTTTATAAGGCCGACCCTGAATACGGCACCGGCGTGACCAAGGTGGCCAAGGGTGACCTGGGCCGGGTCAAGGCGCTGGCGGCCAAACTCAACGACTGATGTTTCACCCCTTGTAGGAGCTGGCTTGCCGGCGAACACGGACACCGCGCGGTATCGGGCGGCCCCTTCGCCGGCAAGCCGGCTCCTACGCTTTCAAGACAGACGGAGGTGCGCCATGCGCCTGTTCATTGCGCTGCTGACCTTGGCCTGGGCCCTGGCTGTCCAGGCCCAGCCCGCCGACCCGGTGGCGGTCAAGGTCCAGCTGGAAAACTACTATTTCGATGCCGCCCGCCGTGGCGATGTGGAAATGCTCAACACCTTTATCGAGGCCGGTTACTCCCTCGATACCCAGGATGAAAAGGGCTACACCGCGCTGATTCTCGCCGCCTATCACGGCCAGGGCCTGGCGGTGGAGCGCCTGCTGGCCGCCGGGGCCAACGCCTGCGCCCAGGACAAGCGCGGCAACACGGCCTTGATGGGGGCGATCTTCAAGGGCGAGGTGCAGATTGCCCGACGCCTGCTGGCCGCCGATTGCAGCCCCGACCAGCGCAATGGTGCCGGGCAGACGGCGGCCATGTACGCCGGCCTGTTCAAGCGCGCCGAGCTGCTGGACGCACTGGCGGCCAAAGGCGCCGACCTGAATGCCGAGGATCCCCTGGGCAATAGCGCCACGCGCCTGGCCAGCGGGCAGATACGCACCGTCGCGCCGCACTGATCCGTCCTGTCTGCGCTATCATCGCGGTTTTTGCCGGGGGTTCAGATGGCCAAGGCCAAGCGCATGTACGGCTGCACCGAGTGCGGCTCCACCTTTCCCAAATGGGCCGGGCAATGCGGCGAGTGCGGGGCCTGGAACACCCTGACCGAGACCATGATCGAAAGCGGCGGCGCCGCGGCGCCTGCCGGGCGCACCGGCTGGGCCGGGCAGCAGGCGCAGATCAAGACCCTGGCGGAAGTCAGCGTCGAGGAAATTCCGCGTTTCTCTACCGCGTCCGGCGAACTCGACCGGGTGCTGGGCGGTGGCCTGGTGGACGGTTCGGTGGTGCTGATCGGCGGCGACCCGGGGATCGGCAAGTCGACCATCCTGTTGCAGACCCTGTGCAACATCGCCACGCGCATGCCGGCGCTGTACGTCACCGGTGAGGAATCCCAGCAGCAGGTAGCGATGCGCGCCCGGCGCCTGGGCCTGCCCCAGGATCAACTGCGGGTGATGACCGAAACCTGCATCGAAACCATCATCGCCACGGCCCGGGTGGAAAAACCCAAGGTCATGGTGATCGACTCGATCCAGACCATTTTCACCGAGCAACTGCAATCGGCCCCGGGCGGTGTGTCCCAGGTACGCGAGAGCGCCGCCTTGCTGGTGCGCTATGCCAAGCAGAGCGGCACGGCGATCTTCCTCGTCGGCCACGTGACCAAGGAAGGCGCCCTGGCCGGGCCGCGAGTGCTGGAGCACATGGTGGACACCGTGCTGTATTTCGAGGGCGAGTCCGACGGGCGCCTGCGTTTGCTGCGGGCGGTGAAGAACCGTTTCGGCGCGGTCAACGAGCTGGGTGTATTCGGCATGACCGACCGTGGTTTGAAGGAGGTTTCCAATCCTTCGGCGATTTTCCTCACACGTGCCCAGGAAGAGGTGCCGGGCAGTGTGGTGATGGCCACCTGGGAAGGCACCCGGCCGATGCTGGTGGAAGTCCAGGCGCTGGTGGATGACAGTCACCTGGCCAACCCGCGCCGGGTCACCCTGGGCCTGGACCAGAACCGCCTGGCCATGCTGCTGGCGGTGCTGCACCGCCATGGCGGCATTCCCACCCATGACCAGGATGTGTTCCTCAACGTGGTGGGCGGGGTCAAGGTGCTGGAGACCGCTTCCGACCTGGCGTTGATGGCGGCAGTGATGTCGAGCCTGCGCAACCGTCCGCTGCCCCATGATTTGCTGGTGTTCGGCGAGGTGGGGCTGTCCGGCGAGGTGCGCCCGGTGCCCAGTGGCCAGGAGCGCTTGAAAGAGGCGGCCAAGCACGGCTTCAAACGGGCTATCGTGCCCAAGGGCAACGCCCCCAAGGAGTCGCCGCCGGGCTTGAAGATCATTGCCGTGACCCGCCTGGAACAGGCGTTGGATGCGCTTTTCGAATAATCACGCCGGGCCCTCAGGAAAGGAAGCAGATGATGAGCATGAGCCGATTGAAAGGCTGGACACTGGGGATGGGGTTGTTCTGCAGTGCCGGGCTGGCCCTGGCGCAGCAGGCCGAGGTGCCTGAGGGCTACCGGGTGGCGCAGCAGGTGCTGGTGGGGGACGGCTCGGTGCTGGAGGTGCTGGAGGACTTGCGCATCACCCCGCAGTTGCACGCCGACAGTTGGGGCAGCGGGCTGGATGTCGACGCTTTTGCCGAGCCCGGGGAGGATCCTCCGGTCGCCCCGTTGGGGGCTCAGGCGCGTTGGGTGTCCGACAGCGGTGAGGTGCTGGCGGAGAAATCCCTGGGCTATCCCATGGCAACGGTGGAGAAGGCACCACTCAACGGCTTGCCATCCCCGGCGTTCTTCCTGACCATCGACCAGACCGCGCCGATGGGCAGCTACAGCGGCCCGGCAAGCGAAGTGCTGATGCCCGAGCAGCGCCAGCTTGATCCGGTGTTGTGTCAGGGGGAGAACGGCGAGCGGCTGCCACTGATCCTGGCGCAGACCGGCAAGGCCGCCTGGCAGATCGTTCCAGCGCGCGACGGGGGCACCGAGAGCATCCAGCAGGTGTCGTCCGCGTCCTCGGCGCAGAACGAGGAATTCATCACCACCTATCGCACCTTCCGTTTCGTCGACGGCCAGTGGACGGAGGCCTCGCGCCAGCAAGCCGGCTACTGGGACACGGAAAGCGATTTTCCCGATCCGTCACTGTTTCCCTGAGACGCACGCGACAGGGGGTTGATCAGATATCGATCAACGCCCCCAGCTCGCGCTCCAGTTCTTCCGGGTCCCCGAGGTTCAGCTCGATCAGCCGCCTGAGATGCTCGATCGACTCCAGGCCAATGTGCAGGCAGACAAAACCCAACTGGCCGTTGTCGTCATGGGCCAATTGCACGTCCATGCGCACATCGGCGTCGGGGCTGAGGTGGATGTCAGCTTCGAAAGGACGCCCTGGGTCGCCCGGCCAGGGATCGGGTCGTTCGATCAGCAGCCCCTTGAGGGACAGGTCCAGCAACCGCACCGGCCAGCGGTGGGTGCCTTGGCTGAGTTCGGTCTGCGCATCGAAGGCGATGCGCTTGAAACGTCGACGGTCGGCGTGTTGTTCGCTCATGGGCTGGCCCTCTGCGTGGTGCACTGACTATAGACCCCGGTTTATCGCTGTCGCTACCGCCAGCGCCGGAGCTGGGACGGGAGGCACGTTCAGGCGGTCCGAACAACACCGGGCCTGGGCATGGGCGAGAGGATCCTCGCGGCGCCTTGTTCACGGCCGCACTGATTTTCTGCCAACGCGGTCCCGGGTATTCATCACGCCCTGTCTTCAACTGAATTCGTTCCGAGAAAAAACCGCCTCATCAGCTAAAAGAAGGCTCTAGACCAACGTGGGGGGTGGTCTTTGGTAGCAGTAGCGCTACACTCGGAACGCGATCTTTGTGTCCAACCTGGCTGGAATATAAAAATGAAAAACAATAATAGCCTGGCACGCCATATACCCTGGCTACTGCTGGCAATCGTGGGAGCGTGCGCCCTCGGCGTCGTTGCATTGCGTCGTGGCGAGGCGATCAACGCCTTGTGGATTGTGGTGGCTGCTGTGGCCATCTATCTGGTGGCGTACCGGTATTACAGTCTGTTCATCGCCACCAACGTGATGCAGCTGGACCCGCGTCGGGCCACGCCTGCGGTGGTCAACAACGACGGTCTGGACTATGTACCGACCAACAAGCACATCCTCTTCGGTCACCATTTCGCGGCCATTGCTGGCGCAGGTCCCCTGGTGGGCCCGGTCCTGGCGGCGCAGATGGGCTACCTGCCCGGCACCCTGTGGCTGATTGCCGGGGTGGTCCTGGCCGGTGCGGTACAGGACTTCATGGTGCTGTTCCTTTCCACCCGGCGCAATGGCCGTTCCCTGGGCGACATGGTCCGTGAGGAAATGGGCCGCGTTCCGGGGACCATTGCGTTGTTCGGCTGCTTCCTGATCATGATCATCATCCTCGCGGTGCTGGCGTTGATCGTGGTCAAGGCCCTGGCCGAGAGCCCGTGGGGCATCTTCACGGTGATGGCGACCATCCCGATCGCGGTGTTCATGGGCGTCTACATGCGCTACATCCGCCCGGGGCGCATCGGCGAGATCTCGCTGATCGGCGTGGTGCTGCTGCTGGGCTCGATCTGGCTGGGGGGCCAGGTCGCGGCCGATCCGGTATGGGGCAAGATGTTCACCTTCACCGGCATCGAGATCACCTGGATGCTGATCGGCTACGGTTTCGTCGCTGCGGTGCTGCCGGTGTGGCTGATCCTGGCGCCCCGCGACTACCTGTCGACCTTCCTCAAGATCGGCACCATCATCGCCCTGGCGATCGGCATCCTGATCACCATGCCCGAGCTGAAAATGCCGGCCCTGACCCAGTTCACCGACGGCACCGGCCCGGTGTGGAAGGGCGGTCTGTTCCCGTTCCTGTTCATTACCATTGCCTGTGGCGCGGTGTCCGGCTTCCATGCGCTGATCTCCTCGGGGACCACGCCCAAGCTGCTGGATAACGAATCCAACGCCCGCTACATCGGCTACGGCGGCATGCTCATGGAGTCCTTCGTGGCGATCATGGCCATGGTCGCGGCCTCGGTGATCGAGCCGGGCGTGTACTTCGCCATGAACAGCCCGGCGGCGATTGTCGGCTCTGACGTGGTGTCAGTGGCCCAGACCGTCAGCAGTTGGGGCTTCGTCATCAGCCCCGAGCAGTTGCAGGCGGTGGCCCGGGACATCGGCGAAAACACCATCCTGGCCCGTGCCGGTGGTGCCCCGACCCTGGCGGTGGGGATCGCGCAGATCCTTCACCACGTCCTGCCGGGCGAGAACACCATGGCGTTCTGGTACCACTTCGCGATCCTGTTCGAAGCGCTGTTCATCCTCACCGCAGTGGACGCCGGCACCCGTGCCGGACGGTTCATGCTGCAGGACCTGCTGGGCTCCTTCGTTCCGGCGCTCAAGCGCACCGAGTCCTGGACCGCCAACCTGATCGCCACTGCCGGCTGCGTGGCCATGTGGGGCTACCTGCTGTATCAGGGCGTGATCGATCCGCTGGGCGGCATCAACACCCTGTGGCCACTGTTCGGCATCTCCAACCAGATGCTCGCCGGTATTGCCCTGATGCTCGGCACCGTGGTCCTGATCAAGATGAAGCGCCAGCGCTACATCTGGGTGACCCTGCTACCGGCCGTCTGGCTGCTGATCTGCACCACCACCGCGGGCTTCATCAAGCTGTTCGACGCCAACCCGGCGATCGGCTTCCTGTCGCTGGCGAAGAAATACAGCGACGCCCTGGCCAATGGACAGATCCTCGCGCCGGCCAAGGACATCACGCAGATGCAGCACGTGATCTTCAACGCCTACACCAACGCGACCCTGACCGCGCTGTTCCTGCTGGTGGTGTTCAGCATCCTGTTCTATGCGCTCAAGGTCGGTATTGCGGCCTGGGGCAGCAAGGAGCGTACGGATAAAGAAGCGCCCTATCAGGCCGTGCCGGACGCGTAAGAGAGGATTGCAAGCATGTTCAATGACCTGAGTCGCCTCGGTAAATACCTCGGTCAGGCCGCGCGCCTGATGGTCGGCATGCCCGACTACGACAACTACGTCGAGCATATGCAAACCAAGCACCCGGACAAGCCGGTGATGTCGTACGAGGCGTTCTTCCGTGAACGCCAGGAAGCCCGGTACGGCGGCAAGGGCGGTCCGAAGTGCTGTTGAAACACAGCGTTTGAGCCACACCCAGGTAGGAGCCGGCTTGCCGGCGATAGCGATTCTTCGGACGCCATCGCCGACAAGCCGGCTCCTGCGTTTTATGCGTGGGAGATCCTGTTTTGCAAAATCCTATTCCCGTCACCGTGCTCAGCGGTTTTCTCGGCGCCGGCAAGACCACCTTGCTGCGCCACCTGCTCAAGGCCGAGCACGGCCTGAAAATCGCCGTGATCGAAAACGAATTCAGCGACGCCGGTATCGATACCCAGTTGCTGGGGGACGAGCCGGTACAGGTCATGACCCTGTCCAATGGTTGCGTCTGCTGCACCATCCACACTGACCTGACCAAGGCCCTGTACTTGCTGCTGGAGCGCCTGGACAGCGGCGAGATCGCCTTCGACCGGTTGGTGATCGAGTGCACCGGGCTGGCCGATCCGGCGCCGGTGGCCCAGACCTTCTTCATCGATGAAGAGCTGCGCGAGCGCTACCTCCTCGACGGCATCATCACCCTGGTGGACGCCAAGCACGCCGAGTTCCACCTGACTCAGACCATTGCCCAGGCACAGATCGGCTTTGCCGACCGGCTGCTGGTGAGCAAGCGCGACCTGGTGGACGAGGCAACGTTCGAAGCCCTCAGCCAGCGCCTGACCCGGATCAACCGCCGGGCGCCTATCCGGGTGGTGGAGCACGGCAGGATCGACCTGGCCGAGCTGCTGGATGTCCGCGGCTTCAACCTCAATGCCGATCTGGGCGGCGGCATCAGCCTGCGACCAGTGAGCAAGGCTCCCTCGGTGGATCGGATTTCCAGCCTGGTGCTGCGCACCGAGCAGCCCCTGGACCTGGACCGCCTCAGCGAATTCATGAATGAGCTGCTGGAAGACCACGGCAAGCAGTTGCTGCGCTACAAGGGCGTACTGAACATCATCGATGAACCCCGGCGCATGGTGTTCCAGGGCGTGCTCAAGCTCTACGGTTTCGATTGGGACACCGAGTGGGCTGCAGAGGAGGGGCGAGAGAGCGTAATGGTGTTCATCGCCGATGACCTGCCGGAAGCAAAGATCCGCGAAGGGTTCGCCCGGATGCTGGCGCAGTAGGTTGCGCCAGCCAGCCGGCTGCTACAGGTCGCCCAGCAATCGCAGCTGCAGATGATCCAGGTGCTGGTTCATCAGGCTCTCGGCCTTGCTGGCGTCAGCCGCCTGCAACGCGTCGACCAGGGCTGAGTGCTCCTGCCAGGCACAGGAGTGGCGGGCCAGGCCTCCGAACTGGGCGATGGCCAGGGAGGTCAGCGGCACCAGGCTGCCGAGGAACTGGGCCAGGGGCCCGTTGCCGGCGATCTGTGCCAGTTGCAAGTGAAACTCCCCGGAAAGCCGGATCGCCGGTCCGCGCTGATCACGCTCGATGGCCTCGCGCTCCCGGGCGATCAACTGACGCAGGGGCTGCAGCTGCTGCCGGGGTTGCTGGCAGGCCAGGTGTACCAAGGTGATTTCCGTGAGGCGCCGGGCGTGCAGGATCTGCCGGGTCTGCTCCTGATCCGGCGCCGCTACCTGGGGCCGATGATTGGGCCGCAGGATGATCACCTGCTGGTGCGACAGGCGTGCCAGCACCTGGCGGATGATGCTGCGGCTGACGCCGAAGGCCTGGCCCAGGCTGTCCTCGGTGAAGCGGCTGCCGGGGGCGATGCGCAGTTCGAGAATGGCGTCGAAGATCTGCGGGTAGACGTCATCGACCAGCAGTTTCTTTTCGCCGCACGGCCGCCGGGGCAGGCTGGCCACCCGGGTGAAGGGGTTGTTTTTCAGGGCGTAGCTGACCATGGCCTGTCTCCAGTCCAGTTGCTGACACGGGGGTGATTACGAGGCGTTGGGGCCCAGGTGATCGTCCGGAATATTCAGTTCGATGCCCATGCGCTGGCCTTCCTGGAGGATGTGCCGACGCATCTCGGCGCTGGCCAGGGCACTGTTCTTGTTGCGGATCGCCCGCACCACCGCTTCATTTTCCTCCAGGCGCTCGGCCAGGTGCTCCGGCGAGTTACGCAGGATCTGCGCACTTTGCTTGAGGGCATTGCTGGTCTGCTGCACCACGTTCTGGAAGATCGGGTTGGAAGTCAGGGTGAACAGCTCTTCGTGGAAGGCGATGTAGGCGTTGACCCCAGCCTCGCTGTCGCCGGCCTCCAGGGCTTCGCGCATGTCCATCAGGGTCAGGCGCAACTGGCCGACTTCCTTGCTGCTGATGGATTGCGCCACCAGCCCGACGATAAAGGGCTCCAGGGTGTAGCGCAGTTGCAGCACATCTTCGAGGCTGGCGCCGGCCACCGAGTCGCTGCTCTGTGCTTCGTCCAGGGGCGCTTCCAGCACCACCACGCCCTTGCCGGGCATGGAGCGCACCAGGCCCAGGGTTTCCAGGACGATCACCGCTTCGCGCAGGCTGGGACGGCTGATGCCCAGTTGCTCGGCCAATTCACGTTGCCCAGGCAGCATGTCGCCGGAGCGCCACTGGCCACGGGCCAGGGCGGCCCGGAGCTTTTCTACCACTGAATTCACAACCGTTGACGAGCTGATCACTGTTGACTCCATGAACTGTCGGTAGCGCGAAGTGTGCGCGCTGATTGTTGTGCCTGCCCGGGGCAGGCACAAGGTTGGATCAAAATTCCTGCTGGTGGGCGGCTGCCAGGGGTTTACGCGGCTGGAAGGCATAGCCTTGCTGACCGCTCAGGACCTTGTTGGCGCGCTGCACATCGATGTCCTTCTCCCAGCGGGCGATGGCGA
Organism: Pseudomonas sp. FFPRI_1; assembly: GCF_055384485.1. Classification (NCBI taxonomy): domain Bacteria; kingdom Pseudomonadati; phylum Pseudomonadota; class Gammaproteobacteria; order Pseudomonadales; family Pseudomonadaceae; genus Pseudomonas; species Pseudomonas sp. FFPRI_1. The sequence continues at coordinate 6,765,668 of NZ_AP029168.1, read as the reverse complement.
CGGTCGCCACGCAGTTGCCGATCAGGTTGGTCAGGGCGCGGCCGATGCCCATGAACCAGTCCACTGCCAGCACCAGCACCAGGCCCACCACCGGAATCGCCGGGATCGCGGTCAGGGTCGCCGCCAGGATCACCAGGGCCGAACCGGGAATGCCGTGGGCACCCTTGGAGGTGATCAGCGACACCAGGAGGATGGTCAGCAGGTCCGACATCGACAGCGGCGTACCGGTGGCGTTGGCAATGAAGACAATGGCCAGGGTCAGGTAGATGGAGAAGCCGTCCAGGTTGAACGAGTAGCCGGTGGGAATCACCAGGCCCACGGTGGAGCTGCCGATCCCCAGGTGCTCCAGCTTGCGCATGATCTGCGGCAGCACGGCATCGGAAGAGGCGGTGCCGAGGACGATCAGCAGTTCTTCGCGCAGGTACTTGAGGAAGGGCAGCATGCGCAGGCCCGAGACGCGCATGACAATGCCCAGGATCACCGCGACGAAGGCGAAGCAGGTCAGGTAGAACAGGCCCACCAGGCTGCCCAGGTGCTGCAGCGAATCCAGGCCGTATTTGCTGGTGGTGAAGGCGATGGCGCCGAACACACCGATGGGCGCCAGGCGCACGATCATGCCCATGATGCGGAAGATCACGTGGCTCAACTCATTGATCAGGCGCGAGATGCCGGAAGCCGCCTCGCCCACCAGGTTCAGGGCGCTGCCGAACAGCACCGAGAACAGCAGCACCTGGAGGATGTTGTTCTCGGCGAAGGCGCCGATCACCGAGGTGGGAATCAGGTCCATGAGGAACTGGGTGGTGGTGTGCATGTGCTGGCCGCGCTGGGCGATGTCGCCCATGTCCGCCGTGGACAACTGCTCCAGGTGGATGTTGGCGCCGCTGCCGATGCCGGTGCTGAAGGCCATGATCAGGCCGATCACCAGGGCGATGGTGGTGAGAATCTCGAAGTAGATCACCGATTTCAGGCCGATGCGGCCGACTTTCTTCAGGTCGCCGGCACCGGAAATGCCGCTGACCACCACGCAGAACACGATCAGGCCGATCAGCATCTTGATCAGCTTGATAAAGCCGTCGCCCAGCGGTTTGAGCTGTGAGGAGTATTCGGGAAGGGTGAGTCCGCAAACGATGCCGAGCATCAGTCCGAGAACAACCTGGAGGAAAATCGAACGCGAGCACCATCTGAGCATGGGGAGGAATCCTGGTCGGTGTCCTGTCTGCCGCGAGCCTGGGAGGCATTGCGGATGGAGGACTTAATTATTGTGGTCTTACCGGTATGTCCAGTGCAGGCGCAGTCTACGCTCGGGTTTTGCGGGTTTACAAGAGGAAATATAAAAATTGGCATGACCGGTCTTACCAGTTGTTCGACCTTTGGCGCCTGTCCGGTAAATCCAGGCCATTGCCCCGGCAGATTGGGCGCTCGGGTTGCAAGCCTGTTGCGAGTAGCCAGGGTTGCGTCTGTTCCGGGGCCGTGGCTCGTTTCAGGCGCGAGCGGGTGGTTGCGGCTGGTGGTGGTCTTGCGGGCATGAAAAAGCCCGGCACGGGGCCGGGCTTTTTTGGGGCTGCGATCTGCGGGCTGATTAAGCGCCGTATACCGGCAGCTTCTTGCAGATGGCCTTGACCTTTTCACGTACGGCGTCGATCACCGCTTCGTTGGAGAGGTCTGCCAGGATGTCGCAGATCCAGCCGGCCAGTTCCTTGCACTCGGCTTCCTTGAAGCCGCGGGTGGTCACGGCCGGAGTACCGAAGCGCAGGCCGGAAGTGACGAACGGCGAGCGTGGGTCGTTTGGCACGGAGTTCTTGTTCACGGTGATGAAGGCTTTGCCCAGAGCGGCGTCAGCGTCTTTACCGGAGATGTCCTGCTTGATCAGCGACAGCAGGAACAGGTGGTTCTTGGTACCACCGGACACCACGTCGAAACCGCGCTCGATGAACACTTCGGCCATGGCCTGGGCGTTCTTCACCACTTGTTCCTGGTAAGCCTTGAACTCAGGCTGCAGTGCTTCCTTGAAGCAGATGGCCTTGGCGGCGATCACGTGCTCCAGTGGGCCGCCCTGGGCACCCGGGAATACGGCGGAGTTGAGCTTCTTCTCGATGTCGGCGTTGGCGCGAGCCAGGATCAGGCCGCCACGTGGACCGCGCAGGGTCTTGTGGGTGGTGGTGGTCACCACGTCGGCGAATGGCACCGGGTTCGGGTAGACGCCAGCGGCGACCAGACCGGCCACGTGGGCCATGTCGACGAACAGGTAGGCACCGACCTTGTCGGCGATCTCGCGGAAACGCGGGAAGTCGAGGATCTGCGAGTAGGCGGAGAAGCCGGCCACGATCATTTGCGGCTTGTGCTCGACGGCCAGGCGCTCGACTTCGTCGTAGTCGATCAGGCCGTTGGCGTCGATGCCGTATTGAACGGCGTTGTACAGCTTGCCGGAGGAGGAAACGCTGGCACCGTGGGTCAGGTGGCCGCCGTGGGCCAGGCTCATGCCCAGGATGGTGTCACCGCCTTGCAGCAGGGCCAGGTACACGGCCGCGTTGGCCTGGGAACCGGCGTGAGGCTGGACGTTGGCGTAGTCGGCGCCGAACAGCTCCTTGGCGCGGTCGATGGCCAGCTGTTCAACCACGTCGACGTATTCGCAGCCGCCGTAGTAGCGCTTGCCCGGATAACCTTCGGCGTACTTGTTGGTCAGCACCGAGCCTTGAGCTTCCATCACCGCAGGGCTGGTGTAGTTTTCCGAAGCGATCAGCTCAATGTGCTCTTCCTGACGCTGAGCTTCTTGCTCCATGGCGGCAAAGAGATCGGCGTCGTACTTGGCAATAGTCAAATCACGGCTGAACATGGCGGTCCTCAAGGATCGGGGGCAGAAAAGGGAGGCATTCTAACCCAATGGGTTTTAGATGGCATATGAAAGGACATCATGTCGCAGACAAGTGGCCTTCACGTCACGGCTTAGCTTCCGTAGGAGCTGGCTTGCCAGCGAAGAGGCCCCTGAGAGCGCCTTCGCCGGCTAACCGGCTCCTACAGAGGGTCGGGGTCAATCGAACATGAACAGGGCGTCGTTGCTGAACTGGGCTTCGAAGCGGTTGGCCGGCATCGGGCGGCCGAACAGGTAGCCCTGGACTTCGTCGCAACCGTGCTCGCGGAGGAAATCCAGTTGTTCATGGGTCTCCACGCCTTCGGCGATCACCGCCAGGTTCAGGCTGTGGGCCATGGCGATGATGGCCCGGGCGATCTGCGCGTCCTGCTCGCCGGACGGCAGGCCATCGACGAAGGTGCGGTCGATCTTCAGCACGTCGATGGGGAACTGCTTGAGGTAGTTCAGCGAGGAGTAGCCGGTGCCGAAGTCGTCCACCGCGATGCTCAAGCCGAGGTTCTTCAGGCCGTCGAGGATCTGCATCGCTTCGCTGACTTCGCGCATCAGGATGCTCTCGGTCAGCTCCAGCTCCAGGCAGGCAGGCGGCAGGCCGGTGTCCTTGAGGATGGTGGCGATGCGCATGCCCAGGTGGCCGTCGGAGAATTGCCGGGCCGAGATGTTCACCGAAACCTTTGGCACCCGCACCTTGGCCTGGTGCCAGGCCTTGAGCTGGCGGCAGGCTTCGCTGATCACCCAGTCGCCGACATCCACCACCAGCCCCAGTTCTTCGAGGACCGGGATGAAATCTCCCGGCGGCACCAGCCCACGCCGCGGATGGCGCCAGCGCAGCAGCGCCTCGGCGCCGGTCAGGCGTTTGCCGTCGCCGCTGAACTGTGGCTGGTAATACAGCACGAACTCTTCCTGTTCCAGGGCATGGCGCAGGTCGCTTTCCAGTTCCAGGCGCTCCAGGGCGCTGGCGTTCATGTCGGCCTGGTAGAACTGGAAATTGTTCTTGCCGCGCTCCTTGGCGTGGTACATCGCGGTGTCGGCGTTCTTCATCAACTGGCTCAGTTCGTTGCCGTCCTGAGGGCTCAGGGCGATGCCGATACTGGCGGTGACGAAGAACTCGCGGCCTTCCAGGACGAATGGCGTCACCAGGCTGGCAAGGATCTGCTCGGCCACGTGGATTGCCCGGTTCAGGGCTATGTCGCGGCTGGCGCGCGGTTGCAGGAGCAAGGTGAACTCGTCGCCGCCCATGCGCGCCACGGTGTCGTCATCGTCGACGCAGCCCAGCAGGCGAGTGGCCATTTCCTTGAGCATGCGGTCGCCGGCGGCATGGCCCAGGGAGTCGTTGATCGGCTTGAAACGGTCCAGGTCGAGGAACATCAGCACCACCCAGGACTTCTGCCGTTCGGCCGATTGCAGGGCGGTGTGCAGGCGATCCTGGAACAGGGTGCGGTTGGGCAGGTGAGTCAGGGCGTCGTAGTAGGCCAGGCGGTGGATGCGCTGTTCGCTGGCTTTGCGCTCGCTGATGTCGCTGAAGAAGCACACGTAGCTGGCCAGGTCGCCTTCGTCGTCGAGCACTGCGGTGATCCCGACCCAGGCCGGGTAGTGCTCGCCATTGCGGCGCTTGAGCCAGACTTCGCCTTCCCAGGTGCTGTGCTGGTTCAACTGCTTGAGCACATAGCGCAGGTGGGCTTCCTGCTGGTCATCCACGGTGAGCATGTTCGGCAGCTGGTCGAGCACTTGGGAAACCGCGTACCCGCTGACCCGGCTGAAGGCTTCGTTGGCCTGGACAATGTAGCCGGCGGGGTCGGTGATCAGGATCGCCGAGGTCGAATGCTCGAATACCGTGGCCGCCATGCGCAGGTCTTTCTCTGCTCGGCGCTGCTGGCTGATGTCGCGACCCACGCCGAGCACGCCCTCGAAGGCGCCATGTTCGTCCCAGACCAGCACCAGGCGCAGTTCGATGGGGATCTTGCGACCGTCGGCCCGCAGGCAGTCGAACAGGAACAGCTGGGTCTGCACCTGGCTGCGCAGTTGCGCCAGTTGCTCGGGTTTGTCCAGAGCCTTGCTGACTCGGTCCATCAGGGTATAGATGCCGGTCAACTGCTGCGGGTTGGCAATGGTCGACTGCCAGCCGTTCTGGAAAATCCACTCCACGTCGTAGCCAAGCACCGCGTGCACCGAAGGGCTGACGTAGTTCAGCGAGAGCTTGCTGTCGGTGGAGAAGATCACGTCGCTGATGCTTTCGGCGAGCATGCGGTAGCGTTGCTCGCTGTCACGCAGGGATTCGCTGGCCTCGATCTGGTCGGTGATGTCCTTGGCTACACCGATGATCCGCGTCACCTGGTTGTAGCGATCCCGGGCCAGGGCCTGTTCACGGATTTCGAAGCGTCGCCATTGACCGCTGCGATGGCGAAAGCGCAGTTGGCATTGCAGCAGTTGGGCATAGGCCGAATGTCGTTGTTCCTGGCGCAGGCGGTGATAGAGATCGGCGTCCTCCGGGTGCAGGAGGATCTCCCAGAAGTACTCGCCCATCTGGTGCAGTTCGGTCTTGTTGTAGCCCAGGGTCTGGCCCAGGTGGTGGTTGCTGAAGATCATCCGCTGGCTGATCACGTCCTGCACGTACAGGTGATCGGGTACGGTGCGCACCACATCCGACCAGAAGCCTTCGCGCTCCAGCAGTGACAGCTCGATCAGCTTGCGGCTGGTGATGTCGCTGATGCTGAGGATCACTGCGTTGTAGTCGGCCAAGTCTTCCGGCAGGCGCAGTACCAGCCACAGGTGCTGGTCGTGGCCCTGGGCGTCGCCGAGCTTGATTTCCAGCTCCAGCTGTTTCTGCTGGCTGACCACGGCTTCCAGCAACTGGCTGCCGATGGCGTTGCCATTGTTCGGGCAGCCCTCGATCAACAGTTGCCAGGCCTGGTCGCTGGATTCGACATTGAGCAGGCGCAGGGCCACCTGGTTGACTTCGGTGATGCGCAGTTCCTGCAGCAACTGGCGGCGGTGGTCCGGGTGGTCGTTCTGCCACTGCTTGAGCTGGTCGCTGTTGTGCAGGTGATGTTTTTCGAGAACCCCCGGCAACCCGGCGATGTCCAGGACGCACAGGGCTACGCCGGTGCCTTCGAAAATGTCCTGGTAGCGCCGCCGGCCCTCATGCAATTGGCGCTGGCGGCGCCGCATGTTCAGCAGGGCAATCACCGGCAGCAGGGAGAAGGCCAGGCCCAGCAGGCACTTGCCGATAAAGGCCGGCAGCAGTTCCTCGATCACCGCGCGCTCGTCGAACAGGCCGCGCAGCTGCCAGTCGCTGTTGCTCAGGGGGACCAGCAGGACGCTGCTGGCCACTTCGTCGGGGTCCAGCATGCCCGGAGTGGGGGTACTGCGCTCGTCACGCTTGATCACCTGGCGGCTCAGGCGATTCTCGATCACCCAGGTCGGCTTGAAGCCTTCCTCGCTCTGGCGCACCAGGGTCTGCAGGAAACTGGGGGCCATGCGCAGGACCCAGAAGCCGTGGCTCGCGCCACTGGCCTGCCGCAGCAGCACATGCACCACCGAGCCGTCGGCCGGGTTGCTGTAGTAATAACGTTGGGAACGGCTGCGCTGGACCAGATCAGCGAGCCAGGGAGCATCCTGGCTGTCGGTAGCGCTGTCGCCGAGGATCTGGCCCTTGGCGTCCAGCAGGGCAAAGCTGCGCACGTCCGGCAGGGAGCGCTGAAGCTTGTGCAGCAGTTGCTGCTGTTGCTGGGCATCCTGGGGGGCTTCGACTATGGGCAGCAGGTTGAGGGCAATCTGGGCATTGAGCGCCAGGTTCAGGCTCAGGTGGTCGGCCAGGTCGGCGCTGTAGTCGATGGCATGTTGATATTGGTCCTTGCGGGTTTGCTGCAGTTGATCCAGCAACTGCCAGAACAACAGGGCCAGGAGCAACAGCACCAGCGTTGCCAGTGCGCCTTTGAGTGTGCCGCGCAAAGGATAGGCCGGCCCAGGGGCTGTGGCGCGCGCGGGCTGTGGCGGAATGACGTTGAACAAGCTGTGATCCTGCGGTTTGGCTGGGCTGGCGCGACGTGCACTATAAGCCGGACGCCCGAAGGGCGGCTAGCATGCCTTGAGTTGTGGCAAAGTGCCAGTCCTGCTTGGCTGGACCTGGATCGTGCATTGAGGTAGTTTTGCCGGTTACGCGGGAGCGTTCCAGCTCCAGACAATCAGGCTTTTTCCGCCCGCCGGTATTGATCATGGTCAATGTCGGCGCAGCGCATGGCCTGGCCCGGGCCCGGCCCGTTCTATTCATCAGTCACTGACGCTAGGTTCACCATGGCTCAATACGTCTTCACCATGCATCGGCTGGGAAAAGTTGTTCCGCCGAAGCGGGAAATCCTGAAAAACATCTCCCTGTCATTTTTCCCCGGCGCCAAGATCGGCGTGCTCGGCCTCAACGGTTCGGGTAAATCCACGCTGCTGAAAATCATGGCTGGCGTCGACACCGAGTTCGAGGGCGAAGCCCGCCCGATGCCGGACCTGAACATCGGCTACCTGCCCCAGGAGCCGCAACTGGATCCGTCCAAGACCGTGCGTGAAGTGGTCGAGGAAGCCGTCAGCGTGATCAAGGACGCCCAGGCTCGCCTGGACGAGGTCTACGCGGCCTATGCCGACCCGGATGCCGACTTTGACAAGCTGGCGGCCGAACAGGCCAAGCTGGAAGCCATCCTGCAGGCCAGCGATGGCCATAACCTGGAGCGCCAGCTGGAAGTCGCGGCTGACGCCCTGCGCCTGCCGGCCTGGGACGCCAAGGTCGAGCACCTGTCCGGTGGCGAGAAGCGCCGTGTGGCCCTGTGCCGCCTGCTGCTGTCGGCCCCCGACATGCTGCTGCTCGACGAACCGACCAACCACCTGGACGCCGACTCCGTCGCCTGGCTGGAACACTTCCTCCACGACTTCCCGGGCACCGTGGTTGCGATCACGCACGACCGTTACTTCCTGGACAATGTGGCCGGCTGGATTCTCGAGCTCGACCGCGGCGCGGGCATTCCTTACGAGGGCAACTATTCGGGTTGGCTGGAAGCCAAGTCCGATCGTCTGGCCCAGGAGTCCAAGCAGCAGTCGGCCCATGAGAAGGCCATGAAGGAAGAGCTGGAGTGGGTGCGCAAAGGCGCCAAGGCCCGCCAGTCGAAATCCAAGGCTCGCCTGCAGCGCTTCGAGGAAATGCAATCCCAGGAATTCCAGAAGCGCAGCGAAACCAACGAGATCTACATCCCGGCCGGTCCGCGCCTGGGCGACAAGGTCATCGAGTTCAAGAACGTCACCAAGGGTTATGGCGATCGCGTGCTGATCGACAACCTGTCGTTCTCCATGCCCAAGGGCGCCATCGTCGGCGTGATCGGCGGTAACGGTGCCGGTAAGTCGACCCTGTTCCGCATGCTGATGGGCAAGGAACAACCGGATTCGGGCAGCATCGAAGTCGGTGAAACCGTGCAACTGGCGTGCGTGGACCAGAGCCGCGAAGACCTGGACGGCAGCAAGACCGTGTTCCAGCAGATCTCCGATGGTTCCGACCAGATCCGCATCGGCAACTACGAGATCCCGTCGCGTACCTATGTCGGTCGCTTCAACTTCAAGGGCGGCGACCAGCAGAAGTTCGTCAAGGACCTGTCCGGTGGTGAGCGTGGCCGCCTGCACCTGGCCCTGACCCTGAAGGAGGGCGGCAACGTCCTGCTGCTCGACGAACCGTCCAACGACCTCGACGTTGAAACCCTGCGTTCCCTGGAGGAAGCCCTGCTGGACTTCCCGGGCGCCGCCATTGTGATCTCTCACGATCGGTGGTTCCTGGACCGCGTGGCCACTCACATCCTGGCCTATGAAGACGATTCCCAAGCGGTGTTCTTCGAAGGCAACTACACCGAGTACGAAGCCGATCGCAAGAAACGCCTGGGCGAAGCCGCCGCGCAACCGCACCGGGTACGGCACAAAAAGCTGGCCTGATCGGGTCGCTGCTTGAAAGAAACGGAGCCTTCGGGCTCCGTTTTTTTATGCCTGGCAGAAGCCTCGACGGTTAATTTTCCAGCGCGGGGCAACGTTCAAAGTGAGTGCAAAACAGTCAATTTTTGTCACCAATTCAGTGCGTAAAACACCTGCAAAACCGGGCTATTTATATTTATTGCACCATTTAAATTCATATCTGCGACATTTTGCGCTGTCGCGGTGCGGGTTGAATTGATAAAGTCCCGGGCAAATCTCCCTTTAACGACAATAAATTTGCCGAGACTTCCCATGATCGAATCCGTCGAAGACTTCCTCGCCCGCCTGAAAAAGCGCGACCCGGACCAGCCTGAATTCCATCAGGCGGTGGAAGAGGTACTGCGCAGCCTCTGGCCGTTTCTCGAAGCCAATCCGCATTACCTGAGCTCCGGCATTCTCGAGCGGATCTGCGAGCCGGAACGCACCGTGGTGTTTCGCGTGTCCTGGGTCGACGATCAGGGCAAGGTTCGGGTCAACCGTGGCTTCCGCATCCAGATGAACAGCGCCATTGGCCCCTACAAGGGCGGCCTGCGCTTCCATCCCTCGGTTAACATGGGCGTGCTGAAATTCCTCGCCTTCGAGCAGACCTTCAAGAACTCCCTGACCTCCCTGCCCATGGGCGGTGGCAAGGGCGGTTCGGACTTCAACCCCAAGGGCAAGAGCGACGCTGAAGTGATGCGCTTCTGCCAGGCGTTCATGACCGAGCTGTACCGCCATATCGGTGCTGATGTGGATGTGCCAGCCGGCGATATCGGTGTTGGCGCCCGGGAAATCGGCTTCCTCTTCGGTCAGTACAAGCGCCTGAGCAACCAGTTCACCTCAGTGTTGACCGGCAAGGGCATCAGCTACGGCGGCAGCCTGATTCGTCCAGAGGCCACCGGTTTCGGCTGTGTGTACTTTGCCGAGGAAATGCTCAAGCGCCGTGGTGACCGGGTTGAAGGCAAGCGCGTGGCGATCTCCGGTTCCGGCAACGTGGCGCAGTACGCTGCCCGCAAGGTCATGGACCTGGGAGGCAAGGTGATTTCCCTGTCGGACTCCGAAGGCACCCTGTACTGCGAGTCCGGCCTGAGCGAAGAGCAATGGCTGGCGGTGCTGGAGCTCAAGAACGTCACCCGTGGGCGCATCAGCGAACTGGCGGGCCGCTTCGGCCTGGAGTTCCGTGCCGGCAAGACCCCATGGGACCTGGCCTGCGATATCGCACTGCCCTGCGCCACGCAGAACGAACTGGACGCGGAGGCGGCCCGTACCCTGCTGCGCAACGGCTGCACCTGTGTCGCCGAGGGCGCCAACATGCCTACTACATTGGAGGCTGTGGATATCTTCATCGATGCCGGCATTCTGTTCGCCCCGGGCAAGGCGTCCAACGCGGGTGGCGTGGCGGTGAGCGGGCTGGAAATGTCGCAGAACGCCATGCGCTTGCTGTGGACTGCCGGTGAAGTGGACAGCAAGCTGCACAACATCATGCAGTCGATCCATCACGCCTGTGTTCACTACGGTGAAGAGAACGGCCGGATCAACTACGTGAAGGGCGCGAACATCGCCGGTTTCGTCAAGGTCGCCGATGCCATGCTCGCCCAGGGCGTGGTCTGAGGTGCTTCAGGCCGGCTCGATACGGATGATTTCAATCACCTGATCCCCGACCGGCCGCTGCCATAGCACTTCGTCACCGGGTTGTGCCCCCAGCAGGGCGCGACCCAGGGGCGAAGCCCAGTTGATCAGCCCCCTGGCTGCATCTGCCTGATCCTCCCCGACCAATTGCACCCGCTGTTGCTGATCCTGCTCATCGGCGAAGGTCACCCGGCTGCCGATCTGCACCTTGTCGGTGCGGGTGGCCGCAGTCACCACCTGGGCACTGTGCAGGCGCTGGGAGAAGTAACGCAGGTCGCGTTCCAGTTCCGCCAGGCGCTGCTTGTCGGCATTGTCTGCCAAATCGCTTTGCTGCCCGTGCTGTTCATGCAACTGGGCGACTTTGGCCTGGAGCTCGGCGAGCCCCTGGGGCGTGACGTAATTGGGATGGCTGCTGATCTGCCGCTCCACGGGCTGCTCGACCTGGTCAGCGGCCTGATCCTCATTGACGAAGGCTCGGCTCATGGTGGTGCTCCTTGCAGGGAGGGCGGACCATGGTTGCAGGCTTGGGCCCCGGACGGATACCTGAAAACGACCTACTGCGAGCGATAGGCGCGGGCCGCGTCGCGGTCCTTTTCCTGTTGCCAGGCTCGTTCGCGTTCGTCCCAGTGCCGTTCTCGATAGTCGTTGCGGTCCTGATTCTCCAGCATTGCCTGGCATTGGCGGAAACCATCGTCCCAGCCTTCGGCGTATTGCGGATCCTTGAGGTAGCGCGGCACGTCCTTGCGAAACTCCCCGCTCATGGACCCCGCCGCCTGGCGTCCACTGACACAACCGGCATCGAAGCCGTCGGCAAAGGCCGGCGGATAGCCTTGCTTGAGCAAATACTCGTGGTTCGACTCACAACCACCGATCAGGGCCAGTGCCAGCAATGCCCAAGCGTAACGCCACATCGAGGAACTCCCAGACTTCACATGCGTGAAGTCTAGAAGGGCGATTGTCGGTGACGCGTGAAAACCTTGTCGCTAGCAGCTTGACCCTCGCAGCTGCCGTTAATAGTGATACCACTTGAGCTCAAGCATCACTTCGTTGACCGGGCTGGCCAGCTGGCTGAATTCCCGTTGGGCGCTCAGGCGCAGGCCCAGATTGCGCGACAGTTCCCACTGCTGGTTGAGGCTCAGGCTGCGGCGTACCTCGCCATTGGTGAAGTAGTCGCCCTTGGCTTCAAGGCTGAAGTTGCCCAGCGGGTTTTTCCACAGCAACCCGGAGTTGAAGCCGGCTGCCGGCGCGATGAAACCGGCGAAGTCAGCGTTGTGCTCGACCCGCACCGTGCCCAGGACAAAACCCAGGGTGTCCTCGCCCAGTTGCCAGGTGCCGCCGGCACCGCCGTTCACATGGCTGACCAGGGTTTCATCGTCATGCTTGCCCGGCACTCGCTCCAAGCCGCCGGTCACCTGCCAGGACCAGGGCTGCAGCAGCTCGTTGCGCGGCGTCAGGGAGCGGATGGTCGCCAGATCCAGTTGCTGCAACTGCCAGTGGTTGCCTTCGTACTGGCGCAGCTTCATCTGCAGGATCTCGATCTGCGCCCCGAGGGGGAAACCTTCGGCGTTGTCATTGAGGTCGTGGTAGGCCATGCGCAGGCCGTACTCGGCAAAGGCCTTGTCGTCCCGGGTGCCGACCCCCAGTTGCCAGGTGCGCGACTGATGGCCGTCTTCCGGCAGGCCGGGCCGTTCGATCTGCAGCTCCGGCGCCGGGTTCTGGTTGATCGCCCGCAGCAGCTCGAAGCTGCGCTGCGAGCGCTGCGGGTCGCGCTCCAGGCCGTTGGCCCGGTAGCGTTCGAGGCGGTAGGCGGCGTCGACGATCAGCGCCTGGCGATCCCGGGGCAGGGCCTTGAGTTCAGGGGCCTGCAGCTGCTTCTGATCGGCGCTGACCTTGAGCACCCATTGCTGTTCCTCCGGGTTGAGGGGCTGGGCGCGACTGAGCAGCTCCCGCTCCCGGGACGGGCGATAGTCGATGCGCTCCACCAGCCCGGCGTCCTTGACCGCCTTGACCGTGTCGGTGGGAATCGCAGTCAGCGGGAACTGCTCGGTCAGGCGCAGGCTGGGCCTGGCCACCTGCAACAGTTCAAGCAGGCGGTAGGAGCAGTTCTCATCGAAGAAGAAGTAGTCGAATTTGATCTGCTTCAATTCCCAGACGTGCTCCACCATGCGCTCGGTTTCGGCCTGGGTCAGGTTCAGGCGGTACTCCCATAGGTCACGGTTTTCCAGGCTGCGGTATTCCGAGAGTTTCTCCTGGTAGGGCACCAGGGCGAACAGCCCGGGGTAGCCGCCCATCAGGCCTTTCCAGGCGTAGAGGATGCTGTTGTCCGAGCCTTCGATGTAGGCACCGAAGTTGATCGCGTAGCTGAGCAAGGCGGTGTTGTTGCTTTGCACGTCGGCCTGGTCGATGCGCAGCAGGGTGTGGCCGAACATCGACGAGGGGCTGTTCAGATAGGCCGCGGGAAAGATCATCACCGTGCTGTGGGGCGAGACATCCTTGAACCACTGCTTGAACTCGGCGCATTCCACCTGGGGCACATCGTTCAGGCCCAGTTGCGCCTTCAACCAGCGGGTGCGCGATGGGTAGACGCACTGCGCATGTCGGTCGCCTGCATCGGCGGGAGCGTAGAGGGCTTTCAGCGTCGCTGCGAGCTCCGCGTCGGGATGATGGGCGCCGTCGGGAGCGAGGAAGAACTTCGGGTCGCTGACGTAACTGCGCCAGCCACCGAGCTTGGCTGTTTCGTAATGACCTATGGAGATCCAGAAGGGGTCATTGGCCAGTTGCTGCAAACGTTGAGGATCGATCTGGGGCGCGGCATACAACGGGGCGCAGACACAGAGCGCCAGGTAGGCAAGGCGTTTGAGCATGGTGGGCAACTTAAGTCGGAAATACAAAGACCCAAGATGGGCAAGGTCCGGAAAACAAAACCCGCTCCTCGTGAGGAGCGGGTGGGTCGAGCTTAAGCGGGGGTTGCGTACTTGGCCAGGCGCGCATCGCTCTTGAGCACGGCCAGGGTATTGGTGTGCACATCTTCCGCGGTCACGTCAGCCTTGCTGAAGATCTGCTGGAAGTGCTCGTGGGTTACCGCGGCAAAGTGCTCACGGTCTTCAGGCGCCACGCCGAGAACCACGGCATAGGTGGTCAGGGCTTCGCCTTGACCCTTGGCCATGTCTTCGGAGAGCTCGTTCATCATGCCGTTCATGGCGAACCAGGATTTACCGCCGTAGGTCAGCGCGGAGTTGGTCGAGCAGCCGTTGGTGCCGGAGGTCATGCCGAAGGTGGCGTTGCCGGAAGTGCCGTTGGTGGTGGATGCCAGGAAGTGCGCCGGAGTGCCTCGCTGGCCTTCGAACAGCATGTTGCCCCAGCCGCAATCCGGGCCGCCTGGGGCCTGGGCCATGGCGTTGAGGGATACAGCGGTGAAAAGAGTACCGAGAAGAATCCGTTTCATAGCGTTGTTCTCTTTGTGTGCATACCAATGGACAGGGAGACTGGCCCATGCCGGCACCAGTGGGCCGGTTATCTATCCAGCCGCGCAGTTTGGAGTTTAGGCAGGTTCCTTGGGTTCCGTAACTATTTACAAAACAATGCATGAAACAGCCGGTTTTACTTGGCATCGGTGGCGTCCTCCACCTTGGCTATGCTTTCCCCCGAGGCGTGCCTTGCCAGCCGGGCATACCCGGCGCCAGAATGCCGTCATTCGCCCCGCCTGATGTAAGGAAGCCCGATGCCTGATCCTGTTGCTGCCAGCTTGCGTCTAGCGCCTGAAGCGCTGACCCGTCCTTTCTCTGCTGAACAGTTCAGCTTCTCGACCACCAATGATCTGGAGCCCTTTCGCGGTGTGCTCGGCCAGGAACGCGCGGTCGAGGCCTTGCAATTCGGCGTGGCCATGCCGCGCCCCGGTTACAACGTATTTGTCATGGGCGAGCCGGGCACTGGCCGCTTCTCCTTCGTCAAACGCTACCTGAAGGCCGAAGGCAAGCGCCTGCAGACACCGTCCGACTGGGTCTACGTCAATAACTTCGACGAGCCCCGGGAACCCCGGGCACTGGAGCTGCCGGCCGGTGCTGCGGGCAGTTTCATCACCGACATCAACGGCCTGATCGACAACCTGCTGGCGACCTTTCCCGCGGTTTTCGAGCACCCGTCCTATCAGCAGAAGAAGAGCGCCATCGACCGCGCCTTCAACCAGCGTTACGACCGTGCCCTGGATGTGATCGAGCGCCTGGCCCTGGAAAAGGACGTGGCGCTGTACCGTGACAGCAGCAACATCGCCTTCACCCCGATGTTCGAAGGCAAGGCCCTGGATGAAGCCGAGTTCGCCCAGTTGCCGGAGGCTGATCGCGAGCGTTTCCACGAAGACATTTCCGCCCTGGAGGAGCGCCTCAACGAAGAGTTGGCGAGCCTGCCGCAATGGAAGCGCGAGTCGAGCAACCAGTTGCGCCAGCTCAACGAGGAAACCATCACCCTGGCCTTGCAGCCGCTGCTCGCGCCGCTGTCCGAGAAATACGCAGAGAACGCGGCCGTCTGCGGCTACTTGCAGGCGATGCAGGTCTACCTGCTCAAGACCGTGGTCGAGCAACTGGTGGACGACAGCAAGACCGATGCCGTGGCGCGCAAGCTGCTTGAAGAGCAGTATTGCCCGAGCCTGGTGGTTGGGCACCCGGCCAGCGGTGGCGCTCCGGTGGTGTTCGAACCCCACCCGACTTACGACAACCTGTTCGGCCGGATCGAATACAGCACCGACCAGGGCGCGCTCTACACCACTTACCGCCAGCTGCGCCCGGGGGCGCTGCACCGAGCCAACGGCGGCTTCCTGATCCTGGAAGCCGAGAAGATGCTCAGCGAACCCTTTGTCTGGGATGCCCTCAAGCGTGCGTTGCAATCACGCAAGCTGAAGATGGAGTCGCCCCTGGGCGAGATGGGCCGCTTGGCCACCGTGACCCTGACGCCGCAGATGATTCCGCTGCAGGTCAAGGTCATCATCATCGGTGCCCGCCAGCTGTACTACACGCTGCAGGACCTGGATCCGGACTTTCAGGAGATGTTCCGGGTGCTGGTGGATTTCGATGAAGACATCCCGATGGTGGACGAGAGCCTGGAGCAGTTCGCCCAGTTGCTCAAGACCCGCACCTCGGAGGAGGGCATGGCGCCACTGACGGCGGATGCAGTGGCGCGACTGGCTACCTACAGCGCGCGCCTGGCGGAGCATCAGGGGCGTTTGTCGGCGCGTATCGGCGACCTGTTCCAACTGGTCAGCGAGGCTGACTTCATTCGTCACCTGGCCTCGGATGCAATGACCGACGCCGGGCATATCGAGCGTGCGCTGAAGGCCAAGGCCACCCGCACCGGGCGGGTCTCGGCACGGATTCTCGATGACATGCTGGCGGGCATCATCCTGATCGACACCGATGGTGCCGCGGTCGGCAAATGCAACGGCCTGACGGTGCTGGAGGTGGGGGATTCGGCGTTCGGCGTGCCGGCGCGGATTTCCGCCACGGTCTATCCCGGCGGCAGCGGCATTGTCGACATCGAGCGCGAGGTCAACCTTGGCCAGCCGATCCACTCCAAGGGGGTGATGATCCTCACCGGGTACCTGGGCAGTCGTTATGCCCAGGAATTCCCCCTGGCGATTTCCGCAAGCATTGCCCTGGAGCAGTCCTACGGTTATGTGGACGGCGACAGTGCGTCGCTGGGCGAGGCCTGCACGCTGATCTCGGCGCTGTCGAAGACACCGCTCAAGCAGTGCTTTGCCATTACCGGCTCGATCAACCAGTTCGGTGAAGTGCAGGCTGTTGGCGGGGTCAACGAGAAGATCGAGGGCTTCTTCCGTCTATGCGAAGCTCGGGGCCTGACTGGGGAGCAGGGCGCGATCATTCCTCAGGCCAACGTCGCCACCCTGATGCTCGACGAGAAGGTGCTGCAGGCCGTGCGTGCCGGGCAATTCCATGTGTATGCGGTGCGTCAGGCCGATGAGGCGCTGAGCCTGCTGGTGGGCGAACCGGCCGGCGAGCCGGACGCCGAAGGGCAGTTCCCCGAGGGCAGTGTCAACGCGCGAGTGGTGGAGCGCTTGCGGGTAATTGCCGAGATGATCAGCGAAGAGGAGCTCAAGGAAGCGGAAAAGGAGCAGGCGCAAGAAGCGCTGGCGGACACCAAGCCGGCTTGAGTCTGGCCAACGGCGAGGGCCTGGTCCCTCGCCGTTGGCGCCAGCGTGCTGACGCCAATTTTTCAAAATAGACCATTCGGCGCCTGTTGGATCGGTCAACTTTGTTTATCAGGCTTTTCTTCTATTCTCAGGGCAAGGAGAACGACAGTCGTCGCTGGATCGAAACAGCCCTCTGCTGAAGGCTGAACAGTGGATCTACCGAGGGTCGCCGCCATGTCGCGCAACCTTTGTCTCACTCGCCAATGCCTTGGCCTGGTCACCCGTATCGAATGCTGCGTCCGCCCCCTGGCGGGAGAAAACGGGATGTGGACCCTTCTCTTCGCCGCCGGAATGGCAGGTGAGCAACCCTCCGCAATCAAATCCCAAGGGCCGTTCTGTGGGCCGGTGGTGGCTGAGTCGATCCTCGATTCGATCGTTGAAAGCCTGACCACCCACGGCTATCAGCTGGCCGATGATCCGCAGATCTGGTGCCTGCATCTGCAGGCCCAGTTGCGGCAGATCAATGGCGAACGCGGTCGCAGCTTCCAGTTCCAACCCGAGCATTGAGGCCTATGGGGCAGGGCTTTGTGGTTCAAGCTTGTCCAGCTTGACCTCGAAGCCATATTCCACGGTGTTGAGTTCGCTGCGTTCGTAGGTCTCCAGTTGGCTGGGCTGGCCATAGAAGTAGTGCACATCGAACAGCGCCGGGCCGCCGTTCGGCGCGTTGTGGCTGACCGCCAGAATCTCCTTCAGGTACTGGCCGCTGGCATCCTTGGCGTAAAAGCGCCAGGCGTCGGCGGGGAAGAGTTTCTGGTCGACGATCAGGGCGTTGCCCTTGAGCTCGAGGCCCTTGGGCAACTGCTGGGCGCTGAGGGTCTTTTTCTCGATGCTGGCCAGGTACAGCGGAATGGAGCCGACGGCATACGCCGGGGTTTCCGGGAACAGGTTCAGGTCGTAGGTGATGACGCCGCGCATAGGGTCGATTTCAAAGGCTTCGTCCGGTAGCTCGATCGGCTTGCTGCGCTGGCCTTTGTCATCCTGGGTGAAGAACGTCAGCGGTGTGTCACCGCTACTGAACTCCGAGCCCAGCAGCTCGTCATTGAAGGTTCGCGGGTGACTGAATTCAATGCGTGCCGCGCTGGCGTCGTCCACTGACTGGCTGATGGTCACGGAGTCTTTCAGTGCCTCTTCGTCGAGCTCCGCGCCCTTGAGATAACTGGCGGCCTGGTCGTCATACACCACCACGGGCACTGGCAACAGCTGAAGGTTCTTGTCTGTGGTGCTGCGGTCGAAACGCCGTACGGGCAGGTCCAGGTCCTTGCGAGTGACGCTGGCCTGGGAAAAATCGAGTACGGCGACCTCCAGCTTGTCGATCAAGCCATTGAAATAGACCTTGGCGTAATGATGGGTGTGTTGCTGGTCGAACGCCTTCTGCTCGTCCTCCAGTTGTTTCTCGAAGGCATCGCTCCAGCTTTTCTGTTTCTGCATCTGCGCCAATTGTTGCCGGTAGAACGCAATCTGCGGTGCGTCTTCGTTGATTGAACCGGAGCGGGAAAGGATCTGCCCGCTACTGTCGCGGGCTTGTGCCAGCAGCGGGTTGAGCGAGGCATCATTGGCCTCTTCGGGCAGCGGCGCGCTGTTGCTCAGCTCGATTTCGGCGACGTTCTTGTCCAGCGACAGCAAGGTCAGGCTGATGTTGCCGTCCTGACGGGGCTTGCCGATGTCGGCCTTGGTCAGCTCGAAGTCGAGCACACGACCGGGGGCGATCACCTCCAGCTTGCCCTGCAGAGAGAGCGGCTGGGGCTGGTTCTTGTTCTCGACCTCCAGGCCCTCGATAAAGGGATAGGTCACGGTCAAGTCATCTGGATTGGTCAGGTTGGAGCTGGAAGGGCTCAGTTGGATCCCCGGGTCGGTTTCCGACCATTCGGGTTGAAACGCGATGACTTTCTTGTTGCTCAGGGTGACTGACTGCCACTCCAGGCCATGGGGAAAGGGGAACTGCGCCGGCATGTTGAAGCTGAAGGGGAAAACCGGTTGCAGGTCGGTCAGGTAGTCCGAGTTGGAGGACTTGCGCAGCACGAACAGGCCATTGACGTAGGTGTCCACCAGGGCTTGTGGCGTGGGGTAGTGCTTGAGCAGGGCCAGGCTGTCCTCGCCGTACTCGGTCTCGATCGGCTTGCTGGCGAGCTTGAGTTGCGCCCGTTCCAGGAGAAGCAGTGAGCCGCCCAGGTCGGCCACGGCGTCCTTGAGCTTGGGATCCTGGATGGCGTCCAGGGATTTCTCGAAGGCACTGGTTCTCTCTTCCAGGCTGGCCTGTTGCTTTTCATCGCTGGGCGAACAGCCGCCGCTGAGCAGCAGCGCCACAGCCAGGCCGACGCTGGCCAAAGGCAATCGCAAATCCATTTTCCGGTCTTCCTGTCCAATATCGGTGAGCGGTAGGAACGCCTTGGACACTAGCAGAAAAAACGTCCGGAAAAACCCGTGTTGCGGGGGATTTCCTGTGGTTTATGGGCTTTGGGAGCGCTGATATACTCGCCGCCGTTTTTTACCAGGTGCGAGATTCAATGGAACGTTTTATCGAAAATGCGATGTATGCCTCACGCTGGCTGCTGGCGCCGATCTACTTCGGTTTGTCCCTGGGCCTGTTGGCGTTGGCATTGAAGTTCTTCCAGGAGGTCTTTCACGTTATCCCCAACGTATTCGCCATGGCCGAGTCCGAGCTGATCCTGGTCCTGCTGTCATTGATCGACATGGCGCTGGTGGGTGGCCTGCTGGTGATGGTGATGATCTCCGGCTACGAGAACTTCGTATCGCAGCTGGACATCGACGAGGACAAGGAAAAGCTCAGCTGGCTGGGCAAGATGGATTCTTCGTCGTTGAAGATGAAGGTGGCGGCGTCCATTGTGGCGATCTCGTCGATCCATCTGCTGCGAGTGTTTATGGATGCCAAGAATACTCCGACCGAGTACCTGCTGTGGTACGTGGTGATCCACATGACTTTCGTGATTTCGGCATTTGCCATGGGGTATCTGGACAAGCTGACCAAGCACTGACCGTCCTCGCCGGTCGACTGCAGTCCGCCCGGCCGTTGCGAAACGGACGGGCGGTGTTGTTTGTGGCTTGTGCTTTTCCTGGCCGGGGCATATCCCTGTAACGGTCAGGGGCTCAACATGCACGAGGTGCACTCATGAACCTGCAGGAAATGAATGCCTATGCGATTGCCGGAAAGGTCGATGAACTGAACTTGATCTCCCTGGAAGGCGGGATCTACCTGCTCGAGGCACGCATGCATGGCGCGGCGTACCCACTGAATGATGCACGTGGCCAGACCTTCCACCTGCGCTCGGTGGAGCATGCCCGGGAAGTGCTGCAATCCTTTCCCAAGCTGCCGTTCAACCTGATCCACACCTCGGTGCACGACGAGATGTGCGGTTTGTCCGCCAGCGCCGAAGAAAGCCTGAAAGTGCCCATTGCCCTGCACTCGGGCGGCTGAAGCCCGCGTGCGGTGAACCGTGCCGGGCTTCTGTGCTAGTCTGCTCGCCCTTTTGGTTCCGGGCGCTCCGGAAGGCGCTGTGTACCCACGGCCTTTCTCGAGCCGTCCGCACAGCGGAGCAGTGTCATGTCCGAAGTAAATCTGTCCACCGACGAAACCCGCGTCAGCTACGGCATCGGCCGCCAGCTGGGCGACCAGCTGCGCGACAACCCGCCACCGGGCGTGAGCCTGGACGCGATTCTGGCCGGCCTGACCGACGCTTTCGCCGGTAAGCCAAGCCGTGTGGGCCAGGACGAAATGTCCGCCAGCTTCAAGGTCATCCGCGAGATCATGCAAGCTGAAGCAGCGGCCAAGGCCGAAGCGGCGGCTGGTGCCGGCCTGGCATTCCTGGCTGAAAACGCCAAGCGTGAAGGCATCACCACTCTGGCTTCCGGCCTGCAGTTTGAAGTGCTGACCCAGGGCGAAGGTGCCAAGCCATCCCGTGAAGACAGCGTGCGCACTCACTACCACGGCACCCTGATCGACGGTACTGTCTTCGACAGTTCCTACGATCGCGGCCAGCCTGCTGAATTCCCGGTAGGCGGCGTGATCGCTGGCTGGACCGAAGCTCTGCAATTGATGAACGCCGGTAGCAAATGGCGTCTGTATGTGCCGAGCGAACTGGCTTACGGCGCACAGGGTGTGGGCAGCATCCCGCCGCACAGCGTTCTGGTGTTCGACGTCGAGCTGCTGGACGTTCTGTAATTCGTGCAGGAGCCAACTTGCTGGTGATGGAGGGACCGCGTCCGTGGTCGATTCATCGCCAGCAAGCTGGCCCCTTGGTCGGTTTCGGTTTCATAGGCGAATTTTGGCGCTCAGGCCCTGGCCATCAGTGCCGGTCGGCCGCAAGGCTCTGGCGTAGCAGAACAAAAACAGATTGCGCACCAGCTCCTTGAGCACCAGTGGCTCGCTGGAGCTCAAACCATTCAGGTCCAGATCTCCCTGGTCCTGCAGCTCGCTCAGGGCTTCCTCTTCCAATACCGCACAGACTTCACCGGTTTCCCGATGCAGGATCCGCAGGTAAGGGTGTGGCCGGTCCAGCCAGGCATCAATCAAATAAGTCATGGGGTCATCTCCTTGAATGGGGGTTCAATGAGAATAATTCTTATTCAATGAATAGCAAGTGCCTATTGGCAGTTTCTGCTTTTTTCTGTGCAGAAATTGTTTTCGATCAAACCGCCTGGCTTTTTGCTAGCAAGGGCTGGGGGAGTGTCGCAATGGGGGAGGGGGGCAGCGTAGGGGAGCCCTCCCACGCCAGGCGCGGGAGGGAAGCGGCTTCAGACCTTGCGGACGAACTCGGACTTGAGTTTCATCGGGCCGATGCCGTCGATCTTGCAGTCGATGTCGTGGTCGCCATCGCACAGGCGGATGTTCTTGACCTTGGTTCCGACCTTGACCACCAGGGAGGTGCCCTTGACCTTGAGGTCCTTGATCACGGTGATGGTGTCGCCATCTTGCAGCACATTGCCGACCGAATCTTTCTTCACGGCTTCATCGGATGCGGCCTCGGCTTCGCCGCTGGCGGACCACTCGTGGGCGCACTCAGGGCAGATCAGCTGGGTGCCGTCCTCGTAGGTGTATTCGGAATTGCATTTTGGGCAGGGTGGCAAAGTGCTCACTTAAGCTCCTCAAAGTCAGGATGGCTAAAAGCGCACATTATATAGGGTTTTGCACGGGAGGGGGGGCGGGGAGCTGCCCGGCTGGCCGGCTCCTGCACTGGGCAGGAGCCGAGGCGGGATCAGTGAGTACGGGCGACGGCGAACTCGCTCAGCTCTACCAGGGCGTCGCGGTATTCGCTGGGTGGCAGGGCTTGCAGGCAAGTGATGGCGCGGGCGACATAGTCCCGGGCCAACTGCGCGGTGTATTCCAGGGAGCCTGAGGCTTCAACCGCCTCGCGAATGCTTTCCAGGTCCTCGATACCGCCTTTCTGAATCGCCTGGCGAACCAGGGCGGCCTGTTCCGGGGTGCCTTCGCGCATGGTGTAGATCAGCGGGAGTGTCGGTTTACCCTCCGCCAGGTCGTCGCCGACGTTCTTGCCCAGGGTCTCGGCGTCGCCGCGGTAGTCCAGCAAGTCGTCGACCAGTTGGAAGGCCACGCCCAGGTGGTCGCCAAAGGTGCGCAGGGCTTGCGCCTGTTCCTCGGTGGCGCCGGCGAGGGCCGCAGCACTGTGGGTCGAGGCTTCGAAGAGCATCGCGGTCTTGCCGCGGATGACTTCCATATAGGTTTCTTCGGTGGTGCTGGCGTCACGCACCTTGGACAGCTGCAGGACTTCGCCTTCGGCGATGATCCGCGTGGCCTGGGAAAGGATGCGCATGACCGGCATGGAGCCCAGTTCGACCATCATCTCGAAGGAGCGCGAGTACAGGAAATCACCCACCAGCACGCTGGGAGCGTTGCCCCACATGGCGTTGGCGGTCGAGCGGCCACGGCGCATGCCGGACATGTCGACCACGTCATCGTGCAGCAGGGTGGCGGTGTGCAGGAATTCGATGGTGGCGGCCAGCAGGCGCAGGTCATCGCCTTCGCGACCCAGGGCTTTGCCACACAACAACACCAACAGAGGACGCAGGCGCTTGCCTCCGGCCGAGGTGATGTAGTCGCCGATTTTCGATACCAGCGGTACTCGGGAAGTCAGCTGTTTCTTGATGATGCCGTCGACGGCGCTAAAATCGTCCGCCACCGCGCGGTAGAAAGCTTGGGGTTGCATCAGCGACAGGTGCTCCAGAAGGGTTGCGCGGCATGCTAGGACCCGCGTTGGCAGGTGTCAAGGCGCGGTCCGGGCTGGTCAAGGCCCCGGCCGGCCTGAATTTGCCAGGGTAAAACACTGGGATATAGTCATTCATGGCTGTTTAAGTCTGGTTTCAGTGCACCATTAACCTCCCCGGCACTGACCTGGGCACCGCCTCGCGCCGCCTGAACGGCACTTGCATCGCTATTGTGCCTTGCGTACAATCGCGCACCCTGAACTTCCTGGGCAGCACCTGCCTTACGCAATTGCACTTGGGCCGTTCCAGCCCCATGCAGCCATGCCAGCCAATACCTCTTCTTATAAAGAGCTGGGTGAGCAGGATTATCGGAGAAATACCATGTACGCAGTAATCGTTACCGGTGGTAAGCAATACAAGGTCGCTGAAGGTGAATACCTGAAGATCGAAAAACTGGAAATCGCCACCGGCGAATCCGTGACTTTTGACCGCGTTCTGTTGGTTGCCAATGGCGACGACGTGAACATCGGCGCACCTGTTGTTGCTGGCGCAACCGTCAAGGCTGAAGTGATCTCCCAAGGTCGTCACGATAAAGTCCGCATCATCAAGTTCCGTCGCCGTAAGCACCACATGAAGCGTATGGGCCACCGCCAGTGGTTCACCGAGATCAAAATCACCGGTATTCAGGCTTAATTACAGCCTAATTCCTCACTAGGAGAATTGAACTCATGGCACACAAAAAAGCTGGTGGTAGTACCCGTAACGGTCGCGACTCAGAAGCCAAACGCCTTGGCGTGAAGATGTATGGCGGCCAGAAAATCATTCCGGGCAACATCATCGTGCGTCAGCGCGGCACCCAATTCCACGCTGGCTACGGCGTTGGCATGGGTAAGGATCACACCCTCTTCGCGAAAATCGAAGGCGTGATCAAGTTTGAAGTAAAGGGCGCGTTCAACCGCCGTTACGTGAGCGTCGTCGCAGCTTAATTGCGCGATCGCTGGAAAAGCCCTGTCTCGCGACGGGGCTTTTTCGTTTGTGGGATGAGTCTCTTGCAAAACTGTTTGTATGGGCTGCCAGCGTTGGATGTTTCGGTCGTTGATTGAGGTCGCTGCGCTCATTTTTGCAAGAGTCTTATGTCTTGATTTTTTTCAGCTCGTCCGTGCGGCGAGAGGCGTTTGATTATGAAGTTTGTTGATGAAGTTTCGATCCGAGTAAAAGCTGGCGACGGCGGCAATGGCTGCATGAGTTTCCGTCGGGAAAAATTCATCGAGAACGGTGGACCCAACGGTGGTGATGGGGGTGATGGCGGTTCGATCTACATGATCGCCGACGAAAACCTCAATACCCTGGTGGATTACCGTTACACCCGGCACTTCGATGCCGAGCGTGGCTCCAACGGCGGCAGCACTGACTGCACCGGCAAGAAGGGTGAAGACCTGGAACTGCGGGTACCGGTGGGTACCACGATCATCGATGCCGGGACTCAGGAAGTCATTGGCGACCTGACCAAGGCGGGTCAGCGCCTGATGGTGGTGCAGGGCGGCTGGCACGGGCTGGGCAACACCCGTTTCAAATCCAGTACCAACCGTGCTCCGCGTCAGACGACGCCGGGCAAGCCGGGCGAGCAGCGTGATCTCAAGCTGGAATTGAAGGTGTTGGCCGACGTAGGTCTGCTGGGCTTGCCGAATGCCGGCAAGAGTACCTTTATTCGTTCGGTTTCTGCGGCCAAGCCGAAGGTGGCGGATTATCCATTCACCACCCTGGTGCCGAACCTGGGTGTGGTCAGTGTCGATCGTTGGAAAAGCTTTGTAATTGCCGATATCCCGGGTCTGATCGAGGGTGCGTCCGATGGTGCGGGTCTGGGGATTCGCTTCCTCAAGCACTTGGCGCGCACGCGTATCCTGCTGCACCTGGTAGACATGGCTCCGCTGGATGAAAGCAGCCCGGCGGATGCGGCAGAGGTGATTGTCAATGAGCTGGTCAAGTTCAGCCCGTCCCTGGCTGAGCGTGAGCGCTGGCTGGTGCTGAACAAGTGCGATCAGATCCTTGAGGAAGAGCATGAAGAGCGGGTCAAGGAAATCGTTGATCGCCTGGAGTGGACGGGGCCGGTGTATGTGATCTCGGCCATCTCCAAGGACGGCACCGAGCGCCTGAGTCGCGACATCATGCGCTACCTGGAAGATCGTGCTGATCGCCTGGCGGCCGACCCGGTCTTCGCGGACGAACTGGCCGAGCTGGATCAGCGCATCGAAGACGAGGCTCGTGCACAGTTGCAGGCTCTGGACGACCAGCGTGCCCTGCGCCGCAGCGGCGTGAAGAGCGTTCATGACATCGGTGACGACGATTGGGATGAAGAAGATGTGGATGATGAGGATGGTCCGGAAATCATCTACGTTCGCGACTGATTCTGTGGGCGCAGGCAGGCCTGCGAAGACGGTTTATCTGGTTTGATGCGGTGTTATCATCGCTGTCAGCCAGCTTTCAAGGCGCCGCTCATCTGAGCGGCGTTTTGGTGTCTGCAGGTCTAAATACGAATAACCCCATGAGTGGCGCTCGGTCGCGTCGCTCGCTGGCAAAGGTTGAATAAGATGCGGAGCAAGGTGACGGGTGCGCAACGCTGGGTCGTGAAGATCGGCAGCGCACTGCTGACGGCGGATGGCAAGGGGCTGGATCGCGCGGCAATGGGCGTGTGGGTCGAGCAGATGGTGGCCTTGCATGAGGCTGGCGTTGAGTTGGTGCTGGTTTCCTCTGGTGCAGTGGCGGCCGGTATGAGTCGCCTGGGCTGGACCGCACGACCGAGTGCGATGCATGAGCTGCAGGCGGCCGCGGCTATTGGCCAGATGGGCCTGGTGCAGGCCTGGGAGTCGAGCTTTGCCGAGCATGGCCGGCATACCGCGCAGATTCTGCTGACCCATGACGATCTCTCGGACCGCAAGCGTTACCTCAATGCCCGCAGTACTCTTCGGGCGCTGGTGGATCTCAAGGTCGTCCCGGTGATCAATGAGAATGACACCGTGGTAACCGATGAGATCCGCTTTGGCGATAACGACACGCTTGCGGCGCTGGTGGCCAACCTGGTGGAGGCTGACCTGCTGGTGATTCTCACGGATCGCGATGGCATGTTCGATGCTGATCCGCGCAGCAATCCCGATGCCCAGCTGATTTACGAGGCGCGGGCGGATGATCCGGCGCTGGATGCGGTGGCGGGTGGTACGGGCGGCGCTCTGGGGCGTGGCGGTATGCAGACCAAATTGCGCGCGGCGCGGCTGGCGGCGCGTTCCGGGGCCCATACCATCATTGTGGGTGGGCGTCTGGAGCGGGTGCTGGATCGGCTCAAGGCTGGCGAGCGTCTGGGGACCCTGCTGTCGCCGGAGCGCGGCATGCTGGCGGCGCGCAAGCAGTGGCTGGCCGGGCATCTGCAGACTCGTGGCACCCTGGTGCTGGATGCCGGGGCGGTATCGGCCCTGTCCCAGGGCAACAAGAGTTTGCTGCCGGTGGGGGTCAAGCAGGTCCAGGGTGGCTTCCGTCGCGGCGAAATGGTGGTTTGTGTGGCGCCTGATGGTCGCGAAATCGCTCGTGGCCTGGCCAACTACAGTGCGCTCGAGGCGCAAAAGATCATGGGGCGGCCGTCTGATGCGATCGTCGCTGTCCTGGGTTACATGGCTGAGCCGGAGCTGGTTCACCGCGATAATCTGATTCTGGTGTAAGTGGCGTAAGGAAAAGCGAATGCGCGTAGCAAAAGGATTGTTGGGTTTGTTCCTGGCGATGCCGTTCATGGTGTCGGCTGAAGAGATTGGCCAGGTATCCACGGTGTTCAAGTTTGTCGGGCCAAATGACCGGATCGTGGTCGAGGCGTTCGATGATCCCAAGGTCGAGGGTGTGACCTGTTATCTGTCGCGGGCCAAGACGGGTGGGCTCAAGGGTGGCCTGGGCTTGGCGGAGGATCGCGCCGAGGCTTCCATTGCCTGTCGCCAGGTGGGGCCGATTGCCTTCAAGGGTGAGCTCAAGGATGGCGATGAGGTGTTCAAGGAGCGCACGTCGCTGGTATTCAAGACCATGCAGGTGGTGCGTTTTCTCGACAAGAAGCGCAATACCCTGGTGTACCTGGTCTATAGCGATCGGCTGATCGAGGGCAGCCCGCAGAATGCGGTGACGGCGATCCCAATCCTACCGTGGCCTCATCAGTGATCATCTGAGTGTTGGCGGGCCGGTCTCGGTGGTAGTGGGGCTGGCTTGTTGGGGTGGTCAAATGGCAGGCAATAAAAAACCGACCCTTGGGTCGGTTTTTTAACAAGCGTGTCGCTTAGGCTGCAGCAGCAAGGTTCAGAGCCTTGATGTGGCCATTCAGACGACCTTTATGGCGAGCAGCTTTGTTCTTGTGGATGATGCCTTTATCGGCCATGCGGTCGATAACTGGCACGGCCAGAACGTAAGCAGCTTGAGCTTTTTCAGCGTCTTTTGCGTCGATGGCTTTAACTACATTCTTGATGTAGGTACGAACCATGGAACGCAGGCTGGCGTTGTGGCTGCGACGCTTCTCAGCCTGTTTTGCACGTTTTTTGGCGGAAGGTGTGTTGGCCACCGTCGAGCTCCTCGAAAGACTTTTTGGGAAATAGCAAACAAAATAGGCCGCGAATCATGCCGATGAGTTGAAGTCTTGTCAAGGGCGGGTGATGCGTTCCGCTGAGTGGTCGATCTGAAGAGGCGGGATATTTATTTCCGGCGCTTGACCTGTAAACTCGCGAGCTTTGGCTCTGTGCTGTTGCGGCGCGGAGTATCGCATAAGTAGGTGTCTGTTCGCCTGCTGTTTATCTACAAGGCGCAAAACCTTTTCATGAACCTGCTCAAGTCATTGGCCGCCGTCAGTTCCATCACGATGCTTTCCCGGGTCCTGGGGTTTGTACGTGACACCATCATTGCCCGCACCTTCGGTGCCGGCATGGCCACGGACGCCTTTTTCATCGCCTTCAAGCTGCCCAATCTGCTGCGGCGGATCTTCGCCGAAGGGGCTTTTTCCCAGGCCTTTGTGCCGATCCTCGCGGAGTACAAGAGCCAGCAGGGGGAGGAGGCCACGCGCACTTTCATTGCCTATGTCTCGGGCCTGTTGACCCTGGTGCTGGCGCTGGTCACGACCCTGGGCATCGTCGCCGCGCCCTGGGTCATCTGGGCTACGGCCCCGGGCTTTGTCGACTCGCCGGAAAAGTTCAGCCTCACCACTGACCTGCTACGGGTGACCTTTCCTTATATATTGCTGATCTCGCTGTCTTCCCTGGCCGGAGCGATCCTCAATACCTGGAACCGTTTCTCGGTGCCGGCCTTCGTACCGACCCTGCTCAACGTCAGCATGATCATCTTCGCGGTGTGGCTGACGCCGTATTTCGATCCGCCGGTGATGGCCCTGGGCTGGGCGGTGCTGGCCGGCGGCCTGGCGCAACTGCTCTATCAGCTGCCGCACCTGAAGAAGATCGGCATGCTGGTACTGCCGCGCCTGAACCTGCGGGATACCGGGGTCTGGCGGGTGCTCAAGCAGATGCTGCCGGCGATCCTCGGGGTTTCCGTGAGCCAGATATCCTTGATCATCAACACCATCTTCGCCTCGTTCCTGGTGGCGGGTTCGGTGTCCTGGATGTATTACGCCGACCGCCTCATGGAACTGCCCTCCGGCGTGCTGGGTGTCGCGTTGGGGACCATCCTGTTGCCGACCCTGGCCAAGACCTACGCCAGCAAGGATCGCCACGAGTATTCGCGGATCCTCGATTGGGGCCTGCGCCTGTGCTTCATCCTGGTGCTGCCCTGCTCCCTGGCGCTGGGTATTCTTGCCGAGCCGCTGACTGTGTCGCTGTTCCAGTACGGCGAGTTCAGCGCCTTCGATGCCGCCATGACCCAGCGGGCCCTGGTGGCCTACGCCGTGGGCCTGCTGGGCATCATCGTGATCAAGGTGCTGGCGCCGGGCTTCTATGCGCAACAGAACATCCGCACTCCGGTGAAAATCGCCATCTTCACTTTGATCGTCACTCAGTTGCTCAACCTGGCATTTATTGGGCCTTTCAAGCATGCCGGGCTGGCCCTGGCCATCAGCGCCGGGGCCTGCATCAATGCCGGGCTGTTGTTCTATCAGTTGCGCAAGCAGCAGATGTTCCAGCCGCAACCGGGTTGGGGGCTGTTTACCCTGAAGCTTCTGGTGGCGGTGGCGGTGATGTCGGCGGTACTGCTGGGCCTGATGCACTTCATGCCGGCCTGGGATCAGGGGCACATGCTGCAACGCTTCCTGCGCCTGGGGGGACTGGTAGTCGCGGGAGTAGTGGCCTATTTCGGCATGCTGGCGCTGTTGGGCTTCCGCCTGCGGCACTTCAATCGCAAGGCCTTGAACTGACGACTCTTGAGTCGTTGGCACCAGGCAGGCACTGGTTTTGTCGGTTCGATCACTTCGGGTGACGGTGCTGCCTGTCGTTGACCGCCGGGTGTGGTTATAATCGACCACTTTATGAGCAAGAAGCGCGTTATGCAGCTGGTTCGAGGCCTCCACAATCTGCGCCCCCAGCATCGGGGCTGCGTCGCCACTATTGGCAACTTTGACGGTGTTCACCGTGGTCACCAGGCTATCCTGGGCCGGCTGCGTGAACGTGCGCTCGAGTTGGGCGTGCCCAGCTGCGTGGTGATTTTCGAGCCGCAGCCGCGTGAATTCTTTGCCCCCGAGACCGCGCCGGCCCGCCTGGCCCGCCTGCGGGACAAGTTGCAGTTGCTGGCCGAGGAGGGCGTTGACCGGGTCCTGTGCCTGGCGTTCAACCAGCGCCTGAGCAAGCTCAGCGCCACCGAGTTCGTCGAGCGGATTCTGGTGAACGGCCTGGGGGTGCAGCACCTGGAGGTGGGTGACGACTTCCGCTTCGGTTGCGACCGGGTCGGCGACTTCGAGTTCCTGCAGCAGGCCGGCATCGCCCACGGGTTCACCGTCGAGGCTGCGCAAACGGTAGAGCTCGATGGCCTGCGGGTCAGCAGTACCCAGGTCCGCAATGCGCTGGCCGCCGCCGATTTTGCTCTGGCCGAGCGTCTGCTCGGTCGTCCGTACCGGATTGCCGGGCGGGTCCTGCATGGGCAGAAGCTGGCGCGCCAATTGGGCACGCCCACTGCCAATGTGCAATTGAAACGCCGTCGCGTGCCGCTTTCCGGGGTGTACCTGGTGAGTGTCGAGATCGGCGGCAAGATCTGGCCGGGAGTCGCCAATATCGGCGTCCGGCCTACGGTCGCAGGTGATGGCAAGGCCCACCTGGAAGTTCATCTTTTAGATTTTGCCGGCGATCTGTATGACCGGCGTTTGACGGTGGTTTTCCACCATAAGCTGCGTGAAGAGCAGCGTTTCGCCTCCCTGGAGGCGTTGAAGACGGCGATCAATGCGGATGTTGCCGCCGCCCGTGCCCAAGTGGCACGTATCCATAGCGCCAATCGCTAATGAAGAGCCTTAAATGACCGACTATAAAGCCACGCTAAACCTTCCGGACACCGCCTTCCCAATGAAGGCCGGCCTGCCCCAGCGCGAACCACAGATTCTGCAGCGTTGGGACAGCATTGGCCTGTACGGAAAGTTGCGCGAAATTGGCAAGGATCGTCCGAAGTTCGTTTTGCACGACGGCCCTCCGTACGCCAACGGCACGATCCATATCGGTCACGCGCTGAACAAGATTCTCAAGGACATGATCATCCGCTCGAAAACCCTTTCGGGTTTCGACGCACCCTACGTTCCGGGCTGGGACTGCCACGGTCTGCCGATCGAGCACAAGGTTGAAGTGACCCACGGCAAGAACCTGGGCGCGGACAAGACCCGCGAACTGTGCCGTGCCTACGCCACCGAGCAGATCGAAGGGCAGAAGACCGAGTTCATCCGCCTCGGCGTGCTCGGCGACTTCGCCAATCCTTACAAGACCATGGACTTCAAGAACGAGGCCGGCGAAATCCGCGCCCTCGCTGAAATCGTCAAGGGCGGTTTCGTGTTCAAGGGCTTGAAGCCTGTGAACTGGTGCTTCGACTGCGGTTCGGCACTGGCCGAAGCGGAAGTCGAGTACGAGAACAAGAAGTCCCCGACCATCGACGTTGCCTTCCCGATCGCCGACGAGGCCAAACTGGCTGCCGCGTTCGGCCTGCCGTCGCTGAGCAAGCCTGCCTCGATCGTGATCTGGACCACCACCCCGTGGACCATCCCGGCCAACCAGGCGCTGAACGTTCACCCGGAATTCACTTACGCACTGGTCGATATCGGCGACAAGCTGCTGGTGTTGGCTGAAGAGCTGGTCGAGTCTTGCCTGTCGCGCTATGGCGTTGAAGGCTCGGTCATCGCGACCACCACCGGTCAAGAACTGGACCTGATCAACTTCCGTCACCCGTTCTACGACCGCCTGTCGCCGATCTACCTGGCTGACTACGTGGAACTGGGCGCCGGCACTGGCGTGGTTCACTCCGCCCCGGCCTACGGTGTGGACGACTTCGTGACCTGCAAGAAGTACGGCATGGTCAACGACGACATCCTCAACCCGGTGCAGAGCAACGGTGTCTACGCGCCGTCGCTGGAGTTCTTCGGCGGCCAGTTCATCTGGAAGGCCAACCCGGCCATCGTTGAAAAGCTGACTGAAGTCGGTGCGCTGATGCACACCGAGACCATCAGCCACAGCTACATGCACTGCTGGCGCCACAAGACTCCGCTGATCTACCGCGCCACCGCGCAGTGGTTCATCGGCATGGACAAAGAGCCGGCCAGTGGCGACACCCTGCGGGTGCGCTCGCTCAAAGCCATCGAAGACACCAAGTTCGTTCCGGCCTGGGGCCAGGCACGTCTGCACTCGATGATCGCCAACCGTCCAGACTGGTGCATCTCCCGTCAGCGCAACTGGGGCGTGCCGATCCCGTTCTTCCTGAACAAGGAAAGCGGCGAGCTGCACCCACGTACCGTCGAACTGATGGAAGAAGTTGCCAAGCGCGTTGAAGTCGAAGGCATCGAGGCGTGGTTCAAGATGGACGCCGCCGAACTGCTGGGCGACGAAGCGCCGCTGTACGACAAGATCAGCGATACCCTCGACGTCTGGTTCGACTCGGGGACCACGCATTGGCACGTCCTGCGCGGTTCGCACCCGATGGGCCACGAAACCGGCCCGCGTGCCGACCTGTACCTGGAAGGTTCGGACCAGCATCGCGGCTGGTTCCACTCGTCCCTGCTGACCGGTTGCGCCATCGACAATCACGCGCCATACCGTGAGCTGCTGACCCACGGCTTCACCGTCGATGAGTCCGGCCGCAAGATGTCCAAATCCCTGGGCAACGTGATCGCGCCGCAGAAGGTCAACGACACCCTGGGCGCCGACATCATGCGTCTGTGGGTCGCCTCGACCGACTACTCCGGCGAAATGGCCGTGTCCGAGCAGATCCTGCAGCGCAGTGCGGACGCCTATCGGCGTATCCGTAACACCGCACGTTTCCTGCTTTCCAACCTGACCGGTTTCAACCCGGCCACCGACCTGCTGCCGGCTGACGAAATGCTCGCCCTGGATCGCTGGGCAGTGGACCGTACCCTGCTGCTGCAACGCGAGTTGCAAGAGCATTACGGCGAATACCGCTTCTGGAACGTCTACTCCAAGGTCCACAACTTCTGCGTGCAGGAGCTGGGTGGTTTCTACCTCGACATCATCAAGGACCGCCAATACACCACTGGCGCCGACAGCAAGGCGCGCCGTTCCTGCCAGACCGCGCTGTTCCACATCTCCGAAGCGCTGGTGCGCTGGATCGCGCCGATCCTTGCCTTCACCGCCGACGAACTGTGGCAGTACCTGCCGGGCGAGCGTAACGAATCGGTCATGCTCAACACCTGGTACGAAGGTCTGACCGAGCTGCCGGAAGGCTTCGAGCTGGGTCGTGCCTACTGGGACCGCATCATGGAAGTGAAAGTGGCGGTCAACAAAGAGATGGAGATCCAGCGTGCGGCCAAAGCCGTCGGTGGCAACCTGCAAGCCGAAGTGACGTTGTTTGCCGAAGAGGCGCTGAGCGCCGACCTGGCCAAGCTGAGCAACGAGCTGCGCTTTGTCCTGATCACCTCCACTGCAAGCGTTGCACCTTTGCAGCAGGCGCCGGCGGATGCGGTGGTCACCGAAGTCAGTGGCCTGAAGCTGAAGATCGTCAAGTCGGCCTTCCCGAAATGCGCCCGTTGCTGGCATTGCCGCGAAGACGTCGGCGTGAACCCGGAGCATCCGGAAATCTGCGGTCGTTGTGTCGACAACATCAGCGGCACTGGCGAGGTCCGTCACTATGCCTAATGCCGTTGGCCGTTTCGGACGGTTGAGCTGGCTCTGGTTGAGTTTGCTGGTTCTGGTCATCGACCAGGCCAGCAAGTTCTACTTCGAAGGCAAGCTTGAGATGTACCAGCAGATCGTGATCATTCCTGATTACTTCAGCTGGACCCTGGCCTACAACACCGGCGCGGCCTTCAGCTTCCTGGCTGACAGCTCCGGCTGGCAGCGCTGGCTGTTCGCCTTGATCGCGATCGTGGTCAGTGCGGTGCTGGTGGTCTGGCTCAAGCGCCTGGGGCGCAACGAGACCTGGCTGGCCATCGCCCTGGCCCTGGTGCTGGGCGGTGCCCTGGGCAACTTGTATGACCGCATCGCCCTGGGCCATGTGATCGATTTCATCCTGGTGCACTGGCAGAACCGCTGGTACTTCCCGGCATTCAATTTCGCCGACAGTGCCATCACCGTCGGCGCGGTGATGCTGGCCCTGGATATGTTCAAGAGCAAGAAAACCGGAGAAACCGTTCATGACTGAACAGGTATTGGCTGAACAACGCATCGGTCAGAACACGGAAGTCACTTTGCATTTCGCACTGCGCCTGGAAAACGGCGACACCGTGGACAGCACGTTCGACAAGGCTCCGGCGACCTTCAAGGTCGGCGATGGCAACCTGCTTCCCGGGTTCGAAGCGGCGCTGTTCGGTTTCAAGGCCGGTGACCAGCGCACCCTGACCATCGAGCCGGAAAACGCCTTTGGCCAGCCCAACCCGCAGAACGTGCAGGTCATCCCGCGCTCGCAGTTCCAGGACATGGAACTGTCGGAAGGCTTGCTGGTGATCTTCAACGACGCGGCGAACACTGAATTGCCTGGCGTGGTCAAAGCCTTCGATGACGCTCAGGTCACCGTCGACTTCAACCACCCGTTGGCGGGCAAGACCTTGACCTTCGATGTCGAGATCATCGACGTCAAGGCGCTTTGATCCTGTAGGAGCGAGCTGGCTCGCGATGTGTGCCAGGCGTTGGCTTCAACGCCGACTGGCCAGGCAGCATCGTCGATACGCTCGCTCCGACATGTAGTTTTCTACCGTTTTCGTTACTTCTTGCGCGCAAGACACGAGGCACAGCATGCAAATCAAACTCGCCAACCCCCGTGGCTTCTGCGCCGGTGTGGACCGGGCGATCGAAATCGTCAATCGTGCCCTGGAGGTCTTCGGGCCGCCGATCTATGTGCGCCATGAAGTGGTGCACAACAAATTTGTCGTCGAAGACCTGCGCAATCGTGGGGCGATCTTCGTCGAAGAGCTGGACCAGGTACCGGATGACGTCATCGTCATCTTCAGTGCCCACGGCGTTTCCCAGGCGGTACGCAGTGAAGCGGCAGGTCGTGGCCTCAAGGTCTTCGACGCCACTTGCCCGCTGGTGACCAAGGTGCATATCGAAGTGGCGCGCTACAGCCGCGACGGTCGTGAGTGCATCCTCATCGGTCACGCCGGCCACCCCGAGGTCGAGGGCACCATGGGCCAGTACGACGCCAGCAACGGTGGCGCCATCTACCTGGTGGAAGATGAAAAGGACGTGGCCGACCTGCAGGTCCGCAACCCCGAGCGCCTGGCGTTCGTGACCCAGACCACCTTGTCCATGGATGACACCAGCCGGGTGATCGACGCCTTGCGTGCGCGTTTCCCGGCCATCGGCGGGCCGCGCAAGGATGACATCTGCTATGCCACGCAAAACCGCCAGGATGCGGTCAAGCAACTGGCCGACGAGTGCGATGTGGTGCTGGTGGTGGGCAGCCCCAACAGTTCCAACTCCAACCGCCTGCGTGAGCTGGCCGAACGCATGGCCACCCCGGCCTACCTCATCGACGGCGCCGAAGACCTGCAACGCAGCTGGTTCGACGGTGTCGAGCGCATCGGCATTACCGCAGGGGCTTCGGCCCCGGAAGTCCTGGTGCGCGGGGTGATCCAGCAGTTGCAGGCCTGGGGCGCCACCGGCGCCGATGAACTGGCCGGTCGTGAAGAGAACATCACCTTCTCCATGCCCAAGGAGTTGCGGGTTCGTTCCTTGCTCTGATCAGCCCGATCCCGCGCACAGGGCCTGCTCGGCGAACTCGCTGCGCAGGCTGACCCGGCCACTGCGTGATAGCACCACCTGATGACGGCTGTATTCCTGGTCGGCCTGGCAGACATGCAGCGTGCCGGCCTGGAAGGCCCCACCGGGCAGCAACGGGTTGCCCTGGGCGCTGAAGCGTACAAAATCCTGCACCGGGCGGTTGCCCACTATCATCACTTGCCCACCGCTCTGGCGTTCGATCAGCAGCGGGTTCTCCGGGTCTTGTGCGCCCTTGCCGCTGATATCCAGAACGATTCGCCAGCCGCGGCTCCAGTCGCCTTCCAGGCTGTGGATCAGTGCCGTGCGCTGATGCAGGATCGCTGCGGCCCTGGCGCTGCGCAGGCCGCTGGCGAGCATCTGGGCGCTGT
This sequence comes from Pseudomonas sp. FFPRI_1, assembly GCF_055384485.1. Taxonomy (NCBI): domain Bacteria; kingdom Pseudomonadati; phylum Pseudomonadota; class Gammaproteobacteria; order Pseudomonadales; family Pseudomonadaceae; genus Pseudomonas; species Pseudomonas sp. FFPRI_1. The sequence continues at coordinate 6,730,082 of NZ_AP029168.1, read as the reverse complement.
CCTGTTGGCGCTGGGAATGCAGCAGTTCGCTGAAGGCCGCGCTGGCTGGCGGCAGCAACAGCATCAGCAGTGCCATTGCGGTCAGTAGTTCAATCAGGCTGAAGCCCTTTTCATGCATGGTCCTCCCCTCCCTGGGAATGGCGCTTTCACGCGATCCGTGCGTGAGCATTGAGCAAATTGCCGAAGTGCCGGTCTATGACTGATCGAGGCGCTTGCCTGTTATAGCCGAAGACGCTTTCAAGGCCGGCCATGAATTTGCGTACAAAGGGTTTCACCTTGCTGGAGTTGCTCATCGCCCTGGCCGTTGCGGGCCTGCTGCTCGGGCTGTCGCTGCCGGCCTATCGCACCACCGTGCAGCGTAACCGCGCCGATAGCGAAGCCCAGCAGCTGCGCCAGGCCCTGAGTTATGCGCGCCTGGAGGCGATCAGCCGTGGCCAGGCCACCCGGATTCGCCCCGTTGCTGAAAGTGGGGACTGGAGCCGCGGGTTGACGGTGTACACCGGTCGCGAGCCCGCGGGCAATGTATTGCGGGTTGTTCCGGCCATCAGCCCTGGGGCGACTCTGACGCTAACCTCAAGACTCGACAGCATTGATTTCAATCGCCACGGCGGACTGGCGGCAGAGCGCGCATTGCACATCGTCTATGAGCTGGATCAGCAGCGTCGGGTGATCAATGTCTGTCTCAATGGGCGGGTGGTCGTGGTGGGGGGCTGCGAATGAAGGAGCGGCATGCACAGGACGGCATGACCCTGATCGAGGTGCTGGTGGCATTGCTGATTCTCGCCGTGGGGCTGCTGGGAGCGGCGGCCGTGCAGATCAAGGCATTGCAGTTCACCGATAGCGCGCGGATGAGCACCCAGGCCAGTTTCATTGCCTATGACATGCTGGACCGGATCCGTGCCAATGCGGCGGCCGACTACACGGCAGAGGCCCCCACCGACGGCAATCCTGGCAACATTCGCGACCAGGACCTGCAGGACTTCGCCCGCAATGTGGCGAATTTTGGCGGCCCCGATGCCAAGGGCAGCATCAGCTTCAGCCAGCGGGTCTACACCGTGCGCATCACCTGGGATGACTCCCGTGCCGAAGGCCGCGCGGGCAACCCGCGTAGCCTGGAACTCAGTAGCCGGGTGGCGGCGGAGCCGGGAGGAGGGCCATGAATCCTGGCAGCAAGGGCTTCGGTCTGGTGGAGATGATGCTGGCGCTGGCCTTGAGCCTGGTAGTGGTGCTCGGGGTGGCCCAGGTATTCATCGCGGCGAAGAACACCTACCTCAGCCAGAATGCCTCGGCCGTCCTGCAGGAAGATGCTCGCTTTGTGCTCAGCAAGATGCTCCAGGAGATTCGCATGGCGGGCCTGGCCGGTTGCATGCGAACCATTACCGATGCCAGTACGGCAAAGGAGTTCTCCCGCTTTGGGATGACCCCGGTTCAGTGGGACCAAGGCGAACAGAAGCTGACCCTGGTCACTGCCGATATTGGCGAGGAGGGTGGCATCCCGACCTGGAGCCTGGTTACCGATTGTCAGCGGGGCGCCGTCGTTTACTCGGGTGCCCATGGTGCTACGGGGGCCGAGCAGGTGTTCGCGCTGCGCCGGCTTTTCTATAGCTTCAAGAACCATCAACTGCTTTTGGGCAGCGGTCTGGGCAAGCAGCAGGCGGTGCTGCTCGATAACGTCGAGACGTTCGAGGTGAGTTTCGGCATGGCCCGTAGCGCAACGGACATTGCTGCCTCCCATTACAGCCGCAATCCGGGGGACCCGGCACGCATACGCAGCGTGCGCTTGCACCTGACCCTGGCCGACCCCGAAGGCCGCGTACGGCCACAGAGTTTCACGGTGGCGGCAGCCTTGCGCAACAGGTTGCCCTGATGAGTTGCCCATCCGGTTTGGCAGGTGCGAGGGAAGGCGGCATGGCATTGCTGGTCAGCCTGGTATTTCTGTTGCTGCTGACGATGATCGGCCTTTCCTCCATGCAGAACGCCAGCTTGCAGGAAAAGATGGCGGCCAGTCTGACCTTGCAGCATCGCGCATTCCAGGCTGCGGAGGCGGCGCTGCGAGTGGGAGAGGGAGCGGTCCAGCAGGAGAACTTTCATCTGGCGGCGTGTGCTGGAGCGCCCCGGTGTGCTCCGCCTGCCGAATCCACGCTGGTCAGTGCCGAGGGGGTGAACGGGGTGTCCGGGGTGCTCTGGGTTGCTACGGGTGAGGGGTTTTATGGGGTGCAGAATCTTGGCACCTCGCTGGACGCGGTCAACGTGCCCAGCAATACCCCGGCGACCTTGTATCGAGTGACTGCCGTTGGCTTGGCCGGGCATTCACGCGCCGTGCTGGAAAGTATCTATGCCAAGTATTGAGGCGATTCCCGATTGGCTGCGGATCGTCCTCAAGGGGGTGGTGGGCGCGCTGTTGAGCCTTGGTGCGGGGTTGCCGGTCCAGGCTTTCAGTCCCTCCAGCACCCCGCTGCTGGGGGCGGCAGCGGTGGCGCCGAATGTGATGTTGGTGCTGGATGATTCCCAGGGCATGAACAGCATTGTCTATGCGCGGGAGTTCGATCCGACCCAGGCACGGTCTCCGGTCTGGCGCTGCGGGGGAGAGCCGGGCGAGTGCCGCCAGGGGCAGCGACTCGAGGGGGCGGACATTCCCTTGTCCGCACTCAGCGAGTCGGGCTGCCGGGCGGGCTTCCACAGTTTCCATGACCCGCAGCGTGGGCTCCGCTGTTTGCAGCTTCCCGATCCGGTGGGCGGGGGCAAGACTCTTTATTCCGCAGATTACCTGGCCTGGTTGCTGGAGCGGGCCCAGGGCCGTGAACGAGACTTCACCGACGGCTCCATACCCGGCGATGACCGGATGAGCGTTGCGCGCAAGCTGGCAACGGCCCTGGTGACCCGGCATCGCTCGCTGCGCCTTGGACTGGCGACCTTCAATCCGCCAATTGCCGGCGATCCCGGGCCTGGAGGCTACATCGCGCGCCCTGTCAGTGACCTGTCCGCCAACGCCGGGGGGCTGAGTACTGCCCAGGCCGAGGCCAACTACCAGGCGCTGCTGGCCGCCATCATCGGCCTCAAGGCTGGCGGCCATACGCCCCTGGCGGAAACCTACTACGAAATCACCCGCTACCTGCGGGGCATGGTGCCTTACTACAACCTTTCGCCTGCGCTCTACAGCAGCCCTATCCAGTACCGTTGTCAGAAAAACTACGGCGTAGTGATCAGTGCCGGCATCGCTGATCATGATCGGCAGTTCCCTCTCAACGATCCCCAGGGGCAAGGGCGCCTGCCCAACTGGGACGGGATTGGCAACGATGGCGTCGAGCGTGAAGGCCAGGCGCTGCTGCTCGATGACCTGGCGAAGTTCGCCTTCGATATCGACCTGCGCGGCAGCGGGGTGGATAAGGCCGGCAAGAGTTGGGCGGCCGTGGATTTTCCTCGGCAGTACCTGAACACCTTTACCGTGGGTTTCTCCCCTCGCAGCCCGTTGCTGATGGACGCCGCGAATTACGGCGAGGGTGAGTATTTCCAGGCCCGGGCCAACCTCGAGCAGAGGCTGGCAGGGGTTCTGGGGGAGGGCGTTGCCCATGGAGTGAGCGCGGGCGGCGGTGTGCTGGACAGTGCTGCCGGACGCTATTACCAGAGCCAGTACGATCCGAGTGACTGGCATGGCACGATCCGCGCCTACGGGATCGACTCCAAGGGGGCGGTGGATAGCCGCTTGCCCTTGTGGAGCACCGATACCACCTTGATTGCCGAGGCGGCGCCGGGAACCTTTCAAACCTGGAACAACGCCAGCCGTCGTCCGGTGCGCCTGGCCCATGGCGAGCTGTCGGCGGCCCAGCGTGCTGAACTTGACCTGTCGTTGCCGCCAGGAGTCGGCGGCGCCGACATCCTGCGCTGGAGTCAGGGGCAACCCATTGCCGGGCTCAGGTTGCGGCGCCAAGTGCTGGGCGACATCGTTCATTCACCACTGGTGCTGGCATCCCCGAGCCAGCGCAATGCCGCTGATTCTGCGGCCGACGCTGATTACAGCCGTTACCTGGCGCACAAGCTCACGGAAATGGCCAGCCGCCTGCTGGTGAATGCCAACGACGGCTTCTTCAATGTGCTGGATCCTGAGAGCGGCGCACGTCTTTATGCCTATATGCCATCCAGTGCGCTCGGCGGTCTGGCCCAGGTGGCCGATGAGAGGTATCGCCAGGGCGAGCGGCACCGGTTTCTGGTGGATGGCCCCGTGGCGGTATTTGACGCGCAGCTAGACGGAGCTTGGCAAACCTTGGCTCTTGCAGGCGCCGGCGCGGGCGGCAAGAGTGTGTTTGCCGTGCGCTTGTTCGACGTGCTCCACGGCAACCGTCCCGACGCCTTGTGGGAAGTCAGTGCTCCGGCCCAGGCGCAGGCCAATCATCCTTTCAATGACCTGGGTTATGCCTACGCCAGTGCCCAGGTGGCACGCCTGGCCGACGGCCGCTGGGCGGCCTTTATCGGCAATGGTTACGGCAGCCACTCCGGGGTGGCTGCGCTGTATGTACTGGACCTGCGAGACGGCTCGCTGATTCGCGAGATCGTCATCGACGATCAACCGGACAATGGTTTGTCGTCCGTCAGTCTCCGGGTCAATGCGCGTAACGAAGTGCAGGCGGCGTACGCGGGTGATCTCAAGGGGCGGATGTGGAAGTTCGAACTGGGAAGCGCCGATAGCGCCCACTGGGGCCTGGCATTTGCCGGGCAACCATTGTTCAGCACCCCCGGCGGAGCCCGCCAGCCGATCAGTGTGGCGCCGCAGCTGCTGGACCATCCCCGGGGCGGCAAGCTGCTGCTGTTCGGCACCGGCAAGCTCAACGAGACAGGGGACAAGCAAAGCCGGGCGCGGCAGGGGTTCTATGGGGTGTGGGATGCCGAGGGCAGTTCGGGCGGGATAACCGAAGGGCAGTTGCAGGTTCAGGGCCTCGAGGCCGGTTTCAGTGCGCCGGCCGGCAACTTTTTGCGCAGTACCCGCAACGAAGTGAATTATCCGGTGCAGCGCGGCTGGTACCTGCCCCTGGCGCAGGACAACCTGTTCACCGGGGAGCGGGTGCTGAGGGAAGCAACCCTGGTGGCGGGGCGGCTGGTGTTCAGCACTGTGCAACTGGAGGCCGATGACCCTTGTTCAAGCACCGCAAGCGGGAAATTGATCGAGCTGGAGGCGTTCAGCGGTAAGATGCTCGACGCCGCGGTGCTCGACACCAATGGCGACGGTGTCGTGGATGACCAGGACCAGCCCTCCAGCGGGGTACGGTTCATCGGCTCCGTGCCCAGCCTCGGCGGCGTTGCCAGCAATGGCGCCCGCAAGATCATCAGTGACTCCAGTGGCGGCATCAGCACCCTGGTGGAAAGGCCCGGCGGTGGTAGCCGGCGCATCCTGTGGCGACAAATCCAGTAAGCGAGATTCTTGACCATGCGCAGATCCAACCAAGGTTTTACCCTGATCGAAATCATGATCGTGATTGCGATCATCGGTCTGGTCCTTACCTTGAGCCTCCCCAGCCTCACCGAATACCTGAAGAAGCCCCATCGCAGCGAGATCGCAGTGCTGCTCACCGAGCAGGCCCAGCAGCTCGAGCGTCACTACTCCAAGGCCGGGGTCTATACCGGGGCTGCGGACCTGAGTGCCGGCAACGAGTACTACAGCATCACCCCGACCTTGACCGACACAGGCTTCTCGCTGACCGCGACGCCGAAGGCCGATGGGCTGATGGCCGCTGACAAGTGCGGCAGCTTCACCCTCGACCAGACCGGCGCCATTGGCGTCAGCGGCCAGGCCGAAGGTGTGACGGCGAAGGATTGCTGGGGGCGCTGATTATCTGTTCGGGGGCTGCGGCGCCCTCTGTCTTTCTCATGATTGGATCGGACTATGGCTAAACAACAGCAAGTGCTGGTGGTGGGCGGCGGGGTCATCGGCCTGCTCAGCGCCTTCAATCTGGCCTCACAGGGCCTGCAGGTGCGGCTCCTGGAGCGTGCGGGGCTGGGACGCGAGTCGTCCTGGGCGGGAGGCGGGATTGTGTCGCCTCTCTATCCATGGCGCTATAGCCCGGCGGTCACCGCCCTGGCCCATTGGTCCCAGGATTTTTATCCACAGCTGGCGGCGCAGCTGTTCAGTGCCACCGGGGTTGATCCAGAGGTGCATACCACCGGGCTCTACTGGCTGGACCTGGAGGACCAGGCCCAGGCCCTGGAGTGGGCGCAGCGTGAAGGCCGCCCTCTGAGTAGCGTGGATATCTGTGCCGTGCATGATGCGGTGCCGGTGCTGGGGCGCGGTTACCAGCAGGCGATCTACATGGCTGACGTGGCCAATGTGCGCAATCCGCGACTGGTCAAATCCCTCAAGGCCGCCTTGATGGCCTTGCCCAATGTGCATATTGACGAGCAATGCACGGTCAGCGGTTTCATCCGTGACGGTCAGCGAGTCATCGGCGTACACAGCTCGCTGGGCGAGATTCATGCCGATCAGGTGGTGCTCTGTGCCGGCGCCTGGAGCGGCGAATTGCTGGGCAGTCTGGGGCTGGAGCTACCGGTGGAACCGGTCAAGGGGCAGATGATCCTCTACAAATGCGCCGCCGACTTCCTTTCCTGCATGGTTTTGGCCAAGGGGCGCTATGCGATTCCCCGGCGCGATGGTCACATCCTGGTGGGCAGTACCCTAGAGCATGAGGGGTTCGACAAGACTCCGACCGAATCGGCCCTGGACAGCCTCAAGGCATCCGCCGTGGAGCTGATTCCGGCCCTGGCCCAGGCCGAGGTGGTGGGGCACTGGGCCGGTTTGCGCCCGGGCTCTCCGGAAGGCATTCCCTATATCGGGCCAGTACCGGGGTTTTCCGGCCTGTGGCTCAATTGCGGGCATTACCGCAACGGCCTGGTACTGGCGCCCGCTTCTTGCCAGCTGTTTTGCGACCTGCTGCTGGGGCGCCCGCCGATTATCGACCCTGCGCCCTATGCGCCCGAGGGCCGGCTCTAATCCAGCCCGAGCTTCTTCATGCGATAGCGCATTGAACGAAACGACAGGCTCAAGCGCTGAGCCGCCGCTGTGCGGTTCCAGCGGGTCTGCTCCAGGGCCTGGAGCAGCAACTGGCGCTCCACCTGCTGCAGGTGCAGTGCCAGGTCGAGCCTGGGGGCGGTTGACGAGGCGCTGGTGCCGGGGCTTTCCGGCGTTGGCAAATGCAGATCGTCGCGCTCTATCCAGGGGCCTTCGCAGAGGGTCTGGGCCCGCTCCAGCAGGTTCTCCAGCTCCCGCACGTTGCCGGGAAATCCGTATTGCTCCAGGGCTTGCAGTGCTTCGGGGCGCAGTTGGACAGCCGGGCTACCGCTGTCGCGGGCCAGGCGCTGGAGAATATGCCGCGCCAGTATCCCGATGTCTCCTCGGCGTTCACGCAAGGCCGGCACCTGCAGTTCGATGACATTCAAACGGTAATAGAGGTCCTGGCGAAAACGTCCGGCCGCGACCTCGTGCTTCAGGTCCTTGTGGGTGGCTGACAGAACCCGCACGTCGACCGCTTTTTCCTGCTGGCTGCCCACGGCGCGCACCGACTTTTCCTGCAGTGCCCGCAGCAGTTTTACCTGCATGCCCAGGGGCAGGTCGGCGACCTCGTCGAGAAACAGAGTGCCCCCGTGAGCCGCCTGGAACAGCCCCGGCTGATCCGCGATGGCGCCGCTGAAGCTGCCTTTGCAGTGCCCGAAGAACTCGCTCTCCATCAGTTCGCCAGGAATGGCGCCACAGTTGACCGGAATGAACGGCTGCCGGGCCCTGGGGCCCAGCTGGTGGAGCAGACGGGCCACGCGCTCCTTGCCGCTGCCGGACTCGCCGCTGATATAGACCGCCGCCTGGCTGCGGGCCAGCTTGTCGATATGCTGGCGCAGAGCCTCCATGGGGGGCGAGCTTCCCAGCAGTTGTGGGGCGGTCGTGGAGCATGGCCGTCGTTTCAGGGTATCGCCCACCAGTTCCCGCAGGTGCTTGAGATCCAGAGGCTTGTGCAGCAGGTCGCAGGCCCCGGCTTGCAGGGCGCTGGCGGTGATTTCATCGTTGGCGCTGCTGCTCAGCACCGCCACGGGCAGGCCGGGATGGCACTGGCGGATGTGTTGCAGCAACTCCAGCCCGCTGCCGTCCGGCAGTTGCAGGTCGGTCAGGCACAGATCGAAGCGCTCCTGAGCCAGGCGCGCCCGGGCCTCCTGCAGGGTGCGTGCACTCTGGGTGAGCAGGCGCATCCGGCCGAGGGTGATTTCCACTAGGGCGCGGATTTCCGTGGCCTCATCGACCACCAGCACCGTCTGCAGTGGATTCATGGTGGCAGCAATCTTCATCCGTGAATGAGCGGCGGGGAACGACGCCGGTCTTGTGCGCGAGAGTTGAAGTCTAGGCTCGCCGGGGCGATTGCGCTGGACGCCAGGTACTGGGGGCGGCCCGGGTATTGGCGCCCGCATGTGCCGTTGGGGCAGGGCGAAGCAGCTGCGCATGGGCTCGAAGCTGGCCGGTTCAATGGTGGAGGGGTGTATAGACGGTGCTGGTTATTGTGTAGCCAATTGTGCGCGAGGAGTGGTCTTTCAGGTGTCCCGGGACCACAGGACAGGTCCTGTGGCGGGGAGGGCAAGGGGAGAAGACGGGCGACGAGCCGGTTCATGCGCTGACCAAGGCCGTGGATGGTCCGTGTCAGACGCTGTTTTTCACCCTTGAGTTCCTTGCCCCAGGCATCAGCGATCCTGGTTGGTCGGGCCTTGCTCCAAGTGCGCCTGGCTGCAATACCATTGCTGTGACAGGCCCAATGCCCGGTCTTGCGGCAGGTGCACGCCACAATGGGCGCAGCGCACCATGGGGGTGCTGGCCGGTTCGTGGGAGGTGCGGGGGGGCGAGGCAGGGCGCTTGAACTTGCGCCAGAACCATACCGCAGCGGCAATCAGAGCGATCCAGAACAGTAGACGAACCATGGCAACCAGCTTTGTGGTGAAAGATCCGGCAGTTTAGCCAAGCGCCCGTCGGTCGCACAGGCCCATGAAAGGTCCAGGCATGAAAAAGGGAGACCTCAAGTCTCCCTTTTTCATGCCTGCGGTCGGTATCAGTCGAACACGCCGAAGGTCATGTAGCTGAACCAGGAGCGGTCGCTGTTGTTGCCGGCAGCTTCGTGTTCTTCCTCTTCGATGGCGTCGCCATTGCTGTCTTTAGGCTTGAGCTCCGAGGGAATCGCATCCTTGGCATCCTGGTATTGCTTCATCACGTCCTGGTTGGCGCGGGTTTCTCCCGGCGGCAGCGGTGGACGGGATTCGATCAGGCCCAGGGTGGCCTTGCTCAGCCAGGAGCGGTTGTCCGCCTCGGCCACGCTTGGCACGAACTGACCGTCCACCAGGCTTGGGTGGTTCGGGTAGTTGAGTTTCAGGGTTTCCAGGCTGGTGGCGGCCAACTCGTCCAGGTGCAGACGCTGGTAGGCCTCGGTCATCACCGCCAGGCCGTCACCCACGGAAGGGGTTTCCTGGAAGTTTTCCACGACATAGCGGCCACGGTTGGCGGCGGCGACATAGGCCTGGCGGGTCAGGTAATAGTCGGCCACGTGGATTTCGTAGGCCGCCAGCAGGTTGCGCAGGTAGATCATGCGCTGCTTGGCGTCTGGCGCGTAGCGGCTGTTGGGGAAGCGGCTGGTGAGCTGGGCGAACTCGTTGTAGGAGTCGCGGGCCGCGCCCGGGTCACGCTTGGTCATGTCCAGTGGCAGGAAGCGCGCCAGCAGGCCGACGTCCTGGTCGAACGAGGTCAGGCCCTTGAGGTAATAGGCGTAGTCCACGTTCGGATGCTGGGGGTGCAGGCGAATGAAGCGCTCGGCGGCGGACTTGGCAGCTTCCGGCTCGGCGTTCTTGTAGTTGGCATAGATCAGCTCGAGCTGTGCCTGATCGGCGTAGCGACCAAAGGGATAGCGCGATTCCAGGGCCTTGAGCTTGGCAGTGGCGCTGGTATAGCTGTGGTTGTCCAGGTCGGTCTGCGCCTGCTGGTACAACTCGACTTCGCTCAGGTTTTCGTCAACGACTTCCTTCGATGAGCAAGCAGCGGTCAGTGCGAGGATGGCGATCAGCAGCAGGTGTTTCACTTGCATGGCGGCTTGCGTCCCTATGACGGCCGCTGTCTTGGGCGGGGCCGTCCTGTTATGATGAGCGCCCCGTTGAAAGCCTCGGGGCAAAAGACGCCGTATTTAACCACAAGCGCGCAGCCGAAACCAAAGGCTGTGCCGACGCCCAGTCCGAGCATGTCCGATAAAATTGAACTTCGCGCAGAGGTGCCGTCCGAACTGGGCGGTCAACGCCTCGATCAAGTCGCCGCCCAACTATTCGCTGAGCATTCGCGCTCGCGCCTTTCCGCCTGGATCAAGGACGGCCGCCTGACGGTGGACGGGGCGGTCATTCGCCCGCGAGACATCGTCCACGGCGGCGCCATTCTCGAACTGACTGCCGAGCAGGAGGCCCAGGGCGAGTGGATCGCCCAGGACATCGAGCTGGACATCGTCTACGAGGACGATGAGATCCTGGTGATCAACAAGCCTGCGGGCCTGGTGGTGCACCCGGCTGCCGGCCACGCCGATGGCACCTTGCTCAACGCCCTGCTGCACCATGTCCCCGACATCGTCAATGTACCGCGGGCCGGTATCGTCCACCGTCTGGACAAGGACACCACCGGTTTGATGGTGGTGGCCAAGACCATCCAGGCGCAGACCCAACTGGTAGCCCAGCTGCAGAGCCGCAGCGTCAGCCGCATCTACGAGTGCATCGTGATTGGCGTAGTGACCGCCGGGGGCAAGATCAATGCCCCGATCGGTCGTCACGGCCAGCAGCGCCAGCGCATGGCGGTGATGGAAGGTGGCAAGCAGGCTGTCAGCCACTATCGGGTGCTGGAGCGCTTCCGTTCCCATACCCATGTGCGGGTCAAGCTGGAAACCGGCCGTACCCACCAGATCCGGGTGCACATGGCCCACATCAACTTCCCGTTGGTGGGCGACCCTGCGTACGGCGGTCGTTTCCGCATTCCGCCGGCGGCCAGCCAGACCATGGTCGAGTCGTTGAAGAACTTCCCGCGCCAGGCGCTGCATGCACGCTTCCTGGAGCTGGATCATCCGACCACCGGTATCCGCATGAGCTGGGAATCGCCGCTGCCAGACGATTTCGTCTGGCTGCTGTCGTTGCTCAAGCAGGACCGTGAGGCGTTTATCGGATGAATGACTGGCTGACTCCAGACTGGCCCGCGCCGGCCGGGGTCAAGGCCTGTGTCACCACCCGAACGGGCGGCGTCAGCCTGGCGCCGTTCGATAGCCTCAACCTGGGTGACCATGTTGAGGACGATCCGCAAGCAGTGGCCGAGAACCGTCGGCGCCTGACCGAGCATTTCGCCATCACCCCGGCCTGGTTGCAGCAGGTCCACGGAATTGCCGTGGCCCATGCCGATCCCTCCACAGTCGCTACAGCAGATGCCAGTTGGACCGCCACCCCGGACGTGGCGTGTGCGGTAATGACCGCCGACTGCCTGCCGGCACTGTTCTGCAATCGCGCCGGTACCCGAGTCGCTGCGGCCCATGCTGGTTGGCGCGGGTTGGCGGCGGGCGTGCTGGAGGCCACCCTCGACAGCCTGGATACACCTCCCGCCGAGGTCCTGGTGTGGCTGGGGCCGGCCATTGGGCCCGAGCGCTTTGAAGTGGGGGCCGAGGTGCGTGAAGCCTTCGTCGGCCAACTGCCGGCCGCCGAACAGGCCTTTGTGCCGAGCAGCAATGCCGGGCGTTTCATGGCTGACATCTATCAGTTGGCGCGCCTGCGCCTGGCCGCCCGCGGGGTGACTGCGGTCTATGGCGGCGGCTACTGCACGGTGAGCGATCCGCGCTTCTTTTCCTATCGGCGCAGCCCGCGCACGGGGCGCTTTGCCTCCCTTATCTGGCTTGAGCGCTAGACTCATCTGACCTGTGTCAAGCAACTGGTGCTTGAATCTCCCAGAATCGACCGCATCTAGAGAAGCATCTGGCAGGTTTCTCTATTTAGGTGTGTCCATCGCTCCGGCCTGCTCAAAAGGAAGGTGACTAATGCGTATAGACCGATTAACCAGCAAGTTACAGCTGGCCTTATCCGATTCTCAATCTCTGGCGGTTGGTCTTGATCATCCGGCCATTGAACCTGCACACCTGATGCAGGCGCTGCTGGAACAGCAGGGTGGCTCGATCAAGCCCTTGCTGATGCAAGTGGGCTTTGACGTCAACAGCCTGCGCAAGGAGTTGAGCAAAGAGCTCGACCAATTGCCGAAAATCCAGAACCCCACTGGCGACGTGAACATGTCCCAGGACCTGGCACGCCTGCTCAACCAGGCCGATCGCCTGGCGCAGCAGAAAGGTGACCAGTTCATCTCCAGCGAACTGGTGTTGCTGGCGGCCATGGATGAAAACAGCAAGCTCGGCAAGTTGCTGCTGGGCCAGGGCGTGAGCAAGAAGGCCCTGGAAAACGCCATCAACAACCTGCGCGGCGGCGAGGCGGTGAATGACGCCAACGTCGAAGAGTCGCGTCAGGCCCTGGACAAGTACACCGTCGACCTGACCAAGCGCGCCGAAGACGGCAAGCTTGATCCGGTGATTGGCCGTGACGACGAAATCCGTCGGACCATCCAGGTGCTGCAACGCCGGACCAAGAACAACCCGGTGCTGATCGGTGAGCCTGGCGTGGGTAAGACCGCCATCGCCGAAGGCTTGGCCCAGCGGATCATCAACGGTGAAGTGCCCGATGGCCTGAAAGGCAAGCGCCTGCTGTCCCTGGACATGGGGGCATTGATTGCCGGTGCCAAATACCGTGGTGAGTTCGAAGAGCGCCTGAAGTCTCTGCTCAACGAGCTGTCGAAACAGGAAGGGCAGATCATTCTGTTCATCGACGAACTGCACACCATGGTCGGCGCCGGCAAGGGCGAAGGCTCGATGGATGCAGGCAACATGCTCAAGCCGGCCCTGGCCCGTGGCGAGTTGCACTGCGTCGGTGCCACCACGCTCAACGAGTACCGCCAATATATAGAGAAGGACGCGGCCCTCGAGCGGCGCTTCCAGAAAGTGCTGGTGGACGAGCCCAGCGAAGAAGACACCATCGCGATCCTGCGTGGCCTCAAAGAGCGTTACGAGGTGCACCACAAGGTGGCGATCACTGATGGCGCGATCATCGCTGCTGCCAAGCTCAGCCATCGCTACATCACTGACCGGCAATTGCCGGACAAGGCCATCGACCTGATCGACGAGGCCGCCAGCCGCATCCGCATGGAGATCGACTCCAAGCCGGAAGTGCTGGATCGCCTGGAGCGGCGCCTGATTCAACTGAAGGTCGAATCTCAGGCACTGAAGAAAGAGGATGACGAGGCGGCACTCAAGCGCCTGGAGAAACTCCAGGAAGAGATTGTGCGCCTGGAGCGTGAGTACGCTGACCTGGAAGAAATCTGGACCTCGGAAAAAGCCGAAGTGCAGGGCTCGGCGCAGATCCAGCAGAAGATCGAGCAGTCGCGGCAGGAGTTGGAATCCGCGCGGCGTAAGGGCGACCTCAACCGCATGGCCGAGCTGCAGTACGGGGTCATCCCCGATCTGGAGCGCAGCCTGCAGATGGTCGACCAGCACGGCCACAGCGAGAACCAGTTGCTGCGCAGCAAGGTCACCGAGGAAGAGATTGCCGAAGTGGTGTCCAAGTGGACCGGCATCCCGGTGTCGAAAATGCTCGAAGGCGAGCGCGACAAGCTGTTGAAGATGGAAAGCCTGCTGCACGAGCGGGTGATTGGCCAGAACGAAGCCGTGGTGGCGGTGGCCAACGCTGTGCGCCGTTCCCGGGCCGGGTTGTCCGACCCGAACCGGCCCAGCGGTTCGTTCATGTTCCTCGGCCCGACCGGCGTGGGTAAGACCGAGCTGTGCAAGGCCCTGGCGGAATTCCTCTTCGATACCGAAGAGGCCATGGTGCGGATCGACATGTCCGAGTTCATGGAGAAACATTCCGTGGCTCGTCTGATCGGTGCGCCACCAGGCTATGTCGGTTATGAAGAGGGCGGCTACCTGACCGAAGCCGTGCGTCGCAAGCCGTACTCGGTGATCCTCCTGGACGAAGTCGAGAAGGCGCACCCGGATGTGTTCAACATCCTGCTGCAGGTCCTGGAAGATGGCCGGCTGACGGACAGCCACGGGCGCACCGTGGATTTCCGCAACACGGTGATCGTCATGACCTCCAACCTGGGCTCGGCGCAGATCCAGGAGCTGGTAGGGGATCGCGAGGCACAACGGGCAGCGGTGATGGACGCGGTGTCCACCCACTTCCGGCCGGAGTTCATCAACCGGGTCGACGAAGTGGTGATCTTCGAGCCTCTGGCGCGGGATCAGATCGCCGGCATCACCCAGATCCAGTTGGGTCGCCTGCGCAGTCGTCTGGCGGAGCGCGAGCTGAGCCTGGAACTGAGCGACGAGGCCTTGGACAAGCTGATCGCCGTGGGTTACGACCCGGTGTATGGCGCTCGGCCGCTGAAACGGGCGATTCAGCGCTGGATCGAGAACCCGTTGGCGCAGATGATCCTCTCCGGTGGGTTCCTGCCCGGAGCCACGGTCACCGCTTCAGTACAGGACGACGAAATCGTCTTCGCCTGAGCCGGAAACGGTGCATTGATAAAGAGGCCTCGCATTGCGAGGCCTTTTTTTTTCACTAGGGCGTTGAACTGTAAGGAAAAGGCTTGTAAAGTGCGCCCCGCAGTCAGTCACCCCCGAGGTTTTTTCTGATCTAGAAGAAACCGGCAATGAAGTCGCAAATCATTGTCTTAAAAGCAATTTAAGGGGTTGACAGGTAGTTTTAAGATTGTAAAATAGCGCGCCTCAGAGACATGAACGTAGCGATACGGACAAGTCGAAGAGGATGGAAGCAAGAAGTTGTAACTTGAAATATGTAGTTCCGTGATAGCTCAGTCGGTAGAGCAAATGACTGTTAATCATTGGGTCCCAGGTTCGAGTCCTGGTCACGGAGCCAATTTCAAACCGGGGTATAGCGCAGTCCGGTAGCGCGCCTGCTTTGGGAGCAGGATGTCAGGAGTTCGAATCCCCTTACCCCGACCATTTTTGGGTCGTTAGCTCAGTTGGTAGAGCAGTTGGCTTTTAACCAATTGGTCGTAGGTTCGAATCCCACACGACCCACCATTTTTGAAACCAGTTCGCTGGGATTGAATCTTAAGAACAGAGGCCAAAAGCGCTGTTCGAAGAAGGCGCCTCTCGAAGGTGCCTTTTTTTTACCGGGGTATAGCGCAGTCCGGTAGCGCGCCTGCTTTGGGAGCAGGATGTCAGGAGTTCGAATCCCCTTACCCCGACCATATTCACGAAAAAGGGCACCTCTCGAGGTGCCCTTTTTCGTTTGCCCGCAAAAAATGCCTCGTGGCGATGAGCAGGTTGGACGCTGCAGGGCGAGCCAGTTTCCGTGTCGTTCATGGGATGGACGGTTCCGCCCAGATTTCCTGTTGCTCCAGAAGGCGTTGCTCCAGGGTCTCGATTGCCTGTACTACCTGTGCCACGCATTCCGTGATCATGCCCAGGGAAAGCTCGGGACTCAGGCAGGCATCTTCCAGTTGGCGACAGCTTTCTACCAACTGCTCGCCTTTCACCACCCGCGCGGCGCCTTTGATGCGGTGGGCCAACTCTGCAAGCTCCGCCGTTGCCTGCTCCTCGAGCAGGGTCGTGAGGCTTTGCAAATCCAAGCGATTGTTGGTGAGCAGTTCACTCAGGATGTGGTGCAGCATCGTCGGTTCGCCGCCCACCAGCGAGTGCAGCGACTCCAGGTCGAACACCCGAGGCGCGCCAAAGCCTTTCTTTGGCGGTGCCGGCAACGTTGGCAGCTCCTCCTGTTCGTCGTCAGCAAGGCTTATGGTTTGCAGGCGCCGTTCCAGCTCATCCAGGCTGATGGGCTTGATCAGGCATTCGTTCATCCCGGCCAGGATGCAGCGCTCCACTTCTTCGGGCTGGGCATCGGCGGTCAGGCCGATGATCATTGTCGGTGCGCAGGCGCTCTGGCGCTCGTCGTGGCGAATCGCCTGGGTCAGATCAGCCCCATTCATGATGGGCATGTGGCAGTCGGTGATGATCAGATCGAACGCCTGCTGGCGCCAGAGCTCCAGGGCATCCCGACCGTTGGCTGCCTCGACGGTATCATGGCCGAGGAAGCTCAATTGCTGTTGCAGCACCTCACGGTTCACCGAATGGTCGTCGACTATCAGGATCTGCAGGCGGTACATGTGCCGGATCTTGCTCGGGTTCGGGCGTTCGGATGGGGCGATGCGCTCCAGTGTCTGCAGGCGCAGTTCGACATCAATGCAGGTGCCTTGTCCCAGCGAGCTGGTCATGGTCACCTGGCCGCCCATCATCGCGCACAGCGAGCGGCAGATCACCAGGCCCAGGCCGGTGCCGTCTGCATTCTGCACATTGCGCTCGACCTGGGCGAAGGGTTGGAACAGGCACTCCTGGTCGGCTGGGGAGATGCCGATCCCGGAGTCCTCGACACTGAGCCTGACCTGCAACAAGGCATCCTCCAGCAGATCTCCGGTGAGGGCCACCTTGATGAAGCCCTCTTCGGTGAACTTGATCGCGTTACTGATAAGGTTGGAAAGGATCTGCTTGAAGCGCATCCCGTCCACCAGCACATCACCGTTGATGGTGGCGTCGATCTCGAGGATCAGGTTCAGGCGCTTCTGTCGCGCCAGGCCTTCGAAGACACGGACAACCGACTCCACCAGCTCGCGCAGGTTGGCGCGCTTGGGCGAGAGGCTGAGCCGTCCGGATTCGATGCGGGCGATATCGAGAATGTCACCGATCAGTTCCAGCAGGCTCCTGGCGGAGCTGTAGGCAATTTCGATGCTGGAGCGTTCGATCTGGTCATCGTCGGCACGTTTGAGTGCCAGTTCCAGAATGCCGATGATCGCATTCATCGGCGTGCGAATTTCATGGCTCATGGTCGCCAGGAATGTGGTCTTGGCCCGGCTGGCCTGGTCGGCGAGGTTTTTTGCCTTCTTCAGTTCCTGAACCAGATGGCGATGCTCGGTAATGTCCAGCCAGCCACAGATCACCCCTTTGGTGATGCCGTGGGAGTCCTGGAATGGCTGGATCCAGTGATCGATCCAGACATCCTTGCCCTGCAGTTGGATCGCGTACACCGACTTGACGGTCGTGCCTTCATTGATTGCCTTCAAGTAGCTCTGGTGCAGGTCGGACTCTGCCGAGAAATTCTCCTTGGGTAGCGCTTGCACTGTCTTGTTCAGGACCTGCTCGGCAGTCAGGCCGATGCTTTGCAGGTAGCTGAGGTTGCAGGACAGCATGTGCCCTTCGATGTCGCGGACATAGAGGGCGGGGGGCATGCTTTCAGTCAGGGCCTCGACAAAGCGCAACTGGTCATTGAGCAGTTTCTCGGTCTTGATCCGGCGGTGCAGGTACAGCACCCAGGTCATCGTCAGCAGGAGCAGCAGCGCCGCACCAGTAATGATTTCGGTGATCATCAGTTGATAGTCACGCCAGGTTTCGCCACTCATGCCCGGTGGCGAGCGCCAGTGACTGGCGATCGCATTCAGGTCGTCGGCGGGCAGGCTGAGCAGGGCCTTGTCGAGAATGGACTGCAGTTCCGGATCGCTGCGACGCAAGGCGAAACTGGCGTTTGCCGGGTTGCTATGGATCAGGTCGGCAATGGCCAGGCGGTTTTGAAACAGCCGGACAATGTAGTAGCGGGCAGTGGGCATCGCTACCACGGCGGCTGCAGCCTTGCCTTCGTACACCATGTTCATCGCGTCCAATGAGGCGCCGGCTTCAATCACCTCGGTGTCGGGATAGAGATCGCGTACGTATTGCAAGGTAACGTGCCCGGAGGGAATCGCCAGACGCTTGCCGACCAGGTCCCCGGGTGGCAATGCCTTACCGTTGTTGTCGGCTGCTGTGACCATGACGAACGGGCTGGTGAGAAAGGGGCGAGTGAAACGCAGGTTTTCCTGTCGTTGCGCACTGTTGGTCATGATCGCCAGGTCCGCCTCCGAGTCCTGCAATGCCTTTATTTGCTGGGGGTACGCACCGTTGCGGGCGGTGACCTGGAAATGCAGGCCCGTACGCTGGGCAATCACTTCCAGCAGCTCGGCGGTGATACCTGAGAAGACCCCGTTGGCATCGAAGAATGCCACGGGGGCCAGGTCATCGTTGATCATCAGCCGTACCACCGGGTGGCGTGCGATCCAGCGCGATTCGTCTGTGCTGAGCGGTACTTTTTCATCCGTTGGCAGGAAGCCTCTGCCTACCCAGCGTCGGCTCAGGCTTCTGAGCTTGTCCTTGCCCAGGGCGTTGATGCTTTGATCGAGTATTCGTTGCAGGCGCAGGTTGCTGCCTTTCAAGGCGTAGGCGTAGCCGGCTTTCTTCAAACCGGCGAAACGCTCGAACTTGAGATAGCCGTAGTAGGACCGGTTGAGTCGAAAATAGGCGCTGAGCAGGTCACCGGCGTACAGATCGGTGTGGCCGAACGCTGTTGCAGCTATCGCTTCGTCGTGGCTGGGGTAGATGGTGAATCGCGCGTGGGGAAAGCGCTCCTGCATCTCGACGCTGTGTTCCAGGGTGACGGCAATGCGCAGGCCGGCCAGATCAGCGGGAGAGTTACGCTGCTCGTCGTTGCGCTTGAACAGCGCCAAGGGGCTTTCGGCGAAGGGCCGGGTGTAGCTGATGGGATCGGTTGTCGCCCCCGAGTGGTAGCTGGCGATGACATCGATATCACCGGCCAGCAGGGCTAGCCGGGCGTCCTCCTGGGTGCGAAAGGGCACGACCTTGATGCGCAGGCCGAGCATCTGCCCAATCAGGGCCGTGACGTCGGCGGTAATACCCTCGTAGTTGCTGTCGTGGTAGCTCACATAGAGTGGCGCCGTTCCTGTGGCAGCCACCGCAATTTTCAGCTCGGACTTATGGCGTAGCCAGCGCCAGTCCTTGTCTTCGATAGCCAGATCTTTCTGGTCGAGAAGCAGCGGGCTGTAAAGCGTCTTGGGCTGCGAAGGTGTGTCGGCCGCAGCCAGTTGAGCGCCGGTGATCGCCAGGCAGATAAAGAGCCAGATAAGTCGTAAATGCATGAGCGCTTCAGATGTTTGTCAGGAAAGAATGATCAGAAGTCAAAGAGCCAGGCGCACCGAGTAGGCGATGTGCCGACAATGGCCCTGTGTTATCGCCTGACCGGTCGGTTGTAAACTGTCAGCCCTCGTCGAGACCGCTTCAGTTGAGGCAATAGGCGCTGAAGTGCCCTTCTGGCATGGGCCGTGCGAACAGAAAACCCTGGGCCATCGAGCAACCGAGCTTTATCAGGCGCTCTTGCTGTTCTCGCGTTTCCACTCCTTCGATAACCAGGGTCATCCCCAAGGCACGGGCCAGGGCCACGGTGTAGCTGATGACTGCGCTGCTCCTTGGCTGATGCATCTTACGTACAAAGGTCCCGTCCAGCTTGATCTGGCTGAAGGGCAACTCGCACAGGCGATAGAGGGAGGAGTAGCCGGCGCCGAAATCATCCATGGCCAGCCCGCAGCCCATGATGCGCAGGCGTACCAGGTTCTCCAGGCTGCTGGCCGGGGCGCTGAGCAAGCTGGTCTCGGTGATTTCGAAGGTGATGCTGCCGGCAGGGACCTGGAACAGTTCAAGCAGGGAGGCAATCGACTCGGTCAGGGTCTGGGAGGCCAGTTGTGAGGGGTGCAGGTTGAAGGACATGTTCAGGGAAATGCCTTTGTCTGCCAGTTCGCGCCGCAAGGACAGGCCTTGATCGAAGAGTTGCCAGAACAGCCGCTCGAGCAGGTTGTGATGCTCCATGATGTAGAGAAAGTGTGAGGGGGGCAGCACTCCCAGTTGTGGGTGGTTCCATCGGGCGAGGGCTTCCGCACCCAGCAGCGTAGCGCTGTCGAGCGCGACTCTGGGCTGGTAGTAGGCCTCGAATTCACCGTTATCCAGGCCGCGGATCATGTCGGCCAGGCTCGGCAGTTCGGCCTTTTCCAGGGGCTTGGCCCTATCGTTGCGCTGTGCCTGGTAACAGGTGAGCAAGCGGGTGATGCGCTCCAGGTCGAAGGGCTTGCCCAGGTCGCCGAGGAAATTCAGGCCCAGGCGGTCGATCATCGACACTGTGGTCTGACGCAGCAGCGGGTCGACCTGGCTGCACAGGATCACCGAGTGCAACTTGCCGCTATGGCTGGCGTGGCGCAGAAAGGCCAGGCCATCCATTCCCGGCATTTTCAAGTCGCAGATGGCGATGTCCACCTTGGTGCACGCCTCCAGCAGCGCCAGGGCTTCTTGACCGTCTGCGGCTTCATGGATCTGCCCGGACATGACTTTTTTCAGGGCGGTAACGGTGACCAGTCGCTGCAGCGGTTCATCTTCCAGCACCAGAACTACAAGGTCTTGCATGGCCGGCTCACTTCGTTGTTTACCGGCCATCTTGCTTAAGGCTCCCGAGCAAGGTCCATTAGGAGTATCCCCATATGTCGCAGGAAATTTCTTAGTGAAAAATCAGACCGTCTGATTCGTTAGGTGAGAATCGATAACCGCTTGTGTCCTAGTGAGTTTGTCGAGAATCTGCGCCTCAGGGACGGAATGGCATATCAGCAGTAGCCTTCGGAGTTTGAGCCACAGGTGCTGAACTTTATGGTGGAAGTCACGCATTTTGCTGACACAACACCTGCTGTACTCATGTTTGAGTGGGTATGAAAGTTTAATCTGGGTGGTGTCCGATAAAGTATATTTCTACCAGCAGCAACACTTGGCCGAGAGCCAAGCTATTAAGGTGAAAACACTGTATGCACAGCGTATTGATAGTTGACGACCACCCTGTTGTTCGGCTTGCCGTTAAGGTCTTGTTGGAAAAGAACGATATGTGTGTGGTGGCCGAAACGGATAATGGCCTGGATGCCCTCGAACTCGTGCGTGAGCATGTGCCGGATGTGGTAATCCTCGACATCGGTATTCCCAAGCTCGATGGGCTCAAGGTGCTTGCCCGCATCAAGGCCCTGGAGTTGCGCACTGAAGTACTGGTGCTCACCTCGCAGTCGGTGGAAAGTTTCTGCAGGCGCTGCATTCAGTTGGGCGCCCGTGGTTTCGTCAACAAGGAAGAGGACCTGAGCAATCTGGTGGTGGCATTGAATGCCGTATTGGCCGGATACACTTTCTATCCGTCAATGGCCCAGGATGTGTCCGCTCCGCCGATGCAGCAGAAGTCCGAGGTTGAACAGATCGGTTTGTTGACCGATCGGGAAATGATCGTGCTGCAATACCTGGCTCAGGGTTACTCCAACAAGGCGATCGGTGAAAAGCTGTTTCTCAGCAACAAAACCGTCAGCACTTACAAGACCCGGTTGCTGCAAAAGCTCGGGTTGGGATCGCAGGTCGGCCTGGCGGAGTTCGCCAAGCGCAACTCACTGATTCCCTGAGTCCTGGTCACGGCAGGTTGTGCGGGCAGTCGACCTGCTGTTGATCGACGACTGATCTAGAGGCCGCCTGGCCTTATCGTTGCTGGGCCTATTGGGACCTGGCGCCTCATCGCTGCTTGCCACCTGTTTCCTTCTTGTTCGACCACCGTGTCGCAGGTGGGCGGAGGGTGGCTGAAGCATGTTTAAGGTGGGCGAAGTCGGGACTAGGAAATTTCCTAGTCTCCTATCGAATTTGTCTTATCTTAATTTCATTTTGATAAAAATAGAATAATAACCAGCACTAAAGATGAACTAACTCGCGGGTGATCAAGTTTGGTTTTACTTGGTTTGCCCTAACGCCTGTGGTTGTTTTTTTGTTGCCATTCAACTTAAAGGGTATTCGTTAAGGACCTCATAATGACATTCAGCAAGATGGCGGCTGCTGTTGCCGCAATTGTTCTTGGTTCTGTTTCAGGCTTCAGCATGGCAAATGATGGAAGGAGTGGCGTCATAGAGTTTTCCGGCAGCATTCACGATGCGCCTTGCTCTATTGTGGCGGGTGAAAGCGGCTCCCAGTCTTTCCAGTTGCAGCCCATCTCTGCCCGAGATCTGAAAGATGGAGGCAAGTCTGCGCCGCAGCCATTCTCCATCAAGTTGAGTGGCTGTGACCTGGAGTCCCTGAAAAGCGCCACCGCCACTTTTGACGGCCCGAACTCGATTACTGATGGCCTGCTGGCGCTCAAGGGAAGTGCTTCGGGGGCCAGCCTGGCGATCGCCAACCAGCAAGGCGTGCTGATCAAACTGGGTACTGCCTCGGACGCTCAGGCGTTGGCCAACGGTAGCAGCGAACTGCGTTTCACTGCTTACCTGCAGGGTGATATGCAACCCGTGAAGGGAGAGGATCCCGCCAAGCCTGCTGAAATCGGCGTCGGCGACTTCGATGCGACGGCCAGCTTCAAGTTGGCCTATCAGTAAGTTGCAGCGGCCCAGCTAGGTCCTGAGGCCCTCTACGCATGAGGGCCTCGGATGCGCCCGGGAGATTTTATGAGTCGCTCGATGATAGTTCCGGGGATCGCCGTGTTCCTGGGTCTTTGCGCCCAGCCCCAGGCGTCTGCTGTTGAAGGTGAAGAGTGGCTCAAGGGGCGGATGCATATGTCTGGCTCAATCTTCGATGCGGCCTGTGCCATACGTATAGACAATCAATATCAGGCCATCCGCATGATGCCAACGCCGATCCATGGGTTGGTCAATGGTGAGGCTTCGACTCAACAGCCGCTGACTATTTCAATCATCAATTGTGGTTCGAGCAATGCTCGGGTCAACGACTCGGTATTCAAATCTTTCGCCCTGGTGTTTGAAGGTGACGGTAATGGTCAGTACTTCATTACTCAAGGCACGGCCAAGGGCATTGCCATACAGATAAAAGATCAATTCGGAAACCTGGTTATTCCTGGCGTTCCACTTAAGGGCAATGAAGTGATTGCCAGAAACAGGGCGCTCAACTATTCGCTGACGCTGGCCGGTAGTGGCAGTGCGCTCAATGCTGGTGATTATCACGCCACGATCAGACTCAGAATTCACCACTTCTGATCGTGAGTGCCGGTTTTATTTGAAGTCACGAAGGAAGTTAGTCTCGTGGGCCAACACAGGGTATTGGTTGCCGCTACTTTGTGGTGTGTTACCGGCGTGGCTAGTGCCGCCGAAGAGTTTCAATTCAATACTGATGTTCTGGATCTTCAGGATCAACAGCATATTGATCTTGGGCTGTTTTCCAAGGCCAACTTCATCATGCCGGGGCAGTATCGCCTGGTGCTTCAAGTCAATCAGGAGTCGTTGCCGGAAAGTCCAGTGCAGTTCATTGCCCCCGAAGATGATCCCCAAGGCAGCGTGGCTTGCCTCACGCCGGATCTGGTACAGGATCTGGGGCTCAAGCCCAGGTTGCTCCCGGCCCTGAAATGGTCGCACCAAGGTGCTTGCCTGGATATTGGCAGCATCCCCGGCATGCTGGTGCGTGGCGATCTTGGACGTGGCGTCTTGTATCTCAGCGTTCCCCAGGAGGCCCTGGAATACACGGCAGCCAACTGGGATCCGCCTTCGCGCTGGGACAACGGCATTCCCGGGATCTTGCTGGATTACAACTTCAACGCCCTGACCACCGAGCGCCGTGGCTCCCAAGGTTCCAGCCATGAACTGTCCGGCAATGGCACCGCGGGTTTCAACCTCGGGGCCTGGCGCATGCGTGCTGACTGGCAAATGCAAATGCAGCGGGGGGCCGGACAGCCATCCACGCGAACTTTCGACTGGAGTCGTTTCTATGCCTTGCGGGCGATTCCCGGGTTGGGGGCAGACTTGACCCTGGGGGAGGGCTACCTGAACTCGAACCTGTTTGGCAGCTTCCGCTACACCGGCGCGAGCCTGGGGACCAACGAAGGGATGCTGCCGCCCAACCTGCGAGGTTATGCGCCGGAGATCCGCGGTGTGGCCCGAACCAACGCCCGGGTCCTGGTCAAGCAACAGGGGCGGGTTCTGTATGACACCCAAGTGCCCCAAGGCCCCTTCCGTATCCAGGACCTGAATAACGCCGTGAGCGGCAAGCTGGATGTGCGGGTCGAGGAGCAGGACGGCAGTCTCCAGGAGTTTCAGGTCGATACGGCGAGCATTCCCTATCTGACCCGGCCAGGCACGGTGCGCTACAAGATGGCGTTCGGCAAACCTTCGGACTGGGATCACAGCATGGACGGCCCCAGCTTCGCCTCCGGCGAGTTTTCCTGGGGCGTCAGTAACGGCTGGTCGCTGTATGGCGGTGGCCTGGGTGCCCAGGACTACACCTCACTGGCCTTGGGCCTCGGTCGCGACCTGAGCGTACTGGGGGCGATCTCCGTGGACGTGACCCAGTCCAACGCAAACTTGCCCCAGGCCAGCAGCCTATCGGGCAAGTCCTATCGCGTCAGCTACTCGAAGCGTTTCGAAGAGTACGACAGCCAGGTGACCTTCGCTGGCTATCGCTTTTCCGAAGAGAACTTCATGAGCATGAACGAGTTCATCGATGCCCGGCGCAGCGGTCGGCCCATCAACCAGAGCAAGGAAATGTACAAGGTTTCGCTCAACAAGAATTTCCGCGACCAGAACCTGAGCCTGTACCTGGACTACAACCATCAGACCTACTGGAGCAGTGCGCCAAGCGACCGCTACAGCCTGTCGGTATCACGTTATTTCGATCTGGGCTGGGTCAAGAACCTGAGCCTGTCGTTGACGGCCTATCGCAACCAGACCTATGGCCGGGTCGATGATGGGGCGTATCTGTCCCTGAGCATGCCCTGGGGGGATGGGGCTTCCTACAGCTATAGCGCCGCTACCAGTCGTACCGAAACCACCCACAACCTGAGTTATTACGACCGCGTGGATGAGCGCAACAGCTATTCGCTCAGTGCCGGTACTGCTCGTTCGGGCAAGACCGCCAGCGGTTACCTGACCCACGAGGGCAGCCAGGCCCAGGTCGTGGCCAGTGCCAGCTACCAGACCGGGCAATACCGCTCTGCCGGGCTGTCGCTCCAGGGCGGCGCAACCCTCACTGCGCAGGGGGGCGCACTGCATCGCACCGGCATGCCGGGAGGTACTCGCCTGCTGGTGGACACCCAGGGCGTGGCCAATGTGCCGGTGCGCGGCAACGGCGCCTCGACCCGTACCAATGGTTTTGGCAGTGCGGTCATCACCGACCTCAACAGCTATTACCGCAATCAGGCAAGCATCGATCTGGACCAGTTGGCGGACGACGTGGAAGCCACCCAGTCGGTCACCCAGATCACCCTGACCGAAGGGGCCATCGGCTATCGCAGTTTCGACATCATCGCCGGTGCCAAGGCCATGGTCATGGTGCATCTGGCTGACCAGAGCGCGCCACCGTTCGGTGCGACGGTGAAGAATCGCCGCGGCCAGGACACCGGAATCATGGGGGAGGATGGCCAGGTGTACCTCAGTGGCATGAAGGCCGGCGAAACCATGGCCCTGCACTGGAACGGAGTTGCCCAGTGCGCATTCACCCTGCCGGAACTGGACCCCCGCGCAGAGTCCGAAATCCAGCTGCTGTGCCTGCCATCGGCCTCGTCTGCCTCCTCCTCTCCACTCAACGGATAACCAAGAGATGCCTACCATGAACAGGATTTATTCGAACAAGCCGTTACTGCTGGCCTGGCTGATGCTGTGGGCTATGCCCTCGGTTCAGGCCGCCGTGTCCCTGGACCGGACCCGGGTGGTTTTTTCCGGGGAGGAGAAATCCGTCAGTCTCAGCATCAGCAATCAGAACAATCAATTGCCGTACCTGGCGCAAGCCTGGATCGAGAATGCACAGGAAGAAAAGATCACCAGCCCGCTGGTGGTGTTGCCGCCCATTCAGCGCTTGGAGGCGGGCGCCAACAGCCAGGTCAAGATCCAGGGGCTGCCGCAATTGAACCAGTTGCCCCAGGACCGCGAGTCGCTGTTCTATTTCAACCTGCGGGAGGTCCCGCCGCGCAGCGATAAATCCAACACGCTGCAAATTGCCCTGCAAACCCGGATCAAGCTGTTCTATCGCCCGGCGCCCATTGCCCGTGGCATCGGTTCCGGCACGGCGCCCTGGCAGGAGCAGATCACCCTGACACTGCAGGGCGACCGCTATCAAGTGAGCAACCCGACGCCCTATTTCGTCACCCTGATCGACGCCAGCAGCCGCCGTAACGGCAAGACCGCCGAAGGCTTTCAGCCGCTGATGATCGAACCCAAGGGCCAGATGATGCTGGGGGTGAGCGCCAAGAGCCTGGGGGCCAAGCCGGTGCTGACCTACGTCAACGACTACGGCGGTCGGCCGCTGCTGGAGTTTGAGTGTCGTGCAGGGCATTGCACGGCTCATCCGGTGAAGAATTCAGACTAGCCACCATGACCCCGACTAACCGACAAGAGGCAGGCTCCCTGATGGATTCAGCAAGGATGGGGCCGGGCACAACTGCAGCCTTGTTGTTCCTGCTGCTGGCCGGAACGACAGCGTCGGGCCGTGCCGATGAGGGTTCGGTCGATGATCGCCAGGCGTTGCTGCAGGTCAGTGGTGCGTTGATGGAAAGCGCGTGTCACCTGGACATGAGCTCGGCGTATCAGGAGGTCTGGCTGGGAGCACTGGGTACCGCCAGCCTGCAAAGGCTCGGTGACCAGGGCACGCCGGTGGCAGTGCACCTGAGGCTGCGTGGCTGCCTCAGAACCCAGGGCGGCAGCCGCGAGGGGCCGGGTGGCACCCTGGTCTGGAGCACCATCGAGCCGGTGATGGGATTGAGGCTGACGGCCGTGGCCGACTCGGCCAATCCGCAGCTGGTCAAGGTATCGGGGGCGGGGGGCTTTGGCCTGCGAGTTACCGATCAGCGCAAGCGGCACATCCGCCTCGCAGGTCCGCGGCATAGCTGGTTTGTCTCACCTGGCAGCGACCTGCTGACCTACTACGTGATTCCCGAGCGCACGGCCGAGCCTCTGGTCCCCGGGCATTTTCACGCCAGCCTGAATTTCCATCTGAGCTATGACTGAGGAGCGCGCATGATCACTGATCGCCGATGGCTGGCAGCAGCCCTCTTGGCGCTGCAGGGGAGCACTGCGGCCATGGCCGACGTTACGCTGACGGTCAAGGGCGCTATCCGCGCGGCGATTCCTTGCACCATAAACAATGGCAGCCCGGTCGGTGTGGATTTCGGCACCATGAAGACCCGTGATGTCGATGGCAAGAACAACCCGATAGCGATCGACTACAAGCCGGATTGCAAAAAAGCCGCGGGTTATGGCCTGCGCATGCAGGTACGGAAAGTCGGTGGCGGGGCGGTTTTCGACAGTACGGTCCTGGGCGTCCCCGGCAATGAAAACCTGGGAGTGGCCGTCAGGCGCGGCAGCAACAATTTCCCCATCAACACTTGGTTCGACTTCCCGGCCAATGCACCGCCGGAGCTGACCGCCGTGCTGGTGAAGCGCGCCGGCAGCCAGGTCCTGGCGAAGCCTTTCAGCCTGGGGGCAACCTTGGTGATGGAGTATCAATGAACGGCTATCGACTGATCGGGCAGCAGCTTGGCGGATGGACGCTGTGGCTGTTGCTGGCGATCCTGCCGCAGCAGGCGGCGGCGCAGGAGAACCTGTTGTTCAAGGGCAATCTGGTCGAGGCTCCGCCCTGCACCATCAGCGACGACAAACGTATCGATGTCCAGTTCAAGGGCAATATCGCCATCAGCAAGATCGATGGCAGCAACTATCGGGAACCGGTGCCCTTTCAGATCCAGTGCGAGGAGCGTGCGTCTGGAGTGGTCTGGAAGATGCAGTTGACCATCGTCGCTAAAGTCGAATTCGATGAAAACGCGATCGAGACTTCGATACCCGGGCTGGGCATCAAGATAATGCTGGGGGACAGGATCTTCCCCTTGAACGTGGCGCAGAAAATCGATATCGACAGCATTGGTCAACCTCTGGAACTGGCGGCTGTGCCAGTGAAAAAGAGCGGCGCCGAGCTGATCGATGACGCCTTCAGCGCCAGCGCGCTGCTGATCGCCGAAGTCTATTAGGAGCGGCCATGTACAGCCTGAATCCATACCTGCGTGCCATGGCTTGGCTGGTCGTGGGGGCCGTTGTCCTGGTCTTGGCGGTGCCTGCGAAAGCAGAACCGAAAAACATGTTCTTTGCTGGCAGGCTGGTGGCCGAGCCCTGCACCCTCAGGGCTGCCGATGCCTTGGTCAGGCTGGAGTTTCCCAGTGTGGCCACTCGCGACCTGTATCGGCGGACCCGCACCCAGGGGCAGCCGGTGGTGCTGCATCTGGAGGGCTGCGACACGACACTGGGCAAGAACCAGGTCAGTCTCTATTTCGACGGCACAGAAAGTTCGGGGCTGCCAGGATTGCTGAAACTCAGCAGTACAGTCTCCATGGACGGCACTGCCGAGCTGGCCACAGGCGTGGCCATTGGCCTGGAGCGAGCGGACGGAACGCCGTTGCCGCTGTACCAGACTCACCCTGCCGGTGTACTGATGAAGGACGGCAGCAACGAGATCTCCTTCCTGGCCTACCTTCAGGGGGAACCCGAAGCCTTGAAGGAGCGCACGATAGGCGTGGGCAGTTTCATGGCTGCGATGACGTTCAAGCTGACGTATGAGTGAAGCGGTCCGGCTGAGCCCGTTTCTCTGTGTTGCACTCGGTGGCTGAATACCCCAGGAGATGCAAGGGGCAGGGCCACTCGCCAGACGCAGGATCGTTGTGCGGTGGTGTCGATGACCGTTGTCAGAGAGGCCGGCAGTGAGTGGCCTACCGGCCTTGCAACAGCGTTGGTCGCGACCCGGAGCCAGGGGCGCCGATCAGCGGCGGATAATATTGTGCTGCGGGCCATAGGGCAGCCGAGTGATGTTTTCCGCGCCTGCGGGATGCACGATGAGAATATCGTGCTCTCGATAGCCGCCGGCCCCGGGCTGGCCTTCGGGCAACCTGATCATGGGCTCGATGGACACCACCATGCCGGGCTCCAGTACCGTCTCCACGTCCTCGCGAAACTCCAGGCCGGTTTCCCGACCGTAGTAGTGGTTGAGGATGCCGAACGAGTGGCCGTAGCCGAAGGTGCGGTATTGCAGCAGGTCATGCTCGAGATAGATCTGGTTCAACTGCCGGGCGATGTCGCAGCAGCGCATCCCAGGGCGCACCAACCGCAGCCCGGCCTCATGCACCTTGACGTTGATTTCCCAGAACCGCAGGTAGTCGTCCGGACAATGGCCGAGAAACAGCGTGCGCTCCAGGGCGGTGTAGTAGCCGGCGATCATCGGAAAGCAGTTGAGGCTGAGGATCTCGCCCGGGCTGACCCGTCTCGAGGTCACTGGGTTGTGGGCGCCATCGGTATTGATTGCCGATTGAAACCAGGTCCAGGTGTCCATCAGTTCGGCTGCGGGGAAAGTCCGGGCAATCTCTCGCACCATGGCCTGGGTGGCATGCAGCGCGACTTCGTATTCCGGTACCTGGTCCTGCAGGGCGTCGATGGCGGCGCTGCCTCCGATGTCGGCGATGCGCGCACCGTGGCGGATCAGCACCTGCTCTTCAGTGGACTTGAGCATGCGCATGGTCATGCAAGGGGCGGCGATGTCCAGTAGATGGGCCTGGGGAAAGAGTTCGGCGAAGGCCTGGTGGCTGGGCAGGGTCAGGTGATCGAACTCCAGCCCCAGTCGTGTGACCTGGGGCAGGGCCTGCTTGACCGCAACCAGGAAGTTGCCCCGTTGCCAATCGGTGTAGACCACCTGGGCATCGCAGACTGCCCGCCGCCCGGGTTGGCCGCCATCGATATTGGCGCTGATCAGCACCGTTCGGTCCTGGGTCACCACCAAGGCGTACTGACGACCGAAGGAGCAATACAGGAAGCCGGCGTAGTAGTTGATGTTGTGGTACGAGGTGAACAACGCAGCATCGATCTCCTGTTCGGCCATGTAGTCGCGCAGAGCCTTCAGGCGTCGTGCGTATTCCTCGGGGGAGAAGGAAAGAGGGGCTTTTTCACCGTTGCGGATCTGTAGGGTCTGGGGCATCTGCATGGCATGTGTCCTTGTCTGCAATGAGCGATGCACGGCGCCGCACATGGGCGGGGCATGACACTGCATTCGAGCAGATCAGGGACAGGCAGGCATATGTGCTACCGACCTTCGGATGGCCAGCAGCGCTGTTTGTGCCGAGCGATTGGACAGGGGCAGGGACGGGGCAAGCGGGGAAGGGGCGATGCTGTGCCAAGAGGTGTCCCGCGGCCAGCGTCGAGATGGGGGTGTCGCCAAACCTAGTAGTTCTTATAGGTTTTGCCTGGCCCGTTGCCGGTGAGCGTGGCATTCTAGGCGCCAACTGTTAAGGATCGGACAGTAAGGAAACGCAAAGGATGCAGAGCAGGCTCGCGGACGTAAACGCCCAGCTGATTCTCGGAAACACCGTGCACGAACGGATGACGGGGACCATGGCACTGGCCTCGGAGTTGGGGTTCGATGCCTTGGTCTACGACTACAGCCCGGTGCCCTTCGATCATGAGGGCGAGCTGATCATTCCCAGCGCCATGGTCTGCAATACCCCCAGGGACTGGCTGGAGCTCTGGTGCGATGAGGGCTATTACCATATCGACCCGGTTCAGCAGGTCGCGCTGGACAGCACTTCACCCTTTATCTGGTCCTATAAACCCAAAGCGCCCACGGTCTTGCGTCAGGTCATGGGGCAGCAACACGATCCTGTATCGAGTTACCTGCAGCATCACCAGATGGCTCACGGGATGACGGTGCCGATCCACCTGCCTCGGGGTGGTTTTGCCAGCCTGACCGGCTTGCGTTCAGGCAGTACCCGGGTCGCCCTGGGTGACCTGCAACAGGCTCTGAGCCACTTCACACTTCTTTCGCATGCGCTGCAGGAACACCTCTATCCACAGCTCAGTAAAAGCCTTCGCGGCTATCCGGTTCATCTGACCCGGCGTGAGCGCGAATGCCTGAAATGGGCTGCCGAGGGCATGACCTCAGCACACATTGCCGAACGTCTGCAGCGTTCGGTGGCCACGATCAATCTGCATCTGACATCCGCGATGCACAAGCTGGGCGCAAAGAACCGGGTCCAGGCCGTGGTTCGGGCGGTCCACTATCGCTTGCTGGACAACTGAGGCAAGCACCGCCGGCGCTCCCCAAGGGAATGCTGGGCACAGGACAAAAGATCGAACGACACAGGGTGATCGCAATCAGGGAGCGATGTGCAATGAATCCAAGCAAACCACCAAAGGACGGCTATGCCTCCTTCGGCGCCTACAGGACCTGGTACCGGGTCACGGGAGACCTGCAAAACGGCCTCACGCCTCTGGTGATTCTCCACGGTGGTCCGGGCTGCACGTATGACACGGTGGATGCCTTCAAGGATGTGGCCGCCAGTGGGCGGGCAATCATTCAGTTCGATCACCTGGGTAGCGGTTATTCCACTCATCCGCTGGATAGGTCCGCGGATTTCTGGACGGTCGGGCTGTTTCTCGAGGAGTTGGACAATCTCCTGGATCACTTGCGCATCAGTGACGATTACGCACTGCTCGGGCATTCCTGGGGAGGCGCGTTGGCCAGTGAGCATGCAGTATTGGCTCCCGCTGGCCTGCGTGCCCTGATCATTGCCAATGCACCTGCCGATTGGCGCACCTGGACCGAGCAGACCCAAGGATTGCGTGAGGCCTTACCGGAAGAGGTCCAGCAGACGCTGGTTCGCCATGAACAGGCGGGAACGCTGCGCAGTGCGGAGTATGTGCAGGCGGTGCAGGTCTATTTCGAGCGGCACGTCTGCAGGCTTCGGCCATGGCCTGAGGAGGTGGCGCGCATGTTCGCCAGAGGACAGGGCGCCGGTGAGAGGGGCGATGTGGCCCATCGGGCCGAGAGTTTCCCGCTGTTGGCCAACCTGGAGGACTGGAGCATTGTCGAGCGCCTGCAACGCATCAAGGTGCCGACTCTGCTGATCTCCGGACGCTACGATGAGGCGACCCCAACAGTGCTCAGGCCCTATCTGGAAAAAATACCGGATATCCGCTGGGCGCTGTTCGAACATTCAAGCCACATGCCTCATGTCGAGGAACGGGTTGCCTGCATGGGCACCGTGGTGGGCTTCCTGGACGATTGCCTGTAGGTGCATCTCTCGGCGATTTCGCTCGACGGCCAATACGCCCCGCGTGACCCTGGTTGCCGGGGCGTACTGGTTTCAGGTGCTTAGTGCAGCTTCAGGCGTGGGTCGGTGCCTCGCCCGATCCGGCTGCCGAGCATCAGCATGGCCGTGCGGAACACCCCATACAGCGCCATCTGGTGCATGCGGTACAGGGAGATGTAGAACATCCGCGCCAGCCAGCCTTCGAGCATCACGCTGCCGGTGAGGTTGCCCATCAGGTTGCCCACCGCCGAGAAGCGCGACAGCGAGATCAAGGACCCGTAGTCGGTGTACTTGTAGGTCGGCAGGTCCTTGCCTTCGATACGCAGCTTCAGTGACTTGGCCAGCAGCGAGGCTTGCTGATGCGCGGCCTGGGCCCGTGGCGGCACGTTGCGATCGCTGCCCGGTTGCGGGCACGCGGCGCAGTCGCCGAAGGCGAAGATGCTTTCATCGCGGGTAGTCTGCAGGGTCGGCAATACCTGGAGCTGGTTGATGCGGTTGGTTTCCAGGCCGTCGATATCCTTGAGAAAGCCCGGCGCGCGGATACCCGCGGCCCACACCTTGAGGCTGGCGGGGATGGTCTGGCCATCGGCGGTAATCAGGCTGTCAGCGGTCACTTCGCTGACCGAGGCGTTGGTCAGGACCTTGACCCCAAGCTTTTCCAGGGTCTTGTGCACTGGCCCGCTGATGCGCTCGGGCAGTGCTGGCAACACCCGGGGCCCGGCTTCGATGAGGGTGATGTGCATGTTCTCCGGGAGGATCCGGTCCAGGCCGTAGGCGGCCAGTTCGTGGGCTGCGTTGTGCAGCTCCGCTGCCAGTTCCACACCGGTGGCACCGGCGCCGACGATGGCCACGCTGATCTGCTCCACCGCATCGCTCTGCCCGGCGTGAGCGCGCAGGTAGTGGTTGAGCAGTTGCTGATGGAAACGCTCGGCCTGCTTGCGGGTGTCGAGGAACAGGCAGTGCTGGGCCGCGCCCTGGGTGCCGAAGTCGTTGGTGGTGCTGCCCACGGCGATCACCAGGGTGTCGTAGCCCAGCTCGCGAGCCGGCAACAGTTCCACGCCTTCTTCGTCGTAGGTGGCAGCCAGCTGGATCTTCTTCTGTTGACGATCGAGCCCGCTCATCCGGCCCAGTTGGAACTCGAAGTGGTTCCATTTTGCCTGGGCGACGTAGTTGAGTTCGTCTTCGGAGGAGTTCAGTGAGCCGGCAGCCACTTCATGCAGCAGCGGTTTCCAGATGTGGGTCAGGTTGGCGTCCACCAGCATCACACTGGCGGTGCCGCGCTTGCCCAGGGTCTTACCCAGGCGGGTCGCCAACTCCAGGCCGCCGGCGCCGCCGCCAACGATGACAATACGATGAGTCATGGGGATATCTCGCAAGGCTAAAAGAAATCGGGGCAGTCAACCGAGCGAGCGCGAAGCAGCTCATAGCGTCAGGTAACTGATAAAACGGCTCAACAGGCCCAAGGCGACCGTCACCACGACCACCACCA
The DNA here is from genome assembly GCF_055384485.1 of Pseudomonas sp. FFPRI_1. Classification (NCBI taxonomy): domain Bacteria; kingdom Pseudomonadati; phylum Pseudomonadota; class Gammaproteobacteria; order Pseudomonadales; family Pseudomonadaceae; genus Pseudomonas; species Pseudomonas sp. FFPRI_1. The sequence continues at coordinate 6,696,532 of NZ_AP029168.1, read as the reverse complement.
CAAGGAGCATCCACGGCCGGAAGGGCCGGCGCTCGACTCGGTGCTGGGGCAGTTGCAGGTATTCTTCGACATGGCGTTGGTCGTCGGGGTTCAGGCGGCTGCTCATAAAAGGCCTCGTCAGGTAGACGTTGCAACTCGAAGGAATGTTACAGCGCAGTATTGTCTGCACTTGCAACGCAGCATAGCCGCTGCCGCGTGGCGCTCGCTGATGAGCTCCGGATGTTGGCAGGCAAGCGCTTTTTTACCATTGCCGGACCGATTGCGCCATGCCCACGAAAGGGGAATGGTGCGTGTCTACAGGCTGATGCCCACGTCGAAGAGGATGCTGCGCCCCAGGTTGCTGCGCAGGAACTCCGGCGCATCCGGATGGGCGAACAGCACGCGGGCGAAGGTCGGTCCCACCAGGGACAGCGAGCGCCAGCCCTGGCGCAGGTACTCGGTAGGGGGCGGGAAGTGGCTGTTGAGGTCCAGCACTTCGCGTTTGAGGGCGGCAAAGGCGATGATGTCCAGCTCGCCTAGGTTCATGCCCCGCTCCTTGTAGTTATGGGCCTTCTTGCGCAGGGTCGGCGCCAGGCGCAGGAGCAGTTCGTTGGCCGGGATGCGCTTGGGCTTGGCCTCGCGCCGCACCAACTGGCTCAGGGAGAACGCACTGCGCCTGCGTTGCAGTTCGTCGCGCCATTCATCGTTGAGGCGTCGGCCTTCATCGAGAACAAAAAACACTTCGAAGCTGGCGTCGCGGAACAACACATCCGGCGGCTCCTGGCCGGCGGCGGTGAACTCGTCATTGCGGTAGGGGATGTTCAGCCCTTGCAGCAGGCGCTGGCAGACCCAACGCTCACGCTCCCATTTGCGGGCATTGGACAGAAACGCGTTGGCTTGTTCGGCCTGGATGGTAAGCAGGCGCAAAAAATCTGAGTCATCCATACGATCCATCTTAGCGCTCAAATATGACCTTAAATACCACGGGCCAGGAAAAACCTTCCAGGGACTCCTGGTCCCCCTTGCTGGAGCCTGCCAACGGGCGGTGTAGACTGTTCGCCGTCCAATCGATCAATAAGGAGTGTGCCGTGAAGCGCTGGTCAATTCTGTTGCTGGGCCTGTTGCCGTTGTGGGTCCAGGCCCTCGAGGTTGGCGAGCGTCTGGCGCCCTGGACCTTGCTGGATCAGTTCGACCAGGCCTACAGCCTCGACTCCCAGATCCAGGTGCTGTTGGTGGCACGCAGCATGGACGCGGCCAAGGTGGTGAATGCCGCACTCAAGGACCAGCCCGAAGGCTATCTGCAGGGGCGCCACGGAGTCTTTGTCGCGGATATCCAGCGCATGCCGACACTGATTGCCAAGCTCTTCGCGGTACCGGCCATGCGCGACTATCCCTACCGGGTGATGCTCGATCGCGACGGCCGTGTGGCCCCGCGTTACCCCGCAGCCGATGACAAGGTCCTGTGGTTGCAACTGCAGGAAGGCCGCCTGGTCTCTCGGCAGGAGTATTCCACCGCCGGGCAACTGGCCGAGGCGCTGGAGCGGCTTCAGCCATGATCAGCTCGGCGTTGCTGTCGCCGCAAAGCCTGAGCATCGGCTGGTTGCTCTATGTGCCGGTGCTGATCTGGGCGGTGCTGCGGGCGCCCTGGGTCGAGCTGTTCACCGACAGTCGCCGGCAACACTTGCTGTTCGGGACCGTGTTCGCCCTGTTTCTGCTATGGCTGGTGCGGCGGGACTTCGATACCGGGGTGTCTTATCACTTCATTGGCATGACCGCAGTGACCCTGCTGCTGGACTGGCCGCTGGCAATCGTTGGCGGGCTGACGGCACAACTGGGGCTGCTGGCGCTGGGACGCCAGGATCTGGCGGCGTTGGGGGTCAATGGCGTGTTGCTGATCCTGTTGCCGGTGGCGGTGACCGAGGGCTGTGCCTGGCTGGTGGAGCGGGCACAGCCGCGCAACCCCTTCGTGTACATCTTCTGTTCCGGGTTCTTTGCCGCGGCACTGTCGGCACTGCTGTGCCTGCTTTGCGGCCTGGGGTTGCTGTGGATCGACGAGCGCTTTGCCATGCCCGAATGGCTGGAGGATTTTGTCGGCTACCTGTGGATGATCATTTTCCCCGAGGCGTTCATCAACGGCATGGTGATCAGCGCGCTGGTGGTGTTCTGCCCGGAATGGCTGGAAACCTTCAATCGCACCCGCTACCTCTCGGCACCCTGGAAAGACGAGGATCGGCGTCCTTGATCCATATCAATCCCGAGCTTTCGAGCGCGCTGCATGCTCGGCAAAAATCTTGGGAGTGCGGTCATGAGTGTCTACCAGTGGGCTCGACAGGAAGTGCGCGACAGCCTGCATAACGCCCAGCAGGAAGGGTTTGAGCCGGGGTTGAGCCTGCGTGCCCTGCTCAGCGCGGTGGTGCAGCAGAGCAAGAGTGTACGCAGCATCGAGGACTTGGCGGACGAGTTGCAGTTTCTTGCGGAGAACCTCGACGACGATCAGGACTACAGCTTCATGCGGCCCTGACCGGCGCCGGGTGACGCCCTTAGTGGGCGCGGGGCGGCAGTTCTTCCGAGAACAGGTCATCCTCGGCATCCGGGCTTACCGGAATCTTGTGTTCCTCGGCGGCCCAGGCCCCCAGGTCGATCAGCTTGCAGCGGTCTGAGCAGAACGGCCGGTTGAGGTTGGCTGCATTCCATTCCACAGGGGCGCCACAGGTTGGGCATTCGACGGTCAAGGGTTGGCTCATGACTGGCCTCCACGCAAAGTTAGGTAAAAGTGATGCAGGCGTTCGACCTCGCTGCGCAACCAGGCGTGGTCGCGGTCGTTGACCAGCACATCGTCGGCATGGCGCAGGCGCTCTTCTCGGCTGGCCTGGGCCTGGAGAATGGCCTGGACCTGCTGTTCGCTGATCTGGTCGCGTTGCAGGGTACGCTCGATCTGCAATTGTTGCGGCACATCGATCACCAGGATCCGCTGGGTCATGCGCGACTGGCCGGATTCGATCAGCAGGGGCGACACCAGGATCGCGTAGGGCGACTCGGCGCGGGCCAGGTGGTTGACAATTTCTTCGGCAATCAACGGATGCAGCAGGGCCTCCAGCCAGCGGCGCTGCTCGGGGACTTCGAAGATCAGCTTGCGCAAGGCCGCACGGTCCAGCTGACCATTGGCTTGCAGCACGCCGTCACCGAAGTGCCGGGCAATCTGCTCCAGGGCCGGGCGGCCAGGTTCCACCACCCAGCGGGCAGCGTGATCGGCATCGATCACATGCACCCCAAGGTCGATGAAGTGCTGGGCGGCAGCGCTTTTGCCGCTGCCAATGCCGCCAGTGAGGCCGAGGGTCCAGGGTGTAACAACGGAGCGAGTCATTGGAAACCGACAAACTGCAAATAGAAGTCGGTTATTTGACCACCCCAGAGCATGGCAATCCAGCCGGCAATAGCCAGAAAGGGCCCAAAGGGGATCGGGGTCGAGGTCTTTTCCTGGCGCAGGCGCAGCATGACGGTGCCGAGGATGGCGCCCACCAGGGACGACAGGAGCAAGGTCAGCGGCAGAATCTGCCAGCCGCCCCAGGCGCCGAGCAACGCCAGCAGCTTGAAGTCGCCGTGGCCCATGCCGTCCTTGCCGGTCAGCAGCTTGAACAGCCAGAACACCGACCACAGGAACAGGTAGCCGAGCACTGCTCCCCACAAGGCGTCGCCAAGGCTGGCCAACAAACCGAAACTGTTGACGATCAACCCCAGCCAGAGCAGCGGCAAGACCAGCACGTCCGGCAACAGTTGGTGATCGGCGTCGATCAGGCTCATGGCCAGCAGCCCCCAACTCAGCACCAGCAACAGGCCTGCGGGCCAGCCGAAGCCGAAATGCCAGGCCACTAATGCCGAGATCAGGCCGCAGGCCAGTTCGGTCAGCGGATAGCGCGGGCTGATGCCGGCCTTGCAGTGCGCGCAACGGCCACGCAACCACAGGTAACTGAGCAGTGGAATGTTCTCCCAGGGGCGAATCGGCTGCGCGCAGTGGGGGCACTGGGAGTGGGGCTGCATCAGGTTGTAGGGCGCGCTCGGCGGTTCAGGCGCCAGGCCCAGTACTTCGAGGGCCTGGGCGCGCCAATCACGCTCGAGCATCTTCGGCAGGCGCCAGACCAGCACATTGAGAAAACTGCCGACGATCAGCCCCAGCACCAGGGCCGACGCCACGAATGCCATGGGGTAAAGGGTCAGGACTTCAGTCAGGGACATGTTCAGATCGCTGTACCAAGTTGAAAGATGGGCAGGTACATGGCAACCACCAGGGCGCCGACGATACCGCCCAGGATGACCATGATCAAAGGCTCCATGAGGCTGGTCAGGCTGTCCACCAGGTTGTCCACCTCGGCCTCATAATGCACCGCGACCTTTTCCAGCAGATGATCCAGGGTCCCGGATTCCTCTCCGATGGCGGTCATCTGGATCGCCATAGTAGGGAAGACGCCGCTGGTGCGCATGGCAAAGTTCAATTGCATGCCGCTCGCGACCTGTTGGCGAATGCGCTCCACCGCTTGCTTGTAGACCTTGTTGCCACTGGCCCCGGCCACCGACTCCAGGGCTTGCACCAGGGGCACGCCGGCAGCGAAGGTGGTGGCCAGGGTGCGGGCGTAGCGGGCCACCGCGGACTTGTGCAGCAGCGGGCCGGCCAGGGGTAATTGCAGCAGGCGCGCATCCAGGATGTCGCGCAGGCGCGCAGAGCGCCGATAGGCCAGGCGCGCCCCGAACCCGGCCAGCAGGCTGCCCAGCAGTAGCAGGCCACCCTGGCGCTGGAGGCTCTGCGAGAGGGCAATGACCCGCTGGGTCAGCCATGGCAACTCGGCATTGAACCCGGCGAACAGGCTCTGGAACTGGGGAACCACCTTGAGCAACAGGATGCTGCTGACCACGATGGCCACACCGATCACCGCCAGGGGATAGACCATGGCTTTCTTCAGGCGAGCCTTGAGGTTCTCGCTCTTTTCCTTGTAGCTCGCAACTCGCTCCAACAGGGTGTCCAGGGCCCCGGCCTGTTCGCCGGCATCCACCAGGTTGCAATACAGCTCGTCGAAATGGCGCGGATGCCTGCGCAGCGCAGTGGCCAGGCTGGACCCTGCTTCGATGTCGCGCTTGAGGCTGCTCAGCAACTGCCGCATCAGGGGCTGTTCGAAGCTCTCGGCGATGATGTCGAAGGATTGCAGCAGCGGCACGCCCGCCTGCATCAGGGTTGCCAGCTGCCGGGTGAGCAGCGCGATATCCCGAGCCTTGATCCGTTGGCCCAGGCGGGGCCAGCCCCTGGGCTTGCGACGGACCCAGGCAGGGGTGATGCCTTGTCGCCGCAATTGCGCCCTGATCAGGGCCGGGTTCGTGGCGCTCAGCTCACCGCTAGTGGTGTGGCCCTGGCTGTCGGTGCCTTGCCAGAGATAGACACTGGCTGCAGGTGCTTTTACCGCCATGGTTCGATCCTTGTAGAAACTGTGGATTGCGGGCCGGGATGCCCCTGGGTCATCGAGCGGGTGATAGATCGCCAATGTCCCCGTACGTTCCTTGCCGGGGTACAGGCCTGACTGCCGGGCACCTGCTCAAGCCTAGCTGCCGGGTACCTGCCGGAGAGGGGCACTGGGTGACGAAATTTGTCAGTTTGTGCAACTCCTTGCGCTCAAGGCCATCGGCTATCGCCTCTCCAGGGCCCGGATTACAAGGGCTGTGCCCTGGCACAGGGCGTGCTTTGAGCTGACTGTTCATGCAACTTTCGTTCATGCCAGGAGGCAGCCCATGAAAAAGCAATGCGGATTTACCCTGATCGAACTGCTGGTGGTGGTGGCCATCATCGGCATTCTGGCAACCGTGGCCATGCCGCTGTATTCCAAGTATCAGGCACGAGCCAAGGTGATCGCCGCGCTGGCCGAGGCCTCGGCCCTCAAGGTCAATGTCGAGGACCTGCTGAACCAGGGGACCGATCCGACCCTGGTCCTGGCCGGCGGCACGGCGCTGACGTCCAATTGCCGGATGAGTGCCGAGGGGACCGCCGCCACCGGCGAAGGCAGCATTGCCTGCACCATTCTCAATGCACCGGGCCCGGTGCTGAACAAGAACCTGACCCTGACCCGCTCAGCGACATCCGGCTGGACCTGCAGCACCACGGTGGAGGCGGACTACGCGCCCAAGGGCTGTGGCGCAGATGGCGCTTGAGGGAGCACCCGCAGGTGAGGGCAACGGAGCGGTTCGACAGCAACGGCAAAACCCGCAACTTGCATGCAGATTGGTGGGTGGTCATGCAATTTGCATGATTCAGGAAATTTAAAATATTCATAACTTATTGATTTATATGAATATTTTTATCGATCAAAACTTGGCATAGCCCCTGCAACATCCCTGATAACCCTGTTGCCAGGACACGGCGCAGGCTTTCTAAAAGAACAGGAGTTACTCGTATGAAGAAGTTCGCTATCGCTGCTGCAACTGCTACCGCTCTGACCCTGACCATGGCCAACGTGGCTTTTGCGCAGACCACTCAAAGCACCCAGTCGCCGATGGTTGTGGCTGCCGGTGAAGTGACCAAGGCCAAAGAGGCCACCTCCGATACCTGGATCACCACCAAAGTGAAAAGCGATCTGGTAACCGAGAAAGGCATTCCTGGCACTGACATCAAGGTCGAAACCAACAAGGGCGTCGTGTCGCTGTCGTCCACCGTGGCGGTCACCGAAGCACAAAAGGCAACCGCCGTGGCTATCACCAAGAAAATCAAAGGCGTCAAGGCGGTTTCCGCTGACGGCCTGAAAGCCGAATAAGGCGCAAGCTTCTCGCCTGGACAGGGAGAGGGGGCGGCAGACGAGCCAGGTAATACGTCTGCCGCCTCTTTCAAGGGTTCATGCGGAAGATCACAGGGACGTGATCATTACAGGCCCCGGTACATTGTGCCGGGGCCTGTTCTATTGGGCGCGGGAAAGCCTTTGGTCCGGCTCGGCGCTGGTCTTATTCGCTGTCCAGGTGCAGGGGCGTGATCACTCGGCCGTCACTCTCGGCCTGGCCCAGGTTGGCATCGATGAAGTAGACCCGGTCATCGGCCAACTGGCCCTTGTCCACCAGGAAGTCCTTGATGCTGCTGGCACGCTCCTGGCCCAGTTGGCGCAGCAGCACATCGCTGGCGCCCCAGAACTTGATCAGGCCTTCACGCAGTTTGGCGCTGCGTTCGTCACGGCTCAGCTGAGCCCATTCGGCGGGCGGCTGCTGCTTCAGGCGGGTGCGGTAGATGCCTTCCAGAAGCGGAGCTTTTTCGCCGTCCGGCACCTGCAGCAGGGAGGCCTGGGCTGGCACCTTGTCGCCACGGCGCTGGAGGATCTTGTAGTAGTTGTACTGGTATTCACGCTCGAGACGCTGCTGGGCAATCAACGGACCGTCGCTGCTCTGGGCGCTGGTGCCTTCGATTTCCAGGCGCAGGGCCGGGCGCTCCTTGAGGGCCTTGGCCAGGGTGGTCAGTGCCGACTCCGATTCCTTGCTCAATTCACTGGAGCCCGGCGCAAAGGAAACACTGCTCAAGTCTTCCGAGCCACCGCCACTGATCAGGCCACCGATGAACTTGAAGGGCGCTTCTGCCGCGCGCAATACCAGGTTGCGCAAGGTCTGCCAGACAATCGGCATCACGCTGAACTGCGGGTTGTTCAGGTCGCCGGAAATCGGCAGCTCGATGGAGATCTTGCCGTCGGTGTCCTTGAGCAGGGCCACCGCCAGGCGGATCGGCAGGTCCACGGCATCCGGGCTGTCGACTTTCTCACCCAACTGCAATTGCTCCACCACCAGTTTGTTCTCGGCCTTGAGCTGGCCCTTGGTGATCATGTAGTGCAGGTCGAGGTTGAGGCGCCCCTTGCGAATACGGTAGCCGGCGAACTTCCCGGAGTAAGGGGTCAGGGTGGTCAGTTCCACACGCTTGAAACTGGTGGCGATATCCAGGGCGGCCATGGGGTCGAACGGGTTGACGCTGCCCTTGATGGTCACGGGTGCATAGCGGTCGACCTTGCCCTTGACGTCCACGTCGGCGGGTTTGGACTGGCGGCTGTCGATGGTGCCGATCTGGCCGTTGAGTTGTTGGATGGCCGTGGCGAAGTTCGGGGTCAGGGTCAGGTCGGCGAAGTTGGCCGAGCCGTCGTTGATGGCAATGCCGCCGATATGGATGCCCAGCGCCTTGCCCTGGCTGGCGGGGGCCTTGGCCGTGCTCTTGGGGGCGTTACTGGCCGGTTGGGGAATCAGCAGGTCGTCGACGTTGGTGGTGCGGTCATCGTTGATGATGAAGCGCGCATAGGGCTGGGTCAGGTTGATACGGGTGATCGAAAGGCTGTCGTCATGCTGATAGTTGAGGCCTTCGACCACGACTTTCTGCCACTTCACGAAGTCCCGGTTCTTCAGGGTGTCGAGGGTGTGCAGTTGCTCCACCTCGGCCCGTCCGGTGACGCTGAAGGTCAGCGGTTCGACTTTCTTCAGGTCCACTGCCAGGTCGCTGCCGAGCATGCCGCTGCGCAGTTCCAGGCGAATGAAGGGGCTGATGTAGGACTGGGCGACGCGCAGGTCGATATCCTTGGTCTGGACCTTGAGCTTGGCCGTGATCGGGTTGAGGTTGACCTCGCCATTGGCGCTGATCCTGCCTTGCTTGCCCAGGCCGGTATCGAGCTTGAGGCTGAAGGGCGACTGGTTGAGGCTGTCGAAATTCTTCAGGTCCAGGTTCAGCGGACCCAGCTCCAGGGCGACCGCCGGCTTGACCTGGCGGTCGGCCAGGTGCACCTGGTAATTGCGCAGTTCGACGTCCTTGAGCAATACCTGCCAAGGCTTGCTGGGCGGCGCCGGCTCCTTGGGTGGTTCGGCGGTGGCTGGCTCGGGCTTGGGGGCCGGCTTGGCGGGCTGACTGGCGAAGAGTTTCTGCCAGTCCAGTTGACCGTCAGCTTCACGGGCGGCCCAGGTCTCCAACTTCTGGCTGCGGATCTTGCCGACGATCACTTGCTGCTTGGCCAGGTCCACTGTGGTTTCGCTGACATCCAGGCGCTCCAGGCGAGCCAGCGGACGGCCATCCGGGGCCTGGATGGCGAATGGCGCAATGCTCAGCGAGGTGTTGTCCAGCAGCAGTTCGGTTTCCTTGGCCAGGCTGAATTTATAGTGAGTGCTGAGATTCACCACACCGTTTTCAAGGACCAGGGGCACGGCGTCACGGACATAGGGCCACCAGGCTTTCATCTTGCCGTCGGTGACCTTCAGTGTGCCCTCGGAAGTCAGCGGCGTTACGCTGAAGTTGCCGCTCCAGTCGATCTGGCCGCCCTCGGGGCCGGTGGCCACCAGGGTCATGTCGGCGCTGTCGTCGGGCAGGGTGCTGAGGTTCTTCAATTCGAAATCGAGCTTGTTGTAGATGAACTCGATGGGTTCGCTCGGGCGCAGGTCCTGGAAGTGCAGGTAGCCACCGGCCAGTTTGATGCGTTCGATACGCACCGGGAACGGCTTGGCATCGGGGTCGCTCGGGGTCGGTTCGCTGGCGGGCAGCTTGAACAGGGCCAGCAGGTTGAGCTTGCCTTCCTTGTCGAAGAGGATTTCGGTCTTGGGCTGATCCAGCTCGACGTCTGCCAGGTGCAGGGCGCGGGTCCACAGGCTGTCCAGTTGCAGATTGGCGTAGAGGCGCTCGAAGGCCACCTGCTCCTTGCCCGGTTCACCGATGTTCAGGCCCCAGAGGGTCAGCTCCAGGCTGAAGGGGTTGAGTTCAATCCGCTGGATATGGGCCGGGGTCGTGGCGTAGTTGGCCAATTGCTGATTGGCCACTCGCAAGGCAATGCCCGGCAAAATCAGGAAACCCAGCAGACTGTAAAGGGCGAGAGCGGTCAACAAGGCGCCAACGGCGCGAATCAATCCTTTGGTCATGCGAGGCTTCATCTATCTGAATCGGAAGTGTCTTGGAGTATGGCACGCGTTTACGGTTCCGAAACCCTTGCAGACTTCAGGATTGTTCAGATTTCCTGCTCTTGATCAAAGTTGCAGGATCAGGGTTTTCAGCGGTGGCTGTCCGTCCCGGGAAGGGAAGTCCGCAGCCGGAGCCAGGACCTGGCACTCACGCACCGGCCGCCCGGCTTTCTCGGCGCAGCGCAGCACCTGTTCACGCCAGTCCTGCATCCCCACCTTGGCCAGGTTGTTACAACAGATCAGTACGCCACCTTCTGCGGTCGCCAGCAGCGCCGGTTTCAGCAGGCTCTGGTAATCGCGCAGCAGGTCGACGGTGCCGAAGGCGCTCTTGGCCCAGGCGGGCGGATCGAGCAGCACCAGATCGTACTGGCGTTGTTCCAGGCGTGGATAGCTGGGCAGCTTCTGCCCGCGTCGCTGGCTGATGGGCAGGCCGGCCAGTTGGCGAATCGCCGGGAAATAGTCCGATTGCACGAACTGCATCTCGGGCAACTGCGGATTGAGCCGACCGTTTTCCCGTCCTACCGCGAGGTTGCCTTCGGCGAAGTCCAGGTTGCAGACCTCCCGGGCGCCTCCGGCCGCGGCACTGAGGCCGACGCCGCAGGTATAGGCGAAGAGGTTGAGCACACTTTTCCCGGCACTGTGCTGCTTGACCCAGCCACGAGCGTTGCGCAGATCGAGAAACAGCAGGGGGTCCTGCCCGGCGTGACGGCCGCGAACCCGATAGTTCAGGCCCCATTCGTGGCCGACCAGGTCTGCCAGGGCTGGATCTTCAGCACGGTATACCTGGTCTTCACGGTCGATGCGCGAGTTGCCCCGGGAGCGATCGTTGTAGACCAGCAGGGTCGGCAGGTTCAGCCGCTGATTGATGGTCTCATGCAGTTGCAGCAGGTCATCGCGCTCCAGGGGCTGGTGAAAGCTCTGTACCAGCAATTGCGGGCCATAGCGGTCGATGGTCAGGCCTGCGGCGCCTTCCTGGCTGCCATGGAACAGGCGATAGCAGTCGGTGCCTTGCTGATGCAGCTCGGCGAGCAGGTCCTGGCGGTGATCGAGGGCGGCGCGCAGCGCCTGATTCAAGGAGGACATGCGAGGCGCCTTGGAGCTGAGGAGTGAGGCGCGGCAGTTTACCAGCGTCCCGCCTGTTGTAGGAGCCAGCTTGCTGGCGAAAGCGATCTCACGGACGCCTTGCCTGTAGGAGCCAGCTTGCTGGCGAAGGCGGTCTCACGGACGCCTTGCCTGTAGGAGCCAGCTTGCTGGCGAAAGCGGTCTCACGGACGCCTTGCCTGTAGGAGCCAGCTTGTTGGCGAAGGCGGTCTCACGGACGCCTTGCCTGTAGGAGCCAGCTTGCTGGCGAAAGCGGTCTCACGGATGCCTTGCCTGTAGGAGCCAGCTTGCTGGCAAAAGCGATCTCACGGACGCCTTCGCTGGCAAGCCAGCTCCTACAGGGGGCGGGTTTTGCAGGTTAGCGTTCGATTGCCAATGCCACGCCCTGGCCGCCGCCGATGCACAGGGTCGCCAGGCCTTTCTTGGCATCGCGCTTGATCATCTCGTGCAGCAGGGTCACCAGCACCCGGCAGCCCGAGGCGCCGATCGGGTGGCCGATGGCAATCGCGCCGCCATTGACGTTGACCTTGTTCGCATCCCACTCAAGTTCCTTGGCCACCGACAGCGATTGGGCGGCGAAGGCTTCGTTGGCTTCGATCAGGTCCAGCTGGTCCAGGGTCCAGCCGGCCTTGTCCAGGCAGCGGCGGGTGGCCGAGACCGGGCCGATGCCCATGATCGCCGGGTCGACGCCGGCGTTGGCGTAGGCGGCGATTGTCGCCAGTACCGGCAGGCCCAGGGCCCGGGCCTTGCTGGCGCTCATCAGCATCACCGCGGCGGCGCCGTCGTTCAGCGCCGAGGCGTTGCCGGCGGTGACGCTGCCGTCTTTCTTGAACGCCGGCTTGAGCTTGGCCAGGGCCTCGGCGGTGGTGCCGGGGCGCGGTTGTTCGTCGGTGGCGAAGGTCAGCGGCTGGCCCTTGCGCTGGGGAATCTGGATCGGGGTGATCTCGTCGACAAAGCGCCCGGCCTCGATGGCCGCGGCGGCTTTGTGCTGGGAGGCGGCGGCGAAGGCGTCCTGGGCTTCACGGCTGATGCCGTATTTCTCCACCAGGTTCTCGGCGGTGATGCCCATGTGGTAGTCGTTGAAGGCGTCCCACAGGCCGTCGCTGATCATGCTGTCGACCATCTGGCTGTGGCCCATGCGCAGGCCGGTGCGGGCGCCGGGCAGCACGTAGTTGGACAGGCTCATGTTTTCCTGGCCGCCGGCGATGATCACTTCGGCATCGCCGCAGCGGATCGCCTGAGCGCCCAGGTGCAGGGCCTTGAGACCAGAGCCGCAGACCTTGTTCAGGGTCATGGCGGGCACGGCGTGGGGCAGGCCGGCCTTGATCGCGGCCTGGCGGGCGGGGTTCTGCCCGGCGCCGGCGGTGAGCACCTGGCCCATGATCACTTCGTCGACCTGGGCCGGGTCGATGCCGGTCTGGGCCAGCAGTTGGCGAATGACCGCGGCGCCCAGGTCAACGGCGGGAATGTTTGCCAGGGAGCCCTGGAAACTGCCCACGGCGGTGCGGGTGGCGGCAACGATGACGACGTCTTGCATGATGGGGGCCTTGTTCTCGGTGACGGGGACCTGCGTCGAGCTGGGCTTGCCGTCCTGCGCAGGTGCACGAAGTAGGGGAAATCATGGTTGCACACAACGCTAAGGGCCGGCCAATCGCGAACCGGTCGGTCGTGTTGTGCATGGCCGGTCGGCGAGTTACAGGCCCATGCGCCGTCTCGCCCTGTGCACCGAGCTGTCGCGCACGGCCCAGCGCAGCATGGGGGTGCTGCGCTTGACGCTGGCACGGATCAGTTGGCGTTGCAGCGGGTTCTGATTGACCTCGAGCATGTGGCTGGCCCAGTCCGGCAGCAGGTCGATCCCGGCCTGCATCATCAAGGCACCAAAGGGCTTGGCCAGGCGGCTGGGCGCCGGCGCGGCGAGCAGCAGGCGCAGCACTTCGCGGCTGCGTTGGTCGCAGAGCAGTTGCGGGCGCATGGCCTGCAGGTAATCGGCGATGGCGCGCCGTGAGCGAGGCACGTCCCGGGCGCCGAGGCGCTCGGCAATCAGGGCGATCTCGTCGTAGTAGCGGTCCTGGTCGGCCCCCGAGAGGTGGGGATTGAGGTAGCGCAAGTGGGCGGCCAGAAAGCTGCTGACCTCAGCCACGTGCACCCAGGTCAGCAGGTCGGGATCGCTGGCGGCATAGGGGCGACCATCGGGCGCCGTGCCCACGACCTGCAGGTGAATGGTGCGTACTTTGTCGATCAGCCACTCGGCGTCCTGACGGGCGCCGAAGGTGGTGCCGGAGATGAACTGCCCTGTACGGCGCAGGCGGCCGATCATGTCCTGGCGAAAGTTCGAGTGGTCCCAGACGCCGGCCAGGGCCAGAGGGTGCAGGGCCTGCATCAGCAGGGCGCTGATGCCGCCGATCAGCATGCTGCCGAAGTCGGCGTGCACTTGCCAACTGACGGAGCCCGGCCCGAACAGGCCGGGATCACCCTTGGGATTTTCCAGGTCGAGCTGGCCCAGGGAGAGGCCGGACAAACTCATGACCTGGCTTTCGATACGGCTGCGAATGAATTCCATGACAACTCGGCACAGGAATTGAAAAGGGGGCGCGGCCTGGGCCGCGCCGGTTTCAAGCGTTCAGGCGCTTGTCGATCAGACCGTCCACTACGCTGGGGTCTGCCAGGGTCGAGGTATCGCCCAGGGTGTCGAGTTCGTTGCAGGCAATCTTGCGCAGGATACGCCGCATGATCTTGCCGGAACGGGTTTTCGGCAAGGCCGGTGCCCACTGGATCAGCTCCGGCTTGGCAAAACTGCCGATCTCGCGGCTGACCAGGGCCAGCAGTTCCTTTTGCAGAGCCTCGTCGGGTTCGACCCCCTGCATGGGGGTGACAAAGGCGTAGATCCCTTGCCCCTTGAGGTCATGGGGGTAACCCACCACCGCCGCTTCGGCGATGCTGTCGTGGAGTACCAGGGCGCTTTCCACCTCGGCGGTGCCGATGCGGTGCCCGGAAACGTTGATCACGTCATCGATACGCCCGGTGATCCAGTAGCTGCCGTCCTCGTCGCGACGTGCACCATCGCCGGTGAAATAGTACCCGGGGTAGGGGGCGAAGTAGGTTTCGACCATGCGCTTGGGATCGCCGTAGACGCTGCGGATCTGTGCCGGCCAACTGGCCTTGATCGCCAGAATGCCGCTGCCGGCACCGTGGATTTCCTTGCCCTGGTCGTCCAGCAGTACCGGTTGCACGCCGAACATCGGGGTCGAGGCGCAGCCGGGCTTGATCTGCTGGGCACTGACCAGGGGGCTGAGCATGATGCCGCCGGTCTCGGTCTGCCACCAGGTGTCGACAATCGGGCAGCGCTGCTCGCCCACGACATTGAAATACCACTCCCAGGCTTCCGGGTTGATCGGCTCGCCGACGCTGCCCAGCAGGCGCAGGCTGCTGCGGGAGGTGCGCTGCACCGGTTCGTTGCCTTCGCGCATCAAGGCCCGCAAGGCAGTGGGCGCGGTGTAGAAAATGTTCACCTGATGCTTGTCGACCACCTCCCAGAAACGCGAGGTGGTGGGGTAGTTGGGCACGCCTTCGAACATCAGGGTGGTGGCGCCGTTGGCCAGTGGTCCGTAGAGGATGTAGCTGTGGCCGGTCACCCAGCCGACGTCCGCGGTGCACCAGAAGACCTCGCCGTCGCGGTAGTCCAGCACGTACTTGAACGTCAGGGCGGCTTGCAACAGGTAACCGCCGGTGGTGTGCAGCACGCCCTTGGGTTTGCCGGTGCTGCCGGAGGTGTAGAGGATGAACAGCGGGTCCTCGGCGTCCATCGGCTCGGGCGCGCACTCGGTGCTGGCGGTGACCATGGCCTGCTGGTAGTGGATATCGCGGCCCTGCACCCAGTTCACCGGCGTGCCGGTGCGCTGGACCACCACCACGCTGCTGACGTCCGGGCAGCTGAGCAAGGCCTTGTCGACGTTGTTCTTCAGCGGTACCAGCTTGCCACCGCGCACGCCTTCGTCGGCTGTGATCACGGTGTGGCAATCGGCATTGAGAATCCGGTCGCGCAGGGCTTCCGGCGAGAAACCGCCGAATACCACCGAATGCACGGCACCGATCCGGGTACAAGCGAGCATGGCGTAGGCCGCCTCGGGAATCATCGGCATGTAGATGCAGACCCGGTCGCCTTTCTTCACGCCACGGCCTTTCAGCAGGTTGGCCAGGCGGCAGACATGGTCGTGGAGTTGCTGGTAGGTGATGCGGATAGCCTCGTCGGGGTTATCACCTTCCCAGATGATCGCCACCTGATCGCCGCGTTTTTCCAGATGACGATCGATGCAGTTCTCACTGACATTGAGTTTGCCTCCGCGGAACCAGCTGGCCTCGCCGGTGCGCATGTCGTGGCTGTGCACGCTGTCCCAGGGGCTGCTCCAGTGCAGGAAGCGCCGGGCTTGTTCAGCCCAGAACGCATCGGGCTGTTCAATGGATTGACGGTAGAGGTGCTGGTAGTCGTCCTGACTCATTTGCGCCGCCCGGCGGACGGCATCGGCTTTCGGAAAAGTGCTGATATCGAACATGACGGATCCTTATTCTTGTTTTGCGACAAGTCATAAGGGTGCGCACAAGTGTCAGGAAGGTTCAAGGGGGGCAGGGCAGGGCCCTGACAGGAGCCGGTGTACCGGCTCCCGGGACAGACAAGGTCGATCAGCCGCGGTGACGACCGCGGAAGTAGTTGATCAGGCCTTGGGTCGAGGCATCGTCAGCGAGGCTTTCGTCGCTGCCGGTCAGGCGGTTGTAGACGCCCTTGCCCAGTTCCTTGCCAAGCTCCACGCCCCACTGGTCGAAGGCATTGATGCCCCAGATCACGCTTTGCACGAAGACCTTGTGTTCGTACAGCGCCACCAGAGCGCCAAGGCGCCGCGGGCTGATGCGCTCCACCACCAGGGTGTTGCTCGGGCGGTTGCCAGGAATGACTTTGTGCGGCGCGAGCTTGGCCACCTCGGCCTCACTCATGCCCTTTTCCCGCAGCTCGCTTTCGGCTTCGGCGCGGGTCTTGCCCAGCATCAGGGCCTGGCTCTGGGACAAGCAGTTGGCGTACAGCCACTGGTGGTGGTCGGCCACCGGGTTGAAACTGACGATCGGCACGATGAAGTCGGCCGGAATCAGCTGGGTGCCCTGGTGCAGCAACTGGTGGTAGGCGTGCTGCCCGTTGCAGCCGACACCACCCCAGATCACTGGCCCGGTATCGGTGTCAACCGGGGTGCCGTCCTGGCGCACGCTCTTGCCATTGGATTCCATGTCCAGTTGCTGCAGGTGCTTGGTGATGTTGCGCAGGTAGTGATCGTACGGCAGGATCGCATGGCTCTGCGAACCCCAGAAATTGCCGTACCACACGCCTAGCAGAGCCAGCAGCACCGGCATGTTCTGTTCGAATGGCGCGCTCTGGAAGTGCTGGTCCATGGTGTAGGCACCGGACAGCAGCTCCTTGAAGTTGGACATGCCGATGGCCAGGGCGATTGGCAGGCCAATGGCGGACCACAGCGAGTAGCGTCCGCCGACCCAGTCCCACATCGGGAAGATGTTCTCTTCACGAATACCGAAGGCTACCGCCGCTGCGTTGTTGCTCGACACCGCGATGAAGTGTCGGTGCAGTTCGGCCTCGGAGCCGCCCTGAGCCAGGTACCAGGCCCGTGCCGCTTGGGCGTTCTTCAGGGTCTCGAGGGTGTTGAAGGATTTGGACGAGACAATGAACAGTGTGGTTTCAGCACGGATCTTCGCCGAAAGTTCATGGAACTCACTGCCGTCGATATTGGCCAGGTAGTGGCAGCGCACGCCTTTCTGGGCGTAGGACAGCAGGGCTTCGGACACCAGTTCCGGGCCGAGGAAGGAGCCGCCGATGCCGATGTTCACCACATCAGTGATGGGCTTCTCGGTGTAGCCGCGCCACAGGCCGTCATGGATGCGTCCCACCAGCTCGGTGATCTGGTTCAGCACCTTGTGCACTTCCGGCATCACGTTGACGCCGTTGACCGACAGTTTGTCGCCCACTGGCCGGCGCAGCGCGGTGTGCAGGGCTGGACGCCCTTCGGAAGCATTGACCAACTCGCCGGTAACCATGGACTTGATGGCATCGGCCAGGCCCACTTCCTTGGCCAGGTTGACCAGCAGGTCGCGGGTCTCACCGGTGATCAGGTTCTTCGAGTAGTCGAGAAACAGGCCGCAGCTGCTCAGGGTGAATTGGCTGAAGCGCTGTGGGTCGCTATTGAACGCCTCGCGCATGCTGAAATCCTGCATGGCTTGGCGGTGGTCTTGCAACGCTTGCCAGGCGGGCAGAGCGGTAACGTCGTGAGGAGTGCGGTAGTACGCCATCGCTGCGGTTTTCCTTTTGCTTGAACTGCCTTTTGGACACTGAAAAGCCCGGAACGTCCTGCTCGGTCCCAAGGACCCGGTTCGGTCAGCCCGGTGCTGATACGATTAATCAGTCAGGGCGATAACAGTAACTCCAGCGTGCCGTTCTGTCTTGGCTTTGTCCGACCTGTGGCCGGTACTATTTTGTACCTGTGAGGCAGAACAGCTCAGCATGGCGTTTTCAGTGTAGAGAAGTCGGGGGATGGATCCAGGCAACCTGAGCCGGGATTGCTGCGCGATGCCGCTTGGCCTTGAACAGGTGGGCTGGCATGGGACTTTCCCTTGATCAGGTTTTCGACCGGGGCTCGCGGTAACGGCTGCGGGCCCCAGCCGGCGGCAGTTTGCCCGAAGCTCTGCGTTCGGGCAATCAGGGGTTAGGCCGCTGTGTCGAGGTTCAGATGCAGGTTGTCGATCAGCCGGGTAGCGCCCAGGTAGGCGGCTACCAGAATCACCAGGTCACGGTCTTCGGCAACGGCTGGCCGCAGGTTCTGAGCCTGGCGGATCTCCAGGTAGTCGTGGCGCAGGCCTGCCGCTTCGAGCAGTTGCTGGTGTTCGGCCAAAAGCTTCGGATAGTCGCGTTCGCCGTCGCGGATGGCCTGGGCGATCTGGCTCAGGCTGCGGTACAGCACCGGGGCGATGGCGCGCTGTTCTTCACTCAGGTAGCCATTGCGCGAAGACAAGGCCAGGCCGTCGGCAGCCCGTACGGTTGGCTCGCCAATGATCTGGATCGGCATGTTCAGGTCATGCACCAGGGCGCGAATGACCGCCAGTTGCTGGTAGTCCTTCTGGCCGAACACCGCAAGATCCGGCTGCACCATGTTGAACAGCTTGCTGACCACCGTCGCTACACCTTCAAAGTGCCCGGGACGGCTGGCGCCGCACAAGCCTTCGCAGAGCTGTGGAACGCTGACCCGGGTCTGCCCGGCCATGCCGTCGGGGTACATCTCCTCGACGCTGGGGGCGAACAGTAGATGGCAACCGGCCTGGAGCAGCTTTTCCTGGTCGGCGGCGAGGGTGCGAGGGTACTTGTCCAGATCCTCGCCAGCACCGAACTGCAACGGATTGACGAAGATACTGGCCACCACGAAGTCCACCCGCTGGGCGGCTTTGGCCACCAGTGCGGCATGGCCGCTGTGCAGGTTGCCCATGGTCGGCACGAAGCCGATCCGTTTGCCTTCGCTGCGAGCGCGGGCGACTGCGGCCCGCAGCTCGCGTACGGTCTTGACTGTATTCATGCAGAGAACCCGTGTTCGGCACCTGGGAAGGTTACGGCTTTGACTTCTTCGACATAGGCGCGCAGTGCGGCCTGGATGCTGTCTTTGCCCGCCATGAAGTTCTTCACGAACTTGGGTGAGCGGCCGCTGAGGGACAGGCCCAGCATGTCGTGGATCACCAGGACCTGGCCGTCGGTGGCGCTGCCGGCACCGATGCCGATTACCGGGATCTTCACCGCCTGGGTGATTTCCGCCGCCAGCTCACTGGGGACGCATTCCAGCAGCAGCATGGCCGCACCCGCCTGTTCCAGGGCTATGGCGTCTGCGCGCATTTGCCGGGCCTGGCTTTCGTTGCGGCCTTGCACTTTATAGCCACCCAGCACATTCACGGTCTGTGGCGTCAGCCCCATGTGCACGCAGACCGGTACGCCACGCTCGTGCAGCAGGCGGACAGAGTCTGCCAACCAGGCCGCGCCTTCGATCTTGAGCATGTGCGCGCCAGCCTGCATCAGTTGCGCCGAGCTGCTCAGCGCCTGCTCGGTGGTGGCATAGGACATGAAAGGCAGGTCGGCGAGGATCAGCGCCCCATTGTTGCCGCGTTTCACCGCTGCGACGTGATAGGCCATGTCGGCGTTGCTGACCGGCAATGTGCTGTCGTGTCCTTGCAACACCATGCCCAGGGAGTCGCCTACCAGCAGGACTTCGACACCGGCTTCGCAGCAGGTGTGGGCGAAGGTTGCGTCATAGCAGGTCAGCATGGTGATTTTTTCACCTTTCTGCTTGAGGCTTTGCAGGGTGGTCAGAGTGATGTCTGGCATGAAAAGGGGTCCTCATTCAGGCGCTTTGGAAACTACTGCGAGTAACGCGCGTGATTCTTCGTTATTCAGGCGCACGGTCTTTTGTCGTGCTTATACAGCCTGGTTCCAAGGGACTTGAAGACGGTTCCGGGATCGCGCCTGGAGGGCGGGCACATCATTCTGTGCTCAGAAGAGGGGCTAGGCCAGCGGCTGTCACCGCTGCCGCACAGCTGTCTCTGCCTGCGTTTCCTGGGGTCACCGCGAACAAGCCTCGCTTGAATTGCGCCCTTTAACGCCGTGATGGCGGCAACGGGACGCCTATAGTCGTGAGGAGAACTCGGGAAGTCAATTAGATGTGTTACCGCATTGTTACGCTGCGAGTGTTACCGCCGTTACTGATGCGTTTCAGCGGTCAGGCCAGGCGTTCGAGCCCGACAAAAGGACAGGCGGCGAGCAGTTCCTGCAGGCTGCGCCCGTCGGCCAGTTGCAGGTCGGCGGGGGCAAGTTCAGCCAGCGGGTAGAGGACAAAGGGGCGGGCTTGCATGTGGTAATGAGGGACTTTGAGCCGGGGTTCGTCGATCAGTCGATCTCCGAACAGAAGGATGTCCAGATCCAGAGTTCGCGGCCCCCAGCGCTCATTGCGCTCGCGGCCTTGCTGGTTTTCGATGGCCTGCAAGGCATCGAGCAGGGCCAGCGGCTGCAGGCTGCTGGCCAGCGCCGCCACCGCGTTGGTGTAGCGCGGTTGGCCAGGAAGCAGGGAGTCGCTTTGATAAAACGCCGATACCCCGCGCAGTTGGCTGTCGGGCAACTGCGCCAGGGCCTCGATGGCACTGCGCAGTTGTTCTTCAGGGGCCGCCAGGTTGCTGCCCATGCCGATATAGATCTGTTCCATCTATTACTCGCCGGAGGCGCTTGAGGTGCCCGCACGCTTGCGTTTGGCACCGCTGCTGCGCCGGCGCTTGCGTGGCGCACCGCTGGCGTCATCCTTGCCGCTCAGGTCGCGGATCATCTCGCGGCGCTCGGCGTCGTTGGCGTCCTGGTAGTCGGTCCACCATTCACCCAGCCCGTCGGTCTGCTCGCCAGCGCTTTCACGTAGCAGCAAGAAGTCGTAACCGGCCCGGAAGCGTGGATTGTCCAGCAACTGGTCGGCGCGTTTGCCGCTGCGCCGTGGCAGGCGTTCCTGCATGTCCCAGATCTCGCGGATGGGCATGGTGAAGCGCTTGGGAATGGCGATGCGCTGGCACTGTTCGGCGATCAGCTCGTGAGCCGCTTCCTGCATGGCCGGGATCGGTGGCATGCCTCGATCCTGCAGGCGCAGCACTCGGGCCGGCAAGGCTGGCCAGAGCAGGGCAGCGAACAGGAAGGCCGGGGTCACCGGCTTGTTCTGCTTGATCCGCAGGTCGGTGTTGATCAGGGCTTCGCTGATCAGCGTGTGGGTGTAGGTCGGGTTGTGCTCCAGGGCTTCGGCGCTGGCTGGGAACAACGGGTCGAACAGTTGCAGGTCCACCAGCATTTCGAAAGTGTCGGCCGCGTAGCCGGAAAGGAACAGCTTGAGCACTTCCTCGAACAGGCGCGCCGAAGGGATTTCCCGCAGCATGGGCGCCAACTCGCGAATCGGCGAGGCCGTGTGCTTCTCGATGCCGAAGTTCAGTTTCGCTGCGAAACGTACGGCCCGCAGCATCCGCACCGGGTCTTCCTGGTAACGCTGCCGAGGGTCGCCGATCAGGCGGATCAGGTTGTTGCGAATGTCGTGTACGCCATTGGCGTAATCGAGGATGCGCTCGCTGACCGGGTCGTAATACAGGGCATTGATGGTGAAGTCGCGGCGTTGCGCGTCATCTTCCAGGGTGCCGTAGACGTTGTCCCGCAGGATCCGCCCGCTTTCGTTGCGCGAGGATTGGTTGCTGTCCTCGTCGTCTTCGTTTTGCGGGTGGTTGGCGCGGAAGGTCGCGACCTCGATGATTTCGCGACCGAAGTGGATGTGCACCAGTTTGAACCGGCGGCCAATGATCCGCGCGTTACGAAACTCGGCCCTGACCTGTTCCGGTGTGGCGCTGGTGGCGACATCGAAGTCTTTGGGGGTGATATTGAGCAGCATGTCGCGCACGCAACCACCCACCAGGTAGGCCTGGTAGCCGGCGTTCTGCAGGCGCTCGACGATATTCACCGCATACCGGCTGAACTGGGCACGTTGCAGCGAATGTTGGCTGCTGTTGAGCACTTCAGGCGTGCTGCGTTTGTGTTGCGTACGACGCAAGGGAGAACGGAATGACTGGAACAGCTTCTTCAGCATGGGATGCACTGTTTGAAGGAATGTTCGGCCAAAACGAAGAATGACCGCATGATGGGCGGGGATTCTAGCATTTAGTCGAAGGATGGTGTAGGAAGCTGCCGTTACTTGTGTAGGTCGGCGCCAAGCCTTGGTCTAGGGCGGTTGGCGGGGGGCATGAAGGCAAAAATGCGAATGGCGGAAACCACAAGGGGAGCCGAAGCTCCCCCAGAATAGTTGCGTGCTCTATTTTTATTATTGGTTTCGGGCTTCTTGTTTTTGTTAAACGCCCTTGTCACCTGGTTAACCCAGTGTGACCCTCCCAATCGGGAGCCAAGAGCAAACGGATTGCTTTGATCGCTGAGTTGCAATGACCTTTCGATCCAACCAGTTCAGGCTCTGCCTTAGGGCAGTTTTTGTTGTTCTCGGCCTGGTTGTGGGGCACGCCCCAAATACAACGCCTCTCCAAAAGAATCAGTTAGCTGCGCCTCCGCCGTGTTGTTTTTATTATGCGTGAGTCGATTCGTCTTATTTTTATTGTCTTGTGCATTGCTTGTTATTGTTCTTGTACTAAGCATATAGCAGGTGTCGTGCCAACTTTTGTGATCCCCAATAAAACAAGGGGTTAGGTGCGAGTCGAGGTGTTTTTCAGGGCAAAAAAAACCGGGGCTTCGTTACCTTTAGTCCCGGCTTTTGTTACGTGGAATTGCAGCGGTAACAGTTTTTTTCATTTTGTCGAATCTACTCGTGGATTCGACAGCCTCGGTTCAGCTTTCGCTGGCGACTCCGCTTTTGCGGCGGGGGATGCCCAGGCGCTGACGGCGTTCCCAGAGGCATTTGCGGCTGACGCCCAGTTTGCGAGCCAGTTCGGTCTCGGTCATGTGGTCCTGGTGTTCGAGGACGAAATGCTGGAAATAGTCTTCCAGAGACAGGTCTTCGGTTGGCTCGTGGCTGGTGCTGCCTGACTGTGGCGCGAGGCCGACGAAGTCATCGTCCTCCAGATCGCTCAGCTCGATATCGATCCCCAGCAGGTCGGCAGAGATTTCCGGGCTTTCACACAGGATCACCGCGCGCTCGACGGCGTTCTCCAACTCGCGCACGTTGCCCGGCCAGGAGTAATGACGGATGGCCTGTTCGGCGTCGGCGGCGAACTTCAGGTCCGAGCGACCAACACGCGCGCTTTGACGGTCCAGGAAGGCTTGGGCGATTTCATTCACGTCGGCGCCGCGTTCGCGCAGGGCTGGCAACTTCAGGGCTATCACGTGCAGGCGGTAATACAGGTCTTCACGGAATTGGCCGATCTTTGACAAGCTCTTCAGGTCACGGTGGGTTGCCGCGATCAGGCGCACATCGACCTTTTGCGATTGCACCGAGCCCACGCGGCGGATCTCGCCTTCCTGCAAAACCCGCAGCAGGCGTGCCTGGGCTTCCAGTGGCAGTTCGCCGATCTCGTCGAGGAACAGCGTACCGCCGTCCGCGGCCTCTACCAGGCCGGCCCGGCCAGCGCTGGCGCCGGTGAACGCGCCCTTCTCGTGGCCGAACAGCTCGGACTCGATCAGGGTTTCCGGAATGGCCGCACAGTTCACCGAGATCATCGGCGCCTTGGCGCGCTTGGACAGATTGTGCAGCGCCCGTGCCACCAATTCCTTGCCGGTGCCGGACTCGCCCTGGATCAACACATTGGAGTCCGTGGGCGCGACCTTGCGGATCTTGCTGTACAGATCCTGCATGGGCGCGCAGGAGCCGATGATGCCGATTTCACCGTTGCTGTTGCTGGCACCCACCTTGTCTGCGACCGCACCGGCCTTGCCCACAGGGCGTTCCGCTGGCGCGCTCTCGGCGCTTTGCCGATCTCGCAGGATGCGGGCCACTGCCTGGAGCATTTCATCGTGATCGAAAGGCTTGGCGATATAGTCCACCGCGCCCATCTTCATCGAGTCCACGGCCGAGCGCAGACTGGCGTAGCTGGTCATGATCAGCACCGGTGTGCCCTGGCCGAGCTTGATCAGTTCGGTGCCCGGGGCGCCTGGCAGGCGCAGGTCACTGACGATCAGGTCGAACGTGGGGATGCTGAAGCGTTCCTGGGCTTCCTGCACTGAGCCGGCTTCGCTGACCTGGTACTGGTTGCGTTCCAACAGGCGGCGCAGGGCGGAGCGGATGATGGTTTCGTCTTCGACGATCAGAATATGCGGCATTGATTCAATTCTCTCGACGGTCTCAGTTCACAGCGGACGTCGCTTCGACATGACGCGGCAAAGTCACCCGAATACGGGTACCGCGTTGGCTTTGAGGATCGGCCGGGCTGTCGATGGTGATTTGTCCATAATGCTCTTCAACGATGGAATAGACCAGCGCAAGGCCCAGACCGGTGCCTTCCCCAGGGTCCTTTGTGGTGAAAAACGGTTCGAACAATCGGTCCATGATGTTCTTAGGAATACCGCTGCCTTCGTCCTCCACGATCAGGTCGACCGTGTGCTCGAAAGCCTCGCTCTTGACGCGTACGGCGCTGCCGGGAGGGGAGGCGTCGCGGGCGTTGGAAAGAAGGTTGATCAAGACCTGGGCAAGCCGTTGCGGATCCCCGTCGACCCAGTGGTCGGGATCGCACAGGTTGAAGAACTGCACTTCGAAATTGCGCCGGTTCAGCGCCAGCAGGCCGATGGCGTCCTGGGCGACTTCGGCCAGGCACACTGCTTCGTCGTTGTGCTGATGGCTGCCAGCATGGGCAAAGCTCATCAGCGATTGGACGATGCGCGATATGCGCTTGGTCTGCTCGAGGATCTGCTCGCTGATTTCCGTCAGCTCGCCATCTTCCTCACGTTCTTCCCGCAGGTTCTGCGCCAGGCAGGCGATACCGGTGATCGGGTTGCCGATTTCGTGGGCGACCCCAGCGGCCAGGCGTCCGATGCTGGCCAGGCGTTCGGAGTGCACCAGCTTGTCTTCCAGGGTCTGGGTTTCGGTCAGGTCCTCCACCAGCAGCACCAGGCCGCTGTTGCCCGGGGCCAGGGGCTCGTCGATGGCCGCCTTGTGCAGGTTCAGCCAGCGGGTCTGGCCATCGAGGGCCAGGTGCTGCTTGTGCAGGTGTTCGTCCGGCAGGTTGATGAAGCCTTGCAGCAGGTCTTTCCACGGATTGCTGATAGTGCTCAGGCGCGAGCCCACCACGTGCTGGGCCGGTATGCCGGTGAGCTCTTCCATGGCCTTGTTCCACATCAGGATCTCTTGGTCCTTGGCCAGGGAGCAGACGCCCATCGGCAGCTCTTGCAGGGTCTGCCGGTGATAGCGGCGCAGGGCATCGAGCTCGGCGGCCAGACCGGTCAGGCGCGAGTGGTAGTCTTCAAGCCGGCTTTCGATGAAGTGAATGTCTTCGGTAACGTAGTTTTCACCGCCAGCCTTGTAGGGCAGGAAGGTTTCGACCATGTCCTGGGCAACGCTCGGCCCCATCAGGCCGGACAGGTTGGCTTCGATACGGTCCCGCAGGCGCCGCAGCGCATAGGGCCGGCGTTCATCGAAGGGCAGGTAGAGGTCGCGCAGGGCCTGTTCCACTTCCTTTTGCGCGGCCTTGGCGCCCAACGGCTTGGCCAGTTGCGTGGCGAACTCCTGGGGCGAGGCGGCATGCAGCTCCCGGCGTTGCGGGCGACGTACGTTGTCTACCGCGCAGGCTTCGGCGGCGCTGGCTTCTTCGCTGCTGGCGTTGGTGAAGAGCGAGATCAGGGTGAACATCAGCACGTTGGCCGCCAGGGAGGCGATGGCTGCCATGTGCCAACTGGTGTCGTCGAGGACGTAGATCATGTTCAGCAGCGGGATATAGAAGCCCTGCAGATTGCCGATCAACGGCAGCAACATGGTCACCAGCCATACCAGAATCCCGGCCAGCAGCCCGGCGATGAAGCCGCGGCGGTTGGCGGTTGGCCAATACAGCACCGACAGCACGCCAGGAAGGAATTGCAAGGTGGCGACGAAGGCCACGATCCCCAGGTTGGCCAGGTCCTGTTCGGCCCCCAGCAGCAGGTAGAAGGCGTAGCCGGCCATGATGATGGCGACGATCAGGGCGCGGCGGGTCCATTTCAGCCAGCGGTAGATGTTGCCCTCCGCAGGTGGCTGATAAAGCGGCAGCACCAGGTGGTTCAGGGCCATTCCCGAGAGCGCGAGGGTTGTGACGATGATCAGGCCGCTGGCGGCCGACAAGCCGCCGACATAGGCCAGCAAGGCCAGCGCCGGACTGTTGGCGGCGATGCCGATGCCCAGGGTGAAGTATTCCGGGTTGGTAGTGGCGCCGAGCTTGAGCCCGGCCCAGAGAATCAATGGCACTGCCAGGCTCATCAGCAGCAGGAACAACGGCAGTCCCCAGCTGGCGCTGACCAGCGCGCGGGGGTTGAGATTCTCGGTAAAGGTCATGTGATACATGTGCGGCATCACGATCGCCGAGGCGAAGAACACCAGCAGCAAGGTGCGCCATGGGCCTTCCTGCAGCGGGGTGTGCAGCGCAGCGAGGGCGGTCTGGTTCTGCAGCAGCCAGAGCTCGAGTTGCTGCGGGCCATCGAACACCCCGTACAGCGCATAGAGACCGACGCCGCCGATGGCGATCAGCTTGATCACCGACTCGAAGGCGATGGCGAATACCAGGCCTTCATGTTTTTCCCGGGTGGCAATGTGTCGCGAGCCGAAGAAAATCGTGAACAGGGTTATCAGGGCGCAAAAGCTCAGCGCCACGCGATGCTGTACCGGTTCATGGGTGAGGATGCCGATGGAGTCGGCCACGGCCTGGATCTGCAGGGCCAGCAGGGGCAGGACCCCTACCAGCATGAAGATGGTGGTCAGCGCGCCGGCCCAGGTGCTGCGAAAGCGGAAGGCAAACAGGTCCGCCAGGGACGACAGCTGATAGGTACGGGTGATCTTGAGGATCGGATACAGCAGCACCGGTGCCAGCAGAAAGGCCCCGGACACCCCCAGGTAGCTGGAGAGGAAGCCATAGCCGTACTGATAGGCCAGGCCCACGGTGCCGTAAAACGCCCAGGCGCTGGCGTAGACCCCCAAGGACAGGGTGTAGGTCAGCGGGTGGCGAATGATCGAGCGTGGAATCATGCCGCGCTCACTGATCCAGGCCACCCCGAACAGCACCAGCAAGTAGGCGGCGCTGATCAGGATCATCTGGGTCAGGCTAAAGCTCATCGGCATCTTTTTGGCTCTGCAGGATGAAGGTCACGACGATCAGAATCAGCCAGAGCAGATACGGGCGATACCAGGCGCCAGTAGCATCGATCCACCAATCCATGATGGCGGGGGAGAACAGATAGATCCCCACTACCAGGAGCAGGACCAAGCGATAGATGTACATCTCGGCCTCTCTTTATTGTGTGCGTGCCCGAAAACGTGCGGCGATGGTAACGGATGGGCGCCAAGCTGCAAGGGGCGTCAGCTTAATTGCGCTTCCGGCACGCTCAGTGTGCGTGGAATCAGGCTCGCATCCCAGTGGGCGACGCCCCAGCTCATGATCTGTGTCACGGGGGCTCCCTCGAGTTCGTTGCCCGGTTTCTGGCCCAGTGCTCGCAGGGCCCGCAGCAGCAGAGGCGGTGCCCGGTCCTCGGTCAGGGGCGGCGAACGATAGGACTTGCCCAGCTTGTGGCCGTCCGGCTGGGTGATCAGGGGCACGTGCAAATAGCGTGGCTGTGGCAGTCCCAGCAGCTCCTGCAGGTACAGCTGGCGTGGTGTGGAGTCCAGCAGGTCGGCGCCACGAACGATATCGGTGATGCCCTGCCAGGCGTCATCGAGCACCACGGCCAGTTGATAGGCATAGAGGCCGTCCCGACGACGGATCACGAAGTCCCCGACTTCCCGACCCAGATGCTGGCGGTACTCGCCCTGAACCCGGTCGATGAAGCGGTATTCAAGCTCCGGTACCCGCAGGCGGATCGCCGCGTTGTCCTGGGCGTGGCCGAGGTTGCGGCACAGCCCGGGATAAATGCCCTGGTAGGGCTCCAGTTGCTTGCGCGAACAGGTGCAGGCGTAGGCGAGCCCCTGGTTGAACAGGCGGTTGAGAACTGCAGCGTAGGCATCGTGGCGATCGCTCTGGCGGATCATTTCGCCATCCCACTCGAAACCGTAGCTTTCCAGGGCCTTGAGAATGGCTGCCTGGGCGCCGGGTTCCTCCCGGGGCGGATCGAGATCTTCCATGCGCAGCAGCCAGCGCCCGCCGGCGGCGCGGGCGTCCAGATAGGAGGCCAGGGCGGCGACCAGCGAGCCGAAGTGCAGGTAGCCGCTGGGAGTAGGCGCGAAGCGCCCGATATATGCAGAGGATGTGGAGGCAGTCATGGAGCGGATGTTACTTCGTCTGGCCCCGTGGTGACGATGCTGTCAGGGAGGCGGGGGAAGGCAGAAACGAAAACGGAGCGTGTATACGCTCCGTTTCAGGTTCAGGCTGGCGATTACTTGCCGACCTGTTTTTCCTTGATTTCCGCCAGGGTCTTACAGTCGACGCACATGTCGGCGGTTGGGCGGGCTTCCAGGCGGCGGATACCGATCTCGACTCCGCAGGATTCACACCAGCCGTACTCTTCGTCTTCGATCAACTGCAGGGTCTTGTCGATCTTCTTGATCAACTTGCGCTCACGATCGCGAGCACGCAGTTCAAGGCTGAACTCTTCTTCCTGGCTGGCGCGGTCGGCCGGGTCGGGGAAGTTGGCTGCTTCGTCTTTCATGTGATCAACAGTGCGGTCGACTTCCTGCATCAAGTCCTGTTTCCACTTGTTCAGGATCTTGGTGAAGTGCTCGCGCATGGGCTTGCCCATGTACTCTTCGCCCGCAGTTTCAACATAAGGTTCAAAACCGCTGATCGATTGAATCTGTTGCTTTGCTTGGGTGGGCATGAATGGACCGCCTCTACTCTTGTAATCCATTGCGCAGGATTGCTCCATCTCCGACACTTGCCGGCCCTGCGGCTGCAAGCGGGCGAACTTACCAGATCAAACCAGAGCGCGCTACTCCCGGTTGTCGAGCCTATGTGCTGCCTGGCTCACAAGGACGGGAAAAGTCCGACGCGGCTTGCTGATCGGTTCGTTCAATCATTGATTTTAGTCAAGTCTGCAGGTTATGTGGGCACCTGTTGGCGCAAGGCAACAGACCGCTCATATGGCCTCGGGTTCTCCCGGACTTCGCCAGATGGGTAGAATCGGACTTTTGCTCCCCACTCGAATTGAAGGAAGGCTAATGGCTCTGCCCTACAGTGCGCGCAGTCGCGCTATCGAACCTTTCCATGTCATGGCCCTGCTGGCCCGCGCCAATGAGTTGCAGGCCGCCGGGCATGATGTGATTCACCTGGAGATCGGCGAACCGGACTTCACCACGGCCGAGCCGATCATCAAGGCCGGGCAGGCGGCATTGAGTGCGGGCAAGACCCGCTATACCGCGGCGCGCGGAATTCCCGAGTTGCGGCGGGCGATCTCCGGCTTCTATCAACAGCGTTATGGCCTGGATATCGACCCCGAGCGGATCATGATCACCCCCGGTGGTTCCGGCGCCTTGCTGTTGGCCAGCAGCCTGCTGGTGGACCCGGGCAAGCATTGGCTGCTGGCAGACCCGGGCTATCCGTGCAACCGGCACTTTCTGCGTCTGGTGGAGGGGGCTGCGCAACTGGTTCCGGTGGGGCCGGACGTGCGTTACCAACTGACACCGGACCTGGTGGAGCGCTATTGGGATCAAGACAGCGTCGGCGCCCTGGTGGCCTCACCGGCGAACCCGACGGGCACCCTGCTCAGTCGCGACGAGCTGGCTGGCCTGTCCGCTGCAGTCAAGGCGCGCAATGGGCATTTGGTGGTGGACGAGATCTATCACGGCCTGACCTATGGCACGGATGCTGCCAGCGTGCTGGAAGTCGATGACAGTGCCTTTGTCCTGAACAGTTTCTCCAAGTATTTCGGCATGACCGGCTGGCGCCTGGGTTGGCTGGTGGCGCCGCCGGCGGCCATCGGTGAGCTGGAGAAGCTGGCGCAGAACCTCTACATCAGCGCGCCGAGCATGGCCCAGTATGCCGCCCTGGCCTGTTTCGAGCCGGAAACCATCAGCATTCTGGAAGAGCGTCGTGCCGAATTCGGCCGGCGTCGCGATTTCCTTCTGCCCGCCTTGCGCGAGCTGGGGTTCGGCATTGCCGTAGAACCCGAGGGGGCGTTTTACCTGTACGCCGATATCAGTGCCTTTGGCGGCGATGCCTTTGCCTTCTGCCGGCACTTCCTGGAGACCGAGCATCTGGCCTTCACGCCGGGGCTGGATTTTGGTCGCCATCAAGCCGGCCATCATGTGCGATTTGCCTACACCCAGAGCCTGGAGCGCCTGCAGGAAGCCGTGGAGCGCATTGCCCGCGGCCTGCAGAGTTGGCAAGGCTGATGCGCTTCGATCCTCCCCTGGAAGAAGGGCGTCTGCTGCGTCGCTACAAACGTTTCCTGGCTGATATTGAAACCCTTGGCGGCGAACAGTTGACCATCCACTGCCCCAATACCGGCTCGATGTTCAACTGCATGGTCGAAGGCGGCCAGGTCTGGTTCAGCCGTTCCAATGATCCCAAGCGCAAGCTGCCGGGCACTTGGGAAATCAGTGAGACGCCTCAGGGGCGGCTGGCTTGCGTGAATACCGCGCGGGCCAATTCGCTGGTTGAGGAGGCGCTGCGGGCCGGGCTGATCAGCGAATTGAACGGGTTCAGCGGGCTCAAGCGCGAAGTGCCCTATGGGCAAGAGAACAGTCGCATCGATTTTCGCCTGGATTACCCGGAAGGGCCGGCCTATGTCGAGGTCAAGAGCGTCACCCTGGGGTTCGATGGCTCGGCGGTGGCGGCGTTTCCCGATGCCGTGACCCAGCGCGGAGCCAAGCACTTGCGCGAGTTGGCGAGCTTGGCCCGGGACGGCGTACGCGCGGTGCAGCTGTATTGCGTCAACCTTTCGGGGATCGAGGCAGTGCGTCCGGCGCAGGAAATCGACCCGGGGTATGCGGCTGCCTTGCGGGAGGCTGTGGCGGCGGGAGTCGAAGTGCTGGCCTACGGCGTTCGCCTGACCGCACAAGAGGTCTGCATCGACCGACGTCTTGAGGTGTTGCTCGAAGGCTAGAGGTCGACCCAGATTCCCTGGCTGTCTTCGCGACAGTCGATGGCTTCCAGGAACTGGCCGGCGCAGGGGCCGGCCACGCACTCGCCACTTTCAATCAGAAACAGCGCGCCGTGGGTGGCGCACTGGATCAGGCTGGCGCTGGGATCGAGGAACTGGTCGGGTTGCCACTCCAGGGAGACGCCGCGGTGTGGACAGCGATTGGCATACACATAGGCCTGATGTTCGCGGCGTACGGCAAACAGCTTCACCCCACCGAGCTGGAAACCGCGGCTGCCGGCCTCGGGCAGATCACTTGCGGCGCAAAGAAATTTCATGGCTATCCTCAGGTTCCAACGGCTCTGCGCTCAGGCTGTCACAGTTTTTCCGTGACTGCAGAATGAAACATGTCGACGCTTGACGGCCAAATGAAAACAATTATCAAATGGCCGCCTCGCTCGTCATGGGGCACTTGCTCATTTCGATGCCTGCTCTGCCTGGCATGTCACATGGACAGCTGCCTTGCGGGCTTCACCTCTATCAAGGAAATGTTCTTATGCGCCTGAGAGCCAGCGCCATTGCGTTCTGTGCCGGATTGCTGGTGAGCCAATGGGCCACCGCCGATGAGTTGCCGCAGCGTTGGGTCAGTGCTGGTGGAGCCTTGTCCGAGTGGGTGGCGGCCCTGGGGGCCGAGTCGAAACTGGTGGGCGTCGATACCACCAGCCAGCACCCGGCTTCTCTCAAGGCATTGCCGAGCATCGGTTATCAGCGCCAGTTGTCGGCCGAAGGCATCCTCAGCCTGCGACCGCAGATCCTGGTGGGCACCGAAGAGATGGGCCCGCCGCCAGTGCTGTCGCAGATACGCAGTGCCGGGGTCCAGGTCGAGCTGTTTTCCGCGCAAGCGGACCTGCCGACCCTGCAGCACACCCTGCAGCACCTGGGACAGCTTCTGGGGCGTGAGGGACAGGCCGCAGAGCTGTTTCAGGGATATCAACAGCAACTCGAACAGCAGAAGGCCTGGGTCGCCCAGGCCCAGGCGCAACAGGCTGCGCCCGGGGTGCTGTTGTTGCTCGGGCATGCCGGTGGAAAACCCCTGATAGCAGGCAAGGACACCGCTGCGGACTGGTTGCTGCAGCAGGCGGGCGGACGCAATCTGGCGACTCATACCGGTTACAAGCCGTTTTCGGTGGAGTCCCTGGCGGGTTTGAACCCCCAGGTGCTGGTGTTCTCCGATCGCAGCCTGACCGGTGATGCGGCCCGTGCGGCCCTGTTCAAGGAGAATCCGGTATTGGCGGCCACAGCGGCGGCCAAGGCCGGGCGTGTGGTCGAGCTGGATCCGACCTTGCTGGTGGGCGGCCTGGGCCCCCGTCTGCCGGACAGCCTGAAGCGTCTGTCGACCGCGTTCTATCCCCAGGCCAAGCCGGCCCAATGAGTCGTCTGGTCAAACCAAGAGCGTTGTTTCTCGGGCTGGGCGCCCTGTGCCTCCTGGCCATCTGGTTGTCTCTGGCCCTGGGGCCGGTCAGTCTGCCGTTGTTCGATACCTTGCGTGCCGCCCTGCGGTTGCTGGGGCTACCGATCGATGGGCAGGGGCTGGAGCAGGCGGAGCTGATCCTTGGGCAGATCCGTCTGCCACGGACGCTGCTGGGGCTGGCTGTGGGCGGAGTCCTGGCCTTGTCCGGGGTGGCCATGCAGGGGCTGTTTCGCAATCCCCTGGCGGATCCGGGGCTGGTGGGAGTGTCCAGCGGTGCCGCATTGGGCGCAGCCGTCGCGATTGTCGGTGGCTCGATGTTCGGTGGCCTGCCAGAGGCCATTGGCCCCTATCTGCTTTCACTCTGTGCCTTTCTGGGTGGGCTGGGAGTGACGGCGCTGGTCTATCGCCTGGGACGGCGCAATGGCCAGACCCACGTGGCGACCATGCTGCTGGCGGGGATCGCGTTAACCGCCCTGGCCGGTTCGGCCGTGGGGCTGTTCACCTATCTGGCGGATGACGCCACCCTGCGCACCTTGACCTTCTGGAACCTGGGCAGCCTCAACGGCGCCAGTTATCAGCGCCTGTGGCCGTTGCTGCTGGTGACCACCGCGGTGGCGCTGTGGTTGCCGCGCCGGGCCAAGGCGCTGAATGCGCTGCTGCTGGGGGAGTCCGAGGCCAAGCACCTGGGGATCGATGTTGAAGGGCTCAAGCGCGAACTGGTGTTCTGTACCGCCCTGGGTGTGGGCGCCGCGGTTGCTGCTGCGGGGATGATCGGCTTTGTTGGTCTGGTGGTGCCGCATCTGGTGCGTCTGTTGTCGGGGCCGGATCATCGGACCTTGCTGCCCGCATCGATCCTCGCGGGAGCCAGCCTGCTGCTGCTGGCGGACCTGGTGGCTCGCCTGGCGTTGGCGCCGGCCGAGCTGCCTATCGGGATTGTCACTGCATTCATTGGTGCGCCGTTCTTTCTGTATCTGTTGTTGCGAGGGCGAGCCTGATGTTGCGAGTGGAGAACCTGCACGTCCGACGTGGTGGCAAAGACGTATTGGCCGGTATCGATCTGCAGCTGTTGCCCGGGGAAGTACTAGGGGTGCTGGGGCCCAATGGTGCGGGTAAAAGCAGCCTGCTGGGGGCCTTGAGTGGCGAGCTGGCAGCCCACCAGGGCCGGGTATCGCTGGATCAGCGTGAGCTGGCGCAGTGGGAAGGGGCGTTGCGCGCGCAACGGTTGGCCGTGCTGCCCCAGGCGTCCAGCCTGGATTTCGCCTTTCGAGTCGAAGAAGTGGTGGGGCTGGGAAGGTTGCCCCATCAGAGTGGCCGTGCGCGTGATGAAGAGATCGTCAATGCTGCGCTTGAGGCGGCCGATGTCACCCACCTGTGGGGACGCAGCTACTTGGCGCTGTCGGGAGGCGAGCGCCAGCGAGTGCACCTGGCTCGGGTCCTGGCGCAACTATGGCCGGGGCAAGCGGGGCATAACTTGCTGCTCGACGAGCCCACCTCGGCTCTCGACCCCTTGCACCAGCACGTTACATTGCAAGCCATTCGGGCGTTTGCCGATCGCGGTGCGGCGGTGCTGATCATTCTCCACGACCTGAATCTGGCAGCACGCTACTGTGATCGCGTGCTGTTGCTGGAGGGCGGGCGCCCCCATTCGCTGGGGACGCCGGCTGCGGTGCTGCGTCCTGAACCGTTGAAAGAGGTATTTGGCCTGGAAGTCCTGGTGCAGGAGCATCCTGAACGGGGGCATCCGTTGATCATTGCCCGTTGATCTGAAACCTGGGGAGAAGAAAGGATGCGTGCACTCCTGCTGCTGGCAATCCTGCTGGCCGGCTGTCGGAGCTCGCTCGAGCTCTTGCCGCCTCCGGTGGAGGATTATTCCGGCAATATCATCGATCTGCGCAGTGGTCAGGTGCTTGCCCCGGACGAACTGGTGGCCCGCCTGGCCGTTATCCCGCGGGTGATCGTCGGCGAACAGCACGACAATGCCGACCACCATGCCGTGCAATTGTGGTTGTTGCGTTCAATGGTCGTGGCGCGACCTCAGGGCAGCCTGCTACTGGAAATGCTCAATCCCGATCAGCAGCCAAAAGTCGATGCGCTGAAGCGTTCTCTTGAGGGCGCTCGCCTGCCTGATGATCTGCCCGGCCTGCTGGCCTGGCAGTCAGGCTGGCAGTGGAGCCTTTACGGTCCGTTGGTGGGGTATGCGCTAAGGCAGCCCTACCCGTTGCTGGCTGCCAACCTGGATCGCCAGGAAGTGCGAGAAGTCTACGGGCGCGCGCCATTGCTCTCGGGGGAGCGGGCCGGCGCTCCTGCGGTGACAGAGGCCTTGTCGACGCAGATCCGTGAATCCCATTGTGGCTTGCTGCCAGATAGCCAGGTGCCGGCCATGCTTGCCGTGCAGCAGCAGCGTGATCGGCGGATGGCCGAGCGACTGCTGGCGGCACCGACCCCGGCCCTGTTGTTTGCTGGAACCTTCCACGGGCGCAAGGACCTCGGGGTGCCCTTGCATGTGGCGGATCTGGACCAGAAGCAGGAAGTCGTGGTGTTGATCCTGGCGGAGCGGGGCACTCCGGTGGCGGCCTCGTCCGCCGACTTTGTCTGGTACACACCGGCCCAGCCGGCCAAGGATTATTGCGCGGCATTGCGGTGATGATCGCGATGCCTTTTTACGGACAAAAAAAGACCCGGCAAGAGCCGGGTCAAATAACCGTGATTAGCCTGATGAGGAGATAATCTGAGAGTCCGAACCACTGGTCTTCCAGGTTATCCAACTGATCTCGCGACCAGTTGTGATAATCATAACGATTCTCATTTCGAAGTCAACAAAGCTTTTTCAGTTTTTTGCATATTTCGCCAAACGCTTGTTTGGATCCTCGTAAACCGACCTCAGTCCGGCTGGTTCAGAGCCATGAGCCGGGTCACTTCCTTGTTCAGCAGGTCAATGCGCCGGGCCATGCTTTCAATCAGGCTGTGGGCGATCCGCGGGTTGCTCTGGGTCAGACTGAGAAACTGCTCCTTGGGGATCAGCATGACCGTGCTGGGTTCACTGGCAATGACGCTGGCACTGCGTTTTTCTCCGGTAAAGACGGCCATGGCGCCGAAAATCTCGTCCTTGGGTACATCGCCCACTTTGTGCCCGTCGACGAAGGCCTCTGCCCGGCCTTCGAGAATCACGAACACATGATCGGCCTCATCACCTTGGGCAATCAGCAGCTCGCCGGTTTCCACCCGTTTGAAGCCGTTGCTGCTGCGCAGCTCCGGCGGCTTCAGACGGGCGACCGCATCGGACAGCAAAGCCGTCTGGCCAATCAGGTATTGCAGCAGCAGCTCCGAGCGTTGTTCATCGGCATAGATATGCCGGAACACTTCGGTCCTCAGGTAGGGAATCAGCTGTAGCGGGGTGTCGCATCCCAGTTGCCACTGCGGATGCTCGATGCCGCGCCGCAACCCTACCAGGTCGCCCTCGTGCAGATAAAACAGGGGGCGCTCTTCGACACGGGCCTGGATCACGCCACTGTCCAGCAGGAACAACTGGTGCCCGGGCAAAGCGCCGGAGAGATCGGCCACTGGGGCTAGATCCAGCTTCGGACCAGCAGGCGAGAGGCCTTCCAGCATTTGGGCTGGAAGGCTCTGCAGCCGATTGATCAAGGCATCGGCGTAGGCCGGTTGCTCCCCCAATAGATACATAAGGTTCTGCCGGTCAGTTTTTATGACGAGTGGAAATGGCGTCCAACTGCTTGTTCAGCGCCTCTTTGCGTTCGGCAGGGAGATCGTTCCAGTGCATGTCCATCAATGCGCCTTCGATGGCATACAGGAGAACCTTGGAGGCACGAAAGCCGCGGGTGCGCACTGCCCGATAAGCATCCACTGCGCCCAGGCGACGCAAGTCGGAAGCACTGTGGATGCCCACTGCATGCAGCCATTGTGCAGATGTCTTGCCAAGGTTCTTCAAGTGTTGCAGTTCATCATTCATTAAGCCTCCTGGCGATGGCCGAATGGTGAGTGGGCAGCCTCAAAGGAGTGTAGCGCTCAGTAGAAAACGCGCTGTTCTTTGGTCGGTTTGGACGCAAATGCTTCTAAGGCGGGCACATCGGGGCCCGGAAAGCCTTGA
The DNA here is from genome assembly GCF_055384485.1 of Pseudomonas sp. FFPRI_1. Classification (NCBI taxonomy): domain Bacteria; kingdom Pseudomonadati; phylum Pseudomonadota; class Gammaproteobacteria; order Pseudomonadales; family Pseudomonadaceae; genus Pseudomonas; species Pseudomonas sp. FFPRI_1. The sequence continues at coordinate 6,660,223 of NZ_AP029168.1, read as the reverse complement.
AAGAGGAGGGAGGAGGGGGGGAAGCGAGGGAGCGGGGATCCACAGTCCGGCGCGAAGTGGGCACCGGACAGGGCAGGACGAACTGGCCTAGCGGGTGCGGTAACGCAGGCGGGTGCCGAAATTGACTGACATGAGAATCTCGTCGGCACTCAGTTCTACCGGGAAGTAGGCACCGGAAATCTGTGCATGGGCCAGGCTGGCACCTTCCATGGAGGAGTGTCTGAGATCCAGGCCGCGCAGATCGGCAGAGCGGAAATAAGCATCGGTGAAGTCGACACCTTCGGCGTTCAGTTCCCGCAGATCGAGGCCCCGGAAGTCACCGCTTCGCATGTCGATGGGCTGATCCTTCGGACGTTCGCGGTTGAAGCCGACGATGTCGTCTTTATGCAGCAGGGCGTAAAGCGGAGTATCGAGAAGTTTTGGTTGGCTCATGGCGACGTCATCCGTGTTGGATTTATGACGCCAGTATAGTGCCACTATTTTTCAGCCGTGAAGTCTTTGCCGCTTCACGGCTGAAATAGTCGATTACAGGCCGGGGAGACGCTGGCGAATGTTGGCGACCAGGGCGTCCAGGCTACCGCTTTCGTTGGTTTCGACGCGTTTGCTGCGCAACAGTTCTTCGTCGGTCAAGGCTTCGCGAGTGGCTTGCTGGGTCGCGATCACTTCCAGGGTGGCATCGGACGGATCGTTTTGATCGGCCTGGCGTTGCGCCAGCCAGCTGGCGATCACCGCCTCAGGTGCATTGCAGTCGATGATCAGGCACGGCGTCCCGGTGGCTTCAGCGACCTTGGCCGCGGCATCTCGTTGGGCGCGTTTGAGGTAGGTGGCATCGATCACCACCGGGAAGCCGGCGCGCAGGATGATTTCGGCCACTTCATGCAGGCGAGTGTAGGTGGCATTGCTGGCCTCGCTGCTGTAGATGCCGGCATGCACGTCATTGGGTACTTGCTGCTCGCCGAACAGGCGCTTGCGCTCCACGTCCGAGCGCAGGCGGATGGCGCCCAAGGCTTCCACCAGGCGCATGGCCACGCTGCTCTTGCCGACCGCCGAGACACCCGAGGTGATGGCCAGGAAACGCGAGGGAATGGTGCTGTAGCTTTCCGCCAGGTTGGCGTAGTTGCGGTACTGGCGCAGGGTGGTGGCGCGCTGTACCGGAGTGGCATCGGCAGGCATGCTGAACAGGCTGACCTTGGCGCGCACCAGGGCGCGATAGGCTTTGTAGAAGTTGAGCAGCTCAAGGCCCTGGTAGTCGCCGGTCAGCTCCAGGTATTGGCTGATGAAACGCCGTGCCAGGCTTTTCAGGCCACGGTCTTCCAGGTCCATGGCGAGGAAACCGGTATCGGCGTACACATCGGTGAAACGGAACGGTTCGTTGAATTCGATGCAGTCGAAAATCACCACCTTGCCGTTGATGAGGGTGGCGTTGCCCAGGTGGATATCGCCGTGGCACTCGCGAATGAAGCCTTCGCTCTTGCGTTGAGCCAGCAGTGGCTTGAGGCGCTCGTAACTGGCTTCAGCCCAGGCTTCCAGGGCTTCGAGCTGCTGCAGGTCGGCCTTGTCGCTGAGGAATGGACGAATCTGCTCGAAGTTCTGACGCACCGGGGCCATCACGCTTTCTGGGGTCCCTGCCTCGTGGTCGGCCGGCACCTTGGGGGCGCTGAGGTGGAACTGGGCGATCTGCTGGGCCATCTCGTCGATGTGGGCAGTGGTCAGTTCGCTGTTGGCTTGCAGGGTGCTGAGCAACTGGCTCTGGGGAAACTGGCGCATTTTCAGGACGTATTCGATGGCCGCGCCGCTGCCGCACAGTTCTGGGGCCTCGCTGCTGCCGGTGATGGGCAGCACTTCCAGGTACAGGTCATCGGTCAGACGCTGGTTCAGGCGCAGTTCTTCAGAGCAGAAGTGTTCGCGAGCATCCAGGCTGGTGAAGTCAAGGAAACCGAAGTTGACCGGCTTCTTCACTTTATAGGCAAAGGGACCGGTGAGCAGTACCCAGGAAATGTGGGTTTCGATGACCTGGAACCCATCTACGGGATGCGGGTACAAAGCGGGGTTTTGCAGGGCGGCGATCAGGGACTGGCTCACGGGCGATCCTTCAGAGTCGGGAAAATCGAGGGCGTCATTATGGCCGCTGCAGGCGCTAAGGCAAACCTCGGCCGGCACATGTTGAGGATGAATAAAGTGCGTATAATCCGCCGCCATGACTCGTACCCGATCCCCCCGTTCCGCTAAAAAAACTCCGTCTGGTGGCCTGCGCCCCTGGCTGGGCTGGGCGCTCAAGCTCAGTCTGGTCGGTCTGGTGGTGCTCGCCGGCTTTGCGGTTTACCTCGATGCCGTGGTCCAGGAAAAGTTCTCCGGCAAGCGCTGGACCATTCCAGCCAAGGTCTATGCGCGCCCGCTTGAGCTGTTCGTCGGACAAAAGCTCAGCAAGGACGACTTCCTGACGGAACTCGATGCCCTGGGCTATCGTCGCGAAAGTATCGCCAACGGCCCAGGCGCCGCGGCGGTGAGCGGCAATACCGTTGACTTGAATACCCGTGGCTTCCAGTTCTATGAAGGGCTGGAGCAGGCACAGCCGGTACGCGTGCGCTTCTCCGGCGACTATGTGGCGGAGCTTTCCGGCAGCAAGGGCGCCAAGCTGGCTGTGGTACGCCTGGAGCCGCTGTTGATCGGCGGCCTGTACCCGAAGAACCTTGAAGACCGGATCCTGATCAAAATCGACCAGGTCCCGCCGTATCTGCTGGAAACCCTGGTGGCGGTGGAAGACCGTGACTTTTATTCGCACCATGGGGTATCGCCGAAGTCGATTGCCCGGGCGATCTGGGTCAACACCTCGTCGGGCCAGATGCGCCAGGGCGGCAGTACGCTGACCCAGCAGTTGGTGAAGAACTTCTTCCTGACCAACGAGCGCAGCCTGTCGCGCAAGCTCAATGAAGCGATGATGGCGCTGCTGCTGGAACTGCATTACGACAAGCGCGAGATTCTCGAGGCCTACCTCAATGAGGTATTCGTCGGCCAGGACGGTCAGCGTGCGGTGCACGGTTTTGGGCTGGCCAGTCAGTTCTTCTTCAGCCAGCCGCTGTCCGAGCTCAAGTTGCATCAGGTGGCGTTGCTGGTGGGCATGGTCAAGGGACCTTCCTATTACAACCCGCGGCGTTATCCGGAACGTGCGATGGAGCGGCGCAACCTGGTGCTTGATCTGCTTGAACAGCAGGGCGTGGCCACGGCCGAGCAGGTCGAAGCAGCGAAGAAGATGCCCCTGGGCGTCACCAAGCGCGGCAGCCTGGCCGACAGCTCGTTCCCCGGTTTCCTTGATCTGGTGAAGCGCCAGTTGCGTGAAGACTACCGCGACGAGGACTTGACCGAAGAAGGCCTGCGTATCTTCACCAGTTTCGACCCGATCCTGCAGATGAAGGCGGAGGCCTCGGTCAACGACACCTTCAAGCGCCTGGCAGGGCGCAAGGGTTCGGAAGACGTCGAGGCGGCGATGGTGGTGACCAACCCGGAAACCGGTGAAGTCCAGGCCATGATTGGCAGTCGCCAGGCCAGCTTTGCCGGCTTCAACCGGGCACTGGACGCAGTGCGCCCGATCGGCTCGCTGATCAAGCCGGCGGTCTACCTGACCGCCCTGGAAAAGCCTAGCCAGTACACCTTGACCAGTTGGCTGTCCGATGAAGCCTTCTCGGTCAAGGGGGCCGATGGCCAAGTGTGGAAGCCGCAGAACTACGATCGGCGTTCCCATGGCACGGTTTTCCTGTATCAGGGGCTGGCCCATTCCTACAACCTCTCCACTGCCCGACTGGGTCTGGAAGTAGGGGTACCCAATGTCTTGAAGACCCTTGGGCGCTTGGGCGTGACCCGGGAGTTCCCGGCCTTTCCCTCGATGTTGCTGGGGGCGGGGGGCATGAGCCCGATAGAAGTGGCAACCATGTACCAGACCCTGGCCAATGGCGGCTTCAATACGCCGATGCGTGGGATTCGCAGTGTGCTGACCGCCGAGGGCGAGCCGCTCAAGCGCTACCCATTCCAGATCCAGCAGCGTTTCGATGCCGGCTCGATCTACCTGATCCAGAGTGCGATGCAGCGGGTGATGCGCGAAGGCACCGGTAGTTCGGTGTACAACGTGCTGCCCAAAACCCTGGCGCTGGCGGGCAAGACCGGAACCAGTAACGATTCCCGTGACAGCTGGTTCGCCGGCTTCAGCCAGGATCTGTTGGCGGTGGTGTGGTTGGGCCGCGACGACAATGGCAAGACTCCGTTCACCGGTGCCACCGGTGCCCTGCAGGTGTGGACCAGTTTCATGCGCAAGGCCGACCCGTTGCCGCTGGATATGCCGCAGCCGGATAACGTGGTTCAGGCGTGGATCGATTCGCGCACCGGGCAAGGCTCCGATGCCAACTGTCCGGGGGCGGTGCAGATGCCGTATATTCGCGGCAGCGAACCGCCTCCTGGCGCGTCTTGTGGAGGGGGAACCCCTGCAGATGGCGAATCGGTGATGGATTGGGTCAAGGGCTGGATGAACTAAGCGATGAGGGTTTGACGTGAACAAGTGGTGGGTTCCAGCTATTACAGCTCTGGCATTGCTCAACGGTTGCGCCAGTGTGCAGCGCGGCTCCATTCCCGTCGTGGACTCCGGCACCGCCGTGTCCAACAGTGAGCGGATCTCCGCTTCCGGAGGCTTCCGCCAGACGACCATCAAGCGCCCGGCACAAGCCCAGGCTCAGGCTATTCCAGAAGACTCCGGGGTCGTGGTCATGGTCCCGGGTGGTGGTGCAACCGCCTCGGCGCCGATCAGCAGCACCCCCATTACGCCGGGGCCGATCACTCCGGGCCCGGTGGATGGCGCGAACTATCAGTCGGCGCCAATCAGTCAGGGCACTTACAACATGCCTTCGACACCGAGTGGAATTCCTTCGGCGCGCGCCGGTGGCTTGTCTGCCGATGAGCAGTTGGACGGCCCGGTGCTGGCATTGTTGACGACCGCTCAGCAGCAGCAGTCCGGTGGCGACCTGAACGGTGCCTCCTCCAGTCTCGAGCGTGCGCAGCGAGTGGCGCCCCGTGAGCCGCAGGTGCTCTATCGTCTGGCCCAGGTGCGCATGGCGCAGGGCGACGCACCGCAAGCCGAGCAGTTTGCTCGTCGTGGCCTGAGTTTCGCCAATGGTCGTCCCGACCTTCAGGCGAGCCTGTGGGAATTGATTGCCCAGGCACGTGAGAAGCAGGGTGACGCTGCCGGTGCTGCCCAGGCTCGGCAGAAAGCCCGGGTCTCGCTGTGATGGATGAGCGCTTGCCCCGGATCGCCGAACAACTGTTGCTGATCGAGCGCGAGATGAGGGCTCAAGAGCTGTGGGATGAGGCTGCACCCAGCACCGAGGCCCTTGCCAGCACCGAGCCTTTCGCCGTGGATACCCTGGAATTCGAACAGTGGCTGCAATGGATCTTCCTGCCACGGATGAAAATGATCCTGGAGCAGAATCTACCCCTGCCCAACGCGTCCGGGATCCAGGAAATGGCCGAGATGGTGTTCTCCGCTCGTTCGATGCAAGGGCGTGATCGTCAACTTCGGGTCTTGCTCAAAGAGTTTGATCAGTTGATCGTCACCACCCGCTGATCCAGGACTGCCAGGTGCCCCTGGCAGTCGTTCTGCATTGTCCCGTGCTGATCACTCATGAGCGATCACGGTCGCTCTTTCCCGCGGATTGCGCATTCTTTCAGTCAAACCCTCTTTGATGAGTTCCGAGCGTTCTGTCGCGTCGGGGGCTGGCTTGCGGCTGCCTTTGCCATGGAGCATTAGAGTTGATCAATAGGTCGATGACTAAAGTCGGGGTTCGCATTTCTGAGTTGCTTGTCGAGGAATGCGCAATTGAAGCGCAGGCAGCTGTCGTTTTTGGGTTTTTTCTTGCGTTCTCATGCGCTTAGTTCGAATTAACTACATAGACGGCTTGACTTGAAGAGGACGAAACAGAAGAATCCAAAGTCCGCTGTAGAGGGACTGCCAGAAGCAGACCCACTCAGCAGATCATGAGGCGCACATCCGCGCCGAAGTGCTACACCCGCAACGCGTTACCTCGCGCTGGGTGGGAAAACCCCGCAACACTTTGGGGGGCTCCCAATACTTGCTCAGTCAGTGCTGACGTAGTCGGCGACCACCGTCGCTCATGCTCTGCTGAGAAGTAAACCTATTAAGACCCGCTCCCTTTTGAGGGCGGTATTCTGGCGTTTTAGAGGTGAACAACGTGGAGCTTTTATCTGGCGGTGACATGCTCGTCCGCTTTTTGCGTGACGAAGGCGTCAAGTATATCTACGGGTACCCGGGTGGTGCTCTCCTGCATGTTTACGATGCCCTGTTCAAAGAGCCGGAAGTGACCCACATCCTGGTTCGCCACGAACAAGCGGCAACCCATATGGCTGACGGCTACGCCCGTGCCACCGGTAAAGCCGGTGTGGTACTGGTGACTTCCGGCCCGGGCGCGACCAATGCCATTACCGGCATTGCCACCGCCTATATGGATTCGATTCCAATGGTGATCATTTCCGGTCAGGTGCCCAGCACCATGGTCGGCACCGATGCGTTCCAGGAAACCGACATGATCGGTATCTCCCGGCCGATCGTGAAGCACAGCTTCATGATCAAGCACGCTTCGGAAATCCCGGAAGTCATGAAGAAGGCGTTCTACCTGGCGCAATCCGGTCGTCCTGGCCCTGTCGTGGTCGATATTCCCAAGGACATGACCAACCCGGCTGAAAAGTTCGAATACGTTTTTCCCAAGAAAGCCAAGCTGCGCTCCTACAGCCCAGCTGTTCGCGGTCACTCCGGGCAAATTCGCAAGGCAGCAGAAATGCTCCTGGCGGCCAAGCGTCCTGTGCTTTATGCAGGCGGCGGCGTGATCCTCGGTGGCGGCTCCGCACCGCTGACCGAACTGGCCAAGATGCTCAATCTGCCAGTGACCAACACCCTGATGGGCCTGGGCGCCTACCCGGGCACCGATCGCCAGTTCGTCGGCATGCTGGGTATGCACGGCAGTTACACCGCCAACCTGACCATGCACCATGCCGATGTGATCCTGGCCGTGGGTGCGCGCTTCGATGACCGGGTGATCAACGGTGCACCGAAGTTCTGCCCGAACGCCAAGATCATCCATGTCGACATCGACCCGGCCTCCATCTCCAAGACCATCAAGGCCGACGTGCCGATCGTGGGTCCGGTGGAGAGCGTGCTGACCGAAATGGTTGCGGCCCTCAAGGAGATCGGCGAAACCCCGAACAAGGACACGGTCGCCAGCTGGTGGAAGCAGATCGACGAGTGGCGCGGTGATCGCGGCCTGTTCCCGTACGACAAGGGCGACGGCAGCATCATCAAGCCACAGACCGTGATCGAGACCCTGTGCGAAGTGACCAGGGGCGATGCCTATGTCACCTCCGACGTGGGGCAGCATCAGATGTTCGCGGCGCAGTACTACAAGTTCAACAAGCCCAATCGCTGGATCAACTCCGGCGGCCTGGGGACCATGGGCTTTGGCTTCCCGGCAGCCATGGGCGTCAAGTTGAGCTTCCCGGAGAGTGATGTCGCCTGCGTTACCGGCGAAGGCAGTATCCAGATGAACATCCAGGAGCTGTCCACCTGCCTGCAGTACGATCTGCCGGTCAAGATCATCAACCTGAACAACGGTGTGCTGGGCATGGTGCGCCAATGGCAGGACATGAGCTATGGCAGCCGCCACTCGCATTCCTACATGGAATCGCTGCCTGACTTCGTCAAGCTGGTCGAGGCCTATGGTCATGTGGGCATGCGTATCACGGATCTGAAGGATCTGAAGCCGAAGATGGAAGAAGCGTTCGCGATGAAGGATCGCCTGGTGTTCCTCGATATCCAGGTCGACACCAGCGAGCACGTCTATCCGATGCAGATCAAAGACGGCTCCATGCGCGATATGTGGCTGAGCAAGACGGAGCGTACTTAACATGCGGCACATTATCTCCCTGCTTCTGGAAAACGAACCGGGCGCCTTGTCCCGTGTTGTAGGCCTGTTCTCGCAACGTAACTACAACATCGAAAGCCTGACTGTGGCGCCGACCGAAGATCCGACCCTGTCGCGTCTGACCCTCACCACTGTCGGTCACGACGAGATCATCGAGCAGATCACCAAGAACCTGAACAAGCTGGTCGAAGTGGTGAAATTGGTGGACCTGTCGGAAAGTGCTCACATCGAGCGCGAGCTGATGTTGGTCAAGATCAAGGCCACCGGCGCCCAGCGTGCCGAGGTCAAGCGCACCACCGATATTTACCGTGGGCAGATCGTTGATGTCAGCGCCAGCGTGTATACCGTGCAACTGACCGGTACCAGCGACAAGCTCGACAGCTTCATTCAATCGATCGGCACCGCATCGATTCTGGAAACCGTACGCAGTGGTGTCACCGGGATTGCCCGTGGCGACAAAGTACTGAGCATCTAACTCAAATTAGCCAATGGCCGGAACGGCCTGATATAGGGGAAATTCATGAAAGTTTTCTACGATAAAGACTGCGACCTGTCGATCATCCAAGGCAAGAAAGTTGCCATCATCGGCTACGGTTCCCAGGGCCACGCTCAAGCCTGCAACCTGAAAGACTCTGGCGTCGACGTAACTGTCGGCCTGCGTAAGGGCTCGGCTACCGTTGCCAAGGCTGAAGCCCACGGCCTGAAAGTGACCGACGTTGCCGCAGCCGTTGCCGGCGCCGACCTGGTCATGATCCTGACCCCGGACGAGTTCCAGTCCCAGCTGTACAAGAATGAAATCGAGCCGAACATCAAGAAGGGCGCCACCCTGGCCTTCTCCCACGGCTTCGCGATCCACTACAACCAGGTTGTGCCACGTGCCGACCTCGACGTGATCATGATCGCGCCGAAGGCCCCGGGCCATACCGTGCGCTCCGAGTTCGTCAAGGGCGGCGGTATCCCTGACCTGATCGCGATCTACCAGGACGCTTCCGGCAACGCCAAGAACGTTGCCCTGTCCTACGCCGCAGGCGTCGGCGGCGGCCGTACCGGCATCATCGAAACCACCTTCAAGGACGAGACTGAAACCGACCTGTTCGGCGAGCAGGCTGTTCTGTGCGGCGGTACCGTTGAGCTGGTCAAGGCCGGTTTTGAGACCCTGGTTGAAGCGGGCTACGCGCCAGAAATGGCCTACTTCGAGTGCCTGCACGAACTGAAGCTGATCGTTGACCTCATGTACGAAGGCGGTATCGCCAACATGAACTACTCGATCTCCAACAACGCCGAGTACGGCGAGTACGTGACCGGCCCTGAAGTCATCAACGCCGAATCCCGTCAGGCCATGCGCAACGCTCTGAAGCGCATCCAGGACGGCGAATACGCCAAGATGTTCATCAGCGAAGGTGCTACCGGCTACCCATCGATGACCGCCAAGCGTCGTAACAACGCCGCTCACGGTATCGAAATCATCGGCGAGCAACTGCGTTCGATGATGCCGTGGATCGGTGCCAACAAGATCGTCGACAAAGCCAAGAACTAAGTTCGAGTCTTGTCAGGGAAAACGCGGCCTAGGCCGCGTTTTTTCGTTTGGACGGATAGGTTCTGGTATAAAGCTGGATCCTTTGTGGCCGAATCGCGGTCCTGGGTATCTGTCGAAACTTTTCACACCGTTGCAAGGTATTGTCCATGAGCGAACGTCCCGAAGAGCCAAACCAGGCCTCTGACGCCGAAAGCCTGCTACCGATCGATGAGCATGTCGAAGAAGGGCATGACGCTGAAGGCCGTAAAGTCCGGCATCGTGGTATCTATCTTCTGCCGAATCTGTTCACCACTGCGAACCTGTTCGCAGGCTTCTATTCCATCATCAGTTCCATGAGCGCCCAGAGTGCGATGAGCGCCGGAGATGCGGCGGGGGCGAGCAAGTACTTCGCCTTTGCGGCCATTGCCATTTTTGTCGCCATGGTGCTCGACGGGTTGGACGGGCGCGTAGCCCGGATGACCAACACTCAAAGTGCATTCGGCGCCGAGTACGACTCGCTGTCGGATATGGTTGCCTTCGGCGTAGCGCCGGCGTTGCTGGCCTTCGGCTGGGCGCTGGGAGACATGGGCAAGGTGGGCTGGATGGTCGCCTTCATCTATGTGGCAGGTGCCGCCCTGCGTCTGGCGCGTTTCAATACCCAGGTCGGTACGGCGGACAAGCGCTACTTCATCGGCCTGGCCAGTCCCGCGGCTGCAGGTGTGGTGGCGGGTATCGTCTGGGCCTTCAGCGATTACGGGATCCAGGGCTCGAAGATGTCCTTCCTGGTGGCCTTGATGGTGGCGGCTGCCGGCATGCTGATGGTCAGCAACATCAAGTACAACAGCTTCAAGGACCTGGACCTGAAAGGTCGCGTGCCTTTTGTGGCGATCCTGGCGGTGGTGCTGGTGTTCGCCGTGGTGTTCAGCGATCCGCCGCGTATCCTGCTGTTGGTGTTCCTTGCGTACGCAGCTTCCGGCCCGATTCAGTACCTGTTGCACCTTCGTCGCCGCAAAAGCGTCGAGTGATGTAATTTCCCCCATACTCCGCAGTCTATTGGTGCATCTGTCCTCCAATACTGCGGAGTTGCCATGCTGTTCAAATTCCCCAAGGCATCGGATTCGAAAGAGTCGGATGTCACGCCAGAATCCCTCTATATCTCTCGTCGCCAGCTTCTAGGCGCAACAGCGGCAGGTGTCGCGCTGTCGGGCTTGCCTCGTTGGGCCAGTGCAGATGTTGCTGGTCAATACGCGGAGGTCGAGCCGGGCAGGGCACCTGCGTGGTTTGCTGACAAGTTGCCGAGTACCCGTTGGCAGGCCGTTACCGTTCAGGGAGAGGCGATCACTCCTTTCAAGGACGCCACCCATTACAACAACTTCTATGAGTTCGGAACCGACAAAGGTGATCCCGCTGCCAATGCGGGGGCGCTGAAAACCGAGCCCTGGAGTGTGGTGGTGGATGGTGAAGTGGGGAAGCCGGGCCGTTACGCCCTGGAAGACTTCATGAAGCCTTACCAGTTGGAGGAGCGTATCTATCGATTGCGCTGTGTGGAGGCTTGGTCGATGGTGATTCCATGGATTGGCTTTCCGATTTCTGCATTGCTCAAGCAGGTGGAGCCGACGTCAAAGGCCAAGTACATTCGTTTTGAAACCTTGCAGGATCCCAAGAGCATGCCAGGCCAGCGCTCGGGTTTTGCCTTGATCGACTGGCCCTATGTGGAAGGGTTGCGTCTTGATGAGGCGATGAACCCCTTGGCGATCATGGCGGTGGGTATGTATGGGCGTGAGTTGCCCAATCAAAATGGTGCGCCGCTGCGTTTGGTCGTGCCTTGGAAGTACGGTTTCAAAAGCGTGAAGTCCATTGTCCGTATCAGCCTGGTTAGCGAGCAGCCAAAAACGACCTGGCAGAGCATTGCGGCCAACGAGTATGGTTTTTACGCAAATGTGAACCCTACTGTCGATCATCCACGCTGGACCCAGGCACGTGAGCGGCGGCTGCCGAGCGGTCTGTTCAGTCCCAATGTGCGGGAAACGCAGATGTTCAATGGCTACTCCGATGAAGTCGCTGCTTTATATAGCGGCATGGATTTGCGGAAGAACTACTGATGCGTTATCCGTTTTGGCGTGTAGGCGTCTTTCTTGCCGCAGCTGCCTTGCCGCTGTATTGGCTGTATGAAGCTTGGGCACAGGCCCTGGGGCCAGACCCAGGCAAGGTGATGGTTGATCGCTTGGGATTGGGGGCGTTGGTGTTGCTCCTGATCACTTTGGGCATGACGCCATTGCAGAAGCTTACGGGGTGGCCGGTCTGGATTGCACTGCGTCGGCAATTGGGCTTGTGGTGCTTCGCTTATGTGGTGCTGCACCTGAGTGCCTACGGGGTGTTCATTCTGGGGTTGGACTGGTCACAGCTGGGTGTGGAGTTGCGCAAGCGGCCTTACATCCTTGTTGGCAGTCTGGGCTTCCTCTTGTTATTGGTCCTGGCGCTGACATCCAATCGCTATAGCCAGCGTCACCTGGGGGCGCGATGGAAGAAGCTGCATCGTTTGGTCTATGTCGTCCTGGGATTGGGATTGCTGCATATGCTGTGGATCGTCCGCGCAGATCTGAAGGAGTGGGCGGTCTATGCCTTTATAGGTGGGATGTTACTGCTGCTGCGTGTGCCTCCGGTGATGCGTCGAATTCCCCGTTTAATTGCGCGAAAAGCATCTTCTGCAACAAAAGCGTAATTAAGGGTTGACGGCAGATTCTACAGGTCTATAATTCGCCCCACTTCCGGCGCAGTCGAAACGGAAAACTCCTTGAAACTCAACGAGTTATGCAGTTTTCGACAGCGGTTACGCTTCAGTTCATCGAAGCCAGAAGCAGTTAATAAGGCAGTGTGTTTTCGCCCTATTAACGATTCGATCCTCTCGGTCGAAAGCGGTGAAAAAGAGGTGTTGACAGCAGCGTGTAACGCTGTAGAATTCGCCTCCCGCTAACGAGAGATCGGAAGCGCAAGTGGTTGAAGTTGTTAAGGATTTCCAAGCGAAACTTTGAAAACTTCTTAAAAAATCACTTGACAGCAAATGAGGCTGCTGTAGAATGCGCGCCTCGGTTGAGACGAAAGATCTTAACCAACCGCTCTTTAACAACTGAATCAAGCAATTCGTGTGGGTGCTTGTGGAGTCAGACTGATAGTCAAAAAGATTATCAGCATCACAAGTTACTCCGCGAGAAATCAAAGATGTAACCAACGATTGCTGAGCCAAGTTTAGGGTTTTCTCAAAACCCAAAGATGTTTGAACTGAAGAGTTTGATCATGGCTCAGATTGAACGCTGGCGGCAGGCCTAACACATGCAAGTCGAGCGGCAGCACGGGTACTTGTACCTGGTGGCGAGCGGCGGACGGGTGAGTAATGCCTAGGAATCTGCCTAGTAGTGGGGGATAACGTCCGGAAACGGGCGCTAATACCGCATACGTCCTACGGGAGAAAGTGGGGGATCTTCGGACCTCACGCTATTAGATGAGCCTAGGTCGGATTAGCTAGTTGGTGAGGTAATGGCTCACCAAGGCTACGATCCGTAACTGGTCTGAGAGGATGATCAGTCACACTGGAACTGAGACACGGTCCAGACTCCTACGGGAGGCAGCAGTGGGGAATATTGGACAATGGGCGAAAGCCTGATCCAGCCATGCCGCGTGTGTGAAGAAGGTCTTCGGATTGTAAAGCACTTTAAGTTGGGAGGAAGGGCAGTTACCTAATACGTGATTGTTTTGACGTTACCGACAGAATAAGCACCGGCTAACTCTGTGCCAGCAGCCGCGGTAATACAGAGGGTGCAAGCGTTAATCGGAATTACTGGGCGTAAAGCGCGCGTAGGTGGTTTGTTAAGTTGGATGTGAAAGCCCCGGGCTCAACCTGGGAACTGCATCCAAAACTGGCAAGCTAGAGTATGGTAGAGGGTGGTGGAATTTCCTGTGTAGCGGTGAAATGCGTAGATATAGGAAGGAACACCAGTGGCGAAGGCGACCACCTGGACTGATACTGACACTGAGGTGCGAAAGCGTGGGGAGCAAACAGGATTAGATACCCTGGTAGTCCACGCCGTAAACGATGTCAACTAGCCGTTGGGAGCCTTGAGCTCTTAGTGGCGCAGCTAACGCATTAAGTTGACCGCCTGGGGAGTACGGCCGCAAGGTTAAAACTCAAATGAATTGACGGGGGCCCGCACAAGCGGTGGAGCATGTGGTTTAATTCGAAGCAACGCGAAGAACCTTACCAGGCCTTGACATCCAATGAACTTTCTAGAGATAGATTGGTGCCTTCGGGAACATTGAGACAGGTGCTGCATGGCTGTCGTCAGCTCGTGTCGTGAGATGTTGGGTTAAGTCCCGTAACGAGCGCAACCCTTGTCCTTAGTTACCAGCACGTTATGGTGGGCACTCTAAGGAGACTGCCGGTGACAAACCGGAGGAAGGTGGGGATGACGTCAAGTCATCATGGCCCTTACGGCCTGGGCTACACACGTGCTACAATGGTCGGTACAAAGGGTTGCCAAGCCGCGAGGTGGAGCTAATCCCATAAAACCGATCGTAGTCCGGATCGCAGTCTGCAACTCGACTGCGTGAAGTCGGAATCGCTAGTAATCGCGAATCAGAATGTCGCGGTGAATACGTTCCCGGGCCTTGTACACACCGCCCGTCACACCATGGGAGTGGGTTGCACCAGAAGTAGCTAGTCTAACCTTCGGGAGGACGGTTACCACGGTGTGATTCATGACTGGGGTGAAGTCGTAACAAGGTAGCCGTAGGGGAACCTGCGGCTGGATCACCTCCTTAATCGACGACATCAGCTGCTCCATAAGTTCCCACACGAATTGCTTGATTCATTGAAGAAGACGATAGAAGCAGCTTTAAGCTCCAAGCTGATAGCTCCAAGCTAACAGTTACAAGCTCGAAATTGGGTCTGTAGCTCAGTTGGTTAGAGCGCACCCCTGATAAGGGTGAGGTCGGCAGTTCGAATCTGCCCAGACCCACCAATTTTGTTATGGGGCCATAGCTCAGCTGGGAGAGCGCCTGCCTTGCACGCAGGAGGTCAGCGGTTCGATCCCGCTTGGCTCCACCATAAACTGCTTCTGAAAGCTTAGAAATGAGCATTCATTTTGAATGTTGATTTCTAGTCTTTTGATTAGATCGTTCTTTAAAAATTTGGGTATGTGATAGAAAGATAGACTGAACGTTACTTTCACTGGTAACGGATCAGGCTAAGGTAAAATTTGTGAGTTCTCTTTTAATTAAGAATGCAAATTTTCGGCGAATGTCGTCTTCATAGTATAACCAGATTGCTTGGGGTTATATGGTCAAGTGAAGAAGCGCATACGGTGGATGCCTTGGCAGTCAGAGGCGATGAAAGACGTGGTAGCCTGCGAAAAGCTTCGGGGAGTCGGCAAACAGACTTTGATCCGGAGATGTCTGAATGGGGGAACCCAGCCATCATAAGATGGTTATCTTGTACTGAATACATAGGTGCAAGAGGCGAACCAGGGGAACTGAAACATCTAAGTACCCTGAGGAAAAGAAATCAACCGAGATTCCCTTAGTAGTGGCGAGCGAACGGGGACTAGCCCTTAAGTGGCTTTGAGATTAGCGGAACGCTCTGGAAAGTGCGGCCATAGTGGGTGATAGCCCTGTACGCGAAAATCTCTTAGTCATGAAATCGAGTAGGACGGGGCACGAGAAACCTTGTCTGAATATGGGGGGACCATCCTCCAAGGCTAAATACTACTGACTGACCGATAGTGAACTAGTACCGTGAGGGAAAGGCGAAAAGAACCCCGGAGAGGGGAGTGAAATAGATCCTGAAACCGTATGCGTACAAGCAGTGGGAGCAGACTTTGTTCTGTGACTGCGTACCTTTTGTATAATGGGTCAGCGACTTATTTTCAGTGGCGAGCTTAACCGAATAGGGGAGGCGTAGCGAAAGCGAGTCTTAATAGGGCGTCTAGTCGCTGGGAATAGACCCGAAACCGGGCGATCTATCCATGGGCAGGTTGAAGGTTAGGTAACACTGACTGGAGGACCGAACCGACTACCGTTGAAAAGTTAGCGGATGACCTGTGGATCGGAGTGAAAGGCTAATCAAGCTCGGAGATAGCTGGTTCTCCTCGAAAGCTATTTAGGTAGCGCCTCATGTATCACTGTAGGGGGTAGAGCACTGTTTCGGCTAGGGGGTCATCCCGACTTACCAAACCGATGCAAACTCCGAATACCTACAAGTGCCGAGCATGGGAGACACACGGCGGGTGCTAACGTCCGTCGTGAAAAGGGAAACAACCCAGACCGTCAGCTAAGGTCCCAAAGTTATGGTTAAGTGGGAAACGATGTGGGAAGGCTTAGACAGCTAGGAGGTTGGCTTAGAAGCAGCCACCCTTTAAAGAAAGCGTAATAGCTCACTAGTCGAGTCGGCCTGCGCGGAAGATGTAACGGGGCTCAAACCATACACCGAAGCTACGGGTATCACGTAAGTGATGCGGTAGAGGAGCGTTCTGTAAGCCTGTGAAGGTGAGTTGAGAAGCTTGCTGGAGGTATCAGAAGTGCGAATGCTGACATGAGTAACGACAATGGGTGTGAAAAACACCCACGCCGAAAGACCAAGGTTTCCTGCGCAACGTTAATCGACGCAGGGTTAGTCGGTCCCTAAGGCGAGGCTGAAAAGCGTAGTCGATGGAAAACAGGTTAATATTCCTGTACTTCTAGTTATTGCGATGGAGGGACGGAGAAGGCTAGGCCAGCTTGGCGTTGGTTGTCCAAGTTTAAGGTGGTAGGCTGGAATCTTAGGTAAATCCGGGATTCTAAGGCCGAGAGCTGATGACGAGTTACCTTTTAGGTGACGAAGTGGTTGATGCCATGCTTCCAAGAAAAGCTTCTAAGCTTCAGATAACTAGGAACCGTACCCCAAACCGACACAGGTGGTTGGGTAGAGAATACCAAGGCGCTTGAGAGAACTCGGGTGAAGGAACTAGGCAAAATGGCACCGTAACTTCGGGAGAAGGTGCGCCGGTGAGGGTGAAGGACTTGCTCCGTAAGCTCATGCCGGTCGAAGATACCAGGCCGCTGCGACTGTTTATTAAAAACACAGCACTCTGCAAACACGAAAGTGGACGTATAGGGTGTGACGCCTGCCCGGTGCCGGAAGGTTAATTGATGGGGTTAGCTAACGCGAAGCTCTTGATCGAAGCCCCGGTAAACGGCGGCCGTAACTATAACGGTCCTAAGGTAGCGAAATTCCTTGTCGGGTAAGTTCCGACCTGCACGAATGGCGTAACGATGGCGGCGCTGTCTCCACCCGAGACTCAGTGAAATTGAAATCGCTGTGAAGATGCAGTGTATCCGCGGCTAGACGGAAAGACCCCGTGAACCTTTACTATAGCTTTGCACTGGACTTTGAATTTGCTTGTGTAGGATAGGTGGGAGGCTTTGAAGCGTGGACGCCAGTCTGCGTGGAGCCATCCTTGAAATACCACCCTGGCAACTTTGAGGTTCTAACTCAGGTCCGTTATCCGGATCGAGGACAGTGTATGGTGGGTAGTTTGACTGGGGCGGTCTCCTCCTAAAGAGTAACGGAGGAGTACGAAGGTGCGCTCAGACCGGTCGGAAATCGGTCGTAGAGTATAAAGGCAAAAGCGCGCTTGACTGCGAGACAGACACGTCGAGCAGGTACGAAAGTAGGTCTTAGTGATCCGGTGGTTCTGTATGGAAGGGCCATCGCTCAACGGATAAAAGGTACTCCGGGGATAACAGGCTGATACCGCCCAAGAGTTCATATCGACGGCGGTGTTTGGCACCTCGATGTCGGCTCATCACATCCTGGGGCTGAAGCCGGTCCCAAGGGTATGGCTGTTCGCCATTTAAAGTGGTACGCGAGCTGGGTTTAGAACGTCGTGAGACAGTTCGGTCCCTATCTGCCGTGGACGTTTGAGATTTGAGAGGGGCTGCTCCTAGTACGAGAGGACCGGAGTGGACGAACCTCTGGTGTTCCGGTTGTCACGCCAGTGGCATTGCCGGGTAGCTATGTTCGGAAAAGATAACCGCTGAAAGCATCTAAGCGGGAAACTTGCCTCAAGATGAGATCTCACTGGGATCTTGAATCCCCTAAAGGGCCGTCGAAGACTACGACGTTGATAGGTTGGGTGTGTAAGCGCTGTGAGGCGTTGAGCTAACCAATACTAATTGCCCGTGAGGCTTGACCATATAACACCCAAGCAATTTGCTTAGAAGCGAATTGCGGTGTGTGAAGACGAAACGAACCGAAAGTTTGCAAACACACAAAGCTATTACATACCCAATTTGCTGATACGTCGAAAGACGGCTCAGTACCCGAATTTCTTGACGACCATAGAGCGTTGGAACCACCTGATCCCATCCCGAACTCAGAAGTGAAACGATGCATCGCCGATGGTAGTGTGGGGTTTCCCCATGTGAGAGTAGGTCATCGTCAAGATTAAATTCCGAAACCCCAATTGCGAAAGCAGTTGGGGTTTTGTTTTTGTCCAAAGAAAATTTGCTCTTATTCGCAAACAAATTTGCACAGTTATTTTCGAATTGGAACACTAGAATAGCCGCTACTTTCTCCACCTCCAGAGCCCTCTATGCCAGATCCGGTTGACGCCCCCGGGTTGTCAGAATTACCACTGGACGACCTGGTTGCCTGCCATGAGTGCGACTTGCTGATGCGCAAGCCCAGGCTCGCCCACGGTGAGAAAGCCCAGTGCCCGCGCTGCGGCTACGAGTTGTACGCGCATCGGCATAATGTTGTCGAACGCAGCCTGGCGTTGGTGATTGCTGCCTTGTTGTTGTTTGTACCGGCGAACTTTCTTCCCATCATGCAGCTCAATCTACTGGGACAGTCTTCCGAAGATACGGTCTGGAGTGGCGTGCAAGGCCTGTTCGATACCGGAATGGAAGGCGTGGCGCTGGTGGTGTTCCTGTGCAGCATGGGGATCCCGCTGCTCAAGCTGGTTTGCCAGTTGCTGGTCCTGCTGAGCATCCGCTGGGACATAGGTCGCAGCT
Source organism: Pseudomonas sp. FFPRI_1 (assembly GCF_055384485.1). Classification (NCBI taxonomy): domain Bacteria; kingdom Pseudomonadati; phylum Pseudomonadota; class Gammaproteobacteria; order Pseudomonadales; family Pseudomonadaceae; genus Pseudomonas; species Pseudomonas sp. FFPRI_1. The sequence goes on along the minus strand of NZ_AP029168.1, from coordinate 6,641,689 downwards.
ACGGTCTGCTGCTGTACCGCATTTATCACCATCTGCGTGACTGGGGCATGCTCGAGGTCTATCTGATGGGGGTGCTGGTGGCCATCGTCAAGCTGGCCGATATGGCGTCCATCACTGTAGGCCTCGGGCTGGTGTGTTTTGTCAGTCTGTTGCTGGTGCAAGTCTGGCTGGAAGTGGTGATGTCGCCTCACCAGATCTGGCAGGCGTTATCGGGAGAGGACGTACATGCGGGCGATTGATGCAGATATTCTGATTTGTACCGAATGCCATGAGTTGAATCGGCGAGAAGCTGACAGCGACGGACAGACCTGCACTCGCTGTGGAGCCATGGTTCACCCCCGTCGCCCCAACAGCATCCTGCGGACCTGGGCGTTGCTGCTTACCGCTGCCATTCTCTATATCCCGGCCAACCTCCTGCCGATCATGACCGTCAGTTCCCTGGGCCAGGGTGACCCCAGCACCATTATGTCGGGTGTCATCCAGTTGGTGCAGCACGGCATGCTTCCGATCGCCGCGGTGGTGTTTGTCGCCAGTATTCTGGTCCCCACCTTCAAGCTGGTGGGCATCGCCCTGTTGCTGTTCTCCGTTCAGCGGCACCAGCCGCTATCGGCGCGGCAGCGCATCATCATGTACCGCTTCATCGAGTTCATCGGCCGTTGGTCGATGCTGGACATCTTTGTCATCGCCATCCTGGTGGCCGTGGTCAACTTTGGACGCTTGGCCAGCATTGAAGCCAATCTCGGTGCCGTAGCCTTTGCCAGTGTGGTGATCCTGACCATGCTGGCTGCAGTAACTTTCGATCCCCGACTGATCTGGGACAACACGGAGTCGGACGACGACCATGAGTGATTTGCCTACCGCCAAAACCCGACCGGCCTCCAATTGGTCGGCCATCTGGGTCCTGCCCCTGATTGCGTTGATCATCGGAGGCTGGCTGGGCTGGCGTGCCTACAGCCAGACCGGCATCGAGATTCAGTTGCGCTTTGAAAGCGGCGAAGGGATCCAGGCCAACAAGACCGAAGTGGTCTACAAAGGCATGCCGGTGGGCAAGGTCAAGACCCTGGCCCTGGATGACGAAGGCAACTCCAAGGGGGTGATCGCCACCGTGGAGATGAACAAGGACGTCGAGCAGTACCTGAAGACCAATACACGCTTCTGGCTGGTCAAGCCCAGTGTCAGCCTGGCCGGGATCACCGGTCTGGAAACCCTGGTGTCAGGCAACTATATCGCGGTCAATCCTGGGGACGGGGAGCCGACGCGCAAGTTCAAGGCCCTGGCCGAAGAGCCTCCCTTGTCGGATGCCAAGCCCGGTTTGCACCTGACCATCAAGGCTGAACGACTGGGCTCGTTGAACCGTGGCAGTCCGGTGTTCTACAAGCAGATCCAGGTTGGACAGATCAAGAGCTTCCTGCTCTCTGAAGACCAGAGCACTGTCGAGCTCAAGGTCTATATCGAGCCGACCTATGCCAGCCTGGTGCGCAAACACACACGTTTCTGGAACGCCAGCGGCATCAGCATCGACGCCAACCTGTCCGGTGTGAAAGTGCGCAGCGAATCGCTGTCCAGCATCGTTGCCGGTGGTATCGCCTTCGCCACCCCGGAGAACCGCAAGGATAGCCCGCCTACTGATCCCAGCCTGCCGTTCCGCCTCTACGAAGACTTCGATGCGGCGCAGGCAGGCATCCGGGTCAAGGTGAAGCTCAGTGATTTCGAAGGCTTGCAGGCCGGCCGTACCCCGGTGATGTACAAGGGCATCCAGGTCGGCAGCCTCAAGGCCTTGAAAGTCGATCCCGATCTCTCCAGCGCCACCGCCGAGCTGACCCTTGACCCTCTGGCCGAAGACTACCTGGTCCAGGGTACCCAGTTCTGGACGGTCAAGCCCTCGATCTCCCTGGCTGGTATCACCGGCCTCGAAGCGCTGGTCAAAGGCAACTACATCGCCATTCGCCCCGGCGACAAGGGTGCAGCACCGCAGCGTGAGTTCGAGGCGCGGGCCAAGGCCCCGCCCCTGGACCTGCGTGCCCCGGGCCTGCACATGGTGCTGTTCACCGACAACCTCGGCTCCCTGGAGGTCGGCAGTCCGATTCTCTACAAGCAGGTCAAGGTCGGTTCGGTACAGAGTTACCAGTTCTCCCATACCCGCAAGCAGTTGGTGATCGGCGTCCACATCGAGAAAGAATACGAGGGCCTGGTCAATGGCTCGACGCGCTTCTGGAATGCCAGCGGTATCACCCTGACCGGTGGCCTGACCGGCGGGATTCAGGTCAAGAGTGAATCCTTGCAGAGCCTGATGGCTGGCGGGATAGCCTTCGAGACGCCGCAACCCAATGTGCCGCTGAAAAAACGCATCCCGCGTTTCCGCCTGTTCGCCAACCAGGAAGAAGCGGCGCAGCGAGGCATTCTGCTGAACATCAAGGTCGATCGTGCCGATGGCTTGCGTGCCGGCACCCCGGTGCGCTTCAAGGGCCTGGATGTGGGCAAGCTGGAAGAGGTGACCTTGAGCGCCGACATGCAGTCGGTGATGCTCAAGGCACGGATCACCGAAGTGCCCGAGCGCATCGCCCGGGTTGGCAGCCAGTTCTGGGTGGTCAAGCCGGAACTGGGGTTGATGAAGACCTCGAACCTGGAAACCCTGGTCACAGGCCAGTACATAGAAGTCCAGCCCCCGGTGAAGAACCTGGGCGCGCAAACCAGCTTTGTCGCCTTGGCCCAGCCGCCGCAAGACAGCGTCGAAGAGGCCGGCTTGAGCCTGGTGCTGAGCGCTGCACGACGTGGTTCGCTGAAGGTCGGCGTACCGGTGACCTATCGTGAGGTCGCCGTGGGCAAGGTTACCGGTTACGAGTTGGGGCAGACCGCCGACCGCGTGCTGATCCATATCCTTATCGAACCCAAGTACGCGCCGCTGATTCGTGGTGGCACGCGCTTCTGGAACAGCAGCGGGTTCGGCGTCGACTTCGGCCTGTTCAAGGGGGCCACGGTGCGTACCGAGTCACTGGAGACTCTGATCCAGGGCGGTATTGCCTTCGCTACCCCGGATGGCGAGCGCATGGGCAACCCGGCGCGCCCACAGCAAACGTTCCCGTTGTTCGACAAGTTCGAGGAGGAATGGCTGACCTGGGCACCGAAGATTCCCCTCGGTAAATAGCTGCCGTAACGCCAGCCAATGGCAGTTCAGGGCAGCGCATCGAGCGCCGCTTCATAGGCTCCAACAAAAAAGGCCGCACTCGAAAGAGTGCGGCCTTTGCTTTTCAAACGGCGCGGATCAAACCTCGTCCAGCTCCGCTTCTGCTTCGTCTTGCGCTTCCTCGTTGAGGGTGGCCTTGACCTGATCGTGACGACGGATGTATTTCCAGTCCGCCTCGTCGATGTAGATGCCGTTCGGGCCACTGCCGCCTTCCAGGTCGATGGCCACCTGGGCCGAGACCTGGGGCTTCACACTGGCCAGGATCGGCACGAAGCCCAATTGCAGGCTGGTTTCCAGCAGCGCCGCCTGGTTGCGTTCGTCGATGTCCGCTGCTTCGTCGAGGTAGTAGGGCAGGCGGATGCGCCCGGCCTGGTCGCGGTCCATCAAGTGCAGCAACAGGTACATGTTGGTCAGCGCCTTGATGGTCATGGTGGTGCCGTTGGACGCCGCGCCATCGATGTCGGTGTGGATCACCGGCTGGCCGTTGACCTTGGTGATCTCGAACGCCAGTTCGAACAGGTCCTTCAGGCCCAGCTGGTTGTGGTTGGCTGCCACCAGCCGCGCCAGGTACTCCTTGGCCTCTTCGTTCTTGTTGTCCTGTTCGGCGCTCTGGCTCAGGTCGAACACCGACAGGGTCTCGCCTTCCTCGTACTGGCCGGCGCTGTGGATGATCTGGTCGATGTGCTTGAGGGCTTCCTTGTTCGGCGCCAGGACGATGCGGAAGCTCTGCAGGTTGGACACCTGGCGCTTGTTGATCTCGCGGTTGAACAGCACCAGTTGGTGTTCCAGGCTGTCGTAGTCGCTGCGGATATTGCGCAGGGTCCGGGCGATATCGGTGACTGCAGCGCGACGCGCCTTGCCCAGGGTCAGGGCCTCGTCGGTGCGGTGGGCATAGGCGTTGATCAACAGCTGCAGGCGACGCTCGACGTCATCCTCGCTGTCGAATTTGGCCACGCCCTTGAGGCGCACCTGGGCATACAGCGCCTCGATCTGGCCGTCGACCCGCTGCAGGCCCTGCCAGCTGTCCTGGTAGTCGTTGAGCAAGGGCAGCAGGTTGTCCATCGAATCGTCTACCGGGTCCATGAACGGCGTGCCGAATGGCAAGTCCGCCGGCAGCAACTGGCGACGGCGCAGGGCGTCGTCGAGGGTGCGCTGCTTGGCTTCCATGTCGGCGATCTGCCGGCCCACCAGTTGCAGCTTGGCCGACAGTTGCTGGACGCGTTCGGTGAAGGCGTCGCTGGAGCGCTTGAGTTCGTCCTGGGCGGCTTCCATCTGTGCCAGCTGCTCCAGCTTCTCGCCTTCCTCGGCACTCAGGGTCTGGGCGCGGCGGAAGTCTTCCAGGGCTTTCTGCGCATCCAGTACCTGCTGGTACAGGGCTTCGGTCTGGGTCTTGCTCGCGGCGCGGTCGGCGGCCACGGCGGCCTGGGTCTTGAGCTGCTTGAGTTCCTTTTCCAGGCGCTCCTTCTGGTCGCGCAGGGCCGCGCGGTCGGCCAGGGCCTGCAAGGCTGGCGGCTCGATGTGGGAGATGTCGATGGACAGCCCCGGCACTTCGAAACGTTCGCCCTTGAAGCCGTCGAGAATCAGCTCCACCGACTTCACCCACTCGCCGTTGTCGTCCAGGGCGATGCCGTGCTCGCCCAGGGGCAGGCTGAACAGCGCGCTGTTGAACAGGCGCATCAGGCGTTCCACGTCCTGCTGGGAGAATTCCTCCCGCAGCCGGGCATAGCTGTTGTTGTCGGCGTGGTCGAGCTGCTGCTTCACCGACTTCAGGCGTTTTTCCAGGTCCCGCAGGCGTTCTTCCAGGTCTTCGGCGGAGAACTGCCGTGACTGCGCGAGGGCGCCGGCCAGCTCATCGTGGGCATCCTTGGCCGCCAGCAGTTGCTGCTCCAGGACCTTGACGTCGTCCACCAGGGCGAAGCGGTGCTTGAGCACCGACAGCTCGCCGAGCCAGCGCTGGGTGCCGGTGATTTCCCGCTCCAGGCGCATCATTTCCTGGGTGCTGCTGCGCTGGTCGTTCTGCAGCGCATCCTGTTCGTTGCGGTAGTGCTCGGCCTGGATGGTCAGCTCTTCCTTGCGCGCGCCGGCATAGTCCGACCAGGTGCCCAGCAGCGAATCCAGCAGGGGCGACAGGCGGTGCAGCTTGCCACGCAGGATGTCCCGCTGTTTCACACCGTTGGCCAGGGCTTCCACCAGGGGGCCGGCGGACACCAGGGAGTTGTAGTCCTGCTCCATGCGGCGCACGTCGCGGAAGGCTTCGTCGCAAGCGGCAATGTAGTCGACGCTACCGGAGCGCAGGCTGTGCTCGAAGGCGTCGAGGAACAGCTGCTTGAGCTTGGCCGCGGTGATCTCGCGCATGTGCAGCAGGTTGATGAACAGGGCCCGGAAGGTCTTCAGGCTCTGCTCGCTGGTGGAACGCAGCGGAATCAGGGTCAGGTCCAGGGGGATCGAGGTGTGCCCGCCCACCAGCAACCGGCGCAGTTCGTCCGGCTTGAGCTCGTAGGCTTTCAGGCCCTGGCGCTCAAGGTTGGTGAACAGCTCTTTCTGCCGCAGGCAGGTGTCGTCCTTCTGGTAGTGAGCCAGGTCCAGTTGGCCGGCATAGGCGAAGAACTGGTGGCCGAAGCCGCCACCGGGACCACGTCCGGCCACACCGATCACATGGGGGCCGTGAGGCAGCGAGACTTCCACCAGGATGTAGCTGGTATCGGAGGCGAAGTAGAAGCGCCGGGACTGTTCCAGGCTGTACTTGCCGAAGCTCATGTCCGACATGCGCGCCAGGATCGGGAACTGCAGGGCGTTGATCGACGCCGACTTGCCCAGGTTGTTGGCCCCATAGACCGACAGCGGTTCTTCCAGGGGAAACAGCCCGAGGCTGTAGCCGGCGGTATTCAAAAGGGCAAAGCGGCGGATGCCGTAGCGTTCCTTGCTCATGCGTCGAGCTCCTGTTCTTCGGCGATGGCGCGAGCCAAGGCGTCTTCTTCACTTTCTTCGGACTCGTCGAATTCGCTCAGGTCCAGCGGGTCATCGGTCTGCAGCAGTTTCTCGTCACTGTCGTGGTCCACCAGCACCGGCGTCGGCAACGGCAGCACGCTGTGCAGGCTGGCAGCCAGGTCGCGGTCTTGCTGCACCGACAGGCAGACGTCGAGGAAACGGTGCATCGGCGGCAAGAAGCGGTAGATGCCCGGCTCCTCGACGGCAAAGCCCAGCTGGGTCATGCGGCGCATGATCTTTTCTTCCAGCTCTTCCTGGGTCTGCACTTCGGCCTGGATGAACAGGTCGCGGTACTTTTCCAGCATGGACGGCAGTTCGTCACGGCCCAGGCTGCCGCCATCGAGCACGGCGATCGGGTCGCGGCCCTGGTCGGCCAGGTGTTCCACCAGGATGAAGGTGAACAGCGCCAGGCGCTGGGCAGTCTTGTTCACCTGGGCGGCGGCGTTGTCCGGGACGAAGTAGTAGAAACCTCGGGTATCACACACCAGTTCGAAGCCCAGGGCCTTGAACAGGGTGCGGTACTGATCCTGGAAGTTCGACAGTTGGGCATACAGCTCCGGGTCGCGGCGGCTGACGTGGTAACCCTTGAACAGCTCGCGGAAGATCGGCGCCAGCTGGGACAGTTCGGAAAGATCAAGATGCATTGGCGTTGCTCGCAGAATGCTCGGCGGCGTCATCGCGGGCCGAGAGCAGGGCGAAGGAGCGCAGGCTGACCTGGTGCTCCTGGGTGTGGTAGTCGCGGCGTTCGAGGCGCTCGCGCTTGAAGCGTTTTTCCCGGGACAGGCGCGAGAACCAGTACAGCAGTTCGTCGGTGGCACCGTCGGGCTCCTGGTCCAGCAGCCAGCTCATCAGGTCCGGCATTGGCAGGGCGTCTTCGCAGCGCTCGAGCATTTCCCGGACCGTGCGCGGCGCCTTGGGCGCCAGGCCCTTGTGGGTCTTGTGGGCCTTGGGGAAGCGCGCCGGCTTGGGCTCGAAGCGGGCCAGGGCATAGACATAGGCCTCTACCTGGCCGGAGCTGCCGAGGAAGGTGCTCTGCGGACGGGTGAACATTGGCATGGCCGCTTGTGGCACCGCGTCGATGCCCTTGCGCCGGATCGCCGACAGGGCCAGGGCCGCGCCGCGGGTCACGGCGTTGTGCCGGCGGGCTTCCTCGCGCAGCGGCAGCAGCAGTTCCCGGGCATGGCGCAGGGTCAGCTGGGCGCTGGTCTGCATTTCCAGGATCCGCGCGTGGGTGCGCAGCAGCATGTCGTCGTCCACCAGGTGGCCCAGGCGCTGCTGCTCGGTGAGCATGCGCAGCAGGACGTTCTCCACCTTGCGCACGCCCTGTTCGAAGGCGCCGTCGGCGTTCACCAGCTGGATCATCGGCTCGACGTATTCATCCCAGGTGGCCAGCACCTCGGCGTAGCGCTGGCGCAGGGGGATCTGCCGGTCGCTGGTCTTGGCCCGTTCGGCCACGGCCACCAGGGCCTGCTCATCGTTGGCGAGTTTTTTCAGAACATCGCGTACGCGCATGTCCAGCAGCCGCAGCTGGCGCGCCAGGTCGTTGCCGTCGCGCACGTCGAAGGCGTCCTGGATGTACCCGGCCAGACGCTCCAGGTGACGCAGGTAGGCCTCGATCTCCAGGCACAGGCCCAGGCGGTGCTCACGGCGCAGGTAGGCGAGGAAGTCATGGATCTGCGCATTGAGCTCGAAACGGTTCGGGCTTTTCGCCACCGGGACCAGGATGTCCAGGCGTATCCATACGTCCAGCAGTTGGGTGATGTCCTGGGGCGTGCTGTCCAATTGTTGGGCAGCCAGCTGTGAACGCAGTTCGGCAAGACTCAGGGTGCCTTGGTCGAAGTGCTCGCACAGCGGCTCCAGAAGTGCCCAGTGTTCGGCGAGGGCGCGCAAGACGCGCTTGGGTTCGATCATCGGAATGGCCGGCTGGTTGGCAATGAAAAGCGGCGATTGTACTGCATCAGGGGCCCGGCGATTCACCCCTCGGTCCAGTCAGGGGACAGACTGTCGCTTTGGCGCGCAATCAACTGCGGGCGATCTTGCGCGAAGGGCGGTAGAATCCCCACCTCAGTTATCCACAAGTGGCCGACCTTTGCTTATCGAGTCCCGTCGTCGCGCTTATCTGTCCGCCATGCAGGTGGTCAGCTGGCTGCCGCGCAGCGAATTGCCCTTTGCCGCCCCGTCGCGCCCCGAGTTGCTGGCCCTGCCCGAGCCGGTGGTGGAGGCGCCGCCTGCGCCCGTGGCAGAGGCGAAAGCCCCGGCAGCCCCGGTGGCCAAGCCGGGCGAACGGCCGAAAATCGAAGTCCCGCGTCCCTCCGTCACCTCCTCGCGCCTGGCCAGCAAGCCGGCAACCGAGGGTGAAGAGGCCCCGGCACCGGTGGTCAAGGCCCCGGTCGTACCGCCACCGCGCTTTGCCCTGCAACTGCTGCGGGCCGGTCGCTGCCTGCTGCTGGTGGAGTTACCCACAGGCGAAGCTTTCCAGAGCCGCGATCCGGCCTACCTGCTGCTCAAGGACATGCTGCGTGCCGCCGGCCTGCCGGACAGCCCGCAGATCCTCGCCGAACCGGTGCGCTGGCCGATGCTGACCCGGGGCAACCTGGACCAGGGCCCCGAAGCCGCCCGCGATTTCGTCCAGGCATTCGTCGGGGTGCGGATCGAGGAAGAGCCCTGCGTCTGCCTGTGGCTGATCGGCTTGCCGGCGGTGCGTTTTGCCGGCGAAGCCGATGCGCAATCCTACAACCGCGAGCTCCAGGTCGAAGGCCTGGGTTCGGCCTGGGCCTTGCCCGGCCTGGAACTATTAATGGAAGAGCCACAGCGTAAGGCTGATGTCTGGCAAGCCATGCGTCGGCTGATGGCGCGCTGGAAGAGCACTGATGAGTAAAAGTACCAATGAGTGACGCCTTGACCTTCCGCCTGGCCACCGAGGCGGACTTGGAAGCCATCCTGAAAATCGAATATGCGGCGTTCAGTCACCCCTGGACCCGGGGCATCTTCATGGATGCCTTCAAGTCCTATGAAGTCTGGTTGATGTTCGAAGGCAGCCAGCAGGTGGGACACGGCGTCATCCAGGTGATCATCGACGAAGCGCACCTGCTGAACATCACCGTCAAGCCGGAAAGCCAGGGCCGCGGCCTGGGCTTGCGGCTGCTGGAAGAACTGATGAAGCGCGCCTATCAGAAGGACGCCCGGGAGTGCTTCCTGGAAGTGCGCTCCAGCAACCAGAGTGCTTACCGGTTGTACGAGCGCTACGGCTTCAATGAAGTAGGGCGCCGCCGCGACTACTACCCGGCGGTAGGCGGGCGCGAAGACGCCCTGGTCATGGCCTGCACCCTGGTGGATTAAGCCTTAAGGCGCACGCTGGCTGCTGTAGGAGCTGGCTTGCCAGCGAAGGCGCCAATCGGGGTGATGCATGGCTCGACGGCCTCCTAGCCGCCAAGCCGGCTGCTACGGGAGAAGGCGTCATTGAATGCAGCGCCACGCTCAGGGTTTGCCGTCCAGCGGGTCGCGGCGCGCGAGTTCGGCTTCATCCAGGCCATTTCCACCGCCGATTTGCGCTTCTTCGACAATACTCAGATCCCAGTCGGCCGGTTTTCCGGAACCGGTTTCCCGGGCGGAGCGAGCACCGTCCTCACGGATCAGGGTTTCCGGGCTCAGGTCGTCGTCAGTGGAGCCGTCGTCGGTAGGCTGGCCCGGGCGGCCACTGCGGATGTCGTTGTCCTGATCATCGAAATGCAGTTCTTCCATGGAACCCATGCGGTCCTGGTCGTCGTCGATGGGTTCGGGTTGCGGTGCACCGTAGGGGCGTCGTGATTCAGTCATGGCAAATGCTCATACTTCAGGGGTTCAAAGGGTGGACCCATGGCGCCCGGCAAGATTCCCCGGCGACGGATGACCGGTATCTGCAGCCATACGCGTGACCCCGACAGGCGCTCGTCTGTCAAAGCAGCGCATCATTCTTGAGGCTTCACAGCATGAACGAACTACAAGATCTGATTGATAACAACGAGCGTTGGGCCGAGGCGATCAAGCAGGAAGACCCTGACTTCTTCTCCAAGCTGGCTCGCCAGCAGACCCCGGAATACCTGTGGATCGGCTGCTCGGACGCCCGCGTGCCGGCCAACGAGATCGTCGGCATGCTGCCGGGCGACCTGTTCGTGCACCGCAATGTGGCCAATGTGGTACTGCACACCGACCTCAACTGCCTGTCGGTGATCCAGTACGCGGTGGATGTACTCAAGGTCAAGCACATCCTGGTCACCGGCCACTACGGCTGTGGCGGTGTGCGTGCCTCAATGCAGGATCGCCAGCTGGGCCTGATCGATGGCTGGCTGCGTTCGATCCGCGACCTGTACTACGAGCACCGTGAAGCGCTGGGACAACTGGCCACGGAAGAAGAGCGGGTCGACCGTCTCTGCGAGTTGAATGTGATCCAGCAGGTGGCCAACGTCGGCCATACCAGCATCGTGCAGAACGCCTGGCATCGCGGGCAGAGCCTGTCGATCCATGGTTGCATCTACGGGATCAAGGACGGTCGCTGGAAGAGCCTGAACGCCACCATCAGCGGCTTTGAACAGCTGCCGCCGCAGTACCGCCTGCGTCCGGTCGGCGCCGTCTGAGGCGACTGGGCACAGCGGCCTGTAGCCGCTAGCTCAGGCCTTGACGAGGCTCCATGAGCCATTCCCGACCCTGGGTACACGCCTGTGACTGAAGGCGTGTTGCCCCGGGCGGTTATGGTTTGCAGCCGCCGCGACAGCTCTTTTGGCAGCCCAGCGGCTTTGTCGGCGCTGCTTGATTACAGATGCGGCACCTCGGTACTTGGCGCCGGTGCCGGGGCCTTGAGCTGGTTGAGCTGGGTCTTGATCGGTGCACTGGTGCATTTGGCCGCGGCTTGCTGCTCGGTCAGCTTGCGCACCGAGGTGTAGAACAGCTCGCAGGTCTGCGCCTTCTGGGTTACTTGCCAGGTCTGGGTGCAACTGCTCAGCAGGGCACTGGCATCGCTCCCCGGCTTGCTGCCCATGCCCGCCTGCCAGCAGGCGGCGCTCAGGTCCTGGCCCATGACCTTCAGGCCTGCGGCATCGGCCTTGGCCTGGTCGTTGTCATAGTTGGCCGGGTCCGCCGCGTACCAGATATAGCTGGGGTGGTTGGAGCCCAGCACCGGCACTTTCACCCCTTCGCTGGGGCTGATCTGTGCCAGGCCCAGCACATTCACTGTGACCCCGTACTGCTGCTTGAGCCAATTGCGCACCGGCGCGCCAAACGCCACCATCGGCAGGGCCGCGCCGCCGGCGTTCTGGCTGACCTGCTTGACCATGGTGGTTTGATAGCTGTTGAAATAGCTGTAGACCCCCTCCAGATCCTTGCCGGCATTGGACGGCGCAGCAATCGGCGCGATGTCGACGATGGTCTGGTAGGCCGGGGTCTGCTCGGCGGCGATGCCGTTGGCGGTCAGCAGAGTGGCCCAGCGGTCGGTGGTGGCCGACTCCAGGTAGTCCTGGGCCTGGGTCAGCGAGTAGTCCGGTGGAAAGTGCAGCAACTCGACGCTCTTGCGATTTTCCAGTGCCATGCCCAGGGGCAGGAACAGGTACCAGCTGTAGGCCCACTTGCCGTCCTTGTTGAGCTGGCTGGCGCCGTTGTAGGCCAGGTCGCCGGCATCCAGCAGAGCGTTCAAGGGCTTGTCGTAGCCGGTCGGCACGCCAGTGATCGAGGCCAGGACCTGGTCGCCGGCAGTCTTCACGCTGACCTTGGCGGCGCTGTAGCCGTCGCGTTGCACGCTCTGGGTCAGGTAATGCTCCACCGTCTGTTCCAGGGTCCAGTTGCGAAAGCAGATGACGTTGCAGTTGTTGGGGTAGGCGAAGAGCTGGGTGACGCGCTGGGGGCTGCCCAGATTGACCTCGACATCGGCCTGGGCCGTCGCGCTCAGGGCGGCAGCGGTCAGCGCGAGGGTCATTCCTGCGAATTTGAACATGCTCAGATCCTTTTCAGCGTGAACCCCTTCGAAGGGGGGGCAGGACATACTGAAACAGCGCCGCCTGGAGAAACAGCCGGGAGCGAAAAAATATCCGCCTTGGTGGATTGGCGAGCGTTCAGCCGGGGAACAGCCGGGTCAGGGGAAAGCCGGGGGCGTGGACCTGGCAGACCCGGATCAGCACCACCATGAGCAACAGGTAGGCCGGTTGCCAGGGGCTGAAATGATTCCAGTGCAAGGCGCCGAGCCACGGATGTCGGGCGCAGAAGTCCGGGTTCGGCTGACCGATTCGCCCCGAGTGCAGCACGCCGATCAGGGCAAAGCCCAGGTAGGCGAGCATGCCCAGTGCCCCCAGCCAGTAGCCGAATACGCTCAGTATCGTCACTTGCGGCACGCCGTGTCGCAGCACCAGCCATTGTTGCTGCGGGTTCAGGCGCTTGGGGACCAGGCGTTCGCTCAACCACAGGTCCAGCGCCAGCAGGCGGGCGGCCACCGGTTCCCAGGTGTTGAGCAGGATCAGGGCGAAAATCGCCAGGACCCCCGCGCAACCCATGGCCAGAATCAGCGCCATTTCCTTGCTGTACTCGGGCTTGCCCATGAAATACAGGCCCAGGGCCAGGCTGCTGCCGACGCCGCAGCGAATCCAGTTATCCACGCCCAGGGGGCGCGGCATCAGTTCCTGCCAGAAAAACACGTCCGCACGAGGCAGCCGTTCCAGCAGTGCAGGAAAACGTGAAGCCAGGGTCTGGGAGAGCTCCATGCAGGCCAGCCAGTGTTCGTCTTCGAAGTGACGGGTCAGGGCGATCTGGCGCCGGCACGGTTGCGGATTGAGCAACAGCCGCGCGGCGGCAACTTCCGGCGTCGCATCGTGAGTCTTCGCGGCATTGGCCAGCAGCTTCTGATAGAAGGCTTCCTGCTGGCAGCGCTCGATCAGCGACTGCCAGATCCATGACGGTTCAGGGGTGGCGCCGCGCCGGTCGTCCCAGCCGAACAACTGGCACACCCGGTCGAACAACGGCAACTGCCAGCGCTGTTCGTGCAGCAGCTCCAGTACCTCGTTCTGCCAGTACTGACGATGGTCAAAGATGCGCAGCCAGGGCTGCTCGCAATAGTTGGCCAGTTGCGTCAGGAATGCCCGTTCCTGGCCAGCTTCCAGGTGGGCTTCCAGCGTGCGGCGGTACTCTTGCAACACGGCTTGCACCAGCACGGCCTCCTGCAGGACGGTCATGCAGGGGCGCTGCCAGGGCGTCAGCCAATCCAGGTGCTGGATCGCCCAGAGGATCATCGCCATGTGCTGCTCGGGCTGTTCATAACAGCGGGCCAGCAGATGCTTGAGGAACTCCCGGTCGCAGGCCTGCTGTTCGGCCTGCTGCCAGCGCTGTGGCAGGTTCTCGGCGCTCAGGCCCTCCAGCAATGGCCATGGGTCAGGCTGTGGCGGCGCTGGCGCCAGTTCCGGCAACGGCTCCGGGGTCCAGTCTGCAAGGGGCTCGACGATCAGCGGGTGCAGCTCCAACAAACTTGACCAGTGCTGCAGGTTGTCCGGGGGCTGGGTGGCCGCGAGGGGGGCGCTGATGACCACGGGGGCATCGTCCTCGGCCGCCGCTTCATCGGCGCGCCAGCGAGCCAGTTGCAGGGCTCGCTCATAGGCTTCGCGCAGGCGCTGGAATCCCTCGGCATCCTCGTCGGGGCGAGTGCTCTTGAGCCGCCGGGCATAGCTGCGCTTGATACTGCGCTCGTCGGCATCCGCGGTCAGCCCCAGGAGAGTCCAGCAATCCATGTCGTGGCTCCTCAGTGCCAGTGGCCGTTTTCCAGCCGCTGCAGTTGCTCGCTGAGCTGAGTGCGCACCTCGCGGATCTTGCGTTCGTCCTGGGTCTCCAGCACCTGCTGGAACTGCCCGGCCCAGTAGCCGATCTGCTCGCGCAACTCGCCCAGGCTCTCCTGGTAGAGCCGTTCCAGGCGGGCACTGAGCAAGGTGTTGACCTGCTGGTCCCGGGGGTGGACCTTCAGTTGTTCCAGGGCCTTGAGACGCTCGCGGATCTCTTCCGGGGTCAGTACGCCGGGGTTGTTCTCGATCACCAGGGAATGGCTTTCTCCGGTCAGCGGAATGCTCACCTGAGCCTCCAGCAGGCCGTTGATGTCATAGGTGAAGCGCACATCCAGCGAGACTTCGCCGGCCTTGCGCTTGGGCACCTTGATCTCCAACTGGCCGAGGGCGACGTTGTCGCGCACCAATCGGCTTTCGCCCTGGAAGATCTTCAGCAGCACTTGTTCCTGATGGTCATGCAGGGTCTGCACGGTCTTGACCCGGCTCACCGGCACCACGCTGTTGCGTTCGATGATCGGCAGGTAGTGCCCGCTCTCGATCTGGCTGCCGTACTGCTGGGAGGTCTCGATGCCCAGGGTGTAGGAGCAGACGTCAGTCAGCACCACTTCCTCCAGGGCGGCGGAGCGCACCTTGAGGGCGGCCTGGACCGCCGCTCCCTGGGCCACCACCTGGTCGGGGTCGAGGCTGATGGAGGGAAAACGCCCGAACAGCCCGGCTGCCAGCTTGCGCACCAGGGGCATGCGAGTGGCGCCGCCGACCAGGAGGATCTCATCCAGGTCGCTGACGCGGATTCGCGCATCGCGCAGGGCCCGTTCGATGGGGGCCCGCAAGCGTTCAAGCAGCGGGGTATAGAGGGTTGCCAGTTGCGCCTGGGTGATGGTCTGGGTCCATTGCCGGCCGTCGACCCGCAAGTTGAATTCGGCGCTGCTGTCCTGGCCCAGGGCGCGGCGCACCCGCTCGGCTTCCCGGCGCAGGGCCTGGAGCACCGTCTGGCGCTCGGGGAAGTCCGCCACCCCGGCCTGCTGTTCAAGGAAGTGCTCCAGCAGCAGGCTGTCGAAATCCTCGCCGCCGAGGAAGTTGTCACCGGCGCTGGCACGCACCTCCATGACCCCATCGAACAGCTCCAGGATCGACACATCGAAGGTACCGCCGCCGAGGTCGAAGACCAGGAACGAGGTTTCCTTGTCGCGCTGGTGCAGGCCGTAGGCCAGGGCGGCGGCGGTAGGTTCGTTGATCAGCTTTTCCACCTTGAGCCCCGCCAGCTCGCCGGCGATCCGCGTGGCCTTGCGCTGGGCGTCGCTGAAGTACGCCGGCACGCTGATCACCGCTTCCTCCACCGGTTCGCCATAGGCCCGCTCGACATCTTCCTTGAGGCTCTTGAGCACCAGGGCCGAGAGCTCTTCCGGACGGAACAGACGCTCGCCCAGGCGCACCTCGGTGGCGCTGCCCATGTAGCGCTTGAACAGCGCAGCGGTCAGATGCGGGTGGGTGTGCAAGCGCTCCCTGGCGGCTTGCCCCACCAGGACCCGGCCCTGTTCATCCAGGCCCACCACGCTGGGAGTGAGGAACTGGCCCAGGGCGTTGGGTACCAGTTCGCTGGAGGTTTCGCGCCAGACGGCGACCAGGCTGTTGGTGGTCCCCAGGTCGATGCCTACGATCATGACGACGAACTCCCTTTCCAATCGGAAAACAAATGAAACAGACAGGTGGCGCGCAGGATATTACCCCGCGAGTGAATGGGTAAAGTAGGCGATGTCTTTTTGCCACTATCGTGGCCGCATGAAGATTGCAGAAAGCCGACCGCGCCGGCGCGTCATTGCCCGTTGTGACCGCTGCGCGGTTTGGGCGGGCCTTGGGCCTGACGCCGGGCTTTCCTGGCTGTGGAATGGAGGAGTGGCGCCAGTGGCCGGGGCGAGTGCCCCGGCCGGGAGGGCTCAAGCGCTGAAGTGCAGAGCGTTGGTCAGGTCGCCCATGGGTTTCTGGCCGCGAGCGATCATTGCCTGGTCACGTTCCTTGATGCCGTCCAGGGTCTCCAGCTGGAACACCCGGGTGATCAGCCGCAGGATCGAGGCGGTGTCGTAGACCGTGTGGTCCACCGTGCCCTTGCGGGCGAACGGCGACACCACCAGTGCCGGGATCCGCGTGCCCGGGCCCCAGCGATCGCCCTGGGGCGGTGCCACGTGGTCCCACCAGCCGCCGTTTTCGTCGACCGTGACAATCACCACCATGTTTTTCCATTGCGGGCTCTCGCGCAGTACTTTCAGCGCCCGGTCGAGGTGTCGGTCGCCGGCGGCGACGTCGGCGTAGCCGGCGTGCAGGTTGAGGTTGCCCTGGGGTTTGTAGAAGGTCACCGCCGGCAGCTTGCCGGCCTCGGCGTCGGCGAAGAACTTGTTGGTGGCCGATTCATCCCCCAGGCCGCCATCACGCAGGCGCTTGGCGCGTTCGGCCGGGTTCTCCGGGCCCTGGCGCACGAAATAGTTGAACGGCTGGTGGTGGTACTGGAAGTTGGGGATCTTGGGGATCCCGCCCGAATCCTTGAACTGTTCCAGGGTGGCCTGCCAGGCGCCGCCGTACCAGGCCCAGTCGACGTTTTTCTTCGACAGCTTGTCGCCGATGTGCTCGTGGGTCTGGGGCACCAGCACACTGGGCAGGTCGGGCTTGGCGTAGTCCGGGCGCTCCGGGTCGCGGATCCAGGTTGGCCAGTAGGGCGGGGCCATGGTGTTGACCGCGTAGCCGTCCGGGGTCAGGGCGCTGGGGCCGAACTGCGGGGCACCGTCCATGGCACTGGCCGGGGACTTGTCCAGCGGCTTGAGGCGAGTGCCCTTGGGATCGTCGCCCTGCAAGGTGGCGATCTGCGACTTGGCCACCGAATTGGCGGCGTCCGGGTAGAACGGCACCTTGGCGCTGATCAGGTACTGGTGGTTGAGGAACGAACCGCCGAAGGCCCCCTGGAAGAAGTTGTCGCAGAGCACGAACTCCCGGGCCACATCCCACAGGCGCAAGGAATACCGGGTCTGGGCATAGTGCCCCATGGTCAGGGCGCCGGAGTCGGCCCAGGCCACGAAACTGTCGTTCTTGCCGCCGTTGATCTGCATCTGGTTCTGGTAGAACACGTGCCACAGGTCGCGGGTCACCAGCCCCAGGGGCAGGTCCTCGCCGCTCGGCCCCTTGAGGGCGAAGGGGGCATTGGGCAGGTTTTCCTGGAACTGGGTTTCCACCGGGTAGGTGACGCCGTCCAGGGTCTGCGGGCCGACTTGCAGGATGCCGCCCCAGATCGGCGGCAGTTTTGCCAGCAGGCTGCCGTCGCGGTCCCGTTGCTGGGTCTGCTCGGGCTTCACCGCCGAGAGCGGATTTTCCAGCCCCGGGAAGTTGGCGAAGAGGTTGTTGAAGCTGCGGTTCTCGGCGAACACCACCACCACATTCTTCACCTGCTGTTGCAGGGCCTTGTCCAGTTCGGCTGGGGACAGCGGACGTTCCTGCGGCTTCTCCCCCGGCTCGCCAGGCTGGCCACAGGCGCTCAGGGTGGCGCCTACCCCCAGAACGGCAACGCCGCCTAGAAAGCGGCGGCGGCTGGTATCGGCGGGCTGGTCGGGGGCGGATGCGGGGGTGTCGTGCAGGTCGGTGTCGTCGCTCATATAGGCTCCTTGCTCGGTCTCTCTGATAATTCGTTACAAAGTATTTCGGTCGCACGGTAACAACCGAACATGACGCAAAGACTACAGGAATGCTGCTCCTGTCCCTCGGGTTGAGCGGGGAAATCTCTGAAAATTCAGCAGATAAGCGTTAATCACAGGCCCGCGACCGTAGCCGGAAGCGGGCCTGCGGATACCTCAGGGAATCACCGGGGGCAGGTACGCCAGGGTGGTGCCCAGGGCCCAGAGCAGCACCAGCACCAAGGGGGCATGCACCAGCAACTGGACGAAGGAGAAACCGATCAGGTCCCGCGCCTTCAGGCCCAGTACCCCGAGCAACGGCAGCATGTAGAACGGATTGATCAGGTTCGGTAGGGCCTCGGCAGCGTTGTAGATCTGCACCGCCCAGCCCAGGTGGTACTGCAGGTCATTGGCCACCTGCATCACGTAGGGCGCCTCGATGATCCACTTGCCGCCACCGGACGGAATGAAGAACCCCAGCACCGCCGAATACACCCCCATCAGCAGGGCATAGGTGTCGTGGGAAGCGATCTGCACGAAGAAGGTCGAAATGTGATGGGCCAGGGTCTGGCCATCCACGCCCTTGACCACGGTCATCAGCGCGGCGATGGAACCGTACAGCGGGAACTGGATCAGCACGCCGGTGGTGGTGGGCACGGCCCGGGCCACTGCATCGAGGAAACTGCGCGGGCGCCAGTGCAGCAGGGCACCGGCCATCAGGAACAGGAAGTTGTAGGTGTTGAGCCCGGAGATCGCGGTGATCGCCGGCTTGGTGGCGAACTCGTGATACAGCCAGCCGGCGGCCAGCAGCGCCAGCAGCAGGGTCAGCAGCGGGCTGTACTCCAGCCACTCGCCGGGGCGGGTGCGGGGTTGCGGCTTGGGCATGCTGAAACTCGGATCGACACCGCAGGCCTGGGCATCACGGGCGCTGCTGGGCCCGGGTGCGGTGGCATAGGCCACTGCCAGCGACACCAGGACCAGGGCCAGCAACAGGACCCCTGACTGCCAGAGGAAGATGGTCTGGGTGAAGGGAATCACCCCGGTAATGGCCAGGATCGACGGCGGCAGGCTGCCGGGGTTGGCTTGCAGTTGCGCGGCGGACGACGACAGGCCCAGGGCCCAGACGGCGCCGAGTCCCAGGTAGGCGGCGGCACCGGCGGCGCGGTAATCCATGCGCAACTCGGTGCGCCGGGCCAGGGCCCGTACCAGCAGGCCGCCGAACACCAGGGACAGGCCCCAGTTGAGCAGGGAGGCGACCATGGAGATCAGCGCCACCCAGGCCACCGCCGAGCGGCCGTTCCTGGGGATGCGCGCCAGCTTGTCGATCAGCTTCACCGCCGGCGGTGAGCTGGCCACCACGTAACCGCCGATGACCACGAAGGCCATCTGCATGGTGAAGGGGATCAGGCTCCAGAAGCCGTCGCCAAACGCCATGGCGGCGTCGGTGGGCTTGGCGCCCATGGCCAGGGTGGCCAGGGCGACGATGATCACCGCCAGCGCGGCGAACACCCAGGAGTCGGGAAACCAGCGTTCGGCCCAGTTCGAGCAGCGCAGGGCGAAGCGGGCGGAGCGGCTATCTTGAATATCAGCGGCCACGTGGATACCTCGAGTTTCTTATGTTTATAAGGAGGTCGGCCGCCCCTGGCAGAGGCGGCCGAGAACTGTGCAAGAATGCGGCAATTGCCACGGACTGCAAAGGACTGAACACCCATGTCATTTTCCCCCGAAGAACGCGCCGCGCTGCTCAAGGTCAAGGGTGTCGGCCCAACCGTGGTGGGCCGGCTGGAGCAACTGGGCATCCACTCGCTGGCGCAGTTGGCGGGCGCCGATGCCCTGGACATCGTCACCCAGGCCTCGGCGCTGCTGGGTTCCAGCTGCTGGAAGAACAGCCCCCAGGCCCGCGGCGCGATCCAGGCCGCGATCGCCTTGGCCAAGGGCAACTGAGGCAGTGGCTGCTGGGCACGGCTTCGCTTATCAGGCGGTGTATCGCTATCTGCTGCAGTGGATCGACAACGCCGGGCCCGGCGAGGAGCAACGCCTGCCGTCGCTGCGCGAGCTGGCGCAGCGTCTCGATGTGTCCCTGTCCACCACCAAGTACGCCTACGCCCTGCTCGAAGACGAAGGGCGCATCCATTCCCGGCCTCGGCAGGGCTATTTCACCCGGGTGGCGCCGGCCGTGCCCCTGGCCGACACGGGCCGCTCTCTGCTCGACGACCTCTATGCCCATGCCCGCCAGCCCGGCCGCCTGGCCTTGTGCAGCGATGCGCCGGCCATGCTGCTGTCCCTGGAGCAGCCGCTGCTGATGACCGAGCGCGAGCTGGCCCGGCAATACCCGCGCACCCAGGCGCCGCTGTACCAGCCGTTCGGCGAGCCGGAACTGCGCAGCGAACTGGCCCGGCGCTACACCCGTTCCACGGATGATTACTGGCAGGCCGACCAGGTCTACCTGGGGCCCGATCTGCGCAGCGTGGTGGAGTTGTCGCTGCAAGCCCTGGACCTGGCCGGGGGCGTGGCGCTGGTGGAGTCTCCGTGTTCCTGGGCGATCCTGCGCCAGTTGCGGGCGGCGCGCCTGCGGATCATCGAGCTGCCCATCGATGCCGCCGGACGTTTCGACCTGCAGCAGGTCCGAGCGCTGCTCAAGCAGCAACCGGTGCGCCTGGCAGTGCTGTCCTCGACGGTGAGCATCCCCCATGGCAGCCTGATGCCCGCCGCCGACAAACAGCAGTTGTGCCATTGGTTCGCCGAGCACGGGATCTGGTTGCTGGAAAACGACAGTTACGGCGAATTCAGCTTTGTGCCCGATGCCGCCCGCTACCGGGATTTCGCCGACCCCGAGCGGTTGCTGGTGTTCTCCAGCCTGGACAAGGCCATCGGCGCCGAAGCGCCCTTGAGCTATGTGCTGTGCCGCAATCTGGGGGCCCCGTTGCATCGGCAGTTTCTCGAGCGCAGGTTCCGCCTCTCACCGATTCGCCAGAAGGCCGTGGCCCGCCTGTTCAGCTCCGGGCGGCTTGATCAGCACCTGCTCAAGCTGCGGGGCATGCTGCAGCAGCGCATGGGCCAGATGCTGGCCCTGCTGGATGGGCTGCCCGGCCAGCCGCTGCAGGCAGTGCCCGCCGCGGGCGGCGCCACCCTGTGGGTCGAGGCGCAGCGGCCGGTGGCCATGGTCCGGGTGTATGAGCGGCTGCTGGCCCAGGGCATTGTCATTGCCCCGGGGCAGATCTTCAGCCAGCAAGGCTTGTGGTCACAGCACCTGCGCCTGAGTTTCACCCTCGACTGGAGCCGGGATGTTGCCGGCGCCATTCACCAGTTGGCCCAGGCGCTCGATCAGCCTTCCTGAGGCATCCCGTAGCAATGCCGCGCTTCGGGGAAGACGCCGTCGCGCACCTCTGCGGCAAAGCGTTCGCACGCCTGGCTGATCAGCGCCCCAGCATCCGCGTACTGCTTGACGAAGCGCGGCACCTGGGGCCCGCCCAGCCCCAGCAGGTCCTCGGTCACCAGCACCTGGCCGTCGCAGGCCGGGGATGCGCCGATGCCGATGGTCGGCATTGGCGAGAAGTCGCTGATGCGCCGCGCCAGGCCTTGCGCCACCCCTTCCAGCAACAGGCTGAAGGCGCCGGCGTCGAGGTGGGCACGGGCATCGTCCTCGATCTTGCGCGCAGCCTCGTCGTCGAGCCCCTGGGCCTTGAACCCGCCCATCTGGTTGACGTACTGCGGCATCAGGCCGATATGGGCCATTACCGGGATGCCCCGTTGCACCAGGAATTCCACCGTGGGCGCCAGGGCCCGGCCGCCCTCCAGCTTGAGGGCGTCACAGCCGCTGCGGGCCATGACTTCGGCGCAATTGCGGTAGGCCTGCTGCGGCGACTCCTGGTAGCTGCCAAAGGGCATGTCGGCGATCACGCAGGCCAGACGGCTGCCGGCCACCACGGCCCGGGTATGGGCGATGATTTCCGCCAGGCTCATGTCCAGGGTCGAGGTGCGGCCATAGCCGACCATGGCAGTGGAATCCCCGATCAGGATGAAGTCGACGAAGGGGTCCATCAGCCGTGCCATGTGGCTGGTGTAGGCGGTGAGGGAGACGATCTTCTGCCGGCCTTTCATGGCCACCAGTTGCGGGACGCTCAGGCGGCGGGTGCGGGAGTGAATGCTCATGATGACTTTCCTGGTTCTGCTGGGTTGGAAAGTGCCTGATTATTGGCCTGGCGCCCGGGCATTCAATGCACAGAAAACCACAGAAAACCGACCCAGGGCGGTGAACGGGTTGTTCCAGGGATCTTTTGCGTAGACCATGGCGCCTTTGCTTTGTGCTGCCATTGAGTTGCCTTTATGACCCCCTCCACAGCATCGTCGCCGGCGCGTTTTTCCCGCTCCGACTACAAGACCCTGGGCCTGGCCGCCCTGGGCGGAGCCCTGGAAATCTACGATTTCATCATCTTCGTATTCTTCGCCCTGACCCTGAGCCAGCTGTTCTTTCCCCCGGAAATGCCCGAGTGGCTGCGCCTGCTGCAAAGCTTCGGGATCTTTGTCACCGGCTACCTGGCCCGGCCCCTGGGCGGAATCCTCATGGCCCACTTCGCCGACCGCCTGGGGCGCAAGAAGGTCTTCAGCCTGAGCATCCTGATGATGGCGCTGCCCTGTCTGCTGATCGGGATCATGCCCACCTATGCCCAGATCGGTTATTTCGCGCCCCTGCTGTTGCTGGCGCTGCGGGTGCTGCAAGGCGCCGCGGTCGGCGGCGAAGTGCCCAGCGCCTGGGTGTTTGTCGCCGAGCATGCGCCACGGGCCCATCGCGGTTATGCCCTGGGCTTTCTCCAGGCCGGGCTGACCTTCGGCTACTTGCTCGGCGCCCTGACCGCGACCTTGCTGGCGCGGGTCTTCAGCCCCGAGGAAATCCTCGACTACGCCTGGCGCTACCCCTTCCTGCTGGGGGGCGTGTTCGGCGTGATCGGTGTCTGGTTGCGTCGCTGGCTGAGCGAGACCCCGGTGTTCGTGGCCCTGCAGAACCAGCGCGACAGCGCCGCTGAGCTGCCCCTGCGCACGGTGCTGCGCGAGCACCGGCTGGCGATCCTGCCGGCCTTGATCCTCACTTGCGTACTGACCTCCGCGGTGGTGGTGTTCGTGGTCATCACCCCGACCATGATGCAGAAAAGCTTCGGCATGAGCGCCAGCCATACCTTTGCCCTGAGCAGCCTGGGGATCGTTTTCCTGAACATCGGCTGTGTGCTGGCGGGGCTGATCGTCGACCGCCTCGGCGCCTGGCGCACGGTAATGCTCTACAGCCTGCTGCTGCCCCTGGGCATTGCCGTGCTCTATGGCTGCCTGATCAACGGCGGTGACTGGATCGGCCTGGCCTACGCCATCGCCGGCCTGGGCTGCGGCGTGGTGGGGGCGGTGCCGTCGGTGATGGTCAGCCTGTTCCCGGCGCGGATCCGGGTGTCGGGCATTTCCTTCACCTACAACATCGCCTATGCCCTGTGGGCCAGCACCACGCCGTTGCTGCTGATCGCCTTGATGCCCTGGAGCCCGTGGATCTGCGTGATCTATTGCGCGGTGATGGGCGCGGTGGGGGTGGCCAGTGCCGCCTACTTCGGTGGGCGTGTGGGCGAGGACCAGCCGGCCCCGACGCAGGAAAGCTGGTGCCGTTGAGGGGGGGGTAAACCCCGGTAAACAGTGGCGATCAGGCGAAGCAGCGAGCTAGAGCCTTCGCCACGGAGTGTCTGAATCCAGCCTGAAATCGGGTTGAAAATTCACCTTCAGCCCTGAGTGTTTTTCCCGCTACTCTCCCGGAATGCGCGACTCGCGCAGGGGTTTGCGGGAGCTGTCTTGATTCGTTCGACGCTGTGTTCCTTGCGAAATTTCTCCAGCCTGGGGCCACTGTTGCAAGTGGCCCTGGTGAGCTTTGCCGTGGGGCTGGCCTTCGCCCTGATCGAAGCCTGGACCTGCAATGGGCTGGACTACGGTCTGGAAGGCGCCAGCCTCGACAGCCTCAGGGCCCGGGTTGTCGCGGTGGAGACCGGCGCGCTGCTGGTCGAGGATCCGGACAGCGGTGAGCGCCAGCGTCTGCGCCTGGTCCGTGAGCTGACCCAACTGCAAGTGCCGCTCTCCCAACTGCCTGGCCAGACCCTGGTGTTCAGTCACCTGCGGGGGTATCTGCTGCAGTGCTCACGGGACGCTCAGCCGTGGTGCTCGGCACAATGCTCCAGTGCCGAGCAGTGCCAGGAGCGTCTGCGCCAGAGCCAGTCGTCCCTGGGCATGCTGGGGTTTGCCTGGCTCGCCAGCCTCGCTTGCGTAGTGCTTTGGTTCCTGAAGAACCGCCTGCAGGAGCTGGCGTGCCGACGGCGCCAGTCATGAGCGCAGGCGCTCTGCGGATGGTGCCTGCGCCCGCCGGTGGGCGCAGGCCCCGGGAGCGCGTGGCTATGGGGCCAGTAGCTGATCCAGGTAGCGGGTCCGTTCGTTGCTCAGGCGGGTCACGCAGAGGTTGATCAGGGTCGCATGGGCCGGCTTGCCCGGTTCTACCTCGAAGGCCTCCAGCACGCAGGTGCTGTCGCGGTACTTGATCCAGGCGCGCTGGGCGTTCTTCAACTTGCCGAGGTATTCCTGCTCCTGCAACAGGCTGCTGGGGTAGAGGTTGTGGACCCGTTCCAGCAGTGCCTGGTAGCTCTGGTTGAGGGCCGCGTCGGCGCGCTCCTTGTCTTGCTGGGCGCAGCGGTCGACCTGTTCACTGACGCTGATCTGGGTACAGTCCAGCGAGGCGGCCTGAGCGGATGTCCAGCCGCCGACCCCGAGCAACAGGGCAGTCGCAAGGCCGAAGATCCAGGGCTGATGATGCATGACGGTCCCTTCGCGCTGAGAATGAAGCGCGCATTCTACAGCGCCACCGCCGATGCAAAAGAGCAGACGTGCTCACTGCAGCCAGTGCCAGAGCAGCAAAGTACCCGCCAGGCCCACCAGCGAGACGATACTTTGCAGCACCGACCAGACCCAGAGCGTCTGCTTGAGCTGCAGGCCGAAGTACTCACGCACCATCCAGAACCCGGCATCGTTCACATGGCAGAAGAACACCGAGCCTGCGCCAATGGCCAGGGCCACCAGGGAGCTCTGGGTGGCCGCCAGCCCGGCCATCATCGGCGCCAGGATACCCGCGGTCGTGGTGGTGGCCACTGTGGCCGAGCCGGTGGCCTGGCGCAGGGCCACGGCAATCAGCCAGGCCAGGAGGATATAGGGCAGGTGCGCACCTTCAGCGACCTTGCTGATGGTCTGGCTGACCCCGGCGTCCAGCAGGGTCTGCTTGAGCCCGCCACCGGCACCGATGGTCAGCAGCAGCACGGCAATTGGCGCCAGGCTCTTGCGCAAGGTGCCGCCCACCTGGTCCCGGGCCATGCCATTGGCCCAGCCCAGGCAAATCACCGCAGCGATCACCGCGATGCCCAGGGCGATCAACGGCTCGCCGAGAAACCTCAGGGTCAGGGCCAGGGTGTTTTCCGGGCTCATGGCCACCTTGGCCAGGGTGCTGCCGAGCATCAGCAGCACCGGCAGCAGGATGATCAGCAGCGACACCGCGAAGCTCGGCTGGCGCGGTGCCTTGGGTGGGGCACTGAACAGGGCGCCAAGCTCTGCCGGTTCCTCCACCTGCATCCGTTTGGACAGCCAGTTGCCATACAGCGGGCCGGCCAGGATCACCGCGGGTACGGCGATGCTGAACCCCAGCAGCATGGTCAGGCCAAGGTCGGCGTGCAGGGCGCTGACCGCAATCAGCGGCCCCGGGTGCGGTGGCATCAGGGCGTGCAGGGTGGTCATCCCGGCCAGGGCCGGGATGGCGATTTTCAGCAGGGGCAGGCCCGAGCGACGGGCCATGACGAAGATGATCGGCACCATCATCACCAGCCCCACTTCGAAGAACAGCGGCAGGCCGATGACCATCGCCACCAGGGCCATGACCCAGGGCAGCGATTTGCCCTTGCCCAGCCCCAGCAGGGTGGAGGCGATGCGGTCGGCGGCGCCGGACTCGGCCATCAGCGCACCGAGCATCGAGCCCAGGGCGATGATGATTCCGGCTTCGCCGAGAATCGCCCCGGCGCCCTTGCTGAAGGCCTTGGCCACCTCTTCCGGCGGCAGGCCGGCGCCAACCCCGGCGATGAAGGTGCCGATCAGGATCGACAGGAAGGGCGGCAGTTTGGTGGCGCTGATCAGCACGATGATGCTGGCAATGGCCAGCAGGCAGCAGAGGATCAGGCGGGTGTCATGCACCATCCAGGCGACAGTCGATACTTCCAAGGCAGGGCTCCTCAATCGGCTATTTTTCTTTGTTACGTTTTGTTTCACTTTTTCGGAGCATACCTGAGGTGCCCGATACAGAGGGCCTTTGCCCGTTTTTGGTGCATTAAGTAGCCTGCTAACGATCCCGCCAGCTGATTTCCCCCTGTGGTTCGGGCTCAGCCCTCTGCTGTTGCCACCGCACCGCGATCAACCGGCCCGGGAAACTCCAGCACAGATAACCGCCGGATGGCGGGCCGATGACAATCTGCTTATCCAGGGCGGACACGAAGGGCAATCGAACTATCATCAGGTTTTCGGTCAGCGGAGGTTGTTCCATGGGCGCAGGACACAGTCATGGCGAGGTACGGGCCGGGCATGAACGCAAGTTGTGGCTGGCCCTGGGGTTGACCGGCAGTTTCATGATCGCCGAGGTCATCGGCGCCTTTGTCACCGGCAGCCTGGCGCTGCTGTCGGATGCCGCGCACATGCTCACCGACACGCTGGCACTGGCCATTTCCCTGGTGGCGATCCAGGTGGCCAAGCGTTCGGCCGACCGCAAGCGCACCTTCGGCTATGCCCGCTTTGAAATCCTCGCCGCCGCGTTCAACGCCTTGCTGTTGTTCGTGGTGGCGTTCTACATCCTCTACGAGGCCTGGCAACGGCTGCAGGCACCGGCCGAGATCCAGTCCATGGGCATGCTGGTGATCGCGGTGCTGGGGTTGATCGTCAACCTGATCTCCATGCGCCTGCTGGCCTCGGCCAGCACGGAAAGCCTCAACGTCAAGGGTGCGTACCTGGAGGTCTGGAGCGACATGCTCGGCTCGTTGGGGGTGATCATCGCCGCGCTGGTGATCATGTTCACCGGCTGGGGCTGGGTCGATTCCCTGGTGGCCGCGGCCATTGGCTTCTGGGTCTTGCCCCGGACCTGGACCCTGCTCAAGGAAAGCATGAACGTGTTGCTGCAAGGGGTGCCGGACGGAATCGACATCGATCAGGTAGAGCAGGCCATGCGCGCAGTGCCTGGGGTCAGCGAGGTGCATGACCTGCACATCTGGGCCCTGACCAGTGGCAAGAACGTGCTCAGTGCACACCTGGTGGCACAGTTGGAGGGGCGTGACGAGCAAGCGATCCTGGCGCAGGTCAGCGAGTTGCTGCAGGAGCGGTTCGAGATCGCCCACGTCACCTTGCAGGTGGAGCAGGCGGGGTTTCACCAGCAGTTGCCCGAGCATTGAGCCCGATGCCGGTCTGCTTCCGGGCAGGTTCGCTGCAGTGGGCCCGGTCCCTCAGTCGCGCTCTTCGAGCACGTAGCCGACGCCGCGCAAGGTATGGATCAGCTTGGTCTCGAACGGGTCGTCGATCTTGGCTCGCAAGCGGCGGATCGACACCTCCACCACGTTGGTGTCGCAGTCGAAATTCATGTCCCAGACAAAGGAGATGATCTGGGTGCGAGACAGCACCACGCCACTCTGGCGCATCAGCAAGTGCAGCAGGGCGAACTCCTTGGTGGTCAGGTCAATGCGACGCTTGCCACGAAACGCCCGGTGCCGGCCCTGGTCCAGCTCCAGGTCGGCCACCCGCAGCACGTCCGGTACCGGCGCCTGCTCGCTGCGGCGCATCAGGGTGCGGATCCGGGCCAGCAGTTCGGGGAACTCGAAAGGCTTGACCAGGTAGTCGTCGGCGCCCAGGTCCAGGCCCCTGATCTTGTCGGCCAGCCGCCCCTGGGCGGTGAGCATCATGACCCGGGTGTTGCTGTTCTCGCGGATCTGGCACAGCACTCCCCAGCCGTCGATCTGCGGCAGGTTGACGTCGAGGATCACCAGGTCATAGGCATGCTGGCGCGTCAGGTGCAGACCGTCCGCGCCGGTGTTGGCGCAGTCCACTACATAGCCGCTTTCAGTCAATCCCTGATGCAGGTAGTCGGCGGTCTTGAGTTCGTCTTCGATGACCAGAATACGCATGTTGATGAGACTCTCGGAGGATAAAGGGCAGTCGGCACTGCACCCTGTGAATAACTATCTCAGTAGTCGTGAAGTTGGCCGGCTTATCGTTTTGTTGATGTTTATATTGCGCGTCGAAGTGTTATTGAAATAACCCCGTGAACGCTGTTTGAAGGCCGTGATGTTAATACAGAACCTTGATCCAGAGCCTTTGCTAACGGATTTGTAATCTTTGCGCCACCCTGTTGATAAGGAGTGAAAGTTAAAGTTGGCCGATATTGAAACTCTCCCTTTGAATAAGCGGGATGTGGCAGTTTCATATCGGTCAGGCTGGGTTGTTGAAGTGCATTTCAACAAGTATCGATAGGTTCCGCCGCGCCTTCGCAGAAACCTTGCCTTTGTAGGGGCCGGAACCTGTTATGTCGACTTTCCCGAGAACACCGCTCCGGGCCGCCCGGAGCTGCGCCTTGATGCTTTTGCTGGCCCTGGCGAGCCAGCCCTTGCGCGCCGCTGAACCCACCTCATTGAGCCTCGACACGGCCCTGGCCCAGGCCTTGGCCAACAACCCCGAACTGGCCGCTGCCGCCTGGGAAATCGATATCGCCCAGGGGGCCCGCCAGCAGGCCGGATTGATTCCCAACCCGGTGCTGTCGGTGGACGCCGAGGACACCCGGCGCGATTCGCGCACCACCTCGATCAAGCTCAGCCAGGCCCTGGAACTGGGGGGCAAGCGTGGCGCCCGGGTCGAGGTGGCCAGTCGCGGCCAGGAGCTGGCCGCCCTGGAACTGGAGCGTCGGCGCAACCAGCTGCGGGCCGATGTCCTGGAGGCTTATTCCTCGGCCCAGCGGGCCCAGGAGCGTACCCAGCTGGCCGGGCGTTCCCTGGCTCTGGCCGAACGCGGGGTCAGTGTGGCCCAGGGCCGGGTCAACGCGGGCAAGGCCTCGCCGGTGGAAGCCACGCGGGCCCAGGTGCAGTTGGCCGAGGTGCGCCTGGAACTGAGCCGTGGGCAGATGGAGCAGGACAATGCCTATCGGCGCCTGGCCATGGTTACAGGCACCGCGACCACGGACTTTGCCTCGGTGCAGGAGCAGTCGCTGATAGTGGCCTCGGTGCCGGCGTCGGCGCAGTTGCTGGACCGCCTGCCGCAAACCCCGGAGCTGCGCCTGGCGGAGCAGGAGATCGTGCAGCGCGAGGCTTCCCTGGGGCTGGAAAAGGCCCAGCGGATTCCCGATCTGGATGTCAGCTTCGGCAGTCAGTACGACGCCAGCACCCGTGAAAGGATCAACCTGGTGGGGGTGTCGATGCCCTTGCCGCTGTTCAACCGCAACCAGGGCAATGTGCTGTCCGCCGCCCGGCGGGCCGATCAGGCCCGAGACCTGCGCAACGCCACCGAGTTGCGCCTGCGCACTGAAACCCGCCAGGCCCTGGAGCAATGGAACACCGCCCGGGGTGAGGTGCTGTCATTCAACCAGACCATCCTGCCCGGTGCTCAAACTGCAGTGGACAGCGCCACCCGCGGGTTCGAGATGGGCAAGTTCAGTTTCATCGATGTCCTCGATGCCCAGCGCACGCTGATCAACGCGCGCAGCCAGTACCTTGCCGCGGTGGCGCAAACCACTGACGCCTGGGTGCGGATCGAACGTATCTACGGGGATCTGCGCCGTTGGTGAAAGCCTGGCTGTTTGGCCTGGCGTGCATCGCCGCGTTGCTGCTCGGCGACCGCAACGGCGCGCCGCCAGTGCCCGGCGACGAACCGCCCCGGCACTGGTGCGTGCACGAGTGGCACCGGGCCCTTGGCGAATTCTTTTTCCGTCTACCTCATGAGGCTGCGCCTGGCGCCGCCGACCCTTGATTCCTTCAGGAGCACCCATGGACAAAAAACGCAGCCTCGTTGTGGCCATCACGGCAGTGGCCGGCCTGGGCCTGGCGGCCTTGCTGCTACCGGACCTGTTTGCCAATCCGGCCCCCGCCAGCATCCAGGCTCCCGCCGCCCCCGAGCAGGCCGGGCATGCCGAGGAAGAACCGGAAGGTCACCTGGAACTCAGTGCCGAGCAGATCAAGAGCGCCGGGATCGAGTTGGCCGCAGCCGGTCCCCGGGCAATCAGCCGGCTGATCAGCCTGCCGGGAGAAATCCGTTTCGACGAAGACCGCACCTCGCACATCGTGCCGCGGGCCGCCGGGGTGGTGGAGACGGTGCAAGCCAACCTCGGTCAGAGCGTGAAGAAGGGCGACCTGCTGGCGGTCATCGCCAGCCAGCAGATTTCCGACCTGCGCAGCGAGCTGGCCGCAGCCGGTCGACGGGTCGAACTGGCCCGTACCACCTTCGAGCGTGAGCGCCAGTTGTGGAAGGACCAGATTTCCGCCGAGCAGGACTACCTGCTGGCTCGCCAATCCTTGCAAGAGGCGGAGATTGCCCTCAACAACGCCCGGCAGAAGATGAACGCCCTGAGTGGCAGCGCCCAGCTGGCGGGGGGCAATCGCTATGAAATGCGCGCGCCGTTCGACGGCGTGGTGGTGGAAAAGCACTTGAGTGTCGGCGAAGTGGTCAGCGAGACCAGCGCGGCATTCACCTTGTCGGACCTGTCCCAGGTCTGGGTCACGTTCGGTGTGTTCCCCAAGGACTTGAACAAGGTCCAGGTCGGCAAGCCGGTGCTGGTTCATTCCACCGAACTGGGCACCCAGGTACAGGGGCGGGTGGCCTATGTCGGCAGCCTGCTGGGGGAGCAGACCCGGACCGCCACGGTGCGGGTCACGGTGCCCAACCCCGACGATGCCTGGCGCCCGGGGCTGTTTGTCGCGGTACAGGTGGCGACCGACAGCTATGAGGCCGAGGTGGTGGTGCCGCAGAGCGCGATCCAGACCGTGGAAGACAAGCCCTCGGTGTTCGTGCGCAACGCCGAAGGCTTCCAGGCCACGCCGGTGGTGCTGGGGGGCAGTGAGGCGGGCTTCGTCGAAATCAAGCAAGGGCTGGAGGCCAGGGCCCAGGTGGCCACGACCGGCAGCTTCATCCTCAAGTCCGAACTGGGCAAGGGCTCGGCCGAACACGGCCATTGATTCGCTGCACTACCGAGCGGCTTCACCTACAGAGTGACTTCCCATGTTTGAACGCATCATTCAATTCGCCATCGAGCAGCGCCTGATCGTGCTGCTTGCGGTGCTGCTGATGGCCGGGGTGGGCATCGCCAGCTACCAGAAACTGCCGATCGACGCGGTGCCGGACATCACCAACGTCCAGGTCCAGGTCAACGCCTCGATGCCCGGCTATTCGCCGCTGGAAACCGAGCAGCGCATCACCTACCCGGTGGAGGTGGCGATGGCCGGCCTGCCGGGGCTGGAGCAGACCCGTTCGACCTCACGCTCGGGCCTGTCCCAGGTCACGGTGATCTTCAAGGAAGGCACCGACCTGTACTTCGCCCGCCAGTTGGTCAACGAACGCCTGCAAGTGGCCCGCGAGCAATTGCCCGAAGGGGTGGAGGCGAGCATGGGGCCGATCTCCACCGGCCTGGGCGAGATCTTCTTCTGGACCGTGGAGGCCGAGGAGGGCGCACTCAAGGAAGACGGCACGCCCTACACCCCGACCGACCTGCGGGTGATCCAGGACTGGGTGATTGCCCCGCAACTGCGCAACGTGCCGGGCGTGGCCGAGATCAACACCATCGGCGGTTTTGCCAAGGTCTACCAGATCGCCCCGGACCCCAAGCGCCTGGCAGCCTACAACCTGAGCCTGACCGACCTGATGACCGCCCTGGAGCGCAACAACGCCAACGTCGGCGCCGGCTACATCGAGCGCAACGGCCAGCAGTTGCTGATTCGCGCGCCGGGCCAGGTCAAGTCCATCGAAGACATCGCCAACATCGTGATCAACACCGTGGACGGCACCTCGATCCGTGTCAGCAACGTGGCGACCGTGGACATCGGCCGTGAGCTGCGCACCGGCGCGGCCACCGAAAACGGCCGTGAAGTGGTGCTTGGCACGGTGTTCATGCTGGTGGGGGAAAACAGCCGCACGGTGTCCCAGGTGGTCGGCGCCAAGCTGGCGGAAATCAACCGCTCGCTGCCCAAGGGCGTGATGGCGGTGACCGTCTACGACCGCACCAACCTGGTGGACAAGGCCGTGGCCACGGTGAAGAAGAACCTCATCGAAGGCGCGTTGCTGGTCATCGCCATCCTGTTCCTGTTCCTGGGCAATATCCGGGCAGCGCTGATCACCGCGATGGTGATCCCCCTGGCCATGCTGTTCACCTTTACCGGGATGTTCACCAACAAGGTCAGCGCCAACCTGATGAGCCTGGGGGCACTGGATTTCGGGATCATCGTCGACGGCGCAGTGGTGATCGTCGAGAACGCCATCCGCCGCCTGGCCCATGCACAGCAGCACCACGGGCGGATGCTGACCCGCTCCGAACGCCTGCACGAAGTCTTTGCCGCGGCCAAGGAAGCCCGGCGTGCGCTGATCTACGGGCAGTTGATCATCATGGTGGTGTACCTGCCGATCTTTGCCCTGTCCGGAGTGGCCGGGAAGATGTTCCACCCGATGGCCTTCACCGTGGTGATCGCCTTGCTGGGGGCGATGATTCTCTCGGTGACGTTCGTTCCGGCAGCCATTGCGCTGTTCGTCACCGGCAAGGTCAAGGAAGAAGAGAACTTGGTCATGCGCAGTGCCCGGCGTGGTTACGAGCCGGTGCTCAACTGGGTCATGAGCCATCGCTCCCTGGCCTTTGGCCTGGCGTTCCTCAGCGTGCTCCTGTCGGGCCTGGTGGCCAGCCGCATGGGCAGTGAATTCATTCCCAGCCTGAGCGAGGGCGACTTCGCCCAGCAGGCGATGCGGGTGCCCGATGCCAGCCTCACCCAATCGGTGGAGATGCAAAAGACCCTGGAAAAGGCCCTGGTGGCCCAGGTGCCGGAAATCGAGCGGGTGTTCGCCCGTACCGGCACCGCCGAGATCGCGTCCGACGTGATGCCGCCGAACATCTCCGATGCCTACCTGATGCTCAAGCCCAAGGACCAGTGGCCGGACCCGCGCAAGTCGCGCGAGGCGATCATTGCCGATATCGAGCGGGTCAGTAACAGCCTGCCGGGCAACGTCTATGAACTGTCGCAACCGATCCAGCTGCGCTTCAACGAGCTGATTTCCGGGGTGCGCAGCGATGTCGCGGTGAAGGTCTTCGGCGATGACATGGACGTGCTGAACAAGACCGCTGAAGAGATCTCGCAGACCTTGCAGAAGATCGATGGCGCCGCTGAAGTGAAGGTGCAGCAGACCTCCGGCCTGCCGGTGCTGACGGTGAATGTCGACCGCGACAAGGCTGCGCGTTTCGGCCTCAACGTCGGCGATGTGCAGGACGCCGTGGCGATTGCCGTCGGTGGACGCAAGGCCGGCATCCTGTATGAGGGCGACCGTCGCTTCGACATGCTGGTGCGCATGTCCGACAAGCTGCGCACCGATATCGACGGGCTGTCGCGGTTGCTGATTCCGGTGGCAGCCACGGCGGGCAGCAGCAATGGCCAGTTGGGTTTCATTGCCCTGTCGGAAGTGGCCAGCGTCGACCTGGTGCTCGGCCCGGCCCAGGTCAGCCGCGAGAACGGCAAGCGCCTGGTGATCGTCAGCGCCAACGTGCGGGGGCGTGACATGGGCTCCTTTGTCGAGGAGGCCACCCAGGCGATCGCTGACCAGGTGCAGATCCCGAGTGGCTACTGGATCACCTGGGGCGGCCAGTTCGAGCAGTTGCAGGAAGCCTCCCAGCGCCTGGAGATCGTGGTGCCGGTGGCGCTGCTGCTGGTGTTCGGCTTGCTGTTCATGATGTTCAACAACCTCAAGGACGGCCTGCTGGTGTTCACCGGCATTCCCTTCGCCCTCACTGGCGGGATCATGGCCCTGTGGCTGCGGGACATTCCTTTGTCGATCTCGGCGGGGGTGGGGTTCATCGCCCTGTCAGGGGTGGCGGTGCTCAATGGCCTGGTGATGATTGCCTTCATCCGCAACCTGCGTGAAGAAGGGCGGATGCTGTCGGTGGCGGTCAACGAGGGGGCGCTGACCCGACTGCGCCCGGTGCTGATGACCGCGCTGGTGGCTTCCCTGGGCTTCATTCCCATGGCCCTGGCCACTGGCACCGGCGCCGAGGTACAGCGACCGCTGGCCACCGTGGTGATTGGCGG
The DNA here is from genome assembly GCF_055384485.1 of Pseudomonas sp. FFPRI_1. NCBI lineage: Bacteria > Pseudomonadati > Pseudomonadota > Gammaproteobacteria > Pseudomonadales > Pseudomonadaceae > Pseudomonas > Pseudomonas sp. FFPRI_1. The sequence goes on along the minus strand of NZ_AP029168.1, from coordinate 6,607,728 downwards.
CATCATCTCCTCCACGGCCCTGACCCTGCTGGTGTTGCCGGCCCTGTACTACTGGGCTCATCGCAAGGAGGAAGAACAGGAGCTGCAGGACATGCTGAGCGACTGACGCTGGCTCGGCTTCAACCGGCCCCGCCCCTGTGATCCAGGGGCGGGGCTTTTTATTGCCCCGCTGTTTGCCCCGGCCTGGCCTGGCCTGCCCCGGCCTGGCCCGGCACCGCTGGCGCTGGGTCCACCGGGCCGTGGCCGACGGGCAGGCGAGCAGCGACCCAGGGATCGAGGGCGGTTCGGCAGGAGGCCTCGCCGTGGCGATGAACCAGTGACGAGCAGAAGAAATCGGCAGGCAAAAAAAAGCGCCCCATGCGGGACGCTAAAAATTCATCTCTTTCCAAAGGAGCATCAGAAAAAACGCTTCAAGAGATGAATGTGCTCGGTAGGCAAGGGCCGTCAAATATCTTCTTTGGCCACCGGGGCCGTTGAAGCATCGACTGGGGTCTTGCCGGGGCCGCCGGTGGCGGCGGTTTCCTGGTTGGCGTCGCCGTGAATCTGTTCCTGGCTGGCCAGGAAGGCTTCGCGAAGCTGCTGTGGGCGTTCGCTGCCATCAGCGGCCCAGACAGCAGAGCTGGTAGTGGCCAGAAGGCCGATCAACAACAGTTGGGTTGGGCGCATGGACGCTCTCCTGACACGCTGTCCGGCCGTAGAAGGCACGGCTGATTCATGTGTGTCCGGGAGTATATGGAGACCAACCTAACGAGAAGGTGAGGCCGATATTACAGTTCTGAAAGGCACGAGTCTGTGAAGAAGTTTTAACACCGGGCAGGGGCAACCTGCCCGGCCAGACACCTCAGAGCAGTGCCAGGGGGTACTCGACGATCAGCCGGAACTCCTCCAGGTCGGACTCGAACTGGCTGGAGCGGATGGTCGCCTGGCGGATGCGCAGGGACAGGTCCTTGAGACTGCCGCCCTGGAACACATACTTGGCTTCGAAATCCCGTTCCCAGCGACGTTGGTCGGTCAAGGGATCACCCGCCGCGTCGCGGCGCATGTACACCGAATTGGCATGGCTGTAGTCGGCGCCACTGCCCCGGGCATAGCGGGTCATGAACGACAGGCCGGGGATGCCCAGGGGTTGCATGTCGAGGTCGTAGCGGACCATCCACGAGCGTTCCTTGGGCGAGTTGAAGTCGCTGTACTGGATCGAGTTGTCGAGGAAGATCGAGTCCGACTGGCGCAGGTAGTCGAAGTCGTCGTTGCCGTTGTTGCGCTGGTGCGACAGGGCCAGGGTGTGGGCGCCGAAGGTGGCGCCGACCTTGGCGCTCCAGATGTTGTTGTCGAGTTCGCCCAGCAGTTTCTTGCCTTCGTCGACGGCCTTGTAATAGTTGAAGCCGCTGAACAGCGTGAGGTCGTCGGACACCGGGTAGTTGCCGGCCGCGCCGAAGTAGTACTGGTCCCAGGCGTCTTTCAGGCGGCTGCTGTAGAGGCTCAGGCTAAGGTTGGGATTGAGCTGGTAGTCGCCACCGAAGTAGCCGATCCAGGGCGAGTCCACCTTGCCGGCGTAGAAGGTGGCGAAGCCATCGCGCATGCCACTGCTGTCGGGCTGGCTCATGGCGTGCAAGCGCCCGCCCTGCAGCTTCAGGCCGTCGAGGCTGGTGTTCTCCAGGGTCACCCCGCGAAAGCTCTCCGGCATCAGGCGCGAGTCGCCGTAGTGCACCACCGGGGTCATGGGAAAAACGTCGCCGACTTTCACCACGGTGTCCAGGGCCCGCAATTTCGCCGCACCGCCGGCCTTGCCGTAGCCTGCGGAGGGTTCGTTGTCATGGTTCACCGGCAGCATGCCGAAGGAGCCGCCGCCGCCACTGCGGCCGGGCCCGGAGTCGAGCCTGAGGCTGTACATGGCGAAGGCATCGACACCCAGGCCCACGGTGCCCTGGGTGAAACCGGATTCGAACTTGCCGATCAGGCTCTGGGCCCAGGCTTCGGAATAGCCGTTGCCAGTGGGGCTGGACTGGCCCTTGCGGTCGTCGCGGTTGAAGTAGAAGTTGCGCAGCAGCAGGTCGAGGCGGCTGCCTTCGACAAAGCCTTCGGGCCGTTCCTCGGCGGCCACTGCCGCCATAGGACTGAGTCCCAGTACCGCAGCGAGCACGGACAGGGACAAGGGGGGATTGATTCGCATGGGGTCGCTCCTGAGTGTTGGCAGCTATCAACTTTTATATCGCCAGAGGCGTTCTTATTGGCTTCGACCAACAGGCGTTGTTACGCCTTGGCGGTCGCTGTCGATAGTTGCAAACGGCAGATAACGTCGGGGTGACCCGGTGATTACAATTGTGCAAGAAATGCGCCTGGCCGTTGCTCGTGACAAGCTCGGCAGGCCTTGTAGAGCGGGCGTTTGACTGGGGGTGATGGTCTTCCGGAAGAGGGCATTACAGATAAGTAATGTGCCCGCGATCATTCTGACAGGGTCGGTTGCTTATCCTCGCTGATGTCAATTGGACGAGGAAACTGTCATGAAATCATTCAACCTGAGTATTGCCGCGCTGTTGCTCTCCCTCTCTTCCCTGGCCCTGGCCGAAGGCGGAGGAGACCGCACCTTTACCCAGGCCATGGTGGAGAATCAGAAGGCCATGGAGCGCTATGCCGCGAAGCAGGGCAAGCCGGCCCCGGTGGTGCAGAACTACCGCTACGGCATGAAGCTGGACATCGCCAAGGTGGTCAACGTCACGCCGCCGTTCCAGGCCTGCCAGGTGGTGCCTTCGCGCATGACCTACGAGGACTCCGCCGGGCAGCTCCAGACCATCGAGTATCAGGTCATGGGCCAGTGCCGCAAGAACGGCAGCTGAGTCTTGGCTCGCAGCTTGCCTTGCCGGGATAGCCTGCCCGGCAAGGCACAGGCGGTTTCAGTCGTCGGTCGGTTCGGGGTGCAGGGCGACGATCATGTCGACTTCCACCGAGGCGTTCTTCGGCAACTGGTAGACCCCTACCGAGGTCCTGGTGTGCACCCCGGCCTCGGCGAAGATCGAATAGAGGATCTCTGAAGCGCCGTCCGCCACTTCGCTCTGCCGGGTGAAGTCCGTTGCGCTCTGCACATAGACGTTGATCCGCAGAATCCGCTTGATCCGTTGCAGGTCGCCCAGCATCTGCCCAAGAATGGCCAGGGCCCGCAGGGTGCTGATCCGTGCCCCGTGCCGGGCCTGTTCCAGGGTGGTCTCGGCACCGACCCGGCCGACCACCATCACCTGGTTGTCGATGCGCGGGATCTGCCCGCTGACATACACCTCATCCCCGTTGCGCAGCGCCGGCACATAGTTGCCGCCAATGCGCATTTCGCCTTCGAAACTGTGCCCGACCTGTGCCGCTGCCTGCAGGAAAAGTGCCTTGCGTGATGCTTCCATAGTCCAACTCCGTCGATCGCCGTGGATTTCCCCGAGCCTGACTATAGGCTCGGCCGATCCGCGGCACAGGCCCCGTATCGATGGGCTTTGGCCAATACTGGATTATTTTTGTCAGACAAGTCTTGGCGGCTATTAAGAAAATTATTTCAGGGCCGATGTTAGGCCCAAAGCAGCCTATTTTTTCAGTCCCCCCCTCGGTGCGTCCCCATGTTCAATAAACGCTTGAAGCAAGAGCTGTCGACTCTTCGTGAAGAACTTTCGAGCCTTCAGCAAGTGAAGGAAAGCCTTGAAAGCGAGATGCTTGTGATCTATTTGAGCGCCGATGGACGGATTCAATCGGTCAACCACAACTTCGCCGAGGAAATGCTCTACAAGAGTGGTGACCTGGTGGGCCGGCCCCTGGAAGACATCGTCCCGGCCCACGTCAAGAACGACGAGTTTCATCAACGCTTCAAGGCGACCCTCAGCCGTGGCGAACATTTCGCCGGGGCGGTGCGGTTGCTGCGGGGCAACGGCGAGGAGGCCTGGCTGCGCTCGATCTCCCAGCCGATTCGCGATTCCGAGGGGCGGATCAAGTACTTCGCGATTTTCTCCAGCGACCTGACCCGGACCATCGAAGCCTCCCGCGAGCACGAGAACCTGATCGGCGCCCTGGTGCGTTCCACCGCGGTGATCGAGTTCGATCTCAACGGCATGGTGCTCAATGCCAATGAGCGCTTCCTGTCGGGAATGGGCTACAGCCTGGCGCAGATCAAGGGCAAGCATCACCGCATGTTCTGCGAGCCTGAGGAGTACAACAGCGCGGCCTACCAGGCGTTCTGGAAGCGCTTGAATGCCGGCGAGTTCATTGCCGAACGCTTCAAGCGCGTCGATGCCCACGGCCGGGTGGTCTGGCTGGAGGCGTCCTACAACCCGGTGCTGGACGCCAACAACAAACTCTACAAAGTGGTGAAGTTCGCCACCGTGATCACCGATCAGGTGAACCAGGAACTGGCGGTGGCCGAGGCGGCGAACATTGCCTACAGCACGTCGCTGCAGACCGACAGCAGCGCCCAGCGCGGCACCACTGTGGTCACCGAGGCGGTGACGGTGATGCGTGACCTGGCCAAGCACATGCAGGATGCCGGCGAAGGCATCGAAGCCCTCAACGAGCAGTCCCTGGTGATCGGCAGCATCGTCAAGACCATCAGCGGAATTGCCGAGCAGACCAACCTGCTGGCCCTCAATGCGGCGATCGAGGCGGCTCGGGCCGGGGAGCAGGGCCGGGGCTTTGCGGTGGTGGCCGATGAGGTCCGGCAACTGGCTTCGCGCACCAGCAAGGCCACCGAGGAAATCGTCGGTGTGGTGCGCCAGAACCAGGACATGGCCCGCGAGGCCGTGGAACTGATGGCCGAGGGCAAGCTGCAGGCCGAGCAGGGCCTGGCCCTGGCCGCCGAGGCCGGCACGGTGATCGTCGAGATCCAGGACGGAGCGCAGAAAGTGGTGAGCGCGGTTGGGCAGTTCGCCAATCAGTTGTCGTCCTGAGTGCCCGTTACCCGTGGCCCGTTGTCGGGGCACGGGTAACGGCGGTGTCTGTGCACTTGAGTCGCTGCCAGGGGGCTGTCCGCTGGCAGGTGCGTGAGGGGCGGCCCGGCCTGCAGGCCAGGTATCTGGTGAGATGTTTCCCAACAAGTATTAAGAATATTCTGAAAGCCGGTACAGGGCTTGGAGAAAGGCCCGCAGGCGCCGATGGCTAGGGGATCGTTGTATCCACTCCTAGTCTGTCGGTGTATCCATGTTCAACAAACGCTTGAAGCAACAACTTGCCACCTTGAATGACGAGCTGAGCGCGCTGCAGCAATTCAAGGCCTGCCTGGAGACCCAGGTGCTCAGCATCGAGCTGGATGGCGAGGGGGCGATCCGCAGGGTCAACCAGAACTTCAATCAAGCCCTGGACCTGGGTGGCCAGCAGCTTTGCGGGCAGCCGCTGGAGCGTCTTGTCTCGCGCCATCCCCAGGCCGCCGAGCTGTATCGGGCCTTCAAGGCGGCCCTGGCCCGCAACGAAACCTATGTCGGTCAACTGCGCCTGCAACGGGGGGACGGGCACGACGCCTGGTTGCATGTCTGCGTGCAGCCGATCCGTGACAGTGCCGGTCAGCTCGACCATTACAACCTGATCTGCAGCGACCAGACCGAGTCGGTGGAACGTGCCTGCGAGCATGAAAACCTGATGGCGGCCTTGCTGCGTTCCACGGCGGTGATCGAGTTCGACCTGCAGGGGCGGGTACTCACCGCCAACCCGCGTTTCCTCGGGTGCATGGGCTACCGCCTCGACGAGGTCCAGGGCCAGAACCACCGACTGTTCTGCGAGCCCCAGGAGTACGAAGGTCCGTCGTACCTGGATTTCTGGGCGCGCCTGAACGCCGGCGAATACGTTGCCGACCGCTTCAAGCGTATCGACAGCCAGGGGCGAGTGGTGTGGCTCGACGCCTCCTACAACCCGGTGCTGGATGCCAGCGGCGAGCTCTACAAGGTGGTGAAGTTCGCCACCCTGATTACCGACCAGGTGAACCAGGAACGCTCGGTGGCCGAGGCCGCGGACATTGCCTACAGCATCTCCCGGCAGACTGACACCAGCGCCCAGCGTGGCTCCGCCGTGGTCACCGAGACCCTGGACGTGATGCGTGACCTGGCCAAGTGCATGCAGGAGGCCGGTGACGGCATCGAGGCGTTGAACGAGCAGTCTCTGGTGATCGCCAGCATCGTCAAGACCATCAGCGGGATTGCCGAGCAGACCAACCTGCTGGCCCTCAATGCGGCCATCGAGGCGGCCCGGGCCGGGGAGCAGGGCCGGGGTTTTGCGGTGGTGGCCGATGAGGTCCGGCAGTTGGCCTCGCGCACCAGCAACGCGACCGATGAAATCGTCGGTGTGGTTCGCCAGAACCAGGACATGGCCCGTTCGGCGGTGGAGCTGATGGCCGAGGGGCGGCAGCAGGCCGAGCAGGGCCTGACCCTGGCGGCGGAGGCCGGGACGGTGATCGTCGAGATCCAGGACGGTGCGCAGAAGGTGGTGGGCGCAGTGGGGCAGTTCGCCAATCAGCTGGCGGTCTGAGGTCCGTCGCCGCGATCAAGCCTCCAGGTGAGGCTTGATCAGTTCGGCAAACCATTCAATGAACACGTTGAGGCGTCGCGAGCGATGGCGGCGGTCGGGGTACAGCGCGCAGATGTCCATGGGTGCTACCGGCAGAGCGCTCAATACCTGCACCAGCTCGCCACGGTCCAGCAGGTGCTGCACATCGAAGCGCGGCACCTGGATCAGGCCCAGCCCCTGGCGGCAGCAGGCAATGTAGTTCTCCACATTGTTGACGATCACCCGGCTGGGCAGCCCGAGCAGGTGCTCGCGACCTTCCTGCAGGTATTCCCAGGGTTGCTCGCGGCCGGTATCGGGGGAGGCATAGCCGACCATCCACTGGCCGTTCTGCAGGTCCTGGGCGCTGTGGGGTTCACCGTGTTCGGCGAGGTAGGCGGGGCTGGCACAGTTGACCAGGGCCAGTTGTCCCAGTGGGCGGGCGATCAGGCTGCTGTCCGCCAGGCTGCCCACCCGAATTGCACAGTCGATGCCCTCCTGGACCAGGTCGATGCTGCGGTCGCTGGCGCCCAGGGCCAGTTGCAGCCCGGGGTACAGGCCCAGCCAGTGGGGCAGTGCCGGGACGATCAGGCGCCGGGCGATACGGCTCGGCACGTCGATGTTCAAGCGTCCGCTGACGTCCACCTGACGATGCTGGAACAGCTGGTTGAGTTCCGAGGCGTCGGCCAGCAGGCGCCGTGCCCGCTCCAGGAGGATGGCGCCGTCGGCGGTCAACTGCACATGCCGGGTAGTACGGTGCAGCAGGCGGGTGCCCAGGCCGGTTTCCAGTTGCTGCACGGCAGAAGAGACGGTGGCCCGTGGCAGTTCGAGGGCGTGGGCGGCCTTGATGAAGCTGCCCATGTCGGCCACCTGGATGAACACGCGGTATTGTTCAAGTTTATCCATCGTATGAACGGTCCTGGTTCGGGGGACGCCTGATGGCTGGGGATCGCCGCATCGTCCGAGGTGACCGATGCAGCGGTTCGGCAGGCCAATTTACCCCTTGGGCGCCAGGATTACTTGGTGGTGTAGCCGCCGTTGATCAGTAAGGTCTGGCCGGTGATCCACCATCCCTCGGTGACCAGATGGCGAATGAAGGGCACCACGTCCTCGATATCGGTGAGCCCGGTCTTGCTCGACGGCGACAGGGCTGCGGCGCTCTTGTGGTAGGCCACGGCATCGGCGCCTTCGGCGGGGTAGAAGAAGGGCGTGTCCATGGGGCCCGGCCCGACCGCCGTCACCGAGATGCCGCGTGCGCCGAACTCCTTGGCCGCGGCCCGGGTGAAATGCTCGACCGGTGCCTTGGAGCCACCGTAGGCGGCATAGAAAGGTGTGAAGGCACCCAGCAGCGAGGTCACCAGGGTCACCAGTTTGCCGTTGTCCTCCAGGTGCTTGCCGGCCTCCTTGATGAAGAAGAACGCGCTCTTGGCGTTGACCGCGAACATCTGGTCGTACTCGTCTTCGCTGATCTCGACTATGGGTTTTTTCAGCACCTTGCCCACGGTGTTGATGGCGATGTCGATCTTGCCGAAGCGTGCCTTGGCCTCGCTGAACAAGCGTTCCACGGCAGCGGCACGGGTGAGGTCGGCCTGCCAGGCGTGGGCGTCGACCCCCAGGGCCTTGAGCGCTGCCAGCGTGGTGTCGGCGTCGCCCTGGCTGGAGCTGCTGTTGTAGTGCACGGCCACGGCCTTGGCACCGTGGCTGGCGAGGTCGCGGGCGATCAGGCCGCCGAGGTTCTTCACCCCTCCGGCGATCAGCACGACTTTGTTGTTCAGGGAGTGATCGGCCATGGTGCGGGTCCTTCAACAAGTGAGGTGAAGGCTGAGTCTAGTGCCAGGACGGTCGCGGATAAGCCCGTGCCGGCTGGACGGATTATCCGGCAAACCTGCCTAATCGCGGCCTCTGCCGGCACGCTGGATAGGGCTACAATCGGGCTTTTTTAAGGAGCCTTCCATGTCCGCATTCCGTCGTCCGGTGCCCCTCGACAAGGCTTATCGCCTGCTCAACCACGGCCCCACGGTACTGGTCAGTGCCGCCCACGGCGGGCAGCGCAACATCATGGCCGCGGCCTGGGCCATGCCCCTGGACTTCGATCCGCCGAAAGTCGCCGTGGTACTCGACAAGTCCACCTGGACCCGGCAACTGCTGGAGGCGTCGGCCACCTTCGTGCTCAACGTCCCCTGCGTGGCCCAGGCCGACATCGTGCAGAGCGTGGGCAACAGTTCCGGCTTGCAACTGAGCCATGCCGGCCAGGACAAGTTCGCCGCCTACGGCCTGTCCACCTTCGCCGGCGAGGCGCTTGAGGCGCCCTTGCTCGAGGGCTGTGTGGCCTGGCTCGAATGCCGCCTGTTGCCCGAGCCCCACAATCACCAGCAATACGACCTGTTCCTTGGCGAAGTGATTGCCGCCCAGGCCGATACCCGGGTGTTCAGCGAGGGCCGCTGGCACTTCGAGGGGCAGGATTCGCTGCGGACCCTGCACCATGTGGCCGGCGGGCATTTCCTGGCCATTGGCGACAGCATCGACGGTCGTCAGTTGCCCCAGGCCAACGGTGCCTGAATCAGGGAATCAGCCGGTAGTCGCGCAGGCGCTGCAACTGCTCGAGCACGCTCTGGTGGCTGTCGATGCAACCCTGGAAACCCGCCTGGCGAATCTTGATGGTGCTTTGCACCATGTCGTAGCCGGCGTTGAGCCAGCCATCGACGAAGGGCCACGCGGCGATCTGCTCCCAGGGTGTCTGGCGCAGGCCGTGTTCTTCGACAATGCGTGCCCACAGCGGCGCCTTGTCGGCCATCTGCACGCCCAGGTTCATCGGTTGTGGCATGGCGCTGTCCAGGCCGAAGAACCCGGCGATCTGCGGCCACAGTTGCTGCCAGCGAAAGTGATCGCCGTTGGTGACATTGAACACCTGCTGGCGGGCGGCCGCAGAGGTCAACGCCCAGAGCACCGCCTGGGCCAGCACCCCGGAGTCGGTGGCCTGGTGCAGGGCCGACCAGGCGCCCAGGCTGCCGGGAAAGCGCAGTGGCAGCTGCAGGGCCTGGCTGATGGCGGCAAAGCTGGCGATGCCGGTGAGGATGTTCATCGGTGAGTTGAGGCTAGGGCCCATGACGCCATCCGGGCGCAGCACGGTCCAGGCGAAACCTTCACGTTCGGCCTCGCGCCAGAGCAAGTCTTCCTGATCGTTGTAGAAGATCGGGCCCATGAAGCGAGGGTCGCTTTCCTTGGCCGGGGTCTTGTAGGGCCCCAGGTGCTCGCCGTAGGACTTGCCGCCGCCGATCAGCACCACCTGTTGCACCCGGGCACCGGCCTGGCGCAGGGCCTGGAGGCTGTGATCAAGCATCGCCAGGTTGGGCGCCACCGTGGCCGCCATGGTCTCGCGCTCGTTGTAGGCGCAGAACACCAGGTCGGTGACGCTGGCGAGGTCGGCGAAGGCCTGCCGGGTCGCCGCGGCATCCAACAGGTCGACACTGATGTGCGCCGGGGCCGGCCTGCCGTCGAACAGGGTGGTCGGTGGCTGGCGCCGGGCAGCGGTGGTCAGCTGCCAGCCCGAGGTCTGGGTCATCAGGTCGACCACGGCGGTACCGACCACGCCGTAGCCGCCGATGACCAGCAGGTGGCGTTCAGGGGAAAGAGAAAGGCTCATGGGGAGTACCTCGAAATGAAGGAACGCCAGCATAGAGTCGTGAACCTGAGTGAAATAGACTGCCTGCCGGCACAGCATTTGTGAGTTGAGTTCATATGGCGGGCAGTGAAATCAATCGGTTCGCGGAAATGGAAACCTTCGTTCAGGTGATCGAATGCGGTGGCCTGTCGGCCGCCGCGCGGCAGCGACAGGTGACCCCGTCCTCGGTGAGCAAGCTCTTGGCCAGGCTCGAAGCGCGCTTGGGTGTGCGGCTGCTCAATCGCTCCACTCGGCAGTTGCAGCTGACTCCCGAGGGCCGGGGGTTTTACGAGAACAGCGTGCGCCTGCTGGCGGATCTGCGTGAGGTGGAAGGTGAGGCCAGCAGTGGCCGCTCGCCCATTGGCCGGGTACGGGTCAACACCAGTGCGTCCTTCGGCCTGCATGTGCTGGCGCCTTTGCTGGCGGACTTCCTCGAACTGTACCCGGCGGTGTCCCTGGACCTGGTCCACAGCGATGCGCTGGTGGATCTGCTGGAGCAGCAGATCGATGTGGCGATCCGCACCGGCCCCCTGACGGACTCGCAACTGGTGGCCCGCAAGCTGGGGCAAACCCGCGGCATCATTGTCGCCTCTCCGGCTTATCTGGCCCGCTGCGGCACGCCCCAGGTGCCAGGCGATCTGGCTCGGCATCATCTGCTCGGCTTCGACTATGCCCGGGCCTTGCCGGGATGGCGCCTGGGGGCTGAGGGCCAGGGTTCGGTGGTGCAGCCCAACGGGCGGGTTCAGGCCAGTGATGGTGAAGCCTTGCGCCACCTGGCGCTGCACGGCGTCGGGCTGGCGCAACTGGCGGCCTTCACCATTGCCGATGATCTGACGGCGGGGCGCCTGGTACCGGTACTCGAGTCGTTCAATCAGGCACCGGTGGAAAGTTTCTACGCGCTCTATGTGGGCCAGGGCGGCCACCTGCCGTCCCGGGTACGGGTGTTTATCGATTTTCTGGTGCAGCGGGTGCCGCTGTCGTTTTCTCTCGGGGGCCACTGGTCAGCATTGCCGCCGGATGCTTGAATCAGCTCCCGCCCTTTCTTTCAAGGACCGAACATGGATGAAGTTTTTCAGCGTCTGGTGAGCCTGTTGGACAGCCACCAGGCGAGCTACCGGGTGATCCTGCACCCGGCCGAAGGGCAGTCGGCGCGGGTGGCCGAGATTCGCGGCACCGAGCCGGGGCAGGGGGCCAAGGCCATGCTCTGTAGCCTCAAGGGCGCGGATGAGGTGTATGGGCTGGTGATTCTCTCCGGGGATCAGCGACTGGACATGAAAAAGGTCGGCGCGGCCCTGGGGGGCAAGAAGGCGCAACTGGTGCCTGCAGACCTGGCCAGGGAGCTCACGGGCTGTGTCATCGGTGCCATCCCGCCCTTGAGTTTCGATCAGCGCATCACCCTGATCGTCGACCCGCACCTGCCCTCGCGCTACGCCGAGATCGCCTTTAATGCCGGGCGCCTGGATGCCTCCATGGTGCTCGATACCCAGGACTACCTGCGGATTGCCCGGCCCCTGGTGCTGAGCGTGACCCAGGAGCCGCAAGCCCAAGGCGTGCCGTCCGATTCGGGCCCGGCTACCAGCTGACCTGGCCCAGGGCGTCGGCGAAGGCAGTGAGCTTAGGCGAGCACTGGCGCGACGGCGGATAGACCAGGGACAGCTCCCGGCAGCGCCCGTCATGGGCCTGCAGTACCGGCTGCAGGCGGCCGTCGTCGAGGGCGTCGCGCACGGCAAACTCCATCAACTGGGCAATGCCGTAGCCGCCCAGCACCGCGTCCACCAGGGCGTCGCCAATGTCGAAGATCAAGCGGCCCTGGACCGCCAGGTCCAGGGGCTTGCCCTGGTCCATGAACTGCCAGTCCACCAGCCGGCCGCTGCGCAGGTTGCGCACCGCCAGGCAGTTGTGCCGCTGCAGGTCCGTCAGCCGCTGCGGTGTGCCATGGCGCTGCAGGTAGGCCGGCGCCGCCACCGTGACCCAGCGCAGCGGCGCCAGGGTACGGGCGATCAGGCGCTGGTCCTGGATCACTCCGGTGCGCACCACGGCATCGAAGCCTTCGTCGATGATGTCCACCACCCGGTCGGTCATCACCGCCTCGATGCTCAGCTCGGGGTACTGGCCCATCAGTTGGCCTATCACCGGCATCACCACCTTGCGCCCGAACAGCGACGGCGTACTGATCTTCAACACTCCGCGAGGGGAATCTCGGCGATCGAGCAGCAGGTTCTCGGTGTGGGCCAGTTCGGCCAGCAAGGGCCCGGCCCGTTCCACCAGCACCTGGCCGTCCGGGGTCAGGCTGACGCTGCGGGTATTGCGCTGCAGCAGGCGCACGCCCAACTGCTGTTCAAGCCGGGAAATGGCCCGGGACAGGCCGGACTGGGTCAACCCCAGGTCCCCAGCCGCGCGGGTGAAACTGCGGGTTTCGGCCACCCTGACCAGCAGGCGAACGGCGTTCAGATCCATGATTAAAGTCATTACTGAAAGAGACAGTGGCGTGTTTATCATTTAAAGCGCATCGATGAAACTGGCCGCCAGTTATTTCCTACAAGGATTTTCGCGATGTCCGCGTCCCTCTCCGCCAAGCCTTCAGGCTGGATGCTGCTCCTGCTGGCCACTGCCCAACTGATCATCGCCCTGGACGCCACTATCGTGTTTGTCGCCCTGCCGGAAATCGGCACCCGCCTGGGCTTCTCTGCCCAGCAACTGCAATGGGTGGTCAGTGCCTACAGTGTCGCCTTCGGTGGCTTCCTGCTGCTGGGTGGGCGCGCGGCAGACCTGTTGGGCAAGCGGCGTTTCTACATTGTCGGCCAGGCGCTGTACGCCCTGGCCTCGCTGGCCGGCGGGCTGGGCGGCAGCGCCTTGCTGCTGGTGCTGGCCCGGGCGGTGCAAGGCGTCGGCGGGGCGATGCTGTTCCCGGCGACCCTGGCCCTGATCAACACCTACTACGCCGAAGGCCCGGCACGTAATCGTGCCTTCGCCGTGTGGAGCGCGGCCTCGGCGGCGGGGTTGGCCCTGGGGGCCTTGCTGGGTGGCGTGCTGACCCAGTACTGGGGCTGGGAAGCGGTGTTCCTGGTCAACGTGCCGCTGGCCGGTGCCTGTGCGCTGTTGGCCCGACGCTGGATTCCCGCCGACCCGGCGCGCCAGCGTGGGCGCCCGTTCGATCTGCGTGGTGCGCTGACCGTGACCTTGGGCGGCACCCTGCTGGTGTTCTCGATCGTCCAGGGCCCTGAATGGGGCTGGAGCGCACCGGCGACCCTGGGTTGCCTGGGGGTGTCCCTGGGGTTGCTCGGGCTGTTTGTCCTGCTTGAGCAATGCAGCCGCGATCCGCTGATGCCGCTGCGCCTGCTGGGTTATCCACAGCTGCGCATGGCCATGCTGATTACCGCGCTGTTCATGAGCAGCTTCGGCGTGCAGTACTACTTTCTCAGCCTGTACTTCCAGCAGGTCTACCAGTTCAGCGTATTGCAGAGCGGCCTGGCGTTCCTGCCCTCAACCCTGCTCTGCACCCTGGGCATCTGGGTGGCGGAACGGGCGCTGTTGCGCTTCGGCCTGCGGGCGACCCTGGTCAGCGGCCTGCTGGCCGGCGCCGTGGGCATTGGCATGATGTACCTGGCCCTGCCCGGTAGCAGCGGGTTTGTCGGCCTGCTGCCGGGAATCGTGATCATGAGCATCGGCCAGGGCATGACCTGGACCTCGATGTGGGTCTCGGCCGGGCAGGGCATCGCGGCTTCCGAGCAAGGGGTGGCGGCGGGCGTGGCTTCCACCAGTCAGCAGATCGGCGGGGCCCTGGGCCTGGCGCTGCTGGTGTCCCTGGCCAATACCCTGAGCCCCACCGGCAACCAGGCCTATGGCATCGAGATCGCCACCGCCGCCAGTGCCCTGCTGGCCTTGCTCGGGGCCCTGCTGGCGCTGCGCCTGCCCCGCGCTTCGGCGGCCTTGCCGGCCTGTTCCGCAGCCCAGGGTTGAGGTGCCTAGCCGTGGGCTTGCGGCAGGTGGCGGCGCACCGCCCACAGCACCCCGGCCAGCAACAGCAGCGCGGCGCAGCCCTGCAGCAGGCTGGGCAGGTGCTGCAGGCTGATGAACCCGTAGAGCAGGGCGAACAGGGTCTCGAACACGATCAACTGACCGCTCAGGGTCAGTGGCAAGCGCCGGGTCGAGGCGTTCCACATGCGATTGCCGAACCAGGAGCCCAGCACCGCGCTGCACAGGCTCAGGCCCCAGAACAGCGTCCAGCGCTGATCGCTGGCCTCGGCCTGGGTGCCCGGCAGGGCCAGGCCGGCAGCCAGCAGCCAGACCACGGCACTGATCAGGCCGGTGCTGATGCCCCACAGGGTCGACCACTGGGCGCTGTTGAAGCGGCTGCGCTTGAGGTAGCGGGCGTTGTCGGTGGCAAACCAGGTCCAGCACAGCAAGGCGCCAAAGGCGCAGAGCAGGCCCAGGGCGCGCTGGCCGAGTTCACTCGAGCCACTCGGGGCCGTGAGCAGGGTGTCCAGGTTGATGCAGCAGATACCGATGAACACCAGCAGCAGGGGCCAGCGCAGGTGGCGCAACGGCACGGCGTCGGCATCGCCGCGTCCGGCCAGGGTGATGGTCAGCGGCAACAGGCCGACGATCAGTGCGGTACTGGCCACGCCGGCCCACTGGATGGCGCTGGCCAGGAGCATGAAATAGATCAGGTTGCCGGTCAGGGACAGCTTCAGCAGCAGCGCCGCATCGCCCCAGCTCAGGCGCTGCAGCAGCTCCCGGGCCTGGGGCGCAGCCAGGAGCAGGGAGAATGCACCGTACAGGCTGAAGCGGGCGCAGCTGAGCATCAGCGGGCTGAACTCCGGCAACAGGCTGGGCACCACAATGGCCAGGCCCCAGACCGCACCGGCCAGGGCCGCATAAGCAACTCCGCGTTTCATCCACACACTCGCAACCATTCATCAAGGTGCGCAGGCTAGCCATTGCTGACCGAGTGGACAAAGGATATATAGGCACCTACCTATTCTTCCAGGGAATGCCTGATGAGTCGTTACGCGCGCCACCTGCCACCACTGGAAACCCTGGTGACCTTCGAAGCAGTGGGGCGCAACGCCAGCTTCACCCGGGCCGCTACCGAGCTGTGCCTGACCCAGAGCGCGGTCAGCAAGCAGATCCGCGCCCTGGAACTGTCGCTCAAGACCGAGCTGTTCGAGCGCCAGGCCCGGGGGGTCAAACTCACCCCCAGCGGTGCCTCGTTGTTCGCCGAGGTCAGCACCCAGCTCGAGGCCTTGCTGCGCAGTGTCAGCCGCCTGCGGGCCGGACGTGATGCCAAGACCATCACCGTGCAATGCACCCATGCGGTGGCGCAGTTCTGGCTGTTTCCGCGGTTGCTGGCATTCAACAAGCAGCATCCGGACATCACCGTGAGCATCCATGCCAACAACGACATGGACGAGTCCAGCGTGGCCGAGCATGACTTCGGCATTCTCTACGGCGCGGGGCAGTGGTCATCCCTGGCGGTGGTGCCAGTGTTCGCCGAGATCGTCTACCCCATCGCCAGCCGGCACCTGGAACTGCCACGGGTCGATGACCTCGGGCAATTGAGCGAGCTGCCCCTGATCCAGCTGGATGCCTCGGGATGGAACTGCATTGACTGGCGGGACTGGTTCCGGCATTTCGGCCTGGAATACAGCGCGCCGCCCGGGGCTCTGGGGTTCAACCAGTTGACCCTGACCTACAGCGCCGTGCAGCAGGGCATGGGGGTGGGGCTGGGTTGGGATTTCATGGCCAGCGAAGGGGTGGCCCAGGGCGAGTTGCAGCGGGTTGGCGAATGGGCGTTCCACACCGGTCAGGCGGATTTCCTGGTGCACCTGCGGCACCGACGCCTGTCTGCCAGTGGCCAGCTGTTCCGCGATTGGCTGGTGGCTCGCTGTGCTGAAGAAACCCCGGGCCGCTGAAGAGCATCCCGGGGGTGTGGGTCAGCGGTTGGCGCGGGGCACGCTGAAGCGGAACTCGCTGCCTGTGCCCAGCTCACTGAAGGCCTCGATCGTGCCGCCATGGGCCTCGACGATGCCGCGGCTGATGTACAGGCCCAGGCCGGTGCCGTTGGGGTTGCCTTCCTTGAGAGTCCAGTAGCGATCGAAAATATGCGGCAGTTGGTCTTCGGCTATGCCTTCGCCGGAGTCGCGCACGCTGAACACGATCTGCTCGCCATCGGAGCTCGCTAGTATGCTGACCTGGCCCTGTTTGGGGGTGAACTTGATGGCATTGCCTACCAGGTTCGACAGCACCTGGAACAGGCGCTCGGGGTCGGCATCGATCATCAGGTCCGGCTCGGCGTCGAAGCGGATGTCGATGGACTTGTCCAGGGCCAGGGGCGCCAGCAGTGAGTAGGCCTCTTCGAAGATCTGGCTGACGTCGAGCAACTGCGGAGTGATCTGGTAGCGCCCGGCCTCGATCTTCGAGGTGTCCAGCAGGTCTTCGAGCAGGGTGTTCATGCGGCTGGCGGCCTGTTGCATGGTGTCGATGGCCGAGGCAATCCGCCGCGAGGTGTGGGGGCCATCGGAACTGAAGGCTTTCTGCATCATGCCGCAGAGCATGGAGATCACGGTCATGGGGTTGCGCAGGTCGTGGGACACCACCGCCACCAGTTCGTCCCGTGCATGCACCGCCTGCTGTTCGCGCAGTACCTGGCGTGCCAGGTCGCGCTCCAGGGCCGAGCGGCGCAGGTCGTTGGCGGCAAAGCGCTCGCCATGGCTCCACTTGGCGGAGATTCCGGCCATTTCCACCTTCCAGATCTCGAACGAGGTCCGCGGCCGCAGGCGCAGGCCGGCCTCGGAGTTTTCCAGGTCCAGGGGTTTTTGCGGGTTGCCGCTCCAGTTGATGCTCTCCTTCACTTCCGGGCGGAACCACAGCACACCGTTATCCACAGGCTTGGGCAGGCTCATGGCCAGGACACCGCTGGCCACCTGTTGATAACTCGCGGCCGGTGGATAGACGCTGGCCAGCTGGTGGCTGGCGAACACCGGCTGCCCGCTCGCTTGCAGCCAGTGGTGCAGGGCGCGGATGTCATCGGCGGGCGGGCAGTGGCCGAAGCAGTGCAACTGCTTGTCTTCGATAATGGCCACGCCACCGGCCTGGGTCAGTTCGAGCAATTGTCGGGGCACCTGCGCCAGGGTCTCGAAGACGCTGCCCGGTGCGGCGTCCATGGCCTGGTTGAGCTCGGCCAGGGCGCTGATCTTTTCCTCTCGCTGGCGGCTGATGTCCAGGGCCTCCATGGCGCTGATCTGCAGCGACAGCACCTGGCCCAGGGTCTGGCAGGCCATGCGCAGTTCATGGGGCACCAGCAGCGGCTGGCGGTTGCCGCAACTGATCAGGCCCCAGAGCTGGTCGTCCTTGAGCAGGGAAATGCTCATGGATGACAGCACGCCCATGTTCTTCATGTACTGGCAGTGGATCGGCGACACGCTGCGCAGGGTGGCGAAGCTCAGGTCCAGGGCCTGTCCGGTGTCCGGGCGCAGGGTCGGCAGCAACGGCACCGGCTGGTAGTCGGCGTTGGGGATGATCCGCAGCCAGTTGCTGCGGTACAGCTCGCGGGCCTGTTGGGGAATGTCCGAGGCGGGGAAGAACAGGCCGTTGAACACCTCCATGCTCGGGCGGGTGGCTTCGGCGATCACCTGGCCGTGGCCTTCCTCTTCGAAGCGGTAGATCAGCACCCGGTCATAGCCGGTCATGGCCTGGATCTCGGTCACGCTGATGGCGTACAGCTCGTGCAGGGTCCTGGCCGCTTGCAGGCGTCGCAGCAGGCGCCCGAGGTTCGCGCTCGGCTGGGCGTGCAGGGGCTCGGGCTGGATTTCCAGTTCCAGCACCAGTACGCCCTGATGACGGTGCAGCAAACCCTCGAACTGCGTGCCATTGAGTGACAGCTGCAAGGGGGGGGGGTCGAACAGCCGGTCCAACTGCAGCACTTCGCGAATGCGCCGGCCCTGGGCATCCCCCAGCAGGAACTCGAGCGGCTGGCCGAGGACCTGCTCGGCGACCCGGCCCAGCAGGGCCTCGACGTTGGCACTGATCTGCTGGATGCACAGCGAAGGCTCGGACAGGGTCAGCAGCACGCCATGGGGCTGGATCGCCCCGGGGGAGCGGATAGGCTCATTGGCGCAATTGGCCAGCAGCTGTTCGAAGTCTTGGGAATCCGATGGGGTCATAGCAGCACCTCGCGGCTATCGAGCCAGTGCTCGAAACAGGCAAATGTGGATTGCGCGGCGCTGACTACCTGTTGTCGCGCGCTCGCATCCTCGGGCATGCGCCCCAGGTAGTCGAGAAAGTCCTTCCAGCGCCGGCCGGTGGCGGCGCCGTAGACATCCAGGAAGGCGCCGCCGTTGTTCGCGTCGAGGTCCAGGCGCCGGGCCATTTCACGGCGCAGGATCTGCCCGCCCAGGGTTGCGCCTTCCAGCACGTAGAGGGTCCCCAGGCAGGCGCCGGCGCTGTCCAGCGCCGGTAGTTGCGGGCAAAGGGGCAGGGTGCGGATGCTGGCGGCATTGAGCCCCAGGGCCTGCAGGTCGCCGCTCAGGGCCGGAGTCTTGAAGCGCTGGGGCGGATCGTAGCCCGGAGGAATCAGGCCGCAGCCCAGCAGGGCCGCCTCCAGGGGCTGATAGAAGCCGTAATAGGCCTGGATCAGCCGCCGGTAGTAGGCGGCATCGAAGTGTTCGGAGAAGAACGGCAGGCGTTTTTCCAGGGCCACGTGCAAGGTCGCGGTGCCGGTACGCAGTTCCTGGAGCAGGCTGGGAGCTAGGCAGTCTTGGTGCGGAGTGGGCATTCAGGGATCAAGGGTCGCAACGGTTAATGGACGCGCTTCGGGCGTCTTCAAAGGCTGGGACTGGCTGCAGTCCCTGCAATAGAGCCATCGCACAGAAAAATCAGGGCGCTACTCTACCCCTGCTTTTTCGCTTGGCGCAGGGTTTTGACAGACCGCCGGTCGGCCAAGCGTAGTCGATCCATGGTTTTTCGCCGTGCCTGACAGGCTCGTTGAGGCAGAAACTCCCTTTCCGCCTCGCAGGTTCAAGGCCGAGGATCAGATCCAGACATCGTTCTGGGCGGTGCGTTCGCCTCCCTGGTCGCCGGTATTGAGTACGCCCTTGGGCTCGATCAGCAGCAGCTTGACCTCCTGTTCGGCCCAGGGCTTGTGCTCGACGCCCTTGGGCACCACGAACATCTCGCCGCTGGCGATGGACACCCGGCCGTCGCGAAAGTCGATGTGCAGCAGGCCATCGAGGACGATGAAGGTTTCATCGGTATCGGCGTGGGCGTGCCAGACGAATTCGCCCTGCAGCCTGGAGATCTTGAACTGGTAATCGTTCATTTCGGCGATCACCTTGGGCGTCCAGTGCTCGCTGAACAGGCTGAGCTTGTGGGCGAAGTTGATGCTCTGGAACGTGCGTTGGGCGGTAGCGGCGGTGGGGTTCTGCATGGTGCGGTCCACATCAGTGATGAAAGAGCACTGAGGGTAAACAGCCGCGGCGCCGGGTTCTTGAACGATTGTGCGTGGTTCAGCGGTGGAGCATTTTCAGCCAGCGCGCCGGCGGCAGGCCGTAGGCCTGGCGAAACTGCCGGGTCATGTGGCTCTGGTCGGCAAACCCGGCCATCAGCGCTGCGTTGGCCAGGGGCTGGCCCTGCACCAGCAGCGCCCGAACCAGGTCCAGGCGGCGCATGCTCAGGTAGCGATAGGGACTGGTGCCGAACAGCAGGCGAAAATCCCGCGACAGGCTCCAGCGGTCCCGTTCACTGTGGGCCGCCAGTTCGTCCAGGGTGAGGGTCCGGTCCAGGGCGCCGTGGATGTACTCCCGGGCACGTTCGGCGGCTACGTAATCGTAGCGCTGCCGAGGCCGGACCACCCCGCAGGCAGCGTTCAGGGCGTGAGCCAGGTCGAACAGAGCGTCTTCCTGTTCCAGCGGGTCCAGGGGGCTGTCGACACTGCGCAGCAGGGTCTGGGTAGCGGCGAACAGCCGCGGGTCATTGGACAGGCCGCCGGTGATGAAGGGCAGGGGCTGGCCGCCGAGGATCTGCTGGATCAGCGCCGGCTCGACATACAGCATGCGGTAGTGGAAGCCCTGCTGGGTGCCAGCCTCGCCATCGTGGGCTTCGTCGGGGTGCAGGACCATGGTCCCGCCCGGCAGGCTGTGGCGCCAGCCGCCGCGGTACTGGAAGCTCTGCACGCCCTGCAAGGTGTGGCCGATGGCGTAGGTGTCATGGCGGTGCATGTCATAGCCGTGGCCGGCGAAAAACGCCTCGATGCGTTCCAGGCCCCGGGCGGCTGGTGCGCGGTGAACCCAGTCGGTGACAGCTGGGGGTTTGGCCATGGAACGGTCCTGATGGATGAAACCAAGGGCCGTACGTTAACTCAGGGGCGCGCTGGCTGTCTTGCCCCTCGGTTCTACGCCGTAGCGGTTCTGCCGGAAGAAGGGCGGCTTGCAGGAGGGGGCCGGCGCTGCACGACGGCTTGCGGCCTGAGCCGGGTTGCGAGGCCAATCGGCGGTTGCCTGGGCAGGCGCGAGTGGAGTAGCGTCGTTCCCCCGGACCCTCTTCATGGCCATCTGTTCCCATGTACGCCTCACACCTGGTTTACCTCGCCCCGTTGTTGTCGCTGGCCCTGCTCTGGAGCGTGGCGGTGATCACCCCCGGGCCGAACTTTTTCACCACTGCACAACTGGCGGCGGGCTGTTCGCGGCGCCATGGCCTGTTCGCCGCCCTGGGGGTGGCCAGCGGCACCGTGCTCTGGGGGCTGGCGGGAGGCTTGGGCATCAAATCGCTGTTCAGCGCGGCGCCGGCGCTGTTCGTGTTGTTCAAGGTTGCCGGTGGCTGTTACCTGATCTACCTGGGGCTCAAGCAGTTCAAGTGCAAACCGGCCCTGGAGGCCCCGACCACCGATGGCGCGAGCCATGCTGCGCGCAGCCTGTTCTCGGCCTACCGGCTGGGCTTTCTCGGCAACATGACCAACCCCAAGTCGGCGCTGTTCGTGGCCACCATTTTTGCCACTTCGATGCCGGCCTCCCCGCCACCTCTGCTACTGGGGCTGGCGGTGCTGACCATGGCCGGCCTGTCGCTGTCCTGGTACTGCTGCGTGGCGCTGTTTTTCGCCAGCAGCCGGGTGGCCGGGTTCTATGCCCGGGCCCGGCGCTGGCTGGACCGCCTGGCCGGTGGTTGCTATGTGCTGTTCGGCGGGCATCTGCTGGCCAATCGCTGAACGGCCGGTGCCTTGCGCCGGCCAGTATCCGCCCCCCAACAAGGACGACCCGTCCCCGTATCAGGAGACTGAACATGGCTGTTGTTTTTCGCCCGGTGGCAGAGGCGGACATTCCGCGGATCTGCAGTTTCGTGGGCAATCCCCAGGAGTTGTATTTCTTCTTTCCCGCTGCCACCTGGCCACTGACCCACGAGCAGTTGCGCGACTCCATCGCCCAGCGCAGCGACTCGACGGTGATCGAGCGTGACGGTCAGGTAGTGGGCTTTGCCAACTTCTATCGCTGGGAGCAGGGTGGCACCTGCACCATCGGCAACGTCATCGTCGATCCCCAGGTGCGCAGCGTGGGCCTGGGGGCGCAGTTGATCGGGCAGATGATCTACCTCGCCCGCAGCAAGCATCAGGCCAGCGATGTCACCCTGTCCTGCTTCAACAGCAATGTGGCGGGGTTGCTGTTCTATCCGAAGCTGGGGTTCGTGCCGTTCGCCATCGAGGAGCGCCAGGACAAGCAGCAGGAGCGGGTGGCGCTGATCCACCTGCGCTACAGCCCGAAGTGACGCCTGCGGGCCACGCCTAACCAGAGACCATTTTTTTCAACGGAAACCAGTCATGAGCAAGTTGCGGGTCGGGATTATTTTTGGTGGCCGTTCGGCCGAACACGAAGTGTCGCTGCAGTCGGCGCGCAATATCGTCGATGCCCTGGATCGCATGCGTTTCGAGCCGGTGCTGATCGGTATCGACAAACAGGGGCACTGGCACCTCAACGACACCTCGAACTTCCTGATCAACCAGGAAAACCCGGCGCTGATCGCCCTCAACCAGTCCAACCGCGAGCTGGCGGTGGTGCCGGGCAAGGCCAGCCAGCAACTGGTGGAAACTTCCAGCCAGGAATTGCTCGGGCACGTCGATGTGATCTTCCCCATCGTCCACGGCACCCTCGGCGAGGATGGCTGCCTGCAAGGCTTGCTGCGCATGGCTGACCTGCCGTTCGTGGGCTCGGATGTGCTGGGCTCGGCGGTGTGCATGGACAAGGACATCAGCAAGCGCCTGCTGCGCGATGCCGGGCTGGCGGTGACCCCTTTCATCACGCTGAACCGGGCCACGGCGTCGCGTACGAGCTTTGCCCAGGCGGTGGAAAAACTCGGCCTGCCGCTGTTCATCAAGCCGGCCAACCAGGGCTCGTCGGTGGGGGTGAGCAAGGTCGACAACGAGGCTCAATACCGGACCGCCGTGGCCCTGGCCCTGGACTATGACCACAAGGTGCTGGTGGAGTCGGCCATCAGCGGTCGGGAAATCGAATGTGCGGTGTTGGGCAACGATCAGCCGATTGCCAGCGGTTGTGGCGAAATCGTGGTCGGCAACGGCTTCTATTCCTACGACAGCAAGTACATCGATGACCAGGCGGCGCAGGTGGTGGTGCCGGCGGACATCAGCGATGAACACCGCGAGCGGATCCGCACCCTGGCCGTCGAGGCGTTCCAGGTGCTGGGTTGCTCCGGGCTGGCCCGGGTCGATGTGTTCCTGACCGCGGACGGTGAAGTTCTGATCAACGAAATCAACTCGCTGCCGGGGTTCACCCGGATCAGCATGTACCCCAAACTCTGGCAGGCTGCCGGCATGACTTACAGCGAGCTGGTCAGCCGCCTGATCGAGCTGGCGCTGGAGCGCCATGCCGAACGGCAGGGTTTGAAAATCAACCGCTGAAGCCGATCAGCATGGTTAAGGATGTGACGAATGAGTGCGGCAACAGACGCAACGGTTTATCTGTTTTCCTACGGCACCCTGCAGGACAAGGCGGTGCAGATCGCCAACTTTGGCCGCGAGTTGAGTGGCAGCGCCGACGCCATGCTCGGCTACGACCAGCACTGGGTCGAGATCACCGATCCCCAGGTGCTGGCCGCCAGTGGCAAGACCCATCACCCGATCCTGCGCCCGGGCCGTCCCGACAGCGCACCGATTGCCGGGACGGTGTTTCGCATCACTCCTGAAGAACTGGCCGCTGCCGACAGCTATGAAGTCTCGGACTACCAGCGGGTCAGCGTGAAGCTGGCCTCCGGTATCCAGGCCTGGGTCTACGTCAGCGCCTGAGTCTGCGGCTCACTCCGGCGGCAGCATCACCCCGATGCACGCCAGGGCCAGCAGCACCGCCCCGAGCACGATGAACACATAGTTCAGCGGTGTGAAACGGGCGTTGCTGCGGCCTTCGGGATCTCCCGCGGCGGCATTCAGGCCGCGCTGGCCGAGCCAGGTGATCCACGCCATTACCGGCAGCAGCGCCAGGCTGGCAATGTCGGTCACCGGGTAGCCGATGTTCTTGCGCGACAGGGCGTCCACCACGTTGTTGATGATCACCCCCACCACAAACAGGGTTGCCAGTTCACCGGGCCGCCAGTCATGGCTGCGGCCGTCGCGCTTGAGCGTTGCATCGGCTTCGCGGTACAGCGCATGAGTGAAGAAGATCGCGAAGAAGGCCCGGGCCACCGGCCACAGTTCCTGGCCGCTGGCGTGCCTGAACTGGTGCCAGTTCTTGTAGGCCCAGTACACCTGGTAGATGCCGAAGGTGAGGATGTACAGGGTCAGGAACTTGGCCCTGGACACCACGTAGAACGGCTGTTGTGCTGTCTCGGGCGAGGGGGCGACCAGATCCGCCTGGGGCGGGGCATAGAGGTTGTCAGACACGGGCACTCCTTGGGTTGGGTCTGAAGGGGAGGAGGCAACGTTAGCTCAGGTTGTTGGCCAAGAACCAGCATGGTCGCGGTGGCCGACCGGAACCGGGTTCAGGCCCGGGGCGGATCCGCCGGCCGAATGTAGTGAATATCCCATTCACTTTCACCCACCTGAACAAAACCCAGGCGTCGATAAAAACGATTCGAGTCACTCCCGCGCAACGCATCCAGGTGGATGGGTAGTTGCTCGTTGGCGGAGCGTTCCAAAAGTGGCTCCAGGGCCTTGGCGCCGAGGCCCCGCCCTTGGAATTGCGGTAGGACGTACAGGTGCTGCAGGCGCAGATGATCGCCGTGTGATTGGCTCTGGATAAAGCCCGCGGGCTGTCCGTCACTGAGGATGAAGTGGCAGCGTTCGGCCGCGAAGCTTGCGGCAAAACGCTCCCGGGCCCGCTGCGGATCGAAGCGCCCCAGGCGCTCAAGGCTTTCGCGCATGGCCGCGATGCGCATCTGGACCAGGGTTTCCAGGTCGCTCAGGGAGGTTGGGAGTAGTGCACTCTCGAGGCTCATGTGCGGCCGATCCACGAATACTGGAAGGCCTTGGCTTCACCCCGGTGCCCGCGTCGACGATAGCTGGCCAGGGCCGGGGTCGAGCAGTAGGTGCACAGCTCGCTGATTTCGATCTGTTGATCATTGATGCCAGCGGCGTGCAGCAAGTGCACGGCATAGCGGCTTAGGTCGAACCACAGGGAATCGGCCTGGGTCGGTTGCGGTGGCGGAATCTGCGGCGGTAGCAGCGGGGCCGGTTGCTTACGGCTCCAGGGTGCCTGTGCGACCGGCCACTGCGGGTCCTGAGTGGCGGACAGGGTGTCGATGAAGTCGGCGCTGACTTCATAGCAGCAGGGCTTGATCGACGGGCCGATGGCCACCCGCAATTGCCGTGGGGTGATGCCCTTGCTGGCGAAGTGTTGCAGCACATTGGCGATGATCCCGCCATGCAGGCCTTTCCAGCCGCCGTGCACCGCCGCGACCCAGGAACCGTCGTCGCTGCTGATCAGCAACGGCAGGCAGTCGGCGGTGACCACCGCGATGGGCCGGCTGGAATGGGTGAGGACCGCATCGCCGCGAATGATCCCGCTGGGCAGGGTGGTACTGGCGTGCACCACCTCGCCACTGTGGACCTGCGAGCAGAAGAACAGGTTGGCCGGCAGGGCAGCGCCAAGGGTCAAAAACTCATGACGGATGCCGGGTATCTGGTTCAACACACCTGCCTGGAAACTCATCGGGCCTTCGCTCGGTAACCTGGGAATGGCTGCAGAGCATAGCGGTATCCGAGGCACTTTTGCTGACAGGCCGCGCTGCAAAGGCAGCGCCAGACCAGCGGTTGCCTGCGGGGCAGCCCGCCTTGCGGATATTTCAGGCCTTGAGCGGGATGTACAGTTCCACCACGCTGTCCGGGTGCATGGGCCCCAGGAAACGCTCGCCGGTGTATTCGAATTCCACCGCTTCGATCGGCATCAGCCCGGCGGCAGGCAGCCATTCGCTGTAAGCGGCGCGATAGGTTTCCGGCAGGGTGGCCACGGTGCCGTGATGCTCGACCCGGGCGTAGTGGCGGGCGGGGATGTCGAGCTCGATCATTCCGGGCACCAGGGGCGCGTCGTCGGCTACTGGCAAGCCGGCCACATAGCGCCACTGGCCGTCTTCCAGGGGCTGGCAGATGCCGTAGGTGCCCACCGGCTCGGCCAGGCGCTGGATTTCCTGTTCCCGGGGTTCGAAGCGTTGCCAGAGCTCGGCGATGGAGCCCGGGTCATCCTGCTGCCAGGCCATGCCGATGAACCGTTGCCGGGCCAGGAACACCTTCTGCGGTGTCTGCGCGGCAGGAATCTGGCGCTGTGGCTGGGCCAGGTAGCGTTGCAGGTGGCCCAGCACTTTCTGGCTGCGGGCAATCTCACTTTCCAGCTGCCGGGCATGCTCCTGCAGCGACTGCTGCATGTGCAGCACGCTGTCCAGGCCGCCCTGGTCCGCGAGTCGACGGATGTCTTCCAGGGACATGCCCAACTGCCGCAGCCAGACGATGCGACCCAGGGGCACGATCTGTTCCGGGCTGTAGTAGCGGTAGCCGTTGTCCCGGCCGGTGAGGGCCGGAGTGAACAGGCCGATACTGTCATAGTGACGCAAGGTCTTGGTGGTGAGGCCGTGGCAGCGGGCCATTTGTCCGATGGTGAGCATGGCGCGTCCTTGTTGTGTGGAGGAGGGAGGCATCCTGGGCCTTTACCCAGGGGCAGACTCAAGCCCTGGATCGGTCTTGTTGCCCGGCGCTGCGCCTCGCCTGCCTGCTTCAGGCAATGTCGATCACCACCTTGCCCAGCACCTGGCCTTGCTGCACGGCATCGTGGGCGGCGTGAGCCTCGGCCAGGCTGTAGCGCTGCTCGTCCAGCAGGGGGATGAACTGGCCCTGCTCCACCATCTGCGCCGCGGCCTTGAGAATTTCACCATGATGGGCGCGGCCCTTGCCACTGAGCATCGGCAGCAGCACAAACACCCCGGACAAGGTCATGCAGCGCAGCGAGCCGCCGGCCAGGGAGTGTTGGCCAAAGGCTGCGCAACTGGCGATATGGCCGTAGGGCGCAATGGCCTCGAAGGAGGCGTCCAGGCTGGCGCCGCCCACGGTGTCGTAGATCACGTCAAAGCCTTCGCCGCCGGTATGGGCGGCCACATAGTCCGCGACGCTGCAGCTGCGGTAGTCGATGGCTGTGGCGCCATAGCCCTCGACGATGCCCTGCTTGCCCGCCGAGACCGTGGCGAATACCTCGGCCCCCAGGGCGCGGGCAATCTGCACCGCCGCATGGCCCACGCCGCCGGCACCACCGTGCACCAGCACCTTGTGGCCGGCGCCGACTCGGGCCCGATCCACCAGGCCTTCCCAGGCGGTGAGGAACACCAGGGGCATCGCTGCCGCCTGGCGCAGGCTGATGTTGCGCGGCTTGTGGGCCAGCAGCTGGGCATCGACGGCCACGTACTCTGCCAGGGAGCCTGGCAAGCCGCGTACACCACCAGTGAGGCCGTAGACTTCATCGCCGACGGTGAACAGGTGGACACCGGGGCCTACGGCCTCGACCACCCCTGCCAGATCGGTACCGATGATGGCCGGCAGCTCGGGCATGGCGTAAGGCGCCTTGCCGGTGCGGATCTTGTAGTCGATCGGATTGACCCCACTGGCGACTACACGCACCAGCACCTCACCCGGGCCGGGGCTGGGTACCGGCAGTTGCTGTTCAGTGAGCTGGCCGCTGGCGTAGTCGTGCAGCACCAGGGCGCGCATGGTGGAGGGCAAGGGCATGTTCAAACCTCGAATCAATGTTGGGGCGGTGATCGCCCCTGGCTTGGTTAGAATTATTGGCAGCCAGTGCCCGGCTGTAAATCAGGCACTTTTTAGTGCCCTAGACACCTGGAAGTACCCATGAGCGATCTCACCCACATTCCCGTCACCGGTCCGCTGGTGGTCGAGGAGACCTGTCCACCCCGGCGGATCCACGCGCTGCTGTCGACCAAATGGACGTCCATGGTCCTCTACTGCCTGAGTTTTGGTGCCCTGCGCACCGGGCAATTGCAGCGCAGCATGCCGGGCATCTCGCAGAAGATGCTGACCCAGACCTTGCGTGAGCTGGAGCGCGACGGCCTGGTGGCGCGCACGGTGATGCAGGTGATGCCGCCGATGGTGGAGTACTCGCTGACGCCCCTGGGCTGGCGTTTTGTCGAGCCGTTGCGCGCGCTGTATGGCTGGGCCGACGAGAACTGCGACGCCCTGGATGAGCTGATGGACAATCGCCAGCGGGCGGGGCAGTGGCAGGCGTCGTAGCGGTCCCGGCCTGCCTCAGGAAGGCTTGGCGGGCTTGATCAGGCTGTGCGCGGGGATACCGAACAGCTGATTCAGTTTCCAGATCATTGGCAGGGTCAGTGCCCGTTTGCCATTGAGCACTTCGTACACACGGTTGGTGCGGCCGATGGCGGGCACCAGGTCCGCGACGGATAACCCGGACTGTTCCATGCGGAACTTGATCGCCTCGATCGGGTTGGGCAGGTCCAAGGGAAACTGCTTGGCTTCGTACGCCTCGATCAGGGTGATCATGACATCGAAGCAGGCGCCTTCAGGCGTCCCGGGCTGCGGTTCGTTGTCGAACAGCGGCGAGACGCTTTTCAGCGCTGCGCGGTAGTCCTGGTCGGTGTGGATAGGGCGGATGTTCATGTGGGTTACTCCATGCCTAGGCTGTCGGCCTCAATGGCGTCGTACTGCTGGTAGCTACCTACGAACTTGATGTGCAACGCACCGAATCGATAGGCCACGGCAACGACAGCGCCTTGCCCATCGCTGCCAGGTAGTATGCCGCCCAGGCATAGCGGTCGCAGCGATCTTCCAGACGCCGAAGGCCCTTCGGTTCTTGTCGCAGCCTGCGGTAGAGGCTACAGAGGCTGTGCCAGCACCTCACGAAATACATCGGGCCTGAGCATTGCGATGTGCAGCAATGAGCGGGCAGCTCCGCAAGGCGAGCGCCGACCTTGCTCCCACTCTTGAAGGGTCCTTACCGACACGCCAAGCAGTTGGGCAAATCTGGGTTGCGACAACCCGGTTTTACCGCGCGCTTCGGCGGCCTTGGTGATCGGCATGCTATGGGGATGGCCAGGCCGGCCGGCTTTGACATCGATGACCGCTTCCAGAAGCTCTTGGCCGATATTGCGCTTGGCATCGCGTGCCAATAATTCTTTTTCAGTAAGGAGCATGATTCATCTCCTTTGCAATTCTGCGCAGAGCAGGCGCTGGAATGTTTTCGGTGACGCCTTGGAGATTAAGAACCTGGCGTTGCTACTCCAATGACCGGAGTCCTGATATCCAGTCAGGCCATTCTTTTTCTTGTGTGTGATCCATGACCCGGAGCCGCTCACTCAAGCTTCCAACACCTTCGCCATCTCACTGGTGGCCGCCCAACCCAGCCCCTGATACAGCGGCCTGCCGGCCTCGGTCGCATGCAGCACGGCAAAGCCCAGCCCGCGCTGGCTGAACTCGGCCTCCGCCAGTTGCATCAGCGCCGACGCCAGGCCGCGGCGCCGGTAGGCCGGTTCGACGTAGACGTTGAGTACGTAGCCGCGTTGATCCTGGGTCGGATGGGAAGGGTGAGGCGGCCAGTCGATGCTCATCAGGCCGATGCTGGCCACGCTCTGCTCCCCGTCCAGCAGGGCGAAGCCGTAGTAGCGGCCGTCCTCCAGGCGTTCACGCAACCAGGGGCGAAAGTGCTCGGTCATCACTTGCAAGGTGCAGAGGTCCTTGCCCGCATCGAGAAACATCGCCTGGCGATGGCGGCAGATCAGTTCAAGGTCCTGGGGCGTCAGGCATCGTGGGCTCAGGCCCGGGATATCAAGGTCTGTTGCAATCTCGCTCATCGTCGGTTCCTCGGTGGACAGGGACGATGCTAGGGCAGATCCCCAGGCCGGGTCAGACACAGACTGCCGCAAAATTTTGCATACAGCGCCCTGGTTCCCCGCCCACAAAAAAGGGCCAGCCTCACGGCCAGCCCTTGGGTTCATTCGATAACCCTCAATCCCCCAGCGCTTCCCCCTCGCGCCGTGGATCGGCGCCGCCAGCCCAGGATGCCTTGCCCTGAGCATCGCGCACACGAACGATGGCCTGGGTGCCGCTGGTCATGTCGATCTCCTTGAGCTCATGCCCCTTGGCTTGCAGCGCCTGTTGCAGCGCCGGGCTGAATTGCCCCTGTTCCAGTTCGGTAGGGCCGTTGCGGCTGCCGAAGTTGGGCAGGCCGACGGCGGCTTGCGGGTCGAGGTTCCAGTCGAGCATGCCGACCACCGACTTGGCCACGTACTCGATGATCTGCGAGCCACCGGGGGAGCCGACACTGGCCAGCAGTTCGCCGCTGGTGCGGTCGAAGACCAGGGTCGGCGCCATGGACGAGCGTGGGCGCTTGCCCGGCTGCACGCGGTTGGCCACCGGCAGGCCGTTTTCCTCGGGGACGAAGGAGAAGTCGGTCATCTGGTTGTTGAGCATGAAGCCCTGGACCATCAGGTGCGAACCAAAGGCCGCTTCCACCGTGGTGGTCATGGACACGGCGCCGCCCAGGTCATCCACCGCCACCACTTGCGAGGTGGAGATGCGCATTGGCGAACGGTCCGGTGCGTAGGCCACGCGGATGCCCTGGGGCTTGCCCGGTTCGGCCTTGCCCATGCTGCGCTCGCCAATCAGCGCGGCACGCTGGGCCAGGTAGTCCGGGGCGATAAGGCCGGCCACCGGCACCGGTACAAAGTCACTGTCGGCCACGTACAGGCCGCGGTCGGCGTAGGCGAGGCGCTCGGCCTCGGCGATCAGGTGGACCGCTTGTGGCGCCGGCTCAAGGCCTGCGGGCAGGTTGGTTTTCTGCGGCTTGAGGTTGGCCAGGGCGTAGCGCGGGTCACGCTGTTCAAGGGCCTGCAGGGTGCCGAGGATCTGCGCCACCGCCACGCCGCCGGAAGAGGGCGGCGGCATGCCACATACCTGCCAGCGCTTGTAGTCGCTGCACAGCGGCGCACGTTCCTTGGCGCGGTAGCCTTGCAGGTCATTGAGCGACAGGCTGCCGGGGTTGGCATGGCCCTGTACCTTGGCCACGATCTCGGCGGCTATCGGGCCCTTGTACAGGGCGTCCGGGCCTTCCTTGGCGATGCGCTTGAGCACTGCTGCCAGGGCCGGGTTCTTCAGCAGGGTGCCCACGGCCTTCGGTGTGCCGTCGGCGTTCAGGAAGTACGCGGCCATGTCCGGTGAGCGCGGCAGGAACGGGTCGGCGCTGATCATGGTGTGCAGCCGTGGCGAGATAGCAAAGCCTTGCTCGGCCAGGCGGATCGCCGGTTCGAACAACTGCGCCCAGGGCAGGCGGCCATGCTGCTGATGGGCCATTTCCAGGGCACGCAACACCCCCGGAGTGCCCACCGAACGTCCGCCGATCTGCGCCTGGGGGAACGGCATGGGCTTGCCGTCTGCCTGCAGGAACAGCTTCTCGGTGGCACCGGCAGGAGCGGTTTCCCGGCCGTCATAGGTGCGCACGGCTTTGCCGTCCCAGAGCACGATCATTGCGCCACCACCGATCCCCGAGGATTGCGGCTCCACCAGGGTCAGCACGGCCTGCATGGCAATCGCCGCATCGATGGCCGACCCACCCTTGCGCAGCATCTCGCGCCCGGCCTCGGCGGCCAGCGGGTTGGCGGCTGCCGCCATGTGTTTGGCGGCGTGCCGGACCTGCATGTCGGTGCGGTAGCCCGAGGCGATCTCCGGAGCGGTGGGCAGGGCAGGAGCGCTGTTGGAGGCGGGCGGGTTGTGGCAGGCGCCGAGGCTGAGGGCCGCGGCCAGGAGGGTGAGGCTGGCAAGCCGGCGGTGACGCGGATGGAAGATCGAGAACACGCGTTGAGCTCCGTTCACTGGGGAATGAGGTGTCGTCCGTGAGGGGAAATGTACAGCACTGGAGCGAGCCGTTGGGCCTGTGAAGGGCGACGCGATGCATTTGCCTTGGGCGAGGCCGGGCCAGCGCAAGCCGTCATCGCCTGATCGGACCGGCCTGCAACTTGGCTCGTCGATTGATCTGCATCAGGGCATCAGGGGGGTATTGGGCACATGGTGATCAAAACTATAAGCCTGATGAGAGGACGTCATGCACAGTCGTAAATGGATACTTCTTTTTGGATTGATGCTGGGGGGCGAGGTACGGGGGGAGGCGCTGAACGAGCCGATCTTGCCGGTGCAGCCGGCCAAGATCATGGACGCCGGCCAGGTCGAGTTGGGCAAGCAACTGTTCTTCGATCCGCGCCTGTCCAAGTCCGGTTTCATTTCCTGCAACTCCTGCCACAACCTGAGCATGGGCGGCAGCGACAACCTGCCGACTTCCATCGGGCATAACTGGCACCAGGGGCCGATCAACTCGCCCACCGTGCTCAACTCCGGCCTGAGCTTCGCCCAATACTGGGATGGCCGTGCGGCCACCCTCCAGGAACAGGCCGGCGGCCCTATCACCAACCCGGGAGAAATGGGCTCCAGCCATGAACTGGCGGTGGACGTGCTGCGCTCCATTCCCCAGTACCGCGCCTCTTTCAAACAGCTCTACGGCGACGCAGGCATCAAGTTCGAGGACGTCACCCATGCCATCGCCGCATTCGAAGCGACCCTGGTGACCCCCAACGCACCGTTCGACCGCTGGCTGCAGGGTGACAAGGCGGCCATCAGCCCGACCGCGCTGAAGGGCTATCAACTGTTCAAGTCCATCGGTTGCGTGGCCTGCCACAACGGCGAGGCCGTGGGCGGCAGCTCCTTTCAGAAAATGGGCATGATCGAACCCTATGCCACACAGAACCCGGCCCAGGGCGTTGCCGGGCTGACCGGCAAGGACGCCGACCGGATGCGCTTCAAGGTGCCGACCTTGAGGAACGTGGCCTTGACCTATCCCTACTTCCACGACGGCGCGTACTGGAAACTGGAAGAGGCAGTGGACGTGATGGCCCGCCTGCAGCTGGGACGCAAGCTAGGCAACGAGGAGATCAGCCAGATCGTGGCCTTCCTTGAAACGCTGACCGGCGACCAACCGGACTTCAAGCTGCCGATCCTGCCGCCCTCCACAGCGCAGACGCCGCGTCCGCAACCTTTCAATTGAGCGAAAAAAACCGCAGCCTGCTGCGGTTTTTTATTCCGACGTGTTGCCCGTTGGTGGTGTCAGGGCTTTGCCTGCCAGGCGTTGGCAGCGGCCGCCGCCTTGAACTTGGCCCGGTTTTCCGGAGTGGCCGGCGGTTCGGAGTCGCCGAAGATCGCCTTCAGCCAATGGCCGTCGGTGGGGTTGGGGAAGAGGATGAACTTGCGCCCGAACTGTTCCTTGTCTTCGTTCATCAGGCTGCTGCGCTGCTTGACGTCGGCCACGTAGTACTTGCGTTTGAAGTCGTTGAGGTTGTCTCCGAGCATCAGCACCACCTGGTAGTCCTTGGCGATCTCGGTTTGCCGCGGCTCCTTGTTGGAGCTGTCGCGATACACCGTCAGGTGCTTGTCATCGGCGAATGGCAGCTTGCTGTTGCGCAGGTTGGCCAGGGCATATTCATAGGTCTTTTCGCCTTGGTCACGGCTGGTGACATAGAACACCTCGACCCCCTTGGACTGGGCGTAGTTGAGGAACTCCACCGCTCCGGGCGTGGCGACGGGGCCGTTCTCGGCCACCCATTGATCCCAGGCGGCGTCGTCGAAGAACTCCTTCCCCGAGTTGATCATGTAGCCCCAGTAGCTGTTGCTGCTGAGCACGGTGTCGTCGACATCGCTGATGATCGCCAGGGGGCGGTCGCCTGGTTTGTGTGCCTGCAGGGCTCGATCCAGCTGCATGCGCGCCACGTTGAAGCCCTGGTAGTACAGCGCTTCGAATTCGGCGGCGGTCTGTTTCCAGGCCACGGCGGCGGTCAGCAGGTTGGACGGCGGGGTGACGGCCTGATCGGCAAGGGCCGAGGTACAGGTCATCGCCAGAAGCGAGAAGAGCCAGGGAGCGACCGCAGTTCCGGTGGTTTTTATTTTCATTTTCGAGCCCTTGAAGTGAGGATTGCGCAGCTCTCACAAACACTGCCCCGGTGTTCTATCTCACCCCGGGCGGGGGCTCAATGCAGGTGTCGCGTTTGTGGATCAATCCGGCGTAATCCCCGGCACTTTTCTGCGGGCATAAAAAAACGGCCTACCTTGCGGTAAGCCGTTTTTAGTACTTGGTGGCTACACAGGGACTTGAACCCCGGACCCCAGCATTATGAATGCTATGCTCTAACCAACTGAGCTATGTAGCCAAGTGGCGCGCATTATTCGCTCGGAACGGCAATGCGTCAAGCGTTTTTATAAAAAAATTATCTACGCTATCAACCGTTTATCCCTTCCCCCCGGAAAACAGCGGCGACGGGCAGCGCTGGAACCAGCGGCTGGCCTGTTCGTAGGCGTGGGCCAATTGCAGGACGGCGAAGTCGGCCTGGTGCCGGCCGATGATCTGCAAGCCCATGGGCAGGCCGTCGGCGTTGAAGCCAGCCTGCACGCTGGCCACCGGGCAACCGGACAAGGTGCCGGGAATCACCACCTCCATCCAGCGGTGATAGGTGTCCATGGTCACGCCTTCGATGCTGCGCGGCCAGGGGATGTTCTTGTCGAAGGGGAAGACCTGGGCGCTGGGCAGCAGCAGGTAGTCGAAGCGTTCGAACAGTTTTGAAATGGCGCGGTACCAGTCGCTGCGCGTCACCGAGGCTTCGAACACCTGGCTGGCGGGCAGTTTGAGGCCGTTCTCCACTTCCCAGAGGGCTTCGTCCTTGAGCTGTGCGCGTTTGTGTGGGTCGGCATAGGCACTGCCCAAGGAGCCGGCGACCATCCAGTGGCGCAGGGTACGCCAGCTGCTCCACAGGCGTTCGGGGGCGAAGTCGGGCGTGGCCGGTTCGACGCTGCAGCCCAGGCTGCGGAAATCCCCCAAGGCTTTCTCGCAAAGTTCCAGCACGCCCTTTTCCATCGGCAGGTAACCGTTGAAGTTCCCCAGCCAGCCCAGGCGCGTGCCCTTGAAGTCGCGTTCCAGCGGGGCAGCAAAGCCCTGGCCGGATTCGGCGATGGACAGCGGTGCCCGGGCATCGCCGCCGGCCTGCACCGACAGCAGCAGGGCGGCGTCGCGCACGCTGCGGGCCATGGGGCCTTCGTAGCCGAGCTGGTCGAAGAACAAGTCGCTGCTGTCGTCGAAGGGCACCCGACCCTGGGACGGGCGGAAACCGAAGATGTTGTTGAAGGCCGCCGGGTTGCGCAGCGAGCCCATCATGTCGCTGCCGTCGGCCACCGGTACCAGGTGCAGGGCCAGGGCCGCCGCTGCGCCGCCACTGCTGCCGCCGGCAGTCTTGCTCGGGTCATAGGCGCAGCCGGTGGCGCCGAACAGCGGGTTGTAGGTTTGCGAGCCGAGGCCGAATTCCGGGGTGTTGCTCTTGCCGATCAGGATCGCCCCGGCGGCCCTGATCCGCTCCACCATGATGCCGTCGCGCTGGGGAATGAAATCCCGGTACAGCGGCGAGCCCAGGGTGGTGCGGATGCCTTGGGTCAGGGACAGGTCCTTGATGGCGTGGGGCAGGCCGTGCATCCAGCCGCGGTATTCGCCACGGGCCAGTTCGGCGTCGCGCTGCTCGGCCTGGGCCAGCAGGGCTTCGGCCGGTTGCAGGCTGACCAGGGCATTGACCTTGGGGTTGTAGCTTTCGATGTGGGCAAGGTAGGTCTGCATCACTTCCCGGCAGGAAACCTGACGCAGGCGGATACGCTCGGCGAGTTCATGGGCCTGGAGCAGGACCAGTTCGCTGGGGGGCTTGGCGATCATGGCAGAAGGGCCTTTCAAACGGCTTTAGAAACGCCCCGGCATCCAGGCCGGGGCGGCAAGTCAACGCTGCTTAGCGCATCAGGTTGGTCCACAGGCGGTCGGCGAGGCGGATTGCGCCTTCGCCGCAGGTCTGGCTGAAGACCACCTTGGTGCCCTCGGGAATGTGCAGCTCGGGGGCGTCCTTGAGGCCGGCGTCGAGGAAGGGTTCGACGCCCTTGATCGGGCTCTGGTGCTTGAGGAAGTTCTGGGTCATGGCGGCGTTCTCAGGCTGGCTGAGGAAGGCGATGAAGGCCTTGGCGTTCGCCGGGTTCTTGCTGCCCTTGGGGATGACCATGTTGTCCACCCAGGCCAGCACGCCTTCCTTCGGGTAGAGGTATTTCAGGCTGGGTTTCATTTCCCGGGCGCGCATCGACGAGCCGCCCCAGAACATCGACATGTCGATTTCCCCGGCCGCCAGGTTCTCGCGGATCGAACCGGCCTTGGAGCTGTAGGTCTTGACGAAGGGCTTCTGCGTCTTGAGCAGGGTGAGGATCTGCTGCATCTGCTTGGGGTCTTCGCTGCACAGCGGGATGTCCAGGTACAGGCTGGCCATGTCGATCACTTCACTGACCGAGTCGAACATGTTGATCCGCCCCTGCAGTTCGGCCGGCGGCTGGTAGAGCACCTTGTAGCTGTCGCTCGGGCCCTGGTAGCGCTCGGCATTGAGCACCACGCTGGTGGTGCCCCAGATGAACGGCACCGAGTAGGCGCCTTCCGGGTCCCAGGTGGGGTTCTTCAGGTTGTCGACCACGCTGGCGTAGTAGGGCTGCTTGGCCGGGTCGAAGCGCTCCAGCAACTGCTCCTTGACCAGGATCGGGATGAACTGGTGGGAGGGGATCGCCACGTCGTAGCCGGTGCCGCCCTGTTTCAGCTTGGCCAGCAGGGTTTCGTTGGAATCGTAGGAGTCCACCGTGACCTCGATACCGGTCTGTTTCTGGAACTTGGCGAGAATCTCCGGCGAAAAGTAGCCGCTCCAGCTCACGACGTTGAGTTTCTCGGCGGCCTGCACCGCCAGTGGCAGGCTCAGCAGCAGCGAGGTACCCAGACTTGCGATCAACTTGCTCATGGCATTTCCCCAGGGTCAGTGGAAGGTTCAAGCGTGTTTCTTGCTCAACAGGTAAGAGAGGCTGACGAACAGCACCGAGACGCCGAGGATCAGCGTCGACACGGCGTTGACGTCGGGTGTCACGCCCATGCGCAACAGGCCGAAGATGAAGATCGGCAAGGTGGTGGTACCGGCCTGGGACACCATCATCGAGATCACGAAGTTATCCAGGGACACGATGAAGGCCAGCATCAACCCGGAGACGATCCCCGGCATCAGCAGCGGCAGGGTGACCTTGCGAAAGGTGCGCCAGGGGCCGGCGTACAGGTCCGCCGCAGCGTGCTCCAGGGACAGGTCCATGTCGTTGAGGCGGGCGCGGATCGGCAGGTAGGCGAAGGGGATGCAGAACACCGTGTGGGCGATGATCAGGTTGCCGTAGCCCAGGGACAGCCCCAGGGTGGAGAACAGCGCCAGGGTGGCCACGCCGACGACGATTTCCGGCAGCACCAGGGGCAGCATGATGGCGCCCATGGACAGTTGCAGGCCCTTGAATTTCGCCCCTCGCGAAGTGCCCAGGGCCGCCAGGGTGGCGATGGCGGTGGCCGCCATGCTGGCGCACACGGCGATCAGCAGGCTGTTGCCGGCCGCCTGGCGCAGGGCCTGGTTGGCGAACGCGGCGCGGTACCAGTCGAGGCTGAAGCCGCTCCACACCGTGGCCGACTGGTTGGCGTTGAAGGAAAACACCACCAGCACCAGGATCGGCGCGTAGAGGTACAGGTAGAACAGAAAGCTGAAGCCACCGAAGCCGGGAAAGTCCTGGACGCCGAGGCCGTTGCGCTTGAACAGGCTGATCATCATGCACCTTCCTGGAGGGTTCGCTGGCGCTGGGCGCGCAGGGCGTAGACGGTCAGTACCAGCATCACCGCGGCCATCAGCACCAGGGACAGGGCGGCGCCGAAGGGCCAGTTACGGGCATCGCTGAACTGGCGGAAGATCAGATTGCCGAGCATCATCTTGGTCCCGCCGCCCAGCAGTTCCGGGGCGATCATGGCCCCCAGGCACGGCACGAAGGTGAGGATGGCGCCGGCGAAGATTCCCGGCTTGGCGATCGGTAGCACCACCTTGCGCAGGGTACGAATGCGCCCGGCGTAGAGGTCCTGGGCGGCTTCCAGCAGGCGGGTGTCCATCTTTTCCAGGGTGGCGTAGATCGGCAGCACCACGAAGGGCGCGTAGGTGTAGACCAGCCCCAGCAGCACCGCGCCGTCGGTGTACAGCAGTTGCAGCGGCTCGTGGATGATCCCCAGGCCCATCAGGCTGTTGTTGATCACCCCGGTGTTGCGCAGCAGCAGGATCCAGGCGTAGGTGCGGATCAGCAGGTTGGCCCAGAACGGCACGGTGATCAGGAAGATCAGCAAACCCCGGCGCTGCACCGGTTGCATGGCCAGCCACACCGCCACCGGAAAACCGATCAGCAGGGTGATCACCGTGGTCAACCCGGCGATGCCGATGGAGCGCAGGGCGATCAGCAGGTAGGAATCGGCGAAGGCCAGGCTGTCGTCCAGTTGCCGTTCGAACAGCAGGGAGGTGTAGGCGTCGCTGCTGAAGACCTTGTTCACCCCGCCGTAGGGGTTGGCTTCCATCAGTGAGTAACCGATGACAATAA
Source organism: Pseudomonas sp. FFPRI_1 (assembly GCF_055384485.1). Lineage (NCBI taxonomy): Bacteria > Pseudomonadati > Pseudomonadota > Gammaproteobacteria > Pseudomonadales > Pseudomonadaceae > Pseudomonas > Pseudomonas sp. FFPRI_1. The sequence goes on along the minus strand of NZ_AP029168.1, from coordinate 6,569,596 downwards.
GGATCGGCACGATCAGGAACAGGCCGATGGCGACCAGGGCCGGGCTGACCCCGAGAAAGCTGCGCAGGGCCTTGCGCCGTTCCAGGTGCTGGGAAATCGAAGAAGCGTGCATGGCGAATCCTCGTGGTCAATCCAGCAGGACGCTGGCGCTGCCGCGCTCGAACAGCAACCCGGCACTGCTGCCTACGCTCAGGCGCGGGTTATGTTCGAGGCTGTTGGGCGTGCGTACGGTGAGGCGCGTGCCGTCGCCGAGGCTGACCTGGTATTGCAGGTCGGTGCCCAGGTAGATCAGCGCCTCGATACGGCACGCCAGGGCGCCTTCCACGGCGTCACTGCGCAGGTGCAGGCGCTCCGGACGCACTGACAGGGTGACCTGCTGGCCGATCTGGACTGCGCTGCACGGTTGCGCCGGCAGTGTCTGCCCGGCGGGCCCGCTGAACCAGGCCAGGCCCGATTCGACACGGCTGACGGTGGCCTGGATAAAGTTGGTTTCGCCGATGAAGTCGGCGACGAAGCGGTTGCGCGGCTGCTCGTAGATTTCTTCCGGGCGGCCCACTTGCTGAACTTCGCCTTCCGAGAGCACGGCGATGCGGTCGGACAGGGTCAGGGCTTCTTCCTGGTCATGGGTGACGAAGATGAAGGTGATGCCGGTCTTGGCCTGGATGGTCTTGAGTTCTTCACGCATGGCCTGGCGCAGCTTGAGGTCCAGGGCCGACAGCGGTTCGTCCAGCAGCAGCACCTTGGGATGGGGCGCCAGGGCCCGGGCCAGGGCAATGCGCTGCTGCTGGCCGCCGGAGAGCTGGTTGGGCTTGCGCCCGGCGAAGCGTTCCATCTGCACCAGGGCCAGCATCTCGCGCACTCGTTCGGCGATCTGCGCCTTGCTCAGCACCTGGCCCATGGGCCGGGACTCCAGGCCGAAGGCCAGGTTCTCGGCCAGGGTCATGTGGGGAAACAGGGCGTAGTGCTGGAACACCGTGTTCACCGGGCGCTCGAAGGGCGGCCGGTCAGCGATGTTCTCGCCATAGAGGAGGATCTCGCCCTGGGTCGGGAATTCGAACCCGGCGATCATCCGCAGCAGGGTGGTCTTGCCGCAGCCGGACGGGCCGAGCAGGGTGAAGAATTCGTTGTCGCGGATGTCCAGGTCGATGTGCTTCAGGGCCACCGGGCCGCTGTGTGGATCGCCGTAGACCTTGCGCACCGAGCGGATGGACACCGCCAGCGTTTGCAGCGAATGCAGGGCATTCATGCCTTACCTCCGATTCCCCCATCGCCCTGTCGGCAGGGTCGCGCCGTCGGGCCATGGATATTATTTTTTTGGGCAGGATCGAGATGTTCGGGTGTGTGGAAAGCCTTTCTTTTCGGGCGTTCCGGACGTTCTTGTTGTTTTGTGCTGGGCTGATTATCAGTGAGGGGTTGCAGGGGCGAAACATCAATTTTAACATACGAGCTGTTAAAAAATTTAATAGCCAAGAGCCTGCGAAACCATGGTCGACCAGCGTTTGCCGCCGTTGAATGCCGTACGTGCCTTTGATGCCGCCGCCCGCCTGGGCAGCTACGTCGAAGCCTCGAAGGCCCTGCACGTGACCCAGCCCGCCATTGGCCGGCATGTGAAGCTGCTGGAGGAATGGCTTGGGGTGCAGCTGTTTGAACGCACCTCTCGCGGCGTGACCTTGACGAGCGCGGGGGAGAAATACCACCGCAAGATCGCCGCCGCCCTGCAGTTGATCATCGAGGCCGGGCGCGAAGCCCAGCCCAGGGCCGCCGAACGCTGGCTGCGGATCATGGTGGTGCCCGGGTTTGCCAAGCGTTGGCTGACCCCGCGTCTGGAAGCCCTGCGTCACCTGCGGCCGGGCCTGAAGTTCGCCATCGAGCCGAACTCGACCTTTACCGAAGTCGACGCCAGGACCAGCGACCTGGGGATCGCCTACGGCCTGGACGGGCAGTACCCCGAGTCCCGGGTGAGCCTGATTTGCCCCCGGGTGTTTCCCATCTGCACCCCGGCGTACCTGGCCAGCATCGAACCGGTCACGGTTCCGGCGGACTTGGCGCGGCACGAGCTGATCCACTTCGATGATGGCGAATGGTGGAACATGTGGTTTGCCGCCAATGGCCTGGATATCCACCTCAGTTCCGACCTGATCTACGTGAACAACGACCATGCCTTGTCGGTGGCCGAGAGCGGGCAGGGCATTGCCCTGGCCAACGAAGTGCTGGTGCGCGAGGAGCTCAAGGCCGGCCGACTGGTGCGGGTGCTGGAGGATCAGGTCAAGCTGGAAAGCTACCGGGTACTGACCCCCCACAATGAGTGGTCGGCGGATGTGGAGTGGTTTGTCCAGTGGCTCAAGGCCGAGCTGGAAGCGGATTTTCCCGAGGCGCACATCAGCCAGTGAGCGGCACAGCAGGCCCCGGCGCCGTCTGCCATGGCGCTTGCCTGCACTGACGGGAAGAGGTCGTTAGCAAGCTAATGGGATGGCGCGACCCCATTGAAAAATGGCACATTGGCGCACCCGCACCTGTGCACCCACCCGTTGTACGGAAAATCCTATGGCTAGCAGCAACCCTCAGACCGTCGCAACGACGGCTTCCCCTGCTTCGCAAAGCAGTCCACTGGTCTTGCGCATCATCGGCGCGGTGGCCCTGGCGCATTTGATCAACGACCTGATCCAGGCGGTGTTGCCGGCGATCTACCCGATGCTCAAGAGCAACTACGGCCTGAGCTTTACCCAGGTCGGCCTGATCACCCTGACCTTCCAGCTCACGGCGTCGTTGCTGCAACCCTGGGTGGGCTACTACACCGACCGGCGGCCGCAACCGTTTTTGCTGCCGGCGGGCATGATCTGCACCCTGGTCGGCATCCTGATGATGTCCCAGGTGGGCAGCTTTCCCCTGATCCTGCTGGCGGCCGGGCTGATCGGCATCGGCTCCTCGACCTTTCACCCGGAAGCCTCGCGGGTCGCGCGGCTGGCCTCGGGCGGGCGCTATGGCCTGGCGCAATCGAGCTTCCAGGTCGGCGGCAATGCCGGCACCGCCTTCGGCCCCTTGCTGGCGGCGGCCATCATCATTCCCTACGGCCAGGGCAACGTGGCCTGGTTCGGCCTGTTCGCGCTGTTTGCCCTGGTGGTGCTGTACGCCATCAGCCGCTGGTACGCCAATCATCTGCGCCTGTACAAGCTCAAGCAGGGCCAGGCGGCCACCCATGGCCTTTCCCGGAAGCGGGTGATCAGCGCCCTGGTGGTCCTCGGGTTGCTGGTATTTTCCAAGTACTTCTACATGGCCAGCTTTACCAGCTACTTCACCTTCTACCTGATCGAGAAGTTCGACCTGTCGGTGGCCAGTTCGCAGTTGCACCTGTTCCTCTTCCTTGGCGCAGTAGCGGCGGGAACCTTCTTCGGCGGCCCCATCGGCGACAAGATCGGGCGCAAGGCGGTGATCTGGTTCTCGATCCTGGGGGTGGCGCCGTTCACCCTGCTGCTGCCCCATGTCGATCTGTTCTGGACCAGCGTCCTGAGCGTGGTGATCGGCTTTATCCTGGCCTCGGCGTTCTCTGCCATCGTGGTCTATGCCCAGGAACTGGTGCCGGGCAACGTCGGCATGATCGCCGGGGTGTTCTTCGGCCTGATGTTCGGTTTCGGTGGCATCGGTGCGGCCTTGCTGGGGCACCTGGCGGACATCCATGGCATCGAGTATGTCTACTTCCTGTGCTCGTTCCTGCCGCTGTTCGGGGTGCTGGCGATTTTCCTGCCGCGCACCAGGAAAGCGTGATGGCCTGAACGGCATCGGCAAGAAAAACGCCCGAGGTCCAAGCCTCGGGCGTTTTGTTTCTGGGGCTCTTCAGGGCACTTGCTGATCCTGACCGGCCGCCTGGCGAAAGGCGTTGGGCGACTGGCCAGCCAGGCGCTTGAAGAAGCGCGAGAAATAGGTCGGATCGCTGAAGCCCAGGTTGTCGGACAGCTGGCTGATGCTGATGTTGGTGTAGATCAGGCCGCGCTTGGCCTCCAGCATCAGGCGCTGGTGGATGATCTGCAGCGCGGTTTGCCCGGCCAGTTCCCGGCACAGGGTGTTGAGGTGCACGCTGGACAGGCCGATCCGGTGGGCCAGGGATTCCACGCTGGGGTGCTCCTGGTAGTGCTGCTCCACCAGCTTGATGAAGTGCCCCAGCAGGTGCTGATTACGTTCGCTGCGGTTGCCGGGCACGCTGTTCTGCTGGCCACGGCGACTGATCCATACCATCAGCACATTGACCAGCGAATGCAGGAGCAGGTCGCGGGCCGAGGCGCTGCCTTCGTACTCATGCAGCAGGGCTTTGAACAGGGTGTTGAGGGTGTTGCGGTCACGGCCCACCGGGTAGTAGCCGGAGGCGGCGAGTACGGTCAGGGGGGCGCCCAGCTGCGCTTCCAGTTGGGTCACCAGTGGAGCGCCGAGGGTCAGCACGTAGCCTTCGATGTTCTCGGAAAACTGAAAGCCGTGGACCATCAGCGGCGGCACGACCTGGATCGCCGCTTCACGCACTTCCTGGCGCCGTCCTTCGACCTCCACCAGCGCCTGGCCCCGCTGCACATACAGCAACTGGTAGAGGTCGGCGTGGCGGTGGGGCTTGATCTCCCAGTGGTGCAGGCTGCTGCGCTTGGGGATCGATTCGCAGTGCAGCAGGTCCGGTGTCGGCCAGGCCTGGTTTTCGCCATAGAGCTTGAACACGGGGATGCTGGAGAGCTTGGCTTTCATGGGGCGTGCCCTGGCGGATCTGCATGGCTGGAATGATCGATAATCGAACGCTGTTTTCAAAAGTGCATTTTTACAGCGGCTAATCACCATTTATTCAGGTTTTTGTCGGCAAAAATGCAGGGGTACAACAATAACCATAAATTCCAGCCTTCGCCCAGCGGGCGACTGGAATGCCCTTGTGAGACGACAACAATGAAAACTCAGGTTGCGATTATCGGCGCCGGGCCTTCGGGCCTGCTTCTTGGCCAACTGCTGCACAAGGCCGGCATCCAGACAGTGATTGTCGAACGCCAGACCGCAGATTATGTCCTCGGACGGATCCGGGCCGGGGTGCTGGAACAAGGCACCGTGGACATGCTGCGCGAGGCCGGGGTGGCCCAGCGCATGGATGCCGAAGGCCTGGTTCACGAAGGGGTCGAGTTGTTGATGGGCGGTAAGCGCGTGCGCATCGACCTCAAGGCCCTGACCGGCGGCAAGACGGTGATGGTCTATGGTCAGACCGAAGTCACCCGCGACCTGATGCAAGCCCGTGCCGCCAGTGGCGCGCCGATCATCTACTCGGCGGACAATGTACAGCCCCATGGCATGCAGGACGGGCAGCCCTACCTCACCTATGAGAAAGACGGCCAGCAGCACCGTATCGACTGCGACTACATCGCCGGCTGCGACGGTTTTCATGGGGTGGCGCGCAAGAGTATTCCCGAGGCGGTGCTCACCCACTATGAACGCGAGTACCCGTTCGGCTGGCTGGGGCTGCTGTCCGATACCCCGCCGGTCAACCATGAGTTGATCTACGGCCAGCATGAGCGCGGTTTCGTGCTTTGCAGCCAGCGCTCCCTGACCCGCAGCCGGTATTACCTGCAAGTGCCGCTGACCGACAAGGTCGAGGACTGGTCCGACCAGCGCTTCTGGAGCGAGCTTGCCAAGCGCCTGCCACAGGAGGTGGCGGAGCAACTGGTGCAGGGGCCGTCTCTGGAGAAGAGCATCGCGCCGCTGCGCAGCTATGTGGTGGAGCCGATGCAGTACGGCAAGCTGTTCCTGGTGGGCGACGCCGCTCATATCGTGCCGCCCACTGGGGCCAAGGGCCTGAACCTGGCGGCTTCCGACGTGTGCTACCTGTACCGCATCCTGGTCAAGGTCTATCAGGAAGGGCGCACCGACCTGCTGGAAAAATACTCGGAGCTGGCCTTGCGCCGAGTGTGGAAGGGCGAGCGTTTCAGCTGGTTCATGACCAACCTGCTGCACGATTTCGGTGAGCATCAGGACGCCTGGGATCACAAGATGCAGCAGGCCGATCGCGAGTATTTCCTCAACTCCCACGCAGGCCTGGTGAACATCGCCGAGAACTATGTGGGCCTGCCTTACGAAGAAGTCTGCTGAATTGAAAGCGCCGAAACCGTCCCCGGGCAGGGGCGGTCTCGGCGTATTCGGCTGCGGATCTGTCACTGGAGAGACTGTATCGGCTTTGTAATATTTATATTTCTAAATGCTAATCATTAGCATTACACTTCGATCCCCTCCCTTTTGCACCTTATGGGTGCATGGAATCGACAAGGATCGTTTGTAATGAAAGTCAGTTCCTGCCTGTTCAATTCCCTTTTGCTCAGTGCCGGCGTCAGCCTGGCCGCTCCGGCGTTGTACGCCAGTGAGGCCGACGATGCTGCCAACCCGCCGCCACTGGAATTGGATACCGCCTTCGTCACTGCCACCGGGGGCGCCACTGACCTCAAGGATGCCCCGGCCAGCGTCAGCGTCATCACCCGCGAGGAAATCGAGCGCCAGCCGGTCTACGACCTCAACACCCTGTTGCGTCGGGTGCCCGGGGTGACCGGTGGTTTCGGCCCGGTGGGCGAGCAGTCGAAGATCAAGCTGCGGGGGTTGGATGACAAGTACACATTGATCCTGGTGGACGGCAAGCGTGTCGGCAGTTCCGGAGACCTGAGCTATCGTCGCGACCTGGCGCGCCAGGATTTGAACTGGATCTCGCCGAACATGATCGAGCGCATCGAGATTGTGCGCGGGCCGATGTCTTCGCTCTACGGTTCGGACGCCATGGGCGGGGTGATCAATATCATTACCCGCAAGGTGTCGCGGACCTGGAGCGGTTCGGCCAGCACCAACATCACCGTGCCCAAGGACTCCGATCGTGGCCAGACCACCCAGTACAGCCTCAATGCTTCCGGCCCGCTGACCGATTCCCTGGGGTTGCGCCTGGGGGCCAACGTAACCCGTCGGGCGGCGGACGAAGTGGAAGCGCGTCGTGACGCCGACGGCGAGTTCATGTACGGCGATGGCGCCGGTGGGGCCAAGGACCAGAGTGTGAACGCCTTGCTCGACTGGCAGATCAACGAAGCGCAGAGCCTGTCATTCGAGGCGGTGCACGGAGTGGAGCGTTCCTGGTCGTCGAAGAAGACCTTTGGTGACTGGGGCGACACCGTTGGCGGGGCCTTCGGTCCGAGCCGCCTGACTCGTGACAGCTACATCCTGTCCCATGTTGGGGATTGGGGCTTTGGCACCTCAAAGCTCGACGCTTACCTGAACAAGTACCGCAACGACATTGATTGGGGCAAAGCCAATTCCGAGGAGAAAATTGTCGAGGGCAGCCTCAATATGCCGTTCGAGCTGCTGCTGGATCAACGGGTGACCGTGGGCGGGCAATGGAAGCGTGAAGAACTGACCAACACCGATACTCTGGGCACGGTGCCGGTGGATTATCAGGGGGCGGCGATCAACGGCTCGACGTTGAAAGGTGATGTCTCGGCAGCTTTCATCGAGGATGAACTGTTCCTGCTGGACAACCTGTCCCTGACCCTGGGCAACCGCTTCGACCACAGCGACAAGTACGGCAATCACAACAGCCCACGGGCCTATGTGGTCTACCACCCGCACCCCGACTGGACGGTGCGTGGCGGTGTTTCCAAGGGGTTCCGGGCGCCGAGCCTGAAGGAGGGCAGTGCGGGTGCGGCGACCGAGTCCGGTGGCCGTGGCTGTGGTTCGTTGCGCCCATTGGGTTATGTCACCGGCAGTTGCTGGATGGCCGGCAACCCTAACCTGACGCCGGAAACCAGCACCAACAAGGAAGTCGGCGTGTCCTTCGAGCATGACGGTTGGGAAGCGGCGCTGACCTACTTCCACACCGACTTCACCGACAAGATCGAGTACGGTCCGCTGGGTCAATATCAGGGTCGCTGGTGGACCATGCTGGAAAACGTCGACAAGGCCCGTACCCGAGGCTGGGAGGGCACCACCCGGGTGCCGTTTGGCGAGTCCTTGTCCTGGCGCACCAATGCCACCTACATGCTCGAGAGCAAGAACCTGTCCACCGGCGAAGAGTTGATCAATGCGCCCAAACTATCGTTGTTCAGTGCCCTGGACTGGCAGGTCAATGACCGCTTGAGCAGTGAGTTGTCGGCGCAGCACGTCGGCAAGCAGCGAGGGATCGGCAATGATTTTGTCCAGTCCTACACCACCTACGACCTGACCGCGAACCTGGCGCTGACCCAGTGGCTGACCCTCAACGGTGGGGTGCAGAACCTGCTGGACAAGGACCTGCGGGACGGATCGACCACCTTCTACGTGCCGGGACGGGCGTTCTTCGCCGGAGCGACCACCTACTTCTGAGGTGGGCCAGGACCCCGTTGCCAGGCAACGGGGTTGAAGGTGCGACGAATGGAAACTTGAGGCCCCCGCGGGCTGGTTTGCAAGAGCTCCAGAGGGGCCTCCTGTGACAGTGCGTCGTCTTGCTGGCGACGCAGCGACGAGGTCGCTAGAACACGTATTGCATGCGCATCACCAGGCCCTGCCCGGAGTCGTCACCGACTGCGTTGCTGATGTTGTCGGTGTTCGCCCTGATGTAGTTGGCGCTGAGTTTCAGGGCTTCGTTGGCGTACCAGTTGACCCCCAGGGTGTGGGTCTTGCCCTCGGCGTCACCCACCTGGCGCAACGCGCTGCTGGCTACCAGATTGTCGTCCTCGACCTGCATGGCGTCATAGCGATAGAACAGCTCCCAGGCGCCGAGCGTTTTGTTCTGGGGCTTGATCGTGTCGAACTTGGCGCCATCGAGTTTGTAGATCCGCGGCTCGCCGGTGAGGGTATAGGCCAGTTGGGTGTAATAGCCCGAGGCCTTGAGGTCATTGGCGGCGCTATCGGCCTTGAGGGTACGCCGCAGGTATTCGGCCTGGATGGAAAACGCCTGGATCGCCCAGGCGCCCTCCAGTCCCCAGACCGAATCGTCTTTCCACAACCCGGACTGGGCAGTGGCTCCGCCGAATACACCACGGTTACCGTTGCTGCCGGCACTGTTGCCGCCATTGGTCTCGACGCCACGCACGCCCATGCGTGAGCGGATGCGGGTATCGACGGCGCTGTCCTTGAGATCCCGGTAAGCGTATTGCAGCCCCAGGTGCAGGACGTTACCCGGCGCGTGCCAGGGTGCGAAGACGCCACGCAGGTTGTAGCGCTTGACGCTGTCGCCATCGGTGTCGTTGTTGTTCTCGCTGAACACGCTGGCGGACAGATAGGCCAGGTTGCCCACCACGCTGTTGGCCTGCACGCCCATGCCGCTGTTGTCATTCACCCATTCGGCAGTGTCATAGGAGAGGTTGCGCTCCAGCGCCGTCACCCACTTGGAACTGGTGGCCTTTTCCAGGCCGAAATCGGTGTAGAAGCGGCCGATCTTCAGGTTCAGCGGATTGAAGCCGGTGTAGGTCACGGCCGCTTCGTCGAAATAGCCGGTGCTGTCATTGCCGACGTTGCGTGAGAGGTCGTAGTTGATCTGGTATTTCCAGTCTCGGTAGGCGGTGCCGCCGAACTCCAGGTAGGCGCGGCGAAAGTAGGCGGCGTCCGCAGTATCGCCATTGTGCGTGTAGTAGCCATCGAAGCGGCCGTAGTCCGCCTGCAGGCGCCCACCCAGCTTGAAGCTGAAGGCTTGGTCGGTGGTGGCCACTTCAAGGCCGCCCTTGGTTTTCAAGACAATGTCCGCCCCGTCGGTGGTGACTGTGCCGGCATGGCTGGTGAGGGGCATGGCCACGCTCAGCAGGCTGAAAAGCATTGCGCAGCCCTGTGGGGCCCTGGTTGTTCTGACCGACATACTGCTCTCCTGTCCGTTTCTCGTTATGTCTTGGGTGGCCGTGCCTGCAGGTGTGCAGGCCGGCTGGGCGGATAGTTGTCAGGGCACATGAAGGTTTTTGTTCATTCTGATTACGGTTTTATTGCAGCGGCCCGTGAACCCTCTCGGGACCTTGGCCGGCCCAGGATTTTCAAGGGGTGCAGCGCTCCAGGCCGGCGCCGGGCAGGGCAGGGGAAATATGTCGGGAACATGAAGGAAAAAAATAACGGCTGCTGTATCCGGGCTCTTTCAAGATGAATCTGCAACACCAGACTCCTGCTCTCACGCCGTATCAAGAGGCTGATACGGCATGGGAGCAGGCATCTTTCGTGGCATCAGGCGTGGAGGGCTCAGCTGTTTTGGGGGGTAAACCACTCGCTGCGACTGGCAAAGGCGTGTTGAATCAGCGCCACCAGCACCTTGACCTCTGCGCGCTCGGCGGCTTGGGCATGGGTACTGAGCCAAGCGTACTGCTGCATGCTGGCATCGAACAGCTGCGGCAGAGGAACCAGGGTCTTGTCCAACTGGGCGATGTAATCGGGCAGCAAGCCGATGCAGGCACTGTTCCTGATCAGCTCCAGGGCCAGTTGCGGATCACTGGTCTGTGCCACGCCGTTTGCCCTGCGACGTATCAGCCGGTTCCAGGGTTCGAGGGCGGGCATGCCCATGTGGCTGCTGACCTGGACCAGCATGTAGTCATCCAGCTGTTCCATGCGTCGGGGCATCGCCGGCTTGGCGACATAGCGCTTGGCAACATGGGCCGAATAGCGGATTCGGGTCAGGCAGATCGGCTGGGTGGTGGCGAAGCCGGGATCCGGTCGGGGGCTTCCCGGATCGGCCAGCCACAGCATGATGTCGGCCTTGGCCGAGGGCACGCCATGCAGGGCAATCAGCTCCAGTCGTGAGGCCGCATTGCGCCGCAGAAAGGCAATCAGGTCCCTTGCGAGGATGTCTCGCAACAATATGTCCGCCACCGCAATCACCACTCCCTGGCGGGTGCTGTCGGCCCTGGCAGGCAGCAACTCCTCCTGGCGACTGGCGAGCGCTGCCTGCAATCGCTTGCCCACCAGGGTCAGGCTCAGGCTGTTGTCCTGGTAGAGAAACAGAGGCGTACCGATACGCTGTTCCAGCGCCAGCAGTTTCTTACGCAGGACCGATGCACTGATGTTCAGGCTGCGAGCCGCTTGTTTGAACGACGCACAACGTGCACTGGCGAGGAAGTATTGAGCAGAACGGCTGTCCAGCGACTGGGCATGGATGAGCGGTTGTTCATCTGGCATGCAAAGACCCTAAGCGTCTTTGCTGTCGCGATGGATCGCGGTGACTTGAGGCCTCATGTACGCACCCTGAACTGATATTCGGGCACAAGGATACGTAACGCTGCCTTTCACCAGCATCGCAGGCAAATTACTTATCTGTTATGTCGCCTTGAGTGCCGGCCCGCTTTCAGTCGGGCGCTGCAGTAAAGGCGTGCTTGCTCTTGTCTTGGCGAGATGGGGCGCAGGCTGCCCTTGAAAAACATGTGGCCGTGAAAAACAGAACCCCCGTGCATCCTGATGATGCACGGGGGTTCTGGTGTCCGTTGTGGTTCGGGTCGAACCGACAGCGGGTTAGACGTTGAAGCGGAAGTGCATCACGTCGCCATCCTTGACGATGTATTCCTTGCCTTCCAGGCGCCATTTACCGGCTTCCTTGGCACCGGCTTCACCCTTGAACTGGATGAAGTCGTCGTAGGCAATGACTTCGGCGCGAATGAAGCCTTTCTCGAAGTCGGTGTGGATCACCGCAGCAGCCTGTGGCGCGGTGGCGCCGACGCGTACGGTCCAGGCGCGTACTTCCTTCACGCCGGCGGTGAAGTAGGTCTGCAGGTTGAGCATTTCGTAACCGGCGCGGATTACCCGGTTCAAGCCAGGCTCTTCCAGGCCCAGGGCCTCGAGGAACATGTCTTTCTCTTCACCGTCATCGAGCTCGGCGATTTCCGCTTCGATCTTGTTGCACACCGGCACCACGATCGCGCCTTCTTCGTCGGCGATGGCCTTGACCACGTCCAGCAGCGGGTTGTTCTCGAAACCGTCTTCAGCGACGTTGGCGATGTACATCACCGGCTTGGTGGTCAGCAGGTGGAAGCCGCGGATGATCAGCTTCTCGTCGCTGCTCATGTCCTTCATCAGGCTGCGAGCCGGCTTGCCTTCGGTGAAGTGGGCAATCAGCTGTTCCAGCAGGGCCTTCTGGGCCACGGCATCCTTGTCACCGCCCTTGGCGTTGCGCGCGACTTTCTGCAGTTGCTTCTCGCAGCTGTCGAGGTCGGCGAAGATCAGCTCCAGGTCGATGATCTCGATGTCGCGCTTGGGGTCGACGCTGTTGGACACGTGGATCACGTTGTCGTCTTCGAAGCAGCGGACCACGTGGGCAATGGCATCGGTTTCGCGGATGTTGGCCAGGAACTTGTTGCCCAGGCCTTCACCTTTCGAGGCACCAGCCACCAGGCCGGCGATGTCGACGAACTCCATGGTGGTGGGCAGCACGCGTTCCGGCACCACGATCGCCGCCAGGGCGTCCAGGCGTGGATCGGGCATTGGCACGATACCGCTGTTGGGCTCGATGGTGCAGAAGGGGAAGTTCTCGGCCGCGATCCCGGACTTGGTCAGGGCGTTGAACAGGGTGGACTTGCCGACGTTAGGCAGGCCGACGATGCCGCAATTGAATCCCATGGTGTATTCCCCGAGGAGTAGAGTCAGGCCTTCTGGCTGTGCAGGTTTTTCATCGCACGGTTCCATTCCCCGGCGAGGATATCCGGCAGCACGCCGAGGGCAAAATCGATGCTGGCATCGAGTTTTTCCTGTTCGGCGCGTGGCGCACGACCCAGGACAAAGTTTGAAACCATACTGGCAACACCCGGGTGGCCAATGCCGAGCCGCAGGCGGTGAAAGGTATTCTGGTTGCCGAGCTGCGCGATGATGTCCCGCAGTCCGTTGTGCCCGCCATGGCCGCCGCCGGTCTTGAGCTTGGCGACGCCGGGTGGCAGGTCGAGTTCGTCGTGGGCCACCAGGATCTCTTCCGGCTTGATGCGGAAGAAGCCGGCAAGCGCCGCCACGGCCTGGCCGCTGCGGTTCATGTAGGTGGTGGGAATCAACAGACGAATGTCCTGACCCTGGTGACTGAAGCGCCCGGTCAGGCCGAAATATTTGCGATCGGCGACAAGGTTGATCCCTTGTTTCTCGGCGATGCGCTCAACAAAAAGGGCCCCTGCGTTATGCCGGGTCTGTTCGTATTCGGTGCCTGGATTACCCAGGCCAACGATCAGTTTGATGGCAGTCACGATAGGGGCCCTTCTGTGGAGTGGTGGAAAACATCGCCGCGATCAGGCTGCGGCGAAAGTGGACGACAAAGCTGGGTTACCTTGCGGCAAACCTCGCGTTCTCGCCCGCTTTCTCGCTACGTTCCAGTCCGCGATGTATTCCGCTCACTCCGGCGTCAGAGTGAATAATTACTCTGCAGCGCCTTCTTCTGCGGCGTCTTGAGCAACACGTGGAGCGTAGACGTTGGCTACTGCCAGGTCGTTGCCGTGTGCCAGAGCGACGAACTCAACGCCTTTAGGGGCCTTGAGGTTGGACAGGTGAATGACGGTGCCGATGTCGGTCTCAGCCATGTCGACTTCGATGAACTCAGGCAGGTCTTTCGGCAGGCAGGATACTTCGATCTCGGTGGTAGCGCGGAAGATCTCGCCGCCTTTCTTGATCGGTGCTGCTTCGTTGATCAGGTGCACTGGAACCATGGCGGTCAGTTTCTGACCGGCAACCACGCGAACGAAGTCAGCGTGCATCACGTGGCCTTTGGCCGGGTGACGTTGCAGGGCCTTGATCACGACGTTCTGCTTGGTGCCACCAACGTTCAGTTCGATGATGTGGCTGTAGGCAGCTTCGTTTTCCAGCAGCTTGGCCACTTCTTTGGCCAGCATGCTGATGGATTCAGGGGCTTTGTCGCCACCGTAAACTACAGCTGGAACCAGGCTCGCGATACGACGCAGGCGGCGGCTCGCACCTTTCCCCAGGTCGGAACGCACTTCAGCATTCAGAGTAAAATCGTTCATGTTGTATCTCCAAAATAACCACACTCGCCCTAGCGTTTGCGACCAGCGCTAAAGGCGATATGGGCAAAAAAGCCCCGTCCCAACACAGGTTGGGACGGGGCGCTTTTCGTCATCGGGATGTTTTGCCAGGGCTAGCCCTTAGCGGAACATCGCGCTGATCGATTCTTCATTGCTGATGCGGCGAACCGCTTCGGCAACTACCGGTGCGATATCCAGTTGGCGGATACGCGCACAGGCTTGTGCTGCAGCGGACAGCGGGATGGTGTTGGTCACCACCAGCTCGTCCAGCACGGAATTTTCAATGTTCTCGATCGCCCGACCCGACAGCACAGGGTGTGTGCAGTAGGCGAAGACCTTGGCTGCACCATGCTCTTTCAGGGCCTTGGCCGCGTGGCACAAAGTGCCGGCGGTATCGACCATGTCGTCGACCAGAATGCAGGTGCGTCCTTCGACGTCGCCGATGATATGCATCACTTCGGAGTGATTGGCTTTCTCACGACGCTTGTCGATGATCCCCAGATCCACGCCCAGGGACTTGGCCACGGCACGTGCACGCACGACGCCGCCAATATCCGGGGACACGATCATCAGGTTTTCGAAACGCTGGTCTTCGATGTCATCCACCAGAACCGGGGAGCCGTAGATGTTATCTACCGGAATATCGAAGAAACCCTGAATCTGGTCAGCATGCAGATCAACCGTGAGAACACGGTCGATGCCGACTACGGTAAGCATGTCAGCGACGACTTTCGCGCTGATAGCCACACGTGCGGAACGCGGACGGCGATCCTGACGGGCATAACCAAAGTAAGGAATAACAGCAGTGATACGAGTCGCTGAGGAGCGGCGGAAGGCATCAGCCATCACGACGAGTTCCATCAGGTTATCGTTGGTCGGAGCACAAGTCGGCTGAATAATGAAGACGTCTTTACCGCGGACATTTTCATTGATCTCGGCAGTAATCTCGCCGTCGGAAAATTTTCCAACAGAGATGTCACCGAGAGGGATATGCAGCTGACGTACGACACGCCGAGCCAGATCGGGGTTAGCGTTCCCCGTAAAGACCATCATCTTGGACACGCGCAGTACCTGAAGGCTGAGGGTATACCTGGATGAGTATAGGAAAATGGCAGGGGCGGCTGGATTCGAACCAACGCATGGCAGGATCAAAACCTGCTGCCTTACCGCTTGGCGACGCCCCTGTATCTGTTGCTTCGAGTACCTGGTACCCGGTTCCTTTAGAGCAGACTTTGCAGCTTGCGGTGCAACATCGAAACGTTGCTGCCTTTGGCGACAAACCCTGTAAGGGTCTCTGTAAGAAGGGCCGAGACTTTATCAGCTTCAGCTTTGCTTGGGAAGCCCCCAAACACACAACTTCCAGTTCCAGTCAGTTTTGCTTCGGTAAATTTACCTAACAAATTCAATGCGTTACGTACTTCTGGATAACGCCTTGTGACTACCGGAAGGCAGTCGTTTCTGCTGTTTCCCTTGGGAACGGGGCGCACTTTAATGGGCGCAGTGTCACGTGTCAACAGCGGATCGGAAAAAATTTCTGCTGTACTAACAGACACTTGCGGGACCAGTACCAGATACCAGGGTTCTTCGGGATATTCAGGGGTGAGTATTTCCCCGACACCTTCGGCGAACGCCGCATGCCCACGGACGAAAACCGGAACGTCGGCGCCCAGGGTCAGACCCAGCACGGCCAGCCGATCTTCATCCCAGCCCAGTTGCCAGAGATGATTGAGCCCCAGCAGGGTGGTGGCCGCGTTGGAACTGCCGCCGCCGATACCGCCGCCCATGGGCAGGATCTTGTCGATCCAGATATCGATGCCCTGGCTGCAGCCGGACTCTTGCTGGAGTTTTTTGGCTGCCTTGACGATCAGGTTGCTGTCGTGAGGCACGCCTTCGAACTCGGTGTGCAGTTGGATCACGCCGTCATCGCGAAGGGCAAAGGTGATCTCGTCGCCGTAATCGAGGAACTGAAAGAGGGTCTGCAGTTGGTGATAACCGTCTTCACGGCGACCGAGGATGTGCAGCATCAGGTTGAGCTTGGCCGGGGAGGGCAAGCTCAGGCGGGGTGCGCTCATGTCATTGCCCCAGCTTGCGTGGCAGCCATTCCTTGATCACCAGGGTGACGTCAAGGTCGTTGCCATGCAGTTTGATGCGTTCCGGCAGCCAGTAGCCGTTCTGCTGGGTATAGCTGGTGTACTCCACCAACCAACCGTCCTGCTCCAGGCTTGCCAGGTGACTGTCGCCGTCCAGGGTCAGGCGGCTCTTGCTGTTGGGGGCGGGCAGGCCGCGGACCCACCAGGCCAGATGCGACACCGGCAGTTTCCAGCCCAGCTGTTCTTCCAGCAGGATTTCCGGGCTGGCGGCTTCATAACGGCCCTGATTGGCCACTTCCAGGCTGACCTGGCCAGGACGCCCGGTCAGGCGTGCGGCGCCACGGCCCAGGGGGCCGGACAGGCGAATGTCGTAATAGTCCTGGCGTTGCAGCCAGAACAGGGTGCCGCTGCCGGAGTCCTTGGGCGCGCGGATGCCGATCTTGCCGTTGATCTGCCAGCCGTCAAGGCCGCTCAACTGGTCTTTGTGCAGGCGCCATTGCGCCGGGCTGCCCTGGCCCTGGACGGACTCGCGGGCGCCAAAGCCGGCGCAGCCGGCGAGCAGGGCGATGAAACTGAAAACGATAAGGTGGCGCAAAAACATAATCTTAAAGAGTCTCTGATCCGGTCAGGCGTTTGATGGTGTCACGCAGCACGGGGCTGTCTGGCTGGTCCTTGATGAACTTGCTCCAGATCTGCTTCGCTTCGCGTTGCTTGTCGTTATGCCACAGCACTTCACCCAGGTGCGCCGCGACCTCCTGGTCGGGAAAACGCTCCAGGGCCTGGCGCAGCAGGCGTTCAGCCTCGTCGAGGTTGCCAAGGCGGAAGTTCACCCAGCCCAGGCTGTCGAGTACTGCCGGGTCTTCCGGCGTCAGCTGATGCGCCTGTTCGATCAGCGCCTTGGCCTCGGCGTAGCGTGTGGTCCGATCTGACAGCGTGTAGCCCAGGGCGTTCAGCGCCATGGCGTTGTCCGGTTCGCGCTGGATGATCAGGCGCAGGTCTTTTTCCATCTGTGCCAGGTCATTGCGTTTTTCCGCCTGCATGGCGCGGGTGTAGAGCAGGTTCATGTCGTCGGGGTATTGCTGCAGGGCCTGCTGGATGACTTTCCAGGCGCGCTCCCCCTGATTATTCGCCGACAGGGTCTCGACTTCGATCAGGTACAGCTGGATGGCGTAGTCGGGCTGGGCATCACGTGCTGCCACCAGGCGCTTCTGGGCCTCGTCGGTGCGCCCGTTGTTCATCAGGATATCGGCCTGGCGCAGTTGCGCCGGCAGGTAATCGTTACCCGGGCCGACCTGGGCGTATTCGATCAGCGCCCCTTGCGGGTCGTTGAGTTCTTCGGCGATGCGGCCCAGGTTCAGGTGTGCCGAGTCTTCGTGGCTTTCCCGGGCGATCAGGTCTTCCAGGTAGCCCTTGGCTTCCTGCCAGGCCTTGGCTTCCAGGCATACCAGGGCCAGGGAATAACGCAGTTCGTCGTCTTCCGGGTACTGCTGGACCAGGCTGGAGAACTGAGTCTTGGCGTCTTCCATGCGGTCCTGTTCCACCAGCATGCGGGCGTAGGTCAGGCGTAGGCGCTTGTCATCCGGGTACTTGCGAATGCTTTTTTCCAGCAGCGGCAAGGCCTCCTTGCCCCGGTTCAGGCTTTGCAGCAGGCGCGCGCGCAACAGCAGGGGCGCGATTTCGCCGTCTTCCGGCGGGTTCTGCTCGAGCAGGGTCAGGGCTTCCTTGGCGTCGCCGTCCTGTTGCATCAACAGGGCCTTGCCGAAGATCAGCTGGCTGTTGTGCGGGTGTTTCTGCAGCAGGCGGTCGAAGCTTTTCATCAGGCCATTGCGGGTGTCCTGGTCGGTGTCGGCGGCCGACAGCGCGAGAAAGTCGAAATGGGTATCGCCTTTGCCCTGCAGGACTTTCTCCATATAGAGCATGGAATCGTCATAGCGTCCGGCGCGGGCCAGCTGGATCGCGGCCGCCCGTTGCGCTTCGAGATCGTCGGGGGCGTTCTTGGCCCAGATCAGCGAGGTGTCCAGGGCCGCCTGATCGGCGCCCAGGTATTCGGCAATGCGAAAGGCTCGCTCGGAGATGCCCGGGTCCTGGGTGTTGATGGCCTGGGTCACGTAGTTGTCCAGGGCAATGTCGAAACGATTGCGCTGGCCCGCCAGTTCGGCGCTCAGCAGGCTGAAGATGGTGTCTTCGCTGAACGAGGAATAGACCTTGGGCTTTTCAGGGGCGGGAGTGCTGTCTTCCACCGGCGACGGAGCGTCCGATGAAACGGTGGCCAGGGACTGGCAGCCGCTGAGGAAGACAAAGGCGAGGAGCAACGCGGAAGATCTATTCATATAGGAAGAGGGCGACTAACCTGCGGTCGGATCATCATGACACAAGCCTTCGGCCAAACATAACCGAGACTCAACGGGATGCCAGAACAGAGGCAGTCTATTAGTTTCTGCGCGAAAACTGCCTGCGCTTCGACCATGCTGCGCGCTGGGCGGCCTTGGCGCTACGCAGAAACAGGCTCGGAATGCTCATTTAGGCCCCTAAACTCCGCTTCCTTGCCTGTTTTCGCCTTGCCTGATCTTCGCTCGGCGAGTTTTGGCACAAAACTAGGACAATAGTCGGCGGGAGTTGTTCTGCGTCGGTCGAAGTAGGACAATTGCCGGCTTCTCGACATCATCAGCGACCTTGAATGGCCTTCCTTGCACTCGGTATTAACCACAAGACTGCTTCTGTAGACGTCCGCGAGCGCGTGGCCTTTACCCCTGAGCAGCTGGTTGAGGCCTTGCAGCAGCTCTGCCGACTCACCGACAGCCGCGAAGCTGCGATCCTCTCCACCTGCAATCGCAGTGAGCTCTATATAGAACAGGATCATCTTTCTGCGGATGTGGTGCTGCGCTGGCTGGCGGAATATCACCATCTGAGCCTGGACGAGCTGCGCGCCAGTGCCTATGTGCATGAAGATGATGCGGCAGTTCGTCACATGATGCGGGTCGCCTCGGGGCTCGATTCCCTGGTGCTGGGCGAGCCACAGATCCTTGGGCAGATGAAATCCGCCTACGCTGTGGCCCGTGAGGCCGGCACCGTCGGCCCGCTGCTGGGCCGGCTGTTCCAGGCGACCTTCAGTGCCGCCAAGCAAGTGCGCACTGACACGGCCATCGGCGAGAACCCGGTCTCCGTGGCCTTCGCCGCGGTGAGCCTGGCGAAACAGATCTTCAGCGATCTGCAGCGCAGCCAGGCGTTGCTGATCGGTGCGGGCGAGACCATTACCCTGGTCGCCCGGCACCTGCATGACCTGGGCGTGAAACGTATCGTGGTAGCCAACCGCACCCTGGAACGGGCCAGCCTCCTGGCCGAACAGTTCGGTGCCCACGCGGTGTTGTTGTCGGAGATTCCCCAGGAGCTGGTGCACAGCGATATCGTCATCAGCTCGACGGCCAGCCAGCTACCTATTCTCGGGAAGGGTGCCGTGGAAAGTGCCTTGAAGTTGCGCAAGCACAAGCCGATTTTCATGGTGGATATCGCCGTTCCCCGGGATATCGAGCCCGAAGTCGGCGAGTTGGACGACGTTTATCTCTACACCGTCGACGACCTGCACGAAGTGGTCGCGGAAAACCTCAAGAGCCGCCAGGGCGCGGCCCAGGCGGCCGAGGAGCTGGTGAACATCGGCGCCGAAGACTTCATGGTGCGCCTGCGGGAACTGGCGGCGGTGGACGTGCTCAAGGCCTATCGCCAGCAGAGCGAACGCCTGCGCGACGAAGAGTTGCAGAAGGCCCTGCGCATGCTGGCCAACGGCAGTGGTGCCGAGGACGTGCTGGCCCAACTGGCCCGCGGCCTGACCAATAAATTGCTGCATGCGCCGAGCGTGCAGCTGAAAAAGTTGTCTGCCGAAGGCCGCCTCGATGCGCTGGCCATGGCCCAAGAACTCTTTGCCCTCGGTGAGGGCTCTTCGGATAAAACCCCGTAATGAAAGCGTCACTGCTCAATAAGCTGGATATTCTCCAGGACCGCTTCGAGGAATTGACCGCCTTGCTCGGTGATGGCGAAGTCATCGCCGATCAGGCCAAGTTCCGCGCCTATTCCAAGGAGTACGCGGAAGTCGAGCCGATCGTGGCTTCCTATCAACAAGTGCTCAAGGTCCAGGCGGACCTCGAAGGCGCCCAGGCCCTGCTCAAGGACAGCGACCCGGACCTGCGGGAAATGGCTGCCGAGGAAGTGCGCGAGGCCAAGGAACAACTGGCCGAGCTGGAAAGCCGCCTGCAGCGCATGCTGCTGCCCAAGGACCCGAACGATGGGCGCAACGTGTTCCTGGAAATCCGTGCCGGCACCGGCGGTGATGAGGCGGCGATCTTCTCCGGCGACCTGTTCCGCATGTACTCGCGCTATGCCGAGCGACGTGGCTGGCGGCTGGAGATCCTCTCGGAGAACGAGGGCGAGCACGGCGGCTATAAAGAAGTCATTGCCCGGGTCGAAGGCGAAAACGTCTACGGCAAGCTGAAGTTCGAGTCCGGTGCGCACCGCGTGCAGCGGGTGCCGGCTACCGAATCCCAGGGGCGGATCCACACCTCGGCCTGCACCGTGGCGGTGCTGCCGGAGCCGGACGAGCAGGAAGCCATCGAGATCAACCCGGCCGACCTGCGCATCGACACCTATCGCTCCTCCGGGGCCGGCGGCCAGCACGTCAACAAGACCGATTCGGCGATCCGCATCACCCACATTCCTTCGGGCATCGTGGTGGAATGCCAGGAAGAGCGCTCCCAGCACAAGAACCGGGCCCGGGCCATGTCCTGGCTATCGGCCAAGCTCAACGACCAGCAGACCAGCGCCGCGGCCAATGCCATCGCCAGCGAGCGCAAGCTGCTGGTGGGCTCGGGGGACCGTTCCGAGCGCATTCGCACTTACAACTTTCCGCAGGGACGTGTCACTGATCACCGGGTCAACCTGACCCTCTACTCCCTGGACGAGATCCTTGCCGGGGGCGTGGATGCGGTGATCGAACCGCTGTTGGCGGAATATCAGGCCGATCAACTTGCGGCATTGGGTGAGTAAATGACCATTATTGCCAGCCTGCTGCGCGCCGCCCAACTGCCCGATTCGCCCACCCCGCGACTGGATGCCGAACTGCTTCTGGCCGCGGCGCTGGGCAAGCCTCGCAGTTTTCTCCACACCTGGCCGGAGCGCATCGTGCCCAGCGAGGCCGCGCTGCTGTTTGCCGACTACCTGCAACGGCGTCGCGCCGGCGAGCCGGTGGCCTATATCCTGGGCCAGCAGGGTTTCTGGAAGCTCGACCTGGAAGTGGCGCCCCACACACTGATCCCCCGTCCGGACACCGAGTTGCTGGTGGAGGCGGCCCTTGAACTGTTGCCGGCCACCCCAGCCAAGGTGCTCGACCTGGGCACCGGCAGCGGTGCCATCGCCCTGGCCCTGGCCAGCGAGCGTCCGGCCTGGAAGGTCACGGCGCTGGACCGGGTGCTGGAAGCCGTGGCCCTGGCCGAGCGCAATCGTCAGCGTCTGCAACTGGACAACGTCACGGTGCTCAGCAGCCACTGGTTCAGCTCCATCGAGTCCCAGCGCTTCAACTTGATCATCAGCAACCCGCCGTACATTGCCGAGGCCGATCCTCACCTGGTGGCCGGTGATGTGCGTTTCGAGCCGGAAAGCGCCCTGGTGGCCGGCAAGGATGGCCTGGATGACCTGCGCTTGATCGTCGCCCAGGCCCCGCAACACCTGGAAGCCGGTGGTTGGCTGATGCTGGAACACGGCTACGACCAGGCCGCGGCGGTCCGCCAATTGCTGGCCGCCCAGGGCTTCATCGAAGTCCACAGCCGGGTCGACCTCGGCGGGCATGAGCGCATCAGCCTCGGATGCCTGCCGTGCTGACCGATCAGGAGCTGTTGCGCTATAGCCGACAGATTCTGTTGCAGCACGTCGATATCGACGGTCAGTTGCGCCTCAAGCAGAGCCGGGTACTGATCGTCGGCCTGGGTGGCCTGGGGGCGCCTGCGGCCCTGTACCTGGCGGCGGCCGGTGTCGGTGAGCTGCACCTGGCGGATTTCGACAGCGTGGACCTGACTAACCTGCAGCGTCAGATCATCCACGACAGCCACAGCGTCGGGGTCGGCAAAGTGGATTCGGCCATCAGCCGCCTGTCTGCCCTGAACCCGGAAATCCACTTGGTGCCCCATCGTCAGGCACTGGATGTCGACAGCCTGGCCGCTGCGGTGATCGCGGTGGACCTGGTGCTCGATTGCTCTGACAACTTCAGCACCCGCGAGGCGGTGAATGCCGCTTGCGTGGCGGCCGGCAAGCCCTTGGTCAGTGGTGCGGCGATTCGCCTCGAAGGGCAGTTGTCGGTGTTCGACCCGCGACGCCCGGAAAGCCCTTGCTATCACTGCCTGTACGGGCACGGCAGCGAGGCGGAACTGAGCTGCAGTGAAGCCGGGGTGCTCGGCCCGCTGGTGGGCACCGTGGGCAGCCTGCAGGCATTGGAAGCCCTGAAGTTGCTAGCCGGGTTTGGTGAGCCTCTGGTGGGCCGACTGTTATTGATCGACGCTCTGGGGACGCGCTTTCGTGAGCTGCGCGTCAAGCGTGACCCCGGTTGCCGTGTCTGCGGAGTTCATCATGAGTGAAGCGCCCATTGCGGTGTTCGATTCCGGTGTTGGTGGCCTGTCGGTGCTGGCGGAAATACAGCAACGGCTTCCCAACGAATCGCTGCTGTACTTTGGCGATTGCGGGTATATCCCCTATGGCGAAAAGACCCCGGAGTTCATTCGCCAGCGCTGTGCCCTGATGGCGCAGTACTTTCGCGAACAGGGCGCCAAGGCCCTGGTCCTGGCCTGCAATACCGCCACCGTGGCCGGAGTGGCCGACTTGCGCCGGGATTACCCGGACTGGCCCATCGTCGGCATGGAGCCTGCGGTCAAGCCCGCGGCAGCTGCAACCCGCAGCGGTGTGGTCGGGGTGCTGGCCACCACCGGCACCTTGCAGAGCGCCAAGTTCGCCGCCTTGCTGGATCGTTTTGCCGCTGACGTGAAAGTCGTCACCCAGCCCTGCCCGGGCCTGGTGGAGATGATCGAGAACGGTGATCTGCACAGCGCCGCTGTGCGCCAGATGCTGCAGGGTTATGTGGCACCGTTGCTGGCCGCGGACTGCGACACCATCATTCTGGGATGCACCCACTATCCATTTCTCAAGCCGCTGCTGGCGCAGATATTGCCCGGACACATCAGCCTGATCGACACCGGGGCCGCCGTGGCCCGTCAGTTGCAGCGCCTGCTGGGCGAAGGCGATCTGCTCGCTCGGGGGCCGGCACAGGAAACCCGGTTCTGGACCAGCGGCGATGTAACGCACTTCGCCAAGGTCCTGCCAGTACTGTGGAAAGAGTCCGGCAGGGTCCAGTCTTTCGAATTGTGAAAAAAACGTGAAATACCCGCTGCTGGCGCTGAACTTCCGAGCGGGCCCGGACTTCTATAACCAAGTCACGAGGTTGTACAAAAGCATACAAGACCGTTCAAAAAGGATTTTCCTGATGAAGCGATTGTTCTGTCTGGCTGCGCTGGCGGCCGCGTTTTGGGGGCACAGTTTTTCCGCGCAGGCGGCCGGTGTCGAGTTCTCGGTGGGGCAAACCAGCGATTCGACCCAGACCTATCGGCTGGGCATGCAATGGGATTGGGACAAGAGCTGGCTGCAAAGCGATGTCGGTCGGCTGACCGGCTACTGGAGCGGCGCCTACACCTATTGGGATGGCGACAAGAAGTCGAGCAATCACAGCCTGTCGTTCTCGCCGGTGCTGGTCTATGAATTTGCCGGGGCCAGCGTCAAGCCTTACATCGAGGCGGGGATCGGGGTGGCAGCCTTTGCCCACACCGAGGTCGAGGACAACAAGCTGGGTTCATCCTTCCAGTTCGAGGACCGCATCGGTTTCGGCCTGCGTTTCGCCGGTGGGCATGAGGTCGGCATTCGCGCCACTCACTATTCCAACGCCGGCATTCAAACCCCCAACGACGGTGTCGAGAGCTACGCCCTGCATTACACGATGCCGCTGTAAGCCCCTGGCTCAGCGATACGCCGTGGCGATGCCCCGGCGTTCGCTGAGGCAGTCCGCTTCCCCCAGTTCGAACTCCCGGCAAATCAGTGGCCGCAGCTCATAGATGCTGCAGCGCATGCTGTCGCGGTCCAGTGCGGCGCACCAGCCGTCGTCCAGGCGGAGCATGACTTCCCCACCCCAGTCGTCGGTATCGATAAAACGCTCGGGCACCCCGGTGTCGGTGATCAGCATGACTTCCAGCTGGCAGCAGCAGGCGGCGCAGGTCGAGCAACTGATGGCGGGTTCAGGAATGGCGGTGATGGGGATAGTTGTCATAGGCGCGCAGTGTAAGGCAGTGGGCCAGGGCTGTGTGAAAGCCCGGACGGACGCTCAGTCTCCAATGGCCGGCTGCGGCGCTTGTGGCGCCGGCCGCGCAAGCACGTGCAACAGCGGCAGGAGCATGCCCCACAGCAGCCCCAGGCCGACCAGGGTTGGCCCTGTGCCGTAGGCAAAGGTCACCCCGGCCAGCCGGCCGCCGGCGTAATAGGACAGCGGTCCGCATAGGGCGCCCAGGGCACAGGCCAGCCACCAGGGCCGGGCTGTCCAGGCCAGGCAGTGGCGCAGGGTGGTTGCCAGCAGTGCCCACAGCAGCATCAGCCAGAACGGAATCAACAGGCTCACTTGCTGGAACTGGAACACCCCCAACCAGTGCAGGAAACTGTCCAGTGTGATGCCGATCGAGGCGATGCCGACGATCATCCGGCCTTCGTCGGCCCACCTGCCGATCCAGCGCAAATGTGCGATCAGGATCGCCACTGCCAGCAGCAGCCACAGGCTGTCGCCACTGAGCACGCAGATGAACCAGCCCGCTTGGAACAGCAGGGCATTGGCCAGTTGCCTACGCATCGAAGCGGCCCAGCAGTGGCTGCGGCGCCGCTGCGGGCTTGGCCAGCAGCAGTTGCGCGGTGCCGATGGTGCGTTCCAGGAAACCGCCCTCGCAGTAGCACAGGTAGAACTCCCACAACCGCAGGAAGTACTCGTCATAGCCCAGTTCGCTCAGGCGTCCGTGGGCGCGGCGGAAGTTCTCGTGCCACAGGCGCAGGGTGCGGGCGTAGTGCAGGCCGAAATCTTCCATGTGCAGCAGGTTCATGTCGGTGTCGCGGCTGACCACCTCAAGCATCTTCTGCACACAGGGCAGGGCACCGCCGGGGAAAATGTAGCGCTGGATGAAGTCCACGCCCTTCTTCGCCTGTTCATAGCGCTGGTCGCGAATGGTGATGGCCTGCAGGAGCATCAGCCCGTTGTTTTTCAACAGCTGCGCACATTGCTTGAAGTAGGTGGGCAGGAAGCGATGGCCCACAGCCTCGATCATTTCGATGGACACCAGCTTGTCGTACTGCCCGGTGAGGTCGCGGTAATCCTCCAGCAACAGGGTGACTCGATCCTGCAGGCCGGCGGCTTCGATGCGTTGCCGGGTGAAGGCGAACTGCTCCCTGGACAGGGTCGTGGTGGTCACTCGGCAGCCATAGTGTTGGGCGGCATACAGGGCCATGCTGCCCCAGCCGGTACCGATCTCCAGCAGGTGGTCGTCGGGTTGCAGGGCGAGTTTCTGGCAGATGCGCTGCAGCTTGTTCAACTGAGCCTGTTCCAGGCTGTCGCTGTCGCTGCGAAACTGCGCGGCGGAATACATCATGGTGGGGTCGAGGAACTGCTCGAACAGCTCGTTGCCGAGGTCATAGTGGGCGGCAATGTTTTTCTGCGAACCCTTGCGGGTATTGCGGTTGAGCCAGTGCAGGCCGCGGATCAGCGGCCGGCCGATGTTCGCCAGGCCACCTTCCATCGCATCCAGCACCTCCAGGTTGCTGACGAATACGCGAACCACGGCGGTCAGGTCCGAGGTGCTCCAGTAACCGTGGATAAAGGCCTCGCCGGCACCGATCGAGCCGCTGCTGGCCACCAGGCCCCAGGCGCTGCTGTCGTGGATGTGGATCTCCCCGAGCAGGGTTGCGCCGCTGCTGCCGAAGACCAGGCGTTCGCCGTCTTCGAAGATCACCAGTTGCCCGTGGCGCAGTTGTGCCAGTTGCCGCAGCACGCCACGGCGCAGCAGGCTGGCGGTCAGGCTGTGGGTGCTCAACAGCGTGGTTTTGGCCGAGACGCTAGAGGATTTCATGGGGGCGATCCTTGGGTTGAACAGCGGCTGTGCGACAGGCCCCGTCAGCGGCCTCATGGGGGACAAACTCGATGCCCTTGCCGGCCAGGCGCAGGGCTTGCCAGTAGATCGCCAGGCAGGTCTTGGCGGTCATCCATGGAAACCGCAGCAGGTAGCGATGCAGGCTGCGCCGATCCAGGGGCTGGCGTTGCAGATTGAGGGTGGCGTCGAATACCTTGAGCTCGCCCTGCCAGTCGGCCATGTGCACGCCGAGTCGGTCGGCGGGCGGGCTGAAGCTCATGCGGTATTGCAGGTCCCGGGGCAGGAACGGTGAGACATGGAAGGCTTTGGCCACGGCGAAATGCTGGTGCTCTGCCGCCTCGGCGCTACCGGGGCGGGCCGGCAGCACATAGTGATAACGCTCGCGCCAGGGGGTGTTGGTGACCTCGCAGAGAATCGCCGCCAGTTGCCCATTGGCCTCGAAGCAATAGAAAAAACTCACCGGGTTGAACGCCAGGCCCCAGCTGCGCACCTGGGTCAACAGGCGCACTGCGCCGCTCGGCGCATGGCCGATGGCTGCTGCCACTTGCTGGCGCACGGCATCGATCAGGCGCATGCCCTGGCCGGTGAAGCTGGTCAGGTAGTCGCTTTCCCGGAAGGCGAACGGTGCGAAGCGGCTCTGCCCGGCCAGGGGTGAAAGCCCCAGCACGGCTTGTTGTTCGTCCAGGTCCAGGTACAGCAGGCCGATGCGATAGCGAAAGGCGTGGCCCTTGGGCACAAAGCGCCGGTGGCTGATCCAGCCGCTGTACAGGGCACTGTTCACAATTGCTCCCCAAAGGCCTGGGCCACTCGCAGGGCGCTGACCACCCCATCCTCATGAAAACCATTGGCCCAATAGGCACCGCAATAGAAGCTGTGCTGGGCGCCTTGCAGTTCGCCCCAGCGAGCCTGGGCCGCCACGGCCTGGAGGCTGTATTGCGGATGGGCGTAGCTGAAGCGGGCGAGGATCTTCGACGGTTCGATGGCCGCGGTCTGGTTGAGGCTGACGCAGAAGGTGGTGGCGCTCTGCAGCCCCTGGAGAATGTTCATGTCGTAGGTCACCGCAGCAGCGTTCTCGGCGCTGGCGTCGAGGCGGTAGTTCCAGCTGGCCCAGGCCAGGGGGCTGCGGGGCAGCAGCCGGGTGTCGGTGTGCAGCACCACCTCGTTGTCGGCGTAGGGCAGGGCCTGGAGTATCTCCCGTTCGGCGCGGCTTGGGCTGGCCAGCAGACGCAGCGCCTGGTCGCTGTGGCAGGCGAATACCACCTTGTCGAAACGCTCGCTGCCCGCGGCACTGTGGATCACCACCCCCAGCTCGTCGCGCTCGACCCGCAGCACCGGGCAGTCGAGGCGGATGTGCTGCTGGAACGAGGCGGTCAGCGGCTCTATGTAGCGGCTGGAGCCGCCTTCGATCACGCACCACTGAGGGTGGTTGCTGACTGACAGCAGGCCGTGGTTCTTGAAGAAACGCACGAAGAATTGCAGGGGGAAGCCGAGCATCTGCCCTCGGGACATCGACCAGATTGCCGAGCCCATGGGCACGATGTAGTGCTGGATGAAGCGTTCACCGTAGCCCTGGTCTTTCAGGTAGCCGCCCAGGGTGGTATCAGCGGCGATCCGCTGGTGCTGCAGATCGCGCAGGGCACCTCGGTTGAAGCGCAGGATGTCTCGCAGCATGCCCCAGAACCCCGGTGACAGCAGGTTGCGGCGCTGGGCGAACAGGCTGTTGAGGTTGTTGCCGTTGTACTCCAGGCCCGTGGCAGGGTCGCAGACCGAGAAGCTCATCTCGGTGGGTTTGAACCTGACCCCGATCTGCCCCAGCAGGCGCATGAAGTTGGGGTAGGTCCAGTCGTTGAAGACAATGAAGCCGGTGTCCAGCGCATGAGTTTCGCCGTTCAGGGTCACGTCGACGGTATGGGTGTGGCCGCCGATCCAGCTGCCGGCTTCGTACACACGGATGTCGTGGCGGCGATCGAGCAGGTAGGCGCAGGTCAGGCCGGCAATGCCGCTGCCGATGATGGCGATTTTCATGCGGTGTCCCCCGTGCGGGCCAAGCGTTTGCCAATGGCCAATTGCAGCCGGCCGGGCAGCCAGGCCAGGAACTTGAGGCCGATGATGAACGGGGTGGGGAAGGCAATCTCCAGCGGCCGTCGCGGCAGGCGTTGGTGAATGTGCCGGGCGGCCTTGCCGGCGGGCCAGCGCAGGGGCATGGGAAAGTCGTTGCCCGCGGTCAGCGGGGTGTCGACGAAACCCGGGCTGACCAGGGTGACATCGATGCCCTCGGCGGCCAGGTCGATGCGCAGGGATTGCAGCAGGTAGCGCAAAGCCGCCTTGGAGGCACCGTAGGCGCCGGCGCGGGGCAATGGCCAGTAGGTCACCGAGCTGGCGACAGCCACCAGGTGCGGATGGTTGCCGGATCGCAACAGCCCTAGCGCGGCTTCGATGCAGTAGGCGGCGGACAGCAGGTTGGTGCTCAGCACCCGCTCGACCAGGGCGGCGTCGAACTGCCGCACGTCGATGTATTCACAGGTTCCGGCGTTGAGGATCACGGTGTCCAGGGCGCCCCAGGCCTGGGCGATGCGCTTGCCGATCTCGCGCACCTGCAAGGCGTCGCAAAGATCGCCGGGCACCACCAGCACGCGCCCCGGGTAACGCAGGGCCAGCGCATCCAGCGGCTCGCGGGAGCGAGCGCTGACGGCAACCTGGGCGCCGGACTTGAGCAGTTCTTCGGCCAGGGCCGCACCGATGCCGCTGCTGGCGCCGGTGAGCCAGACCCGGCGAGGAAGTATCGAGTTCATCCGAGCCTCCTTTTCAGCCAGGCGATGACCGAACCCAGGATGGGCACTTGTTCGTAGAGCAGGGCACCGGCGTCGAAGTAGTCGCGGTGGCGGTAGACCCTGCCCTCACGCCAGTGCAGGTACGAACAGCCCTGCACCCGGATCGACCGGCCACCGTTGAGGCGCGGATGGCGGTAGTTCAGGGTCCAGCGCAGGTAGCCCTGGCCCTCGCCGCAGGTGTCGGCGCCGTGGAAGTCGAAGCGCACCTCGCTGAGGTTGGCGTACAGCTGGGCAAAATAGTCGTGCAGGCGCGCCAGCCCGTGGATCTCATGCAGCGGATCGCAGAACTGGATATCAGCACTGTAGAGTTGCTCCAGGCGGTTCAGGTTGTGGCGGTCCAGGCTGGCAAACTCCCGGGCGAAGCACTCGAGGAAGTCAGGCATGGGCCCCTCCCGCGTCCTGGCGTGCAGGCAGAGCCTTGAAGGCGGCCAGGGCGCGCTCGCGGGACATCGGCAGGTTGACCATGGGCGCTGGATAATCGGCGATGCCGAACAGCCCGCCCATGGCGGCGGGGTTGTGGATATCTTTTTTGCTGAGCCCCGCCAGCTGTGGCAGCCAGTGCTTGATGAAGCGCCCTTCGCTGT
The DNA here is from genome assembly GCF_055384485.1 of Pseudomonas sp. FFPRI_1. Lineage (NCBI taxonomy): Bacteria > Pseudomonadati > Pseudomonadota > Gammaproteobacteria > Pseudomonadales > Pseudomonadaceae > Pseudomonas > Pseudomonas sp. FFPRI_1. The sequence continues at coordinate 6,539,952 of NZ_AP029168.1, read as the reverse complement.
CGAACTTCTCCGATTGGCTCACGGGGTTGAAGATGCGGAAGTACGGTGCCGAGTCGGTGCCGGTGGAGGCGCTCCATTGCCAGCCGCCGTTGTTCGCCGCCAGGTCGCCGTCGATCAGGTGGCGCATGAAGAAGCGCTCGCCCTCGCGCCAATCGATCAGCAGGTTCTTGGTCAGGAACATTGCCACGATCATCCGCAGACGGTTGTGCATCCAGCCGGTTTCCAGCAATTGGCGCATGGCTGCGTCGATGATCGGCAGGCCGGTGCGAGCCTCCTGCCAGGCCGCCAGCTCCTCGGGGGCGTTGCGCCAGGCCAGCGCCTCGGTGTGCGCGCGGAAGGCCCGATGCCGGGAAACCCTTGGGTAGCCCACCAGGATATGTTTGTAGAACTCGCGCCAGAGCAGCTCGTTGATCCAGGTGACGGCGCCGGGATTGCCGCTTTCGAACTCTCCCTGGTTGCAGCGCAAGGCCGCGTGCAGGCACTGGCGCGGCGAAATCATCCCGGCAGCGAGGTAGGGCGAAAGCTGGCTGGTGCCGGGCTTGGCCGGGAAGTCGCGTTCGCTCTGGTAATAGGCGATCTGTTCGTCGGTGAACTGTTCGAGGCGTCTTCGGGCTTCATCCTCGCCGGCCGGCCACAGTTCCCTCAGCGCCTGGCTGGGGCAAGGGAAACCGTCGATGTGACGAGGCAGTGGATCTGCGTTGAGCGACAGCGGCAACTGCGCCTTGGGCGCGCTCACCAGGGCCGGCAAGGCGGTATTCAGGCGGCTGTAGCAGACCTTGCGGAACTGGCTGAAGACCTGGAAGTAGCCACCGCTGCCGGTCAGCACGCTGCCGGGTTGGAACAGCAGTTGATCGAGGTAGCCCTGGACACTCACGCCGGCTGCTTCCAGGGCTTGGGTCACGGCCGTGTCGCGGCGGCTCTCGTGGATGCCGTACTCCTGATTGAAGTGCAGCGTGCGCACCCCCAGTTGTGCGCACAGTTCCAGCAGGACCCTGGGCGCCTGGTCCCACGTGGTGGCGCTGCGAATCAGCAGCGGTATGTTCAGTTGGCCCAGGGCTGCGCTCAAGGGTTGCAGGGCGCGCAGCCAGAAGTCGACCTTGCACGGTGCGTCGTCATGGGCCTGCCACTGCTCCGGGCTCAGCAGGTACACCGCCACGGTCGGGCCTCGTTGTGCGGCGGCGCTCAGGGCGGTGTTGTCATGTAGGCGCAGGTCGCTGCGCAGCCAGATCAATTGCATGCTGATTCCCGGATTTAGAAGAGTCCTCGCTGAAGCAGCGCCTGGCAGGCCGAGATCGGGTCCTGGGCCAGGTACAGATCAGCGATTTCAGTGATACATACGGACCACTCGGCAGGCTGGATGCATACCGCGGGTCCGACGATGAATTTTTTGCAGGCAATGCCATTCAGCAGCCTGGGCAGCTGTGCAGGGTTCAGGGCTTTGCTGGAATACAGCAGCAGGCCCCTGGGTTGCAGGCGCTCGGTGGCCAGCAGCAGCTCGGCGCCGGGCAGTGGCCAGTCGAAGACCTCCACCGGGCAGTCGGCGCTGCTGGCCAGCCAGGCGGTCAGCCAGAGGTGGGGTTCCAGGGGCAGGTCCGACTGGTTGACCAGCAGCAGCGGGGGACCCTGCAACTGGCGGTTGTTGTGGTAGATCCGCGCACCGAGCTTGCTGCGCAGCCAGGAATAGAAGAACACCTGCTCCATCTGGCTGCCGAACTGGCCCTGCCAGTGCCGCTCCAGTTCTGCCAGCAATGGCATCAGCAGGTGTTCGCACAAGGTGCGTGGCGGGTACAGCGCCATGGCCTGGTTGAAGGTGTCGTCGACCTTGCGTTCCGCCAACTGGCTGATGGCCTGGCGCAGGGCCTGGCGCAGTCGCTGCCAGTCATTCTCGACCGGTATGCTGCCCTTCGGGGCGCTGCCCAGCAGGTGCTTGACCTGGCTCACCGCAACGCCGCGGTTGAGCCAGGTGAGGATGGCCAGCACCTGCTGCACCTGTTCCGGGGAATACAGGCGATGGCCCTTGGGCGTACGCAGCGGCACGATCAGGCCGTAGCGACGTTCCCAGGCTCGCAGGGTGACGGCGTTGACCCCGGTCTGGCGAGCCACTTCACGAATCGGCAGCCAGCCTTCGTCCAGGGAGTGCTGGTACTGGGCGTTGGGCTCGACTTGGGGGGCGGGCTGTTGCATGGCTCAGATCCCGTTGCGCAGGCTGAGGCTTTCCGGGTGGGGCTGCAGATACAACTGCTGGGCGATATAGGGATCGGGGTGCTGGCGGAAGTGGTGCTTGAGCAGGGTCAGCGGCACGACCAGCGGCACCACGCCGGTGCGGTACTGGCTGATGAGATGCTGCATTTCCTGCTTGTCTTCGGCGGTGATGGCCTGCTTGAGGTAACCGCAGAGGTGCTGCAGCACATTGCTGTGGGTGCCGCGGGTCGCGCATTGGCTCAGGGCCGCCATCAGCTCGCGAAAATACTGCGGGCCGATCAGCGCCGGGTCGCCTTTGCCCATGCTGCCCAGCAGATGGCCCAGGGTCTTGTACTGCAGCGGATGATGGGCCATCAGCAGGTACTTGCAGCGCGAGTGAAAGTCGGTCAGGCCGCGGCGGCTCAGGCCTTCCTTGAGCAGGGCCTGCCAGTCGCGATAGATGTACACCCGGGTCAGGAAGTTTTCCCGCAGTACCGGGTCGTTCAGGCGCCCGGCCTCTTCTACCGGCAGTTCTGGATGGCGCTCGCAGATTGCCTGGGCGTAGATGCCCCGACCGCCGTTTCGATGGGCCATACCGTTGGCTTCATAGACCTTGACCCGTTCCAGGCCGCAGGATGGCGAATTCTGCATGAAGATGTAGCCGCAGATATCGTCCAGTTGCGCGGCCATGCGTTTGCCGTATTCCGCCAGGGCAAGGGTGACATCCAGGGTATTGTCCCGCGTGCCGGTGGCCCGGGGTTGCCGAGGATCGCCCACCAGGCGAATGGGTTCGCGGGGTGTGCCCAGGCCAATGGCGACTTCCGGGCACAGTGGCACGAAGTCGAAGTGTTCGCTCAATACCCGGCTGCACAGGCGGGACTCTTTATGCCCACCGTTGTAGCGGACCTCGGCGCCCATCAGGCAGGCGCTGATGGCAATCTTCGGCTGGGTGGGCATGATTCGACCTCCGGGGGGTGGCTATACAAAAAATAAAACCTGTACAACTTTTCGTCATCATAGGATTAAAGTTGTACAAGTCAAATTGTTTGTATAGCTATTTCCCTCGGCAGGTGCGCCGGCCTACTGCCAGCCCATTCGCCAGTCGCTGTCGTTCTGCAGGTCTTGCCAGCTCATGCGCTGGCAACGTCGGGTCAGTACCGCCTGCAGTTCGATGTCCAGCACTATGCCTTGCTCATCATGGAACAGTTGGCTGACCAGGAAGTGTTTCTCGCGGTGTTGCGGGCGGGCTGCTGTCCACTTCGACAGCAGCAGTTTGCGCGGGTTGATGCGATTCACTGCAGGCTCTCGTGCAGACGACGCGCAGCCTCCTGCCCGCTGAGCCAGGCACCTTCGACCCGTCCGGACAGGCACCAGTCGCCGCACACGTACAGGCCCAGGTCAGCATCGGCCAGGGCGCCCCATTCGTGGCTGGTGGCCGGGCGGGCATAGAGCCAGCGGTGGGCCAGGCTGAAGGCGGGGGCAGGCATGCTGCTGTGCAGCAACTCGGCAAAGGCACCGTGCAATTGCTCGGTCACGGCCTCTTTGGACAGGTCGATGTGCTGTCGGCTCCAGGTGCTGGTGGCGTGCAGGATCCAGGTATCGAGTTGGCTATCGCGCCCTGGTTTGCTGCGGTTGCGGGCCAGCCAGTCCAGGGGGCTGTCCTGGACGAAGCAGCCTTCCATCGGGGTTTCCAGGGGCGTCTCGAAGGCCAGGGCCACGGCCCAGGTCGGGTCCATTTTCACCCCCGCGGCCACCCCGGCGAGCTTCGGCGCGGCGGCCAGCAGGGCAGTGGCCTGGGGCGCCGGTGTGGCGATGACCACATGGCTGAATGGGCCGTGGGTGAAGCCTTCGGCGTCCTGCAGGTGCCAGTGCTGTTCGCCACGGAAGACTTCGGTGATGCGGCAGGCAAAGTGCACTTCCAGATCGCCGATCAGGGCGCGGGTGATGGCGCTCATGCGTGGCGTGCCGACCCAGCGGGTCTGTTCATCCGGTGAGGGGCTGAGCTGGCCGCCATGGGAGTTGTAGAGCTGTGGCGCCCATTCGGCGACCCAGCCCTTGGCTTGCCAGCGTTGGACTTCGGTGACAAAGCGGCGATCGCGAGCGGTAAAATACTGGGCTCCCAGGTCCAGGCTGCCGGCATCGCTGCGTTTGCTCGACATGCGCCCGCCGCTGCCATGGCTTTTGTCGAAGAGTTCAACGGGATGCCCGGCATCTCGCAGCGCCTGGGCGGCTGAGAGTCCGGCGATGCCGGTACCAATGATTGCAATGGGTACTGTCATAGGGGCCTCGTTTACCTTTCTGTACAGATTACGTCGCCGCCAAAACCTGTACAATATTGTTTTTTGGTATAGCTTTCGGCGTCATCGGTTTGGCAGGTTGTCTATCGTTAAAACACAGCCTGTCCGATTGAAAAGATCCCTGCTTATAAAAATAGACTAGTGATTCGGGTTAAACGCCACGCGAGGAAGATGTCATGCATATATTGCTGACCGGCGGTACTGGTTTGATCGGGCGTGCTCTGTGTCATCACTGGCAGGCGCAAGGTCATCAGTTGAGTGTATGGACTCGCCAACCCGAAAAAGTGGCCGGCTTGTGCGGTCCCCAGGTACGGGCAATCAAAGAGCTGCAAGAGCTGGACCAGACTCCGGTGGATGCGGTGGTCAACCTGGCCGGGGCACCGATTGCCGATCGGCCCTGGACCCATAAGCGCAAGGCGCTGTTGTGGAACAGCCGCGTTGCCCTGACTGAAACCCTGCTGGCCTGGATGGAAAGTCGTGAACACAAGCCCCGGGTGCTGGTGTCGGGGTCGGCAGTCGGCTGGTACGGCGATGGTGGAGAGCGAGAGCTGAGCGAGGACTCGCCGCCGGTCAGCGAGGACTTTGCCAGCCAGCTGTGCATTGCCTGGGAGGAAACCGCCCTGCGCGCCGAGTCCATGGGTGTGCGTGTGGTACTGGTGCGCACCGGTTTGGTGCTGTCCGCCGAGGGCGGCTTTTTGTCGCGCCTGCTGCTGCCATTCAAGCTGGGGCTGGGTGGCCCGATTGGTAACGGTCGCCAGTGGATGCCATGGATTCATATCAAGGATCAAATAGCCCTGATTGATTTTCTTGTGCATCAGGATGAGGCGCGGGGTCCTTATAATGCCTGCGCGCCAAAACCGGTGCGCAATCGCGAGTTTGCCAAGAGCCTGGGGCGGGTCCTGCATCGACCGGCCCTGTTGCCACTGCCCGGCTTTGTCTTGCGCCTGGCCCTGGGCGAGTTGTCGGTGCTGCTGCTGGGTGGCCAGCGGGCGGTTCCCGCTCGATTGCTGGAGTCGGGTTTCACTTTCCAGTTCACTGATTTGCCTGCGGCCCTGGACGATGTGTCCCGCCGCCCCTGAAATAGGACGTTGCATGACCGATCACGCGTTGCTCCTGGTCAACCTGGGCTCGCCGGCCTCCACCTCGGTGGCGGATGTGCGCAGCTACCTCAATCAGTTCCTCATGGACCCTTATGTGATCGACCTGCCCTGGCCGGTGCGGCGCTTGCTGGTGTCGCTGATCCTGATCAAGCGGCCGGAGCAATCGGCCCATGCCTATGCGTCGATCTGGTGGGAGGAGGGCTCGCCGCTGGTGGTGCTCAGCCGTCGCCTGCAGCAGGTGATGAGTGCGCAGTGGCAGCAGGGACCGGTGGAGTTGGCGATGCGCTACGGCGAGCCCTCGATCGAGTCGGCGTTGCTGAAGCTGACGGCCCAGGGACTGCGTAAAATCACCCTGGCGCCGCTCTATCCGCAGTTTGCCGACAGCACGGTGACCACGGTGGTCGAAGAGGCTCGGCGGGTGGTACGCGAGCACCAACTGGATGTGCAGCTCAGTGTGTTGCAACCCTTCTACGATCAACCCGAGTACATCGAAGCCCTGGTGGCCAGCGCCAGGCCACACTTGCAGCAGTCCTTCGATCACCTGCTGCTGAGCTTCCACGGCCTGCCCGAGCGGCACCTGCTGAAGCTCAATCCGGGACATCGCCTGGATGGTGCGGGGGATTGCTGCGAGGGATCGTCGCCCGAGGTGCTCGCCAACTGCTATCGCGGCCAGTGCTTCCAGACGGCCAAGGCCTTTGCCCGGCAGATGGGGCTGGCCGACGGCCAATGGTCGGTGTCGTTCCAGTCACGGCTGGGCCGTGCCAAATGGATCGAGCCCTACACCGAGGCGCGGCTTGAAGAATTGGCCAAGCAAGGGGTGAAGAAGATCCTGGTGATGTGCCCGGCGTTCGTTGCCGATTGCATTGAAACCCTGGAAGAGATCGGTGATCGCGGTCGCGAGCAGTTCCGCGAGGCCGGGGGTGAGGAGTTGCTGTTGATCCCCTGTCTGAATGACGACCCGCAATGGGCCAAGGCCCTGAACACTCTGTGCGAGCGCGCGCCCCTGGCGCTGTAAACGACATCGCCGGCCTGCCGGCTCCTGCGGTTACGAGGCAGGAGCCGGCAGGCCGGCGATGCGGTATCGAGCCTTGAGTGAAACCTAGATCAGCGGCTCATCGCCTTTCTTGTTCTTCCAACCGTCATTGCCGGGCAGGATCAGGTTCAGGCCGATGGCGACCACGGCGCACAGGGCAATGCCCTTGAGGCCGAAATCATCCGGGCCAGTCCCGGTTCCCACCAGAACCCCGCCAATACCGAATACCAGGGTCACCGAGACGATCACCAGGTTGCGGGCTTCGCCCAGGTCGATCTTGTGCCGGATCAGGGTGTTCATCCCCACCGCGGCAATCGATCCGAACAACAGGCAGAGAATCCCGCCCATCACTGGTACCGGGATGCTTTGCAGCAGGGCGCCGAACTTGCCGATGAACGCCAGGGTAATGGCGAAGACCGCCGCCCAGGTCATGATCTTCGGGTTGTAGTTCTTGGTCAGCATCACCGCGCCGGTCACTTCGGCGTAGGTGGTGTTGGGCGGGCCGCCGAACAGGCCGGCAGCGGTAGTCGCCACGCCGTCACCAAGCAGGGTGCGGTGCAGTCCGGGCTTCTTCAGGTAGTCGCGACCGGTCACGCTGCCCACGGCGATCACGCCGCCGATGTGCTCGATGGCCGGTGCCAGGGCGACCGGGACAATGAACAGGATCGCCTGCCAGTTGAACTCCGGTGCAGTGAAGTGCGGCAACGCCAGCCAGGGCGCAGCGGCGATCTTCGCGGTGTCGACCACGCCGAAATAGAACGACAGGGCAAAGCCCACCAGCACGCCGGAGATGATCGGCACCAGGCGGAAGATGCCCTTGCCGAAGACCGCGACGATCAGGGTGGTGAGCAGCGCCGGCATCGAGATCATCATCGCCGTCTGGTAATGGATCAACTCGCTGCCATCACCGGCCTTGCCCATCGCCATGTTGGCGGCGATCGGGGCCATGGCCAGACCGATGGAGATGATCACCGGGCCGATGACCACTGGCGGCAGCAGGCGGTCGATGAAACCGGTGCCCTTGATCTTCACTGCCAGGCCCAGAAAGGTATAGACGAAGCCCGCCGCCATCACTCCGCCCATGGTCGCCGCGAGGCCGAACTGGCCTTTGGCGAGAATGATCGGGGTGATGAAGGCAAAGCTCGAAGCCAGAAACACCGGAACCTGACGTCCGGTCACGATCTGGAACAACAGAGTTCCCAGGCCCGCCGTGAACAGCGCCACGTTGGGGTCGAGACCGGTAATCAGCGGCATCAACACCAGGGCGCCAAAGGCCACGAAAAGCATCTGGGCGCCGGACAGTATCTGGCGCCAGAGCGGATCGTTGAACTCGTCCTGCATGATCAGGAGTCCTTCTGCTTGGTGCCGAAGATCTTGTCACCGGCATCACCCAGGCCTGGAATGATGTAGCCATGCTCGTTGAGTTTCTGATCGATGGACGCGGTGTAGATGGTCACGTCCGGGTGGGCCTGCTCGACGGCGGCGATGCCTTCGGGGGCGGCGACCAGGACCATGGCGCGGATATCGCGGCAGCCGGCTTTCTTCAGCAGGTCGATGGTGGCGACCATGGAGCTGCCAGTGGCCAGCATCGGGTCGATGATCATCGCCAGGCGTTCGTTGATTTCCGGAACCAGTTTCTCCAGGTAGGTGTGGGCCTGCAGGGTTTCCTCGTTGCGGGCCACGCCCACGGCGCTGACCTTGGCGCCCGGGATCAGGCTCAGCACGCCTTCGAGCATGCCAATACCGGCACGCAGGATCGGTACCACGGTAATCTTCTTGCCAGCGATCTTCTCGACCTGGACAGGGCCGCACCAGCCTGGAATCTCATAGCTTTCCAGGGGCAGGTCTTTGGTGGCTTCGTACGTCAACAGGGCACCGACTTCCTGAGCAAGCTCGCGAAAATTCTTCGTGCTAATGTCTGCGCGGCGCATAAGGCCAAGTTTGTGTCGGATCAGCGGATGGCGGATCTCACGGATGGGCATAGGGAAAGGCTCCGGCGGCGGGCAAAAAAACCGGCCTAGATTAATCTATCCGGGGTTGTTGTCCTATAGACATAAAGTACGTTAGTCCAGAAACGCTTGATCTGGCCCTGCGGGATGCGTACCTTTGCCCGCTTTTCCGAAACTGCCACCCCTTGGAGAGCGCCATGTCCGCTGATCTCGAGCATATCCGTCAAATCATGCGCGAGGCTGACTGCCTGTACACCGAAGCTGAAGTCGAGGCGGCCATCGCCCGGGTCGGTGCACAAATCACTGAAGAACTGGCTGAGCGCAATCCAGTGGTGTTCTGCGTCATGAACGGCGGCCTGATCTTCGCGGGCAAGCTGCTGACCCACCTGCGGTTTCCCCTGGAAGCCTCGTACCTGCACGCGACTCGCTATCGCAATGAAACCAGCGGCGGCGAGCTGTTCTGGAAATCCAAGCCGGAAGTGTCCTTTATTGATCGCGATGTGCTGATCATCGACGACATCCTCGATGAAGGTCACACCCTTGGCGCGATCATCGATTTCTGCAAGCACGCCGGTGCCCGTGCCGTTCACACCGCAGTGCTGATCGACAAGGATCACGACCGCAAGGCCCGTCCTGACCTGAAGGCCAACTACATGGGCCTGCCTTGTGTCGACCGGTATGTTTTCGGCTACGGCATGGACTACAAGGGCTACTGGCGCAACGCCGCCGGCATCTACGCCGTGAAGGGCATGTAAGACATGTCCGAGCCGAGCTTTCTCGATCAAGCGTTGTTCAATGAACTGGCCGAGAAAGCTGCGGCCAATCCCCGTGGCCGTCAGCACCATAACTTCCATGCCATGGAAGAGCCTTGCCACCGCATGGCGGTGGGCCTGCAACCCTCGACTTATGTGCCTCCGCATCGCCACCTGAGCGCCGACAAGGCCGAGACCCTGCTGGTCCTCAAGGGGCGGCTGGGTGTGCTGATTTTCGATGAGGCGGGCCAGGTGCTGGGCAAGCGGGTATTGCAGGCCGGTGGCGACTGCGTGGGGGTGGACCTGCCGGCCGGGGTGTTCCATGGCCTGGTGGTGCTGGAACCCGACAGCCTGATGTTCGAGTGCAAGGCCGGGCCTTATCGTCCGGTGGGTGAGGGCGAGCAGGCCGGTTGGGCGCCGCGCGAAGGCGAGCCCGGCGTGGCCGAGTATCACGCCTGGATGCGCGCCCAGTTCGACTGACTTCCCGGCTCGCTGTTTGGCGCTGCAGCCTGCCGCGATCGCGTGAGGCTGTGGTGGAAGATTTGCTGCAAAAACCCGTGCTAGAGTGCTCGGCCCTTGTCTGGAGCCTGTCATGAGCCTGTTGATTCGCAGTAGCGCGGTCCTTCTTCTGAGCTTGAGCCTGCCCCTGGCAGCCGCTCCGGCCCCCTTGCATGGGCAGTTCCTGCCTCCAGACGACCTGACCCTGCGTGACGCGGTCCCTGAGCAGCAGCAGTTGCTGCAGGTTACCGAGTATTCCGTGGTGATCGGCAGCCAGCGCCAGTCCAACCAGCAGCCGATTCCCGTGACCTCGCCGGTATGGGTGCGGCTCAAGGGCAAGCCGCTGAACAAGGGCGCCACCATCAGCCAGGTGCTGGTGAATTTCGACGGTGAAAGCAAAAGCCTGAAAAAGCCGCAATACGACGCCAAGAGTCGGACCCTGACCCTGTACTACCCCCTGGCTCAATACCGGGCGGTGATGGACCTGCTGCGCAACGACACCGTGTATTGCCAGTTCCTCAGCTACGCCAACGGCCATATCTGGGCCGACTTGCACACCGGCAGCGTGCGTCCGCGTTGAGGCAGGATGCGGCCTGAGGGTAAACTGCCCGCCCGTGAAATGTCTGCGAGCTGGAGTCGGCAATGCGTAAAGATAAGAAACAAGTGATTGGTGACGAGATCGCCGATGAGCAGATCAAGTTGTTCCTCGATTTCGAGCCGGTCGACGCGACTTCGCCGTCCCTGCACAAACTGATCAAGGCCTACCGTGGCCTGCGCATCGATGACTTCGAACGTTTCCTGACCTTCTTCGTCGCTGCCGGTCTCGACCTGGACGGCAAGGATGAACAGGGCCAGACCTTCGTCGACCTGATCCGCGATCAGCGCAACGCCGCCGACTACATCGAGCTGATGGACAACGCCCGCGGCTGATTCACTCGCAGGCATAAAAAAACGCCCCGTCCTTTGCAGGACGGGGCGTTTTTCATTCACGGCAGATCAGGCGCAGGTTTCGGTTTCCTTTCTTGGCTCGACCAGCTCCAGGCACAGGTTGTTTTCGCTGTTGATCTGGTGGTACAGCGCGGCGTCGGTTTCCAGGATCTTTTCCCGGGCCGGGAAAATTTCCTTGAGCTTGGCAGCCCACTCGCCGCTGGCCTTGGCCGGGAAGCAACGTTCGATCAGGTCGAGCATGATCGAGACGGTCACCGAAGCGCCTGGCGAGGCGCCGAGCAGGGCGGCCAGAGAGCCGTCCTTGGCCGCCACCAGTTCGGTGCCGAACTGCAGGATGCCGCCTTTCTTCGGGTCTTTCTTGATGATCTGCACCCGTTGCCCGGCCACTTCCAGGCGCCAGTCCTCGGCCTTGGCCTCGGGGTAGAAGCGGCGCAGGGATTCCAGGCGCTGCTCCATGGACTGCATGACTTCGCTGACCAGGTACTTGGTCAGGTCCATGTTGTCTCGGGCCACGGCCAGCATCGGGCCGATGTTGCCGGCGCGAACCGACATTGGCAGGTCGAGGAACGAACCGTGCTTGAGGAACTTGGTGGTGAACCCGGCATAAGGCCCGAACAGCAGGGACTTCTTGCCTTCGACCACGCGGGTGTCCAGGTGCGGCACGGACATCGGTGGCGAGCCCACGGCCGCCTGGCTGTAGACCTTGGCCTGGTGCTGCTTGACCACTTCCGGGTTGTCGCAACGCAGCCACTGGCCACTGACCGGGAAGCCGCCGAAGCCCTTGCTTTCTTCGATGCCCGAGGCCTGCAGCAGCGGCAGGGCCGCGCCACCGGCACCGAGGAACACGAACTTGGCGTCGACTTCACGGCTGTTGCCGCTGTTGACGTCCTTGATGCTCACGGTCCAGCCGTTGGCCTTGTTGCGCTTGAGGCCGGTGACACGCTTGCAGTACTTGACCTGGGCATCGGGAGCGCTGGTCAGGTGCTTGAGCAACTGATTGGTCAGGGCGCCGAAGTTGACGTCGGTGCCATTGAGCACGCGGGTGGCGGCGATGGTTTCGTCCGCTGGGCGGCCCGGCATCATCAGCGGCATCCACTCGGCCATCTTGGCCTTGTCTTCGGTGTATTCCATGTCCGCGAAAGCGTGGTGCTGGCTCAGCACTTCAAAGCGCTTCTTGAGGAAGGACACGCCTTTGTCGCCCTGCACGAAGCTCAGGTGCGGCACTGGGCTGATGAAGGACTTGGACGAGCCGAACGTGCCTTTCTTGGTCAGGTAGGACCAGAACTGCTTCGACACCTCGAACTGGGTGTTGATGTGCACGGCTTTCTTGATGTCGATGCTGCCATCGGCGGCCTGCGGCGTGTAGTTCAGCTCACAGAGGCCGGCGTGGCCGGTACCGGCGTTGTTCCACGGGTTGGAACTCTCCGCGGCACCCGAATCCATCAGCTCGACGACTTCCAGCTTGATTGCGGGGTCGAGCTCTTTGAGCAGTACAGCCAGGGTGGCACTCATGATGCCTGCCCCAACCAATACCACGTCGACTGCTTCGTTATGCGCCATTAACGCGTCTCCAAAATCTGCAGCACCAAATTGACGGCATGGCTGCCAGGAGTGATGGGGCGGTTCACGTGATGCCCCAGGTTACCCATGGCCAGGATCGCCATGTCCGAATCTTCGCAATTTTTTGCAACTACTACGGACGCTGCCAACCGGGCCTCAAGGTGCGTATGAACGCATCTCGGGGAGCCCCGGGCAATTCGACTTATGGTCGATACATCCGTTCGTGCAACCAAATCCGTCAGCGGACAGGCATCAAGCGCATGTATCTGAGGCGTGCTCGGTCCTGTGTAATCGGGCTGTTGTAGAGGTCAATGGTGCCAGTTCAGACGCAAAACTATTCATTTGCTCGCCACACTCTTGTGAAGTTGTGAAAACCCGTTTTTTCACGCTCTTTTGAAGACGTGAACCTCAAAAAAGGGCTGCCTCGGCCTGGCACCTGGCCCGAGCGGTGATGCCGGCATGACGGCATGCAGGCACAACGGGCGAACAGTTTCAGTGTCCGAGCAATGGCAGCTCTGCAGATGCGCGAAAAGTGGAGGTTTGCAAGGTGGACAGCAAGCACGCCAGCTTCACTCGATCTGTGTGGGCGGCTCTCTGTGGGCGGTGCGGGGTGCCAAAGCAGTGGCGTTGGCGGTACTGCGAGGCCCGATCAGGAGACGTCCTTATAATCGGGGGGAGATTGTAACGAAGAAATGCGCAGAAATGATCCTGTTTCGCGACTTTTATTAGGCTTTTGGTCAGGTGGCCAGTATCGGTTGCACCCTGGGCAGTGCGCAGGTCGGACTGACACGGGCATTGGCAGGCAGCGCCTGGTGCAACCAGTTCAGGCGAATTTCCTCTATTTCCACCCAGCCATCCCCCACCGGCGGCAGCGGGCTGTGCTTGAAGGCCTGGCAGCGGCCCTGGCTGTCGAGCAGGGCGAAGCTGCGAAATGGCTGACGCGGGGCGAACAGGGAGCGAAGGAAGTTCATGGCCAGGCACCTGGTTGTATCAATGACGATAAGGATCTCTTCGGGCCGTTACATCATGATGTATTGCGAGTGAACGGCAGGTTACAGGAACCCGCTTGTACGGGACCTGTCTGAGTCGTGACTAAGTCCTGCCTGATGCTGGTTTGCCGCCGGTGTGCACCGCTATACTGCGGGCCGGTTTGTGCCTGATTCCTGGAGAGATGAGCATGTTGCAACGCCTGTTGTTCGGTTTGATCACTGTGACCAGCCTGTCGCTGGTGGGTTGCGCCCACAGTCCGCAACAACTCAGCCCGGAGCCGAAGCTCACGACCCAGCTGGCGCCTGTGGGGCACGGGCAGCCGGTGGTGGTGAAAGTGGTTGATGGCCGCCCATCGCCGACCCTGGGGACCCGCGGTGGCCTGTACCCGGAAACCAGCGCGATCACCGTGCAAAGCGCGCAAATCCTGCCCAAGCTGCAGGCCCAGGCCGAAGCAGCGGTACGCTTGCTGGGCTTCACCCCGACGGCCGCGGGTGGCAACGCTCCGCAGTTGACCGTAACCCTGGCCGAGCTCAAGTACCAGTCGCCCAAGGAAGGCCTGTACGTGACCGAGGCGACCATCGGCGCGACCTTCCGCTCCGATGTGCAGAACGCCAACCGTCGCTACAGTGGCCGTTACGGCGCCTCCCTGGACCAGCGTTTCGGCATGGCGCCTAACCAGGACACCAATACCAAGCTGGTGAGTGACGTACTCAGCGATGCGCTGACCCGTCTGTTCAAGGACCCGACCGTCGGTCAGATCCTCGGCGAATAAGCCCAGGCCTGGGAGGAGGCGCCAGGGTTGACCGGCGTTGCGCCCAGCCACTAAAAAGCCCGGCTCGCTGATGGGCGGCCGGGCTTTTTCATGGCTGCGTTTCAGGCCGCCTCGACGTAGAGGTCCAGGATGCTGACCCCCGTCAGCAGATCGGTCTCCGGCAGGTCCGCGTGCTGATGCCCGCCCAGGGCGCAATACACCAGCCAATGCCGGTCCTGAACGTTGAAGGCCAGAGCGCCCACCAGCGCCTGCTGTTCCTCGCTGGGGGCGATCAGGTAGAGGCGATCCTGGTTTTCTGCGTGCAGCATGACAAGCTCCGTGGGGCATCGAGGGGCGACAGACTGTCCTGTTTAGATGACGAAAGGATGACGTTCTAAATTAATGGACCGGCGCCTCGTTACTGGTCGGAAAGGCCCGCGTGATTTTCCGCGGATTGAGTAGAATCCGCGCCGCGGGTGCACTCGATGGCCCGACTACAGGTTTCACTCGAGGTTCATGATGTCGCTGCAACTGATCTGGTCGATGTTCAACGCCCACCCCGCCAAACTGATCAATCTTCTCGCCTTGCTGCTCGCCTGTCCGGGCAGTTGGCTGCTGCACGCCACCCGCCGTCGTGAGCGCCGGGCCCTGGCCAACCTGGCGCTGCAAAGCGAAGGTCGGGCAATGGATCAGCCTCTGCTGATGCTCGATCCGGCCACCCTGCGCATCAATCGGTTCTTCTACCGCTTTGGCTTTGCCTGCCTGGGGCTGGCGTTGCTGGTGTCCTGGATCAGCACGCGTTTCTGATCCCGTCCCGTACGACAGATATGACAACGGCGCCCGAAGGCGCCGTTGTGCTAGGTGCTGCTGCCGTTACAGGGGCAGGCCGGCCTTGACCCGGTACTGATTGCGTACCGGATTGGCATATTGCAGCACCAGGTAGGGGCGATGCTCCGCTGGGCAGGCGTCCAGCCGGCGTTGCCACTCTTCCTTGGCCTTGGCCAGTTCTTGCGCCGGGAATACTTGGGCTGCGGTCGGCACCTGCAGTTGCGGGTCGGCGGCGTCCCACTGGGCATACGCCAGGTAGTGCACCGGGAACAGCCGATAACCGCCGAGAATCTGCCGGTCCATTTCCACGGCCAACTGCTTGGTGTCCTCGAACAGTTCGCTGATGGGGGCGGCGAAGTTCACGTGGACCCGACCCTTGTACCCGGTGATGCCCTTGGCGATGCTCACGTCATCCTCCCCTGGCGCCTTGGTGTAGCTGCCGGTGGTGGCGCGGATGTACAGCTCCCGGGCCTTGGCCTGGTCGCAGGGGTCGTATTCGTAGCTGATGGACACCGGAGTCAGGTTCAGCGACTGGATGACTTCGCCGAAGGGCTCGTCCTTGCGGCTCATGTGGAACATCTTGAGGATCGCCGACTCGGTGCGATCGTCGCCATCCTTGGCCCGGCCTTCGGCCTGGGCAATCCAGATCGACTGGACGTCGTTGCGGATCGAATGGTTGATATAGGCCGAAAGCAGTTGATAGGCCGCGAGCTTTTCCCGTCGACCGCTGATGGAGCGGTGGACGATGAAACTCTTGTTCAGGCGCATCAGGTCGCTGACGAACGGCTTCTGCAGCAGGTTGTCGCCGATGGCGATGCGTGGCGTCGGCAGGCCGGCGTGGTACACCGCATAGTTGACGAAGGCGGGGTCCATGACGATGTCGCGGTGGTTGGCCAGGAACAAATAGGCGGTCCCCGACTTGAATTGCTCGACGCCGGTGTAGGTCACGCCGTCGGTGGCCCGCTCGATGGTGTGATCGACATAGAACTCGACCTTGTCCTGCAGCGTGGCCACCGAAGTCACTCCGGCGAACTCGCGGCGCAGGCGATGGGCAATCAGGGGTTTGAGCAGCCAGCCCAGGGTGTTGGCAAAACGCGGGAAGCGGAAGTGGGTGAGGATATCTAGAAACGCCTTGTCGCTGAGCAGCCGGGCCAGCACCGCTGGTACTTCGCT
The DNA here is from genome assembly GCF_055384485.1 of Pseudomonas sp. FFPRI_1. NCBI lineage: Bacteria > Pseudomonadati > Pseudomonadota > Gammaproteobacteria > Pseudomonadales > Pseudomonadaceae > Pseudomonas > Pseudomonas sp. FFPRI_1. Next base: position 6,523,892 of record NZ_AP029168.1, on the reverse strand, counting down.
GTCGTGGTAAGGTCGGATGGCATCGAATTCGCCCATCATGCTCTCTTGTTAGAAACGGCTAGGGTAAGAAAAGGTTCGGATCGAAAAAAGGCCGGGCACGGTCTGAAAAATCAGCTCAAACAAAAAAAGCCCTGCAAATAGACCGGCGATTATACGCATAAGTCACTCTGGAGACGGCGATGCTGGAAACCGACCATTACCAATGCCCTTACTGCGGCGAACAGGCGGAAGCCGTGCTCGACCTGTCCGCCGGCGATCAGACCTATATCGAAGACTGCCCGGTGTGCTGCCGGCCCATTGTGTTCCACCTGCAAACCGATGGTCAGGAATGGATGCTCGACGTTCGCAGTGAAAACGACTGAGGGGAGCGGCCTTTATGCAGCGCATCTACGAGCCGGAAAACCTGATGGAAGGCGAGTTGCTCCAGAGCATGCTGGCCAGTGAGGGCATCGAGGCCCACCTGCAGGGGCGCGACCTGCTGGGTGGGGCAGGGGAGTTGCCGTTGTTCGGGCTGTTGGGACTGTCGGTGGAAAATCACCAGGCGCAACAGGCGCGGGAGCTGATCGCTGCGTACAATGCCGCCCTGCCGTTACCCTTTGAAGAACCGGACAGTTTTGCCGGGGTGCTGGTCTGTTAGGCTGAGCGCCGATTTGCCGAGAGTTGTATTGCCCCATGTGTGGACGTTATGCGCTGTTTCGCTGGAACCCCGCGTTTGCGGCCTTGCCGGGATTTCCCGCGGACCAGCAGGCGCAGTGGAATATCTCGCCCAATGATTCGGTGCTGATCCAGCGCGCGGAGCACGGCCAGCGGACTTTGGCCCGGGCCCGCTGGGGCCTGACCCCGCCCTGGTTGACGGACCTGTCGCGCACCCCCGCCCATGCCCGGGCGGAAACCCTGGCCGAGCAGCCGATGTTTCGCCAGGCGTTCCGTGAGCGCCGCTGCCTGTTGCCGGCCAATGGTTTCTACGAGTGGCGCGGCGGTAGCCGCAAGCGGCCTTACTGGCTGACGCCAGGAGAAGGGGCATCGATCTTCTTTGCGGCGATCTGGGAGGCCTATCCGGTGCAAGAGCAGGTCTGGTTGAGCACCGCGGTGGTGACCCAGGCCGCATCGAACCTGCGGCGCCCGCTGATTCTCGATGCCGCTGCCCAGGACATCTGGCTCGACCCCGAGACACCCCTGCACGCACTGCAAGCCCTGCTGGCCAGTCCACCTGCCACCTTGCGTGAGCGGGTGCTGGCCAATCTGGTGAACGATCCCAAGCTCAACGGTCCCGAGTGCCTGACCCCCGCCTGAAGCATCAACGGCAGGAGCTGGCTGCAGGAGCTGGCTGTAGGAGCTGGCTTGCCAGCGAAGAGGCCCTCTGGTTTCCTGCCCAGGCCAAGATCGCTTTCGCCGGCAAGCCGGCTCCTACAGCTCCTTGATTACACCTTGAACTGATTGATCAGGCGCCGTTGCTGCTCCGCCAGCTTGGTCAGCCCGGCGCTGGCCGCGCTGGACTCATCCGCTCCGCCGGCCACCTCGTTGGCCACCTGGCCGATATTGATCACGTTGCGGTTGATGTCCTCGGCCACCGCGCTCTGTTCCTCGGCGGCACTGGCGATCTGGGTATTCATGTCATTGATCACCGACACCGCCTGGGTGATGGTTTCCAGGGCCTGGGCTGCCTTGGCCGCGTGTTCCACACTCTGGTCGGTCTTGTGCTGGCTGTCCTCCATGACCCGCACCACTTCCCGGGTGCCCTGTTGCAACTGCTGGATCATCGACTGGATTTCTTCGGTGGCCTGCTGGGTTTTCTGCGCCAGGTTGCGCACCTCGTCAGCGACTACGGCGAAGCCCCGACCTTGCTCGCCGGCCCGAGCGGCTTCGATTGCCGCGTTGAGGGCCAGCAGGTTGGTCTGCTCGGCGATGCCGCGAATGGCAATGAGGATGGCGTTGATGTTCTCGCTGTCCTTGGCGAGTGTCTGCACCACGCCCACCGCACGGCCGATTTCCTCGGCCAGGGCGCCAATGGCGCTGGAGGTGTCGCGCACGATCTGCATGCCCTGGCTCGCAGCCTGGTCGGCATGGCTGGCCGCTTGCGCGGCCTGGGTCGCGTTGCGTGCCACGTCCTGGGCGGTGGCGGTCATCTCGTGGACCGCGGTAGCCACCTGGTCGATTTCCACCATCTGCTTGTGCACGCCCTGGTTGGTGCGGATGGCAATGTCGGCGGTGTGTTCCGAGGAGTCGCTGACGCTCTGTACCGAGGTCACCACCTGGCTGATCATCGCCTGCAGCTTGGCCAGGAAGGTGTTGAAGCCCTTGGCGATGGAGCCCAGTTCATCGGCACGGTCACTGCTCAGGCGCCGGGTCAGGTCGCCTTCGCCCTGGGCGATATCGTCGAGCATGGCCACCATCTGCCGCAGTGGCCGGGCAATGCCGTGCCCCACCAGCCAGATCACCAGCAGGCCGATGCCGGCGATCACCAGGCCGACCATGGCCATGCCGAAGGTGTCAGCCTTGCGCTGCTCGGCCAGATCGCTCTGCAATTTGTTCAAGTCGGCCATCACCGCGTTCAGCGGCAACTGCAGCATCAGGGTCCAGTGCGCATCGGTCTGGCCGATGCCGAAGGGCAGGTACAGGCTGATGATGTCGTCGGCCTGATCGACGTCATAGGTCACTTCGCCGCGCTTGAGGCTGGACAGTTTGGCGACGGTGTCGCTGTTGAGCACGTCGCTGACTTTTTCGCCGAACTTGCTCGAATCCTTGGTGTAGGCCACCAGGCGACCATTGCCGCCGATCAGGGCCATTTCTCCGGCGCCGCTGTAGAGCTTCTGATTGGCCGCCACCAGCATGTCCTGGATGAAGTTCACCGAGAGGTCGGCACCGACGATGCCCTGGAACTTGCCGTCGAGCAGGATGGGCTGAATAAAGGAGGCGAGCATCACCACCTTGTCGCCGACCTTGTAGGGCGCCGGGTCGATCACGCAGGGCTTGAGGCTTTCCTTGGAGCACAGGTAGTACTCGCTGGCTCGCACGCCGGTGGACAGAACCGTCTGGTCGTTGACGTCGGCCAGCTTGTCCAGGCCCAGGCTGGCGTCCTGGTTGCGGAACCACCAGGGCAGGAAGCGGCCGTTGGCCGCATCGATACCGACCACCGAAGTGCCGATGTAGGCGGCGTCGTTGTGGTCGATGGCATTGGGTTCCCAGCCGATGTAGGCGCCGAGGATCTTCGGGTTCTGGGTGACGTTTTCCTTGATCAGGGCGATCACCTGCTCACGGCTCAGGTTCAGCTGCGCCTGGCCGCGGGAGTCCTGGCTGCCCATCAGGGCGTTGACTCGCACCAGGCCGCCGGCAATCAGCAATGGCGCTTCCAGTTCCCGCTGGATCTGGCTGACCTGGGTCTGGGCCAGGCCGCTCAGGCGCTGTTCGATGACTTGCTCGAACTGGGTCTGGGTCCGTTGTTGCACCATTTCCTGGGTCCTGGCCCCGGAGAACAGGGCATACAGCACCAGGGCTGCAACCACGCTGAGGACGATGGCTCCGGCCAGTGCGGCCACAGAAAACTGGATCGACTTGAACTTCATAGAGGCTCCGGCGCAGGAATTTAGGTCTGCCGAGCTGTATCGGCCGCCGCCACGCTGGCCATTAGCCTTGATTGGAAAAATGACTGTTTTGCAGAGGTGGATGTCGCTATTGGCGAGGGGAGGGGCTGGTCGCGGGCGGGTTGCAGGCGGATATGAATTTTTTGCTGCAGGGCGGGTGTGTATCCCAATTGCGACCAATAGTCCGTTTTGCATCTGGCGCGGATACAGTTCCGCCCTTAGGATACGCGCCACGTTTTCAGGGAGGTTTCATGATGAAGAAGTCGTTGGTTGTTTGTGCATTGAGTGCAGCAGTACTGCTCAGCGGTTGTGAAACGGTCAATACCACCAGCGGTGGCGTAGTGGGTGTGGATCGCAAGCAGTCCATGTTCAGCATGGTGTCCAGCGCTGAAGTCAATCAGTCCTACGCTCAGTCCTACCAGGAGACCCTGGGTGAGGCCAGCAGCCAGGGCGTCCTGGACAAGACCAGCGCCAATGCCAAGCGCCTGCAGGTCATTGCCAATCGCCTGATCGCCCAGGCACCGACCTTCCGTCCCGACTGCGCGCAGTGGAAATGGGAAGTCAACCTGATCAAGAGCGACGAGCTCAACGCCAACTGCGGTCCTGGCGGCAAGATCATTTTCTACTCCGGCCTGATCGAGAAGCTGAAGCTGACCGATGATGAAATCGCTGCGGTCATGGGGCATGAAATTGCCCACGCCCTGCGTGAGCATGGTCGTGAGGCGATGTCCAAGCAGTACGCCGTGGGTGCCGGCAAACAGATCGCGACCCTGTTCGGCGTGCCGCAAGAGACCGTTGCCCTGGGCGACAACGGGGTCAACCTGTTGATGACCCTGCCCAACAGCCGCGAGAACGAAAACGAAGCGGACCTGATCGGTCTGGAACTGGCCGCCCGTGCCGGTTACAACCCGAACGCGGCCATCAGCCTGTGGAACAAGATGGGCCAGGCTGCAGGAGGTTCCGCACCGCCCGAGTTCATGAGCACTCACCCGGCTTCCACCAGCCGTATCGCCTCCTTGCAGGCGGCGATCCCCAAGGTGATGCCGTTGTATGAGGCGGCCAAGAAGTCTTGATCCCTTCGCGTCATTGTCAATGACGCTTTCGCCGGCCAGCCGGCTCCTACGGGTTGCGTAGGGGGCCGCTGGCCGGCGTTTTCATTTACAGCCAGCCGCTGCTCTGCATGGCCTTGTACACCGCCACCACGGCGAGGATCACAAAGGCCGATGCCGCCAGGCGACGAATCAGGGTCAGGGGCAGTTTGTCTGCCGCGAAGTTGCCAGCCAGGACCACCGGTACGTTGGCGATCAGCATGCCCAGGGTGGTGCCGATGATCACCAGCCACAGGTCCGGATACTGCGCGGCCAGCATCACCGTGGCGACCTGGGTCTTGTCACCGATTTCCGCCAGGAAGAAGGCGATCAGGGTGGTCAGGAAGGGGCCGAACTTGCGGGCGGTAGTGGCTTCGTCGTCATCCATTTTGTCCGGAACCAGGGTCCACAGCGCAGTGGCGGTGAAGCTGGCGGCGAGAATCCAATGCAGGGTCGCGTCCGAGAAGAAGCTGCCAAACCAGGCACCTACCGCGCCAGCGGCCGCATGGTTGGCCAGGGTCGCGGCGACGATGCCGGCGATGATTGGCCAGGGTTTGCGAAAGCGCGCGGCAAGAATCAGGGCAAGCAGTTGCGTCTTGTCGCCGATTTCGGCCAAGGCAACGATTGCGGTGGGAACGAGTAGGGAGTCCAGCATCATCAGGGTTTTCCTAAGGGGCGGGTCGACACGGCTATGACACGTACAGCCTTCCCGCCCCGGGTAAGGTGTGCGTGTCATAGGTCTTGTCAAACCCTGCGGTCCGTCTGTGCGGACTCTTGGGTCGCATGCGCCATGGTCTGTTGACCAAGTATGTTGACGCATGCCGGACGAGCGTGGCGCTCGTGGGAGACTACTCCCCTAGGACGGAGCGGATTCTGCCTAGGCAAAATCCTTTCGGCAAGCCTTGTTTGTGAAAAAGCCTGTCAGCCGCGCTTGGCCCGATAAATCCGGAAGCCCTGGCCTTCGGCCTTGATCGCGCAGGGGCCGAGGTGCTCTTCGATCAGCGGCTGGTAGCGCAGGAAACTGTTGGCGACTACCCGGAGTTCGCCACCTTTTAACAGGTGTTTGGCTGCTTTTCGCAGCAAGTTTTCCGTGGCTTGGTAGTCGGTGTGGACCCCGGTATGGAAGGGTGGATTGGTCAGGATGCCGTTCAGGCCCATGGGCGCGGCGTCGATGCCGTCACCAGTCAGCACCTCGGCTTCCAGACCGTTGGCAGCCAGGGTCAGGCGGCTGCTGGCGGCGGCGAAGGCATCGACATCCAGCAAGGTCACGGTGTTGTGCGGGTAGCGGCGTTTCACGGTGGCCCCCAGCACTCCAGCGCCGCAGCCGAAGTCCAGCACATGACCGTCGGGCAGATGGTCCAGGTGCTCCAGCAACAGCGCGGTGCCACGATCCAGGCGTCCGTGGCTGAACACCCCGGGCAGGCTGATGACCTTCAACGGCCCTTCGGCCAGGGGCAACTCATACTCCTGGGCCAGGCTTTCCAGAGGCACCGCTTCGGGGGCGCTGGCCACGGTGACCTGCCACAACTGGCAGTGCCGCGCGCTGTCGAGCTTGCGCGGTTTGCCGAAGGGATTGAGTTGCTTGGCGGCGCTTTCCACGCCACTGCGTTTTTCCCCGACCAGGTACAGCACGCGGCCGGCCAGGCGCGAGGCCAGGGCGTTGAGCAGGTAGTCGGTAAGGTCCTTGGACTTGGGCAGGAACAGCACTGCACTGTCGAAGGCGTGCGCCGGAGCGTTCACCCCAAAATGGCTGCGTCCGGGAAAGCGTGCTTCCAGGGCCGCCTGGTCACCGGCGTGCCAGCTCCAGCCCCGGGCATTGGGCAGGCGGCCGAGCAAGTCGTCCGCGGCCAGGCCGGCCAGCAACAGTGAGCCTTGAAACAATTCAGCCTGGCGTAGCAGCACTTCACTGCGTGTGTCCATGATCCGCACCCGAAAAAAGTGGCGAAGTTTATCAACTCACGACCCGTAGCGGGGCACCACTGAAGAACCCCCGGGCATTTTCCGTCAGTTGGCCAACGATTCGCTGGCGGGCTTCGCGGCTGCCCCAGGCATTGTGCGGGGTCACGATCAGGCGCGGGATGTCGCTAGCCAGCAGCGGATTGCCGGCAGAAGGCGGCTCGACCGTCAGGACATCGGTGGCGGCACCGCCCAAGTGACCGCTGCGCAGTGCGTCGGCCAGGGCCTGCTCGTCAATCAGGCCGCCACGGGCGGTGTTGACCACCAGCGCTCCGGGCTTGAGCAGGGCCAGTTCCCGGGCCGCGATAAAGTTGCGGGTATGTTCATTGAGTGGGCAGTGCAGGGTCAGGGCATCCACCTGAGGCAGCAGGTCCTCCAGGGGAACGCGATCCGGCCGGGCCGGGCGGCCGGGGATCTGCCCCAGCAGCACACGCATGCCGAAGGCTTCGGCCAGGCGGGATACGGCGCCGCCCAGCTCGCCATTGCCCAGCAGGCCCAGGGTCTTGCCCGCCAGCTCGATAATCGGGAAGTCCAGCAGGCAGAACTGTTGTGCTTGCTGCCAGCGGCCCGCTGCCACCGCCTGCTGGTAGTCGGCGACCCGTGTGGCCAGGTTGAGCAGCAGCATCAGGGTGTGCTGGGCCACCGATGGGGTGCCGTAGCCCTGGCAATTGCTGACGATGATGCCCTGGCTGCGGGCCGCAGCCAGGTCGATATTGTTGGTGCCGGTAGCGGCCACCAGGATCAGCCGCAGGTCGGGGCAGGCGGCCAGGGTCTCGGCGTTCAGTGCGACCTTGTTGCTGATGGCGATCTGGGCGCCCTGCAGGCGTTCAGCGACCTGCTCTGTGCTGCTGTGGGCATGCAGGTGCAAGGTGTCGAAACTGTCATGCAGCGCCCCCAGATCCAGGTCGCCCAGGTCCAGTGAGCGGTGATCGAGGAAGACGGCGCGGCGATTGTTGGTCATGAACTGTACCTTTTGCACGAAGGATCTAAGGCGTAATCTGCCGAGCCTAACAGATGAAATAATTAGACATACACAGGAGCCTGCATGTACTTCACCGAGTTCTTGACCGTTGCCCTCATTCACCTGCTGGCGGTGGCCAGCCCGGGCCCGGACTTTGCCGTGGTAGTGCGCGAGAGCGTGACCCACGGCCGTCGCGCCGGAACCTGGACAGCCCTTGGCGTGGGCTGCGCGATCTTCCTGCACGTGGGTTATTCGCTGCTGGGGATTGGCCTGATCGTTTCCCAGTCCATCGTGCTGTTCAATGCTCTGAAGTGGCTGGCGGCGGCGTATCTGCTGTACATCGGCTACAAGGCCCTGCGGGCCCAGCCAGCCAAACCGGCGGCGGACGACCTGCACAAGGAGGCCGGGATTCGCACCGCGCGTGGTGCCTTCACCTCGGGCTTCGTGACCAATGGCCTGAACCCCAAGGCGACCCTGTTCTTCCTTTCGCTGTTCACCGTAGTGATCAACCCGCACACGCCGTTGGCGATTCAGGCCGGTTATGGCGTGTACCTGGCGGTGGCCACCGCCGTGTGGTTCTGCCTGGTGGCCATGCTCTTCAGTCAGCAGCGGGTGCGCGCCGGCTTTGCCCGCATGGGCCACTGGTTCGACCGCACCATGGGCGCCGTGCTGATCGCCATCGGCGTGAAGCTGGCCTTCACCGAGATGCATTGATCTCGCTGAGTTGATTCAGGGTCGCCACGTAATGCCGTGGCGTGTCCCCCAGCAAACGGCAGAACATCGCGCTGAAGGCCCGGGTGCTGCCGTATCCCAACGAGTCGGCCACGCTGTGCACGCTTTCCCCGGCGAGCAGGCGTGGCAAGGCTTCCATCAGGCGCACCTGCTGGCGCCAGGCATTGAAATTCATCTGCATCTGCTGCTGGAACAGCCGCGCCAGGGTTCGTGAGCTGGCGCCGACCTGCTGCGCCCAGTCTTCCAGGGTATGGGGGTGGTCCGGGGTCTGTAGCAAGGTTCGGCAGATGGCTTGCAAGCGCCGGTCCTGGGGCATGGGAATGTGCAGCGGAAGGTTTTCCAGGGCGGCGATTTCTTCCAGCATCAATTGCTGGATCAACGGGTTCTCCGCCTGTCGCGGACCTTGCACGGCTCGCAGGATCAACTCCCGGAGCAACGGCGTGACTGCCAGCACACAGCATTGGCGTAACGAGGGTGGCGACAGTTCCGGGTCGATGAACAGAGAGCGCATGCGCACTTCACCAACCATGAAAATCTCATGCTCCACCAACGGCGGGATCCACACCGCGCGGCTTGGCGGGATCACCCAGGCGCCTTGAGCGCTGACCACGCGCATGGTGCCGCAGGCGGCATAGAGAAACTGCGCCTCACGGTGGCAGTGCAGTTGCTGATGCGCGGTATTGGGGTAATCCCGGGGGTAGGCACTGACCGGGCCATGGTGGAAGTGGTCAATTAACATGTCTGATCCGATGACTTTGTTGTCAGGAATGCGATGGATTGCCAAATTAGCATAAGCGGCACAACAACCCACCTTGGTGTATCGCCATGAATCAAGCCCGCAACGTGATCCGCTACGTCAACGCCGCCCATGTCATCGATCACATGTTCATGCTGATCTTTCCCGCTGCTGTGCTGGGCATGACCCAGGCCTTTGGCCTGGACTATGCGGCGCTGATCGGCCTGTCCCTGGGCGGTTTCATTGCTTTTGGCGCCTGTTCGCTACCCGCCGGCTGGCTGGGGGACCACTGGAGCCGGCGGCAGATGATGTTGCTGTTTTTCTTCGGCATTGGCGGCGCCTCGATCCTCACGGGGCTCAGCAACAGCCCGACCATGCTGGTGATCGGTCTGACCCTGATGGGGGTCTTCGCCGCTATCTATCACCCGGTAGGCACCGCGATGCTAGTGGCCTATGCGCAGAATCGCGGGCGCGAGATCGGTATCAACGGCATGTGGGGCAACCTTGGCGTGGCCTTCTCGGCCTTGATCACCGGCTTGCTGGTGGCGCAGTTCGGCTGGCGCTCGGCGTTCATCCTGCCGGGGAGCGTGGCGATCCTTCTGGGCATTGGTTTTGCCTTGCAGGTGCGTGACGAGCCGATCCCCGTGCGCGCCCATGTACCGCTCAAGGGCAAGGGCGGACAGCAGATCTCCATGTTCCTGGTGTTTGGCGTGCTGGCCCTGGCCACGGCTACCGGCGGCGTGGTGTTCAACGCCACCACCATGACCTACCCGAAACTGTTCCAGGAACGCCTGCATGAGTTGTTCACCTCGCCACAGACACTGGGGGTGGTGGTCAGCCTGGCCTACGCCTTCGGTGCAGTGGCGCAGTTGTTGATTGGCCGGGTGTTGCACCGCTTCAGCCTGAAGTGGCCGTTCATCATCCTGACCCTGCTCCAGGCCCCGTTGCTGCTGGCGATGGCCGACAGCCAGGGCTGGAGTGTGATCGTCCTGGGGGCGGCCTTCATGTTCGTGGTGTTCGGCCAGGTCACGGTAAACGATGCCATGGTCGCCAATTTCGTTGCGCCCCAGTGGCAGTCGCGGGTCTTCGCCTTGCGTTACTGCCTGTCGTTCGGCGCCAGTGCCACGGCGATTCCGTTGATCGCTGTGGTGGAACCGCGCCAGGGCCTGAACGGCCTGTATCTGATTCTGGCGGGGTTCGCGGCACTGACTTTTGCCGCGGCGCTGGCCTTTCCCCGCACCCCGGCGGAAGCGGCGGTGGGGCAAAGCGCTTGAGGTCTCGCAGGGCCGTAACAATGCTGGCCTGAAGCTAGTATTTGTACGGCTCTGCAAATCATCCCTTTGGCTGATTTAGCGGGCGCACGGGAGCTCTAGAGTGGTTATCCTCCAGTCACGACCGAGCCGTCAGAAAAGGGATTCTTATGTTGCAGACTCGCGTTATTCCCCCCGCCGAAGGCGCCTACCAATACCCACTTCTGATCAAGCGGCTGCTGATGTCCGGCAGCCGTTACGAGAAAACCCGCGAGATCATCTATCGCGACCAGTTGCGCTACACCTATCCGACCCTGATCGAGCGCGTGGCCCGCCTGGCCAACGTGCTGACCGCGGCCGGGGTCAAGGCCGGGGATACCGTGGCGGTGATGGACTGGGACAGCCATCGCTATCTGGAGTGCATGTTCGCCATCCCGATGATCGGCGCGGTGATCCACACCATCAACGTGCGCCTCTCGCCGGAACAGATCCTCTACACCATGAACCACGCCGAGGACCGCTTCGTGCTGGTCAACAGTGAGTTTGTCGGGCTGTATCAGGCGCTCGCCGGGCACCTGACCACGGTAGAGAAGACCCTGCTGCTCACCGATGCTCCGGAGAAAACCGCCGACCTGCCGAACCTCGTGGGCGAGTACGAGACCCTGCTGGCGGCGGCCAGCCCGCGGTATGACTTCGAGGATTTTGACGAGAACTCGGTGGCCACGACGTTTTACACCACCGGTACCACCGGCAATCCCAAGGGCGTGTACTTCACCCACCGCCAGCTGGTGCTGCACACCATGGGCGTGTCGACCATCATGGGCTCGATCGACAGCGTGCGGCTGCTGGGCACCAACGACGTATACATGCCCATTACCCCGATGTTCCACGTGCATGCCTGGGGCTTGCCTTACGTGGCCACCATGCTTGGGCTCAAGCAGGTCTATCCCGGGCGCTACGACCCGGAATACCTGGTGGAGCTGTGGCGCCGGGAGAAGGTCACCTTTTCCCACTGCGTGCCGACGATCCTGCAGATGGTGCTCAATGCCAAGGCGGCCCAGGGCACCGATTTCGGTGGCTGGAAGATCGTCATCGGCGGCAGCGCGCTGAACCGCGGGCTGTACGAAGCCGCCAAGGCCAAGGGGATTCAACTGACGGCGGCCTACGGCATGTCGGAAACCGGCCCGCTGGTGTCCTGCGCCCACCTCAACGACGAGTTGATGGCGGGCAGCGAAGACGAGCGCACCACCTACCGGATCAAGGCCGGGGTACCGGGCCCGCTGGTGGAGGCGGCGATCGTCGATGCCGAGGGCAACTTCCTCCCGGCGGACGGCGAGTCCCAGGGCGAGCTGGTGCTGCGGGCGCCCTGGTTGACCGAAGGCTACTTCAACGAACCGCAAAAGGGCGCGGAGCTCTGGGAGGGCGGTTGGCTACATACCGGCGATGTGGCGACCCTGGACAGCATGGGGGTGATCGACATCCGTGACCGGATCAAGGACGTGATCAAGACCGGTGGCGAATGGATCTCCTCCCTGGACCTGGAAGACCTCATCAGCCGCCACGCGGCGGTACGTGAGGTAGCAGTGGTGGGCATCGCCGATCCGCAATGGGGCGAGCGCCCGTTCGCCTTGCTGGTGATTCGCGAAGGCCATGAGATTGGCGCCCGCGAGCTCAAGGAACACCTCAAGCCGTTCGTCGAACTGGGGCACTTGAGCAAATGGGCGATCCCCAGCCAGATCGCCCTTGTTACGGAAATTCCCAAGACCAGCGTTGGCAAGCTCGACAAGAAGCGCATCCGCGTCGACATCAGCGAGTGGCAAGCCAGCAACAGCACCTTCCTCTCCACGCTCTGAGCGTCCCCGGCCGTGCCCGCTCGGGCACGGCATGCCCACCCAGCAAGCCTTTGCCTTGTGCTCATGGATTTTTCAGTCATTCTTGCCGCGCCGTTTTTCAAAGGTTATGGCAAAGGGCTGTTCCAGTGCGGTGGGTGGCTGCAAATCACACTTTAGAGGGATCAAGCAGTAATCCCTGCTGGATATAGTCCGTTCACGGATTTTTCTGAACAACGGAGCATTGCGGGGGGCTAGTGCCGCGCAACTTCGGGCCTGGGGTCGCTGTTGGCAGCCCGGTATTCGAGGCGTTTTCAGAAGAACGTACTGCCATAACAATAATGCACATGGAGTAGCGTCGATGACATCAGCAAACCAGTTCTGGCGCCGGGCGAAACTGCCCCTGGCCGTCGGTCTCGCCTCTACGCTCGCCGGGCCGGCATTCGGCGTCAGCTTCAACATCGGTGAAATCGAAGGCAGCTTCGATTCGTCCCTGTCGGTGGGGGCCAGTTGGTCGACCGCCGGGCGCAACAAGGACCTGATCGGGGTCAACAACGGCGGCAAGGGCCTGTCCCAGACCACCGATGACGGCCACTTGAACTTCAACAAGGGCCAGACCTTCTCGAAGATCTTCAAGGGTATCCATGACCTGGAATTGAAGTACGGCGATACCGGTGTGTTTGTCCGTGGCAAGTACTGGTATGACTTCAAGCTCCAGGACGAAGACCTGGACTTCAAGAACGTCAGCAATGACGGCCGCAAGGAAGGCGCCAAGTCGTCCGGCGGGCAGATTCTCGATGCCTTCATCTATCACAACTACTCCATTGCCGATGAGCCGGGCTCCGTGCGTTTCGGTAAGCAGGTGGTGAGCTGGGGCGAAAGTACCTTCATCGGCGGCGGCATCAACTCGATCAACCCCATCGATGTGTCGGCGTTCCGCCGTCCTGGCGCCGAGGTCAAGGAAGGCCTGATCCCGGTCAACATGTTCTACATCTCCCAGAACCTCACCGAGAACCTGTCGGCCGAAGCGTTCTACCAGTTGGAGTGGGACCAGACCGTTACCGATAACTGCGGCACCTTCTTCTCCCAGCCGGACAATATTTCCGATGGTTGCAACGATAACCTGCGACTGCTGGCCAAGCGTTCGACCATCACTGCCACGGCCCCGGGCCGTGCGGCCCTGGCTGCGATGCAGGCGCGGGGCGTCGACGTCAACGAAGAGGGGACGCTGGTCCGCCGCAGTGGCGACCGCGATGCCCGTGACAGCGGTCAGTTCGGTGCCGCGTTCCATTACAACTACGAGCCGCTGGACACTGAGTTCGGCGCCTACTTCATGAACTATCACAGCCGTGCGCCGATCTTCAGCGCCACGGCGGCCCCGCAATCGGCTTACAACATAGCCCCTGGTTTCGGCAGTCTGGCACCGGTGTGGATCGCCGGTAACTCGAAATACTTCGTTGAGTACCCAGAGGATATTCGTCTGTATGGCTTGAGTTTCTCCACCACGCTGCCTACGGGGACGGCATGGAGCGGCGAAATCAGCTACCGGCCGAATGCGCCGGTGCAACTCAACTCCACCGACATTCTCTATTCCGCCGTTCGCCCCTTGAAGGGTGCATACGCCAACGCCTCCCTGCTGGAGGGCGTGGCGGGGCAGGACCTCAATGGCTATCGCCGCAAGGAAATCACTCAGTTCCAGACCACCTTCACCCACTTCTTCGATCAGGTCATGGGCGCCAGCCGCCTGACTCTGGTGGGTGAGGTCGGGGTTACCCACGTCGGCGGCCTTGAGAGCAAGTCGGATGTCCGTTACGGCCGTGACCCGGTGTTCGGGCCTGGCGCCCTGCCTACCACGGGCGGGCAGAACACTTGCCGCGGGCTCAACTCCACCACCATCGCCGGTGCAGGACCGGGCGCAGATGCCAGCAACCTCAGCAGCAACTGCAACAACGATGGCTTCACCACCGCCACCTCCTGGGGCTACCGCGGCCGTGCCATCTGGGAATACCCGGATGTGTTCGCTGGTGTGAACCTCAAGCCGAACGTGGCCTGGTCCCATGACGTCAAGGGGTACTCGCCAGGTCCTGGCGGCAACTTCGAAGAAGGTCGCAAGGCCATCAGCCTGGGGCTGGATGCCGAGTACCAGAACACCTACACCGCGAGCCTGGCCTACACCAACTTCTTTGGTGGCGACTACAGCACCGTGGATGACCGGGACTTCCTCGCCTTGAGCGTTGGCGTGAACTTCTAAGCACACTGTATTTTCAGGAAGAACGACACTATGAAAATAACCAAGAGTCTGTTGCACGTCGGTGTGCTGGGACTGTCACTGCTGGCCACCGGGGTCATGGCTGCGGTCTCGGCCGATGAAGCGGCCAAGCTGGGCACCAGCCTGACGCCAATGGGCGCGGAAATGGCCGGCAACGCCGCCGGCACCATTCCGGCCTGGAAGCCCCTGGCGACCAATGCCGGCACCGTGGACAGCAAGGGGTTCCTGTCCAACCCCTATGGCAGCGAGCAGCCGCAGTTCACCATCACCGCGCAGAACGTCGAGCAGTACAAGGACAAGTTGGCGCCGGGGCAGTACGCGATGTTCAAGCGCTACCCGGAAACCTTCAAGATGCCGGTCTACCCGTCCCATCGCGGGGCCACCGTGCCGGCTGACGTGTTCGCCGCGATCAAGCGCAATGCCACCAACACCAACCTGGTGTCCGGCGGCAACGGCCTGGAGAACTTCGAGACTGCGATTCCGTTCCCGATTCCCAAGAGCGGTGTGGAAGTCATCTGGAACCACATCACCCGCTATCGCGGGGGCAGCGTGACCCGTCTGGTGACCCAGGCGACGCCACAGGCCAACGGCTCCTACAGCCTGGTGTACTTCCAGGACCAGTTCGTGTTCCGCGACAAAATGAAGGACTACGATCCGAAGAACCCGGGCAACATCCTGTTCTACTTCAAGCAGAAGGTCACTGCTCCGGCGCGTCTGGCCGGTGGCGTGCTGCTGGTCCACGAAACCCTCGACCAAGTGAAGGAGCCGCGTTCGGCCTGGGTCTACAACGCCGGCCAGCGCCGTGTGCGCCGTGCCCCGCAAGTCTCCTATGACGGACCGGGTACTGCTGCCGACGGCCTGCGTACCTCCGACAACCTGGACATGTACAACGGTGCCCCGGACCGCTACGACTGGAAGCTGGAAGGCAAGAAGGAGATGTACATCGCCTCCGACAGCTACAAGCTCGATTCGCCGACCCTGAAGTACGCCGACATCATCAAGGCCGGCCACATCAACCAGGACCTGGCTCGCTACGAGCTGCGTCGGGTCTGGCATGTGGTCGCCACCTTGAAGGAAGGCCAGCGCCACATCTACGCCAAGCGTGACTTCTATATCGACGAAGACACCTGGCAGGCGGCGGTGATCGACCACTACGACGGTCGTGGCCAACTGTGGCGCGTGGCCGAGGCCCATGCCGAGAACTACTACGACAAGCAAGTACCGTGGTACGCCCTGGAAACCCTCTACGACCTGCAGTCCGGCCGTTACCTGGCACTGGGCATGAAGAACGAAGAGAAACAGGCGTATGACTTCGGCTTCACTGCCACCACCAGCGACTTCACCCCGGCCGCCCTGCGTCAGGATGGGGTTCGCTGATCCGCTGTAAATAGAGGCCGCATCCTCGGAAATCGCCCCGACTGGTTCGGGGCTTTTTTTTGCCGAAAGGATTTGTCTCGGATGGATCACACAAAAATCAGGGGGAAAGCATTCTGGTTTCTTTAATGTGATTAGCCACTTAGCCCATAAAAATAAGAAATATCGAATTATCACCAAGAGCTATCCGACTAATTTGGTCGCAGTCTTTTCGCCCGAAAAGTCGCAAAAATCTTCAACAGGCGGTTTTTTACCGCTAGTCTGCGGACATCTGCTACGCCGACAACCCTACACCTATAAGAGTTGGCCATGACTGACCTGTCACCCCTGCAACGCTCTGCCGGCACGGTGGTTCCCGCGCTGGAAGGGCGTTTTTATCGACCCCCCCTGCCTGACGGATACGTGCCGCGGCCGCGTCTTTGCGAGCGTTTGAGTGGCGGGTTGCAGGGGCGGCTGTTGCTGGTTTGTGCTCCGGCCGGGTTCGGCAAGAGTTCGCTGGCGGTGGAGTTCTGCCAGGGCCTGCCCGGGCACTGGCAGAGCCTGTGGCTGGGGCTGAGCCGCCGCGACAGTGACCCGGGGCGCTTTCTCGAGCGCCTGTTGGCCGGGCTGCAGCAATACTTTCCTCAGTTGGGCCGGCAATCCCTGGGCCTGTTGAAAATGCGCCAGCGTCACCAGCCCTTTGCGTTTGAAGAGTGGCTGGACGGCCTGCTGGATGAACTGGCGGTTCACCTGTCCGGGACCACGCCTCTGCTGCTGGTACTGGATGACTATCACCTGGCCCAGGGGCCGGTCCTGGATCGCTGCCTGCAGTTTTTCCTCAACCACTTGCCCGACGGCCTGCTGGTATTGGTAACCAGCCGCCAGCGCCCGGACTGGCACCTGGCCCGGTTGCGGTTGTCCCGGCAGTTGCTGGAGTTGCATGAACAGGACCTGCGCCTGACCCATGACGAATCCCTGAGCCTGCTGGATCGCCACAGCAGCTCGCTGCGTGGCGAAGCCCTGGAAAACCTGATCCAGCGCAGCGAGGGCTGGGTCGCCGGATTGCGCTTCTGGCTGCTGGCAGCCTCGGAGGCTGGCGCTATGGGCGGCTTGCCCCAGGGGCTGCATGGTGGCGAAGGGCTGATCCGCGATTACCTGCTCGAAGAGGTCATCGACTGCCTGCCCACTGAGGTCCAGGCCTTTTTGTATGACACCGCGCTCCAGGAACGATTTTGTGCCGAACTCTGCGATGCCCTGCGTGAAGCCCATGACAGTGCTCAGATCCTGGGCTTTCTGCAGGCCCACCAGGTGTTCCTGGTGCCCCTGGATGAGCACGGGCACTGGTACCGTTATCACCACCTGTTCTCCGACCTGCTGCGCTCCCGGCCCACGGCCAACCCCCTGGTACCGGCCGCCAGCCTGCATTTGCGCGCCTGTCGCTGGTTCAATACCCAGGGGCTGCTCGATGAGGCGGTAGAGCAGGCGTTGCGCGCCGGGCACCTGGACGTGGCGGCCAACCTGGTGCAGAACCTGTCGGAGGAGCAACTGCTGGCGGAGCAGAATGTCGGGATGCTGCTGCGTTGGAAGATGGACTTGCCCGACAGCCTGCTGATCAGCACCCCGCGGCTGATCGTGCTCTACAGCTGGGCCCTGGGCCTGGCCTGCCAGCTGGATGCGGCAGAGGAGCTGGCGAGTCACCTGAGCCGTTTCCTGCCGGCTCCCTCGGCCACTGCGCAGAAGTCGATGCTGGCGCAATGGTTGGCCTTGAGCGCGATCATTGCCCGTGGTCGCGGCCAGCGGGAGATGACCCTGGCCTATTGCAGCGAAGCCCTGGAAAGCCTGCCCCACAAACGTTACGGGCAGCGCCTGATGTGCCTGTCGACCTTGTCCAACCTGGCCATTGCCGACGCCGACCTGTGGCGGGCCCGCAGCCTCAACCGCGAGTCGCTGGAGCTGGCGCAGCGAGTCGGCAATCCGTTGTTCGAGGCCCTGGCCCATTACGATCGGGCGCGGGTCCTGCAAGCTCGGGGCGAGGTGTTGCGGGCACAGGAGGAAGTGCATCAGGGACTGCGCCGGCTGCAAGGCTTGTCGGCCCAGCGGCTGTACGCGGCGCGGGCCCGCTTGACCCTGTACGAAGGTTATCTGCTGACCCTGCGGGCCCAGCCCGAAGCCGGCCTGGCGCGATTGCAGGCCGGTCTGGTGGAGGCTCGTGCCTGCCGTGATATCAGCGTGCTGATCGGCCACTGCGTGATTGCCAAGCAGGAGGGCCTGCGCGGCGAGTTTTCCCGGGCCTTCGCCGAACTGGCGGAGGCTGAGCGCCTGATGCACATCTGGGACGTGCCGCCGATCTACTACCTGGCAATGATCACCCTGGTGAAATGCGAGCTCTGGCTGGCCCAGGGGCGCACCGACCTCGCCGAAGCCTGGCTGGCCCGCCTGGGCCAGACCTACACGGGTGAACAGGCCGCGGCGCCACCGGAGTTCCATCCCCAACTGCCGTTGCACATCGAGCTGCAGCAGGCCCAGCTGGAGAGCATCAAGGGCGAGTCGGCCAAGGCCGAGCAGCGTTTGAGCCGGCTGGTGGAGCATGGTCAGCACAGTGGTCGGCAGTTGCTGAGCGTGATGGCCCTGACCCAGAAAACCGCGCTGCTCCTGGCCGATGGACGTGGCCAAGCGGCACGCCAGGATTTTGCCCAGGCCCTGGAGGCGGCGGTGGGGGGCGCGGTGCAACCTTTCGAGGGGTTGATTCGTGGCCAACCTTGCTGGGTGCGCGAACAGTTGCAGCACAATCCGCCCACCGTGTTGACCCAGGCCTTGCTGGAGCGCTTGCCGACGGCGTCCCGGGAGTTGCCTGAGACCGTGGTTCATAACGAATCATTGAGTTCCCGCGAGCTTTCGGTGCTGCAGTTGATCGCCCAGGGTTGTTCCAACCAGGAAATCAGCGAGCGCCTGTTCATTTCCTTGCACACGGTGAAAACCCACGCCAGCCATATCAACAGCAAGCTGGGGGTGGAGCGTCGCACCCAGGCGGTGGCCAGGGCCCAGGAACTGGGGTTGCTCGGGTAGCGCCTGGGACGCCAGGCTGGCGCCGCGACTGGCCCGCTGCCGGGGTCAGCGGGCCAGGTGCTGCTTGCAGTAGTCGGCAAACAGGCGGGCCGGCTTGGTCAGTTGCCCGCGCTTGAGCCAGGCGGCCACCAGCCCGGAACCCGTGACCTCTTCGACGATGTCCACGCAGACCACCGGCTTGCCGTCGTAGGAGAACGGCGAGTGGGGGCGAGTCACCAGAATCGAGAAGCCGAAACCCTGGCCCACCATCCCTCGCACCATCTCGATCGACGGTGAGCTGAAGGCGATCTGCGGGGTCAACCCCAGCTCTTCGAACAGGCTGACGAAATAGGTCCGGCTCGGTTGCACGTCCAGCAGGATCATCGGCTCCAGGCACAGGTCGCGCAGCGACACCTGAGCCTGTCGGGCATAACGGTGGTCGGCGGGCAGCAGCGCATAGGGGCGTTGCGGTGGCATCAGCGGTTCGGTCTCGATGGTCGCGTCCAGATCGTGTTCGTACAGGATCGCCAGGTCGAAAGCGCCACCGGTCAAGCCTTGCACCAGTTCCTGCTGTTCGCCGTCGCGGATGCGAATCTCCACTCCGGGGTAGAGTGCACTGAATCCGGCAATCAATTGGGGCAGGTAGAGTGGCGCCACGGTTTCAAAGCAGCCGATGTCGATCTGGCCGGCTACCACGTCGTTGTCCGCCAGGGCGTTCTGCTCGAATTCCTTGGCCATGCGCAGCAGTTCCTGGGCCTTGCGGTAGAAGCGCGCACCGCTGGGAGTCAGGGAGACGCCGAGGGCGTGATGGCGGATCAGCAACTGCACGCCGAAGCTGTCTTCCAGGCCCTTGATGGCTGTGGAGATCGACGGTTGGGCGATGTACAGCTTGCGTGACGCCTCGGCGACGCTGCCACATTCGACGGTAGTGATGAAGTACTTCAGTTGACGCAGATTGTAGGCAGCCACAGCGAACCTCGTTCTTTGCCTGGGCAGGGGATGGGTTCGGGGCGCGGTGCTCCGGGGCCTGAACGCATCACGGGGACTGCAGTCCGCTCAATGCAGGCACGCGACATAGCGGCGGCGTCCCCTGCGGGTTTTTTGTTCCTCAACAATACCTGCAAGCGACGGGCCGAGTGGCGACGGATAGGCAGCTTTTTCATCGCTTGCGAGCATATATTTCCTCGCTCTGGCGCCACGCGCCTGGAGCCGCCGCAGATTGGCGGGCGCCGGGGGCGTGCTTGCCGGGTGGCTCGCGGCAGGCGCGATTCTGGTGCGTCTCAGACGCTTGGCTCCGGAGTGTCCAGCGGGCCGGGCGGCTGTTCGATGGTGGATGTGGCCTCGAAATCCAGGGTAACGGTAAAGTGCTGTTCTTCTGCCAGCACCACAATTTGCCAATTCAGCCGAGCGCACAACTGGCGCATCAGCTCCAGGCCCAGGCCATAGCCGAAGTCGTCGGAGGGCTCTACCTGCTTGGCTTCGCGGATGCGGTTGACGATGCGCAGGCGCGGGTACTCGAAGTGGATCTCGACACTGCCTTCATCGGCATATTGCAGAGCGTTGCGCAGGAAGTTGCCGACCACGATACGGCAGGCGGTCAGGGGCAGACGGCAGGGCTTGCTGCTGATGTCGAGACTCAGTTCAATATCCCGCTTGCCGATCAGGTAGCGATGCTCCTCGATCAATTCGTTGACCAGTCCGCTGATGTCGATGGCTTCCTCGGGCAAGGGCTCGGGCAACTCGCGGCTCATCCACAACAGTGTTTCGGCAATGCGCTGCATGTTCAGCACCGAGCGCTCGATGCGTTGCAGCGGCGGGGGCAGAACGCCACCGGATTGCAGGGTCAGCAACTCGATGTTGGCCTTGAGCACCGCCAGCGGAGTGCGCAGCTCATGGCTGGTATAGCGCAGCAGGCGTGCCTTATAGCGCAGCAAGCGGCCTTCACGCAGGCTGGCGGCCTGGACCTGCTGCACGCTTTGGGCCAGGGCATCGGCGAGCATATTGAACTCCTTGAAACTGAAATTCGGTCGTTTGCT
Source organism: Pseudomonas sp. FFPRI_1 (assembly GCF_055384485.1). Taxonomy (NCBI): domain Bacteria; kingdom Pseudomonadati; phylum Pseudomonadota; class Gammaproteobacteria; order Pseudomonadales; family Pseudomonadaceae; genus Pseudomonas; species Pseudomonas sp. FFPRI_1. The sequence goes on along the minus strand of NZ_AP029168.1, from coordinate 6,503,056 downwards.
GGACACCGCCTCGGGGTCCTTCAGGGTGGTGGACCACTCGGCCAGCCGGCCCAGTGGCCGAACCAGCCACCAGACCAGCAGGGCGATGATGATCAGCGCCGGCACGAACACCGCCAGGCTGATGAAGTTGACACCGCGCAGCTCACGATCGAGGTAGGCGTCGGACAGCGGGGTCTCGACCTCACCGCCTTCCTCCTTGTCATGGTCGACGTCGTACATGTACAGGGTCTTGCCGTCGCCCAGGGGCTGGGCCAGGATCGCCCGGCCCTCGTCCTCATCATCGGATTCCAGGTCGCCGAACACTTGCACGGCCCCAAAGGACAGGCTCGGAGGGGTGTCCAGCATCTGGCGGATCTTCTCGGGCAGCGCCTCCTTGCCGATGACGCTGGTATAGAAATAGTTGTGTGGCGGTGGCGTGTTCGGATCCTTCTCGTAGTGCCGGGCGAAGTACTGGGCTTCCTCCTCCATCATGGCGCTGGCGGTATAGAGCAGGCCGCGCACGCTGTATTCCGGCAATAGCAGGCTGTAGATCAGCAGCACCACGGCAATCAGCAACAGGAAGCTGCCGCTGATCACCCATTTCAGTCCCAGACCGTTACGCATGTGACCTCAGCTGTATACCAATGCCCGGAAGGGTGTGGATCAGGGGGTGGCCGAAGGCTTTGTCCACGGTCTTACGCAGGCGATGCATGTGCACCTTGAGGGTGTTGCTGTCGGGTGGATCGTCGCCCCAGATCGTTGCTTCGAGTCGCTCCCGGGTGACCGGCTCGGGGCTGGCACGCATCAGGCATTCCAGCAGGGTCCAGCAGATGGGTGAAAGGTGCAGTTCCTGCCCGGCGCGGCTGACCTTGCGGGTGGACAGCTCCATCACCAGGTCGGCCACTTGGAGACGGCTGGCCTGACCACTGCGACGCATGCTCAAGGCGCGGATCCTGGCCACCAGCTCGGCCAGTTCGAAGGGCTTGACCAGGTAATCGTCGGCCCCGGCGGAAAAGCTGGCGAGCTTGTCCGACAGAGCGTCCAGGGAGGTGAGCATCAGAATCGGTGTCTGGCTGCCCTGCTGGCGCAATTGCGCGCACAGCTGCTGGCCGTCCAGGCGCGGCAGCATGATGTCCAGCAGGATGACGTCGTAGTGCTGGCTGAGGGCCAGGTTAAGGCCGGTCTGGCCGTTGCTGGCGTGGTCGCAGACGATGCCGCTGATTTCCAGGTACTCGATGACGGTGTTGGCCAGGTCGAGGTTGTCCTCGACCAATAGCAGTTGAATATGCACGGGAACGTCCTCTTGGACCCTTGTCGCTCAATGGGCCGAAGAATAGCGGAGTCGGGTGCTTTTCTGCTGATGTTTACCTGGTGTTAACCCATTCCTGTCTAAGCTTGAGGCCTTCTTATTCCACAGCGTGGCGCAGCCATGAACCTGTCTTCGGTGATCAAAGGAACCTTGCTGGTTCTGATTTTCCTCGGCCTGATGGTCTGCATCCTGCCTTCCGGGGCGCCCCTGGTGCGCCTGGGGGAAAGAGGCTTCATGAGCTTGTTGCTGATGGGGCAAAGTGTTGAACGGGCAGGATCGGATTATGTCGCCAGTGCGTTCTGATGAGGGTCGCTCCAGCTATACCGATCAGTTGGTGCTGTGCCTGGTGCTGATTCTATGTGTGTCGATTTCGCTGGGTGCCTATATCGTGCGTTTCAATGCGCAGATCGATCGGCAGCGGGAGCTGTCGCCGGTGTACCTGCTTGAATGCGGCCAGGGGCGTGGGGCGTTTATCATCGATCCCTATGGTCGGCGTAGCAGCAGCGACAACTGCTATGTGATCGACGACGAAGACTAGCCTGAGGCTTCGCCAGCGTCTGGATTGACCTGCAATGAATTCCAGCGCAAGAAACGTGGTTCTTGCGCTGGAATCTGCCTTTAAAGTGAGGGCGTACAGAAGAAAGGGAGGCGACGAACCGCAAGGTTCGGGTGATACCCTTGGCGGCTCGAAGGAGGCCCCGTATGTCCTGTGTATTCAAATTGATGGCGTCGCCCGTAGGCCAACTGACCCTGGTTGCCCGGGGGGCGAAGCTGGCCGCGATTCTCTGGGAACGTGAACGGCAGAACCGGGTACGTCTCGGCCCGCTCGAGGAAGGGGGCGAGCATCCACAGTTGCTGGAGACCGAACGCCAGCTCAGGGAGTATTTCGCTGGCACTCGCGAGCGTTTCGATCTTGAGCTGGATTTTGTCGGCACTGAGTTCCAGCGCAAGGTCTGGCAGGCGTTGCTGACTATTCCCTTTGGTGAAACCCGAAGCTACAGCCAGATTGCCCGGCAGATCGGCAACCCCAGTGCGGTGCGCGCTGTGGGTGCAGCCAATGGCCGGAATCCAATCTCGATCGTTGCTCCCTGCCACCGGGTGATTGGTGCTTCGGGAGGCCTCACCGGGTTTGCCGGCGGGCTTGAGGCCAAGCAGTTCCTGCTGGCGCTGGAGGGTAAGGAAACGCTGCAACTGGCGTTTTGAGGAAGGGGACAATCCAACTGTTGATGGGGGCAGGCATCAACAGTTGGTTTGCGAGCGAAGGCTCTAGCTTGCAGTGGCCGGGCGTCAGGCTTTACGCCAGACCGTGCGATTGATGTAGTCGGTATAGCTGAGCACCACTCGAACCACCTGCAGCGACACGGGGCCGCCCTGGTAGTCGGGGACCAGGGGAATCGTCCGTTTACGGCCATCGTGCTGTGCCGTGATGACCTTCACCGCAGCCAGTATCGATGCCTTGTCCAGCCCGCTCATGATCAAGGTCCCTTCATCCATTCCCTCTGGCCGCTCATGGGCGTTGCGCAACGTCACCGCCGGCAGATTGAGCAGCGAGGCTTCCTCAGTGATAGTGCCGCTGTCGGACAGGACACAGAAGGCCGACATCTGCAGCTTGATGTAATCCAATAGCCCGAAGGGTTTGACAAAGCGAATCAACGGGTGATCCAGCGATTCACCCAGGGCCTCGAGGCGTTTTCGGGTGCGCGGGTGGGTGGAGACGATCAGAGGGTAGCCATATTCGTCGGCCAAGGCCCGAAGGCTCGCCAACAGATCACGAAGGTTGTCTGGAGTGTCGACATTCTCCTCACGATGGGCGCTGACAATAAAGAACTTCCCGGCTTCCAGGCCGCTGCGTTCAAGTACCTCTGAGGTGAGGATCTTGGGCATGTAGTAGTCGAGGACTTCCTGCATGTGCGAGCCGGTCTTGATGATGGTTTCCGGGCGGATGCCTTCGGCGATCAGATAGCGCCGGGCATGTTCGGTCAGCACCATGTTGATGTCGGAAAGATGATCCAGCACCTTGCGGTTCAACTCTTCGGGTACACGCTGGTCGAAACAGCGGTTACCGGCTTCCATGTGGAACACCGGAATCTTGCGTCGTTTGGCGGCAATCACCGCAAGGCAGGTGTTGGTGTCGCCATAGAGTAGCAAGGCGTCGGGCTGCTCGAGCTCGAACACCTGATCGGCCTTGGCGATGACCTCGGCGATGGTCTGTGCGGCCGTTTCACCTGCTGCACCTAGGAAATGATCCGGTTTACGGATTTCCAGATCGTCGAAAAACACCTGGTTCAATTCGTAGTCGTAGTTCTGCCCTGAATGCACCAGAACGTGATTGACCTGTTTATCCAGCTCAGCAATCACCCGGCTCATCTTGATCAACTCAGGACGGGTACCGACCAGCGTCATGACTTTAAGCATTGAGCTGCTCCTTGATGTAGTCCAGTTTGAGCAGCAGTTGCTTGATGCCGGGGACGTCCAGCCGTTCTGTGTTGTGTGAGGTGTAATCGTCGAGTTCGGATATCTTTTCCTCACCTTCGACAAAGTACTTCTTGTAATTCAGGTCGCGATTGTCTGCAGGAATCCGGTAATACCGGCCCATATCCTCAGCCTTGGCCATTTCTTCGCGTGAAACCAGCGACTCATAGAGTTTTTCGCCATGACGAGTACCGATGACTCGCACTGGACTGTCGAGGCTAAACAACTCCTTGAGTGCCTGGGCCAGTTCGCCCACGGTCGAGGCGGGCGCTTTCTGTACGAACAGATCACCCTGCAAACCGTGCTCGAAGGCATGCAGCACCAAGTCCACCGAGTCTTCCAGGGACATGAGGAAACGGGTCATTTGCGGGTCCGTCACTGTCAGGGGTTCACCCTTGCGCAATTGCTCGACGAACAGTGGGATGACCGAGCCTCGGGAGGCCATTACGTTACCGTAGCGGGTGGCACAGATGACGGTGCCGCCCTCGGGAATCATTCGCGATTTGGCAACCATGAGCTTCTCGGCCATGGCTTTGGAGATCCCCATGGCGTTGATCGGGTATACCGCTTTGTCGGTGCTCAGTACCACCACCCGCTTCACGCCGCTGGCGATTGCGGCATTGAGTACGTTCTCCGTACCCTGAACGTTGGTGCGTACGGCCTCCATTGGATAAAACTCGCAAGAAGGCACTTGTTTGAGCGCCGCGGCGTGGAAGACATAATCCACGCCAACCATGGCTTGTCGCAGGCTGTCCGGATCACGTACGTCGCCAATGTAGAATTTGACCTTGTCATTGGCCAAGGCAATACGCATGTCCTCCTGCTTCTTCTCGTCGCGGGAGAAAATACGAATTTCGCGCACGTCGGTATTGAGGAAACGTCGCAACACCGTATGACCAAATGATCCGGTGCCACCGGTGATCATCAATACCTTGTCGTTGAACATAAAACCTTCCAAATCGTATAAACCCAGGAATGGGTCAGGAAAAAATATCGGTCAACTACCCGTGGGGGAGTGATCTTTGCAATCGCCCTAGCGATGGCTGTGCATCGCTTGGATCAGCTCTGGCCATGGGGCTGCAACATACCCGGTAGCCTCATGGAAGCGCTGAGCATTGAGTGAGCGGTCGATAACCAATGCCTCATCCGGGCGGATCTCTATCCGATGGTCATATTCGTTGGCCACCATCTTCAGTAGATCCAACTTGTTAATCGGCGCGGCGGCAACATGATACAACCCACAGAGTTGTGGGTGGGGGAGAACGTAGTCCTTCATCAGCCGTGCCAGCTCCACCGTGGGCAGGCCAGAGAATATGGCCTTGGAAAAGCCTTTGACGCTACCTTGCTGACTCAGGAACCAATCAATTAGAGCGTAATTCGAACTCAGTTCATGACCGATAATCGAGGTACGTAGAGTGATCGCATGGGGCTCGTCATGAAGTTCGCCAATGTACTTGGATTTGCCGTACAGATCCTCAGCATCAGAGATGTCTGATTCCAGGTATCCACCTTTGCGTCCGGAGAACACGCAATCGGTACTTACATGTATCAGTCGTGCTCCCACCAGGGCACACAAGCGCGCGAGCCGGTGCGGTAACATCGCATTGATGGGCAAGGCTGTCAGCGGGTCATTGGCATCGGCCAGTTGTTTGATCAGGCCCACGCAATTGATCACTACATCTGGGCGGATCTTCGCCAATGTCAGGGCCAAGGCGTCCTGGTCCAGTACATCCACTCCGGTGATCAAATGCGAGTAACAGGGTTCGGGAAAGTGCCGAAGGGCTGAGGCGTTACGCAAGGTGCCCCAGACTTCGTGCTCAGTGTCACTGTTGAATATGCGAAACACTGCTTGTCCGAGCATACCTGTGACGCCAAGAACCAATACTTTCATTTCAGCCAACCTTACTTTCTGAGTCGTGTTCGAGCAGATCCACCAAGGCTGAAACCTGCCGAGTCATGTCGAAGTGTTCATCAAAATATGCTCGTGCCGCATGGCCCATGGCCTCTCGATCGGCTACCTGGAGTGCCTTCAGGCGCCTTATGTTCTCGACCAATGGCTGCACCTCCTCCGCCGCAGAGGCGAATCCTGCTCCTGAGTCGACGATGATCTGAGCCCCTTCACCGTTGATGCTGGCAATGATCGGCCGCCCGGCCGCCAGGTAGGCCTGTATCTTACTCGGGATCGTCTGGGCAAAGATGGGCTCATCCGTCAGCGAAACCAACAGTGCCGAGGCCCGCTCGAAAATCTGCGGCATGCTCTCCATAGGAAAGCGCCCGGGCAAGACCAGATTGTCCAGCCCAAGGGATTCTTTTTGACTCTCGAGCCACTCCAAACGACTGCCGCTGCCGATCAAGACCAGACGAATCGATGGGTCGTCGCGTAGTTCACTCGTAGCCTGCAGCAAAGTGTCTAACGCTTGCGCTGTTCCGAGGTTACCGGCGAAAACCACACAGAAGTGTTGATCAAGCAAATGACCAAGCGAGTCGGGAATCAAGGCTGTAGAGGCAGTCCCCGGGTCAAAAGAGTTGGGATAGTAAGTGATTTTTTTTCTATCGACGTATTGCGCTACCGGATTGATGAAGGCTTTTGATTGAACCAACAGAATGTCGCAGCAACGATAGATCGCCTTAACCATCCAGCCCACGGCTTTGAGCAAATAGCGATTTTTGACGAAGCCCGTAGCAGAGAGACTTTCAGGCCACAAGTCCTGCACCCATAGAGCCAGTTTTGCACCTTTGATCCACTTGAGCAGAATCGCAGGAACCGCTTGAGTGACCGGAGAGGGGGCGAACACCAGGATCGCGTCGAATTGGCGCTTGCGCAGCAACCAAGGAAAACATATCAACCCCAGGAACATGAACGAGAGGTAATTGAGTGTGAGGTTCTTGGCTCCGCCAGAGCCGCGTGGCCATAGGGGTACTCGAACCACCTCTACAGTGTCCTGGAATTTTTCACGCTTTACACCGCGTGCGGTATAACCGTTGAAAACCCTACCTTCCGGATAGTTAGGCTTGCCTGTGGCAACCGTCACTTCATGGCCTTGCTTCACCAAGTTCGAAACGATGTCGTTAATGATGAAGCTTTCTGGGTAGAAATACTGACTTAACATCAAGATCCGCATTGTCAGTTCTTCCTGTCTTTGAGAACAGAAAGGAACAGCTGTTTATTTGCTTCGATGGCTGTGTTGTCAGAGAGTTTTTCAAGAGCCTTTTCATAGACGGTTACTCGTTGCGACTGCCGTTCATCTTTTGGTATCGATGCGAATCTATCTATGGTTTTTGCAAACTGAAGAGGGTCATCCAGCGGGAGATCCCAGCCCAGGCATTCCTCCTCAAGGTTTCGCCAAGGCGTTTGATCGCTCAGCAATACGGGAGTCCCTACGCTAATAGATTCTGCGATCACATGACCGTAATTTTCCCCTTTAGTAGGGAAGAAAAAAAGATCATAGGCCGCGAAGGTCTCTTTTACGTCTTCGGGCATTACATTGCCGCGGTACTCGACATGGATATTGGCTGGAAGCAGACGAATATAAGACTCACATTCAGTCCAGTAGTCCAGATCCTCCTTGGGACCATAAATGTCAAACTTTATTGTTTTGGTAACTTGGCTCAGTACAGATAGGGCATAGTCCAGATTTTTCATTCGACATATTCGAGATAAAAAAATAATTTTTATAAACGAGTCGTCTGAGTTTGTTAGCGGTACTGGAATAGCCCGGTCTGGCTTTGCTGAAAGATCGATCGCTACAGAAATATCATCGCTCAATAGCCACGGTAGGCTACGTAAAGAGTCATTTTTTTCATATTGGCTAGACGCATGGAATGTAATTCCTCGGTATAGCCAGGAAAGTGTATTTATATATAGGCTCTTTTTTGTGCTTTTGATACTCAAAGCACCCTCTGAGAATTCGCCACGCGGTGCCAGAATAATCGGTTTGTCAGTCGACTTTAGAAATTTCCACCCCAGTAAAGGCTTCAACGTGAAGTTCGGATCGAAGAAACTATTAAGGTAAACAACATCATGAGGCGTTGAAGCTACTACTCTGGCTATGCCTCGTACCGTACAACACTCTGGGGATAGATAGTAGACATTGGCATTACCTACTTTTTGCCAAGTATTGACGGAAACTGAGTCATAGGCCAAGGGTTCATCTTGGTCCCGGTCACGGGTAATGATCCAGAACTCAAAAAACTCGCTGAGGTGATCAGCCATGTTGGCTAGTGTGCGCAGTGGGCCGCCAGCCTTATAGCCTGGAAGATAGTAACCTAAAAAGGTCAAAATCCTTATTTTGTTATTTGTATCAGATCCCATATAGGTTCCTATGCACTCTGATGGAGCTGACAGGCAGCAGAGTGTTTTTACTAAGAGTCAATCAATTGAAAAAGCTGATTTTAAATTTTATCGTGTGCTTCAATCGTCGAATAAAAACTACAAGGCCGGCCATTGAGAGGGGGCGGCCGTTGCTGTGCAAAATTAAAAAAGATTTCTGCGCTTCTTGAAAACTAGCCTTGAATTTATAAATGTCATCAGCGTCCGGGTTACAGGTCAGATCATGATGGATAGTGTAATCAAGTAAATAGAAGTACTTGTTGGTTTTGCGATACTCCATCATGAAGTAGTCATCGGTTCCATAAAACTTAAGTCTTTTATCATACCCCTTGAAGATTCCGGTGAAGTATGACCATCGAATAATCATTCCACTGTTGATCGCAGTATTATGCCTTGACGCGGTTAAGCCTGGGTTCAAGTGTTTGTAGGGGAGACTCTTGAATAAAAGCTGTTTGCCAGGGCTGACGATCTTGTCTTTGAATTTGACGATGGGAAGGTAAAGATTAACGGGGTCGCAGGATTTAAGTGCTTTTTTGTGGGCGTCAAATAACTGCGAATCGAAAGATGTGTCGTGATCAAGCAGTATGATGAAGTCGTGCTTTTGTGGAGTGAGCGTTGTAAAGGTATTGTATATTTCTGAAAGACTTGTGTTTTGTGATGTGTGTTTGTAGATGAAGTTGTTTTTGTGCGTTTCTTTTTGAAACCAATCTAGTTCGTTTTCTGGTTGTCTCTCGAGACTATTATCCCAAATAAAGAACGTTGAGCCTTCTAACGTCGAAAGGGACTCAATTAGTGAGCGAATGCTTTGTGAGTCCTTAAGGGATCTATTGTAGATAACTACTAGGATTAAGTATTTCACCGGGATTGCTCTGGGAGATTGTAGGTTCGAAATTTTCAGATTGATATCGATGATGGTTTATATGTGGTGATTTTTTGGATGGAATGGGAGCGATTAGTCGCTATGTTTTTTTTGCTAGTCTGTGCAGATATCGGGCTGATGAAAAAAACTTGGTTGGGATGGCTGCGCAGAAGAATAAGAAAAAATAAATGAGAGGAGTGCAGCAAAAAATTAGTGCGCGCTTGTGTTTTATAGCAGTTTTTAAATTCAGTATCGAGTTTGCTCTAAATGCTAAAATTTGCTTTGCACTGAGAGTGTCGTGCTTTGCCGAGACACGCTTTGCACCTCTAAGCTTGGAGCTTAATCTGTAGCCAGGAGGTAATGAAAGTGCAAAGTTTACTCTCGACTCAATCCATATATCAAAAAACTTATCATTCCAAGTGACCTTCTTGGCTCCGTTTATCTCCGGCATTCGGTCAACTGAGTGCTCTGGGGACCAGAGTATCTTGAAATCTTGCTTGTTTATATGCTCAAGAAGTATTCCGGTTTGCAGGAAATGACAGTCTCTATATCGATAGAAATTCGCGCCGGAAATTGTCTTGCGACTATAAATATGAACGCTTAGGCATGTCATTAGCCAGAAAAGATCATCTACTAGTTTGTTTTGGTCTGTGTATATTTGACCAGGTACGGTTTCGACCTCATTTCCGACATTTAGCAAAATGTGATCAAAGCCCTGGTCGAGGTTCTTTAAGATGTAGATAAGTACGTATTCATTAAAACAATAGGTGTCGCCTAGTAGCCAGATGTAGTCGGTTTCTGGGGCTTTTAGAGCTGTTTCAATATTTAGGTCTGCACCAAGATTTTTATTGTTTTTGTGATAGCTTATGCATGGGTGGCTCTCTCTTAGTTTTTTGACTATATCAAACGTGTTGTCTGTTGAGCCATTGTCGGAGATGAAAATGTTTATGTTGTATTTTTCAAATAGTGCGATGTGAGTTGTAATCAGGTGCTCAAGAAACTCAGCGCGATTATAGGTTGGTATAACAATGGAGAGTTTTGAAGCTTGTTTGATAATCACGAAAATTCCCTGTTATATCTTTTGAATACGTTATAGACCCAAGGTAGCGTCACGGCGTAGGCTGATAGAAAACCAATGAACAGGTACTCGAATGGCATATTTATTGCGATTAATATTGTCGTGGTAGCGACATAAATACCATTTAGCATGGATGTCAGAACTAAAGGTTCTTGCTTGTGAGCTCGTATGTAAGTTGCCATGGAGTTGATCAGAAGTTGTGCAAGATAGGCCAGTGCAACAATTAAAAAAGAAGACATGGGTAATAGGCGGTTTGAAATTGGCAGGTAGCCTTTTGAAATAGTTAGCGCTATGTATAAAGCTAACATCCCTATGATGTAAGTTAGGGCTGAAAGTAGGACGTGTTTTTTAAAGTCTGAGTTAAGTCTGGAATAGTCTTTTTGTGCGACGTAAATGTTTATGCGTGGCGTTATTGTTGTAATCCAGATGTTTGCGATGCTGAATATGGCCATGCAGGCTGATATTGAAAGTCCAACTTTTCCAGCCTCAGTACTTCCATAGTAATGGAATGCCACTGGAGTGAATATGGAAAAAATAAAGTATCCGCTGATCCAGCTTATAGCAAAGCGCCATATTAATGGCATGGTTTCCTGAAACCAAGGGTGATGTTTGTTTGCCGCTTGCTGGAAAAGTTGATGCAGCATTCGGTGGTAACGAAAGAAGATGATTGTAGTTCCGCTCAGCGCGCCAACCAACAAAGAGAGTGATAGTGCATGAAGATTTGCCCCGCCAATGAGTAGGGCCAAGGTAGTGATAAATGTCACTACGCTGATATGAAAGCGAATTTTTTGTACATCACCTACCGAGTCGCAACCTTCGATAAACGATAGCATCATGCTATTAATAAAAACGAAGGTTGATGCTGCTCCATAGATGAACCAAGCGAGTTTCCAATCAGTAGTTGTGTCTTTTGTGTTTAAAATCGTGTAGCCAATAATCAGAACTATAGGGAATACGACCAAGGCCATCAGTGAAGACCATTTAACTGAAAAGCGCAGAAGTGTCGCCAGACGCATCAAGTGGTGTTCATCCCCAGTTATGGTTTTATCGCTGTTGAATCTGAGGTGAGCAAATTCGTGTGCTGAGAACAACAATAATATGGCGGAAAACCCCATATCTGCAAATATTGCCAAAGCGGCTAGGCTAATGAATGTATACCAATAGCCTTGAACTTCTGGTGTTAGATATATAGGTAGAAGTATAAGTAATAGTGGTCCAGAAAATAGCCGCCATAGCTGATTTATAGCGGTGTGGCGAAAGTCTTTGTTGAAGAGGCTCTTCAGGTTCATTTTATTCCTGGGATTTTTTCGAACTCATAAAACAACCCATCTAGGGAAGAGAAAGAAGGTTCGTACATAAGCTCGCTTGGTGCTTTTTTTAATGAGTAATAATTCAGTTTGACACCTGTGGCATTGATGCTTTGGAAGCTATCTTGTAGTGTGTAGTTCAATGCGAAGCGATTATGGAATTCATTTAGCAATGAAAATTTGTCAATGGGCGATTTAGTGTAGCAATCAATAGGTCCATTAAAAAAATTCGTAGCGGAAATTATTTTCTGGATGAGTTGGAAAAAGTCTGTGGGAGTAATGAAGTCACGTGTAATATTTTGGGCCGAAGTATTGAATGTTCTATCTTGTAGAATGGCTCTGACCAGGTCGGTAATCAGAAACCTCGATTGCATATCGAGCGTATGGCTGAAATAGTTGAAAATACGAATGTCTATGATCTGATGATTTGGCATGGCTCTATGTTTTGCTTCAGCGTAAAGCTTGGCAATGGCATACCAATCTGTAGTTTTCAAATGGTTAATGTTGACCTGCGCCGTGGAGTGGTGAGTAATAGGAGTTTCAAACTCACCGCCATACACTGCTCCGCTGCTTAAGAAAATATACTTGCAAGAAGGGTGTTTTTTTATGTACTCAATAGCCAGGTAATCGTAGCGCTCTGTTATTTCAAAAATTTCTACGCCCATATTTGCAGCTTTAGCGGGATCGCCTACACCAACAAAATTTAAAATGACGTCGAAATTAATTTGGTGGGTGAACTCCGTGTATTCCAGTACCTGGTACTCTTTTTCTTCGATGATTCTTAATGTCGAGAGATCAATGCTGGAAAGGTGCCTGACAAAAAGAGTCAGGTGAGCATCCGTCTTTTGTGCGAATGAAAAAATGAGGTCTTTGGCGATTTGGCTACTGGCACCTAAAATTGCAATATTCATTAGATGCTATTCATCGAGCATGGGTAATTGCTGATCAATGGCACGGCCATATTCAAGCCTTGGCCGACATTCTCTGGCATCGGACATGGATACTTCCAATAGAAGCGGACGGGGCGATTCCAGGAAGCTTTCCAGTGCACTGCTGAAAGATTGAAGATTTATTATTGTTTTTGACTCGACGCGATAGGCCGCACCAATTTCCTTGAATTGTGATGTGTATCCGTTCCAATAAGTAGAAGAGTTTCTTCCCTCGAAGTACATCTCCTGAAAGCCTCGTACCATACCTAAGGACTGGTTGTTCATAACGATAGTCAGGATTGGAAGCTTGTCTCTTGCAATGATATCCAGTTCTTGGATGTTGAGCTGGGCTCCACCGTCACCTGTAATGACAATGATTGGCTTTTTCCCCGCATAGCACGCGCCAATCGCTGCAGGTATTGCAAATCCCATGCTGCCTAGGCCGCCAGAATTATGCATGGCTTGGTGTGGGCTGAGGCGTAATGTATGTGCGGCCCACATCTGGTTGTTACCAACATCCAGAATATAGTCCAGTGCGATGTTCTCAGTTAGTTTATTTAACTGAGTAAACAAGCCAAAGGGGCTGAGGCTCCAACCTGAGTATTCGTCAGTAAAGGTTTTTTTGAATTTCTCTTTCAATGCAGCTGCCCAATCGCCCCAGTCGATGCTGTTGGCTATTTGCAGTGGAGAGAACTTTGAGAAGTACTCGCTCAGTTCAAATTGATATGAAAAATCAGCAATAACCCGATTGTTCAATTGTCCTTCTTGCAAGTCTATCTGGATGATTTCTGCGTTCCGAGCGAAATCTTCTGATTGTGCTCCAGTCTGACGCACATCCATTCTACTTCCCAGCACCAGCAGGAGGTCACAGTTTTGTACTGCGTAGTTAGCCGCCCTAGTGCCATAGGCACCTAACATTCCCAGGTATAGTTCGCTGGAGTGTATTTTTTCGGCTCCCTTCAAGCTGGCAACATACGGGATGCCTTTGTATTCAATCTGCTTTATCCACCCTTGAAATTCTGAAGTGTTGACCGCCCCCCCTCCGATCAACAGAAGCGGCTTTTTTGCGTTCTCGAGTTTCCTTTTTATAAACTCCAGATCACTCATGGCTATAGCGGTGGGTTGAGTTTCCGCTTCTGTAGACATAGAGGCGTCGAGTAAGGCCTCGTCGATATCCGCTGTTTGTATATTCATCGGAATATCAAGTAATACTGGTCCGGGACGACCTTCTTTAGCGATTCGGATCGCTTTTCTCAAACAAGGTATCAGCTCGTCTGGACTTTTAATCTGATAGGCATACTTAGTGATGCTCGTGACCAAGGCAACGCTATCAAGTTCCTGAAAACCCTGCTGGCGAATATCCCTGTTGCCTTTCAACTCATGGGTGTTGACCTGACCTGTAAGGAAAATACACGGGTGGCTATCAAGCCAGCAGTCAGCAATGCCTGTGATCAAGTTGGTTGCACCGGGACCGCTGGTTGCAAGAGCAACCCCAAGAGTTTTGTGGTGGGTCACACGGGATACTGCGGATGCAGCAAAGGCGGCGCCTTGTTCATGGTGCATTGAAACCAGTTTAGTCTTGCCTAGTAGATTAATACTATCCACCAGGTGAGTAATCATTCCACCAATCAACTCAAAACCATACAGAACATCGTTGTCTGCAAGAATTTTTGCTACTGCATCCGAGGCTTTCATATTTTAGAAACCAATTCCGAAAAACTCTTCCAGCTTTTCACCAACAAATTCAAAGTGCTCTTGGCCCAATGCAGGTTGTACACCCAGCCAGAAGGTCTGATTCATCGTGCGATCCGTGTTGGTCAAATCCCCAACGATCCGGTATTCAATATTTTGGAAGTAGGGCTGGCGAGTCAGGTTGCCGGCAAATAGCAGTCGTGTGCCAATCTTGTTTTGATCAAGGAACTTGAGCAAGTCCACCCGCTTGACGCCACTGCTTTCCTTGAGGGTGACTGGGAAGCCGAACCAGGAAGGCTCACTGTTAGGTGTGGCTTCAGCAATTTCAAGGAACTCCGACAGGCTGGCCAGGCGATCCTTGAGTAATTTGAAGTTACGCTTGCGGGTGTCGATGAAGTCTTGGGCCCGCTCAAGTTGGGCAAGACCGCAGGCTGCTTGCATGTCAGTAATCTTCAGGTTGTAGCCCAAGTGTGCATATACATACTTGTGGTCGTAACCCTGAGGCAGGCTGCCATATTGCTGCCCAAAACGATCACCACAAGTATTATCGCAACCTGGGGCGCAGTAGCAATCACGACCCCAATCACGAAAGGATTCGGCAATCACTTTCAATAATGGGTTATTGGTGAAGACTGCTCCACCTTCACCCATAGTGATGTGGTGTGCGGGGTAGAAGCTGAGGGTGGCGATGTCGCCGAAGGTTCCCACCAGCTTGCCATCGTAAGTGGCTCCCAATGCGTCGCAGCAGTCCTCCACAAGCCACAGGTTGTATTTTTCGCACAAGGCCTTGACCTTGCCCAGGTTGAACGGGTTCCCCAGAGTGTGGGCAAGCATGATCGCTTTGGTCTTTGGCGTGATCGCAGCTTCTATCAAGTCGGCATTGATATTGTGGGTGGCCATGTCGACATCGACGAATACGGGTACCGCACCAAACTGGACAATGGGATTGACGGTGGTTGGAAAACCAGCGGCTACTCCAATGACTTCGTCGCCTTTTTTGATCGCGCGCTCACCAAGTTTTGGCGAAGTCAGGGTGCTGAAGGCGACTAGGTTGGCCGATGAGCCTGAGTTCACAGACAGGAGAAACTTTACCCCTATGAACTCAGCGAGCTTTTTTTCAAACTCAGCGTTGAAGCGGCCGGTGGTCAGCCAACCATCAAGAGAGGCTTCGACCATCAGTTGCAATTCGCGTGCGCCAATCACTTTACCCGATGGTGGAATGACTGTTTCGCCTGCCACGAAAGGTTTGCTCGCCAAGGCGACCTGTGCATATTGCTCAACGAGTTTGCTGATTTCCTGGCGAAGCATATCGGGAGTCATGAACGTTCCTGCTTGAAAAAATTAATTAGTTACCAGTGGCATGCATGTCAGCCATGTATGCATGAATTTCATCGAGGCACTGTGCTTGCATGTCTGCGCCCGCTAAAAAGGCTCGGTGCCAGTGGACGATACGTGAGAGGGTTTTTTCTAGGTCCCAGGTTGGCGACCAGTGCAGCCGAGCACGAGCCTTGGAGATATCCAGTTTGAGGTAGTTGGCTTCATGAGGCTGAGGATCGCAATCTAGCTGCCAATGAGCACCATCTCCCCAGGAATCGACCAGGTGGTCGAGTATCCACTCAACAGGACGAGCATCCTCATCTTTCGGGCCGAAGTTCCAACCTTGTGCGAAAGCGTGTCCGTTATTCCATAGATGCTCTGCTAGTACCAGGTAACCGCTTAAGGGTTCGAGTACGTGTTGCCAGGGACGAGTTGCTTGCGGATTGCGCACAATTACAGGCTGATTCTTCTCGAATGCTCGCAGGATATCTGGGATCAGACGGTCTTCTGCCCAGTCCCCGCCTCCTATGACATTACCTGCGCGAGCACTCGCCAGTGCTGCTGTTTGCGGAGTGTTGAAGAATGAGTTGCGATAGGAGGCCGTCATTAATTCTACGCAACCTTTGCTGTTGCTATAGGGGTCATGGCCACCCATGGGTTCATCTTCACGATAACCCCACTCCCACTCGCGATTCTCATAGCACTTGTCAGTGGTGACGTTGACTATTGCCCGTAGGTTCGGGCACTGGCGAGCGGATTCCAGTACGTGCAAGGTTCCCATCACATTGGTGGAGTAGGTTTCCACCGGATCGCGATAGGACAGGCGCACCAAGGGCTGGGCCGCCATATGGATCAGTACATCTGGATTGAAGCTCAACATGCTTTGAGTGACGGCTTGCAGATCGCGAATGTCATCAATACACGACTGCATGCCTTCGGCGACACGAGCTACATCAAACAGCGCTGGTGTTGTAGGGGGGGCTAACGCAAAGCCCTGTACCTGTGCGCCCATGCTTTGAAGCCAAAGCGCCAACCAGCTGCCTTTGAAGCCTGTATGGCCGGTCAAGAAGACTTTTTTACCTTGCCAGAACGCAGGGTTCACTTTTGACTTCATCTTTAGTCCCAGTTTTTCCACGGGGCTTGGCCTGATTGCCAAAGTTCTTCCAGCAAATGCTTGTCGCGTAGCGTATCCATGGGTTGCCAGAAGCCGGGATGTTCGTAAGCCATCAGTTCACCCTCTTCGGCAAGTCTCATAAGAGGCTCTTGTTCCCAGGTGGTGCTATCGTCAATCACGTAGTCAAGGACTTTGGGGCTCAAGACAAAGAAGCCACCATTGATCATCGCGCCGTCACCCTTCGGCTTTTCCTTGAAGTTAAGAACTTGTCCTTTCTTAATATCCAGAGCACCGAAGCGACCCGGGGGGAACGCTGCGGTCAAGGTGGCAGCCTTGCCATGTTTCTTGTGAAAGTCGATTGACGCCCTGATGTCCAGATCGCTGACGCCGTCTCCGTAGGTGAAGCAGAACGACTCTTCATCTTTTACATACTCAGCCACGCGCCCTAGGCGTCCTCCAGTCATGGAGTTATCACCTGTGTCAATCAGCGTTACGTTCCAAGGCTCGGCTCGTTTGTCGTGGACTTCCATTGCATTGTCACGCATGTTGAAGGTGATGTCTGACATGTGCAGAAAGTAGTTGGCGAAGTATTCCTTGATTACATATCCCTTATAACCACAGCAAATAATAAAGTCGTTAATTCCATGAGCGGAGTACATCTTCATGATGTGCCAGAGAATGGGTTTGCCTCCAATCTCCACCATTGGCTTTGGACGGACACTGGTTTCTTCACTTAAACGAGTTCCCAGGCCACCGGCCAAAATAACTGCTTTCATGCTTTCTCCGGATTAGTTTGAGCTTACAAAAGCATCGGAATAGAAGTTTTTTACAGGTAGGCCAGCTGTCGTCAATGCTTCATGCGCAGAGTGGATCATCGCTTCGGAGCCACAGGCATAGACCACGGCATCATTCAGTTCGATAGCATCTGCAATCAGGGCATTATGAACGTAGCCTCTGCTTCCTGACCATTGCGTGGGCGCGCGTGACAACACCGGGGTAAAGGTCATGTCGATTCCGGGAAGCTCTGGGCGCCAGTAAATATCTGATTCGGTCCTTCCGCCCCAGTAGACATGAACGCACTTACCGGTCAATTGACCTGGATTAGCTGCCAACGATTCTAGTATGGCTTTTACCGGAGCTATTCCGGTCCCTGTCGCCAAAAATACAAGATGGGTCGCTGTCGAGTTGCGCAGGCAGAAGGTTCCCAACGGGCCCTCCAGTCGCAATAGATCATTCACCTGAGCCTGGCTGAACCAGTATTGGCTCATGACGCCTTCTGCAACTTGTTTTATGTGAAGCTCGAGCTTTGCGTCTTCACGATGGGCATTGGCGATTGAATAGCTGCGACGTATACCTTCCTTGCCAATAATATCGACATATTGCCCGGCGAGATAGAATAATGCACTTGCAGGTGGAGTTCTCAGTACTACACGCACGACATCATTGTTCATGAGGTCGATAGAGTCGAGTCGACAGGGTATTGTTTTGATCTTGATATCTGCAAGTTGGCCCAGGTCTTCAATATCAAGTTCAATGTCGCTGGAAGGCGCTCGGCAGCAAGTCAGAATGTAGCCAGCTGCCAGATCAGTTTCACTAAGGGCCAGCTCTTCCTGAAGAAGGGTTGTGGTGCCTTTCAGAAGCTTGCACTTGCAAACTCCACATCGGCCAGTTCGGCAACTGTATTCCAGTATGACATTTTGAGACTTGCCATTATCAAGCAGGCTTTTTTCCTGCTCTGCACCAAAACTTTTTTGATTGGATAAAGTTATAGTGTGCATGCTTTAAACATCACTCTCGATTACGACATTTTTTCTGTATTTTAAGTTGGTACTGTCAAACGTTATGAAGGTTTCCAGCACAGCGTCGAAGACTGCCTTCGCAGGGGCCGTGGAGCAGAGGTGGCCTGGGCGCTGTTGTCGATAATCATTAGTCAAGGCATCTGCGCCTCTTTCTTCGGGTTAGCTTGATCGATAGCGCTGCTAATCTGCTTGAAATGATGAGCTTTTCTGGCGTTTCGACACGCTACCGCCCCAGGATTTAGCGTCGATTCCTGAGAACGATTCTTAACAATGTTCTTCCGCTGGCGCTAGAGGCTTTTCATTGGCGCTCATTGCCCAGTGGAAATGCCTTCATTCAGGCTGAAGGAGCCTAGATCTTGCGAACACTAGACAGAGGGAGCTCAATTCGTTGCTGCTGATTGAGCAGAGTGAGCAGCAATACAACGCGTTCATCACCAAGGCAGCTTTCGAATATGGCTTCCAGATCGGCAAAGCAGCCTTCAGTGATACAGACTCGGGCTCCCTTGTGCGGCACCGCCGTGCCCACCTCTGTCACACGTTGTCGCAATTCCTCTATCAAACTTGCCGGGACCGCCAACGGATGGCCATTGAAGGCAACTAGTCGATTCACCCCTCGTGTCGACCGTAGCGGTGCCCAGTTGGCGTCATGTTCAAGTGCGATAAACAGATAACCTGGAAACAGGGACTCAGTACCGCTTTGTCGACGCCCCTGGACAATACGTTCACATTCGCGCTGGGGGCGGTAGCAGTGGAAGCCCTGGCGCTGCAGGTTTTCTTCGGCTCGCTGGTCTTGTCGTGGCTTGCATTGCACCAGGTACCAAGCGGTAGAGCTGTCTGGTTGATACGTAGCCATTGAGTCAACAGTCTCTAATACACGCGCTGCCACTCTGGTAGCAGTGCGATCACATTCATTATTGCAATAGGTCGCGGTACGCTATGGAGTGGCGACTTTAAGGTTATGAGTAGCGTGATTTCATGCCGCGCATTGTACCCTGCGAGCCGCTCATCCGCACTTAGGCATGTCACGTATTTAGTCGGCCCATTGGTTGATCGATCTGTTCTGGATTTCAAGTGGGACAGGCGCTGGAGCCAGACATGGTAGTCATCTTGGTGCCAACCTTATAGCCTTTTCCGCCTGATCAGATTTGGCTGGCAGGGGGAGGGCAGCTATTCCAAAGTGTTTCGGGACTATCGCTGAAGAGCGGTTACGGTGCCGAGAGGTTTGATTAGCTCACCGGACGCCCTTCTCGTTGCCTTTGTTTTTCCTCAGGTTTTGAGGGCGGGATTCAGTTTTCCTAGGGTTCTCTTCCCCATATGAAAAGCATGCCGCAATTCGATTCTGTAGAGAGTTTTATATGAAACCCTTAAAAAACGAGCTCATTCGCGAAACCTTCCCCGTCGGCCCTTTGCAGTGCAATTGCACGATCATCGGCGATCCATTGACCCACAAAGCCATAGTCGTCGATCCGGGAGGCAATCCGGACCTGATCATGGCGCGCCTCGATGCCCTGGGTCTGAAGGTGGTGAGCATCATTCACACCCATGCTCACCTGGATCACTTTCTTGCTTCCGGGCAGATGAAGGAAAAGACCGGGGCGACCCTGCACTTGCACAAGGACGATCAGTTTCTCTGGGACAACCTGGAGATGCAGTGCAGCATGTTTGGCGTGCCTTACACCCCTGTCCCATCCCCGGACCGTTGGCTGGATCATGAAGAAGAGCTGGCCTGCGGTTGTGGTGTGGCCTTGCACACTCCGGGACATACTCCCGGTTCCATGAGCTTTTGGTTTTCCGAAGCTAAGCTTCTGATTGCCGGTGACACGCTGTTCAAGCGCGGGGTCGGGCGCACGGACTTGTGGGGCGGCGACCAGGCCACCCTGGTACGCTCGATCAAGCAGCGTCTTTATACCCTGGATGAAGACGCGATCGTGGTTGCCGGCCACGGGCCAGACACCCGGCTTGGCGATGAGATGCGGCAGAACCCGTTCGTGAGGGCCTGACTGATCGCTCTGAAACTCATGGAATTTTTACCGTTCCCTGTGTTCCAACGCCAGCAAAGGTCTATTGCCAACGTCCGCTGCACCACAGAATGCAAAATGTAGGAGTTTTCCATGTTCACCTCGCGTCGTTTGATTGTTGTCGCTTCTGCTGTGGCCTTGTTGTCCGGCTGCGCTTCGCCTAACCCCTATGACAATCAGGGGCAGGCTGACGGCGGCTCGTCGGGCATGAGCAAAACTGCAAAATACGGTGGCCTCGGGGCCTTGGCCGGTGCGCTGGCCGGTGCCGCGATCGACCACAACAACCGTGGCAAGGGTGCCTTGATCGGCGCTGCCGTGGTGGGGGCATCCGCCGCTGGTTATGGCTACTACGCCGACCAGCAGGAGAAAAAGCTGCGGGCCAGCATGGCCAATACCGGAGTCGAGGTGCAGCGCCAGGGTGATCAGATCAAGCTGATCATGCCCGGCAACATCACCTTCGCCACCGACTCGGCGAACATCGCGCCAAGCTTCTACCAGCCGCTGAACAACTTGGCCAACTCCCTGCGTGAGTTCAACCAGAACCAGATTGAAATCGTCGGCTACACCGACAGTACTGGCAGCCGCCAGCACAACATGGACCTGTCGCAGCGCCGTGCGCAAAGCGTGGCGACCTATCTGACTTCCCAGGGCGTGAGCAGTGCCAACCTGTCTGCCCGCGGTGCCGGTCCGGATAACCCGATCGCCAGCAACGCCGACGTCAACGGTCGCGCCCAGAACCGTCGGGTAGAGGTCAACCTCAAGGCGATTCCAGGCCAGCAATATCAACAACCCGGTCAGCAGTATCAGCAACCTTACCAACAGCAAGGCCAGCAATACTAAGCAGTACGCTTGACCCACCTGGCTGAACCCCAGGCACAAAAAAGCCCGCCCGATGCAAATCGGGCGGGCTTTTTAATGGCTGAAGATTCTTACTTCTTCAGGCCATATTGTTCGTCGAGCATGCCAGGGGCATTCGGCGTCTTGGGTGCGTAGTCCCGTGGTGGCTCCTGGTCCCGCGGTGGTGTCAGGCGTTCACGCGGAGTCTGTACCGATTCAGAGTGCAGTGCAGCCAGCAGGCGCTGACGGGTCAGTTCGTCCAGGGCCAGGCGGTTGGCACCCTCGGCGAGATGATCCTGTACTTCCTGATAGCTCTGGGTGAGCTTCTTCACCAGGGTTGCGGTGCTGTTGAAGTGGGTGACCACTTCATTCTGGTAATTGTCGAAACGTTCCTGAATATCGTCCAACTGACGCTGCGTGCGGTTAGGCGCGGCATTGGGCAGCAGGCGAGCAACCAGGAATCCAATGGCGACACCCGCGACCAGGGCAAGAGTCGGCAACAACCAAACTAAGAGCGAGTGTTCCACGAGTCCTTCCTCTATAAACGGCTTTGCTTTACGTTAACGGCTCGAACCTGCGCTGTATACCGCGATTCACTCGCAATAGATTGGCACAGACCATTTGCTAGACGAGTCGACCCCCTTCGAGGTCACGGAGTTCCTTCCTTGCTAATGCGTGAAACCCCTGTAGTGATTTCCGGCCCGGTAGGCCAACTGGAAGCCCTGTATCTGGAGGTGCCCGACGCCCGCGGCGTGGCGCTGATCTGCCACCCCAATCCGGTGCAGGGCGGCACCATGCTCAACAAGGTGGTTTCCACCTTGCAGCGCACCGCGCGCGATGCAGGCCTGATCACCCTGCGCTTCAATTATCGGGGCGTGGGTGCCAGCGAAGGCAGCCATGACATGGGCAGTGGCGAGGTCGACGATGCCCTGGCGGCTGCGCAGTGGCTGCTGGCCCAGCACCCGGATCTGCCGCTGACCTTGCTCGGGTTCTCCTTTGGCGGCTTTGTCGCGGCAAGCCTGGGTGGTCGTCTGGAGGCCCAGGGTGTGCAGCTCAAGCACTTGTTCATGGTGGCGGCGGCGGTGACTCGCCTGCGCGATAGCGATCTTTTGCCCGAGCGCTGTCCGCTGACCCTGATCCAGCCGGAAACCGATGAGGTCATTGATCCTCAGGCGGTCTATGACTGGTCCGATGCGCTTGTTCGCCCCCATGAGCTGCTGAAAGTGGCAGAATGCGGACACTTTTTTCATGGCAAGCTCACCGATCTGAAGGATCTGGTGCTGCCACGACTTTCGAATTGATAGCAGTCTGATAAGCGATTACCCATGACTACTCGTACGCGTATCCTCACCGGCATCACCACCACCGGCACGCCGCACCTGGGCAACTATGCCGGTGCGATTCGCCCGGCGATCATCGCCAGCCGCGACAGCAATGCCGACTCCTTCTACTTCCTGGCCGACTATCACGCACTGATCAAGTGCGATGACCCGCTGCGCATCCAGCGTTCGCGCCTGGAGATCGCCGCGACCTGGCTGGCCGGTGGCCTGGATGTGGAGCGCGTGACCTTCTATCGCCAGTCGGATATCCCGGAGATTCCCGAACTGACCTGGCTGCTGACCTGCGTGGCCGCCAAGGGGCTGCTCAACCGTGCTCACGCCTACAAGGCCTCGGTGGACAAGAACGTCGAGACCGGTGAAGACCCGGACGCTGGCATTACCATGGGCTTGTATAGCTATCCGGTGCTGATGGCTGCGGACATTCTGATGTTCAACGCGAACAAGGTGCCGGTGGGACGCGACCAGATCCAGCACGTGGAAATGGCCCGGGATATCGGCCAGCGCTTCAACCACCTGTTCGGTCAGGGCAAGGAGTTCTTTGCCATGCCCGAGGCGCTGATCGAGGAAAGTGTCGCCACCTTGCCTGGCCTGGATGGTCGCAAGATGTCCAAGAGCTATGACAACACCATTCCGCTGTTTACCAGTGCCAAGGACATGAAGGACGCGATCTCGCGGATCGTCACTGACTCCAAGACGCCTGGCGAAGCCAAGGACCCTGATAACTCGCACCTGTTCACCCTGTTCCAGGCCTTCTCCACCCCGGCGCAAGCCGCGGAGTTCCGTACTGAACTGCTGCAGGGCCTGGGCTGGGGCGAAGCCAAGAATCGCCTGTTCCAATTGCTGGACGGCGAGCTGGGCGAGGCCCGCGAGCGTTATCACCAATTGATCGCTCGTCCCTCGGACCTGGAAGACATCCTGCGCGTCGGCGCCACCAAGGCCCGTGCAGTGGCCACGCCATTCCTCGCCGAGCTGCGTGAGGCGGTCGGCCTGCGCTCCTTCGCCAGCCAGGTGCAGGCGGCGGCCAATACCAAGAAAAAGGCCGTCAAGGCGGCGCGCTTCATCAGCTTCCGTGAAGACGATGGCAGCTTCCGTTTCCGTCTGTTGTCTGCCGAGGGCGAGCAACTGTTGTTGTCGCGCAACTTTGCCGACGGCAAGGCCGCTGGTGTGGTGACCAAGCAGTTGCAGGCCGGTCAGGAGTTGGACCTGCGTAGCGCGGCCGGTAGTTTCAGCATCTGGCTGGACGGTGCATGCGTGGCTGACAGTCCCGAGTTCGCCGACGCTGCCAGCCGTGACGCGGCAATCGACGCGCTGCGACTGGCGTTGGCTCCGGCCCAGGACTAAGCGGAATCTTCCCGACCAAGGGCTGATTGCCATTCCCCAGGGCCGTCGCTAAAGTGACGGCCCGTTTTTGTTGCCTTGCTAACGAATTATGACGCCCCTAGAACGATACCAAGCTGATCTGAAACGCCCGGACTTCTTCCATGACGCGGCACAGGAAACGGCTGTGCGTCATCTGCAGCGCCTGTACGACGACCTGGTCGCCGCGGACCAACACAAGCCGGGCCTGCTCGGCAAACTGTTTGGCAAGAAGGATCAGACGCCAGTCAAGGGCCTGTACTTCTGGGGTGGCGTAGGGCGCGGCAAGACCTATCTGGTCGACACCTTCTTCGAAGCCTTGCCCTTCAAGGAAAAGGTTCGTACACACTTTCACCGCTTCATGAAGCGTGTGCATGAAGAAATGAAGACCCTGGGCGGCGAAAAGAATCCGCTGGTCATCATCGCCAAGCGTTTCTCCCAGGAGGCGCGGGTGATCTGTTTCGACGAATTCTTTGTGTCCGACATCACCGACGCGATGATTCTTGGCACCCTGATGGAAGAGTTGTTCAAGAACGGCGTGACCCTGGTGGCCACCTCCAACATCGTTCCGGACGGTCTGTACAAGGATGGCTTGCAACGTGCCCGCTTCCTGCCGGCAATTGCCTTGATCAAGCAGAACACTGAGATCGTCAACGTCGACAGTGGCGTGGACTATCGCCTGCGTCACCTGGAGCAGGCAGAGCTGTTTCACTTCCCGTTGAACGAAGCGTCCCAGGAAAGCCTGCGCAAGAGCTTCCGGGCGTTGACGCCGGAGTGTACCCAGGCGGTGGAAAACGATGTGCTGATGATCGAGAACCGCGAGATCCGTGCATTGCGTACCTGCGATGACGTGGCCTGGTTCGACTTCCGGGATTTGTGCGACGGGCCGCGCAGCCAGAATGACTACATCGAACTGGGCAAGATCTTCCATGCGGTGCTGCTCAGTGGCGTCGAACAGATGAGCGTCACCACTGACGATATCGCCCGGCGCTTCATCAACATGGTCGATGAGTTCTATGACCGCAACGTCAAGCTGATCATCTCTGCCGAAGTTGAGCTCAAGGACTTGTACACCGGCGGTCGTCTGACCTTCGAGTTTCAGCGTACCCTCAGTCGCCTGCTGGAGATGCAGTCCCACGAGTTCCTCTCGCGGGCGCACAGACCGTAACGTCGATCGAATGAAAAAGGGCCTGCATTGCAGGCCCTTTTTTTTATGCCGCCTGTTGCTGGAACTGCTGGCGGTACTGGTTGGGAGAGAGTTCGGTGTGCTGGCGGAACAGGCGGGCGAAGAAGCTGGCGTCGTCGTAGCCAACTTCATAGCTGATGGTCTTGATGCTCTTGCGCGTGCCCGAGAGCAGGCCCTTGGCAGTCTCGATGCGCAGGCGCTGCAGGTAGTGCAGGGGCTTGTCACCCGTGGCGGTCTGGAAGCGACGCATGAAATTGCGAATGCTCATGCCGTGTTCGCGGGCCACGTCCTCGAAGCGGAACTTGTCGGCGAAGTGTTCTTCGAGCCAGTGCTGGATCTGCAGGATGATCACGTCCTGGTGCAGTTTCTGGCCCCCGAAGCCAATGCGTCCCGGGGCGTAGCTGCGCTGCACTTCGTAAAGAATGTCCCGTGCCACGGCCTGGGCCACGTTGGCGCCGCAGAAGCGCTCGATCAGGTAGATGTACAGGTCACAGGCGGAGGTGGTGCCGCCGGCGCAGTAGAGGTTGTCGGCATCGGTCAGGTGCTTGTCCTGATTGAGTTGGACCTTGGGGAAGCGTTCGCTGAAGGCGCTGAAGAAGCGCCAGTAGGTGGTGGCCTCCTTGCCGTCGAGCAAGCCGGCCTCAGCCAGCCAGAACACTCCGGTGGCTTCGCCGCAGAGTACAGCGCCGCGGGCATGTTGCGCCTGCAGCCAGGGAAGAATCTGCGGGTAACGCAGGCACAAGGTGTCGAAGTCGTCCCAGAAGGCCGGGAGGATGATGACATCGGCATCTTCCAGCGGGCCGTCTACCGGCATGATCACGTTGCTGAAGCTGCAGACGGGCTGGCCGTCGGGGCTGACCAGGCGGGTCTCGAATGCCGGAGTCAGGCCATGGCCCAGCTGTTTGCCATAGCGCAGGCTGGCCAGATGGAAGAAATCCTTGGCTTGCATGAGGGTGGAGGCGAAAACCCGGTCGATAGCCAGGATGCTGACGCGCCGCAAGGGCGTGGAAGTTTGGTTAGACATAATTCAATTGTTCTTATAGGGGAAAGTGGTCACCAGACGGCTGGATCGTCTTATTTTTTGTCGGATGTGTCCAGTGTCCCGTGAAGGTGGCTGGGCTTAGGCTCTGGCAGCCAATCCCCAATTACAACAACTGCAGGTGTCCGCATGATTCCCAGAACCTTGTTCAGTTCCGAGCACGAGCTTTTCCGTGACAGCGTGCGCACCTTCCTTGAAAAGGAGGCGGTACCTTTCCATGGCGATTGGGAAAAGCAGGGCTATATCGACCGTCAGCTGTGGAGCAAGGCCGGGGAGGCGGGGATGCTGTGCTCGCATATCCCGGAGGAGTACGGCGGCCTGGGTGCGGATTTTCTCTACAGTGCGGTGGTGATCGAAGAGATCAGCCGGCTGGGCCTGAGCGGTATTGGTTTTTCCCTGCATTCGGACATTGTCGCGCCCTATATCCTGCATTACGGCAGTGAGGCGCTGAAGCAGAAGTACTTGCCCAAGCTGGTTTCGGGCGAGATGGTCACCGCGATTGCCATGACCGAGCCGGGGGCAGGGTCCGACCTGCAAGGGGTGAAGACGACAGCGGTGCTCGACGGTGATGAGTACGTGATCAATGGCTCCAAGACCTTCATCACCAATGGCTTTCTGGCAGAGCTGGTGATCGTGGTGGCCAAGACCGATCCCAAGGCCGGGGCCAAGGGCACCAGCCTGTTCCTGGTGGAAGCGGCTACCCTCGGGTTTTCCAAGGGCAAACGCCTGGAGAAGGTCGGGATGAAGGCCCAGGATACCTCTGAGCTGTTTTTCCAGGATGTGCGGGTGCCCAGGGAAAACCTGTTGGGGCAGGCCGGGATGGGCTTCGCCTACCTGATGCAGGAGCTGCCCCAGGAACGCCTGACCGTTGCCCTTGGCGGCTTGGCCAGTGCCGAAGCGGCGCTGCAGTGGACCCTGGAATACACCCGGGAGCGCAAGGCGTTCGGCAAGGCGGTTGCCGACTTTCAGAACACCCGTTTCAAGCTGGCGGAAATGGCCACGCAGATCCAGATCGGTCGGGTGTTTGTCGATCGCTGCCTGGAGTTGCACCTGCAGGGCAAGCTCGACGTGCCGACGGCGGCCATGGCCAAGTACTGGGGGACCGACCTGCAGTGCCAGGTGCTCGATGAGTGCGTGCAGTTGCACGGTGGCTACGGCTACATGTGGGAGTACCCGGTGGCCCGGGCCTGGGCGGATGCCAGGGTGCAGCGGATCTATGCCGGGACCAACGAGATCATGAAGGAAATCATCGCTCGCTCGCTGTAGTCGCGGTCAACTGGAGTTCTGCCTGTGGCTGCAGAGGCAGTCCGGAGTCGGAGCTGCCTCATTTGCCGGTGGTACGGCGCCTGGCGGTTTCAAGGGGCGGGGTTGGGGTGGTCCTTGTGAATCGCCTCAATGCCTGTCAGGACCTCTTCCGACAGTTTCACGGCGGCGCTGGCGATGTTGCTGTCCAGTTGTTCCAGGGTGGTGGCGCCGATGATGTTGCTGGTCACGAAGGGCTGCTGGGTGACGAACGCCAAGGCCATCTGTGCCGGGTCCAGGCCGTGTTCACGGGCCAGGGCTACATAACGGCTGCAGGCCGCTTCCGACTGTGGGTTGAAGTAGCGGCTGAAGCGGCTGTAGAGGCTTAGGCGCGCCTTGGCCGGGCGGGCGCCATCTTGGTATTTACCGGACAGGTAGCCAAACGCCAGGGGAGAATAGGCCAGGAGGCCGCACTGTTCGCGAATGGCGATTTCCGCTAGCCCTATTTCAAAGCTGCGGTTGAGCAGGTTGTAGGGGTTCTGGATGGACACGGCCCGTGGCCAGCCCCGGCTCTCGGCCAGGGCCAGGAACTTCATGGTGCCCCATGGCGTTTCGTTGGACAGGCCGATATGGCGGATCTTGCCGGCCCTGACCTGTTCGTCCAGGGCTTCGAGGGTTTCCTCCAGTGGGGTGAAGTCTTCGTCGGCCTGGTGCTTGTAACCCAGTTGGCCGAAAAAGTTGGTGCTGCGCTCGGGCCAGTGCAGTTGATACAGGTCGATCCAGTCGGTCTGCAGGCGCTTGAGGCTGGCATCCACGGCTTGGACTATATGCTGGCGGTTGTGCTTGAGCTGCTTGTCGCGGATGTAGTCGATGGTGTTGCCGGGGCCGGCGATCTTGCTGGCCAGGATCCAGTCCGCACGGTCGCCACGCTGCTTGAACCAGTTGCCGATGTAGCGCTCGGTGGTGGCATAGGTTTCGGCCTTGGGCGGCACCGGGTACATCTCGGCGGTGTCGATGAAGTTGATTCCGGCATTCTTGGCCCGCTCGATCTGAGCGAAGGCCTCAGCCTCGGTGTTTTGCTCGCCCCAGGTCATGGTGCCCAGGCAAATCGCACTCACATTCAGATCGGTTCGGCCCAGCTGGCGATAGTCCATCGGGTGCTCCCTTGGCAAAACAATCATAAAAGCAGGTTGAAATTTTTTTCGCAATCTGCATAATTCGGCAGCTCTTTCTGCAGTGGAAGTGATGCGCCGCCTGCCGAAGAATCTTGCCGTATACGAGACGCGCTGACCCGAGCCCCCGATAGCGTCTGTGTCCGGCTGCCTTTGACCTTGTCAAAGTAAGCACTATTCAGTAAGATCCGCCGTCTATTTTGCTGGGCGGCCCCTGAGGCTATAAAGAATGAAAACTTTTACTGCTAAACCGGAAACAGTAAAGCGCGACTGGTTCGTCGTCGACGCTGCTGGTCAGACCCTGGGTCGTCTGGCCACCGAAATCGCGAGCCGTCTGCGTGGCAAGCACAAGCCTGAGTACACTCCTCACGTTGACACCGGCGACTACATCGTCGTGATCAATGCCGAGCAGGTACGTGTTACTGGCGCTAAAACCACTGACAAAATGTACTACTCCCACTCCGGTTTCCCGGGCGGTATCAAGTCGATCAACTTCGAAAAACTGAT
Source organism: Pseudomonas sp. FFPRI_1 (assembly GCF_055384485.1). Classification (NCBI taxonomy): domain Bacteria; kingdom Pseudomonadati; phylum Pseudomonadota; class Gammaproteobacteria; order Pseudomonadales; family Pseudomonadaceae; genus Pseudomonas; species Pseudomonas sp. FFPRI_1. The sequence goes on along the minus strand of NZ_AP029168.1, from coordinate 6,474,174 downwards.
CGCCAAGGCCCCTGAGCGCGTGATCGAGACCGCGGTAAAAGGCATGCTGCCTAAGAACCCGCTGGGTCGCGACATGTACCGTAAGCTGAAAGTCTATGCGGGCGCTGCACACCCTCATACTGCTCAGCAGCCCCAAGAACTGAAGATTTAACGGAATAGTTCATTATGTCGGCGACTCAAAATTACGGCACTGGCCGTCGCAAGACTGCAACCGCACGCGTTTTCCTGCGTCCGGGCACTGGCAACATCTCCATCAACAACCGCACTCTGGAAAACTTCTTCGGTCGCGAAACTGCCCGCATGGTAGTTCGTCAACCGCTGGAGCTGACCGAGACTGTTGAGAAGTTCGATATCTATGTTACCGTCATCGGCGGTGGTGTAAGTGGTCAGGCTGGCGCAATCCGCCACGGTATCACTCGTGCTCTGATGGACTACGACGAAACCCTGCGCAGCGCTCTGCGCAAAGCTGGCTTCGTTACTCGTGACGCCCGTGAAGTTGAACGTAAGAAAGTGGGTCTGCGTAAAGCGCGTAAGCGTCCGCAATACTCCAAGCGTTAATTCGCTACTGCGTTCCAAAAAACGCCCAGCCTCCTTGCGGAGCTGGGCGTTTTTTATTGTCTAGAATTTGCTCTGTGACAACTTGCCACATCCGCGGAGGCCCTATACTGCAAGGCTTCGGGCTTGGCCGGCTTGGTAATTACCTTGTCAGAATAGGGGCTTTTCATTACCATTCGGCAAAATTTTTATAAGTTCAGATTTTTACTTAGTAGATGCCTGATTTAACAGGCCACAAAGCTGATGGGAGAGGACTGAATGAGCAATGACGGCGTGAATGCAGGCCGGCGTCGCTTCTTGGTAGCAGCCACATCCGTGGTGGGTGCTGCTGGAGCGGTGGGGGCTGCGGTCCCGTTCGTGGGGTCATGGTTTCCCAGTGCCAAGGCGAAAGCCGCAGGGGCACCGGTGAAAGTGAATATCAGCAAGATCGATCCAGGCCAGCAGATGATTGCTGAGTGGCGCGGTCAGCCGGTGTTCATCGTCCGCCGTACCGAGGAGATCCTGGGAAATCTTAAAAAGATCGAGGGCCAGCTGTCTGACCCTGACTCCAAGAACTCGGTACAACCAACCTACGTTGATCCGGAAGTGCGTTCGATCAAGCCAGAGATCCTTCTGCTGATCGGTATCTGCACTCACCTGGGCTGTTCTCCGACCTTCCGTCCTGAAGTGGCACCCGCCGATCTGGGCAAGGACTGGGTAGGTGGCTATTTCTGCCCTTGCCACGGCTCCCACTACGATCTGGCTGGTCGCGTCTACAAGTCGCAACCTGCGCCTTTGAACCTGCCAGTACCCCCGCATTCCTATGAGTCGGATGACCTCATTGTCATTGGCGTCGACACGGAGAAAGCGTGATGAGCAAGTTCATGGATTGGGTTGATGCGCGCTTCCCCGCGACCAAAATGTGGGAAGACCATCTCAGCAAGTATTACGCTCCGAAGAACTTCAACTTCTTCTATTTCTTTGGCTCCCTGGCGCTGCTGGTTCTGGTCAATCAGATCGTTACCGGTGTCTGGCTGACCATGAGCTACACCCCGTCGGCGGAAGAGGCGTTCGCTTCCGTTGAATACATCATGCGTGATGTCGAGTACGGCGCGATCCTGCGTCTGCTGCACTCCACGGGTGCTTCGGCATTCTTCATCGTGGTCTATCTGCACATGTTCCGTGGCCTGCTCTACGGTTCGTACCAGAAGCCACGTGAGCTGGTGTGGCTGTTCGGCATGCTGATCTACCTGGCGCTGATGGCCGAGGCCTTCATGGGCTACCTGCTGCCGTGGGGCCAGATGTCCTACTGGGGTGCCCAGGTGATCATCTCGCTGTTCGGTGCGATCCCGGTCATCGGCGACGACCTGACCCAGTGGATTCGTGGTGACTATCTGATTTCCGGAATCACCCTGAACCGCTTCTTCGCCCTGCACGTCGTGGCCCTGCCGATCGTGATTCTCGGTCTGGTGGTGCTGCACATCCTGGCGCTGCACGAAGTGGGTTCGAACAACCCGGATGGCGTGGACATCAAGAAGAACAAGGACGAGAACGGCATTCCGCTGGACGGCATTCCTTTCCACCCTTACTACACCGTGAAAGATATCGTTGGTGTGGTGGTGTTCCTGTTCATCTTCTGCTCGATCGTGTTCTTCTTCCCGGAAATGGGCGGTTACTTCCTCGAGAAGCCGAACTTCGAACAAGCTAACGCGTTCAAGACGCCTGAACACATTGCCCCGGTGTGGTACTTCACTCCGTTCTACGCAATCTTGCGTGCGATTCCAGACAAGCTCATGGGCGTTGTCGCCATGGGTGCTGCCATTGCCGTGTTGTTCGTCCTGCCCTGGCTGGACCGCAGTCCGGTCAAGTCCATGCGCTACAAAGGCTGGCTGAGCAAGATCTGGCTGGTGGTGTTCTGCATCTCGTTCGTGATCCTGGGCGTGCTGGGCGTGCTCGCACCGACTCCGGGCCGTACGTTGCTGTCGCAGGTATGTACCTTCCTGTACTTCGCCTACTTCATTCTGATGCCGTTCTACACCAGGCTCGAGAAGACCAAACCGGTTCCGGAAAGGGTGACTGGCTGATGAAAAAGTTATTTGCTGTACTGATTCTTGCTGCTATGCCTGTATTGTCTTTCGCGGCCGAGCACGGCGCCGAGTTGGAAAAGGTCGACATCGATCTGTCTGACAAGGCGGCCATGCAGGATGGTGCGCGTACCTTTGCCAACTACTGCATGGGCTGTCACAGCGCCAAGTTCCAGCGTTATGAGCGGGTTGCCGATGACTTGGGTATCCCTCACGACTTGATGATGAGCAAGTTGGTGTTCACTGGTGCCAAGATTGGCGATCACATGAACATCGGCATGCAGCCCGGAGACGCGAAGAACTGGTTCGGTGCCGCTCCTCCTGACCTGACCCTGGTGGCTCGCGTTCGCGGTACCGATTGGCTCTATGGCTACCTCAAGTCCTTCTACGAAGACCCGGCGCGCCCTTGGGGCGTGAACAACAAGGTCTTCCCGAACGTGGGCATGCCTAACGTTCTGGTGGGGCTGCAGGGTCGCCAGGTGATCGGTTGCAAGCAGGTCCAGATCGTCGAGGACGGCAAGAAGCAATACGATCCGCTGACTGGCACGCCGCTGACTCATGAGGCTTGCGATCAGCTGACCATCAAGGAAAACACCGGTACCCTCAACGAGGCGCAGTTCGACGAGAAGGTCAAGAATCTGGTGACTTTCCTGGCCTACTCGGCCAACCCGGTCAAGCTGCAGCACCAGCGCATCGGTACTTACGTACTGTTGTACCTGGCCTTCTTCTTCGTCTTCGCCTATCTGCTCAAGCGCGAATACTGGAAGGATGTGCATTGATAGCGTTTTAAGCATCAGTTGTTGAACGTGCGCGCCCAAGGGCGTCTCTGAAACTGTAACAACCCTGTATCATTCGGGGGTTGTTACCAGAGGCGCCTTCAGGGCGCGCTCGTTTTTTCTGCTTCCGATAATTTCAACAAGCGAGGAGGATCGCCATGGGCGTGACCAATCGGTTGGCCTGTTACTCCGACCCCGCCGACCACTATTCCCATCGAGTGCGCATCGTGCTCGCGGAGAAGGGTGTCAGCGCCGAGATCATCAGTGTGGAGGCGGGGCGTCAGCCGCCGAAGCTGATCGAAGTGAACCCTTATGGGAGTCTGCCTACGCTGGTCGATCGTGACCTGGCGTTGTGGGAATCGACAGTGGTAATGGAGTACCTGGATGAGCGTTATCCGCATCCGCCACTGCTGCCGGTTTATCCTGTGGCGCGAGCCAACAGCCGTTTGCTGATACACCGGATCCAGCGTGACTGGTGTGGTCAGGTCGACCTGATCCTTGATTCTCGGACCAAGGAAGCAGCACGGGTGCAGGCGCGCAAGGAATTGCGTGAGAGCTTGACCGGGGTTTCACCCTTGTTCGCCGACAAGCCATTTTTCCTCAGTGAGGAACAAAGCCTGGTGGACTGCTGCCTACTCCCCATACTCTGGAGATTGCCGATCCTGGGTATCGAGTTGCCGCGGCAGGCCAAGCCGCTGCTTGATTATATGGAACGCCAATTTGCGCGTGAGGCTTTCCAGGCAAGTCTGTCTGGCGTCGAACGCGATATGCGCTGAGGCTTAAGGAGCCGCTATGAACTCCAGTCGACCTTATCTGGTCCGCGCGCTCTATGAGTGGATTGTGGACAACGATTGCACCCCGCACATGCTGGTCAATTCCGATTACCCGGCGGTGCAGGTGCCCCAGGGTTTTGCCAGTGACGGACAGATTGTCCTGAACATTTCTCCCAGTGCCGTTCGTCATCTGCACATGGATAACGATTCAGTGACGTTCGAGGGGCGCTTTGGTGGCGTGCCTCACAGCCTGCATGTACCGGTTGCGGCGATCCTCGGGATCTACGCACGGGAAAATGGTCAGGGCATGGTCTTTGATCTGGAGTCGCCTCTTGATGAGGAAGACGAGATCGAAACCGATGACGATCTACCGCCTGATAATGAGCCGCCGCGCCCTAGCGGTCGGCCCAGTTTGAAGGTGGTCAAGTAATAAAAAAGGCGATCCGGATGGGTCGCCTTTTTTTGTCTCTGGCTGCGCCTGATGTCAGTCGATGTACTCGAACAGTTTGACGATCTTCTGTACGCCGGAGACGCCTTGCACCAGGTTGGTGGCTTGGGCGGCTTCCTGTTGGGTCAGCAGGCCCAGCAGGTACACGATGCCGTTCTCGGTCACGACCTTGATGCGCGAGGCGGGAATGCTGGCATCGGTGAGCATCTGGGTCTTGATCTTGGTGGTCAGCCAGCCATCGTTCTGGCGTGCCAGAAAGCCTGACGGCGGCAGGACCTGCAACTCGTTATGCACCTTCTTGACGCGCTGGACCTCGCTGGCGGCCTGCTCGGCCATGGCCTTGAGGTCGGGGCGTGGGGTCTGTCCGGCCAGCAGCACGATGCCGTTGAAGCTGGTGACGACGATGTGCGAGGCGTTTTCCAGGTCCGGGTTGGCTTTGGCAACGTTGACCGCGACTTTGGTTTCGATCAGCGAATCGTCGATCTTGCTGCCAAAGGTACGGGTGCCGCGATCGTCGTCGATGGGTTTGTCGCGGGTGGCGGTGATCACCGAGCTGCAACCAGTGATGCTCAGGCAGAGGGTCAAGGCCAGCAGGCCAAGGCGATTAGGGGTCATTCTTCACTCCCGAACAATTGGCTGTCGATCAAGTCGCAGAGGCAGTGGATCGCCAGCAGGTGGACTTCTTGAATACGTGCGGTGACGGTGGCCGGTACGCGAATCTCGACATCTTCGGGTAGCAGCAGAGAGGCCATGCCCCCGCCATCGCGACCGGTCAATGCTACGACAATCATTTCTCGATCATGTGCGGCCTGGATGGCTTGAATAATGTTCGCCGAGTTGCCGCTGGTGGAAATCGCCAGCAGCACGTCGCCGGGTTGCCCCAGGGCGCGGATCTGCTTGGAGAACACTTCGTTGTAGCTGTAGTCGTTGGCGATCGAAGTGATGGTGGAGCTGTCGGTGGTCAGGGCGATGGCCGGCAGGCTCGGGCGCTCGCGCTCAAAGCGGTTGAGCAGTTCTGAGGAGAAGTGCTGGGCGTCGCCGGCGGAGCCGCCATTGCCGCAGGAAAGCATCTTGCCCTCGTTGAGGAGGGCGTTGACCATGACCTGGCTGGCTTGCTCGATGTGCGGTGCAAGTACGTCCATCGCCTGTTGCTTGGTGTCGATACTGGCCTGAAAAAGCTGGCGAATTCGGGATTGCATGTCCATCTGTGTGACCTTAAGTAGCGCGGCTTGGTGGCACGTAAATGTGCAGCCCGCAAAGCAAAGAGCAAAAAAGTTGAGTGAAAGTAGGTGCGGCCTGAGGGCGTCTTTCAGCTGTCAAAGGCATTGCGTAGCCAGTTCAAGCGGGCTTGCGCACCTGCGGCGCCGTCAATGGCGACCACGTCGAAACGGCAGGGGTGGTTTGACCAGCGTGACTCGCTTTGCAGAAAGATCTGCGCGGCAAGGATCAGTTTTTGGCGTTTGCGCCCATCGATACTGTCCAGAGCGCCACCCCATTGCCTGTGTTGTCTGTAGCGGACTTCGACGAATACTACTGTATCGCCGTCAAGCATGACCAGATCAAGCTCGCCGCGTTTGCACAACCAGTTCTGCGCCAGTAGGCGCAGTCCTTGCTGTTGGAGATGCCTGAGCGCTTGGCTTTCGGCATCTCGTCCGCTTTGCTGGCTTGATCCCTGAGGCATTAGCGCGGCGTGTCGGGCAGGCGAGTGACCTGGCCGCTGACGAACTTGGCCCAGGGCAGCTGGCGCTCGATCCGCTGGCCTGCAGCCATGCCCAGGCTGCCGGACTCGCCTTCGATCCGGCTGTCTGGCAGGGCCTTGAGCTGGCCCAGGCGTGGTGCCAGGCGGTAGGCGTCGACACCCATGGCATACAGGCGGCCGAGGCTGCCGCCGGCCTGGGGCCATTGTGCGGTGACCTGGCGACGCAGCGGGCTGTTGGCATCCAGCAGCCACGGAGTTTCGCAGAACATCACGCCGTTCATGTCGTTGTACTGGTTCACATCGCCGCTGGCGCTGAACACGTTGGAGGTGGCGTACACCGGAACGTCGCCAGCGTACTGGAAGTTCAGGGTCGGCTTGATCTGTTGCGCCTGTTGCGGCGTGGAAGCGAGGAAGATGAACTCGATGTCCTGGCGGCGTGCCGGCTGCGCAGCAACCTGAGTGCCTACGGTGCTCTGCAGGCTCTTGGCGCGACCTTCGCTCTGGCGGAGCTGGAACAGGTCGGCAATCTGCTGGGCCAGGGCAACGGGTTGGTCAACCCGTTCAATGCCAATCACGCTGCCACCGTTGGCTTCCCAGTCCTGGCGGAAGGCCTTGAGCACGCGATCGCCCCATTCGCCTCGAGGGACCAGCGCTGCTGCACGATGCAGACCGTCGGCGCGGGCGCGGCGGGACACCTCACGAGCCTCGTCTTCGGCAGCCAGGCCGAACTGGAACAGTTGCGCGGGGCCTTGTTCGCCCTCGCTGTAGTTCAGGGCCAGCGTGGTGATGGGCAGTTGCGGGCGGGCGGCAAGTTGCTTGACCAGTGGTTTTTCCAGTGGGCCGACTACCAGTTGAACGCCGGCGGCCTGGGCCTTGCGGTAGAAGTCATCCACAGAGGTCAGGCGCGAGCTGTCATAGAACTCGATGCTTGGCGGGTTCTGGCCGGCTTGCTGGGCTTGGTAGTGAGCGGCCATGAAGCCTTCACGCAGGGCCTTCGATACCGAGGCCAGAGGGCCGTCCTGTGGCAGCAGCAAAGCGATTTTCGACACTGGCTGGCTGGCCAGTTCCTTGAGCTTGATCAGGGGTTGTGGCAGTTGCACGGCAGCAGGGTGCGCAGGGTTTTGTGCGCGCCAGCTATCGATGGCTGCTTGTTGCTGTTCCAGGGTGCCTGCGGTCTTGACGGCGAGGGCCAGACTCATCCAACCGGCCAGGTTGTCGTTCCCGGTGGGCTGCAGTTGATCGGTGGGTAATGCAGCAATCAGGGCCCAGATCGCTTCGTGGTTTTTGGCTGCGGCATCATCTTTGAGCAGGGGCGCGAGCAGGATCCGTGCCTTGGCGGCTGCCAGTGTCTGGCCGTCGGCCTCCAGGGCGCGGGCCTGGACGCTGCCAGTGCGGATCTGCTGGCCTGCCGGCAGTTCGCCCAGGTGTTGCAGGCTGGGGTGGCTCAGCGCAGTCAGTGCGGCCTTGGGTTGATTGCGCACCATGGCCAGTTCTGCGGAGAGAGTGCTGGCGAAGATCTGCTGGGCAGGTTTGAGTGAATCCAGTGGTACTTGCTGGAGGATTTGTCCGGCGCGCCCGGCGTTGCCTTGGCGATAGGCCAGGTCGGCGGCGCTCAAGCGCAGCAAGGCCGCCTTGTCCGGGCTTTTGCTGGTGGCGGCCTGCTCGAGCAGTTGCTCGATGCTGGCATCCGGTGTCCGTGGAAGTTCGCCAAGGCTGGAAGAGGGCGAGCTGGCGCAAGCCACCAGAAGGGTAGCCAGGCAGAGGGCGAGAAACAGCCGCAGGCAAGCGATCATGTAAGTGTTCCTGATACTCGATCAAATGAGCGTGGAATTGTACCCAAGCGCTGGCCGGGGCGCGATGTTGCTGGTGATAAACCGTCTATTTAACGGCTGCAAATGTTGCCGTGGCGCATAAAAGGCCACAAAGGCTTGGGAGGTTGAGCGATTGTGACGCGTCTTGTGGGTGCCTCAACGCGCTACAATGGCGCTTTTGCCGATCAAGAGGTGTGCGCTTTGACTGCTCCAGGTCCTTTGAATTCCGCTGCGGGTTCGCTTTATGTGGTGGCGACGCCCATCGGCAACCTGGACGACATCAGCGCCCGGGCCCTGAAGTTGTTGCGTGAGGTGTCCTTGATCGCTGCCGAGGATACTCGGCACTCCCAGCGCCTGATGCAGCACTTCGGTATCTCCACGCCTTTGGCGGCCTGCCATGAGCACAACGAGCGTGATGAAGGCAGTCGTTTCATCACTCGCCTATTGGCGGGGGATGACGTGGCGCTGATCTCCGATGCCGGAACCCCGTTGATCTCCGATCCGGGTTATCACCTGGTGCGCCAGGCGCGGGCGGCAGGGATCAATGTGGTGCCGGTCCCAGGCGCCTGTGCGCTGATCGCGGCATTGTCGGCGGCGGGGCTGCCGTCTGATCGATTCATCTTCGAGGGGTTTCTGCCGGCCAAGGCGGTTGGGCGTCGGGCTCGTCTGGAGCAGGTAAAGGAAGAGCCGCGCACGCTGATTTTCTACGAGGCGCCGCATCGAATCCTCGAGTGTCTGCAGGATATGGAGCTGGTGTTTGGTGGCGAGCGGCCAGCTCTGCTGGCGCGCGAGTTGACCAAGACCTTCGAGACCCTGAAGGGCTTGCCGCTTTCCGAGTTGCGTCAGTTCGTCGAGTCCGACAGCAATCAGCAGCGCGGCGAGTGCGTGGTGCTGGTGGCGGGCTGGACGGCGCCGGAGAGTGATGAGGCGATCAGTAGCGAATCGATGCGTGTGCTTGATCTGCTGCTCAAGGAAATGCCCCTCAAGAGGGCCGCGGCGCTGGCGGCGGAAATCACCGGTGAGCGCAAGAATGTGTTGTACCAGGTGGCCTTGAATAAACAGAAAGAACAATAAATTGCGTAGCAGGGTGGCCAAAGGCTTTTAGCGCTTGTTCTTAGGCCGCTCTGCCGTTAACCTGCGCGGCGGAGAGTCGATTGGACAGTCGCTGCCCTCTATGAAAATTAGAGGGGGGAGGAAAGTCCGGGCTCCATAGGGCGGAGTGCCAGGTAATGCCTGGGGGGCGTGAGCCTACGGAAAGTGCCACAGAAAATAACCGCCTAAGCACTTCGGTGCCGGTAAGGGTGAAAAGGTGCGGTAAGAGCGCACCGCACGTCTGGTAACAGTTCGTGGCTAGGTAAACCCCACTCGGAGCAAGACCAAATAGGGTTCCAAGGCGTGGCCCGCGCTGGAACCGGGTAGGTTGCTAAAGATGTCCAGTGATGGCCATCGTAGAGGAATGACTGTCCTCGACAGAACCCGGCTTACAGATCGACTCTCCACCTTTTCCCTCCCTGCTTGAATCAATAGCAGAAGCGTTCTGGTAATACCGAAAAATTCTTACTCTTAACAAATCACTTTAACTTCGTGCTGTAGCTCAATGAGCTGTTTGAAGTTAATGCTTCGAAACACCCCTCGAATTCCCGTTACCTCTCCTTTTAGCGTCCTAAATCTCCGTTCTATAAGGCTTTTCCGTCGCTGCGCGCCTTGACGGTGGTGTGGGCGCATTCCTATAGTGTGCGCAAGTGGCGGAAAGTGGCATGAAGTGGGTTTTTTGAGCGCAAAACGCTAAAATTTGGAGAAACGCTGACGTGTTTCGCGGAGCTAACGCTATCAGTCTCGATGCAAAAGGCCGTCTCGCCATGCCGAGCCGGTATCGTGACGAGCTCGTTTCGCGAAGTTCCGGACAGTTAATCGTCACGATCGACGCTGTTGATCCTTGTTTGTGCGTTTACCCCCTCGATGAGTGGGAGTTGATAGAAACCAAACTGCGCGCACTGCCTTCGCTGCGCGAAGAAAACCGTCGCTTGCAGCGTTTGCTGATTGGTAATGCCGTCGATCTCGAACTCGACGGCAGTGGTCGTTTTCTGGTGCCGCCGCGCCTGCGTGAATATGCCAAGTTGGATAAGCGCGCAATGTTGGTGGGCCAACTGAACAAGTTCCAATTGTGGGACGAGGATGCCTGGAATGCTGTTTCTGCAGCGGACCTGGCAGCTATTCAACAACCGGGCGCGATGCCTGATGAACTGCGTGATTTGATCCTGTGACTATTGATAGCGGCTTTAACCACATCACCGTACTGCTTGACGAAGCCGTCGAGGCTCTCGCCGTACGCCCTGATGGCTGCTATTTGGATGGCACCTTCGGCCGTGGCGGGCATAGCCGGCTGATTCTCAGCAAGCTTGGGACGGAGGGCCGGCTCCTCGGATTCGACAAGGACCCCCAAGCGATTGCCACCGGGCAAGCGCTAGCGGCCGAAGACGGCCGCTTTGTCGTTGTACAGCGCAGTTTTGCCGAGCTGGGTTCGGAAGTCGCCGAGCGTGGGCTGGGCGGCAAGGTCAGTGGTGTCCTGCTGGATCTTGGTGTGTCCTCGCCGCAGCTGGATGACCCGGAGCGCGGTTTCAGTTTTCTCAACGATGGCCCGCTGGACATGCGCATGGATCCGACGCGGGGCATCAGCGCCGCAGAGTTCATTGCCACAGCGCCTGTGGAAGAAATTGCCCGGGTGTTCAAGGAATACGGCGAAGAGCGTTTCTCCGGCCGCATGGCTCGCGCCGTGGTCGAGCGTCGTGAAATCCAGCCTTTTACCCGTACCGCGGATCTGGCCGAAGTACTCAAGGTTGCCAACCCCGCCTGGGAAAAAGGCAAGAACCCGGCAACCCGTGCCTTCCAGGGCCTGCGTATCCACGTGAACAATGAGTTGGGTGACCTGGAGGCCGGCCTTGAGGCTGCCCTGGAGTCCCTGGAAGTGGGCGGTCGCCTGGTGGTGATCAGCTTCCATTCCCTGGAAGACCGCATTGTCAAATTGTTCATGCGGCGCCTGGTGAAAGGCGAGAGCGACAATCTGCCGCGTAATCTGCCGGTACGTTTCGAAGCCTTCGTGCCGAAAATCAAGATCCATGGCAAAGCGCAGTTCGCCTCCGAGGCCGAACTCAAAGCCAACCCTCGCTCCCGTAGTGCCGTCATGCGTGTTGCGGAGAAGCTTCGGTGAACAAGCTTTTCGCCAAGCCACTTCCCGGCGGAAGCTTTTTCATGCTTTTGCTCTTTGTCGGCGTACTGGTGTCCGCGATTGCGGTCTCCTACAGCACCCACTGGAACCGTCAGCTGCTCAATACGCTGTACGGCGAGTTGAGTGTGCGTGACAAGGCGCAGGCTGAGTGGGGGCGTCTGATTCTCGAGCAAAGTACCTGGACCGCCCATAGTCGGATCGAAGTGCTGGCCACCGAGCAACTGAAAATGCGCATCCCCGGTGCGGCTGAAGTTCGAATGGTGGCGCCATGAAACTTGAAGGTGCGCTCTATCCCTGGCGTTTTCGTGTGGTGCTGGGTTTGCTGGCGATCATGGTCGCCGCGATTGCCTGGCGCATTGTCGACCTGCAGGTGGTCGATCGCGACTTCCTCAAGGGGCAGGGCGACGCTCGCAGCGTCCGGCACATTCCGATTCCGGCCCACCGTGGCCTGATCACTGATCGCAATGGCGAGCCTCTGGCGGTCAGTACGCCGGTAACCACCCTGTGGGCCAATGCCAAGGAAATGCAGTTGGCCAAGGATCGTTGGCCGGCATTGGCCATGGCTCTCGGCCAGTCGCCAAAGGCCCTGGCCGAGCGCCTGGAAGCCCAGGCCAATAAAGAATTCATTTACCTGGTTCGGGGCCTGACTCCGGAGCAGGGCCAGGCCGTGCTCGATCTGAAGGTCCCGGGCGTTTATGGCATCGAGGAATTCCGTCGCTTCTACCCGGCTGGCGAAGTAACTGCGCACATGGTGGGCTTCACCGATATCGATGATCGTGGCCGCGAAGGGGTCGAGCTGGCCTATGACGAATGGCTCGCCGGAGTTGCCGGCAAGCGTCAGGTGATCAAGGATCGGCGCGGCAGACTGATCAAGGATGTCCAGGTCACCAAGAATGCCAAGGCCGGCAAGCCCTTGGCATTGTCGATTGACCTGCGCCTGCAATACCTGGCCAACCGTGAACTGCGTAACGCCATCGTCGAGAACGGCGCCAAGGCCGGCAGCCTGGTGATCATGGATGTGAAGACCGGCGAGATCCTGGCCATGGTCAACCAGCCGACCTACAACCCGAACAACCGCCGCAACCTGCAGCCGGCAATGATGCGCAACCGCGCGATGATCGACGTGTTCGAGCCCGGCTCGACCATGAAGGCGATCTCCATGAGTGCCGCCCTGGAAACCGGGCGCTGGAAGCCCAGTGATACCGTCGAGGTCTATCCGGGCACCCTGCAACTGGGCAAGTACACCATTCGTGACGTGTCCAAGACCGAAGGCCCGGTACTGGATCTGACCGGCATCCTGATCAACTCCAGTAACGTCGGCATGAGCAAGGTCGCCTTCGATATCGGCGGCGAAACCATCTTCCGTCTCGCGCAGAAAATCGGCCTGGGTCAGGACACCGGCCTTGGCTTCCCGGGCGAGCGGGTTGGCAACCTGCCGAACTACCGTGAGTGGCGCAAGGCTGAAACCGCCACCCTGTCCTATGGCTACGGCCTTTCGGTGACCGCTATCCAGCTGGTGCACGCGTTCTCTGCGCTGGCCAATAACGGACGCATCGCGCCACTGACGCTGATCAAGGCCGACAAGGCGCCGCAGACTGCCCAGGTGATCCCGGAAAACGTCGCCAAGACCATGCAGGGCATGCTCCAGCAAGTGATCGAGGCCCCGCGTGGTGTGTTCCGTGCCCAGGTGCCGGCTTATCACGTGGCGGGCAAGAGTGGTACCGCACGTAAAACCTCCGTGGGCACCAAGGGCTATGCGGAGAACTCCTATCGCTCGCTGTTTGCCGGTTTCGGCCCGATGAGCGATCCGCGCTACGCCATCGTGGTGGTGATCGATGAGCCGAGCAAGGCTGGCTACTTCGGCGGCCTGGTATCGGCGCCGGTATTCAGCAAGGTCATGTCCGGCACCCTGCGCCTGATGAACATCACCCCCGATAACCTGCCGACCACGCAGCAGGCCAATGCGGCATCCGGTACCCCAGTACGAGCCAATGGAGGGCGCGGCTAATGTCTCTTAGCCTGAACAAGATTTTCGCCCACGCCGGTCGTGACCTGCTGATCCGCGAGTTGACCCTGGACAGCCGCAATGTTCGCGCTGGCGATTTGTTCTTGGCGGTGCCTGGGGCCAAGTTCGATGGCCGTGCGCACATTGCCGATGCCTTGCAGCGCGGCGCTGCGGCGGTTGCCTATGAAGTGGAAGGGGCAACGGTGCTGCCGTTGACCGATGTACCGTTGATTCCGGTCAAGGGGCTGGCGGCGCAGCTTTCGGATATCGCCGGACGCTTCTATGGCGACCCGAGCCGCCAGTTGAACCTGGTGGGCGTGACTGGTACCAATGGCAAGACCAGCGTCACCCAACTGGTGGCCCAGGCCCTTGACCTGCTCGGCCAGCGTTGCGGGCTGGTGGGTACCCTGGGCACAGGTTTCCATGGCGCACTGGAAAGCGGCCTGCACACCACGCCGAACCCGATTGCCGTCCAGGCGACCCTGGCCGATCTGAAGAATGCCGGCGCCAAGGCTGTGGCCATGGAGGTTTCCTCCCACGGGCTGGACCAAGGGCGCGTGGCAGCCCTGGCCTTCGATGTGGCGGTGCTGACCAATCTGTCCCGTGACCATCTGGATTACCACGGGACCATGGAAGCCTATGGCGCGGCCAAGGCCAAGCTGTTCGGCTGGCCTGACCTGCGTTGCCGGGTGATCAACCTCGACGACGATTTTGGCCGGCAACTGGCGGCAGACAAGCGCGAGTCGCGGCTGATCACCTACAGCCTCGAGGATTCTGCGGCTTACCTGTATTGCCGCGAAGCCCGTTTTGACGACGATGGCGTACGCGCGACCCTGGTTACTCCACAGGGCGAGCATCATTTGCGCAGCAGCCTGCTCGGACGCTTCAACCTGAGCAACGTGCTGGCGGCCGTGGGGGCGTTGCTGGGACTGGAATACGCGCTGGATGAAATCCTCGCTGTGCTGCCCAAGCTTGAAGGCCCCGCCGGACGCATGCAGCGCCTGGGCGGTGGTACCCAGCCGCTGGTGGTGGTGGACTACGCCCATACCCCCGACGCCCTGGAAAAAGTCCTGCTGGCTCTGCGCCCCCATACCAAGGGCCGTCTGTTGTGCCTGTTTGGTTGTGGTGGCGATCGTGACCGTGGCAAGCGTCCATTGATGGCCGAAGTGGTCGAGCGCCTGGCCGATGGCGTGCTGGTCACCGATGACAATCCACGCAGCGAAGACCCGGTGCAGATTTTCGATGACATTCGCGCGGGCTTCAATGCGGTGGACAAGGTCGAGTTTGTCGCCGGTCGCGGTCTTGCGATCACCCGGTTGATCGCTTCGGCATCGGCGGATGACGTGGTGGTACTGGCCGGCAAGGGGCATGAGGACTATCAGGAAATCAACGGCCAGCGCCAGGCCTTTTCCGATCTGGCCGAAGCCGACAAGGCCCTGACCGCCTGGGAGGTGGGGCATGCTTAAAACCCTGCAACTCAGTGAGGTCGCAGCCCCTTTGAACGCCCGCCTGATCGCGGGCGATGCCCGTTTCAGTGGTGTCAGCATCGACAGCCGGGCGATTCAGGGCGGGCAACTGTTCATCGCGCTGACCGGTCCGCGTTTCGATGGTCATGACTATTTGAATGAGGTGGCAGCCAAGGGCGCCGTAGCTGCACTGGTGGAGCGGGAGGTGCCTGACAGCACGCTGCCGCAACTGCTGGTCAAGGACACTCGCCTGGCATTGGGGCAATTGGGTGCGCTCAATCGTGGCGGTTTCACTCGGCCGATTGCTGCGGTAACCGGCTCCAGCGGCAAGACCACGGTCAAGGAAATGCTCGCGAGCATCTTGCGTACCCGCGGGCCGGTGCTGGCCACGCGCGGCAACCTGAATAATGACCTGGGAGCACCCTTGACCTTGCTCGAGCTGGCTCCCGAACACACCGCTGCGGTGATCGAGCTGGGTGCCTCGCGAATCGGTGAGATTGCCTACACCGTGGCCATGACCCGGCCCCATGTGGCGATCATCAACAATGCCGGTACCGCCCATGTCGGTGAGTTCGGTGGCCCGGAGAAGATTGTCGAAGCCAAGGGCGAGATCCTTGAAGGCCTCGATGCCACCGGGATTGCCGTGCTCAACCTGGATGACAAGGCGTTCCCGATCTGGAAGACCCGTGCTGGCGGCCGTCAGGTGCTGACCTTCGCCCTCATCGACAGCGCCGCGGACTTCCATGCCAGCGACATCGGTCGCGATGCCCGCGGTTGTCCTTCCTTTATATTGCACAGCCCCAAGGGGTCGGAGCGGGTCCAGCTGAATCTGTTGGGCACCCACAATGTCGCCAACGCGCTGGCCGCGGCGGCGGCGGCCTATGCCATGGACGTATCGCTGTTCGGCATCGCCACCGGGCTCAATGCGGTGCAGCCGGTCAAGGGCCGCACCGTTGCCCAATTGGCGAAGAACGGCATGCGCGTCATTGATGACACTTACAACGCAAACCCCACCTCAATGTGCGCGGCCGTTGATATACTCGCCGGCTTTTCCGGTCGCACCGTCCTGGTGTTCGGAGACATCGGCGAGTTGGGCGAGTGGGCGGAGCAGGGGCACCGCGAAGTAGGTGCATATGCCGCTGGCAAGGTTTCGGCCCTCTACGCCGTTGGCCCGATGATGGCCCATGCCGTCGCCGCCTTCGGCGAACACGCCCGCCACTTCGCCAGCCAGGCTGACCTGATTGCGGCCCTGGACGTCGAGCAAGACCCGAATACCACCATTTTGATCAAGGGATCGCGCAGCGCGGTGATGGAAAACATCGTCGCGGCTTTGTGCGGTTCCGCTCTTCAAGAAAAAGACGGAGTGAAACATTAATGCTGCTGCTGCTAGCGGAGTACCTGCAACAGTTCTACAAAGGCTTCGCGGTCTTTCAGTACCTGACCCTGCGCGGGATTCTCGGGGTACTGACTGCGCTGTCTTTGGCGCTGTGCCTGGGTCCGTGGATGATCCGTACTCTGCAAAACCGACAGATTGGCCAGTCCGTGCGTAATGACGGCCCGCAGTCGCACCTGTCCAAGTCGGGTACGCCGACCATGGGCGGCGCGCTGATTCTTTCGGCCATCGGCATCAGCACCCTGCTCTGGGCCGACCTGCGCAACCACTATGTCTGGGTGGTGCTGATAGTGACCCTGGCCTTTGGCGCCATCGGCTGGGTCGACGACTACCGCAAGGTGATCGAGAAGAACTCCCGGGGCCTGCCGAGCCGCTGGAAATATTTCTGGCAGTCGGTGTTCGGCCTCGGCGCTGCGATCTTCCTTTACATGACGGCCCAGAGCCCGGTGGAAACCACTCTGCTGATCCCGATGCTCAAGGACGTGAGCATTCCCCTGGGTATCGGTTTCGTGGTCCTGACCTACTTCGTCATCGTCGGTTCGAGCAACGCGGTCAACCTCACCGATGGCCTCGACGGCTTGGCAATCATGCCAACGGTGATGGTGGGCGGTGCGCTGGGCATCTTCTGCTACCTGTCGGGTAACGTGAAGTTCGCCGAATACCTGCTGATTCCCTATGTACCGGGGGCGGGCGAGCTGATTGTGTTCTGTGGCGCGCTGATCGGTGCGGGGCTGGGCTTCCTGTGGTTCAACACCTATCCGGCGCAAGTGTTCATGGGTGACGTCGGCGCGCTGGCGCTGGGCGCGGCCCTGGGCACCATCGCGGTGATCGTGCGCCAGGAAATCGTGCTGTTCATCATGGGCGGCGTGTTCGTGATGGAAACCCTGTCCGTGGTGATCCAGGTGGCCTCCTTCAAGCTGACCGGCCGCCGGGTCTTTCGCATGGCGCCGATTCACCACCACTTTGAACTCAAGGGCTGGCCCGAGCCACGGGTGATCGTCCGTTTCTGGATCATCACCGTGATTCTCGTGTTGATCGGCCTTGCCACCCTGAAGCTGAGGTAGAACGAGTGTCTCTGATCGCTTCTGACCACTTCCGCATCGTTGTCGGCCTCGGCAAGAGCGGCATGTCCCTGGTTCGCTTCCTGGCGAGCCGGGGCGTCGCTTTTGCGGTGGCCGATACGCGGGAGAATCCACCTGAGCTGGCCACGCTGCGGCGTGACTATCCCCAGGTGGAAGTGCGTTGTGGCGAGCTGGATGTCGATTTCCTGTGCCGTGCCGACGAGCTCTACGTGAGCCCCGGCCTGGCCCTGGCGACCCCGGCCCTGCAGGCCGCTGCTGCCCGTGGGGTGAAACTGTCCGGTGATATCGAGCTGTTCGCGCGTAACGCGAAGGCGCCGATCGTCGCCATCAGCGGATCCAACGCCAAGAGCACCGTGACCACCCTGGTGGGCGAGATGGCAGCGGCCGCCGGCAAGCGTGTGGCGGTGGGCGGCAACCTCGGCACCCCGGCGCTGGACCTGCTCAGTGACGACGTCGAGCTGTACGTGATGGAACTGTCCAGCTTCCAGCTGGAAACCACCGACCAGCTGGGCGCCGAAGTGGCCACCGTGCTGAACATCAGCGAAGACCACATGGACCGCTACAGCGGCCTGCCGGCCTATCACCTGGCCAAGCACCGGATCTTCCGTGGCGCCCGGCAGGTGGTGTTCAACCGCCAGGATGCCCTGACCCGGCCGCTGATCGGCGAAGGCCTGCCGTGCTGGACCTTCGGTCTGAGCAAGCCCGACTTCAAGGCTTTCGGCCTGCGTGAAGAAGACGGCGAAAAATACCTGGCCTTCGAATTTCAGAATCTGATGCCGGTGCGCGAGCTGAAGGTGCGGGGCGCCCATAACCAGTCCAATGCCCTGGCGGCACTGGCCCTGGGGCATGCGGTCGGGTTGCCGTTCGACGCCATGCTTTCGGCCCTGCGCACGTTCTCCGGTCTCGAGCACCGCTGCCAATGGGTACGCGACCTGGATGGCGTGGGTTACTACAACGATTCCAAGGCCACCAATGTCGGTGCCGCCCTGGCGGCCATCGAAGGCCTGGGCGCTGACATCGACGGCAAGATCGTGCTGATTGCCGGCGGCGACGGCAAGGGCGCCGACTTCAAGGACCTGCGCGACCCGGTGGCTGCCAACTGCCGCGCGGTGATCCTGATGGGCCGCGACTCCGACAAGATCGGTGAGGCCATTGGCAACGCCGCACCGCTGATTCGCGTCGGTTCGCTGGTCGAGGCCGTGGAGCAATGCCGCGCTGCGGCCCAGCCAGGCGATGTGGTGCTGCTGTCGCCCGCCTGTGCCAGTTTCGACATGTTCAAGAATTACGAAGACCGTGGTCACCAGTTCGTCCGCGTCGTGGAGGAATTGGCATGAACCTGAGAAATATCATCAAGCCTTACCCTTCGCCGATCATCACCGGGCGCGGGATCGACCTCGATTTTCCGATGCTCGCCGGGTGCCTGACCCTGCTCGGCCTGGGGCTGGTGATGATTGCATCGGCTTCCACCGAGGTGGCGGCGGCGCAGTCGGGCAGCGCCCTGTACTACATGATTCGCCACCTGATCTACATCCTGCTGGGCCTGGGGGCCTGCATTGTCACCATGATGATTCCGATCGCCACCTGGCAACGCCTGGGCTGGTTGCTGCTGATCGGGGCATTCGGTTTGCTGGTGATGGTGATCATCCCGGGCATCGGCCGTGAAGTGAACGGCTCGATGCGCTGGATCGGTTTCAGTTTCTTCAACGTCCAGCCTTCCGAGATCGCCAAGGTATTCGTGGTGATCTACCTCGCCGGCTACCTGGTGCGGCGCCAGAAAGAAGTGCGTGAAAGCTGGATGGGTTTCTTCAAGCCGTTCATCGTGCTGCTGCCCATGGCCGGCCTGCTGCTGATGGAGCCGGACTTTGGCGCCACCGTGGTGATGATGGGGGCCGCTGCGGCGATGCTGTTCCTGGGCGGGGTCGGGCTGTTCCGTTTCTCCCTGATGGTGGTCCTGGCAGTGGCGGCGGTGGTGTTGCTGATCCAGATGCAGCCCTATCGAATGGCGCGCCTGACCAACTTCGCCGATCCCTGGGCAGACCAGTTCGGTGCCGGTTACCAGCTGTCCCAGGCGTTGATCGCCTTTGGTCGCGGGGAATGGTTGGGCGTTGGCCTGGGCAACAGCGTGCAGAAACAGTTCTACCTGCCTGAAGCCCATACCGACTTCGTGTTCTCGGTACTGGCCGAGGAGCTGGGCGCCGTGGGTTCTCTGTTGACCCTGGCCCTGTTCGTCTTCGTCTGTATCCGTGGCATGTACATCGGCCTCTGGGCCGAGAAGGCCAAGCAATTCTTCGCCGCCTATGTCGCTTACGGGCTGTCGTTCCTGTGGATCGGCCAGTTCCTGATCAATATCGGGGTGAACGTCGGCCTGCTGCCGACCAAGGGCCTGACCTTGCCCTTCCTCAGTTATGGCGGCAGCTCGCTGGTGATCTGCTGCGCCTGTCTCGGGTTGTTGCTGCGCATCGAGTGGGAGAGCAGGACCCACCTGGGCAGTGAAGAGATGGAGTTCAGTGAAAGTGACTTTGCCGAGGAGCCGACCCATGGGCGCTAACGTGCTGATCATGGCGGGCGGCACCGGTGGCCATGTGTTCCCGGCGCTGGCCTGTGCCCGTGAGTTCCAGGCTCGCGGCTACAGCGTGCATTGGCTGGGTACGCCCCGGGGGATCGAGAACGACCTGGTTCCCGCGGCCGGACTGCCCTTGCACCTGATCAACGTCACCGGGCTGCGGGGCAAGGGCAAGCTGTCCCTGCTCAAGGCGCCGTTCGTGCTGGTCAAGGCCGTGCTCCAGGCCCGGCGGATCATTCGCCAGTTGAAGCCGGTCTGTGTGCTGGGTTTTGGCGGTTATGTGACCGGTCCTGGTGGGGTCGCTGCCAAATTGTCCGGAGTGCCGGTCATCGTTCACGAGCAGAACGCCGTGGCCGGTACCGCCAATCGGCTGCTGGTGCCGTTGGCCGCCCGAGTCTGCGAAGCTTTCCCGGACACTTTCGGGGCGTCCGACAGCCGCCGCACCACGGGCAATCCGGTACGCACCGAACTGTTCCTCGAAACACCGCGCGAGGCCCTGGCCGGACGCAAGGCACGTTTACTGATCCTGGGTGGAAGCCTGGGGGCAGAGCCGCTGAACAAGCTACTGCCGGAAGCCCTGGCACAGGTCGCCCCCGAGCTGCGTCCGGAGGTGTTCCATCAGGCCGGTAAAAACCACGATGAAGTCACTGCAGAGCGTTATCGCGCCGCCGGCGTCGAGGCGCAGGTGCAGCCCTTTATCAAAGACATGGCCCAAGCCTATGGCTGGGCCGACCTGGTGGTCTGTCGCGCAGGTGCGTTGACCGTCAGTGAACTGGCTGCCGCCGGTCTGCCCTCGATGCTGGTGCCGCTGCCCCATGCGATCGACGATCACCAGACCCGCAATGCCGACTATTTGGCTCGTGAAGGCGCCGCCTTCCTGATGCCGCAAAGAACGACTGGTGCAGCGGACCTTGCCGCTCGCCTGACAGAGGTTTTGATGCAACCAGAACGACTCGACAACATGGCCCAGGCCGCGCGCCGTCTCGCCAAGCCCGACGCCACCCGCAACGTGGTGGATATCTGCCTGGAGGTGGCCCATGGTTGAGAATCAGAAAGCCATGCCGCAACCGGAAATGCGCCGTATCCGTCGTATCCACTTCGTCGGCATCGGCGGCGTGGGCATGTGCGGGATTGCCGAGGTGCTGCTGAACCTGGGGTATCAGGTGTCCGGCTCCGACCTCAAGGCGTCGCCAGTCACCGAGCGCCTGGAGTCTTTTGGTGCGCAGATCTTCATCGGTCACCGTGCCGAGAATGCCGCCAATGCCGATGTGCTGGTGGTGTCCAGCGCCGTGAATACCTCCAACCCGGAAGTCGCCACCGCACTGGAGCGGCGTATTCCGGTGGTGCCGCGGGCGGAGATGCTCGCCGAACTGATGCGCTACCGCCACGGCGTGGCCGTGGCCGGTACCCATGGCAAGACCACCACCACCAGCCTGCTGGCTTCGGTATTCGCCGCTGGCGGCCTGGACCCGACCTTCGTCATCGGTGGCCGGCTGAATGCAGCGGGCACCAATGCCCAGCTGGGTACCAGCCGCTACCTGATCGCCGAAGCCGATGAAAGCGATGCCAGCTTCCTGCACCTGCAGCCGCTGGTGGCCGTGGTCACCAACATCGACGCCGACCACATGGCGACCTACGACGGTGACTTCAACAAGCTGAAGAAGACCTTCGTCGACTTCCTGCACAACCTGCCGTTCTACGGGCTGGCGGTAATGTGCCTGGACGACCCGGTGGTGCGTGAGATCCTGCCCCAGGTCAAGCGTCCGACCGTGACCTATGGCTTCAGCGAAGAAGCCGACGTGCGCGCGATCAATGTTCGCCAGCAAGGCATGCAGACCTTCTTCACCGTGCTGCGTCGCGACCGCGAGCCGCTGGACGTGTCGGTGAACATGCCGGGCAACCACAACGTGCTCAATTCCCTGGCGACCATCTGCATCGCCACCGACGAGGGCATCAGCGATGAAGCCATCGTCCAGGGGCTGTCGGGCTTCCAGGGCGTGGGCCGGCGCTTCCAGGTCTACGGCGAACTGCCGGTGGAAGGCGGCAACGTGATGCTGGTGGACGACTACGGGCACCACCCGACCGAGGTCGCCGCGGTGATCAAGGCTGTCCGTGGTGGCTGGCCGGAGCGTCGCCTGGTAATGGTCTACCAGCCGCACCGGTTCAGTCGCACCCGGGACCTGTACGACGACTTCGTGCAAGTGCTGGCCGATGCCAACGTACTGCTGTTGATGGAGGTCTACCCGGCCGGCGAAGAGCCGATTCCCGGTGCCGACAGCCGCCAGCTGTGCCACAGCATTCGGCAGCGTGGCCAACTGGATCCGATCTACATCGAACGTGGGGTCGATCTCGCGCCCCTGGTCAAGCCACTGCTGCGCGCGGGCGACATTCTGCTGTGCCAGGGCGCTGGTGATATCGGCGGCCTGGCCCCGAAACTGTTGAGCAGTCCATTGTTTGCCGGCGCTGTAGCGGCCGGCCAGGGGAAAGCCAAATGACTGCGGCCTACGCCAACCTGATCTCGACGATCGCACCGCAGGATTTCGGGCGTGTCGCCGTGCTGTTCGGCGGCAAGAGCGCCGAGCGCGAGGTGTCCCTCAAATCCGGCAATGCGGTGCTCGATGCGCTGCTGAGTGCGGGAGTGGATGCGTTCGGCATCGACGTCGGTGATGACTTCCTGCAGCGCCTGCTGAACGAGAAGATCGATCGCGCCTTCATCATTCTCCACGGCCGTGGTGGTGAAGACGGCAGCATGCAAGGTCTGTTGGAGTGCCTGGGCATTCCCTACACCGGCAGCGGCATACTCGCCTCAGCCCTGGCCATGGACAAGCTGCGCACCAAGCAGGTCTGGCACAGCCTGGGCATTCCGACGCCGCGCCACGCCGTATTGACCAGCGAAGCCGACTGTATTTCCGCGGTGGCGGAACTGGGCCTGCCTTTGATCGTCAAACCGGCTCATGAAGGCTCCAGTATCGGTATGGCCAAAGTGACTTCCGCCTCCGAATTGATCGACGCGTGGAAGGCGGCCAGTACCTACGATTCGCAAGTGTTGGTCGAGCAATGGATCCAGGGTCCTGAGTTCACCATCGCGACCCTGCGCGATCAGGTGTTGCCACCGATCGCCCTGGGTACCCCCCACACATTTTACGACTACGACGCCAAGTACCTGGCTTCCGATACCCAGTACCGGATTCCGTGCGGGCTCGACAGCGCCAAGGAACAGGAACTCATGGACCTCACGGCGAAAGCCTGTGAGGCACTCGGTATCGCCGGTTGGGCACGTGCCGATGTGATGCAGGACGCTCAAGGGCAGTTCTGGTTCCTGGAAGTGAATACCGCTCCGGGGATGACCGACCACAGTCTGGTGCCGATGGCCGCCCGTGCGGCGGGCCTGGATTTCCAGCAGTTGGTCGTGGCCATCCTGGCAGCCAGTCTTGAGGCGAGAGGTTAAGTCCATGCAAGGCGCGTCGCTTCGTCATCAGCCACCTGCACCCGGCCGCAAGCCGGTGCCGCGGGGTGCCAGCCGGATGGTGGCCAAAGAGCCGATGTCGGTGCGCCTGCCGAAAGCCAACTTCGGCTTTCTGAAAAGCCTGTTCTGGCCGGTGCTGCTGGTGGCATTGGGCTTTGGTACCTATGAAGGTGCCCAACGCCTGTTGCCCTATGCCGACCGTCCGATTACCAAGATCGCCGTACAGGGCGACTTGAGCTACATCAGCCAGCAGGCGGTGCAGCAGCGGATCGCGCCTTACGTCGCGGCGAGCTTCTTCACCATCGACCTGGCGAGCATGCGCACGGAGCTTGAGCAGATGCCATGGATCGCCCACGCCGAAGTGCGTCGGGTGTGGCCGGACCAGGTGGTGATTCGCCTGGAAGAACAGCTGCCGGTGGCCCGTTGGGGCGACGAGGCACTGTTGAACAACCAGGGACAGGCCTTCACCCCGCGTGAACTGGCGAACTATGAACACTTGCCGCAGTTGTTCGGGCCTCAGCGGGCCCAGCAGCAAGTGATGCAGCAGTATCAGGTGTTGAGCCAGATGCTGCGGCCCCTGGGCTTCTCGATTGCCCGTCTGGAGCTGCGCGAGCGCGGCAGCTGGTTCCTGACCACCGGTGCCGGCAGTGCCGGCCCGGGTATCGAGTTGCTGCTGGGACGCGATCATCTGGTGGAAAAGATGCGCCGCTTCATTGCCATTTATGAAAAAACGCTGAAAGAACAGATTACGAACATCGCGCGCATCGATCTGCGCTACGCCAACGGCCTGGCCGTCGGCTGGCGCGATCCAGCGGCACCCACGACGGCGCAACCTGCCGTCGCGAAGAATTAAGAAGAGGCAGGACCATGGCAAATGTGCAAAGCGGCAAAATGATCGTCGGCCTGGATATCGGCACCTCCAAGGTGGTGGCGCTGGTGGGCGAAGTCGCGGCCGATGGCTCGCTGGAAATCGTCGGTATTGGTACCCATCCTTCCCGCGGCCTGAAGAAGGGCGTGGTGGTGAATATCGAGTCCACCGTGCAGTCGATCCAGCGCGCGGTAGAAGAAGCACAACTGATGGCGGGCTGCCGTATCCACTCGGCCTTCGTCGGTGTGGCGGGCAATCACATTCGCAGCCTGAACTCCCACGGCATCGTGGCGATCCGTGATCGTGAAGTCAGCTCGGCGGACCTGGAGCGGGTTCTCGATGCGGCCCAGGCCGTGGCGATCCCGGCGGACCAGCGGGTTCTGCACACCCTGCCGCAGGACTACGTGATCGACAACCAGGAAGGCGTGCGCGAACCCCTGGGCATGTCTGGCGTACGTCTGGAAGCCAAGGTGCACGTGGTGACCTGTGCGGTGAACGCGGCCCAGAACATCGAGAAGTGCGTGCGTCGCTGCGGCCTGGAAATCGACGACATCATTCTCGAGCAACTGGCCTCGGCCTATTCGGTACTCACCGACGACGAGAAAGAGCTGGGCGTGTGCCTGGTGGATATCGGTGGCGGTACCACCGACATGGCGATCTTCACCGAAGGCGCGATCCGTCACACCGCGGTGATCCCGATTGCCGGCGACCAGGTGACCAACGACATTGCCATGGCCCTGCGCACTCCGACCCAGTACGCCGAGGAAATCAAGATCCGCTACGCCTGCGCCCTGGCCAAGCTGGCCGGTGCCGGCGAAACCATCAAGGTGCCGAGTGTCGGCGACCGTCCACCGCGCGAGCTGTCGCGCCAGGCCCTGGCCGAAGTGGTCGAGCCGCGCTATGACGAACTGTTCACCCTGATCCAGGCCGAGTTGCGTCGCAGTGGCTACGAAGACCTGATCCCGGCCGGCATCGTGCTCACTGGCGGCACCGCGAAGATGGAAGGCGCAGTGGAACTGGCAGAGGAAATTTTCCACATGCCGGTTCGCCTGGGCGTACCCCACAGTGTCAGGGGCCTGTCCGACGTGGTGCGCAACCCGATCTATTCCACCGGCGTCGGCTTGCTGCTGTACGGGTTGCAGAAGCAATCCGACGGCATCTCCTTCTCCGGCATCGGCAGCCGCGACAGCTACAGCAGCGACGAGCCCAAGGCGGCGCTGCTCGATCGCATCAAGAGCTGGGTGCAGGGCAACTTCTAAGAATCAGTTTCAAGCAACACGTTTCAAGCAGTAGGCAGTAGGCGAAAAACTAGAGAAATGAAAGGAGAGGGAAAATGTTCGAACTCGTAGACAACATCCCGCAGAGTCCGGTAATCAAGGTTATCGGTGTTGGCGGTGGCGGCGGCAACGCAGTCAATCACATGGTCAAGAGCAACATTGAAGGCGTCGAGTTCATCTGCGCCAACACTGACGCTCAAGCGCTGAAAAGCATTGGTGCCAAAACCATCCTGCAACTGGGGACGGGTGTGACCAAGGGCCTGGGCGCGGGTGCCAATCCTGAAGTCGGTCGTCAGGCCGCACTGGAAGACCGCGAGCGGATCGCCGAGGTCCTGGCGGGCACCAACATGGTGTTCATCACCACTGGCATGGGTGGCGGTACCGGTACCGGTGCGGCGCCGATCATTGCTGAAGTCGCCAAGGAAATGGGGATCCTCACCGTTGCGGTGGTGACTCGTCCGTTCCCGTTCGAAGGCCGCAAGCGCATGCAGATCGCCGATGAAGGCATCCGCGCGCTGAGCGAAAGCGTCGATTCGTTGATCACCATTCCCAACGAAAAGCTGCTGACCATCCTCGGTAAGGACGCCAGCCTGCTGTCGGCTTTCGCCAAGGCCGACGACGTGTTGGCTGGCGCCGTTCGCGGTATCTCCGACATCATCAAGCGTCCGGGCATGATCAACGTCGACTTCGCCGACGTGCGTACCGTGATGAGCGAAATGGGCATGGCGATGATGGGCACTGGCTGCGCCAGCGGTCCGAACCGTGCACGTGAAGCCACTGAAGCGGCGATCCGCAACCCGTTGCTGGAAGACGTGAACCTGGAAGGCGCGCGCGGCATCCTGGTGAACATCACCGCGGGTCCCGACCTGTCCCTGGGCGAGTACTCCGACGTGGGTAGCATCATCGAGGCCTTCGCTTCGGAACACGCGATGGTCAAGGTCGGTACCGTTATCGATCCGGACATGCGTGACGAGCTGCATGTCACCGTAGTGGCCACCGGCCTGGGCGCGAAGATCGAGAAGCCTGTGAAGGTCATCGACAACACCGTTCAGACCTCCATGTCCGCGCAGTCGCAAGCGCCAGTTGCTGCTCGTCAGGAACTGCCGTCGGTGAACTACCGTGACCTGGATCGTCCGACCGTGATGCGCAATCAGGCACAGTCGAACGCGGCGACCGCGGCGAAGCTGAATCCGCAAGATGATCTGGACTACCTGGACATCCCGGCATTCCTGCGTCGTCAGGCCGATTGATGGAATGTATCAGGGGTATTAGGGTGATTGGTGTTCAGCAAAGGCATGGTCTGCTATTATCGCCAGCCTTTGTTGATACCAGTTCGCAATTTGCGCTGAAGCGGCCCAAGCCATGATTAAACAACGCACCCTGAAGAATATTATCCGTGCCACAGGTGTAGGCCTGCATTCCGGGGAGAAGGTATACCTGACCCTCAAGCCTGCGCCTGTCGACACCGGCATTGTGTTTTGTCGTGCCGACCTGGACCCTGTGGTGCAGATTCCTGCTCGCGCGGAAAATGTTGGCGAAACCACGATGTCGACCACCTTGGTCAACGGTGACGTCAAAGTAGACACGGTGGAGCACTTGCTCTCGGCCATGGCTGGCCTGGGCATCGATAACGCCTACGTCGAGCTCTCCGCGTCTGAAGTCCCGATCATGGATGGTAGCGCCGGACCCTTCGTATTCCTGATTCAATCTGCTGGCCTCGAAGAACAGGACGCAGCTAAAAAGTTCATCCGCATCCTTCGTGAAGTGACCGTGGAAGACGGCGACAAGCGCGCCACTTTCGTGCCTTTCGATGGTTTTAAAGTGAGCTTCGAGATCGATTTCGATCACCCGGTTTTCCGTGACCGCACCCAGAGTGCAAGCGTGGACTTCTCCAGTACTTCGTTCGTTAAAGAAGTCAGCCGCGCCCGTACCTTTGGTTTCATGAGTGATATCGAGTACCTGCGCAAGCACAACCTCGCACTCGGCGGCAGCGTGGAAAACGCAATTGTGGTCGATTCGGATGGCGTACTGAACGAAGACGGTCTTCGCTACGAAGACGAATTCGTCAAGCACAAGATCCTGGATGCAATTGGCGACCTCTACCTGCTGGGCAACAGCCTGATAGGCGAGTTCAAAGGCTTCAAGTCGGGCCATGCACTGAACAACCAGCTACTGCGCAAGTTGATTGAGCAGAAAGATGCCTGGGAAGTCGTGACCTTCGAAGATGCCAGCACTGCACCGATCTCTTACATGCGTCCGGTTGCGGCCGTGTAAGTCACTCTCTCTTTCCTTTTGTTTTTGAAGGCCATCCCCCCGGATGGCCTTTTTTTATGCCTGGATACTCAAGCGCCGTGCTTGCAGCGGCCCTGGGACATATTGGAAACCACCCGATTGCGACCACTGGACTTGGCCAGGTACAGAGCCTTGTCGGCACTGCCGAGCCAATCTTCGAGGCAGGTCTCAGGGTTGCCTGACCAGGTATTGATGCCGATGCTGACGGTCAGGGGCGTGGCCTGTTCGCTGACGGCCGGCAAGGCTTCGATGCTGGCGCGGATCTTCTCGGCAAGCATCGAGGCGCCGGCGCTGTCGGTGCCGGGAAGCACCACGGCGAACTCTTCGCCACCGTAGCGAGCGGTGATATCCGTGGGGCGCCCGGCGCAGGCGGCAATATTCTGCGCCACTGCACGTAAGGCCTGGTCACCCAGGGGGTGGCCGAAGCGGTCGTTGAAATTCTTGAAGTGGTCGACATCGATCATCAGCAGCGACAGTGGCAGCAGTGTGCGCTGGGCCCGTGCCCATTCACTGTTCAGGGCCTGATCCAGGGTGCGACGATTGGCCAGGCCAGTGAGGGCGTCGACGGCTGCCAGGCGCGCCAGCTCCTGCTCGGCGCTGTGACGGCGTCGCAGTTCGCGGCACAGCAGCCAGGTCATCCAGAGGAGGGCGATGCACAGCAGCCCCGTGGCGCTGCTGATCAGCAACGCAGTACGTTGCCAGGAGCCGAAGACCTCGTCGGTGGATAAGGCAACGATCACGATCAAGGGCAGGTCGCCGACCTGGGAAAAGGTGTACAGCCTTTGTTGCTGGTCGACGCTGGAGATGCCGCTGAAACTGCCGTTGCCTTCGCGCAGGATACGCACGAAGTTGGGACGCTGGCTGAAATCCCTGCCGATCAGGTTGTCGGCCAGGGGCGGTTGTTGCGCCAGCAGGATACCGTCGCGGCTCACCAGGTTGATCGAGCCGTTGTGGCCGATATCCAGGCCCTTGAACAATTCGTTGAAATAATCCAGGCGCAGGGCGGCTTCGGCCACTCCGAGGAAGCGGCCATCGGCGTCGCTGAGCCTGCGGCTGAAGCTGATGCGCCAGTCCTGCTCGGCATTGCGGGCCCGGAACGGGCGGCTGATCAGCATCCCGGGGTCCGGGTTGTCGACATGGGACTGAAAATATTCGCGGTCAGCGAAATTGTCGGTGCGTGGTTGTACCGAGGCGGAGTCGGCGATCACGTCGCCATGGGGGTCCAGCAACAGGATGTTGCCCTTAAAGGGGGCCGCGGTGGCGCGATCAAAGAGTGCCAGGTGGCGGATCGGCGCAGGCACCTGGCGCAGGTCGGTGCGTTGTGCGGCACTGATCAGGCCTTTGAGGGACAGGTCGTAGAGCTCGACATTGCGCAACACGTCGGAGTCGATCAGTTGCACGATATTGCTTGCGGCACGGGTGGCCGCCTGCTCGGCAGCAGCGTGCTCGCGGATCAGCAGGTAGGCGACGATGCTGAGAATGGCCGCGACTATCAGTGAACTGGCCAGGATCAACAGGCGTTCGGAGTTTGTCGGGAGGGGGGGCGCACTGCTCAGGCTCATGATTCCGGCTTCTGCTACGGAGAGATTTCAGTTTCTTCTTATGGACGCGGGCTGCAGGAATCGGTCACGCCTTCGAGCCTGTATAAATCCGGGGCCAAAAAAAGGCCAGCGAAACATGCTGGCCTTTTGCTTATATCGGTTTAGAAAACGTTGATCGGGTAGTCGACGATCACTCGGTATTCATCGGTGTCGTTGTCCACCGCACCGTAGCCGTTGCCGCCGCGGTTGGTGGCCCACTGCAGGCGGACCGACAGGTCCTTGGCCTTGCCGCCCTGCACCACGTACTTGAGGTCCAGGTCGCGTTCCCAGTGCTTGGCGTGCTTGCCGTCGGCGCTGTACCAGCTGGAGTAGCCACGGCTGGCCGGGTCGACCTTGGTCAGGTCCAGTTCGCCGCGAGAATAGGACAGCGCCGAGGTCAGGCCCGGCAGGCCGACTCCGGCGAAATCGTAGGCGTACTTGAGCTTCCACGAGCGCTCGTTGGGACCGTTGAAGTCCGAGTATTGCTGGGAGTTGTCGAGGTAGATGCTGTCGCCCTGGGCAATGTAGTCGAACGGCGTGTTGCCGTTGACCCGCTGGTAGGCCGCGGTGACGCTATGGCTGCCAACGCCGACCGTGAAGTGCAGGCTGTAGGTGTTGTTGTCGATGTTGCCCAGCAGGGCCTGGCCGGTGTCCTGGGTGTGATAGAAGTGCAGGCCCGGATTGAGGCTGACCAGGTCGTTGACCGCGTAGGTGTAGTCCAGGTCGTAGTAATACTGATTCCAGATGTCCTTGAGCTCGGAGGCATAAAGGCTGCTGGTCAGCCCCGGGACGCTGCTCCAGGCCACCCCGGCCCAATTCAGGTGCAGGCTTTCATCACCTTTTGGCAGGTTGCCGTAGGAGGTGCCGATGCGCTTGTGGCCGCTCTGGTTGTAGAGCTTGGTGAAACTGGCCTGGCCGCCTTCGATCAACCAGCCATCGAAGCTGTGGTTGGTCAGGCTCACGCCACGAAAAGTCTGGGGCAGCATGCGGCTCATGCCCCCGGCGATCACTGGGTTGTTGAGAAACAGATCGCCGGCCTTGAGCTCGGTATCGAAGGCTCGCATCTTCAAGGTGGCACCGGTAGTGGAGAACGAGCCGGGCGCCTTGTGCTGGCCATCATCACTGACGGGCAGGATGCTCGATTTGCTGGTGCCGCCTCCGCCGTCCAGCTTGAGGCCGAGCATGGCGTTGGCATCCAGGCCGAAGCCTACGGTGCCCTGGGTGTAGCCGGACTCGAAGACCCCGAGGAAACCTTGGCCCCACTCGATATTGTCGTTGGTTTGCTGATGCCGGTTGCGATTCATGTAGTAGTTGCGGGCAGTGAGCTTGAGGCTCGAACCGGCGACGAAGCCCTCGTCATTGGGTTCTTCAGCGGCCTGGCCCAAGGCCGGAATAGTTGCAGCGATTGCAATGAATAGCGGGCTGATTTTCAGCGTGGTCCTGAACAACGTGTAGCTCCTTTGGTGAGTGAACATGGTTTTTTATTGTGAATTCGGTTGTTTCTTATTCTGTACATGACGAATTTGCCGAGGGTTTCTCCACGGCAAAAAAAAGCCGCTGAAGTCAGCGGCTTTAAGACAACTTACTCCCGGGTTGAACGCAGAGAAGTTGTCGAGGGAAACGAGTCGGTGGCGCGGATCAACTGTCTTTCTGAGCGTCGCTCTTGCTGTGCTCGGCAGTGATCTTCTGGGCTTGCTGACTGTCTTGCTGCTGGGCGGCCTGGGCGATCTGCGCTTGTTCGAAGGCGGCGGCTCGGGCGGCATTCTGCGCCACGAAAGCCTGGGACTCTTCGGCCATGGCGAGAGGCGCCACGAACAGGGAAGACAAAACAAACGCGCTGGCAATACCCATACTGTTGGACATTTCTGAAGACCTTCTTGCAGAGCAAGTTCAATTCGGTGCGACAAAAATATAACCACGACGAGTCCGGAAAAAGAGCCGAACAGGATAAGGACTGTTACAAAAAAAACAATAGTGGGCGCCGTCTTGCAGGCGCTGGCTTGCCAGCGAACGCGTCATATCGTCTTGCGCCGGATGTGTTGGCGCTTGCGCCGGCAAGCCGGCTCCTACCGAATCCGAGAATCCCGAGTCAGCGAGGCAGGTACAGGCCGAAGGTGTTGATGCCCTGGTCGCTGCGCACGAACACGTCGCCACCGTGCATCAGGGCGATGGCCTTGACGATGGCCAACCCCAGGCCATGGTTGGCGCCGCTGTTGCTGCGTGAGGCATCGACCCGGTAGAAGCGTTCGAACAACCTGGGCAGGTGTTCGCTGGCGATGCCTTGTCCCGGGTTGCTGACGGCGATCGCCACCTGCTGTTCCTGCACCTCGATCCGTACCTGGATCACTTCACCGGCCGCGGTGTGCTGTACCGCGTTGCTCAGCAGATTGATCAGCGCCCGGCGCAGGTGGGCGATCTCGATCCGCACCTGGGCATCGCCCTGGACCTCGACCCTGACCTGGGCGTCTTCGAGAATGAAGTCCAGGTAGTCCAGGGTGGTGGCCACTTCCGTGGCCAGGGAGGTGCTGGTGAGCTTGGTGGCCTTGCTGCCCTGGTCGGCGCTGGCCAGGAACAGCATGTCGTTGACGATCGAGCGCAGCCGTTCCAGTTCTTCGAGATTGGATTGCAGTACCTCGAAGTAGTGCTCTGCCGAACGGCCCCGGGTCAGGGCCACCTGGGTCTGGCCGATCAGGTTGGTCAGGGGCGAGCGCAGTTCATGGGCGACATCGGCGTTGAACGACTCCAGGCGTGAGTAGGCATGCTCGACCCGTTCCAGGGTGGAGTTGAAGGAATTGACGAACTGGCTCAGCTCCGGCGGCAAGGGCGAGAGTTGCAGGCGGCCGGAGAGACGCGGCGGAGCCAGGCGCTGGGCTTCCTGGGACAGCTTGATCAGCGGCTTGAGGCCGATCCGCGCGACCCAGTAGCCCAGGGCCGAGGCCAGCAGCACGCCGACGATGGCCAGGCCGATCAGGGCCATGAGCAATTGGTGCTGGGTCTGGTGGAAGGTGTCGGTATCGATGGCGATCAGAAAGCGCAGGGCCGGACGCTGCTCCTTGGCCGGCAACTGGCTGACCAGCACCTTCAGCGGGTAGGGATGATCGGCCAGGTTCAGGTCGCGCATGCCCAGCGGGCCTTGGGCGAATGCACGGATCTGTGGATCAGGATTACCGTATTCATAGGCCTCGTCGCCACTCACCGCCCAGAAACGGATGCGCTTGTCTTCCTCGCTCAGCAGTTTGAGCTTGCTGGTGATCTTGCCCCAGTGCTCGGGATTGCCGTAGCGGGTCAGGGCCGATTCCAGCACGCTGTAGCGCGCATCCAGCTCGGCTTCGGGCAACAGGCCCAGGCCCTTGTCCACCTGCTGATAGAGCGCACCGCCGATCAGCAGGAAGATCAGCAGCGCCACCAGGGTGAACAGCCCACTCAGGCGCAGGGCAATGGAATTACTGCGCACTGCGGTTCTCCAGCACATAGCCCATGCCACGAATGGTGTGCAGCAGCTTCTGCTCGAAGGGGCCGTCGAGCTTGGCCCGCAGGCGCTTGATCGCCACCTCGACGACATTGGCGTCGCTGTCGAAATTGATGTCCCAGACCATCTCGGCAATCGAGGTCTTGGACAGGATCTCGCCCTGGCGTCGGGCCAGTACACTGAGCAGGGAAAACTCCTTGGCGGTCAGGTCCAGGCGGGTGCCGGAGCGGCTGGCCTTGCGGCTGATGAGGTCGATCCACAGGTCGGCGATGCTGATCTGCACCGGCTCGTGGCCGCCGCTGCGACGGGTCAGGGCCTGCAGGCGAGCCACCAGCTCAAGGAAGGAAAACGGCTTGCCCAGGTAATCGTCGGCGCCGTCGCGCAGGCCCTTGATCCGATCCTCCACGCGCTCCCTGGCGGTGAGCATGATCACCGGGGTCTGTTTGCGCGCCCGTAGCGCCCGCAGCACGCCAAAACCGTCCAGGCCGGGGAGCATCACGTCCAGCACTATCACCGCATAGTCGCCTTCCAGGGCCAGATGCAGGCCCTCGACGCCATCCCGGGCCAGGTCCACGGTGTAGCCCTGTTCAGTCAGGCCGCGGTGCAGGTAGTCCGCGGTTTTTTCTTCATCTTCGATTATCAGAACGCGCATGACCCGCCTCAGGTATTGGTGGCCGGCGACAGCGCCGGCTGGGGCCGGTGGAACAGCCGCTCAAGCCACAAGTATATGACCGGTGTGGTGAACAGCGTCAGCGCCTGGCTCACCAGTAGGCCGCCGACCACGGCGATGCCCAGGGGCTGGCGCAGTTCGGCGCCGGCACCGTAGCCGAGCATCAGCGGCAGGGCGCCGAGCAGGGCGGCGAGGGTGGTCATGATGATTGGCCGGAACCGAGTGATGCAGGCCTGGTAGATCGCCTCTTCCGGCGCCAGGCCCCCATTGCGTTGGGCTTCCAGGGCGAAGTCGATCATCAGGATGCCGTTCTTCTTGACGATGCCGATCAACAGCACCAGGCCGATCAGCGCCATGATCGAAAAGTCCTGGCCACAGAGCCAGAGCATCAACAGGGCACCGAGACCGGCCGAGGGCAGGGTGGAGATGATGGTCAGCGGGTGCACGAAGCTTTCGTACAGCACCCCGAGGATGATGTAGACCGCCACCAGCGCCGCGAGGATCAGGTATGGCTGGCTGGCCAGGGAACTCTGGAAGGCCTGGGCCGCGCCCTGGAAGTTGCCGCTGATGGCCGCCGGCATGCCGATCTCGGCCTTGGCCTGGTTGAGCAGGACCACCGCGTCACCCAGGGCCACGCCGGGGGCCAGGTTGAACGACAGGTTGGCGGCCGGGAACATGCCGTCGTGGGCGATCGACAGCGGGCCGATGGTGGGGGCATCGAAGCGCGCCAGGGCCGACAGCGGCACCATCTCCCCGGTCAGCGGCGAGCGCAGGTAGAAGTAGTTGAGGCTTTCGGCCTTGCCGCGTTGCTGGGTGTCGAGTTCGAGGATCACGTTGTACTGGTTGATCTCGGTCTGGAACTCGTTGATCTGGCGCTGGCCGAAGGCATCGTACAGCGCCTCGTCGACATCGCTGGCGGTGAGGCCGAAGCGGGCGGCGGCGACCCGGTCGATGTTGATGTGGGTGATGCTGCCGCCCAGTTGCAGGTCGTTGGAGATGTCGCGGAAGGCCGGGTTGCTGCGCAGCTTCTCAGTCAGGCGCTGGGTCCAGGTGCTCAGGGTCGGGCCGTCGTTGCTTTTGAGCACGTACTGGTACTGGGCGCGACTCGGGCCGGAGCTGAGGTTGATGTCCTGGCCGGCCCGCAGGTAGAGGACGATGCCGGGCACCTTCATCAGCTGCGGGCGGATGCGGTCGATAAAGGCGCTGGCGGAGACATCCCGGTCGCCGCGACCCTTCAGCGAGATCCAGAAGCGTCCGTTGGCGATGGTCTGGTTGCTCCCGGATACCCCCACGGAATGGGAGAAGGCCTGTACCGCCGGGTCGGCGGCGACGATCTCGGCCAGGGCCTGGTGCTTTTTCACCATGTCCGGGTAGGAAATGTCCGCGGCGGCTTCGGTGGTGCCGAGGACGAAGCCGGTGTCCTGCACCGGGAAGAAGCCCTTGGGAATCAGAACATAGCCGGCAATGGCCATGCTCAGGGTCAGGCCGAAGATCCCCAGCATCAGTTTCTGATGGGCCAGGGCCTTGCGCAGGCCGCGCTCGTAGACCGCCAGCAGGCGCTCGCCGAAGCCTGGCTTGGCATGGGCCGGGTGCACCGGGGCGCGCATGAACAGGGCCGCCAGGGTGGGGGCCAGGGTCAGCGAGACCACCACCGAAATCATGATGGTGGAAGTGGCGGTCAGGGCGAACTCCTTGAACAGCCGGCCGACCACGCCGCCCATGAACAATAGGGGAATGAACGCCGCCACCAGGGAGAAACTGATGGAGACCACGGTGAAGCCGATCTCGCCGGCGCCCTTGATTGCCGCCTCGCGCATGCCGTCACCGGCTTCCAGGTGACGGTGGATGTTCTCCACCACCACGATGGCATCGTCCACCACAAAGCCCACGGCAATGACGATGGCCACCAGGGTCAGGTTGTTCAGGCTGAAGCCCATGACGTACATCAGGGCGAAGCTGGCAATCAGTGACACGCCGAGCACCGCAGAGACGATCAGGGTTGCCGACCACTGGCGCAGGAACAGCGCCATCACCGCCACGACCAGGAGCACCGCGATCAGCAGGGTGATTTCCACCTCATGCAGCGAGGCGCGGATGGTCTGGGTGCGGTCCACCAGCACGTTGACCTGTACCGAGGCCGGCAGCATCGCCTCAAGCCCCGGCAGGGCGGCCTGGATGCGATCCACGGTGTCGACGATGTTGGCCCCGGGCTGGCGCGAGATCACCAGGTTGACCCCGGGTTGATCGCCGGACCAGGCCTGGACGTAGGCATCTTCCGAGCCGTTGACCACCCGCGCCACGTCCTGCAGGTGCACCGGTGCCCCATCCTTGTAGGAAACGATCAACTGGCCGTATTCCTCGGGGTGGAACAGCTGGTCGTTGGTGGACAGGGTGGAGATGCTCGATTCACCGTACAGCGCACCCTTGGCCAGGTTGAGGCTGGTCTGCTGGATCGCCAGGCGGATGTCGGCCAGGGTCAGGCCGATGGCCGCCAGCTTGTCCGCCGAGGCCTGGACCCGAATCGCCGGGCGCTGCTGGCCGGTGATGTTGATCTGGCCGACCCCGTCGATCTGGCTGATCTGCCGGGCCAACAGGGTTTCCGCGTAGTCGCTGAGCTCGGTGCCGGGCATCTGCGTCGAACTGATGCTGAGGATCAGCACCGGGCTGTCCGCCGGGTTGACCTTCTTCCAGGTGGGCAGTGTGGGCATGTCCTTGGGTAGCTTGCCGGCCGCGGTATTGATCGCCGCCTGCACTTCCTGGGCCGCGGTATCGATGCTCTTGTTCAGGGTGAACTGCAGGGTCAGCAGCGACGAACCCAGAGCGCTGCTGGAGGTCATCTGGGTCATGCCGGGGATGGCGCTGAACTGCACTTCCAGGGGCGTGGCTACCGATGAGGCCATGGTGTCCGGGCTGGCGCCGGGCAGGGCCGCCGATACCTGGATGGTGGGAAACTCGGCTTCCGGCAGCGGTGCCACCGGCAGGCGCGGAAAGGCAATCAGCCCCAGCAGCACCAGGGCGAAGGTCAGCAGGACGGTGGCGACCGGATGGTCGACGCACCAGGCGGATACCGAGCCGCGCCCCTTCATGGCTTGGGCTCCGAGGCCTGGACCACCTGGGGCGGATCGCTGAGTACCTGGACCTGGGAACCGGGCTTGAGCCGCGACTGGCCATCGCTGACCAGCACGTCACCGGCCTGGACCCCGGCAATGATGCTCAGGTCGCTGTCCTGATACACCACCTGCACCGGCACGGCTTCCACTTGCTGGTCCTTGACCCGGTAGACGAAGTGCTGGTCCAGGCCGCGCTGGACCACCGTCGGCGGCACGGTCAGTGCACCCTGGTCCAGGGCCGTCTGGATCTGCACCGTGACCAGTTGGCCGGGCCAGAGCTTCTGCTGGGCGTTGTCGAACTCCGCCTTGGCGCGGATGGTGCCGGTGCCCGCGTTGATCTGGTTGTCGATCAGGGTCAGGTGACCGTTGCCGAGCAAGGCCCCGGCGCTATTGCTGTCGGCTCCCAGGTAGGCCTTGACCGCGGCGGGGGACTGGGCATGAATCAGTTGCTGCAAGGTCGGCAGCATTTGCTGGGGCAGGGAGAACTCCACGGCGATGGGGTCGATCTGGGTCACCGAGAACAGGCCCTGGGTATCGCTCATGCGCAGGAAGTTGCCTTCATCCACGCTGCGAATCCCTACCCGACCGGTGACGGGAGAGCGGATCTGGGTGTAGGAGAGTTGCACCTGGGCGGCGTCAATGGCGGCCTGGTTGCCCTGGGCCGTAGCATTGAGCTGATTGACCAGGGCCACTTGCTGGTCATAGGTCTGCTTCGAGATACCGTCATCCACCGACAACAGCTTGTAGCGCTTGAGGTTGATCTGCGCCACCTGCAACTGGGCCTGGTTCTGCGCCAGTTGGGCCCGGGCCTGATCCAGGCTGGCGCGGATCGAGCGGTCATCGAGGGTGGCCAGCAGGTCGCCGGCCTTCACCAGTTGTCCCTCCTTGACCAGCAGCCTGGTGAGGATGCCGTCCACCTGGGGACGAATGACCACGCTGTGCAGCGACAGCACCGAGCCAATGCCGCTGGCATAGCGCGGCACGTCCTGGCGGATCACGTCCACTACCCGCACCGGAATTGCCGTAGGGGCGGCCAGCTTGGCGGTCGCCGGTTTGTTCAGGAGCCACAGCGCCACGGCACTGAGGCCCACGAGTAGCGCTACGGTCACGACGGTTTTCTTGGCAATGGGCATGGGATGAGAGCGCCGGGGGCAATGATGTCGGAAAGATGGCCATGATCTGAGGACAGTTATAGTCCGGCAACCCGGTCAGCAAGGTGACGGCCAGCTGTCGGCGCTGTCAGAAAAGCCCCGGCCCACCCCGGCAACCTAGGTTAAAGATCGCTGGCACACGGGTATACTGCCGTCCACTGTGGCCTGTCCCTTGGCCCGGATTCCTTTTTCCCCCTGGAGTTTTCATGACTTCCCCTGTACAGCCCCCTGCGGATGACGCCGTGAGCGTCGATCCTGCGGTCGAGTCGACCGTCACCGAGGACAAGGCCGCGATCCCGGCATTCAAGTTTCCGTTCAAGCCGTCCGAATTCGCCCCGGCGAAGAACGCCCAGCAGCCCTGGTACAAGAACGGCGCCAGCAATGGCCACACCAAGACCCCCGGCGCAGCGCCTCCCGGTACCCGTCGCTCCATGGGCAAGCGTTGATATCGCCGACAATCGAAGACAAAGCCCTGATTTGCGCTTTTTAATCGCAATGATGGCTAATTGCTTTAAACCTGAGCTGGATCAGTATTTGTGGCATCAGTGCGCTTAGAGTCAGCAGCCCTGCCGACTCCACCCAACACAGACGAGCGCGCTATCCATGAAGATCAACCTTCCGGTTACTGGGCGAAACGTGGACTTTGCCCCTGATGCGAATATCCTTTCGACCACTGATCTGACTAGCGCGATCACCTACGCCAACCCTGATTTCATCAGGATCAGTGGCTACAACCGTGAGGAGTTGCTGGGCTCGCCGCATAACCTGTTGCGCCACCCGGACATGCCCTCCGCGGCCTTCGCCCACATGTGGCGCACCCTCAAGCGCGGCCGTTCGTGGATGGGCATGGTGAAGAACCGTTGCAAGAACGGCGATCACTATTGGGTCAGTGCCTATGTCACGCCCGTGACCCGCGATGGCCAGGCGGTGGAATACCAGTCGGTGCGTACCAAACCCAGCGTGCGTCAGATCGAGGCGGCAGAGCGGGCCTATGCCCAGCTCAACGCTGGCGGCCCCTCGTGGTGGAGCCTGTTGCCGGTGATCAGCCTGCGGTTGCGTCTCTGGACCTCCATCAGCGCCGGCTTCATCGGCAGCTACGGCGTTTCAGTGTGGCTGCTGCCCGAATCCTGGATGGTCCAGGGGGCCGTGATGGCCATGGGGTGGTGCCTGAGCCTGACGGCGGTCGGCGTGCAAACCCGGCCACTGGATCGATTGGCCGAGCGCGCCCGGCAGATCGGTGACAACCCCTTGAGCCAGGGCATCTATACCGGCCGTGCCGACGAGTTCGGGCGCATCGAGTTCGCCCTGCAGATGCTCGAAGCCCAGGTGGGCGCGGTGGTGGGGCGCATCGGCGATGCGTCCCAGCGCCTGGAGGGGCATGCCGCCGAACTGGTGGAGCACTTGCACAGCAGCCACAACAGCACCCTGGAACAGCAGGCGGAAACCGATCAGGTGGCGGCGGCCATTCACCAGATGGCGGCCAGCGTCGCCGAGGTCGCCACCCATGCCCAGCAGGCCTCGGTGGCGGCGGACCAGGCGGAAAGCGAAACCCGTGAGGGCCATCTGCTGGTGGGCGAGAGCCGCAGTGCGGTGCTGCGCCTGGCCAGTGAGCTGGAGCGGGCGACCGAGGTCATCCATCAACTGGAAAGCCACAGCAGCGACATTTCCGGGGTGCTGGAGGTGATCCGCAGCATTGCCGAACAGACCAACCTGCTGGCCTTGAATGCGGCGATCGAGGCGGCCCGGGCCGGGGAGCAAGGGCGAGGGTTTGCGGTGGTGGCGGATGAGGTGCGCGGGCTGGCCCAGCGCACCCAGGATTCGACCAACGAAATCCAGCGCATGATCAGCACCCTGCAGAACGGCGCGCGCAACGCGGTGGAGGCCATGCAGCACAGCAGCCAGCACGTGGAGAGCAGCGTCGATCAGGCTCAGCGCGCCGCGGTGGCCCTGGACGGCATCAGCCAGCGGGTCAACCAGATCACCGAGATGAGCTTGCAGATTGCCGCCGCGGTGGAAGAGCAGAGTGCGGTCAGCGAAGACATCAACCGCAACATCATCGGCATCCGCAATGCGTGCGAGGTCACGGTCAGTGCCGGCCAGTTGAGCCACGTTAACTCGGGCGACGTGGCCGGGCTGGCAGGCGACTTGCGGCAACTGGCGCTGGAGTTCTGGCACAAGCGCGGCTAGGGCTGTTCGCCGGCGCGTCGTTGCTCGCGGCTCAGGCGGCGCGCAGGGAAATGAAGGCGTAGTCCAGGGGCGTATCGCTGACCACCTGGGCGCCGGCGGCCTGGACCTGGCTGGCGATGTCTTCCCCGGACAGATGAAAGCGCCAGGATTGGCTCGACGCCTCCGGTGGTTGAGCCTGGATTTGATCGATGGCTCTGGCCAGGGCTGTCATGTCGGGCAGGTAGGCAGTGAAACCATCGCCCTTGAGTGCCGTGGTGCGAATCCCCAGCAAGGCACAGATCGCGGTCTTGGTCGGGATATCGTCGCGGTCGGCCTGGCGCGAGCGGCGGATCAGCTCGGCCAGTTCAAGGTCTACCAGCTCGCCGCCGAGAATCAGCTGCGGTCCCTGTTCCCAGGATTGCGTTGGGCATTCCTTGGCCTGTGGGTTGAGGGGGATGTGCGGGTTGATCTCCATCGGATAGATGCGGCACACCAATGGTCGCCGCTCATAGATGCGGCACCGCTGTTCTTCGTCAAGATTCCGGCACGGGCCGACGTTGTAAGCGGCGAAGGTAATCGCCACGTAGGCCTCGGTACTGCCGCTGGGCACTCGGCAGGAGCGTCGCTCGGCATGTTCGCGCTGTTGCGCCGGCAACCCCAGGCCATTGCCGAGAAAGGCCTCCACCAGAACGATCACCTGACCGCCGTCGGCCGCCCAGGCACGGGCTTCCGTGAGGGTCAGGGGCACATGATGGTCGTTGCAGCACTTGCCGCAGCCTACACAGGAAAACTGAGTGTTCATGGAGCGCGAAACCATTACGGGTCGACAGGAAGTGCGTCGTAAATACCGTCAACGACGCGGCCAGGGAGAACATCGAAGCAAGTTGTACGCCATTTACGGGCGCTTGATTACCGGGCGGATCGAGTCCCACTCGGTGACCGCCGCAGTGCGGGTCCGTTTGTTGTACAGGCAGAGCTCGATGCCGGACTGGCCGCGCAGCTGCTTTTGTGGGTACTGGCCTTGCAGCAGGAGGGCGGTATAGGCCAGTTGATCGTCGAATTGCGCGGCCTTGCCCACGGGCTGGGGATGGTTCAGGCCGCTGGCCCGGGTGCAGCTCTCGAGCACGGCTCTGTCCAGGGCTGCCCAGGCTTCGTCGCTGGAGGCCCGGGCCTGGCAGGCGAGGGCGGCGAGTACTATCAGGCTCAGGATCTTTGTATTCATGGGCACGGCTCCTCAGGGGCGGTGAGACCACGGCGCGCGCGGTGATCGAACGCCGCCTTCGCCAGCGGCTAAAGGGTGCGGTATCGGCCTGGAAATGTCAGCAGGCCCGGCGCCTAAGGCAGTAGCTCGCGGCGGACGAGCTGCATGCCGGCGCTTTCGTACAGGCAGCGGGCTGGCAGGTTGCCTTCCAGTACCCGCAGATCGACAAAGCCTTCCCGGCGCTCGGCGAACAGCATGAAGGCCTGCTGCAACAAGGCACGCCCCAGGCCCTGGCCACGGGCACGGGGATGCACCACCAAATCCTTGATGTAGGCGCTGGTCCAGCACTGGGCGACGCCGACGATCCCGTCGCCATCGCGGGCTACCAGGCACAGCTGGGGGTCGTATTCGGCATCGGTTTCGAAAGCCTGGCGCCAGGTGTCCAGTGCTGGCACCCGGCCGCCACCGTCCAGATAGCCAAGGTGCATCAGTTGGTGCACGGCCTCGGCCTGTTCCGGGCTGTAGGGCTGCACGGTGACCCCGTCCGGCCACTGGGGGGCTGCCTGGGGCAGGCTCAGGTCGCGGCGCAGCAGCAGGCAGTGGATCTCGCTCATGCCTCAGGCTCCTTGGGTCGCAATGGCCTTGGCCGCGTCGATCAGGCAGCGGGTCAATTCCGGCGAGGAGAACTTGGTGAGTACCGCGTTGGCTCCGGCCAGTCGAGCCTTTTCGCTG
This sequence comes from Pseudomonas sp. FFPRI_1, assembly GCF_055384485.1. Taxonomy (NCBI): domain Bacteria; kingdom Pseudomonadati; phylum Pseudomonadota; class Gammaproteobacteria; order Pseudomonadales; family Pseudomonadaceae; genus Pseudomonas; species Pseudomonas sp. FFPRI_1. Next base: position 6,432,332 of record NZ_AP029168.1, on the reverse strand, counting down.
TTCATGGCGCTGTCCAGGGAGGTGTGCAGCAACACGTACAGATGGGCGAAGTCCGGGGTTTCCCGCAGGGTCCTGGTCAGGGCGTAGCCATCCATCTCGGACATTTCGATGTCGGAGACGATCAGGTTGATCTCATTGGCCGTGCCTTGCAGTTCCAGCAGGCAGTCGATGGCTTCCTTGGCGCTGCGGGCGGTGTGGCATTGCAGGCCGAGGTTGCGCAGGGTGTGCACCGACTGCTGCAACGCCACCTGGCTGTCGTCGACCACCAGGATGCGGGCGTTGCCCAGGGCTTCGGCGTCTTCCATGCTCAGTTCGGTAGGCGCCATCTCGATCTGCGCCGGGGCAATGCCGTGGATCACTTTCTCGATGTCGAGGACCTGCACCAGGGTGCCGTCGACCTGGGTCACCCCGGTGATGTAGGACTTGAGGCCGCCGGAGCCGTAGGGCGGGGGGCGGATGTCGGTGGTCAGGCAATGCACGATCTTGCTCACCGCCTGCACATGCAGGCCCTGCTTGGAGCGGCTGACATCGGTGACGATCAGGCAGCCGCTGTCCGGGTCCGCCAGGGGCCGTTCGCCGATGGCCCGGCTGAGATCGATCACCGACAGGGAATTGCCGCGCAGGGTGGCGATGCCTTTTACGTGGGGATGGGATTCCGGCAGCTTGGTCAGCGGCGGGCAGGGGATGATTTCACTGACCTTAAGCAGGTTGATTGCCATCAGCTTGCCGCTGCGCAAGGTAAACAGCAGAAGCGAAAGCGAATCTGCGCGGGCTTTGTTGGAGGACATAAAAACCTTCTCTGGAAAGAATTGGCTCGTGGTGCGAACCACGGACAACCATTGATAACGGGTTATCGACTTGTTCAGGGCTGGCTTTAGCCTGATCGAGGTCTTGTCGGCCCCTGTGTTCTGTATAGCCGCTGTCCCGGGCGATGATCGGCCGCACAGCGGATAGCCAGCTGCCGGCCGAGGCTCTGGGGGCGGTGCGCTGGCCGCGGGCGGCGGTGGCTGGGCGGGGTTATTTCAGGCCCAGGCGCTTGGCCAGGCGGCCGAGGTTGGCGCGGTCCAGGCCCAGCTCCCGGGCGGCGCTGGCCCAGTTGTGCTGGTGGCGTTCCAGGCAGGCGCTGATCAGCTGACGCTGGTAGCTTTCTGTCGCTTCGCGCAAGTCGCCCTGGATCGCGGCGGCTGGCAGTTCCGGGCTGGGTGGTAGGGCGTTTGTGGCGGGTTGCTCAATGGCCCGCGGCAGGTCGAGGTCCGCGACATCGAGGGTGAGGATCTTCGGCCGTTCTCGGCAGTGGCCCAGGGCCTTGAGGGCGCTGCGCCCGATCAGGTGCTCCAGCTCACGGACGTTGCCCGGCCAGCCGTAGGCCAGCAGCGCCGCCTGGGCCTCGGCGCTGAGACGCAAGCTACCCAGGCCCATGCGCGAGCGGTTCTGCTCGAGGAAGTAGCCGCTGAGCAACAGCACGTCGCGACCACGATCGCGCAGGGCCGGCACTGGCAGGGGGTAGACGCTGAGGCGGTGATAGAAGTCGGCGCGATAGCGGCCATTGCGCACTTCCTGTGCCAGGTCACGGTTGGTGGCGGCGATCAGGCGCACATCGACCTGGTGTTCCTTGTCCGAGCCCAGGCGTTGCAGTTGGCCGCTTTGCAGCACCCGCAACAGCTTGGCCTGCACGGTCAGTGACAGCTCGCCCACTTCATCGAGAAACAGGGTGCCGCCGTTGGCCAGTTCGAACTTGCCCCGGCGATCCTGGGTGGCTCCCGTAAACGCCCCGCGCACGTGGCCGAACAGTTCGCTCTCCACCAGGGTGTCGGGCAGGGCGGCACAGTTGAGGCTGATGATCGGCTGTTCGGCCCGGGGCGAGGCGCCATGGATGGCCTGGGCCACCAGTTCCTTGCCAACTCCGGTTTCACCGGTGATCAACACCGTCAGGTCGCTGCCTCCCACCAGGTTGATCTCCTCCAGCAGGCGCTTGTGGGCCTTGCTCTGCCCGATCATTTCGCGGTTCTGTCCACTGGCCTGGCGGTAGACCTCGGCCCGTTGGTGCTCGTTTTCCGCGCGTTGAGCCAGGCGTTCGATGCGCTGCGCGGCACTGACAGTGGCGGCGGCGAGGCTGGCGAAGGCTTGCAGGGCGTCCAGCTCGATGGGCTCGAAGCGCTGTGGGTCCAGCGCGTCGAGGGTCAGCAGGCCCCAGGGGCGCTCATCGATGAACAGCGGGCAGCCCATGCAGTCATGCACTTCCAGGTGATTGTCGAGGCCTTCCACCAGCCCGTCGTAAGGGTCGGGCAGTTCACTGTCGCTGGCGAAACGGGTGGGTCCCGGGCTGGCGAGCAGGGCAGCGAAGCGCGGGTGTTCGCTGACCTTGAAGCGGCGCCCCAGGGTATCGGTACTCAAGCCGTTGACGGCCAGGGGCACCAGCCACTCGCCATCCAGGCGCAACAACGCGGCGGCGTCGCAGGGCAGCAGCGCGCGCAGGGCTTCCAGCAGGCGACGATATCGCTCGCTTTCGGGCAGTTCCCGGGACAGGTCGGTGACCAGGGGCAGCAAGGTCGTCAGCAGGGATTTTGCAGTCATAAGGACTCCATATGGTCATAATGACTATAAATGCATAAGGGTCTTTTTGACCATATTTGTTTTAATCTATTGAATTTAAAGGATTTATTTATTGGCATGAAAACTGATTAGTCAAAGGAAACCTGCAAGCAGTCATAAAGTCCAGGAGTTGTCCTTATGCTAAGCGTTCAAGATCGCGCCATCATCAAATCCACTGTGCCCTTGCTGGAAAGCGGTGGAGAAACCTTGATTACCCACTTCTACCGAATGATGCTGTCCGAGTATCCCCAGGTGCGGCCGCTGTTCAACCAGGCGCACCAGGCCAGCGGTGACCAGCCTCGGGCCCTGGCTAATGGCGTATTGATGTACGCCCGGCACATCGACCAGTTGGACCAACTGGGGGACCTGGTGGCCAAGATCATCAACAAGCATGTGGCCCTGCAGATTCTGCCGGAGCACTACCCGATCGTTGGTGCGTGCCTGTTGCGGGCCATCGAGGAAGTGCTGGGCAAAGACATCGCCACCGAGCAAGTGATCAGCGCCTGGGCTGCGGCCTACAACCAGTTGGCAGATATCCTGATCGGCGCCGAGGCCGCGATCTACGACGAGAAGGCCCAGGCGCCAGGCGGATGGCGTGGAGCGCGGGCGTTCAAGCTGGTGCAGAAGGTGGAGGAGAGCGCGGAAATCACCTCGTTCTACTTCGAGCCACTGGACCAGGGTCCGATCCTGGCCGCCGAGCCTGGGCAGTACATCGGCTTGCAGCTCTTTATCGACGGTGAGGAAATCCGCCGCAATTATTCCCTGTCGGCGCTCTCTGACCAGGGCCAGTACCGCATCAGCGTCAAGCGCGAAGTGGGTGGCGTGGCCTCCAACTACCTGCACGACCAGTGTTCGGTGGGCAGCACCATCCAGCTGTTCCCGCCCGCCGGCGAGTTCACCCTGGCGGCCAGCGACAAGCCCCTGGTGCTGATCAGTGGCGGCGTGGGCATCACCCCGACTCTGCCGATGCTGGAAGCCGCCCTGGCGACCCAGCGCCCGGTGCACTTCATCCACTGCGCGCGCAACGGCCAGGTGCATGCGTTCCGCCACTGGGTCGATGGACTGGCCCAGCGTCATCCGCAGCTCAAGCGTTTCTACTGCTACGCCGAGGACGACGGTGTCAGCCCATCGGCAGACAAGCTGGGCATGCTGACTCGCGAGCAGTTGGCCGAGTGGTTGCCGGAACAACGCGACCTGGATGCCTACTTCCTCGGGCCCAAAGGCTTCATGGCGGCCATCAAGCGCCACCTGAAGGCCCTGGGCATCCCCGAGCAGCAAAGTCGCTACGAGTTCTTCGGTCCCGCCGCGGCCCTGGAGTGACCGCTCGGCCGGTCCTGTTTGCGGCCCGGCCCTGAGCTGCCCTGAACGCCCCGCAGATCTTGGATTTGCGGGGCGTTTTGTTTGAAATTGCCGTTTTTCAGTACATTTCGTACAACGGTTAATCCACTCTTAACCCGTTTCTCGTTATTGTCCGCCACTTGAGTAGAACCCTGGACCGCGGTCCGGGCGGCTTTGCTCCGGGGCAGTGCAGCCGAACGCCATGCCCCCTGCATTCAAAGGTCATGTTCAACGTGTAGACTTCCCGGCAGCCGAGGACGCCACTGCGAGCATGGGCCGGGCCACGGTCCATGGGTTCATTGAAGACAATCCAGCCTGGCGTCGCGAGTGCCGGTGGCAGGCTGAACAGACAACAGGAAAGGAATAGGGATGAGTGACGACAGACTGCGTTTGGGACGTGAACGACGCTTCCTGGTGCTGCTGGGGGTGATCTGCCTGGCGCTGATCGGCGGAGCCCTGTACATGCAGGTGGTGTTGGGCGAGGCGCCTTGCCCGCTGTGCATCCTGCAGCGCTATGCGTTGCTGTTGATTGCGCTCTTTGCCTTCATTGGCGCAGCCCTGAGCTCGCGTCGCGGGGTCACGGCCATGGAGAGCCTGGTGGTCATCAGTGCACTGTTTGGCGCGGCAGTGGCCGGGCACCACGTGTACACCCAGTTCTATCCGGCGGTGAGCTGTGGCATCGATGTGCTGCAGCCGATTGTCGACAGCCTGCCGCTGGCGACGATCTTTCCCCTGGGCTTTCAGGTCGACGGTTTCTGCTCCACGCCGTACCCGCCGATCCTCGGCCTGTCCCTGGCCCAATGGGCCCTGGTGGCGTTCGTCCTGACAGTGATCCTGGTGCCCCTGGGGGTCATTCGCAATCGTAAGCAAACCTCCTGATCCACCCGGAACAGCCCCGGTTCCCCAACAGGGGGCCGGGGCTTTTTCATGCCGTTCATTAGGCACCTGAAAAGTCCGTGATTTGCAGCAAGCGAGGGCGCGGCAAAAGTGCGACATGTTGTCACACTGCTGCGGTCGCAGAGAGGCGGTCGAGGGGTTTCAACAGACTGCAATCAGCCAGATGGGTTCAATTGAAGCCTGTCAGTTTGTGTATGCCGACCTGCTGGGCAAGAACCATAGCCTGCTATCTATACAAATCTTCACAGACCCCGTTTTATAAGGGGTGAAGCCCGGTGAAAGGTGGCCTTGAGAGGCTTTTGCCTGCCTGGTGAGAGTGGGGCGGAGAGGTCTTTTTAGGGCTTTTTGTTGCGAATGAAAATCGATATGATTGCGATCCTTCGCAACAATCGTTAAGGATTGTTGCGCCCAGCGATAAAAATTATTTCGGGATAAGACATGGTTTATGAAACGCGACATATCTACAATCGCCCGCACTGAAATTACCGGCGCTGCTCATCCCTGAGCACACGAGGACGGTCGAGGGGCGGATTGAGTGCTCCATGCGACTGCGGGTGTCGGCACCTTCCAAACTTCCGCACCAAATGGAATTGGTCTGTAACAAGGCCTTTGACCACGAGATCGAATAAGAACCACTGCTAGCCCGGGATGTGTCGTTGAGCGTTTAACGCAACGGGCAGGCCCTTATTCAATTGAAGAAAAATGCCAACCCTTGGCAGGGTGAAGTGTTGGCGATCAAAACCCAACTGCATTGCGCAAGCTGCTTTAGAGGTCGTGAGATGAGTAAAAACAGGTACCCCCGATTACTAGGCTTATTGCCGCTGCTCAGCATGTTGATGCTGGGAGGCTGCAAGTGGACCTTGCTCGACCCCAAGGGTCAGGTCGGTCTGGATGAACGCAACCTGATCATCACGGCAACCATCCTGATGCTGCTGGTGGTGGTACCGGTCATCATCATGACCTTCGCCTTCGCCTGGAAATATCGCGCCTCCAACACCGAAGCGACCTACGCGCCGAAGTGGTCCCACTCCACCAAGATCGAGATCGCGGTGTGGCTGGTTCCGGTGCTCATCATCATTGCCCTGGGTTATGTCACCTACAAGTCGACCCACGCCCTGGACCCGTACCGTCCGCTGGATTCCGAGGTCAAGCCGATCACCATCGAAGTGGTCGCCATGGACTGGAAGTGGCTGTTCATCTATCCCGACCAAGGGATCGCCACTGTCAACAAGATCGTTTTCCCGGCCCATACCCCAGTCAACTTCCGCGTGACCTCCGACACCGTGATGAACTCGTTCTTCATCCCGGGCCTGGGCGGCCAGATCTACGCGATGGCGGGCATGACCACCAAGCTGCACCTGATCGCCAACCAGAACACCGAACTTGAAGGTATCTCCGCCAACTACAGCGGCGCGGGCTTTACCGGCATGAAATTCAAAGCGATCGCAACCAGTCAGGAAGATTTCGACGCCTGGGTAAACGAAGTCAAGAAGGCACCTAAACAGCTGGACACCGCTGAATACGAAGCCCTTTCCAAGCCAAGCCAGAACAATCCTGTAGAGCTCTACTCCGCTTACGCGCCGAACCTGTTCCAGACCATCGTCGACAAGTACGAAGGCATGAAACCGGGCGCGCCGCTCAAGCACGAGAAGAAAGAAAAGGAAGTGGCTGCAACGCAAGGGATGGACGTGAGTTCGCATTCAGCTGCCGGGGCAGAGGAGTAAACGATGTTTGGTAAATTAAGTCTGGAAGCGATTCCGTTCCACGAGCCGATTGTCATGGTGACCATTGCCATGATCGCGCTCGGTGGTCTGGCGCTTGTCGCGGCAATCACCTACTTCAAGAAGTGGACCTATCTGTGGACCGAGTGGCTGACGTCGGTCGACCACAAGAAAATCGGCGTGATGTACATCATCGTCGCCATGGTCATGCTGCTGCGCGGTTTCGCCGACGCCATCATGATGCGTACCCAGCTGGCCATGGCCACCGAGGGTTCGCCTGGCTACCTGCCACCTGAACACTATGACCAGATCTTCACCGCTCACGGTGTGATCATGATCATCTTCATGGCGATGCCATTCTTCACCGGCCTGATGAACCTTGTCGTGCCGCTGCAGATCGGCGCGCGTGACGTGGCCTATCCATTCCTCAACTCCCTGAGCTTCTGGCTGCTGGTATCGGGCGTGGTGCTGATCAACCTGTCCCTGGGCGTCGGCGAATTCGCCAAGACCGGCTGGGTTGCCTATCCGCCGCTGTCGGGCCTGCAATACAGTCCGGGCGTGGGTGTGGACTACTACATCTGGGCGCTACAGCTATCGGGTCTAGGGACGACGCTGACGGGGGTCAACTTCCTGGCCACCGTGCTGAAAATGCGTACCCCGGGCATGAAGATGATGGACATGCCGATCTTCACCTGGACCTGCACCTGGGCCAACGTGCTGATCGTCGCTTCGTTCCCGATCCTCACCGCTACCCTGGCACTGCTGACGCTTGACCGTTACATGGATTTCCACATTTTCACCAATGAACTTGGTGGCAATCCAATGATGTACGTGAACCTGTTCTGGGCCTGGGGTCACCCCGAGGTGTACATCCTGATCCTGCCGGCGTTCGGTATCTTCTCCGAAGTCATCTCGACCTTCTCCGGCAAGCGCCTGTTCGGCCACCACTCGATGATCTACGCATCCGGCGCGATCTCGATCCTGGGCTTCATGGTCTGGCTGCACCACTTCTTCACCATGGGTTCGGGGGCCAGCGTCAACGCCTTCTTCGGCCTGGCGACCATGCTGATCTCGATCCCGACGGGGGTGAAGCTATTCAACTGGCTGTTCACCATCTACCACGGCCGCCTGCGCATCACCAGCCAGGTTCTGTGGACCCTGGGCTTCATGGTGACCTTCGCCATCGGCGGCATGACCGGCGTACTGCTGGCCATCCCGGGTGCGGACTTCGTGCTGCACAACAGCCTGTTCGTGATCGCTCACTTCCACAACGTGATCATCGGCGGCGCGGTATTCGGCTACATCGCCGGCTTCAGCTTCTACTTCCCGAAAGCCTTCGGCTTCAAGCTGCATGAAGGTTGGGGCAAGGCTGCGTTCTGGTTCTGGATCTCGGGCTTCTTCGTCGCCTTCATGCCGCTCTATGCACTGGGCTTCATGGGCATGACCCGTCGTCTGAACGCCACCACCAACCCTGAGTGGGTGCCGTACCTGTACGTCGCCATGGTGGGTGCCGTGATGATCGCCGTGGGTATCGCCTGCCAGCTGATCCAGCTGTATGTCAGCGTGCGTGATCGCAAGCAGAACATGTGCGTCTCCGGCGACCCATGGAATGCCCACACCCTGGAATGGTCGACCTCGTCGCCACCTCCGTTCTACAACTTCGCTGTACTGCCCAAAGCCGAAGGCATCGACCCGTTCACCGAAGCCAAGGAAAACGGCACTGCCTACGCGCAGCCTGGCCGCTACCAGCCGATCCACATGCCCAACAACACTGCTACCGGTGTGGTCATGGGGGCTCTGCTGACCGTGTTCGGTTTCGCCATGATCTGGCACATCTGGTGGCTGGCCATCGCAAGCCTGGCCGGCACCGTGATCTATTTCGCGATCCACGCTGCCCGTGATGATCAAGGCTACATGGTGCCGGTCGAGACGATCGAACGCATCGAAGCCGAACAGCACAAGCGCCTGGTATCGGAGAACAAGATTCCGGCTACCCGTGTTGAAACCTCGTTGGAACAGGCTTAATCCATGTCGAACTTAGTGACCAATGCTGGACACGCCCATGTCGATGACCATGGGCACGATGACCATCACCACGACTCGGGCGAGATGACCGTATTCGGTTTCTGGCTCTACCTGATGACCGACTGCATTCTGTTTGCGTCGATCTTCGCGGTATACGCGGTACTGGTGAACAACGTAGCGGGTGGCCCGTCGGGCCACGACATCTTCGAACTGCCTTACGTACTGGGCGAAACCGCTCTGCTGCTGTTCAGTTCGATCACCTACGGCTTCGCCATGCTGGCGTTCTTCCGGGGCAACAAGAAGCAGGTGCTGGGCTGGCTGGGCATGACCTTCCTGTTCGGCCTGGGCTTCATCGGCATGGAGATCAACGAGTTCCACCTGCTGATCTCCGAAGGCTATGGCCCTAGCCGTTCCGGCTTCCTGTCCGGGTTCTTCACCCTGGTCGGCACCCACGGTCTGCACGTGACCAGCGGTCTGATCTGGATGGCGATCATGATGTACCAGGTGCAGAAAAACGGCCTGACGGCGACCAACAAGACCCGTCTGAGCTGCCTGAGCCTGTTCTGGCACTTCCTGGACGTGGTGTGGATCTGCGTATTCACCGTTGTTTACCTGATGGGGACTATGTAAATGGCTAACACACACTCCCACGACGAAGCCGGTCACGGCAGCGTCAAGTCCTACGCCATCGGTTTCATCCTGTCGGTGATCCTGACGTTGATTCCGTTCGGCCTGGTGATGTACCCATCGCTGCCCAAGGACGTGACCCTGTGGATCGTCCTGGCGTTCGCGGTGATCCAGGTGATCGTTCACCTGGTGTACTTCCTCCACCTGGACCGTTCCGAAGCCCAGCGCAACAACGTCGTCGCGTTCATCTTCGCCGCGTTGGTCATTGTTCTGCTGGTTGGTCTGTCGTTGTGGATCATGTTCAGCATCCACACCGTCATGATGGCGAAGTGAGGTAGACCCGATGTCGCTCAAGCACTTTATCCAAATCACCAAACCGGGGATCATTTTCGGTAACGTGCTTTCTGTGGCAGGCGGGTTTTTCCTGGCCTCGAAAGGGCATGTCGATCTGGCCATCTTCCTGGCCGCGATGATCGGCACCTCGCTGGTGGTAGCGTCCGGTTGCGTGTTCAACAACTGCATCGACCGTGACATCGACCTGAAGATGGAGCGCACCAAGAACCGCGTGCTGGTCCAGGGGCTCATCTCCCTGGAAGCGGCGCTGGTCTATGCCACCGTCCTCGGCGTCGCCGGCGTGGCCCTGCTGTACTACGTGGCCAACCCGTTGGCCGCGTTGTTCGCGGTAATCGGCTTTGTCATCTACGTCGGCTTCTACAGCCTGTACCTCAAGCGCAAGTCGGTTCACGGCACGCTGGTGGGCAGTCTGTCCGGGGCCATGCCGCCGGTGATCGGTTACGTGGCCGTGAGCAACAGCTTCGACATGGCCGCACTGACCCTGCTGGTGATGTTCAGCCTGTGGCAGATGCCGCATTCCTACGCCATCGCGATCTTTCGCTTCAACGATTACCTGGCCGCATCGATTCCGGTGCTGCCAGTGAAGCGCGGGATTCGCGTGGCCAAGAAGCACATCCTGCTCTACATCCTGGCGTTCCTGGTGGCGACCCTGATGCTGACCTTCAGCGGTTACGCCGGCATGAGCTACCTGGCGGTAGCGGCGGCGATGGGCATGTACTGGCTGTACATGGCCTGGACCGGCTACAAGGCGGTGGATGACACCGTGTGGGCACGCAAGCTGTTCGTGTTCTCGATCTTCACCATCACCGCGCTGAGCGTGATGATGTCGGTGGATTTCAAGGCCCCGACCGAGCTGTTGCTGACCTACGCGCACTAAGCTGTCCAGGCCACAGAAAAGCCCCGCCTTCGAGAGAAGCGCGGGGCTTTTTTATTGGGCATCGGCACCGTCACATCATTTAAACCTTTTGAATCCTGTGGGCTTTTATCCCCAGGTAAAATGCGTCGCTCGTGGATGAACCTGAGTGGATGTAATGGAAAGCCGTATTGATATGTACGATTCGAAGGCGCGCTATGGCGCCGTCAGTCGCGGACTGCACTGGGCCATGGCACTGGCCTTTGCCTGGATCTACTGCAGCACCGGTGCACACTACCTGCTGGCCGACTCGGCCCTGGACGAGTTCCTCTGGCCGACCCACAAGTCAGTGGGCCTGCTGTTGATGTCGCTGCTGGTGCTGCGGGTGATCTGGAGCCTGGTGAACCGTCACCGCCGTCCCCCGAGCTTCAACCTTGCCGCGCGCCTGGGGCACGGGCTGCTGTATGCCGGGATGTTTGCCATTCCGTTTCTCGGGCTGCTGCGCCAGTACGGCTCGGGTCGGGCGTTCACGGCTTTTGGCTTGCCGGTGATGTCCGGGTTCGAGGGCCCGAAGATCCAGTGGATGACCGACCTGGGCAACAGCTTCCACAGCCTGCTGGGCTGGACCCTGGCGGTGCTGATCGTCGGCCATGTCGCGGCGGTGATCCTGCACTGTAGCAAAGGCCAGTGGGAGATCCTGCGGCGCATGGCCGGGAGTGGGGCCAAGGCCTGAAGCCATGCGAAGCCCCGCCTTCGAGAGAGGTGCGGGGTTTTTTATTGAGTGCCCGTCAGCGGGCCGTTTAAAATATTGAAATGACTCTACTCCTGCAGGAAGCAGAATAATGAAGAAGAAAGCCGTTATCGTTTTTAGTGGCGGGCAGGATTCGACAACCTGTCTGATCCATGCATTGCCGCACTATGATGAAGTGCACTGCATCACCTTTGACTATGGTCAGCGCCATCACGCGGAAATAGAAGTTGCGCAACAGCTGTCAAAACAGCTGGGGGCGACAGTTCACAAAGTGCTGGATGCGTCGTTGCTCAACGAACTGGCGATCAGCAGTCTGACCCGGGACAATATTCCGGTTCCGACAGTGAACAGTTCAGGTGAAAGTCTGCCAAGCACCTTCGTGCCCGGCAGGAACATTCTGTTCTTAACCCTGGCCTCTATCTATGCCTACCAGGTCAAGGCCGAAACCGTCATTACCGGTGTGTGCGAGACGGACTTCTCCGGGTATCCCGATTGCCGGGACGAGTTCGTCAAGGCACTGAACAAGGCCCTTGAACTGGGTATGGAATACAAGTTGCGCCTTGAAACGCCACTGATGTGGTTGAACAAGGCGGAGACTTGGGCGCTGGCGGATTACCACCATCAACTGCAGCTGATTCGCGAACAGACACTGACCTGCTACAACGGGATCATCGGCAGTGGCTGTGGCAACTGCGACGCTTGCAACCTTCGCACGCGAGGGCTGAATGATTACCTGGGTAATAAAGCCGAGGTCATGCACAGCTTGAAAGGCAAACTGGGTCTCCAGTGAGCGGGTGAACGACTGCTGGCCAATGGAGTTCAACACCGCCGTTGCTTGAACAGCGAGTGTTGAATCCATTTGCGGGCGCTAAACCGTCGGGTGATTACCTTCCCTGGCCGTCGGTTATGTATCTCTTGAACAACGATCTTGCGCCGTAGGCCGGCAGGATGTTGAAAAACGCAAAGCACACTTTGATCGCGATCTGGACATAAATCATGTTCAGGATGTCGCTGTTCTGCATCGCGCCGTAGAAGGCGATGTAGCAGAACACGAAGCTGTCGATAATCACTGCGAACAGGGTGCTGAGGAATATTCGCAGGAACAGGAACCTGGAGTTGGTCAGCTCTTTTATCTTGCATAGCAAGTAAGAGTTTATGTTCTCGGACACCAGGAACGAGACCGAAGATGCTACCAGCACCGATGAAACTTGAATGATGACGTCGTTGTACGGGGTGTCGAGTTTCCAACCTGGCAGCCCTGGAAGAAAAGTCGAGCCGTAGAGCAGGATGATGATCATGGCATTGCTTGCGAATGCAAACAGAATGGCTCTTCTTGCCAGCCTTAATCCGAAGTTTTCGTTCAACAAGTCGACAATCAAGAATGTCAGCGGGTAGAGGAAGGTGCCTGGAGTGACGATGATGCCAAGCTGTTCCAGATAGATAGGTTTTGTCGCGGCAATGCTGGTGAAGATGTAAAAGGTAAACAGCAGCAAGTTCAGGATGATGTAGATCATCCAAGAGTTTTCGTGACGATCATTCAAGTCGTATGCAGTCAGCGCTCCTCCTTGGGAATAGAATTTCTTGTACAGGTTCTTGATTTCCATTTTGTTCAAATTGTCCATTATTTCGCTGTTCAGCACTTCACTCAGCTTGATCCTGATGACCTTGCCAGTGGCAATGACCATGATCACGGCCAGGCTCTTGTCATTTTCAAACCCCAGCAATTTGTACTTGCTGTTCTCCAACTCACCTTCATAGGCTGTCATTGAATCGTTCCTCGATGATATCGCCCACTACCTGCAGGCGATCCGAGTCGGAGCACGGGGTGTTCATGATGAGCAGTTTTTTGCCCAGTCGGTCGTACACCAGTTTTTCTTTGTCATCGGTCGAGGAGCCCTTTTGTATGATCAGCAAATCACCGGGCTCGTTGAGGCCATTGATTCCCTTCTCCAGCCGCACCGCTATCAGGTTGTAGGAAGTGCCGAAGTAGTAGGTCAGCGGGAAGATCGTCGCCAACTCACCAATGCGCTTGTCGATGTTGGCCAGCAACAGGCTCTCCTTGATGATCGGAACGGCTGCCGGGTTCATGTTTCCTTGGGGAGATATACTGCTGTCGATGATCTCTTTTTCTTCAAAGTCGACTGTTTCAATTTCTTCGTAGGAGATGCCGAAGAAATCGGAGATCTTGCGAATGGTCGACTGCTGGACGTTGGTAACCTTGCCTTCCAGAATGTTGTAGATGGTCGTGCGGGTCAGTCCACTGGCGTTACATAAAGACAGTTGCGTCTCACCACGGCTTTTTATCAGGTATTTAATATTGCTCTTTAAATACTCTGTCCTTTCTCTTCTGTGCATCAAATGCCCACCATTTCCTTATAGTCGTCACACATCGAGTACTGCTTTGAAATTATGCCGCGCACGGCGTTCAACTGCTCGACGCCCGGGGCGTGCTCAGTGAAATCATTGCGCCAAGAATGTTTCCGGCTCTCGCGTAGCCTGTACCAACTTGCTAATGCTCCTTTAGCCAGCCTGCATCCGTCCTGGGATATTTCGCTGTCGGTATCTGCGGCGATCAAATCCTCGGGAAGGTTCGATTCGGGTTGCGCCGCGCGGCGGAGTGTTGCATGCACCCGCCATGACAATAAAGCCCCAGATGCTCGGTTTCATGGTCTACCTCGGTGCGCATCCGCCGTCGACGCAGGGCTGGTGTTTCCCGGATTTGGCAAAAAAGCATCATTTAATTTGGAATATGTTCAATTCTTTGGTTAATTGACTTGCGCCTCGTACCGCCTGCGCCAAGGTTCGGCTCAGCTCGATGTGCAACACGAACGGGAAAAACAGGAAGCGTGCTGTCGTTCGTGGCACGCAACACTCAAGGAAGGGACACAGAATGATGACAGCTGATACTGCTCGACTCAGGAACCAGGCCGACCTGCTGCGACGCGGCCTGGCGGATCTGCAAGCACAAGACGCGGAACTTGCGGACATCCTCGACGCTGAGGTCACGCGTCAACACCGCACCCTGTCCTTGGTTTCGTCATCCTGCGCGGCCAACCCCCGGAGCCTGGCCGTGTCAGCCTCGGCGCTGGTCAACATCACGGCAGAAGGGGCCCCGGGCCGGCGTCACCAGGCCGGGTGCGAGAACGTCGATCGGGTCGAGGCGTTGGCGATTCGCCGGGCGAAGACGCTGTTCGCTGCCCAATACGCCGGAGTGCAATCGCACTCGGCCTCGAACGCCAATTACCAGGTGCTGTGCGCCTTGCTCGAGCCTGGGGATACGCTGCTCGGAATGGCCCTCGATCATGGCGGCCACCTCACCCATGGCAGCCCCGTGGCCTTCACCGGGGCCAACTACAAGGCGATCCGCTACGGCACCACGGCCCAGGGCCTGATCGACTACGAAGAGGTGCGCCATCTGGCGCTGGCCCATCGTCCGCGCATCATCATCTGTGGGGCAACGGCCTATTCGCAGGTCCTGGACTTCCAGCGGTTTCGCGCGATTGCCGACGAAGCCGGGGCCATCCTGCTCGCGGACATCTCCCATATCGCCGGGCTGGTGGCCACCGGGCGACACCCGAGCCCGATCGACCTGGCGCACGTCACCACGGTCTGTACCCACAAGCAGCTCGCGGGGCCACGCGGTGGCCTGATCCTGTCCGGCCGGGACGCCGACACCAAGGTGCCCGGGCTGAGGTCGACCTTTCGCCGCATTCTCGATCAAGCCGTCTTCCCCGGGATGCAGGGCGCACCGGCGGTCAACATGATCGCGGCCAAGGCGGCGGCGCTGGGCTACGCCATGTCTCCGGCGTTCGATGCCTACATGGGACGGATTCGTAGCACCGCAGATGAAATGGCCAAGGCGTTCATGGCCCAGGATTACGAAGTGGTGGGAGGGGGCACGGACAACCACTCGATCCTGCTTCGCCTGCGCGGGGGCATCACCGGCTCCATTGCCGAATCGGCCCTGGAACAGTGCGGCATCATCGTGAGCAAAAAGCGCGCGCAGGGAGAGACTCGCTCGTCATTTGTCGCCAATGGCCTGTGTATCGGCACAGGATCCATTGCCCAGCGCTACTTCGATCCCCAGGGGTGTCGCCAGGTGGTGGACCTGCTGTGCCGGATTCTCGACAAGGTGACCCCTCTGAGCGAACAGAAGTACAGCCTGGAGCCCGGGCTGCAGGAGCAGTTCCGGCGACAGGTCGAAGCCTTGTGCGCGATCTATCCCATTGCCGACTACAGGGACAGTTGAGGGGCGGGTCAGCCCCGACTTCGGAGTGAAGTGCGGGGCGGGTGATGGGGCTGTCGGCGGAGAACAGGCTTACTGTTGAGCGACGCTGTAGCCTTCGAACGCGGTCTGTTGCTGGATTGCCGTCACGATGTTCTTGCGGGTCGCCGGCTGTTCGCTGCCGTTGTTGTCGACAAAGATCTCGCTTTCCAGCTCGGCCTCGTCACCTTCGCCAACAAAGCTGAAACCCAGGAACTCGAAGGCTTCGCGGTCGACGTTGGCCTTGGAGCGCGGGCGCATCGGCAGGGTGACGCTGATGCCGTCCTTGCTGATGGCGAACACTTCCATTTCTTTCTTCGGGCGCGAGGCCTTGCCCTTGCCACCGCTCGGGTTGCTGATGGCCTGGTGGGTCTGGTTCAGCACTTTCAGCGCCAGGCCGTAGACCAGCTCCTGGAAGTCCGGGTCGTCTTTGTAGCTGGAGAGGATCCGGCTGATGGGGAATTTCTTGCTCAGGTCTTCGAGGGCGGTGAGGTCAGCGGCCTCGGCATCCTTCAATTGCTTGAGCTGGCCCATGAGTTCATAGGCGGTGTCGTCGTCGAAGCGGTCGTGGGCCTGGCGAATTGCAGCGCGCAGTTCGCGAATCTGGTCACTTTCTTTCGAGGAGTGAAAGGCGTCGAGCACCATCTCGCTGATGGTCTTGGCCTGGGACACGTGCTGGGAAAGATGAATGGCGTTTTCGTATTCGGTCTTGTTGGACAAGGCGACGACGGATTCTTCGGGCTTGGAATCAGGCATGGAACATCCACTACTTGGTTTAACGGGTTTGAGGCGCGAAAAGCCCGGGGGGATTTTCGGGGGGCGCCTAATCTATTGGACCCGGGCGCTATTGTCACGGACCAAGCGCCGGTGCTGCCGGACCGTCCCTACAGACCGGCAATCGCGATGAAGATTCCCCTCTGACTGAAGGGCGCGGCCGTGGGGCTTTCAGGCCTTGAGCTGGAGTTGCAGGAAGTGGCGGTACAGCTTGAGCGCCCGGCCGCAGAACAGACCAACGGTAAAGCCCGCGGCGGCGCCGCTGATCCCCAGCATCTGGATGCTGCTGGCGTGCTCGGGATGCACGGCGCTCTGGTAGCCGATCCAGTATTTCACGGCGAAGAACAGCAACGAGATGCCGAGGATCTTCAGGGTTCCGGGGACCAGAAGCGCCTCGCCGCCCGACTCCAGCAGGACCCCGGCGTTGGAGAACAGCAGCATGGCCAGCAGGCTGCCCAATGCAGCACCGCTGGCCCAGGCCCCCAGCGCCAGCCATGGGTAGTCGCCAAGGCTCACTGAGCACAGCGACCAGACCAGCAGGATCACCGGCGTCAGCAGCAGCGAGCGGCGGCTTTCGCGAGTGGTGGACAGGGCGCGCAGGCCGTAATAGCAGACCAGGGCGAAGACGGCATACACCCACAGGGGCGTGCCTTGGAGGATATCCAGCATCTGCGGCGTCCTTGCTTCAGCAAAAAAATGGCGACCTATAGTGCGCTTCGCCGGCAGCCCCGTGAAGCGCCCTGTAGTCACCGCATGCCGCTTGCCGCTTACAGCGCTTGGGTATCGGCGACTCCCGCTTCCAGTTCCTGGCGCAGGTCGCTGCCCCGGCGAGCGATGAACACCAGTTGCGCGGCATGCTCGGTGGCTTGTCCGGTGGCCAGGGTGAACTGGCTGCGGTTGCCCACGTGCTGCAACCAATAGGGCTGCTCGTTGCCTTCCAGGCGCACCAGGCCCTTGAGGCGCAGCAGGTCGGCCGGCAGTTGCCCCAGCCAGTCCCGCAGCGCCTTGGGCTGCAAGGGGCGCGAACTCTTCCAGACCCAGCTTTCAAACAGCTCGTCGTGGGCCTGGGGCAGGGCCTTGAACAGCACCTCGGTGGAGCGCACCGGTGGTGCCAGCAACAGCTCTGCCGGCAGTTCGGCCTGCACCGTGTCGAACACCGGCGCGCGACCACCAAGGCTGGCACGGATACTCTGCAACTGCTCCGGGCTGACCAGGTCGGCCTTGTTCAGCAGCACCCAGTCGGCGCAGGCCACCTGGGCCCGTGACAGCCGGGCCATTTCCCCTTCCAGGGCCTGGTAGCCGCTGGCGTCCACCAGGGTGATCACCGCGTCCAGGTGCAGGCGGTTGCGCAACTGCGGGTAGCCGATGGTCTGCACGATGCGCTGCGGGTCGGAGACGCCGCTGCACTCGATGACGATCCGCTCCAGGGCCGGGCGCAGCTTGGACAGGCTCACCAGTTGCGCCAGCAGGTCTTCCTGCACGGTGCAGCAGATGCAGCCGTTCTGCAGGCTGTACACCGCGTCGGTGACCTCGGCGATGATCGCCGCATCGATGTTCAGCTCGCCGAAGTCGTTGACGATCACCGCCAACCGGCCACTGTCGGCGCGCTGCACCATGCGATTGAGCAGGGTGGTCTTGCCGGCGCCGAGAAAGCCTGCGACCACGGTGACCGGAATGCTCGGGGTGCTGTTCATTGTTCCTTGCCCTCGATCACCGGTGGCAGGCCTTGCCACACTGCTTCAAGCGGGGTGTCGCTGAAGGTGCCCTGGCGGTCGTAGACCAGTTGCCCTTCGACGAAGGTCAGTTGCACCTGGGTGTGGTGGATGTAGTTGCGTGAGGCTTGAGCGAACAGGTCGCGGTCAAGGACGATCAGGTCCGCCGACTTGCCGGCTTCCAGGCTGCCGGTCAGGTGTTCCAGGCCCATGGCGTGGGCGCCATTGAGGGTCGCCACTTGCAGCGCCTGTTCCAGGCTGATGGGGTCGCCGAAGGTGTCGGGTTCCTGGTTCCACGGGTTCTGCCGGGTGACCATGGTTTCCAGGGCCAGCCAGGGGTCGATGGACGCCACCGGCCAGTCGGTGCCGAACACTGCGATGCCACCGGCGGCCAGCACGCCCTTGAAGTCGTAGATGCGCTTCAGGCGCTCCTGGCCGTAACCCGAGCGTGCGCCGCTGGCGAAGGGCGTCGGGTACCAGGCGGCCGGGGAGAATTCGGCGATCACGTCCAGGCTCTGGAAACGCTTGAGGTTGCCCGGGTGCAGCAGGGTGCTGTGGGCGCACTGGTGACGAATGCCGCTGTTGCCATTGCGCCGCCGAGCCTCGGCCACGGCGTCGAGGAACACGTCGGAGGCGCCGTCGCCGGTGCAGTGGGCGATCACCCGCAGGCCGCGCTTGTCCATGTCCACCACCATGTCGGTGATGTGTTCCGGGGTCAGGTTGAGCTTGCCGCGCCAGCTCGACTCTTCGGGCCAGGGGGTCAGCAGGTAGGAGGACTTGGGCTCCACGGTGCCGTCGAAGTGGAACTTCACCGCGTTGGCGTTCAGGCGTGCGCTGCGATAGAAATGCCGTTCGCCACTGAGCAGCTCCCAGCGCCGGCGCACCGGGAAGATATCGTCCTGCCAACTGATGGCGGCTTCCACCCGCAGGGTCAGCTCACCGGCATCGTCCAGTTCCTTGAGGGCCTGCAGGCGGTTTTCGCAGACGTGCACGTACTTGGTCGCCGTGACCCCGCGAGAGGTCTGGAAGTGCACGCCATCGCGATAGGCGCGGCGCAGCACCGCCACCGGGGTCGGCGGCATGGCGGCGTGGATCAGAGCGTAGGCGCCGTCGATCAGCAGGCCGTTGGGCTCGCCGCTCAGTTCGTCACGCTCCAGGTAGCCGTTGCGCGGGTCGCTGGTGTGGCGGTCGATGCCAGCCAGTTCCAGGGCCTTGGAGTTGACCATCATGGTGCCCCACATGCGGTCCAGCAGGGCCACCGGGCGGTCCGGCATGACGCTGTCGAGCC
Source organism: Pseudomonas sp. FFPRI_1 (assembly GCF_055384485.1). NCBI lineage: Bacteria > Pseudomonadati > Pseudomonadota > Gammaproteobacteria > Pseudomonadales > Pseudomonadaceae > Pseudomonas > Pseudomonas sp. FFPRI_1. The sequence continues at coordinate 6,413,136 of NZ_AP029168.1, read as the reverse complement.
ACTCGCGGCCCGGGGTCAGGCCGGCTTCGCGGAAGGTGTAGCGCACCCAGTATTGGCCGTAGATCCAGCCATCGCCCGGGTGGCTGTCGGCATAGGCGTGGATCGCCGCCGCCAACTGTTCCGGGGTCGGGTCCTCGATCCCCACGTCCAGGTCGTCGGCATAGCGCGGCGCCAGGGCCAGGTCCGGGTGGGTGTGCATGTCGTGCAGGCCGGGCATGCAGAAGGCCCCGTCCAGATCATGCTGACGGGTGTGGGGACCGATCAGCGAGGCCAGGGACGCGAGGCTGCCGACCGCGATCAGCTTGCCCTGGCGGATGGCCACGGCCTCGGCCCAGGGCTGAGCCGGATCCAGGGTATACATCCGGCCGTTGTGCAGCACCAGTTCGGCATATTGATCGACGGCGCTATGGGTGGAATTGAATTGGTCGGAAGCGGTCACGGGGGTCAACCTCTCAAGCAGGGGGCCCTTCAAAGGTGGGCAAAAAAATGGGCGACAAGCTCAGTTGCAAGGGTGTTGTCATGGGGCATGACGAGATCGTTGTGGCAAATGCCCAGTGGCGAGGGCGCGGGCTCGCGCTGGGGGGCATAGCCCCCCACAGGCCTCGACGTTGACGAGCGAGCCTCCAGGCCCGCGTCGCGGTCGAGCGGGAGCACGCGCCCTGGCCACCATCGAGCGGTTGTTCAGCGTTGTGCACCCAGGGTTTCGACAAAGCTGGCAATGCGTTGGCAAGCGTCCTTCAACACTTCGTCGGCAACGGTGAAGGAAATCCGTACAAAGCCTTCGGCACTGGCGCCAAAGGCCTGGGCGTCGAGCACCGAGACCCCGGTGGCGCGGAACAGCTGCCAGGCAAAGTCCATGCTCGACAGCCCGGTGCGGCGCACGTCCACCAGCATGAACATCCCGGCTTCGGGCACGCGGCAGTCCAGCAGCGTCACCTGCTTGAGGCCGGCCACCACCAGGTCGCGCCGGCGGCGATAGACCTCGCGGGCGCTGCCCACCACTTCCTCGTCCAGTTCCAGGGCCTTGAGCGCGGCTTCCTGGATGAACCCCGGCAGGCCGTAGAGCATGCACAGCAGCAGGTTGTCCAGGTGCCCGACCAGGGCCGGGGGGGCAATCACCCAGCCAACGCGCCAGCCGGTCATGGCGTGGGTCTTGGACAGGCTGTTGAGGATCACCGTGCGTTCGGCCATGCCCGGCAGCGAGGCGATGCTCAGGTGTTCGCGGTCATAGGTCAGCTGGCCGTAGACCTCATCGGAGATCACCCACAGGTCGTGCTTGCGTGCCACTTCGGCCACGGCTTCCAGCTCTTCGCGGCTGTAGACGTTGCCGGTGGGGTTGCACGGGGTGGCCAGGGCGATGCCGCGGCTCTTGTCGGTGAGCGCGGCTTCCAGGGCCGCCACGGTCAGGCGAAAGCCGTTGGCGGCCGGTTGCTCGACGCAGGCGATCCTCGCACCCGAGGCGTGCATGCACGCCTCGTAGGTCAGGTACATGGGCTCGGGCACCAGCACTTCGTCGCCACTGCTGAACAGGCACAGGGCGGTGGCGAACAAACCGTTCTGCGCCCCGGCCACCAGGGCCACGTTGTCGGCGCTGACGTCGATGCCCAGCAGGCGTCGCTGCTTGGCGGCGATGGCCTCGCGCAGTGCCGGCCGGCCGAGCACGTGGGTGTAATGGGTGTCGCCTTGTTCCAGGGCGGCGCTGGCGGCATCGCTGATGCGGGCGTCGGTGGCGAAGTCCGGGTCACCGACGCTGAGGACGATCACGTCCTCGCCGCGACCCCGGGCATCGATGGCCGCGTAATGGATATCCCAGGCGCTGACGGATTCGCCGCTGATGCGCTGAACGAAGGGTGAGTAACGCATGCTGTTCTCCTCACGGGCGTCACCGCCCGGGTAATCAATGGGTTCAGGCCTGGCGCTGGGGAGCTCGGCTGGGCGAGGGTTGGCCCAGGCGCGCACACAGGTGTTCGATGACAAAGGCCAGGATGATGTAGATGACCGCGACCGCCAGCAGCGGCTCGTAGACTTTCAGGGTCTGGGCCCGCACCAGGTTGGCAGCCCCGAGCAGGTCGGTGACCGCCACGGTGGAGGCCAGGGCCGTGGCCTTGAGCAGCAAGACGCATTCCCCCACCAGGGTCGGGCGCACCAGTTCCAGGGCCCGGGGCAGCCAGACCCGGCGCAGGGTCAGCCAGTAGCCCATGCCGTAGGCGCGGGCGGCTTCGAGCTCGCCCTTGGGCACCGCACGCAAACCACCGCGCAGCACTTCACCGACATAGGCACCGACACTCAGGGTCAGCGCCAGGGCCACGTACCAGAAGCCCTCGCGCAGGTAGGGCCAGAGGAAGCTGCCGCGGATCGGCGGGTAGGCGGCGAACAGGCTGCCGACCCCGTAATAGAGGATGTAGATCTGCACCAGCAGCGGCGTGCCGCGAAATACGCTGATGTAGAACTGCATGGGCGCGCGGATCAGCGGGTTGCGCGATACCCGCCCAAGGCCCACCACCACCGCCAGGGCAAAGCCGCAGGCGCCGCTCAAGGCCAGCAGCTTGAGAGTGATGCCCAGGCCGCGAAGCAGTTCGTTGGAGAAACCGTTGATCCAGGAAAAATCCATCCGAGCCTCCTAGTGCTGGGGCAGCCAGCGGTTGGTGCGTCGTTCGAGCACGCGGAACACGCTGCCGGACACCAGGGTGATGACGAAGTAGAAGGCCGCGACCGCCAGGTAGAACACCAGGTAATGCTTGGTGGAACCGGCCGCCTGCTTGCCCACCGAGAGCAGTTCGCTGTAGCCGACGATGCTGATCAGCGCACTGTCCTTGACCAGCACCAGCCACAGGTTCGACAGCCCGGCCATGGCGTAGGGCAACATGCTCGGCAGCAGGATGCGCCGCACCAGCAGCCAGCGCTCGATGCCGTAGGCCCGGGCCGCTTCGATCTGGCCATGGGGAATGGCCTGGATCGCGCCGCGGATGATCTCCGCCGAATAGGCGCCCTGGACGATGCCCAGCACCAGCACTGCGGCGATGAAGCCGTTGACCGTGACGCTTGGCCGGTCCATGGCCGCCATGGCCATGTTCAGCAGGTCGGTGCCGGCGTAGTACAGCAGCAGGATCAAGAGCAACTCGGGCATGGCCCGATACAGGGTGGTGTAGACGTTGGCCAGCTTCACCAGCCAGCGCGGGCCCTTGAGCTTGATCATCGCCACCAGCAGGCCGATGCCCAGGCCCAGGACGAAAGCCCCGGCGGAAATCTGCAGGGACACCAGCGCACCCTGGGCCAGGGCGCCGAGCCAACCGTCGGCGACGAACAGTTGGGAAAGGTCGGACAGAGAAATCATGACGTATCCAGTCAACGCCGGCGGCCCGTCGCAACGGGCCGGCCGGACGGCTTAGTTGGCAGAGATGTCGACGCTGAAGTAGCGGCTGCGGATCTTGTCGTAGGTGCCGTCGGCCTTGAGCGCGGCCAGGGCGGTGTCGATCCGCTGTTGCAGGGCGCTGTCGCCCTTGCGCAGGCCGACGCCGATGCCGGAACCGAACAGCGGGTCCTTGGGCGCCAGGCCCTTGTCCGCCAGGCCGGCGCCGGCTGCGGTCTTGAGGATCGGCTCGATGGTCAGGGCATCGGCCAGCATCACGTCGATGCGTCCGCTCTGCAGGTCGGCGAGCATGTCGTCCTGGGTGGTGTAGTAGCGCAGGGTCGAGGTCTTGCCGTAGTAGGCCTTGGCGAAGGTGGCGTTGGACGTCGAGCCCTGCACACCGATCAGCTTGCCCTTGAGGCCTTCGGGGGTGGGCGTCAGTTCCAGGCTCTGGTCGGCCACCCACATGGCCGGGGTCTGGTAGTAGGGGGCGGAGAAATCGATGACCTTCTGGCGTTCCTCGGTGATGCTCAAGGAGTTGAGGATGGCGTCGATCTGGCTCGACTGCAGCGCCGGGATCAGGCCGTCCCAGGCCACCTCCTTGAGCGGACAGTCGGCCTGCATGCGTTCGCACAGGGCCTTGATCAGTTCGGGTTCGAAGCCGCTCCAGGCACCGCCGCCGCTTTTCATCGAGAACGGCGGGTAGGGTTCCAGGGCGATGCCGAAGACAATCTTGTCGGCGGCCACGGCGTGGCTGGCCAGGGCACTGAACAGGCAACCGGTGGCAAGCACCTTGAGCAGGTTTTTCATGGCTTTACCCTTTATCGAAGTTGTTGTTTTCAAGGATTGAAGCGAAACGTCAGACGCGGTTTTCCTGAGCCATGACGAATTGCCGGCAGCGCTCGCTGACCGGGTTGAGGAACACTTGCTGGGGGGGCCCTTCTTCTTCCACCAGGCCCTGGTGAAGGAACATCACCTTGCTCGACACGTCGCGGGCGAAGGCCATTTCGTGGGTCACCAGGATCATGGTACGGCCTTCTTCGGCGATGCCCTGGATGACCTTGAGCACTTCGCCCACCAGTTCCGGGTCCAGGGCCGAGGTCGGCTCGTCCATCAGTAGCACCCGAGGGCGCATGGCCAGGGCCCGGGCAATGGCCACCCGCTGTTGCTGGCCGCCGGAGAGGAAGGACGGGAAGGTGTCGCGCTTGTTGGCCAGGCCGACTTTTTCCAGCAGGTGCTCGGCATGGGCGATGGCGTCCTTGCGGTCTTCGCCAAGGACATACACCGGGGCCTCGATGACGTTTTCCAGCACGGTGCGGTGGGGCCACAGGTTGAAGCTCTGGAACACCATGCTCAGTTGGGTGCGCAGGCGTGCGACCTGGGCCGGGTCGGCGACCTGCGGGTTGCCGGCGCGGTCGGTCTTCAGGCGCACTTCCTCGCCATTGATGCGCAGGCTGCCGCTGCAGGGAATCTCCAGCAGATTGATGCAGCGCAGCAGGGTACTTTTGCCCGAGCCGCTGGAGCCGATCAGCGACACCACTTCGCCTTCGTTGGCGCGCAGGGCAATGCCCTTGAGTACGTGGTGATCGGCGTAGCTCTTGTGCAGATCGTCGATCGCCACCACGGGATTGATGGAGTTGGGCTGCGATTGCAAGGGTCGACCCTCTTGTTATTGTGCGATGGCCGGGCAAGACCCGGCACAGGGTAGGGGTCGAGAATTAGCCATCACAGGCGTGGGGTCAATCGAGCATTTTTAGCCGGACCCGGTAATTTTTTTCAGCAATGAGGTTTTTTCTCAGCGACAGGCGAGGCTATTGCCGGACGCCGATTGCGGCTATGGTGCTGCCACCTGTTTTTTGTAGTCGAGGCGTGATCGGTATGCGTTATCCCTCCATGACAGCGCTGCGTGCACTGGACGCGGTGGCGCGCCTGGGCAGTGTCGCCGACGCCGCCAACGAGCTGAACCTGACCCCCAGCGCCATCAGCCACCAGATCAAGAGCCTGGAACAGACCCTGGGGTTCGCCCTGACCGAGCGCATGGGGCGCAGCATTCGCATCACCTACCAGGGTGAACGCTACGCCCGGGACATCCACCTGCTGCTGGCCAACATCCTCGAGGCCGGCCAGCGCTCCGATGGCCAGCAGGTCAGCGGGCGCCTGTGCATCAGCAGTCCGCCGGGGTTCGCCACCTACTGGCTGTGCACCCACATCGCCGAATTCCAGGCGCTGTATCCCCAGGTGGAACTGCAACTGGTGTCGCCCCGCAGCCCCGGCGATACCAGCGACAGCAGCGTCGACCTGTTCGTTGCCTACGGCATGGGCGACTGGCCCAACCAGCACGTGCAGAAGATCGTCTCTCTGCGCTATTTCCCGGTGTGCAGCCCGAGCCTGGTGAATGCCATGGGGGGCCTGAAGACCCTCGACAGCCTGGATCATGCCTTGCTGCTGCACATGATCGACTACTCCGATTGGCGGGTCTGGCTGGCCGCTGCCGGGGCACCGAATGTGGAGGTGCGGCGGGGCATCGTGTTTGCCGATGCGCACTTCGTGCAGTCGGCGTGCATCGCCGGCCAGGGCATCGCCATGGGCGACAACCTGATCAGTGGCGAGGCCCTGGCCAGGGGGCAACTGGTGCAGCCCTTCGGCACCGAGATCGAGTCCAACCGCGGCTACTACCTGGTGACGGACCTGCTCAAGGCGGAGCGCCCGGTGGTGCAGGCCTTCAGCGAATGGGTCAAGTCCCAGCTGCAGGGCATCACCCGGCTCCACCCGGAGCCGCGGCGCAACGGCAAAGCGTGAATTTTATTGAGCAATGGCCGCGATTTATTTCGATTGTTGCAGCCTGGGTGCAGCGACTAATGTCCCTCGACATCAGCCGGGCGCAGGGTGTCGTCCGCCTATAAGAACAAGAGGAGTAGTCGATGACCACCTGTGCGCAGTCGCTGGTTCGTTTGCTGGAAGGTTATGGCGTGGACACGGTGTTCGGGATTCCCGGCGTGCACACGGTTGAGCTGTATCGCGGGTTGCATGGCAGCCGCCTGCGGCACGTCAGCCCGCGGCATGAACAGGGCGCGGGATTCATGGCCGACGGCTATGCCCGTGCCAGTGGCAAGCCCGGTGTGTGCTTCATCATCACCGGCCCAGGCATGACCAATATCCTCACCGCCATGGGCCAGGCCTACGCCGATTCGGTGCCGATGCTGGTGATCTCCACCGTGAACCGGCGCGAGCACCTGCGCCTGGGCCACGGCCATCTGCATGAGCTGCCGGATCAACGGGCGATGGTGGCCGGGGTCTGTGCCTTCAGTCACACCCTGCAGGCGCCAGCCGAGCTGCCGGAACTCCTGGCTCGGGCCTTTGCCGTGTTCAAATGCGCACGACCGCGGCCGGTGCATATCGAGATCCCCCTGGACGTGCTGGAAATGCCGGCCGACAGCCTTAACCTGATGCCCCGCAGCCTGCCCGGTGCACCGGCACCGGCAGGCGTCTCGATCGAGGCGGCGGCGGTCCTGCTCAACAGTGCCCACCGCCCGCTGATTCTGGCCGGTGGTGGCGCCCGGGGCTGCGCCGAAGTGCTGCGCCAACTGGCCGAGCGCCTGCAGGCACCGGTGGCCCTGACCACCAACGCCCGCGGCCTGCTGCCCTGCGGCCACCCGCTGCTGCTGGACGGGGTACAGTCTTCGAGCCATGGCCGGGCACTGATCGACGAAGCCGATGTGGTGCTGGCCGTAGGCACCGAACTGGGGGAAACCGACTACGACTTCTTTGGTCTGGGGCCATTGCGCTTCAAGGGCTCATTGATTCGCCTGGACATCGACCCGATGCAGGTCATGGGCGTGCAGCGGGCCCATGTCGGCCTGGTGGGCGATGCCCGGGAAGGCTTGCAGGCCCTGCTGGAAAAAGCCCCGCCAGCCAGTTCTCGCGGGCGTTGGGCAGTGGACAGCGTGCAGCGGGTAAACCAGGCCGAACGCGCGGGCTGGAGCCCCAAGCAGCACGGCTTGCAGGGCCTGCTGGACCTGCTGCGCGACACCCTCGACACGCCGATCCTGGTGGGGGACTCGACCCAGCCGGTGTATCAGGGCGCCAGCGGCTACCAGGCCCCGGCGCCGGCCAGCTGGTTCAACGCCGGCAGCGGCTACGGCACCCTGGGCTATGGTTTGCCGGCCGCCATGGGCGCCAAGCTGGCGCGGCCCGAGCGTCCGGTGGTGGCCCTGGTGGGCGACGGTGGGCTGCAGTTCACCAGTGGCGAGCTGATCGCGGCCCGCGAGGCACAGATCGGGGTGATCCTGCTGGTGTGGAACAACCAGTGCTACGGCGAGATCCGCGACTACATGCTGGCCCGGGACATCGAGCCGCTGGGGGTGGACATCCTCACTCCGGACTTCCAGGCCCTGGCGCGCAGTTGCCATGTGGCGCACCACCGCGCTGATTCGCCGGCACAGTTGCAGGACCTGCTGCTGACCCTGCAGGAGACCCGGCAGCCGGTGATGATCGAGGTCGACGCCGGAGCCTATCTGGCCCTGGACTGATCCGAAGACTCGCTCAAGGGGCAAGGTAGGTTACATTGGCGGCGCCCGTCAGGACCGACCTTGCCACTCGAGGATTCAAGGATGAGCTGCATTTTCTGCCAGATTATTGCTGGAGCCCTGCCAGCCGCGGTGGTCTACCGCGACGAACACTGCATGGCCTTCATGGACGTGCATCCGCTGGGGGAGGGCCATGTTCTGCTGATTCCCCAGTCCCATGTGGAAAAACTCGATCAGTTGCCCGGCTTCGTCCGCCAGCACCTGTACCAGGTGTACGACGGCCTGGTGGCCGCGCAACGCCGTGCCGGCTACGGCATCGAAGGTACTCACCTGCTGGTCAACGACGGTCGGGCCACCAACCAGCACATTCCCCACGCCCACCTGCACCTGATTCCCCGTCGTCGCGGCGATGCCCTGGGCTTTGCCGGGCGCCTGTTGCTGCATTTCACCGGGCTCTTCGGCCGTCGCACCCGGCTCGAGCTGCTGCAGGCCCAGGCCGAGGCGATTGCCGAGCAGGTGCGGGTGCCCTGGGTCAATGAAACACCGGCCGGAGCGCGCTGAGTCTTTTGCCCAAGGAGTGGATCGACATGCAACACCGCAATGCCCAGGCGATCGAGTTCGCCGAACAGCAATACTTGCGTTCCCGGGTGGCCGGGTTGGCAGCGCTGCCGGGCAACCCCTATCGGGCCCTGCTCAGTGGCAGCGACCGTTGCGGTGCCTTCGTGCTGGGTGCCAGCAACAGCCCGATGTTGAATCGAGTACAGGGTGATGGCGTGCAGGATGGTGCGGCGCTGGCGGCACTTCTGGGCCAGTACGCGGCATATTCCCCGGTTGTGGCGCTGATCGGCGCCTCTACCAAGGTTCCCGACACCCTGGAACTGGCGGGGCAACCGCTGTGCAAGCTCAGGGGCTGGACCCATGTGCAAATGACTGCGTCGCTCGACAGCCTTCCCGGCAGTGTTGTGCCTGGCGAGATCGAACTGGTGACGGCCGCAACCCTGGGGGACTTTGCCCGGCTGCACGGTGAAGGCTTCGCCAAGAACCACGAAGCCCGGCAGCTCAACCAGGCGGCGTTCGGGGCGTTGCTGGAGGATTCGCGAGCGGCGCTGTATCTGCTCCGCGAGCAGGGTGTGGCGGTTGCTGGCGCGGCCCTGTTCGCCGCCAGCAATGGCGTGGCGTACCTGGGCACGGCCTTCACCAGCAAGGCTGCCCGTGGTCGGGGTTACCACCGCCTGCTGATTGCCCAGCGCATCCACCAGGCCCGGGCCTGGGGTTGCCAGCAGGTGGCGGCCACGGCCCTGGCCAGTTCCCAGAGCCGGCGCAATCTGCAGCACTGCGGCCTGCAGCTGTCCCATGCACAGAGCCTGTATCGGCTCGCGGCCGTGCCTTAGTCCTGCGGCGCGGCGGAATCGGCATCGAAGCGAATCGAGCCGATGATCCCGTGCAGGGTGGTGAAGTCCTGGTAGACCCCGGCGCTCTCGATCACCACCTGGTTGCGTTGGTCATAGATGAGCGCCATCAGGCAATTGCCCCCTGCGGCGTGGTAGCCGGTCAGTGCATCGCCCACGCCGCAGCTCTGGTAGGCCACCAGGCCCTGCCAGCCTGGGCCGTCCAGGGTCTGAACCGGGCTTGGCGGGCTCTTTCCGGCACTGCGCATCCATACCCCGTGATCCTGATAGAACACCAGGCTGTCGGCGGCCTGCTCCAGGCTGTCCTGGTGCCGGCACAGGTGCAGGGTGTACTCCTCGATCCGGGGTTTCTTGGGGTGATCCAGGGTGATGCAGTGCTCGCTCTTGCTCAGCTTCCAGCCCTTGGGATAGTGCAGGCCGAAGCCCTGGCCCTGATACCAGGGAGAACCTTTGGGCAACGGCGGCAAGCTGGCCGCCGGGTGTGCCGGTTCTTCCAGCCGTGGATCGGCACGACAGGTCGCCAGCGGCTGTACCTTGGCCTGGGTCAGGTTGTCCAGGCGTGCGGTCTTGCGGTTGGCGCTGGCGGTGATGCAGGCACAGCCGTAGCCATAATGATTGTGGGTCTGGACCCACTGCTGGCCATTGAACGCCGGCCAGTCGCCCTGGGCCTGGTAACCGCCCTGGCTGGCGATTTCCCAGGTGCCGTCGCGATCGGTGAGGGTGGCGTTGGCGGGCGTCGGGTTTTCGAACCAGCCGCAGCGGCGTTCGACCTTGGCCGGTGCGGCAACGGTGGGCAAGGCGATCAGCAGCAGGGTGGCAGACAGGGCAGGGCGCAGCATGGAGCATCCTTGTTCGGCGACAAAGCGGGCGGCCAGTGTACGCCCGGGCGGTTATCGGTAAACAGCGGTGCAGGGCAGCGGAGGGCAATCCTGAACGCGGCCCTTCAGGGTCGGCGCGGACCGGCGCACGATGGCGGGTATCGGTCGATACATCGCCATGTTCGGTCGCCTTCAGGTGCCACTCAGGTTGTGCCGGAATGGGCCGGATTGCCCCGGGATTGTCCGGCCCAGGCCTTGGCCGTAGGCAGATCCTGCGGCAAGGCAAAGCGAAAGCTCGCGCCGCGCCCGGGCACATCCAGTAGCTCGATGGTCACCCCGTGCAGTTGCAGGATACGGTGCACGATGCGCAACCCGAGGCCGCCGTCGCGGCGCGCACCACCGATAGTGAATGGCCGCAGGAACAGTCCCTCCCGCAGCTCCGGGGCAATGCCCGGGCCGTTGTCGCTGACGATCACCAGCACCTGGGAACCATCCGCCTGCAGGCTGATGTCGATCTCGCCTCCGGCGGGGACATGGCGCAGGGCGTTGTCGAACAGATTGGTCAACACGCGCTCGATCAGCCCGAGGTCGGCGCACACGCCCCAGGCCCCCGGGGCGAATTGCGCCTTGAGCCGCACCTGCCGCGCTTCGGCCCCCAGTTCGAATTTCTGGAAGATGTCCTGCACCAGGTCGCTCAGGGAAAACCTCTCGAGCACCGGCTCGACGAAACCATGCTCCAGGCGTACCAGCTCCAGCAGCGCCTGGGCCAGGCCACTGACCTTGCGGCTCTGGTCGAGGGCGATGCCCAGGTAGCGCCGGCGCTCTTCGGGGCTCAGGCTGGCGTCCTTGAGCGATAGGGTTTCCAGGTAGCCGTGCAGCGACGACAGTGGCGTGCGCAGGTCGTGGGAAATATTCGCCACCAGTTCCCGGCGCTCCTGGTCCTGGCGGGTCAGGGAGCGCCATTGCTGATTGAGGCGGGCCTGCATCTGGCGGAAGGTGGCGTCGAGCACGGCGATCTCGTCGTGGCTGCTGCTGTCTTTTGGCGCCTCGGTCAGGGTCTGTGTCGGGAGCGGATCATCGATGGCCGGGGCACCGTCGATATCGAAACCGCTGACCCGCTCGGTGAGGGTGCGCAATGGCCGGGTGATCAGGGCAAAGGCGGTCAGGCCGGCGATCAGGCACAGCAGGGCCACCAGGGCGATGGACCACAGGGCAATGTTCAGCGCCGCGCTGGTGGCGCCACGCTCGGCGAAGCGGTCGTGCGCTTCACTGAGCAGCACCACGTACAGGTAGCCGGCCTGCTGGCCGCCCACCATCAAGGGCGCTGCGCTGAACACCTTGCGTCCGTCCGGGCTGCGCGGGTCGTCGCCGAGGATCGGCAACGGGTCGCCCTTGAGCAGGCGCTGTACCGGGGCCAGGTCCACCTGCTGGCGGCGCAGACGCCCGGCCGGGGCGGCGTTGCCGACGATCCGCCCCTGGGGATCGAGCAGGTACACCTCGACACTGGGGTTGACCAGCATCAGCTGGCTGAACAGCTCCCGCAGGGCGTTGGGCATCAGGCCGTTGGCGTCCATCAATTGGGTGTCCTGGGCAATGTGCGCCGCCAGGTCCCGGGACAGGCCCTGCACCACTTCCAGTTCGTGCATGCGGCTGGCGCGTACCTGCAGCCAGGCCGAGGTGGAGCAGCACACCAGCAACAGCAGGGCGAACACCAGGGACAGGCGCTGGGTCAGGGTCAGCCTCATGCCGGCTCCTGGACGGCGAACTTGTAGCCGCGGCCCCAGACCGTGAGGATCCGCGCCGGTTGCGTCGGGTCGTGCTCGATCTTGGCCCGCAGGCGATTGATGTGGGTGTTGACCGTGTGCTCGTAGCCTTCGTGGTTGTAGCCCCATACGGCGTTGAGCAGGTCCATGCGCGAGAACACCTTGCCCGGCTGGCGGGCGAAGAAGTACAGCAGGTCGAACTCCCGCGGCGTGAGTTCCAGGCGCCGTCCCTCAAGGGCGACGTCGCGGGTCAGGGGATCGATGGCCAGACCGTCGATGTCCAGGCTGCCGCTGTCCAGCTTCAGGTTGCGCGCCAGGGCGTCGACCCGGCGCAGCAGGGCCTTGACCCGGGCGACCAGCTCGAGCACGGAGAACGGCTTGGCCAGGTAGTCGTCGGCCCCCAGCTCCAGGCCGAGGATGCGGTGCATCTCGCTGGAGCGCGCGCTGGTGATGATGATCGGCGTATAGCGGGCCATGGCCCGGGCCCGGCGGCAGATCTCCAGGCCGTCGACCCCGGGCAGCATCAGGTCGAGGATCAGCGCATCCCAGCCGCCCTGTTCCAGCAGGCGCAGGCCTTCGTTGCCGTCGGCGCTGTGCACCACATCCAGTTGCTCGTCCCGCAGGTGCAGGGCGATCAGGTCGGCAATGTGCTGGTCGTCCTCGACCACCAGCACGCGTTTGGCTTGTTCCATCGACACTCGGCCTCACAGGGGGCAATGGGCGCATTGTGCGGTGTTTTACCGCGGCCAGTTATCACGAATTGTTTAACTGCGCGTGAGGATTTGGCGATCACCCGAAGCTTAGGCTCTGTTCAAACCCACGACGTCGATTTCGGGAGACGCTGATGTTCACACGGCGACAGTTTCTGCTGGCAGGGGGCAGCCTCGGGTTTGCCGCCCTGGCCCTTGAGGTTCTGCCACGCCTGGGGGGCGATGCCTCGCTGATCGAGCCGGCGGTTGCCGAGGAGGCCTTCGAGGTCAGCCACAGCGACCGCGAGTGGCGCGACCTGCTCAGCGCCGAGCAGTACCAGGTACTGCGCAAGCAAGGCACCGAACGGGCCTACAGCAGCCCGCTGAACGATGAGCATCGCGCCGGCACCTTCAGTTGTGCCGGTTGCCAGCTAGCGTTGTTTCCATCTGCCAACAAGTTCGACAGCCACACCGGCTGGCCGAGTTTCTGGGCCCCCCTGGAACACGCGGTGGCCGAGCGTTCCGACCGGGCCTTCGGCCTGCAGCGCACTGAGGTGCATTGCCGGCGCTGTTGCGGCCACCTGGGGCATGTGTTCGACGATGGCCCGGCGCCCACCGGCCTGCGCTACTGCATGAACGGGCTGGCCATGAACTTCATCGCGCAAGCGGCCTGAGGCCGGGTCCCAGGCTTGTTTTTCAATTACTTAAGGACGACGTCATGTGGCTACTGCTACTCGCTTATCTGGGCGGTGTACTGACCATTCTCAGCCCGTGCATTCTGCCGGTATTGCCCTTTGTCTTCGCTCGCACCGGGCAGCCGTTTTTGCGCAGTGGCTTGCCGCTGCTGCTGGGGATGGCCCTGACCTTTGCCGTGGTCGCCACCCTGGCGGCAGTGGGCGGCGGCTGGGTGGTGCGAGTCAATCAGTACGGTCGCTGGCTCGCGTTGCTGTTCGTTGCGCTATTCGCGCTGACGCTGCTGCTGCCGCGGCTGGCCGAAAGGCTGACCCGGCCCCTGGTGGCCATGGGCGCAAGGCTGTCGGAGGCTGCCGGCCACGACCCACGGCCGCGGCCCGGCGCTTTGTTATTGATCGGCGTCGCCACGGGCCTGCTGTGGGCACCCTGCGCCGGGCCGATTCTCGGCTTGCTGCTGACCGGCGCCGCGCTGCAGGGGGCCAACATCGGTACCAGCCTGCTGCTTCTGGCCTACGCCGCCGGGGCTGCTACCTCGCTGGCCGTGGCCCTGCTGCTGGGCGGCAAGCTATTGACCGCCATGAAGCGTTCCCTCGGCGCCGGTGAATGGCTGCGCAAGGGCCTGGGGGCGGCGATGCTGGTGGGCGTGGTGGCGATTGCCATGGGCTGGGACACGGGAATTCTGGCGCGAGTCTCCACGGCGTCCACCGGTGGCCTGGAGCAGGCCCTGGTGGGGCGCCTGCTGGGTGCTCCACAAGACCAGGGTGGAGCGATGGTGGCGCAGAACCTGCCTGCCGCCGATCAGCCAGATGCCGCAATGCTGGCGGCTGGCGGCGCGATGAACAGGGCCGCGGGAGCTTCGCAGTTACCGGTGCAAGGCCAACTACCAGCCCTGGACGGCGCGGTGCAATGGTTGAACTCGCCGCCCCTGAGCGCCGAGGCACTCAAGGGCAAGGTGGTGCTGGTGGATTTCTGGACCTACTCCTGCATCAATTGCCTGCGCAGCCTGCCCTACGTCAAGGCCTGGGCCGAGAAGTACCGCGACCAGGGGCTGGTGGTGATCGGCGTGCACGCACCGGAGTTCGCCTTCGAACGGGACGTGGCCAATGTCACCAAGGCCATGGAGGACCTGGGCATCAGTTACCCGGTGGCGATCGACAATGACTACCGGATCTGGCGCGCCTTCAACAATCAGTACTGGCCGGCGCACTACTTCGCCGATGCCCAGGGGCGGATTCGCTATCACCACTTCGGCGAGGGGCAGTACGCCGAGTCGGAGCGGGTGATCCAGCAACTGCTGCGCGAGGCCGGCAATGCCAAGGTGGCCGGCGGCCTGATCCAGGCCGACGCCCAGGGTGTGCAACAGGCGGCGGACATGGGCGAGGTGCAATCGCCGGAAACCTACCTGGGTTACCAACGCGCGGAGAATTTCGTGCCCCAGGCCAGCCTGGCCCCGGACACCGTGGCCGCGTACAGCGTACCCCGTGATCTGGCGTTGAACGACTGGGGCCTGCGTGGGCAATGGAAGGTCGGGGCCGAGAGCGCCCTCGCCACAGCGCCGGGAGCTGCGGTGGTGTATCGCTTCCATGCCCGTGACCTGCACCTGGTGCTGGGGCCGGGGGCCGATGGCAAGCCGGTGCGCTTCAAGGTGCTGATCGATGGCCAGGCGCCGGGCCCGGCCCACGGTGTGGATGTGGCTCCCGACGGCAGCGGCCAGGTCACCGAGCAACGTTTGTATCAACTGGTGCGTCAGTCGGGGGACATCACCGATCACAGCTTCAGCATCGAATTTCTCGACCCGGGCGTGGCGGCTTACGCCTTTACCTTTGGTTGAAAAACCCTAGAGCCAGGCAGGCTGGTGGCGTCCGGACTCACCGCGAAACCCTCGCGGGCCTGGATATCCGGGCGCCCCCAGAACCTGCGACAGCGACAACAGGAGCACGCAGGCATGAAGCGTTTCTGGGCGGTACTGATGACATTGATGGCGCTGGGCGGAGCAGGGCAGAGCCAGGCTTTCTCCTTCGGCGGCTCCGAAGAGGCCGTGGCGCTCGCCCCTCCGGTGCTGGATGAAACCAATCAGGCCAGCAGTGAAACGGCGGTGTTTGCCGGAGGCTGTTTCTGGGGCGTGCAAGGCGTGTTCGCCCACGTCAAGGGTGTGCAGCGCGCGGTTTCAGGTTACGCCGGAGGTTCGGCAGACACCGCGCAATACGAGCGGGTCAGCGACGGTGACACTGGCCATGCCGAATCGGTGCAGGTGACCTTCGATCCGGCCCAGGTCAGCTACGGCAGTTTGCTGCAGATCTATTTCTCGGTGGCCCACAACCCCACCGAGCTCAACCGCCAGGGGCCGGACAGCGGCACCCAGTATCGCTCGGCGCTGTTCCCTCAATCGGCCGAGCAACAGCGGGTGGCCCAGGCCTATATCGCCCAGCTGGATGCGGCCCACGGGTTCGACAAACCCATTGTCACCCGTCTGGAAACTGGCCAGACGTTTTACCCGGCAGAGGATTATCACCAGGACTTTCTAACTGAACACCCCACTTATCCCTACATCGTGATCAACGACCTGCCCAAGGTCGCGCACCTCAAACAGCTGTTTCCAGAGCGATATCAGCAGCAGCCGGTATTG
This sequence comes from Pseudomonas sp. FFPRI_1, assembly GCF_055384485.1. Taxonomy (NCBI): domain Bacteria; kingdom Pseudomonadati; phylum Pseudomonadota; class Gammaproteobacteria; order Pseudomonadales; family Pseudomonadaceae; genus Pseudomonas; species Pseudomonas sp. FFPRI_1. Next base: position 6,397,263 of record NZ_AP029168.1, on the reverse strand, counting down.
GTGAAAACCGGGCGCTAAGGCTTTGCCCCAGGTGGCCGAAACAGCGACAGGAACAAGGCGTAATCTCGCGCCTGGCTGTTGAGCCGTCCGCCGTGCCCGGGGCATTTCATGCAAAGGATGCTGTGCAGTGTCTTGAGTCTGGTGATGGTGGTTTCATTGCTCGACGGTTGTACCGCGACGCCGGTCAAACCCAGACCGACAGTCACCGGGCCTCAGGTGTATGGCTATCCCCTCAATCAACCGCTGCCCGAGGAGCAGATGCGGCGGCTGAGCTACACCGGAAAGCATTTTGACGGCAGCCTCAGGCTGTATCAGCAGGTCTTGCCGGATGGCAGTCAGTTCGGCTTCTACCTGGATGCCGGCCAATGGCTGGAGGCGCTGAGCAGAACCAGCCGGCGGTTCGACACCCAGAGCGAGTGCCTGGCTGCCCAGCAGGCAGACGAAATGCAACTCAAGACCCTGATCGATGAGTTCAATGCCCGGCAGGCGCGTGCTGACGGCGCGCCGCGCCAAGAGGGCGATGTCTACGTCGACCAGGCGTTGCAGGCCTGCCAGCGTATGGGAGGGCCAGGTTCGGAGGCTGAGGCCTTGCGCTATACCCTGTGGGCCACCATGCAAAGCCAAGCCCCGGAGGCTGAGCCAGGTTCGCCGGGCAAGGTCGAGGCTGCCCATTCCTCGGTGGGGGACGTGGTGGTGATCGTGGCTGTTGGGGTCGTGCTGGCTGTCGTGGTGGTCGCGGCGGTGGCCGTAAGTGGATGGGCAGGCCCCTGCATCAACATCAATACCGCCAAGGGTGACGCAGGCGCCTGCGAGAGGATGCGGGAGCAGGAGCTTCAGAAAAGAGGCTACTGATGCGCGTTCAATAGCGCCACTTGCGTATCAGCTCCTCGCCATAGCGCTGGCTGATCAGCGCCTCGACGCCGTCATCGTCGTCGTAGACCTCGCCCAGTGTCAGCAGCATCAACGCGTCCAGGTAGTCTTCGGGAGACTCGAAGAAGCGTGTCAGCGCTATGCCCGTGTCGTGGTCGAAGTAGTAGACCGCGCCGCTATCCCGTTCAAAGCAGAACAGGTTGCCGTTGCCCAGGTAGTCGCCGAATGCGATCAACCGTCGAGCCAGTGGCAGGTCCAGGTCGATCCCGGAGATATCGACAATCCCGGGGTAGGCCTCCAGCAGTGGCTGGATCGCAACGCTGCCGGGTTCGACGCTGCACAGGGTTTCCGCCAGGGACAGGACCCCCAGTTGCCGGTGGTAGTCGCGCAGTGACGCCGGCAACCGACAGCCCAGGCGCTGCTCCAGTGCCAACAAGGCCGCTTCGCTGACAGGGGTCAATTGCGGCTCGTTGACGTGGCCTTCCCACAAGGCGCCATAGGCGCCGATCACCGCCAGATACCAACTCAGTCGTGCGGCCTGATCGGGCAGAGCCGGCCAGGCCAGGGGCGGGCAGCCGGCAGGGGGCCATTGCTCGGAAGGGGGGAGGTCGGTCATGCAGCGTCCTTGCGGTGTGTTTTGTGCGGGGCAATCTTATCCATCGCCCCTGGGCCCGGGTCAACAGTAGTTGTGTGGATTGTTTGTGCTGCTGCACGCTGTTCGCCTGTGGCCCTCCCCAGTGTGTGCTGAAAAAAACAGCTGAATCCGGCACTGGTTTAGGAACTTCCGTCGACTATGGCAGACAAATCTCACCAAGGTATCGCCCGTCTAGTGATTGACCCGCACGTGCTTCAACAGGCGCTTGCCGGCAGTCATGGGGGACCTGAACGCTGTTGCCGACGGGTATCCACACCCTGGCAATGGTTTTTCCAGGCGGAGGTTTCTTGCTATCGTGGCCTCCCTCTTTCACGGACGAATATCGAGACAGCCCATGGCTAACTCCACCCCGTCACGCCTCGGCAAGGTCTTCCAGGGCCTGCTGTTCGCCCTGATCGGCATCGGCCTGCTGGTCATCGCCGTCAACCTCAGCCTCGACCGCCGCGAATTCCTCGCCAGCGCGCAGACCGCCGACGGCATCGTCAGCGACCTGAACGCCGGAGGCTCGCACCCCGAGATCGCCTTTACCACCGGCACTGGCGAGAAGATTTCCTACCCTCAGGGCGGCTTTATCTTCGGCTATCAGAAGGACCAGCCGGTGCGGGTGTACTACCTGCCCCAGCAACCGGCCAACAGCGCCATCATCGATGATCCGGCGGCACTCTGGGGCACCTCGGGCGTCCTGGGTTTCATCGGCCTGATATTCACCATCGCCGGCCTGCTGGGTGTCATCAGCCAGCGTGGGCGAACCTCGCAACGCGCAAAAGGACTTTGAACCATGACCCTGAGCATTCCGATTCCGGTCAACGAAAGTAAATGGCTGTACCAGACCGCCAGCGGCGGTGGCTTGACCGTGGCCCTGGTGGCCGGCAGCGGCGGTTCGATCATCCTGCGCTCGCCCCAGGGCAAGGACATCAGCTATCGCTATGGCGGCCTGGGCGTGGGCGTCGGTTTTGGCGCGCGCTTGCCGCGTTTCGGCAAGGTCAATATCCAGGTCAAGGGCAAGAGCGTTGCTGGCGCCGGCGCGGCTGAGGCCTTTCCCAGCACTGGCAAGGTGTTTGTCAGCGATGCCCTGGTCAGCCGCGACCTGACCGAAGACGACGTTACCGGTCCTTGCCTGTACACCGAAGTCGGAGCCGGGCTGGTGGTGGGCGGTTCGGCCACGGCCCTGCTGTTCGGCCTGGACCCCAAGCTGTTGGCGCTGTCGGTAGCCCTCAGTAGCAACCCGCTGGCTTCGGCCTTTGCGTCGTCCCGGGTCAACGAGCAACTGCTGCGCTCGGCCAAGGGCGCACTGGTGATGGCCGGCATGAATGCCGGCGTACAGGCGGGCGGTGGTGCAGCCGTCTACATGGGCTATCTGTTCTAGCCGTCCCTTCCGGCGTGCCTGGGGTCACAGGCGCGCCAGGCACTCCTGCAGAATATCCAACCCCTCTTCGAACACCTCAGGCTCGGTGGTCAGGGGGGCGAGCAGGCGAATGATATGCCGCGACTTGCCGCTGGGCATCAGCAGCAGGCCGGCTTCCCGGGCGCTGTTCAGCAGGCTGCCGAGGTGTTCCGGTGCCGGTTCGCCCTGGGCATTCACCAACTCGATGCCGCGCATGGCGCCGACCCCGGTCAGGCGGCCGAGAGCAGCTGTGAGTCCGCGCTCTTTCCACGCCTGATAACGCTCGACAATCATCCGCTCCTGAAGCTCGCCCCACTGTTGCAGGTGCTCGTCGGTCATCTCTTCCAGGGTCGCCAGGGCGGCCGCGCAGGCCATCGGATTGCCCGAATAGGTGCCGCCCAGGCCACCCTTGGGCAACACGTCGAGCAGGGCCTTGCGACCAACCACGGCGCCCAGCGGCACCCCGCCGCCAATGCTCTTGCCCAGCAGGATCAGGTCCGGCTCGATGCCCAGTCGCGAGAAGGCGAAGCGCTGTCCGGTACGACCGAAGCCGGACTGGATCTCGTCGGCGATCAACAGGATTCCATGCGCATCGCAGAACTGGCGCAAGGCCCGGGCGAACGAGGCGTCCAGGGCCAGGAAACCGCCTTCGCCCTGCACCGGTTCGAGGATGAAGCAGGCCACCTCCTCGACATCGATCTCCACGCTGAACAACCGTTGCATGGCCTTCAAGGCTTCGTCGCAGCTGACCCCGTTGTCGGCACTGGGGTAGGGCAGGTGGTACACCGGGCCGGGCAAGACACCGACCTTCTGCTTGTAGGGCGCGACCTTGCCGTTGAGGTTGAGGGTGGCCAGGGTGCGACCGTGGAAGCCGCCGTCAAAGGCGACCACGGCACTGCGCCCGGTGGCGCCGCGGACGATCTTCAGGGCATTCTCCGCAGCCTCGGCGCCGCTGTTGGTGAGCATGCCGCTGACCGGGTAGCTGACCGGGATGAAGGCCGCCAGGCGTTGCATGAATTCGATGTAGGGAGCGTGGGGCGCGGCATTGAAGGCGTAGTGGGTGAGGCGGGTTGCCTGTTCCTGGATCGCGGCGACGATGCGCGGGTGACAGTGCCCGAGATTGAGCACGCCGATGCCGCCGACAAAGTCGATATAGCGCTTGCCGTCGCTGTCCCAGACTTCGGCATTGCGGCCGTGGCTGAGGCAGATCGGGTGAACGGTGGAGATCGAGCGGCTGATGTTCTCGTGGTTCATGGGGACGGGCTCTGTCTGCCGGAAACGAGCGCCTATCTAAGCCGGCCCGGCAGGCTGGCGACAAACGAAATAAAGTCGCCGGGTCAGTATGAAAATTCCCGATGTGCAGCCCGGCAAGCACCGGCCGAGTGCGACTCAGTGCCCCTGTGACGGGGGCGCCTTGCGCCGGGCCCGCCAATGGCGGATCAGTGCGGCCACAGCCACCAGCGTCACCACCGCGATCACGATCGGCAGGCGATAGGGCTTCAGGTCGCCGAACAACTGCTGCAAGGCCTCACCGGCCCAGTACCCGGCGCCGACGAACAGGCTCGCCCAGACCGCAGCGCCCAGCACATTGAGCAAAGCAAAGCGCCAGGGCGCCAGGCCACTGGCACCGATCACCATCGGGCCCACCAGGCGCATGCCGTAGAGAAAGCGCACGGCGAACACCGAGGTCGAGGGGTAGCGCTGGATCAGCCCCTGGACCCGTTCGATGGCTGCCTGATGGCGCTTGAGCCGGGGCAGCAGGCGCGCGCCGCAATAGCGCCCGGTCCAGAACAGCAACTGGTCACCGAGGATTCCGCCGAGGGTGGCCCAGCCCACCACTTGAGCCCACTGCAGGGCGCCCTGGTGCGCGGCCATGCCGCCGAGGATCAATACGGTTTCGCCCTCCAGCAGGCAACCGATGAAGATCACCCAGTAGCCGTAGGCGGCGATCAGCGCGTTGAGGTCGAGGTGTTCGAGCATGGGCAGGGCCTTCTGGACTGGGCGCGAACGCAAGCAGCGCGACAATGATGCGACAAAGAACTCTGATTCCATCCGCAGGCACAAGTGCCCAGGATATTCATCGGGAGGTAGAACCATGGAGCGAGGTCATGTCATCGGCACCCAGCGTAGACAATGGGGCAGTTTGCCCGCTTCGGCAGCTGATCACTTCCTGCGTATTTGAACGCGTGGTCTCATTGCGCCGAAGTCATACAGTCTGCCCCAGCAGCCACGCCCAGAACATTCCTGCGCCATACAGTCCCAGCCCGAACACCGAATGGGACAGCAGGCTGCGCAGCCGGGCGGTATGGGGCTTGGGCGTGTTGCTCGCGGCTACCCCCAGGCCCATGCCCGGTTGCATCAGCAAGAACGGCGCCGCTACCGTCAGTACGCCAATGATCAGGGCCGGAGCCAACGTCGGCTGGTGGGCCCAGCCAGGGCCACAGATCAGCAGCAACAGTGCCGCAAAGATTACGCCGATCAGGTAGTGGGCCAGCCAGCCCAAGGCTTTTTCCCCTGCCACCGGTGCGGCTGCGGCGATGTTCTGGTGCCTGAACTGTCCCTTGGGAAAATGGCCGATCCAGCGTCCGACCATGGCCCAGTTGAGCCCGGGGATGTTCAAGGCTCGCGCCAGAAACAGTGTCCAAAGGTCGAGGATCAGGGTGGCACCGGCGCCGATCAGCACGGCCGGTAAAATCAACCTCATGAGGTCTTGCATAAGAACTCCTTCAAGTGTGATGCACTGCGGTTCTGTTGAGTGTATTGCCGTGTTAAGCTTTCATTCAATTTAATGATTGAATGATCAATAAATCAGCAGGAGCTGTCAATGAGCGATTCGCTGTCCCCTCAATTGCCCCTGGCCGACATGGCCGAGCTGGCACGTATTCTCGGGCACCATCACCGCTTGATCCTGCTGGAGCACATCGCTCGCGGTGAGCAGCCGGTGGAGCGCCTGGTGGAGGCCTCAGGTCTTTCAGTGGCCAATACGTCCCAGCACTTGCAGCAACTGCGCCGAGGTGGCTTTGTGCAGACCCGGCGGGATGGCAAGCGCGTGCTCTACAGCCTGGCCCAGGGCCCGCTGGCGCCGCTGCTCGGTGCCTTGCGCCAGTACGTCGACCACAACCACGGGCAGATCCGTGAACTGCTGGCCGACAGCGCGCAGCAACCGACGCGACTGGAAGGCATTTCCCGGGATGAGCTGCGTCAGCGTCTGCAAGAGGGCGGCATGACCCTGCTGGACGTGCGTGCGCCTGAAGAGTTCGCCCGGGGGCATTTGCCGGGGGCGATCAACATTCCCGTGGAGGAACTCGAGCAGCGCCTGGCGGAACTGCCTGCCGGCCAGGAGCTGGTGGCGTACTGCCGCGGGCCCTATTGCGTGCTGTCGCAGCATGCCGCGGCCTTGCTGCGCACCAAGGGCTTCAAGGTGCGTCGGCTGGACGATGGATTCAGCGACTGGCAAGCGGCGGGGCTGGGGGTGGAGAGTACCGAGTAAAAGTGTCGCAGAACCCGACATACAGGACATTGCCCACAGGGCCATGATCCATATCAACGGGCTTTTCAGAAAAATCCGCTACAAGGGAAGCAGCCTCGAACTCACAAGGTATCGGGGCCCGGGCCTGCACCGTGAAGGCCCGAGACAATTAATAAAAACCTTTGTGGACATCGGCCGAGGGGACCACCCCAGGCGGATTTTAAAGGAATAACCTGATGGCTTTATCTCTGTCCCGCCTGTGCCTGCTGGGCGCCGCGTTGCTTTGCATACATCCCGCCCAAGGCAGTGAGCCGACCCCGGCAACTGCCAGCCCTGATTCCGACTTGATCCAGCGTGGCCAGTACGTGGCCCAGCTCGGCGACTGCATTGCCTGTCACACCGCCAAGGGTGGAGCCACCATGGCCGGCGGTCTGGAGTTGAAGACGCCCATGGGCACCATCTACTCCAGCAACATCACGCCGGATAAGGACACCGGTATCGGCAACTACAGCTTCGACGCATTCGATCGTGCGATGCGTGAAGGCGTGACCCCGAACGGCAGCCATTTGTACCCGGCCATGCCGTATCCGTCCTACGCCAAGATGACCGAAGAAGACATGCGCGCGCTCTACGCCTACCTGATGCACGGCGTGGAGCCCGTGGCCCAGGGCAACCTGGAAGCCGACATGGGGTTCCCCTTCAACCAGCGCTGGGGCCTGTGGTTCTGGAACCTGGTGTTCGTCGACAAGCAGCCGTTCAAGGCCGACCCGAACAAGGATGAGCAGCTCAATCGCGGTGCCTACCTGGTCCAGGGCCTGGGCCACTGTGGCTCCTGCCATACCCCGCGGGGCATTGCCTTCCAGGAGAAGGCCATGAGCGACACCGAGTCCGGCGGTCAGCACTACCTGGCCGGCGAGACCGTGGAAGAGTGGCGGGCCCTGAGCCTGCGTAACCTGTGGACTGTGGAAGACACGGTACAACTGCTCAAGACCGGGCAGAACCGCTTTGCCACGGTGTCCGGCAACATGGCCGATGTGATCCACCACAGCACCCAGCACTTCACCGATGCCGACCTGACCGCCATCGCCGCCTATCTCAAGTCGCTGCCGGCGGGCAAGGATGACCTGCCCATGCCCGCCGTGGCCCTGACCCCGGCGGCGCCACCGAACAACCTGTTCACCTCCCGTGGCGGCCTGGGTTATGCGCAGTTCTGCTCCGACTGCCATCGCCAGGACGGTGCCGGTGTGCCGCAGATGTTCCCGTCCCTGGCGGGCAACCCCAGCGTGGCCTCGGCCAACCCGACCTCGTTGCTGCACATTACCCTGACCGGCTGGCAGACCGCTCAGACCGCTGCCCATCCACGGGTCTACACCATGCCCGGCTTCGCCCAACTGGCGGATGGCGAGATCGCCGAGATCCTCAGTTTTGTGCGCAGCAGCTGGGGCAACAACGGTTCGGCCATCACTGCCGCGCAGGTGAAGAAAATGCGTGCGCAGCTGAGCCCGCAAGTGGAAAGCACCCTGTTCGAAACCCCGCGCCTGGCCAACCTGCTGGCCGCGCCGAACGCCGAACAGGTGGTGCGCGGCATGCGCCTGCACCTGGAGACCAAGGCCCTGCTGCCGGACAACGTCGGCAACTCGCTGAATTGCACCAGCTGCCACCTCAATGCCGGCACCGTGGCCGACGGCTCACCCTTTGTCGGTGTCTCGGCGTTCTTCCCCGGCTACGCGCCGCGGGCGGGCGAGACCATCACCCTGGAAGAGCGCATCAACGGCTGCTTCCGCCGCTCCATGCACGGCAAGCCGCTGCCGGTGAACGGTGCCGACATGCAAGCCATGGTCGCCTACTTCGAGTGGATGAAGATGAACACCCGCCCCGAAGACAAGGTCGCCGGACGCGGCGTGGGCAAGATCGACCCGGCCCTCAAGCCCAATGCCGACAACGGCAAGCAGGTGTACGCCAAGCAATGCGCGGTGTGCCACGGTGCCGATGGCGAAGGCCTCAAGCGCGCCGACGGCAGCCTGATCTTCCCGCCGCTGTGGGGTGACCAGTCGTTCAACATCGGCGCCGGCATGGCCCGCACCTACACCGCGGCAGCCTTCGTCAAACGCAACATGCCCATTGGCTTCCACGAAAAATTCCCCCTGGGCCAGGGCGGCCTCTCGGACCAGGAAGCCCTGGATGTGGCCGAGTACTTCTCCCACCAACCGCGTCCGGACTTCCCCGACAAGGTCAAGGACTGGCCTAACGGCGGGCGTCCGGTGGATGCGCGCTACTGAGGGGCTTCACTGCCGCCGCTAGCCACTGTCGGCGGCGTGAGCGAGCCCGGCGTTCACCGCTCCCAAGGACCTGAAAAGGTTCTTGGGAGCTGGCTGTCGGAAACATGGCCTGGGGTTATGAAGGTAGAGCGAGCCCAGGCTGCCAGTGATCAGGCGCCGTGTTTTTTGCCTGCTCGAGCGCCGACCTGATATGGGGGACGGCGTACTGGCGGTACCAATGGTTCATCCCCTTGATCGCCTGTTGCGCTGGTGCCTTCTCACCGGCACCGATCAACTCGGCGCAGGCCTGGGCCATGGCCACCAGCGCCCGTGCAGACTCGGGTACATAGGGCAGTGAGGCGCCCTGATCGTGGCGTTCCTGGATGATCTGGTAGCGAATGTTTTCCGGCAGGGTCCAGGCGCTGATCAGGAACTCATGGACTGAATAGTCGCGCCCGTCGATCGAGACCCTGGCCGAGCGATATGCCTCGCCATAGCCGGCGCTTTCGATCTGTTCGCAGCTGTCGATCACCGTGTTCATCATGTCGCGGATTTGCTGCCAGTCGGTTTGCATCAGTGCTCCTTGCGAGCTGGGTAAAGGGGTGGAGAAAAATCTCCGGTCGTCCTGTTGGGCTGCTGTAAGATTGCCATTTTTTGCATTGCCCCGACTCCCTTCGCAGTCGACCCATCAAGGATGAATCATGAGGTTTCACTCGCTTTTGTTGCTGGGCCTGACCCTGGGGCTGGGTGGTTGCACCTACTTCTCGACTCTCAAGGCCACCGCCGTGAGTTACCGGGGGCCGGCCGCTGCTGCGGATACCGCGCTTATCCGTATCGTTGCCCAGGGGCTGGTGCGTGGCGTGCCCGACAGCGACTGCATCGACTGGCGCAAGCCCGGCTCGGGGCTGATGGTCAGGCCTCACCGAGGCATCGCTAACCCCAACTTTCGCAACCTGGGCATTGCGATGACGGCCGAGACCGACCGCATGCGTCGCCAGGAGGGTTTTGGCGCCAACGAACTGCGGCTCCCGGCCAATCGTCCCTTTGCTTTCCAGTTCTACAACACCGAGCCGGGAATGAACCGGGACTACAGGGCCGTGTGCGAACAGAGCGTGACCTTCATCCCTGAGCCTGGCGCTACCTATCAGATGGTGTTTCTCCAGGACGGCATGTGCACGGCGCTGCTGCGCAAGATCGACGACCAGGGACGAATGCAGCCGGGGCAGGTGGGCCTCAAGCCCAGTGACTACTGTTCCGCCGATGCCCGGTTGAACGACTCAAGGTAAGCTGTTCAGCGCTCGTAGTGCCGGCAGATCTGCTCCCAGATATAGGCGCCACGAAAGCGGATCCAGCGGATGAACAGACGGTCGCGCAACGCTTGCACACGGCTGTTGCGTCGGCGCTCCAGGCGCTGCTCGATGTCTTCCAGCAACGAGTCGCGATCGAAGCCCATCCAGACCTCCGGGATCACCGCCATCAGGTTGCCATAGCACACCGGCGCCACTTCGTCGTACAGGATGCGCTGCACTAGCGCCCGGTCGTAGGCCTGGGTTTGCCGGGCAATATGGGCGTAGTCCACCGCGTTATCGACAAAGGCGTCCGACAGCGCGTAGCGGATATCGGCAAGCTGTTGCCCAGTGATCGGGCTGCAAGGCATGGCGGGCTGGGCTCCTTGAGGAGGCTAACAGGGTTGGCCGAACGGGATCCCATTCAAGGTATGGGTGCAGCAGCGGCAATCAGGACTCATGGTCGCTGCGTGCAGATCGGGGTCGACCTTCTGCAGTCGGCCCTGGGCATCGACGTACAAGCCGCTGAAGAAACTGTAGCCGCCGATCCTCACATAGTCCTTCTGTTGGTGCTCATGCAGGGCGACCAGCCAGAAAATCGGATCCTCCCGATCCAGTCGGCTTTTTGCTTCGCTGAATACGGCATCCCACGGTTGGCCTACCCGGCTCAGCAGAAAGCGAAACAGTGGCGTGTAGTCCAGCCCCAGGTGCTTTCCCGAGTGCATGCTGGCGCGCAGGTGTTCGCTGGCGGCCAGGGATTTGCTGTGGCGCTGCCGGGCGTAGGGCGGGTGAAGCTTGTGCCATACGCCTCGGGTTCGAGTGTTGACCTTGCGAAACAGCGGTTGCTTTGCCATGGGCTCATCTTCCTGATTGCCGGTGACCGTGGATTCTATCTCGGGGCAATCATCCGCGTCGGCTGGGTGCCATTGGCATTGTGTTGGTAGATCGCTTCCGGTTGGCCCTGCGGGTTGAAAAACACCTGACCGATTCCCGCCGAGTTCCACAATCGCTCCCCGGCCTCCGCGTGCTCGGGCACATGGGGGATCACCTTCATGCGCCGGCGCTTGGTGAACCAGTTCAATGGCGAACGTGGCGAGTAGAGCCAGCGGTTGAGGCGGTCGAACCATTCCAGCAGCGCCGCGGGAAACTCGTTCTTGATGCCGCTGCTGGTGATCTGCCAAATCCGCGGGCCGCCCTGGCGATGGCGGATCAGTACTTCGTAGACGAAGGAATAGTGCACATCGCCGGAGAGAATCACGTAGCTGCCCGGGGTGCGTGAGTGGCGGAAAATATTCAGGATCACCTGGGCCGAGCCGCGGTGGGCCATCCAGTTTTCCGCGTCCACCAGCAGTGGGTAGCCGCACCAGCTGAAGACTTTCTGCACCGTCTCGATCAGCTTGACGCCGAAGATCGGCGCCGGGGAGACGATGATCGCCGAGGGATGGTCCAGCAGTTCGTGCTGCAACTCGCTCAGGGCTTCCCAGTCCAGCAGCCCCGAGGGCTGGGACAGGTTGAACTCGCTGCGCCAGCGTCGGGTGCGGGTGTCCAGTACCACCAGCGCCGGGGTGCTGGGCAGTACGTAGTGCCATTGCTGGAAGCGCAGTAGCTGGTCGATCAATTCATCCTGGGCGCGGCAGTCCAGTTGTTGTCGGTGGTGCGCGGTGGCGCTCAAGGCCCGGGTCTGTTCCAGCAGCGGGCCGAAGGCATCCGGGTTGTTGCCCCAGCCCTGGCACAGCAGGTAGGCCAGCAGGGCGTTGCCGATGATGCGCTTGGAAAACGGATGGCCGTAGGCGGTTTCCTCCCATTGGGCACTGAGGTTCCAGTCATCGGTGATGTCGTGGTCGTCGAAGATCATCAGGCATGACAGGTGCGCGCAGACCCGGGCCACGCCTTCCAGGCCGCTGACGAAGGCGTCGATATGCCCTTGTTCCTTGCGGTAGCGTGCCTGTTGTTCCGGCGACAGTCGCGGCGGTGTGGGGGTGATCAGGGTCCAGGGCAGCGGCGACCAGACCAGCAGATACATGGCCAGCACTTCGGCGAAGGTCACCAGGTGGTTGTCGGCATTGCTGCTGGTGAAGATCGGTTTTTTCACCCCGCCAAAAAACCGCTCGCGCAGGGTTTCGTTGCTCTTGAGGGCCGGGAGCAATTCGGCGCGCTGGTAGTAGCTGGCGCGATGCCGATAGAGCGCGGCGCTGTTGTCCACCACCGCGCCTTCCAGGTGTTCGTCGAACAGGCCCAGGCGCTCGATCAAGGCATGAATCGCCCGCAGCATCGGCCCGGCCACGTCATCGGCATACACCTGGTCGCCGCTCATCATCAGCAATGCCGGGCGGGCCGTAGGCTCGGCGGTTTGCGCCAGCAGGCGGTCGGCGCAGAGCAGGCCGTCATTGGCCGGGTGATGAGGCTTGCGGCAGGAACCGTGGAGCAGGTTGTCGATACGGCTATGGAGCACGAACTCGGGCTGGCGCTTGCCGTTGTACAGCAGGTGTGTCGCCCACTCGGCCATGGCGCAGGCACGCCCATCGGCCTCGCTGAGCAGCAGGTCATAGGCAATCGCCACGTCCTGGGGCAGGGCGTGGTCCAGGGGCACGTCGATCAGGTGGACAAAGGCCTGCAGCCCCACGGGGATGACCTGGCACTGCTGGCTGTCGAGGGGGATGTCCAGCGCCGGGCTAGCGGCAGGCTGCAGCCGCAGAGTCAGCGCCAACGGCCGCGAGCCCACCAGCCACAACACCAGCCGCGTCGGTTCCAGGCGGCGCAGCAGCGGACCGGCGAGAACAGGGGGCAGGGCGGCATCGGGTGTGGTCAGGCGCATGTGCAATGGGGACTCTAGCGGTTCGAAAGGGGCGCAATAGTAGCGCGGTCGATGTTGAAGAAATGTCGGCGGTGAGCATTGGATCAGGGCTTTTGTATCCGATTGTTTATTGGTCTTGGCCGTCATTTGCGCTCAACCCCCAGAAGGGCAGATTCGGCGCAGGCCCGCAGCGTTTGGAGGCGACCGTTTGTCATAGTCAGGTTGTACGTATTGTTTTAGCCATGAAGTTACGTTTATTTGAAGTGCTCTTTTATCAGTCGTTCCTGAATCCGAACGACCCCGTTGATACCTGACTACTCAAGCGAGGCATTAAACCCATGAGCGCACTTCTAGATCGCGCAGAGCAGGCCGTGTCTGCCAGCGCAATGGCTCGCGGTTTCAGCGCGAAATAGTAGGAGGTCACCAGCGGAGCGGTCACGCATCTGGTGATTTTCAAGGACAACGAACCGGCGGCTGTGCTGCTTGGTGTTGACGCCTACCAAGCCCTGAAAGACGAACTCAAAGACCTTCGCGCCGAACGCTTGGCCATTGAGCGTCTGTCCACCTTGGGTAAGAGGGATACCGTGAGCCTTGAAGGCATGGAGGCTCGTTTCAAGTAGGTAATTACAAGGAAGTGGAACCTGCTGTTTCAACCCGAAGTAGAACAATACCTTGGATGATTGGGAGCGGCTGAGGGAGACGAGTCCTCTACCGCATTACTGGCACTGAGATCTTCTTGATCCTGTGCGTGGGTGCCTGGCGCAGTGATGAGGTTTACGAGGCTGCCACTCTGAGTGGCTGAGTTGAAAATCCGTGGCGGTATTTTTATCTACGAGTTAGCTGCGCCAGGTTATCCACACCATCCTGCTGAATCTGCGTCAGCATCCACTCGATAAATACTTGAGCCTCGGGCGCGGTATTGCTGGCCGCGTAGTATTTGTGCAGTTCGGGCAAGGGATGATCAAGCGGCCGCTGGTCCGCTCGCCTCGGAGCTTTCAAAAGCCCGACAGTGTGGCGGTGTGGTCCTTATCTGAGGACCTGTTCATTACTGCTGGCCGAACGACTGATGCGGGTAATGCGATTCTGGTGTGCTGCTGGCCCTGCGCTATGTCTCAGCCCGCTGGATGGCATCGCTGCGAAACATTGAGGTGCGACACGGATGTTGCATCTTCGCCCTGCTGACCTGCGAGGCCTAGATTGGGTTGGCACTGGCTGATGGTGGGTGGTGCCCTGGTGCTGAATTGCCGTTGGTGGTGATGCAGCGTCATCCCGACCCAGGGCGGGTCAGGGTCTTGGCGGCTAATGCGGTGTGACGGGATTTCGGAGCCGGAATCGGACCGTTGATTGCTGGGGTGACACTGCCGGCGGCGTTAACGTTTCGGGTGTATTCGGTGGAGGTGGGGTGTTTGGCGTGTGGTGATGTATGACCTGCCAGTAAAGCTAGAATATAGAGTTCACTGATTTGAAAATTTTTTATTTAGCTATAGTTCACCATTGACTAGGTGAAAATTGGCGGGTGGAGGGGCGGTGAGGTGTCTTTGTTGTAATGCTGTCGACTGGTTTTTATGTTTTAATTATTTTTTGTTGGTGGTGGTTTTTATTATTGTGGAGCTATTTTATGACTCGGATGTTTAAAGAAGAGGTTAGAAAGGGTAGGGTCTTTTCTCCTACTCATCGAAAGTTTGACCTAGGTAAGTGGGATAGTGCTTGGGTGGAGGTGAATGAGGAGACTGATGAAGATAAAAGTTTCTATTTGGCAGGGAGAGTTTTTCATGAGGTTTTAGGAGGGATTAGAGTTGCTCTAGGTGAGTTGTATAAAAAGCATTTTCCAAGAGTTGACAATAAAAAATACCTAGAGCTTTTATTTTCTCTGTCTAATCGCGATGTTGCTGTTTTGAATAGGATTAAAGCCTTAAAGATTGATAAGGCTGCTAATTTATTTAGTTTGACTGTTGATAATAATAAGATGGGTAATGAAATTACCTTGGATGAAGTGGCGCATGGCGTGGTAGATGGGTTGGAGAAGGCGATTTCCTCGTGTGTTGGTAGAATTAATTTAGGAAGGGAAGTGCCGGTAGGGGAGGAGCCAAAGAATATACTTGAATTTATAGAAAGAGAGGTTTATCTCTCCCAGTTATATGGTATGTATGAAGCGTATTGGCAAGCTTTATTGTGGGGTGGGTTTGAGTTTTTAGTGGTGGATGAGGCGAATAAAATTTATGAGGTTCGACAGACTTCTAGTCGTGATGAAGTGGCGCATGAAGTCTCTCAAATTAGAAAGATTCGTTTGAGCGCCCATGCTGGAGCTATGCTGTCTTCTCTTGGGGTTGCTGAGTTTTATAAAAGTGGGTTTTATGCGGAATTGTCTGGTAGTGGGAGGAAAAAGAATTTCTCAGTAAAGGCGGTTGGGAAAGCCTCTGAACGTCTGCAGGCGATGAATTCAAAATTTAAAGCTACATCTTTGCTTCTTTTTGACGAATTTCCAAAAAAATTTCTCGATGTTGAGCATGAGGCTGGTTTCTCTATATCTGAAGCGTTGGAAGTTTTTAGGGTCTTGGTTTTACTTAGTCATCAATATATGGAGAGATTTCCGAAAGATGACAGCTTTTTTAATTCAAGCAAACTCCAAGAATTTTGTGTCAGAGTGAATAAACAGGATTTGTTGATTGCTCTGCAAAAAACAACAAAATTTAGTTTTTTGAAGTGTCGAAAAATAATTAATTTTTTTGCATACAAGCACTCTGGTAATGATTTGTGGTGTCATCCAATAGTTGAGACTGGAAATAATGAGTTGTGTCTTTTGATTAGTGCCCTTTCTCATCCTGTATTGACTAGAGTTGTAGAGCACTGGTTAGTTGAATTGAATGTGGATTTGCAAGAGAAAGGTGCAGCTTTTGAAGAAAGCGCACTTGAGGGAATTAATGAAAGCTTATTTGGTAATAAGTTGGTTCTGGATAAAGATAAGGCTGTTTCGAAGCGTATAAAGTTGCGTGGTGGTCAAGAGGAAGAAATTGATGTATTGCTCAGGATTGGTAGGGTAATACTGGTTGGTGAGGCTAAGTCTATAGTTACTACTGATTCACCAATATCCTATTATCGGACATTAGGTATATTAAAGGGTGCGGCAGAACAGGCTAAAAGAAAGGCTCTGTTTTTTGAAAGCAATATAGAGGCTGTATTTGAGTCTTTAGGTTGGTCTTTTGACGCTGGTCAAGAGTATGAGTTTTTGCCAGTTGTGATTGGTAGTAATAAGATACATTCAGGCTTTCCGATTCTTGATGTACCAGTCGTAGATGAAAAAATTATAGAGCGTTATTTTGATAGCAATGAGTTTCCTATGTTTTCAATTAACACTGGCGGGCGAACTAGGCATTTGGCTTGGTTTGAGCTCTACACTTCATTTGATGAAATGCAGGCGAATTTCTTTAAGTATTTAATGGCGCCGCCGCAAGTTCTTGATGATGAAAATAGTTTTGCTCTTAAAAGCATAAAACTACCTTGCTTGGGTGAAGGGGAGTATAAGTTTATTTATTCGAGGCTGACGCCTTTGAACTTGACTTTTCGTGATCGTCTTGAGCGGAATTATGAGTTTAAGTTGGTTGTGGTTGATGATATAGAGAGCCACATTTCAGATGTGGGTTTTGTAATTTGATTTGTTTAGATAGGATTGAATTTTTATGACATTAATTAGGTCTAGAAACTATTGCGTAGACACAAATATATCCCTACTCTTTGTCAGTCGCTGCAAACTCAGCGACCGGGCTTGGAAACCCGCATAGGTATAGGCGCATAAGCGCCCAGATCACGATTGCAGGCGCTATTTTTTTGCCTGCAGTTTTTCGTGTCATGGCGGCTGTGCGCGGGAGGACTTCGGTCCTGCCGGGTCCTATACCCCCGGTTTTCCAACCTGCGTACAGCTGCCACCCTTTCGCTTGGAAACGAATGTGGCAGCTCTTCATCAGGTATAGGAGTTAGTCGCATGGACGTTTCAACTCAATATCTTCACCCCATTCGCCCTTGCACCCAGGCCCACGCCGGAGGTGCGCAATGACCATCAAGACCCTCGGCCATGTCGCCTTCGCCCCTTGTGGCGAAACCGGGCATTCGCTGTTCCGGGTCAATCCGGATGTGCCGCTGCGTGATGCCTTGGAACAGGTGTCGCAGTTGCTGTTCCAGGCCAAGCATCTGGCGCGGGAGGCCGCTCTGGAGCGGGACGATCGCTACGCCTGGGCGGCACATTATTTCAGCGAGATGGGCAAGGCGGTGGTGGACGATCTGTGCCTGGGCGAGTGGCCAGACGAGGCAGCTTGTCGATCTTGAGGTGATAGGCCTGAGGGCTCTTTGGGGCCTTCACGCTTATGAGGCGGATAAGCCGATCTAGTCGGCCGCGTCCGCCGCTTCGTCGGTACTTTCCCGGCATCAATAAGAAGTCCCGATCCAATCGGACCGGGGCTCCTGATCCTGAACACAACGCTGCCCGCACTGGTGACCGCGACCTCTCACGCCACTTCAGTCTCTGCAGGTTCAATCAGCAATTGCCGTTGCTGCTCCGGCCGCGCGGCTTCGAAGCTTTCGGCCTGGGCTGTTGCCCACATGCGCAGGTAAAACTCGCTGCTGCAGCGGCCGTTGAGCAGTTCACCGGCCTTGAGGAACACGTGGGTCTGGGAGTAGAGGCGCACTTGGGTATCGCTCACTCGCCGTACCAGGTGTTCGGCATTCAGTTGCCAAGGGTGCTGCAGGCCGGCGGCGGCGATCATTTCCGAGAGGGCGATCAGGGTGTTGCGGTGGAAGTTGTAGACCCGCGCCGCCTTGTCCGGCACCACCAGCGCCTGTTGGCGCAGCGGGTCCTGGGTGGCTACCCCGGTGGGGCATTTGTTGGTGTGGCAGGACTGCGACTGGATGCAGCCCACCGCGAACATGAAGCCACGCGCCGAGTTGGCCCAGTCGGCGCCCAGGGCCAGCACCGCAGCGATGTCGAAGGCGCTGATGATCTTGCCGCTGGCCCCCAGGCGAATCTTGTCCCGCAGGTTCAGGCCCACCAGGGTGTTGTGGACAAACAGCAAGCCTTCGCGCAGGGGCATGCCGATGTTGTCGCTGAATTCGCGGGGCGCGGCGCCGGTACCGCCTTCGCTGCCGTCGACCACGATGAAGTCCGGCAGGATCCCGCTCTGCAGCATGGCCTTGGCGATGGCCATGAATTCCCAGGGCTGGCCCAGGCACAACTTGAAGCCCACCGGCTTGCCGCTGGACAGTTCGCGCAGCCGGGCGACGAAGCGCAGCAGTTCCAAGGGCGTGGAGAACTCGCTGTGGCGAGCCGGCGAGACACAGTCCTGGTCCATGGATACGCCGCGGGTGCTGGCGATTTCGGCGGTGACCTTGTGCTTGGGCAGAATCCCGCCGTGGCCGGGCTTGGCACCCTGGCTGAGCTTGATCTCGATCATCCGCACCTGGGGGCTCTGGGCCTGGGTGGTGAAGCGTTCGGGATCAAACCGCCCCTGCTCATCACGGCAGCCGAAGTAGCCGCTGCCCAGTTCCCAGATCAGGTCGCCGGCGTGCTCGCGGTGGTAGGGGCTGATACTGCCTTCGCCGGTGTCGTGGGCGAAGCCGCCGAGCTTGGCGCCCTTGTTCAGGGCGCGGATGGCGTTGGCGCTGAGGGCGCCGAAGCTCATCGCCGAGATATTGAAGATCGAAGCGCTGTAGGGCTGGCTGCACTGCGGGCCGCCGACGGTGATGCGAAACTCCATGGGGTCGCGCGGTTCGGCCGGGGTCATGGAGTGGCCGATGAATTCGAAGCCGGTCTGGTACACGTCGCGCAGGGTGCCGAAGGCTTTTTCCGCGCTCTGGTTCTTGGCCCGGGCATACACCAGGGAACGCTGGGTGCGGGAAAAGGGCAGTTGTTCGTCATCGCCTTCGAGCAGGTACTGGCGCAGCTCCGGGCGCACCCGTTCCACCAGGTAGCGGATGTTGCCGATCACTGGGTAGTTGCGGCGCACCGCGTGCCGGGTCTGGCGCAGGTCATACAGGCCCAGCAGGCTGAGGGCGGTGGCCACCAGGGTCAGCGGCCACCAACCGGGAACACGCGAGGCCAGCAGCAGGCCGCCGAGGGCCAGGACAATGCACAGGGTGAAGCATGAGTAACGGCTCAATAACGACAGTTTCATGCAGGGTTTCCTTATCACGGTGGCGTGGGTGGGCCATGTTCAGAGCGGCTGCGGCGCGCAGGCGGGTGCGGATGTCAGGCGGGAAGGGTTTTCAGGGCGTCGTAGCGGGCCTGCAGTTCCTGGCGTTGCAGGCGCCGCTGCTGGGCCTTGGCATGGCGGCGTTTTTCCACGGCGGTTTCCGGGGTCAATGGGCGAACCGGCACCGGCGTGCCGTTTTCATCCACCGCGACCATGGTGAAGTAGCAGCTGTTGGTGTGGCGCACGCTGCGTTCGTGGATGTTCTCGGTCATCACCTTGAGCCCGACTTCCATGGAGCTGCGTCCGGTGTAGTTGACCGAGGCGAGGAAGGTCACCAGTTCGCCGATGCGGATCGGTTCGCGGAACATCACCTGGTCCACCGAGAGGGTCACCACGTAGCGCCCGGCATAGCGCTTGGCGCAGGCAAAGGCCACTTCGTCGAGCATCTTGAGCAGGGCGCCGCCATGGACATTGCCGGAGAAGTTGGCCTTGTCCGGGGTCATGAGCACGCTCATGGTCAATTGATAGCTGCCAGGTTCCATGGTGTTCCTCATGCCATCAGTGGAGCGTTGTGGGTGGTCTGTCGCCCCTTCGGGCATGCAGGAGCGGTTTGCACCGGTTTCCTCGCAGTACCGCAGGAATGGCTCTAGCCTGATACTTTGCGCCAGTGGTCAGGCCGTGGCGCTGAGTCTAACAATCGGTTTTTTCGTTAGCTAGCTAACGATTTGTGAGAGTCTTTCTCCGCTTTTGCAACAATGCGACAGAATGTCTCAGTTAGGATTCGGCAACGCAGCCGTGTCCTGACTGCCTTGCGGCTGCGCCTGCAAGGTCCGGCAGGGGCACGGGCAAACACTGGAACGACGACGGCGACCTGCGCTCGATCGTCATGAGCCTTGGGGTGTGTTGATGAATGAGTACCTGCATAACGTGGCAATCGGCCTGGTGGCCGTGTTGCCGGTGGCCAACCCGCTGACCAGCATTTCCCTGCTGCTGGGGCTCGGTTCCAGCCTGTCGGTGGCAGAGCGCAACCGGCAGATCTTCAAGGCCAGCCTGTATGTCGCGCTGATCATGCTGGTGAGTTTCTACGGTGGCAGCCTGGTGATGAAGGTGTTCGGCATCTCCATTCCCGGGTTGCGGATTGCCGGTGGGCTGATCGTGACCTACCTGGGCTTCACCATGCTGTTCCCCAAGAACAACCTTGATGAAACCGCACTGCAGCATGACCTGCTGTCGGACCAGGACAAGGTCCTGCCCAACTACCGCGACCTGTCCTTCGTGCCCCTGGCTCTGCCGGGCACCGCCGGGCCCGGGACCATTGCCTTGATTGTCAGTTCGGCCTCGACCCTGCAATCGACCTACGGTGAAATTCCCTGGGTGATCCACGGTGCGGTGGTCACCGTGACCCTGTTGACGGCGCTGATCTTCTGGGTGGCCCTGCGCTGCTCGGGGCAGATCATGAAGGTGCTCGGCGAATCGGGGATCGATGCGATCTCCAGGGTCGTGGGTTTTCTGCTGGTGGGCATGGGTGTGCAGTTCGTCATCAACGGCGGTCTGGAACTGGTGGCCGGGGCGACGGTGCATTGAGTGCCCGTGCAATGACGCGTCGTACCGGGACATTCCTCGCCAGGTAAAAAGCCCTCCGCCAGAAACTGGGGGGAGGGCTTGCGCGCAAAGCATGATGGAGCTACTCGATATCAATGATCGCCAGTGGCCTTTTGCAGTACCCAGTGGGCTTCACCATTAGGCGTGGGAGGCATGATGTTATTAACGCCGATCGAGCGGGTGTCGCGGGTATTGCCAACAGGATGCCAGGTACCACCTTGTGGGCATTTTTCACCCACTTTTGCTGTGATTGCAGTCATTGTGAATCTCCTTTGGCAGGTCACCGAAATGAGTGACAGAAAGGACATGGCGCTGCATTTTTGTAAAACAATACAGGTCAGATTCATCGTTGGCTTTTTCAGAGTTATCCGCTCGAAAGCCAGGATTCAGGTGGCGTCCTGGATACGCTGATCCCTAGGCCATTGCCTTTCGCGGTTCTGTACTCTGCACCAGTGCCTGCGGTTCTCCCTGCTCGATTACCCAGCGCATCAGCTCCGTCACACTGACCCGGTGCTTGCGCTCCACCCAGTGCCGGCCTTCGGGGCTGTAGCGTTCGGTGTAGCGGCTGAGGATCAGGTGCTGCTGATCGATCGACAACTGCAGGCTGACTTCGCGGCAGTGCAGGGCGTTGTCGCCCTGTTTGGCCACGCGTTGCAGCAGGATCAGCGCCGGGTGTTCAGAAGTCATCATGGGTGGAGCCCTCGCAGTGGTGTTTGGCGGGTTCGGTGAGGCCCAACTGGCCTTCACGCACGAAGGCCGCGCGGTGTTCGGCAATGACGCTGCGCATCGCGCCGTAGTAGTCGGGCAGTTGCTGCAAACTGTCGGTGAGCGGCAGCAGGGTGGCGCGGCCATCGATGGTGCCGCCGACCAGGGCCACGGTGTTCAGGGTGCGCAGGGTGTCGCTGTGGTCGCCGAACGGGTCGACCACCAGGTTCAGCACCTTGCCCACCGAGTCACGGCTGTTGCCGTTGCCCAGCAGCGGCAGTTCGACGATGGGGCCGTCGCCGATACCCCAGACGCCGAAGGTCTGGCCGAAGTCGGAGGTGTGGCGCGGGATGCCCGCCGGGTCGGACACGTTGATCAACCCCAGCACGCCCACCGTGGTATTGAGGGCAAAGCGCCCGAGGGTGTTGACCGAGCGCTGCGCATTACCTTGCAGCACATCGTTGATGAAGACCTTGGGCTCGCCGAAGTTGCTCGCGAAGTTGTGTACGCCCTGTTGCATGAAGTCCGGCAGGTGGCGGTAGCCGCGTGCAACCGGGGCCAGGGCGTAGTCGTCGACGGTGCGGTTGAAGGCGAACACGCTGCGGTTGAAGGATTGCGCCGGGTCGTGCACCGCATCGCTGACCGGGGCACAGAGGCTGGCCTCGCGCGGGGGAGGGCTGCTGCAGCCCGCCAGATAGGCTGCACTCAGCAGCAGGGCAGTGTGACGGACAAGGGCGGCGCGACGGTTGAGGACGGGCATGAACGGCAGGGCTCCAAAGGGGGAGGCCGATGCTGGCATGCGCATTTTGCGCAAAGATTTCCTCTTTATTGCGTGGTTGAAGGTTTGTTGCGGTATTGAAATAAATGACGGGGTGCGTCGAATGGTTTTGAATAACCTGTCCTGAACCTCTTAAGTGATGCCTCTGGTGAGCAGTCTTTTGATCGTGGACGACGACCTTGAAGTCCTCGCGCTGCTGAAGAAATTTTTTGTCCAACAGGGCTATCAGGTCACGGTGGCCACTGATGGTGCTTCACTGTGGGCGGCCATGGAGCGCGAAGCGCCGGACTTGATCATCCTTGACCTGATGCTTCCCGGCGACAACGGCCTGACCCTGTGCCAGCGCTTGCGCCAGCGCTACGCCACACCGGTGATCATGCTGACCGCCATGGGCGAGTTGAGCGACCGGGTGGTGGGCCTGGAGATGGGCGCCGACGATTACCTGAGCAAGCCGTTCGATGCCCGTGAGCTGCTGGCGCGGGTACGGGCAGTGCTGCGCCGTGCGGGTGAAAACCGGCCGGTGAGCGGCGAGCTGCCCAGGCCGCTGATTCGCTTTGCCGACTGGCAACTGGACCTGACCCGCCGCGAATTGCGCTCCCCGGACCAGGTGATGATTCCGTTGTCGGCGGGGGAGTTCGACCTGCTGCTGGTGTTTGTCGAGCACCCGCAGCGCATCCTCACCCGCGAGCAGTTGCTCGACCTGGCTCGTGGCCAGGCCCATGACGCCTTCGATCGCAGCATCGATGTGCAGGTCAGCCGCCTGCGGCGCAAGCTGGAGTTCGACACCAAGCGCCCGGCGATGATTCGCACCGTGCGCAATGGCGGCTACCTGTTCACCCCCAGCGTGAGCCGTCAATGAAACTGATCAGGCCCTTGTGGCGCTACCGCCTGCGGGACACGGTGGCGCGCTGGATCGCCCTGACCATCATCATGGCGATGCTCACCGCCCTGGCCTTCAACGCGCTGTTCGTGCAGTTGGCCGGGGTCTGGGCCTATCCGCCGCTGGCGGAAACCGGGCTGCTGGAAAAATCTTCCGCCATCGTGCACATGATCGAGGCCTCGGAGCCGGCGCAGCGCCCGCGGCTGGCGGCGGCGGTCAGCAGCGAGCGCCTGGGCGTCACCTGGCAGCAGGAGCGCCAGGGGCTCTATCTGCCGCCGGTGGACGATCCGGAATACGGCACTGGATCGGAGGCCATTCGTGCCTTGCTGCAACCCCCCATGCGGCACATCGAGGCCTACCAGCCCAGCGACTGGCCGGGCCCAGACGGGCGTTACGCGTTGCTGGTGCAATTGACCGATCAGTCCTGGCTGATGTTTTCCTCGGCTTCCCGCAGTTGGGGGCTGGAGGAAGGCACGCGCAACCTGATCGTGATTGTCCTGGTGCTGATCTCCACCGGTCTGGTGGCGTTGATCGCCACCCGGCGCCTGGCCAAGCCGCTGCAGCAGTTCGCCCAGGGAGCCCGACGCTTTGCCGTGGACTTTCGCGCACCGCCCATCGAACCGGTGGGGCCCCATGAAATCCGCCAGGCGATCCTCGCCTTCAACGCCATGCAGGCGCAGTTGCAGCACTTCATCAAGGACCGCACGCAGATGCTCGCGGCGATTTCCCATGACCTGCGCACACCCTTGACCCGCATGCGCCTGCGCGGGGAGTTCATCGAGGACGAGGATCAGCAGCAACGGCTGTTTCGCGATGTCGACGAGATGCAGGCGATGATCAACTCGGCCCTGGAGTTCTTTCGCGATGATGCGCGGCTGGAGCAGGCCACGCAGTTCGATCTGGCGGAGCTGCTGCAGACCCTGGTGGACGACTACCGCGACCAGTCGATTCCGATCGTTTTCAGCGGCCCGCCGCGCCTGGTGTATTGCGGCCGGCCCCTGGGACTGAAGCGGGTGATGACCAACCTGCTGGATAACGCACTCAAGTACGGTGCCGAGCCGGTGATCCTGCTGGAGCAGGGCCCGGATCAACTGCGGGTGCGGGTGCTGGATCGTGGACCGGGCATTCCATCGCAGGCATTGGAACAGGTGTTCACGCCGTTCTTCCGCCTGGAGAGCTCACGCAACAAGAGCACAGGCGGTGTGGGCCTGGGGCTGTCATCGGCTCGGGCGATCGTGCGTGAGCATGGCGGTGAGTT
Organism: Pseudomonas sp. FFPRI_1; assembly: GCF_055384485.1. NCBI lineage: Bacteria > Pseudomonadati > Pseudomonadota > Gammaproteobacteria > Pseudomonadales > Pseudomonadaceae > Pseudomonas > Pseudomonas sp. FFPRI_1. The sequence continues at coordinate 6,373,145 of NZ_AP029168.1, read as the reverse complement.
GCGCCTGTTCAACCGCGCAGGCGGGGGGCTGGAGGCCCGGGTGGAGTTGCCGCTGTAGACCCCGCCGGCAACGGCCAAGGCGGGGTTCAGCAGGAGCCTGGCCTCAGGACCAGTCGAAGCAGAACAGCACCAGCCCTTCCACGGGCTCGTAGAACATCACGATCAGGTCGGCGCCGCTGATGCCGTAGTGGCTGGCCGGCACGCTGAGGGCGTGCTGGAAACGCCGGCCCGCCGGGCTCAGGGGCCAGATATCGATGTCGCCGCTGTCGTCGGTGGCTTCGACGATGTCCATGGGGAACTCCACGGTTTCCACCCAGTTGCCGTAGCCTTCGGCCACGCCACCCATCTCATCGATAAAGGTCAGGCGCTGCTCGGCATCCTGCGCCCAGCTCAGGTAACCGCGTTCCTGATAGCGCTGGCGCGCTGCCTGATAGGCCGCGCGTTCTTCGGCGTAATGGCGCTGCAGATCGGCGCGCCCGTTGTAGGGTGGCTCGGGCAGTTGGGCATTGTCCGGGTGCAGGAAGAAGTAGCGTGGGTCGCCGCACAGGCGGTAGCGGCCGTCTTCGAGCTTCAGGCCGATCCAGTTGGTCTTGAGCAGCTCGGTGTCGAAGCCGCAGTTTTCCGTCAGCTGCCCCACCAACCCTTCGGACGGTTCGATGGGGCTCAGCAGGTGCAGGCGCCCGGACCATTCGGGATTGATCAGGCTGGCATCGATGGACAGCAGCGGCAGCAGGTGTTCGGCCAGTTCCTGCTGGTCGGCGACGAACAGGTCACGGGCGTCGGGAAAAGCCACGGCGCCAGCGGGCAGTTGGGTGAGTTCCGGGGTTGCAACGGTAGGCATGAAGCGGTCCTTGGGTTGAGGCTCAAAGGGGGAGGCGGGGCGCGCGATTCAGGCGCGGCTGTTGCGGAAGCTGCCAGGGGTGATGCCCACCACCTTCTTGAAGGCGCGGGTCATGTGGCTCTGGTCGAAAAAGCCACAGCTGAAGGACGCTTCGGCCAGGCTGGATCCGGTGCGCAGCAGGTTCTGCACCTGGGCCACGCGTTTCTGGATCTGATAGCTGTGGGGCGACACGCCCACGGTCTTCTTGAACACGCGGATCAGGTACAGCGGGTCCATGTCCACCAGCTGCGCCAGTTCCTCCAGGGGAATGTGCCGGGCGTATTCGTCTTCGAGTTTTTTCTTGATGAACTTGATCGCGCTGCGTTCGGCGCTGGCAATGGCGGCAATGGGCGCGCCGCTGCGCTCGAAAAGCTGGGTCACCAGGTCCAGGAGGATGGATTCGCGCTCCAGGCTGGGCGGGGAGTTCTCGATGATCTGGTGCTGCTGGAGGAATGTCAGGGCAAAACCCGGATCCAGGTTCAACGCACTCTGGAACAGATGGATGTGCTCGGCGCCGAAGCGTCCCTGGAAGATCGTGCGGTTGACCCAGCCAGGGTCCAGGTAAAGCATGCGGTACATCCAGCCCTGGTCATGCCCGGGCAAGCCGTCATGAATTTCCCCAGGGGTGATGGTGACCACGCTACCGGCACTGCCCAAGTAGTAGTCACCGCGATAAAACAGTTTTTCCACCCCGCTGCTTATAACCCCGACTGCATAACGATCATGGGAGTGCCTGCCGAAAGACTGGTTGCTGTAACGCGCGGACAACAACTCGCAATCGCCTTCGGGTATTCGCCAGAACTGAACGAAGTTCTTGTCTTTCTGGGGGACTTTACCGCGTCCGTGCTCATCCATGAGTTTGTCCAGTTTTGTGCAATACGGTGGAAAACAGAGCCGCTAAATTTAGCACCCATTTCATTACGCAAGCTAGGGAAAGTGATGCCTACAAAACTAGTTATTGGCGATTACAAAAAGTCTTCATGGTCATTGCGTGCATGGCTGGTTCTTGTAACGGCAGACGTTTCCTTCGAGACCATTCAGGTCAAGCTGGAACAGGACGATACCCGTCAGCAGATCCTGCGCCATTCGCCCTCGGGCAAGGTGCCGGCGCTGCTGCTGGACAAGGTGGTGATCAACGACAGTCTGGCCATCTGCGAGTACGTTGCCGGGGCCTATCCGTCGGCCAACCTGTGGCCCCAGGACCCGTTGGTCAAGGCTCAGGCCCGCGCCGCTGCGGCCGAGATGCACTCGGGTTTCGTCAACCTGCGCACGCAGATGTCCTTCGGCTTGAACACTGGCGATACCCCCGAGCCGCTGACCGCCGATACCCAGGAAGAGATCCAGCGGATCTTCGCCATCTGGAACAACCTGCGCCAGGCCAGCGGCTCCAAGCAGTTCCTGTGCGGCGACTTCGGCATTGTCGATGCGATGTTCGTACCGGTGGTGTTCCGCTTCCGCCGTTATGGCGTGGCAGTACCGGCGCAACTGCAAGCTTATGTCGAACAAGTTCTGGCTTATCCGCCCGTGCAGAAGTGGCTGAAGTTGGCCGCAGCGGAAGTTTGAAAAGAGCCAGTTACTTATAACGAATAACGCTAACTAAAAATTAATGAATCTTTGACTGAAGGCAGAAAAGACCCTGGTGTTTTTTCTGCTTTTTCGAGTCTGACTTTTGTTTCAGGGAGGGGAGTTTATGAGTGTTCATAAAGTGACTGCCAAGGATGTTGGCCGTGACGGGCAAATCTACGACGTGATTGGCATTGGTTTTGGCCCGGCGAACATCGCCCTGGCCATCGCCATGGAAGAAATGGAGTTTGCCGGAACCCGGCTGTTTCTCGAACGTCACCCGAGCACTCAATGGCAGCCGGAGATGATGCTGTCCGGCAGTGATATCCAGAATCACCCGAGCCGCGACCTGGTGACCCCGCGCAACCCGCGCAGCCGCTACACCTTCACCAATTTCCTGTTCGAAAACGATCGCCTGTTCGAACACCTGAACCTGGGCCTGGAGTTCCCGCTGCGCAGCGAGTTCGCCGAGTACGTGCGCTGGGTGGCCGGGTTCTTCGCCCGGGACGTGGCCTACAACCAGAGCGTGGCGCAGATCCAGGTCGACCCGCTCAGCAACCTCTACACCATCACCACCCAGGCCGGTGTGCAGTACCAGGCGCGTGCCGTGGTCCTGGCCCCGGGCCGTACCCCGGTGATTCCGCAGGTGTTCGCCAACGCCGCACCGGACCGGGTGTTCCACCTCACCCAGTACCTGGGGCGCCTGGCCCAGCTGGCGCAAAAGGGCGAGCTCAAGCGCGTGGCGGTGGTCGGCGGCAGCCAGAGCGCCATCGAGATCATCCTGCACCTGCGCCACACCTACCCGACCCTGGAAATCGTCAACCTGCAGCGCGGCTACGGTTTCCGCCTCAAGGACACCAGCCAGTTCAGCGAGCACGTGTACTTCCCATCCTTTGTCGACCAGTACTACAACAGCTCCGCCGAGGCGAAGAAGAACATCAACCGCCACTTGCACTACACCAACTACTCCGCTGCCGATGCCGACGTGATCAAGGAACTCTACGTGGGCATGTATGAGGACAAGTTGCAGGGCCGTGAGCGGGTGGTCATCAAGGGCCTCAACGATATCCAGGGCTGTACGCCGGAGGGCGAGGGCTATCGCCTGACGCTGCTCAACACCCATACCCAGATCACCGAGGAACTGGGCGGGCTGGACGCCATTGTCCTGGCCACCGGTTTCCGCAACCTCGGCACCGGCCCTCAGGAGGAGCGCTACCCGGCGATCCTCAAGGACCTGGCCGAGCACCTGGACTGCGATGCCCAGGGCGTGATCCGCATCGGCCGTGACTACAGCCTGGCAGCGGCCAAGGGCAGTCACTTGCCGGCGCTGTACCTCAATGGCCTGTGCGAATCCTCCCATGGCTACGGTGACGCCGGCTCTTTCAGCCTGCTGTCGCTGCGCTCAAGGGAGATCTTCAACTCGCTGAACCAGCAACTGGGCCTGGCCCAGGCGGCGGAAAAGATCGCCTGAACCACAGTCACCTCGAATCCTGAACCTCGACCCCTTTATGTGAGCAGGCAGTAATGGATATTTCAGAAATGGATGAGTTGGGCGTATTTGCTGATGTGGAATCCTCGGCGCGCAGCTATTGCCGCAGTTTTCCGGTGGTCTTCGACCAGGCCCAGGGCAGTTACCTCTATGACCTGAAAGGCCAGGCCTACATCGACTTCCTCAGCTGTGCCGGGTCGGTGAACTACGGGCACAATCCCAAGGCGGTCAAGGCCGCGGTCATCGACTACCTGCAACGGGACGGCATCCAGGCCGCCCTGGACATGCACAGCCGGGCCAAGCAGGAGTTCATCTACAACTTCCGCAAGATCATCCTGGCGCCACGGGCTCTGTCCTACAAAATGCAGTTCACCTCGCCCACCGGCACCAGCGTGGTGGAGTCGGCGGTCAAGCTGGCGCGCAAGATCACCGGGCGCCGACACATCGTGGCGTTCACCAACGGTTTCCACGGGATGTCCAACACCTCCCTGGGCCTGACCGGCAATCGCGACAACCGCCAGCCCGGGGTCGACCCTTATGTGTTTCGCCTGCCCTTCGATAGCTACCTTTCGGGGCTCGATTCCATCGAGTACTTCGAGCGCCTGCTCAAGGACAACAGCTCGGGGATGGACATTCCGGCGGCGGTGATCCTGGAAACCATCCAGGGTGAAGGCGGAATCAACGTGGCCTCGGCAGAGTTCCTGCAGCGCCTGCGCCAACTGACCGCCGAGCACGGCATTCTGCTGATCGTCGATGACATCCAGGCCGGCTGTGGCCGTACCGGGACCTTCTTCAGCTTCGAGCCCTCGGGCATCACCCCGGACATGGTCTGCCTGTCCAAGTCCCTCAGCGGCTATGGCCTGCCGTTCGCTCTGTTGCTGCATCGCCCGGAGCTGGATCAGTGGGCCCCCGGCGAGGACAACGGCACCTTCCGCGGCAACAGCCTGGCGTTTGTCGCCGCCACCAAGACGGTGCAGGAGTTCTGGAGCGATGACCGCCTGGTCAAGCACATCCAGGCCAACGAGGCGCAGCTCAAGGAATGGTTAAGCGAGGTCACTGAGCGCTTTGGCGGGCACATCAAGGATGTGCGCGGGCGTGGGTTGTTCTACGGGATCGAGTTCCATGACCCGGCCCTGGCCGCCGGGGTGATGCGTGCCTGTTTCGCCCGGCGCCTGATCATCGAGCGCTGCGGCCCGGTGGACCAGGTGCTCAAGCTGATGCCGGCGCTGACCATCAGCAGTGAAACGCTGCAGGCCGGTCTGGCGAGCATCTTCGATGCCATGCAACAAGTGCTGGAGCAGGGCACCTTGAGTGACCCGGTCCAGGACGTCGATCCTCTGGTGTTCATTAATGGAGTCGCGCATGTCGACTAATACCAACCGCGCCATCATCGAGCTGACCATCGGCGGGCTGATGCTCAGCCTGTCGGCGCTGGCCGTGGCCTTTGCCAACATCGGTGCCGGCGGTGCCGGCTTCTACCGGATGCTGTTTGCTTCGATCCTGTTCTTCCTGCTGCTCAAGGTGCGGCGTATCCCGGTGCTGCTCAAGAGCACCAAGGCGCAGCTGTACACGGCCCTGGCCGGGGTGTTCCTGGCCATCGACCTGGTGCTCTGGCACCAGAGCATCTACATCGTCGGCCCGGGCATCGGCTCGATCCTGACCAACTGCCAGGTGTTCTTCATGACCCTGCTGGGCCTGTACCTGCTCAAGGAGAAGCCGTCGATCTACTTCCTGATCTCCATCACCCTGGCGTTTGTCGGCCTGTACCTGTTGCTGCTGCCGGAAATGACCAGTGCGATAGGCATCAAGGGCGTGGTGTACGGTGTGCTGTCGGGCCTGGCCTATGCCATCTGTGTGTACTTCCTCAAGGTCAACACGCAGTTGCCTGATGGCGGAGGTGACAAAATCGCACAGATGCTCAACCTGAGCCTGTGGGCTGCGCTGGTGCTGCTGGTGTACGCCCTGGCCATGGGTGAAAGCCTGGCGATCGTCGACGGCCAGACCCTGGTGATGCTGATCATCTATGGGGTGATGGTGCAGTTTGTCGGCTGGTTGCTGGTCAACCGTTCCATCGGCGCCATCAGCCTCGGGCTGGCGGGGTTGATCCTGCTGCTGGAGCCGGTGATCACCTACTTCGTCGACGTGGCGTTCCTCGGCAAGGCCAGCTCGGTGATGCAGATCAGCGGCGCGCTGTTGACCATCTTTGCGGTGTACATCGGCTCGATCAAGCCGCCGGAGAAGGTCGCACCAGTGACCGAGGCCGCCTGAGGCCCCGGCCAAAGCTATTGTTCCGCTCCACTTTCTGCGCGTAGACCCGCCTGGCCTGCGCGCAGTTTTTTTTGCCGGTAAATCAGGCGGACAAGGCCAGCCTCGTCGCCCCGGCATCGGCCGCGGCCTGGGCCTGGGTCCGATCATCCTCTTCCACCACCCGCGAAGCGCGGCCCACCAGCAGCGGGTCCGGTGCATGGGCGACTTTCAAGTCCTTGCCCGGGTAGTCCAGCTCGTGCAGGAAGTGCCGGATGCAGTTGATCCGTGCGCGTTTCTTGTCGTCGGACTTGATCACCGTCCACGGCGCATCGGCGGTGTCGGTGTGGAAGAACATCGCCTGCTTGGCGGCGGTGTACTCGTCCCACTTGTCCAGGGACTTGATGTCGATGGGCGAGAGCTTCCAGTGCTTGAGCGGGTCGTCCCGACGGGAGATGAAGCGTCGCAGCTGCTCTTCCCGGTTCACCGAGAACCAGAACTTGAACATCAGGATGCCGCTGTTGCACAGCATGCGTTCCAGCTCTGGGGTCTGGCGCATGAACTCCAGGTATTGCAGGGGCGAGCAGAACTCCATCACCCGTTCCACCCCGGCGCGGTTGTACCAGGAGCGGTCGAAGAAGACCATTTCCCCGGCAGTGGGCAGGTGCTGGATGTAGCGCTGGAAGTACCACTGGCCCTTTTCCTGTTCCGAGGGTTTTTCCAGGGCCACGATCCGCGCGCCGCGAGGGTTGAGGTGCTCCATGAAGCGCTTGATGGTGCCGCCCTTGCCGGCGGCGTCACGGCCTTCGAACAGCACCACGATGCGCTGGCCGGTTTCCTTGACCCAGCTTTGCACCTTGAGCAGTTCGATCTGCAATTCGTTCTTGGCTTTTTCGTATTCGGCGCGGCGCATCCGGCTGCGGTACGGGTAGTTGCCCGGCAGCACGGCCGACACGCTGTCTTCGTTGGAGCCGCGGGGCGCGCTGGCCACTTGCAGGGCCATGGGTTTCTGGCTGATGGCGCTGATCTCGGCTTCGGCGGCCTTTACCGGGGCCGCCTTGGCGGTACGTGAGCGGCGCGGACGGGGTGTTGCAGGTTTGCGCGGGGTGCTCTTGGTGGGGCTGGTGGTGGCCTCCGGCAAGGCTTTGGGTTGGGGGCGGAGGGTGGATTCTTCACTCATATAAGGAGGGCCTATGCGTCTTGTTCAAATGTTCGTTTACAAGTGTATGGCCCTCAAACGTCGGGTCTTTGACCTCCGTCAAGGTTGTGCCCGAGAGAAGCTTGTATCGGGCGCGCGGGCTCCAGGGCCCTGGCCACGGAAGCAATTCCTGCTGATGTGCCGGAGAACTCGGGACTCCAATGCAGGTGTCGCCCCTGGCAGGGGGAGCGACATTCCTCGGAACCTGCATGGAAGGATGCTGAATATGGATACTGATACTGTTGTCCGTTCAACCCGCCGCCTGGCGCTTCGGCTGCAAAGCCTGCTGTTGCTGCTGGGGCTGGGCGCGCTGGCGCAATCGGCGCTGGCGATCAATGTGGCGTTTGACGGGTCCTGCGCCACCCAGGCCGATCGCACCGCTGTGAGCAATGCCGTGGCCGTCGCCACCACCTGGTCGAGCAATGCCTACAACCAGGTCAACAACAATGAGGCGGCCTTTCGCAACAATCAGAACCTGGCCTACCGGACCTGGTTCGGCACCTTCAATCAGGACCGCTACCAGCGAGTGCGTGCGGTGCTCGACGGCGTGCGCTTCAAGCTCAACAGCGGCAGCACCCTGACCGCTTATTGCCGGGTCAACCCGAATGATCCATGCGATGCGGCTGGGGATATCGCGGCCACCTTCGTCAATGTCCGCGGGGACGTGGAGGCCTGGTTCTGTACCGCGTTCTTTGCCTTGCCGCCGCGGGTGGGGTTTGACACCCAGGCGGGCAGCGTGGTGCATGAGCTGACCCACTCCATTGGCCATACGGACGATATTGCCGGCGGCTATGGCGTGGCTGGCGCGCAGAACCTGGCAGCCAATCGTCCGAGCGACGCGGTGGAGAATGCTGATAACTACGAGTATTACGCGGAAGATCTGTACGACTGATCAGGAGGGGGAGCGGCCAGGCCTGGAGTGGGGCGTGGTGCCGGCACTTTTCTGCGGACGAAAAAAAAGACCTTGAAATTCAAGGTCTTTTTTCATGTTTGGTGCCCCGAGGGAGACTCGAACTCCCACTTCTTGCGAAAACGGATTTTGAATCCGCCGCGTCTACCAATTCCGCCATCAGGGCTCAATGGCGGCGAAGTATAGAGAGGCGGTTACCGTTGGTCAATCGGCTTTCATGGTCAATTTTTACTTATTCCGCTAAACTTTCCGGCCCTGCTAGACGAACCCCATCATGCGCGTTGCTGACTTTACCTTCGAGCTTCCTGATTCGCTGATCGCCCGCCACCCATTGGCCGAGCGTCGCGGCAGCCGTCTGTTGACCCTGGATGGGCCAACCGGCGCCTTGGCCCACCGTCAATTCACTGATTTGCTTGAGCATTTGCGCCCGGGCGATTTGATGGTGTTCAACAATACCCGGGTGATTCCGGCCCGTCTGTTCGGCCAGAAGGCCTCCGGCGGCAAGCTGGAAATCCTCATCGAGCGGGTGCTGGACAGCCATCGCGTGCTGGCCCATGTGCGCTCCAGCAAGTCGCCCAAGCCGGGGTCGAAGATCCTCATCGAGGGCGGCGGCGAGGCCGAGATGCTGGCCCGCCACGACACCCTGTTCGAGCTGGGTTTTGCCGAAGAGGTGCTGCCGCTGCTGGACCGGGTCGGGCATATGCCGTTGCCTCCTTATATAGACCGCCCGGACGAAGGCGCGGATCGCGAGCGCTATCAGACCGTGTACGCCCAGCGCCTGGGCGCGGTGGCAGCGCCGACCGCCGGCCTGCATTTCGACCAGCCGCTGCTGGAGGCGATCGCTGCCAAGGGCGTCGAGACCGCTTTCGTGACCCTGCACGTCGGTGCCGGAACCTTCCAGCCAGTGCGGGTGGAGCGCATCGAAGACCACCATATGCACAACGAATGGCTGGAAGTCGGCCAGGACGTGGTGGATGCCGTGGCCGCGTGCCGGGCCCGTGGTGGCCGGGTAGTGGCGGTGGGCACCACCAGCGTGCGCTCTCTGGAAAGCGCGGCCCGCGATGGCGTGCTCAAGCCGTTCAGCGGCGACACCGATATCTTTATCTACCCAGGGCGGCCCTTCCATGTGGTCGATGCCCTGGTGACCAACTTCCACTTGCCGGAGTCCACGCTGTTGATGCTGGTTTCGGCGTTCGCCGGTTATCCCGAGACCATGGCCGCCTATCGCGCCGCGGTGGAAAATGGATACCGCTTTTTCAGCTACGGTGATGCGATGTTCATCACCCGTAATCCGGCGCCCACCGGTCCCCGGGAATCGGCCCCAGAGGAAACTGTATGAGTCGCACCTGTCGTATGTCGTTCGAGCTGCTGGCCACTGATGGCAAGGCTCGTCGCGGTCGCCTGACCTTCCCCCGCGGTACGGTGGAAACCCCGGCCTTCATGCCGGTGGGCACCTACGGCACGGTCAAGGGCATGCTGCCGCGGGATATCGTCGCCACGGGCGCCGAGATCATCCTCGGCAACACCTTCCACCTGTGGCTGCGTCCGGGCACCGAAGTGATCAAGAAGCACGGCGACCTGCATGACTTCATGCAGTGGAACGGCCCGATTCTTACCGACTCCGGCGGTTTCCAGGTGTTCAGCCTGGGAGCCATGCGCAAGATCAAGGAAGAGGGGGTGACCTTCGCCTCGCCGGTGGATGGCGCCAAGGTGTTCATGGGCCCGGAAGAGTCGATGCAAGTGCAGCGCGACCTGGGTTCGGACATCGTGATGATCTTCGATGAATGCACCCCGTACCCGGCCGATGAAGACGTGGCGCGGATCTCCATGGAGCTGTCCCTGCGTTGGGCCCAGCGCTCGAAGAACGCCCATGGCGACAACACGGCGGCGCTGTTCGGTATCGTTCAGGGTGGCATGCACCAGGATCTGCGCATGCGTTCCCTGGAAGGCCTGGACAAGATCGGCTTCGACGGCCTGGCCATCGGCGGCCTGTCGGTGGGCGAGCCCAAGCATGAAATGATCAAGGTCCTGGACTACCTGCCAGGCCAGATGCCGGCCGACAAACCTCGTTACCTTATGGGAGTTGGCAAGCCAGAGGATCTGGTTGAGGGTGTGCGCCGCGGTGTGGACATGTTCGATTGCGTGATGCCAACCCGCAATGCCCGCAATGGGCATCTGTTCATCGATACCGGCGTGCTGAAGATCCGTAACGCGTTCCATCGCCATGATGATTCGCCGCTGGATCCGACTTGTGATTGCTATACCTGCCAGAACTTCTCCCGTGCCTATCTGCATCACTTGGACAAGTGCGGGGAAATGCTCGGGAGTATGCTCAATACCATCCATAATTTGCGCCATTACCAGCGTCTTATGGCTGGTTTGCGCGAGGCTATTCAACAAGGTACATTGGCCGCCTTTGTCGATTCCTTCTATGCCAAACGCGGGTTACCCGTGCCGCCTTTAGAATAAGTTCTAAAGACGTTAAGACACTAATTCTGAAATTATCGGAGTGTTATATGAGCTTTTTGATCCCTGCCGCGTATGCGGACGCCGCTGCACCTGCTGCTGCCGGTCCTGCTGGCACTGGTTTCGAGTGGATTTTCCTGGTCGGCTTCCTGGTCATCTTCTACCTGATGATCTGGCGTCCACAGGCCAAGCGCGCCAAAGAGCAGAAGAACCTGCTGGGCAGCCTGCAAAAAGGCGACGAAGTTGTGACCACCGGTGGTATCGCCGGCAAGATCAACAAAGTGACCGACGACTTCGTGGTACTGGAAGTGTCGGACTCCGTTGAACTGAAGTTCCAGAAGGGCGCGATCGCTGCCACGCTGCCAAAAGGCACGCTGAAAGCCATCTAAGTTTCATCTTTTACCAATCGACGGGGCGCGCAAGGCGCCCCGCGTCATAAACGGGCGGCGTGATGCTGAACAAATATCCTCTGTGGAAGTACCTACTGATCCTGGCGGTGCTGGCGATCGGTTTTATTTATTCCGCTCCCAATCTATACCCTGATGATCCGGCCATTCAGGTCAGCGGCGCGAGTACCGCGTTGCAGGTCACTCAGGCGGATCTGGATCGTGCGAGCAAAGCGCTCACCGACGCCGGCATCAACGTCAAGGCTGCTTCCATTGCCGCCAACGGCAAGGGCGGCCTGCTGCGCTTGATCAACAAGGAAGACCAGCTTCCGGCCAAGGATGTAGTGCGCAAGGCGCTGGGCGATGACTATGTGGTGGCGTTGAACCTGGCGCAAACCACCCCGCAATGGCTGCGCAACCTCGGTGCGCACCCGATGAAACTGGGTCTGGACTTGTCCGGTGGTGTGCACTTCCTGCTGGAAGTGGACATGGACAAAGCCCTCGACGCCCGCCTGAAAGTCTATGAAGGCGATGTCAAGAGCCTGCTGCGCAAAGAGCGCCTGCGCTATCGCAGCCTGCCGCAGCTCAATGGTGCCATCCAGCTGGGCTTCAGCGACGAAGACAGCCGTGAACAGGCCCGTTCGCTGATCCGCAAGAACTTCAATGATTTCGACATCGTACCGGCCGACCTCAATGGCCAACCGGTGCTGCGTCTGGCGATGACCCCGGCCAAGCTGGCGGAAATCCGCGAATACTCCATCAAGCAGAACTTGACCACCGTGCGTAACCGGGTCAACGAGCTGGGTGTAGCCGAGCCTCTGGTTCAGCGCCAGGGCGCCAACCGCATCGTGGTTGAACTGCCAGGCGTGCAGGACACCGCTGAAGCCAAGCGGATCCTGGGCAAGACCGCCAACCTGGAATTCCGTCTGGCCGCCGAGCCGGGTGCTTCCAAGGCGACTTCCGAGTCCTTCGAATTCCGTGAGGGCAACCGTCCTCCTGCGCAGATCGAGCGTGGCCTGATCATCACCGGTGACCAGGTGACCGATGCCCAGGCCGGTTACGACGAGCACGGCCGTCCCCAGGTGAACATCAAGCTGGATGGTCACGGTGGCGAGCTGATGAACCGTTCGACCCGGACCAACGTCGGTCGCAGCATGGCGGTGATCTTCATCGAGCAGAAGCCGACCACCACCTACACCAAGCAAATGGTGGACGGCGTCGAGAAAGACGTGGCGGTGCAGACCTTCAAGGAAGAGAAGAAAATCATCAGCCTGGCGACCATCCAGTCGCCACTGGGCAGCCAGTTCCGCATCACCGGCCTGAACGGCCAGGGCGAGTCCTCCGAGCTGGCGCTGCTGCTGCGTGCCGGTGGTCTGGCGGCACCGATGTACTTCGCTGAAGAGCGCACAATCGGTCCAAGCCTGGGTGCTGACAACATCACCAAGGGTATCGATGCTTCCCTGTGGGGCATGCTGTTCGTGTCGCTGTTCATCATTGCCATCTACCGCTTCTTCGGCCTCATCGCCACCGTGGCGCTGGCATTGAACATGGTCCTGCTGCTGGCCCTGATGTCCTTGCTGGGGGCTACGCTGACCCTGCCGGGTATCGCCGGTATCGTGCTGACCATGGGTATGGCGGTGGACGCCAACGTGCTGATCTTCTCGCGGATACGTGAGGAAATCGCCGCTGGCATGACCGTGCAGCGGGCAATCAACGAAGGCTTCGGCCGGGCATTCACTGCGATTCTGGACTCCAACCTGACCACGTTGCTGGTGGGTGGCATCCTCTTTGCCATGGGCACCGGCCCGGTCAAGGGTTTTGCAGTGACCATGTCCCTCGGGATCTTTACCTCGATGTTCACGGCCATCTGGCTGACCCGCGCGATGGTCAACCTGATCTTCGGCGGTCGTGACTTCAAGAAGTTGTGGATTTAAGGGGCTGCCATGTTACGTACTATTAACTTCATGGGCGTGCGCAACGTTGCGTTCGGCGTCACTGTGCTCCTTACCGTCCTGGCGTTGTTCAGCTGGTTCCATAAGGGCTTGAACTATGGTCTGGACTTTACCGGCGGTACGCTCATCGAGCTGACCTACGAGCGTCCGGCGGATGTGATGAAGGTGCGTTCGCAACTGAACGACGCCGGTTATCACGAAGCCATCGTGCAGAGCTTCGGTGCAACCACCGACCTGCTGGTGCGGATGCCGGGCGAAGACCCGCAGCTGGGCCATCAGGTGGCGGCTGCGTTGCAGAAGGTCGGCGGCGACAACCCGGCGCAGGTCAAGCGCGTCGAGTTCGTCGGCCCGCAAGTGGGTGAAGAGCTGCGCGACCAGGGCGGCCTCGGCATGCTCATGGCCCTGGGCGGCATCCTCATCTACCTGGCGTTCCGCTTCCAGTGGAAGTTCGCGGTCGGTGCGATTGTCTCGCTGATCCACGACGTGATCGTGACCGTGGGTATCCTGTCGTTCTTCCAGATCACCTTCGACCTGACGGTGCTGGCGGCGGTGCTGGCGATCATCGGCTACTCGCTCAACGACACCATCGTGGTATTCGACCGGGTGCGTGAGAACTTCCGTGTGCTGCGCAAGGCCAGCCTGATCGAGAACATCAACATCTCGACTACCCAGACCCTGCTGCGGACCATGGCGACCTCGATTTCCACCTTGCTGGCGATCATTGCGCTGCTGTTCTTTGGTGGCGACAACCTGTGGGGGTTCTCTATCGCCCTGTTCGTCGGTGTTCTGGCGGGTACCTACTCGTCGATCTACATCGCCAACGTGGTGCTGATCTGGCTGAACCTGAACAGTGAAGACCTGATTCCTCCGGCCAATACCGAGAAGGAAGTGGACGACCGTCCTTGAGGATCTGATCTCTTCCGGCTGTCAGTAAAAAAGGCGCGAGTGTTGAACTCGCGCCTTTTTTTTTGCTCCAAGGCTGGGAGAAGCGCGGGCTTTGACCCGCATGTATGGTCAGGAGGTTCACGTGAACAAGTCGTTGCTGGTTGGTGCGGTATTGGGTGCTGTCGGTGTCACCGCCGGGGGTGCTGTTGCCACCTACAGCCTGGTTAAAAGCGGCCCTGAGTATGCGCAAGTGCTGGCTGTGCAGCCGGTGAAACAACAGATCAAGACGCCGCGGGAAGTCTGCAAGGATGTCGCCGTGACCCGCCAGCGTCCGGTCAAGGATGAGCATCAGATCCTGGGGACCGTGGCCGGTGCGGTGGGCGGCGGTCTGCTGGGCAGCATGATCGGTAATGGCAATGGCAAGAAGATTGCCACTGTGGCCGGTGCTGTAGGTGGTGGTTATGCGGGTAACAAGGTGCAGGAAGGCATGCAGGAGCGTGATACCTACACCACGACCCAGACTCGCTGTAACACGGTCAATGACATCAGCGACAAGATCGTGGGTTACGACGTGAAGTACGACCTGGGTGGCAAGCAGGGCCAGGTGCGTATGGATCGCGATCCGGGCAATCAGATTCCGGTGGATAAGGAGGGTCGCCTGATCCTCGGTCAGAACCAGAATCAGCCGGGTCAATAAGCCCGATGTGCATGAAAAGCCGCCCCTCAGGGCGGCTTTTTTGCTGGGGACAGCCTTTTTTGAGGTTGCTCAGAGGCGGGGCAATCCCCAGGCATAAAAAAAGCACCCGTGAGGTGCTTTTTTTGTCGCTGCTGCTTAGCGCTTCAGCGAGGCCGGCAGGTGCGGCTGGATGGCGGTCAGTACCGCCTTGAAGCATTTGGTGTTGCCTGCAACTACGTGGCCTTTTTCCAGGAAGTCGTGACCGCCGGTGAAGTCGCTCACCAGGCCGCCGGCTTCTTGGATCAGCAGGGCGCCTGCGGCCATGTCCCATTCGGACAGGCCCGACTCCCAGAATGCATCGAAACGACCGGCGGCCACGTAGGCCAGGTCCAGGCTGGCAGCGCCGGCGCGGCGGATGCCGGCGGTCTGGCCGACCAGGGCGCGGAACATGCCCAGGTAGTTGTCGAGGTTGTCCATCTGGTCGTCACGGAACGGGAAGCCGGTGCCCAGCAGGGCGCCGTCCAGGCTGGTGCGACCGCTGACGCGCAGGCGACGACCGTTCAGCTGGGCGCCCCGGCCACGGCTGGCGGTGAATTCTTCCTGGCGCACTGGGTCCAGGACCACGGCGTGTTCCAGGCGGCCACGGTATTTGCAGGCGATGCTCACGGCAAAGTGCGGGATGCCGCGCAGGAAGTTGGTGGTGCCATCCAGTGGGTCGATGATCCACAGGTAGTCTTCGCCTTCGCCGCTGCCCGCGTGCAGGCCGGTTTCTTCACCGAGAATGCCGTGGGTCGGGTAGGCCTTGCGCAGCGCGTCGATGATCTTCTGCTCGGCAGCGCGATCAACTTCGGATACGTAGTCTTTGGCGTCTTTTTCGTCGACCTTGATGGTATCCAGGCGCTCGATGGAGCGGAAAATCAATTCACTGGCGCTGCGGGCGGCGCGCAGCGCGATATTCAGCATTGGCTGCATGGATAGGTCACCTAAGGTTGTTAAAGAAAGCCGAGCATTCTAGCAGAAAACTTTTGCAGATGAAGGACGGCGTTCGCTTTGATTGCATCGATCCGCTGTGCGGCGCTCCTTGAGCGGCAGTGTTTGTAAGGGTGCTGGAGCGCCTCTATATAAAGTGCCGGAATCCTCTGGCGGTTATTTTTAAGGCGTGAGTGGTGTCCGTTCTGTAAGATTTGCTCCCCTTTCCTGTGTCCGAGAGCGCCTCCCTTGCTGCAGAACATTCGTGTCGTCCTGGTCAATACCAGTCATCCGGGCAATATCGGCGGGGCTGCGCGTGCCATGAAGAACATGGGCTTGTCGCGGCTGGTGCTGGTGGAACCGCGGGTGTTCCCCTCCCATGAGGCGGATGCGCGGGCTTCCGGTGCTACCGATATCCTGGAAAGCGCCCAGGTCGTGGCCACGCTGGAAGAGGCGTTGGCAGGCTGTACCCTGGTGTTCGGCACCAGTGCCCGCGATCGACGGATTCCCTGGCCACTGCTCGATCCCCGTGAGTCAGGGTTGAAAGTGGTGGAGGAGGCCGGGCAGGGCGCGCAGATCGCCCTGGTGTTCGGTCGTGAAGATTCCGGCCTGACCAATGATGAGCTGCAGCGATGTCATTTCCATGTGCATATCCCCTCGGACCCGGCGTTCAGCTCGCTGAACCTGGCGACGGCGGTGCAGGTGTTGACCTATGAGGTGCGCATGTCCTGGCTGGCAGCCCAGGGCCGGCCGAGCAAGGTAGAGAAGGACGAAGTGGCTTCGCCACGCAGCGAAGAGCTGGCCACCATGGATGAGCTGGAGCGGTTCTACGAGCACCTGCAGCAGACTCTGGTGGCCATCGACTTCCTCGATCCCGAAAAGCCGCGGCACTTGATGGCGCGCTTGCGTCGGTTGTACGGTCGCAGCTCGGTCAGCCGGGCGGAAATGAATATATTGCGTGGCATCCTCACGGAAACCCAGAAAGCGGCCCGTGGGGAGCTGCAGAAGCGGAAGGATCAATGATGTTCGAGCGTCTGCGTGAAGATATCCAAAGCGTTTTCCATCGTGACCCGGCGGCGCGCAATGCCTTCGAGGTGCTGACCTGCTACCCGGGCATGCATGCGATCTGGATTCATCGTCTGTCCGGTGCCCTGTGGGGCATGGGTTGGAAGTGGCTGGCGCGCCTGGTGTCGAACTTCGGGCGCTGGTTGACCGGGATCGAGATTCATCCTGGGGCCAAGGTGGGGCGTCGTTTCTTTATTGATCACGGCATGGGCATCGTCATTGGCGAGACTGCCGAGATTGGTGATGACGTCACCCTCTACCAGGGGGTGACCCTGGGCGGTACCAGTTGGAACAAGGGCAAGCGCCATCCGACCCTGGAGGATGGTGTGGTGGTGGGGGCTGGCGCCAAGGTGCTGGGGCCCTTCACGGTGGGGGCGGGGGCCAAGGTTGGCTCCAATGCCGTGGTGACCAAGGCGGTGCCGGCCGGCGCCACGGTGGTCGGGATTCCGGGGCGGATCATCATGAAGTCCAACGACGAGCAGGAAGCCAAGCGCAAGGCGATGGCGGAAAAGCTCGGTTTCGATGCCTACGGCGTCAGCGAGGACATGCCGGATCCGGTCGCTCGGGCCATTGGCCAGCTACTGGATCATCTGCAGGCGGTCGATGGTCGTCTTGAAGATATGTGTGGCGCGCTGAAGGATCTGGGCAGCGATTACTGTGCCAAGGATCTGCCTGTACTGCGCGAAGAGGACTTTGCCGAGGTCAAGGGCAAGGGCGACAGTCAGGTCGGTTGATATCCGGCAGCCGGCTCCTTGGTAGGGGAGGCGGCTTGCTGGAGCAAGCTGTCCGTAGGTCAGTTATTGCCATCCGCTGTGCCATTACGTCGCAGACTTTGCTATGATTCGCGCGCTCTTTTGCGGGTAAACCCGACTAAAGTAGTTGGTCTTATAGTTGACTCGATTACTCGGGTATTGCATACTCGCCTCCATTCCGAAACTCCGTGGTACTTGTCCATGCGACTGACTACTAAAGGCCGATACGCGGTGACCGCCATGCTCGATCTGGCGTTGCACGCACAACATGGCCCGGTCTCCCTGGCCGATATCTCTGAGCGCCAAGGCATTTCCCTGTCTTATCTCGAACAGCTTTTCGCCAAGCTGCGCCGCAGCAATCTGGTGTCCAGCGTGCGGGGGCCTGGTGGTGGCTATCAGCTTTCCCGCGACATGCAGGGGATCCAGGTAGCCCAGGTGATCGATGCGGTGAACGAATCGGTCGACGCCACCAAATGCCAGGGGCTGGGTGACTGTCACGCCGGCGACACCTGCCTGACCCATCACCTGTGGTGCGACTTGAGCCTGCAGATCCACGAATTTCTAAGCGGTATCAGCTTGGCTGACCTTGTGACTCGCCGTGAGGTGCAAGAAGTAGCCCAGCGTCAGGACCAGCGCCGTTGTAATGGCAAGGCGCCGCGCCTGGACAAGATTGAAGCGTCCGCCGTCGAATGACAGCCAAAGAGCTAGCGGCACGCCAGCCAGCCTGATTTAGGAGAGAGTCCATGAAATTGCCGATTTACCTTGATTACTCAGCGACCACACCGGTCGATCCGCGTGTTGCGCAAAAGATGAGTGAATGCCTGCTGGTCGACGGAAACTTCGGTAACCCGGCGTCCCGCTCCCACGTGTTTGGCTGGAAGGCCGAAGAGTCGGTGGAAAACGCCCGTCGCCAAGTGGCTGACCTGGTCAACGCCGACCCGCGTGAAATCGTCTGGACCTCAGGTGCTACCGAGTCCGACAACCTGGCCATCAAGGGTGTCGCGCATTTCTACCACACCAAGGGCAAGCACCTGATCACCTCGAAGATCGAGCACAAGGCTGTCCTGGACACCATGCGCCAACTCGAGCGTGAAGGCTTCGAAGTGACCTACATCGAGCCCGGCGAAGACGGCCTGATCACCCCGGCCATGGTGGAAGCTGCCCTGCGTGACGACACCATCCTGGTGTCGATCATGCACGTGAACAACGAAATCGGTACCGTCAACGACATCGCCGCCATCGGCGAGCTGACCCGCTCCAAGGGCATCCTGTTCCACGTCGACGGCGCTCAGTCCACCGGCAAGGTCGAAATCGACCTGCAGGCCCTGAAAGTCGACCTGATGTCCTTCTCTGCCCACAAGACCTACGGCCCTAAAGGCATTGGCGCGCTGTACGTCAGCCGCAAGCCTCGTGTGCGCCTGGAAGCCACCATGCACGGTGGCGGCCATGAACGCGGCATGCGTTCCGGCACCCTGGCCACTCACCAGATTGTCGGCATGGGCGAAGCCTTCCGCGTCGCCAAGGAAGACATGGTCGCCGAAAATGCACGCATCAAGGCCCTGAGCGATCGCTTCTACAAGCAGGTCGAGCACCTGGAAGAGCTGTACATCAACGGCAGCATGACCGCCCGTGTACCGCACAACCTGAACCTGAGCTTCAACTACGTTGAAGGCGAGTCGCTGATCATGGCCCTCAAGGACCTGGCGGTGTCTTCCGGTTCGGCCTGTACTTCGGCTTCGCTTGAGCCTTCGTACGTCCTGCGTGCCTTGGGTCGCAACGATGAACTGGCCCACAGCTCGATCCGCTTCACCTTCGGCCGCTTCACCACTGAAGAAGAAATCGATTACGCGGCGCAGAAAGTCTGCGAAGCCGTTACCAAGCTGCGCGCTCTGTCGCCGCTGTGGGACATGTACAAAGATGGCGTCGATATCTCGAAGATCGAGTGGGCGGCACACTGAATATAAGTCGCCGCACAGGGTTCTGTAGAGCGTACCGATAACGGCGATTTGCAGAACCCCAGAGCGACTCTCTGATGAGTGAGGATTAAGAATCATGGCTTACAGCGAAAAGGTCATCGACCACTACGAGAACCCGCGCAACGTCGGCAAGATGAACGCGGAAGACCCTGATGTCGGCACCGGCATGGTCGGCGCTCCGGCGTGCGGCGACGTCATGCGCCTGCAGATCAAGGTCAACGAGCAGGGCATCATCGAAGACGCCAAGTTCAAGACCTATGGTTGCGGTTCGGCAATCGCCTCCAGCTCCCTCGCCACCGAGTGGATGAAGGGCAAGACCCTGGACGAGGCCGAAACCATCAAGAACACCCAGCTGGCTGAAGAGCTGGCCCTGCCTCCAGTGAAGATCCACTGCTCGGTACTCGCCGAAGACGCCATCAAGGCCGCCGTTCGCGACTACAAGCAGAAGAAAGGCCTGATCTGATCGATCGGCTTTCACAGATTTGGCGACAAGTAAGGAGTCACGATGGCTATCAGCATGACAGAAGCGGCTGCTCAACACGTGCGACGCTCCCTCAATGGGCGCGGCAAGGGTGATGGGATTCGTCTGGGTGTTCGCACCACAGGCTGTTCCGGCCTTGCCTATGTGCTGGAGTTCGTCGACGAGGTCGGCGAGGACGATCAGGTGTTCGAGAGTCACGGCGAGAAAGTGATCATCGACCCGAAAAGCCTGACCTATCTGGACGGCACCGAGCTTGATTTCGTCAAGGAAGGGTTGAACGAAGGCTTCAAGTTCAACAACCCCAACGTGCGCGGTGAATGTGGCTGCGGCGAAAGCTTCAACATCTGAGGCTTCTTGTGGGTACTCCTTGTCATTTCGCTTTATTTGAGCTGCAACCGAGCTTCCGCCTGGATCTCGAGCAGTTGGCCGCGCGCTACCGTGAGTTGGCGCGTGGGGTTCATCCAGACCGTTTTGCCGATGCTTCCGAGCGCGAGCAGCGTCTGGCCCTGGAGCAGTCGGCGAGCCTCAACGAGGCTTACCAGACCCTCAAGAGCCCGCCCAAGCGCGCCCGTTACCTGTTGGCTTTGAAAGGTGGCGAGTTGCCGCTGGAAGTCACGGTGCATGATCCGGAGTTTCTTCTGCAGCAGATGCAATGGCGCGAAGAGCTCGAAGACCTGCAGGACAGCGCCGACCTGGCTGGAGTGGCGGCCTTCAAGCGCCGGCTCAAGGTAGCCCAGGATGAACTGAACGAAAGCTTCGCAGCCTGTTGGGATGATGCAGCGCAACGTGAGCAGGCCGAGCGCCTGATGCGACGCATGCAGTTCCTCGACAAGCTCACCTACGAAGTGCGCCAGTTAGAAGAGCGCCTCGACGATTAACCCAGTGCCGCTCCGGTCGCACGCCTGATATACAGATAAGTCCAGATAAGCATGGCCCTACTGCAGATCGCCGAACCCGGCCAAAGTCCTCAACCGCACCAGCGCCGCCTGGCTGTGGGGATCGACTTGGGCACTACCAATTCGCTGGTCGCTGCCTTGCGCAGTGGTCTTTCCGAACCGCTGGCCGACGCCCAGGGGCAGGTGATCCTGCCGTCTGCCGTGCGCTATCACGCCGATCACGTCGAGGTCGGCGAATCTGCCCGCCTGGCGGCCCCTACCGACCCTCTGAATACCGTGCTCTCGGTCAAGCGCCTGATGGGGCGTGGCCTGTCCGACGTCAAGCAGTTGGGTGAGCAGCTCCCCTACCGCTTTGTCGATGGCGAGTCTCACATGCCGTTCATCGAGACGATCCAGGGACCAAAAAGCCCGGTGGAAGTCTCTGCCGAAGTGCTCAAGGTGCTGCGTCAGCGAGCCGAGGCGACCCTGGGTGGCGAGTTGGTCGGTGCGGTGATCACTGTTCCGGCCTATTTCGATGATGCACAGCGTCAAGCTACCAAGGATGCGGCCAAGCTGGCTGGCCTCAATGTGCTGCGCCTGCTCAACGAGCCGACCGCGGCTGCTGTGGCCTATGGTCTGGATCAGCACGCCGAAGGCGTGGTGGCGATCTATGACCTGGGTGGCGGTACGTTCGATATTTCCATTCTGCGCCTGACCGGTGGCGTGTTCGAAGTGCTGGCCACCGGCGGCGACACCGCGCTGGGTGGCGACGATTTCGACCATGCGATCGCCAACTGGATCATTGAGGGCGCGGGCTTGTCTGCCGACCTGGATCCGGGCGCTCAGCGCAATCTGCTGCAAACCGCCTGTGCGGCCAAGGAAGCCCTGACCAGCGTCGATTCGGTGGAAGTGGTGTACGGCAGTTGGCGCGCAGCGCTGACCCGCGCAACCTTCGATGCGCTGATCGAACCCATGGTGGCCCGTAGCCTCAAGGCTTGCCGTCGCGCCGTGCGTGATTCCAATGTCGAGCTCGACGAAGTGCGGGCCGTGGTCATGGTCGGTGGTTCGACCCGGGTTCCGCGGGTGCGCGAAGCCGTTGCCGAGATGTTCGGTCGCCAGCCGCTGACTGAAATCGATCCGGATCAAGTGGTGGCCATTGGGGCTGCGATCCAGGCCGATACCCTGGCCGGCAACAAGCGCGAAGGCGGCGAGTTGCTGCTGCTGGACGTGATTCCGCTGTCCCTGGGGCTGGAAACCATGGGTGGCCTGATGGAGAAGGTGATCCCGCGCAACACCACGATCCCGGTGGCCCGTGCCCAGGATTTCACCACCTACAAAGATGGCCAGTCGGCCATGATGATTCATGTGCTGCAGGGTGAGCGCGAACTGATCAGTGACTGTCGCTCCCTGGCGCGCTTCGAATTGCGTGGCATTCCGCCGATGGTGGCCGGTGCGGCGAAGATTCGTGTGACCTTCCAGGTCGACGCCGATGGCCTGCTCAGCGTTTCCGCGCGGGAGCTGGGCTCGGGAGTCGAGGCCAGTATCCAGGTCAAGCCGTCCTACGGCCTGACTGATGGCGAGATCGCCAAGATGCTCAAGGACTCCTTCCAGTATGCCGGCGACGACAAGGTGGCTCGCGTGCTGCGTGAGCAGCAGGTCGACGCCCAGCGTCTGATCGAGGCGGTTCAGGGTGCCCTGGACGCTGACGGTGACCGTCTGCTGGATGCCGAGGAGCGCATGGTCATCGAGCTGCAGATGCAGGAACTGAGTGAATTGATGCGTGGCACCGATGGTTATGCCATCGAGCAGCAGACCAAGCGTCTGTCGCAAGTGACCGACGCCTTTGCTGCCCGCCGCCTGGATTCGACGGTGAAAGCCGCGTTGGCGGGGCGCAACCTGAATGAAATCGAGGAATAACTGATGCCGCAGATCATTTTTCTGCCACATGCCGTGTTTTGTCCGGACGGCCTGGTTGTAGAGGTCGAGCCCGGCGTTTCGGTACTCGACGTCGCCCATGACAACCACATCGAGATCGAGAGTGCCTGTGGTGGCGTCTGCGCCTGTACCACCTGCCACTGCATCATCCGTGAAGGCTTCGACTCGCTGAACGAGGCTGACGAGCTGGAAGAAGACTTGCTGGACAAGGCCTGGGGCCTGGAAGCGCAATCGCGCCTGTCGTGCCAGGCGATCGTCGGTGATGAAGATTTGACCGTCGAGATTCCCAAATACTCGCTCAACCATGCAGCCGAAGCGCCGCACTGATTTCAAGGAACTGGCATGAGCCTCAAGTGGGTTGATGTACTGGAAATCGCGATCCAGCTGGCTGATTCCAAGCCGGATGTGGATCCGCGTTATGTGAACTTTGTCGATCTGCACCAATGGGTTCTGGCGCTGCCGGAGTTCAGCGACGATCCGGCTCGCGGAGGCGAGAAGGTTCTTGAAGCAATTCAGGCTGCCTGGATCGACGAAACTGACTGAATCCGCGGGCTACGCAGTTAGGCAATCCCTATAAACCCGCGTATAATTCGCGGGTTTAATTTTTCGCTTTAATCACCGTTTCTGGAGTTACACCATGGCTGTTCAACGCACTTTCTCCATCATCAAGCCTGACGCTGTTGCAAAAAACGTTATCGGCAAGATCGTTTCCCGTTTCGAAGAAGCCGGCCTGCGCGTTGTAGCTTCGAAAATGAAGCAACTGTCCAAGGCTGAAGCTGAAGGCTTCTACGCTGAGCACAGCGAGCGTGGCTTCTTCGGCGAACTGGTTGCCTTCATGACTTCGGGTCCTGTTGTTGTTCAGGTTCTGGAAGGCGAAAACGCCATCGCTCGCAACCGTGAGCTGATGGGCGCTACCAACCCTAAAGAAGCTGCTGCTGGCACCATCCGTGCTGATTTCGCCGAGTCCATCGACGCCAACGCCGTTCACGGTTCGGACTCCGAAGCTGCCGCTGCTCGCGAAATCGCTTACTTCTTCGCCGCAACTGAAGTAACCGCTCGCTGAGTAAGGCTTGCGAGTGAGGGGTGAATCATGACTGCATCGATCGGCAAAACTAACCTGTTGGGTCTGACTCAACCGGAAATGGAGAAATTCTTCGACTCAATCGGGGAGAAGCGTTTCCGTGCCGGTCAGGTAATGAAATGGATTCACCACTTTGGCGTCGATGATTTCGACGCCATGACGAATGTCGGCAAGGCCTTGCGCGAGAAGCTCAAGGCTGTTGCCGAGATTCGCGGTCCGGAAGTGGTCAGCGAGGACATCTCCAGCGATGGCACCCGTAAGTGGGTGGTGCGCGTGGCGTCCGGCAGCTGCGTCGAGACCGTTTACATCCCCCAGGGCAAACGCGGCACTCTGTGCGTTTCGTCCCAGGCAGGCTGTGCCCTGGACTGCAGTTTCTGCTCCACCGGCAAGCAAGGCTTCAATAGCAACCTCACCGCCGCCGAAGTCATCGGCCAGGTGTGGATTGCCAACAAATCCTTTGGCAGCGTCCCGGCGACCGTCGACCGTGCCATCACCAACGTGGTGATGATGGGCATGGGTGAGCCGCTGCTGAACTTCGACAACGTCATCGCGGCCATGCACCTGATGATGGACGACCTGGGCTACGGCATCTCCAAGCGCCGAGTGACCCTGTCGACCTCCGGCGTGGTGCCGATGATCGATGAGCTGGCCAAGCACATCGACGTCTCCCTGGCGTTGTCCCTGCACGCCCCCAACGATGCGCTGCGCAACCAACTGGTACCGATCAACAAGAAGTACCCGTTGAAGATGCTGCTCGAGTCCTGCCAGCGCTACATGTCCTCCCTGGGCGAAAAGCGCGTGCTGACCATCGAGTACACCTTGCTCAAGGACATCAACGACAAGCTGGAACATGCGGTCGAAATGATCGAGTTGCTCAAGGACATTCCTTGCAAGATCAACCTGATCCCCTTCAACCCGTTCCCGCATTCCGGATACGAGCGCCCAAGCAACAACGCCATCCGGCGTTTCCAGGACCAACTGCATCACGCCGGTTTCAATGTCACCGTGCGCACCACTCGCGGTGAAGACATCGATGCCGCTTGTGGTCAGCTGGTAGGGCAGGTGCTGGACCGCACCCGTCGCAGCGAACGCTATATCGCGGTGCGCGAGTTGAGCGCCGACGCCGATATGCCGCAAAGCGCCGCGACCCGTACCTGAGAGAGGATCTCCATGATCTTGCGCTTCGCGCTGCTCCTGCTTGTTGCCAGCCTAGGTGCTGGCTGTGTTCTTTCGGGTGATGCCAACCCGATGAGCACCAGCAAGGGGCGTGACGAAGCGCGTGAGGCTTATGTGCAGTTGGGCCTGGGCTACCTGCAGCAGGGCATGAGCGAGCGGGCCAAGGTGCCGTTGAAAAAGGCCCTGGAACTGGCCCCGGCCGATGCCGATGCCAACGCTGCCCTGGCGCTGGTGTTCCAGGCCGAGAGGGAGCCGGCGCTGGCCGACGAGCATTTTCGCCAGGCCCTGGCGGCGCGTCCGGACAGTGCGCGGATCCTCAATAATTACGGCAGCTTCCTGTTCGAAGAAAAACGTTACAAAGAGGCCTATCAGCGTTTTGAGCAAGCCGCTGCTGATACTCTGTACCCCGAACGTTCCCGGGTCTTTGAAAGCCTCGGGATGACCGCTTCGAAGCTGGGCCAGCGTGAGCTGGCCCAGTTGCAACTGGAAAAAGCCCTGCGTCTGAATCACCAACAGCCCCGCGCGTTGCTGGAAATGGCTGAGTTGTCTTACGAAGACAGGCATTATGTGCCCGCGCGTGATTATTACGATCGTTTTAGCCTGCTCGGCGAGCAAAATGCACGTAGTCTATTGCTCGGTGTTCGCCTGGCAACGGTGTTCGAAGATCGCGACAAGGCCGCCAGTTACGGTCTGCAACTAAAACGACTTTATCCCGGTACGCCGGAATATCAGCAATACCTGTCGGAGCAATGATGAAAGCGGCGCATCCCGAAGTTCAAGCAGTGACTCGCGTAAACCCCGGAGAGACCCTGCGTCAGGCCCGCGAAAGCAATGGTTGGTCGCTGGCTGAAGTGGCCCACAAGCTCAATCTCACGGTGAGCTCCCTGAGCAACCTGGAAGCCGGCGCCTTCGACAAGCTGCCGGGGCATACCTTTTCCCGTGGCTATATCCGTGCCTATGCCAAGTTGCTGGGCATGGACCAGGCGGTATTGGTCCAGGAATTCGACCAGTACACCGGTACCGACTCCCAGGGCAGCAACGTTCACGCCCTGGGCCGTATCGAAGAGCCGGTTCGCGTCTCCCACACCATCCTGCGCATCGTCAGCTTGCTGCTGCTGGTGGCGGTGGTCGGTGGCGGCTTCATCTGGTGGCAGGATCAGTCCTCCCAGCGAGGCAAGGAACCGATGTCGCTGACTCCTGAGCACGTCGAGGTTGAGGGCGCCGACGGTACTACGCAGATTCATCCGATCGACGAGCCTGAAGACCAGGCCGTCGCCGAAGGCCAGAGTGAAGCCCAGGCCAACGCCGCTCAGGCCGAAGAGCAGGCAGCTGCCGAGGCGCCGGCCATCCCGGCGACGCCTGCTGCACCCGCTCCGGCTCCCGCTGTAGCGCCTGTGGTACCCGCGGCTCCTGCCCATGGCACTGCGATGACCGCGCCTGTGGCCGCCGCTCCGGTGGCGCCTGCGGCCCAGGTACCTGCTCCTGCGGCGAATGCTGCGGCCAACTCGGCCACCGTCGCTCCTGTAGCGGGCGCAGCCCAGGTACAGATCCAGTTCAGCGCCGATTGCTGGACCCAGGTGACTGACGGCAACGGCAAGATTCTGCTCAGCGCCCTCAAGCGCAAGGGCGAAGTCGTCGATGTCAGCGGCAAGCCACCTTTTGCCGTGCGTCTGGGCTACGCCCGTGGCGCACAAATCACGTACAACGGGCAGGCGGTGGATATCGCCCCGTTCACCAGTGGCGAGACTGCTCGCCTGAAGTTAGGTCAATAAGTCATGCACGGTGAATCTCCAATCAAGCGTCGCGAGTCCCGCAAAATCTGGGTCGGCTCGGTACCGGTCGGCGGCGATGCCCCGATCGCGGTGCAGAGCATGACCAACAGCGACACCAACGATGTGGCCGCCACCGTGGCCCAGATCAACCGCCTGGAAGCAGCCGGCGTCGACATCGTGCGGGTATCGGTGCCGGACATGGACGCCGCCGAGGCGTTCGGCCGGATCAAGCAGCAGGTCAAGGTGCCGCTGGTGGCCGACATTCACTTCGACTACAAGATCGCCCTGCGTGTGGCCGAGCTGGGTGTCGATTGCCTGCGCATCAACCCGGGCAACATCGGTCGTGAAGACCGGGTGCGTGCGGTGGTGGATGCGGCCCGTGATCGCGGGATCCCGATCCGCATCGGGGTCAACGCCGGTTCCCTGGAAAAGGACCTGCAGAAAAAATACGGCGAACCGACCCCTGCCGCACTGGTCGAGTCGGCGCTGCGTCACGTGGAGCACCTGGAGCGCCTTAATTTCAAGGACTTCAAGGTCAGCGTGAAGGCCTCGGACGTGTTCATGGCGGTCGAAGCCTACCGTTTGCTGGCCAAGGAAATCATCCAGCCCCTGCACCTGGGCATCACTGAAGCCGGCGGATTGCGTTCAGGCACGGTGAAATCCGCCGTCGGCCTCGGTATGCTGCTGGCCGAAGGGATTGGCGATACTATTCGCATCTCGTTGGCGGCCGACCCGGTCGAGGAAGTGAAGGTCGGCTACGACATTCTCAAGTCCCTGCACCTGCGTTCCCGTGGCATCAACTTCATCGCCTGCCCGAGCTGTTCGCGGCAGAATTTCGATGTGGTGAAAACCATGAACGAACTGGAAGGGCGCCTTGAAGACCTGCTGGTACCGATGGATGTCGCGGTGATCGGTTGCGTGGTCAACGGCCCGGGTGAAGCCAAAGAGGCCCACATCGGACTGACCGGCGGCACGCCGAACCTGATCTACATTGACGGCAAGCCAGCGCAGAAACTGACCAATGACAATCTGGTGGAAGAGCTCGAAAGGCTGATCCGGCAGAAGGCGGCCGAAAAGGTCGAAGCCGACGCAGCGCTGATCGCTCGCGGCTAACCGAACGTATTAAGGATTTTTTGTGAGCAAGTCTCTGCAAGCCATTCGTGGCATGAATGACATCCTGCCCGAGCAGACGCCCCTGTGGCGCTATTTCGAGGGCACCGTGGCGCGCCTGCTGGATAACTACGGTTACAAGCAGATCCGCATGCCGATCGTCGAGTTCACCGAGCTGTTCAAGCGCTCCATCGGTGAAGTGACCGACATCGTCGAAAAAGAGATGTACACCTTCGAGGACCGCAACGGCGATTCCCTGACCCTGCGTCCGGAAGGCACCGCGGCCTGCGTACGGGCAGCCCTGGAGCACGGCATCACGGGCGGTGGCCAGGTGCAGAAGCTCTGGTACATCGGCCCGATGTTCCGCCACGAGCGCCCGCAGAAGGGCCGCTATCGCCAGTTCCACCAGATCGGTTGCGAGGTGTTCAACCTCGACGGTCCCGACATCGATGCCGAACTGATCGTGCTGACCTGGCGCCTGTGGGGCGAGCTGGGCATCCGTGATGCAGTCAAGCTCGAACTCAACAGCCTGGGCACCAGTGAAGCGCGCGCGCGCTATCGCGAGGCGCTGGTGGAGTTCCTCTCCGCCCGCCTGGACCAGCTGGATGAAGACAGCCAGCGTCGTTTGAAGACCAACCCGCTGCGAGTGCTCGATACCAAGCACCCCGAAACCCAAGCCGTGCTGGTGGATGCGCCGAAGCTGGCCGACTATCTCGATGAAGAGTCCCGCGTGCACTTCGAGGGCCTGAAGGCTCGCCTGGACGCCGCGGGTATTCCGTACGTGATCAATCCCAAGCTGGTTCGCGGCCTGGACTACTACAGCAAGACGGTATTCGAGTGGGTCACCGACAAGCTCGGAGCCCAGGGCACCGTGTGTGCCGGTGGCCGTTACGACGGTCTGGTCGAGCAAATGGGCGGCAAGCCGACCCCGGGCGTTGGTTTCGCCATGGGTATCGAGCGCCTGGTCCTGCTGCTGGAAACCCTGGAGCAGGTCCCGGAAGAGATTTCCCGCCAGGTGGACGTGTACCTGTGTGCCTTCGGTGAGGCCGCCGAGCTGGCCGCATTGGCCCTCAGCGAACGTGTTCGTGATCAATTGCCGAACCTGCGCCTGCAAATCAACGCCGGCGCTGGCAGCTTCAAGAGCCAATTCAAGAAGGCCGACAAGAGCGGTGCACTGTACGCACTGATCCTCGGTGACGACGAACTGGCCCAGCAAGTGGTAGGTTTCAAACCCCTGCGTGGCCAGGGCGAACAACAAAGCATTGCCTGGGATGCGCTCGCTGCGCACCTGGCCACCTGCGTCGTGCAGGGTTGAAGCTGTCAAACAGCCGATTTAGCGAATAAGGAGTATTGGGGTGTCGAGTACCGAAGATGAACAGCTGGCGGAATTGAAAGACTGGTGGCAGCGTAACGGCAAACCCCTGGTGACTGGCGGCCTGCTGGCCCTGGTTATCGTGTTCGGCTGGCAAGCCTGGCACAAGTATCAGAACAACCAGTCGCAAGGCGCTTCGGTGCTCTATCAGCAACTGCTGGAAACTACCCTGACGCCGGATGGCAAGCCGGATGCCGCGCGTGTCGCGGACCTGGCGGGCAAGCTCAACAGCGAGTTCGGCGGCACTGCCTACGCCCAGTACGGTAGCCTGTTCGTGGCCAAGGTGGCCGTGGACACTGGCAAGCTGGACGACGCTGCGGCGCAGCTCAAAGCCGTGGCTGACAAGCCGGCAAACGCAACCTTGGGTGAAGTGGCGCGTCAGCGTCTGGCTCAGGTGCTGGCGGCGCAGAACAAGGCCGATGAAGCCCTGAAGCTGCTGGACGGCGATGCCGACAAGGCCTTCCTGGCAACCCGTGAAGAGCTCAAGGGTGATCTGCTGGTCCAGCTGGGCCGTGTGGATGAGGCCCATGCTGCATACCAAAAAGCCAAGGCGGCGCTGTCGGATGAAGCGGCGGTTGGTGGCTTACAAATCAAGCTGGACGACCTGGCCAAAGGGGATGCATGACGTGATCCGTTGGAAACATGCAGCATTGCTGGCTCTGGCCTTGTTGGCCGCGGGTTGCAGCAGCAACAGCAAGAAAGAACTGCCACCGGCTGAGCTGGTCGACTTCAAAGAGGAAGTGGTCCTGCAGAAGCAGTGGAGCCGTTCGATCGGTGACGGTCAGGGCGAAACCTACAACATGCTGGTCCCGGCCATCGATGGTGACACCATCTACGCGGCCGATGTCACCGGTGTGGTGGTTTCCATGGACCGCATGAATGGCGACGTCAAATGGAAGAAAGATCTCGAGCTGCCTGTTTCCGGCGCCGTTGGCGTGGGTTACGGGCTGGTCATGATTGGCACCCTGAAGGGCGAAGTGGTTGCCCTCGACGCCTCCAGCGGCGAAGAGAAATGGCGTGCCCGCGTCACCAGTGAAGTGCTGGCTCCGCCGGCCACCAACGGTGACGTGGTGGTGGTGCAGACTCAGGATGATCGGGTGATTGGCCTGGATGCCAGCACTGGTAACCAGCTCTGGCTCTACGACAGCACTCCGGCGGTCCTGACCCTGCGGGGCACCAGTGCACCGCTGGCGACCAATCGTCTGGCCCTGGCCGGTCTCTCCACCGGCAAGGTGGTGGCGCTGGATATCCGCAACGGCGTGCCAGTGTGGGAGCAGCGTGTAGCGATTCCGCAAGGCCGTTCCGAGCTGGATCGGGTGGTGGACATCGACGGTGGTCTGCTGCTGTCCGGTGGTACCTTGTATGTCGCCAGCTACCAGGGGCGTGTCGTGGCCCTGGACCTGGAGAGCGGTCGTCCACTGTGGCAGCGTGATGCTTCCAGCTACGCCGGTGTGGCCCAGGGTTTCGGCAGCGTCTACGTGAGCCTGTCCTCGGGCACCGTGGAAGGCGTGGACGAGCGTTCGACCACCGCCTTGTGGAGCAATGATTCCCTGGCTCGCCGTCAACTGTCGGCACCGGAAGTCTTCTCCAGCTACGTGGCCGTGGGTGACCTGGAAGGTTATCTGCACCTGCTGAGCCAGGTCGATGGTCGTTTCGTCGGTCGTGAGCGCATCGACAGCGATGGCCTGCGGGCCCGTCCGCTGGTGGTGGGTGACATGATCTACGTGTATGGCAACAGCGGCAAACTGGTCGCCCTGACCATCAAGTAAGGCTTTGACTATGCTTGGGGTTGATTCCCCAAGCGGCCTTGTCTCGACAAGGTTCGCAGCACTTCAAGGTGCTGCCCCGAGCACCAGCCGCTGCCTCGCAGCGGCTTTTGTATTTTCGCAATTAACGCAGTGGAGAGCCGCATGGTTCCCGTAATCGCCCTGGTGGGCCGACCTAACGTCGGCAAGTCCACCTTGTTCAACCGCCTGACTCGGACTCGCGACGCCATCGTCGGCGACCTGTCCGGTCTGACCCGTGATCGCCAATACGGTGAGGCCAAGTGGCAAGGGCGTACCTATATTCTCATCGACACCGGCGGTATCTCCGGTGACGAGCATGGCATGGACGAGAAGATGGCCGAGCAGTCGCTGCTGGCCATTGAAGAAGCCGATGTGGTGTTGTTCCTGGTAGACGCCAAGGCCGGCTTTACCGCAGCCGACCAGATGATCGGCGAACACCTGCGCAAACGTAACAAGACTTCCTACGTGGTGGCCAACAAGGTCGACAACATCGACCCGGACATGGCTCGCGCCGAGTTCGCCCCGCTGGGCATGGGCGACGCGATCCCGATCGCCGGTGCCCACGGTCGTGGCATCACCCAGATGCTGGAAATCGCCCTGCGCGAATTCCCCAAGGATGACGCCGACGAGCCGGAAGAAGGTGAAGAAGAGATCGTTGCCGAAGGCGAGGAAGCCAAGCGCATTCCGGGCCCGAGCGAAAAGGACGGGATCAAGATCGCCATCATCGGCCGTCCGAACGTCGGCAAGTCGACCCTGGTCAACCGCATGCTCGGTGAAGACCGGGTGATCGTCTATGACCAGCCCGGTACGACCCGCGACAGCATCTACATCCCGTTCGAGCGTAACGACGAGAAGTACACGCTGATCGACACCGCCGGTGTGCGCAAGCGCGGCAAGATCCACGAGGAAGTCGAAAAGTTCTCGGTGGTCAAGACCCTGCAGGCGATCAAGGATGCCAACGTGGTGATCTTCGTCATGGACGCCCGGGAAGGCGTGGTGGATCACGACCTGAACCTGCTGGGCTTTGCCCTGGAAGCCGGCCGGGCCCTGGTGATTGCCCTGAACAAGTGGGACGGCATGCAGCCGAGCGAGCGCGACTACGTGAAGACCGAGCTGCAACGCCGGTTATTCTTCGTCGACTTCGCCGACATCCACTTCATCTCGGCACTGCACGGTACCGGCGTGGGCAACCTCTACCAGTCGGTGCAGAACTCCTTCAAGTCGGCGGTCACCCGCTGGCCGACCAGCCGCCTGACGCAGATCCTCGAAGACGCCGTGGGCGAGCATGCGCCGCCGATGGTCAACAACCGTCGGATCAAACTACGCTACGCCCACTTGGGTGGGGCCAACCCGCCGCTGATCGTGATTCACGGCAACCAGGTGGAGAAGGTGCCCAAGTCCTATGTGCGCTACCTGGAGAACACCTACCGCCGGGTGCTGAAGCTGGTGGGTACGCCGATCCGCATCGAGTTCAAGGGCGGCGACAACCCGTACGAAGGCAACAAGAACACCCTGACCGACCGCCAGGTCAACAAGAAGCGTCGCTTGATGTCGCACCACAAGAAGGCCGACAAGAAGCGCCGCGACAAGCGCTGATCGGCTTGGGGCCGGCGTGCTGGCGAAGCGCTGGATCTGCTTCAGTGCTTTGCTGGCAAGCCAGTTCCTAGCGGGTTTGTGTGGATAAGAGGGCGCCCCCGGGCGCCCTTTTTCATGCCTGGCGTTTGGGCTATTCTCGGGGACCTCCGCGCCGCCGTAGTGCGGACTGCTCAGCAGGGAATCCTCATGATCATCAGTAAGTTGCCGAATGTCGGCACCACCATCTTCACGCAAATGTCCCAGCTCGCGGTGGAAACCGGAGCGCTCAACCTGTCCCAGGGCTTTCCTGATTTCGATGGCCCGCAAGCCCTGCGTGATGCGCTTGGCTGGCATACCGCCAATGGCCATAACCAGTACGCACCCATGACCGGTTTACCGGCACTGCGCCAGCAGGTCGCCGCGAAAATCGCCCGCAGCTATGGCGTCCAGGTTGATGCGGACGCTGAGGTGACCATCACCCCCGGTGCGACCCAGGCCATCTTCTGTGCCATCCAGGCGGTGATCCAGCGCGGTGACGAAGTCATTGTGTTCGACCCCAGTTACGACAGCTATGAGCCGTCGGTGGAGCTGGCCGGTGGGCGTTGTGTGCATGTGCCGTTGGCAGGGCAGGGCTTTGCCATCGATTGGCAGAAACTCGGTGACGCCCTGAGTCCGCGCACGCGGATGATCATCCTCAATGCCCCGCACAACCCCAGTGGAGCCCTGATCAGCCGTGCCGAGCTGGACCAGTTGGCCGCCCTGATCCGTGATCGCGACATCTACCTGGTCAGTGACGAAGTCTACGAACACCTGGTGTTCGACGGTGTGGCCCATGTCAGCCTGCTGGCCCATGAAGAGCTGTACCAGAAGGCTTTCGTGGTCAGCTCCTTTGGCAAGACCTACCACGTCACCGGGTGGAAGACCGGCTACGTGGTGGCGCCGCCCGCCCTGAGCGCGGAGCTGCGCAAGGTGCATCAATATGTCAGCTTCTGCGGAGTGACCCCTTTGCAGTACGCTCTGGCCGACTTCATGGCCGAGCACCCGGAGCATGTCGAGGAGTTGCCTGGTTTTTACCAGGCCAAGCGTGACCTGTTCTGCGACCTTTTGAGCGCTTCACGCTTCAGTTTCACCCGGGTGGCCGGCACTTACTTTCAACTGGTGGACTATTCGCGGATTCGTCCGGACCTGAATGACGTCGACATGGCGATCTGGATGACCCGTGAACATGGCGTGGCGGCAATCCCGGTGTCGGTGTTCTATCAGCACCCGCCCGAGGGACAGCGCCTGGTACGCCTGTGTTTTGCCAAGCGCGAGGAGACGTTGCGTCAGGCAGCGGAGAAACTATGCGTGATCTGAGTGCACTACCCGATCTGAATCTGGCACTGATTCAGACCACCCTGGCCTGGCACGATCGCCAGGCCAACTTCGAGCATTTCGAGCAGTTGCTGGAGCAGTCTCGTGGGGCCGATCTGATGATCCTCCCAGAAATGTTCACCACCGGGTTCTCCATGGAATCCGCGACCCTGGCAGAGCCGGAGAATGGCCCTACCAGCAAATGGCTGCGGATCCAGGCGAAGAAGTTCGATGCGGTGATCACCGGTAGCGTGATCATCCAGGCGGCGGATGGCAGCCATCGCAACCGTCTGCTGTGGGCCCGCCCCGACGGTGAAGTCTGGCACTACGACAAGCGTCATCTGTTTCGCATGGCTGGCGAACATAACCACTACACACCGGGCGAGCGCCAGGTTCAGTTCGAGCTCAAGGGCTGGCGTATTCGTCCGTTGATCTGCTACGACCTGCGTTTCCCGGTGTGGAGCCGTGACGCCCAGGACACTGACCTGTTGCTGTACACCGCCAATTGGCCAGGCGCCCGGCGCCTGCACTGGAATCGTCTGCTGCCGGCCCGGGCCATTGAAAACCTGTGCTACGTCGCGGCGGTGAATCGGGTAGGGACCGATGGCAAGGGCTTTGCCTATACCGGTGACAGCCAGGTACTGGATTTCCAGGGGGAAACCCTGCTCAGCGCCGGAGAGGCGGATGGTGTTTTCCAGGTGTGCCTGAATGCGGGAGAGTTGGCGGCTTACAGGGCTCGTTTCCCGGCCAACCTTGACGCCGATACCTTCATGTTCACTTGAGAGCGGCCGCGACCCCCTACACTTTTTTACAGTTCAGCCATATCAAGGTCTGGCGTTGAGGGCCGATAGGACAAACAGTTCAGGAGGAATATCCGATGACCACCATCAACGCCGTTGCCATCAACCCTTATCCGCTTGCCACGTCGAAAGCCGCTACCGCAGCTGCCGACGACACCGACAGCAGTCCGCTGGCGCCGGTGAGCGAGAGCAAGGACAAGGACAGCAAGGAGCTGCGCGTCAACTCAGCAGACGCCAGTATCGATGCGGTGAAGTCCGGAGGCGACCCGGTCAAGGCGCTGCAAAAGCAGATCGAGCAGACCCAGAAACTCCTCGCCCAACAACAGCAGCAATTGGCGAGTATCGAGAAGGGCCAGCAAGCCACTGATGAGCAGAAAGCCCAGCAAGTGATGGAGATGCAGGCACAGATCACCACCACCAGCACCACTTTGCAGGTGTTGCAGGCGGCCCTGTTGCAGGCGATGTTCAGCGTCGATGTACATGCTTGAAGGGCAGAGGTGAGCGGCAGGTTGCTAGCTGCAAGCCAATCGCAGCGCTTATAGCTTGAATGCAAAAAGGCCCCGAGGTGTTCACACCTCGGGGCCTTTTTTTGCACCGTTGCCGTTAGGCTGCTTTGGCTTCCTGTTCGCTCAGGGAGCGGTTCAGGGCGCTGAACAGAGCCTTGAAGCTGGCGGTGGTGATGTTTTCGTCGATGCCCACGCCGTGCACAGCACGCTCACCATTGACCCGCAGTTCGATGTAGGCCGCCGCCTTGGCGTTGGTCCCGGCGCCGATGGCGTGTTCGTTGTAGTCCATGATCTCCACCGGGATCGGCAGGCCGGCCACCAGGGCTTCCAAAGCACCGTTGCCCTTGCCGCGCCAATGCAGGTTGGTCTCGCCCTGGCCCTTGCTCGAGACTTCCACTTCCACGGCGCTGTGGCCGTTTTCTTCCTGCAGGCGATGGCTGACCAGCGCGTACGGGGTGTTGGCCTGCAAGTACTCGCTGTGGAGCAAGGCGTGAATCTGCTGGGCAGTCATCTCCAGGCCCAGGCGATCGGTTTCGCGCTGTACGACCTGGCTGAATTCGATTTGCATGCGGCGCGGCAAGCTGATGCCGTATTCCTGTTCCAGCAGGTAGGCGATACCGCCCTTGCCCGACTGGCTGTTGACGCGGATCACCGCCTCATAGCTGCGGCCGATGTCGGCCGGGTCGATCGGCAGGTACGGTACTTCCCAGAGGCCATCGGATTTCTGCTGGGCAAAGCCCTTGCGGATCGCATCCTGGTGGGAGCCGGAGAAGGCGGTGTGGACCAGGTCGCCGACATAAGGGTGACGCGGATGCACGGCAATCTGGTTGCACTCTTCCACGACTTTGCGCACACCGTCGATGTCGGAGAAATCCAGTTCCGGATTCACCCCCTGGGTGTAGAGGTTCAAGGCCACGGTGACCAGGTCGACGTTGCCGGTACGCTCGCCGTTGCCGAACAGGCAGCCTTCGACACGGTCGGCACCGGCCATCAGGCCCAGTTCGGTGGCGGCCACGCCGGTGCCACGGTCGTTGTGGGTGTGCAGGCTGATGAGCACGCTGTCACGACGGTTGATGTTGCGGCAGAACCACTCGATCTGGTCGGCGTAGATGTTCGGTGTTGCCACTTCAACGGTGGCCGGCAAGTTGAGGATCACCTTGTTGGCCGGCGTGGCGTTCCAGACTTCCACCACGGCGTCGCAGACTTCCTTGGCGAACTCCAGCTCCGTGGCGCTGAAGGTTTCTGGCGAGTACTCGAACTGCCACTGGGTTTCCGGCTGCTGGGCGGCGTATTTGACGAACAGCTTGGCCGCATTCACCGCGATCTCTTTCACACCGGCCTTGTCCTGGTTGAAGACAATGCGACGGAACGACGGGCTGGTGGCGTTGTACAGGTGCACGATGGCTTTCTTCGCCCCGCGCAGGGATTCGAAGGTACGGGCAATCAGGTCTTCACGGGCCTGGGTCAACACCTGGATGGTGGTGTCGTCCGGGATGTGGCCTTCTTCGATCAAGGTGCGCACGAAGTCGAAGTCGGTCTGTGAGGCGGCTGGGAACGAGGCCTCGATTTCTTTCACGCCCACGGCGACCAGGGTTTTCCAGAAGCGCAGCTTCTTCACCGCGTCCATTGGTTCGATCAGCGACTGGTTGCCATCACGCAAGTCCGAGCTGCACCAGATCGGCGCGCTGGTGATGGTTTTCGACGGCCAGGTCCGGTCCGGCAAGTTGATGGTCGGGAACGCGCGGTACTTGGACGAGGGGTCTTTGAGCATGGTCATGGAGAAATCCTTATTGTCCGGGCCGAAAAGAGGCGGCCTGCCGGTGTGTCAAGAGTGAGGTGTTGACGCAGGGGGATGAGGCACCGCGATTCAGCCTGGCAGTCGTGCGCTGACGAGGCAGAGGCTCCGGTGTTGACGACGCTGAATGAGGGTGTGAGAGGTTTTCATGTGCTCAACCCTAACCACTGAGGTCGGAGATGGCAAGCAGTCGAAAAAAATTGAGAGGAATACTCGAAATGGAAACCATATCGAGATTTTATGCTGGGTATTACCCGAAAGAATATCAGCGATTGCGCAGTCGTGATGGCCTGCGCAATCCCGTCAAGAGCCGGGAGGTAGCCAAGACCTACCCGGGCGACCTGTCGGTGAGGGGCTTATTGAGGGGCGGGTGCCGGCGGGTCAGGGCTGAAAGGCACCGATGAAGATCGCCGGATCGACCCGTGCATCATTCAGGCTGACGTTCCAGTGCATGTGGGGGCCGGTGGCGCGTCCGGTGGAGCCCACCTTGCCTACCACGGCGCCGCGAGCCAGGGACTGACCGACCTTCACGTCGATCTTCGACATATGGCAGAACATGCTGATGAAACCTTGGCCATGATCGACGAACACGGTGTTGCCGTTGAAGAAGTAGTTGCCGGTCAGGATCACCTTGCCTGCGGCCGGAGTCTTGATCGGGGTGCCTGCCGGCACGGCGAAGTCCAGGCCTGAATGAGGGTTGCGCTCTTCTCCATTGAAGAAGCGACGCACCCCGAACTTGCTCGACAGCGGGCCGTTCACCGGCTTGTCCAACAGCAGGTTGCTGGGCGTGTTGGCGCTGAAACTGCGATAGGCGCGCAGTTGCTCTGCCAGTTCACCGTCGATGCGCTTGAGGTCGGCCGGGTTCGGGTTGACCTGGCGCTGGTTCTTCAGGGTGATGCGCTGTTCGGGGTACTTCTTGTTGCCGACCGTGAAGCCGAGGTTGCGCGCCCCAGCGCTGATCTGCTGGGCTCCGGGCTTGACCGTCAAGGGAATGCCGACAATCGCCAGCCAGTTGTTCTGTTCTTTCACCACCAGTACCGGCTTGCCCAGGTAGCTGGCCTTGGGTGCCTGGGCGGCGCTGCCCAGATCCACGACCGCTACGCCCCCGGGCACGGGTTTGTTCAGTTGGCGGGTGATGTAGCTGTCGGCATTGGCGTTGCAGGCCAGGCACAGCAACAGCAGGGAACAGAGAAAACGTGGCATGGATCAATCCAGTAGAGAAAGGGTGACAGGCGTCAGGTGGTTGTCTTCGACCCGGACTTGCAGCTCGCCTTCGCCCAGGCGCGCGGTGAGGCGTTGACCGTTGCGGGTCTGCCCGGCCGAGCGGATGGCCTGGCCACGGTCATCCAGCAGAATGCTGTAACCCCGGCCCAGGGTGGCCAGGGGGCTGACCACGTGCAGGGTCTGCATCTGTGCCTGCAACTGCATGCGTCGGGCTTTCAAACCTTCGCCCATGGCTCGGGGCAAGCGCTCGGCGAGGCTGTCGAGGCGTTGGCGCAGCAACGCCAGCTGTCGTCCCGGATGCTGGGCGCCGAGGCGGGTTTCCAGACGGATCAGGCGTTCGCGGCGGGTGTTCAGGTTGCGCTCGAAAGCCCGGCGCAGGCGCATGTCCAGATCATCCAGGCGTTGTGCTTGCTGGCGCAGTCGCTCACCGGGATGGCGCAGGCGCCGGGCCAGGCCATCCAGGCGCAGGCGCTCGCGCATCAACCGATCACGGATGCGCATGACCAGGCGCCGATGCAGGCTGTCGACCCGGCGTTGCAGGTCGCTGGAATCCGGGGCCAGCAATTCGGCAGCGGCGGAGGGCGTAGGTGCGCGGACGTCGGCGACGAAATCACTGATGGAGACGTCGGTTTCGTGCCCGACCGCACTGACGATAGGCGTCACGCACGCATCCACGGCACGGGCCACGGCTTCTTCGTTGAAGCACCAGAGGTCCTCCAGAGAGCCGCCACCTCGGGCCAGGATCAAGGCATCGAAGCCCCGGGCATCGGCCCGTTGCAAGGCGCGGACGATCTGTGCCGTGGCCTCGCGGCCTTGTACCGCAGTGGGAATCAGGGTCAGGCAGACCTGGGGCGCCCGGCGGCGGAATACGCTGATGATGTCGCGGATCACCGCGCCGGTGGGCGAGCTGATAATGCCGATGCGTTGCGGATGGGCCGGTAACGGTACTTTGCGTTCGGCACTGAACAGCCCTTCGGCGCTGAGCTTTTCCTTCAGTGCGTCGAAGGCCAGACGCAGGGCGCCGTCACCGGCGGGCTCCACAGTGTCGAGAATCAGCTGATAGTCGCCGCGGCCCTCGAACAGCGAGACCTTGCCCCGGACCTTGACCGCCAGGCCGTCCTTCAGCGCCTGGCGGACCCGCGCGGCGTTCTGTCGGAACAGCGCACAGCGTACCTGGGCGCCGCTGTCCTTGAGGGTGAAGTACACATGGCCGGAAGCCGGGCGGGCGAGGTTGGAGATCTCGCCTTCGACCCAGATATTGCTGAACACGTCCTCGAGCAGCACCCGGGCGCGGCCGTTGAGCTGGGTGACGGTGAGGACCTCGCGATCCAGGCCGAGTCGTGCAAAGGGATCTTTAATCATGGGGCGCAGTTTAAAGGCCTGTCTCTGAATGGAACAACGCAAATTGGTAAAAGCTTGTGGCCGCCGCCCTCGTCGCTGGCTCGGGTGAAATGGCTCTGTGAGGCCAAGAGCGTGCACGCCCGGTACCAGGTTCCTGAGCTGTTGCGCTGGCTACAGGGCATTGCAGAAATGCTCGACGAACTGTGCCACCAGCGGCGTCGGGTCCTGCCGGCAGGCAAGCGCCACAGTGCTCTGGCAATCACCGTCGGCCAGGGGCAGGAAGCGGATGCTGGGCGGAGCGATGTCCTGCATCGACTCGGGCAGCAGAGCGATACCGAAGCCGGCCTGGATCAACTGCAATTGGGTGGTCTTGCGCGACATCACCCGTGCGGCCTTGGGAAAGAATCCCTGGCGCATGCACAGCTCCGCAGACAGGTAGCTCAAGCCGCCCCGTTGTGGGTGCGGGATCGAGATAAAGGCTTCTTCCCTGAGCCGGGACAGGTCGACCCCCCCGGGCGGTGGGTCCAGTGCCAGTGGATGTTTCGGTGGCACTGCCAGCAGCAGGGGTTCGTTGAACAGCGGCACGATCTGTACCCCTTCTCGTTGGCGCAGAACCGGCAGGCGCAGCAGGCCGACATCCAGACGGCCCTCGGCAAGGTCGGCCAATTGCGCCTCGGAAGAAAGCTTGGCGATGTCCATCGAGGCCCCGGGGCAGCGCTGCAGGTATTCGCTGATGCCGCTGAGCAGGCGGCCGCTCATGGGCACGGTGCTGGAGTGGCTGAGGCGCAAGGTGCCCAGTTGCCCCTGGCCGACCTGGGTCGCCTGCTCACTGGCCTTGTGCAACTCGTTCAGCAGGTTGCGCGCCTTGGGGAAAAACGCCTCACCGGCAGCAGTCAACCGGGGCAGGCGCGCGGTGCGCTCGAACAGTGGGGTTTGCAGTTGGCTTTCCAGTTCCTTGATCTGCCGGCTGAGGGCTGACTGGGCGACGAACAAGCGTTCTGCGGCTGCACTGAAACTGCCGCACTCGGCGATCTCCACGAAGTAGCGCAGTTGGCGGGTCGAAATCACTAGGTATGCCTTTTTGAGATGAGTTGACGGCTTTGACGATATTAGTCGCAAGGCTCGCGGCTGGCTAAAGTCATCGCGTATTGGATCGAGGATGTCGCGCTGATGAGTGTGTTTATCGAAGGCTTGAACCAGTGGTCTTTCGGAGCCGGCGCTTGGCTGGCAATCGGCCTGGGCATCGTGTTGGCCTATATCGTGTTTGGCATTGCCGGTTTCGGCACGGCACTGGTGGCCGGGCCTGTCCTGATTCTGTTCATGCCGTTGTCGAAGATAGTGCCACTGCTGGTATTGCTGGATTTCGTCGCCGCTTTCGGCAACCTGCTGCCGTCGCGCAAGGACGTGGCCAAGCCCGAGCTGTTGCGCTTGCTGCCGTGCATGGCGCTGGGTTGTACCTTGGGGGTGATCTTTCTGCTCAACCTCAAGTCCGACC
Source organism: Pseudomonas sp. FFPRI_1 (assembly GCF_055384485.1). Classification (NCBI taxonomy): domain Bacteria; kingdom Pseudomonadati; phylum Pseudomonadota; class Gammaproteobacteria; order Pseudomonadales; family Pseudomonadaceae; genus Pseudomonas; species Pseudomonas sp. FFPRI_1. The sequence goes on along the minus strand of NZ_AP029168.1, from coordinate 6,332,056 downwards.
TGTTGTTGCTGTTAATGGGGCTGTTCATCAGCGCTTACGCCGTTTACAGCTTGTGGGTTAAGGCGCGTCCCACCCGCTTGGCAGTGGGGTGGTCGGTGCCCATGGGGATTGTCGGCGGGATGTTTGGCGCCTTGTTCGGCAGTGGCGGCTTTCTATATGCCATTTACCTGAACAGCCGTTTGCCCAAGGACCCGGCGCGAGCCACCCAGAGTGCCTTGATCAGTTGCAGCACCGTGGTGCGCCTGAGCTTGTTCGCCCTGGCTGGGGTTTATGCCGAGCTACCGCTGTTGCTGTTGGCGGTGTGCCTGTTGCCGGCGATGGCGCTGGGGTTGTGGGTGGGGCGGCGCTTGACCATGAGGCTGTCTCGGGAAGCTTTCGTGCGCCTGGTGACCTGGTTGGTGCTGGCCAGTGGTGTTGCCTTGATCGGGCGCTACCTGAGCACTTGACCTGTGAGGTTCAGGGATTAAGCTGCGGGCCTTTTAAATCCATTCGCCGGCAAGCCGGCTCCTACAATTGACTGTAGGCGCCCGCTTGCCGGCGAAAGCGTTCGTACTGTCCCCACAGGTTTCAGGCCTATCCATGAATTCGCAAAGCATCCTCGTCCCGAAAATTTCCACCTTGCCGGTGCACGAGCCCCGGGCTCGGGCCATTGTGCGTTGGCTGGTGCGCAAGAACATCGTCGAGGAAACCCTGAGCACCTGCGGACGTACCGGCAATCGCATGGGGCATGCCATTGCCGCCGGTGCCCGGGACGTGGTGCTGCGCCCGGAGGCGCTGCCTTTTGGCGAGCCGATCAATGGCCTGGAGATCATCACCAAGCGCTGCATCTATACCCCGGCCAAAGGCTTTCTTGAAGAGGCCGGTTGCGCCGAGTGCCGCCAGGAAGTGGGCGAAGCGCTGTTCGAGAGCCTGGAAGACTGGATGCCAGGACGTACCGACAACTTCACCTGTCCCGAATGCGGTCATGAAGACGACATCAATGGGTTTCTGTTCCTGCAGGCGTGTGGTTTTTCCAACTTGGGGTTCATCTTCAACAACTGGGCTGAGGCGGGCTTCAAGCAGAGCTTTATCGATGAGTTCGCCGACTGGCTGGATCAGCCGGTGAGTTGGGTCAAGGTCGAACTCTAGGAGCTGGTGTGTCGGCGAAAGCCCCCGAGCAGTGGCCTCAGGCGCGCATTTCGCTGGCAAGTGGACTGCTATAGATAGCAGTGAGATATCCATCTATCACTCAAGCGCGATTAGGCAGAGTTTTACATTGAGCCCGGGTAGGTGTCTGAGTATAATGGCGCGCTTCCATTTTCCCGCCCGGGAGCCCCCGCGATGCTGCGTATCAGCCAAGAAGCCCTCACCTTCGACGACATTCTCCTAGTGCCCGGTTATTCCGAAGTACTGCCCAATGAAGTCAGTCTAAAGACCCGTTTGACCCGTGGCATCGAGCTGAATATTCCACTGGTTTCCGCCGCCATGGACACCGTCACTGAAGCCCGTCTGGCCATTGCCATGGCTCAGGAAGGCGGCATCGGCATCATCCACAAGAACATGACCATCGAGCAGCAGGCTGCCGAAGTGCGCAAGGTCAAGCGTTTCGAAGCCGGTGTGGTCAAAGACCCCATCACCATCGAAGCCGACGCCACCGTGCGTGACCTGCTGGAACTGACCAGCATGCACAACATTTCCGGTGTGCCAGTACTGCACAACGGCGATCTGGTGGGCATCGTGACTTCCCGCGACGTGCGTTTCGAAAGCCGCCTGGAAGTCAGCGTCCGCGAAGTGATGACGCCTAAAGAGCGTCTGGTCACGGTCAAGGAAGGCGCCGACAAGACCGCCGTCCGCGAGTTGCTGCACAAGCACCGCATCGAGCGCGTACTGATCGTCGACGACGCCTTCGCCCTCAAGGGCATGATGACCGTCAACGACATCGAAAAAGCCAAGGCCTACCCACTGGCCAGCAAGGACGACCAGGGTCGCCTGCGCGTCGGCGCTGCTGTTGGTACTGGCAAGGACACGGGCGATCGTGTTGCTGCACTGGTCAATGCCGGTGTCGACGTGGTGGTGGTGGACACTGCCCACGGTCACTCCAAAGGCGTGATCGACCGCGTTCGCTGGGTCAAGGAGAACTTCCCTGAAGTGCAGGTGATCGGCGGCAACATCGCCACCGGCGCTGCTGCCAAGGCCCTGGCTGAAGCCGGCGCCGACGCCGTCAAGGTCGGTATCGGCCCAGGCTCGATCTGCACCACCCGTATCGTTGCCGGTGTTGGCGTGCCGCAAATCAGCGCCATCGCCAATGTTGCAGCGGCGCTGGTCGGTACTGGCGTGCCGCTGATCGCCGACGGCGGCATCCGCTTCTCCGGTGACCTGTCCAAGGCCATCGTCGCCGGTGCTTCCTGCGTGATGATGGGCTCGATGTTCGCCGGTACCGAAGAGGCTCCGGGCGAGATCGAACTGTTCCAGGGCCGTTCCTACAAGGCTTACCGTGGCATGGGTTCCCTGGGCGCCATGTCCCAGGCCCAGGGCTCTTCCGACCGCTACTTCCAGGACTCCTCCGCGGGTGCCGAGAAGCTGGTGCCGGAAGGTATCGAAGGTCGTGTGCCGTACAAGGGCACCCTGACCGCGATCATCCACCAACTGATGGGTGGCCTGCGTTCTTCCATGGGCTACACCGGTAGCGCCAACATCGAAGAAATGCGCACCAAGCCGGAGTTTGTCCGCATCACCGGCGCCGGCATGGCTGAATCCCACGTCCATGACGTGCAGATCACCAAGGAAGCGCCAAACTATCGCGTAGGTTGATAGTGATCGCCTCCAGGCCCAGGCCCGGAGGCGATTGACGAATTTAGTAACCGGGGCTGTGTTTTTCAGCCCCGTGTCGTTTCTGAAATTAGACGAGACTGACCATGGCCCTCGACATTCACGCTCACCGTATCCTGATCCTCGACTTCGGTTCCCAGTACACCCAGCTGATCGCCCGCCGCGTGCGCGAGATCGGCGTGTACTGCGAACTGCATCCGTTCGACATGGACGACGAAGCGATCCGCGAATTCGCTCCCAAAGGCGTCATCCTCGCCGGCGGCCCCGAGTCCGTGCACGAAGCCAACAGCCCTCGCTGCCCGCAAGCGGTGTTCGACCTGGGCGTTCCGGTCTTCGGCATCTGCTACGGCATGCAGACCATGGCCGAGCAACTGGGTGGCAAGGTTGAAGGTTCCGAGCTGCGTGAATTCGGTTATGCCCGGGTTGATGTGGTCGGCAAGAGCCGCCTGCTGGACGGCATCGAGGATCACGTCGACGCCGACGGCCTGTTCGGCCTCGACGTATGGATGAGCCACGGTGACAAGGTCACCAAGATGCCGGAAGACTTCCACATCCTGGCCAGCACCCCGAGCTGCCCGATTGCCGGCATGTTCAACGACGACCTGCGCTACTACGGCGTGCAGTTCCACCCGGAAGTGACCCACACCAAGCAGGGCGGCCGCATCCTGTCGCGCTTCATCCTCGACATCTGCGGCTGTGAAGCACTGTGGACGCCGTCGAAGATCGCCGAAGACGCGATTGCCCAGATCCGTGCCCAGGTCGGCACCGACAACGTCCTGCTGGGCCTGTCCGGCGGCGTTGACTCCTCGGTGGTCGCGGCCCTGCTGCACAAGGCCATCGGCGACCAACTGACCTGCGTCTTCGTCGACAACGGCCTGCTGCGCCTGCACGAAGGCGAGCAAGTGATGGCCATGTTCGCCGAGAACATGGGCGTCAAGGTGATCCGCGCCAACGCCGAGGAGCAGTTCCTGGGTAACCTGGCCGGCGAAGCCGACCCGGAGAAGAAGCGCAAGATCATCGGCCGCACCTTCATCGACGTGTTCGATGCCGAATCCTGCAAGCTGGAAAACATCAAGTACCTGGCCCAGGGCACCATCTACCCGGACGTGATCGAGTCGGCTGGCGCGAAAAGCGGCAAGGCCCACGTGATCAAGTCGCACCACAACGTGGGCGGCCTGCCGGAAGAAATGAACCTCAAGCTGGTTGAGCCGCTGCGCGAGCTGTTCAAGGACGAAGTCCGTCGTCTGGGCCTGGAACTGGGCCTGCCGTACGACATGGTCTACCGTCACCCGTTCCCGGGCCCGGGCCTGGGCGTGCGTATCCTCGGTGAAGTGAAGAAGGAATACGCCGACCTGCTGCGTCGCGCCGACCACATCTTCATCGAAGAACTGCGCAAGGCCGACTGGTACCACAAGGTCAGCCAGGCCTTCGTGGTGTTCCAGCCGGTGAAATCCGTCGGCGTGGTGGGCGACGGCCGTCGTTACGCCTGGGTCGTGGCCCTGCGTGCCGTGGAAACCATCGACTTCATGACCGCCCGTTGGGCGCACCTGCCCTACGAGCTGCTGGAAACCGTCAGCGGCCGCATCATCAACGAGATCGAAGGCATCTCCCGCGTCACCTACGACGTGTCGAGCAAGCCGCCGGCGACCATCGAGTGGGAATGATTCGCGCAGCCTTACGTTTGTGAAGCTGTGGTGAAACGGACGGGCGTTTTCTAGTCCGTTAAGAAGGCCTCTGATCGCAAGATCAGGGGCCTTTTTGTTAAAGAAAGCCGGCGGCCCTATGAGGCGGTCATCGAATAGGGAGGTTGAGATGAGTGTGTTTGGCAAGTTGCTGCGAACCTTTGGGTTGGCGGCAGAAACGCCGGAACTGCCGAGCGTGAAGACACCGCCATTGTCGCGTTTTGATCGCTTTGCCGCGGACAATCGCGAGGCTTTTGCGCTGATCGGTGCCTTGCCGGAGCAGGAGCTTGTGGCTGAAGAGAGGCGTCTTGCTGGCGAGGTGACGGAGATTCTGCTGTCGCTCAAGCCGCTTATCGTGGAGGGGGTGTCGCGTCTGGAGATTCAGGAACATGTGCTCCAGCAACTCGATAGCCGTCAGTTGCTGCCTGCGCTGGTGGGCTATAAGGGATACCCCGCGGCCGTTCCTGTTTCGGTGAATGCAGAGCTGATCAGTTGCCTGCCCTCGGAGAAGCTCTTGCCGGCCAGTGCGTTGGTCAAGGTCGAGGTCATGGTGTCATCCCGCAAGGGCTATGGTGCGCAGTCCTGGACCTTTGCCACGCCGGGTGCCAATGAGCAACAACGGCGTTTGCTGAGCGCTGCCAAGAGTGCTCTGGAGCAGGGCTTGCGACAGGTACGCGGTGGTGAGTCGCTGGGGGCCATCGGCAGTGCGATCCAGGAGGTATTGGATGCCCAGGGATTCAGTGCAGTGGTTGAATACTGCGGTCATGGTATGGGCAGGCAGCGGATCCAGGCGCCTCAGGTATTGGGTTACCGCGTTGAGGGGCATTGCGAACCCATGGTGGCCGGCCAGGTATTGAATGTTCAAGTGTTGGCCAAGGCCGGAACCCCACAGGTCCGGGTGATGCCCAATGGCTGGAATGTGGTCGCTCACGATCGGTGCGACGGGGTGGTGGTCAGTGCCATGGTCCGAGTGACGGAGGAGGGAGCGGAGCGTCTCAGCCGATTTGTCGATTGATGTCTCTGCGTGGCAATACAAATGGCGATCGCACCTGGGGTGGATCGCCATTTGTATGTCCAGGTATTGGAAACCCCGGCTTTTTCGCGCTCAGGCAATACCGGGAAAGACATTGCCCCGTTTAGCCTCGGGGGCGCCGTGTACCCTTCGTTTGCATCTCAGTGTTTTGTCCTTGCAGCGCAATATCTGCTGAGCGGCGTTGATCGGATTGTTCTTGGTTGTCGATTGACAACCTTGTTTGGCTGGTGATACTGGAGGCTATGGATGGCTCGTGCAATTCATCCCAAGAAGGACATTGAAATGGCCCTGCGCTACGCCGAATGGCAGGGCTGGCGCATCGAGGTTGGCGGTGGTCATGCCTGGGGCCGGATCTACTGCCCGTACAACAACGAAGTGTGCCGCTGTGGCGAGTTCTGCATCACCAGTGTCTGGCGCACGCCGAAGAATTCGACCCAGCACGCCCGGGCGCTATGTCGGGTGATCGACAACTGCACCCTGAACCAGCTGCGTGGGGCCAAGGCGCCGGCAGCCCGCAAGGAGTAAGCACCATGGAATACCTGTTCACCCTCAACTACCTGCTGCCGCTGGAGGGCTGTGATCCGCTGCAACTGGTGGAGCGCCTCGGTGCGGCGGGGTGCACCGACGCCCTGGTGGGCACCGGCCTGGCCGGGCGCCTGGCCCTGGAGTTCAGCCGCGAAGCCGAGAGCGCCGAGGCGGCGCTGCTCAGTGCCCTGGCGGATATCAAGCGGATCATCCCCGAAGCGCGGCTGGTGGAGGCCAGCCCGGATGTCGTCGGCCTCAGCGAGATTGCCGAAATAGTCGGCGTGTCGCGGCAGAACATGCGCAAGCTGATGCTCGCCCACACCGAGAGCTTTCCCCTGGCGATCCATGAGGGCAGTACCTCGCTGTGGCATCTGGCGGAGGTTCTGAGCTGGCTGGACAGCAAGGGCGGCTACGCCCTCAAGCACCCGGTGATCGAGGTGGCGCGGGTGGCACAGCAGGTGAACACCGCCAAGGAGTCGAAGCGCATCGGCCCCTTGAGCGGCGAACTGGTGGCCCTGTTGGGCTGACGGGGAGGGACGGGGCTTAGCGCCGGGCCACGTCCGAGAAGTAGAACTTGTCCAGGGTGTGCCGTGATTCGGTGTATTCGAACTGCCGGCCATCCTGGAGAAAGGTCTGGTTGCTCACCACGATCACATGGCTCTGGCCGTCCAGGTCGAGCAGTTGCTGGTCGTCCTTGCTGCGCGGGCTAGCCTCGATGGTGCGCTGGGCATAGCTGATGTTCAGTTGCAGGGTCTGTTCGATGTAGGCGTAGATCGAGTGCTCGGCGATCTGCCGGTCCAGCCCCGGGATCAGTTCGGCAACGAAGTGGTTGATGTCGAGAATCACCCGCTTGCCATCGATGCGCCGCACCCGCTTGATCCGGGTGACCAGGCTGCCTTCCTCTGCCTGCAGGTGGTTTCTCAATGCGCCTTGCAGGGGGAACTGGCTGAACTCCACCACTTCGGTGCTGACGTCATCCCCCAGCCGTGGGTAGGTTTCCTGGAAGCTGACGATGCCGCCCAGCTGGAACTCGATGGGGTTGGGCGAGAGGACGAAGGTGCCCTTGCCGTGGATCTTCTGCGCAAAGCCGCGCTCCTGGAGCAGTTCGATGGCCTTGCGCACAGTGCCGCGGCTGGCCTGATAACTCTCCATCAGCTCGCTTTCCGAAGGCAGGCGGGCACCGCGCTCCAGGCGTTCGGTGGTGATGCTGGCAAGCAGATCGCTGTAGATCTGGTTGTATTTGCTCATGGAATGGCTCTGTGCCGGACTGTGCTCAAGGCAGGCACCTTAAGGGCTGGACGGTACATTTGTCCATGCGGCAGGCGTGTGGTTCGCGAGTTGAAAAGGGCGGGGCAGGGCGTTGGCGGAAGAAAAATCCTAACTCGTCTGTACGAGTTGTTGATTTAACTCGTACAGACGAGTAGTTTCCTCCCTCGGCGTGCTGCCAATAACAAAAAACTCAGGTGGAAGAACGAGCATGAGCCACGACTATTCAACGATCGCCAGCGAGTTGCTGCACAGCCTCGGTGGCGCTGACAACCTCGAACAGGCCGCCCACTGCGTGACCCGCCTGCGCCTGGCCCTCAAGGACCCGAGCCGGGTCGACAGCGCCACCCTGAACCAGATCGACCTGGTCAAGGGCTCGTTCTTCACTGGCGGGCTGTATCAGGTAGTGATCGGCCCCGGCGAGGTGGAAAAGGTCTATGCGGCGTTGCGCCAGCAGACCGGCCTCGCGGCCTCGACCATTGCCGACGTGAAGCACAAGGGCGCACAGAAGGCTCATGCGATGCAGCGTCTGGTGCGGGTGTTCTCCGATGTGTTCATGCCCATCCTGCCAGCCCTGATCATTGCCGGCCTGCTGATGGGGGTGAACAACCTGCTGGGCGCCAAGGGCATGTTCATCCAGGGCCAGACCCTGCTCGAGGCCTACCCGGATCTGGACGGGCTCTGGAGCCTGATCAACCTGATGGCCAACACCTCTTTTGTGTTCCTGCCGGCCCTGGTGGGCTGGTCGGCGGCCAAGCGTTTTGGTGGCAGTGAAATCCTCGGTATCGTCCTCGGCCTGATGCTGGTGCACCCGGACCTGCTCAATGCCTGGAACTACGGCAAGGCGGTGGCCGGGCTGGACGGCCAGCGCCTGCCGTACTTCGACATCCTCGGCCTGTTCCAGATCGAAAAGGTCGGCTATCAGGGGCAGATCCTGCCGATCCTGCTGGCCGCCTATGTGATGAGCGTGATCGAGAAATGGCTGCGGGCCCGGGTGCCCAATGCCATCACCCTGCTGGTGGTGCCCATCACCACCATCGTGGTCACCGGGGTGCTGGCCCTGGCGATCATCGGCCCGGTAACCCGCCACCTGGGCATCCTCATCACCGAAGGCGTGGTCAACCTGTTCGACCTGGCGCCGATGATCGGTGGCGCGATCTTCGGCCTGCTCTATGCGCCGCTGGTAATCACCGGCATGCACCACATGTTCCTGGCGGTCGACCTGCAGTTGATCTCGACCCAGGGCGGCACCTTCATCTGGCCGATGATCGTCATGTCCAACCTGGCCCAGGGCAGCGCGGCCCTGGCGGTGTTCACCATGAGCCGCAACGCACGGGACCGCAGCATGGCCTCGACCTCGGCCATTTCGGCCTATTTCGGCATCACCGAACCGGCGATGTTCGGCGTCAACCTGCGCTACAAGTTCCCGTTCTACGCGGCCCTGATCGGCTCGGCGCTGGGCAGCATCTTCCTCTCGCTGAACAAGGTCCAGGCCTCGGCGATCGGCGTCGGCGGGTTACCGGGGTTCATCTCGATCATCCCGCAGTACATCCCGATGTTCGTGATCGGCATGGTCATCGCCCTGGTCGTGCCCTTCGTCCTGACCTGCGGCCTGAGCATGAAGATCATCCGTCCTGGCTACCGCGTGGCCTGAAGTCCCTGGCCCTTCGGCTTCCGGGCTCGTCGCCCGGAGGCGGGGCGTTAGTCAAGGCCGCGTCATTTTCAAAGGAATTTGCAATGCAAGACTGGCAGCGTTCGGTGATCTACCAGATCTACCCCAAGAGTTTTCACAGCCATTCAGGCCAGGCCACCGGCGATTTGCTGGGGGTGGTGGACAAGCTCGACTACCTGGAGTGGCTCGGGGTCGACTGCCTGTGGCTGACCCCATTCCTGCGCTCGCCGCAGCGGGACAACGGCTATGACATCAGCGACTACTACGCCATCGACCCCAGTTACGGCAGCATGGCCGACTGCGAACGGCTGATCGAGGAAGCCGGCAAGCGCGGCATCAAGCTGATGCTGGACATCGTGGTCAATCACACTTCCATCGAGCACGAGTGGTTCCAGCAGGCCCGCAGCAGCCTGGACAACCCCTACCGGGACTTCTACATCTGGCGCGATGAGCCCAACAACTGGGAGTCCAAGTTCGGCGGCTCGGCCTGGGAATACGAAGCGCAGACCGGCCAGTACTACCTGCACCTGTTCGACCACACCCAGGCCGACCTCAACTGGGACAACCCCCGGGTGCGCGCCGAAGTGTTCAAGATGATGCGCTTCTGGCGGGACAAGGGGGTGGGCGGATTCCGTCTCGATGTGATCAACCTGATCTCCAAGCCGGCGGATTTTCCCGAGGACCAGAGTGATGGCCGGCGCTTCTATACCGACGGCCCGAACGTTCATGAGTACTTGCAGGAAATGCATCGGGAAGTGTTCGCCGGCCATGACCTGGTGAATGTCGGCGAGATGTCGTCCACCCGCCTGGAACACTGCATCCGCTACTCGAACCCGGAGTCGAAGGAGCTGTCCATGACCTTCAACTTCCATCACCTGAAGGTGGATTACCCCAATCAGCAGAAGTGGTTGCGGGCCGATTTCGACTTCCTTGAACTCAAGCGCATCCTCTCCGACTGGCAGTGCGGCATGCAGGCCGGCGGCGGCTGGAATGCACTGTTCTGGTGTAACCACGACCAGCCCCGGGTGGTATCGCGCTTTGGCGACGACGGCGAACACCGGGTGGTGTCGGCGAAGATGCTGGCCACCGCATTGCACCTGCTGCAGGGCACGCCCTTCGTGTACCAGGGCGAAGAGTTGGGCATGACCAATCCTCACTTCGAACGCATCGAGCAGTATCGCGACGTCGAGACCCTGAACATCTACCGCCTCAAGCGCGAGGCCGGTGAAGAGCCGCAGGCCATCATGGCGGCGATCCAGCAGAAGTCCCGGGACAACGGGCGTACGCCAATGCAGTGGAATGCCGGGGCCAATGCCGGTTTCAGCAGCGGTACCCCCTGGATCGAGGTCGCGGCCAACGCTGGCCAGATCAATGTCCAGGCACAGCTCGACGACCCGCAATCAGTGCTGCACCACTATCGCCAATTGATCGCGTTGCGCCGTGAGCAGGGTTTGATCCAGCACGGCGTCTATCGCCAATTGCTGCCCGAGCATCCGCAGGTCTGGGCCTACGTACGGGAAGGGCAGGGCGAGCGACTGCTGGTGGTGAACAACTTCTACGGTTCGCCGTGCGAGGTTGAATTGCCGCAGGAGGTCATCGACCCGGGCATGCAGCAGCGTCTGCTGATCAGCAACTACCCGGGTGATGGCGCCCGCAGCCGGCATTTGCTGCTGCGGCCCTATGAGTCCTTCGTCCTGCACCTGACCGACTGCTGACAATCCTCGCAGAAGCTGCCGGGCGGTTTCCGTCTGCCGTGAATGCGCTGTTGCAGATACAGCGCAGGGCTTCGTTCGTCGGCCAGCCGGCTTCTGCGGATCGAAATATCACAATAAAAATAATGGGGTGGCTTATGAAAACAACAATAAATCGCGGCCTGGCGGCGTCCTGCCTGTGCCTGGCATTGCCCTTTCCGGCCCTGGCCCTGGAGTTCGCCGGCTACCTGCGCAGCGGCCTTGGCACTTCGGTCAACAGCGGCCCGCAATCCTGCTTTCAGCTACCTGGCGCGCCCTCCAAGTACCGCCTGGGCAACGAGTGCGAGCAGTACGCCGAGCTTGAGCTGCGCCAGGACCTGTACACCCTGGAGGACGGTTCGGTACTCAGCGTCGACGGCATGGCCTCGCTCTACAACCGCTACGACCGCAACCTGACTTTCCAGGGCGAGAACGGCTCGGCGCGCATGCCGCAGATGTACGCCCAGTGGTCGAACCTGCCCAGCCTCAATGGCGGCTCGCTGTGGGCCGGGCGCCGTTACTACAAGCGTAACGATATCCATATCTCTGACTTCTACTACTGGAACCAGAGTGCCACCGGCGGCGGCATCGAGGACGTGCGCATCGGCGATCTGAAATACAGCTACGCCTTTTCCCGCAAGGACAACCTCTACCAGAAGCAGGCCGTGAGCCGTCATGACTTCAACGTTGCCGGTTTCCAGACCAACCCCGGCGGCGAGCTGGAGCTGGGCCTGAGTTACCTGGAAAAGCCCGATCGCCGTGGTGCCCACAATGGCTGGGCGATCACCACCCAGCATGTGCAGAAAGACTTTTTCGGCGGCAAAAACAAACTGGCCCTGCAATACGGTGAGGGGCCCGGTACCGGCCTGGGCTACACCGGCAATCCCTACCTGGATGACGGCAACAAGAGCTATCGCCTGGTGGAGTTCTTCGATTGGCAGGTCACCCCGCGCTTTGGCGGCCAGGTAGAGGCGGTCTATCAGAAGGACATCCGCCCCGACGGCCAGGACCAGAACTGGATCTCCCTGGGGGTGCGCCCGGCCTATGCAATCACCGAACAGTTCAAGCTGGTGACCGAGTTTGGTCATGATCAGGTGGAGGCGCCCGGGGGCACCCGCAAACTCAGCAAGTTCACCTTCGCGCCCACCTGGTCACCCAAGGGGCCGGAGTTCTGGGCGCGGCCCGAGGTGCGCCTGTATTACACCTATGCCAGTTGGAACGAGGCCGCCAAACGCGCGGCCAACGAACTGGCGGCCGGCTCCGCGCTGTCTGACAGTGGTGTCTTCGGCACCGCGCGGCACGGTGCGAACGTCGGTTTGCAGGTCGAGTACTGGTGGAAATAAGCGATGCTGTCGGGGCTCGCGCTCCATCGGCACTTCAAGGAATCATTAGCAGGTGACGTCATGGCCATAACCCAACCTTTGCAATTGCTCGCGCCCCTGTCCGGGGTGCTACTGCCCCTGGAGCAGGTGCCCGACCCGGTGTTTTCCAGCCGGGTGATCGGCGACGGCGTGTGCATCGACCCGACTTCCCAGACCCTCTGCGCACCTCTGTCCGGAGTGGTCAGCAACCTGCAGCACAGCGGCCATGCGGTGAGCATCACGGGTGAACAGGGCCAGCAGGTGCTGATGCACATCGGGCTGGACACAGTGAACCTCGCGGGCAAGGGCTTCACCTGTCTGGTCGAGGAGGGTCAGCAGGTCTCGGCAGGCCAGCCGCTGATCGAGTTCGATGCTGATTATCTGGCCCGGCACGCGCGCAGCCTGTTGACCCTGATGCTGGTGGTCAGTGGCGAGGCAGTGACGGGGCTGGTGTCCGGCAGCCTGCTGGTGGAACTGGGACAGCCAGTGTTGCAGATCGAGCCCGCCTTCGCAGAGGAGGGGGCCAAGGCCGAAGGCGCTGAAGCAGAGGCGCTGTTTTCCAAACCGCTGGTCCTGGGCAACCCCCAGGGGCTGCACGCACGTCCGGCGGCGTTGCTGGCCCAGGCCGCCAAGGGCTTTGCCGCGAATATCTGCCTGCACCGGCGCCAGGACTCGGCCAATGCCAAGTCCCTGGTGTCGATCATGGCGTTGCAGACGGTGCAGGGCGATGTCTTGCAGGTCAGTGCTGCGGGGGCGGATGCCGAGCAGGCGATCCAGGTTCTGGTGGCGCTGCTGGTCTCGGGTTGTGGCGAGAAAGGCAGTGCTGCGGCGCCGAGTCCTGAGCCAGTAGCGGCGCGGGATGAGTCGCTGGAGACGGTTCTGCGGGGTGTCTGTGCGTCACCGGGTTCGGCGGTCGGCCAGGTGGTCCAGGTGGCTGAGCAACACCTGCAGATAAGCGAGTTGGCGGCGAACCCGGAGCAGGAGCGCGAAATTCTTGAGCGGGCCTTGCTAGAGGCGCTCCGGGGCCTGCAACGGCTGCGGGACAATGCCCCGGGTGAAGCACAGCAGGAAATCTTCCGTGCCCACCAGGAACTCCTCGACGACCCGAGCCTGTTGGAGCAGGCCGAAGCCCTGATTGTCACCGGCAAGAGCGCCGCCTTTGCCTGGAGCCGTGCCATCGAGGTCACCGCCGAGCTGTTCAAGGGCCTGGGCAGTGCGCTGCTGGCTGAGCGCGCGGTGGATCTGGCGGACGTCGGCCAACGGGTGCTCAAGCTGATTCTCGGGGTGCAGGAGCATGTCCTGAGCTTGCCGGACCAGGCAATTCTGATTGCCGAGCAACTGACCCCCTCGCAGACCGCCAGCCTGGACACGGCCAAGGTGCTGGGGTTTGCCACCGTCGGCGGGGGCGCCACCAGCCACGTGGCGATCCTCGCCCGGGCCCTGGGCCTGCCGGCGATCTGCGGCCTGTCGCCCCAGGTTCTGGCCCTGGCCAACGGTACCCGGGTATTGCTGGATGCCGAGCGTGGCGAGCTGCATACCGATCCGGACCCGCAATTGCTCCAGCAACTCGATGCCCAGCGCCAGCAGCAACGCCAGCGCCAGCAGCAGGACCTGGCACAGGCGACGCTTCCTGCGGTGACCCGTGATGGCCATCATCTGGAAGTCACGGCCAACATCGCGTCCCTGGCGGAGGCCGAGCAGGCAATGAGACTGGGAGGCGAAGGCGTCGGCCTGTTGCGTTCGGAGTTCCTCTTCCAGGACCGTAGTCACGCCCCGAGCCTTGAAGAGCAGGCCGGTACTTACCAGGTGATTGCCCGCGCCTTGGGCCCCGGGCGCAATCTGGTGGTACGGACCCTGGATGTCGGTGGCGATAAACCCCTGGCCTATGTGCCCATGGACAGCGAGGCCAATCCTTTCCTCGGTCTGCGTGGTATCCGCCTGTGCCTCGAGCGTCCCGAACTGCTGCGGGAGCAGTTCCGGGCGATACTCACCAGCGCCGGGCAGGCACGGCTGCACATCATGTTGCCCATGGTCAGCCAGCTCGCGGAGCTGCGCCAGGCGCGGCAGATCCTTGATCAAGAGGTCCTGGCCCTGGGGCTGTCGGAGCGACCGAAGCTGGGCATCATGATCGAGGTGCCTTCGGCAGCCCTGATGGCGGATCGCTTTGCCCCGGAGGTGGACTTTTTCTCCATCGGCACCAACGACCTGACCCAGTACACCCTGGCCATGGACCGGGACCATCCGCGCCTGGCCAGCCAGGCCGACAGCTTCCACCCGGCGGTCCTGCGCCTGATCGCCAGCACGGTGCAGGCGGCCCATGCCCACGGCAAATGGGTCGGCGTTTGTGGCGCACTGGCCTCGGAGGTCCTGGCGGTGCCCTTGTTGCTGGGCCTGGGCGTGGATGAGCTGTCGGTGAGCGTGCCGCTGATCCCGGCCATCAAGGCACGGGTGCGCGAGCTGGATCTGGCCCAGTGCCAGGCCTTGGCCGCCGGTATTGTCGAACTGGAAGACGCTGCGCAGGTGCGTGAATACCTGCATCAACAACAGGCCGCTGTGGCCACCGCTTCACCGGTTCTGGAGAGCTGAAGATGTTCGAGAAATTGCAGCGTGCGTTCTGGAAGGCCCTGACTCCCGACCTGGTGCCCGACTCGCCGAAAGCGCCCCAGGCCAGGGCTGGCGACAACCTGCTGGACGAAGCCAAGCTTGCGGCGCTGGGGGGCAGGGCCAACATCAAGAGCCAGCAACGCCTGGCCCTGACTCGGGTACGGGTGGAGCTGCACGATTCGCAGTTGCTGGACGCCAGTGCCCTGCGGGTGGCCGGAGTGCCGGCGGTGATGACACTCTCGGGCGGGGTGCTGCACCTGCTGGTGGGGTTGCAGGAATGAGGTGCCCAGTGTGCCTGCAAGCAAGCCGCGCCAGCGCTGGCTGGCCGGCGGCCTGGGCATTTGCTTAGCCGCGCAGCTGCGTCCCGTCGCCGCGCCGGCCTTACTGTTTCCCAACTGCAGGTGTATCGTATTCGCCTTTTGCGGGCCTGGGTCCGCCGCGGATACGTGAGGTAGTTGAGTCCATGTCCTTTACCCGTCGACAAATACTCGGTGGTCTGGCCGGTCTGGTGGTGGTTGGCGTGGGCGCGGGAGGCGCCTCGCGCTACTGGCTGGGAAAGAGGGCCGACGCTGAGGCGGGGCATGACTACGAGCTGATTGCGGCGCCCCTGGATGTGGAGCTGGTAGCGGGCCACAAGACCGAGGCCTGGGCCTTCGGCCCCTCGGCTCCGGGCACCGAGCTGCGGGTGCGCCAGGGCGAATGGCTGCGGGTGCGCTTCATCAACCACCTGCCGGTGGCCACCACCATCCACTGGCACGGTATCCGCTTGCCGCTGGAAATGGATGGCGTGCCCTACGTCTCGCAGTTGCCGGTACTGCCCGGTGAGTATTTCGACTACAAGTTCCGGGTGCCGGATGCCGGCAGCTATTGGTATCACCCCCACGTGAGCAGCAGCGAAGAGCTGGGCCGTGGCCTGGTGGGCCCGCTGATTGTCGAAGAGCGCGAGCCTACCGGGTTCAAGTACGAGCGCACCCTGAGCCTGAAGAACTGGCACGTGGACGAAGAGGGCGCCTTCCTGCCCTTCAGCATCCCCCGGGAAGCGGCGCGGGGTGGCACCGCCGGGCGCCTGTCGACCATCAATGGCGTGCCCCAGGCGGTGATCGACCTGCCGGCCGGGCAGATCACCCGGGTGCGCCTGCTCAACCTCGACAACACCCTGACCTACCGCATCAACATTCCCGACGTCGAGGCACAGATCTACGCCCTGGACGGCAACCCCATCGAACCGCGGCCCCTGGGCAAGGAATACTGGCTGGGCCCGGGCATGCGCATCTGCCTGGCGATCAAGGCCCCGGCGGCAGGCGAAGAGCTGTCCCTGCGCAACGGCCCGGTGCGCCTGGGCACCTTGCGCTCGGTGGCCAATACTGACGCGCCCACGACCTGGCCGCCCGCGTTGCCGGCCAACCCGGTGGCCGAGCCGGATCTCGACAACGCCGAGAAGCTCAACTTCAATTTCGAGTGGGTGGGCTCGGTCTCGGTGAATGTGGACAACGGCAAGCCGCCGAGCCTGTGGCAGATCAATGGCCAGGCCTGGGACATCACCGACAAGACCTGCGCCGACCGCCCGATTGCCACGCTGAAAAAGGGCAAGAGCTACATTTTCGAATTGAAGAACATGACCCAGTACCAGCACCCGATCCACTTGCATGGCATGAGCTTCAAGGTCATTGCCTCGAACCGCCACAAGGTCACCCCGTACTTCACCGACACTTACCTGTTGGGCAAGAACGAGCGTGCCCGGGTGGCATTGGTGGCGGATAACCCGGGGGTCTGGATGTTCCATTGCCACGTGATCGACCACATGGAAACCGGCCTGATGGCCGCAATCGAGGTGGTGTGATGCGCCAGATTCGCCCCGCGTCGATCATCGACCGCAGTCGTGACCAGGACTTCATGCGCGAGGCCCTGGCCCTGGCCGCCGAAGGCGCGGCCCTGGGAGAAGTGCCCGTGGGGGCGGTGCTGGTGCTGGACGGCGAGATCATCGGCCGCGGCTACAACTGCCCCATCAGCGGCAGCGATCCCAGCGCCCACGCCGAGATGGTGGCGATCCGTGCCGCTGCCCAGGCGGTGAGCAACTACCGCCTGCCCGGCAGCACCCTGTACGTGACCCTGGAGCCCTGCAGCATGTGCGCCGGGCTGATCGTGCATTCGCGCATTGCCCGGGTGGTGTACGGCGCCCTGGAGCCCAAGGCCGGCATCGTGCAGAGCCAGGGCCAGTTCTTCACCCAGGGCTTTCTCAACCATCGGGTGCTGTACGAGGGTGGAGTGCTGGCCGAGGAGTGCGGCGCGGTGCTGAGCGAGTTCTTCAAGGCGCGCAGGGCGCGCTGATCTCCAACGCGTCTGCGGTTTTCGCGAGCAAGCTCGCTCCTACAAAGAACCGTAGGAGCCGGCTTGCCGGCGAAGAGGCCCTCGAGCCTTGCCGCTTTGGCGGGCGCCTTCGCTGGCAAACGGAACGCCGCCCGGCCAGCTCCTACAGGGCGTGGCGCGGTTATTTTCTGGCGACTATCACGGCACGCATCGGTGCCGGCAGGCCTTCGATGGTCTTGCTGTGGTCATTCGGGTCGAGAAAGTCGCTCAGGGACTGATACTTCATCCACTCGGTGCCGCGCTGTTCCTCGATGCTGGTCACGCTGACATCCACGCAACGCACATCGCTGAAACCGGCCCGTCGCAGCCACAGTTCCAGGGCCGGTACTGATGGCAGGAACCACACGTTGCGCATCTGCGCGTAACGGTCCTCCGGCACCAGCACCTGATGCTGGTCGCCTTCCACCACCAGGGTTTCCAGCACCAGTTCACCGCCCTTGACCAGGCAGTCCTTGAGCGCCAGCAGGTGTTCGATGGGCGAACGGCGGTGGTAGAACACCCCCATGGAAAATACCGTGTCGAAGCCTTCCAGGTTGGGCGGCAGGTCTTCGAAGGGGAACGGCAGGTGCCACACCGAGGGCTCCGACAGGTAGCGCTGTACCGCCTGGAACTGGCAGAAGAACAGCCAGTTGGGGTCGACGCCGATCACGCTGTGGGCGCCGGCGCCGAGCATGCGCCACATGTAGTAGCCATTGCCGCAACCGACATCGAGGATGCGCTTGCCCTTGAGATCCAGGTGCGGTGCCACCCGTGACCACTTCCAGTCCGAGCGCCATTCGGTGTCCACATGCACCCCGAACAGGTCGAAGGGGCCCTTGCGCCAGGGCGACAGGCCCATCAGCGCGTCATGCATCTGTGCCCGGGTGGCGTCGTCGCACTCGGTGTCCAGGCGCAGGCCATTGATCAGGTCGACCTCGCTGGGCTGGATCTTCGGCAGCGCATCCAGGGCGCTCTGCCAGCGTTCGAGATCGCCGTGGCCTTTTTCCATCTTGGCATCGAGCTGGGCTTGCAGGCCGGCGGCCCATTCGGCCAGGGGCGTGCCCGCCAGGCGGCGGGCGAGGGGGGACAGATCAATCATGGCAAGGCAATCAACGAGGCAAAGTTAAGACACTGGAACCACGGCACGACTTTCGAGAACCCGGCGGCCAGCAGGCGCTCACGGTGTTCTTCGAGGCTGTCGGGCTTCATGACGTTTTCGATGGCGCTGCGCTTCTGGGCAATTTCCAGTTCGCTGTAGCCGTTGGCGCGCTTGAAGGCGATGTGCAGGTCGGTGAGCAGCGCGTGTTCTTCACTGTCGTTGAAGCGCAGCTTCTCCGAGAGGATCAGCGCGCCGCCGGGCAGCAGCGACTGGCGGATGCGACCGAGCAGGGCCAGGCGCTGCTCCGGGGCGATGAACTGCAAGGTGAAGTTCAGCGCCACCACCGAGGCCGGTTGGAATTCCAGGGCGAGGATATCGCCCTCGATCACTTGCACCGGCAGCAACTCCTGGAACATCGAATCCTGGCCGTTGAGGTACTCGCGGCAGCGCTCGACCATGGCCGCCGAGTTGTCCACGGCGATCACCCGGCAGCCATCGGTGCGCACATGGCGACGCAGGGCCTGGGTCACCGCGCCCAGGGACGCGCCCAGGTCGTAGAGCACGCTGTGTGGCTGGGCGAACTGCGCCGCCAGCACCCCGAGGTTTTCGACAATGGTCGGGTAACCCGGCACCGAGCGCTTGATCATGTCCGGGAACACCCGCACCACGTCCTCGTTGAAGGCGAAGTCAGGCACCTGGGCCAGGGGCTGGGCGAAAAGGCGGTCGGGTTCTTTGCTCACGGCGGTTCCGGCGGTGGAGAAATAAAAAGGCCGGCATTGTAGCCGCTGACGCTGGCGACGATAAGGCCCGCAGGGCCTTCACGGGCGCCAGGGCGACACAAGGTGTGCGGCTGTTCGCCGGCAAGCCGGCTCCTGCAGATTGCAGGGACCGGCCTGCCGGCGCAGGCGCCTCAGCGCGGCTTCTGGCTGAACGCCGAAGCGGCAATGCCCCACTGGCCCAGCCAGTAGAAAATGATGATCAGGTACGGCGCGGCATCGAAGGCCACCACGAAGCGGCTGATACCGATCAGGCTGTCGGAGAAGGCAAAGCTCAAGGCGCCCACTGCCGCAAGCAGCGCAGAGCGCTTGGGCACTTCACTGCCCAGGCGCGCCAGGGCCCGCCAGAGCATCGCGCTGATGGTCAGGGCATAGACGATCACCGGGATCAGCAACGGCCCCAGGCCGTGGGAGATCAGGATGCCCAGCAGCACTGCGCCAATGGCCAGGGCCACGACCAGAGGCAGCAGGGCGATACGCCGGCAGTCGCTGAGGTAGGCCTTGAGGTAGGCCAGGTGCGCCACCAGGAAGGCCCCGAGGCCGAACACGAAGAGGTCCGTGGGCCAGGCCAGCAAGGTGTCGCCGAGCACGGAAAACAGCAGCCCGATGATGATCCAGCGCCGGTAGTCCCCGGGCGGCGCATCGTGCAACCAGCCCAGCAGGGCCAGCACCGGCAGTGGCTTGACCAGCAGGCAGAGCAGGGTGGCATGCACGCTGACCCCGTAGAGGAAGGTGGCGGCGCCCATCAGCGCGAGGATCAGCCAGCCCATGTCAATTCACCGTGATCGAGCAGTCGAAGGCCTTCACCGGGGCTTCTTCCGGTGCCCAGGGTTGCTGATAGGTCAGCAGCAGGCGCCCGGTGCCAGTGGCGAAGGCCTGGAAGCGCCAGGTCGATTGCCCACCGCTGCCCACCAGTCCGGTGTCTTCGGGGTTGCTGTAGACCTCGGGGCTGACCTTGCGCAGGATGCCGCCGGCCGAATCCTGGATGGCCCAGCGATAGCCGGTGGTGGGGTTGCTCGGCAGGGTCAGGGTCAGGGTTTGCCCGTTGTGCAGTTGCAGGGGGCACTGGTTCGAGTTTTCCACGGTGACGTTCTGCTTGGGCTGGCTGGCGCAGGCGCCAAGCAGGGCGAGGCTGAGTAGGGCAAGAAGGCGGTGTGCAGGCATGGGTCAGGAAGCTCCGATCATTCGTGACGAACGGCGAGCATAACTGAAGATGATGGGCGGTGTAGGGGAGGGATGGAGGTTGGCGGTTATGGCCTGTCGCCGGCCAGCCGGCTCCTAC
Organism: Pseudomonas sp. FFPRI_1; assembly: GCF_055384485.1. Taxonomy (NCBI): domain Bacteria; kingdom Pseudomonadati; phylum Pseudomonadota; class Gammaproteobacteria; order Pseudomonadales; family Pseudomonadaceae; genus Pseudomonas; species Pseudomonas sp. FFPRI_1. The sequence continues at coordinate 6,311,872 of NZ_AP029168.1, read as the reverse complement.
CGAAGTTCAAGGTAGGAGCCGGCTGGCCGACGCTGGGATTTAGAACAACACCTTGGCCACGTCGGCAAAGCGCTTGGCGAAGTGCACGGTGATGCCTTCCTTGAGGTAGTCCGGCAGCTCTTCGAAATGCCCGCGGTTGGGCTCCGGGAGAATCAGCTCGTGGATCTTCTGCCGCCGCGCTGCAATGACTTTCTCGCGCACCCCGCCAATCGGCAGCACGTGGCCGGTGAGGGTCAGCTCGCCGGTCATGGCCACGCCTTTTTTCGGTGGCTGGTTGCGCGCCAGGGACAGCAGTGCGCTGGCCATGGTCACCCCGGCACTGGGGCCGTCCTTGGGCGTGGCGCCTTCCGGCACGTGCAGGTGGACAAAGGCTTCATCGAAGAAACCGCTGTCGCCGCCGAACTGCTTGAGGTGGGAACTGACATAGCTGTAGGCGATTTCCGCCGATTCCTTCATCACGTCACCCAACTGCCCGGTGAGCTTGAAGCCACGGTTGAGGGTGTGGATGCGTGTCGCCTCGATGGGCAACGTGGCGCCACCCATGCTGGTCCAGGCCAGGCCGGTGATGACCCCGGTGCCGTTCAGCACCTGTTCGTTGCGAAACACCGGCATGCCCAGGGAGGCTTCCAGGTCCTTGGGGCCGATCTTGAGGGTCGCGTCCGGTTCATCCAGCAGCTTGACCACGGCCTTGCGCACCAGCTTGCCCAGTTGCTTCTCCAACTGGCGCACCCCGGCTTCCCGGGCGTAGCCGTCGATCACCGTGCGCAGGGCGCTGTCGCTGATGCTCAGGCTGCTCTTGGCCACGCCGGCTTTCTCCAACTGCTTGGGCCACAGGTGGCGCTTGGCGATGGCGAGTTTTTCCTCGGTGATGTAACCCGACAGGCGAATCACTTCCATGCGGTCGAGCAACGGCCCGGGAATCGAGTCCAGGGTGTTGGCGGTGCACACGAACAGGACCTTGGACAGGTCCATGCGCAGGTCCAGGTAGTGGTCGAGGAAATCGACGTTCTGTTCCGGATCCAGGGTTTCCAGGAGCGCCGAGGCCGGGTCGCCCTGGTAGCTCTGGCCCATCTTGTCGATCTCGTCGAGCATGATCACCGGGTTCATCACCTCCACATCCTTGAGCGCCTGCACCAGCTTGCCCGGCTGGGCGCCGATGTAGGTACGGCGGTGGCCCTTGATCTCGGCTTCATCGCGCATGCCGCCGAGGCTGAAGCGATAGAACGGCCGCCCGAGGGATTCGGCGATGGATTTGCCGACGCTGGTCTTGCCGACGCCGGGCGGGCCCACCAGCAGCACGATGGAGCCGCTGATCTCGCCCTTGTAGGCACCCACCGCGAGGAATTCGAGGATGCGGTCCTTGATGTCGTCGAGGCCGGCGTGGTGTTTGTCCAGCACCTTGCGCGCGTGCTTGAGGTCCAGCTTGTCTTCGCCGAATACGCCCCAGGGCACCGCGGTGGCCCATTCCAGGTAATTGCGGGTGACGGCGTATTCCGGGGAGCCCGTCTCGAGGATCGACAGCTTGTTCATCTCCTCTTCGATGCGCTTTTGCGCCTGGGGCGGCAGGACCTTGCCCTGCAGGCGCTGCTCGAACTGTTCTAGGTCGGCGCTGCGGTCGTCCTTGGTCAGCCCCAGTTCCTGCTGGATCACCTTGAGCTGTTCCTTGAGGAAGAACTCGCGCTGATGTTCGCCGATCTTGCGGTTGACCTCGGCGGAGATCTCTTTCTGCAGCCGTGCGACTTCCACTTCCTTGCGCAGCATCGGCAGGACTTTCACCATGCGCTTGAGCATCGGCACGCAGTCCAGCACTTCCTGCAGTTCATTGCCGGTGGCGGAGGTCAGGGCTGCGGCGAAGTCGGTCAGGGGCGACGGGTCATTGGGGCTGAAGCGGTTGAGGTAGTTCTTCAGCTCTTCGCTGTACAGCGGGTTGAGCGGCAGCAGTTCCTTGATCGCGTTGATCAGCGCCATGCCGTAGGCCTTGACCTCGTCGGTGGGCTCGTTGGGCTGGTGCGGGTATTCGACTTCCACCAGGTAGGGCGGACGATGATGCTTGAGCCAGGTGCGGATGCGCACCCGGGTCAGGCCCTGGGCGACGAATTGCAGTTTGCCGTTCTCGCGGCTGGCGTGATGGACCTTGACCAGGGTGCCGTACTCCGGCAGTGCGGAGGTATCGAAGTGCCGTGGGTCTTCCTGGGGGGTGTCCATGAAAAACAGGGCGAGGGAGTGATGATCGGATTTGCTCACCAGCTCCAGGGTTTCGGCCCAGGGCTCTTCGTTGACGATGACCGGCAGCACCTGTGCCGGGAAGAACGGCCGATTGTGAATCGGGATGATGTAGACCTTGTCCGGCAGATTCTGCCCGGGCAGGGCCAGGCCGGTGCCCTGGGCTGCCGGGTGTTCGGTATTTTCCGGATCGACGTAGTCACGCAGGTCTTCGGGAAATTCTTGCTGGTCGCTCATGGAGGCTCCTGCACGATGGGCTATGCAGGTTAGATGGGGCAGGTCGCGGCGGGTTTCAATGGGCGACTGGTTTCAGCATTTTTCAAGGTGCCAGGGCAGCGGGTACGGTGCGGCTTCAGTTGGCTGGCCTGATGCCGCCGAGCGTGCAGCCAGCGGCTCCTCAGGCTGTTTCCAGGCGCTGCCAAGGTCGTGGGAACAAGGCTTGCCCCTGTACTTTTAGGGCTGTTTTGTTGTTTTTTGTCAATAAAATGACTGCGCAATCACCTGTTTTATTGCGTGATCTTCTGTAATTTGAGGATTAATCTGAGTGCCTGGAATGTCGGAATGAATCTGGCATTTATTTGACGCACGCATTCAGCTTGTCAGAGGGATGGGTATGAGGAACGGATTTTTCAGCTCTCGGCGGCCGTCAGTCGCGCTGGCGTCTTCAGGGTCCACCGGTCGATCGGAGTTGGCGAGAGCGGCCTCGTGAAGTGGCGCCAAACCTTTCAGGCAAGGATTGTCGGGGTGCTGGCGCTGTTGCTGTTGGTACTGATTGGGGCGGTGTATTTCGCGGTCAAGACCGCCACTACCCAGGCGGTCGAACGCCAGGCGCAACTGCAATTGAAGATCGGCACTCGGGTGTTCGAGCGCCTGCTGGACCTGCGGGGCCGCAATTTGCAGTACGGGGTCGACTGGCTGGTGGTGGATTCGGAGTTTCGTCGCGCGGTGGTCAGCGGCAAGCCGGTGGATATCCTCGCCGCCCTCGCGCAGCACCGGGGCGGTATCCGTTCCAGCGAGATGTTCGTGCTCAGCCCCGAGGGCCGGGTCATCGCCAGCACCCTGGCGGACATCGCCCGGGACCAGCACTTTCCCTATGACCAGGCGTTGCGCCGGGCGCTGCGGCACAACACCCACATGCTGTTTGTCGCGATCAAGGGGCGCCCCTATCTGCTGGTCCAGGGCGAAGTGCTGGAGTCGTTGCCCATTGCCCGGGTGGTGATGGGCTTTCCCATGGACGAGCTGTTTGCCCGGGAGCTGCGCTCCATGAGCAACCTCGAGGTGTCATTCCTGACGGTCGACGGCCAGGATCCGGGAGAGTTGTTCAGCACCCAGCCGGAGTTCTTCTGGTCACCGATCATCAAGGTCTTGGGTGATTCGCTGTGGCAATCCCTGCCCCAGCTGAGCGAAACCCACGGCCAGCGGTTCCTCAACCAGGCCCTGCAACTGGCCAACACCGGCGACGCCGAAGATCCGCGGGTCATGGCCCTGTTGCAAAGCCCGCTGGAGCAGGCGCTGCAAGCCTTTACCCCACTGGATCGGGAGTTTTTGTGGATTGCCCTGGTGGCGCTGGTGGTGTCCCTGGCCTTTGCCCTGCTGATGGCCAGGCGTGTCTCGCGGCCCCTGGAGGATCTGGCCCAGGCCGCCCGACGCATTGGTGCCGGTAACTATCAGGCCCCGGTGAGCATCAAGCGCAGCGACGAGTTCGGGGTGCTCGCCGATGCCTTCAACGCCATGCAGAGCGCCATTGCCACCCGCGAGCGCCAGTTGGCCCACAACGCCCTGCATGATCCGCTGACCGGCCTGCCCAATCGTGCCCTGGCCATCGAGCGCCTGGGCAAGGCCATCGCGGCCCGGCGCAACGTGGTGCTGTTGTACCTGGGGATCGACAACTACCGGGCGATCAACGAAGGCTTCGGCACGGAAGGGCTGGAGCAGATGATGGGCGAGCTCAGTCGCCGGCTGCGCGAGGTCCTGTCCCAGGGGGACACCGCGGCGCGGATCACCGCCAGCGAGTTCCTGCTGTTGCTGGAAAACACCGAACTGGAGGGCGCCATCGCCATGGCCGACCGGCTCCATGGCCTGTTGAGCCGGCCGCAACTGATCCAGGGGGATGAGGTCCGGCGCCAGATCTGCATGGGGGTGGCGGTGTACCCGGCCGATGGTAAGTCGGCCGAAGAGCTGATCAGCCGTGCGGCCATCGCTCGCCATGATGCTTCGCTGCAGCCTGGCTACCTGCAGGTCTACCAGCAGGACCGCGATCTGGCCCATCAACGACAGATCAGCCTGATCCGTGACCTGCGTCGCGCCGCCGCCGAAGGCGAGCTGTTCCTGCTGTACCAGCCCAAGCTGGATCTGCGCCGAGATTACCTGCACCAGGCCGAAGCCCTGCTGCGTTGGCAGCACCCGGTGTTCGGCGTGGTGTCGCCGGCGGAGTTCATTCCCCTGGCCGAACGTACCGGCAGCATGCACAGCCTGACGTCCTGGGTCATCGAGGCCTGCATCCGCCAATTGGCGGAGTGGAATCGCCGGGCCCTGCCGGTGCGCCTGTCGCTCAACATCTCCGCCAGCGACCTGGAGGACGACAGCCTGGAAGTCCGGGTCAGCCAGTGGCTGGAGCGCTACCAGGTGGCGGCCGAACAGTTGGTGTTCGAGATTACCGAGAGCGCGATTATGCGCCATCCGGAGCAGTCGCTGGCAGTGCTGCAGCGCCTGCGCAGTTGTGGCATCAGCCTGTCGGTGGATGATTTCGGCACCGGCTATTCCTCCCTGGCGCAACTGCAGCGCCTGCCGGTGCAGGAGTTGAAGATCGACCAGTCCTTCATCCGCAACCTGGACGAGACCAGCGGTGATGCGGTGATCGTGCGCTCGACCATCGAGATGAGCCACAAGCTGGGGCTCAAGGTGGTGGCCGAAGGGGTGGAGTTCGAGCATTGCCTGAAGCTGCTGGAAAGCTGGCGCTGCGACACGGTGCAGGGTTACCTGATCAGCCGGCCCTTGCCGACCGAGGCATTTGAGCGCTGGATGATGACCTCCCGGGTTTCGACCTGAAGGTGCCTGGGTGCCCGGCCGCGAGGCTCGGGCATCCGGGGCTGGCTGGTTTCAGGGGGCGGCGGCTTCGGCCTTGGCCAGCAGGCTCTGCAACTCCGGTTCGATGCCTTCTTCCGTCAGGTTGTCCATGATTTCCAGGATGCACGGGGCATAGCGATGCTCGATCGCGGCTTCGGCCCAGTCCAGTTCATAGATCGCCATGACCCGCACATCCAGGTAGGGCGAGTCTGCCAGCAGGCGCTTGAGCAACTCGATGGCCGGGGGGCTGCGCAATTCTCCCAGGGATACCGCGCAGCGGTGCTGCCAGTATTCGGGGCGTGACAAGAGCGTCTCGCCCAGCCGCTGCCATTGCGTCGGCGTAAAGCCGTGCAAGACGCCCAGGGCCACCTGTTCGGCGGTGTATTCGTTCCAGTTGGCGGCTTCCGAGTCGCCGAACCAGTGGTGCAACCGATCAAACAACTCATCACGTTTATCCGTATTCATGATGTTTTTTCTCCTGCGTGGGGCGGTCGCGCCAGCACGCTGTTCCTGGCGTGCCGCCCAATGCCATGGCGTTTGTACAGGCGTGCCAGGACCGATGCTGCCTCATTTGTCCCAGGCTTCCCAGTGCTATTGGTGTCGCAGGGGGAAACAGGGCGCGGACATCCGCGGGGATGCCGCCCGCGCGCGGGAGAGGGTTTGTCCCGGTTTACCAGTTCCCGGCGAATTTCACCGCGGCGGCGGCCCGTGACGACACCTTGAGGGTGTGCAGCAGGGAGGACACATGGATACGCACGGTGAATGGCGAGATATCCAGCTCCCGGGCGATTTCCTTGTTGGTCTTGCCCTGGGCGATCAGGCGCAGCACTTCCTGTTGGCGCGTGGTCAGCTGGCTCACTTCGGCGCAGGCATCCAGGGTCAGCAGCAGGCCGGAGGGCGCGTACTTGACCACCACTTCGCCCTGGCGAATGGCCTGGATCGCCTGGCCGATTTCATCCGGGGCAATGCTCTTGCCAATGAAACCGTCCGCCCCGGCGGCCATGACTTCACCAATCAGTTCCTGGTTGTCGATCATCGACACCACGATGATCGAGGTGCGAGGCAGTTGTCGGCGCAGGTCGGCGATCATGCTCACCGAGGTCAGCCCGGGAAAGCGCAGGTCGAGAATCAGCGAGTCCGGCTCCTCGCCGGTCCGGGCCAGCTCCAGCACCGCCGGGAGGTTGCCGGCCTCTTCAAGCAGGGCTTCGGGCAGCAGGCGCTGGATGGTGCGCAGCATGCCCTCGCGAAACAGCGGGTGGTCGTCGGCGACGATAATCCGGCAGGTCATGTGGTGAAACTCCTTGAAACATCCAATCCTGTGAGCATGCTAACTTGGCGCGTGGCGTTGTAACTGCCCGCTGGTCGTGTCCGGAACGCAGCCGTGCAGAACGGCAAAAGACCACGCCAACGCATATTGCACAAGGAGGTGACGGCATGAAAGTTGAGAAGGACAGCGAGCTGGACCAGGCCACCCTGCGGATCATAGTGGCCGGATGCGCCCTGCTCTGGTTTGCCGTGATCGGCTTTCTGCCGGGGCAGGATATGGCGACCTATGTGCCGGTGATCATCTATATCTCCGTGTTCATGCTGGGTTCGATCATCCTGCGCATGGCCATTGCCCGCTGGCCTGGGCACTACCCGGCGCGGCGCATCCTGGGCATGGTCTACGACTACAGCGGCACCTGCTACGGCCTGGTGGTAGGGGGGGAGGGCGCGCTGCCGATCTATGCCGTGATGGTCTGGGTCAACCTGGGCAATGGCATGCGCTTCGGCTCGCGTTACCTGGCCATTGCCACTGTTCTGGCGCTGTTCGCGCTGTTCATGGTCTACCTGCTGACCCCCTATTGGCAGGCCCAGCCCTACATGGTGCTGATGCTGATGATCACCAGTACGGTGATTCCGGTGTATGCCCATATCCTGCTCAAGCGCACCCGCCTGGCCTCGGAAGAGGCGATTGCCGCCAACCTGGAAAAGTCCCGCTTCCTGGCCCAGGCCAGTCATGACCTGCGCCAGCCGATCCACTCCATCGGCCTGTTCACCGCCTGCCTGCGGGAAGCCAGCCTGGGCGTCGACGAGCGGCGCATGGTGGACAACATCGACCGCTCGCTGCTCAACGTCTCGCAGCTGTTCCGTTCCATCCTCGACCTCTACACCCTGGACAACGGGCGGGTGCAACCCAAGTACGAAACCGTGCACCTGGGCGAGTTTTTGCGTGATCTGGTGCGCCAGAACACCGAAGCGGCGCGCTGGGCGGGTGTCGAGCTGCGGCTGCGGCCTTGTGCCCAGTGGGTGCGGGTCGACCCGGGGCTGTTGGCGACCATGGTGCAGAACGTAGTGTCCAACTGCTTCAAGTACGCGGCGGAACGGCCGGTGCTGATTGGCGTGCGGCGACGTGGCCAGGGGCTGGCCATCGTTATCTATGACCAGGGCCGGGGAATTGCCGAGGAGCACCTGCCGAAGATCTTCGATGAGTTCTACCGGGTCCGCCAGGTGCGCGACAAGGACGTCGAGGGCGTTGGCCTGGGCCTGTCCATCGTCAAGCGCCTGGGGCAGTTGATCGATCTGCAGGTGAGCATCCGTTCGCGGGTCGACCGCGGCACCGCTGTCAGTCTCCATGGCTTGTCAGTGGCGGCGCCGCAGCGTTTGCGCAGCCGTGACGAGGCGATCCAGAGCGGTTTGCTGACCGGGTTGCGGGTTTGCCTGGTGGAGGATGATCGCAACGTACTGCTGGCCACCTCGGCGTTGCTGGAGCGCTGGGGCTGCGTGGTCCAGGCCGAATCGAGCGGGGAGGATCTGTTGACCGATTGCGACATCATTGTCGTCGACTATGACCTGGGCACCCGGGCCTCGGGTATCGAATGCATCGACAGCATCCGCCGGCAGCGGGGCTGGGAAGTGCCGGCGCTGATCATTACCGGGCACGACATCGAGAAAATTCACGCGGCCCTGCACGACCGCAACATCGCGATCCTGTCCAAGCCGGTGCGGCCGGTGGAACTGCGCAGCACCTTGCGAGCCCTGCGCGAGACGCCAATGGCGTCCGCTCACAGGGCGCAGGTGCCAGAGGCCGCTACCAGGTCCGGCACGGGATAAGCAGGGGGTAGTTGGTCATGGTCAGCTTCTTGTTCTCGCCACTGGCCAGGTCGACGAACTCGTCGAGCATGCCCGAGTATGAAGAGGTCGAACTGCGCTCGGTGTAGTAGTGGGTGGTCACCGGTCCGTAGTTGGTGTTGCTCTGGCCGGTGCCCACGTACTCGTTCCAGCGGCTGGTGCCGTACACCATGTCCTGGCCCTGGACGAAGTAGCGGCCCGGTTGCAAGCCTGTGAACTGGAAGATGCCGTTGCCGTTGGTCCGGGTTACCCGGTGCACGGCCACGGCCTCGGGAAGCATGCTCACCGGCGCGCCTTCGGGCTGGGATGAGCGCAATTTATGCCAGGCCTGCAAGTGCGGGGTGACCGGGTAGAGATAGATCTTGACGTCGCGGCTGTCCTCGATACCGTCGTTGCCGACGATGCAGAACTTGCCGGTGAGCGTTGCGCTGCCGGGTTGCAGGGCGGCGCGCGCGGCCTGGGTGTCGAAGGGCGCGTCGGGGTACTGCACGGTGGAAATCTTGACCGGCGGGTATTCGTCCAGGGTGCGCCCCTGACGTGGTGCACAGGCACTCAGGGCGCAGGCGAGCAGGGCCAGGCCTGTCGCCATGTATAAGCGGGATTTCATAGCATCGGGGCCTTTACAGGTGTTTGCCCTGTCCGCGGTGATGCTGTCCGGCAGTCAGAGCGGACAGTCCGAGGCGCGAACCTGGGTCGCCGGGAGCGATTTACTGTTTGTTGCACTCGGCTGGGAGTGCAACCACTCCGCCCATACTGGCTAAGGCGACCATGCCGCCACTGGGCAATACGCAGTTGTATTCGCCATTGCTGGTGCTGGCGGTGAAGTAGGTCTGGGAAGCATCGCTACGCACATTGGAGACTGTGGTCACGGGCTTGCCGAGGGTAGTCTGGGCGCGGTTCTTGAGGTCGTCGTTGCTGGGTTTGGCAATGGCGCAGCCGCCCAGTGCCAGGGCCAGGATGCTGAGCAGGGTGAGAGGGCGGATGCTGGAGTGGAGTTTCATGATGACTCTTCCTTGGTGTTGTTGTGCTTTCTACGGCGCAGCCGCTCCCCACGCCGCAAACGGCGGTATCGAGAGGAACGGGTGGTGGGTGGGCACTATATCGCCGCAGGACAGGGAGGGTCGATTAGCACAAATGGGCTAGTGTCTTTTTGCAATTACGGGGGCGGGGAATGGCGAGGTGAGGCCGGGGTTTGATGGGCCCGGCTGGATGGCGCCGTGTCCGGGAGTTCAGCTCAGCAGTTGTTCCTGCAGGCGACGGCCCAGCACGTCCAGCAGGTCACAGCCATCGCGCAGGGGGATGACGCACAGCTGGGCGAAATCCTGGAGCAGGGCCGGGTTGCTCTGCAGGTTGTCGTGGCTGGCGATGTTCTCCAGCAACTGGGTGGCCGCGCGGATGCGGTGCGCGGCGGCTTCGTGGAGAGCGTCCAGCGGGGCCTGGGTGTCCACCAGCAGGGCGGGGATGTTGTAATCGTTGCTGGTGAGGGGCATATGGCGTTGTTCGGGCGGGTCAGCGGCGTTGTTGTTCATTGCTGTGGGTCCCTCTCGCAGGAATCGGATTGGCCACTAGGTGGCGTTGTTTACGCCTAACGAGATAGGGGCTTCCACACCCTGTCACGGTCTTGCCGGTGACAGGTCAGACCTTAAAGGCTGAGTCCTGAATGGACAAGGTGATGCAATTCGACGCGAGTTGTAGGAATTTTCGGTGATCGCAATGTGAGAGGTTGCCGGTCGAGCAAGATCGAACGCCAGGCACCTTGTAGGAGCCGGCTTGCCGGCGAACAGGTCCGCAAGCCATGCAGTGCCCGGGCCGACGCCTTCGCTGGCAAGCCAGCTCCTACGGGGAGTGCGAACGGCATAAAAAAGGGCGGCTACCCCAAGGTAGCCGCCCTTTTTATATCCGTCGGTAAAGCTTATTCCGACAGTTTGTAGGCAATGATGTAGTCGCCCATCTTGGTGCCCAGGGAGCCGTGGCCGCCCACCACCACCAGGACGTATTGCTTGCCGTCCTTGCCGGTGTAGCTCATCGGCGTGGCCTGGCCGCCCGCTGGCAGGCGGGATTTCCACAGTTCCTTGCCGTTTTTCACGTCATAACCGCGGATGTACTGGTCCAGGGTGCCGCTGAGGAAGCCCACGCCACCACCGGTGACCATGGAGCCGCCCATGCTTGGCACGCCCATCGGCAGGCCGATGGGGATCGGCGAGCTGTCACGGCTGGTGCCGTTCTTGTGCTTCCACACCACCTTGTTGGTAGTCAGGTCGATACCGGCCACGTAGCCCCAGGCCGGGGCCTGGCAAGGCACGCCGATCGGCGACATGAAGGGGTGCATGATCACCGCGTAAGGGGCGCCCTTGTTGGGCTGCACGCCCGAGGTCTCGCTTTCGCGCTTGCTGCCGGCCGCCACTTCGGCCTGGGGCACCAGCTTGGACACGAAGGCCATGTAGTTCGGGCTGGTGAACAGCAACTGGCGTACTGGGTCCACGGAGACGCTGCCCCAGTTGAACACGCCGACGTTACCCGGGTAGATCAGGCTGCCCTGCACCGACGGCGGGGTGTACTGGCCTTCGTAGCGCAGTTCCTTGAACTGGATGCGGCACAGCATCTGGTCGAACGGGGTCGCGCCCCACATGGCTTTTTCGTCCAGTGGCGGTGGCAGCAGGTTCAGGTCCGAGCGGGCCTGGGTCGGTGCAGTGTGGTCGCCTTCGACCGCGCCGGTGGGGGCCGGTACTTCGCGGATCGGCACGATCGGGGTGCCGTCGCGACGGTCCAGTACATACAGGCTGCCCTGCTTGGTCGGCTGGATCAGCGCCGGCTTGACGCCGTCCGCGGTCTTCATGTCGACCAGGGTCGGCTGGCTGCCCACGTCCATGTCCCACAGGTCGTGGTGGGTGAACTGGTAGTTCCAGCGCAGCTTGCCGGTGTCGATGTCCAGGGCCACGGTGCCGGCGCTGAATTTCTCGGCGCCTGCGGTGCGGTTGCCGCCCCACTGGTCAGGCATCTGGTTGCCCAGGGGCAGGTAGACCATGCCCAGTTTCTCGTCGACGCTGGCCAGGGACCACATGTTCGGCGAGTTGCGGGTGTAGGTCTGGCCTTCCGGCAGCGGCGTGGTTTCGTCGGGGTTGCCCGAATCCCAGTTCCATACCAGGTGACCGTCATGCACGTCGAAGGCGCGGATCACCCCGGACGGCTCGTTGGTCGACTCGTTGTCAGTGACGTGGCCGCCGATGATCACCAGGTTGCGGGTGATGGCCGCCGGCGAGGTGGAGTAGTAGCCGCCCGGAGTGAACGGGCCGATGCCGGCCTTGAGGTCCACGGCGCCTTTGTTGCCGAAGTCTTCACAGACCTTGCCGGTGTCGGCGTTGATGGCGATCAGGCGCGCATCGGCGGTCGGCAGGAACAGCCGGCGCGGGCAGCTGGTAGCGATGGCCTGGCCGGCAGGGGACAGGCTGGCCGGCTGGCTGATGGCGTCGGTGTTCTTGAAGTTGGCTTCGTCGTAGTACGACACGCCACGGCAGGTCATGTGCGCCCAGCCACGGAAATCGTCGCCGTTGGGGCCCTGGATCTGCGGATCGAAGCGCCAGATTTCCTTGCCGGTATCCGGGTCAAGGGCCAGCACCTTGCTGTGGGCGGTGCAGGCATAGAGCATGCCGTTGACCTTCAGCGGGGTGTTCTGGTTGGTGATTTCCACCGGGTCCTTGGCAGTCGGCATGTCGCCAGTGCGGATGCGCCAGGCTTCCTGCAGCTTGCCGATGTTGGACGGGGTGATCTGCTTCAGCGGCGAGTAGCGATCGCCGAATTCGGTGCGGCCATAGGCCTGCCATTCACCCTCGGGCATGGCCGGGGCGGTGCTGGCCATGTCCGCGGTGTCGCGGCCCAGGTCACCGGAGATTTCCCCAGGGTTGGTGAACTGGCTGCCAATCGCGGCGCCACCGGCCAGGACCACGGCCACGCTCAGTGCGGCGGTGCCCATTGGTGCCGGACCGTCACGCAGCAGCGGGCGGCGGAACCAGGGCAGCAGCAGGACCACGCCGAGGGCGAACCACAGCGACAGGCGCGGCACCAGTTGCCACCAGTCCAGGCCGATTTCCCACAGCGACCAGACGGTGCTGGCAAACAGTACCAGGGCATACAACCCCAGCGCCGAACGCTTGCCGGCCAGCAGCAGAAGGCCCGTCAGCGTCAGGCCGATACCGGCCAGGACGTAGTACAGCGAGCCGCCGAGCATGCTCAGCTTGATCCCCCCGGCCAGCAAGGCCAGGCCCATTAGCAGCAGCAAGATCCCGAGCAGGCTTGGCAGCAAGCGGCTCGGACTTGAAGCACCCTCAGTGCTCATAGTGTGGTTCTCCGTGACGTTTAGAGTGTTCCCGCGCATGTTCACTGTAGATGACGATCAGGCGCGGGCTTGGTTCAGCGAAAAAGTCTGAATCGGCTGGGTTTGTGCCGCAGGGGCTCAGAACGAACTCTGGAGCTTGATCCCGCCGATCAGCGCGTCATCCACCTGGCTCACGCCGCCGGGATGGCGGATGTATTGCAGGTTAGGGCGCACCGTCAGCCAGTTGGCCAGGTGCACGCCGTAGTACAACTCGGCGCTGTATTCGGTGTCCTGGGGCGGCAGGTAGCCGGGGTTGTCGTAATCGTAGAGCGCCCGGGCCTGGTTGCTGGCCTGGGCGTTCTTGCGGTAGGCCGGGTTGACGTGAACCCGCGCCAGGGCGAAGCCGATGTCGTCCTTGGCCCGGGCGTCGAACAGGCCCTTGTAGACCAGGCCGGCCTGGACGTAGTTGTCGATGGCGTTGGTCTTCTTGTCATGGGCGGTGACGTTGGCGAACAGGCTCAGGCCGCGGGACTGGTCGCTGGCGACGCTGGTGACCTGCTGCTGGGCGCCGAACCACAGGCCGTGCTTGCTCGAACTGCTGCGATAGGCCTCGCCCGTGAGCGCGGCAGGCTGGCCGTTGCTGTCCTTGTACACGTCGCTGGCCTTGGCGCTGCTGTAGTAGTAGCCGGCGCGGTACTCACCGGCCAGGCCGTTGAGCTTGGGCGTCCACACCAGTTCCACCGGCAACAGGGTGCCCTGGGTGCCGCTGCCGCTGAGCTTGAAGCCGTTGTCGCGGTCCAGGTTCGAGGGGTTCTGCTCATAGGCGCCGATCTGCGCATACACCTCTGGCGTCAGGTGGTATTTGACCCGCAGGGCCCACTGGCTGACCGGCCAGTTGTACCAGACGCTGCCGGCCCAGTTGCCCACCTGGGAGCCGCAGAACGCCAGGTTCTGGAAGTCGCAGGGGAAGCTGTTGAAGTCCTCGCCCTGGCCGAAACGGCCGGCCTTGATGTCGAGTTTCTGGTCGAAGAATTTCTGCTGGTACCACATCTGGGTCAGGCGCCAGGTCTGGCCGCGGCCCCAGACTTCCTGGGCCGAGGTGAAGCCGCCGACCCGCGGATCGTTGATCCGGTCGTTGCTGATGTTGTCGCCGTCGCGCTTGGTCACCGTCAGTTGGAATTCGGCGTTGTCCCAGCCGAGGATTTTCTGCAGGTCCAGGTGGCTGCCGAAGGCGAACTGGTCGCTGTAGCGCGCAGTACGGTCGTGGTCGTAGCCACCGTGCAGGTTGGCACCCATCTCGCCGACGTAGTCGATCTTGAAGTCGTAGCCCTTGTTGGCCAGTTCCGTGCGCGTACCGTTCCAGTCGCCGAGCATCCAGGGTGAATCACTGTCGAAGGCCGGCACGGCCTGGGCGCAAGCGGCAAACCCGAGGGCGCCGAGCAGGCTCAGGGTCTTGGGCAAGGCGACGGGAGTCAGGACAGCGCTGTCTTTTAAACGCTGGAAAACGGGCATAGGCATTCGAGTCAGGTCTTTTTCTAGGAGTAGGCAGAAGCAAGGGCACGGCGCGAGGCATCGATGCAGGTTGATCGAGGACGGCAGGCCGCTGATTTCAAAGGGAAAGATGAAACGGTTCAGCTTTATTAGGGGGCTAAGGATAAAGCGCCGTCTCATCAAGAGAAAGCGCTTTTATCGACATGAACAGTTTCGGATTCGGTAACAGTCACCGGGCCGGAGCGGGTTCAGCGCGGGGCTGTGGCCTCGGCCAGGGCCGGTTTGTGCCGGGTGTAGCTGAGGGCGAAGTGCGCCACCAGGCCGAAGATCAGCCCCCAGAACGCGGCGGCCAGGCCGAGGAAACTCATGCCCGAGGCCGTGACCAGGAAAGTGATCAGGGCCGCTTCCCGCTGTTTCTCGTCAGCCATGGCGCCACTGAGTCCGGCGCTGATGGCACCGAACAGGGCCAGGCCGGCCAGGGCTGCGATCAGCTCCTTGGGCAGCGCGGCGAACACCGAGGCCAGGGTCGCGCCGAAGATGCCCATGAGGATGTAGAACAGGCCGCAGGCGATCCCGGCGATGTAGCGCTTGCCCTGGTCTTCGTGAGCCTCACGGCCGGTGCAGATGGCCGCGGTGATGGCCGCCAGGTTGATCCCGTGGGAGCCGAAGGGCGCCAGCAGCGCGGAGGTGATGGCGGTCCAGGAAATGATCGAGCGCGCTGGGGTGTTGTAGCCGGCGCTGCGCATCACCGCCATGCCCGGCACGTATTGCCCGGTTAGGGTCACCAGGGCCAGGGGCAGGCCAAGGTTGATGATGGCGTGCCAGCTCCATTGCGGGGCGATGAACACCGGCTCGGCCACGGCCAGGGTGATGGCGCCGCTGTTGAACTCGCCCAGGCCAGCGGCGACGCCGCAGCCCACCAGCAGCACCGCGAGAATCGTGTAGCGCGGCGACAGGCGCTTGCCCAGCAGGTAGGCGCCGATCATTGCCAGTACCAGGGCCGGTTGCAGGGTCACCGAGGTAAACAGTCCGGCACCGAAACGGAACAGGATGCCCGCCAGCATGGCGGCGGCGATGGCTTTGGGCAGGTGGCCCATGAGCTTGTCGAACAGGCCGGAGAGCCCGATCACGGCGATGATCAGCGAGGCGACGATATAGGCACCGATGGCCTGGGGCAGCGACACCGTGGGCAGCATCGACACCAGCAGCGCCGCGCCGGGGGTCGACCAGGCGGTGATCACCGGCACCTTCAGGCGCCAGGAGAGCAGCAGGCCGGTGAGGCCGCTGCCAATGGAAATGGCCCAGATCCAGGACGACACCTGTGCACTGGGCAGATGGGCTTCGCGGGCGGCTTGAAACACGATGATCAGCGGGCCGGCGTAGGAAATGATCACGGCGATCAGGCCGGCGATCACGGCGGAGAGGGACAGGTCCTTTCTGAGACTGTGCATGGCATCTCGACTGGGCAGGGGTGGGAAGGATTGAGTCGATTGAGTTGCTGGTGTTTCAGTGTATTTCAGAAAATTGAATCGATTCAATTATTTCTGCGCCCAGTCATTGCCGAAGCACTTTCAGAGTCTTGTAAATTCAATATCAAGTGTATGATTTATAAGTATTTATTGTTGGTTTTTGGAGTTTTTAGGCAGCGAGACCATGACGTTCACCTTATTGTTGAGCCAGGCAATGGCAGGATTGAGTCGATGTTAATGGTCCCGTCGGGCCTGTGATAAGCTCCGGTGCACTTCAATGCAGCCGACGGTCATCAGTCTCCATGTGGGTTCCCCAGTTAAGCGAATTCAACCAGCCGGTCTACCTGTCCATCGCCGACGCCCTGGCGCGGGATATCAGCAGCGGATTGTTGAATGACGGTGATCGCCTGCCCACCCTGCGCGAACTGGCGGTGACCCTGAATGTCACGCCCGGCACCATCAGCCGCGCCTACAGCGAGGCCCAGCGGCGCGGCCTGGTGCAGGGCGAAGTGGGACGTGGCACCTACGTCCTGGCGCAACCCGCGATGGAGGTGCCGCCAGGCTCCAGCGCGCCTTCGCTGTCCCTGGGGCAGTCCGAAACCCTGGATCTGTCCATCATCAAGCCCTACAGCGAGACCCTGGAGTACTGGCTGCGCGGTGCCCTGGTGGGCATGGCCCGCAGCAGCGACTTCGGCCGGGCCCTGGACTACGCCCCCGATGGCGGGCATCCGGCCCACCGCGAAGCCGGGGCGCAGTGGTTGCGCCACGCCTTGCCCGAGGCTCATTGGCAGCAGGTGGTGATCACCAGCGGTGCCCAGCACGGGCTGATGGTGGCCATCAGCGCCTTGAGCAATGCCGGTGACCTGGTGCTTTGCGAGTCGTTGGCCTACCCGGGCATCATCTCCGTGGCCCGTGGCCTGGAGCGGCGCCTGCAGGGCGTGGCGATGGACGAGGAGGGGATGATTCCCGAGGCATTGCGCGAGCAGTGCCTGAAGGAAAAGCCGGCGTTGCTGGTGTGTGTCGCCAGCTGTCAGAACCCCACCACGGCGATCATGTCGCCCCGGCGTCGGGCACAGATCGCGGCGCTTGCCGAAGAGTTCGACTTTCTGATCATCGACGACGATATCTACGGCTTTCTCGCGACCGATCCTGCCATCAAGCCGTTGTCGACCTACGCGCCGGAGCGTTCGGTGTACCTCACCAGCCTGTCCAAGGCGATCATGCCGGCGTTGCGGATTGGCTATCTCTACAGCCCGCCCAAGCTGCTGTCGCGCCTGAGCTCGATGGTCCGCAGCAGCGTGTGGATGCCATCGCCCCTGACCGCGCAGTTGGCCAGCAATGTGATTGTCGAAGGGTTGGACCGCAAGCTGGTGCAGACCCAGCGTACGGAAGCGGCGGCGCGCCAGGCGATTGCCCGGCAGGTGTTCGCCGGGATGCAGGTCAAGACCCAGCCCCACAGCTATCACCTGTGGCTGACCTTGCCGGAGCCCTGGACCGGCGACGAGTTCGCCACCCTGGCCCGGGCCCACGGGGTGCTGGTGATGAGCGGGACGCAATTTGCGGTGGAGCGCGACGCCCACTCCCGCTGTGTACGGGTGGTGCTGATGTCGCCCACCACCCAGGACGAATTGCGTTTTGCCCTGACCCAGCTGGCGAGCCTGATCGAGGCTGATCCGCGGCGTTATCGCTGAGACCGCTTTCGCCGGCAAGCCGGCTCCTACACGGATCTGTAGGAGCCGGCTTGCCGGCGAAGGGTTAGAAAGTGGTCCGCAACCCCACTTCCACGCTGCGCCCGGCCGCCGGCGCGATGTCCCGCAGGATCGAGCTGGCGTAGCGCACGGTCTGGTTGGTCAGGTTCTCGCCCTTGACGAAGGCCAGCCACTGGCTACGGCCGATATCGAAGCGATAGCCGGCACTGGCGCCAAAGGTGGTGTAGCCATCGGTGCCGCTTTCGTGGTCCGGTACCCGGCCCTGGCTGGCGGCATGCTGCACATCCAGGCGTGCCTGCCAGCGATCCCGTTCCCACAGCAGGCCGCTGTTCAGGCGCAGTGGCGCGATGCGCGGCAGGGCTTGGCCGTTGTCGAGGTTCTTGGCCCGGGTGTAGTCGCCGGACAGGTCCAGGGCGAACTTGCCGTAGGCGCCTTCCCCCAGGGTCCAGCGATCCTGGGCTTCGATCCCGGTAAAACGCGCCCTTACGCCGGAGTAGGTGTATTCCGGGATGCCATCGGCGTCTTCATCACCCTCGTCGTTCAGGGTCCGACCACTGCCCAGCAGGCCGATGTAGTTGGAGAAGTGGGTGTAGAACACGCCAACGCTGCCTTTGTGGGTGCCGTTGTCGAAGCGCAGGGCCAGGTCGCTGGACACGGCCTTTTCCTTGGACAGCTTGGCGTTGCCTACTTCGTAGGTGCCGGTGGCGACGTGGGCGCCGTTGGCATACAGCTCGTAGAAGGTCGGGGCGCGTTCGGTGTAGCCCAGGGTGGCGGCCAGGGACCAGACCGGTGTCAGGGTGTAGACGGCACCGGAAGACAGGCTGCCGGCGGTAAAGCTGCTGGACTTGTCGGCCTGGGCAAAACGCTCGTTGCCCTTGGCGTCCGGGTCCACCGTGGTGTGTTCCAGGCGGCCGCCGAGGCTGAGTTTCAGGCGCTCGGTGGCTTGCAGTTCTTCGAGGATGAACAAGGCCCCGCTGTTGGTATCGGTCTGTGGGACGAAGGCTTCTTCACCCAGGGCAGAGAATTCATTGCGATTGACCTGGGCGCCGACGACCCCTTCCAGTGGGCCGATGGGCAGGTGCCGGGCCTCGATGCGCGCTTCGTATCCCTTGTTCTTGAAGGTGGTGCCGGTTTCGCCGCCTTCGATTTCGCGGTGCTCGTAGTCGGTGTAGCCGGCGTTGAATTTCACCGAGCTGAACGGGCCTTGCAGGTTGCGCAGCTCCGAGGCGAAGGCGTAGTGATCCTGCTTCATGCGGATGCGGACGTCTTCTTCGGCCGGGGAGCCATAGTTGGAGTCGTAGTTGCTGTAGGACAGCCCGGCGTAACCGTCGTCCCAGGTGTAGGAGCCGCCAATGGCGCCGCCGTCCTGGCGTCCGTCGCTGTTGCCCAGGCGGCCTTTCTTGCCGGCGCCGTCTTCGCTTTCCGGGGCGTGGCGGCTGCGGGCGTAGCCGGGGATCTTCAGGTCGTTGAACTGCCGTGAGTTGGCATCCAGGTGCAAGGCGAAGGTGCCGTCACCGGCTTCCAGCTTGCCGGCACTGCTGCGAGTGGTGTCGGCGCCGCCATAGCGTAGTTCGCCAGCGCCATGAATGCCTTCGATGGCCTCGGTGGGAATTCGGTTGTCGAAGCTGTTGATCACTCCGCCGATGGCGTTGCCGCCGTACAGCAGGGCTGCCGGCCCGCGGACGATTTCAATGCGTTCGACGTTGACCGGATCCAGGGGCACCGCGTGGTCGTAGGACAGCGAGGACGCATCCAGGGCGCCGACACCGTTCTGCAGAATGCGGATGCGGTCGCCGTCCAGGCCGCGGATGATCGGACGGCTGGCGCCAGGACCGAAGTAGGACGAGGACACCCCCGGCTGCTTGTTCAGGGTCTCACCCAGGCTGCCTTTCTGCTCCAGGGTCAGTTGGTCGCCTTCCAGCACCGTAGCGGGCGCCGCCAGTTGCGTACTGCCCAGGGGGTTGGCGGTGATGACCTGCTGCGGCAATTCCACGGCGTGGGCCTGGGAGGCGATCAGCAAGGCGGCGGACAACGGCGACAGGCGCCACAGCAGGGGGCGAGCAGGGCGAGGGTAGAAGAGGGACATCGATCATTCCTTGGCAAGCGTTGCGCAGAGCGCTTTGAGTCAGAAAACAGGCGAGGCACGGGGGTGCCTGAAGTGCGAGCTGAGTGATATTTATTGATACAATATAACATCACTTTTATTTCGAAAAGCCAGGAACTTTTTTGTTTTCATGCCGCACGTGTTTTCTGTCGCCATTGTTGCCAGCCTGGGTAGTGTTCGGGCGCCGGGCCGACAGCACTGGCGGCAACAGGAGATGCCAGGGGGCATCTTGTCGGAGCGCTCGCGGCCTTCGGCAGCGACTACAGTTATCCAGGCACGCTGGCGCGGGCGCATGCCCTCGGCTAAGGTGCGCGGCTTTCCCAACTTCTTTGCGCAAAGGCCTGGCATGACCGACACCCACACCGACCCGCTGCATGGCGTGACCCTGGAACAGATCCTCAAGGCGCTGGTGGAACACTACGAATGGTCGGGGCTGGCCGAGCGCATCGATATCCGCTGTTTCAAGAGCGATCCGAGCATCAAGTCGAGCCTGACCTTCCTGCGCAAGACGCCCTGGGCCCGGGAGAAAGTCGAGAAGCTCTATGTGAAGTTGCAGCGCACCAAGCGTCCACTCTGAGGAATCCCATGGCCGGTGTATCGCTGCAGGGGCTGTTCAGCCGGCGCGGGCTGATTGCCATTGCCGCAGTGCTGGGTTGGCTGGGGCTGACGGTGCAGCTGTACCTGATCCTGCTGGTGCGCTGGGACGCCGGGGCCAGCCTGTTGGGCGGGCTGGTGAACTTCTTCAGTTTCTTCACCGTGCTCAGTAACACCCTGGTGGCCAGTGTGCTGACCTGTGCCCTGAACCTGCGGCTGTCCCGGGGGCAGGCCTTCATGCTCCAGCCCTGGGTCAGTGGCGGGGTGGCGGCGAGTATTGTGCTGGTGGGCCTGGCCTATAGCCTGCTACTGCGTCACCTGTGGCATCCCCAGGGTTGGCAATGGCTGGCGGACGAGCTGCTGCATGATGTGATGCCGCTGCTGTTCCTGGTCTATTGGTGGTGCTGCGTACCCAAGGGCCGGTTACGCCTCAGGCACCTGGGGTGGTGGATGCTCTACCCGGTGGTGTATTTCGCCTACTTGCTGCTGCGCGGGCACTTGCTGGGGTTGTACCCCTATCCCTTTCTTGCCGTGGACCGGCTGGGCTACCCCCAGGTATTGCTCAATGCCCTGGGGATACTGGCGGGATTCGTCCTGGTGTCCCTGATACTGCTGGACCTGGACCGCCGGCTGGGCAAACGCCCCCGCCGAGCCCCGTAGGAGCCGGCTTGCCGGCGAAGGGGCCTTGCGACCGCTTTCGCTGGCAAGCCAGCTCCTACAAGAATGCATCCCCGCGATCCCGTAGGAGCCGGCTTGCCGGCGAAGGGGCCCTTGCGATCGCTTTCGCTGGCAAGCCAGCTCCTACAAGAAATGCATCCCAGCGATCCCTTAGGAGCCGGCTTGCCGGCGAAGGGGGCCGTGCGATCGCTTTCGCTGGCAAGCCAGCTCCTACAAGAAAGGCATTCCCGCGATCCCGTAGGAGCCGGCTTGCCGGCGAAGGGGCCATTGCGATCACCTTCGCTTTCGCCAGCGTCTGCAGCGGCGCGGGGTTATTCCTCTTCGCTGCCGTCCAGGCGCCAGTAGCCGGCAGCCTTGACGAATTCGTCGTTGAGCTGGTGCTCATCCAGCAACACTCGACGAACCTGGCGCGAAACTTTGCTCTCGGTGGCTACCCAGGCGTACAGCTTGCCTGGCGGGACCTGCAACTGACGCACGGTGCTGATCAGATCCTGGCCGCCGCCAGTGCGCTCGACCCAGATCACCTCGACCTCGGCGGCGCTCTGCAGCAGTTGGCGTTCGGCCCTGTCCTGCACTTCGATCACCGCCAGTACCTGGCGTCCGGCCGGCAGTTCCTCCAGGCGCCGGGCAATCGCGGGCAGGGCGGTTTCATCGCCGATCAGCAAATAGCTGTCGAAGATATCCGGCACCACCATCGAGCCCCGTGGGCCGCCGATGTGCAGGTACTGGCCGGGTTCGGCCTGCTCGGCCCAGGTCGAGGCAGGACCGTCGCCGTGAAGGACGAAGTCGATGTCCAGCTCGCCCAGTTCCAGGTCATAGCGCCGCGGGGTGTAGTCGCGCATGGCGGGCATTGGCCCGCTGTCCTTGCCCGGGCCCAGTACCAGGGTTTCCAGGGCGGCTTGCTGTTCGGCGTTCTCGGGGAACAGCAGCTTCACATGATCGTCGCTGCCCAGGCTGATGAACCCGGCCAACTCTGGCCCGCCAAGGGTGATGCGGCGCATGCGCGGGGTCAGGTCGACAACGCGCAAGACCTTCAGGCGCCGGCGCTTGATCTCGTGCATGACCCGGTGAATGGACAGTTCTGGGGTTGCAGTCATTCGGATTTCTCCTGGGCAGAGTGGCTGACAGGACCATCGACAATGGCCTTGGCGGTGTTGTTGAGCAGGTCGCGCACCCGGAGGATTTCTTCCGGGGTCCAGCGGCCGTGGTGCATGTGCAGGGCATGGCGCAGGTTGTGCACCGCCTCATGGATTTGTGCCGGACGATCATGGCCGCCCAGGGAACGCTTGCTGACCTCGATGCGCATCCGCACACCCTCTAGGGCAATCGCCTGCTCCTGCAGGGACAGACGACCGGCGTCGGTCACGCTGTAGCTTTTTTTTCCGCCAGCGGCATCGCCCTGGATCATTTCGCTTTCTTCAAGAAAGGTCAGGGTCGGGTAGATGACTCCGGGGCTGGGGCTGTAGGCCCCATCGAACATGCCTTCGATCTGGCGGATCAGGTCGTAGCCGTGGCAAGGCTGCTCGGCGATCAACGCCAGCAGCAGCAGTTTCAAGTCACCGGGGGCAAACACCCGGGGACCGCGGCCGCCGCGTTCGCGACCGGGGCGGCGTTCAAAACCGTCGTGGCTGTCACCGTGTTCGCGGTGGGAATGGGGGTGGTGCTCTCTCATTTTCTCTTCTCCGTCGTGATTTAGACATAACTTAAGATATATCTTATTGGCGACGCAAGCAGTTCTACGCCGAGCGAGGCTGCCGTTTGTCGGAGACGAAAAAGCGCAGAGGAAGGAGTGAAGGCCGAGGGTGTTATCGCAAGGAACGCCAGGCCTCAGGCAGGCTGCGGCCTCCAGACCGCTGCAGGCATGGCGTACTGCCGGGCCCCGGAGGGGCTCGGCAGATTTTCAAGAACCGCACGATCCCTTGGCTACGAGACAGTCCAGGGTTCAGCGCTGGGCAAGGCTCCCCAGGCATTGAGTGGCGCTGCCTGGCTGCAGGTAGGGCATGAGGATCGGTGCCATGCCCTTGAGGACTTGCACCGGCAATGCCGAGGTGAACTTGAAGGCCTGGGCCGAGGCCCCAGGGACATAGGCGGTGAGGGTGCCGAAATGGTGCTCACCGATATAGAACACGAAGGTGGCGGTGCGGTTGATCGACTTCGAACTCAGTACCCGGCCTCCGGCGCCAATGGCCTCGATGCGGTTGTCGCCGGTGCCGGTCTTGCCGCCCATGGCCAGCGCGGTGCCGTCGGCTAGCTTGAAGCTCCCGGCCACGCGTTTCGCGGTGCCGGCATCCACCACTTGCGACAGGGCTCCGCGTAACGCTGTGGCCACCTCCGAGGGCATCACTCGCTTGCCTTTGTCCGGGTCGTTGCTCAAGCGGGTTTCATAGGGTGTGCCGGCGGCGAAATGCAGGCTGTCGATGCGCAAGGTCGGCAGGCGTACGCCGTCGTTGAGGATGGTCCCCACCAACTCGGCCAGGGCCGCCGGACGGTCGCCGGAGCTGCCGATGGCGGTGGCCAGGGAGGGCACCAGGTGGTCGAAGGGATAACCGACGCTCTGCCAGCGCTGGTGGATATCGAGGAACGCTTCGATCTCCAGCATGGTGCGGATGCGGCTGTCCCGGGCGCTGCGGTGGCGGCTCTTGAACAGCCAGCTGTAGACCTCCTGGCGCTCGAACTCGCTGGCCTTGACGATCTGGCTGAAGGTGGCGTCGGGGTTGCTCATCAGGTAGCCCAGCAGCCACAGGTCCAGGGGGTGGACCTTGGCGATGTAGCCCTGGTCCGGCAGGTTGTAGGCCCCAGGGCCGTAGCTGGCATAGAGCTTGTCCAGGCGTTCATCGGTGAGCTTTTCGCTGACCTTGGCGTTTTTCATGTGGGCTCGGACAAAGCGGTTGAAGCTCTCCTGGCTGGCGTCCGGCAGCAGGTAGCGGTGCACGGCGGCGAGGCGGATCGCCGTGGGGTGCAGGCTGTCGAGGAAGGTTTCCAGGCGCGCTTGAGTGTCCTTGTTGCGGTACTTTTTCCAAAAGCGCAGCAGGAACGAAGTGCCTTCGCGGTCAGCGAAGCGTGCCAGGTATTCCTGGCGCCGCGGGTCCTGGTCGTCCTTGAGCAGTTCGGCGCTGCTGCTGTCGCCGCCATAGGTGCTGTAGCGCACCAGGTCACGCATCAGGCGAATGAATGGCAGGTTGATGGATTCGCGCAAGGCATCGCGCAGGGTAGGGCTACGGCCGTTGTCCTCATTGCGAAAGTTGTGGAAGTGATGGACCCCGCCGCCGGTGAAGAAGGCCTCACCGGGGCTGGCGGAATAGGTGCGGTTCAGGGCCGCATCGAGCATTTTCGGCAGGCTGCGGTCGCTGTTCTGCATCAGGTAGTCGAGGGACCAACGGCTCAGGCGGTCCTGATCGTTCACCGCTACCTTTTTCAACTGTGCGGGTGTTTGCCCGGCGTACTTGTCGTGCAGTTCGGAAATGATCTGCAGGTAGGTGGTCAGCACCCGCAGCTTGGCGGTCGAGCCCAGCTCCAGTTTGCTGCCCTCGTTGATATCGAACGGCTGGTCGGTACTGTCGGTTTGTACCCGCACCCGTGAGCCGTCGGGGGTGAGTTCGAACAGAGTGAAGCTGTAGCGCACCTGGGTGGTGCTCGAAGGCGTCAGCAGCCGTTCGCCGAGCACGCCGACCTGGGCGGCGAAAGCCGGATCGGCGAGGTGCTTGAGGTACTCGGTGGCCTGGCGTTGCAGGTCGCTCTGCAAAGTGCTGGTGGCGGAGAGGTCGAGACGGTCCAGGTCATACAGCGGACGATTGAGCAGCGCTGCCAGGCGACTGCGAGCGACGCTGATGCCCTTGTTGGTCTCGATCGGCTGCAGGGTCGGCTGCTGCTGCCAGTCGCGGTACGTCACCTTGCTGGCCAGGGCTGCGGCAGTCAGGGCGGGCTCTATGACATTGTTCTGCGCCAGCAGGCGGATATGGCTGTCGGTCAGGTCGGCGAGTTCGGCGTGCCCCTTGGCCAGGTAATGGGACGGACGACGCTGGGCGATCATCAGCGACAGCACCTGGCGCAAGGCCAGCCCGCGCTGAGCCAGGCTCTTCGAGTCACTGGCGGTGCTGGCCAGGGCCTGGTTGACCTGATCGAAGTCGGCGCCGTACCAGACCCGCAGGCCCTCGGCCATGCCATGCACTTCGCCGTGTCCGGGAACGGCCGACAACGGCACGCTGTTGAGGTAGTCACGGACGATCCGGCGTCGGGCTTGCAGGGTTTCGGGGCCGTCCTGGTAGGCGCGCACGCTGGCGGAGATCATCTGGCGGATTTTCTCGCCACCAGACGCCGTCAAGCCATCCGGCGAATGCCGGTATTTTTCCAGCTGGGTGGCCAGGGTGCTGCCGCCGGCGGTCTGCCCGGGCAGGTGCAGGAGCCTGGCCACCTGGGACCAGGCCGCCTTGGCGAAGCGCGGCCAGTCCACCGCCGGGTTGGCCTGGCCCAGTCTGGGGTCCAGCAGGTCGCGGTTCTCGATGAACAGCAGACTGTGCACCACCAGCGGTGGAATGCTGGCAAAGGTCGAATACAGCTGTTGCGGGTACTTGAACTGGTACAGCGGTGCGGCGCGGCAATCGGTAATGGACAGGCCAGCCTGGATCTTCTCGGTATAGGGCACGAAAAAGCCGCTCTTGCTGTAGTCCATCAGCGCCGGGGAAAAACGCGTCTGGGCGTCGATCAGGTAACCACGCTTGAGCAGGCGTGGCAGGAACTCGCCCAGGGCGCTATAGCCCAGGCGCCGATCGAAGGGCCCGGCTCCCGGATAGAAGATGGCATCACTGGGACCTGGTTGCAGGGAGTAGCTCAGCTCACTGGCGAGCTTGCTGAACTCCCGGGCCTGGAGTTTCGAGGTGCGCATTTCGCGGGTGGCGGCGACACCCAGGGCAATCAGCGCGATCAGCAGCAACAGCCAGAACAGGCGCCAGGCGTACCGCCGGGGTTTGGAGGTTTTGGGTGAAGGCGCTTCGTCCTCGCTGTGGTCTGGCGCTGCGTTCTTACGCGAATCGGTCTGCCACAAAGCGCCCATAGTCGATTGATCCATTCACGCAGATTGATCGGACTTGCCTGAAGCTTAGACGGTGCTGGCGGCCGGTGAATAAATTGTGAAAACGACGCGGCCCTGCTGCTGTGGCCAGGGAGCGTGCTCCCGCCGGCCTGCGCAGCGGCCCTGAAGCCAGCCAGCGTGGTCTCCCCGACAGAACGCGCGCTCAGGTTTGCGCCTGCTGCGCAGCCGAACGGGAACACGCTCCCTGGCCACAGGCTAGAGGCTTTTGCCAGGTAAATACGCCCTAGGTAGGGGCATGACGATGCACCGGGGCTGTGCAATACTCGCGGCCCTTTCCGAGTGAGGTTTCAGGGCAAAAAGCAGGTAATGCTTCTCCGCGAAAGCGGTATTTGCCGAGATTTCTCTCTGAATTTAGCTGCTTATAGAGTGAAAAGCCCTGTCGGGAGCTTTTTATACTGCGCACCCCGCTGATCTGGCAGGTTTTGTCCTACAGACGCACCGTCCCACAAGGCCGGTCCGGTTGAGCAGGCTTCGGCTATCCGCCGTGGCTTCGAAGACTCGGTGGTTCATATCCAATAACAAAATGAGGTTGTATCTCTATGCCAGTTGGCAACCAACTGCCCCACGGCGAGACCGCTAACGGCGGCCCGCTGAAACGCGAACTCGGCGAACGGCATATTCGCTTGATGGCGCTTGGCGCCTGTATCGGCGTCGGCCTGTTCCTCGGCTCGGCCAAGGCTATCGAGATGGCCGGTCCGGCCATCATGCTGTCCTACATCATCGGCGGCCTGGCGATCCTGGTGATCATGCGCGCTCTCGGCGAGATGGCGGTGCACAACCCGGTCGCCGGCTCCTTCAGTCGCTACGCACAGGACTACCTGGGCCCGTTGGCGGGCTTTCTCACCGGCTGGAACTACTGGTTCCTGTGGCTGGTGACCTGCGTCGCGGAAATCACCGCGGTGGCGGTGTACATGGGCATCTGGTTCCCTGATGTGCCGCGCTGGATCTGGGCCCTGGCGGCCCTGGTGAGCATGGGCTCGATCAACCTGATCGCGGTCAAGGCCTTCGGTGAGTTCGAGTTCTGGTTCGCCCTGATCAAGATTGTCACCATCATCGCCATGGTGGTCGGCGGCATCGGCATCATCGCTTTCGGTTTCGGCAATGACGGCGTGGCCCTGGGGATTTCCAACCTGTGGACCCACGGCGGCTTCATGCCCAATGGCGTGACCGGCGTGCTGATGTCCCTGCAGATGGTGATGTTTGCCTACCTGGGCGTAGAGATGATCGGCCTCACTGCCGGTGAAGCGCGCAACCCGCAGAAGACCATTCCCAATGCCATCGGCTCGGTGTTCTGGCGCATCCTGCTGTTCTACGTGGGCGCGCTGTTCGTGATCCTGTCGATCTACCCGTGGAACGAAATCGGCACCCAGGGCAGCCCCTTCGTGATGACCTTCGAGCGTCTGGGGATCAAGACCGCCGCCGGGATCATCAACTTCGTGGTGATCACTGCGGCGCTGTCGTCCTGCAACGGCGGCATCTTCAGCACCGGGCGCATGCTCTACAGCCTGGCACAGAATGGCCAGGCCCCGGCCGGTTTTGCCAAGACCTCGAGCAACGGCGTGCCGCGTCGGGCCCTGCTGCTGTCGATCTTCGCCCTGTTGCTGGGGGTGTTGATGAACTACCTGGTGCCGGAGAAGGTGTTCGTCTGGGTGACGTCCATCGCCACCTTCGGTGCGATCTGGACCTGGGTGATGATCCTTCTGGCCCAGCTCAAGTTCCGCAAGGGGCTGAGCCCGGCCGAGCGTGCCGGCCTGAAATACCGCATGTGGCTGTACCCGATCAGTTCCTACCTGGCCCTGGCGTTCCTGGTGCTGGTGGTGGGGCTGATGGCCTACTTCCCGGATACCCGCGTGGCGCTGTACATCGGCCCGGCATTCCTGGTGCTGCTGACGGCGTTG
The DNA here is from genome assembly GCF_055384485.1 of Pseudomonas sp. FFPRI_1. Classification (NCBI taxonomy): domain Bacteria; kingdom Pseudomonadati; phylum Pseudomonadota; class Gammaproteobacteria; order Pseudomonadales; family Pseudomonadaceae; genus Pseudomonas; species Pseudomonas sp. FFPRI_1. The sequence goes on along the minus strand of NZ_AP029168.1, from coordinate 6,284,128 downwards.
TTCTACCTGTTCAAGCTGCAGCCGACCAATGCCCAGCCAGCGCGCTCGGCGTCGTAACGGGCGGCCCGCAGAGGCTCCTGGTTTGAGCCGCCCGGGCTGAAGCCTGGGATGAAGAATCCGGCGCCCCGCAAGGGCCGCCGGATTTTTTTTGCTCCCCGGTCAGCCGCCCAGGGTGCCGCTGGTGTCGGTGTCGAAGACCGCCTTGGCCTGGCGGGCCAGGGGGGCCAGCAAGGCCAGCAAGCTTGCCTCGTCATGCAATGGCCGGGACGCCAGCTGCGGCGGGGTGGGTTCGATGGGCAGCAGCACATCTTCAGCGTCTGCGTGCAGCCAGATTGCCGTGACCTGCAGTGCCGGGACGAACAGCAAGCGCAGCTCATAGGATTTGCCCTGCAACGAGGCGGTGTTTTCCGCGAGGTTCAGGGCCCTGACCGCCGACGTGGCCAGGGCGCCGTGGTTCAGCGCCGAGAAATCCAGCGTGCCGGCGGCCTCGGTCAACTGTGCATCGGCGATCGACAGGCCGCCGGCGAACACCAGGTAATGCCAGTCGCCCATCTGGGCCTGGGCCAGGCCATGGCCACTGCTCAGGTCTTCCAGGCTCAGGGCGTAGCCCCGGAACCCCTGGGACAAGCTCAAGTGGCCGCTGCGGGCACGGGTAAAACCATGGTTGACGCCGAAGCCCTGGGTTTGCAGGGCTGCCTGCAGCGCGGGTTGCAGTTGCTGGACGCCAGTGGCAGGCGCCTTGGGGTAAGTCAGTTGCATGACGCCTCCTAGTTTTTCCGGGTGAAGTAGGTGTGGGTCCAGTTGCCGCCGCCGTTGTAGGAACCGGGGAAGTTGTTCAGGGCACGGGTCGAGTAACCGTAGATCGAGTCCGCCACCAGGATGTAGCCGCCGTCGCTGCCGTAGATCGTCAAAAAATGCGCGCCGCCGCCGTACCAGGCACAGCGCAGGCCAACAGGGCGCCCCATGCCGAGCTGGTTCTCGATGGCCGGCATCTGCATCCGGTCCTCGCGCATGCCGCCATAGCTGCGGGTAGTCCGCAGGGCCGAGTCCAGGTAGCCATAGACGTTGCAAGGGCCGGGCTGGCCGCAGCAGGTGTTGCGGCCCAGCTCGGCGTTGGCCACGCCGCACTGGGTCCAGGAACCGGTGCCGTAGTAATTGCCCACCGAGGCGGACAGGGCGGCCCAGCACCAGTTGCTCATGGTCTGCTGCTGCACGCTGAAGTTGAGCCGGGTGCCGGCCAGGGGAGCCGGCTCGGCGCTCAAACCGGCCTCGGCCAGTTCGAGGTCGAGCAGCGCGCCGGCAAGGCACTGGGGCAGAGCCTGCGGCATGTCGGTGTGGGTCAAGGGTGTGCTTAACATGTTCATCCTCCATGAATGAAAACAAGCCTGTGGCTTGAGTCGTTGTTGCGTGTTTCGATCAACTGGATCATTCGGCCCTGATGCCAGGCGCGCTGCTGTGCCAGCCTCGATGGCGAGCGCCGGGTGGGCCTGAAACCAACCTTAGACACTTCATGCGTCAATGCAATTAAAATATGCATAAATGCATTATGACGGGCCGAAATGTCCCCGGAAAAGGGGCCTTCCAGGGCATGGCGATTACCTGAGGTCGAAGGCTTTACTGGTTCGCCCAGGACTGGGTTGCCGCCCCATTTTTGCGGCAGCTGTGGGCTGAGGCATCAGGCCGGCCATGGGCGAGCACCTGCCCTCGCCACAGGTGACTCTGCGCTCGCCCTATCGCCTGGCTGAACCGCCTCAGGCGGCCTGGGCCTATTGGTCGTCGAGGAAGTGCTCAAGAGCCGCGTTGAAGAACCCCGGGTCCTGGAGGAAGGCGAAGTGGCTGACATTGGGCAAGATCAGCAACCCGGCGCCAGGAATGGCTGCGGCCATGTATTCGGTGTGCTCGCGCTTGATGGCTTCGTCGTGATCACCGTCGACGATCAGCACTTGGGCCTTGATCCGGGCCAGGTCGGCATCGCTCCAGTTGGGCTGGTTGGCCCACATCTGGCCGATCTGCTCGACGAAAGCGTCGTACTGCCCGGGCGTCGCTGACAGGCGGCGGTATTCCTGGCCGGCGCGCTCGATGTAGGCGGCGAAGGTCGGGTTCTGCTCCACCCCCTCCTTGACCCCGGAAGTCCGGGTGTTGGCGGCATAGGCGAAGACCTTGCCCACCCGTTGCGGATAGCGCATCGCCAGGTCCAGGCCGAGAATCGCGCCGTCACTCCAGCCGACGAAATCGGCGCGGGGGATCTTCAATTGGTCGAGCAGGGCGATCACGTCGTCGGCCATCAGGTCGTAGCCGTAGGGGCGGGCATCCCGACTGCTGCGCCCGTGACCGCGGCTGTCGATGCTGATTACCGTGTGCCGGGTGGCCAGGGCCTGGACCTGATGCCCCCAGTAGTCGGCGTTGCCCAGGCCGCCATGCAGCAGCACCACCGGCGAGCCGTGGCCGATCCTGCTGTAGTAGAGGCGGATGCCGTTGACCTCGGCGTGGGCCGATTGCGCCCCGGGCACCGGGGCCGGAGTGGGGGGCAGGGTTTGCCAGCGTTCGCTGGCAACGGTGCTGGTGAAGGAGATCAATAGAGCGAGCGCTGCAAGTAGACGAGCCATGAGCCTCTCCGTGCAAAGGTCCCCGATCGAGCCGGGGCGGGTGGTTGGGGTGTTTGCGTCTATGGGTCAAGCGCTGGGGGGCTCGACATCGAAGATCACCAGGGTGCCGTGGCTGCCAGGCAGCACGCAGTGGGCCTCGCCGGCCGGCACCAGGTACATCTGTCCGGCCTGCACTTCCACGGTGGCCTGGCCGATACCCAGGCGCAGGCAACCCTGGCTCACCAGCAGGCCTTCGTCGTAGTCATGGGTTTCTTCCGGATAGGACTGCGGGCTCATGCGCAGGACCTTGATGCGGGCCGGACCTATCCGGCCCACCAGCGAGGATTGCCAGGGCTCGGGCAATGGAGGGGACAGCAACTCGAAGGGCAGTAATGGCATGGCGAATCTCCCAGGCGTCAGCGGGGTTTCGTTCTGCTTTCGGTGGTCCGGTCAGCTTGGTTGTGGGGGGGCTAGAATTCGTCCATCAGCAGCACGCGGCATTCGCGGCTCTGGAAGGCGTTGATCTGCGGCACCAGACGGGTGAAGTGCTCGGTCTGGCAGTGGGCGTCGAGGGCGGCGCGGTCCGGCCACTGTTCGACAAAGATGAAATGCCCCGGGTCTTTCTGATCGACGAACAGATCGTAGGCGATGCACAGCGGTTCCTGGCGGGTTTTCTCCACCAGTTCGGCGTACCACGGGCGTACGGTGTCCAGGTGTTCGGGCTGGATGAAATCTTCAGCGATGACCTTGAGCATTCGAATCTTCCTTGGGTGACGCCCGGCGCTCCCCGGCAACCGGGGAGCACTGGGCAATGGGGCTTAAGCGGCGGCTTCGGTGTTGGGTTCGAAGCTGTCGGCCCGGGCCAGTTGCCACATGCGCGAGTAGAACTCGCCGTTGACCTCGCCGGTCAGCAGTTCGCCGGGCTTGAGGAACACATGCAACTGGGAGAACAGCTTGATCTCCGTGGCCGACATGCGTCGCACCAGGTGCTTGGCCTCCAGTTGCGAGGGGTGCTGCAGGCCGGCGGCCGCGAGCATTTCCGCCAGGGCCTTGAGGGTGTTGCGGTGGAAGCTGAATACCCGCTGGGCCTTGTCCGGCACCACCAGGGCGCGTTGGCGCAGGTTGTCCTGGGTGGCCACGCCCGTCGGGCACTTGTTGGTGTGGCAGCTTTGCGACTGGATGCAGCCGATGGCGAACATGAAGCCCCGGGCCGAGTTGGCCCAGTCGGCACCAATGGCCAGCACGCTGGCGATGTCGAAGGCGCTGACGATCTTGCCGCTGGCGCCGAGCTTGATCTTGTCTCGCAGGTTCAGGCCCACCAGGGTGTTGTGCACGAACAGCAGGCCTTCGCGCATCGGCGCGCCGATGTGGTCGGTGAACTCCACCGGCGCCGCGCCGGTGCCGCCTTCCTTGCCGTCGACGACGATGAAGTCCGGGAGAATGCCGGTTTCCAGCATGGCCTTGGCAATCCCCATGAACTCCCACGGGTGGCCCAGGCAGAACTTGAAGCCCACGGGCTTGCCGCCGGACAGCTCACGCAGCTGCTGGATGAAATGCATCATTTCCAGGGGGGTGGAGAACGCACTGTGGCTGGAGGGCGAGATGCAGTCCTCGCCCATGCGGATACCCCGGGTGTCGGCGATTTCCTGGGTCACCTTGTGCTTGGGCAGGATGCCGCCGTGGCCCGGCTTGGCGCCCTGGCTCATCTTGATCTCGATCATCCGCACTTGCGGGTTCTGCGCCTGGGTGGCGAAGCGCTCGGGATCGAAGTGGCCGTCGCTGGTGCGGCAACCGAAGTAACCGCTGCCCAGCTCCCAGGTCAGGTCGCCGCCATGCTCGCGGTGATAGGGGCTGATGCTGCCTTCACCGGTGTCGTGGGCGAAGTTGCCGAGCTTGGCTCCCTGGTTCAGGGCACGAATGGCGTTGGCGCTCAGGGAGCCGAAGCTCATGGCCGAGATATTGAACACCGAGGCGGAGTAGGGCTGGGTGCACTGAGGGCCGCCGACGATCACCCGGAAGCTGTTGGGATCGCTCAGGGGCGCGGGGCGCATGGAGTGGCCGATGAATTCGAAGCCCGACTGATAGACGTCGATCAGGGTGCCGAAGGGTTTGTCGGCGCTTTCATTCTTGGCGCGGGAATACACCAGGGAACGCTGGGCCCGGGAAAACGGCAGCGCGTCGCTGTCGGACTCCAGCAGATACTGGCGGATTTCCGGGCGGATGCCTTCCACCAGGTAGCGGATATTACCCAGGATCGGGTAGTTGCGGCGTACCGCATGGGGACTCTGCAGCAGGTCGAAGATCCCCAGCAAGCTCAACAGCAGGGTGACCAGGGTGAATGGCCAGAGCCAGTCATTGTCGAGAAAGGGCAGGCTGGCGAGGGTGAATATCACGCAGGCGGCAAAGAAGGCGTAGCGGCTCAGGAGTGACAGGCTCATACGGTTTCCTTGGTTCGGATTCATCAGGTCATTCAGGCAGCGGATGCCTGGAAAACGGGTAATACACAGCGGCACCGAACGGCTGGAACGGCAGGCTGCACAGGCATTTCTTATAGGAATTCACGGCAGTGTGAGAGCGTTGCAGCTGAGCATACTGGCCCGCCAGCGCCGTGTGGGCAAGCCTGAAACCGAGGAGTGGCAACTGGCCGGGACCTTGGGGGAATAACCTTATTGCGATAAGTTCTCGTTTAAATCGAGATTTATTGTTACTGTATAACAATTGTTGCCATCCCAATCCGCTGGAGGTTCCCATGAAGCCCAATATCCATCCCGACTACCGCACCGTGCTGTTCCACGATACCGCCGCTGATGTGTACTTCCTGATCGGTTCCACCGTCGACACCGACCGCACCCAGCAGTACAGCGACGGCAAGACCTACCCCTACGTCGCCCTGGACGTGTCCAGTGCCTCCCATCCGGTGTACACCGGGCAGCAGCGCAAGACCCAGTCCGAAGGCCGCATTGCCGGTTTCAACAAGCGTTTTGCATCCTTCGGCTCCAGTGCCAAAGCCGCTCAGTGATGCCATTGCCGGCGAACGTTGGCACAAGGCTGCGTTCGCCTTGCGGGCCCGCTGGAACCCTTTCAGCGGACCGATGGCATTAAAAAGCCATCATCTCGATTGGAAATTCTTCTAGTCTTGAATCAGGCAACAGGGAATGCCGTTGCCCATCTACAAAATGAAGGACGCGTTCATCGACGTTGACCCGAGGTGTCTCATGGGTGAGCTGAACGTTGCCACTGTCACACGCCAACCCGGAGTCTTGCTGGTGGATGGCCAGGACGCGATCCTGCAGCGCCTGCGCCAGTTGCTCGTGCCCCATCCCTATCAACTGCACTGCGCCCATGACGGCAGCGAGGCCTTGCGCATCATGGCCACCGAAGAGGTGGACCTGGTGATCAGCGCCGCCCACTTGCCGCACATGGACGGCCCGAGCCTGCTGGCGCGCATTCATCAGCATTACCCTGCCACCACGCGCATTCTGCTGACGGGCGATCCGGACCCGAAGCTGATCGCCCGGGCCATCAACGAAGGGGGAATCTACCGTTACCTGAGCAAGCCCTGGGATGATCAGGAACTGCTGCTGACCTTGCGCCAGGCTCTGGAGCATCAGCATTCCGAACGTGAGCGCCGACGCCTGGACAGCCTGGCGCAACAGCAGAACAACGAACTCAAGACGCTCAACGCCCTGCTGGAAAAACGCGTGGCGGCCCGTACCGCCGAGCTGCAACAGACAGCCGACATGCTTGACCTGGCCTATGAGGAGCTCAAGCACAGCTATGCCACAGGAGCCGAGCTGTTCTCGCTGCTGGTGAACCAGCGCTTGCCGCCGGAGAAGCAGACCAACCGGCGGATCATCGAGCTGGTGCGCGCCTACGGCAAGATCCAGGGGCTGGAGGCGCCGATCCAGCGCGACCTGGCCATGGCCGCGGCACTGCACAACATCGGCAAGCTGAGTTGGAGCGACAGCATGATGATCACCCCGGCCGACTTGCTGCATCATCACCAGCGTGAACGCTACCGGGCCTATCCGGCACAGAGCGAATCGCTGTTGATGACCCTGGAGCCGGTGCAGGATGCCGCGCGGCTGATCCGTCATCATCAGGAACACTGGGACGGTAGCGGCTTTCCCGATCACCTCAAGGGCGAGGCGATTCCCCTGGGGTCGCGTCTGCTCAAGCTGGCGGTGGATTTCATCGAGCTGCAATGCGGGCTGGTCCTTGAGCGACACATGAACAGCGACGAGGCCCTGGTGTTCATTCGCAAGTACGCTGGCCGTCTGTACGATCCGCAACTGGTGGAAGGCTTCATCCAGGTCTGTTCGGTGTACCTCAGCGACGTGACCCTGGGGGATCCGTCGGTCAAGGTCCTGGGTACCCGGGAACTGATGGCGGGGATGATCCTGGCGCGCAACCTGAATGCCGACAACGGCATGCTGCTGCTCAATGCCGGCAAGGTGCTCAACCTGCCCCTGGTGGACAAGCTGATAGCCTTCGAAACCATGGAGGGCGCTCGCTACAGCGTGTTCGTCAAACTACCCGATAAAGGCCAAGCGAACCCATGATCCCAGGCATCTGCCAGGAGCAAGCAGAGCTTTGACGGATGACGTGCCACTGCCGGACATGTGATCCTTGCGCCTTCGTTTTCAAGGTTGCCCGATGCCCATGTCACTGTCCTGCTCTGCTGTTCCTTCCATCATTCGTATTGCTGCCGCGCTGTTGATCGGTGCCGACGGACACACCCTGCTGGTGCGCAAGCGCGGCACCCAGGCCTTCATGCAAGCGGGCGGCAAGATCGAAGCCGGCGAGCAGCCGGTGCAGGCCCTGGCCCGCGAGCTGGAGGAAGAACTGGGCCTGCGCATCGATCCGGCCCAGGCGCGTTACCTGCAGCAGTTCTCCGCCCCGGCGGCCAATGAGCCGGGGCATGTGGTGCAAGCCGAGGTATTTCTGGTTCGCATCGACACGCCCGTGACCCCCGCGGCAGAGATCGAAGAAGTGCGCTGGATCGATCCGGCCGGCGACGGTGATTTGTTCCTGGCGCCGTTGACACGGGATCTGATCTTGCCGTTCTATCGCACTTTGCCAACCACCCCAGCCTGACTGCCCGCACCGCCAAGGACTGCCATGATCCCACTCCACGACTACCTGATCTTCGCCGCCGCTTCCTTGCTGATGGTGCTGACCCCGGGGCCGAACATGATCTACCTGATTTCCCGTTCGATCTGCCAGGGGCGCAAGGCTGGAGTGACGTCGTTGCTGGGGGTGGTGGCGGGGTTCTTCGTTCACCTGTTCGCCGCTGCGCTGGGCCTGACCGCGGTGTTCATGGCGGTGCCCATGGCCTATGAAGTGCTCAAGTGGGCCGGTGCCCTGTACCTGTTGTGGCTGGCCTGGCAAGCGCTCAAGCCGGGTGCCCGCTCGCCTTTCGAGGCCCAGCAGCTGCCTGCGGACTCGCCGCGCAAGCTGGTGACCATGGGCTTTCTCACCAGTGCGCTGAACCCCAAGATCGCGGTGTTCTACCTCTCGGTGTTTCCACAGTTCATCCAGCCTGAGCACGGCTCGGTGTTTACCCAGAGCATCATCCTCGGCCTGACCCAGATCAGCGTGAGCTTCTCGGTCAACCTGCTGATCGCGCTGTTTGCCGCGGGTATCGCTTCCTGGTTCGCCAGCAACCCCACCTGGCTGTCGGTGCAGCGCTATTTCATGGGGTTCGTGCTGGCGGCGCTGGCTGTACGGCTGATGTTCGAACAGCGCCGAGTCAATTGATCGAGGAGTCATCCCATGTCTGGTTTTCCCAGTCCCGAAGCGGTGGTCGAGGAGCAATTGCAGGCCTATAACCGCAAGGACCTGTCGGCCTGGCTGGCGACTTATGCGCCGGATGCCCGGCAATACGAGCACCCGGCAACGCTCTTGGCCAAGGGCCATGAGGAACTTGGCGCCCGAGCGCAGGTACGCTTTCGCGAGCCCAACCTGCATGCCCGGCTGCTGCAGCGCAGCGTGATGGGCAATGTGGTGGTCGATCATGAGCTGATCAGCCGGACCTTCGCGGAAGGCAGCGGGACCCTGGAAACCGTGGCTATCTATGAAGTGCAGGCGGGCAAGATCCAGTCCGCCTCATTCATCACCGGACAGAAGACCCTCGACTGAACATGCAGATCCAACGCTTGACCCCTGACGACGTGGAGCAGTACCGGGCCTTGATGCTCGAAGCCTATGACCGCCATCCCCAGGCGTTCACTTCCAGTGTCACCGAGCGGGAAAAACTACCCCTGGCCTGGTGGGCTTCGCGCCTGGATGGCGAACTGGACCTGCTGCTGGGGGCATTTTCCGAGGGGCGCCTGCTGGGCATCGTCGGCCTGGCCTTCGAGCTGCGGGAAAAGGCCCGGCACAAGGCAACCCTCTTCGGGCTCTACGTCACCGGCGGGCAGCGCAACAGCGGGGTGGGCTATCGACTGCTGCAGGAATTGCTGGTGCATGCCGGCCGCTGCGAAGGGCTGCGCCTGGTGCAACTGACCGTGACCGCAGGCAACGACGCGGCACTGTCGCTGTACCAGCGCTGCGGCTTTGTCCAGTTCGGTCTTGAACCCCAGGCAGTGAGGGTGGGCGAGGACTACTTCGACAAGATCCACATGTGGCGCGAAGTGCCTGTTGAAACCTGAGCAGCATCGCCCATCAACTGACTGTTGCCGCCACGGCTATGGGGTGTATTCGCCCCAGGCTCGACCCGCTCCGGGGCGGTGGTCGCCGGCGCCCAGGCCCTGCACTGGCCGCCGATAGGGCGGCCGGGTGTCGGCTTCAACGCACCGCGCTGACGCCGTCCAGGGTCGAGAATGAAGTGTCCTTGGCCGTCAGCAGGAAGTCGCGCATGTAGGGCGCATCCAGCATGTCGGCGCGAATTGCCGCATACAGGGTGGCGAACAGCCCCTTTTCCCCCAGCCGCTTGGCCTTCACATAACCCCGCGAGCTGTATTCGTGCAGGGCCCAGTGGGGCATGCCGCAGACGCCACGACCACTGGCTACCAGTTGCATCATCATCACCGTCAGTTCCGAGGTGCGCACCTGGGCCGGCTCGATGTCCGCGGGCTCGAGGAAACGGGTGAAGATGTCCAGGCGGTCTCGTTCCACCGGGTAGGTGATCAGGGTTTCGCTGAGCAGGTCTTCCGGGGCTATGTAGGGTTTGTTGGCCAGGGCGTGCTGGTTGGCCACCGCGAGCATCGCCTCGTAGGTGAACAGCGGTACATAGGTGATGCCTGCCAATTCCAGGGGATCGGAGGTCACCACCAGGTCCAGGTCACCCCGCGCCAGGGCCGGCAAGGGGGCAAACGAGAAGCCCGAGGCCAGGTCCAGCTCCACTTCTGGCCAGGCGTCACGGAATTGGTCGATGGTGGGCATCAGCCACTGAAAGCAGCTGTGGCACTCGATGGCCATGTGCAGGCGCCCGGCGGTGCCGCCGGCCAGCCGGGCGATGTCGCGCTCGGCGCCCCGCAGCAGCGGCAGGGCCGCGTCCGCCAGTTGCAGCAGGCGCAGGCCGGCGCTGGTGAAGCGCACCGGCTTGGTCTTGCGCACGAACAAGGGCATGCCCAGGCGCTCTTCGAGTTCCTTGAACTGGTGAGACAGGGCGGACTGGGTCAGGTGCAGGCGTTCGGCGGCTTCCACCAGGCTGTCGGCTTCGCGCAAGGCGTGCAGGGTCTTCAGGTGACGGATCTCTAGCACCAGGCTCTCCATGAATGAATTTTGTGATCGGCATAAAAGTGTTGAGTTTGTCTCATGTTGGCCGGCCTGTCGATCATCCAGCCCCACTGATCTCCTGCTGAGGGCCGGGAGCGCGATCGACTGGATCACGACCGCTGGGCAAACTTCATCAAACTGTCACGCAACTGTGGCAGCGCGAATCATCGAAGTTCATCAGACTCGCGCTCTACTGGGGTTCTGCGTTTCGGTGTTTTCCATGCGGGCAAGATTTTTTTCCACTGTCGTCCTGCTGGCCGGGCTTTTGCTCGGCCAGCTGTCTTTTGCGGCCGCGCGCTGCGATGTCAATGTCCCGACCCAACGTGTCGACCTGCCTCAGGTGAGCCTGGCCTACCAGAGCATCGGTCGGACTTCCGACCCGGCGCTGCTGCTGGTAATGGGCCTGGGCGGGCAACTGATTCACTGGCCGGACGAGGTGGTGGTGGCCCTGTGTCAGCAGGGGTTCCGGGTGATCCGTTACGACAATCGCGATGTCGGCCTGTCCACCTGGCGCCAGGCGCCGGCCAGCGCCAACCTGACTTTCGAAGTGCTGCGTTACAAGCTCGGCCTGCCAGTGGCTGCGCCCTACACCTTGACGGACATGGCCGATGACGCGCTGGGCCTGATGGACGCGCTGCATATCGAGCAGTTTCACGTGCTCGGGGCGAGCATGGGCGGGATGATCGCCCAGCACCTGGCAGCCATGGCGCCACAGCGAGTGGAGAGCCTGGCGCTGATCATGACCAGCTCCGGTGCCGAAGGCCTGCCGGCGCCGAATGCCGCGCTGGTACAACTGCTTTCCCGGCGCAATGCGCCGAACCGCGAAGCCGCCCTGGAACAGCAGGCCGACCTGCTGGCAGCCCTCGGCAGTCCGAAGGTGGCCGATGATCGCAAGGTCCTGCTCCAGCAGGCTGCGCAGTCCTATGACCGGGCGTTCAATCCGGAGGGGGTCAAGCGGCAGATCATGGCGATTCTCGCTGAGCCCAGCCGGGTGGCCCTGCTCAAGCAACTGCGGGTGCCGACCCTGGTGGTGCATGGCACCGCCGATCCGCTGCTGCCGGTGATGCACGGGGTGCACCTGGCGGCGCAGATCCAGGGCAGCCAGCTGAAGCTGATTCCGGGCCTGGCCCATCGTTTCCAGGAAGCCTTCAAGGCACCGTTGCTGGCCGCGGTACTGCCGTACCTGCAAACCCATCGCGAAGACACCTCCCACTGGGTGCAGATCGAACCGCTGGAAGTGGGGCGCTTGCTCTGAGCGGCAAGCCTCAAGCGGCTAGATTTTCGCTTGCAGCTCGCAGCTGTCCGCGTCAGCGGACAATCTTGTCCACCTGAATGCCCAGCTTCTTCAAGCGATACCAGAAGCTGCGCTCGGAAATCCCGATCATCTGCGCTGCTGCGGCCTGCACGCCGTTGCTCTGATGCAGCGCGGCGAGGATGTAGGCTTTTTCCACTTCGGCCAGGGCCGAGTCCAGGTCGCTGGGCACTTGCGGACCAACGCTGATGGCGGCGCCGTGTAGCGCGCCCTGGGGCTGGCTGTCGAACAGGTAGCCTGGCAGGTCGCTCTCTTCGATGACCTGGCCCGAGGCAACGATGGTGGCCCGTTCCACGCAGTTCTGCAGTTCGCGGATATTGCCCGGCCAGGTGTAGTTGGCCATGGCCTGCAAGGCTTGCGCGCTGAACCCGGTGATGCGCTTGCCGGCGGTGGCGCCCAGGCTGTGGGCGAAGTGTCGGGCCAGCGGGGGGATGTCCTCGACCCGCTCGCGCAGCGCTGGCAGGGGGATGGGAAAGACGTTGAGGCGGTAATACAGGTCCTCGCGAAACTCCTTGTTGGCCACCGCTTCCAACAGGTTCTTGTTGGTCGCGGCGATCACTCGCACATCGACCTTGCGCTCACGTGGGTCGCCTACCGGCTCGATCACTCGCTCTTGCAGGGCGCGGAGAATCTTCGCCTGCAGGGCCAGGGGCATGTCGCCCACTTCATCGAGAAACAGAGTGCCCTTGTCGGCCTGCTGGAAACGCCCGACCCGGTCTGCCACGGCGCCGGTGAAGGCGCCCTTGCGGTGGCCGAACATCTCGCTTTCCAGCAAGCCTTCGGGGATCGCTGCGCAATTGACCGCGACAAACGGCTTGTCGGCGCGATTGCCGTGCTTGTGGATGGCGCGGGCGACCATCTCCTTGCCGGTGCCGCTTTCTCCGGTCAAGAGGATGGTGGCGTTGCTTTCGCGCACCGAATCCACCGCTTGCAGCACCCGGCGGAAGGCCGGGCTGTCGCCTACCAGGCTGTCGAACTGCTGATGCTCGTCGAGCTCGGCGCGCATGCGCTGATTGTCTTTGAGGATGTCGCGAAACTGCAGGGCCTTGCTGACGGTGATGTCCAGCTCGTCGATGTCGAAGGGCTTGGCGATGTAGTCGTAGGCGCCATTGCGCATGGACTGCACGGCGTTCTTCACCGTGCTGTAGGCGGTCATCACGATCACTGGCAACTGCGGGTAGCGCTGCTTGATTTCCCCCAGCAACTGCGGGCCGTCCATGCCGGGCATGCGCCAGTCGCTGATCACCAGGTCGATGTCCTCCTGCTCCAGCACCTTGAGGGCGTGCAGGCCATTGCTTGCGGTGAACACCTGGACGCCGTTCTGGCTCAAGGCCGAGGACAGCAGGTCGCAGAGTTTCGGTTCATCATCGACCACCAGCAGGTTATGCGTCATCACTGTCCTCGTCTTCGTCGTCCTCTTCACCGTTGGCCGGAATGTACAGGCTGAAGGTGGCGCCAGCATCTTTTTCGCTGACACATTCTATATGGCCGTCATGGCTTTCCATGATCGAGAAGACTTTAGCCAATCCCAGGCCGGTGCCCGAGGCCTTGGTGGTGACGAAGGGGGTGAAGATGCGCTCCAGCATGTCCGCTTCGATGCCCTGGCCGGTGTCGCTGACACTGATGATGGTTTCATCTTCCTGCTGGGCGATGCCCAGGGTCAGGCGGCCGCCGTCGGGCATGGCGTCGATGGCGTTGAGGATCAGGTTCAGGCAGGCCTGCTTGAGCTGGCGGGCATCGGCGTGGATGGTGGCTCCCGGCGCCTGGTCGTCGATCTGCGCGTCGATGTTGTGGGTAGCCAGCTCCGGAGTGCAGAAACCCAGCAGTTCCTCCACCAGTGGCCGCGCCGCCTGCGTGGAGCGAATCGGCGCGCTGGGTTTGGCGAAGTCGAGGAATTCGGTGATCAGGTCATTGATCCGGCTGACCTCGCTGATCACGTATTCCAGGTGGCGCTTGTCGTTTTCCGGCAGGTTGGCCCGGCGGTGCAGCAGTTGGGTCGCGGTCTTGATGATGCCCAGCGGGTTGCGGATCTCGTGGGCCAGGCCCATGGCCACTTCCCCCAGGGCATGCAGGCGGTCGCGGCGGCGCAATTGCGCTTCCAGGTGCTGCAGTTCTCCCAGGCGTTCGGTCATGTGGTTGAAGGTGCTGCTCAGCTCCGCCAGCTCATCGCCGCCGATTACCGGCACCCGTTGCCGGTAGTCGCCGGCGATCACCGCCTGCACGCCCTTGGACAGGCCCCGCAATGGTCGGGTCAGGCGTTGCGACACCAGCCAGCCGACGCACAGCGAGGCTGCCGAGCTGAGGAGGAAAATCAGGATGAACAGGTTGCTCTGGTTGACCAGGCCCACCAGGCTGCTATGGCGCAGCAGGCCACTGAAAATCACCCCCACCAGGTCGCCGCTGTCATTGAAGATCGGCCGGTACAGGCCGCTGTAGCGGCTGGTGAACTGCTCGGTGGGCTGGCGGGTGGCGCGCAGGATGTCTTCAATCTTGTGCGGCACCTTGGGCGGGTGGTCCTCGAAGCGCTGGGTGGCGAAGATCTCCGAGAAGTCATCGGCCTTGGCCAGGTACAGGCGCAGGTCCAGGGAATGCACGTCGGCCACGCTGGTGAGGAAGCTGGCGTCCAGGTAGGTGGCGATCAGCAGTTGGTAGTCGACTCCATCGAGGCTGGTCTGGAAGGTCGAGACCACCGCGCCGGTGGCCACGCCGCCGACCTGGAGGGTCTGCAGCACCGCATTGGAGGCGGTGCTGATCTGTCCCACCACATCATCGGCGACGGTGGTGAACATCACCTTGTGATCGTTCTTGCGGATCAGCGCTACCACATCGATGCCCATGGAGTCGGCGATGTCCGCGGTGAGCTTGTCGTGCTTGGCTGCGCTGCGATCCGTGGGCGGGCGGGTGTAACGCAGGAACAGCTTAGCGATCCTGGCGTTGTCATGGAGGATCTCGGTGATCTCGTCCTCGACGATCTTGGTGGACTCCTGCAGCCAGATGCGCACGTTGCTGTCGAATATTTCCGACAGGGTCGTGGCCGCCAGCTCGGCGGCGATCATGGTGGGAATCACGCTGACCAGCCAGAACGCCAGCACCAGCTTGCGTTGCAGGCTCCAGCGGGAGATGGCGAAAGGGCGGGGAGGACGACGATCTTTTCTGGTCATGTACTTTCGCTTATTGCAGCAGCCATGGCGGGGTCGGAGCGATCCGGGCGGACAAAGCGTTTTATTACCTTGAGCAAGGCATTGAGCAAGCGATTGCGATGCCGGAAAAACAACATGTTACCGGTGAAACGACAGCCCAGGCGCAGTTTGCTGGCATAGCCCGCCTGGCCGCATTCATACAGCGGGATTCGCTGCTGAATACAGTAGTCGACGTTGGCCAGCCAACTGCGAAAATACAGGTTGTGCTCACGACTGACATTGAGGTCGTGGGCGAAGAATTTGTCGATCAGCCGATGCTGGTCGATGAGGATCAGGTTGAACGCCACCAACTGCCCGCCGACCCAGTACAGGACGCAGGCGGCGCGTTCGCCCAACTGTTCGAGGATGCCGGTGAAATAGTCCGCCGGCAGGCGTTCGAACTGCAGGTCGCTGCGGTTCAGCGTGGCCTCGTACAGACGCATGATGTCCGGCAGGACGTCGTCGATCTGGTGGCGCCATTCAATGCGGGGGGCCGGTGCGCGCAGCTTGCGCCGCAGGTCCTTGCGGGTGGATTTGCCCAGGGTGCCGAGGTAGGCGTCGATCGAGGCAAAAGGCACCGGCAACAGGGCACTGGGCAGGCTCGGCATGGCTTGCAGGCCGGCGGCCAGGCAACTGGCCGCCCACTGCAAGTCATTGCTGGGGGCATCCTTGACCGCCATCAGGCCAATGCCGAAGTCGTCGGCGTCGCGCCGGGCCAGTTGCAGCAACTGATCCAGCAAGGCCTGGCGACGTTCTTCGGGTACATGGCTGGCGGTGCCGGCGTTGCACTGTTCGGCCACCGGGGATCCGATGGCGTACAGGCGCAGTTGCAGAACGCCGGGCCAGTGCCGCTCCAGGCGTTCGGTAAAGCGCTTGGCCAGGCCCGAGACCGTGGTGTCGAGCCGGTACTGGGTGGTGAAGGCCGGAGCCACGGCCACCAGGGTCGAGCCTTCGAAGACCGCCAGGTAGCGCCACTGGAAGTCGGCGATGGCGGCTTTTTCCACGGCCAGGTAGTAGTCCCAATCCTCCAGGGCATCTGGAAAACAGTCATTCCAGGCACCGCGGTCGATGGCCTGGATGGTTGAAAAGGCTTGGGCGGTAATCACGTCTCGTCCTTAAGCTAGGCCAGCTGTCGGTAGTCTTCGCGCATGGCGGGCCTGACCACTTGCTGCTGGATGAAATCCGCGCTCAACTCGATCACGCGCTGGTACTGCAGGTCCACGGTGATCATGTGATAGCAGTTGTCCAGGAGAATCTTGACCACCGGCCCGCCGAGCTTGCGCTCGACGTAATCGGCATTCCAGGTACTGGTGATGTCGTCCTCGCTGGCGTGCAGCACCAGGGCTGGGGTCGTGATCGACGGCATGCGCTTCTTGACCACGGCGTTCATCCGGTGCAACTCGCGCACCGTCACGCCCTCCATGGTCAGGAGCCCGGCATTGCTGCTTTCGCCGGCCTTCATCTGCTTCTCGACGATGGCCCGCAGGCGCTCGTTCTTGATGCCGTAGGGCGGTTTCTCCTCGAAGCGGCAGATGTGCACGCCGAATGGAATCTTCATCAGCAACGGGGTGAGGAAGGCCAGCTTGTTGATGCTCCAGCCGTCGTACTTCAAGGTCGTGGAGTACATCAGCAGGCCGCTGATCTGTCCCGGGTGCTCGGACGCCAGGTACATGGACATCACTGCGCCCATGGACAGGCCGCCGACGAACACCTGCTCGTGACGCTGCCGTACGCCGACAAAGGTCTTGCGCACGCCCTGGTACCAGTCCTGCCAGCCGGTGGCCTGCAGGTCGCTGTTGTCCCCGCAGTGCCCGGGCAGGGTCGGTACGTACACCGTGCACGTACCGTCCTTGGCCAGGCCCTGGGCCACCCGACGGAGTTCCGTCGGGGTGCCGGTCAGGCCGTGGATCAACAAGACCCCGACCGGACCCGAGCCGAGAACGAAGCCGGCGCTGCCTTCGCCCAGATCGATCTCAGCCTTGTTCATCGCTTCATGGCCCGATCCAGCAGGCGGTCCAGCAGCGCGATGCCCAGATCGATTTCCGCGTAGCTGATTTCCAGCGACGGGGCCAGGGTGATGACGTTCTTGTAGTAGCCGCCCACATCGAGGATCAGACCCAGACGCTGGCCGTTGATTTCGATGTCGCCCTTCATGCCTTCCTCGACCATGTAGTCCAGGGTCGCCTTGTCCGGGGTGAAGCCGTCGGTGGTGCAGATTTCGCAGCGCAGGGCCAGGCCCAGGCCGTCGACGTCGCCGATGATCGGGTAGCGCTTCTGCAGGTCCTTGAGGCCTTCGAGGAAGTACTTGCCCTTTTCCATGACCATCGCGCCGTAGTCGATCTCGCTGGTCATCTTGAACATTTCCAGGCCCACGGCGGTGCCCAGCGGGTTGGAGGCGAAGGTGGAGTGGGTCGAGCCTGGCGGGAACACGCCCGGGTTGATCAGCTCTTCACGGGCCCAGATGCCGCCCAGCGGGTTGAGGCCGTTGGTCAGCGCCTTGCCGAACACGATCACGTCCGGCTTGACGTCGAAGTGCTCGATCGACCACAGCTTGCCGGTGCGGTAGAAGCCCATCTGGATTTCGTCCACCACCATGAGGATGCCGTGCTGGTCCAGCACGTGCTTGAGCTCGCTGTAGAAGTTCATCGGCGGGATCACGTAGCCGCCGGTGCCCTGGATCGGCTCGACGTAGAAGGCGGCGTATTCGCTCTGGCCGACTTTCGGGTCCCAGACGCCGTTGTATTCGGTCTCGAACAGGCGGGCGAACTGCTGCACGCAGTGGCTGCCGTACTCTTCCTTGGTCATGCCTTTAGGGCCGCGGAAGTGGTAAGGGAACGGGATGAATTGCGCACGCTCGCCGAAATGGCCGTAGCGGCGACGGTAGCGGTAGCTGGAGGTGATCGACGAAGCACCCAGGGTACGGCCGTGGTAGCCGCCCTCGAAGGCGAACATCAGGCTCTTGCCGTTGGTGGCGTTGCGCACCACTTTCAGCGAGTCTTCCACCGACTGCGAACCGCCGACGTTGAAGTGCACGCGACCGTCGAGGCCGAACTTCTTCTTGGCATCGACCGCGATCATTTCCGAGAGCTCGATCTTGCCTTTGTGCAGGTACTGGCTGGCGATCTGCGGCAGGGTGTCGATCTGTTGTTTCAGGGCGTTGTTCAGGCGCGGGTTGGCGTAGCCGAAGTTCACCGCCGAGTACCACATCTGCAGGTCGAGGTAGGCCTGGTTGCTGGTGTCCCAGACGTAGGAGCCTTCGCAGCGGCTGAAAATGCGCGGGGGTTCGATGTAGTGAACGGTATCGCCGTAGGAGCAGTACTTGGCTTCTTTATCCAGAAGGATCTGGTCTTCTGCGGTAGCGATGCGGATATCAGACATGGTGGAAGAGTTCCTGGGTTTCAAGAGAGAAGTTGGTGGCGTTGGCGGCGCTGTTCGGCAGTTTGGCCAGCAGCGCCGGCAGTTCGGCGAAGGAGTCGAACCGCGCATGGGGAATGTTGTTGCGCTGGCAGTAGTCGGCCAGGCGATCCTTGGCGAAGACGAAGTCGGCGGTGGAGGCCACGCACATGTCCGACTGGCCGTCGCCAATCACCAGCACGCGCTTGCCGCGCGGGGTGGATTTGCATTTGCAGTTGCCGGAGGCGGCGCGGCAGGCGTCGCTGGCGTAGGGGAAATCGATGCGCCAGCTGTTGTGGTCGACCTGGCGCAGGCGGTTGGCGAGGATCGGCAGCAGGGTCACGTAGTTGCGTGCCAGGATGCGGGCGATGCCTTGTTCGATGCCGTCGCTGACCACCTCGATGGAAGCCCCGAGCCCGATCACGTGATCGACGAAGTCGGGGAAGTCGGGGTCGATTTCGACGCTGTCGAAGTAGCCGAGCAGTTCGGCAGGTGAAGCCTTGACCAGGGCCAGTTGGCGGCTGAGGCATTCTCGGGAGCCGATGTGACCGTCCAGCCACTCCTGCTCGATGCCTTCCCAGCTCGGGTCGGCAAAGCGTTGGAGAACGTTATCGATCACGTCGGCGCGGGAGATGGTCCCGTCGAAGTCACATACGATATGCCAGTGCATCATCTGCTGGTACCTGTTGAATAAGAGCGCTCTTTGCGCTTGCGGCAGGGGTACAGCAGGGACTGTGCCAAGTAGCGCTAACCCAGCAGGGCTGGGGCTTTGGCGAGGGAGCGGGGCGATTTGTAGCGTTCTTGCTACAATTTTTGTAGGTCCCTACAAACAACATCAGTGCTTGCGCCCATGGGTGGCTCTGGTGATTGATGCGCGCATGTTCAGATAAGGAAACTCATTCATGCCCCGGCTTTCTCTCCCCGCCTTGTTGCTCGGCCTGTTGTCGCTGAGCGCTACCTGCGGTGCTGCCGCCGATTCCGCAATCAGCGGCGAACTGGGCCTGGGACTGGGCTATCAGCCCCACGATCCCAGCGGCAGCCGCTACGACACGGCTCCCTTGCCCTATCTGGACCTGGACTGGGGCGATGTCAGTCTGAGCACTGATGATGGGCTGACCTGGGATGCCTTCAAGAGCAACGGGTTGAGCATCGGCCCCTATGTCAATTACCTGCAGGGGCGCAATGCCGATGGCTCGCTGCGCGGGCTGCGGGACGTGCCGGACATGGCCGATGTCGGCGGTTTTGTGCAGTACGCGCCGGACGACTTCTGGCGCCTGTTCGCTGCCGTGGGCCAGGCGGTGGGCGGGGGCGGCGGCCAGGGCGGCCTGCTGGGCAAGCTGGGCGGGGAGATCGGCTATCCACTGGGCATGGGCATCATCGGCAGCAACAACCTGACCCTGCACTTTGCCGATGCCCGCCAGACCCAGACCTTCTTTGGCGTCAGTGACCAAGAGTCCCGGGCGTCCGGCATCGGCTCATACAACGCCGGCGGCGGCTTGCAGAACGTCACCCTGACCCAGAACTTCCAGTTTCCCCTGGGGGACAACTGGTCGCTGATGGCCAGCGCCAGCTGGATCCGCCTGACCAACTCGGCGGCGGACAGCACCATTGTCCGGGACAAGGGCGACGTCAATCAGGGCCAGGTACAGACCGCCATCAGCTACAAATTCTGATCTGAAACAGGCTGCAGCCTTGTACACCAAGGCCTGCAGATGATCTCGGTGGCCTGGAACGCGGCCAGGGCGATAAAAGCTGGTCTGGCCTTTGCAATAGCCGCCATGAATTCAATTTCTCAGGAAGTTCTTCATGGCTCGCCCCGCCTATCGTTTGCTCTCCTATTCCCTCTGGGACCTGATTCCGATTGTCATGGCCCTGGCGCATTTCGCCTTTGTCCTGTGGCTGGTGCTGGATTTCCATGCCCTGTCCTGGTGGGTCATCCTCCCGGCCGCGCTGCTCTACGCGGTCAGCCTGTCGTGGAGCATCAACAGCATTTCCCACAACCAGATCCACAATCCCTACTTCACCCCGTCGTGGATGAACCGGGCCTTTGACCTGCTGCTGTCGGTGACCATCGGTTTTTCCCAGACCCTGTATCGCGATATCCACAATCGCCATCACCGGGGCAATTCCGACTTGCCCGATGCCCAGGGCAAGACCATCGACCCGCTGTCGATCTACCTGCATGGCAAGGATGGCCAGCCGGACAACCCCTGGGCCTACACCTTCCTGAGCTTTTTTCGCGACGATCCCAAGGAGATCTATCAGGAAATGCAACGCAAGCGAGCGGATGACGCGCGCTGGGTAAAGGTGGAAATTGCCGTGACGATAGCCTTCTATCTGGCGCTGGCCTGGGTCGACTGGCACGCGGTGCTGGTGCTGCTGCCGTTCTGGTACCTGGGGCAGTCGCTGTCGTCGCTCAATGGCTATTACGAACACCTGGGGGGCAACCCCGACCTGCCGATTGCCTGGGGCGTGAGTTCCTACAGCCCGCTGTACAACCTGCTCTGGATGAACAACGGCTACCACGCCGAGCATCACTACCGGCCGAAGATGCACTGGACCAAGGTCAAGGCCTTCCATCGCGAGATACGCGAACAGCAGCGGGCGGCGGGAGTGAAAGTGATATCCGTGTCCCACGGCCTGGGCTTCCTGGTGTCCCGGCGCAAGGCCTGATGGCCGCCCCGGCGTCTACACGGCCCTGACCCAAACCCAATCACTGTAGGAGCTGGCTTGCCAGCGAAGGGGCCCGCAAGATCGCCTTCGCCGGCAAGCCGGCTCCTACACGGCCCCAACGCAACCCCAATCGCTGTAGGAGCTGGCTTGCCAGCGAAGAGGCCCGCAAGATCGCCTTCGCCGGCAAGCCGGCTCCCACACAGCCCTCGACGCAACCCCAATCGCCGTAGGAGCTGGCTTGCCAGCGAAAGAGGCCCGCAAGATCGCCTTCGCCGGCAAGCCGGCTCCTACACAGCCCCCGACGCAACCCCAATCGCTGTAGGAGCTGGCTTGCCAGCGAAGAGGCCCGCAAGATCGACTTCGCCGGCAAGCCGGCTCCTACACAGCCCCCAACGCAACCTCAATCGCTGTAGGAGCTGGCTTGCCAGCGAAAGAGGCCCTCAGGCCTCTTCTCCCTCCGCCAGGAGGGCAATCCCGCCGATGATCACCAAGACCCCGACCCAGTGCAGCAGGCTGATCTGCTCGCCCAGGCCCAGCCAGGAGCCCAGCAGCACCACCACGAACACCAGGGAGCTCAAAGGGAAGGCCAGGGACAGGCTGCTGCGGCGCAGGATCAGCATCCACACGAAAAACGCGCCGATGTAGCAGGCAATCGCCAGCAGTACGCCCGGATTGACCGCTACCGCCGCCAGCCATTGCAGGTTGAAATCCATCTGGCCCAACTGGTCGCCGCCGACTTTGGTGGCGATCTGGCCGGCGCTCTCGAAGCCGATCAGCAAGGCCCAGAGCACGATGGTGCCCAGACGCTCGTGCAACCAGCCATGGGAGGTATTGGAACTCATGAAACGCTTCCTTCTATTCGTTGAATAAGGATCAGGTACTGGCCACGCAAACCAGCATCACCCCGGCGGTGATCACCAGGGTGCCCAGCCAGCGCCGGCGGCTGACGGTCTCCCCGAGCACCACCTTGCCCGCCAGCACCACACCGCAGTAGGCCAGGGCCGCTGCCGGAAACAGCAGGCTCAGCGGCGCTCGGGACAGGGCTTCGAGCCAGACGAAAAACTCGATCACATAGGCGCCGATGCCGCACCACAGCAAGGGCGCGTTGAACACCTGGCCCCAGAAGGCATTCAGGCGGAAACCGCCTTCCAGCTCCGGCAGGCGATCCAGGCCCAGCTTGAAACAGAGTTGGCCGATCACGTCCAGGACGATGGAAAAGGCCACCAGCAGAACAACGGTCAATGTCACGGGAACAGCTCCTCGAACAGCGAAATCAGGGCTTCATTGGTTACTGAGTTGCGCAGCAGGTCGTCCGGGCTCCAGCGCTCGGCCGGAGGCTGGTCGGACTTGGCTTCCCAGCGCTTGAAGGCATTGCTGAAGGCCGGCTGGGCAAATTCGCCACAGACATCGATGCCGAGGATCCGCTTGCGTGCCGCGAGGGTGCGCAAGGCCAGCAGCAGGTGAGTCAGGCGCATGCCGCCCTGGTCCCAGTTGGTGGCGGCGTCTTCGCTGGCCAGCACGTCCTTGTCGATGGTGATCCACACCGCCTCGGTGGGCAGGCTGTCGATCATCTGCGCGAGGAAGGCCGGCCAGTCCAGTTGGGCCAGGTTGCGCCAGTGCAGGTGGTTCTCCTGCTGCTGGTGCCCGGCGCCGTCGCCGACCCGGCCCCAGACCTTGGACGGCGCGTGCTGCCAGGGAAACAGCTGCAGCTTGCCGTGCTTCAGAGCCCCGAGGTTGCCGCCGCGCAGTTGTGGGTTGTGCAAGTCTTCGCTGCACGGACCGAGGGTGACGATGCGCTGGATGTTCGGCAGTTTCAGCGCTCGGTTGACCCAGGAACCGCAGTGCCGACGGGGGGCGAAGCGCACCCAGTCCGGGTGATTGTCGAAGTGGATCAGGCTGACCGGCTCGGGCAGATCGCTGAGGAAGGCTGGCGTCAGGTGGTGATAGTCGCCGGAGCCGACAAAGAAGATTTCTGGCTGCTGGCCGCTGTGGCGGGGTCGCTGGCGCAGGCGTTCGGTGAAGTGGCGATAGGTGCGTTCGGTGGACCAGAGACGCAGTTTCGGCCCCAGGTCCAGCAGGTCGAGGCGTCGCGCCTGGCCGCTATTCAGGCGCCGGATGATCGGTTCCTGGGCGGTCAGGCTGTGGTCGAGATCAAGGATGTTCAAAGTCTTCTTTACCCATGGCAGCGCCCTCCAGAAATCTGCGTGAACAAGCTCAAACGCAGGCTGGGCGGGCTTTGCCGGGTAAATGCAAGGGTCGGGCCAGCCGCCGCTTGCAGGAGCCGGCTTGCCGGCGAAGAACGGTGTCAGCCGCTTCGCCAGCAAGCTCGCTCCTACGGGAGTGGAGGGCGGTTCAGGCGTGGAGGCGCACCCAGACGCTGACCAGAATGCTGGCAGCTATCAACCAGGCCACGGCCGCCACCGCCAGGGAGGCTTCCAGGCGCAGGCGGTCGACCATCACATAGAGGGTCGCCAGGTAGACGAAGTAGGGAATGATCGACCACATGCCGAACAGGATGGTGGTCTTCAGGTCATCGAGGGAGCGGCCCTTGCCGACGATGTAGTGGGCGATCAGGGCGAAGGTGGGGAACAGCGGCACCAGCCCGGCAATGTAGTAGTTGCGGGTCTTGGCCAGTGCCGCGAGGATCACCACCACTGCCGCGCCCAGGGCGGCCTTCAACAATAGATCCATGGTTTTTCGCGCCTTGGGTTAGTGGCTCAGGCCGTATTTCTTGACCTTGTCGAACAGGGTGGTCTTGGCCATGCCCAGCTCCTGGCTGGCCTGGGTCAGGTTGCCACCGCTGCGCTGCAAGGCGTCGATCAACAAGTTGCGTTCGAAGGCTTCCACCGCTTCGGCAAAGGCCAGGCCCTGGGCGCTGCTGCTGCCGGGCTTCTTGAACGCTGGCAGGCCCAGGGCGAAACGCTCGGCGACATTGCGCAACTCGCGCACGTTGCCGGGCCAGTCGTGGCTCATCAGGGTCGACAGGGTCTGGTTGTCCAGCTCCGGCGCAGTACGGTCGAAACGCAGGGACGATTGCTGCAGGAAGTGTTCGAACAGTTGCAGGATGTCCTCGCGCCGCTCGCGCAGGGGCGGCAACTCCAGGGTCACCACGTTGAGGCGGTAGTACAGGTCACTGCGAAACGCCTTGGCCCGGCTCAGTTCGTCCAGGTCGGACTTGGTGGCGGCAATCACCCGGCAGTCCACGGCCACGCTCTGGTTCGAGCCCAGGCGTTCCAGGGTTCGTTCCTGCAATACCCGCAGCAGCTTGATCTGCAGGTTGATCGGCATGCTTTCCACTTCATCGAGGAACAGCGTGCCCTGGTGGGCGTGCTCGATCTTGCCGATGCGGCGTTTGCCGGCGCCGGTGAAGGCATTGGCCTCATGGCCGAAGATTTCGCTTTCGAACAGGTTTTCCGGCAGGCCGCCGCAGTTCAGGGCGACGAACTGTTGCTGGTGACGGCGGCTGAAGTCATGCAGGCAGCGGGCGACCAGTTCCTTGCCGGTGCCGGTCTCGCCTTCGATCAGCACGTTGGCCGAGGTATCGGCGACGTTGGCGATCAGCTCCCGCAGGTTCTGCATCGCCGGTGAGCGGCCGATGATCCGCCCCTCCAGGGAGTTGCGCTCGGCCAGTTGGCGGCGCAGGGAGGTCACTTCCCGGGCCAGGCCCCGTTGTTCCAGGGCGCGGCGGGCCACGTCCACCAGGCGCTCGGGGGAGAAGGGTTTTTCCATGAAGTCGTAGGCGCCTTTCTGCATCGCTCCCACGGCCATGGAGATGTCGCCGTGGCCGGTGATCAGCACCACCGGCAGGCTGCGATCCCGGGCCTTGAGCTGGGTCAGCAGTTCCAGGCCGTCGATGCCTGGCAGGCGGATATCGCTGACCACGATGCCGGGAAAGTTTTCCCCGACCTGGGCCAGGGCTTCTTCGGCGCTGCCCACGCCGATGCAGGGAATGTCTTCCAGGGCCAGGGCCTGCTGGCAACCCAGCAGGACATGGGGGTCGTCTTCGACGATCAGCACGGTCAGCTCGTTGTTCATATCGGCTCGGCTTGAATAGGGCTTGCCAGGGGCAAGCTGAGGACAAAGGCGGTGCCGCCGCTTGTCGGGTGTTCCACCCCCAGGCTGCCGCCGGTGGCGGCGGCGAGGCTGGCAGACAGGGTCAGGCCCAGGCCCAGGCCCTGCTCGCCGGGTTTGGTGGTGAAGAAGGGTTCGAACAGATGCTTGCGTGCTTCAAGGTCGATGCCGTGGCCGTTGTCGCGTACCCGCAGGCGGTACTTGCCGTCGCCGGGTTCGCCTTCGAGCCAGAGTTCCGGCGCCGCTTGCGCCTGCATGGCATCCAGGGCATTGCCCATCAGGTTGACCAGGATCTGCTCCAGGCGGGTCTGGTCGATCTGCAGGACCTGCTCGGTGAAGTCCCGGTGCACTTGCAGGGGCAGCGGCTCGATGCGGGCGTTGAGGATCTGCAGGGCGGCGTCCACTGCCTTGGTCAGGCTGGCCTGGCCCTGGTCGTCGCCGCGGCGGGCGAAGGAGCGCAGGCTGGCGGTGATGCGGCCCATGCGGTCGATCAGTTCGTTGATGGTCTTGAGGTTGGCACTGGCGGTGTCCAGGGCCCCGCGCTCGAGAAAGCGCACGGTATTGCCGGACAGGGTGCGCAGGGCCGCCAGGGGCTGGTTCAGCTCATGGGCGATGCTGGTGGACATCTGCCCGATGGCTGCCAGCTTGCCGGCCTGGACCAGCTCATCCTGGGCCCGGCGCAGGGTTTCCTCGGCCTGGCGGCGTTCGCGGATCTGGCTCTTGAGGCGTTCGTTGCTGGCTCGCAGGTCGGCGGTGCGCTCGGTGATCCGCCGCTCCAGTTGACTGTTGGCTTCCTGCAGCGCCTCCCGGGCGGCCAGGCGGGTGGCGATGACCTTGCGCCGCTCGTTCCAGGCAATCAGCAGGAAGGCCACCAGGGCAAAGGCCACGGCCACCAGGATGCCCTGGTTGATGGCTTCGCGGCGCAGGTCCTGGAGGGGGGTGAGCAGGGTGAAGCTCCATGGTGTGTCGCTCAGGGGGCGAGTCTGCGACAGGTAGCTGATGGCCTTGTCGTCGGACACCAGTTCGGTGTTGGCCGGGAAGGTCAGCTTCTCCACGCCTTCGGCCAGGCGCTCGCGGGCCAGGGGTTCCAGTTCGTTGAGGGGGAACCAGTAGTACTGCAGGCTGCGGGCCAGGCGCTCCTTGGTGTCCTCGCTCAGGGGCCGGACCGACTTGAGCCGGCGGGCCGGATCGCTGGAGAGGATGATGATGCCGTTCTCGTCGCTGACGAAGGCTTCCAGGCGGGCTCGCTGCCAGCGTTCCTCCAGGGCTTCCAGGCGTACCTTGACCACCGCCACGCCGATGATCTTGCCTTGCTCTTCCAGGCCGTGGGCCAGGTAGTAGCCGGGTTCGCCGTTGGTGCTGCCGATGCCGTAGAAGCGCCCGGGTTGCCCGCGCACGGCGTTCTGGTAATAGGCGCGGAACGAAAGGTCTTCACCCAGGTAGCTGTCGACGTCGCGCCAGTTGCTGGTGGCCAGTACCCGGCCGGTGGTGTCCATGACATAGATGGCCCGGCTGCGGCTGCGGCGGTTCAGGCCTTCGAGGTATTGGTTGACGGTCTGCCGGTGTTCCGGCGAGGGATCGCCCAGCAGCTGGGAAACACTGGATTCCAGTTCCAGCAGGCTGGGCAGGTAGGTGTATTTGCTGATCTCGCTTTCCACGGCGCGGGCGTGCAGCTCCAGCTGGCGTTGGCCATTTTCACTGAGGGTGCGGATGCCGTTGTGCTCGCTGATCCAGAAGCCGGCATAACCCAGGCCGATCATCAGCAGGATGACCAGGGGCGGCAGGAACAGATGACGGATCAGACGGGGTTTCACGGCAAGTGATGGCGGTGCGGCGCGATAGAGAGTGGGGTCGCATTTCATCACAGATGCCTTGGGTCAACCACTGCGCAGTGTCTGTAGGAGCCGGTTGGCCGGCGATAAGGGCGGCGCTGACGATAGGGGAGTCAGATGCCGTCCCATCGCAGGCCAGCCGGCGCCTACAGGAACGCGGGTTTTAGTGCTGCAGGATTTTCTCGAGGAAATGCTGGGCGCGTTCGGAACGGGCGCTGATATCGCCGAAGAACTCTTCCTTCTGGCAGTCCTCGATGATCTGGCCCTTGTCCATGAAGATCACCCGGTTCGCCACTTTGCGGGCGAAGCCCATTTCGTGGGTCACGCACATCATGGTCATGCCTTCGTGAGCGAGCTGGACCATGACGTCGAGCACTTCGTTGACCATTTCCGGGTCCAGGGCCGAGGTCGGTTCGTCGAACAGCATGACGATCGGGTCCATGGCCAGGGCGCGGGCGATGGCCACACGTTGTTGCTGGCCACCGGAGAGTTGCCCCGGGTGCTTGTGGGCGTGGGCGGCGAGGCCGACCCGGTCCAGCAGTTGCAGGCCCTTCTTGGTGGCTTCTTCCTTGCTGCGGCCCAGCACCTTGATCTGCGCGATGGTCAGGTTCTCGGTGATGGTCAGGTGCGGGAACAGCTCGAAGTGCTGGAACACCATGCCCACTCGCGAGCGCAGTTTCGGCAGGTTGGTCTTCGGGTCGGCGATGGAGGTGCCGTCCACCACGATGTCGCCCTTCTGGAAGGGCTCCAGGGCGTTGACGCACTTGATCAGGGTGGATTTGCCCGAGCCGGACGGCCCGCAGACCACCACCACTTCACCTTTCTTGACCTCGGTGCTGCAATCGGTCAGCACCTGGAAGTCCCCATACCACTTGTTGATGTTCTTGATAGAGATCATACGGCGAACCTTTTTTGCAGACGCTTGACCAGCAGCGAGGCGGCAAAGCTGATTGTGAAATACACCAGACCGGCAACGATCAGGAATTCATTGGAGCGGCCGATGATGTCGCCGCTGGAACGCGAGGCGTTGAGGAAGTCCACCAGGCCCACGGTGTACACCAGGGAGGTGTCCTGGAACAGGATGATGCTTTGCTGCAGCAGCAGCGGGGTCATCTTGCGGAACGCCTGGGGCAGGATGATCAGGCGCATGGTCTGGCTGTAGCTCATGCCCAGCGCCTGGGCGGCGCCCATCTGGCCCTTGGGAATGGACTGCACGCCGGCGCGGACGATTTCGCAGAAGTACGCCGCTTCGAACATCATGAAGGCCACGATGCACGAGGTGAATGCGCCGATCGGGGTGTCTTCGCCGGTGATCCAGCGCAGCACGAATGGCACCGCCAGGTAGAACCAGGTGATCACCAGCAGCAGCGGAATCGAGCGGAAGTAGTTGACGTAGGCGCCCGCCAGGTTCGACAGCAGCTTGTTGTGAGACAAGCGCATCAAGGCCAGCAAGGTGCCGAGGATGATCCCGCCGACCACGCCCATGACCATCAGCTTGAGGGTCATCAGCATGCCGTTCCACAGGCCGGGAATGGCCGGGATGATGCCCGAGAAGTCGAATTCCATTATTTACCCCCCACGGAGATCAGGCCGGGGACCGACACTTTTTTCTCTACCAGGCGCATCAGCAGCATCAGGCTCATGTTCAGCGTGAAGTAGATCAGGGTGGCCAGGGTGAAGGCTTCGAACAGGTTGGCCGAGAACTCGGCGGTCTGCTTGGTCTGGGCCAGCAACTCCATCAGGCCGATCAGCGAGGCCACGGAGGAGTTCTTGAAGACGTTGAGGAATTCCGAGGTGAGCGGCGGAATGATGATCCGGTAGGCCTGGGGCAGCAGCACGTTCCAGTAGATCTGCGGCAGCGAGAAGCCCATGGCGCGTGCGGCGGATTCCTGGCCACGGGGCAGGGCCTGGATACCGGTGCGTACCTGTTCGCAGACCCGCGCAGCGGTGAACAGGCCCAGGCACACCACCACGCTCAGGTAGGCCGAGGTGGTCGGGTTGAGGTCCTGCTTGTACCACTCCTGAATGTTTTCCGGCAGCAGGTCCGGTACCAGGAAGTACCAGATGAACAGCTGCACCAGCAGCGGCACGTTGCGGAAGATCTCCACGTAGACCGTGGCGATGCCCGATACCAGGCGGTTCGGCACAGTGCGCATGACACCCAGGATCGAGCCCAGCAGCAGCGCGATGATCCAGGCCACCACGGCAATGGCGATGGTCCAGCCCAGACCGGAGATGAACCAGTCGAGATAGGTCTCGCTGCCCACGCCGGTGGACTTGAAGAACACGCCCCAGTCCCAGTTGTAATTCATTAGGGTTACCCCTCAGATCGTTCGATGTACAAGCACCCGCCTGGGGACGTCCGTTCCCGCCTGACGTTGACCGTCAGGCACACGCGATCGGCTCGACAACCACCGGTTCGAGTGTTTCCAAAAAATGCCAGCAGGTAGTGACAGGCTCCTGAAGAGGCCGGGCCCCTTCAGGAGATAAGGTTAGTCAGGAATCAGGACTTTTTGTCGTCAGCCGCTTTGTCGGTCGGGTTGGCGATCAGGGCCTTGAGCTCGTCGCTCATCGGGAACATCAGGTTCAGGCCTTTTGGCGGGATCGGCGATTGGAACCACTTGTCGTAGATCTTGTTGATTTCGCCCGATTTGTAGGTGGCGACGATGGCGTCATCCACGGCTTTCTTGAACGGGGCATCGCCCTTGCGGACCATGCAGCCGTAGATCTCGTAGGACTGCGGAGTACCGGTCACGGCCCAGTCGGTAGGCTTCTTGGCCTTGGCCATTTCACCGGCCAGCAATGCGTCGTCCATCATGAAGGCAACGGCGCGGCCCGATTCCAGCATCTGGAAGGATTCACCGTGGTCCTTGGCGGAGATCACGTTCATGCCCATCTGCTTGTCGGCGTTCATCGACTTGAGGATGCGCTCGGACGTGGTGCCGGCGGTGGTCACCACGTTCTTGCCCTTCAGGTCGGCGAAGTCCTTGTAGGACGAGTCCTTCTTGGACAGCAGGCGGGTACCGATCTCGAAGATGCCCACCGAGAAGTCGACCTGTTGCTGGCGCTCGACGTTGTTGGTGGTGGAGCCGCACTCGACGTCCACGGTGCCGTTCTGCACCAGCGGGATACGGGTCTGGGAGGTGACCAGGTTGTACTTGACCTTGAGGTCAGGCATGTCGAGGTCTTTCTTGATCGCTTCGACGATTTTCAGCTGGATGTCGTGGGAGTAGCCCACCGGCACGCCGGAAGCGTCAGCGATGTAGGAAAACGGAATGGAAGCGTCGCGATGTCCGAGGGTGATGGTGCCGGACTCTTTGATTTTCTTCAGTGTGCCGGTGAGTTCGGCAGCGAAAACTGGAGTGCTAATCAGAGCGGCAGCGATAGCTGCGCCCAACAGATGGGGAACGATGCGCATCAATATTTCCTCGACATTTGTTTTTTTTATGAAGCCAGTTCGACGGCTCTTTTATACAGCGAATGCCTTGACGGCTCCTGCGTGTTGGCACGACAGGCATTCGTCGCACAGTGTAGAGCATGAGTCGTGCCAGACCAGTTGATCATGGTCAAAGCCTTGATTTCAAAGGTTATTAAATATTTATGGCACAGGGTTTTGCGGCCAGTTATCCGGTTAACCGAATCCCTGCAGGTGCATCGTTCGGAAAACCGAACGATTGGCCTTTCTTTAGGTGCCGGTTTTCGCGCCAGCGTTCAATCCTGGGTCCATAAAAAAAGCCCCTGGACCTTGCGGTACAGGGGCTTGTGCGGACGCCAGCGGCTCAGGCAGCCTTGATCTTGCCGCGATTGTGCTCGAGTTTCTGCAGATAATCCTCCAACTGTTGCTGTTCAGCCGCGGTGGTGAACAGCCCCAGCTTGCTCCGGCGCCAGAGAATGTCCTGGGCCTTCATCGCCCACTCTTCGGCGCACAGGTAGTCCACTTCACGGGTATAGAGCCCACCACCCAGGTGCTCGCCCATGTCGCTCAGGCTGTGCACGCCTTCCAGCAGGCGCCAGGTGCGGCTGCCGTAGGTGGTGGCCCAGCGCCGGGCGATCTGGCTGGGTACCCAGTCGAATTTCTTGCGGATGGCTTCGGCCAGGGCCTGCGGGGTGCTCATGTTCTCGCCACCGGGCAAGGTGGCCTGGGCGGTCCAGGCTGGCTTGGCCTGCTTGAAGTAAGGGGCCAGTTGCGCCATCGCCGATTCTGCCAGCTTGCGGTAGGTGGTCAGCTTGCCGCCGAACACCGACAGCAACGGAGCTTCCTCGCCTGTGCCGGAAAGCGCCAGGGTATAGTCGCGAGTCACGGCCGAAGGGTTGTCGGATTCGTCGTTGCACAGCGGGCGAACACCGGAGTAGCTGTGCTGGATATCACTGCGGCTCAGTTGTTTCTTGAAGTGTGCATTGACCACTTGCAGCAGGTAGTCGGTTTCGCCTTCGGTGATCGCCACCTTGGCCGGGTCGCCGGTGTATTCGCGGTCGGTGGTGCCGATCAGGGTGAACTGGTCGAGGTAGGGAATGGTGAAGACGATGCGCTGGTCTTCGTTCTGCAGAATGTGCGCGTGCTCGCCCTCATACAGCTTGGGCACGATCAAGTGGCTGCCCTGGATCAGGCGGATGCCGTAGGGTGATTCCAGCTTCAGGTCGTCCTTGATGAACTTGGCGACCCAGGGGCCGGCGGCGTTCACCAGGGCCTTGGCGGTGATGGAGAACAGGCTGCCGTCGGCACGCTCCAGGTCCAGCTGCCACAGGCCCTTGCTGCGACGGGCGCTGATGCAACGGGTCTGGGTGTGCACATGGGCGCCTTTTTCCCGGGCGGCCATGGCGTTGAGCACTACCAGGCGAGCATCGTCGACCCAGCAGTCGGAATATTCGAAACCCTTGGTGATTTCGGCTTTCAGGGCACTGTCGGCACCGAACTTCAAGCTGCGCGAGCCGGCGAGCTTTTCCCGCTTGCCCAGGTGGTCATACAGGAACAGGCCGGCGCGGATCATCCAGGCCGGACGCAGGTGCGGCCGGTGCGGCAGCACGAAGCGCATGGGCTTGACGATATGCGGCGCCTTGGCCAGGAGCACTTCACGCTCGGCCAGGGCTTCACGCACCAGGCGGAACTCGTAATGCTCGAGGTAGCGCAGGCCACCGTGGATCAGCTTGCTGCTGGCCGAGGAGGTGTGGCTGGCCAGGTCGTCTTTTTCACAAAGGAACACGGACAGGCCGCGACCTGCCGCATCGGCGGCAATCCCGACACCATTGATCCCACCGCCGATGACGGCGATATCGTAAACCTCGGAGAGAGGGCGCGCGGGCAAGGTAGAAGTGGGCATCGACAGGCCTCGTGTTGCTTTGATATTTGAATTCGAACATTAATGTTCATTTTCGAAAATACTAGCGCATAAAGATGGCTGTATCCAGCGCGCTTCGATTGAAAAAACTGATCGAAGCGGCGTGAAAGGAAAGTTTTCGAACATTGTCGAGGAGGTAACTGTAGCCGCTGTTGTTGCCTTGGGCTGAATGGCGGGGATCGGCCGCGACGATTTCGAAAGCGATGCAGCCTGCTGGCTTGGCGTTCGAGTGCAGCCGGATCCGCAGGGGGGAAGGTCAGACCACTTCGAGACGGATCTTGTGCTGGTTCAGCAGTTGGCTCAGGGCCGGCACCGGTTGCTGGTCGGTGACCAGGCAATCGATCAGGCTGATGGGGCCCAGGCGGATCATGGCGTTGCGTCCGAACTTGCTGGAGTCGGCGGCGAGGATCACCTGGCGGGCGTTGGCGATGATCGCCTGGGACACCCGTACTTCCTGGTAGTCGAAGTCCAGCAGGCTGCCGTCTTCATCGATGCCGCTGATGCCCACCAGGGCGAAGTCCACCTTGAACTGGTTGATGAAATCGACACTGGCCTGTCCCACCACGCCGCCGTCACGCCGGACGTTGCCGCCGGTGAGCAGCACGTCGAAGTCGTCCTTGGCACTGAGCATCGAGGCCACGTGCAGGTTGTTGGTGATGATCTTCAGGTGGCTGTGATTGAGCAGGGCGCGGGCGATGGATTCGGTGGTGGTGCCGATATTGATGAACAGCGAGGCGTGGTCGGGGATCTGCGCGGCAATGGCTTCGCCGATGCGTTGCTTCTCATCGCGCATCTGGTCGGCGCGCATGGCGTAGGCGGTGTTTTCGACGCTGGAGTCATAGGCCGCGCCGCCGTGGTAGCGGCGCAGCAGATTGGCTTCCGCCAGCTGGTTGATATCGCGGCGGATGGTTTGCGGGGTAACGACGAACAGCTGGGCCAATTCCTCGATGCTGACGTAGCCGCGTTCGCGGACCAGGTCGAGGATTTGCTGCTGACGGGGAGGCAGATTCATGGGGCTTCCTTTGGGCTGCCGTGCAAAATTTGCCCATGATGCCGCAGGAATCCCCTCCCGACCAGTTACAAGCGGTTACCAATCCACGGCTTGGCTTATTTGGCCTCGTCGTGGGGTTCCCAGTCGCGGGTGCGGCTGACCGCTTTCTTCCAGCCTGCGTAGAGGCCTTCTTTTTCCGCTTCTGCAAGCGTTGGTTCGAACTCGCGCTCGATCACTGCCTTGCCGCGCAACTCTTCCAGGCTGCCCCAGAAGCCGCAGGCCAGGCCTGCCAGGTAGGCCGCGCCGAGGGCGGTGGTTTCACGCATTTGCGGGCGCTCCACCTGGGTGCCGAGGATGTCGGCCTGGAACTGCATGAGGAAGTTGTTGGCCACCGCGCCGCCGTCCACCCGCAGGGCCTTGAGGCGTTCGCCGGAATCCTGCTGCATGGCGTCGAGCACGTCCCGGGTCTGGTAGGCGATGGATTCCAGGGCGGCGCGGATGATGTGGTCCACGCGCACGCCACGGGTCAGGCCGAACAGCGCGCCTCGGGCGTAGGGGTCCCAGTAGGGGGCGCCCAGGCCGGTGAAGGCCGGCACCAGGTACACGCCGTTGCTGTCCTTGACCTTGCCGGCGAAGTATTCGGTGTCGTGGGCGTCGTTGATGATCTTCAGTTCATCACGCAGCCACTGCACGGTGGAGCCGCCGTTGAATACCGCACCTTCCAGGGCGTAGGCCACTTCGCCACGGGGGCCGCAGGCGATGGTGGTGAGCATGCCGTGCTGGGATTTCACCGCCTTGTCGCCGGTGTTCATCAGCAGGAAGCAACCCGTGCCGTAGGTGTTTTTCGCCTGGCCCGGCTCGACGCACATCTGGCCGAACAGCGCCGCTTGCTGGTCACCGGCGATACCGCCGATGGCGATGCCGCTCTTGGTGCGGCCGTAGATTTCCGACGAAGACTTCACTTCCGGAAGCATTTCCCGCGGGATGTCCAGCACCTCCAGCATCTTCGCGTCCCACTCCAGGGTGTGGATGTTGAAGAGCATGGTGCGCGAGGCGTTGGTGTAGTCGGTGACGTGGGTCTTGCCGCCGGTGAATTTCCAGATCAGCCAGCTATCGATGGTGCCGAACAGCAGTTCGCCGCTACGAGCGCGCTCGCGGCTGCCTTCGACGTTGTCGAGGATCCACTTGAGCTTGGTGCCGGAGAAGTAGGGGTCGGTAACCAGGCCGGTGGTGTCGCGGATGTAGTCTTCCAGGCCATCGCGCTTGAGCTGCTGGCAGATCTCGGTGCTGCGGCGGCACTGCCAGACGATGGCGTTGTAGATCGGGCGGCCGGTGTTCTTGTCCCAGACCACGGTGGTTTCGCGCTGGTTGGTGATGCCGATGGCGGCTACCTGGTCGTGATGCAGGCCGGCTTGTGCCAGGGCTTCGACCATCACCGCGCTCTGGGTGGCAAAGATTTCCATCGGGTCATGTTCGACCCAGCCGGCTTGCGGGTAGTGCTGGGCGAACTCGCGCTGGGCGGTGCAGACCACGTTGGCGTCGCGGTCGAAAATGATCGCCCGGGAACTGGTCGTACCCTGATCGAGGGCAATGATGTAGTTCTTATTCTGAATGTCGGTCATGTCGATTGCCTTGGACGAAATAAGGGAGTGGGAACTGGCGCGGGATCGAATTGGGCAGGATCACGCGCCACGCTATTCAGGAAACTTTGACTTTGCCATCGGCGGACGGCTCGGCCTCGGGGGCGGCAACAGCGCTCGGCAGATGGCGGGCAATCAGCCCGCGATAGGCTGCGGCGCCGAGGCAGGCACCGAGGATCGGGGCAAAGATCGGCACCAGGAAGTACGGGATATCACGGCCGCCGGTGAAAGAAATCTCACCCCAGCCAGTCAGGAATGTCATCAGTTTAGGCCCGAAGTCCCGTGCCGGGTTCATCGCAAAGCCGGTCAGCGGGCCCATCGCACTGCCAATCACGGCGATCAGCAGGCCGATCAGCAGCGGCGCCATCGGGCCGCGAGGCAGGCCGTTGTTGTCGTCGGTCAGGGACATGATCACCCCCATCAGGATCGCAGTGATCACCAATTCCACCAGGAATGCCTGGGCTGTGGACAGCGCCGGGTTGGGGAAGGTGGAGAACACCGAGGCCAGTTCCAGGCTGGCCTGGGAACCGCGGATCATCTGGTGGGCTTGTTCGAAATCGAAGAATAGATTGCTGTAGAGCGTGTAAACCAACAGCGCCGCGCAGAAGGCGCCGGCGATCTGGGACAGGATATAGAACGGCAGTTTGCGTTTTTCGAAATCGGCGAACAGGCACAGGGCAATGCTCACGGCCGGGTTCAGGTGAGCGCCGGAGACGCCGGCGGTCAGGTAGATCGCCATGCTCACGCCGATCCCCCAGATGATGCTGATTTCCCATAGGCCGAAGCTGGCTCCCGCGACCTTGAGCGCGGCGACACATCCAGTGCCGAAGAAGATCAACAGTGCTGTACCCAGAAATTCGGCGATGCATTGACCCGATAGCGACGGTTGTTGCAGAGCAGTTGTCATTGTGAACCTCGATTTTTGTTGTTGTCTGGCGCTGCTGCAAAAGGCAGGGAGCGCGACTTCCAACGAAGACGGAATCCCCATTCCGGCTTCGCCTTGCTACGGGGTACAACCTTGTATCTAACGCATGATATTCAGAAACGAAAAAATATAGACAAGAAACACCGCTGTCAAAGGTCGAAAGTGAACGAGTGGTCATTTTATAGATATCAATCAAATGAATGATTCTGGGGGGTAGTCCGGGGAATGCCAGCAGTTGCCAAGCTCGCAAGCGCAAGGGGTGGCGATCAAGGCTTGTAATAGAGCCTTTTGCCGATGAATGGCCTAAAATTCCCGAGCTTTGTTTTGCCTTTCATTTCGCCCCTGGAGCTGCCATGACCCCTGCACTGGACCTGCTGAAAAAAGTTCGCGCCGAACATCGCATCCACAGTTACGAACATGATCCCAAGGCAGCGTCCTATGGCCTGGAGGCGGCGGAAAAGCTCAGCCTCGACCCGGCGCAAGTGTTCAAGACGCTGTTGGCCGCCAGCGAAAAGGGCGAATTGCTGGTGGCGGTGGTGCCGGTCGTCGGAAGCCTCGACCTGAAGGCACTGGCCCAGGCGGCTGGGGTAAAGAAAGCGGAAATGGCCGACCCGGCCGCCGCTCAACGTGCCACGGGCTATCTGCTGGGCGGGATCAGCCCGCTGGGGCAGAAGAAGCGCCTGCGGACGTTCATCGACAACAGCGCGCAACCCTTCGCCAGCATTTTTGTCAGTGCCGGCCGCCGAGGCCTGGAAGTTGAACTGGCAGCGGCGGTCCTCGCCGAACACACCCAGGCTCGCTTCGCTGATATCGGTCGTCCTTGATTGTGGGAGCCAGCAGCGCTTTCAACTGCCGCTGTATGCTGAAAAATCCTCTCTTCTGTGTCTGTCGCGGGCGGCGTCCCGGCCCCCATGCTGGTGCCCGACCGTTCAAGGAGAAAGCTTATGCAGCTCGAGTTCCATCAGATCGACGCCTTCAGCGACCGCCCGTTCGCCGGCAATCCGGCCATGGTCTATCGGCTCGAGTCCTGGCTCGGCGACGCGCTGATGCAGCAGATTGCCGCCGAGCACAACCTGGCGGAAACCGCCTTTCTGGTGCGCGAAGAGCAAGGCTGGCGGATCCGCTGGTTCACCCCGTCGACCGAGGTGCCCTTGTGCGGGCACGCCACTTTGGCCAGTGCCTATGTGCTGATGGAGATTTATGGCGAGGCGGCGCAGCGCATCGACTTTCTTAGTCGCTCCGGGCCCTTGAGCGTTAGCCGTGAAGGCGGCTTGTTATGGCTGGACTTCCCCCTGCGCAGCCCTTGCAGCCAGGGTGGGCTGGAGACGGTGGCGCAGGCGCTGGGCGTCAGGGTGGTGGAGTTGTTGGGGGCCAATGAATTGTTGGCAGTGCTGGAGTCGGAAAAGGCGGTACGCGAGTGCCGGCCGGATCTGCTGGCGTTGGCCCAGTTACCTTGGCCGGGTGTAATCGTCACTGCCCGAGGTGATAGCCACGACTTCGTTTCTCGCTACTTTGCTCCCGCCATCGGTATCGATGAAGACCCTGTCACAGGCTCGACCCATTGCTGTCTCACGCCTTACTGGGCGCAGCAGTTGGACAAGCAGGAACTGACGGCTTTCCAGTGTTCCCCTCGGGGTGGGGCCCTGTTCTGCCGGCTGGAAGGCGAGCGGGTGAAGATTGGCGGTCATGCCCGCCGGATTGCCAGTGGCCATCTGCACCTGGAGTAATGCGCTGGGGCTTTCGCCGACAAGCAGGTTCCCGTGGGAGCTGGCTTGCCGGCGATTACGCTCAATGGGCGCTGCTGTAGCGGCGCACGCCCGAGTCGTTGTGGGGGATCTGCGCTGCCGTGCTGCCGCTGGCCTGGAACAGCACCAGGTGTTCGGCTGCCACGCGGATGCCGACGTCTGCTCCAACCTGATGGTCGGCGTGGCTGGGGAAAATCGATTCCAGCTGGCTGCCGGTCGGCAGTTGCAGGCGATACAGGGTCGAGGCGCCGAGGAAGGTCTTGCCGACGATCCGTGCTTTCAAGGCGCTGTCCGGTGCGTAGACGATGTCGTCGGGACGCAGCAGGACATCCACAGCGCCGCCCGTTGGCCAGGTATAGGCGCGATTGCCCTGTAGCATGCCCAGCTCGGTCTGCACCGATTCCGGGCTGCTCAACTGACCTCGAATGAAGTAGCCCTGGCCGATGAAGCTCGCGACAAAGGGCGTCTGCGGTTCATGGTAGAGGTTGTAGGGCGTGTCCCACTGTTCCAACCGGCCCTCCTTGAATACCCCGACCTGATCGCTCACGGCAAAGGCTTCCTCCTGGTCGTGGGTCACCAGGATCGCACTGGTGCCCCGAGCCTTGAGGATGTCCCGCACCTCGTGGCTGAGCTTGCGCCGCAGTTCACCGTCGAGGTTGGAGAAGGGTTCATCGAGCAGCAACAGTTGAGGTTCCGGTGCCAGGGCGCGGGCCAGGGCCACTCGCTGCTGCTGGCCGCCGGACAGCTCATGGGGGAAGCGCTGGCCAAGGTTCTTCAGGTTGACCAGTTCCAGCAGCTCGGCGACCACACGCTCTTTCTGCGGGTGCTTGCGGATGCCGAATGCAATGTTATCGGCCACGCTCAGGTGCGGGAACAGGGCGTAGTCCTGGAACACCATGCCGATCCGACGCTTCTCCGGTGCCAGGGTGAACCCGGCACTGGAAATGGTCTCGCCAGCCAGCTGGATTTCCCCTTCGTGTACCGGCTCGAATCCGGCGATGGCACGCAGGGTGGTGGTCTTGCCACAACCCGAGGAGCCCAGCAGGCAACCGATGTCGCCGGCATTGAGGTGCAGGTTGAGGTTCTGCACGACCCGTTGGTCCTGGTAGCCGCAGGCGAGGTTGTGCAGGTTCAGCAGTAAGGGTTGGCTCATGCGTGGTGGTACGCCGGCTCGACAAGAAACTCGAGCAGGGCCTTCTGTGCGTGGAGGCGGTTTTCCGCCTGGTCCCAAGCTACTGAACGAGGGTCGTCCAGCAGGTCGAGGCTGATTTCCTCGCCACGGTGGGCGGGCAGGCAATGCATGAACAGTACATCTTCGGCGGCGAGGTCGAGCAGGGCGCGGTTGACCTGGAACGGTGCGAACAGCTTCAGGCGCTTGGCGGTTTCCTCTTCCTGGCCCATGGAGGTCCAGACATCGGTGCTGACCAGGTGAGCGCCTGCCACCGCTTGCCGAGGATCGCGGACGATGGTCACGCGATCGCCGGCCTGGGCGACAAAGGCCGGGTTCGGTTCATAGCCTTCGGGGCAGGCGATACGCAGTTGGAAGTCGAACTGGATGGAGGCTTCTATATAGCTGTTGCACATGTTGTTGCCGTCGCCGATCCAGGCCACGGTCTTGCCCTGGATCGAGCCGCGGTGCTCGAGGAAGGTCTGCATGTCGGCCAGCAGTTGGCAGGGATGCAGGTCATCGGACAGGCCATTGATCACCGGTACGCGGGAGTTGGCCGCAAACTCGGTCAGGGTGCTGTGGGCGAAGGTCCTGATCATCACGGCGTCGAGCATGCGCGACATGACGATGGCGCAGTCGCCGATGGGCTCGCCGCGCCCCAGTTGGGTATCCCGTGGCGAAAGGAAGATGGCTTGGCCGCCCAGCTGGATCATGCCGGCTTCGAAAGACAGTCGGGTACGGGTCGACGACTTCTCGAAAATCATGCCGAGCACACGATTTTTCAAGGGCTCGAAGAGTACGCCGCGGTTACGCAGGTCCTTCAGCTCGATGCCTCGACGAATCACACTGACCAGCTCATCGGGCGTGCAATCCATCAGGGAGAGAAAGTGCCTTGCGCTCATCATTAACTACCTTTTTGCAACAGACCGCAGATTCTCAAAGCCTTGTTATTCGAACAACGGGCTGGACCTGCGGCGAAAGCCGCACGGGGCGACGAAATAGGGGAAGGCGCGATCTTATAATTAAATGTCGCGTCTTACCAATAGTGCTACATCGATTATGGGCATTCAGAGAGGCCAGGACGCGAATGCGCTGGCACTTTTGAGACCAGTTTCCGGACAGCAGCCCGGCATTTGTACACTGCCCCGACGCGACTTGGCAATCGAGCGCGGCGCTGGAAAGGCGCTTGCAGTCGCTTTTTGACCTGTGAGCCGAGTTCATGGGGCGAGGCGATCGGCAGGTGGCTAATCTGAAACATTTCCTAATGCAAAGTGCGAAGGTTATAAAGGCCAATCGGCGGCTGGGATGCGTGTGCAATGGAGTCCAGAGAGCAACAACTGATGACGCTGCTGGGGCTCACGGCTCAAGCGCTCACCGATATGACCGCCTCGGTCACCGCGTTCTCATTCGAGCTGTTGCGCAGTGAGGATCCGGTGACTCGCGCGGCGGCGCGCAAGATGATCGATCGGATGATGACCCTCAGTGCCGGTCTGGACGAGCATTGGCGACTGCTCGCCGAGCTGGCGGGGAACTACGGGGAGCAGGGCCCCATCGACTCGACGGCGCTGCTTTCCTCGGAGGGGCCGCCACGGTTGCCGCCCAACTGAAGGGCGCGATCATGGTCGGGACTGATGGTGGAGAATTCATGTGACGAACGTCGCTGGCGTCCCTTGCAGGCTGGCACCATAGTTTTTGCTCCCTGCGACCGGATACGGGCCGCCCTCAAACAATAGAGACTGGCCATGACCAAGACTCTCCATCACCGTGCCTGCCACCTGTGTGAAGCCATTTGCGGCCTGACCCTGGAAATCACTGAGGAGCAGGGCAGCGGCCCGCGCATCACCTCGATCAAGGGCGACCCCGAGGACAGCTTCAGCCGTGGCCATATCTGCCCCAAGGCGGTGGCCCTGCAGGATATCCAGAATGATCCGGATCGCTTGCGCCAACCGATGCAGCGCGTTGGCAACGAGTGGCAGCCCATCGAGTGGGATGAGGCATTCGCTTTGGTGGCCGAGCGCCTGGCGAGCATCCAGCAGCGCCACGGCAATAATGCAGTGGCGACCTATCAGGGCAATCCCAGCGTCCACAACTATGGGCTGATGACCCACAGCAATTACTTTCTCGGCCTGCTCAAGACTCGCAATCGCTTTTCCGCCACTTCGGTCGATCAGTTGCCCCAGCACCTGGCCAGCTACCTGATGTATGGCCATGGCTTGCTGTTGCCGATTCCGGACATCGACCACACCGATTTCATGCTGATTCTCGGCGGCAATCCCCTGGCGTCCAACGGCAGCATCATGACCGTGCCGGATGTGGAGAAACGCTTGAAGGCGATCCAGGCCCGTGGCGGCAAGGTGGTGGTGGTCGATCCCCGGCGCAGCGAGACTGCAGCCATGGCTGATCAGCACCTGTTCGTCCGGCCTGGGGGCGATGTGGCCTTGCTGTTTGGCCTGCTGAACACGATTTTCGAAGAAGGGCCGACCCGCGACAGTCATCTGCAGGTGGACGGTCTGGCGCAGGTGCGCCAGGCCATTTGCCGTTTCACCGCTGAGGCCATGAGCCCGCTGTGTGCGATTCCGGCGCCGCAGATCCGCCAACTGGCCCGGGACTTTGCCTCGGCGGACAAGGCGGTCTGCTATGGGCGCATGGGGGTCTCGACCCAGGCGTTCGGCACGCTGTGCCACTGGTTGCTGCAATTGCTCAACCTGGTGACCGGGAATCTCGATCGGGTGGGGGGAGCCCTGTGTACTTCGCCGGCAGTGGACCTGGTGGCCGCGACCGCGGGCGGTCACTTCAATGCCTGGCAGAGTCGGGTGTCCGGGCTTCCGGAGTACGGCGGCGAGCTGCCGGTCTCGGCCTTGGCCGAGGAGATGCTGACCGAGGGTGAAGGGCAGGTGCGGGCCCTGATCACGGTGGCGGGCAACCCGGTGCTGTCCACGCCCAATGGTCGACAGCTGGAGCAGGCCCTGGACGGACTGGAGTTCATGCTCAGCATCGACCTGTACATCAATGAGACCACGCGCTATGCGGACCTGATCCTGCCCTCCACCTCGGCCCTGGAGAACGATCACTACGACACCACGTTCAATTTGTTCGCGGTGCGCAATGTCAGCCGTTTCAACCGGGCGATCCTGCCCAAGCCCGAAGGCGCCTTGCACGACTGGGAAATATTTGTTGGCCTGGCCCAGGCGTTTGCCGCGCGAACCCAAAGCCTGCTCAAGCCCACCATCGCGCCTGCGCAAATGATCGAGCTGGGCTTGCGAGCCGGGCCCTATGGGGATGCCTCGCCGCTGCGGCTGTCTCTGGCCACCCTGGATCAGCACCCTCACGGGATCGATCTGGGAGCGCTGCAACCGAATCTGGCGGGGCGCTTGAAGACCGAGAACCGACGAATTCAAGCGGCGCCGGCCGCCATCATGGCGGACCTGGAGCGGTTTGCCGCGCTCGGCCCTCCGCCGGTGGATGAATTGTTGTTGATCGGCCGCCGCCATGTGCGCAGCAACAACTCCTGGATGCATAACTATCACCGCCTGGTGAAGGGCAAGCCTCGTCACCAGCTGTTGATGCATCCGCAAGACCTGGCACGGCGCGGCTTGAGTGATGGCCAGCGGGTGCGGATCAGTTCCCGGGTGGGAGTGGTGGAGGTGGAGGTACTGGCCAGTGGCGAAATGATGCCCGGGGTGGTGAGCCTGCCCCATGGGTGGGGGCATGGGCGCCCGGGTGTGTACATGAGCATTGCCACGGCGCAGCCGGGTTGCAGTGCCAATGACCTGACGGATGAGCGTCAGCTCGATGCCTTGTCGGGGAACGCCGCGTTGAATGGCGTGCCGGTCAGGGTAGAGGCGGCCTGAGATGTCTGTCGGAGAGGCCGAGCAGGGCGCTCAGGATTCCGTTACAATGCGCCACCGTGCCGACAACAGAGTCGGAAAGTTCAGCCGAGGTGTTCCATGGATATCATCGAAACTATTAAAGAGCAGATTGCCAACAACACCATTCTGCTTTACATGAAAGGCTCGCCGAATGCCCCACAGTGTGGCTTCTCCGCGAAAGCCGCTCAGGCCGTAATGGGCTGTGGCGAGAAGTTCGCTTACGTGGACATCCTGCAGAACCCGGAAATTCGCGCCAACCTGCCCAAGTACGCCAACTGGCCAACCTTCCCGCAACTGTGGGTGGGCGGTGAGCTGGTCGGCGGCAGCGACATCATGGCGGAAATGTTCGCCAATGGTGAGCTGCAGACCCTGGTCAAGGCTGCTGCTGAAAAAGCCGCTGCCAAGACCGAAGCCTGAGTCACGTTGTCTGCAGGAGCTGCCGAGCGCTATCGCGCTTGATGCGAGTGACGCCCTGAGAGTCGGCAAGGATCTTTAGTCATTCTCAGGGTTTTAATTGCGACATTGCGCTCCTGCCTGTTACGCCACTATAAGCGCGTAATAAAAAAGCCCCGCCCTCGTAAGAGAGGCGGGGCTTTTTATTGCCTGGGTATTACGAGTTAAGTTACTCGTCACCCATTTGCGATTGCAGATAGTTCTCGATACCTACTTTATCGATCAGGCCCAATTGGGTTTCCAGCCAGTCGATATGTTCTTCTTCGGATTCGAGGATATCTTCCAGCAGCTCACGGCTGCCGAAGTCACTGACCGATTCGCAGTGAGCGATCGCTGCCTTGAGGTCGGCGTGGCCGGTACGCTCGATGCGCAGGTCGCACTCGAGCATTTCCTTGGTGTGTTCGCCGATGTGCAGCTTGCCCAGGTCCTGAACGTTTGGCAGGCCTTCGAGGAAGAGGATGCGCTTGATTAGCTTGTCCGCATGCTTCATCTCGTCGATGGACTCGTGGTACTCGTGCTTGCCCAGCTTGTTCAGGCCCCAATCTTCATACATGCGTGCATGCAGGAAGTACTGATTGATCGCGACCAGTTCATTGGCAAGGATTTTATTGAGATGCTGGATGACTGTAATGTCGCCTTTCATGATGGGGTCCTGCCCTTTAATTAGTGGAAGATGGGCAGAGTCTGAGCCGCATAAACATTACTGTCAAACCTA
Organism: Pseudomonas sp. FFPRI_1; assembly: GCF_055384485.1. Lineage (NCBI taxonomy): Bacteria > Pseudomonadati > Pseudomonadota > Gammaproteobacteria > Pseudomonadales > Pseudomonadaceae > Pseudomonas > Pseudomonas sp. FFPRI_1. The sequence goes on along the minus strand of NZ_AP029168.1, from coordinate 6,240,519 downwards.
AGTTATTGAATAATATATGAAAATTAATCGGAATAAGAATGTTTGTGTTCCGCGTTTTGCCTCTAAGCGATTGAATTACAGGCATAAAAAAACCGGACGCTAGGTCCGGTTGTTTGAAACGCTACTGTTTATTCGGCAAATCAGGCGACATTAAATTCCACAGGGTAGGGGATTGCCGCTTGGCTGCTCTGCAATTCGGTCAGGGTTTCGCGAACCACTTGCTTGGCCAGGCAGGCACATTTGCCGCATTGGCTGGCAACGCCGGTGGCCTGGCGCACTTCGCGGTAGCTGCAGCAACCTTCATAGATGGCTTCGCGAATTTGTCCGTCGGTGACACCGGTGCAGAGGCAGACATACATAAGATGAGAACCGTCGCTGGTTAGGGCTCAATTGCGATGGATCTTAATGTTAACGAGAATGATTGTCAAAGTGGTTTCGACGGCCTTTGTTGCTGATTCTTACCGGGGTGACGAACGGCTTTTCTTGCCATTAATGACAGATCATTCGCATTTTTCGCTTTGCAGGCCGGCCTGAAGAAAAACCACTAAGGACAGCTCAAAAACGCCGTGTATGATGGTCGGTCCTTGCGAAGCGGGGTCGCGTCATGGGGCTGTCGCATCAGCGTGGCAGACTCGAGGCCAATCCCCTTCTTCATTTACTACGTCCACACCAGGAGATATCCAATGAGCGTACTCGTAGGCAAACAAGCCCCTGACTTCACCGTTCCGGCCGTTCTCGGCAATGGCGAAATCGTCGACAGCTTCACCCTGTCCTCGGCCATCAAAGGCAAATACGGGCTGGTGTTCTTCTACCCACTGGACTTCACCTTCGTTTGCCCGTCCGAGCTGATCGCTCTGGACCACCGCATGGCTGACTTCAAGGCGCGCAACGTCGAAGTGATCGCTGTATCGATCGACTCGCACTTCACTCACAACGCCTGGCGCAACACCCCGATCAATGCCGGTGGCATCGGTCAGGTTCAATACATCATGGCTGCCGACATGAAGCACGACATCGCCAAGGCCTACGACGTAGAGTCCGAAGGCGGCGTGGCTTTCCGTGGCGCGTTCCTGATCGACGACAAGGGTGTTGTGCGTTCGCAGATCGTCAACGACCTGCCGTTGGGCCGTAACATGGAAGAGCTGATCCGTCTGGTTGACGCTCTGCAATTCCACGAAGAGCACGGCGAAGTCTGCCCTGCCAACTGGAAGAAAGGCGACAAGGGCATGACCGCTTCGCCAGAAGGCGTTGCTGCTTACCTGAGCGAGAACGCTGGCAAGCTGTAAGGCCAAGCCTCACGCATAAAAAAACCGGCCTCAGGGCCGGTTTTTTTATGCAGGTGATTGGAGCTGGCAATCAATCGTCGAAGTCTTGCCAGCCGCCCATTTGCTTCCAGCGGTTGACGATGCCGCAGAACAGCTCCGCGGTCTTCTCGGTGTCGTAGCGGGCCGAGTGGGCCTCACGACCGTCGAAGTCGATGTCTGCGCTTTGGCATGCCTTGGCCAGGACGGTCTGACCGTAAGCCAGGCCCGCCAGGGTGGCGGTGTCGAAGCTGGAGAACGGGTGGAACGGGTTGCGCTTCATGTCCAGGCGCGCCACGGCGGCGTTGAGGAAGCCCAGGTCGAAGCTGCTGTTGTGACCTACCAGGATGGCGCGTTTGCAGCCATTGGCCTTCAGTGCCTTGCGCACCCCGCGGAAAATATCGGTGAGGGCGGTTTCTTCACTGACGGCCATGCGCAGCGGATGGTCGAGCTTGATCCCGGTGAACTCCAGGGCTGCGGCTTCGATATTCGCGCCTTCAAACGGCTCGACCCGGAAGAAGTAGGTGTGTTCCGGGAACACGAACCCCTTTTCATCCATGCCGATGGTGGTGGCGGCAATTTCCAGCAAGGCGTCGGTGGCCGAGTTGAAACCACCGGTCTCAACGTCGACGACTACCGGCAGGTAGCCGCGAAAACGCGCCGCCATGGGATGGCGGGGGCCGCCGCTGCTACCTTCTTGTTCGTCGTCGAAATGGTCGTCACTCACGAGTGATCCTCCAGCAGGCGCCAGCGCAGTTTTTCTCCGGCGCGCAGCGGAATGACAGTCAGCTCGCCGAATGGCAGGCTGGCAGGGGCGGTCCATTCTTCACGAACCAGGGTGATGCGATCAGTATTGGCCGGCAGGCCATAGAAGCGCGGGCCGTTGAGGCTGGCAAAGGCTTCCAGCTGGTCCAGGGCGTTGCGCTGTTCGAAGGCTTCGGCGTACAGCTCGATGGCTGCATAGGCGCTGTAGCAGCCGGCACAGCCGCAGGCGGCTTCCTTGGCATGCTGGGCATGAGGTGCCGAGTCGGTGCCGAGGAAGAACTTCTGGTTGCCGCTGGTGGCCGCATCCAGCAGGGCTTCCTGGTGGGTGTTGCGCTTGAGGATCGGCAGGCAATAGAAGTGCGGGCGGATACCGCCCACCAGCATGTGATTGCGGTTGTACAAAAGGTGGTGCGCGGTGATGGTGGCACCGACGTTGGCCGAAGCTTCCTTGACGAACTGTACGGCCTCACCGGTGGTGATGTGTTCGAACACCACCTTCAGGTTGGGGAAGCGTTCGACCACACGGCGCATGTGTTCATCGATGAAGATTTTTTCGCGATCGAAGACGTCGACGTCACCGCGGGTCACTTCGCCGTGGATCAACAGCGGCAGACCGACTTCATCCATGGCCTCGAGTACCGGGAAGATCTTGTCGATGCTGGTCACGCCCGAATCCGAGTTGGTGGTCGCGCCCGCCGGGTACAGCTTGGCGGCGTGCACGAAACCGCTGGCCTTGGCTGCGCGGATCTCGTCCGGTTGGGTGCGGTCGGTCAGGTAGAGCACCATCAGCGGCTCGAAGCGGCTACCGGCCGGGCGCGCAGCGAGAATGCGCTGGCGATAGGCATCGGCTTCCGCGGCGTTGCGCACCGGAGGTACCAGGTTGGGCATGATGATGGCGCGGCCAAAGGTGCGCGCGACATCTGCGACTGTATTGGGCAACACGGCACCATCGCGAAGATGAATATGCCAGTCGTCGGGACGCAGCAGGGTCAGGCGGTCGGACATTGGAGGTTCCAGGCGGGTAAAACTCGGGGGAATGCTACCGGAAAAGACTCTTCCAGGCACTCGCTATCAAGTTTTGCGACGAGCAACCGATATCCCGAAGGTATGGCGTAATAACGCCTGTAGAATTTTTGTAGTACACGTCAGTGGAGCCTCCCGTGCGCCAGCGTTATCTAGCCTTGCTCAGTGTGTTTGCCAGCCTGCCCGCGATGGCTCTCACTTTCCAGACGCGTCTGGAGAGCATTGAGTGGACGGTCGAAGGCGATAAATTCGAGTGCCGCCTGATTCAACCGGTCACCGATTTCGGTTCCGGCGAATTCGTTCGCCGCGCCGGTGAGCAGGCGATTTTCCGTCTCAAGAGCTTCAACCCGATGCAGGCGGGGGGCTCTGCGACGCTGCTGGCGGCGGCGGCGCCCTGGCAGCCGGGGCGTAGTGATATCAACCTCGGAGCGGTCAAGGCCGGTACCGACGGGGTGTTGTTCAACAGCAGCCAGATGCAGGCGGGACGCTTGATTATGGGGCTGCTGGAGGGGCGCAGCCCGGTTGTTCGCCACTACTCCCGTGAGGGTGGCATTTCCGAGGTGCGCCTGCTGCCAGTGAAGTTCAGCAAGGCCTATAGCGACTATCAAGGATGCATGGCCAAGCTGCTGCCGATGAACTACGAGCAGGTCAAACAGGCCGAGATCGGCTTCCCGGGAGGCGGCATTGACCTGGATGCCCGGGCCAAGGCCAAGTTGCAGGTGATGGTGGACTTCATCAAGGCAGACCCGACGGTCAATCACGTCGAGTTGGACGGCCACTCGGACAACAGTGGCAACCGCCTGACCAATCGCGACCTGTCTCGTCGACGCGCCCTGGCAGTGATGGAGTTCTTCAAGGCCAATGGCCTGACGGAAAATCAGATCGTGGTGCGCTTTCATGGCGAGCGCTATCCCCTGGCGCCCAATACCAATGCTGCGAACCGGGCGAAGAACCGCCGGGTCAATGTGCATCTGGAGCGGGTCGCCCCAACCGAAAAACCGGCTCCCGCGCCTCAGGCTGCCTCCGGTTCCAGTGCCGCGGCGACTTCCTGACAAGGCGGTCGTCGTCGCGCGTTCGACATAATCTGTCGCCTGGTCGTCTTAAGCTGTCGCGCCTCTGTAAATTATCCGCGTGGATCGGTAGACTTGGCGGCTTTCCGTACAACCCCGTGGAGTGATGGCATGGCCGACGTAAACAAGGTCGTTCTCGCGTATTCCGGCGGCCTGGACACTTCGGTGATCCTCAAGTGGCTGCAGGATACTTATAACTGTGAAGTGGTGACCTTCACCGCTGACCTGGGTCAGGGCGAAGAAGTCGAGCCTGCACGTGCCAAGGCGCAAGCCATGGGCGTGAAAGAGATCTACATTGACGACCTGCGCGAAGAATTCGTGCGCGATTTCGTTTTCCCGATGTTCCGTGCCAACACCGTTTATGAAGGCGAGTACCTGCTGGGTACCTCCATCGCTCGCCCGCTGATCGCCAAGCGTTTGATCGAGATTGCCAACGAAACTGGCGCTGACGCCATTTCCCATGGCGCGACCGGCAAGGGCAACGACCAGGTTCGTTTCGAACTGGGCGCCTATGCCTTGAAGCCAGGCGTCAAGGTCATTGCTCCATGGCGCGAGTGGGACCTGCTGTCCCGCGAGAAGCTGATGGACTATGCCGAGAAGCACGCGATCCCGATCGAGCGTCACGGCAAGAAGAAATCCCCGTACTCGATGGATGCCAACCTGCTGCACATCTCCTATGAAGGTGGCGTGCTGGAAGACACCTGGACCGAGCACGAAGAAGACATGTGGCGTTGGACCGTCTCTCCGGAGAATGCGCCTGACACCCCGCAGTACCTGGAACTGACCTACCGCAACGGCGACATCGTCGCACTGGACGGTGTCGAAATGACCCCGGCCACCGTGCTGGCGACCCTGAACCGTATCGGTGGTGAACACGGTATCGGCCGTCTCGACATCGTCGAGAACCGTTACGTGGGCATGAAGTCCCGTGGCTGCTACGAAACCCCAGGCGGCACTATCATGCTGCGCGCTCACCGTGCCATTGAATCCATCACCCTGGACCGTGAAGTGGCTCACCTCAAAGATGAGTTGATGCCCAAGTACGCCAGCCTGATCTACACCGGCTACTGGTGGAGCCCGGAGCGTCTGATGCTGCAGCAGATGATCGACGCCTCCCAGGCCCATGTGAACGGCGTGGTCCGCCTGAAGCTGTATAAAGGCAACGTGATCGTTACCGGTCGCAAGTCCGATCAGTCGCTGTTTGATGCCAACATCGCCACCTTTGAAGAAGACGGCGGCGCCTACAACCAGGCGGACGCAGCGGGCTTCATCAAGCTGAATGCCCTGCGCATGCGTATTGCTGCGAACAAGGGTCGGACCCTGGTCTGATGCGTTGAGTGATTCAAGGAAGCCCCGCTAGCAGCGGGGCTTTTTTTTGCCCGCGTTAACTGCATTCACGGTTTTCATTGCCCAGTGAGTTGTTTGTGAAAGTCGAAAGGGAGTTGGCCTGTCGGCTACTTAGATAGTCGGGTCGATTACTGAAAGTTATTATTGATGGTTGGGTTTTTAGTACGGAAAGTAGTTTGCTAGGCGATTAATCCTAAGCGCTAATCAAGTTGAATGGCCATTGCCTAAATTATTTTGTAAGGCAATTCGGTATTGTTTGTAAGGATAGTCCTCGTAGGGCCGTAGCCCAGTGTTTAACGGTGCCAGGGTCATTTCCCTGGGGTATTGTGCTGGCTCTAAAAATAACTCTCAGGACTTGGATGGACCTATGAAAAGAGTATTGATCGTGGATGATCACCCGGTTATTCGGTTGGCTGTGCGCATGTTGATGGAGCGTCATGGTTTCGAAGTAGTTGCCGAGGCAGACAACGGCACGGATGCACTGAAGTTGGCTCTTGAATACGTTCCCGATATCTTGATCCTGGATATCGGGTTGCCACAACTCGACGGGCTTGAAGTTATAACGCGGCTGATGCAAAGGGGATTGCCGATCAAGATCCTGGTGCTGACCTTGCAAGTTCCGGGGCCTTTTTCCATGCGTTGCATGCAGGCCGGAGCCGCCGGTTATGTGTGCAAGCAGCAGGACATCACCGAGCTGATCAGTGCCGTACGTGCGGTACTGGCGGGGTACAGCTACTTTCCCAATGAAGCCCTGCACACGTTTCGTTCAAGCCAGGGCGTCAGTAGCGAGGCAGAAATGATTGAACTTCTTTCGGGACGTGAGTTGATTGTCTTGAAGCAGCTCACCAATGGCATGAGCAACAAGGAAATTGCCGAGGGGCTGTGCCTGAGCAACAAGACCGTCAGTACCTACAAGCGCCGGTTGTTGGCCAAGCTCAATGCTCGTTCATTGGTCGATCTGATCGAGTTTGCCCAGCGGCATCAATTGGTCTGAGTCGCTAGTCTGGGGCCGCACTGAAACGGTGAGAGGAGCGGGCCGTTTCAGTGGCTTTATGGTCGGTCAGGCAAGCGCGCCGACCGGCCAGGCTCCAAGGAACACAAGGTACAAAAAAACCTCCACTGGGAGGTTTTTTTGCGACTAGAGATCAAAGTCGTAGTCGGCCAGTTGCTTTTGCAAGCGCCGCTCTTCCAAGAGATTGTCGATGGTTCGGCGTTTGCTCAGATTGGTCTTTGCCACTTCGACTACCGGTTCGGCGTCATCAGTTTCAGCCGCTACGAAGTCGTCTTCCGCGTCCAGTTGTTCTTTGCCAGTGCTCATAGGTTCAACTCCAGGCTAAGACTGCCATTGGCGCTCCTTATATCGATATTCTCCTGGCGGGTAAAAAAGATTTTTTCAATCGACTCATCAATAAAATCAATGCTCAGTCAATCGTCAGAAGTCTTCTGCTTGTATTCGCACAGGTCTTCGATTCGACAGCTGCCACAGCGGGGCTTGCGGGCCAGGCAGACATAGCGTCCGTGCAGGATCAGCCAATGATGGGAATCCAGCAAAAACTCCTTGGGCACGAACTTCATCAGTTTGTTTTCAACTTCCACCACGTTCTTTCCCGGCGCCAGCCCGGTGCGGTTGCTGACTCGGAAAATATGGGTGTCCACCGCCATGGTCAGTTGCCGGAATGCGGTGTTGAGTACCACGTTGGCGGTCTTGCGGCCGACCCCTGGCAGGGCTTCGAGCTCCTCTCGGGTCTGGGGCACTTCGCTGTTGTGGCGCTCCACCAGCAGGCGGCAGGTCTCGATGACGTTTTTCGCCTTGCTGTTGTACAGGCCGATGGTCTTGATGTACTCGGACAGGCCTTCGACGCCCAGGGCGTAGATTGCCGAAGGGGTGTTGGCCACGGGGAAGAGTTTGGCGGTCGCCTTGTTGACCCCGACGTCGGTCGATTGCGCGGAGAGAATCACCGCGATCAGCAGCTCGAACGGCGAGGAATAGGCCAGTTCGGTTTTCGGTTCGGGGTTGTCTTCGTGAAGCCGACGAAAGATTTCCAGGCGTTTGGCAGCATTCATGGGTGGTTCATTTCCTCGAAGGCGGTCGGTTGAGGGGCGATGAGGGGGCCCAGGCCTGCTTGGCGGCCACTATCAGGCCCAACAGGATAAAACCCCCGGGGGCCAGGGTCAGCAGGCGCAATCCGCCTTCCGGCAGCAGGACCCAGCCGCTGCCATCACCAGGCAGGCCGGCGAGCCAACCCAGGTGGCTGCCCAGGGCGCCTGTACCCAGTAGTTCGCGCAGGGCTCCGAGCAGGATCAACGCACTACAGAAGCCGCTGGCCAGGCGCAGACGGTCTGGGTGCTGGAACAACCCCGCCTGCTCCACTATCACGCATTGCAGGGCCAGCAGGCCAAGATACAGGCTGAGTTGCTGATGCAATTCATAACTCCAGGCCTGCATGGCCAGCCACAGGCAACTGCCGAGGGTGGCGCTGAGCAGCAGGCTGGCGAGCCCTTGGCGGCGCACTTCGAGATGCGCACGCAGCAACTGCATGCCGGCCCCGAAGGCGCAGATCATCAGGATAAAGGCCAGGGTCATGCCCAGAGCCTTGACCCAGGTGTCCGTGGCCCCGATCAGCGGGGCAAGCATCAGCAGGCCAGGCAATGCCAGCGGCTTATTCATGGAGTGCTCCCGGGAGCTGTTGCTCGTGGTGCTCGTCGAAGTAGCGCAGGGCATCGTGCAGGGCGCTGATCACGGCGCGGGAAGTGATGGTGGCGCCGGCAATCTGATCGAATTGACCGCTGTCTTTTTTCAAGGCCCAGCCGGTATCGCCCGGGTCATTGCGGGACTTGCCGAGAAAGCCTTGCAGCCAGGCATTGGGCTGTTCGGCGATGCGCGCGCCGAGTCCCGGGGTTTCATCCTGCCTCAGGGTCTTGCTGCCCAGCAGGCGCCCGTTGCCGTCAATGGCGATCAGCAGCTCGATAGGGCCGGCGTAGCCGGTGACCTGGCTACGCAACAGCCATGCACTGGGCTGGCCCCTGCGCGTGGCCAGGTAGCCATCGAGCAGGCGGCTGTTGGCCAACTGCACATCGGCCAGGGGCAGCGGATGATCCAGTGGCTGGTTGTCATAGCTGCCGGGGGGCAGCAGATCCAGGAACTTGCGGGCCTGCAAGGCCCTTTGCTCGGCGGCGATCCGCGGCGCGGCGGCGTGATCCAGCCACAGGGTGGCACCCGCCCCGAGGGCGGCGAGCATCAGCAGCAGGATCAGGCCGCGCAGGTTTTTCATGAAAGGGTGCCTTCCTGGTCCGTTGCACAGAGGCGCTCCAATGCAGGCACCGCCAGGTTCATCAGTACCACGGCAAATGCAACGCCGTCCGGGTAGCCGCCCCAGGTGCGGATCAGGTAGGTGATCAGGCCGACTCCCATGCCAAACAGCAAGCGGGCCTTCGCCGCTCGGGGGCCGGACACCGGCTCGGTGACGATAAAGAATGCCCCGAGCATGCTGGCACCACTGAGCAGGTGGAACAGCGGTGAGCCATGGGAGTCGGAGCCCGAACCGTTCCAGCACAGCAAGCTGACCAGCGCCAGGCTGGCAAGCATGCCCACTGGCGCCTGCCAACTGATGACCCGTTGTTGCAGCAGGAACAGTCCACCCGCGAGGAAACCGAGGTTGACCCATTCGGCACCGCGGCCACCGAGATGGCCAAAGGCGGCGTTGCTGGCAAAAAGCTCGTCGATGGTCAGGCTCTTGTTGATCCGCAGACTGTCCAGGGCCGTGGCCTGGACCCAGGCATCCGGTTGCAGGTCGCTGCCGAAGCCGAAGACCTGCTGCAGGCCTGCGAACAGGTCCAGGGCATGAGCGCTGGGCCAGTGGGTCATCGATTGCGGGAAGCACAGCAAGGCCAGGGCGTAGCCGAGCATTGCCGGATTGAAGGGGTTCTGGCCGACACCGCCGTACAGCTGTTTGCCGAAGAGGATGGCGCTGGCGGCGGCGCTCAGTGGTAGCCACCAGGGGCAGTAGGGGGGCAAGGCCAAGGCCAGCAGGGTGGCGCTGACCAGCGCACTGCCATCGCCAAGGCTGGGCAGCAGCGGGCGTTGACGCAGGACCAGGATCAGCGCCTCCATGGCCAGGGCGCCACTGATTGCCAGCAGCAGGTTGAGCAAGGGGCCCCAAGCGTACAGCCACAGGAGTATCAACAGCCCTGGCGTGGTGGCCAGCAGCACTCGCTGCATGGCCTGGCGCAGGCGTGGGTCGACTCCGTCAGCTAGGAGCATGATCATTTACCTGGCGCTCGATTTCACTCAGGCGGGCCTGGGCCTGGGCCAGTTGCTCGGCACTGGTGTCAGCCTGACGCTGAAGCTTGTTCAGGTCGGCGCGGGCATAGGCCAGTTGGGTTTTCAACTGCCGCAAGTGTGGATCGATCGGGCGCTTGTCGATCCGGGTGAGTACCGGTGCCGGTTTTCCACTGGCGGCCTCGGCGGCGTGCAGCGCCTGCTCGGCCGCAGCCAAGGCAGTGCTCAGGACCTCCAGTTCGGCGCTCGAAGCCTCGGCGGCCTGGGCTTTTTTCAGCTCGGCGCGGCGCGTTGCCAGCTGGATCTTCGCGCGCTTGAGATTGGCATCGCCGGCTGTTGGTGGCGGTGCAGGGGGCGCCTCGGCCTCGAGCTGGGCCAACGCAGCCTCGGCGGCTTCAAACTGGCGTTGCAGGCTGACCAGTTGCGTCTGCTGTTCGAAGGTGGGGGGGTGACCAAAGGCCTTGAGGGACTTGTTCAACTGCGCTCGGCTCATGGCCACTTCGATCTTGGCTTTTTTCAACGCCGCATCGGCTGCTGCGGCTTTCTGAGCGCGAACCCGCTCAATAGCCGCCTGGACCGGGTTGTGGCTGTTGTTGTCCGTCTGGGTGGCACGTTGCGCTCGGGCCTGGCGTTCGGCCAGGCGCCGGGCTTCTTCCCGTTGCAGGCGGTCATTGCGTTGCTCGAAGCGACGTCGGGCGTGATCGCGTTTGGCGGCTCGGGCCTGCAACTGCTCGGTGCTGTTGGCGAGGCCGCCGACAATTGGCATTACCTTGGAAGCGGCAGGCAGGGGAAGCATGTCGATGCAGTCCACCGGGCAGGGCGCCACGCACAGGTCGCAGCCGGTGCACTCGTCGATGAGTACGGTGTGCATCAGTTTCGCCGCGCCGACAATGGCGTCCACCGGACAGGCCTGAATGCACTTGGTACAGCCGATGCATTCGGCTTCGCGGATATGGGCGATCTGCGCCGGGGCTTCGCCGCGGCTGTGATCCAGTTCCAGCACGGGCAGCTTGAGCAGTTGGGCCAGCCCGGCGATGGTTTCCCGGCCGCCGGGCGGGCACTTGTTGATGGCCTCGCCGTTGGCGATGCCCTGGGCGTAGGGCTTGCATCCGGGATGGCCGCACTTGCCGCACTGGGTCTGGGGCAGGAGCGCATCGATGCGTTGAATCAGACTCATGTTTTGATCAGTCCGTTGAAACCGAGGAACGCCACTGCCAGCAGGCCGGCGCTGATCAGGTCGATCGGCAGGCCGCGCCAGGGCAGCGGAACATCGTTGTTGGAAATACGCTGGCGCAGATCGCTGAACAGGCTCAGTACCAGCCAGAAACCCAGCCCCGCCCCCAGGCTCATGGCGGCGACGGTGGCCAGGTCAAGGTTGTCCCGAGCGGCGAACAGCAACAGCCCGAGCATTCCGGCATTCCCCAGCAGCAGCGGCCAGAGTCCGTCGAACGCCAGCTTGGGCAAGGCCCGGGCCAGCAACTCCAGCAGTGGCTTGATCAACAGGACACTCAAAGGCAGCCAGACGAACAACTGCAGGGATTCCAGCCCCCATGGCAGCAGCAGCCCACGATAAAGGGCATGGCCGAGGACACCGCTGATCAGCATCAACACCGTGGTGGCCAGGCCCAGGGCGTGGACCCGCTGCCGAGCCGTGCCAGCAGGCGTTTGCAGCAGTGGATCGACGCCCAGCGGCCACTGCAACACGAAATTGTTGATCAGGGCGGTGCTGACAAGGGTGAGCAGGAGATGGGTCATGATCGGTGCCGGGGCGAGCAGGCTGTTCCTCAAGAATAGGCAAACTCCCACGCGGGCGCAGGGGGGGCAGATATGCAAATCCCCCCGTTACACCGAGGCGCAACGGGGGGACCGGGTCCAGCATGATGGGTTACTTGATCCGCTGGCCAGGCTTGGCGCCGCTGTCCGGGCTCAGCAGGTAGATCTCTTCACCGCCAGGGCCGGCGGCCATCACCATGCCTTCGGAGATGCCGAACTTCATTTTCCGTGGCTTGAGGTTGGCGATCATCATGGTCAGGCGACCATCGAGCTTGGACGGATCAGGGTAGGCGCTCTTGATGCCGGAAAACACGTTGCGCTGTTCGTCGCCGATATCCAGGGTCAGGCGCAGCAGCTTGTCGGCACCTTCCACGGCTTCGGCCTTGACGATCAAGGCGACACGCAGGTCGATGGCGGCAAAGGCATCGAAGTCGATTTCCGCCGACAGCGGGTCCTTCACCAGTTCACCGTTGCCTTTAGGGCCGCCGGTGTCGGTCTGGCTGGCGGCGAGGTCTTCTTTCGAGGCGTCGGTCATGGCTTGCACTTTTACCGGGTCGATCCGCGTCATCAGCGGCTTGAATTCATTGAGCTGATGGTTGGCCAGCAGTTGCTGGTGATCGTTCCAGGTCAGCGGCGCAACGTTGAGGAACGCCTCGGCGTCGGCGGCCAGCAGCGGCAGCACCGGCTTGAGGAAAACCACCAGTTGGCGGAACAGGTTGATACCGGTGGCGCAGATGGCCTGGACTTCATCCTGCTTGCCTTCCTGCTTGTTCAGCGCCCAGGGCGCCTTGTCGGCGATCCAGGCGTTGGCACGGTCGGCCAGGGCCATGGTCTCGCGCATGGCGCGGGCGAAATCGCGGGCTTCATAGGCGTCGGCGATGCTCGGTGCGGCGGCCAGGAAAGCCTCGGTCAGCTCGGGAGCTGCGTTGCTGTCAACCATCAGCCCGGCGTTGCCCTTGTGGATGAAACCGGCGCAACGGCTGGCAATGTTGACCACCTTGCCCACCAGGTCGGAGTTGACCTTCTGCACGAAGTCTTCGAGGTTCAGGTCCAGGTCGTCGACACCACGGCCCAGCTTGGAGGCGTAGTAGTAACGCAGGTACTCCGGCGCCAGGTGCTCGAGGTAAGTCCGCGCCTTGATGAAGGTGCCGCGGGACTTGGACATCTTCTGGCCGTTGACGGTCAGGTAGCCGTGAACGTTGATGCCGGTGGGCTTGCGGTAGCCGGCGCCTTCGAGCATCGCGGGCCAGAACAGGGCGTGGAAGTTGACGATGTCCTTGCCGATGAAGTGGTACAGCTCGGCGCTGGAGTCCTTGGCCCAGAACGCGTCGAAGTCCAGTTCCGGACGACGGGCGCAGAGGTTCTTGAAACTGGCCATGTAGCCGATCGGCGCGTCCAGCCACACGTAGAAGTACTTGCCCGGCTCGTCCGGGATCTCGAAGCCGAAGTACGGCGCATCGCGGGAGATGTCCCACTGCTGCAGGCCGGCGTCCAGCCACTCGGCGATCTTGTTGGCCACGGCGTCTTGCAGGGTGCCGCTGCGGGTCCAGGTCTGCAGCATCTGCTGGAAGTCCGGCAGCTTGAAGAAGAAGTGCTGGGAATCCTTGAGCACCGGAGTGGCGCCGGAGATCGCCGACTTCGGATCCTTCAGATCGGTGGGGGCATAGGTGGCGCCGCATTTTTCGCAGTTGTCGCCGTACTGGTCCTCAGTGCCGCACTTCGGGCAGGTGCCCTTGATGAAACGGTCGGCCAGGAACATTTTCTTTTCCGGGTCGAAATACTGAGTGATGGAGCGCGTGGCGATGTGCCCGGCGTCCCGCAGCTTGAGATAGATCTGGCTCGACAGCTCACGGTTTTCTTCGGCGTGAGTGGAGTGGAAGTTGTCGAAGTCCACCAGGAACTCGGCAAAGTCGGCGCAATGTTCAGCCTGGACGTTGGCGATCAGCTGTTCCGGGGTGATGCCTTCCTTTTCCGCGCGCAACATGATGGCCGAGCCGTGTGCGTCGTCGGCGCAGACATAGATGCATTGGTTGCCGCGTAGCTTCTGGAAGCGCACCCACATGTCGGTCTGGATGTACTCAAGCATGTGGCCAAGGTGGATGGAACCATTGGCATAGGGCAGGGCGCTGGTGACGAGGATCTTGCGTGGCTCGGACATGGGGCTCGGCTACTTGATGAAACGGAGGTCGGCCACTATAAAGCGCCGGCGCGGATTTTTCACCCTTCGGGGCGTCCTTCTGGCCTGGAGGCGGGTCGAGGCTTGCTGACACCGGCCCCGGCTCCCGCCCGGCTGTGCGGCCGCCACGGCGCCTGAGCCGGTCATCTGCCCAGAAGATCGGTCGGCAGGCGCTGGCGCGGGCTGGCCAGCCCATCGGGAGCAAGCTCCCTCGCCACGAAGGAGTCGGCGGCGTAGGATAGCCGGCTGATTTTCCAGTCTTGTTATCGGAGTTGCCCATGAGCGCCGTCAATCGCGCAGCGGTGGAAGCCGTTCTTCGCCAATACACCGACCCTTATCTGAACCAGGACCCGGTCAGCGCCGGTTGCGTGCGGGCCATCGAGGTCCAGGGCGACCGGGTCACGGTCCAGCTGGAGCTGGGTTATGCCGCCGGCCTGTTCAAGAGCGGCTGGGCGCAGATGCTGCAACTGGCCATCGAGGGCCTGGACGGGGTCGCTTCGGCCAAGGTCGAGATCACCAGCGTGATTGCCGCGCACAAGGCCCAGGCGCAAATCCCGGGCCTGGCCAACGTGAAGAACGTGGTGGCCGTGGCGTCCGGCAAGGGCGGCGTGGGCAAGTCCACCACCGCCGCCAACCTGGCCCTGGCCCTGGCCCGCGAAGGCGCCAAGGTGGGGATTCTCGACGCCGATATCTACGGTCCGAGCCAGGGCATCATGTTCGGCATCGCCGAAGGCACCCGGCCGAAGATCAAGGACCAGAAGTGGTTCGTGCCGATCGAGTCCCATGGGGTCGAGGTCATGTCCATGGCCTTCCTTACCGACGACAACACGCCGATGGTCTGGCGCGGCCCGATGGTTTCCGGGGCCCTGCTGCAATTGGTGACCCAGACCGACTGGGGCAACCTCGATTACCTGGTGATCGACATGCCACCAGGCACCGGCGATATCCAGCTGACCCTGGCGCAGAAAGTCCCGGTGGCCGGTGCCGTGATTGTCACCACACCGCAAGACTTGGCGCTGCTGGATGCGCGCAAGGGCGTGGAGATGTTCCGCAAGGTCAACATCCCGGTGCTGGGCGTGGTGGAAAACATGGCGGTGCATATCTGCTCCAACTGCGGCCATGCCGAGCACTTGTTCGGCGAAGGCGGCGGCGAGAAGCTGGCCAGCCAGTACGATGTCGAACTGCTGGCTTCGTTGCCGTTGTCGATGCTGATCCGCGAGCAGGCCGATGGTGGCAAGCCGACAGTGATCGCCGAGCCTGAAAGCCAGATTGCCATGGTCTACCAGGAACTGGCCCGGCACGTTGGAGCACGCATCGTATTGCAGGAAGCCGCTGCGCCGGCGATGCCCAACATCACCATCAGCGACGACTGAAACCCGAGACCGCTGCTTGTATGTAGGAGCCGGCTTGTCGGCGAAGGCGTCCGTGAGATCGCTTTCGCCGGCAAGCCGGCTCCTACGGCAGGTGCGCCAGGATCAGACCCGCAAACCGCCGTCCATCTCCAGGATGCGCCCGGTGTAGTAGTCGTTCTCGAAGATATAGGCCGCCGAGTGGGCGATCTCTTCCGGCCTGCCCATGCGCTTGAGCGGAATGCCGGCGGTCATCTTCTCCAGCGCCTCGGGCTTCATGCCCAGGGTCATCTCGGTCTCGATGAAACCTGGGGCAATGCCCGCGACGCGGATGCCGTAGCGCGCCAGTTCCTTGGCCCAGGTCACGGTGGCTGCCGCCACGCCGGCCTTGGCGGCCGAGTAGTTGGTCTGGCCGACATTGCCGGCGCGCGAGATCGACGAGATGTTGATGATCACGCCGCTGTTCTGCAACTCGATCATCTTTGCTGCCACTTCCCGGGTGCAGAGGAACACCCCGGTGAGGTTGACGTCGATTACCGCCTGCCATTGGGCCAGGCTCATCTTGCTCATCTCGCCGTCCTTGACCTTGACCAGCAGGCCATCGCGCAGGATCCCGGCGTTGTTGATCAGGCCGTGGATGGCACCAAAGTCCTCGGCGACCCGGGCCACCATCTGGGTGACCTGTTCTTCATCGGCGACATTGCACAGGTAGGCACGAGCGTCGCTGCCATGGGCCTTGCAGGCGGCGACGGCCTGGTCGAGCTTTTCCTGGTTCAGATCCACCAGGGCCAGCTTCGCGCCCTTGGCGGCGAAATACTCGGCCATGGAGCGGCCCAGACCTTGGCAACCGCCAGTGATAATGATTACTTTGTCAGTGAGTTGCATTCGCATGTCCCGCTAGCAGGTCTTTGAAGGTTGTCCTTTGCGGGGAACCTCGACCGGCGGCAGGATCTGGCCTGGCTGCAGATGAGAATTGCCCCATTGGCGTAGCTGGAACAATGCTCCAGGCGCCCGTCCGTTTCCGACGGATTTTACAGAAGGAGTCACAATGTGAGCGTTGAAGCTGCCAAGAATGCACGAGAACTACTGCTCAAGGAATACCGCGGCGCGCTGGCGACGCACTCCAAGGCCATGCCGGGTTTCCCCTTCGGTTCCGTGGTGCCCTATTGCCTGGACGCCGAAGGACGGCCGCTGATCCTGATCAGCCGTATTGCCCAACACACCCACAACCTGCAGAAGGACCCCAAGTGTTCGCTGCTGGTGGGCGAGCGCGGTGCCGAAGATGTGCAGGCGGTGGGGCGCCTGACCTACCTGGCCGAAGCCGAAAAGCTCGAGGACAGTGCCGCGATCGAGGCTGCTGCCGAGCGCTACTACCGTTATTTCCCCGAGTCGCAGAATTACCACAAGGCCCACGACTTCGATTTCTGGCTGCTCAAGCCGGTGCGTCACCGCTACATCGGCGGTTTTGGCGCGATTCACTGGGTCGATCAGGTGACCCTGGCCAATCCCTTCGCCGGCAAGGCCGAGCAGAGCATGATCGAGCACATGAACAGTGACCACGCCAAGGCCATCGCCCATTACGTCGAACTTACCGGGTTGCCGGGCCAGGAGCCGGCGCAACTGGTCGGGATAGATCCGGAGGGCATGCACCTGCGCATCGGCCAGGAGCTTTTCTGGTTGCCTTTCCCAAGCCTTTGCAATACGCCGACACAGGTTCGCGAAGCCCTGGTTTTCCTGGCCCACGCCGATCAATGGCCGAAAAAAACGCCTGCGGATGCTTGAATTCACGAATTGGCGACGTCATTTACGGTCTACTGGAAGGCATTCTTCCGTAGAGGAAATCATTTGATGCGCCCTTTTCTGTTGCTCTTTTTGTTGTTCCCGGTGCTGGAGCTGTTCGTCTTCGTCAAGGTCAGCGCGGCGATCGGGTTTTTCCCGGCCCTGCTGCTGATCATTCTCGGTTCGATGCTCGGTGTGCTGGTATTGCGCGTGGCCGGTCTGGCCACGGCACTGCGTGCCCGTGAAAGTCTCAACCGCGGCGAACTGCCGGCCCAGCAAATGCTCGAGGGGCTGATGCTGGCCCTGGGCGGCGGCCTGTTGATCCTGCCGGGCTTTATCAGTGACGTGTTCGGCCTGCTGATGCTGCTGCCGATCAGTCGCCGCCTGCTGGCCAACAAAATGCGCCAGCGCGCCGAGGAGCAGGCCCTGCGCCAGCGCGCCTTTGCCGACGACATGCGCGCCGCCCGTGGCGGCCCGGCACCCCAGCAGCCGCTGGGGCGTGAACCCAACGTGATCGAGGGTGAATTCGAGCACCGCGATTCATAAGGCTCTGGGGTAAACACACGGCACCTTCGGGTGCCGTGTTCGTTTTGACGCCAGCGATGTAAAAAATTTCATCAGGCTGCCCTTGTAATAACCTTATGCGCCCTTATGTAACGGTCACCGCAAGGTTTCTGGTGCAGGCACCAGACAGACTTCCGCGGCTCGCTCGTCGAGCCGCAACCGGCCACGCCGGATTTGTTAACCCGCCGGTATCGACACCGGCCGCTGAAAACCACAATTAGGAGAGATCGACAATGAAGCTTCGTCCTCTGCATGACCGCGTCGTCATCCGTCGCAGCGAAGAAGAATCGAAAACTGCCGGCGGTATCGTTCTGCCTGGTTCGGCCGCTGAAAAACCTAACCGTGGCGAAATCGTCGCTGTAGGTACCGGCCGCGTGCTGGACAACGGTGAAGTACGTGCGCTGGCCGTGAAAGTGGGTGACAAAGTGGTGTTTGGCCCGTACTCCGGCAGCAACACTGTGAAAGTAGACGGCGAAGACCTGCTGGTAATGGCTGAGAACGAGATTCTCGCTGTTATCGAAGGCTGATTTCCCGCTCATTTTCCCGTTACTACAAAGTATTTAAGGAATATCGATCATGGCTGCTAAAGAAGTTAAATTCGGCGATTCCGCCCGCAAGAAAATGCTCACCGGTGTCAACGTCCTGGCTGACGCAGTAAAAGCGACCCTGGGCCCGAAAGGCCGTAACGTGATCATCGAGAAGAGCTTCGGCGCTCCGACCATCACCAAGGACGGCGTATCCGTAGCCAAAGAAATCGAGCTCAAAGATCGCTTCGAAAACATGGGCGCGCAGCTGGTCAAAGACGTTGCCTCCCGTGCCAACGATGACGCTGGCGACGGCACCACCACCGCCACCGTTCTGGCTCAGTCGATCGTCAACGAAGGCCTGAAAGCCGTCGCTGCCGGCATGAACCCGATGGACCTGAAACGCGGCATCGACAAGGCCACCATCGCCATCGTCAAAGAGCTGAAAGGTCTGTCCAAGCCATGCGCTGATTCCAAAGCCATCGCTCAGGTCGGCACCATCTCTGCCAACTCCGACAACTCCATCGGCGACATCATTGCCGAAGCCATGGAAAAAGTCGGTAAAGAAGGCGTGATCACCGTTGAAGAAGGCTCGGGCCTGGAAAACGAACTGTCGGTTGTTGAAGGCATGCAGTTCGACCGTGGCTACCTGTCCCCTTACTTCATCAACAAGCCGGACACCATGGTCGCCGAACTCGACGGCCCGCTGATCCTGCTGGTGGACAAGAAGATCTCCAACATCCGCGAAATGCTGCCAGTGCTGGAAGCCGTTGCCAAAGCCGGCCGCCCACTGCTGATCGTGGCTGAAGACGTTGAAGGCGAAGCCCTGGCGACTCTGGTTGTGAACAACATGCGTGGCATCGTCAAAGTCGCTGCCGTCAAGGCACCGGGCTTCGGCGACCGTCGCAAGGCCATGCTGCAGGACATCGCCGTTCTGACCGGCGGTACCGTGATCTCCGAAGAGATCGGCCTGAGCCTGGAAAGCACCACCCTGGAGCACCTGGGTAACGCCAAGCGCGTGATCCTGTCCAAAGAAAACACCACCATCATCGACGGTGCTGGCGTTGAAGCGGACATCCAGGCTCGTGTGACCCAGATCCGTCAACAAGTGGCCGACACTTCGTCCGACTACGACCGTGAAAAACTGCAAGAGCGTCTGGCCAAGCTGTCCGGCGGCGTTGCAGTGATCAAGGTTGGCGCTGGCTCCGAAGTTGAAATGAAAGAGAAGAAAGCCCGCGTTGAAGACGCCCTGCACGCTACCCGTGCAGCCGTTGAAGAAGGCGTGGTACCTGGCGGTGGCGTAGCCCTGATCCGTGCTCTGCAAGGCATCAACGACCTGAAAGGCGACAACGCCGACCAGGACGTGGGTATCGCTGTACTGCGTCGCGCTATCGAAGCCCCACTGCGCCAGATCGTTGCCAACTCCGGTGACGAGCCAAGCGTGGTTGTGGACAAGGTCAAGCAGGGTTCCGGTAACTTCGGTTACAACGCTGCCACCAGCGAATACGGCGACATGATCGAAATGGGCATCCTGGATCCAACCAAGGTGACCCGTTCCGCGCTGCAAGCAGCATCCTCCATCGGCGGCCTGATCCTGACCACCGAAGCGGCTGTTGCTGAAATCGTGGAAGACAAGCCTGCAGCTGGCGGCATGCCAGACATGGGCGGCATGGGTGGCATGGGCGGCATGATGTAAGCCAGCCTTACCCCCGTACTGAAAAAGCCCCGCCGGTGAAAACCGGCGGGGCTTTTTTATGCCTGGGATATGGGGCAGCTCCTTCGCGGGCAAGCCCGCTCCTACAGCGATGCAGCCGTGTAGGAGCGGGCTTGCCCGCGAAAGGCCTCAGCGCTGGCTCAGCTCGGCGGCCGAGGCCTTGGGAGCCTTCCAGCCCAGCAACTGTTGCTTGAAGCCATAACTGGCGCTCTGGTAGTAGCTGATGCCGCGCTGAATCAAGGGGTCGCTGTCCTGTACCCGGGATTCCTGGCTGGCCCCCAGCGCCTGGTCGTGCCGGCGCAAGCCCTGGCGAGGGCTGAGAATCGCCAGGTCCTGGCCATCGAACAGCCCCAGGTGCTGATAGTTGCCCACCAGCACCCGCGGCGGCAGCGGGTTGTCCTGCAACAGGTTGCGGCCGAAGAAGGTCGACTCGTAATCCAGGTTCAGCAAGCCCAGGAGGGTCGGCGCCAGGTCGATCTGACTGGCCAGCTGGGCAGTTTCTCGTGCCGGGATCAGCTTGGGCGCATAGATGAACAGTGGAATCTGGTAGTTGCTGATGGGCAGGTCTTCCTTGCCCGCGCTGCCGGCCGTGTGGTCGGCGACAAACACGAAAATGGTGTTGTCGAACCAGGGCTTCTGGCGCGCGGCCTTGAGGAACTCGCCAATGGCGTAGTCGGTGTACTTCACCGCGCCGTCGCGACCATTACCGGACTTGATGTCGATTCGACCCTGGGGATAGGTGTAGGGGCGATGGTTGGACGTGGTCATCAACTGCAGCAGGAAAGGGCGCTGTTGGGCGTAGTCGGCGTCCGCCAGCTTCAGGGTCTGGGTATAGAGGTCCTCGTCGGCCATGCCCCAGGCATTCTTGAAGTGGATCTCGGATTCTTCGACGCTGCTCTGGTCCACCACCCGGTAGCCGTTGCCGCTGAAGAAGGCGTTCATGTTGTCGAAGTAACCGCGCCCGCCATAGACGAACACACTGTCATAGCCGACGGCGCGCAGTTGCTGGCCGAGGCTGGCAAAGCCGCTTTCACGGCCAATGCGCTTGACGATCGAGCGTCCCGGCGTTGGCGGGATCGCCAGGGTGATGGCTTCCAGGCCGCGGTCGGTACGGGTGCCGGTGGCATAGAAGTTGTTGAAGTACAGGCTCTGCTGGCGCAATGCATCCAGATTGGGGGTCAGGTTGCGATCATCGCCGTTGCTGCCCATGTACTTGGCGCTGAAGCTTTCTATGGTCACCAGGACGATATTCGGTGTGCGCGCAATGCCCGGGTTGTCGATGGCGCGACGGATGTCCAGCGGGTCCTTGCCGATGAAGCGGGCGTTGGGCTCATTCAGCTCGGCACGCATCTGACGGGCCACCACCTCGGCGGGCAGGCTGCGGTAGAACTGCTGGTAGTCCAGCTCGTTATTGCGAAAGGCGGCAAAGAACTGGTACGGGCCATTGCTCGCCAGTTCATTCTGATAGGCGTTGCCGCCCTGGCTGTGCGGGCTGTCCTGGCTGAGCAATTGCAGGCTGGCGCCGGTTACCAGCAACAGTCCCAAGGCACTGACCAGGCGGCTGCGCAGCGTCGGCAGCGGGGCATCCAGGGCCGCCTTGAGCGGTTTGCGCAGCACCAGGCTGAGAAGGATGGCCGCCAGGGCCAGCAGGCTCATCAGCAGAGCGATGGGGTAGGACTCGAGAATGTTGTTGAGCACCTCGTCCGAATACACCAGGTAGTCCACGGCGATGAAGTTGAAGCGCACACCGAACTCATCCCAGAACAGCCACTCGGCCACGGCAGTGAAGAGCATGGCGAACAGGCTCAGGCTGAACAGGCCCTGCAGCAGCCAGCGAAACCCGCGCCGATGCCACAGGGCCGGGGGGCAGAGCAGCAGGCCGAGGCCCAGGGGCAGGGCCGCGTAGGCCAGAAAGCCGAGGTCATAGAGCAGGCCGACGCCAAACACCGGCAGCCAGCCGCTGCCGGCTTCGTCGAGGTGGGTGATCAGCAGGAGGCTGCGGGTCAGCAGGAAAATCGCCAGCCAGGTGCTGGTCAGCAGCAGCACGAAGCGTGCTGGCGCGGTCTTGAGAAGATCCATCGGGGGGTGTTCCTTGTGGGCAAACGGCCGGCAGTCTGAGCTTGTCCCTGTAGTCAGGTTGTGAACCTCTGGTGAAAAACTTGTTAAGCCCGGGAAGGTGCGACAAGTACTCCCGGAACCCCCCGACAAGGCTGGCGGCGAGCCGGACTTGGCCTTAAGCTGCGCGAGCCAAGACGGCCGTAACTGTGTACGGAGAGAGTGCCGATGCGAATTCTACTGGTTGAAGACAACCGCGATATTCTCGCCAACCTGGCTGACTACCTGGGGCTCAAGGGCTATACCGTGGACTGTGCCCAGGATGGCCTGTCTGGGTTGCACCTGGCCGCCACCGAGCATTACGACCTGATCGTGCTCGATATCATGCTGCCAGGGATCGACGGCTATACCCTGTGCAAGCGCCTGCGCGAAGACGCCCGGCGTGACACCCCGGTGATCATGCTCACGGCTCGCGATCAGTTGGATGATCGGCTGCAGGGCTTTAAGTCCGGTGCCGATGACTACCTGCTCAAGCCTTTCGCCCTCTCGGAGCTGGCTGCACGGATCGAAGCGGTGATGCGCCGCACCCAGGGCGGGGGCCGGCGATCGCTGCAGGTCGGCGACTTGGCTTACGACCTTGATACCCTGGAGGTCACCCGCGAGGGGCGCCTGCTCAAGCTCAACCCGGTGGGCCTCAAGCTGCTGGCGGTATTGATGCAGAAAAGCCCCCATGTCCTGCGGCGGGAGATCCTCGAAGAAGCCCTGTGGGGCGATGACTGCCCGGACAGCGACAGCCTGCGCAGCCACGTCCACCAACTGCGCCAGGTGATCGACAAACCGTTCGCCAAGCCGTTGCTGCACACCGTGCATGGTGTCGGCTACCGCCTGGCCGAGGGCCGTGATGGAGTTTAAGCAGAGCCTTGCCCAGCGCATCATCATCGCCTTTGCCTTGATGAGCGCATTGGTGGCAGGTGCCTTCGCCATGGGCATTGTGGCGACCGTGCACCTGGTGGAGGAAAAACTCATTTCCGCCGGGTTGGGGGGCGATCTTCAGCGTCTGTTGCTGATGGACGACGTCAACGATTGGAATCACCGCCCCGAGCCGGATCAACTGTTCTATTTCAGTGGCGGACGCGGCGATTTCGAGCTGCCCAAGGACCTGCGTCACCTGGATCCGGGCTTCCACGAAGTGTTCCGCGAACAATTGTCCTACCACGCCATGGTCGAGGTCGTGGATGGCCGGCGCTATGTGTTGCTGCAGGACCAGAGCGATTTCGAGGAGCGCGAGCGCATCCTGTTTGCCGTGGTGCTGGTGGGGTTCGTCCTCAGCCTGGCCCTGGCGGTATTCCTCGGCTGGGTCCTGGCGCGACGTGTGATGGCGCCGGTGGTGCGCCTGGCGCGCCAGGTGCGTCACCGTGACCAGTTGTTGGGGTTGGCGCCGCCCCTGGCTCCGGATTATGCCGCCGATGAAGTGGGTGAGCTGGCCATTGCCTTCGATGCGACCTTGGGACGCCTGCGCCAGGCCTTGAGCCGCGAGCGGTTGTTCACCAGCGATGTCAGCCACGAGTTGCGCACGCCGTTGATGGTCCTGGCCACTTCCTGCGAACTGCTGCTGGAGAATCCCGGGCTGGACCCGCGCGGGCGAGCCCAGGTCGAGCGTATTGCCCGGGCCTGCGAAGAGATGCGCGAACTGGTGCAGACCTTCCTGATGCTGGCCAGAGCCCAGCGCGAAGACGCGAGCATGTCGCCACAACTGACCTTGACCCAGGTCGCCAACGATCTGTTGGGGGTGTGGAGCGGACCGATACAGGACAAGGGTATCCAGCTGATCTTTGAGCCCGGTCAACCCGGCGATACGCGTTATAACGCAACCTTCCTGCACGCGGTCATGGGCAACCTGTTGCGCAATGCCCTGCACTACACCGAGCAGGGGTTTATCCGGCTCAGCCTGACAACCGATGGTTTTGTGGTAGAGGACAGCGGCGTAGGGATTCCCGAAGAAAAGCGCGAGGCGATGTTCCAACCCTTTGTGCGCGGCGACGAAAAGCGTGGTGAAGGATTGGGGCTGGGCTTGTCCCTGGTCCAGCGGATCTGCGAGAACCAGGGCTGGAGTGTCAGCCTCAGCACCATGGCGCCCAATGGCTGTCGTTTTTACGTCCAGTTGCAACCGGCCAAGGCCTGATTATTCTTTCCGGGCCCTGTTCTTCGGGGCCTGCTGCTTGTCGATTTCTCTCCTGAAGTGGCCCCAGGCCACTGTCGGTGCCCTGTAAAACTCTGAAATATTTCCTCGTTGGACGGTACGAAGTTTTCACAAAGGGATGACCTGTCGCTGACACGCCGCTGCCTAAGGTGGCGCCATCAGATACAGGAGACTTTGATGATGGCGACCCCGATCAAGCTGGAATTTTCCGACAAGTACGATGCCCAGCACGCGCAGGAATACCTGCTCAAGCACCAGGATGGCCTGGCACGCCAGTTGTCCCACAAACGAGATGAACAGCTGGCCCGCACTGCGCTGAGCCTGGCGGGAGAACCAGGGCTGGTCCTGGACCTTCCATGCGGTGCCGGGCGCTTCTGGCCGCTGCTGGCGGAAAAAACCAATCGGGTGATCATTGGCGCCGACAATTCAGCAGCTATGCTGAGCACCGCCACGGTGGCGCAACCTTCCGACGTGGTGAAACGGGTACAACCTTTGCAAACGTCCGCGTTTGCCATTGATTTGCCGGATAACGCAGTGGACTGCATTTTTTCCATGCGCTTGTTGCACCACATCGGCAAGGCCGAACACCGGGTGGCCCTGTTACGGGAGTTCCAGCGGGTTACCCGGGACAGTGTGATCATCTCGTTGTGGGTCGATGGCAACTTCAAGGCCTGGAAACGCAAGCGCATGGAGCGCAAGCGATTGTCCGAGGTTGGGCAGGAGGGTTACCAGAATCGTTTCGTGTTACCGGCGGCTACGGTTGAAGAAGAATTCAGGCAAGCCGGTTTTCGTGTCCAGGAGCACCTGGACTTCTTTCCGCTCTACGCCATGTGGCGAGTGTACGTACTACGTAAGAGGTAAGAGGATGGCTGTTGAATGTGCTTCGGAAATGGACGCCGCGCCCACAGATTGCTTCGAATACTTCTGGAACAAACAGGGTGAATGGGTCGAGGAACCCAATCAGCGTCGAGGCGGGGAGAGCGGCGTACAACGCATTCTGAACAGCAAAGGGCAACTGCTCTATGCCAAGCGTCAGGTGGGGCATATTCACCGCAGTTGGCTGCATCCGTTTGGGCGACCGACAGTTCTGCGCGAGCATGCTGCGCTGCAGGGCCTGCGCCTGTTGGAGATCAAGGTCCCGGAACTGGTGTTCTGCGGTGCCCGGCGCGGCCCCGAGAATCAATGGCAGGCGCTGCTGGTCACGGCTGCGCTTGAGGGCTACACCGAGATCGACAACTGGTATGCCGCCGGTGGGCGCGAGCGCCACGGCGAGGCGTTTCACCAGAAAGTACTGCAGGCCTTGGCCGAGACGCTGGCACGCATGCACAGAGGTCGTTGGCAGCATGGCTGCCTGTACGCCAAGCATGTGTTCGTGCGGGTGGACGGCGAGGGTGAGCAGGCCCAGGTGAAGATTGCCTTGCTGGATTTCGAGAAGTGCCGGCAGCGTTTGAGCCGTCGCCGCGCAGCCGCCCATGACCTCAAGCAACTGCGTCGCCATTCGTCGTGGAATGACACGGACTGGCAAAAGCTCTACTACTTTTACAAAACGGCGTTTGGCAGCTCTATCAAAGGTTTATAGCTATGAAGCTAGAAATTGCACGAGGTTTATTCCTGGCAGGAGCCTTGGCAGTTGCTTCCTTGGCCCTGGTTGTCTGGGAGCAACCGCGAACGCAGGTTCTCAGCGCTGCTGAGGGCGAGCATTGCCCGCTGCCACGAGTGGCGAAAGTCTCGGCGGCGGCCAAGCCCGATCATGACCTGCTGTTGTTCATGTTCGGCCTGACCCAGGGGTTGAAACCTCAGAGTTGAATTGCATGCTTCACCATCCGAAGGCCTCGCACTGCGAGGCCTTTTGCTTGTCCGCAGTGCGGCTGTCCACTTTGCCCGGCAGGGTCACGATACCGGCAGGGTGAAGAGCCGCCGACTTCAGATCAGGTGCAGGTGGTTGTCCCAGAGGCCGGCGGGCAGGTCCAGAGGCTGGGCTGCAATCTGTGCCTGGCGGCAATCGTAGAAGCGGCAGCGACCTTGTCCCGAGGTCACCACAAAGCCGTCGGCCACGGCGCCGACCCCGGCACAGTCCGGCAGTGGCGCGTCGACTCGCACGGCGCCGCTGTCCAGGTCCCAGATGAAGAAGCGGTTGCCCCGTGGGGCGGTCAGGGCCACCAGCCGCAGGTCGCTGTGCACTGCGACGCTGGCGGTGTAGTGCCCCATGGCCTGCAACTGCTGCTCGGGTACCGGGAAGGCGGTGAAAGGTTGCCCCGGGCGCTTGATCGCCAAGAGCTCCGAGGATTCGTGGGCGGCGCCCATGAACTGCTGGCCGGTGACGATGGTGCCGTC
This sequence comes from Pseudomonas sp. FFPRI_1, assembly GCF_055384485.1. Taxonomy (NCBI): domain Bacteria; kingdom Pseudomonadati; phylum Pseudomonadota; class Gammaproteobacteria; order Pseudomonadales; family Pseudomonadaceae; genus Pseudomonas; species Pseudomonas sp. FFPRI_1. Next base: position 6,214,266 of record NZ_AP029168.1, on the reverse strand, counting down.
GCTGGCGATGCCCATGTGGCGCACGCTGTTCATCTGCTGGGCCAGGGTTTCCTTGCTCAGCAGGGTGCCGTCGCGTTGCATCAGTACCAGGCTCGGTTCCATGGCATCGAGGTTCATCTCCACCCGGCTTTCTGCTTCGGTACGGATACCACCGTTGGCCACCACCAGGGTTTCACCGTCGGGCATCCATGACACCTGGTGGGGGCCGATGCCGTGGGTCGACAACTCGCCGCTGTGCACCAGGCGCTCGCCTTCAAAGCGATAGACACCCAGCAGGCCGCGGCCCGGGTCCCGGGTATCGTTCTCGGTGGCGTACAGCCATTCGCCGTCTTTGTGGATCACCGCATGCCCGTAGAAATGCCGGTCGGCTTGCGAGGTGACGGTCTGCAGCAGGGTGCCGTTGCGCAGGTCGATCAGGTAGCTCTCGGTGCCCGGGCGCCGGGCCACGAACAGGGCGATCGGCAACTGCGGGTGATTGATGATGTCATGGCAACGCTGGCCGACCTGGGTGGCAAACACCTGTTTACCGTCCAGCTGATAACCGACGGCGTAATGCTTGCCGTCACCATCGTCCCTGGCCGAAAGCAGCAAGGGCTGCTTGCCCTTTTGCCTGAACAGCGTCCAGCCGCCCAAGGTCACCGCGCTGAGCAGCAGGCTGCCCAGCGCCAAAGCCTGACGTCGCAGCATCATCAGTCACCGTCGTTGGCATTGAAGCCCAGTTGGATCCCCAGCGCCTTGGCCAGCTCGCCTTCGTGCAGGCGGTGGACCACGTTGAGGCTGTCGTACAGGTCGTTGAGTTGCTGGCGACCGGCATCGTCACCGAGCATTTCACTGAGCGAGCGCTGGGTGCTGGCAAAGAGTTTCAACGAGGCCGCGTAGGCCGCGTCGATCTTGTCGGCCAATGGTTTCTGGTCGGCTGGCAGCAGGCCGCGCAGGCCCTTGTTGTCGACCCCGGCCCATACGGTCTGGGCCGCGCTGAGGCTGGCTTCCAGGCCCTGCAGGGAGGACTGGCTGCGCCAGGCATCGGCCTGGAATGGCTGGGGAATGCCCTTGGTCTGGCGACCCATCGGGGTGCCGAGCTTTTTCTTCAGGGTATCCAGAGCGGTGACCTGGACCCGTAGCAGGTCGGCGATGGCCTCGTGGGAGTCGGCGTAGCGCTGGTTGGGGAACTTGCTCATCTGCGCCAGCATGCCGTCGGTGGTATTCCAGCCGGCGAGGATCTCTTCCGCCAGTTGCTTCTGGCGTTCGCCGATGGCGGTCAGCAGCGGGCAATAGCGGGCTTTCTGCGCGCTGTCGGCCATGTCGATCTTGCTGTCGAAGAGGATGTATTCGTAGGCCGACAGGCCCTGGACCACGACACTGGACTTGGCCAGCGCAGCGGCATCGATCTGCGGGTTGGCAGTGACCAGTTGCTCAACCTGACGGCCCACCAGGTTCTTCTTGTCCGGCCAGAACTGCACCTGCCAGGAGCGGTTGCCCTCGGCCAGCGGGCCGATCAGCAGCGGCTGCAGTTCAGCCCAGGCTTTTTGTGCATGGAGGAAGTCGGCGCGGGCAGTGTCCAGGCTCTCCTTGCCTTCACAGAAAGCCAGGGCGCTGACGGCCAGTTGGCGGTCGGCTTCGACCCAGCGGCTGTAGGTCGGCAGGATCACCTGCTTGGCGATGGCGGCCGAGGTCACGGCTTGTGGGTCCTGGGGTGAGCAGGCGCCCAGGGCGAGTGCGGCAAGGCTGGTGAATAGCAGTTTGGGGCGGAACATGTTCGGGCTCCCTTTATTGTGGAGAAGCGTGTGAGTCGAGGTTTAGAGAGAATTCAGGAATGCCAGCAGCGCAGCACGCTGCTCGGCATTGAAGGCCAGCACCTGCTGTTTCGCGCCTTCGGCTTCACCGCCGTGCCAGAGCACCGCTTCCATCAGGTTGCGGGCACGGCCGTCATGCAGGAACTGGGTATGGCCGCTGACCGTTTCGGTCAGGCCGATGCCCCACAGTGGCGCCGTGCGCCAGTCGCGGCCGCTGGCCTTGAATTCGCTGCGCTGGTCGGCCAGGCCTTCGCCCATGTCGTGCAGCAGCAGGTCGCTGTAGGGGCGGATCACTTGATTGGCCAGCTCGGGTTCGGCGGCGTTGGCCGCGGTGGTGAAGCTTGGGGTGTGGCAAGACTGGCAGCCGGCCTGGAAAAACAGGTTCTTGCCGGCCAGGACCTGGGGCGAATCGACGTCGCGGCGCGCAGGAACGGCCAGGTTACGGGTATAGAACAGCACCAGGCGCAGGATGTTGTCGCTGACCTCAGGCTCACCGTCCGGGCCATTGCCGTTGGGGGCCTGCTTGCAGGCGGTTTGTGCGTTGGTGCAGTCATCGAAGGGCCTCAGGCTGGTGGTCAGGCCCATATCACCAGAAAACGCGTGAACATTTTGTTGATTGAGGTTGGGTTGCCCGGCTTTCCAGCCAAAACGCCCGAGTACGGTCTTTTGCTGGGCGTCGTCCCAGACCCAATTGGGGCGTCCGGCAATGGGATTTGCGGCCCCGGCGGCGGGCTGGGCGTTGGCCAGGATCGCCTCTTCGGGGATGGCCTCCAGCAGGCCCAGGCCGATCATCGGCGGGGCTATTCGGGCCGAGAAGCGGGTGTCCGGGTGCATCGGGCCGTAGCCCAGGTCGGTGATCTGCAGTATGGGCTTGCGCAATTCCACCCGGGTGCCGTCCTTGAACTGCACCGGCACCGGCTGGTAGTCCACCCGTACCCGGCCTTCGGGAGCGACCCCGGGTACGGCCATGTCTTGCAACTGGCCGCCGTACACCGGCTCCGGTACCACGCCGACCTGTTCGATGAGCCGGGCGTAGTCCGGCGTATCGGGGATCGACAGGCGAACCAGCATCGACACTGCATTCAACGCATCTGGCGCGGGCGGATGGCCGCGACCGTCCTTGATATGGCAGTTCTGGCAGGCGTTGGTGTTGAACAGCGGGCCGAGGCCGTCACGGGCAGTGGTGGTGGACGGGGCGATCACCCAGGGATTGCGAAAGAAACTGTTGCCGACGCTGAAATCCAGGCGGCGAGTGGGCGCCAGGTTGGCCGAGGGCAGGGAAAAGGCATTGCGGTCGGTCTTGTTGACCGTGGTTGCGCCACCTGCGCGGGCTTCTCCAGGTTCGGCCTGGGTAAAGCGCGGAGCGTCATCGCAGGCACTCAGGCCCAGGGCCATGAACAGAGCGGACCAGCGCAGCGGCAACGAAGGCATCGGACATCCTGCAAGACGAGCAAAACAAGGGCGCAAAGTCTAACAGGGCGGCCTGGATTGAATAAGAGGAATTATCGTTTGGTTTGACCCAGGACAAGCTTGCCGCGGTGGCCATGATGCTCCCTGACAGTGCCGGTGGTGGTTTGTGGCGGCGGCGACAAGGGCTTTCGACGGGCCTTGAGTCACAGGTCCAATCGACCGTGGCGCGATGGCCGGGCCAGGCGCTCTGACAGCGGTAATTGGCTGGTATTTTCAAGCGCGAGGGCGTTTCCCGGCCCCGGGAAAGGAGTGCGCCGGCCATGAAAAAGGCGACCCTAAAGTCGCCTTTTCAAGTGCAGCGATGGGGATCAGAACTCGTGATCGGCGTTGTCCGGGTTCAGGTCGCTGATGCCCAGCTTGCCTGCGGCCTGTTCGATCGAACCGGTCTGCTTGACCAGGGCGGCGATGGCGTCGCGCACGATCTGGTTGCCCGATTCGTTGCCGGCGGCGATCAGCTGGTCGTAGTGCTCACCCTTGTTGGCGTGGTCGACCATGACCTGGATCTTGGCTTCGGTAGCGGCCAGATCGTCTTTCAGGGCGGCATCGGCGGCCGGGTCGGCCTTGGCCACCAGGGACGACAGGCTGGCGCCGGTCATCTTGCTGCCGTCGGTACGGGTGTATTCGCCCAGGTAGACGTTGCGAATGCCCTTGGCATCGTAGAAGTGCGAGTTGTGGGTGTTGTCGCTGAAGCAATCCTGCTCGTCTTCTGGGGAGTTGGCTTCCAGGGACACCTTCATCCGCTCGCCCGCCAGTTCGCCCAGGGACAGGCTGCCCATGCCGAACAGCATCTTGCGCAGGCCGGTTTCAGCCGGTTCGGCTTCCAGGGTGGCGCGATAGTTGTCGGCCACGTCGGGCTTCCAGTTGCCGACCATTTCTTCCAGGTCGTTGACCAGCAGTTGAGTCACCGCCTTCAGGTAGGCACGACGACGATCGTTGTGGCCGCCGGTGGCGCCGGCGCCTTCCAGGTAGTCGGACGCCGGACGGGCGCCGGCACCAGGACCGGTACCGTTGAGGTCCTGGCCCCAGAGCAGGAATTCGATGGCGTGGTAGCCCGTGGCGACGTTGGCCTCGGCACCGCCCAGCTCATTGAGGCTGGCGAGTTTTTCCGGGGTGATGTCTTTCACGTCGACCTTGTCTTCGCCGACCTGGATCTCGGTGTTGGCGATGATGTTGGCGGTGGCACCGGGGTTGCCCAGGGCATGCTCGTAGCTCTTGTCGACGTAGTCGATCAGGCCTTCGTCCAGGGGCCAGGAGTTCACCTGGCCTTCCCAGTCGTCGATGATGGTGTTGCCGAAGCGGAACACTTCGCTCTGCAGGTAAGGCACACGAGCGGCGACCCAGGCGGCCTTGGCGGCCTTTAGGGTGTCGTCGTTGGGCTTGGCGAGGAAGGCATCGATGGCGGTTTGCAGGGTTTTCGCGGTGGATTCGGAGTCGCTGTAAACGGCGAATACCATGTCGGCGTAATGCGCGACTACGGCCTTGGCCGCGGCTTCGTCGACCTTGCCGGCAGCGTCAGTGGCTGGGGTGGCAGTGCTGGCAGCCGGGGTCGGCGCTTGAGCGGCAGCCTTGTCGTCTTTGCCTTCGCCACAGCCGGCGAGGGAAATAGCGATGGCCAACAGACTGGCGGTAGCCAGAGGCATACGAATCATGGCGAACATCCTGCTTCGAGAGGGGAGTGGACGGCGCGGGGGCGCGCAAAAACTGCGACATAATGCGAAAGATTTGCATTATGTGTAAAGGGTTGTGCTTGTAAATATTTCTTATTCAACAGGGGGCTGCGCTGGGTCAAGGCGATCAGCGCAAGGCCACTGTCAGAGGATCGCTGCATTGCTGCGCTGCGCCTGTTTCAAGTAGGCGCTCAGCTCCCGTGCAGGCAGGGGTTTGCTGTAGTGGTAGCCCTGACCTTCATGGCAGCCTTCGGCGATGATGTAGGCCTCCTGCTCGACGGTTTCCACGCCCTCGGCGATCACCTGCATGCCCAGGCTTTTACCCAGTTGGATAATGGCCCGCACGATGGTTGCATCGTCATCGTCGTCGAGCAGGTCCTGGACGAAGCTCTTGTCGATCTTGATCTTGTCCAGGGGCAGGCTTTTCAGGTAGCTCAGGGACGAATAGCCGGTGCCGAAGTCGTCGATGGCGATCAGCGCACCGGAGCGACGCAGGCTCAGCAGGTGCTGGGCAGCGGTGCTGATGTCTTCCATCAGGCCGGTCTCGGTGACCTCCAGCTCCAGGCTGCGCGGTGGCAGGCGGTAGATCTGCAGCAGGTTGTTGACCACCCGCGGCAGTTCGGCGTGGTGCAACTGCACGGTGGACAGGTTGACGGCCATGCGCAGGTCGCTGAAGCCCATGTCGTGCCATTCGCGCAATTGACGGCAGGCCTGGTCCAGCACCCATTCGCCGATGGCGATGATGGTGCCGTTCTGCTCCGCCAGCGGTATGAACAGGTCCGGCGGCACCAGGCCGTGTTCCGGGTGCTGCCAGCGCAGCAGCGCCTCGACACCCACCACCCGGTGGTCGCGGTAGCTGATCTGTGGCTGGTAGACGAGGAAGAACTGTTCCCGGGCCAGGGCCTCGCGCAGGTCCTTTTCCAGTTCCCGGCGGCGGCGCATCTCACTGTCGACGCTGGCGATGTAGAACTGATAGCGATTGCGCGATCGGCTCTTGGCCAGGGTCATGGTCTGCTCGGCTTTCTGCAGGAGTTTTTCCGTGCTGTCGCCGTCTTCCGGGAACAGGGTGATGCCGATGGTGGCGCGCAGGCGGATTTCCTGGTGGTCGAGGGCGAAGGTGGCCTCCAGGTCATCGAGAATGCTCTGGGCCAGTTCCGCGGCCTCATAAGGCTGTTCGATATCGGCCTGGACCAGGGCGAACTGATCGCCTCCCAGGCGTGCCAGGGCACCGAGGCGGCCGCTGTGGCCACGCAGGCGGTCGGCCAGGGCCAGCAGCAACTGGTCGCCGGTCTGATAGCTGAATTGTTCGTTGATGCCCTTGAAATCATCCAGGCCGACACACAGCACCGCGACCCGGCGCTGCAGGCGCCCGGCGTCCACCAGGATCTTGTCCAGTTGCTGTTGCAGTTGCTGGCGGTTCGGCAGGCCGGTCAGAAAGTCGTACTGGGCCATGCGCAGCAGGCTGTTTTCTGCCTCATGACGCAGATGGGTGTTGCGCTCGATGGAGGCCAGCAACTGGTTGGCGGTATTGATCCAGATCCCCAGTTCGTTCTTCTCGTGGCCCTTGAGCAGGGGCAGCTGGTGCTCGCTGGGGCGGTCGGGGTTGATGGTGGTCAGGTGTTCGATGATCCGTGACAGCGGCTTGGTCAGCAGCCAGTGATAGACCAGGTACAGCACCAGGCCCATGGCCAGGGCGCGCAGGACTCCGGAAACGAAGATGATCACCGAACTGACGATGAATCCCTGGCCGTAGGTGGCGGTGTCGAGGGTGATGCTCAGGTCGCCGTAATACTCGCTGTAGGGGCCCCTCCCCACCAGTTGCGTGGTGAAGGTGCGTTCCTGGCCGAGGATCAGGTCGGTCAGCCAGCGGCTGGAGGATTTTTGCAGGTCGCGGGATTTCTCCGCGAGCATGGTTTCATTGGGATGGCCAATGGAGGCCATGCGCACCGCATCATCCTGGAACAGGCCTTCGATGACTTGCATGCCCATTTCCCGGTCCAGGCTGTAGACCGCCTGTGTCGATGGGTCGCGAAACATATCGAGAATGCGCTGGGCATCGTTAGCGACCGCCTGCCGAGTCTTGTAGGCATCGAAGACGATCTGGGCGCAGCTCAGAACCACGCCCACTATGAGTGCCGACAGCAGCACAACCCGGAGCAACTTCACCGACAAGCTGTTTTTGAGTTCCAGCTTCAAAGGGCTATTCCTTGTTCCGTGCGTGTAGCGTCAAGTTGCCATGAGTATTGGCAATCCCGTGATGGCCGTCAAAGTGACATTAATGCCGAGGACAGGACGTCTGCGGGCCAGGCCCGGGTGATCAGAATCAGGATTGCGTCAGCTGTGGATAGTGTGTCGGTAGCGACGCCTTGCAACTTGAGGGGCGGCGTTGTTTTTACCTGCAATGAATCTTAGCGCGTCAGGTGGGCGGGACAAGATCCCGGCTTTGCTTCAGGCAAAAAAAACCCGGCCAGGCCGGGTTTTTTGTGCTGCAAACGGGCTTAAGCGACGAAGTTCTTGCCTTCGAACTGCTCGGCCACGAATTTCCAGTTGACCAGGTTCCAGAACGCTTCGACGTACTTAGGACGAACGTTGCGGTAGTCGATGTAGTAGGCGTGTTCCCAGACGTCGCAGGTCAGCAGCGGAGTGTCGCCGCTGGTCAGCGGGTTGCCGGCGCCGATGGTGCTGGCCAGGGCCAGGGAGCCGTCAGCCTTTTTCACCAGCCAGCCCCAGCCGGAACCGAAGGTGCCAACCGAAGTCTTGGTGAATTCTTCTTTGAACTTGTCGAACGAACCGAAGGCTGCGTTGATGGCTTCAGCCAGTGCACCGGTAGGTTGGCCGCCGGCGTTTGGCGCCAGGCAGTTCCAGTAGAAGGTGTGGTTCCAGACCTGTGCCGCGTTGTTGAAGATGCCGCCCGACGAAGTCTTGACGATCTCTTCCAGAGTCTTGCCTTCGAACTCGGTGCCTGGCACCAGGTTGTTCAGGTTCACGACGTAGGTGTTGTGGTGCTTGTCGTGGTGGTATTCCAGGGTTTCCTTGGAAATGTGCGGCTGCAGAGCGTCGTGTGCATAGGGCAGCGGCGGCAATTCGAAAGCCATGATGATTCTCCTAATCAGGTCAGTTGCGGTGAGCGCAAGGCCAATCACGGGCGGCCAGACAAGCGCCGGGGAGTTTGTACTCTTTGCGGCGCAGGGTTCGGATCATAGCACCGGGGGTGCGGCATAACCACGCAACAACTGTGTGGGATAGAGGTTCCAGAGCCTTTTGGAATAAGTTACGCGGCGCTGATCAACTGCCAGGCGACGCTGAACATCATCACCGCCACCAGCAGGTCGAGGATCCGCCAGGTACTCGGGCGTGCCAGCCACGGAGCCAGCCACGCGGCCCCCAGGGCCAGGGTGAAGAACCACAGCAACGAAGCGCTGGCAGCCCCCACCACGTAGGCGCCGGGCTCGGTCTGCTGCGCCCCCAGCGAGCCGATCAGCAGCACGGTGTCCAGGTACACGTGAGGGTTGAGCAGGGTCACCGCCAGGGCGCTGAGCATCACCGCACGCAGGGAGCGCACGGCCTGTCCCTCGCCCTGCTGCAGGCTCTGTCTGGAGCAGGCCCGACGCAAGGCCTGGGCGCCGTACCAGATCAGGAACACGGCGCCTCCCCAGCGTGCCACCGCCAACAGCATCGGGCTCTGGGTCAGCACGGTGGCCAGGCCGAACACCCCGGCGGCCACCAGCAGCGCATCGCAGGTGACGCACAGCGCCGCCACCGGCAAATGATGTTCACGGCGCAGGCTCTGGGCCAGGACGAAGGCATTCTGAGTGCCGATCGCCATGATCAGGCCGGCGGCCACCAACAGGCCGTTTACATAGCTTTGCCACATGATCACTGCTCCTCGCCGGCGGCCAGTTGTTGCAGCACCTGCATGGCTCGCGCGGCATCCGCCTGGCCGACAAACAGGTGGTCGTGGTAGTAGCCGGCGATCACGTTGCAGCTGATCCCGGCCTGGCCCAGGGCCCCGGCAAAGGCCGCGGTCAGGCCCACGGCTTCCAGGGCCGAATGCACGTTGAGGGTGATCCAGGCGGCGACGTAGTCGTAGCTCAGCCCCAGGCGCTCGGCCTGTTCGCGCAGGATGATCACGGTCAGCCCCTCGCGCTCGTGAAAGCTGCCCAGCACATCGCAATCGCGCAGCAGACTGCGGTCGGTGATGGAGCAGAACACATACTCGCCGTCATTGAGCTGCGGGCTCATGCTGCGCAGCAGGGTTGCGAGGGAGGTTTCACCAGCCATGAAGAAAATCCTTGAACGAAGAGGCATGAACGAACGCTTGATGCTGGCTATTTTCAGGTTTCAGGCGGTATAAGAAAAACCAATAGTGCTGATCACTCATTAGGAAAACTGATGTTCGACTACAAGTTGCTCTCGGCGCTGGCCGCAGTGATCGAGCAGGCAGGATTCGAACGCGCGGCCCAGGTGCTGGGGTTGTCGCAATCGGCGATTTCCCAGCGCATCAAACTGCTGGAGGCCCGGGTCGGCCAACCGGTGCTGGTGCGGGTGACGCCGCCGGCGCCCACCGAAATCGGCCGGCGCCTGCTCAACCATGTGCAGCAGGTGCGCCTGCTGGAGCGGGACTTGCAAAGCCTGGTGCCGGCCCTGGATGAGGAGGGCTTGCCGGAGCGCCTGCGCATCGCCCTCAACGCCGACAGCCTGGCCACCTGGTGGGCCCAGGCCGTGGGCGACTTCTGCGCCGAGCATCAGCTGCTCCTGGACCTGGTAGTCGAGGACCAGACGGTAGGTCTCAAACGCATGCGTGCCGGGGAGGTGGCGGCCTGTGTCTGTGCCAGCGAGCGTCCCGTGGCCGGCGCTCGCAGCCTGCTGCTGGGGGCCATGCGCTACAGGGCCCTGGCCAGCCCAGCGTTCATTGCCCGGCATTTCCCCCAGGGCGTGCGTGCCGAGCAATTGGCCCGGACGCCGGCCCTGGTGTTCGGCCCCGATGATTTTCTGCAGCATCGCTACCTGGCGTCCCTGGGAGTTGATGGCGGGTTCGAGCATCATCTGTGCCCGTCCTCCGAAGGCTTCATCCGTCTGACCGAAGCCGGCCTGGGCTGGGGACTGGTGCCCGAACTGCAGGTTCGCGAGCAGTTGCAGCGGGGCTTGCTGGTGGAGCTTTTACCGGATAAACCCATCGATGTGCCGCTGTACTGGCATCATTGGCGCAATGGCGGACAATTGCTGGGCTTGTTGACCGAGCACCTGGCACGTTTATCTGCACAATGGCTGGTGCCCTGGGGGCAGCCGTAAGCGTCAAGCCACAAGCTGCAACTAGACAGCTTGCGCACTGATTTTTAACTTGCAGCTTGTAGCGCGTAGCTCGTCACTGCTTTCTTAGGAATATTCATGAAAATTCTGGTTACCGGCGCAAGCGGCTTCATCGGCGGGCGTTTCGCTCGTTTTGCCCTTGAGCAGGGCCTGGAGGTGCGGGTCAACGGACGTCGCGCCGAAGCCGTGGAGCATCTGGTACGCCGTGGCGCCGAATTTGTCCCGGGCGACTTGAGCGATGCCGGCCTGGTGCGCGAGCTCTGCCGCGACGTCGACAGCGTGGTGCATTGCGCCGGCGCCGTGGGCCTGTGGGGCCGCTATCAGGACTTCCACCAGGGCAATGTGCTGGTCACCGAGAATGTGGTCGAGGCCTGCCTCAAACAGCGGGTGCAGCGCCTGGTGCACCTGTCCTCGCCGTCGATCTACTTCGATGGCCGGGATCATTTTGGGTTGACCGAAGAACAAGTGCCCAAGCGTTTCAAGCACCCTTATGCCGCCACCAAGTACCTGGCCGAGCAGAAGGTCTTTGGTGCCCAGGAGTTCGGCCTTGAAGTGATTGCATTGCGCCCGCGCTTCGTCACCGGCGCCGGCGACATGAGCATCTTCCCACGGCTGTTGAGAATGCAGCGCAAGGGACGCCTGGCCATCGTCGGCAATGGCTTGAACAAGGTCGACTTCACCAGTGTGCACAACCTCAACGACGCCCTGTTTGCCAGCCTGCACGCCAGCGGCTCGGCCCTGGGCAAGGTCTACAACATCAGTAACGGTGCGCCGGTGCCGCTGTGGGATGTGGTCAATTACGTGATGCGCCAGATGCAGGTGCCGCAAGTCACCCGTTACCGCTCCTACGGCCTGGCCTACAGCGTGGCGGCGCTCAACGAAGGTTTCTGCAAGCTCTGGCCGGGACGTCCGGAACCGACCCTGTCGCGCCTGGGCATGCAGGTCATGCACAAGAATTTCACCCTCGACATCAGCCGTGCCCGGCATTACCTCGGCTATGAGCCCAAGGTCAGCCTGTGGACGGCCCTGGATGAATTCTGCAGTTGGTGGAAGGCCCAGGACATCCGCTGAAACCAAAGACTGAAGCGAGTTTGCCCGGTGCTCTGCATTGGCTGGGTGAATTAGCGGTTTATACTCGCCGCACTCAGCCATCACCGCGGTCCAGAAAGGTTGCCCCATGCGTAACGATGCAAACGATGACTTCGATGACGTTCCCAGTCTGCGCGCCGATCCCCTCGACGACGATGTCTTCCCCACCAGCAGCGCGGCGCGCGAACGCACCACGGTGCATTCGCGCAGCACACCGCAGGTCAAGGCCAAGGGCCCTAGCACCGGCCCGCTGTGGGCGCTGGTTGGCGCCTTGTTCTTTGCCTTCATCGGCCTTGCCTGGTGGAGCTTCCAGCAGATTTCGCTGATGGAGCAGCAGCTGGTGGCGACCCAGGAAAGCTTTGCCAGGATCAGCGAGGAAGCTGCCGGGCGCCTGCAGGACATCTCCGGCAAGGTGGTGGCCAGCCAGACCAATGTCACGACCGACAGCGAGGCATTGAAGCTGCAGATCAAACAGCTGGAAAGCCGCCTGCAGGACCAGAGCCGGCAGCAGCAGGGGGTGGCAGGGCAGGCCACGGACCTGGACAAGCGCCTGGAGCAGATGACTGCACAAGCCACCGAGCAACAGGCTGCCAACGCCCAACTGCAAGCTCAGGTGAAGGCCTTGAGCGGCGAGTTGGCAAGCCTGAAGTCGACCCAGGCCGAGGGCGGCAAGGTCGATGCCCAGCTCAAGAGCCTGAGCGCCGACCTCGCCGCGTTGAAAAAACAGGGCAACCCGGGCGCCGCCATCGAGCGCCTGGAACAGGACATGATCGTGCTCAAGAGCCAGCAGGACAATCGCCCCACTGGTGCGCAGAACGGTGCCAGCACCGCCGAGTTCGATGCGTTCCGCGGTCAGGTCACTCGCAACATCAACACGCTGCAAAGCCAGATCCAGAACCTGCAGCAGCAACTCAACGCCCGCCCTTGATGGGGCACGCCCTCCCGCCTGTTGTAAGGGAGGGCGCCCCGGCCAAAGCCCGCTGAATGTTCACCCATCTCCTGCAGCCGTCTACGCTCTTCAAACGCCAACAAGAACAAGGAGCGGGCGATGAAGCTGTTGCATAGGAACACCTGGCTGGGCTGGCTGCTGTTGCTCTGTATCGGCCCGTTGCATGGGGCAGTGCCGGCAGTGGACGATGGCGCGGCGGCCCGGGCACTGCTGGAAAAGGCCCTGCGCTATTACCACGATCAGGGCGACAAGGCGTTTGCCGCCTTCAGTCGCCAGGGCGAGTTTGTCGACCGCGACCGTTATGTGTTCGTGGTGGATACCCGGGGCGTGATGCTGGCCAGTGGCGGCCCGTCCTCGGCGCTGATCGGTCGCGATGTGTCCGAGGTCCTGGGGCCGGACCTGCGCAAGGCGTTCAAGGACGCCCTGAAGATTCCGGAAGGCAATGGCATACAGCAGGCCGAGTACCGCTGGCAGAACTGGGCCGACGGCAAGATCGAGCGCAAGCGTGTGTACTTCCAGCGCATCGGTGAACGCATCCTGGCGGTGGGGTACTACTTGCCCCGAGCGTCCGCCGAGCAGGCCAAGGCGCTGCTGGAACGGGCGGCCACGGCCCTGAGTACGGACCAGGCGGGTACGCTCAAGGCCATCAACGATTTGCAGGGCGGGTATCTCGAAGATGATCTGTACGTGTTCGTGGTGGATCTCGATAGCCGGCGCTACCTGGCCCACGGCACCAACCTGCGCTTGATCAATACCGACTTCAGCAAGATCAAGGATCCCGAAGGCAAACCGGTTGGTGAGCCGATACTGGAACTCATGGCCCAGCAAGACCAGGGGGAATACGAGTACCGCTGGAAGAACCCGGTAACCGGCAAGGTCGAAGACAAGCACGCTTATCTGCGCAAGGCAGGCAAGCTGCTGGTTGCAGTGGGTTACTACAGCCCCTGAGTACCGGGCCTGGGTCCAGGCCCCTCGTCATGGCCGCGGGCTGCAAGCTCGAGCACCCCCTATCGTCCGTGGAGGGAGGATAGGGGGCGGCGATCAGCGGGCCTTGTCTTCACGGCCACGCAGCAGGCGATTGGGCATGGCAATCGCCGCGGCCAATCCCAGCAGGGAAACCCCGGCGCTGACCAGCAGCAAGTGGCGGAAGGTCAGCAGCAGTTCGCCCCGCAAGGCGTCCCGAGCAGGGCCGGGAGCCGCGTTCAATCCTTCCAGCAGAGCGTTGGATTGTCCTTCGCCCATCAGCCCCGCGGCGCTCAAGTGCGCCAGGCTCGAGTCCTGCAGCAAGGCCAGCAACAGCGCCGACATCAGGGCCACGCCCACCGCGCCACCCAGGGCGCGAAACAGGTTGGTGGTGCTGGTGGCGACGCCGATGTCCCGTTGCTCCACCGAGTTCTGGGTACCCACCAGCGAGGTGGGGAACTGCATGCCACCGGCGATCCCGCAGAGCAGCATGAACAAGCCGCTGAGCCACTGCGCCTGAGGTGGGGCCAGGGCCATGCCGAGAATCGCCAGGGGCATCAGCAGCGCACCACCGAGGATCATCGGCTTGTAGCGTCCGGTCACCGAGGTCAGGCGTCCGGCACAGTAGGCGCCCATGGGCAAGCCCATGGCCAGCGGCAACAAATGCAGGGCGGCGCTGTCGGCACCGGCGCCAGTGATGCTCTGGAAGCGCAAGGGCATCAGCACGATCAGCGAGATGGCCTGGAAGCTGGTGAAGAAGATCGTGCACCAGCACAGCAGCGCATTGCGATTGGCGAACAGGTGCATCGGTAGCAGGGGTTCACGGGTCCGGCGTTCATGCCAGACGAACAGCGCCAGGACAATCACGGCGATGGCCAGCAGGTCGAGCACTTCGGCACTGCGCCAGGAATGCCCCTGGCCCACTTGGGTAATGCCCAGCAGCAGGGCGCTCAAGCCAACAATCAGCAGCAGGGTGCCGAGGTAGTCGATGATCGGCTTGCGCTGTGGCACGGGCAGGCCCACCAGGGTGCGGTGGGCCACCCACCAGGCGCCCAGGCCCAGGGGCAGGTTGATCAAAAATACCCAGCGCCAGGACAGGAACTCGGTCATGTAGCCGCCCAGCACCGGCCCGGCGACGCTGGCCACCGCATACATGCTGCTGAAGTAACCCTGGTAGCGGCCGCGCTCCCGGGGCGGGACGATGTCGCCGATGATCGCCTGGCTGACCGAGATCATGCCGCCGGCACCGATGCCCTGGACAATCCGTGCCAGCACCAGTTGCTCCATGTTCTGTGCCAGGCCGCAAAACAGGGAGGCCAGGGTGAACAGGCCCATGCCGAACAGCATCAGCCGGCGACGACCGTAGAGATCGCCCAGCTTGCCGTAGATCGGGACAGCCACGGTCATCGCCACCATGTAGCCGGAGATGACCCAGGCCAACAGGCTGACATCCTTGAACTGGGCGGAAATGGCCGGCATGGAGACGGCGACGATGGTCTGGTCCAGGGCGCCGAGAAAGATCGCCAGCATCAGGGCGATCAGCACGCTGCGGATGGCCGGTTTGGGCGGGGCAGGCTGTTGGAGGTGAGTCACGGAAAAACCTGTGGGCAGTGATTGACCGGCCGGGGCAAGGCCGGCGGGAATGGGCTCCAGTGTACTGGATAGGGACCTATCAGATAGCTAAACAAGCAAGTCCATGGGGACTTTTTATGAGGGCCCCAAGGTCTCGTGGGCGGCAAGGTGAAACAGATTGTGACATCGGCTATTGATTAGTAATGGGACGCATTCTGTATAGTGGTTGCCTGTGCCGGCGCTCTGAAAACCAGCCGAACGAGTGCTGATTCATGTTGCCGGTGCTTGAATTGTTTCTGCAGGAACCCGTCAACTGAGGGATGAAGCGCTGCGGTTGCCCGGTCATTCAGCCACAGCCACCCCTATTGCCCGCCACTTTGAGACCTGGACTGTCGCGATGAACAAGCCCGCCCTCGCTGCCATCCCCGTGTTCAAGCTTTATGGTGAAAGCCTGGAGTGGCCCACCCCGGATTTGCTCCATTGTGAGCCCATCAGCCAGCGCAGCCGCGAGCACCACTGGGAAATCAAGCCCCATCGACACGCCGACCTGTGCCAATTGCTGTTTATCCGTCGTGGGCAAGCCGAGCTCGAGGTCGAAGGCCGGCGAACGCTGCTGGGCGAGCCGGCGGTCCAGGTGCTGCCGGCGCTATCGGTCCATGGCTTTCGTTTTTCCGAAGACATCGAAGGGTATGTGGTGACCCTGGCGGCTCCCCTGGTCAGCCACCTGCAAGCTCAACTGGGGCATTCGGAACGGATGCTGGCGAAGTCCGCAAGCTATCCGGCACGGAGCGATGAGGAGCACCTGAACAGTTTGTTCGAGGCCTTGCAGAACGAATACCAGGGACAGCAGCCGGCCCGGGAAATGCTCATGCATGCGCTGGTCAGCATGATCGTGGTCTGGCTCGGTCGCCAGGCGTTGCAACGCAGCAGCGCCAGCCAGCGGCCCCAGCGTGCCCGGGAATACTTCAACGGTTTCATGCAGTTGGTCGAGGCCCACTATCGCGAGCATGTGAAGGTGGAGGATCTGGCCCATAAGCTGGGCATTTCCGTGTCACACCTCAATGGCACTTGCCGTGAGCTGGCGGGGCAGCCGGCACTGCAGATCATCCACGACCGCCAGTTGCTGGAAGCCAAGCGGCTGCTGACCTACACCGGGATGACCATCTACGAGATTTCCGGTGACCTGGGGTTTTCCGACCCCACCAACTTCACCCGGCTGTTTCGGCGCCGGGAAGGTGTGTCGCCCAAGGTATTCCGGGACCGGCTCAAAGCCGATCAGACCGGGGATCGCGGGGCTTCGTCCTTCACCTGAGGGCATTCAGACTGGCATTGTGGGGAATGCAGCGCTCCAGGTTGCAACTGGCGTAGTTGCGCGGTTGCATGCGGGCCTGCTCGACGCGGTAGGCCGCGGTCCCGTAAAGCGCGAGGGTCACGGTGCAGGTCATGAAAATGGCTAGGTACCTTCTTGTCTTGACGTTCATGGCAATGACCTCTGAACAATACCCCCTTGGTTTCAATGGGTACTGTCTTCAGCATAGGTCAGTTACCGGGGCTTGCCAGGTTGTGACCCAAGCTGTTTGACAGGGTATTCAGCAGTTGGATCGAGGCCTGAGCAACGGCGTTGCACGCTCTATAGACCGCGGTCCCAGTCGGGCGCCTGGGGAAACCTGAGGACCAGGAAATCCAGCATGCTGCGCAAGGTGGCGGGCATGTGCTTGCGCGAGGCATAGACGGCGTACATGTTCATTTTCCGTGGCTCGGCGTTGGCCAGCAGGCGTACCAGCTCTCCGCGCTTGATGTATTCCCCGGCCTGATAGCTGGGCAGCATGGCGATGCCGGCCCCGGCCATGGTGGTACGCAACAAGGTGCTGGCTTCGTTGGCACTGATGTTGCCCTGCACCGGAACCGCCACCTGTTCGCCATCCTGTTCGAAATGCCACAAGCTCTTGCCGAAGTAGGAGTGGGTCAGGCAGTTGTGCCGGCTCAGCTCTTCCACCCGCTGGGGCGCCGGGTGCTCCAGCAGGTACGCCGGTGAAGCGCAGATCACCGAGCGGCAGACGGTCAGGCGCCGGGCGATCAGGTTCGGGTCCAGATCGTTGCTGGTGCGGATCGCCAGGTCGATGCGCTCGTCCACCAGGTTCACCGTGCGGTCGAGCATTTGCAGGTCGATGCTGACCCCCGGATAGCGCTTGACGTAGTCGGCCATGGCATCGGCCAGTTGCGACTGGCCGAACGAGGTACTGACGCTGATGCGCAGCAGTCCGCGGGGCGCGTCATCCGGTTCGCCGACGGCGGCTTGCATGTCGTTGGACAGCTCCAGCATCTGCCGGCAGCGCGGCAGGAGCTCGCCACCGGCGGCGGTCAGGCTGAGCTTGCGGGTGGTGCGGTGCATCAGGCGCGCGCCGACCCAATCTTCCAGCTCCGCCAGATACCGGGACACCACCGGCCGTGACAGGTCCAGGTGGTCAGCGGCGGCCGATTGGCTGCCCAGGTCGACGACAGTGACGAAGACCTGCATTGCTTGGAGACGATCCATGATTTGCCCGCTTTCAGAAACAAACTATGTTCAAGCATCGCATTTTTTGTAACGAGTCTGGCAACTAAGCTTTGTCCATTCCCAACCAAGCCAACAGATGCTGGAGCTGCCTTCATGATCGGACTTACTTCACTCAAACGCCTGCTGCTGGCCACTGCCACCCTGGGTTTTGCCGCCCATGCCGCGGCCGCCGAGCCCAGCCTCAAGCTGGACGTCTACAACCCGGGCGCCAACGCCATCTTCCCGGTGACCTCGGTACTGGTCAGCGGCAAGCAGGACGCGATCCTGGTGGATGCCCAGTTCGGCAAGTCCCAGGCCCAGCAATTGGTGGACAAGATCCGCGCCAGCGGCAAGCGCCTGACCACCATCTACATCAGCCACGGTGACCCGGACTACTACTTCGGCCTCGACACCCTGACCACCGCGTTCCCCGACGCCAAGGTCGTGGCCTCGCAGCCGACAATCGATCACATCAAGTCCACCGTGGACGGCAAGCTGGCCTTCTGGGGCCCGAAAATGGGCGCCGACGTACCGGCCAAGACCATCGTTCCCAGCGCACTCAAGGGCCACAGCCTGACCTTGGAAGGGCAGAAGCTCGAGGTCATCGGCCTGGATGGCAAGCAGCCGGACCGCAGCTTCGTCTGGATCCCGTCGATCAAGGCGGTGGTCGGCGGTGTGGTCGTGGCGGAGAACATCCACGTGTGGATGGCCGATACCCAGACCCCACAGTCCCACCAGGACTGGTTGAGCACCCTGAAGACCATCGAGGGCCTGAAACCCAAGACCGTGATCCCGGGGCATTTCCTCGGCGACAGCGTCCGTACCCTGGCCCCGGTGCACTTCACCGCGGACTACATCAAGGCCTTCGACGAGGAAACCGCCAAGGCCAAGGATTCTGCCGAACTGATCGCGGCCATGAAGAAGCGTTACCCGGACCTGGGCGAAGACAGCTCCCTGGAGCTGAGCGCCAAGGTCGCCAAGGGCGAAATGAAGTGGTGAAACCGGTTTGACCCGCTCCCGTACCGGGAGCGGGCGTCTCTGTACTCTCTTAGCCAACTGGAGAATTGTCATGAGCAAGATCGCAATCATTGGTGCCACCGGCCGGGCCGGTAGCCAATTGCTCGAAGAAGCCCTGCGTCGCGGCCACAGCGTGACTGCCATCGCCCGCAACACGGCGAAGATCGGTTCCCGTGCCGGCGTGGTCAGCCGCGAGGTGGATGTGGCCGACAGTGCCGCGCTGCAAGCCGCGGTGGCCGGTCACGATGTGGTGATCAGCGCCGCGCACTTTTCCACCATCCCTGCCAGCGCCATCATCGATCCGGTGAAAAAGGCCGGGGTCAAACGCCTGCTGGTGGTGGGCGGTGCCGGTTCGCTGCTGTTGCCCGGTGGCACCAAGGTCATCGACAGCCCCGGTTTTCCCGAGGAATACAAGGCCGAAGCCAGCGCCGGTGGCGTCTACCTGGACACCCTGCGCAAGGAGCAGGATCTGGACTGGACCTTCCTCTCGCCCTCGGCGGAGTTCGTCGAGGGTGAGCGCACCGGGCACTTCCGCCTGGGCCAGGACGACTTGCTGGTCAGCGCAGAAGGGCGCAGCTGGATCACCTTCGCCGACTACGCCATTGCCTTGATCGATGAAGTGGAAAAACCGGCCCACATTCGCCAGCGTTTCACCGTCGGTTACTGATAGACCCTCGGGCCGCGGTATTGCCGACTCATCGGCGTACCGCGCAGCCTTCGCTCAGCGCTCAGCGCTCCTGCGCCTGCTCCACCAGCCAGTCCAGCAATTGCTGCAATTGCACCGAGGGCCCCGCTTGCTCCGGGTACACCAGGTAATACGCCTGCCCCGTCGGGACCTTCAATTCAAAGGGCATGACCAGCCGCCCGGCACTCAGGTCGTCGCCAATCAACGCCCAATCACCAATCGCCACCCCGGTCCCCTGGGAGGCCACGGACATCGCCAGGTCCAGGGTCTCGAAGTGCTGGCCCTTGCCCAGGGTATTGAGCGGCGTGCCTGCGGCCTTGAGCCAGGTCTGCCAGTCGCGCTGGTCATGGGAGGGGTGCAACAGCAGGTGTTGTTGCAGGTCCGCCGGGACCTTGAGAGGGATCGACCCCTCAAGCAGCGGCCGCGAGCAGACCGGCGTCAGTTGCTCGTTGAACAGGTAGCGCGAGCCCAGGGTCGGGGGGGGCGGGGCACCGTACATGACTGCGGCGTCGAAGGGCTCGCGGCTGAAGTCCACGCCATGCTGAATGGTCGTGGTCAGTTGCACCGGGACGTCCGGGCGCTCCTTCTGCCACCGCAGCAGCCGGGGCAATAGCCAGCGCATCACACAGGTCGGGGCCTTGAGGCGCAGGTTGCGATTCTGGCCGCCGATCTCGTCCACGGCGCCATTGATCAGCTCGAATACCTGCTGCATCCGGGGCAGCCATTGCAGCCCTTCGGCGGTGAGGCTCAGGCCCCGGGCCTGACGCTGGAACAGCGGGTAGCCCAGGTGACTTTCCAGCCCGGCAATCTGCCGGCTCACCGCGCCTTGGGTGATGTGCAGCTGTTCGGCGGCCCGGGTGAAATTGCAGCACTGGGCGGTGATCAGGAACGTGTGCAGCGCGGGCAGGGGAGGCAAGCGTTTCATGGGGAGCCAAGGCATGACGTGAGGACATGGCTAGTATGACTTTTTATCCATTGTTCCGGCTACAGGCCCCCCGTTCCAATACCCCCTTCTCGGCGCTTGATGGCGGTTTTCGGCCAGTGCTCAAGCGTGCGGATTTCAACCAATAAGAAGGGCGATGAGATGGCGACGTGCGGCGAAGTGCTGGTCAAGTTACTCGAAGGTTATGGGGTCGAGCAGGTGTTCGGCATTCCCGGGGTGCACACCGTCGAGTTGTATCGCGGCCTGGCCCGCTCGCCCATCAACCATGTCACCCCGCGCCATGAGCAAGGCGCCGGCTTCATGGCCGACGGCTATGCCCGGACCAGCGGCAAGCCGGGCGTATGCTTCATCATCACCGGTCCCGGCATGACCAACATCACCACCGCCATGGGCCAGGCCTACGCCGATTCGATTCCCATGCTGGTGATCTCCAGCGTGCAGACCCGCAGCCAGTTGGGCGGCGGGCGCGGCAAGCTCCACGAGTTGCCCAACCAGAATGCCCTGGTCAGTGGCGTCGCGGCGTTTTCCCACACCCTGATGTGCGCCGATGAATTACCGGCGGTGCTGGCCCGGGCCTTCGCCCTGTTCCAGGCCGGTCGTCCACGCCCGGTGCATATCGAGATTCCCCTCGACGTGCTGGTTCAGGAAGCCGACCACCTGCTGGCCAGCGAGCCGGTCAAGGTTGCCCGGGCCGGTGCCGCACCGGCCGCGGTGGTCCAGATGAGCCAGTGGCTGGCAGGCGCCAAGCGCCCGCTGATTCTTGCCGGTGGCGGGGCCATCGATGCCGCCGAGCCCTTGACCCTGTTGGCGGAACGGCTGCAGGCGCCGGTGGCCCTGACCATCAACGCCAAGGGCATGCTGCCCTCGGCGCACCCGCTGCTGATCGGTTCCACCCAGTCGATGGTGGCGACCCGGGCCCTGGTGGCGGAGGCCGACGTGGTGTTGGCCATCGGCACCGAGCTGGCGGAAACCGACTACGACGTGACCTTCGCCGGTGGGTTCGAGCTTCCCGGCACCCTGCTGCGCATTGATATCGATGCCGACCAGACCGTGCGCAACTACCCGCCGAAAGTGGCCCTGGTGGCCGATGCCCGGATCGCTGCCCAGGCACTGTTGAGCGAGCTGTCCCGCGAGCCGCTGGCCGAGCGCTGCAGCGACTGGGGGGCGCCCCGTGCGGCGCTCCTGCGCAGTGAGCTCGACGCCTTGTGGGATGCCCCGACCCGGGCCCAGACGCTGTTCCTGGAAACCGTGGTCGACGAGCTGCCGGAGATCGTCCTGGTCGGCGATTCCACCCAACCGGTGTACAGCGGCAACCTCACCTTCAACCCTGAGCAGCCGCGCCGCTGGTTCAACTCCTCCACCGGCTACGGCACCCTGGGCTATGCCTTGCCGGCAGCCATTGGCGCCTGGCTCGGTGGCGGCTCGACGCCCCGCCAGCGCCGGCCGGTGGCCTGCCTGATCGGCGACGGCGGCTTGCAGTTCACCCTGTCCGAGCTGGCTTGCGCGGTGGAAGCGCAGACGCCGGTCATCGTCCTGCTGTGGAATAACCAGGGCTATGAAGAGATCAAGAAGTACATGGTCAATCGCGCCATCGAGCCGGTAGGCGTCGACATCTACACCCCGGACTTCATCGCGGTGGCCAAGGGCCTGGGTTGCGCCGCCGAGCGCATCGACGATATCGAGCAATTGCGTGCGGCGTTGCGCCTGGCTGCGGATCGCCAGGGGCCGACCCTGATTGAAATCGACCAGAACCGCTGGACCCAGGGAGTACCGGCATGAGCGCGCTGCAACCGTTGAACGGCCTGTACATCGACGGCCACTGGAGCGCCGGCGACGCACTCCTGCCAGTGATCAACCCGTCCACCGAGGCCCTCTTGGCCCAGGTGGCAGGCGGTGGTGCCGAGGCGGTGGACCAGGCACTGCGTGCCGCCAGCGCCGGCCTTGGGCGCTGGGCGCGCAGCACCGGGGCCGAGCGGGCCCAGGTGCTGCGCAAGATTGCGGCAGGGGTGGCCGAGCGCCGTGAACGGCTGATGCACTTGCAGTCGAGCAACAACGGCAAGCCGCAGTTCGAAGCCGCCCTGGATGTGGACGATGTGATCGCCACCTTCGACTACTACGCCGGTTTGGCCGAGGGGCTGGATGCTGCCCAGGACGCGGATGTTGCCTTGCCCAGCGCAGATTTTTGTGCACGCCTGCGGCGCGAGCCGGTGGGCATTGTCGGGCTGATCGTGCCGTGGAACTTCCCCATGGTCACCACCGCCTGGAAGCTGGCGCCGGCCCTGGCTGCGGGATGCAGCGTGGTGCTCAAGCCGTCCGAGGTCACGCCGCTGCCCGAGCTGGAACTGGCGGCGATCATTGCCGAGAGCGGCTTGCCCCAGGGGGTGTTCAACCTGGTCTGCGGCACCGGCCTGGCCGTGGGCGCGCCCTTGGCGAGCGATCCGCGGGTGGCGAAGATTTCCTTCACCGGCAGCAACGCGGTAGGGGTGCAGGTGATGCAGCGCGCGGCGGAAACCGTCAAGGGGGTGAGCCTGGAGCTGGGAGGCAAGTCGTCCTTGCTGGTGCTGGCGGACGCCGACCTGGACCTGGCGGTGGAGCTGGCCTGCGGCGGAGGTTTCTTCAATGCCGGGCAAATGTGTTCCGCCACCAGCCGGGTGCTGGTGGCCGACGAACTGGCGGATGAGTTCCTCCTGCGTCTCAAGGCCCGGGCCGAAGCCATACGCGTGGCCGAGCCCTTCGACCCCGAGGTGGAGATGGGCGCGCTGGTCAACCAGGCGCAATACCAGCGGGTGCTGGGGCACATCGATCGAGGAGTGAACAGCGGCGCCAAGCTGGTCTGTGGTGGTTCCCGTCCCGCCGCCTTGCAACAGGGTTACTTCATTCAACCCACGGTATTCACCGAGGTGCCGCTGGACAGTGCACTGTGGCGCGAGGAGATCTTTGGTCCAGTGCTGTGCGTGCGCAGCGTCAGCAGCGAGCAGCAGGCCATCGAGCTGGCCAATGACAGCGAGTTCGGCCTGGTGGCCAGCGTGGTGGGGGCCGATGTCGCCAATGCCGAGCGTGTGGCCAACGCCTTGCAGGCCGGCCTGGTGTGGATCAATGCGCCCCAGGTGATCTTTCCCCAGACTGCCTGGGGTGGCTACAAGCAGAGCAGTATCGGTCGTGAGCTGGGCCCTTGGGGGCTACAGGCGTTTCAGGAAATCAAGCATGTGGTCCGCGCCCGGTAGGGGCGCCGGCCATCACATGCCTACCCGCAGGCGCGCCATGTCCCGCAAGGGCGGTGCGCCGAACAGCCGGCTGTACTCGCGGCTGAACTGCGAGGGGCTTTCATAGCCGACCCGGTACCCCGCCGCCGAGGCTTCCAGCCCTTCGGCCAGCATCAGCCGCCGGGCTTCCTGCAGGCGCAACTGCTTCTGGTACTGCAACGGGCTCATGGCGGTCATCGACTTGAA
Source organism: Pseudomonas sp. FFPRI_1 (assembly GCF_055384485.1). Classification (NCBI taxonomy): domain Bacteria; kingdom Pseudomonadati; phylum Pseudomonadota; class Gammaproteobacteria; order Pseudomonadales; family Pseudomonadaceae; genus Pseudomonas; species Pseudomonas sp. FFPRI_1. The sequence continues at coordinate 6,190,823 of NZ_AP029168.1, read as the reverse complement.
GCGGTGGTGCAGGGTCGAGACGCTGAGATTCACTTCCCGCGCCAGGTCATCGATGCGCAACGGCTGTACGTAGTTGCCGTTGAGCCATTTGATCGCCTGGTTGACTCGATGGCTCTGGCTGTTGGTGGTGGCAATTTCATACAAGCGATGGCCCTGGGGGCTGCGCAGCAGGCGATAGAGAATCTCCCGGCGCACCAGGGGCGCGAGCATGTTGATGTCTTTCGGGGTGTCCAGCAGGCGGGTCAGGCGCAGCACCGCGTCCAGCATCGCCGGGTCCAGGCGTTCCACGTACAGCCCGCGCCCGGTGGGCCTGGCGGGCACGCCCAGGGGGCCGGCATCGGCGATCAGTGCGTTGATCTCGCCGGGGTCGATGTCCAGGCGCAGGGCCAGGATCGGCTCCTCCGGAGAAACCATCGCCACCTTGCCGCTCAGGGGCACGGAAACCGAGACCACCAGGTAGTTCAACGGGTCGTAATTGTAGGTTTCATCGGCCAGGCGCACTTCCTTGCGGCCCTGGGCCATGATGCACAGCGCAGGTTGTGCCAGCACCGGGGCGAACTGGTGGGAACTGCTGTGGCGGGAGACGAACAGCGAGTCGATGGCCGTGGCGTAGCTGCCGTCCTCGGCGGTGTTGCGATCGATGATCGCGGCCAGTTCCACGCGCTGCCGTTCCATCTCCGGATCCAGGGGAGCCTGCAGGTTCTGCAGTGATGACATGGGGGCAGCCTCCGGGTGTTTTCGATTGGCACAGCTTAAGTTTGTGCAAGCGGGGCGGGTAGGCGATTCCTGCGTAAAACTTGCCTGATCCTGCTGCTTGCGCGCGCGATAGACAACACGGGCCGATGGTCGGGCGTTTCACTTGCTTGAAACACCGCTGTGATTCTTCTGCCGATGACGCTGCATCGGTGGTGGTGCGAGGTGCGGGTCGCAGGATTGGGCAAAGCTGCGGCAGGAATCGACTAACGTCAGCCCGCCCGCCCCCCGTATCGTTGATCCTGTCGCAGCCCGTCCCCCGGCTGCCACGACAACACCCTGGGAGGGTTGCACATGTCCACGCCTATACCTGTCAGTCACATGGCTTTTGTCCGGGCCCGGGCCGGGCGCTCCACCGAGCTTGGAGCGCGCTTGAGCTGCCTGATCGAACCCTCGCGCCAGGCCGCCGGCTGCCTGCACTTCGCCCTGCAGCATTCGCAATGCGATGCCGACCTGTGGCTGGTGTCGGGCTACTGGAGCAGCCAGCAGGCGATGACCGCCTATTTCAGCTCGCCGGCCATGGCAATCTTCGCCGAGCTGGTCCAGGACCTGGTGGTCAACAGCCTGGACTTCCACACCTTCAACACCGTGTCGGCACTCGAGGCCCATGGCGAATACGCACAACTGCAGTGCGCACCGCTGCACAAGCTGGCCAGCTGAGGGTTTAGAATGGCCGACTTTCCATAGGCCAGGACCCGCAACATGGCACGCAAAGAATTCGCACACTACGAAGCAGTTTCCGCTGTGGTTCCAGGGGAGGGGGGATACAGCGCCGCCATCGCCGTCAAGGCCCTCGGCGCCTCAGGGGCTCCGCGCTTTCACAAAGTCCTCGCTGAGCAGAAGTTCAAGACCGCTCATGACGCCGACCTGGCTGCCGAGCAGCAACTCGAACAGTTGGACGACGTCGACCAGGACGGCGAGTTGAGCTGGAAGACTATTTGACCGCCCCCGGGCGGTGCATCTTGAACAGGGCCTCGGGCCCCAACTGGAAGTAATCCGCCGGTCCGCCGCCGCGCAGAATGGGTTCTGCCGCGGCGGTGTCGTAGATCCCGTCCTTGAGCAGCCACTTGGCAATATGCACGGCCACTACTTCGCCGAGGATCAGCCAGCTTGGCACCAATGCCTGGTCCGCCCGCTGCAGTTGAATGATCTGAGTGACCTTGCACTCGAAGGACACCGGGCTCTCGGCGACCCGGGGCACGCTGATGACTTTTGAAGCCAGCGGCGTCAGGCCGGCCAAGACGAACTCGTCGACTTCGGCGGGCACGGCGGCGCAACTCTGGTTCATCTGTTCGGCCAGAGGGCGGGTGGCCAGGTTCCAGGCGAACTCGCCGGTCTGTTCGATGTTGTTCAGGCTGTCTTTGCGCCCGACGCTGGAGAAACCAATGATCGGCGGAATGTAGTTGAAGGCATTGAAGAAACTGTAGGGCGCAAGGTTCAGGCGGCCTTCACTGTCTTGGGATGAGATCCAGCCGATAGGACGCGGGCCGACGATGGCATTGAACGGGTCGTGGGGCAGACCGTGGCCCAGGGCAGGTTCGTAAAAGTGGATATCGTCAGGCATGGCTCAAGGTTCCTGCTGGGGGCGGCGATTGAAGGGCGCCATAGTGCAGTGCTCGAGCGTTGAATTCCAGCCTCTGCCACCGGGGTGAAGAGAGGTTCACCCGCCCGAAAAGACTAAGCCCGGCCGAAGCCGGGCTGTGATGTCGCGTGGGTCGATCAACTGATGGTGGCAGAGCCGGTGCGGTCGTAGCCGTCGGCGGCGAAGGTGGCGGAACCGGTGCGGTCGTAGCCGTCGGCAGCGAAGGTGGCGGAACCGGTGCGGTCGTAGCCGTCGGCGGCAAAGGTGGCGGAACCGGTGCGGTCGTAGCCGTCGGCGGCAAAGGTGGCGGAACCGGTGCGGTCGTAGCCGTCGGCAGCGAAGGTAGCGGAACCGGTGCGGTCGTAGCCATCGGCGGCGAAGGTGGCGGAACCGGTACGGTCATAGCCGTCTTCAGCAACAGTAGCGGAACCGGTGCGGTCGTAGCCGTCGGCAGCGAAGGTGGCGGAACCGGTGCGGTCGTAGCCGTCGGCAGCGAAGGTAGCGGAACCGGTGCGGTCGTAGCCGTCGGCGGCAAAGGTGGCGGAACCGGTGCGGTCGTAGCCGTCGGCAGCGAAGGTAGCGGAACCGGTGCGGTCGTAGCCGTCGGCGGCAAAGGTGGCGGAACCGGTGCGGTCGTAGCCGTCGGCAGCGAAGGTAGCGGAACCGGTGCGGTCGTAGCCGTCAGCGGCGAAAGTGTTGGCAGCCAGTACCGACAGGGTGAAGGCGAGGATCAGTTTGCTTTTCATGGTGGTGACTCCGGGTTCGTTGAGGTGTGTGCGTTGGGCTTGGGATCAATCCTACTCCGGTAAAACTGATTGAAAAGCGCAAATAAATGCTCAATTAAATCTGTTTTATCGATGTATTACTGCTCGTCATTCGCCATCGGTTAGCGCACTCAAGCCTCACTCTGTATACGGGCCAGTTAGGTGGCCGGATTCAGTAGTAGGCTAAGTATCGAGCATTAACTGATCATTAATTGAGCAGCAAACCTGCAAAAAAACACGCCAACGGTTTTTTCATTCAAGCCCTACCTATTTTTCACGCTTCGACATTCAGCCTCCGCGCAGGCCTGCAAACCAAGACAGGCCGTCTTGAATGTGACCCTCGGAGCGGCTCTGCAAATGAACAAACTTCCTCAGATCACCCTGGCCTTTTGGGTCATGAAAATCTGCGCGACAACCCTGGGCGAAACAGCCGGCGACTTGCTGTCGATGACCCTGAATGTGGGGTACGCCATCAGCTCGATGATCTTGATCAGCGTGTTTCTGTTGACCCTGGTTACCCAGCTGTTTTCGAAAACCTACAACCCGGTGCTGTACTGGATCGTGATCCTGTCCACCAGCACCGCCGGCACCACCATGTCGGACTTTATGGACCGCACCCTGGGCCTGGGGTATGCCAGCGGCTCGCTGATCCTGATCGGGCTGCTGCTGGCGATCTTCGCTGCCTGGCGTTTGAGCGGCGATTCGCTGAACGTCAACAAGATCCAGACCCTGCGCGGCGAGATGTTCTACTGGATGGCGATTCTGTTTTCCAACACCCTGGGCACGGCCCTGGGCGATTACCTGGCGGACGACTCGGGGCTGGGCTTTGCCGGTGGGGCGCTGCTGATCGGTTCGACCATCGCCGTGGTGGTGTTGCTCAAGTACTTCACCCGGCTCTCGTCGGTACTGCTGTTCTGGGTGGCGTTCGTGCTGACCCGGCCGTTTGGCGCGACCCTGGGCGACTTCCTCACCAAGCCCCATGAAAAGGGTGGCCTGGACTTCGGCACTATTGGCTCGTCGGCGGTATTGGCGGGGATTCTGCTGGTGATGATCGCTGGGGCTGCGTACTACCGGAACCGTGGCGAGCGGCGGGTGGCAGCGCAGTTGGGGTGATTGCCCGAGTACTGCGCCACACCATCACGTGCAAGCTCGCTGATGCATGAAGTCCCATCAGCCTGCAGGAGCGAGCGTGCTCGCGATTCGATCCAGCTGAAACACTGGCGCGAGGGCCTTGCACCCTCGCGCTCTGTTCTGCCTGTCAGTCGGTCTCGATCCGCGAGTGCTTGCGAGTGTCCTTCATGGTCGCGTAGACCAGCAGCGAACAGGCGATGCAGGCGGTGACGTACCAGTAGTAGCCGGTTTCCATGCCGATGCTCTTGAACCACAGGGCAATGTATTCCGCGGTGCCGCCGAAGATCGATACCGTCAGCGCGTAGGGCAGGCCCACGCCCAGGGCACGGATTTCAGTGGGAAACAGCTCGGCCTTGACCACGGCGTTGATCGAGGTGTAGCCGCTGACGATGATCAGCGCCGCCATGATCAGGAAGAACGCGCCCCACCAGCTCTGGATGGTGTGCAGGGTGGTGAGGATCGGCACGGTGAACAAGGTGCCGAGGATGCCGAAGGCGATCAGGATCGGCCGCCGTCCGACCTTGTCCGACAGGGCGCCGATCACCGGTTGCAGGCACATGAACAGGAACAGCGTCGCTGCGGAGATGGTGGTGGAGTCGGAGATGCTCATGCCGACGGTGTTCACCAGGTATTTCTGCATGTAGGTGGTGTAGGTGTAGAAGGCCAGGGTGCCGCCCATGGTCAGGCCAACCACGGTCATCAGCTCCTTGGGGTGACGCATCAGGGTGCGCATCAGGCTTTCTTTCGGCTTTTCCTTCTTCTTGGTGAAGGACTCGGTTTCTTCCATGCCACGACGCAGGTAGAGCGCGACCACCGCACACAGGGCACCGATGCCGAACGGAATCCGCCAGCCCCAGGATTGCAGCTCTTCAGTGGTCAGCAGGTTCTGCAGCACGATCAGCACCGCCAGGGCGATGAGCTGGCCGGAGATCAGGGTCACGTACTGGAAGCTGGAGAAGAAGCCGCGGCGCTCCTTGGTCGCCATCTCGCTGAGGTAGGTGGCCGAGGTGCCGTATTCGCCACCCACCGACAGGCCCTGCATCAGGCGCGCGAGCACCAGCAGGATCGGTGCACCGACACCGATGGTTTCATAACCCGGGGTCAGGGCGATGATCAGCGAGCCGAAGCACATCAGCAGCACCGAGGCCATCAGCGCTGCCTTGCGGCCCTTGCGGTCGGCGTACAGGCCCATCAGCCAGCCACCGATCGGGCGCATCAAAAAGCCCACGGCGAAGATCGCGGCGGTGTTCAGCAACTGGGCGGTGGTGTCGCCCTTGGGGAAGAAGACTTTGGCGAAGTACAGCGAGAACGCCGCGTAGACGTACCAGTCGTACCACTCGACCATGTTGCCCACGGACCCGCTGAAAATCGATTTCAGCCGGCTGGCGGTGGTCTTTTCTTTGGCAGGCGCCGCCGTCGAGCCGGCAGGCAGGGTGTTAGAGATATCCATGAAGGACCCTTCTATTCATTGTTTTTGTGGAGTGCGCGCAAGCGCAGCCTGCCAGGGCTATAGCAGGACCTGTGCCAGGAGCGAGAGCCCCGGCCTAGAAGGGTTTGTCTGTCTGGATAAGCGGAATTCCGCTCATGCGAGGGGCGCGGGTGAGCGGGAACTTGCCTAGGGGCAGCTGCAAGCCTCAAGCCTCAAGCTGCAAGTCTTGCAGCTTGAGGCTTTCAGTTGCCGCCGATAAACATCTCTCGTGTCAGGCCATGTCGCTGCATCTTTTCATTCAGTGTCCGGCGCGGCAGTTGCAACTCAAGGAGCACGGCCTTGATCTCGCCCTTGTGCCGGGTCAGGGCAGCGCGCAGGCATTGGGCTTCGAAGGCTTCCTGCTGGGCTGCAAGGGACTGGCCGGGCTCGATAAGCTCGGGGGCCGGGTCGTTCAGGCCCAGTAGCTGGCGCTCGGCGACGTTGGCCAGTTCGCGCACGTTGCCCGGCCAGTCATGGCTGAGCAGGCGGCTCAACTGTGTGCCGCCCAGGGGCGTGACGCTGCGGCCCAGGCGTTCGGCGGCGGCCTGGGCGAAGTGTTCATACAGCAGCGGAATGTCTTCGCGGCGCTCGCGCAATGGCGGCAGGCGCAGTTCGGCGACGGTCAGGCGATAGGCCAGGTCTTCGCGAAAGCGTCCGGCCCGAGCTTCGTCCAGCAGGTCGGGTTTGGTGGCAGCGATGATCCGCAGGTCGACCTTGATGCTCTGGTTGGAGCCCAGGCGCTCGAGCTTCTGTTCCTGCAGCACCCGCAGCAGCTTGACCTGCTGGGCCAGGGGCATGCTTTCGATCTCGTCGAGGAACAAGGTGCCGCCGTCGGCGTATTCCAGTTTGCCGATGCGCTTGCCCTGGGCCCCGGTGAAGGCGCCGCTCTCATGGCCGAACAGCTCGGCCTCGAACAGCGGCTCGGGGATGGCAGCGCAGTTCAGGGCAACGAAGGGCTTGCCCGCCCGAGGTCCGAAATCGTGCAGGCAACGGGCAATCAGTTCCTTGCCGCTGCCGGTTTCGCCGCGGATCAGCACATTGACCGGCAAGGCCGCCAACTCCAATACCTGGCGCCGCAAGGTCTGCAGTGCCCGGGACACCCCGAGCAAGGTGGCGTCGAGCTTGGCCCGGCTGTCGGCTTGCTGGTGCAGGTGGCGGTTCTCCAGTACCAGGCGACGCTTGTCCAGGGCCCGGCGCAGGCTGCTGAGCAAGGTGTCGGGGCTGAAGGGTTTTTCCAGGAAGTCGTAGGCGCCATCGCGCATGGCTTCTACCGCCATGGGCACGTCGCCGTGGCCGGTCAGAAGGATGACCGGCAGGTCGGGATCGAGTTGCTGGACCTGGGCCAGCAGCTCCAGGCCGCTGATGCCGGGCATGCGCACATCGCTGAGGACGACCCCGGGGAAGTCCTTGGGCAATTGTGCCAGGCACTCTTCGGCGCGGCTGAACAGCTGGACCTCGAAACCCGAGAGGCTCAGCCATTGTTCGATGGCGGTGCGGATGCTGGCTTCGTCATCCACCACGATCACGGAGTTCAGCATTGGATATGTGCCTCCAGGTCAATGGGCAGGCTCAGGGTGAACACCGCGCCCTGGTCCTGATTGACCACGCTCAGGCGGCCCCCCAGCTCATGGACGATGGCATAGGACACCGCCAGCCCCAGCCCCAGGCCGTCGCCCACCGGCTTGGTGGTGAAGAACGGGTCGAACACGCTGAGCAGGTGCTCTTCGGCGATTCCGCCGCCGCTGTCGGCCACCCGCAATTGCCACAGCTGGTCCTCGGCTTCGAGGCTGATTTGCAGGCGCTTGCAGGGTTTGTCCTGCATGGCGTCGAGGGCGTTGCGCAGCAAGTTGATCAGCACCTGTTCCAGGCGGATGGCATCGCCCCGTACCCAGGCCGGGCGAGTCAGGTGCAGCACGGTGTCGATGCCTTCGGAACGCAGGCGGGTTTCCAGCAAGTGCAGCGACTGGTCCACCACCGCTGCCAGGTCGAGGCGTTCGCGCAGGCCGCCGGGGCTCTTGCGGGCGAAGGTCTTGAGATGGCTGGTCAGGGCGGCCATGCGCGACAGCATGTCGTCCAGGGGCCGCAGGGCCTTGTAGGCTTCATCCACCCGGCCGTGGTCCAGCAACAGCCTCAGGGTTGCCAGTTGCATGCGCTGGGCCGTCAGGGGCTGGTTGATTTCGTGGGCCAGGGCCGCGGACATCTGTCCCAGGGCGGCCAGCTTGGCCGACTGCACCAGGCCTTCCTGGGCGGTGCGCAGATCGCGGGTACGCTCGTGCACCAGTTGTTCAAGCTCTTCGCGGTTGCGCTGGCGGATTTTCCCCAGGCGCCAGCGCTGGCTCAGGAACAGCAGCAGGAACACCAGGGTCAACCAGGCACCGGCCGCGGCGAGCCCGGCATTGCGGCTTTCCTCGAAGGCGCTCGGCGGCTTGCGCAGCAGGTGCAGGGTCCAGCCTTCGGCACTCAGTGGCAGGGATTCCCAGAGATAGTTGGCCGCGCCGTCGGGGCCGTCCACCCGGACCAGGCTGCTGTTGTCGTCGAACCGTTGCAGCGCCTGGTGCTGCAGGGGGGTCAGTGGCTGCTTGTCGTACTGGCGGGTGCGCTTGATCTCGTCCAGGTCGTTGACGGTCAGCGGCTGCAGCAGCCGGTAGCGCCAGCCGGGCTGGTTGGCGATGAAGATAATGCCCCGGGCATCGCTTACCAGCAGGGTGTCGCTGCCCTGGCTCCACTCATGCTCCAGTTCGGGAAACTCCAGCTTGACCACCATGGCCCCGAGGAACTCATCGTTGTCACCCTGGACCGCGCTGGAGAGGAAATAACCGGGAATGCCACTGGTCACCCCGACCGCATAGAAGCGCCCGCTGCCCTGGCTGCGGGTTTGCCGGAAGTAGGGACGGAAACCGTAGTTGTGGCCGACATAGCTGCTGGGCAGGCGCCAGTTGCTGGCCGCCACGGCCAGGCCTTCATGGTTGAGCAACTCCAGGGTCGAGGAGCGAGCAGCGCCGTTGATCTTCTCCAGCTTGCGGTTCAGGGCATCCTGGGTCTGCGGCGTGACGGGGCCGTGCAAGGCCGAGCGCAGTTCCGGGTCCAGGGCCAGGACCGCCGGCAGGGCACGGTAGCGTTCGATCAAGGTATGCAGGGAGTTGGCGTACAGCCCCAGCTGCTCATTGGCGCGGGCGGCTTCTTCCACCAGCGTCTGGCGCTCGGCGTGGCGCATGGCCAGGCCGGCGCTGAGCACGGTGCCAGCGAGAATCACCAGGATGTAGAGCGTCAGGCGTAGGGGGCGAGAGATCTGGGCCATGAGTCAGGGCAGGCTGCAATGGGGGCGGGAACGATAGCATGAGCGCCGCGTGGAACGTTGATCGCGGACAGTGTCGGCAAAGCGCAGGCGATAAAAAGGCGGCGGGCTGTTTGATCAACAGCGCCGCCGCCTGGGCCTTGCAGGGAAGGGCTTACTGCACTTCTACCGCCAGGCTGTCACTGATCTTCTTCTGCCAGATGGCGGGACCTGTGATGTGTACCGACTCGCCCTTGCTGTCGACCGCGACGGTCACTGGCATGTCCTTGACCTCGAACTCGTAGATCGCCTCCATGCCCAGTTCGGCAAAGGCCAGGACCTTGGACTTCTTGATCGCCTGGGCCACCAGGTAGGCAGCGCCGCCGACGGCCATCAGGTACACGGCCTTGTTGTCCTTGATCGCCTCGATGGCGGTCGGGCCGCGCTCGGACTTGCCGATCATGCCCAGCAGGCCGGTCTGCTCGAGGATCTGCCGGGTGAACTTGTCCATCCGTGTCGCGGTGGTCGGGCCGGCGGGGCCAACCACTTCGTCACCGATCGGATCGACCGGGCCGACGTAGTAGATGAAGCGACCCTTGAGGTCCACGGGCAGGCTTTCACCCTTGTTGAGCATTTCCACCATGCGCTTGTGAGCCGCATCGCGGCCGGTGAGCATCTTGCCGTTGAGCAGGACGGTTTCGCCCGGCTTCCAGCTCTGCACGTCTTCCGGGGTCAGGGTGTCGAGGTCGACGCGACGGGCCGACGGGCCGGCTTCCCAGACGATTTCCGGGTAGGCGTCCAGGGGCGGTGCTTCCAGGGAGGCAGGGCCCGAGCCGTCGAGCACGAAGTGCGCGTGACGGGTGGCGGCGCAGTTGGGGATCATGCACACCGGCAGCGAGGCGGCGTGGGTCGGGTAGTCCATGATCTTCACGTCGAGCACGGTGGTCAGGCCGCCCAGGCCCTGGGCGCCGATGCCCAGCTGGTTGACCTTCTCGAACAGCTCCAGGCGCATTTCTTCGATGCGGTTGGACGGGCCGCGAGCCTTGAGCTCGTGGATGTCGATGGATTCCATCAACACTTCCTTGGCCATCACCGCAGCTTTCTCCGCGGTGCCGCCGATGCCGATGCCGAGCATGCCTGGCGGGCACCAGCCGGCGCCCATGGTCGGTACGGTTTTCAGGACCCAGTCGACGATGGAGTCGGACGGGTTGAGCATGGCCATCTTCGACTTGTTCTCGGAACCGCCGCCCTTGGCGGCCACGTCCACTTCCACGGTGTTGCCCGGGACGATGGAGTAGTGGATCACCGCCGGGGTGTTGTCCTTGGTGTTCTTCCGGGCGCCTGCCGGGTCGGCCAGGATGGAAGCACGCAGGACGTTTTCCGGCAGGTTGTAGGCGCGACGCACGCCCTCGTTGATCATGTCGTCCAGGCCCATGGTGGCGCCGTCCCAGCGCACGTCCATGCCTACGCGGACGAATACGGTGACGATGCCGGTGTCCTGGCAGATCGGCCGGTGGCCGGTGGCGCACATGCGCGAGTTGATCAGGATCTGTGCCATGGAGTCACGGGCGGCCGGCGATTCTTCGCGCAGGTAGGCCTCGTGCATCGCCTGGATGAAGTCCACGGGGTGGTAGTAGGAAATGAACTGCAGGGCGTCGGCAACGCTCTGAATCAGGTCGTCTTGCTTGATCACGGTCATGAGTCGCGCTCCTCTAAAAGACGGGAACATTTAATAAGGTGGCTGCAGCTTGGGTGCATCGGTCGGTTGCAGTCACCTTCAAGGCACGCCGGACAACAACTGGCGCGACGCTAAAAAGGCGCCGCAGTATACCGCGCCTGGATGCCGGGCACACCCGCCAGCCAGGCAAACGAAAGTCGCCCATCGAATGGGCACTGTTCTTGCGTGGATCTGCGGCCAAACCTCGGAGCGCGGCTTAAAATTGAGATAGTCATTTGTCGGTCGCAGCACTAAAGTGGCAAGTGGCCTGCAGGGTAGGAAACTCTTTACGCCTCCTTTCTCACGGTGAGTCAACGATTGACCCATAAAGCCATCCAGAGCTTGATACTCAAGCGTTTCACGCTTGCTGCGGGCACCTACGGACTGATTCTGCTGCTGTTCTGGCTGGCCGTTCTCACGGGACATTTCCGCGCCTCCAGCAGCAGTGCGCTGCTGGCCAGCGGCCTGGTGCTGGCCAGCCAGGGACTGCTGTACTGGGTCTTTGTCAGCGGGCGCAACCTGGGCTTTGCCGATCCCAGCCTGACCGAGGTCCAGGTGGTCCTGGGCATCGCCTGGCAGAGTTGGCTGATCGCTCATCTGGATCAGGTGCGGGGGGTATTCCTGATGTTCTATATCCTGCCCTTGCTGTTCGGCCTGTTTCATTTATCTCGTCGGGCTTACCTGCGCTGCGCGACCCTGATCTTTTTCTGTTTTGCCGGGATCAACCTGTGGGATGGCTATCGCTTTGTGCTCGGTGATCCGCAGCTGGCTGCGCTGCAGCTCTGTGCCTTGCTGGTGATGCTGGCCTGGATGAGCCTCTACGCCGCCTATGTCCAGGCGTCGCGCTCACGCATGCGCCAGCGGCGCTTCGCCCTGCAGGCCCATCAGGACACCCTGCGGGGAATGATGCGGCAACTGGAGGACCTGGTGGCGACCGATGAGTTGACCGGCCTGTTCAACCGCCGGCATTTCCTGCGCATCACCAGCCGCGAACTGCAGGCCATGGACCAGGACGCGGTGCATGGGCTGGCGTTGATTGACCTGGACCATTTCAAGCGCATCAACGATCTTCACGGTCATGCCGCGGGGGACCAGGTGCTGCAGGCCTTCGCCGCCGTCGCCACGGCCTGCCTGCGGGACGGTGATGTGCTCGCCCGCTATGGTGGCGAGGAGTTCGTGGTGCTGCTGCCCGCCTGTGATGCCGAGCGCCTGACGGCCTGCTGCGAGCGGTTGCGCCTGGCGTTCATGGAGGTGCAGTTGGTGGGCCTGAAGGTGCACGACCTGAGCCTGTCCGCGGGCATGACCCTGCTGCAGGCCGGGGACGATCTGGACAATGCCCTGCAGCGCGCCGACCAGGCGCTGTACCGAGCCAAGCGTGACGGTCGCAATCGCTGCTTCGCGGCCTGGGAGCAGCTCGATGCCTGAAGTGACGGTTGGTACGCAGCGCTGGTCGGTGGAGCCCGGAAGCAACCTGCTCGATGCCTTGAACCAGGCTGGGGTGGCGGTGCCCTACAGCTGCCGTGCCGGCAGTTGCCATGCCTGCCTGGTGCACTGTGTCCAGGGCACGCCCAGTGACAGCCGGCCGGATGCCCTCAGTGACGAGCAACGGCGTCGCGGCTGGCGGCTGGCTTGCCAGTGCCGGGTGGTGGAGGACCTGCAGGTCGAGACGTTCGATCCCCTGCGTGACGGCTTGCCTGCCACCGTGGTCGGGCTCGACTGGTTGTCGACCACGGTCCTGCGCCTGCGTTTGCAACCCGAGCGACCGCTGCGCTATCGCGCCGGCCAGCATCTGGTGCTGTGGGCGAATGGCCAGGTCGCTCGGCCTTATTCCCTGGCCAGCCTGCCCGAGGAAGACCGCTTCCTGGAGTTCCACCTGGACTGCAGGCTGCCGGGGCAGTTCTGCGACGCCGCCCGCCGGTTGCAGTTGGGGGACCCGCTGCGCCTGGGCGAATTGCGCGGCGGTGCCTTGCACTACGACCCAGACTGGCAGCAGCGACCGCTCTGGCTGCTGGCCTCGGGCACCGGGCTTGGGCCATTGTTCGGGGTTCTGCGTGAAGCCTTGCGTCAGGATCACCAAGGCCCTATCCGCGTCATTCACCTGGCCCATGACGATACTCAGCACTACCTGGCCAAACCCTTGGCTGCGCTGGCGGCCAACCGCCCGCAACTGAGCGTCGAGCTGTGGCAAGGGGCGCAGCTGGCGGCGGCTTTGGCGCAACTGCGGCTTGTTTCCCGGCAAACCCAGGCCTTACTCTGCGGAGACCCCGACAGTCTCGACGCCTTTGCCCGGCGCCTGTACCTGGCGGGGCTGCCGCGCAATCAACTGCTGGCCGACGTATTCCTGCCGCGTGGTTGAGCGCTGATTCTTCCAGAGCGAGATCTTCATGACCGATGCCATCGAGCTGCAACGCGAGGGCGGGCTGCTGACCCTGCGCCTGAACCGTCCCGACAAGAAAAACGCCCTGACCCGTGCCATGTACAGCCGTCTGGCAGAGGCCCTGGCCGATGCCGACGCGGACCCCGAGATCAACGCATTGCTGATCTGCGGCAGCAGTGAGTGCTTTACCGCCGGCAACGACATCGCCGACTTTGTGCAGCAACCGCCCCGGGATCTCGACAGCCCGGTGTTCCAGTTCATGCGCAACCTGCTGGAGTGCCGCAAGCCGGTAGTGGCGGCCGTGGCCGGCGCTGCCGTGGGCATCGGCACCACCCTGCTGCTGCATTGCGACCTGGTTTATGTCAGTCGTGATGCCCGTTTGCGCATGCCGTTCGTCAACCTCGGGCTGTGCCCGGAGTTTGGTTCAAGTCTGATCCTGCCGCGTCTTCTGGGGCAGGCCAAAGCCGCCGAACTGTTGTTGCTCGGCGAGGGATTCAGCGGCGAGCAGGCGGCGGCCTGGGGGATTGCCACGGCCGCCCTGGGCGATGGCGCGGCCACCTTGGCCAAGGCCCGGGAAGTGGCGCTGCGTTTCAGCCAGCTGGCACCGGAAGCGGTGCAGGTCAGCAAGCGCTTGATGAAGGCCGCGGATCGCCAGCAACTGCGCCAGGTGATAGAGGAAGAGGGCGCGATGTTCACCCAGCGCCTGCGCTCGCCAGAAGCGATTGCGGCCTTGTCGGGGTTTCTTGCCAAGGCTTGATGCCGGTGTTTTCCGTCCCGCTGTCACGACACCTGCCGAGCTTGAAACCAGCATGAAAAAAGCCCCGGCGTTTGCACTACGGGGCTTTTGCGTTCAGCGAGCCAGCACTTAGACCATCGGGTCGCCAACGTGCAGGATCTTCATGCCGTTGGTGCCGCCGGTGGTGTGGTAGCTGTCGCCCTTGGTGAGGATCACCCAGTCGCCTTTCTCGACCACGCCACGCTTGAGCAGCTCGTCGATCGCCGCCTGGCTGACCTGCTCGGGTGGCAGGGAAGCCGGGTCGAACGGAATGGTGTAGACGCCGCGGAACATCGCCGCGCGCGCCTGGGTTTCACGGTGCGGGGAGTAGGCGTAGATCGGCACCGAGGAACGGATGCGCGACATGATCAGCGGGGTGTAGCCACTTTCGGTCAGGGCGATGATCGCCTTCACGCCGGGGAAGTGGTTGGCGGTGTACATGGCGGCCAAAGCGATGCTCTGGTCGCAGCTTTCGAACACCTTGCCCATGCGGTGGCTGGAGGTCTTGCTGGTGGGGTGCTTTTCCGCGCCGACGCAGATCCGCGCCATGGCTTGCACTGCTTCGAGCGGGTAGGCGCCAGCGGCGCTTTCCGCCGAGAGCATCACCGCGTCGGTGTAGTCGAGCACGGCGTTGGCCACGTCGGACACTTCGGCACGGGTCGGCATCGGGTTCTGGATCATCGACTCCATCATCTGGGTCGCCACGATCACCGCCTTGTTGTGGCGACGAGCGTGGAGGATGATTTTCTTCTGGATCGCCACCAGCTCGGCATCGCCGATTTCCACGCCCAGGTCGCCACGGGCAACCATCACGGCGTCACTGGCGTTGATCAGGCCGTCGAGGGTTTCATCGTCGGCTACGGCTTCGGCGCGTTCGATCTTCGCCACCAGCCAGGCAGTGCTGCCGGCTTCGTCACGCAGCTTGCGGGCATATTCCATATCGGCCGCATCGCGAGGGAAGGACACCGCCAGGTAGTCGGCTTGCATCTCTGCTGCCAGCTTGATGTCGGCCTTGTCTTTTTCGGTCAGGGCCGGTGCCGTCAGGCCGCCGCCACGACGGTTGATGCCCTTGTGGTCCGACAGCGGGCCGCCGACGGTCACTACGCAATGCAGCTCGGTGCTGGTGGCGGTCTCCACACGCATGACCACGCGGCCGTCGTCCAGCAGCAGTTCGTCATTGACCCCGCAGTCCTTGACCAGGTCCGGGTAGTCGATGCCGACGATGTCCTGGGTGCCTGCGGTCAGCGGGTGGACGGTGGAGAAGGTGAACTTGTCACCGACCTTCAGTTCGATACGCTTGTTGGCGAACTTGGCGATGCGGATCTTCGGACCCTGCAGGTCGCCGAGGATGGCGACGAAGCGCCCGTGCTTGGCGGCCAGGTCGCGGACCAGTTGGGCGCGAGCCTTGTGCTCGTCCGGCGTGCCGTGGGAGAAGTTCAGGCGGGCAACGTCCAGGCCTGCGAGAATCAACTGTTCGAGAACTTCCGGCGAGTTACTGGCCGGGCCAAGGGTGGCAACGATTTTGGTACGACGAACGGACATGCACGGACTCCTGAGTTCAAGCGCAACGAGAGGCTACTATGCTCGCAAGTTGTAGTCATTGTTCGTTTGCACTACTTATTGCTTTGTTTGTTTGCCGCAACAACCTTGAAGATTTTTGCCGATGAGTCGATACACTGCACAAGACAGGAGATACCCCATGCGATTCGTACTCATTGCTGCCCTGGCCGTCAGTGTTGTCGGCTGTACCCGCTGGTCCATGAACCATCATTTGAATAACGCCTACCGCGCCTATGACCGCGGCAACTGCGAGAGCGTGATGCTCGAGTTGAGCCAGGTCGATCGTGACAGTCGCGCCCGTCGCTACATCCAGCCGGAAGTGTCGATGCTGCGCGGGCAATGCCTGGAGCGTCAGAAACTGTTCGTCGATGCCGCGCAGACCTACCAGTTCATCATCACCGAATACCCCAGCAGCGAGTATGCCTACCGTGCCCGAGCCCGGTTGGAGACCCTGCAGCAGCTGGGACACTTCCCGGCAAACGGTGCCGCCCAGGTTCGCCGCACGGCATTGTGATCGACGTTTGTCAGGGCCACTGCAGTTGTGCCCCGAGCTTGAGCTAACATTTGTACAGGTTGTTCGAACACGGCCTCGGCTTGGCCTGGGGCAGTACTGTTGAAATCCTTCTGGCGATTTTCCTCGTCCATCGAATCCGGGAGAGCGGGCCGTTACTCGGGGCCCGTTGCGAAGCACTAGTGCGGTCATGCTTAATGACCTTTTATAGCGATACCCAGCATGTTCACGGAACGTCGGATCGAACGGCACCAATTGCCGTCTTATTTGAAAGTCTTCAACCGCTTCACTGACAGGCCGGTGGGTTTTCTCGGCAATGTGTCGGCCGATGGGCTGATGCTGATCAGCTCGTTGCCGATGCTGATTGGCGCCGAGTTCGAGCTGCGGGTCAAGACCCTCAGCGGTGACGGGCAGGTGCAACTCATCGACTTCAGCGCCCGCTGCCTGTGGTGCCATGAGGACCTCACTCCCCATCACTACGACAGTGGCTTCAGCCTGTTGCGGGCAGCGCCGGAATTTGCCGAATGGGAACAGGCCCTGCGCCACTATTTCAGCTTCCATCCGTTGCAGACATCGGCCTGAGGGCCAGGGCAGCCGCTACAGGCTGCCGGCTTTTTTCCAGTTCAGATAGCGGCTGACCAGTTCAGCACCCAGCTCCCCCGGACGGGCGTCGAGCAAGGAGACGCCGTGGGCGCTGAGGCGCTCATGAAGCTCGGCGCGGTGGTTCAGGTAATTTACCGCGGCGCTGTAGGCCAGTGCCTCGGGCAGGGTCTGCACCGGGCTCTGGCGCAACTGGTCGAGGACTTCTTCGCGCAGGCTGGCCACCAGCACCCGGTGCTGGCGACTGATGCGCTTGACCGCGGTCAGCAGCTCCTGGTCGTCTTCGTCCCGCAGGTTGGTGACCAACACCACCAGGGCTCGGCGTTTCTGCCGGGCCAGCAGCTCGTTGGCGGCAGCCTGGTAGTCGGCTGGGCGCTGGCTGGTGTCCAGGTCGTAGACGCCATTGAGCAGCACGCTGAGCTGGGCCGAGCCCTTGACCGGAGCAAGGTAGCGTGAGCGCTCGGCAGCAAAACTGCTCAAGCCCACTGCATCGCCCTGGCGCAGGGCGACGTAGCTCAACAGCAGGCAAGCGTTGAGGGCGTGGTCGAAGTGCGACAGTTCACCGTCCTGGCTGCGCATGCGGCGCCCACAGTCGAGCATGAAAATGATCTGCTGGTCGCGTTCGTCCTGGTACTCCCGGGCGATGGGGGTGCGCTGGCGGGCGGTGGCCTTCCAGTCGATCTGTCGCAGGCTGTCACCCTCGCGAAACTCGCGCAGCTGGTTGAACTCCAGCCCCAGGCCCCGGCGTTGGCGCTGGCGCACTCCGAGCTGGCTGAGCCAATTGTCCACCGCTAGCAACTGCGCTCCATAGAGTCGAGCAAAATCCGGGTAGACCCGAGTACTGCCGCCCACCGCCAGCCGCCGTCTGGCACGCCACAGGCCCAGGGGGCTGGGCAGGCTGACTTCGCACCGCTCGAAATTGAAATGACCGCGTTGCAGTGGTCGCACGTTGTAGCCGACTCGCGCCACCTGGCCAGGCTCCAGGCTGACCGATTGCGGCAGGTGCTCGAACACCAGGCCCTGGGGCGGATGGTCGAACAGCTGTACCTCAACAGGCTGTTGCCCGTGATGGCTGATCTCCAGTTGCACTTCGCTCCAGCGTCCCAAGGGGAGGCTGCCGGGTAGTTGCCGACGGACCTCTGGTGATTGCCGGCGCAATAGGCGCAGGGCATCCAGCAGCGCCAGCAGCAACAGCGCCAGCAACAGGCCCCAGGCGATCGAGTCCAGGCGCGGGAAGGCTTCGATCCCCAGAGCGCGCAGCGTACCCAGGAGGATGTCCAGGCCGGCCAGGGTGCCCAGCCAGATCAACAGCAGACGAGTCGGCTTCATCGGCGTGGACGGCTCACAGGCGGGGCGCCGGAATCTGTTCAAGCATCTGCTTGAGCACGTGCTCCACCGACAGGCCTTCGATGTCCAGTTCCGGAGCGACCCGTACCCGATGGCGCAGCACGGCCATGGCACAGCCCTTGATGTCATCCGGAATCACGAATTCGCCGCCGCGCAGCAAGGCCCGGGCCCGGGCTCCGCGCACCAGGGCGATCGAGGCACGAGGCCCGGCGCCGAGGGTCAGGCCGGGCCAGCTGCGGGTGGCCCGGGCCAGACGCACCGCATAGTCGAGCACCTGTTCGTCCAGTGGCAGGTCGCTGGCAATGCGTTGCAGGGCCAATACATCCTTGGCCTGCAGCACGGTACGCAGGGGCTGCACGTCGAGCATGTCGGCGCGGGTCGAACGAGCGACCTGGCGGACCATGTTCAGCTCCTCCTCGGCCTCCGGGTAGTCCATGCGCAGCTTGAGCATGAAGCGATCCAGCTCGGCTTCCGGCAACGGGTAGGTGCCTTCCTGCTCGATGGGGTTCTGGGTTGCCAGGACCATGAACGGCTGGCCGATGGGCAGCGCCCGCCCTTCAAGGGTCACCTGGCGTTCCTGCATGGCTTCGAGCAGGGCGGCCTGGGTCTTGGCCGGTGCCCGGTTGATTTCGTCCGCCAGCAGCAGGTTGGTGAACAAGGGGCCCTTGCGCAGCTTGAACTGCTCGGTCTGCAGGTCGTACACCGCATGCCCGGTGACGTCGCTGGGCATCAGGTCCGGGGTGAACTGGATCCGTGCGAACTCGCCACCAAAGCAGCGGGCCAGGGCGCGTACCAGCAAGGTCTTGCCGAGGCCGGGCACGCCCTCGAGGAGCACGTGGCCGCCGGCAATCAACGCGGTCAGCACATCATCGATCACCGCTTCCTGGCCGATCACGACCTTCTGCAATTCCTGGCGCACGGCCTGGGCCAACTGGCTGGCCCGCTGCCGCTGTTGGGCGGCATGGGCCTGGGGAGCAGGCGTCTCGGAGGGCTCGAGGGGTTGTTCGACGGGTTGTTCGCTCATAGGGCATTCCTGAGAGTTTGCAGGTGGGCGACCTGGTGGCTGAAGTCAACGCTGGAAAGGCGTTGCCCGGACAAGGGTTGCAGGGCCTGTCTGATGGTGTCGACAGGTTGTTGGCTGAGCTGGGCGAGCACGTCCCACTGGGCCTGCGGTGCCAACTGCTCGAAACCGGGGTGGCGGCGCCGCGCTCGACGTCGGATATCCAGTTGCAGGGCATGCAGCAAGGCTTGGTGGCCGCCGTGGCGCAACAGAAAGTCGGCGCTGGCGCGCAAGTGTTCGAGCAACTGGCGCCGGGCCTTGGGGGCTGGTGCAAGCAGGGGACCTTGACGCGTGCCAGCCTGCCAGAGCCACAGGCCGAGCAACAGGGTCAGGGCCACCAGGGCCTGGGGGAAATAGCGCCAGAGCAACTGCCAGAGGCTTGGATGATCGGTATTGAACAGCAGGGTCACCGCGGTATCGGTGTTCAGGTACCACAGCAGCCAGGCGTTGTCGTACAGGCCGATGGCCGGCGCTTTCCAGATGTCGGCGTCGGTGAGCACGGTGACCGAACCTTCGCCGTAGTCGAGCTGGATCATGTGGGTGGCACTGCCACTGTTGGCCCAGGACTGCGCGAGGCTGTCCGGATCGTCCAGGTGGAAGTCGGTGTCAAAACCGATGTAGGCCGGCGCCTGTTCGTCCTCCAGGTAGACCTTGGTCAATTGCGGAAAGGCGTCGTCGGCCTCCGGCTCCGGCGGTTCCTCGAGGTCCTTGCTCAGCAGCTGGTGGATTTGCACCCGGTCCAGCAGCAGGTCGCCGCTCTGCTCGGTGTCCGGGTCCCACAGGGCTTCGGCGACAAACACCAGGCGGCCGCCGGCGCGGGTCCAGTCCAGCACTTGGTCGACCTGGCGCGGGCTCATGTTCGTGCGCTCCCCCAGCAACAGCAAGCTGTTGCCGACGGGTTTCAGGGTGGCCAGCACTTCCAGGCCATTGGCGTGGTCTACCTTGAGGCCGCGCGCGCGCATGAACATTTCTGCCGCCAGGTAGGGGTTGGCACGGGCTTCGGGAGAAGGGCCGTGGTCGACCATTTCCTGGTAGGGCGTGGCCTGTCGGTACAGGTAGTAGCCGCTTGCACCCAGGATCAGGACCAGCAGCAACGCCAGGGCGCCCCACAGATAGCGCTTCATGATTGCGCTCCCGGGCCGAACAGGCCGCGCCAGCCATTGCACAGTTGCTGTTGCAGTTCGCTGCCCGGTACCTGATGACCGTAGGCCATGTTCTGCCAGTGACGGGTCAGGCTGACGCTGAACGCTTCCAGTTGCGGCTGTTGCAGGTCCTTGATCCGCTGCAGTACCTGGCCTTCGGTATCGGCCACGCCGAGGGGCAGGTGATAGTCCTCCAGCAACCGGCTGAGCAGCGCTCGGTACAGCAGGCCCAGGGCCTCCCGGGGCTGGCTGGCCCAGAGCTCTTCGGCGCGGGCCGCGACATCGGCGGGCAGGCTTTCGCTGCTGACTTCCAGGCCGAACAGTTGCTGGGGCCTGGCCGCAGGGCGCTTCTGGCGCGGTCGTGGCCGGCGGCCGACAAAGGCCTGCAGCCAGTCGCGATAGCGCCAGATCAACCAGCCCAGAGCGCCGAGCAGCAGCCCCCAGAGAAGGATTTCCAGGCCCTTGGCGAAACCGCCGAAACTGTCCTGGCCGAGGCGTTCCAGCAGGTTCTTGAGCCATCCTGGCGGCTTCTCTTTGGCATCCTTGTTCGGTGATTGTTCATCGCCAAAACGATAGCGAGTCACCGACTCCTGATTCTTGAACGGCGGGGCGTCCAGGATGCTCTGGATGCTTTCCTTTGAAGCCTTGCTGGTCAGCGGTTGCTGTAGCAAGCGTGGGGCTTCGGGGCCGGCCACCGAACTGCTGGGCGTTGCCGCCCAGAGCGACTGGCTTGGCGCCAGCAGCATCAGGCCTGCCACCAGCACCAATGCGGCGGCACCTGCCAATCGCTGGCGCAGGCGCCGGAAGACCAATTCGATGTCCCAGGCTTCCAGTTCGGTTCGGCGGTTGAGGTACAGGCTGAAACCGCAGGCCACGTAGATCGGCTCCCAGATCACCAGCACCAGGGCATAGAAGACGTTGGTCAGGTGTTCCAGCCATAGCCAGTCCTGTTGGGCCGCGAGTATCAGGGTCTGCCAGTTCCAGTCGAGCTCGATCTGCTGGGGCAGTAACAGGTAGAACAGCACCAACAGGCCGATCCACAGTGCGCCCTCCAGGTGCATGCCGATCAGGGTCAGCCAGCGCGCGCCTCCGGCATTTCTCTGCAGCAGCACCGCCAGGCGCTGTTGCCGGGCGTCGCCGCCGAGGCCTTCGAGCTGGACCACCGGCATGATGAAGCTGCGACTCATGCTCAAGCGTCGCCAGGTCAGGCTGGCCAGCAACTGGGGCCTGAGCAGCCGTGGCCATTGCCTCAGGGCCTGGCCCAGGCTGGGTGTTTCGCCGAACAGCGCCTTGGACAGGATGTACAGCGGCAGGCGTTCGAATGCCGGCTTCAGCCACCAGAACAGCAGCACCGCAAGCGTCGGGGATTCCCACAGCAACAGGCTGAGCAGGGCGAACACCGGCAGGCTGACGATGGCCCAGCTGGTCATCAGCAGTCGGCGGTGCTGTTGGCTCAGGAGTATGCCCAGGTCCATGGCCTCCCAGGAACTGCGTGGGCGGATCACGACGCTGGCATCACTCAGGCGCATGGGTATCTCGTCCGGCCAGGGTCAGGTAGGCGATCACCAGGCTCCAGAGCGCGGTGCCGATGCTGTATTTGATCCAGGGTGCTGGCCAGGTCAGGGAGGACCAGTAGGCTTCGACAAAGGCGGCGATCAGCAGAAATACAATGACCCCGTAGATCAGTTGCACGCTGACCCGCGCCGCCTGCAGCAAGGCTTCTGCGCGGGTCAGGCGGCCGGGGGCGATCAGCGCCCAGCCCAGTTTCAGCCCGGCGGCACCCGACAGGGCGATGGCGCTGAGTTCAAAGGCGCCATGGCCGATGACGAAGGGCCAGAAGGTCTGGCCGAAGCCGATCTGGGTCAGGTGGCCGGCGATGGCGCCAATCATCAGGCCGTTGAAGAACAGGAAAAACACGCTGCCCAGGCCAAACAGCAGCCCGCTGGCGAAGGTCTGAAAGGCGATGCCGATGTTGTGCATGATGTAGTAGCCGAACATCACCCAGTCTTCGCTCGAGGCGCGCTCGGCGGCCCGTCCCAGGCGCCCCGCGGCAGGGTCGTACATGCTTTGCATCTGTGTCAGTTGCTGGGAGTCCACCAGGCTGTAGATCAGGTCGGGGAACAGGTACACCAGCACACCGATGCCCAGCAGGCTGCCGAAGAACAACAGGCTGGCAATCAGCACCAGGCGCCATTCCTGGCGCACCACACGGGGGAAACCGGCCAGCACGAAGCCCAGCAGGTTGGCACTGATGGTCGTGCGCTGGCGGTACAGCTGCTGATGGCCGCGCAAGGCCAGTTGCTGCAGCGGGTCAACCAGGTAGCTGCTGTAGCCTCGCTCCTGGGCCAGGGCCAGGTGCTGGCACAAGCGCCGGTAGTCCTGGACGAAGGTCTGGCAATCCTCGGGTTTGGCCCGGCGGCGTTCCAGTTGCTCGAGCAACTGCTCGAAGTGCTGCCATTGCGCCTGGTGCCGGCTTTCGAAAAGGCTTTGCTTCATGTCGTTCCCAGTAGGCCGCGGGCAATGCCATTGAGTTCGGCAACGGCCTGGTCGCCGGGCACGTGCAAGGGTTGCGCGAGGATGTTCGCCAGCTCCTGGGCCCGCTCGCTCGACAGCTGGCCCTGGCGTTCGGCGAAACCGAGGATCGCTCGTTGTTCATTCAGGCTCAGGGCGAAGGGCGCGGAGCGGGGGACGGCGGGCGGCAGGTCCGGTCGCTTGACCGGTTGCTCGCGATAGATCACCAGGGTGCCCGCGGCCAGGTCGCCGAGGCGCTTGAAGGTCGGATGCTGCAGGCAACTGATGGCGCCGAGGAAATAGCCGAACGGCAGCATGTCGGCAAAACGCAACAGGTTGCGGGTCAGGGAGGCGCTCCAGCCGATGGGGGTGCCGTCGTCCTGCACGACTCGCAGTCCCATCAGTTGCTTGCCGGGAGAGCGGCCCTGATTCAGGACTTCGAACAGCACCATGTACCACCAGCTGACCAGGAACAGCAGGATAGAACCGATACCGACGCCGATCTCGCCGAAAAAGCCGAGGACGATAAACAGCAGGCCGAGCACCAGAGCGCGGACGCCCAGGTCGAGGCTGAAGGCCAGGCTGCGCACTAGCAATCCTGCCGGCCGCAGGGGCAGATCGATGCCCTCGGGGGTTTCCACCTGATACCGCGTATCCAGCGGTGGGTGCAGCGGTGCGTTCCTTGGCGTTGCTGTCATTTCAAGCATGGGGGAGGTGTCGGCTTGACCTGGTAGAAAAAAATCCAGCGCCGATGCTAGCAGTGTCCGGGGGGCAAACGACATCATTAACTACGATTTAAACCGCCCCTGCTGCCGGGTACGGGCACGCGCGGCTGGCCCTGGCAGCGCTTGAGCGCCTAGACTGCGGCGGTCTTTAAGTTCAGGAACAGGCCGTGACCTCCATCTTCTGGTACGACTACGAAACCACCGGCATCAATCCGCGCAGCGATCGACCGCTGCAAGTGGCCGGTATTCGCACCGACCTGGCACTCAATGAAATCGATGAGCCGGTCAACCTCTATTGCCAGCCCAGCGACGACATCCTGCCGCATCCGGCAGCCTGCATGATCACCGGCATCACCCCGAGCCGGTTGGCCGAGCAAGGCCTGGGTGAGGCCGAATTCATGACTCGGGTGCACGCCCAGCTGGCGCGTCCGGGAACCTGTGGTGCCGGTTACAACACCCTGCGCTTCGACGATGAAATGACCCGCTACAGCCTGTATCGCAACTTCTTCGATCCCTACGCTCGGGAGTGGCAGGGTGGCAACAGTCGCTGGGACCTGATCGACGTGGTGCGCACCGCCTATGCGCTTCGCCCCCACGGCATCAACTGGCCGCAGGAGCAGGGGCAGGTGACCTTGAAGCTGGAGCGGCTGACGGCGGCCAATGGCATCGACCACGGCCAGGCCCACGATGCCCTGTCTGATGTCCGGGCGACGATCGCCCTGGCGCGGCTGATCCGCGAGAAGCAACCCAAGCTCTATGACTGGCTGTTCCAGCTGCGCAGCAAGCAGCGGGTCATGGATCAGGTTCGCCTGCTGCAACCCATGGTGCATATTTCCGGGCGTTTCTCTGCGGCGCGGCACTACATCGGGGTGGTCTTGCCCCTGGCCTGGCATCCACGCAACCGCAATGCCCTGATCGTCTGCGACCTGCACCTGGATCCGCAAGGCTTGCTCGACCTGGATGCCGAGAGCTTGCGCCAGCGTTTATATACCCGCCGGGACGACCTGCTCGAGGGCGAGTTGCCGGTGCCGTTGAAACTCATCCATATCAACCGCTGCCCGGTGGTGGCGCCATTGAACGTCTTGCGTGACGAAGATCAACAGCGGCTGCACTTGGACATGGAGCTGTATCAGCGTCGAGCGGTGCTTCTGAGGGAGGCTCAGGAAGTTTGGCAGGATAAACTTCCAGTGATTTATGGGCCCGATGAATTTGCTGCCAGCGAAGACCCGGAGCAGCAGTTGTACGACGGCTTTATTGGTGACCGTGATCGGCGCTTGTGTGAGCAAGTACGCGAAGCTGATCCGCTGCAGTTGGCCCGTGAACAATGGCCATTCGATGATGAGCGCTTGCCTGAACTGCTCTTTCGCTACCGGGCTCGCAACTTTCCGGGAACATTGAGTAAGGCCGAGCAAGAGCACTGGCTGGGCTTTTGTCAGCAGCGTTTGCTTGATCCGCAATTGGGTGCGCCCAATACCCTTGAAAGTTTCCGGCAGGCGCTTGAGCAAGCGTTGTTAAATGCCGACCCGATGCAGCGCCAGATTCTGGATGAGTGGCAGCAACATGTTGCTGCCCTGGCCCAGCGCCTGGCTCTTTGAGCGCGCGCCCTGGCCCTTGAACAGATGGCCAGGGCATAAAAAAACGCCAGCGAACTGGCGTTTTTTCTGCCGGGCGGCAAGAGCCCGGGCGCTCAGCTGTGAGGCTTAGCCCAGAAGGGTTGCCCAGCCTTCAACCACATCGCCACCCCACTTGGCTTTCCACTCTTTCAGAGTCTTGTGGTTGCCGCCTTTGGTTTCGATGACTTCACCGTTGTGCGGGTTCTTGTACTGTTTAACTTTACGCGCGCGCTTGGTGCCGGTGGTTTTTACGGCTGCGCGAGGCGCTTTAACTTTCGAGTCCGGATCCAGCAGGGCGATGATGTCGCGCAGGGACTTGGAATACTCGCCCATCAGAGTGCGCAGTTTGCCTTCGAACTCCAGTTCGGCTTTCAGTTTGTCGTCTTGGGACAGGTTCTTCAAACGCGCTTGCAGTTCTTTGATTGCTTCTTCTGTAGCACGGTATTCGTTGATCAGGGACATGAGGACTACCTTATTGGGCGCTGAGTGGCGGGGTGACAGTGTCGCAATAATAGTCAGGGAGTTTGAGCAAGTAAACATAATACCGATGTTTTATTTGTCTCTCTTAGTGTGTTTAGGCGTAGAAATCATTTCGCTATTTAATAGGTGGGCGTACAGCATTGCGATATTCGCAAATTAGTTAAGCGCTATTTGCAAGTCGCGACCTGTGCGCGGTGAGTCGTGCTCGATAAGCCGGTTTCGGGTGCGCTGCCAGTCTAACCAAGGCATGGGGGCGCAATGAATACTGCAGTTTTTTCCCGTAATCGCTAGAATGGCGACCTTTGCGAAGTTCTGGAGTTTCCCCCTCATGCGCACCTTTCGGTTGGTGATTTCTTGCCCTGACCGCGTTGGCATCGTTGCCAAAGTCAGTAACTTTCTGGCCTCCCACAACGGTTGGATCACCGAAGCGAGCCACCACTCGGACAACCTCAGTGGTTGGTTCTTCATGCGCCACGAGATTCGTGCCGACTCGCTGCCTTTTGGCCTGGAGGCGTTTCGCGAGGCATTCGCGCCTATCGCCGAAGAGTTTTCGATGGACTGGCGGATCACCGACACTGCGGAGAAAAAGCGCGTGGTGCTGATGGCCAGCCGTGAGTCCCATTGCCTGGCGGACCTGTTGCACCGCTGGCACAGCGACGAACTGGACTGCGAGATCGCCTGTGTAATCTCCAACCACGACGATCTGCGCAGTATGGTCGAATGGCACGGCATTCCTTACTACCACGTACCGGTCAATCCGCAGGACAAGGAGCCGGCGTTCGCCGAGGTGTCGCGCCTGGTCAAGCAGCATGACGCCGAAGTGGTGGTGCTGGCGCGCTACATGCAGATCCTGCCGCCGGAACTGTGCAGCGAATATGCCCACAAGGTGATCAACATCCACCACAGCTTCCTGCCGTCCTTCGTCGGTGCCAAGCCTTACCACCAGGCATCCCTGCGTGGCGTGAAGCTGATTGGCGCCACCTGCCACTACGTCACCGAAGAGCTGGACGCCGGTCCGATCATCGAGCAGGACGTGGTGCGGGTCAGCCACAGCGACAGCATCGAGGACATGGTGCGTTTCGGTCGTGATGTGGAGAAGATGGTCCTGGCCCGTGGCCTGCGCTACCACCTGGAAGACCGCGTGCTGGTGCACGGCAACAAGACCGTGGTGTTCTGATAAAGCAGCCGGGAGCGAGGTTTCAATGCCCCGTTCCCGGCTCTTCACTTGATGAGGTCAGCCTGATGACCGATCCGCTGGACAAAGCCACTTCCCAAGCGCCCGCCACCCTCGGCGAAGGCTGTCTGAGCCGTTACGACCCCGATGCCCTCGATGCCGATGACGGCACCGAGTTTCCCGGTGCTGCCGAACTGTGGCAGCAATTGCAGCAAGAGCCGGCACCGAAGCCGGAGCCGCAATGAATCGCGGGCTGACAACGGGCGCCTGAAGCAGGGGCCCATTGCCGGCTGAAGCTTGTGCAGCGCTCCCTCAGATCCGGAAACTGCCCACCAGGTGTTTCAGGCGCGTGGCCTGCTGCTCCAGATCTGAACAGGCCCGCAGGGTGGCCTGAAGGTTTTCCACGCCTTCCTGATTCAGGGTGTTGATCTCGGTGATGTCCATGTTGATGGACTCCACCACCGAGGTCTGCTCCTCGGTGGCGGTGGCCACCGATTGGTTCATGCCGTCGATTTCACCAATGCGCTGGGTCACGCTGTTCAGTCGTTCCCCGGCCTGGTTGGCGATTTCCACGCTGTCCTGGCTATGGCGCTGGCTGTTGCTCATGGTGCTGACCGATTCGCGGGCACCCACTTGCAGTTCCTCGATCATGGTTTGCACCTGCTGCGCCGACTCCTGGGTGCGGTGAGCAAGGTTGCGCACTTCATCGGCGACCACGGCAAACCCGCGACCGGCTTCACCGGCCCGGGCCGCTTCGATGGCCGCGTTGAGCGCCAGCAGGTTGGTCTGCTGGGAAATGCTGGTGATGACTTCGAGAATCTGCCCGATGTTCACGGTCTTGCTGTTGAGGGTCTCGATGTTGCTGCTGGAGGCGCTGATCATGTCCGACAGCTGGTTCATCGCCTGGATGCTGCGATCCACCACTTGCTGGCCGTCTTCGGCCAGGTTGCGGGCATCACTGGCCTGTTGCGAGGCCTGGGCGGCATTGCGGGCGATTTCCTGGGCCGCGGCCCCCAGTTGATTGATTGCCGCAGCCACGCTGTTGGTACGGCTGGCCTGCTCGTCGGAGTTGAGCATCGACGAGTTGGAAGCGCTGACCACCCGCAGGGCCACTTCGTTGACGTGCTCGGTGGCCGAGGATACTTCGCGGATCGAGCCGTGGATGCGCTCTACAAAGCGGTTGAAGGCGGTGCCGAGGATGCCGAATTCGTCCTGGTTATGGATGTTCAGCCGCCGGGTCAGATCACCTTCGCCGTCGGCGATGTCCTGCATGGCCCGGGTCATCACATGCAGCGGCTGCATCAGCAGGCGGATCAGCAAGCCCAGCAGAGCAATGGTCAGGGCCACGGCCGTCAGGGTGGCGATGAGGGCCGAGGTGCGGAATTCGCTGAGCATGGAGAAGGCCTTGTCCTTGTCCACTGACAGGCCGATGTACCAGTTCACCGAGGACAGGCCCTTGATCGGCGTGAAGGTGACAATGCGGGTCTTGCCGTCGACGCTGACCTCGCTCAGTTCACTGTTGATCTTCGGGGTGTCCTGGGGATAGACATCCTTGAGGGTCTTCATCACCAGGTTCTTGTCCGGGTGCACCAGGATCTTGCCGTCGGCACTGATCAGGAAGGCGTAGCCCATGCCGTCGAAGTCCAGGGCATTGATGCTGTCGGCAATCACTTGCAGGCTCAGGTCGCCACCGACCACGCCGATCTTCTGCCCGGCCTTGACCACGCTGTCGACGATGGAAATCACCAACTGGCCGGAGGCAAGGTCGATGTAGGGTTCGGTGAGGGCTGAGCCGCTGGTGCTTTCGGCGCTTTTGTACCAGGGGCGCGCGCGTGGATCGTAGCCGTCGGGCATCTTGCTGTTCGGGCGGATGATGAAGGTGCCATCCTGGTTGCCCAGGTAGGCGCCCATGAAGGTCGAGCTCACCGACTTCTGTTCCAGCAGGTTGCTGACATTGGCCGGATCGGTGTTGAGGGCCACCGACTGCGAGATGTTTTCGATCAGCAAGGCGCGGCCGGCGAGCCAGGTCTGAATATTTTTTGCCGTGACGTCGCCCATTTCCTGAAGATAGTTGTCCAGATCATCACGAATGGCGTTGCGTTGCAGGTAATCGTTGTAGAGCGTGAATAGTGCAAAGGCAGCTATGACGATCAGCGAGGCGGCAAGCAGGATCTTGTGGCTGAAGCGCAGATTTTTGTTCATGGCTTGGGTGTCCGCTAAGGTCTTTGAGTCCAGGGCATCGGGTTGGAAGGGCGCGCAAAATAGGCGGTGTTATAAGTAAGCTGATATCTCCATCTATCCCAAGGGAATTACCTGACCTTTATTTCAGATACTTCTGATCCATCAATTCTTAATATCGACCGTGTAAGGCCAAAGATTAACCAGGGGTGACAAAATGCCTGACTCATTGCAACTCGTTATCGGTGCCGATCTCAACGGTCAGCCGATCGCCCAGGCCATGCGCCTGGCCAACCGCCACGGTCTGGTGGCGGGCGCCACCGGCACGGGCAAGACCGTCACCCTGCAGCGCTTGGCGGAAGCCTTCAGTGATGCCGGGGTGGCGGTGTTCGCCGCGGACATCAAGGGTGACCTGTGTGGGCTGGGGGCCGCGGGCAATCCCCAGGGCAAGGTGGCCGAGCGGATCGCCGGCATGCCTTGGCTCAAGCACCAGCCTCAGGCTTATCCCGTAACGCTGTGGGATATCCATGGCGAATCCGGTCATCCCTTGCGCACTACCTTGAGTGAAATGGGCCCGCTGTTGCTGGGCAGCTTGCTGGAGCTTACCGACAGCCAGCAGTCGGCTTTGTATGCAGCGTTCAAGGTGGCGGACCGCGAGGGCCTGTTGCTGCTCGACTTGAAGGACCTCAAGGCGCTGCTCAATCACCTGCGGGACAACCCGCAGCTGCTGGGGGATGACGCAGCGCTGATGACCACCGGTTCCAGTCAGGCGCTGATGCGGCGCCTGGCAACCCTGGAGCAGCAAGGGGCTGAGGCGCTGTTCGGCGAGCCGGCACTGCAACTGGAGGACATCCTGCAACCGGCCGCCGACGGCCGTGGACGGATTCATCTGCTGGATGCCAGCCGTCTGGTGCACGAAGCACCGAAAGTCTATGCGACCTTCCTTTTATGGCTGCTGGCCGAATTGTTCGAGCAACTGCCGGAACGAGGCGATGGGGACAAACCCCTGCTGGCGTTGTTTTTCGATGAGGCGCACTTGCTGTTCGCCGGTACGCCCAAGGCCCTGCAGGACAGGCTGGAGCAGGTGGTGCGGTTGATTCGCTCGAAAGGTGTGGGGGTGTATTTCGTCACCCAATCGCCGGGGGACTTGCCCGACAGCGTGTTGGCGCAGTTGGGGTTGCGGATCCAGCATGGCTTGCGGGCGTTCACCGCCAAGGAACAGAAGTCCCTGCGCGCCGTGGCCGATGGCTTCCGTCCGAATCCGGCCTTTGACGCTCTGGCGGTGCTCACCGAGCTGGGGATTGGCGAGGCGCTGGTGGGAACCTTGCAGGACAAGGGCACCCCGGAGATGGTCCAGCGGGTACTGGTGGCGCCTCCACAGTCGCGCATCGGGCCATTGACTGACGCTGAGCGCAAGGCGCTGATTGCCAGTTCGCCGTTGCAGGGGCGCTATGACAAGCCGATTGACCGGGAGTCCGCCTATGAAGTGCTGATGGGACGCAAGGAGCTGGCGCCGGAGGCGGTGCCAGGCAAGCCGGTCGCCGAAGAGCCGAGCCTGGCCGACCGCGCCGGCGAGTTCCTCGGCACTGCGGCCGGACAGGCCTTGAAGTCGGCCATGCGCCAAGCTGCCAACCAGCTGGGCCGGCAGTTGATGCGGGGCCTGATGGGATCTTTGCTGGGCGGCAGCAAGCGCCGCTGAGTCAGTCCCGGGGCTTGGCGTGACGAGCCAGGCGTTCCAGGGCTGCGCGCAGGTTGGGGTCGGCAATGCCGTCGGCGGTGGCCTGGATGGTCTCGGCGGCGTTGCTCGACAGGTCCATGGTGTGTCCCGCGGCGCCTTGCTGGACGGTGGGGGGCTGGACCTTGAACAGAATGCGCGTGAGGTGGCTGAACTCGTTGAACTCCTGCAACTGACGCTGCAGGCGCTTTTGTTGATAGCGCAGGCGGGTGGCCCAGTGGCCGTCGGTGACAATCAGCAGCAGGCTGCCTTCGCGCCAGGAGGCGACGTGGCAATGTTCGCGAGCCGCCGGTTGCAACTGGCTCTCCAGCAGGCGCTGCAGATGTGCCAGGCGCTGAGCGTGGCCGAGTATGGCTTTCAGAGGCTTGGCTTCGCGAAGAAGAACGGCTGGAGCGCGTGCCGTAAGGGGGCGAAATGCCATGATCAGAAACCTGAAGTTACAGAGGCGCCATGGTAGCAGAAAGCGCCAGGGCCACCTGAGACATCGTTTTTCGTACTGGGCCTAAATCTGCCGCTTTGCTGATCGCAATCATTAACTTCTGTGGTGAATGGGCTTGAAGTTCAGCCAAAAGCCCTTATTTTAGGTGAGCCCCGTCACAGCGCTGTGCCAGCATCGTGGAATAACGCCACTTTCCTCACCATCGTTTCCGGGTAGAATGCTCGTTCGCATGCGGCCATGAGGGCTGCTCGGGCGACTCACGGGGCCGCCCTCCAACCCTATGTGTGGAAGATCCTGCCGATATGTTTGCGCCTTTGTTAAAGAAACTTTTTGGAAGCAAGAACGAGCGTGAAGTCAAACGCATGCTCAAGACGGTACAGATCGTCAATGCCTTCGAAGAGCAAATGGTGGCCCTTTCGGACGATCAATTGCGTGCCAAGACTGCAGAGTTCAAGGCTCGTATCGCCAAGGGTGAAACCCTCGACAAACTGCTTCCCGAAGCCTTTGCGGTCGCCCGCGAAGCCGGCAAGCGGATCATGGGAATGCGTCACTTCGATGTGCAACTGATCGGTGGCATGACCTTGCACGAAGGCAAGATCGCTGAAATGCGCACCGGTGAGGGCAAGACCCTGGTCGCCACCCTGGGCGTGTACCTCAACGCGTTGTCCGGCAAGGGCGTGCACGTGGTGACGGTGAACGACTACCTGGCGCGTCGCGACGCCAACTGGATGCGTCCGCTGTACGAGTTCCTCGGCCTGAGCGTCGGCGTGGTCACGCCGTTCCAGCCGCCTGAAGAGAAGCGTGCCGCCTACGCCGCCGACATCACCTACGGCACCAACAACGAATTCGGTTTCGACTACCTGCGCGACAACATGGCTTTCAGCATGGAAGAAAAATTCCAGCGCGAGCTCAATTTTGCCGTGATCGACGAAGTCGACTCCATCCTCATCGACGAAGCCCGTACGCCGTTGATCATTTCCGGCCAGGCCGAAGACAGTTCCCGCCTGTACACCGAAATCAACAAGCTGATCCCGCGCCTCGAGCAGCACATCGAGGAAGTCGAAGGCCAGGTCACCAAGGCCGGCCACTTCACGGTCGACGAGAAGACCCGCCAGGTCGAGCTCAACGAAGCCGGCCACCAAGTGATCGAAGAGATGCTGACCCAGGTAGGCCTGCTGGCCGAGGGTGAAAGCCTCTACTCGGCGCACAACCTGGGTCTGCTGACCCACGTCTATGCCGGCCTGCGTGCCCACAAGCTGTTCAATCGCAACGTCGAATACATCGTCCAGGAAGGCCAGGTGGTCCTGGTGGACGAGCACACCGGTCGTACCATGCCCGGCCGTCGCCTCTCCGAGGGCCTGCACCAGGCCATCGAGGCCAAGGAAAACCTCAACATCCAGGCCGAAAGCCAGACGCTGGCGTCGACCACCTTCCAGAACTACTTCCGCCTGTACACCAAGCTGTCCGGCATGACCGGTACTGCTGACACCGAAGCCTTCGAGTTCCATCAGATCTACGGCCTGCAGGTGATGGTGATTCCGCCGAACAAGCCGCTGGCGCGCAAGGACTACAACGACCTGGTGTTCCTGACCGCGGACGAGAAGTACGCTGCGATCATCAATGACATCAAGGAATGCATGACCCAGGGCCGTCCGGTGCTGGTGGGTACCGCGACCATCGAAACCTCCGAGCACATGTCCAACCTGCTCAACAAGGAAGGCATCGAGCACAAGGTACTGAACGCCAAGTTCCACGAGAAGGAAGCGGAAATCATCGCCCAGGCCGGTCGTCCCGGCGCACTGACCATTGCCACCAACATGGCCGGTCGGGGTACCGACATCCTTCTGGGCGGCAACTGGGAAGTGGAAGTCGCGTCCCTGGAAGACCCGACTCCGGAACAGATCGCCCAGATCAAGGCCGACTGGCAGAAACGCCACCAGCAAGTGCTGGAATCGGGCGGCCTGCAGGTGATCGCTTCCGAGCGCCACGAGTCCCGCCGTATCGACAACCAGCTGCGTGGCCGTGCCGGTCGCCAGGGTGACGCCGGCTCCAGCCGTTTCTACCTGTCCCTGGAAGACAGCCTGATGCGCATCTTCGCCTCTGATCGGGTGAAGAACTTCATGAAGGCTCTGGGCATGCAGTCCGGCGAGGCGATCGAGCACCGCATGGTGACCAACGCCATCGAGAAGGCCCAGCGCAAGGTAGAAGGCCGCAACTTCGATATCCGCAAGCAACTGCTGGAATTCGACGACGTCAACAACGAGCAGCGTAAAGTGATCTATCACATGCGCAACACGTTGCTGGCCGCCGACAACATTGGCGAGACCATCTCCGATTTCCGTCAGGATGTGCTCAACGCCACCGTCAGCGCCCACATTCCACCCCAGTCGCTGCCTGAGCAGTGGGACGTGGCGGGCCTGGAAGAGGCCATCCAGAGCGGTTTCGGTGTGAGCCTGCCGATCCAGCAATGGCTCGACGAAGACGATCACCTGTACGAAGAGACCCTGCGCGAGAAATTGCTCAACGAGCTGATCGCCGCGTACAACGAGAAAGAAGACCAGGCCGGTGCCGAAGCCCTGCGCAGCTTCGAGAAGCAGATCGTGCTGCGGGTCCTGGACGACCTGTGGAAAGACCACCTGGCGACCATGGATCACCTGCGCCACGGCATTCACCTGCGTGGCTACGCGCAGAAGAACCCGAAGCAGGAGTACAAGCGCGAGTCCTTCACGCTGTTCTCCGAACTGCTGGATTCCATCAAGCGCGACTCGATCCGGGTACTGTCCCACGTTCAGGTCCGCCGTGAAGATCCGGCCGAGGAAGAGGCGCGCCTGCGCCAGGAAGCCGAGGCACTGGCCCAGCGCATGCAGTTCGAACACGCTGAAGCCCCGGGCCTGGATCATCCGCAAGCCCTGGAAGAAGGCGTTGATGTCGACGTGGCCCTGGCCTCTGCGCCGGTGCGCAACGAGCAGAAACTGGGTCGCAACGAGCTGTGCTACTGCGGCTCGGGCAAGAAGTACAAGCACTGTCACGGCCAGATCAACTAAGATCCCCGCCAGACACTGAAATACCCGCGCCGTGACGGCATCAGCCGTCGCGGCGTTTTTCCATTTGCGACACCGTCTTTCATGACGACGGTGCGGATATCTGCTAAGAGGAGCGCTTTCATGGCTGTTGGTCTTGGTCCTTTGCCAACGTTGCACCCGGTTGCCGGTTTTGAGCTCGGCATCGCTTCAGCCGGCATCAAGCGCCCGGGGCGCAAGGATGTAGTGGTCATGCGCTGCGCCGAAGGCTCCACCGTGGCGGGAGTGTTCACCCTCAACGCGTTCTGCGCCGCGCCGGTGATCCTGGCCAAGCAGCGCGTGCAGGGTGCGGTGCGCTATCTGCTGACCAACACTGGCAATGCCAACGCCGGTACCGGCGAGCCGGGCCTGGCTGCCGCCGCCCGTACCTGCGCCAGGCTGGCGGAGTTGACCGGGGTCGATGCCAGCGCCGTGCTGCCGTACTCCACTGGGGTCATTGGCGAACCGCTGCCAGTCGAGAAAATCGAAGGCGCACTGCAAGCCGCCCTGGATGACCTGTCCGTGGACAACTGGGCCGCTGCGGCCACAGGCATCATGACCACCGACACCCTGCCCAAAGGGGCCAGCCGCCAGTTCCAGCACGATGGCGTCACCATTACCGTGACCGGCATCAGCAAGGGGGCGGGGATGATCCGGCCGAACATGGCGACCATGCTGGGCTACATCGCCACCGACGCCAAGGTTTCCCGCGATGTGTTGCAGAACCTGATGCTGGACGGTGCCAACAAGTCCTTCAACCGCATCACCATCGATGGCGATACCTCGACCAACGACTGCTGCATGCTGATCGCCACCGGCCAGGCCGACCTGCCGGCCATCACCGAAGCCTCGGGCCCGCTGTTCAATGCCCTGAAACAGGCAGTGTTCGAGGTCTGCATGGAGGTGGCCCAGGCCATCGTCCGCGACGGTGAGGGCGCGACCAAGTTCGTCACCGTGGAGGTCAATGGCGGTGCAAACCATCAGGAATGCCTGGATGTTGGCTACACCGTGGCCCACTCGCCGCTGATCAAGACCGCACTGTTTGCCTCTGACCCGAACTGGGGGCGGATCCTGGCTGCGGTGGGACGTGCCGGCGTGCCCGATCTGGATGTCAGCAAGATCGACGTGTTCCTCGGAGACGTCTGCATCGCCAGCCGTGGTGCGCGGGCGGCCAGCTACACCGAAGCCCAGGGCGCAGCGGTGATGCAGCAGGAAGAGATCACCATCCGTATCGAGTTGGGCCGTGGTGTGTGCAGCGAAACCATCTGGACCACCGACCTGTCTCACGAGTACGTGAAGATCAACGCCGAATACCGTACGTAACGCGGCGTCCAACAACCGGTTCTGCCTGCCCGCAGGACCGGCTCGCCTTTACGGCGATCATCTTTCAAGGAACAGCCCCCAAGGGCTGGCCTAATGCCGGATCAGAGGAAGCAGTGCGGTGAAACGAGTACATGTGGCTGCGGCCGTCATCCGGGATGCCAGCGGCAAGATCCTGATTGCCCGGCGTGCCGATACTCAGCATCAAGGTGGCCTGTGGGAGTTTCCCGGGGGCAAGGTCGAGGCCGGGGAAACCGTAGAGGCCGCCCTGGCCCGCGAGCTGCAGGAAGAGTTGGGAATCACCGTGCAGAGCGCACGTCCGTTGATCAAGGTGCAGCACGATTACCCGGACAAGCAGGTACTGCTGGACGTCTTCGAGGTGTCGGCCTTCAGTGGCGAGCCTCATGGCGCCGAAGGGCAACCCCTGGCCTGGGTCACGTCCCGTGAACTGGCGGGCTACGAGTTCCCTGCGGCGAACCAACCGATTGTCGCTGCGGCGCGGCTGCCGGCGCATTATCTGATCACTCCCGAAGGCCTGGAAACCCCGGCCCTGCTGCGCGGCATGCAGAAAGCCATTGCCCAGGGCTGCCAACTGGTCCAGTTGCGCGCTCCGGGTGGCTACGATCCGAAATACCGTGACCTGGCGGTGGATGCCGTGGGCCTGTGTGCCGGCAAGGCGCAACTGATGCTCAAGGGGCCGTTCGAGTGGCTGGGGGATTTTCCTTCGGCAGGTTGGCACATCACTTCGGCGCAATTGCGCAAGTACGCCAGTGCCGGACGGCCCTTCGGCAAGGAGCGCTGGTTGGCAGCGTCCTGCCATAACGCCGAGGAGTTGGCCCTGGCGCAGCAGATGGATGTGGATTTTGTGACCTTGTCCCCGGTGCAGCCGACCCAGACCCATCCTGATGCGCAGCCTCTGGGCTGGTCACAGGCGCAGCAGTTGATCAGTGGTTTCAACCGGCCGGTGTACCTGCTGGGAGGCGTGGGGCCTGCCGACTGTCAGCAAGCCTGGGAAGCCGGTGCTCAAGGGGTGGCCGGTATCCGCGCTTTCTGGCCGGAGGACTGAAGGCCTCCTTAGTGGCAGCGCCGGCTTTGGCTGGGCGCTGGCCCTGTGCAGGCCGGTTTGCCGGCGAAGGTGCGCGCAAGGCTTGCCGGCGCTTTCGCCGGCAAGCCGGCTCCTACGCAGAGGGAGTGGGTTTGGCGGCGGCCTGCCAGAGGATTTCGGCGATGCCCTGGCGTTTGGCGATCAGTCGCGCGGCGACAAACAGCAGGTCTGACAGGCGATTGATATAGGCCAGCCCAACTCCCTGCAAGGGTTCGATGGCATTCAACTGCTGGCAGCGACGCTCGGCGCTGCGCGCCAGGCTGCGGCAGACGTGGGCCTGGGCAATCAACACCGAGCCACCCGGCAGAATGAAGTTTTCCAGGGGGCCCAACTCCTCGTTCCACACATCGATGGCCGCCTCCAGGCGCTCCACTTCGCTGCTGTTGAGGGCCTGATACACCGGCATCGCCAACTCGCCCCCGAGATCGAACAGCCGATGCTGGCAAGGCGTCAGTACCTCGATCACTTCCTGGAGCCCGGGGCAGGTCGCGCCGTGCTCGGCCAGCCCGGCCAGGAGCAGGCCCAACTGGCTGTTCAGCGTATCGACCTCACCAATGGCCTCTACCCGGGGGTGATCCTTGGGTACCCGACGGCCGTCTCCCAGCCCGGTTTCGCCTTTGTCGCCAGTGCGGGTGTAAATCTTCGACAAACGAAAACCCATGCTTAGTTCTCCAGTGGTAGAGGTTCTTGAACCAGGGGCTGGCTGCTTGCCAGGGGGAGGCGCAGGGTGAAGCAGGTGCCCTGGCCACGGGTCGACTGCACTTCCATCTGGCCCTTGTGGTTGTTGGTGATGATGAAGTAGGACACCGACAGCCCGAGCCCAGTGCCCTGGCCGATTTCCTTGGTGGTGAAGAAGGGTTCGAAGGTGCGCTTGCGCACGTTCTCGCTCATGCCGACGCCATTGTCCTCCACCTGGATTTCCGCCCAGGGCGGATTCAGGCGGGTTCGCAGGATGATGCGTCCCGGCTCGCTGTCATCGTCGCGCTGATGTATGGCCTGGGCGGCATTTTTCAGCAGGTTGAGCAGCACCTGTTCCAATTCGTTGGCGGTGCCGGGGACCGGTCCCAGGTCTGGGTCGAACTGGCGCACGATCGCCTGGCCCTTGAAGTCGAAGCCGATGGCCAGGTCGAAGTCGTTGCTGGCGATTTCCACTGCCTGGTCGATCAGTGCCGGCAGGTCGCAAGGAGCCATCTGCCGAGTGCTGCGTCGACTGAAACTGAGCATGTGGGTGACGATCTTCGCGGCCCGGGCGCCTGCCTGTTGAATGCCGTCCAGCAACAGTGGGACTTCCCGGCTTTCCAGGTAACGGTTGACGGTTTGCAGCTCGACGCCGACCTGTTGCGCGTGTTCGAGGTTTTTCGGCAGCTCGGGAGACAGCCGGCGACGGATGTTCTGCACGTTGTGCAGGATCGCCCCCAGGGGGTTGTTGATCTCGTGGGCCATGCCGGCTGCCAGGCCGCCAACCGAGAGCATCTTCTCCGACTGCACCATCATTTCTTCGAGGGACAGGCGCTGGGTGATGTCGTCGATACGGATCACCACCCCGCGTCCGGCGCCACCCATCAGCGGATAGAAGGTCAGGGCATAGTGGCGTGCTTCCTCATCCTTGAGCCAGGTGACCCGCTCGACCTTGGTCACCGTGTGCTGCTCGACGGTTTCCTTGAGCTGCGGCAGGAACGGCTTGAGCGGTTCGAAGGCGAGGAAGATCGGCTGGTTCAGGGCTTCGTCAAGGCGAGTGCCAGACAGGGCGCTGGCCTCCTGGTTCCACTGGGTGACATACAGCTGTTCATCCAGGGCGATCAGGGCCGAGGGCATGGAGTCGATGATGCTGTTGAGGTAGTTCTGGAAACCGGTGAGTTTTTTCTCGATTTTGCTGCGCACCTGGACTTCCAGCTCCAGCTTGCGGTTGGTGTGACGGGTTTCCTCGGCCAGGCCCTGGGCCTGGTCATAGGCGGCCTGGGCGTCGTCTCGGGCGCGCTTGAGCTGCTGCTCCCGGGCCTCGATACGCGACAGCATGGTGTTGAAGGCTTCGGCCAGGCTGCCGATTTCATCATGGTTGCCTCGTGCGGCGCGCAGGGAATAGTTTTCCTCGCGGGTCACCTGGCGGGACAGCTCCTCGAGCTGGTGAATCGGCTGGGTGATCAGGCGCTTGATCTGCCGGGCAATGACCAGCCACAGCAGCACGCTGAAAATCAGGATGCCGAGGCTTGCGGTGAGGGTGCCGGTATAAAAGGCCATGGGCAGTTCGCTGGTAGCTACCAGCAGCAGGTGCCCCGGTGCCTGCCCCGGGCGAGGCAGGGTAATCACCTGGTTGCTGCGGAACTCGGTCATTTGCCAGGCTTCGATGTGGCGGTAGCGCTCGGGCAGCTTGAGGTGTTCCCCGTGTTGCAACTGGGCCACGCGCTGGCCTTTGCCATCATAGAGCGCGGCAGCCCGCAGCGGGCTGTAGCTGTCGAGTTCGTCGAGCAGCTTCTGCGCATCCTCGGGCGAATTCAGGGCCTGGATTGCCAGGGACGGGTTGGACACCAGGCGACCGATGGTCTGCAGCGCCTGGGGCGCCATGCTTTCCTGGGATATCCAGTAGGCGGCGCTGATAAAGGTCAGGTTGGCGACCAGCAGTACGGTGGTCAGCAGGACAAGCAGGGCGGCCAGGAGCTTCTGGCCCACGGGCAGGTTTTCGAGGCGCTGGCGCAATGGCATCGGCTATATCGCTGGAAATGAGCAAGTGGGCAGCGTAGCCGCTGCTCAGTCGCTGGGCAATCCGCGCAGGCGCAGCTGGTTCACCAGACGCTGTTGCACTTGTTGCAGATGGGGCAGCTGCAGGCGGTGACGGGCGGCCGCCTGGCAGGCATAGCCCAGCAGGTAGCTGATCTCCGTGCGGCGCTGGCTGGCCACGTCCTGGTACATGGAGGAGTAGTTGGCGGCGGTGGCCTGAATCACCCGCTCGACCTCCTGTTGCAGGTTTTGTGCTGCGGCGGGTTGTCCGCAGCATTGCAGCAATTCGCTCAGTTCGGCACACAAGGTCGCCACTTCGCACTGGTGTTGCTGCAGGCCACCATTGCGACAGTCGTGCAACACCGTCAGTGGGTTGATCGCGCAGTTGAGCGCCAGCTTGCGCCAGAGCCGGGTGAGGATCTGGGTGCTCCATTCGTGAGGAATGCCACTGGCCGTCAGCTCGTCTAGCCAGATGGGCGGAGTAGGGTGGCCGGAGTCGCCCAGCCAGGTATAGCCGTGGCCGGCAAAAACCACGCGCCAGTCACCATCGCGGAACGCACCCTCGGTGCTGGAGGCTGCAATGCAGCGTGCCAGGGGCACCCTGGCGGCTACGGCGTCCTGACTGCCGAGGCCATTTTGCAGCAGGATCAGTTCGGCCCCGGGCTTCAAGCGTGGGGCGATACGGGCCACGGCGGCCTCGGCGTCATAGGCCTTGCATGCCAGCAGCAGGCGCTGGATCGGCTCTGTGCCCTCGCAGGTTTCGCCGGGGATCGCCAGCAGGTTGCTCCGGCCCTGCTCTACCAGGGTCAGGCCACCGGCGGCCTGATAGGCCCGCAAGCGAGCTTGGTCCCGCAGGATCAGGCGGACCGGCAGCCCGGCGCGGGCCAGGCGAGTGGCCCAGAGGGTGCCGAGGCTGCCGGCGCCGAGAACATGCCAGGTAGTGGACATCAGCTTTTTGCTCTGTTTGGCAGGCCCGGGAAGGGCGCGCAGTGAACGAGGGGAAAGACCCGTTATAATGAGCGCGGATTTTAACCGCAAGCCGGGCGTGTTCGATGTCTTGAACAGCGCCCCTTTTTATTTGGAGAGATTACATGCCGTCGTTTGACGTGGTATCCGAACTGGACAAGCACGAAGTCACCAACGCGGTGGAAAACGCCGTCAAGGAACTGGATCGCCGCTATGACCTGAAAGGCAAGGGCAGCTTCGAGTTCAAGGACAAGGACCTGGCTGTCAACCTGACTGCCGAGGCCGAGTTCCAGCTGGAAGCGATGATCGAGATCCTCAAGCTGGCCCTGGTCAAGCGCAAGATCGACGTGCAGTGCCTGGAGGTCAAGGACGCCTATGCCTCGGGCAAGCTGATGAAGCAGGAGGCGGTGCTCAAGGAGGGGATCGATAAAGAGCTGGCGAAGAAGATCGTCGCGCACATCAAGGATGCCAAGCTGAAGGTGCAGGCATCCATCCAGGGCGAGCAGGTACGGGTCACCGGCAAGAAGCGTGACGACCTGCAAGAGGCGATCGCCGCCTTGCGTGCCAAGGAGTTCGGCATGCCGCTGCAGTTCAACAACTTCCGCGATTGATCGATTTCTCCGGGAACCTCTAGAGCTAATTGGCGTCCGAGGCCGGAGGAGTGGCAGAAACGATTGAGCGCCAATGGAGCCGGTCGTTCTGCCTGTCAGTCATGCACGCCGCAATCCCCGGAATCTGGAGAAATAGATGGATTTGAACGCTGAAGTAGACAACCTGGTCCGGGCCTCCCAGGCCTGGATTCCAATGATCATGGAATACGGCAGTCGGGTACTGCTGGCCGTGATTACCCTGGCCATTGGCTGGTGGCTGATCAACAAGCTGACCCACAAAGTGGGCAAGTTGCTGGCGCTGCGCAATGCCGACCTGGCGCTGCAAGGGTTTATCAGCAACCTGGCCAACATCGTACTCAAGGTGCTGCTGATCGTCAGCGTGGCTTCGATGATCGGGGTCGAAACCACCTCCTTCGTCGCCGCGATCGGTGCCGCCGGCCTGGCCATCGGCCTGGCATTGCAGGGCAGCCTGGCGAACTTCGCCGGTGGTGTATTGATCCTCCTGTTTCGCCCGTTCCGCATCGGCGACTGGATCGAGGCCCAGGGCATCAGCGGCACCGTGGACAGCATCCAGATCTTCCACACTGTGCTGCGTACCGGTGACAACAAGACGGTGATAGTGCCCAACGGCAACCTGTCCAACGGCATCATCACCAACTACAACCGTCAGCCGACCCGCAAGGTGGTGTTCGATGTTGGCGTGGATTACGACGCCGATTTGCAGAAGGCCCGCGAGGTGCTGCTGGAACTGGCCAAGGACGCCCGCGTGCTGGCCGATCCTGCACCGGTGGCGGTGGTGTCCACCTTGGGAGACAGCGCGATAACCCTGTCACTGCGGGTGTGGGTCAAGACCGCGGACTACTGGGATGTTTTGTTCCAGTTCAATGAACTGTCTCGTGATCGCTTGAAGGCCGCGGGAATTGATATTCCCTTTCCGCAGCGGGTGATTCGCGTGGTTCAGGAAGCGGCGGTGCAATAAACCGGTTTCATGACCTGGCCGTTCGGTCAGCTATGTTGTTCAAGACAAGGGGCTATCAGCCCCTTGTTTGTTTTAATTCTCATTCAATGGCAACTAACACACCTGCCTGGGAGAGCCGAGAGCAACTACCGACATGAGCCATGTTAGTTAGCTTGCTATTTAATTGTCTTTTCAATGTTGCATTTCAGCAGGCATAAAAAAACCGTCAGCCTGATACCAGGTGACGGTTTTTATTAGAGCTGCGTGTTAGCGCATTAACTGGGCACTAAAATTACAAGATGCTCAGCGGGTACTCTACGATGATACGAACATCGTTGTTGTCTGCGGTGTAATCCGCGTTGTAAGCACCGTTTGCACGGTACACAGCGCTACGCAGGCGGAACGACAGGTCC
Organism: Pseudomonas sp. FFPRI_1; assembly: GCF_055384485.1. Classification (NCBI taxonomy): domain Bacteria; kingdom Pseudomonadati; phylum Pseudomonadota; class Gammaproteobacteria; order Pseudomonadales; family Pseudomonadaceae; genus Pseudomonas; species Pseudomonas sp. FFPRI_1. Next base: position 6,148,760 of record NZ_AP029168.1, on the reverse strand, counting down.
TTGGCTGGACCTTCTTGCATCACGTATTTGGTTTCGAAGTTGAACTCGTTTTCCTTGCCCTCGGTATTGGACGAGGTGCTGATGTTGTCACCCTTCACGTAACGAGCCATGAAGCTCAGGCCAGGAACGCCCAAGGTTGCCATGTTCAGGTCGTAGCGAGCCTGCCAGGAGCGCTCGTCCTTGCCGATGAAGTCGGAGATCTGGATGGAGTTGGCAACGAAGACGGTGCCGTTACCGTCAACACCGTACAGGTAGTTGGTGTCGCCAGTGGAGCGCTGGTGGGCGATGGTGAACTTGCTCGCGCCGATGCTGTAGGCAGCCGCGAGGCTCCACAGTTTGTTGTCCAGCTTGCCGTACAGTTTCTTGCCGTCGTCTTCGGTACGGTAGCCGTTGAAGTCGAGGTTCAGCGACTGGTTGTCGGCGATCGGGAAGGTGTAGTTCAGGTTGATGTACTGCTTCTTGAAGTAGTCATCGACCTTGGACGCCGCCACGCCACCGACGAAGTTGTCGGTGAACTGGTAGGTGGCACCGGCGAAGTCGGCAGAGGTCAGGCCTGGGTTTTTCAGGCCGTCACTGTTGCGACCGTTGATGCTGTCGTTGTACTGACCGGTCTGCGAGCGCAGGGCGGTGAAGTGACCAGCGTTCAGTTCCAGGCCCTTGATCTCCTTGCTGGTGATCATGGTACCGGTGGCGACTTCTGGCAGCAGACGGCTGTCGTCGGTGGAGAACACTGGGCTGGCAACCATCTGGTCGCCGTACTTCAGTACGGTATCGGAGATGCGGAACTTGACCGCGCCGCCTACAGCCGACGAGTCTTTTTCTGGCTGGCCGAAGCGGTTGTTGGCTGCCAGGCCGTTGCCGGAGCGACCTGCGCCGCCGTCAAGCTTGATCACGCCCATGGCGAACGCGTCAACGCCGACGCCCACGGTGCCTTGGGTGAAGCCGGAGTTGTACTGCAGCAGTTCACTCAGCCCGGTATCTTGGCGATAGCCGCTTTTGTAGCCGCCGTCGTCACGTGCGTGGTTGCCAGCACCGTTCTTGAAGTCGCGGTTCATATACTCAAGGCGGGTTTTGGCGGTCAGGGTGCTATCTTCGATAAAGCCCTTGGAATCGTCCTGGGAGGACGCGATTGCGAACTGCGAGGTGCCTGCTGATACAGCCAGGGCGATCATGCTCCACTTCATCACGCGCATCGTGATTTGCTCCTTTGGTTTTTAGAAGAGTACTGCCGTCCCACCTATTTTTTTATCTGGGCGGCTCTTTCTTTTTGTGTCGGCGCAAACTTATATCACGCTGACAATGTTGGCGATACTTGCCAATCTATCCTTTCGGCTTCTTTACGAGCCTGTCGCAAACTGCTTGATCAGTGTCGCAATTGTGCAGCCTGATGGTGTCCAGACGGACAACTAAAACAGTGTTCTTCGAAGGGGCGCAATGCAGGAATTAATCCCCCCATGCAGACACTCTACAAAGCACTTTCGGGCAACCCTGCCACTATTATCATGAGTCTTTAACGTCCACTTTCAGTGGGGCGTTGCAGACGATGTCGGGGGTGGATGCAACAACCGTGCACAAACTGCAAGTGCTCGTTGATTTTTCTTCAGTAGCGTGTGCCGGTCTGTAAAAACCGCATAAAACCCTTGTTCCAAGCGTCTTTTTGTTTGGCTTGACTCGAAGGTCTCCATGGTGCAGGGCTGTGCAATAAGTTGCACAGCCTGGCGAAATGTTACCGGTCCACACTGTGAAGTGAGTAAACGGCGGATGCTTGAGGTATCCAGCGTAGATGGCTTGTACGATTCTGGTGCAGTTTTTTTGCAGCGCTGTGCACGGTTCCTGCAATCGTCTGCAGGACGGCCGAGGCGCGACGGGGCCTGCCAGGCCGCTTTCTGCGGATTTCCAGCCAATTGTGCGCAAGTGGTGCAAGGCTCGGGAAAGTGTCCTGCCGTGGGGCATGTCGGCTGCATGAGGGGGCGGCTCCTTGCCGGGTCTCGAGGGCTCTGGCTCATTGGTCATGAAGCACGGGGCATTCGCAGGTATGCTGGGCATCTGTCGCCTGGCAAGTGTCTGTGATACTGAACGCCGGGCTGGAATGAGCTGAGCGGGAGCAAACACGGTGTTCACTTTAGATTCACGGCTGCAACAAGACACATTGCCCATCGGGGATTTCCCCCTCTGCCGGTTGCTGCTGTCCAATGACGCCAATTATCCCTGGTTCATCCTGGTGCCGCGTCGCGAGGATATCAGTGAGTTGTTTCAACTGGATGTCACCGATCAGCTTCAGTTGTGGCAGGAAACCACGGCATTGGCCGAACTGCTCAAGGACTCCTTCGATGCCGACAAGTTGAATGTCGCGACCCTGGGCAACGTGGTGAGCCAGCTGCACATGCACGTGATCGTGCGCAAGCGTGATGACGCGGCATGGCCTGCGCCGGTCTGGGGCAAGCATCCAGCTACGCCTTACCGGCCCGAGCAGGTCGCGGCGATCCGTGAGCGGCTGCGGGTCGTGTTGACCGATGATTTCCAGTTTCTGGAGGGTTGATCCATGAGTCTGGAAGAGCGTGTAAACGATCTGGAGAGCCGTCTGGCATTCCAGGACGACACCATTCAAGCCTTGAATGACGTGCTGGTGGCGCAACAGAAGGTACTGGAGCGCCTGCAGCTGCAGATGGCAGCACTGCTCAAGCGCCAGGAGGAAATGGTCGGGCAGTTCGACTCTTTCGAGGAAGAGGCGCCGCCCCCTCATTATTGAGGCATGACGGCTCGAGCTGCAGAGCAAAAAAAACCGCGCCAAGGCGCGGTTTTCTTTTGGGCGTGTATCAGCGGCGTGGCAGTGCGGCAATCACGTCTTCGGCTTGCAGGCCCTTGTCACGGTTCATCACCGAGAACTCCACGCGCTGGCCTTCCACCAGTACGCGATGGCCTTCTCCACGAATGGCGCGAAAGTGCACGAAGATATCATCGCCGGAATCCCGGGAGATAAAGCCGAAGCCCTTGGAGGTGTTGAACCACTTCACCGTGCCGGTATCGCGATTGCTCATGTCGTAGGTCGTGGCGGCGGAAGCGGCTGGCGATGAGCGGTAGAGGCTGATGGCCAGGTGCAGAACCACGGCGGCCAGTGCGGTCAGCAGGCTGACCAGTACCGCCGGTTGGCCACCGATCACTGGCATGGGCGCCAGCAGGGTGAGGGTCTGCAAGACCACGACCAGCACCAGCAGGGCGCTGACCAGGTTTTGCAGGTGTTGGCGCGGGCCTTTGTTCCAGTACGGAATAACGGGGGCCAGGATCAGGTTGAGCAGGCCGAAAAGGGCCAGGTAAATAGCATCGGATTGTTGCAGGTAGGGAACCGCGTCAGATCTAAGACTCGGAATCAAGGACAGCAGCAAGGCTGCAATGCCTGTCAGCAGGTGGACGATTTTCAACATTTTGATTAACTCACGTTAAGAAGGGTGCACAAGGAAGAGCTGGTCACGCACGGTTCGCTTCTGAACAAATAGGTGAGGCGGTGGTTACGTACGCGGGATCAGCCTATGCGCGCTGGCCGAAGAAATAGGCAACAGCGACACGGGCTCTATTTAACAGCAAAGCCCAGGCCTACTCAAATCAGCAGCGGTGTTCGGCGGGGCAGGGCAAATGGCCGGCACCATGGGACGGATCCGGAGCATCGGGCAAAGGCCCGTTCTAGACAGATGGCCGTATTATTTCCAAGGAACGTTGGGTTTTCCCGGCGGTCAGATTCGGCTCGAACTCAGCGTTTTGCATCCCTGGCCGGGCCACGGGACAATCCACCGCAGGCTGATCGATGATCCGGGGCGGCGGTGGCGCGGTACTCTTGCTAGAGTGGTCCGGCAGCTGATTGGGTGAATCCATCCCGTTAACGGAGAGAAACATGGCAATTGATATCGGTATCAGCGAAGAAGATCGTAAATCCATCGTCGACGGTCTTTCCCGTCTGCTTTCGGACACCTACGTGTTGTACCTGAAAACCCATAATTTCCATTGGAACGTCACCGGCCCGCAATTTCGTACCCTGCACCTGATGTTCGAGGAGCAGTACAACGAACTGGCCCTGGCGGTCGACCTGATTGCCGAACGCATTCGAGCCCTGGGCTTCCCAGCGCCTGGCGCCTATTCCATCTATGCCCGGTTGTCCTCGATCAAGGAGGAGGAGGGCGTGCCGGCAGCTGAAGAAATGATCAAGCAGCTGGTCAGTGGCCAAGAGGCGGTGACTCGTACGGCCCGTGGGATCTTCCCGCTGCTGGACAAGGTCAGCGACGAGCCGACGGCGGACCTGTTGACCCAACGCATGCAAGTGCACGAGAAAACCGCGTGGATGCTGCGTTCCCTGCTGGAACATCGTTAACTCCACCAGGGCGAATGGCGCTCTGGAGCGCCATTCGCGCCGTTTGGCCAGGCCTGCCCCTTGATAATTTTCACGCCGGGGCAAGCTGCCGGCCATGATCCGTTCCCCGCGGACGACGGATTGCTCGTGATGTGCCTGACCGCCGGCAACCTCCGCTATATGGTCATACGGCTGCACAGGGCCGATTTAATGGATATAATCCCGCTCTTTGCTAGGTAGCCCGAGCTTTGGCGTGGGCTCTGGCTGTAGTTCAAGCAGTAATCTGGATTGCCGAGACGCCCCCATGCCCATGTACGACTATCAATGCGCTTCCTGTGGTCATCAGTTGGAAGCCATTCAAAAGATCAGCGCCGCGCCGCTGGTCGACTGCCCTGCCTGCCAGGCGCCTGAACTGAAAAAGATGCTGTCCATGCCCGGCTTCCGCCTCAGCGGCAGCGGCTGGTACGAAACCGACTTCAAGACCGGCGCCAAGAAGAACCTGGCCGGTGGCGACAAAGCTGACTAAGTTGAACGACACGCGCGAGTTCTTGCACTATCCGGCACCCTGTGGTGCGCAAGGCCTCCATCGAATTTCGAATTACGAGAAGTGAAACCACTACCATGATGCGCAGCCATTATTGCGGCCAACTGAACGAAAGCCTGGAAGGTCAGGAAGTAACCCTTTGCGGATGGGTCCACCGTCGCCGTGACCACGGCGGGGTGATTTTCCTCGATATCCGTGATCGTGAAGGTCTGGCCCAGGTGGTGTTCGACCCGGACCGCGCTGAAACCTTCGCCGCCGCCGACCGTGTGCGCAGCGAATACGTAGTCAAGATCACCGGCAAGGTGCGCCTGCGCCCAGCCGGTGCCGGCAACGCCAACATGGCTTCGGGCATGATCGAAGTCCTGGGTTACGAGCTGGAAGTGCTGAACGAAGCGGAAACCCCGCCGTTCCCGCTCAACGAATATTCCGACGTGGGTGAAGAGACTCGCCTGCGCTATCGCTTCATCGACCTGCGTCGTCCGGAAATGGCCGAGAAGCTGCGTCTGCGCTCGCGCATGACCACCAGCATCCGCCGCTTCCTCGACGAGAACGGTTTCCTTGACGTCGAGACGCCGATCCTGACCCGCGCCACCCCCGAGGGTGCCCGCGACTACCTGGTGCCGAGCCGTACCCACGCCGGCAGCTTCTTCGCCCTGCCGCAATCGCCACAGCTGTTCAAGCAGCTGCTGATGGTGGCCGGCTTCGACCGCTACTACCAGATCGCCAAATGCTTCCGCGATGAAGACCTGCGCGCCGACCGTCAGCCTGAGTTCACTCAGATCGACATCGAGACCAGCTTCCTCGACGAAAAAGACATCATGGGCCTGACCGAAGGCATGATCCGCAATCTGTTCAAGGAAGTGCTGGGTCTGGAGTTCGGTGAATTCCCCCACATGACCTTTGAAGAGGCCATGCGTCGCTACGGTTCCGACAAGCCGGACCTGCGTAACCCACTGGAACTGGTGGACGTTGCCGACCAGCTCAAGGAAGTGGAATTCAAGGTATTCAGCGGCCCGGCCAACGATCCGAAATGCCGTATCGCCGCCTTGCGCGTTCCTGGCGGGGCGAGCATGCCGCGCAAGCAGATCGACGACTACACCAAGTTCGTCGGCATCTACGGCGCCAAGGGCCTGGCCTACATCAAGGTCAACGAGCGCGCCAAGGGCGTTGACGGTCTGCAATCGCCAATCGTCAAGAACATCCCGGAAGCCAATCTGAACGTGATCCTCGATCGCGTTGGCGCAGTCGATGGCGACATCGTGTTCTTCGGCGCCGACAAGGCCAAGATCGTCAGCGAGGCCCTGGGCGCGCTGCGTATCAAGCTGGGTCACGACCTGAACCTGCTGACGTGCGAGTGGGCGCCGATGTGGGTTGTCGACTTCCCGATGTTCGAAGAGAACGAAGACGGCAGCTTCACCGCGTTGCACCACCCGTTCACCGCGCCCAAGTGCTCGCCTGAAGAACTGGAAGCCAACCCGGCTACCGCTCTGTCGCGCGCCTATGACATGGTTCTGAACGGCACCGAGCTGGGTGGCGGTTCGATCCGTATCCACCGCAAGGAAATGCAGCAAGCGGTGTTCCGTCTGCTGGGTATCAGCGAAGAAGAACAGGAAGAGAAGTTCGGCTTCCTGCTGGACGCCCTCAAGTACGGCGCGCCACCCCACGGTGGCCTGGCCTTCGGCCTGGACCGCCTGGTGATGCTGATGACTGGCGCCCAGTCGATCCGTGAAGTGATCGCTTTCCCGAAAACCCAGAGCGCGGCCTGCGTCATGACTCAGGCACCGGGTCTGGTGGATGCCAAGGCTCTGCGTGAGCTGCACATCCGCCTGCGCGAACAGCCTAAGGCTGAATAAGCCGGCCCGATAAGGCGCACCTTCGGGTGCGCTTTTTCTATGGGTCGAGTTTTGTTGCCTGCACCCGTCATGCGGCGTGGGCAATGTTTCAAAGAGAATTTGGAGCAAGTTATGGCAGGTCATTCCAAGTGGGCGAACATCAAGCACCGCAAAGAGCGTCAGGATGCCAAGAGAGGCAAGATCTTCACCAAGTGGATTCGTGAGCTGACCGTCGCCGCCCGTCAGGGCGGCGGCGATCCCAACTCCAACCCGCGTCTGCGTCTGGCCCTGGACAAGGCCCTGGGCGCCAACATGAGCCGCGACATCATCGATCGGGCCATCGCCCGTGGCACCGGCGCTGCCGGCAGCGACGATGTGGTCGAGCTGACGTACGAAGGTTACGGTCCCAATGGCGTGGCGGTGATGGTCGAATGCATGACCGACAACCGCAACCGCACTGCGGCGGCTGTGCGCCATGCATTCAGCAAATGTGGTGGCAACCTGGGCACCGATGGCTCGGTGGCCTATCTGTTCGAGCGCAAGGGGCAGATCACTTTTGCCGAAGGCGTCGATGAAGACGGGCTGATGGAAGCGGCCATGGAGGCAGACGCCGACGATGTGGTCAGCAACGAAGATGGCTCGATCGACGTATTCACCTCGTTCGCCGGTTTCTACGGCGTGCGTAACGCTCTGGAAGCGGCTGGCTTCACCGCCACGGACGCGGAAATCGTCATGCTGCCCACCACCAGCGCCGAACTGGATCTGGAAGGTGCCGAGAAGGTCCTCAAGCTGATCGACATGCTGGAAGACCTGGATGACGTGCAGAACGTCTATTCCAACGCGGATATTCCCGAGTCGGTGGCCGAGCAGCTCGGCTGATCCAGCTGCTTTACTCTTGAAGCCGGACGTACAACGCCGCGATGATTGCGCGGCAGGGTGCTTCCGGCTTCTGCCTTTTCGCTGTTCCGGCCCAGGCCGGCAGGCATCTCCCTACAAGCAGCAGGCGTTATGACACTTATTCTTGGCATCGACCCCGGTTCACGCATTACCGGTTATGGCGTGGTCCGCGACACCGGCCGCGGTTGCGTCTACGTGGCCTCCGGCTGCATTCGCACCGGCGGCGGCGAGCTGCATGAGCGGCTGCAGATTGTCTACCGAGGGGTTCGCGAGGTCATTCAGACCTATGGCCCGGTGACCATGGGCATCGAGAAGGTATTCATGGCGCGCAACGCCGATTCGGCCCTCAAGCTCGGGCAGGCGCGAGGCGCGGCCATCGTTGCCGGTGCCGAGGAGAGCCTGGAGATTGCCGAGTACACCGCGACCCAGGTCAAGCAGGCCGTGGCCGGAACCGGCGGCGCCAATAAAGAGCAGGTACAAATGATGGTCATGCACCTGCTCAAACTGACCACCAAGCCGCAGATCGACGCCTCGGACGCCCTGGCCATTGCTATCTGTCATGCCCATACCCGTTCCAGTCTGTTGCCCCATGGCCTGGGTACGGCACGCAGTCGTGGCGGTCGCCTGCGTCTCTGATAGCATCAGCGCATTCAATTTAGCAGTGGACGTTGCGCGCCTGTGTATCCGGCCCGGACGCCTGTTCAGTGAGTTGCCAGCCCGGGGCTGGCCATCGTCTAAGGATTTGAAACGTGATTGGACGCCTGCGCGGCACTTTGGCTGAGAAACAGCCGCCGTACCTGATTCTTGATGTAAACGGGCTGGGCTATGAAGTCGAAGTGCCGATGACCACCCTGTATCGCCTGCCGTCGGTCGGTGAACCCCTGACCTTGCACACCCATTTGGTCGTGCGCGAGGACGCGCAGTTACTCTACGGTTTCGCCAGCAAGCGCGAGCGAGACTTTTTTCGCGAGTTGATCCGTCTCAATGGTGTGGGGCCGAAACTGGCCCTGGCCTTGATGTCCAGCCTTGAGGTGGATGAGCTGGTGCGTTGCGTGCAGGCCCAGGACACGTCGGCCCTGACCAAGGTGCCTGGGGTCGGCAAGAAGACTGCCGAGCGCTTGTTGGTCGAACTCAAGGACCGTTTCAAGGCCTGGGAAGCGGTGCCGAGCATGTTCGCCCTGGTGCCGAACCAGCCGGATGCGCCGGCGCCGGTGGCTAGTGCCGAGTCGGACGCGGTCAGCGCGCTGATCTCCCTGGGCTACAAGCCTCAGGAAGCCAGCAAGGCGGTCTCCGCGATCAAAGACAAAGGCTTGAGCAGTGAAGACATGATCCGCCGAGCCCTGAAGGGAATGATTTAAGTGATTGAAGCTGATCGTCTGATCGCCGCCACGGGTCCCCGTGAGCGCGAGGAAATCCAGGACCGGGCGATTCGCCCGGTCAGCCTGGCCGACTACATCGGCCAGCCCAGCGTGCGCGAGCAGATGGAGCTGTTCATCCAGGCCGCCCGTGGGCGCAACGAATCCCTGGACCACACCCTGATCTTCGGCCCCCCGGGGCTGGGCAAGACCACCCTGGCCAACATCATCGCCGAGGAAATGGGGGTGTCGATCAAGAGCACTTCCGGGCCGGTGCTGGAGCGTCCTGGTGATCTGGCGGCGCTGCTGACCAATCTTGAGCCCCATGACGTACTGTTCATCGACGAGATCCATCGGTTGTCGCCCATCGTCGAGGAGGTGTTGTACCCGGCGATGGAGGATTTCCAGCTCGACATCATGATCGGCGAGGGGCCGGCGGCGCGCTCGATCAAGCTGGATCTGCCTCCATTCACCCTGGTGGGGGCCACGACCCGTGCCGGGATGCTGACCAACCCGTTGCGCGATCGTTTCGGTATCGTCCAGCGCCTGGAGTTCTACAGCACTGCTGATCTGGCGACCATCGTCAGCCGTTCCGCCGGCATTCTCGGTTTGCCGCTGGACCCGGAAGGCGCCTTCGAGGTCGCGCGCCGCGCCCGGGGCACTCCGCGGATCGCCAATCGTCTGCTGCGTCGGGTACGGGATTTTGCCGAGGTGCGGGCCAAGGGGCACATCACCAAGCCGATCGCCGACCTGGCGCTGAACCTGCTGGACGTCGATGAACGTGGCTTCGACCATCAGGACCGACGTCTATTGCTGACCATGATCGAGAAGTTCGACGGCGGTCCGGTAGGGGTCGACAGCCTGGCTGCGGCCATCAGTGAAGAGCGCCACACCATCGAGGATGTGCTGGAGCCGTACCTGATCCAGCAGGGCTATATCATGCGCACCCCTCGTGGTCGCGTGGTTACCCGGCATGCCTATTTGCACTTTGGTCTTAACATCCCGTCACGAATGGGGGAGCTGCCCGTGGTAGACGAATTCCTCGATGCCGTGGACGATTAATAACCTGCTTTTTGTCGATTTATTCGGGGTTTGTGCTGTCCTAGGGACTGGCATCGTTAAATCTTCACGAAAAGTCGTTCAAGAATGAAAAAACAGTTGCCTGGCCGGATTGGCAACCTGAGGAGTAAGCACTAGAGTATGCGCGCGCAAAACGGGCTTGAGTCGTTCGCACATCGTTGTCGCGTTTATTACGAGGACACCGATGCCGGCGGCATCGTGTATTACGTTAATTACCTTAAGTTTATGGAGCGGGCTCGAACCGAGCGGCTACGACACCTGGGCTTTGCCCAATCGCAGCTGGCAGGGGAGAACCTGTTATTCGTCGTGCATTCCAGCGAAGCGCGCTATCACGCGCCGGCGCGACTGGACGACGAGCTTCTGGTCAGTGCCCAGGTTACCGAATTGAACCGGGTCAGCCTGCGTTTCACTCAGCAGGTCAGGCGATCCACAGACAATGCGCTGCTCTGCGAAGGGCAGTTTTTGGTGGCCTGTGTGCGCGCCGACACTTTCAAACCCCGCGCCATTCCAGACGCTCTGCGTACGGCCTTTGCCGACGAGAGCAGCGCGGGTACACACTCAGAGCAGGAGATAAAGCGTGGAAGCTAACGTCGTCGACCATTCCTCCATGTGGAGCCTGGTCAGCAATGCCAGCGTTGTAGTGCAGTTGGTAATGCTGACCCTGGTTGCCGCATCGGTGACTTCATGGATCATGATCTTTCAGCGCAGCAACCTGCTGCGCGCCGGTCGACGTGCCCTGGAGAGCTTCGAAGAGCGCTTCTGGTCCGGTATCGACCTGTCCAAGCTGTACCGCCAGGCGGGCAGCAACCCTGACCCGGATTCCGGTGTCGAGCAGATCTTCCGTGCCGGCTTCAAGGAGTTCTCCCGTCTGCGCCAGCAACCGGGTGTCGATCCGGAAGCGGTCATGGAAGGTGTGGCCCGGGCCATGCGCGTAGCAATCTCCCGTGAGGAAGAAAAGCTCGAGCAGAGCCTGCCGTTCCTCGCCACCGTCGGCTCGGTCAGCCCGTACATCGGTCTGTTCGGTACTGTCTGGGGGATCATGAACTCCTTCCGCGGCCTGGCTCAGGCCCAGCAAGCGACCCTGGCCACCGTAGCCCCGGGTATCGCCGAAGCGCTGATCGCCACTGCCATCGGCCTGTTCGCAGCCATCCCGGCGGTGATCGCCTACAACCGCTTCGCCGCTCGTGGCGAGACGCTGATCAGCCGCTACTACACCTTCGCCGACGAGTTCCAGGCGATCCTGCACCGTAAAGTGCACACCAGCGAAGAGTGAGCAGGTAAACCCAATGGCCCGAGTTCGCCACAAACGCAAGCCGGTTGCCGAGATGAACGTGGTGCCCTACATCGACGTGATGTTGGTACTGCTGGTTATCTTCATGGTGACCGCGCCGATGCTCAACCAGGGCGTGAAAGTTGACCTGCCCAAGGTTTCCAGCGAAGCCTTGCCCCAGGACAACAACACCCAGGTGCTGACCATCTCGATCAAGTCTGACAAGACCTACTACTGGAACCTTGGCAGCGAAGTCGACACCGAAAAGCAACAGGACAAGGCGATGACCTTGCCGCAGATGACCGACGCGGTGACCAAGATCATCCGTGCCGGCAATGAAGGCGGCAAGCACACCCAGGTGTTCATTCGCGGTGATAAATCCGTCGACTACGGCGCCGTGATGGGTGCCATGGGCGGCCTGCAGAAAGCCGGAGTCGGTAACGTTGGCTTGATTACCGAGGCGCCCTGATGCACCAACAGCGAGAGCCGTCCGCCTCGGAAAGCTACTTCTGGCCTAGTGTCTGGGCAATTGCCCTGCACGTGCTGGTGTTTGGCATGCTGTTCGTCAGCTTTGCCATGACCCCGGAACTGCCCCCGGCCAAGCCGATCGTTCAAGCGACCCTGTACCAGCTCAAATCCAAGAGTCCGGCAACCACCCAGACCAATCACAAGATTGCGGGTGAGGCGAAGAAATCCGCCGCGCGCCAGACCGAAGCCGAGCAGCTGGAGCAGAAGAAGGTCGAGCAGGAAGAGATCAAGGCCGCGGAACAAAAGAAAGAAGAGGCTGCTCAAAAGGCCGATGAGGCCAAGAAGGCTGACGAGGCCAAGAAAGCCGACGAAGCGAAGAAGGCTGATGAAGCCAAGAAAACCGCCGAGGCGAAAAAGGCTGAAGAGAAACAATTGGCTGATATAGCCAAGAAGAAAGCCGAAGAAGAAGCCAAGAAAGCTGCTGAAGAAGAGGCCAAGAAAAAGGCCGCTGAAGAAGCGAAGAAGAAAATCGTCGAAGACGCGAAGAAGAAAGCCGCGGAAGACGCGAAGAAAAAAGCTGAAGCAGACGAGGCGAAGAAAAAGATCGCCGAGGATGCCAAGAAGAAAGCTGCTGCCGACGCCGCGAAGAAAAAGGCCCAGGAAGCAGCGCGCAAATCTGCCGAAGAGAAAAAGGCCCAGGCCCTGGCGGACTTGCTGTCCGATAAGCCAGAGCGTGAAGCCACGAAGTCGGATGAGGTGGGTGACAGTGTCGCGGGCAGTTTCGATGACCTGATTCGTATCCGTGCGGCGGAAGGCTGGGCTCGTCCTCCTTCGGCGCGCAAGGGCATGACGGTGGAACTGCGGATTGGCATGTTGCCCGATGGCACGGTGACCACGGTCAGCGTGATCAAGTCCAGTGGTGATGGTCCGTTCGACGCTTCGGCGGTGGCGGCAGTCAAGAACATTGGGCGTTTGACAGAAATGCAGGGGTTGAGTCCGAAGGATTTTGCTCCCTATCGTTCATTCAAGATGACATTCACACCTGAGGATCTAGCCTTGTGAGAAACCTTCTTCGAGGAATGCTTGTCGTTATTTGCTGTATGGCAGGGATAGCGACAGCGGATGAAAAAAACATTCTGGTCACCAGTGGCAGTGACCGGGCAACGCCCATCGCGGTAGTGCCGTTCGGTTGGCAGGGCGGCAGCGTGCTGCCTGACGACATGGCCCAGATCATCGGTGACGACCTGCGCAACTCCGGTTACTACGCGCCGATTCCAAAGCAGAACATGATCAGCTTGCCGACCCAGGCCAGCGAAGTCATTTTCCGTGACTGGAAGGCCTTGGGCGCCCAGTACGTGATGGTCGGCAGCATTGTTCCGGCTGGCGGTCGCCTGCAGGTGCAGTACGCCCTGTTCAACGTCGCTACCGAGCAGCAAGTGATGACCGGCAGCGTGTCGGGCAGCGTCGATCAACTGCGGGATATGTCGCACTACATTTCCGACCAGTCCTTCGAAAAGCTTACCGGCATCAAGGGCGCGTTCTCGACGCGTCTGCTGTATGTGACGGCTGAGCGCTTCTCGGTGAACAACACGCGCTACACCCTGCAGCGTTCCGACTATGACGGCGCTCGCGCGGTGACCCTGCTGCAGTCCCGCGAGCCGATCCTGTCTCCGCGTTTCGCCCCCGATGGCAAGCGCATCGCCTATGTGTCGTTCGAGCAGAAGCGCCCGCGCATCTTCGTTCAGCACATCGACACCGGGCGTCGTGAGCAGATCACCAACTTCGAAGGTTTGAACGGCGCGCCGGCCTGGTCCCCGGATGGCAGCCGCCTGGCGTTCGTGCTGTCCAAGGACGGCAACCCGGACATCTATGTGATGAACATGGCGTCCCGGCAGATCAGCCGTGTCACCAGTGGCCCGGGCATCAATACCGAGCCGTTCTGGGGCAAGGATGGTTCCACCATCTATTTCACCTCCGACCGTGGTGGCAAGCCGCAGGTCTATAAAAGCAATATCAACGGTGGTGGTGCCGAGCGTGTGACCTTTATTGGTAACTACAACGCCAACCCGAAACTTTCTGCTGACGAAAAGACCCTGGTCATGATTCACCGCCAGGACGGTTTCACCAACTTCCGGGTGGCGGCTCAGGATTTGCAGCGCGGTAGCGTAAAAATCCTTACAGACACCAACCTTGATGAGTCAGCTACTGTTGCGCCCAACGGCACCATGGTAATCTACGCCACCCGCCAGCAGGGCCGGGGAGTCTTGATGCTCGTGTCCATTAATGGACGTGTGAGGCTCCCGCTTCCTACCGCTCAAGGCGAAGTCAGAGAACCGTCCTGGTCCCCTTACCTGAACTGACGCGGCGCTACAATGTTTCACTTAACACACTGGGGTTCATTAGGAGTTTCACGATGGAAATGTTGAAGTTTGGTAAGTTTGCTGCGCTGGCTCTGGCCATGGCTGTGGCTGTAGGTTGCTCCTCCAAAGGTGGCGACAACGCCGGTGAAGGCGCTGTTGATCCAAACGCTGGTTACGGCGCTAACACCGGTGCTGTTGATGGCTCCCTGAGCGAAGAAGCTGCTCTGCGCGCAATCACCACCTTCTACTTCGAATACGACAGCTCGGACCTGAAGCCAGAAGCCATGCGCGCTCTGGACGTTCATGCCAAAGACCTGAAAGCAAACGGCGCTCGCGTTGTTCTGGAAGGCAACACCGACGAACGTGGTACTCGTGAGTACAACATGGCACTGGGCGAGCGTCGTGCGAAAGCCGTTCAACGCTACCTGGTTCTGCAGGGCGTTTCCCCAGCTCAGCTGGAACTGGTTTCCTACGGTAAAGAGCGTCCAGTTGCTACTGGCCACGACGAGCAGTCCTGGGCTCAAAACCGTCGCGTCGAACTGCGTAAGTAATTCGTCATGCGAACGTGCCGTCGTGCTGTAACTATTTTGGCTCTCAGTCTCACGCCGCTCGCGGCGTGGTCTGCGGTTCCTGTGGTCGATAACAACTCCGGCTATAACAATAGCGGGAGCAGTTATCCGCCAGCGGGTTATGGCACGAACGGCGCCTATGCCGGGGGAGGGGTTTCGACCCCTGTCTCGGCACAGGGCGAGCTGTTCCAGCAACTGCAGCAAATGCAGGAACAGATTGCGCGCCAACAGGGCGTGATCGAGGTTCTGCAAAATGATGTAGCGCGCATGAAGCAAGAAAGCCTGGAGCGTTACCAGGATCTTGATCGGCGCATAGGCAGCGGTGTTGCACCTGCCGCGAGTCCTGAGAATTCTTCTGCCGGTGGTGATGCGAATGCCGCCGGTGCCGCAGCTGGAGCTGCTGCTCAAGCGCCAGCCGCCAGCAGCGAACCGGGTGATCCAGCGAAGGAAAAGCTCTATTACGATGCAGCCTTCGATCTGATCAAAGCCAAGGATTTCGACAAGGCCAGCCAGGCTTTCTCGGCTTTCCTGCGCAAGTACCCACAAAGCCAGTACGCCGGAAATGCCCAGTACTGGTTGGGCGAAGTGAATCTGGCCAAGGGCGACCTGCAAGGCGCGGGTCAGGCTTTTGCCAAGGTTTCCCAGCTGTATCCCAAGCACGCCAAGGTGCCGGATTCGCTGTACAAGCTGGCTGATGTGGAGCGTCGTCTCGGTCACACCGACCGGGTCAAGGGCATCCTGCAGCAGGTGGTGGCCCAGTATCCGGGTACCTCCGCCGCTCAGCTGGCACAACGGGATCTGCAGCGCATGTAAGTGCCCTGACCCCGGTTACAAGAAACCCGCGCTTGTCGCGGGTTTTTTCGTTAGAATCCACGCCCATTTTATGAAATACGCTTCCTGGGATCACCGTGTTTGCGGGGTTTCTCGAAGTGCCTGACGGAGGCGGACAGCCTGTTTAGCTGTTACGCCCGTGGCGACTATGCAAGACACATTGAGAATTACCGAAGTTTTCTACTCGTTGCAGGGGGAAACTCGGACTGCCGGGCTGCCCACGGTTTTTGTGCGCCTCACCGGTTGTCCGCTGCGTTGCCAATACTGCGACAGTGCCTACGCGTTCAGCGGCGGCAGCCAACGTACCCTCGACAGCCTGCTCGAGCAGGTAGCCGGGTTCCGCCCCCGCTATGTCTGTGTCACCGGCGGAGAGCCGCTGGCACAGCCCAATGCCATTCCCTTGCTCAAGCAACTGTGTGATGCCGGTTATGAGGTGTCGCTGGAAACCAGCGGCGCCTTGGACATCTCGACGGTGGACACCCGCGTCAGCCGAATCCTTGACCTGAAGACGCCTGGTTCCCAGGAGGCGCAGCGCAATCGCTACGAGAATATCGAGCTGCTGACGGCCAACGATCAAGTCAAGTTCGTCATCTGTTCTCGCGAGGACTACGATTGGGCAGTGTCCAAGCTGATCCAGTACGGCCTAGAACGACGTGCTGGTGAGGTGCTGTTCTCGCCGAGCCACCATGACCTGAGCGCGCGGGACCTGGCCGATTGGATCGTGGCTGACAACCTGCCGGTGCGCTTGCAACTGCAGTTGCACAAGTACCTTTGGAATGATGAGCCGGGGCGCTGAGATGGCTGGGCGCTCACAGAGCCAAGGGGCCACTGAAAAACGTGCCGTGATCCTGCTGTCCGGTGGCCTGGACTCGGCCACCGTGGTGGCCATGGCCCGCGCCGAAGGCTATCGCTGCTACACCATGAGCTTCGATTACGGCCAGCGTCATCGTGCCGAGCTGCAGGCTGCCGAGCGCGTAGCCCTGGACCTGGGCGTGGTGGAGCACAAGGTGATAGGCCTCAACCTCAATGGCATGGGCGGTTCGGCACTGACCGACAGCTCCATCGAGGTGCCCCTGGCGCCGAGTGACGGTATTCCTGCCACATACGTGCCAGCACGTAACACAGTGTTCCTGTCCCTCGCCCTAGGCTGGGCGGAAGTCCTGGAGGCGCGGGACATCTTCATCGGCGTCAATGCGCTGGATTACTCCGGTTATCCGGATTGCCGGCCCGAGTTCATCGAGGCGTTCGAGCGCATGGCCAATCTAGCGACCAAGGCCGGTGTCGAAGGGGGGAGGTTTCGGTTTCAGGCTCCCCTGCAGAACCTCAGTAAGGCCGAGATCATTCAAGCGGGTCTGCGGCTGGGGGTCGATTACAGTCTGACTGTCTCGTGCTACCAGGCGGATGATCAGGGCCACGCATGCGGTCAATGCGACAGCTGCCGCTTGCGTGCAGAGGGCTTCAGTGCGGCTGGCGTAAGCGACCCAACCGTTTATTTTTGATTATTTTCAAATAGGGTGTTGAATTCCCGTTAGAAATCAGTATTATACGCGCCACCACACAGCGGGTCGTTAGCTCAGTTGGTAGAGCAGTTGGCTTTTAACCAATTGGTCGTAGGTTCGAATCCCACACGACCCACCATATTTGGCGGTTTAGAAAATCCGGAAGGCCCACGAAAGTGAGGATTTCCGGGTTTTTTTTTGCCTTGCAAAAAACCTGATCTCGCCACTCAGCTGCTCAGCTTGTCTTCCTTTCACTGCTCAAATATCAACTCTTCTACAGAGGCTGGCCTTTTGCCGGTAGCCGGACTCCTCTCTAAAAACCTTGATAAATTCAGGGGCTTTATCTGAATTCCCTCTTTTTCTCAGGGGTTATCGCTTTAAATTCAGAATAAGTGCGGGTCTCGTTGACAGTGCAAATGCCTCCCGCGTAAATCTTGCCGCCATTGCCGACAGGGGTTGCGTCCCTGGCAAGGAGAACACATACCAGGGTCGGTAACTTCGCAGTCAGCAGGGCTTTGCCCTGCCTGTACGAATCTGTCCCTGAGTCTGTGCGTGAGTCACAAGCCCGGCTTACTCAAGGTGACAGGATGTTCACAGAAGCAGTTGCAATATCCGTTAGGCGCAGTGCCCCCTCCAGCCCTTCCGTCATTCGTGGCAAGGGATGCTTTCTCTACGATGAGCAGGGCAAATCCTTTCTCGACATGTCCGGTGGCAGCGGTGCCGCCAACCTGGGTTATCAGCGCGATGACCTGGTCGAAGTCCTCAAGCGTCAATCCGAACTGCTGATCCATACCGGTTGGAACATCGACAACCCGCAGCGCCATGAGGTGGTGGCCAAGCTGGCGGGGCTGGTGCCCTTTGCGCAGGCTTCGGTGTTTGCCTCGGTCACCGGTGCCGAGGCGATCGAGGTGGCGCTGAAGATCGCCCGTGCTGCAACCGGACGCCAGGGCGTGGTGTATTTCCACAACTCCTTCCATGGCAAGACCCAGGGCGCCTTGTCGGTGACCTCCAACAGCGGCTTTCGCAAGCACCTGGCCGGTGACAACCTGCAACTGACCGCTCTGGCCCTGGATTACGCCGCCGATCAGGACCCGGCCCGCGCCACCCTCTGGCGCGAGCAACTGGCCGAACACCTGCAACAGGCGCAGCAGGCCAATCGCTTGCCGGCGGCGCTGATCATCGAGCCGATCCAGGCCGCGGAGGGCATGTACCCGGTGCCCCTGGCGCTGCTCGAAGCGATTGTCGAACTGGGCAAGAGGTTCGGCGTGATCACCATCTTCGATGAGATCTACACCGGTTTCGGCCGCACTGGCACACCGTTTTTCAGCAACCCGCAGCTGCTGCCGGACCTGCTGGTCCTGGGCAAGGCCCTGGGCAACGGCTTGCCGATTTCCGCAGTGGTGGGGCGCCCGGAACTGGTGGACTGCCTGGGTTATGCCGAGCATTCCTCCACTTTCACCCTGATGCCGCTGGCCTGCGCCGTGGCCTCCAAGGTGCTGGATATCTACCACCAGGAACAACCCTGGCAGTGGGCGGCGAGCAACGGTGGCTATCTGCGTCAGGCCCTTGAAAGCTTCGGGGAGGAGGACTCGCGGGTGGCCAATGTGCGCGGTCGCGGCATGATGCTGGCCTTCGATTTCGAGGGCACTGGCAAGGGCGGTGATGTGCTGGCCCTGCGCAACCGCTTGCTGGAGCACGGGGTGATCGTGCGCACCGGCGGGCGCAACCCGGCGACGGTCAAGCTGACCCCGCCACTGTGCATGTCCCAGCAGGAAATCCAGGCATTCATACAAACGCTACAGGGCGTTTGCCGCTCCCTCTAATAACAACAAGGCAGGGATATCATGTTGCAGGCTTTTACCCGCATGGCGGGTACCGATGTTGCAGTTGCAGGAATCATCGATGTCCAGGGCCGCCTTGGTTTTGCCGAGCTCGACCAACTGCGCGAGGCGTTCAGCGTCGAGCTGGAAAGGCTGCCGGAGCCGGTGGTGGCACTGTATGCCAGCCACGGCCGGGCCATGTATGCGGCGTTGATCGCGGCCTTGTCCGCTGCCCGGCGAGTGGTGTTCATCGACCCGGCGAGCAACCTCGACGAGCTGATGCCGGTGCTCCAGCACCTGGGCGTGAACCTGATCCTCAATGGCACAACCCGGCCCGGAGCGCAGCTGACCAGCTCCTTGCCGGTGCTCGACCTGCTGCAGCTGCAACCCCGGCCCGTAGCCCCCGGCCGCGAATACCCGCTGCGATGCCAGGACTACGTGATCTTCACCAGCGGCTCTACCGGCGAGCCCAAGGCCATAGTCCAACGCATCGAGGCCCTGGGCCGGCACATCGACAACTACATCGGCTATGTCGGTATCGGTCCCGGGCAGCGGGTGCTGCAACTGGCTTCCGCGGGCTGGGACGCCGGCCTGATGGACCTCTTCGCCAGCCTGAAGACCGGCGCTACCTTGTGCAGCCTCAATCCCCGGGAGCATGACTTCGCCGCGGTCGAGGCGCTGATCGCCGAACATGACATCGATGTGCTGCACATGACCGTGCCGTATCTGCGGGCCTTCTACAGCGACGCCAGCCCCACCTATGCCGAGCCCAAGCAACTGGTGATCGGCGGCGAGATCATCCACCCCTCGGACATTCGGCGCTTCAACCACGCCTTTGCCCCAGGCTCGCAGCTGTTCAACGCCTACGGGCCGACCGAATGCACCACCGCGCTCTACGCCCGCATCGACCAGGGGCAGACGCTGCAGGACCCGACCTGGGCCCTGGATCGGCCGGTGGAGGGTGTGACCCTGGAGATTGCCCAGGAGCCCGGGCAGCCCTACGGCGAAGGGGTGGGTGAACTGCTGCTCTATTCCGCCCTGGTTGCTCGGCGCCTGGACCCGGCCAGCGGACAGATCGTCGAGCTGACCCAGCCCAGCCCCCTGGACCCGCAGCGCCAGTGCTATGCCACGAGCGACCTGGCGTGCCGCCAGCCCGATGGCGCCATACGCCTGCTGGGACGCAAGGACTCCATCGTCAAGATCAACGGGCAGAAGGTCAGCCTGGTGCAGGTGGAGTCGGAGCTCAAGGCCCTGTCCCAGGTGCAGGAAGCCTGCGTGATCGCCCATCAGGCGGGTGACAACGTGGCCCTGGTGGCCTTTGTCATTGCCGGTGACGCCAGCCTTGGTGAAGACCTGCTGCGTCAGGCCGCCAGGGCCGCACTGCCGGCGCATCGAGTGCCGGCGCGTTTTCTGCTGGTGGAGCGTTTTGCCCTGAACCGCAACAACAAGATCGACCGGCAGGCGCTGGCGCAACTGGCCGCCAGTGCCATGGTGGCAGCGGAGCCGGCACAGGCCGCCCCGACGCCTTTCTGGCAAGCCATCGGTCAGGTGCTTGGCGGGCAGAGCCCCGACCCGGCCAAGAGCTTTATCGACAATGGCGGTGACTCGCTGAGAGCCTTGCAGGTGGTCGCCACGCTGAAGAGAAAGGGCCTGGTGCTGGACCTGGAAGCGCTGCTGTCGGATGAGACTCTGGGGCAATTGCAGGTGCACGCCGCGGCGGCCAAGGCCCGCCCCGGAGTTTCCCGGCCACAGGTTGATGGCCTGCCCAATCGGCGCTTCCTGCTGAGCCGTGGTATCAGCGACCTGGATCACTGGAATCAGGCACTGGTGCTGGATGTAGCCAGCGGCCAGGAGCCGCAGCGAGTCAGCCAGGCGCTGCGGGCGATCTTCAGCCATCACTTCATCGAGGCGGGCGTGCAGGATCTAGGGCTGCAGCCGGCCACGACGGATCTGCAGCAAGCGGTGCAGCAAACCTGCGCAGCAATCTCCTTGAGCCAGGGGCAACTTTTCTGTTTCAGCCAGCAACAGGACGCCGCTGGCCACCACCTGATCATTGCCGGGCACCAGTTCCAGGTCGATCGCTACTCCTGGATGCTGCTGGTGTCCGAGCTGGACGAGTGCCTGGGGCAGGGCCTGGAGTGCATGCAGCGCTGGCCCCGGCCGACGGCGTTCGCAGAGTGGCAGCAAACCTACCAGCGCGAGCATGCCGCTGCCGCCCATGAGGGGGTCTGGGAGGCGCTGCCCTGGAGCCGCTGCGCGCCGTTGACCGCGCAGCACCCCGAGTTTCCCCGGCGTGAGGCCTTTCGGCGTGCCGAGCTGTCCCTGGGGCTGGTCCGCGACTTGCCGCAGTGGGCCCAGGGCGTGGCCGAGACCAGTCAATTGCTGCTGGCGGCCATCCTGCGCACCATGAGCCAGGGCGATGACAACCCGTTCCAGAAAGTCCATTTGCTGGACCACGGCCGGGCCCTGGACAAGAGCGGCGCCGAGCTCAACAGCGTGTTTGGCTGGCTGACGGTGATCTACCCCCTGGTGCTGCAGGTGGCCAGCCTGGACCTGCAGCAGATCGCCAGGGCGATCAAGGCCGGCCAGCACGCCAGCCAGGGCATCGCCCACAGTTTCGGCAACCGCTATTTCGCCACACCCGACGCCGAGCGACTCAAGGGGCAGTTCGATTGCGGCTACAGCTACAACTTCCTCGGGGCCGTGGAGAACCCGCCCGGGGCCCGGGTCAGCGTGCATCCCTTGAGCCTGCAATTGATGCAGGGCAGCCCCAGCCATCACCTGGAGTTCACCGGCTACCTGGCCGCGGGCGAGTTGCTGCTGAAAATCGACTATGACCCACAGGTCTTCGGCGACGAACGCCTGGAGTCGCTGCTGACTGGGATCACCGCCACCTTGAGCTAGAGAAACCGCCATGAACGCCATACCCGATAACAACAAGAAACCCCGTTCACTGGTCGCCGTGCTGATTTTCCTCGGCTGCCTGCTGATCTGGTCCACCAACTGGATCGCCATCTCGCTGCAGGTGGAACACAGCGACGTCGGCTCTTCGCTGATGCTGCGCTTCCTCATTGCCTACGGGGTGCTGTGGCTGTGGCAACGGCTGTTCGCCGGCCCCCGGCAGCCGGTGACCCGCAAGGCCTACCTGCTGATGGCCGGGGTGGGGGCGGTGTACTTCTATGCCGGCATCGGCCTGGCCTACCTGGCCACCGCCTACCTGGGCAGTGCGCAGATGGCCTGCCTCAGTGCCTTCGTGATTTTCTACATCATCGGCATCAAGCGCCTGTTCCTGCATGTGCCGGTTGCCCTGCACAACCTGCTCGGCGCGCTGGTGAGCATTGCCGGGCTGGGGCTGTTCATGCTCGGCGATCCGGGGCGGCCGTTGTCGCTGGCCGGCGTGGCTCTGGGGCTGACTTCCTTTCTGGCGGTGGCCATCGGCTCGGTGCTTTCGGAGCACATCCAGAAGACCTGCCAGCTCGGCACCTTGCACATCAACAAGGTGGCGGCCGGCTGGGCCTGCGCGCTGTACGCCGTCAGCCTGCTGCTGGGCGGTCATGGCCTGCAGCTGCCCGGCACCCTGGCCGACCTCGGCATCCTGCTGTACCTGGGGGTGGTGTGCTCGGCACTGGTGTTCGTGCTGTTCATCGACCTGATCAAGCGCATGGGCGCCGAGAACGCCGGCTATGTCGGCGTGCTGTACCCCATCGGCGCCAGTTACCTGTCGGTGTGGCTGGGGGAGACCCCGCTGAGCCTGCACCTGATGCTCGGCAGTGCCCTGGTGATGCTGGGCAGCCTGATCAACTTCAAGTTTCGCTACCACCCCGCCCCCAAGAAAGTGGAGTTCAGCTGAATGAGCAATGTACGGATACGCCAGGCAACCACGGACGATCTGATCGGTATTTTCGAGGCCCACCGCAACTCGGTAGAGCGCCTGTGCACCTCTGAATACAGCGATCAGCAGATCCGCATGTGGCTCGATGGACGCTCCCCGGAAACCTACCGCGAGGCCGTGGAAAAGGGCTCGCTGTGGCTGGCCGAGGGTGAGCGGATTGAGGGTTTCGTCGAGCTCGACGGCAATGAGGTCAGCAAGCTGTTCATTCGTGGCGACGTTGCCAGGCGCGGCCTCGGCAGCCGTCTGCTGGAGGTGGCGCTGGCCCGGCTGCGGGCCAGCGGTGCCAGCTCTGCCTACCTGGAAGCAACCCTGACAGCCGAAGGCTTCTACGCCTACCACGGCTTCCAGAAGATCGGTGAGGGCACCTTCAGCCGCGGCAACAGCCCGGTGTCCATCGAGATCATCAAGATGGAACGTCCGCTTTGAGCTGACCGTCAGCGGCCACTTCAGCACTGCAGATCTTGCCCGTCCCCGGTTCACGGGGGCGCGGCCGGCTGCACCCGGAAAACGGCACACGAGGCTTATCCAAGATGACAGGGATGTTATTGAAACTAACGGTGCTCGATCAGAACCTGTGCGCCGGTTGCGGCGCCTGCGCCCTGGTGTGCCCGCCGCAGGTGATCAGCTTCGACCCGGAGCGGGTGGTGCCCCTGCTGGAAGGCATCGGCGACAGCTGTGAAAGCTGCAGCGAGTGCCTGGCAGTGTGCCCGGGGCTGCAACCGGACACCGATCGCTCCGAGCTGGAACTGTTCGGCCGTACCCGCCGCGCCGATGAGCGCTGGCTGGGGATCAGCCGCCAGGCCATCGGTGCACGTTCCACCGACCCGCAGATAGTCCGGCGTTCGGCCAGTGGCGGCACCGCCACCACCTTGCTGCTCACCGCCCGGGAACACTTTGACGTGGACCTGACCCTGACCATGGGCCGTCACCCCGAGCAGGGCTGGCGTAGCGCTCCGCAACTGGGCAGCGCCGCGGCGGCGATCATCAACAATGCCCAGTCCACCTACCAGTTGGCGCCTTACCTGAATGCCCTGCGCGAATGCTACGAACAGCAGCCGGAGGCACGCATCGCCCTGGTGGGACTGGCCTGCCATGTCCAGGCGATCCGCAAGTTGCAGCGCCGGGATACTGCTATCGGCCGTTGGGCTCGCAGCCAGATCGTCTGCGTGATCGAGACTGCCTGTTCCTCCAACACCTTGCCGGCCGGCACCCGCAGCATCATCACCGACGTGCTGGGGCAGGACCCGCAGCAGGTCAGCGACATCAAGTACCGCGAGGGCGATTACCCCGGGCGGCTGCAAGTCACCCTGCTGGACAGCCAGACCTTCGGCATCGATTTCTGGGAGATCCTCGGCAAGCTCAAGGACAACAAGACCTTTCGCTGCCTCAGCTGCGGTGACTGGATGAGCGGGCTGGCCGACGTCAGCGTGTGTGACGGCGACCCCAACATCTTCGAAGCCAGCCTCAACGGTTCCGAGGAACAGAAACACGGCCGCGCGCTGATCCGTACCGAAAGGGGCCAGGCCCTGGTGGACAGCGCCATCGCCCACGGCCGGCTGGAAAGCTGGGAGGTCGACCTGGGTGGCTTCAACCTCGGCCTTGAACGCAAGAAGAACCGCCGGCGTTTCTACGAAACCCAGCCGCTGGTGTTGCCCGCTGGCCCCGGCGTGGGCGACCACTTCGAGGACGAAGCGCTGGTGGACGACGCCGAACTGATCAACCCCGCCAAATACAGGAGTAGCCAATGATCGATTACCCGGACCGGCCCATCGATTTCACCCTGGACCGTGAACAACAGGTCTGGGCCAACATCGACGGCTACCTGCCGTCGGACAAGTCCATCAGCCATCGGATGATCCTGTTTGCGGCCCTGGCTCGGCACCCGGTGCGCCTGCGGGATCTGAACCGGGGCAAGGCGGTGACCCTGTTGCTCGATGCCCTGCAGCAGTTGGGGCTTGAGGTGACGCCGGGGCAGGCGCCGGAAACCCTGGAGATCAGCGGTGAGTTCGCCCAGGCAACCCATGAGCGGCGGGTCGACCTGGGCCCGTCCAGTGCGGCGGCGCGGCTGTTGATCGGGATGCTGGTGGGGCTCGATGTGCCGTGCATCGTCGATGGCGACGAAACCCTGCGCAATCGCCCCTTCGACTGGATCGTCGAGCCCTTGAACCAGATGGGCGCCCACCTGGAATACCTGGGGCGCCCGGGCGCGCTGCCGATCCGCATCCATCAGGCTGCATTCCGCGGCGGCGCGGCACAGATCCACATCGGCAGTGCCCAGGCCATCAGCACCTTGCTGTTTGCCGGGGTGGCGGCGCGCAAGCCGATGTCGATCCGCTACCCGGTGGTGGCCCGGGATCACACCCAGCGCATCATCAACAGTTTTGGTGACCGGCTGCAGGACGAGCAGTTGCAGATCCACTACCAGCCCCGGGACTGCGCGATTCCCGAGGAGATCAGCATCCCTCGCGACCCCTCGGCCATTGCCTATCCTGCGGCGCTGTTCCTGCTGTGCAACCGCCACCAGGAGCAGCAGCGTCTGAGCTTCGACAATGTGTGCCTGAACCCGACGCGCCTGGGCTTCTTCAACTGGCTGTTGGCCTGCGGTTTCAACCTGACCCTGGAGGTGGACAGCATTCGCCATGGCGAACCGGTGGGCCGCCTGCTGCTGCGCGGTGGCGGCCAGCCCCGGGCCCACGACTTGCGCGACAAGCACCAGTTCCACGCGATGATCGACGAGGTGCCGCTGGCCCTGGCCATCAGTTGCGTGCTGCCCGGCAGCGCGACCTTCAGTGACCTTTATGAGCTGACCTTCAAGGAGTCGGACCGGATCGCCGCCACCCGCAGCATGCTCAATGCCCTGGGCCTGGACTATCAGGTCGAGGGCTACGACGTGCACGTGGCCGGCGGGCAGACGCCGCAGGTGGAGGGTGCCATCCCGACCTTTGGCGACCATCGCCTGTCGATGACCGCCCACGTCCTGCTGCTGGCCCACGGGCTCAAGGCCACGATCCTCGAAGGGCATTGCTACCAGACTTCATTTCCAGGGTTTGCCCAGTGCCTGGATCGCCTGACCGGACGGGAGGCCTGATGGAGCGCAGCCGATACACACTGACCGCCTGTGGCAGCGATGGGGTGATCGCCGTGCATGAACCGCTGGCCGCACTGGCTGCCACTGAAGTGCGGGTGGCGGTGGACTATTCCATGGTCAGCCCGGGCACCGAGCGTCACTACCTGCAGCAGGTTCGCGAGACCGGCGAACACCTGCCCCTGGGCTACTGCGCGGCCGGGGTGGTTCACGCCGTAGGGGCCGAGGTGGCAGGCGTGCAGCCGGGGGACCGGGTGGTGGCCATGGGCTGGAAGATCGCCACCCATTCCAACTGGATCCAGGTGCCCCAGCGCCTGGTGTGCAAGGTGCCGCAGACGCTGACCCAGGCCCAGGCGATTCTCGCCACCCTGGGCGCTACCGCGGTGCATGCGGTGGACCGTGGGCAATTGCAGGCGGGGGAGCGGATTCTGGTGGTGGGCATGGGCCTGGTGGGCAAGATGCTGAGCCTGGTGGCGGCCTGTCATGACGCGCAGATCTGGGTCGCCGACCTCAACCCCGCCGCCATCGATCCGGGCCTGCCGGTGCAGGTGCTCGACCTTATGGCCGAGCCGGGGGCGATGGCCGGGCAATTCACCCGGATCTTCCTGTGCATCGACGCGGATATCAGTGCCATGTTCCCGCGGCTGCTGGCCTTGCTCAGCCCCGAGGGCAACGGACTTGGCCGTTCGCGGCTGGTGAATGTCGGGCGGGTCAGCCTGACCCTGGAGCTGTCGCCGCAGATGGGCAACATCGACATCGTCAACGTGTCCCGCTGCGGCAACGGTTACCGCGACGATGCCTACCATCATGGGCTCAAGAGCGTGCAGTGCCCGGCGGGGGAAGCCACGGTGGAACGCAACATCGCTCGTTGCCTCGATTACCTGGTGGCCGGCAAGCAATGGCTGGAGCATTTGCAGCGGGTCGAAATGGACCCGGATCAAGCCTTGCAGCACTACAACTGCGCGGGGTTCTTCGCCCCTGGAATCAACCTGATCAAGCACAGGGAAGAGTGACGGCATGGGTCATCTATCTATTGCTTCGCGCCTGGATGAAGTTTTCGCCCGGCACGCCACGGATACCGCGCTCAGCAGCAACGGCGTACGCTTCAGTTACCGGGAGCTGGAGCAGCGCTCGGCCCAGGTGGCGGCGCGCTTGCTGGGCCTTGGCCTGAAGCCCGGCAGCACCCTGGGCCTGCAAGTGCAGCGCTCGATCGAGCAATTGGTGCTGCTGGTGGGCATGGTCCGGGCCGGCCTTTCGTACTGTTATCTGGACCCTGGCAACCCGCCCCAGTGGAACCAGTCGGTCTGTGAGCGCAGTGGTGTGCATTGGCGGGTCACCCAGGAAGCTGCGGGCGGCCCGGGGTACCTGGCGCTGGACGAATTGCTGGCGCCAACCGACGAGCTGCCGTGCTGGCCGCAGCTGACCGGTGCCGAGCCGGTGTACGTGAACTTTTCCAGCGGCACCACCGGCGCGCCGAAGATCATTCCCTGCACCCATCGCGGGGTGTTGGGCTTTTGCGATCGTCCGCGCCACTTTGCGCTGCAGCCAGGCTTTCGCATGCTGTACGCCTCGAACCTGACCTTCGATGCCTCGCAGTTCGAGATCTGGACCGCGCTGCTCAATGGCGGCGAGTTGCATATCCATGTGCCAGGTCCGCTGACCCTTGAGCACCTGCGTCGTTACATCCATGACGTCGGGGTCGACAGCCTGTGGCTGACCTCGACCCTGTTCAATACCTTCATCGACATCGATCGTGACTGGCTGCGGGGCGTCAGGCGGCTGATGGTCGGCGGCGAGGTGCTGTCCGCGGGGCATATCCGCCAGGCCTATGCCGCCTCCGAAGGGCTGGTGCTCTACAACGGCTATGGCCCCACGGAAAACACCATGGGCACCTGTGTCTATGCCATTCCCCGGGACTTCGACAGCCGCCGGGAGATCCCCATCGGCCAGGCCGTGGACGATGCCACTCTGTTGCTGGTGCGCGCCGATGGGCAGCCGTGCGAGGTGGATGAGCCCGGCGAATTGCTGATCGCCGGGGGCGGCCTGTCCCCGGGTTATCTCGGGGATGCCGAGCTGACCCGGGAGCGCTTCATCGACCTGCCGTGGCAGGGCCAGACACTGCGTTGCTACCGCAGTGGCGACCTGGTTTCCCGGGATGGCCAGGGGCTCTATCACTTTCATGGCCGCAGCGATGACCAGATCAAGCTGCGTGGCCAGCGCCTGTCCCTGACCGAGGTCGCCGCCGCCTTCAAGCGGTACCCGGGGATGCTCGATTGTGCCGTGCTGCTGGATGACCAGGGAACCGAGGCACAGTTGCTGCTGGTGTACCTCAAGGCGCCCGGGGTCGAGCCCCGGGCGCTGGCCGAATATGGCCGGCAAGGCCTGCCGCCGTTCATGGTGCCGCAGCGTTTTGTCGAGATTGAGCGCTTTCCGTTGCGGGCGTCCGGCAAGCTGGATATTGCCGAGCTGAAGCAGCGCCTGTGCCACGGGCAGCCGGCCGCGCAAACCGATGACTCGCCGGCAGGGCGTTTTCTCGCGCGTTTTGGCGTGTTGGCTCATGACCTGCAGCGCAGTTTCTTCGACAACGGCGGCAACTCCCTGGGGGCGATCAAGCTGGTGGGCACGGTGAACCGGCACCTGGGCTGGGAGGGCCTGGACCTGGAGCAGTTCTACCGCATGGCCACCCTGGGCCAGTTGCTGGACTGGCTGCAGGCCCAGCCCGGCCTGGCATCCCTGCTGGAAAACGGTGCCGAGGAGTACCACGTGATGGCGACGCAGCAGCAGTCCCTGGCTACAGCCCAGGCAGGCTTTTGCATCAACACTCACCTGGGGCGTTTTGCCGTGGTCCGCGCTACCTCCGCGCACCGGGCCGAGGAAGCTTTGCGCAGCGGTTTCGGGGCGTTGTCGGGGGCCGGCGATAGTCGCTGGATCGGCTTGAACAAGAGCCAGTTGTCGATGGTGTATGCCGAACTGTTCAGCAAGGATCTGCGGGCCAACAACGTGCTCTACCTGTTCCTGCCCGAGCAGTTGCCGGCCGCCGGGCTGGACCTGGAGGCGCTGGCCCGAGGTTTGAAGCAGCGCTATCCGCTGGCGGGCTGTCGGGTGGCACGGGTCGAGGGTGAGTACTGTTTTGACCTGGCGCCCGAGCCGCCGGCGCGCCTGTGGCTGGAGGAGGTCGTGGAGTTTCCCACCCAGCAGGCCTGCGTGGAGCATTTCCTGCAGCGGCCGCTGTCGCTGTTCGAGCAGGACCTGTGCAGCCTGTTCAAGGTGCGCATCGACGGCACCCTGCACCTGGGGCTGTGGCTGCATCACATCCTTGGCAACCATGTCGGCCAGTTGAGCCTGCTGCGCAGCGTGGAGCAGTTGGCGCTGGATTCGCATTCGCCTGCGGTGGCGGACTTCTCCTTTGTTGGCAACAACCTGATGCAGGCTGAGGCATATGAGCGTCTGGCCGATGCCGGTACCGAGGCCTGGGAGCAGGAGGCCGAGGAGTACGCGCCGCTGGCCGATATCCCGGCGCCGACGGCCACAGCCCAGGCGCTGCAGTTGCGGGCGGCACTGGCCATGAACCCGTTGAAGCTGGCCTCGCCGCAGCGTCTGTTCCACCTGTTGCAGGCCTTCCGCCAGGGCTGCGCCGAGGGCCTGGGGATAGAGGCTCCGATCGTCAATCTGCTGTTCGCCTGGGCCGAGCGTTCGGTGATCAGCGGGTTCTCCAGCTACACGGTGCCTGTGCCGCTGACTCCCGGGCGCTTTGCCGAAGGCGGCGAGCCTCAGGCCGGCATGGATTACCTGAATACCAAATTGGCCCGGGCGGCCCTGGGCTATGAGGAAATACTCGCGGCACTGGGCTTGTACGGCTTTGCCCCGGCGTTCCTGTGCAACTTCGTCGAACTGCCGGCCAGTGATGCCCAGTGGCTGCAAACGCGGGTCGCCAACCCGGTCACCGAGTGGCCCAAGACCCTGCTCGACCTGACAGTGGTCAAGTCGGCCCAGGGTTGCGAAGTACTGCTCAACAGCTATCTGCCCGAGCCGCGGGCCCGGGCTTTTCTCGAATCCTTTGTCGCGGCGGGGCAACGTCAATGAAGCTGATCTGCTTTCCCGACTTTGTCGGCCATCCGATCTGTTTTTCCGCCCTGGGTCGGGCGCTCAAAGGGCAAGCGTCGCTGGTACAGGTCAACTACAGCGACTACTGGCCCTATTCCAGTGTCGAGGCCCTGGCCCGGCAGATCGCCGAAGAGCATGACCTGACGGCGCTGGACGCGGTGCTCGGTTACTCCTTCGGCGCCTATTTGGCGGCCTGTTGCGTGGCCCGGAGCACGGCGCCCGGCAGGCCGCTGCTGCTGGTGGACCCGCCACTGTTGGCCGAGCTGCGAGGGCTGGCCCCTGACGCCATTGCCCGGCGCCTGGCGGCCGATCCGCAGTACGCCTATGTCGATGATCTGGTGGACGCGCAGTTGGTCAGTCGCGAGTGCGTGCATGGCAACATCCTGCAGCTGTCTCAATGGCAGGCGGTGCCGCTGAAGGGCGTCGCGGTGGATGTGCTGCTGTCCGCCGGGCGCAGCACCGAGGGGCTGGCCCCGGACCTGGGGCTTGATCCGAGTCAGGACAATCGCTACTGGCGGGATGAGCAGCGCCACCATGGCTCGGTGATCAACAGCCCTGATGTGCTCACCTGGCTGCTGAACCCGGGGGCCTTGCAGCGCATTGCCTGGTGATCGACGCCGACCCGTTCGAGGTGCCCTCGGTTCCAGCCAAGTTTTTCCTGGTAGCCTCTGCCTTGCGCCAATACTCGCGCAGCTATGGAGAGGCATCCGATACAGCCGCTGAGCAAGACCGATTGGCTGAACAAGGTTCCGCAGGTGACGCTGGCCTTCCGGATCATCCAGGAAGACCTACTGACCCTGGTGAAAACCTGGTGGGCATATACCCCTCCAGCAGGGCAGGTGGACTTGTCGGTGGCCCAGGTGCTGGACGAGATCCTGCTGCAGGTCCGCGACTCGGAGACGGGTATTGCCTTGGCCGAGCGCGAGCGGGTGTTCGATCCTTTCCAGCGCCGGCCGGGCAGCGAT
Organism: Pseudomonas sp. FFPRI_1; assembly: GCF_055384485.1. Taxonomy (NCBI): domain Bacteria; kingdom Pseudomonadati; phylum Pseudomonadota; class Gammaproteobacteria; order Pseudomonadales; family Pseudomonadaceae; genus Pseudomonas; species Pseudomonas sp. FFPRI_1. Next base: position 6,117,850 of record NZ_AP029168.1, on the reverse strand, counting down.
GAAGTGGGCTACGGGCTGAGACTTGCCATCGTCAAGGCGATTACCGATCGGCATGCCGGCCGGGTCAGGTTGGATTCCGCCGACCAGCGGGCCAAATGCGGGTTGTGCGTGTCAGTGGCTTTTTGCCCGGGTGCAGGTTGCGCCGGCGGGGCAGGGCGCGGTTGTTGGACAGAATAGGCTTTTGAATACCCTGGATATTCTGTAGCCTTGCGCGGCTCCAATGTTGTCCGTACCTGATGAACTCACTCTCCCGGCGGGGCCCTTAAGCGGTCCGGAGCCGGTGGTATACTCGACTTTCGCGCCTAAGCGCCTGCAGGTCTTGCGAACATGACGCAAATTTCTGAACGCCTTCTGGTCCAAGCCCACCTCGATGCCAAGCAGCCCAAGCCTTTGAGCGCTGCGCAAGAGGCCCATCTTCGTGCTGCCATTGCTGCCGAGCTCAAGGCTCAGGACGCGGTGCTGGTTGCGCATTTCTATTGCGATCCGGTGATTCAGGCCCTGGCCGAGGAAACCGGCGGTTGTGTCTCCGACTCCCTGGAAATGGCCCGCTTCGGCAATGCCCATCCGGCCAAGACCGTAGTGGTCGCCGGTGTTCGTTTCATGGGCGAGACGGCGAAAATCCTCAATCCGGAAAAACGTGTGCTGATGCCAACGCTGGAGGCCACCTGTTCCCTGGACCTTGGGTGCCCGGTGGAGGAGTTCTCGGCCTTCTGCGACCAGCATCCGGAGCGCACCGTGGTGGTGTATGCCAACACTTCGGCGGCGGTCAAGGCTCGTGCCGACTGGGTGGTGACCTCAAGCTGCGCCCTGGAGATCGTCGAAAGCCTGATGGATAACGGCGAGACGATCATCTGGGGCCCGGACAAGCACCTGGGCACCTATATCCAGCGCCAGACCGGTGCCGACATGCTGCTTTGGGACGGTGCTTGCATCGTCCACGAGGAATTCAAGTCCAAGCAGTTGGAAGACATGAAGGCGCTGTACCCGGATGCGGCCATCCTGGTGCACCCGGAGTCCCCCAGCTCGGTGATCGAGTTGGCCGACGCGGTGGGTTCCACCAGTCAGTTGATCGCTGCCGCGCAACGGCTGGCGAACAAGACCTTCATCGTCGCCACCGATCGCGGCATTTTCTACAAGATGCAGCAGTTGTGCCCGGACAAGGTCTTCATCGAAGCGCCTACGGCCGGTAACGGTGCGGCGTGCCGTAGTTGCGCCCATTGCCCGTGGATGGCCATGAACACCCTGGAGCGTACCCTGGAGTGCCTGAGGACGGGGAGCGGCGAGATCAGTGTCGACCCGGCCTTGATTCCCAATGCGATTCGTCCTCTCAAGCGCATGCTGGATTTCACTCAGGCCGCGCGCATGAAGCTTGCCGGCAACGCCTGACCGATTGTTTTCCGGCCCATAAAAAACGCCCCGATCTGTCGGGGCGTTTTTTATGGGCGTGTATTACTTCTTGCGCTTGGGAATGCGCACCAGTTGGGTATTGGAGTAGATGTCGTGCCAACTGCGTTTCTGCTTGTCCACCAGCACCCAGAAGAAACCCAGGCCGGCGCACAGCCAGGAAGCGATCGACACCATGAAGCGCAACAGCGCCTGCCACAGGCTGATGCGGCTGCCATCGACGTTCTGCACGCGAATGCCCCAGACTTGCATGCCCAGGGTCTGGCCGGTATGAGTCCAGAATTTGGCGAAGAAGCCAAATAGCACGAACAGCAGTACCGTGGAGTACAGCGGGTCACCGTCCAGGGCCCCGGCTTCGGTCAGGGTGCGCATCCGGGCCTCGCCGATGATCTGCATCTGGATCAGCTTGTAGATGCCTCCCGTAACGATCAGCAGGGCAACGCACAGCAGGAAATCATAGAACATCGCTGCCAGGCGACGACCCAGGGTGGCGGCGGGAAACTCGCCTTGGGGGCTTAGCAGATGTTTCGACATGGCAGGCTCTCGACTGGAAAAGAAAGCCATTTTACGGAATTGCGCGCACAAAAAAGCCCCTGATGTCAGCATCAGGGGCTTTTTCGTTACAGACGATTAGGCTTCTGCTTGTACTTCGTCAGCCTGCATGCCTTTCTGGCCTTGCACAGCGATGAAGGTCACTTTTTGGCCTTCTTTCAGGCTCTTGAAGCCGTTGCCCTGAATGGCGCGGAAGTGTACGAACAGATCCGGACCGCTTTCTGGAGTGATAAAACCAAAACCTTTCTCGTCGTTAAACCACTTGACGGTACCGCTCTGACGTTGGGACATTTCTTATTTCCTTTGACGCTAAAAAATTAATGACAGTCTCTTCCTCGTGAAAGAGTACTGGGCTGGGTTGCAGGAAAGTAAGAGGCGTCGAACGGGTTGTAGCAAACTTGTTGGCTACTGCCCAGGTCACGATTCCAAGCGACCCATGCAAACACAGTGGGGAAACTCTACGCCAACTACGGGAGAAAAAACAAGCCCTGCGAACCCCCGGTATTACGCCGCTTGCCAAGGTTTGGCGGAACTAGCGTTCAGGGCTTATTCGATAGAGTCGTTCAATTGTTTTCGGATGTTATAAATGAAGTTCAGTATCGAAGATGTGCACTGTTTTATGGCGGTTGCGTTACAGATTAGTGCACTTTTAACGCAACCGCGTTACTTATAGAAACAGTCCCTCAGCCGCGGTAATAGCGTTGTGGGACGAATGGCATTTTGCTTACAAGCATTGGCACCTTTTTCCCACGAACTATTGCTGAAACTGGTGTGTCGAGTGCGCAGTGCTCGATATCGAGGTAGCCCATGGCCAACGGGCCGCCCAGGGTCGGGCCAAAACCGCCGCTGCAGACGTTGCCGATAACCTTGCCTTCGGCGTCGACGATCTCTGCTCCTTCCCGTACCGGTGTGCGTTCCTGGGGCAGCAGGCCGACGCGCTTGCGGCTGACGCCGGCTTGCTGCTGGGCGAAGATCACTTCGGCCCCGGGAAAGCCACCCGCACGAGCACCGTCGGCGCGGCGTACTTTGGAAATGGCCCACAGCAGGCTGGCCTGGATCGGCGTGGTGTCACTGTTCATATCGTGGCCATAGAGGCACAGGCCGGCTTCCAGGCGCAGGGAGTCACGGGCCCCAAGGCCAATGGCTGCCACCTCCGGTTCAGCCAGCAGAGCACGGGCGAGGCGTTCTGCCTCGGCAGCCGGGATCGAGATTTCGAAACCGTCTTCACCGGTGTAGCCCGAACGGCTGACAAAGCACTCCGCTCCCAGCACGGTCACAGGCTTGAATTGCATGAAGGTCATCTGCGCCACTTCTGGTGCCAGGCGCGCCAGTACAGTGACGGCGGCCGGGCCTTGCAGGGCCAGCAGGGCGCGCTCTTCGAACAGCGGCTGAATGTCGCACTGGGTGCCGATGTGCTGGCGCAAGTGGGCCAAGTCCTGGTCTTTACAGGCGGCATTGACCACCAGGAACAGTTGGTCGTCACCCAGGTTGGCGACCATCAGGTCGTCGAGGATGCCGCCTTGCTCGTTGGTGAACATCGCATAGCGTTGCATGCCCACGGGCAGGTCAATGATGTCTACCGGCACCAGGGTTTCCAGGGCCTTGGCGGCCTGGGCGCCGCTCAGGCGGATCTGACCCATGTGGGATACGTCGAACAGGCCGGCCTGCTCACGGGTGTGCTGATGCTCTTTCATCACCCCCAGCGGGTACTGCACCGGCATGTCGTAGCCGGCGAAGGGCACCATGCGTGCACCCAGTTCCAGGTGCAAGCTGTGCAGTGGGGTCTTCAACAGTGATTCGGTGGACATGGGCAACTCCTGATAAATCGGCTGCTACGCCATTGGCGCGTCAGCACTCGATAATGTTCACGGCCAAACCGCCACGGGCGGTTTCCTTGTATTTGCTTTTCATGTCGGCGCCGGTCTGGCGCATGGTGCGAATGACCTTGTCGAGGGAAACGAAATGCTGCCCGTCTCCTCGCAGAGCCATGCGCACTGCGTTGATGGCCTTGACCGAGCCCATGGCGTTGCGCTCGATGCAGGGCACTTGCACCAGGCCGCCAATCGGGTCACAGGTCAGTCCGAGGTTGTGTTCCATGCCGATTTCCGCCGCGTTCTCGACCTGCTGCACGCTACCGCCGAGTACCTCGCACAGGGCACCGGCCGCCATCGAGCAGGCGACGCCCACCTCACCCTGGCAGCCGACCTCGGCGCCGGAGATCGAGGCGTTTTCCTTGTACAGGATGCCGATCGCGGCAGCGGTGAGGAGAAAGCGCACCACGCCGTCCTCGCTGGCTCCAGGAATGAAGCGCATGTAGTAGTGCAGCACTGCGGGGATGATTCCGGCTGCGCCATTGGTGGGAGCGGTGACCACGCGTCCGCCGTTGGCGTTTTCTTCGTTGACGGCCAGGGCATAGAGGTTGACCCAGTCCAGCACCGATAAAGCGTCGCGCAGTGCCGCTTCCGGGTGCTTGCACAATTGCCGGTGCAGGGCGGCGGCGCGGCGCTTGACCTTGAGCCCTCCAGGCAGGATGCCTTCGTTGCGACAGCCGGCGTCGACGCAGTCTTGCATCACTTGCCAGATCTTCAGCAGGCCTGTACGGGTTTGCGCTTCCGGGCGCCAGGCGCTTTCGTTGCTCAGCATCACCTGGCTGATGGACAGGCCGTAGGTGCTGCAATGCTGCAGCAGTTCCTTGGCGTTCCTGAAGGGGAAGGTCAAGGGGGTGGTGTCTTCAACGATCCGGTCGGCTCCGGCGGCGTCTTCATCGACGACGAAACCGCCACCGACGGAGTAGTACTCGCGGCTGCGAACCTGCAGGCCGGCGTTATCCAAGGCACGAAAGATCATGCCATTGGGGTGATAAGGCAGGGGTTTGCGGATCATCGCCAGGTGTTCTTTCTCATTGAACACGATGGGGTGTTCGCCGAGCAGGCTGAGGCGTCCGCTGCTGCGTATTTCCTGCAGGCGAGCGGCAATGTTTTCGGTATTCACGGTATCCGGGTGTTCACCTTCCAGGCCCAGCAGGACAGCCTTGTCGCTGCCGTGGCCCTTGCCGGTGGCGCCGAGCGAGCCGTACAGCTCGACCTTGACGCAGGTGATTCCCGTCAGCAGTCCGTCACGGCGCAGGCCTTCGACGAACCGCGCAGCGGCACGCATCGGGCCAACGGTGTGGGAGCTGGAGGGGCCAATGCCAATCTTGAACAGGTCGAACACGCTCAGGGACATGTGGGTTCTCCGGTTTCTTATTATTGAGAGTAGCGGCAAGCCACAAGCTGCAAGCAGCAAGAAAGAGCCGATCGGCTGTTAACTTGCCGCTTGCCGCTTGAAGCTCACCACTGCTTCTCAGGCATAGCTTTCGATGGATGGGCAGGCGCACACCAGGTTGCGGTCGCCGAACACGTTGTCGACTCGGCCCACCGGCGGCCAGTACTTGCCCTCCACCAGGGACGCCACCGGGTACACCGCCTGTTCGCGGCTGTAGGGGTGGGTCCATTCGCCCACCAGTTCCGCCGCGGTGTGCGGGGCGTTTTTCAGCGGGTTGTCGTCCGGGTCCAGGGCGCCGCTTTCCACTGCGCGGATTTCTTCGCGGATGCGGATCATCGCGTCGCAGAAACGATCCAGTTCCTGCTTGGACTCACTCTCGGTGGGCTCGATCATCAGGGTGCCGGCCACCGGGAACGACATGGTCGGCGCATGGAACCCGAAGTCGATCAGGCGCTTGGCCACGTCGTCGACGCTGATGCCGCTGCTGTCCTTCAATGGGCGCAGGTCGAGGATGCATTCGTGGGCCACCAGACCGTTGCTGCCGGTGTAGAGCACTGGATAGTGTTCTTCCAGGCGCCGCGAGATGTAGTTGGCATTGAGGATCGCCAACTGCGAGGCACGCTTGAGGCCGGCGCCGCCCATCATGCGGATGTACATCCAGGTGATTGGCAGAATGCTGGCGCTGCCGAACGGCGCCGCGCAGACCGCGCCCTTCTTGTTTTCCAGGGCCGCGTGCCCCGGCAGGAACGGTGCCAGGTGCGACTTGACGCCGATCGGGCCGACACCCGGGCCGCCACCGCCGTGGGGAATGCAGAAGGTCTTGTGCAGGTTCAGGTGCGACACGTCGCCGCCGAACTTGCCCGGCGCGCACAGGCCGACCATGGCGTTCATGTTGGCGCCATCGATGTACACCTGGCCGCCGTGGTCATGGATGATGCCGCAGATTTCGCGGATGCCTTCCTCGAACACGCCGTGGGTCGAAGGGTAGGTGATCATCAGCGCCGCCAGGTGCTCGCGGTGCTCGATGGCCTTGGCTCGCAGGTCCTCGATGTCGACGTTGCCCCGGGCGTCACAGGCGGTGACCACCACGCGCATGCCGGCCATGTTGGCGGTGGCCGGGTTGGTGCCGTGGGCCGAGGACGGGATCAGGCAGATGTCGCGGCGCTCCTCGCCACGGCTCTGGTGATAGGCACGGATTGCCAGCAGGCCGGCGTACTCGCCCTGGGAACCGGCGTTGGGCTGCAGGGATACGGCGTCGTAGCCGGTGGCGGCGCAGAGCATCGCTTCCAGCTCGGTGGTCAGTTGCTGGTAACCGGCGCTTTGCTCAGCGGGCGCGAAGGGATGCAGCGCGCCGAACTCGGCCCAGGTGATCGGGATCATTTCGCTGGCGGCGTTGAGCTTCATGGTGCAGGAGCCCAGGGGGATCATGGTGCGATCCAGGGCCAGGTCCTTGTCCGCCAGTTTGCGCAGGTAGCGCATCAGCTCGGTTTCCGAGTGATAGCGGTTGAACACCGGGTGGCTGAGGATCGCCGACTGGCGCTCCAGGGCCGCAGGGATATTGCTGGTGACTGCCGCCGCGAGCGCGGTGAAGTCTGGCGCCGGCTTGCCGTCGGCCAAGAGGTTCCACAGGGTTTCAACGTCGGCCTGGGTGCTGGTTTCGTCCAGGGACAGGCCCAGACGCTCGGCGTCTATCACCCGCAGGTTGATGCCCTGGGCACGGGCCTTGTCGTGCAGCGCGGCGGTGCGGCCAGCGGTGTGCAGGCTCAGGGTGTCGAAGAAGTTCTCCTGCTCCACAGCCAGGCCCAGCTGGCTCAGGCCCTTGGCCAGGATCACGGTCAGTTGATGGACGCGCCGGGCAATCTGTTTCAGGCCTTCGGGGCCGTGGTACACGGCGTACATGCTGGCGATATTGGCCAGCAGCACCTGGGCGGTGCAGATGTTGCTGGTGGCCTTCTCGCGGCGGATGTGCTGTTCGCGGGTCTGCATGGCCAGGCGCAGGGCCGGCTGGCCGAAGCGGTCCACCGAAACGCCTACCAGGCGGCCGGGCATGTCGCGCTTGAAGGCGTCACGGGTGGCGAAATACGCCGCGTGCGGACCGCCAAAGCCCAGGGGTACACCGAAGCGCTGGGCGCTGCCGATGGCCACGTCGGCGCCGAATTCCCCCGGTGGGGTCAGCAGGGTCAGGGCCAGCAGATCGGCGGCCACTGCCACCAGGGCGTTGGCGGCATGGAAACGCTCGGTGAGTGCGCGGTAGTCGAACAGGTCGCCGTTGCTCGCCGGGTATTGCAGCAGCGCGCCGAAGAACGGGCTGACGTCGCTCAGCTCGCGTTCATCGCCCACCACCACCTCGATGCCCAGGGGCTCGGCGCGGGTGCGCAGCACATCCAGGGTTTGCGGGTGGCAATGCACGGACGCGAAGAAGGCGTGGCTGCCCTTGTTCTTGCTCAGGCGCTTGCAGAAGGTCATGGCCTCGGCGGCGGCGGTGCCTTCGTCGAGCAGCGAAGCGTTGGCGATCGGCAGGCCGCTGAGGTCGCTGATCAGGGTCTGGAAATTCAGCAGGGCTTCCAGGCGGCCCTGGGAGATTTCCGGCTGGTACGGGGTGTAGGCGGTGTACCAGGCGGGGTTTTCCAGGAGGTTGCGCAAAATCGGCGACGGCGTGTGGCAGCTGTAGTAGCCCTGGCCGATGAAGGTCTTGAACAGCTGGTTGCGACCGGCGATGGCCTTGATCGAGGCCAGGGCCTGGGCTTCGCTCTGGCCCTGGCCCAGGTCGAGCACGCTGGTGCCCTTGATGCTGTCGGGGATCACGCTGGCGCTCAGGGCTTCCAGGGAGTCGAAGCCGAGGCTGTTGAGCATGGCTTGCTCATCGGCCTGGCGCGGGCCGATGTGGCGTGCAACGAATTCGTTGGCGGTGGTCAGGTTGACGGTCATGGCGGGCTCCTCAGGCGTCGGCGCTGGCTTTGATCAGGCGATCGTAGGCGTCCTGGTCCAGCAGTCGAGCGACGGCGCCGGCATCCGCAGGCATGAAGCGGAAGAACCAGCCTTCGCCCAGCGGGTCTTCGTTGACCAGTTCCGGACTGTCTTCCAGGGCCGGGTTGGTGGCGACCACCTCTCCGTCCAGGGGCATGTATACGCCACTGGCAGCCTTCACTGATTCCACGGTGGCGGCTTCCGCGCCCTTTTCGTAGTTCTGCAGTTCAGGCAGTTGCACAAACACCACATCACCCAAGGCGTTCTGGGCGAAAGCCGTGATACCCACGGTGACGCTGCCATCCGCTTCGCTACGCAGCCATTCGTGATCTTCAGTAAAACGCAACTCGCTCATGGAAACTCCTCAGGGGCCAGATTCGTCTGGTGGACGCGATTGAATGCTCGTGCAGGGCCGAGCCGAATGGCAATGTCCATAGCAAGAACACGGCCAATATTGATTTAATCGTTGTAAATCAATGCCTTGAGTGTATTGGGTGAGGTCTTGAATGTATTCTCTGTAGCGAAATCGCTACAGTCGGCGCCGTGGAAAAAAGGCTATGAGGATCAAAGCCTTGCACTGCCGCGATTATAGGCTTCTGTAGCGAAATCGTTCCGCTGTAGCGCTTTCAGTACAGACAGAGGTCGTTTTCAGGTGCGCAAATGGGTCGGCCGGTTCTTCCCGCGCGCTTGAGGCCCCGGTAGCGGCTACCGGGGATGAATGTTGCGCCCGCTGACCTTCAGGCCTTGTTGGGAATGCCGTACTTGCGCAGGCGATGGGCGATGGCGGTGTGGGAGGTCTGCAGGCGGCTGGCCAACTGCCGGGTCGAGGGATAGTTGATGTAGAGGTCTTCCAGCAGGGCTTTCTCGAAGCTCTCCACGGCCTGCTCCAGGCTCTGGACCTCGACGTCGTTCTGGCGCGCCACCGAGGTGCCGGCAATGTCCAGGTCGCCGATGTCCACCAGGTTGCTTTCGCAGATCGCCGCCGCGCGAAAGATCACGTTCTGCAACTGCCGCACGTTGCCTGGCCAACGGTTGCCCAGCAGCGCCGGGTAGGTGCCGGGAGTCAGGCGGCACACCGGGCGCTGGATCTGCGCGCAGGCCTGCTGCATGAAATAACGGGCCAGCAGGAGTATGTCCTGGCCCCGTTCACGCAGCGGCGGCACTTCCACATTCAGCACATTGAGGCGGTAGAACAGGTCTTCGCGGAAGGTGCCTTCGCTGACCATTTTCTCCAGGTCACGGTGGGTGGCGCTGAGGATCCGTACATTGACCTTGATCTCGCGGTCGCCGCCGACCCGGCGGAAGCTGCCGTCATTGAGAAAACGCAGGAGCTTGGCCTGCAGATAGGGCGACATTTCGCCGATCTCATCGAGAAATACCGTGCCCTGGTTGGCCAGCTCCATCAGGCCCGGCTTGCCCCCGCGCTGGGCGCCGGTGAAGGCGCCCGGGGCGTAGCCGAACAGCTCGCTCTCGGCGAGGTTTTCCGGCAGGGCGGCGCAGTTCAAGGCCAGGAACGGCGCATTGTGGCGCGCACTGATGGCGTGGCAGGCACGGGCCACCAGTTCCTTGCCGGTACCGGTCTCGCCCTGGATCAATAACGGCGCATCCAGCGCCGCCACTCGTTGCGCCCGGGCCTTGAGGGTGCGGATGGCCGGTGATTCTCCCAGCAGTGCATCAAAGCCTTCGGCATGGTCATGGTGCAGGGCAGAGAGTCGCTCGCCGATGCGGTTGGGTTGATACAGGGTCAGCAGGGCGCCGGCGTCGGTGATCGGCGTGGCATCCAGCAGCAGGGTCTGGCCGTTGACCATGACCTCCCGCAGCGGCAGGCGAAAGCCCTGTTCCAGCAAGGCCTCCAGCAAGGCTGGATCGGCAAACAGTTCGGCAACGCTTTCGCCCGCCGGCTCGCGGCCATACAGGGCAATCAGCGCCGGGTTGGCCAGCAGCACCTTGCCGGCACTGTCCAGGGCCAGCACCGGGTCGGTCATGGCGGCCAGCAGGGCGTCCAACTGCAAGTGGCGGCGTTGGCCGGGAAGGATGTCGACCACCGTCACCGCCTGCACGCCCTGTACGTTGAACAGTGCATCACGCAACTCTTCCAGCACCTGGGGACTCAGGGTCGGAGCGTCGATGTAGACGTTGGGCGGGACCATTTCCACCGCATCCAGGTTGAGGTTGCGTCCGCCCAGCAGGGCCAGGACTTCCTGGGTGATGCCGACGCGGTCGATGAAGCTGACGTGGATACGCATGGGGCGACTGAAGATTCTGGGAAGCGGAAGGGCGCCAGTATGCCTTGGCGCGGGGGCTTAGTCGAAATCGTCACCCATGCTGCAGGAGCCTGCTTGCCGGCGAAGGCGGGCCTGGTACCTGTGCCGGGCGTTGGGCAGTTCGCCGGCAAGCCGGCTCCTACAGAAGATGGGGGCTTATGCCAGGTGCTCGGGTTTAACCGGGTCGCCGGGCTTTACATTGAGTTGTTTGCGCACATCCTCGAACATTTCGTCGTAGTACTTGTGCATGGTGGCGATGCTGGCGTTCTTCGGCAAACCGTGTTGCTGGGCAATGCGGGTGGCGTGGCGGGCGAAGTCGAAGGCCAGGTCCTTGGCCAGGAAGAACTGCTCCTTCAGCGGCTGGCCTTCGATGGTGCCGTGCAGGGTGAACTGCATGCCCTTGCCTTCCTTGGGATCCTGGGCGACTTCGTAGTCGATGCACAGGTTGTAGCTGAAGTCGTCCTTGTTCAGCGCGTGGCGCTCGATATGCAGGTGACCGGGCTCGAACTTGGCCATAGGCGTCTCTCCAAGGCGTTGAAATGAGGGCAGGCTGCGGGCCTGCCCCAGGTTTTCACCAGCAGCGTCCTACAGGTAGCTGATGCCGGGTTTGGCCGTGCTGATGCGGGTGCCGGCCTTGCCCTGGACGATGGCTTCGATGTCCGAGAGTGAACCGATCACCGCGACTTTGCCAGTGTGCCGGGCAAACTCGCAGGCGGCCTGGACCTTGGGCCCCATGGAGCCGGCCGCGAAGCCGAGCTTCTCCATTTCATCCGGGTGGGCCTGGGCAATGGCCTTTTGAGTGGGCTTGCCGAAGTCGATGAACGCCGCGTTGACGTCAGTTGCGATCACCAGCAGATCGGCTTCCAGTTGCTCGGCCAGAAGCGCCGAGCACAGGTCCTTGTCGATCACCGCTTCGATGCCCCGCAGCTTGCCATCCTCGCCATACATGGTGGGGATCCCGCCGCCGCCAGCGCAGATCACGATGCTGCTCTTTTCCAGCAGCCACTTGATCGGACGGATCTCGAAAATGCGCTTGGGTTTCGGGCTGGCCACCACGCGACGGTACTTGTCACCGTCCGGGGCAATGGCCCAGCCTTTTTCCTTGGCCAGTTTCTCGGCTTCTTCCTTGCTGTACACCGGGCCAATGGGCTTGGTCGGGTTCTTGAAGGCCGGGTCCTTGGCGTCCACTTCGACCTGGGTCAGCAAGGTGGCAAATGGCACCTCGAAGTCCAGCAGGTTGCCCAGTTCCTGTTCGATGATGTAGCCGATCATGCCTTCGGTCTCGGCACCGAGCACGTCCAGCGGGTAGGGTGAAACCTGGGTGTAGGCGGCCGCTTGCAGCGACAGCAGGCCCACCTGCGGGCCATTGCCGTGGGCGATCACCAGTTGGTTGCCGGGATGGACCTTGGCGATCTGTTCGGTGGCGATGCGGATATTGGCGCGTTGATTGTCCGCGGTCATGGGTTCACCACGGCGGAGCAGGGCGTTACCGCCCAGTGCAACGACGATACGCATAATGCAGTCCTTCTAGAGGCTCTGCGGGAGCCGGCTGACCGGCTCCCGAGAGAAGGGGAGGGGTTACAGGTCGGCCAGGGTCGAAACCAGGATCGCCTTGATGGTGTGCATGCGGTTTTCCGCCTGCTCGAAGGCGATGCAGGCTGGGGACTCGAACACGTCGTCGGTGACTTCGATGCCGTTGGCCAGGTGCGGGTACTGTTCGGCAATCTGCTTGCCGACCTTGGTGTCGCTGTTGTGGAAGGCTGGCAGGCAGTGCATGAACTTGGTCCGTGGGTTGCCGGTGGCCTTCATCAACTGGGCATTGACCTGGTACGGCAGCAGTTGCTCGATGCGTTCTGCCCAGGCTTCCACCGGCTCGCCCATGGAGACCCAGACGTCGGTGTGGATGAAGTCCACGCCCTTGACCGCAGCTTTCGGGTCTTCGGTGAGGGTGATGCGGGCGCCGCTTTCTTCTGCGTACTTCTTGCAGCGCTGCACCAGGTCGTCATGGGGCCACAGCGCTTTCGGCGCGCAGATGCGCACGTCCATGCCCAGCTTGGCGCCCACCAGCAGCAGCGAGTTGCCCATGTTGTTGCGGGCGTCACCCAGGTAGGCGTAGCTGATCTCGTGGATCGGCTTGTCGGCGTGCTCGCGCATGGTCAGCACGTCGGCGATCATTTGCGTCGGGTGGTATTCATCGGTCAGGCCGTTGAATACCGGCACCCCGGCGAACTTCGCCAGTTCCTCGACGATTTCCTGCTTGAAGCCGCGGTACTCGATGGCGTCGTACATGCGCCCCAGAACGCGGGCGGTGTCCTTCATGCTTTCCTTGTGGCCGATCTGCGAGGAGTTGGGGTCGATGTAGGTGACGTTGGCACCCTGGTCATAGGCCGCCACTTCGAAGGCGCAGCGGGTGCGGGTCGAGGTTTTCTCGAAGATCAGGGCGATGTTGTTGCCCTTCAGGTGCTGCTGCTCGGTGCCGGTGTACTTGGCGCGCTTGAGGTCGCGGGAGAGGTCGAGCAGGTAGCGCAGCTCACGTGGGGTGTGGTGTTCCAGGCTGAGCAGGTTACGGTTGTGGATATTGAAAGCCATGATGGATCTCCTTTGATTTCGGTCGTCCACTTGCCGAGGCCCTTTGTGGGGGCAACGGCAAGCTGCTATGTCGGATAAGGGGCGCTTAGTAGTCGATCGGGTCGCGGATGATCGGGCAGGTCATGCAGTGACCGCCCCCGCGACCGCGGCCCAGTTCACCGGCGCTGATAGTGATGACCTCGACCCCGGCCTTGCGCAGCAGGGTGTTGGTGTAGGTGTTGCGGTCGTAGCCGATGACCACGCCCGGCTCCACGGCCACCACGTTGTTGCCGTCGTCCCATTGCTCGCGCTCGGCGGCGAAGCTGTTGCCGCCGGTTTCCACGACGCGCAGGGTCTTGAGGTTGAGGGCCGCGGCCACGGTGTCGAGGAAGCTGGTTTTTTCCTGCTGGATATCGATGCCGCCGGGCTTGCTCTCGTCAGGACGCAGGGTGAAGGCGACGATCTGGTTGACCACTTCGGGGAAGATGGTGACCAGGTCGCGATCGCAGAAACTGAACACGGTGTCCAGGTGCATGGCCGCACGGGATTTCGGCAGGCCGGCGACGATGACGCGCTCCACAGCCTTGTGCTTGAACAGGTTCAGGGCGAGCTGGCCGATGGCCTGGCGGGATGAGCGTTCGCCCATGCCGATCAGCACCACGCCGTTGCCGATCGGCATCACGTCGCCGCCTTCCAGGGTGGCGTTGCCGTGTTCCTGGTCGGGATCGCCATACCAGATCTGGAAGTCGGCGTTGGTGAACTCCGGGTGGAACTTGTAGATGGCGGTGGTCAGCAGGGTTTCCTGACGTCGCGCCGGCCAGTACATCGGGTTCAGGGTCACGCCGCCATAGATCCAGCAGGTGGTGTCGCGAGTGAACTGGGTATTGGGCAGTGGCGGCAGGATGAAGCTCGAGTGGCCGAGGAAGTCGCGGAACATCTCGATGGTCTTGCCACCGAAGCTGCTCGGCAGGTCATCGGCCGACACGCCGCCGATCAGGTACTCGGCAACCTTGCGTGGCTCCAGGCTGCGCAGCCATGAACCGACTTCGTTGACCAGGCCCAGGCCGACCTGGTTGGCGGTGATCTTGCGCTCCAGAATCCAGTCCAGGGCTTCGGGGATGGCGACGATGTCGGTCAGCAGGTTGTGCATCTCCAGCACATCGATGTCCCGCTCACGCATCTTGGTCACGAAGTCGAAGTGGTCGCGTTTGGCCTGGGCCACCCACAGCACATCATCGAACAGCAGTTCGTCGCAGTTGTTCGGGGTCAGCCGCTGATGGGCCAGGCCTGGGGAGCAAACCATGACTTTGCGCAGTTTGCCGGCTTCGGAATGGACGCCGTACTTAACTTTTTCCGTGGTCATTACTGTGATCCTCCAGAGACAAAACAATCAGGGGTGTTGCTTTCAAGGCAGAGCTATAGGGTCAGGAAGCCGTCGTAGAGTCCGTAGGCCGCCACCAGGGCGCCTATGACCACCGCGGCAAAAATCAGCTTCTCGACGTTGGTGAAAATCGGTTTGTGCAGTTCCATCTTGGCCTTGGCGAACAGCACCACGCCGGGGGCGTAGAGCAGTGCCGAGAGCAGCAGGTACTTGACCCCGCCGGCGTACAGCAGCCAGATCGCGTAGAGCAGGGCGATGCTGCCGATGATCAGGTCCTTCTTGCGTTCGGCCAGGGCCTGTTCATAGCTTTCGCCGCGCACCGCAAGCAGTACCGCGTAGGCCGCCGACCACAGGTAGGGCACCAGGATCATCGAGGTGGCGAGGTAGATCAGCGACAGGTAGGTACTGGCCGAGAACAGGGTGATGACCAGGAAGATCTGCACCATGGCGTTGGTCAGCCACAGGGCGTTGGCCGGTACGTGGTTGGCGTTTTCGCGGCGCAGGAACTCCGGCATGGTGTGGTCCTTGGCGGCGGCGAACATGATCTCCGCACACAGCAGCACCCACGACAGCAGGGCACCCAGCAGCGAGATGATCAGGCCGACGCTGATCAGCACCGCACCCCAGTGGCCCACTACGTGCTCGAGCACGGCGGCCATGGACGGGTTCTGCAGCTTGGCCAGTTCCGGCTGGGTCATGATCCCCAGGGACAGCACGTTCACCAGCACCAGGAACAGCAGCACGGTGATGAAGCCGATGACGGTGGCCTTGCCCACGTCCGAGCGCTTTTCCGCCCGGGAGGAGAAGATGCTCGCGCCTTCGATGCCGATGAACACCCAGACGGTGACCAGCATCATGTTGCGTACCTGGTTCATCACGCTGCCCAGGTCAGGGTTCTTCACGCCCCAGATGTCGGCGGTGAAGATGTCCAGCTTGAAGGCGAACAGGGCGATCAGCACGAACAGCAGCAGCGGCACCACCTTGGCGACGGTGGTCACCAGGTTGATGAAGGCGGCCTCCTTGATCCCGCGCAGGACCAAAAAGTGCACGGCCCACAGCAGCACCGAGGCGCCGATCACCGCGGCCGGGGTGTTGCCCTCGCCAAAGATCGGGAAGAAATAGCCCAGGGTGCTGAACAGCAGGACGAAGTAGCCGACGTTGCCCAGCCAGGCGCTGATCCAGTAGCCCCAGGCCGAGGAAAAGCCCATGTAGTCGCCGAATCCGGCCTTGGCATAGGCGTAGACGCCGCCATCTAGGTCAGGCTTTCGATTGGCCAGGGTCTGGAATACGAATGCCAGGGTCAACATGCCGACTGCGGTAATTGCCCAACCAATAAGAACAGCACCGACATCGGCACTAGCGGCCATGTTTTGCGGCAGGGAGAAGATTCCTCCGCCAATCATGGAACCCACTACCAAGGCGACTAATGCGCCAAGTCTTAGTTTACCGGGGGATTCAGACATTGCATGACTCCAATGCAGGAGGAGAGAGACGTCAGAATAAATCTGCCTGGACTACGAACAGCTGACTCAGATCAGTTCATTGCTGCATTCCGTTGTGAATGAATGACTTAAGATTTATTGCGGGAGGTAGAATGCTGCCCGGAGAGGGCCATTCCAGAGGCGTTTCTTGCTCCTTGTCAGTAGCGGTTCTGATTGTCGACGTCGATTGACGCTAGACTGTTTTGACGAATGTGCAAATCTCTCTGGGTGTTTAGTTAATCACTTGGTAGTGATGGCACTTAGTACATCTCCTTAACAAAACAGTCGGTTATTCAGTGCCTTCTGCCGGGTGTCTCGGGTGTTGCCGCAGCAAGGATGGTTAATTGACTGTTACTGTTAGACGCAAATTTGTAGAAGTTATTTAATAAGCTGTAGCTTTATCGCCAGATCGGCTCACTGAATGCAGAGGTAGGGATGTCACAACCGGCGCAGAAGCTTCAACTCGGTGCACTGATCGCGCTGGTAGTGGGGTCCATGATTGGCGGGGGAATCTTCTCCCTGCCGCAGAACATGGCGGCCCGCGCCGATGCTGGTGCGGTGCTGATCGGCTGGGGGATCACGGCGGTCGGCATGCTGACCCTGGCATTCGTGTTCCAGACCCTGGCCAACCGCAAGCCGGAGCTCGATTCCGGGGTCTATGCCTATGCCAAGGCCGGTTTTGGCGACTACATGGGATTCTCTTCCGCCTGGGGCTACTGGATCAGTGCCTGGCTGGGCAACGTCGGCTACTTCGTCCTGCTGTTCAGCACCCTGGGCTATTTCTTTCCGGTGTTCGGCCAGGGCAATACGCCGATAGCCATCGGCTGCGCCTCGTTGCTGTTGTGGGCCGTGCACTTTCTGGTCCTGCGCGGGATCAAGGAGGCCGCCTTCATCAACCAGCTGACCACGGTCGCCAAGATCGTGCCGCTGGTGATGTTCATCGTCATTGCCGCCGTGGCCTTCAAGGCGGATATCTTCACCCGCGACATCTGGGGCCGTAGCAATCCGAACTTCGGCGGGGTGATGGACCAGGTGCGCAACATGATGCTGGTCACGGTGTTCGTGTTCATCGGCATCGAGGGCGCCAGCGTCTATTCGGCCCGGGCGCAGAAGCGCGCAGACGTCGGGCGAGCCACCGTGATCGGTTTTATCGGCGTGCTGGCGCTGCTGGTACTGGTGAACGTGCTGTCCTTGGGGATCATGAGCCAGCCGGAACTGGCCAAGCTGCAGAACCCGTCCCTGGCGGCGGTGCTGGAGCATATCGTCGGGCCCTGGGGGGCCTTGCTGATCAGCATTGGCCTGGCGGTGTCGCTGCTGGGGGCGCTGTTGTCCTGGGCTTTGCTGTGCGCGGAAATCCTCTATGCCACGGCCAGGGACCGGACCATGCCGGCTTTCCTGAAGAAGGAAAACGCCAACCACGTGCCGGTCAATGCCTTGTGGCTGACCAACGTGATGATCCAGCTGTTCCTGCTGATCACCCTGTTTTCCGCGGGCACCTACACCAGCCTGATCTACCTGGCGTCGTCGATGATCCTGGTGCCCTACCTGTGGTCGGCGGCCTATGCGGTGCTGCTCAGCGGTCGTGGCGAAACCTACGAGCAGGCCTCCGGTGAACGGATGAAGGACCTGTTCATCGCCACCGTGGCCCTGAGCTACGCGATCTGGCTGCTGTATGCCGGCGGCTTGAAGTACCTGCTGCTGTCGGCCTTGTTGTATGCGCCGGGGGTGATCCTGTTCGCCAAGGCCAAGCATGAGCAGGGCGAGCCGTTGTTCACCCCGCTGGAAAAGCTGATCTTCGCGGCTGTGGTCATCGGCGCCTCATTGGCGGCCTATGGCTTGTACAGCGGCCTGCTGGCGCTGTGATTCATCACCTGCCCTACCAGGGCGCCTACGACTGGCCGGCGATGCTGGGCTTTCTCAGGGCCCGCGCCATCGAAGGCCTGGAGGTGGTGCAGGGCGATACTTATGCCCGCACCTTCGCGCTGGAAGGGGGGCAAGGCATCTTGAGTGTCTGCCCGGGGCCTGCCGGCCATTTGCAGGTGCAGTTGCAGATGGCCGAGCAGGCCCTGCTGCCCCAGGTGCTGGCGCGCTTGCGCCGGCAATTCGATCTGGACGCGAACCTGCCCCTGATCAACCGCCATCTGGCCCGTGATCCGCTGCTCGCGCCATTGCTGGCGGCACGCCCGGGCCTGCGAGTGCCCAGGGCCTGGGACGGTTTCGAGCTGGCCATTCGCGCCGTGCTGGGCCAGCAGATCACCGTGCAGGGCGCGATCCGCTTGGCGGGCAAACTGGTGGCGGTGCATGGCCGGTTGCTGGCCAGTCCCGACCTGCAGTGGCCCGCTTTGACCCACCTGTTTCCCACTCCCCAGGTGCTGTCCACTGCCAACCTGGCCGACCTGGGAATGCCCCGCAGCCGGGCACGCACGCTGTCTGCCGTGGCCCAGGCCTTGCTCGACGATCCACTCCTGCTCGAACCCAGGGCCAGCCTGCAACAGGGGGTGGAGCGCCTGTTGCAATTGCCGGGAATCGGCGATTGGACCGCGCAATACATCGCCCTGCGCCAGTTGTGCGAGAGCGATGCCTTTCCGGCGGCGGACGTAGGCCTGTTCAACGCTGTGGCACGTCTGCAGGGGCTGCGGCCCAATGCCCGCCAACTGCTGGCCCAGGCCGAGGCCTGGCGGCCGTGGCGCGGTTATGCGGCGCAGCATTTGTGGGCGGCCATGGGCTGAAACTGTTCGCTGGTCCCTGGAGGAACCGGTTTGCCAGCGAACCGGACCTTGAGCCTTGCGCGCCCCTGGGGCTTTTTCGCTGGCAAGCCAGCTCCTACGGGATCAACTGGCAGCCTAGGCCTTCACCACCATCTGGGGCGATGGGCGCCCAGGGCGGTGGCCGGGCAACTCCACTGCACCGGCGTTCCATTGATGTGCAACGGCACCCGCAGGCGCCGCGCCGGCCCCCAAGGGGTCTGCTCCAGCAGCAGCCCCTGATCCTCGTGGTCTTCGGGGCGCAGTGGAATTTCGGCGGTCGCTGACGGGGAATGATCAACCAGCAACTGGGCGGTACGGGCCAGGGACAGGCGCGCCGATGCGCCCTGGTCGCCGCTCAGGGACCGGGTCAGTGCCCGCAGGGCGCTGGCTGCCATCAGGTAACCGGTGGCGTGATCCAGGGCCTGGACCGGCAGTGGCACAGGCCTGTCCGCGGCTTTCCAGGCCATCCCGGCTTCGGCGATGCCGCAGCTCATCTGCACCAGGCTGTCGAAGCCCCGGCGGTTGCGCCAGGGGCCGCTCCAGCCGTAGGCATTGAGGCTGACTTCGATCAGCCCCGGAGCGATTTTCTGGCGTGCCTGGGCGTCATAACCCAGGTGTTCCAGGGCATCGGCGCGGTAGCCATGCAGAAGCAGGTCGGCCTGCGCCAGCAGGCCTTCGAACAGGGCACGCTGCTCAAGGTCGTGCAGATCGAGGCGCGTGCAGCGTTTGCCCAGGGTCACCTCCGGCTCCAGGGCCGGCTCGTTCCAGTGTGGCGGATCGATGCGCAACACCTCGGCGCCCAGCCCCGCCAGCAGGCGGCTGGCCACCGGTCCAGCCAGGACCCGGGTCAGGTCCAGTACCTTGAGCCCGGCCAGGGGCCGGTCGACGCGGCCGCTCCAGGCCTTGTGCCGCTGATCGGCCTGGGGCAGCCAGTGCACCAGGGGTTCGCTGTTTACAGCCTGGCCCTGGGGGTGGGCCTGCCACTGCGCCCAGCTGCGCATCTGCGCGGCACAACCGCCCTGGTCGACTATCGCCTGCTCCAGTTCCAGGGCGTTCCAGGTGGCCACCTGGGCAGCCATGGCCGAGCGTTCGGTCACCGCTCCCAGCACCCGTTCGGCGGCGGCCCGGTGCTGAGGTGCGTTGGTGTGCAGGCGAATCCAGCCGTCGCGGGTGGCGTAGTCGCCGGCAATCGGGTCCCAGGGTGATGGTAGGCTCCAGCCCTGCGGGCGGATCGAGCTGGCGAACCAGAACGAGGCCAGGCGCCGGTCGACGCTGACCTCTGGCAGGCGTCCGGTCTGGTTGTACAGGAGTTCAGCGACTGCCTGCCCGGCAGCGGTAATGCTGGCGCTGGCCAGGTCGGTCACGGCGAAGGCCGAGGGCAGGGCGCCCTGGCCGGTTTGCCGGAGGCTTGATGACGCCAGGCCCAACGCGGCCTGGATGGATGTGAGTAACTCGGTCATGGCCCACTCCGCGAATCAGAGGAGGGCATTGCACCCTGAAACTGCCGCGGCTGTCGATCACCCCTGGTCATTGGCCGCGGCTGGCGCCGGAGCAGCGTTTACACGCGGAACTGATCCATGAGTTTCATTTGCTGGGTGGCCAGGGCATTGAGCTGGCTGCTGACCTGGGCCGACTCACTGGCCTGTTCGGTCAGGGTTTCGGTCACGCTGCGAATCGCCGAAACGTTGCGGTTGACCTCCTCGGCCACGGCGCTCTGCTGTTCGGCGGCGCTGGCGATCTGCAGGTTCATGTCGCTGATCACCGTGACCGCATCGCTGATCTTGCCCAGGGCCTGGACCGCCTGCTGGATCTGCCCGGCGTTGTTCTGCGCCTGGTTCTGGCTGGCGTGCATGGTGGTGACCACATCACGGGTGCCGCTCTGGATCCGCTCGATCACCACGCGGATTTCCTCCACCGAGTCCTGGGTACGCTTGGCCAGGTTGCGCACCTCATCGGCCACCACCGCAAAGCCGCGGCCGCTTTCACCGGCACGGGCCGCTTCGATGGCGGCATTGAGGGCCAGCAGGTTGGTCTGTTCGGCAATGCTGCGGATCACCTCCAGCACCGAACCGATCTGCTCGCTGCTCACCGCCAGGGCTTCGACTTCGCTCACCGCCTTGCTCACCTCATCGGCCAGCAGGCTGATGTCCCGGGTGCTGCGTTCGATGATGGTCAGGCCGTCCTTGGCCGACTGGTCGGCGCCGCGGGCCGCCTGGGCGGCGTTCGAGGCGCTGTTGGCAACGTCGTGGGCCGTGGCGCTCATTTCGTTGGAAGCGGTTGCCACCTGGTCGATCTCGCGGAACTGCACCTGCATGCCTTCGCTGGTCTGACGGGCGATTTCCGAAGACTGGTCGGCGGTGCCGCGGGCTTCGATGATGCTCTGCTTGATCTGGGCAATGGTCGGCTGCAGCTTGTCGAGGAAGCGGTTGAACCAGCTGACCAGCTCGCCCAGTTCATCTTTCTTGCTGTAGTCCAGGCGTTGGGTCAGGTCGCCGTCGCCGCTGGCGATGGCCTTGAGCATCTGCGCCACGCTGTTGATCGGCCGGGTCACGCCCGAGGCGCTGAGCCAGATCAGCAGCAGGCCCAGGAGGCCGGCGCCGATGGCCACCAGGACGGTTTTCAGGGTGCCGCTGGTCTGGGCTTCATCCAACAGGTTCTGCAGCTTCACCGAGTCGGCCAGCAGCACCTGTTGCGGCAGGTCGATGGTGATGCCCCAGGGCTTGGCATCGGCAATCGGGCTGAAGGGATAGACCGCACGGATCAGTTCGCCCTGGTGCAAAACCTTGCTCTGGCTGCCGGTGAGGACCGCGAGGATGTCCTTGCCCGGGGCACCGAGGGTTTCACTGATGTTCTTGCCGACCTGGCTGGCATCGGCGCCCACGGCTGCCAGCAGACCGCTGCCGGCGACGATCATCATGTGCCCGGCACCGTCGAACAGGAAGCGCTGGGATTCACCGGCGGCGGCCTGCAGGGAGTCCAGGGCGATGTCGACGCCGATGACCCCGATCACCTTGCCGTCTACCAGCAGCGGCAGGGAAATGGTGGTCATCAGCACCTGCTTCTTGTCCTCGCCGATGGTGTCGGCGTAGGGGTCGAGCAGGCAGGTCCGGCGGCTGTCGCGGGGGCAGGTGTACCAGACGTTGTAGGGGGTGCCGCTGAGGTTGAGGGTGGTCTTGGTCAGGTCGTCTTCCACCATCACGGTGTTCAACTGCTGGCCACCGGAGCGGCTCCAGTAGGTCGCAAAGCGCCCGCGCTCGTTGGAAGCCCGGCGCGCGTCGTTGAGAAATTCGCTGTCCTTGCCATCCAGGGCATTGGGCTCATAGGCGAGCCAGATGCCGAGCACCTTGGGATTGCGCTCGAAGGCGGTCTTCAGGCTGTGGTTGAGTTCTTCGCGCAGGGCCGCGGCGTCCAGGCCACGCTTGCTCGCCATGTCGCGCAGGTCGCGTACCTGATCCGCCAGGGCGGTGATCACCAGGTTGCTTTCACCGAAGGTTTTCTGCACGCGCACTGCCTGGTCGGCAGCCTTGGCCTGGAGCAGCTCTTCGACCCCGGCGGTCAGCATCCGGGTGCTCGAGGTATTGACCAATTGGTTGTTCTGCCGGCTCTGGTACAGGTTCATGCCGACGATCAGCGCCACCACACCCAACAGGCACAGTCCGGACAACAGCACGATTTTCAGGCGAATGGAGAGAGAGTCGAACATGGGGGGCGATCTCGCGAAAGGACGGGTGAAAGCACGGGGTCGGATGATCCCGGTCGCCAAATCCATTCAGCGCCATGCCCGGAACATCGGCTCGGGAGGTCTTTGCGTGAGGTGCTGCCGACGAACGGTCATGACCTTGACATATATGTCCTCGGCGCAGAGGGCATAGCCGCCAGGAGCCGGGATTCAGGAGGTGTGCGGCAGGGCTTCGGGGCGTGACCAGATCCACAGGTTGCCCAGGGTCATGCCGGCAATCGCGGCGTACAGGGTCCAGTGATGGTTGAGCAGGGTCAGCATCAGGCCGGCGCACAGCAGCATGCTGACGGTGGCGCTGACCTTGGCCTTGCGGCTGATGATCCGGCCGTTGCGCCAGTTGCTGAGGATCGGGCCGAACAGGCGGTGGTTTTCCATCCAGGCGCTGAGGCGGGGCGAGCTTTTCGTGGCAGCCCAGGCGGCCAGGAGGATGAACTCGGTGGTGGGCAGGCCCGGGACGACGATGGCGATCAGGCCGATAGCCAGGCTGACATAGGCCAGCACGCCGAACAGCAGGCGGGAAATCTTTGACGAGGAGGGGCGGGTGCGGGTCATGGTTTCGATGATGAGGTAACGCGCCGGGCGGCTCAATGCACCGACCGACAAAATGCCGCTGCGAACCGGGTGGCCGCTCTAGCCTGGCCCCCCGGTTCGCAACTACGCGGGTCAGGCCGGTTGTGCATCGCTGGCGTAAGCCTGTTCCAGCAGCACGGTGAAGCGGTTGAAGGCATCCAGGGCGCCTTTTTCAGCGGCGGCTTCTTCTTCGGCAGTGAACTCCAGGCCGTCGAGGATGCGAGTGAAGGTTTTCCAGCCTTCGGCACGGCCACCGGCCGGCTCGCCCAGGTGACGGGCACCGAAGGTTTCGCTCATGCCCAGGTTCACCGCGCGCTTGATCAGGAATGCGGCGCCGAGCTTGGAGCCCTCGGAGACGAAGATCCAGCCCAGGGCTTCGGCTTTACTCGGGTTGCTGACGGCGCCGGCTACCGGTGCCGGGATCTCGGTTTCCAGGTCGGCGAGGTCGGCCTTGGCCGCTTCGGCGCGGCACCGCTCGGCCAGGTCCGGAACGATCTTGATCAGTTCGGCATCGTTGTACAGGCTTACCAGTTCCGACTGGAACAGGTACTGGGCGACTACGAAGCGGGCGAACGCACCCTGGGTTTCAAAGGGCGCGTGGGCCTTGACCAGAGCGTCGAGCTTGGAGTGCGGCTCGTGGGTGATCTGGTTCAGGCGTTGGGAGCGCAGGTGGTGACGCTGGGCGGAATCCTGGGAGGTCATGCAGATGTCCTTGAGAATGAGAGGCACTTAGTGACTAGACGAACAAGAAGACGCGACACAGTAAAAAATCCTCACTGCCCTGGATGAAAAAGAGCAGTGAGGCGCTGGCGCATCAGATATCCCAGACCAGATTGACCGAGAAGTTGCGGCCCGGCTGGGTCAGGCGGTCGAGGTTGGCGGGGGCGGTCTGGCCGGCCTCACCGACGCTGTCGTAGCCGCGCACGTCGTCCCAGTTCCAGTATTTCTTGTCGGTCAGGTTGTACAGGCCGGCATTGACAGTCAGGTCATCAGTGACCTTGTAGAACCCGGTCAGGTCGAGGATGCCGAAGCCCGGAGTCTTGAACTGGCTGCTGGTGGTGCGGCCGTCTGGAGCCTTGAAGGTGCTGTCGTCGACACGGTCCTTGCGCTTGACCAGGGTCCAGCTCAGCAGCGCGCCATAGTTGTCCTGGTCGTAGCCCAGGCCGAACACGCCCTTGAGCGGGTTGACGCTGTTGATCGGCTCGCCGTTGTCATTGTTGCGACCGTAGGCATAGGCCACCGAACCGATGCTGTACAGGCCTTGCGGAGCACCGAAGGCGTCGAGGTTGAGGCGACCCTTGGCTTCGGCGCCCTTGATGGTGGCGTGCTTGATGTTGTTGCTCTGGATGACGGTCTGCAGGGCACCGGCGGTAATCGCGTCTTCGTTGATGAAGTCGCGGTACTGGTTGTAGAACACCGACACATCGAAGTTGCCTGCGTCGAAATTGCCGCGCAAGCCGGTTTCATAGCTCTTGCTGGTTTCCGGCTTGAGGTTGGCGTTGGGCTCCACGATGTAGCCGGTGGCGATGTTTTCAAAGCGCCCGTACAGCGCCTTGGCCGACGGCGTGCGGAACCCTTCGGAGTACTGGCCATAGCCGGTGTAGTGCTCGTCAAAGGCGTAGGTCAGGCCGAACTTGGGCGAGACACGGTGCCAGGTCTTTTTATCGTCACTGACCGGGAAGGCGCCGGTGGGGTTGGCGACGTTGAGGAACTCCTGGGTCAGCTTCGGCTTGAGCTGGGTGTAGTCGTAGCGCAGCCCGGGAGTGAAGGTCCAGGCGTTCCAGCTGATCTGGTCCTGGGCGAACAGGCTGTAGGTGTTGATGGTCGGGTCCGGGAAGTCGCTGGACTTCTTCACGCTGTCACTGGCGGTCGGGCTGGGCGCTCCGACGGCCGTGCAGCCGGCACCGACTTTCAGGCACGTAGCGGTGCCGAACCGCGAGCCGGTGACTTTCTGCTGCTTGAGGGTGGTGCCGTAGGTCAACTGGTGATCGGTATCCCCCAGGGCGAAAGCCTTTTCCAATTGCGCGTCGAACACCCATTGCTTTTCTTGGTACAGCGTCTGGCGTTCACGCAGTACGTCGCGGGCCACCGGGGAGAAGACCGATACCGGGTTGTAGCGTTCGGAGGTGGTCTGGTCGGTCTTGGCGATCTGGTAATTCAGGCTCCACTTGATCTGGTCTGCAATGGGCGAGTTCAGGGCGAAGCGGTTTTCCAGGCCGAAACGTTCCCGGGTAATGGTGTCGTTGCCGACTCGCGAGCGATACCAGTTCTGCCCTACGCCATTGAGGAACAGGCCGCCCACCGCGCTTTTCTGGTTGGTGTCGCGGTCATCCTTGTACTTCTCGTAGGTCAGGCCCAGACGTGCGTCGTCTGCATAGTTCCAGCCGAGCTTGGCCAGCACGTTGGTGGTGCGGGCGTCTTCCGGGTTGGCTGCGGTGCGATTGAGCCCGGTGCCGTTGTTGCTGCCGTAGGATTCGGTTTCATGACCGTCACGCTGGCTCAGGTGCAACAGGCCGTCGAATTCGCCGACACGCCCGGCGAAGGTGCCGGATTTCAGCCAGCTTTCGTCAGCCGAGCTGTAGCCGGCCTTCAGCCGGGCGCCGAAATCCTGGCCCGGCTTGATGATGTCGTCGGCGTCCAGGGTGTAGTAGCTGACGGCGCCGCCAATGGCGCTGCTGCCGTAGAGTACCGAGGCCGGGCCACGAAGGATTTCCACGCGCTTGACGATTTCCGGGTCGACATAGTTGCGATTGGTCTTGGCGTAGGGGCCACTGAAGAAATGGTCGGGCACTTCGACGCCGTCCACCTGGGTGAGGATCCGGTCGCTGTCGATGCCGCGGATGTTGTAGCCGCTGATGCCTGCGCGCTGTCCGGCGCCGCCGACGGAAACCCCCGGTTCATAACGCACCAGTTCCTTGATGGTGTTGACGTTCTGGCGGTCCAGTTCTTGTCGGGTGTGCACGCTGACGGTACTCGGTACCGAGCTGACGTCCTGCTCCTGGCGGGTGGCGCTGATGGTCACCTGCTGCAGGTTCACTACGTTCGCAGCGCTGCGTTTTTCCAGCACGATGTTGTTGTTGCCCAGCTTGCGGTAGCTCAGGCCGGTGCCGCTCAGCAGTCGATCCAGGGCCTTCTCCGGGGGCAGCGAACCGCGCACGCCCGGGGAGGCGACGCCCGTACCCAGCTCGGCAGGCAGGCCCACTTGCCAGCCGGTGACGGCGGTAAAGGCGTTGAGCGCCGAGACCAGCGGTTGCTGGCCAATGGCGAAGCTGTAGTTGCCCATGCGCTGGCTGGACGGTGCCGGGGCGTCGGCGGCCATGGCAGACGTGGCGTGGGTACCGGCCAGCAGAATCGCTGCGGTGAGCAGCGACAGGGTGCAGTTCTGCAGGCGGGCAGCGGAAACAGAGGATCGGCTGTTGAGGCGAGGGGACATCGAAAGCGCTCCGGGTCGCACGAAACTTTTATAGGTGCAGATGCGCATACAAAATGCGAATCAGTTGCATTGGCTATAACGAGACGTACGACCTGCCGCTATCGCGTAAAAATAATTATTCTCAGTTGAGGATCACCAGCGCGGGGAACTCCGACAAGCGTGCCGAGGTGATGTGGGCCAGGGAGCGCACCACGTCCAGGGGCTGGTCCAGGCGGTAGTTGCCGGTCACCGCGACCTGCGCCAGGTGCTCGTTGTTGTTGACGATCCAGCCAGGGTAATAGCGGCGCAGTTCGGCCAGCACCTGGCTCATTGGGCAGTTTTCGAATACCAGGCGGCCCTGGACCCAGGCCAGGTCCTTGGCGGCATCGAGCTTGGCCGGGCGATCGAAGCCCTGGGGGCCGACGCGCACGCTTTCCCCGGCCGACAGGCGCAGGCGCTGGTCGGCGTGGGTGGCCCGAAGGTCGATGTCGCCGCGCTGCACCTGGACCTGGGCGACGCCGTCCAGGTAGCGCACGGCAAACGTGGTGTCGCGCACGCTGGCGCGGACCGGGCCGGCGTCCAACTCCAGAGGCAGCTCGCGGCTGGCCGGTATCTCGAAGAAGGCTTCACCCTGGTACAGCCGGGCTACCCGCTGGTGATCGTCGATATCGCTGGAAAACGCCGAGTTGGTGTTGAGCAGGACTTTCGATCCATCCTCCAACTGCAAGCGCTGGCGTTCGCCGACCTGGGTCAGATGGTCGGCCTGCAGGCGCAGGGGCAGATTGCTGAAACTGAACAGCCCGAGTAGCAGCATCGCGGCGGTCGCCAGGGGTTTCCAGTGGGGGCGCAGGCGGGCCAGGCGCGAGACCTTGGGTGGCGGGGAGGCAAGCGCCAGGGCGCATTGCGCCACCTGGGGACCATCCCACAGGGCCTGGGCTTTTTCGAAGGCTTGGGCGTTGAGTGGCGAAGCGGCCAGCCACTGGTGGAATTGGCGCACCTGCTCCTCGTTCGGATGTTCCAGCTCGATCAGCCAATCCAGCGCCTGATCCATGGCAAGGTTGCTTGAGTGCGAGCCGGCAGCGGTAGGCGGCTCGGCGCTGTGAAAATCCGTCACGGGTGTTCCTCGGCTGTGTCTGTGCACAGCTGTTTTTTCAAGAGAGAGCGAAAGCCGGCCAAGGTTAACAAAGGCATGGCGCTGACGCAGTCATTCTGATTAGCCGTTGAGACTCACTGACCGTCGAGACGTTCGGCGACGCCAATGCAAATCGCCATGATCAGTTTCAGTTCCTTCTGCACCGTGCTCAGGGACACTCCGAGTTCATCGGCGATTTCCTGGTAACTATGGCCGTGCAGGCGGCTGAGGATGAAAATCTGCTGCTGGCGCGGGCTGAGCTGGCCGAGACTGAGGTTCAGGCGTTCCAGCAGTTGTTCGGCGTGGGCGGCATCTTCGGCGCTGCTGACCGGGGCGGCGATGTTTTCCACCACGTCTGCCGGTACGTCTTCGAGCAGCATGCGGCCCTGGATGCGTCGGGCGCGCAGGTGATCGAGCGCCAGGTTGCGCGCAGTCTGGAATACAAAGGGCTCAAGGTGGGTGATCGGCCGTTCGGTGAGGGCGCGGGTCACCCGCAGATAGGTCTCCTGCAGCAGGTCTTCGGCGGTGCTGTGGTTGTTGACCATCCGCTCCAGCGTTCGCAGCAGAGAAATCCGTTGGGTGAGGAAGACGTGATTGAAGTGCGATTGACTCACAGCAAGGCCTGATCCAATTTGTGCAGCAGATGATAATGATTGTCATCTACACCAATGGTCAAGCCCTGTGTGAATTATCCCCGGCCGGCCAGGTAGGCCTGATAGTCGGGAATCCGGTGTTCGTGGGCCTGGTTCATCAGCGGGCTGCTGAGCAGGTAGTCGGCGCTGCATTCATTGCAGGCCACAGGAATGTTCCACACCGCTGCCACTCGCAGCAGGGCCTTGATGTCCGGATCGTGGGGCTGAGGTTCGAAGGGGTCCCAGAAGAACACCAGCAGGTCGACCCGCTGCTCGGCGATCTGCGCCCCCAGTTGCTGATCGCCGCCCAGGGGGCCGCTGATCATGCTTTCCACCGGCAGGCCCAGGTGCTTGCTCAGCAGCAGGCCGGTGGTGCCGGTGGCCACCAGTTGATGTTCGGCGAGCCGGGACTTCTGGCGTTCGGCCCACTCCAGCAGAAAGGCCTTGCAGTGGTCATGGGCGACCAGGGCGATGCGTTTGCGCGCCGCCATGGTCTTGTGCGTGAAACTGATACCGATCATCGACGACCGTCCGTTTTATTCCGCGTTGCACAGGGCCAGGCAGTTATCCAGCATGCGGTTGGAGAACCCCCACTCGTTGTCGTACCAGGCCAGGACCTTGAGCAGGCGGCCGCCGCTGACCTTGGTGTGGTTGGCGTCGAAGATCGACGACAGCGGGTTGTGGTTGAAGTCGCTGGAAACCAGCGGCAGGGTGTTGTAGCCAAGGATCTTCGAGTGCTGGCTGGCGCTCTTGAGCAGGGCGTTGACTTCCTCGACGCTGGTGTCGCGCTTGAGGGTCACGGTCAGGTCCACCAGGGAGACGTTGATCACCGGTACTCGCACGGCCATGCCGGTCAGTTTGCCCGCCAGTTCCGGCAGCACCAGGCCCACGGCTTCCGCGGCGCCGGTCTTGCTCGGGATCATGTTCTGGGTCGCCGAGCGGGCGCGGTACGGGTCGGTGTGGTAGACGTCGGTGAGGTTCTGGTCGTTGGTGTAGGCGTGGATGGTGGTCATCAGACCGTTTTCGATACCCAGTTCGCGGTGCAGCACCTGCGCCACCGGCGCCAGGCAGTTGGTGGTGCAGGAAGCGCTGGAGATGATCTGGTGCGACTGGCGCAGGATGTCGTGGTTGACCCCATAGACCACGGTGGCATCAGCGCCTTTGGCCGGGGCCGAGATGATCACTTTGCGGGCGCCGGCAGTAAGATGGGCCGCGGCTTTGGTGCGCTCGGTGAACAGGCCGGTGCATTCGAACACCACGTCGATCTTTTCCGCGGCCCAGGGCAGGTCGGCCGGGTTGCGGATGGCGCTGACGGCGATGCGGTCGCCATTGACCGTGAGGCTTTCCTGATCGTGCTCGATCTGAGCGTCGAAGGTGCCGTGGACGGTGTCGTATTTGAGCAGGTGGGCATTGATCGCGCTGTCACCCAGATCGTTGATGGCGACGATCTGCAGATCCTGACGATAGCCTTGGGTATAGAGTGCGCGCAGGACGTTACGGCCGATGCGGCCAAAACCATTGATTGCGATTCGAAGAGTCATGTGCAAACGCCTGTCGTTAAATTTGTTGTTGGAATTACAAGATTATTCGCATAGAAATAGAAAACAAGCCTTTTTAGTGGCAATATTTTGTTTTATCTACAACGAGTGACCTGAATCAACTGGTCCAAATGGTCAGGAATCTCCTCCGTTCTTCCTGGGCGGCGGTGCTTCTGACCAGCATAGACAAACAGGTCGCCACATCCGTTAGCCTGGAGTTCTACACATGCATCCCCGCGTTCTTGAGGTCACCGAACGGCTTATCGCCCGCAGTCGCGCCACTCGCCAGGCCTATCTCGCACTGATCCGCGATGCCGCCAGCGATGGCCCGCAGCGGGGCAAGCTGCAATGTGCGAACTTCGCCCACGGCGTGGCCGGTTGTGGCACCGACGACAAGCACAACCTGCGGATGATGAATGCGGCCAACGTGGCAATTGTTTCGTCATATAACGACATGCTGTCCGCCCACCAGCCTTACGAGGTGTTTCCCGAGCAGATCAAGCGCGCCCTGCGCGAGATCGGTTCGGTGGGGCAGTTCGCCGGCGGCACCCCGGCCATGTGCGATGGCGTGACCCAGGGCGAGGCCGGCATGGAACTGAGCCTGCCGAGCCGCGAGGTGATTGCGCTGTCCACGGCGGTGGCCCTGTCCCACAACATGTTCGATGCCGCGCTGATGCTGGGGATCTGCGACAAGATCGTTCCGGGCCTGATGATGGGCGCCCTGCGCTTTGGCCATCTGCCGACCCTCTTCGTGCCGGGCGGGCCGATGGTCTCGGGGATCTCCAACAAGCAGAAGGCCGATGTGCGCCAGCGCTACGCCGAAGGCAAGGCCAGCCGCGAGGAGCTGCTGGAGTCGGAAATGAAGTCCTACCACAGCCCCGGCACTTGCACCTTCTATGGCACCGCCAATACCAATCAGTTGTTGATGGAGGTCATGGGCCTGCACTTGCCGGGCGCCTCCTTCGTCAACCCCAACACCCCTCTGCGCGATGCCCTGACCTTTGAGGCCGCGCAGCAGGTCACTCGCCTGACCAAGCAGAGCGGCCAGTTCATGCCCATCGGCGAGATCGTCGACGAGCGCGTGCTGGTCAATTCCATTGTCGCCCTGCACGCCACCGGCGGCTCCACCAACCACACCCTGCACATGCCGGCGATTGCCATGGCCGCGGGCATCCAGTTGACCTGGCAGGACATGGCCGACCTTTCCGAGGTGGTGCCGACCCTGTCCCACGTCTATCCCAACGGCAAGGCCGACATCAACCACTTCCAGGCGGCGGGGGGCATGTCGTTCCTGATTCGCGAGCTGCTGGAAGCCGGCCTGCTGCACGAAGACGTCAACACCGTGGCCGGGCGTGGCCTGAGCCGCTACACCCAGGAACCCTTCCTCGACAACGGCAAGCTGGTGTGGCGTGAAGGGCCGATCGAAAGCCTCGACGAAAACATCCTGCGGCCGGTGGCCCGGGCCTTCTCGCCGGAAGGCGGGCTGCGGGTCATGGAAGGCAACCTCGGGCGCGGGGTGATGAAGGTTTCTGCCGTGGCCCTTGAGCACCAGATCGTCGAGGCTCCGGCCGTGGTGTTCCAGGACCAGCAGGACCTGGCCGACGCGTTCAAGGCCGGCCTGCTGGAGAAAGACTTCGTCGCAGTGATGCGCTTCCAGGGCCCGCGCTCCAACGGCATGCCCGAGTTGCACAAGATGACCCCGTTCCTCGGCGTGTTGCAGGATCGCGGCTTCAAGGTGGCACTGGTCACCGACGGGCGCATGTCCGGTGCCTCGGGCAAGATCCCGGCAGCCATCCATGTCAGCCCCGAAGCCCAGATGGGCGGCGCGCTGGCCCGGGTGCTGGACGGTGACATCATTCGTGTGGATGGCGTAAAAGGCACCCTTGAGCTTAAGGTGGACGCCGCCGAGTTCGCTGCCCGAGAACCGGCCCAGGGCCTGCTGGGCAACAACGTCGGCAGCGGCCGCGAACTCTTCGCCTTCATGCGCATGGCCTTCAGCTCGGCAGAGCAGGGCGCCAGCGCCTTTACCTCTGCTCTGGAGACGCTCAAGTGAAACTGGCCCTGGTCGGTGATATCGGTGGTACCAACGCGCGGTTCGCGTTGTGGAAGGATCAACGGCTGGAGGCGATCCAGGTCCACGCGACGGCGGACTATCGCTGCCCGGAGGACGCCATCAAGGCCTACCTGCAGGAGCAGGGCCTGGCCCTGGGCAGCATCGGCTCGGTGTGCCTGTCGGTGGCGGGCCCGGTCAGTGGTGACGAGTTCCGCTTTACCAACAACCACTGGCAGCTGAACCGCGAGGCCTTCTGCCAGGTCTTGCAGGTCGACCGGTTGCTGCTGGTCAACGACTTTTCGGCCATGGCCCTGGGCATGACCCGTTTGCAACCCCATGAGTTTCGCGTGGTGTGCGAGGGGGTCGCCGAACCCTCGCGTCCGGCGGTGGTGATCGGCCCGGGCACGGGCCTGGGGGTGGGCACCCTGCTGAATTTCGGCGAGGGGCGTTACATGGCCTTGCCGGGGGAGGGCGGCCACGTCGACCTGCCCCTGGGCAGCCCGCGAGAAACCCAGCTCTGGCAGCACATTCACGATGAAATCGGCCATGTCAGCGCCGAGACGGCCCTGAGCGGCAGCGGGTTGCCCAGGGTCTACCGGGCGATCTGCGCCGTGGACGGCCATGCGCCGCAACTCGACACCCCGGAGGCCATCACCGCCGCCGGGCTGGCGGGCGACCCGATCGCCCGAGAAGTGCTGGAGCAGTTCAGTTGCTGGCTGGGTCGGGTGGCGGGCAACAACGTGCTGACCACCGGGGCCCGGGGCGGGGTGTACATCGTCGGCGGGGTGATTCCGCGCTTTGCCGACTTTTTCATCCAGAGCGGCTTTGCCCAGAGCTTTGCCGACAAAGGCTGCATGAGCGACTACTTCAAGGGCATTCCCGTGTGGCTGGTCACCGCGCCCTATTCCGGCCTGACCGGTGCCGGCGTGGCTCTGGAGCAAGCCTCGGCCTGACCTGGCCGGTCAAGGTGGAGGTGGCCTGCCCCGCAGCGATTGCCCGGGCAGGCCCGCCAACACAATCTGCGGCTTTGGCGCCAGGCTGCTTATAATCGCGCTCCCTCCCCAACCATAAGGACGGCCCCGGTGAGTTCAGTCAGTAAGTCGATTTTGTTGGTTGACGATGATCAGGAAATTCGCGAGCTGCTGGAAACCTACCTCAGCCGCTGTGGTTTCCAGGTGCGCAGCACCGCCGACGGCGCCGGCTTTCGCCAGGCCCTGAGCGATGCCCCCAGCGACCTGGTGATCCTCGACGTGATGCTGCCGGATGAAGACGGCTTCAGCCTGTGCCGTTGGATACGCCAGCACCCGCGGCGCAGCCAGGTGCCGATCATCATGCTCACCGCCAGTTCCGACGAGGCCGACCGGGTCATCGGCCTGGAGCTGGGGGCCGACGATTACCTGGGCAAGCCCTTCAGCCCCCGTGAACTGCAGGCGCGGATCAAGGCCCTGCTGCGGCGTGTTCAGTTCACCCAGGAACGGGTCGCCGGTGAAGTGTTGTGCTTCGATGAATGGCGCCTGGATGTGGTCAGCCACCGGTTGTTCCACGCCGATGGCGAGGAAGTGATTCTCTCCGGGGCCGACTTCGCCCTGCTCAAGCTGTTTCTCGATCACCCCCAGCAAATCCTCGATCGCGACACCATCGGCAATGCCACCCGCGGGCGCGACCTGATGCCCCTGGACCGTATCGTCGACATGGCGGTGAGCCGCTTGCGCCAGCGCCTACGGGACACGGAAAAGCCGCCACGGCTGATTCGCACCGTGCGTGGCAGTGGTTATCAGCTGGCGGCCAATGTGGTTGCCGGCAATGGTCACTGAAGCCTTGCGCGCAATGCTGCGGCGGGTGCCGGTGCCCCGTTCGTTGCTGGGACGGATGCTGCTGATGACCCTGCTGGCGGTGTTGTTCGCTCAGGCGTTGTCCAGCGTGATCTGGGTCTCGCAACTGCGCGCCACCCAACTCGAAGGGCTGGTGACCAGTGCCCGCAGCCTGGCCCACTCGATGACCGCCAGCGTCAGCTACCTGCGCTCGCTGCCGGTGGCCTACCGGCCCCTGGTCCTCGACCAGTTGCGCAGCATGGGCGGCACGCGGTTTGTCGTGACCTTGAACGACAAGCCCCTGGGCATGCAGGTGCTGCCGGCCACCCCGCGCAAAGAGGCGGTGCTGCAGGCGGTGGAGCAGGTGCTGCGCCAGTCCCTGGGCAATGACGCGGATATTTCCGTGACCTTTGTCAGCCCCGATGACCTGCGGATCTTCAATGGCGGCCTGAAGCTCGACGAGTTGCCACGTTCCTGGGCCCATTACGCCCTGACCCTGGAACCGGTGAACCCACCGGTGCTGGTGACCCAGATCCAGATGGCCCCGGGCGAGTGGCTGTACATCGCCTCGCTGCTGCCCGAGCCTTACACCAGCCTTGAAGAGCAGGGCCTGCCGGCGCAGCAGGTGTGGTTCATCCTGCTCACCAGCGGTTTCCTGCTGTTGTTCATCGGCCTGCTGGTGCACTGGCAGAGCCGGCCCCTCAAGCGCCTGGCCCGGGCGGCCCGGGACATGTCCCTGGGGGCCGATGTCGAGCCGGTGGCGGAGGGCGGCGGCAGCGAGGTGGTGGAAGTGGGGCGCGCCTTCAACAGCATGCGCGAGCGCATCAGTCGCTACCTGACCGAGCGCAGCCAGTTGTTCAGTGCCATCTCCCATGACCTGCGCACCCCCATCACCCGCTTGCGGCTGAGGGTGGAGCTGCTGGAGGACGAGCAACTGCAGGCCAAGTTCGGTCGTGATCTGGATGAGCTGGAGCTGCTGGTCAAGGGGGCGCTGCAATGCGTCAAGGACACCGATATCCACGAGAACATCGAGCCGGTGGACCTGAACCATGTGCTGCATTGCCTGGTGGAGCCCTACCTGGCACCCAACGGCAACGGCCGGGTGACCCAGCAGGGGCAGGCCCTGGTCAGCTACCCGGGCAAGCCCCTGGCGCTCAAGCGCTGCATGGGCAACCTGATCGACAATGCCCTCAAGTACGGACAGAACGCTCACTTGCACATCGAGGATGATGACAACGGTTTTGTCCTGCATGTGGACGACGAAGGCCCCGGAGTGCCGGAGCAGCGACTGGAACAGGTGTTCGAGCCGCATTTCCGCCTGGCCGGGCAGCAGCAGGGCTATGGCCTGGGCCTGGGCATCGCCCGCAACATTGCCCATAGCCATGGCGGTGAAGTCAGCCTGCAGAACCTGCGCGAAGGCGGCCTGCGAGTGACCCTGTACCTGCCCCGGACCTTCGATTGAACGACCGGCGCTGACTTGCGTAGGAGCTGGCTTGTGTAGGAGCTGGCTTGCCGGCGAATGCGTCTTCCAGGGCAGCACAGGACCCAAGGGCCTCTTCGCCGGCCAGCCGGCTGCTACGGTGGGGTGAAATGTCACCGGTCAGTGACATTGTGCTGGTCCTTCGTTACCTGCGGTTGCCGGCCGCTTGATTAGACTCAAACCTTCGATAAAAAAAACAACGGGTCGCCCATGAGCTCTTTTCCCCAGCCCTTCAGCAGTTGGCTGAACACTCCCGCCCATCATGCCTGGCTGGCCGCCGAAGGCCTGCGACTGCTGGATTTCGCCAAGGCTTCGCGGCTCGCCGAGGGTTTCGGCAACCTGGACGCTCAAGGACGGCTGGCGGCCGATGCGCACGCTGAAACCATGAACACCGCCCGCATGACCCACAGCTTCGCCATGGCCCATATCCAGGGCCTGCCGGGTTATGCCGGGCTGGTGGATCATGGCATCGCGGCCCTGGCCGGCCCCCTGCGCGACGCCGAGCACGGTGGCTGGTTCGCGGTGGCCGGGCAGGCCGATGGCAACGACGGCAAGGCCGCCTACCTGCATGCCTTTGTCGCCCTGGCCGCGAGCTCCGCCGTGGTCGCTCGACGTCCCGGCGCCGAGGCCTTGCTGGCGGAGGCCATCCGTATCATCGATGCACATTTCTGGCGCGAAGAGGAGGGCGCCATGGCCGAGTCCTTCAACCGCGACTGGAGCGAGCAGGAGGCCTATCGCGGGGCCAACAGCAACATGCACGCCACCGAGGCCTTCCTGGCCCTGGCCGATGTCACCCAGGACCCGCGCTGGCTCAACCGCGCCCTGCGCATCGTCGAGCGGGTGATCCACATCCACGCCGCCGACAACGACTTCATGGTGGTCGAGCATTTCGACTTGGCCTGGCAACCCCTTCGCGAGTACAACCGGGCCTTTCCCGCCGACGGCTTTCGCCCCTTCGGCACCACCCCGGGACACGGTTTCGAGTGGGCGCGGCTGCTGTTGCACCTGGAAGCTTCCCGGGGCCAGGCCGGCATGCTGACTCCCGGCTGGCTGGCGCTGGATGCCCAGCGACTGTTCCAGAGCAACTGCCGCAACGGCTGGAACGTGGACGGCGCTCCGGGCATTGTCTACACCCTGGACTGGGACAACCGGCCAGTGGTCCGCCAGCGCCTGCACTGGACCCATGCCGAAGCCAGCGCCGCGGCCAGCGCCTTGCTCAAGCGTACTGGCGAAGCGCACTACGAAACCTGGTACCGGCGCTTCTGGGAGTTTTGCGAGGCGCACTTCATCGATCGCCAGCACGGCAGCTGGCACCACGAACTGGGACAGGACAATGCTCCCAGTGCCGAGATCTGGGGGGGCAAGCCGGACCTCTATCACGCCTGGCAAGCCGTGCTGATTCCGCGCCTGCCGCTGGCCCCGAGCATGGCTTCGGCCCTGGCCCAGGTGTCTGTTCCGGGGGTTGTGTAACCATGTGGTGACATTTCACCGTCGCTTCGTTACCTGAAGGTTCGACTAGGCTGTTTAGACTCGTTTGCAGCGCAAGCACCAGACTTGCATGCATAACAACAAGAAAGGTACTTCAAATGAATGCGATTTCTCGCCTCGCCACGGTCATTTCCCTTGCCTCTCTGTTTCCCCTGAGTGCCCTCGCCGCCGACTCCAAAGGTTCGGTGGAGGTTGTTCACTGGTGGACGTCGGGTGGCGAAAAGGCCGCGGTCGATGTGCTCAAGGCCCAGGTGGAAAAAGACGGTTTCACCTGGAAAGACGGCGCCGTGGCCGGCGGTGGCGGCTCCACCGCGATGACCGTGCTGAAAAGCCGCGCGGTGGCCGGCAACCCGCCTGGTGTCGCGCAGATCAAGGGACCGGACATCCAGGAATGGGGCAGCACCGGCCTGCTCAGCACCGACACCCTCAAGGACGTGGCCAAGGCCGAGAACTGGGACAGCCTGCTCTCGCCCAAGGTGGCCAACACCGTCAAATATGAAGGTGACTACGTGGCCGTGCCGGTGAACATCCACCGGGTCAACTGGCTGTGGATCAACCCCGCGGTGTTCAAGAAGGCCGGGATCGACAAGGCCCCGACCACCCTCGAAGAATTCTATGCCGCTGGCGACAAGCTCAAGGCCGCGGGCTTCATCGCCCTGGCCCACGGCGGCCAGCCGTGGCAGGACAGCACTGTGTTCGAAGACGTGGTGCTGTCGGTAATGGGCGCCGAAGGCTACAAGAAAGCCCTGGTGGACCTGGACCAGAAAACCCTTTCCGGCGCGCAAATGACCAAGGCCTTCACTGAGCTGAAGAAACTCACCGGCTACATGGACCCCAACCGTGCCGGGCGCGACTGGAACATTGCCGCTGCTGATGTGATCAATGGCAAGGCCGGCATGCAGATGATGGGCGACTGGGCCAAGAGCGAGTGGACCGCGGCGAAGAAAGTCGCCGGCAAGGACTACCAGTGCGTGCCGTTCCCGGGCACCGACAAGGCCTTCACCTACAACATCGACTCCCTGGCGGTGTTCAAGCTCAAGGCCGACCGCAAGGGTGACATCGCCGCGCAGCAGGACCTGGCCAAGGTCGCCCTGGGCAAGGACTTCCAGAAGGTCTTCAGCATCAACAAGGGTTCGATCCCGGTGCGTACCGACATGCTCAACGACATGAGCGCCGAGGGTTTCGACTCCTGTGCCCAGGCGGCGGCCAAGGACTTCCTGGCGGACGAGAAGACCGGTGGCCTGCAGCCGAGCATGGCGCACAACATGGCCACCTCCCTGGCGGTGCAGGGCGCGATCTTCGACGTGGTGACCAACTTCATGAACGACAAGGATGCGGACCCGGCCAAGGCCAGTGCGCAACTGGCTTCGGCGGTCAAGGCCGCGCAGTAAGGTCCGGCGCCGCAGGTTCGCCTGCGGCCCCTTGTCACCTCTCCCTGTGTAGGAGCCGGCTTGCCGGCGCAGCGCTGTGCCCGGCACAGCATGTCGTGTCGTTCGCCGGCAAGCCGGCTCCTACAGGCCGAGGTTCCATTTCTTCAACTGGGTTATTCCGATGAGCTCTGTGGCGGTTTTCAGCAAAGCCTCGCCGTTAGATGCACTGCAGCGCTGGCTGCCCAAGCTGGTGCTGGCGCCAAGCATGGTGATCGTGCTGGTGGGGTTCTATGGCTACATCATCTGGACGTTCATTCTGTCCTTCACCAATTCCAGCTTCATGCCGAGCTACAAGTGGGTCGGCCTGCAGCAATACCTGCGCCTGATGGACAACGACCGCTGGTGGGTGGCGAGCAAGAACCTTGCGCTCTTCGGCGGCATGTTCATCGGCATCAGCCTGGTACTGGGGGTATTCCTGGCGGTGCTGCTGGACCAGCGCATCCGCAAGGAAGGCTTCATCCGCACCGTTTACCTGTACCCCATGGCCCTGTCGATGATCGTCACCGGCACCGCCTGGAAATGGCTGCTCAACCCAGGGCTGGGCCTGGACAAGATGCTCCGTGACTGGGGCTGGGA
Organism: Pseudomonas sp. FFPRI_1; assembly: GCF_055384485.1. Classification (NCBI taxonomy): domain Bacteria; kingdom Pseudomonadati; phylum Pseudomonadota; class Gammaproteobacteria; order Pseudomonadales; family Pseudomonadaceae; genus Pseudomonas; species Pseudomonas sp. FFPRI_1. Next base: position 6,079,361 of record NZ_AP029168.1, on the reverse strand, counting down.
AGGGTTCCGCCTGGACTGGCTGGTGGATCAGGATCGGGTGGTCTACTGCCTGGTGATTGCCGCCGTGTGGCAGGCCTCGGGTTTTGTCATGGCGATGTTCCTCGCCGGGTTGCGCGGTGTCGATCAGTCGATCATCCGCGCCGCCCAGGTGGACGGCGCCAGCCTGCCGACCATCTACCTGAAGATCGTCTTGCCGAGCCTGCGTCCGGTGTTCTTCAGCGCCTTCATGATCCTGGCGCACATCGCCATCAAGAGTTTCGACCTGGTGGCGGCGATGACCGCGGGGGGCCCCGGCTACTCCTCCGACCTGCCGGCGATGTTCATGTATTCCTTCACCTTCAGCCGTGGCCAGATGGGCATAGGTTCGGCCAGCGCCATGCTGATGCTGGGCGCCGTGCTGACCATCCTGGTGCCGTACCTGTATTCCGAGCTGCGAGGCAAACGTCATGACTGATTCGCTGCTCAAGCCGCGGCTGAATATCAGCCGGGTCGCGATCTACGCCACGCTGCTGCTGGCCGCGGCGGTGTACCTGATCCCTCTGGTGGTGATGCTGCTCACCAGCTTCAAGACCCCGGAGGATATCCGCACCGGCAACCTGCTGAGCTGGCCCCAGGTGGTGGACGGCATCGGCTGGATCAAGGCCTGGGACACCGTGGGCGGCTACTTCTGGAACTCGGTGAAGATCACCGTGCCGGCGGTGCTGATCTCCACCTTCATTGGCGCGATGAACGGCTACGTGCTGTCGATGTGGCGCTTTCGCGGCTCCCAGCTGTTCTTCGGCCTGCTGCTGTTCGGCTGCTTCCTGCCGTTCCAGACCGTGCTGCTGCCGGCGTCCTTCACCCTCGGCAAGTTCGGCCTGGCCAATACCACCACCGGCCTGGTGCTGGTGCACGTGGTCTACGGCCTGGCCTTTACCACGCTGTTTTTCCGCAACTACTACGTGAGTGTGCCGGATGCCCTGGTCAAGGCGGCGCGGCTGGACGGCGCTGGGTTCTTCACCATCTTCGGCAAGATCCTGCTGCCGATGTCGGTGCCGATCATCATGGTCTGCCTGATCTGGCAGTTCACCCAGATCTGGAACGATTTCCTCTTCGGCGTGGTGTTCGCCAGTGGCGACGCGCAACCGATCACCGTGGCCCTGAACAACCTGGTCAACACCAGCACCGGGGCCAAGGAATACAACGTTGATATGGCAGCGGCGATGATCGCCGGGCTGCCGACACTGCTGGTCTACATCTTCGCCGGCAAGTATTTCCTGCGCGGGCTGACGTCCGGCGCGGTCAAGGGGTAAGGCATGGCAACTCTCGAATTACGCAACGTCAACAAGACCTACGGTGCCGGCCTGCCGGACACCCTGAAGAACATCGAGCTGAAGATCGACGACGGTGAGTTCCTGATCCTCGTCGGCCCGTCCGGGTGCGGCAAGTCGACCCTGATGAACTGCATCGCCGGCCTTGAGAACATCAGTGGCGGGGCGATCCTGGTGGACGACGCCGACATCAGCGGCATGAGCCCCAAGGACCGCGACATCGCCATGGTGTTCCAGTCCTACGCGCTGTACCCGACCATGAGCGTGCGCGACAACATCGCCTTCGGCCTGAAGATCCGCAAGATGCCCACTGCCGACATCGATGCGGAAGTGGCGCGGGTGGCCAAGCTGCTGCAGATCGAGCACCTGCTGGGGCGCAAGCCGGGCCAGCTGTCCGGCGGCCAGCAGCAGCGGGTGGCCATGGGCCGGGCCCTGGCGCGGCGGCCGAAGATCTACCTGTTCGACGAGCCGCTGTCCAACCTCGACGCCAAGCTGCGGGTGGAGATGCGCACGGAAATGAAGCTGATGCACCAGCGCCTGAAGACCACCACGGTCTACGTCACCCACGACCAGATCGAAGCCATGACCCTGGGGGACAAGGTGGCGGTGATGAAGGACGGGATCATCCAGCAGTTCGGCACCCCGAAGCAGATCTACAACGACCCGGCCAACCTGTTCGTGGCGAGCTTCATCGGTTCGCCGCCGATGAACTTCATCCCCCTGCGCCTGCAACGCAAGGATGGCCGCTTGCTGGCCCTGCTGGACAGCGGCCAGGCTCGTTGCGAGCTGCCCATGGGCATGCAGGACGCCGGCCTCGAGGATCGCGAGGTGATCCTCGGTATTCGTCCGGAACAAATCTCCCTGGCTTCGGCCGAAGCCAATGGCCTGCCGAGCATTCGTGCCGAGGTCCAGGTGATCGAGCCCACCGGTCCCGACACCCTGGTGTTCGTCACCCTCAATGGCACCAAGGTCTGCTGTCGCCTGGCGCCGGACCAGGCCCCGGAGGCGGGGGAAACCCTGACACTGCAGTTCGATCCGGCCCGGGTCCTGCTGTTCGACGCCCAGAGCGGCGAGCGCCTGGGGAAGGCCGGCCTGCCGGCGTCTGAGGCACGCAGCGGCAACGTGGCGCAGTTCAAGGGGCGCTGAATCCGTGGCGGATGGCCTGTCATCCGTCGCAACGGCTGTAAACCGCGTTAGGCAAATCGTTAATAACAATAAAGACGAGGATGTAGGGATGAAAAACAAGAGCACCAACGCACGCTTGATCTGCCAGTTATCAGCGATTGCGGCGATGACCCTGGCCGGTGGCGCCCACGCTGACGATGCCTTCAGTTCCGAGTCGAAGTGGATGACCGGCGACTGGGGCGGCGAGCGCACCAAGCTGATCGAGCAGGGCATCGACATCAAGGCCGACTACGTCGGTGAAATGGGCGCCAACCTCCACGGCGGCTACAACGACGACAAGACCGGGCGCTACAGCGACCAGTTCGGTCTCGGCGTGGCGTTCGACCTGCAGAAACTGCTGGGCTGGGACAACACCCAGGCCAAGGTCCAACTGACCAACCGTAACGGCCAGAACATCTCCAACGACCGTATCGGCGACCCGCGTGCCGGCACCTTGAGTTCCTCCCAGGAAGTCTATGGCCGTGGGCATATGGTCCGCCTGACCCAATTGTGGATCCAGCATCAGTTCCTCGACGGCAAGCTGGACGTCAAGGCCGGCTACTTCGGCGAAGGCGAAGACTTCAACACCTTCCCCTGCGACTTCCAGAACCTGGCGTTCTGCGGCTCCCAGGTGGGCAACTGGGCCACCGGCATCTGGTACAACTGGCCGGTCAGCCAGGCGGCGCTGCGCATCAAGTACCACATCACCCCTGAGCTGTATGCGCAGATCGGCGCCTACAACCAGAACCCGTCGCAACTGGAGCACGGCAACGGCTTCAAGCTCAGCGGCAGTGGTACCAAGGGCACCGTATTGCCGGTGGAACTGGTCTGGTCGCCCAAGCTCAATAGCCTGCCGGGCGAGTACCGCGTCGGTTACTACAAGAGCACGGCCGATGCCAATGATGTGCGCAAGGACGTCAATGGTCAGGATGCCGCGGACACCGGCGACGCCTATCGCGTGCACAACAGCAAGCACGGTTACTGGTTCGTCGGGCAGCAGCAACTCACCACCCACAACGGTGATGCTTCCCGGGGCCTGAACATCGCCGCCAACGCCACCTTCCACGACAAGGACACCAACGTCGTCGACAACTACCAGTCGCTGATGTTCGTGTACAAGGGGCCGTTCGATGCGCGTCCGAAAGATGACGTCGGCATCGGCTTTGCTCGGATCCACGTCAACGACGATGTGCGCAAGAACGCCCAGCTGATCAACGAGGACAACGGCATCAGCAACTACGACAACCCGCTGTACATGCCTTTGCGCGACACCGAATACAACTATGAGATCAACTACGGCTTCCACGTCACCAACTGGCTGACGGTACGGCCCAACCTGCAATACATCACCCATCCCGGTGGCGTGGACCAGGTCGACAACGCCCTGGTGGCCGGCTTGAAAATTCAGTCGGTGTTCTAACGTTGTTGCGATAAGCTCCTTTCTCTGTGCGCATATTGCGGATGGCCCTGGCTGTCCGCTTTTTTTTGGGACGCGCCGGACCAGGCCGGTGTCAGCCGACACTAACGTGCATGGGTACCCCATGATTTTCAGGACCGCGGCACATGCATGAGCATCCGCTACAACGCTTTTTCAAATCCCTGCGCGAGCGCCCGGTGTTTGCATGGGAGCGCTACCAGATGCGCGACGTGCTGGTGATCGACCATCCGCTGTGCCAGGCGGTATTCAGTCGCCAGGGCGCGCAGTTGCTGCACTTTCAGCCGACCGGGCAGAAGCCGTGGTTGTGGTGTGCCTCGAAGTGGCCGCAGGTGGGGGCGATCCGTGGTGGGGTGCCGGTGTGCTGGCCCTGGTATGGCCGACACCCGAGCGAAAACGCCTGGCCCTCCCATGGCTGGGCACGCCTGCTGGACTGGAAACTGCTGGACAGCAGCAATGATCCGGACGGTGTGCGCTTGCACTGGCAATTAGAGTTGTGCGACTGGCAGGTCGAGCTGCATGCGCACCTGGGCCAGGGCATGGATCTGCGCCTGAGCACCGAGCATCAGGACAGCGAACCCTGCCAGTTGAGCCAGGCTTTGCACGCCTATTGGCGTATTGGCGACGTGGGTGAGGTAGCGCTGTCTGGGCTCGACGGCGCTCAAGGTTACGACCAGTTGAACCGCCAGGCCTGCGAGCAGAAGGGCGAGTTGCGGGTGCAGGGTGGCTGCCAGCGGGTGTTTCAGCACGAAGGGGAATTGCAGCTCAAGGACCACGCCTGGCAGCGCGAGCTGTGCATCGATACCGGGGAGGATGCGGATACCGTGGTCTGGCACCCGGGCACCCGGCCTTTGCTGGGGGTGAGCTGGAACGAGGTGTCGCGCTTCGTCTGTGTCGAAGCGGCTGCCGGGGGCACCGACAGCCTGTGCCTGGCACCGGGTCAACAGGCCCACCTGAGCTTGCAGGCGCGGGCGGCAGGCTAGGTTGCTGTGCCGCCCGGTCGGCTGCCGATGGCGCTGGCTGGTTCAGTTGAACTCGTCGCCCACCGGATAACGGCTGGCATTGAGGCTTTCCTTGATCTTGCGCAGGTGTGGCTGGAAATCCACGCCGCGGCGCAGGGTCATGCCGGTGGCCAGCACGTCGAGCACCGTGAGCTGGATGATCCGCGAGGTCATCGGCATGTAGATGTCGGTGTCTTCCGGCAGCGGGATGTTCAGGCTCAAGGTGCTGGCCTTGGCCAGGGGCGAGTTTTCTGCGGTCAGCCCCAGCACTGAAGCGCCGTTTTCCCGGGCAATGCGCGCCACCTCCACCAGTTCGCGGGTACGGCCGGTGTAGGAAATGATCACGAACAATTCGCCGGTGTGGGCCACCGAGGCAATCATGCGCTGCATCAGCACGTCGGCATGGGCGGTCACGGCCAGGTTGAAGCGGAAAAACTTGTGCAACGCATCCATGGCCACCGGGGCCGAGGCGCCGAGGCCGAAGAAGTGGATCTGCCGCGCCTGGATCAACAGGTCAACGGCCTTGCTGATCAGGTTCGGGTCCAGGGCCTGGCAGGCGCTGTCGAGGGAGGCGATGGCGCTGCCGAAGATCTTTTGCGTGTAGGCTTCGGGGTTGTCGTCGGCTTCCACTGCGCGGCTGACATAGGCCGCGCCACTGGCCAGGCTCTGGGCCAGTTGCAGCTTGAGTTCCGGGTAGCCGCTGACGCCAAAGGAGCGGCAGAAGCGATTCACCGTCGGCTCGCTGACCGAGGCGGCCTGGGCCAGGGCAGCGATGCTGAAGCGAGTCGCCTGCTGCGGGTTGAGCAGGATGACTTCGGCGACTTTACGTTCCGCCTTGTTCAGTTCTTCAAGGCGGTTCTGGATCTGCTCCAGAAGATTTCGCACTCGGTCCATTCAGGTTTCCTAGATCGGCTAGACAGGCGTTGAGGGCAGAAGCGGGAGGCGGGCAATTCAGCCGGGCGGGAAGGGCAGAGGACGCTGGAGCGTCAGTTGCTGCCTTCCAAGCTTGCGGTGATTGCGCTGCGTGCCGGGTCGGTACCGTGCCTGCAATGCGAAGTTGAGAGGTGGCCTATCCTACTGATGGCCCGGATCGACCACCACCTGGAATCTGTATTTTGTAAAAATGTTGTGTTTATTACTACATTTTTCCTTGAGTGATGCCTTGAAAAAAGGTATTTGTAGCTTAACTTGATAAAAGAACAAACATCATGCCTTCGATTACGGTTGAACCCTGCACCTTTGCCTTGTTCGGCGCGCTGGGCGATCTGGCGCTGCGTAAGCTGTTTCCTGCCTTGTACCAACTCGATGCCGCCGGCTTGCTGCATGACGACACGCGGATCCTTGCCCTGGCTCGTGAGCCGGGCAGCGAGCAGGAGCACCTGGCCAATATCGAAGCCGAGCTGCGCAAGTACGTCGGCGACAAGGACATCGATGCCGAGGTCCTGCGGACCTTCCTTGCTCGCCTGAGCTACCTGCACGTGGATTTTCTCAAGGCCGAGGACTACATCGCCCTGGCCGAGCGCGCCGGCAGCGAGCAACGGCTGATTGCCTACTTCGCTACCCCGGCGGCAGTCTACGGCGCGATCTGCGAGAACCTGTCCAGGGTCGGGCTCAACCAGCACAGTCGCGTGGTCCTGGAAAAACCCATCGGTTCGGACCTGGACTCCTCGCGCAAGGTCAACGACGCGGTGGCGCAGTTCTTCCCGGAAAACCGCATCTACCGGATCGACCACTACCTGGGCAAGGAAACGGTGCAGAACCTGATTGCCCTGCGTTTCGCCAACAGCCTGTTCGAAACCCAGTGGAACCAGAACTACATCTCCCACGTGGAAATCACCGTGGCCGAGAAGGTGGGTATCGAAGGTCGCTGGGGCTATTTCGACAAGGCCGGCCAACTGCGAGACATGATCCAGAATCACCTGCTGCAACTGCTCTGCCTGATTGCCATGGACCCGCCTGCCGACCTTTCGGCCGACAGCATCCGTGACGAGAAGGTCAAGGTGCTCAAGGCCCTGGCGCCCATCAGCCCGGAAGGCCTGACCACCCAGGTGGTGCGCGGCCAGTACATCGCCGGGCACAGCGAAGGCCAGACGGTGCCGGGCTACCTGGAGGAGGAAAACTCCAACACCCAGAGCGACACCGAAACCTTCGTCGCCCTGCGTGCCGACATTCGCAACTGGCGTTGGGCCGGGGTGCCGTTCTACCTGCGCACCGGCAAGCGCATGCCGCAGAAACTGTCGCAGATCGTCATCCACTTCAAGGAGCCGTCGCACTATATCTTCGCCCCCGAGCAGCGCCTGCAGATCAGCAACAAGCTGATCATCCGCCTGCAGCCGGACGAAGGCATTTCCCTGCGGGTGATGACCAAGGAGCAAGGCCTGGACAAGGGCATGCAGCTGCGCAGCGGTCCGCTGCAGCTGAATTTTTCCGATACCTATCGCAGTGCGCGGATCCCCGACGCCTACGAGCGCTTGTTGCTGGAAGTGATGCGCGGCAACCAGAACCTGTTTGTCCGCAAAGATGAAATCGAAGCCGCGTGGAAGTGGTGTGACCAGTTGATCGCCGGGTGGAAGAAATCCGGTGACGCGCCCAAGCCGTATGCGGCCGGGTCATGGGGGCCGATGAGCTCCATCGCACTGATCGCGCGGGATGGGAGGTCTTGGTATGGCGATATCTGATTTGCAACTGCCAGCGGGCGTGCGCGCCCATGAATTTCGCAATCCGGCGCTGTTGGCCGAGGGGCAGGCCGTGAAGGTCGCCGAGTTGCTGCGCGAGGCCATTGCCGCGCGGGGTACTGCGACCCTGGTGGTTTCCGGCGGGCGCAGCCCGGTGGCGTTCTTCCAGGCGCTGGTGCAACAGCCTGTGGACTGGTCCAAGGTGCTGATCACCCTGGCGGACGAGCGTTGGGTGCCGGTGGAACACGCCGACAGCAATGCCGGCCTGCTCAAGCGCTACCTGCTTCAGGGGCCCGTGGCCAAGGCGCGCTTTCTCAGCCTCTACAGTGCTGCGGCGAGCCTTGAAGAGGCTGCGCTGCAGGCCGACCGGTTGCTCGGCGAGTTGCCGGGCATCGATGTGCTGGTGCTGGGCATGGGCGATGACGGGCACACCGCCTCGCTATTTCCCAACAGCCCGAACCTGGCCGAGGCGCTCAAGCTCGACGGCAGTCGCCGTTGCTGGCCAATGCTGGCGCCGAGCGTGCCGCACCAGCGCCTGAGCATGAGCCGGGCCTTGCTGGCATCGGCCCGCCATAGCCTGTTGTCGATTTCCGGTCAGTCCAAGCTGACCACCCTGAGTGCGGCACTGGCGGGTGACATTGTCGCCGAAATGCCGATTCGCGCCTTCCTGCAACCCCCGTTAGAGATTTACTGGTGCCCATGAGCCAAGGATCAGCCGCTATGACAAACCTCGCCCCGACCGTTTCCATGGCGGACAAAGTTGCCCTGATCGACAGCCTCTGCGCCAAGGCGCGGATCCTGCCGGTGATCACCATTGCCCGTGAACAGGACGTGCTGCCCCTGGCGGACGCCCTGGCGGCCGGCGGCCTGACGGCCCTGGAAGTGACCTTGCGTTCGCAGTTTGGCCTCAAGGCCATCCAGATCCTGCGCGAGCAGCGTCCGGAACTGCTGACCGGTGCCGGCACCGTGCTCGACCCGCAGATGCTGTTGGCGGCAGAAGCGGCAGGTTCGCAGTTCATCGTCACCCCGGGGATCACCCGTGACCTGCTGCAAGCCAGCGTAGCCAGCCCGATCCCGCTGTTGCCGGGGATCAGCAATGCCTCGGGAATCATGGAGGGCTATGCCCTGGGGTATCGTCGCTTCAAGCTGTTCCCGGCGGAAGTCAGTGGCGGTGTGGCGGCGATCAAGGCCTTGGGCGGTCCGTTCGGCGAGGTGAAGTTCTGCCCGACTGGCGGTGTTGGCCCGGCCAATATCAAGAGCTACATGGCCTTGAAGAATGTGATGTGCGTGGGCGGTAGCTGGATGCTGGATCCGGAATGGGTCAGGAACGGCGACTGGGCACGGATTCAAGAGTGCACGGCAGAGGCCCTGGCCCTGCTGGACTGAAGGTTTTACCCGATTCGTTGGTGTGTTCTACGGCTTTACGGTGCGCTTGGTCGGTGCACCGTTTTTTTTTGCCTGGAGAAAGTGCCGATGGATCCTGCTGGCCCGGGCAGGCGTCCTGTCGCCGCCGTTTTGGGGCGCGGCGACAGGGCGCGGTCTCTACTGGCTCGCCAGTTCGGTCAGGGCCTCGACCAGTAGTTGCATGTGCCCAAGGGGCGTTGCCAGCCCAGGCGTAATGCGGATGCAGGGGCCGAAGCCGGCGCCGTTGCGGGCCACGGTGAACAGGTTGTAGTCCCGCAGCAGACGATCCACCAGGGCTTGTTGATCCGGGTGCCGAGTGAAGCGCAAGGCACTGATGGCGCAGCACAGGCGTGGGTCCTGCGGGGTCATGACCTCGATCCCGGGGATCTCGCGCACGGCCTCGGTCCAGGTTTCCCGCAGGTAGTTCAGGCGCGCGCCCTTGGCCGCCGAGCCGCCCATGGCGCGGTGCTCTTCAAACACCTGGGGCAAGGTCATCAGCGCGGGAATGTTGGGCGTGCTGTAGGGCGTGCGGGCGCGGATATCGTCGGCCGGGAAGTGGAATTCGCCCATGTCCGGGTCAATGTCGTGCAGGCGGTCCGGGTGGATATAGAGAAAGCCCAGGCTCAGGGGCGCGCCTATCCACTTGTGCAGGTTGAACCCGGCAAAGGCGATGCCCAGTTGCGGCAGGTCGAAGTCGATCTGGCCCAGGGCGTGGGCACCGTCGAGAATGATATCGACCCCGAACTCCCTGGCCACTGCGGCGATCGCCTGGACCGGCATCACCAGGCCGCTGCGGTGGGTGACATGGGTCAGGGGCATCAGCCTGATTCGCGGGTGACGCTGCAAAGCCGTTTTATAGGTGTCGACAAGGCTGTCAAAACTGGCGGGGTGCAGGTGCTGGATTTCTATCACCTCGACCCCACGCTGACGCGCCAGCCAGCGCATGGCGCTTTTTACCGTGTCGTATTCCAGGTCGCTGAGCAGCACCTGGTCCCCCGGCTGCAACCGGTTGTAGTTGCGGATCAGGGATTGCAGGGCGTCGGAGGCACAGCGGGTGAGGGCTACGGCATTCTCCGGTGCCTCCAGCAGCTCGGCCAGTTGTCGGCGGATCTGCAGCGCCTCGGTCTGTTCGAAGCGCTGGCGCACATGCACCGAGTTGCTGCGGTTGACCCACTGGAGGTTGTGTTGATAGGCCTCCAGCACCTTGCGGGTCATGCGCCCGAAGTAGCCATTTTCCAGGTTGATCGGCCCGGGCTCGATCTCGAATTGCCGGGCGATGCCGTGCCAGTGCTCTTCATCACGGGCGAGTGTTGCGGCTGTCCTTGGCATGGCGGAGCTCTTTATTAGTGGCGGGGTTTGGGTTTGCCGTGCTTGGCGCGCAGCGGGTCGAGCAGGTCGGACAGGCCGTTGTGGTCGATCTCCTGCATCAGGGCCAGCAGGCCGCCGAGCTCGCCCTTGGGGAAGCCCTCGCGAGCGAACCAGTTCAGGTAGGGCCCGGGCAGGTCGGCGAGGATGCGGCCCTTGTACTTGCCGAAGGGCATTTCCCGGGTGATCAGCAGTTCAAGTGTTTCAGGAGTCATGGCGATCGCCGTGGTGTGATTCGAACGTCCTGGAAAATACAGGCATTCTGCATGCAGGCCAAATGACAGATCATGCAAATAACGCGGATACAGATGGTTCATTAATTTTTAAGTTATTGAAAAATAAGTAATATTTTAAAATTTCAGGTCTGGCATGGCGGGTGCAACAGTTAACTCAACTCTCGCAACCCGCAAGGAACCAGAAAATGACTGACTTGAATAAAGAAGCGATTTCGGTACTCAACAGCCTGATCGAGACCAGCAAGGACGGCCAGGAAGGGTTCAAGACCTGTGCCGAAGACATCAAGCATCCTGAGCTCAAGGCGCTGTTCATCAAGCGCTCCACCGATTGCGCCACTGCCGCGGCCGAACTGCAGTCGGTGGTACGTTCCATGGGCGGTGATCCAGAGACCTCCACCAGCGTCAGCGGCGATCTGCACCGTCGCTGGGTCGACCTCAAGTCGCTGGTGACCGGCAAGGACGAGGAGGCGGTGCTCAACGAAGCCGAGCGTGGCGAGGACCATGCACTCAAGGCTTATAAAGAGGCCCTGGAGAAAATCAACAAGCACAACCTGGTGGGCATCCGTGATGTGGTAGAGCGCCAGTACCATGGTGTGCAACGCAATCACGACCAGGTGAAAGCCCTGCGTAACCAGGCTCGTGCTCGTTCGTAACGACTAGAGCCTGTCAAAAACGCCAGCCAGTCTGGCGTTTTTTTATGGCCGCGATTTAGTGCTGGACGACATTTAGTTAGCTAGCTAATAATTAGCCTGTGCCCGCCCGTGGCCATCGCGACTATCGTTAATTCGTCCCTTCAAGAGTCTCAGTCCGTGCCTATAACCCTGCAGGCTTTGCTTGCTCCCAATCGCTCCGCGCTGCAATTCGCGATCAAGACCCTGCTCGGCGGTGGTCTGGCATTGTGGCTGGCATTGCGCTGGGGGCTGGAGCAGCCTGCCTGGGCACTGATGACGGCGTTCATCGTCGCCCAGCCGCTTTCCGGGATGGTGCTGCAAAAGGGCCTGGCGCGGCTGCTGGGGACGCTGATCGGGACCATCATGTCGGTGCTGTTCATGGGGCTGTTCGCCCAGACGCCCTGGTTGTTCCTGCTGGCCCTGGCGTTGTGGCTGGGGGTGTGCACCGCCAGTTCCACCTTGCTGCGCAGCGCCTGGTCCTATTCCTTCGTGCTGGCCGGCTACACCGTGGCGATCATTGCCTTGCCCGCCATCAGCCATCCCCTGGGGGTATTCGACCAGGCGGTGGCGCGTTGCACGGAAATCTCCCTGGGGATCATTTGCGCCACCGCCAGCAGCGCGCTGATCTGGCCGATGCGGGTCGAGCGCCAGCTGGCCGATCAGGCCCGTGCTGCCTGGCAAAGCGGGATGCAGGCAGCCCGCGCAACCCTAGCCGGCGATGCCCTGGCACGCAAGGGGCTGCTGGAGATACTCGGACGCATCGTCGCCGTGGATTCCCAGCGTGAACATGCCTGGTTTGAGGGGCCGTCGGGCCGGCAGCGGGCCCGGGCCATCAGTGGCCTGAGCCAGAAACTGCTGATGCTGTTGCGGATCTCCCGTTCGGTACGGCGCCAGTGGAAGCAACTGGACGCCGATGAGGCCCGGCAGCTGCAGGGCTGGATGGCGGAGGTACAGGAAACCCTGGCCGCCGCCGAGGGCTCTGGCCTGCAGGCGCTGCGCTCGCGTCTGCTGCAGGCGTCCCGCGATCCGTCGATCAGCCCGGCGCAAGGTTTTTGCCTGGCGCGATTTGCCTTGTTGCTGGACACCGCTCTGGCGGCGACCCAGGCCCTGGATGCGGTGCAACAGGGGCGGGCACCGCTGGAGCAGCCGGCGACCCTGACCCCCCACCGTGACCTGTCGTTGGCCCTGGTGTTCGGGGCCCGCAGCGCCCTGGCATTCCTGACGGTGGCCAGTTTCTGGATGGCCACCGCCTGGCCTGCGGCCTCGGGAGCGATGCTCCTGACCTGCGTGGTCTGCAGCCTGTTTGCCAGCCGTGAGAATGGCGCGCAGATCGGCATGAGCTTCATGCGCGGGATCTTCCTGGCGATCCCGGCAGCATTCCTCGTGGGAGAGATCCTGCTGCCCCAGTGGAGCGGCTTTGGGATGCTCGCGATGGCCATGGGCGTGCCGCTGTTTCTCGGTGCCCTGGGCATGGCCAACCCGAAGATAGGTGCCACGGCGACCTCGTTCTGCCTGCACTTCATCGTGCTGATCTCACCGATGAACCGCATGAGTTTCGATGTTGCCAGTTTCTTCAACAATGCCCAGGCCATGGTCCTGGGAGTGGGCGCCGCGGTGCTGGCCTTCCACCTGCTGATCCTGCGTAACCCGGCCTGGCATGGCCGGCGCCTGCTGGCGGCGACCTTGAGCGACCTGGTGCGCCTGACCCGGCGCAACCTGCGGGGGGCGGAAAGCTGGTTTGGCGGACGCATGGCCGATCGCCTGCTGCAATTGGCCCGACATTACCCGGAACTGCCGGAGCCGGCCCGCAGCCGTTGGGACGATGGTTTGCTGGGCCTGGATATCGGTGACGAGCTGATGCACCTGCGCCTGAGCCTGGCGGTGGCTCAAGTTCCGGTCAGTGCGGCTCAGCGGGCGTATTTCGAACACTTGCAGCGCACCCTGGAACAAGGCCCGGCGGGCAGTCGCCAGGATGCCCTGGTCGCGCCCAGTGCCGCCTTGCTCGAATCCCTCGGGCAGCAGCCTGCCAGTGATGCCCTGAAGCTGGCCCAGGGTGCGGTGCTGCAATTGCAAAACAGCTGGCGCAGTTGGTGCCGGCAGCAGGAGGAAAGTCATGGGGCTGCGTGAGTGGTCGTTGGGCGGGGTGCTGCTCAGCCCGTTCCTGATTTATGTGGTGCTGGCGCTGGTTGTCACCGGTGTCTTGCGCGTGTTGGTGCGTTTTGCCGGGCTAGGTCGCTGGATCTGGCACGAGGCACTGTTCGATTGTGCCCTGTACGTCTGCGTGCTGACGCTGATCACGGTCGTTCTCGGACCTTTATGAGGAGTTGATTATGCGTACACCCGTACGTGTCGCTTTTACCCTGTGCCTGGTGGCGGTGGCGATCTTTGCCGGCTATCACCTGTGGCAGTACTACATGCTGACTCCCTGGACCCGGGACGCGCGGATTCGCGCCGACGTGGTGATCGTGGCCCCGGATGTGTCCGGCTGGGTGCGCGAGCTCAAGGTGGCGGACAACCAGCAGGTCAAGGCCGGTGACTTGTTGCTGAGTATCGACCGCGAGCGCTTCGAGGCTGCCGTGGAAAAAGCCCAGGCGGTGGTGCAGACCCGCCAGCAGCAATTGAGCCTGCGTGAGCACGAGGCCAGCCGCCGTGCGGCCCTCGGGCCCCAGGCCATCAGCGCCGAGCTGCGGGAGAATGCCCAGATCAATGCCGGCATCGCCCGGGGTGAACTGCGCCAGGCCCAGGCCGAGGCCAAGGTCGCCGAATTGAACCTGGCCCGCAGCCAGGTGCATGCCCCCCGTGACGGGCATATCACCAACCTGCGACTGGCCGAGGGCAACTACGTCAATGCCGGGCAGCCGGTGATGGCGCTGATCGATGATTCGACCTTCTACGTGCAGGCGTATTTCGAGGAAACCAAGCTGCCGCGGATCCAGGTCGGTGACCCGGTGAAGGTCTGGCTGATGAGCGCTGGCGATGCCTTGCAGGGGCATGTGGAAAGTATCAGCCGCGGGATCACCGACCGTAACGCCACGCCGGATGGGCAACTGTTGGCGGAAGTCGAGCCGACCTTCAACTGGGTGCGCCTGGCCCAGCGGATTCCGGTTCGGATCAAGCTCGACAAGGTGCCCGAAGGCATCAACCTGAGCGCCGGCATGACCGCCAGCGTTCAGGTGGAGGAGGGCGGTCGGCTGTAGGAGCTGGCTGGCCAGCAAGGGTGCTGCAAGGCGCAAGGCCCGAGCGCCGGCAAGCCTACTCCCGGGGGATTCAACCGATGGTGATGGCCGGCAGGGTCGGCAGGGTCACGGTCTGTTGCTTGCGCGGGGCGAGGATCTCGGCTTCGCCGTCCACCACCAGCTCGTCGCGCTGGTTGAACACGCGGGTGGCGATGCGCACGCGGAATTTCGGCAGTTTTTCGAGGATTTCCAGGCGCACGGTCAGGGTGTCGCCAATCTTTACCGGCTTCTGGAAACTCATCTGCTGGCCGATATAGATGGTGCCCGGGCCGGGCAGTTCGCAGGCCACTGCGGCACTGATCAGGGCGCCACTGAACATACCGTGGGCAATGCGCTCCTTGAACATGGTGGTGGCGGCGAACTCCGGATCCAGGTGCACCGGGTTGTGGTCGCCGGACATGGCGGCGAACAGCTGGATGTCACGCTCCTCGACGGTCCTGCTGTACTGGGCGGTCTGACCGACTTCCAGGGCGTCGTAAGGGGTGTTGGTAACCTGGGTCATTGTGCTGAAATCCTCTGGCAGGTAAAGGAGCGTACTGACCCTTTGGCGCTTCACTCCGCCCGCGGCGGCCGGCGGTGTTGCAGCGCCTGTTCGAGCCAGGCCAGTACGTCGTGGGTCACTTGGTCACGGTTGCTTTCGTTGAACAGCTCATGCCGTGCCTGCGGGTAGATATTGAGCTGCAGGCACTGGCTGCCGGCCTCGCGCAAGGCGCTGGCCAGATCCTTGAGACGCTTGCCATCGCTCACCGGATCACATTCGCCGCCCATGACCAGCAATGGCAGCCCCGGATCGATCTGCTTCAGGTTGGAAATCTTGCTGATCTGTTGCAGGCCGCCCAGCAGGTCGATCCACAGTTGGTTGGTGCAGCGATAGCCGCATAGCGGGTCATTGACGTATTTGTCGACCTCCTGCGGATCCCGGCTGAGCCAGTCGAAGGCCGTGCGGTTGGGCTTGAAGGCTTTGTTGAATGAGCCAAAGGACAGCCACTCGATCAGCGCGCTGCGCCCCTGGCCGCCCTGGCGCCAGCGCTCGAAACGGGCAATCAGGCTGGCGGCGCGGTACAGGGCCAGTGGCTGGAAATTCGAGCCGCTGAGAATCGCCCCGTGGAGGCTGGCGCTGTGGTGCAGCAGGTAGGCCTGGGCAATGTAGCTGCCCATGCTGTGGCCCAGCAGCACGATGGGCGTGCCGGGGTGCTGCTGGCCGATGTGCTGGTTGAGGCTGGCCAGGTCGCCGACCACCTTGCTCCAGCCGTTCTGGTCTGCGTAGTGCCCCAGCACTCCCTGTTCCGCCGTCTTGCCGTGGCCGCGCTGGTCGGGAGCGTAGACGGCATAGCCTGCGGCGCACAGGGCCTGGGCCTGGCGCCCATAGCGCCCACTGTGCTCGGCCATGCCATGGGACAGCAAGACCACCGCCTGCAGCGGCGGCTCGGGCAGCCATCGGTTGACGAAGAGGCGCTGCTGATCGCTCGTGGTCAACCAGAATGTGTCGTGGGTCATGGCGATTCCTTTGCGCGAAGACGCTGCACTTTATAGCGCATCGACGCTTGTGCGTCTGATTCGCGCGCCTGTTGGAAGCAAGATTCATAAAATTAATGACACACTTGCGCATATTTGCCTGGATCGCCAGAGCTGCTAACGTCCCAGGAGCTCCGCCCCTGATAGCGTTACAGTGGCGGCCCGGACAGCTCAGGTACAAAAAGAGGACAAGAATAATGCAGCCTGATTTCTGGAATGATAAGCGCCCCGCCGGCGTCCCCAATGAAATCGACCTGGGGGCCTTCAAGTCGGTGATCGAGGTGTTTGAGCGTTCCTGCAAGAAATTTGCCGATCGCCCGGCCTTCAGCAACATGGGAGTCACCCTTACTTACGCCGAGCTGGAACGCTACAGCGCGGCCTTTGCCGGTTATCTGCAAAGTCATACCGACCTGGCGCCGGGGGATCGGATCGCGGTGCAGATGCCCAACGTCCTGCAGTACCCGATCGCGGTATTCGGTGCCTTGCGGGCCGGGTTGGTGGTGGTCAACACCAACCCGCTGTACACCTCCCGTGAGATGCGTCATCAGTTCAAGGACTCCGGTGCCCGGGCCCTGGTCTACCTGAATGTCTTCGGGCAGAAGGTCCAGGAGGTGCTGGCGGACACCGATATCCAGTTCCTGATCGAGGCCCGGATGGGCGACATGATGCCCACGGCCAAGGGCTGGCTGGTCAATACGGTGGTGGACAAGGTCAAGAAGATGGTCCCGGCCTACCACCTGCCCCAGGCCATCTCCTTCAAGAGCGCCCTGCGCCTGGGCCGTGGCCAGGGGATCAAGCCGCTGCAAGTGGCCCTGGACGATGTGGCGGTGCTGCAGTACACCGGTGGCACCACCGGTCTGGCCAAGGGCGCGATGCTGACCCATGGCAACCTGGTGGCCAACATGCAGCAGGCTCGCGCCTGCCTGGGGCAGCATGGGCCAGACGGTCACACCCAATGGCGTGAAGGCCAGGAAGTGATGATCGCGCCGCTGCCGCTGTACCACATCTATGCCTTCACCGCGAACTGCATGTGCATGATGGTCACCGGCAACCACAACGTGCTGATCACCAACCCGCGGGACATCGGCGGGTTCATCAAGGAATTGAAGAACTGGCGCTTCTCGGCGCTCTTGGGCCTGAACACGCTGTTCGTCGCGCTGATGGATCACCCGGAGTTCAAGCACCTGGATTTCTCCAACCTCAAGCTGACCAACTCCGGCGGCACGGCCCTGGTCAAGGCCACAGCGGAGCGCTGGCAGAAGCTCACCGGTTGCCGGATCACCGAAGGCTACGGCTTGACCGAAACCTCGCCGGTGGCCTGTACCAACCCTTACGGCGATCGTTCACGCCTGGGCACTGTCGGCCTGCCGGTGCCGGGCACTACCTTGAAAGTCATCGATGACCAGGGTGTCGAGCAGCCTCTGGGCGAGCGGGGCGAGCTGTGCATCAAGGGGCCGCAGATCATGAAGGGCTACTGGCAGAATCCCGAGGCGACTGCCGAGGTGCTGGATGCCGAAGGCTGGTTCAAGTCCGGAGACATTGCGGTGATCGATCCGGACGGCTTCGTGCGTATCGTCGATCGCAAGAAGGACATGATCATCGTCTCGGGCTTCAACGTGTACCCCAACGAGATCGAAGACGTGGTCATGGCCCATCCCAAGGTCGCCAACTGCGCCGTGATCGGCGTGCCGGACGAACGTTCCGGGGAGGCGGTGAAGCTGTTTGTGGTTCCCCGTGAAGCGGGCGTCAGCCTCGAAGAGCTCAAGGCCTACTGCAAGGAAAACTTCACCGGTTACAAAGTGCCCAAGCACATCGTGCTGCGTGATTCCCTGCCGATGACTCCGGTGGGCAAGATCCTGCGTCGCGAATTGCGCGACATCGCCTGATCCCTGGCTGTTTGAGCGCGCGGGCAAGCCGGTTGGTACAACGAGCTTGCCCGCGCTTCGTTTGCAGGGCGCAAAGCCCCGGGCTAGAGCCTGATTCGTAGTTATAGAATCTTTGCTCTAAAAATGACCATTAAGATGTCTTGAGTCAATTAAGTGACTATTCAGGCTTTCTTTGGCCCTAGGCGGCCTTTTCCAAAGCTGCTACTCTCGGCGCGCTTTGTGACTTCTCGGCCTACGTAAACAGCCAGACTCACCAACAAAAAGACACCAATAAAAAACACACACCAATAAAAATCGCATCAAATGCGGTGATGAATTCGCGTTGCTGAGGAGTGGGCTTCCATGATCGAAGACTTTTGGAAGGATAAGTACCCAGCTGGGATTGCTGCCGATATCAATCCTGACGAGTATCCGAATATTCAGGCGGTGTTGAAGCAGTCCTGCCAACGTTTTGCTAACAAACCGGCCTTTAGCAACCTCGGCAAGACAATCACCTACGGTGAGCTGTACGAATTGTCGGGCGCCTTTGCCGCGTACCTGCAACAGCATACCGATTTGCAGCCCGGCGATCGAATCGCTCTGCAACTGCCCAACCTGCTGCAATACCCGGTCGCGGTATTCGGTGCGATCCGCGCCGGCCTGATCGTGGTCAACACCAACCCGCTGTACACCGCGCGGGAAATGGAACACCAGTTCAACGATTCCGGGGCCAAGGCCCTGGTTTGCCTGGCCAACATGGCCCATCTGGCAGAGACCGTGGTGCCCAAGACCGGCGTCAAGCACGTGATCGTCACTGAAGTGGCGGACCTGCTGCCGCCGCTCAAGCGCCTGCTGATCAACAGCGTGGTCAAGTACGTGAAGAAGATGGTGCCGGCCTATCACCTGCCCCAGGCCGTCAAGTTCAACGACGTGCTGAGCAAGGGCCATGGCCAGCCGGTGCAGGAAGCCAACCCTGCCAGCGGCGACGTGGCGGTGCTGCAATACACCGGCGGCACCACCGGGGTGGCCAAGGGCGCGATGCTGACCCACCGCAACCTGGTGGCCAACATGCTGCAGTGCAAGGCGCTGATGGGGTCCAACCTCAACGAAGGCTGCGAGATCCTCATCACCCCGCTGCCGCTGTACCACATCTATGCCTTCACCTTCCATTGCATGGCCATCATGCTCATGGGCAACCACAACATCCTGATCAGCAACCCGCGAGACCTGCCGGCGATGGTCAAGGAACTGTCGAAGTGGAAGTTCAGCGGTTTTGTCGGCCTCAACACTCTGTTCGTTGCCCTGTGCAACAACGAAGCCTTCCGCAAGCTGGATTTCTCCGCGTTGAAAGTCACCCTTTCCGGGGGCATGGCCTTGCAACTGGCAGCGGCCGAGCGCTGGAAGTCGGTGACCAATTGCCCGATCTGCGAAGGTTACGGCATGACCGAGACCAGCCCCGTGGCCACGGTCAACCCGATCCAGAACATCCAGATCGGCACCATCGGCATTCCGGTGCCTTCGACCTTGTGCCGGGTGATCAACGACGCCGGTGAAGAACTGCCCCTGGGTGATGTCGGCGAGCTGTGTGTGAAGGGGCCGCAAGTGATGAAGGGCTACTGGCAGCGCCAGGACGCCACCGACGAAGTCCTCAGCAGCGAAGGCTGGTTGAAGACCGGTGACATTGCGCTGATCCAGCCCGATGGCTACATCCGCATCGTCGACCGCAAGAAGGACATGATCCTGGTCTCGGGTTTCAACGTGTACCCCAACGAGCTGGAAGATGTGCTGGCTTCGTTGCCGGGCGTCCTGCAGTGCGCGGCGATCGGCGTGCCGGACGAGAAGTCCGGCGAGACCATCAAGATCTTCATCGTCGCCAAGCCCGGCGTGACCCTGACCAAGGAGCAGGTGATGGAGCACATGCGAGCCAACGTCACCGGCTACAAGGTGCCCAAGGCCGTGGAGTTCCGCGACGCCCTGCCGACCACCAACGTTGGCAAGATCCTGCGCCGCGAGCTGCGGGACGAAGAGCTGAAGAAGCTTGGCGTGAAGAAGTAAGCGCTGGCTCCAATAAAAAGCCCCGCCAGTGCGGGGCTTTTTATTGGTCTTCAGGCCGTTACGGCCAGCCTGTCGAGTGCTGCGGGAAGGCTATTGCTGGAACTGGGTGAAGCTTACGCCGGTACCGGCCGGGCGCACGTCCTTGAGGAACGAGTCCTTGTCGGCGCTGAGCTCCAGGCTCAGGGCGGCCTTGCGCTTGCCTTCGTTGCGAATCACCAGGCCCTCGAGTTTTTCCCGCAGGAACACGGTGGGCACTTTGAGGTGCAGCAACTGATCGGTGTCCGGGGTGTGCAGCAACAGGTGCACCCATTCGTACTGACCAATGGCCAGGCGGGTGACCAGGATATCGAACCACCAGATGTTGCGGTTGCGGTTCAGCTCCGCGAAATGGCAGTTGTTGACGCCCAGCACCGCACCGCCCAGTTCCTGGTTTCTACGGGCGATGGCCTGCTTTTTATCGAGTTTCATAACATTCCTACGGGGATTGGATCTTCAGTGCTTGGCCTGAACAGGCCGAGCATTCTCCCGGGTTGCCCGACAAACATAAAGCGCAACCTCGGATCGGCGATGAAATGCCGGAAAAAAAATTGAAACTCTGCGCGAAGGCCGCGGGTCAACCTTGGGTAACGCTAAAACCCCTTTGTTCGATCAATGAATGTTCTACGGAGAAATACCATGGGCAGCACAGCGGATAAGGCAAAAGGTCTGGCTAACGAAGCCATCGGCAACGTCAAGCAGGGCGTCGGCAAAGCTACCGACAACACCAAGCTGCAGGCTGAAGGCAAGCTGCAGGAGAAGAAAGGCGAAGCCCAGCAAGCAGTGGGCAAGGCCAAGGATGCGGTGAAAAAGACCATCGACAAGGCCTGAAAACAGCGCGCTCGATGATGCACTGCAGCGGCCATCCTCGGATGGCCGTTTTCATGTGCGCCGGCAGGTCTGGATCGGGCAATCAATCAATGGAAATGGTTGCGAGTCGCCAACTAGGCTAATTTGTTGTAGAAAACGCCCCCTGAGTCGCCATCGACTTCTGACCTTTTTGCGGCGAAAGGAGACGCTATGATTTTTCCGGACCTCAAAGGTTTGCCCCTGCACCGTGTACTGATCCGCACGGTCAATGAGTTTATCGCGGACGAGATGTCCACCTACGCTTCGGCTCTGGCCTACCAGATGCTGTTTTCGCTGTTCCCCTTCATTCTGTTTCTGATCGCCCTGATCGGTTTCCTGCACCTGCCGGACTTCTTCACCTGGCTGCGCCTGCAATCGGAAATGGTGCTGCCCCCGGAGGCCCTGGAGCAGGTGAATCCGGTGATCGACCAGTTGCAGCAATCCAAGGGCGGCCTGCTCTCCATCGGTATCGTCATCGCCCTGTGGACGGCCTCGGCGGGCGTGCGGCTGATGATGAGCGCGATGAACGCCGCCTACGACGTGGTCGAGGGTCGACCGATCTGGAAGCGCTTCCCGCTGTCGGTGTTCTATACCGTGGGCATTGCCGGCATGCTCCTGGCTGCCGCGGCGCTGATGGTGCTGGGGCCGCAGGTGATGACCTGGCTGGCGGGGCAGGTGGGCCTGGAAGAGTTCATCGTCACCCTGTGGACCGTCCTGCGCTGGCCGGTGATCGTGCTGCTGATGATGGTGGCCGTGGCGCTGATGTACTACGTGATGCCGGACGTGAAGCAGAAGTTCCGTTTCATCACCCCGGGGTCGGTGCTGGCGGTGGTGGTGTGGATCGTTGCCTCCCTGGGGTTTGCCTACTACGTGAAAACCTTCGCTAACTACAACGCCATGTATGGCAGTATCGGCGCGATCATTGTATTGCTGCTGTACTTCTACATCTCCGCAGCGGTGCTGTTGCTGGGGGCGGAGATGAATGCGGTGATCGAGCACATGTCGGTCGAAGGCAAGGATCCTGGCGAAAAGGACTTTGACGGGCCCGGCGACAAACAACACGTTTCGGGACTGGGCCGGGATCACTCGCCCCAGCCGAGCACAGACGAAGCCTGAACATGATCCGTGAAATCCTCAAGATGGGCGATGAACGCCTGCTGCGCATCGCTCCCCCGGTCCCGCCGGAGATGTTCGACAGCGCCGAGTTGTGGCAGCTGATCGACGATATGTTCCAGACCATGGAAAGCGTCGGCGGGGTCGGCCTGGCGGCGCCGCAGATCGGCGTCGACCTACAGTTGGTGATCTTCGGGTTCGAGCACAGCGAACGTTACCCGGACGCTGAAGCGGTGCCCCAGACCATCCTCATCAACCCGCTGATCACTCCCTTGAGCCCGGTGCTGGAAGAGGGCTGGGAAGGTTGTCTGTCGGTGCCCGGGCTAAGGGGCGTGGTCGAGCGTCATCAGCACATACGCTATGAGGGCTTCGATCCCAAGGGCGAACCCATCGTGCGCGTGGCCTCGGGTTTTCATGCCCGGGTGGTGCAGCACGAGTGCGATCACCTGATCGGCCGGTTGTACCCGTCGCGGATTACTGACTTCAGCCGGTTCGGTTTCAGCGAAGTGCTGTTCCCCGGCCTCGACCCCAACGCCGACGAGTAAGCCCGCCAGCGTGCCACACCTGGATCAAGGTTGCGCTGGGACGCAGACGGTGCCCATGGCCAGTAGCGGCTTGCTGCGTCGGTAGCGGGCCAGGCGCTCGACCAGAGCCGGTGGCAGAACGGGATCGCAGGAAAACCCCATGGCCTGATACAGGTCCTTCAGGTCCGGATGGCAAAACAGCCAGACCGGGCCTTCGACCTGGTTCCGGGCTTGGGCCACCAACTGGGTGGCCAGCCCCTGGCCGCGGCAGGTCGGGGCGACGAACAGACCGGTCAGCCAATGCCCCTGGGCGACCGGGGTCAGGCTCATCCCGGCAATGATTTGAGGATTGCGGGCGACCCAGAGTTGCCCTTCGGCTCCTGCGCGCATGGGGGACCGGTGCTGGCGATAGAACTTGTTCAGCAAGGGACGAGAGGCCTCGGCAAGCAGGCTGAACTGGGGGCTGGGCATGGGCATTCCGGGGCGGTGGCACAAAGCGGCAGATTATAAAGGAACCCCCGAGTGCCTATCGGTGCTATACCTCAAATCTGTTCCCGTCGCAGTGGAGTGAGCATCATGTCCAAAGGTATGAATGCGAAGAAAAACGCCAAGAAAAAACCGGCAAAGAGCGCTGATGAGAAGCGTGCCGAGAAGAAGGCCCGGAAAACCGAAGTCAACGTCTTCGGCCATTGATCCTCCGGCCCGGACAAAGCCCGCCTTGCGGGCTTTGTTTTTATCCCACCGAAAGGTTTGACGGCATGAGGTCGGCCGCGGGGTGGCTTGCCGCAGCTTGCGCCTGGGCTAGGCCAGCTCGATGGCCAGTGCCTGCTGCACCGTCGGGCGTTGCTCGATCCGTGCCTGGAAGCGCAGCAGTGCCGGCCAGGAGGCCAGGTCGATGGCAAATGTCGCGGTCCAGCGCAGCACGGTGAACAGATAGGCATCGGCAATCCCGAAGCGCTCGCCTTGCAGGTAGTCCTGTCGCTCGAGTCTCTGCTCGAGCAAGGCAAGGCGCTTGAACAGCTTTTGCCGGAACAGCGCTTTCACGGATTCATCGAGTTGTGGATTGAACAGCCAGCCCATGGTGCCGTGAACTTCGCTGCCGATGAAGTTCAGGGTTTCCTGCAGCCGCACCCGCTGCCAGCTGCCGTTGACTGCAGCAAGACCGGCCTCGGGCTTGAGGTCGGCGAGGAATTGCAGGATCGCCGGGCCTTCCGTCAGCACTTCGCCATTGTCCAGCTGCAGGGCGGCGACGTAACCCTTGGGGTTGATCTCGAGGAAGTCCCGACCGTCGGCCGTACGCTTGCTGCGGTTGTCGACCCGGATCGCCTCGAAGGGCAACTGCAACTCCCGCAGCACGATATGGGCGGCCAGGGAACAGGCTTGAGGGGCATAGTAGAGTTTCATCGGCAGCTCTCTGGTGAAGGTGCTGGCCAGTGTCGGCGGCAAGCGCGGTATGGGTAAAATTAATCTTTCAGATCCATGCCATAAGGACAGCTACTGCCATGATGAACCTGATGCATTGGCGCCTGCTGGTGGCGATTGCCGAGTGCGGGACCATTACCCGTGCCGCCGAGCAGGTGGGCATGACCCAGTCCGGGGCCAGCCAGGCGCTGGCGCAACTGGAAGACATGCTTGGCGTGCAGTTGTTCGTTCGGGAAAACCGCCAGGCGCTGCCCACGGCAATCGGCCTGCGGGTGCTGGAGCAGGCGCGGCTGATGCTCGGGGCCCTGGCGCAGATCCGCCGTCAGGTGGACACGGCGCGTGGCATTCCCCAGGGCAGCGTGCGCCTGGCGGGTTTCCCCATGGTCCTGGCGAACCTCCTGCCACCCTTGCTGCGCCGTTTCAATCAGCTGTACCCAGGGATCGAGGTGATACTGCTGGAGGTCAGCGACGATGAAGTCGAGGCCTTGCTCGATGCGCAACTGGTGGACCTGGGGGTGGTGCTCAACCCGCCCGCCGAGCGCCGCTCCTGGTTGCTCGGGCGTGACTCCTGGGTGGCGGTACTGCCTCAAGAGCATCCTTGGCAGGCCCCGACCATCGATCTGCAAACCTTGCTCGCCCAGCCCTTTGTCCTGGCCACCGGAGGCTGCTCGGTGAACGCGCGCAGCCTGGCGGCCGATGCCGGCCTGCAGTTGGCGGATGTGCGGGTGCAAGTGCGTGAGTGGAACAGCGCCTTCAGCCTGGTGCGTGAGCAACTGGGGGTGACCCTGGTGCCGCAGAGCACCTTGCCCAAACAGCGCCAGGGGCTGCGGGTACTGCCCCTGAGTACGGCAATCGAACGCGAGTTTGCCCTGGTGACAGCCCCGGGGCGTGAACCGGACGAGTTGGTCCTGGCGTTTCTGGAGGTGCTTGCACAGCGGTAGCCTGACGCTCGGTGCAGACCCTGGATGCGCAATGTTTATGTCTTATTTGATACTTATCGCGATTGCGTCCAATGCTCTTTAAGTTGTGAAAACGGACTGACTGGTGGTCTTGCATAGAGTCGATGGCTGGCTATGCTCAATTGTGAAAAAGCGTATCGACTGCTTTATGAGTGGTGTCCGCAAAAAGCTTTACGCCCTTGTAACCAGTAGCGTGCAACCCGCAGCAGGGGCAACAACGAAGTCATCAATAAAGGTGAGAGTGCGCAACTAGAGGCACCAGTTGTTCAGGAGCATTTAATTAGATGGAGTTTCTTTGTTAGGTCGGGCCCGCAAGCGGGTCATCAAGAAAAGGATGGCTTGATAAGAGCGTTGCAACATGGACTCTCCGATTAAACATCATTTATCACCTGACACTTCCTCTCTCATCTGGAGGGAGGCGCTTGCCATGTTTCATGGAACGTTGTGGTGGATCAGTTGAAAGACTAGAAACTTCCGTCAATCAAAAGACAGCGTTGAAGGTGATACAACCATGTTTAACCTACATCACAAGGCTGACCTGCTTGAGATCGAGCGATTTAATTGTGCGCTGAGCGAGGCCAATGCCAAGTTGGCGGCGATCAGCTGTTCCATGGCCATGATCGAGTTTTCGCCTGATGGCATCGTCCTTGAGGCCAATGATAATTTTTGCCAGGTCATGGGGTATTCCGCCGAGGAGATCCGCGGCAAGCACCATCGGATTTTCTGCGAAGAAGAATTCTATCGCAGCGAGGAGTACACCAAGCTGTGGCGCGACCTGGCCCGGGGCGAGCCCATCAGCGGGACGTTCCTGCGGCTGGACAAGCGCGGCCGGGAGATTTGGCTCGAAGCCAGCTACATGCCGGTGTTCGATGCTGAACGTCGGGTCAGGAGTGTGATCAAGGTGGCCTCGGACATCTCCGAGCGCATCCATACCGAGCATGAGAACCAGAGCCTGTTGAATGCCATCGGCCGTTCCATGGCGGTCATCGAGTTCAGTCCGGACGGCAAGATCCTGGGTGCCAACGACAACTTCCTCAAGACCATGCAGTACTCCCTGAACGAGATCGTCGGCCAGCACCACAGCATGTTCTGTCACCGGGCCGAGGCCGAGTCCAGTGAATACAAGCAGTTCTGGGCCTCATTGAACCGTGGCGAGTACCATTCCCACCGTTTCGAGCGGGAAAACAAGTACGGCCAGACGGTATTCCTCGAGGCCTCCTACAACCCGTTGTTCGATGCCAAGGGCCGTTTGTACAAGGTGGTCAAGTTCGCCAGCGATATCACCAACCAGATGACCACCCTGCAGTCCGCCGCCGAGTCGGCCCACAGCACCTCGGTGCAGAACGACGCCTGTGCGCAGAAAGGTTCGGAAGTGGTGCAGCAGACCGTAGAGATCATCCAGCAGATTTCCCATGACCTGAACGAAGCCGCACGCAGCATCGATGCGGTGAGCAAGCAGTCGGAGATCATCGGCAGCATTGTCCAGACCATCCGCGGGATTGCCGATCAGACCAACCTGCTGGCGCTCAATGCGGCCATCGAGGCGGCGCGGGCCGGCGAGCATGGGCGGGGGTTCGCGGTGGTGGCGGACGAAGTGCGCAGCCTGGCGGCGCGGACCAGCCAGGCGACGGTGGAGATCGTCGAGGTGGTGCGCAAGAACCACGACCTGTCCATGAGCGCGGTGACCAGCATGCAGTCGAGCCTGAGCCGTACCGGAATCGGGGTCGAGCTGGCGAACGAAGCCGGTGAGGTGATCCTGGAGATCCAGCAAGGTTCACGGCATGTGGTGGATGCCATCAGCCAGTTCAATTCGACCTTGCAGTTGCAGTAAGCGGATTCTGCCAGGCACAAAAAAGGGTTCCTCGCGGGAACCCTTTTTCGTTGGGCGTCATTACAGCGAGGCGAGGAATTTCTCGTCCACCGGTGTGGTGCCTTTCTCTTGCTGGGCCAACTGCATCTTGTCCTGCAGGCGCTTGGCGATTTCCTGGTTGATTGCCAGTTGCCGCTCGGGTGGCAGGCTCTTCAGGTCTTCCTCGGTCAGGCCCAGGTCTTTCAGGATGCTGTCCCGCAGGCGCTGTTCCGGGGTCTTGCTCATGTAGTCCTTGAATTCGCTCAAGGCACCGGTCTCCGTGGCGCTGGTGGCCTGGGGAGCGCTGGTGACAGGCGGTGTGGCCTGGAGCAGGACGCGGGTCTTGGCGAAGGCCGCATTGACGTTGTCGTTCACGGTACTGGCCTGCTGGCTGGCCTGGGACGCCGGAACGGTCACGGAGTTCTGGGCCTGCTGCAGCATGCCACTGTACAGCGCGCTGGCGGCTGCGGTGGTCGGGTCCATATCGGTGCGCGAGGTGGGCTGCACCGAAACGGATTTCTGGGCGTTGACCAACATGATCGGGAACCTGTGTAAGGGAACTAGGCTGATGATTTAGCAAGTTCCGTGCCGATAATTAATTCTTTATATATCAACGGGTTGTCTTGCCGAGCCATTTCGGAGCGGCAGAAAGCGGACAAGTCTTGCCGCTTTCTGGCAATCGAGAGGTCATCGGCATCCGGCAGCCGGATCAGTAGGTGATGGGAATGCCGAAGTCCTCCTGGAAGGCATCGTCCACCGGTTCATAACCCAGGACCCGGGTGGTTTCGCTCAGGTCCAGGCGCTTGAAGCGATTGTTGGAGATGCCATGGCCGATCAGGTATTGCACCCCGGGGGTTTCCACTGCTCGTTGCAACAGTTGCACGGCATCCCGCGGGCTGAGCCAGGCGCTCAGGTCGCGGGTGGTGGTCAACTCGTGGCGGCGCGGGTCCTCGAATGCGCCGATGCGCAGGGCAATGCACGACAGCCCGCGCTTGCCGGCATAGAAGGCGCACAGGGCTTCGCCGTAGCATTTGCTCACGCCGTACAGGTTGGCCGGCATCACCGGCATGCCTGGGGTGATCTGTCGGTCCACCGGGTAACCCTCGATGGTCTGGGCGCTGCTGGCGAAGACCAGGCGCCGGCAGCCGACGTTTGCCGCCGCCTCGAACAGGTAGGTGGTGGCGAGGATGTTGTTGGGCAGCAATTGGTCGAAGCTGGCGCTGGCGTGGGGGATGCCGGCCAGGTGCACGATGACGTCGATACCCGTCAACAGGCGGCTGATGGCCTGCGGGTCGTCGAGATCCTGGCGCACGAAGCGGTGCGGCTCGGGAATCTCGAAGTCCGGTTCCACGCGGTCGGTCAGGGTGAAGCGATAGCGCTCCTTGGAGCCCTGGAAAAATACCTTGCCGATTCGGCCACAGGCGCCGGTCAACAGTATGTTGAGTCCATTCATGTCGAGTCTCTGTTGGGGAAGGGGGAGTCAGGGTGTGTTGTTGCGTCCATGCAGGAGGAAGCCCGGCCGTTGACTGAGACGCTCGTAGTAGGCGTTCACGGCCGGCAGGTCCGGGTGCTCCATGGGGGTCATCTTCCAGCGGTTGACCGAGAGCCCAAGGACGACATCTGCCAGGCTGAAGTCTGCTCCGAGAACGTAGGCGCCGGAGCGTTCAAGCTGCTGCTCGAGGATCTGCATCTTGGCGTTCCAGGCCAGGAGGCTGGCGCCGATGCGCCGGCTGTCCTGGCAATCTGCATGCTGGCGGACCAGCCCCATGAAGGCGTAGCTCCAGGAAGGGTTGAGCTCGGTGGCCTGCCAGTCCATCCATTGCTCCACCAGGGCCCGGGCGCGGGGCGCGATGGGTAGCAGGCCGCTGCCGGGGTGCTGGTTGGCCAGGTAGCGACAGATACTGTTGGATTCCCATAGCACGCCTGCATCATCGATCAACACCGGGACCTGGGCGTTGGGATTGAGGGCCAGGAATTGGGCGCTGTGGGTTGACTGAAAGCCGCTGCCCCAGTCTTCCTGTTGATAGGCGAGTCCAAGCTCTTCACAGGTCCACAAGACTTTCCTGACATTGATGGATGAGGCTTTACCGAGAATTCTGCAGAGGGTTCCCATGACGCTTCCTTGTTCGTCGTACAGGTTGGCCCGGTGAATCTAACAGTGTGGCGCGTGCGCGGCGACGATCAATTTGCCCCGCGGCAGCTTGCGCGATGTTCAGGCCGGATCGGGCAGGGCCGATGCCGGCAGGCCGAAGACGCGGTCGAACAGCCAGTTGAAGGCGAAGGTGTAGCAGGGAATGAACAGGATCAGCGCCAGGTCGAGGAGAAAGGCCTGGACCAGGCTGATGTGCATCCACCAGGCGATCAGCGGGATCAGGAACACGATCAGTGTCAG
This sequence comes from Pseudomonas sp. FFPRI_1, assembly GCF_055384485.1. Lineage (NCBI taxonomy): Bacteria > Pseudomonadati > Pseudomonadota > Gammaproteobacteria > Pseudomonadales > Pseudomonadaceae > Pseudomonas > Pseudomonas sp. FFPRI_1. The sequence continues at coordinate 6,050,285 of NZ_AP029168.1, read as the reverse complement.
TTGAAAGCCCACGGCATGGGCGATGCGCCGCTTGACCGTGCGGGTGCGTGACGGCTGGCGGCTTTCCCAGCGCTCGAACAGGGTGGTGTAGATGAAGTTCCAGGTCACCGCGATGCTGGTGATGACCACGGCCAGCGGCCCGGTACTGCTGGGGGAGGTGCCGCTCAGCAGGGCCAGGCCCAGGGCCGAGAAGGTCATGCCGAACACCTCGAACAGGGAGACATAGACCAGTTTGCGTTTCACGCCTTGCATGGGAATTCCTCATTATTGAATGCACGCGGCCAGCGGCGGGGCTGGCGAAGGAGGGCGAAGATAGCTTCAATCGAGGTGACAGAAAAAGTCAGTAGCTTTCAGTTTTTCTGATAGGTTGGCGGCCATGAACTTTTCCAGCGACAGCATCCAGTTGTTTCTCGCCGTGCTTGAGCGCGGCTCCTTTTCCGCGGCGGCCCGCTCTTTGGGCAAGGTGCCCTCGGCCGTGAGCATGGGCATCGCCAACCTGGAGGCCGAGCTGGGGTATGCCCTGTTCGATCGTCGCCATCGCGAGCCGGTGCCGACGCCGTTGGCCCTGTCCCTGGCGCCCCATGCGCGGCTGATCGCCGACCAACTCAAGCAGTTGCAGGTGCATGCCATCGAGCTGTCCCTGGGGCTGGAGAGCAAGCTGTCGATCGCGGTGGTCGATGACATCGACAAACGGCGCGTGCTGGCCGCCATCAAGCTGATCGCCGAGCGCTATCCGTTGCTGGAGGTCGAGGTGCTCAGTGGTCCCCAGGATGACGTGCTGCAGTTGCTGCACAGTGGCCGGGTGAGTGTCGGCGTGGCCTTTGCCGGCCTCAGCGTCAATGTCCTGGAGTACTTCCAGTACCTGGGCAGCGAGCAGGTCGTGGCCTGTATTTCGCCCCGGCACCCGGTGTTCCAGGCCTGCGATGGCTCCTTGTACCTGGAGGAATTGATCAAGGTGCGCCAGGTGGTGGTTGCCAGCCGGGACCTGCCCATCAGCGATACGCGGCCGTTGGTGGGCGAGTCGCTGTGGCGCACCGACAGCCTGGCCATGGCCCTGGACATGGTGGAGGCGGGCATCGGCTGGGGCAATTTTCCGATGTCGGTGATCGGGTCGTTGCTGGCAAGGGGGCGGCTGCAGCGCCTGAAGTTCAAGAACATCGACAACGGCCTGTTATTGCCGGTGCATGCGGTGTGGTTGAAGAACCAGCCCCTGCAGAAGGGCGCCCTGGCCCTGGTGCAGTTGCTCAGCGGCGAGGACCCGGCGCTGGGGCCGCTGGCCCCGCCCGCCTGAACTCTTACGGCAGGGCTTGCCGGCGTAGCCAGTGCAGCAGTTTTGCGGTTGCCGAATCCGGGTCCACGGCCTGGGGGGAGAGCAGGTAATAGGCGCTGCCATCGGCGACAAAGCCGAAGGGGGCACCCAGCAACCCGCCGGCCAGGTCATCACGCACCAGTTGCCAGGGGGCGATGGCCAGCCCCAGCCCCGCCACGGCCGCTTGCAGGCTGAAATAGAAGTGTTCGAAGACCTGCTCCTGGGCGCTTGGCGCCCCCGGTAATTGCTTGAGTTGCAGCCACTGTTCCCAGGCCTGTGGCCGGGTGGCGCTGTGCAGGCGCGGGGCCTGTTCCGTCAGTGATGGCGTGCCCTTGGGGGCGGGTGTCCAGTCGGCCTGACGCTCGGGGCGGCACACCGGGCCTATGGCTTCGTCGAACAGCCAGTGGGCCTGGGTCTCGCGGCTCCAGGCAAAGTCGTTGCGGCGGATCGCCAGGTCGATCCCGGCATGGAACGAGAAGGGCCCGCCACCGGCCAGCAACTGGATCGCGACCTCGGGATGCTCGGCATAGAAGCCCGGCATGCGCGGAATCAGCCAGCGCATCAGCAGGGTCGGCTCGCAGGACAACACCAGCGGCGCCTCGGGAGCCGGGGCCCGCAGGCGGCTGGCGGTGTGCTCGATCAGGTCCAGGGCCTGGGTCACGCTGTGCAGCAGTTCGGCTCCGGCGGCGGTGAGAAAGACCCGCTGGCTACGGCGCTCGAAGAGTGGGGTGCCGAGGTCTTCTTCCAGGGCGCGCACGGCACGGCTGATGGCGCCGTGGGTCAGGTGCAGGGTTGCCCCGGCCTGGGTGAAGCTTTCCAGGCGTGCAGCGGCTTCGAAGCAGCGCAAGGCGCTCAGCGGGGGCAGGCGTCGTCGCGCGAACTGTGAGTTTTTATCACCGTGAGTGTCAGTTTTCATCGTTATCGGCCTGGGCAAGGGTCCCAATACAGTAGCGCCTGATTCTATAGCCTAGGCGTATTCAACGTGACTGAACTGTTACTCGTTATCACCATTACCATTCTCGCGGTACTCAGCCCCGGGGCCGACTTTGCCCTGGTCACCCGCAACAGCCTGTTGCTTTCCCGTCGCCACGGAGTGCTCACGGCCCTGGGGATCGGGCTCGGGGTCATGGTGCATATCGGCTACAGCCTGCTGGGGGTGGGGGTGCTGTTGCAGCAGTCGCTGCTGTGGTTCAACGGGCTGAAGATCGCCGGGGCGCTGTACCTGATCTACCTCGGTATCAAGCTGTTGCGCAGCCCTGTGCGGCGCCCGGGGGAGGAAGGGGCGGCAGAGCTCGGGATGTCGGCCTGGGGCGCGTTGCGCAGTGGCTTTCTGACCAATGCCCTGAACCCCAAGACGATGATTTTCGTCCTCAGCCTGTTCATGCAGGTGATCCAGCCGGGCACGGCCCTGCCGGTGCAGATCGGCTACGGCGCGATCATCGTCCTGGCCCACGTGCTGTGGTTCGTGCTGGTGGCGCTGTTTTTCTCGGCGCCGGCGATTGCCGGCCGGCTGCTGGCCTACAAGCGCCGGATCGATCAGGTGTTCGGTGTCGTGCTGGTGGGCTTCGGCCTGTTGCTCAGTGTCCTGAGCATCAGGCCCTGAACGGGGTCAGGTGCTTTCCCGGATCCGCAGTTCGAAGCCCATGTCCACCACCGGTTCGGCTACGCTGTTGCCCGCCAGCAGGGTCAGCATCTGTTCGGCGGCGCGGCGGCCGATGGCTTCCCGTGGGGTACTGATGCTGCTCAGGCGCGGCACCATGTGCTCGGAGGCGGGCAGGTCGTTGAAGCCCAGTACCGCCACTTGCTCGGGAACCTTGATCCCGCAGCGCATGGCTTCGAGCAGTGCGCCATGGGCCAGGTCGTCATTGCCAAAGAAGATCGCATCCACCTGGGGCTGGCTCTGCATCAGTTGCAGGAACAGCTCCGCGCCCAGGCCGACCGACGATGGGCGCGGGGTCAGCAGCTCCAGGTCGGGGTTGTACAGCCCGGCTTGCTGCAGGGCACGGCGGAACCCCTCGCCGCGCAGCAGGGTGCGCTGGTCCAGCTGTGCGCCGACGTAGGCCAGGTGCTTGCGCCCGCGGGAAATCAGGTGCTGGGCGGCCGTCTCGCCGGCGTTCAGTTGCGAGAAGCCGACACAGTTGAGCCCGGCGCCGGAGTCCAGGTCCATCATGTAGACGCAGGGAATATTGTTCGCCTCGATCATCCGCCGGGCGCTTTCGGTGCGGTCGAAACCGGTCAGCAGCAGGCCCCGCGGCTGATAGGTCATATAGTTGCGCAGCAGGTTCTCTTCTTCGTCCCGGGAATAGTGGCAATTGCCGATCAGCACTTCGAAGCCCTTGGGCCGCAGGACCTGATGGATGGCTTCCAGGGTCTCGATGAACAGCAGGTTCGACAGCGACGGCACCAGCACCACCACCGACTGGCTCTGGGCCGAGGCCAGGGCGCGGGCGGCGGAGTTGACCACGTAGTTCAACTCCAGCGCGGCCTTCTGCACCTTTTCCACCAGGTCGGTGGCCACGCTGCTGATGCCGCGCAGGGCCCGGGAGGCAGTAATCGGGCTGACGCCAGCCAGGCGTGCCACTTCATTGAGGGTGGGGCGCCCCGTGGTGCGGGTGTTTTTGTCGTTTTTATGAGTGGTCATCAGACGGCTTGCCAAACAAAATTCAAGTCACTAAGGTAGCGCTGTCCTGAGACAGCTGCAATGCGTGAGCGAGGTGTGCCTGACCCTCGCTCTTTGGTTTGGCGGACTATATACGCGGCAACCCACAAAAATGACAAGAAGGCGTCGGCAGACACTGTTTTTGTACTAGAACTAGAACTAGCGAAGGTAGCGCTGTCTGCGCGCTGAGGTGTTACATGAGTCAATCGATTACCGCCCTGGTCATCATGGGTGTCGCCGGCTGCGGCAAGTCCAGCGTCAGCCAGGCCCTGTGCCAGCGCAATGGCGCCACGGCCATTGAAGGCGATACGTTCCACCCTGCCGCGAACATCGCCAAGATGAGTGCCGGTATTCCCCTCGACGACGACGACCGCGCCGGCTGGCTCGACAGCCTGTGCGATGAACTGCGTCGTGCCCTGGCTGCCGGCCAGCGTCCGGTGCTGACCTGCTCGGCATTGAAGCGCAAGTACCGCGAGCGCCTGCGCACCGCGACGCCGGGCCTGGGTTTCGTGTTTCTCGAACTGACGCCCGCCGTCGCCGCCGACCGCGTGGCGCATCGGCCAGGGCATTTCATGCCGTCGACCCTGATCGACAGTCAGTTCGCCACCCTCGAATCCCCGGTGGGGGAGCCGCTCACCCTGGCCCTGGATGCCAGCACCCTGAGTGTCCAGCGCCTGGCCGAACTGGCCGATCAATGGTGGCTGGAGCATGACTCTGAATCTTCACATTAAGTGCTGGCTGGAAAAAGGTAGCGCTATCCCACTCGGCCCTTGTTTTTAACGCTTTAATAAAAACAACAAACCGGAGGCACCCCCCATGTTTGGCATGTCCCAAGAGACCTATCTGCTGGTTGATGCAGTGGTCACCATCATCGGGCTGATCGTACTGATCACCCGTTTCAAGCTGCATCCCTTCATTGCCCTGACCATTGCTGCAGGCTTTCTCGGCCTGACTTCGGGCATGCCGGTGGACAAGATCATCAAGGCGTTCCAGGACGGCTTCGGCGGGGTGCTGGGTTTTGTCGGCATCATCCTCGCGCTGGGCACCATGCTCGGCAAGATGATGGCCGAGTCCGGTGGCGCCGATCAGATCGCCCAGACCTTGATCCGCTCGTTCGGCAAGGAGCGGGTGCAATGGGCGATGATGTTCGCCGCGTTCCTGGTGGGCATCCCGCTGTTCTTCGAGATCGGTTTCGTCCTGCTGATCCCCCTGGTGTTCATCGTGGCCCGGCGCACCGGTGTCTCGATCATCAAGATCGGCATCCCGCTGCTGGCCGGCCTGTCGGCGGTGCACGGCCTGGTTCCGCCGCACCCGGGGCCATTGCTGGCCATCGGCGTGTTCGGCGCCGACATCGGCAAGACCATTCTCTATGGCCTGATCGTCGCCCTGCCGACCGCGATCATTGCCGGTCCGATCTACGGCACCTTCATTGCCAAGTACATCCCGGGCCACCCATCCCAGGAACTGGTGGACCAGCTGGCGCGGGAAAACGAGAACACCAACCTGCCAAGCTTCAGCGTGACCCTGGCCACCGTGCTGCTGCCGGTGTTCCTGATGCTGCTCAAGACCTTCGCTGACGTGGTGCTGCCCGACGGGCATTTCTTCCGCATCTGGATGGACATGATCGGTCACCCGATCAGCGCACTGCTGCTGGCCTTGCTGTTGTCGCTCTACACCTTCGGCCACAAGCAGGGCATCGGCTCCAAGCAGATCCTCAAGCTGCTGGACGCAAGCCTCGCGCCGACTGCGGCGATCATCCTGATCATCGGCGCCGGCGGCGGCTTCAAGCAGATGCTGGTGACCAGCGGCGTGGGCGATGTGATCGGCCACATGGCGGTCAACGCGCAGATCTCGCCGATCCTCCTGGCCTGGCTGGTAGCCGCGGTGATCCGTATCGCCACCGGTTCGGCCACCGTGGCCACCATCACCGGTGCCGGCATCGTGGTGCCGGTGGTGGGGATGATCCCCGGGGTCAACCGCGAGCTGCTGGTGCTGGCCACCGGCGCCGGCTCGCTGATCCTGTCCCACGTCAACGACGCCGGTTTCTGGCTGGTCAAGCAGTACTTCAACATGACCGTGGCCGAGACCTTCAAGACCTGGACCGCGATGGAAACCATCCTCTCGGTGGTGGGCCTGATCTTTATCCTGCTGCTGTCGCTGGTGGTGTAAGGCTCACCGCTGCAACACGGGCACAAAAAAACCGCATGGCTGCGGTTTTTTTGTGCCTGGTCATCGGCGCTCAGGACGTCTTGCTGACCAGCCCATCGGCGCGGAACATGCCACGGATACCGCGCACGGCCTGACGAATGCGGTCCTGGTTCTCGATCAGGGCGAAGCGCACGTGATCGTCGCCGTATTCGCCGAAACCGACGCCCGGCGAGACACAGACCTTGGCCTCGGCCAGCAGCTTCTTGGCGAACTCCAGGGAGCCCATCGCGGCATAGGCCTCGGGGATCTTGGCCCAGACATACATCGAGGCCTTGGGGTTCTCGACCATCCAGCCCAGCTCGTGCAGGCCCTTGACCAGCACATTGCGTCGTTGCCGGTACTGCTCGGCGATGTCCCGCACGCACTGCTGATCACCTTCCAGGGCAGCAATCGCCGCCACCTGCAACGGGGTGAAGGTGCCGTAGTCGTGGTAGCTCTTGATCCGCGCCAGGGCGCTGACCAGTTCCGGGTTGCCGACCATGAAGCCGATACGCCAGCCGGCCATGTTGTAGCTCTTGGACAGGGTGAAGAACTCCACAGCGATGTCCTTGGCCCCCGGCACCTGCATGATCGACGGGGCTTTCCAGCCGTCGTAGACGATGTCGGCGTAGGCCAGGTCGTGGATCACCAGCACGTCGTACTGCTTGGCCAGGGCGATCACTCGTTCGAAGAAGTCCAGTTCCACACACTGTGCGGTGGGGTTGGACGGGAAGCCGAGGATCATCATCTTCGGCTTGGGGATCGAGCCGCGGATCGCCCGCTCCAGCTCGGCGAAGAAGTCCACGCCGGGGATCAGCGGCACCGAGCGCACCTGGGCTCCGGCGATCACCGCGCCGTAGATGTGGATCGGGTAGCTGGGGTTGGGCACCAGCACCGTGTCGCCCTGGTCCAGGGTGGCGAGCATCAGGTGCGCCAGGCCTTCCTTGGAACCGATGGTGACGATGGCTTCGCTTTCCGGGTCGATGTCGACCTCGTAGCGGTCCTTGTACCAGCGGGAAATCGCCCGGCGCAGCCGCGGAATGCCCTTGGAAGTGGAGTAGCCGTGGGTGTCTTCGCGTTGGGCGACGGTGACCAGTTTCTCGACGATATGCGGCGGCGTGGGGCCGTCGGGGTTACCCATGCTCAAGTCGATGATGTCTTCGCCGCGCCGACGCGCAGCCATCTTCAGCTCGGCAGTGATATTGAAAACGTAGGGGGGGAGTCGATCAATGCGCGCAAAGCGGCGCGGCGAACCTTGTTCGGCCATTGTTGCCTCGAAAAGACGTAAGCGCCCGGAACCGTCCGAGCGACGTTGGCCACTGCGGTGGCCTGCGGGGCAGACGATAAGGGCGCCGGCAAGGGCTTGTCCAGAGGCCCTGGAAAATATTCTGCCGGGCACCGGTGGTGGCGCCGGGGGATTTGCGAGCCCGGGGGCTTTGCCGATATAACGTGCACGCTTCTTGCCTGCACCGGCAGCGACGATCCTCTGCCCGTGGCCTTTTCGGGGGGGCAACGGGTCGCCACCTCTTCGAACAACAACCTCAAACGGGATGAATGATGGAGTTTTCCAGCGGCTTTCTGCTGAGCCTTTCACTGTGCCTGGACATCGGCGTGGCCAATATCGCGATGATCACCCTGGCCATGCAGCGGGGCTATTTCCAGGGTTTCTGCCTGGGCCTGGGGACCTGCGTCGGCGACCTGGTCTATGCCGTATTGGCCCTGGCCGGAATGAGCGTGCTGCTGCAGTACGACAGCGTGCGCTGGGTATTGTGGATCGGTGGATCGGCGCTGCTGGCGTACTTTGCGGCGAAGATGATCTACGCCGCGATCCACCACAGTGCGGTGCTCGCCGAGGCCGGCGAGGTGGACCACGGCTCGCCACGCAAGGAGTTCTTGCGCGGGATCTTCCTGGCCATGTCCTCCCCCAGTGCGATCCTCTGGTTCGCTGCGGTGGGCGGCACCCTGATTGCCCGATCCGGGGGCGGCTCGATCGCCGATTCCGGGCTGTTCCTGGCCGGTTTCTTCAGTGCCGGGCTGGTCTGGACCATGGGCCTGTGCCTGGTCGCGACCCAGGGCGGCAAGCTGCTGGGAGATAGGCTCTTGCGCTATTCCTACCTGGCATCGGCGGCGATCTTCTGCTATTTCGCGGTCTACGTGATCCTATCCGGTTATCAGGAGTTCATCGTTGGCGCCGGGGTAGCGGACCTTCCGGCGCTCTGATCCTGGGATTGGCGATTGGCTTCTATACTCTGTGCCGAACCTATCTTTCAGCGGCAGGAGTGGCTTTCATGGATGAGCAAAAACAGGGCGCCGGTCCGCAGCCGCGCTTCGAAAGGGAGCGTTTTCTGCTGATTGCCGGCCTTGGCCAGCGGTTTACTCCAGAGACCCGCCAGGACATCGGCCTGCTGTGGCAACGTTTCATTCCCCACATCGGCAAGGTGCCGGGACAGGTCGATGAAATGACCTACGGCATCTGCTGCAACCCCGACGACCAGGGTGGTTTCGAATACATCGCCGGGGTCGAGATCAGCAAGCTCGACGACCTGCCCGAGAGCTATCGCTGGATCGAAATACAGCCGCAGCACTACGCCGTGTTCGAGCACAGCGGTGCCCTGCAGGACCTGCCCCGGACCTTCGACTACATCTGGAACACCTGGCTGCCTCGATCCGGTCGCCAGGCCGTTGATGCGCCGGGGTTCGAGCGCTACAGCGCCGACTTCAACCCGGACACCGGCAGCGGAGTGCTGGAGATCTGGCTCCCGCTCAAAAGCGACTGACGGCGCCGGGGGCGTTGGCCCGCCCCCGGCACTTTGCCTGGCGCGCCATACCCTGCAACAGGCCCGCGCAGTTCCCCCTTCTATACGCCGTCTTAATACCGCCCCCCGCAATCAGTGCCCGACCTTGATGCGCCGTCACCTAACCTGCGTGGCGCAGAGAAGCGTGGCGCCATGCCGGCCACGCTTCCCTGGCGGCGCCCCTTTGCGGGCGCCCTGAACGGCTGTGCCCGTGACCGCTGTCGATGGTCCAGGCGCGGCCCTAATGGATAAAGGGGAACTGCCTTGCTGACACTGCAATTCATCTATGGCGCCTGTGGTTTCTGCGCCGTGCTGCTGTTCGCCTACCTGGGTTACGCGCTGATCCGTGCCGAGCACATCTGATGAGCGCACGCCGTGTTTTCCCTGCCGCTGCATTCGCCCACCCGGGCTTTTTCGAGAAAGGAAACCCGCCATGTACGACTTGATCTTCGTGGGCCTGTCCCTGGGGTTCTTTGGATTGACGGCCCTGGTCATTGTCGCCATGGGCAAGATTTGAACGGAGCATCGACATGTTGAGTACTGTGCTGGAATACGCGGTGATTCTCGGGGTGATGACCGGGCTTACCGTGCTCATGGGCAAGTGGCTGGCCCGGGTCTTCAGCGCCCGCACCCACGCCCTGCCGGAGCGGGCCACCTACCGCCTGCTGGGCATCGACCCCGGCGAAGGCATGGGCTGGGCCCGTTATGGCTCGGCGCTGTTGCTGTCCAATGCGGCGATGATGCTGCTGGGCTACCTGCTGCTGCGCCTGCAAGGGCTGACGCCCCTCAACCCCCTGGGGTTGGCGGCGCAGACCCCGGACCTGGCGTTCAACACCGCCGCGTCCTTTATCACCAACACCAACTGGCAGGCCTACTCGGGGGAGAGCAGCCTGTCGAACTTCAGCCAGATGGCGGTGATCACCTTCCTGATGTTCGTCGGCGCTACCGCAGGCGTTGTCGCCGCGGCCGGCTTCATTCGCGGCCTGAGCCGTTCCAGCTCGGCCGATATCGGCAACTACTGGGTGGACTTCACCCGCGTCCTGTACCGGGTAATGCTGCCGCTGTGCCTGATCATGGCCCTGGTCTATGTCTGGCAGGGCATGCCCCAGACCCTGAACTCCGAGGCCCTGGCCACCACCCTGGAAGGCACCCGGCAGCAGTTGATCGTCGGCGCGGTGGCCAGCTTCGAGTCGATCAAGCACATCGGCACCAACGGTGGCGGCTTCTTCAGCATGAACGCGGCCCATCCGTTCGAGAACCCGACGCCGCTGACCAACGTCCTGCACATCCTCAGCATGCTGCTGATCCCTGCGGCGCTGACCTACACCTTCGGCAGCATGCTGTTGCGCCGGCGCCAGGGCTGGGTGTTCTTCGGTACCTTCCTGGTGATGTTCATCGGCTTCCTGGCCATCGTGTTCAGCGCGGAGCAGGGCGGCAACCCGCTGCTGACCCAGGCCGGTGCCGACCAGCAACTCTCGGCGACCCAGAGCGGCGGCAACATGGAAGGCAAGGAACTGCGCTTCGGCATCGCCGACACCGCACTGTTCGTCACCACCACCACCGGCGCCACCACTGGCTCGGTGAACGCCATGCACGACTCGCTGACCCCCATGGGCGGCTTCGTGCCCCTGGCGCAGATGATGCTCAACTGCGTGTTCGGCGGTGACGGCGTGGGCTTTATCAACCTGATCCAGTACGCCCTGCTGACGGTGTTCCTGGTGGGCATGATGATCGGCCGCAGCCCGGAGTTCCTCGGCAAGAAGATCGAGGCACGGGAGATCAAGCTGGTGATGCTCTCGGTCCTGGCACACCCCATCTGCATCCTCGGCTTCACTGCCCTGGCGGCGCTGTGGCCGGGCACCCTCAACAGCCTCAACAACCTTGGCCCCCATGGCTTCAGCGAGGTGCTCTACGCCTACGCCTCGGGCACCGCCAACAACGGTTCGGCGTTTGCCGGCCTGAACGCCAACACGCCGTTCTTCAACACCACCATCGGTCTGGCGATGCTCATGGGGCGCTTCTTCACCATGCTGCCGATGCTCGCCGTGGCCGGCTCCCTGGCGGCGAAAAAGAACATCCCGGCCGGGGCCGGCACCATTCCCACCGCGACGCCGCTGTTCATGTTGCTGGTGGTGTTCGTGGTGCTGGTGGTCGGTGGCCTGACCTTTCTGCCGGCCCTCGCGCTCGGCCCGCTGGTGGAGCAACTGCAGTTGCTGGCCGGCCAGACCTACAAGTAAGGGGTTGTGATGACGACGCAAATGCAAAGCCAAGGCACCCGCACGGTGCTGTTCAAGGGCCTGTTGCGCCCGGTGCTGGTGGCGGCGGTGTTCTTCATGCTGCTGACCGGCGTGGCCTACCCGCTGGCCACCACCGTGCTGGCCAACCTGCTGTTTCCGTTCCAGGCCCAGGGCAGCCTGGTGCAGCGTGATGGCCGGGTCGTGGGCTCGGCGCTGATCGGCCAGGCGTTCGACCGCCCGGAGTATTTCCAGGGCCGTCCGAGCATGACCCTGGGCAGCGATCCGCTGGACCCGAGCAAGAGCGTGCCCCAGCCCTACAACGCCGGGGCCAGTGGCGCCAGCAACCTGGGGCCCACCAGCCAGAAGCTGCTGGACAGCGTGGCGGCGCGGGTCAGCGCCTACCGCCAGCTCAACGGCCTGGCGGCGGACATGCCGGTGCCAGTGGACGCGGTGACCGCCTCGGCTTCCGGCCTGGACCCGCACATCTCCCTGGCCAATGCCCAGCTGCAACTGAACCGGGTGGCCCGCCTGCGGCACCTGGCCCGGGTAGACCTGGAAGCACTGCTGCAGGACCACAGCCAAAGCCGCACCTTCGGCCTGCTGGGCGAGCCCCGGGTCAATGTGCTGCAACTGAACCTCGCGCTGGATGCCTTGGCACCCGTGCATGCCTCGCCGCTTGCGGCCAGTGAGTAAGAGACAGCGATCATGAGTAATAACGCTCGTACACCTTTGTTCGACCGTGGGCTGCTGCTCACGGCCTGCCTGGACTCAGTGAAGAAACTGCTGCCCCAGGCGCAGTGGAAGAACCCGGTGATGTTCGTGGTCTACCTGGGCAGCCTGCTCACCACGCTGTTGTGGCTGCAGTCCCTGGGTGGCGAGGGCGAGGCCTCCAGTGGCTTCATCCTGAGCATTGCCCTGTGGCTGTGGTTCACCGTGCTGTTCGCCAACTTCGCCGAGGCCCTGGCCGAGGGCCGCAGCCGGGCCCAGGCCGCGAGCCTCAAGGGGATGAAGCGCCAGACCCTGGCCAAGCTGCTGCAACAGCCCCGCCATGGCGCGGCCTGGCTGCCCATGGCCGCCAGTGAACTGCGCAAGGACATGGTGGTGCTGATCGAGGCCGGTGACCTGGTGCCCCTGGATGGCGAGGTCATCGAAGGCGTGGCCACGGTGGACGAGAGCGCCATCACCGGCGAGTCGGCGCCGGTGATCCGCGAGGCCGGGGGCGATTTTTCCTCGGTCACCGGCGGCACCCGGGTGCTGTCGGACTGGCTGGTGGTGCGCATCAGCGTCAACCCCGGCGAGTCGTTCCTGGACCGCATGATCTCCATGGTGGAATCGGCCAAGCGCCAGAAAACCCCCAACGAGGTGGCCCTGACCATCCTGCTGGTGGGCCTGACCCTGCTGTTTCTGCTGGTGATCGTGACCCTGAGCCCGTATTCGATCTTCGCCGTGGCCATGAGCGGCACCGGCAGCGTGATCAGCGCCACGGTGCTGGTGGCCTTGCTGGTGTGCCTGATCCCCACCACCATCGGTGGGCTGCTCTCGGCCATCGGCGTGGCGGGCATGAGCCGGATGATGTCGGCCAATGTCATCGCCACCTCCGGGCGCGCGGTGGAGGCGGCGGGGGACGTGGACGTGCTGCTGCTGGACAAGACCGGCACCATCACCCTGGGCAACCGCCAGGCCAGCGCCTTCCTGCCGGCTCCGGGGATCAAGGACAGCGAACTGGCGGACGCCGCGCAACTGGCTTCCCTGGCGGACGAAACCCCGGAGGGCCGCAGTATCGTGGTGCTGGCCAAGCAGAAGTTCGACATCCGTGGGCGCGACGTAGAGGCCCTGGGCGCCAGTTTCGTGCAGTTCACCGCCCAGACCCGCATGAGCGGCGTCGACCTGCCGCACGGCCGCAGCATCCGCAAGGGTGCAGCCGATGCCATCCGCCGGCACATCGAGGCCCTGGGCGGCAGCTTCCCGCCGGCGCTGCAGGCCAAGGTCGATGAAGTTTCCCGCCGCGGCAGCACGCCGCTGGTGGTCAGCGACGGCGCCCAGGCCCTGGGGGTGGTGGAGCTCAAGGACGTGGTCAAGGGCGGGATGAAGGAGCGCTTTGCCGAGTTGCGGCGGATGGGCATCAAGACCGTGATGATCACTGGCGACAACCGCTTGACCGCCGCGGCGATTGCGGTGGAGGCCGGGGTCGACGATTTTCTCGCCGAGGCCCGGCCCGAGGACAAGCTGCAACTGATCCGCGATTACCAGGCCCAGGGCAAGCTGGTGGCCATGACCGGCGACGGTACCAACGATGCTCCGGCCCTGGCCCAGGCCGACGTGGCGGTGGCCATGAACAGCGGCACCCAGGCGGCGAAGGAAGCCGGCAACATGGTCGACCTCGACAGCAACCCGACCAAGCTGATCGAGGTGGTGGAAGTGGGCAAGCAGATGCTCATGACCCGCGGCTCCCTGACCACCTTCAGCGTGGCCAACGACGTGGCCAAGTATTTTGCTATCGTACCGGCCGCGTTCGTCGCCACTTACCCGCAGTTGGGGGCGCTGAATGTGATGCAGTTGCACAGCCCGAACTCGGCGATTCTCAGCGCGGTGATCTTCAACGCCCTGATCATCGTGTTCCTCATCCCCCTGGCGTTGAAAGGGGTCAAGTACCGGGCCATCGGCGCTGCGGCGCTGCTCAACCGCAACCTGCTGATCTATGGCCTGGGCGGGGTGCTGGTGCCCTTTGCCGGGATCAAGCTGATCGATATGCTGCTGGCCGGCCTCGGCCTGGTTTGACAGGACTGAACCAACGCGGCGCTTTTCAAGCGCCGCGTTGTGCATTTAAGGACGCTCATGGCTGTGCACGATGCTCAACACCCGCCCCGCGACGGTCGTCCCGACCCCGACGCGTTGCTGGAAAAACTGCACCAGGATGAACAGGCGGCCCGGCGCGGCAAGCTGCGCATCTACTTCGGCTCCAACGCTGGGGTGGGCAAGACCTGCGCCATGCTCACCGCTGCCCGCAGCGAGGTGGCCCTGGGCCGCGACGTGGTGGCGGGGGTGGTGGAAACCCACGGACGCCGGGAAACCGCCGAGCTGCTGCAGGGGCTGGAGGTGCTGGAGCGCCATAGCCTGATGCACCGCGACTGCGCCTTGCCGGAGTTCGACCTGGACGCCGCCCTGGCGCGCCACCCGGCGGTGCTGCTGGTGGACGAACTGGCCCACAGCAACGTTCCTGGCTCACGCCATCCCAAGCGCTGGCAGGATGTGGAAGAGTTGCTGCGGGCCGGCATCGATGTCTGGACCACCCTCAACGTCCAGCACCTGGAAAGCCTCAACGACATCGTCAGCGGCATCATCGGCATCCGCGTGCGCGAGACGGTGCCCGACCACCTGTTCGATGAAGCCCACGAAGTGCTGGTGATCGACCTGCCGCCCGATGACCTGCTGCGCCGCCTCAAGGACGGCAAGGTCTACATGGGGCCCCAGGCCGAGCGTGCTTCACGCAATTTTTTTCGCAAGGGCAACCTGCTGGCCCTGCGTGAGCTGACCCTGCGCCGTACCGCCGACCGGGTCGATGCGCAGATGCGCGATTACCGCCGCGAACGTTCGATCAATGCCCTGTGGCCGGCCCGGGAGCGGCTGCTGGTGGGCGTGGCCGGCGACCCGGCGGACGAGCGCCTGGTGCGTGAGGCTGCACGCCTGGCACAGAAGCTTGAAGCCGACTGGATCGTGGTGCACGTGGCCTCGGCCCAGCGCCGTGGCGCTGGCGCCAGCCGTTATGCCGCGGCGATGAAGACCCTGGCCCTGGCTGCCGAGTTCGGCGCCGAGACCGCGACCCTGCCCGGTATGGACGTGGCCGAAGCCCTGGTGGCCTGCGCCCGCGAGCACAACGCCAATCGCCTGGTACTGGGGCATTACCCGCGCAAGGTGTGGCAGCTGTGGCATCAATCGGTGGGCGACCGGATCAGCCGCCAGCATCCGGAAATCGATCAGATCGTGATCGCCAACGGCCCAATGCGTCGTAGCCCGCGGCTGGCGGACAAACCTGAAGCCAGCCTGCCTGTGAGCCGTGCGCCGGCCTACCTGTGGGCCAGCCTGGCATGCTTTGCCTCCACGGCGGTGGCGGCGTTGCTGCTGAAGGTCTTCGACCCGGCCAACGTGGTCATGCTGTTCCTGCTCACCGTGGTCCTGGTGGCCCTGCGCTTCGGACGGGGCCCGGGTGTGTGGGCGGCGATGCTGGCGGTGCTGTGCTTCGACTTCTTCTTCGTCCAGCCGGTGTGGTCGTTCACGGTCAACGACACCCAGTATTTCTTCACCTTCGCCCTGATGCTCGGCATTGCCCTGATCACCGGCCAGCTCACCGCGCGCCTGCGCCATGAAGCGCGCACCGCCGCCGAGGGCGAGCGCCGCGCCACGTCCCTGGCCGGTCTGGCGCGGGAGTTGTCGGCGGCGCTGACCGAGGAGCAGATCTGCGCCATGGCCCTGCGCACCTTCAGCGGGGTGTTCGAGGCCCGGGTCGGGCTGGCCTTGCCGGATGCCGACAACCGCGTCCGGGCCTTGAGTGCCAACGCCCTGGCCATCGACGAGAGCATTGCCCAGTGGGCCTATGACCACGCTCAGCCGGCGGGGCAGGGCACCGACACCCTGGCGGCCGCCAAGGGGTGCTACCTGCCGCTCAAAGCGCCGATGCGCGTGCGTGGAGTGCTGGTGCTGGAACTGACGGACGCCGAACGGCTCAAGGCGCCCGAGGAACAGCGCCTGCTGGAGGCCTGCATGAGCCAGCTGGCGATTGCCCTGGAGCGGGTGCACTACGTCGAAGTGGCCCAGAGCACCGTGGTGCAGATGGAGGGCGAACGCATGCGCAACACCTTGCTGGCGGCAATCTCCCACGACTTGCGCACACCGCTGACCACCATCATCGGTGCTGCCGACGCCGCGCTGCGCCACGCTTCAGGAGACCCCCTGACCCAGTTGCTGGGGGGCATCCACGACCAGGCCTCGTCCATGCAACGCCTGATCGAGAACCTGCTGGACATGGCGCGGATGCAGGAGCGCGGAGTACGCCTGAACCGCCAATGGAACTCCCTGGAAGAGATTGTCGGCAGTGCCCTGCGCCAGTTGCGCGAGCCTCTGGCCGAACATCAACTGCGAATCAGCATGGCGCCGCAACTGCCCCTGGTGGAGGTGGACGCCTTGCTGTTGGAACGGGTGCTGGTGAACCTGCTGGACAACGCCGCCAAGTACACGCCTGCCGGGACCCTGGTGCAGATCACGGCGCGCCAGGTCGATCAGCAGATCGTCCTGCAGGTCAGCGACGCCGGCCCGGGCTGTCCCAAGGGCAGTTCGCCGCAGAGCCTGTTCGACGCCTTCAGCCGTGGACAGCAAGAGTCCGCGGTGGCCGGTATCGGCCTGGGGCTGGCCCTGGCCAAGCGTATCGTCGAAGCCCATGGCGGGCGCATCGAGGCCCAGCCTCATGCCGATGCCGGGCTGAGTTTTGTCATCACCTTGCCGGCGGGCCAACCGCCTTCGATGGAAGTTCTATGAGCAGCGCACGCATCCTGATTGTCGAGGACGAAGCCAATATCCGCCGCTTTGTCGGCATTGCCCTGGAGGACGAAGGGTTCCAGGTGTTCGAGGCCGACAGCGTCAAGCGCGCCCTGATCCATGCCGCCAGCCGCCAGCCGGACCTGGTAATCGTCGACCTGGGACTGCCGGACGGCGACGGCAAGCAACTGATCAGTGAGCTGCGCGGCTGGCTGGCGGTGCCGATCCTGGTGCTATCGGCTCGGGACCGCGAGGAGGAGAAAGTCGCGGCCCTGGATGCAGGGGCCGACGATTACCTGGCCAAGCCGTTCGGCGTGCCTGAACTGCTGGCGCGGATTCGCGCGCAACTGCGGCGCCATGGCCAGAGCGGTGCCGCGGCCGCCACCAGCAAGGTGGCCTTTGGCGCCATCGAGGTCGACTTGGCCACCCATGAAGTGCGCCGCGAGGGGCAAGCGGTGCACCTGACGCCCATCGAGTACCGCCTGCTCTGCGCGCTGATCCGTGGCCAGAGCCGGGTCCTGACCCATCGCCAGCTGCTGCTGGAGGTCTGGGGCCTGGACTATGTCGACCGTGCCCATTACCTGCGGGTGCACATGGCCCACCTGCGGCAGAAACTCGAAGCCGACCCGGCCCAACCCCAGCATTTGATCACCGAGCTGCAGGTGGGCTATCGCCTGGTGGGGCTGTGAGCCCGCTGCGCCAAGGCTCAGGGGCAGGGGGCGTCAGCGGTTCTTGCGGTCACGGCGCTCATGCAGAAAATCGATGTACAGGGTGATGCAACCGAAGGCGCTGATGCCGAACAGCAACAGCAGGCCGATCTGGGTATTGCTCATGGTGCAGGTCCTTTAGGCAAGACGCGCAGGCCGGACGCGCGGGCGCCGGGGCGTCGGGACCTGATAGATAAGCCCTTGGCGTTGCCGGCGCCAGGGCTTATATGCAAGCTTTACGGACGCCTCGGCGATCCCTATGCAATGCATACGCAAGTCCGCCCCGGGACGCCGCTGCTGATAGAATCGCCCCTCGTTCACCGACCTCAGGTTCGCGCTCATGACCGCTTCGACCCCACTGATTCGCACCGTCCTGCCGAGGGACCTGGACCGCTGCTTTGCCATCGAGACCCAGGCCTATGAGGGGGATGAAGCCGCGACCCGGGAGAAGATCGCCACCCGCATCGCCACCTGGCCCGAGGGGTTCATCGTTGCCGAAGTGGCAGGCGTGGTGGCCGGTTTCATCAACGCCGGCGCCACCTTCGAAGTGCAGATGGCCGATGAAGCGTTCAAGGAACTGATCGGCCACGATCCGGCGGGGTCCGAGGTGGTGATCATGTCGGTGGTGGTGCACCCGGACCATCAGGGCACGGGCCTGTCCCGGCAACTGCTGCTGGCCTTCATCGCGCGCATGGCCTCGCTGGGCAAGGCGCGGATCCACCTGATGTGCAAGGAACGCCATGTGCCGCTGTACCAGCGTTTTGGTTTCGTCTACCTCAAGGCCTCCGAGTCGGACCACGGCGGCATGGCCTGGCACGAAATGATGCTCAGCCTGGTTCGGCAATGATCCAGAGGCCACAGCTGCTGGGCTTTGTCCATGCCGGTGAATTGGCCAGGTGTGGGCTATCGCTCGCCAGGGCCCGGGCTCAGAACACCAGAGCCATCCTGCGCTCATAGCCGACCCGGCCCCTGTAGGCATCGCCGCTCTCGACCCAGCCCAGCTTGAGATAAAGCCCCAGCGCTACCTGGTTGTCGCGATCCACCGCCAGCATCAGCCCCTTGAGCTCCGGCCAGAACTGCCGTGCGGCGGCGGGCAGGGCTTGCAGGCAGGCACGGCCGAACCCCTGCCCCTGGACCTTTCGATCCACTTGCAGGGCGTGCAGGGTGGCGCTGTCGGCATCGGCCCAGGCCGGCAGGCAGGGCGGACGCTTGAGCAGGAGGAAGGCCACCGGCAGTTCGTCAGCGAGCAGGGCCAGGCCTTTGACAGCCCCTTCGGGCGCATTCATCAGGGTATGCAGGGCGCCGTGAATATCCCCGGAAAAGGCCTGTTGTCCAGGCTGCACTTGCAGCTGCAGCAGGCGTGCGTGCTGCAGGCTGTCGAGTTGTTCGTAAGGCACGAGACGAGTGGCCACGGGGGAGCGCTGTCGGGTGAGGGGAGAGGGCGAATTCTAACGATTTTGCCGGGCTGGAAAATATTTTTGTGCAGGCTGTCGAAGGGGCCTGGGCCCAGACGACTAAGGGTGAACTGAGTACTTTCAGCGCCCCATGGCGGGGACGGCTCAGTCCGGGTCCATTCCACTCTCGAGGAGTTTCGCCATGCTTAGCCGATCCAATGAAACCCAGGTGCGTGCGCTGATCGACCAATGGAAACAGGCGGTGATCGCCAGGGATATCGAGCGTATCGTCAGTCACTACGCGGATGACATCATTTCCTTCGACGCTGTCGGCGCCCTGCAATTCAAGGGCAAGGCGGCCTACCGGGCGCACTGGGAAGCCTGCATGCAGGTCTGTCCCGGGGCGGGGATTTTCGAGTTCGAGCAATTGCGGGTGGTGGCCGGCGAGGAGCTGGCGTTTGCCCACTGGCTGGCCCATTGCGGGGGCACCGATGCCCAGGGCGTGACCAAGGCCTGCTGGATGCGGGTGACCGTCGCCTATCAATGCCGCGATGGCCAGTGGCAGGTGGTGCACGAGCATTGGTCGGCGCCCTTCGACATGCTCACCGGAACCACCCGGTTCGACCTGCAGCCCTGAGCGTCGGACGGTTCGCCAAAGTGGCAAACAGCAACCATAGTTGATCAGCCCGTTTTTCGGAGAAGCCGATGAAATACCTCTGCCTGGTCTACAGCGACGAACAGCTGTTGCACAGCCTGCCCGACAGCCCCAGGGATGCCGAGTGCCAGGCCTACGCCGAAGCGGTCCAGGGCAGTGGGCGGATGCTCGCCGCCGAGGCCCTGCAATCGGTGCAGACCGCCACCACGGTGCGCATGCGGGGCGGCAAGCTGGCGATCACCGATGGCCCGTTCGCCGAAACCAAGGAGCAACTGGCCGGCTTCTACCTGATCGAGGCCCGCGACTTGAATGAAGCGATCCAGCTGGCCGCCGGCATCCCGGCGGCCCGGGTGGGCAGTGTTGAAGTACGTCCGGTACGTGAATTGAATCCCTGATAACAACCACAAGCAGGAGTTTCGCGATGACCTTCCAGACTGCGGGCCGGGTGCCCGCCGAGCATGAACTGTCCATCAGCCAACTGATCGACGCGCCCCGCAGCAAAGTCTTCCGCGCCTGGACCGAACCGGCCCTGCTGGTGCAATGGTGGGGGCCCCATGGCATGACCACCCCGGAATGTGTAATGGACCTGTGGGTCGGTGGCCAGTTTCGCACCCTGATGCGGGCCCCGGACGGTGCCGAGTACCCGACCATGGGGGTGTTTCTGGAGATTGATGCGCCGTCGCGACTGGTGTTCACCGACGCTTATGTACCCGGCTGGATTCCTTCGGGCAAACCTTTCATGACCGCCGAGGTGACCTTCGAGGAGCAGGGCGGCAAGACCCTCTACACCGCGCGGGCGATGCATTGGACCGAAGCCGACCGGCAAGCCCACGAAGCCATGGGCTTCCATGAGGGCTGGGGGCAGAGCCTGGAGCGCCTGGTGGCCCTGGTGACCCGGGGCATGCCCGACTGATGCCGGGGCCATCCGGGGCGGGGCTGACGGCGTTGGTGGAGCAGGTCTACCGCGAGCAATCGCGGCGGATCCTCGCCACCCTGATTCGCCTGCTGGGGGATTTCGACCTGGCCGAAGAAGCCTTGCACGAGGCCTTCTTCGTTGCGGTGGAGCGATGGCAGGTGGATGGCGTGCCGGACAATCCCCGGGCCTGGCTGGTGTCCGTCGGGCGCTTCAAGGCCATTGATG
This sequence comes from Pseudomonas sp. FFPRI_1, assembly GCF_055384485.1. Taxonomy (NCBI): domain Bacteria; kingdom Pseudomonadati; phylum Pseudomonadota; class Gammaproteobacteria; order Pseudomonadales; family Pseudomonadaceae; genus Pseudomonas; species Pseudomonas sp. FFPRI_1. The sequence continues at coordinate 6,029,672 of NZ_AP029168.1, read as the reverse complement.
CCCTGCGCCGGCGGGCCCGTTTCGCTGCTTCCCAGGCGGCCCTGGCCAGCCAGTTGGAACAACTCGAACAGGACGACTGGAGCCTTGAGGATGTGCAAGACGATCGCCTGCGGCTGATCTTCACCTGCTGTCACCCGGCGTTGGCGGCGGATGCCCAGGTGCCCCTGACCCTACGGGAGATCTGTGACCTGAGCACCGAGGAAATCGCCCGGGCCTTCCTCGCCAGCCCCGCCACCATTGCCCAGCGCATCGTGCGCGCCAAGGCGAAGATCCGTGATGCCGGGATTCCCTACCAGGTGCCGGCGCTGAACGAGTTGCCCGAGCGCCTGGACAGCGTCCTGCGGGTGATCTACCTGGTGTTCAACGAAGGTTATTCGGCGTCCATGGGCCCGGAGTTGACCCGTGAGGACCTGACCCGCGAGGCAATACGCCTGGGGCGCCTGCTTCTGGAGCTGCTGCCGGAGCCCGAAGTGATGGGCCTGCTGGCGCTGATGCTGCTGCATGAGTCGCGGCGCGAGGCGCGGATTGCCGACGACGGCGAGCTGATCCTGCTGGATGAGCAGGACCGCTCGTTGTGGCAATCGGCATTGATCGACGAAGGCTGTGGGCTGGTGGAGCGGGGCTTGCGCGGCGGGCGCGCAGGGCCTTATTGCCTGCAGGCGGCGATTGCCGCGGTGCATGCCGAGGCGCCCAGTGCCGAACTTACCGACTGGGCGCAGATCGTCGGCCTGTACGATGTCCTGCTGAGCCGCCAGCCTTCCCCGGTGATCGAACTCAACCGCGCAGTGGCCCTGGCCAAGCGGGACGGCGCGGCCGCCGGCCTGGCGCAGGTGGAGCTGATCCTGCAGCGCGGTGATTTGCAGGATTACCACCTGGCCCATGCCGCCCGTGCCGATTTCTGTCGGCAATTGGGGCAGGTCGAGGCCGCCAGGGAATCCTATCAACGCGCCTTGGCGCTGGCCCGGCAAACCACCGAGCGGCGTTTTCTCGAACGCCGCCTGGCCCAGCTCGACGCTCGTTAGACGCCTCAGGCCTGCTGGCGCGTGGCCGCCAGGACGATCTCGCGGATGCACACCTGCTGCGGTTGCTGGTAGGCGAAGGCAATGGCCGCGGCCACATCCTCGGCGCTCAGCACGGTGCCGCCCATGTCCTGTTTCCAGGCCTGGTAGCCGGCCTTGATGCTGTCGTCGGTGGTATGGCCCAACAGTTCGGTTTCCACCGCGCCGGGGGCAATGGTGATCACCCGCACATTGTGCGGCGCCAGTTCTTCACGCAGGTTTTCCGACAGGCCATGCACCGCGAACTTGGTGCCGACATAGGCCACGTGGTTGGGGAAGGTCTTGCGTCCGGCCACCGAGCTGATGTTGATCAGCGTGCCGTGGCGGCGCTCGATCATGCCGGCCACCACGGCGTGCACGCCGTTGAGCAGACCCTTAACGTTGACGTCGAGCATCTGTTCCCACTGCTCGGGGGCCTGCTGGCTGATCTGCCCCAGGAGCATGACCCCGGCGTTGTTGATCAGGGCATCGGCCGGACCGAACTGCTGCTCGGCTTCCTGCACCGCGGCCACCAGGGCGGCGCGGTCGGTGATGTCGACTGCGCGGCTCAGGCTGTTGGGCAGGTTCAGTGCATGCAGGCGATCGATGCGTCGGGCCAGCAGCAGGAGCGGGTGGCCGGCCGCCGACAGCAGGCGAGCGGTGGCTTCGCCGATGCCTGAACTGGCGCCGGTGACGATGACAAGAGGCTTGCTCATGAAGGGACTCCAGGAATAAGAAAAACGGATGGCTGTGCTTGGGGGGAAGTATATTTAGGCCGAAACTCTCTGAAAAATGCCTTATTCCTCTGTCTGTCATCGGTATTTCCTATGGATATTCGCCATCTCAAGGCCTTTCTCGCGGTGTTCGAGGAGCGCAACATCACCGCGGCGGCTCAGCGCCTGTGCATCAGCCAGCCGACCCTGTCGGTGACCGTCAGGCAACTGGAGGAAGAGCTGGGGGCGCAGTTGTTCCTGCGCCAGCCTCGGGGAGTGGAGGTCAGCGCTGCGGCGCGGGTGCTGTATCCCCAGGCGCGGCGCATGGTGGCCGAAGCCGAGGTCATGAGCCGGCTGTTTCGTGAAGACCACACCCGGGTCGCGCTGGAGCTGGGCGTGGAAGGCGATATTGCCGACAGCCAGATTGCCGCCTTTGTGCGCATGGCTCACCAGGCGCTGCCCAACCTGTTGCTGACCCTGCAGCAAGGCTGTGTCGGCGATGCGCGCCTGGCGGTGGAGGAGCTGTGCTGCGAGGACGAGCTGTTCCTGCCGCTGTGGGAAGAACCCTATGTGCTGGCGGTGTCGGTGGATCACCCGCTGGTGGCCGATGCCAGTGCCCAGCCGCGGGCGGAAGACTGGATCACCTGCCCGCAACATGCTTCCCACCAGCGGCTGATGGCGCTCTATGGGCGCTCGTCGCAGGGCCCGGCGGGGCACGCCGGCAGCTTGCAGCAGGCGCTGAACATGGTCGCGGCGGGCATTGGCGTGGCCATGTTGCCGGCCTCCCTGGTGCAGGGGCGGGCGGGGGTGGTGAGCCGGGCCCTGCCACTGCCGGCGCCGAGCCGGCGCATTGGCCTGTGCTACGCCGCGCAGGCGCTGGAGTCGGCAGCCCTGCGGACCTTGCACGAGTATTTCCAGGCGCACCGGTTGCAGGTCTGATCGGCGGCTCGGCGGTCGTGCTCGGCGATAGTGGGCCGTCTTCGAGGCGGCGCGCTGTCGAAGGCCATGGCAGGCGGCGCGAACGCTTTCACTCCAGCATCCGTTGCAGCAACCAGCTGCCCGCCGGCCCTGGTGGGTGCAGGCGCGACCAGAGTGCGTCGACCACCACCGGGCGTGGCCAGCCGCGGATCTTCAGCTCCTGCAGTTTGCCTGCGCCAAAGCCTTGCACCAGCCAGCGCGGCAACGGCGCCCAGCCGAAGCCGCCCTGGGCCATTTCCAGCAGCATCAGGTAGCTGGGGGCCGACCATACCCGGCCCTGGGTGCGGCTGTCGTAGGGGTTGAGCACCGTGGCCAGGCGCAGTTCCCGGTGCTGGCGCAGGGCTTCCTGATCGACGCGGGCCAGTTGGGCCAGGGGATGCTTGTGGGAGACGAACAGGGAGATTTCGCCTTGTTCATCCATGGTCCGGTGATCCAGGTCCGCCGGGTAGTCGGTCTGCATCTCGGCAAAGGCGATCTGCGCCCGACCACTTTGCACCAGGGCGATCAGGTCCTCGCATTCGGCGATCAGGCATTCCAGCTCAAGGTCCGGGTAGCGTTGCTCGAAGGCGCTCAGGCAGCTTTCGAAACGATCCGACTGATAGGTGTCGGACAGCGCCAGGGTGAGTTTTGCCTCGACCCCCTGGGACAACTGGCTGGCGGCCATTTCCAGGCGGCTGGTGGCGGCGAGGATGTCTTCCGCGCGCTGCAGCAGCACGTGCCCGGCCGGGGTCAGCGCGGGCTTGCGGCTGGCGCGGTCGAAGAGTTGCACATTGAGGTCGATTTCCAGGCTGGCCACCGCCGCGCTGATGGTCGACTGGCTCTTGCCCAGCTTGCGTGCGGCAGCCGAGAACGACCCTTGGGTAGCGGCCTGGACGAACGCCAGCAGCACTTCATGTGAGGCCATGAACTATCGCCTTGATCGATGGTTATTGATTATGAAGTATCGGCCTGCTGCTGGATGATTGCCAGCATCTTCACTCAAGGAGCAGGCCATGAGCCTTCAAAAATCCCTTACCGAACGTGTCTTCCAGGCTGTAGGTTTCGAGTTGCTGGCGGTGCTGATCTGCACCCCGCTGCTGTCCTGGATCATGGACAAGCCCATGGCCGACATGGGCCTGGTGACCATCGGCATCGGCCTTCTGGCCCTGGCCTGGAACGTGGTGTTCAACGGCTTGTTCGATCGACTGCTGAGCCGTTTGCAGCTTGCGCGCAACGGCTGGACCCGGGTCCTGCATGCCCTGATGTTCGAAGGCGGGCTGGTGGCCTTCGGGGTACCGCTGATTGCCTGGTGGCTGAACATCAGCCTGCTGCAGGCGTTCATCCTGGACATCGGCGTGCTGTTGTTCTTCCTGCCGTACACCTACGTCTACCACTGGGGCTACGACGTCCTGCGGGACAAGTGGCTGCAACAGCGGCTGGCCCACTGAGGGCCGGCTTCAGACCTGGGGGTGCAGGCGTTCGATGGCCTCCAGGTAGGCCTCCAGGGCGCGGGGCACCTCTTCCAGCAGCAGCGCCCGCTTGAACTGCGGATGTTCCTGCGCCCGCTGGAACAGGCCGATGGGCAGCCCGAGCATCGCCAGCCCGTAGGCTTGTCGTTGCAGGGCGCTGGCCTGGGGCATGCGCACCGCCAGGATCCGCTCATAGGCGCGGTGGATCTGCGCCTGCAGGTCGGGGGCCTTGAGCGGGCCCAGGGCAAACCCCGGGTTGATCATCTGCAACAGATCCGGGTGCTGCTCGAGGTACTCCAGAATCGGCAACATCATCTGCTCGATCACCTCTCGGGAACTCAGGCCCTGCCAATGACTCTCATCGACCGCCTGCAAGGGCTCGACGATTGCGCTCAAGGCGGCGACATGGCACTGGCCCAGGGCTTCCAGCACCTGCTGTTTGTCGTTGAAGAAGTGATAGAGCGAGCCAATGGAGGTGCCGGCCTCCCGGGCGATGCCGTGCATGGTCAGGCTCGACGCGCCCTGGCAGATCAGCAGGCGTGCGCAGGCCTGGAGAATCGCCGTGACGCGCTGGCGGCCACGGATCTGCTTGGGGGTGCGCTGGAGTCGGCTGGAGGAGGGCGTGGAGTCGATCATGGTCGGCGAAGTTTCCCGGGGGCGCCTATTATGGCGTAGATGGTTGTATCCAGTCCTCGGATAAAACTAGACACAATCCTCTACTTTTGCTGAAAATGCCCGACGGTGAGAGCCTTCCTCAGTGCTCACCGACTTTCCTACTCTTTAAAGGCCATGACTATTTCCCGCGACTGGATCATTTGCGAACACTGCGATTCGGTGTACGAGCCCGTGCCGCTCGCCAAGGGCCAGACCGCTCAGTGTGCCCGCTGCGGCGCCGTGCTGGCGCGCGCGCGGCACTTGAACGTGCAGCAGTTGCTGGCGCTGTCGATCACGGCAGGGGTGCTGTTCGTCTTCGCCAACCTGTTTCCCGTGATCAAGATCAGCCTTGAAGGCCTGAGCAACGAGGCGACCCTCTGGCAGTCGGTGGAAGCCCTGGCCCAAGGGCGCATCAGCCTGATCGCCGCGGTCACCGGCCTGACCATCATCCTCGCGCCCTGCCTGCAGATCATCCTGCTGTGCTGGGTGCTGGGGTTTGCCTGCATCGACCGTGCGGCGCCGGGTTTCAAGGCCTGCATGCGCGCCCTGGAACACCTGCGTCCGTGGAGCATGCTCGAGGTCTGCCTGCTGGGCATCCTGGTGGCGATCGTCAAGCTGGCCGGCATGCTCGATGTGCACCCGGGGCTGGGGTTGTGGGCCCTGTCGATGTTGACGGTGCTGATCATCCTGATCTCCGGCAAGGACATCCGCCGCCTGTGGGAAGACCTGGAGGGCCGCTACTGATGAGCGCACCGCCCTATGCCCGGGACCTGCAATTGATGCTGTGCCACACCTGCGGCCGCGCCTGCGAGTTGTCGGAGCACCGCTGCCCGCGCTGCGATTCACCGGTGCATGAGCGCAAGCCCAACAGCCTGGCTCGGACCTGGGCCTTTCTCCTGGCCAGCCTGATTTTCTATATCCCGGCTAATCTGCTGCCAGTGATGCACACCAGCATTTTTGGCAGTGCCAGTGAAAACACCATCATGAGCGGCGTGGTGGAGTTCTGGAAAGCCGGCGCCTGGGACATCGCCCTGCTGATTTTCATCGCCAGCGTGGTGGTGCCCTGCATCAAGTTCTTTGTTCTCGGGACCTTGCTGGTGACCTGCCAGCGCCGTAGCCGCTGGGCCCAGCGCGAGCGTGCACGGCTCTATCGATTCATCGAACTGATCGGCTACTGGTCGATGCTCGATGTGCTGGTGGTAGCGGTGGTGGCGGCCCTGGTGCAGTTTCGTGCCCTGAGCTCCATCGACCCGCGCATGGGCATTCTGTTTTTTGGTTTGGTGGTGGTGCTGACGATGTTGGCGGCCATGAGTTTCGATCCCCGGCTTATCTGGGATGCAGAGGTAGAAGATGTCTGATCATCCAGGTTCCAACGCTTCAAGGGCCCCCGCCGCACCGGGCAGTCCGGCGATACGCAACCGGCGCTTCAACGTTTCCCTGGTCTGGCTGGTGCCCATAGTCGCGGCCCTGGTGGGGTTGTCGATGGTGGTCCACAACTCGCTTTCCGCGGGGCCGGAAATCTCCATCAGTTTCCAGACCGCCGAAGGCCTGGAAGCCAACAAGACCCAGGTCAAATACAAGAACGTGGTGATCGGCAAGGTGACGGCGATCGCCTTGAGCGACGACCGCAAGAAGGTGATTGCCAAGGTCGAGCTGGATCAGTCCGCGGAACCCTTCACCGCCGAGGACTCGAACTTCTGGGTGGTGCGTCCACGCATAGGCGCCAGCGGTGTTTCCGGGGTCGATACCCTGCTGTCCGGTGCCTTTATCGGCGCCGATGCCGGCAAGGCGGACAAACGCAAGGACCGCTTCAAGGGCCTGGAAACCCCACCGCCCATCACCTATGGCCAGAAGGGCAAGCGCTTCATCTTGCACACCGACGACCTGGGCTCGCTGGATGTCGGCTCGCCGCTCTACTACCGGCGCATCGAGGTGGGCCAGGTGGTGTCCTACCACCTGGCCAACAACGGCAAAGGGGTGGACCTGGAAGTCTTCGTCAACTCGCCCAATGACAAATACGTCACCACCGACACCCGTTTCTGGAATGCCAGTGGAGTGGACGTGACCCTGGGGGCCGAGGGCCTCAAGGTCAACACCGAATCGGTGTCGACGATTCTCGCGGGGGGCATCGCCTTCGTCGAGCCCAAGTACAGCCCCAATGCCAAGCCGGCCGAGGAGAATGCCGAGTACACCCTGTTCACCGACCAGGACACCGCCCTGGCGCCACCTGATGGCGAGCCCTATTACATCCGCATGCGTTTCGACCAGGCCTTGCGGGGCCTGGCCCTCAATGCACCGGTGGAGTTCCTCGGGGTGAAGATCGGCAAGGTGGTGTCCATGGACCTGGACTACGACGAGCAGCGCAAGTACTTCCCAACGGTGGTGGGCGCAGTGATCTACCCCGAGCGCCTGGGCAAGGCCCATGAAAAACTGGTCAAGCAGGGCGGCGGCAGCGAGGAAAACGGAACCCGGTTGATCGGCGCCTTCGTCAAGAGCGGCCTGCGGGCCCAGCCGCGCAGCGGCAACCTGTTGACCGGCCAGTTGTTCATCTCCCTGGACTTCTTCCCCGAGGCCAAGCCGGCACCGTTCAATGTCACCGCGCGTCCGGTGGAGATCCCCACGGTGCCGGGCAGCATGGACAAGCTGCAGGAGCAACTGCAGGCCGTGGTCGACAAGATCAGCAAGCTGCCGATCGACAGCATCGCCGCCAATCTCAATGGCAGCCTGGTGGAAATGCAGAAGACCCTGAAGCAGGTCAATGGCGAAGTGCTGCCGCAGATGCGCGACACCCTGGAGCAGTCGAAGAAGACCCTGGCCAATGCCAACGAAAGCTTCTCCGAGGACTCGCCGCAGCGCCAGAAGCTCAGCCAGGCCATGGAAGAAGTGCAGCGCACGGCCCGGTCGGTACGGGTGCTGACCGATTTCCTCGGGCGTCATCCTGAGGCGCTGATCCGTGGTCGCCTGAAAGACAATCAACCGGATGCCTACCAGTCGCCGTCCACTTCAGTTCGTCCTTCCGCAGCGGAATCCCAGCCATGAAAACCCGTGCCCTGATGTTGAGCCTGACCCTGGGGCTCGCGGCTTGCAGCTCCGCGCCGACCCATTACTACACCTTGATGCCGCCAGTGAGCGCCGGGGCCAGCGCGACCTCGCCGCCGGCGTTCCAATTCGAGATGTCGACGGTGCGCATCCCGGTTCAGGTCGACCAGCCGCAATTGGTGGTACGCCAGGACAGCGGCACCCTGGCGATCCTCGAGACCCAGCGCTGGAGCGCGCCGCTGGTGGATGAGTTCCACGATGCCCTGGCCAGCCAGCTGGAGTCGAAACTGGGTAGCCGCAACCTTGAAGGTTTGCCCAAGCAGCCCGGGCGCCCGGTGCTGGCGGTGCAGACCGATGTCCGGCGCTTCGAGTCCCTGCCCGGGCAATACGCATTGATCGATGTGGTCTGGAGCCTGCGCCTGCGGGAGGAGGGCAAATCGGCCCGCAGCCTCACCTGCAGCAGCCAGGTCCGCCAGCCGGCAGGTGTCGAGCTGAGCAGCCTGGTGCAGGCCCACCAGCAGGCCATTGGCCAACTGGCCGAGCAGATGGCCACCAGCGCCCGGCGCTGGAGCTGTCCTTGAGCGATGAGCCCGCGGTGCACAGGGGTAGTGAAAGACGATGAGGCGCGTCGCAGATAGCCAGGCAAGTTCCGGCGAGCCTTCCTCGACAGCCGCTAGCGGAGCCGGCTCATCTGCCGCTATCAGCGCCGGGCGCTGAGCTGCTGGGGCGCCAGAAAGGCGTCGTGAAAGTAGTCCCGCAGGGCCTGCATCGCCGGGGTGAAGGCCCGCTCGCGGTGCCAGGCCAGGCCGACGCTCATGGGCGTGACCGCATCGCTCAGGCTCAGGGTCTCGATGCGCTTGCCTTCCAGGGACCAGGGCCGGTGCACCAGGTCCGAGAGGATCGCCACGCCGCTGCCATTGGCCACCATGCTGCGCACCGCCTCCACCGAGCTGGTGCGCACCCGCACCCTGGGCTGCTGGCCGGCCTGCTCCCAGTAGCGCATGGCGCTTTGTTCGGCTTCATCGACGGTGAGCAGGATAAAGGGCTCCTCGGCCACGTCCGCCAGGCTGACACTGGCCCGTTCGCACAGCGGATGGTGCGCCGGTAGCCACAGCCGGCGTTCGGAGTTGAACAGGGTTTCCGAGACGATGTCCGGGTGGGTGAGGTTGGCGGTGAGCACCACGGCCATGTCGATGCGTCCCTCCAGCAAGCCCTGCTCGATGGCCTGGCGCTCCTGTTCATGCAGCTCGATGGTGACATCCGGGTGCCAGTGTTCCAGGCGCTGCAGGTGGTGCGGCAGGAAGTAGCCGATCACCGTATAGCTGGCCGCCAGGTGCAGCACGCCGCTGGCCCGGTAGTCCGGCAGCGGGCTGTTGAGCGCATCCTCGACACTGCGCAGGATCACGTAGGCGCGGTTGAGAAAGTGCCGCCCGGCATCGGTCAGGTTCATGCCCTGGGCCGAGCGCACGAACAGTTGCACGGCGAGCATCGCCTCCAGTTCCTTGATCGCCGTGGTCACCGCCGACTGGGAGATATTGAGGTGGATCGCCGCCTGGGAAATCTGTCCGATCTCGGCGGTGGCAACGAAGTAGCGCACCTGGCGCAGGGTTAACGACATGGAATCATCCTCGGCGCGCGCGCCAGCATCAGGTGAGCAAACCGCCTCCGCCGCTTCGGTGGAAAGTGGCCGACGGGCGCACCGCCTCGGTTGGAAAACCCTCTCTGCAGCCAGACGATCCTGGGTCTTGCTTAGCCGCCTGGGGCAATGTTTTCAGCTTTGATATCTGTTTTTCAGAAGATGCTCTATCTGATAATAGATCTTCCCAAGGGGTCAAGAGGGTTCTAATTTCCGTGGCACGAAGTCACGAAAGTTGGAGCAACAGTGATGCAGGCAGTGGATTTTAATTCGGACATGGGCGAGAGCTTTGGCCCCTGGACCATCGGCGATGGCGTCGACGACGAGCTGATGGGCTTCATCAGTTCGGCCAATATCGCCACCGGCTTTCACGCCGGCGACCCCAGCACCATGCGCCGCACCGTCGAACAGGCCAAGCGCCTGGGCGTGGCCATCGGCGCCCACCCGGGGTTTCGCGACCTGGTGGGTTTCGGCCGTCGACACATCAATGCCCCGGCCCAGGAGCTGGTGGACGACATGCTGTACCAGCTCGGTGCCCTGCGTGAGCTGGCCCGGGTCCAGGGCGTTGCCCTGCAGCACATCAAGCCCCACGGCGCGCTCTACATGCACCTGGCCCGGGATGAGGAAGCGGCGCGCCTGCTGGTGGAGAACCTGCGTCGCCTGGAACCGGAACTGCTGCTGTATTGCATGCCCAACTCGGTGATCTGGCGCGTTGCCCGGGAGCTGGGCCAGCCGGTGATCGGCGAGTTCTACGCCGACCGTGACTATGACCTCAGCGGCTCCATTGTCTTCACCCGCCAGGTACGGGCCCTGGACCCGGCGGCGGTGGCGGCCAGGGTGCTGCGGGCTTGCCAGAGCGGCCTGGTACGCACGGTGGAGGGTGAAGACCTGGCCATCGAATTCGATTCCATCTGCCTGCACAGCGATACCCCGGGGGCCCTGGACCTGGTGGAGGCCACTCGCAAGGCCCTGGACCAGGCCGGCATCGAGGTCCGTGCCCCGCGCTGAAGCGCCCGATCTGAAGCACTGCGCCTAGATGCAGGTTTCACCCAGGTTTGAATTTTTTGCCTGCCTTTCTACAACTATTCCAAGAGGAACAGACATGGCCGAACACAACGTCATCACCCCTTTGCCCGGCACGTTCTATCGCAAGGCGACCCCTGAGGCGGCGCCCTTCGTCGAGGTCGGCGACACCGTCAGCGCCGACACCGTGATCGGCCTGATCGAGGTCATGAAGCAGTTTTCCGAACTGACCGCCGGGAGCGCGGGTCAGGTCCGCGCCTTTCTGGTGGAAGACGGCGACCCGGTGGAGCCGGGCCAGGTCGTCGCGACGCTCGCGCAGTGAGGGCCGGATCATGACTCAATCCATCAGCAAGCTGCTGGTTGCCAACCGCGGCGAGATCGCCGTGCGCATCCTGCGTGCCGCCAAGGCCCTGGGGATTCCCACCGTGGCCGCCTGCAGCGAGGCGGACGCCGACTCCATGGCCGCACGGATCGCCGACGAGGTGCAGATCATCGGCCCGGCCCGGGCCGACAAAAGCTACCTGAATGTCCAGGCGCTGCTCGGCGCCCTCCAGGCCAGCGGTGCCAATGCGGTACACCCCGGCTACGGCTTTCTTTCGGAGAACGCCGACTTCGCCCAAGCGGTGGTCGATGCCGGGGCGATCTTCGTCGGCCCCAGTGCCGAGACCATCCGCCGCATGGGCGACAAGGCCGAAGCCCGGCGTACCGCGCAGGCTGCGGGCGTGCCGGTAGTGCCGGGGTCTGCCGGTGAGCTGTTCGATCTTGCCGCGGCGCTCGACGCTGCCGAGGCCGTGGGTTTTCCACTGCTGATCAAGGCCAGCGCCGGCGGTGGCGGACGAGGGATTCGCCTGGCCGAGAATGCGGCGCAGTTGGCCGAGGAGTTTCCCCGGGCCCAGCGTGAAGCCCAGACCGCCTTCGGCAATGGGGCGGTCTACCTGGAGCGCTTTATTGGCCGGGCCCGGCATATCGAGGTCCAGGTCCTGGGGGACGGCAAGCATGCGGTGCACCTGTTCGAGCGCGAGTGTTCGCTGCAACGGCGGCGGCAGAAGATCTTCGAGGAAGCGCCATCGCCGGTGCTCGACAGCGTCCAGCGCGAACAACTCTGCAGCAGCGCCGTGCGCCTGGCCGAGGCCCTGGGCTACCAGGGCGCCGGCACCCTGGAATACCTGTATGACGACAGCACCGGCGAGTTTTTCTTCATCGAGATGAACACGCGGATCCAGGTCGAGCATCCGATCAGTGAACTGATCACCGGCATCGACCTGGTCCAGGCCATGCTGCGCATTGCCGGGGGCGAGCCCCTGGGCCTGCGCCAGAGCGATATCCAGCTCAATGGCGCGGCCTTGCAGATGCGCTTGAACGCCGAGGACCCGACGCGCGACTTCTTTCCCAGCCCGGGCACCGTCGAGCAGTTGGTCTGGCCGCAAGGGGCTGGGGTACGGGTCGATAGTCACCTGTACCCGGGATATTCTGTGCCGCCTTACTACGACTCGCTGCTGGCCAAGTTGATCGTGCACGGCCGTGATCGTGGCGAGGCGTTGGCCCGGGCGCGAATTGCCGTGGAGCACACCACCCTGACCGGCATGGCCAGTACCTTGCCCTTGCACCGCGAGCTGTTGGCCGAACCCTGGCTGCAACGGGCCGACTTCCATACGGGAACCCTGGAAACCTGGCTGGCCGAGCGCCGCGCCGGAGGTGACGCATGAGCCAGCCGATTCGCTACAGCTTTGGTGCCGACGAGCATCTGTTTGCCGAGGTCAGCGACAGCATGTCGCTGCAGGCCTTCTTCAAGGGCATGGCGGTGACCCGCGCCGTGGAGCGCCTGGAACTGGACGGGGTGCTGGACATCTGCCTGGCCAATGCCTCGTTCCAGATCCGTTTCGACCCTGACCGCATCGCTCCACAGGACCTGCTGGAGGCGGTGCAGCAGGCAGAAGCGGGGGCGGTGGCCGAACGCAGCCTGCACACCCGGATCATCGAGATCCCGGTGCTCTATAACGATCCCTGGACCCATGAGACCCTGATGCGTTTTCGCGATCGCCATCAGGACCCCAGCGCCACTGACCTGGAGTACGCGGCCCGGATCAACGGCCTGGCCGACGTCGAGGCGTTCATCGCTGCCCACAGTGGCGCGCCCTGGTTCGTCTCGATGGTGGGGTTTGTCGCCGGCCTGCCGTTCATGTTCCAGATGGTCGAGCGTGAGCGCCAGTTGCAGGTGCCCAAGTACCTGCGGCCACGCACCGACACCCCCAAGCTGACCCTGGGCCATGGCGGCTGCTTCGGCTGCATCTACTCGGTGCGTGGCGCCGGTGGCTACCAGATGTTCGGCGTCACTCCGGCACCGATCTACGACCCGCAGCAGCAACTGGCCTACCTCAAGGCGCACATGGTGTTCTTCCGCCCGGGCGATATCGTGCAGTTCAAGCCCATCGACCGCCAGGCCTATGACCAGGCGGTGGCCGAGGTCGAGGCCGGGCATTTCGACCTGCGCATCCGCGAGGTGGAGTTTTCCCTGGATGCCTTTCTTGCCGACCCGGTCGGCTATCCCAAGTCGTTGCAGGAGGTGCTGGCATGATCAAGGTCATCAAACCCGGCCTGGCCACCTCGGTGCAGGACCTGGGCCGCGAAGGTTTCTATCACCTGGGCATTCCGCCGTCCGGGGCCCTGGACCAGTACGCCCTGAGCGCCGCCAATCAGTTGGTGGGCAACCCGGCCGGGGCTGCGGGGCTGGAGTGCACCCTGCTCGGGCCGGAGCTTGCATTCACCCGGGACGCCCTGGTGGCGGTCTGCGGGGCCCACATGACGCCCAAGCTCGACGGCGTCGACCAGCACCTGGATACCGCGTTCGCGGTGAAGGCCGGGCAGGTGCTGCGCTTCGACTTTCCCAAGGCCGGTGCCCGGGCCTACCTGGCCGTGGCCGGTGGCATCGACGTGCCGTTGGTCCTGGGCAGCCGGTCTACCTACGCCCTGGGCGCCCTGGGGGGATTCCAGGGCCGGCGGCTGGTGGCCGGCGACGAGTTGCCGGTGGGTGCCGACAGTGGCAAGGGCCGCGCCGGCGCCAGCCTGCCCATGGCCCTGCGTCAGACCCTGGGCGGCGAAATCAGCCTGCGGGTGGTGCCCGGCCTGTACTACGAGCGCCTGAGCGAAGCGGCCAAGCTCAGCTTCTTTGCCGAGCCCTGGACCGTAGGCTCGGAGGCGGACCGCATCGGCTATCGCTTCAAGGGCGGCAGCGCCCTGGGCTTCCAGCCCCGGGAACAGCCGTTTGGCGCCGGTTCCGATCCGTCGAACATTGTCGACAGCTGCTACCCCATCGGCTCGATCCAGGTGCCGGCCGGGCTGGAGCCCATTGTCCTGCACCGGGATGCGGTGTCCGGTGGTGGCTACGCGATGATCGGCACGGTGATCAGTGCCGACCTCGACCTGATCGGCCAGATGCAACCCAACCAGAAGGCCCGCTTCATTGCGGTGACCCTCGAAGAAGCGCTGGAAGCCCGGCGCTCCTATAAGAAGAAACTGGGCTGCCTGAGCAAGCTGCTCTCTTCCTGATTCTGCCCGCCGCATCGCGCGGGCCCTGCCAAACGGCAAGCCAACGCCGCACCTCGGTGCGGTGGCGGCTGCCCGCGCTTCAACCTATGACTGGTTCTGGAGTTCACGCATATGGCAGCTTTATCGCAATCGCAGCAAACCGGCCAGGCCCCGGCCAGCGTCGCCGTTCCCAGCGCCGCGCGCATGGGCCGGCTGTCCCTGACCATGGCCTGGTGGGCGGTGTGCAGCGCGATGTTCTACATCGTCGTCGGTGCTTCCCTGGCCCTGTCCTACGGCGCCCGCAATGCCCTGATCGGCATGCTGCTGTCAGTGCTCAGCTACGGTCTGGTGAACAGCGTGCTGAGCCGCTTCGCCATGCGCAGCGGGTTGTCGGTGGCGCTGTTTTCGCGGCTGCTGTTTGGTAGCACCGGGGCCTGCCTGGCGACCCTGATCTTCTTCTCCACGGCGATCTACTACGCAGTGTTCGAAGGCTCGGTGATCGCCGTGGCGCTCAACCATCTGTACCCGCAATTGCTCTATCCACTGGCGGCGCTGCTGGTGGTGCTGTACAGCGTGCCGCTGATCCTGGGCAGCGTGCAGCACTGGCTGGACAAGCTCAACGGCGTGCTGCTGCCGGTGTACCTGGGCGGCCTGCTGTTTGCCGTGGGCCTGTCCATCGCGCGTTATGGCTATCAGCCGCAGTGGCTGGATTTCGGCCCGGCGAGCCCCAGAGCCTGGGGATGGTGGGACTGCTTCGTGGCGTACATGGGGGTGTGGATCCTGATGCTGTTCACCTTCGACTACGCGCGTTTCGGCAAGCCCGAGGATGCGGCCTACCACGGTCGCTGGAATTTCGGCATGCCGTTCTATGCCGTGACCTTCCTGCTCAACGGCGCGGCGGGCATCTACCTGGTCAGCAGCATTCCCCATGAAGGGGCGTTGAACGAGGTCTCGGTGGTGATGGCCATCCTGCAGTTGATGGGGCTGTGGGGGCTGCTGTTCGTCTGGGCCACGCAGACCCGGATCAACACCGCCAACTACTACCTGGCGACCCTGAACATGCAGGCGTTCTTCAGCCGCTTCGGGATTCGCGGCTCGTACCTGATGTGGGCGGTGGCGGTGGGGATCATCGTCTACGGCCTGATGCTGGCGGATGTGTTTGCCTACCTGCTCAAGGCCCTGGCCTACCAGGGGATCTTCGTGGTCGCCTGGGTCGGCGTGGCCCTGGCGCAGATCCTCCTGGGGCGCACCCGGAGCGATGGGATCGAAGGCGCCCCGGCGTTCAATCCGGTGGGGCTGACGGCCTGGTTCGGCGGCACTGCCCTGGGTCTGCTGCTGATGTGGGCCGGGGGCGGCCTGGCGAGTTTTTCCGCACCGCTGACCGGGCTCCTGGCGTTTGCCTTGCAGGCCGGATTGTCCAGCGGCCTTCGCGCCGGGCTGCCGGAGTCGACCTGAGCCGAGGGTGGCAGAGGGGCGGGGCAGGATGGCCCTGCTGCGCTGCCAAGCGTTGGTGCCGAGGTAGGGGGCGGATGGAGGCGCCGGCCTGGGCCGTGCCATCGAGGGTCTTTCCAGGCCCTCGATGGCCACCTGGCGATCAGAACAGTTGGGTGAACAGCCAGTACAGGCTGCCCGACAGCAGGATCGCCGCCGGCAGGGTCAGCACCCAGGCCATGGCCAGGTTGCGGATGGTGCGCATCTGCAAGCCGCCGCCGTTGGCCACCATGGTCCCGGCCACCCCTGACGACAAGACGTGGGTGGTCGATACCGGCAGGCCGAACATGTCGGCGGCGCCAATGGTCAGCATCGCCACGGTTTCCGCCGATGCGCCCTGGGCATAGGTCAGGTGGGTCTTACCGATCTTTTCACCGACGGTCACCACAATGCGTTTCCAGCCGACCATGGTGCCCAGGCCGAGGGCGATGGCCACGGCGATCTTCACCCACAGCGGGATGAAGCGCGTGGCGTTGTCGATCTGTTGCTTGAACAGCTGCAGCTTGTCTTGGGTGTCCTGGTCGAAACGGCCGACCTGGCCCTTGTCCATCAGGCGGATGGTTTCGCTGGTCAGGTACATGTCGTTGCGCACGTTGCCCATGGCTTCGGCGGGAACCTTGGACAGTGAGCCGTAGCCTTTCACTTCAGTGCCGATGGAGCCGGTCAGGGCGGCCAGTGCCGGAATCAGCAGCGGTGTCGCCTCCTTGCTGCGCACGTACTCCGAGAGCACCGGGCGCGGGTCGGCCGGGGCCGGTTGCGGGGCGTATTTCACCAGCGCCTGCTGGGTGACTTCAGCCACGGCGGCGAACTGCAGCGCCTGGTCGGCGGGCATGGTGCGGTTCAGGGCATAGGCCATGGGCAGGGTGCCCACCAGGATCAGCATGATCAGGCCCATGCCTTTCTGGCCGTCGTTGGAACCGTGGGCGAAAGACACCCCGGTGCAGGTCAGGATCAGCAGGCCGCGAATCCACCACGGCGGCGGGGCATCACCCTTGGGCGCCTTGTACAGTGCGCGGTTCTTGACGAACAGGCGCAGGGCCAACAGCAGCAGGGCGGCGAACACGAAACCGATCACTGGCGAGAACAGCAGGGCGTAGCCGACCTTGGTCGCCTGGCTCCAGTCCACGCCGCTGGTGCCGTCGCGCCCGTGCATCAGCGCATTGGCCACGCCGACGCCGATGATCGAGCCGATCAGGGTGTGGGAAGACGAGGCGGGCAGGCCCAGCCACCAGGTGCCGAGGTTCCACAGGATGGCCGCGATCAGCAGGGCGAAGATCATCGCGAAACCGGCTGAGGAGCCGACCTGCAGGATCAGCTCCACCGGCAGCAGGGCGATGATGCCGAAGGCCACCGCGCCGCTGGACAGCAGCACCCCGAGGAAATTGAACAGGCCGGACCAGACCACGGCGAACTGGGGCGGCAGCGAATGGGTGTAGATCACCGTGGCCACGGCGTTGGCGGTGTCGTGGAAACCGTTGACGAACTCGAAGCCCAGGGCGATCAGCAAGGCCACCCCCAGCAGCAGGAAGGGGGTCCAGGTGGTGACCGTGGTGCCCAGCTCGTGCATGTCGTGCACCAGGCTGTAGGCGGTGAATAGCAGGCCCATGGCCAATACCGCGAAGAACATCACCAGGGTGAAGGGGCCGGGTTTTTTATCCAGCTGCGGTTTGGCGTCGAGGTTGGGGGAGGTGGCAGTCAGGGAAGGGGTGGCCATTGCTGGACAATCCTGTTGCTGGAAGGAGTGTCGCCCATGATCGTTGCCAATTGTTACAAGGAGACTGCCTCAAGTCATGGTTTGCGCGATTGAGTGGCTCCGTTGATCCGTTCGCGCCCGCCGCCATCATTGCGGCCATCGCAATCACCGCAATCACCGCAATCATCGCGTAGGAGCCGGCTTGCCGGCGAAGAGGCCCTTGAGTCTTGCATCGCCTGGACGGGCGCCTTCGCTGGCAAGCCAGCTCCTACAGCGGGCGTTTCAGTAGTCCTGACGCTTGCGGAAGGCCCAGCGCCCGGCGATCACGGTGAAGGTGGCCACCAGCGCCACAAGGATCCAGAAGCCTTCCGGGTCGCCGGAAAAGGGAATGCCGCCGACGTTCATGCCGAAGAAGCCGGCGATGATGTTGATCGGCAGCGCCAGCACCGTGACCACGGTCAGGGTGAACAGGGTGCGGTTGGTCTGCTCATTGACGTTGGCGGCGATTTCTTCCTGCAGCAGCTTGATCCGCTCCCCCAGCACCGTGAGGTCGTTGATGATCAGGGCGAACTCCTCGGTGGACTTGCGCAGCTCCTTGACGTCTTCTTTCTGCAGCCATTGCGGCGGACGGTTGAGCAGGCGCAGCAGGGAGCCCGGCTCCAGGGCCAGCAGCCGTTGCAGGCGCACCAGCACCCGGCGCATGGCCCCCAGTTCGGCACGGTTGGTGGATACCCGGGCGGCCAGCAACTGGTCTTCGATCTGGTCGACACTGAGGCTGGTCCTGCGCACGATCTGGGTCAGCACCTCGCCCTGGTCGCGCAGCAGGTGCACCAGCAATTCCAGGGGCGAGCGAAAGCGCTCGCCGGCCTTGACCGAGGAGCGCAGCTTGTCCACCGAGTGCAGGGGCTGCAGGCGGGCACTGACGATCAGGCGGCTGCGGACGCAGACCCACAGGGTGGAGATGTCCGAGGAGACCATGCTGCTGAAGTTGAACACCACGTCGTTGACCACTGCCAGCAGGGCCGCGTCCACGTGTTCGATGCGGGTCGAGCGCGAGCCTTCGTGCAGCGCCTCGAAAAACTCCTCGGGCAGTTGCAGGTGCGCCTTCATCCAGCGTTCGCAGGCCGCGTGGGCCAGGTTCAGGTGCAGCCAGAGAAACTCACCGTTGTCTTCGGGTTGCTGCAGGGCTTGCAGGGCCTTGGCGGAATCCAGTTCGCGGCCGCGTTCGCCGGGGCGAAAGCTGAAGCCGTAGAGCAGGCCGAACAGGTCGGCGTCACGGTGACTCTGGTCGATGCTGTGGTTCATGGGGTCTCGCCGGAGGGGGCAGTGCCTGGCGCGGGTTTCACAGGTTCACTTGTGCCCCATCATGGCAAGGCTTTTTGACAGTTTTGTGACGTTTCAAAGTGCACAATCCGCCGTGATATACCGACGGTCGGCGGCGCTAAAGATTGTCTGGCCAAAGCCGATCACGCTCACATGCAATACGCATTCGACCTTCTTCGAATGCACCTGACAGGGAAGTCCGGACCTACGCATGCCCCCAGCGGGCCTGCTCTATCCCTGCCATGAGATCCCCTCGATGTTCTTGCAAAAATCCCTGAGAGCGCAAGTCCTTGCCCTGCTGAGCGGTAGCCTGCTGGCGATGCTGTTGATCGCCCTGGCGAGCTTTCATCTGCTGTCTGGCGGCGTGCAGAATTACCGCGAATTGATCGAAGGCCCGCTGCACAGTTCGCAGTTGATCGATGAAGCCAACCTGCAGTTCAAGAGCCAGGTTCAGGAATGGAAAAACGTCCTGTTGCGCGGCAAGCAGCCCCAGGAAATGAACAAGTACTGGCAGCAGTTCGAGGACCGTCAGCGGGATGTGCAGAACATCCTCGGGCAGTTGGCCCAGACCCCGGGACTGGACAGCACGCTCAAGAGCCGGGTCCAGCGCCTGGCCGAAGAGCACCGCTTGCTCGGCGCTTCCTACCAGAAGGGGCGTGACGCCTACGTGGCGGCGGGCGCCGACCCGAGTGCCGGGGATGGGGCGGTCAAGGGCGTGGACCGGGCCACCAGCGAACAGATGAGCGAGCTGGTCAGCGAGTTGCGCAAGCACGGCGACCAGCAATCCTTGCAGATCAGCGCAGCGGCCGATCGCACCGTCTGGCTGGGGATTCTGGTCATGCTCGGATCCGGTCTGCTGATCGGCCTGCTCAGCCTGTGGCTGGTCAACCGCAGCCTGGTGCAGCCGATCCGCCAGTTGATCGACTATGTCGCCCAGCTCAGCCGTGGCCAGTTTGCCCAGCGGGTCGCCAGCGAGCGCCAGGATGAACTGGGCAAGCTGGCGATGGCCGCCAATACCCTGCGTGATTTCCTGGCCCAGACCTTCAGCAGCCTGCAGCGCAGCGCGTCGGACCTGGACAGCTCCAGCGGTGAGCTCAACGCCATCGCCACCTTGATGTCCCAGGGCACCAACGAACAGTTCAGCCGCACCGACCAGGTGGCCACGGCGATGAACGAGATGTCCGCCACCGCCCAGGAAGTGGCCCGCCACGCCGCCGATGCTGCCCGCGCCGCGGATGATGCCGACCAGTCGGCCCAGCAGGGCGAGCAGGTGATGCAGAGCACCATCCACAGCATTACCCAGATGCGCGGCGAGATCGCCAACACCGCCACGGTGATCCGTCGCCTGGAAACCGACAGCGGACGCATCGGCAAGGTCCTGGAAGTGATCCAGGGGATCGCCGAGCAGACCAACCTGCTGGCGCTCAACGCGGCCATCGAAGCGGCCCGGGCCGGTGAAGCCGGGCGCGGCTTTGCCGTGGTCGCCGATGAAGTGCGCAGCCTCGCGCAACGCACAGCCGCTTCCATTATCGAGATCAACCAGATCATCCAGAGCGTGCAGACCGGCGCCGTGGATGCGGCCCAGGCGATTGAAAGCGGCCAGTCCCGCAGCGAGCAGAGCGTGCAGCAGGTGACCGAGGCCGGGGCCATGCTGGAGCGCATCACCGAAGCGGTGGAAGCGATCCGTGACATGAACCGTCAGATCGCCACCGCCGCCGAAGAGCAGACGTCGGTGGCCGAGGACATTTCGCGCAACCTCACCGAGATCACCACCATCGCCAGTACCAACATGGACAACGTCCAGCGCACCGAGGCGGCAAGCCGTAACCTGCATGGTCTGTCGGGGCAGTTGAACGAGGTCACCTCACGCCTGAGTGCCTGAGGCTGCCGAGTCGGTATCAGCTGGCTTACCAGGCTGATACAGGATCACTCTCAAGTGGCCCTGGTGGGTGTCGATGACCGGGTATCTTCCCGTCATCAGGACACCCATCATGGTCAGCATCAGTTCCCTCTCGATCAACCAGGCCCAGGTCAGTTCGAGCAAGACCCGCATCGGCGACAGCCAGGACAGTGTGGCCGGCGAGACCACCGCGCCGCCCTCCAGTGCCGCTTCCAGCGATTCCACCAAGGCCCCGGCTGCCGGTGGTGCGGCTGCGGGCGAGAGTTCCGGCAGCGATGATTCCAGCAGCGATACGGTGAAAGCGCTGCGCAAGCAGATCGCCGAGCTGCAAAAGCAGTTGCAGGAGCAACAGCAGCAGTTGCAGGCGGCGCAAGCCAAGCAGGAAAGTGCCGATGCCAAGGCTGCGCAAGTGGCCGCCGCCCAGGCTCAGGTGGCCAGCACCAGTGCTTCGTTGCAAACGGCCACCGCGGCCTTGCTCCAGGCCTTGCAGGACTCCAACGGCAGCGCCGCGGGATCGCTGGTCAGCACCACGGCTTAAGCCGCCGGGCCCAGGGGCAGGCTGAAGCTGAACACCGTGCCTTGCTGCGGGTTGGAGATCACTTGCAGTTGCCCGCCATGGGCGCTGGCAATCTGTTGGGCGATGTACAGCCCCAGGCCGAGCCCGGCCTGGGGCGTATCGCTGGCCGGGCGCGAGTAGGGCTGGAACAGCTGGGGCAGGATGTGCCCGGGGATCAAGCCCTGGTTTTTCACCCGCAGCACGAAGTGTTCGGGCTGTTGTTGCGCCTCGACCTCCACCACGCCATCCGCGGTGCCATGGCTGATGGCGTTGGTCACCAGGTTGGAGAGCAATTGGGCGAGGCGCTGGTGATCGCAGCGAATGCCTTGCAGCTTGTCGATCCGGCACTGGATGGAGCGCTGCGGGTGCACGTTCTGCACTTCGGCGATCACATGGCGCAGCACCGGTTCCAGGTCGGGACAGGGCGCCAGGTCCAGGGCAATGCCCGGGCCCAGTCGGCCTCGGGCAAAGTCCAGCACGTCTTCCACCAAGCGCGAGGCGCGGTTGCTGCAGGTCAGGATGTGCCGGACCAGCGGCTCGGTGTCGGGACTTGGGTACTTGCGCAACAGGCGCTCGGCGCCCACCTGGATGGCAAACAGCGGGTTGCGCAGGTCATGGCCGAGCACGGCGATGAACTGTTCGCGCAATTGCCCGGTATGCCGTTCCTGCTGCAGGTCCGCCTCGGTCTGTTGCAGGTTTTCCTCGGCCTCGATCTGCAGGGCCAGCACCCGGGCAAAGGCTTCCATGGTGCTCTGGATGGCACTGGCCTTGAGCGCCGCCGGGCTGGGGTCGAGGGCACAGATGGTGCCGAAGAAACGTCCGTCGGTGCGAAACACCGGAACCGAGATGTAGCTTTCGAAGCGATACAGGCGTGGAGTGTGATGGTCGCGATAGAGCGGGTCGTCGCTGGCCTTGTCGATCACTACCGACACATGGGCGGCACGAATTTCGTGGCACAGGGTGGTCACCACATCCAGTTCGCCGCCGACCTTGAGGCCGAAGTCCAGCTGATCGAGCACGGCGCAGGCGTGCCAGGACGTTTCGGTGACCCGGGCCACCGCGGCAAAGCGCAGGCCGGTCATTTCGCGGATGACCTGAAGCATCGCCGGAACTGCACTGATCCGGCCAATGGTGGCGATGTCGGCTGCTAGAAGGTCCATGTCAGTCTCTGCCTTGGCAGTCGACGCCCTGGCGCGTCGACTGCCGGAGATTCTAACGAGCCGGGGGCCTCTCGGGGGCAGATACCTGCGGCGGATGGAAAATTTGTTGCCGGCGACGGTTTTCCTGCCCCCACGAAAAGGCCGCGCCCCCTGGAAAGGGGGCGCGGCCGTGTGTGCCGTGGGGCTTACTTGTCTTGCTTGTTGCTCAGGACCTTGCCGGTCTTGGCGTCCAGGTCCACGTCCCACTCGATGCCTTTGCTGTCACGCAGTTCCACCTGGTAGACGTAGGCGCCGGTGGCGGTCTGCTCCAGCTCGGTGTCGGTGATGTTGGCGGCGGTGGTGCCAGGGTGCTGGGCCAGGGCGGCCTGGTTGAGTTTCTCCAGGTCCATGATGGCACCGGATTTGAGCAGGCCCGGGATCAGGTCCGGGCGGACATCGGCCTGGGCCAGGCCTGCGGTCAGGGTCAGGGCGGCAGCGGCGAACAGAGCGGAGAACTTGGTCATGGGTTGCTTCCTTAGGGTGATGGCTTTCGATGGACACAGGTTAGACGTTGCAACTTAATTCACCCTTAATACAGGTCACGCTTTGCGCCGTTTGTTCAATCCGGGTCCATGGATTGTGTCGCACGCTCTGTTTTCCCTTTAGGAGACAGAGCAAATGAAACGAGTGCTTGGATGGTTGTATGCCCCGGTGTTTTTTGCCGGGTTCATTGGTGCCGGTGTGGGGTTGATGGAGGCCGGGGAGGGGGCTTGGGGCGGGTTGCTGTTGCTGTTCGTGGCGGCGCTGGGGGTGTCGTTCCTGGCGGAATGGAGCCTGCCCTATGAACTCGCCTGGAACCGCCCCCAGGGCGATCGGCTACGGGACATTCTGCATGCCCTGGTCAATGAGAGCCTGAATGCCGTGGGCCTGCTGGCGTTGCCGGGCCTGGTGGCGCTGCTGGCCCACGACGGGCTGTGGCCCCAGGCTTGGCCGCTCTGGGGGCAACTGCTGCTGGCGATCGTGATTGCCGATTGCGGGGTGACCTTGGCCCATTACGCCAGCCATCGCTGGGCCTGGCTCTGGCGCCTGCATGCGGTGCACCACAGCGTGGTGCGCCTGTATGGCTTCAATGGCCTGCTCAAGCATCCGTTGCATCAGTTGCTGGAAGCCTCGGCGGGATTGCTGCCGCTGCTGGTACTGGGCATCCCGTTGCCGGTGGCGCAATTGCTGGCCCTGGCCATCGCCATCCAGTTGCTGCTGCAGCACTCCAATGTCGACATGCGCCTGGGGCCGTTGCGTTATGTGTTTGCCTGGGCGCCGGTGCATCGCTTCCACCACATGAAGTACGGCCGCGCCGGGGACGTGAACTTCGGCCTGTTCTTCAACCTCTGGGACTGGCTGCTGGGGACGGCGTTCTATCGTCACGACTACTCGATCCGCCAGGGCGACCTGGGCATTGGCAGCCGTCCGGACTATCCCGTCGATTACTGGCCGCAGTTGCTGGAGCCGTTCAGGACCCAGCGCTACAAGGCTGAGCCCAAGGTTCCCGAGGCCCTGCGTCGCCCGGTCAATCCAGCAGGCGGGGCCTGAGGGATTTCAGGGCCTGGCTGGCGGTGACACCGAACAGGCTCTTCAAGGTGCGGGAGAAGTGCGCACTGTCGGCGAACCCCGCACCATGGGCCGCTTCGGTTATGGCCCGGCCCTCCAGCAACAGGGCCATGGCCAGGCGCAGGCGCCGCCACAGCACCAGGCGGCGCACGGGCAGGCCGACGTCACGGGCGAACAACCGCTCCAACTGGCTGAGGGAGACATTGGCCTGGGCCGCCAGTTGGGCGGCCGGGACCTTGCCGCCCAGGGCGGCATCCAGTGCCGCCAGCGCCCGGGCAACCCGGCGGTCGGCAAGCGGCTGGCGCGGGCAACGGCGCAGTGCCGCCTCCAGGCCGGGCAATGAGGGCTCGCTGCAGCTGACGCTCCGCTGCAGGCTTGCTGCGTCCATCAGCAGGGGTTCGGCGTAGACCGTGAAGGCCTGGCCTGGCGCCTGGATGATCGCGTGCTGGCGCAGGGCTTCGATCAACAGGTAATGGCCGGTGTGGCGGACGCCGTCGAGTTCCACGGTGACCGGCTGCTCAGGGGCGATGATCAGTTGGTGGGCATAGTGGGCATGGGGCGCGGTGGGCCCCATGGCACCGTGGATCAGGCCGAAGTCATGGCCCAGCCAGAGCTCGCCTTGCCAGTGCACGGCGGGCATTCAGTACCCGCTGGCCTCCAGCAACTGGCCAACGCTGGCGCTGGCCGGGCGCTTGAAGTACTTGAGCAGCTCGGCGCTGCGGTTGGTGAAGATGCCATCGACCCCGGCGTCCATGGCCTTCTTGAAATCCACTGCTTCGTCGAGGGTGTAGACGTGCACCAGCAGGCCCTGATCGTGGGTGTATTGATTCATCCAGGGCTGCACCAGGTCCGCATAGCTCTGCTCGCCGCCTGCGGTGAGTGCTGCGGAAGGGCCGGTGCCGATGGCCCCCTGAGCCTTGGCGAAGTCGACCCAGCGCTTGAACTCGGCCGGGTCCTTGGGTTGCTGCCTGGCATAGAAAGCCGCCTTGTCGGTTTCGCCGCTGCTGGCAAAACTCTGGCCGGAGGCCGGCTCGATACTGCCCGGGGCCACCCACAGCAGCAGGACCTTGGGCACTTTGGGCATTTCCTTGTGCAGCAATTCCAGGCTGTGTTTATCGAAGGTCTGCAGCACCACCTTGCCCTTGCCCTGACCCACCGCCAGCTCGCTTTTCGCCAGGGTGGAACCGGCCGGGCTCAGCCAGCCGCGGTCCTGGAGTTTTTCCTTGAGGTCGTGCTCGATGCCGGGGAACAGCTGGGGCTCCTTGGTCTCGATGTAGAGCCCGGGCTTGTGCTGCGCATTGCCCTGGGCGATGTCGATGATCTCATCCAGGGTGAGGATCTTCAGCCCGGCAAACCCCGGCCGCGCCCGGTCCGGATAGGCCTGGTTGAACCAACTGCCGGCGTCGAGGGTTTTCAGCTCGGCCATGGTGAAGGCCGTGGCCGGGCTGTCCTTGCGCTCGGGGAATTTTTGCGCCACGTCGGTGGTGCGTTGCAGGTTGTTGTCGTGCAGGGCGAAGAGCACACCGTCCTTGCTGCGCTGCAGATCCATCTCCAGGTAGTCGGCTCCCAGGTCCCGGGCCAGGCGATAGGAGGCCGCGGTGGATTCGGGGGCATCGAAGGACGCGCCGCGGTGGGCGATCACCGCCGGCTGCGGAATCCCCTGGCGAGCGGCCAGGGCGTCTGGGTCAGGCTGTTCGGCGGCCTGGGCCAGGCCGCACGCGAGCATCAGGCCGAGCATCAGGGTACAAGGGGTGAAGGTCGCTGGCATGCTCGAGGTCCTTTCGTGGGGGCGGGGGCTAGGAGGTATCTTTTAACAACTCGATGACGCTTGTGCTATCTGCGAAGCGACATAAATCTCTCTCATTTGCAGGTTTGAGGGTTTTTTCCGGCGCTTTGCAGTACTCTTGGGCGCTGCAGTTTCCCCGTCAGAGGGAAGCCTGAAAACACCCCTTTCCTTGCCTCGCGTGTAGACCATCGATCACAAGTCCTGTGGGACCTACAGTGAGGTTTACCATGAGCATCACCTCCGAACTCATCTGCCAGGCTGCCGACCAGCTCAAGGGTTTTGTCGGCTTCAATCGCAAGACCGGCCGCTACATCGTGCGCTTCAGCGAAGACTCCTTCGGCATGGATGTGGCCGATGACGCCATAGTGCCGGCCAATGAATTTGTCTGGGCGCCGGTTTCCGACCAGGCCATGAGCCTCAAGCGCGAGCAGATCCAGTTGCTGCTGGACCAGAACATCGACGACCGGATCAACATCAGCGAACCGCTGCGGGTATACATGCGCCGCAGCGACCTGCCGGAAATCCAGGCCGTGCGCAGCCTGCTGGCGGCGCAGGGCTGAGGGACCGCGGTCCTGAGCGGCTGTTCACGGCCGTTCAGGGCATCTATCAGGATGACCTTCAGTCGCCAAAGCTGTAGGCCCTTTCAACCTTGCTCACCCGGGTATGAAAGTGCTGATACCAGTCGCTACGTCCGCGCTCCCGGATTGCGCGGTGTTCGGCATGCTGCTTCCAGGCAACGATCGCCGCTTCACTGCTCCAGTAGGACACGGTGATACCGAAGCCGTCCGCTCCCCGTGCCGATTCGACCCCGAGAAAACCCGGTTGCTGGCGGGCCAGATCGACCATGTGCTCGGCTGCCTGATCGTAGGCTGGGTCGGCTTTGCGGCGCTGGGAGCTAAAGATCACCGCGTAGTAGGGCGGGGCAGGCGTCTGGCCGATCATTGCTGCACCTCCAGGCAGGCCTGGAGCAAGGCGCTGACCAGGGGCGGCGTGCGCCCTTGCAGGGCGGCACGCTCGGGCTGGAACAAGGTGGCGACGAAGAACGGATGGCCATGCAGCTCTACGGCGCGCAGGTCTCCGGCGCTGTCCCGGCCGCAGGGGCGCAGGGCGCCGCTGAGCAAGGCGCTGGCAAAGTTCGGGTTGACGCCATAGCGGCAGCGATAGCCTTCCTCGATGCTGTGTGTGCCGTAGGCCTGGGCGATCCGGCTGCCGGCGTGCAGTTCAATGCTGTCGCGCTCTTCCACCAGGGCACAGCTTAAGGGGGTCAGCAGCGCGCGCTTGGCATCGGGGGCGGTCTCTCCGTGCTCGGCATCGGCCCAGCCCAGGACATGGCGGGCGTATTCCAGCACCGCGTGCTGGAAGCCGCCACAGGTGCCGAGGAAGGGCCGCTGCCGCTCCCGGGCGATGCGGATGGCCAGCAAGGCACCGTCGATATTGCGGTAGGGGCTGCCGGGGACGCACCAGATGCCGTCGAAGCCTTCGAGCTGTTCGGCGTGAGTCAACTGCTGGGTGGCCAGCCACTGGTATTTCACCTTGGCCCCGATGTCGGCCGCCGCCCGCTCCAGGGCTGGGGGAATCGCCTGGTGCGCGGTGATCTGTGGGGCCTGGTCTCCCACCAGGGCGATGCGAAGGGTTGGTGCGTGCATGGGGCTCTCCGGTGATGGCAATGCCTTGTCGCCTGCCTGGGGCCACTATAGATTGGCGTCTGCGCAATCAATATTGGCGTTTACCCAAGTGATCAATGCACCGCTGCACTATCAGCTGGACTATCCCGACCTGTCGTTGATCCTGGCCTTGGTCCGTGGCGGCTCCCTGGCCCGCGCCGCCGCCCTGCTCAAGGTCGATGTCTCGACGGTGTTTCGCGCAGTGCGCCGACTGGAAGCCGGGCTCGGCCGGCAGTTGTTCGACAAGAGCCGTGCTGGCTACCTGCCCACCAGCCTGGCCCAGGCCCTGGCACTGCAGGCCGAACAGGCGGAGCAGGCCCTTGAGGCGGCGCGCATTGGCGTGGCCCAGGGCGGCGAAGTGATCAGCGGCACGGTGCGCCTGACCTGCACTGACTCGGTGCTGCAAGGCCTGTTGTTGCCGGCCCTGGCGCAGTTCATGCCGAACTACCCGGCCCTGGTCATCGAGCTGTGCACCTCCAACGACTTTGCCAACCTCAACCGGCGCGATGCGGACATCGCCCTGCGTCTGACCGCGTCACCACCGGAACATCTGGTAGGGCGCTGCCTGGGAAAGGTGGCCTATCGAGTCTGTGCCAGCCCGGTCTATCGGCAGCGGGTGGATTGTGCCGATCTGTCACGGGTGGCCTGGGTGGCCCCGGATGACTTTCTCCCCGATCACCCCACCGTGGCCTGGCGCCGTCAGCAATGGCCCGGCGTGCAGCCCAGCTACCGCTGCAACAGCATGCTCTCGGTGAGCGAATTGGTGCGGGCCGGCCTCGGGGTTGCCGCACTGCCGGATTTTCTCATCGGCCAGGGTGGGCTGGAGCCCTTGAGTGAACCGCTGGGGCATGACACCGCCCTGTGGCTGCTGACCCGCCCGGACTGCCGGGCCCTGCGTTCGGTGGTGACGCTGTTCGATGAACTGGCGTGCCATCTGCGCTGGCCCTGAATGCCTCAGGCCGGTGGCTGTTCCTTGTGCACGAAGTGGGCGTGCATCTCGCTGGTGAGGTTTTCGATGCGTTCCGTCAACTGCTTGGTCATTTCCGTCAGGCGAGTGTTCTGTTCCAGCAGTTCGAGCAGTTGGCTGGTGGTCTGGGCCGCCTGGGCCTGGCGCTCGCTGTTGGCGACGGCCAGGGCCTCACGGTGCTGTGCATCGGCGTCTGCCTGAGCCTTGTCTCGCGCAGCCTGGCGAGTCTGGGCCAGAAGAATCAGCGGCGCGGCGTAGGCTGACTGCAGGCTGAAGGCCAGGTTCAGCAGGATGAAGGGGTAGACGTCGAAGTGAGTCACCCCGGTCAGGTTCAGGGCGACCCAGACCAGTACGATCAGGGTCTGTGCGCCGAGAAAGGTTGGAGTGCCAAAGAACCGGGCAAAGGCCTCGGCCTTCAGGGCAAAGCTGTCGTTGCCAAAGGTCGGTGCCAGGTGGGCGTGGGCGCGGTGAAAGCGCAGATGGTCGATGACCGGAGTGGTTTTCTTCGAGGTGTCGCTGGAACTCATGATGGCCTCCGCCAGGCGCTTGGACGTCAGGCCACTATAGCTTCCAGGCTTTCGCCCGACGCCAATGTCGACGTCGGGAAAATGCTCCCTCAGAGTGCGCCGCGATCACTGGCGAACATGCTCACGGCCTGCACCGCCTCACTGGCACCGTCGCGAATCTGCAGGATTACCGTGCCCGCCTGGTCGGCCAGTTGCACACCCATGGCCGCGCGTTCGCGAGTACCGTCCATGCTCTTGATGGCCTGCAGGGTCTCGGTCTGGATCATCTCGATCATGCTGGATATTTCCGCTGTCGAGCCGCTGGTGCGTGCCGCCAGCTGGCGCACTTCATCGGCCACTACGGCAAAGCCGCGGCCCTGCTCGCCGGCCCGGGCCGCTTCGATGGCCGCGTTGAGGGCCAGCAGGTTGGTCTGGTCGGCAATTGCACGAATGGTGTTGACGATGGCGGTGATCTGCTCGGATCGCTCGCCGAGCCGGGCAATCAGCGACGAGGAGTCCTCGATGTTGCTGGCGATCTGGCGCATTTCGCTGGCGGCCTGCTGGATCACCCCGGTGCCTTGCTCGGCGACTTTACGGGTCTGGACCGAGATGTGATAAGCCTGGCTCGCGCTCTGGGCGTCCTGCTCGTGTTTTTCCACTTGCGAGGTGACATCGGCGGCGTACTTGACCACTTTGCACAGGCGCCCGCTGGCGTCGTACACCGGGTTGTAGTTGGCCTCCAGCCACAGCGTGCGGCCATGCTTGTCGACTCGCTCGAACTGGCCGTTGAAGAACTCGCCCTTGTTCAAGCGATTCCAGAAATCCTGGTAGGCGCTGCTGTTGGCCTGCTCGGGTTTGCAGAACATCCGGTGATGCTTGCCCTTGATCTCGGCAAGGCTGTAGCCCATGCGGCTGAGGAAGTTCGAGTTGGCACTGATGATGCTGCCGTCGAGGTTGAACTCGATCACCGCCATGGCCCGGTCGATGGCCTCCAGCTTGCTTCTGGCCTCCACTTCCTCCTGCACCCTGGCGGTGACGTCGAGGGCGTACTTGACCACTTTGTACACGGCACCGGACTCGTCACGGATAGGGTTGTAGCTGGCTTCCAGCCACAGGCTCTGGCCATTGCTGCCGATGCGCTCGAAGGTGCCCGATTCGAACTGGCCGCTTTTCAGGCGTGCCCACAACTGCTGGTAGTCGCTGCTGCGGGCATAGTCTGCGGTGCAGAACAAACGGTGGGACTGGCCAAGCACCTGCTCTTCGCGATAGCCCATGGTCTTGAGAAAGTTGTCGTTGGCTCGCAGCACGCAGCCCTGCAGGTCGAACTCGATCACCGCCATGGAGCGGTCGATGGCGTCCAGAAGGCGGGATTGTTCGGCGATGGTCTTTTGCTGGGAATCGATGGTTTTGTTATGGCGGTTGAATAGCATGTTGGCTGGTGCCCTATGGGAGAAACGTCGCGTCGATCCCTATTGAGTGCGCCGGTATGCCGAATGCTCCCGGCATTCGGCACTATCTGCTCAATGTCAGCGTTCCATGACTGACAGATAAATCCGCAGTGGTGAGGCGGCCAACGCTTCGGGCGAGCGTCAGTGGCCGTATCAACAGGAGACGTGGCAACTGCGAATCGATTTAGTTGGGTTGATTGGCTTCGACGGCAGCGTGGCCCGGGGTGCTTTTGCGCTGCGCCGAAGTGGCGGCATTATGATGTCAACTACGAAAACAAAGCCAAATAAACTTGTACAAAAATGTTTTTTACTTCCTTTTTGTATAAGTTTTTTGGTTCCTTATGCCATTTGCGTTCGTGAAACACGAAGTGGCCCATCGTTGCTGGCGATCCGATTGCGCCCGGTGTTTTTTGCCTGGTACAGGGCCTGGTCGGCGGCGTCGAGCCAGCTTGACGGTTCCTGGTAGACCGGGTCGAAAGTGGCCAGGCCGATGCTCAGGCTGGCTTTCAGTTCAGGTACCTGCGGGTGGCGATACTGGCTGAAAACTCGACGCAGGCGCTCCATGACGTCCAGCGCCTGTTGCGGGTTCATGCGCGGCAGGATCACGCAGAATTCGTCGCCACCGTAGCGGCCAGCGAGGTCATCGTGGCGCAGGTTGCGGCGCAATTCATTGCTCAGGTGGCGCAGTACCGCATCGCCGATGATGTGTCCGTAGGTGTCGTTGATCGCCTTGAAGTGATCGATATCGATCAGGGCGACGCAGGCCTCCATTTGCCGCTGCTGGCACTTGTGGAACTTGATGTGCAGCAGGTCTTTCCAGGAACCGTGGTTGAGCAGGCCGGTGAGGCTGTCGGTGCGGCTCAGGGCGCTCAGGGCTCGCTTGTGTTCGGACAGCTTGATCGCCAGTCGATAGCAGACCATGCCCACCGCCAGTGGGTAGAGGGTCAGCATCGGCAGGCAGGCATAGATCTGCAGCGCGCTGATCTGGGTGTTGAAGTGCGCTCCGAACAGCAGCCATGAGGCCAGTATCCCGATGCCTTGGGCAAGGCTGCCGCGAATGAACAGGCGCAAGCCGCCCGCCGCCACGTTGTTCATGGCCATCATCGACAGGATGGTGACCGCCGGCAGGGGATTGAACTGCAAGGTAGCGGCCCAGAACCCGCCCAGCATCGAGTCGTACAGCAGATTGCGGCGTTCTGCCTGGTAGGGAAAGGCCGAGCGGGTGGACAGCTGATAGGCCAGATGGGGCCAGAGCAGACCGTGGAACAGCAGCAAGGCCCAGGTCCAGCCTGGCAGTGCGAGGGGATAGAGTGCGGCGAAGACACTGATACCGCCGATACCCAGGCCGATGATCCTTGGCCAATAAATGCGTCGGGCAAATGACAGCCCTTTGCCGCGTTGGTTTTCCATAAATTCCTGCACCAGGTTCTGTACTGAAACACCTTGTGGTGTTTTTACGGCTCGGCCGTTTATCGGATCAGTCTGGTGAATATTGTCATTTATTCCAGTGAGAATAATCACTGGCCTTCGAAGCCATTTCACAGTGGCCGAAAGCGCCGGACCGGTGGCTCGAGGAATCTGCCAGGCTGGTGGCCAGCCAGGCCGGTGCGGGCTCAAGCCTGGTAGTGGGGGAGGAACATGTCCAGAGCCGATTCGATGACCCGGATCTGCATGTCCGGTTCCAGAGGCGGTTGACCCAGGGTGATCTGTGGCCAGAAGGCAAAGCCCTTGAGCAGTCCGTGCATCTGTTGGGCCGCGAACTCCGGGTCCACCGGCTTGAGGCGCCCATCGGCCTGGGCCGCGCGAATCCACAGGATCAGCCCTTCTTCCCGTTCGCCCAGGCGCGCCACCATGTTCTGCGCGCGCTCCGGCGAGTGGATGGCTGCTGCGATGGCGACTCGCGCCAGGTCGAGGAAGTTGTCATCGGCAAGCAGTTGCAACTTGGCCCCGAGCACCTTGCCCAGTTGTTCGCGCAGGGGCAGGTCGCTGCGGTAGACGATGTCTGGCTGAGCACTGATGCTGGCCCAGAGCTTGTGCAGGATTTCGGCGAACAGCTCTTCTTTGCTGGGGAAGTGGTTGTACACGGTGCGCTTGGAAACCCCGGCCGTGGCGGCAATCTTGTCCATGCTGGTGACTTCGAAACCACTGCTGCGGAATTCGTTGATCGCCGCCTGGATGATGGCGTGGCGCTTGCGGTCGGTGAGGCGCTTCGGAGCTGTCATAAGTTGGGTTCGGTGAGGGTGGGCGGTGAAAACACTCGGCAGTCTACTTCGTCTTAATTCTGTTGCAATGTAGAAACTACACTGTGTAGTGTAGTTCATCTTGAAAACGACGATTGGCGGCTGATGCTTGCGTGCCTTGGCCAATAGATCTTCTTGCAGAACAACCTAGGAACCTTGCCGCGTTCCATGGAGTCATTTCAGTCATGGCCACTATTTCGTCCCGAGCCGCCCAGGCTCCCCGCCCGCAAACCTCTCGCCAGGAGCAGGGGGCCTACCGCAATCATGCACCGGTGAGTCGTGCAGGTTTTGGCAAGACCCTGCGGATCTTCTGGAACATGCTGTTCCACAAACCACGCAATACCCGTCCGGCGGGCGCCATCCCGGTGCAGCCGCTGACGCGCGAGCAGTTGCTGGCGGCTCCCAATCACAGTGTCTTCCGCCTGGGGCATTCCACGGTGTTGCTGAAGATGCGCGACAAGTTCTGGATCACCGACCCGGTATTTGCCGAACGTGCGTCGCCGGTGCAGTGGGCCGGGCCGAAACGCTTTCATCAGCCGCCCATCAGTCTGCAAGCACTGCCGGAGATCGAGGCGGTGATCCTGTCCCATGATCATTACGATCATCTGGACCACCAGACGGTGCTGACCCTGGCCAACAAGACTCGGCACTTCCTGACCCCTCTGGGGGTGGGAGATACCCTGATCAAGTGGGGGGTGCCGGCAGCCAAGGTCCGGCAACTGGATTGGTGGCAAGGCTGTGAAGTCGAAGGCGTCTGTTTTGTCGCCACGCCGTCGCAGCATTTCTCCGGGCGCGGCCTGTTCGATGGCAACCACACCCTGTGGGCGTCCTGGGTCATGATCGATGGGCCGACACGGATCTTCTTCAGTGGCGATACCGGTTATTTCGATGGTTTCAAACGCATTGGCCAGCAATACGGGCCGTTTGACCTGACCCTGATGGAAACCGGTGCCTACAACGTCGAGTGGCCCCATGTGCACATGCAGCCGGAGCAAACCCTGCAGGCCCATATCGACCTGCAAGGCCGCTGGCTGCTGCCGATCCACAACGGTACCTTCGACCTGGCGATGCACGCCTGGCATGAACCCTTCGACCGCATCCTGGCCCTGGCCTGGGAGCGCAGCATCAACATCACCACGCCGCAGATGGGAGAGGCCTTCAGCCTGGCACAGCCTCAGCGGGGAGGGGCCTGGTGGCTGGAGGTCGAGGGGGCACTGGAGCAGGCGGGCGTCGAGTCCGCTTGATCCTGCTTGCAAGCTTGTGCTCTGGGCAAGGATCGGCCAAGGCTGTAGAAGTCTGATGGACGTTCTCTGCCACGGAGCTGCCTCATGGCCAACAGAGTTCATATCTTCGGTGCCTCCGGGTCTGGAACCACGACCCTGGGCCGGGCGCTAGCCGAGCACTTGCGTTGTCGGCACTTTGATTCCGACGATTTCTACTGGCAACCCAGCGCCCAGCCCTTCAGTTGCCGGCGGCCCCGGGATGAACGGGTCCACAGGTTGCAGACCCAGGTGCTGGTGGAGCCGGACTGGGTGTTGTCCGGCTCTCTCTGTGGCTGGGGAGACCTGCTGATTCCCAGCTTTACCCTGGCAGTCTTGGTGCAGCTGGACCCTGAGGTCCGTTTGCAACGCTTGCGTGCGCGTGAGTTTCAGCGTTACGGCGCGCAGATCTTCGAAGGCGGCGAGCGGTTTGCCGCGACCCAGGCTTTCCTCGACTGGGCGGCAGGTTACGACGCCGGGGGCCATGGGACTCGCAGCCTGCGTCGCCATGAAACCTGGATCAAGAGCCTGGTTTGCCCGGTCATCCGCCTGGATTCGACCGACCTTGGTGTGCGGGCCCTGCGTGAGCAACTGCTCAAGGCGCTGGATCACTCGAGCATGGCGTAGTCGGGGCGCTCCATAGGGTTGGGGGTGGCGCCCTTGATGTTCATGCCCCGGCCAGGCGTGAAGCCGGGGAAGAACACCAGGCCCCGGGCTTCAAGACAGAATGCCAGGGCCAGTCGGGTGACATCGCGGACCTCGTAACCGGCCTCGAAGCGCTGGATGGCTTGCACCGAGACCGCCGACTCGCGGGACAGTTGGTCCATGTCCCAGCCCAGCATGTCGCGGGCCTGGCTACAGTGCTGCGGGGTGAACTGATAGAGGGCGATACGTTCCAGGGTGATTTTCATCGCTAGAGACGCCATGGTTTTCTCCGGGAGGGTGGGCAATGCAATGGGTTTGTACTGGTTATTTGTACAGTTGTTTGCGTCCCGGATCAAACTCATTTTTTGCCTTTGCGGGGGCCTTTGGTCACAAGGTTTTGCCCCGGCCAGGGTCCGCCTGACTCAAGTAGGTACTGGGGGAATGCCCCAGCACGCGACGAAACATGGTGGAGAATGCCCCGGGGCTGTCATAGCCGAAGTCCAGGGCGATTCGTGTCACCGGTTCCGCCGCCGCCAGCCGCGCCAGAGCCAGGATCACGCAGGCCTGTTGTCGCCATTCAATGAAACTCATACCCGTGTGCTGGCGAAACCAGCGGTTGAAGGTGCGCACACTGATGTGCAGCCGGTCTGCCCAAACTTCGGGGGACTGGTGGATATTCGGTCGTGCGAGAAAGGCCTGGCACAGCTCCAGCAGGGGGCCGGCAGCAGGCAAGGGAATGTGCAGCGGCAACGGGGTGCTGCGCTGCAGTTCGTGCAGCAGCAACGCCACCAAAACCCCGTCGCGCCCGTCCTGATCGTATTCCAGAGGCATCTCTACCGCCTCCAGAAGCAGTTGGCGCAGCAACGGCGAGACGTTGATGACCCGGCACTGGCTGCTGTCCAGAGGCGCTGCGAGAGGCTCGATGTACAGGCTGCGGGTGCTGACCCCGAGCATCAGTACCTCATGCTCCACCCCGGGCGGGATCCAGACCGCACGTTGTGGCGGCACCACCCAGTTGCCCTGATCGGTGCCCACTTGCATGACGCCGGTGGCGCCATACAGTAACTGCGCCCGTCGGTGGCGATGGCGTGGCAGGCGCTGCCCGTCGGCATAGTCGGTGCCGATGGCCAGCACCGGGCGCGGAGTCTGGTCCAGGTGTTCGATGGAGATATTACGCATGCCGACAGGGCTCCTATCTGGCGTAAACGCAAACATTATTGGCTAACTTGCTGAAGTCGGCCAAGTGCGGGCGTTCTATTGTGGGCAACCTTTTCCCCGACGGACGCTGCTCGATGTTCTATCTGCTGCTGGCTCTCTTTGGTTGCATGACCGGTATTAGCGCCGTGCTGTTCGGTTTTGGCGGCGGCTTCGTGGTGGTGCCCTTGCTGTACTGGATGCTGCTGGGCAGCCAGGGTGCTGATTCGGCAGCGGGACAGTCGGCGATGCACATCGCGGTAGCCACCTCGACGTGCGTGATGATCGTCAATGCCCTGGTCGCCAGCCGTCGGCACCAGCGTGCGGGTAATCTCATTCGTCACTACCTGTGGCCACTGGGCGGTTACATCGGCCTGGGAGCAATGCTCGGCGCGGCGGTGGCTATGTGGGTCAGTGGTGAGGTCATCCGCCATGCCTTTATCGCCTACCTGGGGGTCACCATTGTCGATTGCCTGTTGCGTCGTGGCTTTCTTGAGCAGCCTGAAGGGCGGACGGCGCGTCGCCTGGGGGCCCGGGAAACCTGCTTGGGGGGTACAGGCATAGGCTTGGTCGCCACCTTTCTCGGCGTGGGTGGCAGCGTCATGACCGTCCCGTTACTGCGCCGCTGTGGCCTGAGCATGACCCAGGCCACCTCCATGGCCAATCCCTTGAGCGTGCCGGTGGCCCTGGCGGGAACTGCCACCTACATGGCCCTGGCGAGTTTCAGTCGATTCGATCTGGGGCCCTGGTTCATCGGTTACGTCGACCTGCTGGCGTTCTCGCTGCTGACCCTCGGCTCGTTGCTGGGCATACGCCTGGCCACGCCCTGGATCGGCCGTATTCCTGACCGCGTGCATGCTCGGGTTTACGTCGGCCTGTTGTTGATGGTGCTGCTGTCGATGTGCCTGAAATGATAGGGGCGTCACGGTGGGCGGCTCGATTGTCGCGGATCTGCGGTTCATAATTGTCCAGTGCTTGCGCAAGGCCCTGGCTTCGCTGGCGGCGGTGCCGACTTTTCAGTCAAGGGAGTTTCCATGTTCAAAGGATTGATGCGCCAGATCGTCGGCGTCCTGCTGTTCTCGGCCCTGCTGTCGAGCGTACAGGCCTCGTCCTCGCAACAGGTCTTCAGCGGCACCCTGGGCAAGATGCCGATCGTGCTGGAGATCAGTCGCGGCGATGCCCAGCAGGTCACCGGCCGCTACTTCTATCGCAAGTATCACCGTGACCTGGCGCTCAACGGCCTGCGCCAGGGACAGTCGCTGGCGTTGCGTGAGGGGAACGAATCCTACGGCGAGCATCAGCCGCAGCTGCCCAGGTTCACCTTGCAGCAGACTGCCAATGGCTGGCAGGGCCAGTGGCAAAGCCCCAAGGGCAAGACCCTCGATGTCCAGCTGTCGCCGGCCCAGGCCGAGGCGCCCCAGCCTGATGCACCGCCATACCTGGTGCGGTTGTAGCAGAGCGACTTGTACGAATACCTGCGTTTGCAAGGCTTGCCCCTCAAGCCGGGCAAGCAGCAGAAGTTCATGGGTTACACCCTGCAATGGTGGACCGAACCCGAGTCCAAACTGTCGATGTTCAAGGTCACTGACGGCTACCCCGAGGCGCAACAGCAGCAGCTCAATCTACTGCTGATGGAGCGTTTGTGGGGAGACGTGACGGCCTACCACGAATGCATGCTGGGTGCGGGCTCTCAGGAAGGGGAGTTCATGCAGACAGTGAAGCCGCAGTTCTTCTCGTCGGCGGTACTCAGCGTCAATATTGCCACCAGCTATTCCTGTGGTGGTGCCCATCCGGACTTTGGTGATTCGCCGCTGAATATCGATGTGAACAGCGCTCACCCACTGTCCCTGACCGATGTGCTGTGGGTCGGGCAGGGCAAGCCGATAGTGCACAGCGACCGTACCACCCAGGGCGACCCAAGCCTCACCGAGGCCGAGCGCAAAGCCCTCTTCGCCTACAACCGGGAACAGTTGTCGCCATGGCTGGTCGAGCAATTTACGGCCCTGTATCCCAATGAGATGCGCGAGCCGGCCAGCCCGGAGGATGGTTGCAACTACAGCGACGAAAACGTCTGGGGCGATAACAGTTGGTACTTCACCCCCAAGGGGCTTTTCATCAAGGCTTACTTCCCTCGAGTGGAAAGGGCTTGCGACGGCCCGGACTGGGCACTGCTGCCTTATTCCATCATCAGCAAACACCCCGGAGCCGTGGCCCTGGAGTTGCCCAAGCGCTGACGCCGATCACTGTGCATCGAGCCCTGGTGCTTCACGAATGATCAGGTGATCGAGGTTATCGATATTGGCGCTGAATACCCCGAAGGTGGCGTCGGGGTTTTTCTTGCTCGGTACCTGCTTGAGCGCCGGGGTGACGCCATAGAAGAAGCAGTACAGAGCCTTGTCGCTGTCGATGGCGTTCTTGATCTCCATCAGGAACGCCTTGTGCTTGCGGTAGTTCTCGATCAGCTTCTTGCTCAGGTAGACATTGACCGAATAGGGCTTCTTCCTGGATTCGCCGTCTGCCTTGAACCAGACCTTCTGTTCGAAATCGATACGAAAGCTTTGGGTGTAATCCTTGATCTCCTTGATCTTGCCCCAGTACACCAGCCCCTTGTTGTCCTGCAGGTACTCGATCTTCTTGAAGAACGAGGCATAGGACGCCGTGTGCTCGCCGATCTTCAGCGGCATGCGCTTGAGCAGTTCCTTGTCGTCGATATTCGACACAAAACATTCCACCGGATGGGCGAAGACGCTGGTCTTGTCCGGGGTGCTGTCGCGCCCCGCGTGGGGCCCATGAGTGCTGGGGGCGCCGATGGGCGGGGTGTCCCGCGGTGCGTCCGGCGCGTTTGTCGGGCTGGCGGGTTGGCGTACGTACTCGCGGCGGGTCAGCAGCAGTTCCGAAGGAAAGTGCTCCTCGCGATCATCCTCGGTCAACCTGCCTTCCGCGCTGCCGGGGCCTTTGCTGACGCCATAGGGGCAACCTTCTATATGAAGCGTCCCTGGCAGATTCTTGAAGTGCGGCGTACGGATGTAGTTGACGTTCTTGGCATTGAAGGTGCCCAGGCCATTGCTGGCAGTGAACGCCGCACGGCATTCATCGTTGGGGCACTGGAAGCTTTCCCTGGCTGAATCGAAGACCACCGTTTCATCGAAATTCAGATCCCGCACGTCATAGATCGACAGCTTGTCGTCGAGGCTGATGCAGTAGGCGGTATCGAATTTCATGGGGGCTTGGGTCCCTGAGCAGAGAAAGGGTCTTTATAGCGGTCGGCCTTGATGCCTGTACATATTATTTATGCAGGCCTGCCAGCTGCAGCCGCGCCTTGATCAAGGCAAGACTCCAGTCATTATTACTGTCCAAGGTATTTGTCGAGGGTAAGAAGTTCGTGGGGTTAGGTACTAATTCTTTAGGTTTTTACGAAATTTCTTACAGGCTTAATTAATATAACTCTCATGATTTAGATAGGAGTCCTACATAATCCCGAGGCTGAAAATACAGCCCCGTTTAACCCTGGAAATAATGGCAGAGAGCGTCATGCCACTGGCAAGGAGGGACAAGTAAGCTTTGCAGAAATGGCTGATAAAGAGGCACCGGAGTGATGAATAAAGTCCGGCGGGAATAGACGCCACGACTATTCCCCTCACTATAACGAGGACCTCGATATGCCTAGTGTGATGCGCTCAGTACTGTTGTTCATGGCCTTGTGTTGTTCAGGGCTGGTGCTGGCGGAGCCGGCAACGCTGCCTTATCTGCCGGCCGATCGGCTTCTGCTTGTCGACTACCTGCCGCCGCCACCGGCCGGTGATTCGCCACTTCAGCAGAGGGATCTGCAAGCGGTCCTGGCAGCCCAGGCGGTGCGCAGCAGCGAACAGGTACGCCAGGTTCAGCAGGATGACGAGTGGCAGGACAGCGTGTTTCATTTTGCCCGGGAAGCCCTTGGGGAAGGCTTCAGTGTCGAACGTCTGCCTTTGACCCAGGCCTTCTTTCGTCGGGCACAGGAAGATCTGGTGCAGTGCCTGATGCCGGCCAAGCGGGCTTATGGTCGTCCGCGTCCCTATGAGGCGTCGTCTCTGGTCAAGGCTGTATTGCCTCCCCCAGAGGGCGACTCCTACCCCAGTGGCCACTCGATGAATGGATACCTCAATGCAACCTTGCTTGGCATGGCCTTGCCGGAAAAACGCAGCGTCTTGTTCCAGCGTGCACAGGTCAATGCGCAGAGCCGGGTGATCGCCGGAGTCCATTTCCCCAGCGACCTGGAGGGTGGGCAAATAGGCGCGGCGGTGCTGGTGGCAAGGTTGCTTGCTGACCCGCAGGCTGCTCTGGATTTTGAACGGGTGAAGGCTGAGCTGCGCAGCAACCTTGTTGTGGCGCAGTGAACGGTTGCACGGGGTGGCCTGGGTCGGGATCTTCGGTTTTGTGCGTTCTGCCGAGTGACGACTACCTGAATGAGGCCAGCAAGGCCGGCTTGTCCCGAGAGCCGTTCGCGGCGTTTGCAGAACGACACAGGTGGGCGCCGTGCACGGTTGGCCTCAGGCCGCCTGGGGGAGGGGCATCTGAAGCCAGGAGACAAAAAGCTCCCTAGGCGCAAGGCAGGCTGCGGATGTTTCTTTCGTCCAATAAAAAGCCCTGACCAGGTCAGGGCTTTTTCAGCTGGTTCACCCATTCACTCATGAATGGGGAGTTCGCAGATCAATCCCAGCTCAGCGCACCGCCAGTCTGATACTCGATCACGCGGGTCTCGAAGAAGTTCTTCTCTTTCTTCAAGTCCATGATCTCGCTCATCCATGGGAACGGGTTGGTGGTGCCCGGGTACTCTTCCTTCAGGCCGATCTGCGACAGGCGACGGTTGGCGATGAACTTGAGGTAGTCCTCCATCATCGCGGCGTTCATGCCCAGTACACCGCGCGGCATGGTGTCGCGAGCGTATTCGATTTCCAGTTGAGTGCCCTGGAGGATCATCTGGGTCGCCTCTTCCTTCATCTCGGCATCCCACAGGTGCGGGTTTTCGATCTTGATCTGGTTGATCACGTCGATACCGAAGTTCAGGTGCATGGATTCGTCGCGCAGGATGTACTGGAACTGTTCGGCAACGCCGGTCATCTTGTTACGGCGGCCCATGGACAGGATCTGGGTGAAGCCGCAGTAGAAGAAGATGCCTTCCAGAACGCAGTAGTAGGCGATCAGGTTGCGCAGCAGTTCCTTGTCGGTGTCGACGGTGCCGGTTTCGAACTTCGGATCAGAGATCGAACGGGTGTACTTCAGGCCCCAGGCAGCTTTCTTCGCGACCGATGGAATCTCGTGGTACATGTTGAAGATCTCGCCTTCATCCATGGCCAGCGATTCGATGCAGTACTGGTAGGCGTGGGTGTGGATCGCCTCTTCGAACGCCTGGCGCAGGATGTACTGGCGGCATTCCGGGTTGGTGATCAGGCGGTACACGGCCAGTACCAGGTTGTTGGCAACCAGGGAGTCGGCGGTGGAGAAGAAGCCCAGGTTGCGCATGACGATGCGGCGCTCGTCGTCGGTCAGGCCTTCCGGGTTTTTCCAGAGGGCGATGTCGGCGGTCATGTTGACTTCTTGCGGCATCCAGTGGTTTGCGCAACCGTCGAGGTACTTCTGCCAGGCCCAGTCATACTTGAACGGCACCAGTTGGTTGAGGTCGGCGCGGCAGTTGATCATGCGCTTTTCATCAACCGCGACGCGGGCGGAAGAGCCTTCCAGCTCGGCCAGGCCTTCGGCGATGTCGAGCTGGTCCAGAGACGCCTTGGCGCGGGCCACGGCAGCGGAGTCGTTGGCGGTCACGGCGCGGGCTTCGAGAGCAGCGGCACCGCCGGCACTGTCGAGGCGGTCCATGTTGGCTTCAGAAGCGTGGCCGGCGTTGGCGCCCTTGACTGCAACTTCGCCTTCTTCTTTGTCGAATTCGTCCCAGCTCAGCATGACGTGTCGTCTCCTGCTTGAGGGCCAGATGCCCGTGTGAAAACTAAAGGGTTGGCTTTTCACACGGCGCTACCGGCCGCGTTAAATCATAAGAAATCGTTTGTTGCAGCAGTGAACGCAGGCAATAAACAGAAATTCGTGTCCGGGAGCCCTGCGGCTGCTGTCGGGCGGAGCTGAGGCTATCGGCTCCTGCGCGGAATTCAGCAGGTGGTTTGCATCCGGTAAGGGAATGTTGCAGGCCCGTTTTGAGGACGCATTATAAGGATATTTTCAGGGCCGTGGGGCGACCGATGGGCGCAGGCAGGCCCGAGAAGGGGAGGGACTGAGGGCAGAGCGCGGGTTTACAAGGCTTTGGCCGTCGAAGATTTTTTTTTGCCCTCGAAAAAAAATCCCAGAAATGGCCAAAAAATAGCCAATTTTACTAGATGTTGTGTTTTTGCAAGCGGTTTTCCTGTTTTTGACACAAGTCAAATCGGCCGAATTCGAGCCCTGGAATTGCCATGAAGCGTGCCCTAATGGGGGCGGGTTCGAGACAGGCGAGGTCGTTGCTGCTGATGCTCATGCAGGCGTCAGTTCGCTGCGTGGGCGCATCGAGGATCCGAGGAGTGAGTGCGTGCGATTGCCGTGGTCGCACGTCGATGGAGGGATGCCCAGGCCAGTCAAATGTAGGCGCGAGTGTCGGGGCATCTTTGCCGCAAGAGGGATTTCTTGCGGCCGGCAGTCATCAGGGGCTGTGCAATGAACTTCGGTATCAGCCGTTAGAGCAACCGTTACCCATGACGCGGTATTGAAGAATATGCCGCTGGCCTTGGGAGTCTTCATATTCCATGCGGGCTGGTACAACTTCACAGACTTCTGGAACTTCGCTCATGGAGATAACTTTGGCGATATCCAGATCGGTGGAGTAAGTGTATTCCTCTACCGGTACTTGCTGGTTGGCGACATCAGTCGGGATCTCGTCAGCCATTGCTGTAACGCACAGACTGCTGAGGGCCAGAACTAATAAAGCTTTCATTTGCTGTTTACCTTTCTAAGGTCGTGTGGGGTCACGCAGCCTTTGTGGGGCTGCGTGTGGAACTTGAGTAGAAGTTTGATTAACGGCCTTCGTGGGGGCTGTAACCTGGTTAATCAGTTTGCCTGTTTGGCGGAGCTGATTTTAGGCCTGGGGGCGGCGCTCATATAGGCGTGGTTTTGATAAACACCTTTGACAGTTTTTGTAACAATCGCCGGAAAACCACTGAAAAAGGCGGGTACGGAACATTTTTGTTGGTGGCGAACAATGCTGTAAGCGGCGTGCTTGAAGGGCTGCGACAAATACCGAGGCATTTTGTAGGGGGTTGTTACTACCATCGTCGAATGGTTCTATAGGCGCCCCCCGGCTACAACGGGGTCATACAAAAACAACTATGTCACCGAGGTAAGAAAGATGAGTGCGGCTTCTCTGTATCCCGTTCGTCCCGAGGTTTTGGCCAATACGCTGACTGACGAGGCGACCTACAAGGCCATGTACCAGCAGTCGGTCGTGAACCCGGACGGTTTCTGGCGTGAGCAGGCCAAGCGCCTCGACTGGATCAAGCCTTTTACCACGGTGAAGCAGACCTCCTTCGACGACCATCATGTCGACATCAAGTGGTTCGCCGATGGCACCCTGAACGTCTCCTACAACTGCCTGGATCGCCATCTCGCTGAACGTGGCGATCAGTTGGCGATCATCTGGGAGGGCGACGACCCTTCCGAAAGCCGCAACATCACCTACCGCGAACTGCATGAAGAAGTCTGCAAGTTCGCCAACGCCCTGCGTGGTCAAGATGTGCACCGCGGCGACGTGGTGACTATCTATATGCCGATGATTCCCGAAGCCGTGGTGGCCATGCTGGCCTGTACCCGTATCGGCGCGATCCACTCGGTGGTGTTTGGCGGTTTCTCGCCGGAAGCTCTGGCTGGCCGCATCATCGACTGCCGTTCGAAAGTGGTGATCACCGCGGATGAAGGCATCCGTGCCGGCAAGAAGGTCCCGCTCAAGGCCAATGTCGACGACGCCCTGACCAACCCGGAAACCAACAGCATCCAGAAGGTCATCGTGTGCAAGCGCACCGGTGGCAACATCAAGTGGAACCAGCATCGCGACATCTGGTACGAAGACCTGATGAAGGTGGCAGGCAGCGTTTGCGCACCGAAAGAGATGGGGGCCGAAGAGGCGCTGTTCATCCTCTATACCTCCGGCTCCACCGGCAAGCCCAAGGGGGTGCAGCACACCACCGGCGGCTACCTGCTGTATGCGTCGCTGACCCATGAGCGGGTGTTCGACTACCGTCCGGGTGAAGTCTACTGGTGCACCGCCGACGTCGGCTGGGTCACCGGCCACACCTATATCGTCTATGGTCCGCTGGCCAATGGCGCCACCACCGTGCTGTTCGAAGGCGTGCCCAACTATCCGGACGTGACCCGGGTGGCGAAGATCGTCGACAAGCACAAGGTCAACATCCTCTACACTGCACCGACCGCGATCCGCGCCATGATGGCCTCGGGCACTGCTGCCTGCGAAGGCGCCGATGGCAGCAGCCTGCGCCTGCTGGGCTCGGTGGGCGAGCCGATCAACCCGGAAGCCTGGGACTGGTACTACAAGAACGTCGGTCAATCCCGTTGCCCGATCGTCGATACCTGGTGGCAGACCGAAACCGGCGCCACCCTGATGAGCCCGCTGCCGGGTGCCCATGCCCTGAAGCCGGGCTCCGCTGCCCGTCCGTTCTTCGGCGTGGTGCCGGCCCTGGTGGACAACCTGGGCAACATCATCGAAGGCGCGGCCGAGGGCAACCTGGTGATTCTCGATTCCTGGCCGGGCCAGGCGCGGACCCTGTACCGCGACCATGATCGTTTCGTCGACACCTATTTCAAAACCTTCCGCGGCATGTACTTCACCGGTGACGGCGCCCGTCGCGATGAGGACGGTTACTACTGGATCACTGGCCGCGTCGACGACGTGCTCAACGTTTCCGGGCACCGCATGGGCACCGCCGAAATCGAGAGCGCCATGGTTGCCCACCCGAAAGTCGCGGAAGCGGCGGTGGTGGGGGTGCCTCACGACATCAAGGGCCAGGGCATCTATGTCTATGTAACCCTCAATGGCGGTGAGGAGCCGAACGAAGCGTTGCGCCTGGAACTGAAGAACTGGGTGCGCAAGGAGATCGGTCCGATTGCCTCGC
The DNA here is from genome assembly GCF_055384485.1 of Pseudomonas sp. FFPRI_1. Classification (NCBI taxonomy): domain Bacteria; kingdom Pseudomonadati; phylum Pseudomonadota; class Gammaproteobacteria; order Pseudomonadales; family Pseudomonadaceae; genus Pseudomonas; species Pseudomonas sp. FFPRI_1. Next base: position 5,985,063 of record NZ_AP029168.1, on the reverse strand, counting down.
CGGATGTCATCCAGTGGGCGCCGGGCCTGCCGAAAACCCGCTCCGGGAAAATCATGCGCCGAATCCTGCGCAAGATCGCCACGGCGGAGTACGACGGTCTGGGGGATATTTCCACCCTGGCCGACCCGAGTGTGGTCCAGCACCTGATCGATACCCACAAGACCATGAACGTCGCCTGAGGCGCGTTCGGAGTCATCGAGCCCCGCTCGGCCTTGTGCCGGGCGGGGCTTTTTTATGGCGCCTTGGAAGGATCGTTTCAGTGACGACTGCCCGTGGCGTGGGCCGGGTCAGGCCCAGTGAAGTGTCGGAGGGGGCTCTAGCGCGCCCACTGCAGAGGAATCACCCAGCTCGATCGCAGCCCCGGGTGGCGACAGCAACGGGCTTGTGGCAATAAATAAATATCGGATTTGTCCCGCAGGCAGGTCTGAATGTTACCGAAGCCATTGACGGTGACACCGCCCGCCCGTTTTCGGGGCAATGGGAAACGCCAGGCGCCATCTCAGGGCTTTTTATACCCCTATGAAAAATAAGTCATCACGCTGCGCTTGCCGGGATAGAAGGCTTTGCCAATAATAGGCCCGCAATTTGCAGCATAGATCGGTTCACTGTCTTTTGCTCTTGCATAAAACTCAAGAGCTGTCAATGTGCTGGCCCGGCATTCTCGATGCTTCTGTAATTTGTTGTCGCATTGAGGAAATATCGGCTTCCAGCCTGTCGTTAGAATGCCGGTCACTCGCTTGTCGTTGCCTGTGTGTGAACCCTTCACGGGCTTCCCGGGACGCAGCGCCGCTATTGCTGTTCCACTCACTCGCATATTGGGCAGTCGCTCACTTTGCCGTTTTCGCCCTTTACCGATGGAGTTCTAAGATGAAGAAACTCGTGCTTCTTGGCGCCCTGGCACTGTCCGTGCTCTCCCTGCCGACTTTCGCCGATGAAAAGCCCCTGAAAATTGGTATCGAAGCGGCTTACCCTCCGTTTGCCTCCAAGGCTCCGGACGGCAGCATCGTCGGTTTCGACTACGACATCGGCAACGCCCTGTGCGAAGAGATGAAGGTCAAGTGTGTCTGGGTCGAGCAGGAGTTCGATGGTCTGATCCCGGCACTGAAAGTGCGCAAGATCGACGCCATCCTCTCGTCCATGTCGATCACTGACGATCGCAAGAAGTCCGTGGACTTCACGGGCAAGTACTACAACACCCCGGCGCGCCTGGTGATGAAGTCCGGCACCCAGATCAGCGACGGCCTGGCCGAGCTCAAGGGCAAGAACATCGGTGTGCAGCGCGGCTCGATCCATGAGCGTTTCGCCCGTGAAGTCCTGGCGCCCCTGGGGGCTCAGATCAAGCCTTATGGCTCGCAGAACGAAATCTACCTGGACGTGGCCGCCGGTCGCCTCGACGGTACCGTGGCGGACGCTACGCTGTTGAATGACGGCTTCCTGAAGACTGATGCCGGCAAGGGCTTCGCCTTTGTGGGGCCGGCCTTCACCGACGTCAAATACTTCGGCGACGGCGTAGGGATCGCCGTGCGCAAGGGCGACAAGGCCAATCTGGACAAGATCAACGCCGCCATCGCTGCCATTCGTGAGAACGGCAAGTACAAGCAAATCCAGGACAAGTACTTCGACTTCGACATTTACGGCAAGTAAAGCGTCGAAACAGTCAGTCCGAGATGGCGCAAGCAGCAGAATCTCTGAAGTTTGCGCCATTTTTTCATCCCAATTTTCGAGGACCTGAATCATGTTGAAAGGCTACGGGGCTGTCATCCTCGATGGCGCTTGGCTGACGCTTCAGCTCGCCTTGTCGTCCATGGCCCTGGCCATAGTTCTGGGTCTGATCGGGGTCGCGCTGCGCCTCTCGCCGGTGCGCTGGCTGGCCTGGCTGGGCGACCTGTATTCCACGGTAATCCGGGGTATTCCCGACCTGGTGCTGATCCTGCTGATCTTCTACGGCGGTCAGGACCTGCTCAATCGCGTGGCGCCGCTGCTGGGCTACGACGACTACATCGATCTCAATCCGCTGGCTGCCGGGATCGGCACCCTGGGCTTCATCTTCGGGGCCTACCTGTCGGAAACTTTCCGTGGCGCCTTCATGGCAATCCCCAAGGGCCAGGCGGAAGCCGGCATGGCGTACGGCATGAGCAGCTTCCAGGTGTTCTTCCGGGTGATGGTGCCGCAGATGATTCGCCTGGCAATTCCCGGCTTCACCAACAACTGGCTGGTGCTGACCAAGGCCACCGCGCTGATTTCCGTGGTGGGCCTGCAAGACATGATGTTCAAGGCCAAGCAGGCGGCAGATGCCACCCGCGAGCCTTTCACCTTCTTCCTCGCAGTGGCGGCCATGTACCTGGTGATCACCAGTGTCTCGCTGCTGGCATTGCGTCACCTTGAGAAGCGCTACTCGGTAGGCGTAAGGGCGGCTGATCTATGATCTTCGACTACAACGTCATCTATGACGCCTTGCCGCTGTATTTCAGCGGCCTGATGACCACCCTCAAGCTGCTGGCGCTGTCGCTGTTCTTCGGCTTGCTGGTGGCCTTGCCTCTGGGTCTGATGCGGGTTTCCAAGCAGCCATTGGTGAACATGACGGCGTGGCTCTACACCTACGTGATCCGCGGCACGCCGATGCTGGTGCAGTTGTTCCTGATCTACTACGGCCTGGCCCAGTTCGAAGCGGTGCGCGAGAGTTTCCTCTGGCCATGGCTGTCCAGCGCGACCTTCTGTGCTTGCCTGGCCTTTGCCGTCAACACCAGCGCCTACACCGCTGAAATCATCGCCGGCAGCCTCAAGGCCACGCCCAATGGCGAGATCGAGGCGGCCAAGGCCATGGGCATGTCGCGCTACAAGATGTACTGCCGGATTCTCCTGCCATCGGCCCTGCGCCGGGCGCTGCCGCAGTACAGCAACGAAGTGATCATGATGCTGCAGACCACCAGTCTGGCGTCCATCGTCACCCTGATCGACATCACCGGTGCTGCACGTACGGTGAACGCGCAGTACTACCTGCCATTCGAGGCCTACATCACTGCCGGCGTGTTCTACCTGTGCCTGACCTTTATCCTGGTGCGCCTGTTCAAGCTGGCCGAAGGCCGCTGGCTGCGTTACCTGGCGCCGCGGAAGCACTGACATGCAACGTATTGATCATCCATTGCCCTGGAATCACCTGGGCAGCGAGCGCAGCATCTCGGTGTTCCGTTTCGGCAGCGGCGAGCGCAAGGCCTATATCCAGGCCAGCCTGCACGCTGACGAACTGCCCGGCATGCGCACCGCCTGGGAGCTGAAGAAGCGCCTGGCCGAGCTGGAAGCCCAGGGCCTCCTCAACGGCGTCATCGAGCTGGTGCCGGTGGCCAATCCGCTGGGCCTGGGGCAGTTGCTGCAAGGCAATCACCAGGGGCGTTTCGAGGCTGGCAGCGGCAAGAACTTCAACCGTGACTTCGTCGAGTTGAGCGAGCCGGTTGGCCGGCGCCTGGAAGGGCGCCTGGGGGATGATCCGCACGCCAATGTGCGCCTGGTCCGCCAGGCCATGGCCGAGGTGTTGGCCGAGCTGCCTCCGGCGTCCAGTCAGTTGCAGGGCCTGCAACGTGTGCTCCTGGGGCATGCCTGCACCGCTGATGTGGTGCTGGACCTGCATTGCGATGCCGAAGCGGCCCTGCACATGTATGCCTTGCCGCAGCACTGGCCGCAGTGGCGTTCCCTGGCGGCGCACCTGGATGTACGGGTTGGCCTGCTGGCGGAAGACTCCGGCGGCAGTTCGTTCGACGAGGCCTGTTCACTGCCTTGGCTGCGCCTGTCGCGACAGTTCCCCGAGGCGCAGATCCCCTTGGCTTGCCTGGCGACCACCCTTGAGTTGGGCGGCCAGGCTGACACCGGCCGCCCTCAGGCCGAGGCCCATGCCGAAGGCATCCTGGCGTTTCTGGCCGAGCAGGGGCTGATTGCCGGCGAGTGGCCGGCGCCCGGGCGTGAAGCCTGCGAAGGCATGCCCTTCGAAGGTACGCAACTGCTGTATGCGCCCCATCCCGGCGTGGTGAGCTTTCTGCGTCCAGCCGGTAGCTGGGTCGAAGTGGGCGAGCCGGTTTTTGAAGTGATTGATCCTCTATCCGATCGGGTCAGTACGGTGTGTGCTGGCACCAGCGGCGTGTTGTTCGCCGTTGAGCGGCTGCGTTATGCCCAACCCGGTTTCTGGCTGGCCAAGGTGGCGGGGCGCGAAGCGCTGCGTCACGGGCGCTTGCTCAACGACTGACTGTTTTTGTGAGAACCGACCGCATGTACAAACTTGAAGTCCAGGACCTGCATAAGCGCTATGGCAGTCATGAAGTGCTCAAGGGCGTGTCCCTGAAGGCCGCGGCTGGCGATGTGATCAGCATCATCGGCTCCAGTGGCTCCGGCAAAAGTACCTTCCTGCGCTGCATCAACCTGCTGGAGCAGCCTCATGCCGGCAAGATCCTGCTGAACAACGAAGAGTTGAAGCTGGTGCCCAACAAGGACGGTGCTCTGAAGGCTGCCGATCCCAAGCAGTTGCAGCGCATGCGCTCGCGCCTGTCGATGGTGTTCCAGCATTTCAACCTGTGGTCGCACATGACCGCGATTGAAAACATCATGGAGGCGCCGGTCCATGTACTGGGCGTGTCCAAGTCTGAAGCCCGTGAAAAGGCCGAGCACTACCTGGCCAAGGTCGGCGTGGCCCATCGCAAGGATGCCTACCCGGGGCACATGTCCGGTGGCGAGCAGCAGCGCGTGGCGATTGCCCGAGCCCTGGCCATGGAACCTGAAGTCATGCTGTTCGACGAGCCGACCTCGGCCCTTGATCCGGAGCTGGTGGGCGACGTGCTGAAGGTCATGCAGGCCCTGGCCCAGGAGGGCCGGACCATGGTGGTGGTGACGCACGAAATGGGCTTTGCCCGTGAGGTTTCCAACCAGCTGGTGTTCCTGCACAAGGGCGTGGTGGAAGAGAGCGGCAACCCGCGGGAAGTGCTGGTCAACCCGCAATCAGAACGCTTGCAACAATTCCTCTCGGGCAGCCTCAAGTAATAGCTCCCGTTGTGCACCAAATTAGGTCATGCTGCGCACCGCGCGCCAGATGGTCTAATTTGGTGGCTGCCGCCCTTGGCCTCTCACACTGTTTTTGTTTCGGATTGCCCGCCATGACTGCCCATCGAATTGGTTTCCTGATTTGGCCCAGCACTAAAGCCTTGACGCTGGCGCTGGCCGAGGAGGCCTTGCGCGTTGCTCAGCGGGTGCACCCGGAAGTGGTCTACGAACTGGCCTTTCTCCAGGCCGAGGCAGCGGAGCCCGGAGCCTGGCAACTGCCGGGCGAGCCTTGGGCGGGCAAGCTCGAGGGGTGCCAGAAGCTCTTCCTGCTGGCGGATGAGCCGCCGGCGCCGATGAGCTCCGGCCTGAGCGCTGCCCTCAAGCAACTGGTGCGTGCCGGTTGTGTGATCGGCGGCCTGTCCGCCGGGGTATACCCCTTGGCCCAGCTGGGTTTGCTTGATGGTTACCGGGCGGCAGTGCATTGGCGTTGGCAGGATGATTTTGCCGAGCGCTTTCCCAAGGTCATAGCCACCAGCCACCTGTTCGATTGGGACCGTGATCGCCTGACAGCCTGTGGCGGCATGTCGGTCCTGGACCTGTTGCTGGCGGTGCTGGCTCGGGATCATGGCGCCGAGCTTGCCGGTGCCGTCTCCGAGGAGCTGGTGGTGGAGCGCATTCGCGAGGGCGGCGAGCGCCAGCGCATTCCGTTGCAGAATCGCCTGGGCTCCAGTCATCCGAAGCTGACCCAGGCCGTGCTGTTGATGGAGGCGAACATCGAGGAGCCGCTGACCACCGACGAAATCGCCCAGCATGTGTGCGTTTCGCGACGACAGCTGGAGCGGATCTTCAAGCAGTACCTGAATCGCGTGCCCAGCCAGTACTACCTGGAGCTGCGCCTGAACAAGGCCCGGCAGATGTTGATGCAGACCAGCAAGTCGATCATCCAGATCGGCCTTTCCTGTGGCTTCTCCTCGGGGCCGCACTTCTCCAGCGCCTACCGCAACTTCTTTGGCGCCACTCCTCGTGAAGACCGCAACCAGCGGCGCAGCAGCAGTCCGTTCGAGCTGTCCTCGGTGCCTGCCGAGCGCGGTTGATGGCTGGTGGCCTGTCGGCCAGGCTCTGCTGTTCTATTTCTCGCCAGCCTTGCATGAACTCGCGGCCATGGGCGCCGACATTCCTTCGATGTGAGTCGCATCCTGGCTGAGGCGCTAGTGCTTTCCGGCGGCTTGCAGGTTTCGGTGTCGCCTGTGGTAGGGGCACGGCTCGGTTGTTGGCTGGTGCTGGCGGGCGAGGTGCAGCCTTTGCCACAGCTCATAACTATCCAGATCATTCATGCAATCAAATTCCCGGCAAACCTGCCGCTGGAGCGGTGCGCAGTTTAAACTGCGCCTTTGCGACGCTATTTGTCGCATTGCCATAAACCCGCTTAAAACCGGGGTTGGCGCTATAAGAAGTTGTCGCTTGGCGACAAGGCCGGGCACAAAACTGTCCTTACAATCCCTCCATCGCTCGCCAGTTTCCGGCGGGTGTTCCTCTTCAGGAGACTCCGATGTCCGTTGAGCAAGCTCCGGTGCAACGCGCCGATTTCGACCAGGTGATGGTTCCCAACTACGCACCTGCGGCTTTCATTCCTGTGCGTGGCGCGGGGTCTCGAGTCTGGGATCAATCGGGACGGGAGCTGATCGACTTTGCCGGCGGCATCGCGGTCAACGTATTGGGCCATGCCCATCCGGCGCTGGTCGGTGCGCTGACCGAGCAGGCGGGCAAGCTGTGGCATGTTTCCAACGTCTTCACCAACGAGCCGGCCCTGCGCCTGGCCCACAAGCTGATCGACGCGACCTTCGCCGAACGCGCCTTCTTCTGCAATTCCGGTGCAGAAGCCAACGAGGCCGCCTTCAAGCTGGCCCGTCGCGTGGCTCATGACCGTTTCGGCGCCGAGAAGTACGAAATCATCGCCGCCCTCAACAGCTTCCACGGCCGTACCCTGTTCACCGTGAACGTGGGCGGCCAGTCCAAGTATTCCGATGGTTTTGGTCCGAAGATCACCGGCATCACCCACGTTCCCTACAACGATCTGGCGGCCCTCAAGGCTGCAGTGTCCGACAAGACCTGCGCCGTGGTGCTGGAGCCGATCCAGGGTGAAGGCGGCGTACTGCCGGCCGAGCTGGCCTACCTGCAAGGCGCCCGCGAGCTGTGCGACCAGCACAATGCGCTGCTGGTGTTCGACGAAGTACAGACCGGCATGGGCCGCTGCGGCGAGCTGTTTGCCTACCAGCATTACGGTGTGACTCCGGACATCCTCACCAGCGCCAAGAGCCTGGGCGGCGGCTTCCCGATTGCCGCCATGCTGACCACCGAAGCGCTGGCCAAGCACCTGGTGGTTGGCACCCACGGCACCACCTACGGCGGCAACCCGCTGGCCTGTGCGGTGGCCGAGGCGGTGATCGATGTGATCAACACCCCTGAGGTGCTGAATGGCGTCAAGGCCAAGCACGACCGCTTCAAGACCCGTCTGTTGCAGATCGGTGAGAAGTACGGCCTGTTCAGCGAAGTCCGCGGCCTGGGCCTGCTGCTCGGTTGCGTGCTCAGCGAGGCCTGGAAAGGCAAGGCCAAGGACGTGTTCAACGCGGCCGAGAAAGAAGGCCTGATGATCCTGCAGGCCGGTCCTGACGTGGTGCGCTTCGCCCCGAGCCTGGTGGTCGAGGATGCCGATATCGACCAGGGCCTGGAGCGCTTCGAGCGTGCCGTGGCAAAACTGACTCAAGCCTGATCCAGGCGGCGGTACCCCTCGGTGCCGGCCTCTGACGGCCGGCGTCGAGCCTAATTCCTGTGCCGGGTTGTCCCGGCATTTTTTTCCCTGAGTCGGACGGTTTCCGACCTGTTTTAGAGTAAGGAGTGACACCATGCTGGTGATGCGCCCCGCGCAAATGGCTGATCTGGGCGAGGTACAGCGTCTGGCTGCAGACAGCCCGATCGGTGTCACCTCCTTGCCGGATGATGTGGACCGCCTGAGCGACAAGATCGCTGCCAGCGAAGCTTCGTTTGCCGCTGAGGTGAGCTTCAATGGCGAGGAAAGCTATTTCTTCGTCCTCGAAGACAGTGCCAGCGGCAAGCTGGTGGGCTGCTCGGCGATTGTCGCTTCGGCGGGCTATTCCGAACCTTTCTACAGCTTTCGCAATGAAACCTTCGTCCATGCCTCCCGCGAGCTGAAGATCCACAACAAGATCCACGTCCTGTCGCAGTGCCATGACCTCACCGGCAACAGCCTGCTGACCAGCTTCTACGTGGTTCCGGAGCTGGTGGGTTCGCCCTGGTCCGAGCTCAACTCCCGGGGCCGCCTGCTGTTTGTCGCCAGCCACCCGGAGCGCTTCGCCGACTCGGTGGTGACCGAGATCGTCGGCTACAGCGACGAACACGGCGACTCGCCGTTCTGGGACGCCATCGGTCGCAACTTCTTCGATCTCAACTACGCCGAGGCCGAACGCCTGTGCGGGCTGAAGAGCCGGACCTTCCTCGCCGAGCTGATGCCCCATTACCCGATCTACGTGCCGCTGCTGCCGGACGCTGCCCAGGAAGCCATGGGCCAGGTGCATCCGCGGGCGCAAATCACCTTCGACATCCTGATGCGCGAAGGTTTTGAAACCGATCACTACATCGACATTTTCGACGGTGGCCCGACCCTGCATGCGCGCGTCACGGGGATTCGCTCGATTGCCCAGAGCCGCGTAGTGCCGGTGAAAATTGGCGAGGCGACCAAGGGCGGCGGGCGCCAGTACCTGGTGTCCAACGGCCAGTTGCAGGATTACCGTGCAGTGCTGCTGGAGCTGGATTACGCGCCCGGCAAGCCGGTGACCCTGGACCTGGAGGCGGCCGAAGCCCTGGGTGTCGGCGAGGGTGCCAGTGTGCGCCTGGTGGCGGTTTAACGCCTGCTTCCACTGACTGGAAAGCAAGCCTGGAAACAGCGAGTTTCGCGGGGGCCGTCAGCGGCCTTCGTCTGAGGAGATAGCATGATCGTTCGTCCCGTACGCAGCAGCGATTTACCCGCGCTGATCGACCTGGCCCGCAGCACCGGCACCGGCCTGACCACCTTGCCGGCCAACGAAGAGCGCCTGACCCACCGGGTTGGCTGGGCGGAAAAGACCTTTCGCGGCGAAGCCGAGCGCGGCGACGCGGACTACCTGTTCGTGCTGGAAGACGACAATGGCCGGGTGGTGGGCATTTCCGCGATCGCCGGGGCTGTCGGCCTGCGCGAACCCTGGTACAACTTCCGAGTGGGGCTGACGGTCAGCGCTTCCCAGGAGCTGAACATCTACCGCGAGATCCCGACGCTGTTCCTGGCCAACGACCTGACCGGCAAGTCCGAGCTGTGTTCGCTGTTCCTGCATGCCGATTACCGCAATGGCCTCAATGGCCGCATGCTGGCCAAGGCGCGGATGCTGTTCATCGCCGAGTTCCCGCAACTGTTCGGCAACAAGATCATTGCCGAAATGCGTGGCATGTCCGATGAAAACGGTCGTTCGCCGTTCTGGGAAAGCCTGGGCCGACACTTCTTCAAGATGGAGTTCAGCCAGGCGGACTACCTCACCGGTGTCGGCAACAAGGCCTTCATCGCCGAGCTGATGCCCAAGTTCCCGCTTTACACCTGCTTCCTTTCCGAGGATGCACGCAACGTCATTGCCCAGGTCCACACCGATACCGAGCCGGCCCTGGCCATGCTCAAGAGCGAAGGCTTCAGCTATCAAGGCTACGTCGACATCTTCGACGCCGGCCCGGCGGTGGAGTGCGAGACCAGCAAGATCCGCGCGGTGCGCGACAGCCAGGCGCTGGTGCTGGCGATCGGCACACCGGGCGACGACGCCACGCCGTTCCTGATCCACAACCGTAAACGCGAGGACTGCCGCATCACCGCGGCGCCGGCACGCTTTGCCGCGGGTACCCTGGTAGTCGATCCGTTGACCGCCAAGCGCCTGCAACTCAACGCCGGCGACCAGGTCCGCGCGGTTCCGCTGTCTGCTTCCCGGGAGTCGAAATAATGAGCACGCTGTACATCGCCGGCCAATGGCTGGCTGGCCAGGGCGAGGCCTTTACCTCGGTCAATCCGGTGACCCAGGCGGTCATCTGGTCCGGTAACGGCGCCACTGCCGCGCAAGTCGAGAGTGCCGTGCAGGCAGCCCGCCAGGCGTTTCCGGCCTGGGCCAAGCGTTCCCTGGAGGAACGCATCAGCGTGCTCGAAGCCTTTGCCGCCAGCCTGAAAGGCCGAGCCGACGAACTGGCCCGCTGCATCGGTGAGGAAACCGGCAAGCCCTTGTGGGAAGCCGCCACCGAAGTCACCAGCATGGTCAACAAGATCGCCATCTCGGTGCAGAGCTACCGTGAACGCACCGGCGAGAAGAGTGGCCCGCTGGGCGACGCGACGGCAGTGCTGCGGCACAAGCCCCATGGCGTGGTGGCGGTGTTCGGCCCCTACAACTTCCCCGGCCACCTGCCCAATGGGCATATCGTGCCGGCGCTGCTGGCCGGTAACAGCGTGCTGTTCAAGCCCAGCGAACTGACGCCGAAAGTCGCCGAGCTGACGGTGCAGTGCTGGATCGAGGCCGGACTGCCGGCAGGCGTGCTGAACCTGCTGCAAGGTGCTCGGGAAACCGGTATCGCCCTGGCGGCCAATCCGGGGATCGACGGTCTGTTCTTCACCGGTTCGAGCCGTACTGGCAACCATCTGCATCAGCAGTTCTCCGGGCGCCCGGACAAGATCCTGGCCCTGGAAATGGGCGGCAACAATCCACTGGTGGTGGAGCAGGTCGCCGACCTGGACGCTGCGGTGTACACCATCATCCAGTCAGCCTTTATCTCCGCTGGCCAGCGTTGCACCTGCGCTCGTCGCCTGCTGGTGCCGCAAGGCGCCTGGGGTGATGGATTGCTGGCGCGCCTGGTGGCGGTCAGCGCGACCCTCGACGTGGGCGCGTTTGATCAGCAGCCTGCACCGTTCATGGGCTCGGTGATTTCCCTGGGCGCCGCCCGGGCATTGATGGACGCCCAGCAACAATTGCTGGCCAACGGCGCCGTGGCCTTGCTGGAAATGACCCAGCCCCAGGCCCAGGCGGCCTTGCTGACCCCGGGCATCCTGGATGTCACGGCGGTGGCCGAGCGCCCGGATGAAGAGTTGTTCGGACCCTTGCTGCAGGTGATCCGCTACGCTGATTTCGATGGCGCGATCGCCGAGGCCAACAACACCCAGTACGGCCTGGCCGCCGGCCTGTTGTCGGATTCCGCCGAACGCTATCAGCAGTTCTGGCTGGAGAGCCGTGCCGGCATCGTCAACTGGAACAAGCAGTTGACCGGTGCCGCCAGCAGCGCGCCATTCGGTGGGGTGGGGGCCTCGGGCAACCATCGGGCCAGTGCCTATTACGCGGCGGATTATTGCGCGTACCCGGTGGCGTCCCTGGAAACCCCGAGTCTGGTATTGCCCGCGGCGCTGACGCCGGGCGTGCGCCTGTCCTGATTTGAGTGTGCGGGGAGGCCCTTTGGGTCTCATTGCCGGCAGGCCAGCTCCCTTGGGGGGCGGTTGCTGGCGGTCGAGCGCTACGCGCTCGCGATGTGTGGAAACTGATGCCGATAACAACAGATTCGTGGAGCCTCGCTGATGAAATCCTATGAAGTCAATTTTGACGGGCTAGTGGGGCCGACCCATAACTATGGCGGTTTGTCCTACGGCAACGTCGCCTCCCAGAGCAACAGCCAGCAAGGCTCCAATCCCAGGGAAGCGGCGCTGCAAGGCCTGGCGAAAATGAAAGCGCTGATGGAAATGGGCTTCCAGCAAGGCGTGCTCGCCCCGCAAGAGCGCCCGGACGTGGCCGCCCTGCGCAACCTGGGTTTTGCCGGAACAGACGCCCAGGTCATCCAGCAAGCCGCCAAGCAGGCGATGCCACTGCTGGTTGCCAGTTGCTCGGCTTCGAGCATGTGGGTGGCCAACGCCGCCACGGTCAGTCCGAGTGCCGACACCGCCGACGGCCGCGTGCATTTCACAGCTGCCAACCTCAATTGCAAGTACCACCGCAGCATCGAGCACCCGACCACCAGCCGTGTGCTGGGGGCGATGTTCGCCGACCAGAAGCACTTCGCTCATCACGCGGCCTTGCCGGCGGTGGCGCAGTTCGGCGATGAAGGTGCGGCCAACCACACGCGCTTCTGCCGTGACTATGGCGAGGCCGGCGTGGAGTTTTTCGTCTTCGGTCGCAGTGCTTTCGATACTCGCTACCCGGCGCCGCAGAAGTACCCGGCGCGCCAGACCCTGGAAGCTTCCCAGGCGGTGGCTCGGCTGCATGGCCTGAGCGAGGAGGGCGTGGTCTATGTCCAGCAGAACCCTTCGGTGATCGACCAGGGCGTGTTCCACAACGACGTGATCGCGGTGGGCAATGGCGAGGTGCTGTTCTATCACGAGGACGCGTTCCTCGAGACCGAGAAGATGCTTGCCGAGCTGCAAGGCAAGCTGGGCAAGCGCGGCGGCAACTTCCAGTCGATCTGCGTGCCGCGCTCGCAGGTGACAGTGGAAGACGCTGTGCGCTCCTACCTGTTCAACAGCCAGCTGCTGTCCCGTGCCGACGGCTCGATGCTGTTGATCGTGCCGGAAGAGTGCCGGGGCAACGAACGAGTCTGGCAATACCTGCAAGGCCTCACCAGCTCCGGTGGCCTGATTCGTGAGGTGAAGGTCTTCGACCTCAAGCAGAGCATGCAGAATGGCGGTGGCCCGGCATGCCTGCGCTTGCGCGTGGCGCTCAATGAAACTGAGCTGGCCGCGGTCAATCCCGGGGTTATCATGACCGCGCCGTTGTACGACACCCTGACCCAGTGGGTCGGCAAGCACTACCGTGACCGCCTCAGCGAAAGCGACCTGGCGGACCCGCAGTTGCTGCTTGAGTGCCGGACGGCACTGGATGAACTGACCCAGATCCTTAAACTGGGCGCGGTTTATCCCTTCCAGATCAATTGAAAGCCCGCGCCCGGCGATACCGGGCGCGCAGCTTCACCCCAGATGAGAACTGACCCATGAGCGATACCCTGCAGCTGATCCTTGAAGACACCGACGGCACTCAGCTGGAAACTTCCTGCACCCGCTTCGCCGTGCTGTGGCAGGGCAAGGAAGTGTGGATCCAGCAGGACGGCCGCGGCCAACTGCTGATCGGCGTGGACGTGGAGGAGGGTGACGCGGAATACGCCAGCCTGCTGCTGCGCCCACTGGCGACCAACCTGGTCAGCCTGCAACTGGAAATGGAGCCGGCCGACGCCGGTGACGAAGATCACGTGCACGGCCCTGACTGCGGCCACGCTCACTAAGGAAGCCGCGCTATGCTCGCCCTCGGCAAACTGCTTGAACTGACCCTCGCCGGCCGCGAACCGGCAGAGAAGACTCAACTGACTGTCGACGGCGTGCGCATGCGCTGGCTGAGCGAGGGTGCGCTGGAAGTGCGGCCACCCGAGGCTCGCGATAACGGCCTGGACCTGCTGCTGTCAGCGGGAATCCATGGCAACGAGACGGCTCCCATCGAGCTGCTCGACCGTCTGTTGCATGACATTGCCCGGGGTGATCTCAAGCCCCGCGCACGTATCCTGTTCCTGTTCGGCAACCCCGAGGCCATGCGTCGCGGCGAGCGTTTCGTCGAGCAGGACGTCAACCGGCTGTTCAACGGCCGGCATGAATCAAGCAGCGGCACCGAAGCGCTGCGGGCCTGTGAACTGGAGCGCCTGGCGGCGAGTTTTTTCAGCCTGGCGGATCGTCAGCGGTTGCACTACGACCTGCATACGGCAATCCGTGGTTCGAAGATCGAGCAGTTCGCCCTGTATCCCTGGAAACACGGGCGCCAGCATTCGCGTCGTGAACTGGCCCGCCTGCGGGCAGCCGGCATGGAAGCGGTGCTGCTGCAGAACAAGCCGTCGATCGTCTTCAGTGCCTATACCTATGATCAGCTGGGGGCCGAGGCTTTTACCCTTGAGCTGGGCAAGGCGCGGCCTTTCGGGCAGAACCAGGGGGTCAATGTCGAGCGCCTGGAAACCCGTCTCAAGCAGATCATCGATGGTACCGAGCCGCCGGCCGAGCAGGACAGCCTCGAAGGGCTGAAGCTGTTCAGCGTGGCTCGGGAAGTCATCAAGCACAGCGACAGCTTCCACCTGCATCTGCCGGCGGACATCGAAAACTTTTCCGAGCTGGAAGTGGGCTACTTGCTGGCCGAGGACATCGCCCAGACCCGTTGGGTGATCGAGGAAGAGGGGGCGCGGATCATTTTTCCCAATCCCAAGGTGAAGAATGGCCTGCGCGCGGGGATCCTGATCGTGCCGACCACGGCCGACGGCCTGGCCTGAGTTTGCAGCGGCAGGATTCCCCTGTCAGGCAGGGGAATCTTGCTTCAGCGCTTAAATCGCGACCGCACGCTGCTCGTTGCGGCGTAAGGCGCGAGTCTTCTGCAGGGTGTCGGCGCAGGTTTTCGCCGCTTCCTGGCCCTTGTGCACAAAGTGCTCGAAGAAGAACTTCTGGTGTTCATCGCCCGCATGGAAGTGATGCGGGGTCAGCACCACGGAGAACACCGGCACTTCGGTTTCCAGCTGCACTTGCATCAGGCCGCTGATCACCGATTGGGCGACGAACTCATGGCGGTAGATGCCGCCGTCCACCACCAGGCCGGCCGCGACGATACCGGTGTAGCGACCGGACTTGGCCAGCAGCTTGGCGTGCAGGGGGATTTCGAAGGCGCCGCCCACTTCGAAGAAGTCGATATCGCTTTCCTGGTAACCCTGGGCGAGCATTTCAGTGACGAAGCCCTGACGGCTTTGATCGACGATTTCCTTGTGCCAGCAGGCCTGGATAAAGGCGACGCGCTCGTTGGGGTGGTGTTTGCTTTTGCTGTCGATTGCAGTGGGTTGCATCTGTTCTGACTCCTGTTTGTGTGAAAAACAGGGCGTATATGAATCGAATGGGATTTAAGGGTGCGCGCAGGACGGACGTGGATCTCCCACGACTGCCGGCCACGGCCCTTTGGTGCCAATCCCGTTCTCTCTTCATCCGGACTATGACCGTCGGCCCCGGAATCACACCGGGTCTGCTGACCTTGCCGTCACCTGCAGTCAAGCCGCAGGCATCGCCAAGCGCTCGCGGGCTATGCGCATTGCGCGCAATTACCGCCGGTGGGGAATTACACCCCGCCCTGAGAACGTATGCCTGCGGATTTTCCGCGGGCGGTGAGTTTTTAACACAGTTTGAGCGCAGGTGCATCGCGCCTTTTGGATAATTTTCATCGGATTTTTTCCAGTTTGCTGCAGGGTTTCCTACAGTTGTTGCTTGATTTATGGGGCATGCGACGGCAGTAATTCGTTTCCCAAGGGAATTCCCCTGTCTACCGCGGACCTTGCCGGTCCCGCAGCCGAGGCCAGATGTGATGAGCGTGATCGATCTTCGTAGTGACACCGTGACCCAGCCCACCCCAGGCATGCTCGATGCCATGGCCAGTGCTCGCACGGGGGACGATGTGTACGGTGAAGATCCGACGGTCAATCAACTGGAAGCCGAACTGGCGCAGCGTCTGGGCTTTGCTGAGGCTCTGTTCGTCCCTTCCGGCACCATGAGCAATCTGTTGGCGCTGATGGCTCATTGCGCCCGTGGCGACGAATACATCGTCGGGCAGCAGGCCCATACCTATAAGTACGAAGGGGGCGGTGCAGCGGTACTGGGATCGATCCAGCCGCAGCCGCTGGAAGTCCAGGCGGATGGTTCCCTGGACCTGGCCCAGGTGGCAGAGGCGATCAAGCCCGACGACTTCCATTTCGCCCGCACGCGCTTGCTGGCCCTGGAAAACACCATGCAGGGCAAAGTGTTGCCGCTGACCTACCTGGCCCGGGCGCGGGCCTTTACCGCTGAACGCGGCCTGGCCCTGCACTTGGATGGCGCGCGGTTGTACAACGCGGCGGTCAAGCTGGGGGTGGATGCCCGGATGATTACCGAGCATTTCGATTCGGTGTCGGTGTGCCTGTCCAAGGGGCTCGGCGCGCCGGTGGGTTCGGTGCTGTGTGGCTCTGGCGAGTTGATCGGCAAGGCGCGGCGCCTGCGCAAGATGGTCGGTGGCGGCATGCGCCAGGCCGGCAGCTTGGCGGCGGCAGGGCTGTATGCCCTGGATCATCAGGTGCAGCGCCTGGCGGATGACCATGCCAATGCCCAGCTGCTGGCAGAAGGGTTGCGCCAGGCGGGCTACAGCGTCGAGCCGGTGCAGACCAACATGGTGTATGTGCAGATGGGCGAGCGGGCCGAGGCGCTCAAGGCGTTTGCCGCCGAACGCGGGATCAGGCTCAGCGCCGCCTCGCGGCTGCGCCTGGTCACTCATCTGGACGTGGATCGTGGGCAAATCGAGCAAGTGGTGAGTGCTTTTACCGAGTTTTCCCGTAACTGACAGTGTTCTCCGTCCAATTGACTGTTTGTATCGTACAAACACGCTGTACCTAGTGATTAACGCCGATATAATGCGGCCCTTTGCCGTCGTTTCGTCTGTTGACGTTGCGCACAGGCCTTTGGCCGCAGTCTCCGTGGAAGAACCTAATGAAAAGCGCAGAAATCCGTGAAGCCTTCCTTCGCTTCTTCGAAGAGCAAGGCCACACCCGTGTAGCCTCCAGCTCTTTGATCCCTGGCAACGATCCAACCCTGCTGTTCACCAACGCGGGGATGAACCAGTTCAAGGACTGCTTCCTGGGCCAGGAAAAGCGCGCCTATACCCGCGCTGTCAGCAGCCAGAAGTGCGTTCGCGCCGGCGGCAAGCACAACGACCTGGAAAACGTCGGTTATACCGCCCGTCACCACACCTTCTTCGAAATGCTGGGCAACTTCAGCTTCGGTGACTATTTCAAGCGCGACGCCATCACCTTCGCCTGGACCTTTCTGACTTCCGACCAGTGGCTGAACCTGCCCAAGGAAAAGCTCTGGGTCACTGTCTACGCCAGCGATGACGAGGCCTACGACATCTGGACCAAAGAGGTCGGGGTGCCGGCCGAGCGCATGGTTCGCATCGGCGACAACAAAGGCGCGCCTTACGCCTCCGACAACTTCTGGACCATGGGTGATACCGGCCCGTGTGGCCCTTGCACCGAGATCTTCTACGATCACGGCGCCGACATCTGGGGTGGCCCACCGGGCTCGCCGGAAGAGGACGGCGACCGTTACATCGAGATCTGGAACAACGTGTTCATGCAGTTCAACCGTACCGCCGATGGCGTGCTGCATCCGTTGCCGGCGCCGTCGGTGGACACCGGCATGGGCCTGGAGCGGATCAGTGCGGTATTGCAGCACGTGCATTCGAACTATGAAATCGACCTGTTCCAGAGCCTGCTGAGCGCATCGGCCAAGGCCATTGGGTGCAGCAACGATGCCCAGGCCTCGCTGAAAGTGGTGGCCGACCATATCCGTTCCTGCGGTTTCCTGATTGCCGACGGTGTGCTGCCTTCCAATGAAGGCCGCGGCTACGTGCTGCGCCGGATCATTCGTCGCGCTTGCCGTCATGGCAACAAGCTGGGGGCCAAGGGCAGCTTCTTCTACCAGATCGTCGCGGCCCTGGTGGCCGAGATGGGTGATGCCTTCCCTGAGCTGAAATCCCAGCAGGCGCATATCGAGCGCGTGCTCAAGGCCGAGGAAGAGCAGTTCGCCAAGACCCTGGAGCAGGGCCTGAAGATCCTCGAGCAGGACCTGGCCGAACTCAAGGGCTCTGTGGTACCGGGTGACGTGGTGTTCAAGCTGTACGACACCTACGGTTTCCCGATGGACCTGACCGGCGACATCGCCCGCGAGCGCAACCTGACCCTCGATGAGGAAGGTTTCGAGCGCGAGATGGAAGCCCAGCGAGTGCGGGCCCGCTCGGCCAGTTCCTTCGGCATGGACTACAACAGCCTGGTCAAGGTCGATGTGGCCACCGAGTTCACCGGCTATCACGCCACCAGCGGCTCGGCCAAAGTGATTGCCCTCTATAAGGAAGGACAAGCGGTCGACGTGCTGAGCGAAGGCGAAGAAGGCGTTGTGGTCCTCGACCAGACGCCGTTCTATGCCGAATCCGGTGGCCAGATCGGCGATTGCGGGTTCTTGCAGGCCAGTGATGCGCGTTTTGATGTGCGCGACACCACCAAGACGGGCGGCGCGTTCCTGCACCACGGGGTATTGGCCAAGGGCAGCCTGACCATCGGCGCCCCGGTTGAAACCCAGGTGGACGCAGATGTGCGTCACGCCACCTCGCTGAACCACTCGGCCACGCACTTGCTGCACGCTGCATTGCGCCAGGTACTGGGCGATCACGTACAGCAGAAAGGCTCCTTGGTGGACAGTCAGCGCCTGCGTTTCGACTTCAGCCATTTCGAGGCGATCAAGCCCGAGCAGATCAAGGCGCTGGAAGACATCGTCAACGCCGAGATCCGCAAGAACACCGCGGTGGAAACCGAAGAAACCGACATCGACACCGCCAAGAAGAAGGGCGCCATGGCGCTGTTCGGCGAGAAGTACGGTGACAGTGTGCGCGTACTGAGCATGGGTGGCGATTTCTCGGTGGAGCTGTGTGGTGGTATCCACGCCAACCGTACCGGCGACATCGGCCTGCTGAAAATCACCAGCGAAGGTGGTGTCGCCTCCGGCGTGCGGCGTATCGAGGCGGTCACCGGTGCTGCAGCCCTGGCGTACCTGAATGCTGCGGAAGAACAACTCAAGGAAGCGGCGTCCCTGGTCAAGGGCAGCCGCGACAACCTGATCGACAAGCTGTCGGCAGTGCTCGAGCGCAATCGCCTGCTGGAGAAGCAGCTCGAGCAGTTGCAGGCCAAGGCGGCCAGCGCTGCCGGTGACGATTTGTCTGCGCAAGCGGCGGACGTCAAGGGCGTGAAAGTCCTGGCTGCGCGTCTCGACGGCCAGGATGGCAAGGCGCTGCTGGCGCTGGTGGATCAGTTGAAAAACAAACTCGGCCGCGCAGTGATCCTGCTCGGCAGCGTCCATGAGGAAAAGGTCGTACTGGTTGCCGGTGTGACCAAGGACCTGACTGGCCAACTCAAAGCCGGTGATTTGATGAAACAAGCCGCTGCGGCAGTGGGCGGGAAGGGCGGTGGTCGTCCAGACATGGCCCAGGGCGGTGGTGTTGATGCCGCTGCGCTGGATGCCGCACTGGCCCTGACCGTGCCATTTGTCGAGCAGGGTATTTAAGGCGCCGAGCCGGGCCCGTCGTCTAGTGGCGGGTCCTTCGCTGTGCAGTTTGATTGATTAACGGGCGCCCCTTTACGGGCTGAGGCGGCTTAGAAAATGGCTTTGATCGTACAGAAATTTGGAGGCACTTCGGTCGGCTCTGTCGAGCGGATCGAGCAAGTCGCCGACAAGGTGAAGAAATTCCGCGAAGCCGGCGACGACCTGGTGATTGTGCTGTCGGCGATGAGTGGCGAAACCAACCGCCTGATCGAGCTGGCCAAGCAGATCAGCGGCGAAGACAAACCGGTTCCCCGTGAGCTGGATGTGATTGTTTCCACCGGCGAGCAAGTGACCATTGCCTTGCTGGCGATGGCGCTGATCAAACGTGGTATTCCGGCGGTCTCCTACACCGGTAACCAGGTACGGATCCTCACGGATAGCGCTCACAATAAAGCGCGAATCCTGCAGATCGATGATCAGAAGATTCGTGGCGATCTGAAAGCCGGTCGTGTGGTCGTGGTCGCCGGTTTCCAGGGCGTTGACGAGCACGGCAACATCACCACCCTGGGGCGTGGCGGTTCCGACACCACCGGTGTAGCGCTGGCCGCGGCCTTGAAGGCTGACGAGTGCCAGATCTACACCGATGTAGATGGCGTCTACACCACCGACCCGCGTGTGGTCCCCAAGGCTCAGCGCCTGGACAAGATCACCTTTGAAGAGATGCTGGAAATGGCCAGCCTCGGTTCCAAGGTGTTGCAGATCCGTGCGGTCGAGTTTGCTGGCAAGTACAACGTTCCGCTGCGCGTGTTGCACAGCTTTCAGGAGGGTCCGGGCACCCTCATTACTATTGATGAAGAGGAATCCATGGAACAGCCGATCATTTCCGGCATCGCCTTCAATCGCGATGAAGCCAAGCTGACTATCCGTGGCGTGCCAGACAATCCTGGCGTGGCCTTCAAGATTCTTGGCCCGATCAGCGCGGCGAACATTGAAGTCGACATGATCGTGCAGAACGTTTCGCACGATAACACCACCGATTTCACCTTCACCGTGCACCGCAACGACTACCTGGCAGCCCAGACCGTGCTGGAAAACACCGCGCGTGAAATCGGTGCCCGGGAAGTGGTGGGGGATACCGATATCGCCAAGGTTTCGATCGTTGGCGTCGGCATGCGCTCCCATGCGGGTGTTGCCAGCCGCATGTTCGAAGCATTGGCTAAAGAGAGCATCAACATCCAGATGATCTCCACCTCCGAAATCAAGGTTTCGGTAGTGATCGAAGAGAAGTACCTGGAGTTGGCAGTACGTGCACTGCACACTGCGTTCGAGCTTGACGCTCCAGCCCGACAGGGCGAGTGATAGGTGTTTGAAAGGGGCGCGGTCTGACCGCGCCCTTTGTGTTTTTGATTGGCATGGGCGCAAAACTGTTCTTTTGCCCGTGCTAGTCAATACTTAGGCGTGTAGGACTGCTACCGATCTGGTTGTAGGCCGACACCCTTTTTTTTGCAGACTGTTGTCCCTGAAAATGTAATGCGTGAGGAGAAAGGTATGCTGATTCTGACTCGTCGGTGTGCAGAAAGCCTGATCATTGGTGATGGCGAAATCACCGTGACCGTGCTCGGCGTCAAAGGTAATCAAGTGCGGATTGGTGTCAACGCCCCCAAAGAAGTGGCGGTTCACCGTGAGGAAATCTACCTGCGGATAAAGAAAGAGAAGGACGAAGAACCAAGCCATTAATTTTTATCGTTTTTTTTGTTTGCAAACGGGGAGAAAGCTGGTTAATATACGCCCCGTGTTGCGGAGAGCTGGCCGAGTGGCCGAAGGCGCTCCCCTGCTAAGGGAGTACACCTCAAAAGGGTGTCGGGGGTTCGAATCCCCCGTTCTCCGCCATTATTTGTTTAGTACGTTGTAATCTGGCTTCTTCTGTAAGTTGTTGAAATTACTAGAAAAAGTGCTTTACAAAAAGATTTAACGGCCTATAATGCGCGGCAACAAATGCACTCGTAGCTCAGCTGGATAGAGTACTCGGCTACGAACCGAGCGGTCACAGGTTCGAATCCTGTCGAGTGCACCATTTAAGAGTTGGTTGTAGTAATACAGTTAACTTGGCTTCAACCAGTTGTGGTCTGGTCTAAAAACACAAAATGCACTCGTAGCTCAGCTGGATAGAGTACTCGGCTACGAACCGAGCGGTCACAGGTTCGAATCCTGTCGAGTGCACCATACATCAAGAAGCCCGCATCGAAAGATGCGGGCTTTTTGCTTTCTGCTTTATCTCT
Organism: Pseudomonas sp. FFPRI_1; assembly: GCF_055384485.1. Taxonomy (NCBI): domain Bacteria; kingdom Pseudomonadati; phylum Pseudomonadota; class Gammaproteobacteria; order Pseudomonadales; family Pseudomonadaceae; genus Pseudomonas; species Pseudomonas sp. FFPRI_1. The sequence continues at coordinate 5,963,583 of NZ_AP029168.1, read as the reverse complement.
CCTTCTGATGCGCTCAACTGGAACGGCCTCGTTCCGATAAAGTCGAATGCCTGTCTGGGCGCTTGCCTTCGGACTTTTTTCTTCGGGCGTGTGTTTTCTTTTTGCGCAAGGGCGTCGCAGTTTCATAGATTCGGGCGCTGCTCAGGTTTGTGCCGCAAGCGCTTGTTCTTGCCGCGATTTTTAGCGTTTAAAAGCGTCAGGCGGTGTATCATTGCGCCCGTCAGCCCCGCCGGGGCTTGTGGAATACCTCCATGGACTTACCCAGTAGTTACTCAGTATCCCGTTTTCACAATCATGAACTGACTGATTGATCCTTCCGGCGTGCTCCTCTGCTGGGAGTGGAGTTCGCCTATGACCGAAGTAGAAGTAAAGAAAACGCAGGAAAGCCTGCAGGACCGCCTCGCTCAAGTTGTTGAGCTGCTGCAGCGCCAGCGGGTGGTCGAAGACCTGACGCACCGTCAGGAAGGCCATCATCATGACCGGGTCGAGAACCTGGTCCATCGGCAGAACCTCGTCGAATTGCAACGCAAGCTCGATGACCTCCACTCCGCCGACGTTGCCTATATCCTTGAAGCCTTGCCTCTGGAAGAGCGCCTGACCGTATGGCAGTTGGTCAAGGCTGAGCGCGACGGCGATATTCTCCTCGAAGTATCCGATTCCGTACGTGAAACCCTGATCGCCGACATGGACGATCACGAGCTCCTGGCGGCTGCCAAGGAGATGGACGCTGACGAACTTGCTGATCTGGCTCCCGAGCTGCCGCGAGACGTCGTCCATGAGCTGATGGAGGCTCTTGACGGTCAGCAGCGTGAGCGCGTTCGCTCCGCGCTGTCCTACGACGAGGAGCAGGTCGGCGCGCTGATGGACTTCGAGATGGTGACCATCCGTGAGGATGTCAGTCTTGAAGTGGTGTTGCGTTACCTGCGTCGGTTGAAGGAGCTGCCGGGCCACACCGACAAACTGTTCGTGGTGGATTACGACGGCGTGCTCAAGGGCGTGCTGCCGATCAAGCGGCTTTTGGTCAACGATCCGGAGAAGAAGGTCGCGGACGTCATGGCCAGCGATCCGGTGAGCTTTCATCCGGATGAGGACGCCTACGATGCGGCCCAGGCATTTGAGCGTTACGACCTGATTTCGGCTCCGGTAGTCGACAAGAATGACAAGCTGATCGGGCGTTTGACCATCGATGAAATGGTTGACCTGATTCGTGAAGAGAGTGAGACCGAAGTCCTCAACATGGCCGGTCTGCGCGAGGAAGAAGACATCTTCGCTTCGGTGTGGAAATCCCTGCGTAACCGTTGGGCTTGGCTGGCTATCAACCTGATCACCGCTTTTGTGGCATCCCGGGTGATCGGTCTGTTCGAGGGTTCCATTGAAAAGCTGGTGGCGCTGGCGGCCTTGATGCCGATCGTTGCTGGTATTGGTGGTAACTCGGGCAACCAGACCATCACCATGATTGTCCGGGCAATGGCCCTGGACCAGGTCAGTACCGGTAATACATCGCGCCTGATGCGCAAGGAGTTGGCCGTGGCCTTGATCAACGGCCTGGTGTGGGGCGGTGTGATCGGTGTGGTGGCCTACATGCTGTATGGCAGTTGGTCGCTGGGGGTGGTGATGACGGCCGCCATGACCTTGAACCTGCTGCTGGCAGCGCTTATGGGGGTGCTGATCCCGATGACCCTGGCGCGCCTGGGGCGCGATCCGGCAATGGGTGCCAGTGTGATGATCACTGCGATGACCGACAGCGGCGGCTTCTTCATCTTTCTGGGGTTGGCGACGATCTTCCTGCTCTGAGCGAAACCTGATGTCGGATTTGCCCGTGAAGCGCCTTAATGGCGCTTCAGTGCTTTATGGCAGGCAAAAAAAAGCCAGCGGCTAGGCTGGCTTGAGCTTGCAAGATGGAATCAGGTGGCGTCTGCGGCCATTTCGGCGTCGTGGGCGATCAGCGAAACCAAAGCGTTCTGCTGGCGATGTGAAAGTTGGCGGAAACGTTGAAGCAGTTCGCGTTCATGCAAGGACAGTTCGGGGCTGTCCAGGCGCATGCTCAACTCTTCACCCAAGGCGCCTTCCTGAATAAGACTCTGTTCCAGGCGCGCGATGATTTCGGAGTTCATGCTGCGGTGATGATTGCGAGCCACCTCGGCAATGCGTTCACGCATCCCGTCGGGTAGACGTACGACGAACTTGTCAGCCGTACGGCTGGAATAAATTGCCTGTTTCAATGGGCGCATATATTTAACCGGTTAGTTCAGGGGAGCGGTTCTCGGAATTGGCCGCGGGCTGTCTTTTAGGACAAGCCTGAATGCCAAATGTTCAACCTGAATTGCTAAGAGGCCCGCATCATGCCTCAAAGTTGCCAGATCATTGGCGTCAATTCTGTGACAAATATTGAACTGGATAAAGGCGTTATGCCAGCACCAATTATCAGAAATGCGGACTGGTTTGAAAAGATCGCCAGGCCCGCGTCGTTGGCTGCATTCTCCCATCCGACGGGAGTGTCAGTGCACTGGCGAAGGTGCATGCTATGCAGATGAGTAGTGTGATCCCTGCCTGTTAGAGGATAGTGGCAAATGGCCGATTTACTAGTTGTGCTGTCCGTGGCGGCGCCCCATGCCGGGTAGACTTATTTATCTGATGGGGCCTTCAGGGGCCGGCAAGGATAGCTTGATTGATGCCGCCAGACAGCCTTTAAGTGTGTTGGGCTGTGATGTTGCAAAGCGCGTGATCACCCGTTCAGCCGAGTCAGTGGGCGAGGCGGCGACGGAGGTCACTGCCGAGGAGTTCGAGCAGAGGGTGCTGCGAGGGGATTTCTCCCTGTTCTGGCGGGCCAATGGCCTGGGCTACGGCATTCCAGTCGAGATTGACAGCTGGCTGGCCCAGGGGCGCCATGTCCTGGTCAACGGTTCCAGGGGGTATTTGCCCCAGGCGCGGGAACGTTATCCCGATCTGATTCCGATCGTCCTGACGGTCGATACAGAAGTCTTGCGTCGTCGTTTGCTGCGTCGAGCGCGGGAGAGTCTGACGGAGATCGAGCATCGCCTCAGGCGCAATGATCAGTTCGCCAATGCAGCTTGGCTTGATGAGGAGCATGTCCTGCGGTTGGACAACTCGGGTGCGCTGGAAGTGACTCTGGTGGGGCTGTTGGCCATATTGCGTGAGCAGGGAGTCAGCGCAGTACCGGATCGAACTTGATCTTGCGCCCGGCGAATAGCGCCAGCAGGAACACAGTCAGGCATGAGCCAAAAATGATCGGTGGAACATTCCCGAGGGTATTGTCAGGCAACGCCAGTACGGCGATACCGCTGAGCACTGTCATGACAAGCAGGCTTTTGGCTAGGGTGGACATAGGTGGCTCCTGAAGTCTTTCTCAAAATACCCAGCTCTCGGTGGGCAGGGGGGCGGGTTGCGATGGGGTCGATCCCTGGGTTACTTGGTTCACCTTTCCAGGCTGAACCTGGCTGGTCATTACGGCTAGCTGCGGTGTCTGGCGCTGGCTGTAGTGGGCGGTGGAGGATTCTGTAGGGGCGGCGTTATCTGCCGGTTGAAAGTGAAAGGCCACCAGCACGGCGATGGCTGCCGCATTCAAGATAAGCAGGGCGCTGGTCATGGGCATCATCTCCGTGGTGTTTACCCCTGATAAAGCAGCTCCCGTGCCAAGAGTGTAATGGCTAATAAAGTGTTTAAAAACAACAAGTTAAATTGATTTTGTGTGATGTGAAAGTTGCATTTTGCAATGGTGGCTTTTTGCAGTGATGCAATTTGCACGACTCTGCCTTGGAAAGAGGGTGAGGGCTAGCGCTGCTTCGTGCAAAAAGCCCTATGGATGACATGACAAATACAGCCTCGGCCGTTAACATGCACGCCGTCGTTTGCGCCGTGGCGTATCCGACATCCGCTGTCTTGTCTCAGTAGCTCAATTGGATAGAGCATCCCCCTCCTAAGGGGAAGGTTGGCAGTTCGAACCTGCCCTGGGACACCATATGTTCTGCCTCTTGTCGCCCGATTCCTGGCAGGTCAGTTTCCTGTGACCTCAGGCAGGCCGACAGGGCAAAAAAAGCCCCGCCGAGCGATGCTCGAGCGGGGCTTTTTTGTTGGCGCCTGCGCAGCCCTAGATTGGCTTGCTGTCGTGCAGTGCCGCTTCCTGGCGCAGGTGCAGCTATCCGTTTCCTTGTCGGTGCCGGGTTGGACGTCGTTGATTCATAAAGTTGTCGGACGCCTCCAACATGACTTGATGAGCTCACCGGTCCGGGGGATCAAGGCGAGGATAGCAAGTGCCCATAATCTGCCGTCGGGCAGGTCTGAGCAGTGCTAAATGGGTACGGTCATCAGTATTCTAGTGGTGTTCATGGGTTCTCTTGTGCTTCTGTCTGGCATGAAAAAGCTCAAGGCATTGCGGGTGCCTGGAGCTTGTTCGGTGGGGGCGTCTGACTTGTTCTATCTAGAATGCAACTTAAATGGCTGAACCCTCTGCCGGAGCATTTGAGCGTTCGCTGTACTGCTCTGGCCTTTAATCGTCCCATGCCGGCAGGTTATTTCTCCATCGCTGCTCAGCTTGCCGTTGGAGACAGTGCAGGCAGACCTCGCCAGGCGAGCTCACCCCAGCTGCCGCCTTGAGGGGCCAGCAGGCGCTCCAGGCTTGCCTCATCGAACTGTTTTCCCAGGGCGTCGGCCCTGAACGCTGCTACCCACTGCTGACGCCCGAGCATGAAGGCCCTGCCAAAGTCCTCCCAGCTGTTGAAGCAATCCTGGGCGCGTTGGGCGTTGAGCAACATGACTCGCCACCCGATCTCGGGTTCGACCCAGCCCATCAGCATTGCACAGCGGATAAAGAAGGCGCTGCGCACACAGGCAAAAGCCATGGCCGCGCGAGGGTCGTCGGTGGCGCTCAGCCCGTGTAGATCGACTCGAAACCACTGCTGTTCCAGGGTGCTGTTCAGGTGCCGGCTGACATCTTCGTCAGTAGCGTTGTTGCGCAAACCGATCTGATGCAGCAACGGTGTTCTGAGGGAGTCTCTTGCCTGATCCATGAAGTGGGTGGTGTCCGGGTCGAAGAATCCGGTCATCCCTGTGGCATCGACCATCGGTTGGGCCAGTCTCAGTGCCCAGCGTTTGCGGGGGGTGAATACCACCAGGGAGGTTGGCGGCTGGCGGTGCAGGTAGCGCCAGACCAGCCAGGCGCCGATGAGCAGTGCAATGATCGTCATCATCTGGGCTTCACCGTTCCCTGGCCTGCCAGGCGGTGATTTCCTCCGCCAGGGGAGAGGATATGCCTTTCCAGGGGACGCCTTCGGTATCGAAGAGCGGGCTGTCAGCCGGCTGTGGGTGCCCAGGGTGTTTTTTGAAAATGTGGCGGGTGGCGTACTTCACCGACGGTGCCTGGGGTGGGACCTCGAGCAGCAGGTCCGACTGGCGGGCTGCCACCAGCCACTCGACCATGGCTGAGGGCGCATCCAGCCGCGAGAACAATTGCGGGTAGCGGGCCACCAGGCGAGTTTGGGCCTCGGGATCGCTGACGGCCTCGATACGCAGCCATCCGGCCTCGGTACGCACGATACCTATGGCGATACAGTCGGCCGGTGTCTGTGAGTCGGTGTCCAGGGTGTTGAGAAGCAGCAGCAGGTCCTGGAAGTAGCGTTCGACCGGCGGTCGGTTCTGTTTGCCTTTGACTTGTTCCACGGTGAGTGATCCGCCGTCCTGGATGATCAGGTTGACGGTGATGTGGGGTTGGCCCTGGGCATCACGCAGACTGAACACACGCATGCCCTGTTGTTCCACTGCTTCGGCATAGCGCTCGCCGTAGCCGCCAGTCAAGGCGCGGCGGTTGGCGAACTGCCCCAGGCAGTGGCGCATCACGTAGCTTTCAAAGGCCATTTCGGCCCGCAGCAGCGGGCTATCCGGGCGCATCTCGACCCAGGTGTGCTCGGCGCAGGTCACGGCAACCCTCAGGGCTTGGTCCGAACTCTGGCGCCAGCCCTGGTCGACCCGGGCGGCCATCTGTGCATGTTCCTTCGCCCACAATGCCAGGGCTTGCGGGCAAGTGATGCGATCAAGCTTGCCTTCCAGTGCCGTGCCTTTGCGCGAAGTCAGGAATTCCACTAACTGGGCTTCCTGGTGCAGCAATTGCGGATCCTGAGGGTCAACCCAGACCAGCGGGACCGTCGCCGTCATGGCGTCTTCGGTCTGTGTCTTGGCGGCCGCGCTGAAATACCCGCTCACCCAGGCCGGCAAGAGGTCGGTGCCCATGGCAGCGGCAGCCTCTTCCTGGGTCAGGATCCGCCGCGCGGGTTCGAAGTTGCCTGCCAGATGTCGATAGAAATGATTCAGCAACCAGCTCTGCACCGGCCCCTCGTCGGTCCGCTCCTGGCTGCGCTGGCTGATGCCACGTTTCAGCTCATCGGCATTGAGCAGGTTGCGTGCGGCATAGCTGGAGGTGCGCAGGTCGACATTTACTTCCATATCTGCCACCAGCTTTTCTTGCCGGCGGGTTGCTCCGGTGATTGGAGCTCCAGCAGGATCTGTTCGGTCCTGGACCGGCACTGCACATCGTAGTCGTCGTCCGGACTGCACAGGGCCAGGGTTCGGGCGCAGTAGTCGATGGCCTCGGCGGTGCGTCCACGGGCTTTGAAGAAGTCCACCGCGCTGGACATGACCGAGACTTCGTTCATTTCCAGTACCAGGGGCTCATAGCGTTGCCAGAGGCTGTCGGCGTTGTCCGGGTAGGCGTGGGCCAGGTAGCGTGCCACCTTGATCCGGGCGAACAATGCCGAGCTGTCCAGTTGCTGGTCGCTGACACCTTGTTCTTGCTGCCACTTGAGCAGGCGTTCGAGCCAGATGAGAATCTCGCTGTCACGATCCAGCGAATACAGGGCGTAGACCACGGAGGTCATGTAGTCATTCGGGTCGTGACGGCTGTAGCCGAACCCCATCGAGTAGTGCCACAGCTGCTCTGCGGCTTCGACGATGCCGGCATGATCGTCCAGACGGATGCGGGCACTGAGCAAGCCGTTGTAGTGCTCGGCGAACGAGCTGGCGGCGATGCCGCGCTGGTGCAGGTCAATGGCATCCTGGAAGCGGTTCTGCTCGTTGTAGCAGCGGTAGTTGATCGCCAGGTTGTTGCAGAGCATGGAATACAGGTGTGCGCAGGCATCGTACGGATGACCGCTGCCGGTGGCGAAGTAGCGCTCCATGTGCGCCTGGCCCTGCTCGTAGGCGTCCCGCTGTGCTTCGTACAGCAGCGAGTAGGCTTCGTTTCGGGCTGCCGCCGGCAGCTTGTCTGCCTCGGCCTCCACCAGGTCATCAATGGTCAGGGCGTAGTTGTAGGCTTGCAAGCCGCTGGCCAGGATCGGTTTTGGCAGCTTCAGGGTTTCGATCACCCCAAGGCTTTCGACCCGGGCGGCAAACAGCGAAAAGGCACTGCGGTTGTCCTGCATGCGGCCAGCCTGGATGGCGTTCTGCAGCAGGCTGGCTTCGCTGGCAGCGTCGATCAGACCGCGCTCGGCATCGTGCACCGCGGCCAGGCGGTTGATCCAGGGATGCTCAGGGCTGCGACGCAGGGCTTCGGCCCGGGCTTCGGCAAACAACTGGTCCAGGGATTGTTGCTCGTCCATGACTGCATAGAGGCTTGCCAGCAACGCCGTGGTTTCGGACTCGATCGACTCGACGGTCGGCAGGGCCGAGATAAAGCTCTGCAGCACCTCTTGGTTGATGCAGGCGCGCATCACGCAGATCGGCCACCAGGCGCTGCGGTCTTCGGGATCTTGCAGGCGATGGAGGATCAGTCGCGCGGTGGCCGGCCAGATCTCGGTCTGCCGGTCATAGACATCGATGAAGGCGCGATGCCCGGCCTCTTCGATGCGACCGGCTTCGACCAGCCAGGGCAATTCATATTCGATGAAGTTGTTGCCACCGTCGGAGTCCAGGCTCAGGGCTGCGGCGTTGCGGATATTCAAGGCCCCGGCCAGGTTGCCCTGGGCATGCAGGGCGCGGGCCGCAAGGCGCGCAGTGCGTACTTCCCACTCACGGCGCTTGGGCAAGGAGAGATTAGCGGTCAATTGGGCGATGGGCTGTTCGAACAGCGCCAGGCGCAGCGGGATGATCTCGATCAGCGAGTTGCCCAGCCACAGCCAGTCGCCTTCATCGATGTCCTGATCGGGGCCGGCGGTGCGTACCGCGTTGACCGCCTCCAGCGCTGCATTGCGGGCTTCCTCATCACGCTCATGGAAGGCCAGGACCCGGGCGCGACGTCGATGCTGGTCGGCGGCATCCCAGGCTCGCAGCAGCGCCCGGGCGGGGTTGATCAGGGTCAGGGCGTAACGTACTTCGATGGTTTTCAGCGCGACTTCAGCGCTGCCTTGTTCCAGTTCGTCGAAGATCCGATAGCGGCGGTAGTGCTCGATGTCGAATTCCAGGGGGGCGGTTGCCATCTGTTGGAGCTGTTCGAGCACTTCCAGAAGGGCCGGAACGTCGTCGAGATAATGAGCAACCCGCAGGTGCAGGATGGCCAGGTTCATTTTCAGCTCGGCGCGGGCCGATGGCTGCATGGCTTGCAACAGGGCCTCGCCATCCTGGTCGATCACCGCCCTGGCCGCGGCCGGGTCACCGGCCTGCATCCACAGCACATGCAAGCGATCAATGGAGGCCAGGGAATCGGCTTGCAGCGGTTGTGCCTGCAACTGGCTCAGCAGCGTGTCGTTCTCCTGCTCCTGCTGTTGTGCCTCAAGGCGATCCATGAACTGTTCCAGTTCAATTGCGGTAATCGCTTTGCTGTTATGTGCCATCGTTAACTCCATTTGATAATGACCTGCGCATCGCGAGATGCACTGCCTGGCAGATCGGCACACGCCGTCGTCAGCTGTCATGCCGATCCGTCGACACCTGGGTCGCAGGCTTGTGAGGCCTGCGATGGATGGATCATTTGCCGATTGGCCGGCCTTGTGTGCGGCGCGGGTAGTGCAACAGAAACGATCGAGGTTGTAAGGCGCGCACGCTATCAGGTGATGTTTCAGAATCCAAGATATCAACGCGCGGCAGAGGCATTTTCAGCGGGTGTTTTCAGACTCAAGCCGAGGCTGGCGGCCTCTTGCGGCAAATGCTGGTCGAACTCTATAAGGGAATGCCAAACCCGGCCGATAACCTCAGTGGACAATTGTGTTCCCGGGTGGCGACGCGCATTGCGGCCTATGGGAAAGTGTTTGATGGCCCGTGGCCAGCAGTTATGATCGGCGCGCCAAAACCGGCTGTGATGCCGGCGGGTCCTTGTGTATATGGACTGATCTTCTTACTTGCCTGGAATCTTCGATGCTGGCGTATCACCAAAAGAGCTTTTTGATCGTCGATGATTTCTCGGACTTCCGCAGTTCGGTGCGTTCGATGCTGCGTGAGCTGGGCGTCAAGGATGTGGACACCGCCGACACCGGCGAGCAGGCCCTGCGCATGTGCGCGCAGAAGCGCTACGACTTCATCCTCCAGGACTATCACCTGGGCGACGGCAAGAAAAACGGCCAGCAGGTGCTGGAAGACCTGATGCTGGAAAAGCTCATCAGCCATGAAAGCGTGTTTCTCATGGTCACCGCCGAGAGCAGCCAGGCCATGGTGCTCAGCGCCCTGGAGCACGAGCCCGACGCCTACCTGACCAAACCTTTCAACCGCTCCGGCCTGGCTCAGCGCCTGGAGCGCCTGCAGCAGCGCAAGACCCTGCTCAAGCCGATTCTCCAGGCCCTTGATCGGGGCAAGCCGGTGGAGGTGCTCAATGCCTGCATCGCCCTGTGCAAGCAAGATCCACGCTATGCCCCGCTGTGCCTGCGCTATCGGGCGGATGCCTTGCGTGACATGCATCAGAACGAGGCCCTGGAGCGCCTGTACAACAGCATCCTGGCGGACCGGCCACTGCCGTGGGCCTATGTCGGGCTGGGGCGGCTGCTGTTCAAGCGTGGGCAGGTAGGTGAGGCCAAGGCGGTGTACGAAAAGGCCCTGAAGGCCTTCCCGATGATGCCGGGGCTCTATGACGGGCTGGCTGAAGTGCTGGTGGCCGAAGGCGACAACAAGCGTGCCCAGCATGTGCTGGAAGAGGCGGTACGGCTGTCGCCCCTGGCGGTTCGACGTCAGGCGCTGCTGGGCAAGCTGGCCATGGCCAACGAGGACTTTGACAGTGCATCCAGGGCCTATCGCCAGGCGGTATCCCAGGGCGCGCAGTCACGCTTCAAGGACCCGGAAAGCAACCTGGGCCTGGCCCATGCGCTGATCAGCAAGGGCAGTGAGAAGGGCCTGGACACGCGCACTCGCCTGGAGATCAACCAGACCCTGAGCGCGGTGGCCAAGGAAAACCCCACCGACCCGGGCCTGCAGATTCGCGCGCGGCTGATGAAGGCCACCAGTCTGTTGCTCAATGATGCGGAAACCGCAGAGAAACTCACCGAGCAGGCGTTGATGCGACTGGACGGCATGGAGCAGTTCATGAGCCCTGAAGCCGCCTTGCTGGTGGCCAAGCAGTTGCAGATGCTCGGTCAGGCCAGTGCCGGCGCGTCGATGTTGAAGAACTGTGCGGAAATCTACGGCGACGATCCGAAGGTGATGCAGAACATTGCCAAGCTGACCGACGATCCGACTATCCTCAGTTCTTCCAATGCGGCGGCCGACATCAACCGACAAGGCGTGCGCAGTTACAAGGGGGGCAATCTGGTCGAGGCTCGGGAATTGTTCCGCAAAGCCCTCGCCATGCAACCGAAGAACATCAGTATTGCCCTGAACATGGCGCAGTCGCTGCTGCATGGCGCGGACGCCAATCCGGATGCGGCACTTCTGGAGGAATGCCAGACGTGCCTGAAAATGGTCGGGATGATGCCCGATACCGATGCGCGCTACCCGCGCTACCAGAAGCTGCGAAGCAAGGCGTTTGGCCAATGATCGAAGAGCAACAGGCGCTCGACTTTTCCACGGTGATCGCCTCCACCGTACATGACATGAAAAATTCCCTGACCATGCTGATGCAGGCTCATGCGCAGTGGCTGGCGCGCGTGCCAGCAGAGCAGCAGGCGCCGGAGCAGGGCGTGATCGAGTTCGAGTTTGCACACCTCAACGGCATGCTGGTGCAGCTGCTGGGTCTGTACAAGCTGGGGGTCAATCAATTGCCACTGCAGCCGGCCTACCATGAGCTGGACGACTTTATCGAAGCCCAGTTGGTGAGCCATCAGGACGTGTTCAAGAGTCGCGGGATTTCCGCCACCTATGAGGTCGATCCGCTGAGCCCCCTGGGCTTTTTCGATCGCGAGCTGATTGCCTCGGTGCTGGCCAACTGCATCAACAATGCGATCCGTTATGCGCGCAATGCGTTGTTGATCACGGTCAGTGATGAAGAGGGGCAGGTGGTCCTGTCCATCAATGACGACGGTGAGGGTTACCCTCAGGCGATGATCGAGCGCCAGGTCGACTATGTGCAGGGCATCAATCAAAGCAGTGGCAGTACCGGGCTGGGGCTGTACTTCGCCGGGCGCATTGCCGAGCTGCACCAGCGTAACGGTGTGTGCGGGCACACGCGGATCAGCAATGGCGGCCCCTTGGGCGGTGGGTTGTTCAAGCTTTACCTGCCCTGAGCCGCTTTTTGCCGTCGGAGTCGATGAGCCCGCGGCTGTCCTGGTGCAGGCGCGCCGCCGAGCTGCGGTCTTCGTTGGTGCTGTCCGGCCTTTGTCGCTCTGCAACTGGCGGGAATGGGAGGGCTGTCGGGCAGGCCGGGGCGGTGTTGGGGATTTTATTCTTGTCTGCTTGAAATCTTGAACGGGTGGTGCGTATTTTGTACGGGTCGCCGTTCGCGGCTCGTATAACAACAAGGATTGAGTCATGACAACCGATGGCCACAGTTCACTCGCCGAGCGATTGACGGGCATTGATGAGATTGAGTGTGTCACTGCGGATTTGAATGGCGTGCCGCGGGGCAAGGTAATGACTGCCGAGGGCTTCCTCGAGGGGCGGCGCCTGCAGATGGCACGTGGGGTGCTGCTGCAGTGCATCATGGGCGGTTATCCGCCCGCACGTTTCTACGGCAGCGACGACGGCGACCTGGCACTCAATGCCGACCCCCGGCAGATTCATCGCCTGCCCTGGAGCCAGACGCCACGGGCGCTGGCCATCTGCGATGCGGATGAACTCAGTGGCGAGAGCTCGCGGTTGTCTACCCGTGGCCAGCTCAAGCAGGTGATCTCCCGTTATGCGGCCCTGGACCTGGCGCCGGTGGTGGCCACCGAACTGGAGTTCTTCGTGTTCGCCGCCAACGCAGACCCCGCGCACCCCTTCCAGCCGCCGCTGGGCCTGGATGGTCGACGGGAAGAAGGGCATTCGGCGTTCAGTGTCAGTTCCAACAACGGGCTGCGACCGTTCTTCAAGGAGGTCTATGAGTGCATGGCGGCCCTGGGCCTGCCGCGCGATACCTTCATGCATGAAATGGGTGTCAGCCAGTTCGAGATCAACCTGTTGCACGGCGATCCGCTGCTCTTGGCAGACCAGACCTTCCTGTTCAAGCACCTACTCAAGGAAGTGGCACTCAAGCATGGCCTGATCGTGGTCTGCATGGCCAAGCCCCTGGCTCACACGCCGGGCAGTTCCATGCATATTCACCAGAGCCTGGTGGAGATTGGTAGCGGCCGAAATGTTTTCAGTGACGAGGCCGGGCAGCCCACGGCGATGTTCCGTCATTTCATCGGTGGCCTGCAGGCCGGGCTGGCGGATTTCACTGCGTTGTTCGCCCCCAACGTGAACTCCTACCAGCGCTTGTGCCATCCTTACGCTTCGCCGAACAATGCGTGCTGGTCCCATGACAATCGGGCGGCCGGGTTGCGTATTCCGGCCAGTTCGCCAGTGGCGCGGCGAGTGGAAAACCGCTTGCCGGGGGCAGATGCCAATCCCTACCTGGCGATTGCCGCGAGCCTGGCGGCGGGCCTGCACGGTATCGAGAACGAGCTCGAGCCGGGGGCGGCGATCCAGGGCGAGTTCGAGGTGCCGGACAATTTGTCCCTGCCCTGTACCTTGCATGCGGCACTGGAGCGTCTCAAGCGTAGCCAGTTGGCCAGGGAACTGTTCGGCAGCGAGTTCATCGAAGGCTACATCGCTTCGAAGACCATGGAATTGACCAGTTTCTTTGATGAAATCACTCCCTGGGAGCGGCGTGTTTTAGCGGCCCAGGCATAACCGACACGTCGCTGGTCGGGCCCTGTCTTGCCAAGGGGCCCGACTCCTCATTCAAGGAGCCGCTCGGAACGCCGATGCGCCAAATCTGGAAATCCTTTCGAGCGCTTTATTTCGCTTCGCTGATGATGCTGATCGGCTCCGGCCTGCTCAGTACTTACCTGGCCTTGCGCCTGGCCGCCGATCATGTCGATGGCTTGTGGGTGGGGGCCTTGATGGCGGCCAACTATTTCGGCCTGGTTTTGGGGGGCAAGCTGGGGCACAGGCTGATTGCCCGGGTCGGGCATATTCGTGCCTATGCCACGTGCGCTGGGATCGTCGGCGCGGCGGTGCTCGGGCACGGGCTGGTGGACTGGTTGCCGGCCTGGCTGGTGCTGCGGATGATTGTCGGCCTGGGGATGATGTGCCAGTACATGGTCATCGAAAGCTGGCTCAACGAGCAGGCCGATGCCAATCAGCGTGGGCTGGTGTTCAGCGGCTACATGATCGCCTCCTACCTGGGGCTGGTTCTGGGGCAGTTGATTCTGGTCATGCACCCGGCCCTGGGGCTGGAGTTGCTGATGCTGGTGGCACTGTGCTTTGCCCTGTGCCTGGTACCGGTGGCCATGACTCGGCGCATTCACCCGGCGCCCTTGCATCCCGCGCCCATGGAGCCGCGGTTCTTTATCAAGCGGGTGCCGCAATCTCTGAGTACCGTGCTGGGCTCCGGATTGATCGTCGGTTCGTTCTACGGCCTGGCGCCGCTCTATGCATCGCAGCAGGGGCTGAGTACCGAGCAGGTGGGCCTGTTCATGGGGAGCTGCATCTTTGCCGGGCTGGTGGTGCAGTGGCCATTGGGCTGGCTGTCCGACCGTTACGATCGGGCGTTGCTGATCCGCTGTTTTGCATTGTTCCTGGCGGTTGCCGCGTTGCCTCTGGCGATTCTGCCTGAGGTGCCGTTGGAGGTGCTGTTTGTCCTTGGCTTCCTCTGTTCCCTGGTGCAGTTCTGCCTCTATCCACTGGCGGTGGCATTCTCCAATGACCACGTCGAAGGAGACCGGCGAGTGTCGTTGACCGCGATGCTGCTGGTGACTTACGGCGTGGGGGCGAGTATCGGCCCGTTGGCGGCGGGGGTGCTGATGAAGCTTTTCGGCAGCCAGATGCTCTATGCCTTCTTCAGCTTCTTCGCCGTGGTCCTGGTGTGGCGGATACGGCCGAAGGCGGTGACCAATCTGCACCAGGTGGACGATGCGCCGCTGCAGCACGTGGCGATGCCGGACAGCATGTCCAGCTCGCCCCTGGTGGCGGCTCTTGATCCGCGGGTGGACGAGCAGGTGGTGCAGGATCAGATGCAGACCACTCCAGGCCCAGACGCTGCGCCGGCCACGGAATCTGCGCCAGAGGGCGATCAGGTGCCGGATGAGGTGCCGCCGGAGGATCCGGCTAGCGCAGATTTCAGTGGTGCCAGGCCCTAGTGGCAAAAAAAACGGGCAGTTGCCGCAAGGCACTGCCCGTTTTCATTGGCGCCTGATGATCACATGTCGTCTTTGTCGAAGCGCCGTGCTTCACGCTGCAACTGATAGACGAAGCGCTCGACCTGGCGTTGTACCAGGCCGCTCATGTTGTGGAAGCGCACGCCGGCAAAGGTGGTGTCGATTCGTTCCTCGTGGTGCAGGTAACGCAACTCGACCGGCGCTGTCATGCTGCCGAAGGGCAGGGCGGCGATAAAGCGCTCGTAGACCTGGCCCAGTTGCAGGCGCGAGGAGATGTCGCCGTCGAAGCGCAGTTTGCAGCCGGTGGCGGAAATATCCAGCAGCTTGCCGGTCAGGGGCGACTTGAGCTTTTCACCGCCGAGTTCGATATCCACCAGCTGCGCCAGCTTCAATGCCGCGCGGAAGGCGTTGCGGCGCTGGTGGTAGACCACTTCGTCCGGCAGGGTGGTGCGGTAGCACCGGCCATTGTTGGATTCGTCGAGAGTGGGGACGCCGTTGCTTTCCCAGGCGATGCGCACGCCTTCGTGAAAGCCTTCGACGCGAAACGGTTCCCCTGCCAGCATGAAGCGCTCGCCGTCGCGAGGAATCATCTCGTCAAGGGCGATCATGTTGCTGTCGCGGTCCACTTCCACCAGGTAGCTCTGAAAACGCTGGCTGCGCTCATGGAAAGTGATGATCAGCGGGTCGTGACTCTCTTGCAGCAGCCGCAGGTTGGAGGAAATCTCCAACGCAGTGGTGAACACCTTGGGTGGCTGCGGAGCATCTTCCGCGTTTGTGGCATTGAACACGGTTCATCAGTCTCCAGACAAAATACAACTACACGCAAAAACTGGCATTTTGCCAGCATGTTTCACGGCTGGGTAGCACGCTCTCATTTTTGACGGTCAAGCCTGACTGAGTGGGCGTGGCTTCGCAAGCATCGAGGTAGAGCCGCGGGCGTCGTATAGCGCAGGAGGTTCGCCACCGTTGAGGATCTTCAACTGGTTGGCAGTGGTGGCTTGTTGAATCTGGATCGAGCGGCCATTGAGTTCGTTGGCGGCTTGGCAATCGGCGAGCAGTTGAGTCAGCGTGCTGCCTTGCTCAAGCAGTTGCTCGCCCAGGCTCGAGTGGCTGGCCAGTTGCTCGAGACCCTTGCGATTGGGTGGCAGGTCCAGGCTGGCAAGGATCTGCGTGCGCTTGCGGCCATGCTGTTCCAGCAATATGACCAGGGCTTGCTTCTGCGCCAGGATATCCTCCAGCAACGGCATGTCGCGGCCGTGCAGGGCAATGGACTCGGCCCGCAGCAGCTCCAGCAGCTGTTGCGCTGGAGCTAGGTCATCGTTGATCAGTTGCAGTAGGTTGGTGTCGTGCATGGCTGGCCTTGGGGATTAAGCGTCCAAAAGCCTGGCGCGAGCCTGGGGCTAGCGCTGGGCTTCGAAGTTGAGCAGTTTGCTGGCTATACGGTTGCTGTCGACCTTATAGCTGCCATCGGCAATGGCTTGCTTCAACTCGGCCACTCGGGCTTTGTCGACAGCAGGCTGATCGCGCAGCTTGTCAGTGATTTTCTGCAACTGTTGAGCCTCATTGCTGAGGTGAACCGATTCCCCGCTTTTGCTGGTCTCGGCGGCGCTTGCCAGCGGTGCGGACTTGTCGGCATCGCCGATATCCTTGCTGGTGCTGGTGCGCGTACTGCCTGTCAGTGAAGGGGAGCTGTTTAAACGGCTGAAGTCGATGACCATGATGAAGAAAACCTCTGGGTATTTGGACGCTTGCCATGTTTTCGGCCATACCCTGAAAAACTTTAGGCTCAATTGTCGACAAGCCAGCTCAGGTATCTGCGACCCTCTTTCGGCCACAGTTTAGGGAACGAGCGGGGGGAGCGCCAGTCATCTACATGGCGACTTCCACCTGTCCGGGCGCGGTAACTCGGGCCTTGATCACCCGCTGCGAGTTGAGGTTCTTGACTCGGATCTGCTCGCTCATGCCGCCGTTGGACAGTGCTTCGCCGGGCATCCGCACATTCAAGGTGCCACTGCGGGCCGAGATCACCACCTGATCGCCTTTGCGTACGACTTCAGCCTGCTCCAGGTGGGCCAGGGTGATGAGTTGGTCGGCGACCATTGGTCGGACAAGTTTCTGCCCAATGGCCTGGTCCACCGAGGTCAGGTAGCCCTGGTTGCTCAGGCTGATGTCCCGTTCCCGGAGTACCACGTCGTCGGGTTCGATGATGCCGGCGCGCTTGAGCGGGCGCGAAGTGGTGACCACTTCGCGAAACAGCTTGACCTGGGCCGGCACGAATACGGTCCAGGGAGAGGTGCCTTCGCAGCGTACCTTGACCGTGACCCGTCCCAGCGGTTGTGCCGGGCTTTCCAGGCTCGCTGTCAATTCCTTGTCGCACGCAGGCATGCGCATGCGAGGATCCAACTGGTTGACCTGGATTTCATAGCGACCTTCCGTTTGACTGGTTGCCAGGTAGTCTTCTACCGTGAATTCAAGAAACCCCTGAGTGACGCCGATAAGTAGATCAGGCAGGGTGACCGAATCAGCAACGGCAGGGCCGCCAGGGTTTAAAATGCACAACGCCGACAGCCCGCAGAGCAATGCGCGGTAGGGGGATGTCAGGCGTCGGAAAAATGTCGTTTTGGCGTTCATAACAGTTAAAAAGCAAGCCTCGTGCCGTTTAGCATTTAACGGGCGTCGGATCTTAAAGCTTTGGGGAGTCTGGGCATGGCTGGTGTAATGGATTCGGTAAACCAGCGCACGCAATTGGTTGGGCAGAATCGCCTGGAGCTGTTGCTGTTCCGTCTGGACGGTGGGCAGCTCTACGGGATCAACGTATTCAAGGTTCGCGAGGTGCTGCAATGCCCCAAGCTGACTTTGATGCCCAAGTCCAATCCTGTCGTGTGCGGTGTCGCGAATATTCGAGGGGCGACCATTCCGATCCTGGATCTGGCGATGGCTACGGGGGCTGGCGGGTTGCAGGATCAGAGCAATCCGTTCGTCATCATCACGGAATACAACACCAAGACCCAGGGATTCCTGGTGCGCTCGGTGGAGCGTATCGTCAACATGAACTGGGAAGAAATCCATCCGCCGCCCAAGGGCACCGGACGCGATCATTACCTGACGGCAGTGACCCGGGTCGATAACCAGTTGGTCGAGATCATCGACGTGGAGAAGATACTGGCCGAAGTCGCGCCCACCTCCGAGGCGATCTCGGTGGGCGTGGTGGATCTCGAGACCCAGCACAAGGCTGTTTCCCTGCGGGTGCTGACCGTCGACGATTCGTCGGTGGCACGCAAGCAGGTTACCCGTTGCCTGCAGACGGTGGGGGTCGAGGTCGTGGCGTTGAATGATGGCCGGCAGGCGCTGGACTATCTGCGCAAGCTGGTGGATGAGGGCAAGAAGCCGGAAGAGGAGTTCCTCATGATGATCTCCGACATCGAAATGCCCGAAATGGATGGCTACACCCTCACGGCCGAGATTCGTAACGATCCACGCATGCAAAAGCTGCATATCATCCTGCATACTTCGTTGTCAGGGGTGTTCAATCAGGCGATGGTGAAGAAGGTCGGTGCCGATGACTTCCTTGCCAAGTTCCGTCCTGATGACCTGGCATCCCGGGTAGTCGACCGGATCAAAGCAGCAGACCATAGCTGAGGGCATCAGCCCCTGGCGAACATAGATTTAAGAGGCGGCAGCATTGTCTACGGGTAATTTGGATTTTGAACAGTTCCGGGTCTTCCTGGAAAAAGCCTGTGGTATTTTGCTCGGGGAAAACAAGCAGTATCTCGTCTCGAGCCGTCTCAACAAACTGATGGAGCAGCAAGGCATAAAGTCCTTGGGTGAGCTGGTTCAGCGTATTCAGACCCAGCCACGCAGCGGTTTGCGCGAGATGGTCGTGGATGCGATGACGACCAACGAAACCTTGTGGTTTCGTGACACCTATCCGTTCGAGGTGTTGAAGAACAAGGTGCTTCCCGAAGCCATCAAGGCCAATCCCAACCAGCGTTTGCGGATCTGGTCGGCGGCCTGCTCCTCGGGGCAGGAGCCTTACTCGTTGTCGATGTCCATCGATGAGTTCGAGCGCAGCAACATGGGCCAGTTGAAGATGGGCGTGCAGATCGTTGCCACTGATCTGTCCGGGACCATGCTCAACAATTGCAAGACTGGCGAATATGACAGTCTGGCGATTGGCCGTGGCTTGTCGGCCGAGCGTCTGCAGCGCTATTTCGATCCCAAGGGGCCGGGGCGCTGGGTGGTCAAGGCGCCGATCAAGAGCCGGGTGGAGTTTCGCTCGTTCAATCTGTTGGACAGCTACGCCAGCCTGGGCAAGTTCGACATCGTGTTCTGCCGCAATGTGCTGATCTACTTCTCGGCCGAGGTCAAGAAGGACATCCTGATGCGTATCCACAGCACCTTGAAGCCAGGTGGTTACCTGTTCCTGGGAGCTTCCGAAGCGCTCAATGGCTTGCCGGATCACTATCAGATGGTGCAGTGCAGTCCTGGGATCATTTACCAGGCGAAGTAACTGTCACTTGCCGCAATGCAAAAGGAGGCCTTCGGGCCTCCTTTTTTGTGCGCGACATTTCATCCTGGGCAAGTGGAAGGCGGCAGGGTGATTGCCGCTTTGCCGGCGTTTTGCGGAAATCCATTGCCGCTTTTCTGGCATTGCCGCCGGGCAGACCGTCAATAACCCCTTGATTTATGGGCTTTGGTGACTTGGCACGAGGCTTGCTATATCCAGATTACGAAAAATCAGGTCACCCGAAGGTTTCCGACATGAGCATCAGCTTCGATAAAGCGCTCGGCATCCACGAGCAGGCTCTTGGCTTTCGCGCCAAGCGTGCCGAAGTATTGGCCAACAACATCGCCAACGCCGATACCCCGAACTACAAGGCTCGGGACCTGGACTTCTCTGCCGTGCTCGCCGAGCAGAACGACAAGGCCAAGAACGGCTCCTTCGCGTTGAACATGACCAATAGCCGGCATATCGAAGCACAGGGCTTGAGCAGTGGCGATGAGTCGCTGCTGTATCGCACGCCGATGCAACCCTCGATTGACCAGAACACCGTGGACGCGCAGCTCGAGCAATCAAGCTATGCGCAGAACTCGGTGGACTTCCAGGCCAGCTTCACGCTGCTCAACAGCAAATTCAAAGGGCTGGTTTCAGCCCTGCGCGGAGAGTAATCCATGTCCCTTGCCAGTGTTTTCAATATTGCCGGTAGTGGCATGAGTGCTCAGACCACCCGCCTGAACACCGTCGCCAGTAACATTGCCAACGCCGAGAGCGTGTCGTCGAGCATCGACCAGACCTATCGCGCTCGTCACCCGGTGTTCGCCACCATGTTCCAGGGCGCGCAGAGCGGTGGCAGCGATTCGCTGTTCCAGAACCAGGATGCTGCCGGTCAAGGCGTGCAGGTGCTGGGTGTGGTCGAGGATCAGAGCAACCTCGAAGCCCGTTACGAGCCTAACCATCCGGCCGCTGACGCCAAGGGGTATGTCTACTACCCCAACGTCAACGTGGTGGAAGAGATGGCGGACATGATTTCTGCCAGCCGTTCATTTCAGACCAATGCTGAAATGATGAACACCGCCAAAACCATGATGCAGAAAGTCCTGACCCTCGGTCAGTGATAAGGGGCGAATCCAATGAGCGTTACTGATACCACCAACGCCCCATCCCTCAAGGATATTCTGGCGAACTCGTCGAAAAAGACGAGCAACACCAGTCCCGACGGCTTGGCGGCGGCGACCAACAGCGCTACCGGCAAGCAGGCCCTGGGCAAGGACGCGTTCCTCAAGCTGCTGGTGACCCAGCTGAACAACCAGAACCCGCTCGATCCTCAGGACAACAGTGCATTCGTTGCCCAGTTGGCGCAGTTCTCCACGCTGGAGGGGATCACCACCCTCAACACGTCGGTGAACTCGATCACGGGCAACTACAAATCGTCCCAGGCCCTGCAGGCTTCGTCCCTGGTCGGTCGTTCGGTAATCGTCCAGACCGGTACCACCCAGGTGGACACGAGCAAGAGCATGAACGGTTCGGTCAGCGTTCCGTCCAGCGTGAGCTCGGTCAAGGTGACGATCACCGACAAGGATGGCAACACCATCAAGACCATCGACATGGGCAGCCAGAAGGCCGGCAATGCCAGCTTTGTCTGGGATGGCACCAAGACCGACGGGACCAAGGCCGATCCGGGCAACTACACCTTCAAGGCCAGCACCAGCATCGATGGCAAGGGCACTGACCTGATCACCTATCTGCCGGCGACGGTCAACAGCGTCACCATCAGTCAGACCGGGGGCGAGTTGATGTTGAACCTGGCTGGCCTGAGCAGCCCGATTGCCCTGTCCAAAGTACAAACTATTGGTATCTAGAGCCGACTAACCGGCACAAGGAGTGGAATATGTCTTTCAATATCGGCCTTAGCGGTCTCTATGCTGCCAACAAACAGCTCGACGTTACCGGCAACAACATTGCCAACGTTGCGACCACTGGCTTCAAGTCTTCCCGTGCGGAATTCGCCGACGTGTACTCCGCTACCAAGCTGGGCAGCGGCACCCAGGTGGTGGGTAACGGCGTGCGCCTGGCCAACGTTTCCCAGCAGTTCACCAACGGTGAAATCAACAACACGGGCAACGTGCTGGACATGGGTATCCAGGGGCAGGGTTTCTTCGTGTTGAGCACCAATGGCTCGCTGACCTACACCCGTGCCGGTACCTTCAAGACCGACAAGGAAGGCTACATCACCAACAGCGATGGCACTGCGCGCCTGCAAGGCTATGCCGTGGACGCCAACGGCAAGATCATCAACGGTGTGCTGACCGACCTGCGGATCGATACTTCGAACCTGGCGCCCAAGCCTACCGACTCGATCTCGTCGACCATCAACCTGGACTCCAACGCTGATGTGATCAATGTGGCTTCGACCTCGCCTGCGTACGTGTTCAACCCGAACGATAACACCACCTACACCAAGCAGTTCAGCACCCCGGTCTATGACAGCCAAGGCAACAAGCACGTCATGGACCAGTACATGATCAAGTCGGGCCCCAACACCTGGCAGACCTACACCCTGATCGAGGGTCGTAATCCGGATGGCACGGCGTTCAGCATGAGCAACCAGGCCCCGATTACCATGACCTTCGACTCCTCGGGCAAGCTGAAGACTCTGGCTGCGCCAACTCCACCTGCCACCAGCCAGTTCACGGTCAGCGGTAACAGCATTGTCATGTCGGCCGCTGCCTGGACTCCGGGCTCCGTCGTCAACGGCGTCTTTACTCCAAACGGTGCCAAAGGCGCGGCGAACGGTGTCAGCATCGACATGACCAAGACCGGTTCGGTATTCGGCGACAGCAACCGTTCGGTGATCGCGCAGAACGGCTACTCCACTGGCCAGATCAGCAGCCTGACCATCGACGGTACCGGCGTCATGCTGGCCAACTTCAGCAACGAGCAGACCAAGCCGATCGGTCAGATCTCCCTGGCCAGCTTCACCAACGAGCAAGGCCTGCAGCCGGTAGGCGGCACCAGCTGGAAAGAAACCTACGCTTCCGGTATCCCGGGTTATGACGCGCCGAAGACCGGCACGCTGGGGGCGATTGCTTCCAACTCCCTGGAAGAGTCCAACGTCAACCTGACCAACGAGCTGGTGAACCTGATCAAGGCCCAGAGCAACTATCAGGCGAACGCCAAGACCATCTCCACCCAGAGCACCATCATGCAGACCATCATTCAGATGACCTGATGCGGGATCGCTCAAAGGCTGTGCAGAAAGCCCCTCGATGAGGGGCTTTTTCATGGGCGGTCAGAAAGTGCCGCCCAAGCGACTGTCGTACTGCCGGGTGGAAGTGGGAGAGGCGTAGGGGATTGGCAAGCCGCTGCATTTGCAGGAGGCGGCCTGGATCGGGCTGGTGGTGTTGCAAGGCGTGGATGGCCGTATCTCAAGGGCTTGGTATGACGGGATAGAGGCGGGGCAGAAGTGCTTGGCGGCGGCAGCCAGGCAAAAGAAAACCCCCGGCAGATTGCGCTTGCGCGAAACCTGGCGGGGGTTGCAGTCAGCACGGATGTGCTGACCGGCTCAGCTTATTGGCAAGCTTCGCAATCCGGCTCGTCGATGGCACAAGCCTTGGGTACTGGGGCTGGACCTGCAGGAGCTGCCAGGACCGAGTCGTCACCGTGGTTGCCGCCGCTGGAAACCGCGTTCAGCTTGCCGGTGTTGATGGTCGACTTCTCGGTGCTGGTGGCGGCCAGGGCACGGAGGTAGTAAGTGGTTTTCAGGCCGCGGTACCAAGCCATGCGGTAGGTCACGTCGAGCTTCTTGCCCGAGGCGCCGGCGATGTAAAGGTTCAGTGACTGAGCCTGGTCGATCCACTTCTGGCGACGGCTGGCGGCGTCAACGATCCACTTGGTGTCCACTTCGAATGCAGTCGCGTAGAGCTCTTTGAGTTCTTGTGGGATGCGCTCGATCTGCTGCACGGAACCGTCGTAGTACTTCAGGTCGTTGATCATGACCGAGTCCCACAGGCCGCGAGCCTTCAGATCGCGAACCAGGTACGGGTTGATCACGGTGAACTCGCCCGACAGGTTCGATTTCACATACAGGTTCTGATAGGTCGGTTCGATCGACTGCGATACGCCGGTGATGTTGGCGATGGTGGCGGTCGGTGCGATGGCCATGATGTTGGAGTTGCGAATGCCTTTCTGCACGCGGGCACGTACCGGCGCCCAGTCCAGGGATTCTTTCAGGTCAACGTCGATGTACTTCTGGCCACGGGCTTCGATCAGGATCTGTTGCGAATCCAGTGGCAGGATGCCCTTGGACCACAGCGAGCCCTGGAAGGTCTCGTAGGCGCCGCGCTCGTCGGCCAGGTCGCAGGAGGCCTGGATCGCGTAGTAGCTGACCGCTTCCATGGACTTGTCGGCGAACTCGACGGCAGCATCGGAACCGTAGGCGATGTGCTGCAGGTACAGAGCGTCCTGGAAGCCCATGATGCCCAGGCCAACCGGACGGTGCTTGAAGTTAGAGTTCTGCGCTTGTGGCACCGAGTAGTAGTTGATGTCGATCACGTTGTCGAGCATGCGCACGGCGGTGTTCACGGTGCGTTGCAGCTTGGCGGTGTCCAGCTTGCCGTCGACGATGTGGTTCGGCAGGTTGATCGAGCCCAGGTTGCAAACGGCGATCTCGTCCTTGTTGGTGTTCAAGGTGATCTCGGTGCACAGGTTCGAGCTGTGGACTACGCCCACGTGCTGCTGCGGGCTGCGCAGGTTGCACGGGTCCTTGAAGGTCAGCCATGGGTGGCCGGTTTCGAACAGCATGGACAGCATCTTGCGCCACAGGTCTTTGGCCTGGATGGTCTTGAACAGCTTGACCTTGCCTGGGTACTCGGTGAGGGCTTCGTAGTACTCGTAGCGCTCTTCGAAGGCCTTGCCGGTCAGGTCGTGCAGGTCCGGTACTTCGGATGGCGAGAACAGGGTCCACTTGCCGTCATCGAAGACACGCTTCATGAACAGGTCGGGGATCCAGTTGGCGGTGTTCATGTCGTGGGTACGACGACGATCATCACCAGTGTTCTTGCGCAGCTCGATGAACTCTTCAATGTCCATGTGCCAGGTTTCCAGGTAGGCACATACAGCGCCTTTGCGCTTGCCACCCTGGTTCACGGCTACGGCGGTGTCGTTCACCACTTTGAGGAAGGGCACGACGCCCTGGGACTTGCCGTTGGTGCCCTTGATGTACGAACCCAGGGCGCGTACTGGGGTCCAGTCGTTGCCCAGGCCACCAGCGAATTTGGACAGCATGGCGTTGTCGTGGATCGCGTGGTAGATGCCCGACAGGTCGTCCGGCACGGTGGTCAGGTAGCAGCTCGACAGCTGCGGACGCAGGGTGCCGGCGTTGAACAGTGTCGGGGTCGAGGCCATGTAGTCGAAGGACGACAACAGGTTGTAGAACTCGATGGCACGGTCTTCGCGTTGCTTCTCTTCGATCGCCAGGCCCATGGCCACGCGCATGAAGAAGATCTGTGGCAGTTCGAAACGCACGCCATCCTTGTGGATGAAGTAGCGGTCGTACAGGGTTTGCAGGCCCAGGTAGGTGAACTGCTGGTCGCGCTCGTGGTTGATCGCCTTGCCGAGTTTCTCCAGGTCGAATTCAGCCAGCACCGGGTTCAGCAATTCGTACTCGATACCCTTGGCGACGTAGGCCGGCAATGCCTTGGCGTACAGCTCGGCCATCTCGTGGTGAGTGGCGCTCTCGGCGACTTCGAGGAAACCCAGGCCTTCGGCACGCAGGGTGTCCATCAGCAGGCGGGCGGTGACGAACGAGTAGTTCGGCTCGCGCTCAACCAGGGTGCGGGCGGTCATCACCAGGGCGGTGTTGACGTCTTTCAGCGCTACGCCGTCATAGAGGTTCTTCAGGGTCTCGCGCTGGATCAGGTCGCCGTCGACCTCTTCCAGGCCTTCACAGGCTTCGCTGACGATGGTGTTCAGGCGGCCCATGTCCAGGGGCGCGAAGCTGCCATCGAGGCGGGTGATGCGGATCGACGGGTGAGCTTGCACCGGCTCGTCGCTGGTGGTGCGGGTGGCGCGTTCTTTGGCGCGCGAGTCGCGGTAGATCACGTAGTCGCGAGCGACTTTCTGCTCGCCGGCACGCATCAGGGCCAGTTCGACCTGGTCCTGGATTTCTTCGATATGGATGGTGCCGCCCGAAGGCATGCGACGCTTGAAGGTTGCGGTGACCTGTTCGGTCAGGCGCGCCACGGTGTCGTGGATGCGCGACGAGGCGGCGGCGGTGCCGCCTTCAACTGCGAGGAACGCTTTGGTGATTGCGACAGTGATCTTGTCATCGGTGTAGGCAACGACAGTGCCGTTACGCTTGATCACGCGCAATTGGCCCGGTGCGGTGGCAGACAGATCCTGATTGGAATCGGCGGCCTGCGGCGCATTGGCCTGCGAGTTCTCGCGAGTTGTGTCGGTTTGCATGGGTGTCTCCACGTTCTCTATGTTTGTTTGGGCACCTTTTGGGTGCCCACCGTTCCGTCCTGAAGCACTACAACCGGCCAGGGCCGGGCATAACGACTTCGGGACAGTTCAGGAAGGGGGGCTATAGGCGCCGCTTCCATGCCGAAGTCATGGGCGTCGAGCCTGAAGCTCGGCACCTTGTTCCTGGTGGGTGACAGTCATGTTGCTGCAACACCCGTACCGCTTTCTCCTGGACAGGGTGGAAAACGATGCTATCCGCACGCGCGGTGAATTGGTCTTCTGAAACAGCGATTGGTTCCGCCAAACGGGGCAAGAATAGGGCTTGAGTTTCTTGTCTGAATTGTGTTTGGTTTTTTGCATAAAACCCTAGATATAGGGTTTTTTAGCCGCCGGGCTACAAGATAATGCGTTTTGGGGGCTGATTGCAACGTGCTGCCTGTGGATAAGGTTGTGCGTAAATTGTGTATGAACTGGGTAAAACTCACGCAACCCGCAGTCCCAGTGCGTGGAACCGTTTGTCACTGTTTATTACCGCCGAAAATTGCCTTGGGCGGATTTTTGCGGGCGCGAACCCTATCACAAAAAAACGCCCTGACCGAGTCGTTTTAGCCGCTTGTGTTCAGGTCGGCGCCGGTTGCTACAATCCGCCGCGATCGACAGGGGATTCCCCTCCTTTCACAGGGCAAGTTATCCGCCTTTTTCATGACAAAAAGACGGGGGTTTGCGTTCCGCCCGTGTGCTTTCAATAAGAAGAAGAGGTCAAGCATGGAGCAAGAAGCCTGGCAGATACTGATTGTCGAGGATGACCAGCGTCTGGCTGAGTTGACCCGTGAATATCTGGAAAGCAATGGCTTGCAGGTGGCGATCGAGGGCGACGGTGCCCGGGCAGCGGCAAGGATCATTGCCGAACAGCCGGACCTGGTGATCCTTGACCTGATGCTGCCCGGAGAGGATGGCCTGAGCATCTGTCGCAAGGTCCGGGATCGCTATGACGGTCCGATCCTCATGCTGACGGCCCGCACCGATGACATGGACCAGGTGATGGGCCTGGACCTGGGGGCCGACGACTATGTCTGCAAACCGGTGCGGCCGCGGTTGCTGCTGGCGCGGATTCAGGCCTTGCTGCGGCGCAGCGAAGCACCGGAACCTGCGGCACAGAAATCCCGACGCCTGCAGTTTGGCCCCTTGGTAGTGGATAACGCCCTGCGTGAAGCCTGGCTGAGCGATGCCGGGATCGAGTTGACCAGCGCCGAGTTCGACCTGTTGTGGCTGCTGGTGGTGAATGCCGGGCGGATTCTGTCCCGGGAGGAAATCTTCACCGCATTGCGCGGCATCGGCTATGACGGCCAGGATCGCTCCATCGATGTGCGGATCTCGCGTATCCGGCCCAAGATCGGCGACGACCCGGAACACCCGAGGCTGATCAAGACCATACGCAGCAAGGGCTATTTGTTCGTTCCCGAAGCTGCCACCGATATGCCCTCGTGAACTCGATCTTCCTGCGCATCTATGGCGGCATGTGCGCTGCCCTGGTTTTGGTGGCGCTGCTGGGGGTGCTGGCCCTGCACCTGCTCAATGAAGTGCGCAGCGAGCAGTACCGCGAGCGGCTGGCCCACGGGACCTTCTCGTTGATGGCTGAAAACCTGCAGCCGATGAGCGAGATCGAGCGCCGCCGGGCGTTGGCGGTGTGGGAGCGGCTACTGGGGATTCCCCTGAGCCTGAAGACATTCAGCCAGACCGATCTGGACAGCAGCCAGCGCAGCCGGGTGCTGCGTGGTCAGGCGCTGGTGGAGCAGACCGGTCCCTTCGCCGCCCGGGTCTATCGCCTGGTCAGTGAGAAAGAGCAACTGCTGCTCAGTGCCGAGGTGCAGCAGATCAGCGAGCAACTGGCCCGGGCGACGATCTATCTGCTGGCCGACGAGCTGGTGCGTTACCCGGTGGCAGAGCAGCCCCAGCGCCTGGCGGATTTGAAACAGGCCAAGGGTTTTGGCTTCGATATGCACCTGTCGACCCTCGATGCCGCCGACATGGATGAGGATCAGCGCCGGCGGGTGGCCGAGGGCGATACGGTGATGGCCCTGGGCAAGGGCGGCGATTCGATCCGAGTGTTCGCCGGGTTGGTAGGCACTCCCTGGGTGCTGGAAATCGGGCCGTTGTACCAGATGAATCCCTATCCGCCGCAATGGCTGGTGCTGATCGCCGTGCTGGGCCTGAGCCTGATTGGCCTGATCGTCTACCTATTGGTGCGTCAGTTGGAGCGCCGCCTCAGTGGCCTGGAGTCGGCAGCCACGCGCATTGCCAAGGGCAGCCTGGAAACCCGGGTGCCGGCCCGGGGCGCGGATTCGGTGGGGCGCCTGGCGGCGGCCTTCAACGGCATGGCCGAGCACCTGCAGCGGTTGCTGGCGATCCAGCGCGAACTGGTGCGGGCGGTGTCTCACGAGCTGCGTACACCGGTGGCACGCCTGCGCTTCGGCCTGGAGATGATTGCCTCGGCAAGCACTGACCAGGCGCGGCAGAAATACCAGGACGGCATGGATAACGATATTCAGGACCTCGACCGGCTGGTGGACGAGATGCTGACCTACGCGCGTCTGGAGCAGGGCTCGCCGGCCCTGAACTTCCAGCGCATCGACCTGGACGCCCTGATCAACCAAGTGATCAGCGAACTGGCGCCGTTGCGGGCCAACCTCAAGGTCCAGCGCGGCTTGTGCCTGTCCGCTGCCGAGTGTGATGGCGCCTGGGTCGAGGCCGAGCCACGTTATTTGCATCGGGCGCTGCAGAATCTGGTGAGCAATGCCATGCGCCACGCCGAGTCCCAGGTGACTGTCAGCTATCAGGTGGGGCAGTTGCGTTGCCGGGTGGATGTGGAGGATGACGGTCCCGGGGTGCCGGAAAGCGCCTGGGAGAAGATCTTCACACCCTTCCTGCGACTGGATGACAGCCGTACCCGGGCGTCTGGCGGGCATGGCTTGGGATTGTCGATCGTTCGCCGGATCATCCACTGGCACGATGGCCGGGCCCTGATTGGTAAAAGCAGGAATCTGGGCGGCGCCTGCTTCAGCCTGAGCTGGCCGCGGCACCAGGAGCCTCGCTGACTGCGCGGCTGGCTCAGGCCTTGATGGCAACCAGGCTCAGTAGCTGATCATCCTCGACTGCAAATTGCCCCTCTAGCTCACGTCCCAGGTGCCATTCTTCGCTGAGTTCGGTCAGCAGGCGCATCCGCACTTTTCCCTCGGGGGTCCATTCCAGCACTTCGGCGTGTTCGAAATAGAAGCGTTTGAGCACCAGCGGATACAAGGCCTTGAACAGGCTTTCCTTGATCGAGAAGGTCAGGGTCACTGCCAGGGCCTGTTGTTCGAGGGGGAGCAGGTCCCGTCTCTGGAGTTCTGCAGGCGTGAGGATGTGGTCCGCCAGGTTGGCCGCGCGCTCGCTGGCGAGCAGGTTTTCCAGGTCCATTCCCAGGGCTTGCCAGTGCTGTTTGTCGGCGACGATGGCAGCGGCGTGTCCGGTGCTGTGGGTGATCGAGCCGCTGATATGAGATGGCCAGATCGGTGCCCGGTCATCACCGATGGGGGGGACCCAGTCCAGTTGCTGCAGTTGCCACAAGGCCGCCCGGGCACACAGGCGCCCGGCGAGGAATTCGCTTTGGCGCTTGGCCACCGAGCGCTGGATGCTCGGTGGCGCGACGATGCCGCTGCGCTGGAAATCATCTGCGCTCAGCTGCCCGGGGTTGAACCGGGTGCTCCGCCAGCAAGTGTGGGGCAGGGCATCCGGCAGCGGCCAGGATGCGTTCAATGGGGTGCAGCAAGTGGGGAGGGGAGGGAGAGCATTCATGGTCGCTAGTGTGCCGGGTTGCCGACTTCGAGGGTAGTCGTGCGTTACGCAATAAGCCTCTGGAGCGAGTGCCTGGGCGCGATGCCGGCGAGGAAAAACGGCGAATGTTTTCATCAAGCTGGTTCAGGCGAGGTTAAGGGTGTGTTCAGGGGGAGTTCAGGGCGGGCTGTTTACTCTAGCCCCGTACCCAAAAAGCCAATAGCGCAAAGGAAGCTTTCCTATGACTTCGTTGAAAAAACTGATCCTCGCCTTTACTGTTCTCGGCGCCAGCGCCGCTGCCCAAGCCGCTGACAGCAACTTTGCCAGCCTGACGTTCGGTCAAACCAGCGACAAGGTTAAAAAATCCACCCAGCTCAACAGCAACCTTGGCCATCCGAACGCCGATGGCGTGATTGGCAAGGACAACACTTGGGGCATACGCGCTGGTCGGCAGAACGACCAGGCTCGTTACTACGCCACCTACGATTACGTTTCCGGTTCCCACAATGGCATTAAACTGCGCCAGCAGAACCTGCTGGGCAGTTACGATATGTTCCTGCCGGTGACCAGCAGCACCAAACTGTTCGGCGGCGGTACCGCCGGCCTGACCAAGTTGGCCCAGGAGTCCCCGGGGTTCAGCCGTGACAGCGATATCGGTTACGCGGTAGGGGTGCAGGCTGGTGTCCTGCAACAGGTTTCACAAAATACCTCGGTGGAGCTCGGCTACCGTTACCTGCGCAGCAATGCCGGGACCGAAATGAGCGAGCGTGGTGGCAGCAAGCAGGGTTCGCTGAGTCTGACCAGCAGCGCCCAGACCTACCTGTCGGCCAACTACGCTTTCTGATAAGCGGCCTGGCCTGACCCGCGCCGGATCGTGCCTTGGGCACGGTCCGGCGTTGGCGCATTAATCATCCGGGCGCAGGAGCGCCCTTGGAGATGTCGAATTTTGCCTGGGAGAGCGTTATGAAATTGCTGGTTGTCGAAGATGAGGCGCTGTTGCGCCATCATTTGCAAACCCGCCTCACTGACAGTGGTCATGTCGTCGAGTCCGTGGCGAATGCCGAGGAGGCGCTGTATCAGACCGAGCAGTTCAATCATGATCTGGCGGTGATCGACCTGGGTTTGCCCGGCATGGGCGGACTGGACCTGATCCGTCAGTTGCGCGCCCGTGGCAAGACGTTCCCGATCCTCATCCTCACCGCCCGCGGCAACTGGCAGGACAAGGTCGAGGGCCTGGCCGCCGGTGCCGACGACTATGTGGTCAAGCCGTTTCAGTTCGAGGAACTGGATGCGCGCTTGAATGCATTGCTGCGGCGCTCCAGCGGGTTCACCCAGTCGACCATCATCGCCGGCCCGTTGCTGCTGGACCTGAACCGAAAGCAGGCTTCGCTGGAAGAACAGCCCCTGGCCCTGACCGCCTACGAGTACCGGATTCTCGAGTACCTGATGCGCCACCACCAGCAGGTGGTGGCCAAGGATCGGCTGATGGAGCAGTTGTACCCGGATGACGACGAGCGCGATCCGAATGTCATTGAAGTGCTGGTGGGGCGCCTGCGGCGCAAGCTGGAAGGGCCGTCGGGCTTCAAGCCGATCGATACCGTGCGTGGCCTGGGCTACCTGTTCACCGAGCGTTGCCGATGATTCGATCGCTGCGCCTGCGGTTGATGCTGGCGGCCACCACGCTGGCGGTGCTGTTCATGCTGGCATTGCTGCCAGCCATGCAGGGGGCGTTCAGCCTGGCGCTGCAGGACTCCATCGAACAGCGCCTGGCCTCCGACGTCACCACCCTGATTTCGGCGGCGCGGATCGAGAACAACCGTTTGCAGATGCCGGCGCAGTTGCCGGACGAGCGTTTCAATCTCGCCGACAGCCGGCTGCTGGGCTATATCTACGACCGCGAAGGGCACCTGGTCTGGCGCTCCCGGGCGACCCAGGAAGAGAACATCAACTACCGCCCACGTTACGACGGGCGCGGTAACGAGTTCGCCAGGATCCGTGAAGCCAATGGCCAGGAGTTCTTCGTCTACGACGTCGAGATCAAGCTGCTGGGAGGCAAGAATGCGGCCTTCAGCATCGTGGCGCTGCAACCGGTGCGCGAATACCAGCAAACCCTGGAAGGGGTCAGGGAAAACCTCTACCTGGGTTTTGGCGCGGCGTTGCTGGTGCTGCTGGCGCTGCTCTGGCTGGGGCTGACCTGGGGCCTGCAGGCCCTGCGCCGCTTGAGTCAGGAGCTGGACCAGATCGAGAGCGGCACGCGCCAGAGCTTGAGCGAGGAGCATCCGCGGGAATTGCTGCGCCTGACCGGTTCGTTGAACCGCCTGCTGCAAAGCGAGCGTGAGCAACGCAGCCGCTACCGCGACTCCCTGGATGACCTGGCCCACAGCCTGAAAACCCCGTTGACGGTGTTGCAGGGGGTCAGTGAAGACATGGCGCAACGGCCCCAGGATCGCGAGCAGGCCTGGGTCCTGCAGGCGCAGATCGAGCGCATGAGCCAGCAGATCAGCTACCAGCTACAGCGTGCCAGCTTGCGCAAGAGCGGCCTGGTCCGCCACCAGGTGCGCCTGCGGCCGGTGCTGCAAAGCCTGTGCGACACTCTGGACAAGGTCTACCGCGACAAGCAGGTACGGGTGTCGTTCGATTTGCCCGAACGCTGCTATTTGCCGATCGAGCATGGAGCCCTGCTGGAGCTGCTCGGCAACCTGCTGGAGAACGCCTACCGTCTGTGCCTGAGCTCGGTGCGCATCAGCGTGCGCGAGACGCTGGATGGCGCGGAGCTGTGCGTGGAAGACGATGGGCCGGGCGTGCCGCCGGATCAGCGGGCGCGGATCCTCCAGCGCGGCGAGCGTCTGGATCGCCAGCACCCGGGCCAAGGCATTGGCCTGGCCGTGGTCAAGGACATCATCGAGAGTTACGGCGCGCAACTGACCCTGGGCGATTCGGCCCTGGGCGGCGCGGCTTTCCGGATTCACTTCCCTGCGTTGTAAACCTCACTGTTCCTGGGCGCGGTAGGCGCCCGGGGTCAGGCCGGTCCACTTCTTGAAGGCCCGATGAAAGGCCGAAGGCTCGGAAAATCCCAGTTGCTCGGCGATCTGTTGCAAGGACAGGTCGGCGCGGCCCAGGTGGTAGATGGCAATGTCGCGGCGCAGCTCATCCTTGAGTTGCTGAAAGCTCGAACCCTCCTCCCGCAAATGTCGACGCAGCGTCTGCGGGCTGACGTGCAGGTGCTGGGCAACGCTTTCCAGGTCGGGCCAGCGCTCACGGTCCCGGCTGAGCAGGCGCCGTAGCTGGCTGCTGAGGCTGTCGCCCTCGTCCGGACGGGACAGCAGGTCGGCGGGTGAGCGCTCCAGGAAGTGCTTGAGGGTGCGTTCATCCTGCAGCAGCGGCATGTTCAGGTAGCGGCTGTGGAACAGCAGGCTGCTGCGGGTTTGTGCGAACTGCAGCGGGCAGGGGAAGAGCAGGTCATATTCCGCACCGTGCTCGGGCTTCGGGTAGCTGAAACAAGCCTGTTCCAGGCGAATGCGCTGGCCGATCAGCCAACTGCCCAGGCGATGCCAGATCACCAGCAGGCTTTCGCTGAGGAAGTGTTCGGGGTCCCATAGCTCGGAATCATCCAGGCTCAGGCGGGCCATTTCTCCCTCTCGCGTCAGACTCAGGCGCGGGGCTTGCGCAAACAAGCTATAAAATAATAAGCCTCGATTGAGCGCTTTTTCCAAGGTGCGGCAATGGATCAGAGCGTGACACATCATGGCGAAGGTCCCGCGCTTGCTGGGGCCCTGGCCGAAGCCCAGGTACTCATCGTCCAGCTCCAGCCACAGTTGCTGCAGCAGGCGGGTGAATTGCTCGGGGGCGATGCGGGCTTTGGGCTGGCTCAGCAGCTCGGGGCTGATGCCCAGCGTCTGCAGCAGCGGCCGGTAGTCGTAGCCGCGCCGACGTGCTCCGCCCAGGGCGGCACGGGCAAAGTGGCTGGCGATGGTGCGTTCGCGCATGCAGGCTGATCCGTCCATTGAAGGGCGGATGTTAGTCAGCCCCCAGGATGGGGGCAAGGCGGATATCCGCCAAATTGTAGGACGAGACTCGGTGAAAGGGCGGAAATCCGCCAGGTGCACCGTGCGCAACGGAAGCAAAGATCAGCTCGAGACCCTGATGTCTAAAGGCCTGTAGGGCATTTCGACAAGGTGGCACGGGCTTTGCGATAGAGCCGGAAGATCTGCCAGCACGCAGTTCGACACAACAAATCCCTCCAGCGCAGGAGGGTTCGCACTTTAGGCACCGCATGCATCGACGGAACTTGCATGCCGGGGCTCTTGAGGAACTTTGCAATGACGACTCGTCAGCCACTGTACAAATCCCTGTATTTCCAGGTGATCGTTGCCATCACCATCGGCATTCTGCTCGGGCACTTCTACCCGCAGACCGGTGTGGCCCTGAAGCCTTTGGGTGACGGGTTCATCAAACTGATCAAGATGGTGATTGCCCCGATCATCTTCTGCACCGTGGTCAGCGGCATCGCCGGCATGCAGAACATGAAGTCGGTGGGCAAGACCGGCGGTTACGCGTTGCTGTACTTCGAAATCGTTTCGACCATTGCCCTGCTGATCGGCCTGGTGGTCGTCAACGTGGTGCAGCCGGGCGCCGGCATGCACATCGACGCCTCGACCCTCGACGCTTCCAAAGTCGCCGCCTACGTGACCGCGGGCAATGACCAGAGCATCGTCGGCTTCATCCTCAACATCATCCCGTCGACCATCGTCGGTGCCTTCGCCAACGGCGATATCCTGCAAGTGCTGATGTTCTCGGTGATCTTCGGCTTCGCCCTGCATCGCCTGGGTGCCTACGGCAAGCCGGTGCTGGATTTCATCGATCGCTTCGCCCACGTGATGTTCAACATCATCAACATGATCATGAAGCTGGCGCCCCTGGGTGCGCTGGGTGCCATGGCGTTCACCATCGGTGCCTACGGTGTGGGCTCCCTGGTGCAACTGGGCCAGTTGATGATCTGCTTCTATATCACCTGCGTGGTGTTCGTCCTGGTGGTCCTGGGCGCCATCTGCCGCGCCCACGGCTTCAGCGTGATCAAGCTGATCCGCTACATTCGTGAAGAGCTGCTGATCGTGCTGGGAACCTCTTCCTCGGAATCGGCCCTGCCACGCATGCTGATCAAGATGGAGCGCCTGGGCGCGAAGAAGTCGGTGGTCGGTCTGGTGATCCCAACCGGCTATTCCTTCAACCTCGATGGCACCTCGATCTACCTGACCATGGCCGCGGTATTCATTGCCCAGGCTACTGACACCCACATGGACATCACCCACCAGATCACCCTGCTGCTGGTGTTGCTGCTGTCCTCCAAGGGCGCCGCTGGCGTGACCGGCAGTGGCTTCATCGTTCTGGCCGCCACCCTGTCGGCCGTGGGGCACTTGCCGGTGGCTGGCCTGGCGCTGATCCTGGGTATCGACCGCTTCATGTCCGAAGCCCGCGCCCTGACCAACCTGGTGGGCAATGCCGTGGCCACCGTAGTGGTCGCCAAGTGGGTCAAGGAGCTGGATGAAGACAAGCTGCAGGCCGAATTGGCTTCCGGCGGTCGGCCGATTACCGACACCCGTGAGACCGATGACCTGGGCGTGGCCGAAGGCCCGGCGCCGAGCATCAAGTAACCCCTGCTGCTGATAGAAAACCCGCCTCGGCGGGTTTTTTATTGCCTGGCAATTGAGCGCAACGGTCAGTCCGGGTGACCGTTGTGGTAATTGTTGGGGCGGTTGCGCCTGCCTACTCTGTGGGCAGTCGATCAAGAGCAGAGGAGGGCATATGCAAGGGCCATTGGCGTCACTCAAGGTACTGGATTTCTCCACCCTGTTGCCGGGGCCGTTCGCCTCGTTGCTGCTGGCCGACATGGGCGCCGAGGTGCTGCGCATCGAGTCGCCGACCCGTATGGACCTGGTACGGGTACTGCCGCCCCACGATGCCGGGGTTTCCGCCAGTCACGCCTACCTCAATCGCAACAAGCGCAGCCTGGCCCTGGACCTCAAGCGGCCCGAGGCGCTGGAGGTGGTCCGGCAGTTGGTGCGCGAGCATGACATTGTCCTCGAACAGTTCCGCCCGGGGGTGATGGAGCGCCTGGGGCTGGGGTATGAAGCCTTGAAGGCGATCAACCCCCGACTGATCTACGTCTCCATTACCGGCTATGGCCAGACCGGTCCCTACCGCGATCGTGCCGGGCATGACATCAACTACCTGGCCCTGGCCGGGTTGGCCAGCCAGACCGGGCGCCGTGACCAGGGGCCGTTGCCCCTGGGGATTCAGGCGGCGGATATCGCCGGGGGCTCCCTGCACGGGGTGATCGGCCTGCTGGCGGCAGTCATCGCTCGCCAGCACAGTGGTCAGGGCCAGCACCTGGATGTGAGCATGACCGACTGTGCGTTCAGTCTGAATGCCATGGCCGGCGCCGGTTACCTGGCGTGTGGAGTGGAACCTGAGATGGAGCAGCAAATGCTCAACGGTGGCAGCTTCTATGACTACTACCGCAGCCGCGATGGCCGCTGGTTATCCGTGGGCAGCCTGGAGCCGGTGTTCATGCAGCAGTTGTGTCAGGCCTTGGGGCGGCCGGAGCTGGCAGCCCAGGGCCTGTCCCCTCGTCCCGAGCAGCAACAGGCTCTCAAGCACGCCTTGCAGATGGAGTTCGAAAAACACGACTTTGCCGAGCTCTGCCAGTTGTTCGCCGGGTTGGATGCCTGTGTCGAGCCGGTCCTGAGCCTGGCCGAGGCGGTGGATCATCCTCAGTTACAGGCCCGTCAACTGGTCAGCCAGGTGCCCCGTGATGACGGCAGCCTGCAGGCACAGATCGCCTGCCCGTTGAAGTTCTCCGCGGGTTTGCCTGCGCCTCGGCATATTGGCGCCCGGCTGGGGGCGCACTCCGACCAGGTGCTCGCCGAGCTGGGCTACAGCCCGCAGAGTATCGAGGCGCTAAGGCGCAACGGGGTCGTTGGCTAACTCAAATGCCGCCTCGGCGTCCCGATGAGGCCTGGCCTCGGGTCACTCGATCCGGGTTTCCCCGCTGTAGACCAGGGTGTGCCGACAGCGTCGGCACAGGTAGCGGCGCCCCTGGGCCACCAGCTTGTGGCGCTGCGCCGAGAAGGGGAAGTCGCTGTCGGCACAGGGGCAGCGGTAAATGTAGCGAGTCACGCTGCGCCGCTTGATTTCATAGGTGTGGCAGCGATTGGGCGGCAGTTCATACACCCCGCGCATGATCAACTGCCATTCTTCGCCATGGGGCTGGATGCGTTCGCCGAACAGTTGGTGGGCGATCAGGTGCGCGACTTCATGGGCCACGGTCTGCTTGAGAAAGTCCTCGGTGTTCTCCCGGTACAGCTGCGGATTGAAGCGCAGCAGGTTTTCGTGCAGGTGAGCGACCCCGGCTTTCTGGCCGCGTAACTTGAGGCTGACCACCGGGCGTTTGAAAGGACGTTTGAAAAAGGATTCAGCGAGTAGGAAACAATCTTCGACGCGGGTATTGAGTTGCTCGGGCATGCTTAGCGGCTCTCCAGAGAGGGGGAGTATGCCGCAAACAGGGGGAATTCCGAATCGCCCAGGCGCCGAATGGTCATCTGGCGGGTACACATAAGAAGGCCGCCTTGCGGCGGCCTGTGTTGGCAGACAGAGGATTATTATTGGTGCGGCGTCAGTTGGTGTACACGGGGCCGACGCCCAGGCCCCAGACAATCACGGTGAAGGCCATGATCGCCACCAGTACCACCAGCCCCACCGCCAGGACTGAGCTGGAAAACAGGAATCCCTCGTCCGATGGGATGTTCATGAAGGTCGGCAAGCCGACGTAGAGCAGGTACACCGTGTAGCAGATGGCCGCCGTGCCGACGATCATCCCCAGCCACATGTGGGGATACAGCGCCGCCAGGCCGCCGACGAACAGCGGTGTCGCGGTGTAGGTGGCGAAGGCCACGCAGCGTGACAGGCTCGGGTTGGCGTCATAGGTGCGGGCCATCCAGTGGATGAAGGCGCCCATGACCGCCACGCCGCCGAGCATCGCCAGGTACGACATGATGGTCATCCACAGGGCGCTTTCCATGGTCAGCATCACCGGCGCGCGGCTGCCGATGACCCAGCCGACCTGGGTCGTGCCGATAAACGCCGAGATGGCGGGGATGGCCGCCAGGATCAGCGTGTGGGTTAGGTACATGTGGCTGATGCTTTCCTCGGCATCGCCACGGATGTCTCGCCATTCCTGATCGGGGTGGGTGAAGAGTCCTACGACATGATGAATCATGGTCAGTCACTCCTTTATTGTTGCCATCGCCCCCCAACGGAGCGCTTACAGCCAAGTGGCACAGTCAGTATAGGTCTATGTGCGCGTGCGACCTTATGTCGCAGTATAGGGAGGAGTTTTCCTCAGATGGGCGCACCTTTAGAGCAAATTGCGCTGTAAAGCCCCGGGTTAATCGCCGTCGCGTCTGTCATTGCACGCCTGGCGGACGGGGCTGGCGATGCTTTCGCGGGGCTGGGGTTTTTGCGTAAAATGTCCGGCTTTTCGTCACACACCTCGCGGATTTCAAGCGCCATGGGCACTCTTACGGTCAACCAGAACAAACTGCAGAAACGCCTTCGCCGACTGGCGGGCGAAGCGGTCGCCGATTTCAACATGATCGAAGAGGGCGACAAGGTCATGGTCTGCCTGTCCGGCGGCAAGGACAGCTACACCATGCTCGACGTGCTGCTGCACCTGCAGAAGGTGGCGCCGATCAAGTTCGAGATCGTCGCGGTGAACATGGACCAGAAGCAGCCGGGTTTTCCCGAGCATGTGCTGCCGGCCTATCTCAAGGAGCTGGGGATCGAGTACCACATCGTCGAGAAGGACACCTACTCGGTGGTCAAGGAGCTGATCCCGGAGGGCAAGACCACCTGTTCGCTGTGCTCGCGCCTGCGCCGCGGCACCTTGTACACCTTTGCCGACGAGATCGGCGCGACCAAGATGGCCCTCGGTCACCACCGCGACGACATTGTCGAGACCTTCTTCCTCAACATGTTCTACAACGGCTCGCTCAAGGCCATGCCGCCCAAGCTGTTGGCCGATGACGGGCGCAACGTGGTGATCCGTCCCCTGGCCTATTGCAGCGAGAAGGATATCCAGGCCTATTCCGACCTCAAGCAGTTCCCGATCATTCCCTGCAACCTCTGCGGCTCCCAGGAGAACCTGCAGCGCCAGGTGGTCAAGGAGATGCTTCAGGAGTGGGAGCGCAAGAGCCCCGGGCGTACCGAGAGCATCTTCCGTGGCCTGCAGAATGTCATCCCCTCGCAACTGGCGGACCGCAAGCTGTTCGACTTCACCCAGTTGCGTATCGATGAGAGCGCCGCATCACGTTTCGTCAATGTGCTGAATCTGTGATGCGCACACGGCGGCTCAGGGGCGCCGCGCCGCTGTTTCAGCAGCGCAGCGGCGCAGCTTTCAGTCGCTCGGTGCCCGCGGGATAAAGGCCACGCTACCTTCTGCGGATTTCCTGGCCAGCCGTTCGCCGTTGGTCGGCGTGGTGCGGATCAGTTGATGATCGCTACCCAGATAGCCCAGCAGCAGCGGTTCATCCGGGGTCTGCTGCACGAAGATCAGGGTGCGCTGGGGATCCCAGTGCTGGCCGCTGGTCTTGTCCAGCCAGGCCATGAAGTCTGCGCTGCTGCCGGC
Source organism: Pseudomonas sp. FFPRI_1 (assembly GCF_055384485.1). Taxonomy (NCBI): domain Bacteria; kingdom Pseudomonadati; phylum Pseudomonadota; class Gammaproteobacteria; order Pseudomonadales; family Pseudomonadaceae; genus Pseudomonas; species Pseudomonas sp. FFPRI_1. Next base: position 5,924,480 of record NZ_AP029168.1, on the reverse strand, counting down.
TCTCGGAAAGTCCTGGGTTTGCGCCACGTAGTAGAACGGTGCGCCCTGATTCTGCAGGTACATCGGCAGCTTGTTGTCGACCTCGACCATCACCATCCGCCATTGATTCCAGGGGGCTATGCGGCTCGCCTCGGTCTTGACCTGTGCGCTGAATCCGATCACGCCTCCACCACCGTTGCTCCAGGGGTAGGCGACTCCCAACACCAGCAATAGCAACGCCGCAGCGCTGGCAAAGCCAATGGCCCAGCGTCGGTCGCGGCCCTTGCCGCTGTCGCGTTTCTGCTGCAGGTAGCGGTTCAGCCACCAGGCCCCCAACAGCTGGGCAAAGGGCACCATGGGCAGTACGTAATAGCTGCGTCGGCTGCCGCTGGCGGTAAAGAACAGGAACAGCAAGGCCAGGGCCCAGACCAGCCAGCGCTCGTTGGGTTGCAACTGGCGCCAGTGCCGAAGGGCCAGCCACAGGCCGAGGATCCAGCAGGGCGCCCAGGGCAAGGTATAGGCCGGCAGATAGATCAGGTAGGTGTAGATCGGTCCGACGTGGTCGAAGGGATCGAAGAAGCGTACGACGTTCTCGCGAAACACCAGGCTCAGGCCACTTTCACCGTAGGTTGGCGCGCCATACAGATGGGAAAGCACGAAAGGCACCATGTAGAACCCCGCGGCAATCACCAGCGCCAGGCACAGGCGCAGATTCAGATGGCGTTTCCAGCGCCCCTGGCTGACCAGGTGTGGCAGCAGGATCAACCCCGGCAGGACAAAACCGATCAGGCCCTTGAGCAGCGAAGTCGCGGCCAGCAGCAGGAAGAACACGCTGTAGCGTCCCAGGCGCGTGTCCTCGGGGCCGCGCCAGTACCACAACACCGCGGCCAGCACGCCACAGACGGTCAGGATGTCGGCGGTGGCCACTCGGGCCCAGAACGCGAAGTAGAAGGTCGTGGCCAGCATCCAGCCGGCGATCAGCCCGGTGCCCTTGCGAAACAGCTGTTCACCGATCAGGTACACCAGCCAGATGCTCAACCATGCGGCGAGTACCGACGACAGGCGCAGTGACCAGGGCCCCAGTCCGCCCATCAGCCAGGCGCAGGCGCTGATCAGCCAGTAGGACGGCAGGGGCTTGTCGTAGTAGGGGCTGCCCTTGAGGTAGGGATCGAAGTAGTCGCCGCTCTGCAGCATCTGCAGGACGATATTGGCCCAACGGGTTTCTGCTCCCCATAGCTCACGGGAGCCCAGGCCGAGCAACAGGATCAGGGCGGACACGCCAAGAAGCAGGGCCAGGGCCCTGCGCTCAGAATTGTGGCTCGTCATGGTGGGGTTCCGGAAGACAAGGGTGCAAGAGTGGCGGGTTGTCGCCACTCGAAGGGTTGAGGAGTAGTGCCCGCCTCAATCGCAGTTGAGGCGGACGTTGCCGGCTGTGCTGCTCAGGTCAGGGCTGTGCCGCTGGCAGGATCAGGATCAGCAGGTTGTCCTGCACATAACGTTTGCCTCCAGGTGGCAGCAGCGCGACTTCCTGGTTTTCCAGGACATCCTTGACCCGCATGACCACCCCGACCGAGCCCTGTTTGCGTGCATCGCTCAGCCATTGGCCAACTTGCGCCATGTCAACCTTGCGCTGGGCCGAGTCAGGATAGGCCAGGCCATATTTCAATTCGCCCTCGGTGTTGTACAGCGTCACGTCTGTGCGCTTCAGGCGCCAGGCCAGGGCCGAGGCAGCCCCCAGGTCATTGCTCAACAGCGACTGGGTCTGCTGGAGTTCTTCAAGGTGTTCCTTGATGAACTGGTCCGGCATCTTGTTGTGCACGATCACTCCCGGCATGCCCGCCGGCAGCAGGGCCACCAGCAGCCAGATACCCAGGGCCGGCGCCGCCCAGTAGCCAAGAGGGCGGGAGGCAGACAGCAGGTTGGCGATGATCCAGCCCATGAGCATGATGAACACCAGTGACAGGCTGAACATCTCATCATGGCCGTAGACCGGGCGGGTGATCTGGATAACCACCAGGGCGATCAGCGCACTGACGCCGATCAGCAGGTTGAGCAGGCTATTGAGGCGGATCGCCCGGGTCATCTGAGCGTTGATCCGATCGATCAGGGTGCTGCCCATGAGCACCGCCAGTGGCAGCAGGCACGGCATGATGTAGGTCGGCAGCTTGCCGCGACTGAGGCTGAAAAACACCAGGGGCAACAGGAACCACAGCAGCAGGAAACCGGTGTTGGCCTGGCGTTTGTCCTTCCAGCCCTGGATCAAGGTGCCCGGCAGCAGCGCCGCCCAAGGCAGGCTGGAGGCGACCAGCAGTGGCAGGTAGAACCACCAGGGGCGGGTGTGCTGGGCGTTCTCGGCGGCGAAGCGCCGAATGTGTTCATGCCAGAAGAAAAAACGCCAGAAGTCGGGCTCATGGGCATGAATGCTCAGCACCCAGGGCAGGCTGATAACGATCGCCACCAGCAGCGCCACCAGGCCAAAGCGCAGCAACTCGGTGAAGCGCCGCTGCCAGAGCATGTAGGGCAGGGCGATCAGCACCGGCAGCAACCAGGCCAGAAAACCCTTGGTCATGAAGCCCATCGCGCAGGCCGCACCCAGTGAAGCCCAGGCCAGCAGCCGGGCACGCAACGTCTGGCTGTCCAGGGCAAACCAGAGTGCTACCAGGCTCAGGTTGACCCACAAGGTGAACTGGGGATCGAGGTTGGAGTATCCGGCTTGGCCGGCAATCAGGCCAAAACTCATGTAGAGCAAGGCTGCGGCAAAGCTCTTGCGTGGGTCGTTCCACATCCGGCGAGTAATCAGGTAGGCGAGCAGCACGCTCAGGCCGGTGCTCACGGCGGAGGCGATGCGCACGCCAAACAGGTTGTCGCCGAACACGGCCTGGCCGATAGCGATCATCCAGTAGCCGGCAATGGGTTTTTCGAAGTAGCGGATGCCCATGAAGTGCGGGGCAACCCAGTCTCCCTTGAGCAGCATCTCCTGGCCGATCTGCGCGTAGCGGGTTTCATCCGGAATCCACAGGCCGTGGCTGGTCAATGGCAGCAGGTAGAACAGCCCGAAGGCCAGCAGCAGAAAGGGTAGTGCCCAACGCTGTATCAGCTCGGCTGTACTCCCACCCACGGTGTAGCCAGAAGGCGTGGCGCTTGTTCCATAAGCTTGGGGCGGTAAAGTGCGGTGCATTTCTATCCTCGAGGTCATGTGCCGATAGCGGTGAGTCGTTACTTTGATCAAGTGCTGCTGATGAACGGTCAGTGTTGTCGAATATGCGGGTTTCTCAAGTCGCGGCATGTTTTTGGATGAGATGCCGGACTGCTTGCATGCTTTATTGGCAAAAACAGGGATAGGTCTTGCAACTAGCGCATAACTTGTCTAGCCAGCTAGTTGGCCAATTAGTTTGTCTGTTCGAACAATAAAGTCTGTTGGTTTGTTGTTAAAAATAGTTACAACTCAAGGGCGCAGCTGTTCAAGTGTCCGTGGCCAGTTTCTAGCATTGACGATTCCCAGTATTTGCAAGGAACCGTCCCCGTTCAGGGTGACAAACAATGAGCTGGTGTATTCACTGGCCAGGGCATGTTCATAACCCAACTGACGCTCCAGATCGCTGATGCAGTCGCTGTGGGTAACCAGGACCAGATTGCGCTTCAGGGATTTGTGCGCCTTGATCACCTGTTCGAAATCATCCCCGCAGTTGGCCAGCCAGTCCTGGGTCTGTACCGGTTGCTGGAACATGTATTCCGAGGTTTGCCGGGTGCGGGTGGCCGGGCTGCTGAAAACATCGGTCGCGGCCATACCCAGGCTGCGAAAGGCCTGGCCCACTTCGCTGGCGGTGCTGCTTCCGTCCAGAGTGATGCCATCCTCGGGCCCCAGGCAGGGTTTCTCGGAGCGGTCGCAACGCTCGGCATGACGTACCAGGGCAATCACCTCGCCGCCTTGCCAGTGGCGGTAGGCACCCGACTGCTGCATCTGGTTGCCGACCCCCAGGTCCAGCGGCGTGCCAGGCCACAGGACGAAGCCGCTGACCAGGATCGTCAGAACTGTCGCGCTCACTCCGAGCACGACCTTTCGCGATCGGGGCATTCGGGGTTTCTCGCCGCCAGTGCCTGTTTCAGCAGTATTGACCACGTCGCTTACCTGAATAAGTTTTTGATAGGGACTGCCTAAAGGGATGGAACTGATGTTTCTCGACAGACCGGCATGTGCACACCGGGGCCAGCGCTGCAACTGGGGCCAATGTAGGTCGGGCCAGGTGGGCGGAGGGTGAAAGCAATGTGAAAAAAACGAATGGGTGACGACCATTCTTTTAAAGTCAGACAGCCTGTGTTCAGGTTATTGGCCTGATCAGTGCTTTGTTATCCGCTTGTAAATGTTTAATGGCTTTAGCGTGCCGGCCGCAGCAACTTTTTGCCGAGCGTCTTAACCCGATAGAGCGTGCGGGGTGAACTCTAGCCGATAAGAAACAGCGAATGAAAAAACCTCGCGTTTAGTTCAGCTTATTGTCAGCTTGGATGCGCTGACGACTTGAGGAAGGGGAGGCCGCCCTGCCGGTTATGGGGGCAGGGCGCAAGGTTTGGAGAGGCAGGGTTCAGTGGTTGACGGTATAGGCCAGCATTGCCGAGAGCTGGCACAGCGGCCGGCCGCTTTCCTGCTGCCAGTGGTTGAACACTTCCTGTACCAGGGCCTGGTCGCGCTTGCTGCTGGGAACCTTGTCGATGATGCCCTGGGCATTGAGGGCCGCCACCACGTCCCAGGTAGGAATGAAGGTGTCCTTGCCCACCATGCGTAGAAAGCGCGGGGCTGAAAGACCGCCCATCTGGTTGCCGTGCTTGGCCAGGTACTGCCAGAGCCCGGTGATGTCCTGGACCGGCCAGTCGGCAATGAACGCGCCGAAGCTGGCGTGCTGCTTTTCCACATCGAGGATCATCTGGGCGTTGCGCGGCACGCTCTTGAGCTTGCCCAGGTGGCGGATGATTCGCGTGTCCTGCATCAGCCGCTCGAGATGTTCGGCCCCCATCAGCACCACTTTTTCCGGATCGAAGCCGAAGAACACCTGTTCGAACGCTGGCCACTTGGCATCTACCAGGCTGTGTTTCAGGCCCGCGCGAAAGACGCGCAGGGCCAGGGTCGACAGGTAGCGGTCAGCGCTCAGGGAGCGCAGGTAGTCGTTGCTGGCCGGGGTCGGCAGTTGGGCTTCCAGGGCCGCGGCGGAACCAAAGCGGTTGAGACAGTATTCGTTCAGCCATTTGTAATCGTGCATGCCTGCTCCGGGAGGGTTCGGGAGTGTCGGTCGATGAGTCTGTTGACCAAGGTTGGGGCGCGAAGCGCGGATGCAAGTTCCCCGGGGTGCTCACGCGCACTCCGGGAATCCTGGGGCACCGGAGTCAGGCCGGGCTGGCACCTTCGCCCGCGAGCCGGCGATTGAGTTGGAAGCGCCAGCGTACGTAGAGCAGCGCCGAGCTGAATACGGCCAGGCTGGCGAGCATTTCCAAGAGGCCGAACACCTGCCGATTTGGATCGTAGGCGGCCAGCGCGCCCTTGATGAAATACAGGTTGACCACGAAGCACATCCACGAATGCCCGCGAGCGCTGCCGCTGAGCATGCCGGGCGCCATTAACAGCAGGGGGGCCAGTTCGATCAGCAGGATGACCCAGGGCCGGGCGCCGTGCAGGTCAGCGATCAGCAGGTAATACACGCAGAGCAGGCCCACCAGGCCAAAAAAACAGACCAGGCTGAGGATCCGAGTCACCCGGACTCGCGGCTCCAGCCATTCCACCGCCGGCAGGATCTTCGGCTTTTTAGCCACGGTCGCTCTCCAGTCGCTGGGCGGTTTTCGCCAGGCGCAGGCCCAAGGCCCGGCACAAGGCGATCTCGTGTTCGTCCAGCGGGCTCTTGCCGTCCGCCCCGGCATGATGGCTGGCGCCGTAGGGGGTGCCGCCACCTCGGGTTTCCAGCAGGGCCGATTCGCTGTAGGGCAGGCCGGTGATCAGCATGCCGTGGTGCAACAGCGGCAGCATCATCGACAGCAGGGTGGCTTCCTGGCCGCCATGCAGACTGGCGGTGGAGGTGAACACGCCGGCGGGCTTGCCCACCAGGGCGCCGGTCAGCCAGAGGTTGCTGGTGCCATCGAGGAAGTACTTAAGCGGGGCTGCCATGTTGCCGAAGCGGGTAGGGCTGCCCAGGGCCAGGCCCGAGCAGTTCTTCAGGTCGTCGAGGCTGGCGTAGAGGGCGCCGCTGTCGGGGATGTCCGGGCTTATGGCTTCGCATTCGGCGGAAATCGCCGGGACGGTGCGCAGGCGGGCTTCCAGGCCAGCCTGCTCGATGCCCCGGGCGATCTGCCGGGCCATCTCGTTGGTCGAGCCGTTGCGGCTGTAATACAGCACCAGGATGTAGGGCGTGCTCAAGGCAGGATCTCCAGCACGTTTTCCGGTGGCCGGCCGATGATGGCCTTGTCGCCGGCTTCGAGAATCGGCCGTTCCATGAGTTTCGGGTGCTGGGCGATGGCGGCAATCAATTGCGCTTCGCTGAGGCTGCTGTCTGCCAGGTTGAGGCTCTTGTACTCGTCCTCGCCTGTGCGCAGTAACTGGCGCGCGCTGAGGCCCAGCTTGTTCAGCAGGCTGCGCAACTGGGCCGCGTCCAATGGGGTTTCCAGGTAGCGGACCACGGTCGGAGCCAGGCCGCGTTGTTCCAGAAGTTCCAGCGCACCGCGGGATTTCGAGCAGCGCGGGTTGTGATAAAGCGTCAGATCGGTCATGTGCGGGTCGCATCTTGCGTAAGGTGGCGGCTATTCTACCCGCGCGGCGGGCTCTCCTGAACCTTGAGAGTCGATAGGTCGCAGCGACTGTGGGGTCGCGAACACTTTCAAGACATCTTTCAATACAGGGAACAGGGCATGGCACGGCAATTGGCAGCGGCATTGGCGATCTTCACCACCTTGCTGCTTGGTGGCTGCGGCAATGACTATGGGGTCGACCAGTATGGCCAGAAAGTCGCCGCCGAACGCCTGGACAAGCAATGGCTGGTGCTCAACTACTGGGCGGAATGGTGTGGCCCCTGCCGCACTGAAATTCCCGAACTGAACGCCTTGGACGAGCAGCTCAAGGGGCAGTCGGCGACGGTACTGGGCGTCAACTTCGATAATGTGCAGGGTGACGAGCTCAAGAGCGCCAGCGAGAAGCTGGGGATCAAGTTCACCGTGCTGGCGCAGAATCCGGCGGAAATCTTCGACCTGCCACGCAGCGAGGCGCTGCCGGTGACCTACATCATCGACGACAAGGGCAAGGTGCGTGAACAACTGCTGGGCGAGCAGACCGCGGCGGGCGTGCTGGAGAAACTGCAGGCCCTGCGCGGGCATTGAGACGAATGGGGCGGCTGGTGCGGGTTGCACCCGCGCCTGGCGTTGAGGCAGGTGGGCGACCCAGGCGGGCCGCCCTTGGCGCCTGCAGGGCTATCAGCCTTCTTCCAGCCACCAGCGTAGCGGCTTGCCTTCGGCGGGCCAGAAACGCACTTGCTCGATCGGCGAGACATCCCAGCGCTGGACAGTCTCCAGGGCCTGGAGAAAACGCCGCTCCTGTTCCATCAGCGCCGGCGCGCAGAGCTTGCGAGTGCTGCCGACCTTGCCGAAGCTGAGTTTGTCGCCTTCCAGGGTGTAGGGCGCGAACCAGTGGTTGCAGCCACCATTGCCATAGGCCCGGCCATCCTCGCCAAGGGTGATGGTCAGGTGGCTGTAATCGATCAGCGGACGCTCACCGATCCATTCCAGGACGTAGCTGCGGTCCTGTTGCAGCTTCAGCGGCTCGGCGGCGCAGCCCATCAGGCCGGCCCCCAACGCCGCGAGCAGCACCAGGGATTTCATTGGCTGGCCTGCTGGCATTTCGGGCAGAGGTGGCGCTCACCTTCGCTGGTCCAGCCCAGTTCGGCTATTCGCGCACTGGCAGCCGGCTTCTGGGCCTTGTTGCCGAGCTTGGCGTCCACTGCGAACTCGAAGGCGAGTTCGGTTGCGCAGCTGTCGCAGTTGACCTGCCACTGATGAATCGCCAGTTCGCCGAATACCGGGCCGCGGGCCACCGCGACCCATTGGCCGAGTGGATTGATCAGGTGGCGAACGGTGTCCACGGTCAGGCGCATGGACAGGTCCTTGCTGCCCTTGAGGGTCACCAGCAGTACGTCGTCGGCGCGGATCGAGCCACCATTGCCGGTGACCTGATAGCGTCCCGGTACCAGGGCGCGGCATTCGATCAGGGTGTGTTGCGGGCTCATCAGGGTGTAGCGGAAATCGTGTTCGACCATGGGTCCTCCAAATATGCCGCGTATGCTAGCACGGGCCCTGGCCCCGCAGGTTGTAGGCGGGTGACCTTCGATCAGCCCGCGGCGCGGGGTTCAGCCCTGGACCTGATTCTGCGGCTGGCCCGCAGCCCAGCAGGCAATGTTGTGCAAGGTGGTGTCGGCGATGGCTGCCAGGGCTTCATGGGTCAGGAAGGCCTGGTGCGCGGTGACTATCACGTTGGGAAAGGTCAGCAGCCGGGCCAGTACATCATCCTGCAGTGGCAGGTCGGAGCGGTCTTCGAAGAACAGTTGGGCTTCCTCTTCGTAGACGTCCAGGCCCAGGTAACCCAACTGGCCGCTCTTCAGGGCTTCGATCAGCGCCGGTGTATCCACCAGGCCGCCGCGCCCGGTGTTGATCAGCATCGCCCCGGGCTGCATGTGCGCCAGGCTGTCCTGGTTGATCAGGTAGCGGCTGTCTTCGGTCAGTGGGCAGTGCAGGCTGATGATCTGTGCCTGGGCCAGCAGTTGCGGCAGGCTCAGGTAGCGGGCGCCCAAGGCCTCGACGGCGGGATTGGGGTAGGGGTCGTAGGCCAGCAGTTGGCAGCCGAAGCCGGCCATGATCCGGGCGAAGGTGGCACCAATCTGCCCGGTGCCGACGATCCCCACAGTCTTGCCCACCAGGTCGAACCCGGTCAGCCCGTGCAGGGTGAAGTCCCCTTCGCGGGTGCGGTTGTAGGCCCGGTGCAGGCGCCGGTTCAACGCCAGGATCAGGGCCACGGCGTGTTCGGCCACTGCATGCGGAGAGTAGGCCGGCACTCGCACCACATCCAGGCCCAGGCGCTTGGCGGCTGGCAGGTCGACATGGTTGTAGCCGGCCGAGCGCAGGGCGATCAGGCGAGTGCCGCCGGCAGCCAGCTGTTCCAGCACCGGGGCACTGAGGTCGTCATTGATGAAGGGGCAGACCACTTCATGGTGTTCGGCCAGAGCGGCAGTGTCCAGGCTCAGCCGGGCGGCCTGGAATTGCAGTTCGATGCCCGCGGGCAGCGAGGTGCCGAGAAAACTCTCGCGGTCATAGTTCTGGCTGCTGAAAAGAATCGTGCGCATGGCTGCATCCTTGTTCGGGGCGCCCAGCATGATGGCTGGACGCCGGGCAGGTGTTGCCCTGGGTCAGGCGTTGATCCGCGCCTCGCTGGCCAGGCGGCCAATGGCATGGTCGAGTTCATCCAGGGCGGCAAAGGCCTTGGCATCTTCCTGCTTGAGCAGGGTTTCGCTGCGCTGGCAGGCCGCTCGCAACTGTGGCACCCCGCAATAGCGGGTGGCGCCGTGGAGACGATGGACCCGTTCGATCAGCGCACTGTGATCGTTGGCCGCGCGGGCGGCGTTGATGGCTTCGCGATCGGCTTCCAGGGACGCCAGCAGCATGGCCAGCATGTCTGCCGCCAGATCGGCCTTGCCAGCGGCCAGGCGCAAGCCTTCTTCCTGATCCAGAACCTGCAGTTCCAGGCCCAGTTCCGGGCGCTCGCTGGCCCGCTCCGGTCCTTGGTTGCGCAACGCCAGCCCGGTCCACTTCAGCACCACCTGGGCCAGTTGCCGTTCACTGATGGGCTTGGTCAGGTAGTCGTCCATGCCACTTTGCAACAGGGCGCGCTTTTCGTTGGCCATGGCGTGGGCGGTCAGGGCGACTATGGGCAGCGGCGTGCCGTGGCGTTCGCTTTCCCACTGGCGGATTGCCTCGGTACTTTGTCGGCCGTCCATGCCGGGCATCTGCACGTCCATCATCACCAGGTCGAAAGGCTCGTTCTGGATCGCATTCAGCGCCGCGTAACCGTTATCCACCGCCAGCACCTTGGCACCCATGTCCTCGAGCAGGGTCTGGATCAGCAGCAGGTTGGCCGGGTTGTCATCGACACACAGGACTCGCGGTGCACGGCTGGAAAGGCTTTCCTCCGGTTCGCTGCGGGCCCGGCGCGGGGTGACCAGGTCGGACAGGGCACGGCGCAGTTTGCGGGTGCAGGCCGGCTTGGCCTGCAACTGGCTGTGGGGGTTGGGCACTGACAGATGGAACAGCGTCTGCTCGGTGGTCGGGCACAACACCAGGACCTTGCAACCCAGGTGCTCCAAGTCCCAGATATGCTGGCTCAGGCGTTCGGGAGACATGTCGTTGGTGGTGATGCCGAGCACCGCCAGGTCGATCGCCTGATCGCTCTGGTGGACGCCGGTGATGCCATTGGTCAGGGCTTCCAGGGTGTTGAATGGCGTCACTTCCAGGCCACAGTCTTCCAACTGGTGTTGCAGGGCCTGACGCGCCAGTTCGTGATTCTCCAGCACCGCGACCCGTCGCCCCAGCAACGGCGGGCCGGGCAGGTCCTCGGCATCGTCGCGGGTTTTCGGCAGGCTCAGGCTGATCCAGAACTCCGATCCTTCGCCGGGGGTACTGTCGACGCCGATTTCGCCGCCCATCTGCTCGATCAGGCGCTTGGAAATCACCAGCCCCAGACCCGTGCCACCAGGCTGGCGGGACAGCGAGTTGTCGGCCTGGCTGAAGGCCTGGAACAGGGCGCGCACGTCCTGGTTCGACAGGCCGATGCCGGTGTCCTGAATGCTGATGCGCAGCTGCACGCTGTCTTCGTGTTCTTCTTCCAGCATGGCCCGGGCGACGATGGTGCCTTCGCGGGTGAACTTGATGGCATTGCTCACCAGGTTGGTGAGGATCTGCTTGAGCCGCAGCGGATCGCCTACCAGGGACAGGGGCGTATCGCGATAGACCAGGCTCACCAGTTCCAGCTGCTTGGCGTGGGCCGCCGGGGCGAGGATGGTCAGGGTGTCCTGCAGCAAGTCCCGCAGGTTGAAGGGGATGCTGTCGAGCACCAGCTTGCCGGCTTCGATTTTCGAGAAGTCGAGGATCTCGTTGATGATTCCCAGCAGGCTGTCGGCGGATTTCTCGATGGTGCCCAGGTAATCCAGCTGGCGCGGCGTCAGCTCGCTTTTCTGCAGCAGATGGGTGAAGCCGAGGATGCCGTTGAGCGGCGTGCGGATTTCATGGCTCATGTTGGCCAGGAACTCCGACTTGATCCGGCTGGCTTCCAGGGCCTCCTTGCGGGCCAGGTCCAGCTCGATGTTCTGGATCTCGATGGTTTCCAGATTCTGGCGCACGTCCTCGGTGGCCTGGTCGATGCTGTGCTGCAGTTCTTCCTGGGCATTCTGCAAGGTACTGGCCATGCGGTTGATGCCCGAGGCCAGCTCGTCCAGCTCCTGGCTGCCCAGAGGCGGCAGGCGGGTTTCCAGGTTGCCGTCCTTAAGTTGTCCCACGGCCTGCTTGATCTGCCCCAGGGGATTGTTGATGGTGCGCCCCATGCGTACGGCCAGCAGAGCGGTGACGGCCAGGCCCGCGGCGATCAGCAGCAGGCTGGCGAACAGGCTGCGGTAGCCGCGCAGCAACATGCCGCTGTGGGACAGCTCCAGTTCCACCCAGCCCAACAGACGGTCGGACTCATCGGGGATCAGGTCGCCGGCGAGGTTGCGATGCCGGCCGAAGACCGGCAACTGATAGCGGGTCGCGTCATTGCCGGTACGCTGCATCATGTGGGTGCTATTACCCGAGGGTGCCGGGTTGAGCATGCTCGGCCCGGCGTGGGCCAGGAGAGTGCGGTCGGGGGCGAGCAGGGACACCGCGCGCACGTCCTGTTGTTCCAGGGCCTGGGTGGCGATGCGCTCGAGCATCGGCGCGTTGTGATTGCCCATGGCCGGAGCCACCAGGGAGGCCAGTTGCTCGGCGATCATTTCGCCGCGCTGCAGGAGCTGGGTCTGCAGGTCCGAGAGCTGCATCCAGGTGAAGTAGCCACCCAGCACCAGGGCCATCAGGCTGGTGGGCAACAAGGTCAGCAACAGTACGCGGCCTTTGATTCCCAGTTTCTTGAGCACGCAACTCTCCTGCTTCCACGCTGTTTTGAAAGGTCGACGGGCACGTCCGTGATGCGCCACCTGCGCAGTGTAACGATTTGCCCGGGGCTGATCTCGGCAAATTGTGGCGGGGCAAGCGACGGCCGGGCAGTTGAGCAGGAGGCTGCGACCAAGGCATTGGTTGCCGTGATCCGGGCAATCTTGAATAATCGTCCAACTGAGAATGACTTGCAGAAGCTAATGACTCCCGTAGCTGTTGAGCCGCCCCGCATCCTGACCATTGAAGACGACCCGGTGCTCGGTGCCTATGTGCACGAGCAACTGGGGCGTTGCGGCTTTGCCGTGACCTGGTGCCAGAACGGCCAAGAAGGCCTGGGGATCGCCCGCCGTGAAAGCTTCGATGTGGTGCTGATGGACATCCTGCTGCCGGGGATGGACGGCCTGGCGCTGTTGACCCACTTTCGCCAGAGCCACTCCACGCCGGTGCTGCTGATGTCGGCCCTGGGGGCAGAGGCCGATCGCATCAGCGGCTTTCGCCTGGGCGCCGATGATTACTTGCCCAAGCCGTTCAGCATGGCCGAGTTGCGGGTACGCATCGAAGCCATTCTGCGCCGGGTGGCGCTGGATCGGCGACCGATGCCGCCGGTGCCCAGCAGCTCTGTGCAGAGCCTGCGTTTTGACGATGAACTGTGCGATGTGTTCTTTGCCGAGCAATGGGCCGGCCTGACCCGCAGCGAGTACCGTCTGCTCGAGACCTTGCACCGCAATGGCGATGAGGTGCTGAGCAAGGCCTTCCTTTATCAGCATGTGTTGCAGCGAGGCTATGCGGCCCACGATCGCAGCCTGGACATGCACGTCAGCCAGATTCGCCGCAAGCTCAAGGCACTTGGCTACAGCGAGCGGGAGCTACGCACGGTGTGGGGCAAGGGTTACGTGCTGGGCGCCTTTGATGAACTGGCCTGATCTGCCCGGGCGGCACTCGTTATTCTGGAAGCTGGCCTGCCTGCTGGTCGCCTTCTGCCTGTTGATGATCTGGCTGAGCTGGTCCTGGGGCCGCTATGTGGAGCAGAAGAACCTCTACCTCTCCGATGAGGCACGAGCCACCCTCGGCAATTATGCGCGGGAGGCCGAGCAGGCCTGGAAAAATGGCCAGAATGCCGGCGTCGATGCCTGGATCCAGCAGGTGGCCAGCCGCGAGAGCAGCTGGATCGGGGTCATCGGCAGTGACCTGCAATCGCTGAGCAGCTATCCGCTGACCTCGCGGGAGGCCCAGCACCTGACCTTCCTGCGGGGCGCCGACTGGCCGGTCAGTCGCCATGCCCAGGGTTTGCCGTGGCTGAAGATTGCATTTCCCGATGATCCGTCCCTCGGCAGCCTGGTCATCGAGTTGCCGCAACGTTTCATGCCCGGGCGCTACCGGGCGTTCTGGCGGGTGATCACCAACGGTGTGATCCCCGGTCTGTTCACCTTGCTGCTGTGCGTCGGTCTGTACCGCTTGCTGGTGGTGCCGCTGAACCAGTTGCGTGAACAGGCCAATGCCTGGCGGGCGGAGCAGTTGAACGCTCGCCTGTCTTCGCAGACCACTCAGCGCAAGGATGAACTGGGAGAGCTGGGACGGGCCTTCGACCAGATGTCCGAGCGCCTGCAGAGCACTGTGGCGGTGCAGCAGCAGTTGCTGCGGGACCTGTCCCACGAGTTGCGCACGCCCCTGAGTCGTCTGCGGGTGGCCTGTGACAGTGAACAGGACCTGCCAGCGTTGCGTGACCGCCTGGCCCGGGAGGTCGACGGCATGCAGCGGCTGGTAGAGGACACGCTGCAACTGGCCTGGTTGGACACGGAAAGAGCGCCCTTGCCCGATGAGCAGATCCAGCTCCAGGCACTGTGGGAAATGCTCTGTGAAAACGCCTGTTTCGAAAGCGGCTGGCCCTCCGAACAGCTGCGCTGCGAGCTAGGAGGGGAGTGCTGGGTGCGTGGTCATCTCAATACCCTGGCCCAGGCCCTTGAAAACATCCTGCGCAACGCCATTCGACATTCGCCCCCCGGGGCCCTGGTTACGCTCGATGGGCGGCGCGACGGCGAATACTGGCATCTGTGGCTGGATGATCAAGGCCCGGGTGTGGCCGAAGAAGAGCTGGAACGGATCTTCGATCCTTTCATCCGTCTGGACGGTTCGCGGCCGGGGGATGGGGGGTTCGGCCTGGGCCTGAGCATCGCGCGCAATGCGGTGTGGCGCCAGGGCGGGCAGTTGTGGGCACAGAACACCGGCCGCGGGCTGCGCATTCATCTGCGTCTGTTGGGCGCTTGAGCCCCGGCATGGGCGGTCTTATATCAATAAGCCATAAGCCCCGCACTTTGCGTGATATGGCGCTCGGACGTTTGCCGGTATGATAGGCGCCCCCGCAGTCTGGATTGCGAATACGCCATGACCTTGCAGTACCCAACCATCGCCGATTGCGTCGGCAACACCCCGCTGGTTCGTTTGCAGCGCCTGCCTGGCGTCACCAGCAATACCCTGCTGCTCAAGCTTGAGGGCAATAACCCGGCGGGCTCGGTCAAGGACCGTCCGGCACTGTCGATGATCACCCGCGCCGAGTTGCGCGGGCAGATCCAGGCCGGCGATACGCTGATCGAAGCGACCTCGGGCAACACCGGGATTGCCCTGGCGATGGCGGCGGCGATCAAGGGTTACAAGATGATCCTGATCATGCCCGACAACTCCAGCGCCGAGCGCAAGGCGGCGATGACCGCCTACGGTGCCGAACTGATTCTGGTCAGCCAGGAAGAGGGCATGGAAGGTGCCCGTGACCTGGCGGAGCGGATGCAGGCGGAAGGTCGCGGCAAGGTGCTCGACCAGTTCGCCAATGGCGACAACCCGGAGGCCCACTACACGGGAACCGGTCCGGAAATCTGGCGCCAGACCCAGGGCAGCATCACCCATTTCATCAGCTCGATGGGCACCACCGGCACCATCATGGGCACCTCGCGCTATTTGAAAGAACAGAATCCTGGGGTGCAGATCATCGGCCTGCAGCCCATGGAAGGCTCGGCCATTCCCGGCATCCGCCGCTGGCCCGAGGAGTACCTGCCGAAGATCTACCAGGCCAGCCGGGTCGATCGGATTGTCGACATGGCCCAGAGCGAAGCCGAGGACGTGACCCGGCGCTTGGCCCGTGAAGAGGGCATCTTCTGTGGCGTGTCTTCCGGCGGTGCGGTGGCAGCGATGCTGCGCCTGTCCCGGGAAGTGGAAAACGCGGTCATGGTCGCGATCATCTGTGACCGTGGCGATCGTTACCTGTCGACCGGCATTTTCGATGCGCCCAACTGATGGCTAAGCACGAGAGAGGCCTGCGCTTCCAGCCGGCGGGTGGCAGTCGCGCCCCGCAGGTTCCGGTTGGCAAGAAGCAGCGCCTGAACATTCAGCGCCTGGCCAATGATGGTCGCGGCATTGCCTTCATCGACGGACGCACCTGGTTTGTCAGTGGTGCCCTGGCCGGTGAAGACGTCGAGGCTCGGGTGCTGGGGGCCCACGGCAAGGTCGTGGAGGCCCGTGCCGAGCGCATCTTCAACGCCAGCGACTTGCGCCGTCCGGCGGCCTGCGCCCATGCCGGGCGCTGTGGCGGTTGCAGCGTCCAGCATCTGCCCCATGAAGAACAACTTGCCCTGAAACAGCGCATGCTCGCCGACCAGTTGTCCAGGGTCGCCGGTGTCGAGCCCGAGGCCTGGGCCGCCCCCTTGAGTGGCCCGGAGTTCGGTTACCGGCGTCGTGCCCGCGTGGCGGTACGCTGGGACATGAAGGGCAAGCAACTGCAAGTGGGCTTTCGCGCCGCGGGCAGCCAGGACATCGTCGCCATCGATGATTGCCCGGTGCTGGTACAAGCCTTGCAACCGATCATGAGCCGCTTGCCGGCGATGCTCCGACGCTTGAGCAAACCCCAGGCGCTGGGGCATGTGGAGTTGTTCAGCGGTTCGTCCCTGGCCGTGCTGCTGCGGCACATGGCGCCGTTGTCCGAAGCCGACCTGGGCATCCTCAAGGATTTCTGCGATTTCCATCAGGCGCAATTGTGGCTGCACGGTGAAGGCGAGCCGCAGCCCTTCGATCCATCGAAGACCCTGGGCTACCGCCTGGAGTCGTGGGATTTGCACCTGGCGTATCGACCGGGGGATTTTGTCCAGGTCAACGCCGGGGTCAACGAGGCGATGGTGGCCCAGGCACTGGAGTGGCTCGCGCCGCAAGCCCATGAGCGGGTCCTGGATCTGTTCTGCGGCCTTGGCAACTTTGCCTTGCCCTTGGCCCGGCAAGTGCGCGAAGTGGTGGCGGTGGAAGGCGTGGCAACCATGGTGGCTCGGGCGGCGGAAAATGCTGCCAGCAACAATTTGCATAACACCCGCTTTTTTCAAGCCGATTTATCCCAACCCCTGAGCACTGCCGAGTGGGCCGATGAAGGCTTTTCTGCGGTACTCTTGGACCCACCCCGCGACGGTGCTTTCGAGGTGGTCCGCACGTTGGCGACCCTGGGTGCCAAACGGTTGGTGTACGTGTCATGCAATCCGGCAACACTGGCGCGTGACACGGTCGAACTGATCAAGCAGGGCTATCGGTTAAAACGTGCCGGGATTCTCGATATGTTTCCTCAGACGGCGCATGTCGAAGCCATGGCGTTATTCGAAGCGAGCTAGGATGGCTTGTCTAATCCGACTGGCCTTTCAGGCATCGCTCGCTGGCCCTGCGAGTCTTGCCTGGGGATTGAAGGTCAGCGATTTGACGCACTGAATGTGCGTCGTAGGGAAGGTAAAGCAAGATGGTACAGGTGAGAGCGCACCAGCCGATCAACACCGACGGCAGTATCAATCTCGAGGCGTGGCTCGATCATACGGTCAGCGTCGACATGGCACTGGACCGTGAAGCCTTGAAGGAAGCCTGCGAGTTCGCTCGCGAGGCAGAGCTGAAACACAGTGCGGCGAAGAGCCTGGGTGCCGAGGACGTGTCGAGTTTCAGCACGGGCCTTGAGATCGCCGAGATCCTCGCCGATCTCAAGCTGGACCAGGATTCCCTGGTCGCCGCCGTGCTCTACCGCGGCGTCCGCGAGGGGCAGATCCAGCTGCCGGCGGTCAGCCAGCGTTTTGGTCCGGTGGTGGCCAAGCTGATCGATGGCGTGCTGCGCATGGCCGCGATCACTGCCAGCCTCAGCCCTCGTCAATCTTTGGTACTGGGTACTCAGGCGCAGGTGGAAAACCTGCGCAAGATGCTGGTGGCCATGGTCGACGACGTGCGGGTGGCACTGATCAAGCTGGCCGAGCGGACCTGCGCCATTCGTGCGGTAAAAAGTGCCGATGAAGAGAAGCGCAACCGGGTCGCCCGGGAAGTCTTCGACATCTACGCGCCCCTGGCTCATCGCCTGGGGATCGGGCATATCAAGTGGGAACTGGAGGACCTGTCCTTCCGTTACCTGGAGCCCGAGCAGTACAAGCAGATCGCCAAGTTGCTGCATGAGCGGCGCCTGGATCGCGAGCGGTTCATTTCCGATGTGATGAACCAGTTGCAGAACGAACTGCAGGCCACCGGGGTCAACGCCGATATCAGCGGGCGGGCCAAGCACATCTATTCGATCTGGCGCAAAATGCAGCGCAAGGGCCTGGAGTTCAGCCAGATCTACGATGTGCGCGCAGTGCGGGTGCTGGTGCCGGAGATGCGCGATTGCTACACCGCGCTGGGCATCGTGCACACCCTGTGGCGGCACATCCCCAAAGAGTTCGACGACTACATCGCCAACCCGAAGGAGAACGGCTACCGCTCGCTGCACACCGCGGTGATCGGCCCCGAGGGCAAGGTGCTGGAAGTGCAGATCCGCACCCACGCCATGCACGAAGAGGCCGAGCTGGGGGTTTGTGCCCACTGGAAGTACAAGGGCACCGACGTCAAGTCCGGCTCCAACCATTACGAAGAGAAAATCTCCTGGTTGCGCCAAGTGCTGGAATGGCACGAGGAGCTGGGGGATATCGGCGGCCTGGCCGAACAGCTGCGGGTGGATATCGAGCCGGACCGGGTGTACATCTTCACCCCGGATGGCCACGCCATCGACCTGCCCAAGGGTGCCACGCCGCTGGACTTCGCCTACCGGGTGCACACCGAGATCGGCCACAACTGCCGTGGCGCGAAGATCAACGGGCGCATCGTGCCCCTCAACTACAGCCTGCAGACCGGCGAGCAGGTGGAAATCATCACCAGCAAGCACGGCACGCCGAGCCGCGACTGGCTGAACCCCAACCTGGGCTATGTCACCACGTCCCGCGCGCGGGCGAAGATCGTCCACTGGTTCAAGCTGCAGGCCCGCGATCAGAACGTCGCGGCCGGCAAGACCCTGCTGGAGCGCGAGCTCAACCGCCTGGACCTGCCCCAGGTGGACTTCGACAAGCTGGCCGACAAGGCCAACATGAAGACCGCCGAGGACCTGTTCGCCGCCCTGGGCGCAGGCGACCTGCGCCTGGCGCAACTGGTCAACCTGGCCCAGCAGCTGGTGGAGCCGGAACGTGGCAACGAGCAGCTGGAACTGATTCCGCGCAAGGCGACGGGCTACAAGCCGGGCAAGCGTGGCGATATCCAGATCCAGGGCGTAGGCAACCTGATGACCCAGATGGCCGGCTGCTGCCAGCCACTGCCTGGGGATGCGATCGTTGGCTACATCACCCAGGGGCGGGGCGTGAGCATTCACCGCCAGGATTGCGCTTCGGTGCTGCAATTGGCCGGGCGTGAGCCTGAGCGGATCATCCAGGTCAGTTGGGGCCCGGTGCCGGTGCTGACCTACCCGGTGGACATCATCATTCGCGCCTACGACCGTTCCGGTCTGCTGCGTGACGTGTCTCAGGTCCTGCTCAACGAGCGGATCAACGTGCTGGCGGTCAACACTCGCTCGAACAAGGAGGACAACACCGCGCTGATGTCCCTGACCATCGAGATTCCGGGGTTGGACGCATTGGGGCGGTTGCTGGGGCGGATTTCCCAGTTGCCGAACATCATCGAGACCCGGCGCAATCGCACCCCGTGATGCCGGTATGAAATGGATGAACTGATGTACAGCCTTGAAGACCTGCTCCACCTGATGGCGCGCCTGCGGGACCCGCAATACGGTTGCCCCTGGGACATCAAGCAGAACTACGCCAGCATCGTCCCCCACACCCTGGAAGAAGCTTATGAAGTAGCCGACGCCATCGAGCGCGGCGACTTCGACCACTTGCAGGGCGAGCTGGGGGACCTGCTGTTCCAGGTGGTGTACTACAGCCAGCTGGCCCGGGAAGAGGGACGTTTCGAGTTCGACGGGGTGGTGGACAGCATCACGCGCAAGCTGATCCGCCGCCATCCCCACGTGTTTCCCACCGGGGACCTGTATGCGCCGCTGGACATCCCGCGGCTGGATGAAGAGCAGGTCAAGGAGCGCTGGGAGCAGATCAAGGCCGAGGAGCGTGCGGAGAAGTCCGACGCCCCCCAGCAGTTGTCCCTGCTCGACGATGTGCCGGTGGCATTGCCGGCCTTGTCCCGTGCGGCCAAGTTGCAGAAGCGTGCGGCCCAGGTCGGTTTTGACTGGCCCGAAGCCCTGCCGGTGGTGGACAAGGTCCGTGAAGAGCTGGATGAAGTGCTGGAAGCCATGGCAGATAACGACGCAGCAGCGATCACTGATGAAATCGGTGACCTGCTGTTCGTGGTGGTCAACCTGGCCAGGCACCTCAAGGTCGACCCGGAAACCGCGTTGCGCGGTGCCAATGCCAAGTTTGACCGGCGCTTTCGATTTATCGAGCAGGCATTGCGCGACACCCGCCGTCCCATGGAAGATTGCACCCTCGAAGAGTTGGACGCCCTGTGGGGCGAAGCCAAACGCCAGGAAAAGAATTTGCCCAGCTGCGGCTGAGGCCGTTGCCTAAGTGAGTAAGCACCATGAGCCTTTCCCTTCGCGACCAGTTGCTCAAAGCAGGGCTGGTCAACCAAAAGCAGGCCAAGCAGGTCAGCAAAGACAAGCAGAAGCAGCAGCGTCTGGCCCACAAGGGCCAGATCGAGCTCGATGACTCTCAGCAGCGTGCCGCCCAGGAGGCCATGGCCGAAAAGGTCAAGCGCGACCAGGAGCTCAACCGCCAGCAACAGGAGAAGGCTGAGCAGAAGGCCCGCGCCGCGCAGGTCAAGCAGTTGATCGAAGTCTCGCGCCTGCCGAAGCTGACCACCGAGGACTACTACAACTTCGTCGACGACAAGAAGGTCAAGCGTCTGTCGGTGAACACCCTGATGCGCAACAAGCTGAGCAGCGGCTCCCTGGCCATCGTCCATCACGGCGGTGGTTATGAGGTGATCCCTCGCGAGGCGGCGCTGAAGATCCAGGAGCGTGATCCGCGCCGGATCGTGCAGCTCAATACCCCCACCGAAGCGCCGGACGAGGATGATCCGTACGCGGCCTACCAGATCCCTGACGATCTGATGTGGTAAGCCTGCACTGACGACAAACCCCGCTCATGGCGGGGTTTGTCGTTTATGGGAGGGGAGGCCGGTGATCCGCGTGGAGATCCCGGTGCTCCGGCGCTGGCCTGGAGTCAGGAACTCTGGGGGGCGCGGTTCTGTTCGAGGATTTCCAGTTCGGCCTTGTAGCTGTGGGCGTCGCTTTCGGAGTGGAACATGCCCACCAGCATGTCTTGTTGATGTACATCCCAGATCCGTACACCCGCGGCTACGCCTTCATGGGACATGTGTGAATCGTCGCGTTCAGTTACTTTTACAGTCATCTGCTAGCTCCAATCTCTGTTGATCTGCAGCAAGGCGTGTGCAGGACTCTTTTATATATTTTGTTAGCTTGCTAAGTAAATTGCCTGAGTCTGCAACAGACCTTTGCAGGATTGAAGACAATCCTGCAGCCCGCGAAAACCGTGACATTTCGCCGCAGGGCGGGATGTTTCATGACAAAAGTTTCATCTTCGCGGCCTTGCACTGGCCGTTGCAAAGAGACCGGGTGCATGAATTGCGAGCCAAAAAAAGCCCCGCATTGCGGGGCTTCGTTCGGCTGCTGGCTTAGCTGCCTTTGACCGTCTTGCCGGCGACGGTGCCGTTGAGGAGCATGATGTTGTACTCCTTGCCGTCGGTTTCCACCTGTTGCAGGCGGACCAGCAGGTAGTCCCAGTCCTTGGCGAACCACATCACCGTGGTGCGCTTGCTTTGTGTCGGGTCGCGCACGCGCTCGACCTTGATCGCATCGATCTGGCCGGCCTTGGTGTCGACTTTTTCGGCGCCCAGCACGCGGAAGTCGTAGGTGTCGACTTCACCGCCATCGACCACCTGGTAGCTCATGGTTTTCTTGCCGGCGGCCACGTCATGCTGCAAGGCGAGCTGGTAGGTGGATTTGTCCACCATGCCGGTGTTCAGCGGCAGCTTGACCGCATCACCACGGTCGGTGCCGGTGACCATCTTGGCGGACCAGTCGAAATCCAGGTCGGCTTTCTTGGCCTTGCCCAGACCGCCACGCTCGAAGTGATAGGACTGGGGCACCAGGGTGTCCTTGTCCAGGGTCAGGGTGCTTTCTTCCGTCAGGCTGGCAATCATCATCGAGGCCTTGAAGCTGAGCTTCCAGGCACCATTGGCGGTTTTTTCCAGGCTGCGTTCAGCAGTGCCGCTCATGGGCAGTTGCTTCCAGTCGGCGGTGTAGCTGGCGGAGAACGGTTGAAGGTCTGCCGCCTGCACAGCCGGCAGGGCGAACAGAGCACAAGCGAAGAGCAGGGCGCGACGCATAAAATCTCCTAGGTTCGAATCAAATAGCCGCTGGCGGCCAGCAATTGACCATCCAGTAAAGCACCCTGGTCGCCAAGCGTCAGTCGATCTTCGGCAAACCAGCGTACGGCCATGGGGTAAATCCGGTGTTCCTGAACGTGCACTCGCTGCGCAAGGCTTTGCGGCGAGTCGTGCAACTCTACCGGGATCACAGCCTGTACGACCAGAGGCCCGCCATCGAGTTCCTCGGTGACGAAGTGCACACTGCAGCCGTGTTCCGTATCTCCGGCCTCCAGCGCCCGCTGATGAGTGTGTAACCCTTTGTATTTGGGCAGCAGCGACGGGTGGATATTCAGCAGGCGACCCTGATAGTGGCGGACGAAGCCGCCGCTGAGGATGCGCATGAACCCCGCCAGGACTACCAGTTTGGGCTGGAAGGTATCGATCAGCTCGATCAGCCCGCGGTCGAAGGCCTCGCGGCCCTCGAAGGTGGTGTGATCGAGGAAGCGGGTGGGGATTCCCGCGTCCTTGGCGCGCTGCAGGCCGTAGGCATCAGCACGGTTGGAAATCACGGCAGCGATGCGGACCGGGCTGTCGCCGGTCTGCACGCTGTCGATCAGGGCTTGCAGGTTACTGCCGGTGCCGGACAGCAGCACCACAACATCACAGGTCGGCGACATCCGCTCTTGCATCAGTGAGCCTTGAGGTTCTTCAGCTCGACCTGGGCTGCGCCTTCGGCAGCGGTGGCGATCTGGCCAATGACCCATGGCTGTTCGCCAGCGGCGCGCAGGGCATTCAGGGCGGTTTCAACCTGATCCTGAGCCACGCAGATGACCATGCCCACGCCGCAGTTCAGGACGCGGTGCATTTCGTGCTCGTCGACGTTGCCTTTCTCCTGCAGCCAGTCGAATACTGCCGGGCGCTGCCAGCTCGCCACGTCGACCACTGCCTGGGCGCCTTTTGGCAGCACGCGCGGGATGTTGTCCAGCAGGCCGCCGCCGGTGATGTGGGCCATGGCCTTGACCGCGCCGGTGTCCTTGATCAGCTTGAGCAGCGGCTTGACGTAGATGCGGGTCGGGGCCATCAGCAGGTCGGTCAGCGGTTTGCCGTCCAGCTGGATGTTCTCGATATCGGCGCCCGAAACTTCGATGATCTTGCGGATCAGCGAGTAGCCGTTGGAGTGCGGGCCGGAAGAGGGCAGGGCCAGCAGGGCGTCGCCGGCAGCCACTTTCGAGCCGTCGATGATTTCCGATTTCTCCACCACGCCAACGCAGAAGCCGGCCAGGTCGTAGTCTTCGCCTTCGTACATGCCGGGCATTTCAGCGGTCTCGCCGCCCACCAGGGAGCAGCCGGACAGTTCGCAGCCCGCACCGATGCCGGTCACGACCTGGGCCGCGGTGTCGACGTTGAGCTTGCCGGTGGCGTAGTAGTCGAGGAAGAACAGTGGCTCGGCACCGCAGACCACCAGGTCGTTGACGCACATGGCCACCAGGTCGATGCCGATGCTGTCGTGCTTGTTCAGGTTCAGGGCCAGGCGCAGCTTGGTGCCGACGCCGTCGGTGCCGGAAACCAGAACAGGTTGCTTGTAGCCGGCCGGGATTTCGCAGAGGGCGCCGAAACCGCCCAGGCCGCCCATGACTTCCGGGCGCGCAGTGCGCTTGGCGACGCTCTTGATGCGTTCGACCAATGCTTCACCGGCGTCGATGTCTACACCGGCGTCTTTGTAGCTCAGGGAGGGTTGCTTGCTCATGATCCAGGCCTTTAGGGGGGATTCAGGGGTATCGACCGATCCAGTGAGACTGCCCAGGCACTGTGAAAGTGTTTCAGGGTGCCCAGCTGATGCCGGTCTGCGAAGGCGCGCGATTTTATCAGGCTTGAGGGGCAGCGGCCATCCTCGGGCCGACGGGTAGAGGCATATCCGCTTAAAAAAACCGCCATTGGCCGTGTTGGTGGTCCTGCTCATGTCTGTATAAGGTATAGCGTTCAAGTGGCTATCGTTATGACAGTGCGAAAACAATCGGGCGCGAGGTGAATGTTTTGCCGGGGCTTGTGGTCACAGCCTTGCTCGCCGTGATGGATGCGTGCTGTTTCAATCTTTTTTTGTCGTCGGGAATCTTCCATGCGTCTGGGTAAATTTCTGTTTGTGGGCTGTCTGTCATTGATCAGCCTGGCGAGTCATGCCGAAACCCTCAATGGCCTCTATCAAGTACGTGAACCGGTCAGCAGCCAGTCGCCTGAAGAGCGCGACCAGGCGACCCAGCGCGCGCTGGAAACCCTGGTGCTGCGTCTCACCGGTGACGCCAAGGCTGCTCAAGGTCCCGGGCTGGCGGCGATCCGCAAGGACCCGCAGCAGATCATCAGCCAGTACGGCTATGACGCCGGCCCGCCGGAAAGCCTGCAAGTGGACTTCGACCCGGTCAGTACCGATCGCGCCTTGCGCCAGGCGGGATTGTCGCTGTGGGGCAACAACCGGCCTTCGATCCTGAGCTGGTGGCTGAACGACTCCACCGAAGGCTCGAGCCTGGTGGGAGATGGCCAGGCCAGTGCGGCTCCGCTGCGGCGTGCGGCCCAGCACCGTGGGCTGCCCTTGCGTTTGCCCCTGGGGGACCTGAATGAGCAGATCGTCGCTACGGCGCCGAATCTTGAGGGCTCCGACCCGGCGCCGCTGCGCGAGGCTTCGGAGCGCTATGGCGCTGACGCGCTGCTGGCGGTGCATGCCCGGGAGGAGGGTGGCCAGTGGCAGGCCAAGTGGCGGCTGTGGCTCGGCGATCAGAAAGAGCAGGGTTCGGTTCAGGGCGCGGACACCGCAGCCTTGGCCGATGCCGTGCTGTTGGCGGTGAGCCAGCGCCTGGCGCCGCGCTTCGCCACCCGTCCAGGCACCTCCAGCGAGCAGTTGCTGGAAGTCCAGGGCATGAATCTTGAGCACTATGCGGCGCTGGGGCATCTGCTGGAGCCGTTCGGTGCGCAGTTGCAGAGTGTCGAAGGGGATCGGATCGTTTATCGGGTCAACGGCAGTGCCGAGCAGTTGCGGGCGCAGTTGTCCCTGGCCAGGTTGCAGGAGATTCCTGCCGGTGAGGCGCAGGCGCCGGTGCAAGCGCCGGTGCAGGCTGGCGAAGGTGCGGTTCCGGCAGTGGCGCCGGCGCCGGCGGCGCAGCTGCGTTTTCGTTGGTAGCAGGTTGTTTCCTTCTATATAGAAGCTGGAGTGGTGTATGGCTGACACGCGTCGTTGGGTCTGGTTGGGTGGGGTCTTGCTGGCCTGTGGGTTTGTCTACCTGCTGCACCCGATCCTCAGTCCGTTCCTGGTGGCGCTGTTGCTGGCCTACCTGTTCGATCCGCTGGTGGATCGCCTGGAGAAGTGGGGCTTGTCGCGAACCTGGGGGGTGGTCACGGTGTTCGCACTGTTCACCCTGATCGTGATGACGCTGTTGCTAGTACTGGTGCCGATGCTGGCCAAACAATTGGTCAGGCTCTATGAGCTGGCGCCGCAGATGCTCGACTGGGTGCAGCACACCGCCATGCCCTGGGTGCAGTCCCGCCTGGGGCTGGCAGACGGATTCTGGAAGTTCGACAAGGTCAAGGCGGCCATCAGCGAGCATATGGGCCAGACCACCGATATCGTCGGCGTGGTGCTGAGCCAGGCCACTGCCTCGGGTTTGGCGCTGATCGGCTGGCTGGCCAACCTGGTGTTGATCCCGGTGGTGAGCTTCTACCTGCTGCGGGACTGGGACCTGATGATGGCCAAGATCCGCAGCCTGCTGCCGCGCAACCGCGAAGAGCGGGTAGTGGCGCTGGCGGGTGAGTGTCACGAGGTGCTGGGAGCGTTCGTGCGCGGGCAGTTGCTGGTGATGCTGGCCCTTGGCGTGATCTATGCGGCAGGCCTGATGCTGGTGGGGCTCGAGCTGGGGCTGTTGATCGGCTTGATAGCGGGGCTGGCGGCGATAGTGCCGTACATGGGCTTCGTCATCGGCATCGGTGCGGCATTGGTTGCCGGGCTGTTCCAGTTCGGTGGTGATCTGTACCCCATGATTGGCATCGTCGCAGTGTTCATGGTCGGGCAGGCGCTTGAGGGAATGGTGCTGACGCCATTGTTGGTGGGGGATCGCATCGGCCTGCACCCGGTGGCGGTGATTTTCGCGATTCTTGCCGGCGGCGAGCTGTTTGGTTTCACTGGGGTTCTGCTGGCGTTGCCGGTCGCCGCGGTGATCATGGTGCTGGTGCGTCATGTGCATGACCTGTACAAGGACTCGGATCTTTACAGCGGTGCTGAAGACCCCGATCTGTAAGGGCGGCGCAGGGGGCGAGGCGCCGTGCAGCCTGAGTGGATGTTCAGTCGTGAGCTTTGGCCTCTGCTCCCCCAGGCTGTCAAAGATCCCCCCTGGCTGGCTCTCGGCTGACGCAAACCTTTGATTTTGCTTGTGGTCTGCTGCATTGTGCGCTCGGCGTCACGGGTATAAACTTTGCAAACTTTACACAGAGGCCACTAACGGTTCCTTTGGAACTGTTCAGTCAGCATGAAACCGATTCAGCTGCCCCTAGGTGTGCGTCTGCGTGATGACGCCACCTTCATCAACTACTACCCAGGCGCCAACGCCGCTGCACTCGGCTATGTCGAGCGCCTATGCGAAGCCGACGCCGGCTGGACCGAGAGCCTGATCTATCTCTGGGGCAAGGATGGTGTGGGGCGCACGCACTTGCTGCAGGCGGCCTGTCTGCGTTTCGAGCAGATGGGCGAGCCGGCGGTGTACCTGCCTCTGGCGGAGTTGCTGGATCGCGGGATCGAGATTCTCGACAACCTGGAGCAGTACGAACTGGTTTGCCTGGATGATCTGCAGGCGGTGGCCGGCAAGGCCGACTGGGAAGAGGCGCTGTTCCACCTGTTCAATCGCTTGCGTGACAGTGGCCGGCGCCTGCTGATTGCGGCGTCGACGTCGCCCCGTGAATTGCCGGTGAAGCTGGCGGACCTGAAATCGCGCCTGACCCTGGCGCTGATCTTCCAGATGCGCCCGCTGTCCGATGAGGACAAGCTGCGTGCCCTGCAGTTGCGTGCATCCCGTCGCGGGTTGCACCTGACCGACGAAGTTGGACATTTTATTCTGACCCGCGGTACGCGCAGCATGAGTGCCTTGTTCGATCTTCTTGAGCAGCTCGATCAGGCGTCACTGCAAGCCCAGCGCAAGCTGACCATCCCGTTCCTGAAAGAAACCCTGGGTTGGTAAAATCAAGGCCTGCAGGGCTTTTGCGAGCGGCTCTCGGCATATTTCAGGCGCCAGAAATCGTACCTTTGGAAGGCTTTCCAGAGGCAGGTGGACTTAAAATGGGCTTAAAGCCTTAGATGTACTCAAGAAACTCATAAGTCACATTCTGATCGATTGAATTTGCAAATGAGGGCGATAGAAGGCATAGTCGCGTCTTCTTTTATTTCAAGCCACGGTCGTGCCCATGCTAAATCGCTTCGCACCCCTCGTGCCTCTCGCACTCGTCACCCTGTTGTTTGGTTGCGCTTCACACACTCCGGTGTCCCAGCAGCAGCCCGTGCAACAGACTCAAGTCTCGGTAAAAAACCAATCTTCCGCTGTTGATCAGGAAGAGCTGGCAACTGAAAAGGAACTGGCAGAGTTTTCTGACAGCAAGCCTTACCAGTTGCCAGTTCTGGCCGACAGCATCCTCGAGCGCGGCATGTCCCTGATCGGTACCCGTTACCGTTTCGGCGGTACCTCGGAAGCCGGCTTCGATTGCAGTGGTTTCATCGGTTACCTGTTTCGTGAAGAGGCGGGCATGAACCTGCCACGCTCCACTCGCGAAATGATCAACGTCAAGGCCCCTCTGGTGGCGCGTAACAACCTCAAGCCGGGTGATCTGCTGTTCTTCAGCACCAACGGCCGCGGGCGCGTCAGCCACGCCGGGATCTACCTGGGGGATGATCAGTTCATCCATTCCAGCAGCCGTCGCAGTGGCGGTGTGCGGGTCGATAGCCTGGGCGACAGCTACTGGAGCAAGACCTTCATTGAGGCCAAGCGTGCACTCGCCATGGCTCCAACCGTGGTCACTGCGCGCAAATAAACGGACTATTTGTAGGGCGAAGTTAAAGTCTTACTTGAAGTTTGGCGTGTAGACGCTAGAATCCTGATCTATTGTTGAAACTAACCGCGTGAGCCCTGCTTACGCGGTTTTGTTTTCAGTGTCACGGCAGAGAAAGCCGCATCCCGATCAGGATTGTTCAGCTTATGTCGACCTCAGCCCGCATCATCCTCATTGCCTTCGCAGCGCTGCTCAGCGCTTGTGCCAGCCGTACCCCGCCACCTGCGCCTGTGGTACGTGCTCCGGTATTCAACGCCCCTCAAGCCTTTTCTCCGGTTGCCGAAGACGTGCTGTTTCGTGCATTGGGTCTGGTGGGAACGCCTTATCGCTGGGGTGGCAATACCCCGGATTCAGGGTTCGATTGCAGCGGCCTGATCGGTTATGTCTACCGTGATGCGGCAGGCATCTCGCTACCGCGTTCGACCCGGGAAATGATCGGTATGCAGGCGCCTGACGTGGGCAAGGGCTCACTGCAGACCGGCGACCTGATCTTCTTTGCCACCAATGGCGGCTCCCAGGTCAGCCATGCCGGGATCTACGTCGGTGAAGGGCGTTTCGTGCATGCGCCGGCCACCGGTGGCACGGTGAAGCTCGATAGCCTGTCCAAGGCCTATTGGCAAAAAGCCTACCTGAGCGCCAAGCGCGTGCTGCAGCCGGAACACCTGGCGCACAATCCGTAAGCCAACCTGATCGAGGTGCCCGTGACAGCCCGTACGCTCAACCTCGATGACACCCTTTACCAATACCTGCTGGACGTCTCCCTGCGCGAGACGCCCTTGCTGCGCCGTCTTCGGGATGAAACCCAGGCATTGCCCACCGCTCGCTGGCAGGTGGCGCCCGAGCAAGGGCAGTTTCTGGCGTTGCTGGTCAAGCTGATCGGGGCTCGTCGTGTGCTCGAAGTGGGGACGTTCACGGGCTACAGCGCCTTGTGCATGGCCCAGGCACTGCCTGAGGATGGTTCGCTGACCTGCTGTGATCTTCCTGGCGATTACAACGCGACGGCCCGTCGTTACTGGCAGGAGGCCGGTCTCGATCAGCGTATAGAGCTGCGCTTGGCGCCTGCGCTGGAGACGCTCGTCAAGCTGGAGCGAGCAGGGCAGGGCGAGAGCTTCGACTTGATCTTTATCGACGCCGACAAGGCCAATTACCCGGTCTATCTGGAGTACGCATTGCGCTTGCTGCGGGTCGGAGGATTGGCTGTGTTCGATAACACCTTGTGGAGCGGTCGAGTGCTGGAGGTCGATGCGCAAAGCGAAGACACCCGAGCCATCCAGGCGCTCAATCGCGCCTTGAAGGATGACTCGCGCATCGACCTGTCGTTGCTGCCTTTGGGGGACGGCTTGAGCCTGTGCCGCAAGCGCTGAATCTATTGTGTCTTGGCAGCGGAAACTCGCCAGATCTTGTTGCCGACGTCATCGGCGACCAATAGATCGCCTTGCTGATCGATCACCACACCCACCGGGCGGCCCATGGCGTTCTCGTCGCTGTCGAGGAAGCCGCTGAGCACGTCGATAGGTTGTCCCTGGGGTTTGCCCGCACTGAAGGGGACGAAAATCACTTTGTAGCCGCTGTGGGGCTTGCGGTTCCAGGAGCCGTGCTGGCCGATGAAGACGCCCTCGGTGAACGGTGCTGGCAGCTTGCTGCCTTCGGCGAAGGCCAGCCCCAGCGACGCCGTGTGCGGGCCGACGGCGTAGTCCGGAGCGATCGCCTTGGCCACCAGGTCGAGGTTCTGGGGTTTGACCCGCACATCCACATGTTGCCCGTAGTAACTGAAGGGCCAGCCATAGAAGGCGCCGTCCTTGACCGAGGTGATGTAGTCCGGCACCAGGTCACTGCCGATCTCGTCCCGCTCGTTGACTGCGGTCCACAGTGCGCCGCTGGTGGGTTCCCAGGCCAGGCCGTTGGGGTTGCGCAGGCCGGTGGCAAACAGGCGGTGCTTGCCGCTGGCGCGATCCAGTTCCCAGATCGCCGCCCGACCCTGTTCCTTGTCCAGACCATTTTCGCCGACGTTGCTGTTGGAGCCCACGGTGACGTACAGCTTGCTCCCGTCCTTGCTGGCGATGACGTTCTTGGTCCAGTGATGGTTGAGGGGGCCGCCGGGCAGTTCGGCCACTGTGCTGGCGGCTGCGCTGATCCGGGTGTCGCCGCTCTGGTAGGGGAAGCGCAGCAGCTTGTTGGTATCCGCTATGTACAGGTCATTGCCCACCAGGGTCATGCCAAAGGGCGAGTTGAGGTTCTCCAGGAGCACCGTGCGGGTTTCCGCCACGCCATCGTGGTCCTGATCCCGCAGCAGGGTAATGCGGTTGGCGCTGGGTACTGCGGCGCCGGCCCGGCCCATCACCTTGCCGGCGATCCAGCCGCGAATACCCTGGCTGTCATCCGGCTTGGGCGGCGCATTGGTTTCTGCCACCAGCACGTCGCCATTGGGCAGCACATAGAGCCAGCGCGGATGGTCAAGGTTTTCGGCGAAGGCATTGACCTGGGTGCCGGGCGCGGCCACGGGTTTCGCCCCCTGAGGCCATCCAACGGCCGGGGCAATGTTGACCGTCGGAATCAGCGTCGGATTGGGCTCCGGCAGTTTGGGGGTCGGTCCGGTGCCGTCCGAAACCTGCAGGCTGGAGGTTTCGCCGCAGGCCGTGAGGCTGGCGGCAATGGCGATAAGCAAGGCGTGGCGAGCGTTGAGCATGCGAATTTCCCTATGAGTGCACGGACGTCGTAGTCATAGAGGAGCATAGCCAGTGGATGGTTCCGCCCGATCAGCGTGCTTCCTTGAACAGTACAGCGACCCCGGGGTGATAGTTGCCGGCGTCGTTGCGCAGCTTGCGATAGGCGTAGGGGAAGTACCAGGCCACTGCGCAGCAGTGTTCCTTCTGCAATTCATCCAGCATGTCCTGGAGTTCTTCGGGAGTGGCGCTGTGCTGGGCCTTTTGTGGGGCCACGAACAGGCAGCCGAGCTTCAAGTCGCTGGCGTAGCTGATCTTTTTCGCGTCGCTGGCGATGTCCAGCAGTGCCTGGGTCAGGTGCAGGCTGTTGACCCGTGGCCAGCGTTGGGTGACCTGGAGATAGGCGCGCTCCTCCTTGGTGGCCAGGTACAGGTCGGTGCGGGCATTGCGAGCACCTTCTTCCTGCTGCTTTTTGCTCGGGCTGTGTTCCAGGCTGACCATCTCGGCCATCCAGGCTGCTGCGGAGAGCAGTCCCAGGTTGGCCTGTTCGTCGAACCAGTACGGGGTTTCGTTATCACCGCGAATCGCGTTGTAGCGGTCAATGCAATCGAACCAGCGTTCCAGCATCGGGCGCATAAATTCCAGTTTTGGATTGCTGATGATCATGCCTTGCATCGAACTCACCCCTTATTGTTGTGTGGCTGGACTTCATGTCCGGGAATGTGGCTATTTGATATCACTGCTCTGAGTGTGGCACAAGATTGGCGTCATTTTGTTGATGCAGTGCAGTTTTGTGCGGTGAGCGACAGCCGGCTTTAATTGACGCTCCACCCCCAACCCTCTAACCTTCGCGACTTGTTTCAGGTGCTCTGTGGCCGGTGGCCGACAGAGTGAAACAGGGAAGCCGGTCAGGGCCTGTTCCAGCGATGGAATGGGCGACGATTCCGGCGCTGCCCCCGCAACGGTAGATGAGTCAAGACTGCGTTGGATGCCACTGTGTCGATGACACGGGAAGGCGCGCAGTCCGGCAGCCATGCCCCTCATGAGCCCGGAGACCGGCCTGATCCATCCAACGGCATCACGGTGGGCGATGCCAGGCTGACGCCATCTGTTTGTTTTCCTGCCCGCCGTTCCCCAGCCCCAACGGAGAGCTGCCCCATGAGTGAATCCCCCGATCGTGACGAGCGCCATCTGGCGCGCATGTTGCGCAAAAAAGCCGTGATCGATGAGCGCATTGCCAACGCGCCGAATGAATGCGGGCTACTGCTGGTGCTGACCGGCAATGGCAAAGGCAAGAGCAGTTCGGCCTTCGGCATGCTGGCGCGTTCCATGGGGCATGGCATGCAGTGCGGCGTGGTGCAGTTCATCAAGGGCCGCAACAGCACGGGCGAGGAGTTGTTCTTCCGCCGTTTTCCAGAGCAGGTGCGGTTTCATGTGATGGGCGAAGGCTTTACCTGGGAAACCCAGGATCGCCAGCGGGATATCGCTGCTGCCGAGGCTGCCTGGGCCGTTTCCAGGGAGCTGTTGAGCGACCCGGCCATCGGTCTGGTGGTGCTCGATGAACTGAACATCGCCCTCAAGCACGGCTATCTGGACCTGGATCAGGTGCTCAGTGACCTGCAAGCCCGTCCGCCCATGCAGCACGTGGTGGTAACCGGGCGCGGCGCCAAGCCGGAAATGATCGAGCTGGCCGATACGGTCACCGAAATGGGGGTGGTCAAGCACGCCTTCCAGGCTGGCATCAAGGCGCAGAAAGGTGTCGAGCTGTGAGTGTGAATTCATGACCGACATTCGTCATTGCCCCGCGGTATTGATTGCCGCACCGGCCTCTGGCCAGGGCAAGACCACGGTGACCGCAGCCCTGGCTCGCTTGCACCGTAATCAGGGGCGCAAGGTGCGGGTGTTCAAGTGCGGCCCGGACTTTCTCGATCCGATGATCCTGGAGCGCGCCAGCGGCGCTGCGGTGTACCAGCTGGACATGTGGATGGTTGGCGAGCAGGAAAGCCGGCGCCTGCTCTGGGAGGCTGCAGGCGAGGCCGATCTGATCCTGATCGAAGGCGTCATGGGGCTGTTCGACGGCAGCCCCTCCAGCGCCGACCTGGCCCGGCATTTCGGCGTGCCGGTGCTGGGGGTGATCGACGGCACGGCCATGGCCCAGACCTTTGGCGCCTTGGCCCTGGGATTGGCGCGCTACCAGCCGGACTTGCCGTTCGCCGGAGTGCTGGCCAATCGGGTCGGCACCTTGCGCCACGCACAGTTGCTTGAGGGCAGTCTCACCGAAGGCTTACGTTGGTACGGCGCCTTGTCCCGGGAAACCGGGATCGAGCTGCCGAGTCGTCACCTGGGGCTGGTGCAGGCCAGTGAGCTGAATGACCTGGACCTGCGCCTGGATGCTGCCGCCGAGGCCCTGGCTGGCAGCTGCGAAGTGGCGCTGCCGCCGGCGGTGGCGTTTGCCCCGCCGCTGCCAGCAGCCTGCGAGCCGTTGCTTGCAGGCGTGCGCATCGCTGTGGCGCGGGATGAGGCGTTTGCCTTTACCTACGGCGCGAGCCTGGACCTGTTGCGGGCCATGGGCGCGCAATTGAGCTTTTTCTCGCCGATCCACGATCGGCAATTGCCCGAGGCAGACAGTTTGTACCTGCCGGGTGGCTACCCCGAGCTGCACCATCTGGCGCTGGCGCAGAACACTCCGATGCTGGAGGCCATCCGCGCTCACCATTGTGCAGGCAAGCCATTGCTCGCCGAGTGTGGCGGCATGCTGTACCTGCTGGATGGCCTGACCGACGTCGAGGGCCAGCGTGCGCAGTTGCTCGGCTTGCTGCCCGGTGAGGCGGTGATGCAGAAGCGCCTGGCTGCCCTGGCCCTGCAGGCAGTGGAGCTGCCGGAGGGTAGCTTGCGTGGTCACACCTATCACCATTCGCTGACCAGTACCGAGCTTGAGCCCATAGCCCGGGGCCTGAGCCCCAACGGTGGCCGCGGCGCGGAAGCGGTGTACCGCAACGGGCGGATGACCGCCTCTTATGTGCACTTCTACTTCCCGTCCAATCCGGTGGCGGTGGCGGCGCTGTTCCTGCCCGACGGGGCTGTCGGTGCTGAGGGTGTCGCGGGTGACTGATCAGGCTTTTTCTGCGGCCGAGCGCGACGCGGTCTACCGCGCCATCGCCGAGCGGCGCGACATGCGTCACTTCGCCGGCGGCAGTGTCGAGCCGGCGCTGTTGCAGCGCCTGCTGGAAGCGGCGTACCAGGCACCGAGTGTTGGCCTGATGCAGCCCTGGCGCTTTATCCGTATCACTGACCCTGAGCTGCGAGGGCGGATCCAGCGGCTGGTGGAGGAGGAGCGGGTGCGCACCGCCGAGGCGCTGGGCGAGCGTTCCGACGAGTTCATGAAGCTCAAGGTCGAGGGCATCAATGACTGCGCCGAGGTCCTGGTAGCGGCATTGATGGACGGGCGTGAACGGCATGTGTTCGGCCGCCGGACCCTGCCGGAAATGGATCTGGCCTCATTGTCCTGCGCCATTCAGAACCTCTGGCTGGCCGCGCGCAGCGAAGGCCTGGGCATGGGCTGGGTGTCGCTGTTCGAGCCCCAGGCCCTGGCCGAGCTGCTGGGGTTGCCGGCCGGTGCCAAGCCTGTGGCGGTGTTGTGCCTGGGGCCGGTCACCGAGTTTTACCCGGCACCGATGCTGGCGCTGCAAGGCTGGGCGCAGCCACGGCCGTTGAGTGAGTTGTTGTATGAGAATTGCTGGGGAGTGAGTCAATGAGTGTGGCGTTGCTGAGTGTCGCCGGGGTGGCGCTCGATGCGCTGCTGGGCGAACCCAAGCGCTGGCATCCGCTGGTGGCGTTCGGCCGAGTGGCGGATCGTATCGAGCAACGTTTCAACGCTGCCGGCCGTGGCTGGCGCAGCCACGGAGTGACCGCCTGGGTCCTCGCGGTGCTGCCCTTGACCCTGCTGGCGACGGCACTCTCCTGGCTGCCCTACATCGGTTGGCTGGTCGAGGTCCTGGCGCTGTACTGCGCCCTGGGTTTGCGCAGTCTCGGCGAGCACGTCGAGCCTGTGGCCCAGGCCTTGCGCAGTGACGATCTGGATGAGGCTCGGCGGCGAGTGGGGTTTCTGGTGAGCCGCCAGACCAGTGAACTGGACAGCACTGAGGTGGCCCGTGCGGCCACCGAGTCGGTGCTGGAAAACGGCAGCGACGCTGTGTTTGCCGCCTTGTTCTGGTTTGCCGTGGCCGGTGCGCCAGGAGTGGTGCTCTATCGTCTGAGCAACACCCTGGATGCGATGTGGGGCTATCGCAACGAGCGTTTCGAGCGCTTCGGCTGGGCGGCGGCGAAGATCGACGACCTGCTCAACTTCATTCCGGCGCGCCTGGTGGCCCTGACCTACGCCCTGCTGGGCAAGACCCGCCTGGCATTCAAGTGCTGGCGCCGCCAGGGGCCGACCTGGGACAGCCCGAATGCCGGTCCGGTGATGGCCGCCGGCGCGGGCGCCCTGGGCGTGGAACTGGGTGGCGCGGCGATCTATCACGGTGAGCTGCATCAGCGTCCGCCCTTGGGCGAAGGCGAGCCGGCAAGTGCCGGTTCCATCGATCGCGGTTGGCAATTGGTGCAACGGGGTGTGTGGCTGTGGCTGCTGATTCTTTGCCTGGGGGCTGAGCTTTATGCTTGAACACGGTGGAAGGTTGCGCAAGGCGGCCCGGGAGTACGGGATCGCCGAAGAGGCCTGGCTGGACCTGTCCAGCGGATTGGCGCCCTGGCCCTTTCCGCTGCCGGCCATTCCCTTGCGTGCCTGGGCGCGCCTGCCGGAAACCGATGACGGGCTCGAGCAGGCGGCTTGTGCCTATTACGGCGCCAGCGAAGTCTTGCCGGTGGCCGGTTCCCAGGCAGCCATCCAATTGCTGCCGCGCCTGCGGCGCACGGGCAAGGTCGGGGTGCTGTCGCCCTGTTACGC
The DNA here is from genome assembly GCF_055384485.1 of Pseudomonas sp. FFPRI_1. Lineage (NCBI taxonomy): Bacteria > Pseudomonadati > Pseudomonadota > Gammaproteobacteria > Pseudomonadales > Pseudomonadaceae > Pseudomonas > Pseudomonas sp. FFPRI_1. Next base: position 5,888,924 of record NZ_AP029168.1, on the reverse strand, counting down.
CGAGCATGCCGAGGCCTGGCGCCGCACCGGTTATCGGGTGCGCGAAGTACTGGAACAGGAAGTGGACTTCTTTCTCGACAGCCTCGATGTGCTGGTGGTGGTCAACCCCAACAATCCCACGGGCCTGAGCCTGACGCCGGAACGCCTGCTGGACTGGCATGCCCGGCTGGCCCAGCGCGGTGGCTGGCTGGTGGTGGATGAAGCCTTTATGGACAACACGCCGGACCTGAGCCTGGCCCGGCACGCCCATCAGGTGGGGCTGATCGTGCTGCGCTCGTTCGGCAAGTTCTTTGGCCTGGCCGGTGTGCGCCTGGGGTTTGTCCTGGCTGAGCGTCGACTGCTCAAGTTGCTGGCCGAGCAGGTCGGGCCCTGGGCGGTCAGCGGGCCCACCCGGGTGGTGGGACAGGCCTGCCTGCAGGACGTCGAAGGGCATGCCCGGCAACGGCTGCGCAGCGAGGCGGCGAGTCAGCGGCTGGTGGAAGTCCTCGACCGTCATGGGTTCAAGCCCCAGGGCGGTTGCGCACTGTTCCAATGGCTGATCACGGCCGAGGCCGAAGGCCTATACCAATTCATGGCGCGGCGCGGCATTCTCCTGCGGCTGTTCCCCCACAACAGCAGCCTGCGTTTCGGCCTGCCCGCCGACGAGGCTGACTGGGCGCGCCTGGAGCAGGCATTGCAGGCCTATCGCAAGGACCACCCATGACTACGCTGATGGTGCAGGGCACCACTTCGGATGCGGGCAAGAGCACGCTGGTCACCGCGCTGTGTCGCTGGCTGCTGCGCCAGGGCGTAAGAGTGGTGCCGTTCAAGCCGCAGAACATGGCGCTCAACAGCGCCGTGACGGCAGATGGCGGCGAGATCGGCCGGGCCCAGGCGGTCCAGGCCCAGGCGGCCAACCTGGCCCCGCACACCGATATGAACCCGGTGCTGCTCAAGCCCAATAGCGACACCGGTTCCCAGGTCATCATCCATGGACGTGCGGTTACCAGCATGAACGCGGTGGCCTATCACGACTACAAGGCCATTGCCATGCGGGCCGTGCTGGCCTCCCACGAGCGCTTGCGGGACGCTTATCAGGTGGTGATGGTGGAAGGCGCCGGTTCGCCGGCGGAGATCAATCTGCGGGCCGGTGATATCGCCAACATGGGCTTTGCCGAGGCGGTGGATTGCCCGGTACTGCTGATCGCCGATATCAATCGCGGTGGCGTGTTCGCCCATCTGGTGGGCACCCTGGAACTGCTGTCCGCCAGTGAGCAGGCTCGGGTCAAGGGCTTCATCATCAACCGCTTTCGTGGCGACCTGGCCCTGCTGCAACCGGGGCTGGACTGGCTGGAAGCGCGCACCGGCAAGCCGGTGATCGGTGTGCTGCCCTATGTCATGGACTTGCACCTGGAGGCCGAGGACGGCATCGACCAGCGCCAGGCCGACAAGGTCGAGCAACTGCTCAAGGTGGTGGTGCCAGTGCTGCCGCGGATCAGCAACCACACGGACTTCGACCCACTGCGCCTGCATCCCCAGGTCGACCTGCAGTTCATCGGTCCCGGGCAGCCAATTCCCTCTGCGGACCTGATCATTCTGCCCGGTTCGAAAAGCGTGCGTGCCGACCTCGACTACCTACGGTCCAACGGCTGGGACCGGGCGATTGCCCGGCACTTGCGCTATGGCGGCAAGCTGTTGGGGATCTGTGGTGGCCTGCAGATGCTCGGTGAGCAATTGCACGATCCTTTGGGGTTGGAAGGTGCCGCTGGCTCCAGCCCCGGCCTGGGCTTGCTGGCTTTTGAAACCGTGCTCGAAGAACAGAAGCAACTGCGCAATGTCAGTGGGCGCCTGAGCTTGGAGAATGCCGCGATCAGCGGTTATGAAATCCATGCCGGTGTGACCCGGGGGGCGGCCCTGGAACGGGCCGCCGTGCAGTTGGACGATGGTCGCAGCGACGGCGCCTGCAGTCTCGATGGGCAGATTCTCGGCACCTACCTGCACGGTCTGTTCGAGACGCCGGCCGCCTGTGGCGCGCTGTTGCGCTGGGCTGGTCTGCAGCAGGTGCAGGAAGTGGATTACCACGCCTTGCGTGAACGTGACATCGAACGGCTGGCGGACCTGGTGGAGCGTCACCTGGACACCGGCGCGCTGCGTCAGCTCTGCGGCCTGTAGGTCCGGTCGACCATTTTTTCAAAGGTGCCCAAGCATGTTGCAACTGATTCTCGGCGGTGCCCGTTCCGGGAAAAGCCGCCTGGCTGAAAAGCTCGCCGGCGACAGTGCTCTGGCGGTGACCTACATCGCCACTAGCCAGCCGCTGGATGGCGAGATGAATCAACGTATCGTTCATCACCGTGAGCGTCGCCCGGCACACTGGGGGTTGATCGAAGAACCGTTGGAACTGGCCCGGGTGCTGCAGCAGGCGGCCAGCGTCGAGCGTTGCCTGCTGGTGGATTGCCTGACCCTGTGGCTGACCAACCTGCTGATGCTCGAAGACGAAGCTCGTCTGGCGGCGGAACGCCAAGCCTTGTTGCAGTGCCTGGAAACCTTGCCGGGCGAGATCATTTTTGTCAGCAATGAAACCGGAATGGGCGTTGTGCCCCTGGGCGAATTGACTCGCCGCTATGTGGATGAAGCCGGCTGGCTGCATCAAGCCCTGGCCGAGCGCTGTCAGCGAGTGGTGCTGACGGTGGCGGGCCTGCCCCTGACTTTGAAAGGAACCGCGTTATGAGTAACTCCTGGTGGCTGAACCCGTGCAAGGCGATCGACACCCAGGTGGTCGAGCAGGCGCTGGCCCGGCAGCAGCAATTGACCAAGCCGGCCGGTTCCCTGGGGCGACTGGAGCCACTGGCGGTGCAACTGGCGGGCTTGCAAGGGCGACTCAAGCCCAGTCTCGATTCCGTGTGGATCGGGATTTTTGCCGGTGATCATGGCGTGGTGGCCGAAGGTGTTTCCGCCTACCCGCAAGAAGTGACCGGGCAGATGCTGCTGAACTTTGTCAGTGGCGGTGCGGCGATCAGCGTGTTGGCCCGGCAATTGGGGGCAGCGTTGGAGGTGGTGGACCTGGGAACGGTGACGCCTGGGTTGAGCTTGCCCGGTGTGCGGCACTTGGACCTGGGAGCCGGCACGCAGAATTTTGTCCAGGGTCCGGCCATGACCCGGGCCCAGGGAGAGCTGGCATTGCAGGCCGGTCGCGACAGCGCGCTACGGGCTCGCGCGCAGGGGGCACAATTGTTTATCGGCGGTGAAATGGGCATCGGCAACACCACGGCTGCCAGTGCCATCGCCTGTGCCTTGCTGGATATCCCCGTGGTGCAACTGGCCGGGCCCGGCACCGGGTTGAATGCCGAAGGGGTCAGTCGCAAGGCCCAAGTGATCGAGCGTGCCCTGGCAGTGCATGCCGCTTCCCGTGGCGATGCCTTGCAGACCCTGTTCAGTCTCGGAGGTTTTGAAGTGGCCGCATTGGCGGGGGCTTATCTGGCCTGCGCCCAGGAGGGGATCGCGGTACTGGTGGATGGTTTTATCTGCAGCGTCGCGGCGTTGGTGGCGGTACGTCTGAACCCGGCCTGTCGTCCATGGCTGCTGTTCGCCCACCAAGGCGCCGAGCCCGGGCATCGGCATGTGCTGCAGACGCTGCAAGCCGAGCCGCTGCTGGATCTCGGCCTGCGCCTGGGCGAGGGCAGTGGCGCCGCGTTGGCGGTGCCGTTGCTGCGGCTGGCCTGTGACCTGCACGGGCAGATGGCAACCTTTGCCGAGGCGGCCGTGGCCGATCGCCCGGCATGACCTTGCACCTGGACCTTTTGCGCCACGGTGAAACCGAGTTGGGCGGTGGTCTGCGTGGGAGCCTGGACGACAGGCTGACCGAACTGGGTTGGCAGCAGATGCACGAAGGCGTTCGCGAGCGCGGGCCTTGGGATCTTGTGGTCAGTTCGCCGTTGCAGCGTTGTGCGCGTTTTGCCGAGGTGCTGGCGGCGCAGCTTCAGCTGCCCCTGGCCCTGGAGCGCAATCTGCAAGAGCTGCATTTTGGTGCCTGGGAAGGGCAAAGCGCGGCGGCCTTGATGGAAACCGATGCCGAGGGGCTGGGGCGTTTCTGGTCCGACCCCTATGGGTTCACGCCGCCTGAAGGTGAGCCGGTGGCCGCGTTTTCCCAGCGGGTGCTGGCGGCGATTGACGGGTTGCTGCAGGCCCATGTCGGTCGGCGTGTGCTGCTGATCAGCCATGGAGGGGTGATGCGCTTGCTGCTCGCCCGGGCTCGCGGCTTGCCCAGGGAGCAGTTGCTGAATGTCGAGGTCAGGCATGGCGCCTTGTTCAGCCTGAGAGTGGCCGCCGATGGTCAATTGAGCGAAGAGGGCTGAGATGCTGCCGTTCTGGATTGCCTTGCAATTTCTCAGCAGCCTGCCGATCCGCCTGCCGGGGATGCCGCAGCCTGAAGAGCTGGGGCGCTCGCTGTTGTTCTATCCGCTGGTGGGGCTGTTGTTCGGCCTGCTGCTGTGGGGCTGCCATGCGCTGCTCGGTGGTACGCCTTTGCTGGTGCACGCGGCGCTGTTGCTGACGGTCTGGGTTCTACTCAGTGGCGGCCTGCACCTGGATGGGCTGGCGGACAGCGCCGATGCCTGGCTGGGCGGCTTCGGCGATCGGGAGCGGACCTTGAGCATCATGAAGGACCCCCGTAGCGGACCGATCGCCGTAGTGACCCTGGTGCTGCTGTTGCTGCTCAAGTTCACCGCCCTGGTGGCAGTGATCCAGCAGCAGCAAGGCTGGGCCTTGCTGTTGCCACCGTTGATCGGGCGAGCAGCCTTGCTGGGGCTGTTCCTCTGCACGCCGTATGTGCGTGCCGGAGGGTTGGGGCAGGCCTTGGCCGATCATCTACCCCGGCTTGCGGGGCGCCAGGTGCTGGGTTTGAGTGTGCTGGCCTGTTTGCTCTTGGGGGGCTACAACGGGCTGTGGGCGGTGCTCCTGGCAGTGGTGGTGTTCTTCTGGTTGCGGCACTTGATGATGAAGCGTTTGGGCGGCACTACTGGAGACACCGCGGGCGCCTTGCTGGAGTTGTTGGAGACCGTCGTCTTGCTGGGGCTGGTGGTGTTTTGAGCAGTGTCTGGGTTTGGCGAATTTTCTGAAAAATCTTGCCTTGGGTTAATCACGGGTATATACACGCATCATGCTTCCCTCTCAGTGTTTGTGCACCAACCTGCGACGCGCCGCCCGCGGCGTCAGCCGCTACTACGACGGCGCCCTCGACGGCTTCGGAATCAACGTCGCCCAGTATTCCTTGCTGAACAACCTGCTGCGTCTTGATCAGCCGAGCATTTCCAGCCTGGCTGAAGCCATGGGCCTGGACCGCAGTACGCTGGGGCGCAATGTACGGGTGCTGGAGGGCGCTGGGCTGGTCAGGCTGATGGAAGGTGATGATCAGCGTAATCGTCTGGTGCAGTTGACCGAGGCCGGACACGAGCGGCTGGTTGCGGCCTTGCCGGCCTGGGAAGCGGCCCAGCAGCGATTGATCGACCGCCTGGGTGTGGAAAAGCGTGAAACCTTGTTGGCCTTGCTGAACGAACTGGCTTGAAGCCATTTCGTTCGACTATAAGCGGGTATATACCCGTAACTGGAGAATAAAATGTCATCGATGTGGCGTACCAGCGGCTGGGTACTTCTGGGCAGTGCACTGATTCTGGCGTTGTCATTGGGCATCAGGCACGGTTTCGGACTGTTCCTGCCGCCCATGAGCGCTCAGTTTAGCTGGGGGCGTGAAGTTTTCGCTTTCGCTATCGCCCTGCAGAACCTGATCTGGGGCCTGGCCCAGCCGTTCACGGGGGCTTTGGCCGACCGCTTCGGTGCTGCCAAGGTGGTGCTAGTTGGTGCAGTGCTGTACGCCGTCGGGCTGGTGTTCATGGGGCTGTCGGATTCGGCCTTGTCGCTGTCCCTGAGTGCCGGCTTGCTGATCGGAATCGGTTTGTCCGGTACTTCGTTCTCGGTGATTCTCGGTGTCGTTGGCCGGGCGCTGCCACCAGAGAAACGCAGCATGGGCATGGGGCTTGCGAGCGCTGCGGGCTCTTTTGGTCAATTCGCCATGCTCCCTGGGACCCTGGGGCTGATCGGCTGGCTGGGCTGGTCGACGGCGTTGCTGGTGCTGGGGCTGTTGGTGGCGCTGATCGTGCCGCTGGTGAGCATGCTCAAGGACAAGCCGTTGCCGGTATTGGGCCATGAGCAGAGCCTGTCGCAGGCACTGCACGAGGCTTGTTCTCACTCCGGATTCTGGTTGCTGGCGTTCGGCTTCTTCGTCTGTGGCTTCCAAGTGGTGTTCATCGGCGTGCACCTGCCGGCTTACCTGGTGGATCAGCATCTGCCCGCCACTGTCGGGACCACGGTGCTGGCGCTGATCGGCCTGTTCAATATCTTCGGTACCTACACGGCCGGGTGGCTGGGGGGGCGGATGTCCAAGCCGCGCCTGCTGACCGGTCTGTATCTGTTGCGGGCGGTGGTGATCGCGCTGTTCCTGTGGCTGCCCGTGACTCAGACCAGTGCCTATCTGTTCGGCATGGCCATGGGCTTCTTGTGGCTGTCCACAGTCCCTTTGACCAACGGCACAGTGGCGACCTTGTTCGGAGTAAGAAACCTCTCCATGCTCGGCGGGATTGTCTTCCTGTTCCACCAGCTGGGATCTTTCCTTGGTGGCTGGCTCGGGGGCGTGGTGTATGACCGTACCGGGAGTTACGACTTGATCTGGCAAGTGGCGATTCTTCTCAGCCTGTTGGCTGCGGCCCTCAATTGGCCGGTACGCGAGCGCCCGGTGGCGCGCTTGCAGGCGAGTGCGGCGTGAAGCCATTGATCGGTTGGGCAGCCGGCCTGAGTGTCGGCATCCTGTTGTTGCTGTTGGCCTGGTGGGGCTGGCACCGCGGTGGGCTGGCCCTGATGCAACTGGGCATGGGTGCTTGCTAGGGCGGGGTGCAGACGAGTAACGTCGGTGCCTGACGACTTTTCAAGGACGCTGGGCATGGTTATGCGCTGGTTTGCTGTTCCTGCTTTACTCGTGGCGTTTACAGGTTCTGTCTGGGCGGCGGACTGTCCATCACTGCTGCAGGGCTCGCTGCCAAAGCTGCACGCCAAGGAATCCATCGATCTGTGCCAGCGTTTTGCCGGCAAGCCGCTGGTGGTGGTCAACACGGCCAGCTTCTGCGGCTTCGCTCCTCAATTCAAAGGCCTCGAGGAGTTGTACCAGCGCTACAAGGACCAAGGGCTGGAGGTGCTGGGTGTGCCGTCCAATGACTTCAAGCAGGAGTCCAAGGATGCTGCACAGACCGTCAAGGTCTGCTACGTCAATTACGGTGTGACCTTCACCATGATCGAGCCGCAGAAGGTTAGGGGAGCGGATGCGGTGCATCTGTTCAGGGTGCTGGCCGAGCAGAGCAGCGCGCCGAAGTGGAACTTCTACAAGTATGTGGTGGATCGTCAGGGCAATGTGATTGCCAACTTTTCCAGCCTGACCAAGCCGGATAATCCGGAGTTCATTGAAGCGGTGGAGAAGGCGTTGGCGTCGAAGCCCTGACTCGGTTCATTCAATGGCCAATAAAAAAACCCGCATGTGCGGGTTTTTTATTGGCTTGAAACTGCGCGATCTACCGTTCGTTAGAACTTGTAGGTAGCGCCCAGGCCATAGCCCCATGCGCTGTTCTGGTAGGTAGCGCTGTAGGCGTTGCCTTTGCCGGTTCTGTTGACGTTGACGTCTTCTTCCTTCAGGTAGGAAACCGCCAGGTCCAGGGTCAGGTCATCAGTCGGGCTGTAGCCGGCACCGAAGCTGATTGCCTTACGGTCACCGGTAGGGATACGTACGGAACGGTCGGTGTTGTTGGTTGGCGCCTGGTCAACCGAGAGGCCGCTGCGCAGAACCCACTCTTTGTTGACCTTGTAGGAGACACCTACAGCCGAGGCCCAGGTATCGTGCCAGTTCTGTGGCTCGGTGATGGTACCGACCGGGCCCCTGGAGCCGCCGAGCAGCGCAGGCACGCCTTCGTTGTTCACGGTGATGTCTTTCAGGCGGCTCCAGCGAGTCCAGGTGCTACCTGCGTAGACGGTCCACTGGTCATCCAGCTTCTGGGTGACCGAGAAGTCGACGACTTCCGGGGTGGTGATGTCCAGCGAAGCATCGTAACGGCCGCCGTTGAACGGACCAAAGCCCGGGCCGGCAATGTTGGTGTGGCCTTCGAGCTTGTACTTGACCTTCGAGTGGTAAGTCAGACCCAGACGAGTGGTCTCGGTAGGCTGCACGATAATACCGACGTTGTAGCCGATGGCGGTATCGTCACCCTTGATCTTCACGCTGCCGTCATTGCGGCCGAAGAGCGCAGGGTTTGGAAACGGGGTAGCAGAAGTCAGTTCACCGCTCAGGCGGTTGATGGTCGGACCAAAGCCGATCGACACCATGTCATTGAAGGCATAGCTGACAGTCGGTTGCAGAGTGACAACCTTGACTACGCTCTTGTCGCCGTAATAACGGCTGGCAGAGCTGGACTCATAGTTGGTAACCAGACCGAAGGGTGCATAGGCCCCCAGACCCAATGCCCAGCCGTTACCCAGTTGCTTGACGAAGAAGCCCATCGGAACCGTGGTGAACGGGACCATGTCGCCATCGCTGGTGCCGCCGGGTGGGCCGCCCTTGACGTTTTTCAGGTTGGTCTTGGCATCGATTGCTGCCACGCCGACAGTTACCTGGTCGCGTTTGAGCAGGGACATACCGGCAGGGTTGCCGTATACAGTGCTGGCATCTTCGGCAGAAGAAGAACGACCCGCGAAGCCGGTACCCATGCCGCTGATGCTTTGTTCGTTAAGAGCAAAGCCGCTGGCGAAAAGTTGGGTGGAAGCAAGTGCAACCGCGAGACTTATGGTGGATTTGAGCATTACTTTTTTCATTATTAGAACTCCTGATGATCACCGAGGCGAAAATTACCAACATTTCGGTCTCGGCGCTATAGGCTGCAACAGTTGATTTAGAGCGGTTTTGTAGGACAATCCGACCAGAATCGGCTTCTTTCTCCGATTTTGTAAAAGTCGTGGTCAGCAGGCGACCTGGCTTAACGGGGCAATACAGGTTTGCCAGGCGCAGGCGAAATCTCTTAAACGTCCTTGTGGTTGAAAGGTCTTCCTCCAGATACGGGCCATGCCGAGCAGATCGTCGGCAGCAGGGAGCGGGGTATGTTGTTCTTCCACCAGCAACCAGGCGATTGCGGTGGCGTAGCGCAGATTGACGGTCAGTTCCAGGTGTGGACCGCTGAGGAAGGCGTGCTGGCTGGCCAGCCCGCGAACCAGGCTGGCCCGTTCGGGATCCAGTGCCAGGTATTGATCCCAGAGGGCTTGGTGTCGTATTTCGGTGATGCGATACAGGCCGTGGCCGCGGCGATCGTGCAGGGCCGAGCCCAGCCCGGACTGGCTGGCGGCAATGCCCAGTAACAAGGCTTCAGCGGTTTTGCTATGGCTGCCCAGGTACATCAATGTCGGGCGGATGACATAGCGGCACAACTCGCTGGCGGCGATACCCATAAAGCCCTCGAGGATTGAAATGGCCGGCGAAACCTGAAGGGAGCTTGGCAGCGAGGAGAGGATCAGGTTTGCCGGAAGCGGCTCAGGCCGCTTGAGTTGAAGTGTAGTGTCATATCTGTGCTGTAAAGGATTGTTTTTAAAATATTTCTGTTCCCTTGTTATAAGCCTTATACCGATTGGTACTTTGGCCCAGATGGCCGGCTGGCAAATAACGGGCAATAAAAAGCCCCGCGATCAAGCGAGGCTTTTGAGGTTTTCAACGCTTTGGCGTATCAGGCCACCAGGGCCTGGCGCGTGCGCTCGATCACCGCCTGCAGCGGTTCAGCGCTGGAGTACTGGTCGGGGTACAGGCGTTCGCTGTGACGAGCGATGCCGTGTTCGTTGACCAGAGTGAAGCTGAAGCAGCCTTTGCGAGTGGCCATGATCAGGCAGTTCAACGGAGCAAAGGCGTGGGTTAGGGTGCGAATGGCATCCTGAGTCTGGATTTGAGTAGACATAATTATTAGGTGTTCCTACAAATGACACGGTTAAGAACCGTGCAACGTTAAAACGTTCCAGTAACGTCGACCACCATTGGTCAAACGAAGAACCCGACTGGAACAAAGCAGCCAGTTGCAGCGCTTTAATTAGGTTGCGCTAGGGCTGGCAGGTAGGTACTTAGGAGGGCAGGCAGCACAGCAAGGGCAAAGGTTCTGGGCCCAGGGTGGAGATCCTGATCAATTTGCAGGTTGGTTCGGTCAGAGTAAGTCATCACACTGCCTTTGAATTCGTTTCAAGGGCGGGATTGCGTTGAGTTTTACCTGGAAACCATCGAGGTGGTCGGTCCTTTAGGTTCGGCGTTGTTCTCGATTCGAGTAACTGCCGATGGGACTTGTTCGACCAGAATTGACTTTCAGCTTGGTACTAACGGCGAGAATTCTATTGAGTTGAACGGAAGAATGCAAGTGTGCTAGGAAAAAAATTGTCAGAGGGAGGAACCCGCTCGTGTCGAGTATGTAACCTGCACTGCTGTAGCGTGTACGAAAACGGTGCGTTACCGACGTTTGTTTCCGCGTGTTTGTGCACACTTGTTGCGCAGCGTGTCACCGCCTTGTCACCTTCCTTCCTGCAGTCCCTCTAGCCTGTCTCGAGAATTTAAGTCAATGATAAACATCGCTTTTTTTTACTGGTGAAAAAATCGTCAGTTTGACTGAAAGGCCCGTCTCATGGGCCTTTGGGAGGGTTGTGGAGGGGTTGTCCACTGAGTTATCCACAGCTTCTGTGGATTGTCCCAAGCGCTTGCTCTAGGACGGGCGTGCTGGCTCTTTTGGGCTTTACCCGTGCGAAAAAAGGAGTAGAGTGGCGCGCCTTCCGATCTGCCCCACAGTGCTTTATGAAGTTTCGCTCAGTATCACCTTCTGTTACCGCTCCCCCTGCCAGTGTTACCGAACCCAAGCGCTTTTCCCTGCGAGTCGCCCTGTGGCTGCTGGACAGTCCGCGTCTCGGAGATAACCCCAACGTCAAGCACTTTGCCGGACGCTTGCTCAAGCAGCCGGCCCGGGAAGGCGTGGTCGCGGCGCAAAGTCGCCTGGGCCAGTTGATGTGCCGTGAGTGTGGCAACGCCCGGGACCGGCGCATCGGCCATGATCTGCTGCGCCAGGCCGCCCGTGCCGGCGATCGTCGCGCTCAGCAGGAGCTGGGCCGGATCGAAGACTGAGCTGTCCAACACTCGGTGGCTTGGTTAACCTTCATTTCTTCTTTCGATGACAGGAATCGCTATGGCTATGGACTTGACCAGCATGCTGCTTGGCCTGGCGGGAGCGGCATTGCCGCTACTGGTACTGGCCTGGCAACTGCAGCGTCGTGCCAATTCCTACCAGAATGAACTGTCTTTGCTGGAAGAGCGCCTGGCCACGGCTCAACTGGCCCAGGAAGGGCTGGCAGCGCAATTGGACGCCAGTCGCGATGAAGTCAGCGACCTGAGCCAGGCCAATGCCCTCAAGCAAGCGGACCTGGCGGCCTTGGGCCGGGAAGTCGAGTTGCTGCAGGTCGAGCGGGACAATGCTCGCGATGCCGCCCATGCCTGGAACCTGGAACGCGCGGCCAAAGAAAACGAGTTGCGCCGCCTGGATGCCCTGGCTGCTTCACTGCATGCCGAACTGCGCGAACAGCAGGAAAGCCACCAGCAGCGCCTGGCGGATTTGCAGGGTTCCCGGGATGAATTGCGTGCGCAGTTCGCCGAGTTGGCGGGCAAGATCTTCGATGAACGCGAGCAGCGCTTCGCCGAAACCAGCCAGCAGCGCCTCGGGCAGTTGCTCGACCCGCTCAAGGAACGCATCCAGTCCTTCGAGAAACGTGTCGAGGAAAGCTATCAGGCCGAGGCTCGGGAGCGTTTTTCCCTGGCCAAGGAACTGGAGCGCCTGCAGCAGTTGAACCTGCGCCTGAGCGATGAGGCCACCAACCTGACCCGCGCCCTCAAGGGGCAGAAGACCCAGGGCAACTGGGGGGAGCTGATTCTCGAGCGGGTGCTGGAACATGCGGGCCTGGAGAAGGGCCGCGAATACCAGACCCAGGTCAGCCTCAAGGGGCCGGATGGCGAGCGCTTCCAGCCCGATGTGCTGATCATGCTGCCCGGCGACAAGCAGGTGGTGGTGGACTCCAAGGTCAGCCTCACGGCCTATCAGCAATATGTCGGCAGCGACGATCCGCAAATCGCCCAGGCGGCCTTGAAACAGCATGTGCTGTCCCTGCGCAATCACGTCAAGGGCCTGTCCGATAAGGACTACAAGCGCCTCGAAGGTTTGCACAGTCTCGACTTCGTCCTGCTGTTCGTGCCGATCGAGGCCGCGTTCTCTTGCGCCCTGCAGGCTGAGCCCAACCTGTTCCAGGAAGCCTTTGATCGGCATATCGTGATTGTCAGCCCCACTACCTTGCTTGCGACCCTGCGGGTGATCGACAGCCTGTGGAAGCAGGAGCGGCAGAGCCAGAATGCCCGGGAAATCGCCGAGCGTGCGGGCTGGCTCTATGACAAGTTCGTGCTGTTCATCCAGGACCTGGATGAAGTCGGCAACCGCTTGCAGCAACTGGACAAGGCCTATTGCGCGGCACGCAATAAACTGACCGACGGACGCGGCAACCTGGTCAGCCGCAGCGAGCAGCTGCGGTTGCTCGGTGCGCGTGCCAGCAAGAGCTTGCCGGCGGACTTGCTGGAACGTGCCATGACCGATGCTGAAGGGCGGGAGCTGGAGCTGCCGGAGTAGGCGGTTGCCTGGCCATCATCCCAAAGGCAAGTGCCTACTGAGCAGGGCGCGCAACGCCGCGGGCTTCACCGGCTTGGCCAGGTAGTCCAGGCCCGCGGCATGTACCTGGGCCACCATCTCGGGACGCCCATCGGCGCTGATCACCACCCCGGGCACCGGTTCGCCCAGTTGTGTGCGTAACCAGGCCATGACCTGGGTGCCGGTTTCACCGTCATCCAGGTGATAGTCCACCAGCGCCAGCTGCGGACGGATGCCTTCCTTGAGCAGCGCGGCACATTCCTCGCGGTTGCGCGCGGTCCATACCTGGCAGCCCCAGCGGGTGAGCAGGCTGTTCATGCCGATCAGGATGCTGTCTTCATTGTCCACGCAGAGCACTTGCCCACCGTTTAGCGACTGGCCGTTGGCTTCGGCGCTCTTGCCGGGAGCGACCACGCTGGTACGGGCGAGAGGAATGCTGACGCTGAACACGCTGCCTTTACCGGGCCAGGAGCGCACCCGCAGGGGGTGGCCGAGCACGCGACACAGGCCATCGGCGATCGCCAGGCCCAGCCCCAGGCCTTTTTCGGCGCGGGTCTGGTGGCTGTCCAGGCGCTTGAACTCTTCGAATATCACCTGCTGCTTGTCCAGGGGAATGCCCGGGCCTCGATCCCAGACCTCCAGGCTCAACGAGTCGCCTCGACGGCGCACCCCCAGCAGCACCGGGCCTTTGGCGTAGCGGAAAGCGTTGGTCAGGAAGTTCTGCAAGACCCGTCGCAGCAGCTTGCTGTCGCTGTCCACGCGCAGGCGGCTGCCCCGTACGCGAAATTGCAGGCCCTGCTCCTGGGCCAGGGCCTTGAATTCGGCGCCCAAGGTATCGAACAGCTCATTGAGGGCAAAGGGCTTGCGGTCAGGGGTGATCTTGCCGTTTTCCAGGCGCGAAATGTCCAGCAGGTCGCTGATCAGGTCTTCCGCGGAACGCAGCGAACTGTCCAGGTGCTGCACCAGTTGCTGGGCTTCGGCGGACAGGCCGTCGTCCTGGTGGGACAGGGCAGCGGAGAACAGGCGTGCGGCGTTCAAGGGCTGCATCAGGTCGTGGCTGACCGCGGCCAGAAAGCGCGTCTTCGACTGGTTGGCGGCTTCCGCCGTACCCTTGGCTTCGGTCAACGCCGCGTTGAGTTGGGACAGCTCGTGGGTGCGTTCTGCCACCCGTTGTTCCAGGCCTTCATTGGCCTCGGTGAGGGCCTGTTCGGCTTCGCGGAATGGGGTGATGTCGGTGAAGCTCATGACGAAGCCGCCACCGGGCATCGGGTTGCCGATGAGTTCGATGACTCGGCCGTTGGGGAACAGTCGCTCGGAGGTGTGGGCGCGGCCCTGGCGCATCCAGTGCAGGCGCCGGGCTACATGGACTTCGGCCTCGCCGGGGCCGCACAGGCCGCGTTCGGCATTGTGGCGGATGATGTCGGCTATCGGCCGGCCGACGCTGATCAGGCCTTCGGGGTAGTTGAACAGTTCCAGGTAGCGTCGGTTCCAGGCCACCAGTTTCAGCGACTGGTCGACCACGCTGATGCCCTGGGTGATGTTCTCGATCGCTCCTTGCAGCAGGGCGCGGTTGAACTGCAGCACTTCGGAGGCTTCATCGGCGATGCGCACCACGTCCTCGAGCTGCATTTCCCGGCCTTCGATGGCCGCCTTGACTACTGCGCGGGTCGAAGAGGCGCCGAGGACGCCGGCCAGCAAGCGTTCGGTGTGGGCGATCCATTCGCCGTCGGCGTTCTGGTTCGGGTTGAAGCCTTTGCCCTGGCGGTAGGCGAAGCGGATGAAGCTCTGGCGCGCGCGTTCTTCACCGACAAAGCGCGCGGCGAGCTTCAGCAGGTCGTCGATCTGCACCGAGAGCATCGAGCGGGAGCTAAGGCGGCTGCTGATTTCCTGGCCGATAAAGCGTCCGGCCTGCCAGTGTTCCGAGACCCGGGTGCGTGACAGCACCGAGACCCAGGCAAACAGGGTGAAGTTGCCGGCCAGGGACAACACCACGCCTTGGGTCAATGGGGTGATCGGCAGGCCCAATGGGTTGCCGTGCAGCCAGGCCAGGCCCGGGAAACTGCTCAGGGACCAACCCAGGCTGTGGGCCGCGATCGGCAGGACCAGGGTGTAGAACCAGATGAAGGTGCCGGCCGCGAGTCCGGCGAATACACCACGGCGGTTGGCCTGTTTCCAGTACAGCGAGCCGAGCATGGCGGGGGCTAGCTGGGTCACGGCAGCGAAGGCGATCTGGCCAATCGTGGCCAGGCTTGCGGTAGAGCCCAGCAGGCGATAACTGACATAGGCCAGCAGCAAAATGACCACGATGCTGACCCGGCGCACCGAGAGCATCCAGTGGCGGAACACTTCGAAGGGCCGCTCGGCATTCTTGTGTCGCAACAGCCACGGCAGCAGCATGTCGTTGGAGACCATGGTCGACAGCGCCACGCTGGCGACGATCACCATGCCAGTGGCGGCCGAAGCGCCGCCGATGAAGGCCAGCAGGGCCAGGGCCGGATGGGACTGGGCCAGGGGCAGGCTGATGACGAAGGAGTCCGGCAGCACGCTGCTGGGCAGGAGCATCTGCCCGGCCAGGGCAATAGGCACGACGAACAGTGCGGCCAGGGCCAGGTAGGCGGGAAACACCCATTTGGCCAGGCGCAGGTCCTGGGGTTCGATGTTCTCCACCACGGTGACGTGGAACTGCCGGGGCAGGCAGATGATCGCCATCATGGCCACGCCGGTCTGGACCACCATCGACGGCCAATTGATGGTTTCCTTCCAGTACTGCTCCAGGCGGGGAGCGAGCATGGCCTGGTTGAACAGGTCGTCGAAACCGTCGTACAGGCCAAAGGTCACGAAGGCGCCGACGGCGAGGAAGGCAAACAGCTTGACCAGGGATTCGAAGGCGATTGCCAGCACCATGCCCCGGTGGTGTTCGGTGGCATCGAGGTTGCGGGTGCCGAAGACGATGGTGAACAGCGCCAGGATCAGTGACACGATCAGTGCGGTGTCCTGGGCCCGGGTACCCATGGCGTCGGCGCCGGCGCCGATCAGCAGGTTGACCCCGAGCACGATGCCCTTGAGCTGCAGGGCTATATAGGGCAGTACCCCCACCAGGCAGATCAAGGCCACCACTACGGCCAGGGACTGGGACTTGCCATAGCGGGCAGCAATGAAGTCGGCGATGGAGGTGATGTTCTCCTGCTTGCTGATCATCACCATTTTCTGCAGCACCCAGGGGGCGAGTACCAGCAGGAGGATGGGGCCGAGGTAGATCGGCAGGAAGGCCCAGAGTTGTTCGGCGGCCTGGCCGACCGCGCCAAAGAAGGTCCAGCTGGTGCAATAGACCGCCAGCGACAGGCTGTATACCCAGGCACGCACTCGTGGCGGCAGTGGCGTGCTGCGACGGTCGCCGTAGAAGGCGATGGCGAACATGATGGCCATATAGGCCAGGGCAACGGCGGCAATCAGCCCGCTGGACAACGACATGGCAACTCCGAAACAAAGACACCGGGCACCTCAGCCCGGCCAGACAGTCTGGCACGATGTCGGGTTGGCGTCAGTGTCGACCAAGGTATCAGCGCGGCCTGATGTCGCAGGTCGAGGCGTGGCCTCAGGGTGATGGCTGCAGGGCCAGTTCGATCAACTCATGCAACTCTTGCACCGGCAGGGGCGTGGCGGCAAACAGGATCCGGAACACGGAAGGAGCCACCAGCAGGTTGAGCAGGCGGTCGATACTCGGTAGTGCGGTTTCGGTGCCCTGATACCGCTCAACAATGACCTGGAGCTGTTCGCTGAGAATGCTCACGCAATAACCCGGTGTGGCACTGCACTGCACATCACGCATCATGTTGCGCCCAGGCTCCGAGCTCATCTCGTCCAGGTATTGCTCGGCCCAGGCCTGCAGGTCGCCGCGCAGGCTGCCGGTGTTGAGCGGCTCGCTGTCGGGGCGCATGCGCGCCAGGGCAACATCGGCCAACAGCGCCGACAGATCACCCCAGCGACGATAGATGGTGGAGGGCGTGACGCCGGCCCGGGCAGCAATCTGCGGCACCGTCAGGGTCGAGCGATCCTGCTCTTCGAGGAGCTCGCGGATTGCCGAGTGAATGGATTCCTGGACCCGGGCGCTGCGGCCGCCTGGGCGTAAACCTTCTTTAATAGCCATGGGATCGAACCTTAACACAAAGAATTTGCTTTAAGCGCTTGGCGGTAGCACACTTCGCAAAAGCAAAATATTAGCTTTAGTGGAGCGTGCTTATGCCTGGTGCCATCGACACTTGCGTGTCCAAACGTCGCAGTCTGGTGTTTCTGGCCGTGACCCTGCTCAGTTTTCTGGCCGCCTCCAGCGTGCCGACTCCCTTGTATCACCTGTATCAGGAGTCCCTGCATTTCTCTGCGGCGGTCCTGACCCTGGTATTCGGAGTCTATGCCCTGAGCTTGCTGGCAGCCTTGCTGACGGTGGGGTCGCTGTCGGACCACCTGGGGCGGCGTCCGGTGATCTTCGTTGCCTTGGTGCTCAACATTCTGGCGATGTTGCTGTTTATCAATGAAAGTGGCGTGCAGTGGCTGTTGGCGGCGCGGGTGATGCAGGGGTTTGCCACGGGCATGGCCACCAGCGTGCTCGGTGCTGCGTTGCTGGACACCGATCGTCAGCAAGGGCCGCTGGTCAACAGTGTTGCGCCGCTGCTGGGCATGGCATGCGGTGCCATGGGAGCGAGCCTGCTGGTGGAGTTTGCACCGCTGCCGCTGCAACTGAGTTACTGGCTGCTGCTGGGGGTGTTTGTGGTCCAGGCCCTGTATGTCTGGCGGCTGCCCGAGAGCGTGAGCCGGCAACCCGGTGCCTGGACGTCGTTGCGGCCCAGGCTGCATGTGCCGCCGCAAGCACGGCGAGCCTTGTGGTTGGCCTTGCCGGTGGATGTGGCGGTCTGGGCGGTGGGTGGTTTCTACCTGTCCCTGGCACCTTCCCTGGTGCGCGCGGCCACCGGCTCCACGTCGAATCTGATCGGGGGAGGGCTAGTGGCCGTGCTGACGCTTAGTGGCGCACTGATGATCTTCACCTTGCGCCAGCGTCCAGCGGACAAGGTCTTGCGCCTGGGGGCCGGACTGCTGGCCTTGGGGGTGATATTGATTCTCGGTGCGGTGCACAGTGCCAGCCTGACGCTGTTCTTTTTCGGCACTCTGGTCCTGGGCAGCGGTTTTGGTGGCGGTTTTCTCGGTGCGTTGCGCAGCGTGGTGCCCCTGGCCTTGCCCCACGAGCGTGCGGGCTTGATGTCGGCATTTTATGTGTTGAGTTACCTGGCTTTTTGCCTGCCGGCGTTGTTGGCAGGCAGCCTGACCCGCAGTTTCGGCCTTATTGCCACGACTGATGGTTATGGGGTGGTGCTGATCCTGTTGTCATTGGGGGCTCTGCTGGTCCTGATGCGTCGGCGTCCGGCTGCGGCCTGTGGCGCAGCGCCGGGGCTCTGAGCCAGGGCACTGGAGAGGGGGGAATTGTGCTCGATAGGCCGAAGGGGAGAGGCGCAGTGTGGCGTTGAAACACTGGCGCATGGACAGGGCACTGGCAAAGCCTGATTCCGCGGCAATGGTTTCGATGCTCAGTGGGCTGGTTTCCAGCAGTCGCTGGGCCTGGCTCAAGCGCCGGTCCTGTAGCCACTGGCCGACGGTGGTGCCGGTCAGTTGGCGAAAGTGGCGGGTGAAGGAGCGCCGGCTCATGGTCACGCGTTCCGCGAGCGCATCCAGTGAGTGATCGCGGGTGAAGTTCTGTCCCAGCCATTGCAGGAGCTGCCCCATGCGATCCTGTTCGCCCGCTTGGGGCATGGGACGTTCGATGAACTGTGCCTGACCGCCGCTACGGTGGGGAGCGATGACCAGGCGGCGAGCCAGCTTGTGGGTGCTTTGGGCGCCGCACAGTTGTTGCAGCAGGTAGAGGCAGCAGTCGAGCCCGGCGACTGTGCCGGCTGACGTCAGCAAGGTCCCCGCTTCGGCATACAGCACTGTGGCATCCAGGGCTACCCGCGGGTATTTCTCGGTAAATGCCTGGGCCCAGTGCCAGTGGGTGGTGGCCTTGTGGTCGTCCAGCAGCCCGGTCTCGGCCAGGACAAACGCCCCCAGGCACAGTCCCACCAGACGAGCGCCCCGTTGATGGGCATTACACAGTTCGTCGAGCAGCGCCTGGGGCGGGCGCTCCAGGCTGTCGCGCCAGGAGGGCATGATGATCACGTCGGCGTCGCGCAGCTCACTCAAGTCGTGATGCACAGTGATATCGAAGCCGGCGGAGGTTCGCAGCGGGGGCTGCTCGAATGCGCAGACTCGCACCTGAAAGGGTGGCAAGCCGAGATCCTGGCGTTGTTCATCGAATACCAGCAACGGCACCGACAAATGAAAGGGGCTGATGCCATCGAAGGCGATCACCGCAATGCGCAAGGGCGGATCGGCTGGGTTGTGCATGGCTGTATCTGCTTGAGGATCTGGCCCGATTCTATCGAAACATGGCTATCGGGCCACTTATTAAAATCACCGACTCTGTCCACCATGCGGGCTCATTCTCGGTGCTCAAGGAGCCTTCCATGTCCTCGCTATTTCATCGTCTTCTGATCGGCCTTGGCCTGTGCCAGAGGGAGGGACATTCTGCCTCGTTACGGGGTGGTCAGTCCGGTGCTTGTGTCGAGCGGCCAGACATTACGGAGTCAGGCATTGAGGTGGTTCGCAGTGCAGATTTTGTCGCTGAGCGAGCCTGGGCGGCTCTGGATATCGCCAGCATGAACGGTATCAGTACGCGCCTGCACTGGACCGACCAGCCCTATCAATGGCACATCAACGACGGCCAGGAAGTGTTCGTGGTGCTCAGTGGCCAAGTGCGGATGGGCTATCGCCACGCGGGGCGGGAGCAGGCAGTGTTGCTGGAGGCTGGAGATATTTTCCATGCCGGCATCGGCGCCGAGCATATGGCCTGTCCTCTCGGCGTCGCCAGGGTGTTGGTGATCGAGTCCGAGGGCAGTGTGTAACTTTAATATTGGTGAAATAGATAACAGATAGAGAAATTACCCGTTATATAGATATTCGATCAGCTTCTATCATGGGCTCTACCTCAACAGAGGACAGGAGACACGACCATGACATGCCCCAACAGCGTTAAAACCGGCTATCGGCCCTTGAGTCATCTGCAGCATCCGCGCGAGGCCATTCGCCAATTCACTCCCAACTGGTTTGCCGCCACCATGGGCACCGGGGTCTTGGCCCTGGCCCTGGCCCAGTGGCCGGCCGAGGTGCCTGGCCTGCGCCTGGTGGCCGAAGGGTTCTGGTGGCTGACCATCGCCCTGTTCCTGCTGTTCACCGCGATGTATGCCGCACGCTGGGTGCTGTTTTTCGACGAGGCGCGGCGGATCTTCGGCCACTCCACGGTCTCGATGTTCTTTGGCACCATTCCCATGGGCCTGGCGACCCTCATCAATGGCCTGTTGCTGTTTGGCATTCCTCACTGGGGCGACGCAGCGGTGCAGGTTGCGCAGGTGCTGTGGTGGCTGGACGTGGCCATGTCCCTGGCGTGTGGGGTCCTGATTCCCTACATGATGTTCACCCGTCAGGAGCACAGCATCGATCAGATGACGGCCGTCTGGCTGTTGCCGGTGGTGGCGGCCGAGGTGGCCGCGGCCAGCGGCGGCTTGCTGGCGCCTCATCTGCAAGACGCACATGGGCAACTGGTGATGCTCAGCACCAGCTACGTGCTGTGGGCCTTTTCGTTGCCGGTGGCCTTCAGCATCCTGACCATCCTCCTGTTGCGCATGGCGCTGCACAAACTGCCCCATGAAAGCATGGCCGCCTCGAGCTGGCTGGCCCTTGGGCCCATTGGCACTGGCGCCCTGGGCATGCTGGTACTGGGGGCCGATGCGCCGGCGATCTTCGCTGCCAACGGCCTGCCGGGCATGGGTGAAATCGCGGCCGGCCTGGGCCTGGTGGCCGGGCTCACGCTCTGGGGCTTCGGTTTGTGGTGGATGCTGATGGCGGTGCTGATCACCCTGCGCTACCTGCGCGAAGGCATTCCATTCAACCTCGGCTGGTGGGGCTTTACCTTTCCCTTGGGCGTCTATTCCCTGGCCACCCTGAAATTGGGCAGCATCCTGCACTTGGGCTTCTTCAGTGTGTTCGGTGCGGTGCTGGTCGCGGCACTGGCGGTGCTCTGGCTGATCGTGGCCAAGCGCACGGTACAGGGCGCTTATAAAGGTGAGCTGTTTGTTTCGCCGTGCATTGCGGGCTTAGGGAAATAATCGCTAAAGATAGGTAAGGTTGTGGCCTGGATCGATATTCGACATTCCAATAACAGTATCCACGCCACTCAGGGACATGGACGATGAGTCATCCTTCGCAGTTCACCTTGCTTCGCAAGCGGCGGTTTCTGCCGTTTTTCATCACGCAGTCCCTCGGTGCCTTCAACGACAACATCTTCAAGCAGTCGCTGATCCTGGCCATCCTCTACAAGTTGAGCATCGAGGGCGACCGTTCGATCTGGGTCAATCTTTGTGCCTTGCTGTTCATCCTGCCGTTCTTCCTGTTTTCGGCCCTGGCCGGGCAGTTTGGCGAGAAGTTCGCCAAGGACTCGCTGATCCGGCTGATCAAGCTGGGGGAGATCGTGATCATGGTCGTGGGGGCGGTGGGGTTCGCCTTCGATCACCTGTCGCTGATGCTGGTGGCGTTGTTCGCCATGGGCACCCACTCGGCCCTGTTCGGTCCGGTGAAGTATTCGATCCTGCCCCAGGCCCTGCATGAAGAAGAGTTGGTGGGAGGCAACGGCCTGGTGGAAATGGGTACCTTCCTGGCGATCCTGGCGGGCACCATTGGTGCCGGGATCATGATGTCCTCGGCGCATTACGCACCTATCGTCTCGACCGCCATCATTGGTGTCGCGGTACTGGGCTATCTGGCCAGTCGGGCGATCCCCCGGGCTGCCGCGGCGACTCCGCAAATGCGCCTGAACTGGAACATCTTCAGTCAGTCCTGGGCCACCTTGCGCCTGGGCCTGGGGCAGACTCCGGCAGTGTCGCGCTCGATTGTCGGCAACTCCTGGTTCTGGTTTGTCGGGGCGATCTACCTGACCCAGATTCCGGCCTATGCCAAGGAGTGGATGCACGGCGACGAGACGGTGGTGACCCTGATCCTCACGGTGTTCTCGGTGGGGATCGCACTGGGCTCGATGCTGTGCGAGAAGCTTTCGGGGCGCAAGGTGGAGATCGGTCTGGTGCCGTTCGGTTCCTTTGGCTTGACGGTGTTCGGCCTGCTGTTGTGGTGGCATTCCGGCGGTATTCCAGAGAGTGCCACGGGACACGGCTGGCTGCAGGTGCTGGGTTTTGCACATGCCTGGTGGGTGCTGTTTGATGTCCTGGGTTTGGGAGTCTTCGGTGGCTTCTATATCGTGCCGCTGTACGCCCTGATCCAGTCCCGCACTCCGGAAAACGAACGGGCTCGGGTCATTGCTGCCAACAACATCCTCAATGCGCTGTTCATGGTGGTGTCGGCGATCGTCTCCATTGTGATGCTGAGCATCGTCGAGTTGACCATTCCCCATTTGTTCCTGGTGGTGTCGCTGCTCAATATCGCGGTCAACGTCTACATCTTCAAGGTGGTGCCCGAGTTCAGCATGCGCTTCATGATCTGGCTGCTGAGCCACTCCATGTACCGCGTCGAGCATCGCAATCTGCAACTGATCCCTGACGAGGGGGCAGCCTTGCTGGTGTGCAACCATGTGTCTTTCGTCGACGCCTTGCTGATCGGTGGCGCGGTGCGTCGGCCCATTCGCTTCGTGATGTACTACAAGATCTACAACCTGCCGGTGTTGAACTTCATCTTTCGCACCGCTGGGACCATTCCCATTGCCGGCCGGCATGAAGACCTGGAAATCTACGAAAGGGCGTTCAAGAAAATTGCCGAGTACCTGCGAGATGGCGAACTGGTGTGCATCTTTCCAGAGGGCAAGCTGACCGCCGATGGCGAGATCAACGAATTCAAGGGCGGCCTGACGCGGATTCTGGAAGAAACCCCGGTGCCGGTGATTCCCTTGGCCTTGCAGGGGTTGTGGGGCAGTTTCTTCAGTCGCGATCCGAGCAAGGGCTTCTTCCATCGCATCTGGTCGCGGGTGACGCTGGTGGCTGGGCCGTCGATCGCTGTGGAGGCGGCGCAACCCGGACATTTGCAGGCAGTAGTGAGTCAGTTGCGAGGTGATGCTCGCTGACTCCGAGTGCAAATGAAAACGCCCGCAATGCTGCGGGCGTTTTTGTTTTTTCCAGGAAGTGGTTCAGCTGGCGCTGACCTTCAGGCCCACCAGGCCGGCAATGATCAGTGCCACGCTGGCCAGGCGCACCAATGCCATGGATTCGCCGAACAGAATGATGCCGGCAATCACGGTGCCGATTGCGCCAACCCCGGTCCAGATCGCGTAGGCGGTGCCCAGGGGCAGCTCCTTCATCGCCAGGCCCAGCAGGCCGAGACTGATGGCCATGGCGATGACCGTCAGGGCGGTGGGTAGCGGGCGGCTGAAGCCATCGGTGTATTTCAGGCCGACGGCCCAACCCACTTCGAACAAACCGGCAAAAAACAAAATGATCCAGGACATGCTGACCTCATCGGTTGATGGGGTCGTCCCCAGGATTGGTCACTCTAATGAGTGCGAGGTCGTCCTCGCGTTGCGCAGTATACTGCCCAAAATATCCGGTGCACGGGATTTTTTGTTCAGTGATGCGGGGGCAATGTTTCCAGTTTTTGCTCGGGCTCATCCTGCATGCGCCGGAAATAAGTCGAGAGCAGGGCTCCGGAAATATTGTGCCAGACGCTGAACAAGGCGCTTGGCACCGCCGCCAACGGCGAGAAGTGGGCGCTGGCCAGGGCGGCGCCCAAGCCGGAGTTCTGCATGCCGACTTCCAGGGCCAGGGATTTGCGCTGGGCCAGGGGCAGCTTGAACAGGCGGCCGGTGAAATAGCCCAGCAGGTAGCCGAAGCTGTTGTGCAGCATCACCACGGCCATGATCAGCAAGCCGGACTCGGCGATTTTTGCCTGGCTGGCGGCCACCACGGCCGTCACGATAATGACGATGCTTACTACTGATACCAGCGGCAGTACATCCACCGCATGGCGTACTCGTTCGCCCAGCAGGCGCTGGGCAACCACCCCCAGCACGATCGGCAGCAGCACCACCTGCAGGATCGACCAGAACAGCTCCATGAAGGACACCGGTAGCCAGGCCGAAGCCAGCAACCAGATCAGTGCCGGAGTCAGCAGGGGGGCGAGCAGGGTAGTCACCGCGGCAATGGCCACTGACAGCGCCAGGTCACCCTTGGCCAGCCAGGTCATCACGTTGGACGAAGTCCCGCTGGGGCAGCAGCCGACCAGGATTACCCCGACGGCGATTTCCGGCGGCAACTGGAAGGCTTGGCACAGCACCCAGGCCACGCCGGGCATGATCACGAAGTGGGCAACCACACCCAGGGCCACGCGCCAGGGGTGGCGGGCGACTGCGGCGAAGTCCTCGAGCTTGAGGGTCAGGCCCATGCCGAACATTACCAGGCCCAGCAACGGCACGATGGCGCCCTTGAGCCCGACGAACCAGGCGGGCTGGAAGAATGCCAGCACGGCAAAGATCAATACCCAGTAAGCGAAGGTGTTACCGACGAAACGACTCAGTGCAGCCAGTGCGCGCATGATCTGTTCCCGATTATGTGAAAACGCCACCTGTTGCGGTGGCGTCTAGTTGCAGGAGCCGGCCCGCCGGCGGTGATTGTGCGGGGCCCTGCAGGTACTCTCTGGAGCGGGTGGATCAGATCCCCTGGGGGATTTCCTCGCCGCCCAGGGCTTCGAACAGCGCCGGCAGGAAATCGCCGAAGGTCAGCATCATCAGAGTGAAGCTGGCGTCGAGCTGGCCCAGGGCCTCATCCCCACCGTCCTGTTCGGCCTGATCCTGCAGCAGGTCTTCGAACTTCAGGCGCTTGACCGTCATCTTGTCGTCGAGCATGAAAGACAGTTTGTCCTGCCAGGCCAGGGACAGTTGGGTGACCACTTTGCCGGTGCTCAGGTGCAGCTGGATTTCTTCACTGGTCAGGTCCTGGCGCTTGCAGCGCACGATACCGCCGTCTTCGTGGGTATCGCGCAGTTCGCATTCGTCGAGGACAAAGAAGTCGTCGGCGGCTTTCTGGGTCTTGACCCAGTCGGTCATGATCGCGGTCGGTGCGATCTTCACGGTCAGTGGGCGTACTGGCAGGGTGCCGAGGACTTCGCGCAGGGTGGAGAGCAGGTCTTCGGCGCGTTTTGGGCTGGCCGAGTTGACCAGGATCAGGCCCTGTTTCGGGGCGATGGCGGCGAAGGTCGAGGAGCGGCGGATGAAGGCTCGGGGCAGGAACGCCTGGATGATTTCATCCTTGATCTGATCGCGTTCCTTTTTATAGACCTTGCGCATTTGCTCGGCCTCGATCTCTTCGACCTTTTCCTTGACCGCGTCGCGTACCACGCTACCGGGCAGGATACGTTCTTCTTTGCGCGCGGCCACCAGCAGGAAGTCCTGGCTGACGTGGACCAATGGCGCGTCTTCACCTTTGCCGAAAGGGGCGACGAAGCCGTAAGTGGTCAACTCCTGGCTTGCACAGGGGCGCGCCAGTTTGGTCGCCAGTGCAGTTTCCAGCGCCTCAGCATCAAAAGGCAGATCTTGGGTCAGGCGATAGATCAGCAGGTTTTTGAACCACATGGGGTGAATCTCTCCTTTATACAAAGGAGGGCATTATTCTCCGCGCAGCTGCTCAGGCCAACCCTTCCTAAGCCTTTGGAAGGCCTGAAAAAATTATTATAAAAAGTGCTTGCCAGAGTAGAGACTGCTCCGTAGAATGCGCGCCACACCGAACGTGAAGGGTGATTAGCTCAGCTGGGAGAGCGTCTGCCTTACAAGCAGAATGTCGGCGGTTCGATCCCGTCATCACCCACCATTCGCATTCAGTGTTACGCGCAGCGGTAGTTCAGTCGGTTAGAATACCGGCCTGTCACGCCGGGGGTCGCGGGTTCGAGTCCCGTCCGCTGCGCCATATTCGGTAACCTGGAACACTGAACGCCAGGTCACCACGGAAAGCCCGCTAACGCGGGCTTTTTGCTGTAAAGAGTTACGTGGGTTGTGTTGATGTTCATGGAAATTTGGTTTTTTTAATAAAATTATTAATTAAATCAACACTTTAAGAATTTCTGTGGCATAATGCGCCCCGCAACGAAGGTAAAGGGTGATTAGCTCAGCTGGGAGAGCGTCTGCCTTACAAGCAGAATGTCGGCGGTTCGATCCCGTCATCACCCACCACTTACTTTCAACGCTACGCGCAGCGGTAGTTCAGTCGGTTAGAATACCGGCCTGTCACGCCGGGGGTCGCGGGTTCGAGTCCCGTCCGCTGCGCCATATTCGGTAACCTGGAACACTGAACGCCAGGTCACCACAAAAAGCCCGCTAACGCGGGCTTTTTGCTGTCCGGGGTTTGGCACTGTCCATACCTTGCACCCAAAGAGAAAGCGGCCTGATGGCCGCTTTTTTCGTTTCTGGATTACTGTTCGGCGTTACGGCTGTGCCGGTAGTCGCTGACCGCTTCGTACACCGCCTTGCGCAGGCGGTTGATGCCGCCGATGGGGCGGTGTGCTTCCAGGCCGAACCAGGGATTGAAGGACTGGTTGTCGCAGGCCAGGTTCTGTGCAGGCGTGTCGAAGTCCTGGGCGGGAATGGTCATGCGGGCGACGGTCTCGAAGGGCGCGTCGCTTTCTTTCCATTCGATGCTGGTGTCTTCGATCGGCATGAACCGGCTCGGGTCCTGACGCTGGATCTGCAGCACAAAGCAGGCCGCTATCCGGTCGGTGGACAGCTGCTGGGTCAAGGCGCTGCGCAGGAAGTTGGGCAGGTCCCGGTTCTGCGTCGGCAGGTTGTAGGACGGGCAGCTGTCCGGGTCCGGCATGACTCGGAACTTGGCGTTGGCGTTGCCGAATTTGTAGGGTGAGACCGAGAAGTAGGTGGTCTGGGTCGGGCTGGCCGGTGCCGGGGACAAGGTCGCCAGGGCAATGAACAGGTGCCGCACTTGCCAGCTGCGTGGATCCCAGCCGGGGAAGAAGGCAGTGACTTTCTTGCCGTCGGCCTGGGCTGCGATGTTCTGCTGATACTCGGCTACATCACTGACGAAGAAGTTCGGATGATTGAACATCACGAAGTCCTGTTCCTGCCGTGCTGATTCGGATGGCAGCAGTTGCTGCCCGGGAACATCCAGCAGCTTGATCGCCATGCCCCGGGCATCGCGAATGCTGTCGAACTGCGGGTAGGCATTGCCGTTGGACAGGCGCACGGTCGCCTGCCAGGTCTGGCCGGGGCTGGCGAACACTCCCTGGCGCAGTTCCGGGCTCAAGTCCTTCAATACCTGAACTTGCGCCTTCACGCAGCCGTGAGCCTTGGCGTGGGCATCGCGCAGGTAGCGAGTGCCCTCGCGGTGCTGATCGACGATGCGCACTGCGGTCTGAATGATGTCCTGGGTGCGTTCGGCTTCACCGGCGGGGATCTGCTCCTGCACGGCCACTGGGCCGCGGTGTTGCCAGGCGAACCAGGCGCTGGCCAGGGCCCAGCCCACCAGGCCGAGTAACAGCAGCACCAATAGAGTCTTGCCCAGCAACGCGCCGAGGCGCAGCCAGAGTCTGCCCAGCAGGGACGGTCGTTTTCTTGCGAGATCGAGTTTCATGGCAGTTGCGACTCCAGCGGTCCGCCCAGCACTTTCAAGTATTCCAGCAACGCCCAGCGCTCTTCAGGTTGCAGCAGCGGACCGATGACTCCGTTGCCACGCTGGCCGGCGCGGAATTCGTGGCCACTGTTGTGGTTGCCGCTGATGCGAGTGTCGAATTCGAAGCCGTTCTTGAAGGCTTCCGGTCGATAACCCAGGTGCTTGGGGTCGTACTCGAAGGTGCCGCGATAAAAGGTGATGGCACGTTCTGATTGCGGGGACAGCAGTTGATACAGGTTGGGTACCGAGCCGTTGTGCAGGTAGGGCGGGGTCGCCCAGACGCCGGCCAGGGGACGGGCTTTGTAGGCCCGCAGTTCACGTACGCCGATCGGTAGCCCGTAGCCGTCCAGGCGCGGTCGCTCTTCGGGGGTGACCTTGGCGTCGCGGTAGGCACGCTCCTCGACGAAGGCCGTGATGTAGGCAAGACCCTTGGCGGCCGAGAGTTGGCGCAGATCCAGCGGCTCGGTGGGCGTTGGGTGCAATTCCACATTGGACTTGGCGAGTTCCGCGGTGTCCCACTGCAGGGGGCTCAGGTCGTAGCGCAGGTCGGCGATATTGTTCGCCGAGTTCGGGTCGGTGCCAATCACCGAGACCGACAGCATCTTCAGTTGCTGCACCGGCCGGCCGTTGCTTTCGCTCACGGTAGGGACGTGGCAACCGGCGCAATGTTCGGTGAACAGCGTGCGTCCCTTGGCGGCGAGGGGTTTGTCGATGCTGCCCAAGAGTGTTTCCGGCCAGGTCGGCGGCTTGAGCCGCTGCAGGGTTTCCTCGATGTGATTGAGGTCGCGAACCCGAACGCTGGAAGGGTAGCGGGCGTCGCCGGTCAATGGCTGGCCGTCGGCGTCGAACAGGTTCAGGGTGGCGCCAACTCCCAGGGCTTCGCCGATATTGCGCGCCATGGGTTGCTGCGCCGAGCCGTTCCACTGCACCCAGTCGAAGGTCCAGATGTCCCACAGCTGCGGATAGTCCACCGGAGCGTTGGCGATGCGGTAGTTGTCCGGGGAAATGGCGTCGCCGAAACTGGCGTTGGCAATGCGCCCGAAGGCATCGGTGCGCCCTGGGCCTTCCAGAGTGGGGTAGAGACCACGGTGAGTGTCGTTCCAGGCCACCTGCAGGAAGGTGTCCAGCGAGGCCTTGAAGTCCTTGCGTAGCTGTTCATGTTGCGCGTCGTAGTCCGCTCCCAGCACCTTGCGGGCGAAGCGCTCGAATTTCCACGGGTTGTAATAGGTTGCAGCCAGGCTGGCCACCAGGGCCTGGCCAAAGCTGCCGCCGCGCAAGGTCGGCACGCTGGAGGGCAGCACGTGTTGTGCAGAGCCACCGTCGATGCGCAGCGCCTGATGGTTGAAGCGCAGTTCCCCGGTGTGACAGGCGGCGCAGGTGATGTCCAGGTACTGCTCGGAGCTGCCAGGGTTCTGATGGCGGGCGAATCCGACCGGCAGGTTGCCGGGGTTCTGGGTAGTGGCCTTTTGTCCGGGTTCTACCAAGAAACCGAAGCGTGCCAGGTATTCGGGCGCGGCGAAGGGCTGCTCAGAGAAGGGCAGTTCCAGAGCGCCGAACCATTCATAGCGCAGGCCTTTGACCTGGGTCCCCTGGGGGGTGAAATAGTAGGTCTGGCGGTCGGCGGCGTCCCACTGATCCAGGTAGTGCACCTGCTCGGCAGGTACATAGTCGGGAAGTTTCGGGTTGGCGATGTAGTACAGGACCACGGCCAGGACAATGCCGATCAACACGGCAATCAACAGCAATACACGGTAGATGAGGCGCAAGATGTACTTCCTTGTCGAATTTCGCTTCCTTATGCCTGAGCCCATCTGGCGCGGCAAGTAGCCATTACTTGCGCTATGGTTATTTGCGCTCTTTCAAGCGCCTCGGCCATTTGCCTGAACGGGGCGTATCCCAGACACAAAATGCGTTTAAAGACGTGAACTTATCAGCGGTTTACTGCTCTTATGCCGGTAGCCATTGGTCGTGGCCGCCTGATAAGCTCGCGACTTTATTCGATTGCCCTTTAGGCGCATGAACAAGGAAATAGCATGAAACAGCATCGGTTGGCGGCGGCGGTGGCCCTGGTTAGCCTGGTACTTGCGGGTTGTGACTCGCAGACCAGCGTAGAGCTGAAAACCCCGGCGCAAAAAGCTTCCTACGGTATCGGCCTGAACATGGGCAAGAGTCTTGCTCAGGAAGGCATGGATGACCTGGATTCCAAAGCGGTAGCCCAGGGCATCGAAGATGCCGTCGGCAAGAAAGAACAGAAGCTGAAGGATGACGAGTTGGTCGAAGCCTTTGCCGCGCTGCAAAAGCGTGCTGAAGAGCGCATGGCCAAGATGAGCGAAGAGTCGGCTGCGGCCGGCAAGAAGTTCCTCGAGGAAAACGGCAAGAAAGCTGGTGTAACCACCACTGCTTCCGGCCTGCAGTATGAAGTGGAGAAGAAGGCCGACGGCCCTCAGCCCAAGCCGACTGATGTGGTCACCGTTCACTACACCGGTACTTTGACCAACGGCACCGTATTCGACAGCTCGGTTGAGCGTGGCAGCCCGATTGACCTGCCGGTCAGCGGCGTGATCCCGGGCTGGGTTGAAGGCCTGCAGTTGATGCATGTGGGTGAGAAGTACAAGCTGTTCATTCCTAGCGATCTGGCCTACGGCGCCCAAAGCCCAAGCCCGTCGATTCCAGCCAACTCGGTGCTGGTATTCGAACTGGAACTGCTGGGTATCAAGGATCCAGCCAAGCAGGACGCCGCCAAGTAACCTGCGTCAGCGCCTGAAGCGACAACGCCCCGTTCTTACGGGGCGTTGTCGTTTCTGCAGGGTAGGGCGGGTAAAAAATCCGAACTGACGGCACCGTAGGCAGTCTGAACAGAGTATCGGTGGTAGGTAGTCGTTGAAGGCTGCCAAGTCAATGAAATTATGGGTTTTTTTATGTGAGTAAAAAACGCCCGATCTGAGCTCAGCCCTTATGAAACGGGGCTTTCAGCCGTGAAAAATAGCTCTGTTCACAAGGTTATCCACAATTTGTGTGGATAACATTTCAGTGGGGTGATGATGAAAGCACCGTGGAACTTTGCCCGCTTCCTGCCCCTGGCGGGGCGGTTGCTGAGTCGAGGTCGCTTGCCGACGCTGCTGTTCGCGGTGGCCAGCAAGGGCGCCAGCCAGGGCAGCCGCCTGGGCCAGGTCAAAGATGACCTGCGCCTGCTGCAGGCGTTGTGCCTGGCCTATTGGCGAGGAGAGTACCGGGCCATTAGTCCCAAGGCACTGCTGTCGGTGGTGGCGGGCTTGATGTATTTTCTCAGCCCGGTGGATGCGATCCCCGATTTCATCCCGCTGTTCGGCATGCTCGACGACATTGCCGTGTTGGCCTGGTTGATGAAAGTCCTGGATGACGAACTCAGTGCATTTCGCGCCTGGCGCAACCGCCAGGTGCCGGAAAAGCTCGCGGTGGTCGAACGCCTGCCCGAGACCGCGGAGCAACTGCAATTGGAAGCTCCCCGGAAAAACTGAGGTGATTCACCGTCTGCCTTAACAATCATGCTCCCCGCGACCGTTGCCGCTGTTAGGATTACACTTCAAGGGAAAAGTCCGACTCGCTAAGTGTCGTTGTCCTACGGGGTAGTAATGGATATTCAGATTATTGAACGCAATGGCGAACCCGAATATGCGGTTCTGCCGTGGGCTCAGTATCAAGCTTTATTGTCAGCCGCAGGCCTCACCGATCAATCACCGCAAGCTGCCGCAACGCCTCAGGCAGCTACACCGGCCCAGAATCTTCCAGGGCTGGATCAATTACGCAATCTGCGCGAAGGGAAGGGCATCGCCATCGAGGCGCTGGCTCGCAAAGTAGGTATCAGTCCGTCTTACCTGGCCCTGATTGAAAGTGGCGAGCGTCAACCCGACGCTGCAATTCGCCGCAGCCTGGCCTGGGAATTGACGGTGCCGGGGTGGAGGGAACAATCGTGAGTGTACGGATCAGTCGTCAGCACTGGGATGGGCTGTTGGGTGAGCTGGATCAGGCCCGTCGTCAACGTCATCTTTTAACCTATCGGGCGCTGCTTGAGCGATTGCAGCTGCCCACGCCGGCCATGCAGACCCTGACCGCCGCGCTGGAGCATCTGGCGGCCCTGGATGCACGGGCCGAGCAGCCGTTGCGCAGCTCCCTGGTGATCAGCCAGGGAGCCAGTCGCCTGCCGCGCACTGGCTTCTTTGAATGCGTGGAGCGCCTGGGGCGTTTCTCCGGGCCTTCCGATGGTGTGGCGGCGGCTTCATGGCACGCCTCGGAAGTGGTGCGCGTGTTCGAATACGAGTACCCCGAATCAGCGGAGGCTTGAATGTTCCTGCGACTCAAGGCAAGGGTCAGTTACTGGCTGGCGCGACGGTTGTTTCATTGGCCGTGGTTTGTCCGCGAACCCCGCAGCTGGCGCTGGATGGAAGGGCAGTTCGCGCGAATGGCCAACCTGGGCGATGTCGACGCGCAAAGTTTCTACGGGCACATCCTGACCTTTCGCGGCCAGGGGCTCGGCGCGCGGGAAGAAGGTATTCGCCTGCTGCGCCTGGCGGCGTTGGCGGGAGATGGCAAGGCCGCCTATCAACTGGGGGTGATCAGCCTTGCAGGCTCTGCCAGCAAGGCTCCAGACGTCGCTGAAGCGGCTCGTTGGTGGACGCTTTCGGCCAAGGCCGGGCATCCTCTGGCGGACCTCAAGCTGACGCAGTTAAATCAGTCGGCGGATCCCGATCCCGCACCGGTTCATTGAGGGGGGCATCCCCCAGGCGGGCTGCCGCTTCCAGGCTGTCGATCACATGGATGCTGTAGCCCTGCACATTCTTGGCGTGGTGCTTGGCTTGAGAGGCCAACTCCGCCAACTGGCTGGAGTCCAGTTGCCCACAGGCCTGTGGATGTAAATGCACCACACCGATGGACAACGACAGCAGGGGGAATTCCTGGCGCTGGCCTTGTCGGTTGAGTGCGATGAAACACCCCGCCTCCAGGTGTTCGCTGCGATAGAAGCGCCGGCACTGGCTATGGAAGTCATCCAATAGTTGATTCAGGCGCTTGCGCCAGTCGTGCGGCCCGAGCACCAGCAGAAAATCATCCCCGCCGATATGCCCGACGAAGTCGCGGCTCGGGTCCACCCGATCGTTCAGGCATTGCGCCAGACACAGCAGTACTTCGTCGCCGCGGCCATAACCGTAGATATCGTTGAAGGGCTTGAAGCTGTCGATGTCCACGTAGCAGATCACCGATTCCCGTCCTTGTTGCAGCAGGCGGGTCAGGCACTGCTGGATGGGCACGTTGCCCGGTAGCAGGGTCAGCGGGTTGGCGTAGCGGGCCTGCTGGATCTTCAGCTCGGTAATCAGCTTGAGCACGTCGATTACCCGGCCCAGCCCCAGGTAATGGCCGTCGAGGGTGATGATGAAGTCTTCCTCGATGCGCTGCCGGGCGCGGCTGGTGATCAGGCGACTGACCTGCTGCAGGGATTGGCTGAGTTCGACGGCGAGAAAGTCATCGTTCATCAGGCGGCTGATGGGCTTGCGGGCGAACAGGTCGGTGGCGAAAGGCTTGAGCAGGGCATCGGAAAGTGAATGCCGATGAACGATCCCGCAGGGCTGGCCCCGCTCGTCGAGGACCGCCAGGGAATTGAGGTTGGCCTGTCGACGGAAGGCTTCCAGTACATTGGCCGTCGGCGTGTTGCGGGCCACGGCCGGCTGCTCGTTGAGCAATGCGCTGAGGTCGCTGCCCTCATCGTTGAGTGTCACGCAAGTGCTGTCATGTTTGGGCATCATCGCCCGGGCATCCCGGGGCGGTTGTTCCTGGGGGCGGCACAGCAGGTAGCCCTGCATCAGATCGACCCCCATCTCGGTGAGTACCGCCAGTTCCTCGACCCTCTCGATTCCTTCGGCGATCACCTGGGCGCGGGAGGCCTTGGCGATCTGCAGGATCGAGCCGACGAACTCGCGCTTGAGCGCGTCCTGGTGGATGCCGTCGATAAAGTGCCGGTCGATCTTCACATAGTCCGGGCGCAGCTCGGACCACAGGCGCAGGCTGGAATAGCCGGCGCCCAGATCATCCAGGGCGATGGAGAAGCCCATGTCGCGGTAGTGATGCAAGGCATTCTGCAGCAGTTGGAAATCATCGATCGGTGTCTGCTCGGTGAGTTCGATCACTACCTGGCTGGGCGGAATACCGAAGTCTTGAAGCAGTTGCAGGGTGCGTCCGGGCTGGTGAGTCGCCTCCAGCAGCGACTCTGGAGAGACGTTGAGGAAGAGCTTGCCGGGCAGTTGCTGCTCATTGAAGCGTTTGCAGGCGCTGTGGCGGCAGGCAATCTCCAGCTCGCTCAGGCGACCGGCCTGGCGGGCCACGGCGAACAGCGCCACGGGTGAGTGCAGCGGGCTGTTGGAGGGGCCCCGGCTCAAGGCCTCGTACCCCAGGATGCGCCGCTCGGAGACAGAGATGATGGGCTGGAACAGGCTGTGCAAACCGCTTTGAGCCAGGATTGAACTCAATGCACTCAGCTGTTCGGTCGTGGTCATGGCAATCTCTGTCGATAAAAAAAGGACCGGGCGCGGCTCTGGTGAGAGAGCGGCGCCCGGTCCTTTATTTCACGACAGAATGATGACTGTTTAATGACGATCCGAGGAGCGATCGAATTAAATTGCCATCATCTTCAGTGCTTGGCCACCGAGGTGTTGAGCTTCAGATAGTCCAGCAGGATACGCCCGGTTTCACTCAGGTAGGCGTCGTCTTCCGGCTTGGTCTTGTCCGGCTCGGCAGCGGCCAGTGCATCTTCGTCTTCTTTCTTCAGCTCTTTGAGCGGCTCTTCGCCCTTGGCCTTGCGACGGGCGTTTTCCAGGGCCAGTTGCTTGGCTTCGATATCGGCATGCTGGGCACGGCGGTCGGCTTCGTTGAGGCTGACGGTTTTTTCCGCCATCAGCTTCTGCGCCAGGGCCAGCTTGTCGCGGATGAACACGAACTCCGGATCTTTCGCCGAGCGGCTTTCATGTTCGGCCTTGAGCTGGGCCAGGAACGGCTTGAACGGGTCCACCGCCGGCTTGATGGCCGGGCGAATGGTGTCCCAGGGCATGGCTTCAGGCAGCGCGCTTTCGCCGATTTCCTTGGTGTCGATGATCGACGGGTAGCCGATATCCGGCAGCACGCCCTGATGCTGGGTGCTCTGCCCGGAAACCCGGTAGAACTTGGCCAGGGTCAGTTTCAGCTCGCCATGATTGAGCGGTTGAATGGTCTGCACGGTGCCTTTGCCGAAGGTCTGGCCGCCGATGATCAGCGCACGATGGTAGTCCTGCATGGCGCCTGCGAAGATTTCCGAGGCTGAAGCCGAGAGACGATTGACCAGGAGGGCCATCGGGCCCTTGTAGAAGGCGCCGGGGTTTTCGTCTTCCAGCACGTCCACGCGACCGTCGGCGTTGCGCACCAGCACGGTGGGGCCCTTGTCGATGAACAGGCTGGTCAGCTCGGTGGCTTCCTGGAGGGAACCGCCGCCGTTGTTGCGCAGGTCGATGACCACGCCGTCGACCTTGTCTTTCTGCAGCTCGGTCAGCAGCTTCTTCACATCGCGAGTGGTGCTCTTGTAGTCCGGGTCACCGGCACGGAAGGCCTTGAAGTCCAGGTAGAAGGCCGGGATCTCGATCACCCCGAGCTTGTAGTCCTTGCCGTCCTGCTTGAGGTTGAGGATCGACTTCTTCACCGCCTGGTCTTCAAGCTTCACCGCTTCGCGGGTGATCGGCACGATCTTGCTGGTCTGGTCGTTCGGCGCATTGCTGGCCGGAATCACTTCCAGGCGCACCAGGGTGCCTTTCGGACCGCGGATCAGCTTGACCACTTCGTCCAGGCGCCAGCCCACCACGTCGACCATTTCCTTGTTGCCCTGGGCAACACCGATGATCTTGTCTGCCGGGGCCACTTGCTTGGTCTTGTCCGCCGGGCCTGCCGGCACCAGGCGCACGACCTTGACCTGGTCGTTGTCGCTCTGCAACACGGCGCCGATGCCTTCCAGCGACAGGCTCATGTTGATGTCGAAGTTTTCCGCGTTATCCGGTGACAGATAATTGGTGTGCGGGTCGTAGGACATGGCGAAGGTGTTGATGTAGGCCTGGAAGATGTCTTCGGCACGGGTCTGGTCCAGGCGCGCCAGCTGGTTCTTGTAGCGCTTGGTCAGGGTTTCCTGGATCTGCTTGGGATCCTTGCCGGCGATCTTCATCCGCAGCACTTCGTCCTTGACGCGCTTGCGCCACAGGTCGTCGAGTTCAGCGGTGGTCTTGAGCCAAGGTGCGTCCT
This sequence comes from Pseudomonas sp. FFPRI_1, assembly GCF_055384485.1. Lineage (NCBI taxonomy): Bacteria > Pseudomonadati > Pseudomonadota > Gammaproteobacteria > Pseudomonadales > Pseudomonadaceae > Pseudomonas > Pseudomonas sp. FFPRI_1. The sequence continues at coordinate 5,853,133 of NZ_AP029168.1, read as the reverse complement.
TGCGATCGATCAGCAAGGTTTCCTTGGTGGTGAAGTCGATCTTGTCGACACCCTTGTTGAGCTCGGCCAGGGCGAAATCCAGGCGGGATTTGACCCGGTCCAGATAACGTTTGTAGATGGTGAAGCCGGCGTTCAGGTCGCCGCTTTTCAGGAAGTCGTCAAACTGGGTTTTCCATTTGTCGAACTCCGCGATATCGCTGGCCATGAAGTAGCTGCGCGATGGATCCAGCAGCTTCAGGTAGCTGTCGTAGATGATCACCGAGCGTGCATCATCCAGCGGCGGCTTGCTGTAATGGTGACGTTTGAGCAGTTCAACAACATTGAGGCTGGCAATTACCTCATCGCGATCGGGCTGAAGATTGTCCCAGCTATTGGCTGCGAACGTATTGGTCGACATCGGCAGGAGGCCGAGACCAATGAAAAGAGCGAGGGCGGTGCTGGGGAACAAATGCTTCATGCTGATTCGACGCGGGGGCAATTGATAACGCATATTAGGCCGTCTTTGAAGTCGCCGGTTCCATAAGGACCGGTCGCATAATGCAAAAAGCCCGGTGCTACCGCTCCGGGCTCAGTCCAGACTCACTATGGAGGCACTGTGAAAGCATTGCAAGGCGTTGAAGGTCATGTGGAGTGGGTTGAAGAGCCAAGTCCTGCCTGTGATGTAGGGCAGGTTCGTATCCGCGTGGCGGCTGCGGGCCTCAATCGGGCCGATCTGTTGCAACGCGCAGGGCTCTATCCTCCACCTCCGGGAGCCAGCCAGGTACTGGGCCTGGAATGCTCGGGGGTGATCAGCGAAGTGGGCCCGGGTTCGTCCTGGCAAGTCGGTGACCGGGTCTGCGCGTTGCTGGCTGGCGGCGGCATGGCCGAAGAAGTGGTGGTGGATGCGCGTCATGTGCTGCCGGTGCCCGAGGGGCTGTCCCTGGCGCAGGCGGCGGCATTGCCTGAGGTCTACGCCACGGCCTGGCTGAACCTGTTCCAGCTGGCGGCGCTCAAGCCAGGGGAAAAGGTGTTGCTGCATGCCGGGGCCAGTGGTGTCGGTTCCGCCGCCATCCAACTGTGCAAGGCCTTTGGCAGCCCGTGTTGGATCAGCGTTGGTTCGGCCGAGCGGCTGGCCTATTGTGAAAGTCTCGGCGCGCAGGGCGGCGTGATTCGCGGCGATGGCCTGGAGGCCCTGCGGGACTTCGGTCCTTTTGATGTGATTCTCGATCCGGTGGGAGCCAGCTACGCCGCCGATAACCTGAAGGTGTCGGCCCTGGACGGGCGTTGGGTGCTGATTGGCCTGATGGGCGGGCGTACCGCACAACTGGATCTCGCGCAGGTGCTGGCCAAGCGCATCCAGTTGCTGGGCTCGACCTTGCGCAGCCGCAACGAGCAGTTCAAGGCCGACCTGCTCAGCGACCTTGGACAGAATGTCTGGCCGCTGTTCAGTGAAGGGCGCTTGAGCCCGCAACTGGCCAAGACTTTCCCGATCCTGGAGGCCGAAGCGGCTTTTGCAGAACTGGCGACCAATCAGGTCTCGGGCAAGCTGGTTCTGGTGATCGACGCCAGTCTGGCGTAACCCCTGGCGGAGCCGGCATGCCGGCTCCTGCCGTGCTCATTTCCAGTGATGGATCGGCCAGCCGGCCTTTTGCGCGTGCTCGCGCAGGACCGGGTCCGGGTTTACCACCAGGGGGTGATCCACCCGCAACAGCAGCGGCAAGTCATTGCGCGAATCGGAATAGAAGGTCGCGCCCTCCAGGTTCTCTTCCTCGGCATCCAGCCACTCCAGCAGGCGGGTGATCTTGCCTTCGCGATAGGTCAGGGTGCCCAGGGTCTGGCCGGTGTAGACCCCGTGCCGGACTTCCAGCTCGATCCCCAGCACTTCGTCGATGCCCAGGCGCGCGGCAATCGGCTTGACCAAATGGGTGCCCGAGGCAGAGATCACCAGGATCCGGTCGCCGGCCTGGCGATGGGCGGCGATGGCCTTGCAGGCGTCGCTGAAGATGATCGGCTCGATCACGTCCTCGACCCAGGGCTCCACCAGGTGCGCGACTTCCTCCGGGGTGCGGCCGGCCATGGGTTCCAGGCTGAAGGCCATGAACTCTTCCATGGCCAGCTTGCCGTGGCTGTAGGCGTCCATCAACTCGTGGTTGCGGCGCATGAACGACTCGCGGTCGACCCAGCCCAGGCGGCCCATCTGCTCGCTCCAGAGGGTGGCGCAGTCGCCGTGGATCAGGGTCTCGTCCAGATCAAAGATTGCCAGGGCCATCAGTGCAACTCTCTCTTCAAGTTCAATCGTGTCAAAGGCATCAGGCTACCTCACACAGGGCCGTCGGATCGATGGAAAGTGCCAGGCGTTGACCGTCGGCGTGCAGATCGCCGGCGGAGCGGTTCAGCACATCGACCACCAGTTCCACGCCGCGGGCCTCGACCCGGTAGCGAATCACGTTGCCCAGCAGGCTGTGGCTGCGGACAAGGGCGTCGAGCTGGCCTTCCTTGCTCAGTTCGATGGCTTCCGGGCGAATGGCGATTCGACCGCTGACCGGTCGCTGCAGCAGCTTGCTGGCGCTCTCGGCATCGAGCAGGTTGTAGTTGCCGATAAAGCCTGCGGCAAACACATCCACCGGTGCGGTGTAGAGGGTCTCGGCGTCGCCGCTCTGGACGATCTTGCCCTGGTTCATCAGGAAGATCCGGTCGGACATGGTCAGGGCCTCTTCCTGATCATGGGTAACGAAAATGGTGGTCAGCCCCAGCTCCCGCTGGATATTGCGGATCTGCTCGCGCAGGTGCTTGCGGATTCGCGCATCCAGGGCCGACAGCGGTTCGTCCAGCAACAACAGGCGTGGCCGGGTCACCAGGGAGCGGGCCAGGGCTACCCGCTGACATTGGCCACCGGACAGTTGGTGCGGGTAGCGGCTGGCGAAGTCATTGAGCTCCACCAACTGCAGGGCTTCCAGCACTCGTTTGTGGCTGTCGTCGGCGTTGACCTTCTGCATGCGCAGGCCAAAGGCGACGTTCTGCTCCACGGTCATGTTGGGGAACAGTGCATAGCTCTGGAACACCATGCCGATCCCGCGTTTCTGCGGGCTCAGGGGCACGATGTCCTGGCCATCGAGGAGGATCTTGCCGGCATCCACCGGGGTCAGCCCGGCGATGCAGCGCAGCAGGGTCGACTTGCCGCAGCCGGAAGGGCCGAGCAGGGTAACGAACTCGCCCTTGTGGATCTCGCAGTTGATGTCGCTGAACACCGCAGTGCCCGCGTAGTGCTTTTGCAAGTGTTGGACGCTGACGAAGCTCATTGGCTTTTGTCCTTGTTCAAGATGTTGGCGGCCCAGGTCAGTAGCAGCACGAAGAAGAAGTAGGAAATCACCAGGGCGCTGGTGAAATGGCCGCTGCTGTTGCGCATGTTGTTCAGGTAGACCTGCAGGGTTTCATAGCGGGTGCCCACCAGGATGTTGGCGAACACGAACTCGCCGAACAGGAACGAGAAGGACAGCAGCAAAGCCACCATCAGGCCCTTGCGCAGGTTCGGCAGAACCACCAGGAACGCCGCCTGCCAGGTGCTGGCGCCCAGCAGCTGGGCGGCGTCCATCAGGTCCCGCAGGTTGATCGCCTGCAGGTTGTTGGTGATGGCCCGGTACATGAAGGGCAATGCCACGGTGAAGTAGCAGCCGATGAGGATCCATGGCGTGCCGACCATGGCGAAGGGCCCCGAACCATAGAGCTGCAGCAGGCCCACCGAGGACACCACCGGCGGCACTGCGAAGGGCAGCAGGATCAGGATGTTCATCAGCGCATCGAGCTTGGGGAAGTGGTAGTGCACCACGAACAGCAGCGGCAGGATCAGCACCACCGAGAGCACCAACGCACCCACGCAGACCAGCAGCGACTGGCCGAAGGCATTGAGAAAGCGCGGGTCGCTCCACAGTTGCAGGTACCACTTGAAGGTGAAGCCGCTGGGCAGGATGGTCGCCGACCAGCTGCTGGCGATGGAGTAGACGAAGGTCCCCAGCAGGGGCAGCAACAGAATGGCAAACAGCAGGTAGACCACCACCCGGTGGTAGAGCACGGCGGAGCCTTGTTCAGCGCGAGACATGGTAGCTCCTCTTCAACAGCAACTGATGGACGATGGTCACCAGGGTCATCAGTGCCACCAGCACCACAGCCAGGGCGCTGGCCATGTTCGGATCCAGGGAAATATCCCCGGAAACCATGGCGGCGATACGGATCGGCAGCACGTTGAAGTTGCCGGTGGTCAGGGCATACACCGTGGCATAGGCGCCCAGGGCGTTGGCCAGCAGGATGACGAAGGTGCCGAGCAGCGCCGGGGTCAGCACCGGCAGGCCGATATGCCGCCAGAACTGCCAGCCGCTGGCCCCCAGCAGTGCGGCGGATTCGCGCCAGTCTTCGCGCAGTGCATCGAAGGCCGGGTAAAGCAGCAGCACCCCCAGGGGGATCTGGAAGTAGGTGTAGAGAATGATCAGCCCGGTCTTGGAGTACAGGTTGAAGTCCTGAATGATCCCCGACTGCTTGAGCATGATGGTGATGGTGCCGTTGAAGCCCAGCAGGATGATGAAGGCAAAGGCCAGGGGCACCCCGGCGAAGTTGCTGGTCATGTTGGCGAAGGCATTGACGAAGTTGCGCAGGCGCGAATCCACCCGGCGCAGGGAATAGCTGCCCAGCACCGCGATGATGATGCCGAACACGCTGGACCAGAAACTGATCTCCAGGCTGTACTGGATGGCCTGCAGGTAGAACTTCGAACTGAAGATCTTGGTGAAGTTGGCCAGGCCCCAGCCGAACTCTTCCGATTGCAGGCTGTTGATCAGTACCCACACCAGCGGGGCGATCTGGAACACGATGAAGAACAGGGCAAAGGGCACCAGGCACAAGGCCGCCAGCCATTTGCCGCGGGTGACTGAATTCACTTCAACAGCTCCCGGCAGAAAGGTTTGTCATGGGCCACGCCCAGCAGTTGGCAGACGGTGCCGCACAGTTCGGTCTGTTTCGGCGCGGCAGCGGGATCGAGGCTGAAGGCGTTGCCGAACACGAACAGCGGGACTTCCCGCTCCTCGGCCAGCAGGCCGTTGTGTGAGCGGTCGTTGTTCATGCCGTGGTCGGCCGTCACCAGCACCTGGTAGCCGGCATCCAGCCAGCCTTGCAGGTAGTCGGCGAGGATGATGTCCGCCGAGCGCGCGCTGTTGCGATATTGCGAACTGTCCAGGCCATGCTTGTGTCCGGCGTCGTCGATGTTCATCGGGTGCACCAGCAGCAGGTTGGGCTGATGGCGCAGGCGCAGGTCTTCGGCGTCGGCGAACAGGTGGGAGTCGGGGTAGTGATCGCTCCAGTAGAAATGGCCGTACTGGATCGGCAATTCAGGGTTGGCAGTGTGCCGGTCTTGCGCGGCATTGAAGGGCGAGCGGTTGTACAGCTCGCTGACCCAGTGGTAGGCCGCGGCAGCAGTGGTCAGGCCGGCATCGCGGGCGTAGTGGAAGAGGCTGCGCTGGTTGGACAGGCGCGCGACCTGGTTGTGCACGATGCCGCTGTCGATCGGACGCACGCCCGTGAGGATGCATTCGTACAGCGGGCGCGAGAGCGCGGGTAGTTCGCATTGCAGCTTGTATAACGCAGCACGGCCGGCGCCGACGTAGGCCTGCAAGTGCCCCATGGCATGTCGGGCGACTTCGTGGTTGAGGCCATCGAGCACCACAAGGATGACGTTGTGCTTCATGAGGTGGAGGGCTCCGGGATCGGGTGTGTAGGCGCCAGCTTGCCGGCGAGTGGCTTGTGTGCGCTTGTCTGGGCAGCGCCTTTGAGCCATTCGCCGGCAAGCCGGCTCCTACAGGGATGCAGCATTACTGCATGTTGATGATCACTTCTTCCTGCCACTTCTGCGGCAGGGCCTTGGAGGTTTTCTCCCAGGCATCGGCATCCTTGATCGGCGTTACGTGCTTGTACTGCTCGTTGGGCAGCAGGTTGGCCTGGACTTCGGCCGGCAGGGTCAGGTGCTCGGCGCGGATCGGCCGCGCGTTGCCGCGAGCCAGGTTGGTCTGGCCGGCGTCGCTGAAGATGTATTCACGGGTCAGCTTGGCGGCGTTGGGGTGCTTGGCGTACTTGTTGATGATGGTGGTGTAGCCGGAGATCACCGAGCCGTCCGATGGGATCAGCACGATGTAGTCGTCCTTGTTGACCATCTTGTTGCGGTAGCTCAGGCCGTTGAAGTCCCAGACCACGCCGACCTCCACTTCACCCTTTTCCATGGTGGCGATGGTCGGGTTGGCCAGGGACAGGCGGCCCTGCTTGGCGATCTCGGCGAACATCAGCAGCGCCGGCTGGATGTTCTTCTCGTCACCGCCCTTGGCGATGGCTGCAGCCAGTACGCCGTTGGCGGCCTGGGCGGCGGTGCTGACGTCACCGATGGAGACCTTGTACTTGCCTTTTTCCAGGTCGGCCCAGCTTTTCGGTGCATCGGAGCCGTGCAGCAGCTTCTTGTTGATGATGAAGGCGATGGTGCCGGTGTAGGCCAGGGCCCAGTTGCCGTCCTTGTCCTTGGCCCAGTCCGGGACCTGGGCCCAGGTGCTTGGCTTGTAGGGTTGGGCCACGCCCTGCTTGACCGCGATCGGGCCGAAGGCGGCGCCAACGTCGCCGATATCGGCGCTGGCGTTGTCTTTTTCGGCGGCAAACTTGGCGATTTCCTGGGCCGAACTCATGTCAGTGTCGATGTGCTTGAGACCGTAGGTCTTGGCCAGGTCCTCCCAGGTGCCTTTCCAGTTGGCCCAGTCATCGGGCATGCCGACGCTGTTGACCGCGCCTTCCGCCTTGGCGGCGGCTTCCAGGGTTTTCAAATCGTTGTCAGCGGCCATGGCGGCGGTGCACATGGCGATGGTCGAACCTAACAGTGAGGCCAGGAAAAGCTGTTTCATCCGAAGCTCCTTTGGGCGTGTGTTCAACGCAGCGTTGTTATCGATGGTCTTGCGATGAGTTGGTCTAGGTCAGCAATACCTGAGCCAATCTAGGCCCCTTGGATGACACTTTGATGTCGGTGTCGGTGTCGGTGTCGGCGCCGAAGGCAGCAAACGGGCTGCCGATTGGCCGTCGCGGGGTAAGCGTAGTTCATCGCCAAACACCCGTAATGCAAGGGGCTGGCGGGTAATTTGCAGGTGTCGAGAGCTACCGTTCGGCAGCGCTGTCATCGGACAGTCACACGCATTGCCTAGGCTTTTGCTGATCGGCAGGGGGCTATCGAAGGCCTTCGGATGCCCTGAAACAGTGCTGGTCTAGTCCAGATAGGTAACGTTGATGCGTATTGAGGCAACTAAAGCGGTGACAGCCATCGGCCAGGTCCTGCAGGAACAGATCGCCCATGGCCTGCTGTCACCCGGGAGCAAGCTGCCTGCCGAACGCAAGCTCAGCGAGTTGTTCGACACCACCCGGATCACCGTGCGCGAGGCACTGCTGCAACTGGAGGCCCAGGGCCAGATCTACCGCGAGGAGCGTCGTGGCTGGTTCATCTCGCCGCCACGGCTGGCCTACAACCTGATGCAGCGCAGCCACTTCCACGCCATGGTCAGCGCCCAGGGGCGAGTGCCTTCCACCGAGGTTATATCGGCGCGGCTGTTGCCGGCGTCAGCGGCGGTGTGTGCGTGGCTGCAGCTGCCGGCGCTGTCCAGCGTGATCCAGATCTGTCGGGCACGGCGCATCGATGATCGACTGGTGCTGTACGTCGAGCATTACCTGAATCCGCAGTATTTCCCGAAGATCCTCGAACTGGACCTGAACCAGTCGATCACCGAGCTCTACGCGCGGCACTACGGCCTGCATTACGGTCGGGTGCGCTTTGAAATAGTGCCCACCTCATTGCAGCCTGAAGCGGCCGCGGCCTTGAAGGTGTCGGTGGGCAGCCCGGGGTTGCGCATCGCTCGGGTCAACTACGATCAGCACGAGCGGCTGATCGACTGTGACCTGGAGTTCTGGCGCCATGATGCGATCCATGTCGGCGTCGACGTGGCCTAGGAACCGGTTGCCGGCTCCTGGGCCGTCTGTGCACCGCCGCCAGCGGTGATCACCTGGATGCTCATGCGCGGTGTGGCCAGGTCCAGCCCGGCCTCGTCGAGATGGCGCTTGAGGGACAGGTTGAAGGCCCGGGACACTTCCCACTGCTTGATCGGCGCGGTCTTGAACCGGGCCCGCAGGATGGCGCTGCCGGACTCGAAGCTCTCCACGCCCTGGATCTCCAGCGGCGACCAGATATTGCGCCGCTGCAAGGGGTCGGTGCGCATCTTCTGGCCGACATCGCGCATCAGCTTGATCGCGTCGTCGATCTCCATGTTGTAGGGGATCGCCACCCGGAAGATCGCGTAGCCGAATTCCCGCGAGTAGTTCTTGATGCTCTTGATCTCGCTGAAGGGAATGGTATGGACGATGCCGTCGATGTCCCGCAGGCGCACGGTGCGGATGGTCAGGCCCTCGACGGTGCCGAGGTGGCCGCCGACGTCGACGTAGTCGTCGATGGCCAGGGAGTCTTCGATGATGATGAACAGACCGGTGATCAGGTCTGCCACCAGGGACTGGGCGCCAAAACCGATGGCCAGGCCGATGACACCGGCACCGGCCAGCAGCGGCGTGACGTTCATGCCCATGTTGGCCAGGGCGACGATGGTGGCAATGATGAAGATCGCCACGAACAGCACGTTGCGGATCAACGGCATCATGGTCTGTGCGCGAGCGTTGGCCAGGCCCTTGCGCGAGCGGGTCAGGGCATGGTGCACCGCGGTGTCGCTGAGGATCCAGATCAGCCAGGCAAAGATCAGCGTGCCACCGAGGCTGAACAGCTTGACGCTGACTTCATGGCCATCGCCTTCGGTGAAGCGGATCAGCGACAGGCCCCAGACCCGCAGGCCGAGTTCGATGAACGCCAGCCAGACCATCAGGTGGGCCAAGGTATAGAAGAAGCTTTTCAGCCGCTCGGAATACAGCGCGTGGCGTTTGTGCCCGCGCTGGGGCTTGAGCGCATGGCGGCGCACCAGGCCGTTGATCACCATGCACAGCACCAGCAGCACCGTGCACAGCAGCGACTGGCGCAGGGCGGTGCTGGTGTCGCCGGCAGAAACGAAGGTGGCGAACAGCGAAATGCCCACCAGCACCAGGGCCGGCAGGTACCAGAAGGTGCCGATGATCTCGATGGTGTCGCTCAAGGCCCGGCGGGTCAGGCGCCGTGACAGCGGCTGGTTGCGGATCAGGTGGGCGATGGGACGGCGGAAACGCAGGATGAACACCCCGGTGGACAGCGCCGCCATGACATTGGCGAAGGTCGCCGCGGTATGGGCCAGGTGCTGGCCCAGGCTGGCCACCATGCGCGGGTCGCTCAGGGCCTCGCCAAAGGCGGCGAAGCTGCCGATCCACCACAGCGGACGGAAGGCCTGGCGTCGCAGGATGTACAGCGCACGATGGCGGTGCGGGCCGTCGAGCACGGAGAAGGCCACCACGCAGATCGCCGAGAAGCAGGTGCCGACCACCAGGGCGTAGGCCAGGACCATGGCCAGGTCCTTGCCCAGGGACGAGGGCAGGGAGTAGGTCATGTAGACCGTGATCAACAGGGCGATCAGCCAGGGGCCAAGCTTGCGCAGGGCAAAGCGCAGCAGGTCCCAGGTCTTGGGGTGCTGAGGCAGGTCTTCGGTGAGGCCGAAGCGCAGGCGTACCCGGTGGCTGAGCCAGATCAGCGCCGCCGCCAGCAGGCTCCAGACCATGAGAATCAAGGCGAAGGCAAAGATGATCGGCAGCCACTGGCTGGCCGGTAGCATCAGTGCCGAGAGTTCTTCCTGGGCCAGGTCGAACTCGTCGGACCAGCGGGTGACCGGGCTGTCGGCACCGGAGAATTGTTTTTCCAGGTTCGACAGGGTGCCGCCAATCAGGCCGAGCACGCCTTCTTCGGGAGTGGGCTGGGCTTTTTTCGTCGCGTCGCGCAGCTTCTTCAGGTCCGCCAGCAGCTTGGCCCGTTGCTGGTCGTTCTCCAGGGACTTGATCACTTCGTCCAGGGATTGTCCCAGGGGTTCCTCGGCCTGGGGCTGCGCCTTGGTCTGGTTGCCCAGTAAACCAGGCAGGCCCACTGCCTGAGCGCTGCCCAGGGGCAGCAAGGTCAGCAGGCAGACAAGCACATAGCAGGGCAGGGCAAAAAGACGAGCGAACACTGGGCGGTCAACCTCGGGGGAAAATGGATCGACCGAGTGTACGAGGCCGCCAAATTCAATGCGAGGGTGAGTGCTGCATTTATTCCGCGAGCTTGGCGAGGATCTTGTAAACCACGGTGCCGAGAATCAGCAGCATGCCGATCCACATGCTGAACACGCCGAGGTTCTTGTCCCGGAAGTTGAAGCCGATGGCCAGGAGGATCATGCCCGTGAGGATCGGGATGAGCATGGAGTGGAACGAAGACATCGAGATCATGGCGACAGCCTTGTCAGGAGGAGTACTCATAAGTCTAGGTCGCTTTGTCGCAACCCGGGTTGATGTGCATCAGAAACCGGCGGTGGTTGGCCGCCGGAGTCCTTGCCGCCGCTGCCGCGTTCAGGAATCGCCACCCTGGCAATGTCAGCGTGGCTGATAATCCCCCGCGCAGTGGCGGCAGGTGGATCAGGGCAGCTCGTGGCTGGCGTAGAAAGCGCTCAGCACTTTCACCAGGTGGGCCAGGTCATGGCTGCCGCAGAGCTCACGGATCGAATGCATGGCGAAGGTCGGCAGGCCGATGTCCACGGTGCGCACCCCCAGGTGGCTGGCGGTGATCGGGCCGATGGTCGAGCCGCAGCCCATGTCGCTGCGCACCACGAAACTCTGCACCGGGACCTCCTCGGCCATGCACAGGTGGCGGAAGAAACCGGCAGTTTCGCTGTTGGTGGCGTAGCGCTGGTTGCTGTTGACCTTGATCACCGGGCCGGCATTGAGCTTGGGCCCGTGGTTGGCGTCGTGTTTGTCGGCGTAGTTGGGGTGCACGCCGTGGGCGTTGTCCGCGGAAATCAACAGGGATTTCTGGATGGTACGCACGAATTCGTCGCCTTCGGGCAGCAGGCGGCGCAGGGTCTGTTCGAGCATCGGGCCATCGGCGCCGCAGGCCGAGCAGGAACCGACTTCTTCGTGGTCGTTGCACACCAGCACGCAGGTTTCTTCGCTGTCGGCCGTCAGCAGGGCTTGCAACCCGGCGTAGCAGGACAGCAGGTTGTCCAGGCGCGCACCGGCGATGAAGTCGCCGTGCAGGCCGATCACCGCGGCGCTCTGGGTGTCGTAGAAACTCAGTTCGTAGTCCAGCACCACGTCGGCATTCAGGCCGTGTTCGCGGGCCAGTTGGTCTGTCAGCACGGCGCGAAAATCCACCCGCTCGTCACCGGCAAACTGGGCCAGGATCGGCGGCAGTTCGTTCTGCGCGTTGATCGCCCAGCCCTGGTTGGCCTCACGGTTGAGGTGGATGGCCAGGTTGGGAATGATCGCGATCGGTGCCTTGAAGTCGATCAGCTGGCTTTCCACCTTGCCGTCGCGGCGGAAGGTCACGCGGCCGGCCAGGGACAGGTCGCGGTCGAACCACGGGGCCAGCAGGGCGCCGCCATAGACTTCCACACCCAATTGCCAGAAACCCTGGCGCTGCAGTTCCGGCTGCGGCTTGACCCGCAGGCAGGGGCTGTCGGTATGGGCACCCACCAGGCGGATACCGCCCTGCAGCGGCGAATGGCGGCCGAGCTTGAACGCCACGATCGAGGAGTCGTTGCGGGTGACGTAGTAGCGACCGTTGGCTTCGGTGGTCCAGGTCTCGCGTTCGTCAAGGCGTTGATAGCCGGCCGCTTCCAGGCGTTGAACAAGGCTGGCGGTGGCATGGAAAGGGGTAGGGGAGGCCTTGAGGAAATCGATCAGGCCTTGGTTCAACTCTTCGCGCATAAGTAGCTCCAGACAGCAATGGCGCGAGTTTAACGTATTGGCTCAAGGCAATGGGCAAGAGCATGCGCTGCTCTTTGCCCGATGCCTCAGGAGCCGGTTCAATCGATTAGTGGCGCCAGGTTGCTGCGCAGGTAGGCCAGGATGGCCTGTTGGTCCTCTGGCTTGCTGGGCTTGGGCAGGGCCTCGGGCCAGGCGCCATGATCCTGGCTCAGAAGCTTGAGCAGATCCTGCTGCTGTTGCCGGTCCCAGCGGCCAATTTCACGGGAGGCATTCTCCCACCATTCGTGTCGGCAAGCCGAGTGGTAGGGACTGTCGGAGAGTTCACTGCCGTAGAGGAGGTCGCGGCCAATTTTTTTGAACCCTCCCTTGAGCTTGCGCAGGCGCCATTTGATTTGAAGTCGCTGCCAGCGCTGGGGAAGTGGTCTGCGTCTTGGCATCTCCTGGCACAGGGCGAGAAGTTCGCCCCGATAATCTTCTCCGTGTTGGTTGAAGAAGTGCGCCTGCATCGCATGGAAGAAGCGTTTTTCGCCGAAGTAGTGATAAACGTGCTTCTTTGTCTCCTGCACCGTCTTGTCACGCATGGCGAAGGACAGGGCGATCTGCTCGATGGTGTGGATATCGAACGAGCTCTCGGTCCATTTGTCGATGAAACCTATGGAGGCTTCCAACAGGGGTGGGTCACTGTCGGTCAGGCCGCACAGGCCGCTGTTGTAGAGCTTGAAGTCGCTATCAGGCTTCACGCCATGGGGGCGCAGGCAGTCGCCGAGCCTGAGGTAGGTCTGGCGCGTGCTGACGTCCCGCCAGTGGTATTCGAAGCTGTCCATCAGGTAGTGCTGAGGGCGGATCTTCTTCAACAACAGGTTTGGGCAGGCCAGAAACAGCGTGTCGGTGTCCGCGAAGAGAGTCTTCTGTGCCAGAGTCAGCCCATAGGCCATGGCACAAGCCTTGCGGCGATGGTGGTAGCCATTCTCGCCCTGCCATTGCTGCAAGGTCATTTCACACAGTGGCACGGTGTCTACTGGCCAGCCTGCGTAGTCTTCAGGTCGGTCGGTCATGATCCTGATGCACAGCGGCTCATCGCTCTTCAGTTGGCTGAGAGCGGTGAGAATGCTGAATTTCACTTCGCGTCGATAGACATCGTTGTTGCCATACACCAGGTAGAGCAACTGCTGCGGTGTTTTCTCCAGGGCATGAGGGGCAGGTACTGCTATGCACGTCATTGGGGTTGAGTGTCCTTACTGAGGGAAGCGCTGGTGGAGCTGATGAGGGTCAAAAAGGGGCGGTGCACTCGAAGCGCAGGCGTTCGCCGGTCTGCGGGTGGGTGAAACTGAGCATGCTGGCGTGCAGGCACAGGCGTGGCCAGGCTGCCAGGGCTTGTGGATGGGCGTAGAGACCATCTCCCAGCAGCGGGTGGCCGATGGACAGCATGTGCACCCGCAACTGATGGGAGCGGCCGGTGATCGGCGTCAGTTCGACCCGGCACCAGTCGCCGCAGCGCTCCAGCACACGCCAGAAGGTCAGGGCATGTTTGCCGAATTCGTGGTCCACCACGTGTCGGGGTTTGGTGGGCGGGTCGTAGCGCAGGGGCAGATCGATGCTGCCGCTGTCCAGTTCCGGCTGGCCCCAGCACAGTGCGGTGTAGGCCTTTTCGGTTTCCCGGTCATGAAACTGTCGAGACAGCTCGCGATGGCTATCGGCATCACGGGCAAGGAGAATGATCCCGGACGTTTCCCAGTCCAGGCGGTGGACAATGCGGGCTTCCGGATAGCCGTTTTCCTGCAGGCGGGTGATCAGGCAATCCTTGTTGTCATCGGCACGACCGGGGACGGAGAGCAGCAGGGTGGGTTTGTTCACCACCAGGACGGCGGCGTCCTGATGCAGGATGTGGATATTCGACAACGGCATTAAAACAGCCTCGTAACAAACGCCAACGGCGGCTCGCCGACCTCGATGCATGCATGAGGTCCGCGAGCCGCCGTGGCTCCCACCGGATCAATCAGCGATCAGGCAGGGTGATATTGAGTTCCAGGATCGAGCAGCTGCCCTGGTTTTCCAGAGCGACGTGCACGTCGTCGGACCCGATATTGACGTACTTGCGGATCACTTCCACCAGTTCCTTCTGCAAGGCGGGCAAGTAATCGGGGGTGCTGCGCTGGCCGCGTTCATGCGCCACGATGATCTGTAGACGCTCTTTCGCTACCGACGCGGTGCTGACCTTTTTGCTGGCACGAAAGAAGTCAAAAAGATTCATTATCTACCTCCAAACAGGCGCTCGAAGAATCCCTTCTTCTCGACATCAAGGAACCGATGTTCCACGGTTTTGCCCAGCAAGCGGTCGACCGCATCGCTGTAGGCCTGGCCAGCATCACTCTGGTCGTCGAGAATTACCGGCACGCCCTGGTTGGAGGCCTTGAGCACTGCCTGGGATTCCGGGATGACGCCCAGCAAAGTCACTGCGAGAATTTCCTTGACGTCCTCGACGCCGAGCATTTCGCCGTTGCTGACGCGTTCCGGGTTGTAGCGGGTGAGCAGCAGGTGCTCCTTGATCGCATCTTCGCCTTTTTCGGCGCGACGGGACTTGCTGGCCAGCAGGCCGAGCATGCGGTCGGAGTCACGCACCGACGATACTTCAGGGTTGGTCACGACGATCGCCTCATCGGCGAAGTACATGGCCAGGTGAGCGCCTTTCTCGATACCGGCAGGGGAATCGCAGACCACGAACTCGAAGGTTTCCTTGAGTTCCATCAGGACCTTTTCCACGCCTTCAAGCGTCAGCGCGTCTTTGTCGCGGGTCTGGCTGGCGGCCAGGACGTAGAGGTTTTCCAGGCGCTTGTCTTTGATCAGGGCTTGCTGCAGGTTGGCTTCGCCGTTCACCACATTGACGAAGTCATACACCACGCGACGCTCGCAGCCCATGATCAGGTCGAGGTTACGCAGGCCGACGTCGAAGTCGACGATAACTGTTTTGTGACCACGCAGAGCGAGGCCGGTACCGATAGCGGCGCTGGTGGTGGTTTTACCCACACCACCCTTGCCGGATGTAACCACGAGAATCTTGGCCAAGGTGTTTCACCCCTAAGGAAAAAGGACTTTTAGCCCCTGAAAAACATCTCTTGAAAACTACTGCAGTCGGACAGCCTTGGCTGGAGCTCGGTCAGCGGCAGGGTTTATGTTCGATAAACGCTGCTGATTGCCAATTTCCTACTTCGTTTGAGCCGTTTTCGCTACGTTTTAGAGATGCTTGGAAAATGCGGCAGTATCCGTTAAAGACGTGTGATGTTCAACACGTCACCCGACAGGCTGACCTGGACTCCCGAGCCCCACAACGGGTCGCGTCGCAGGTCTTCGGAGACCTTGTACTGGCCGGCGATGGAGATCAGCTCGGCACTCAATTGCTGGCAGAAAATTCGGGCCTTGGTGTCGCCCTTGACGCCCGCCAGGGCCCGGCCACGCATGGGGCCGTATACATGGATATTGCCATCGGCGAGAAGTTCCGCACCCGGGCTGACCGAGGACACCACTACCAGATCGCCACCCTGGGCATAGATCTGCTGTCCGCCGCGTACTGGCGAAGTGATGATTCGGGTCGGCTTGACCGTGGGCTCCGGTGGTTTCTCCGGGGCTTTCTTGACCTCGCTTTCCGGCGGGTCGAGCGGCCGTTCCCGGGCACCGGACGGTGGCAGCACCGGCAGGTCGACGGCAATTGCCGCGGCAATGTCTTCAATGCGGCTGGCGCGAATGGCCAGGGTGCGCAGGCCGTGCTGGCGGCAGACACGCATCAGTCCGGGCAGATCCACCGAGCCTTCGCTCGCCGGCAGCTTGTCCAGCGCCAGCACCAAGGGGGCGTTGCTGAAGAAGTTCGGCGCCTGGGCGACCTTCGCGGCCAGTTGGCGATCGAGGCCTTCGAGGTCGTTGCGGGCCAGTTCCAGCACCGTGATGGCGAGCATGCTGCCCTTTAACTGGAACACAGGATCTTGGTCTAGCGATTCGGTTTGGCTCATGGTCTGCAGAAGGCGGCTTGTCACTAAAAGTGCCGAGACTTATAACGAGATCGCCCGCGGGCCGCAAGCCAGGTCGAACCGATGTAGAATGCGCGACCTTGTTGTCTGTCCCGGAATCTGTAATGGATCGCCCGCGTTTTCGAGCTGCATTCTTGTCTCCACGTTTCTGGCCGCTGTGGCTGGGGCTTGGGGTGTTATGGCTGATCGTCCAGCTGCCTTATCCCGTACTCCTGAAAATCGGCCGTGCCCTGGGGGCCGTGATGTACCGGGTCGCCGGCGAGCGTCGGCGGATTGCCAAGCGCAATCTGGAATTGTGTTTCCCGGAAAAAACCCCTGCGCAGCGCAAGCGCCTGCTCAAGGAGAACTTCGCTTCCACCGGGATTGCCTTCTTCGAGATGGCGATGAGCTGGTGGTGGTCCAAACCGCGCCTGGCGCGCCTGGCCCACATCGAGGGGCTGGAATACCTCAAGCAGGCCCAGCGCGAAGGGCATGGGGTGATTCTCATGGCCCTGCATTTCACGACCCTGGAGATCGGCGCGGCGTTGCTGGGGCAGCAGCACACCATCGATGGCATGTACCGCGAGCACAAGAATCCGTTGTTCGACTTCATTCAGCGCCAGGGGCGCGAGCGGCACAACCTGGATTCCCTGGCCGTGGAGCGCGAGGACGTGCGGGGCATGCTCAAGCTGTTGCGCTCCGGACGGGCGATCTGGTACGCACCGGACCAGGACTACGGCGCCAAGCAGAGCCTGTTCGTTCCGCTGTTCGGCATCCAGGCCGCGACGGTCACCGCCACCAGCAAGTTTGCTCGTCTGGGCAAGGCGCTGGTGGTGCCCTTTACCCAGGAGCGGCTGGCCGATGGCAGCGGGTACCGGCTGGTGATCCATGCTCCCTTGAAGGATTTTCCAGGGGCCACTGAAGAGCAGGACTGCCTGCGGATCAACCAATGGGTGGAAAGTGCGCTGCGTGAGTGTCCCGAGCAGTACCTCTGGACCCATCGGCGCTTCAAGAGCCGGCCTCCGGGCGAGCCCAAGCTCTACAAGAAGCGCGGCTGACCCCCAGGCATCGACGACCGGCCCCTAGTGCGCCACGGATGGAGTGATGTGATGAGTGCGAAGCAACCCGTCACGGGTTTGATACTTTCCGGTGGTGGGGCCCGGGCGGCCTATCAGGTGGGCGTGCTGGCGGCCATTGCCGAGCTGTTGGGGCCAGGAGCACGCAACCCGTTTCCGGTGATCGTCGGCACCTCGGCCGGGGCTATCAATGCCGTCAGCCTGGCCAGCGGTGCCACCGATTTTTCGGCGGCGATCCAGCGCCTCACCGCATTCTGGCGCAGCTTTCGCAGTGACCAGGTGATGCGCAGCGACTGGCCCGGGGTGATTCGTCAGGCCAGCCGCTTTGTCGGTCACAGCTTGCTGGGCCTGGGAGGCCAGGTGCCGGTGGCACTGATCAACAATTCGCCGTTGCGTGAGTTGCTCAACCAGCACATGCACCTCTCGGGCATCAACGAGGCCATCTCCCAGGGGCAGTTGCACGCCGTGGCGGTAACGGCCTTTGGCTATGAGTCGGGCCAGGCGGTGACCTTCTATCAGGGGGGCGGGGTGATCGAGCCCTGGTTGCGTCATCGACGGATCGGCATTCCCACGCACCTGACGGTCGACCACTTGCTGGCCAGCGCGGCGATCCCGCTGCTGTTCGCGCCGGTGAAGCTCGATCAGGAGTACTTTGGCGACGGCGCGGTGCGCCAGTCCGCGCCCATCAGCCCGGCCTTGCACCTGGGGGCCAGCCGGGTGCTGGTGGTAGGGGTCAGTGGCAACCCACGGGGCACCGATCCGGACAATGCGATGCTGCGGGCTTATACCGGGCAGGAACCGACCCTGGCGCAGATCGGTGGGCACATGCTCAACAGTACTTTCATCGACAGCCTGGAAAGCGATATCGAGTTGCTGGAGCGCCTCAATCATTTCAGCCGGCTGTTGCCCGACAGCGCGGCGGATCGACGTCTGGGGATCGCCCCGGTGGAGGTGCTGGTGATTGCTCCGAGCCAGCCGATTGACGAGATCGCGGCCCGCCATCGCCAGGAACTGCCGGCGGCCTTGCGGCTGTTCCTGCGAGGGCCGGGTGCAACCCGTACCAGCGGTGCCGGAGTCTTGAGTTATTTGCTCTTCGAAGCTGCGTACTGCAGTGAGCTGATCGAACTGGGGCGCAGTGATGCGCTGGCCAAGAGCGAGGAACTGGCCCTGTTCCTGGGGTTGCGCGAGCGTCTGGAGCCGGCCTGACAGGTTTCCCGGGCCGATCCGCACCGATCTGCAGGTGTGAATCGCCCCAGGAAGGCTGGCGACCACTGCTCACGCGGTCAGCTTGTCATCCCGAAAGTCCCGCAGTGCCTGTTCGATCTCTTCCCGGGTGTTCATCACGAAGGGCCCGTACTGCACCACCGGCTCGGCCAATGGCTTGCCCGCGATCAACAGGACCCGGGCACCGTCCTGGCTGCTCAACCGGATCTCGCCTTCATCGGACAAGCGCACCAGCCGGCTGCTGGCCACGCTCTGTGGATGACCGGGCAGCTCGACGGCGCCTTCGTAGACGTACAGCAGGGCCCGGTGCCCTGTTGGCAGGCGTGGGCTGATTGCAGTACCGGCGGGCAGGTGCAGGTCGAAATACTGCGGTTCAGTGTCGGGGCGCTGTACGGCGCCGCTCTGCTGGTGCTGGCCATCATCGAAATGCCCGGCGATCACCACCACCTCGATGCCCGCGGCCGTAGTCAGACGCGGGATGTCCTGGGGCTGGATGTCCCGGTAGCTGGCAGGGTCGAGCTTGTGCTTGGCCGGCAGGTTCAACCACAGCTGGAAGCCCCGCATGACGCCTTCCTCCTGCTCCGGCATCTCGCTGTGGATGATGCCTTTGGCGGCCGTCATCCACTGCACGCCGCCGCCCTGCAGCAGGCCGACGTTGCCCAGGTGGTCTTCATGGCGCATGCGTCCTTCGAGCATGTAGGTCACGGTCTCGAAGCCACGGTGTGGGTGGGGCGGGAAGCCGGCGATGTAGTCGTCGGGGTTCTGCGAGCCGAACTCGTCGAGCATCAGAAAAGGGTCGAAACGTTCGACGCCCTGGCCGCCGAAGACCCGGGTCAATTTCACCCCGGCACCGTCGGAGGCAGGTTGGCCGCTATGGACACTGAGCACTTTGCGTAGTTGAGTCATGGAGTAACGCCTGATCAAGTGGGAATGAGCGCCATGCTATGCCGGCGAGCTTGATCGATGGGTGCAAAATATTCAGGGTTCCTATCGAATTTCAAGATGATTCGTACGGGCCCGTGGGGTGGGCCCGACGGTCTCGAGGGCTGGCTCAGCGTGGCGGATAGTCCTGGATGAACTGCCGGATCACGCTGACAAATTCCTTGTCGGCGGTAAAACCCAAGGCCTGGGCGTATGGCGCACTGAAGGACCCTGGCCAGGAACCGACGATGCGCTCGATGGCTGGGTCCGGGCGCATCTGGATACGTTGTGCCACCTCGTCGCCAGCCACTTCTCGCAGGGCGTCGATCATCTGCTCGACCGTCAGCGACAGGCCGGGCAAGTTGATCACTCGGCCCTTGCCCAGGCGTTCCCCGGCCAGCTCATGGCCATGGATCAGGTTGGCAATGGCCTGGGCGGGGGACATCAGCCACAGCCGGGTGTCCAGGGCAACCGGGCAGACGCTGGCCTGGCCATTGAGCGGCTCGCGGATGATGCCGCTGGCAAAGCTGGAGGCCGCCAGGTTCGGCTTGCCCGGGCGCACCACGATGGTCGGCATGCGCAGGCTGCGCCCGTCGACGAAGCCACGACGGCTGTAGTCGGCGAGCAGCAGGTCGTTCATGGCTTTCTGGGTGCCGTAGGAGCTCTGTGGCGCCCAGACCTGATCATCGTCGACGGTGTCCGGCAGTGCCCCGCCGAACACGGCAACGGAGCTGGTCATCACCCATTTTGGGCAAGTGCCCAGCAGGCGAACCTGTTCCAGCAGGCGTTGGGTCGCACTGAAGTTGACGCGCATGCCCAGTTCAAAATCGCCTTCTGCCTGGCTGGAGACCACTGCGGCCAGGTGAAAGATGCTGTCGGTGTCGGCATCGATCAGGCTGGCCAGCACCTGATCGTCGGTGATGTCCCCGCCCTTGACCTGAACCCTGGGGTCATCCATGCCCTGCAATGGTTCCCGATCGAATGCAATGATCCGGCTGATGGGGCGCAATTGGCCATGACGATCGGTCAGGGAGCCGAGTTGCAGCAGGGCTTCGATCAAGCGCCGTCCGAGAAAGCCGGCCGCGCCGGTGACAAGAATATTCATGAGTGACTCCAGCTATTCAGCGATTGACGAGTTTTCCGGGAATCTTGAAGACCAGCAGGGCGCCGATGAACAGCGCGCTGGCCATGACGTACATGCCGATGGTGGTGCTCTGGGTCAGGTCTTTGAGAAAACCCATCAGGTACGGCGAAACGAAACCGGCGAGGTTGCCCCAGGAATTGATCAGGGCGATGCCGGCCGCCGCTGCCGTGCCGCCGAGGAAGGCCGTTGGCAGGCTCCAGAACAGGGGCAGGGTGCTGAAGGCGCCCATGGCGCCGAGGGTCAGACCGATCATCGACACGGTGAAATTGTCGCTCCAGGTGGCCGATACCATCAGGCCGATGCCGCCAAGCACCGCGGTCAGTGCCAGGTGCCAGCGACGTTCGCGCAGGCGGTCGGCGCTGCGGGATATCAGCACCATGGTCAAGGCCGCGGCAGCATAGGGAATGGCGGTGAGCATGCCGACTTCGAAGACGTCGCTGACCCCCGCCTGACGAATCAGTGACGGCAGCCAGAAACCGACGGTGTAGAAGCCGGCGATCATGCAGAAGTAGATCGCGGTCAGCAGCCAGATCCGTGGCTGTCCAAACACCTGGCGGATGCCATGCACCTGGTGGCTGTCGGCCTCGGCATCGATCCGGGTCTGCAGCAGGCTCTTCTCATCGCGGGTCAGCCAGCGGGCATCGGCGATGCGGTCGCTGAGGCAATAGATCACCAGGCCGCCGACCAGAACCGATGGCAAGCCTTCGAGGAAGAACATCCACTGCCAGCCGGCGAACCCATGGTGGCCGTTGAGGGCGCTCATGATCCAGCCGGACAGGGGCGCGCCGATCAACCCCGAGAGCGGTACAGCCGTGGCGAACAGGGCGTACATCTTGCCGCGGCGGTGGGAGGGGAACCAGTAGGACAGGTAGAGAATCACCCCCGGGTAGAACCCGGCTTCGGCGATGCCCAGCAAGAACCGCATGACATAGAACGACGTGGGGGTGCTGACGAAGGCCATGCACGAGGAAATGATGCCCCAGCTGATCATGATGCGGGCGATCCACAGGCGTGCGCCGACCCGATGCAGCATCAGGTTGCTGGGGATCTCCACCAGGAAGTAGGCAATGAAGAAGATCCCGGCGCCCAGGCCAT
Source organism: Pseudomonas sp. FFPRI_1 (assembly GCF_055384485.1). Lineage (NCBI taxonomy): Bacteria > Pseudomonadati > Pseudomonadota > Gammaproteobacteria > Pseudomonadales > Pseudomonadaceae > Pseudomonas > Pseudomonas sp. FFPRI_1. The sequence continues at coordinate 5,831,777 of NZ_AP029168.1, read as the reverse complement.
AGACCGCCTCGGAAAACTGCAGGTCCTCGGACATCTGCAATTTGGCGAAGCCGACGTTTACCCGGTCCAGGTAGGCCACCAGGTAGCACAGCAGCAACAGCGGCAGGATTCGCCAGGCGACTTTGCGGTAGGCCTGATCCTCGAACGAGGCAGCGGTACTAGGGGCAGCAGTTTGCGACAGTGATTCAGACATGCCTTTACCCATCCTTGTTTCTTGTATTTGGGTGGTTTTGTTTTTATCGGACTCGCTGAGGTGTCTTAGATATCATAATACATCATACGAATTCAATGGCCGGACGGTGAACGGGACGGCGTGCCTGAAATACAGTACCGTTAGCCGATTTGAATACAGGGATACCCATGTCCAAGCCAGATAACACTTCCCGCGCCGTTGATTCGCTGACGTCGCTCAAGGATTCGGCCAAGGGCACGCTGGCGGATCAGGTGACGGCGGCACTCAAGGCCCACATCGCCAGCGGCGAAGCCCTGCCGGGTTCACGGCTGCCTACCGAACCTGTGCTGTCCGAGCGTTTTGGGGTCAGCCGCACGGTTATCCGCGAGGCGGTATCGCGCCTGAAATCCGCCGGTCTGGTGGAAGTGCGCCAGGGCAGCGGCACCGTGGTCTGCGAGGGCGCGCATATCAAGGCGTTCACCATCGACCTGGACGTGCGAGGATCGATCGAGGCGGTGCTCAGGGTGACCGAACTGCGCCGCGGTATTGAAGGCGAGGCGGCGGCGCTGGCAGCTCAGCGGCATACCGCGGAGCAGTTGCAGGCAATCCACCAGGCGTTGCAGGCCATCGAGGTGGCCGAGCAGGCGGGCCAGGATGGCGTGGAGCAGGACCTGGCTTTTCACTTGTCGATATCCCAGGCCACGGGCAACCCTTTGTACCCGTCCCTGCATGAGTTCATTGCGCAATTCATCAAGGAGGCGATCCGCATCACCCGCTCCAATGAAGAGCGTCGACGGGACCTGACGCGTTTGGTGCACGACGAGCATTTCGCGGTCTATACGGCGATCGCGGCGCGGGATGTCGAGGGCGCACGGCAGGCGGCACTGAGCCATATCCACAATGCGGTGGAGCGGCTCAAAAGTGCTGATCCAGCGTTCTGGAGGGATCCGAGCGTGCGTCTTGGCTGATGGATGGCGGTTGCCACATCCGCTTGAGAAGCCAGCCTGCTCCCATCAAGGGATGAGAGCAGGTTGAGTCACGCCGCTATCAGAAGTGGTACTTGACCAGCAGGCTCGCGGTGTCCTGGTTGGTCTCGAAGTTGCGGGAGTCCTGGATGCCGTACTTGTTCTTCCAGTAGTCGTATTCGAAACCGACATACAACTGCTTGGCGCCCCAGTTCAGTGCCTTGCCCAGGTCGTATTTGACTTGCGGGTTGAAGTGCAGGTTGGCGTGGTAGGTGCCCTTGGCGTTCTGGTCGTTGTCCACGACCCAGTCCATGTAGCCGTCGATGAGAATGTCCGAGCGGCCCACGGGAATGGTGTAGGACCAGACCGGGGTGATCTGCCAGACGTTGTCGCCCGGGCGGCTGCCTTCGGTGTGGCGCTGGTAGAAGTTCAACTGGAAGTAGTCGAACCCGGGAATGGCCAGGTCGAAGCCCGGGCCGATCAGGTAGGACTCGTTGTCGCCTTCGCCGAACTCATAGGTCATGGCCAGGAGCACATCCTTGATCGGACCGAACTCGAGCTTCTGATCGAGGATCTTGCCCAGGGACAGGCGCGGAGTGAACTCGCCGTAGTAGGTATCGGGTCCGACGTTGCCGTCTTCCTTGCCGTTGTAGAAGATCCGGTCGAGGAAGAAGAAGTTGTCGCCGAACTTCCAGGCGTCGGCATGTTCGAAGGTGACCGTCTGCTGGATCTGCGGGTTAACTTCGAAGTTCTTGCCGTACAGGTAAGTCAGGCTGTTGTTCTGCCATAGCAGCAGGTCACCTGCCACGGCCTGCCCCCCGGCGAGCAGGGTGGTGGCCAGCATCAGGCTTTTGCACATCGGTTTCATTCGGTTGCTCCCAAAATTGGTGTTTCCACGTTGTTTTTTGGCTCGGCGCTCTGGTTTGGCGCCTTTTTCATTGCTGTAAAAACCATCCGATCGGTCAGCTTTGTTGCTGTTAGCAAGAGCTGAGCCAAGGCGGAAAAAAGCAAAAAACTCCCGTTCGGCTGTGTTGATACAGTCGAACGAGAGTTTTTCAGCCGTAATTTCGTGCGCCTTGGTAGCTGCCTGAGCCGGGATAAGTTGGCTTTCAGGTCAGGTTTTTCATCCGGGCTTTTTTTTAGACCAGATTTACGCGGCCGCGGAGAATACTGGCTCCCACGGCGGGGCTCAAGTGCTCTGCAATAGAGCACGTGAAGCAACTTTGGGGCAGGAGGGGCGAACATCTCAGCCTGGCATCCGCAGAGGGCAGTCAGGCGTGCGCAGCGACTGCAGAGCGTCGTCGCGCAAGGAATTGACAGGCACCGCTGGGGCACCCGTGGGTAAGCAAGCCTGGGTTGGCTGCATGGTTGTTGCTCCCTGTTTATTTTTATTTTCAAGGCGCAGCGTGTAGCCGTCGGCCCCGGTCATGGGGACGCGACCTGATGTCAGTGGTACGGCACTGACCCGGGCGTCGCAGCGGCGCCCGGGTCAGGCTTCAATGCTGATGCGCGTGGCGTGCGTTGTTGGAGGCGCGCTCGGCACCGCCGAGAATGTTGAACAGCAGGTTCAGCAGCAGGGCACTGAGGGTCGCCATGGCGATGCCGCTATGGGTGATCGGGCTCATCCACAGTGGCAGGTGAGCGAAGAACTCGGGGCGTACCACCGGGATCAGGCCCATGCCGATGCTGACGGCTACCAGCAACTGGTTGCGACGGTCGGCAATGTCGGCTTCCTGGAGGATCTTGATGCCGGTGGCGGCGACCATGCCGAACATCGCGATCGCTGCGCCGCCGAGCACGGCGGCCGGGATCGAGGCAACCAGGAACGCGGCCTTGGGCAGCAGGCTGAGGACGATCAGCAGGCCACCGGCCACCATGGTCACCGAACGGCAGCGCACGCCGGTCATCTGCACCAGGCCGATGTTCTGGGCGAAGGAGGAGTGGGTGAAGGTGTTGAAGAAGCCGGCCACGAACGAGGCGCCGGCATCACACAACAGGCCACGCCGCAGCATCCGTGGGGTAACCTCCTGGCCGGTGATCTTGCCCAGGGCAAGGAACATCCCGGTGGACTCGACAAAGATGATCACCACCACCAGGCACATGGAAAGAATCGGCGCCAGGTGAAACTCCGGCATGCCGAAATGCAGCGGCGTGACGATCTGCAGCCAGGGCGCTTGAGCCATGCCGCTCAGATCGACCATGCCGATCAGGCCGCACAGCAGGTAGCCCAGGCCCATGCCGATCAACACCGAGATATTGACCCAGAAGCCGCGCATGAAGCGGTGGATCAACAGAATGGTGCCCAGTACCAGAGCGGCGATGCTCAGGTAGATGGGGGAGCCGAACTGAGCGACGTTGCTGCCGCCGCCGGCCCAGTTCACGGCTACGGGAAACAGTGACAGCCCGATCGAGGTGATCACCGTGCCGGTGACCAAGGGCGGGAAGAAACGCACCACCTTGGACATGAATGGCGCGATCACCATGCCGAAGAAGCCGGCAGCGATGGTGGCGCCGAAGATCCCGGGCATGCCGATGCCGGGCATGCCAGCCATGGCGACCATGCTGCCGACCGCCGCGAAACTGGCGCCCATCATCACTGGCATGCGAATGCCCATGGGGCCGATGCCCATCGACTGGACGATGGTGGCGACACCGGCTACCAGCAGGTCGGCATTGATCAGGAAGGCGATTTCCTCACGACTCAGGCCTGCGGCCTGTCCGATGATCAGCGGTACCGCAATTGCACCGCCATACATCAGCAGAACGTGTTGCAGACCGACCAGGATCAGTTGCAATAGGGGCAAGCGCTGAATGGCTGGCGCATCGGGGACGCACTGTTCGGATGACTCGGACATGCAACACCTCGGATCTTTTTTATTCTTGTGATTTAACAGCCGTATGGCTGCCTGCAGCTTCTACATCGGGCGAATCTTCGGGGCTGATGGCGAGCAAGCCCGCTTCTACAGTGCCAATGCAGTCCTGTAGAAGCGAGCTTGCTCGCAAGGCAGCCGGTCAGCGGCCAGTGGTCAGTTGACCTGGGCTCCCTGGGCAATCCAGGCACCGATCAGGTCACGTTCCTGCTGGGTCATCTGGGTGATGTTGCCCAGCGGCATGATCTGGCTGGCGACAGCCTGGGCCTGGATGCGAGCAGCCTGCAGACGGATCTGCTCGGGCGTATCGAACATCACCCCGGCCGGTGCCGCGCTGAACAGCGAGCTGGTGGGTTTGGCCGAGTGGCAAACCGCGCAGCGTTCCTGGATCACGCTGTGTACCTTGTCGAAGGACGCGCCGGCGGTGGATGCCTGTGCCGGTGCGCTTGCCGGTGCCGCAGGGGCTGCCGGTGCCGCCGGTGCCTGCGAGGATGCCGGCTTGCCGCCCAGGGCCGTTTCCGGCTGGGGCTGGTACTCGATCTGAGCGGGAGCCTTGGCCACTTCCGGGGTGCTCGGGGTGGGCGTCGGACCGGTGACGTAGGCCAGGCAGATCATGCCCAGTGCCGCGACGGGCAGGGTCCAGGCGAACTTGTGGCTGTCATGACGGGTGTTGAAGTAATGACGGACCAACACCGCCAGCACCGCGATCCCGGCCAGGATCAACCAGTTGTACTGGCTGCCGTAGGTGCTCGGGAAGTGGTTGCTGATCATGATGAACAGCACCGGCAGGGTGAAGTAGTTGTTGTGACGCGAACGCAGCAGGCCCTTGGCCGGCAGGGTCGGGTCCGGGGTGCGGTTTTCCGCGATGGCCGCCACCAGCGCACGTTGCGCCGGCATGATGATGCGGAACACGTTGCCCACCATGATGGTGCCGATGATGGCGCCGACGTGCAGGTAGGCCCCACGACCACTGAACACCTTGCTGAAGCCATAGGCCGCAGCGATCAGCAGGACGAACAGAATGAAACCCAGCAGGGCGGGTTTCTTGCCCAGCGGCGAGTCGCAGAGGAAGTCGTAGACGAACCAGCCGGCGATCAGCGCACCGATGCCGATGGCTACCGCTTCAGGGCCGCTCAGGCCGCTGCCGGGAGCAACCAGGTAGAGCATCGGGTTGAAGTAGAACACCAGGCACAGCAGGGCAATCCCCGACATCCAGGTGAAGTAGGCTTCCCACTTGAACCAGTGCAGGTTCTCCGGCATGGAAGGGGGGGCCAGCTTGTATTTCTCCAGGTGGTAGATACCACCGCCGTGAATCGCCCAGAGGTCGCCGGACAGGCCGTCCTTGGGATTGACGCGGTTGAGGTTGTTCTCCAGCCAGACGAAGTAGAACGACGCGCCGATCCAGGCCACGCCAGTGATCATGTGTATCCAACGCACGCTCAGATTGAGCCATTCCAACAGATGTGCTTCCACAGTCTTTACCTCTCGCCTGTCACTCTGTCGTCGAGTGATCAGACCTTCTCTTATTGGTGGGGGGCGAGGATCAAACACTCATCCTCTTTGAAGAAATGCTCATCGCAGTTATTGCCAGTGCCACTGCGATCAACCACCAGGAAGTCATCCCGCTTTTCGATCGTCAGCACCGGGTGGTGCCAGACGCCGCGATGGTAATTGATGCCCTGCCTGCCATTACTGACAAAGGCGCGGACCAAGCCTGATACAGGTGCATCGCCAATGGGCGCGACCACGATCAGAAAGGGGTGGCCGAGCAGCGGGATGAAAGCCTGGCTGCCCAGCGGATGGCGTTCCAGCATGCGGACGGTCAGCGGCATGTCCTGAGCGTCGGCGCGGAAGATGCTGATGATCGCCTTGTCTTCTGGCGTGGCGGTTTCCACCGTCGCCAGTTTGTGAAAGCGCATGGTCGAACCGTTGTTGATCATGAAGTGGTCGCTGCCGTCGGTTTCGATCACGTCACCGAAAGGGGCGAAGGCTTCTTTGGTCAGGGGCTCAATCACTAATGTGCGCATGCTGTTCTTCTTAAATTCTCAGGTTCGTCATTGATCCCGCACGTCACGGCGCGCAGGAGTGTGCAGGAACCCGGCGGGCCGGGGCCTGGATGTTCGATATCACGGGGAAGCGTGGCCGTTAGTCAGCGGGTGACTGCCAGCATTCTGCTGACGACCGGACGCCGGCGCGCGTTGCAGAGTGCCTTGGGGCCTGGCCGATGACAGAAGGGATTTGCAGAGGAACCAGTGGTCGCTACCCGCACGTCTGATCGAGCGCGGCGCATCCAGGCGGCAAGCGTCGGTAACGATTTCAGCGACGGCCGAGACGCTGCAGTGGTCCGGGCGGACTTCGGCCATGTTGACGAAGTGCTGGGGGGCGGCGGCGTAAGTTCTCATTATTCTTATCTGCCTTGCTCAGTGGCTGGGTGTGCTTACAAGGCCCTGGGAACTCCGGCTCTCACCGGGGTTCTCGGGCCAGGCTCGCTACAGAGTCTGCAAGCGAAACAGGGCGATCTTGTTGATTTCCGCCAGCGCGCACTTGAACTCGGTGTCTACCGAGTTGTGGATGCGGGTTTCGAAGGCGGCCAGGATCTGATGTCGATTGCTGCCCTTCACCGCCATGATGAAGGGAAACTTGAACTTGGCCTTGTAGGCATCGTTCAGTTCGGTGAAGCGCTGGAACTCTTCGGCGGTGCATTGATGAATGCCGGCACCGGCCTGTTCGTTGGTACTGGCCTCGGTCAGTTCGCCCTGGACGGCAGCTTTGCCGGCCAGGTCCGGGTGAGCGTTGATCAGGGCCAACTGGCTGGCGTGATCGGCGCTGAGCAGGATATCGCTCATGCGCTGGTGCAGGGTTTCGATCTGGTCGACGGAGGCATCCAGGCCCAGGTCGTAGGCCTTTTCAGCCACCCAGGGCGAATGCTCGTAGATGTCGGCGAAGGCTTTGACAAAGGCGTCGCGGCTCAGGGTCGAGGGCTTGAGGCTCTGGAATGCAGTCATTTGGCTGCTCCCTGGTACGGATGGGTGTGTTGCCAGTGGCGGGCGATATCGACCCGACGGGTGAACCAGACCTGCTCGTGACCCTTGACGTACTCGATGAAGCGCTTGAGTGCAGCCAGGCGGGCCGGGCGGCCGATCAAGCGGCAGTGCAGGCCGATGGAAAGCATTTTCGGTGCCTCGGCGCCTTCGGCGTAGAGCACATCGAAGGCATCCTTGAGGTACTGGAAGAAGTCGTCGCCCTTGTTGAAACCCTGCACCTGGGTGAAGCGCATGTCGTTGGTGTCCAGGGTGTAGGGGATCACCAGGTGCGCCTTGCCGGTGGGGTTGTTGGGTTCCCAGTAGGGCAGGTCGTCGTCGTAGGTGTCGCAGTCATAGAGGAAGCCGCCTTCCTCCATCACCAGGCGCCGGGTGTTCGGGCCAGTGCGGCCGGTGTACCAGCCCAGGGGGCGTTCACCGGTGATTTCGGTGAGGATGCGGATCGCTTCGAGCATGTGCTCGCGCTCCTGGGCCTCGTCCATGTACTGGTAGTCGATCCAGCGGTAGCCGTGGCTGCAGATTTCGTGGCCCGCCTCGACCATGGCGCGGATCACGTCCGGATGGCGTTGGGCTGCCATGGCCACGGCGAAGATGGTCAGCGGAATGTCGAATTCCTTGAACAGCTTGAGGATTCGCCAGACACCGGCACGGCTGCCATATTCGTACAGCGATTCCATGCTCATGTTGCGCTCGCCCTGCAGTGGCTGCGCCGAGACCATTTCCGACAGGAAGGCTTCCGATTCCTTGTCGCCGTGAAGGATGTTGCGCTCGCCGCCTTCTTCGTAATTGAGCACGAAGGACAGTGCGACGCGGGCATTGCCAGGCCAGTGAGGGTGAGGAGGGTTGGAGCCGTAACCGATCAGGTCACGAGGGTAGTCAGCGCTCACTGCAGTCTTCCTTCTTATTCGTGATAACGGTGGCGTGGCGGGACCTGGAAGCTGGAGCGCCAGGTGAGCGTCACTGCGATGGAATGATTGTATACAACTTTATATTCACTTTGTAAGCCCGTTTTTTTGCATTTTTCTCCTTTTGTCACTATATGTCGCACCTGCAAGAAACTTGCCCGGATGGTCAGCTAATGAATGGCAAGTCGTCTGGTGCCATGGGGTTGGGCTTAATTCGCCGATGGATGGGGAGCCCTGAAGTCGGCAGAATAATTGTGATTATTATTGTGTACAATTTTTTTGAAAAGTGTCTTAATCGTGCTCTTGACGCAGCCTTTCATCCATCGAATCGCTGCATTGCCCTATCAATCACTGACTCCGGGAGGCGCGAGGCCTGAACGCTTGAGTCGCGACAGGTCCGCGGAATCAATGGGACGTTTGACTACACACGTGTTGGATGCCGCACATGGCTGCCCTGGCAGCGCTATCAAGGTCGAGCTGTATCGGGTCGAGGGAGCACAGCTGGAACTGGTCGCCAGTACCCTGACCAACAGCGATGGCCGTTGCGATGCGCCGCTGCTGCAGGGCGATGACTATCGTTCCGGTGTGTACCAGCTGCATTTCCATGCCGGTGACTACTACCGTGCCCGTGGCGTGCAGCTGCCGCAGCCGGCCTTCCTCGATGTGGTGGTGCTGCGTTTCGGCATCAGCGCCGAGCAGGATCATTACCACGTGCCGCTGTTGATTTCGCCCTACAGCTATTCGACCTACAGAGGAAGCTAGGACGTTCCCCCAAGAATCCTGCGCAAATAGCTTCTTTGGTCTTTGCCCGCTCACACTGCGGGCTTTTTTATGCCTGGAGAAAAGCCCGCCACCTGGCACCAACTGTCCCTGGCGGCGCGAGCCTGGGCTGCGACAGTGGCTCGAGTGTTGAGGGGTATGCACCCGGGCAGTGCGGGCCGGGGCGTTATCGGTGCGGCTTGCGTGGGGGGAGGGCGAGTGGCTGGAGCCAGGCTGCTCAAGAAGGAAGACGCGGCCGGGGCTATCTGCAGCGTTGCAGGAAAAAGCCCCATCCGCGAGGGATGGGGCGTTTGCTGCGAAGAGGCTTACAGGAAGATGAACTTGGCGATGAAGATCGCGCACAGCACATACAGGCTGATGGAGATTTCCTTGTACTTGCCCGTACCGGCCTTGAGCACCACGTAGGTGATGAAGCCCAGGGCAATGCCGTCGGCAACGGAAAAGGTCAGCGGCATCATGATTGCCGTGACGATGGCCGGAATGCTGTCGGTGGCTTCGTCCCAGTTGATATGGGCCATGCCGCCCATCATCAGCATGGCCACGTAGATCAGTGCGCCGGCGGTGGCATAGGCGGGAATCATGCCAGCCAGCGGGGCGAAGAACATCGCGGCAATGAACAGCACACCCACGGTGACGGCGGTCAGCCCGGTGCGACCACCTGCGGCGACGCCCGCGGCGCTTTCCACGTAGCTGGTCACCGGTGGCACGCCCACCACCGCGCCGAACACGCTGGAGGCACTGTCGGCCTTGAGCGCCCGTGACAGGTTCTCGATCTTGCCGTCGGCGTTGACCAGGCCGGCGCGCTGGGCCACGCCCATCAGGGTGCCGGCCGTGTCGAACATGTGCACGAAGAGGAAGGCCAGCACCACGCTGATCATGCTGACGTTGAACACTCCGGCAAGGTCCATGGCCATCCAGGTCGGCGCCAGGCTCGGCGGGGTCGACAGGATGCCGTTGTAATGCACCAGGTCCAGGCCCCAGCCGGCTAGGGTCACGGCAATGATGCTGATCAGGATTGCGCCGAACACCCGGTGGTAGCTGAGCACGGCAATCATCAGAAAACAGATCGCCGCCAGCAGCGGGCCGGGTTCACGCAGGGAACCGAGCTTGATCAGGGTGGCCGGGCTGTCGACGACGATGCCGGCGGTTTTCAGGCCGATCAGGCCGAGAAACAGCCCGACCCCGGCCCCCATGGCGAAACGCAGGCTTACCGGGATGCTGTTGAGCAGCCATTCCCGCACCCGCGACAGAGTCAGGAACATGAACAACACGCCGGAGACGAACACCGCGCCGAGAGCGGTTTCCCAGCTGTAGCCCATGGTGCCGACCACGGTGTAGGTGAAGAACGCGTTGAGCCCCATGCCCGGCGCCAGCCCCACCGGCCAGTTGGCATACAGGCCCATCAGCAGGCAACCCAAGGCGGCGGCGATGCATGTGGCGACAAAGGCTGCGCCATGGTCGATACCGGCATCAGCCATGATGTTGGGATTGACGAAGATGATGTAGGCCATGGTGATGAATGTGGTCAGACCGGCAATCAATTCGGTTTTCACCGTGGTGCCATGTAACCTGAGTTTGAAGATGCGCTCCAGCCAGCCGCTGTTCAGCGAGGGCGAGAGGTCTAGCGACGAGGCTTCGGATTTTCGGCTTTCCACAGCGAGTACTCCTCAAGAGTTTTATTGTTTTTTCCAGAACCGGACACGCGAGGGTGGGCAGCGGCTCTTTGAGGCAGGTAAGGCTTGCGGCTTTGTTGACCTATAGGTCAAGAAATCACACGGGCGATTATGCTTTTGTATACAAAGAAAGCAAATAATGTTTTTAGTGCTGTGTGCGAAAAATCTGCTGGCGTGGCTATATCGGCGTTCGCGCTGAGGTCAGACGTGCCATAGGGAGGGAGCAAAGGAGGCGGGGTGGATCAGGGCACCGAATTGCAGCTGCCACACGCTACTGGTCGGCGTTTTTCCCCGCGAGGGCTTGATTCACCGCGAGCCAGCCATTGACCGCGTCCTCACCTGCGTCGGCGAAGGCCCGTTGCAGCAGCTTGACCTGCTCCCGGCGCAGGGACTGTTCGAAGCGCACGCCATCGGCCGTCAGTTCCAGCAGGCGTTTGCGCTTGTCACTCTCTGGCGCGAGGCTTTCCACCAGGTGCATCTCCAGCAACTGGCGCAAGGGTGTGTTCAGCGCCTGCTTGCTCACCCCCAGCAGGTTCAGCAGCTCCTTGACGCTGAGCCCGGGATAGCGGGCGATGAAAAACACGATGCGCTGATGCACCCGGCTCAAGCCGCGGCGCTCGAGCATCTCGTCGGCCTTGGCGGTAAACGCCTGGTAGCCGAAGAAGAAGGCTTCCATGGCGGCTTGTTGCGAGTTCTGGTTTTTAAGGTCAAGCATATTGACGTATCTGCTCGGGGCGGCGTAATTTCGGTCAAGTAGTTTGACGTATTTCCCTCAGCCTTCGCTAGCGGTGGTCCCCATGGCTTTCTCCGAACGTGTATCGCGCCTTAAAAGCTCCCTGATCCGTGAAATTCTCGCCGCGGCCCAGCGCCCGGAAGTGATGTCGTTCGCCGGGGGGCTGCCTGCCGAAGTGATGCTGCCTCCGGTGCAGTGGCAGGACATGCCCCTGTCCATGGGGCAGTACGGCATGAGCGAAGGAGAGCCGCAACTGCGTGAAGCCCTGGCAGAACAGGCTCGCCAGCTGGGTGTGCCCTGCAGCGCCAGCCAGGTGCTGGTGGTCAGCGGCTCGCAGCAGACCCTGGATCTGGCGGCCAAGCTGTTCATCGACCCCGGTACCGAGGTGCTGCTGGAGGCACCGACCTATCTGGCCGCCCTGCAGATCTTCCAGTTGTTCGGCGCCGCCTGCCTGAGCGTGCCGCTGGAGGCCGACGGTCCGGACCTGACCCGGCTGCGTGCACGCCTGGAGCAGCATCGGCCGGCCTTCATCTACCTGATCCCGACCTTTCAGAATCCCTCGGCAGTGCGCTACAGCGAAGCCAAGCGTGATGCCGTGGCGTCCTTGCTGGACGAGTTCGGCGTGACCCTGATCGAAGATGAGCCGTACCGCGAACTGTCCTTCGATGGCGGCAGCGCCACGCCTATCGTCAGTCGTTTGCAGAAGGCCAGTTGGATCTACACCGGTACCGTGTCGAAAACCCTGCTGCCCGGACTGCGGGTTGGCTACCTGATCGCCAGCCAGGACCTGTTCCCGCATCTGCTGCGACTGAAACAGTCCGCGGACCTGCACACCAACCGCGTCGGCCAGTGGCAGGCCATGCAGTGGATCGGCACCGCGCAATACCAGCAGCATCTGCATGAGCTGCGCGGCTTCTATCGCCAGCGCCGCGATGCCTTCCAGGCGGCCCTGGAAACCCATTTCAGTGATCTGGCGCAATGGCAGGTGCCCCAGGGCGGGCTGTTTTTCTGGTTGAGCTTGAAACAACCGCTGGACACCCGCACCTTGCTTGATTCAGCGTTGGCACAGGACGTGACGTTCATGCCCGGTGAGCCCTTCTTTAGCGAGCCTGAGCGCAACCTCGGCCATTTGCGGCTGAATTTCAGCCATATCGATCCAGCCCGGTTGGACGAAGGCCTCAAGCGGCTGGCCACCGTGATACGTCAAGCACAGGCTGCACAGGCAGCCTGAGGGGAAGGCCATGTATAAGGTTTACGGTGATTACCGTTCGGGCAATTGCTACAAGATCAAACTGATGCTCAATCTTCTGGGGCTGCCCTACCAATGGCAGGCGGTGGATATTCTCGGGGGCGATACCCAGACCGAAGCCTTCCTGGCGAAGAACCCCAACGGCAAGATCCCGGTGCTGGAGCTTGAGGACGGTACATGCCTGTGGGAGTCCAATGCGATTCTCAACTTCCTTGCCGATGGCAGCGAGTTCCTGCCCAGCGAGCCGCGCCTGCGCACCCAGGTCTTGCAATGGCAGTTCTTCGAGCAGTACAGCCATGAGCCCTATATTGCCGTGGCGCGCTTCATCCAGCAGTACGAGGGCTTGCCCGAGGAGCGTCGCGAGGAATACCTGAAGTTGCACAAGCGCGGCTACAAGGCATTGGAGGTGATGGAAAAGCAACTGAGCCGCACGCCTTACCTGGTGGGCGAGCACTATTCCATTGCTGACATCGCACTGTTTGCCTACACCCATGTGGCCCATGAAGGTGGTTTTGACCTGGCCCGCTACCCGGGCATCCAGGCGTGGATTCAGCGGGTCCAAAGCCATCCGCGGCATGTGGCGATGTTTGACTGAGCAAGGTGGTTGACGCTCGCTGAACCGGCTTTGTGCCGGTTCAGTGCTTTTGCGCATCGTTGCCTGCTGGACGGGGTGTCGACTCTCTTCGGCAGCTGTTCAAGGGTGATACCTGCAGCTTTGCCTGGGAGCCGGGCGCCGATGGGGCATGACGCAGCGGTCAATGCTCGGGCCTTGAATGGGGCTTGGCCGGGGTGTCCTGCATGACGACCTGACCCGCTCACGGGTGCTGGGTGCCCAGGCCCTGTGCCTCGGGGGCCTGCAACTGATCCGCGGCCGCCCGTCCGATGGGGGCTTCAGGCCGCCGAGAACCGCTGGTTCAGGTAGTCGATGATCACCTTGGATTCGTACATCCAGGTGGTCTGGCCATTTTCTTCGATGCGCAGGCACGGCACCTTGATCTTGCCGCCCTGCTCCAGCAGGGTCTGGCGATCCTGCTCGTTGTTCTTGGCATCACGCAGGGCTACCGGCACGTTCAGGCGATGCAGGGCGCGGCGGGTCTTCACGCAGAAAGGACAGGCGTGGAACTGGTACAGGGTCAGGGCCTTGGCGTCCTGCTCGACTTGGGCCTGAGCGGCAGCGGGGCGCTTCTGTTTGCCCGGGCGGGTGATGAAGTCGATGAAAACGATGAGTTGGCCCAGGCCGACTCGCAGTGCTTTGACGATCACGGTATTGCCTCTTGCCCATGAATGAAGGGGCGGCAGCTTACCTGATTTTTGCCGGACGAAAAAAAACCGGCGATCAACGCCGGTTTTTTCAGGTGCAGCCCGTTACTTGATCAGGCTGAGGAACTCGCTGCGGGTCGCGGCGTTCTCGCGGAACTCACCGAGCATCACCGAAGTGATCATCGACGAGTTCTGCTTCTCCACACCGCGCATCATCATGCACATGTGCTTGGCCTCGATCACCACGGCCACGCCGAGGGCGCCGGTCACTTGCTGGACCGCATCGGCGATCTGCCGACTGAGATTTTCCTGGATCTGCAGGCGGCGGGCATACATGTCAACGATGCGCGCGACTTTCGACAACCCCAGGACCTTGCCGCTGGGAATGTAGGCGACATGGGCCTTGCCGATAAATGGCAGCAGGTGGTGTTCGCACAGCGAGTAGAGCTCGATGTCCTTGACCAGCACCATTTCGCTGTTGTCAGAGCTGAACAAGGCACCGTTGGTGACTTCTTCCAGGGTTTGGGCATAACCGCGGCAAAGGTACTGCATGGCTTTGGCGGCGCGCTTGGGCGTGTCGAGCAGGCCCTCGCGGGAGACGTCCTCGCCCAATTGGCCGAGGATCGCGGTGTAATTCTGTTCCAGGGACATGAAACTACCTGTGGGATTTTACGCAAAGGGCAAGGGTACGGTGGCGGACACGGCGCTGCAAGCGTGATGCTGCGGCTTTATTCGTCGCGCCCTTCCATCATGGTGCGTTTGAGCATCACGTACAGCGCCCCGGTGCCGCCATGCCTGGCCTGGCAGGAGGTGAAGCCCAGGACCTGGGGATGCTGGCGCAGCCAGGTGTTGACATGGCTCTTGATCATGGGGCGCTTGCCGTCCAGGCGTACTGCCTTGCCGTGGGTGACACGCACGCAGCGGATCTCGAACCGGGTGGCCTCGGCGAGGAACGCCCAGAGGGTTTCCCGGGCCTTCTCCACGGTCATGCCGTGCAGGTCGAGGCTGCCCTCGAAGGGGATCTGTCCGACCTTGAGCTTGCGCATCTGGCTTTCCTGGACCCCGTCGCGGGCCCACATCAGGTCGTCTTCGGGCCCCACGTCGATGACGAACTGGTCGGACAGTCCATCCACGGTGGTGGTTTCAGTGCGCACAGTGGCGACCTGGCGCAGTTTGGCGATCTGCGCCCGGTCGGTCTTGGGTTTGCCTGTCTCGGCGCGATCGTGCTTGATCGGCTTGACGCCGCGGATCTCGTTCTTGAACAGGGAAAAATCGTCGTCTTGCATGTCAGCCTCCGCGAAGGGCGGCTAGTTTACCGAACTCGGAAGGGCTTCAGGCGCGCAAATCGCGCCGGTGGCGATCAGTCGTGCTTTTTCATCAGGTGCGGGGCCATGTTCAGAGCCAGGGGTTCACGCATGCGCCGCCGACAGCGACGCCACAGGCGCACCCCGACATACAGCAGGACCAGGCCAATCAGCAGGATCACCGCTGAGCCTGGGGCACTGGCGTTGATTTCTCCCAGCGCTGGGGCTCGCCCCAACAGGCTCGCGGCCCCGGCCATTGTCAGCAGCACACCGAAGGCCGCGAGCAGTGCGGAAAATGCCGCCCCCAGGCGCAACCGCCAGTTTCGCGGGCTTTTGGGCCGCAATCGGCGTGCGTCAAAACCATCGGATATCTTCATTCCGACCTTCCTCAATGGGTATCGGCCCTTCGACCGGAAGTTGACCGGGTGGTTCCTGAGGCTAAGGCAATTGCTGTACAGGCGAGGGGTTTATGGATGAGCGGCCCGCCAGCCGCTCACCTGGGCTGATCAGATCAGGCTTGCGGTCTGGGCGAGGGTGGCGAAGTTGTCGGCCATGATCGCCATTTCGGTTTGCTGGACATGCTCGGCACTGAGAATGCCGCCCTTGTAGGGCAGGTCGCGGGTGGCGCAGGCGTCTTCCACCAGGGTGCAGCGAAAGCCCAGGTTCTTCGCGGCGCGAACGGTGGTGCTGACACTGGAGTGGCTCATGAAACCGGCCACGATCAGGTCCAGGGAACCCAGGTCCTGCAGGCGTTTTTCCAGCTCGGTGCCGTGGAAGGCGCTGGGCAGCAACTTGCCAATGATGGTTTCGTCACCCTGGGGCTCGACCCCGGGGATGAACTCACCGCGTTCGCCCTGGGGGTCGAACAGGCCGCCGACGGTGCCGAGGTGGCGCACATGCACGATGGGCCGCCCGGCTGCCCGGGCCGCGGCCAGCAGGCGCTGGATGTTGGCCACTGCCGCGTCCATGCCGGACAGGGCCAGTGGACCGCTGAGGTACTCTTTCTGGGCGTCGATGATCACAAGGGTCGCGTGGCTCAAATTGGCCGCTGCGTAACCACGACCGCTGAGTTGAAACATCGTCTTTGGAACGGACATTCTGGGGCTCCTGTGAGTGGGGCTTTTGCGACATTGTCCTCTGGCCGAGCGGTTCTGTGAATCGCTACTAACGTAAGGTGCGCCGTTATTGGCCTACAGGCTTGTCAAGTGGGGCAAGGTAGGGGAGTTGAAAGCTAAAAGCCAGTCAGCAGGACGATTGCGTGGTGCGGGGGTTTCATTCGTCGTCGGCAGGCGTTTTGGCTGTTAGAATTGCCGGTCGTTTTGTCAGGAGTCTGTCCCGTGATCACTTCCCGCCTTCGCACCTTGCGTGACCATATCCGCTGGGCCGTCAGCCGCTTTCATGGGGAGGATCTGTTCTTCGGCCATGGTACCGACAATGCCTGGGACGAGGCCCGCCAACTGGTGCTCGGTGCCCTGCACCTGCCTTGGGAAATTGCCGACAGCTACCTGGATTGCGCGTTGGAAGACGACGAGCTGGTCCATCTGCAGCATCTGCTCAAGCGTCGCATCAAGGAGCGTGTGCCCACCGCCTACCTGTTGGGCGAGGCGTGGTTCTGCGGTATGTCGTTCATTGTCGATGAGCGGGTGCTGATTCCCCGTTCGCCGATTGGCGAGCTGATCGAGAAACGCTTCGAACCGTGGTTGGCCAACGAACCGGCGCGGATTCTTGATCTGTGCACCGGCTCCGGCTGCATCGGCATTGCCTGCGCCTATGAGTTCCGCGATGCCGAAGTGGTGCTGGCGGACCTGTCCTTCGAGGCCCTGGAAGTAGCCAACCAGAACATCGAGCGCCACGGGGTCGATGAGCGAGTGTTCACCGTGCAGGGTGACGGCTTCGAAGGTTTGCCAGGGCAACGCTTCGACTTGATCGTGTCCAATCCGCCCTATGTCGATGCCGAAGATTTTGCCGACATGCCGGACGAATACCAGCACGAGCCGGAGCTGGGCCTGGCCTGTGGCGACGATGGCCTGAACCTGGTGCGGCGGATGCTGGCCGAAGCTGCCGATCACCTGACCGAGAAGGGCTTGATGATTGTCGAAGTGGGCAACAGCCAGGTGCATGTCGAGGCCTTGTACCCGGAAGTCGACTTTGCCTGGCTGGATTTCGAGCGTGGCGGCCACGGAGTGTTCATGCTGACCGCAGAGCAGTGCCGCGAGCATCAGGCGTTGTTTGCCTCGCGCGTCTGAAGAGCTACGGGCCCGCGCAATGCGGGCCTTGAACCGCCAGGGCGTATGCCTTAGCGGTGAGTGGCAATCCAGATCAGCAGCCCGGCCTGGAACACGGCAAAGGCCACCAGGCAGGTGATGGTGAAGCGCAAGCCGGTGTCTTCACGCTTGTACTTGGTTACTTTCTCTTCCTGCTTGCGCAGTTTGACTTCCAGTTCTTCGAGGTTCTGTTCGGCCTGCTGGAGCATCTGCGCTGCTTCCAGTATCTCCACGAACTGCAGCTTCTCGGTGTTCCACTGGCTCAGCAGGTCGCCTACCTGGACCTCCTTGACACTGCCTTTGAGGTGCTGTGCGTCAGCGTAGACAACGTCAAAACCCTGGGTGCGCAGCACGTGATCACGGCGCAGGCGGGTGTCTTCGTTGAGGGCATCCTTGTTGGCGAGCTCGAAGCCGTCCACCCGGTAGTGGGGCCATTTTCTTTGCGCCCACTGTGCGGCCTGGGCCAGCAGGAAACGGCCGATGCCACGGTTCAGGGGTTCGACCTGCAGGCCGCTTTCGGGAGTGAAATGCACCCGGCGAGTGTCGTGCTCGACCCACACATCCAGGTGGTTCTGCTCTTTGCGTACCCGCTGGCCAGGCAGGCTGATGGTCAGGCGCAGCAGGCTGTGCTCCTTGTTGCTGCGTTCGGCATAGCCGAATTCGACAAAGCGCAGGGGGCGTCCGCCGGTGGCGCGATCAGTCTGCAGGGGCGCCAGGCGGAGCATCTTGTGGTGTTCGGCCTGGACGTCCGCCCAAGGCAGTACGGCCGCTTCCGGGGTGGCGGCGTCCTGCTCTGTAGCGGGTGAATTCGGGGTATCAGTCATAACGGCGAGATCCTGTCCAATCGCTGCGCGCCGACAGCAATCGAACGGCCGGCAAAGGCTTATCGGCCGTTTTTTTCAGGACTGGAGGGTGAAAACAGCCTAACGGGTGTGAAGTCCGTCAATAAAACTGATGATCGCGCTGCCCAGTTCCGCCGCCAGGGGCAATTGCGGGTCCTTGTAGGACGCCAGTTGGCGCTTGAGGTCGTTGGGCACGATGCGCATCACATGGTTCATGCCGTCGATCAGGGTCAGCCGGGCGTCCGGCTTGGCGGCCTTGAGCACCTTGGCATCGTCCACGCTGACCTGGATGTCATTGCTGCCCTGGATGATCAGCGCGGGCATTTTCAAGCGGGCAAAGGCTGCCGCCGGGTCTTCACGGAACAGGGTGATCAGGTAGGGTTGCACGCTGGGGCGGAAGATCACCTGCAGCGCCGGCGGCACGTCGGTATCGACCTGGCCGGCCTTCAGGCTGTCCAGCAGCTCGTTGCTGCGCACCATCAGCGCTGGAGGCAGGCGGTAACTCAGTTGCTGGCGCAGCACCTGGTCCACCGGGCGGGCGGTGCCGGAGATGGAGATCACCCCGGCGGCATCCAGTTGCGGTGCGGCGAGGCTGGCGATCAGCGCGCCCTCACTGTGACCCAGTACGATCAACCGGCCCAGGCGCGGGTCGTCCTTGAGCTTTTTGCCCCAGGCCACCGCGTCGGCGACATAGGCGTCCAGGGTCAGGTTGCGTTCATCCGGGGTTGCCGCGAGGCTGGCCGCCACGCCGCGCTTGTCATAGCGCACGCTGGCGATATTGTGCCTGGCCAGCACCCAGGCCAGGCGCTTGAGGCTGTCATTGCGCCCGCCGTCGGGATTGTTGCCGTCGCGATCGGTGGGGCCGGAACCGGAAATGATCAGTACCACCGGCACGGGCTGCTCGGATTTGGGCAGCAGCATCGAGCCGTACAGTTCACCGTGGCCGGTATCCAGGCTCACGGGACGTTGCAGGACGGTCGCATGGACCAGGCCGGTGAACAGGGAAAGGCTCAAGAGAAGAACTCGCAGCATCATCACGCCATCATGAATAAAAGGTGCCGGTTGGACTCAGGCAGGGGCAGAAGGTTCGAGGATGAACTAGTTGGGTAGCCTGCGTATACTGGCGCACGCGTTAATCCAGATAGAGTTATTTCGGCTGATTTCACGGAGCACCCTGCATGTCCGGCAATACCTACGGCAAGCTGTTCACTGTCACCACCGCGGGCGAAAGCCATGGGCCGGCGTTGGTCGCCATTGTCGACGGCTGCCCGCCGGGCCTCGAGCTGTCCCTGGAAGATCTGCAGCGTGACCTGGACCGGCGCAAGCCCGGCACCAGCCGTCACACCACCCAGCGCCAGGAGCCCGATGAAGTCGAGATCCTTTCCGGGGTGTTCGAGGGCAAGACCACGGGCTGCTCCATCGGCCTGCTGATTCGCAATACCGACCAGAAGTCCAAGGACTACTCGGCGATCAAGGACCTGTTTCGCCCGGCCCACGCCGATTACACCTACCACCACAAGTACGGCATTCGTGATTACCGCGGTGGCGGTCGCAGCTCGGCGCGGGAGACTGCCATGCGCGTGGCGGCCGGGGCCATCGCCAAGAAATACCTGGCCAGCCAGGGCATCGTGGTTCGTGGCTACATGAGCCAGTTGGGGCCGATCGAGATTCCCTTCAAGACCTGGGACTCGGTGGAAGACAACGCCTTCTTCAGCCCCGATCCGGACAAGGTGCCGGAGCTGGAAGCCTACATGGACCAGTTGCGCCGGGATCAGGATTCGGTGGGCGCGAAGATCACCGTGGTTGCCGAAGGCGTGATGCCAGGCCTGGGCGAGCCGATCTTCGACCGCCTGGATGCCGAGCTGGCCCATGCATTGATGAGTATCAACGCGGTCAAGGGCGTGGAGATCGGCGCCGGTTTCGCCAGTGTCGCTCAGCGCGGCACCGAGCACCGTGACGAGCTGACCCCGCAAGGCTTCCTCAGCAACAATGCCGGCGGCATCCTGGGTGGCATTTCCTCGGGGCAGCCGATTGTCGCCCACCTGGCACTCAAACCGACCTCCAGCATCACCACCCCGGGTCGCTCCATCGACATCGACGGCAACCCGGTGGACCTGATCACCAAGGGCCGCCACGACCCGTGCGTGGGCATTCGTGCTACTCCGATCGCCGAAGCCATGATGGCCATCGTGCTGATGGATCACCTGCTGCGTCATCGCGGCCAGAACGCCGACGTGCGCGTCAGCACGCCGGTGCTGGGCCAGTTGTAATGGCGGTCCTGCCAGTCGCCACGGTCTGATGGCCGTGGCGGCGCTTCCTTATTGGCGGCTCTCGAGTTTCTATCTGTTCTATTTCGCGCTGCTGGGGTCGACCGCGCCGTTTCTGGCGCTGTATTTCGATCACCTGGGGTTTTCCAGCGCGCGGATTGGCGAGCTGGTGGCGATTCCCATGCTCATGCGGTGCGTGGCGCCCAACCTCTGGGGCTGGCTCGGTGACTACAGCGGCCGGCGTCTGGCCATCGTGCGCTTTGGCGCGGTCTGCACGCTACTCTGCTTCTCCCTGATCTTTGTCAGCAAGAGCTACGCCTGGCTGGCCATGGTCATGGCCCTGCATGCGTTTTTCTGGCACGCGGTGCTGCCGCAGTTCGAGGTCATCACCCTGGCACACTTGCAGGGGCAAACCTCGCGCTACAGTCAGATCCGTCTCTGGGGATCCATCGGCTTCATTCTGACGGTGGTGGCCCTGGGGCGCCTGTTCGAATGGCTGAGCCTGGATATCTATCCGGTGGCGCTGGTGGTGATCATGGGCGGCATCGTGGTCAGCAGCCTGTGGGTGCCCAATGCCCAGCCTTCGACCCAGGGCGCGCGACTGTCCGCAGAGGGATTCCTCGAACAATTGCGTGCGCCCGGCGTACTGGCGTTCTACCTGTGCGTGGCGCTGATGCAGATGAGCCACGGTCCGTATTACACCTTCCTGACCCTGCACCTGGAACGCCTGGGTTATACCCGCGGCCTGATCGGCATGCTCTGGGCCCTGGGGGTGGTGGCCGAGGTGCTGATGTTCCTGGCCATGAGCCGGATCCTCGCGCGGTTTTCCGTGCGCCGGGTGTTGCTGGCGAGTTTCCTGCTGGCGGCGTTGCGCTGGTTGCTGCTGGGCAGCCTGGCGGAGTTGCTCTGGGTGTTACTGTTGGCCCAGGTGCTGCACGCGGCAACCTTTGGCAGTTTTCACGCTGCCGCCATTCATTTCGTACAGCGCAGCTTTGGCGCTCGCCAGCAGGGCCAGGGCCAGGCGCTGTATGCGGCCCTGGCCGGCACCGGCGGCGCCTTGGGGGCGTTGTACGCCGGTTACAGCTGGAATGCCCTAGGCGCCACATTGACCTTTAGTATTGCCAGCGTCGCAGCGCTGGCAGCAGCCGTTATCATTGCCACTCGCATGGGGGAGACGAGGCCATGAGTCAGGGCATCAACCGCTTGCCGCGCCGCTCAGCGTCGCTGCGCCTGGTACGGCCTAGCGTCCCCCCAACCACTTTCACGGCTTGCTTCGCTTGAAGCAGCCATTGCCTGAGGGGGCCAAAAGCCCCGGGGCGACGCTGAACCGAGGAGTTGCCGTTATGAGCAGCCTGTCTGTCTACCACGTATCCAGCCCCGACCTGCCGAACAAGGTCTTGACCCATTTCGAGGATATTGCCGCGACCCTGGCTGAACAGGGCATCCACTTTGATCGCTGGCAAGCCACTACCCGGGTCGAGCCCGGCGCCAGTGAGCAAGAGGTGATCGGTGCCTATCAGGAGCAGATCGACCGGCTGATGACCGAGCGCGGCTATGTCTCGGTCGACGTGGTCAGCCTCGATGGCAACCATCCGGACAAGGATGAGCTGCGCGCCCGGTTTCTCGATGAACACCGCCACGCGCAGGACGAGGTACGGCTCTTCGTCGCCGGTCGTGGCCTGTTCTCCCTGCATATCGATGATTATGTGTACGCAGTGCTGTGTGAGAGAAATGACCTGATTTCCCTGCCTGCAGGCACCGCTCACTGGTTCGACAGCGGAGAGAACCCGTATCTGGTCGCCATCCGCCTGTTCAATAATCCCCAGGACTGGGTCGCCAGCCCCACCGGCGACGATATTGCCAGCCAGTTTCCACGACTGGATGACTGAGCAACCGCCGACCGCCTGAGGGCTGGCGCTAGGGGCGATGAGTGCGGGGGCTTGGCGGGAATTCAGCGGCCCCTAACGCAGTCGGGCCGGACCAACGCAAGGTTGGTCCGGCCCGGACAGCTGACCTCGGAGCGCCTTATGCGCTGTGATAGGTCGGCAGGGCAAAGCGGTTCTGGCTTTGCAGCATGGAGATCTGGGGCAATTCACTGGCCTGTTCCGCCAAGTCACGACGAATTGCGCTGATGACCCAGGACAACTGGTCTGCAGCATGCAGTTGGGCGTAGGAAATCGAACGCTTGAACTGTTTGCCCTCGCTGTTGCGCAGCGTGAGCAGGATGCCGCCATCGGGACGGGCTTGGGTGATCACTTCGAAGTTGGAGAACAGGGATGAAAACTTTTCTTGGATCAGGCTCATGTCTATCAGCTCCGTTAGCTCTTGAAGGGCAAGCGTGGAGAGACAGTTGCAGCGATTGTGCCAGTATTGTTTTTTTATAAAATCGTTATAAATCAATAAGTTATAAAATTATCAAAATCACTGCTTCGTGCAAAATGCATGAATGGCCATCGTGCATCCTGCATTTTGCAGGTTGCTGGGGGCGAGTTTGGCGGGGGGATGCTGTTCTGACCGCGGGTGCAGGGGGAAAATTCAATCACTGTTAGTGCAGTGAAGGCGCTCTTCAAGGCAGCGGGCAGGAGATACAAAAGTTTGCAAAAACTCCGTGTACAGCCCAGTAACGGCTGACGTATTTTCCAGCCAGTCACACCGTACCAACCCGGCCCGGGCAGCCTTGTCCGGAGCGCTTGAAGCGGTGTCTCGGCGACATGGAATGTGTTGTGGCGTGATCTTGCGATCCTGCCCGACGGATAATAAGAACATAGGACGCCCTCCATGAACGATCCCTGCGCACTACAGCCGCTGCTCTCAGCAGTGTTGCGTCTTTCCTGCCGTTGCTCCGTCCTGGGGCGTCGTCGCCATCCTTGTCCTGCCGGTGCCGAACCCAGGGTCGCCACTCCCGGTTGAGCCTTGTGCCATCTGTTGCCAATGCCCGGCCAGCCTGGCCCGGGCAAAGACCCTCGTCTTTACACCGGAGCAACCATGAACAAGCACAAGAGCGACATGATCACCTGGGGCATGATGCTGCGTAAGGTGCCCTCCATCGCCAAGGCATTGCCGCGGGTGGTGCGGGGCATGAAAGCCGGGAACATCGACAAGCCGGACCAGCCTTGCGGGCTGGGCTGGAGCTTCGAGCAGGCGACCCTGCGTAATCCCGAAGGACCAGCCCTGCTCTATGGCGATCGGACACTGAGCTATGCCCAGGTCAACCAGTGGGCCAACCGCATCGCCGCCTACCTGCAGCAACAGGGCATCGGCAAGGGCGACGTGGTGGCGATCTTCATCGAGAATCGTCCGGAGCTGCTGGTCACGGTATTGGCGGTGGCCAAGCTTGGCGGGATCTGCGCGATGCTCAACACCGCGCAGACCCAGGGCGTGCTGGTGCATAGCCTGGAGTTGGTCAAGCCGGTGGCGATCATGGTTGGTGGAGAATTGCTGGCAGCCTATTCGGCGGTGCGCGATCAGGCGGGCATCGACCCCGGGCGTACCTGGTTCGTCGCCGACCAGGACACTTATATCGACCCCGGAGCGACCCCGGATGGGTGGCTCAACCTGATGGCCGAGAGCGCCGGTTACCCGGGGCACAACCTGGCGCAGACCCAGCGAATCTTCCTGGATGACCCCTGCTTCTACATCTATACCTCCGGCACCACGGGCTTGCCCAAGGCCGGAATCTTCAAGCACGGGCGCTGGATGCGAACCAGCGCAGGCTTCGGCACCATCGCCCTGGATATGCAGCCCGAGGACGTGGTGTATTGCACCTTGCCGCTGTACCACGCGACCGGCCTGTGCGTGTGCTGGGGCTCGGCCATTACCGGCGCCTCGGGGTTCGCCATTCGCCGCAAGTTCAGCGCCAGTCAGTTCTGGGATGACGCACGGAAGTTCAAGGCGACCACCATGGGGTATGTCGGCGAGCTGTGCCGCTACCTGATCGATCAGCCTGCCAGCTCCGTGGACACCGAGCATGGTGTCACCAAGATGATTGGCAACGGCTTGCGGCCGGGTGTCTGGAGCGAGTTCAAGCAGCGTTTCGGTGTCGCTCATGTCTGTGAACTGTATGCGGCCAGCGACGGCAATATCGGCTTCAGCAATATCCTCAACTTCGACAACACTGTGGGCTTCTCGCTGATTCCCTGGGCGTTGGTGGAGTACGCCCACGACAGCGGTGCACCGCTGCGCAACAGCCAGGGCTTCATGCAGAAAGTGGCCAAGGGCGGACAAGGCCTGTTGCTGGCGAAGATCGATGAGAAGGCGCCGCTGGATGGCTACACCGACCCGGAAAAGAACCTCAAGGTGATCCTCAAGGACGTGTTCGAGAAGGGCGACTGCTATTTCAATACTGGAGATTTGCTGCGCGACATCGGTTTCGGTCACGCGCAGTTCGTGGATCGTCTGGGCGATACCTATCGCTGGAAGGGCGAGAACGTTTCCACCACCGAGGTGGAGAACATTCTCCTGGGCCATCCACAGATTGCCGAGGTGGTGGCCTATGGGGTGGAAATCCACAACACCAATGGCCGGGCGGGGATGGTGGCCATTACCCCGGCCGAATCCCTGGCGACCCTGGATTTCTGCGAGCTGTTGCAGTTTGCCCGTCAGCAATTGCCGGCCTATGCGGTGCCGCTGTTCCTGCGGATCAAGGTGAAGATGGACACCACCGGGACGTTCAAATATCAGAAGAGCCGCCTCAAGGAGCAGGCATTCGACCTTGGGCTGATGGGTGACGATCCGGTCTACGCCTGGCTTCCCGGGGCCGATACCTATGTGCAACTGACCCCGCAGATTCTCGCGCAGATCCAGGCCGGGCAACTGCGTTATTGATTCTGCCTATGGTGGCTCTTGGGAAAAAAGGGATGACAGCCCGCCGTCGGCTTGGGGACACTAGCGGCTTTCCGATTTGCCGAACCTGGAGTTTCCGATGACCGACAAAAGCCGCCAGATGACCGAAGACGAGGCCGCCCAGTTTGTCGAACAGGTGTTCAACGTGGCCCGCCAGGGCGACGCTCAGATGCTCGACAAGCTGGCGGGCAGTGGCCTGCCGATCAACCTGCGCAACCACAAGGGCGATACCCTGCTGATGCTGGCCGCCTATCACGGGCATGTGGACGCCGTGCAGGTGCTGCTCAAGCACAAGGCCGACCCCGAGATCCGCAACGACAATGGCCAGAGCCCGATTGCCGGTGCTGCCTTCAAGGGCGATCTGGCGGTGGTCAAGGCGCTGGTGGAGGGCGGCGCGCAGGTGGAGGGTTCATCCTTTGACGGGCGCACGGCGCTGATGATGGCGGCGATGTTCAACCGTACTGAAATCGTCACGTACCTGATCAGCCAGGGGGCCGATCCGAAGGCCCTCGACGCCAATGGTGTCAGCGCCTTGGACGCAGCCAAGACCATGGGCGCGATGGACACCACCGCGCAGCTGGAAAAACTCCTGGCCTAAAGCGCCAAGATCCGAGCGGGCGAGGGCCAGGCCCCTCGTCACGGCAATAGGTTCGGGCGTGGACTTTAGGCTATCCTTCGCGCCCTCGAAATTTCCTCGCCTTCAGGATGCGCCCATGAAAAACGCCCTTATCGAACTCATCAGCAAAATCAGCTCCGGGTGCATGGGCGAAGCCGAGATCCAGCAGATCGCCGATGAGGCATCCCAGGCCTATGCCGATCCCCAGGCATTCCTCGCGGCCAATCCGGACATCAACTACGACGACAGCTTCCCCATTGCCCTGGGGGAGTGGGTGGTGGTTGGCAGCCTGCCGGAGACCGTGCTGTTTCAGGCCGACACCTACGTCGACCTGTTTGCGCAGATCGTTGCCTCCTTTGGCAAGGATGTAGCCTTCAACTTCAAGCCCAAGCAGTTGGCCAAGATCGAGGCTCTGACCGCGCTCAATCGCATCCAGATCCAGATGGGCAGCATGAACCCGGAAAACGGCGGTTATGTGCTGATGAATTTCAGCCAGTTGCTCGATGACGAACTGCAGATGGTGCTGGTCTATGGCAACGATGTACCACGGGTGCTGGAGCTGTGTGCCGAAGTCGGCATTGCCGCAGCACCGGCGCTGGAGGCGCTGAAGATCGCGGTGCATGTCTGAGGCTTGCGTTGCAATAAAGCGGAACCCTGGTGCAGCGCGACTATCCTAAAGAGGCACGCCATCATTTGGGAGCGACATCATGGGTTCCACTTTCAATGGCCTGGTTGGCCTGATCATTCTTGCCCTGGATATCTGGGCCATCATCAATGTGCTGAAAAGCGGCGCCGAAACCGGGATGAAGATCCTCTGGGTGCTGCTGATCATCTTCCTGCCTGTACTGGGGCTGATCATCTGGGCCATCGCCGGCCCTCGCGGCAATGTGCGGCTCTGAACGCTCTGGGGGCGAAGCTCGCCTGAGCAGTTCTGGCCAGTAGTGATCGGGGCGCATTGCCCGGTACTGCCCGGTACTGCCCGGGTTTGGAGCCGGGCAGGCGCCAGGCGGCTCAGGGTTCACTCCGGTGTCGGGTGAATATCCCGCCGGGCAGTGATTGACCCACGCATCATGAACGAGGACCTCAAGGTCCTTTTTTGTGTGACTAAACATGCGTTGAACGAAATTTTCACAAAGTCTCTAAGACAATTCGCCGGCGCTTTTCTCCTCGGTGTAAATCCCTGCAATCTCTTGGTCCAGAGCCGTCGGTGGTGGGTTTGACAACACAACCTACTAATCAATGGCAATGCCTCCAGTGATCGTGCAACATTTGCGCACCGCGTATTCCCCAGCCGCCCTGGTGGCAACAAGAGGGCAGAACGCAGCTGTATCTTTGCAACTTAAACTTCCAATGGGTCCTAAAACGACATGGCAAACTCGGATGCCCTGAGTCAGCAGCGATCCTCGAATCGCCTGCTGCAACCGACCGTTAAATCCCATCTGGCCTACACGCTGCTATGCGCGCTGGTCATGATGGTGATGCTCTCCCTGTTGCGCGTCGCGCTGCTGATCTACAACCGCGAGATGATCCTCGACACCCCGGCCTCGACCTTCCTCGAGGCATTTGCCAACGGGCTGCGGTTTGACCTGCGGCTGGTGGTCTATCTCAGCGTACCCCTGTTGCTGGCGCTGTTCAGCGCCCGGGCCATGGCGGCTCGCGGGCTGCTGCGCTTCTGGCTGACGGTGACGTCCAGCATTGCGCTGTTCCTTGGCCTGATGGAAATGGACTTCTACCGCGAGTTCCACCAGCGCCTCAACGGCCTGGTCTTCCAGTATGTAAAGGAAGACCCGAAAACCGTGATGAGCATGCTCTGGTACGGTTTCCCGGTGGTCCGCTACCTGCTGGCCTGGGCCGTGGGCACCTGGATCCTCAGCCTGGCGTTCAAGGGCGCCGATCGTGCGACCCGGCCCCGTGGCCCGTTCAGCGGTGGCAACGTCGGGACCCGGCAGATTGCTCCCTGGTATGCGCGCATCGCGGTATTCGTGGTCTGCCTGCTGATCTGCGTAGTGGCCGCTCGCGGCACCCTGCGTCAGGGCCCGCCGATGCGTTGGGGTGACGTCTACACCACCGAATCGAACTTCGCCAACCAGTTGGGCCTCAATGGCACCCTGCAATTGATCGCGGCTGCCAAGGATCGCCTGTCCGAAGATCGCACCAATATCTGGAAGGCGACCTTGCCCCAGCCCCTGGCGCAGCAGACCGTACGCGACATGCTGCTGGTGCCCAGCGACAAACTGGTGGATGCGGACATTGCAGCAGTGCGTCGCAACTACACGCCGGATGCGGACAAGACCCTGCCGATCAAGAACGTCGTGGTGATCCTGATGGAGAGCTTCGCCGGGCATTCGGTCGGCGCCCTGGAGCGTCCGGGCAATGTCACACCGTACTTCGACAAGCTGTCGAAGGAAGGCCTGTTGTTCGACCGTTTCTTCTCCAATGGCACCCATACCCACCAGGGCATGTTTGCCACCATGGCCTGCTTCCCCAACCTGCCGGGCTTCGAATACCTGATGCAGACCCCGGAAGGCAGCCACAAGCTGTCCGGCCTGCCGCAGTTGCTCAGTGCTCGCAAATATGACGACGTGTATGTCTATAACGGCGATTTCGCCTGGGACAACCAGTCTGGGTTCTTCAGCAACCAGGGCATGACCAACTTCATCGGCCGCAATGACTTCGTCAATCCGGTGTTCTCCGACCCGACCTGGGGCGTGTCCGACCAGGACATGTTCAACCGCGGGCTGGAAGAGTTGAAGGCGCGGGAAGGCAAAGAGCCGTTCTATGCTCTGCTGCAGACCCTGTCCAACCACACGCCGTATGCCCTGCCGACGCCATTGCCGGTGGACAAGGTGACCGATCGCGGCAGCCTCAATGAACACTTGACGGCCATGCGCTACTCCGACTGGGCCCTGGGCCAGTTCTTCGAGAAGGCACGCAAGGAGCCGTATTTCAAGGAGACGCTGTTTGTCGTGGTTGGTGACCATGGTTTCGGCAATGAACAGCAAATCACCGAAATGGACCTGGGGCGTTTCAACGTGCCGCTGCTGCTGATCGGGCCGGGCATCCAGGAAAAATTCGGCCAGCGTGATCACACCGTGGGCACTCAGATCGACATCGTGCCGACCATCATGGGCCGTCTCGGCGGCGATGTGCTGCACCAGTGCTGGGGCCGCGACCTGCTCAACCTGCCGGAAGGCGACAAGGGTTTCGGCGTGATCAAGCCTTCGGGCAGCGATCAGACCGTGGCGCTGTTGACGGCCGACCGGGTGTTGGTATTGCCCAAGGAGATGCCGGCCAGGTTGTACAAGTACGAACTGGGCGCGACACCGGGTGGTGAGCTGATTCCCGAGGCTGCCGATGAGGCCGAGCTCAAGCAGAAGCTGGAAGCCTTCCTGCAGACCGCCACCAAGAGCCTGATCGATAACACCGCCGGCGTGGTCAACGGCAAGCCGGATTGATTCCGGCCTTCCCTCCAGCCCTGTTCAACGGGCTGGCGGGAGCGATGATTCGCACTACAACAGAACACCCCTCCATGAGGGGTGTTTTTGTTTCTGTTGGAACACAGCGCGGGACGGTCTAGATCCTGCCGAGCAACAGCAATACCAGCAGCACGACCAAGACCACGCCAATAATCCCTGAGGGTCCGTAGCCCCAGCTTCTGGAGTGAGGAAAGACTGGCAGGCCGCCAATCAGCAGCAGAATCAGGATGATGATCAGAATAGTGCCCATGGCTGTTTCCTTGTTGGAATAGGTTGAACAACGCCGTTGTTCAAGGACTGGTTCGTTTTATGGGAAGAACGAACCGCTTAATGATTCCGACTCGACGGCGCGAGGGAAAATTCCAAGTTTTTTTAAAGTTTTCCGCTTCCGGGCTTATTTCGTTTGCCGCGGGGAAGTGGCTGCTCCAATACCCTGTAGAGGGTGACCGGGCCAGGGGTTTGCCTCGGGCATTCAGCACCCTGATGGTGCGTGGGTGCTGCGGGGGCCTTCGCTACACTGCGGCTCATCTTCCCCGGAACAACAAGGCAACTCTCCTATGCAAAATCGCATGATGATCACTGGTGCCGGCTCCGGCCTGGGTCGCGAAATCGCTCTGCGCTGGGCCCGTGAAGGCTGGCGGCTGGCCTTGTCCGATGTCAGTGAGGCGGGGCTGCAGGAAACCCTGAAACAGGTACGCGCAGCAGGTGGCGAGGGTTTCGTGCAGCGTTGCGATGTGCGCGACTACAGCCAGCTGACGGCTTTTGCCCAGGCCTGTGAGACCCAGTTCGGTGGCGTCGACATCATCGTCAACAACGCCGGGGTGGCCTCGGGCGGGTTCTTCAGCGAGCTGTCCCTGGAAGATTGGGACTGGCAGATCGCGATCAACCTGATGGGAGTGGTCAAGGGCTGCAAGGCCTTCCTGCCGCTGCTGGAACAGAGCAAGGGCAAGATCATCAACATCGCCTCCATGGCGGCGTTGATGCAGGGCCCGGCGATGAGCAACTACAACGTGGCCAAGGCCGGGGTGGTGGCGTTGTCCGAGAGCTTGCTGATCGAGCTGGCGCAGCAGGAAATCGGCGTGCATGTGGTTTGCCCGTCGTTCTTCCAGACCAACCTGCTGGACTCTTTCCGTGGGCCGACCCCGGCCATGAAGGCCCAGGTGGGCAAGTTGCTGGAAAGCTCGCCGATCAGTGCCGCCGACATTGCCGACTATATCCATACCCAGGTCAATGCCGGCCAGTTCATGATCCTGCCCCATGAGCAGGGGCGCATGGCCTGGGCCCTCAAGCAGCAGAACCCCCAGGCGCTGTACAACGAAATGACCCTGATGGCCGATAAGATGCGCGCCAAGGCCAAGCAAAGCGCCAATTGAGCTTGCCCCGGGGCGGCTGCCTCGTCAGGATTGCCGGCAACTGGCAATCCTGACGAGACCTTGCATGCTCAACTACCTGTGGTTTTTCCTCGCCGCGCTGTTCGAGATATTTGGCTGCTACGCCTTCTGGATGTGGTTGCGCCAGGGCAAGAGCGCCCTGTGGATCCTTCCCGCGTTGATCAGCCTGACCCTGTTCGCACTGCTGTTGACCAAGGTCGAGGCGACTTACGCCGGGCGCGCCTACGCGGCCTATGGCGGCATCTACATCATTGCCTCGATTGGCTGGCTGGCCGTGGTCGAGCGGGTCCGTCCGCTGGGTTCGGACTGGCTGGGACTGGGGCTGTGCGTGATCGGCGCCAGTGTGATCCTGTTTGGCCCGCACTTCGCCAACAGCTGAGTACCCCGGCCTGGTGACCCGGGCCGGGTGGCAGGATCAGTCGAACAGTTCCTTGGGCACGTCGTGCTTGAGCATCAGCTGGCACTGTTCGCTGTCGGGATCGAAGACGATCACCGCCTGGCCCTTGCTCAGGGCTTGACGCACCCGCAGGACTCGGGTTTCCAGCGGTGTTTCGTCGCCGTTGTCGGTGCCTTCGCGGGTGACGAAGTCTTCGATCAGGCGAGTCAGGGTGTCGACTTCAAGTTGGTCGTGGGGAATCAGCATGGGGGCCTCCGGCAAACAATCCCGGATGCTACTGTGCCCGGGGCTGTGCCGCCAGCCGCGGCGTGCACAAAGCCCCGGGTCGATGTTCAGGATTTCTGGCCCACCAGGCTGTCCACCGAGGGTACCCGGGTGTCGCTTTCCATCTGCGCGTCATGTTCGAGTTGATGGCTGAAACTGTCCAGGGAGCCTTGGGCCGGTTGCGCGTCGCTGGCGAATACCGGTGGGCTGAGTATGTAGGCCCCCAACAGGCGACTGAGGGCCGCGAGGCTATCGATATGGGTGCGCTCGTAGCCGTGGGTGGCATCGCAGCCGAAGGCCAGCAGCGCGGTGCGGATGTCATGGCCGGCGGTTACCGCGGAGTGGGCGTCGCTGAAGTAATAGCGGAACAGGTCGCGGCGTACCGGCAGCTCGTGCTCGCCGGCCAGGCGCAGCAGATGCCGGGACAGGTGGTAGTCGTAGGGGCCGGCGGAGTCCTGCATGGCTACGCTGACCGCGTGTTCGCTGGAGTGCTGGCCCGGGGCGACCGGCGCGATGTCGATGCCGACAAATTCGCTGACGTCCCAGGGCAGGGCCGCCGCCGCGCCGCTGCCGGTCTCTTCGGTGATGGTGAACAGAGGGTGGCAGTCGATCATCAGGGGGGCGTCACTGTCGACAATCGCCTTGAGGGCTGCCAGCAGGGCCGCGACCCCGGCCTTGTCATCCAGGTGCCGGGCGCTGATGTGGCCGCTCTCGGTGAATTCGGGGAGTGGATCGAAGGCGACGAAGTCGCCCACCCCAACTCCCAGGGATTCGCAGTCGGCACGGGTGGTGCAGTAGGCGTCCAGGCGCAGTTCGATGTGGTCCCAGCTGATGGGCAGTTCGTCCACCGCGGTGTTGAAGGCGTGCCCGGAGGCCATCAGCGGCAGCACGCTGCCGCGCAATACGCCGTTGTCGGTGAACAGGCTGACCCGGCTGCCCTCGGCAAAGCGGCTGGACCAGCAACCCACCGGGGCCAGGGTCAGGCGGCCGTTGTCCTTCACCGCGCGCACGCTGGCACCGATGGTGTCCAGGTGCGCCGAGACGGCCCGGTCCGGGCTGTTCTTCTGGCCCTTGAGGGTGGCGCGGATGGTGCCGCGACGGGTCAGTTCAAAGGGAATGCCCAGCTCCTCAAGACGCTCGGCAACGTAGCGCACTATGGTGTCGGTGAAGCCGGTGGGGCTGGGAATGGCGAGCATTTCCAGGAGGACCTTCTGCAGGTAGGCGAGGTCCGGTTCGGGAATCTTGCGGGTCATGGAAACTCCTGATGAGAAACGGCCATCGATGGTTTCGATGAAAGAGTGAGGGGCCTGAAGAGGGCTTTCGCTGGCAAGCCAGCTCCTACAAGACGGTAGGAGCCGGCTTGCCGGCGAAGGCTCACGGCGCCGGTTGGCTGTGGGGAAACAGCAGGTCGACAAAGCGTTCGGCAGTGGGTTGTGGTTCGTGGTTGGCCAGCCCGGCGCGCTCGTTGGCTTCGATGAACACGTACTCGGGCTGGTCGGCCGCAGGGACCATCAGGTCCAGGCCGACCATGGGAATGTCCAGGGCCCGGGCTGCGCGGATGGCGGCGTCGGCCAGGGTCGGATGGAGAATGCCGGTGACGTCCTCCAGGGTGCCGCCGGTGTGCAGGTTGGCGGTACGCCGCACGAACAGCCGCTGGCCGGGCGGCAGCACGGTGTTGTAGTCGTAGCCGGCAGCGTGCAGGGTGCGCTGGGTCTCCTGGTCCAGGGGGATCTTGCTTTCGCCGCCGGTGGCCGCCTGGCGCCGGCGACTGCGGGCCTCGATCAAGGCGCCGATGGAGTGCTGGCCGTCGCCGATGATTTCGGCGGGACGGCGGATGGCCGCCGCCACCACCTCGAAGCCGATCACCAGGATGCGCAGGTCCAGGCCCTCATGGAAGCTCTCCAGCAGCACCCGGCTGTCGAAGCGACGGGCATTGTCGATCGCCTGCTGCACTTCTTCGATGCTGCGCAGGTCCACGGCCACCCCCTGGCCCTGTTCACCGTCCAGGGGCTTGACCACCACCTGCTGGTGTTCGTCGAGAAATTCCAGGTTGTCGTCGGCATTGCCCGCCCGTTGCTGGGCCGGCAGGTTCAGCCCGGCATTCTTGAGCACCTTGTGGGTCAGGCTCTTGTCCTGGCACAGGCTCATGCTGATGGCGCTGGTCAGGTCGCTCAGGGATTCCCGGCAACGCACCCGGCGGCCACCATGGCTGAGGGTGAACAGGCCGGCGTCGGCGTCGTCCACCTGCACGTCGATGCCCCGGCGATGGGCTTCCTCGACAATGATCCGGGCGTAGGGGTTGAATTCGGCCTGGGGCCCGGGGCCAAGGAACAGCGGCTGGTTGATCCCGTTCTTGCGCTTGATGGCGAAGGTCGACAGGGTGCGAAAACCAAGCTTGGCGTAGAGGTTCTTGGCCTGGCGGTTGTCATGCAGCACCGACAGGTCGAGATAGCTCAGGCCACGGCTCATGAAGTGCTCGATCAAGTGGCGCACCAGCACCTCGCCCACTCCTGGGCGGCTGCAATCCGGGTCCACGGCCAGGCACCACAGGCTGCTGCCATGTTCCGGGTCCTGATAGGCCTTGTGGTGGTTGAGGCCCATGACGCTGCCGATCACCGCGCCGCTGTCCTCGTCTTCGGCCAGCCAGTACACCGGCCCACCCTGGTGGCGAGGAGTCAGGCGCTGCGGGTCGATCGGCAGCATTGCGCGGGCCTGGTACAGGGCATTGATGGCCTGCCAGTCGGCCTCGCTCTGGGCCCGGCGGATGCGAAAGCCGCGAAACACCCGGGTGGCTTGGCGATAGTCGCTGAACCACAGGCGCAGGGTGTCGGAAGGGTCGAGGAACAACTGCGCCGGCTCCAGGCCCAGTACCTGTTGTGGCGCCGCCACGTACAGGGCGATATCACGCTCGCCGGGGCATTCGTTGAGCAACTCCTCGGCAAGGCGAGTGGGGCTGGGAAAGGTATGGCCGATCAGCAGCCGGCCCCAACCGCAATGCACGGCGATCGGTTCGCCGCCGGGCTCGCTGCCGTCCTCGGCGAAGCGCGCCTGCAGGCGTTCATAGGAGGGTGCCTGGCCGCGCAGCAGGCGTTGGCTGTAAGCCGTGGCATGAGCTTTCATCGGTCAGATTCCTTGTTCGCTGAGCCACAGGTTCAAGGCTGCCAGTTGCCACAGCTTGGAACCGCGCAGAGGCGTGAGCTGGCCCTGGGGATCGGTCAGCAGGCGGTCGAGCATGGCCGGGTTGAACAGGCCGCGATCCTGGCTCGGGTCCAGCAGCAGTTCGCGGACCCAGTCCAGGGTAGCGCCCTGCAAGTGCTTGAGGCCCGGCACCGGGAAGTAGCCTTTCTTGCGGTCGATCACTTCGCTGGGGATCACCAGCCGCGCGGCTTCCTTGAGCACCTGCTTGCCGCCGTCGGGTAACTTGAAGCGCGCCGGCACCCGGGCCGAGAGTTCCACCAGGCGGTAGTCGAGGAACGGCGTGCGCGCCTCCAGGCCCCAGGCCATGGTCATGTTATCCACACGCTTGACCGGGTCATCCACCAGCATCACCGTGCTGTCCAGGCGCAGGGCCTTATCCACAGGCGCGTCGGCGCCGGGCTGGGCGAAATGCTCGCGGACAAAGTCCCCGGCGGCATCGTTGGCGGTCAGCCATTGCGGTTGCACGGTGGCCGCGTAATCGTCGTAGCTGCGGTCGAAGAAGGCCGCGCGGTAGGCGGCGTAAGGGTCGCTGGCGCCGTCCACCTGCGGGTACCAGTGGTAGCCGGCAAAGAGTTCGTCGGCGCCCTGGCCGCTTTGCACCACCTTGCAGTGCTTGGCCACTTCCCGGGACAGCAGGTAGAAGGCGATGCAGTCGTGGCTGACCATCGGCTCGCTCATGGCGCGAAAGGCCGCCGGCAGCTGTTCGATGATCTCGCGCTCATCGATGCGCAACTGATGGTGCTGGGTGTGGTAGTGCTTGGCGATCAGGTCCGAGTACTGGAATTCGTCACCGCGTTCGCCACCGGCATCCTGGAAGCCGATGGAGAAGGTCGACAGGTTGTCCACCCCGACCTCCCGCAGCAGGCCCACCAGCAGGCTGGAGTCGACACCGCCGGACAGCAGCACGCCGACATCCACCGCCGCTCGTTGGCGAATGGCTACTGCTTCGCGAGTGCTATCGAGCACCCGGTCGCGCCAGTCTTCCAGGGTCAGGTTGGCTTCATCGGCGCGAGGGCCGTAGGGCAGGGTCCACCAGGTCTGCTGTTCGGTGCGGCCATCGGCCTCGATGCGCATCCAGGTGGCCGGCGGCAGTTTTTCGATGCCTGCCAGCAGGGTCCGCGGCGCTGGCACCACGGCATGGAAGTTCAGGTAGTGGTTGAGCGCTACCGGATCGAGCAGCGGGTTGATGTCGCCGCCCTTGAGCAGGGCCGGCAGGGCCGAGGCGAAGCGCAGGCGCTGGCCGGTGCGCGACAGGTACAGGGGCTTGACCCCGAGGCGGTCGCGAGCGATGAACAGGCGCTGGGCGTCCCGTTCCCAGATGGCGAAGGCGAACATGCCGTTGAGCTTGGGCAGCAGGTCGGCGCCCCAGGCGTGGTAGCCCTTGAGCAGCACTTCGGTGTCGCCGCCGGAATAGAAGGCATAACCCTTGGCTTCCAGTTCGGCGCGCAGTTCGGGGAAGTTGTAGATCGCGCCATTGAAGGCCAGGGACAGGCCCAGCTGGCTGTCGACCATGGGCTGCGCCGAGCCGTCCGACAGGTCCATGATTTTTAGCCGTCGATGGCCGAGGGCAATCGGGCCCTGGCTGTGAAAGCCCCAGGCGTCGGGGCCGCGAGGGGCCAGGTGGTGGGTGATTCGTTCAACCGCTGCCAGGTCGGCAGGTTGATGATCAAAGCGTAATTCGCCAGCTAGTCCGCACATAAGTCCTTACCGGTTTTTCCGTTGGGGAGGGGTCAATCCGTAGCCGCCAAAAGGGCGGCTACCTGGAAACTGACCTGTGCATAACTCCGGAGTTTTAGATCGATCGGTTATAAGTAGTGCAGCGGGGCCGGACAGTTGGATGGAGTCAGGGTAACTGGCCAACTGCCATGGGCGGCGCTGAAAAGTCGGCGCCGCCGCTCTGCTTCAAGCCTTGCCGCGAATCAAACGACGCAGGGCAAAACGGTTCGGATGGCAGGCCTCGGCCACGCTTCGGGGCAGTGGCAGGGGTTCGTTTTCCAGCCAGGCGGCCAGCAGCTCTCCGGACAACGGCGCGGTGATCAGCCCGCGGGAACCATGGCCACTGTTGATGTACAGGCCATCGAGCCAGGGGCAGGGCAGGTCCGGCACCTGGCGCGCGTCCTTGCCCAGGGCGGCGTAGGTGTCGGCGAAGGTGGCCGGGTCCGCCAGGGGGCCGACGATGGGCAGGTAGTCCGGGCTGGTGCAGCGAAAGGCCGCACGACCTTGCAGGCTGTCCAGGGGCAGTTGCTCGGCGTTCAGGCGGTGCAGCAGGTCGCTGGAGATTTCCCGCAGCATCTCCAGGTTGCCGGCGTGCTCGGTGCTGGTGGGCGTCAGGTCCTGGCTCTTGAAGTCGAAACTGGCGCCCAGGGTGTGTTCCCCCAGTCGCGGCGGGGCGACATAACCTTCAGCGCAGACCACGGTGGCCAGGCTCTGGCTTTGCGCGGTCTGCGGCAGGCGGGTGATCTGCCCGCGAATGCGTTTGAGGGGCAAATCGGCGCTGGCCGGGAAGCGTTTGATCTCGGCCGCACCGGCGAGGATCACCACCGCCGCGCTGGCCAGCATCCGTTCGCCGTCCCAGGCCTGCCATTGCTCATCGACCTGGCGCAGATCCAGGACTTCCTGGTGCGCCAGGACCCGAATTCGCGGGTGGCCGGCCTGCCATTGGCACAGGGCCGGTGGATGCACCCAGCCACCTTCGGGGTAGAACAGGCCGCCGTGCTCCAGGCCGATACCGGCGCGAGCCTGGGCTTGGGGCTGATCCAGCAGGTGCAGCAGGTCGGCGGGAAAGGCCGCGGCCAGTTGCGCCTGGCGCTCGGCTTCCTTGGCATTGAAGGCCAGTTGCAGCACGCCGCAGCCATCCCAATCCAGGCCGCGCTGCAGGTGCTCCAGCTGGCGCCGGGTGTAGCCGAAGCCACTGAGGATCATCTGCGACAGCGCGGTGCCGTGGGCCGAGAGCTTGAGGTAGAGCACGCCCTGGGGATTGCCCGAGGCTTCCTGGGCCAGCTCTGCATGACGCTCCAGCAACTGCACCTGCCAGCCGCGGGCGGCCAGGCTGGCGGCACTGGCACACCCGGCCAGCCCGCCGCCGATCACCAGGGCGGTTTTCTCTCGGGCCGCGGGGCGGGCGAACCAGGGTTTGGCCCTGGCCGGCACCGGCGCGTCCTCCGGCCAACCGAGGAATTCGCCCCGCAGCACTTCCCATTTATGGCCGATGCCCGGGGTGCGCTTCATCTTGAAGCCGGCAGCGTTCAGCAGCCGGCGCACCCAGCCAGTGCTGGTGAAGGTGCTGAGGGTGGAGCCCGGCGCGGCAAGGCGCGCCAGTTCGGCGAACAGCTCCGCGGTCCACATGTCGGGGTTCTTGGCCGGGGCAAACCCGTCGAGAAACCAGGCATCGACCTGGGCGTCCAGTTGCGGCAGTTGCTCCAGGGCATCGCCGATCAGCAGGGTCAGGGTCACCCGCCCGCCTTCCAGCACGATGCGCTGGAAGCCGTCGTGCACTGCCACGTATTGCGCCAGCAGCGGTGCGCTGAGGCTCGCCAGTTCCGGCCACAGGGCCAGGGCCCGTTGCAGGTCGGCGGGGCTCAAGGGGTACTTTTCCACACTGACGAAATGCAGCCGGGCGCCGGCCGCAGCCTGCTGCTGGAACAACTGCCAGGCGCAGAGAAAGTTCAGCCCGGTGCCGAAGCCGGTTTCACCGATGACAAAGCGTTCGCCGGCGCCCAGGGCGGCAAAGCGTTCGCGCAGGCGGTTCTGTTCGATGAACACGTGACGGGTTTCATCCAGGCCCGATTCGCTGGAGAAGTACACGTCATCGAAGACCCGCGAGCGCGGGCGTCCTTGGTCGTCCCAGTCGAGCTGGGCGTGGGGCAGTTCAGGGGTCATGTTCGGCTCTTGTTGCGCAAGGCGGCCATTCTAGCCGATCGCGCCGCCAGCGCTTGATCCATGGCAAGGCGCCGCAGGTTCGGGGATTTGTTTTCCCTGGCCGAGGTCGATCCGCTAGTCTTGGAAAATTCTTGGAAGGGAGCCACCCATGTTCGAATCCGCTGAAATCGGTCACGCCATCGACAAAGAAACCTACGATGCCGAGGTGCCGGCGCTGCGCGAGGCCTTGCTCGAAGCCCAGTTCGAGCTGCGCCAGAAGGCCAGCTTTCCGGTGATCGTGCTGATCAACGGGATCGAGGGCGCAGGCAAGGGCGAGACGGTCAAGCTGCTCAACGAATGGATGGACCCACGGCTGATCGAGGTGCGCACCTTCGACCAGCAGACCGATGAAGAACTGTCGCGGCCACCGGCCTGGCGCTACTGGCGGATGCTCCCGGCCAAGGGCCGCATGGGGGTGTTCTTCGGCAACTGGTACAGCCAGATGCTGCAGAGCCGAGTACATGGCGAGATCAAGGACCCGCGGCTGGACCAGGCGATCAATGGCGCCGAGCGCCTGGAGAAGATGCTTTGCGATGAAGGCGCGCTGATCTTCAAGTTCTGGTTTCACCTGTCCAAGAAACAGATGAAGGCCCGGCTCAAGGCCTTGCAGGACGACCCCCTGCACAGCTGGCGCATCAGCCCGCTGGACTGGCAGCAATCGGAAACCTACGACAAGTTCGTCAAATACGGCGAGCGGGTGCTGCGCCGGACCAGCCGTGACTATGCCCCCTGGCACGTGATCGAAGGGGTCGATCCGCATTACCGCAGCCTCACCGTGGGGCGGATCCTGCTGGAAGGCTTGCAGAGCGCGCTCAACCGCCAGCCCTTGAAGCCTGCCCAGGTCAGCGCCGCGCCGCTGCCGACGGCCGTGGACCAACTCAGCCTGCTGGACAGCCTGGACATGACCCAGCACCTGGACAAGGACGACTATGAGGAGCAGTTGATCACCGAGCAGGCGCGCCTGGCCGGCCTGCTGCGGGACAAGCGCATGCGCAAGCATGCCCTGGTGGCGGTCTTCGAAGGCAACGATGCGGCGGGCAAAGGCGGTGCCATTCGCCGGGTCGCGGCCGCGCTGGACCCGCGCCAGTACAGCATCGTGCCAATTGCCGCGCCCACTGAAGAAGAGCGCGCGCAGCCTTATCTCTGGCGGTTCTGGCGGCATATCCCGGCCCGCGGCAAGTTCACCATCTTCGATCGCTCCTGGTACGGGCGGGTGCTGGTGGAGCGGATCGAGGGGTTCTGCAGCCCCGCCGACTGGCTGCGAGCCTACAGCGAGATCAACGATTTCGAGGAGCAGTTGGCCGATGCCCGGGTGATCGTGGTGAAGTTCTGGCTGGCCATCGACAAGGACACGCAGCTGGAGCGTTTCCAGGCTCGGGAGGAAATTCCCTTCAAGCGCTTCAAGATCACCGAGGACGACTGGCGCAACCGCGACAAGTGGGACGACTACCGCGCCGCGGTCGGCGACATGGTGGATCGCACCAGCACCGAAGTGGCGCCCTGGACCCTGGTGGAGGCCAATGACAAGCGCTGGGCCCGGGTCAAGGTCCTGCGTACCATCAACCGGGCCCTGGAGGCCGCGTTCGAGCGATCCGACAAGCACGACAAGAAAGCCAAGAAGTAGGTCGATGGTCGCGCATACGCCCAGTGAATGATTGTCGCGGCCGGGGAGCGGAGGCATCTATGCTCGATGCTCTTCCAGCCGACAACAACAACGAGGTGCGTCATGCGTGAAGTGGTGATCGTCGACAGCGTACGGACTGGCCTGGCCAAGTCCTTTCGCGGCAAGTTCAACCAGACCCGTCCGGATGACATGGCCGCTCACTGCGTCAATGCGCTGCTGAGCCGCAACGGCATCGACCCGGCCAGTGTCGAGGACTGCATCGTCGGCGCCGGCTCCAATGAGGGCGCCCAGGGCTTCAATATCGGTCGCAACGTGGCGGTGCTCTCGCAACTGGGCACCGGGACCGCGGGCATGACCCTCAACCGCTTCTGTTCGTCAGGGCTGCAGGCGATCGCCATCGCCGCCAACCAGATTGCCTCCGGCTGCAGCGACATCATCGTTGCCGGTGGCGTCGAGTCCATCAGCCTGACCATGAAGAGCGTCAATACCGACCACCTGATCAACCCGTTGCTCAAGGAGCAGGTGCCGGGCATCTACTTTCCCATGGGCCAGACCGCCGAGGTGGTGGCGCGCCGTTACAACGTCAGTCGCGAGGCCCAGGACCGCTATTCCCTGCAGAGCCAGCAACGCACTGCCCAGGCCCAGGCGGCCGGCCTGTTCAATGACGAAATCGTGCCGATGACGGTCAAGTACAAGGTCGAGGACAAGAACACCGGGCAGGTGCAGATACTCGATGGCGTGGTGGATCGTGATGACTGCAACCGCCCCGACACCACCCTGGAGAACCTCGCGGCCCTCAAGCCGGTGTTCGCCGACGACGGTTCGGTCACGGCGGGCAACTCTTCACAGCTGTCCGATGGCGCCTCCATGACCCTGGTGATGAGCCTGGAGCGGGCACTGGCCCTGGGGCTCAAGCCCAAGGCTTTTTTCCGCGGTTTTACCGTGGCCGGCTGCGAGCCTGACGAGATGGGCATCGGCCCGGTGTTCTCGGTGCCCAAGCTGCTCAAGGCCAAGGGCCTGCGCGTCGCTGATATCGACCTGTGGGAGCTCAACGAGGCTTTTGCTTCCCAGTGCCTGTATGCCCGCGATCGCCTGGAAATCGACAACGCCAGGTACAACGTCAACGGTGGTTCGATCTCCATCGGCCACCCGTTCGGCATGACCGGTTCGCGCCAGGTGGGGCACCTGGTGCGTGAGTTGCAACGGCGCAATCTGCGCTACGGCATCGTCACCATGTGCGTGGGCGGCGGCATGGGGGCGACGGGGTTGTTCGAGGCCGTGCGCTAGGTTGATCGGCAGGCGCCATGGCCGGTTCCTGCGCGGGACCGGCGGTGGTGTTTGCGACCTGCACAATCCTGATTGCGCTTTGTCACCAACTGTCCCTGTGTCGGCCCCGACGGCAGGCATAGAATGCGCACCTCGCAGGTCAAGCATTGTGGGGTTCGCATGCACGTTTCATCCGGTCGCTGGGTTTATGGCCTGTTTCTCGCCTTACTGACCGCGTTGCTGTGGGGCATCCTGCCGATCAAGCTCAAGCAAGTACTGCTGGTGATGGACCCGGTCACCGTGACCTGGTTTCGCCTGATGGTGTCCGGCGGCTGCCTGTTGCTCTACCTGACGGCAGTGGGGCGCTTGCCCCGCTGGCGCCTGCTCGGCCCCAAAGGCATCTGGCTGGTGCCGATCGCAGTCTGCGGGCTGGTGGGCAACTATGTGCTGTACCTGATGGGCCTTAACCTGCTGAGCCCTGGCACTGCGCAACTGGTGGTGCAGATGGGGCCGATCCTGCTGCTGGTCGCCAGTGTGTTCGTGTTCAAGGAGCGCTTTAGCCTGGGGCAGGGGCTTGGGCTGCTGGTGCTGTTGATCGGCTTCGGGCTGTTCTTCAATCAGCGCCTGACCGAACTGCTGACATCCCTCAGTGACTACACCGCCGGAGTCTTGACCATCCTGGCCGCATCGGCGGTCTGGACCTTTTATGCCCTGGGTCAGAAGCAGCTGTTGAGCGCATGGAATTCCTTGCAGGTGATGATGGTGATCTACCTGTCCTGCGCACTGCTGCTGACTCCTTGGGTGCATCCGATGGAAGCGTTGCAGTTGAGCCCATTGCAGGGTTGGCTGTTGCTCGCCTGCTGCCTCAATACCCTGGTTGCCTATGGCGCCTTTGCCGAGGCCCTGGCCCATTGGGAGGCGTCGCGGGTCAGTGCGACCCTGGCGATCACGCCGCTGGTGACCTTTGCCGCGGTGGCTTGGGCAGCCTGGGCGTGGCCGGAATATGTGCAGGCTGAAGAGATCAATGGCCTGGGCTATGGCGGGGCGTTGCTGGTGGTGCTGGGCTCGGCGCTGACCGCGTTGGGGCCCTCGCTGATGGCCGGGCTCAAGGCCCGGCGCCAGCGTATTGCGGTGGGTTGAGAGGCACTGGCAAACCGGCTCCTGCACAAGCGCTGTCACTGTGCAGGCAATGGCTGCCGGCGAGACACGGTCGCCTCAACTCTGCTTTCCGGCCTCCAGCATGTTCTCCGGGCGGACCCAGGCATCGAACTGCTCGTCGGTCAGGTAGCCCAATTCCAGCGCGGCCTCGCGCAGGGTCAGGTTCTCGGCGTAGGCCTTCTTGGCGATCTCGGCGGCCTTGTCGTAGCCGATATGGGTGTTGAGCGCGGTCACCAGCATCAGGCCTCGCTCCAGGTGCTCGGCCATCTGCACCGGGTCAGGTTCCAGTCCGGCAATGCAATGCTGCTGGAAGTTGCTGCAGCCATCAGCCAACAGGCGGATCGATTGCAGCAGGTTGTGAATGATCACCGGCTTGTACACGTTCAACTGCAGGTGGCCCTGGCTGGCGGCGAAACCTATGGTCACGTCGTTGCCCATGACCTGGCAGGCAAGCATCGACAAGGCTTCGCATTGGGTCGGGTTGACCTTGCCGGGCATGATCGAACTGCCAGGTTCGTTGGCCGGCAGGCGCACCTCCGCCAGCCCGGCCCTTGGGCCCGAGCCCAGCAGGCGCAGGTCGTTGGCGATTTTCATCAGGCTCACCGCGAGGGTCTTCAGGGCACCAGACAGGGTGGTCAGGGGCTCATGACCGGCCAGGGCGGCGAACTTGTTCGGCGCGGTGACGAACGGCAGGCCGGAAAGGGCGGCCAGTTCGGCGGCGATTGCCTCGCCGAAGCCGTGGGGCGAGTTCAGCCCGGTCCCCACCGCGGTCCCGCCCTGGGCCAGTTCACACACCGCTGGCAAGGCGCTGCGAATGGCCCGCTCGGCGTACGCCAGCTGAGTGATGAAGGCCGAGACCTCCTGGCCGAAGGTGATGGGGGTGGCGTCCATCATGTGGGTGC
Source organism: Pseudomonas sp. FFPRI_1 (assembly GCF_055384485.1). Classification (NCBI taxonomy): domain Bacteria; kingdom Pseudomonadati; phylum Pseudomonadota; class Gammaproteobacteria; order Pseudomonadales; family Pseudomonadaceae; genus Pseudomonas; species Pseudomonas sp. FFPRI_1. The sequence goes on along the minus strand of NZ_AP029168.1, from coordinate 5,788,400 downwards.
GCCCGGTCTTCACCAGCTTCATGTGCCGAGCCGCCAGCTCCGCCAGTCCGCCGGACAGTTCGGTGATGGCCGGCAACAGCTGGAATTGCACGGCCTGGGCCGCAGCAATGTGCATGGCGGTGGGGAAACAGTCATTGGAGCTCTGCGAGCGGTTGACGTGGTCGTTGGGGTGCACCGGGGTCTTGCCGCCCCGGGGGTTGCCCGCCAGTTCATTGGCGCGCCCGGCAAGCACTTCGTTGACGTTCATGTTGCTCTGGGTGCCGCTGCCGGTTTGCCACACCACCAGGGGAAACTGATCGTCATGTTCGCCTGCCAGGACTTCATCGGCGGCTTGTTCGATCAGCCGGGCGATATCGGCGGGCACATCGCCATTACGGTCGTTGACCCGGGCGGCGGCTTTCTTGATCAGTGCCAGGGCGTGCAGCACCGACAGGGGCATGCGCTCGTTGCCGATGGCGAAGTTGACCAGCGAGCGTTGGGTCTGTGCACCCCAATAGGCTTCTTCCGGGACTTCAACCTGGCCCAGGCTGTCGGTTTCGATTCGATTCATCGTGGCAATCCTCCAAGTCTGACTGGCCAGTTTAGGCCGTGATCCGGGGCAGGGGTTCCCTGAAGGGGATATTTCCCCGGGGGGGCGGGCAAAACCGCGAGGTGTCCGGGGGTGGGGTTGAGGGACGCGGATTAATAGGCGCAGAATGGGCGCCCTTGGGGTTCTACCTCGCCTGCTAGATAAAGGAAACTCGATGACCCGTTTTCGTGCCATCTGTACCGCGGTTGTTCTGGTGTGTGCCAGCGGCCAGGTTCTTGCCGATACCGCCAGCCACAACGCCAGTGCCGAGGCCTTCCTGACCCTGGCCCATGCGGACAAGCTCGGTACTCCGGTGTACATGCAAGTGCAGCAAATGTTCGCCCAGCGTTTCGAGCAGACCAAGGCCCCGGAATCCAAGCGTGCCCTGCTGGAAACCTACCAGGCCAAGGCCAACGCCGCCCTGGACCAGGCCATTGGCTGGAACAAGCTGAAACCGGACATGGTCAAGCTCTACACCAGCAATTTCAGCGAGTCCGAGCTCAAGGACCTGGTCGCCTTCTACCAGTCGCCACTGGGCAAGAAAGTCCTGGAGAAAATGCCCCAGCTGACCCAGCAATCGGCGCAGATGACCCAGGGCAAGCTGGAAAGTGCAGTGCCTGTGGTGAACAAGCTGCTGGCCGACATGACCGCCGAGCTCGAGCCTAAAGCAGCACCTGCGAAGAAGAAGTAAGCGGAGCCTGCAATGACCATGCAACAACGTATCGAATCGGCGCTGGGGGCGTTGCAGCCCGAGCACCTGCAAGTGCTGGATGAAAGCCACATGCACAGCCGTGGCCAGGAAACCCACTACAAGGCGGTGCTGGTCAGCGAGCAGTTCGAAGGCCTCAACAGCGTCAAGCGTCATCAGAAGGTCTACGCCACCCTGGGTGAGCTGATGAGCCAGTTCCATGCCTTGGCGCTGCACACCTATACACCGCAAGAGTGGTCGAAGATCGGTGCGGCCCCGGCCTCGCCGACCTGCGCCGGAGGTGGGCACTAGTAGTCGCCCGTGGCTGGCCGTAACACTCCTTGGTGTTCGGCTTGCCGCTTGAAGCTTGGAGCTGGAAGCTGCCTTCCTGTTACAATCGCAACGCGCCGCTTATGCCGGCGCGTTTTTTTTGCATCCGGTTCACCCTTTGCGAGGGTAGCCACCTGGAGATTACCCATGACACAACCCATTGTCGTGGCGGCACTGTATAAGTTCGTCACCCTCGAAGATTACGTCAGCCTGCGCGAGCCCCTGTTGCAGGCGATGCTCGACAACGGCATCAAGGGCACCTTGCTGATCGCCGAAGAAGGCATCAACGGCACCGTGTCCGGCACACGTGAAGGCATCGATGGCCTGCTGACCTGGTTGAAGAGCGATGCGCGCATGGTCGACATCGACCATAAAGAGTCGTACTGCGACGAGCAGCCCTTCTACCGCACCAAGGTCAAGCTGAAAAAAGAGATCGTGACCCTGGGCGTGCCCGGCGTCGACCCCAACAAGAAGGTCGGGACCTACGTCGAGCCCCAGGACTGGAATGCCCTGATCAGCGACCCGGAAGTGCTGTTGATCGATACTCGTAACGACTATGAGGTGTCCATCGGCACCTTCGAAGGTGCGATCGACCCGAAAACCACCAGCTTTCGCGAGTTCCCGGACTACATCAAGGCCCATTTCGACCCGAGCAAGCACAAGAAAGTGGCGATGTTCTGCACCGGCGGCATCCGTTGCGAGAAGGCTTCGAGCTACATGCTCAGCGAAGGCTTCGACGAGGTGTTTCACCTCAAGGGTGGCATCCTCAAGTACCTCGAAGAGGTGCCGCAGCAAGAGAGCAAATGGCAGGGCGACTGCTTTGTGTTCGATAACCGCGTCACTGTTCGCCACGACCTGAGCGAAGGCGACTACGATCAATGTCATGCCTGCCGCACTCCGGTGAGTGTCGAGGATCGTGCATCCGAGCACTACGTGCCGGGTATCAGTTGTCCCCATTGCTGGGACAAATTGAGCGAAAAGACCCGTCGCAGTGCCATCGACCGCCAGAAGCAGATCGAGTTGGCCAAGGCCCGCAACATGCCGCACCCGATTGGTTTCAACTACAAGCAATCATCTTCCGAGGCTTGAGCCATGTCTGCCCGCCTGCTCTATGTGATGGACCCGATGTGTTCATGGTGCTGGGGGTTCGCCCCCGTGGCCCAGGCTCTGGCGGAGCAGGCCCAGGCCGCCGGGGTCGAGCTGCACCTGGTGGTGGGAGGCTTGCGCACCGGCAGTGGCGCGGCGCTGGAGCCCAACACCCGACGCTATATTCTCGAGCACTGGCAGGCGGTGCATCAGGCCACCGGCCAGCCGTTCAATTTCGAAGGCGCCTTGCCCGATGGCTTTGTCTATGACACCGAGCCGGCTTGCCGGGCGATTGTCACCGCCCGCGGCCTGGCGCCCGATTGTGCGTGGAAGCTGCTGGGGCTGATCCAGCGGGCGTTCTACGTCGAAGGTCGCGACGTCACCCTGGCCAGTGTGCTGGTGGAGTTGGCAGAGCAGGCCGGGGTGCCGCGTATCGAATTCGCCGAGGCGTTCGACCGTGCCGAGCAGCATGCGGCCACGGCCGCGGACTTCACCTGGGTCCAGGACCTGGGGATTGCCGGGTTCCCCACCTTGCTGGCAGAACGCAATGGCCAGTTGGCGTTGTTGACCAACGGCTACCAGCCGTTGGATGAGTTGTCGCCACTGCTGGGGCGCTGGCTGGAGCGCGCCGCCTGTGCCTGAGCCGGTCGATGCAGGTGCGCCTGCCAAGATTGTCGATCGCCTGAGCTGGGCGGAAATCCGCCGCCTGGCCCTTCATCACAAGAAAGCCCTGTGGATTGCCAACGGCGTAGCGGTGCTGGCGACCTTGTGCAGTGTGCCGATTCCGCTGTTGCTGCCCTTGCTGGTGGACGAAGTGTTGCTGGGGCATGGCGATGCGGCGCTGCAGGTGATGAATCGCTTTCTTCCGGCAGGCTGGCAAAGCGCTGCCGGCTATATCGGGCTGATGCTCCTGGTGACCCTGATCCTGCGGTGCTCGGCCCTGGTGTTCAACGTGGTCCAGGCCCGGCTGTTCGCCGGCCTGGCCAAGGACATCGTCTATCGCATCCGTGTGCGCCTGATCGAGCGGCTCAAGCGCATTTCCCTTGGCGAGTACGAAAGCCTGGGAGGTGGCACGGTCACCACGCACCTGGTCACCGACCTGGACACCCTGGACAAGTTCGTCGGTGAAACCCTCAGTCGTTTCCTGGTGGCGATGCTGACCCTGGTGGGCACGGCCGGGATCCTGATGTGGATGCACTGGAAGCTGGCCTTGCTGATCCTGCTGTTCAACCCTCTGGTGATCTTTGCCACGGTGCAGCTGGGCAAGCGGGTCAAGCACCTGAAGAAGCTGGAAAATGACAGCACCTCGCGCTTTACCCAGGCCCTGACCGAAACCCTGGAGGCTATCCAGGAAATTCGTGCCGGCAATCGCCAGGGTTTTTTCCTCGGTCGCCTGGGCCGGCGCGCCGAGGAAGTCCGTGACTACGCGGTGGCCTCGCAGTGGAAAAGCGACGCCTCGGGCCGGGCCAGTGGCCTGCTGTTCCAGTTCGGCATCGACATCTTTCGCGCCGCAGCGATGCTCACGGTGCTGTTCTCCGACCTGTCCATCGGCCAGATGCTGGCAGTGTTCAGCTACCTGTGGTTCATGATCGGCCCGGTGGAGCAACTGCTGAACCTGCAATACGCCTATTACGCGGCGGGCGGGGCCCTGACCCGGATCAACGAGTTGCTGGCGCGTGCCGATGAACCGCAATACCAAGGCGGCGTGGACCCGTTCCTCGGCCGGGAAACCGTCGGTATCGAGGTCCGTGGCCTGAGCTTCGGCTATGGCGACGAGCGGGTGCTCGACAACATGAACCTGTCCATTGCCCCGGGCGAGAAGGTGGCGATCGTCGGGGCCAGCGGCGGCGGCAAGAGCACTCTGGTGCAGTTGTTGCTGGGGTTGTACACGCCGCAGTCCGGCACGATCCGGTTTGGCGGCTCGACCCAGCAGGAGATCGGCCTGGAGACCGTGCGGGAAAACGTCGCCGTGGTGCTGCAGCACCCTGCGTTGTTCAATGACACCATCCGCGCCAACCTGACCATGGGGCGCGAACGCAGCGACACTGCCTGCTGGCAGGCCCTGGAAATCGCCCAGCTGGACGCGACCGTACGTGCCTTGCCCCAGGGGCTGGACAGTGTGGTCGGTCGTTCCGGCGTACGTCTGTCAGGCGGCCAGCGCCAGCGCCTGGCCATTGCGCGCATGGTGTTGGCCGAGCCCAAAGTGGTGATTCTCGACGAGGCCACGTCCGCCCTGGACGCCGCCACCGAATACAACCTGCATCAGGCGCTGACCCGTTTCCTGCAGGGGCGCACTACGCTGATCATTGCTCATCGACTCTCGGCGGTAAAACAGGCCGACCGGGTTTTGGTGTTCGATGGCGGGCAGATTGCCGAAGATGGCGACCACCAGCAGCTGATTGCTGATGGCGGGCTTTACGCCAAGCTTTACGGGCATTTGCAGCAGGTTCGATAGTCTTGAGTTTTGTCCGGCTTTCTGTGCTTAGTGCTTGAATTTCCTGGGACAAAAACCGTTTTGGCGCGAGAGGGCGGCCGTTTGTTCCTGGAGGGCTGATCCGGCGGCTGTTCGCTCGGCGCCCGACCCGTGGAAATTAGCCTAATCTCTGCTGTCTGAGGCGGAACTACTGGGTGTTTATTTGGCAGTGCGCAAGCAAGGACCCTCATGAAGCAAAAGCGGACTTTCACAACGCCGCGGTTGTTGGGCATCGTCTGGCCCTTTATCGCCGTGGTGTTATTTCAAGCGCTGTTAGGTGGCCTCAGCCTGTACGTACTCTCGGCGGTGCGTGGTTATGTTGCCGGTGAAAGCCTGTGGTCCAAAGGCCAGAAAGACGCCATCTACTACCTCAATCTCTATGCCGACAGCCGCGACGAAGGCACTTTCCTCAAGTATCAGAACGCAATAGCAGTGCCCCAGGGCGGGCATGAGCTGCGGGTAGCCCTGGACAGCCAGCCACCGGACCTGGAGGCTGCGCGCCTGGGCATCCTCAAGGGTGGCAATCATCCCGACGATGTTTCCAGCCTGATCTGGCTCTACCTCAATTTTCGTCACTTCAGCTACCTGGAGAAGGCGATCGATCGCTGGACCGTGGGTGACAGCTACTTGCTGCAGCTCGATACCGTGGCTCGGGAGATGCATCAGGGGATCAGCAGCAACAGCGCCAGCGAGGCCGATCTGCAGCGCTGGAAGAGCGAGATCTTTGCCATCAACGACGGTGTCACTCCAGCCGCCAAGGCGTTCAGCGATGCCCTGGGCGAAGGTTCGCGGGTCATCCTGCGGTTGCTGCTGATCACCAACCTCGCCACCGCGCTGATCCTGATTGCCCTGGCGTTGCTGCGCACCCACAAGTTGCTCGCCCAGCGCCATGCCTTTGCCGATGCCCTGCAACTGGAGAAGGAGCGGGCGCAGATCACCTTGCAGTCCATCGGCGACGGGGTGATCACCACGGACGTCGAAGGCGCCATTGCCTACATGAACCCGGCCGCGGAAGAGCTGACCCGCTGGAAGGCCGAGCAGGCGGTGGGGTTGCCCCTGGCGGCCTTGTTCAACCTGCTGGATGAAAATGCCCAGGCCGACGGCTTTACCCTGATCGAGCACATTCTCAACGGTGAGCTCAGCGGGGGCAGCGAGCATTCCAAGCTGATCCAGCGCCTGGACGGCAGTACGGTTTCGGTGACCCTGGTGGGGGCACCGATCCGCAATGCCGGGAAAGTCAGCGGGACGGTACTGGTGCTGCATGACATGACCCAGGAGCGGCAGTACATCGCCAATCTTTCCTGGCAGGCGACCCATGATGCGCTGACCGGCCTGGCCAACCGTCGGGAATTCGAGTTCCGCCTTGAGCAGGCCCTGAATGGGCTGGCTCGGCAGCCGGCCAGGCATGCACTGATGTTCCTCGATCTCGATCAGTTCAAGCTGGTCAACGACACCTGCGGGCATGCTGCCGGTGATGAATTGCTGCGCCATATCTGTGCGCTGCTGCAATCGGGCCTGCGCGAAAGCGACACACTGGCCCGACTGGGCGGGGACGAGTTCGGCATTCTCCTGGAGAACTGCTCGCCCGAGGCTGCGGAGAAGATTGCCGAGGGGCTGCGCCAGACCGTGCAGAACCTGCATTTTGTCTGGAAGGGGCGGCCCTTCGTGACCACCGTGAGTATTGGCCTGGTACACATAGCCCATACCCCGACCACCCTCGAAGCGTCGCTGCGGGCAGCGGATATGGCCTGCTACATGGCCAAGGAGAAGGGGCGCAACCGGGTTCAGGTCTACCATGCCGACGACTCTGAGCTTTCCCTGCGTTTCGGCGAAATGGCCTGGGTCCAGCGCCTGCACATGGCCCTGGAGGAGAATCGTTTCTGCCTGTATTCCCAGGAAATCACCGCCCTGGGGCATGTCGAGCGTGACGGCGGGCATGTAGAGATCCTTCTGCGCCTGCATGACGAGGCCGGTCGGATGATCTTGCCGGACAGTTTCATTCCGGCGGCGGAGCGTTATGGCCTGATGACCTCCCTGGATCGCTGGGTGGTGCAGAACGTATTCAAGATCGTTGCCCAGTGCATCGCCGAAGGCCGCGAAGGGCCAATGGCCATGTGCGCGATCAACCTGTCCGGCATCACCATCGGTGATGATGAGTTTCTCGACTTCCTGCGGGAGCAGTTTGTCGCCTATGGCGTGCCGCCGAAGATGATCTGTTTTGAAATTACTGAAACCAGTGCAATTGCCAATTTGGGCAGCGCGATCCGTTTTATAAATGAACTCAAGGGTTTAGGTTGTCACTTCTCTCTGGACGACTTTTGCGCGGGAATGTCGTCGTTCGCTTATCTCAAACATTTGCCTGTAGACTTCCTCAAGATCGATGGAAGTTTCGTAAAGGATATGCTGGACGACCCGATTAACCGCGCCATGGTCGAGGTCATCAACCACATCGGGCATGTCATGGGTAAGCGCACGATTGCCGAGTTTGTTGAAACACCGCAGATCGAGCAGGCATTGCTCGAAATCGGCGTGGATTATGCTCAAGGCTACATAATTGAACGCCCGCAATTGTTCACCTGTGACAGCTTGCAGTGTCGACCTGTACGGCCACAGCCCCTGCTGTTCAAGGCGCCCGGCACGTTCCGTTGAAACCTCTTTTGGATCCGCACATCACAATCAAAAGGAGCCCGACAGTGATCGACACATTCAGCCGAACCGGCCCGCTCATGGAAGCTGCCAGCTATCCCGCCTGGACCCAGCAATTGATTCAGGACTGCAGCGAGAGCAAGCGCCGTGTGGTGGAGCATGAGCTGTACCAGCGCATGCGTGATAACAAGCTCAGCGCCAAAGTCATGCGCCAGTACCTGATCGGCGGCTGGCCGGTGGTTGAGCAGTTTGCCCTGTACATGGCACAGAACCTGACCAAGACCCGTTTTGCCCGCCACCCAGGCGAAGACATGGCGCGCCGTTGGCTGATGCGCAATATCCGCGTCGAGCTCAATCACGCCGATTACTGGGTGCATTGGAGTCGGGCCCACGGCGTGACCCTGGAGGACCTGCAAGCCCAGCAAGTGCCGCCCGAGCTGCATGCACTGAGCCACTGGTGCTGGCACACCAGTTCAGCGGATTCGCTGATCGTGGCCATTGCTGCCACCAACTACGCCATCGAAGGGGCGACGGGCGAATGGTCGGCCCTGGTCTGCTCCAACGGGATCTATGCTGCGGCGTTCCCAGAGGAAGACCGCAAGCGCGCCATGAAATGGCTGAAGATGCACGCCCAGTACGATGATGCCCATCCCTGGGAAGCGCTGGAAATCATCGTCACCCTGGCGGGGTTGAACCCGAGCAAAGCCCTGCAGGTTGAGCTGCGCCAGGCCATCTGCAAGAGCTATGACTACATGTACCTGTTCCTTGAGCGTTGCATGCAGCAGGAAAAAACCACGGTTACCCGCGAGCGCCTGGCGCTGGCAGAGGGCTAGGCCGGGGTTGTACGGGGGGATTGCCACAAGCGGCAAGCGCTTGTGGTGATGGGATGGCCCGTGAGTGACGGGCATGGTGGGCGCGGTTCTGTGCTCAGCCCGCCATTGCCAGACGATTGCGTCCTTCGCGCTTGGCCACGTAGAGCGCACTGTCAGCGCGCCGCAACAGGCTCTCAGCCGACTCTCCCGGCAACAAGGTCGAGCATCCCAGGCTTACGGTGAGTTCGATCAGGTCGCCATCGGCCCAGTACTCGTTTGCCTGGGCAGCATGGCGCAGGCGCTCCCCCACCATTGCCGCAGCGTCGCGTCCGGTATTGGAGAGCAGGATCAGGAACTCTTCCCCGCCATAGCGAAACACCATGTCCACATTGCGCAGTTGCCCCTTGATCGCGGCAGCAACGGCCTTGAGCACTTCATCGCCGGTGCTGTGGCCGTGGCTATCGTTGATGCGCTTGAAGTGATCGATGTCCAGCATCAGCAGCGACAACGGCAACAAGTGGCGGCGAGCCATTTCGATTTCCCGCTGCAGGGTCTGGTCCATGGCAATGCGATTGCCAGTATCGGTCAGCGGGTCCCGCAGGGCGCTGCGGGTCGCGGCGCGGTACAGCAGGGCATTGCGCATCGGGTACAGCAAGGTCGACAGCAGTGATTCCAGGTAACCCTGTTCGGTGTCGCTGAAGCGTTGGTTGCGGCGGAAAATCAGCTCGCCCATGGGTTCGCCTTCATGGCTGAGGCTGTAGCTGATGGAGTGATGGCCGCGCTGGCCGAATTCCAGGCGCAGGTCGCTGGGGGCATGGCGGTAATGCAGGGCGTCGAGGGGGACCAGGCGCTGCACTTCACGAAAGAACAGGCCGAGGATACGTTGCGGCTCGAGGCTGGTCTGCAACTGCAGCCCCAGTTGCTGACGCAATTGTCCGAGGCTGACGGGCTGCCTGATCAGCGGTGACTGCTGGCCAAAGCCCAGGCGTTGCAATTTGGCGCTGTCAAAGTCAATTGCGTTGGTCTGGGTCGGTGTTTTCATCTGAGCGTGAGCCCCCTGGGCACTGTGTACGGACTTACTGCCTGGGTGAGAGCGGCTCAGAGCTGCGCGTCGTACTGTTCCATCAGCCCCTTAGGACTTTCGCGCCTATTTTATGCCGCTTCGCCTTTGGCCTTAAAGCCCTCGGCGCATGCCGTTTTTCACAGTGTCAATGCACTGTGTATTGAGTGTTCTTAGAGCGAAACTCGTGCCATTCGGTTCATCACGATAAAAGTTGTTCTAATTCAATTGGTTGGATTTTTTACAGAAACTCTTCTGCCGACCAATGACATTTGTTTGGCAGCAAATCCAGGAGTGGCGAAGGGCGGGGAGGTGTCGCGACGGTATTCCGTCGCGACGAACGGGAGGCTGTTTATTGAGCGTCGAAGGCCTGGCCGTTGATTCCAGCACTGTCCGGGCCCATCAGGTACAGATAGACCGGCATGATGTCTTCCGGTGCCGGGTTGTTGCTGGGGTTCTCACCCGGGTAGGCCTGGGCTCGCATGCTGGTGCGGGTGGCGCCGGGGTTGATGCTGTTGGCGCGAACCGGGGCCACGCTGTCCAGTTCGTCGGCCAGGGTTTGCATCAGGCCTTCGGTGGCGAACTTGGACACGCCATAGGCCCCCCAATAGGCGCGGCCCTTGCGTCCGACGCTGCTGGAGGTGAAGACCACCGAGGCGTCCTGGGACAGTTTGAGCAGCGGCAGCAGGGTGCTGGTCAGCATGAACATGGCGTTGACGTTGACTTGCATCACCCGCATGAAGTTTTCCCCGGACAGCTGCTCCAGCGGTGTGCGGGGGCCAATGATCGAGGCATTGTGCAGCAGGCCGTCGAGGTGGCCGAATTCGGTTTCGATCATCGCTGCCAGCTCGTCGTACTGGTGCGGCAGGGCAGTTTCCAGGTTGAACGGGATCACTGCGGGCTGCGGGTGTCCGGCGGCCTCGATGGCGTCGTACACCTCGCTCAGGTTGGCTTCGGTCTTGCCCAGCAGGAGCACGGTGGCGCCATGGGCGGCGAAGGTCTTGGCGGCGGCGGCACCAATGCCGCGGCCAGCGCCGGTGACCAGGATGACCCGGTCCTTGAGCAATTCAGGGCGAGCGGAGTAATCAAACATAAAAGGCCTCAACAGAAATTGGATCGTTCCCGGCAGTCAGCCGGAAATCCCGCGGCTCAGCAGCTGCACAATGCGTTATCCAGCACTTGGCGCAGTTCCAGCGGATGGCTGACCACTACGTCGGCGCCCCAATGGCGGGGGTTGTCATCCGGATGGATGTAGCCATAGGTCACGGCGGCGGTCTTGGTGCCGGCATCGCGGCCGGATTCGATGTCTCGCAGGTCATCACCGACGAACAGCACGGTGGACGGATCCAGGTCGAGCATCTTGCATGCCAGGATCAACGGCTCGGGATCGGGCTTGCTGCGCTTCACGTGGTCGGGGCAGATCAGCAGCGCCGAGCGCTCGGCCAGCCCCAACTGCTGCATGATCGGCTCGGCGAAGCGCAGCGGCTTGTTGGTCACCACGCCCCAGACCAGGTTGGCTTTCTCGATATCGGCCAGCAACTCGGCCATGCCGTCGAAGAGCCGGCTGTGCACTGCGCAGTGCGCCAGGTAGCGCTCGAGAAACTCCAGGCGCAATTCCTCGAAGCCCGGGGACTCGGGGTCCATGGAAAAGGTCACGGCCACCATGGCTCGGGCACCGCCGGAGATTTCGTCGCGAATGTGCTGGTCGGCGATCGGTGGCAGGCCGCGGTCACGGCGCATTCCCTGGCAGACCGCGATAAAGTCCGGTGCGGTGTCGAGCAGGGTGCCATCCATATCGAAAAGAACGGCTCTGATGGCCATGTCTCACTCCTCTCGCATGGTCTGGATCATGTAGTTGACGTCCACGTCCGATGCCAGCTTGTAGTGCTTGGTCAGCGGGTTGTAGGTCAGGCCGATGATGTCCTTGACGGTCAGGCCGGCGGAACGGCTCCAGGCGCCGAGCTCCGAAGGGCGGATGAACTTCTTGAAGTCATGGGTGCCGCGAGGCAGCAGCTTCATGATGTATTCCGCGCCGATGATGGCGAACAGATAGGCCTTCGGGTTGCGGTTGATGGTAGAGAAGAACACCTGGCCGCCGGGCTTGACCATGCGGAAGCAGGCGCGAATCACCGACGAAGGATCCGGAACGTGCTCGAGCATTTCCAGGCAGGTGACGACGTCGAACTGCTCGGGCATTTCCTCGGCCAGGGCCTCGGCGGTGATCTGCCGGTACTCGACGTTGACGCCCGACTCCAGCTGGTGCAACTGCGCCACGGCCAGGGGGGCTTCACCCATGTCGATGCCGGTCACGGTGGCGCCACGTTGAGCCATGGCCTCGCTGAGGATGCCGCCGCCACAGCCAACGTCGAGTACCTTCTTGCCTGCCAGGCCGACGCGCTCGTCGATCCAGTTGACCCGCAGCGGGTTGATGTCGTGCAGGGGCTTGAACTCGCTTTCGCGGTCCCACCAGCGGTGGGCCAGGGCTTCGAACTTGGCGATTTCAGCGTGGTCGACGTTGCTCATGGGTAATGCTCCAAAGCTAAAGAATTCTCTGTAGGGCCTCAAGCTGCTGCTCAAGGCCCGGGTTATTGGGTGTGGCCGCTGATGCGCCGGCCCCAGCCGCGGGCGGTTTCGCCAAGCTGCTGTTCATCCATGCGGGTCAGGCGGCGGTCATCGAGCAACTGCTTGCCGGCAACCCACAGGTGCTTCACACAGTCCCGGCCGCTGGCATAGATCAATTGCGACACTGGATCGTAAATCGGTTGCTGGGCCAACCCGGAAAGGTCGAAGGCCGCCAGGTCCGCGGCCTTGCCGATTTCCAGGGAGCCCACTTCATTCTCCAGGCCCATGGCCCTGGCGCCATTGAGGGTGGCCATGCGCAAGGCGCGGTGGGCGTCCAGCGCGGTTGCCGAGCCGGCCACGGCCTTGGCCAGCAGGGCCGCGGTGCGGGTTTCGCCCAGCAGGTCCAGATCGTTGTTGCTGGCCGCGCCATCGGTGCCCACGGCAACATTGATCCCGGCCTGCCAAAGTCGCTCCACCGGACAGAAGCCGCTGGCCAGTTTCAGGTTGGATTCCGGACAGTGAATGACGCTGGTGTTGGTTTCTACCAGTAAAGCCAGGTCGTCATCGCTGATTTGGGTCATATGAACGGCCTGGAAGCGCGGGCCCAGCAGGCCCAGCCTGGCCAGGCGAGCCAGCGGCCGTTCGCCGCGCTGCTCCAGGGACTGCTGCACCTCGAAGGCTGTTTCATGCACATGCATATGGATCGAGGCGTCGAGCTCTTCGGCGATCATCCGAATTTTTTCCAGGTTCTCGTCGCCGACGGTGTAGGGTGCATGAGGGCCGAAGGTGATCTTGATCCGTGGGTGATGCTTGAGTTCACCGAACAGCTCCACGCCCTGGCGGATGGCCTCGTCGGCGTCGTGGGCGCCGGGGATCGGGAAATCGAGGATCGGCAGGGCGATCTGCGCGCGGATGCCGCTGTTGTGGACCCGCTCGCTGGCCACCTTGGGGAAGAAATACATGTCGGAGAAGCAAGTGATGCCGCCCTTGATCTGTTCGGCGATGGCCAGGTCCGTGCCGTCCCGGACAAAGGCCTCGTCCACCCACTTGGCTTCGGCGGGCCAGATGTGGTTCTCCAGCCAGGTCATCAGCGGCAGGTCATCGGCCAGCCCGCGAAACAGGGTCATGGCCGCATGCCCGTGGGCGTTGATCAGGCCCGGGCCCAGCAACATGTCGGGCAACTCGCGGATTTCGCTGGCCGGGTACTTCAGGGCGTCGGCCCGCGGGCCGATGAAGACGATGCGGCCATCGCGGATCCCCAGGCCATGATCCTTGAGGACAACGCCGGCTGGCTCCACCGGTACCAACCAGGTCGGTAGCAGCAGCAGGTCAAGCGCAGCGTGATGGTTCGGCATCGAATATCGGTCCAGAGCTTTATATAAAGGATGGCGAAGTATACCCGAGCGTCCTGGCAGGGGGATCGCTATAATCGGCGGCTTTTGTTCATGAGTGCGGGGTGAGGGATGCGCGATCGTCTGTTGGCTGCGGAGAAGGTCAAGGCCATTGATTGGCGAGATAGCGCTCTGTATCTGCTCGATCAGCGGGCTCTGCCCTTCGAGGAAACCTGGATCGCCCATCACAGTGCTGCCGAGGTGGCCGAGGCCATTCGTTCGATGGTGGTGCGCGGAGCCCCAGCCATTGGCATCAGCGCCGCCTATGCCGTGGTCCTGGCGGCGCGGATGCGTTTCGCCGCTGGTGGCGACTGGGTCGCAGCCCTGGAGGAGGACTTTGCCTTGCTGGTGGGCTCGCGTCCTACGGCGGTCAATCTGTTCTGGGCCCTGAATCGCATGCGCGAGCGCCTGGAGCGGGTCAAGGAGCATGCCGATCCGCTGGCTGCCCTGGAAGCCGAGGCGCTGGCGATCCATGAGAGCGATCGCGAGGCCAACCTGACCATGGCGCAACTGGGCGTGGACCTGATCCGTCGGCATCAGGGCAATCCGCAGGCGCTGTTGACTCATTGCAATACCGGTGCCCTGGCCACTGGCGGTTTCGGCACGGCGCTGGGAGTGGTTCGCGGCGCCTGGCTGGAAGGCATGGTGGAGCGTGTGTATGTCGATGAAACCCGGCCCTGGTTGCAGGGTTCGCGGCTGACTGCCTGGGAGCTGGCCAACGAAGGCATTCCGGTGATCCTGAATGCCGACGCCGCTGCCGCGCACATCATGAAGACCAAGGGCGTGACCTGGGTGGTCGTCGGCGCCGACCGAATCACCGCCAATGGCGATATAGCGAGCAAGATCGGCACCTACCAGCTGGCGGTCAATGCCATGCACCACGGTGTGCGCTTCATGGTGGTGGCCGCCAGCTCGAGCATCGACATGAGCCTGGCCAGTGGCGAGGACATCACCCTTGAAGAGCGTGAGGCAAGCGAACTGCTGGAGCTCGGCGGCACGCCTGTCGGGGCGCAGGTCGAGGCCTTCAATCCGGTGTTCGATGTCACGCCGGCCGATCTGATCGATGCCATCGTCACGGAAAAGGGCATTGTGGAGCGTCCGGACAGCGCCAAGATGGCGCAATTGATGTGCCGCAAGCGCTTGCATTGATGTGGTGGCAGGGAAGCGCTCGATTATTGCTTCCCTGGGCGGCGGCCAAGTCAGTAAAAACCACCTGCACGGGTACGAATTTGGCCTCTGAGCTTCTCAGGTGCCTTATCAGGCTGTCACCGGTCAACTAACTATGCTCCATGCCCATCAGGGGGATAGGTGCGTGGCGGCGATTGTGATAACATCCGGCGGTTTCCAAGGCGGTCCGATGCGGCTGCCTTTACTGCGCAAATCCATGGCATAACTTGTTGATTTGTCGTAAGTCGGTGCATGGCACTAGGCCTGCAGCGGCGAGCTTCGTTCGTCCCATATGGATGTGACGAAGTTTCACCAGAAAAAGGAATCAGGCTTCTCATGGGCGAACTGGCCAAAGAAATCCTCCCGGTCAATATCGAAGACGAGCTGAAACAGTCCTACCTCGACTACGCGATGAGCGTGATTGTCGGGCGGGCACTGCCTGATGCGCGCGATGGCTTGAAGCCCGTGCACCGGCGTGTGCTGTACGCGATGAGCGAGCTCGGTAACGACTGGAACAAGCCGTACAAGAAATCTGCCCGTGTTGTCGGTGACGTGATCGGTAAGTATCACCCCCACGGTGATACCGCGGTGTACGACACCATCGTTCGTATGGCCCAGCCATTCTCCCTGCGCTACCTGCTGGTAGACGGCCAGGGTAACTTCGGTTCGGTCGACGGCGACAACGCGGCGGCCATGCGATACACCGAAGTGCGCATGACCAAGCTGGCGCACGAGCTGCTGGCCGACCTGCACAAGGAAACCGTGGACTGGGTGCCGAACTACGACGGCACCGAGATGATCCCGGCGGTCATGCCGACCAAGATCCCCAACCTGCTGGTCAACGGTTCCAGCGGTATCGCCGTGGGCATGGCGACCAACATTCCGCCGCACAACCTCGGTGAAGTCATCGACGGTTGCCTGGCGCTGATCGACAATCCCGAGCTGACTGTCGACGAGCTGATGCAGTACATCCCCGGCCCGGACTTCCCGACCGCGGCGATCATCAACGGTCGCGAAGGCATCATCGAGGCCTATCGCACCGGCCGTGGCCGCATCTATATGCGCGCCCGCTCGATCATCGAAGACATCGACAAGGTCGGTGGCCGCCAGCAGATCGTCATCACCGAGCTGCCTTATCAGCTGAACAAGGCCCGTCTGATCGAGAAGATCGCCGAGCTGGTGAAAGAGAAGAAGCTCGAAGGCATCACCGAGCTGCGCGACGAGTCCGACAAGGACGGCATGCGCGTGGTCATCGAGCTGCGCCGTGGCGAAGTGCCGGAGGTGATCCTCAACAACCTCTACGCCCAGACCCAGTTGCAGGCGGTGTTCGGCATCAACATCGTGGCGCTGATCGACGGCCGTCCGCGGATCCTCAACCTCAAGGATCTGCTGGAAGCCTTCGTTCGCCACCGCCGTGAAGTCGTTACCCGGCGTACCGTGTTCGAGCTGCGCAAGGCGCGTGAGCGTGGCCATATCCTCGAAGGCCAGGCGGTTGCCCTGTCCAACATCGATCCGGTCATTGCCCTGATCAAGGCCTCGCCAACGCCATCGGAAGCCAAGGAAGCGCTGATCAGCACCCCTTGGGAGTCCAGCGCGGTGATGACCATGGTCGAGCGCGCCGGTGCAGATTCCTGCCGTCCGGAAAACCTCGATCCGCAGTACGGCCTGCGTGAAGGCAAGTACTTCCTGTCGCCGGAGCAGGCACAAGCCATTCTGGAGCTGCGCCTGCACCGCCTGACCGGCCTGGAACACGAAAAACTGCTGGCCGAGTACCAGGAGATTCTCAACCAGATCGGCGAGCTGATCCGCATCCTCAACAGCGCCACGCGCCTGATGGAAGTGATCCGCGAAGAGTTGGAAGTGATCCGTGCCGAATACGGCGACGTGCGCCGCACCGAGATTCTCGATGCCCGCCTCGACCTGACCCTGGGCGACATGATCCCGGAAGAAGAGCGGGTAGTGACCATTTCCCACGGCGGCTATGCCAAGACCCAACCGCTGGCTGCGTACCAGGCCCAGCGTCGTGGCGGTAAAGGCAAGTCGGCCACTGGTGTCAAGGATGAGGACTACATCGCTCACTTGCTGGTCGCCAACAGCCACACCACGCTGCTGCTGTTCTCCAGCAAGGGCAAGGTGTACTGGCTGAAAACCTACGAAATCCCGGAAGCTTCCCGTGCTGCCCGCGGTCGTCCGCTGGTCAACCTGCTGCCGCTGGATGATGGCGAGTACATCACCACCATGCTGCCGGTAGAGGAATACACTCAGGGTCACTACATCTTCATGGCCACCGCCAACGGCACCGTGAAGAAGACCCCGCTGGAATCCTTCAGCCGTCAGCGCAGCGTTGGTTTGATCGCTCTGGAACTGGACGAAGGCGACGTGCTGATCAGTGCTGCTATCACCGATGGCGAGCGCGAAGTCATGCTGTTCTCTGACGGTGGCAAGGTCACTCGCTTCAAGGAGTCCGACGTTCGTGCCATGGGCCGTACCGCCCGCGGCGTGCGCGGCATGCGTCTGGCCGAAGGCCAGAAGCTGATCTCCATGCTGATTCCGGAAGAAGGCAGCCAGATCCTTACCGCTTCCGAGCGTGGTTTCGGCAAGCGTACTGCTATCGGCGAATTCCCCGAGTACAAGCGTGGCGGTCAGGGCGTTATCGCCATGGTCAGCAACGAGCGTAACGGTCGTCTGGTCGGCGCGGTTCAGGTGCTGGATGGCGAGGAAATCATGCTGATTTCCGACCAGGGCACCCTGGTTCGTACCCGTGTCGATGAGGTTTCCAGCCTGGGCCGCAACACTCAGGGCGTAACCCTGATCAAGCTGGCCAGCGATGAAACCCTGGTGGGCCTGGAGCGGGTGCAGGAACCATCGGAAATCGAGGGCGACGAGTTCGACGATGAAGAGGGCGCTGAGTTCGAAGGCACCGTGCTGGATGCGGCCGCCGATCCGGATGAAGCAGCCGATGGCCAACAGGCAGACGCCGCAGGCGAAGAAGAGTCGCAAGACTAAATAAATCGTAGCAGGGCAGAGTGTTTGCTCTGTCCGCTACCGTGAATGCATAGCGAGAGTGGATGTGAGCAAACGAGCCTATAACTTCTGCGCAGGTCCCGCTGCGCTACCTGAAGCTGTCCTGTTGCGTGCCCAGGCCGAATTGCTGGATTGGCATGGCAAGGGCCTGTCGGTCATGGAGATGAGTCATCGCAGCGATGAGTTCGTCTCCATTGCCACCAAGGCCGAGCAGGATCTGCGTGATCTGCTGAATATCCCCTCGAACTATAAAGTGCTGTTTCTGCAAGGCGGCGCCAGCCAGCAATTTGCCCAGATACCACTGAACCTGCTGCCAGAAGGCGGCCAGGCCGACTATATCGACACCGGTATCTGGTCGCAGAAGGCCATTGAAGAAGCCTCCCGCTATGGGCAGGTGAATGTGGCGGCAACTGCCAAGCCTTACGACTATTTCGCAATTCCCGGTCAGAACGAATGGCAACTGTCGCAAGACGCGGCCTACGTGCACTACGCGCCGAACGAAACCATCGGCGGCCTGGAATTCAGCTGGATCCCGGAAACCGGCGACGTTCCCCTGGTAGCCGACATGTCTTCCGACATCCTCTCGCGCCCTGTGGATATCTCCCGTTTCGGCATGATCTACGCCGGTGCGCAGAAGAACATCGGCCCTAGCGGCATCCTGGTCAACATCATTCGTGAAGACCTGCTGGGGCGCGCCCGTTCACTGTGCCCGACCATGCTCGACTACAAGGTCGCGGCAGACAACGGCTCGATGTACAACACCCCGCCGACCCTGGCCTGGTACCTGTCCGGCCTGGTGTTCGAATGGCTCAAGGAGCAGGGTGGGGTGCAAGCCATCGCCAAGCTCAATGACGCCAAGCAGCGCACGCTCTATGACTTCATCGACGCCAGCGGCCTGTACAGCAACCCGATCAACAAGACCGATCGCTCCTGGATGAACGTGCCGTTCCGTCTGGCCGATGATCGTCTGGACAAGCCGTTCCTGGTGGGCGCCGAGGCTCGCGGCCTGTTGAACCTCAAGGGCCACCGTTCGGTGGGCGGCATGCGCGCCTCCATCTATAACGCCGTGGACATCAACGCAGTCAATGCGCTGGTGGCCTACATGGCGGAGTTCGAGAAGGAACACGGCTGATGTCTGAGCAAGAACTCAAGGCCCTGCGCCTGCGCATTGACGCTCTGGACGAGAAGGTTCTGGAACTGATCAGTGAGCGTGCGCGATGTGCCCAGGAAGTCGCCCGAGTCAAGATGGGCTCCCTGGCCGAAGGCGAAGTGCCGGTGTTCTACCGTCCCGAGCGTGAAGCCCAGGTGCTCAAGCGGGTGATGGAGCGTAACCAGGGGCCGCTGGGCAATGAAGAGATGGCGCGTCTGTTCCGCGAAATCATGTCTTCGTGCCTGGCCCTGGAGCAACCGCTGAAAGTGGCCTACCTCGGTCCTGAAGGCACCTTCACCCAGGCCGCGGCCATGAAACACTTCGGCCACGCCGTGATCAGCAAGCCGATGGCGGCGATTGACGAAGTGTTCCGCGAAGTGGCGGCTGGTGCCGTGAACTTCGGTGTGGTGCCGGTGGAAAACTCCACCGAGGGTGCGGTCAACCACACCCTCGACAGTTTCCTCGAGCACGACATGGTGATCTGTGGCGAAGTCGAGCTGCGCATTCACCATCACCTGCTGGTGGGCGAGAACACCAAGACCGACAGCATCAGCCGGATCTATTCCCATGCCCAGTCCCTGGCCCAGTGCCGCAAGTGGCTGGATGCGCATTATCCGAATGTCGAGCGCGTTGCGGTGTCCAGCAATGCGGAGGCGGCCAAGCGGGTCAAGGGCGAATGGAACTCGGCGGCGATCGCTGGCGACATGGCTGCGGGCCTGTATGGCCTGACCCGTCTGGCCGAGAAGATCGAAGACCGTCCGGACAACTCCACGCGCTTCCTGATGATCGGCAGCCAGGAAGTGCCGCCGACCGGCGACGACAAGACTTCGATCATCGTCTCGATGAGCAACAAGCCGGGTGCGCTGCACGAATTGCTGGTGCCGTTCCACGATAACGGTATTGACCTGACGCGGATCGAAACCCGGCCTTCGCGCAGTGGCAAATGGACCTATGTGTTCTTCATCGACTTCGTTGGCCACCACCGTGATCCATTGGTCAAGGGTGTGCTGGAAAAGATCAGTCAGGAAGCCGTAGCACTCAAGGTGCTGGGGTCCTACCCAAAAGCGGTTCTCTGAGGCTTAAACAATGAGTGGCGACTTCCTCGCACTGGCGCAACCAGGCGTGCAACAACTTTCGCCTTACGTTCCGGGCAAGCCCGTGGACGAACTGGCCCGTGAGCTGGACCTCGATCCGGCCACCATCGTCAAGCTGGCGAGCAACGAAAACCCGCTGGGCGCCAGCCCCAAGGCGTTGGCGGCGATTCGCGATGAGCTGGCCGAGCTGACCCGTTACCCCGACGGCAACGGTTTTGCCCTCAAGACCCTGTTAGCCGAACGCTGTGGCGTGGAGATCGGCCAGGTAACCCTGGGCAATGGCTCCAACGATATCCTGGAGCTGGTGGCGCGTGCCTATCTGGCACCCGGCTTGAATGCGGTGTTCAGTGAGCACGCTTTCGCCGTCTACCCTATCGTCACTCAGGCGGTTGGTGCTCAGGCGCGTGTGGTTCCTGCCAAGAATTGGGGGCACGATCTGCCGGCGATGCTCAAGGCCATTGATGGGCAAACCCGCGTAGTGTTCATCGCCAACCCGAACAATCCGACCGGAACCTGGTTCGGTGCCGAAGAGTTGGACGAGTTTCTTCAGGACGTACCGGCCCATGTGCTGGTGGTGCTGGACGAGGCCTATATCGAGTACGCCGAGGGCAGCGATCTGCCGGACGGCCTGGATTTCCTTGCCGCCTACCCGAACCTGCTGGTGTCGCGGACCTTCTCCAAGGCCTATGGCCTGGCCGCTTTGCGAGTGGGTTACGGCCTTTCGACTCCGGTGGTGGCGGATGTGCTGAATAGGGTGCGCCAGCCCTTTAACGTCAACAGCCTGGCCCTGGCTGCCGCCTGCGCTGCTGTACAGGATCTTGACTACCTGGCTGAAAGCCGTCGCTTGAACGAGGCGGGCATGCAGCAGTTGGAGGCAGGTTTTCGCGATTTGGGTCTGAGCTGGATTCCATCCAAGGGCAATTTCATTGCCGTTGATCTGGGGCGCGAGGCTGCACCGGTGTTCCAGGGGTTGTTGCGTGAAGGGGTGATCGTGCGTCCGGTGGCGAATTACGGCATGCCTAACCATTTGCGCATCACCATCGGCTTGCCGGCGGAAAACACTCGTTTCCTTGAGGCTTTGGCCAAGGTCCTGGCCCGTGGTTGATGTCATTCCAATGCAACCTGCTGTGCCTATGATCGGTCGCCTGGTGGTGATCGGCCTGGGATTGATTGGTGGCTCCTTTGCCAAGGGGCTGCGTGAAAGCGGTGTGTGCGGTGAAGTGGTGGGCGTCGATCTGGATCCCCAGTCGCGTCAGTTGGCCGTTGATTTGGGGGTAGTGGATCGGTGTGAAGAGGATCTGCGCCTGGCCTGCCAGGGCGCGGATGTGATTCAGCTGGCGGTGCCTATTCTGGCCATGGAGAAATTGCTGGCGTTGTTGGCCGGGATGGATCTGGGGCGAGCGGTGCTGACGGATGTTGGCAGCGCCAAGGGCAATGTGGTGCGGGCGGCTAAAGAGGCTTTTGGCGGCATGCCTGCGCGCTTTGTACCGGGACATCCGATTGCTGGCTCGGAACAGAGTGGTGTCGAAGCTTCCAACGCTCAGCTGTTTCGCCGGCACAAGGTGATCCTTACGCCCCTGGAGCAGACCGACCCGGCTGCGTTGGCGTTGGTCGATGGGCTCTGGCGCGAGCTGGGGGCCGATGTCGAGCATATGCAGGTCGAGCGCCACGACGAAGTTCTGGCGGCGACCAGTCACTTGCCGCATCTGCTGGCCTTTGGCCTGGTCGATTCCCTGGCCAAGCGCAGTGAAAACCTCGACATCTTCCGTTACGCTGCGGGCGGTTTCCGCGATTTCACGAGAATCGCCGGTAGCGACCCGGTCATGTGGCACGACATCTTCCTCGCCAATCGCGAGGCGGTTCTGCGCACACTCGATACATTTCGCAACGACCTCGACGCCCTGCGCGACGCGGTCGATGCAGGGGACGGGCATCAGTTGTTGGGCGTATTCACTCGCGCCCGGGTTGCCCGCGAGCATTTCGGTAAAATCCTGGCCCGCCGGGCCTATGTGGACGCTATGAACTCCAACGATCTGATTTTCCTGGCAAATCCTGGTGGCCGCCTGACTGGGCGGATTCGTGTACCAGGCGACAAGTCGATTTCCCACCGTTCGATCATGCTCGGCTCCCTGGCTGAGGGCACCACTGAAGTCGAGGGTTTCCTCGAGGGTGAAGATGCCCTGGCGACGTTGCAGGCTTTCCGTGACATGGGGGTAGTGATCGAAGGTCCGCATCATGGTCGCGTGACCATTCACGGGGTGGGTTTGCATGGTCTGAAGCCGGCGCCCGGCCCGATCTACCTGGGTAACTCCGGTACCTCGATGCGCCTGCTTTCCGGCTTGCTGGCCGCGCAGAACTTCGACAGTACCCTGACTGGCGATGCGTCGTTGTCGAAAAGGCCAATGAATCGCGTGGCCAATCCGCTGCGCGAAATGGGCGCGGTCATCGAGACTGCAGACCAGGGCCGGCCTCCCATGGTGATTCGTGGTGGTCACCCGCTCAAGGGGCTGAACTACACCTTGCCGATGGCCAGCGCCCAGGTGAAGTCCTGCCTGCTGCTGGCGGGGTTGTATGCCGAGGGCAAGACCTCGGTGACCGAGCCGGCACCGACCCGCGATCACACTGAGCGCATGTTGCGTGGTTTCGGCTATCCGGTGAGTGTTGACGGCGCAACGGCAGCCGTTGAATCGGGTGGCAAGCTCAAGGCGACCCATATTGAAGTGCCTGCGGATATTTCTTCCGCGGCATTTTTCCTGGTGGCGGCATCCATTGCTGAAGGTTCCGAGTTGGTGCTGGAGCACGTGGGAATCAACCCGACCCGTACCGGTGTGATCGATATCCTGCGTCTGATGGGTGCTGACATCCGCCTGGAAAACCAGCGTGAAGTCGGTGGTGAGCCGGTTGCCGATCTGCATGTGCGTGCAGCCAAGCTCAAGGGGATCGAGATCCCCGAGGAACTGGTGCCATTGGCGATCGATGAGTTCCCGGTTCTGTTCGTGGCCGCTGCCTGCGCAGAAGGACGTACCGTGCTGCGCGGTGCGGAAGAGTTGCGGGTCAAGGAATCCGACCGCATCCAGGTAATGGCTGATGGTTTGCTGGCGCTCGGCGTCAAGTGCGAGCCGACAGCGGATGGCATTATCATCGATGGCGGTCAAATCGGTGGTGGCGAGGTTCATGGCCACGGCGATCACCGCATTGCCATGGCGTTCAGCGTTGCCTCGTTGCGCGCCAATGCGCCGATTCGCATCCATGACTGCGCCAACGTTGCCACGTCGTTCCCGAACTTCCTTGGGCTGTGCGCGCAAGTGGGGATGCGTGTTGCACAAGAGGCTCAGTCGTGAACATCCAGGCGCCTGTGATCACCATTGATGGGCCAAGCGGTTCGGGTAAAGGCACCATTGCTGGCAAGCTGGCCAGGCACCTGGGGTGGTGCCTGCTGGACTCCGGTGCCCTGTACCGGTTGTTGGCGTTTTCCGCGCGTAATCATGGTGTCGATCTGACCAATGAAGAATCGCTGAAGCTGTTGGCGGCTCACTTGGATGTACAGTTCCTTGGTGCCACTGAAAATCATCCGCAGCGGATCATTCTCGAAGGCGATGATGTGACCGACGACCTGCGCAATGAGCAGGTCGGCGCCTGGGCCTCCCAGGTAGCAGCGCTGCCTGCGGTGCGTGATGCCCTGTTGCAGCGCCAGCGCGCATTCCAGGAGCCACCCGGGCTGGTGGCGGATGGTCGTGACATGGGGACGGTAGTGTTTCCTGATGCGCCACTGAAGATTTTCCTGACGGCCAGCGCCGAGGAGCGTGCTCGCCGGCGCTACTTGCAGTTGAAGGGAAAGGTCGATGGTGTTAGTCTGTCGAGTCTGCTAGATGAGATCCGTGCGCGTGATGAGCGCGACACCCAGCGAGCGGTAGCCCCGCTCAAGCCGGCGGCCGACGCCATACAGCTGGATTCCACGGAGTTGTCCATCGATCAGGTGTTGCAACGCATTCTGAGCGAGATCGCCATTCGCGATATCGCCGGGTGAACAAGAAAGATTGCAGGGGACCAGTCATAGTCCTGCGGTCTTTCTTTTATATGAACGTAACCCACGTCGTCTGGGATGTGGCAGATGGGCGGATTCTTCGCCCTTATCAACAGGAATTAAAATGAGCGAAAGCTTTGCGGAACTCTTTGAAGAAAGCCTAAAAACCCTGAACCTTCAGGCAGGCTCCATCATCACCGGTGTTATCGTCGACATCGACTACCAAGCGCGTTGGGTTACCGTTCACGCTGGTCTGAAGTCTGAAGCACTTATCCCGCTTGAGCAGTTCTACAACGATGCTGGCGAACTGTCCATCAATGTTGGTGATGAAGTTCACGTTGCTCTGGATTCGGTTGAAGACGGTTTCGGTGAAACCAAGCTCTCCCGTGAAAAAGCCAAGCGCGCTGAATGCTGGATCGTTCTGGAAGCAGCCTTCGCAGCTGAAGAAGTGGTCAAGGGCGTTATCAACGGTAAGGTTAAAGGCGGCTTCACTGTCGACGTTAACGGCATCCGTGCGTTCCTGCCAGGTTCTCTGGTTGACGTCCGTCCAGTGCGCGACACCACGCACCTGGAAGGCAAAGAGCTCGAGTTTAAAGTCATCAAACTCGATCAGAAGCGCAACAACGTTGTCGTTTCCCGTCGTAGCGTCCTCGAAGCCGAGAACTCCGCTGAGCGTGAAGCTCTGCTGGAATCCCTGCAGGAAGGCCAGCAAGTCAAAGGTATCGTCAAGAACCTCACCGATTACGGCGCATTCGTCGATCTGGGTGGCGTCGATGGCCTGCTGCACATCACCGACATGGCTTGGAAACGCATCAAGCATCCTTCCGAAATCGTCAACGTTGGCGACGAGATCGATGTCAAGGTTCTGAAGTACGATCGCGAGCGCAATCGTGTTTCCCTGGGCCTGAAGCAACTGGGCGAAGATCCATGGGTTGCTATCAAAGCCCGTTACCCAGAAAGCACCCGCGTTACCGCTCGTGTAACCAACCTGACCGACTACGGCTGCTTCGCTGAGCTGGAAGAAGGCGTTGAAGGTCTGGTACACGTTTCGGAAATGGACTGGACCAACAAGAACATCCACCCTTCGAAAGTCGTACAAGTCGGCGACGAAGTGGAAGTTATGGTTCTGGACATCGACGAAGAGCGTCGTCGTATCTCCCTCGGCATCAAGCAGTGCAAGTCCAACCCATGGGAAGACTTCTCTGGCCAGTTCAACAAGGGCGATAAAATCTCCGGCACCATCAAGTCGATCACCGATTTCGGTATCTTCATTGGTCTGGACGGTGGCATCGACGGCCTGGTTCACCTGTCCGACATCTCCTGGAACGAAGTGGGCGAAGAAGCCGTACGTCGTTTCAAGAAGGGCGACGAGCTGGACACCGTTATCCTGTCTGTTGATCCAGAGCGTGAGCGTATCTCCCTGGGTATCAAGCAGCTGGAAAGCGACCCGTTCTCTGAGTACGTACAAGAGAACGACAAAGGCGCAATCGTTAAGGGTGTTGTAAAAGAAGTTGACGCCAAAGGCGCCATCATCACCCTGGCCAACGATATCGAAGCTACTCTGAAAGCCTCTGAAATCAGCCGTGACCGCATCGAAGATGCGCGTAACGTTCTGAAAGAAGGCGAAGAAGTTGAAGCCAAGATCATCAGCGTTGACCGTAAGAGCCGTGTAATCCAGCTCTCGATCAAGTCGAAAGACGTTGAAGACGAGAAAGAAGCTATCCAGAGCCTGCGCGACAAGCCAGCTGCTTCGGATATCGCTGCTGGTCCTACCACTCTGGGCGACCTGTTGCGTGCACAGATGGAAAAGCAGAACTAAGTTCTGTCAGACCATAAAAAGGGCGACTTCGGTCGCCCTTTTTTATTGTCTGAAGAAAGCCAGGGAGGATTTTGACCAAGGAAGAAACCAACACATGCTACGGGCTGTCTCTTTCATAAGTGAGCTGATTGCACATTAAGGTCTAGGCTTCCCCTGAGTGGTGCACCATTTGAAAGGCAGTAACTGCCATAAGGAAGGGAATGAGCAGGTTGAGTGTGAGTATTTTGATTGTTCTTTTTCTGGCTGGGTGTACCACTAGCGTAAAGACCCACGTGGTCCGTGGGGTTAGCGGTATAGAGGTCGATTGTTCAGGCTTGGGTTCAGATTGGGATAAGTGCTACAAGCGTGCCGCGCGCGAGTGCGGCGTTAATGGCTATAAAGTCATTACTAGGTCCAGTGATGCTAAGGAGGAGGAAGGGGATTACCCTTTTGGTTGGAATCCGGCAGGTTATCTGACACGAACGATGCTGGTGATGTGTCGACAGGGCAGCTGAAGTTTTTTCTTGTGGTGTGCCCGAGATGAGGGGATAGAGTTTGTTTCAGCAAGTCGCCGCTTGGGCTGTTCAAAACCTTCAGAGCATGCTAAAACCTTTGGAGCACTGACCTAGCTGCTTGAAAAAGAAGGGAAAAATATGACGAAGTCGGAGTTGATCGAACGAATTGTCACCCATCAAGGGCTGCTGTCATCCAAGGATGTGGAGCTGGCCATCAAGACGATGCTTGAGCAAATGTCTCAGTGTCTAGCGACTGGTGATCGGATTGAGATTCGGGGGTTTGGTAGTTTCTCATTACATTATCGTGCGCCTCGGGTAGGTCGGAATCCCAAGACCGGTCAATCAGTGAGCTTGGATGGTAAGTTCGTTCCCCATTTCAAACCAGGTAAAGAGCTTCGAGATCGGGTTAACGAAGAAGAGGGGGAGGATCTTTAGCTCTCTGGTACATAAGGGGGTGCGAATTTTGATGTAGTTGGAGTTTTTTCTCTTGGTAAGAGAGAAAATTTTTAACATCGGCTGGAATGGGGCGCGATCTTAGGCTTGCTTTAGTGTGCTGGCAGTTTTTTTCATGAAACATACTCTCCATGCTGGATATTCTGTCTAGTGTGCTCTTGTTTTTTCTCTTCTTAAGTCTCCTTTTAATTTAGAGTCTTGAACTGCCGTCCGTGTGGATGTCTAGTGGTTTTTGTACTGGCACATTTTTGAAATGAGTACGCTTCTTTCTGGATCGATCATTTGTTGATCAAGACCATATCTGCATGGATTAATTTTCGTGAATAGCGCCGATGATATCGCGATGCGATAGTGGGGCTGCGGAGCATTTTTTGCTGCGTTTGCTGGCTCGCCAGGCTGCTCTAAGCGCATAATGTGGCCTTTTGTGTGTTCCAGATAATATTCTGGCGCCAGTTTGAGAAGGTACGCTAGGAAATGGGCAGGATCCTTTTGACAGGTGCATCCGGCTTTGTGGGAGGCGCTGTCCATGAGTGCTTATCCAGGAGTTCCACTCGTAAACTAACCATCGCCACGCGCAAGCCGATGCCGGAGATGGCGGCTAGCACAATTGCCGCTCTGATTGATCAGATAGATGCGACTACTGACTGGGCCCCGATCCTGCTGGATTCTGAGGTCGTCATTCATACAGCTGCTCGTGTTCATGTAATGAATGAGTCTTCTCTTGATCCTCTTGCGTCGTTTCGAAAGGTGAATGTGGAAGGCACGCTGAACCTAGCTCGACAAGCCGCGGCGAGCGGTGTGCGCCGTTTCATTTTTATCAGCTCGATCAAGGTCAATGGTGAGGAAACGCCGCTCAATATTCCTTTTACAGCTGACACTGAGCCGGCACCTGTTGATCCCTATGGGATATCCAAGCTGGAAGCAGAAAAAGGGCTGATGCTCATTGCGGCCCAAACCGCGATGGAAATTGTGATCATTCGCCCAACCCTGGTTTACGGCCCGGGAGTCAAGGCAAATTTCTTGAGCATGATGCGCTGGTTGCAGAAGGGAATACCTTTGCCATTTGGAGCAATATGCAATCAACGGAGTCTGGTAGCGCTGGGTAACTTGGTGGACTTGATCGTCACCTGTATTGACCATCCCAAAGCGGCCAATCAGATATTTCTGGTGAGTGACGGTAATGACCTATCAACCACCGAACTGTTGAAGAAAATGGGAAGGGCCCTAGGGCGGCCTGCTCGTCTGTTGCCTGTACCAAGTGTGATTCTGAAGTGTGGGGCAGCCTTATTGGGTAAAAAGTCACTGTCTCAACGGTTGTGTGGTTCGCTCCAGGTGGATATCGGGAAAAATCGTGAGCTATTGGGATGGGCTCCGCCGATAAGTGTGGATGAGGCGCTGAGTATTACTGCAAAGTCCTTTGTTGATAAGTAATCCTGATTTTAGTTTGTATTTGGGGTGCTGTGATTTTTTATTTAAAAGAGTCAGTGTCCGTATCAGGTGAACTCTCATTTAGTGTTAAGGAATAAAGTAAGCATGGCGATATGGTGGTTGATGTTGGCGGTGCTTGGCATGTCATTTCTGTTGACCTGGGTATTGCGTCGATATGCTCTCGCACGTAGTTTGATGGATGTTCCCAACAGTCGTAGTTCTCATTCGGTACCTACTCCGAGAGGCGGAGGGGTAGCAATCGTCTTGAGCTTTCTTGCTGCCGTTCCCCTTCTTTTTTTTATCGCTGATATAACCTGGTTGTATGTATGGGCGCTATGGGGAGCAGGAGGGCTGATAGCAGTAGTTGGCTTTCTTGATGATCACGGGCATATAGCAGCACGCTGGAGATTGCTTGCGCATTTTTTTGCTGCGATATGGGCGTTGTTCTGGTTGAAGGGCTTACCGCCTATCCATTTGATGGGTATCGATTTAAACCTTTCATGGTTTGGCCATTTTCTCGCGGCGTTCTACTTGGTTTGGATGCTCAATCTATACAACTTCATGGATGGTATTGATGGAATAGCGAGTGTGCAGGCGGTGAGCGCTTGCCTGGGAGCATGCCTGATCTACTGGTTGGCTGGTGATATATCGCTGATCTGGGCGCCATTGTTATTGGCGATGGCGGTACTGGGCTTCCTCTTCTGGAACTTTCCTCCCGCGCGGATTTTTATGGGAGATGCAGGTAGTGGTTTTCTCGGGCTTGTTTTGGGGGTGTTCTCAATACAAGCAGCTTGGGCTTCCTCGCGTTTTCTGTGGGTTTGGCTGATTCTTCTTGGGGTGTTCATTGTCGATGCAACCTTCACGCTGATTCGCAGACTGCTGCGGGGAGACAAGGTCTATGAGGCTCATCGCAGCCATGCCTACCAGTTTGCCTCTCGCCAGTATGGCCGGCATTTGCCAGTGACCCTTGCCGTCATGCTAATCAACGTGATTTGGTTGCTACCGATAGCCATGTGCGTGGGGCTGCTCGGCTGGGATGGTAGTATTGGGCTGGTCTTGGCCTACACCCCGCTGGTTTTCCTCGCCTTCAGATTTCATGCAGGCGAGTTGGAGAAAACCGGCTGAAACGAATCAATGCCTGGCAGTCAGATGAATGCTGCCAACGGTACTCAATTTCAGGTCGAGGCTAAGGGTCGAAGCTCGAGAAAGGAATTATGGATAAAATACGAACTGCTCTGTTGAGGCTTCCGCGTCGGCAGAAGCGTATCCTGCAGGTCATCACTGACATTGTTCTTGTGTGGGCCGCATTGTGGATGGCGTTTGTCGTCAGGCTGGGTTTCGACGACCTGAACAACCCCTTTATCGTGCATTTATGGCTGTTCGCCAGCGCACCGATCGTTGCAATTCCTTTGTTTATTAAATTCGGAATGTATCGTGCGGTCATGCGTTATTTCGGTAACGATGCCCTGATTGCGATAGCGAAGGCCGTGACCCTATCTGCATTGGTTCTGGCATTGGTTGTCTATATCTACAGCAATCACCAGACCGTGGTGCCTCGTTCAATCGTGTTCAACTACTGGTGGTTGAGCATGGTGATGATAGGCGGCCTTAGGCTGGCGATGCGTCAATATTTCCTCGGGGATTGGTTCACTACCGCGCAACATATGCCGTTCACCAGTAGAGATGATGGTTTGCCCAAAGTTGCTATCTATGGTGCAGGGGCAGCAGGCAACCAGTTAGTTGCAGCTTTGCGTTTGGGGCGAGTGATGCGTCCGGTGGCCTTTATCGATGATGACAGCAGTATTGCTGACCGAATGATTGCAGGGCTGCAGGTATACAAGCCCAAGCATTTACAGCAGATGATCGATGAGACTGATGCCCAAGAGATTCTTCTGGCGATTCCTTCGTCCAGTCGCAGTCGCCGTAGGGAAGTCCTGGGGTTTCTCGAAGGCTTCCCTCTTCATGTGCGAAGTGTTCCAGGTTTCATGGACCTGGCCAGTGGACGAGTGAAGGTCGATGATATTCAGGAGGTGGACATCGCCGATTTGCTGGGACGTGACTCTGTCCCAGCTCAAGAGGATCTGTTGGCACGTTGTATCAAAGGGAAAGTTGTTCTGGTAACGGGAGCTGGAGGGTCCATTGGTTCGGAGCTTTGCCGGCAGATCATCAGCTCGAATCCAACTACCTTGATATTGATCGATCACAGCGAGTTCAATCTTTACAGTATTTTATCTGAGCTTGAGCAACGTATTTCGAGAGAGTCGCGTAGTCTAAAGTTGTTACCGATTTTAGGCTCGGTGCGCCATCATGAGAAATTGTTGTCGGTTATGAAAACCTGGAGTGTCGACACGGTCTATCACGCGGCTGCTTATAAACATGTACCCATGGTGGAACATAATATTGCCGAGGGTGTGCTGAACAATGTCATCGGAACACTCAACACTGCGCAGGCTGCATTGGAAGCCGGTGTTGCCAACTTTGTGCTGATTTCCACTGACAAA
The DNA here is from genome assembly GCF_055384485.1 of Pseudomonas sp. FFPRI_1. Lineage (NCBI taxonomy): Bacteria > Pseudomonadati > Pseudomonadota > Gammaproteobacteria > Pseudomonadales > Pseudomonadaceae > Pseudomonas > Pseudomonas sp. FFPRI_1. The sequence goes on along the minus strand of NZ_AP029168.1, from coordinate 5,757,630 downwards.
GCTGTTCGACCAACGAATGTCATGGGTAGTACCAAGCGTTTGGCGGAGCTCACCCTGCAGGCGTTGAGCAACGAGTTGGCCCCCGTGCTGTTCAATGATTCTTCGAATATCTCTCGGGTCAATAAAACCCGTTTCACCATGGTTCGATTCGGCAATGTATTGGGCTCCTCCGGCTCGGTCATTCCGCTGTTTCATAAACAGATCAAGTCGGGCGGCCCATTGACGGTCACTCACCCCAAGATCACGCGCTATTTCATGACCATTCCCGAAGCCGCCCAGTTGGTGATTCAGGCTGGCTCAATGGGGCAGGGGGGCGATGTATTCGTGCTGGACATGGGCGAACCGGTAAAAATCGTCGAGTTGGCAGAGAAAATGATTCATCTTTCCGGCTTGAGCGTGCGCTCGGAAAAGAACCCGCATGGTGATATCTCGATCGAGTTTACCGGCCTGCGTCCTGGCGAAAAGCTTTACGAGGAGTTGCTGATTGGTGACAACGTAGTGGCCACCCAGCACCCGATGATCATGAGTGCCAACGAGGACCATCTGCCTTGGGATGCGCTCAAGCTAAAACTCGGTGAACTCCTTGCTGCGCTTGAGTTGGATGACTATTCGAGAGTGCGCCAACTGCTGCGCGAGACGGTGAGTGGTTACGCTCCAGACGGTGAAATTGTTGACTGGGTTTACCAGCAGCGTCGTCTCAAACCCTGAGCCTACACAAGCGGTAACCCTCCTGCTTTTGACTTGCTCCCGGCATCACCTAGGTTTGGAAGGCAGCTTCGGAAAGCTGCTTTCCTCATCGATGTCATGGAGCGTCATTATGCGTAATCCTTATCTCTCCTCCCTGGTCTTTGCCTTTCTGGCCAGCCTTTCCCTTGCCCCCCAGGCGGCGCCCGCTACCCCCGTACAGGCTTCTGTCCCGGTAGTGGTCGAGCAGCCAACGACCCAGGCAAGCAGGATCAACCTCAATACAGTAGATGCATCTGTTCTGCAGCGCGAACTCTTTGGAATTGGTGAGGCCAAGGCCAAGGCGATCGTTGCTTACCGTGAAGAAAATGGTCCTTTCGCTTCAGTAGATGAATTGCTAGAGGTCAAGGGGATCGGCAAGAGCATTCTGGATCGCAATCGGGACAAGCTCGATATCAACTAAGTTTCCTGCTTGACGGTTGAAGGCCGGTCCATGACCGGCCTGCTGCACGCTGGGGGGTGTAGCTCGAAAGATTAGCTGTATCGACGAAATAGATGATTTTCATGAGGCTAGCAAAATATTATGCATGTAATATTTCTCTGTTCGCCAGATCTCCCACGTCGCGGGCGCTCATTACTTTCATGCATTGTCAGGAGTACAGCTATGAGTTCGGTTCGGTCCCAAGGTACGGCAGTGGTTACCGGTGCATCATCGGGTATTGGTGCGGTTTATGCCGATCGGTTAGCGGCACGAGGTTTTGATTTGTTGCTGGTTGCCCGAGATGAAGGGCGTCTGCAGGCAGCGGCCGAGACGTTGAGCAGTGAGTATCAAGTGCAGGTCGAGGTGTTGAAGGCTGATCTCACGCTCAAGGAGGACTTGCTCAAGATCGAGCAGCGCTTGCGCCAGGACTCGACTATCAGCCTGCTGCTGAATAATGCAGGGGTGGGAGCCAATGGGCCTTTGGCGGGCGCCGATCTGGACCAGATGGAGCGCATGATCCAACTCAATGTGCTGGCATTGACTCGCCTGGCAGGCCTGGCGGCAGCGGTTTTTTCCGCCGCGGGGCGAGGAGCGATCATCAATATCGCCTCGGTGGTAGCCTTGGTCCCGGAGCGTTTCAATGCGACCTACAGTGCTACCAAGGCTTACGTGCTGAGCCTGACACAGTCACTGCACGTCGAATTGAAGGGCAGTGGGGTTCAGGTCCAAGCGGTCTTGCCTGGAATGACACGAACTGAGATCTGGGAGCGCTCAGGCCTGGATCTAACGCATATTCCGGCGGAAATGGTAATGGAGGCAGGAGAGATGGTCGACGCGTCGTTGAGTGGTTTCGATCAGGGGGAACTGGTCACGCTTCCTTCATTGCCTGACGCAGCAGACTGGCAGGCCCTGGTGACGGCGCGCATGGCGTTGGGCCCCAATCTTTCAAGAAGCAGTGCCGCTGTACGTTACAAGTAAGCGGCAGACAGGAGCGGATGGTCTCATCTCTGCTCCTGTTCCTTCAGGCCTTCACGCACAGTCTGGAGTATCTGCGTGCCCAGTTGGGGATCTTCCACACTGCGTGAAAGTAGCAGCGCGCCCACCAGAGTCGACATGATCATCAGGCTGCGGCGAGCCTTATTGTCGCCCTCCAGGGCTGCTGCCACTTGTGCCAGCCTGGCATTGAGTACGGCATCGGTAGTGGGGCTGGGTTGGCCACGCTGGCCGAGCTCTGAACTCATGGTCGGCAGCGGGCAGCCTTGATGAGGTGAGTTCTGGTGCCATTCGCTGAGGTAGTTATCGATAAACGCTTCAAGAGGGTGTTCTTGCGCAAACAGCGTGGCGCAATGAGCGTCCAGGTCTTCTGCGGCTACTGAGAGTGCCTCCTCCACCAGTTCATCCTTGGATTTGAAATGGGAGTAAAAGCCCCCATGGGTCAAGCCCAGGGCCTTCATCAAGGGTTGCAAGCCTGTTGCACCTATCCCATCACGACGAAATCGTTCCGAAGCTTCTTTGATAATGCGTTTGTGTGTCTGGGCTTTATGGTCTGCTGAATAACGCACTTGAGAAACCTCCACATCTAGATCGCCATTTTAACCAAGGATCGGTAGAACATGCCCCTACTTCTCGGCGGGTTTTATCCGCAGTTACAGCATCCCGACAGCTGTCCATGAGCTGATTGAGCTCGTTGGGGTTGGCACGATAAGTGATTAAAGATTGATCATGAGTTGTTGAACAATCTTGAGGCTCTCCATGGACAACGGTTTATCCCTGGCAGATCACATTACGTTGGAGCTGCGCGCGGACATCATTGGCGGTCGCCTGCTACCTGGGATGCCGTTGGTGGAGAGTGCGTTGGTCAATGCCTACAACGCTTCACGCAATACCATTCGTGAAGCGCTGCACCGCCTCGGGCAGGAAGGCCTGACCCTCTATGTGCGCAATAAGGGCGTAGTGGTTCGGCGTCTGGACCGTGACGACGTGCGGGATCTGTTTCGGGTACGCCGGACCCTGGAGCTGCAAGCGATTGCCAGCGCCAGGCCGCTGCGTGAGTACCAGTCCGATCGCATGCTCGATGCCATCGAAGCCACTGAGTTGGCGCGTTCGCGTGAGGATTGGCGTGCGGTGGGCACTCACAGTCTGAGCTTTCACCAACACGTAGTGGGCTTGTTGGGCTCGCGCCTGTTCGATGAGTTCTTCACCAATATAGTGGCGCAGTTGCGCCTGGTGTTCTGCGCCGCTGTGGATGAGGCAGCGTTTCAGGCGCCCTGGCTGGTCCGCGACCGACAGATTCATGAGTGGTTGCTGGAGGGTGATAAGGAGTCTGCCGGCGCGGCCATGGAGCTGTATCTGGATGACTCCGAGCGTCTGCTGTTGAACATACTCAGCCAATCCTTCCGTCACTGAGCGAGGGCGTTACCAATGTACAAAGATTATCCAGCGGCCTATCAGGTCAGCAAAGGTTCGGCGCTGCAAGTGGACACGGCTTTCTACCAGCGTATTCGCGACACCCCGGCGCAGCGCGAGTTGATCGAGCAGTTCGAAGTGCCGATTCGTACCGGTCGGGCCTGGAAGGTACCAGCCGGGCATGTGTTTCGAGTGACCACGCCAGTGGGGCCGCAGGTGGGTGATTTCAACGTCTGGAATGCCCATGACCCCCGGGAGCGTCTTTGGGCGGCGCGTACCCGGCAATTACAGGGGGCTCATGTCAGTACCCATGATCGGCTCTGGTCGAACCTGCCTTTTCTACGACCGCTGGTCACCATCACCGATGACAGCCTGGCGCACTACGGGATCGATGAGCATGGCGGCCGCTTGCATGACTTGCTGGGAACCCGTTGTGATCCCTATGTGAATCGCATGCTTACCGGAGAGGATTTTCATCATCACTGCCACTCCAACCTGACGCGTGCCGTACTGCCCCATGGGCTGACCGAGTTTGACGTGCATGATGTGTTGAACATCTTCCAGTGCACTGGCCTGAACCACGATGACATGTATTTCATGAAGGCCTGTCCGGCGCAGAAGGGCGATTACCTGGAGTTCTTTGCCGAGATCGATCTGCTCTGTGCACTGTCGACCTGTCCGGGAGGAGACCTGTCCTTGCCGATGTGGGGCCCCGAGGCCCAGGATCCGCTGAGCGTGTGCCGCCCGCTGGGGGTTGAAATCTATCGGCTCGAAGCGTCATTGCTCGAGGGCTGGAGCCAGCCGGAGCGGGCAGCCTATAAAGGCCAGCATGGCTTGCACATCGCCAAGGCCGAGTGGGAGCGCTAGGGCTGACTGACAGCCCCTTGGTCCAGGGACGAAGGGGCTGGCGGGGTCAGCGATCTCGCGCTTCCTTGGCATCCATTTCCGCGTTGCGCTCGGCTACGCGTTTACGCTGCTCATCGGTCAATTCCACCTTGTTGGCGGTGTCACGCAGCATCATCAAGCCGCCGACGATTGAGCCGATAGCAACCACCAGGATCAACCAGGCATACCAGGGCATAGGATTCTCCTTAAGGGGCAACTTGCCGGAGGCGAAGGTTCGCCTTCGGCTCTGCCTGTAACGCTTTGAGTTAAAGCGTTTCGCATGGGTTCCATTGTATGCCTGATTGGTGACCTGGGTAGCGGTGTGCAACCTAACGTCCGGTGAGCATGGCGTCCGCGGGGGCATTGGCTCGAAGTTGTCCGGTGAGTTGGAAGTAGATGAAGCCGAGCACCATGAAACTGAGGAAGATCAGCCCGATCAGGGCGTTGAACCAGGCCATTGCCACCAGGCAGATCGTTGCCAGTACCAGGGCGATCGCCGGGATCACTGGGTAGCCGGGGGCGCGGAAGCTGCGTAGCAGATTCGGTTCGGCCTGTCGCAACTTGAACAGGCTGAGCATGCTCATGATGTACATCACGATGGCGCCGAACACCGCCATGGTGATCATCGCTGCGGTAAGGGTCATGCCGCCGAGGTTGATCAGCCCATCGCTGTAGATCGCGGCGATGCCGATCAGGCCGCCGGCGATGATCGCCCGATGCGGTGTCTGGAAGCGCGACAGTTTGGCCAGGGAGGTGGGCAGGTAACCGGCCCGGGCCAGAGCGAAGAACTGCCGCGAGTAGCCGAGGATGATCCCGTGGAAGCTGGCCACCAGCCCGAACAGGCCGATCCACACCAGCATGTGCAGCCAGCCCGAGCTGTCGCCGACGACGGTCTTCATCGCCTGGGGCAGGGGGTCGTTGATGTTCGACAGGGTGCGCCAGTCACCCACGCCACCGGCAAAGAACATCACCCCCATGGCCAGCAGCACCAGGGTCAGAATGCCGCTGATATAGGCCTTGGGAATAGTGCGTTTTGGGTCCTTGGCTTCCTCGGCGGCCATGGCTGCGCCTTCGATGGCCAGGAAAAACCAGATGGCAAAGGGGATAGCGGCAAACATCCCGGCAATCGCCGGGGCACCGAAGGCGTCGGCGCCGGCCCAGCCATTGAGGGCGAAGTTGCTGAAGCTGAAGGCCGGGGCCACCACGCCCATGAACACCAGGAGCTCGGCCACCGCCAGCACGCAGACCACCAGTTCGAAGGTGGCTGCCAGTTTCACTCCGAGAATGTTCAGGCCCATGAACACAATGTAGGCACCGACCGCGGCATGTTTCGGGTCCAGGGCCGGGAATTGCACATTCAGGTAGGCGCCGATGGCCAGGGCGATGGCCGGAGGGGCGAAGACAAACTCGATCAACGTGGCCAGCCCCGCAACCAAGCCGCCTTTTTCACCGAAGGCACGGCGGCTGTAGGCAAAAGGTCCTCCTGCATGGGGAATCGCGGTGGTCAGTTCGGTAAAGCTGAATATAAAGCAGGTGTACATGGTCGCGACCAGTAGTGAGGTCACGAGAAAACCTAGGGTTCCAGCCACGCCCCAGCCATAGCTCCAGCCGAAATACTCCCCGGAAATCACCAGGCCGACGGCGATACCCCACAAGTGCAGCGTGCCCAAGGTGGGTTTGAGTTGTGTGTTCATCGGTTGCTCCCCGAACGATTGGAAATGCTCGGGATTGGCTTGTGCAGCGCCCATGCCAGCGTCTCGATGTCCGTCGTAAAGCATTGAAAGCTGTCGTATCGAGGATGTTTCGCGGCTTTTGGCTATTGGCGGTGCTCAGGGCCGTGCATCAGCGCGCCTCCCATTGGGGCAGGCCGAGCACTCACGCCACTGCTCTTTTCGCACCAGGTCACTCCAGGTAAAGCCAGTCTTTACGCTTTCTTTATGGGCCCCCCACCCCGTCGATCTCGCTCCTTTACAGGCTCCCTGCGGACAATGGCGGCATTCGCGGCAAGCGCCGTACCTCGGAGACATTCCATGAGCATTCTGGATGCAGTGTCGCTGCTGTTGGCGGTGGGCCTGTTCGTTTATCTACTGGTTGCGCTGTTGCGCGCGGATCGGAACTAGGAGCTGCGGTTATGCACAGTTATGACTATTGGCTGATCCTCGCCTTCTTGGCATTGGTATTGGTGCCTGCACCCTGGCTGGGACGTTTCTACTACAAGGTCATGGAAGGACAGCGAACCTGGCTGACCCCGATCCTCGGACCGGTGGAGCGCGCCTGCTACCGGGTGGCCGGTGTCGATCCCCAGGTAGAGCAGAGTTGGAAGAAGTACGCCCTTGCGCTGCTCGCCTTCAACTTGGCCGGGTTCGTCCTGTTGTTCGCAATCCTGCTGTTTCAGGGCGCTCTGCCGCTCAACCCGCAGCACCTGCCCGGACAGGAGTGGACACTGGCGTTCAACACCGCAGTGAGTTTCATCACCAACACCAACTGGCAGGCCTATAGCGGTGAAGCCTCCCTGAGCTACCTCAGCCAGATGGTCGGCTTGACGGTGCAGAACTTTGTCAGCGCCGCCACCGGCCTGGCCGTATTGGTTGCCCTGTGCCGGGGCATTGGCCGGCGTTCGGTACGTACCCTGGGCAACTTCTGGGTCGACATGACCCGTGCCACCCTCTATGGCCTGCTGCCGCTGTGCCTGTTGCTGGCTCTGTTCCTGGTCTGGCAGGGCGTGCCCCAGACCTTTGCCCACTACGTTGATGCGCTGACCCTGCAAGGCAATGACCAGGTGATCCCCCTCGGGCCGGCGGCCAGTCAGATCGCGATCAAGCAGCTGGGGACCAACGGCGGCGGCTTCTTTGGCGTCAACTCGGCGCATCCCTTCGAAAACCCTACCGCCTGGAGCAACCTCTTCGAACTGGTGTCGATCATCCTGATACCGGTGGCCCTGGTGTTCACCTTCGGTCACTACGTCAAGGATCTGCGACAGAGCCGGGCCATCGTTGCCTGCATGTTCGTCCTGTTCCTGATCGGTGGTGCCACCTCGCTGTGGGCGGAGTACCAGCCCAATCCGGCGCTGCAAAACGCTGCTGTTGAGCAGACCGCGCCGCTGGAAGGCAAGGAAGCGCGTTTTGGCACCACGGCCACGGTGCTCTGGGCGGTCACCACCACGGCCGCTTCCAACGGCTCGGTGAACGGTATGCATGACAGCCTGAACCCTCTGAGCGGGATGGTGGCGCTGATCAACATGATGGTGGGCGAAGTGATCTTCGGCGGCGTCGGTGCCGGTCTCTACGGCATGCTGCTGAACGTGTTGATCGCGGTATTCCTGGCTGGCCTGATGATCGGCCGCACTCCGGAGTACCTGGGCAAGAAGCTCCAGGCCAGGGAAGTGCAACTGCTGGTGCTGACCTTGATGGTGATGCCCATTGGCGTCCTGGTCCTGGGGGCCCTGGCCGCCAGCCTGCCCGGGCCTGCCGGTGCCATCAGCAACCCGGGGCCCCACGGTTTCAGCCAGTTGCTGTACGCCTATACCTCGGCCAGTGCCAACAACGGCTCGGCATTTGGCGGCATGGGGGCCAACACACCGTTTCACAACCTGATGCTGGGCCTGGGCATGTTGATCGGGCGCTTCGGTTACATCCTGCCGGTGCTGGCCCTGGCCGGCAGCCTGGCGCTGAAGAAGGCCGTGCCCATCGGCCAGGACAGCTTTCCCACCCACGGCCCTTTGTTCGTGGCCTTGTTGAGCGTGACCATCTTGCTGGTGGGCGGCCTGACTTTTCTGCCGACCCTGGCGCTGGGCCCGATTGCCGAACACTTGAGCATGGGCTTCTGAGGACCTGATGATGAATATGCATGTTCCTGCCTCGAACAAGACCGCTGATGCGGCCGCCAAGGCCACGCATTCCCCTGTGCAGTCCTCGGGTACCGCGATCTCGGCGCTGTGGCGTCCGGCGCTGATCCAGGCCTTCGTCAAGCTCGACCCACGCCAGTTGCAACGCTCGCCGGTGATGCTGGTGGTCGAGTTGACGGCGATCCTGACCACCGTGCTGTGTTTTGTCCCGGACAACGCCGTACCAACCTTCGTTGCCGGGCAGATTGCCCTGTGGCTATGGTTCACCGTGCTCTTCGCCAACTTCGCCGAAGCCCTGGCCGAGGGCCGAGGCAAAGCCCGGGCTGACAGCCTCAAGGCCGGCAGCGAAGGCCTCAGTGCCCGGCGCAGAACGGCAGAGGGCGCCTACCAGGTAGTGCCGGCCACCAGCCTGCGCAAGGGTGATGTGGTACGCGTTGCCGCCGGAGAAATGATCCCCGGCGACGGCGAGGTAATCGAGGGCATCGCTGCGGTCAACGAGGCGGCGATCACCGGTGAGTCGGCACCGGTGATTCGTGAGTCCGGCGGTGATCGTTCGGCGGTGACCGGCAATACCCGGTTGGTCTCCGACTGGTTGCTGGTACGCATCACCAGCAACCCTGGAGAGTCGACCCTGGATCGCATGATTGCGCTGGTGGAAGGCGCCAAGCGCCAGAAGACCCCGAACGAAGTCGCCCTGGATATCCTGCTGATCGGCCTGACCCTGATCTTCCTGTTGGTGGTGGTGACCCTGCAGCCGTTCGCTCATTTCGCCAATGGCAGCTTGCCGCTGGTGTTCCTGGTCGCGTTGCTGGTGACCCTGATTCCCACCACCATCGGCGGATTGCTGTCGGCCATCGGGATTGCCGGGATGGATCGCCTGGTGCGCCTGAACGTGATTGCCAAGTCCGGGCGTGCGGTGGAGGCCGCAGGGGATGTGCACGTATTGCTGCTGGACAAGACCGGCACCATCACCTTCGGCAATCGTCGCTGCAGTGCCATTCACCCGGCCCCCGGGGTGACTCCGCAGGAGATGGCCGAGGCTGCGCTGCTGGCGTCCCTGGCGGATGACACCGCCGAAGGCAAATCCATCGTCGAGTACCTGCGTGAACGTTATCCACAGCCCGAGCCCGGTAGCGAACTGCTGACTGCCGTGCCCTTCAGCGCACAAACCCGTCTTTCTGGCGTCGACTACCAGGGGCGGATCTATCGCAAGGGCGCAGTGGATTCGGTGCTGGGTTTTGTCGGCCTCCAGCGCGGCGACCTGGCGCCGGCCCTGTCCCGGGAGATCGACCGGATCGCCCAGAGCGGTGGCACTCCGCTACTGGTATGCGCAGAGGGCCGGTTGCTCGGAGCCATTCACCTCAAGGACGTGGTCAAGCCGGGTATCCGCGAACGTTTTGCCGAGTTGCGCAAGCTGGGGATCCGCACTGTCATGGTGACCGGCGACAACCCGTTGACTGCCGCCGCGATTGCCGCGGAGGCCGGGGTCGACGATGTGCTGGCCGAAGCCACGCCGGAAAAGAAACTGGCGCGCATCCGCCATGAACAGGACGACGGGCGCCTGGTGGCCATGTGCGGTGACGGCGCCAATGACGCCCCGGCGCTGGCCCAGGCCGATGTCGGCATGGCAATGAACGATGGTACCCAGGCGGCACGCGAGGCGGCCAACATGGTCGATCTGGACAGCGATCCGACCAAGCTGCTGGACGTGGTGCAGATCGGCAAGGAACTGCTGGTGACCCGTGGCGCCCTGACGACCTTTTCCATCGCCAACGACGTGGCCAAGTACTTTGCCATCCTGCCGGCGCTGTTCGCGGTGATTTATCCACAGCTGGGGGTGCTCAACATCATGCACCTGGCCAGCCCGCAGAGCGCGATCCTCTCGGCGATCGTGTTCAACGCCTTGATCATCGTGGTGCTGATTCCCCTGGCGCTGCGAGGGGTGCGGGTGCAGGCGGCGAGCGCTGCGCACCTGCTGCGGCGCAACCTGCTGATCTACGGCGTGGGCGGAATCGTGGTGCCCTTTGTCGGGATCAAGCTGATCGACATGCTGCTGACTGCCCTGCACCTGGTGTAACGCCCCTGGACGCGGGGCCGGGGAACCGGCTCCCGCAGGACTGAACGAACCGAGGAACTGATGATGAGCACTGTATTGCGTCCGGCCCTGAGCCTGATCGTGTTGATGACGTTGATCACCGGAGTGGCCTATCCGCTGGTGGTGACCGGGGTGGCCCAGGTGGCGTTCCCGGAACAGGCCAACGGCAGCCTGGTGCGTGACGCCGAGGGCAAGGTCCGGGGTTCGGTGCTGATCGCCCAGGATTTCACCGGCGATGCCTGGTTCCATCCACGGCCTTCGGCGGGTGCCTTTGCCACGGTCTCCAGCAGCGCCAGCAACTTGGCTCCGAGCAATCCGGCGCTGGCCACGCGGGTGATCGACGATGCCAGCAAACTCCTGGTACCCGGCCAGGGGCCGGTGCCGCTGGCGTTGCTGACCACTTCGGGCAGCGGTCTCGATCCGCACTTGCCACCGGAGGCAATTAACTATCAACTGGCGCGCGTTGCCGCGACGCGCAATCTGCCGCTGGCCAAGGTGCAGGCACTGGTGGACGCCCATATCGAACGCCCCCTGGTGGGGCCGCCGGTGGTCAATGTGCTGGCCCTGAACCTGGCGCTTGAAAGGCTTTGATGGGCTCGATGAGAGGTTTTGCCCATTGTGCCCGGCACATCGGGTCGCCGTTGCGAGTGGCTGCTGCCGTAGTTGCCGCCATGATTGACGCTTGGCCGACTGCCGCTGTGGTAGCGGCTACAGTGTGCTCGTCAGACTGTTCAGCCCAAGAGAGATCCGCCCATGAGTGATTCCGGCCGCGCCGATGCGCTGCTCGCTGACCTGCCCCGCGATGGCCGCGGCCGGCTCAAGGTCTTTCTCGGCGCCGCACCTGGCGTCGGCAAGACCTACGCCATGCTCCAGGCCGCCCACACGCAATTGCGCCAGGGGGTCAAGGTCCTGGCTGGGGTGGTGGAGACCCATGGTCGTGCCGAGACCGAGGCGCTGCTCGGTGGCCTGCCGCAGCAGCCTCTGGTGCGTTCGGAATACCGTGGGGTGATGCTGGAAGAGATGGACCTGGACGGCTTGCTCAAGGCCGGGCCCAAGCTGGTGCTGGTGGACGAACTGGCCCACAGCAATGCCCCGGGCAGTCGGCACGCCAAGCGCTGGCAGGACATTCAGGAGTTGTTGGCGGCAGGCATCGACGTCTTCACTACGGTCAATGTCCAGCACCTGGAAAGCCTTAACGATCAGGTACGCGGCATTACCGGCGTCCAGGTTCGCGAGACCTTGCCTGACTGGGTGCTGCAGGAAGCCTACGAACTGCTGCTGGTGGATTTGCCACCCCGCGAGTTGCTGGAGCGCTTGCGGGACGGCAAGGTCTATGTGCCGGAGCAGGCGCGGGCGGCGATCGACGCGTTCTTCACCCAGACCAATCTCACCGCCTTGCGTGAGTTGGCGATGCAGACCGCAGCGGCCCAGGTGGACAACGATCTGGCTCAGGGCTATCGCCAGTTGGGGCAGGCGGCACCAGCGGTGCGTGGGCGTTTGCTGGTGGGCATCGACGGCGATGCCCAGGCCGAGCGCCTGGTACGCCACGCCAGTCGAGTGGCCCAGCGTCGACATCTGCCCTGGAGCCTGGTGCATGTGGACAACGGGCGGCTGCGCGACGAGCAGTCGCGATTGCGACTGCAGGCAGCCCAGCAACTGGCCGAGCGCCTGGGCGGAGAGGTGGTTCAACTGCGGGCTGGCGAAGTTGCCAAGACCCTGATTCAGCACGCCTCAGAGCGTCGTGCCAGCTTGTTGCTGGTGGGGCAGTCCAGCCGTGGCTGGCGCCGTCGCTGGTTGGGGGGCGGATTGGCCGCGCGCCTGTTGCGCAATGCCGATGGCTTGGAGATCAACGTCCTGGACTGCGAGCCACAACTCCATCAGCCGGGCTTGCGGGTCAAGCACTCGTTGGCGTGGTTTGACTATGGCCTGGCGGTGCTGGCAACACTCTTGGCCAGTGCCCTGGCCTGGGGCGTGGCCAGTGTCTTGCCGTTGCCGAACATTTCCCTGGTGTTTCTCGCTGCGGTATTGCTGGTGGCGGTGCGCAGCAGCCTGGGGCCGGCGCTGGCCTGCGCCGCGTTGTCGTTCCTGAGCTACGACTTCTTGTTCATTCCACCGAATTTCTCCCTGTCCATCCAGCGTGAAGAAGATGTGCTGACGCTGCTGTTCTTCCTGCTCATGGCGGCGCTGACCGGCAACCTGGCGGCGCGCCAGCGGCGGCAGTTGCAGGCGTTGCGCGATACCCAGGAGGAAACCGGCGAACTGCTGGACCTGTCGCGCAAGCTCACGGCGGCCACCGACCGGCAGGCAGTGATCAGTGCCGCAGCGCAGCACCTGCATGGAGGGGACGAGTTGCGTATCTGCCTGCTCAACCGCGATGGGCAGGGCGACTGGAAAGTCGAGACCGGTGGTACGCCACAGTTCTCCGAGGCTGAGCGCGCGGCGGCCGACTGGGCCTGGCAGCATGATCAGCCGGCAGGGCTGGGGACTGGAACCTTGCCCTTCGGTCGTTGGTGGTGGTGGCCGTTGTCGGTGGAAGACGGTCCTCTGGGGCTGCTCGGTGTCTGTCCTCGGGAAGGTGCGGTCTTCAGCGGCCAGCGCCGACGCTTGCTCACCGCCCTGAGCCAGCCGCTGGCCCAGGCCCTGGCGCGGGCACGCCTGGCCGAGGACCTGGAAGCGGCGAGATTGCATGGTGAAACCGAGCAGTTGCGCAGCGCCTTGCTGGCCTCGGTGTCTCATGACCTGCGCACACCACTGACTTCGATGCGAGGCAGTATCGATAGTCTGTTGGCGTTGGGTGAGGCGATTCCCCTTGAGGATCGTCGTGAGCTGCTGGAGGGGACCCGCGATGAGGCCGAGCGCCTGGATCGCTATATCCAGAATCTGCTGGACATGACCCGGCTCGGCCATGGCGCATTGAAGCTGGCCCGTGACTGGGTGGCGCCGGGGGACATTGTCGGCAGCGCCCTGAACCGCTTGCGTGCTGTGTTGGCACCCTTGCGGGTGAGTACCGATCTGCCGTCAGACCTGCCGTTGCTGCATGTGCATGCGGCCTTGATCGAGCAGGCCCTGGTCAATGTGCTGGAGAATGCGGCGCGTTTCTCGCCGGCCGAGGGCCTGCTGCAGCTAAAGGTCAGTGTCGACGAGCGGGAGTTGAGCTTCGCTGTCAGCGATGAGGGGCCTGGTATTCCCGAGGAGGAGCGAGCAAAGATCTTCGATATGTTCTACACCGCGGCCCGCGGCGATCGAGGCGGGCAGGGCACGGGCCTGGGGCTGGCCATCTGCCAAGGCATGGTCGGAGCCCACGGTGGGCGTATCAGTGTGACCGAAGGCATCGACGGTCACGGTACGTGCATCACCCTGCATCTGCCATTGCCGACCCAGCCGGAGCTTGAGGATGAATAGCTGTAGAGTGCGGCGCTGTCTTGCCGCGCATGGAGCCCTCGGGGCTCGGCATGCCTTGAGCTACTCTTTTGCCTCTTACTGATCTTGAACTGAAACCATGAGCCAGACCGCGACCATCCTGGTCATCGACGACGAACCGCAGATCCGCAAGTTCTTGCGCATCAGCCTGGCGTCCCAGGGATACAAAGTGATTGAAGCCGGTACCGGCAGCGAGGGCCTGGCCCAGGCGGCGCTGAACCAGCCCGACCTGCTGGTGCTCGACCTGGGGTTGCCGGACATGGACGGCCAGCAGGTCCTGCGCGAGTTCCGCGAGTGGTCGGCGGTGCCGGTGCTGGTGCTTTCGGTGCGTGCCAGCGAAGTGCAGAAAGTCGAGGCCCTGGACGGTGGGGCCAATGACTACGTGACCAAGCCTTTCGGGATCCAGGAGTTTCTCGCGCGCATCCGCGCCTTGTTGCGTCAGGCGCCAGGCGGAGAGGTGCAGGAGGCGGCGCTGCAAGTCGGGCCGCTGACAGTCGACCTGGCGTACCGCCGGGTGCTGCTGGACGGTGCCGAAGTGGCATTGACCCGCAAGGAATACGCAGTGCTGGCGCAGTTGGCGCGGCATCCCGGGCGGGTGATTACTCAGCAGCAACTGCTCAAGGATATCTGGGGCCCGACCCATACCGAGGACAGTCACTACCTGCGGATCGTGGTCGGGCATCTGCGTCAGAAACTGGCCGACGATCCGACCCGGCCACGCTTCATCGTCACCGAGGCGGGTGTCGGTTATCGCCTGGTGGGCGCCGAACCTTGAGCCCGCCGGGTCATGGTTTCAGGTACTACAGCTGTTCCTGTTCATAACGATCCAAGGTATCGCTGGCGATTTCGCGGCCCAGGGCAATCAACTCCGGCGCCTTGTAGAACTCGAAGAACCGGCACACGCGTTTTGGCACGTTGATCAGGATATCCGGCGGATAGCCGGCGATCTTGTACTGAGCCAGAGAGGTCTGCATGACCTCGAAGCTCTGGTTGACCAGATCCAGCAGCGAGGCCGGGCCGACGTTGTCGATGATGAACGAGCCGCTGGCGGATTTGGGCGCGCCATCGGCTTGCGGTGCCGCAGCCGGTTGCTGGGACTCGGGCTCCGCCCCTTCGACCCAGGGGTTGATCTCCGCGGCCTCGCTCTTGAAGGCCTCTTGCTCGAGCAGCAGCAGTTGTTCGGCCTGTTTGCGGCGGAACGGCAGGTGCGAGCCGAGGGAGTTGATCAGGCTGTCGAAGCGGCTCTTGAACGCCGGCGGGCGCTGGATCACGGGCAACTGATAGTGGCGCTGGTTGGTCGAATTGAGGTTGACCGCAATGATCAGGTCGCAGTGGCTGGAAACCACCGGCACGATCGGCAGCGGGTTCAGCAGGCCGCCGTCCACCAGCATCCGGTTGCCTTGCATCACCGGGGTGAACAGGCTGGGGATGGCGGCGGATGCCCGCATAGCTTGATGCAGGCAGCCTTCCTGGAACCAGATTTCCTGTTGATTGGTCAGGTCGGTGGCCACCGCTGTATAGGGAATGCGCAGGTCTTCGATGTTGATCTCGCCGACTATCTTGCGAATCTGGCCAAAGACCTTCTCGCCACGAATCGCCCCCAGGCGGAAGCTCACATCCACCAGGCGCAGCACATCGAGGTAGTCCAGGCTTTCGATCCATTCACGGTACAGGTCGAGCTTGCCCGCCGCGTAGATACCGCCCACCACCGCGCCCATGGAACAACCGGCCACGCAGGCAATGTCGTAACCGCGTTTTTCGATTTCCTCGATGACGCCGATATGGGCATACCCGCGGGCGCCCCCGGAGCCCAGGACCAGTGCAACACGTTTGTTCATGATTCGTCCCTTCGACAAACAGGCTGCAACAATGCACCCATAGCGCCCCAGGGTTCAATTGCTGATGCTGTCGGGTGTTTGCGCGCGGTTTTTTCTAGGGCCTTGCAGGCTGCGCGGCTATGCTCCTGCGGCTATATTTTTCCAAGGTGGGGGGCCGGCACTTTTTTCCGCCGCTACCGTCTTAACCTGTACGACTGTTTCTCTTTTTGAGGTGTGATTGATGAAAGCCTGGATCTGCTTGCCCCTGATTGCTCTGGTCCTCACCGGTTGCGCTGGCAAGACTGCCTATCGTGACAGCTGCGGTACTCAGCTGGACGCCGCCTGGCATGAACTGGACCTGGCCAAGGCCGAGGGGTTCGCCGGAACCGTGAGCTACTCCAAGGCACTGTCGCTGTTGACTGGAGCCAAGACGCAACAGCAATTCGAAGCCTTTGAAGGCTGCACCAACAAGGCCGAAAAGGCACGCTTCTACATTCGCGAGTCCCGTGCCGGGCGTTGATCCGCGCCAGCCGCTACGCTGCTGAGGCAACAATCATCACCTTGGGCCAATGACCTGACGCAATGCCGGTTACGGGCCCTCGGTACCATTCTTGAACTGGATGAGCCGAAGCTGGCTTGTAAGTCGTGTTGGGGAATCCGTGATGTCTGTCCTGGTTGATCGTTTGGTGGCTCAGATCCTGGGCCTGGAAGTGCGTTTGCTGGCTTGTCAGGCGCGCCTGGCGGCAGCAACGGATGCCGAGGCCCTGCTGCACGATCTGCGTATTGGCGTACGGCGCTTGCGCAGCCTGTTACGGCCATTGCGTGGCTTGCCCGGGGTCGAACAGTTGGAGGCCGCAGCCAGCGAGGTGGGGCGTATGACCACGCCGATCCGTGATCGCGAGGTCCTGGCCGCCTATTTGCACCAGCATGGGCTGCATGCTGCTGCCGATCGACGCACCGCCCAGTTGGCCGACGAGTATTCGCAGGTAGCGTCGGGATCGCAGCTGGCGCAATTGTTCCTGGTGCTGGATGCATTCACGCGGTTCCTCCGTGCATCGGCGCGTCAAGGCTTGCTCCAGGGGTTGCGCGGACGGATCGAGAAGCGTTTGGCCAAGCAGTGGAGCGCCCTGGGCGAGGCCCTGCAGGATCCCGCCCACGACCGCCATCGTCTGCGCCTGTTGATCAAGCGCGTGCGCTATGCCGCCGATGCTTATCCCCAGTTGGATCGCTTGCCGTCCCAGGCGATGAAGCGTCTCAAGGCGGCTCAGGGTGCGCTGGGTGATTGGCATGATTGCTGGCAGTGGCTGGCGCAGGCCGAACAGCAGTCGGATCTGCGGCCCTGCGTGGCGGTCTGGGAACGCACCATGCTCAAGGCCCAGGCTCGCGCTGATGAGGTGCTGGACAAGCTGCACCGAGATTGCTTCAAGGGATGACGGCTGCGCAGCGGCCTTTCTGTCCGCTGCTTTGGCCGGAATAGTTGCTGTAGGCCTCTGCGACGCTGGTTAAGATCCCTCAGTCAACTTTTCTTCCCCGAGGTGCTCATGCGTTTCTACGATTTGCTCGAAGCCGTTCGCAGCCAGCCCCAGGCACTGACCATCCCGGCAGAGTGGGCTCAGGGGCGCGCCAGCTTCGGTGGCCTGGTGGTGGCCCTGCAATATGAGGCAATGCGGGCCAAGGTGCCGGTGGACCGCCCAGTACGGTCCCTGGCGATCACTTTTGTCGGTCCGGTGGCGCCCGATGTACCTGTCAGTTTTGAAGTGGATGTACTGCGCGAAGGCAAGGCCGTCAGCCAGGTGCTGGGTCGGGTCATGCAGGAGGGCCAGGTGGTGACCCTGGTACAGGGCAGCTTCGGCGCCTCTCGGGAGTCCTGTGTCAGTGTCATTGCCCAGCCTGCGCCCGAGATGAAGCCTTGGGATGATTGCCAGGAGTTGCCCTACATCAAGGGCGTGACACCGGAGTTCATGCGCCACCTGGCGATGCGCTGGAGTATCGGCGGCTTGCCATTCACCGGCAATCGCTCCCGGGACATGGGCGGTTGGGTACGTTTGCGCGGCGACGTGAAGGAAGAGCCACTGACCGAAGCGCACATCCTGGCGCTGGTGGATGCCTGGCCGCCTGCCTTACTGCCACACCTGACCAAGCC
The DNA here is from genome assembly GCF_055384485.1 of Pseudomonas sp. FFPRI_1. Lineage (NCBI taxonomy): Bacteria > Pseudomonadati > Pseudomonadota > Gammaproteobacteria > Pseudomonadales > Pseudomonadaceae > Pseudomonas > Pseudomonas sp. FFPRI_1. The sequence continues at coordinate 5,739,855 of NZ_AP029168.1, read as the reverse complement.
TGCCGCCGGCAGTACCTTGACCTGGACCATCGAGTTCGTCCAGCCGCTACTGGAGCTGAGCACCCTGGACTGGTGCCGGTATCGGGTGGAAATCGAGCACGCCCGCGACGGCTACGGGCACGCTGCGGCCGCGCTGTGGAGCCCCGATGGGCAGTTGATCGCCTTGAGCCGGCAGACGGTGACCATCTTCGCCTGAGTGTTCAGCGTCGGTGGCGTTGTCGCCAGGCCCGCCACCAGGCACCACTGAGGACAAAACGCGGAAAGGTCACGAACTGCTCGACCAGCAGGCGTTGCACTGCATCCTTGCGATCGCTGAACGGTTCGGAAGCTTGGGTTTCCAGGCTATGGCCGTGGCGCTGCAGGCCCAGGGCGGCGAGGACGCCGATCACTCCGATTGCCAGGTTCAACAGGTTCAGGGAGAACACCCCCGAGGCGATCAGCAGGAAACCGACAATGAACAGCGGCACGGCAATCAGGTGCAACACCAGGTTGGTCGGGTGCTGGTGGCTTTGCGGGTAGACGCGCCACTGCCAGGCGGGAAGGTTGGGGTGACGTTTGCCCATGTTGATCATCCTTAGTGCTTGAAAACTCGTGAACCAAGGATAGGACGCGGGCGGTGGGTCGGCGAATCAAGGCTGGCTATGGGGCCGATAGCCAGCGCAAAGGGGGTCAAAGGGGGGCGAGGTGCTCCGGTGCGAAAGACAGGAGCCGGCTCAGAGCTTCAGTTGGCCAATGGCCTTGCTCAACTCGCCCGCCAGGGTAGCCAGCTCGCCACTGGTGGTGGCAGAGGAAACGGTCTGCTGCACGGTGTTTTCCGTCACGTCGCGAATACTTACCACGGCGCGGTTCATTTCTTCCGCCACCTGGCTTTGCTGTTCCGCAGCGACCGCGATCTGGGTGTTGCTTTCACGCATCTGGGCCACGGCACTGGTGATCTCCGCCAGCGCCGCCCCGGCTTCCTGAGCCTGCTGCACGCAGTCGTCGGCCTTGAACGAGCTCTCCTGCATAAAGTCCACCGCATCACGGGTGCCAGCCTGCAGGGCGGAAACCATGCTGGTGATTTCGTCGGTGGAGGCCTGGACACGCTTGGCCAGGTTGCGTACTTCATCTGCGACCACGGCAAAGCCTCGACCCATTTCACCCGCTCGAGCGGCTTCGATGGCGGCGTTGAGCGCCAACAGGTTGGTTTGCTCGGCGATGCTGTGGATAACGTTGACCACGCCGTTGATCTTCTGGCTGTCCTCGGCGAGCTTCTGAATCATCTCGGCAGTCTGCTGCACGCCGTTGGACAATCCGGCGATGGACTTCTGCACCCGTCCGACCACTTCGTGCCCGGTGCCGGCCAACGTGTCGGCTGTCTGTGACAGATCCCGGGTTGCCCCGGCATGCTGGGCAATGTGGTAGACCGTGGCGGACATCTCATTGATTGCGGTGGCGGCCTGATCGGTTTCACTCTGTTGGCCGAGCATGCCGTGGCGTACATCGTTCATGCTCGACGCCAGGCGAGCAGCGCCCTGGTCCAGTTGCCGAGCGGTATTGGCCACGGTATTCACAACTCGCTGGTAACCGGCCTGCATGGCGTTGAAGGCGCTGGCCATCTGGCCGACCTCATCCTTGCAGGACAGGGGGACGCGAGCAGACAGGTCGCCGGTTTTCTCCACGTGCAGCATCACGTCCTTGAGGGTGTTGAGCTGACTGAGAAGAAAGCGGATCAGCAGTTGCGAGGCGCACAGCATGGCGAACATCAGGATGAATACGGCGACCGCGTAGTTGGTGAAGCGATCGCTGAAAACCTGCGCCAGGCTGGGGGCGTAGGCCAGAACCGCGAGTTGCTGGCCATCGGCGCGCTGGATGACCTGTGCGCCCAGCAATGGATTGTCACCGAACAGTGGCAGGTGATTGATCTCGACCCAGCCATTGGCACCGCTGAGTTGCGGCAGTGGTTGCTGGTCGAGGCTTGGGGTCTGTCCCTGGGTAAAGGTCAGCAGGTGTTCGACGCTGGGCAATGGCTGGCCGGGCGGCCAGGCATCGAGCAGGCGAGCCTGGGCCTGGGCGCCAGCTTGTGCTGCCTGGCCACGTGCCTGTTGCTCCAATTGCACCGCATACAGCACCAACAACAAGGTGGTGACGAAGGCGACCGCATTGACTGCCCAGAATTTATATTTCAGCGAGATGTTGCTAAGCCAGGCACCCATAGAAGGTCTTCTCTGATTGAGCGAAACAGTATTGGCAAGGTGCCATTATTGTGCCGCTATGATCTCGGAATAATCTTGATATGGGTCAAGCAATTTCTGACAAATTGAAGAAGGCTCTGGAGCAGGCGGTACTGTGGCTGGCCAGGTCTTCCGGAGTTTCCTCGCGGTGCCGTGCCACTTCGCGCAGCACCTCCGGCAGGTAGGCCGGTTCATTGCGACCGTTTTTGGGTTTTGGCCGCAGGCTGCGTGGCAGCAGGTACGGTGCGTCGCTTTCAAGCATCAGGCGCCCGCGGGGTATGTTGCGGACCAGGGGATGCAAGTGGGTACCGCGGCGTTCATCGCAGATCCAGCCGGTAATGCCGATGTGCAGATCCAGATCCAGGTAGCTGAACAATGCCTTTTGTTCACCGGTGAAGCAGTGCACCACAGCGGCTGGCAGACGGTCACGAAAATCTCGCAGGATGTCCAGCAGGCGCTGGTTGGCGTCGCGTTCGTGGAGGAACACCGGCAACTGCAGTTCGGCAGCCAGGGCCAAGTGTTCTTCCAGGACCTTCTCCTGTTGTGGGCGAGGCGAGAAATCCCGATTGAAATCCAGCCCGCATTCGCCCACTGCGCGGATTCGAGGGTCGTTGAGCAGGGCCCGCAAGCGGCGGGCGCTGTCGCTGTTCCAGTCGCTGGCGCAGTGTGGGTGCAGGCCCGCGGTGGCAGCCAGTCGTTGTCCGTCGGGATCCAGTTGCTGGCACAATTCCAGGGCCTGCTCGCTGCCCTCGACACTGGTTCCGGTCAGGACCAGTTGGCAGACGCCGGCGGCATAAGCCCGATCGAGAACGGCCTGGTGTTTTTCGGCAAAACAGGGATTGGTCAGGTTGACGCCGATATCGATGAGTTGCATGGTGCTTTATCTCCGCCTGCGGCCGGAAAGCATATCAGAGCTCCAGATTTATAAGAAAAATCAAGAACTACAACGAGTTAAAGCTGTCTTTTGCTGCCGGAAGAACGTTGCGACCAGGGCTGTCTCCGTCGTTGCGCTTATCTTTCGCACCTTGCCAGCGCTCAAAGCGCTCTGTTTCTGTCGATCAATTCTTCAAAAAGCGACGAAGGGTTGAACAGCACCCTTTGCGGAGAACGGATGACCCGATCCTCGATATTGCTCGCACTGTGCCTGTCGTTGCTGTTGCCCTTGCCGGCGATGGCACGCTTGGCCGGGCCGCCGGAAACCCATGCCTCCGGCAAGGTGCGGGATCTGGCGGAAATTCGTGGCAGCCAGGTACTGCGGGTGCTGGTCAATCAGAGCCGCAACAGTTCCGGTGAAGTCCAGGGCCAGCCCATAGGTGTCGAGTACCATCGTCTGCGAGCATTCGAGCAGTACCTCAATGGCCATGCCCGTGACGGCCAGGAAATCAGCCTCAAGATCATTCCCAAAGCCAAGGATCAGTTGCTGGGCGCCTTGCAGCGTGGCGAAGGGGACCTGGTGGCTCCCGGTGAATTGCTTGAAGCCCAGCCCGGGCACGCCGTCAGCGCCAGCGATCCGATTGTCAGCAACGTGCCGTTGCTGCTGGTGGGGATCAAGGGCGAGCGCCGCTACACGCGGATCGAGCAGTTGTCAGGCAAGACCCTGACCCTGACCACCGGCAGCGCGGCGGGAGAGGCGGTGAGCCAGATCAATCAGAAGCTGGCGCTGCACAAGCTGGCCCCGATCAAGGTCGAGTGGGTCGATCCCAGCCTGGCGGTGGAGGATGTGCTGGAGATGGTCCAGGGTGGGATTTTTCACCTGACCATCGTCGAACAGCCGATAGCCGAGCGCTGGAGCAAGATCCTGCCCAAATTGCGCTTCGATAAGCAGTTGAAAATCAGTGAGCCGGGTGAAGAGCACTGGTTTGTCCGGCGCGATGCGTCGATGCTGCGGGCCAGTATCGATCGATTCCTCAAGACCTATAAGACCCCGTCCGATCAGGACGTGGCCTTCCTGCGCATCTATCGGCGTCAGTACCAGGTGCATTACCCCCTGGCTCGAGCCGATCGCCAGCGCCTGGAGAAATTGCGCCCGGTGTTGCAGAAGCACGCCGGGGAGCAGGGCATGGACTGGCTGAACCTGGCGGCCCTGGCATTCAAGGAATCGGCTTTGCAACCCAATGCCAGGAGTGGCAGCGGGCCCACCGGCTTGATGCAGATCACGCCGTCGGCGGCGCAGCGAGTCGGGGTCAGCAACATCCAGTCCGTGGACAGCAATGTGCAGGCCGGGGCCAAGTACCTGGCGTTGATTCGGCGCAAGTTCTTTTCCAGTCCCAAGCTCAACGAGCGCGAGCGCATGGCGTTTGTCCTGGCGGCTTACAACATGGGGCCGGAGCGGGTCCAGGGGATGCGCAGCGAGGCTCGGCGGCGGGGGTTGAATCCCAATCAGTGGTTCTTCCAGGTGGAGCGTATCGCCATGGAGCAGGTGGGAATGGGGGCGGTCAGCTATGTTAATAGCGTCAACAAATACTACCTGGCCTTTGACCGTGAACGAGACTCCCTGGAGCCTCGGGAGCGGAAAGTTGCGTCACGGAAATAATCGAAAATATTGATTGTTATCTAGGATTATTTCCGCTTTTTGTCAGCTAAAAACTGATTAATATGGCGACCAACTTCCCCACCTTACACAGGACTACACAGCATGAGCACACTGATCAAAAACCTACTGGGCACCCGCGCAGGCTATGGCTTGACTGTTTTGCGGATCTTTGTCGGCATCATTTTCGCAGCCCACGGCTCACAGAAACTCTTCGGCTGGTTCGGCGGCGGTGGCCTGGCGGGAACGGCTCAGTGGATGGAAAGCATCGGTCTGGCCCCTGGCTACCTGATGGCACTGTTGGCGGGGGGCACTGAGTTCTTTGCCGGCCTGGCACTGGTCATTGGCCTGCTGGCACGTCCAGCGGCGCTGGGCCTGTCGTTTACCTTGCTGGTGGCGATCTTCTCGGTACACATCAGCAATGGCCTGTTCATGGCCAATAATGGTTACGAGTTTGCCCTGGCACTGTTGGGCGGTACTGTCGCTGTTCTGTTTGAAGGCGCTGGCAAGTTGTCGCTGGATGCAACTATCGCCAAGTAACTCCAGCTGTTTGCTCCAGGCAGTCGGGAACGTCCCGCAGGCTCTGGATCAGCTACCGGAAAGAGTTCCAAGGCCTGCGAATGCAGGCCTTTTTCGTTGCAGCTGAATCTTGACACCCAGAGGCTGGCTTCTCTAGGATGCTGCTCATGCGCCGATTTAAACAGCTACTTGCGGGGCGCCAGGTGAATCGAAAGATCACTGCTAGAAGCTATAGTCAGGCTTCGAAATACCGCTAAAGCGCTGGTTCGGTGTTGCCTCTCACCTGCCCGGCAGAAACTTGAGGCAGAGACACATTAAGATGAATGCACCACGCCCCCTTGTACGTCTTGCGCCGATCACGGCGAGCCTGTCCCAGCGCAACCCGAAAATCCTCCTCGGTGGTAAACACCAACCTACCTTGCTGCGTTACCTGGACGGCTGGCCACGGCGCAGCCCGGGCCCGGCGGCGTTTCTGATTCAATTTGTCGAAGACGGCGAATCCCTGGCGCGTTTTGCCAGCGACAGTTTTGACCTGGCGGTCATTCCCGCGCCCAGTGCCGAAAACGCCGCAGAAGTCATCAAGCAATTGACCCGTGTCGCCCGCCAAGGTTTGATCATCCGCCGCTAGTGGGGCAACCGGGACAATGGCGCTGTACAAGCGGTCGCTGAGCTGCGCGCCTCTCAGATCATCTCCCCAATGAACAGATTCCGACCGGCAAGACTGGCTGCAGCGGCTGCCTGTGCAGTGCTGGCGGCATGCTCCTCAAACCACAGCATTGCGTTTTGCCAGTTCAGCCAGGGCCACCAGATTGGAAATATTGAAGCGCTTGAGCAAACGAACCTTGTAGGTGCTGACGGTCTTGTGGCTGATCAACAGCGCATCGGCAATCTGTTGGTTGTTGAGGCCGGTGGCCAGTAGTTTCAACACCGTTATCTCGCGATCGGTAAGGCGGGAAATCAACACGCTTTCCTGGCTGGCGGCATTGGTGTTCTGCTGCAGGATGTTGATGGTGTCTTCCGGGAAGTAACTGTATCCGGAGAGGATTGCCTTTACCGCATTGGCCAGTTCGTGAAGGTTTTCGGTCTTGCACAAAAAACCCGCCGCTCCGGCTTGCAGGCAGCGTAGGGCGAAGTTCTTCGAGTCGCTGGAGGTGAGTACCAGTGTCTTGACGTGTAGCTCGGCGGACTTGATATGGGCAATGACCGAAAAACCGTCGAGGTTGGGAATACCCAGATCGAGGATCAACAGGTCCGGCATGTGTTTGCGCACCAATTGGACGGCGTCTGCTCCGTTGTCGGCCTCGGCGATGATGGTGTGATGATGAGGTTCCAGCACTGACCTGATGGCCAGTCGGATCAGAGGATGGTCATCGACGATGATGATGTTGCCCATTTGGTACATTCCCTTTGGTTTTGTTTGCGGTGTAAGTGGTGGTCGGCAAGCTCTTTGGGGAGGTGGGTTTCAAGCGGTGAGATCGCAATGAGTGCAAACTGGGTTGCTGAAAATGTGTCCGAGGCCGTATGCCGCGGCTGTTTGGCCCTATGATTGGCTGACCTCTCTGAAATCTAAATCGGACAAATCTGATAGTGATGTGCGCAGGAGACTAAGGAGGCGCGGTTTCACCGGCATGGCAGGGAAGGCCCCTGAATGGGGGCGGGGCACGCTTTATTGACCGGCCTGATGTTTGGGCTTTTTCGTATGGCAGGACAGCGTGTAGAAGGCTGGGAGGCGATGAGCCAATTGAGTACCAAACTCATCACACAGGATGGTTACGACGCTCTGAAACAGGAGCTGGATTATCTGTGGCGGGAAAAGCGCCCGGATATCACGCAGAAGGTCACTTGGGCCGCGTCCTTGGGCGATCGGAGTGAGAATGCGGACTATCAGTACAACAAGAAGCTCCTGCGGGAGATCGACCGTCGAGTGCGTTACATACGCAAGCGTCTTGAAGACATGAAAGTGGTGTCCTACGCACCGGAACAGGAAGGCCGGGTGTTCTTTGGCGCCTGGGTCGAGGTCGAGAACGAGGCCGCTGAAATCAAGCGCTTTCGTATCGTCGGTTATGACGAGATCTACCAGCGCAAGGATTACATCTCCATCGACTCACCCATGGCCAGGGCGTTGTTGAAGAAGGAAGTGGGCGACGAGGCGGTGGTCCACACTCCGGCCGGCGAGATGTGCTGGTGGGTCAACCAGATCGACTATGTGAAATAGGCTCGCCAGCGAAGGGCGCGCGCCTGCCGTCTTCAGCCTTCGCGCAGTACGCTCAACGGGCTGGCGTTCAGCGCCCGACGAGTGCCGAACACTCCGGCCCCGCCCACCAGCAGCGCGCCGATCAGCGGCAGTAGCAACAGCCCCGGGTGCGGGTGCCAGGGCAGGTCGAAGGCGAATTGATAGAGCACCAGGCTGATCAGTTCGCAACCTACTGCCGCCAGCAACCCGCTGACCGCACCCAGCAAACCGAACTCGATCCGGCGTGCCTTGACCAGCAACTTCCGTTCCGCACCCAAGGCGCGCAGCAGTGCACCTTGGCGGATGCGCTCGTCCAGAGTGGCTTGCAAGCCGGAAAACAGCACCGCCATTCCCGCCGCCAGAACAAACAGCAATACATATTCCACCGCCAAGGTGACCTGGGCGAGGATGCTGCGCAGCTGTTCCAGCAGGGCCTCGACCTGCAGGATGGTCACCGCTGGAAAGGCCCTGGACAGTTCCACGATCTGCTGGTCGTGCCCCGGGCTCAGGTAGAAGCTGGTCAGGTAGGTCGCAGGCAGGTCCTTCAAAGTGCCTGGTTGGAAGATCATGAAGAAGTTTGGCTGGAAGTTGTCCCAGTTGATGCTGCGCAGGCTGGTGACTCGGGCTTCCCGATTGACGCCGGCAACCGTGAAGGTCAAGTGGTCCCCCAGCTTCAGCTTCAGGCTTTGCGCCACTTTGGATTCCACCGAGACGCCAGGCAGAGGGTCGTCGGTGGGGGGCGACCACCAATGGCCTTCGGTGATGCGGTTGCCGGTGGGCAAGTCGGCGGCCCAAGTCAGGCTCAAATCACGCTGTACCGCGCGATCACCGCTGGAGTCCTTGCTGACAATTTCCCTCACAGGTTCGCCGTTGATGCTGACCAGGCGTCCGGGAACCACAGGGTACAAGGGCGCAGAAGGTGCAGAGAGTTGCACCAGGCGTTCAGTGAAGGCCTGTTTATCGGCCGGCAGAATGTTCAGTGCGAAGTAGTTGGGGGCATTTTTCGGCAATTGATTCTGCCAGGTGTCCAGTAGCTCGCCCCGCAGCAAGGCAATCAGCGCCATGGACAGTAGTATCAGGCCGAATGCCAGGGATTGTCCGGCTGCTGCCAGGGGATGGCGCAGCAACTGGCCCAGGCCCAGGCGCCAGGGCAGCGAAGAGCGAGCCAGCAGGCGGCGCAGGCTTTGCAGCACCAGCAGTAACAAACCGCCCAAGGCCAACGCCGCTACCAGGCCGCCGCCGAGCAGGGCGAAGGTCAGTACCAGGTCCAGGCTCAGGCGCCACATGATCAGGCCCAGGGCCAGCAGTGCGGCACCATAGATCATCCAGGTGCTGGAAGGCATCGGTAGCAGGTCGCGACGCAGCACCCGCAACGGCGGCACCCGTCCCAGGGCGGCAAGGGGCGGCAAGCCAAACCCGGCCAGGGCAACCAGGCCTGTGCCGATGCCGGCAATAGCGGGCAACAGGCCTCCGGGCGGCACGTCGCTGGGCAGCAGGTCGTGCAGCAGATAAAACAGGCCAAGCTGGGCCAGCCAGCCCAGCAGTGCTCCGCTCAGGCTGGCAAGCAGCCCAAGCGCCGCCAATTGCACGCTGAACAGCAGCAGGGCTTCTCGGCGCGACAGGCCCAGGCAGCGCAGCAGGGCGCTGGCATCGAAACGCCGGGCGGCAAAACGGTTGGCCGAGAGGGCTACGGCGACTCCCGACAGCAGCACGGCTACCAGGCTGGCCATGTTCAGGTAGCGTTCGGCCTTGCCCAGGGCGCCGCCGATCTGTTGGTTGCCATCCCGGGCATCCTGCAGGCGCTGGTTGGCCGCCAGGTCTGGCTTGATCTGTTGACGATAGGCCTCAAGCGAGGCGGCGGGGCCGCGCCAGAGCTCTTTGTAGCTGACCCGGCTGCCAGGCTGGACCACGCCCGTGGCTTGCAGGTCATCCAGGTTGATCAGTACCCGGGGCGTCAGGCTGTAGAAGTTGCCGGCCCGATCAGGCTCGTAGGTCAGCACCCTGGCCAGGCGCAGGGTCTTCATGCCAACGTCGATGCTGTCGCCGATCTTCAGGTCCAGGGCGCTCAGCAGGCGTGGCTCGACCCAGGCCTCTCCAGGTTTGGGCCCGCCCCCGGGTTCTTCAGCGCCATAGGGTTCGGCGGCGCTCTTGAGTTGCCCGCGCAGCGGGTACGCCGCGTCGACCGCCTTGATGCTCGAGAGCTGGATGCCATTGTCGGTGGCGATGACGCTGGAGAACTCGACGATGCGTGCATGCTCAAGCCCCAGCGTCTGCCCGCTGTCGAGTTGCTCCGGGCGTGCTGGCGAGCTGCCTTCCAGGAGCAGGTCGGCACCGAGGAACTCGGTGGCGCGCAGCAGCATGGCGCCGTTCAGGCGTGCGCCGAAGTAGCCGATGGCGGTGCTCGCCGCGACGGCTACCAGGAGGGCAAAGAACAGTACCCGCAGCTCTCCGGCGCGAGCATCGCGCAGCAGTTGACGCAGGGCGAGGCTGAACAGGCGCAGCAGCGGCAAGCGTGCCATCAAGGCTCCAGAGGGGCGACCAGCAGGCCCGCTTCAAGACGGATCAGGCGCCGGCAGCGATGGGCCAGGCGTTCATCATGGGTCACCAGCACCAGAGTGGCGCCGCGTTCCTTGTTGAGTTCGAATAGCAGGTCGCTGATGCGTTCACCGGTATGGCTGTCGAGGTTGCCGGTGGGTTCGTCGGCGAACAGTACATCGGGTTCGGCGGCAAAGGCCCGGGCAATGGCCACTCGTTGCTGTTCGCCGCCGGAAAGCTGGCGGGGTGAATGGCTCAGGCGCTGTCCGAGGCCGACCCGTTGCAGCAACTCGGTGGCACGTTCGCGGGCATCGCGACGGCCGTCCAGTTCGAGGGGCAGCATGACGTTTTCCAGGGCATTGAGGCTGTCGAGCAATTGGAAGGATTGAAAGACGAATCCCACGTGCTCGGCCCTGACGCGTGCCCGCTGATCTTCATCCAGTTGGCTCAAGGCCTGGCCGGCGAGGGTGACTTCGCCGCTGCTGGGCAAGTCGAGTCCGGCTAGCAGCCCGAGCAAGGTGGATTTGCCGGAGCCGGAAGCACCGACAATGGCCAGGCTGTCGCCCTGGTTAAGCTCCAGGCTGAGTTCATGGAGGATGGTCAGTTCACCTTCCGCGCTGGGAACCACTTTGCTAAGGTTCCGCGCAGTGAGAATGCTTGCGCCCATGGAGAATCCGATGCGTGTATGGTTTTTGAGTGCCGGCCTGGCCTTGATGTGCATGGCCCAGAACGCAGCGGCGGGTACGATCCTGATCGTTGGCGATAGTATCAGTGCGGCTTTCGGCCTGGATACCCGCCAGGGGTGGGTAGCCCTGCTGGAGAAGCGCCTCAAGGACCAGGGTTTCACCGACAAGGTGGTCAATGCCTCGGTCAGTGGTGATACCAGTGCCGGAGGCCTGGCGCGGCTGCCGGCGCTGCTTGCAGAGCATCAGCCTGAAGTCATGGTCCTCGAGTTGGGGGGCAATGATGGCTTGCGTGGTCAGCCGCCCCAGCAATTGCAACAAAATCTTGCGTCGATGATCGACAGTGCCCAGGCCGGTGGTGCCAAGGTCCTGTTGCTGGGCATGCAATTGCCACCCAACTATGGGGTGCGCTATACCAAGGCTTTTGCCCAGGTCTATGGCCAGTTGGCCAGTGATAAGCAGGTGGCCCTGGTGCCGTTTTTTCTTGATGGGATCGGTGGCCATCCGGAGCTGATGCAGGCCGACGGTCTGCACCCCGCAGCGGCGGCTCAGGGCAAGTTGCTGGAAAATGTCTGGCCGACGCTAAAACCGCTGCTTTGACGCTTTTCTCGTGGCAGTGTTTCGGCTAATGTGGCGCCCCCGATTTGGAGCCCCCGATGCCGCGTCCCGCCTGGTCCCTGTTTGCCTATCAACTGATCGAGCCTGATGAACAGCTTGACCTGTTCGCCTGCCAGGAAGTTAAGGTGCATCTGGTGACGCGTCAGCTGGAGTTGGGGGGCTCCGCCGACCGGACCTTGTGCGGCACCTTGCTGCCCGCACAGCCGCGCTGGTCGAGTGTGGATCGAACGATTTTCCAGGATCAGCGACTCTGTCCGTTGTGCCGGGCGATTCTGGAGTCGCAAAAACGTGGTACTCCGCCGATCTGGCCTGAGTTGCGTTTCGAGCTGTAGACGGTCGATAGCGGACCGTTTCGACAGGGATTTCACATGTCTGCGCTTGTCTCCCTTGCCTGGCTCCCGTAGCCAGGGGGCGGGGTGTACAATCGTGCTTCTTTCATTCGTTGTTCATGCGAAGGATTATCCGGATGTTGCCGCGTCTCCCCGTCGTCACCCGCTGCCTGACACTTGCCGCATTGTGTGTGGCCGGTCCCGTTGCTGCGTTGGAACTGCCTCTACCGCCGCCTGGTGAAGACATCGTTGGCCAGGTGCAGGTGATCAAGGCCAAGTATGAGGACACCTTCGCCGACCTGGGCACCGCTTATGACCTGGGTTACCTGGAGATGGTGGCAGCCAACCCGGGTGTCGACCCCTGGTTGCCCGGAGCGGGCACCGAGGTGGTCCTGCCCACGCGCTTCATCCTCCCTCCGGGGCCTCGCGAAGGCATCGTGATCAACCTTGCGGAATATCGCCTGTACTATTTCCCCAAGGGCCGGAACGTGGTCTATACCTTCCCGCTGGGTATTGGCCGTGAAGGCTGGGGATCACCGATCGCCCATACCAGCATCACCGCAAAAACGCCTAACCCGACCTGGACACCTCCGGCGTCGATCAAGGCCGAGCACGCGGCTGATGGCGATCCGCTGCCGAACGTCGTCCCGGCAGGGCCGGATAACCCGTTGGGGCCCTTCAAGTTCACCCTGGGCACACCGGGTTATCTGATTCACGGCTCGAACAAGAAGTTCGGCATTGGCATGCGCACCAGTCATGGTTGTTTCCGCATGTTGAACAACAACGTGCTGGAAATGGCGGGCATGGTTCCGGTAGGGACTTCTGTGCGCATCATCAATGACCCGTACAAGTTCGGCGTCAGTGGCGGCAAAGTCTATCTGGAGGCTCATACGCCGTTGGATGACAAGGGCAATCCTTCGGTGGTCGACAAACACACAGCGGTGATCAATGCCTTGCTCAAACGGGAAGATCTGGCCAACAACCTGCGCATGAACTGGGATGTGGTGCGTGATGTAGTGGCGGCCGAAGACGGCCTGCCGGTCGAGATTGCCGTGCCGACGGCAACGCCTGCGACCTCACTGTCCAGCACACCTTTCGATCTGCAGCAGTAAGCGCTGCAACTGAACCCGCGGATACCGCTTGGCATCCGCGGGTTTTTTATTGTCGGTGGAAAACACCGGGCAATAAAAAAGCCGACCCATAAAATGGGGCGGCTTGATAACAATCCCGAGGGACTATTACTTGCGGCTAGCTTTTTCCAGCATACGCAGAGCGCGCTCGTTAGCTTCGTCAGCAGTCTGTTGTGCTTTTTGAGCAGCAGCCAGAGCTTCATCAGCTTTACGATAGGCTTCGTCTGCACGAGCCTGAGCACGAGCTGCTGCGTCTTCAGTAGCAGTCAGACGAGCTTCGGTTTCTTTGGATACGCTGCTGCAACCGGTAGCCAGAACTGCGGCCAGAGCCAGAGCAGAGAATTTCAGAACGTTGTTCATCGTGTTCCCCTTCAAGGACTTTCTATTAGTAGCTATCACCTCAGAGTGAGGAAATAGCCGGCGTACATACTACCCATTACTTGTAGTAAGTAAACTGACGTAGCGCAAGAAGCAAAAAAAATTCTAGGCGTTGAATCTTTTTCGAGCAACTTTTTAGCAGGTTGTATAAAAAATATTCAGCGGCAAGGCCCTGCCAGGGGAATGCTGTTTGTTTGCCAGCATGGCTCTCGGACTTTTCCAGGCACTGTTTCAGAGTCTAGGCTAAAGTCGATCTATATTGTGTCAGTGACACTTTTCTTCAGATTCTCTGCAGGCCCAAGCCTATCTTTGTCCATCTTGGCGGTGACTTTAAAAGGCGGCGTTCGTCTCAAGTTTCAGCATCCGGCGATGTATAGCCTCAGGGCCTTCTTGCCTTGATCGTGGCGACGCTTCCTCAAGCGATGCGGGGGGGCATAGCTGCCGATCTGTGACGAGCGTAGCTTGAGCATTTATGCCAATGGCGCCTACTATTTTGTAACGTGCTCATGGTGCAAGAGCGAAAGCAGTTGCTTGGCGTCAGACAGGCACGAGGTGGCGTAAGTTGTTCCTTCGCCGGAAAAACATCGGTAAGGTAGGGGTCGGTATTCCAGACCCGCAAGGAGTAGTGATGAGCGAGGCGTTGTCCATCCACCATGACCAGGCTGGTCATCAGTTCGAGACCAATGTGGACGGTCATCGTGCCTACCTGACCTATATGGACCTGGGTAAGCAGACCCTGGATATCTACCGCACCTTCGTGCCCAACGCTTTGCGTGGGCGTGGAATTGCCGCGGCACTGACCGAACAGGCACTGGAGTACGCCGAACGCATGGGCTACACAGTGATTCCGTCCTGTTCCTACGTTGAGCGCTACATGGAGCGCCATCAGCGCCACGCCGCGAAACTCTGACTGGGGCGACCATAAAAAACGCCGGGCTTGGCCCGGCGTTTTTGTGTCCGTCGAAAACAATCAGCTGCGATTGCGTTTCGGCAGAACGTCCTTGAGCTTGGCATGCATGCCACGCAGGGTCTTCTCGGTGCTTTCCCAGTCGATGCAGGCATCGGTGACCGAGACGCCGTACTGCAGTTCCGAGAGGTCCTTCGGAATAGCCTGGCAGCCCCAGTTCAAGTGGCTCTCGACCATCAGGCCGATGATCGACTGGTTGCCTTCGAGGATCTGGTTGGCGACGTTCTCCATGACCAGAGGCTGCAGGGCCGGATCCTTGTTGGAGTTGGCATGGCTGCAGTCGATCATGATGTTCGGCTTGATCTTGGCCTTGGTCAGCGCCTGCTCACAGACCGCGACACTGACCGAGTCATAGTTGGGCTTGCCGTTGCCGCCCCGCAGCACCACGTGACCGTAGGCGTTGCCTTTGGTGGTGACGATCGACACGCCGCCCTGTGGGTTGATCCCGAGGAAACGGTGCGGGCTGGAAACCGACTGCAAGGCGTTGATCGCCACGGTCAGGCCACCGTCGGTGCCATTCTTGAAACCTACTGCCGAGGACAGGCCCGAGGCCATTTCCCGGTGGGTCTGGGATTCGGTGGTACGCGCGCCAATGGCCGACCAGCTGATCAGGTCCTGCAGGTACTGCGGGGAGATCGGGTCCAGCGCTTCGGTGGCGGTGGGCAGGCCCATGTCAGCCAGGTCCAGCAGCAGTTGGCGGCCGATGTGCAGGCCGTCCTGGATCTTGAACGAGTCATCCAGGTAGGGGTCGTTGATCAGGCCTTTCCAGCCGACAGTGGTCCGGGGCTTTTCGAAGTAGACCCGCATGACCAGGTACAGGGTATCGGACACTTCCGCCGCCAGGGCCTTGAGCCGCTCGGCGTATTCGTGGGCCGCCTTGATGTCGTGGATCGAGCAGGGCCCAATGACGATGAACAGACGATGGTCGGTGCCGTCGAGGATATTGCGAATGACCTCGCGACCCTTGGTCACGGTGCGCAAGGCGGTGTCGCTCAGCGGGATGTCTCGTTTGAGTTGATCAGGGGTGATCAGGGTCTCGTTGGAGGCGACGTTAAGGTCGTTGATCGGTAAATCAGCCATCGTGTTACTCGTCAGGTCACGGGTGCCGGCCGCCAGCGATCCCCGCGCGGCGGAGCACAGCGGATTTGAGCGCGTCGGGGAGCGGAACCTTAGCGCGTTACCCGGTGACTCTACAATGGGCAGGCGGCGGTTTTATTGGGCTATGGCTGCATAAAAGCCTGGTGCACGCTGTCTTCGGAATAGTCCTGGGCATGCTGCTCGACCCAGTCCAGGGCCAGTGCTTCGATGCATTGCTGTTCGCTTTGCGGTTCATGCAGGCGACAGTAGCGGGCGATCTGGCACACCTGCTCACCCATGCGTGCCCCGAACAGGGTCTGCTCATCGACGAAGGCGATGCCCACCAGGTAGCCGCGCTTGCGTTTCAGGCACCAGGCGACATAACCGTTGTAGCGGGCATTCTCGCCCAGCGTCGGCATATGGACCTCCAGCGCCGTGCCGCGACGCCAGGCCCGATGGTAATTGCATGCCATACCGCCGAGGCTGATAGTGTGCAACCGCTGGCGCGAGATACAGGCGTACTGGCGCAGAGTCAGTTCAACCGGAACATCATCAGGATGAGGCAGAAAACGTCCCATGAGCGCAGGCTCCAAGTGTCGTCCAATTGACATTGTCTCCCCCAGTATAGTGGTCGAATTGGAACTGACCGACTTCGATATCGACCAGCAATTGCTGGGCCTGGACGGCGTTTCTCTGGTGGTTTTCACCAGTATTGGCTGTTCCGGCTGTCGTTGGGCGCGGGCGCAACTGCCCGCTCTTGAGCTGCCGGTCGATCGTTTGTGCTGGATCGATGCGGGCGAGAACGGCGGTGCGGTGGAGCGTTATCAGGTGTTTCACCTGCCCGCCCTGTTTGTGGTGCGCAATGGCGAGTTTCATGGCGCTCTGCAGTCGCGGTTGACGCAAGTGGAGCTCATTGCAAACTTGCGTCAGGCGCTTAACCGAATACCAGAGGAGTTGCCTTGATGGATGCAGGCCGTAAACCGCGTGTGGGCATTATCGGGACCGGAGCGATCGGAGGTTTTTACGGCGTGATGCTGGCCCGAGCCGGCTTCGATGTGCACTTTCTATTGCGCAGCGAATATTCGACCGTGGTCGAACAGGGCCTGCATCTCAACAGTGCCCAGCATGGGGCGTTGAGCCTGAAGCCGGTGCAGGCCTATGCCCGTGCCGAAGACATGCCGCCCTGTGACTGGCTGTTGGTGGGGGCCAAGACCACCAGCAATGTCGAACTGGCTCCGGCGCTTATCCAGGCAGCGGCCCCCGATGCCAGGATCCTGGTATTGCAAAACGGCCTGGACGTGGAGGACAGCCTGCGTGCGGTGCTTCCCGAGTCGCTGCACCTGTTGGGAGGGCTGTGCTTTATCTGTGTGCATCGCGCCGGTCCGGGGCAGATCGAGCATCAGGCCCTCGGAGCTGTGAACCTGGGCTATCACAGCGGTCCAGCCAGCGCAGAGCCGGGTCTGAGCCAGGCCATTGTCGAGGAGGGCGCGGCACTGTTTCGCGAGGCCGGGATCGCTTCCCAGGCCATGAACAACCTGCATCAGGCTCGCTGGCAGAAGCTGGTGTGGAATGTGCCGTACAACGGTTTGTCGGTGCTGCTCAAGGCCAGCACTACGCCGCTGATGGCTGATCCCGGCAGTCGCGAGTTGATTCAGGACCTGATGGAGGAAGTGCTGCAGGGCGCAGCGGCCTGCGGCTACGAGATCCCGGCGGTGTATGCACAGCAGCTGTTCAAGTCCACCGAACAGATGCCCGACTACTGGCCGAGCATGTACCATGATTTTCTGCACCAGCGGCCCCTGGAGCTGGCGGCTATCTATGCCGCTCCTTTGGCGGCGGCGCGGGCAGCGGGGTGTGAGTTGCCGAAAATCCGGGCGCTGTACCAGGCCTTGAGTTTCATCGACCGGCATCACGCTTGAGCTGAGCTCATCACCTGAAGGGGACGGAATATGGCCAAGGGCCTGGATGGCAAACTGGTGGTGGCGATTTCGTCACGGGCGCTGTTCGACCTGAGCGACAGCCACAAGGTCTATCTGGCCCAGGGGGTCGAGGCCTATCGGCAGTACCAGATCGAACATGAGGAAGAGACACTCGAACCGGGCGATGCATTTCCCCTGGTGAAAAAGCTGCTCAGCCTGAATGCCAGCCTGGGGCGAGCACGGGTCGAGGTGGTGCTGGTGTCGCGCAACAGCGCCGACACCGGCTTGCGGGTTTTCAACTCGATCGAGCACTACGGCCTGGCCATTTCCCGCGCCGCGTTCGTTGGCGGGCGCAGTCCCTACCCTTATCTGGCGGCTTTTGGCTGCGACCTGTTTCTCTCCACGCATGCTGAAGATGTGCGCAGTGCGCTGGAGGCCGGGTTCGCCGCCGCGACCATCCTCTCCGGCGGCGCTCGGCGTGCCGAGAATGGCGAGTTGCGCATTGCCTTCGACGGTGACGCCGTACTGTTCTCCGATGACTCGGAGCGGGTCTACCAGTCGGGCGGCTTGGAAGCCTTCCAGGCCAGTGAGCGGCAAGCGGCTCGGGAGCCATTGCCGGGCGGACCGTTCAAGGGATTCCTGGCGGCGCTCAACCTGCTCCAGGGCGAGTTTCCCAACGACGCCTGCCCGATCCGCACCGCCCTGGTCACCGCGCGCTCGGCACCGGCTCACGAGCGGGTGATCCGCACCTTGCGCGAGTGGGATATCCGCCTCGACGAGTCGCTGTTCCTGGGTGGACTGGAAAAGGCCGCCTTCCTCGAAGCCTTCGCCGCCGATGTGTTTTTCGACGACCAGGCTGGTCATTGCGAATTGGCGCGCGAGGTAGTCGCCACCGGTCATGTTCCCCACGGCATCAGCAACGAAGCCAGAACCTGAGCCTTCAAGTTCAGGGGCTGGCGTCGAACCTCCCACAGTTCCAGGCACTGCTAAGCTGAATCAATCTCCGCCGTATTGGCAGTTGAGGAGGTCATATGATTCGTTCGATGCTGTATGCCACCGACCTCGGTCTGTATGCGCCTTTTGTAATGCAGCATGCCCTGGAACTGGCTCGAACGTTCAATGCCGACTTACATGTAGTGCACGCCGTGGAACCCATGGGACTGTTCGCCGAATCGGTGCTGCAGAGCTACCTGGATGAGCAATCGCTGAACGAGTTTCATCGCCAGGGGTTGAGCACGGTGATGGCCAATATCGAGCAGCGAGTGCTGGACAGCTTTCGCGAAGAGTTGGGGGAGGGCTTGCAGGACCTGACCTTGATCCAGTCGGTGCGGGTCCTTCAGGGGGATCCGTCCCAGGTGATTCTGGACCAGGCGGCGAAACTCTCGGTGGATTTGCTGATCGTAGGAAGTCACAGCCACGGGGTCGGAGCGCAAACCCCTTTGGGGCGTACGGCAGCGCGGGTTTTGCAGCTGGCCAAAGTGCCGGTTTACCTGGTGCCTCTGGTACAGCGTCGACGCCAGGAGGATGTCTGAAGGCGGAATGGAAAATTCTGAATAAAAGTTCTAGATTTATTCTCCTGACCATTAATATAGTTATATACCGTCGCTGATACCCGTGGCGTCTACCTGCTTTGAGGGATTCATATGAAGCTTCAACAATTGCGCTACATCTGGGAAGTGGCGCACCACGACCTCAACGTCTCCGCTACCGCGCAAAGCCTTTACACCTCGCAACCGGGTATCAGCAAGCAGATCCGTCTGCTGGAGGACGAGCTGGGGGTTGAAGTCTTTGCCCGCAGCGGCAAGCACCTGACCCGTGTGACCCCGGCAGGTGAGCGGATCATCACCACGGCAGGCGAGATCCTGCGCAAAGTCGAGAGCATCAAACAGATTGCCCAGGAGTTCTCCAACGAGAAGAAAGGCACCCTGTCCATCGCCACTACCCACACCCAGGCAAGGTATGCGTTGCCGCCGGTGATCAGCAGCTTCATCAAGCAGTACCCGGACGTGGCCCTGCACATGCATCAGGGCTCGCCGATGCAGATCGCGGAAATGGCCGCCGACGGCACGGTGGATTTCGCCATTGCCACCGAAGCACTGGAACTGTTCGGTGATCTGGTGATGATGCCCTGCTACCGCTGGAATCGTTGCGTGGTGGTGCCTCAAGGCCACCCGCTAACCAAGTTGCCGAAGCTGACTCTGGAAACCCTGGCTGAGTACCCGATCGTCACCTACGTATTCGGTTTCACCGGTCGCTCCAAGCTCGACGAAGCCTTCAGTCATCGCGGCCTGACGCCCAAAGTGGTGTTCACTGCCGCCGACGCTGACGTGATCAAGACTTATGTACGCCTGGGCCTGGGTGTAGGCATCGTGGCCAAGATGGCGGTCGATACCAAGCTCGACAGCGACCTGGTGGTGCTGGATGCCAGTGAGCTGTTCGAGTCGAGCATCACCAAGATCGGTTTCCGTCGCGGTACTTTCCTGCGCGGCTTCATGTGCGACTTCATCGAGAAGTTCGCCCCGCACCTCACCCGCGAAGTCATGGCCAAGGCAATTCAGTGCCATAACAAGCAGGAGCTGGAAGAACTGTTCGACGGTGTCGAACTGCCGGTCCACTGATACTGCCCCGCTTACCGGACCTCGGTGACAGTGAACTGTTGCCGAGTGCCGGCCACCACGATCTCCACCTCATCCTCCTCGAACTTGCCCAGCAGGCTGTTGCCCAGCGGGGAGCGCGGGGTGATGACGGTCACCAGTTGGCCCACCACATGGACTTTCAGTCCTGCCCCATCGGGCCCCAGGAACAGCCATTGCTCGTGGCCGTCTTCATCTTCCAGCCCCAGCAGCGTGCCGACTTGAATTCCGGATCGAGCGTCGTAGGGACGCAGGGGCAGATTTTGCCAAAGATTCAGGGCCAGGCGGATTTCCTCCACCCGCCGAGCCTGGCCTGCCGCCAGGTAGGAAGCTTCCAGTCCTAAGGTGTCGTATTTGTTCTCGGCAATATTCTCTTCGTGAGTGGCGGTTTCGTAGGCGGTCTTGGCGGCGCGCACGGCAATCTCCAGGTCATCCTGAAGCTGTTGCAGAATCAGTTTGCAGACAGACTGTTTATTCATGATCAATTACAGAATTGCAGGACATTGGCCCGGCTCTTGTCGTTGGGTGCCGTCTGGTCCTGCTGCAGCCAGAACTGGCACTTGGGATTGTTCAGGTTGCGCGGGTTGCTGCGGGCGTTCTCCAGGGATTGCGCCTCTTCGTTCTTGCGCAGGTTTTCCTGATACTGCTCGAACAGTCGGTTGGGCGGTTCTGGCGTGGCCACTGACGGTTTGGCCAATTGCTGCACGGCCTGGGTCACGGGCGCCAATTGCTCGCTGAAGAGAAAATGCATGGCCAGCCAGCAGGTCAGGGCAATTGCCAGAAAGCCCAGCCACAGGCCCAGGGCGATGCTGGCACAGAGCGCCAGGGCATTGAACCTGATGCGCAAGGGGCGACGGGCGGGCGGGCGATGGGGCATGGTTGCCTCCTGGCGGGCGGTAGTGGGCGAGGGCTGATTGTCGCACGAAGATTAATCGAGGTTGGCCCTTCTGCGCAGGCGCATTTATGCGGACAATCGGCGCCTTTGCCAATCGAGGACTGGAATGAAAGCCTCCTGGGACATTTTTTGCAGCGTGGTCGATAACTTCGGCGATATCGGGGTGACCTGGCGTCTGGCTCGTCAACTGGTGGCCGAGCATCAGTGCGTGGTGCGCTTGTGGGTCGATGACCTGCGGGCTTTCGAAAGGATCTGCCCGCAGATCGATGCCCGGCAGGCACGCCAGTTCCAGGATGGCGTCGAGGTGCGGCACTGGCCCGTCGAGTGGCCGGCTGAAGCGGCTGCCGATGTGGTGATCGCCGCTTTTGCCTGCCAGTTGCCCCATGGCTACATGGAGGCAATGGCCGACCGTGAGCGTGCGCCGTTGTGGTTGAACCTGGATTATTTGAGCGCAGAAGACTGGGTTGGCGGGTGCCACGGACTGCCTTCGGTGAAGTTTCGCGGGGTGCAGAAGTACTTCTTCTTTCCCGGATTCAAGGCCGGCACGGGAGGTTTGTTGCGCGAGGCTGGACTGCTCGAGCAGCGGCGGAATTTCCAGGCTGATCGCCAGGCCCAGGTGGACTTTCTCCAGGGGCTGCGGGTCGCGCCCGCCGCCGGTGCACGGTTGATGTCGTTGTTCGCCTATGAAAACGCCGGCCTTGGCAGCTGGCTCCAGGCCCTGGCGAGTGACGTCCAGCCGACTCACCTGCTGGTGCCCGAAGGGCGCATCCTGGGTGATGTCCAGCGTTGGCTGGGCGTCGAGTCGCTGGCCGTTGGCAGCCTGCAGGTGCGCCAGTCCCTGACTGTCCAGGTCCTGCCTTTTGTGCGCCAGGAAGATTACGACCGCTTGCTGTGGTGCTGCGATTTCAATGCGGTGCGGGGGGAGGATTCCTTCGTGCGGGCACAATGGGCCGGGCGGCCGATGCTCTGGCATATCTATCGCCAGGACGAAGACACCCACCTGGACAAGCTCGAAGCCTTTCTCGCGCTGTATACCCAGGCTCTTTCGCCCGCTGCCAAGGCCGCGGTTCTGGCCTTGTGGCGGGCCTGGAATACCGAAGCGCAGATGGCCGAAGCCTGGAAAAACCTGCTGCAGCACTGGCCGGAAGTCTCCGCACACGCCGAACAATGGTGTCTGGAACAAGGCTTGCAGGCCGATCTTGCCGCAGCGCTGGTGCAGTTTTACCTAAATTGGATATGATACGCGGCCTAGATTTTTGTAAATCCCATCCAAATTCGGATATTCGCAATGAAAACTGGTAAAGAACTCAAACCCGGTACCGTGATCCGTATCGACAACGATCCTTGGCTGGTTCAGAAAGCTGAATTCACCAAGTCGGGTCGTAACAGCGCGATCATGAAGACCAAGCTGAAGAACCTGCTGACCGGTTACAAGACCGAAACCGTTTACGGTGCGGACGACAAGCTGGACGACGTGATCCTGGATCGCAAAGAAGCGACCCTGTCGTTCATCAGCGGCGACACCTACACGTTCATGGACACCACTGACTACACCATGTACGAGCTGAACGCTGAAGACATCGAAGCGGTTCTGCCGTTCATCGAAGAAGGCATGACTGACGTTTGCGAAGCCGTGTTCTTCGACGACCGTCTGGTTTCCGTTGACCTGCCGACCACCATCGTGCGCCAGGTTGACTACACCGAAGGTTCCGCTCGCGGCGACACTTCGGGCAAGGTCATGAAGCCTGCCAAACTGAAAAACGGTACTGAGCTCAGCGTTGCTGACTTCATCGAGATCGGCGACTGGATCGAGATCGATACCCGCGAAGGCGGTTCCTACAAAGGCCGCGCCAAGGTTTAAACCTGGTTCGCCTTTGCAGATGAAAAAGCCCGACCTTGAGTCGGGCTTTTTTATGCCTGGGATTTGGCCTTTCAGACACTGACGTGCAGGCGCACCTCGACATTGCCACGGGTGGCATTGGAGTAAGGGCAGACCTGATGCGCCGCATCCACCAGGCTTTGTGCTTCGTCCTGGGCCAGGCCGGGCAGGCTGACATGCAGGTCGATGTCCAGGCCGAAACCGCCAGGGATCTGGCCGATACCAACGTGGGCGGTGATCGAGGCGTCGTCCGGGATCTTGCGTTTGCTCTGGCTGGCGACGAACTTCAGGGCGCCGATGAAGCAGGCCGAGTAGCCGGCGGCGAACAGTTGTTCCGGGTTGGTCGCCTGCCCGCCGGCACCGCCCAGCTCCTTGGGAGTGGCCAGCTTGACGTCGAGGATGTGATCGCTGGAAACCGCGCGGCCGTCACGGCCACCGGTGGCGGTTGCAACTGCGGTGTAGAGAGTCTGCATGGTGGAAAACCTCGTGCTGGTGATTTTTGCGCTAATTGTTTGCGCGCCAAGTAATTGCGAAATAAATGTATCGCGCAAATATTTAGTGCACAATATAAATAATTCGACAAAACTCGCCCTATGCTCAAAATCAAGGCCAGGTCGTTGATTTAAAAAAGATATTTTTTTGTTGAAGACGACTGCTGTCCCTGGCGGGTGGGGGCGCCAGGGCTACCTCAGAGGCTGTCCTGCAAATGCCTGCGCAGTACCTGCAGGTCCGCTTGCAACTGTTGCAGTTGCTCCACGCTCCGGCCGCTGGCGCCCAGGATGCACTGTGGAATATCCCGGGCCTGCTCGCGCAGAGCGCGGCCTTGTTCAGTCAGTTCGACGATCACTACACGCTCGTCCTCACGGCTGCGGGTGCGGCTGAGCAGGCCCTCGGCCTCCAGGCGCTTGAGCAAGGGGGTCAGCGAGCCGGGATCGGTCAACAGGCGCTGGCTGATCTCGCCGACCGTCAGCCTGTCCTGTTCCCAGAGCACCAGCATGGCCAGGTACTGCGGGTAGGTCAGCCCCAGCTTCTGCAGCAGTGGTTTGTACACCTTGGTCATCAGCAGTGAGGTGGAGTGCAGGGCGAAACACACCTGGTTGTCCAGCAACAAGTGATCGCAAGGGGGCTGGGAAGACTGCTCGGTGGTCATGGTAAATGCCTTGATCGTTGATGGTCATGAATCTAGCGGGCGAGTCTTTAATGCGCTAGACAATTTTCGTCCCGGATTAGCCCATTGCACTCTGCAGTGCCAGGTCCCAGGGCGGAATCGGGCTGAAACGGCTCTTCAGGTATTCCAGCAGCAGACGGCTGCGAGCATTGGGGTGCTGCTCCATGCGCAGCGCATAGATGCCGGCGGTTTCCGGTTTGGGCAGGCCGGCGTCGCAGAACAGCGGTACCAGTTCCCCCCGCAGCAGGTATTCGCTCACCAGCCAGGTGGGCAGGTGGGCGATGCCCAGGCCGGCCAGAGCCCCGGAAAGCAGGGCTTCGGCATTGTTGGCGCCAAGGCGGATGCGTTGCGGGCGATGGCTTTGCACTTGGCCGTCGAGTTCAAAGCGCCAGGCGAACAGAGGGGCCAGGCCGTCCCAGTCGAGGCCATCGTGCTGGCTGAGTTCGGCAGGGTGAGTCGGGGTGCCACGGCTTTTCAGGTAGGACGGGCTGGCGCAGGCGATCCGCACGATGCTGGCCAGGGAGGTGGCGACCATCCGGGTATCTACCCGCTGCCCGGCGCGCAGCACCAGGTCAACCTTGCCCAGGTGGGAGCCCTGCATGTCGACGAAACTGTCGATCAGGTGCAACTGCACATCCAGGCCCGGGTAGAGCGCCAGGAAATCGGCAATGGCCGGCGCCAGGTGGCGGCGGCCGAAGGCGGCCGGGGCGTCGATGCGGATCAGGCCTTCCGGCGCATGGCTCAAGGAGACGGCCTCCGCCCGGGCCAGTTGCAGTTCGGCGACGATGCGCCGGGCCCGTTCGGCAAATGCCTGGCCGGCCGCGGTGGCCACCACGGCGTGGGTGGTGCGCATGAACAGGGTGGTGCCCACGGCGCTTTCCAGGCTGTCGATGCGCCGGGCCACGGCCGAAGGAGTCAGCGGATGACGGCGAGCCGCGGCAGAGAAGCTGCCCGACTCCAGTACATCCAGAAACAGCCCAAGTTGTTCGGTGAGGGTATTGGGGTTCATGGTCAGCTCGCTTATGCGAAATCGGCAAAGCCATTGTGCGTTGCTGTGCGTTTCCGTGCCAGGGCGGACTGCGTAGCATGCAAGGCCTGAGGTGAGGAGAGCGGCTTTGATCGAGTTGATGATGTATCTGTTGTTGGGCGCGGCCCTGGGCACGGTCGGTGGGTTGTTCGGTATTGGCGGCGGCCTGATCGCGATTCCGGTGCTGGGTGTGCTGTTCGGCCTGGACCAGCAGATTGCCCAGGGCACGGCGCTGGTGATGGTGGTGCCGAATGTGATGCTGGCGCTGTGGCGCTATCACCAGCGCAACCGTATCGAGTTGCGCCATGCCTTGCCCTTGGCGCTGATGGGTTTCTGTTTTGCCTGGCTGGGGTCGATCTGGGCCGTGGGTATTGACGCGCAGAAAATGCGCATCGGTTTTGTCGTCTTTCTGCTGGTGCTGTCCGCCTACAACCTGTTGCGCATGTTCATCGCCAGCGCCCCGGCCAGTGCGCAGATGCGTTATCCCTGGCCGTGGCTCGGGGTGCTTGGCGCTGCGTCCGGGGCCATGGGCGGGCTTTTCGGGGTCGGTGGTGCGGTGGTGGCAACGCCGGTGCTGACCAGTGTTTTCGGTACTTCCCAGGTGGTGGCGCAAGGCTTGTCCCTAGCATTGGCCCTGCCCAGTACCGGCGTGACCCTGGTGACCTATGGCTTTCACCATCAGGTGGACTGGATGATCGGCCTGCCCCTGGCCGCAGGTGGCCTGTTGAGCATCAGTTGGGGAGTGAAGGTCGCCCATGCCTTGCCCGAGCGACTGCTGCGTGCCTTGTTCTGCGGTTTTCTGGCGATCTGTGCGGTGATGCTGGCCTTCAAAGTTTGAAGCCTTCGACAATATGTTCCGCCAGACACTCGGTGATCGGCGAAGGGGTGTTGAGGTTGCGCAGCAGCATGATGCTGGCTTCCGGCAACTGGGGCAGCCCTTCGTTCTCGCCGAGAATGCGCATGTCCGGGGTGATCAGGCTTTCCAGTTGCGCAGTAACCGCCAGCCCAGCGCTGACCACCGCCATGATCGCCGCCAGGCTGGAGCTGTTGTAGGCAATCCGATA
Organism: Pseudomonas sp. FFPRI_1; assembly: GCF_055384485.1. NCBI lineage: Bacteria > Pseudomonadati > Pseudomonadota > Gammaproteobacteria > Pseudomonadales > Pseudomonadaceae > Pseudomonas > Pseudomonas sp. FFPRI_1. The sequence continues at coordinate 5,714,058 of NZ_AP029168.1, read as the reverse complement.
GTCGAGGCCGGCGGCGTCCAGGGCATTGCAGGCCCATAGCCGGCAGAAGCAGTCGCTGTTGAACATCGCCAGGGGCAGGGGCGTCTGTTCATGGGGAGTGAAGCACTGGGCCACGGCCCAGACGAAGCGCTCCTTGCGCAGCAGCTGGCCGATTTCGCTGCCCGGCTCGCGGGTGACGATCGACAGGTCCAGGTCCTGGCGCTGCAGCAACTGCTTGCTCGACTCGCAGTGCACCTCGATCTGGATCAGCGGATAGCTCTGGGCAAAACGCGAGAGGATCCCCGGCAGAAAGCGCATCACGTAGTCATCCGGCGTGCCGATGCGTACCAGGCCCACCATGTGCGGTTCGCGCAGGGTGTTGAACACCTCGCTGTGCAATTTCAGGATGCGCCGGGCATAGCCCAGCAGCACCTGCCCCTCGGCGGTCAGCTTGACCTGGCGGCCATCGCGCTGGAACAGCTGGCGCTGCAGCACATCCTCCTCCAGGCGCTTCATCTGCATGCTCACCGCTGACTGGGTGCGGTTGACCCGCTCCCCGGCCCGGGTGAATCCACCTTCATCGGCAATGGCGACGAAGGTGCGCAGCACTTCGGTGTCGATGCTGGGGAACTGGGACATTGATCAAATCCTGAGATGCATGAGGTGGAAGGTATTCCTGGGCTTGATCTTATTCCCCGAAGGATCGCCGCGTCACCCTTATCCTTGGGCCTGCAGCCAGGCCAGCACCTGCCGGGCATTCTGGTCCGGTGGAAACACCGGATAGAACAGCTGTTCGACCCGCCCCCTCTTGAGAATTAGGGTCAGGCGTTTCAGAAAGCGGCTTCCGTTCAACTCGAATACCGGCAACGCCAGAGCCTCACTCAGTTGCCCCTGGGCATCGGAGAGCAGGGCGAACGGCAGGTGCAGCCGCTCGACGGCTTCGCGCTGATAGGCGCTGTCCTGGTTTGACAGGCCGAACAACTTGTCCACCCCGGCTGCTGCGAGCTCTTGTGCCAGGTCGCGAAAGCCACAGGATTGCGGAGTGCAACCGCGGGCACCGGGCGTCATGTCCCAGCCCTCCAGCAGTGGCAAATCCGGCCGTCCCATGCGCGGATAGACATACACCAGGGTTCTGCCGGGCAAGGCCGAAAGGTCGACCGCTGCACCCGAGGTGGAGGGCAGCAACAGCCTGGGTAAGTGCAGGCCTTGCAGGTGGCGGGCTGCACCATCGTCCTGGGGAGCCGGGATTCGCGACCAGTCCACGCTCAGCATGTCTCTCATGACGCTTCCTCCTGATCAGTAGCATTGGGCAATTGCAGCAGGGAGTGCTGGATACACAGAGTGTCGGTAGCGCTCATCCAGTTCAAGTAGTGGGACGGGTAATTGATGCTCTGCCTGCTAATGAATGATCTCAGGTTTATTGGTTCACTCTCTAACTTTTATTGCGGATGGCGTATTGGTAATAAGAGTTATCGGCGATGGCTATAAGTTGTTGGAAAGTTTGCCGGTTGTTGGCTATAGATTGCCGATTGCTAATTTCGCTGCGCGATAAGAATGCCTGAATATCTCGCATGCCGATTAATGGTCAACTTTATGGTTGTTTGAGTTTGCCTAAAGAAACTTCCGATACTAGTGTTGCGTTTGCCATGTACAGATGGTCTGTACTGGGATTGTGACCAACTTTGGAGGGTCCTTTCATGAACGTGAAAGCGGAACACAGTGAGCCAACCACCGCCGAGCTGACACAGCTCAAGACCAAGCTCAAAGCCGGCAAGCTGGCGCCTGAAGACCTCAAGGCGCTGGTAGGCCTGGTGGAGCGCACGGAGAAGGCGGCGAAGCAACTTAGGGCAGCCATCGTCGAGTAAATAACGCTAATACTTTGGAGGGCAGGATCAGAAATGGACCTCACTACTCGAACTAATCATATCGATATATCTGAACCGTTGCGCAGCCCTCCATTTTTAGCGCGTAGTACTATCGGTAACCACTCGATACTGCTGCTGGGGTGTCTGGAAGCCCCCGTTTCGACACTCAGTGATAACGCTTTCATTGTCGAGCGCATAGCCCAGAGTCTCAACTTGTCGACACTGGGAAGCCAATTTACGGCGGAGGAAGTTATCTTTCTGCTGAACGAGCAATATACCGCCGCAGAAGAGTTTGTTTATGGTCACCCGATCTGGAGAAAGATAAGAGAGGGCGATCAAGCCGCGTTGTATGCCTATATCCTGGAAACCCGGCATTACCTGGCTGCCGCGGCGTCGAGGATGTGCCCCTCGGTCAGTCCGGGCATAGGGTTGTCGCCGATTTCCCTGATGCTGTCCAAGCATGCGCTGGAGGAGTGGGACCATGCGCAGTTCTTCAATGAAGCCCTGGACCTGATCGGCTGTTCCGGCGACATGGTCAGGCTGGCTCGGCCCTTGCCCGCGACCCTGGAATGGATTCACCTGTCCCGGCAGATCGCGGCCATGGGCGAGCTGGTGTCGGCGGCCTGCTCCGGTTTCATGGAGCATTCCTCGGTGGAACAGGAGGCGGTGCTGGGCTGGCATGAACTGCTGGTGGGCCACAACCTGTTGAGCCGCAAGGCCACGGACAAGGTCCTGGGCCATTTCGCCACCGACCTCGAGTACGGGCATTCGGACAACTGGAAGAAGGCAGTGCGCACCCAGGATTGTCACCCCGCGCCGGCGGTGGCTACTGTGCTTAATGCCGTCTGCAGCCTGAGCGAGATGATCTACCGTTGGCTGTCCGCGCTGGAGCAGGGGTGTGCCAGCTCTATCGTCACCGCCGCGCAACTGGTGGCCGAGGAGGGGCTAGACCCGCTGTTGCACGCTGTCGATTCACCCCAGGAGGTGGAGATTTTCCAGGGCTTGCCAGTCTGGCCCTCCAGCGTGATGAGCCTGATCAACGGCGAGCGGTCCGGCGACGACAACCCGGCGGATACCGTCGTCGCGTCCTGCTATGCCCTGGGGCAGCGGATGTCGCAACTGGTCATGAGCCCGACGCCTTTTGGCGCGCTGATCAGCCAGGTCCATGAGCAGTTGCTCAACGGCCAGAGCTTCAGCGCCGACAGTGTGCTGGCCATCGAGCAGATGACCACCGACTGGCTGGTGTCGGTGGACGGCCACGCCCTCTGGCAGCAGATGACCGATGGCTGCACGGATGAGCTGATCATTGGCTACATGCTGGAGAACTATCACTACCTGGCTTCGGCTACCCGGCATGTCAGCCCGGCCATCGCCGCCTGCCAGGATGCGCGAATCCGCCAGAACCTGTTGCAGCACTTGCAGGATGAGCTGACCCACTGCGATATCCTCAAGCCCAGGTTGCGCGAGCTGGGAGTCCGGCGCCCGCAAGCGATGCGGCCCTTGCCGACCACCACGGCCTTTGTCGGTTATCTCAGCGACCTGGCACGGCATGACTGGAAGGGCTACCTGATCGGTTCGACCTACCTGCAAAAGAGCCTGAGCGAATGCCGTGGCGATGATCGTCACTTGCGTTTCTACTCCCAGGTTTCCGCCAACAACCCGCGTTGCGCAGCGTTGCTGGGGGCCATGGCAGCCCATGATGAACTGGATGACGAACTGGGCCACGATCAGCGGCCGTCGCTCAATATCGAGTACCTGCTGGCGCGGGGCGAGGTGGGCCACGACTCGGTGGCCCGCGCGGCCATGTTGCCATCGCTGGCCTGGAGCTTTCTGGATGGCATTCGCCAGCACTATTGCACCGGCAAGGACGCGGTGCTGCAACGCCAGGGCTGGAGCGCAACATGAACCAGCCCTATTTCCAGAGCCTGGAGCCCCTGGCGCCGTTGCACCAATTGCTGTTCGAACGTGATGACTTCGAGGCCCTGGCCCGGCGCTTGCCGGAGCCTAGGATGGCCCTGGAGAAGTGGCGCGATGTACTGCACAGCGAGCTCCTGTCGCTGTTTCGCTGGGGGCTGATTCGCGCCAAGGAGAGCCTGGATGACCAGGGGGCGGCCCACGGCTATGGCCAGGAAGTCCTGTGCCTGCTGCCCTATTACGGCTTTTGCCTGCATGCAATCCGCCGTGCCGCGCCCTTTGCCTTGATGGGCATACCGACCACGGTGTCGGTGCGTGACGACCGTTATCAGGAGGCCAGTGCAGTGATTGCCGAGTTGGCGGCCGTGCTTGGCGTACAGGACTGGCTGCGGGTCAGCGAGGAATCCTCGGCAGAGCTGGTGCGGCAGTTTCATGGGCGCGATGGCCTGATTGTGCTCACCGGCAAGCAGTCCACCTACACCAGCCTGCGAAACCACTACCCGAATGCGCGGATCATTGCTGCAACCGGTTGTTGCGGGGTGGTCCTGTCGGTGGAGGAGCAGCCGGCCCGAGTCATCGAGGAACAGCGCCAGGAACACCGGTTGCCGGTCAGTTGCAGCAACCATGGCTACACCGTCCTTGCCGAAGCCCTGACCCCGCAGGCGGCGGTGCTGGCCATCAACGGCGCCCGGCCCGCAGTCAGCAGCACGGTGCAAGAGTTGCTCGGGCAACTGCACCCGTCCATTGTGCTGACCCCCCCTTCGGCTCTGCCGCTACCCGATGATCTTGGCGGCTACAGCCTGCTGGCCTGTGAAGATTCGGCGGCGGCCAGCCTCGATGGTTTCGGTCGCGACCCACTGGGTGGCTGGCCGGGGGATTACCGGATCTGAAAGCGCACCCTGGAAACGTCGGCGGGGAACCAAGGCATCAAAACCTAAGATGTATTGCATAAGAAACATTCGTTGGATTGATCCTTGTTCGGGGAAGAGACTGTGCTCATCCCCACTGGAGGACAGGATCATGAAAGCGCAAAAGGGTTATCTGCTGGTTCACAAACTGCCAATTCAGGCGTTGTCGTTACGTGCACTATGGCGCCAGGTGGTCCGCTGGCACGCGTTGGCGCAGGAGCGCCGGATGCTTGCCGGCCTGAGCGATTCGGCCCTGCATGACCTGGGGCTGAGCCGGGCGGATGTGGAGCATGAAGCGGTCCGCCCGTTCTGGGACGACCCAATGCACAAATAACCCGGTGGCCACTACACAAGCCGGGCCAGGGTGCGCTAGCGTGCGGGCAGACAAGGAGACGCCCATGCCCGCACTACCTTCTTTTTCGCTCAAGCAGGCACGCCGGCTGGCGCTGGCCGCCCAAGGCTTCGGCGGGCGCCAGCCGCCGGCCTCGATCAAGGCCTCCCGACTCAATCAGCAGATCGAGCGCCTGGGCTTGTTGCAGATCGATTCGGTCAACGCCCTGGTGCGCGCCCATTACTTGCCGCTGTTTTCCCGTCTTGGCAGTTATCCACAGCAGTTGCTCGATCAGGCCGCCTGGAGCCAGGGGCGCCAGCGCACCTTGTTCGAGTACTGGGGGCATGAGGCCTCGCTGCTGCCGATGTCCATGTACCCCTTGATGCGCTGGCGCATGCAGCGCGCACGCCAGGGGCAGGGTATCTACTCGCAACTGGCGCGTTTCGGCCAGGAACGCCAGGCCACTCTGCGCCGGGTGCTGGCGGCCGTGGAGGAGCAGGGCGCGCTGGGGGCCGGCAGCCTTTCCACCCGCGAACAACGGGCCGGCCCCTGGTGGGACTGGAGCGATGAAAAGCATGCCCTGGAATGGCTGTTCGCCGCTGGTGAGGTGACGGTGTCCGGCCGTCGCGGTTTCGAGCGCCTGTATGACTTGCCGGAACGGGTGATCCCGGCGGCGATCCTCCAGCAGATGCCGTTGGAGGAAGCCCAGGCCCAGCGCCGGTTGCTGCTGCAGGCGGCCGGGGCATTGGGGGTGGCCACGGAAAAGGACCTGCGGGACTACTTTCGCCTCGATCCCGGCGATAGTCGCGCGCGGCTTGCCGAGTTGTGCGAGTCCGGCGAACTGATGCGTTGTGAGGTCCAGGGCTGGAAGCAAAGTGCCTATTGCCTGCCCGAGGCGCGGGTGCCGCGCAAGGTCGAAGCCAGCGCGCTGTTGTCACCTTTCGATTCCCTGATCTGGGAGCGCAGCCGCACCGAGCGGCTGTTCGATTTCCGCTACCGCCTGGAGATCTACACGCCTCAGCACAAGCGGGTCTATGGCTATTACGTGCTGCCGTTTTTGCACAACGAGCGGATTGCCGCCCGGGTCGACCTGCGGGCGGAGCGGGCCCAGGGGCGTTTGGCGGTGCATGCGGTGCATGAAGAGCCATTCGGTCTGGACGAAGAGGGCGTCCGGGCATTGGCCCTGCAATTGCGAAAGATGGCCGACTGGCTGGGGTTGGAACAGATTCAGCTCAATTGCCAACGTGATGGCGCGCAACGCCTGCGTGAGGTGCTGGGGTGAAGAGCGTTGCGGGCAGGCCCACTCCTACATCCGTCTGGTAGGAGCGGGCTTGCCGGCGAAAGTGTGCTTAGCGCTTGACCTGTTTCAGGGTCTCGGCAATCAGGAACGCCAGCTCCAGCGACTGATCGGCATTCATCCGCGGGTCGCAGTGGGTGTGATAGCGGTCCGACAGGCCGTCTTCGGTAATAGGTCGCGCCCCGCCGATGCACTCGGTGACGTTCTGCCCGGTCATCTCGATATGGATACCGCCGGCATAACTGCCTTCGGCCTGGTGCACCTGGAAGAACTGCTTCACCTCGGTGAGGATCTGCGCGAAGTCCCGGGTCTTGTAGCCGCTGCTGGCCTTGATGGTGTTGCCGTGCATCGGGTCCGAACTCCAGAGCACTTGCTTGCCCTCGCTTTCCACCGCACGGATCAGTCGCGGCAGATGATCGCCCACCTTGTTGGCGCCCATGCGCACGATCAGGTTGAGGCGGCCTGGGTCGTTGCTCGGGTTGAGGATGTCGATCAGGCGGATCAGTTCCTCGGTGTTCATGCTTGGGCCGACCTTGACCCCGATCGGGTTGTGCACCCCTCGCAGGAACTCCACATGGGCGCCGTCCAACTGCCGGGTACGGTCGCCGATCCAGAGCATGTGGGCGGAGCAGTCGTAATAGTCGTTGGTCAGGCTGTCGCGGCGGACAAAGGCCTCCTCGTAGTTGAGCAGCAGCGCTTCGTGAGCCGTGAAGAAGCTGGTCTCGCGCAGTTGCGGCGCAGTGTCCAGGCCGCAGGCGCGCATGAAGGCCAGGGTCTCGTCGATACGGTCGGCCAGTTGGCTGTACTTTTCCGCCAGGGCCGAGTTGGCGATGAAGTCCAGGTTCCACTTGTGCACCTGGTGCAGGTCGGCGAAACCGCCCTGGGCGAAGGCCCGCAGCAGGTTGAGGGTGGCGGTGGCCTGGTGGTAGGACTGCAGCAGGCGGTCCGGGTCCGGCACCCGGCTTTTCTCATCGAAACCGATACCGTTGACGATGTCGCCGCGGTAGGCCGGCAGAGTCACGCCGTTGATGGTTTCGTCGTTGGCCGAGCGCGGCTTGGCGAACTGACCGGCCATGCGGCCAACCTTGACCACTGGGCAGCCGGCGGCAAAGGTCATGACAATGGCCATTTGCAGCAGCACCTTGAAGGTGTCGCGGATCTTTGCCGCGGAAAACTCGGCGAAGCTCTCGGCGCAATCGCCGCCTTGCAGCAGGAAGGCGCGGCCCTGGGTCACCTCGGCGAACTGACGGCGCAACTCTCGGGCTTCCCCGGCAAACACCAGGGGCGGATAGCTGGCCAGGGTCTGCTCGACCTGTAGAAGGTGCGCTGCGTCGGGGTAGTGGGGTTGTTGCTGGATCGGCAGGGCGCGCCAGCTGTCAGGGCTCCAGGGTTGGCTCATCACGGACTCGAGTGCTTTACGGTGGGAGGGGCATGTTAGCAGTAAATTAGTACGTGACCTGCTCCTCTTGCTTGGCCGACAATCGCGCCTTTCCCGCTCGCTGCCGAGTGGTTGGTTTCTCGCGCCGGCAAGGTTCTTGGCTTGCGCGACTAGGAGATGAAATGACTGAGGAGCGCGTCGAGCGTGTGCTCGCCGAAGTTCACGACGAGTTCGGCATGATCCGGGTATTGGAAGTGGCGGATTACCGCTTTCTCGAGTTCGGCGATGCCATCGAGCAAAGCTGCGTGTTCACCGCCGACCCCAGTTGGCTGGAGTACGACTACACCCGGGCGATGCTGATCGGGGCCTTGTGCCATGAGGCCCCGGACAGCGCGCTGTTTCTCGGTCTGGGGGCCGGAACCCTGACCCAGGCCTGCCTGAAGTTCCTGCCCCTGGAAGATGTCGAGGCCATCGAGTTGCGTCCGGATGTGCCGCGCCTGGCCATCCAATACCTGGGGCTGGATGACGATCCACGGCTCTATATAAGAGTCGGCGATGCCCTGGAGTTGCTGGACAGTGCCGAATCCGCCGACCTGATCTTCGTCGACCTGTACACCGATGTCGGTCCGGGGGTCGGGCATCTGGCCTGGGGCTTCCTGGAAAACTGCCAGAAACGCCTCAACCCCGGCGGTTGGCTGGTGATCAACCAATGGGCCACCGATGACGGCAAGCCCCTGGGTGCGGCGTTGTTGCGCGGGCTCTTTCACCGCCATTACTGGGAGCTGCCGGTAAAGGAGGGCAACGTGATCCTGATCATCCCGGCCGACCTGGACCAGGAGCTGGACCTGCCGGCGCTGATTGATCGCGCCGAGACGCTGGCACCGCGCCTGGGGTATTCGCTGCAGCCGCTGATCAAGGCGCTGCGCCCGGCGACCTGAGCCTTTGCAAGCCTGTTGCCGCCCGATTCCGGCGTCGGCGGCAGGCGATGGGGGCAACCGGCTAGCCGCTGGCTCAGCAACCCTTGAACTCCCCCGGGCGTTTTTCCTGCATGGCCCGCACACCTTCCCTGGCGTCGTCGCTGTTCATCAGCTTATGCACCAGCGCTGGCAGGCCCTGAGCCGCCACGGTTTCCCCTTCCAGTCGCGCCTGGCGTGCCGACTGCAGCCTGGCCTGGACCCCGAGTGGCGCCTGCCGGGCAATGCGCTCGGCCAGTTCGATGGCTCGCGGCAGCAGGTCTTCGCTGGCCATGACTTCCTGCACCAGCCCCAGGCGCAGTGCCTCATGGGCATCGAACTCATCGCCGGTGAGCAGCCAGCGCATGGCGTTGCCCCAGCCTGCCAGTTGGTGCAGGCGCAAGGTTGCGCCGCCGAAGGGAAAAATCCCGCGCTGCACTTCCATCTGGGCAAAGCGGGTGTTGCTGGCGCAGAGGTTGATGTCGGCGGCCAGCATCAATTCGATACCGATGGTCAGGCAGTAGCCCTGCGCCGCGACGATCACCGGCTTGCTCACCCGTGGCCCGGCGAACACGCCCCAGGGATCGCAACCGCCGGGTGGTGCCTGCCAGCCCTGGGCCAGGGCGGCGCCGACATTGGCCAGGTCCAGTCCGGCGGTAAAGTGCTCGCCATGGGCGAACACCACTGCCACCCGCGCTTGGGGGCTGGCTTCGAATTCGCCGTAGGCCAGGCTCAGTTGATTCAGCAGTTCAAGATCGAAGGCGTTGCGCTTGGCGACCCGGTCCAGGCCAATGAGAAACAGATGACCGAGTGCTTGGCGACTGACACAGTTGGCATTGGGCGGATTCATTGAGACTGTCCTCGGCTAGCAAAGGGGGCGTTTGCAGGAGCGGTTTCGAGAATAAAGGTGAACCGTTTAAGCGTTCTGACCCGCAGTGCCGGGCCTGAGCAAAATAGCGCGCCGCCCAAGTCTCTGCAAAGCCCGTGACAATCGGCTGTTCAGCGGACTTTTCCGATAAAAAAAACTCCCTTTTTTGAGTAATTCCGGTATAGTGCGCGCCGGCCTTTAGCCAGGCCTCGTTTAGGTGATGCAATTCCCCGAAGTCAGCTTCGGCTGCTTGTCCGCTGCGCGGACTATCCTTGACGTTCATTTCTTTCAATCGTTTTCGCAAATCCCCGCCGACAAAGCTGCCAGGGTGACTCTTGAGTCTTACACGGCATGCGCAGCTTTGGAGCATGGGTCTTTGCGGATGCACTTAGAGGCAGACCCATGACCCAGGAAATCGGCGGCTTCGCCGCTCTTGAACTTCATCCCAATATTGTCGCTGCAGTAGTCGCTACCGGCTATGAAGAGCCTTCGGCCATTCAGCAGCAGTCGATTCCGATCATCCTTGCCGGTCACGATATGATTGGCCAGGCGCAAACCGGTACCGGTAAGACCGCTGCCTTTGCCCTGCCTATCCTGCACCGCATCGATCCGTCCAAGCGCGAGCCGCAAGCTCTGATCCTGGCCCCAACCCGTGAGTTGGCGCTACAAGTTGCAACCGCTTTCGAAACCTACGCCAAGCAAATGCCGGGCGTGACTGTTGTGGCTGTCTACGGCGGCGCGCCGATGGGCCCGCAACTGAAAGCAATCCGTAATGGCGCACAGATCGTTGTCGCCACTCCGGGCCGTCTGTGCGACCACCTGCGTCGCGACGAAAAAGTCCTGGCCACCGTGAACCACCTGGTTCTCGACGAAGCCGACGAAATGCTCAAGCTGGGCTTCATGGATGACCTGGAAGTCATCTTCAAGGCCATGCCTGAGTCGCGTCAGACCGTACTGTTCTCGGCGACCCTGCCGCAGTCGATCCGCGCCATCGCCGAGCGTCACCTGAAAGACCCGAAACACGTCAAGATCCAGAGCAAGACCCAGACCGTCACCGCGATCGAGCAGGCTCACCTGCTGGTTCACGCCGACCAGAAGACCTCTGCCGTTCTGAGCCTGCTGGAAGTTGAAGATTTCGACGCCCTGATCATGTTCGTGCGCACCAAGCAAGCGACCCTGGACCTGGCCAGCGCCCTGGAAGCCAAAGGCTACAAAGCCGCTGCGCTGAACGGCGACATCGCCCAGAACCAGCGTGAGCGCGTGATCGACTCCCTCAAGGATGGCCGTCTGGACATCGTTGTGGCGACCGACGTAGCCGCCCGTGGCCTGGACGTACCGCGCATCACCCACGTGTTCAACGTGGACATGCCGTACGACCCGGAATCCTACGTGCACCGTATCGGCCGTACCGGCCGCGCCGGTCGCGAAGGCCGTGCGCTGCTGCTGGTGACTCCACGTGAGCGCCGCATGCTGCAAGTGATCGAGCGTGTAACCGGTCAGAAGGTTGCCGAAGTTCGCCTGCCGGACGCCCAAGCTGTTCTCGATGCGCGCATCAAGAAGCTGACCAACAGCCTGTCGCCGCTGGTGGCTGACGCCGAAGCGACCCACGGTGACCTGCTGGATCGCCTGACTGCCGACATCGGTTGCAGCCCGCGTGCCCTGGCCGCGGCCCTGCTGCGCAAGGCCACCAACGGCCAGGCGCTGAACCTGGCGGCGATCGAGAAAGAGCGTCCACTGGTGCCGAACAGCGCCCCGCGTGGCGATCGTCCGGAGCGTTCCGGTGATCGTCCTGATCGTGGTGACCGTGAGCGTCGTGCGCCAATGCCGCTGGGCGAAGGCCGTGCGCGTTGCCGCACTGCCCTGGGTGCCCGTGACGGTATCGCTGCCAAGAACCTTCTGGGGGCGATCCTCAACGAAGGCGGCCTGGCCCGTGAAGCGATCGGTCGCATCCAGGTGCGTGACAGCTTCTCCCTGGTAGAGCTGCCGGAAGATGGCCTGGAGAAACTCCTGGCCAAGCTGAAGGACACTCGTGTTGCCGGTAAGCAGTTGAAGCTGCGTCGCTATCGCGAAGATTGATCGGCCCTCGGGTTGATTGATCAGGCATAAAAAATCCCCGACTGGTTCGGGGATTTTTTTTGCCTGCGATATTTCAGTCGAAGCGATAGATGTCCATGCCCAACGCGCCCAGGGTGAAGCCCTGGTGGGCGACGCTGAAGTCCCCACCCGCTCCCCGGGCGAAGTACAACGGCAGCAGGTGTTCATCACTGGGGTGGCTGCGCACGGCGTGGGGTGCCTGGTGGCGATAGTCGTGCAGGGCTGGCTCATCGTTGGCCGCCAGTTTTTCGATCATCCAGTCACGAAAGGCCTTGGCCCAGGGCTCGACGCTCTCCGGGCCGGCGTGCCAGTCCAGTTCTCGCAGGTTGTGGGTGATGCTACCGGAGCCGATCAGCAACACACCCTGTTCCCGCAGGCTGGCCAGGGCGTGGCCGATGCGGGTCTGCAGGGCTGGGCCTTGGTGGCTGGGCAGCGACAGCTGAACGACCGGGATGTCCGCCTGCGGGTACATCAGTGACAACGGCACCCAGGTGCCATGATCGAAAGGCCGTTGGCTGTCGAGTTGTGCCGGCAGGCCGTCGGCCTTGAGCAGTTGCACCACCTGCGCCGCCAGGTCGGGTTTTCCCGGGGCTGGGTATTGCACGGCGAACAGGGCTGGCGGAAAACCGCCGAAGTCGTGCCAGGTTTCCGGGTGTGGGTGGGCGCTGACCCGCAGATCCTGGCTTTCCCAGTGGGCCGAAACCACTAGGATCGCCTTGGGGCGGGGCAGTTGCGCTGCCAGGCGAGCCAGTGCCGGGCCGCTTTCACTGGGTTCCAGGGCCAGCATGGGAGAACCATGGGAAATGAACAGGCTAGGGAGCATGAAGGGCGTCCTGAAGGTTAAGATGCGCCATCTTCAATCAGATCATTGATCTAAATCTAATATAAGTTTTAGCGCTTTTTGATCGAAATTTAAGGACAACTCATGCAAGCGGACTTTTGGCACAAGCGCTGGGAACGCGATCAGATCGGCTTTCACCAGGCAGAGGTGAATCCCTACCTGCAACAGTACTGGCCGGCTCTTGGCCTAACGGCGAATAGCCGGGTGCTGGTGCCCTTGTGCGGCAAGAGCCTGGATCTGCTCTGGCTCGCCGACCAGGGGTTCAGGGTGCTGGGCATCGAGTTGGCGGAAAAGGCCGTAGAGGATTTCTTTCTCGAGCACGGTCTGCAGCCACGGATCAGCCAGCAAGGGGTCTTCAAGGTCTACGCCCATGGTCGAATCCAGCTTTGGTGTGGCGATTTCTTTGCCTTGACCGCCGAGGACATTGCCGATTGCACGGCGCTGTACGATCGTGCGGCGATGATTGCCTTGCCGCCAGACATGCGCCAGCGCTACGCCGCCCATGTGAATAACCTGCTACCGGAAGGCAGCCAGGGGCTGTTGATCGTTCTGGATTACGATCAATCCAGGCTGGACGGACCGCCGTTTGCAGTGCTCGACGATGAGGTCGAGCGGCAATTTGGCACTCATTGGCAACTGACTGTCGAGGTTGAGCGCGACATTCTCGACGAGAGCTGGAAGTCTCTTCAGGCCGGGCTCACGCGACTGGTGGAGCGGGTCTATCGGCTGGGTAGGAAAGGCGTCCGCTAAGCGTACGTTTATCCGTGGCCATGCAAAAGGGCGACTCGCGTCGCCCTTTTGGGTGTTGCCTTATGGCTGATCAACCGCGACGACGCAGGGCGTCGATACGCTCTTCCAGCGGCGGGTGGCTCATGAACATGCGAGCCAGGCCCTGCTTGATGCCACCGTTGATGCCGAAGGCATTCAGGGTGTCGGGCATGTGTACCGGCAGGCCCTGTTCCGAACGCAGGCGCTGCAGGGCGCCGATCATCGCGTTGGTGCCGGCCAGGCGGGCACCGGCTTCGTCGGCACGGAACTCGCGTTTGCGCGAGAACCACATGACGATGGCGCTGGCGAGGATGCCCAGGACCAGTTCGGCGAAGATGGTCGCTACGTAGTAGGCCATGCCCTGGCCTTCTTCGTTCTTGAAGATCACCTTGTCGACGAAGTTGCCGATGATCCGCGCGAAGAACATCACGAAGGTGTTCACCACGCCCTGGATCAGCGCCAGGGTCACCATGTCGCCGTTGGCGACGTGGCCGATCTCGTGAGCCAGCACCGCTTTCACTTCATCGGGTGAGAAGCGCTCCAGCAGGCCCTGGCTGACCGCCACCAGGGCGTCGTTCTTGTTCCAGCCGGTGGCAAAGGCGTTGGCCTCGTAGGCTGGGAAAATGCCCACCTCGGGCATCTTGATCCCGGCTTCGCGGGACAGTTGCTCAACGGTTTGCAACAACCACTGCTCATGGCGGGTGCGCGGTTGAGTGATGATCTGCGTGCTGGTGCTCATCTTCGCCATCCACTTGGAGATGAACAGCGAGAACAGCGAACCGGCAAAACCAAAGACCGCACAGAAAATCAGCAGCTGATTGAGGTTCAGATCAACCCCATTGGCCGCCATGAACCCGTTGAAGCCGAAGAGGCTCAGGGTAATGCTGGCAATCAGCACGACCGCAAGGTTAGTGGCCAAAAACAGCAGGATTCGCATCATGGTTGTAGAAATCTCCTCAAGCTAAAGATGTCGCGTACTGCGGGGTATATAAGGTGCGGCAACGGGCTATTCAATACGGCTTCTATTTCAAACTGTGTCGCATAGGCCGAGTCTAGACGCTTGCATTGCAGCGTCATGACCAATCGCGAGACGCCGTCATCCCCTGGCTGCCGTGCAGACCTTGTGACAGTGGGGTGGACGGAAAGTGCAAGCTTATAGAAGGGGGCTGGGGCAGGGCAGCGAAGATGTGTTGCTGAATTAATCGCAGTGCGATCGTTCAAGGATCGCACTGCGATATCGGGGCTATTGGCGGTAGGACTTGAGGAAGCTGCCGATCCGGCCGATGGCCTGCTCCAGGTCATCCACCCGCGGCAGGGTGACCACGCGGAAGTGGTCCGGCCACGGCCAGTTGAAGGCGGTGCCCTGTACCACCAGGAGTTTTTCCGACAGCAGCAGGTCAAGGACGAATTTCTCGTCGTTGTGGATCGGACAGACCTTCGGATCGATCCGCGGGAAGGCATACAGCGCGCCCATGGGTTTCACGCAGCTGACGCCGGGAATGTCGTTGAGCAACTCCCAGGTGCGGTTGCGTTGCTCCAGCAGCCGGCCGGGCGGCAGCACCAGGTCGTTGATGCTCTGGTAGCCGCCCAGTGCAGTCTGGATTGCATGCTGGCTCGGCACGTTGGCGCACAGGCGCATGTTGGCCAGCATGTCGATGCCTTCGATGTAGCTCTGGGCGTGGTGCTTGGGACCGGAGATCGCCACCCAGCCGGAACGGAAACCGGCCACTCGATAGGACTTGGACAGGCCGTTGAAGGTCAAGCACAGCAGGTCCGGGGCCAGGGAGGCGGTGCAGATATGCACGGCGTCATCGTAGAGGATCTTGTCGTAGATCTCGTCCGAGAACACCACCAGGTTGTGCTGGCGGGCCAGTTCCAGCATGCCCAGCAGCACTTCCTTGGGGTACACCGCACCGGTGGGGTTGTTCGGGTTGATGATCACCAGGGCCTTGGTGTTCGGGGTGATCTTGGCCTTGATGTCGGCCAGGTCCGGCCACCAGTTGGCCTGCTCGTCGCACAGGTAGTGCACCGGGTTGCCGCCGGCCAGGCTCACTGCCGCGGTCCACAGCGGGTAGTCGGGGGCCGGGACCAGCACTTCGTCGCCATTGTTGAGCAGGGCCTGCATGGCCATCACGATCAGCTCGGAGACGCCGTTGCCCAGGTAGATGTCTTCAATGCCGATGCCTTCCACCTGCTTTTGCTGGTAGTACTGCATCACCGCCTTGCGCGCACTGAACAGGCCCTTGGAGTCGCTGTAGCCCTGGGCGGTAGGCAGGTTGCGGATCACGTCCTGGAGAATCTCGTCCGGCGCTTCGAAACCAAAAGGCGCCGGATTGCCGATGTTCAGCTTGAGGATGCGATGGCCTTCCTCTTCCAGGCGTTTGGCGTGCTTGAGCACTGGGCCGCGAATGTCATAACAGACGTTGGCGAGCTTGTTCGATTTGCTGACCTGCATGGCAATGTGTTCCCGAAAATGAACGATCCAGGCGGAGGATGAACTACCGTACTGGGAATCCTGCCGTGTCACACCGGCGTGTAGCCCGCACCGGCTGCGGCAAAATCCGTTTGAATGGGTGTAACGCGGCTGCCAGACTGACGTCTGACGAGGCGCAATCATACGTGCCGCCCGATCCGTGGAAAAGACACAGATCGGGCTTTTTC
Organism: Pseudomonas sp. FFPRI_1; assembly: GCF_055384485.1. Taxonomy (NCBI): domain Bacteria; kingdom Pseudomonadati; phylum Pseudomonadota; class Gammaproteobacteria; order Pseudomonadales; family Pseudomonadaceae; genus Pseudomonas; species Pseudomonas sp. FFPRI_1. The sequence goes on along the minus strand of NZ_AP029168.1, from coordinate 5,698,201 downwards.
CGTTGCAGAGGAAGGACCATGGAAAAGCTGGAAAAAACCCTGGAAGAATGGCGGGCGATGCTCGATCCGGAGCAGTACAACGTCTGCCGGCTCAAGGGCACCGAACGGCCCTTCTCGGGCAAGTACAACGGCACCAAGACCGATGGGGTCTATCACTGCATCTGCTGCAATGAGCCGTTGTTCGACTCCTCGGCCAAGTTTGACTCGGGCTGCGGCTGGCCGAGCTTCTACCAGCCCATTGCCGACAGCGCGATGATCGAGATCCGCGACATCAGCCACGGGATGATCCGTACCGAAGTGGTCTGCGCCAAATGTGATGCCCACCTGGGCCACGTATTCCCCGATGGCCCGCCACCCACCGGCTTGCGCTACTGCATCAACTCGGTGTGCCTGGACCTGGTGCCTCGCTGAGGCGGAGGCGACTCTTGGGAGTCGTCTTTCGTCCATTTAAATTGCACGCAATCTAATTGGGCGCTATTTTTATCGCCTCTTTCCACGAATGGAGCCGCTGCCATGACCGATGCCCTGCTGACTATTCCCTGCACCACCATCAAGGGTGAGCACAAGACCCTCGCGGACTTCGCCGGCAAGGCGGTGCTGGTGGTCAATACCGCCAGCAAATGCGGCTTCACTCCTCAATACAAGGGGCTTGAAGAACTCTGGCAGACCTACAAGGACCAGGGGCTGGTGGTGCTGGGCTTCCCCTGCAACCAGTTCGGCAAGCAGGAACCGGGCAATGAAGGGGCGATCTCCGAATTCTGCGAACTGAACTACGGCGTGAGTTTCCCGCTGTTCAAGAAGGTCGAGGTCAATGGCAGCGATGCCCACCCATTGTTCGTCCAGTTGAAGAAGCGTGCCCCCGGGGTCCTGGGCTCCCAGGGCATCAAGTGGAATTTCACCAAGTTCCTGATCGGCCGGGACGGCCAGCTGGTCAAGCGCTTCGCTCCGGCCACCAAGCCCCAGGACCTGAGCCGCGAGATCGAAGCCCTGCTCAAATGAACAGCGTGTCCGTGGATGCCCTGAAGCTCGATTCCCAGCTGTGCTTCAAGCTGTACGCTGCCTCGCGGGCGGTGGTCCGGGGCTACAAGCCGATGCTCGAGCGCCTGGGCCTGACCTACCCGCAATACCTGGTGATGCTGGTGCTCTGGGAGTGGCAGGCAGCGCCGCCGACGCTGCCTACGGTCAAGGCCCTGGGCGAGCGCCTGGCCCTGGACTCCGGCACCTTGACGCCCTTGCTCAAGCGCCTGGAACAGCTGCAGTTGGTGCAGCGCCGGCGTTCCGGGCGCGATGAGCGCGAGGTGCACCTGAGCCTGAGTGATGCCGGCCTGGCCCTGCGCGATCAGGTGCCGCCGCTCAAGGCGGCGCTGCTGTGCGAAAGCGGGGTCGACCTGAACAGCCTGGACCAGTTGCGTGACGGTCTCGATCACCTGTTGCAACAGATCAGAGCCTTGTCGTAGTCGGCACCCACAGGTCCAGCAAGGCAATCAGCTCTTCACGGCGAAAGGGCTTGGCCAGGTAGTCGCTCATGCCGGCGGCGCGGCAGCGCTCGCGCTCTTCGGGCATGGCGTTGGCGGTCAGGGCAATGATCGGCAGGTCCGGCCAGCGTCCACTGCGGCGGATCTGCCGGCTGGCCTCGTATCCGTCCATGACCGGCATGTTGCAGTCCATCAGCACCAGGTCGAAGCCATGCTGCTCCAGCTGATTGAGGGCCTCTGCACCATGGGCGGCGACGGTCACCGCGCAACCGAGCTTGCTCAGCATGCCCTTGGCCACCAGTTGGTTCACCGGGTTGTCCTCCACCAGCAGGATGTTCGCCCGACGCAGCGGCGTCGGCATCTCCAGCTGCGCGTCGTTGAGGGTCACGGTCTGTCCCAGCAGCGAGCGCCGCAGAGTCTGGTACAGGGCGTTGCGCGCCAAAGGGCGGGCCTGCTGCTGCAACGGTGCCAGGGCGCTGGCTTCTTCGCTGGGCAGGAAACTGCCATAGGCGGTCACCAGCAGGATCGGCGCGGCGATGGCCGGGCGCAGGCCGAACAGGCACTCCGGGCAATCGGTGATCAGCAGGTCGGGGTTGATTCCGGCCAGGGAGTCTTCAATGTCGCAGCGCTGATAGTCGAGGCCCCAGCTGGGCAGCAGGCTGGCCAGCAGTTCAGCCAGGCCGCTGCCCACGTCAGTGATGGCGATGACCTTGCCGGACAGGGCAGGCGGGCTGGCCGCGGGGGTGTGGCACGGCAGGGGCAGGTCGGCGCAGAACTGGCTGCCAAAGCCGACTTCCGAACTGATGCTCAAGCGGCCGTTCATGGCTTCGCAGAGGTTGTAGGTCAAGGCCAGGCCCAGGCCGGTGCCACCGTATTGGCGGGTGATGCCGGCGCCCGCCTGGGTATAGGGCTGGAAGATTCTGACCTGGGCCTCCTGGGCAATGCCGATGCCGGTGTCGCAGATCTCGATGCGCACGCCGTCGCCCAGGGTGCTCAGACGCACGTCGACGCGGCCGAAGCGGGTGAACTTGAGGGCGTTGGACAGCAGGTTGCTGACGATTTGCCGCACCCGCATCGGGTCGCCCAGCACCAGTGCGGGAAAGTCCGGGGCGATCAGGCAGGTCAGCTCGACACTGGCTGCGGCGTTTTGCGAGAGCAAATTGGCGGTGTCCTCCACCAGCACCCCGAGGTCGAAGGGGATGCGCTCCAGCTCCAGCTGCCCGGCATCGAACTTGGACATATCGAGAATATCGTTGAGCAGCTCCACCAGGACCTTGCCGGAGTCGTGGGCGATGGACAGCTGCTGGCGTTGCTCGGGGTTCAGCGGGCTGTCCAGGGACAGGGCGATCATTCCCAGCAGGCCGTTGAGCGGGGTGCGGATCTCGTGGCTCATGTTGGCCAGGAAGGCGGCACGGGCCTGGGCCATGTCGAGGGCGGTGCGTCGGGCGATTTCCAGTTCTTCGTTGGACTGGCTGAGCCGGGCATTGCTGGCCTTGAGTTCGATGGTGCGGGCCGAGACGATGTTCTCCAGCTGCCCGAGGTACTCGGTCAGGCGGTTCTCGGCGTTGCGCCGCTGCTGGATTTCCGTGGCCATGATGTCGAACTGTTGGTTGGCGACCTTGACCAGCACCCCGACCTCGTCGTTTTCGTGGCCGGGGGGACAGTCCAGCTTGGCCTGTTGCGGGCTGCGCGGGTCACGACTGCTGAGTTCGCGGATCACCCCCACCAGGGGCTTGGTCAGCATCACGTAGAACAGCGCCAGAAGAATCCCGGTGAGGATCAGGCTACGGGCGAAGCCGTTGATCAGGGTGATTTCGGCACGTTTGAGAAAGCGGCTGCCAAAGGCGTAGGTGTCGACATCCAGGTGCAGGGTGCCGAGGGACTCTTCAGGCAGGTGGCTCAGATACAGGCGGTCTTCGAATTGCCGGTCGGCGCCGAACAGGAAGTCGCTGATGGCGCGGTAGCGGCTTTGCTGCGCGGGCCGTTCGACATTGGCCAGCAGGGTATTGTTGTTGTCGATCAGTTGCGCGCGAATGATCGCCGGGGAGCGCAGCAGGCCCAGGGTCAGTTCCTGAGCCAGCTCGGAGTCGATGTTGTAGGCAATGCGCGAGGCCGGGTTGTGGCTGATTTCCAGCAATGAGTGGATTTCACGATTGATGGAGGCGTCTTCGCTGGCATAATCGATGCCGATTTGCAGCAGACTGAGCGCGGTCCCCAGAATGAAACCCACCAGCACGGTGAGCCGGGCCTGTTTATAGGACAGGCGGTTGGTGAACTTGATATCCATGGGGGGCTGAACCACTTTCGTTTCCCTTCGCTGCGCAAGCATAGCTGATCATCTTTGGTTGCCGGCCTGGCCTGGCAGCAGCTGATAAGGCGATAGACCCTGGGATCAGGACTGCGTTTCGTCTGTGTGCCGCATCATTACCCTGAACGTGCCTGAGGAAAAGTCGTGGATGCCCGATTGATTGCATTTCTTGAACGTGCCGATGCGGTCCTGGCCCGGATCGAACCCCTGTTGCCTACCCCGCGCCAGACCATCGACTGGGACCAGTGCCTGGCTGCCCGCTGGCAGCGTGAGGGGCGCAACGGCTTCCTGTTGCCTCTGGAAGTCAGCCTGGACATGCGCCTGAGCGACCTGATCGGGGTCGACAAGCAGCGCGAGCAACTGGCACGCAACACTCAACAGTTCCTCGACGGCATGCCGGCCAACCATGCCTTGCTCTGGGGCTCGCGTGGCACCGGTAAATCCTCCCTGGTGCGCGCCTTGCTGGCCGAGCATGCCAAGGGCGGCCTGCGCCTGATCGAGATCGAGCGTGACCACCTGGCGGACCTGCCGCGGGTGGTGGAGCAACTGGTCAAGCTGCCCCAGCGTTTCGTGCTGTTCTGCGACGACCTGTCCTTCGAGTCCGGCGAGGGCGATTACCGGGTACTCAAGAGCGTGCTCGACGGTTCCCTGGAGCAGGCACCGGAGAATGTGCTGCTGTACGCCACCTCGAACCGTCGGCACCTGGTACCGGAGAAGGAGAGCGACAACGAGAACTGGAAGCGTGTCGACGGCGAACTGCACCCCAGTGAGGCAGTAGAAGACAAGATTGCCCTTTCGGACCGTTTCGGCCTGTGGCTGTCGTTCTATCCCTTCACCCAGGAACACTTCCTCAACGTGGTCGAGCACTGGATTGGCGAGCTGGCGAGCAAGGCCGGCCTGAGCTGGCAGCGTGACGAGGCGCTGGACATCCTGGCAGTGCGCTGGGCCACCGGGCGCGGCAACCGCAATGGCCGGTGTGCCTATCAATTTGCCCGCTACTGGGTGGGCCTGCAGTTGTTGGAGCAAAAAGCATGATCGATCTGAAACACGCCGGCCAAGGTCTGGACGGCTACGGGCTGCTGTGCGCCCAGCTGGAGTCGCTGTTGGCCGACGAGCGCGACTTCATCGCCAATGCCGCGCAGTTCTCGGCCTTCCTGTTCAGCCAACTGGATCACCTGAACTGGGCCGGGTTCTACCTCAACCGCAACCAGGAACTGGTGCTCGGCCCCTTCCAGGGGCAGATTGCCTGCGTGCGGATCCCCTTCGGCCGTGGGGTTTGCGGCACGGCCGCGGCCACTCTGCAGACACAGCGGGTGGACGACGTGCATGCCTTTGCCGGGCACATAGCCTGTGACAGTGCGTCCAACAGCGAACTGGTGGTGCCGCTGGTCAAGGACGGTCGGTTGATTGGCGTGCTGGACCTGGACAGCCCGGAGCTGGCTCGCTTCAGCGAAGTGGACCAGGCCGGGATCGAACAGTTGGCGGCGATCTTCCTGCGCTTGAGCGACTGCTGAGGCCCTTCAGGTGGTCAGTCCGGCCTTTTTCAGCAGCGCTTGCTGATCCACCGGATCGATCTGTTGTGGCGTCAGGAAGCCCTCGGCGTAGCGCTGGTAGATTCGCTGCTCGATGAACAACGCGAACAGTTGCGGATCGATGTGGGCGTCGCGGCACATCATGGCCATGATGTTCAGCGCTTCGCTCAGGGTCTTGCCCTTCTTGTAGGGGCGGTCCGCGGCGGTCAGGGCCTCGAAGATGTCGGCGATGGCCATCATTCGCGCCGGCAGGCTCATCTGCTCGCGCTTGAGCTGTTTCGGGTAGCCGCTGCCGTCCATTTTCTCGTGATGGCCGCCGGCGATCTCCGCCACGCTCTGCAAGTGGCTGGGGAAGGGCAGGTGTTCGAGCATGATGATGGTCTGCACGATGTGGTGGTTGATCACATAACGCTCTTCGGCGGTGAGTGTGCCGCGAGGGATGCTCAGGTTGTAGAGCTCACCGCGGTTGTACTTGTGCTCCGGCACCTGGAGCTTGAAGCCCCAGGGGTTGTCGGGGGCGAGGACGTCCACGGCGCTGCGCTCCAGCAAGTGCTCGGGCCTGTCGGCCAGTAACGGTTCGAGTACCGGTAGGCTCGGTGCCGGGGTGCGTTCCTGGCGCTGATGTTCCTCCCAGGAAACCCCCAGGCGATCATCCAGGGTGCGGCTCCAGGTACGCCGGGCGATGTTCTGCAAGCGCTGCAGGTCGGCCTCGGCCATGAACTCCGTCCCCAGGTTGCAACGGGCGACAAAGGCAAAATCCTCATCCAGGGCCTGCAGGCGCGCTGTACGCTCGGCCGCCTGCTGCTCTTCCTCGGCGCCTTGGGCCAGGGCCTGCCAGTAGTCGATCCAGACGTCGCGCTTGAGCACCTCGAAGCGAGTGCGGATTTCGTGGATGCGGTCGTTCAGGGTTTCCAGCTTGGTGGCCTTGTCCACCACGTATTCCGGGGTCGTGACCTTGCCGCAATCATGCAGCCAGGAGGCTATGTGCAGGGCTTCCCATTCGTCCTCGGTGGGCTGGTAGTCGGCGAATCCTGGGGCCTGGCTGTCGGCGGCGGCCTGCGCCAGCATCAGCGTCAGGGCCGGTACCCGTTGGCAGTGCCCGCCGGTGTAGGGGCTCTTGGCGTCGATGGCCCCGGCCAGCAACTGAATGAAGGAGTCGAGCAACTGCTTCTGCTTGTTCTGCAGGCGCTGGCTCTCGATGCACAGGGTCGCGGTGGCGGACACCGCCTGGATGAAGGCGATGCGGTCCGGGCTGAGCTTGTCCAGGTCGGCCTCGGCGCCACTGTCCACCAAAAACAGCAGGAGCATGCCCACGGTCTCGTGGTGCCGGTTGCGCAGGCGAATGCCCACCAGGTGCGTGCTGGGACTGTCCAGGGCCAGCAGGATGCCTTGCAGGTCGCCAGCCTGGTCGAATCCCAGGGTGGTGACCACGCTGTCGCCACGGGTCAATTGCTGCAACCACTCGGGGGAGTCGCTGCTTGTCAGCCCCAGGGTCTCGATGGCAAAGGCGCTGAGGTCCTGGGGTTGCCCGTCGATGATCAGCCCGTGGGGCTCCAGGTGCGTGCCCTTGCTTTCGCAGAGGTAGATCAGGCCGGCCTGGGCCTGGGCGATCTTCACGGTTTCAAACAGCACCCGTTGCAGCAGCGGATCGAAGCGGGTCTCGGCGGAGAGGCTGGCGTTGATCTCGAAGAAGCTGGCCAGGGTGTCCTTCATCCGGGCCATGGACACACTCAATTGATCCACTTCCAGTACTGGCGAGCGGCGCGATACCGGGTAGTTGAAGTCGAAGCTGCGGATGGCGTCGGCTTCTTGCACCAGGGTGTGCAGCGGCCGCACCAGGATGCGTGAGATCAACCAGCCCAGGGGCAGGCACAGCAGCAGGGTGGCCAGGGTAATCAGCGCGCCTCGCCAGCGCAGCCGGTAGGCGTCGGCCAGCAGTTCGTCCTCGGGCACCAGCAAGGCCAATTGCAATCCGCCAGGACCGCCCTCGGCGATATGAGTGCTGGCAACGATCCAGCTGCGGTCCTGGACCTGCAAGTGGCCGTCCACGGTCTGGTCATGCAACAGCGCCGCGAGCATCGGGTTCAGGTCATTGCCCTTGATCAGGCGCGCGGTACGCTGCTCGGTCAGCAGCCTGCTGCTGTCGGGGTAGGCCACGACGTTGCCCTGATCGTCCAGCAAGGCCACTTCGGTGGTGGGGGTGACCCGGTGCTTGGCCAGGGTGGCGGACAGTTGTTCGAGGGTCAGGTCGGCGGCGAGGACCGCCATCTTGCCGCTGCGTCGGGCCAGGGTCGTGCCGACATTGAGGGTGGAATAGAACACATAGGGGCGGGTCGTGATCTGGTCGGTGTCACCCCGGGCGTTGACGAACCAGTCGCGGGTTCGCGGGTCGTAGCGCTCGTCGGGATGTTCCAGGTGCCCGACCTGCTGCAGGTCGATGTCATAGAACAGCGACTGTGAGTGCACCTGGCCGGTGCTGGCGTCGCGCTCGATGCTCCAGACTTCGAAGGCGCTTTTTTCCGGGGCCTGGCGCTTGTCCCTGAGCTGGGCGGTGCGCAGGGGGCGCACCATGAAGAAGTCACCGTCGGCATAGCCCAGGTACAGCGAGGCCAGGTCGGGGGTGTCTGTCAGCGACTGGCTGAAGGGCTTGAGCAGTGCCAGGCGCTCAGCCAGGTTCGGCGCCTGGGCCGGCTGGGCGTGTGCCAGCAGGCTGAGCAGATGGCGGATGGGTTCATAGGTGGATTTAAGGTCACTGCGCACATCCTGTTCGATGCGCTGGAAGAGTTTTTCACTGCTGCCGAGGATGATGCGGGTGGTCTGCTGGTAGTTGTAGATGCCCAGCACCACACCCGTCAGGAGCAGCAGCAGGGTGAACATCGCACTGATGTGGATGTGGAGAGGAAAGCGACGTTGTACGGGCGCTGGCGTGCTCGGCATTCCAATTCTCTCCAAAGGCACATGAGGCATGGCTCACGACCCAAGCATAGTTAAGCCAGGCACTCCCTGCCCTGACCTTGACTGGAGGGCAGGCAGGCCGGGCAAGCCATGGACGGGAGCTGCGGGGGTGGGGCGTGGCGATCAGATACTGGCCTTTTGATATTGATCTGGCAAGAGGGCCACATCATCCTCGATTGGTGGGGTTGTCGAGCCTTGCAGGGACGGCTTCAGGCAAGGCGCCAGGTACCAGATCGGGCGGTGGATGGGCCTCGATGTGCCGGTGCAGGGACTGGATGAACTGCACCAGGGCCAGGTCCAGCGTGCGGGTTGCGTCATTGATCTGTTCTGCCGCGGCCGGGTCCAGGCAGGCCAGTTCCAGGGATTGGCAGCCACGCTGCAGCGGGCCGGCGCCCACCATCAGTGCCGCCCCCTTGATCTTGTGGGCCAGTGCCGCCAGTTCTCGAGGGCTGTCACGGGGTGTGCGGCCCAGCAATTGTCGATCTTCGTGGCTGCACCTCAGCAGTTCCTCAAGCATGCGCAACCCGAGGGGTGGAACACCCCGAGTCAGGGTGCGCAGGGCGTCGATGCTGAAACTGTCCGTTCTGGGCAGGGGGGCCAGGGACATCAATTGCTGGCTCAACAAGTGCAGGCCCAGAGGCTTGGGCAGGCAGTCGAGCATCCCGGCCTCCCGGCAGCGCTGGACCGTGTGCGCAGCGGAGCAGGCGCTGCACCCTAGCAGGGTGACGGCGGGGCGCTGTTGCAGGTTTTCGCTGCGGCGTATGGCCCTGGCCAGTTGGTAGCCATTCATGATGGGCATGTTGCAATCGATGATCAGCAGGTCGAAGTCGCCGATCTTCCACAGCCGGTATGCGAGCAGCCCGTCCTCGGCACAGGTGACCCGATGCCCGAGCTGTTCCAGTTGTCCCTGCAGCAGCATCCGGTTTGCGGGATGGTCGTCCGCCACCAGGATATTCAGGGGCAGGTGCGGATGCGTCGGCAAGGCTTCCTTGGTGGGGATGGGGGGCATCACCTTGCCGGCCAGCGCCAGCCGGACCCGCGCTTCGCTGCCAGGGCCGTCGCGCCCGTGCAGGCTCAGGCTGCCGCCCATCTTCTGGCACAGGTGATGGCTGATGGGCAGGCCGAGCCCGGTGCTGTCCCGTGGAGACTGGTTTGCCGCATCGACCTGGGCGAAGGGGTGCAACAGAAGGTGGTGTCGCTGCTGCTCGGGGATGCCGATCCCGGTATCCAGCACTTGCAGGAGCAGGCTGAAATACCCCGGGTGTTCCTCGGGCAGCAATTGCAGCCTGATGCGCACCTCTCCCTGGCGGGTGAATTTGATCGCGTTGCTCAACAGGTTGGACAGCACCTGTTTGAAGCGCAGGGCGTCCAATAGAACCAGGGGCTCGGGATCAGGCATCTCGAGTTCGAGATCGAGCCGGAGGGCTTTCTGTTGCGCCAGCACCTGGAACCTTTCCATCACCGAGCGGACGCTTTCTCCCAGGCTGGTCCATTCCTGCTTCAGCGACAGTTGCCCCGACTCGATCCTGGTGAGGTCCAGCAGGTCGCCCAGCAGCTCCCGCAGATCCCGGGCGGTGCCCAGGGCCAACTCCAGGGCCGAGCGATCGTCAGCGTTCGCCGGGGTGCGTTGCACTACCCGTTCCAGCAGGCCGATGAAGGCATTCAGCGGGGTGCGGATTTCATGGCTGACAGTGCCCAGGAACTGGTTTTTCACCTGGTTGGCCTGCTCGACCTGCTGCTTGCCGGCCTCCAGTGTCTGCAGCACCCGGCGTGCGCTACGCAATGCCCGTTCCTGTTGGCGCAGCTGTCGGTACAGCCAGGCCAGGCCGAGCAAGACGGCCAATAGCGAGGCACACAGAGCGATCATGGCGGGTTGCAGGAAGATGTCCGTCATGACCGGCAGCCCCGGAGCGGCCTGGTGAACAGGGGGGGACCCTTCATATCAGCTCATTGCGCTTGGCCATATCCACCAGGACACTCATGGATGTGGTCGCCAGTTTCTGCATGATGCGCTTCTTGTAAGTACTGACCGTCTTATGGCTGAGAAACATGCCGCTGGCTATTTCCTTATTGGTTTGCCCCATGGCGAAAAGTTGCATGATCATCAACTCGCGATCATTCAGCGCGTTGAACTGGGCCAACTCAAAAGTTGCCCCGGGCGCTGCCCGAGTAGCGTGCAATGCCTGGCTGGGGAAATAGTTGTAGCCACTGCAGATGGCCTTGATGGCGCTCAGTAATTCACTCAGGTCTTCCTGTTTGCAGACATAGCCGCTGGCCCCGGCGCGCATGCAGCGGTTGGCGAACAGCGCCGCCGACTGAGCCGTCAGGACCAGGGTTCGCAAGGGTTTGGGCATATTGCTGAAACGCTCCAGAAGCTCCATGCCATCGAGCTTGGGAATGCAGATGTCGAGAATGATCAGGTCCGGTTCGCACTCGCGGACCATTTGCAGCGCGTCGACTCCGTTATCGGTTTCTCCGATGATCTTGTATCGCTCGTGTTCCAGCAGAATACGAATGGCCAGACGTATGACGGGATGATCATCAATGATAAATACCGAGTGCATGCGGGCCTCTTGCCAACCGATAGAAAGTTCGAACAGTAGCCCAGCTGTTGGAGAGGAAATAGTTGCGAAAGTGCTGATGAGGACAATCTAAGACAGGTCCTACATCGAATAAGGGGAGGTATTACAGTTGGTCGTAATTAATGGAAGTCAATTAAGGCCAGAGGGCTGTTTTCCGTGGACGAGAACCGTCCCGGAAGGGGAGCAACAAAGGCCGCCCTCGGGGGAGGGCGGCCGGGGTCTCATGGAGTTTTCTGGTCGATGCCGGCTTGCAGCAACGGGCTGTCACTGTGGCCGCCGACACGCAGCGGGCCCAGATTGAACAACTGGTCCTTTTGCGTGGCGTCGTCCTGTTTGCGGGTCAGCTCGGCGCCGCTGCCCAGGGCCAGGTTGACCGGTGACTTGGACAGGTTGAGCCCGGCGTCGAGGCGCAGGTCAGAACCGGCCAGGGCCGTGCTGCTGACCTTGGAACCGCCCAGGTCGACCGCGCCCTGGCTGGCGCTGATGCGTGCGCCGGTGAGCCGGGTTTGCCCACCCACTTGCAGGTTGACGCCCTGCTGGCCACTGATGCCCGAGGCCTGCTCCACGCTGTCCTTGCGGGTGTGGCTCAGGTCCAGGTTCAGGGTCGGGGTGTAGGTGGTGTTGCCGCTCTTGTCGCCGAACAGCACGCTTTCAGCGGTGTCGGCCACTTTGCTGCCAGTGGTGTTCTTCTCGCTGACCGAATAGCTGTCGCTGGTCTTTGGCCAGAAACGCTGTTTGAGGCCCGAGAGCCGATTGCCCAGCGCATCGGCCTGGTCGGCCAGGTAGTTCTTGGCCTTGTCCACGCCGCTGCCCAGGGCGCCGCGAGGCTCCGGGTTGACGTCGTAGCTGCCACTGCGGCTGAGCTTTTCCCCCAGGCGTTCCTTGGCGTTGCTGGCCTGGCTGAGCACGCTGTCCTTGGCCGAGCCGAGCTTGTCGACGCCCTTGTCGACCGCGTTTTCCAGCTTCTCCCGATGTTTTTCGAAGCCTTTCTCGGCCTTGGCCTGCAGGTTGTCCTTGAGGGGGCCGGCCGGCTTGGCCAGTTTGCTCACCAGGCCTGGTTGGTTCTTCTCCACATCCAGCTTGGCGTCGATGTTGACCTGGGTATTGCGCAACTGGTCCTGGCGGCTTTCGATGAGCAGGTCGCCACCGATGGTCCCGTCGACCCGTTGCGCGTCGATGCGAGCACCGGCCAGGTGCACATCGGCGGCACTGTTGAGCACCACCTGGTCGGCCTTGATCAGGCTGTTGTGCTGGGTCGTGTCTTGGCGCCGGTCGACGTCGACCTTGGCCCGGGCATTGATCCCGCGGTCGATCTTCGGCGAGTCGTGCTCACCGGCATCGGCCAGGGTGGTCTTGCCCAGGTTGGCCCCGGCACCCAGGGTCAGGCCCCAGTTGTTGTGAGCCTGGGTGGACTGTGCCGATTCCTGGAGGACACCGCCCTGGGCCGCGTCGAGAGCCACTTTGCCGGCATCGATCCGTGTGCCCTGCAGGTGAATCGCGCTGTCGCCGCTGGCCTCGCTGCCCAGCAGCACCTGGCCCTGGCTGTAGAGCTGGGCACCGCGTTGGCTCTGGTCCGTTTCGGCGACCCGGCCAATGTTGAAGTTGGCACTGAGGTTGGCTTTCTGGGCACTGCTTTGTTCACTGGTGGTCTTGCCGCCACCGACCGTGAGGCCGCCGCCGAGGTTGCTGCCCTGGCTGCTGTGGGTGTCGCTTGCGGCTTGCAGGTCGAGCTTGCCGCCGGCCTTGAGGCTGATGTCGCCAGCGGGGCGCGCGGCGTTGCCGATTTGCGTGCCTTGCAGCGTCAGGTCGCCGCCGCTGTTCAGCTGGATCGGTCCCTGGCCCTGGAGGCTGGCGACTTGCGCCTGGCTGTCCTGCTGGTTGAGGGTCTTGTGGTCCAGTTGCACCCCGGCGCCGACATTGAGATGGGTGCCGCTGGCCCCCGGTGTGCTGGCCAGGCTCAGGGACGCATCGCCGCGCAGGCTGGTGTTGCTGCTGGCTTGACGGTCATTGGCCTGGTTCAGCGCCAGTTCACCGCCGGTCTTGATGCTGATACCGCCCTGGCCGCCATTGAACTGGCTGCCTTCGAAACGGCCGTCGCCTCCGAGCTGGATATCCACCCCCTGGCTGCCGGCGTAACTGCCGACCTGGGCCTTTTCCTGGGTGCTGGTGACGCTGCTGCTACCGCCTGCACCACTGCCGCGGATGTTCAGGTCTTCACCGGTATTGGTGTAGACCCGCACGCCGGCCTTGGCGTCCAGGGCCTGCTCGCTGCTGCTGTGGGTATTGCTGGCAGCACTGGCCAGCAGGCTGTCGGCGCTGATCTTCACGGCACCGTCGGTGGCGCGGTACTGGGTGCCCTGGTCGTGCAGTTGCCCGGCGGTCCTGACCTCGACCTTGCCCCCGCTCAACTGGCTGACCACGGCCTTGCTGCTGCTTTCGGCAACCTGGCGATTCTGTTGGCTGACATCCACATCCAGGCCGACATTGGGCTGTTCCAGGGCATCGAGCACCCCGGGTTGATGGAACTTGCGCTGGGCCACGCCTTGGATGGCCTTTTCGATCGGCCGGGTGACGCCCTTGTATTCCACGTTGGCACCGACATCCACTGCCCAGTTGTTCTCACTGTGCTGGCTGCTTTCGCTGTTGCGCGCGGCTTTGTTGTCGATCTCTCCAGCGTTCACCGCAAGCGTGCCGCCGGCCTTGACCTGGGCTCCTTCGGTGCTCAGGCGCTTGCCGGCATTGAGGGTCAGGTTGCCGCTGGCGGCGATGCTGCTGGTTTGCGCAGTCGTCTTGCTGCTGCTGTCCTGGCTGCTGTTGTGGGCCACTTCCACGCCGTTGCCGGCCCGGTCCAGGCCGCCGGTGTAGTAGAAGCCGCCACCGGTGGTGGTGCTGTCGCTGTGTTTTTCCTGGGTGTTGTCGGCCGCCAGCAGCTGGATATTTTTCCCGCTCAGGCTGGCGTCGCCGGCGGTGGCCGCAAGGTCGCTGCCCTCGATGCGCAGGTCGTTGCCGGCGCTGACCGCCAGGCTGCCGCCACTGAGGCTGGACGCCTGCTGCCGAGTGCTGTCGCTGCTGTCGTTGCGCTGCTGGTCCTGGTAGCGCACACCGGCCCGGTACTGAGTGGTGCCTGGCGCATTTTCCTTGGCGTAGGCGTCGAAGCCGCGCTCCTGGGTGCTGGTGCTGCTGTGCTGGGTATCCTGCGCTGCGGCGACCTTCACCGAGCCCTTGGCATTGACGTCCAGATGCCCCTGGGCAGCCACTTGCGAGCCGCTGATGTTCAGGTCCTCGGCGCTCTGCAACTTGAGGTTGCTGTCCGAGCGTACCTGGCTGCCGACGGTGGTGCTGTTCTTGCGCTGCTGGCGGCTCTCGTCCTTGGCAATGCCGAAGAACTTGCTGTCCTTGCTGTGGTTGTTGCTGTGGGACGTGTCCTGCACGCCGTCGATGGTCAGCGAACCCTCTTGGCTAATGACGCTGGCCTGGGTCCCGCCACGGGCCTGGCTGCCACTGATGCGCACCCTGTCGGCATGCACGATCAGCTTGCCGTCGGCATTGACCTTGCTGCCCTGGTTCTCAGTCTTGCCCTGGTCGCCGTCGGCATTCTTGCCGAAGAAGCCACCGCCCACCAGGTCGCCGGAGTAGCGCTGGTTGCTCTGGCTTTGCTGGCGACTGGCGCTGTTGATGTCCACATCCTTGGCAGCCAGTTGAATATCGCCCTTGCTGTGCAGTTCGGCGCCCTGCAGTTGCAGTTTGCGCTGGCTGTCGAGCGCCAGCTGCTGTCCGCTCTTGAGCTGGCTGGTGACGCTGCGCTGCTCGCTGCTGGCGGTCTCCCAGTGCTCTTTCCACAGGTGCTTGCGGTGCTGGCCCTGGTCACGCTGGGTGTGGGTCTCGGTGGCAGCGGTCAGGCGCAGGTCGCCGCCGCTGGTGGCTCTCAGGCGATTGCCGGCCTTGATACTGCTGCCCTGGATTTCGGTGTCGGCGCCGGAGTTGAGTTCGGCATCGTGCTGGGCCACCACCTTGTTGCCGTGCTGGCGTGTGTCGCTGTCGGTCTCGGTGCGGTCGTAGGTTTCCCAGGTGATGCCAATGGTGCTGTTTTCCCACTGCTGGCGCTTTTCCTGGAGTTTGCGGCTTTCGATGCTGCTCAGGGTCAGGTTGCGCCCGGCATCGAGCTTGACGTTGACGCCACTGACGTCCGTGGCTGCCAGGGTCAGGTCCCGGGCCCCGTGCAGGTCGATGTCGCCCTCGCTGTGAACCCCGGCGCGCACAGCGTCGAGGCTGTTGTCCAGGGCCTTGCCACGGATGTCCAGGTCACCGGCGGAGTGCAGCTTGACCCCGTCGCGGCCATTCACCTGGACTGCGCCGACTCGTACCCCGGCACCTTCGGCGGTGCTGACGATATTGATCCGCCCGGCCAGCATGGCGCCGAACAGGTTGGCGTCGATGCGTTGTTCCTGGGTACGGCTGGCGGGGTCGACCTTCAGGACCTTGCCGCTGGGGTAGTCGAGCTGGTTGCGGCCGACGGTCAGATTCAACTGGTCGTGGGCCTTGAGCTGGCCCTGGCTGTCGATGCTGGGCGCGATCAGGTTGATCGAGCCCTTTTCATTGAGCAGTCCGCCGCCGTGGATATCCAGCCGGCCTCCGGCGTTCTGGGTATTGAGCCGTTGCAGCTTGTCGCCCTGGAGTTCCGGGCGACCCACCACCAGGCTGGCGTTCGGGGTGTTGATGAAGCTGCCACCGTTGACCGAGATGCCATTGGGGTTGGCCAGCACGAAGTCGGCCGGGGTGCCGAAGATTTCCTGGGCGCCATTGAGTTGCGAGGCATTCTGGCTGATCACTTCGTTGAGGATCACGCTGGCCGCCTGGCCCTGGAACTGTGCGTTGGCCGCCAGTTGTCCGGCCAGTTGCGATGGCCCGTCCCGCAGGGCGTTGTTCAGCACCACGCCCTGCTGCCCGACGTTGTAGTCCAGGAACTGGTTGTGGGACAGGCCGCCGGCATTGGGCGCGACGATGTTGACGATGGGCACGCCGCCCTGGTTCAGCAGTTGCGGAGTGCCACCGGGGCCTTCGACCACGGTGATGCCATTGGCGAGGGCCAGGGGCAGGTGGGCCGCCAGCAGCAGGCCGGCGATGGTCCAGCGCAATGTGCCCTGGGGTGAAAGGTGGAACCTATGAGTGTTGTCCGGCATGAGAACCTCGTTCTAAGTGGGTGAGCCGGGCGTTGCTTTATCGGGTGCAACGGCGCGTGGTGCTCAGGTTCATCGGGTACTTCAGGCTAAATGGCGGTGGATCAGATCTGCAGGCTGATCCTGGCCAGCCAGACTTCCGGTTCCGTTCGAAAGCGCTCCGGAGTGTTCAGGCTGCGTTGGTAATCCAGGTCCAACTGAAGGTTTTTCCAGGCCAGGTTGAGCCCTGCGCTGGCGCCGCTCAGGTGCTGGCTCTGGGCACCGTGCCTGGCCTTGATCCAGCCGTCGTCCAGGCCCAGGCGCGGGGTGATCTTCAGCGGCAGGTCGGTGCTCAGGGGCAGGCGCAGGGTGTTGCGCCAGATCCCGCCGATGGCCCCCGAGGCACTGTTGACGCGGTAGCCGCGAACCGCCGAATCATCGGTCCCCAGCAGTTGTTCGATGGCCGGCAGCGGGTCGGGGCTGTACTGCAGGTTCAACTGGCTCTGCCACTGCCAGCGTTGCTGGCCCCACTGGCCGTTGCGCCACTGGCTGAGCCCGGCGCGATACTTGCGAAACTGGGCCTGGGGCAGGTTGCGTTGCACTTGCTGCGAGTCGCGGTCGGCACCGAACCAGGTCAGCCCCTGGGCGTAATTGACATCCAGGTTCCATACCGCGCTGTTGAGCCAGAACAGATTGAGCCCGGCCTCGGCCACGGTCAGGGTTGGGCTCTGGATCTGCAGATGGGCCTTCTGCAGGTAGCTGTCGACGTCCTTGTAGGCCAGTTGCAGGTTGGCACTGAGCTGGTGGCTCTGATCGCGCCACAGCACCCGGTCGGCGCGGCCGCTGACCATGTCGGTACGCCCGCTGTTGTACAGGGTGGTGCGTGCCAGCTTGAGAGGGGCACGGTACTCGGCGTGGCTGGCGAACAGGCTGTAGGTCCAGTAGCCGTAGGGCACCGAGTAGAACAGGCTGCTGCTGCGGCTGTAGCGCGGGCCGTGATTGAGGGTGTCGCTGTAGTTGAGGTTCAGCGCGTCGTTGATTTGCAACGGGCTGTCGAGGTTGAGGTTGATCGACTGGCGATCACGGCCGGTGCCGGCGCTGCCGAGATTGTCCACCCCCAGCCCGAGCCCCCAGCGGGCTGCCTTGCTGCGCGAGCGCAGGATGATCCGCGAGGCGCCGGGCTGGCTGCCCGGGGCGATGTCGGCGGTCAGGTCCACGGAACGCAGGCGGTTCAGCTGGTCCAGGCCCTGCTCCAGGTCGCGCAGGTTCAAGGGGTTGCCGAGCATTCCCGGGAACGCGCCGCGCAACGACACCGGCAGGCTCTGATCGGCCAGCTCGATGGCTTCGACATAACCTTCCTCTACCAGGATATCCAGGCTGTGGCCGGCCGCCGGGGCACTGGCCAGGTACGGGCGACTGGCGATATAGCCGGCGTCGACATAGAAGCGGGTGATCGCCGCCAGCAGTTGGTTGATCTGATTGACCCCCATGCAGGGCGCCAGGTACGGCTTGAGGTAATCGTTGAGCCGGGCCTTGTTGAACAGGCTGACACCGCCGATGCGGGTACCGCTGAGGGGCCAGCATTGATTGTCGGTGACGCCTTGCTCCGGCAACTGGGGCGTGGCCGGGGCGCCGCCGAAGCTGCCCCGCTGCATCTGCCGCTGGCGCTGTTCCAGTTGCAACTGTTGCAGGTCCCGCTGCTGTTGCTGCTGCAGGCGCAGGGCTTCCTGCCCGGGTTGCAGGTCATCGGCCAACGTCGGCGTCAGGTACGCCAGGCCCAGTACCAGTCCCAGGCAGCCCCAGCCGGTACGGCTGAGAAGGGAACGATCAGTGCGTGATGTATAGGGCACTTGGCATCCTTACTTTAAGAAGAGGAAGTGACGAAAAGCCGACCGCGCAGGCTCAACTAATAGCGTCGCTTCTAGTTCAGTTTTGTGAACCTGAAATACCGTCGACTTGTATGTCGATAGCGAGTGTTCAAGTTCTCGAAAGTGACAGTTCCTGAGTAAGTTCCGAGTCGAGCAGTGCAGCGTCAGGTATGACAAAAGTCTTGAGTAAGATGCAATGAAAACGTTACAGCGCAGGGTGCAATTAATTTTTCCGGGGAGGGCCAGCGGGGAAAATTCCTGTTGAAATCGAGACTATCCGAAACCTGAAAACCGATTTGTACGTAAATTGTAAATGCATAGAAGGCTAACAGTTTTTTACTTACGGCCTTGATTGGCAAGGGGTGTGGCGATGAGCGTGAAGATTTCCAGGTAGGAGGCTTATTTGAGGGGCTGCTGAAATGTTCGGTTTCTATGAGCCAGTCCGGCGATACCGGCCAGCCATGAAGAATGTTCTTTGTTAGTTTCAGTTGTTAATCGAGTAGTTGCTCTATTTTGAGTGAGCAAGATTGGCTAAGGGTTTTCCTTATATCGGCCTGCCGGAACTAGTGCTGATCATTCACAAGGCACTGCAGCTGCTCGGCGCCTATTGCCCCGACCTTTCCCGGGCACTCGGTCCGGAATGCGCGTAGGGGAATCCCTTAGTTGCCGATTGGATGGTGCAAGTCATATCAAGCGCCTGTTACTGCTGGCAGGCGCTTGATCGGTGCGGGTTATTGCGGGCTTGAGCGCCCGGTCATTTCCCGGGCCATTTCACTGGCGTAGCTGTCGGTCATGCCGGCAATGAAGTCGATCATCCGCAGGAACGAGGTGTGCAGCGGCCAGTGCGGGTCCGGTGCATTGTTGCCCAGCAGGTCGAGAATCCGCCGGTTCTTGAACGACGGGGTCTTGCCACCGTGTTGCTCCAGCGCCGCGCCGCAGAAGGAATTGAGCAGGATCTCCAGGGTGGTGTAGGCGCCGATCTCGTGCAGGGTCTTGCGCTTGTCCTGGAAGATCTTGCGGCGCGCCACGTCCTTGGCATTGAGCACGCAACGCTTGGCCGGGCCGTGCATGTGTTCCACCAGGTCGCCATGCAGGGTGCCGGCCAGCAGTGCGTCCTGCTGTTCGACGAAAGCCCGGGCGGCGGCGTTGGTCAGGTGTTCGATGGCCTTGCCCCGAAGGATCGCCAGGCGCCGTCGGCGAGAGTCCCCCGGACCCAGCTGGCGATAGGTTTCCGGCAGGTCGTCGCCCACCAGGCCCAGGAGCAGGGCTTCGACTTCGGCGTACTCCAGCAGGTCCATCTCCAGGCCGTCCTCGAGGTCGATCAGGGCGTAGCAGATGTCGTCCGCGGCCTCCATCAGGTACACCAGCGGGTGGCGGGCCCAGCGCTGTTCTTCGAGCTGCGGCAGGCCCAGTTTGTGGGCGATCTGCTCCAGCAGCGGCAGCTCGCTCTGGTAGCAGCCGAACTTGTGTTTCTTGTAGCCCAGGGAGTCGGCGTGGCGAGCGGTCCAGGGGTACTTGAGGTAGGTGCCGAGGGTGGCGTAGGTCAGCCGGGTGCCGCCGTCGAACTGGTGGTATTCCAGTTGGGTGAGGACCCGGAATCCCTGGGCATTGCCTTCGAAATTGAGGAAGTCCTGGCGCTCGGCCTCGCTCATCGCGTCCAGCCAGCCACGCCCGGCAGCCTGCTGGAACCAGTGGCGGATGGCGTCTTCGCCGGAGTGGCCGAAGGGCGGGTTGCCGATGTCGTGGGCCAGGCAGGCGGACTGCACCACCATTCCCAGGTCGCTGGGTTCGCACCAGTCGGGCAGGGCGCTGCGCAGGGTTTCGCCGACGCGCATGCCCAAGGAACGCCCGACGCAACTGACTTCCAGGGAGTGGGTCAGGCGGGTGTGGATGTGGTCGTTGCTGGACACCGGGTGCACCTGGGTCTTGCGCCCCAGGCGGCGGAAGGCGCCGGAGAAGATGATGCGGTCATGGTCTTTGTGGAAAGGGCTACGGCCGAGTTCTTCCGGGCTGTGCACTGGCTTTCCGAGGCGTTCGCGGTTGAGCAGGGTCTGCCAATCCAAGGCGGGTCTCTCCGAAAAAAAACTGAGGCGCCCAGCTTCCGGGTTCCCGGGCAGGGCTGCAAGAGGGGCGCTGCGCCGGACTGCAAGTAATTGCGTCCGCAACGGGCGAGCCGGGTGGCCGGGGCCAGGTGCCGGTGTTGTCAGCGCCTGCGCCAGCCCTCCCGCGAAGGCGATACAGGATCAAGGGTTACAGGCCGGCGGCATCGATATCGATCAGCAACAGGCGCTGGCCGTTTGCAAAGAACTGCCCGGCCGTCAGGCAGTATTGGTTGCTGGTGGCGTCGCGGTAGGTGCTGGAGAGGATCAGGCGTCGTTCCTCCCAGCCTTCGGCCAGCAAATGATAGAAGTACGGGCGCCACGACCAGTTGTGGCCGACGTAGCTGTTGTCGGCCTGCCAGCCGTTAGGGCGCCATTCCAGGTTGGGTGTCAGTTGGGTGCCATGCCGGTCGCACTGATAGAAGCGCAACAGCCAGGGAAAGGCCTCGACCTCGGGCAACTGGCTGATGGGGGCCTGGGCCTGGGCCCAGGCCTGGAGCAGGCTCATCAGTTGGACCAGTTGCTGGCGCATGCGCATCAGGCGCAGGCGCTCGTCGAGCTTGTGTTGCACATAACGCTGGCGCAACCGAGCAAAGGGCTGGACGAAGGCGTCGCTGGCGAACAGTGGCTCCTGGGCCTGGGCAAACAGGAAACCCTGGACATAGCGCGAACCGCACTCCAGGGCGAAGCTCAGCTCGGACTCGGTTTCCACCCCTTCTGCGATGATCCAGCAGCCGGTCTTTTCCGCCATCTGCGCCAGGGCCCTGACCACGTCGCCGCTGGGACCGCCCCGGGCGGCCGCCTGGAACAGGCGCATGTCGAGCTTGAGGATGTCCGGTTGCAGGGCCAGTACCCGGTCGAGTTGCGAATAGCCGGCGCCGAAGTCGTCGATGGCGATCCGCGCGCCCGCCTGGCGGTAGCGCGCCACCACTTCCGCCAGGCGCTGATTGTCGCCCCCCAGCTCGGTGATTTCGAAGACGACACGCCGTGGATCGACCTGGTGCTGGTGCAATTGCTTGAGGCTCGGCAACGGCTGCCCTGGGCGCAGCCGGCTGATCCAGCGCGGCGAGATGTTCAGGCTCAGGAACCAGTCCGCCGGCGCTTCGTGCAAGCGCCGCAAGGCGTCGGCGCGGACCAGGCGATCAAGGCGGCGCAGGGCGCTGAAGGGGGTTCGCGGATCGCTGAACAGCGGCCCCACGGATTTCAATTGGCCATTGCCCTGGCGTAGCCGGCCAAGGGCCTCGACGCCGGCAATGCGCCCGGTGGCGGTATCGATGAATGGCTGGAAGCAGGCGAGCGGTTGCCCGTCGATCACAGGGCCTCCTTATCAGAGTCTTGTTGGAGTGAGCGCCTGGGTTGCCGGGTGGCCAGGCAGGCGTCGGCCCCTGGGGAGAGGGGCCGAGTCCGGTTGCTTAGCAAGAATGCAGCCACCTGCGCGGCTGATGGAGAAGGAGCGACCGGAGTCGGCCGCTCAGGGTTTGCGCGAAGCGCCTTGCATCGCCAGGCGGATCAGCGGCAGCAGACTGGTGCCCAGGCGCACCAGGCGCGTGAGGCCGCTGACGCCACCGCTCTTGGCGCCCTTGCCGGTGATGAACCCCAGCAGGGTCACCACCGCCACGCCCCAGAGCGGTGCGTGCTTGAGGCCAAAACCTTCCTGCCAGCTTTGGCCCAGGCCACGCACCCGTTGCAGGGGCTGCAACAGTTGCTGGGACTCGTGGCGGATTTCCTGGCGGTGCATTTCCATGCGCAGGCGGATCAGGACCTTGCGCATTTCTCGGCGCGAGGTGTTCTGCGGAACTTCAGGCAGCTTCATGGCAGCAGGCGCTCCCGATCATTGGCCAGTTCTTCAAGGGTGGCATGGAAGGGCGAGGACTCGTCGAAGATCGCGGCCTTGAGGCGCAGGCCGCAGAAGATCGCCGCCAGGGTGTAGAACAGGCACAGGCCGATGATCCCCGCCAGGCGGTAGCTGTCCCACAGCAGGATCAGCACCAGTGCCGACAGCCCCACCAGCAACAGCAGGGCAAACACCAGGGCCAGCCCGGCGAACAGCAGCAGGCTCACGGTGCGTGCTTTCTGCTCCTGCAACTCGATGCCGAACAGTTCGACGTGACTGTGCAACAGGCCCAGGACCGCCGCCCCGAGGCGCCGCGAAGAAGCGCTCGGACCGCTGCCGGACGCCGTGGATTCACCGATAGCCATATCAGCGCCGCGTCGCCAGGAGGCCGATCAGGAAGCCCACGCCGGCGGCGATCCCAACCGATTGCCAGGGGTTGCTCTGGACGTAGTCCTCCGCCGCAGTAACGGCCGCCTGGCCGCGCTGGCGCAGGGAGTCTTCGGTCAGTTGCAGGGTTTCCCGGGCCTTGAGCAGGCTGTCGTGGATTTGCTCGCGCAGTTCATCGGCCTGGTCGCCAGCCAGGGTCGCGGTGTGTTCCAGCAGACGCTCCGTGTCACTGACCAGTGCCTGAAAATCCGCCATCAGTACTTCTTGAGCCGTCTTTGCCGTTTTGCTGGCCATGGGTCTATCTCCGTAGTGGCTTGTGAGAGCTATGAGTGTGAGCCTCGGGTGAAGGTTCACTGTAATTGCCTGGTACAGCTTTTGCTTTGTGCTGGTGCGCAGGCTGGCAAGCCTGCGCTGAAAACGAGCGAGGGGCACGCGGTAGACCGCGCAAACCCTGGCCGAAAAAAACTCAACCTCAGGTCATTCATGTTCATGCGCTGTCGCGTCCGGGTCCTGGCGCGCCAAAACGGTTCACCGATCGCGCGTGCTGCCACGCCTCGGACCAATTTGGTGCAAGGCCGCCGGCGTGCGTGACGCAGGAATGATGATGGCCGATTCCGGATCTGCCTACTCCATGGAAAATCTGCAAAGCGCTGTAGACACCCTGGTCCACGGTTCCAACACCCTGTTCATCCTGATCGGTGCGGTCATGGTCCTGGCCATGCACGCCGGTTTTGCCTTCCTCGAAGTGGGCACCGTCCGGCAGAAGAACCAGGTCAATGCGCTGTCGAAGATCCTCAGTGACTTCGCGGTCTCGACCCTGGCCTATTTCTTTATAGGCTATTGGATCTCCTACGGCGTCAGCTTCCTGCAGCCAGCGGCGGTGATCAGTGCCGATCATGGCTATGGCCTGGTGAAGTTCTTTTTCCTGCTGACCTTCGCCGCGGCGATCCCGGCGATTATCTCCGGTGGCATCGCCGAGCGCGCGCGTTTTGTGCCGCAATTGTGCGCCACGGTGCTGATCGTGGCCTTCATCTATCCGTTCTTCGAAGGGCTGGCGTGGAACGGCAACTTCGGGCTGCAAGCCTGGCTGGCCCAGCGTTTTGGCGCAGGCTTCCATGATTTCGCCGGGTCGGTGGTGGTGCATGCCATGGGCGGCTGGCTGGCGCTGGCGGCGGTGCTGTTGCTGGGGCCGCGCAACGGCCGGTATCGCGACGGCAAGCTGGTGGCGTTCGCGCCATCGAGCATTCCCTTCCTGGCCCTGGGATCGTGGATCCTGATTGTCGGCTGGTTCGGCTTCAACGTGATGAGCGCCCAGACCTTGCAGGGTGTCAGTGGGCTGGTGGCGGTGAACTCGCTGATGGCCATGGTGGGCGGCACGGTGGCGGCGTTGATTGTCGGGCGCAATGACCCGGGGTTCTTGCACAACGGTCCGCTGGCCGGGCTGGTGGCGATCTGCGCCGGCTCGGACTTGATGCATCCGGTGGGCGCGCTGGTCACCGGGGCGATTGCCGGGGCCCTGTTCGTCTGGTGCTTCATTGCCGCCCAGAGCCAATGGAAGATCGACGACGTGCTCGGGGTCTGGCCGCTGCACGGTTTGTGTGGCGTGTGGGGCGGTATCGCTTGCGGGATCTTTGGCCAGAGTGCCCTGGGCGGGTTGGGCGGTGTCAGCCTGATCAGCCAGTTGATCGGCACCGGCCTGGGGGTGGCGGTGGCACTGCTGGGAGGCTTTGCCGTGTATGGGGTGATCAAGGCCTGCTGCGGGCTGCGCCTGACCCAGGAGCAGGAGTATTACGGCGCCGACCTGTCGCTGCACAAGATCGGTGCGGTGAGCCAGGACTGACGCTCCACGGTAGGGGCTCAGGGCCCTGGCCGCTTGATGGCCAGGGTCGATGCCGAGGGCGTTCAACCGGCCTGCAGGCGCGTTTCGCAGGCTTCGACGGCCTCCTGTGAGCCGGACACCAGCACCCGGTCGCCGGCCTGCAGGCGCGGGGTCGGGTTCAGGGGCAGGTCGCTGCCATTGCGCTGCACGGCGCGTACGTCCACGCCCAGTTGTTCCAGGGCCAGTTCTTCCAGCAACTGGTTGCAGGCGCGGGCCCCGGCATCGAGTTTCACCGCATGCATCTGCACCGCAGCGGGCTCACTGTTGTCCAGTGGGGTGCTCTGGGCTCCGAGGTAGAAACCATGCAGCAGGCGATAGCGGCTGTGGCGCACTTCATCCACCGTGCGCTGCACCCGCTGCTCCGGCAGGCCCAGCATGATCAGGGCGTGGGAGGCGAGCATCAGGCTCGACTCCAGCAGTTCGGGCACCACTTCATTGGCGCCGGCGGCCTTGAGCTCGGCCAGCTGGCTGTCATCGCGGGTGCGCACCAGGATCGGCACGGTGCGGTCCAGGCGGCGAGCAGCCTTGAGTACATTCAGGGCGATGTCGGTCTTGTCCACCGCGATCACCAGCAGCCGGGCCCGTTCCAGGCCGACGGCCGCCAGCAGGTCGCTGCGCCGGCAGTCGCCATAGTGCACGCAGCTTTCCGCCGCCGAGGCTTCCTGGACCCGGACCGGATCATCGTCCAGGGCGATGTAGCGCAGTTGCTCGTGACGCAGGAAGCGCCCGATGGACTGGCCGACCCGGCCATACCCGCAGATCAGCACATGGCCTTGCAATTGCGCGTTCTGCGCGCTGATTTCCTCCAGTTGCGCGGCCTGGTTGGGCTTGCGGTGCAGGCGCGCGGTGATCAGCGGTGCGGCCCGCAGCAGCAGTGGCGTCAGCAGCATGGAGCAGAAGGTGGCGGCCAGCAGCAGGCTGCTGATCTGTGGTGGAATCATCTGGCTGAGTTGCATTTGCGCCATCAGCGCGAAGCAGAATTCACCGCCCTGGGCCAGGGCCAGGCCGCTGCGCCAGGCAGTCTCGCCGTCGCTGCCGCGCAGCTTGAGCAGGGCGGCCACCACGCTGCCCTTGATCAGCAGCAGGGCCAGGGTCAGGCCGAGAATCAGCAGGCTATGGTCGAGGAACAGTTGCAGGTCGATGAGCATGCCGATGCTGACGAAGAACAAGCCCAGGAGAATGTCGCGGAACGGGCGGATGTCGGCTTCGATCTGGTGCCGGTAGTGGCTTTCCCCCAGCAGCATGCCGGCGAGGAAGGCCCCCAGGGCCGGGGACAGGCCCAGGAGGTGAGTGAGCCAGGCGGTCAGCAGGACGATCACCAGGGCCAGCAACACGAACAGCTCGGCGGAGTGGGAAGCGGCCACTTCGTGGAACAGCCGCGGCAGTAGCCAGCGGCTGGCCAGCAGCAGGCCAACGAACAGCACCAGGGTCTTGCCCAGGGTCGCGGGCAGGGCCCAGTACCAGGCCTGGTCGCTGTGGCCGGCAAAGACCGGGACCAGGGTCAGCAACAGCACGGCCACCACGTCCTGGAACAGCAGCACGCCGATGGCGTTCTGGCCGTGGCTGCTGAAAATCTCGCCGAGGCTGGTCAGCTCCTTGCTGACGATGGCGGTGGAGGACAGGGCCAGGCCCGTGCCGAGCATCAGTGCCGAGGTCAGGGACATGCCGAACAGGGCCAGCAACAGACCGAGGATCAGGCCGCTGCACAGCACCTGCAGGCTGCCCAGGCCAAACACCACGCGGCGCAGGGCGAGCATCTTCGACAGGGAGAATTCCAGGCCCAGGGAGAACAGCAGGAACACCACCCCCAGCTCCGCCAGGTCCGGCAGGTCTTCACTGTCGTTGACCCAGTCCAGGGCGGTGGGCCCGACCATCAGCCCGACGGACAGGTAGCCCAGCACCGGGGGCAGGCTCAGGCGCCGGAACAGCGCGATGACCACCAGGGACGAGGCGAGAATGATCAGTAGATTGGCAAACAACGGGCATCTCCGGACAAGGGGCAGGCAGGGCAAAGACTAGAGGCAAAAAGGCGGGGAGGATTACCCGGGCGACGGAAAACGGCCCTGACTCACGTCATTCTTTATCGAGAATGTCTCATCTTCACGAGCCTTCGCTATGCTCAGGGTCTGTTGAAAAGGCTGTGCTCGAGCAGTTTTCACACAACCTGCCGGGCTGCGGTTTTATCCACAGGACCCTGCCAGTGAGGAGCCGGAGAGGTTTATGGAGCGTCTGTATTCTCTGCAAGGGCTGCGTGGTGCCGCGGTGCTGGGAGTGGTGCTGTTTCACATGATGTCGGTGGAGATCAAGTATTCCGGCGGCGACATCCTGCTGCCGGTATTCCTGAACTTTTTCCAGCTCGGGGTCGACCTGTTCTTCGTCATCAGTGGCTTCGTGATGGTGATCGTCAGTCGCGGGCGCTTTCAGAAAAGCCTCGAGACCCAGCGCTTCCTGTTCAATCGCCTGTCGCGGATCTACCCGACGTACTGGCTGTATTTCTTCATCACCCTGGGGGTCTACCTGTGGCAACCCGGGCTGGTGAACAGCAGTCATGGCGGCTCGAACCTGTGGCTGTCCTTCCTGCTGTTGCCCAATGACCGGGTGTTGCTGGTGATGGTGGCCTGGTCGTTGCTTTTCGAGCTGTGGTTCTACCTGATGTTCACACTGTTCCTGTTCTTCAAGGAAAAGCGCCTGCCGCTGATTCTGCTGTTATGGGCGCTGGGTATCGTGCTGTTCAACCTGGTGCAGAACTGGCAGGACTATTCCCCGGCGTTGAAGATCATGCTGCATCCCTATGCCCTGGAGTTCATCGCCGGTAGCGCACTGGCGCTGTTCTTCTACGGTCCCCACAGCGCCAAGGTGCCCACGGTGCTGGTCTGGGCGGCATTGGCGGCGGTCTTTCTGCTGGGGATTCCGCTGATCTACGCCTATCAGCTGTTCTTCACCGAGGGGTTGCCGAGAATGCTGGCGGTGGGGCTCACCTTCGGCACCCTGGTGCTGTCCCTGGCCTTGCTGGAGCGACGGCAGCTGATCCGGATACCAGCGTTTCTTACCGCCACCGGAGACATGTCCTACACCATCTACCTGTCCCACCTGCTGGTGCTGGGGGTGGTGGGGCGAGCCTGGCAGGTGATCGGTTCCTGGCCCGGCAGCTATGTGGACAACCTGGTGTTCTGCCTGCTGATGATGACCGCGGTGGTCTGCTATGGCTGGGTCGGCTATCACTTCTACGAGAAGCCGATCCTCGATCGTGCCACGGCCTACTGCAAGCGGCGCTTCAGTTCTGGCACAAAACGCAAACATTACGACCCGGTGTAATACCCGGATTCTTCCTGTTCATTCGGGTGGTCATCGATGCCGAAAGTCCTCAATGCGAACCTCGACGCCCTGAAGGTCCTGCTGGCGGTAATGGTGGTGCTGCTGCACTGCAAGCTGCTGGGGGGCAATTACACCTGGGCCGGCTACCTGCTGTGCAACGGCCTGTTCCGGGTCGCGGTACCGACGTTTTTCATCATCAATGGCTACTACCTGTACCAGTCCCTGAGCGGCGGTCATTCCTTTGCCCAGTGGTTCAAGCGCTGCCTGTTGATCTACCTGTTCTGGATGCTGGTCTACAGCCCGCAGTACGTGGATCCGGCGACCCTCCTCAGCTTCGGCGGGGTGCTGGGGCTGTTGAAGAAACTGCTGATCGGCTATTTCCACCTGTGGTACCTGCTGGGCATGCTCGGTGGCGGGGTGATGCTGCTGGTGCTGCGCAACTGGCGTTCGAGCGCCCTGATCGGCCTGGTCCTGGTGACGTTCCTGAGCGGTCTGTGCCTGCAGTACGCACGGGTTTACTACGAACTGCCCAACGTGTTTCTCCAGCACTTCAACCAGAACGACTACACCGCACGCAACTTCCTGTTCATGGGGTTTCCGTTCATGGCCATCGGCTTTCTCTGCGCACGCCATCGCCTGGAACAACGCATCAGCCGGCGCAGCCTGTGGTGCTGGCTGATTCTCGGGCTGGGGGCGATCCTGGCCGAGGCCGGGCTGAACTTCGCCCTGCGGGCCGACGTCGAGCAGAACTTCGATTTTCTCGCGTCATTGCTGGTGCTGACCCCGGCGCTGTTTCTGTTGCCGATGGTGTATGTCCGGGGCAGCGAGAGCAATTTCGCCGCGAAACTGTCGTCCGCGGTGTATTACGTGCACCCCTGGTTCATCTTCGCAGCCCTGTCCCTGGGACTGGCCTACGGCAACCTGATGGCGGGGCTGGTACTGGTGCTGGCCTTTGGTGTGGCGCCGTTGCTGATCCTGGCCAGCCGTCGAGTCCGCTTCATTCTGTGAAGGCTGCCTGGTCGACGGCTTTTTCTCACCGGCCTAGAATAATCACCGGTTCTTTTATGGTTGCCCTGTCATGCCCCCTGAATGTCAATTGTTCGGCACCCTTGGTTGCCACCTGTGCGAGCTGGCCGAAGCCGAGTTGATGCCACTGGTGGAGCACGGCCTGATGGTCGAGCTGGTGGACATCGCCGAGAGCCAGGAGCTGTTCGACGCCTACGGCCTGCGCATCCCGGTCTTGCGCCGGGTGGACACCGGCCTCGAGCTGAACTGGCCCTTCGATGCAGAGCAGGTGGTGGCGTTCCTGCGCTGAGACGGGGCCCGGCCCGAAGCGGCCTCCGCCTGTCGCTCGCGACGGGAATTCGTTGGCGAGAACCGTCGATTCGGTTACTGTATGTATATACAGCAATCGAGGAATCTCGCCATGTCTCTCACTTTTCTGACCGGTACCGAACGCTCGCAACCGTTGCCAGCCCGTTTCCTGAATCCGGTCGACAGCGACGGCGTCTCTTTGACCTCAGGCCCCACCGGCAGCGGTTTTTCCCTCGACCGGACCCTGGGGCTGGGCGCTCCGGGCATCCATGGTCTGCTGGTGGATGACGACAACCTGCTGGGGTTCGGCATCTATCCGGGTGATCGGCTGATCGTCGATCGCTCGGCCACGCCGGTGGTGGACCAGTACTTGGTCGTGCGTCCCCGAGGCTGCGACGAATATTCCCTGCGCCTGCTGGCCCCCGATCCACGTGGCGGCCTGCTGCTCAAGGCGGCGCGGCCTTCAATCCCTTCCATTGTTCTGGATGACCTGGGCTCGATCGAGATCTGGGGAGCGGTGCTGTGGGTGGTCAGTTATGTAGGGCGCAAGCAGCCTTGATGGGATGTGGCGGACGATTCAAACCGTTAAAGGAATAAATGATGGTCAATGTCGAACAACTGAAAAACAGCGTGAACAGCATGTCCACCGATGTGGTCCGCGAGGCGGTGCTTGAGCTGCGCCTGGATGGCCTGGTCACCGAGGGCAAGACACCGTTCAACAAGCTGCACTTCAACACCTGCTTTGCCGAGATCGAGGCCTTGTTCCAGCGTGCCGGCTACCACCGGCAGCTGGATGTGGTGGGCTACCAGGGGTTGCTCTATGCACTCTATGATCCGGGCCGCTGGGAGGCCGTGGATGTGTTGCGCTGGCTGAAGGAATTCACCGAGGCGGCGGCCCAGGCCAAGCAGTCCTGCGCCTGAAGCAGGAGAAACTGCTCCTAGGTTCCTTGTGGCGGCTGTTGGATAATGCCGCCTTGCATTGAACCCTCGAGTTTTTGTATGCCTTCCGCGAGTTTTTCTGCTGCACAGCATCAGGCCAGTACCCTGTACCTGCCACCCGGTTCCTGGACCACAGTGCTGGATTGCCTGTGCGATCACTTCAAGGCCATCAGCCGTGAACAGTGGCTGGATCGCATTGCCCGGGGGCGAGTGCTGGACGGACAGGGCCAGCCCATCAGCCTGGATCTGGCGTACCGCGAAGGCCTGCGGATCCATTATTTTCGCGAGGTGCCGGACGAGAAGGTGATCCCGGTGCAGGAGACGATCCTGTACGCCGACGAACACCTGGTGGTGGCGGACAAGCCACACTTTCTTCCAGTGACCCCGGCAGGCGAGTACGTTGAACAGACCTTGCTGCGACGCCTGATCCGGCGTCTGGACAACCCGCACCTGGTGCCCTTGCACCGCATCGATCGGCATACGGCAGGGTTGGTGCTGTTTTCCGCCGATCCCGAGAGCCGCTCCGCCTATCAGGCATTGTTCCCTACCCGGCAGATCGAAAAGCGCTACGAGGCGATCGCCGGAGCCTTGCCCCACTTGAGCTTTCCCCGGGTGCACAAGAGCCGATTGGTGGACGGCGAGCCGTTTTTCCGCATGCAGGAAGGCGAGGGGCCGAGCAATACCGAAACCGTCATCGAGGTCAGGGAAACGCACGGTGAGTTGTGGCGCTATGCTCTGTACCCGGTCACCGGCAAGAAGCACCAGCTGCGGGTGCACATGAGTGCCCTGGGGGCGGCGATCTGTAACGACCCGTTCTATCCCGAGGTGCTCAAGGACGCCGAGGACGATCATGCCAACCCGCTGAAGCTCCTGGCCCAGGGGCTGCGTTTCATCGATCCGCTGACGGGGCAGGAACGGGAGTTCGAAAGCCGCCTCAGCCTGGCCTGGTGAACGGCCACAACCACGGCTGACTCTTCGCGTCCCACAAACAATAAAACCCGCACTAGGCGGGTTTTATTGTTTGCGCAGCGCCAGCCGTCGGGCTTACAGCTCTTTGACGGTGCGTACTTGATCCTTGTTGATACGAGTCTGCTTGCCGTCCAACTGCTCGAACTCGTAGAAGCCGGAATCCTTGTCGTATTTAGGGGTGTCAACGGCCTGGATTTCGCGACCGTCATTCAGGGTGATCACTGACGGCGAAGCGCAACCGGCAAGCGTGGCCAGGCCCAGAGCGAGCATGAAAGTGGCGAGGGTCCGATGAGTCATTGTGTGTCTCCAAAATGGGTACTTTTGAGTGCTGGTCTTCAGACGTATACAACGTCTGCAAGTTCCTTGGCCAGGGACATTCTGCCACGTTGTCGGATCGATCGCAGGCGTTCGCTGCAGCGGATCCACTGGCTGCGGGGCATCGCTGGTGCAGCGCATCTCTCGGCGACCTGGCGTTCAAGGGCCGGAGCGGGGGTGATTGCCAGCCCCCGGGCGGCGGCAGGGCAGAGGGCTGTGATATAACAACGGGCTGTTTCTTCTACCACTGGATCGAGCCTATGAAAGCCAAGGCGGACGTACCCTTTGCCCCATTGAACATTGCGGTGTTGACCGTCAGTGACACCCGTACCCTGGAAACCGATACCTCCGGACAGGTCTTCGTCGAGCGCCTGGGCGCTGCCGGCCATCGCCTGGCGGCGCGGGTCCTGCTCAAGGACGACCTGTACAAGATTCGCGCCCAGGTCGCCACCTGGATCGCCGATGACGTGGTACAGGTGGTGTTGATCACCGGCGGCACCGGTTTCACCGGGCGCGACAGCACCCCGGAAGCGGTGTCCTGCCTGCTGGACAAGCAGGTCGATGGTTTCGGTGAACTGTTCCGGCAGATCTCGGTGGCAGACATTGGTACGTCCACCGTGCAATCCCGAGCCCTGGCCGGTCTGGCCAACGGCACCCTGGTGTGCTGCCTGCCGGGCTCGACCAATGCGGTCCGCACCGGCTGGGATGGGATTCTGGCCGAACAGCTGGACTCGCGTCATCGGCCGTGCAACTTCGTCCCCCATTTGAAACAGGCCGCGCCCTGTGAATCCCGTGGGTAAGCCGGGCAAGCTCGGCGCCTTGATGCCGGTGGAAGAGGCGCTGGAGCGACTGCTGGCGATGGCCGAGGCGGCGCCCATTGTCGAACGTGAGCGGTTGCCCTTGGCAGCCACTCAGGGGCGGGTGCTGGCAGAAGCGCTGATTTCCAGCCTGGACCTGCCGCCCTGGCCCAACAGTGCCATGGATGGCTACGCCTTGCGCCTGGAGGACTGGAAAGGCGAGGCGCTGCCGGTCAGCCAGCGAATCTTTGCCGGGCAGGCCCCCGAGCCGCTGCAGCCGGGAACCTGCGCCCGGATCTTCACCGGTGCCCCGGTACCTGAGGGTGCGGACTGCGTTGAAATGCAGGAAAACGCCCAGGTCCAGGATGATCAGCGAGTGCGCTTCAGCGAGCCGTTGAAGGTGGGCCAGAATATCCGGCCTCAAGGCCAGGAAACCACCGTGGGCGAGGCGGTGCTGGAGGCGGGTACCCGTTTGGGACCGATCGAGCAGGGCTTGGCGGCTTCCCTGGGGTGCGCCGAGCTGGAAGTGGTGCGCCGAGTGCGGGTGGCGGTGCTGTCCACCGGTGATGAGTTGGTGGAGCCGGGCCAACCCCTGGGTCCGGGGCAGATCTACAACAGCAACCGGGTGCTGCTGTGCAGTTGGTTGCAGCGCCTGGGGTGCGAAGTGCTGGATGCGGGGATCTTGCCCGACGATCTTCCCGCGACCCGCCAGCGCCTGGCGGAGCTGGGGGATGTCGACCTGATTCTATCCACCGGCGGTGTGTCGGTGGGGGAGGCAGATTTTCTCGGCATCGCTCTGCGGGAGGCCGGCGAGCTGGCCTTGTGGAAACTGGCGATCAAGCCCGGCAAGCCTCTGACCTTCGGCCATTTTCGCGGGGTACCGGTGATCGGCCTGCCGGGCAACCCGGCCTCGACGTTGGTGACCTTCGCCCTATTGGCTCGCCCCTACCTGTTGCGCCGCCAGGGCGTGCAGCAGGTGCAGCCGTTGCGCTTCCAGGTGCCGGCGGGGTTTGTCTGGGCCCAGCCCGGCAACCGTCGCGAATACCTGCGTGGCCGCCTGGAGGGCGGTCGGGCGATCATCTACCGCAACCAGAGTTCAGGCGTCCTGCGCAGTGCAGCCTGGGCCGAAGGGCTGGTGGAGGTGATGGAAGGACGAACCCTGGCGGAAGGCGACTGGGTGAGTTTCATTCCCTTGAGCGAAGTGCTGGACTGAGCATAGCGGGCCCGGTCGTCGGAGCGGGTCCGTGCTTTAGGTCAGCGCAGCAGTAACAACAACAGCAGTCCGAAGCGGCTGTGGAAGCCCCAGGTCACCAGGCCGGCCAGCAACATCGCCGCGAGTGCCATCCAGGCAAGACGCCTGAGTGTCGGCAGCAACCTGGCGTGGCGTGACAGTGGCAGGTCGAACTCCCGGGGCGCCTGGTCAGTCCGCCAGGCACGATCTTGCATGTGGTCGAGCGGTGAATGCCCTTGTGGATAGAATCCCTTGTCGTTCATGACGGTGCACTTCCCTGTGTCAGGCGTCAGCGCCTGATAAGCACAGTCACTGATTGGCCTGTTAGGGTCAATTCAGGTGATTCTCATTCTTCGGTCAGAAAAATCACTTTATCTCCGGGCCCTTGTTCAAGCGTGCGGGCTGTCCCAATAACGCCTGTACATGCCCAGGTTTTTCTTCAAGCCCAGGGGCAGGTGGCGCTCCTGCTGGCTGAGCTTGTAGGCGAACAGTTTCAACGCGTTGCGTAGCAACGACCCCGGCCATTCAAGCAACCGCCGGGGGCCGAGGAAGCGCAATTCGGATTTGACGTAGCGCAAGCCCTCGCCCCCGGCACCACCGAATGCCTCGCGGATCCAGGGTTCGCGGGCATGGAACACGCCGATGTCAAAGTAGCGGCGAAACTCTTCCTTGAGGCTGTAGTTGTGGGAATGGCGGCAACAGGCGCTGCCCTCGTAGGCCACCTTCCAACCCGCCAGGAGCATCTTGGCGCCCACGTACATGTCTTCGGACAGGATCACGTGGTTGGGAAATCCGCCGACCTGCATCAAGGCTTCGCGTCGATAGGCACTGAAGGAATTGGACATGAAGGCCGTCTTGATACCCAGCACAGGCACGTCGGCGAGGCTTTTCACCTGGGAGGTCGGTGGGTAGTTGAACAGGCGCGCATGGGTGGCCAGGGGGCTGGCATTCAGGTGCGGCAGCTGGCGCCCGCACACGGCGCCCACTTGCGGGTCGGCGAAGGGCGCAACGATATTGGCGATGCCCTCTGCATCTTCCAGGTAGGCGTCCTGGGTCATGAACACGTACACGTCGTAATCGGCATTGCGTTGCACCATCAGCTGCCGGGTGCCGCCGTGGTTGAAGTCGCGGCTGTCGATGCGCAGCACATGGGGGCAGCGTGACACGGCCAGTTCATAGGTGCCGTCGCTGGAGCTGGAGTCGACGATCAGCGTATCGAAGTGTGCACGCTGGATGGCCAGGGAATCCAGTAGCCGCGCCAGGTCCTGGCGGCCGTTGTAGGTCGGGATCACACAGGCCACGCGCAGTGTCGACATAGTCGATGCCTCCGGTTCGGATCAGGTTCAGGTCAGGTTCTGACGCCAGGGGCGCAGCCACGCGGCGAGCACCAGCAACAGCAGCAGGCCGCAGGCACTGCTCAAGCCCAACTGCCAGGCGATCGAGGTCAGGGGGTGCAGGAACAGCGCCGCCAGCGTCATGCCGCCGATGCCGATCAGCCAATGGCTGCGCCACGGCACCTGCCCCAGCAGTTGCTGGCGGCGCATCAGCAACAGCCCTGTGAGCAGCACCCCGCAGATCGCTGCCAGGGCGATGCCGATCAAGCCAAAGAAATACGGCAACAGGGCCAGCAGCAGCGCATTCAACAGGCTGCCGGCCAGCTCGCAGTTGAGGGGCATGCGGGTGTCCCCTGCGGCGTAGGCATAACGTGCCAGCAGGGCGTTCCAGGCACCGAACAGCAGCGGCACCGAGAACCAGGCCAGCAACTCCGGCAGAGGGCTGCCGGTGGCCTGGTTGGGCAGCAACAGGTGCACCAGGGCCGCGGCCGCGCCGATCAGCCCGACCACCGCCGGAATGGTCAACAAGGTGGCGCTGCTCAGGCCCTTGCGCAGAAGATCCAGGCGCTGTTCGCCGGAGCTGCCGCTCATCAGCCCAAGCAGTACCTGGTTGAGGCTCATCAAGGCAATCAGCGGCAGGTTGATCAGCTTGCGCGCCAGGTTGATCCAGGTAACGGCCCCTTCACCCAGCAGCGACGCGGCCATGCGCTCGAGCAGGGCCAGGCCCTGGCTGGCGAGGTTGCTGCTCAGCAGTGGGCCGATGCGTTGCAACAGCTCGCGCCCGGCTCCCGGCGCACCCTGGATGCGCCACGGCCGCCAGCCGTCCCGCAGCAGGCTCGGTAGCAGCGCGGTCGGCATCAGCAGGCTGCCCAGGACGCAGGCCGCCGCCAGCCCAGTGGGAGTGGCCGCGTGGTGCAGGCTGGCCAGGTAGAGCACCGGCGGCAGGTTGAACAGCAGCGAGCCCAGGCCGGCCAGGACAAAGCGCGAGCGGGCCTGCAAGGGCACACAGAACAGGCTGTGGAGAATGAACCCCGGCGCGCACCAGGCCAGCAGGTGCAGGCCGCCACCGGCCAGGGCGTAGCCGTCGTTGCCCAGGCCGGGGCCGATCAGGCGCACCCACAAAGGCGCGCCGAGGCTGAGCACGCTCGCCAGCAACAGCCCGCAGAGCAGCAGGCGTGGTGCCAGGGCACTGAGCCAGGCCTGCTGTTCTGCAGCCGAACGCTGCTGGTACAGCGGCAGCGCCGCGGCACTCAGCAAGCCGGCGGCCAGGGCCATGCGCAGGGCTTCGGGCAGGAACATCGCCACCAGGAAACCGTCGCTCTGGCCCCCGGCGCCCCAGGCCGCCACCAGCAGCCATTCCCGGGCAAAGCCGGCGGCCAGCCCGGTCAGGGTGGCGAGGGTCAACCACAGCGTTGCGCCGAACATGGGACGGCTTAGTGGAACAAAGTGAACAGGCCTTTGCCGCCCACTTTGTAGTTGAGGTTGCGGCAGCGTTCGCCCTTGATGGCCGCGTCCGGCCCGCTGACGATGGCGTAAGGCGGCACCGGCTTGGACACCACGGTCTGCCCGCCAACCACCGCGCCTTCACCAATGTCGGCGCCAAAGGACAGTAGCGCTCGGCTGGCGATCCAGGCGTAGTCGCCAATGTAGATCGGCCCGCCCACGGCCCAGAATTCCGGCTCCTTGAGGTCGTGGCCGCCGGCGATGATCAGCACGTGGGAGGCGATGGTCACGTGGTCGCCGATGATCAGCCCGCCCCGGGCATCCAGCTGGCAGTGCCAGGCCACGGTGCTGTCCTGGCCGATGCGCAGGCTGTCGACGCCGAGCACCTCGGTGTTGCGCCAGACCGTGGAGC
The DNA here is from genome assembly GCF_055384485.1 of Pseudomonas sp. FFPRI_1. Lineage (NCBI taxonomy): Bacteria > Pseudomonadati > Pseudomonadota > Gammaproteobacteria > Pseudomonadales > Pseudomonadaceae > Pseudomonas > Pseudomonas sp. FFPRI_1. The sequence continues at coordinate 5,662,057 of NZ_AP029168.1, read as the reverse complement.
CCTTGCCGATCTTCGCCCCGCCAAGGCGCAGCCAGAGCAGGCGCAGGGTGTGGCTGGGGATCTTGCAGATGAGGATGTTGTAGATCTGTTCCCAGACCCGCAGCATGCGGTCGCGCAGGGTCGGCCAGTTGATCCCGTACATGGGGATCAGCGCGCCCTTCAGCTCGCGACTCAAGAGTTTGTAGAAGCGCCGTGGCAGGGGCGGCTCGATCTTCGACTCGATGTTCAGGTAGCTGACATAGGTCAGCACATTGCCCTTGAGCGGCTGTTCGAACAGCACGTCGTTTTCCAGCATCCACTGGTAGGCCGTCTCCAGTTCCTCCAGGCTCACGCCCATTTTCTGCGCATATTCAGGCAAGGCCTGCTTCAGGTTCTGCGAATGGAAAAGGCGATGTTTCATGGGCGGATTCCTGGGAGAGGGGAGTCATGGGGGAGCTCGGGGGCTTGGGCGCGGGCCTTGAGCCGCAGGCGCCTGGCCTCATGCAGATTGAGGCCCAGCAACAGCCAGAACAGAGCGATCAACACCTGGGTAAAACTGAAGTAATGGTCGAACAGGCCGCTGATCAGCGCAGCACTGAGACCGGCACCGCTGCCGAGCCAGAGCGCGTTGTCGCGGTTCAGCCTGACCCGTTTCTGGGGAGCCCGGGTTTCCCGCCACCAGCTCCAGATCACTGCGACGAACAACAGCATGCCGGGCACACCGATCTTGTAGATGTAGTTCAGCCAGAGGTTGGAGATGCCCCACAGGCCCGAGCCGGGCACCGGCGGATCGACCTTGAAGCCGATGCCGAAGGGGAACATGGCCATGGCTGCGGGGAAGTGCGAGTACTCGTCGACCCGCACGCTGGTACTGGCATCGTTGGAAGAGAACAGCGTCAGCAGGCGGTCCTGCAGGGGCGGATAGGACATCAGCAGCAAGGCGCCCAGGACGAAGCCGCCCATCAGCATGCGCCCGGTGTAGGGCACCCGCTGGCGGGCCATCCAGATCAGCACCACTAACAGGCTCAGCAGGGCACCGCGGGAGCCGGAAAGCAGCAGCCCGATGACGCCCAGCAGGGCCACCGCGAGCCCCAGCCGGCGCTCCCAGCCATTGCGGGTCAGGCCGAAGCAGAAGGCCAGGGGCAGCAGCAGGGCCATGGCCCCGCCGGTGACGTTGGGGTGCATCCACGGCGAACCCATGCGGTTGGCCAGGGCTGTGAGGCTGTCCCCCAGCACCGTGATGCCACCGTAGCCAAGCTTTTCCAGGATCGGTGTCATGGCGGTGGCGGTGCCGTTTTTCAGGAACACCGGGATCGACAGCAGCAGGAGCAGCAGGGTCCCCAGCAGCAGGCCGCAGACCAGTTGCTCCCGGGCTTTGTATTCCTGGAGCAGGCGTGGCACCAGGAACAATGCCGAGAGGTTGAGCAGCCAACGCACCCAGTTTACCGGCCCATTGCCGTCGGCATTCACCGTCAACTGGCCGATGATGAACGGCAGCGTGCTGAAGGCCATCAGTGCCAGTAGCAGTTTCTCGGTGCGCAGCAACTTGGGCGCCTGCGGCATGTTGGAGAACAGGTTCTGCAACAGGACGCCGGCCCAGACCAGCAGCAACAGTGCTTCCGAGACCGTGGTGCGCAGGCCGATCTGTACCGTGGAATAAGGCAGGAAGGTTGCCAGCACGGCGAACAGCAGCAACCCGCGCAGTGGCCGGCGGAGCACCGTCACCGCCGCCGCGATGCCGACCATCAGTATCAGCACCTTCAGCGGTGGCAACAGCCAGACCAGCACACCGAAGAGCAGGCTGAAAAGTACCGCCAAGGGTAGCGCGATGGGCATTACTTGAGTTCCTCGAGCAGCTCATCGAAACGCTGGCGATAGGCGCTCTGCGCGTAGCCGGCGGCCCAGGCCTTGAGAGCCTCGGGATCTTCTGCCGGAGCGCTGGCCAGTTGCACCATCAGTTGGCTCAGGGCGGCGCTGTCGGTGGGCGAGAAGCGCGGGCTGGCGGCCGGGGTGATTTCATCCAGGGCCGAGCCGCTGGCCACTGCCACCGGGGTGCCGACACTCAGGGCCTCGATCACCGGCAGGCCGAAGCCCTCGGCGTAGGAGGGTTGCCACAGGCGCTGGGCCTGGTGGTAAACGGCATGCAGTTGGCTGTCGCTGATGTCACTGAGGAAATGCAGCCCGGGCAGGGCTCGCAGCTCGACGGGCAGGTGTTCCGGGGCGCCGACCAGCACCAGTTCCGGCACCTCGGGAGACTGCTGGCGTGCGGCCTGCCAACTGCGCACGAACCAGGGAATGTTCTTGCGCGGTTCGCGGGTGCCCACCGCCAGCCAGTAGCGCTCGGGCAGTTGCAGATCGCTGATGTCGGCGGCTTCACCGCTGAAGCCGCTGACCAGGTTGGGCAACACCCGGACCTTGTCCCGCGCCTCGGGAAACAGTTTCACCAGCTCATCGGCGGTGTACTGCGAAGGGGTCCAGATGCGGTCTGCCTGCTTGACCGAGTGGCCGATGGACAGCTTGTCGCTGAGGCCATAGACCCGTTCCTTGAGCCTGGAGCCGTGGCTGTTGGTCAGGGTCAGCTGGAACAGGTCATGCAGTTGCAGCACATAGCGCAGGCCCTGGGGTTTCTTGCCCAGTGGCAGGCCCATGTTGAAGTTGCAGATGTACAGTTCGACCTCTGCTTCACGCAGGGCGCCGGGCAGGAAGCCGCCCTCGAAACGCAGGCGCGTGGGCAACCTGTGCACGCCTTGCAGGGGCGCGCCCCAGCGTGGGCAATGCACCCGGCGACGCAGCGGATGATCTTCCGGGGCCACGCCGAACAATTGCAGGCTGACCTGGGGATTGGCTCGCAGGGCGTCTTCCAGTGCCAGGTTCTGCCGGCCGATACCACTGTTGCTGTAGCCCGCGGCGGGGCGGTAATCCAGACCTATGCGCATACGGACACTTCTTCTTTGACAGAGGGGAGTTGCTGATAGACCGCTTCCAGCTGAGCAGCAGCGACGGTCCAGTCGTGTTCGGCCATCACGTAGTCGCGCCCGGCACTGCCGATGCGCTGCAGGTACCCGGGATCGGCCAGGGCCTCGGCGAGGATCTGGGCCAGGGCGCCGGGGTCTTCGCTGCCCAGGTAATGCCGACCGTTTTCCACTTGCAGCCCCGAGCTGCCCTGGGCGGTGGTCACCACCGGCAGGCCGGCGGCCATGGCTTCGAGCACCTTGAGCTTGGAACCACCCCCCTGGCGCAGCGGGGCGAAGAACAGTGCCGAGCGTCGCTGCAGGTCCCGCAGGTCAGGGACGAACCCCTGCCACTCAATGCGCGGGTCCGGCCAGCGCTGGCGGAAGCTGTCCGGCAGGGCGTAGCCGCAGATGGCGAAGCGCACCTCGGGATTGAGGGCCCAGAGCCGTGGCAGGATCTCTTCCAGGGCCCACTCCACGGCGTCCAGGTTGGGGCTGTATTCGTAGTTGCCGATGAACAGCAGGCGCTGGCTGGCCAGGTCCGGCTGCACCGCAGCGTAGTAGCCGCAGTCGACGCCGTTGACCACCACAGCCGCGGGCTTGCCGCTCAGGCGGGCCAGGGTCTGGGCGTCCTGTTCGGTCACCGCGACCACCCTGGCCGCCTGTTGGAAGACTCGACGTTCCCAGCGCCGGTAGCGCCACTGGTCATACAGAGTGAAGGGTTTCGACCAGGCCGGCAGGCGGTCGTAGCTGGCCGCACCGAGGGCCGACTCGACGTTGTGCTCGGTGAGGATGAAGTCTTGCCGGTGCTGCTGCAGGGGCCGTTCGAAAGGCTGGAAGCTGTAGCTGTGCTCGATCTGGATCACGTCCCAGGGCTCGTGGAGCAATGCGTTGAAGCGCTCCTGCAACGGTTTGGCCAGGCCGTTCACATCGGCCAGCATGGGGTAGGGGGCGAACAGCACTGACATCAGGGTCTTGAAGCTGCGCAAGGGCCGCCGTGGCAGCACGATCAAGCGGTCCAGCCAGGGCTCCAGGGCGGCGCGGGCAGCTTCATCCAGCGGCGTCTTGGACTGCACCAGCAAGGTGATGCGATGGCCCCGGGCTGCGAGGGCTCGCAGCAAGTGGTATTGCCGGGTCTTGCCGCCGCTGGTGGCTGGCCAGGGCAGGTAGGGCAGGGTCCAGAGGATTTTCATGCTCACCACACCAGGAGTTGCAGGCTGGGTTTCAGCGGGACACTGATGCCCTGCTGTGCGCTCAAGTCGGTTCGGCTGCCGCTCAACGGGTCGTGCATGGCGGCGGCGTTGAGGCCGGGAACCTGCAGGCTGGCGCCGCTGGCACTCCAGAACATCCACACATGGGAGCCGTCGGGGCGAGTCCAGGCAATGCTGTACAGGTCGTCGGGGGCATTGGCCAGGGGCGGTGGGTCCGCGGGGGCCAGGCTGGGGCCGGTGGTGTCGAGGAAGTACTTGAGGGCGTTGTACACCGGCTTGGGTTCGCCGCTGAGGTCCACCAGGCCGTAGGACTGGTCACGGTTGCTGGCGCGGGCGTCGAGGTCACTGAGGTTGAACAGGAAGATCCGCTGATAGTCCATGGTCGCCATCAGGGCCAGGCGTCGCAGGGTGTAGTCGGCCTGGCCGTCGCGACCGATCATCGCCTGCATCTCGCGGGCACCGCTGGTGTAGCTCGACCAGCCCCACTCGGTGGCCCAGACCTGCTGCACGCCCCGGCTATGGAGGGCGCTGTTGAGAAAGTTGCCGCGCACCAGGAAGTCCTTGGCCGTGGCATCGTCGCCTTCCGGAAGTTCGGAGTAGGGATGGTAGGCAGCGATCAGATTCTCGCTGCCCAGGCCGTCTTGCAGCAGGTCCTCGAGCATCAGCCCCGGGGTGCTGCGCATCTGGCTGTAGTAGGCCATGCCGGCAGTGGCCACGGGCTTGTCGGGAATGGCTGCGCGAATGGCCGTGGCGGTGGTGGTGAGCAGTCGGTCGTAGGCGTCGGGGTCTTCCTTGGGCAGCCAGACGATGTTCGGTTCGTTCCACACCTGCCAGGTGTTCACCTGGGGATAGCGCTGGGCGAGCATCTGCATGCGCTGGGCGAAGACGTTGTAGTCCTTGGGCGGGTACTGGTCGGATGGCGCGGCCCCGGCCGGTACCGCGGCGGCGAAGGGCGCTGAACCGACCAGGTAGGCGAGGATAGAGTACTGGCGCCCCTGCATGGCACTCATGGCGCTGTCCAGGGTATCGAGTTGCAGGTCGTTTTCAGTGGGCTCGATCATTGCCCAGTGAATGGCCAGGCGGACCCAGGTCAGGCCCAGGGCGTCGAGGCGGTCCATCTGTTTTTGAGAGACGCTGGGACTGAAATACTGGAACTGTGCGTTGACCCCCAGAAAATCCTTCCACACCACCGGGTGTGTGCCGCGCAGGGTGTTGTCCGCCACTGCGGGCCAGGACAGGCAGGCCAGCACCAGCAGAAGAAGCCTGGAGCTACGTTGCATAGGCATGTGCGTTTCCTCCACAGGCATCTGCAAACACGCGGGCGAAACGCTCGGCGGTTTGGCTCCAGACCCGGCGGGTGCCGATCACCGCCGCGTGTTCGGCCCAGCGTTCCGCCAACTCCGGGCTGGCACACAAGTGGCTGAGCTCGGCGGCCAGGGCGGCGACATTGCCCTGGGGAAAGATCACCCCGTTGTCCTGGGCCACCTCTTCGGCGAATGAGCGGGCATCGGAAGTAATGGCGCCGCGACCGCAGGCCACCGCCCAGGACAGGGCGCCGCTGGTGCCCCGCAGCTTGCCCAGGAGCTTCAGTTTGCTGGACTCGCGGTAGGGCAGGACCATCACGTGATGGGCCTGGATCACCTTGGGAATGTCCATGGCCGGCAGGTCCAGTTGCCAGTCGATACTGTCCTGCAGGTTCAGGCGCTGGATATGCTGGCGCAGTTGATCCAGGTAGCTGCCGGCGCTACCGAAGGCCATTTCCGGTTCACTGCCTCCGGCCAGGGTCAGGCGCATGCGCTGGCGCATGCCGGGCTGCTGGGCGAAGGCCATGGCCAGCGCGTCCAGCAGGTCCTCGATGCCCTTGCCACGGTAGATGAAGCCGAAATACAGCAGCCGCAAGGGCGTCAGCGGTGGCAGGGGCTGGGCCGGGATGGCCAGGTTGCCATGGGGGATCACCACCATCTGTTCGGCGCGCAGGCCCATGCGCTGGCGCAGGCAGTCACCACCGGCGTGGGTCAGGGTGATCAGCCGGGTGAGGCTGCGGGCCAGTTGCTTTTCCTCATGCAGGCAAACGGGATCGCTCAGCACCGTGGCGATCTGCGGCAGAGGCGAGGGCAAGCGCGTTGCCAGCGACAATGGCCAGGGCAGTTGCGCCCGACGCCAGACCAGGCGCTCGGGATCATGCACCGTAGCGCTCAGGGGGAGCCTGGGGAAACGCTGGCGCAAGGCCTTGAGGGCGTGAAACTCCGCCAGGCGTCCACCCCCCAGTTCGGCATGGACCAGGTCGATGCCTTGCCAGTCGTATTGCGTCACCCGTTCGACGGCGCGCTGCGGGTCGTTGCCGACCCCCGCCAGCGGTGTACTGATCCGCAATCCCTGGGCTTGCAGTGCAGCGCGCAGGTGCGCGGCATAGTCGGCGATACCGTTCTGTTCCGGGGGCATGGGGGCCAGCAGGGCAATGTGCATCAGCGATGGCTCCTGACCCGCGCCATGAAGTTCAGCACGTTTTCCGGGATGCCAAAGCGCCGGCGGTTGATGATGATGCCGTCGACCCGCTTGAACGCGGTGTTGAGGATCGACAGGGCGTTTTGCAGCACTGGCACCGTGGTGGTTTCGGCTTCGACAATCAAGGCGATCAGGTCGGCCTCGCGCAGGCTGACGAAGGCTTCCTGGTTGGAGAAGAAGCCCGAGGCCTCCAGCAGCACGATCTCTCCGGGGGCCGCCTTGGGAGCGCCATCGACTCGCACGTTATGGCCTCGCTGCTGCAGCAGGTCGCGCAGGTGCCCGGTGACGAAGCTCACGCCTTCACCGTGCCGGGCGGAGGTCAGGCCAATCACCAGCCCCTGTTCGGCCACCTGTTTGAGAGGCAAAACCCCGTACAGCCGATAGAGACTGGCAGTGAAGGCGCTGTTGCGCTGGGGCAGGTGGCTGTCCAGGTCCTGCAGGCTGGTCCAGACCTTGACCCCGAAGCGTTCCTCGATCTGGTCGCCGTCATGGATGCGCTGGTCCAGCAGATAGAAGAAATACAGGGCCAGCAGGCCCACCGCCAGGCTCAGGGGAATGGCCGCCAAGAGCATGGTCAGGCTCTTGGGGAATACCCGGCTGGGCTTGAAGGTGGCTTCCTCGATCACCGCGATGTTGCTGATCTGGCTCTGGTCCAGCTCGCGGTCGATCCGGGCTTTTTCGGTGCTGTCGCTGTACAGGGCAAAGCTTTTTTCCGCGGCATTGAGCTCGCGCTGCAGGCGCGCCAGCTCGGGTTCCAGGGCCAGGGCCTGGCGCCGATCCTGTTCCAGCTTGAGCAGTTGGGCTTCTTGCTGGGCAGCCTGGGTCTGCAGGCGACTGAGGCTGGCCTGCTGGTCGGCGAAGCTGTTTTGCAGGCGGGTATAGACCGGGTTGGGTGCCAGGTTCTCGCTGCGCTGCACGGTGCCGTTTTCCGATTTCAACAAGGCTTGCAGGTTGGCGATCGCCGAGTCCATGGCCCGCACCGGCGGGGCGCCTTCCTTGAAGGTGCGGAGCATTTCCTGGCGTTCGATCTGCTTGGCATTGATCCGTTGCTGCAGGTCCTGGCGATCAGGGTTGAGGCTCATCTGGCGGCCGATGCTGATCTCTTTCTTCATGCTGTTGAGCTGCTTCTGGATGGTATCCAGGCCGCTCTTGGTGGACGCCACGGCACGGGTGGTATTGAGGTGCTCGCCCTTGAGGTTGTTGAGATTGCGTGAAATATCGTTGAGGCGCTCTTCGATGCTCACCGCACCTAGCTGATTGAGGTAGTCGGTGATCTGCTGCTTGTAGCCGAGGATGCGTTGATTGGTGGTAGCGCTTTCGGTTTCATAGAAGGCATACAGGCTCTTGCGTCCCAGAGTCTGCGCGCGCTCCTGCTGGTACTGCTCGATCCAGCTCTTGACCACTGTCTGCGCCACTTCGGGATCGTTCCAGGTAAAGCTGACCTCCATCACCGAGGAGCCGGGCGAATGGGTGACGCTGAAGTTCTTCAGCATACGTTCGGTCAAGCGTTCGACGGGGGTCTGCTTTTCCACCAGTCCCACCAGTTGCAAGGTGCCGCGCAGCAGGTCGGCAATGCCTTCCACGGCCGCCTTGACCGCGCCCTTGATGCTGGCCAGCACGCCGCTGGGCTGGGGCTGTTGGGACAGATCGTCGAGGTACTTCTCGGCGACTTTGCGGGCAATGGGTTCGCCGCTCAGGATGCGCTCTTCGTCGAGAATCGGATCACGTTGCGCACTGGGAATCACCACCGCCTGGCGATCGGAAATCTCGATCGGCAAGGTGCTGGTGTCGCGGCCCGGCTTGACCAGCAGCAGCGCCGTGGACTCGAAGCGGTTGGGCAGCAGGAAGGCCCCCAGCAAGATGATGATGAAGGTCACCAGAACCGTGATCTTGACCTCGCGCTTGAAGATGAAAAACAACCGCAGCAAATCGCGAAAAGAACGGATATTGATCATAGGGCTGTCCTTGGCGATCAGTTGGCTGATTGGCGGTTGATTTCGTAACTCGCCCCGATGCCGATCGATTTAGTGAACGGAATCAACTGGTTGAGGTACACGTCCACCCATTCAATGCCGTTGCCGACGCTGGATTTGGGCACGAACACCACATCGCCGCGTTGCAACAGCACTGGAGCGGCCCCGGCATTGCCGGCGATCATGAATTTCCGATAGTCGAAGAAGTAGGTCTTGTAGCGCCCATCCTCGCCTTCGCGCAGCAGGGCGATGTTGCGGCTGTCGCCTACTGACAGCAGCCCTCCGGCGCCGACTATGGCCTGCTCCAGGGTGGTGGTCACGGTCACCGGGAGCGAGGCCGGATTGCGCACCGAGCCGCCGACGAACACGGTGTTGCCGGGAGCCTGGTTGATGTTCACGGTGAGCGCTGAATCCTGGTAGATGTTCTTCAGCTTGCTTTCCAGGACCTGGGTCAGTTGCTCGGGGGTCAAGCCTGCCGCCTTGATCTGTCCGGCGTAGGGATAGGCGAAGGTGCCATCGTTGAGCACGGTGAACAGCGTCAGCTCATAGATCGAGTTGGCGGTGAAGGCCGAGATCGACGGGGCTTCGCCGGTGTTGCGCACGATGCGCAGGGTGTCGCCAGGGCGGATCCGCTGGGGCGGCAAGGGCTTGCCGGCCAGGGCATCGCCAGCCTGGTGCCCAGCCTTCAGATCCTGGCCGGGGGGCAACTCCACCTTCGCCGGTATGGAACAGGCACAGAGCATGAAAATACTGGAGATCAGCAGGAGTTTTTTCATCGAACGGTCTTCCTGGCGTGCATAGTTACAACTCCCTGTAGGGCCAGATTGAGGCATGAGGCGTTGTTTCAGGGTTTGCTGGGCTCGGCAGGAACCCGTCCATAAATGTCGTTGAAGCGCACGATGTCGTCTTCGCCGAGGTACTCCCCGCTCTGCACTTCGATCATCACCAGGTCAATCACCCCTGGATTGACCAGCCGATGAGTGCGGCCGGGTTTGATGAAGGTCGATTCGTTGGTGTTGAGCAGGAACTCGTCCTCGCCATTGGTGACCAGGGCCATGCCGCTGACGACGATCCAGTGCTCGCTGCGGTGGTGGTGCATCTGCAGCGACAGCGAAGCGGCGGGCTTGACCATGATGCGTTTGATCTTGAAGCGCGGCCCCTCCTCGAGCACCGTGTAGGTGCCCCAGGGGCGGGTCACGGTGCGGTGCAGCTTGTAGGCGTCGTGGCCGATGCGCTTGAGTTCCTGGGCGATCAGCTTGACGTCCTGGCTGCGTGTGCCGTCAGCCACCAGCAGGGCGTCCGGAGTGTCGATGATGATCAGGTTGTCCAGGCCGACCGCCCCCACCAGGCGCTTGCGCGAATCGATGTAGCAGTTGGTGACGTCGCGCAGCACGGTTTCACCGTTGCACTGGTTGCCGTTCTCGTCGGCGGGAGTCAGTTCGCGCACGGCCTGCCATGAGCCGATATCGCTCCAGCCCAGCTTGCAGGGCACCACGGCGACCTTGTTCGAGCGCTCCATCACCGCGTAGTCGATGGAGATGTCCTGGGCCTGGGCGAAGCTGCCGCCGTCCAGTTCCACCTGCAATTCATGCTTGCCTTCCTTGCGGTGACTCAGTTGCAGGCACTGTTGGACGGCGGTCACCACATCGGGTACCAGTTCGCGCATTTCCTGGAGGATGGCATCGGCGCGCATGCAGAACATGCCGCCATTCCACAGGTGCTGGCCGCCATCGACATAGGCCTTGGCGGTGGCGGCGTCGGGTTTTTCGACGAAGCGGCTGACCTGGAAACTCTCGGTGTTCAGGGCCTGGCCTTTCTCGATGTAGCCAAAGCCGGTCTCGGCATGGGTCGGCACGATGCCGAAGGTCACCAGCCAGCCTTGTTCGGCCAGTTGCCGGGCGCTGTCCACGGCGGCGGCAAAGGCCTGCACATCCTTGATCAGGTGGTCGGCGGGCAGCACCAGCAGTTGTGCATCCTCGCCATACAAGTGGCTGATGTGCAGGGCTGCGGCGGCGATGGCCGGCGCGGTGTTGCGCCCAAAAGGCTCGAGGATGAAATCCAGTTCGATGCGTGCCTTGTTCAACTGGCGGTAGTCGTCCAGGGTGCGGAAGAACACCTCGCGATTGGTCACCGTCAGCAGGCGCCCAACGTCTTTCAGGGCGGTGGCGCGGACAAAGGTCTTCTGCAGCAGGCTCTCGCCGTCCGGCAGGCGCATGAAGGGTTTGGGCATCGCTTCGCGGGATACCGGCCACAGACGGGTGCCGGCGCCGCCAGCAATGATGCAGGGAATGAGTGTGCTCATTCAGAAGGCCTCGCGGGTCATGATGACGGATGGAACCGTGCGGAACAGGATGTAGAGGTCAAACCAGACCGACCAGTTTTCGATGTATTCCAGATCGAATTCGACGCGTTTCTCGATTTTTTCCAGGGTGTCGGTTTCCCCCCGGTAGCCGTTGATCTGCGCCAGGCCCGTGATGCCCGGCTTGACCCGATGGCGCGAGGTGTATTCCTTGACCGCCTCTTCGAAGAGGATGCCGGCGGCCTTGGTTGCCGTGGCATGGGGGCGCGGGCCGACCATGGACATGCTGCCGCCCAGGACGTTGAACAATTGGGGCAGTTCGTCGAGGCTGGTCTTGCGGATGAAGCGTCCGACCCGGGTGATGCGCGGGTCGCCGCGGGTGGTCTGTTTCTCGGCGTTGGCGTCGCTCAGGTGCTGGTGCATCGAGCGGAACTTGTAGACCTCGATCAGCCGGTTGTTGTAGCCGTAGCGCTTCTGCTTGAACAGCACCGGGCCGGAAGAGTCGAGCTTGATCGCCAGGGCCACCGCCAGCATCACCGGCGACAGCAGGATCAGGGCGACGCTGGACAGCACCATGTCTTCCAGTCGCTTGAAAAATGGCGACCAGCCTCGAAGAGGCACTTCGGAGGCGTTGAACATCGGCAGGTTGGCGACTTCGGTGATGCGGTTGTGGGCGTGCCTGAATGCCACCATGTCAGGTACCAGCAGCACGTTCACCGGCAGCCGGCGCAGCTCGCGAATCACGTAGGCCATGCGGTTTTCCGCGGACCAGGGCAGCGCCACCAGGACTTGGGTGACCTTTTCCCCGCGAATCAACTGCTCCAGGTCATTGGAGTTGCCCAGCAGCGGCAGATTGCACAGGGTCTTGGGCAAGCGGCCGATGCGGTCATCGATGAAGCCGATGACCCCGGAACGAATGTCCTGGTGCTGCGCCAGGTACTCGGCCAGGCGCTGGCCGTTTTCCGTGGCGCCGAGGATCACGGCGTTCTGCAGAAACACCCCGCGTTGCATCAGTTGCTGGAACAGGGTCAGGAGAATCAGGCGCTCGATGCCGAACAGCAGGAAACTGCCGATGAACCAGGCCAGCAGCTCGGGATTGCTGATATCGCTGAATATCTGCATCGAGTGATGCATGAACAGCAATACGCAGAAGGACGATGCCCAGGCAAACAGGGTCAGCTGGAAGCGCAGCTTGTTGCTGAATATCGACTCGGCATAGACCCCCAGGGCCTGGAAGATCAGGACGCTGATGACACCGAAGAACAACAGGGTAGGCAGGTCGCTTTTCAACTGCCCCAGGTGGTTGTTCGACAGCAGGACCAGCAGCAATCCGGGAAGGATCGCGGTCATTCCATGGACCAGGCGGATGCCAAGGAGGAAGTACTCGACCATGCTGGGTCGGGTCAGTAACAGGCTGTCTACAGGTTGCAACCGCATAAGATCAAAATCCCTCGATCCAAGGCACACCGGTTGACTGGAAAGACCGCGAGGAAGTTCGTAACCATTCCTTCACTTTGTCCGTTCCCGACACCGAATAAAACCACGTCGACTCCTTCCCTGGCGTGGCTGGCATTCACTGGGAAAGCAGGGACTTGTGCCTACTCAAGAGGCTCCCCTGCGTCGGCCAGCGCGCTGGCCTGCACTTCCTCATCCAAACGACTTGGCTGAGTAAAGCTCATGAAACAGCGGCTGGCTAATCGAACGCTGGCCAACCGACAGAAGAAAATTTTCAGTGCCCCGCAGCCCCCTGCAATTGCTCGGGAGGGTGGGCCAGACCGGCTTCGGAAAAAAATAAAGCGTGACCACAGACTTTTTCCCTACCCTGCAAGGTCAACATCCTTGATGCAGTCACACAGGGGAGTCATGGCTGATGAGTAAGCGCAAGGCGCTATTGATACTGCACGGTAAACAGGCCCTCAACGAGGAGGTGCGCGCCGCGGTCGAGGCCAAGCGTGCGGCCGGCTGGGAGTTGGCGGTACGCCTGACCTGGGAGGCAGGGGACGCCCAGCGCCTGGTGGCTGAAGCCCTGGCTGCCGGCCATACCCAGCTGATTGCCGGAGGGGGCGACGGTACATTGCGTGACATTGCCGAGGCCCTGGCCAATGCTGCGGCCCCGGCCAGCCTGGTGCTGCTGCCGCTGGGCACTGCCAATGACTTTGCCCGGGCCGCCGGCGTGCCCCTGGAGCCCGCTGCAGCCCTTGACCTGCTGGATGTACCGGCGCGGGCAATCGACCTTGGAGAGGTCGACGGGCAGATGTTTCTCAACATGGCCACCGGCGGTTTTGGCAGCCAGGTCACAGCCAATACCTCGGAGGACCTGAAGAAAGTCCTGGGGGGCGCGGCCTATCTGTTCACCGGGCTGTCGCGTTTCGCGGAACTGAGTGCCGCCTACGGTGAGTTGCAGGGGCCGGACTTCCACTGGCGAGGCGAACTGCTGGCCTTGGGCATCGGCAACGGTCGACAAGCCGGGGGAGGGCATGAGTTGTGCCCGGGGGCCCTGGCCGATGATGGCTTGCTCGATATCAGCATCCTGCCGGCGCCCCAGGAACTGGTGGGCACCCTGAAAAACCTGCTGGCGGGGGGGCTGGGGATCGACAATCTGTTTGTCCGGGCGCGTTTGCCCTGGGTCGAGATCAAGGCATCGCGAGGGCTGGATATCAACCTCGATGGCGAGCCGCTGCAGGGCGACAGGCTGCGCTTCAGTGCGCGCCCGGCGGCCTTGCAGGTGCATCTGCCGGCGGATTCGCCCTTGCTCGGCGGGGGGCGCTGAGTCAGTCGTCGAGGCTGATGATGCGCTCGCGCACGGCGAACAGCACCAGCCCGGCCACATCGAATATCTGCAGGCGCTTCATGATCTGTGAGCGGTGGGTTTCCACGGTCTTGATGCTCAGGCCCAGTCCCAGGGCGATCTCCCGGGTGGATTTGCCGCGGACGATCAGGCGCAGGATTTCCAGCTGGCGGCCGGTCAGGTTGTGGTTCTCCACGGGCTGCGGCTGGCTTTTCTGGGCCCGGGTCAGGGCCTGGTTGATCACCGTGTGAGCGATGGCCGGGCTCAGGTAGCGCTCGTTGTTGCGCAGCGCTTCAAGTGCGTGTTCGAGTTCGGTGGCAGTGGTGTCCTTGAGCAGGTAGCCGTGGGCGCCAGACTCCAGGGCCTGCATGATCAGGTTCGGGTCGGTGTGCATGGAGAGAATCAGCACCTTGCTCTGCGGGTGCAGCGCCTTGAGCTGACGCAGGGCATCGAGGCCGCCGGTGCGCTTCATCGACAGGTCCAGGAGGATGATGTCCGGCTGCAGCTCCTCGACCATGTCCAGTAGGTGAGCACCGTCATCGGCCTCACCGATCACCGCGTATCCGGGAATGTCCATGACCAGGGCGCGCACGCCAGCCCGGATGAGCGAGTGGTCATCCACCAAGAGTAAATTACAGGTCAATGTAAAACCTTATTCGTACTGGCCCGCTCCAGGGTGCGAGGGGCCCAGGGAAAGAGTGCTTCGATCTGGGTGCCGTGGTCGGCCTCGCTGGTGACCGTGAGGGTGCCCCCCAGCTGGCTGATACGTTCCTGCATGCCGGCCATGCCGCGCTGACCCTGGGCGCCAGGGTTGCTGGCCGGGGCAAATCCCAGGCCGTCATCGCTGATGAACAGGGAAAGCCCTTCCGGCAGGCGTTGTACGCGTACCAGCAGGTTCTTTGCCTGGGCGTGGCGCAGCATGTTGGTCACCGCTTCCTGGGTGATGCGAAATGCGGCGACGGCCATTTCCTCCGGGATTCCCGCCAGGCGCTGGCGGCATTCCAGGCTCCAGTGCACCGAGGTGTTCTCCAGAGTCTTGAGCAGATGGGCGCGCAGGCTGGCTTCCAGTCCGAGACTGGCCAGTTGCCGGGGATGAAGAATGGCGGAGACGTCACGCACCTTGGCCAGGGTTTCTTCCAGGGTGGTGCCGAGCACCGTGCAGTGTTCCTGCAGGTCATCCGGCAGGCGCCGCTTGAGCCAGTCGGTCTGCAGCTTGGCTGCGGTCAGCAACTGGCCGATGTCATCGTGAAGTTCGCGACTGAGGCGGTGGCGTTCATTTTCTTTGACTTCCAGCAGACGCTCGGCGAGCTCCTGGGGCAGAAACCGGATGGACTTGCGCGAAGAGCCGTATTGCATCCAGATGCAGGCCAGGGCCGCTACATTGAGGGCCAGCAGTGCCAGGGGCAGGGGGTGGCCCTGGCAATAGACCCACACCGTGGCCAATGCCGAGCAGGAGCACAGCAAGAGGCTGAGCCAGCGAAGATGATCACGGGAGGGAGGCCAAGTGAAGAATGACTTGAGGCTGGCGTACATAGCGGATGGAGCCAATGAATGTTCGCTGCGAAGAGCCCGGTCCAACGTGGATGACGGGGCTTGTTTGAGTAACGCTGTATTTTGAATGCCCGGTTTCAATCAATACTCTCGGCCTATCTTGTAGTGGCGGGTAGTGATTGCCGACATTGAAATCAATGTGCCATTAAGTGTGTCCGTTTATGCGCGGCATAATACCACCGAAGATACCGTTGGTCGCGTTTATACGCACAGGTATATATGTCTTTAGAGTCAGGAATATGGGCCCGCGACACATGAGTCCTGTGCGCTCTATCCAGCCCTGGATGGCCGTGGAAAGCGCTATTAATCCGGGCTTCACGGGGCTGCATGTTTTGTAACTGCATGTCCCGGGCAGGGTCGAAGTTAGGGGGGCTTTGCTCGGTGATGTCGCTCTTGGGTATGAAATATTCAATAACGACCGAAGGCTTGCCCGCCGGCCCAGTTGCTTATTGATTTTTCACTGATTGACCGGAGTTGTTATCTGTCACCTGGCAGGGGGAGTTACAACTTCTAATGATTGCAGGAGGGGTATGCGCAGGTGCAGTTCTGTGCCACCTGGCCTGCCAGCTCTTCGATCAGCATGACCTGCTCGGTGTCATCCAGATTGAGCTGTCCGTTTTGCGGGTCGATCAGTTCCAGTTGCCAGGCCATCAGTGTCAGGCAGCTTTTCAGTGCATCGAGGAGGGTGTCGTTGAGGTCCAGCGGGTGCTCAGGGCGTTTGAGCAGGACATGGATGCGCAGGGAGAACTCGGACACCGGCTGGATAGCGCTGTGGGCTGCGGCCTGAGCCAGGCGTAGCAGGGTGTTGAGCAGGCAGTTGATGGCTTCCTCGTCATTCCTGATCAGATGCAGATGATTCAGGCAGTCCTCTGATTTGGCGAGCAGCGTCTGGGCTTCAAGCAAGAACTCGGGCAGGGGGGTAACGCACTTGTGGCCGTCCTCTAGCATGCTTATCTCCATGACGTCGTGTCCGATGGGGGGATAGGGCGTTGGCTGAACGGGTTTAAGGTAAAGCGCGATTTTTGCAATTGGATATAGGATAAATCTGTTTTCTTTGCAGCGGCCGCAGGCTGTCGCGAAAGCTGATTTGGATTGTTTTCGAACGCTGCCCACGTGTCGGCTGCAGCACGGCGAAGCGCATGTGCCGGGGCTTGAGGGGCGTGGGGGTTTAGGCTTGAAAGGGTGCTGGGCCACCTTTCTGCGATCAAAAACAAAAGCCTGACTCCATTCATGCAATGAGAATGGCGTCACATTAATGGCTATTGGATATTGCGAATATCAGGCTGGTCCTGATTGTTGATAGGGGAATCCCCTAGGCGCAGGAACTTAGCGCCGAGATAGAGGTCTCGCCGTCGCAGGGTAGTGCTGCTGAATTGACCGCGTCAGTAAACCATGATGTTAATGTGACATCAATGGCATCGTGTGGCAATTTGCATGCGGGTCAAGATACGGCGCATCCGGCCGATATCAGTCTTTAGTGAATTCATCAGAACAAGCCCAGGAGTCATTAATGGCCGGCATTCTCGACACGGTAGATCAACGCACCCAGCTGGTGGGTGAGAATCGCCTGGAAATCCTCATGTTCCGCCTGGCCGGTCGACAGTTGTTCGCGATCAACGTGTTCAAGGTCCAGGAAGTCCTGCAACTGCCGAAACTGACCCTGATGCCCCAGCGCCACCCGTTCGTCTGTGGCGTGGTCAACCTGCGTGGCCAGACCCTGCCGGTCATCGACCTGTCCCAGGCCATCGGCATGCGCCCGCTGATTCCGGGGCCCAACAGCACCATCATCGTCACCGAGTACAACCGCTCGGTGCAGGCGTTCCTGGTCGGCGGCGTGGACCGCATCGTCAACATGAACTGGGAAGCCATCATGCCGCCGCCCACCAGCGCCGGGCGCCAGCATTACTTGACGGCGATCAGCAAGGTCGATGACCAGTTGGTGGAAATCATCGACGTGGAGAAGGTGCTGGCGGAAATCGTTCCCTACAACGCCAAGGTCTCCCGGGAAAAACTCGAGGACCCGGTCCTGGAGCGTGCCCGCGGCCGTGAGGTGCTGCTGGTGGACGACTCCAACGTGGCGCTCTCGCAATTGCGCGACACCCTGGGCCAGTTGGGGGTGAAGATGCACATCGCCAGCGATGGCCTCAAGGCCCTGAACATGCTCAAGGCCTGGGCCGATACCGGGGTCGAGATGACCGACAAGCTGCTGATGGTGTTCACCGACGCGGAAATGCCGGAAATGGACGGCTACCGCCTGACCACCGAGATCCGCAACGACCCACGCCTGCGCGGGCTCTATGTGGTCCTGCACACGTCGCTGTCCGGCAGCTTCAACGAATCCATGGTGAAGAAAGTCGGTTGCGACAACTTCCTCTCCAAATTCCAGCCGGACAAACTGGTGGACGTGGTCCGCCAGCGCCTGATGCTCGATGAAGTCGGTGCCTGAGTGCTGCGCATGCCCGACGCCGATCGTGCTCCTTTGTTTCATCGGAGCCCTGGTATAGGGTGAGCGCTTTGCCCACACAGGGAGCTGGACATGCGTCTTAGCGCGCTTTATCGATACCCGTTGAAATCCGCCCGGGGCGAAACCCTGCAACAGATCAGCCTGGACAAGCTCGGGCTGGAAGGGGATCGCCGCTGGATGCTGGTGGATGAGGCCAGCGGGCGCTTTCTGACCCAGCGCGCCGTGGCGCGAATGAGCCAGTTATCAGCCCTGTGGAATGACCAGGGTGGCCTGACTCTTGAGGCTTCCGGCTTCAATGCCCTTGATGTGCCGCTACCGGCTAGCGATGCCCCTTTGCGTGGCGTGACCATCTGGCAAGACACCCTGCGGGTGCCTGATGCCGGCGATGAGGCAGGAGAATGGGTGAGCCGCTTCATCGGCAAGCCGACCCGCCTGGTGCATGTGCCCCTGGAGCGGGCCCGGACCACCGCCGCTGGCTACGGCAAGGACGATGACCAGGTGGCGTTCGCTGATGGTTTTCCGTTGCTGCTGATTGGCCAGGCCTCCCTTGAAGACCTGTCGAGTCGGGTCGGACGGCCCCTGGAAATGCTGCGCTTTCGGCCCAACCTGGTGATCGAGGGCAGCGGGGCCTTTGCCGAGGACGGCTGGAAGCGGATCCGCATCGGCGAGGTCGAGTTTCGCCTGGTCAAGTCATGCTCGCGCTGTATCCTCACCACCATCGACCCGCAGACCGGCGAGCGCAGTGCCGATCGCGAGCCCCTGGCGACCCTGCAGAAATACCGGGGCCGGGAGGACGGTGCGATGTTCGGCCAGAACCTGGTCAACGATACGGCGGGCCGCTTGCAGGTGGGGATGGCGGTGACGGTCCTTGAATGACCCTGATGCCACCATGAAAAATGCCCGTCTCCTTGGAGGCGGGCATTTTTTTTGATGCTCAGGCAGCGGCTCGATCAGCCGCGGTACTCGCACAGGTAGGCGGTGTCCACGGCGACCTTGAGCTGGAACTTGCTGTTGGCTGGCACATTGAACTGGCTGCCGGCAGGAAAGGTTTCCCAGTCGGCGCTGTCGGGCAGCTTGACGGTCAGCGCGCCGGAGACCACGTGCATGATTTCCCGCTGCGCCGTACCGAATTCGTATTCGCCCGGGGCCATGACGCCAATGGTGGCCGGGCCTTCGGCCGTGCCGAAGGCAATCGACTTGACGGTGCCGTCGAAGTACTCGTTGACTTTAAACATGGGCGATTCCTCAAGAAAGGGTCAAAAAGGTCGGCCAGTATGCACAAGGCCCAAATGGCCGTCACCTGCTACTGGCGTAGATCAACCGGGAAGAATCAACGGTAATAAGCGCGCCGTATTGCGCGCATCCTCCAGGGCCCGATGCTGTTGCCCATTGAACTGCATGCCGGCCAGTTGCAGCGCGGCGTTCAGGCCCAGGGGCCGCTCCAGGCGCCGGGCCTTGGCGAAGCGCTGCTTGAGGTTCATGTGCGGGACATCGTTGAGCAGGCTGTGCAACTGCTGGTTGTGCCATTCCAGTTGCAGTTGCCGGCGGTCGTAGTCACCCCAGCTGGCCCAGCCTTCCAGGCGTGGCTGATGCTGGCCCAGCCAGCGTTCGAACAGCGCCCAGACCTCGCTCAGGGGAGCCGCGCTGTCGATGTTGGCCTGAGTGATGTGGGTCAGTTCGCGGCAGAACGGTGTCAGCATGGGGCGGCGCAAGGGTCGGACGAAACGCTGGAAGTGGTCTTGTTCTCGGCCCTGGCGGTTGACCAGGGTGGCGCCGATTTCAATGATTTCCATCTCGCTCAACGGCCAGCCCCCTTCATCCGTCGTGGCTTCCAGATCTATTACCAGCCAGTGGGGCATCACAAATTCCAGCCTTCGACATCCTGATGAGGCTTGAGCGTAGCCAAAGCCGAGGCATCCGCCTAGGGGCTGTCGAGGTTTGTTGGCTGGCCTGCTTCGGCGCCGGTCGCGGAAAAATGCCGGGTCCCGGTCAGCGAGGTTGGCCAGGGGAGCGCAAGGCTGAGGCCACCGAGCTGGCGTCACGCCAGGCATGGAATGGCGCGGACGGCTCAGGCAGGGTCATGGGAGGCGCTTTCCAGCTCATTGAGCAGGGTGTCGGCCAACTCGATGTCGGGGCTGCCAGCTTGCCGGCCGGGCACATGAATGCCTTTTTCCGCCAGGCGCTGCAACTGCTCGCCCAGGCGTGTGGTGAAGTCCTGCGCCAGCAACTGCGGCTGCAGGGCGATGATCAACAACCCGGCGCCGGGGCTCTGGCTGCCATCGGTGAAGGAGGGGGCGTCCAGCGACCAGTGGGCACCGGTCAATCCGGCAGCCAGCACTTCGACCATCAGCGCGATATTTGCCCCGCGCGCGCCGCCGAAGGCCAGCAGCAGGCCATTGATCGCTTCACGGGCATCGGTGGTCGGGCGGCCGTGGCGGTCCAGCGCCCAGTCGGGAGGAATCGGCGTGCCATCCTCGGCGGCCTGGCGCAGGTTGACGAAAGCCGTGGCGCTGGAGGCCTGGTCGATCACCAGCGCAGAGTCGCCGCTGACCGGAGCGGCAAAGGACAGCGGGTTGGTGCAGTACACCGCCTCCCGGCAATGGCCGGTGCCCATCAGGGCCGGACCGTTGGTGGCGGCAAAACACACCAGCCCGGCATTGGCCAGGCGTCGGGTGTAGTAGCCGAGCTCGCCTGCGGTATAGCTGTTGTGCTGGGCCAGCAGGCTGATGCCGTAGTGGTTGGCGCGATGGCACAGTTCATCGAAGGCCCGGTCGAACCCCAGTTGGGCGATACCGCCGAGGGCGTCCAGGCGAATCAGGGCCGGCGCCGGGAACTCCAGGCGCGGCTCGACCGTGGCGGCGATTCGTCCACAGCGCAAGGCCCCGAGGTAGTCCAGCAGATGACAGAAGCCCAGCGCCGGCCGCCCCGCGAGCTCGGCGGCTACCGTGGCGGCGGCCAATGAGTCGGCCACTGCAAGGCTGGCTCCGGCCCGCACGGCCAGGCGCTGTGCCAACCGATGGGCCTGTTCCGGGCTGTAGCGCATCTTCATACTCCTGCTGCCAGGCGCCGGCCGGAACGGTCGGCTCACCGCACTTCTATATAGCTGCTCCTTCGGGGAACCGCTCGTTCGATCGGGCCCTGGCGCCGGGTTATTCCACTTCCACGAGTATCTGTCGGTTCTTCACCTGGTCGCCCAGGTTGACCTGGACCCGGGTGATCACCCCATCGATCCCGGCCTTGAGCGGGTGTTCCATCTTCATCGCTTCCAGCACCAGCAACAGCTGGCCCTTGCTGACGCGCATGCCCTCGCTCACCAGCACGTCGACAATCGCCCCGTCCATGGGCGCCTTGAGGGTGCCGCTGTGAACTCCCTGCTGCCCCAGTACCGGGGCATGGGTGCGGTCCTCTAGGTGCAGGCTGCCGTTGGCGCTGTTCAGCCACAACTCTCTGGCCTTCAGTTGATAGGCGTAGTGCCGGCGAAGCCCATTGATCTCCAGCGTGGCCCGGCGACCGTCGGCCCCCAGTACCTTGAGATCGAAGCCTTGTTCGGCCTGCTGCACCCGCAACCGGCCCGATGCCTGAGTGCTCAGTTGCAGTGACCACAGCTGCTCATTCAGGCCGAGGCGGTAATCCAGCGGCACGCTGGCCGGGTTGCGCCAGCCGCGTAGGGTCGAGCCGTGAGCGCTGGCGCTATGGTGATAGAAGAGCGCAGCGGCGATGGCCAGCTCCTCGGCACTGGGGACCCGGGGGTGCAGGCTCGGATCATCGGCGAAATGTTCGGCGATGAAGGCGGTGCTGAATTGGCCGCTGGCGAACAGCGGATGCCTGAGCAGGTTGGCCAGGAGCCGGCGGTTGCTCTCAAGGCCCAGCAGCACACAGTCCTCGACCCCGCGCAGCAGCTTGCGTCGTGCCTCTTCGCGGGTGGCACCGTGGGCGATCAGCTTGCCCAGCATCGGGTCGTAGAACGGGCTGATCCACTGGCCCTCCTGCAGGCCGTGGTCGGTACGCACGCCGGGCGCGGGCTCCCAGCGCAGCACCTGGCCGGTCTGTGGCAGGAAGTTCTGCGCCGGGTCCTCGGCATACAGGCGCACCTCGATGGCGTGGCCTCTGAGCACGACCTGCTCCTGGGACAGCGGCAAGGGTTCGCCGGCCGCCACCTGCAGTTGCAGGGCCACCAGGTCCAGGCCCGTGATCAATTCGGTGACCGGGTGTTCCACCTGCAGGCGAGTGTTCATCTCCAGGAAATAGAATTGCCCACGGGCGTCCAGCAGGAACTCCACGGTGCCGGCGCCGACATAATCCACCGCGCGTCCGGCCTTGAGGGCGGACTCGCCCATGGCCTGGCGCAGTGCCTCGGTCATCACCGGGCAGGGCGCCTCTTCGATGACCTTCTGGTGTCGGCGCTGGATCGAGCAGTCCCGTTCACCCAGGTAGATCAGTTGCCCATGCTGGTCGCCGAACACTTGCATTTCCACATGCCGCGGCTCGATCAGCGCCTGTTCCAGGATCAGCTCATCACTGCCGAAGGCATGCAGGGCTTCGGAGCGTGCCGTGCGGATGTGCTCCAGCAGTTGCTCCGGTTGATGCACCAGGCGCATACCGCGTCCACCGCCCCCGGCGCTGGCCTTGATCATCAACGGGTAGCCGATGCGCTGTGCCTCGCGCTGCAGGGTGAGATCATCCTGCGCTTCGCCCTGGTAGCCCTGGATGCAGGGCACGCCGGCTTCGAGCATGGCGAGCTTGGAGCGACGCTTGCTGCCCATCAATTCGATGGCCGCGGCGCTGGGGCCGATGAACACCAGGCCGGCGCTGTCACAGGCCGCGGCGAACTCGGCGTTTTCCGAAAGAAAGCCGTACCCCGGGTGAATCGCATCGGCGCCGCTGCGCCGGGCTGCGTCGAGGAGCGCCGCGCTGTTGAGGTAGGACTGTTGCACTGCCGAGGGGCCGATGTGCACGGCTTCGTCGGCCATCTGCACATGCGGGGCATCGGCGTCGGCGTCGCTGAACACCGCCACGGTGCGATAGCCCAGGGCCTGGGCGGTACGCTGGATGCGGCAGGCGATTTCGCCACGGTTGGCAATCAGGATCTTGGTGAAGGCGGGCATCGATGGCTCCCTGAAATCGGTGTGATGGCGACGCGGGCATGGGCCGCTGGCAGGCGTCAACCGGCCCAGGCCGGCTTGCGTTTTTGCACGAACGCCAGGGTGCCCTCGATGCCTTCCTCTGCGGTGACCGCATTGGCGAAGTCTTCGGCGGCCTGGTCGAGCAAGGGCCCCAGGGGCTGTTCGACGCTGGCCAGGAGCAGGGCCTTGGTGGCAGCGTTGGCTCCGGGTGCGCAGCGCAGCACTTGGGCCAGTTGCTGCTGCAGGCGTTCCTCCAGGGCTGGCGCGCCGTGTTCGACGAAGTGCACCAGTCCCAGGCGCTCGGCTTCGTGGCCATCGAAACGCACGGAGGTCAGGGCCAGGCGCCGGGCCTGGGTCAGGCCGATGCGCTGGACCACGAACGGGGCGATCTGCGCGGGCAGCAGGCCAAGGCTGGTTTCCGGCAGGCCGAATTGGGCCTGGGCGTCACTGATGGCGATATCGCTGACGCAGGCCAGGCCGAAACCGCCACCCAGGACCGCGCCCTGAAGCACGCAGATCAGCACCTGGGGCAAGCGTTGCGCCTCTTCCAGCAAGGTACCGAAAGCCCGGTTCAGCGTGCGATGGGCACTGCTGCCATGGGCCCGGGCGGCGGCCATGTCCTTGATATCGCCACCGGCGCAGAAGTGCCCGCCGCTGCCGCTGATCAGCACCGCCCGCAGGCGGCGCTGATCGCGTACGGCAGCGAATACTGCCCGCAGCTCGCCGACCATCTGCAGGCTCATGGCGTTGCGGCTGTCGGGCCGGTTCAGGGTAATGCGCAGGACGCCATCGGCGGCTTCCAGCAGCAGGGTTTCGCAGGAGGGCAGGCTGATCATTTTTTCTTCCCCGGCAGAATGCCCATGAGCTTGCAGATGATCCCCAGCATGATCTCGTCGGCGCCGCCGCCGATGGACACCAGGCGCACGTCGCGGTAGGCCCGGGCCACCGGGTTGTCCCACATGAAGCCCATGCCGCCCCAGTACTGCAGGCAGCTGTCGCTGACCTCGCGGCCCAGGCGCCCGGCCTTGAGCTTGGCCATCGAGGCCAGGCGGGTCACATCCTGGCCCCGCACATACTGTTCGGTGGCCTGGTACACCAGGGCCCGCAGGCACTCGATTTCGGTGGACAGTTCAGCCAGGCGGAAGTGGATCACCTGGTTGTCGATCAGCGGGTTGCCGAAGGTCCGGCGCTCCTTGCAGTACTCGATGGTGCTGTCGACGCAGTACTCCAGGCCCTTGATCATGTTGGCCGCGCCGAACAGCCGCTCCTCCTGGAACTGCAGCATCTGCATCATGAAGCCGGCGCCTTCGTGGCCGATGCGGTTGCGCTGGGGCACCCGCACGTTGTCGAAAAACACCTGGGCAGTTTCCGAGCTGCGCATGCCGAGCTTGTCCAGGTGCGAGCTGAGGCTGATGCCGGGGGTGTTCATCGGCACCATGATCAGCGACTTGTTGACGTGGGGCTTGTCGTCCGAGGTGTTGGCCAGGAGGCAGATGAAGTCGGCGCTGGGGGAGTTGGTGATCCACATCTTGCTGCCGTTGATCACGTAGTCGTCGCCGTCCTTGCGGGCGTGGGTCTTGAGCCCGGCGACGTCGGAGCCGGCACCGACTTCGGAGACGCCGATGCAGCCGACCTGCTCGCCGCTGATGGCCGGGCGCAGGAACTCGTCGCGCAGCTCATCGGAGCCGAAGCGCGCCAGGGCCGGGGTGCACATGTCGGTCTGCACGCCGATGGACATCGGAATGCCACCGCAATGGATGGTGCCGAATTCCTCGGCGGCGACGATGGAATAGCTGTAGTCCAGGCCCATGCCGCCGAATTTTTCCGGCTTGGAGATGCCCAGCAGCCCGAGGTCGCCGGCCTTGCGGAAAATCTCGTGAATCGGGAAGCGCCCGGCTTTCTCCCATTCTTCGACGTGGGGGTTGATTTCGCGGTCGACAAAATTGCGCACCGTGCGCCGCAGTTCTTCGTGTTCCTGGGTGAAGATCATTATTGTTCTCCTGAAGTTGGGTCAGACCGCGTAAATCCCTGTCAAAAACGCGCCACGCCGAAACTGTTGGGCTGCAAGGTGCGCTGCTCGGCCTCGTGGCAGATGTCCAGCAGGTAACCGAGCAGGGTGCGGGTGTCCCGCGGATCGATCAGCCCGTCGTCCCACAGGTTGGCACTGCCGTACAGGGCGGTGGACTGGCTGTCGAGCTTCTGCGCGGTGACTTGCTCCAGCATGTCGAGCATCTTCGGATCGGCCTCCTGGCCGTTCTTCGCATGCTTGGCTTCGGTGACGATGCGCAGCACCTTGCCAGCCTGGGCGCCGCCCATCACTGCGGTGCGGCTGTTGGGCCAGGCGAAGATGAAGCGCGGGTCCAGGCCTCGGCCGCACATTGCGTAGTTGCCGGCCCCGTAGGAGCCGCCGACGACGATGGTCAGCTTCGGCACCCGGGCATTGGCCACCGCCTGGATCAGCTTCGCCCCGTGCTTGATCACCCCTTGCTGCTCCGATTCGGTGCCCACCATGAACCCGGTGGTGTTGTGGAAGAACAGCAGCGGGGTGCGGCTCTGATCGCACAGCTGGATGAACTGCGCGGCCTTGCTTGCGCCCTGGGGAGTGATCGGGCCGTTGTTGCCGATAAAGCCACAGGCTCGGCCCTGGATCTGCAAGTGACCGCAGAGGGTTTGCGCGTCGAACTCGCCCTTGAACTCCAGGAACTGCGAGCCGTCCGCCAGGCGGGCGACGATTTCCCGAGCGTCGTAGGGTTTTTTCGGGTCGTCGGGAATCAGTCCCAGCAACTCGTCGATGGGGTACAGCGGTTCGTTCCAGGACCGCGGCGGTTGCACCGGCAGCTGCGCGTTCCATGGCAACAGGCTGACGATCTCGCGGACGATGCGGATGCCGTCGGCGTCGTTCTCTGCCAGGTACTCGGCGGTGCCGGCCACCTGGGCGTGCATTTCGGCGCCCCCCAGTTCTTCATCGGTGGCCACCTCACCGGTGGCGGCCTTGAGCAGCGGCGGCCCGGCAAGGAACAGCTTGGCCTTGCCACGCACCACCACCACGTAGTCCGAGAGCCCGGGCTGATAGGCGCCGCCGGCGGTGGCCGAACCGTGGACCACCGTGATCTGTGGCAGGCCCATGGCCGACATCCGCGCCTGGTTGGCGAAACTGCGTGCCCCCTCGACGAAAATTTCCGCGGCGTAGTTGAGGTTGGCCCCGCCGCTTTCCGCCAGGGTCACCGCTGGCAGCTTGTTCTCCATGGCGATCTGCTGCAGGCGCAGGGATTTTTTCAGGCCGCTGGGGGAGATGGTCCCGCCCTTGATCGCGCTGTTGTTGGCCACCACCAGCATGCGCACCCCGCACACGTAACCGATGCCGGCGATCAGGCCGCCGCCGGCCTGGCTGCCGTCCTTGTCGTCGTGCAGTTTGTAGCCGGCCAGGCCCGCCAGTTCGAGAAAGGGCGCGCCCGGATCGAGCAGCAGGTTGAGGCGTTCCCGGGGCAGCAACTGCCCGCGCTGGTCGAACTTGGCCTTGGCCTCGGCAGCCTTGTCCAGGAGGTTCTGCTGCAGGTGCTGCAACTGTTGCAGGCCCGCCAGCATGGCCTGGCGATTCTGGGCGAACTGTGGGCTGTGGGGGTCGAGTTGGGACTGGATCACCGGCATGGGTTATTCCTCGCCCTTGAGTACGTCGGGCAGGTAGGCGCGGTGAAAGCCGTTGTACGACTCGCTGTGGCGCGCCTTGCCCAGGGGCCAGGCGCGGCTGCCCAGGCTGGCGGCGCCGTCGATGCGCAGGGTGCTGCCGCTGATAAAGGCTGCGCCGGGGCTGAGCAGGAAGACGATGGCCGCGCTGACCTCCGACTCGGTGCCGATGCGCTTGAGCGGCACATGCTCGCGCAGGGTGGGGATCACCGCCTTGAACGCGCCTTCATAGGTGTCCATGCCGCTGGAAGCGATCCAGCCCGGCGCCACGGCATTGACCCGCACCCCGGCATGGCCCCATTCGTAGGCGGCGGTCTTGGTGAAGTTGTCCATCCCCGAGCGCGCGGCGCCGGAGTGGCCCATGCCGGGCATGCCGCCCCACATGTCGGCGAGCATGTTGACGATGCTGCCGCCGTGCCGGCTCATGGATTGGTTGAACACTTCCCGGGCCATCAGGAAGCCGCCCACCAGGTTGGTGCGCAGCACGGTCTCGAAACCCTTCTGGTTGATCGAGGCCAGGGGCGCGGGGTATTGGCCGCCGGCGTTGTTCACCAGGCCATGAATCGGACCAAAGCGCTCGATCAACTGGCCGACCAGGGCCTTGACCGCTTCCTCGTCGCGAATGTCGCAGGCTTGCCAGTCGGCCTTGCCGCCGTCCTCGGCAATCTCGCCGGCGACCTTTTGCAGTTTTTCCGCCTTGCGTCCCACCAGCAGCACCTGGGCACCCAGGGCGGCGAGCTCATGGGCGGTGCAGCGGCCGATGCCACTGCCGCCGCCGGTGACAAGGATGGTCTGGCCGGCGAACAGTTGCGCTTTGAAGATCGAGTCGTACACCACGGCAGCTCCTTTAGTTGACCGCGTCGGCGATGCGCTGGGGCACCGGGATCTGGATTTCCAGCAACTGCTGGGCGAAGGCCTTGCCCTGCGGGTCGATGCGCAGGCTGGCGACCCCCCCACCGCCGAGGGCGTTTTCCAGCAGGAAGTTGAGGCTGTGGGTGCCCGGCAGGTACCAGCGCTGCACCCGGCCGTGGATGGGGTCGAGCACATGCCCCATCCAGTCCACCAGCACTTCGGGGGTCAGCGCCTCGGCGATCCAGGGCAGGTAGTCGGGGTGGCGCGCCAGCACGCCGATGTTGCTGTGGTTGCCCTTGTCGCCGGAGCGCGCCACCGCCAGTTTCACCAGGGGCACGCTAGCATCCGGGCGGCCCTGGGGCGTGGGCAGCGGGTGCGCAGCGGGCAGGGCGCAGGCCTGCGCCTCGTGCTCCGCGGGCAACGGGCAGGGATGGCGCTGGCCGGCGAAATCGATCTCCAATCGGCAGGCGTCCTTGGCCAGCAGGAAGGAGAACAGGCGAATCACCGGGTACACCGTCGGCCGTCCGCCGACGATCCCGGTCAGCCCCGGGGCCATGCCAGTGGCGGCCTGGGCGATCTCCCTGGAAAACAGCACCAGGGCGGCCTTGTTCGGGTGGCGCACGGCGAGCTTGATCACTACTTCGCGGCTGTCCTGGCGCCGGCCATGGGGGCCATAGGTGGCCTCGCTGCCCAGCAACTCGATGTTCACTTCGCTGTAGGGACCCCAACCGCGCTGGGTGAACATTTCGCCGGTCTTGTCGATGATCGCCTGGCTGACCCGGCGCGCCTTGGCCACCGCGTCGATGCCGGCCATCAGGCAACTGGCAGTGCAGCGGAAACCGTCCGGGTAGGTGGCGCTGACCTTGTACTGGTGGCTGGGGGGCAGGCCCCGGGCGCCCTGGACGCCCACGGCATTCGGGCCTTGTTGATGCAGTTCAACCTGGGAAAAGTCGCACACCACATCAGGAAGCAGATAAGCCTGTGGGTTGCCGATTTCGTACAGCAGTTGTTCACCCACCGTCAGTGGGCTGATCAGCCCGCCGGTTCCCGCGACCTTGCTGACGACGAAGTGGCCGTCGGCGCCGACTTCCACAATGGGAAAACCTATGTGCTCGTAGTCCGGCACCTCGCGCCAGTCGGTGAAGTTGCCACCGCTGCACTGGGCACCGCATTCGATGATGTGCCCGGCGAGGGCGGCCTGGGCCAGGCGGTCGTAATCCTGCCAGGACCAGGCGAACTCATGCACCAGGGCGGCGCTGACCACGGCGCTGTCGACGCCGCGCCCGGTGATCACGATATCCGCGCCCAGGCGCAGGGCCTCGACGATGCCGGGGGCACCGAGGTAGGCGTTGATCGAGACGCACATCGGCGGCAGCGGTGCGCCGCTGAACATCTCCTCGATTGCGCCGTCGCTCAGTTGCTTGAACTGCGGTTGCAGATCGTCCCCCAGCAGCACGGCGATCTTCAGTGGCACCCCGGCCTGCTCGCAGGCGGCCTGTAGCGCGCGGGCACAGGCCTGTGGGTTGACCCCGCCGGCGTTGCTGATGACCCGCACTCCCTGCTGATGGATCGACGCCAGCAGGGGCCTGAGCACCTCGACGAAGTCCGTGGCATATCCCTGAGCCGGGTCCTTCATGCGGGCCCCGGCCATGATCGACAAGGTGATCTCGGCCAGGTAGTCGAACACCAGGTAATCCAGGTGGCCGCCTTCTACCAATTGCCCGGCGGCGCTGCTGGTGTCGCCCCAGAAGGCGCTGGCGCAGCCGATTCTTACGGTCTTGGTCATGACAGGGCTCTCGAGGAAAGAACTGCGAGGAGGCTACCAAGCAAGCGCTTGGTTTGTAAATGGGCCAATGGATTCTTCTGCCCAAGCGCTTGCTTGGTGGCGGTGAGGGGCTTAAATTGCGCGCGCCATAGCCGGTATTGCGGGTTAGGCTCAGCTATTGATCGATGTGACTGTAGGAGAACACCGGTGGACGAGCAAAAAGCCTTGCAGGTCGTGCGCGAGCTGATCGCCAGCGGGCAAGTGACCGACCCCGAGAGTGCCCGGGGCAAGCTGTTGCAGACCGCCGCGCACCTGTTTCGTAACAAGGGTTACGAGCGCACCACGGTGCGTGACCTGGCCGGCGCGGTAGGCATTCAATCCGGCAGCATCTTTCATCACTTCAAGAGCAAGGACGACATCCTGCGGGCCGTGATGCAGGAGACCATCCATTACAACACCGCGCTGATGCGTGCCGAACTGGCCGAGGCCGGCAGCGTGCGCGAGCGGGTGCTGGCACTGATTCGCTGCGAATTGCAGTCGATCATGGGCGGCAGTGGCGAAGCCATGGCGGTGCTGGTCTACGAGTGGCGCTCGCTTTCGCCAGAGGGCCAGGCGGCGGTTCTGGCGCTGCGGGACATCTACGAGCAGATCTGGCTGCAGGTGCTGGGAGAGGCCAAGGATGCCGGGTTCATCAAGGGCGATGTGTTCATCACCCGGCGCTTCCTGACCGGCGCCCTGTCCTGGACCACCACCTGGTTTCGCGCCCAGGGCAGCCTGACACTGGAGCAGTTGGCACAAGAGGCCTTGCTGCTGGTGCTCAAGGAGCATTGACCGGCTGTGTAAATATGACCCGCTGCATTGTCGAAGCGCCTGAAAGCGCCTAGCTTTACGGCATTCCTTTTCATTTGTCCGAGGTGTGTTGCCTTGATGTTCCTGCCGCTGCGGTCAGCCTTGCGAATGCTCTTGCTGGCGCTGGCAACACTTTGGCTCTGTCCGGCCTCTTCGGCGCAACTGGTGCGGGTCGCCGCGGCGCATTTTCCGCCTTATACCGTGCGTCCTGAAACCGGTGCCGATACCGGTTTGCTGCCGCAACTGGTGGAAGCCCTGAACCAGTCCCAGGACGACTACCAGTTCGTCCTGGTACCGACCTCGATCCCCCGGCGTTTTCGCGATTTCGAACAAGGTCGGGTAGACCTGGCGATCTTTGAAAATCCGGCCTGGGGCTGGCAGAACATCGAGCACACCAGTGTCGACATGGGCCTGGAGGATGCAGAGATTTTCGTTGCCCAGCGCCAGCCGAGCCGCCAGCAGGACTACTTCAGCGACCTTTCCGGCAAGCGCCTGGCACTGTTCAGCGGCTATCACTATGCCTTCGCCCAGTTCAATGCCGACCCCAAGTACCTGGCCGACACCTACAACGCCACGCTGACCTATTCCCACGACAGCAACCTGCTGATGGTGCTGCGGGGCAGGGCGGACATCGCCCTGGTGACCCGTTCCTACCTCAGCGACTTTCTGGCGCGCAATGCCGAGAGCGCCGACCGGTTGCTGATCTCCGAGCGGATCGATCAGGTCTACCACCACTTCACCCTGATCCGCCCCAAGTCGCCCATCAGTGCCAGGGACTTCGCCGGGCTCCTGCAAAAGCTGCGGGACAACGGTCAATTGCTGAAGATCTTCGACCCCTACCGCATCGTGGTCATGGCCGTGCCTCGCGCCTGAGGCCGGTTTCAACTTGCCCGCACGGCAGCGGGCTAAATTTCCCGTCCCGGCCCACGTCACTTGGTTGAATGCCTAGCCGACGGTGAGCCTTGCCATGTCCCTTGTGAATCCGCTGAGTGTCGAGGCCTTGTCGGCCGGCCTGGCCGCCAGTGCCGATGGGCGCGCGGCGCGCCAGGTGCTGTTCGAACTGTTGGGCGTCAGGGGGCAAGCGGCGCCCATGGACCCCCAGGCCGTCGCAGCCGCGCACCAGGACCGGATGGCCTTCTGGCTCTCGGCGCAAGTGCACGCCCTGTATCTGGACCCGCCGGGTACCGAGTGGCCAAAAGCACTTACCCACACGCCGGCCTGTGCTGCTCATGACCGTTGTCGGTACTGCCAGCAGGAATTCGATCTGTCGCACAAACGCGCAGCGTTGCGGGTACTTGGCCAGAGTGGCCTGCTTGAGCTGTGAACAGCGTTCAAGCCGGTTGTTGCAGGGTGTCGCTGATCAGCGGCGGGCGAAGGTGTCGGGACGGTTGCCCGAAACTTTGCGGCAATGCACCAGGGCATCGCGGATCATGAAGTTCACCAGGGTCGGCGAGACCCCGAGTTCCTTGGCGATGTCCTTTTGCGGCACGCCGTGCAGGCGGTACATCTCGAAGGCATAACGCGTGCGGCTGGGCAGCTCGGTCAGCGCATCGGCGATGTTTTCCAGGGTCGAGAAATTCATGTGGGAGGTTTCAGGTGAGGCGCCGTGAATGACCACATTCAAGCCTTCCTCTTCAGTGCCTGAATACTTCTGTTCCAGTGCCTGCTTGCGGTAGTGGTCGATGGCCAGGTTGCGCACGATCTGGAACAGGTAGCTGAGCTGAGCCTTGAACGAGGAGGTGATCTGCGGCGCTGACTGCAGACGGAAAAAGGCATCCTGAACCACATCTTCAGCCCGGGATCGGCAGCCGGTAATTCGGGCCGCGATCTTGACCAGGATCAGGCGGTTGTCGACAAAGGCCTGGAGTAACGGTGAATCGCACCTGCTTGTGGATACTTGTTCCGTCATGGAAATCACCTTGTTGCAAAGAGGTAAGTGGGACGACAGAAAATTCAGATCCGTCCTACACATCGAGCGACAAATTAGGCTGAATGATAATGATTGTCAATTGAGAAAAAGAACTAATGCTCTCCGTTAGTGCAGATTGAGAGCGGCTGCTCGTTCATGGGCCGGATCAGGGCTTCAGGGCCAGGATGAGGACTAATTATTTCAAGACGTCATCCGTTCTCATTGGAGAAAGATTCCGGGCAGCAGGCCCGGCCACGGCGCCCTCCGGATGCCTGTGACGTTCTTATAACTATTTGATTTATCTATAGTTAGTGACGTTATGGCAGAGCAGGGCCCGATCTCCATTGCATGCACTCTCCTGGCAGGAAACCCCATGACGGACGCGTTCGAACTCCCCAGCACCCTGGCCCAAGCCCTGCAACGCCGGGCGGTGCAGACCCCCGATAAAGTGGCCTTGCGCTTTCTTGCCGAAGAGCAGGATCAGAGCGTGGTCCTGAGTTACCGGGACCTGGATCTTCGCGCGCGTAGCATTGCCGCCGCCTTGCAGGCCAATGCTGCATTGGGTGATCGCGCCGTGCTGTTGTTTCCCAGTGGCCCGGATTATGTCGCGGCGTTTTTTGCCTGCCTGTACGCGGGCGTGATCGCTGTGCCGGCCTATCCACCGGAGTCCACCCGCCGTCATCACCAGGAGCGCCTGATCTCGATCATCGCCGACGCCGAGCCGCGCCTGCTGCTGACCAGCAGCGGGCTCGGCGATTCCCTGTTGCAGATGGACGAGCTCAAGGCCGAGGGCGCGCCGCAGCTGTTGTACGTGGACAGCCTGGACGCCGGTCTGGCCGCGCAGTGGCGCGCCGTGGACCTGCAGGACGACGACATCGCCTTCCTGCAATACACCTCCGGTTCCACCGCCTTGCCCAAGGGCGTGCAGGTCAGCCACGGCAACCTGGTGGCCAACGAACTGCTAATCCGTCGCGGCTTCGGTATCGACATCAACCCCGATGACGTGATCGTCAGCTGGCTGCCGCTGTACCACGACATGGGCCTGATCGGCGGCCTGCTGCAGCCGATCTTCAGTGGCGTGCCCTGCGTGCTGATGTCGCCGGCCTATTTCCTTGCCCGGCCACTGCGCTGGCTGGAAGCGATCAGCCAATACGGCGGCACCATCAGCGGCGGCCCGGATTTCGCCTATCGCCTGTGCAGCGAACGGGTCAGCGAGTCAGCCCTGGAACGCCTCGACCTGAGCCGCTGGCGCGTGGCCTATTCCGGTTCCGAGCCGATCCGCCTCGACACCCTGGAACGCTTCGCCGAGAAGTTCGACACCTGCGGTTTTACCGCGGACAACTTCCTGGCCTCCTATGGCCTGGCCGAAGCCACCTTGTTCGTCGCCGGTGGCGTGCGCGGCCAGGGCATCCCGGCGCTGCACCTGGATGACCAGGCCCTGGCGCAGAACCGCGCCGAGCCAGGGTCGGGTAGCGCGATGATGAGCTGCGGCTTCAGTCAGCCGGAGCACGCGGTGCTGGTGATGGATCCGCAGCAACTGAGCGAATTGCCTGACAACCGCATCGGCGAAGTCTGGGCTGCTGGTCCAAGCATTGCCCATGGTTACTGGCGCAACCCCGAGGCCACGGCCAAGTCTTTCGTTCCGCACGCCGGTCGTACCTGGCTGCGTACCGGCGACCTGGGCTTCATGCGCGACGGCCAGCTGTACATCACCGGGCGCCTCAAGGACCTGCTGATCGTGCGCGGGCACAACCTGTATCCCCAGGACATCGAAAAGACCATCGAGCGCGAAGTGGAAGTGGTGCGCAAGGGGCGGGTGGCGGCCTTCGCGGTCACCGACCAGGGCCAGGAAGGCATCGGCATCGCCGCGGAGATCAGCCGCAGCGTGCAGAAGATCCTGCCCCCGGAGGCGCTGATCAAGGCCATCCGCCAGGCCGTGGCCGAAGCCTGCCAGGAAGCCCCCAGTGTGGTGGTGCTGCTCAACCCCGGCGCGCTGCCGAAGACCTCCAGCGGCAAGCTGCAGCGTTCTGCCTGCCGCACTCGCCTGGCCGATGGCAGCCTGGATTACTACGCGCTGTTCCCGGATGCATCCACCCGTGAGCCGTCCGGCACCGATCAGGCTGCTGGCGACGAACTGCAAAGCCTGATCGCCGGCATCTGGCAGGAGCAACTGCAATGCGCCTCGGTGTCCGGAGACGATCATTTCTTCCTGCTGGGCGGCAACTCCATCGCCGCCACGCAGGTGATGGCCCGCCTGCGTGAAGCGCTGGGCCTGGAGCTGGGCCTGCGCCTGTTGTTCGAAGCCCCGACCCTGGCAGCCTTCACCGCCGCAGTGGCCCGTCAGCAGCAGGACGGCGGCGTGGCCCAGGGCAGCATCAATGCGCTGTCGCGCCAGCAGGCCCTGCCGCAATCTTTGGCACAGAACCGCCTGTGGATTACCTGGCAACTGGACCCACACAGCAGCGCCTACAACATACCCGGCGGCCTGCGCCTGCGCGGCGAACTAGACGAAGACGCTCTGCGCGCCAGCTTCCAGCACCTGCTCCAGCGCCATGAAGCCCTGCGCACGCGTTTCTTCGAGCGCGATGGCCAGGCCCTGCAGCAGGTGGATCCGGCTGCTGAATTCAACCTGCAAGTCATCGACCTCAGCGACCTGCCCGCCACCGAGCGCGAAGCCCGGGCCCGGCAGATTCGCGAGGATGAAGCCCACACCCAGTTCGACCTGGAGCAAGGCCCGCTGTACTGGGCGACCCTGGTGCGCCTGGATGACGACGAGCACCAGTTGCTGCTGACCTTGCATCACATCATCGCTGACGGCTGGTCGCTGAATGTGCTGATCGACGAATTCTCCCGGCTCTACGCCGCAGCCGCCCAGGGCCAGGCCCTGGAGCTGGCGCCGCTGAGCCTGCAATACGCCGACTACGGCAGCTGGCAGCGCCAGTGGCTGGCCCAGGGCGAGGGCCAGCGCCAGTTGGATTACTGGAAGCAGCAACTGGCCGATGAGGCACCGGTCCTCAGCCTGGCCACCGACCATCCGCGCTCCGCGCAACTCAAGCACAGCGCGGCGCGCCACAGCCTGCGCCTGAGCGCGAGCCTCAGCGAAGCCGTGCGCCAGAGCGCCCAGGCCCAGCAGGCCACGCCCTTCATGCTGTTGCTGGCGGCGTTCCAGACCTTGCTGCACCGCTACAGCGGGCTCACCGATATCCGCATCGGCGTGCCCAATGCCAACCGCCCGCGCCTGGAAACCCAGGGCCTGCTGGGCTTCTTCATCAACACCCAGGTGCTGCGCGGCCAACTGGACTCGCGCCAGTCCTTCGCCGAACGGCTGCAACAGACCCGCACCGCCGCCCTGGGAGCCCAGGCTCACCAGGACCTGCCGTTCGAACAGTTGCTGGAAGCCTTCCCCGAAGCGCGCGAGCAAGGCCTGTTCCAGGTCATGTTCAACCACCAGCAGCGTGACCTCAGCGCCCTGCGCCGCTTGCCCGGCCTGCTGGCCGAAGAGCTGCCGTGGCACAGCCGCGAGGCCAAGTTCGACCTGCAACTGCACAGCGAGGAAGATCGCAATGGCCGCCTGAGCCTGGCCTTCGACTACGCCGACGAGCTGTTCGACGCCAGCACCATCGAGCGTTTGGCCCAGCACTTTGTCAGCTTGCTGGAACACGCCTGCCAACAGCCGGACAGCGCCCTGGGGGATCTGCCGCTGCTGGCCAAGAGCGAAACGGCACAGCTGCAGGAGTGGGGCGTGGCGCCTGGCGCGGTTGCCGAACACTGGCTGCCGTACCTGCTCCACGAACAGCTGCGCCAGACCCCGGAGCGCACCGCGCTGGTCTGGGAGGGCGGTCAGCTGAGCTTTGCCGAACTGCATGCCCAGGCCAACCGCCTGGCCCATTACCTGCGGGACAAGGGCGTGGGCCCGGACGTGTGCGTGGCCATCGCCGCCGAACGCTCGCCGCAACTGCTGATCGGCCTGCTGGCGATCATCAAGGCCGGCGGCGCCTACGTGCCCCTGGACCCGGACTACCCGGCCGAACGCCTGGCCTACATGCTCAGTGACAGCGGCGTGCAACTGCTGCTGACCCAGACCCAGCTGCTGGCCCAACTGCCCGAGGCCGAAGGGGTCAGCGCCATCGCCATGGACAGCCTCAAGCTCGACAGCTGGCCGAGCCACGCGCCGGGCCTGCACCTGCATGGCGACAACCTGGCGTACGTGATCTACACCTCCGGCTCCACCGGCCAGCCCAAGGGCGTGGGCAACACCCACAGCGCCCTGGTGGAGCGTTTGCAGTGGATGCAGGACAGCTACCAGCTGCAAGCCGATGACGTGCTGATGCAGAAGGCTCCGATCAGTTTCGATGTGTCGGTGTGGGAGTGCTTCTGGCCGCTGATCACCGGCTGCCGCTTGCTGATCGCCGCCCCTGGCGAGCACCGCGACCCTCATCGCATTGCCCAGCTGGTGCAGGAGCACGGGGTGACCACCCTGCATTTCGTGCCGCCGCTGTTGCAACTGTTCGTCGAGGAGCCGTTGAGCGCCGATTGCCACAGCCTGCGCCGAGTGTTCTCCGGTGGCGAGGCGCTGCCTGCCGAACTGCGCAACCGGGTGCTGGAGCAACTGCCCAACATCCAGCTGCACAACCGCTACGGCCCGACTGAAACCGCGATCAACGTCACCCACTGGCACTGCTCCACCCATGATGGCGAGCGTTCGCCCATCGGCCGCCCTCTGGGCAACGTGGTGTGCCGGGTGCTCGATGCCGAGCTCAACACGCTGCCGGTCGGCGTGCCTGGCGAGTTGTGCATCAGCGGCCTGGGCCTGGCCCGGGGTTACCTGGGCCGCCCGGCCATGACTGCCGAACGCTTTGTGCTTGATCCGCTGAGCACGCAGGGCGCGCGCCTGTACCGCACCGGCGACCGTGTGCGCTGGTGTGCCGACGGGGCCCTGGAATACCTCGGGCGCCTCGACCAGCAGGTCAAGCTGCGGGGCTTTCGCGTCGAGCCACAGGAAATCGAAGCCCGCCTGTTGGCCCAAGAGGGTGTGGCCCAGGCTGCGGTCCAGGTACGGCAGACCGTGGCCGGCGCGCAACTGATCGGCTACTACACCGCCAGTGCCGACGACGAGGAAGCCGAGGCGCAGAACCAGCGACTGAAAGCCGCCCTGGCCGCCGAGCTGCCGGAATACATGGTGCCGGCGCAACTGGTGCGCCTGGACGTCATGCCCCTGAGCCCCAGTGGCAAGCTGGATCGCCGGGCCCTGCCGGAGCCGCAATGGCAAGTGCGCGAGCACGTCGAACCGAGCACCGAGCTGGAGCAGCAGATCGCCGCCATCTGGCGTGAAGTGCTGGGCCAGCCGCGCATCGGCCTCAAGGACGACTTCTTCGCCCTGGGCGGGCATTCCCTGCTGGCCACCCAGATCATTTCCCGCACCCGCCAGGCCTGCGATGTCGAGCTGCCGCTGCGGGCATTGTTCGAAGCCAGTGAACTGGGGGCCTTTGCCGAACAGGTGCTGCTGATCCAGGAGTCCGGCGCGCGCAACCAGCAACCGCCGATTGCCCGGGTCGACCGCAGCCAGCCGGTGCCGCTGTCCTATTCCCAGCAGCGCATGTGGTTCCTCTGGCAGATGGAGCCGGACAGCCCGGCCTACAACGTCGGTGGCATGGCGCGCCTTTCTGGCGTGCTGGACGTGGGCCGCTTCGAGGCGGCGCTGCAGGCGCTGATCTTGCGCCATGAAACCCTGCGCACCACCTTTCCCAGTGTCAACGGCGTGGCCCAGCAACGGGTGCATGCCGACACCGGCCTGCGCATGGCCTGGAAGGATTTCTCGGCCCTGGCCGCCGATGCCCGCCAGAGCCGCCTGCAGCAACTGGCCGACAGCGAGGCGCACCAGCCCTTCGACCTGGAGACCGGTCCGCTGCTGCGCGCCTGCCTGGTCAAGGCCGGCGAGCAGGAGCACTACTTCGTCCTGACCCTGCACCACATCGTCACCGAAGGCTGGGCCATGGACATCTTCGCCCGCGAATTGGGCGCGCTGTACGAAGCCTTCCTCGACGACCGCGAGTCGCCCCTGGAACCCTTGCCGGTGCAGTACCTGGACTACAGCGTGTGGCAGCGCCAGTGGCTGGAATCCGGTGAGCGCCAGCGTCAGCTGGACTACTGGACCGGGCAACTGGGCCGCGAACACCCGCTGCTGGAACTGCCCAGCGACCGGCCGCGGCCGGCGGTGCAAAGCCACCAGGGCGAGCTGTACCGCTTCGACTTGAGCGACCAGCTGGCGGCCCGGGTGCGGGCCTTCAATGCCGAGCACGGCCTGACCCTGTTCATGACCATGACCGCGGCGCTGTCGCTGCTGCTGTACCGCTACAGCGGCCAGACCGACCTGCGCATCGGCGCACCGGTGGCCAACCGCATCCGCCCGGAAAGCGAAGGGCTGATCGGTGCCTTCCTCAACACCCAGGTACTGCGTTGCCAGCTTGACGGGCAGATGAGCGTCGGCCAGTTGCTGGAGCAGGTACGCCACACCGTGATCGAGGGCCAGTCGCACCAGGACCTGCCGTTCGACCATCTGGTGGAAGCGCTGCAACCGCCCCGCAGCACCGCCTACAACCCGCTGTTCCAGGTGATGTGCAACGTCCAGCGCTGGGAGTTCCAGCAGAGCCGGCAACTGGCCGGGATGACCGTCGAGTACCTGGTCAACGATGCCCGGGCCACCAAGTTCGACCTCAACCTGGAAGTCACCGACCTCGATCAGCGCCTGGGTTGCTGCCTGACCTACAGCACCGACCTGTTCGACGAGCCGCGCATTGCACGCATGGCCGACCATTGGCGCAACCTGCTGGAAGCCTTGCTCAATGATCCGCAACAGCGCCTGTGCGAGTTGCCGTTGCTGCAAGCCGAGGAACAGCAACAACTGCTCGACAGCTTGAGTGTGGAGCCCGGCGAGCAACGCCTGGACCAGTGCATCCACCATCTGTTCAGCGAGCAGGCCCTGGCCCGCAAGGACGCCCCGGCCCTGACCTTCGCCGGGCAGACCCTGAGCTACAGCGAGCTGGACAGCCGCGCCAACCGCCTGGCCTGGATGCTCCGCGAGCGCGGTGTGGGCCCGCAGGTGCGGGTCGGCCTGGCCCTGGAGCGTTCCCTGGACATGGTCGTCGGCCTGCTGGCGATCCTCAAGGCCGGTGGCGCCTACGTGCCCCTGGACCCGGAATACCCCCTGGACCGCCTGCACTACATGATCGAGGACAGCGGCATCGGCCTGCTGCTCAGCGATGCGCGGATGTTTGCCGCCCTGGGCGAGTTGCCGGCGGGTGTCGGTCGTTGGTGCCTCGAGGAGGACGGCGCGCTGCTGGCCGACTACCCGGCCAGCGAGCTGCCGTTCATCAGCCTGCCCCAGCACCAGGCGTACCTGATCTACACCTCCGGTTCCACCGGCCAGCCCAAGGGCGTGGTGGTGTCCCACGGGGAAATCGCCATGCATTGCCAGGCGGTGATCCGCCGTTTCGGCATGCGCCCGGACGATTGCGAGCTGCACTTTTATTCCATCAACTTCGACGCCGCCACCGAGCGTCTGCTGGTGCCGCTGCTCAGCGGCGCCCAGGTGGTGCTGCGGGCCCAGGGCCAGTGGGACGCCGAGGAAATCTGCCAGCTGATCCGTCAGCACCACATCAGCATCCTTGGCTTCACCCCGAGCTACGGCAGCCAGTTGGCCCAGCATCTGGCGACCCAGCAGCAGACCCTGCCGGTGCGCATGTGCATCACCGGCGGCGAGGCCCTGACCGGCGAGCACCTGCAGCGCATCCGCGCGGCCTTCCAGCCGAGCCTGTTCTTCAACGCCTACGGCCCCACCGAAACCGTAGTCATGCCCCTGGCCAGCCTGGCGCCGCAGCAGTTGGCCGAAGGCGTGGCCAGCGTGCCCATCGGCAGCATCGTCGGGGCCCGGGTGGCCTATATCCTCGATGCCGATCTGGCCCTGGTGCCGCAAGGCGCCACGGGCGAGCTGTATGTCGGCGGCGCCGGCCTGGCCCAGGGTTACCACCAGCGTCCGGGAATGAGCGCCGAGCGTTTTGTCGCCGACCCGTTCACCACTGATGGCGGACGTCTGTACCGCACCGGCGACCTGGTGCGCCAGTGCGCCGACGGCCAGGTGGAGTACATCGGCCGGGTCGACCATCAAGTGAAGATTCGCGGCTTCCGCATCGAGCTGGGGGAAATCGAAACCCGCCTGCTGGATCATCCAGCGGTGCGCGAGGCGGTGGTCCTGGCCCTGGACACCCCGGCCGGCAAACAGCTGGCCGGCTATCTGGTCAGCGAGGTTGCCGAGCACAACGAGGTGCAGCAGGCCAACCTGCGTGAAGCCCTCAAGCAGCAGTTGAAAACCCAGCTGCCGGACTACATGGTGCCGACCCACCTGATCCTGCTGGCCAGCATGCCGCTGACCGCCAACGGCAAGCTCGACCGTCGGGCCCTGCCATTGCCGGACCCGGAGCTCAACCGCCAGCAGTACGTGGCGCCGAGCAACGCCCTGGAGCAGACCCTGGCCGGGGTCTGGGGCGAGGTGCTGAACGTGCAGCAAGTGGGCCTCAACGACAACTTCTTCGAACTGGGGGGCGACTCGATCCTGTCGATCCAGGTGGTTAGCCGCGCTCGCCAGCTGGGAATCCATTTCACCCCGCGTGATCTGTTCCAGCACCAGACCGTGCAGACCCTGGCGCGGGTCGCCAGCCACAGCCAGCGCATCAGCGCCGAGCAGGGCCAGCTCAGTGGCGAAGCGCCGCTGACGCCGATCCAGCACTGGTTCTTCGACAGCGCCATTCCCCAGCCCCAGCACTGGAACCAAGCCTTGTTGCTGGAGCCGCTGAGTACCCTGGATGCCCCACTGCTGGAGCAGGCGCTGCTGGCGGTAGTGGAGCAGCACGACGCCCTGCGCCTGCGCTTCAACCAGGTCGGCGGCCAGTGGCGCGCCGAGTACCTGCCGCTGTCCGACGCCCCGTTGTTGTGGCAAGTGCGGGTGCCGTCCATGGCCACCTGCGAGGCGCTGTTCGCCGACGCCCAGCGCAGCCTCGACCTGGAACACGGGCCGCTGCTGCGGGCCGTGCTGGTGGACGGCCCGGAAGGCGAGCAACGCTTGTTGCTGGCCATCCATCACCTGGTGGTGGACGGCGTGTCCTGGCGGGTGCTGCTGGAAGACCTGCAGAACACCTATCGCCAACTGCAAGCCGGGCAGGCCCTGAACCTGCCGGCCAAGACCAGCGCCCTGCGGGACTGGTCGAGCCGCCTGCAGGCGTATGCCGGCA
The DNA here is from genome assembly GCF_055384485.1 of Pseudomonas sp. FFPRI_1. Classification (NCBI taxonomy): domain Bacteria; kingdom Pseudomonadati; phylum Pseudomonadota; class Gammaproteobacteria; order Pseudomonadales; family Pseudomonadaceae; genus Pseudomonas; species Pseudomonas sp. FFPRI_1. Next base: position 5,620,870 of record NZ_AP029168.1, on the reverse strand, counting down.
GCGAATCCCTGCGTGAAGAACTCGGCTGGTGGCAGCAGCAACTGGCCGGCCCGGCCGCACAACTGCCGGGCCTGAATGCCGCCGGCAGCCAGCAGCATCAGCAGGCCCGCAGCCACAGCGTGACCCTGGATGCCGAGCGCACCCGCCAGCTGCTGCAACAGGCCCCGGCGGCCTACCGCACCCAGGTCAACGACCTGCTGCTGACCGCCCTGGCCCGGGTGCTGTGCCGCTGGAGCGGGCAGCCTTCGGCCCTGGTGCAACTGGAAGGCCACGGCCGCGAAGCGCTGTTCGACGAGATCGACCTGACCCGCACCGTGGGCTGGTTCACCAGCGCCTATCCGCTGCGCCTGACCCCGTTGCAGGTGGAAGAAGCCGCCGGGCAGGGCGCCTCGATCAAGGCCATCAAGGAACAACTGCGCGGCGTGCCGCACAAGGGCCTGGGTTATGGCGTGCTGCGCTACCTGGCGGATGAAAGCTGCCGCGAGGCCCTGGCGGCGTTGCCGCTGGCACCGGTGACCTTCAACTACCTGGGGCAGTTCGATCAGAGTTTTGGCGCCGATGCGTTGCTGCGCCCGCTGGATGAATCCGTCGGCCCGGCCCACGCACCTGAAGCGCCGTTGCCCAACGAGTTGAGCATCGACAGCCAGGTCTATGGCGGCGAACTGGTGCTGCGCTGGACCTACAGCAGCCAACGTTTCGATGCCGAGCTGATCGGCGAACTAGCCAGCGCCTACCTCGGCGAGTTGCAAAGCCTGATCGCCCATTGCCTGAAGGACGATGCCGGTGGCCTGACGCCGTCGGACTTCCCCCTGGCGCGCCTGACCCAGGCCCAGCTCGATGCCCTGCCGGTGCCGGCGGCGCAGATCGAGGACGTCTACCCGCTGACCCCGATGCAGGAGGGCATGCTGTTGCACACCCTGCTGGAGCCGGGCACCGGCCTCTACTACATGCAGGACCGCTACCGCATCAACAGCGAGCTGGACCCGCAGCGTTTCGCCCTGGCCTGGCAGGCAGTGGTGGCGCGTCACGAGGCCCTGCGCGCGTCCTTCTGCTGGAACGTCGGCGAAGACATGCTGCAAGTTATCCACAAGCCAGGCAGCACCCCTGTCGAGTTCCTCGACTGGAGCGCTGTACCCGAGGCCGAGCAGGAACCCAAGCTGCAAGCCTTGCACAAAGAGGAACGCGAAGCCGGTTTCGATCTGCTCAGCCAGGCGCCGTTCCACCTGCGGCTGATCCGCGTCGGCGCCGCGCGCTACTGGTTCATGATGAGCAACCACCACATCCTCATCGATGCCTGGTGCCGCTCCTTGCTGATGAACGACTTCTTCGAGATCTACACCGCCCTGGGTGAAGGCCGCGAGGCGCAGCTGTCGGTGCCGCCGCGCTACCGCGACTACATCGGCTGGCTGCAGCACCAGAGCCTGTCGGAGGCGCGGCAGTGGTGGCGGCAGAACCTTCAAGGTTTTGAACGCACCACGCCGATCCCCAGCGACCGGCCGTTCCTGCGCGAACACGCCGGTGACAGCGGCGGCATGGTCGTCGGCGACTGCTACACCCGCCTCGATGCCCGGGACGGTGCGCAACTGCGCGAGCTGGCGCAGCAGCATCAGCTGACCATCAACACTTTCGCCCAGGCGGCCTGGGCCCTGGTGCTGCGGCGCATGAGCGGCGATCGCGACGTATTGTTCGGGGTCACCGTGGCCGGGCGCCCAGTGGAAATGCCGGAGATGCAACGCACCGTCGGCCTGTTCATCAACAGCATCGCCCTGCGGGTCAAGCTGCCCCGGGACGGTGAGCGTTGCAGCGTGCGCCAGTGGCTCAGCGGCTTGCTCGACAGCAACATGCAACTGCGTGAATACGAGTACCTGCCGCTGGTGGCGATCCAGGAAACCAGCGAGCTGCCCAAGGGCCAGCCGCTGTTCGACAGCCTGTTCGTGTTCGAGAACGCGCCGGTGGAAGTCTCGGTGCTGGACCGTGCCCAGAGCCTGAACGCCAGTTCGGATTCCGGCCGTACCCACACCAACTTCCCGATTACCGCGGTGTGCTACCCGGGGGATGACCTGGGCCTGCACCTGTCCTATGACCAGCGCTACTTCGAACAGGCGACCATCGAGCGCATGCTCGGCGAGTTCAAGCGCCTGCTGCTGGCCCTGATGCAGGGCTTCCATGGCGACATGGCCGAGCTGCCGCTGCTGGGCGCAGAGGAGCAGGACTTCCTGCTGGCCGGCTGCAACCAGAGCGCCCATGAGTACCCGCTGGAGCGCAGCTACGTGGAGCTGTTCGAGGCCCAGGTGGCGGCCCATCCGCAACGTATTGCCGCCAGTTGCCTGGATCAGCGCTACAGCTATGCCGAATTGAACCGCTGCAGCAACCGCCTCGGGCATGCCTTGATCGCCAACGGCGTGGGCTTTGATCAACCGGTGGCCTTGCTGGCCGAGCGCGGCCTGGAACTGCTGGGCATGATCATCGGCAGCTTCAAGGCCGGGGCCGGCTACCTGCCCCTGGACCCGGGCCTGCCGAGCCAGCGCCTGGGCCGCATCATCGAGCTCAGCCGCACGCCGCTGCTGGTGTGCACCGCGGCCTGTCGCGACCAGGCCCAGGCCCTGCTGGATGAATTCGGCTGCGCCGGCCGTCCGCGGCTGCTGGTCTGGGAAGAGCTGCAAGCCGCCGGGCACGCCGAGAGCAACCCGGGATGCTACAGCGCACCGGACAACCTCGCGTATGTGATCTACACCTCAGGTTCCACCGGCATGCCCAAGGGCGTGATGGTGGAGCAGCGCGGCATGCTCAACAACCAGCTGAGCAAGGTGCCGTACCTGCAACTGAGCGAGGCCGACGTGATCGCCCAGACCGCCTCCCAGAGCTTCGACATTTCGGTCTGGCAGTTCCTCGCCGCGCCGCTGTTCGGCGCCCGAGTGGACATCGTGCCCAACACCATTGCTCACGATCCCCAGGGCCTCCTGGCCCACGTCGAGGAGCAGGGCATCAGCGTGCTGGAAAGCGTGCCGTCGTTGATCCAGGGCATGCTCGCCCAGGACGCCATTGCCCTGGATGGCCTGCGCTGGATGCTGCCCACCGGCGAGGCCATGCCCCCCGAGCTGGCGCACCAGTGGCTGCTGCGTTATCCACAGATCGGCCTGGTGAATGCCTACGGCCCGGCGGAATGCTCCGATGACGTGGCCTTCTTCCGTGTCGATATGGCCTCGACCCGTGGCGCCTACCTGCCCATCGGCACGCCCACCGACAACAACCTGCTGTACCTGATGGACGACGCCCTGGAGCTGGTGCCCCTGGGCGCGGTGGGCGAGTTGTGCGTGGCCGGCACCGGGGTCGGCCGTGGCTATGTCAGCGACCCGTTGCGCACTGCGCTTGCCTTCGTGCCCCATCCGTTCGGTGCTGCGGGCGAACGCCTGTACCGCACCGGCGACCTGGCACGTCGGCGCAGCGACGGCGTGCTGGAATACGTCGGCCGCATCGACCATCAGGTGAAGATCCGCGGCTACCGCATCGAACTGGGCGAGATCGAAGCGCGCCTGCACGAACAGCCGGAAATCCGCGATGCCGCCGTAGGTGTGCAGGAAGGGGTCAACGGCAAGCACCTGGTGGGCTATCTGGTCGCCAGTGACTCAAGCCTGAGCCCGAGCGAGCGTCTGGAGCGAATCAAGCCGCGCCTGCGCGCCGAGTTGCCGGAATACATGGCGCCGCTGCACTGGCTGTGGCTGGAGCGCCTGCCGCTCAACGCCAACGGCAAGCTCGATCGCAAGGCCCTGCCGGCCCTGGAGATCGGCCAGTTGCAGAGCGAGGACTACCTGGCCCCGAGCAGCGAGCTGGAGCAGACCCTGGCGGACATCTGGGCCGAAGTGCTCAAGGTCGAGCGGGTGGGCGTGCGTGACAACTTCTTCGAGTTGGGCGGGCATTCCCTGCTGGCCACGCAGATCGCCTCGCGGGTGCAGAAGACCCTGCAACGCAACGTACCGCTGCGGGCCATGTTCGAATGCAGCACGGTGCAGGAGTTGGCCGCGTACATCGACGGTTTGGGTGCCAATGAAATCAGCGAGGAGAAGGTCGACCGCCTGAGTGACCTGATGGCCGAGCTGGAGGGCTTGTAAGCTTTTACGGCGGGCGCAGCCACCCCAAAGGCTGCGCCTCACTCCTTCAGGAAGGTCGCGCATTCAGGCTTTACGGCCGCTGCATAACCGAGCGGTCTCTACAGGAAGCCTATACAGGGGGGGAAATACAAAGGCAGTATTAAGCTAAGGGTTTTTGTTTGCCCTTATCGATTGGACTGAGCATGAAGAAAAAATAACAAGGATGCATCGAATGAAAGCAGAGTTGCGAGGCGGCGAAAAAATCATCAAAGAAGGGCCGGCAAACCTTCAAAGAAATATTGAGACGGTGGGCGGAAGGCTTTTTCTGACGAACCAGCGTCTGCTATTTGTCGCGCATAAAATTAACTTCCAAAGCGCTCCTAACGAGATTGAAATTTCAAACATCCAGTCATTGCAACCGGCATGGACTAGATTTTTAGGTCTTATCCCCATTTTCCCCAACTCTTTATCTGTTTTTACAAAGCAGGGTATAGAGTCTCGATTTGTACTATTTGGCCGTGACGCATGGGCTGCTGCCATTGCTGCAACCATGAATGGGGCCAATGGCTAAATAACCTTCAGTTTGAAATAGTCCGCCGCGCATTGCCCGACAGCAGCCCTGTCGGGCTTTGTCGTTTCAGACAGTTCAAGGAGCGGAACCATGGCAGAACAGCTTTACTGGCACGACATCGAAGACTCCCTGGGCAACTGGAGTGGCCTCGGTGTTGAAGTCGAAGCGGGCGCCACGGACAGGCCGCCGCTGCACCTGCGCACCGGCAACAATGCCCGGATTAAGCTGATGCACCACGACACGCCACTGTTCTGGGCCACCTTCGCCTGGGATCACGGCGGCGTCTGGCTGGTGCGCAACCCGCTGGCGGAAGGCGCCGAATGCCGAATGCTGGCCCCCATCGACTCACCCACAGTCCAACAGTACGCAGCCCTGGCGCCTGAGCTACGGATCAAGGCCTGGAGCCGCTATTTCGTCAGCCGCCTCAGCGAAAGCGCTCGGCACTTCCTCACCCCCGGTTTCTGGCTGGCCCAGAGCCTGCTGCCGGAGCCCTCCAGCACCGCGAACGGCCTGGACCACTGGCGCTTCACCTCGGTGATCGATCCTTTGACCCACGTGCCCAGCTGGCACCTGTACGGCGAGGATTTTCTCGACAACCAGCAACCCCAGACCCTGGAGTGGATCGACTGGTGGCACGGCGGCGGCAAGCTCATTGGCCTGCACCGGGTCGATCCCCAAGCCGGGCGCTTGAAATGGTGGCGCAAGAAGGCCCGGGAAGGCAGCCTGCCGCCAATTCTGCTGTGGTACGTCGGCGGGCTGGCCTCCTATGTGGTCATCGATGGGCATTACCGCTTGCAGGCGGCCATCGCGGAAAACCTCGCGCCATCATTCATCGTCCTCAGCGCCACCCGCGAGCGCGACTTCACGCCGAGCCTGGAGCATCAGCAGCGGGTCATGGATTCACTGCGCAAGCGCGGCGACGCGGTGCCGCGCAACCTGGCCCTGAGCACCGAGCACCTCAACCGGGTGCTGATCCAGGCGTTCGATGACCGGCCGCAATACCGCAGCGCTACCCCGGCCTGGGCCGGCAACGAGGCGGAATCGCAGTGGTGCGACGAGGTGCGCCAGTGCCTGAACGGGCAGGGGCTGGAGGACCAGATGGAGGCGGTGATTGCCCGACGTGGGTAGGGCGCTGGCCGTGTTCGCTGGCAAGCCAGCTCCTACAGGGGGGCTGCTTGTAGGAGCCGGCTTGCCGGCGAACAGGTCCCCAAACACTCTGCTATATTCGCGCCCGTCCGCCGCAGGGCCGGTCATTGATTAAGGATTATGGACAATCGTGGAACAGATTTTCTGGCGTGACATCGAGGATTTGGCCGGCCACTGGAACGGCCTCGGCGTGGACGTCAAATGCTCGGCCAACAGCAAGCCCAACCTGTGCCTGCTCAGCGGCAACAACCGCCGCATGCAGTTGGTGCTGGGGGACCAGACCCTGCTCTGGGGCACCATGTCCCGCTGCCTCTACGGCGTGTGGCTGGTGCGCAATCACCTGCAGGAGCAACTGCCGCAAACCCTGGTGGGACCCATCGACTCGCCTCAGGTTGAACAACAGGCGCGCCTCGACCCGGCCCAGCGCCTCAAGGCCTGGAGCCGCTTCTTCGTCGAGCAACTGATGCAGCACCAGCCGGACTTCCTCTACCCCGGCTACTGGCTGGTGCGGGCCCTGCGCCCGCAGTCCCAGAAACCCCTGCGGCCGCTGCTCAGCGGCACCGAAGCCTGGTACTTCAAGGGCGGTGAAGATGCCCAGAGCCATATGCCGCAGTGGGCGATCTACGGCCGCAACATCCTCGACAATCAGCAGCCCGGCTCGGCGCGCTGGGTCGAGTTGTACGAGGGCGGCGGGGCGGTGGTCGGCCTGCATGCCGTGGACCCCCATTCCGGGCGCTTGAAATGGTGGCGCAAAAAAGCCCGCGAAGGCAGCTTGCCGCCGATCCTGCTGTGGTATGTCAGCGGCCTGAACTGCCACCTGATTCTCGATGGTCATTACCGCCTGCAGGCGGCCATCGATGAAAACCTGCCACCGGAGTTCCTGGTGCTCAGCACGCCGCGGCTCTACCACTATCGCCCCAACCCGCAAGAGCAGCAGAAAGTGCTGGGGGCGCTGCAAGTGCAGGTCCAGCGCAACAACCTGGACACCAGGCGCTTCAACCAGTTGCTGATCAGCACCTTCGATGATCGGCCGTATCACGGCTTCGGCAGCCAGTCGTGGGCGGGGATTGCTTCAGAGCAGGAGTGGATCGACCAGGTCAGCGGCATCCTCAAGGCGCGCGGTGACCTGAGCGATCTCGAAGAAATCCTCGAACGCGAAGCGCCGGAAGAATACCGCTGAGGCCCAGCCCTAAGGCGGACACGCCCTCTGTAGGAGCTGGCTTGCCAGCGAACAGGCCCGTAATCCATACGCCAGCCTGAAGGACGCCTTCGCCGGCAAGCCGGCTCCTACGGGTGTAGATACGTGTGATGGGTGGGGATACGTGTTGTAGGAGCTGGCTTGCCAGCGAAGAGGCCCACAAGCCATGCGCCAAACTGACGGACGCCTTCGCCGGCAAGCCGGTTGAAAGGTCGCTGGGATGGCGTTTAGTCGCTTTCTTTTGTAAGGCATTTCCGAGAAACTGCGGGCCGCTTGAATGCGCCAGGTGGGCGGGCTAGGGTTCCTAAGCCATCGCCAAATCGATGGTTCGGATGTGCAAGTCCGGTCATGTCGGCGCATCGTTGTCAAAAGCAGTTCGGGGCTTTCTTGCCCGTTGTTTCTGCGTTATGGCGGCCGTGCGTGGGAGACTTTCGAGTCTGCCGGGTTCCGATATGCCCGGTCTTGCACACCTGCGTACGGCTGCCACCCTATTCGTGTGCAAGCGAACGGTGACGGCTCCTTTGAGTTCATATCGGAGTTACACCATGAAAAAGCTCGTCCCCGATCCCCCCACGTCCTATCGCGATCCCGCCCTCAAGGCCGCCAACGCCACCCTGCGCGTGGCCCTGGCCCGGCAACCGCTGGACTCCGCGTTGTTCCAGCTCACGACCCAAGCCAAACCCGTTTCCCCCGACTCGCTGTTCAGCGTGCGCGAAGGCGTTAGCGCCGAAGAGGCCTTGGTGCACGTGGCGTTGTTGCTCAAATGCGCCGAAGAGGTCTGCGATGAAATCACCCAGCAGGGCAGCGGCCTGGAGCGCGGGCTGATCTGGTCCATGGTGCATTCGGTGGAGATGGCTCGCGCGGTGGTGGAGGCCTTGCTCGACAACCCGCGCGTGCCGCGCGACTGCTAACCGCCAGCGAGCTACGCGAGTTCGCCGAAGGGCGTACCCGTGTAGTTCGCCGGCTTTCGACACCGCCGGGTTCGCGGTCTGGCTCGATGGGCGTCTGAGTGCTGCGGTCGACCCCGGGCTTGAGGCGCTCAGGGTCTGAGTCGGGCGCTGCCGGGGCGCAGGTTGCCATCGTCGTCGACTCGGGTGAATTCGACCACGGCACCGTCGCGGGCGAAGCGCTCAGGTTGCGTGAGCGGCAGGGCTAGTTCGGCAAAGGGCGCAATCATGGTGCCTGGCACGGCCTGGCGGGTGGCGCCCTGTTTCAGTTGGATTTCACTGAGGGTGGCGAAGTAGGGCGTCGGGTTTTCGATGCGCAGCAGGGGCCCGCTCGGGCTGTTGTCCAGGCGGAAGCGCAACTGTTGGTTGAGGCTGTCCGGGCTGCCGGGCAGGCGCTCAGGGCGCATCAGTACTTTCATCTGCGTACGCAGGGTCACGGTCAGTCGGGTGCTGTCCGGTGGTTGCGCTGCGCTGGTGCGTGGGGGGATTTCGTAGAGGTTGAGCCAGAACAGCGACTCGCGGTCCCTGGGCAGTGCTTCGCCGGTGTAGATCAACCGCAGGTTGCGCTGCTCGCCCGGCTCCATGCGGAAAATGGCCGGCAGCGGGAGGATCGGGGCCTGGGCCATGTCCGGTGTCGAACCGGGCTCACCGTCATCGACCCAGGTTTGTACCACCACCGGGTAGGGGTTCTGGTTCATCACCTGTAGGGCGCTTTCACTGGCAGGGAGGGAAAACACCACCCGGGTCTTTTCCGCCGTGACCCCGGCGCGGGTATCGGCCATGGCCAACAGCAGGCACAGGCCAAGGAGTAGTCGTGCACGCCGGGGGTTACTGGACACGGATGATCACCTGGGCGGTGGCGTCTATCTGTCCGGGCGTGACGGTCTGGCCCGCGAGTTTTTCCAGGATGGCGCTGAAGGTTTCGCGGTAGCGCTTGATCCCGCCCTGGGTATCGAGCAGCACCGAGGCCGGCCCTTGGGCGGGGTACCAGCCACCGGCGTTGTTGCTGCCGGTGTTCAGGTGGGTCAGCAGTCGTATGGCCTGATGGTTGCGCTGGATGCGGATGCCCACGCCCGAGGCAATGCCGGGACTGCCGTACTGGTCGGAGAGCAGGTGGGAAGCGCCACCTTTGCTCACCAGCCCAAGCTGGTTGGCCGCGGCCAGGCTCCCGGCCGAGATCAGGATGCCCATGGCCGTGGCGTTGCTGGTCACGCCGGAGACGGCCGCCGCTTGGCACTTGAATTCGATGTCGAAGGGCAACTGGCGGGTGCCCCCGGCGTTCAGTTCGGGGATCGAGATCGTGGGAAAGGTCACCACCGGGGTGACGTTGTTCACCGCACAGGTGGCGGAGCGGCGAATGCTGACTTTGCCGTAGAGGCCGATGGTGCCAGGCCAGTAGGAGGGCCAGCCCGGCCAGCTGTTGAGGTGGTTGGTGCCGGCGACCGGACCACTGATGCCGGGGCCGGTGAAGGCGATGTAGGCGTTGGGTTGGGTGTAGCCGTAGACCCCCAGGATGGTGTTGCCGATGCCGTTGGGCACGGCGACGCGATACAGCTCGGTGCGTATCCGGCTCAGGTTCTTCGCTTTGACCAGCAGGAAGCCGCGCGAGTCGACATCCAGGCCGGTGAGGCTGCGGGCTTTCCAGATGTTGGTGAACACCTCGCCGGTTTCCAGGTTGGTGAGGCGGCTGACCACGTCTTTCCAGGCCGTGGCAAAACCGCCGGATACGCCGATGCTGGTGCCGTATTCGTAGTTCTGGTGGCCGCTGTAGGCGTTGTCGCCATTGGTCGAGTACATCTCGAAGAGTTTGCCGGCGTCTCCGGGGGCGCAGCGGTAGAACACCGTGTTCGGGTTGTCCTCGACGTTGTTTCCATACTCCATGAACGTGGCGATTCCCGAGGCCAGCAGGGTGCCGGGTGGCTGGAATTCGGGGTTGGTGACGTTGATCACGTTGGGCAGGCCCAGCGAGCCATTGCAGGTGTCACAGCTGTACATCCGTCGTGCCGAGCCTTCGCCCGGGCGAATCTCATAGAGGTTGGTGGTGTTGGCGGTGCCCACTCGGGTCACCCAGTAACATTGCGCCCGGGCGGTTTCGCTCAGCGCCAGCATGAGCACCGAGCAGAGTATCCAGGCCAGGGCATGCCGACGGGCTCGGCGTGTGCAGACAGGGGGCATGACAGTCGTACCTTTCATGGGGCTGGGCCTTGCTGGCAGGTGGCGTTGAGGCGGTTCAAGGTTTGTTCGGCGGCGCTGTCGGTGAGCGCATAACGCAGGTCGCAGCCCTGGTCCGGGGCATCGCCCCACGTGACGCGCAGCGCGCCCTGGCGGTTTGCCACCCGGGCATAGATCTGGCTGGCCTGGCCGACCATGCCGATGATGGTGCCCTGCTCGTCGGTGACGTTGGCGCCCAGTGGCAGTGGTTCGCCGTTGGCGTGGCGGGCCTTGATCAGCAGCGCATGGCCGACCAGGGTGCGGAACTGCACCTTGACCGCCGCTCCGGCATAAGGCGCCACGCGGCGCTGGTTGTCCTGCAGTTCGGCGTTGCGGTTGAGGCCGGTGGAGTTCAGGCCGACGTCGTTGTAGCGGTAGGCGCTCAATGACGGAATCAGTGCATAGCCGTCCGGGTTGATCTTCGCGCCCTGGCCGTTGCGCACTTCGGCGCCACTGGCGCCCTTGGCTTCGATCAGGCCGAAGGTGTCGCTCAGGTACGGGCCCAGGGTCAGGCCGTCGCTGTGCAGCACCGCCGCGCCCCGGGCGTTGGCGCTGGCCTGCCAGTAGTTCTGGCCTTGGGCGAAGTTGCCGCCCAGGGTCGCCAGCGGGCGCCGTTGCTGCAGGCTGCCGCCCCAGGCGGTGACCTTGTCTTGATCGTTGTGCGAGGCATCCACGCCGTAGCTGAGGTTCTGCGCCTCGTCGAGGGTGCCGCTAAGGCTGGATTGATAGGTGTTGCCCCCCGTGGAGTTATGGGTGACCGAGCTGAACAGGTAGGGCGAATTCGGGCTTGAACCCAGCGGCATGGACAGGCTGAGCATCACCATGTTGCTGCGGTTGCTGGTGCTGCGGTTGTAGACGTACTGCAACTGCTGGTCGTCGTTGAGCAGTGGGGTGCGCCGGGATTCCTGGCGGCTGACCGAAAGGCTGTAGCTGAGTTGTTGCCAGTGGTGGGAATAACCGAGTTGCAGTTGGGTGTCCCGGCTGCTGTCGCTGTAGTAGTCGCTGGTGGAGGCGGCCAGGTAGAACTGGCCGAAGTCCCCCAGTGACTGGCTGATGTTGGCCGTCAGTTGGGTGCGCTGTTGGTAGCTTCCCGAGCGCCAGGTGGTGTTGTTCCTGGCGCTTTCGCGCACCCCGAGGACATCGCTGAGGTCACGATAGCCCTGGGTCGAGTAGCGGTAGCCGGCCAGCGAGACGGTGGTCGAGGTGGGCAGGAAGGTTTTGCTGTAGGTGCTTTGCAGGCGCCAGCCGGTGTTGCGCTGCTGGTGTTCGGTGCGGGCGCTGGAAAAGGTGCTGTTGAGGCCGAAGGCACCGTAGGCAGTGGCCAGCACGCCACCGCCCAGCAGCGCCAGGTAGTCGTCCGCCACGCGCACGCCGCTGTTCAATGTCAGGTTGTTGTCCAGGCCACGCTGATAGGTGAAGTCGGCAAACAGGTCGTTGTCGCCGACGTAGCGCGCCTGTCCCAGGGTCGCGTTGTAACGCGAGATGCCGGGGCGCATGGAATCCGGCACGGCCGTGAAGGGCACGGTAAAGGTCCAGAGGCGACCGTCGGCCTCGAGCACTTCGACTTCCAGGTCGCCCTGGTAACTGGTGCCGTAGAGGTCGTCGATGATAAACGCGCCCGGCGCGACGCTGGTTTCGTAGATCGTGCGGCCACTCTGCTTGACCTGCACCCGCGCGTGGGTTTCGGCGATGCCGCGGACCTGGGGCGCGTAGCCACGCAGGGATTCGGCTTGCATGCGCTCGTCGGTGCCCAACTGCATGCCGCGAAACGCCATGCTGGCGAACAGGTCGCCGGCGGTGAAGCTTTCGCCCAGGGTCATTTCGCTGTCGAGGGCCGGCAGGGCCCGTTGCGCATAGGTGCGTACGTTGCTCCAGTCCGTTCGCGGCGCGCCGCTGCTGCTGTAACGCGCGCTGGACTGTTGCCGCAGACGCCACAGCCCGAGGTTGATCCCGGAGTTGAGGCCCAGGTAGGCGTTGTCGGTGTTGCTGCCGCGACCGCCGGAGTGGGCGGAATGGTAGTAGTGGGTGTTGTAGTTGAAGAACGCCATGCGAGTGCCGGCGTCCCAGTCGCTGGGGGCGACGTGGTTGCGCGGCACCTGGGTCATCAGGCTCTGGGCGATCGACAGGTCCAGGCGCAGGCGTGACAGGTCGAAGCGGCTGCTGGCGATGCCGTCCAGGCGTTGCGAGAGCGGTGCGCAGTTCGCCTCGGTTGCCGGGGAGCCGTCCACGCCAGCCTGGCGATTGAGGCTGCTGGGCTTGAGCCCGGCGTCGAGGAGGAACTGGTCGCTCAGGCACGGCGAGACATCGGCGGCGTCGACCGATTGAAAGTCGACCATGGCGCGCGTCACGAAGGTGTTGTTCAGGTAGATGTCGACCTGGTAGAGGCCCGGTTCGATGGCGTTGGCCCGGTTGAAGCGCGACAGGCTGGCGGTTGCCCGAGTGCCGATGGTCAGCGCGTCATCGAAGCGGTAGTCCGCTGCCGGCTGTGGTGCGTCGGGCCATGCCGTGGCGGGCAGGCAGCAAGCCGCCAGCAGCGCCGCCAGGCAGGTGCGCTTGAGGCGCCCGCGCGGGACCGGAGCGTTCATCTCAACGCGTGGCCTCATACTCACGCAGGTCCTGTCCGCCAAAGTCGTTCACCAGCGCCGCGCTGATGCGCAGCGGGCCGCTGGGCAGGGGGCCAGCCTTGAGCATGCGCCATTGGCTTGTGCTGAACGGCGCGAGCATTTCGGTTTTGAAGCCGAGCGCCTGTTTTCCCGCCAGTACCTGCCCTGCCACCAGCGTGGCGAAGTAGCCGCTGGGGTTGCGTGCGGTGATCAGCCAATCCTGGCCTTGCTGAGTGATCTGGAAACTCAGTTGCGCGGCGATGTCGCCAGGCGCTCCGGCTATCCGGTTGGGGCGGTAGAACAGCTTCAGGCGGTTGCGCAGGGTCAACTGCAGGCGGTTCTGCTCGTCGTAATCCTTGGCTTTGGGCGGTATCTGCAGGGTGTTCAGGTAAAACACCGACTCGCGATCCTGTGGCAGGTTGTCAGCGGTCAGCATGATGCGCACGGTCTGCCCGGATCGGGGCTCCATACGGAAGATCGGCGGCGTGATGATGAAGGGTGCGTCGGCGTTTTCCGGATCGGACTGGGGGTTATCGATGTCCGCCCAGACCTGGATCAGGTTGGGATGGGCATCGGCGTTGCTCAGTTGCAGGCTGATTTCTCGGGCCTCGGCCGGATAAACAAGGCGCGTTGCCTGCACGATCACACTGGCCGATGCAGGCAGCATCAAGGCGCACAGACTGAGCACCGAGCCTTGTAGGAGTCGCTTTGCGAGGTTATTGAGAGAACGCGTTGCTGCCGTCATGACGTTGGCCTGATTCAAGTGTCGACAGCAATGCGAGCGGGCTCGGGACAGGTGTTTTATTGAACGCGGGCCTGGCGAAGTATTGGCGGTCGGGGGGCTGGCTGGGTTTGTTCGATGGGGCTTTTTAGTTTGCTGTTGCCATCAATAAGAGGTGGGCTCTGATTGATGGCATTTGCACTTTGGGTGCTGGTGGTAGTTACGGGGAAGTTGCTTTTCCCGATTATGGGTAGCTGATCGAGTACTGTAAGGAACCGGCCACGCTACCCACACTGGCAAGCCCGGTGGCGTAGTAGCGAACGAAGTAGTCACGTTCTGCCGTGGTGCTGTTGGCAGGCAAGGTAATACCGTCGGCGGCGACTTGAGAGGTCCAGTTGTTGAGGTCCAAGATGGTGCCGTTAGACAAGCTTGAAACCACCAATTCAACGTTGCCAGCGGTGCCGGAGTTGATGAGGTGGCCCGCGGCATTGACATTGTTGCCAACAAAACCGACTTTCAATTCCTTGGCGCTGGTATCACTGGGGCAGTCTGAAACACCGATGGTAAAGTTGGTTTCTCCAGCGGTAGCGCCGAGTGTGGCCAGTTTCGAGGCAGCCACGCTGGGCAGCATGACCAGCGCGGTTGCGCTGTTGTTGACGGTGACCGAGCAGGTCGAGGTGTCGACGCGCCCCTGGAACTTGATGGTGTTGGAAGCCATGGCCAGGCCAGGCGCACTGATAATGCCGAGGGCAAGTAAAACGCTCTTGAAGTTCATTTGACGGTCTATTCCCTGAGAAAGAGTAGGCTGGGTTAATGGCGTGGTTTTGTAAGCGAATTCCCGGCGAATCAATGCCCGCGCTTTATAAGTTCATGATTTGATTTTTCATGTTTCTGCGAAGTTATTTTGGTGCTGGCAATTCGCAGAGTTATATCGGCGCGATTAGCGGGTGGTTCTGTTACATGGCCACTGTGAAGTTGGTTACATCTTGAAGTTGGATCTTAACAAGCCGTCGCTAATGGCGGTTTAAGAATATTCCTAAAGTTAAAAAAAATAAGGCCGGCCCTATAGACGACTTGTCTTGAACAATTCTCAAGAGCCGCGTTGCCAGCGGGTAGTGCGTGGCGTTGCGTGGGTTTGCGGGAAGGGGCGGCGGACACGTTTTGACCGATTTTGCCGGTTTGCGTCGATTGACGGGCTTGTTCGCGCGGAACAGTCTGGCGGACCTTTTTCGTTGGCCCATACAGGAGCTACCCCATGCCTTTCGCCACCCTCGATGGACAACCGTTGCACTACCTTGACCAGGGCCAGGGGCCGGTGGTGTTCCTGGCCGGCAGTTATTTGTGGGACACGAGCATGTGGGCGCCGCAGATCGAGTCGTTGTCGGCACAGTACCGGGTGATTGCCGTGGACCTGTGGGGCCATGGCCAGTCCGGACCGTTGCCGGCAGGCACCGCGTCGCTGGACGACGTGGCGCGGCAGATGCTGGCCTTGCTCGATCATTTGCAGATCGAGCGGGTGACCCTGGTGGGCTTGTCGGTGGGCGGTATGTGGGGCGCGCGTCTGGCCCTGGCGGCGCCGCAACGCATCGATGGCCTGGTGCTGATGGATACCTACCTGGGCATGGAGCCTGCGCCGACTCGGCAGTATTACTTTTCCCTGTTCCAGCAGATCGAGGACAGCGGCCTGATCGCCGAAGCGCTGCTGGATATCGTGGTGCCGATCTTCTTCCGCCCGGGTATCGATCGGCAGTCGGCGCTGTTCCAGGATTTTCGCGCCAGCCTCGCGGCGCTGCCCGCCGAGTGCCTGCGCCAGAGCGTTATTCCCATGGGGCGCATTACCTTCAGCCGGGCGGATGTGCTGGATCAGTTGGCGCATTTGGATGCGCGCAACACCTTGCTGCTGTGCGGCGACCAGGACCAGCCGCGGCCGCCGGCGGAAACCATCGAGATGGCCGAACGCATCGGCTGCCCTTACCAGCTGGTTCCCGAGGCTGGGCATATTTCCAGCTTGGAGAACCCGGAATTCGTGACCCGGGCCTTGTTGGGGTTTTTACAGCGCAATGGCTGATGCCTGCACCGCATGAACCGGCGTTGTAGAGGCTGGCTTGGTAGGAGCTGGCTTGCCAGCGAAGGGGCCCGTAAGCCAGGTGCTCGTCGCAAGAACGCTTTCGCCGGCAAGCCGGCTCCTACAGAGGCTGCACAATGGCGAGGTGTTCACCTGCTGTCGTAGGAGCTGGCTTGCCAGCGAAGGAGCCCGTAAGCCAGGTGCTCGTCGCAAGAACGCCTTCGCCGGCAAGCCGGCTCCTACAGGGGCGGGGATTTATTTCGGGCCGAGGATCTGGGTCAGTTTGCCCGGGGCCGGGGCGCCTTGCTGCTGTTGCAACTCGCCCTTGTCGTCGAGGTAGAAGATCGCCGGGGTCGCCGACAGCTCCAGCTCTTCCATCAATTTCATGTTGGCATCGAGCTTGGCCTGCACCGCCGCGGGAATGCTGGCGAGGGGCTTCAAGGCGCTGCCCTTGCCGGCCTTTTCATGATCTTCCAGGGCTTTCTGCGGGTCCTTGGCGGCCAGCAGGGCGGCGGATTTGCCCGGGCTGTCTTCGCGGATGATGCCCACCATGATATGCCGCAGCTGCACTTTGCCGGCCTTGACCCAGGGCCGTGCCTGTTCCCAGAACATATTGCAGTAGGGGCAGTTGGGGTCGCTGAACAGGTAGACGATGCGCGGTGCA
Source organism: Pseudomonas sp. FFPRI_1 (assembly GCF_055384485.1). Taxonomy (NCBI): domain Bacteria; kingdom Pseudomonadati; phylum Pseudomonadota; class Gammaproteobacteria; order Pseudomonadales; family Pseudomonadaceae; genus Pseudomonas; species Pseudomonas sp. FFPRI_1. The sequence continues at coordinate 5,604,656 of NZ_AP029168.1, read as the reverse complement.
TCGGCCTTGCCGTCGGCGATCCAGTTGCTCTTGTCCAGGTTGCCCCAGACTTCCTTGGCCATGGGCGCGTACACCAGCTTCTGCAGCGGTTCGGCGCTCAGGTCCTTGCCGTCTGCGTCGTACAGGTTGCCCAGCAGCACGTGCTTGCCGTCTGGCGTCAGGTACAGGGTCATGCCGCGGTTCTGGTACTGCGCGGCGTAGCCCTTGAGGCCGTCGGGGGCGTCGAAGCTGCCGATGATCTTGGCGCCTTTCTCTTCGATCTTGCGGATCGGCACGGGCAGTTCCTCGGCCTGCAGCAGCGGGGCGTTGAGTAACGCCGCGCCCAGGGACAGGCTCAGCAGATGGCGGATGAAGGGCATGGCGGTTTCCTTGAGGGGGCGACCGGAGTCGGGTGGATGCCGTCGAAACTTTCCAGGGCTCGGGCCAGGCTGGCCTCGGACAATTCGCCGAGATGGCTGCCCAGCAGGCGGCCGTCGGCGCTGTAGAACAGCGTAGTCGGCAGGGCCATGGAGCCCACGGCCTTGCCCAGGCGGCCACTGCCGTCGAACAGCACGTTGTTCAGGTTCAGGTCCTGGGTGGCCAGAAAGGTGCTGACGCTCTGCATGCTTTCGGCTTGGTTGACGAACAGGAAGGTCAGGTCCGGGCGCTGTTGCTGGGCTCTTTCCAGCACCGGCATTTCGCGCCGGCACGGTGGGCACCAGGTGGCCCAGAGGTTGATCACCAGGGGGCCGCCCTGGTAGTCGGTGAGTTGCACGGTGTCACCGGCGGCGTTGCGCAGGGCCACTTCCGGCAGACGGGTGCCCTGGTCGTAGAGGGTCAGGGACAGGGTCGCCAGCAGCCAGAAGGCCAGGCCGCTGGCCACCCCGGCGCCCAGCGGGCGGCGCAGGGACGGGCGCTTCCAGCCCCAGGCCAGGGCTGCCAGGAGCATCAGGATCACCCCCGGCCAGGCCAGGAAGCCGCCGTCGCGCAGGTCGATGATCATCCATGGGTCGTGCTGGTAGTGCTTCCAGTAGGCGAGGACGAAGCTGACCCGGGCGGCGAGCATGCCCAGCAGGAACAGCATGAACAGCACCGACTCGGGGTTGTCACCGCCGCGCTTGGCCACCCGCCAACCCACCAGGGTGGCCAGGGCCAGGGCACTGATCAGCAACAGGTGGTTGAGGGCGATGGCAAAGGTGCCGATGGTAAAGGTCAGCATCAACGGGCTTCCCGGGTCTGGTTCCAGCGTTGCAGGAAGACGTTGGCATCCACTTCGCCGGTGATGCGCTGGCTACGGCGCTCGCTGCCGTCGGGGCCGATCCACAGCATGCTCGGTGGCCCCGGCACTTGGTAGCGGCTCAGGAGCTCGCGGCCGTCGGCGTTGTCCAGGGTTACATCCAGGCGCAGCAGGCGCACATTCTGCAGGGCCTCCAGGACCTGGGGCTGGCCGAACACGGTTTTCTCCATGATCTTGCAGGACACGCACCAGTCGGCGTAGTAGTCCAGCAGCACCCACTGGCCCTGGGCCTGGGCGCTGTCCAGGGCGCTTTGCAGGTCGGCGGGGGACTTCACGGTGGTAAAGGCATCATGGGCCGTGACGTTACTGGCCACTGCGCCACCCGTGTAGACCTTGAGTGGTCGCCAAGGGTCGTCGCTGCCCCCGGCAGCGCCCAGCAGCAGCATGCTGCCCCAGACGCCGAACAGCAGTGCGCTGGCACCGAACAGGTGCAGGAAGCGGCCGGTAATTACCCGTTGTTGCCAGGTGCAGTAGGCCAGCGCCAGGGTCAGGGCACCCCACAAACCCATCCACTGGCCGGCGCTCAGTACCGGGCGCAGCATGTAGATGGCGGTGCCGAGGAACAGGAAGCCGAACACCCCCTTGAGCAGGTTCATCCACGGCCCGGGCTTGGGCAGGAAGCGGTTGCCCACCGTCACCAGCAACAGCAGCGGCAGGCCGATACCCAGGCCCAGGGCGAACAGCGCCAGGCCGCCGAACAGGGCATTGCCGGTTTGGGCGATGTACAGCAGGCCGCCGGCCAGGGGCGCGGTCATGCACGGGCCCACCAGCAAGGCGGACAGGGCGCCGAGGGCCCCGCAGCCAATCAGGCTGCCGCCCTGGCGCTGGCGGCTGGCGCCTTCCAGGCGGTCGCGCAGCAGGGCCGGCATCTGCAGTTCGAAGAAGCCGAACATCGGCAGCGACAGCAGCACGAACAGCGCGGCGAAGCTGCCCAGCACCCAGGGCTGTTGCAGCCAGGCCTGCAGGTTGCTGCCCAGCAGGGCGGCGATTACCCCCATGCCGGCATACACCAGGGCCATGCACAGCACATAGCTTGAGGCCAGGGCGAAACCACGGCGCGGGCCGGCGCCGCTGCCCACCACCATGCCGGCGAGGATCGGCAGCATGGGCAGGGAGCAGGGGGCGAAGGCCAGCAGCAGGCCGAAGCCGAAGAAGGCCAGCAGGCCCAGGCCCCAGGATTTCTGTTGCAGGTCATTGGCCAGCAACTGGTCCTGGGCCGAGCCCGTGCTGGTGGCTGCGGCATTGCCGGCGGCGCTGGCCGCGATTGCCGGCGCGCCGCCCAGGTCCACTTCCAGGGTTTGCGGCGGGTAGCACAGGCCGGCGTCGGCGCAGCCCTGCCAGCCGAGCTTGATCTTGCCGCTGGCGGCCGCCGGCAGCTTCACTTCCAGGCCCTGGCGATACACCGTCTGCTGGCCGAAGAACTCGTCGCTGTGGTCTTCACCGGCCGGCAGGGTGGGTTGCAGTTCGGGGGGCACGCCATCGAACTTCAGGCGCTTCTGGTACAGGTAATAGCCGTCGGCGATCTGCCAGAACAGCTGGGTTTCCCCCGAAGGCAGGCGCTCGGAGGTGAAGGCAAAGGCCTTGCCCACCGGCAGGAAGTCGGGCTTGACCTCGAACGGGTTGTTGCCGGCGTGCGCCAGGGTGGTGAACAGCATGAACAGAACAATGAACAATCGACGCATGGCCAAGCCTTAAACCGGTGCAAGTGGCGAGCACAATGGCGGGTCCTGATTAACCGATGATTAACCCTACTTGGCTTGTGGCCAGTGAGCGGCAGGCATAATGTCCGCTTAATCCGCTGCCGGCTTAATCAACGCCTTTGTTACAGGACCGACCATGCACGTACTTGTCTGTGAAGATGATGAGCTGATTGCCAGCGGGATAGTCGCCGGCCTCACGGCCCAGGGCCTGACGGTCGAGCACGTGGCCACCGCTTCGGCGGCGCGGGCCATGCTCGGCGTGGCCGATTTCGACGTGATGGTACTGGATCTTGGCCTGCCGGATGAAGACGGTTTGAAACTGCTCAAGCAGCAGCGCCAGCAGGGGCTGGAGATTCCGGTGCTGATCCTCACCGCCCGCGACTCGGTGACCGACCGGGTCGACGGCCTGCAGGCCGGTGCCGACGATTACCTGCTCAAGCCCTTCGACCTGCGGGAACTGGCGGCGCGGTTGCACACGCTGTTGCGTCGGGTCGCCGGGCGCAGCGTCAACCTGATCGAGCACGGGCGCCTGACCTACGACCCGAGCACCCGGGAAACCCTGCTCGGCGGCCAGCCGGTGGATCTGTCCCGGCGCGAGCAATCCCTGCTCCAGGCCCTGCTGCACAACCGTGGCCGGGTGCTGTCCAGCGAGCAGCTGAAGGACAGCGTCTACGGTTTCAACGATGAGCTGGAGAGCAACGCGCTGAATGTGCACATCCACCACCTGCGGCGCAAACTCGGCAACGGCATCGTCGAAACCGTGCGCGGCCTGGGCTATCGCCTGGGCCCGGCGGATGGCGAGGAGACCCCGTAAGTGAGGAGCCTGCGCCTGCGCCTGAGCATGACCCTCGGCGCCGCCTTCATTCTGATCTGGGCCCTGGCTGCGGCCTGGATGCTCAGTGATCTGCGCAACCAGATGATGTTTTCCCTGGACCAGCGCCTGGTGGCTTCGGCGCGCATGGTGGCCGGCCTGCTGGAACAGATGCCGACGCTGCCGTCCCACGCCCCGGGCAATCAGATCAATAGCGCGGCCCTGACCATTCCCGGGGGCATGGCCTGCCAGGTCAGCTCCTTGCGCGGGCAGATCCTGGCCCGCAGCCACAGCACCCCGGAACACACCCTGGAAGCCGAGAAACTGGGCTTTCACGACCAGATGATCGATGGCGCACCCTGGCGCACCTTCACTTTGGTGCGCGGTGACTTGCGCATCACCACCGCCGACCGTCAGGTGGAGCGCGAGGCCCTGAACATGTCGGTGCTGCTCGCCGCTTCGGTGCCGGTGGGCGTGGCCCTGCTCGGTTGCCTGTGGCTGCTGTGGCTGGGCATAGGCCAGAGCCTGGCGCCGCTCAATCGCATTCGCGATGCGCTGATGCGCCGTAGCGCCGACTCCCTGGAACCGCTGCAGGTCCAGCCGATGCCCAGCGAGTTGCGGCCGCTGCTGGAAACCCAGAACCAGCTGTTCCAGCGCATCGCCAAGACCATCGAGCGCGAACGGCGCTTGACCGGCGATGCCGCCCACGAACTGCGCAGCCCGCTGACCGCGATCAAGACCCACCTGCAAGTGGCGCGCATGACCGAAGGTGCGGCCCGGGACCAGGCCCTGGCCCGGGCCGAAGAGGGCGCCGACCGCATGCACCGGACCCTGGAGCAGTTGCTGCTGCTGGCCCGGGTCGAGGGTAGCCTGTCGTTCGATGACGGTGTGCATTGCAACGCCGAGCAGGTGGCGCGCCTGGCGATTCAGGACGCTGCCGTGGGGGCACGGGCCCGGGTCAGGCTGCACCTGGAGGGCAAGGCCGGCGAAGCCCCGGTGGAAATGCCCTCGACCCTGGCCATTGCTGCCTTGCGCAACCTGCTGGACAACGCCCTGCGGCATACCCCGGACGAATGCCCGGTGGAGTTGAACCTGGAGAGGGTCGGTGGCCGCGTGCGCTTCCAGGTGCGTGACCACGGCACGGGGATTGCCGCCGAAGACCTGCAACACCTGACCCAGCGCTTCTGGCGTGACAGCCAGAGCAGCGGCTGCGGCCTGGGCCTGGCGATTGTCCAGGCCATCGTCCAGCGTTGCGGCTGCGACCTGCATTTCGACAGCCGCCCCGACGGCCTGCGCGTCGAGTTGACCCTGCCTGCCCAGCGCGCCTGACCCATCACCGGCCCCTGTAGGAGCTGGCTTGCCAGCGAAGGGGCCTGAACGATCGCCTTCGCCAGCAAGCTGGCTCCTACAGGGGCGATATGTGCAATTTCCCTGACCCTGGGTGTAAATCCCGACCGCGCTGGTGCGTTTCCAGAACAGGAAAACCTGTCAGTGCGCACCTTGCTTCGGCTGCGCATCCGGCCGGTGGCCGTTTTGCTTAAATTGCAGCGTGAGGGTTCGAGACATGTCAGCCGTTACCAGCCTTATGGAAGATCAGCCGGTGGGGGTGGCCCCTGCATCGGCGGAGCCCCTTTACCAGTTCGACGAGTCGCCCCTGCTGGCCCGTCAGAGCCGCCAGGAATCCAATGCCCGCAGCTACCCGCGACGTATTCCCCTGGCCCTGAAACGGGCCAGCGGCATCCACGTCGAGGACGTCGAGGGCCGGCGCTTCATCGATTGCCTGGCCGGCGCCGGGACCCTGGCCCTGGGCCACAACCACCCGGTGGTGATCGCCGCGATCCAGCAGGTGCTGGCCGATGAGTTGCCACTGCTGACCCTGGACCTGACCACCCCGGTCAAGGACCAGTTCGTCCAGGACCTGTTCGGCCTGTTGCCCGAGGCCCTGGCCGCCGAGGCCAAGATCCAGTTCTGCGGCCCCACCGGCACCGACGCCGTGGAAGCGGCGCTGAAGCTGGTGCGCACCGCCACCGGGCGCAGCACCGTGCTGTCGTTCCAAGGCGGTTACCACGGCATGAGCCAAGGCGCCTTGAGCCTGATGGGCAGCCTGGGGCCCAAGCGCGCCCTGGCCGGGCTGCTCAACAATGGCGTGCAGTTCCTGCCCTTTCCCTACGACTACCGCTGCCCGTTCGGGCTCGGCGGTGCCGAAGGGGTCAAGGTCAACCTGCACTACCTGGAAAACTTGCTCAACGACCCGGAAGCCGGGGTGGCCCTGCCGGCGGCGGTGATCGTCGAGGCGGTGCAGGGCGAGGGCGGAGTGATTCCGGCGGACCTGGAGTGGCTGCAAGGGCTGCGGCGCATCACTGAAAAAGCCGGTGTGGCGCTGATCGTCGATGAGATCCAGAGCGGTTTTGGTCGTACCGGCAAGATGTTCGCCTTCGAGCACGCCGGGATCATTCCCGATGTGGTGGTGATGTCCAAGGCCATTGGCGGCAGCCTGCCACTGGCGGTGATGGTCTATCGCGACTGGCTCGACACCTGGCAGCCGGGGGCCCACGCCGGCACCTTCCGCGGCAATCAGATGGCCATGGCCACCGGTTCTGCGGTGATGCGCTACCTCAAGGAGCACCGGCTGCCCGAGCACGCGTTGGCCATGGGCGAGCGCTTGCGCGAACACCTGCTGATCCTGCAGCGCGACTTCCCGCAACTGGGGGATGTCCGTGGCCGCGGCCTGATGCTCGGCGTGGAACTGGTGGACCCGGCCGGCGCGCCGGATGCCCAGGGCCACCCACCGCAGCATGCGCGCCTGGCGCCGTTGGTGCAGCGCGAATGCCTCAAGCGCGGGCTGATCCTCGAACTGGGCGGGCGCCACGGCAGCGTGGTGCGTTTCCTGCCGCCGCTGGTGATCACGGCCGCGCAGATCGATCAGGTGGCGGAGATCTTCAGCAAGGCGGTCGCGGCGGCGGTGGCCGGCCTGTAATTTTTCGCGGCCCTGCTTCGTTCCTTCTACACAACCGCCGCGCCTGGGGCGCGGCGTCCCTTATCAGCGATGGAGACAAGCAATGACTTCAGTATTCGACCGCGAGGACATCCTGTTCCAGGTGGTGGTCAACCATGAAGAGCAATACTCGATCTGGCCCGACTACAAGGCCGTGCCCCAAGGCTGGCGCACCGTGGGCAAGAGCGGTTTCAAGAAGGACTGCTTGGCCTATATCGAAGAAGTCTGGACCGACATGCGTCCGCTGAGCCTGCGCCAGAAGATGGACTCGCAGGCAGTGGCCGGCTGATCCTCGATCCCGGGCACACAAAAGCCCGCTGAACCCTGGTGTTCAGCGGGCTTTTTCATGCCTCGTGCCTAGGTCCTGCGCTTGACGGCCTGCAGGGTGTAGCTCAGCGGCAGGCGCCACGGCGCTTCCTTGAGCCGCCATTCGCCGTGTTCATCCATTTCCATCTGCCCGGGCAGGGCCTCCCAGGGCAGGCTCTGGTGCTCCACCAGCCCGGTGATCTCCAGGCCCTGGGCCAGCAGGGCGCTGATGATTTCACCCAGGCCGTGGTTCCATTCGTGGGTCACCGTGGCCTTGAGGGGGCTGTCGGTGTCCACGTAGGTGTTTTCGTCATCCCAGACCAGGGGCTCGCTGTGTTCGAAGTAGGGATACTCGACCCGCAGCGAGTCCTGGTGATCTTCATTGAGGGCCCAGAGCATCGGGTGCCCCTCGCGGATGAACAGTCGGCCGCCGGGCTTGAGCAGGGCGCCGACGGTGCGTGCCCAGCGCTCGATGCTCGGCAGCCAGCACAGGGCACCGATGCCGGTGTAGACCAGATCGAAGCTGCCCTGGGGCAGGACCTCGGCGGCCAGGAACACGTCGGACTCGTGGTAGTCGATAGGCGTCTTGCAGCGTTGAGCCAGGGCCCGGGCCTCGGCCAGGGACGCCGGGGAGAAGTCCACGCCGCTCATCTGCGCGCCGAGGCGAGCCAGGGACAGGGTGTCGGTGCCGATATGGCATTGCAGATGCACCCCGCGCAGGCCGCGGATATCCCCCAGCAGGGGACGGTCGAACTGCACCACATCGGAAAGATAGTCGCCGTCGTCGACAAAGCGTTGCACCGCATAATCCGCCGAGGCAGCGTGCAGGGGCGCGCGTTCGTCCCAGTTGGTCTTGTTGAGTTTCAGGTAGTCGCTCATGGCGTGGATTTCCTGTCTGGGCATGTTTGCGAAGCGCAGACTAGCACCGGGAAATGCGCACAATCTTGAGGGAATATGTAAGCGCTGCCGCCACCGAACGGGCGGCAGCGGCGACAGGGGGCGGGCTCAGCTTTTCGGGGCCAGGGCCTGGGTGATTTTCTGCAGGTTGCCTTCCAGTTCACTCAGCGGGTCGGCACTGTCGGTTTGCAGTACCAGCAATTGGCTGCCGCCGGCGCTGACCGCGGCTTTCAGGGCATCGGACGGCTGGCGATGGTGCAGGACAATGGCCACGTCATTGTCCTTGAGTTGGGCTTGCAGTTTCTGCAGTGCTTCGGGCGTCCATTGGTTGTCGGCGCGGGCGTCGACTTCCACCAGCTCCAGGTTCAAGCCGCTGACCAGGTAGCCAAAGTGCTCGGAGAGGCTCAGCACGCTGAGGTTGTCAGCCTCGGCCAGGCGCGCCTCGCTGTCGGCGTTGAGTTTCAGCAAGCGTTGTTTGAGCCCCGCCAGGTTGCTCTCGATCTGTGGCTTGGCTTCGGGGGCCAGGCGCGCAAGGTCCGCGGCCAGCACGTCGGCCATGCGCCCCAGGTTGTTGCTGGACAGCCAGGGCTGGGCATTCAGCCCGTCGCTCTTGCCCGGTTGCAGGGCCACCCCGGCCAGGGCGCCGTCCACCGGGCGCGCGGCGTCGATCTCGACGATGCGGATATTGCTGCGCCGGGCGTTGGGGTACAGCGGGTCGTCCGGCCAGATCGAGCGCAGGCCGATCACTGCGTCGGCATTCAGCGCCAGCTTGCTCAGGGCCGGGGCACCGCGCCCGGTGAAGTAGGCGGTCTGTCGCGAGCCCGGCAGGTTGGCCGGGGCTGCCCGTTCCAGCTTGACGTCGGTGCCCTGCAGCAGGATCTGCCCCAGGCCGAAGGTCACCGGCAACGAAGCCAGCACCGTCAGTGGTTTGCTAGAGGTGGCGCTGTGCAGCGCGGTATTGCCCATGCCGTGGTTGGCGACCACGCGCATCGGTTCGAAGTGGTCGCGTTCGGCCAGTGCCGGAGTGCTGATCAGGCCGCCGAGGGCCAGGGCCAGGGTCAGGCGACGCAGTGACAGGTGAGGCAATGAACTGTGCATTTATCCGATATTCCCTTTCAGGCTGGGGACCGTGCCACGGGCGATGGCGGCCAGGGCGAAGGCCACGCCGGCTACCAGGATGATCGCGGCGCCGGAGGGCACCGGCAGGTCGAAGACGATGGGCAGCAAGATGCCGCACAGGGTGCTGACGGTGGCAATGCTCACCGAGATCCAGAAAAAGCCCTTGAGCGACTGGCTCAGCAGGCGCGCCGCTGCTGCCGGGATCACCAGCAGGGCGCCCACCAGGATGGCGCCGATGACCTTGACCGCGGCCACGGTGATCAGGGTCACCAGGATCACGAACAGGTAGTCCAGGGACTTCACCGCCACCCCGCGCACTGCCGCCAGTTGCGGGTTGAAGCTGGCCAGCATGATGCGGTTGTACAGCGGCAGGCTCAGGCCCAGCACCAGGGCGCCGACGATCAGCAGCACCAGGAGGTCGTTGCCGTTGACCGTGAGCACCGAACCGAACAGCACGTTCTCCAGGATGTGCACGTTGATCTTGCCGGCGAGGATCAGCAGCAGGCTGGCGCCCAGGGCCAGGGACACTGAGAGGAACACCCCGATCAGGGTGTCCGGAGCCAGGCCGGTACGGTTGCGCAGGTAGTTGAGGAGGATGCCGAACAGCAGGCAGTAGCCGAACAGGCTGCCGTAGGGGCCGGTGTAGGGTTCCCCCAGGAGAATGCCGATGGCTACTCCGGTCAGCGCCGCGTGGCCCACCGCCTCGGAGAAGAAGGCGAAGCGCTTGACCACCACCAGGGTGCCCAGGCCGCCCAGCACCGGGCCGATCAACAGGCCGGCCAGCAGGGCATTGACCACGAACCCGTAGGCCAGGGCTTCGGGCAGGTAGCCGGAAGAGGCCCAGCCCTGGACCATCAGGCGAAAAGCTTCATAACTCATCAGGCAGCACTCCCGCTGGCTGGGGCGGCGGCGCGCGGGTGGGTGGAGAACAGGCTCAGCAGGCGTTCCGGGGTCAGGGTCTGCGCCGCGGGGCCGTCGAACAGCACCCGGCGGTTGAGCCCGGTGACCCGGTCGGCCAGGCGGCCCACGGCCTCCAGGTCGTGCTCGATCCACAGCAGGGTGATGCCGCTCTGGCGCCAGTCGTGGAGCAGGCGCTCGAAGACCTGGATCCCGGCCTCGTCGAGGGCCGACATCGGCTCGTCGAGCACCAGCAACTGCGGGGCCGGGATCAGGCCCTGGGCCAGCAGCACCCGCTGGCGTTCACCACCGGACAGGGCGCCCATGCGCCGCTTGCGCTTGTCCTGCATGCCGACCCGCTCCAGGGCCTCGCCAATGGCCTTGGCGTAGTGCCGGCTGAGGCCGAGGAAGGCCGGGCGGCGCTGGCACATGGCGGCCATGAAGTCGTCCACGGTCATGGGCAGGCCGCGGTCGAACTCCAGGGCCTGGGGCACGTAGCCGATAGTGCCCGGGGTGTCCGGCCATTGCAGGCGCAACTGGCCCTGGTGCGGCATCTGCCCCAGCAGGGTCTTGATCAGCGAGCTCTTGCCGCCACCGTTGGGGCCCACCAGGGCGTGCACGCTGCCGGGCTGCACCTGGAACTGCACCCGGTCGAGAATGGTGGTGCGGCCCAGGGTCAGGCTGACCTGGTCGAACTCGATCGCCGGGCCCCGCAGCAGGGTTTCAAGAGCGGTCATGCCCCGGACTCCTGGATGGCCCGGACCACGGTGTCGAGGTTGCCTTTCATTTCCTTCTCGTACTTGTCGGCGCTGTAGTCGCCGTAGGAGATGTGCGACAGCGGGTAGAGCTTGACCCCAGACTCGCGCTGGATGGTCTCGACGTAGGTGGAGGGGAAGTCCATCTCGGAGAAGATCACCTTGACGTCCAGCTCACGCAGCTGGTCGATGGTCTTCTTCAGCTGGCTGGGGCTGGGTTCGATGCCGTGGGCCGGTTCCACCACCGCGGTCACTTGCAGGCCGAATTCGCGCAGCAGGTAGTCGTAGGCAGCGTGCACCGTGGCCACTCGCAGGTCGGCGTTGGGTGCCTGGGTCAGCTTGGCCAGGGCGTCGGCGCGCATCTGCCGCAGGCGCTTGCCGTAGGCGCGGGCGTTCTGGGTGTAGGTCTTGGCGTTGGCCGGGTCCATCTTGCCCAGTTCCCGGGCGATGTTGTTGACCTGGGCGATGGAGGCGCTGATGGACAGGAAGGTGTGCGGGTTGACCACCTTGCCGGCACCGCGAGCGGCGACGCCGGTGGCGGCCAGCAGCGGTACGTTCTGGTTGGCTTCGATCACCGGGATGTCCGGGCGCTCGCTGGCGGCGATCATGCGGTCGGCGAAGTCATCGTGGCCCACGCCGTTGAGTACGATCACGTCCAGGCTGCCGATGCGCTTGATGTCTTCGGCCCGGGGCTCGTAGGCGTGGGGGTTGAAGCCGGCCGGAATCAGCGGCACCACCTCGGCCTTGTCACCGACGATATTCGCCACGTAGCTGTAGTAGGGGTGCAGGGTGATGCCGATGCGCAGGCGCTTGGCCGGGTCGGCGCTGGCCAGGGGGCTGAGCATCAGGGCCAGCAGGCTGACCAGCAGCACCCGCAGGAAGGGGCGGCGTTGAGATGAAATAGGCATGGGCAAGCGGTCTTCTCTCGGGTGAATGCGAATGATCAGTGGCGATGCTGGCGGGTGACTCCGGCATCGAATTGCGCCACCACCTGCTGCCAGCCGGCGGCGATCAGTGGCGCGTCGCTCAGGTCGGCGGGCAGGGATGCGGAGGGGGTGCGGTTGAGCCAGATGTTGGCCTGGGAGTCATCCTTGGCGTCGATGCGCATCAGAAAGGAACCGGCCACCTGCGGGTTCTGGCTCAGGCCCAGGTAGGCCTGGTCCTGCAATTGCCAGACATGGCCGCCACGGCTCACCGAACTGGCGTCCTGGGCGAAGGGGGCGAAGCCTTCTGCGGCCAGCGCCTCGGGCGTTGGCAGGCTCTGGCTTTCGGCGCGCAGCAGGAGGATTTCGTCGAGGGTAACCCGCAGGTCGGCATAGATCCCTTGCTCGCCGGCGCTGAGGTCGCGGCGGGCGTCCAACTGGTGGCTGGCGATGCTGCCGGTCTCGGTTTTTTCGCCGCGCCACAGCACCACAGTGGCGGCCACACTCAGAATCAGCGCGCACAACAGCAGCACATAGAGGGTTTCGTGGCCGGCACCGGCGGGGCGCACGACCTGGGTGGTGGCTGCTTTCATGGGGCCTCGATATCCGCTTGGTCGATTTCCACCACGTGGCCGGGGCCGGCGTCGAACAGCACGTAGAACTCGGCGGAGGGCTTCTTGAAGGTCAGGGTCGAGTCGTCGCCGAGCTTGCCCGGCACCAGGATGGTTTCGTCATAGCCGATCACGTCCAGGGTTACCCCCGGCGCGCCGCTGCCATCGGAGAAACCGCCGGTGCAGCGGATCTGCTCGGCGTCGATGGCCTTGCATTCGCACATCGGGTTGTGGGCCAGGGCACTGGTGCTCAGACCGGCCCCCAGCACCAGCAGGACACTGGCACCCAGGTGCCGCAGGCGAAGCGTGGATACTGCGCGGATCATCATTTGCCTCCTTGTTTTTCGAGCCAGGCCACGGTGGCCGGAGAGGCCTGGCTCAGGGGAATGGCGGCCTGGTGCAGGCTGCCGTCCCAGCCTTCCATGGTGATCCACAGTTCGGCGTCGGCCCGGGTCTTTTCCGGGATCGGCAGGCTGGCGCCCATGCGGTACGGGCTGCCGAAGAAGATCACCCCGGCGGCCCGCAGGCTGCGCGGCTTGCCGATGCGCAGGTAGGTGGCCTTGACCGGGTCGGCGCAGGCCTGGCACAGGGCGGCGTTGAAGCTTTTCATGTAGCCGGCGGGACCGTCGCGGCGCGGTGCTTCGTTGCGCATTTCCGCCAGGCGCAGGCTCCAGGGGCCGACCTGGACTTCACCGATCTCCCGTTCGCCAAGGCCGCTGTCGCCGCGAAACAGCGCGGTGTCGGCAAAGTACTTGGGCATGAACCCCAGGGGGATCAGCAACAGCAGGATGTTCAGGTGGAAGCGCCATTTGTGCCAGAGCCGGCTCAGGCCCGAGGTCGGGGTTGCGGTGCTGGTCTGGCTCACGAATGACTCTCCGAGGTTTCGATGTTCATGGCCGGCGCGGGCGCCGTTGCAGGTTTGCCGACGGGGCGCTGGCGGGTAGCCTTTTCCTCGCGCTTCAGGGCGTTGGCGGTGGCCAGGGCAGTGCGCTTGGTCCAGATCAGCAGGCCGCTGAGGACCATCATGCTGAGAATCAGGCCGAAGCAGAACCAGATCAGCTTGACCCAGATGCCGCCAAAGTCACCGGTGTGCAGCGGGCGCATGGATTCGGTGACGAACTCCAGGGGAGTGCGGTCGCTGAGCAGGTGCGAGGTGTCCAGGGAGCCGGTATAGGGGTTGATGTTGGCGGTCTGGTACATCAATGGATACCAGCCGCGGCCACCGACATAGAGGTGGCTGTAGGCGTTGCTGGGCAGGCTGACGAAGCTGATGTCGAAGCCGGGGATCTTCTGCGTGGCGATGTCGATGGCCTGGTTCAGGGCGATCATCGGCGCCGGGCTGCCGTCGGCGGTGGTCGGTACCTGTTCCCGGGCAATCACCGGGACTATGGGCTCGCTGGAGATGCTGATGTGGTTGTCGGCGAGGATCGCCTGGATCAGGAACCAGGTGCCGGTGATGGAAATCACCGCGATGAACCAGATCGACCAGATGCCGCTGAGGCGGTGAAAGTCGCCCCAGAAGATCCGCGCGCCATGACGCAGCCGCAGGGTCGGCTTGAGGAAGCCTTTCCAGAACTTCTTGTAGACCACCAGCCCGGTGACCAGCGAGGCCAGCATCGGCAGCCCGAGGATGGCCACCAGGTACCAGCCCCAGCTGTAGCCGTTGGTGAAGGGCACCAGCCACCAGCCGTGCAGGGCACGGGTGAAGGCCTGGAAGTTGAAGTCCGGGCTGGTGCCCTGGATCGCCCCGGTGTAGGGGTTGACGTACAGCGTCGGAGAGCGGCCGTCGGGGCGGCTGACGCTGACGCTCAGGGCGAAGTGGCTTTCGTCCGGGGTGACGATGGTGTCCACCCGGGTCAGGGGTTCGGCGCGCTGGATGGCCTGGACGACCTGGTCGTAGTTCAGCGGCTGGGCATCATCCGAGGGTTTGCTGGCGCGGATATCCGGGTTGGCCAGCCACACGATTTCCTGGCTGACCACCGCCAGGGTGCCCGTCACGCAGACGATCAGCACAAAGAACCAGATGGGCAATGCCAGCCAGCTGTGCACCAGAAACCAGATTTTTGAACGGGACTTCTTCGACATTGAATGAGCGTCTTGATTCGAGGGGTGGAGCGGCACTGGAACCTCAGACCTATGCCCGGGCTAAAAACGCCCGGGCATAGGCTTGGCCAACGCGGCCTGCTGCATCTAATTAAGACGAATGAGAATCGTAAATCCCGAAAGGCGATATGAAAGTAAATGTTTCCAAGCTGTAAAAGCTGGATAAAACCGGGTTTCTCGAGGCATGTTCTGGCCCCGCAGGAGCTGGCTTGCCAGCGAAGAGGCCGGCAACCCCGCCTTCGCCGACAAGCCGGCTCCTACAGGAGCTAAGCGCAAGGCTCAGCCGGCCTGTTGCTGAAACATCTCCCGGGCTCGTCGGCTGATTTCCTCGGTGCTCAGTTCTTCCTTGCGGCTGGCCAGGAACCACACATGCCCGAAAGGATCTCGCAGGCTGCCGCTGCGGTCGCCGTAGAACTGGTCCTTGACCGCCGACACCTCGGTGCCGCCCGCGGCAATCGCCTGGGCAAAGCGGCTGTCGACATCTTCCACATACAGGTGCAGCCCGACTGAAGTCTTGTGGGCTTCCGGGCTGCCCATCGGGGTTTGTTCGCACGGGCTGCCGAGCATGATGGCCGAGCCGCCGATGCGCAGTTCGGCGTGGCCGACGCTGCCGTCGGGCATGTCCAGGCGCATGATCTGCACCGCGTCGAAAGCCTTCTTGTAGAACTCGATGGCCTCGGCGGCGCGCTGGATGCCCAGGTAGGGGGTGACGCCGCTGAAGCCTTCGGGAATGGGGTTGACGCTCATCGGGGTTCTCCTTGCTCTTGTTGTTGGGCGGGGATCGAGCAGGTTTCACTCTATACCCGGGATCCGGGGGCGCTTGAGCGGGCCGACGAGGTGTCGTCCAGGCAACAGCGGCCTGTTGCGGGCCCCTTCGGTGAGCCAGCTGGACCTGGCCTGGGTCTTCGCCAACCTCGCCCTTAAAGCCGGGATCGATACCGACAGCGCGTTGATCGTGGAAAGCGCCAGGACCTGCACATCGCATGGCAGGTGGCGCGCCCGGGCAACCGCGACGGTTCGTGGAGCCCCTGGCTGGCCAAGACGCGGGATTCGGACGCCGTGGGGGCGTTCCTCCTGACCCGCTGCACAGGGCAGATAGCCTCGGGTCATTGAGGCACGTCAGCCCCGACGACGCCCTTGGCTTATGGGCTGGGCGTCGCGGGCGGAGGATCGGTTCAATGGCGTTGTTGCAGGGGCTGCCGCTGAACCTCGCGGTGGTCTTCCAGTTGCACTTCCTTGAGGGGCACGGCGCCCACGGCCAGGACCTTTTCGATACTCAGGTCGTCTCCCTGGGCGGCCAGCAACTTCTGCAGGCGCTGGAATTCGCCGCACCAAATGGTCTCGATGTCCTGGTCGCGTCCCTGATCGCGCTGGGCGCTGAGGGCCACGGCGCGCACTTGCAGGCGACCGTTGTCGGCGTTGCCTCCGACTTCCACGCCATAGCCCGGGGTGGCGCTCTTGCGCAGTACCACTCGGCCGTCCCGGGCCCAGGCGGTGGCCATGCCTTCGCGGACTTCATAGCCCAGGCTGCTCAAGCCTTCGAGCACTGCCTGGCGGCGGGCCAGGGCCGCTCGCTGTTGCAGCTCGCTCTCGATCATCGCGCTGAAGCGGGTGATCAACGGCTCCACGGGTGCCATGTTGGCCAGGTTGCAGTGCTCGGCCTCGGCCAGCGATTGAGCGGCGGTATCCCCGAGCAAGGTCGCGGCTTCGCTCGCCAGTTCCTGGAGGCGGGCCAGGCGAGCGCGGCGTTGCTGGCTGTCACGGGTGGCCTGGGCCAACTCCAGCACCAGGCTGTCCAGCAGCAGGTTGCGCTGCTGGGTGCGAGTCTCGGCATCGATCTGGCGCAACTTGACCAGGTAGGGTTCGGCGCTGGCCTGCTGGTCCAGGGTCAGCAACTGGGCAATGTGCTGCTCGATGCGCTCCAGCCGCGGTTCGGCCTGTTCATGGGCTGCCCGCCATTGCGCCAGGGACTGGGGCGCGGGATCTTCCTGCAGGCGCCGGGCCAGTTGCTGCTGGGCCTGGCTCAGGCCCGGTTGTTCGGCGGCGGCGCTGAGGCTGGCGAAACCCTGGGCGAGGATTGACTCGACCGCCTCAGTGGATTGGCCGTCGGCGATTTCCTGCAACTGCTGCCGCAGCTGGGGGCTGATCGGCCTAGCCTCCAGGGCGCCCAGCAGGGTCGTGGCATTTTCCCGCTGGCGCCGGGCCAGTTGCCGCTGTTGCGTGGCCTGTTGGACTGCCCGGGTTTCCCGCTGCTGCAGGTCGTCCTTGAGAAACTCGATTTCGATCGGCACCTGGCGCTGCAACTCCTGCAGGCGATCGGCGTCGATCAGGCTGCGCAATTGCTCGAAGCGAGCCTGGGTCGCCGCCTGTTCCTCTGCGCTCAGTTGCCCCAGGCGCTGGCCCTGTTGTTCCCAGCGGGCAATCGCCTGTTCCAGGCGCCGCAGATGGCCGGCGCAGATCTCGAGGATTTCTTCGCGGGTAACGATACGCACCACTTTCGGGCCGCTCATGGGGTGTTCTCCGTGTCCAGCAGTGCTTGGGGTTGAGTCGCCGGCTCGGCACTGGTAGCCGGGCTCAGGGCTCGCTCGATGACCGCTTGCAGGCGGCTGCGCTCGGCTTCGCCGTCCTGGTACCAACCCTGGGATGAGACCCGGTGCAGGTGCGGGATGGCCCGGCCCAGCACCGACGGCCGCCAGATTTCCCGGGAGCGGGCGCGGGCCAGCAGGCCGTGGCGCGGGGTGTCGCATTCGATGCCCAGGGCATAGAGCCCGGTGTCGGGGTGCTCGATGGCAAAATCCAGGCCGAAGGCATCGCCTTCGTTGGCGCTGACCGGGTTCCAGCCCAGGGAGCGGATAAAGGCCGCCACCGCCTCGGTGAAGCCATCGCTGTGGGCGGTGTGCTGGGCACGCAGGTCCTGGCGCTCGGTGACCAGTCGCCCGAGCAGTTGCTGGCCGCTGCCGAACTCTCCGGCGGACAGGGCACGGGCGTACTCCAGGTAGCCTTGCAGGTAGTCCCGCGGGCTGGCGGGCGGGCGTTGGGTGGTGAGCATGTCGGAGATGTCGGCGATCGGCATCGAGGTGATCATCACCACCTTGCGCCGGGCGCGGGTCACCGCCACGTTGAGCCGGCGCTCGCCACCGGTTTGCCCCAGCACCCCGAAGTTGCGCCGGAAGCTGCCCTGGCTGTTGCGGCCGAAGGTCGAGGAAAACACGATGATGTCGCGCTCGTCGCCCTGGACGTTCTCGACGTTCTTGACGAACACCGACATGTCTTCGCCATCCTCGCTGCGCTCGCGCTCCTGGCTGTAGGCGGCGCGGAACACAGGGTCCTGCTCGGCACGCAGTTCCAGGCGTTCCTCGATCAGGTCGGCCTGCTTGCGGTTGAAGGTCACCACCCCCACTGACGGTCGCTCGGCGTACGGCGTCTGCCAGAGCCCGGCCAGGTAGTCCACCACCCGTTCGGCCTCGTCGGGGTTGATCTGTTGCTGGTAGACGCCGTCCACGCGGATCAGCTCCAGGGGCTTGATGGCGAGGATATTGGCCTGGGGATGACGCACCGGAATGCTCAGGCGGTTGCCATAGAACGAAGCGTTGGAAAAACCGATCAGCTCGCGGTAGGCCGAGCGGTAGTGGATCTGCAAGGTGGTGGCGGGCAAGGCGCTGCGGGCCAGTTGCAACAGGTCCGGGCAGTCCTTGATTTCCCGGCGGTTCCAGGTGTCTTCGAAGGCTTCGCGCTGTTCCTCGTCGGCCTCGGCATCCGGCTGTTCACCGTCGAACAGCTCGGCCTCGTCGCTTTCCACCCGGCTGGAGAAAAACGCCGTGGGCGGCATTTGCTTCTCGTCGCCGCTGACCACGGTGATCCGGCCCCGGTACAGGGTGGGCAAGGCGAACTCCACCGGCATCTGCGAGGCCTCGTCGTAGATCACGATGTCGAACAACCCGGGCTTGAGCGGCAACACCCGGCTGGCCACGTCCGGGTTCATCAGCCACACCGGCCGCAGGCTCATCAGCCCCAGGCCCGCGCCCATCTCCATGAATTCCCGCAGCCTTCGCGAACGGCGCCCGGTCAGGCGGGTGACGTCTTCCCACTGCTTGCGGGTGCCCAGGCGCGCCAGGTCGATGCCTTCGCTGAGCAGTTGACGGTTGAGGGCGCGCATCTGGGTGTCGGCCTGTGCCAGGCTGCTGATCTTCGCCGCGGTTTCGTTCTGTTCCAGCATCAGTTCCGGGCGCTGCTGCTCCATCTGGCGTTTCCAGCCCAGGCGCGCTTCGCGGTTGAGCATGCGCCGGACCGTCCCTTCCAGCTGCTCGGCAGGGATCGTATCCAGGGTGTTCTGGTAGTCCCGCAGCACCGCCAGCAGTTCCAGGTCTGCGGCCGACAACTGGCTGGCGCGCGCGCGGAAGGCCTGGTAGGCCGGCAGGCTCGGCAAGGCCTCGCGCAGTGGCTCGAGGGTCGGCTGATTGCCCTGGTTGAGGTCCACCCGTTGCTGCAGTTGGTCCAGCAGGTCCGGCTGCAGCCATGGGCTCAGGCGTTGCAGGGCGTTGCGGCTGTCCTGGCGCACGCTGTGGCGGATAAAGGCCGCGTCGTAACCGGCCAGCAGGCTGTCCAGGGACTGGCGTTCGCCGCTCAGCGCCACGGCGTCCACCTGTTCGACCCGGGGCGCTTCGGCCAGGGCCAGGGCCAGGGCGCGGATCTCCTCCAGTTGGCCAAGGTCCTGGCGTACCTGGGGCAGCAGCCCGGGGCCGCAGTCATCGGCCACGGCCTCCAGGGCCAATGGCTGATGCAGCTGTTGCAACTGGCTGCGCAATGGCCGCCATTGGCTTTCCAGCAGGGCCGCCGCGAGCAGTGCGGGCAGGCCCGATGGCTCGGCGGCCTGGCCCTGTTCGGCGAGAAAACCCAGCAACTGGCGCTGGCGCAGCAGCCGCAAGGGGTTGAGGCGAGCCAGCCAGGAGCGGGCCTGGATCACCTTGCGGGCCCGCTGCTGCAGGGTGCGCAACTGGGAAGCGCTCAAACGGCTCAGGCCAGGGGCCAGGGCCTGTTGATGAACCGTCGTATCGCATGCTTCCAGTTGCTGCTGGAGCGCTTGCAGGGCCTGGATCAGCCCGTTGCCTTCAGCCGCTTGGCCGGGCTGCTGACGAAACAGCGGCAGCCAGCGCGCCAGCCGCTGGCGGCGCTGGTCGTCCAGGCCCAGCAGGTTGTGCACATGGCGTTCGAGCCAGGCGCGATAAGGCGCGGGGTCGTCGACTTCAAAGCTGGCGGGGTGCGCCTGCAGGGTTTGCAGGCGTCGGGTTTCACAGTCCAGCAGGCGCTGCAAGCCTTCGCTGAAGGCTTGCAGGGTCGCCGGGTCGGTGGGAAAGGCCTGGAGCCTGGCCAGGGCGCTGTGCTCGTAGCGGGCCGGCAGCCACAGGCGGATCAGCGGCGCGCAGGCCTCTTCCAGGCGGGTCAGGTCGGCGATGTCGAGACCGGCCAGATGCTCGCGCAAGACCGGGACATCCAGGGCCGGCAGGCCCTGTTCCAGGCCGATCAGTTCGCCGATCAACTGGCGATAGCTCAGGCCGCTGTGCTCATCGACCCGATGCAGGCTCTGGTGGAAGCGGTCCAGTTCACCCTCCAGGGCCTCGATCCGCGCCGCCAGGCGCTCACGCTGACGCAACCAGGGCTGCTCGGGGGCCTCTTCCTTGAACAGGGCTTCGAGTTGCTCACGGACGCTGCGGATCACCGGCTCGCGGTCGCGGTTGATGTCGTTGAGCATCACCACCCGGTTGCCCAGGCCCTCGGCCACTAGGCGCTTGTGCACCACTTCCAGGGCCGCGTGCTTCTGGCAGACGATCAGCAGGCTGCGTTGGCGGCCGATGGCGTCGGCCACCATGTTGACGATGGTCTGACTCTTGCCGGTGCCCGGAGGCCCCTCCACCAGCAGCCCGGGCGCCTGGCGGGCCTGCAGCACCGCAGCCTCCTGGGACGGGTCGCTGGCAACGGTGAAGAAGCGCTGCAGTTCCGGCACCGCGTGCGGCGCGTCGACACCGGCGCTGTCGCTGCCGGCCTGCAGGCGCAGGGCGGTCTCCAGCCCGGTGCCGCCAGGGGGCAGGGCCTTGAGCTGGCGCAGGTCCTCGCCGATGGCCTGGCCCATGAAGGCAACATGAAACAGCACCCCGGCACAGGCCAGTTGATCCTGGTAGGGCTGCACTTCGGTGGACGCCGCGGGCAGGTTGGCCAGTACCCGGGAACGCGGTGTCGCCAGCATGCCGAAGGCATCCATGACATCGGCGGCCTTGAGGGCCGAACGTCCCAGCACTTCATCGGCGGCCTTGCGCCAGACCTTGGCGGCG
Organism: Pseudomonas sp. FFPRI_1; assembly: GCF_055384485.1. Classification (NCBI taxonomy): domain Bacteria; kingdom Pseudomonadati; phylum Pseudomonadota; class Gammaproteobacteria; order Pseudomonadales; family Pseudomonadaceae; genus Pseudomonas; species Pseudomonas sp. FFPRI_1. The sequence goes on along the minus strand of NZ_AP029168.1, from coordinate 5,583,937 downwards.
TCTATTCCCAGCAGGGTGTCGAGCCCCGGGTTGAGGCGCACTTCCTCGCGCTCGCTGTCGAACACCAGGGCCACCTTGCCCCGGCTGCCGACCTCCAGCACCAGCTTGATCGGCCACAGCAGCAGCGGGGCGATCCGCGTGCGGGTGGTGCCCCGCGGGTCCCGGGTCAGGAGGAAGGGAAACCCCAGGTACAGGCCGTCGATGCCGGTGTCGCGCTTGTACAGCGAGCTCTGCCGGTACAGGCTGTTGAGCCGCAGTTCCAGCTGCGGGTTTTCGCCGAAGCACGCAGGGTCGAGGCTGATGGGCTGGGCGTTGCGTGCGACCAGGTGGTCCAGCAGTGCCGGAGCCGGGCTGCGCTCACTGTGCAGTTCGTGGAGATCGACCCGGGCGGTGGTCTTGCCGATGCTCATGCGCACCAGGGGCCCGCGCAGCACCACGCTGGCGACCTTTTTCTCGAAGAAATCGAGAATCTGCGAAACATAGTGCTGCTTCTGCGGCTCCAGCCATTGCTCGGTGCCAATCGCCAGCAGCACCAGGGCCTTGGCCAGGGGCATGCGCCGCTCCAGGCGGAACTGCTCGGCCCAGTCATCGACAGCGGGCACGCCGCAGCGGGCGAAACCGCTGATGCGCTCATCCACTTCCCGGTACAGGGCCGGGCGCGGCAGGCTCAGGAGGTTGCGGGCCGCCACGGGATCGAAGCTCAGGACCACGGCTTCCCGGGCCAGGGTCGCGGCCTCTTCGAGGATCGCGTCCACCGAGCGGAACTGGCCAATGGCGGCGCTGAGCAGCACGATCAGGTCTTCTTCGCTGATGGCGCGGCGGTCGGACAGGGACAAGATGCCGTTGTGCTCGCTGTCGGGCAGCAGGCGCTGGTGCTCTTGCCACCGGGCGGCCAGGCGCGCGCGGGAGCTGGACAGCAGGTAGATGCGCAGCTGGTCTTCATCCAGCTCGATGCCCTGGTGCTGGGCCCGCTGGCGCACCTGCTGCTCCCGCAGCTTGAGCCGGGACAGCCAGTGTTCGGTTTCCAGGCGTTCGAGCAGGTCCGGCGCCGGACCGCTGATCAACCGGTAGCCTTCCAGGGGATGTTCCAGCAACCAGCCGGGGGTGACGATTTCGCCGCGCAGGATCAGCGGCATTTCCGGGTTCAGCAGCTTCAGCGCCAGCATCAGCCGGGTGTCGTCCTCCAGCCCTTCGTGCTGGGCCACCTGGCGCAGACCCGCCAGTTGCCGTGCAGAGGCCCCGGCCTGTTCGGCCCAGGTGACGATCACTCCCCGCAGCAGATGATCCAGGGCCTGGGGCCAGTGTTCGGCCTCGGCCGCCGCCAGGGCGAACAGGCTTGGCCGGCGCAGGCGCCGATTGCCCAGGGCGATGGTCGCGCCTTGGTCGGCGTCCTCCTCGCTGGTGGCCGAACTCGGCGCGCTGGGGCTTTCGCCCTGCAGCCAGGCCTGGACTTGGGGCCATTGCCAGCGCTGGTGCCGGTCACGGGCCAGCAAGCCGCGCAGCAAGAGTTCCTGGCGCGGGTCGAGGTCATCCGGCAGCAGCACGCCGTTGGCCAGGACGTGAATCAGGTAGGCGTTGGCGTTGATCCCGGCAAAGCAGGCGCCCTGGGTCAACTGCTCCAGCAGGATCATCCCCAGGCTCCACCAGTCGGAAGCTGCGGCCACCCCGCCGGCGATGGCTTCCGGGGCCATGTAGCGGCTGGTTTCCAGCGGCGAGACGATGTCCAGGTCGAACTCCGACAGGCGCGCCGAGCCAAAGCCGCTGATCACCAGGTCCAGGGGGTCGCGGCTGCGCACCAGCAGGGTGGCCGGGCGCAGGTCGCGGTGGCGCAATCCGGCCTCGCTGAAGGCATGCAGGGCCTGACCCAGTTCACGGACGATGTGCTGCACCGCGGCCGTGTCATGCAGGACGTTGCCCAGGTCCGCCAGGGTGCCGCCGGTGAGTTCCTCGGCGACTTCAAAGGCGCGCTCGTCCCAGCGCCCGGTGAGGATGATTTGCGGTACATGTTCCCGGGGCAGGCGCTTGAGGGCCTCGTACACCGAGGGGTCGGGCTCGGCGCCGGCCTGATAGAGGGTCAGGACCGCCTGGTGCCCGCTCTCCCGCTGCTCGGCGAGAAAGCGTTCGCGCACGGCGGTGCCGCTGATCTGGCGCAGCAGGCGCCAGCCTTCGATCACTGTCTCGCTGTCGCTGTCGCTGTCGCTGGTCGGTGCTTGGGCAACCGCCGGTACGGGTGGCTGCTCACCGGGGGCCGCCGGATCGGCGCCACACTCCAGGCACATCAGGTCGCCCGCGGCCATGGCGTGACCGTTGGCACAGAGCAATGCCGGTTCGCTGTCCTGCACGGCAGCAGGCTGCTGTTCGAGCACTTCTTGGGTGACCACCGGCTGCGGCCGCCAGCCCTGCGGGTGAATCGCCACCGTGGACAGTTCCCAGCCGCAGGTTCGGTTGTCCACGCGGCCTTCGCAGAAGATTTCGGCCAGGGAGCGTTCGGTCTGGCAATTGGGGCAAAAACGTATCATCGGTAACGGTTCCGGTTAACGGCGGCGTGAGGTGTGGGCACTGATCTGCAGTTGATGGCCCTGGTTGTGGAGCAGGTCGCGCAGGCGCAGTACATCGTCCCGGCGCGGGATTCCGGCCATCCAGATGCTGCCATCGTCGTCGAACATCAGGTCCAGGGCCCGGTCTTCGGCTTGCAGGGGGCGCTGGTAGGCAGACAGGCGCTGGCGGCCCAGCTGGGTCAACAGGACTAGGCGCTGATTGTCGCTGCCCCGTAGGACCAGCGTTTGCGCCTGTTGTTGCTCGAACGGGTCGCAGATCAGCGCATCCAGCAGGCCGTCGGCTTGGTGCAGGAGCGGCTGCAGGCGTTCCAGGGGATGGCCGCTGTAGGCCAGGATGTCCACCGGCGTGCGCTGGCGCAGCCCTTGAAGCAGGGCCAGCAGGGCGTCGGGCTGGTCGAAGGGTTCGCCGCCGGACAGGGTGATGCCCTCGGCCTGGGCCAGCCAGGGTTGCAGGTCGTGCAGCAGTTGTTGCAAGGGCAGCGGCTGCTTGCCCGGGCCCCAGGTGTCCGCGGAAATGCACCCCGGGCAGCGGATGCTGCAGCCCTGGAACCACAGGCCCAGGCGTTGCCCCGGCCCCAGGGTGGTGACCGGGAAATGGACCCGCGACAGGCTGATGTTCACGGCTCGCGGCTTAACAGCGACAGGCCGCCCTGTTGCAACTGGCGGACTTCGAAGTGCTGGCCCGGCTGGGCGTCCTGGTCGAACAGGGCGCGGGCCAGGGGGTTGAGCAGGTGCGCTTCGAGCTGGTTGCGAATGCCCCGGCCACCGTTGGACAGGTCCCCCAGGCACAGCTGGCGAAGTTGCTGCAGGGAGCTGTCATCGAGCTGGACGTGCAGGGACTGGGCCGCCAGGTCGGCAAGGATATTGCCGACCATCTGCTGGAAGATCTGCTCGGCGATGTCCGGTCGGATGAAGTCGAAGACGATGATGTTCTCGCCGATCCGGTTGAGGATCTCCGGGCGGTTGAGCACCAGTTTGAAGTAGCGTTCGATTTCCCCCTGGACCTTGCCCTGGACCGCTTCGAAGGCTTCGCCGGGTTGCACGTTGGCCACCCGCTCGCCGTTGTCGCCCTGGCGGTAGATGCCCAGGTTGGAGGTGAAGACGATCAGCGCCTCGGAAAAGTACACCCGGTCGCCCCGGCCGGAGGTCAGTACGCCGTCATCGAGGATCTGCAGGAACTTGTCGAGGATGCGCGGATGGGCCTTTTCGATTTCGTCGAACAGCACCACGCTGAACGGCTTCTCGCGGATCGCGTTGGTCAGCTCACCGCCCACGTCGTAACCGACGTAGCCGGGTGGGGCGCCCACCAGGCGCTGGTCGGCATGTTCGGCACTGAATTCCGACATATCGAAACGGATGTAGGCACTTTCATCGCCGAACAGCAGGCTGGTGATGGTTTTCGCCAGCTCGGTCTTGCCGACCCCGGTGGGCCCGGCCAGAAACGCCACGCCCCGGGGCCGATTGCCCTTGCGGCTGGCGCCGACCCCGGTCATGGCGCGCTTGACGATATCCAGCATGTGGGTCACGGCGTGGCCCTGGCCCTTGACCCGCTGGCGGATGAAGTCGTCGGCCTGGCGGATGCGCTGGCGGTCGATCTTCAGCCAGGGGTCTTCGGTGACTCCGACCTTGTAGCGGCGCACGGCGTCGGCAATGCGTTCCAGGGGCAGGCCTTCGACCCGGGCCAGTTGCACGATGGCATTGAGGTCGAGCAGCAGCAGGCCTTCGGTGTTTTCGACAAAGGCGCGCAGTGCCTGGTCGCGGCTTTCGTCACTGGCCTCCTGGGCCCCGGGCAAACCACGCAGCAGCGCCGGTGCCAGGGCCTGGCGGGCTTGCTGATCCGGTTTGGACACGGGGATCTGCCGTAGCCGCGGGTTGTCGATAAGCATCCAGTCGGGCAGGTCGCCTTCCTTTTCCACCACCCAGATGATGCTGTTGAAAAACGGTGTGCGCTGCTCTCCGGCCGGCCGGCTACGGGCCTGGTGGGACAGCACCAGGGCCAGGGTGAACAGTTGATGTTCGGCGGCGCTCAGGGCGTCGTTGCGCACCACCAGCCGGGAGGCGAAGTCGACGATCAGGGCCAAGGGCTCGCCCTGGCGCGCCACCAGGCGCGGCAAGGTCGCCGCCAGCAGATCCAGGCCCGCGGGGGCGGCGCCCTCCACCGGGGTCAGGCCCAACTCGCGCAACAGGGTGTCGGCCTGGGCCGGGTCGCTGCCCGGTGGCAGCAACACCGATAGCCCCTTCAGCGGGTCCCAGCTGAGCACCTGGCTGTAGCCGGCGGCCAGCAGTTCGTCCCGCAGGTTGAGGTTGAAGGGTTGTGGGGTGATAGTGCCGGGAGCGACTTCACTGGCCTGCAGGTCGCGGACATTGCCGGACAGCACGAACTGACTTTTCAGGGGCAGGAAGCGCAACAGGTCGCGCAGCCAGCGCGGCTTTTCGTAAGGGGCAGTCCTTGGCATGGAAGCGAGGCTCGTCGTAGGAAGCAGGAGGCGACATTAGCATAGGGAAGTTTTTACTTACGATGCTTCGGGTGTCTTCTTACATGACTCTGCTTGTGCGTGGGAACCGGCGGCCTAGGGCAGCAGGCTGGGGCATGCGGCGCAGGCTACTGCCCTGGGGCATCCGCTGGAGCACCGGGCTCGAGCAAGCGGGCGCCGGCGCCGTCTTCTCCCAGGTAATCATCCTGATTGCGCAGCGGGCAGCCCTCCATCGACAGGCAGCCGCAGCCGATGCACAGGTTCAGGCGTTCGCGCAGCTGGTTCAGCTGGTGGATGCGCTCGTCCAGCTCGCGGCTCCATTGTTCCGACAAACGTCGCCAGTCTGCGGCGCTGGGGGAGCGGTCGACAGGCAGGGTCGCCAGGGCCCGGCCGATCTCCGCCAGGGGAATTCCCAAGCGTTGCGCCACTTTGATCAGGGCCACCCGGCGCAGCATCGAGCGCGGGTAGCGCCGCTGGTTGCCCGGGTTGCGGTTGCTGCTGATCAGGCCCTTGGTTTCATAGAAGTGCAGCGCAGTCACCGCCACGCCGCTGCGAGCGGCGAGTTGGCCGACGCTGAGTTCCTTGTGCACGGCATCGTGTTCGATCATCAGAAGCTACCGGTGTGAAAAAAGGGGCTTGACCTTGACTTAACTAGAGGTTTTACCCTGCAGCGCATTCAATCACAAGATTCGCTATCAGCGCAGTGGGGAGTCGTCCATGGCATCGTTTGAGAGAAACCGCAGCTTCACCCAATTGATCGAATTCGAGATCGAGCCTCACCAGCAGCAGGCCCTGGTGTCGGCCCTGGCCGAGCAGAGCGAGCGCCTGGCCCAGGGTTATGGCGGCTTTTTGAGTGCCAGTGTGCAGGCCAGCGACGACGGCCGGCGGGTGCTCAACTACCTGCAGTGGCAGTCCCGGGAGGCCGGTGAGGCGGCCTTCCAGCGCATCGAGAGTGGCGAGCTGGATTTTTGGCAACTGATCCTCGCCCACCAGGCCAAGACCGTGACCTTCGGCTCGTTCCAGGTGCTGAGCAGTATCGCCCGCAGCCCTGACAATGCCTTGCACTGCCACCTGCTGGGCTAGATCGACAGTTGCAGGGTGCGCTCGTTGGGCTGCTGTACGGAGCGGCGCTTGTTCACCGCCAGTTCGCCGATCTTGATCAGTCGGGTGCGGGTGACATTGCGGCTCAGGCCCAGCAGGTTGGCGGTGTGTACCTGGTTGTAGTGGCTGAAGCGGTAGGCCGCGCGCAGCAGGGCGTCCTCGACCTTTTCGTGCAGGGCCCCGGCCTGTTCCGCAAAGAGTTTCTGAAAAGCGCGCTCTAGCAGGGCCTCGGCGGAGTCGTCGTGGCTCGGGTGGTCGTCGGCGCGTTCGATGCGCATGTTCGACAGGCGCAGGTCGCTGTGTTCGATGACGCCGTTGCGGCAAATCAGCAGGGTGTGGTGGATGACGTTTTCCAGCTCGCGGATGTTGCCCGGCCAGCTGTAGCCTCTGAGCTTGTGCTCGGCCTCCTGGCTGATGCTGATACGGCCGTAGCCCAGGCGCTGGCTGTAGGCCTCGATGAAATGCCGGGTCAGCGGCAGGATGTCGCCGGGGCGCTCGCGCAAGGGGCTCAGCTCCAGGCTGACCACGTCCAGGCGGTAGTACAGGTCTTCGCGAAAGTGACCGGCGTTGATGGCCTTTTCCAGCTGCACGTTGGTCGCCGCCAACACCCGTACGTCGATGGGAATGCTCTTGCGCGAGCCCAGGCGCACCACTTCGCGCTCCTGCAACACCCGCAGCAGCTTGACCTGGATGGCCATGGGCAGGTCGCCGATCTCGTCGAGGAACAGGGTGCCGCCGTCGGCCTCCTCGAACCAGCCGGCCTTGGCGCTGAGGGCGCCGGTGAAGGCGCCTTTTTCATGGCCGAACAGTTCCGCCTCCACCAGGGATTCGGAAAAGGCGCCGCAATTCACCGCGACGAAGGGGCGGTTGCGCCGGGCGCTGAGGTTGTGAATATGGCGGGCCACCAGCTCTTTGCCGGTCCCGGTCTCGCCGATGATCAGCACGCTGGCTTCGCTCGGCGCCACCTGCTGCAGGTGCGCCAGCAGGGCCTGGGACTTGGGGTCTTCGAACACTTGCGCCGTGGCGCGGATCGAGGTCGCCAGGGCGGGGGAGGGGGGTAGGGTCAGAAGCCGCATCGGCACTCTCCGGGGCAGAAGGCTAGGAATAGAAGGTCGGCGTCGGCAGGGCCTGGTTCAGCGCCCAATCGCCCAGTTCGTGAAGCTTGTAGTCCAGCGGGTCGTGCAGGGTCTGGGTGCGCAGGTTGCGCCAGTGGCGGTCCAGGCGCAGGGAGGCGTGGGTCGAGCGGGCGCCGGTGACTTCGAACAGCCGGCTGCACAGTTCCAGGCCCTGGCGGCTGGCGGCGACCTTGGCGGTGGCGATGGCCGTGGCCAGGTGCCCGCGTTCCTCGGCACTCAGGGCCGGGCCCTTGGCCCAGGCCTGGTCCAACTGCGCGGCGGCCCGTTCCACCAGCAGGCGGATGCCTTCCAGGGCGACCCAGAAATCCCCGTAGTGGCTGAGGATATAAGGATCCTGATGCACCTCCTGGGCGCTGGATTTATGCCAGGCCCGGGTTTCGCTGAGGGTGTAGTGCCGGGCTTCCGCAAAGGCGCCTTCGGCGATGCCGAGGAACATATGGGTGAAGGTCAACTGGGCGATCAGGGGCCGCAGGCAGGCGAACGGCGTGCTCAGGGGGCCTGGGTCCAGCAGCAGTTCCGACTCTTCCACCCGCACCCGTTCGAAGCTGGCGCTGCCGCTGTCGGTCTGGCGCTGGCCCATGTTGTTCCAGTCGTTGTGCAGGGTGATGCCGCTGCGGCCACTGGGAATCGCGGCGATCAGCAGCTTGCCGCCGTTGCTTTCATCCACCGCCGAGGCGATGAGCATTTCCGAGTCGGTGGCGCCGGAACAAAAGCTCTTCTTGCCGGAAAACTCGCGCCAGCCGCCGAGGTTCTTCACGACGGTGCGGGTGTCCAGTGGGTTGAGGGCGTTGCCCCAGAACCAGTTCTTGCGCGCGGTCTGCTCGAACCAGGGTTGCCATTGCTCGGGCCGGGCGAACAGGCGCACGGTGGCCAGCATCAGATGGTGGAAGCCGAAGACGTGGGCGATGGAGCTGTCGACCCGGGCGAACTCGCGAACGATGTTCAGGGTCTCGCTCCAGGGGGCGCCCAGGCCGCCGAACTGGGTGGGGATGCTCAGGGCCAGCAGGCCGCTGTGGCGCAGGGCATCGCGCTCGGCCTTGGGGGTGCCACCGCGCTCGTCGCGTTCGACGGCGGTCAGGGCAAACTCGGCGGCCAGTTGGCGGGCGGTGTGCAAGGGGGATAACAGGGCGCTTTGCGGTTTGGCAGTCACGCGGTGTTCCTCATCGGTAGGGGCAGGGGAGGCCGGCCTACGGCGGTGCGCAAGGGCTTGCGGACGGCCAGCGGCATCGATCAGGCCTTGGCGTGGGCGGGCAGCACATCGTTGGCGATCATTTCGCCGAACGGCCCGGTCAGGTTGGTGACGCCACGGCCGGCGAGGCTGGCGTAGGGTTGCGGCAGCAGCGGGAACACCAGTTCGGCAAAGCGATAGGCCTCTTCCAGATGGGGGTAGCCGGAGAAGATGAAACTCTCGATGCCCAGGTCGGCGTATTCCTTGATGCGCTGCGCCACTTGCTGCGGGTTGCCCACCAGGGCGGTGCCGGCGCCGCCCCGCACCAGGCCGACACCGGCCCAGAGGTTGGGCGCGATCCGCAGGTTGTCGCGGCGCCCGTCATGCAGCGCCGCCATGCGCCGCTGGCCCTCGGAGTCGAAGCGCGAGAAGGACTGCTGGGCGGCGGCGATGGTCTCGTCGCTGATGTGTTCGATCAGTTGGTCGGCGGCCGCCCAGGCTTGCTCCTCGGTCTCGCGCACGATCACATGCAGGCGAATGCCGAACTTCACCTGGCGCCCCTTGCGTGCCGCACGCTGGCGCACGTCGGCGAGTTTTTCGGCCACCGCAGCCGGAGGCTCGCCCCAGGTCAGGTAGACATCCACCTGGTCGGCGGCCAGTTCATGGGCGGCCTCGGAGGAACCGCCGAAATACAGTGGCGGGTAGGGTTTCTGCACCGGTGGATACAGCGCCTTGGCGTTCTGCACGTGCAGGTGCTTGCCGTGGAAGTCCACTGACTCGCCTTGCAGCACGCGGCGCCAGATGCTCAGGAATTCGTCGGTGACTTCGTAGCGTTCGCTGTGGCTGAGGAAGCTGCCGTCGCCACGGTTCTCGTCCGGGTCGCCGCCGGTGACCACGTTGATCAGCAAGCGGCCGTTGGACAGCCGGTCCAGGGTTGCCGCCATGCGTGCGGAGACGGTGGGCGAGATGATCCCCGGGCGGATCGCCACCAGGTAGCGCAGGCGCTCGGTCAGCGGCACCAGGGCCGAGGCGATGACCCAGGAGTCCTCGCAGGAGCGCCCGGTGGGAATCAGCACGCCGTGGTAACCCAGGCTGTCGGCGGCCTGGGCCACCTGCTTGAGGTAGTTGAGGGTGACCGGGCGGGCGCCCTGGGTGGTGCCCAGGTAATGGCCGTCGCCGTGGGTCGGTAGAAACCAGAACACGTCCATGCAAGCTCCTCAGGCGCTTTTCAGCAGGTGTTTGGGGTGGGCGCCGAACAGCGGCGCGGCCCGCTCGGTGGCCAGTTGGATGCGTGCCTTCAATAGCTCACTGGTGATCTGGTAATTGCTGAAATCGGCTTCGGTGGCGTACACGCCAATCGGCAGGGTCAGGGCCTGGAAGAAACTGAATAGTGGGCGCAGTTGGTGATCCAGGACCAGGGCATGGCGCTCGCTGCCACCGGTGGCGGCCAGCAGCACTGGGGTGTTGATCAGGGCGTTGAGGTCGATCAGGTCGAACAGGTGCTTGAGCAGGCCCGGGTAGGAACCGCGATACACCGGGGCGGCGACGATCAACAGGTCGGCGTTTTCGATGGCCTGTAGCTCTGCCTCGACTTCGGCCGGCAGTTCCTGGCGCGACAGGGCTGCGCCCAGCGGACGGGCAATCTCGCCCAGTTCGATCAGGTGGCTGGCGATGGGCAGGTGCCCGGACAGTTCGGCCAGCAGGGCCTGGGTCAGCACCAGGGTCCGGGACGGACGCCAGGTTCCACCGGAGAGGGCAACGACGTTCAAGGGGCGGGACATGATCGGTTCCTTTTTTAACAGTGGCTCGGCGAGCCATGGCCTGTACCAGGCTCAGGAGCAAGAGCTGTACCAATCTGTCCAGGCCTTGTAGTCCGGGGCTTTTGGCGCTATCGGCGGTGGCCGATCGCTGTTGCCGGAACCTGGTTTTGTTGATTGGCTGTTGCCTGGCCAACAGTTGCCCAGGCAACAGTTGGGTCACGCCATGGCTGTTATAAAGGCTTGTCGTTATTCCTCAAAAGAGCTTTTTTAGATATTTATAGGTTTTTATCGAATATGAAGTGCGGGCCCGGGCCTGTTGAACAGTCGATAGCGACTATCGAGCGGGATGATTTTTGCCCCCGCTGGCCGGCGAGTAGCCTGTGTTCATTGTTCGCAACCCGCTCCAGGTGCTCGCCATGAAGGCTTATTCGGTTGTTCTGCTGATGTTGGTTTTAAGTGTGCTGGCCGGCTGTGCCAGCCCCGGTGCTCCCGAACTGCGTCCTTACACAGCGCAGGAAACCCGGGAACTGGCGATGGAAGCCTTGAACCGTCGCGGCCTGTCATTCGAGGAGTACCAGCAGAAGAAGGCCGAGCTGCTTGACCGCCCTGCAGTGTTCGATGGCCAGGGTGAAATGAGCGCCCAGCGCAATGTCAGTCGCCCGCATCCGGCCAGTTGAGCGCAACTGTACCGGCTGAAGTTTTGTGCAACTGTCCGTGGGTTTCAGGCAGGTGCAGGCGTAGGGTCGAGGCCAGATCGACCTTGCCCAGGACCGTGCAGCCATGACCCTTTCTCTCGACCTGCTGTTGGCATTCGCCCTGTTTGCCCTGGTCACTTCCATTACCCCCGGCCCCAACAACACCCTGTTGCGGGCCTCGGGGGTGAACTTCGGTTTCAACCGTTCGATCCCGCATATCCTCGGCATCAGCTGCGGTTTCTTCGTGCTGGTACTGGCCGTCGGCCTGGGCCTGGGGGCGGTGTTCGAGACTTATCCAGTGCTGTACCGGGTGCTGCGTTATGTCGGCGCGGCGTACCTGCTGTACCTGGCGTGGAAGATCGCCCGTTCCGGCCCTCTGGCCGATGACCAACAGAGCCGGGGGCAACCCATGGGCTACTGGAGCGCGGCGGCGTTCCAGTGGGTCAACCCCAAGGCCTGGGTGATGGCGGTGGGAGCCATCAGCACCTACACCCCGTTGCAGGGCTACTTCAGCAATGTGCTGGTGATCGCCGCGGTGTTCGCCTTGATCAACGCACCTACGGTCAGCCTCTGGGCGGCCTGTGGCAGCCTGTTGCGCAATGTGTTGCGCAACCCGCGCTGGCTGCGCCTGTTCAATCTGGGGATGGCCATGCTGCTGGTGCTTTCCCTGGCGCCGTTACTCTTTGAACGCCTGAGTTGAGCGGTGCTTCAATGCTTTGCCCCGAGCCTGTTAAGCTGCGTGCCAGGAGCGTTCCTACGCACTTTTAAACGAAGTTGTCCTTCTTTAACGGCATCCGATCGGATATTGCTTGAGTGCTGGCTGTTGACGCGGCCTCTGTGGACGGCGCGTTTCTGCACTGCCTCTGGCGACCCCCCCGATCCTGGAACAAGCTCTGCGGGTCTTCTGTCATGAACAAGCGTCCTCTTTATTTCGACTATGCCGCCACCACGCCGGTGGATGAGCGGGTCATCCAGGTGATGCTGGGGTGCCTGGGGTTCGATGCCAATTTCGGCAACCCGGCCTCCAGTTCCCATGCCTTCGGCCAGGAGGCCCGGCGCAGTGTCGAACTTGCCCGGCAGCAGGTGGCGCAGTTGGTGGGCGCGCAGCCCGAGCAGATCGTCTGGACCTCTGGCGCCACCGAATCCAACAACCTGGCGCTCAAGGGCGTGATGCAGGCCCGGGGCGTGAGCGGCGGGCACATCATTACCAGTCAGATTGAACACAAGGCGGTACTTGATACCGCCCGGCAGTTGCAGGACGCCGGTGTAGCGGTGACCTACCTGGTGCCGGATGGCGAGGGCCTGATCAGTGCCCGGGCGGTCAGCGAAGCCTTGCGCGATGACACCTTCCTGGTGTCCCTGATGCTGGTCAACAACGAGCTGGGCACCCTCAACGACGTCCAGGCGATTGGCCAGGCAGTGCGGGAGCATGGTGCGCTGCTGCACGTGGATGCGGCCCAGGGCGCGGGCAAGGTGGCCATCGACCTGGCGCAATGGCCGGTGGACCTGATGTCGTTTTCCGCCCACAAGCTGTATGGCCCCAAGGGGATCGGTGCCTTGTACGTCGGGCCCCGGGCGCAGCAGCGGCTGCTGGCGCAGATCCATGGCGGCGGCCACGAGGGCGGTCTGCGCTCCGGCACCCTGGCCACTCATCAGATTGCCGCCATGGGCGCGGCCTTTGCCTTGGCCCAAGCGTTGTTCGAGGAAGAAACCGCGACCATCATCCGCCTGCGCCAGCGCCTGCTGGAGCAACTGGCGGGCATCGCCGGCCTGAGCTTGAATGGCAGTGCCAGCCAACGCATTCCCCACACTTTGAGCCTGACCTTCAGCGAGGGTGAATTCGACTCGGCGGCATTGAGTGCATCCCTGGCATTTTCCGCGACCTCAGCATGCAATTCGGCAAGTAACTCGCCTTCCCATGTATTGCTGGCCCTGGGGCATGATGCGCGCCTGGCGGGCAGGACCATCCGCCTGAGCCTCGGGCGTTTCACCACCGAGCAGGATGTGGATCGGGCTGCACAATTGATCAAGGCGTCAACCGCCATAGCTCCGGCATTCTGGGCCGGAGCCCCGTCTTGAGGGTTGCGTGATTGCAACCTTCCATAACAATGAATAAGCCGGTTAAGGAGACACAATGAGTACGCAGCCTACGACCAATGGAGTGGTCCCCCAGCGCCTTGCGCACATTCGCCAGTTGATGAGCCGCGAGGGCATTCATGCCTTGCTGGTGCCCTCGGCGGACCCGCACCTGTCGGAATACCTGCCGGGCTACTGGCAGGGGCGCCAGTGGCTGTCGGGCTTTCATGGCTCGGTGGGCACCTTGATCGTGACCGCGGATTTCGCCGGGGTCTGGGCAGACAGCCGTTACTGGGAGCAGGCCGGCAAGGAGCTCAAGGGCAGCGGTATCGAACTGGTGAAATTGCAGCCGGGCCAGCCCGGTCCATTGGACTGGCTGGCCGAGCAGACCCCGTCAGGCGCGGTGGTCGCAGTGGATGGTGCGGTCATGGCCGTGGCTTCGGCCCGGACCCTGGGCGGCAAGCTGCAAGAGCGCGGGGCTCGCCTGCGCACCGACATCGACCTGCTCCAGGACGCCTGGGCGGATCGGCCGGCGCTGCCTGATCAGCCGGTCTATCAACACCTGCCGCCGCAGGCCACGTCGAGCCGGGTGGAAAAACTCGGCAAACTTCGGGAAACCCTGCAGGAGCGCGGCGCGGACTGGCATTTCATCGCCACCCTCGATGACATTGCCTGGTTGTTCAACCTGCGTGGCGCCGATGTTTCCTTCAACCCCGTGTTTGTCTCCTTCGCACTGATCAGCCAGCAGCAGGCCACCTTGTTCGTGGCCCTGAGCAAGGTCGATGCGCCTTTGCGCGCGGTGCTCGAGGCCGATGGCGTCAGCCTGCGCGACTACTCGGAAGTGGCCGCGGCGCTGCGTGGGGTTCCCGCTGGCGCGACCTTGCAGATCGATCCGGCGCGGGTCACGGCCGGTTTGCTGGAGAATCTCAACCCCGACGTGAAACTGCTGGAAGGGCTCAACCCCACCACCCTGGCCAAGTCGCGCAAGAGCCTGGCCGATGCCGAGCACATTCGACAGGCCATGGAGCAGGACGGGGCGGCCCTCTGCGAGTTTTTCGCCTGGCTGGAAAGCGCCCTGGGGCGCGAGCGTGTTACCGAGCTGACCATCGATGAACACCTGACCGCGGCCCGTGAACGGCGTCCGGGCTATGTTTCGCTGAGCTTCAATACCATTGCCGCGTTCAACGCCAATGGCGCGATGCCGCATTACCACGCAACGCCTCAAGAGCACGCAGTGATCGAGGGCGACGGCCTGCTGCTGATCGACTCCGGTGGCCAGTACCTGGGCGGCACGACCGACATCACGCGCATGGTGCCGGTCGGGACCCCGACGGTTGAGCAGAAGCTCGATTGCACCCGGGTGCTCAAGGGCGTGATCGCCTTGTCCCGGGCACAGTTCCCACGGGGCATTCTTTCGCCCTTGCTGGATGCCATCGCCCGCGCGCCGATCTGGGCCGAAGGGGTGGATTACGGTCATGGCACGGGGCACGGCGTCGGCTACTTCCTCAATGTGCACGAAGGCCCGCAGGTGATTGCCTACCAGGCGGCGCCGGCACCGCAAACCGCCATGCAGCCGGGAATGATCACCTCCATCGAGCCAGGCACCTACCGCCCCGGGCGCTGGGGTGTGCGGATCGAGAACCTGGTGTTGAATCGTGAGGCGGGCAGTACCGAGTTTGGCGAGTTCCTGCGTTTTGAAACCCTGACCCTGTGTCCGATCGATACCCGGTGCCTGGAACCGTCATTGCTCACCGAGGATGAGCGTGAGTGGTTCAACGCCTACCATGCCGAGGTGCATCGGCGTCTGGAGCCGTTGCTCAAAGGGGCGGCACTGGAGTGGTTGCAGGCGCGGACCGCAGCTATTTGAAAGAGCGCATCAGCCGCGCAATGCGGGTGATGTCGGTGAGTTTCCCTGGCGAGCCGCAGTCGCCAGGGAGGCTGGCGACTATTGCCGGCCCAAGGCCTCACGAACGAAGTCCAGGCGGTCCTGGCCAAAGAACAGCTCGTCACCCACGAACATGCTGGGGGCGCCGAATACTCCACGTTTCAGTGCTTGATCGGTCTTCTCCTTGAGCCGCGCCTTGACCTCTTCGTCATTGCTGAAGTCGAGGATCTGTTGCGGATCGAAGCTGCCTTGTTCCAGGACCTGGGTCACGGTGACGGCATCGTTGAGGTTGCGCTTGTCGACCCAGAGTGCGCGGAACAGGCAGTCGATGAACTCGACGAAGCGTTCTGGCAGGTGCATCTGCACCCCGGTTACCGCTCGCATCAGCAGCAGGGTATTGATGGGAAAGTGCGGGTTGAAATTGAGCTCCACCTCATAGCGCCGAGCGAAGCGCGCCAGGTCGTGCAGCATGTAACGTCCTTTGGCGGGGACGCTGATGGGGGAGGCATTGCCGGTGCTCTTGAAGACGCCGCCCAAGAGCATGGGCTGGTAGATCAGTTGGCTGTCGGTCTGGGCGCAGATCTTTGGCAGTTGGCTGTTGGCCAGGTAGGCGGTCGGGCTGCCCAGGTCGAAAAAGAACTCGACGGTTTTACTCATGGTTCAGACTCCCTGATTGTTGTTATGAAAGGGATTACCAGCGTTCGTTCCAGGGGCGAAGGTCCAGTTCGAAGGTCCAGGCGTCCCGAGGCTGGCTGTGCAGGTACCAGTAGTTCTCGGCAATGTGCTCGGGATTGAGGATGCCGTCCTGATCCTTGAGGGCGTATTTCTCGGGGAAGCTGGTGCGGATGAAGTCGGTATCGATAGCGCCGTCGACGATGACATGGCCAACATGAATGTTCAGGGGGCCCAGTTCCCGGGCCATGCTCTGGGCCAAGGCACGAATACCGTGCTTGGCTCCGGCGAAGGCGGCGAAACCGGCGGCGCCGCGAACCCCGGCGGTGGCTCCGGTAAAGAGGATGGTGCCGCGTTGGCGCGTGACCATGCGCTTGGCCACCTCGCGAGCATTGAGAAAACCCGAGAAACAGGCCATTTCCCAGATCTTGAAATACTTGCGGGCGGTTTCCTCGAGGATGCTGCAGGGCACGTTGGCGCCGATGTTGAAAACGAAGGCTTCAATCGGGCCGACCTGGGTTTCGATCTGCTCGATCAGCGCAATCACTTCCTCTTCTTTGCGCGCATCGCAGGCAAAACCATGAGCTTCGGCGCCGGTTTGCTGGATGGCCTCCACTAGTGGTTGCAGCTTGTCTGCACTGCGTCGTGTCATGCAGGCCACAAAACCTTCTGCGGCAAAACGCTTGGCAATGGCCCCGCCGGTGGCATCACCGGCACCGACCACCAGGACGACTTTCTTCTTGTTCAAGTTTGCAGTCATGGGTTGCTCGCTCTTTGGTAAACGATCGTTAACTAAACGAACGTTATGCTATGATTTTTCGATCGTCAAGAGAACTCGGGAGCTCGCCAGGGGATGCGTTATTCAGCCAGTCACAAACAGGAAACCCGCGAGCGCTTGTTGCAAAGCAGTGCGGTGCAGGCCAAGAACGAAGGTTTCTCCACGGTAGGGGTCGATGCCTTGATGAAGGCCATCGGCCTCAGTGGAGGGGCTTTCTACAGTCACTTTGCATCCAAGGATGAGCTATTCGGCTCGATCGTCGAGCGCGAGCTGAGCCAGAGCCTGGAGCGTCTGGGCGGCGAGCGGCAGCAGAATCAGGAAAAACTGCGGCGTTGCCTGAAGCAGTACCTGAGTGTGGCGCATCTGCAGCAGCCGGGGGCCGGGTGCGCGATTCCAGCGTTGGGAGCGGAGATTGCCCGGGGAAGCCTTGAGGTACGCCAGGAGGCTGAAGGCTGGATCTGCCGTCTGCAGCAGGCCTGGGCACAGACCTTGGGCAGTGAGAGCCTGGCCTGGTCGATCCTCTCGCAATGCGTTGGTGCGCTGGTGGTGGCGCGAATGCTGGTGAATCCGAACATTCAGCGCCAGGTCTTGGCGTCGAGTCATGAACAGATCATTGGGCAACTGGAGCGGTTGTCTGCCGATTGACTCTTACTGCTATTTGCAGATGACGATCATGCTGCGGCTGGTATAGCCGGCAGGGTTGAGGCCAAAGGGGTAATCCCCTGGATCTTCCACGCCGTCACCGGACTTGGCGATCACCTTGTAGCCTTTGGGGCCGCAGGATTCGGCTGCTTTGGTGTAGCACTTGTCCCAGGAAGAGGACAGGCCCGAGCAGTTGATGTGGAGTCCTTTCTTACCCCGTTTGACTTCGGTTTTAGCGGTCGCAGCACAGCCTGCAATGGCAAGTACGGCCAACAGTATCAAAAATCGTTTCATCCCCGTCCTTATCGCTAGCCTCGGATCTGATGCCCGAGTGTGACTGCATTACCTGTCGTCTTTTGCGTTTGCGATATCCCTGTCTGACAACTCCATGGCCGACGTTGAGTAGCCGGCTAAACATGGCCTAAATGAGCGCTAATTACCAGAGTTGAACATCAATCAACTGCAACTAAAGGTTTGGATTCGCGGCGCATGGTCAGGGTTGCTCCCACAGAGGCCAGGATAATGCAGGCGATTGCCATCCATTGGGCCAGGGACAGGTATTCGTGCAAAAACAGCAGGCCGGACAGTGCGCCGAAGGCGGGTTCGATGCTCATCAGGGTGCCAAAGGTACGAGCGGGCATCCGTGTGAGGGCAATCATTTCCAGGCTGTAGGGAAGGGCGGTGGACAAAATGGCGACCGCCAGCGCGACGGGGATCAATGAGGGGGTCAGCAATGCAGCGCCGGCATGAACGATGCCGATGGGGGCGACGAAGAGTGCTGCAATCATCACCCCGAGTGCTGCGGTTTGGATGCCGTTCTCGGCGCCAGCCTTTTGTCCGAACAGAATGTACAGTGCCCAGCAGATACCCGCGCCCAGTGCATAGCCTGCGCCCACCAGATCGATGGGGGTTTCGGTGGCGCCGGTGGGAATCAGCAATAGCAGGCCAACGATGGCCAATGCGATCCACAGAAAGTCGATGGCCTTGCGCGAGGCGTAGATAGCGACAGCAAGAGGGCCGGTGAACTCCAGGGCTACGGCAATTCCCAGGGGCACGGTTCTCAGTGACATATAGAAGAGGAAGTTCATGCCGCCCAGGGCCATCCCATAGACGATCACGGTGCGCAGGGTCTTGCTGGTGAACTTGGCGCGCCAAGGCCTCAAGAGAAGTAGCATGATGATGCTGGCGAAAATCAGCCGCAGGGTGGTTGTGCCTTGTGCGCCAACCACAGGGAACATGCTCTTGGCCAGCGAAGCTCCTGATTGAATCGAGGCCATGGCAATAAGCAGCAGGCCTACCGGGAACAAGGTCGAGGCAAGACTGCGCGGTTGGTCGTTCATGCAGGGTTCATCCAGAGTGTTGGGAAAGAGGAGGCGGGGCCCTGACCATGATGCTCAACTAATGAGGGATGAGCAATATAGTGCGCATAGTCTTTTTTGCGCTTCTATATAGAAGTGCTGGTGAGGCTGTTTTGCGTTGAGTCATAGAAAAATCAAATTAAGGGTTGACGGCAGATTCTACAGGTCTATAATTCGCCCCACTTCCGGCGCAGTCGAAACGGAAAACTCCTTGAGATTCAACGAGTTACGCAGTTTTCGACAGCGGTTACGCTTCAGTTCATCGAAGCCAGAAGCAGTTAATAAGGCAGTGTGTTTTCGCCCTATTAACGATTCGATCCTCTCGGTCGAAAGCGGTGAAAAAGAGGTGTTGACAGCAGCGTGTAACGCTGTAGAATTCGCCTCCCGCTAACGAGATATCGGAAGCGCAAGTGGTTGAAGTTGTTAAGGATTTCCAAGCGAAACTTTGAAAGCTTCTTAAAAAATCACTTGACAGTAAATGAGGCTGCTGTAGAATGCGCGCCTCGGTTGAGACGAAAGATCTTAACCAACCGCTCTTTAACAACTGAATCAAGCAATTCGTGTGGGTGCTTGTGGAGTCAGACTGATAGTCAAAAAGATTATCAGCATCACAAGTTACTCCGCGAGAAATCAAAGATGTAACCAACGATTGCTGAGCCAAGTTTAGGGTTTTCTCAAAACCCAAAGATGTTTGAACTGAAGAGTTTGATCATGGCTCAGATTGAACGCTGGCGGCAGGCCTAACACATGCAAGTCGAGCGGCAGCACGGGTACTTGTACCTGGTGGCGAGCGGCGGACGGGTGAGTAATGCCTAGGAATCTGCCTAGTAGTGGGGGATAACGTCCGGAAACGGGCGCTAATACCGCATACGTCCTACGGGAGAAAGTGGGGGATCTTCGGACCTCACGCTATTAGATGAGCCTAGGTCGGATTAGCTAGTTGGTGAGGTAATGGCTCACCAAGGCTACGATCCGTAACTGGTCTGAGAGGATGATCAGTCACACTGGAACTGAGACACGGTCCAGACTCCTACGGGAGGCAGCAGTGGGGAATATTGGACAATGGGCGAAAGCCTGATCCAGCCATGCCGCGTGTGTGAAGAAGGTCTTCGGATTGTAAAGCACTTTAAGTTGGGAGGAAGGGCAGTTACCTAATACGTGATTGTTTTGACGTTACCGACAGAATAAGCACCGGCTAACTCTGTGCCAGCAGCCGCGGTAATACAGAGGGTGCAAGCGTTAATCGGAATTACTGGGCGTAAAGCGCGCGTAGGTGGTTTGTTAAGTTGGATGTGAAAGCCCCGGGCTCAACCTGGGAACTGCATCCAAAACTGGCAAGCTAGAGTATGGTAGAGGGTGGTGGAATTTCCTGTGTAGCGGTGAAATGCGTAGATATAGGAAGGAACACCAGTGGCGAAGGCGACCACCTGGACTGATACTGACACTGAGGTGCGAAAGCGTGGGGAGCAAACAGGATTAGATACCCTGGTAGTCCACGCCGTAAACGATGTCAACTAGCCGTTGGGAGCCTTGAGCTCTTAGTGGCGCAGCTAACGCATTAAGTTGACCGCCTGGGGAGTACGGCCGCAAGGTTAAAACTCAAATGAATTGACGGGGGCCCGCACAAGCGGTGGAGCATGTGGTTTAATTCGAAGCAACGCGAAGAACCTTACCAGGCCTTGACATCCAATGAACTTTCTAGAGATAGATTGGTGCCTTCGGGAACATTGAGACAGGTGCTGCATGGCTGTCGTCAGCTCGTGTCGTGAGATGTTGGGTTAAGTCCCGTAACGAGCGCAACCCTTGTCCTTAGTTACCAGCACGTTATGGTGGGCACTCTAAGGAGACTGCCGGTGACAAACCGGAGGAAGGTGGGGATGACGTCAAGTCATCATGGCCCTTACGGCCTGGGCTACACACGTGCTACAATGGTCGGTACAAAGGGTTGCCAAGCCGCGAGGTGGAGCTAATCCCATAAAACCGATCGTAGTCCGGATCGCAGTCTGCAACTCGACTGCGTGAAGTCGGAATCGCTAGTAATCGCGAATCAGAATGTCGCGGTGAATACGTTCCCGGGCCTTGTACACACCGCCCGTCACACCATGGGAGTGGGTTGCACCAGAAGTAGCTAGTCTAACCTTCGGGAGGACGGTTACCACGGTGTGATTCATGACTGGGGTGAAGTCGTAACAAGGTAGCCGTAGGGGAACCTGCGGCTGGATCACCTCCTTAATCGACGACATCAGCTGCTCCATAAGTTCCCACACGAATTGCTTGATTCATTGAAGAAGACGATAGAAGCAGCTTTAAGCTCCAAGCTGATAGCTCCAAGCTAACAGTTACAAGCTCGAAATTGGGTCTGTAGCTCAGTTGGTTAGAGCGCACCCCTGATAAGGGTGAGGTCGGCAGTTCGAATCTGCCCAGACCCACCAATTTTGTTATGGGGCCATAGCTCAGCTGGGAGAGCGCCTGCCTTGCACGCAGGAGGTCAGCGGTTCGATCCCGCTTGGCTCCACCATAAACTGCTTCTGAAAGCTTAGAAATGAGCATTCACTTTGAATGTTGATTTCTAGTCTTTTGATTAGATCGTTCTTTAAAAATTTGGGTATGTGATAGAAAGATAGACTGAACGTTACTTTCACTGGTAACGGATCAGGCTAAGGTAAAATTTGTGAGTTCTCTTTTAATTAAGAATGCAAATTTTCGGCGAATGTCGTCTTCATAGTATAACCAGATTGCTTGGGGTTATATGGTCAAGTGAAGAAGCGCATACGGTGGATGCCTTGGCAGTCAGAGGCGATGAAAGACGTGGTAGCCTGCGAAAAGCTTCGGGGAGTCGGCAAACAGACTTTGATCCGGAGATGTCTGAATGGGGGAACCCAGCCATCATAAGATGGTTATCTTGTACTGAATACATAGGTGCAAGAGGCGAACCAGGGGAACTGAAACATCTAAGTACCCTGAGGAAAAGAAATCAACCGAGATTCCCTTAGTAGTGGCGAGCGAACGGGGACTAGCCCTTAAGTGGCTTTGAGATTAGCGGAACGCTCTGGAAAGTGCGGCCATAGTGGGTGATAGCCCTGTACGCGAAAATCTCTTAGTCATGAAATCGAGTAGGACGGGGCACGAGAAACCTTGTCTGAATATGGGGGGACCATCCTCCAAGGCTAAATACTACTGACTGACCGATAGTGAACTAGTACCGTGAGGGAAAGGCGAAAAGAACCCCGGAGAGGGGAGTGAAATAGATCCTGAAACCGTATGCGTACAAGCAGTGGGAGCAGACTTTGTTCTGTGACTGCGTACCTTTTGTATAATGGGTCAGCGACTTATTTTCAGTGGCGAGCTTAACCGAATAGGGGAGGCGTAGCGAAAGCGAGTCTTAATAGGGCGTCTAGTCGCTGGGAATAGACCCGAAACCGGGCGATCTATCCATGGGCAGGTTGAAGGTTAGGTAACACTGACTGGAGGACCGAACCGACTACCGTTGAAAAGTTAGCGGATGACCTGTGGATCGGAGTGAAAGGCTAATCAAGCTCGGAGATAGCTGGTTCTCCTCGAAAGCTATTTAGGTAGCGCCTCATGTATCACTGTAGGGGGTAGAGCACTGTTTCGGCTAGGGGGTCATCCCGACTTACCAAACCGATGCAAACTCCGAATACCTACAAGTGCCGAGCATGGGAGACACACGGCGGGTGCTAACGTCCGTCGTGAAAAGGGAAACAACCCAGACCGTCAGCTAAGGTCCCAAAGTTATGGTTAAGTGGGAAACGATGTGGGAAGGCTTAGACAGCTAGGAGGTTGGCTTAGAAGCAGCCACCCTTTAAAGAAAGCGTAATAGCTCACTAGTCGAGTCGGCCTGCGCGGAAGATGTAACGGGGCTCAAACCATACACCGAAGCTACGGGTATCACGTAAGTGATGCGGTAGAGGAGCGTTCTGTAAGCCTGTGAAGGTGAGTTGAGAAGCTTGCTGGAGGTATCAGAAGTGCGAATGCTGACATGAGTAACGACAATGGGTGTGAAAAACACCCACGCCGAAAGACCAAGGTTTCCTGCGCAACGTTAATCGACGCAGGGTTAGTCGGTCCCTAAGGCGAGGCTGAAAAGCGTAGTCGATGGAAAACAGGTTAATATTCCTGTACTTCTAGTTATTGCGATGGAGGGACGGAGAAGGCTAGGCCAGCTTGGCGTTGGTTGTCCAAGTTTAAGGTGGTAGGCTGGAATCTTAGGTAAATCCGGGGTTCTAAGGCCGAGAGCTGATGACGAGTTACCTTTTAGGTGACGAAGTGGTTGATGCCATGCTTCCAAGAAAAGCTTCTAAGCTTCAGATAACTAGGAACCGTACCCCAAACCGACACAGGTGGTTGGGTAGAGAATACCAAGGCGCTTGAGAGAACTCGGGTGAAGGAACTAGGCAAAATGGCACCGTAACTTCGGGAGAAGGTGCGCCGGTGAGGGTGAAGGACTTGCTCCGTAAGCTCATGCCGGTCGAAGATACCAGGCCGCTGCGACTGTTTATTAAAAACACAGCACTCTGCAAACACGAAAGTGGACGTATAGGGTGTGACGCCTGCCCGGTGCCGGAAGGTTAATTGATGGGGTTAGCTAACGCGAAGCTCTTGATCGAAGCCCCGGTAAACGGCGGCCGTAACTATAACGGTCCTAAGGTAGCGAAATTCCTTGTCGGGTAAGTTCCGACCTGCACGAATGGCGTAACGATGGCGGCGCTGTCTCCACCCGAGACTCAGTGAAATTGAAATCGCTGTGAAGATGCAGTGTATCCGCGGCTAGACGGAAAGACCCCGTGAACCTTTACTATAGCTTTGCACTGGACTTTGAATTTGCTTGTGTAGGATAGGTGGGAGGCTTTGAAGCGTGAACGCCAGTTTGCGTGGAGCCATCCTTGAAATACCACCCTGGCAACTTTGAGGTTCTAACTCAGGTCCGTTATCCGGATCGAGGACAGTGTATGGTGGGTAGTTTGACTGGGGCGGTCTCCTCCTAAAGAGTAACGGAGGAGTACGAAGGTGCGCTCAGACCGGTCGGAAATCGGTCGTAGAGTATAAAGGCAAAAGCGCGCTTGACTGCGAGACAGACACGTCGAGCAGGTACGAAAGTAGGTCTTAGTGATCCGGTGGTTCTGTATGGAAGGGCCATCGCTCAACGGATAAAAGGTACTCCGGGGATAACAGGCTGATACCGCCCAAGAGTTCATATCGACGGCGGTGTTTGGCACCTCGATGTCGGCTCATCACATCCTGGGGCTGAAGCCGGTCCCAAGGGTATGGCTGTTCGCCATTTAAAGTGGTACGCGAGCTGGGTTTAGAACGTCGTGAGACAGTTCGGTCCCTATCTGCCGTGGACGTTTGAGATTTGAGAGGGGCTGCTCCTAGTACGAGAGGACCGGAGTGGACGAACCTCTGGTGTTCCGGTTGTCACGCCAGTGGCATTGCCGGGTAGCTATGTTCGGAAAAGATAACCGCTGAAA
The DNA here is from genome assembly GCF_055384485.1 of Pseudomonas sp. FFPRI_1. Classification (NCBI taxonomy): domain Bacteria; kingdom Pseudomonadati; phylum Pseudomonadota; class Gammaproteobacteria; order Pseudomonadales; family Pseudomonadaceae; genus Pseudomonas; species Pseudomonas sp. FFPRI_1. Next base: position 5,560,145 of record NZ_AP029168.1, on the reverse strand, counting down.
GCATCTAAGCGGGAAACTTGCCTCAAGATGAGATCTCACTGGGATCTTGAATCCCCTAAAGGGCCGTCGAAGACTACGACGTTGATAGGTTGGGTGTGTAAGCGCTGTGAGGCGTTGAGCTAACCAATACTAATTGCCCGTGAGGCTTGACCATATAACACCCAAGCAATTTGCTTAAGAAGCGAGTTGCGGTGTGTGAAGACGAAACAAACCGAAAGTTTGCGAACACACAAAGCTATTACATACCCAATTTGCTGATACGTCGAAAGACGGCTCAGTACCCGAATTTCTTGACGACCATAGAGCGTTGGAACCACCTGATCCCATCCCGAACTCAGAAGTGAAACGATGCATCGCCGATGGTAGTGTGGGGTTTCCCCATGTGAGAGTAGGTCATCGTCAAGATTAAATTCCGAAACCCCAATTGCGAAAGCAGTTGGGGTTTTGTTTTTGCGCGAGATAAAAGCCGCAGGAGATGGATGCCTCGGGTGACACTGTCCGGCTGCCAGCATCCGGTGACACTGCCAAGGGTTGGGTTTTCTGCAAAAGCTTCTCTGGCAAGCGTCCTCATGCTTCGAGCATGAGGTGCAGGCAGCGGCCTAAGGCTGGGCGGGACCCTTCAGTCTTCAAACCCTGGGCCGTCCCTTGTTCCCCCAGGCCACTCATGTACTGGGGCGCTCAGGCTCCTTCAGCCTACGAAGAGCAGGGTGACCTGGGCTACCCCTCTATCCGCGCGGCGACATGCGCCATGCAGCTATCAAGGCTTTTTCGCCAAGCGCTATTCCACATGGCGTAGCCACCCCTCCTGAGGTCCAGCCGCAGGCTGCGTAATCAGGGGAGCCGCTCAACCCTGTGCTGTTGAAATGGTTGCCGTAATCGGCCTAGAACGCTATGCCCAGCGCTTCCGCGCCAGCAGTTGCAGGAATGACAACGTTGAACATTCCAAGCGCGCCTCCACTGAAAACCATGAGTCGAAACAGGGCTGTTGATTGAAATTCGCGAATGCCCTGTTGCACTGGCACCACTGATCAGTCGTGTTGGAAATCCGCTCAAGGTCCGTCGATGGTTTTTGGTATGGTGCAGCTCTTTTTAAGGGACTTGAGTTCACCCGCACGGATCAGCGTCGACCTCTATTCAAAGAGAAGCTGTAGCAATGCCCGAAGCGATTCCAATCAAGGACCACGAGAAAGAAACCCGCCTGGTCAACAAGCGGCTACTGGCCTGCGCGGTACTGGTAGTAGCGGTGACCTGCGCCCTGGTGGCCCGCATGTATTTCCTCCAGGTGGTGGAGTTTGACTATCACTCCACCGTCTCGGAAAACAACCGCGTGCACGTCCTGCCGATCACCCCGACCCGCGGGCTGATCTATGACCGCAATGGCGTGGTCCTGGCCGACAACCGCCCCAGTTTCAACCTCACCATCACCCGCGAACGCGCCACGGATCTCAAGGGTGAACTGGACACCGTGGTCAATCTGCTGCACTTGCCTCCGGAAGACCGCACGCTGTTCGACAAGGAAATGAAGCAGGCGCGTCATCCCTTTGTTCCAGTGACCCTGTTCTACGAGCTCACCGAAGAGCAGATCGCCGTACTGGCGGTCAACGAATACCGTCTGCCGGGCCTGGACGTGGAGGCCCAGTTCGTCCGCCACTACCCAATGGGCGCGCATTTCGCCCACTCCATCGGCTATGTCGGGCGGATCAACGAGAAGGAGGCCAAGAGCCTGGACTCTGTGGAGTACCGCGGCACCCAGTCCATCGGCAAGACCGGTATCGAGAAGTTCTACGAATCCGAGCTGCACGGTCACGTCGGCTATGAAGAAGTGGAAACCAATGCCCAGGGCCGCGTGATGCGGGTGCTCAAGCACACTGACCCAATCCCCGGGAAGAGCATCGTCCTGAGCCTCGATGCGAAGCTCCAGCAAGCCGCCGAAGACGCCCTGGGTGACCGCCGCGGTTCAGTGGTCGCCCTGGATCCGGCTACCGGCGAAGTCCTGGCCATGGTCAGCAAGCCAAGCTTCGACCCCAACCTGTTCGTCACCGGCATCAGCTTCAAGGAGTATGCGGCGCTGCACGACTCCATCGACCGGCCGCTGTTCAACCGGGTATTGCGCGGCCTCTACGCGCCGGGCTCGACCATCAAGCCGGAAGTGGCGATCGCCGGCCTCGACACCGGCGTTGTCACGGCGTCGACCCGGGTCTTCGATCCGGGCTACTACCAGTTGCCGGACTTCGATCACAAGTACCGCAACTGGAACCACAGCGGCGACGGCTGGGTCGACATGGACGCAGCGATCATGCGCTCCAACGACACCTACTTCTACGACCTGGCCCACAAGCTTGGCATCGACCGCTTGCACGACTACATGGCGATGTTCGGGCTGGGTGAAAAGGTTTCCCTGGACATGTTCGAGGAGTCTGCCGGCCTGATGCCATCCCAGGCCTGGAAGCGCGCTACCCGACGCCAGCCGTGGTTCCCGGGCGAGACGGTGATCCTCGGCATTGGCCAGGGCTACATGCAGGTCACGCCGCTGCAACTGGCCCAGGCCACCGCGCTGATCGCCAACAAGGGCGTATGGAACCGTCCGCACCTGGCCAAGAGCATCGACGGCGTGGCCCCGGTGGACGAGCACCCGATGCCCAACATCCTCCTCAAGGACCCGCGGGAGTGGGACCAGGTCAACCACGGCATGCAGATGGTCATGCACGATCCGCGGGGCATCGCTCGCGCTGCGGCTGCCGGAGCGCAATACCGCATAGCCGGCAAGAGCGGCACCGCCCAGGTGGTGGCGATCAAGCAAGGCGAGCGCTATGACCGCCTGAAGACCCGTGAGCGCAACCGCGATAATGCCTTGTTCGTCGGCTTCGCCCCGGCCGAGCATCCGCAGATCGTGATCTCGGTGATGATCGAGAACGGCGAGGCCGGTGGCCGGGTCGCCGGTCCTGTGGTGCGGCAGATCATGGACGCCTGGCTGCTGGACCAGGATGGCCACCTCAAGCCGCAGTACGCCGCCCCAGCCAAGGCCCCGGGCGACCCCCACGTGTGAGTCACTTGAGCATCAGGCTCCCCGGCACCTGCTCACGGATACTGAGCATGTGCTGGATGCTCTGCAGAAACAGACTCTCGGCCTGGCTCATCTTCTGTTCGCGATTCCACAGCAGCTGGATATCGAAATCCACCACTCCCTCTTCCGGTGGCAAGCGCCACAGCAAGCCCTGCTCGACATCCCGACGCACCAGGTGGATCGGCAGGCAGCCGATGCCGAATCCGGCACAGATCAGTCGATGAATTTCCTCGAAACTGGTGGATGAAGCGACGATCTTGCCGGTAAAGCCCTGCTGATCGCGAAACAGCGTCAAGGGCGAAAGGTTGCCCCCCAACTGGTCGCTGGTGAAGCTGACAAAGTGTTCCGCCGCCAGCTGTTCCAGGCTCAGGCCCTGTTGCCCGAACAAGTGATGACGCTGACCGCAGAAGTAGGCATAGCGCTCGCGAAACAGCACCCGCTGCTCCAGTCGCGGCTGCGGCAGACGGCACAGGCCGACTCCCAAGGTGGCGGTCTTCTGCAGCAACGAACTGATGATATTCGAGCTGCCCATCACTTCCACCTCCAGCTCGATCTTCGGGTGCGCGGCATGGAAGTCGGCGAGAAACTCGTCGTAGTGCTGCGCCTTCACACCACTGACGGTAAGGATGCGGATCTTTCCCACCACGTCGTCCTGGCGGCTTTCCACCACCGTGCCCAGGCGTGAGATATCGCCGTAGATATCCGCGGCGATACGCAACACATCCTCGCCGGTTTCAGTCAATTCAAAGCGCCGGCCCCCCCGAACGATCAACACACAGTCGAGTTGCTCCTCAAGGCGTTTCAATGCCTGGCTGACGGCTGATTGGGTGATGTGCAGGCGCGCAGCGGCGCGGCTCATGCTGCCTTCCTGACCGATCACCAGATAGGTGCGCAGCAGGTTCCAGTCCAGGCGGTCGTTGAGAAAACGCCGGCCGACCCATTCAGTGTCGGGAACGCTGGGGGAGGCCATGCCCACCTCTGTTAGTAGTTTGGCTAATACCAAGGTTAAGAATTTGAAAATTGACTAATCCTTGCATGGCGGCGATAAAGCCCGCAAGCGCCACAGAGCGCCCCGTGACCGAGCCTTCAGCACCTGCCCATAACTACAAATACACAGGGTCCTTGCATGCACAGCACCTCTCAGCCGCGACGCGCGGCGGCGGCGGCCTTCATCGGCACCACCATCGAGTTCTACGACTTCTATATCTACGCCACTGCAGCGGCATTGGTCCTGGGGCAGGTGTTCTTTCCCAGCAGCGATCCGGTGATGAGCACCCTGGCGGCGTTCGGCAGCTTCGCCGTGGGCTTCATTGCACGGCCCATGGCGGGCATGGTCTTCGGCCACCTGGGAGATCGCCTCGGTCGCAAGAAAATGCTCCTGGTTACCATGGCCCTGATGGGCCTGGCCACTACCGGCATCGGCCTGCTGCCCAGCTACGCCAGCGTCGGTATCTGGGCGCCCATCAGCCTGATCGTGTTGCGCCTGATCCAGGGGATATCCGTGGGGGGCGAGTGGGGCGGGGCGGTGTTGATGGCCAGCGAACATGCACCGGCCAAGCGCAAGACGTTCTACGCCTCCTTCGCCCAGTTGGGCAGCCCCGCTGGCTTGTTGCTGGCACTGATTGCCTTTCGCCTGGTCACCAGCCTTGCGCCCGAGGACTTCCTCGCCTGGGGCTGGCGCCTGCCGTTCCTGGCCAGCGGTGTATTGATGATGGTCGGCTTGATGATCCGCTCCGGGGTGCATGAGTCGCCAGAGTTCGCCAAGGCCCGGGACAACCACGAAACCGCCGACTACCCAGTGATGGAGGTGATCCGCAACTGCTGGCGGCAGATCCTCTTTGCCGCAGCGGCGGTGACTATCGGCTCGGCCGGGTTCTTCTTCACCAACACGTTCATGATCACCTATGTCACTCAGTACCAGGGCATTCCCCGGTCGACCATTCTCGACTGCCTGTTCCTGGTGACGGTGATCCAGCTGCTGTCCCAACCGATCTCGGCGCTGCTTGCCGAACGCTTCGGCGAGGGCCGTTTCCTGACCCTGGTGGCCCTGTTGTGCATGGTCACGCCGTACCCGATGTTCCTCCTGGTGGGCACCCAGAACATCCTGCTGATGACCCTCGGCATCGCCCTGGCGGTGGTGATCCTCTCGGCGCTGTACGCGGTGATCGCCGGCTACATGACCCAGGCCTTTCCGGTGCACCTGCGCTATTCCGGCATTTCCATCGCCTACCAGCTCAGCTGCGCCCTGGCCGGTGGCACCACGCCGCTGATCGGCACGCTGCTGGCCAGCCAGTTTTCCGGGCAATGGCTGCCCTTGGCGCTGTTCTTCAGCCTGCTGTCGGCCCTGTCCTTGATCGGTGTCTGCGGGCTGGCGCGGATGCGCGCCAGCCCAGCCACCCACACAACTCCCCAAGAGGTGTATTCGTGAGCAAACCTGAACACATGAGTGCCGTTGAATGGCAGGCCCGTTGCGAACTGGCGGCGCTGTACCGCCTGGTGGCGCACTTTCGCATGACCGACCTGATCGACACCCACATCACCCTGCGCATTCCCGGGCCCGAGCATCACTTCTTGATCAACCGCTATGGGGTGATCTTCGATCGCATGCGCGCCAGCGACCTGGTGCGCATTGACCAGCAGGGGCGCATCGTCGACCCGGATTCCAGCCAGCAGCGGGTCAATGCCGCGGGGTTCGTCATCCATTCGGCGATCCACATGGCGCGCCCCGATCTCAACTGCGTGATCCACACCCACACCGCCGCCGGCATGGCGGTAGCAGCGCAGAAGCAGGGGCTGCTGCCGATCAGCCAGCACGCGTTGAAGTTCTACGGCAAGTTGGCCTATCACACCTATGAGGGCATTGCCCTGTCCCTGGACGAGCGCGAGCGGCTGATCGCCGACCTGGGGCCGCACCGGGCAATGATCCTGCGCAACCATGGGCTGTTGGTGGGCGGGCTGAGCGTGGCCCATGCCTTCCAGGAGATCCACTTCCTCGAGCGTGCCTGCCAGGCCCAGGTACAGGCCCTGGCCGGAGGCTCGGAGTTGAATTATCCGTCACCCGAGGTCTGTGCCCACACCGCCGAGCAGTTCGAGCGCGATGATGCCGACAACATCATCCAACTGGCCTGGGAAGCGGCCCTGACCCTGATCGAGTCTCAGCGCGAGTCCTACCGGTCATGAGTCCGGTGGTGCTGTTGTCCCGTGATACGACGCTCCTGCAGCAGTTGCAGCAGGCCTTTGCCCGCAGTGCGCCGCAGCTCGATGCGGTGCTGGCGGATGATCCGCTGGCCGGGGAGGCACAGGTGGCCGCCTGCTGGTTCCCCCCCCGCCGGCAGCCTCGGGGCCTTGCCCGGCCTGCGGCTGATTCATTCGGTGGCCGCGGGGATCGATCATCTGCAGCACGATCCGTCCTGCCCGCCGTTGCCGGTATGCCGGGTCGTGGACCCCGGACATCGCCAGGGCATGACCGAGTATGTGCGCTGGGCCGCCATCCACTATCACCGGGGTTTCGACCAGGTGCTGCAACAGCAGGCTGGCAAAGTCTGGCAGCGCCCCCGGCAGCGTCCGGCCGCCGAATTCAAGGTCGGGGTCATGGGCCTGGGTTCCCTCGGCGCGGCCATTGCCGAAGACCTGGCTGCCGCCGGCTATCAAGTCCGGGGCTGGGCCCGCAGCGGCAAGCAACTGGCGGCGGTGCAGACCTTCGCCGGCCCCCAGGCTATGGGAGCCTTTCTCGATGGCCTGGAACTGTTGATCAACTTGCTGCCGCTGACCACCGAGACCCGCGGCATTCTCGGTCAGGCAACCTTCGCCCGACTGGCGCCGGGAGCGGCGGTGGTCAATTGCGGGCGGGGCGCGCACCTGCGGCTCGAGGACTTGCAGCAAGCCCTGGCCAGTGGGCAGTTGCGGGGCGCCTTGCTGGATGTCTTCGAGGAGGAACCGCTGCCGCCGGATCAGCGCCTGTGGAGCCTGCCCGGGGTGACCATCACCCCACACATGGCTTCGGCCGCGTCCCACGACTGCATCGCCATGCAAGTGGCGGAGAACCTGCGCCGCCTGCACGCCGGGGAGCCGCCGCTGAACCTGGTGGACCGGGCGCGCGGCTACTGAGCTTCGAGGCAGCCCTGCAGGCGTTCGAGGAAGATCGTCTCGGCGCGGCTCATGCGCTGCTCGCGATTCCACAGCAGGTGGATGTCGACATCGGCAATGCCTTCGTGAGGGGGCAGGCGCCATAGCAGCCCGGCGTCGACATCGGCGGCCACCACGTGCACCGGCAGGCAGCCGATGCCGAAGCCGGCGATCACCAGGCGCCGAACCTCCTCAAGGCTCGGCGACGACGCGACAATACGCCCGCTGAAGCCCTGCTGGTCGCGAAAAATGGTCAGTGGCGAAAGCATGCCGCCAATCTGGTCGCTGGTGAAACTGACGAAGTTCTCCCGCTGCAGGTCGCCCTCGGCGACGTCTTCGCGGCCGAACAGAGGATGATGCTTGCCGCAGAAGAAACCGTAGCGCTGGCGCAGGAACAGCCGCTGCTCCAGGCGCGGCTGCGGCCGTCGGTTGAGGCTCAGGCCCAGGGTCGCAGTCTTTTCCAGCAGGGCGCTGACGATGTCCGAGCTGCGCATCACCTCCACCTCCAAATCGACCCGGGGATGTTGACGATGGAAGTCGGCCAGAAAAGCATCGAAGCGCTCACTGAAGATGCGACTGATGATCAGCAGCCGGACCCTGCCGCTGACCTCGTCGGCGGGCTGCTCCAGCAGGCTGCTGACCTGGGACATCTGGCCGTAGATCTCCCCGGCCAGGGCAAAGACCTGTTCGCCGACTTCGGTCAGGGCAAAGCGTGGCCCGCGGCGGGCGATCAGTTGCCGCCCCAGTTGTTCCTCCAGGCGCTTGAGGGCCTGGCTCACCGCCGGCTGGGTCAGGTGCAGGCGCGCCGCGGCACGGCTGATGCTCAGCTCCTGGCCGATCACCCGGAAGGTGCGCAGCAGGTTCCAGTCGAGGCGGTCATTGAGCAGGCGATGGGGCTCACGGTCGGACATGGGAGGCTCTGGATCAAGCAATCGACGAATAATAAGCAGGGATAATAATCGAGATAAACAATAGAAAATTGACTAATTATCCCTCGCAACGGATAAATCCTCCCCAGACAGGCGCCAGCAGAAGCCCCTGCGCTTGACCCTCACTCCTGCCAAAAAAATAACCAAGGGAGCCTGACCCATGAAGCCTTCCGCTTCGCCGCAGCCACGCCGGGCCGCGGCCGCCGCCTTTATCGGCACCATGATCGAATGGTACGACTTCTACATCTACGCCACCGCCGCGGCGCTGGTGTTCGGGGCCTTGTTCTTCCCCTCCGACGACAAGCTCTTCAGCACCATGGCCGCGTTCGGCACCTTCGCCGTGGGCTTCTTCGCCCGGCCCCTGGGCGGGATCATCTTCGGCCATATCGGCGACCGCATCGGCCGCAAGAAATCCCTGGTCATCACCTTGCTGATGATGGGCGTGGTCACGGTGTGCATCGGCCTGCTGCCGACTTATGCACAGATCGGCGCCCTGGCACCGGTGCTGCTGATCCTGCTGCGTATCGTCCAGGGCATTGCCGTGGGCGGCGAGTGGGGCGGTGCAGTGTTGATGGCCGGCGAACATGCGCCCAAGGGCCGGCGCAACTTCTTCGCCTCCTTCGCCCAATTGGGCAGCCCCGCCGGGCTGATTCTCTCGCTGCTGGCTTTCAGCGCGGTCACTCGCCTGCCGGAAGAGGCGCTGATGAGCTGGGGCTGGCGCCTGCCGTTCCTCGCCAGTGCCCTGTTGCTGCTGGTGGGCCTGGCGATTCGCCTGGGAGTCAACGAGTCGCCAGAGTTTCTTGCCAGCCGCGAGCAGGCGGTCAAGGCCCAGCGCAAGGAGCAGACCCCGGTGATGGAAGTGCTGCGCAGTGCCTGGCGTCCCTTGCTGCTGTGCATCGGCGCCAACACCCTGGGAATTGCCGGGGTGTATTTCACCAACACCTTCATGATCGCCTACACCACCCAGCAGCTGGAGATCCCCCGGTCGCTGATCCTGGAATGCCTGTTCGTGGTGGCGATCATCCAGTTCTGCGTCCAGCCCCTGGCCGCCTGGACCGCCGAGAAGATCGGTGCCACGCGTTTTCTATGCCTGGTGTCGCTGCTGGCCATGGCCTCGCCGTACCCGATGTTCGTGCTGGTGAGCTCTGGCCAGGCACCCTTGATGATCCTCGGCATCGCCCTGGCGGTGGTGTGCATGGCGTCCTTCTACGCGGTGATCGCCGGCTATGTCAGCGGCATGTTCGAGACCCGGGTGCGCTACACCGCGATCTCCCTGGCCTATCAGGTCTGCGGTGCCCTGGCCGGAGGCTTGACGCCGCTGGTCGGCACCTGGCTGGCCCATCGATTCATCGGCCAGTGGTGGCCGATGGCAGTGTTCTACAGCCTGATCGCCGCGGTCTCGCTGATCTGCGTGCTGGCCCTGGCCCGTCGGCACGCCACCGCCCACCGTCTGGAAATGGCGCACGGCGCCTGAATGCTTGGAGAATCCTGCATGTTGAAAATCAATGGTCAACGCCTGTGGGCGAGCCTGATGGCCATGGCCGAGATCGGCGCCACCGCCCGTGGCGGCAGTTGCCGGCTGGCCTTGAGCGATGAAGACCAAGCCGGCCGCGAACTGTTCGCCCGCTGGTGCCGCGAGGCCGGGTTGACCCTGAGTGTCGACCCCATCGGCAACCTGTTTGCCCGGCGCCCTGGCCTCGATCCGGACGCGGCACCGGTGATGATGGGCAGCCACCTCGACACCCAGCCCGAAGGCGGGCGCTTCGACGGTGTGTACGGCGTGCTCGCCGGCCTGGAAGTGCTGCGCCGCCTCAATGACCTGGGCATCCAGACCCGCAAGCCCCTGGAAGTGGCGGTGTGGACCAACGAGGAGGGCGCACGCTTCACCCCGGCGATGTTCGGTTCGGCGGTGTTCACCGGGGTCATGACCCTGGCATCGGCCCTGGCGGTGCGCGATGCCGCGGGCATCAGCGTGGCCGAGGCGCTGGAGCGTACCGGGTATGCCGGCAGCCGGCCCCTGGGCGGGCAGGTGGATGCCTATTTCGAGGCCCACATCGAACAGGGGCCGATCCTTGAAGACAACGCCAAGAGCATCGGCGTGGTCAGCGGCGGCCAGGCGATCCGCTGGCTCGACGTGCAGGTGCAAGGCATGGCCGCCCACGCCGGCACCACGCCGATGCCGCTGCGTCAGGACGCCCTCTACGGCGCCGGGCAGATGATCCTCGCGGTGGAACAACTGGCGGCGGACTTCGCGCCCCAGGGCCTGACCACCGTGGGCGAGTTGAGCATTGCCAAGTCGTCGCGCAACACCATTCCCGGGGTGGTGGACTTTACCGTCGACCTGCGCCATCACCAGGATGAGCAGATTGCCGCCATGGAGCAGCAGGTCCAGGAGCGCCTGCAGGCCATTGCCGCCCAGCGTGGTCTCAAGGTCAGTATCAACCGTCATTGGGTCAGCCCGGCCACCCCGTTCGATGCCGACTGCGTGGCTGCGGTGCAGCAGGCGGTGGACGCCCTGGGCTATGCGCAGCAGTCCATCGTCAGCGGCGCGGGGCACGATGCCATCCTGCTGGCGCGCTACTGTCCGACCGCGATGGTGTTCATCCCCTGTGTCGGTGGCCTGAGTCACAACGAGGCCGAAGACGTGTTGCCCGAGGACGTGTGCCAGGGCGCCGATGTATTGCTCAATGCCGTGCTGGCCCGCGCCGGCCAAGTTGCCTGAGGAGAGAGTCATGCGCAGTTTCTTCCACCCTGAACAGCTGCTTCATCATCCCCGCAGCTACTACTCCCGGGGCCAGATGCGTACCCCCCAGGAAGTCCCCGAACGCGCCAGCCGCCTGGTACAGGCCGTCCACTCTCTGGGCTTCGACCTGCTGCAGCCCGAGGACGCCGGCCTGCAACCGCTGCTGGCGGTGCATGGCGCGGTGTACTTGAGCTTTCTTGAGGAGGCCCATCAGCGCTGGAAGGAAATCCCCGAGGACTGGGGTGACGAGGTCATGTCCAACATCTTCGTGCGCGAGCCCAATGCCCTGCGGGGAATCCTGGCCCAGGCCGCGCGCTACCTGGCGGACGGCAGCTGCCCGGTGGGCGAGCAGACCTGGCGCTCGGCCTATTGGTCGGCCCAGAGCGCCATCGCCGGGGCCCGGGCCCTGCTCGACGGCGAGCCAGCGGCCTACGCCCTGTGCCGACCACCGGGGCACCATGCCCGGGCCGAAGCCGCAGGCGGCTTCTGCTACCTGAACAACGCGGCGATTGCCGCCCAGGTACTGCGGGACAGGTTCAGCCGGGTGGCGGTGCTCGACACCGACATGCACCACGGCCAGGGCATCCAGGAAATCTTCTACGACCGCGACGACGTGCTCTACGTCTCGGTGCACGGCGACCCGACCAACTTCTATCCGGGCGTCGCGGGGTTTGCCGAAGAACGCGGCAGCGGCGCGGGCGCGGGCTACAACCTCAACCTGCCCATGGCCCACGGATCCAGCGAAGGGGACTTTCTTGAACGGCTGGAGCAGGCCCTGAGCGCGGTGCAGGATTTTGCTGCCCAGGTGCTGGTGCTGTCCCTGGGCTTCGATATCTACGAGCTGGATCCGCAAAGCAAGGTGGCGGTGACCCGCGACGGTTTCGCCACCCTGGGCCAGCGTATCCGCAGCCTGGGCCTGCCGTGCCTGATCGTCCAGGAAGGGGGGTATCACCTGGAAAGCCTGGAAGACAACGCCCGGGCGTTCTTCGCCGATTCCGCCGCCTGGGCCCTGTAGGCACCACAGTCCCGCTCCTGCATAAGCTGGCATGCATTCGCCGTAGGAGCCGGCTTGCCGGCGAAAGGGCCTCACGTCTTGCACCCGACTAAAGGCCCTCGATCGCTGGCAAGCCAGCTCCTGCACAAGCTGGCATGCATTCGCCGTAGGAGCCGGCTTGCCGGCGAAAGGGCCCTCACGTCTTGCACCCGACTAAAGGCCCTCGCTCGCTGGCAAGCCAGCTCCTGCACAAGCTGGCATGCATTCGCCGTAGGAGCCGGCTTGCCGGCGAAGGGGTCTCAAGTCTTGTACTCGTCTCAAGGCTCTCGGCGCTGGCAAGCCAACGCCAACGGGAGATTCCGCGAGGGGGCATGCGGCACTTGCCATTTGCTTTACGTTAACGTCAAGATGCTCGAGCGCCGGCCAGGCTGGCGCAGCTTTTGCTTTGCTTTCAACAGGCGCAGGTGCAGGGTGTCCGATTCCGGGCAAACCCCTTTACTGCCCTCTGTACCCGGTGTAGACATCGACCACGGCTTGCGTGCTTCGCGCAATTCAAGGGACTGGAGCGGGAAGCCGCCGGCGGACTGATTCGGAGCGCTTGATGACTCTTATAAAAACAATAAAGGGTGAGTGGCAGCAGGAAGCCCGGTTGGCCCGGGAACGGTTGCACCAGGAAGGCGAGATCCCCGACGGGGTCCTGCGTGCGGAAATCGATGCCTCATGGCGACGCAGCCTCAGCCATGGCGTGCACGTTGCCAGCCCACACCAATTGACCCTGGAATCCAGCGCCAGCCTCGAGGTGCTGCTGGCCAGTAACCGCTTGCTGCTGGACGCGGCGATCCCGGCCATCGACTACCTGACCCAGCACCAGGGCCAGGACGGCCTGATCATCCTGGCCAATGCCGACGCCACCATCCTGGCCATCGAAGGCCGTGCCGACCGACTCAAGCACAGCGGCGTGCAGGACATCACCCTCGGCGCCTGCTGGAGCGAGGCCACCCGGGGCACCAACGCCCTGGGCACGGCACTGGTGGAAGCCCGGCCGACCCTGATCGACTGCGGCGAACACTACCTGGATCGCCTCAGCCATTTCTCCTGCACCTCGGTGCCGATTCAATGCCCCCAGGGCGACATCCTCGGGGTTCTCGACCTGACCCGCGAAGGTCCCCTGGGGCGTGCCCAGGACAGCACCGCGCTGCTGTCCATGGCGGTCAGCCAGATCGAGGCGCGGGTGTTCCAGGCCTCTTATCCGGAACAGATCGTCCTGGCCTTCCACAGCCGCCGGCAATACCTGGAGTCGCCGTGGCAGGGGCTGCTGGCCCTGAGCCTGGGAGGCCAGATACTTGCGGTCAGCGGCCAGGCCTGCCAGTTGCTCAACACCTCCCGCAGGGCCTTGCTGGGGCGGCGCTGTGAGGAGTTTCTCGGGGTCGACGGCCTGCAATTGCTGGCGCGCCTGCAGCAAGGTGCGGTGGGCAGTTTGCAGACGGCGAAGGGCGAGCTGTTCTACAAGGCCCTGCGGGCGCCGCAGCCTTCGCTGACGCTGCACCGGGCACCGCGGACTGCGCCGAAAAGCCCGCCCATGCCCCAAGACCTGGAAGCCCTGGCCGGCGGCAACAGCCGTTACGCGCGCACCTTGCGCATGGCTCGCCAGGGCCTGGCCAATGGTTTGCCGGTGCTGCTCCTGGGCGAGACCGGCACGGGCAAGGAAGTCCTGGCCCGGGCCCTACACCAGGCCGGCAGCCGTGCCGAGAAACCCTTTGTCGCGGTCAACTGCGCGGCGATTCCCGAGGGCCTGATCGAGTCCGAGCTGTTTGGCTACCGCGAGGGCGCATTCACCGGTTCGCGCCGTGGCGGGATGGTCGGGCGCTTGCAGCAGGCCCACGGCGGCACCTTGTTCCTCGATGAGATCGGCGACATGCCCCTGGCCCTGCAGGCGCGCCTGCTGCGGGTGCTGCAGGATCGCAAGGTCGCACCCCTGGGCGCCGGCGAGGAACAGGACATCGACATCGCGCTGATCTGCGCCACCCACCGCGACCTCAAGCAGCAAGTGCAGGACCAGGCGTTTCGCGAAGACCTGTTCTACCGGGTCAATGGCATCAGCGTGCTGCTGCCGGCCCTGCGCGAACGCGAGGACCTGACGGCCCTGGTGGACAGGCTGTTGCACAAACTCGGTGGCGCCGAGGTGAGCATCGCCGAGGACCTGCGCCGGCTGCTGGCGGACTACCACTGGCCGGGCAACATCCGCCAGCTGGAGATGGTCTTGCGCACCGCCCTGGCCCTGCGCGAGGAGGGTGAAAGCCACATCGGCCTGGAGCACTTGCCGGACAGCATGCTCGACGACCTCAATGCCAGTGCCCGGCCTCTGGGGGGCAGCATTCGCGAGAACGAACTGGAGTTGATCCGCAATGCCCTGGACAGCCATCAGGGCAATGTCTCGGCCGCCGCCGATGCCCTGGGTATCAGCCGCGCGACCCTGTACCGCAAGCTCAAACAGTTGCGCAGTTGATGCTGCGCCTGCTCACTCGGCTGGTGGACAGCCGCGATTCCCGAGCGCTGGGCGCCGCCCTGGGTTGGCTCTACAGTTTTGTGCGGCCCCACCGGCTGGCCATCGGCGGCCTGTTGGCACTGTCGGTGTGCGCCTCGTTGCTGGTGCTGGTGCAACCCTGGCTGACCAAGCTGCTGATCGACGATGGCCTGCTGGCCCGGGATTTCCCCACGCTGGTGCTGGTCGCCGGGCTGATGATCCTTGCCGGCCTGCTGGGCACGCTGCTGTCCGGGATCAACCGCTACCTGCACACACGGCTGTCGGGACGGATCCTGTTTGCCTTGCGCGATGACCTCTATCGCCACCTGCAGCGGCTGTCGCCAAGCTTCTACGGCCAGCGGCGGATCGGCGACCTGATGTCGCGCCTGGATGGCGATGTGGCGGAGATCCAGCGCTTTGCCGTGGACTCATTGTTCTCCGCAGTGTCCAGCGTGATCGGCCTGGTGGTGGCGCTGGCCATGCTCCTGACCCTGTCCTGGCAACTGTCGCTGCTGGCCCTGCTGCTGATCCCCCTGGACGTGCTCTGGCTGCGCTGGATGCGGCGCAAGGTGGAGCGCGATGTGCGGCAGTTGCGCGAGCGTTCGGCGGACATGTCCTCGTTCATGGTGGAAACCCTGCCGGTGATGAAGTTCATCCAGAGCGCCGGTCAGCAGCAGCGCGAAGCCCAGCGCCTGGACCGGCTCGGCCAGGGCTACATGAACCAGTTGCTGAAGCTGCAGGTCACCGAGTTCTTCACCCAGGCGGTGCCCGGCACCCTGACGTCGCTGTCCCGGGCCTGCGCCTTTCTGATCGGCGGCTATTGGGTGGTGCAGGGCACCTGGCAATTGGGGGCGCTGATTGCCTTCTCCACCTATCTGGGCATGGCGGTGGGACCGGTGCAGAGCCTGCTGGGGCTGTATGTGGCGATCCAGCGCATGACCGTGAGCCTGGGCCGGGTCATGGAACTGCGGGGCGAGGAGCCGGGCATCAGCGCCCCGCCAGATCCGCTGCCGCTGCCGGACAACGGCGAGTTGCACTTCGATGGCGTGCACTTCAGCCATCCCGGCCGGGGCCTGATCCTCTGCGGTATCGACGCGCGGATTGCCTATGGCCTCAAGGTGGCCCTGAGCGGTGCTTCGGGGGCGGGCAAGAGCACCCTGATCGACCTGCTGCAGCGTCACCACGATCCGCAGTCCGGGCAGGTGCTGCTGGGGGGCGTGGACCTGCGGCGGCTGGACCTGACGCAATTGCGCCGGCAGGTGGCGGTGGTCAGCCAGGACATCGTGCTGTTTCGCGGCAGCCTGGCGGACAACCTGGCCTACAGCGTGCCCGATGCCAGCCGCGAGGCGGTGGCCGAAGTGGCGCGGCTGGCGCAGTTGCAGGGCCTGATCGAGTCCTTGCCCGAGGGCCTGGACAGCCCGCTTGGAGAGCGCGGGCAGCAGCTTTCCGGCGGCCAGAAACAACGCATCGCCATTGCCCGGGCACTGCTCCAGAACCCGATGATCCTGGTGCTGGACGAAGCCACCTCGGCGGTGGATGAGGCCACCGAGCGCGAGGTGATCGAAGCCATCGATCGCCTGTTCGCCGGGCGCACGCGGATCCTCATCAGCCACCGGCCCTCGACCCTGGCCCATGCCGACCTGCGGTTCGAGTTGCAGGGCGGTGTGCTGCGCAGCGTGGAGGTGGCCCATGAAGCCTGAGGTGCGCATTGGCGTGATCGACAGTGGTCACGCTGCCGAGCAACGGGTCGTGCAGGGGCGGCGGTTCTTTCTGCAGCCCGAAGGCATCGGCGAGGGCCGATTGCAGCCCGATACGCTGGGCCATGGCAGCGCGATCGTCGAGGCCATCCAGCAGCGCGCCCCTGATGCGCAGCTGTATGTGGCCCAGGTGTTCGATCAGCGTGGGGTCACCAGCGCCGCCCAGGTGAGCGCTGCGCTGTATTGGCTGCTGGAGCAGGAGGTGCGCCTGATCAACCTCAGCCTTGGCCTGCGCCAGGATCGCCCGTCGTTGCGCCAGGCCTGTGCCGAGGCCGAAGCGCGTGGCGTACTGCTCTGCGCTTCGAGCCCGGCCCAGGGCGAGCCGGTATATCCGGCTCGTTACCCCGGGGTGCTGCGGGCGACGGGTGATGCTCGATGCAGTGCTCAACAATGGGCCTGGCTGGGCAGCGCGCAGGCCGATTTTGCCGCCTGTGTGCAGGGCGCAGGCTCCGGGCAGTCCGGTGCCAGCCTGGGGTGTGCGGCCCTGAGCGGGCACATCGGTGCCTACCTGGCTCGGCACCCCGACGCGAGCAAGGCGCAGGTCGCCCAGTGGCTGCGCGAGCATGCCGATTTCCACGGCCCCGAGCGGCGGCGGCCGGCATGAGCCGCATCCTGATTCTCGGCGCCGGTCCCGCCGGGGCGACGGTGGCCCTGGGCCTGCGTCGCCTCGGTTATCCGGTAACCCTGGTCAGCGACTGGCGCCGCTTTGCGGCGCTGGAAGGGGTGTCGGTAAGAGTCCTGGAGGCGTTGCGCAGCGCCGGCCTGGAGCAGGCACTGGCCCAGGCCCTGCAACCTTCCCAGCGGCAGGTGGCCTGGAACGGTGCCGAGCACGCGCAGAACATCGAATACCTGCTGGATCGCCCGAGCTTCGACCAGGGCCTGCGGCACGCCTTGCGCCTGGCCGGGGTGCGGTTGATCGAGGGCCGGGTGCTGCAGGTGCAGTCCACGGCGGCCGGGCATCGGGTGCAGGTCGAGGGCCAGGATGAGCTGGCTGGCGAGTTCCTGGTGGAGGCCCGCGGGCGCCAGGCTCCGGCACTGGCCAAGGGCCTGCGCAAGACCTCGGACGATGAGTTGAACCAGGGGCCGGACAAGGGCCTGCGCGGCCCGGAAACCCTGAGCCTGCTCAATCGCTGGCAAGGCCCGATCGGCCAGGCCGCCAGTGCGGTGCACAGCCTGGAAGATGGCTGGGCCTGGATGGCCCGGCGCGCGGACGGCCAGTGCTACTGGCAGCTCACGCTGGACGTGGCCAGTGCCGGGCTGCCGGGCAAGGCGCAGTTGCTGGAGTACTGTCGCCAGCGCCGCCGGGCTTCGGCCATGGCCCGGAATTTTTTTTCCGACGCACCAGAGCACGACCTGCAACTGCACGCCCGCAGCAGCACGGCGATCCTCAGCCCCCAAGTGTGTGGCGATCACTGGCTACGGGTCGGCGACGCAGCCATGGCAGTGGACCCGTTATCGGGCAATGGCATTTTCCAGTCGCTGTCCTGCGCCCTGCAGGCGCCGGCGGTGATCAACACCCTGTTGCAGCAGCCGCAACGTGCCGCGCTGGCGCAGCGTTTCCACCGGCAGCGGGTGGAGCAGTTGTTCCTGCGTTTTGCGCGCATTGGCCGGGACTTCTATGCCGACGAACAGCGCTGGCCCGAACAGCCATTCTGGCAGGCGCGGCGGCAATGGCCGGACCGGCAGCCGGCGCATCGTACGCAGGATTTCTCGGCTTTGCGCATCGAGCGCGCGCCGGTATTGCGTGATGGCCTGGTGGATGAAGCCGAGGTGGTGATCACCCCGGACCAGCCCTTGGGTGTCTGGCATGTGCAGGGTGTCGAGCTGGCGCCGCTGTTGCGCCGGCTGCAGCAGCAAACGCCCCGCGAAGCCTTGTCCGGTCTTGACGAAGAACAGGGCAGGGCGGTGCGCAGCTGGTTGCTGGGACAGGGGTATCGACCATGAAGGCCGTGGCTGCAGCGATGTGGACAACCGAGTGTTGATCCGTATCTGAATCAGCGCCGTCACTCTCTGTGACAGCGAGCGGGCTCGCGGTCCACGTAGTGGCCTCCCGCGCCGATCATCCTCGCCTGGGGCGGCCACCCGGAGCTGATGCAGAGCCCCGGGTGGTGATTGCCTGCGGTCAGCCAGTGGCTTTGAGGGATACCCGGTTTGCGCCTTTCCAGGTTTCGCAGACCTTGATGTCTCTGATGCGGGTGGCCGGGACCTTTTCGTCCAGCGAGTCCTGCTCGAGGATCACGCAGCCGGCGAAGTTCTGCTCCTGCAGGTTCCTGGGGTGAGTCAGGAAGCAGGCGTTGAGCACCAGCTTCGAGCTGCGGTGCCGGCTGGCGGGGCGGCTCGGGCTGAGGGCAGCAGCCGTTTCGCCACTGAAGCGGGCATTGGTCGGGGAGCGCCGGTCATGCTCCGGCGCCCCTGGCAGGCGTGGCTGGTCAGTGCTGGATGGCACTCGAAGGGCCCGTGAACACGGGCCTTCGGGCTGTTCGGGTCAGAGCTTGATCAGCACCGATTTCAGTTCGGTGTAGTGTTCGATCGCCGCATGGCCCATCTCCCGGCCGACACCGGACATCTTGTAGCCGCCGAACGGCAGCGCCGGATCCAGGGCGCTGTGGCAGTTGACCCAGACCGAGCCGGACTTGATTCGCGGGATCATTCGGTGCACCGCCGCCAGGTCGTTGGACCAGATGCTCGCCCCCAGCCCGTAGGGGCTGTCGTTGGCCATGCGCAGGGCATCGGCCTCGTCGTCGAAGGGGATGGCCACCAGCACCGGGCCGAAAATCTCTTCCTGGACCAGGGAATGCTGCTGATCGACATCGACGATCACCGTCGGCTTGACGAAGTAGCCCGGGCCGAACTGTTCGCCGCCACAGGCGATGGTGGCGCCGCTTTCCCGGCCCATCTCGATGTAGCGCCAGACCCGCTCCTGCTGGCGGGCGGAGATCAGCGGGCCCATCTCGACGCTGGCGTCCAGGCCGTTGCCGAGTTTCATGGCATTGGCGATGCCGGCGATATCGGCCACCACATTGTCGAAATGCTTGCGCTGCACATAGAGCCGGGAGCCGGCGCAGCACACCTGGCCCTGGTTGAAAAAGATCGCGCTGGCGGCACCGGCCGCGGCGCTGCCGAGGTCGGCGTCGGCCATGACGATGGTCGGTGACTTGCCGCCCAGCTCCAGGGTCACACGGGTCATGGAATCCATGGCGATCTTGCCGATTTCCTTGCCCACCGCAGTGGAGCCGGTGAAGGTCAGCTTGTCCACCAGGGGGTTGTGGGTCAGGGCTGAGCCGGCGGTGATGCCGGTGCCGGTGACCACGTTGAACACGCCTTCGGGGTAGCCGGCCTCCTGCACCAGTTCCGCCAGCTTCAAGGCGCTGAGCGGGGTCTCATCGGCGGGTTTGAGCACCACCGTGCAGCCGGTGGCCAGGGCCGGGCCGAGCTTCCAGCAGGCCAGCAGCAAGGGGAAGTTCCAGGCGACGATGGCCCCCACGACGCCCACTGCCTCGCGGCGAATGAAACTGTGGAACTGATCATCCGGCATCAGCGGCAGCGAAACCTCGACGCTGGCCCCTTCGATCTTGGTGGCCCAGCCGGCCATGTAGCGCAGGAAGTCGATGGACAGTTGCACGTCCATGGCCTGGGCCACGGCGGCGCTCTTGCCGTTGTTCAGGCATTCCAGCTGGGCCAGCAGCTCGGCGTCGCGCTGCATCAGGTCGGCGAGTTTCCACAGCAGGTTCTGCCGCTCCCGTGGCCGGGTGCGGGTCCAGGGCGAGTCGTCGAAGGCCTGGCGGGCGGCCAATACCGCGCGGTTCACGTCGTCCACCGTGGCCCGGGGCACCAGGCACAGTTGTTCGCCGGTGGCGGGGTTGCGCAGGGGCATGGTCTGGCCATCGCTGGCCTCGACCCAGTGGGCGCCGATCAACATGCGCGGGGCGCGCTGGATAAATGCCGTGGTGGCGGCAAGCAGGGGAGCAATAGCCATGACGAAGCCTCTTGTTGTAGGTGAGGCCGGGGCTTTCGCAATGGCTATGCCAGTTTCGCCGAGGCCACGTGGCCTCGGTATTGCGGGGGCTTGGGCGCATTGCCGAGGCGGGTGCGGCGATGGCTTTTCGCAAACTGCGACAGCCCGATGAGATTCAAGAGACGCACCGGCCCGCGGGCCCGGGCGCTACCCCACTGGGTTTTCTAGAGGTGCAGCCAGGCCAGGGAGCCCAGCAGCACGCTGCCCCCGGCCGCGCCATAGGCGAGCTTCTTCAGCCATTCCTTGCGGGTCAGCAGGGTGATGGCCGCCATCGAAATTGCGATCTGGATCGCCATCATCGCCTGGGCCCAACGGTGGTGCTGGTGCAGCGCAGCTTCCGATTGCTCGTCCCAGTCCCGGGCCTCGGCTTCCAGGGCCTCGGCCTTGAGGCGCACGGCGTCCTTTTCCTTCTGGTAGCGCTGGGCCTCGATGCCGTAGTGCGCGGCGTCGACTCCGGGAATGTGAGTCGCCAGCTCCGCCAGGTTCTGCCGGCTGGACTTGGCCTGGTAGTAGCTCCACTGGTTGGCGGCTTCGGTCTTTTTCATCGCGGCGTTGTTCTTGTCCATGGCCGCGAGGCTTTCCGAGGAACCGGCCTGGTAGCTCAAGAGTGCTCCCAGGGTGGCCATGATCGCCGTCATCACCGCGATCTTGCTGGCGAAATTGTCACTGCGGGCGTGAGCGTGTTCGGCCAGGTGTTCCACGTGCTTTTCGTGGGGGCTGGGCACTTCGAAGTCTTCGGTCATGGCGATCGATCGGCGGAGTGGGGGGAGAAGTTTCAAATTGTATCCACGGTGCTGGAGCGCCGTAGAGCCAGTGCGAGTTCGTTCAGCTGGCCGACAGCCTGAGGCCGCGGGCACAAGCCTGAAGGAGGGGGCTTGGGATGAAATTTGACCATTTTGCGATAATCGAAAAGAAATCCTCGTTAGACGGTCGCCAGCTGGCCTTTCTACAGTAGGCGCTTCGAATCCGCGAGTACTTCCCATGCCCATTTACCCAAGGCCTGCATGGGCCCTGTGCGCCCTGTTGGCCGGTTGCACCCTGGGGCCGGAACGGCCACCCGGCAGCACTGTGCCCCTGCCCGTGAGTCACCTGGATGCAGCCACCGAGCAGGGGCTCGACCAGTGGTGGCAGCTCTACCGTGACCCTGGGCTGAATGCCGCGGTCCAGGAAGCCCTGAGCCAGAACCGCGACCTGCGGATGGCCGCGGCCAACCTGCTGCAGGCCCGGGCACTGCTGCGCGAAACCGATACCCTGCGCCAGCCTTCCACCCAGGTGACGGCCCGGGCCGGCTACGGCAGTAGCGCCGACGACCAGTTGGAAGCTGCTTTGCAGGACAGTCAGCGCATCCGCACCGGCAGCCGTTATGGGCTCGGCCTGGATGTGCAGTGGGAGGCCGACCTGTTCGGCCGCCTGCATGGCCTGGCCGATGCCGCCCGGGCCGATGCCGAGGCGGCCCGGGCTGCCGAAGATGGCCTGCGGGTGGTGGTGGCTGCGGAAACCACCCGCGCCTGGTTGCAGGCCTGCAGCTACGGCCGGCGCCTGCAGGTGGCCGGCGAGTCCCTGGCGCTGGTGGAACAGGGCCGGGCCCTGAGCGCCCGGCTGTATCAGGCCGGCGCCGCGGTGACCCTGGATGTGGTGCGCGCCGAAGGCCTGGTGGGCCAGGTGCAGGCCAGCCTGCCGCCGCTGCAGGCCGGGCGGCAGCGGGCCCTGGCCGAACTGGCAGTCTTGCTCGGGCGGCCCCCGGGCGATGCGCCGGCGGCGGCCCAGGCCTGTCGCCAGGCCCCGACCCTGGGTTCGCCCATGCCCCAGAGCGATGCCCTGGCCATGCTGCGCCGACGCCCCGATGTGAGCCAGGCCGAGCGCCGGTTGGCGGCGGCCACGGCGCGCATCGGCGTGGCCCGGGCCGACCTCTATCCGCGGGTCAGCCTGGGGGCCGGGGTCTACACCTCGGCGCACCACCCCTCGGGTTTCGATGACCGTGACGCTTCGGTGTGGCAACTGGGGCCGCTGCTGTCCTGGAGCTTCCCCAACCTCAATGCCGCGCGTGCGCGCATCGCCCAGGCCGACGCCGGGGAAAGCGCGGCGCTGGCGGATTTCGATCGCAGCATCCTGGCGGCCTTGAAGGAACAGCAGCAAGCCTTGAGCGACTATCAGGCCGCGTTGCGGCGCCAGGGCGCCCTGCACCTGGCGGCCGAGCGCGACCACCAGGCCCTGCGCCTGGCCGGGCTGGCCAGGGCGGCCGGAGCCTCCACGGCCCTGGATTACCTCGATGCCCAGCGCACCGACGTGCGCACCCGGGCCGCTGCGGCACAGGCCGATGCCGCCGTCATCGATACCCAGGTGCTGGTGTTCAAGGCCCTGGGCGGTGGTTGGCGCAGCGCACCGCCGATTGTCCTGCCGTCGCCGAGTCGGGCGGCGGCCCACCCTTTCCTGCGAACTTCCAACGAGCCTCTGCAATGACCCAGCCCCCTGTTCCCCCTTCCCCGGCGCAAGCCGTCACCCGCCGTCGCTTCCTCGGTTATGCCGGGCTGGCGTTGGTGTTGTTGCTGATCCTGGCCTGGTGCCTGCACTGGTGGTTCAGCGGGCGTTTCCTGGTGGAGACTGACGACGCCTACCTGCGTTCGGACATCGTCACCATCGCGCCACGGGTCGCCGGCTACCTGGCGGCGGTCGAGGTCCAGGACAACCAGCCGCTCAAGGCTGGCGACCTGTTGGCGCGAATCGACGACAGCGACTACCGGGCCCGGGTCGAACAGGCCGAGGCGGCGCTGCGAGAAGCCCAGGCCGAACAGCGTGCCGGGCTGGCGCGGCTGGCCAATCTGGCGGCCCGCCAGCAACAGCAGCAGAGCCTGATCGCCGAGGCTCAGGCCCGGGTCGGCGCCGCCGAGGCCGAGGCGCAACGGGCCGGCCAGGAAGGACGGCGACAGCAACATCTGGCCAGCCAGCAGGTCAGCAGCGTGCAGCAACTGGAAAATGCCGCGGCCCTGGCGCGTCAGGCCGATGCCGCGCTGGGTGCGGCCCGCGCCACCCTGGCAGCGCGGCGCCAGGAAGTGCAGGTGCTCGATACCGAGCAGCAAAGCGCCCGGGCGCAACTGGACAAGCTCGAAGCGGGCGTGGCCCGGGTCACGGCCCAGCGGCAACTGGCCCGCA
This sequence comes from Pseudomonas sp. FFPRI_1, assembly GCF_055384485.1. Classification (NCBI taxonomy): domain Bacteria; kingdom Pseudomonadati; phylum Pseudomonadota; class Gammaproteobacteria; order Pseudomonadales; family Pseudomonadaceae; genus Pseudomonas; species Pseudomonas sp. FFPRI_1. Next base: position 5,536,844 of record NZ_AP029168.1, on the reverse strand, counting down.
TCGATCTGGCGCGGACCCTGATCCGCAGCCCGGTGGACGGGATTGCCGGCCAGCGCCGCCTGCGCCTGGGGCAGTACGTCGAAGTCGGCGCGCCACTGCTGGCGGTGGTGCCGGAGGACGCCTATGTGGTGGCCAACTACAAGGAAACCCAGGTCGACGGCATGCGCCCCGGGCAGCTGGCGCGGGTCGAGGTCGACGCCCTGGGCGGCCATGTGCTGCAGGGCCGGGTGGAGAGTTTCGCCCCGGCCTCCGGCGCGGAATTTGCCCTGCTGCCGGCGGACAACGCCACCGGCAACTTCACCAAGATCGTGCAGCGCATGCCGGTGCGCATCCGTCTCGATCCGGGGCAGCCGCGACAGGCGCAGCTGCGCCCCGGGATGTCGGTGGTGGTGACTGTGGATACCCGTCATGACTAGTGCCCAGGCCCTACCGGAAACCACCGGCGAGGCCGCCGCGCCGGGGATTTCCCTGCGCACCTGGGTGGCGGTACTGGGCAGTGTGGTGGGCTGCTTCATGGCCGGGATGAACGTGCACGTGACCAACGCTTCCCTGCCGGACGTGCGCGGCTCCCTGGGTGCCACCTTCGAGGAGGGCTCGTGGATCACCACCGCCTACCTGGTGGCGGAGATCATCATCATTCCCATGACCGGCTGGCTGGTTTCGGTGTTCTCCATGCGCCGGGTGCTGATGGTCGGCACCGCCGGTTTCGTGCTCTTTTCCATTGCCTGCTCCCTGGCGCCGACTATCCACAGCCTGATCTTCGCCCGGGTGCTGCAAGGGGCCTTTGGCGGGGTGCTGATTCCCTTGTCGTTCCAGCTGATCGTCACCGAACTGCCGGCGGTCCGGCATCCCATGGGCATGGCCCTGTTCGCCGTGGCCAACAATGTCGCCCAGGCCGCGGGGCCGTCCCTGGGCGGCTGGCTCACCGATGCCTATTCGTGGCGCTGGATCTTCTACCTGCAAGTGCCGCCGGGGCTGTTGCTGCTGGCGGCGATCGGCTGGTCGGTGCGACCCCAGCCCATGGTCCTGGCAAAGTTGCGCCAGGGTGACTGGGGTGGCATCGCCAGCATGGCCGTGGGCCTCTCGGCGTTGCAGATCATGCTGGAGGAGGGCGGCCGCCATGACTGGTTCGCCTCAAGCTTCATCATCAATTGCGCGATCCTGGCGACGTTCGGCCTGCTGGCCTTCGTGGCCATCGAACTGCGCCGCGAGCAGCCGCTGATCAACCTGCGCCTCTTGGGCCGCTACAACTTCGGCATCGCCAGCCTGATGCAATTCACCTTCGGTGCGGTGGTGTTCGGCGTGGTGTTCCTGGTGCCCAACTACTTTGCCCAGATCCACGGCTACAACGCCCGGCAGATCGGTTTGATGATGATCCCCTACGGCCTGATCCAGTTCGTCATGTCCTTCGCCACCCCGCGCCTGATGCGCTGGAGCAGCGCCCGCACCATCATCATTGCCGGGTTCGCCATCACCGGTATCGGCTGCCTGATGAATATCCACCTCAACCCCGATGCCTCGGTGAATGTCATCGTGCCGTCGTTGGTGGTGCGCGGTATCGGCCAGTCGCTGGTCGTGGTGGCACTGGGGGTGATGGCGATCCAGGGGCTGGAAAAGGACCAGGTGGGTTCGGCTTCCGGGCTGTTCTCCATGGTGCGCAACGTGGGCGGGGCGATCGGTATCGCGCTCTCCAGCCAGATCGTGGTGGAGCGCGAGAAACTCCATGCCCAGCGCATCGGTGAATCCATCAACCTGTTCGCCCAGGCCACCCAGGAGCGCTTGGTGGAACTGGTGCGCCTGCTGGCCCAGGCACCGCTGGAGTACGCCACGGCCCTGCATTCGGCGGCGCTGGCGCCCCTGCGCCAGCAGGCCCTGGGCATGGTGGACAAGGTGCTGCACCGCGACGCCCTGCTGCTGGCCTACAGCGATGCCTTCCTGCTGGCGGGGCTGGCCATGCTGTTGTGCGTGGTGGCCGGGTTGCTGCTGCGCCGGACCTGAGCCTTCAGCGGTAGAACTCCGAAGGTGGCGTGCCGAACTGGCGCTTGAAGGCCGCGGCGAAGGCGCTCTGGCTGTCGTAGCCGTGCTGCAGCGCCACTTGCACCACCGGCATGCCCTCGGCCAGGCACTCCAGGGACATCAGCAACCGCGCCTGCTGGCGCCAGCGCCCGAAGGTGATGCCGGTGTGGCGCTGGAACTGGCGATGGAAGGTCTTGGCGCTCATGGCCAGGCAGTCGCTCCATTGCTCGGCGGTGCGGTTGTCCGCCGGGTCGTCCGCCAGCGCCTGGCACACCCGCAGCATGCGCGGTTCATGGGGCCAGGGCAGGCTGAACGGCAGCACCGGCAGCGAGCGCATCTCATCAAGGATCAAGCGCATCAGGCGGCCGTCGCGGCTGTCCGGCGCATACTGCGTGCCGACCTGGGCGGCGGCCAGGATCAGCTCGCGCAGCAACGGCGAGACCTCGATCACGCAGTCATGCTCGGGCAGGCCGGCTATGGCATCGACGTTGATGAACAGGCTGCGCATGCGCACCGCGCCGCGCATGCGCACCCGATGCTCGACGCCCGCCTGCAACCACACCCCGCGACTGGGCGGCACCACCCAGCGTCCGGACTCGGTGTCGATCACCAGCACGCCTTCGATGGCGTAGGCCAACTGTGAGCGGGGATGACTGTGGGCCGGTATTTCATGGCCGTTGGGGTAATCCACGGCGATGCTGGTGACCGGCATGGACAGGCAGTCGATGGACGAGACAACAAGCAGATCGGACATGCGGCGCAGCGCCTCCGGACCGGAAGGGATCATTGGGGGGCCCATCATAAGTGCAAATGTCCATTTCACGATAATCAAAGGGTGTTTAGCGCATTACATTCAGACGGCCGCCGCCTAGACTGCAAGCCACTCCTCTTTCCCAGACGGTTGCCACAGCCCATGAATCCCCGGTTCCTGACCCTGCTACTAGCGCTACCCCTGCCTTACGGCCGGGGTCTGCCGGTGCTGCGAGGAAGCGGGCACCCAGGCTGATCTCCCCCAGACTCCGGCCTCGAAGCGCTTTCCACGATGAAAGCAGGGGAGATCCGTCGCGTTCTCCATTGTGCTTTCGAGGTCAGTATGCTCACCCATCCCCATACCAAATATCGTGCCTTTGCCCCCGTGGACCTGGACTCGCGCCAGTGGCCGTCACGCACCCTCACCCAGGCTCCGATCTGGCTGTCCACCGACCTGCGCGATGGCAACCAGGCGTTGTTCGAGCCGATGAATCGCGAGCGCAAGCTGCGCCTGTTCGAGGAACTGGTGCGCCTGGGCTTCAAGGAAATCGAAGTGGGATTCCCCGCCGCCTCGCGTACCGATTTCGAGGTGGTCCGCGAGCTTGTGGAACAGCAGCGGATTCCCGCCGACGTCACACCGATGGTGATGACCCAACTGCGCGAGGACCTGATCCGCGAAACCGTACGCAGTGTGCAGGGCGCGCGCCGGGTCATCGTCCATCTGTACAACGCCATCGCCCCGGTCTGGCGGCGCGTGGTGTTCGGGCTTTCGGTGGCGGAGGTCGAGGCCCTGGTCGAGCGTCATGTAAGGCTGTTGCGCGACTTGACCGAGCAGCACCCGGAAACCGAGTGGGTGCTGCAGTACTCCCCCGAAACGTTCTGCATGGCGGAGCTCGAGGTGTCTCTGCGCATGTGCAACACCGCGATCCGCACCTGGGACGCCGGCCCGGGGCGCCCGATCATCATCAACCTGCCGACCACCGTCGAAGTGGCCACGGCCAACGTCTTTGCCGACCAGATCGAATGGATGCACAAGCGCCTGGAGCGCCGCGATCAGGTGACGCTGTCAGTGCACCCGCACAACGACCGGGGCACCGGCGTGGCCTGTGCCGAACAGGCGCTGCTGGCGGGGGCCCAGCGGGTGGAGGGTTGCCTGTTCGGCAACGGTGAGCGCAGTGGCAACCTGGACCTGGTGACCCTGGCCCTGAATCTCTATACCCAGGGCATCAGCCCCGGGCTGGACTTCTCCGATATCGCAGCGGTGGCCCGAGTCGCCGAGGAGTGCACGGCGCTGCCGATCCATCCGCGCCACCCCTATGTCGGCGATCTGGTGTTCACCGCCTTTTCCGGCTCGCACCAGGACGCCATCGCCAAGGGCTTTGCCGCCCAGGCGGCCGACGGTTTCTGGGAGGTGCCCTACCTGCCCATCGATCCGCAGGACCTGGGGCGGACCTACGACAGCATCGTGCGAGTCAACAGCCAGTCCGGCAAAGGCGGGATCGCTTTCCTGCTGCAGCGCGACCACGGCATCGTCATGCCCCGGCGCATGCAGATCGAGTTCAGCGCCATTGTGCAGAAGCTGGCCGATGCCAGTGATGCCGAGTTGAGCAGTGAGGCGTTATGGGGGTTGTTCCAGCGCACTTACCTGACGGTTGGAGAGGGGACGGCGAGCCTGGTGTATCTGGGTCACCGATTGTTCGATGCCGCCGAGGGGCAAGGCATCGAATTGCGCATCGCCACGCCCGGGAGCCAGGACCTGTGCTTGCGGGGGGTGGGCAACGGACCTATCGCCGCGACCTTGGCCGCCCTGGGCTTGCCGCTGCGCATCGACAGTTTTGAAGAGCGCAACCTGGGAGCGGGAGCCGACGCCCAGGCGCTGGCCATTGTTGAAGCGGCGTGGCCCGGGGTTGCCGGCTCACGTTTTGGCGCCGGGTGTCACGCCAACATCGTCACCGCTTCGGTGCAGGCGGTGATCAATGCCGCGGCGCGGTTTTATCCGGAGCGAGTGCTGACATTCACTCCCGCTCCGGAATCCGTCCTGGAGCCCGCGACTCGCTGAGTGACTCGGGCGGCCGGCACTACACCCTGTAGTGCCGGCCGCCGGATGCCCGGGCAAAAAAAGCCCGCGGTGGGCGGGCCAAATGGGATGTGTTCAGGAGTGGCAATCAATCTAAGGGAGGCAAGGTGAAAGGCCTGTGAAAAAAAGCTCGTGCTGAGGAAAAAGCCTAAAGTCATTTGTCCAGATCGCACCGAGTTTTAGGATCTGTCCGATAGGACCGTCCCCAGCGCCCGCGTATATTCCCCCCTGCTCGCCCAGCCAAAGGGGGTACTTCGGCCTCAGTACCACGGCCGAAGTGATGGGCGAGCACTTTTTCCTTCCTGCTTTTTCCTGCTTCTCATTTCCGACCGATCATTTCCTGGCCGCAGTTCCCATCTGCTGCAGTGCCCAACTGTATTTCCTAGCTGTAGCTTCCGCTCTGCTTGGCCCGCGCCAATCGTTGCGCTGCACGCTCCAGCGATATGCCGTTCAACAATGGATCCATGCTCCGTGCCTTTATGGGCGCCCGGCTTCGTGGCGCCCGGCCATTCACCCCAGATTGAGGCGGCGGTGAATCTCGGCCCACAGCTGCGGGTCGTCAAAGTCCTGGATCACCCGATGGGCTCCGGCACTCAGCAGGGTTTGAGGTTGCTGGCTGGTGGCCAGGCCGAAGGTACAGATGCCGGCCTTGACCGCGGCGGTCAGCCCGGGGACCGAGTCCTCGAAGGCCAGGGCCTGAGCGGCCGTGGCTTGCAGGGATTCCAGGCCGCTGAGGTAGGGCAGGGGGTCGGGCTTGGCCCGGGGCAGTTCCTCGGCCACCAGGACCGTCTGAAAACGCTCCTGCAGGCCCAGCACCTTGAGCATGTGCTCGGCGTTGGCCCGAGGTGCATTGGTCACCACGCACACGCCAATCTTGTGCTCGGCAGCAAAGTCCAGCAGGCGCAGCAGACCGGGCAATGGCTTGAGTTGCGGGGACAGTTGGCGAAAGCGCTCTTCCTTGCGCTCGGCGAAGGCCTCATGTTCGGCCACGCTGCGGTCGGGGAACAGGTAGCGGCACATGCTGGCGTTGGCCTGGCCACTGACATGGGCCTGGAAGGCTTCCTGGGTGAACACCCGGCCGTCTTCTTCCTGCAGCAGCTGTTGCAGGGCCAGCAGGTGCAGGGCATCGGTATCGGTGAGGGTGCCGTCGAGGTCGAAGAGCAGAGCTTTGAGCATGGGACAGTTCCTTGCGGGCCCCATCCGGGCCGTATGGCTGAATCGATCAAGCTCGCATTCTAGAGCTTGTCACCACAGGGCGACAAACCCTGGCAGGCTTGATCCAGCCATCCGCCCCGTTACCGACGGCGATCAGCCAGGCTGATTGTCGTCCTGGTCTTCGGCCTGGGCGCCGTTATCCACATCCTCGTCGTCCTGTGGGCAATAGTCCTGGGGGTTGGTCGGCCACAGCACCTTGTCCTGGCCGTCACGTACCTGCTCGGCACCGCACTGCGTCTGGCTGACCTGGAAGCTAGGCGTGCCATCCAGGCGGTACAGGGCCTTGAGGCTGCGGGTCTGGTCGTCGCCCAGGCCTTCCACGGCAAAACCGAAGATCGCGCCGCGGGTTTCGTCCACCACCAGTTCCTGCCACTTGCCGGCGATCAGGCGCTTGCCCTTGAGGTCGTACAGCGCCGAGGTGGCCAGGTTCGAGGTGTCATCGCTGGCCAGCAGGTAGTGACCGCTGGCATCCAGGCGGATGTCGACGTACTCGCCCGGCTCCAGCAGTACCTTGCCACTGGCGTCCATCAGGCCCACGGTCGGCACCTGGGTGGCCTGGCCGAACAGGGTCGCCTGCTTGGTCGGGCTGTCGGCGTTGCTGAAAATGAACAGGTCGGCATTGAGCGCGCCGATCTGCCGGTAGGTCGGCTTGAACAGCTCGACGCCCTTGTCCACATCGAAGATGCCGAAGGTGGCGCTGAAGGCGTTCTGCAGCACGGCCACCTGATTCAGCCCGGTCACCGGCCTGAACATGCCCAGGGGGCTGAAGCCTGCGGGGTCTGCCGAGTCGTAGGTCGGTTGAAGCGTCCACTGGCCCTGGCGGTCGATCAGCCCGGCCTTGCCGGATGAGCCGTCGGCGTCCTTGGCACTGACCAGGGCGCCCTGTTTGCCGAACACTTCACATTTGCCGAACTGGGCCTGGATCACCGTCTTGCCCTGGAAATCCATGTAGCCGCAGGGGCTGTCGTATTTTTCCCGGAAGGCCACCAGGCCGTCACCGGGTACGCCGATCCAGTTGTAGGTGGCAGCGCTGACCAGTTGCGCCTGGGCGTCGGCCAGGGCCTTACCCTGTTCGGTGTTGACCACCAGGTGCTGGTTGGCGGCGCTGTCGATGCTGTCGAAGTCGACTTTTTTCTGCTCGCCGGTCTTGAGGTTCAGCGCCCATTTTTCATTGCCGCGCTCGGCGGTCATCCACCAGCCGCGCTTGGCGAAGTCGTCGCGCACCACGCTGCTGTCATACAGCGCTTCGGTGACCACTTGGCCGCTGGCACTGAGAATGCCGCGCTTGCCGCCCACTTCGTAGACGATGAAGTCATCCTTGCCGCCCACGTACAGGTCGTCGAAGCGTGGGGGCTGAACCTGCTTGCCATTCTGGTCGATGATGCCCAGCTTGCCGTCCTGGCCGAAGCCGAAGTAGCCGGGCGTCAACAGGCGCAGGTCGTCAGTGAAGGCGGTCTGCAGGAGCTGCTTGCCGTCGGCGCTGGCCAGGTTCCAGGTACCGTCCTTGGCGAACAGGAAGCTCTTGTCCAGGGGCAGGGCGACCACGGCATCGTAGTCGTTGTCGGCGCTGACCAGCACTGCACCGTTCTGGTCGAGAACCGCGCATTCGCCATTGGCGCAGATCGGCATCACCATGGCGGCCGGAGCAGGAGCCGGGGCGACGGCTGCGCTCTTGGGACTGGATTCTTCCTTGCATCCGACCAGGGTCAGAGCAGACAACGAGAGGATCAGCGAGCCGAGACGGGCACTGGCGCTTCTATCCATGAACGTGTGGTTCCTTTTAATGGGGGGACGAGCAGAACGCCCTGGACAGCAGGGCGAACAAAACCGCGTGATTTTGCGGTGGCGGTGGATAAATGCAAGATCCAATCAAAAAGAAAATCACAGGTACAGCACGCCGGCCGGTGCGCTCGGCGAGCCCTTTGGGCCTGGCAAGGGCTGTCTCAGACTGAGACCGGTGTCGCGAAATTGAACGTCGGGTAACACCGCCAGGTCCCGCAGCGCCCGCTGCCTGCAGCCAAATCATTGATCCTGCGTTCATTTCCAAGCTGGCACGCTCCGTGTATTGCTTACCTGCAGACGTTTCTCTTGCCTCCATGCCCGGCACTGCCAGGCATGGCAGAAACCATAAAAACGACGCGCTAAAAATAAGAAAGCACCGTGGGAGGTTCGACCCTGATGAAGAGAAAACTCCGCCTGAGGCTCAGTGCCAGCCTGCTGGCCGTTGCCACCTGTACCGCCTTGCATGCCCCATCGAGTTTCGCCGCGCGGGATGCGCAGAGCATCCTCAAACAGACCTGCCAGGGCTGCCACAACCCCGAGGCCGGGGAAGCCCTGAGTCGTATCAGCCACCAGCGCAAGACCCCGGAAGGCTGGCTGATGAGCATTGCCCGCATGCAGACCATGCATGGCCTGCAGATCAGCGACGATGACCGGCGTGCCCTGGTCAAGTACCTGGCCGATACCCAGGGCCTGGCACCCAGCGAGACCGACGGCGTGCGCTACGCCCTGGAGCGGCGCCTGAACACCGTCGAGCATTTCGACGAACAGACCTCCCAGATGTGCGCCCGTTGTCACTCTGGCGCGCGCATCGCCCTGCAGCGGCGTCCGGCACAGGAATGGGAGCACCTGGTGAATTTCCACCTCGGCCAGTGGCCGTCCCTGGAGTACCAGGCCCTGTCCCGAGACCGCGAGTGGTTCCCGACGGCCCTCAAGGAAATGGTGCCCTTGCTGGCCAAGCGTTATCCCCTCGACAACCCGGCCTGGAAGGCCTGGCAGCAGGCGCGTCCGCAGGCGGCGGCGCTGGCCGGCGACTGGAGTTTCAGCGGCCACCTGCCGGGCAAGGGCGAGTTGGCCGGGGTGATGAGCGTCAGCGCCGGCGACGGCGATCAGTTCAAGGTCAGCGTCAAGGGCCAGTACGCCGATGGCAGCCCGTTCAACGGCGAGGGCAGCGCGATCCTCTACAGCGGCTATGAATGGCGCGCCAATGTCACCGTCGACGGCGTGGTCATGCGCCAGGTGCTGGCGGCCCAGGGCAATGCGCTGCAAGGGCGGATGTTCGAGGCCGAGCACGATGAGCGCGGCCTGGACTTCGTCGCCGCCAAGCAGGGCAGCAGCCGTCTGCTGGCGGTGCAACCGGGTTACCTGAAGGCCGGTGAAGAGCGCGAAGTGACCCTGGTGGGGGCCGGCCTCGCAGGCACGCCCAATTTTGGCCAGGGCGTCGAGGTGGTGCAGGTCCTGGAGCAGAGCCCGCAACGCGTGCGCCTCAAGCTCAAGGCTGCCGCCAATGCCCAGCCGGGCCTGCGCCAAGTCAGTGTCGGCAGCCTCAAGGGGCTGACCCTGGCGGTCTACAGCAGCATCGCCGAGGTCAAGGTGGTGCCGGCGTTCTCGGTGGCACGAGTCGGCGAGGGCGGCGGTTCGACGCCCAAGGTCCAGGGGCGCTTCGATGCCGAAGCCTGGGGCAAGGGCGCCGATGGCAAGCCGTACCGCATCGGGGTGGTGCCGGCGCAGTGGAAGGTCGAGGCCTTCGACGAGCAGGCGGCCAAGGATCAGGACGTCCGGTTCGCCGGCACCATGCAAGCCGACAGCGGGGTGTTCATCCCCGGCGACGCCGGGCCCAACCCGCAGCGCAAGATGTCCACCAACAACGCCGGCAACCTTAAGGTGATCGCCGCCGTGGATGACGCCGGTAAGGCGTTGACCGGCGAAGGGCACCTGATCGTCACCGTGCAACGCTGGAACAATCCACCCATTCCCTGAGTGCTGTCGAGCCGTAGCCACAGACATTTTCAGGCAATGACCGCAGGCCCCGCATCCGGGGTTTGCACAGGAGGTTGTGATGGGCGCAATTCTGAACCTGGTAGAGCGCAACCTGCACGAAGTGCAGGTGGACGCCGACCGCATGCTGTTCCATATCCCCAGCAGTTCGCTGTTTGCCAGCGATGCCCTGACCGGCAGCATCATCGATGCCCTGCGCGGGCCCGGCTGTACCCCGGAAGATTTGATCCAGCGCCTGGCGGGCACCTATGACGGCGCCGATGTCAGCGACACCCTGCGTGAGCTGATCGCCCTGGAACTGGTCAGTGACGGTTCACCGCTGACCCCCGAGATCGGGGTCAAACGGGTCGAGCGCACGGCAATCAATACCGTGGTGCTCAACGTCAACACTGGCTGCAACCTGAGTTGCACCTACTGCTACAAGGAAGACCTGGACAAGCCCTCGGCGGGCAAGAAGATGGGCCTGGACACCGCCATCGCCTCGGTGGAGATGCTGCTCCAGGAATCCCCGGACGAGGAGCGCTACACCGTGGTGTTCTTCGGCGGCGAACCCCTGAGCAACCGGCCGCTGATCGAGGCCATGGTGGAGTACTGCGAGCGACGCTTCGGCGAGGCGGGCAAGTTCGTCGAGTTCGTCATGACCACCAACGCCACCCTGCTCACCGAAGAGGTGGTGGACTACCTCAACGCCCACCGCTTCGGTTTGTCAGTGAGCATCGACGGGCCCAAGACCGTGCACGACCGCAACCGCATCACCGTGGGCGGGCAGGGCACCTATGACGTGGTGCGGCGCAAGGCGCAGATGCTCCTGGGGCGCTACAACAGCCGGCCGGTGGGGGCCCGGGTCACCCTGACCACCGGGGTCACCGATGTCGAGACCATCTGGGATCACCTGTTCAACGAGCTGGGGTTTGCCGAAGTCGGCTTCGCCCCGGTGACCTCGGGGGACATCAGCAGCTTCAACCTCAGCAGCGAGGAACTGATCGAAGTCTTCGCCAGCATGAAGCGCCTGGGCGGACGCTACCTGGAGGCGGCCCTGGAGCACCGCAACATCGGTTTCTCCAACCTGCACCAGTTGATCACCGACATCCACGAAGGTCACAAGAAGGCGCTGCCCTGTGGCGCCGGGCTGAAGATGCTGGCGGTGGATCACAAGGGCGAGCTGAACCTGTGCCACCGCTTCACAGGCTCCTCATTGCCAACCTTCGGCAACGTGCACGGTGGTGGGGTCAAGCAGGTGGAACTCAACGACTTCCTGTCCCAGCGCCTGGACCGCACCGACACCGGTTGCGACAGCTGCCGGATCCGCAACCTGTGTTCCGGCGGCTGCTACCACGAGAGCTACGCCCGCTATGGCGACCCGGCGCACCCGACCTATCACTATTGCGAACTGATGCGTGACTGGGTGGATTTCGGCATCGAAGTCTACAGCCGGATCATGGCTCACAACCCTGCGTTCATCAGCAGTTACATCACTCCGCGCAAGGCCCACTGACATGAAACATCTCAAGCCGATCAATAACAAAGCCCAGAAACTGGCCGAGGCTGCCGCCGAGGACCGTATCGAAGAAGTGCTGGCGATGAACTCCGTGGCCGGTTGCGCCTCGACCACCGACCCGGGCTGGGAAATCGACGCCTTTGGCGGCGTCTCGTCCCTCTGCCAGCCCATGGAGGCCGACCTCTACGGCTGTTCCGACCCTTGCTGGTGGCCGGCCCAGGTGCCGGACATGATGAGCACCTACCCCGACTGGAACAAGGACGCCCAGGCCTCCAACGACAACTGGCGCAACCTCGGCACCGTCTTCCCCAAAGACAAGTAACCGGACAGCACAAGGATTCCAGCATGCGAGCTATCAACGTCTGCGGCCTGGCCGCCAGCGCGGTCCTCGGCCTCGTTTCACTGAGTGCCCTGGGCGATGAAAACCCGGCCCTCAACCCGGGTCACGAATACATGGTGACCACCAACTACCCGAACAACCTGCACATTCTCGACCTGGCCACCGACAGCCTGTACAAGACCTGCAAGATGCCCGACGCCTTTGGCCCCGGCACCGTGCAACTGTCCCCGGACCGCAAGATTGCCTACGTGTTGAACAACCACTATGCGGATGTCTATGGCGTCGAGCTCGACAGCTGCAAGCAGGTGTTCCACGCCAGCATCACCCAGCACCCGGGGGAGAAGGCCCGTTCGATGTTCGCCTTCACCGTCAGCCACGACGGCAAGGAGCTGTACACCGTGGCCAACCCGACCCTGCTGCGCAATGACCGCTACGAGGTCAAGGAGCCGCGGCTGGATGTCTACGCCACCGACGCCGGGCTGGATGCCAAGCCGCTGCGCAGCTTCCCCGCGCCGCGCCAGCTGACCATCATGCAGAGTGGCGACGACGGCACCCTGTATGTGGCCGGGCCGGACCTGTACAAGGTCGACGTCAAGAGCGGAAAGTTCGAGGTGCTGATCCCCAGCCGCCACTGGAAACGCCCCAACTACAGCGCCCCGGACGTGCTCTACGTGTGGAACCAGCAGACCTTCCGTCATGACTTCTCGCTGCTCTACACCACGGCGAAGTTCAAGGACCAGAAGCAGGACCCGGCCACCGCCGAAGCGCTCTACGGGTTGTTCAGCGTCGACCTGAAAACCGGCAAGACCGAGACCACCGACTTCGGCCCGCTGACCGAGATCTACTTCAGCGGCATGCGCTCGCCCAAGGACCCGAACCTGATGTTCGGCGTGCTCAACCGCCTGGCCAAGTACGACATCAAGCAGAAGAAGCTGATCCAGGCCGCCACCCTGGAGCACTCCTACTACTGCATTTCGTTCAACGAGGCGGGGACCAAGATCTACCTGGCGGGGACCTTCAACGACGTGGCGATCTTCGATGTCGACAGCATGCAGCAGGTCGGCAAGATCACCTTGCCCGGCGGCGACATGGCGATTACCACGGCGCAGATCTTCGTGCGCTGAGCTTGTCTGCAGCTACCGGCTCCTGTTGTAGGAGCCGGCTTGCCGGCGAAGAGGCCGGCAAGCCGTGTAGCGCCCTTACCGACGCCTTCGCGGGCGAGCCCGCTCCTACCGGGCGGTGCGCCGAGATTTCGCTGTAGGAGCCGGCTTGCCGGCGAAGAGGCCGGCAAACCGTGCAGCGCCCTCACCGACGCCTTCGCGGGCAAGCCCGCTCCTACCGGGCGGTGCGTCGAGATTTCGCTGTAGGAGCTGGCTTGCCGGCGAAGAGGCCGGCAAGCCATGCAGCGCCCTCACCGACGCCTTCGCGGGCGAGCCCGCTCCTACCGGGCGGTGCGCCGAGATTTCGCTGTAGGAGCCGGCTTGCCGGCGAAGAGGCCGGCAAGCCATGCAGCACCCTCACCGACGCCTTCGCGGGCAAGCCCGCTCCTACGGGGCGGTGCGCCGAGATTTCGCTGTAGGAGCCGGCTTGCCGGCGAAGAGGCCGGCAAGCCATGCAGCGCCCTTACCGACGCCTTCGCGGGCAAGCCCGCTCCTACCGGGCGGTGCGCCGAGATTTCGCTGTAGGAGCCGGCTTGCCGGCGAAGAGGCCGGCAAGCCATGCAGCGCCCTCACCGACGCCTTCGCGGGCAAGCCCGCTCCTACCGGGCGGGTACCGGGCAGTTCAAGTCGCCTTCCATGCACTTCAGGTAATTCTTGAAGCTCTCCACCCGAGCCTGGGTCAAGGCCGTGATGCAGTTGCTGTAGCCCACCGGATAAAGGCTGCCACCTTCCACGCCGGAAGTGGAAAAACTGCACTCGGCATCGCGGAACGCTACCCAGGCGCGCTGAGCGCTGAGCAGCAGCTTTTTAGTGTGTGGCTGGTCTTTCAGGCGCTGGTTGATCTGTTGGTAAAGGGCATTCAGCTCCTTGTCCGCGGTCTTGCTCTGCACGCCGGCGCACAGGTTCATGTCGGTCTGGGTGCTGCTGTCGCACTCGTCGGCCTGGGCCAATGGAGCAAGCAGCAGTGGCGCAAGGGCCAGGAACAGGATCGCACGCATGGAAAGTCTCGCAATCGGTGAATGAGGTAGAAAGGCAGTCTAGTCGCGGCTGGGTTGCCACTCGGGCCAGCGTTGCGCCCCCTCGTCGGCCAGCCAGGGCACATCGTGGGAGGTCCAGATATGCACCTGGGGCGTCTGCCCCGGGTCATCGTCCAGGGTCGCCACCCGCAGGATCACGTGGGGCTGTGCCGGGCGCTCCGCCAGCAGGTGAGAACCGCAGACCGAGCAGAAGTGCCGCAGCTTGCCCGGGGACGACTCATAGCTACTCAAACGCTCCTGGCCCTGGGTCCACTGGAAGTGTTCGCGCCTCACCCCGGCGGTGGAGGCATACGCTGCGGCATGGGCCTTGCGGCAGGTCTGGCAATGGCAATGGCCGATGGGCATGTCCAGGCGCTCGACCCGGTACTGCACCGCCTTGCACAGGCAACTGCCGAGCAGCGGTCGCACAGGCGTGCGGCGCTGGGCGGCGGCCAGCAGGTCGTCGGCCATGGCCCGGATCTCCTCACCCATGTGCAGCTTGGCCAGCCACTGTGGCGGTATGCCCTGGACTCCGTAGAAGGCCCCGGCCAACTGCCCGACGATGGCGGCGGTGGTGTCGGCATCGTCCCCCAGGTTGGCGGCGGCGAGCACCGCTTGGGCATAGCTGTCGCTGTGCTGGAAGCACCAGAGCGCGGCCTCCAGGGCGTCGACGCAGTAGCCGTTGCCGCGAATCTGGTCGCGGCGCTTGTCCAGGTAATGCCCCCGGGCCAGGGCCATCACCTTGGGTTGCCCAAGGTGTGGATCATCCAGCGTTTGCAGCTCGGCCCTGGAGGCGCCGGCCAAGGCCTTGGCCAGCAACCCGGCCAACAGCTGACAGCATTCGATGGCTTCAGCGGCGCCATGGGTGGTGCGCGAACTGGCGCCGGCAAACTCGCGGACCTGAGCCAGGTCCGGGTAGTGAAACAGCACCACCGGCGCCAGGCGCATCAGCGAGCCGTTGCCGGCGGTCTGGGGATCGGTCGCCCCGGCGAATGGCTGGCCGTGCTCCTGGTACTCGCTCAAGGCCTGGCGCACGGTGCTGCCGATGTCGAAGCATTCACCGGTGGCACTGAGGTAGCCCCATTGCCACCAGTTGAGGTAGCGGCCCATCTGGTCGGCGGGGTCGAAACCGTCCTTGCGCAACAGGCTTTCGCCCAGGCACAGGGCCATCGAGGTGTCGTCGGTCCATTGCCCCGGCTGGAGCTTGAAAGGCCCGCCGCCCAGCATGTCGGTCACGTCGGGGAACGAGCCCCGCGGCTTGAATTCCACCGTGGTGCCCACGGCATCGCCACAGGCCAGGCCCAGCAGGCAGCCGCGGTAGCGATCGGAAAGGGTCAGCGGCATGGCTCGTCCTTGAGGAGGGATTGGCCGCCGACATTAGCATTTTTTTACCCAGGCCCAAGTGTCATTCAGGCCGGGCCTGGAGCACGTGCCGATCGTGCAACTTGCCGGTTGCGCTAGCGCCCAGGCGGTCTAGTGTTGATCACTGGAGGTGTCCTATGAACTCATCAGACCGTATTGAAAGAAAGATCCTGCTCAAGGCCGGCCGGGCCCAGGTCTGGGCTGCCCTGAGCCAGGCCGAGGCCTTTGGCCAATGGTTCGGCGTGGCCCTGCAGGGTCAGCGCTTCACCCCGGGCCAGCAGGTGCGCGGGGCCATTACCTACCCGGGGTACGAGCACCTGACCTGGGACGTCAGGGTCGAGCAACTGCTGGTGGACGAACTGTTTTCCTTCAGTTGGCATCCCTATGCCGTGGACCCTCAGCAGGACTACTCGGCCGAGCCCACGACCCTGGTGCAATTCGAACTGGAGGAGCGCGATGACGGCACCTTGCTGCGGGTCACCGAGTCGGGTTTCGACGGCATTCCCGCTGAGCGCCGGCTCAAGGCCTTTCGCATGAACAGCCGGGGCTGGGACGAACAGATGAGCAATATCGAGAACTATCTGCAGCAGGGTTGAAGAGGGGCAGCTGCAAGTCACAAGCGGCACGCCAGGAGCTGTAAGCGGAGCATAAGGGCTTGCTGCCTGCAACTGGTCGCTGGAAACTTGCAGCTCGCTTTTGCTGCCCTTGGATTCATCGATGTTTGAGACTTATATCGATCGCTGGCGCTTGCTGCCTGACGGTGAGCCTATTGTCACTCCTGGCAGCCGTCTGCTGCCGGTGCGGCTGGCGGATCAAGCGCCGGCCATGTTGAAGATCGCCCTGGATGAAAATGAGCAGGCCGGCAATCGGCTGATGGCCTGGTGGGCCGGGCAGGGCGCTGCGCGGGTCTATGCCCAGGCGGACCAGGCCTTGCTGATGGAGCGGGCCATGGGCTCGGGGTCGTTGATGGGCATGGCGCTCGAAGGCCGGCACGATGAAGTCAGCCAGATTGTCTGTGCCACGCTGGCGCGGCTGCATGCGCCGCGTGCGCAGCCTCTGCCGCAGCTGCTAGGGCTCGATCCCTGGTTCGAGGACCTGCGCCAGGTGGCGCGGGTTGAGGGCGGCATTCTTCTGGAGTGCCTGGCCATGGCCGAGCAGTTGCTCGCGGCGCCCGAGGATGTGGTGGTGCTGCACGGCGATGTGCACCACGACAATGTTCTCGATTTCGGTGCCCGTGGCTGGCAGGTCATCGACCCCAAGCGAGTGTACGGCGAGCGCGGTTTCGATTTCGCCAACCTGATTGCCAATCCCGACCTGCCCAGTGCCACCGACCCTGCACGCTTCAGCCGCCAGGTGCAGGTGATCGGACAATGCGCCGGGCTCGAGCCGCGTCGCCTGGTGCAGTGGGTCCTGGCGTTCAGTGGCTTGTCGGCCGCCTGGTTTGTTCAGGACGCTGATCAAGCCGGTGTGCGCCACCAGCTCAAGGTCGCGGCGTTGGCGATGCAGGTCCTGGCGCGTTGAAATAAGGGTTTTCGGAAGCAGCGCATGGCGAATGTCTTACACGCGCTGTTATTTAATGCGTCTTTTTACCAAATGACTTTGTGTTTAATCTTCTTTCCCACAACTGCAGCGCAGGAAGCGCTCAGGATCAAGGAAGGTCGACCATTAGCACGGATGCTGCAGACAGGAAGTCATAATGGTCTTGGAAAAAACCCGCTTCGGCGGGTTTTTTTTCGTCCGGCATTTCGTGTTTGCTGCCTGGGTGCGGTGGCCGCTTTGCTACTTCACGCAGTGGAACATCAACCTGGCAGGTTTTTTTCAGCCTGACCCTAAGTGCGGGCTTCTGGGCAACTGGCCGTGGTTGCGGCAGATCGTTGGACTGGGGGCGGCGCTGTTGACCACCTTGGGCTGGGCGGGAATGTCATGCCAAGGGCCGGATTGCCCCGGCATGCTGACGATGCTGGCATTTTTCCTGGGGCCTTTGTCCTGGCCAATATCCTTGGTGCGCTGTGGATGATCGGTCGGAAGATCAAGTTGCTCTGGCGGCGCTGGCGTGCTCCGAATGGCCGTGAGGCGTGCGAGCCGCCCGCCACGGACGATGCCTGCGGCCATTGACGCTGGTGAGCGGGCGCTCTTCGCCGGCAAGCCGGCTCCTACAGGTGTGCTTAGCGGGTGATCTCGTTGCGGACCTTTTCCAAAGCCTGTTCCAGCAGTGGCAGGCCGATGGAGCCCAGGGCCAGGCGCAACGCCTGGGGCACGTGGGCGGTGGTGGCGAAAGGCTCGGCCGAGGTCACCGTGACCCCCTGATGTTCCAGGGCCGTCACCACGGCATCGGCCCGCCGTCCTTCCGGCAGTTTCAGCCAGAGAAAATACGACGAGCCATAGGCCTGGTACTCGCAGCCCTTGAGTACCCGCCGGGCCAGTTGCTGGCGGTTGCGGGCATCGTTGCGCTTCTGTTCTTCCAGGCGGTCCACCAGCCCCGATTCGATCCAGCGGCAGCCCAGGGTCACGGTCAATGACGGGGTGCTCCAGGTGGACACGCGGATCGCCCGCTCCAGGGCCGGGATCATCTCCAGGGGCGCGACGATGAACCCCAGGCGCAACCCCGAGGCGACGCTTTTCGACAGCCCGGAAATATACAGCGTGCGCTCCGGGGCCAGGGTCTGCAGCGGCGGCGGTGCCGGTTCGGCGAGGAAGGCGTAGGCGCCGTCCTCGATCAGCAGCAGGTCATGCTCGCGAGCCAATTGCGCCAGGCGCTGGCGTTCGGCCAGGGGCATCACCGTGCCCAGGGGATTGTGCAGGGTCGGCATGCAGTACAGCGCCCGCACCGGGCGCCGCCGGCACAAGGCCTGGAGGGCGTCCAGGTCCATCTGGCCGTTGTGCTGGGGCAAGGGCTCCAGGTCCAGGCGATGGACCTGGGCCAGGGTCTTCAGGCCGGGATAGGTCAGGGCATCCACCGCCAGGATGTCCCCGGGCTGGAGCAGTGCCAGCAGGCTCACCGCCAGCCCCTGCTGGGCGCCGTTGACGATCAGCACCTGCTCGGCGGCGACGCGGATCTCGCGGTTGCGCAGGTGCCGCGCCGCGGTCTGGCGCTCATGGGGGCGGCCGCCCTGGGGCGCGGAATGCAGCAGGGCATCCAGGTCGCCGGAGGCGGCTATCGCCCGCAGCCCCTCGCGCAGGCTTTCCGCCTGGCCGGGCAGGGACGGGTAGTTGAACGCCAGGTCCACCGAGGCGGCGCTGGCCGGGTGCTGTTCCAGGCCCATGCCCCGGGGCAGGCTGGTGTCGCGCACGAAGGTGCCGCGCCCGGGCTCGCCCACCACCAGGCCGATGGCCTCCAGCTCGTGGTAGACCCGCAGCGCCGTGGCCAGGGCCACCTGCTCGCTGGCCATCAGCGCGCGTACCGTCGGTAGCTGAGTGCCCGGGCACAGCTGGCCGGCGCGGATGCGCTGGGCGAAGTGATCGACGATGGTTTTGTAGCGGGTACGGCGCATGCTCGGCCACCTTATGTATCTAGAACACTTTTTTGTTTGTATCAGGTAGGCGCCCTAATCTAGCGGCTTTTGCGCAGGAGCGCTCACATGCCGGACCTTTCCACCCTGTCGATCTTCCTCGGCGCCGTGCTGCTGTTGCTGTTGTCGCCGGGCCCCAACATGGCCTTTGTCATCAGCCACGGCGCAGCCTATGGCTGGCGCGGTGGGGTGGCGTCGGGGCTGGGGATAGGTGCGGCGGACATCGGCCTGACCCTGCTCACGGCCACGGGCGTGACCGCCGTGGTAGCCAGCTGGCCGCCGGCGTTCGACCTGATCCGCTATGCCGGGGTCGCCTACCTGCTGTGGCTGGCCTGCAAGGCCCTGGGCGAGCGTGGCACCCCCAACCTTGCCGAGACGCCGCGGGTGCCGCTGTCCACGGTGTTTGTCCGGGCCTTGTGCAACAGCCTGCTGAACCCCAAGGCGCTGCTGTTCTTCATGGTGTTCCTGCCGCAGTTCGTGCGCCCCGAGCACGGCAGCATCGCTGTGCAACTGCTGGTCCTGGGCTTGCTGCTGACCCTGGTCAGCGGGGTCTTCCATACCAGCCTGGGGGTCTTCGGCGCGGCCCTGCGCCGTGGCTGGCCCGGCGGCGATTCGCGGCTGGCCCGCTGGCAATCCTGGCTGCTGGCGGCGGTGCTGCTGGCCCTGGCCCTGCGCCTGGCGCTGCTGGCGCGTCCGCTCTGATTCATCACCCAATGGAGTTTGCCGATGTACATTGCCGCCTTTATCTACCAGCCAGGCCAGCGCGACGAGGAGTTCCACCGCCTCAGCGCGCTGATCGACGAAATTGCCATCAGCCTGCCGGGCTTCGTCGGCGCCCAATCCTGGACCAGTGCCGATCAGGGGCTGATCAACGCCAGCTATTACTGGGAGGACGAAGCCTCGATCCAGGCCTTTGCCAGCCACCCCAGGCACATTGAGGCCAAGCGCCAGTACCGGCGCTGGTACGCCGGTTATCAGGTGGTGATTTCCAGGGTCGAGCGCACCTATGGCGATGGCGCCATTACCCAGTTGCTGGGCAATGCCCGCCAGGGCCCGGTGCGCCGCGCCGAGGATTCAGCCGGCTGACAGCCGCGCGGCTGCGCGCAGGGTGATCTCCCGGCGCTGGTGCAGCGACTCTGCGGCGCGCTGACGGGCTTGCTGCACCACGCTGGCGGGGGCGGTGTCCGGGCTGCCGGCCTCGAACGGCGGTGCCGGGGCATATTCCAGTTGCAGCTGTACCCGCTGCGCGGTGGCGGCGTCGAACAGTTCGGCGGCCAGGGTCAGGGCGAAGTCGATGCCGGCGGTGATGCCGCCGCCGGTCAGCAGGTTGCCGTCGCGCACCACCCGCTCGTGCACCGGGATCGCCCCCAGCGGCGCCAGCAGTTCGTGGTAGGCCCAGTGGGTGGTGGCGCGCTTGCCCTGGAGCAGGCCGGCGGCGCCGAGCACCAGGGAGCCGGTGCACACCGAGGTCACATACCGCGCCTGCGCCGCCTGCTGGCGGATGAACGCCAGGGTCTGCGGGTCTTCCATCAGCGCTCCGACCCCGGCACCGCCAGGAATGCAGATCACATCCAGCGGCGGGCAGTCGGCGAAGCTTGTGGTGGCCTGCAGCACCAGCCCGGAGCTGGCCACCACCGGCCCCGGCGCCTTCCAGATCAGGTGCACCTGCACATCCGGTAGCGAAGCCAGCACGTCGTGGGGGCCGGTCAGGTCCAGTTGCTGGACCTCGGGGAACAACAGAAAACCAATCTGCACTGTCATTGCCTGTTCCTTGTGTCGATGAGGTGGACGGCGTGACTCTAGCCTTCTAGGATTTGGCGGGTACGCCAACCTACCCTCGAATTACGCCAATCATGCCCAGTTCCCCGAAAAACGTGTTTGTCCTGGCCTTTGCCAATGCCCAGTTGCTGGATGTCACCGGCCCGTTGCAGGTGTTCGCCTCGGCCAATGACCGGGCCCGTGGCCTGGGCCTGCCCTTGCCCTACCAGCCCCGGGTGATCGCCAGCCCGGGAGGGCCGACCCTGAGCTCAGCGGGGCTGGCATTGCTGGCCGAGCCGCTGCCGGCGCCGGAAGTGGCCTGCGATACCTTGGTCGTTTCCGGGGGCTGGGGCGTCTATGAAGCGGCCCGGGACCCGGCGCTGGTGGCCTGGGTCGCGGCCCGTGCCACGACGGCGCGGCGGGTGGCCTCGGTGTGCACCGGGGCCTTTCTGCTGGCGGCCAGTGGCTGGCTGGATGGGCGCCGGGTAGTGACCCACTGGACCCGTTGCGATCAACTGGCCCAGGAGTACCCGCAACTGCGGGTGGAGGCCAATCCGATCTTTATCAATGACGGTCCGGTGTGGACCTCGGCCGGGGTCACCGCCGGCATCGACCTGGCCCTGGCCCTGGTGGAAGCCGACCTGGGGCGCGAGGCGGCGCTGGACGTGGCGCGGCAATTGGTGGTGTTTCTCAAGCGCCCGGGCGGCCAGTCGCAGTTCAGCGTGACCCTGGCGTTGCAGAATGGAGGCGGGCGTTTCGATGGCTTGCATGCCTGGATCGCTGAAAACCTCAATCGCGAACTGACACTGCCAGTCCTGGCCCAGCAGGCCGCCATGAGCGAGCGCAGCTTCGTCCGCCACTACCGTGCCGACACCGGCCAGACGCCGGCCCGGGCCATCGAGCTGATCCGGGTGGAGACCGCCCGGCGGCTGTTGGCCGACAGCGGCCTGCCGATCAAGCGCATTGCCGCCCAATGCGGGTTCGGCAGTGAAGAAACCCTGCGTCGCAGCGTGCTGCGGGCCCTGGGGGTGACCCCGCAAGCCTACCGCGAGCGTTTCGCGGCAAGCCCGGAATCCTGATTCCGCTGGTCACTGCCTGACCAAGGCGATTGACGGCGCAGCTCGCTGTTGCGCCGGGCCAGGGGCAAGGCAAGGCGGGCTCCCACGCCGGCCTCAGTCCTGGACCAGGCTCAGTTGCCCGTCCTCGTAGCGCACCTCGCGGCCGATCCAGGCCGGGTCCACCTGGGGCAGCACTGCCGAGGGCTTGCGCAGTTCCCGCAGCAGGGTCGAGCCGTGGGACAGCCGGCCGCCCATCCGGGCGATCACTGCCCGGGCTTGCTGGTAATGGGCGTGGCGCCCGGGGTCCAGGGTGTCTTCCAGAAGAATGTCGACCCCCAGCACGCCCTGCACCTGCCCCGGGTAGATCATGAAGCCGCTGGCCTGTTCGCGGCCTTCGCGGCCGTCCTGCCAGAAGCTGCCGTTGCGGCTGCGAACCTGTTCGTGGGGGGCAAACCAATGGGCGCGGTCGGCTTCGGGCACCGCATGGTGCAGGCGGAAAAAGATCCGCATCAGGTTGTCTCGATACCATTCGCGCACTTGCAGGTAATAGCCACGCAGCCCCGGCAGGCCCAGGCGATGGGCCAGGGCGATGGCCGGGCGCCACTGGGGAAAGGCTTGCAATGGCAGGTCGCTGCAGGGCGGTCGCGGGGTGCCGGGATCGGTTTCCCAGGGCAGCCTGTGGGGGCTGTGCTCCAGGTTGTCGTAAGCGGTGGGCGGCCGGCCCAGCCAGGCGCCGCCGCTGCTGGCCAGGGCGGTGGCGATGCACAGGTTGCCCTGGACCACGAACACATAGAAGCGGCTGAACCAGTCCGCCAGTTGCTGGCCATCGGCTCCGGCCTGGTGCAGGCGCGTCAGTTCATCATCGAAGCGCCGCAGCCCGCGCTCCAGGGTCAGCAGCTGGCCCCGGGCGATCTGCTGCATGCGCAGCAAGCGTGGCAGCGCGCGCAGGACCCGCATTGGCCGCAAGGGCAGGGCCGGGGCCGCGCCACCGACTTCGCCGGCGTAGCCGGTAGACGGCAGGCCCCAATCCGCCAGGCGCGCCAGAAACAGGTCGTTATTGATGTAGGAGGCGCCGCCGAATACTGCGGTGAAGGGTTCGTTGTCCTCCAGCACCCGGGCGTCCCAGCGGGCCATGATCGCCGGAATGCTCGCCGCCGCCCGGCGCTGGCCGTACTCGACGAAGCGGCTGGGTTGGGGCGGCAGGATCTCGGCGATATTTGCTGCGGTCAGGTGTCGGCGCCAGCCGTAATCGCTGATGGGCCGGTACTGCAGCAGCCACAGTTGGCTGCCGTCCCAGGCCCATTCGACATCGCCGGGCACGTAGTGGAAGGCTTTCAGCACCCCTTGCAGGAAATCCCACAAGGCGCTTTCGCTCAAGCCCTGGAGCGTGGCGAACGCGCCGCTGGCCCAGGCCCCGCCAAGGCGTGAGAGCACCGCCCGCTGCGGGCTGGCCTGACCGTCGGCGAGGCTTTCCAGATGGCCTTCGACCCACTCCAGTTCCACCGCCAGGTGGCGCACGAAGGCGATCCCCGACAGGGCCGGCTGGATAAAGCGTTGCACCACCACTTCCTCGACGCCGGCGTTGCGCAGCTGATTGATCCGCGGCGCCACTTCCGCGGTCGCGACCCGCAGGTAAGTGGTGCTCAGCCCGGCATTGGCCGAGTCGGCCTGGTCCTCGCCATAGCTCGAAGAGCGCACCGCCCACAGGGCCTGCGGCTGGCTGGCGAGCAGGGCCGGCAGGCGCGGGTCGTCGGCCCGGTCCAGGGACAGGGCGCTGGGCACCGGCTGGCCGGCCAGCTGCGCCAGGCGCAGGCGACCGCCCTTGGTGTGGGCGACGAACCCCGGCTCGCCGGACTCCAGCCAAGCGACGAAGTCACCCGGGGCGTCGATCCACGGGTAATGGCCCCAGCCCGGCTTGAGGCTGACCCGCAGGTCGGCCCGGGCCAGGATCGCCGACCAGGCCGCGGCCTGGGCAATCCCCAGCAGCCGGTCCTGATCCCCCCAGACCAGTTCCACCGGGTCCTTGATCCACTCCAGCAACGGTAATGCGGTGTCGGCCCGCAGCTGTTCCCACAGGGGGACAAAGGCCCGGCAACGGGCATAGCCTGCGCCCATGCGCCGGTACTGTTGCGGCGTCCACGGCTGGCGGGAAAACTTGCCGGCGAACCACTCGGGCTTGTGGCTGAGCAAGCCATGAATCAGCCAGCGCGCCGGTAACGGCGACATCAGCGCCGGCAGGCGGCGTTGCCAGAGAAAGGCCCCCACCGGCGACAGCAGCACGCTGCGGGAAAAATGCCCCGGACGGCGCTGCAAGGCATGCAGCACGATCAGCGCGCTGACCCCCACCGCGACAATCGCGTTGCCCGGAAGGGTCATGGCCAGCAGCGCTTCGGCGTATTCGCCCAGGTCGTTGCAGGGCGCTTGCCGGTTGCCGCCAAACCCCGGCAGCTCCAGGGCCTGCACCTGATAACGCTGGAAGTGCGGCAGGGCATCGTCCCACCAGTCGGCGGCGCTGCCATTGCCCGCCAGCAGGTACAACAGGGGCTTGCTCATGGACAATCCTCAGGTCAGGTCGCGCAGGGCGGCGTCCAGGGTCGGGTAGCGGAAGCGGTAGCCGGCCTGCAGCAGGCGCGCGGGCACCACCTTCTGGCCGTCGAAGAACAGCTCGGCCATTTCCCCGGCCAGGGCCCGTACCGGCGCCGCCGGCACATGCAGCCATACCGGGCGTTTGAGCAGCTTGCCAACGGTGGCGGCGAACGTACCCTGGCTCACCGGTTCCGGTGCCACCAGGTTGTAGGTGCCGGCCAGGGAGTTGTCCGCCATGGCTTTGGCGATCACCTGCAGGACGTCGTCGCGGTGCACCCAGCTGATGATCTGGCGACCGTCGCCCATGCGTCCGCCAAAGCCGAAATGGAACGGAATCAGCAAGGGTTTCAGGGCGCCGCCGGGGCCGAATACGATGCCTAGGCGCAGCACCACCTGGCGCACTCCGAAACGGGTCGCCGGTTCGGCCGAGGACTCCCAGCGGGCGCACAGGTCGGCCATGAAGCCTTCGCCGCGCTCGGCGTTTTCATCCAGGGTCTGGCTGGCATCGCGCACCCCGTAGAAACCGATGGCCGAGGCCTGGATCCACAGTTGCGGCTTGTGCTGGGCATGCTGCAGCCAGTTGAGCAGGGCCTCGGTGGTGCCCACCCGGCTGGCCAGCAGTTGCGCCTGGCGCTTGGCCGACCAGCGCGGGCCGGCGACCGGAGCCCCGGCCAGGTTGATGATCACGTCGAAGGCTTCGTTGTGGCCGAGCTTGCCGAGGCTGCGCAAGCAGCGCGCACGGCCGTCGAACAGGTAGGCGGCGCGCAGCGGATCACGGGCCAGCACACTGACGGTGTGCCCGGCATCCAGCAGTTGATTGACCAGGGTCTCGCCGATGAAACCGGTGCCACCGGTGACCAGCACCCGCTTGCCGGGGCCGCCGGTGAACGGGTTGCTGCCCGGGCCCTGGCGTTGCAGGCGCAGGGCCGCCAGGCCATCGCGGATGCCCGAGGCGCTCACGCCGATGGCGAACAGGCTCAGGGCCCAGCCTTGCCAGCCCAGGTCCAGGGGCGCCAGGGCACTGGGCAGGCGCGACCATTCCAGCAGTTGCAGGCCGTACAGGGCGAAGAAGGCCCCGGCATTGATCGCCAGCACGGTGTGCATGATGCGCTCGATGGCCGGCAGCTTGCGGCTGCGGTCCTCGACCACGAAGTCCCACAGGGTCAGGCCGATCTCCAGGGCGAACAGCAGCGCGATCACCAGGGCCCAGATGCCCTGGAACGCCAGGTGGGCGATGCCCATGAACAGCACCCCGTAGAAGCACGAGCGCAGGGCGTGGATCGCCAGTTCCTTGCGGGCACCATGGCGTTGCGGCAGGGCCACGGTGAGTTCGTGATGGTAGATCGTGTCCAGGGCGCCGAGCACCCCCTGGGCGAGCAGCAGGGCGATGGCCCACTGCAGGATTGGCAAGTCAGCCACGATGGTGAAGTCCTTTTACGGGTTACAAGGAAGCAGCGCGGAACCGGCGGTCATGCCGGTACAGCCACAGCAGCGGTGGCAGCAGCACCAGGAGGGCGAAGCTGTCGATCCACAGGTGCGAGGTCATCTGCACCTGCCACGACAGCCACATGTCCTGGGGCGCCCAGAGCAGGATTCCGGCCATCAGCCAGGCCCAGGCCGCCGGGCTGCGCAGGCGGTTGCCCAGGTGCACCAGGGCCAGCAGGTACAGGGAGTAGCTTTGCAGGGTGGCGCCGAACAGGCCCAGCCACCAGACCTGCTGGGCCCGTGCGGCACTGGGCGCAGAACTGCCCCAGAAGGCCTGCTCGATGGTGCCCAGGTAGTCGTTGAACAGCGCGCTGTGGCCGGCCCAGGTCAGCAGTAGGCCGGCCAGCAGGTGGCCGGCGCCGGCGGCGTACAGCCAGAGCACCAGGGCCCGGCGCAGGCCGGGCCGGGGAGAGGAAGCGGCAGATAACATTCCATGTCCTGTGGGGGGAATCGAGGCCGCGAAGTGTACCGATTTTTCCCCGGATGCAGTGTGTCCGTTGCCGGCGACAGGTGTGCGCTCAGTGCTCCTGGAGTAATTCCAGCAAGGCATCGAGGGTGGCCTGCGGCGCCTCCTGGGGCACATTGTGGCCGACCCCGGCCAGCACTCGGCGCTGGTAACCGGCACTGAACAGGTCGACATCCGGATCGGGCTCGAGCACCGGGCCGACGCCATCGTCGGCGCCGCACAGGGCAATGGTCGGCACCCGGATCGGCGGTTGCGCAAGCAGCGCCTGCTCGATGGCCTCCAGGGCCGGGTCGCCTGCCACATAACCGAAGCGATGGCGGTAGGAGTGGATCACCACCGCAACGAAATCCGGGTTGTCGAAGGACGCCGCACTCAGGCCATAGAGTTCGGGCCCGGACGCCCAGGTGGGCGACCACAGGCGCCACAGCAGTTCGCAGAGCTCCCGGCGATTGGCGGTCAGCCCGTCGACCCCGCGCTGGGTGTTGAAATAGTACTGGTACCACAGCCGGTGCTCGGTCTCCGGGGCGCGGGGTTCACAGGCCCGGGAAATGTCCTGGATGTTGTAGCCGTCGGCGCTCATCAGGGCCCGCACCCGTTGCGGCCACAGCGCCGCGACGATGCACGCGGCGCGCCCGCCCCAGTCGTAGCCGGCCAGGGTGGCCCGGGGCAGGTACAGGGCATCCATCAGGTCCAGCAGGTCCTGGGCCAGGGCCGCCTGCTGCCCGGAGCGCATCACCTGGGCACTGGCAAAGCGCGTCGGCCCGTAGCCCCGCAGGTAGGGCACGATCACCCGATAGCCGAGTTCGGCCAGGGGCGGGGCGATCTCGTCGTAGGCCCGCGGGTCGTAGGGGAAACCATGGAGCAGGATCACCGGCTCGCCGCCCAGGGGGCCGTGCTGCTCGTAGGCGATGTTCAGGCTCGGGGTCTGTACATGATGCAGGAACGGTTGGCTGGGCATGATGGCTCCAAGGCGGATCGGACCGGGAAACCCTAGCTGAAAAGTTCGTCGCCAGGGAGCTTACAGCGACTCGTACTGGCCATCCTGGTCGACATAGAACACCTCGCTGAGGTACCAGCGCTGATGGCTGAACAGCAGGTGGTAGTGGTAGTCGGCGGCAAACCCCGTCCCGGGTTGGATTGCCCGGGTTTTCACCAGGGCGCGATCGGCGGTACGGCTGCTGGAGAGGATCTGCTCATAGCCGGTGCCGTGGTTGGCCGGGTCGCTGAAGGCAATCGGCTGGCCCTGAAAACCCGGCGGGCAGAACTTGGCCAGCAACTGGGCGTACTCCTGCTGCGCCAGGTCGAGCGCTTGCAGGGGCGCATCGAGCGGCTGGCGGGCGTTGGCCTGGTCGCTCCACTGCTGATAGTCGGCAATGAACTGGCGCACCAGGGCTTCGGGTGAATCGCTGAATGCAGCGCACAGCGCGGTGTTGCTGAACAGCAGGGCAAGCAGGGCGAATAGTGTTCTCATCGGCTTGGCATCACTCAAGGGTGTTTTCAGTGCTCAGGCTGCATGCAGCCCGTCAGCGTCGCGCCAGTAGAGAGTGGATTCGTATTGAAACGAGAGGATGAACATCGTCTCGCAGTGCTGGACGATGGTTTCCAGCAGCCGGCGGATGTCTTCCAGGCAACTGTGGCCCTCGGGTTCGGGGCCCTTGATGCGCAAATAGCAGCGCAGGCCGACGGCGAAGTCGCAGCCTTTACGGTCTTCGGCGCGGATCTCGGGTTCCAGTCCCGCCTCTTCGCTGTACAGGCTCAGGCCTGAGGTGAAGGTCGCCTGCAGGCCACCGGGTACGGGGGCCTGCTTGGCTCCGGGGAAACCTTGCAACAGATGGCCGAGCAGCGTCGTGGTCAGGTGCTTGTCGGCTTCAAGGTGCAGATCCAGGCTCATGGGGGTTCCTTATGGAGAAGGGCGAGGTGCTGATTCTAACGCTGCGCTGCCCGCACGATCGCCTTCGCCGGCAAGCCGGCTCCTACGGCCCCCACACGATACCCCTGCCAGCTGTAGGAGCTGGCTTGCCAGCGAAGAGGCCCGCACGACCACCTTCGCCGGTAAGCCAGCTCCTACGGCCCCCACACGATACCCCAGCCAACTGTAGGAGCTGGCTTGCCAGCGAAGAGGCCCGCGAGATCGCCTTCGCCGGCAAGCCGGCTCCTACGGACTCCCCCACGATACCCCTGCCAGCTGTAGGAGCTGGCTTGCCAGCGAAGGGGCCCGCACGATCGCCTTCGCCGGCAAGCCGGCTCCTACGGAGTCCCCCACGATACCCCTGCCAACTGTAGGAGCTGGCTTGCCAGCGAAGGGGCCCGCAAGATCGCCTTCGCCAGCAAGCCGGCTCCTACAGGTCGGTACTGTGGATCAGGTGCTTGAAATGATGCCGCCACAGGTCGATGCCCAGCTGGCCGCTGCGGTCCAGGGACGAGCCCTGCGTCAGGTCGGTGATCAGGGTCGGCTGCAAGCCGGCATCGAACAGGGCAAAACCCGCTGCCAGCACGCAGGTGTCGGTCTGGATGCCGCACACCAGTACTCGCTCGGGGGCCAGGCGTTTCAGGTAGTCGAGCATCTCCGGCGTCGGTCCATAGCCGTGCTTGATAAAGATGCGTTCGGCCGCCACCAGGCTCTGGTCGTCGGCGGAAGGTTGCCAGCCCAACTGGCGGGCAAAGGGCGTTTGGCTTTCATCGTGGCGTTCCACCGTGGCCACCGAAGGCATGCGCGTCAGCAGGCGGTTGATGCCGTCCACCAGCCACTGGGGCGGGTTGAAGCAGGGTTGCACATCGATGATCAGCAGGACCTGCTGCATGGGGCGTTCT
This sequence comes from Pseudomonas sp. FFPRI_1, assembly GCF_055384485.1. Taxonomy (NCBI): domain Bacteria; kingdom Pseudomonadati; phylum Pseudomonadota; class Gammaproteobacteria; order Pseudomonadales; family Pseudomonadaceae; genus Pseudomonas; species Pseudomonas sp. FFPRI_1. Next base: position 5,507,960 of record NZ_AP029168.1, on the reverse strand, counting down.
CCAGGGGCCGGTGTTTGAGGACCAGGCGCGAAAGACCCGTCATTCTGCCGGGAACGCTTCCTTCAGGCGAGCGTTGCGCCCTGGCGCAGGCCAATGCAATTGCCCCAGGGATCCTGCACCTGGCAGATCCATTCACCGTCGCCAATGGCCATCGGCCCACGGTACAGGCGCCCGCCGAGGGCGGTCAGGTGCTGCAGTCGCGCCGGCAGGTCGGCCACTCGCCAATACACCACCGAGCCGGCCGGACCCTGGCCCACCTTGGCGTCGGCGGCGACGATCTCGATGGCGATGCCGTCGATCTGCAGGTGGCCGAAGTCATCGGGTTGGTGGACGATGCGCCGCGCCTGGGGGAACGCTTGGGCGTACCAGTCGGTGGCGGCGCGCCAGTCGGCGGCGTGGATCATCACCGCGATAATCGGCGAGTCGGGCATGGCGAACATTCCATTTCGGGCGGCAACGGGGGCCGGCGGCGCTCAAGGTTGCCAGACACTCTTGTCACCGCTCAAGCGCCGGTCGAGAAAACACGCGGCACTGATCAGCGCCAGATGGGTCAGGGCCTGGGGCGTATTGCCCAGGTGACGGCCATGGCTGTCGAATTCCTCGGCGTATAACCCCAGGGGGTTGGCATAGCGCAGCAGTTGCTCGAACTCCAGGTGCGCCTGTTCCACGCGCCCGGCCCGGGCCAGGCACTCCACGTACCAGAAGGAGCAGGCGGCAAAGGCCCCTTCGCTGCCGGGCAGGCCGTCGATCCCGCTGTCGTTGTTGCGGTAGCGGTAGACCATGCCGTCGCGCACCAGGCTGTTCTCGATGGCGTCGAGGGTGGCCAGCCAGCGCGGGTCCTTGGCGCTGACGAAGCGCACCAGGGGCATCAGCAGCATCGAGCCGTCCAGGGCGGTACTGCCGATGTGCTGTACGAAGTGCCCCCGCTGCTCGTCCCAGAACTGGCTCCAGATGTCGTCATAGATCGCCTGCCGGGTCTGGTCCCAGCGGGCGAAGGGGGCTGGCAGCGAACGCTTGGAGGCCAGGCGGATGGCGCGGTCCAGCGCGACCCAGCACATCAGCCGCGAATGCAGGAAGTGGTGCTGTTCGCCGCGCATTTCCCAGATCCCCACGTCCTTTTGCTGCCAGGTGGCGCAGACCTGGTCCACCACCTTGATCGTGTGCTGCCAGCCTTCGTGGGAGATCGCCTCGCCGTACTTGTTGACCAGGTACACCGCGTCCAGCAGCTCGCCGAAGATGTCCAGCTGCACCTGGTCATAGGCCTGGTTGCCGATCCGCACCGGCTGCGCGCCGCCGTGGCCGGACAGGTGCGGCAGCGGGCTTTCCGGCAACTCCTGGCGACCGTCGATGCCATACAGGATATTGAGCTTCATCGGTTGCCCGTGGCAGTCGCTGACCCGTCCGCGCAGCCAGCCCATGTAGGCGTTGGCTTCAGCGACGAAGCCCAGGCGCATGAAGGCGTAGACGGTGAACGAGGCATCGCGCACCCAGGTGTAGCGGTAGTCCCAGTTGCGTTCGCCGCCGGGGCTTTCCGGCAGGCCGAAGGTGGCCGCCGCCAGGATCGAGCCGTGGCGGCGCGAGGTCAACAGCTTCAGCGCCAGGGCCGAGCGGTTGACCATCTCCCGCCAGCGCCCGCGGTAGTTGGACTGGCCGATCCAGTCGCGCCAGAACTTCAGGGTACGGCGCAGGTGCAGGTCGCTGTCGTTGCCGGTTACCCGCGGGTCTTCCAGGCCGCCAAAGATGAATTCGGCGCCCTGGCCCTGTTCCAGGGTGAATTGCGCCAACGCCGCGTCCCGTTCGATGTGCAGCGGTTGGCTGGCCACCAGGCGCAGGCCCGGCTGCCCCGGTGCTTCGAAGCACACCCCCGCGCCGTCGAGGCGGGCCCGGGTGGCGGCGCGGCCGTAGTCATGGCGTGGCGCGCATTGCAGGTGCAAGGTGGCGCGGCCACTGACCACCCGCACCCGACGCACCAGCAGGGGCAGCTGCTGCGGATCCTCGTCGATGGCCAGCAGGTCGGTGACTTCCACCACCGCCTCGTCCCCCAGCCAGCGGGTCTGCAGGACGTTGCTGTCGGGCAGGTAGATCTGCTGGCGCCTGGCATTGGCCAGCACCGGCGCCAGCTGGAAGATCCCGGCGGCGGGGGAATCCAGCAGCGACAGGAAGATTGACGGGCTGTCGAATTCCGGCCAGCAAAAGAAGTCGATGCTGCCCTGGTCGTCCACCAGGGCGGCGCTGCGCAGATCGCCGATGATGCCGTGGGCATCGATCGGCCGCTGGGTCGAGTGGTGTTCAGCCATTGCCGCGAAACTCCGGATAGAGGCTCATGCCGCCGTCGATGAACAGGGTGCTGCCAATCACGTAGTCGGAGGCATCCGAGGCCAGCCACAGCGCTGCGTTGGCCACGTCCTCGGGGTCGCCGACCCGGCCGTAGGGAATCAGCTTGAGCAGTTCCTGCTCCGCCGGGCCTTCGGTGGCGGCGCGGTTGATCGGGGTGCGGATCGCCCCGGGGGCGATGCCGTTGATGCGGATGCGCTGCTGGCTGAATTCCTGGGCCAGGGTGCGCATGAGCATTTCCACACCGCCCTTGGACGCCGCGTAGTTGACGTGACCGGCCCAGGGAATCAGCTGGTGCACCGAACTCATGTGGATGATCTTGCCGGCCGCCCGGGACACCCCGGCACGCACGCCCTGGCGCTGGAAAATCTGCAACGCGGCGCGGGCACAGAGAAATTGGCCGGTGAGGTTGACGTTGATCACTCGGTTCCAGTCCGCCAGGCTCAGGCTGGCCGCCGGGGCGTCCTTCTGCAGCCCCGAGTTGGCCACCAGGATATCGAGGAAGCCGAAGGCTTCGAGGGTCTTGGCGAACAGCGCCTCGACCTGATTCTCATCGGAAACGTCGCCTCCAAGGGCCATGGCCCGGCCGCCTTCGGCGTTGATCCTGGCCGCCAGTTCCTCGGCGGGGGCGGCCTGGGAATGGTAGTTGAGCACCACGCTGGCGCCGGCCGCCGCCAGGGCGATGGCGGTGGCCGCACCGATGCCGGAACTGGCGCCGGTGACCAGTGCCACTTGTTGATCGAGGGAGAGTTGCATGGGGCGTTCCTTTATCAGGGAGCGTGTTCAGCTGACTGACAAAAGGGCCCGGGAGTTCAGCGGTTTTTTTAGGCTCAGGGGCGGAGCCACTGCTCAACTGCTGGCGAATCAGCTCGGCGCCGGCGACCTGGGTCAGCCAGGCGCCCTTGGGCGAGTAATGCTTGTGCAAGTGGGACTTGGCAACGTCGGCCAGTTGGGCCTGGTCCAGTGCGCCGGGGTTCTTGAGCCTGAGCAGCTTGATGCTGGCCCGGGCGCGGGCGGCCCGGCCGAGTACCGAGCTCAGTTTGCCCCCACTGTTGATCGCCTCGATCAGCACTGCGCCGGCATGCACGAACAGCGCCGCGTGGCTGAAGCCGGAATCGGTGGCGGACTGGATCAGGCTGCTCTGCAGGGCAGCGCTGCGGCTCGGCAGAATGTCGCCTACCTGGAGTGTCGAGACATCGAACAGAAAGCAGGTGATGCCGGCTGAGGTGGCTGTCGGGTCTAGCTGTCCATGGCGGCTTACCTTGTGCCAGGGAGCATTTCAGCGCAGGGCGCGGCGCTGTCGAGGCGCAGTCCCCGCAGCAGCAGTTGCAGGGCGACCAGGCTCTCTTCGAGCTTGTCTGCCGGTTGCGCGGCGTTGGCTATCCACAGGGCCGCTTCCACCAGGGCGCCGTTGATCAACCGGGCCAGGGCCTGGGGCGCTCCCGGCACAATCACCCGGGCCTCTATCAGTTGCTCCAGCAGGGCGCACAGGGACGCGACGCATTGCTCCTCGCTGGCCTGGGCGGCATCGCTCAGCACGGCCCGGGCATCCTGCAGCAGGATGCGCTGGATCTCCGGTTCCAGGGCCATCTGCAGGTAGGCCCGGCAACGTTCGCAGAAGGCCTGCCAGGGGTCTGCCACTTGGCGGGAGATCAGTGCCAGGCGCTGATCCATCTCGCCATCGATCTGTGCCACCACGGCCGCCAGCAGGCCCTGTTTGTCTCCGAAGTGGTGATACAGCGCACCCCGGGTCAGGCCGGCTTCGGCGGTCAGGTCGTCCATGGAGGTCTTGGCGTAGCCCAGGCGGGCAAAGGCCTGGCGGCCGCTGGCAATCAGCTTGGCGCGGGTGGCTTCGATCATCTCGGCTCGTGGGCGGCTGCTCATGGGGCGCTCTCCAGCAAATGATGGGTTGACATACGGAGCGTATGTTTACATGATTTTTAACATACGCGGCGTATGTATTTCTACTGCCGGAGCATTTTGTGGCAAGTTGCAGCCCCCCAAGGAGTCGTTGTAAATGGCAAACCCCTACCGTGAATTGTTCACCGCCCCGGGCAGCCGGGCGTTTGTCCTGGCCGGGATGATCGCGCGCATGCCGATCTCCATGACCGGCATCGGCCTGATCACCATGCTCGCGCAACTGCACGGCGGTTATGCCCTGGCCGGTGGCGTGGCGGCGACCTTTGCCCTGGCCACGGCCTTTTGTGCGCCCCAGGTCTCGCGGCTGGTGGACCGATACGGCCAGGGGCGGGTGCTGCCACTGGCGGCGGGGCTGGGTGGCGGCGCACTCCTGGCCCTGCTGCTGTGCACACGGTTGCAGGCGCCGCAGTGGACGCTGTTCGTGTTTGCCGCCCTGGCCGGCTGCATGCCCAGCATGTCGGCCATGGTCCGTGCCCGCTGGACCGAGCTGTACCGCGGCCAGCCGCAACTGCAGACCGCCTATGCCCTGGAGTCGGTGCTCGACGAGGTGTGCTTCATTGTCGGCCCGCCGTTGTCGGTGGGGCTCAGCGTGGCACTGTTTCCCGAAGCCGGGCCCTTGATGGCGTTGCTGGCGCTGGTGCTTGGGGTCAGTCTGTTGGTCCTGCAGAAAGCCACCGAGCCGCCGGTGCACCCTCATGCAGAAGGGCAGGGCGGCTCGATCATCCGTTCGCTGGAGATCCGCCTGCTGGTGCTGTTGATGATAGCCATGGGCACCATTGTCGGGGTGGTCGATGTGGTCAGTGTGGCCTTCGCCCAGCAGCAGGGGCAGCCGGCGGCGGCGAGCATCGTGCTGTCGGTGTATGCCGGCGGTTCCTGCCTGGCGGGCATCGCGTTTGGCGCGCTGAAATTCTCCATGCCCTTGCCGCGCCTGTTCATGTACGGCGGCATCGCCACCGCGGTCACCACGTTGCCGCTGTTGCTGGCGAGCAACATCCTCGGCCTGTCCCTGGCGGTGTTCGTCGCCGGGCTGTTCTTCGCCCCGACCCTGATCGTCGCCATGGCCCTGGTGGAAAGCATCGTGCCGCCGGCCAAGCTCACCGAAGGCCTGACCTGGCTGGTCACCGGCCTGAGCATCGGTGTGGCGCTGGGGGCCGCCGGCTCGGGCTTCCTGGTGGACCACTTCGGTGCCCGCAGCGGTTTCTGGCTGGCCCTGGCCGGTGGCGCGGTGGTGTTGGCTGCGGCGTTGCAGAGCTACCGGCAACTGACACCGGGGCGCTCGTCACCGGGTTCCCTGGCCGGCTAATTTCCGTGGCCGCTCATGCGTTCTCTTAACAGTTCATTTGTTGAGGGGAGTGCCGTGACCAAGCTGACATTGCTGTGCCTGCCGTATTCGGGGGCCAGTGCCATGGTCTACAGCCGCTGGCGGCGCAAGCTGCCGGAATGGCTGCAGTTGCAGCCGGTGGAGTTGCCCGGGCGCGGTGCGCGTTTTGGCGAGCCGCTGCACACCGACATGCGCACCCTGGCCCTGCAACTGGCCCGCGAGGCGCTGCCCACCCTGCGTGCGCCCTATGTATTGTTCGGCCATAGCCTGGGCGCCTTGCTGGCCTGCGAGATGGCCCATGCCCTGCGTTCCCTGGGGTGTCCCGAGCCGGTGGCACTGTTTGCCTCGGGGACCGCGGCGCCAACCTTGCGCGCCGAATACGACCGGGGATTCGCCGAGCCCAAGACCGACGGTCAACTGATCGAGCAGTTGCGCACCCTCAACGGCACCAGTGAAGAAGTGCTGGCCAACCGCGAACTGATGAGCCTGACCCTGCCGGTGCTGCGTGCCGACTTCCTGTTGTGCGGGCGCTTCACCCCAGTGCAGCGGCCCTTGCTGAATTGCCCGGTGCACGTGTTCGGCGGCAAGGACGATCGCGCCACCGCCGAGCAGTTGATCGGCTGGAGCCGCGAGACCCAGGGCAGTTTCTCCGTGGACATGCTGGCTGGCGGGCATTTCTTCATCCATGAGCACGAGGCCAAGGTGCTGAGCCTGATGAAGGGGCACCTGGAGGTTCATCGGCGTCGCCAGCAGCAACCGGTGGCAGCGGTTTCCTGAGAGGGGGGTCGGCCCGGGATCAATCGCCGGGCTTGAAAGTGCGGTGCCCCTCCTGGGGCGCTTTCGGCTGCAATCCCCCTCAGCCCAGGGACGTGCCTTGGCGCCAGTAGCCCATCAGCGTGAGGTTGCGGCGCTCCTGGCCGCGCTCGTTGATCAGGAAGCGGCGGATCTTCATCACCGTGCCCGACTCCCCGGCCACCCAGGCATAAAAACTGTTGTCGGCCGGCTGGGCCGAGTCCCAGGGGCGCAGTTCCTCGCCTCGCTGGGAGACCTTGATCGGGCGCCGCTCGCTGTCGGGCGGTGGCAGTTCGGCCAGCTCCTGCGCCGCGTGGATCAGGGTCTCGCCATGCTGGGCGCCGAGTACGTCCCGGGGCAGCCAGTTGAGGCGAGTGTGGGGGTGGCAGCGCAAGGTCACGCAGTCGCTTTCGTAGGGCACCTCGATAAACACCTGGACGTCGGGGTAGGCCGGGTACTCCATCAGCTCTTCGAGAATCCCGGCGATGGCCGGCAAGGCGGTTTCGTCGCCGATCAGCAGCACCTTGCGGATACCCGCCGGCGGCTGCCATTCATAGCCGCCCGGGTCGCCGCTGAAGGCCTTGTTCGGCACCACCATCTGCAGCCGGTCGCCGGGTTGCGCCTGGGTGGCCCAGGCCGAGGCGGGGCCGTTGACCCCGTGCAGCACGAAGTCCACGTCCAGCTCCGCCGGCTGCATGCGCAGGGCGCGGATGGTGTAGGTGCGCATCGGCGGCTGCTGGGCGGCCGGCAGTTTGCGCCGGGCGGCGTGCCAATCGCCTTCGACCGGCAATTGCGAGGGCGTGCCGTCGGCACCGGGGAACAGCAGCTTGATACGCTGGTCCGGGGCCAGGCAGCGGGCCTGGGCAATGTCGTCGCCGCCGAACACCAGGCGGACCAGGGAGGGGCTGAGGTCGATGCGTTGCTTGAGTTCGACGTTGATCACCCGGTAGCCCTTGGGCTTGGGTCTGTCGATGCCGGTCAGTTTGCGCAAGCCTTGAGTGAGGATGTCGGTCAGCGATTGTGCGGAGGACATGGGCGTTACCTGCTGCAAGAAGGGATAAGGAAGTAACGAAGTATCGAATGCTTGATTTACCGCGAGAGCCGCTTGCCGACTGCCCTGGGGTTGGTTGCTCCAGTGGTGCGAGGGGTTAATTTTTCGAAGCCTTCATCCGTTCCGTAGGGATGACCGAGCCAATGCTCGATACCCAACAAGTCAGTACGGATGAACCCCGATGAATGCAGAAGACTCCTTGAAGCTCGCCCGCAGATTCATTGAACTGCCGCTGGAAAAGCGCCGGCTGTTCTTGAAGGCTCTGGACAAGGAAGGCGTCGACTTCTCTCTGCTGCCGATTCCTGCGGGGGTTACGGTGCCTGATCGCCAGGCCCTGTCCTACGCGCAGCAGCGCATGTGGTTTCTCTGGCAACTGGACCCGCAGAGCGCGGCCTACAACCTGCCCAACGCGGTCCGTCTGAGTGGGCCGTTGGACAAGGTGTTGCTGGCGCAGGCGTTCAACTGGCTGCTGGAGCGGCATGAGAGCCTGCGCACGGTCTTTGCCCTGGAGGACGATGAACCTCGGCAGGTGATCCGGGACGCGCGGGTCGACATCGATTATCGGGATCTCTGCGACCTCGATCCGGAGCAGCGTGAAGCCCGGGTGCAACAGCAGGCCGACGCCGAGGCGCGCCGGCCCTTCGATCTGCAGCAGGGGCCGCTGCTGCGGGTCTGCGTGCTGGACCTGGGCGAGCAGGAGCATGTGATGCTGCTGACCCTGCACCATATCGTCGCGGACGGTTGGTCGATGGGAGTCTTGATCGAGGAGTTCCTGCACGCTTACGACAGCCTGCTTCAGGGTGAGGCGCCGAATGTCCCGGCGTTGCCGATCCAGTACCGCGACTACGCCCTGTGGCAGCGCAGCTGGCTGGAGGCGGGTGAGCAGGAGCGGCAACTGGACTACTGGCGGGCCAAGCTGGGGGACGAGCATCCGCCGCTGAAACTGCCCACCGATCATCCGCGGCCGGCCCATTCCAGCCGCCAGGGACGGCGCCTGGATTTCGCACTGGAGCAGCCCCTGGCCCAGCAACTGGGCGGCCTGGCGCGCCAGCAAGGGGTGACCCTGTTTGCCGTGCTGTTGGCCGGCTTCAAGCTGCTGCTATCGCGCTACAGCGGCCAGCAGGACATCCGGGTCGGCGTGCCCATCGCCAACCGCACGCGCCAGGAAGCCGAGGGGCTGATCGGCTTCTTCGTCAACACTCAGGTGCTGCGCACCGAGCTGAGCCCGCAATTGACGGTGCAGCAACTGCTGGCCGATATCCGCGAGACCACCCTGGGCGCCCAGGCCCATCAGGACCTGCCCTTCGAGCGCCTGGTGGAAGCCCTGCACCTGGAGCGCAGCCTGAACCACAGCCCGCTGTTCCAGGTGCTGTACAACCACCAGCCCCAGGTCACCGAACTGACCACCCTGCGCAGCCGCTCCGGCCTGGAAGTGCAGGCCTTGCCGCGCAACGAGCGCACGGTGCAGTTCGATTTGACCCTGGACACCTTCGAGCGTGGCGGCCAGTTGCAGGCCGCGTTCACCTACGACTGCCAGCTGTTCGAAGCGCAGACCATCGAGCGCATGGCCGGCCACTGGCAGAACCTGCTGTGGGCAATGGTGCGCGAGCCGCAGTCGGCGCTTGCCGAACTGCCGCTGCTCAGTGCCCAGCAACACCAGGGCATCCTGGCCCAGGGGGTTGGCGCCTCGGAGGTGTTCAGTGCCGAATCGGTCCTTGAGCTCTTTGCCCGCCAGGTCGCCGCGCAGCCTGAGGCGCCGGCCCTGGTATTCGCCGGGCAAGGCCTGAGCTACCGCGAGCTGGACCAGCGTGCCAGCCGTCTGGCCGCGGCGCTGGTGGCGCGTGGCGTGGGCCCGGAGGTGCCGGTGGGTATCGCCGTGGAGCGTTCCCTGGAGATGGTGGTGGGCCTGTTGGCAGTGCTCAAGGCCGGCGGCGCCTACGTGCCGCTGGATCCGCAATACCCCGAACAGCGCTTGAGCTACATGCTTGAAGACAGTGGCGTGCGCCTGTTGCTGAGCGAGGCGGCGGTGCAGCCGCGGCTGCCGCTGGCGGCCCGGGTCGAGGTGTTGTTGCTGGATCAGGCAGAGGCCTGGGAGCCGACCAGTGACCCGCTGGCACCCTTGCCCGGGATTGCTGCCGGGAACTTGGCCTATTCGATCTACACCTCCGGTTCCACCGGTGCCGCCAAAGGCGTGGGCATCACCCACGGGGCCCTGGCCAACTATGTGCAGGCGATCATCCAGCGCCTGCCGCTGGGGGGCGCACGCAGCATGGCCGTGGTCTCGACCATTGCCGCGGATCTTGGCCACACCACGCTGTTCGGCGCCTTGTGCTCCGGCAGCTGCCTGCACGTGATCGACCTGGATACCGGGCTGGACGCCGACGCTTTCGGCGCCTACCTGCACAGCCACCAGATTGATGTATTGAAGATAGTCCCCTCGCATTTGCAGGCGCTGATGAGCGGCGAAGAGCCAGCCCGTTGCCTGCCGCGCCAGTGCCTGGTGCTGGGCGGCGAGGCCTGCCCGGCGGCGCTGGTCCGCAGGATCGCGACCCTGGCGCCGGAGTGCGCGGTATTCAACCACTACGGCCCCACGGAAACCACGGTCGGCGCCTTGACCATGGCCGCGGCTGCACTGGCGGACGAGCTGGCGGTGGTGCCCCTGGGCCAGCCCCTGGCCAACGTCCGTGCGCGGGTGCTGGATGCATCCTTGCAACCGGTGGCGCCCGGCACCCCGGCCGAGCTGTACCTGGGGGGCGCCGGCCTGGCTCGGGGTTACCACCAGCGCGCGGCCTTGACCGCGGAGCGCTTCGTGCCGGACCCCTTCAGCGGCGATGGGCAGCGTCTGTACCGCACCGGTGACCTGGCGCGCTATCTGGACGGCGGGGCTATCGACTACCTGGGTCGCATCGACCATCAGGTGAAGATCCGCGGCTACCGTATCGAGCTGGGGGAAATCACCGCGGCCCTCAAGCAGTTGCCTCAGGTCGAGGACGCCGTGGCGCAAGTGGTCAGTGTGGCAGGCGAGTCGCAAGTGGCGGCTTATGTGGTACTGGCCAAGGCTCAGGAGCCGGAGGCGGCGTGGCAGGAGATTCGCCGGCAACTGGCGGTGGCGTTGCCCGACTACATGCTGCCGATGCATTTCCTGGCGTTGGACGGCATGCCTTTGACCCCCAACGGCAAGCTCGATCTGCGGGCCTTGCCGCCGTTGCAGCCGCAGGCGCTGGTGGAGGCCTTTGTGGCGCCGGTCAGCGAGCTGCAGCAGGGCATCGCAGCCATCTGGCAGGCGGTGCTCAAGGTCGAGCGGGTGGGCCTGGGCGACAACTTCTTCGCCCTGGGCGGCCATTCACTGCTGGCGACCCAGATCATCTCCCGGGTGCGTCGCCTGCTGGGGGCGGACGTGCCGCTGCGGGTGCTGTTCGAAACCGCGCGCCTGGACGAGTTCGTCGAACAGGTACAGGCCTGCGCCGGCGCCGCAGCGCTGCCACAGATCGAGGCGCTGGAGCGTGACGGGCCCTTGCCGGCTTCCCATGCCCAGCAGCGGCAATGGCTGTTCTGGCAGATGCACCCGCAGAGCACCGCCTACCACACGCCGATCGTGGTCCGGTTGCAGGGGCGGCTGGACCAGGCTGCCTTGCAGCAGACCTTTGACGCCCTGGCCCAGCGCCATGAGGCGTTCCGCACCACCTTCACCCAGCATCAGGAGCGCCTGTGCCAGGTGGTGCATGCACAGGGCGCGATCAGCGTGGCCTGGGAGCGCTTGACGCCGGGCTTGCCCCGCGAAGCCGTCCAGGCCCGCGCCCTGGAGGAGACCCAGCAACTGTTCGACCTGGAGCGCGGCCCGCTGTGCCGGGCCCGGGTGCTGCAGGTCGCCGAGCAGGATTGCTTGCTGGTGGTGACCTTGCACCACATCATTTCCGATGGCGCCTCCATGAGTGTGCTGGCCCGGGAATTCGTCGCGCTGTACCGCGGCTTGATCCAGGGGCAGGCACCGCAGTTCGAGCCGTTGAGTGTGCAGTACGCCGACTACGCCAACTGGCATCGCAGCTGGTTGGAGCAGGGCGAGCAACAGCGCCAGCTGGATTACTGGCGCCAGCAACTGGGGCTGGAGCATCCGGTGCTGGAGTTGCCTCTGGATCACCCGCGCCAGGCGCTGGTGAGCCATCGCCAGGAACGCCTCGGCCTACGCCTGCCGGCGGACCTGGAGCAAGGGCTGCGGCGCGTGGCACGGGAACATGACATGACCCTGTTCCAGCTGTTCCTGGGGTCGTTCGCGTTGCTCCTGCACCGTTATTCCGATCAGCCGGATATCCGCATCGGGGTGCCGGTGAGCAATCGTCGCCACCAGGAAATGGAAGGGGTGATGGGCTTCTTCGTCAACACCCTGGTGATGCGCGTCGAGCTGGCGCCGAGCCTGCCGGTGGGGCAGTTGCTGCGTCAGGTCAAGGCCACGGCCCTGGCCGCCCAGGCGCATCAGGACCTGCCGTTCGATCGTCTGGTGGATGCTCTCAAGCCCCAGCGTGCGCTGGACCAGAACCCGTTGTTCCAGGTGATGTACAACCACCTGAGCATTGCCGGGGAAAGCACCGACGGCGCCAGCCTGCCGGGCCTGCAAGCCGAAGAAATGGTCCTGCAGGGCGGTACTGCGCAATTTGACCTGACCCTGGAAACCCTGGAGACCGACGCCGGGATCAACGCTTCGTTCATCTATGCCGGCGAACTGTTCGAGGTCTCCACCGTCCAGAGCCTTGCCGAGCACTGGCGCAACCTGCTGCAAGGCATGCTTGAACCGCAGCAGGCCCTGGGCGAGCTGGCGATGCTGGGCCAGGACGAGCAGCGGCGCATTCGCCAGGATTGGGACCACACCGATGTGGTCTACCCGACCCACCGTTTTGTCCACCAGCTGTTTGCCGATCAGGCGGCCAAGGCCCCGGAGGCGCCGGCAGTGTTCTTCGCCGAGCAGCGCCTGAGCTACCGCGAGCTGGATACGCAAGCCAACCAACTGGCGCACAAGCTGATCGAGCTGGGGGTCGGCCCGGAAGTGCGGGTGGCCATCGCCATGCCGCGCTGCGCGGAAATCATGGTGGCCTTCCTGGCCGTGCTCAAGGCCGGTGGGGTCTATGTGCCGCTGGATATCGAATATCCCCAGGACCGCTTGCGCTACATGATGCAGGACAGTGGTGCATGGTTGTTGCTGACTCAGAGTCATCTGCTGGATCGCTTGCCGATCCCCGATGGCCTGCCGACCTTGTCGGTGGAACGGGCCGCAGATTTTGCCGGCTACCCGGCCAGCGCCCCCCAAGTGGACTTGGCCGAGGAAAACCTCGCCTACGTGATCTACACCTCCGGTTCCACCGGCTTGCCCAAGGGCGTGGCGGTGTCCCATGGCCCGCTGGCCATGCACAGCCTGGCCACCGGCGAGCGTTATGAAATGAGCCCGGCGGATTGCGAGCTGCACTTCATGTCCTTCGCCTTCGACGGTTCTCATGAAGGCTGGATGCACCCGCTGATCTACGGCGCCAGCGTGCTGATCCGCGACGATAGTGTGTGGTCGCCGGAGTTCACCTACGAACAGATGCACCGTTATGGCGTCACCGTCGGGGTATTCCCACCGGTGTACCTGCAACAACTGGCGGTACACGCCGAGCGCGACGGCAATCCGCCGGCGGTGCGGGTCTACTGCTTCGGTGGCGATGCCGTGCCTCAGGCCAGTTACGACTTGGCGTGGCGGGTGCTACGGCCGAAGTACATCTTCAACGGTTACGGCCCGACTGAAACCGTGGTCACGCCGTTGATCTGGAAGGCCAAGGCGGGCGATCTGTGCGATGCGGCCTACGCGCCTATCGGCAATATCGTTGGCAACCGCAGCGCCTACGTGGCCGATGCCAACCTCAACCTGTTGCCGGTTGGCGTGGCGGGCGAGTTGTATCTGGGGGGGCTGGGCGTAGCTCGGGGTTACCTGGATCGACCTGGGATGACGGCCGAGCGTTTTATCCCCGATCCTTACAGCACCACCGGCGCCCGGTTGTACCGCAGCGGCGACCTGACCCGCTACCGCACCGATGGCTTGGTGGAGTACGTAGGCCGTGTTGACCATCAGGTGAAGGTGCGGGGCTTCCGTATCGAGCTGGGCGAAATCGAAGCGCGGCTGCTGGAGCAGGACCCGGTACTGGAAGTGGCGGTGATCGCCCAGCCCGGGCCCAGCGGCCAGCAACTGGTGGGCTACATCGTGCCGGTGGACGACGAGGTGGCGTCGAGCAACGAGCGCCAGGCGCAGTTGCGCGAGAGCATCAAGGCGCGCCTGCGGGAAAACCTGCCGGACTACATGGTGCCGACCTACCTGCTGTTCCTCGAAGCGCTGCCGCTGACGCCGAACGGCAAGCTGGACCGCAAGTCGCTGCCGAAAGTCGATGCGCAGCTGATGCAGCAGACTTATGTGGCGCCGCAGAACGAACTGGAGCAACAGATCGCGGCGATCTGGGCCGATGTGCTGAAGCTTGAGCAGGTGGGCGTCACCGACAACTTCTTCGAGCTGGGCGGCGACTCGATCATCTCGATCCAGGTGGTCAGCCGGGCGCGGCAGGCCGGTATCCGCTTCACCCCCAAGGACCTGTTCCAGCACCAGACGGTGCAGGGGCTGGCCACGGTGGCGGAGCAGGGCGAGGGCGGCTTGCAGATCGACCAGGGCCCAGTGCGTGGGCAGATGCCGCTGCTGCCGATCCAGCAGTGGTTCTTCGACACCCCGGTGCCGGAACGGCATCACTGGAACCAGTCGGTGCTGCTCAAGCCGCTGAAGCCTCTGAGTGCCGAGGCACTGCAGCAGGGCTTGCAAGCCTTGCTCGAACACCACGACGGCCTGCGCCTGAAGTTTGCCGAAGAAGACGCAGCCTGGGTCGCGACTTATGCCCCGCAGGGGCAGGTGACTGCGGCACCGTTGGCGGCGACGCAGGCCGATGCACTGCTGTGGCTGGCGGACGACGCTACTGAAGATTCGTTGCAAGCCCTGTGCGATACCGCGCAACGCAGCCTCGATCTGCAACAGGGGCCTTTGCTGCGTGCCGTGCTCTTCACGTTGCGTGATGGCACCCAGCGCCTGCTGCTGGCCATCCATCACCTGGTGGTGGACGGGGTGTCCTGGCGGGTGCTGCTGGAGGACCTGCATCAGGCCCTGGTACAGCAGGCCGCCGGGCAAGCCATCAAGCTGCCGGCCAAGACCAGCTCTTCCCAGGCCTGGGCCGGGCAGCTGCAAGCCTATGCCAGCAGCACAGCGCTGCAGCAGGAGCTGGGTTACTGGCAGGCGCAGCTGCAGGGTGTCGATTCGGGCCTGCCCTGCGACCGGGTAACGGATCAGGTGGTGATCAAGGATGCCCTGAGTGTCAGCACCGAGCTGGACCCTAGCTATACCCAGCGCCTGTTGCAGGATGCGCCGGCAGCCTATCGCACCCAGATCAACGATCTGCTGCTCACCGCCCTGGCCCGGGTCATCACCCGCTGGACCGGCGACAGCAGCGCCCTGGTGCAACTGGAGGGCCACGGCCGCGAAGAGCTGTTCGACAGCATCGACCTGAGCCGCACCGTGGGCTGGTTCACCAGCGTGTTCCCGGTGAAGCTGACGCCGCAGCCGGCCCTGGCCGACTCGATCAAGCTCATCAAGGAGCAGCTGCGTGCCGTGCCCAACAAGGGTATCGGCTTCGGGGCCCTGCGCTACCTGGGGGATGCCGATGCGCAGGAGGCTCTGGCGGCCTTGGCCGTACCGCGCATTACCTTCAACTACCTGGGCCAGTTCGATGGCAGCTTCGATGAGCCGGATGCCTGGTTTGCCCCCAGCGCCGAAGCCAAGGGTGCCGATCAAGGCGCCCAGGCTCCGCTGGGCAACTGGTTGAGCATCAATGGCCAGGTCTATGGCGGCCAATTGAAGCTGGGCTGGACCTTCAGCCAGGCGATGTTCGATACCGCCACCATCCAGCACCTGGCGGATGACTACGCCCGGGAACTCAAGGCGCTGATCGAGCATTGCAGCCAGCCCGAGCACCGTGGCGCGACGCCGTCGGACTTCCCGCTGGCCGGCCTGAACCAACAGCAACTGGATCAGTTGCCACTGGCCCTGGCCGAGGTCGAGGACCTCTATCCGCTGTCGCCGATGCAACAGGGCATGCTGTTCCACACCCTCTACGAGCAAGGCGCGGGCGACTACATCAACCAACTGCGGGTGGATGTGGACGGGCTTGATCCCGAGCGCTTCCGCCAGGCCTGGCAGGCGGCCATCGACAGCCATGACATCCTGCGCAGCGGTTTCCTCTGGCAGGGTGAGCTGCCGGCGCCGATTCAGGTGGTGCACAAGCGTATCCGCCTGGACTTTGTCGAGCATGACTGGCGGGCGAACGAGGCCGTGCCGAGCGCCCTGGATGGTTTGGCCGAGGAGGAGCGCCTGCGTGGTTTCGACCTACTGGCCGCGCCACTGCTACGCCTGACCCTGGTGCGCACCGGCGAGCAGCGTTACCACCTGATCTACACCAACCATCACATCCTGATGGACGGCTGGAGCAACTCGCGGCTGCTGGGTGAAGTGCTGCAGCGCTATGCGGGGCAGTTCGCCAGCCAGGCACCCGGGCGCTACCGCGACTACATCGCCTGGCTGCAACGCCAGGACGCCCAGCTCAGCGAGACCTTCTGGAAACAGCAGCTGGCGACTTTGGATGAGCCAACCCGTCTGGCCCAGGCCATCAGCCGCGGCAGCCAGGCTCCGGCCGGCAAGGGCTACGCCGCCCATCAACAGCACCTGGACCTGCAACAGACGCAACGCTTGAGCGAGTTCGCCCGGCAGCAGAAGGTCACGGTCAACACCCTGGTGCAGGCTGCCTGGCTGCTGTTGCTGCAGCGTTATACCGGGCAGGACAGCGTGGTGTTCGGCGCCACGGTCTCCGGCCGTCCGGCGGAGCTCAAGGGCGTGGAGCAACAGATCGGCCTGTTCATCAACACGCTGCCGGTCGTGGCTGCGCCGCGTCCGGACATGCCGGTCAGTGACTGGCTGCAGCTGGTGCAGGAACGCAACCTGGCCCTGCGCGATTTCGAACACACGCCGCTGTACGACGTGCAGCGCTGGGCCGGCCTGGGGGGCGAGGCACTGTTCGACAACATCCTGGTGTTCGAGAACTATCCGGTGTCCGAGGCCCTGGCCCAAGGCGCCCCGGCGCAGTTGAGCTTCGGCATGGCGGCCAACCATGAGCAGACCAACTACCCGCTGACCCTGTCGGTGTACCTGGGGCAGACCTTGGCGTTCGACTACAGCTATGCCCTGGAGCATTTCGCCGAGGCGAACATCCGGCAACTGGCGGGCTACCTGGAGCAGGTGCTCATGGCGCTGGTGGAGCAGGCGCAGTCGAGCATCGGCGAGTTGGCGTTGACTGGCGCTACCGAGCGCCGCTTGATCGAGGAGCAACGCAGCCGTACTTCGGTGCGAGACCTGTCGCCGCTCTGCGTCCAGCAGTTGATCGAGGCCCAGGCCGCGCGCACTCCGGATGCCGTGGCGCTGCTGTGCGCCGGTGAGCAACTGAGCTATGGCCAGTTCAACCAGCGGGCCAACCAATTGGCCCACAAGTTGATCGAGCAGGGCGTGGGCCCGGATGTGCGGGTGGGCATTGCCGTGGAGCGCGGGCTAGACATGATTGTCGGCCTGCTGGCGGTGCTCAAGGCCGGTGGCGCCTACGTGCCGCTGGACCCCGAGTACCCCCAGGACCGCCTGCACTACATGATGCAGGACAGCGGCATCCAGCTGCTGCTGACCCAGTCGCCGCTGCTGGAGCGCCTGCGCGACGGAGTGGCTGTGCCCCACCTGTGCCTGGATCAGCAGGGCCTGGACGGCTACTCCCTGAACAATCCAGCGCCGCGGGCCCAGGCCGACAACCTGGCCTATGTGATGTACACCTCCGGTTCCACCGGCCGGCCCAAGGGTGTGGATATCAGTCACCGCGCCTTGACCCAGCATGCGCAGATTTCCCGGGATTATTTCAACATGACGGCTGCAGACCGTGGCCTGCAGTTCTCCACCTTCAACTTCGATGCCTTTGTCGAACAGCTGTACCCGGCGTTGATCTGTGGCGCCTCGGTGGTGATTCGCGGCAAGGCGCTGTGGGACAGCGAAACCTTCTACCGCGAGCTGATCGAGCAGGGCATCAGCATCGTCGACTTGAGCACCGCCTACTGGTTCATGCTGGGCAAGGATTTTGCCAGCCGCGAACCCCGCGACTTCGGCCGCCTGCGCCAACTCAACCTGGGGGGCGAAGCCATGCCGGCAGAAGGCGTGGCGGCGTGGAAGAAGGCCGGCCTGAAACACGCCTGCCTGCTCAACACCTACGGGCCGACCGAAGCCACGGTGAGCGTGACCGCCCATGACTGCAGCCCCTACCTGCAGGACGGTGAAACCCTGCCGAGCCAGATGCCGCTGGGCAAGGGCTTGCCGGGCCGTTCCATCTACTTGCTGGACAACAGCGGCCACCTGACCCTCAGCGGCGCCACCGGCGAGCTGATGATCGGCGGCGAGCTGCTGGCCCGGGGTTACCACGACCGCCCAGGCCTGACTGCCGAGCGTTTCATTCCCGATCCGTTCAGCAGTGATGGCGGTCGCTTGTATCGCTCCGGCGATCTGGCCCGCTATGACGCCGAGGGCGTGATCGAGTACGCCGGGCGCATCGACCACCAGGTGAAGATCCGCGGTTTCCGCATCGAAATGGGCGAGATCGAGGCGCGGCTGCTGGAGCTGCCACTGGTGCGCGAAGCCGTGGTGCTGGCCCAGGAGGCGGCCGGTGGTCCACAGCTGGTGGCCTACGTGGTGGCGGCCGCGGGCGTGGCGGCAGAGAGCCCGGAACAGCAGGCACAGGTGCGCGAGCAACTCAAAGCGGCCCTCAAGGAGGTGTTGCCGGACTACATGCTGCCGGCGCACCTGCTGTTCCTTGAGGCCCTGCCGCTGAGCCCCAACGGCAAGCTGGACCGCAAGGCCCTGCCCAAGGCCGACGCCAGCCTGTTGCAGCAGGCCTACATCGCCCCACAGAGCGAACTGGAACAGCAGGTCGCGGCGATCTGGGCCCAGGTGCTGGAGGTCGAGCAAGTGGGCATGAACGATAACTTCTTTGAACTAGGTGGGCATTCCTTGTTGGTAACCGCGATGGTCTCTCGAGTCCAGCTCAAGCTTGGGCGCCAGGTCAGTGTGCAGATGGCGTTTGAATTTCCCACCCTGGGGCTGTTCGTCAGCCAGTTGCAACAGACGCCCGGGCAGGTGCAAGGCGCCGACCTGAGTGCGCTGGAACTGTTGCTCGACGAAATGGAGGCTGTGTAATGGACAACACCACCGCGCTGAAAATTGTCAAAGGCTTCATCCTGCTGCCCCTGGAGAAGCGCAAGGTCTACCTGCAGAAGATGCTCGAACAGGGCATCTCCCCGGCCAACCTGCCGATTCCCGAGGTGCGCCTGAGCCAGGAGCGCCTGCCGCTGTCCTATGCCCAGCAACGCCAGTGGTTCCTCTGGCAACTGGCGCCCGAGAGCACCGCCTATCACATTCCCAAGGCCCTGCGTCTGCGCGGGAAGCTGAACGTCGAGGCCTTGCAGCGCAGCTTCGACAGCCTGATCGCCCGCCATGAAAGCCTGCGCACGCATTTTGTCGAGGAGGCCGACACGGCGCTGCAGGTGGTCGCCCCCGAGGCGCGCCTGGAACTGCTGCGCCAGGCACTGCCGGCCCAGGCGAGCGAACAGCAGATCCAGGCGGCCGTGCAGGACTTCGTCCAGGCCCAGACCCGGCAACTGTTCGATTTGCTGGCCGGGCCACTGCTCAGGGTTGGCCTGTTGCAGGTGGCCGAGGATGACCATGTGCTGGTCCTGACCCAGCACCACATCGTCTCCGATGGCTGGTCGATGCAGGTCATGGTGGATGAACTGATCGCGCTCTACATCGGTTTCTGCCAAGGGCAGACGGCGTCGTTGCCGGCGCTGCCGATCCAGTATGCCGACTACGCCCTCTGGCAGCGCCACTGGATGGAAGCCGGTGAAAAGGACCGGCAACTGGCCTACTGGACGGCGCAACTGGGCGGCGAGCAACCCTTGCTCGAACTGCCTCTGGATCGCCCGCGCCCTGCGGTGCAGAGCCATAGGGGCGGGCGCCTGGAGCTGACCCTGGAGCAGCCCTTGAGTGCAGCTCTGGGCAGCCTGGCCCAGCGGGAAGGGGTGACCCTGTTCATGCTGTTGCTGGCCTCTTTTCAGACCCTGCTGCACCGCTACAGCGGCCAGGCCGACATCCGCGTCGGTGTGCCCATTGCCAACCGCAACCGGGTCGAGACCGAGCGCCTGATCGGCTTCTTCGTCAACACCCAGGTGCTCAAGGCCGAGATCGACGGGCAGATGTCCTTCAGCCAGTTGCTGCAGCAGGTACGCCAGACCGCCCTGGCGGCGCAGGCGCACCAGGACCTGCCGTTCGAGCAGTTGGTGGAGGCCTTGCAACCGGAGCGCAGCCTGAGCCACAACCCGCTGTTCCAGGTGATGTTCAACCACCAGGTGGAGGCGGCAGGCACAGGCAAACCCCTGAACCTGCCGGGCCTGAGCATCGAGGCCCTGGACTCCCAAGGGCAGTCGGCGCAGTTCGACCTGACCCTGGACACCGTGGAAACCCAGGGCCGGATCGCCGCGTCCCTGGTCTATGCCACCGATGTGTTCGACGCCGCCACCATCGAGCGCCTGGCCGCCCATTGGCGCCAGTTGCTGCAAAGCGTGGCCAGCCAGCCACAGCAGCGCATCGGCCTGTTGCCCTTGCTTGAGGCCGATGAGCAGGCGCAGATCTTTGGTCAGTGGAACCGGCTGCAGCAGGCATTCCCTTCCCGGGCCTGCGTTCATCAGCTCATCGAGGCCCAGGCCGCCAAGACGCCTCAGGCCATTGCCCTGACCTTCGGCGGACAGAACCTGGACTACCAGCAGCTCAACCAGCGGGCCAACCGCCTGGCGCACAAGCTCATCGAACAGGGCGTGGGGCCCAATGTCCTGGTGGGGCTGGCGGTGGAGCGCAGCCTGGAGATGGTCATCGGCCTGCTGGCGATCCTCAAGGCCGGCGGTGCCTATGTGCCGCTGGACCCGGCCTATCCCCAGGACCGCCTGCAGCACATGATGCAGGACAGCGCCATCGCGCTGCTGCTGACCCAGGGTCATCTGCAGCAGGGCTTGCCGGCGTTTGCCGGCAGCACCTGGTTGCTGGAGCAGTCCCTGGACGGCTACCGGGTCGACAACCCGGAGGTCGGGGTGACGCCCGAAGACCTGGCCTACGTGATCTACACCTCCGGCTCCACCGGCAAGTCCAAGGGCACCTTGCAGCCGCACCACAACGTCCTGCGTCTGTTCGCAGCCACCCAGCAGTGGTTCCAGTTCGGCGCCGAGGATGTCTGGAGCTTGTTCCACTCCTATGCGTTCGACTTCTCGGTGTGGGAAATCTTCGGTGCCCTGCTGTATGGCGGGCGGCTGCTGATCGTGCCCCAGGAGGTGGCGCGCTCGGCCCAGGACTTCTACCCGCTGCTGTGCAGCGAGGGCGTGACGGTACTCAACCAGACGCCCTCGGCGTTCCGCCAGTTGATGCACGTGGCCTGCAGCGCCGAGCCTGCGCATCGGCTGCGCTACATCGTGTTCGGTGGCGAGGCCCTGGAGGTCAATACCCTGCAACCCTGGTTCCAGCGTTTCGGCGATCAGCGGCCGCGGCTGGTGAACATGTACGGCATCACCGAAACCACGGTGCACGTGACCTATCGTCCCTTGTCCGTGGCGGATCTGAGCCTGACGGGGGCCAGCCCGATTGGCGAGCTGATTCCCGACATGTCCTGGTATTTGCTGGACGGCAACCTGCAACCGGTGCCCAAGGGCTGCATCGGTGAGCTGTATGTCGGGCGTGCCGGGCTGGCCTGGGGCTACCTGAACCGCGGTGACTTGAGCGCGGCGCGGTTTGTCCCGGACCCGTTTGGCGAGGCCGGTGGGCGTCTGTACCGCACCGGCGATCTGGCGCGTTATCAGGCCGACGGTTCAATTGGCTACATCGGCCGTATCGACCACCAGGTGAAGATCCGCGGTTTCCGCATCGAGCTGGGCGAGATCGAGACTCGGCTGCTGGAGTTGCCTGCGGTGCGCGAGGCGGTGGTGCTGGCCCCGGAGGGCCCCGACGGCCCGCAGCTGGTGGCCTATGTGGTGCCCGACGGCCTGGACTGGAACAGCCAGGACCCGGTTGCCGAGCAACTGCCACTGCGCGACGGCATCAAGGCCGGGCTGCGCGAGCACCTGCCGGGCTACATGGTTCCGGCCCATGTGCTGTTCCTCCAGGCGCTACCCCTGACCGCCAACGGCAAGCTCAATCGCGCGGCCTTGCCGGCCATCGACGGCAGCCTGTTGCAGCAGGCCCATGTGGCCCCGCGCAGCGAGCGCGAACAGCAAGTGGCCGGGATCTGGGCCCAGGTATTGAAACTGGAAAAGGTCGGCTTGACCGATAACTTCTTCGAGCTTGGTGGCCATTCGCTGCTGGCCACCCAGGTGATGTCGCGCATCCGTCAGGAGCTGGGCATCGATGCCCCCCTCAAGCTGTTGTTCGAAGGCGAGTCGCTGGAAGATTTCGTCCGCCTGCTGGGGCCGGAAACCACCCAGTCACTGCAGCCGATTCCCCTGGTAGACCGGCAACAGCCGCTGGCGGTGTCCTATGCCCAGGAACGCCAGTGGTTCCTCTGGCAGCTGGATTCCGACAGCAGCGCCTATCACATCCCCATGGTCCTGCGCCTGCGTGGCGCGCTGGATAGCCAGGCCCTGCAAAGCAGTTTCGATGCCTTGATCGCCCGCCATGAAAGCTTGCGCACGCACTTTGTCGAGAGCGCCCAGGGCCTGACCCAGGTGATCGCGGCCCAGGCCCGCTTGCCCATCAGCCAGCAGGACTTGTCCCTGCTAGTGGAGGCCGGCAACACCGATGACTTGATCAAGCAGGTCATCGACACCCAGGTACGTCAGCCGTTCGACCTGCGCCAGGGACCGTTGCTGCGGGCCACCCTGGTGCGCCTGGCAGCGGACGAGCATGTACTGGTGCTGGTCCAGCACCACATCGTTTCCGATGGCTGGTCGATGCAGTTGATGGTGGAGGAACTGATCCGGCTCTACGGCGCCCATAGCCAGGGGCAGCAGGCCGAGTTGCCGGCGCTGGCGGTGCAGTACGCGGACTACGCGGCCTGGCAACGGCAATGGATGGAGGCCGGTGAGCGCGAGCGGCAGCTGGATTACTGGTTGCAGCAACTGGAAGGCGGCGCCCAGGTCCTGGACCTGCCCCTGGATCATCCGCGGCCGTTGCAGCAAAGCCACAAAGGCGCGCGCCATGGCATCAGCCTGGAGGGCGCCTTGCCGGGAGCCCTGAAACAGCTGGCCCAGCGCGAAGGGGTCACGCTGTTCATGCTGTTGCTGGCCTCGTTCCAGGCACTGCTGCATCGCTACAGTGGCCAGGCGGACATCCGCGTCGGGGTGCCGACTGCCAACCGCAACCGGGTCGAGACCGAGCGTCTGATCGGCTTTTTCGTCAATACTCAGGTGCTCAAGGCCGAGGTCGACGGGCAACTGAGCTTTAGCGACTTTCTGCGTCAGGTCAAAGGCTGCGCCCTGGATGCCCAGGAGCATCAGGACCTGCCCTTCGAACAACTGGTGGAAGCCCTCAAGCCCGAGCGCAGCCTGAGCTACAGCCCGTTGTTCCAGGTGATGTTCAACCACCAGGCCGCCGCCCGCCAAGGCGCCGGTGCCCTGGAGATTCCCGGGCTGCAGGTGCAGATGCTCAGTGGCGAGGAAAGCAGCACCCAGTTCGACCTGACCCTGGACACCTTCGAATCCGAGGAGCGCCTCTGGGCCTCCCTGACTTACGCCACCGACCTGTTCGAGGCGTCCACCATCGAGCGCCTGGCCCAGTCCTGGGTGCAACTGCTGCAGGGCATTGTCCAGCAACCGCACCAGCGCCTGGGGGACCTGCCGCTGCTAGGGGCTGCCGAGCAGAACCGGCTGCTGCACGAGTGGACCCCGGCCACCGGCGAGTGTGTCGGCGAGCACTCTGTACACCAGTGGGTGCAAGCCCAGGTACAGAAAACTCCCGACGCCGAAGCCCTGCTGTTTGCCGGCCAGAGCCTGAGCTACCGGGAACTCAATGCCCGGGCCAACCGTCTGGCGCACAAGCTGATCGAGCTGGGCGTGGGGCCTGAAGTGCGGGTCGGCGTGGCCTTGCAGCGCACCCCGGAAATGGTCGTGGCGCTGCTGGCGGTGCTCAAGGCCGGTGGCGCCTATGTGCCCCTGGACCCGGACTATCCACAGGATCGCCTGGAGCACATGCTGCGCGACAGTCAGGCGCAGATCCTGCTGACCGAAAGCGCCTTGCTGTCGCTGCTGCCGTCCGTGGAATCCCTGCAGACCCTGCAACTGGATGCCCAGCCGGGCTGGCTGGATGGCTACTCGACAGACGACCCGGCGCCACGCGCGACTCCGGACAATCTGGCCTATGTGATCTACACCTCCGGTTCCACCGGCCTGCCCAAGGGCGTGGCGATTGCCCATCGCAACGTGCTGGCGCTGATCGACTGGTCGAATCGGGTGTACAGCACTGAAGACCTGCAAGGGGTGCTGGCCTCGACTTCGATCTGCTTCGACCTGTCGGTGTGGGAGCTGTTTGTCACCCTGTCCAGCGGCGGCTCCATCGTCCTGGCCCGCAACGCCCTTGAGCTGCCGGAGCTGGCAGACCGCGACCGGGTGCGCTTGATCAACACCGTGCCCTCGGCGATTGCGGCGCTGCAGCGCAGCGGGCAGATTCCGCCCAGCGTACGGATCATCAACCTGGCGGGTGAGCCGCTGAAACAGGCCCTGGTGGATAGCCTGTATCAGCAGCCCGGGCTGGTGCATGTCTACGACCTGTATGGCCCTTCGGAAGACACCACCTACTCGACCTACACCCGGCGCGAGGCGGGAGGGCAGGCGAATATCGGCCGGGCCATCAGCAACACCCAGAGCTACATCCTCAGCCCGGACCTGCAACCGGTGCCGGTGGGCAGTGCCGGCGAGCTGTACCTGGCCGGTGCCGGGGTCACCCGTGGCTACCTGGCACGCCCGGCGTTGACCGCCGAGAAGTTCGTGCCCAATCCGTTCTCCAGCGACGGTGGCCGGGTGTATCGCAGCGGCGACCTGACCCGTTACCGCGCCGATGGGGTGATCGAGTACATCGGCCGTATCGACCATCAGGTGAAGGTCCGCGGCTTCCGTATCGAACTGGGGGAAATCGAAGCGCGGCTGGTGCAGCAGGCGGCGGTGCGTGAAGCCTTCGTCCTGGCCCATGACGGCGAGAATGGCCAGCAGCTGGTGGCCTATATCGTGCCGAGCGAGGCCACCCCGACCGTCGAGGCCCAGGCCGCCCTGCGTGACAGTCTCAAGACTGCACTCAAGGAACACCTGCCGGACTACATGGTGCCGGCCTACCTGCTGTTCCTCGAAGCGTTGCCGCTGACCCCCAACGGCAAGCTCGATCGCAAGGCCCTGCCCAAGGTCGACGCCCAGCAGATGCAGCAGGTCTACGTGGCGCCGCAGAGCGAGCTGGAGCAGCAGGTCGCGGCGATCTGGGCCGATGTGCTGAAGCTGGATCGGGTGGGCATGAGCGACAACTTCTTCGAGCTGGGCGGCCACTCCCTGCTGGTGGCTCAGGTGGTGACCCGGGTCAAGCAGCAGTTCGGCGTGGATATTCCCATCAAGTCGTTATTCGGCGCGGAGAGCCTCGCGGCCTTTGTCGAGAAGGTTCAGGCCCTGCGGCAGACAACTTCTTCGCTGCAGGACGAATTGGCTAAATCTTTGGAGGCCCTCAAACGTTTATCTCCCGATGATCTTGAAAAAATAATTTCTTAGGCGAGGTAGTACATGCAAGCTTTAATCGACTCGGTAGGCACGCTTTCTTCCAAGGAAAGAAGAGCCCTGGCGATTTTGCTTAAAGAAAAGGGCATCAACCTCTTTGGTATCGCTCCTATCTGCAGCCGCGGCGCCGACGAGGCGCCGGTTCTCTCCTATACCCAGGAAAGCCAGTGGTTCCTTTGGCAACTGGAACCCGACAGCACCGCCTACCACATCACCACGGCGCTGCGCTTGACCGGAGAACTGGCCCTCGACGCGCTGCGCCATGCATTCGATACCCTGATTGCCCGGCATGAAACCCTGCGCACTACCTTTTCCGAAGAAGATGGCACGGCGGTGCAGGTGGTCCATCCACCGGCGCCGCTGGACATCGAGGTCATCGAACTGCACGCCGGCGGCCTGTCCTATGAGGCCCAGGTCCATGCCCTGACCGACAGCAAGAGCCAGCCGCCCTTCGATCTGCGCAATGGCCCGCTGCTGCGGGCCAAATTGCTGCGGGTGGCAGCAGACGAGCATGTGCTGGTCCTGACCCAGCACCACATCGTTTCCGATGGCTGGTCGATGGGGGTGATGGTCGACGAGCTGATCCAGCTCTATGCCGGCTACCGCCTGGGACGCACCGTCAACCTGCCGGACTTGCCGATTCAATACGCCGACTATGCCAACTGGCAGCGCCAGTGGATGGATGCCGGCGAGCGTGAGCGGCAACTGGGCTACTGGCTGGAGCAACTGGCCGGGGAGCAACCCTTGCTGATGCTGCCGCTGGACCACTCGCGCCCGGCGATCCAGAGCTATCGGGGGGCGCTGTTGGATATTCCCTTGCCGGAAGAGCTGCGCCTGGGCCTCAAGCAATTGGCCCAGCGTGAAGGGGCAACCCTGTTCATGTTGCTGCTGGCCTCGTTCCAGGTGCTGTTGCACCGTTACAGCGGCCAGGCGGACATCCGCGTCGGCGTGCCGACCGCCAACCGCAACCGGGTGGAGACCGAGCGCCTGATCGGCTTCTTCGTCAATACCCAGGTGTTCAAGGCCGAGGTCGACGGGCAGCTGGGCTTCAATGATTTCCTGCAGCAGGTCAAGCAGACCGCGCTGATGGCTCAGTCCCACCAGGACTTGCCTTTCGAACAGTTGGTGGAAGCCCTGCGCCCCGAGCGCAGCCTGAGCCACAGCCCGCTGTTCCAGGCGATGTTCAACCACCAGACCGCGGTCAAGAAAGGTGGGCAGAGCCAGCGTCTGGACGACCTCAGCATCGAGACCCTGAGTTGGCAGGGGCGTGCCGCGCAGTTCGACCTGACCCTGGATACCTTCGAATCCGAGGATGGTCTCTGGGCCTCCCTGACCTACGCCACCGACCTGTTCGAGGCCTCCACCATCGAGCGTCTGGCCCAGTCCTGGGTGCAGTTGCTGCAGGGCATCGTCCAGCAGCCGCGCCAGCGTCTGGGAGACCTGCCGCTGCTGGGCGCTGCCGAGCAGCACCAGTTGCTGCACGAGTGGACCCCGGCCACCGGTGAGTTCCCCAGCGATGGTTGCGTGCAGCAGTTGGTGGAAGCACAAGCACTGAAAACCCCGGAGGCCGAAGCCCTGCTGTTCGCCGGCCAACGCCTGAGCTACCGGGAACTCAATGCCCGGGCCAACCGCCTGGCGCACAAGCTGATCGAGCTGGGCGTGGGGCCTGAAGTGCGGGTCGGCGTGGCCTTGCAGCGCACCCCGGAAATGGTCGTGGCGCTGCTGGCGGTGCTCAAGGCCGGTGGCGCCTATGTGCCCCTGGACCCGGACTATCCACAGGATCGCCTGGAGCACATGCTGCGCGACAGTCAGGCGCAGATCCTGCTGACCGAAAGCGCCTTGCTGTCGCTGCTGCCGTCCGTGGAATCCCTGCAGACCCTGCAACTGGATGCCCAGCCGGGCTGGCTGGATGGCTACTCGACAGACGACCCGGCGCCACGCGCGACTCCGGACAATCTGGCCTATGTGATCTACACCTCCGGTTCCACCGGCCTGCCCAAGGGCGTGGCGATTGCCCATCGCAACGTGCTGGCGCTGATCGACTGGTCGAATCGGGTGTACAGCACTGAAGACCTGCAAGGGGTGCTGGCCTCGACTTCGATCTGCTTCGACCTGTCGGTGTGGGAGCTGTTTGTCACCCTGTCCAGCGGCGGCTCCATCGTCCTGGCCCGCAACGCCCTTGAGCTGCCGGAGCTGGCAGACCGCGACCGGGTGCGCTTGATCAACACCGTGCCGTCGGCGATTGCCGCGCTGCAGCGCAGCGGGCAGATTCCGCCCAGCGTACGGATCATCAACCTGGCGGGTGAGCCGCTGAAACAGGCCCTGGTGGACAGCCTCTACCAACAGCCGGGGCTGGTGCATGTCTACGACCTGTATGGCCCATCGGAAGACACCACCTACTCGACCTACACCCGGCGCGAGGCGGGAGGGCAGGCGAATATCGGCCGGGCCATCAGCAATACCCAGAGCTACATCCTCAGCCCGGACCTGCAACCGGTGCCGGTGGGCAGTGCCGGCGAGCTGTACCTGGCCGGTGCCGGGGTCACCCGTGGCTACCTGGCACGCCCGGCGTTGACCGCCGAGAAGTTCGTGCCCAATCCGTTCTCCAGCGACGGTGGCCGGGTGTATCGCACCGGCGACCTGACCCGCTATCGCGCCGATGGGGTGATCGAGTACATCGGTCGCATCGACCATCAGGTGAAGATCCGCGGCTTCCGTATCGAGCTGGGGGAAATCGAAGCGCGGCTGGTGCAGCAAGCGGCGGTGCGCGAGGCTTTCGTCCTGGCCCACGAGGGTGACAACGGCCAGCAACTGGTGGCCTACATTGTGCCGAGCGACGCGGCAATGGCCGTCGCCGGGGATGCCCAGGCCACCCTGCGCGAGAACATCAAGAGTGCACTCAAGGAGCATGTGCCGGACTACATGGTGCCGGCGTACTTGCTGTTCCTCGAAGCATTGCCCCTGACCCCCAACGGCAAGCTCGACCGCAAGGCCCTGCCCAAGGTCGATGCCCAGCAGATGCAGCAGGTCTATGTGGCGCCGCAGAGCGAGCTGGAACAGCAGATCGCGGCGATCTGGGCCGATGTGCTCAAGCTGGAGCAGGTGGGGGCGACCGACAACTTCTTCGAACTGGGTGGCGACTCGATCATCTCGATCCAGGTGGTCAGCCGCGCGCGGCAGGCCGGTATCCGCTTCACCCCGCGGGATCTGTTCCAGTACCAGACGGTACAGGGGCTGGCGGCAGTGGCCGAGCAGGGTGAAGGCGGGGTGCAGATCGACCAGGGCCCGGTGCATGGCGCGACTGCGCTGCTGCCGGTGCAGCAGTGGTTCTTCGAGCTGCCCATGAGCGAACGCCATCACTGGAACCAGTCAGTGCTGCTCAAGCCGTCTCAGCCGCTGCGCGCCGAAGTGGTAGAGAGCGCCTTGCAGGCGCTGCGGGTGCAGCATGACGCCTTGCGGTTGCAGTTCCGCCAGGAGGCTGATGGCTGGTCGGCGCGTTTTGCCGATGCCAGCCAGCGGCCGGAGCTGCTCTGGCAGGTTGCGGTGGATAGTGCCCAGGCCATGGAGCAGTCGGCGATCGAGGCGCAGCGCAGCCTGAACCTGCAGGACGGGCCGCTGCTGCGGGCCGTGCTGTTCAGCCTGGAGGACGGCAGCCAGCGTCTGTTGCTGGTGATCCACCACCTGGTGGTGGACGGCGTGTCCTGGCGGATCCTGCTGGAGGATCTGCAACTGGCCCACACTCAACTCAGCGCCGGCCAGACCCTGGCGTTGCCGGCCAAGACCAGCTCGACCCAGGCCTGGGCCGAGCAGATGCAGACCTATGCCCAAGGTGCAGCGCTGCAGGAAGAACTCAAGTACTGGCAGGCTCAGTTGCAGGGCGTCGAGTCGAACCTGCCGCAGGATCGCCCGGTCACCGAGTTGCAGAACCAGCACGCCAGCAACCTGAGCTCACGCCTGGACAAGGCCCATACCCAGCGCCTGCTGCAGGACGCCCCGGCGGCCTACCGCACCCAGATCAACGATTTGCTGCTGACCGCCCTGGCCCGGGTCATCACCCGCTGGACCGGCGAAGCCAGTGCCCTGGTGCAACTGGAAGGCCACGGCCGCGAAGACCTGTTCGACAGCATCGACCTGACCCGCACCGTGGGTTGGTTCACCAGCATGTTCCCGGTGAAGCTCACGCCCCAGGCGTCCCTGGCCGACTCGATCAAGTTCATCAAGGAACAACTGCGGGCGGTGCCGAACAAGGGCATCGGTTTTGGCGCCCTGCGTTACCTGGGGGATGCTCAGGCGCAGCAGGCCCTGGCAGCCCTGGCCGTGCCGCGTATTACCTTCAACTACCTGGGCCAGTTCGACGGCAGTTTCGACGAGCAGGATTCCCTGTTCAAACCCAGCGGTGAAGCCAAGGGCGACGATCAGAGCCCACTGGCCCCGCTGAGCAACTGGCTGAGCCTGGATGGCCAGGTCTATGGCGGCGAGTTGAGCCTGAACTGGACCTTCAGCCAGCAGATGTTCGATACCGCCACCGTGCAGCGGCTGGCCGACGACTATACCGAGGAGCTCAAGGCGCTGGTGGCGCATTGCTGCGCACCGCAGCAGGCGGGCGCGACCCCGTCGGACTTCCCGCTGGCGGGCCTGACCCAGCAGCAACTGGATCGTCTGCCGGTGTCGATGGCCTCGGTCGAAGACCTCTACCCCCTGTCGCCCATGCAGCAGGGCATGCTGTTCCATACCCTCTATGAGCAGGCGGCGGGCGACTACATCAATCAACTGCGGGTGGACGTGGACGGCCTCGATCCGCTGCGCTTCCAGCAGGCCTGGCAGGCGGCCATCGATCGGCATGACATCCTGCGCACCGGCTTTATCTGGCAGGGCGAGGTGTCGACGCCGCTGCAAGTGGTGCACAAGCACATTGCCCTGGATTGCACCCTGCATGACTGGCGCAGCCAGCCACAGCAGCAGGAGGCCCTGGACACCCTGGCCACCGCCGAGCGCCAGCGTGGCTTCGAGCTGGATGCGGTGCCCTTGTTGCGCCTGACCCTGGTGCGTATCGACGAGCAGCGCTACCACCTGATCTACACCAACCATCACATCCTGATGGACGGCTGGAGCAACTCGCAGCTGCTCGGTGAGGTGCTGCAGCGCTATGCCGGTCAACTGCCGAGCCACGCGCCGGGCCGTTACCGGGACTACATCGCCTGGCTGCAACGCCAGGATGCCCAGGCCTGTGAAAGCTTCTGGAAAGAACAGCTGCAGACGCTGGATGAACCGACCCGCCTGACCCAGGCGCTGTCCCGGGTCGCGGAGATTCCGGCTGGCACCGGCCACGGCAAGCATCATCGCGAGCTGGACCTGGCACAGACGGCACGCCTTGGCGAATTTGCCCGGCAGCAGAAGGTCACGGTCAATACCCTGGTGCAGGCGGCGTGGCTGCTGTTGCTGCAACGTTGCACCGGGCAGGAAAGCGTGGTGTTCGGCGCCACGGTGGCGGGGCGCCCCGCTGAGCTCAAGGGCATCGAGCAGCAGGTAGGCCTGTTCATCAACACCTTGCCGGTGGTGGCCACGCCACGCCCGGACATGACCGTGAGCCAGTGGCTGCAGGCGGTACAGAACCGCAACCTGGCGCTGCGTGACTATGAATACACGCCGCTGTACGAAGTGCAGCGCTGGGCCGGGCTGGGCGGGGACGCGCTGTTCGACAACATCCTGGTGTTCGAGAACTACCCGGTGTCAGAGGCCCTGGAAAAAGGCGCCCCGGCGCAACTGCGCTTTGGCGCGGTGGGCAACCACGAGCAGACCAACTACCCACTGACGGTTGCGGTCAACTTGGGGGCGAGCCTGTCGTTCGAGTTCATTTATGCCCGTGAATCCTTCTCTGAACCTTCGATGGTGCAGTTGGGCGGGCACTTGCAGGGCCTGTTGCTGAGCCTGATGGAGCATGCGCAAACCGGCCTGGGTGAGTTGCCATTGCTGACTCGGGACGAGCAGCGGCGCATTCGTCAGGAGTGGGACCACACCGATGTGGTCTACCCGACTCACCGTTTTGTCCACCAGCTGTTTGCCGATCAGGCGGCCAAGGCCCCGGATGCGCCGGCAGTGTTCTTCGCCGAGCAGCGCCTGAGCTACCGCGAGCTGGATACGCAAGCCAACCAACTGGCGCACAAGCTGATCGAACTGGGCGTTGGCCCGGAGGTGCGGGTGGCCATCGCCATGCCGCGCTGTGCGGAAATCATGGTGGCCTTCCTGGCCGTGCTCAAGGCCGGTGGGGTCTATGTGCCGCTGGATATCGAATACCCCCAGGACCGCCTGCGCTACATGATGCAAGACAGCGGCGCCTGGCTGCTGTTGACCCAGAACCATCTGCTGGACCGCTTGCCGATCCCGGACGGTTTGCCGACCCTCAGCGTCGAAGGCGCGGCGGATTTTGCAGCCTATCCGGTGACCAGCCCCGAGGTAGCCCTGGCCGAGGAAAACCTCGCCTACGTGATCTACACCTCCGGTTCCACCGGCTTGCCCAAGGGCGTGGCGGTGTCCCATGGTCCGCTGGCCATGCACAGCCTGGCCACCGGCGAGCGTTATGAAATGAGCCCGGCGGATTGCGAGCTGCACTTCATGTCCTTCGCCTTCGACGGCTCCCACGAAGGCTGGATGCACCCACTGATCTACGGCGCCAGCGTGCTGATCCGCGACGATAGCTTGTGGTCGCCGGAGTTCACCTACGAACAGATGCACCGCTACGGCGTCACCGTGGGTGTGTTCCCGCCGGTGTACCTGCAGCAACTGGCGGTGCACGCCGAGCGCGACGGCAATCCGCCGGCGGTGCGGGTCTACTGCTTCGGCGGCGATGCCGTGCCCCAGGCCAGTTACGACTTGGCGTGGCGGGTGCTGCGTCCCAAGTACATCTTCAACGGTTATGGCCCGACCGAGACGGTGGTTACCCCGTTGATCTGGAAGGCTAAGGCGGGTGATCCCTGTGATGCGGCCTACGCGCCTATCGGCAATATCGTCGGCAATCGCAGCGCCTATGTGGCCGATGCCAACCTCAACCTGTTGCCGGTGGGCGTGGCGGGCGAGCTGTACCTGGGTGGCCTGGGCGTGGCCCGGGGTTACCTGGATCGACCTGGGCTGACGGCCGAGCGTTTTATCCCTGACCCCTACAGCACCACCGGCGCCCGGTTGTACCGCAGCGGCGACCTGACCCGCTACCGTACCGACGGCCTGGTGGAATATGTGGGCCGTGTTGACCATCAGGTGAAGGTACGGGGCTTCCGTATCGAGCTGGGCGAGATCGAAGCGCGGCTGCTGGAGCAGGACCCGGTGCTGGAAGTGGCGGTGATCGCCCAGCCAGGGCCGAGCGGCCAGCAGCTGGTGGGCTACATCGTGCCGGTGGACGCCGAGGTGGCGTCGAGCAACGAGCGCCAGGCGCAGTTGCGCGAGAGCATCAAGGCGCGCCTGCGCGAGAGCCTGCCGGACTACATGGTGCCGACCTACCTGCTGTTCCTCGAAGCGCTGCCGCTGACGCCGAACGGCAAGCTGGACCGCAAGTCGCTGCCGAAAGTCGATGCGCAGCTGATGCAGCAGACTTATGTGGCGCCGCAGAACGATCTGGAGCAACAGATCGCGGCGATCTGGGCCGATGTGCTGAAGCTTGAGCAGGTGGGCGTCACCGACAACTTCTTCGAGCTGGGCGGCGACTCGATCATCTCGATCCAGGTGGTCAGCCGGGCGCGGCAGGCCGGTATCCGCTTCACCCCCAAGGACCTGTTCCAGCACCAGACGGTGCAGGGGCTGGCCACGGTGGCGGAGCAGGGCGAGGGCGGTTTGCAGATCGACCAGGGCCCGGTGCGTGGGCAAATGCCGCTGCTGCCGATCCAGCAGTGGTTCTTCGATACACCGGTGCCGGAGCGTCATCACTGGAACCAGTCGGTGCTGCTCAAACCGCTACAGGCGCTGCAAGCCCAGACCCTGGAAAGCGCCTTGCAGGCCCTGACGGTGCAGCACGATGCCCTGCGCCTGCGCTTTACCGAACATCAGGAAACGTGGAGCGCAGCCTTTGCCGATGCCGATGAGCCGGTGCAACTGCTGTGGCAGGCCAATGTCGCCGACGCCCAGGCGTTGCAACAGTTTGCCGAGCAGGCCCAGCGCAGTCTCAACCTGCAAGAGGGGCCGTTGCTGCGGGCCGTGTTGTTCACCCTGGCCGACCAGAGCCAGCGCCTGTTGCTGATCGTTCATCACCTGGTGGTGGATGGGGTGTCCTGGCGGATTCTCCTGGAGGATCTGCAAGCCCTGTTGGGCAATCAGGCACTGCCGGCCAAGTCCAGCTCGACCCAGGCCTGGGCCGGGCAGCTGCAAGCCTATGCCAGCAGCACAGCGCTGCAGCAGGAGCTGGGTTACTGGCAGACGCAGCTGCAGGGTGTCGAGTCAAACCTGCCCTGCGACCACGATCATGACGGATTGCAGAACCAGCACGCGACCAGTGTCGAAACCCGGCTGAGCAAGGGTGATACCCAGCGCCTGTTGCAGGATGCGCCGGCAGCCTATCGCACCCAGATCAACGACCTGCTGCTGACCGCCCTGGCCCGAGTCATCACCCGCTGGACCGGCGACAGCAGCGCCCTGGTGCAACTGGAAGGCCACGGCCGTGAAGAGCTGTTCGACAGCATCGACCTGAGCCGCACCGTGGGCTGGTTCACCAGCGTGTTCCCGGTGAAGCTGACGCCGCAGCCGGCCCTGGCCGACTCGATCAAGTTCATCAAGGAACAGCTGCGTGCCGTGCCCGACAAGGGCATCGGCTTCGGTGCCCTGCGCTACCTGGGGGATGCTCAAGCCCAGGCAGCCCTCGCCGCACTGGCCGTACCACGCATCACCTTCAACTACCTGGGGCAGTTCGACGGCAGCTTCGATGACCAGCAGGCATGGTTTGCCCCGGCCAATGAGGCCAAGGGCGACGACCAGAGCCTGCACGCCCCCCTGGGCAACTGGCTGACCCTCAACGGTCAGGTCTATGGCGGTGAGCTGAGCCTGGGCTGGAACTTCAGCCGGGCGATGTTCGATACCGCCACCATCCAGCGCCTGGCAGACGAGTATGCCCAGGAGCTCCAGGCCCTGATCGAACACTGCAGCCAGTCCGAGCACCGTGGCGCCACCCCGTCGGACTTCCCGCTGGCCGGCCTGAACCAGCAGCAGTTGGACCGCTTGCCGCTGGCCCTGGCCCAGGTCGAAGACCTTTACCCGCTGTCGCCGATGCAGCAAGGCATGCTGTTCCACACCCTGTATCAAGAGGAGGGCGGCGACTACATCAACCAGCTGCGGGTAGATGTGGACGGGCTCGATCCCGAGCGCTTCCGCCAGGCCTGGCAGGCAACCATCGAGCGCCATGACATCCTGCGCAGCGGTTTCCTCTGGCAGGGCGAACTGCCGGCGCCGATCCAGGTGGTGTACAAGCAGGTCAGCCTGGAGTGTGCCGAGCACGACTGGCGCTCGCCAGAGCAGACCCCGCAAGCCCTGGACGCCCTGGCTGCGGCCGAGCGTCAACGGGGCTTCGATCTGGCCGCTGCGCCCCTGCTGCGCCTGACCCTGGTGCGCACTGGCGAGCAGCGCTACCACCTGATCTACACCAACCACCACATCCTGATGGACGGCTGGAGCAACTCGCAGTTGCTCGGTGAAGTACTGCAACGTTATGCCGGTCAATTGCCGCAGCACCTGACCGGGCGCTACCGCGACTACATCGCCTGGCTGCAACGCCAGGACGCCACCCTCAGTGAACATTTCTGGAAACAGCAACTGCAGGGGTTGGATGAGCCGACCCGTCTGGCCCAGGCCATTGCTGGCGGTGCACGCGCGCCGCTGGAGGAGGGCCATGGCAGCCACGGCTGCACCCTCGACGAGGCTCAGACCCGCAGCCTGGGCGAGTTTGCCCGACAGCAGAAAGTTACGGTCAACACCCTGGTGCAAGCCGCCTGGCTGTTGCTGCTGCAACGCTGCACCGGGCAGGACACTGTGGTGTTCGGTGCCACCGTGTCTGGCCGGCCGGCAGAACTCAAGGGGGTGGAGCAGCAGATCGGGCTGTTCATCAACACCTTGCCGGTGGTGGCCGCGCCACGTCCGCAGATGTCGGTCAGCGACTGGTTGCAGGCGGTGCAGGAACGCAACCTGGCCCTGCGTGACTTCGAACACACGCCGCTGTACGACGTGCAGCGTTGGGCCGGCCTGGGGGGCGAGGCGCTGTTCGACAACATCCTGGTGTTCGAGAACTACCCGGTGTCCGAAGCCCTGGAAAAAGGCTCGCCGGCACAGCTGCAATTTGGCGCGGTAGGCAATCATGAGCAGACCAACTACCCGCTGACCCTGTCGGTGTTCGTCGCTGAGCGCCTGTCGTTCGACTACAGCTATTCGTGCCAGCACTTCAGTGCCGCCGCGATCCAGCAGTTGGCCGAGGGCCTGCAACAGCTGCTGCTGGCCATGATCGGCAACCCCCGGCAGTGCCTGGGGGACCTCTCGCTGCTCAGCGATGGGCAACGGATGGCCGTTGAACAAGCATCCCGCCGGGCGGCCGGGCAAGTGGGTCGGGACCTGAATATCCACCAGTTGATCGAAGCCCAGGCCGCACGCACGCCGGATGCCGTGGCGCTATTGTGTGCCGGTGAGCAACTGAGCTACGGCCAGTTCAACCAGCGGGCCAACCAGTTGGCCCACAAGCTGATCGAGCAAGGCGTGGGCCCGGACGTGCGGGTCGGCATTGCCGTGGAGCGTGGGCTGGACATGATTGTTGGCCTGCTGGCGGTGCTCAAGGCTGGCGGCGCCTACGTGCCGCTGGACCCTGAATACCCTCAGGAGCGCCTGCACTACATGATGCAGGACAGCGGCATCCAGTTGCTGCTGACCCAGTCGCCGCTGCTGGAGCGTTTGCAGGATGGCCTCGCGGTGCCGTACCTGTGCCTGGACCAGGCTCCCGTCTGGCTGGCCGGTATGGCGCAGGGCAACCCGCCAGAACGCAGCAGTGCAGAAAACCTGGCCTACGTGATGTACACCTCCGGTTCCACCGGCCGGCCCAAGGGCGTAGGCATCACCCACAATGCCCTGAGCCAGCACGCACGGGCCACCGCCAGCCATTTCAACATGACGGCTGCCGACCGTGGCTTGCAGTTCTCTACCTTCAACTTCGACGCCTTTGTCGAACAGCTGTACCCGGCGCTGATCTGTGGTGCGTCGGTGGTGATCCGCGGCAAGGCGTTGTGGGACAGCGAAACCTTCTACCGCGAGCTGATCGAGCAGGGCATCAGCATCGTCGACTTGAGCACCGCCTACTGGTTCATGCTGGGCAAGGACTTCGCCGCCAAGGGGCCACGGGACTTTGGCCGCCTGCGTCAGCTCAACCTGGGGGGCGAGGCCATGCCGGCGGAAGGCGTGGCGGCGTGGAAACAGGCCGGCCTGGATCAGGTCTGCCTGCTCAACACCTACGGGCCTACCGAAGCCACCGTGAGTGCCACGACCCATGATTGCGGCGCCTACCTGAATGGTGCTCAGCCGATGCCGGCGGTGATTCCACTGGGCAAGGCCCTGCCGGGCCGCTCTATCTACTTGCTGGACAACAGCGGCAACCTGCCGCTCAACGGTGTGATGGGTGAGCTGATGATTGGCGGCGACCTGCTGGCCCGGGGTTACCACGACCGCCCAGGCCTGACCGCCGAGCGTTTCATTCCCGATCCGTTCAACACCGATGGCGGTCGTCTGTACCGCACCGGCGACCTGGCCCGTTATGACGCCGAAGGCGTGATCGAGTACGCCGGGCGCATCGACCACCAGGTGAAGATCCGCGGTTTCCGCATCGAAATGGGCGAGATAGAAGCGCGGTTGCTGGAGCTGGCTCAAGTACGCGAGGCAATTGTGCTGGCCCAGGACGGTGCGAGCGGGCCGCAACTGGTGGCTTACGTCGTGCCAGCCGCGCAGGTGGCGGCCGATACGCCCGAGGCCCAGGCGCAATTGCGCGAGCAATTGAAGGGGGCTCTCAAGGAGGTGCTGCCGGACTACATGCTGCCGGCGCACCTGCTGTTCCTCGAAGCGCTGCCGTTGAGCCCCAACGGCAAGCTGGACCGCAAGGCCCTGCCTAAAGCCGAGGCTAGTCAGTTGCAGCAAGCCTACAATGCTCCGCAGAGCGAACTGGAACAGCAGGTCGCCGCCCTCTGGAGCCAGGTGCTGGACATCGAACAGGTGGGCCTGGACGACAACTTCTTCGAACTGGGCGGCCACTCCCTGGATGCCTTGCGCCTGATCGGCGCCATCAACCAGGCACTGGCTGTGCAACTGAGCATCAATGCCCTGTTCGCGGCGCCGACTGTGGGGCAACTGGCTGGTGCGATCGCCGTTGGCCAGGCTGACAGCGCGCAGAACGTCGTCGCCCTGGGCGGCGCCGGCCAACCGCTGTTCTGCTTCCACCCGGCGGGGGGCAGCGTATATGGCTACCTGCCGTTGGCGGCGCAGTTGCGCGACCATTGCACGGTGTATGGCGTGCTGCATCAGGCCTACCTGCAAGCCGACTGGAGCGAGGTTTCATGGCTGGCCATGATTCAGCGCTATGTCGCCAGCATCCGCCAGGTGCAGCCGACAGGTCCTTACTACCTGGCAGGCTGGTCCCTGGGCGGGTCCATTGCCATGGACGTGGCCAGTGAACTGGAGGCGGCGGGAGAGACGGTGCGTTTCCTTGGCCTGCTCGACCCGACACCGCCTCAGGGCGCCGGGGACGATCAGGTCCAGACGCAGGAGATGCCCGTCACTGTGACGGCCGAGTCCGAGTGGCGGGCGATCGTCGACAAGCTCTGCCAGCAGTTCCCGGGCAGTGCGCAGATGATCGAGAGCCGCTTGAGGCGCGAAGCCGAGCTCGACTGGCAGAGCATCCATGGCTGGGTGGCTGGCAATATCCCCCTGGCTCCCGGCGAGCTGGATCGGGTGGTGGGGCTGTTCAAGGCCGAGTTTGACGCCTCGCTGGTCAGCGCCGTGTTCAATGACTTGAGTGCCTTGTCTGCGGCCTATGCCTACCGTCCGTTGCAGGTTGCGCCGCGGCTGTGGTGGTCCAGCGATTATGCCCGGGAGCGGATCCAGGTCATGGAGCAGGCCATGGGTCGCGAGGTGCAGGGTGGCGAGATAGCCGCTTCATACCGTATCGAAGCCCGCCATGAAGCCATGGTGGACAGCCGAGCCTTGCTGGAGAGCTTCACAGAGCAGTTGCTGACCTGCTTGAACTGAGTCACCGACAAAGGCCTGGACCGGCAACGGTCCAGGCCTTTGTCGTTTTCGTCATAAGCAAATCAACGGCTCGCCCTCGCTCTGTAGGAGCTGGCTTGCCAGCGAAGGCGTCACCCGGGGCGCTGCATGACTTGCGGGCGCCTTCGTCGGCAAGCCGGTTCCTACGGGGATCTGCACGGTCTATCTGCCTGCTGTAGGAGCTGGCTTGCCAGCGAAGGCGTCACCCAGGGCGCTGCATGACTTGCGGGCCTCTTCGCCGGCAAGCCGGCTCCTACGGGGATCTGCACCGTGTATCCGACTGCTGTA
Organism: Pseudomonas sp. FFPRI_1; assembly: GCF_055384485.1. Taxonomy (NCBI): domain Bacteria; kingdom Pseudomonadati; phylum Pseudomonadota; class Gammaproteobacteria; order Pseudomonadales; family Pseudomonadaceae; genus Pseudomonas; species Pseudomonas sp. FFPRI_1. The sequence continues at coordinate 5,469,075 of NZ_AP029168.1, read as the reverse complement.
GGAGCTGGCTTGCCAGCGAAGGCGTCACCCGGGGCGCTGCATGACTTGCGGGCCCTTTCGCCGGCAAGCCGGCTCCTACGGGGATCTGCGCCGTGTACCTGACTGCTGTAGGAGCTGGCTTGCCAGCGAAGACGTCACCCGGGGCGCTGCATGACTTGCGGGCGCCTTCGTCGGCAAGCCGGCTCCTACGGAAGGGGATGTGGGAGGGGAGGGGAATTCATCGCGTTGCAGGATTTGGCTTGCCAGCGAATGCGCACGAGTCTCAAGGGCGCCTTCGCCGGCAAGCCGGCTCCTACAGGAGGGGGTGTTTCACAGAGACCAACTGACCGTGACCATGGCATTGCGCGGGTCGCCATAGAGGCTGGTGCCGTAGTCGGTGTTGGTGCCGATGCTCTGGTAGTAGCGCTTGTCGAAGAGGTTGTTCACGTTGAGGCGGATGTTCACATTCTCCGAGGCCTTGTAGCTGGTCATCAGGTCCACCAGGGCGTAGGACTTCTGTTCGATGCGGTAGTCGAAGGTGCTCAGGTAGTCGTTAGTGCCTTTGTTGTAGATGGTGTTCTGGCCATAGATCCCGCCACCAATGGTCCAGCGGTTCAGGTCGCCAGGCAGTTGGTAGGTGGTGAAGGCCTTGAACACACTGCGCGGGATATCGGTGTCGAACAGGCGGCCGACGTTGGCTTCGTTGGAGTCCTTGGTGTACTTGACCGAGGCATAGGTGTAACCCGCCCCTAGTTCCCAGCCCGGGGCCAGGGTGCCGTTGATTTCCAGTTCGATACCTTCGCTGCGCACCTGGCCCGCGGCTTCGTAGCAGGTGCTTCCCACCGGGTTGCACTGGTTGGGGTTGAGTACCTTGGCGCGGTTTTCCTGGTCGATGCGGAAGATCGCCGCACTGGCATTGAGTTTGCCGTCGAAGTACTCGCCCTTGATGCCCAGTTCGTAGTTCTTGCCTTCGATGGGCTTGAGCGCGCCGTTGGAGGCGTCGAGTTCGGTCTGTGGCTTGAAGATATCGGTGTAGCTGACATAGACCGAGTGGTTCTGGTCCAGGTCATAGATGGCTCCGGCATAGCGGGTCAGGTGCCGTGTCACTTTGTTGGGCAGGCTGGAGGCGGAGGCTTTGCCGTTCCAGGTGGTGGTCACGTCGTAGTCGTACCAGTCCAGGCGTCCGCCAAGGATCAGCTTCAGGTCATCGGTGATGCTCAGACGGGTGGTGACGTAGGTGCCTTCCAACTGGCTGGTACGGCGCTGTGTCCAGGGGTTGGCACTCATGTCCGGTTTGGGAATGCCGCTGGGCTTGTAGATGTTGGTATGGGTCTCGAGGTCGATGGGCAGGCCCTTGCCCTTGAACGTCAAGTCGCGCCGGCTGGCACCCACCACCAGTTCATGGGTGCGCCCGAACAGCGAGAAGGGGCCGGTGACGTAACCGTCGTAGCTGTTTTGCTGGTCTTCGTAGTCGTAGCGGCCGATGTTCTGGCCGAACTCATCGTAGTTGGCGCCCATGCGTTCCGGAATGGAGCCGAGCATGTTCAGGTCCGACCAGCTCTTGCTGGCGGACAGGAGCATTTTCCAGCTGTTGGCGAAGCGATACTCCAGGCGGCTGAACGCGGTGGTGTTGTTCTGATCCCAGTACTCCCACTTGCTGCCCAGGTAGGTCGAGCGCTTGAGGTGCAGGTCGCTGCCGTCGGCTGCAACCGGCAGGCCACCCCAGGAAGTGTTGTTTCTGCCGCTCTGGTTGGAGACGCCAAAAGTGAAGGTAGTGTCTTCGTTCAGGTCGGCCTCGGTGATGCCGTAGAACACGTTGCGTTCACTGCTGACGAAGTCCTGGAAGCTGCCCTTGCTCTGATAGGCGGCGACCACCCGGCCGCGCAGGGTGCCGCTGTCGTTGAGGGCGTTGGAGGCGTCGATCTCGGTGCGGTAGTCGTCCCAGCTGCCGGCGCTGCCGGTGACGGTGACCCGCGGTGTGGCGGTGGGGCGCTTGCGCACCATGTTGATCGCTGCCGACGGGTTACCTGCGCCCTGCATCATCCCAGTGGCGCCACGCACCACTTCCACATGGTCGAAGATCGCCATGTCAGCCGAGGAGTTCATGTCCCGGCTCAGGTAGTGGGTCAAATCGTTGGGCAAGCCGTCGGTCATCAGGTTTTCGACGGCAAAACCACGGGAGTAGAAGGTCGGCCGCTGCGGACCGTCCTTGGTGATGGAAATGCCGGGGGTGGCCTTGAGCACATCCTCCAGGGACCTCATGTTCTGGTCATCCATGCGCTGGCGGGTGATGACCGTGACCGACTGCGGGGTTTCCCGAGCCGTCAGCGACAGCTTGCTGGCGGTCTGCATGGCCCCGGTGGTGTAGGAACCTGTGTCCTCGGTGGTGGTGCCCAGGCCCTGGCCGCTGATGGTGCTGGTCCCCAGTTCCAGCGAGCCGTTGCCACCATGGTTGCGGATAGTGACCGAGTTGTCCTTGAGGGTGTAGGCCACCCCCGTGCCATTGAGCATCGCCGCGATGGCCCGCTCCGGCGAATAGCTGCCGCTGAGAGCGTTGCTGCGCTTGCCTTGCACATCGTCAGGGTTGTAGAGCACCTGCATATTGGCCTGGCGCCCGAACTCCTGCAGGGCCGCAGACATGGACTGCGAGACGATGTTGAAATGGATCTCCTGGGCCTGGACCTGAGCCATCAAGGGCAGGGTCAGGGCCAGGCCCAGGGTGCGGGAAGCCATTTTTGGCGAGAACGCCTGGCGAAGCAGTGCTTTCGTCAGAGGGGTCAGTCGGTGTTGTGCGGGCATGCTCATGTGCTCTTATAGATCCGGCAAATGTAGTGACTGTTAATGGTATTAATTCTCAGTTCTATCTGTATGACGCACCAGTTGCCATAAACCGGAAATATTTACGCCGGTTCCATCTCCTGCACGACCTTGCCAGCGCGCAGGCGTACCAGTTGGTCGGCGATGTCGAAATAACGATCGTCGTGGCTGATGACGATGATGGTCTTGCCCAAGCGTTTGAGGTCCGGCAGCAGTTCGGTATAGAAAATTCGCCGGAAGGCCGGGTCTTGATCCGCAGCCCACTCGTCAAATACCAACACCGGGCGCTCTTCAAGCCAGGCATTGACCAGCGCCAGGCGCTTGCGCTGACCAGTGGACAGGTCAGTGGTGGTGAAGGCGCCATCCTTGACGCTGACCTTATGGGCGATCTCCAGGCGGTCGAGGTACTGGGCAGCGACATCGAGTGACTTGCCGGCACTGCCCTGGACCAGGTCATCGAACAGGTAGTAGTCGGCGAACACTGTGGTGAACAGTTGTCGATAATCGTCGCGAACCCGGTCGGTCACGGTTTCGCCATTGAGACGGATTTCCCCCGATTGGGGTTGATACAGGCCCAGCAGCAGCTTGATCAGGGTGGTCTTGCCGCAGCCGTTCTCGCCAACGATGAAGACGATATCGCCTTGCTTGATACTCAGGTTGATCGGGCCCAGGTGAAACGGTTCGCTGCCCTCAACCGCCGGAGGGCTATAGCTCACACCTTTTAACTCCAGGCTGTGCACTGTCATCTGCGGCGCTTCGCTGTCGTCCATCAACAGATGCGGCTCGGGAGAGGAGAAGCGTTCAGACAGTTCGCTGATGCGGGCGAAGGCGATCTTTGCCTTGCCGATGATCGGCAGGTAGCCAACCACGTGTTCCAGGGGGCCTTTCATGTACAGCAGCACCAGCACGAAGCCAGTGATCACTGCGGGGTCCGGGTTCGGGTAGTAGGCCTGCATGGCCAGGGCCAGGCCGATGACCACGAAGAACAGCATTGAACCGAAGCTCTTGGCCAGGATGTAGGTGTTCACCGAGCGCACCTGGATATCACTGATGCGGTCCGCGGTTTCCTGAATGCGCTGGGTATTCATCCGGAAACGTCGGGGCCGATGGATTCGCAGTTCCTTCGCGCCAGAGGCGATGGCGTTGTAGTAGCGCTGCAGTTCGTCTTCATGGTCACGGGCCTCGTCGAAGCCCCTGATACCCTTGCCGCCGGCCACCAGCTGCACGCTGGTGCCGATGATGATTGCCACCACCATCATCAGGAACATCGGTACCGACAGGTACGCCAGGTAACCCAGGCAGCCCAGGGTTACGGTGGTGGCGATGGCTAGAGGAGTGAAGGCGAAGGAGAAGTCGCTGATGGTGTCGACGTCGTGGGTCAGCACCGGGATCAGGCGGTGGGAGCGATAGCGTTCGATCTGTGTGATGGGGGCCGAGAGCACCTTGGCGCCGAGGTCCTTGCGCAGAGCGGCAATGATCCTTTGACCCACGTAGTTGGTACCGATATCCGAAACGATCGCGCTGGTCAGAGCCAGCAGGCACAGGGCGGCGAATGTCAGGACTACTCCCTGGGTCATGCCAGTCTGTGAGTGCAGCGCGTTGTTGATAGTGGCCAGCAACAGGGTAATGGCCAGGCCGCCGGCCATGCCCAGGGTTACCGAGACAATCACGATGGTGCGAAAGGGCTTGAGTAATGCGAGCAGTTCGCGAAATGCACCGCGCTTGGGGTCGGTCATAGATACTTCCCGGAAAGTGAATAGGGGGTCGTGGCACACAGACCCTTACCCATGACAAACGAAACGCTGAAGCGAGTATTTAGCGCCGCCTGCCATGTCTCGATGATCAATGCGCCATGGTGATAAATCGGCTGCCCCCTGCTTCGTTCTTGTTTTGTGGGCGCACGTGTATCGACGCAGTGCCTGAACCAATGAGCGAGAGCGAGCAAATGACAAAGAAGAATCTGGTGTATGTCTGGTCCCTGCGAAATGCCGCCGCCGACAAGGCCGGGCAGCCGGTGGCCTACAAGGACCACGAGCGCTATATGAAATCGGTGCTGGAATTTCTGGTTCAGACGCTGAATCAGACGCCGTTGGGCGAGGCCTACGAACTGGTGGGCGTGGTCTACGACGATGACGAGCAGTCGCCACGGGACCAGCAGTTGGTAAGCGACTACGGCTTTGCCTACCAGCCGGGCCGCCAGTGGCTGTACCCGGCGGACCTGGAAGTGCAGGGCAAGCGGGTCAACGACTTGCTGCTGAGCGTGCCGTCCACCTATCGCCGCCATCCCCGCGGCAGTGCCGAGCACGTCGCCGGCAAGCAGGATTTCGAACGCCGCCTGCACGACACTCTAGTGGAGCTCAAAGCCGATATCGTGGTGCTCGACGGCCTGCTGGTGATCCTCGATGAGCTGGTGCGCCCGGGAGCGCCTTTCGCCCGGCGGATCATGAACATCCATCCGGGCATCACCCGCATCGAATCGCCCTATGAGCGTCGCGGCGCCTATGCCACCTGGAATGCCCTGTACGGTGCTCGTGGACAGAAAGTAGTGGATTGGGCGACGAAGGAAACCGTACCGACCGCTCCGCTATACCTGACCGGTGCCTCGTTCCACTACGTGGACAACGGTATCGACTCCGGCGAGGTGCTGCATGATGTGCTCAACACCGAAATCGGCCCCGAGGACACCATCCTCGAACTGCGTTGGAACAACTTCAACAACAGCCTGTTCCCGGCCTTGCGCCAGGGCCTGTGGCTGATGCTGGAGAACCTTCGCCAGGCTCAGGCCGGAAAAGCCCGGGACGTCGCCTGATACTGCCAGTGGCCCGGTGCGTTTGTTGCGCCGGGCCGCTGTTCATCGGGGTGTTTACTTGTGGCTGGCGCCTGGCTGTTCCAGCTCGCGCACGACCCGAAAGCTCAGCCAGTCCCCGCGCACTTCGCGCTTGCGGCTGTTGCGGTTGCCCGAACGCGAGAATACCGGCGCCTCGCCCCAGTCGTTGCCACGGATCTGGGCGTCCAGGCATACCCCTTGCGACTCTTCCATCCAGGCCCGGCCATCGGCAGGTGCGCCCACGTAGTCGGGGTGCCAGCAGTCGGCGACCCATTCATAGACGTTGCCGTGCATGTCATACATGCCGAAGGCATTGGGTGGATAGCTGCCCACCGGGGCAGTGAAGCTGAAGCCGTCCTTGGGGCCGTAGGTGTTGGCGTGCTTAGTGATCTGGTACTGGCCTTCTTCATCGAAAGGGAAGGGGAAGGAGCCGGTGCTGCCGGCGCGTGCGGCATATTCGCGTTCCGCCTCGCTGACCATGCGGTAGTGCTTGCCGGTCTTCTTCGACAGCCACTGGGCATAGGCCTGCACATCGGCGTAGTCGACGCAGACCGCCGGCTGGCGCGGCCCCTGTTCATAGCGGGGCTTGCTGGCCTGGCACAGGCGGCCGGGGCGGTCGTCGCCGTCCTTGATCACGGTGCCGGTTTCGCGGATGTAGGCGTCCAGCTCGGCGGCGGTCACGTGGAAGCGGCTCATGGCGAAGGCTTTCTGGAAGGTCACGGTGTGCTGCGGGCCTTCATCAGGCTCGCGGCCCACTTCGTCTTCCGGGGTGCCCATGACAAAGCTGCCGGCAGGCAGGACTACCATTTCCGGGCAATTCTTGCAGTCCTTGAACACGCTGCCGGGCTTGGGCGGTTCTACCGCGTGGGCGTTGAGGCTGATCAGGCAACCGGCCAGGGCGGCCAGGGAGGAATAGGCGACGGGTTTCATCAGTCAATAGCCTTGTGCAATGTGAGATCTGGGGGCGTGGCAACGGTTCAGGCGGTCTTGCTGCTGCGCAGGCGCTTGCCCAGCAGGTCCATGGTCCGGTCGATATCCGCCTCGCTGTTGAGCAGGCCGGGGGCCATGCGCACCACCGGCCCGGCATCGCGGTCCACCGCGTCCACCAGGATGCGGTTCTCGATCAGCCAGGCGGCGGTGGCGTCGGTGTCCAGGTTCTGGCCGCGGAAGAAGGTGAAGCCGGCGGAATGCTCCGGGCTCAGGGGCGTGACCAGTTCGATGCCCGGGTGTTCCTGCAGGCGCTGCTTGAGGTAGCTGTTGAGTTCGTGGATGCGCGACTGGACGTTGGCCTTGCCCAGCTGCATGTGCAGGTCGAAGGCCTGGTCCACGGCCCAGCGGTGCTCGAAGCTGTGGTAGCCGCCGGGGGTCATGGTGGTGGCGAAGTCCTGGTTTTCGGAGAAGGTCGCCACCATCGGCGTCAGGTGTTCGAGTTGTTCCGAGCGCGAGCAGAAGATCCCGGTACCCCTGGGGCCGAACATCCATTTGTGGGTGCCGGCGACGAAGAAGTCGCAGTTCAGATCGGTGAAGGTGATGTCTTCCACCCCCAGCCCGTGCACGCCATCGACACAGTAGAGAATCCGCTCCTTTTCATCGCGATTGCGGTTGTGCTGGTCCACCAGCTTGCCGATCTCGCCGATCGGCAGCTTCACGCCGCTGCCCGACTGCACCCAGGTCATGCCCAGTACCCGGGTGTTGGCGCGGATGCTGCGGTCGATGTTGCCCAGCACTTCGTCGGTGGACACCCGGTGGGGCGACTTGAACAGTTCGATGGTGCGCACCTGGGTGCCGTCGCGCTGGGTGCGGTACTTCAGCGCGTTGCGGGTCGAATAGTGCTCGTGAACCGTGGTCAGGATCTCCTGCCCGGGGCGCACGTGAATACCGCCATACATCAAGGCCAGGCCTTCGGTGGTGCTGCCGGTCAACGCCACCTGGGCGGGTTTGATCTGCAGGTAGCGACCGACGCTTTCGCGCACCTGGGCCTCGCGCTGCCAGGTGTACTGGGTGTCATAGTCCATGGCCATGGCCGGGTTGCGATCGAGCACCGCCCGGTACTTCTCGATGGCCTCGCGCACCGGCCTCGGGTGCGAGGTGATCAGGAAGTTGGCCAGGTGCACGTAGTCCGGGTCCAGGTCGAACAATTGGCGCAACTGCGTCCATTGCGAGGTGCTGGTGGTCGTGGTGCTGCCGGCCTGGGCCTGGCTGATGGCCAGATTGCTCAGGGGCAGAGCGGCGGCCAACAGGCCTGCTTGTTTGAGGAAGGTCCGGCGATTGGTCACAGGAAGGCTCATGGTCATGGGTTAGCCCGCTACGGCAGGTTGAGGGGCGGGTTTGGCAGGCTTGGCCAGTTTTTGCACCTGTTCCCAGACGCGTAGATAGTTCTCGCCCCAGAGCTTGGCGATCTCGATGTCGCTGTAGCCACGCTGGATCAGCTCGGCGGTGACGTTGCGGTTGTCCGCCACGCTCATCCAGCCGTTGACGCCACCGCCCTCGTTGAAGTCCGAGCTGATGCCGACGTGGTCGATGCCGACCTTCTTCACCGTGTAGTCGATGGCGTCGACAAAGTCCTTGAGACTGGCCTTGGGCTCTTCATCGAGGATGCCGTACAGGGAGCTGGCGTATTCGCCAAAGCGCTGTTCCGGCCAGATGGTGATCACCGCGTCACCGGGCATCAGGGCGTTCTCCAGGCCTTGCAGCGGCCCGAGGTCGAAGCGCTTGCGCAAGGCATTGAGCTTGTCCAGGGTCGGCTGGCTGAGGGGGCGCAGGTAGGTGGAGAAGCCCACGACCTGGATCACCCCGCCGGTGGCCTTGATCTGTTGCATTTCCTGGTCGCTGAGATTGCGCGGGATATCCACCAGCGCCCTGGGGGCGGAGTGGGAAGCCACCACTGGCGCCCGGGTCAGGCTCGCAACATCGTCCAGGGCCTTGCTCGACATCTGCGAGACGTCGATCACCACCCCCAGGTCGTTGAGCCGCTGCACCGCCTGCTTGCCGATGGGCGAAAGACCGCCGAGGGCGTCACGGGTGTCGTTGAAGAAGGGCAGCGGGCGCGACGAGTCGGCCCAGTCGTTGTTGCCGACATAGCTGAAGCCGAACAGGCGCATGCCCCGGGCGGCCCATTGGTCCAGCTGGTCCAGGTCGTCGCCCATGGCGTAGGCATTGAGCAGGCTGATGACCACCGCCACCTTGCCTTCGGACGCAATGCGGCGCAGGTCGGCGGGGGTGTAGGCAATCGCGACCTGGTTGGGGAAGTCACGCACCATGCCCTGGATGATCCGGTAACGGGTCTCGCGTTGATGGCGTGATTCCTCGACGAAGCCGGCGGTGGGGCGGTGCGGTGCGTTGGCGCCGTTCCACATTTCCGGCCAGGCCAGAATGCTCAGGGCGGCGCCGGACATGCGCCCGCGCCCGGCCTTGACCAGGTCGAACTGGCGCGAGGTGTCCTTGTCCGCTTCGCTGCCTTCGGTGCCGAAATCCAGGGGCACGGTAATGTGGCTGTCGAAGGAAATGATGCGCTCTTGCAGGTCGTTGGCGTGCTTGACGATCTCGTTGGGATAGGACACCCGGTCCTTCCAGTAGTAGTGCCAGGCTGCGCCGGCACCGACACCGAGGGCGGCGACGATAAGTATCAGCAGGCTCAGATAGAGGGTTTTCTTACCAGATATTTTGATCATTGCTATCCCAGTCGCAGGCGGGCTGATGACGGGGTCGGGCCCTGGGGTTCAGTGCTGCCGGGTCCGACCTTTTGTGCACATCTATCCGCGATAAACGAGCTGGCCGAGAGCAAATTTAGCGTTCCGGGAATCGCTGGCCGGTAAATTTCCCTGCAAATCCAACGTTCTAGCTAGATGCGTGACGCGCCACTGGATAAAGGTAGAGCGATGAGGTTTTCGAGAAGAGGATTTTTGACCGGTCTGGCGGTGACGGGAGCGGCTATCCCTGTGGCGTTCTACACCCAGAAGGAGTTGCTGCGTCAGGATGTTCGGCGCAAGGAAGAGCAGGAGATCACCCCCGGGGAAGCCAAGCTGGAGGTGGCCCTGGACCCTGGTGTACGCCTTGCCGATCACCTGCGAGGCATCTGGGATATCGAGTTCCTGGACGCCAACGGACCGCAGTCCTTGCCTCGTAAAGGGTGTGAACTGCTGCTGGATGCCGGCCCCACGGGGCGCGGCTTGCGTGGCGTGCTGGGGCGTGCGCAGAGTCTGCGCGGCGACGGCCCGGTGGAGTTCCTGGTGCAGGGCGACCTGGCGTCGGTGGACGCCGCCAAGCTGCGTTGGCGCCTGTTTGCCGGTGGCCGGATCGCCGGCGCCCCCAGTCATGAATGCCAGGTGGTGCTTGATGAGGTCTGGGCCAGTTGGGGCAATGCCGGCAGCGGCACCCTCAGTGGCAGCCTGTATTCATTGCAGGCCTCGCCGCTGGCGCCGGTATCCGCGGCACGTTTCGTGGCGCGCAAGCGGACCTTTCCAGCCGCCCGGGACCAGAGCGGGCTGAGCCCTGCCTTGCTGGCGTGGCTGGTATCGCCCCAGCACCGCCTGTTCCACCAGCTCTGGCATGCCTCGCGGGACCGTTGGCATTCCCTGCCCAAGGACAAGCGCAACAGCCTGCGGGGGCTCGGCTGGCAGCCGGGGCCGGTCAAGCACGAGCGCGACGCCCGTGGGCGGCGCAAGCATCGCAATGCCTCGGGCATCGACTTCCTGTTCATGCACCGGCACATGCTGCTGCATGCCCGCTCACTGCAGCCGGACCTGGTGTCCTGGCACCAACTGCCGTTGCCCTGCGCCCGTCTTGAACAGGACCGGCAGGCCTTTATCCGCTATTACGAAAACCATGACGGCTGTTCGGTGCCGCCGGCCTGGGTGGCCGACGACGATGAAGAGTTCACCCAATGGCTGCACGGGCTGAAAAGCGATGCGGCGTTCTATGGCAACTTCCAGGTCTGGGAATCGCAGTACCAGGACCCCGAGTACCTCAGCCGCCTGACCCTGGGCCAGTTCGGCTCGGAGGTCGAGCTGGGCCTGCACGACTGGCTGCACATGCGCTGGGCCGATGTCGCCCGCGATCCCTCCAACGGCATGCCGGTGATGGAGGCGCGCCTGTCCTCGGACTTCGCCGGGCGCTGGTACCAGCCGCAGAATGACTTTCTCGGCGATCCCTTCTCGTCCCACGTGCATCCGATGTTCTGGAAATTCCATGGCTGGATCGACGACCGTATCGACGACTGGTTCCGTGCCCATGAGCGCTACCACCCAGGAGAAGTGTTGCACCGCGAGGTCAATGGCGTGCCCTGGTTCGCCCCCGGGCGCTGGGTCGAGATTGACGACCCGTGGTTGGGGGCCTCGACCCATGGCTGCGGCCCCCTGGGCAATGCCCCGGGAGAAATGTCCCTGGAGATGGATCAGGAGGTCATGAAGCTGGCCTTGCGCATCGCCCTGAGCCGCGACGAAGAGGTGCCAGATCTGCTCAAGCGGGCACCGCGGCGGCCCTGGTATGCCCAGCACTTGAAGCTGTAAGGCGGGGGATTCAGTTACTCAGGGCCACTTCGGCGAGAAAGCTCAAGAGCCCGTTGTATCGGCTGGTTTGCCATTGCCCGCAGCTGTGGTCGAAAAACTCGACCGGTGCCAGGCAGTGCCGGTTCTCGATCCTGAACCCGTAGAAGTCACCACAACCGTTCTCTGAAAACAGCAGGTGACGGCCGGTGATGGCCGGGTGGGCCCGGTTGATCTTCACCAGGTGGAAATCACTGCTGCTGTCCAGTGAGTAGAGCATGGCCAGGGCAAAGTAGCCGCCGCCGCACTCCTTGAGGAACCAGGTGTAATCGGCTGGCAGTTGCAGCCCCAAGGCCTGCTGCGCCTCCAGGACCTGGGCCTGGCTGGCAAGGCGGTCCGACGGCAGTTCGAACCAGATCGGATGGCTGCGCTTGCGCGCCTCCAGCAGTTGCTTGAAGTCCTCGATGTTCATTGTTTGCTCCTTGCGCAGTCAGTCGTCCGTCAGGATGGTCCGGGCGCCGTGCCGCTCCAGTAGTGCCTGCAACGCTTCCAGCTCTGCGGCGGGCGGCGGCTGGCCGGTCACGGCAGCGTAGAGGTCGTTGAGAATGAGGTCCGCGTCCCTGTGGGTGAACTGCGCTATCAGCTGCGCCAAATTGCGGTCGCACAAGTGCGGGTACAGCAGCACCAGAAGGCACTTGTAGTCACGTTTGTCGAGCCCGTCGGGGTAGACCTTGCGCAGCAGGGCCAGGAGCTCTGTCAGTGGGTCGTGCGGCGCATTTTCGAGGGGCATGGGGTTCTGTTGGCGGTGGGGCAGGAGGGGATTCTAAGCGATTTCATGCTCGACCGCTGCGCCGGGTGCGGGAGTGACCGGGCCGGCCACTCCCGCCGTGTCAGTGGCTCCAGCCGCCCCCCAGGGCCTTGTACAGGGCAATGCTCGACTGCAGGCGCGACAGCCGCAGTTGCACGTTCTGGTCCTGGGCGGTGTACAGGGTGCGCTGGGTTTCCAGGACGGTCAGCAGGTCTTCGGCGCCGGCCTGATAGCGGCTCTGGGCGATCTCGAAGGCACGCTGCGCCTGGTTCAGCTCTTCGCCCTGCCACTGGCGCTGCTGGTCCAGGCCGCGAATGCTGTTGAGGGCTTTCTCGACATCGGCAAAACCATTGATGATCGTCCCGCGATAAGTCTCCAGCAGCTCTTGCTGGCGCGCCGTGGCCCTGTCCCGTTCAGCGCCTAGACGTCCGTTGTTGAAGATCGGCGCCACCAGGCCGGAGGCGAGGTTGTAGAAGGGGTTGCGCAAGACGTCGCCCAGCTTGTCGGCGCCCGAGCCCAGGCTGGCGGTCAGGGTCAGGGTCGGCAGCATCGCCGCTCGCGCCACTTTGACGTCAGCTTGTGCTGCGGCCAGCCGGGCCTCGGCGCCAGCGATATCGGGGCGCCGGGCCAGCAGCTCGCTGGGTACCCCGGCATCGATGGTCGGCCAGTTCAATTGGGCAAAGGGCTGGTTGCTCAGAGTCAGGCTTTGCACTGGCCGGCCGAGCAGCGTGGCCAGGGTGATCTGTGCCTCTTCGGCCTGCTGTTGCACCAGCGGCACCTGGCGCTGCTGAGCGGCCACCAGGCTTTTCTGCTGGGCCAGTTCCAGGGCGGTGGCCGAGCCGGAGTCGTAGCGGGTCTGCACCAGTTGCAGCACGTTCTGTGCATTGGCCAGGTTGAGTTCGGCGATACGCAACTGTTCACGCAGGGACAGGACCTGGGCATAGCTGTTGGCCACGCCGCTGAGCAGGGTCAGCTCAACGGTGGCCTGGTCGAACTCGCTGGCCTGGACGCCTAGCAGGGCGCTGTCGTAGGCAGCGTGGCGGCCGCCCCAGAAGTCGACTTCATAGGTGGCGCTCAGGCCTGCGTCGAACGAGTTTGTGACCTTGCTGTTGCTGCTGGAATCGAGCTGGCTGGAGTTGTTGCCGCGCATCTGTTTTCTGCGGCTGGCGTTGAAGGTGCCATTGACGTTGGGCAGCAGCGGCGCCCCGGCCACGATGGCGCTGGCCTGGGCCTGGCGGACCCGGGCCATGGCGGCGGCCAGATCGTGGCTGCCGGCCCGGGCTTCGGCGATCAGTTGGTCCAGCTCCGGGCTGCCGAAACGGGTCCACCAGCGCAGGTCCTGCTGCCGGGTGCCTTGGCTGGCGGGAGAGTGCCAGGCCGCCGGTGCTTGCAGGCCACTTTTCGGGCGCGGCGCGGGGCTGCTGCAGGCTGCCAGCAAGACGCTGGCGGCCAGGAGGGTCAGGTGCACTTTCATAGATCGATCATTCACTGGTAAGGGCCGTGACCGGGTCGAGCCGGGCAGCTTTGCGGGCCGGCATGAAGCCGAAGATGACGCCGGTGACCAGGGCGCAGCCGAAGGCGCCGAGCACTGCCGCCAGGGAGAAGGCCACCGCCACTTCGCTGAGGATCAGGATGCCGCCGATGATCAGGGCCACGCCGATGCCAGCCAGGCCGCCGACCACCGAAAGCATCACTGCTTCGGTGAGGAACTGACGCAGGATGTCACGCTGGCGGGCACCGGTAGCCATGCGGATACCGATTTCCCGGGTCCGCTCGCGCACGGTCATGAGCATGATGTTCATGACCCCGATGCCACCTACCAGCAGTGAGATCGCGGCGATGGCGCCGAGCATCAGCGACAGGGTGTTCTGGGTGCGAGCCTCGGCCTGGATCATCGCGGCGTTGTTGGTCAGTTCGAAATCGCGCTTGCCGCCGTGCATGCGCAGCATCAGCTCATCAATCTCCTGTTCGGTCTGCTTGACCCGGCTGGCATCGGCGGCGGCGATCGCCACGTACTGCGGGTTGTGGTCGCCGAACAGGCGGATGCTGGCGGCGGAGTAGGGCACGGCGATGCGGTCGTCACTGTCGCTGTCGCCGGAACTGGCGCCTTTTTCCGAGAGCACGCCGACCACCTGGAATGGCACGTTTTCGATGAGGATGTACTGGCCGATGGGATTGACCACGTCCTTGAGGAGCTTTTCCCGGACCTTGTGGCCGATCACCGCCACTGCTGCTGCCGTGCGTTCGTCGGCTTCGCTGAAATAGCTGCCCTGGGCCACGGGCCAGTTGAAGATCTCCGGGAAGTTGGTGTCGTTGCCGCCCACGTAGCTCATGTAGTCGGCGTTGCCGAAACGCACCCCGGCCTTGGCGCCGTTGACGGCCATGATGCGTTTCACCTGGGGCAGGTTGGCCAGGGCGGCGACGTCGTCGAGGGTGACAATGCCTTCTGGGGTGCGCGGGTTGGGTGAATAGCCGCTCAGGTAAATGATGTTCGAACCAAACGCCCCCATCTGCGCCATCACCTGGCGCTTGCTGCCTTCGCCCACTGCCAGCATTACCACCACCGAGGCCACGCCGATGACGATGCCCAGGAGGGTCAGGGCGGTGCGGAAACGGTTGATCCACATCACCCGCCAGGCGGCCTGGATCGCCTCCAGCAACTCGCCTTTCCAGGCCCCGGTGGCTTCGCTGCCGTCGGCCAGGCGCTGGCGCAAGTCCACGGCTTGCAGGGCGCCGGCATTGGCACTCAGTTGCACCGAGGGGTCACTGTCGGCGGTGTCGCTGATGATCTCGCCGTCACGGATCTCGATGATGCGCTTGGCGCGGGCCGCGACTTCGCGGTCGTGGGTGATGAGGATCACCACGTGGCCCTGGCTGGCCAGTTCGTCCAGCAGGGCCATGACTTCGGCGCCGCTGTGGCTGTCCAGGGCGCCGGTAGGTTCGTCGGCGAGGATGATATGGCCGCCGTTCATCAGGGCGCGGGCAATGGACACCCGCTGCTGCTGACCGCCGGACAGTTGATGCGGGCGGTTGCCGCTGCGGCTGGCCAGGCCCAGGCGGTCCAGCAGGGCGGCGGCGCGGGCGTGGCGTTCGGCGGCCGGGGTGCCGGCGTAGATGGCCGGCATCTCGACGTTTTCCTGGGCTGAGCCGGAAGGGATCAGGTGGTAGCCCTGGAACACGAAGCCGAAGGCCTCGCGGCGCAGCCAGGCCAACTCGTCGCTGTCCAGGTGGGCGACGTTCTCCCCGGCGAACAGGTACTCGCCCGAAGTGGGACGGTCGAGGCAGCCGAGGATGTTCATCAGGGTCGACTTGCCGGACCCCGAGGCGCCGACGATGGCGACGAATTCCCCGGCATGGATCGACAGGTCGATGCCCCGCAGGACGTCGACTTGCGGGGTGTCGCCACCGCCGTAGGATTTGCGGATGTTCCTGAGGTCGATCAGCGGAGTCTGCATTCAGCCCCCGCTGCTGTTGGCGGGGCCGATCAGCAAGTGATCGCCTTCGTTCAACCCGTCCATTACCTGGATGCGCAGGCGGTCGCTGATGCCGACCCGCACTTCGCGCTCATCGATCGAGCCGTTCTTGGCCACTACCCGGGCGGTCTGCCGATCCGGTGCACTGCTGCCTTGCAGGGCGGCGATGGGCGCGGTGAGAACGTTCTTCGCCTGGCTGGCGACGAAGAACACCTGGGTGGTCATTTCCGCCATTAGGGCGTTGTCGGCATTGTCCACATCCAGCAGCACGGTGTAGAGCACCACTCGGCCGCTGCCGCTCTTGCTGGTGCTGGCGGGGCTGCCGCCACCCTGGCTGGTTTCATTGAGGGGCTTGGGCGGGATCGGCAGGATCTGGCGCACGGTACTGGTCCAGCGCCGGTTGCCGCCGCTTAGGGTGGTGAAGTAGGCGGTCATGCCGGGCTTGACGTGACCGATGTCGGCTTCCGACACCTCGGCCCACACGGTCATCGGCGACAGTTTGGCGATCCGCAGGATCAGCGGGGTCTGCTGCTGGGCATTGAGGGTCTGGCCTTCGCGGGCGTCGACGGCCACTACGGTGCCGCTCATCGGCGCGTAGATGCGGGTGTAGCCCAGCTCCGCCTGGTCGCTGCGCAGGCTGGCCTGGGCCTGGCGGATCTGCGCCTTGTACATGTCGATCCGCGCCTGGGTGGCCTTGAGTTCCGCCTGGGCGGTCTGCACGTCTTCCTCGCGGGTGGCGCCGCCGGCGGCAAGGTTCTGCTGGCGCTGGTATTTCTGCCGGGCCAACTGGTTCTGCGCGTACTGCTCCTGCAACTGGGCCTGCAGGTTCTCGATGGAGAAGCGGCTGGCGTCGAGCTTCGCCTGCTGGGTGGCGGGGTCGATCTCCACCAGCAACTGGCCTTCCTTTACCGTGTCGCCGGCTTCCACATGGATCTTGCGGATCTGCCCGGACGCCTGGGCGCCGACATCCACATAACGCCGCGGTTGCAAGGTGCCCAGGGCCGTGACGCTGCTCTCTATATCGCCCCGGCTGACCTGCACCGTGGCGAATTGATCGCGACCGGCGGGGATGAATTTCCAGGCCGTGATGGCCACAACAGGGATCAGACATAAGGCGCCAAGCAGGGCGCGTCGGGTTGTTCGAGGACGTTTCATGCAGGGTTCCGGCCAGGAGATATCGGCCCGTCGCTGCAGCCGGCGCGCGCAAGGCGACGAGGCATGGAGCTGCCGCAGGAACGGCAGAGACGGGGAGCTGTCAGGTAAACGAGATGCCGCAGGGTGAATTTAACGGTCGACACATGGCGTAACAGCTGTCGCAAGACTGAAAATAAACCCACCGCGACACTGCGGTACTTTAAATCTATATGAGAATTACTATAAATTACGCCACTTCTAAACTGCCATCATTGATTTACCGGGCCCAACCGGCAGCCGTCGGTCTTGCTCAAGGACAGAATCGCCTCCCTTCGGCGATCGGGAGCCATGTTGGAAAGTTACTATCGCGAGCTGATGTGCTTCCTCAATGCCAAGCTGGGCAATCGCCAGGTGGCCGAGGACGTGGTGCACGATGCTTACGTGCGGGTTCTGGAGCGTTCCAGCGACACCCCCATCGAGCAGCCGCGGGCATTTCTCTATCGCACGGCGCTGAACCTGGTGATCGATGGCCATCGACGCAATGCCCTGCGCCAGTCCGAGCCCCTTGAGGTGCTGGACAGCGAAGAGCGCTATTTCAATCCCTCGCCGCAAACCAGCCTGGATCACCGCCAGCGCCTGGACATGCTGCAGCGGGCCCTGGCGGAGTTGCCACGGTTGTGCCGCGAGAGCTTTTTGCTGCGCAAGCTCGAAGGCCTGTCCCACCCGCAGATCGCCGAGCAACTGGGGATTTCCCGCAGCCTGGTGGAGAAACACATCGTCAATGCGATGAAGCATTGCCGGGTCCGCCTGCGTCAGTGGGATGGGCACTGAAGCCCTGGTACTGAGACTTATTTAGTTAAATTTTTTTTCATTGTCCTCGTCCCTACTCAACAGACGACTTGCTGTCCTGCATTGGCCAGTCGGGTCACCGTGACACTTTTTCCCCGCGTTGAGGCGGCTTATCCAGAGGACACTGGAAATGACACAGGCAATTGCATCGGCCAACGTTCACGATTTGATCGGTATCGGTTTCGGCCCCTCGAACCTGGCGCTGGCCATTGCGCTGGAAGAGCGCGGGCAGGAGCACGGTCCACTGGACGCGCTGTTTCTCGACAAACAGGCGGATTATCGATGGCACGGCAACACTCTGGTGGCCCAGAGCGAGTTGCAGATTTCCTTCCTCAAGGACCTGGTGACCCTGCGCAATCCCACCAGCCCCTATTCCTTCGTCAACTATCTCAAGCACCACGGGCGCCTGGTGGATTTCATCAACCTGGGTACCTTCTATCCGTGCCGCATGGAGTTCAACGACTACTTGCGCTGGGTGGCCGGGCATTTCCAGGAGCACAGCCGTTATGGCGAAGAAGTGCTGAGCATCGAGCCGGTGCTGCACAACCAGCAGGTCGAAGCGTTGCGTGTGACCTCCCGGGATACCCAGGGCACCGAGTTCGTGCGCACCGCTCGTTCGGTAGTGGTCAGCGCCGGCGGCACGCCACGGGTGCCTGAGACATTCAAGGGGCTGAGGAACGATCCGCGGGTGTTCCATCATTCCCAGTACCTGGAGCGCATGACCCAGCAGGCATGTGCCAACGGCAAGCCGATGAACATCGCTATCATCGGCGGTGGGCAAAGTGCGGCGGAGGCCTTCATCGACCTTAACGACAGCTACCCGTCGGTGCAGGCCGACATCATCATGCGTGGCTCGGCACTCAAGCCAGCCGACGACAGCCCTTTCGTCAATGAAGTGTTTTCTCCAGCCTTCACTGACCTGGTGTTCCAGCAGAACGGCGGGGAGCGTGAGCGTCTGGTCAGCGAGTACCAGAACACCAATTACTCGGTGGTGGATATCGACCTGATCGAACGCATCTACGGAATTTTCTACCGACAGAAAGTCTCGGGCATCGCCCGTCACACCTTCCGCACCATGACCACCGTGGAAAAGGCCACCGCCACCGACCTGGGGATCGAGCTGATCCTGCGCAACAGCGCCAGCGGCGAGCGCGAAGTACGCCACTACGACGCTGTGGTCCTGGCCACCGGTTACGAACGCAACCTGCACCGTGAGCTGCTGGCACCGCTGGAAACCTACCTGGGCGACTTTGAGGTTGATCGCAATTATCGTCTGTTGACTGATGATCGCTGCAAAGCGGGCATCTACCTGCAGGGCTTCAGCCAGGCCAGCCACGGCCTGAGCGATACCCTGCTGTCAGTGCTGCCGATTCGGGCCGAGGAGATTGCCGCGTCGCTCTACGAACACGGCAAGACTCGCGGCCACAGCCGCTCAGTGCGCGACGTGCTGCTGGCCACTGCCAGTTGATCACCCGCCGCTGCCGCAGACGCCTGCGGCAGCGGCGGCCAATGCCATGAAAGTGTCATGTTCTACCCCCTTCCTGAACCTTGGCTGAAGAACTTTTCAATTCCCCAGGCCAAGGTTTTTCCCCGGTTTACTCTGCAAATAGTGCGGCGTAAGCTGCGCCCGTTTTCAATCAGTGGAGGCCCGTTGTGGGTACTTGTTCGAGTGACAGGAGTCGGCCGGTTCTCATGACCGGCGCCGTCCCGGCAAGATAACGCGCAGCCTTTTCCTGCCGTTGTCTCGCCGACCAGCGAGATGCGGCATCCCGATCGCGGGCCTGGGTGGCTCGCCTTCCGACGTCACTTCTCTTGACTCTGATTTCTGCCCGATCCGGCCCTTGTGGCGCATCGTGGCGGCTCCGACGCGCCGGTCCCTGGGACCGGCGGGCCTGGCCTGCGTGAGGGTTCATGACCTTCGCGCGACGTCCGGCCGTACCTGCCTGCGGGATTGCCAACGCCGTCCGTCCGGGGAACAGCCATGGGATACATCAGCCAGCGTCACCATCGCCCGCAACACCTTCCGTCACTGACGGTGCGATTGCTTCGGGCGCAAGCCCTGCACGCTCCTGCTGTACAACTACCCTGACTGTTTCGTTTCAACACGCTCGCCCCATGTGCCATTGCACAGGCCGGTTGTGTAGGAGTCATCACCATGAAGCTCACCCTGCTCAAAGAGTTCTTTGCCGGTTTCCTGCGGACCCGGCACTTCGCCCGGCACTTCCGTCGCCTGGCCCTGCTGGAAAGCTTCAATGACGCCAGCGTCAATCGCGACGTGCCGCCGACCCTGGCGCAAACCCTGGTGGCCGCCGCCAACAGCGATGCCAGCCAGTTGCTGGACCAGCTCGGCAGCCACACCGATGGCCTGAGCGACCAGGAAGCCCAGACCCTGCGTGAGCGGCATGGCCTCAACGAGGTCGAGCACGAACAGGCCCTGCCCTGGTGGACCCACCTGTGGCACTGCTACAAGAACCCCTTCAATCTGCTGCTGACCCTGCTGGCGGTGATCTCCTGGCTGACCGAGGACATGAAGGCCGCCACCGTGATCTTCTCCATGGTGGTGCTCTCGACCCTGCTGCGTTTCTGGCAGGAGGCCAAGTCGAACAAGGCCGCCGACGCCCTCAAGGCCATGGTCAGCAACACCGCGACGGTGATGCGTCCGGGCTCGCCGGCCCAGGCGGCGCCCATGCTCGGCCGCTTGCTGGGGGCGGCTGCCGAGGCCCGGGGCGCCCAGCGCATCGAGTTGCCGATCAAGCAACTGGTGCCCGGCGACCTGATCGTGCTCTCGGCCGGCGACATGATTCCCGCCGACTGCCGGGTACTGAGCGCCAAGGACCTGTTCGTCAGCCAGGCGGCGATGACCGGTGAGTCGATGCCGGTGGAGAAATTCCCCCGCCAGCAGGACGCCGACACCAGCAACCCCCTGGACCTGGACAACATCCTGTTCATGGGCACCAACGTGGTGTCCGGCTCTGCCACGGCGGTGATCCTGACCACCGGCAACAGCACCTACTTTGGCGCCCTGGCGCAACGGGTCAGCGCCACCGATCGTGCGCCGACCTCGTTCCAGAGCGGGGTCAACAAGGTCAGCTGGCTGCTGATCCGCTTCATGTTCGTCATGGCCCCGCTGGTGCTGTTCATCAACGGCTTCACCAAGGGCGACTGGATGGAGGCGCTGCTGTTCGCGCTGTCGATCGCCGTCGGCCTGACCCCGGAAATGCTGCCGATGATCGTCACCTCGACCCTGGCCAAGGGCGCGGTGTTCCTGTCGCGCAAGAAGGTCATCGTCAAGCGCCTGGACGCGATCCAGAACTTCGGCGCCATGGACGTGCTGTGCACCGACAAGACCGGCACCCTGACCCAGGACAAGATCTTCCTGGCGCGGCACGTGGACGTCTGGGGCGAGGATTCCGATGACGTGCTGGAGATGGCCTACCTCAACAGCTACTACCAGACCGGACTGAAGAACCTGCTGGACGTGGCGGTGCTGGAACACGTCGAGGTGCACCGCGAACTCAAGGTCGGCACCGCGTTCCAGAAGGTCGATGAAATTCCGTTCGATTTCACCCGCCGGCGCATGTCGGTGGTGGTGGCGGAACAGGACCGGCCGCACCTGCTGATCTGCAAGGGCGCCGTGGAAGAAGTGCTGGCGGTGTGCCGCAACGTGCGCCATGGCGAGGCCGAGGAAACCCTGACCGAACCTTTGCTGGCGCGGATTCGCCAGGTCACGGCCGACCTCAACGAAGAAGGCTTGCGGGTGGTGGCGGTGGCCGCGCGGTCGATGATCGAAGGGCGTGACACCTACAGCCTGGCGGATGAGCGCGAGCTGACCCTGATCGGTTACGTGGCGTTCCTCGATCCGCCCAAGGAAAGCACCGCACCGGCCCTCCGGGCCCTGGCCGAACACGGGGTGGCGGTCAAGGTGCTGACCGGCGACAACGAACTGGTGACGGCGAAGATCTGCCGCGAGGTGGGCCTGGAGCAACAGGGCCTGCTGATGGGCAACGACATCGAGCGCATGAGCGACACACAGCTGGCCAAGGCCGTGGAGACCACCAATGTCTTCGCCAAGCTGACCCCGACCCACAAGGAGCGCATCGTGCGCCTGCTCAAGGCCAATGGCCATGTGGTGGGCTTCATGGGCGACGGCATCAACGATGCCCCGGCGCTACGCACCGCCGACATCGGCATTTCCGTGGACAGCGCGGTGGACATCGCCAAGGAAGCGGCGGACATCATCATTCTGGAAAAGAGCCTGATGGTGCTGGAGGAGGGCGTGCTGGAAGGGCGCCGGACCTTCGCCAACATGCTCAAGTACATCAAGATGACCGCCAGCTCGAACTTCGGCAACGTGTTCTCGGTGCTGGTGGCCAGTGCTTTCATTCCGTTCCTGCCGATGCTGCCGATGCACCTGCTGGTGCAGAACCTGCTGTACGACATTTCCCAGATCGCCATTCCCTTCGATAACGTCGACGAGGAGATGCTGAAAAAGCCCCAGCGCTGGCAGCCGGCGGATGTAGGACGTTTCATGCTGTTCTTCGGGCCCATCAGCTCGATCTTCGACATCACCACCTTTGCCCTGATGTGGTACGTGTTCGACGCCAATACCCCGGACCACCAGACCCTGTTCCAGTCCGGCTGGTTCGTGGTGGGATTGCTGACCCAGACCCTGATCGTGCACATGATCCGCACGCCGAAGATTCCCTTCCTGCAGAGCCGCGCGGCCATGCCGCTGATGGTGATGACCGCAATCATCATGGCGGTGGGGATCTTCCTGCCCATGGGCCCGCTGGCGCACTACTTCAAGCTGCAGGCGCTGCCGTCGCTGTACTTCGTGTTCCTGCCGTTGATCCTGCTGGCCTACATGGCCCTGACCCAGGCAGTCAAGGGTTACTACGTACGGCGTTTTGGTTGGCAATAATGCTGCCCCTGTAGGAGCCAGCTTGCTGGCGAAGCTTTTCTGCCAGCAACCTCTACCTCGCAGACAAAGCTTTTCGCCAGCAACAGCGACCTAGCAGACAAATTTTTTCACCAGCAAAAACTGCCCCGCAGGCGACCGCTTCCCTGCCAGCCAACATCACCCTCCTGGCGAAGGGATCCTCACCGGCCCCTTCGCCGGCAAGCCGGCTCCTACGGCGTAATGCTGTTCTCTTAAGCTGCTGAACGAAGAGTTTCTCGCTCGGGTCGGCAGCGAAGCCCAAGAAAAACGGCGCATCCTTATCTCGTGGAAGCGCCGTTTTTTGTTAAGTGAAAAGCATTAGGCTCCTACAGCGGGCCATGAGACCTTCACAGACCGCTGCTAAAGTCCCTGGGTGTCATCTATATCGCCCCGCTCAAGGATCTTCGCCATGCAAGCCCTGCACAACATCAACCTGGATTCGCTGATCGATACCCTGGTCAGCCTCAGCGCGGCCTTTATCCTCGGCGGCCTGATCGGCTTCGAGCGCCAGTACCGCCAACGCACCGCGGGCCTGCGCACTAACGTGCTGGTGGCGGTGGGGGCGGCGATCTTCGTCGACATGGCCAACCGCCTGGGCGGGGCCGAGGGCGCGGTGCGGGTGGTGGCCTACGTGGTCTCGGGCATCGGCTTTCTCGGTGCCGGGGTGATCATGCGTGAGGAGGGCAATGTCCGTGGCTTGAACACCGCTGCCACGCTTTGGGCTTCGGCGGCGGTGGGCGCCTGCGCGGGGGCCGACCTGATCCTCGAGGCGCTGCTGGGCACCCTGTTCGTGCTGGCGGCCAATACCCTGCTGCGGCCCATCGTCAACAACATCAACCGCCAGCCCCTGGACGTGGTCTCCGCCGAGGTCACCAACATCGTCTATGTGATTGCCCACCGCTCGAAACAGAAAGCCGTATTCGCCTTGCTGGAGGCAGAGCTGGAGCACAGCAACTACCCCGCCAGCGACGTCGACGTGCACGCCTTTGGCAATGACGAGGTGGAGATCGAGGCGACCCTGGCCACCACCTCGGTGGACGGTGACGAACTGGATGCCCTGGTGGCGCGGCTGTCCACCTCGCCACTGGTGCAGCAGGCCTTCTGGAGCCCGAGCACCACTGAATGAGCACCGCAGCAGGCGGGCATGAGATACACCTTGGTTTGCCTGGGAAAGACCTTACAAGACAACGAGAACATTCACTCCCTTGTCGCGCTGCAAAAAAACCGGGTGACGATTATCGTAGTGTGCAGTCTGCAAAAAGCTTCACAGGCCTGTCGGCGTGGCCTGTTGATGTGTACCCAAAGATGGCTTCGAGACCACCCTTGAAGTGGTTTCAGAGCAATCCTGGAGAAAACCTCCAGACACTTCCTTAGGCTTTACCGATCCAGGCACCCAGGCCTGTATTCACGGGTCGAGTGCCATGAGCAGGATCAGAGATATGTCCAACAGAGCGCTGCGAATATTGATTGCCGATGATCAGCATTTTCATCGAATGCAGATCGAGCGAGCACTGAACCAACTGAACTACTACCGCATTGCGCCGGTGCATCGACTCGATGAACTGCTGACGCTGGTGGATTACGGCTGCGACCCGTTCGACCTGCTGATCATCAACGGCACCTTGGCCACGCCAAGCGGTTTTGACCTGTTGGCATTCTGTGTGGACAACCCGCAGATCGACTACACGCTGATCTACGACAGCCAGCAGTTTTCAGCCATTCCCAGCAGTCGGCGGCACAAGATCCAGGCCTGTCGTGCCGAGTTTCCCGACCGCGAAGTGATCAAGCGCCTGATGCTCTTCGTCGATCCACCGCTGTTCCAAGCGCCCCGGCCGGACCTGCAGCCGGGCGGCTGGAGTGCCAGTACCAATTGATCGATCCGGCCCTGCACGCACAACGGCATCCCCTGGGATGCCGTTGTGCGTTCTGCCACCGGCAACGACCCTTCAGTCCCATTGCGGGGCGATGCCCGCCGGACTGGTCAGGCGCTGGCCGCGCTCGAGGCCGGCGATGGACTGCAACTCGCTGGCACTCAGGTTGAGGTCACAGGCCAGCAGGTTGCCCTGCAAGTTGGCGCGACGGGTCGAGGACGGAATCACCGCATACTTCGATTGCATGGCCCAGGCCAGTACCACCTGCGCCGCGGTGGCCTGGTGGGCGTGGGCGATGGCCTTGATCAGCGGATCATTGAGCACCTCGCCGTAGGCCAGGGTCATGTAGGAGGTGATGTGGATACCCTGGCTCCGGGCGAACTCCACCACCTTGCGGTTCTGCAGGTAGGGGTGCAGCTCCACCTGATGGGTGGCGATCTGCCCGGCGCCGACCACTTCGATGGCTTCCTGCAGCAGCCCATTATTGAAGTTCGACACCCCGATCTGCCGGGTCAAGCCTTGGGTCTTGGCCTCCAGCAGGGCTTCCATGAACTCTGCCACCGGCACTTGCTTGTCCGGTGACGGCCAATGGATCAGGGCCAGGTCCAGGTAGTCGGTGCGCAGCTTGCGCAGGCTGTCCTTGAGGCTGGGGATCAAGCGCTCCCGGGACAGGTTGGCGATCCAGACCTTGCTGGTGATGAACAGCTCGTCACGGGGAATGCCGCTGGCGGCGACAGTCTCGCCGACCTCGGCTTCGTTGTCGTAGATCTGCGCCGTGTCGATGGCGCGATAGCCCAGCTCCAGGGCGGTGCTCAGGGAATCGATGAGCACCTGGCCCTGCAGGCGAAAAGTGCCGAGGCCAAAAGCGGGTACAGGCATGGTCAACTCCGAGGATGCAGTGGGATTGGCCGCGAGTATCCGCATCCGGGCCCTGGAGAAAAACCGCCAGGTGGACAAAGGAATATTGCCCGCCGGTCACGAATCCCCGAGGGCGCGGGGGTGTTGCCCGGGTTGCTGCGCTATCGCCTGGCGGCCCAGCTGTGGACGGGCCCTGCACCCCTCCGGCAAGCAGGTGCGGCCCAGGGCCCGGAGCTGTGGGGCCGCGAAACTCAGCCGTCAGGCCATGTCGCTGTGGCTGAATTCCTCGCCGAGAAAGTCGATCAGGCTGCGCACCGAGGGCAGCAAGCCTCGACGCGAGGGGAAGATGGCGTGGACGATTCCGCAGCGCGGTGCCCAGCCGGGCACCAGTTCGTGCAGGCGTCCGGCGTCCAGGTCTTCGCGCACCACCACCTTGGGCAGGTGGGCGATGCCGATCCCTGCCAGCACCGCGCAACGCAGGGCCAGCAGGTCGTCAGTGACCATCCGCGGGTGATGGCGGATCTGCGCCTCGGCGTCATCGGGGCCCAGCAGTTGCCACTGGTAATCGCGCTGCGCGGCGCCCCAGTGCAGGCTCGGCAGGCCGCTGAGGTCGGCCGGCGACGCGGGGCGCGACAGGCGCTGGAGAAAGTCCGGATGCCCCACCAGGCACTGGGTGCTGTTGCCCAGCACCTTCATCACCAGGTCGGTGTTTTCCAGGGGCGGGAAGCGCACTCGCAAGGCAAGGTCGAAGCCTTCGTGGATCAGGTCGACCCGGCGGTTGGTGCTCTCGATGAACAGCTCCACCAAGGGGTACTTGAGCATGAAGCGGGTGAGCATCGGCCCGACCCAGGAGTTGAGCAGGGCCGTGGGGCAGGCAATGCGCACCAGCCCTTGGGGTTCGGAGCGATTGCGCTCGATGACCTCCGCTGCGCTTTCGGCCTCGATGCGCATGGCCAGGCAGCGCTGGTAGTACTCCTGACCGATTTCGGTCAGTGAACAGTGGCGGCTGGTGCGGTGGATCAGGCGCACCCCCAGGCGCTCCTCGAGCTGGGAAATCCGCCGGCTGAGCTTGGACTTGGGCATGTCCAGGGCCCGTCCGGCGGCGGCGAATCCTCGGTGTTCCACCACCTGGGTGAAGTAGTAGAGGGTGTTCAGGTCTTCCAAGATCGTTCTCCAAATAGAACGCTAAGGGCGATTTTTGCAGTCTAGCGCGGCAAAGGTCTGGGTTTTAAGGTGTGTCCATCAGAAAGTTCTGGAGGACGACATGAAAGACATCATCGGCATCTACACCAGTCCACGGGCCCATTGGGTGGGCGACGGCTTCCCGGTCCGTACCCTGTTTTCCTACGACAACCTGGGCCAGCACATCAGCCCGTTCCTGCTCCTGGATCACGCCGGCCCCACGCAGTTCAGCCCCACCAGCGCCCGGCGCGGGGTGGGCCAGCACCCTCATCGCGGCTTCGAGACCGTGACCATCGTCTACGACGGTGAAGTGGAGCACCGCGATTCCACCGGCAGCGGCGGCAAGATCGGCCCGGGCGACGTGCAGTGGATGACCGCGGCCTCGGGGATTCTCCACGAGGAGTTTCATTCCGCGGAGTTCGCCAAGCGTGGCGGCAATCTGGAAATGGTCCAGCTGTGGGTCAACCTGCCGGCCCGGGACAAACTGGCGGCCCCTGGCTACCAGACCCTGCTCGCGGCGGACATTCCACAGCTGCCGTTGCCGGGCAACGCTGGCAGCCTGCGTCTGATCGCCGGCTCGTTCGGCGGCCATACCGGCCCGGCCCGCACCTTCACCCCGATCGACGTCTGGGACATCCGCCTGCAGGCCGGCAAGCACCTGGACCTGGAACTGCAGTCGGGGCGTAACACCGCGTTGGTAGTGTTGCGTGGCACGGTACAGGTCAATGGCCTGGAACCGGTGCGTGAAGGCCAGCTGGCGTTGCTGGCCAGGGACGGTGAGCGTATCAGCCTGGAAGCCAACAACGACGCGATTGTGCTGTTGCTCAGCGGCGAGCCGATCGACGAACCCATCGTCGGCCACGGCCCGTTCGTGATGAACAGCGAAGAGGAGATTCATCAGGCCTTTGTCGATTTCCAATCGGGACGCTTCGGCCAGATGGACGCCGGCGGTCACTGACCGCCAGCGCTTGCGCGGTGCGCACGGGCAACTAGTCTGTGCGGGTCGTGCGCTACACCCAGGCGCCTGCCGTCACCCCGGCGGCGCGTGCAACGGGTTTCACTCAAGCCGGGTCATCCGGCATCGATCATTAGCGAGGACTTCACCATGACTACTGCCTACAAACGTCTCGACAAGGACAACGCTGCCGTTCTGCTGGTAGACCATCAGGCCGGCCTGCTGTCGCTGGTGCGGGACATCGAGCCCGATCGCTTCAAGAACAACGTCCTGGCCCTGGCCGACCTGGCCAAGTACTTCAAGCTGCCGACCATCCTCACCACCAGTTTCGAAACCGGCCCCAACGGCCCGCTGGTGCCGGAACTCAAGGCACTGTTCCCGGACGCGCCATACATTGCCCGTCCGGGCCAGATCAATGCCTGGGACAACGAGGACTTCGTCAAGGCGATCAAGGCCACCGGCAAGAAGCAATTGATCATTGCCGGCGTGGTCACCGAAGTGTGCGTCGCGTTCCCGGCGCTTTCGGCCCTGGAAGAAGGCTTTGAGGTGTTCGTGGTCACCGACGCGTCCGGCACCTTCAACGAACTGACCCGCGACTCGGCCTGGAACCGCATGTCCAATGCCGGTGCCCAGCTGATGACCTGGTTCGGCCTGGCCTGCGAGTTGCACCGCGACTGGCGCAACGACATCGAAGGCCTGGGCACGCTGTTCTCCAACCACATCCCCGACTATCGCAACCTGATGACCAGCTACAACACCCTGACCCAGGGCAAGTGACCCCCGCGGCGGCGCCACCCGGCGCCGCCTCTCTTTGCCGGCGTTGCGTCCTACCGCAGACGCCATCGGCCAGCGCATGCAACGCCCGAGGCTGGTTCAGCCGCCCCTGAGGGCAACTGGCAGCCGCAGCGCGCCGATGCCTGTTCAGGTGACAGCGGACAGCGCTGATGCCCCGCCCGGTCCCAGGCCCACCAGGCCATGTGTGGCGAGGGAGCTTGCCTGCGCAGCAGGCCGGTTTTCAGGCACCCCTCGGGTTGATCCGCCCACCCCGTCCAAGGGCTGGCAGTCCAACCGCCACCGCTGACTTGCCACTCCCCAGGTGCAGGCCTGATCGGCATGACGCCGCGCGCCGTTTTTTGTCTTTTCCAGCTATACCTGCTTCTGCATCTTCTGTGCGATCTTGCTGCCCTCGTCTTGCCGGAGCTACTTGATGTTCGCCCTGTTCGCCAATCATCCGCTGTTGGCCGCGCTGTTCCTGTTGTTCCTGGATATCGTGCTCTGGCGCCTGATCGGCAGCCGTGGCAATTACTGGAAGCTGGCGGTGCGGGTAGTGATTTTCTCCCTCTACAGCCTGATGCTGTTCAACCAGGGCATGAACCCCATGCAGACCGCGCCCTGGCCGGAAGACGTACCGCTGCACCTGGCCGCCACCGGCCTGCAGATCGGCTGGTGGCTGTTCGGCGCGCGGACCCTGACGGTGCTGCTGGGCACCCTGATGATGCAGCAGGTAGGACACACCGGCCGGCTGCTGCAGGACCTGCTGGGGGCGCTGATCTTCCTGATTGCCATCATCGCCGCCCTGGCCTATGTCCTGGACCTGCCGGTCAAGGGCGTGCTGGCCACCTCCGGGGCCCTGGCGATCATCGTCGGCCTGGCCTTGCAAAGCACCCTCAGCGACCTGTTCTCGGGCATCGTGCTCAACACCACCAAGCCCTATCAGATCGATGACTGGATCGCCATCGACGGCACTGAAGGCAAGGTGGTGGACATCGACTGGCGCGCCACTCGCCTGCAGACCTCCCAGGGCAGCATGGTGGTGATCCCCAATTCCCTGGCGTCCAAGGCCAAGATCACCAACTTCAGCCGGCCCAGCGACCTCTACGGGATTGCCGTGAGCCTGCAGGTCAGCCCCCACGCGCGCCCGCAGAAAGTCATCGAGGCACTGGAGCGGGCCATGCTCGGCTGCCGCTTCCTGCTGAGCACGCCGGCCCCCAGCGTGGCCCTGAAAACCTCCGGCAGCAGCGGCGCGGAGTACGAGATCAGCGGGTTTGTCGCGCAGATGGGACAAAAGCGCGAAGTGCGCAACCAACTGTTCGACCTGGCCTTTCGTCATTTGCGCGCCAGTGGCATCAGCCTGCTGTCCACGGGGGAGGCTGCGCAATCGGCCGGCCTGTCGCGGCCCCGGGCCTTGCTGGATGGATCGAGCATCTTCTCCACCCTGCGCCAGGAAGAGAAAGACAGCTTCAGCCAGAACATGCACCTGCAGACCTTTCGCGCCGGTGAAGTGATATTGCCGGCGGGGGAGATCAGCGACCATTTGTTCATCATCGAGTCGGGGGTGGTCTCGGTGTCGATGCTGCGCGACGGCAAGCCGTTCGAAGCCGGGCGCATGGGCCCGGGTGAAGTCATCGGCGAGGCTGGCGTGGTACTGGACGAAGCGGCCATGGCGGCGTTCTCGGCCAAGACGTTCTGCAGTCTCTATCGCATCGACAATGAGTTCATCAAGCCGTGCCTGGATGCCCGCCACGACATCGCTGAGGCGATGAAGAACCTCCTGGATTTCCGCCGCCACATGGCCCAGACCCTGACCCAGGATGCCCCCAAGCCGGTGGTCAGAAAGGGCTTCATGCAGTGGTTGCGCAGCCGCACCTGAGAGCGCCGGGGTGGCCCCGTCGACGCCGGGATCGAGCGGCAAGCTGGACACGCCCAGCGCGGCTGCCGTCGTTGATGCCTGCGATGGGTTATTGATCCGGGGCGCGCCACTGAGCAAGCGTTGCGGCACCTGCGGGTGCCAATGCCAGGGCGAGGATATTGGTCTCCTGCTCTTGGGCGCAATTGGATATTGGGTGGGCGCCGCGAGGGACGTAACGTGGCGGTGGATCAATCACCAAGCCAGGAGCCCGACCATGCAACCTCGTATCGATTTCTACACGGCTTCGCCGAACGCCATGAAAGCCATGCTGGCCCTTGAGGCCGCCGTCAGCCAGCTGCCCCTGGAACAGTCGCTGATCGAGCTGGTCAAGCTGCGGGCTTCGCAGATCAACGGCTGTGCCTTTTGCGTCGACCTGCACAGCCAGGATGCCCTGAAGCACGGCGAAACCCAGCGTCGCCTGTTCGCGGTCTCGGTCTGGCGCGAGAGCCCTTGCTTCACCCCGCGCGAACGTGCCGCCCTGGCCTGGACCGAGGCCCTGACCCGGCTCAGCGAGACCCATGCTCCGGATGGCGACTACCAACTGCTGACCAGCCAGTTCAGCCCCGCCGAATGCGTCGACCTGAGTGTGGCGATTTCCACCATCAACAGCTGGAACCGCCTGGCGGTGGGCTTTCGCAAACTGCCCGAGGCCTGACAGGCCGCCGAGACGGAGATGGCTGATCACCGATGCGCTTGCGGCGCATCGTCCATTCGGACTCGGCAAGGCTCGTGATTCTCAAGCAGGCCCAGCCCCATAGTGGCTTGCAGCGCGGATCCTGTTTCTGAGCGCTGGCCTGGAGCAGCCGCGCCGCTGGTTGTCGCCCACCGCCCAAGAACCTCCGAGCGTGACCCGGGGGGTTGCCAGTGGGGCCGCTTGGAGCGCCTTACTTGAAATACGCCCGGGGCGTGGTGCCGGTCATGGTCTTGAAGAAGGCGATGAAGATGCTGTCGCTGGCAAACCCCAGCTCGAAGGCGGTGTAGCCGATGCTGCGACCGGTGGCCAGTAGCTCGATGGCGCGCATCAGGCGCCATTGCTGGCGCCACTGCTGGTAACCGAGGCCGGTTTCACGCTGGAAGATCCGGCCGATGGTGCGGCTGCTGGCGCCGACCCGGGTCGCCAGTACCTGCAGTTCCGGGGGCAACTGCTGCAGGTCGTCGAGCAACGGGAGCAGGCGCTTGTCCCGGGGCAGGGGCAGGGACAGCGGGTGTTGCGCGGCCTCGCGGATCTCTTCCAGGCACAGGCCCAGCAGGTGCGGGTAGCGGCCCAGGCTCCAGTCGCTGTCGAACGGCGCCTGGGCCATGGGCTCCAGCACGGCCCGCAGCAGTGGGCTGACTTCGATCACCGCCACCTGTTGCGGCAGGTGCGCCGACAAGGCGGCGCTGAAGTACAGCGAGCGGTAGTCCACGCTCTGTTGCATCTGCGCACGGTGCCGGACCTGGGACGGAATCCACGCGGCGCGGGACGGCGGCAGCAGGCACAGGCGATCGGCCAGGGTGATCCGGGTGCAGCCCTGGCGGGTGTAGAGCAGTTGCCCGCGGCGGTGCTGATGCAACCCCGAGTCGTGGTCGCCGAGGGTGGCGGCAATGCCGATCACCGGCGCCTGGAAGGTGTCGGGGTCAAAGCGTGCCTGGGCGTCGAGCCATGCCATGGTTGTCCGATTTTCACTGTTAGTTGGCAGGATTGCGATAATACGCCAACCGGGGCTGCCTAGAATCGCCGGCATCGTTTTTGCCGAGTGCGCGCCTGATGAAATCCCTTCCCTTGTTGATCCTGGCCATGGCCCTGCTGATGTTTGTGCAGATCGCCCAGACCCTCTACAGCCCGGCCCTGGTGGACGTTGGCCGGGCGTTCGGGGTGAGCGCGGAGCAGGCTGCCCAGAGTCTGTCGGTGATGGTCTTCGGTTTCGCCCCCGGGGTGGTGCTGTGGGGCTGGCTGGGCGACCGCTGGGGCCGGCGCCCGGCCTTGCTCGGGGGCTTGGCACTGTATGCCCTGGCGACACTGCTGGGCATGTTCGCGGGCAGTTTTGGCGCCCTGTTGCTGGCCCAGGCCCTGGCCGCGCTCGGCGTCGCAGCGGCATCGGTGGTGACCCAGACCCTGCTGCGCGACCTGTACTCGGGCCAGGCACTGATCCGGGTGTTTTCCCAGGTGGGCATGGTCCTGGCCGCCAGCCCGGCCATAGGCCTGTTCGCTGGCGCCGGCCTGAGCCGCGCCTGGGGGTATCAGGGGGCATTGGCCGGGTTGCTGGTGCTGGCCTTGGTGTTGCTGGGCTGGTGCCTGCGGGCCTTGCCGGAGACCCGTCCGGCGGCGCAACTGCCGGCGCCCCTGGGCGCCACCCTGAAACAGATGCTGGGGGACCTGGGCATCTGGCGCTCGGCGCTGCTGGTGGCACTGTTCAACATTGCCCTGCTCAGTTACTACAGCCTGGGCCCTTTTCTGTTTCGCCACCTGGGGCAGGGCGATACCTGGTTCGGCTACAGCGGCGCCCTGCTGGCCCTGGGCTCGGGTCTGGGGGCCTGGCTCAACCGGCGCCTGCTGGGCCGGGGCTGGCGCAGCGAGCAGTTGCTGGTGCTGGCGGCCCTGGCGGTGGTGCTCGGGGGGCTGGGGGTTCAGGGGTTGCGCCATAGCCTTTGGCTGGTGGCGCCGATGTTCGCCGTGGTCCTGGGGTTTGGCCTGGCGATCCCGAATATCCTCGGTTCGGCCCTGGTGGCCTACAGCGGGCGCCTGGGCAGTGCCGGGGCCCTGTTCGGCCTGTTCTATTACTTGCTGATCGGTGCCGGCCTGCTGCTGGTGGGCTGGGGCCAGGCCCTGGGCCCGAGCCTGATGCTGTGCGGTGTCGCGGCGCTGGGGTTGGCCCTGGCCCAGGCCGCAAAACGCTGCTGAAGCCTGTGCCAGAGCCTTCGGCTTGTGTGACCGGTTGTCGGTCAGTGCCCCTCAAGGTCCCATTGTTTGACCATGATCAAGCCCTGGCCGGACGCATCCGCGCAGCCTGTCAGCAGACCTGTGGAGCAGTGCAGGCCCCCTTGGCAACGGAGATCTTGATCATGGCAAAGATGAAAGCGGCGATTTTCGTCGAAAAGAACCGCATCGTGCTGGACGACAAAGACATCCCTGAAATCGGTCCGCTGGATGCCCTGGTACGCATCACCACCACCACCATCTGTGGCACCGACGTGCATATCCTGCGCGGTGAGTACCCAGTGGCCAAGGGCCTGACCATCGGTCACGAGCCGGTGGGCATCATCGAGCGGCTGGGTTCCCAGGTGCGGGGTTTTCATGAAGGCCAGCGGGTCATCGCCGGGGCCATCACCCCCAGCGGCCAGAGCTTTGCCTGCCTGTGTGGCTGCGGCTCCCAGGACGGCCCCGACACCCGTCACGGCTTCAAGGCCAGCGGCGGCTGGAAGTTCGGCAATACCATCGATGGCTGCCAGGCCGAATACGTGCGGGTGCCGGACGCCCTGGCCAACCTCTGCGCAATCCCCGATGGGTTGAGCGATGAGCAAGTGCTGATGTGCCCGGACATCATGTCCACCGGCTTCTCCGGCGCCGAGCGCGCTGAAGTGAACATCGGCGACAGCGTCGCGGTGTTCGCCCTGGGGCCCATCGGCCTGTGCGCGGTGGCCGGGGCCCGGCTCAAGGGCGCCACCACCATCATCGGCGTCGACACCGTGGCGGCGCGCATGAGCGTGGCTCGCGGCCTGGGGGCAACCCACGTGGTGGACTTCAAGCAGGGCGATGTGGTCAAGCAGATCATGGACCTCACCGACGGTCGCGGGGTCGATGTGTCGATCGAAGCCCTGGGCACCCAGGGCACCTTCGAGTCGGCGCTGCGGGTGCTGCGCCCGGGCGGCAAGCTGTCGAGCCTCGGGGTCTACTCCAGCGACCTGCGCATTCCCCTGGATGCCTACGCCGCCGGGCTTGGCGACCTGAGCATCCTCAGCACCCTGTGCCCCGGCGGCAAGGAGCGCATGCGCCGCTTGATGGAGGTGGTCGCCAGTGGCCAGGTGGACCTCAAGCCCCTGGTCACCCACCGCTTCAAGCTGGATGACATCGAAGCCGCCTATGAGCTGTTCGCCAGCCAGCGCGACGGCGTGATGAAGATTGCCGTGACGCCATGACCCGTGCACCGGGTGGCCTTGATGCATATCAAGGCGCCCGGGCCCGTCTGCCTCGACACTCAGGCCATTACCGTCCAAGGAGGTCAACCATGAGCCAGTACCAGCGTCTGTTGCTGATTGCCGATCCGCAGCAGCACCAGTCCCCCGCGGCGCGCCGCGCTGCCGCCCTGGCCCAGGCCAGCGGAGCGGCCCTGCATGCCCTGGTGTTCGTCGAACCGCCGGCGCGCACCTACCTGTGGGAAGAGCACCTGGAAGAGAGTGAACGCCAGGCCTATCTGCAACGCCATGAGCGCTGGCTGCAGGTGGAAGCCCAATGGATGCGCGAGCAGGGGGTGCAGGTCACCACCCAGGTGATCTGGAGCACCCAGGTGCTCAAGGACATGCTCGATTACATCGACGAGTTCCAGCCTGACCTGCTGATCAAGGACGTGACCCTGGAATCGGCCCTCAAGCGGGTGTTCGTCACCCCGCTGGATTGCCACCTGCTGCGCGAAGCCCCGGTGCCGGTGCACCTGGTCAACGATGCCCCGCACAAACTGCCCCGGCGGATTGTCGCGGCGGTCGACCCGGCCCAGTCCGACACCCAGATCAGCGGCCTCAACGGCCTGATCATCCAGACCGCCAACGCCCTGGCCCTGCAATGCGATGCGCAGTTGCACCTGCTGTATGCCTACGACCTGACGCCGATGCTCGACGGCGTGGCGCCGGTGGCGTCCACCGCCTGGAGCGTCAACTGCCTGGACGAGTTGCGCGACTCCCTGCACAAGGAATTCGAGCGCCTGGGGGACGCCCACAACGTGCCCCAGGAATTTCGCCACTTCATCATGGGCCCGCCGGTGCCGGGCATTGCCCAGTTCGTCGACGAGTACCTGGTGGACGTGGTGGTCATGGGCACCGTGCACCGCACCGGCTTTGGCCGGTTGATCGGCAGCACCACCGAGCGGGCGCTGTATTCGATGCCGGGCAGCATCCTGGCGGTGAAAGCGACGGGCGCCGTCTGACGAAGGGCAGGGCAGATCGAACGCGGGCTTGAGGTGGGGCGATTGGCTGTCTTTGGTAAGGCAAAATCGAGAAGCTGCGGCCCGCTTGAATGCGCCGGGTGGCCGGGCTAGGGGGCCTGGGGCATGCAAGCTCGAACTCTGCCAAGGCGCACAAGCGATCAGCGCTGAAGAGGCGCTGGAGCAGGTGTCGTTGTTGCTCAAATGTGCCGAGGAGGTCTGCGCTGAAATCACCCGGCAGGGCAGCGGCATCGAGCGGGGGTTATGGCCCGGGCGCTGGCGGAGGCGTTGCTGGACGCTAGCCCGCGAGGCGTTTTGGGGCCGGCAATGCCGGAGCTTGTAGGAGCCGGCTTGCCGGCGAAGAGGCCCCTGGATGGGGCGCTGATCTTGCGGGCGCCTTCGCTGGCAAGCCAGCTCCTACGGGGGACGGGCCGCCAACCTAGGGTAACAGCCCAACCGCCAGCACTTTAGTTCCGGTCCTATCCTCGGTTCTTCGGGAGTCGGCTATAAAGCTCGGCACAACCTCACCGTTGGCGGGCCCATGAGTTTCGTTTGCCATGCATTGGTGATTTTCCGCCGCTTTTTTCGCTGTTAATCTTGCCGCCATGACCCATGCCTCCTGCCACCGCCCCCACATTGCCTGGACGCTGTATTTCTGCGTGCTGTTCAACGTGTTCGTCTGCGGTCTGGGCCATGGGCAGATGGCCGGGCTGGAGCTCAATGGCGTCGGCGGGCAGTTCTGTTCCGCCATGGGCAACCCGGGCCCGGCGCTGAACGCCGACTTCAGCGATCAGGCCGCCGCCGGTGGGCTGAGCACCTTCATGTGCCCCTTGTGCTCGGCCGTGAGCCTGGGCATCGCGCTGCTGTTTTGCCTGGGCTGGATGCTGCGCCGCCAACGCCCGCCACGGCTGGGGGGCGAGCAGCGCAGCAAGGCGCCACCGCGTTGTTCCTGGCCTGCGCTCAACCCCCGGGCACCTCCTCTGGGCTGACTCGCCTTGGCGACCGCAGCAGGCGGTCGCGCTTTCTCGTCCTCCGGCAA
Source organism: Pseudomonas sp. FFPRI_1 (assembly GCF_055384485.1). Taxonomy (NCBI): domain Bacteria; kingdom Pseudomonadati; phylum Pseudomonadota; class Gammaproteobacteria; order Pseudomonadales; family Pseudomonadaceae; genus Pseudomonas; species Pseudomonas sp. FFPRI_1. The sequence continues at coordinate 5,433,058 of NZ_AP029168.1, read as the reverse complement.
TAGCTGCGCGGTCGCTGTGGCGACGGCTGCCGGACGCTGTTCGATGATTTTTTTTCGAGTCCGAGTCCATGAAGTTCCTCTATCGCTCCCCCCGTTGCGCGGCGCTGTGCTGCGCCCTGTCGTTCAATGCCCTGGCCGAATCGCCGCTGGAGTTGCCGCAGATGCGCATCAGCGCCGACGAAGAACCCAGCGTCGGCCTGCAGCTCGATACCCAGAGCAGCACCGGCTCGCGCCTGGGCCTGACCCCGCGGGAAACCCCGGCGTCGGTCAGTGTGGTCAACCGCCAGCAGATCGAGCGCCGCGGCGCCGCCAACACTCAGGACATCCTCGCCGGCGTGCCGGGGATGAACGCCGCCTCATCCCCCGGGGTGCCGGGCTTCGTCTCCTATCGAGGCTTTTCCGGCGCGCAGATCACCCAGCTGTTCAACGGCATCAGCGTGCAGTACGACTCGATTGCCGCGCGTCCGGTGGACAGCTGGATCTACGATCGGGTCGAGGCCGTGGGCGGGCCGTCGAGCTTTCTCTATGGCGCCGGCGCCGTGGGCGGCTCGATCAACTACATCACCAAGCTGCCTTCGCGCACTGAGTCGTTCAACGAAGGGCGGGTCAGCTACGGCTCCTACGACAGCACTGAAACCTCTTTTGGTTTCAACCACGCGCTGAACCAGGGGGCAGGGCCGCGGCACTACGCGCGCTTCGATGTCAGCCACACCACCAGCAACGGTTACGTCGACCGCGAGCAGCGTGATGCCTGGACCACGGCATTTTCCTTGCTGACGGATTTCAATGATCAGCTGTCCCACACCCTGGCCTACGAGTACCAGGACGAAAGCGTCGACAGCCCCTACTGGGGCACCCCGGCGCTCAACCCTCTGGGCGGCAAGATGGAAGTGGACAAGAGCCGGCGCTTCGAGAACTACAACGTGCGTGACGGCCGCTACGAGCAGCGGGTGCAATGGCTGCGCTCGATCATCGATTACCAGGTCAATGACCGTACCTCCCTGCGCAACACCCTGTACCACTACAACGCCGACCGCGAATACCGCAACCTGGAAACCTACGCCTACAACAGCGACAACACCCAGGTGAACCGCTCCGGCATCCTGCTCCAGCGCCACGCCCAGGAACTCAATGGCAATCGCTTCGAGCTGTTGCATCACAACAGCCTGTTCGGCCTGGACAGCCAGTGGTCGATGGGCGTCGACTACAGCCACAACGTCATGAGCAACTACCCGCGCTCCCTGTCGGCCTCGGCTGGCAGTGTCGACCCGGACGACTTCGACCCGGGCAGCTTCTGGGACTTGCCGGGCATGCAGCGCGGTTTTGAAAAGAACCGCCGCAACCAGGTGGACACCTGGGCCATGTTCCTGGAAAACCGCCTGCAACTGACCGAGCGCCTGTCCCTGCTCAGCGGCCTGCGCCACGACCAGATCGACCTGCAAGTGACCAACTACCGCGCCGTCACCGAGGCCAATCCGGCGTTCTTCCAGCGCAAATACCGGCCCACCACCGGGCGCCTGGGGCTGGTCTACGAGCTGACCCCAGCGGCCAACGTCTACGTGCAATACAGCACCGCCGCCGATCCGCCGGCGGGGATCCTGACCACCGCCAGCTACGGTCAGGTACGTGACTTTGACCTCAGCACCGGTAATCAGTGGGAAGTCGGCAGCAAGTTCGATTTTCTCGATGGCCGTGGCTCGGCAACCCTGGCCGCCTATCGCATCGAACGCAAGAACCTGTCCACCGCCGACCCGAGCAATCCCGGCACAAGCCAGCCGGTGGGCCAGCAATCGTCCCGGGGCGTGGAGCTGGCCGGTTCGTTGCGGGTAACCCCCAAGCTGCTGGCCGAAGGCAACTTCGCCTATGTCGACGCCCAGTACGACGAGTTCTATGAAAACGTCGGCGGTCGTCCGGTGTCGCGCAAGGGCAACAGCCCGACCAACACCCCGGACAAGGTCGGCAACCTGTGGCTGACCTACGACCTGGCGCCGTCCTGGCAGGTGGGCAGCGATGCGCGCTACGTGTCGTCGATGTATGCCAACGCGGCCAACACCCGCTATGCGCCGGCCTACACGATCTTCGGCGCTTTCGTGGGCTATCAGCTGGACCGCGACACGCGGATTACCGGCCGGGTGCGCAACCTGACTGACCAGGTCTACGCCCGCACCACCGCGCCGACCCAGATGTACCTGGGCGCACCACGGACTTTCGAGCTGGCGCTGCAAACGCGCTTTTAACCGAGACCGCGGGGCGCCCGATGGCGTCCCGCGCATCTGCGAGATGCCTGCAATGAAGCGTTACCTGTATCTCTGGCACCGTTGGCTGGGCATCCTTGCCTGCCTGTTCATGGCCCTGTGGTTCGTGTCCGGGGTGGTGATGCTGTATGTCGGCTACCCCAAGCTGACCCCGGCCGAGCACCTGGCCCACCTGCCGCCCCTGGCCCTGGACGCCAAGGGCGCCGAGCTGGCCCAGGTGCTGCAAGCCGCCGATCCTCTGCAAGCACCGTCGAGCATCCGCCTGACCACGGTGGCCGGCGAACCGCGTTACATCCTCGAGTACCCGGGAGCGCGCAAAGTCGCGGTCGAGCTGCGCAGCGGCTTGCTGGCGCTGCCCACCGACAGCGCCGAAGCCCTGGCCGCGGCCTGGCAGTTTGCCCCCGGGGTGGCGGCGCAGGATCGTGGCGCGGTGGACCAGGACCTGTGGAGCCTGTCCCGTGGGCTGGATGCCGATCGGCCCTTGCACCGGGTGGCCATCGACGATGCCGAACGGCGCCTGCTGTATGTCTCCGGGACCACCGGCGAGGTGGTGCGCGACGCCACCGCCACTGAACGCGGCTGGAACTGGATCGGTGCCTGGCTGCACTGGCTGTACCCGCTGCGGGGCATCGGCATCGATGGTGCCTGGGGGACGATCGTCACCTACCTGGCCCTGGCCGCGACCCTGATGACTGCCCTCGGCCTGACGCTGGGCCTGTTGCGCTGGCGCTTCGGGCGGCCCTATCGCAACGGCTCGCACTCGCCCTACCAGGGGGTTGCCCGCTGGCATCACCTGGGAGGCATGGTGTTTGGGGTGCTGGCCATGACCTGGATCTTCAGTGGCCTGATGTCGATGAACCCGTGGAACCTGTTTCGCAGTGCCCAGCCCTTGTCGGTGGCGGCCTACCAGGGCGCAATGCTCGACGCCGCGGCCTTTCCCCTGAGCGCCGCCCAGGCCCTGCAGCGCTTCGCCGATGACGGCCTGCGGGCCCGGGAGCTGGAGTGGCGGATGATCGGTGGCAACGGCTACATCATTGGTCACGACGGGGGCGGGCGCACGCGGATCCTGTCCATGGCCGGGCAGCAGGTATTGCGCCAGTTCAACCCGGACACCCTGCAACAGGCCGCCTGGGCCATTCGCCCCCAGCGGCCGATGACCGTCCAGCTGCTGCAGGCCTACGACTTCTATTACTACGCCCGTGAACCCCACAGCATGCTGGGGCACATGCAGCAGCGCCTGCCGGTATTGCGGGTGGGTTTCGACGACCCGGCCCAGACCTGGTTGCACCTGGACCTCTACACCGGCGCCATCGTCGGGCAACTGGACCAGCCGCGGCGGGCTTCGCGCTGGCTGTTCGCCCTGCTGCACAGTTGGGACTGGCTGCCGCTGCTGGCCCATCGGCCGTTGTGGGATCTATGGATGCTGCTGTTCAGCGCCGGTGGCTTGTTGATCAGCATCAGTGGCGTGGTGTTGGGCTGGCGGCGCCTGGGGCGCACCTTGCGTTCGCGCCGGCGTTGAGCACAGGCCGGCGATCCATGGACCAGGTCGCCAGAGCTGCTGCATCGGGGCAGGGCCCCGGGCAATGACCGAGATCATGCTTTTGCGCAGGCAGGATCAATTTAAGCCACCGGACCGGGCCTTCGCGGTGATAATGCACGCCAGCCCACTCTCTTTCAGCCACCGGAGCCCGTCGCGCCCATGTTCGTCATCACCCCGCAGGATCCCGAGACCTATCGTCGCCAGACCCGTCGCAGCACCCTGGTCATCGCCCTGGTGTTCATGGTCCTGGCCATGCTGCTTTCCAGTGCCGCAGTGGCGCTGTTCGGCCAACCTGGCGGCGACAATCTGCTATGGAATGCGGCCGGCGTGTTCAGCGCTCTGCTGATCAGCGCGGCCCTGCTGCGCACAGTGTTCTGGACGCAGCCGTGGATGGCCTCGGCGGTTTACGGCTGGCGCCTCAAGCGCAGCCTGATGCGCGTGACCAACGTCATGCACCAGGTCACCGCCGGGGTGGCGGCCGGTGATCCGGCGGCCCTCAAGCTGCTGCGCTTCTATCACCTGGGCCTGATCCAGATGCACCAGCTGGACGCCAATTCCAGCGCCCAGGGGCAGATGCTCGGCGAGGTGGAACGTCACCTGGCGCTGCTGGCCGAGCAAGGCATCGACCCGCAGCAGGAGCGCCTTGATGCGCGCTGGCTGGAGGCGGTCAAGGCCCACCAGCCGCGCTGAGTGCCTGGCGCCGTCCGGCGGTGAATGGCCAGGATCATTGCAGGTAGCGCCACAGGGCCTCGGCGATCTCGTCGGATTGCCCGGCGCGGCCAAACAGTTGCTGGCCGATGTTCAGGCCCAGCTGGCGGTAGCTTTCGAACTGCGCTTCGTCGAAGAACTGGTCCACGGTGCTCTGGTTGGGAAACGCCGGATTGGCCCGGGCGTAGTTGAGGACGTCCGGGCTCAACCCGGCAATCAGCCGCGGCTTGAGCACCAGGATCCGGCAGTGCGGCGTGGCCGCAAGCTCAGCTTCGGCGCCCGGGGTGTGGGCATGCACATTGAGCAGCAGCGCGCACTTGCGGTTGTCGGCGCTGGCGGGTTGGCGAAACTCTTCCAGGCTGGCGAACAGCGCCTTGAGTTGCGGGTGGGCCAGCACCCCCGGGTCCTCGCGGATTTCCAGGGCCTGGTCGATGCGGGCCAGGCGCACCAGGTTGGCCAGGTCGTCGAAGCGGTAGTCGGGGTCGCAGCCAGCATCGCAGGTGACGATCAGTTCCAAGCCGCGCCCCTCGCGCAGCAGCTCGTAGGTGGCGGTGTTTTCGAAATGCCCGCCGTCGGAGAGGTACTGGTAGTCGCGACGGTGCCCGTGAAAGTGCGCGGTCAGTTCGTAGAACAGGTAGCTCTGGGTGCTGTAGTAGCTCCAGGGTTTCCGGTCCCGGGGCACCCAGCGCGACTGGCCGGGATCGAGGAAGTGGCTGGGCCACCAGATTCCCAGGCGCACGTTGGCCAGCCCCAGGATCAATGACATGCCCAGGCAACTGGCGCGCCCCAGGCCGGTGCTGAAGGCGGCGCCGGAAACACCGATCCACTGGCCCAGGGACAGGGGTTGCATGATCTCCGCCGCCGGGCCCTGGCTCAGGTCCCGCGGGTAGTGCTTGCCGTCCAGGGTGTAGCGCTCCGCCGGGCCGTTGTTCCCGGGCATCTCACCGCCAAGGGCGGGCGCCCAGTTCGGCGCGATGCACAGCGGCTTGCCCTTGCGGTCACGTTGTACCAGCTGTTCGGCGGGGTCCACGGTGAGGTTCATGGTGACGTTGATCAGGTGCACCGGCCCGGCGCTGGGGCTGGCGTAGTACTGCTGCAGCGACAGGTCATCGCTGGACATGGGCTCGGCCACGCTGAGGTAGGTGCGGCGCTGGTGCGCCGGGCCATTGAAACGCATGCCGTTGGAAGCCCCCAGGTAGGCGCGGATCAGCCTTGCGCTATAGAACGCCTGCAGCGACGAGGTGTTGAGGAAGCTGATGAAGCGCCCGCTGACGCACACCAGCAAGGCCGCCAGCAGGCTCAGGGCCAGCAGGCGCCAGGCCGCGGCGCTGCTGTTGGACACGGCGCCGGCGTCATGGGCGATCCACTGCACCAGCAGTGCCCAGCACAGGCACAGCAGGGTCAGCAGCAGGCCTCCGGCAATCAGGGCCAGGACGTCCAGCGGCAGTTTGCGCATCCAGCCGGGCAGGGGTTTTTCGTCCTTCAACAGCACCAGGCGGCGGATCAGCCACACCAGCAGCGCCAGCAGTACCGGAGTGCCCAGGGCCTGGTAATCCAGCAGGTAGCGGTACAGGCGTTCGGCACCGCTCACCAGCAGGGCGAAGAAGCCCAGCACGGCGACGGCGACCATGGCCCGGCTCAAGGCGCGGGTGATCTGCACCCGGTAGTTGCGCACACAGTTGTTGCAGGCACTGCTCCTGGCCGGGTCGCGGTTGTCGGCGAGCCGGCGTACCAGCTGAGAGGTGATCAGCAGGGCGTTGCTGCCGACCAGGGCGGCGGCCAGAGTCAGAGCTCCCACGGCCTGCCACTGGGCCATGCCGTAGGCCAGGGCGCCGCAGATCCACAGACCGGCGACAATCGCCAGCGTGCTGCGAAACGCCGCGTTGCCCAGGGTGGGGGGGTGATCCAGATCGCCCCGGGGGATGACCAGCCAGTACGCCACAGCGCAGGGCAGGGCGAACAACAGCGCGGCCATCAGTGGCCACAGCAGCAGGCTGGCGTGGCTCAGCACCTGGAACAGGGTCAGCAGGCTGAGCACCAGGAGAATCGGCAGGCCGATCATCAGGTGCAGTGACAGCCAGTTGCGCCAGGTCATGGCCAGGGCATAGAGCATGTCGCCAGCGCCGGTGGGGGTCAGGTAGCGGCCGTTTTCCCGCAGCCAGGCACCGGGGCCCTGGCCCACGGGCTGCTCGGCATAGTCGACGCCGGTGCTGATGCGCCCCGGTGGCTCGAAGCGCAGCGCCTGGTAGGCGTTGCGCGCAGCGTGGCCCACGGGGTCCCGGGGATCGGGGGCGCGCAGGCGCCCGGGCAGGAACAGGCTGGAAAAAAAGCTGCCGATGTAGCCGCCGCCGCTGACCGTGGACAGGTAGTCGAAGCGTGACAGCAGGCTGTTTTCCGTTTCCGTTTCCGTTTCCGTTTCCGTTTCCGTGGCGGGCGATGCCGGTGGCGAACTCATGCTGGGCGCCGGTGCCCGGGCCATGGCCTGGAGAACCCCCAGGCAGAAGGTCGCGCTGCGGATGCCCCCGCCGGACAGCGCCAACCCCCAGTTGCCACGCTCGGGAAGGCTTTGCCCGGGGGCTTCCTGGTGCAGGCTCAGGCGTCGGAAGCGGATGCGTTGCTGCTCGATTTGATACGGGGTCTCGTCGGGTGTCATGGGCCTTCCTTGGGACGGTGGGGCACGGGCCGGGGGATGAGGGGCCGGGTGCGCCGGCAAGCGCCCAGCAGAATACCGGATGAGCTGGCCCAAGTGTGCGCTCTAGACGCACCGCGTAGCTGGGGCCGGGCCCCGGTTTCAGGCCTCGGGCCAGCAGGCGGCCAGGTGGCTTTGGGCGTGTGAGAGGCGCAAGTGGCTGGGGGTATCCATGCGCTGAGCGCATGGTTTAAAAGACCCTGGTTATAACGTTAGATTTTATTCATATAAATGGACATAAGCTTTAGCCGCTATGCTGCCGCCAGTTTTTGACCTGACCACGTACGACCTGTAGGGCTTTTATTGATGGATGTGGGTAATTTCGGTTTTGTGATTGCAGGCTTGGTGGTCGGGTTCATCGTTGGCATGACCGGGGTCGGCGGCGGTTCGCTGATGACCCCGATTCTCCTGTGGTTCGGCATCAACCCGGCCACCGCCGTGGGCACCGACCTGCTGTACGCCGCGATCACCAAGTCCGGTGGGGTGCTGGTGCACCAGAAGAACCGCAACATCGATTGGCGCATCACCGGCTGGCTGACCCTGGGCAGCGTGCCGGCGGTGGTGGTGACCCTGTGGTTCCTGAAGAACCTCGACACCGATCCCCAGGCCTTGAACGCGGTGATCAAGCAGGCATTGGGTTTCGTCCTGCTGCTGACGGCCCTGGCCATTGTCTTCAAGAAGAAGCTCATGGCCTTTGCCCAGCGCCATGGCGGCGACTACCAGCCAAGCCCCGGCGGCCTCAACGGCCTGACCGTGGTCACCGGGCTGATCCTCGGCACCATGGTTGCCCTGACCTCCATCGGCGCCGGCGCCCTGGGCACCGTGGCGCTGTTCATCCTCTATCCGTTCCTGGCCACCAAGCGCCTGGTGGGCACCGAGATCGCCCACGCCGTGCCCCTGACCCTGGTGGCCGGCCTGGGCCACGCCAGCATGGGCAACATGGACTGGCACCTGCTGGGCTACCTGCTGATGGGCTCGTTGCCGGGGATCTGGATCGGCAGCCACATGACCGGTCGCATCTCCGACGAGGTCCTGCGGCCGTGCCTGGCGGTGATGCTGTTCTCCATCGGCTACAAACTGGCGTTCTGAGACCCGGCGCCGCCTCAGTTGCGCCGGTACAGGGCGAGAAAGCCGGCCAGCGCCAGCATTGTCGCGCCGCAGCACTGATTGAGCCGGCGCATGCCGGTTGCGGTGAGGAACTTCGCCGCCTGTACCCCGCCGGCGGCATACAGCCCCATGACCAGCACCTCGACCACCGCCGTGACCAGTGCCAGGGTGGCGTACTGGGCGAAGATCGGTTGCCCGGGATCGACGAACTGCGGCAGGAAGGCGGTGAAGAACAGCAGCACCTTGGGGTTGGTCAGGGTCACCGAGAAACTGCGCCGGAACACCTCGCCATGGCGTGAGCCGGCGCGCACCTGCTGGGCCCCGAGGGCCTGGGGCGTACTGCGCCAGAGCTGCAGGCCGAGCCAGGCCAGGTAGCACACGCCGACCCACTTCAAGACCATGAACAGCTGCTGCGAGGCCATCAGCATCGCCCCCAGGCCAAGGCCCACGGCGGCGATGATCAGGACGTCGGAGAGCGCCGCGCCGACCATGCCCACCGCCACCAGCCGGCGATTGCGCGAAGTCCCGTTGGCCATTGCCAGCAGCGAGGTGGGGCCTGGAATCAGCGCGCCGATAAAGCAGCTCGAGGTGTACAGCAGCAGGGTCGTGGTGTTCATTGCAGCGCGTTCTCGTCGGCAAGTGGGGGAATCGGCGTTGAGCGAGCATGCCCAAAATGCCCCCGGCTTTAAAGACCTTTGCAGGGCTCCTGGCGCTCAAGGGCGGAATATGTGCCGGAGGCGTTCAACTTCCGTGGATTCCAGGGGTCAGTTATCCTGCGCTGGCCACCGGCTGGCAGCGCAGCCCCTTTTTTCTTCTGTGATGCGGTCCATGACTATTTCCTCTTCTGGCGATGCAGCTTCTCCGACGTCCCGTGGCGGCGAGACGGGTGCCGCGATCCGTCGGTACGATTGGTCGCAGACCTCGGTGGGCCCTCGGGAACACTGGCCCAGCCTGCTGCGCAGCACCTTGAGCCTGGTGCTTGAGTCCCCCGAGAGCCTGTACCTGCTGTGGGGGCCGCAGAAACTGTTTTTCTTCAATGATGCCTATCGACCGGTACTGGGCCCGCGCCTGGACACGGCCCTGGGGCAGACCATCGAGACCCTGTGGGCGGATGCCTGGCCCGATGTCCAGTTCATGGTGGAGCAGGCCTTTCTCGGCCACAGCTGTCGCCATGTGGACCTGCCGGTGAACATGCATCGCTACCCTGGTGAGGCGCTGACCTGGTGGTCGTTCTCCATGAGCCCGGTGTATGACGAACAGGACGAGCAGGTGGTCGGGGTGCTGTGCCATACGGTGGAAACCACCGATCGCGTGCTCCTGGCCGAGCATGCGCGGCAGACCGAGGCGCGCCTGCGGGAAACCCGCGAGCTCAATACCCGGGTGCTGGCCAGCAGCAATGACTGCATCAAGGTCCTGGACTTGAATGGCCAACTGTCGTTCATGAGCGAAGGCGGCCTGCGGGTGATGGAGGTCAGCGACTTCAACGCGATCGCCGGTTGCCCCTGGCCGGAGTTCTGGCAGGACCAGGGCCGCCTCGACGCCCAGGCGGCGATCGCCGCTGCTCGGGCTGGCCAGGCCGCGCGTTTCCAGGGCGCCGCCCAGACCCTGGCCGGAACCTGCAAATGGTGGGACGTGCAGGTCACGCCGATGCTCGATGCGGCGGGCCTGCCGGAGAAGATCCTCTGCATCTCCCGGGACATCAGCGCCACCCGCGAGGCCGAAGAGGCGCTGCGGCGCCTCAATGAGTCCCTGGAGCAGCGGGTCCAGGCCCGCACCCAGGAGCGCGACCGGATCTGGCAGTTGTCCACCGAGCTGATGCTGGTGGCGGATTTCAACGGCCGCATCATTGCCGTCAATCCGGCCTGGACCCGGCTCCTGGGCTGGCAGCGCCACGAACTGGAAGGCAGCAGCGTCTACGATTTCATTCATCCCCAGGACAGTGTGGCAGCCGCCACTGCCAGTGCCGACCTGACCAGCGGCCAGAGCTTTTCCCGGGTCGAGAACCGTTTTCGGCACAAGGACGGCAGCTATCGCTGGGTGTCCTGGAGTGCCGTACCGGACCCGCAGCACGTGCACGCCGTGGGCCGCGACATCCAGGCCGAGCGCGAGGCCGCGCAGGCCCTGCGCAAGACCGAAGACATCCTGCGCCAGGCGCAGAAGATGGAGGCGGTGGGGCAGCTTACCGGGGGCGTGGCCCATGATTTCAACAATCTGCTGACGGTGATCCGCTCCTCCACCGACCTGCTGCGGCGCACCCTCGACGAGAAGCGCCGGCAACTCTACATCAATGCCATTTCCGACACCGTCGACCGTGCCAGCAAGCTCACCGGCCAGCTTCTGGCCTATGCCCGCCAGCAGAACCTGCGGCCGGAGACCTTCGATGTCGGCGCCAGCGTGCAGCTGGTGGCACAAATGATCAATCCGCTGATCGGTGCCTGCATCGAGCTGCGCATCGAGCTGCCGGAACAGCCTTGCTACATCCATGCCGACGCCGGCCAGCTCGACACGGCGCTGATCAACATGGCGGTCAACGCCCGGGACGCGATGCAGGGCGAGGGCCTGCTGGTGATCGCCGTGGAGCGGGTGACACAGATTGCCGCCAGCGCCAGCCAGGGCGCCCAGGCCGGGGACTTTGTCGCGATCTCCTTGACCGACACCGGTGCCGGCATCGACCCGCAGCAGCTGGAGCGGATCTTCGAGCCGTTCTTCACCACCAAGGAAGTGGGCAAGGGCACCGGCCTGGGCCTGTCCCAGGTGTTCGGGTTCGCCAAGCAGTCTGGTGGTGGCCTGGCGGTCGACAGCCAGCCGGGGCAGGGCACACGTTTTACCTTGTACCTGCCGCGTTGCGAAGCCTTGGCGGATGTGGCCCCCGCACGCTGTTCGGCTGCCGTGCCGATCGACGGCCAGGGCCTCACCCTGCTGGTGGTGGAGGACAACCCCGAAGTGGGCGTGTTGTTGGCCCAGGCGCTGAACGAACTGGGTTACCAGGTCGAATGGGCCACCAGCGCCACCGAGGCGCTGGCTCGCCTGAGCCAGGAGCGGGCGAGTTTCCAGGCGGTGTTTTCCGACGTGGTGATGCCCGGCATGAACGGTATCGAACTGGCGACGAAGATCCGCAGTGAATACCCCGGGCTGCCGGTGATCCTTACCAGCGGCTACAGCCCGGCCCTGGCGCTGGGCCAGACGCGCGAATTCGTGTTCCTGCAGAAACCCTACTCGGTGGCGGCCCTCGCGCAAGCGATACAAAGCTGCAAGTTTTAAGCGGCAAGCGGCAAACCGCAAACCGCAAACCGCAAACCGCTGAACTGGCCGCTTAATGCTTGCCGCGCGTCTTACTGCTTGCCGGCGCCACCTCGCCTCCATTCCTGCGCCGAGCGCCATAGGCAGATGCCGAGGAAATACGCCGACGCCGCCAACCACAGGCCCATGACCGACGGGCTGCGGGCCGGGTGGCTGAGCACCAGCAGCGCGCCGCTGAACAGCCAGACAAAGGTCACGATGATGTTCAGCGCCATCCACTTGCGCACCCGGAACGGGTGCAGGAACTGCACTCGGGTGGCGGTCAGCAGGGCCAGGGCGAAGATGCTCAGCAAGCTTGCCCAGGGGCCGGGGTCCAGCAGGTAGAAGCATAGGGCAACCACGTTCCAGGCGGCGGGAAAGCCCTGGAAGTAGTTGTCGTGGCTCTTCATGTTGACGTTGCAGAAGCACAGCAGCGACGACAGCAGGATCAGCGAAGTGGCCAGCAGTGCGCTGTATTCCGGCAGTGGGATGTAGCGGTAGATGAACAGCGCCGGGATGAACACGTATGTCAGGTAGTCGATCACCAGGTCGAGCACCGAGCCGTCGATGTTCGGCAGCACCGAGCTGGTCTTGACCTTGCGTGCCAGGGAGCCGTCGACCCCGTCCACCAGCAGCGCCACCCCCAGCCACAGCAGGCAGGCCTTGGGCTGGTTGTCGAATAGCGCCAGGGTCGCGAGCAGTGCACTGACCACCCCGGTGGCGGTGAAGCCATGGGCGCCCCAGGCTTTGATTCTGGCGATTTGCAGGGTCGATATCACGGGGGCGTCTCTCCAGCGGCTGGGGGGCCTGGCGAGCACCGGCGCTTGTGCGTCGGCCACCCTGGCCAGGTTGCAGGTATCGACCGGAAAGCCCGGTAGAAGGTTCAGCATAAACCCTTAAATCAGCCTCTGCGGGTGATGTCGGTCAGTTAATCAACCATGGGCTTACAAGGGGGGGAGGGGGCCAGCTTGTGCCCGGTGGTTTGGCGCCACGCAGCCTGGCGGCGGTCAACCTGAGTGTGCAGGTCTGGCCTGTGCTTGATGGCCGGCCTTGGGGGCTACGCCCCAGAGGGAGCAAGCTCCCTTGCCACAAGTTGGCAGTGGATCGGCATGGGCTCTCAGCGGGTGGCTATCGCCACCCAGGAGTCCATGGCCCGTCTGGCCGGGTCACCGCCGTGCAGGGGCCCCTGCGTCCCGGCGTCGGGTTTGCCGCGAGCAGAAAAAAGCCACGTTGGCGCTGCCGGCAACGTGGCTTTCACAAAAGGTTGGATTCGCGAGCAGGGGGCCTGCGCCCGCTGCCCCTGGTGGTTGTCCTTACTTCGTGGCTTCCAGGGCACTGAGAATCTTGTGGGCGGCCTTGATGCGTTCGTCGTTGGGGTAGTTCTTGTTGGCCAGCAAGACAATGCCGATCTGCTGGCTGGGCACGAACAGCAGGTAGGCGCCGAAGCCGCTGGTGGAACCGGTCTTGTTGTACAAGGCGTCGGCCTTGGGCGGCTGGGGCGGGGTCAGCCATTGCACCGGGTGCGGCTCGAGGGCCATTTGCGTCGAGTTGCCGGCCACCAGCCGGGCCAGGGAGACCGGGTAGGCATAGCGTTCCCAGCCCAGGCCCTGGGTCATGTCACCCACCTGGTAGTAGCCGCTCTGGGTCGCCAGCAGGGCCTTGTGCAGGGTGTCGTCGAACTGGCCCGGCTGCAGGTTGCCGGCCAGGTATTGCAGCAAGTCCGCGGCGCTGGTCTTGATCCCGTAGGCCTCGGCGTCCAGAGGCCCGGGGCTGACCCGGATCGGCTGGTTCTGTTTGTCATAGCCCTGGGCGTAATGGCTCTGCTGGTCTGCTGGCACCTGCAGGTAGCTATGCTTGAGGCCGAGCTTGGGAAACAGCGTCTGTTCCAGCAACTGGTCGTACGGCTGGCCCAGGCTGCGGGCGCTGAGGTAGCCGAACAGGCCGAGGCTGGGGTTGGAATATTGGCGCTGGGTGCCTGGGGTGAAGCGCGGCTTCCAGGTGTTGTAGTAGTCCAGGGTCTGCTCCTGGGTCTGGACCGCGTCGGGGAACTGCAGCGGCAGGCCGCCGGCGGTGTAGGTGCCCAGCTGCAGCAGGCTGACGCCGTCGAAGGCGCTGCCGCGCAGGGCCGGCAGGTACTGGCTGGCGTTGTCCTTGAGGGCCAGCTTGCCGCTGGCCTGGGCGTAGCCGGCCAGGGTCGCGGCAAAGGTCTTGCTCACCGAGCCGACTTCAAACAGGGTGTCGTTGTCCACCGGATGCTGATTGTCCTTGGAGGCGACCCCGTAGTTAAAGTAATGTCGCTGGCCATCAACGATGACCGCCACGGCCATGCCGGGGATGCCCTGCTGGTGCATCAGTGGGCGAATGGTGGCATCGACTGTGGTTTTCAGGGCCTGGTCCTGAGGGGTATCGGCCAGGGCGACCGAGGTGCCGAGGAGCAGCGCGCAGGCGCTGGTGATGCCTAGTCCGGCTAAGGTTTTTTGTTGCATGATCGGCTGTTTTCCATGAGTTCTGATAATTTTGACCCCACGCTTGCGTGCGGTTTTCCGCCCCCGGGGTTCTGCCCGAAGGCCCGGTGACGTCGTGCTTGCGAGGTCTTCCTGACAGGGGAGAGCGTGGCCAGCGCTGCGCGAGCCAGGCCAATGTAGGCAGTCTGCAGAGGATCGGCAAACGACGATATCTCGCAGGAGCCATTAGAAAAACTAGGGAATGAGCATGCTGCGTCCCCATCTGCCGTTGAATGCGCTGCGGGCTTTCGAAGCCTCGGCACGTCATTTGAGCTTCACCCGCGCGGCCATCGAGCTGTGCGTGACCCAGGCTGCGGTCAGCCATCAGGTCAAGAGCCTGGAGGCCCAGCTCAACGTCACCCTGTTCAAGCGCCTGCCTCGCGGGCTGATGCTCACCAGCGAAGGCGAGACCCTGTTGCCGGTGCTGCGCGAATGCTTTGATCGCATCGCCCAGACCCTTGGGCGGTTCGACGGCGGCCACTACCGGGAGGTGCTCACAGTGGGCGCGGTAGGGACCTTCGCCGTGGGCTGGCTGCTGCCGCGCCTGGCGGATTTCCAGGCCCGCCATCCCTATATCGACCTGCGCCTGAGCACCAACAACAACCGGGTCGACGTGGCCGCCGAGGGCCTGGACTACGCCATCCGTTTCGGCAGTGGGGCCTGGCATGGCATCGACGCCGAGCGACTGCTGCAGGCGCCGCTGTCGGTGTTGTGCGTGCCGGAGATCGCTCGCCAGTTGCACAGCCCGGCGGACCTGCTGGGGCAGACCCTGCTGCGCTCCTACCGCACCGATGAATGGCCGCAGTGGTTCCAGGCGGCGGGACTGGACGGCAACAGCCTGTTGCCCCAGAGCATCGTCTTCGATTCTTCCCTGGGCATGCTGGAAGCAGCGCTGCAGGGCATGGGCGTGGCCCTGGCGCCACCGCTGATGTTCGAGCGGCAACTGGCCAGCGGCGCGGTGGTGCAGCCGTTCGATCTCGGCATCGTCACCGGCAGTTACTGGCTGACCCGCTTGCAGTCCCGTGGCGAAACGACGGCCATGGGGGCCTTCAGGGCGTGGCTGCTGGAGACGGCCAAAGGCTAGGGCAAGGGCCGCGCCCGGGGCAGGGACCTGCTGGCGCAACCTGGCACCGCTGCGACCTGGCCTGGAGCGACGGACTGTACGGTGGGCGTCGTGCAATCGGCTCGGTGCGCAACCTGCCCTTGGGTGCCTGGCCGCATCGATGATGCGCACGCCCCCGGGCCGGCGACTACAGGGCGCAAGCGCAGGCCATGGGGCGATCCTCAATACCGCCAGTGCCCGGGCATCCAGACCCATTGGTTGGCCCGCCAGCGGTAGTGCCCGGCCACCCAGTGGTAACCCGGAGCCGGCGCCACCGGTATCACTTCGACAATTGGCGGGGATGGCCGGCGCGGATGGGCCGGGGCAATCACGCAACTGGCCAGGGTGGTGCCGAGCAGTGTGGCGATAAGGAAGGCTTGGAGGGCGCGGAGCATGGTCAGGTTTCCCGAAGGTTGGCAGAAGGCCCACTGCGCTGAGGGGGCCGTTGCTGATTGAACGCGGTTCGCCAGGCAATCCGTCGCCGGTGTCGTCAATTGCGTTTGGCCCCGCGGTTTTTTCCGCCGTCACGCAGGTACATGGCCTCCACCAGTTGCTGACGCTCGCTGAGCGACAAGCTGGCAGCGAAGGTCGCCAGGGCCTCGTCGACCCGGGCCCGCAGGGCACTGTCGGCTTCCCGGGATTTGCCCAGCTCGGCGTCCAGGGCGCCGCGGTCCAGTTGATCGGCCGCCAGTTCGCGGACCACTCCCTGGCGCGCTTCGCGCGCGGCGCTGATCAGCGCCTGGCTGTCATTGCGGGTCTGGCGCAGCAGCTGGCGCAACTGCCGGCGATGCTCCTGCGGCATCAAAGCCATGGCCTGGCGCAGGCCATGCTGGGGCACCGCCAGGGCCTGCACGGGTCTGGGCTGGCCGAGCCATTGGTAGAGGCCGCCGGCCACGCCACCGATGAGAAATACATTGAGCAGCAGCGACAGCACCAGGAAGGTTTTCAGCGCACGGGTGGACTGGCTCACTGTTCGGCCTCCTCGGCATTGATGCTCAGGATGAACTCCGCGTCGCTCTGGTCGAAGACACTGGGCAGGGCTTCGGCAAAAGAGCTGGGCAGGGGCAGGCTCAGGGTCACCGCCAGCATGCCGGCGGCGACCCCGGTCAGGCCCACGCCGACCCAGCCCAGGGACGCCAGCCAACTAGCGTAGCGCCGCCAGAAGGACGGCAGCGGCGGGCGGCCGGGCGCTGTGGCGAGAATCTGCCGGACCAGCGCCGGGCTCGGCTCGGGCAACTGATAACGGTCCAGCTGGCGGTCGAGCCAGAGGGCCTGTTGCAGTGCCTCCTGGGCCCAGGTGTTGCCGGTACTGAGCAGCGCCTGGGCGCTGGCGCGCTCCTCGGCGGGCCAGCGTTGCAGGTCCGCGCCATAGGCCTCGGCCAGGTGCACGAAGCGTTCGGGGGTCATGGTGTTCTCCTTCCTGAGAGGTCCGCGCCGGGGGCCTCGGCGAGGTGGCTGCGCAGGTTGCGCCGGGCCCGCGACAGCAGGCTTTCCAGGGCCTCGACGCTGATCTGCATCAGCGCCGCAGCCTCGGTGTTGGACAACTCCTGGTAGTACTGCAGGACGATCGCCTCGCGCTGGCGCTCCGGCAGTTGGTCCAGGGCCTGGGCCATGCGCCGGCTCTGCGCGCTGGCCTCCAGTTGTTCATCGGGCGCCGGGCGGGTGTCCAGCGCTTCGCAGGCGTGCTCGCTATCGACCGGCACATGCTCCTTGCGCCGGCGCAGGCGGTCGTAGCACAGGTTCAGCGCCACCCGGTGCAACCAGGTGTCGAACCGTGCCTGTTCGCTGCGCCAGCTGGCGGCCTGTTTCCAGATCCGCAGGAAGCTCTCCTGGGCGATGTCCCGGGCTTCGTCGGCATCCCCCAGCAGCCGGCTGGCCAGGGCCAGCAGGCGCGGCAGCTTGCGCGTGACCATTTCTTTCACGGCCTGCGCGTCGTTGTTGCCGATGCGTTTGAGCAACTCCAGATCCGGGTCGGTTTCGTTCAAATGGGCAGGTCTCGGTCCGCTAACGGGGTAGTCCAGGGCATCAGGGCATCAGCGCACCCAGCGGCCTTCGACCCAGTACCAGCGCGGCCCGTGGGCCTGCCAATGGCCGGGCATCCAGCGCCCGCGCTGCATCACCGGTTGCCAGTGGCCGGGCACCCAGACGTAGCCGTGCCCGCGCCAGCGCCAGTTGCCGCGGTCCCAGGCGTAGCCGGGGCGGGCCAGCGGCATCGGCTCATAGCGCATGGGCGGTGGCGCCTGCTGGATGATGATGGTTTCGGCATAAGTGGGCGTGCTTGCCAGCGCACCAAGTACCAGGGGGACCAGCAGCAACGTGCGCAGACGCAGCAGGGAACGGACAAGCTTCATGATGACTCCTTCAGGCCTGCGTTCGCTGATGAACGCAGCTGATGGGTTCAACGATAGATGGGCTGGGAATCCGTCGCGGGCAACTGAAATTTTTATCCGCGCCTGGTTCAACCCGGGTTCAGCTGGCGCGGGCAGGGCGCTGGCAGAGGCGGCGGGAAATATTTGTGCAGGGGCGGCGACGGATGTCTGCGCGCTGCGCCGTTGAATCAGTAACCGTGCAGCAACGGCTGGCGATGGTCGCCGGCGGCGCTTGCCGGTCGTATCACTGAACCCATGAGGAATTGACCATGTCCCGTCGTATTGCACTGCTGATTGTCATGGCCACCCTGCTCTCCCTGGGCGGTTGCGTGGTTTACCCCGGGCACTACCACGGCTGCTGCTATCGCTATGGCTACTACCGCTAGGGCGCTGGGATGAAGACCGGCGTGCCCCACGGTTCTTGGCTAACTCCCGGGGCCCCGGCACAATCCTCGACCTTGCAGGGCCTGCCTGGCCGTCGGGTTGATGGCGGGCATGGCCCGATGCCGTGGAGGAAGGTGGATGCCCATCTTGAACGAACAGGATCAGCCCCAGGATCCGGATGCGATTGCGCGCCCGGTGTGCGCCTTGCGCATCTCGACTCAGGAACAGCGCTGGGAGCGGCCGTGGCACAGCCATCGCAAGGCCCAGCTGCTGTTTCCATTGGCCGGCGTGCTCAGTTGCGAGAGCGCCGAGGGCCTGTGGCTGGCACCGCCGCAATGCGCGGTATGGATCCCCAGCGCCACCGAACATCGGGTCCAGGGGTTGGAGAACGCCATGGGCTATTGCCTGTTCGTCGAACCCGAGCATGCCCGCTCACTGCCGCAGGCCTGCTGCACCCTGGCAGTGTCGCCACTATTGCAGGAACTGCTGCAACGCTGCGCGCAGTTGCCCGTTCTCTATGACCAGCAGGGGGCCGAGGGGCGGTTGATGGCCGTGGCCCTGGACGAGCTGGCGGCCGCTCCCCGGGAGCAGATCCACCTGCCCATGCCCCGGCATGAACAGTTGCGGCGCCTGGCCGGGCAGATCCTTGAACAGCCGGAACGCCGCCTGAGCCTTGGGCAATGGGCCGAGCAGATTGGCCTCAGCGAACGCAGCCTGAGCCGTCTGATTGTGGCCGAGACCGGCCTGAGCTTCGGCCGCTGGCAGCGCCAGTTGCACATTCTTCTGGGGCTCAAGCAATTGGGCCGGGGCGACACGGTGGAACGGGTCGCGCTGACCCTGGGCTATGACAGCGCCAGCGCCTTTATCCGCATGTTCAAGAAAGCCGTCGGCCAGCCGCCGGGGCGCTTCTTTGCCGAACGCCGTCAGGCCCTGGAACACGACCAACCCCTGTAGCCGCTGCTGAGCCCGCGAGGCTGCGCAAAGGACCGCAGGGCCTTGCCTGACGAACACCAGCGCCTTGAAGACCGCCACGGCCATCTCCAGCATTGCGGTCGTTTGGCCGGATTGATCAATAACTTGTCAATCTCGACTGATGCGGACAGGCCAGCAGGAGAAGATGATAACCATTCTTGTTTATCAGCTCTCTTGAGGTGTTCCCATGTACTTCGATCATCAGCATTTTCCCCTGGTCTGGATGCGTCCCGCCGAGGGCGCCGGGCAGCCGGGAGTCGAGCCGTTCCAGCAGTTGGAGGCGTTGATGCAGCGCGGTCAGGCCTTTGTCCTGATGAGCGATGCCATGCCCGATCCTGCGCAGCGCAACTCCCAGCAGAGCAAGGCATTGCTCAAGCAGGGTTCGTTGTGGATGAAACGCAACAAGGCGGCGATCCGTCGCTGGATCAAGGCCATGATCGTCATCGCCCCGGAGCCCGAGGCCCAGGCCGGGGTCGAGGCCTTTGCCGATACCTATGAAAAGTTCTGGGGTTATCCGCTGTTGCACAGTGCCTCGGCGCTGGCGGCCGCCAGCCTGGCCCAGCAACTGCTGGCGCCACCGCGCAGCAACCGGCACAACTGGTGAGGGCGGCGCGGCGGCCCCTAGCCACGCAGGTGTTCGGGGACGTTAGCGGTGATCACCTTGCCCATGCTGATCCGTGGTTCGGCCTGATAGCCCAGGGCCTGGTAGAAGCTTTGCACGGCGGCGTTGCTGCTGAGGATCTGCAGGTTGATCTTCAGGCAGCCGCGGCCCTGCAGGGCCTGTTCGCCATGGCGCACCAGGGCCCGGCCGGTGCCGAGCCGGCGCTGTTGCGGGTCCACCGCCAGGGCGTAGAGCCAGCCACGGTGGCCGTCATAGCCGGCCATCAGGGTGCCTATGACCTGTCCTTGGTCCAGGGCGACGAAGAACAGCCGGTCATCCACCGCGAGCTTGCGGTCGATGGCCAGGCTCGGGGTGTTGTGGGCCGTGTCGTAGCCGAAGCTGCGGTGCCACAGGTCGATCACCGGCTGGCGATGGTGGAGGTTGCTGTATTCGACGATCTGGATCATGGCGTGGCTCGCTAAAGTGGGGGGAGCACAGAGGGGCGGGTTTAGCCGCCGGCAGGTTTCAGTCCTGATGGCCGGGCCAGGTTTCGGTGGGGAAATAGGCTTCCAGCCCCGGTTCCTTGTGGCCCACCCCGTCCCGGGTCCAGTAGCAGCTCAAGCGTGAGTAGTTGTCCAGGTCGCCGCGCACCAGGCAGGTGGCGTTGTGCCCCGGCCAGCTGAAACGCAGCACATCGGCCTCGGCTATGCTGGCCCGCTCCACTTTGCCGGTGGCGGTGGTGGTCTTGCCGTCGATGGTCTTGACCAGGGTCAGGCCCTGGTTCTCGTAGCGGATCACCGCGCTGCCCGAGTAGGTCGGCCCGCCATCGGGCTCCTTGCCGATCAGCATGAACTGGCCGGGCACCATGCTGTAGTAGATGTGAAGGTCCTGGTCCTGCTTGGGCGTGGCTTGGGCGGCGAGGCTGGCCAGCAGCAGGCCGAGGAGGGGCGCACGGCGGGAGAAATACGGCATTGATGCTCACTCCTGTTGAGGCGGGGGGCCATGATTCCAGACTTGGCCCGACAGATAAATGCCCGGGCTCTAGTGATGTTCGATGACCAGGATCGCCGTGGTGTCGGCCTCCAGGGCTTCGAACACATGGGGCAGGTCGGCGCTGTAGCGGATGTAGTCGCCGGCCTCCAGGCTCACCGGGCTGTCCGCAGGCCCGGCCAGGGCCCGCCCGCTGCAGATCACCAGGTGTTCCACGGTGCCCGGCAGGTGGGCCTTGGACTGGCGCGCCTGGCCGGGTTGCGCCTTCAGGCGGTACAGGTCGCGCTGCGCCCCCGGCGGGCAGTCATCGAGCAGGGTCGCCGCGTAGTGGGCATCCTCGGCATGGGCGGTGGTGCCTTCGTGGGCACGGATGACCTTCAGTTGATGCGCCGGTTGCTGGAAAAACCGCGTGACCTGCAAGCCCATGGCCTGGGCCAGGGCCCATAAGGTCTCGATGCTCGGGTTGCCCAGCCCGGCTTCCAGCTGGGACAGGGTGGACTTGGCCACCGCAGCCCGCTTGGCCAGTTCCGAAACGGAGAAACCAGCGTTCAGGCGCTCGCGCTTGATGGCCATGGCCAGCAGGCCGATGGGTGACAGGGAGGTTGGGTCGTTCGTTTTATCGTTCATATATCTATTAAATCATCCTTGATTCTCTTGACGCAGATAAATTTCGACGTTCATTATATCGGTCAAATGTTCGGTATAAATAAAACAAGGGCGCCGAGATGAACCGATTGTACAAGGCGGACCCATGGGCCTGAGCCTGCGCCTGGTGGTCATTCCGTACCACGAAATCTACCTGGCCGTGCATTGCCTGGCCCACCTGCAACAGTGCCTGGGGGACTGGTTGGTGGCGGGGCAGACTCACCTGTTTGTCGAGTCGCCCCGCTGGTACAGCCGCTAGGGCCGACCGCCGAGCGGGGAATCCATTGCCGGCATTAATGCGAAGCATTACTATTCACGCCCCACTTCCCCAGCGCACCGCGATGACAGCCAAGCCGCCCCGCAGACCAGGCTTTTTCGAGCACTACGAAGAGTTGATCGGCACCTGGACCCGGCGCCTGCGCAATCGTCAGCAGGCCGAGGACCTGGCCCACGACACTTTTGTCCGGGTGCTGGAGTCCGATGCCGGCACGGTGCTGCAGCCGCGGGCGTACCTGCATCAGACTGCGCGCAACATTGCCGTGGATGCCTTCCGTCGCGAAGATCGGCGCGGGGCCCTGGAAGAGCAAGGGGATCACCTCAGCGTGTCGCCCAGCGGCGACCCGGAGCATGTCATGCACGCGATCCAGCTGGCCGACTCCATCGAGCGGGCGCTTGGTGAATTGCCGGTGAACTGCCGCAAGGTGTTCGTCTGGCAGAAGATCGAAGGCCTGACCCAGGCCGAGATTGCCGAGCGCCTGGGGCTGTCAAAAAACATGGTGGAAAAGTATATGATCCGCACCCTGCGGCATCTGCGCGACCGTCTGGACGGGTCGGCCCCATGATCGGTCGTGGCGTTTTCTCACCCTCTGCCAAACAGGAATTTGCATGATGGACAGCCGCGATTGCGCCAGCGCGCAGGCGAGAATTCGCGACGAGGCCGCGGCCTGGTTCACGCGGTTGCAGGAGCCCGAGCTGAGCTCGGAACAGCAACTGCAGTTCCAGCAGTGGCTGGCCGAGGATCCGCAGCACCGGCATGAATTCCAGCTGCTCGAAGCCCTGTGGGCGGCTACTGACCTGGTGCCCAGGGCACGCTTGCAAGCCTTGTGTGACGCCCCGGCCAAGGCCCGGCGCCGTCCGCTGCTGCGTGTGGCCCTGGCCGCCGGGGTCGCGGCGCTGGCGGTGGGCTTGGGTCTGTTCAGTGGCCTCAACCAGCCGGTTTCCTACAGCGCAGAGTTCGTCACCGCCCTGGGTGAGCGCCGCCATGTGGCCTTGCCCGATGGCTCGCAGATCGACCTGAACAGCCGCAGCCACCTGCAGGTGCGTTATGCCAGGAACCAGCGGCTGATCGAACTGGTTGAGGGTGAAGCCCTGTTCAGCGTCGAGCACGACACCGATCGGCCCTTCGTGGTGGCGGCGGGCGTGGGCAAGGTCACGGTCACCGGCACCCGTTTCGATGTGCGCCGCGATGCCCAGCAGACCCGAGTGGCGGTGGAGCAGGGCCGGGTCAAGGTCCAGGGGCGGGACGCCGCGGCAGATGATTTCATCACCCTGACCCCGGGCCAGGGCACCCATGTGGATGAGCACGGCAAGGTGGCTGCGGCCTACGCGGTGGACCCCGAGGCACTCACGGCCTGGCGCAGCGGCAAGCTGGTGTTCAACGACGCCCGCCTGGCCGACGTGGTGGCTGAAGTCTCACGCTACCGCGAACAGCCCCTGCGGGTGGCCAGCGCTGCAGTGGGTGAACTGCGCCTGACCAGCGTGTTCAAGTCCGACGACACCCAGGCCCTGCTCAAGGCCCTGCCGAGCATCTTGCCGGTGGAGGTGCGGACCCATGCCGACGGTAGCCAGGAAATTTTTTCCCGTTAGATTCAGGTTTTTTTTCAGTTCATCGTCTTCTTGTCCAACTGCAACTGGTTTGCATTAACAGACGCACCTTTGTGTGATCGACAGGACTGCCGCCGACGTGAAAAAAATAGCCGTTTCTCCCGCCGTATCCCCGTTGCCCGCGCGCCGCTGGCTGCCCCTGGCCCTGGCCCTGGCGGTCAGTGCGGCCTTGCCCCAGGCCCAGGCCGGGCAAGCCGCCGGCGCCATTCACATCCAGGCCCAGCCGCTGGGCCAGGCCCTGAGCCAGTTGGGCCTGCAGACTTCGCTGCAGGTGTTCTTCAGCCCTGAGCTGGTGGCCGGCAAGCAGGCCCCGGCGGTGGACGGCAACCTGTCCCCGGAACAGGCCCTGGGCCAGTTGCTCCAGGGCAGCGGCCTGCAATACCGGATCGACGGCGGCTCGGTGACCCTGAGCCCGGCCCCGGCGGCCAGCAGCGGCGCCCTGGAACTGGGCACCAGCAGCATCAGCGTGGTGGGCGACTGGCTCGGTGACGCCGATGCGCAAAAGGTCCAGAACCACCCCGGGGCGCGCACGGTGATCCGCCGCGAGGCCATGGTGGAGCAGGGCGCGATGAACGTCGGCGACGTGCTGCGGCGAGTGCCTGGGGTACAGGTCCAGGATGCCAACGGCACCGGTGGCAGCGATATTTCCCTGAACGTCGGCGTGCGCGGCCTGACCTCGCGCCTGTCGCCGCGCTCCACGGTGCTGATCGACGGCGTGCCGGCGGCGTTCGCCCCCTATGGCCAGCCGCAGCTGTCCATGGCGCCGATTTCCTCCGGCAACCTGGACAGCATCGACGTGGTGCGCGGTGCCGGTTCCGTGCGCTACGGGCCGCAGAACGTCGGCGGGGTGATCAACTTCGTGACCCGGGCGATTCCGCAACAGGCCACCGGGGAAATCGGCACCACCCTGGAAACCTCTCAGCGCGGCGGCTGGAAGCACATCGACACGGCGTTTCTCGGCGGCACCGCAGACAACGGCCTGGGGGTAGCGCTGCTGTATTCCGGGGTCAACGGCAATGGCTACCGCGAGCGCAACAACGGCAACGACATCGATGACGTGATCCTCAAGACCCACTGGGCGCCCACCGAGCAGGACGAGTTCTGGTTCAACCTGCATTACTACGACGCCACCGCCGACATGCCCGGCGGCCTGACCCAGAAGCAGTACGACGCCAAGCCCTACGACTCCGACCGCGACTGGGACAACTTCAGCGGCCGGCGCAAGGATGTGTCCTTCAAGTACCTGCGCCAGGTTGACGACCGCACCCAATTCGAAGTCCTGACCTACTACTCCGACAGCTTCCGCGGCAGCAACATCGCCGCCCGCGACCAGAAGACCCTGGTGTCCTACCCGCGTACCTACTACACCTTCGGCATCGAGCCGCGGGTGTCTCGGGTGTTCGACCTGGGGCCCACCACCCAGGAAGTCAGCGTGGGTTATCGCTACCTCAAGGAAGGCATGCATGAACAGGCCAGCCGCGTGGCCCTGGTGAACAACCAGCCCGTGCTGACTGCCGACTCCGACGGCCACGTCTACCAGGACCGTACCGGTGGCACCGAGGCCAACGCCTATTACATCGATGACAAGATCGATGTCGGCAACTGGACCATCACCCCGGGCATCCGCTTCGAGGACATCAGCACCAACTGGCACGACCGGCCGGTGGCGGGCACCAATGGTGTGCGAGTCCAGGAGAAGCGCCGCAGCATCGACAGCAACGAAGCGCTGCCGGCCCTGAGCGTGATGTACCACCTGTCCGACGCCTGGAAGCTGTTCGCCAACTACGAGACCTCCTTTGGCAGCCTGCAGTACTTCCAGCTGGGCCAGGGCGGCAAGGGCGACCAGACGGCCAACGGCCTGAGCCCGGAAAAGGCCAAGACCTACGAGCTCGGCACCCGCTACAACGACGATGTGTGGGGCGGTGAAGTGACGCTGTTCTACATCGACTTCGACGACGAGCTGCAATACATCAGCAACGACGTGGGCTGGACCAACCTCGGGGCCACCAAGCACCAGGGCCTGGAGGCCTCGGTGCACTATGACCTGGCGGCCCTGGACCCACGCCTCGACGGCCTGACCGCCAACGCCGGCTTCACCTACACCCGCGCCAGCTACGAAGGCGAGATCCCCGGCTTCAAGGGCCGCGACCTGCCGTTCTACTCGCGCCAGGTGGCTACGGTCGGCTTGCGTTACGACATCGACCGCTGGACCTACAACCTCGACGCCTTCGCCCAGTCCAGGCAGCACTCGCCGGGCACCGGGGTGAACAGCAACGGCAGCTTCAACGGCAACTACATCACCGAGGGCAGCGCCGACGGCCAGTACGGCGACATGCCGGGCTATGTGCTGTGGAACATCCGTGGTGGTTATGACTTCGGGCCGCAGCTGTCGAACCTGAAGCTGGGTGCCGGGGTGAAGAACGTCTTCGACCGCCAGTACTTCACCCGCTCCAGCGACAACAACTCGGGGATCTACGTCGGCGCACCCCGGACCTTCTTCGTCCAGGCCAGCGTCGGCTTCTGAGCCCCTTCGCTGGCAAGCCAGCTCCTACATGACGGTGACACCTGTAGGAGCCGGCTTGCCGGCGAACCCCGAGAGCGACGTCGGTTCGGGATGATGGTCTACAGCGGCCGGCCCCTTCGCTGGCAAGCCAGCTCCTACATGACGGTGGCGCCTGTAGGAGCCGGCTTGCCGGCGAATCCCGAGAGCGCCGCCGTTTCGGGATGATGGTCCACAGCGGCCGGCCCCTTCGCTGGCAAGCCAGCTCCTACATGACGGTGGTATCTGTAGGAGCCGGCTTGCCGGCGAATCCCGAGAGCGGCGTCGGTTCGAGATGATGGGCCACAGCGGCTGGCCCCTTCGCTGGCAAGCCAGCTCCTACATGACGGTGGCGCCTGTAGGAGCCGGCTTGCCGGCGAATCTCGGGAGCGGCGCCGGTTCGGGATGAAGGGCCACAGCGGTCGGCCCCTTCGCTGGCAAGCCAGCTCCTACATGACGATGGCATCTGTAGGAGCCGGCTTGCCGGCGAATCTCTGAAGCAACGCAGAGTTCGGCCCATGGCTGCTTCAGTGGCTCAGACCTTGAGCACCTTGCCGCTGGCGGCCACCGCCAGCAGCAGGACGGCAATCAGGCCGAAGGCCGCGCTCAGGCTGCTGCCATGGGCAATGAAGCCGATCACCGCCGGCCCGGCCAGGATGCCGGCATAACCCAGGGTGGTGATGGCCGGCACGGCGATGCTTTCCGGCATGACCTTCTGTTTGCCCACGGCGGTGTAGAGCACCGGCACGATGTTCGAGCAACCCGCGCCCACCAGGGCATAGCCCACCAGCGCCGCTTCCCAGGCCGGGGCCAAAGTCGCCAGCAACAGGCCGGTGGCGGCCGTGGCGCCGCCGATGATGATCACCCGGCGCGCGCCCAGGCGATGGACGATGGCGTCGCCGGTCAGGCGGCCCAGGGTCATGGTCAGGGCGAAGGCGGCGTAACCCAGGCCGGCGTAGGCCGCATCCAGGCTGCGCTCGTCGGTGAGAAATACCGCGCTCCAGTCCAGCACCGCGCCTTCGGCGAGGAACACCACGAAACACAGGCAGCCGATGAACAGCACCACGCCATGGGGCACGGCAAAGGCCGGGCCCGAGCTCTGGCTGCCGTAGGGCAGCATGTGCGGCGCGGCCTTGAGCAGTGCCAGCAGCATCAGCACGATCACCACCAGGGTCGCGCCCAGGGGCGACAGGCCCAGGCCGAGCAAGGCGCTGACCCCCGCGGCACCGACGATCCCGCCCAGGCTGAACAGCCCGTGAAAGCCCGACATCATGGTCTTGCCGCTGGCCCGCTCGACGATCACCGCCTGCAGGTTGACCGTGGAATCCACGCCGCCCAGGCCGGCGCCGAACATGAACAGCGCCACCATCAGCAGCGGAATCGAGGTCAGGGTAGCCAGCAAGGGCAGGGCCAGGCAGATCAGCAGAGTGCCGCCGGCCATCACCCGGCGGCAGCCGAAGCGCCCGGCCAGGGCCCCGGCAATCGGCATCGCGAGGATCGAGCCCACCCCCAGGCACAGCAGCAACAGGCCCAGGGTGCCCTCGTCGAGCCCGGCCCGGGCCTTGGCGTAGGGCACCAGCGGGGCCCAGGCGGCGATGCCGAAACCGGCGATGAAAAAGGCGATGCGCGTGGACATCTGTTCGAGGCGGCCGGGGGCGGCCTGGAAGTGGGTATTGCTGGCAGTCATAAAAATCCTTGGCGATCGAACTCGCTGCCGGCCACCTGATGCCCCCATGGCGTAATGGCGGCCGGGTCGCGATTGTGACAAATCTAGCCATGGAAGGTTGCAGTAATCAGCAGCGCGGCGTTTGCACAGTGGGTCATGGCTGAAATAAATTTGCGCAGGCCGGCGGTTTGTTTCGCATACTCGCCGGCTTTGCGCAAAAACGTTGCAGCGCGTGCCGCCCCTCCCCGGAGTTTTCCTGCCCATGAACGCCAGTCTCGACGCCTATGACCTGAAGTTGCTCGCCGAGCTGCAACGTGACGCCAGCACTGCGCAAAGCGAGCTGGGGTTGCGGGTCAACCTGTCTACCGCGGCGGTCAACCGGCGGCTCAAGCGCCTCTGCGACGAGGGGGTGATCGAGCGCTACAGCGCCATCGTCGCGCCGGATGCCCTGGGCCACGAGCTGAGCATCATCGTCGAGGTGGAAGTGGAGAGTGAGCGCATCGACCAGATCGATGCCCTCAAGCGCTGTTTCCAGGCCTGCCCCCAGGTCCAGCAGTGCTACTACGTGGCCGGCGAGTGCGATTTCGTGCTGATCTTCTGCGTGCGCAGCATGGCCCAGTACACCCAGCTGACCCGCGAGCTGTTCTTCGACAACCCCAACGTCAAGCGCTTCAAGACCCTGGTGGCGATGAACCGGGTCAAGGTCGGCCTGGAAGTGCCCACGACCGGCTGAGGCTCAGGGCGCCTGCAGCGCCTCCACCAGGAAGTCCACGAACACCCGGACCTTCTGTGACAGGTGGCGCTGGCTGGGGTACAGCGCATAGATCTGGCGCCCGGGCAGGTGCTGGTCCGGCAGCACCCGCAGCAGTTGGCCGCTGTCCAGCAACGGCTGGGCGAGGAAGCCGGGCAGGGCGCCGATGCCCAGGCCGGCCACCAGCATGTCGGCCAGCAGCAGGCTGTTGTCCGCGGAGAAATGCACCGGCAACTCCAGCCGGGTCTGGCCTTCCGGGCCTTGCAACTGCCAGCGCCCCGGGTGTTCCGCCAGCCGGTAGGCCAGGCAGCGATGCTGATGCAGGTCGGCGATGCTGGTCGGCGTGCCCGCGGCCTGCAGGTAGGCCGGCGCGGCGCAGATGACCTGTTCCACCTGGCCCAGCTGGCGGGCGATCAGCGACGAATCCTGCAGTTGCCGGCGAATCCGCAGTGACACGTCGAAGCCTTCGCCCACCACGTCCAGCACCTGGTCGTTGAGGGTCAGGTCCACCTGCAACTGCGGGTAGCGCTGCATGAAGGCCACCAGGATCGGCGACAGCACCTTGAGCCCGAAAGACAGCGGCGCATTCACCCGCAGGCGCCCGCCGGGTTCGTGCAGGCCGGCCTGGGTGGCACGCTCCAGGGCGTCCAGTTCGTCCAGCAGGTGGCAGCATTCGCTGAAGTAGCGCTGCCCGGCTTCCGACAGGCTCATGCGCCGGGTGGTGCGCAGGATCAACAGGCTGCCCAGGCGTTCTTCCAGCTGGCGTACCTGTTTGCTCACCGCCGCCGTGGATTGCCCGAGGTCGGCGGCGGCCTGGCTGAAGCTGGCGCGTTCCGCTACCCGGCGAAAGGTGCGCATGGCCATCAGCACATCCATATTGTTTCTCCTGGGTTGAATATGTGTCCACGAAATCGCTGATTATCTCTGATCTGCCACTCAATACCATGGCCACTTCATTTCACAGGAGTGTTGTCATGGCTCATCGCGCAATGTTGAAGATGGCTTCCGGGGTGCTGGCCCTGTCCCTGCTCAGTGGCCTGTGCCACGCCGCCACGGCGGTCCGGCCCGAGGTGGGTATCAGCCCCTGGGGGCCCAGGGACGAGATCGGCCGCCTGAACCTGATCACTCCCCAGTCGCGGGCGGCGATCATGGCCCGGGTCAGTGGCGAGCAGGCCTACGACCTGGCGGTGGACTATTTCGTCGGCATGCCCAGCTGGCAGGCCGCAGGCGATCCGCCGTACCAGATGTGGATGACCCACACCCCCCACGGCAACGTGATCGCCGACCCGATGCAGGTCGGCGAACCGATGAACCAGCACGTCAGCTACAGCGGTTCGGCGGTGTCGATGTACGCCCACATGGGCACCCATATCGACGCCCTCAACCACTTCGGCCTCAACGGCAAGATCTGGAACGGCTACCGCGCCGACCAGCACCTGGGGGACCGCGGCTGGAACGTCACGGGGGCGGAAAAACTGCCGCCGATCATTGCCCGCGGGGTGCTGATCGATGTCGCCGCGGCCAAGGGCCTGGAGCAACTGGCGGACAGCTACCGGGTCACCCGCGCCGACCTGCAGCAGGCCCTGGCCCGGCAGAAAGTGGCCCTGGAGAAGGGCGACGTGGTGCTGATCCGCACCGGGCGCATGCGCGACTACGACAATGCCCAGCGCTACATGGCTAACCCGCCGGGCCTGAGCCTGGATGCGGCGAAGTTCCTGGTGGAGGAGGGCGGCGCCATGGTGGTGGGGGCCGACAACCTGAGTTTTGAAACCTTCCCCTCCGAGGTGGAGGGCAACTACCTGCCGCTGCACACCTACCTGCTGGCGATGCAGGGCGCGCCGATCCTGGAACTGGTGAACCTGGAAGGGCTGGCCCGGGACCAGGTCTACCAGTTCGCTTTTATCGGCGCTTCACTTAAACTGCGGGGCGCGGATGCGGCGCCGATCCGCCCCATGGCCTTGCCCATCCGCTGACCTGGCGGAGGGGTTTTCCTCAGGAGCTCAGCATGTCCACCCAACCTTCTTCGACCCCGGTCCTGGCGCTGTCCAACCCGGCCGGGCTGTATGACCCCAGCACCAATGGCTACTCCCATGTGGCCCAGGTGGCCGCCGGTGCACGGCTGGTGTTTGTCGCCGGGCAGGGCGGCGAGACCGCCGACGGCCAGTTGTCGGCGGATTTTGCCAGCCAGGTGCGCCAGGCCCTGGCCAACCTGCAGGTCGCCCTGGCCAGCGCCGGTGCCGAGGTCGGCCAGGTGGCCAAGCTCACGGTGCTGATCGTCGACCACAGCCATGAGCGCCTGGCGATCTTTGGCAACCAGCTGAAGGCACTGTGGGGGCCGGCACCGACCCCAGCCTGCACCCTGATCCCGGTGCCGCGGCTGGCCCTGGACGGCATGCTGTTCGAAATCGAGGCGATTGCCGCCCTGGCCCCCTGAACCGGCATTGCCCTCTGGCCGAGCCGCTGCATTCTCCGTAATGTCAGCGGCTCGGTTTTTTCTGGAGGCGGTGTGATGGCGGCGTTCTACGATGCACGAGGCAATCTGTATGGCGTGGTGGCTCCCGCGGCGTTGCGCCGCCTGGGGGTCGCCTTGCCCGCCACCGCGGCCCAGGCGGCCCGGGACCGGCGCCTGTGGACCGAACAGGCCATCGCCGCCTTGTGCGACTGGGCCCCGGGCACCCGCCCGCCCGGGGCCAAGGCCCACCGCAGCGATGGTTTGCTGGTGGGGCCGTTCCAGGACGCGGCGCCTTTCGATCTGCTGATCGTCAACACCGACGGCACCCTGGCCGAGCGCAGTGGCAATGGCCTGACGATCTTTTCCCAGGCCCTGACCGAGCAAGGGCTGCTGGCGCCTGAAGGATCGACACGCCTGCAGGTGCACCATGACCAGGGCGCGGGCGCGTCCCCGGTGGCCACGGTGGTGGAGCCGGCACAAGTGGCGGGGCAGGCGGGCTTCTGGCTGGACCTGGGCCAGCCCTCGTTCGGCCCCGAGGCGGTGGCGGCCATGGGGGTCGAGGCGGTGACCCTCGACGGCTGTGAGCTAAGCCGGGTGGCGCCCTTGCAGGCGCTGAATCCGCTGTGGGAACACAGCCAGTTCGTGCGCATCGGCAATCCTCACTGCGTGACCCTGGTGGAGGACGCCGATGCCTTGCCGGACAACCCGCAGATGCTCCAGGCGCCCCTGGCCGAGGGGTTGACCGCCATCGCCTTTGCCCTGCCCCTGGGCCACGGCGAGCCGTGCCCGGCGGGGGTCAACCTGCAATGGGCGGCGCGGCAGTCGGCGCAGCGCATCGTTGCCCGGGTGTTCGAACGAGGAGAGGGGCCGACCGCGTCCTCGGGCACCAGCGCCAGCGCCGTGGCTTGCGCGGCCTGGCGGCTGGGCTGGGTCAAGGCCGGGCGGGTCGAAGTGCTGATGCCAGGCGGCACCGCGCCCTTGATGTTGCAAGAGACTGATGGCGTGTTGACCCGGGTGAGCCTGTTCGGCACGGCGCGGGCGCTGGCTGAATAAGGGCGGTGGGGTTGCGCGGGCGGAGTGCAAAACGGCTGGCCTTTCTATAGCGTGTCGCCAGCAATGGCTCATCAGCCGATACAGCCCACTGGTTACGCAAAGGACTCGATATGCAAAAAGGAATACCTCGCCGAGGGTTGCTCAAAGGCACGGTTGTGGCCCTGGGCGCCGTAGTCGCCGGCAGTCTTGGCGGTTGCCTGACCAGCCAGCTGTATGAGGAGCGCGGCAGCGATGAGGTCTATACGGAAACCGTCGGCCAGTTCTATATCACGGCGGACGAGCAGAGCTTTGTCATTATCGGCAAGCAGTACCACTACTTCATGCAGGTCGATCCCGAGTTGCTGAAGGCCATTCGCTCAGGCTTGCATGGCAAGATGCAGGCCGAGTTCCTGCCAATCAGCGTCACTTACTGGCAAAACCTGGTGGGCGAATTCATCCTCAGGATTCCCCAGCTGGATCAGCTTGAGCCTGGCCAGATCGATGAGGCCAAGGCACTGGGTTTCGTCGCTTCCCCGTCGCAGAATGCCTTGCTGCATCGCTACGCCATCCGCGGCAGCCGCTTCACTTCCAAGCGTGATATCACGGCCTACCAGGCCAACCCGCTGAACAGTACCTATACCCTGCACTTCTCGGCCTACCGGGAGAAGAGCAAGGTCACCCAGGTGTTGCTGACGCCGGTTACCGTCACCGCAGACGGTGTACTGATGATCCTCGCCCTGCCGTTGTTGCCGCTGGGATTGATGGCGGCCAAGCCGTTCAAGGTCAAGTAGAGGCCGTTGCCGCCAAAGCGGCTCGCCAGGCCCGGAGCCGTTGCGACTCTGCCCAGGGCCTGGGAGCGCGGCCACGGGTCAGTCGCCGATCAGTTGCACCTGGGTCATCTGCCGCTGCATCAGCACCTGGCCGTGGCGGATCGAGTACAGCGGCAAGCCCTGGCTGCGGAGCATTTCGTAGTCGCTGTCGGCCGAGAGGATCAGCAGGTTCGCCGGGCGACCTTCTTCCAGGCCGTAGCGCTCGCCCAGGGCCAGGGCCTTGGCGCTGTTGTCGGTGACCAGGTCGAGGGCGCTCTGCAAGTTGCTGTAGCCGAGCATGTGGCAGATGTGCAGGCCGGCTTCGAGCACTCGCAGGATGTTGCCGTTACCCAGGGGGTACCAGGGGTCGACGATCGAATCCTGGCCGAAGCAGACGTTCATTCCGGCATCCAGCAGCTCCTTGACCCGGGTCACGCCGCGGCGTTTCGGGAAGCTGTCGAAGCGCCCCTGCAGGTGGATGCTTTCGGTGGGGCAGGAGACAAAACTGATGCCCGAGTGCCCCAGCAGGCGGAACAGCTTGGCGCAGTAGGCGTTGTCATAAGAGCCCATGGCCGTGGTGTGGCTGGCGCTGACCCGCGAGCCCATGCCGCGGCTGCGGGCTTCTTCGGCCAGCACTTCGAGAAAGCGCGAGTGCGGGTCGTCGGTTTCGTCGCAGTGCACGTCCACCAGGCAACCCGTGCGCTCGGCCAGGTCCATGAGGAATTTCACCGAGCTCACGCCCTGGTCGCGGGTGTATTCGAAGTGCGGAATGCCGCCCACCACGTCGGCGCCCAGGCGAATGGCTTCTTCCATCAGTTCGCGGCCGTTGCGGAACGACTCGATGCCCTCCTGGGGGAAGGCGACGATCTGCAGGTCGATCAGGTGCCCGCTCTGTTCGCGCACTTCGAGCATGGCCTTGAGGGCGGTGAGGTGCGGATCGGTGACATCGACGTGGGTGCGCACATGCTGGATGCCGTGGGCGGCCAGGGCGCGGATGGTCTTGTGGGCCCGGGTGCGGGTGTCTTCGGCGGTGATGGTGGCCTTGCGTTCGCCCCAGCACTCGATGCCTTCGAACAGGGTGCCGCTCATGTTCCAGCGCGGCTCGCCGGCGGTGAGGGTGGCGTCCAGGTGAATGTGCGGTTCGACGAAGGGCGGCACCACCAGGTTGCCGCCGGCATCCAGGTGCTCGGGGCCGAAGGCCGGCGCGGCGGTGGGGGCGTCCGGGCCCTGCTGGATGATGCGGGCGATGCGGCCGTGTTCCAGGTGCAGTTGGTGCAGGCCTTCACGGTGGCGCAGGCGGGCGTTGGTGATCAGCATCGGAAGGGTTCCTCGGGTCGGGCAATCAGTGGTTCAGCCGTGGGCTCTGGGCGGCGGCCCTTGTCCCACGGTCATTGGACTGTGCTGCAACCGGCAGCGGTCGAAGCAGGCGGGTGTTCGGGGGCCGGGCCATGATAGACCCGGAAGGCGCCGGGAGGGCAAGGTGCGGGTTCAGGCCTGGGCGTCGACGGTGGCGCTGGCACGGGCGCCGAGCCAGGCGCTGAGCAGGATGTAGCCCAGGCCGGCGACGGCGATGCCCACCAGCGGCGCGACCCAGGGCGAGCAGAAGGCCGCCAGGGTGCCCAGGCCGTAGGCGATCAGGCCCGGCCAGTTCCAGGCCGGCAGCTGGCTCTCGGCCAGGCGCGGGTAGCGGCCGCGCCAGCGGTAGAAGAAGTCGGCCATGATCACCCCGCCAATCGGCGGAATCACCGTGCCCAGCAGGATCAGATAGGGCACCAGCAGGTCGTACATGCCGAGCATCGCCAGCAGGGTGCCGATCAGCGCGCCGGCCAGGGTCACGGTCTTGCGCCGCTGGGTGCGCAGCAGGTTGCAGCCGGCCACGGCGAAGTTGTAGATGGTGTTGTCCTGGGTGCTCCAGATGTTCAACAGCAGCATGGCCATGGCCGCCGTGGCGAAGCCCTGGAGCAGCAGCACTTCGACCACGTCCGGCTGCTGGTAGACGATGGCGCCGTAGGCCCCGATCAGCACCATCAGGCCGTTGCCGATGAAGAAGCCGATCAGGCTGGCGCTCACCGCCACCCGCGCCGAACGGGAAAAACGCGTCCAGTTGGTGGCCTGGGTGGCGCCGCTGACGAAGGTGCCGAACACCAGGGTGATGGCGCTGGAGAGGTCCAGGCTGGCACTCGGTGTGACCCGCAGCAGGCCGTCCAGGCCGCCGATCTGCCGGCTGGCCACCCACATCGACAGCATCAGCAGCAGGCCCATGGCCGGCACCGCGATCCACGACAGGATTTCCAGGCCGCGATAGCCGATGTAGGCCGTGGCGCAGAAGGCCATGCCGAACAGCAGCATCAGCCCCAGCACCGCACCCTGATCCAGCTGGAAATACTTGCCCAGCACCACCGCAGCGGTGGCGGTGCCCCAGGCGTACCAGCCGATCTGGGTGAAGCCGAGGATCAGGTCGCTGAGCTTGCTGCCCCGTTCACCGAAGCACAAGCGCCCCATCAGCACCGTGTTCAGCCCGCTCTTGAAGGCGATGTAGCCCAGGCTGGCGGCATAGATCCCCAGCAGCAGGTTGCCGACGAGGATCACCGCCAGCAGGGTGGTGAAATCGAAGGCCACCCCCAGCTTGCCGCCGGCGAACATGGTGGCGGTGAAAAAGGTGAAGCCCAGCAGCACCATGGCCATGGAGGCCAGGCCCTTGCGGGCGTGCTGTGGAACTTCGCTCAAGGGGTAGTCGTTGCCGGGTTCGTGCTGGGTCATGGGCCTGTCCCTGGTCGCAGTGGTGCCTCGCTGTTGCAGGCACCGTGCCAAACGGGCCGCCGGGGCGGGCGCCCCAGCAGTTATAGCCGATACCCGTGGACCTGCCCCGGCTGCCGGCCGCGCCGGGGCGAAAGTGGTGCACGGGCGCACCGCCCGGTGGCCGCGGGTCAGCCCGGGTCGGGGCTGAAGATGCTTTCGATGGGCATCTCGAAGGCCCGGGCAATCTTGAATGCCAGGGGCAGGCTGGGGTCGTAGCGCCCGGTCTCGATGGCGTTCACCGTCTGCCGGGACACCTCAAGCCGGGTGGCCAGTTCAGCCTGGGACCAGCCCTTCAGGGTGCGCAGTTCGCGCAGTTGATTGTTCACCGGTAGCGCCGCGTGCCGGCTACCGTGGCCAGGGCCCAGACCAGGCCCATCAGCGGCCACACGTAGAACATCGACAGCCGGGACAGGCCGGCGGTTTCCAGGAAGCCGTAGCTGAAGGTGATCAGCGCGGTGCAGACAAAGGACAGGCCCAGGGCTTCGAGCTGGATGCGCCGGGCCAGTTCGTCCATGCGCCGCAACTGGCGCACCACCGCCAGGGCCATGGCCACCATGGGGATCACCGGCACCAGGGCCAGGGCGATCTTGCCCGGGCCGGGGCTCAGGTCCGCCAGCCAGTGGCTGCTCAGCAGCACCGCGATGATGTAGGCCAGCAAGGCCAGGCTGAACTCGATGTAATAGCGTTTACTGCCCATGGGCGATCTCCTGAAGTAAAGTGTCCTTTACATTAGGTGGGCGTGTTTCTCATGTCAAGGGTGCTTTACATTGGGGCGGCCTTGCTCAGTCGAACAGGGTCAGGCTGCGCCGGCCCTGGTGGAACTCGAAAGCTTCCTGGATATCCCGTTCCACGGTCCGGCCCTGGGACAGCGGCGGCAACTGGTCCGGGGCGAAGAACCCCACGTCGCTGGTTTCGCTGCCCGCCACCGGGCTTTCGCCATCTTGGCGTTCGCAGAGGAAGTAGAGCTTGTAGAAGTCCCGGTGATCCGGCTTGTAGGGCCCCTTGGCCTTGTGCCGCAGGCCGTACAGCTGGCGCACCGAGACCTGGAGCCCGGCTTCCTCGTGAATTTCCTTGATGATGTTCTGCGCCGCCGACAGGCCGACATCGGCGTAGCCCCCGGGCAGGGCCCAGAGGCCGTCGTGCTGCTCGCGCACCAGCAGGATCTTGCCGTTCTCGATCAGTGCGCCGCGTACTTCCACCATCGGCGTGGAGTAGCGCTGGGCGAAGTCCGAGACCAGTTCGGTGATGCGCTCCAGGGGCACGTTGCCCAGTTGCGCGAGCATGTCGTGGGCGATGTCGGCGACTTCCTGGTAACGCTCGCGATCATGCACGTCGCGGCAAAAGTGCAGGCCGGTGGAGGCGATGGCTTGCAGGCGTTTGGCGTGGGTCAGCCAGCTGCTTTCCATGAGAGAGGTTCCTGCGAGGTCAGAGACAAGGCGCCTGTTTTAAGCCCTTGGCGCGCCGGGAGCAAGCACCACGCCGTGGCCGGCGGCGTGGTGCCGGTGGATCACCCCGCGAGGTCTTGCCGATGGCAACGCACTTGCTGCGCCGCGCTGCCCAGCAACGGTTGCGGCTGTTCGCAGCCCGAGCCACGGCGGTTGCAGCGGTCGAAGAAGAAACAGCCGCTGGGCAGCTTGCGGTTGCCCGGCAGTTCGGTGGGCGCCGAGACCTGGCTGTCCGCCAGGGGCGCACCGAGGCGCGGCACCGCATCCAGCAACAGCTGGGTGTAGGGGTGGCGCGGCCGCTCCAGTACCTGCTCGGCGCTGCCCAGCTCGACGATCTGCCCCAGGTACATCACTGCCACTCGGTCGGCCATGTGCCGCACCACCGAGACGTTGTGGGAGATCAGCACGAAGGTCAGGCCGCGGCTGCGCTGCAGGTCCGCCAGCAGGTTGAGGATCTGCGCCTGCACCGAGATGTCCAGGGCCGAGGTCGGTTCATCGAGGACGATGATGTCCGGGTTCGACGCCAGGGCCCGGGCAATGGCGATGCGCTGGCGCTGGCCGCCGGAGAACTGGTGCGGGTAGCGCTCCAGGTACTCGCCGCGGATGCCCACCTGCTGCGCCACCTTGGCGGCGATCTCGCGCATCTGCGCGGCCGGGGTATTGCCCAGGGCGAACAGCGGCTCGGTGATGATCTTCCAGATCGGCAGGCGCGGGTCGAGGGACGATTGCGGGTCCTGGAATACGATCTGCACGTGGCTGTGGCGCTCGCGGTCGCTGGCGTAGGCCCAGCGCAGGTCGCCGCTGCTGGGCTTGACCAGGCCCATCAGCAGTTGCGCCAGGGTGCTCTTGCCGCAGCCGGATTCGCCGACGATGCCCAGGGTTTCCCCGGGGCGCAGTTCCAGGTCGATGCCGTTCAGGGCGTGGGCATAGGCCCGAGGCCGGCCCAGCCAGTCGTTGCTCAGGGGAAAGCGCACCTGTACATCGTTGAGGCGCAGCAGCGGCTCGCTGCCGGCCCGGGGTTGCGAAGCATTCATTGGGCGGACTCCGGGGCAGCCAGCCAGCAGGCACTCTTGTGCTGCTGGCTGGCGTTGATCGAATGCAGCGGCGGCCGTTGGGCACACACCGCCATGGCCTGGCTGCAGCGCTCGCGGAAGGTACAGCCGCCGGGCAGGTGGGCGAGGTTCGGCACCTGCCCGGGAATGGTCAGCAGCGGCGCGCCGGGAGTGACTTGTTCCGGCAGGCCGCTGAGCAGGCCGCGGGTGTAGGGATGCTGCGGGTCGAGCATGACCTGGGCGGTGCTGCCTTGCTCCACCACAGCGCCGGTGTACATCACGTAGACCCGGTCGCAGAACTGCGAGACCACCGCCATGTCGTGGGTGATCAGGAGGATCGCGGTGCCCCGTTGCCGGGCTTTCTCACGCAGCAACAGCAGCACCTGGCGCTGCACGGTGACGTCCAGGGCGGTGGTCGGTTCGTCGGCGATCAGCAACTGCGGGTCGCAGGAAAACGCCAGGGCGATCATCACCCGCTGGCGCATGCCCCCGGACAGCTCGAAGGGGTAGGCCTGCAGCACCTGCTCGGGGTCGGCGATGTGCATGTCCCGCAGCAGGTCGATGGCCTTGGCCCGGGCCTGCTCCTGGCTCAGGTGCTGGTGATGGATGATCACGTCGAGCATCTGCCGGCCGATGCGCCGGGTCGGGTTGAGGGCGGTCATCGGCTCCTGGAAGATCATCGCCGCGTCGCGGCCACGGATCTGCAGCAGCTGTTTTTCCGCGGTGGCGAGCATGTCGCGGCCCAACAGCGACAGGCTGCCGGAGGTGATGCGGTAGCTGCGCTCGGGCAGCAGGCGCAGGCTGAGCATGGCGGTCACCGACTTGCCCGAGCCGGACTCGCCGACCACGCCGACGATCTCCCCCGGGTTGACGTGCAGTGACACGCCGTTGAGGGCCTGCACGTTGCTGCGGTAGGCGGGGAATTCCAGGCTCAGGTTATCGATGTTGAGAACGGCGGATGAGCTCATGGTCATTTCCCCTGTTGCCGTGGGTCGAGCAGGTCACGGATGCCGTCACCCAGCAGGTTGAAACCGGTGGCAGTGAACAGGATCGCCAGCCCGGGAAAGGTCGAGTACCACCAGTTGTCGAGGATGAAGTTGCGTCCGGTGGCGACCATCGCGCCCCATTCGGCGGTGGGCTGCTGCGCCCCCAGGCCGATGAAGCCCAGGGCCGAGGCCATGAGGATGGCGCTGCCGATGTCCAGGCTCAGTTGCACCAGCAGCGGCGGCATGGCGTTGCGCCCCACGTGCCAGCTGACGATGTGCCAGCGCCCGGCGCCGTAGGTCTGGGCGGCTTTGACGTAGCCCATCTGGCGGATGCTCAGGGCCTGGCCCCGGGCCAGGCGCACATAGAACGGAATGCGCACCAGGGTGATCGCCAGCATGGCGTTGAACAGGCTCGGGCCCAGGGCCGCGGCCAGGGCCATGATCAGCACCAGGGACGGCACCGAGAGCATGATGTCCATCAGGCGCATGATCAGGCTGTCGAAGCGCCCGCCGATGATCCCCGACAGGCAGCCCAACAGGCCCCCGGCCAGGCACGAGGCAAAGGCCACGAACAGGCCCACGCCCACCGACTGGCGGCTGCCGTGGAGCACTCGGCTGAACAGGTCGCGGCCGACTTCGTCGGTGCCGAACCAGTGGCTGGCGCTGGGGGCGGCCAGGCGTTCGGCGAGGTTCAGGGCATTGGGATCATGGCTCGACAGCCAGGGGGCGAAGGCCATGCACAGCAGCACCAGCAGGGTCATGCACAGCCCGGCGATGGTCAGCGGGCTTTGCCGCACGCGGTAGCCCAGGTAGGCCAGGCGTGGCCGCCAGCCGCCGGCCTGGGCCATGGGTTGCGGCAGGGGAATGTTCAAGGGAGCGGACATCTCAACTTACCTCGCCAATGCGCGGATCGATCACCCGGTACAGCAGGTCGATCGCCATGTTCAGCAGCACATAAATGAACGACACCAGAATCGCGAAGCCCATCACCGCCGGGAAATCCAGGGCCTGGATCGACTTCACCACATAGGCGCCCATGCCCGGCCAGGCGAACACGGTTTCGGTCAGCACCGCGCCGTACAGCAGGTCACCCAGGGTCAGGCCGAGCACCGTCACCGAGGGGATCAGCGCGTTGGGCAGGGCGTGGCGCAGGATCACCGACCAGCGTGACAGGCCGTAGGCCCGGGCGGTGCGGATGTAGTCCTCGCCGAGCTGGTCGAGCATGGCCGAGCGGATCTGCCGCGCCACTACGCCGAGGTTGACGAAGCCCAGGGTCAGCGCCGGCAGGATCAGGTGCTGCAGGGCATTGAGAAACAGCGGGATATCCCCGGCCAGCAGTGAGTCGATCAGGTAGAAGCCCGTGATGGTGGGCGGCGGCTCCAGGCCTTCGTCCAGGCGCCCGCTGCCGGGCAGCCAGCCGAGGTGGCCGTAGAACAGCACGATCAGCCCCAACCCCAGCCAGAACGCCGGGGTGGAAATCCCGGTGACCGCCAGGGTGCGGGCGATCTGATCGATAAAACGGTTGTGATAGACCGCCGACAACACCCCCAGTGGCACCCCCACCAGCACCGACAGCAGCAGCGCGGCCAGGGCCAGTTCCAGGGTCGCCGGGAAGAATGCCTGCAGGTCTTCCAGCACCGGGCGGCTGGTGCGGATCGAGGTGCCCAGGTCGCCGTGCAGCAGGTCGAGCATGTAGCGCCCGTATTGCTGGTACAGGGGCAGGTCGAGGCCCAGTTGATGGCGGATGTTCTCGACGATGGCGTCGCTGGCCCGGTCGCCGGCGATCAGCCGCGCCGGGTCACCGGGAATCAGGTGCGAGATGGTGAAGGTAATCAGCGAAACCCCGACCACGACCAACAACAGGCCGAGCAGGCGTTTACGCAACATATTCAGGAAGGCCATGAGGCAACCTCGTTAACGCTTGACGAACGGCGGGGGCAACAGCGGCGCCCCACCGGGGACACGGCAACCCGGCGCCACTCCGTTTCAGGGGCTGGCGCCGGGGGGTTGAAGGCCGGTCCTACTTGCTGATTTCGGCGATGTTGAACACCTGTTCCAGCATCGGATGGAACACGTAGCCCTTCACCGAATCACGCATCGGCAGGCTGTAGTTCTTCTGGTACAGGTAGGCGTAGACGTTGTCCTTGAGGACGATTTTCTGCGCCTTCTGGTACAGC
This sequence comes from Pseudomonas sp. FFPRI_1, assembly GCF_055384485.1. Taxonomy (NCBI): domain Bacteria; kingdom Pseudomonadati; phylum Pseudomonadota; class Gammaproteobacteria; order Pseudomonadales; family Pseudomonadaceae; genus Pseudomonas; species Pseudomonas sp. FFPRI_1. Next base: position 5,392,321 of record NZ_AP029168.1, on the reverse strand, counting down.
TCGATGCGCTTGGCGGTGTCGTGGGTGGCCGCCGCTTCGCGGATCAGGCTGTCGACCTCGGGGTTGCTGTAGAACGAGCGGTTGCCCGGCAGGCCCTGGAGGCTGGAGTCGAACCAGAAGTTCATGAACATGTAGGGGTCGGCGAAGTCCGGGCTCCAGGAGCCGATGGCCACGTCGAAGTCACCCTTGCCCAGGCGTTCGCGCATGGTGGCGTTGGCCAGCTTCTCCATCTTCAGGTTGATGCCCAGGGGCGCCAGGCCTGCCTGCAGGGTCAGGCCGATGGACTCCCAGTTGGCGTCCTTGTCCGAGTACAGGTAGGTCAGGTTGCTGATTTTCTGCGGCGCCTTGGCCAGGGCGGCCTTGGCGCCGTCGAGGTTCTGCTGCATCAGCGGCAGGCTCGGGTCGTGGGCCCACATGCCGTCGGGGATCGGCCCGTTCATCAGCTTGGCCTGGCCCTTGAGGATGCCGTCGACAATGCCTTTGTAGTCGATGGCCTGGACCAGGGCCTGGCGCGCCTCGACGTTGTCCAGGGGCGCACGCTGGTTGTTCAGGTACAGGTAGTTGACCCGCAGCGAGGGGAAGGTCTGGACGACGATTCCGGATTTGCCGGCCAGGGTGCCGAGCTGGTCTTCGGGCATGTCCTCGATGATGTCCAGGTCACCCCGTTCCAGCTGCAGGCGGCGCACCGAAGCCTCGCTGATGATCTTGATCACCACCTTGTTCAGGCTCGGCTTGGGGCCGGCGTAGTAGCTGTTGGGCTCCAGGGTCAGGGACTGGCCCTTCTGCCAGTTGCTCAGGCGAAAGGCCCCGGAGCCGGCGGTGTGGGTCGACAGGTAGGCGTTGACGTCGCCCTTGCTGGCCACGTCCGGGTTGATGATGCCGCCGCCGTTGTGGGCCAGGGTGTAGAGGAAGGGCGCGTAGGGCTTCTTCAGGGTGAAGCGCACGGTCAGCGGGTCGACCACGGCCACGCTCATGTCATCCGGGAAGGCCCCGGACGGACCCTGCTTGAGCTGCATCAGGCGCTCGAAGGAGAACTTCACCGCGGCGGCGTCCACCGGCTTGCCGTCATCGAACTGGTTGCCGGGCTTGAGCTTGAAATCCCAGGTCAGGTTGTCGGCCGAGGTGCTCCAGCTCTCGGCCAGGTCGCCCTGGACTTCGGTACTGCCCTTGCCGTTCTCGACCTTGTAGGTCACCAGCTTCTGGTAGGCCGGGTAGGTCACGGCCCAGTCGTTGTTGTCGATGGTCACGGCCGGATCGAGGGTTTGCGGGTCGGCGGCCTTGCCGATCATCAGGGTGTCCTTGGGCGCGGCGGCGCTGGCCGCCTGCCAGGCGCCCAGGCTCAGGGCGGCGCACAGCAGCGACAGGGCGACACGGGTGGACAGGCGCACATCAGGGTGATTACGGGTGCTAGGGGTCATGCCGGTTTCCTTGATCATTCGATGATGGGAAGTTCGTCAGGTTTTTTATAAAAGCTATAACCGGGCAGTTGGAGCTGAAGCGGTGTGGCGGGTAACGACCGGCTTGGGGCAGCAGGCTGCCTGTTGTTGTGGCCGGCTGGGGAACGGGACATCAGTGTTCGAAGGGCTGCTCGTGCTCCTGGATCAGCGGGAAGTCCTCGGCGTTGGGCAACTCGTAGTGCCACCACTCGGTGGGGATCGCCTCGAAGCCGGCGCTGAGCATGATCCCCAGCAGCAGCAGGCGATTGCGCTGCACCTGGGGCGGCAGGTCGCTGTAGAACTGGTGCGACTTGGGTTCCATGGCGTCGAAGGCGGTGCCCATGTCCAGGGGCTGGCCGGTTTCATCCACCAGGGTCAGGTCCACGGCCACGCCCCGGGTGTGGTGCGAGCCCAGGCGCGGGTCGCGCACGTAGTCCGGGTTGGGCAGGGCCTGCCACAGCAGTTGCTGGGCGTAGGCCGGGCGATAGGCGTCGTAGATGCGCAGGCCCAGGCCGGCCATGCGCGCCAGCTGGCTGGCCTTGTACAGGCAGGCGGCGGCGTCCTTGTGCAGCAGGCAGCGGGCGTTGCGGTAGATCACCTGGCCGGCCAGGTTGTCGGCGCTGGCGTACACCAGGTCGATTTCCAGTTGGTGGCGCTGGGCGTCGATTTCGACAAGGGGGCTGTTGTTCACTCACTCACTCCATCTTGGGTAACGCTTGAAGGTCAGGATTCGAACTGGCCGAAGGCTTCCTGCAGCTTGCGGTTCTTCGCCAGGCGCTGGTCCAGGCGCTCGCCATAGCCCTCGGCCACGGCGGACACCATCAGGTTGAACAGGCAGGTCAGGGGCGCCAGGGAGTCCCAGAACTGGCCGACGTCGGTTTTCAGCTGCAGCAGGTCCAGCGGGTAGTCCCGGGCCCAGGGGCATTGCAGGTCGGTGACCAGGGCCAGGGGCAGGGCATTGGCGTTGGCCACTTCGCAGAAGGTCTGGGTGATGGCGGAGTAGGCACGAAAGTCGGAAATGATCGCGTAGGGCTTGGCGAAGCCGGAGTTCAGGGTTTCCGCGTAGATACCCGACAGGCCGTCGACGTAGTAGACCTTGGGGCGGATGTATTCCAGGTGGCTGTGGAAGGCGTTGAGGATGCCCCGGGTCGACTGGATGCCGATGATGAACACCGCGTCGGCCTCGACGATCTGCCGCACGATATCGGCGAACGCCTGGCTGCGGGCCAGGCCATAGACGTGCTGGATGGCCTCGATCTCGCGATGCATCGAGCGCTCCAGGGCGTCGTCCTGATGGGCCTCGCTGCGAAACGCGCCGAGCCGGTCGGTGATCAGCCAGGACGCCGGGGCATCGCCGCGCAGGCCTTGCTTGACGTCGTCCAGGTTGCGATAGCCCAAGGAGCGCAGGAAGCGTCCCACGGAAATCCCTGTGGTGCCGGCTTGCTGGGCGATGCTGTCGGCGGTCTCGAAGGGCAGCTGCTGGAGGTTGGCCAACAGGTAGGTGGCGATGCGCTTGCCGGTGGGGGTCAGGCTTGCAAACTGCTGTTCCAGGGTGATTTGGAAACTGTTCTTGTCCATGACCATCTCGCCAGGCGTTCGCGGAAAATGTTATTCAGGTTTCATTTTTGTATCCTGTGTTAGAAACATAACATCGGCTTTCGCGACAAAACAAGGCTTTTGTCCGGGGTGGTCGTTTTCCGTAGAAAGTGACGCTGCTGGCTATCTCAGACCGAGGCAGGGGCAGCGTTCAGCCAGCGCCCGAGGTCACTGACGGCGGCTTCCACGCAGGTGCTGCAACCGCTCCAGCTGCAGGCCAGCATCAGGTTGCGTGGCAGGTTGAAGTCCTCCACCGCCAAGCCCTGGGCGTCGCGCCCGGCGGCGTCATGGGGCACCTGCTGGCGCAGGGTGGCGGGGCCTTGGAAGTAGGCCCACACCGGTTTGCCGAGGGCGATCGCCACGCCCACTTCGAAGGCGCTGCCGGAATCCGGCTCCAGGCCGCGAAAGTCATTCAGGTTGGCCAGCAGCGCATCGCAGTCGCGGATCATCTGCAGGTTCTGCCGGTAGATCCACTGCGCCGTGGCCTCTGGCGCGAGGTCCGGCGGCGCCTGGTTATCCAGGGGAAACAGGCCGTGCAGGCCCCGGGCGCGGCACAGTTGCTTGAGGTAGTGGCCATGGGCCTGGGCGTCGGCGCGGAACACGTCGAAGCCGGCGAGGTAGATACGGGGTTGCATGGGGCGGTCTCCCGGGCTGATCAGTCCAGCGCTTTGCTCATGTACACCCGGTGCAGGCCGTGCTCCACCGCGCGATGGGTTTCCACGTAGCCGTGGCGGCCATACAGGGCGATGTTCTCGCTCATGGCCTGGTTGGTGTAGAGGCGCACGCAACTGTGGCCGGCAGCCAGGGCCTGCTGTTCGGCGAAGGCCAGCAGTTGCCGGCCATGGCCGCGGCCCTGGGCCTCGGGGCTGACCGCCAGGTTGTCCAGCAGCAGGGCTTCCTGGGCGTCCAGCAGGACTATGAAGCCGGCAATCGCCTGCTCCTGTTCCAGGACCCAGACCTGCTGGGCCAGCACCAGGCAGGAATAGTCTTCGAGCATCGGCGCCGGTTCCCGGCCGATCCGCGCGATATAGGGCGCGTAGGCGCGCTTGGCGATGCCTTCGATGGCGGCGAGGTCGGGCAGGGCGGCGAGGCGGATGTTCGGCGGCATGGGCACAGGTGCTCGGGCAGCGGCGGGAATGGGGCAATCATAGGCATAAAAAAACCACCCCGTGGGGTGGTTTCTTCGGCCGGCCTATTCGCCGCGGTAGATGCAGCCGCTGGTGCAGGTTTCGTGGATGCGGATCGCGCTCAGCTCCGGCAGCAGGGGCTTGAGCTCGTTCCAGATCCATTTGGCCAGGACCTCGCTGGTGGGGTTTTCCAGGCCGGGAATGTCGTTCAGGTAGTTGTGGTCCAGGCGCTCGTACAGCGGCTTGAAGATCGCCTTGATTTCCGAGAAGTCGCGGATCCAGCCGGTGTGCGCGTCGACTTCACCACTGAGGTGGATCGCCACCTTGAACGAGTGGCCATGCAGGCGGCCGCACTTGTGGCCTTCGGGAACGAAAGGCAGGCGGTGGGCGGATTCGAAGGTAAATTCTTTGAAGATTTCCACAGTGTCGGTCAGCTCTGTCAGATGGCTATCGCCTGGGCGGCGAGTTGAGGCAGCGGGCAAGTTTATCAGCTTGATCGGCCCCCTGCGGAAAAACCCTGACTAAAGGGTCAGTCCGCCGGGCAGGGGCTTTCACAGGCTTTGCAGGCGTTCCCCGAGGCGCCCCTGGCTGGCCAGCTCAAGGAACTCATCCCCCAGACGCCGGCTTTCGTCCATGGCATGGCGCCAGTATTTCTGCCGGCCGGCGTCGTCGCCCATGAAGCGCTTGAAGTCGTTGCGGTCCGGCAGCTTGCCGTAGGGCAGGCGCGCCAGGTACTCCTTCGACGGCGCCAGCAGCAGTACATCCCGCAGGCGCTCGGGGCTGGCCCGGCGCCAGGGCAGGGTCTTGTCGAACCAGCCGGGGATCACCCGGTCGGTGAAGTGCGGGTAGAGCACGATGTCACTGCCGCTGTAGGGCAGGTCCAGGTGGTAGTCCAGCAGGCCGCCGTCGCGAAAGGTGCCGGCCCCGGCGCCAGGCAGTTCGCGCACGCCCTGCATGACCATGGGGATCGAGCCCGAGGCCAGCAGCGCCTGGCGCAGGTTGCTGCGATCCAGGGGCACGAAGCGCGAGGGGAAATCCTCCAGGGCATTGAGTGGCGGCGCCAGGCGCGGGTCGTGCAGTACCAGGCGCTCGAAGTGCCGGGACAAGCGCGCGCGGCCCCGCAGGTTGTCGGCGATCACCGAGGACAGGCCCAGGCCCAGGCGTGCGCGGTGGTCGTCGGCGAGCAGGCCATGGCTCTTCACCACCATGATGTTCAGGCGGTAATGGGGGGTGTCGAGGATCGAGGCGTCGCGGCCGTCCAGCAGGTCGTCGAGCATTTGCCGCGAGCTCTGGCTGATCTGCGCCATGGTCACGCCCTTGGCGAAGCTCTGGGCGTTGTACAGCTGGCCGAGGCGGCGGATGCCTTCGGCGGCGTCCGGCAGGCAGGCGCTGGCGAAGCGCCAGGAGCCCACCGAGGCACCGATCAGCGAGCGCTCTCGCGGCGCGGCGGGCAGCCATTCACCGAACAGCGCCAGGTCCAGGCCCTGGATGCCCAGGGCCTTGGGCCCGCCGGCGGCGCCCGGCAAGGTGCCGACTTCACTGGCGTGCAGGCCTTGCTGGCGGATCCGCGACAGGGCGCGGGGGCCGGCCTTGAGGGTCAGGGCGGGAAACTTGATATGGATGGCGGTCATACCGGGCTCACTCGTGAATCAGCCGCCGAGTATAGAGAAGCCTGGCGCCGCGGGCCGAGTGAAACTTGTGTCAGGGCCATGCTGGCCATTCAGTTTCAATTAAGTTGCCTTGGGTATCGTCGGCGGCATCGGCCATTGGCCACTGACCTTGGAGACCTGCGATGAAAACCCTGACCGCGCTGTTCGGCACCAGCCTGATTGCTCTGACCGCCAGCTTGGCCGCCAGCCTGGCCCACGCACGCGACCTGGGCCCCGACGAGGCCCTGAGGCTGCGCGACGCTGGTACCATTGTGTCCTTTGAAAAACTCAATGCCACGGCCCTGTCCCGGCATCCTGGGGCGAGCATCAGCGAAACCGAGCTGGAAGAGGAGTACGGCAAGTACCTCTACCAGGTTGAGCTGCGCGATGCCCAGGGGCTGGAATGGGACCTGGAACTGGACGCCGTGAGCGGCCAGGTGCTCAAGGATCATCAGGACACTTAATGAACTCGACTTTGCGTACCGGCACCCGGGCCGCCCTGGCGCTGTTGCTATTCTGCTCCCTGGCGGTGGCCCGCGACCTGGACCAGGACGAAGCCCTGCGCCTGCGCCAGCAGGGGGTGATCCTGCCCCTGGAACAGTTGCTCAAGCAGGCCATGGACCGTTATCCCGGGGCCAAGCTGCTGGAAGCCGAGCTGGAAGAAAAACACGATGTGTACATTTATGAAGTCGAGCTCCTGACCGTGGACGGTGTGGTCCGCGAGCTGGACCTGGATGCCGCCACCGGGCGCCTGTTGAAAGATGAGGAAGACGACTGATGCGCCTGCTTGTGGTGGAAGACCACGTATCCCTGGCGGATGAACTGCTCGAAGGCCTGAAACTCCAGGGCTACGCCGTGGACTGGCTGGCCGATGGCCGCGATGCGCTGTACCAGGGCGCCAGCGAACCCTATGACCTGATCATCCTCGACCTCGGCCTGCCCGGGGTCCCCGGCCTCGACGTGCTGCGCCAGTGGCGCGCCGAGGGACTGGCGACCCCGGTGCTGATCCTCACTGCCCGGGGCTCCTGGGCCGAGCGCATCGAAGGCCTGAAGGCCGGTGCCGACGATTACCTGAGCAAACCGTTCCACCCGGAGGAGTTGCACCTGCGGGTCCAGGCGTTGCTGCGCCGCTCCCACGGCCAGGCCAACCAGCAGACCCTGCAGGCCGCCGGGCTGCACCTGGACGAGGGCCGGCAATGCGTGGTCCGTGATGGTCAGGACGTGTTGCTGACCGCCGCGGAATTTCGCCTGCTGCGCTATTTCATGCTGCACCCGCAGCAGATCCTCTCCAAGAGCCACCTCGCCGAACACCTGTACGACGGCGAGACCGAGCGCGACTCCAATGTGCTCGAAGTCCACGTCAACCACCTGCGGCGCAAGCTCGGTCGCAGCGTGATCGAAACCCGCCGGGGCCAGGGCTACCTGTTCGGCGGAAGTGATTCGTGAGGTCGATCCAGCGCCGCCTGAGCCTGGGGCTGATCACGGTGATGGTGGTGGTCGGGCTGGTGCTGGCACAGACCAGTCTGTGGCTGTTCGAAGCCGGCCTGCAGCGTTACCTGGAAGCCGGCCTGCGCAACGACAGCGAGAGCCTGCTGCTGGCCCTGGTGCGCGGGCCCCAGGGTTTGCAACTGGACGAGCGGCGTTTGTCGCCGGCCTATCAGCGGCCGTTTTCCGGGCATTACTTCCGCATCGATTTTGCCGACGTGCATTGGCGCTCCCGCTCCCTGTGGGACCAGGAACTGCCACAGCTGGAGCGCGCCGGCCTGCAAGGCAACCTGCAACTGGGGCCGGAGGGCCAGCAACTGCTGGTGCTGCGCAGCGACTACAAGCGCCTGGGGCAGTCGATCTCCATCAGCGTGGCCCAGGACTACACCCCGGTACGTGAAAGCTTCCAGCGCATGCGCCAGATCGGCCTCGGGCTGGGGCTGGCGGGCTTGCTGTTGATCCTGCTGCTGCAACGCCTGACCGTGCGCCGGGCCTTGCGCCCGCTGGAGACGGCCCGCGAGCAGATCGCCCAGCTGCAGCAGGGCCAGCGCTCCCAGCTGGATGCCCAGGTGCCGGTGGAGCTGGAGCCGCTGGTGGCGCAGATCAACCATTTGCTCAGCCACACCGAGGACAGCCTCAAGCGTTCACGCAATGCCCTGGGCAACCTCGGGCATGCGCTGAAAACACCGATGGCGGTGCTCTTGAGCCTGGCCTTGGGGCCGAAGCTGTCGGGCCATCCCGAGGTGCGCAGGATCCTCCAGGAGCAACTGGAGCAGATGCAGCAGCGGCTCGGGCGCGAACTCAACCGGGCGCGCCTGGCGGGGGATGCACTGCCCGGGGCGCTGCTGGAGTGCGATAGCGAGCTGCCGGGGCTGCTGGCGACCCTGAACATGATCCACGGCGAACACCTGCAACTGAGCTATCAGGCAGCGCCGGGGTTGCGCCTGCCCTGGGACCGCGAGGATCTGCTGGAGCTGCTGGGCAACCTGCTGGACAACGCCTGCAAGTGGGCGGATGCCGAGGTGCGCCTGAGTGTCGAGGCGCGGGATTCGGGGTTTTGCCTGGCGGTGGAGGATGACGGGCCGGGGATTCCCGAAGAGCGGCGCTCCGAGGTGTTCAGCCGCGGGGCGCGCCTGGATGAGCAGACCGATGGCCATGGGCTGGGCTTGGGGATCGTGCGCGACATCGTCGAGGCCTGGGGCGGGACGCTGGAGTTGCAAGAGAGCGCGCTGGGCGGGCTGCGGGTGGAGATTGTGCTGCCCGGGCGTTGAGTGGGCGGCAGCGGGGCAGGCCCTTTGGTCGGGGCCTGCTGCCCGCCAGGCGCAGGCTTTGCGGTTGCGCAGGCCCCCGCATCACCCGGCCTGCCGCAGGTCAGACGCGGAACTGGTCCATCAGGCTTTGCTGCTGGTTGGCCAGGCTGTTCAGCGACTGGCTGACCCGCGCCGATTCGTTGGCTTGCTCCGACAGCGATTCGGTGACATCGCGAATGGTCGCCACGTTGCTGTTGATCTCTTCGGCCACGGCGCTCTGCTGTTCGGCGGCGCTGGCGATCTGCAGGTTCATGTCGCTGATCACCGTGACCGCGTCGCCGATCTGGCGCAGGGCGGTCACGGCTTGCCCCACCTGCTCGACGCTGCCCTGGGCCTGGCGATGGCTGTTGTGCATCGAGCCCACCACCTCGCGGGTGCCGTTCTGCAGTTGTTCGATCACTTGGCGGGTTTCTTCCACCGACTCCTGGGTGCGCCGGGCCAGGTTGCGCACTTCATCGGCCACCACCGCGAAGCCGCGCCCGGCTTCACCGGCCCGGGCTGCTTCGATGGCGGCATTCAAGGCCAGCAGGTTGGTCTGCTCGGCAATCGCGCGGATCACTTCCAGCACCGAGCCGATCTGTTCGCTGTTGGCCGCCAGGCCTTCGACCTGGGCCATGGCGGTGCTCATGTCGGCGGCCAGTTGATCGATGCTGCTGGTGGTGCGGTCGATCACCGTCAGGCCCTGTTGCGTGGCCTGGTCGGCATCCCGCGCTGCCTGGGCGGCCTGGGCGGCGCTGCGGGCCACGTCCTGGGCGGTGGCGCTCATCTCGTGGGAGGCGGTGGCCACCTGGTCCACCTGGCGATATTGCTGCTCCATGCCGGCGCTGGTCTGGGTGGCGATGGCCGATGACTGGTCGGCGGTGCCGCGGGCGTCCTGCACCGAGCGTTTCACTTCGGCAATGATCGGCTGCAGCTTGTCGAGGAAACGGTTGAACCAGCCGGCCAGTTGCCCCAGTTCGTCCTTGTTGTTGTACGCCAGGCGCCGGGTCAGGTCGCCTTCGCCGCTGGCGATGTCTTGCAGCATGTCGGCAACGCCGAGGATCGGCCGGGTCACGCTGCGGGCCATCAGCCACACCAGCAGCAAGCCGGCCACGGCGGCCAACAGGCCCAGGCCCAGCTCGATCAGGGTGCCGCTGCTGTTGCTGGCGTCCAGTTCGTTCTTCAAGGCTTCTGCCGGGCCCACCAGCACCCGTTCCGGTACGTCCAGCAATACGCCCCAGGACTTGCCCCCCGGAATCGGCGTGAATGGCGCCAGCACTTTCAGTTCGCTGTTGCTGTGCAGGCTCTGGGTCTGGCTGCTGCTGGACAGCAGGCGGATCAGCTCGGCCCCGTTGCTGCTGTCGACCGTGTCCAGGCGCTGGCTGAGCTTGCTGGCGTCCGGGCTGTAGCCGGCCAGCAGGCCCACCGGGCTGAGGATGCTGACGTTGGTCTGGCCGGCGTAGAGCCTCTGGCTGGCGTTCTGACTGACCGCCTGCAGGCTGTTGAGGTTGATGTCCACCGACAGCGAGGCGATCACTTTACCGTCCACCATCAGCGGGAACACGATGCTGGTCATCAGCACCCGCTGGCCGTCGATGTCATAGAAGTAGGGTTCGATCACGCAGGGCTTGAGGGTGCTGCGCGGGCAAGTGAACCAGGCGTTGGCCGGTTGGCCGCTGGGGCCGCTGCTGGTGTCGCTCATGTCGCTTTCCGGCAGCGACATCGAGGTCAGCTTGCCCGGGGTGGGCTGGGACCAGTACAGGGCGAAGCGGCCTTTCTCGTTGCTGCCCAGTTCACTCTGGCCGGCGAACAATGGGTCCTTGCCGTCCAGGGCATTGGCCTCGAACACCAGGGACAGGCCGAGGAGGTCGGGGTTGGCCTGCAGCGCCGACTTGACCTGGCGGGTCAGGTCCTCGCGCAGGTCGAAGGCATCGAGAAAGCGCTTCTCGGCCTGTTCACGCAGGAACAGCACCTGGCGCGAGAAACCGTGGCCATATTGATAGGCGTCCATGAACTGCTGGCGAATCCCCAGCGCCTGGACTTCGCCCTGGGCCTCGATCCGCGCTTGGGCGGCTTCGTTGAGCATCTCCATGCTCGAGGCTTTCACCAGCTCGGAGCTGTGCTCCATGCGATACAGCGAAAGTCCCACCAGCAGTGACACGATGCCCAGGAGGCAGAGTCCGGCCAGCAAGGTAATTTTCCATTGGATGGAAAGTTGTCTGAGCGACATGGAGACGTCCTTTATTCGATAAATATCTGAGACTTTGCACTGTAACGGCTGCGAAAGCGCATTCTTTAAACGCCCGTTCGAAAACCTTGAACGGCTCTGAAACGAGGGTCTTGGCGGTTTTTTGGCGGGTGCGGGGCAGGCCTAGGCCGCCCGGCTTGCGGCGGTTGGCGTTGCAGGTGCGGCCCTTGCCCAACCTGGCATTGCTCGGGGGGCGGCGTTGCTGGGCGGGCAGGGCCTGGGTCCGTGGCTGGTGGTGGGTTGCAGTGGCCGGCGCGGCTCCCCTGGATCTGGCCGGGGGGCTGTGCCCTGGCCCTTGCCTGACGTGTGCGGCCAGGTCGATCCGAGCGCGGGCACAGGCTGCGGGCGGCTCTTTTTGACAAGCCGGGCGCGCTGCTGCAAAGTGCGCGACCTCTAATAAGAACCTCTTTCATTTCGATGTCGGCAGCCCGCTGCCTTCCGGTCGGTCCCAGGCTTTTGCGCCAAATTTGGCGGCGCAGTAATGAGGTAACGATGATTAACGCAGTAATTGCCGCGGTTGGCGTGATGCTGGTGCTCAGCCTGTCCCGCGTGCATGTAGTGATCGCCCTGATCGTGGGCGCGCTGGTGGGCGGTCTGACCGGCGGCCTGGGGATCGAGGCCACGCTCAAGGCCTTCAACAGTGGCCTGGGTGGCGGTGCCACGGTGGCCCTGTCCTATGCCTTGCTCGGTGCCTTCGCCGTGGCCATCGCCAAGTCTGGCCTGGCCCATGCCCTGGCGGACAAGATCCTGTTGCTGGTGGATCGCCAGGACGCCCATGGCGGCGGCCAGGTCAAATGGCTGCTGATCGGCCTGCTGTGGGTGGTGGCGATCGCGTCGCAGAACATCCTGCCGATCCACATCGCCTTCATCCCGTTGCTGGTGCCGCCGCTGCTCTATGTGCTGACCAAGTTGCAACTGGACCGCCGATTGATCGCCTGTGTCATCACCTTCGGCCTGATCACCCCCTACATGTTCCTGCCGGTGGGCTTTGGCAACATCTTCCTCAACGAGATCCTCCTCGCCAACGTCGCCCGTAGCGGGGTCGACATCAGCCAGATCAACGTCACCCACGCCATGGGCATTCCTGCCCTGGGCATGGTCTGCGGCTTGTTGCTGGCGTTCTTCAGCTACCGCAAGAAACGTGTCTACGACCTGGAGCGGATCGAGAAGGTCGAGCAGGTAGAGGTGCAGTACAACCCGCGGACCCTGCTGGTGGCAGCGCTGGCGATCGTGGCGGCATTCGTGATCCAGCTGCTGCTGGACTCGATGATTATCGGGGCTTTGTGCGGTTTCCTGATTTTCTCGGTGTCGGGCATCGTGCGCTGGCGCGAAACCGATGGGCTGTTTACCGAAGGCATGAAGATGATGGCGATGATCGGTTTCATCATGATCGCCGCCTCGGGTTTCGCCGAAGTGATGAAGGCCACCGGCCAGGTGCAGACCCTGGTCGAGACCTCGGCTGGCTGGATCGGCCACAGCAAGGGCGTGGGTGCGCTGCTGATGCTGCTGGTGGGCCTGCTGGTGACCATGGGCATCGGCTCGTCGTTTTCCACAGTGCCGATTCTTGCGGCGATCTTCGTGCCGTTGTGCGTGCAGCTGGGCTTCAGCCCCCTGGCGATTGTCAGCATCGTCGGCACCGCCGGCGCCCTGGGCGATGCCGGCTCGCCGGCCTCGGATTCGACCCTGGGGCCAACCTCGGGCCTGAACATCGACGGCCAGCACCACCATATCTGGGACACCGTGGTCCCAACCTTCCTGCACTACAACCTGCCGCTGCTGGCCTTCGGCTGGGTTGCGGCAATGGTGCTCTGATTCTCTCGCTCTCCTAGCAACCGCGGGTGGTTGTAGGCGCTGGCTTGCCAGCGAAGGCGCCGGCAAGGTCGGTGCAAGGCTCAAGGGCCTCTTCGCCGGCAAGCCGACTCCTGCGGGTTCAGGCTCAACTTTTGTTTTGGGGTGCCGTTAACGCGGGTATCACGCCAATAAAAAGCCAAGAGTGAGCCCACCATGCGTTTGAGCCTGAAGGCCAAAGTCCTGTCCCTGGCGGTACTCCCGGTACTGCTGTTTGCCCTGGTGATCAGCCTGAGCACCGTGTTCATGCTGCGCCAGCAAGCCCAGAAAGAAGTCGAGGAAACCCGCCAGCGCCTGATGGGCGAAGCCCGGGCCACCTTGCAGAGCTATGTCGAGGTGGCCCTGAGCACCGTCAAGCCGCTGTACGACGCGGCAGCGCAGGGGGACCAGGCGGCCCGGGCCGAGGTGGTCAAGCTGCTGTCCAACATCAGCTACGGCAAGGACGGCTATTTCTTCGGCTACGACTCCGAGACTGTGCGCCTGTTCAAGGGCAACAGCCCGGACGGCGTGGGCAAGAGCTTCAAGGACAACCGCGACCCCAACGGGGTGTACGTCAACCGCGAGCTGGTGCGGGTCGGCAAGGACGGCAGTCACTACGTGCAATACAGCTCGACCCAGCCCGGCAGCGACGTGCTGGTGCCCAAGCTGGGCTACACCGAATACCTGCCCAAGTGGGACATGGTGCTGGGCACCTCGGTCAACCTCGACGGCATCGATGCCCAGGTGGCAGCGGTGCAGAGCAGCGTCAACCAGCGCATGGAAGGCATGGTCCTGAGCATTCTCGGGATTGCCGCGGTGGTGCTGCTGGTGATCGCTGCCCTGGGCATGCTGGTGGCCAACACCATGCTGCGCCCGCTGAACCTGATGAAAGCCAACCTCGACGACATCGCCGCCGGCGAGGGCGACCTGACCCGGCGCCTGGCGATCACCAGCCAGGATGAACTTGGCGAACTGGCCGGTTCGTTCAACCGCTTTGTCGACAAGATCCACGGCCTGGTGCGCCAGATCACCGAGATGACCGGCCAGCTCACCGAGCTGGTGACCCAGGTGTCCGACCAGGCCCAGCGTTCGGAACAGGCCATGGAGCGCCAGCGCCACGAGACCGACCAGGTGGCCACGGCGATCAATGAAATGTCCTCGGCGGCCCACGAAGTGGCCCGCAGCGCCCAGGGCGCGGCCGTCGCCGCCCAGCAGACCGACGAAGAAGGCCAGGCCGCCAAGCGAGTGGTGGATGGCAGCATCCAGCAGATCCATGCCCTGGTCAGTGATATCCGCGACAGCGGCACCTCCCTGGACAGTCTGCAGCAGGATGTGTCGTCGATTGTCAGTGTGCTGGACGTGATCCGCTCGATCGCCGAGCAGACCAACCTGCTGGCCTTGAACGCCGCTATTGAAGCGGCGCGGGCCGGGGAAGCCGGGCGCGGTTTTGCGGTGGTCGCGGACGAAGTGCGGGCCCTGGCCAGCCGGACCCAGCAGAGTACCCAGGAAATCCAGGGCATGATCGACCGTCTGCAACAGGGCACCCGAGTGGCTGTGGACGCCATGCGTCGCTCCAGCGATGCCGGCGATGGCACCTCGGTCAAGGCCAACGAGGCCGGGGCTTCCCTGGACACCATGGCGCAGCTGATCGGCACCATCAATTCAATGAACGCGCAGATCGCCAGCGCGGCGGAAGAGCAGACCGCCGTGGCCGAAGAGATCAACCGCAGCGTGCACCAGATCGCGGTGGCGGTGGACAGCGTGGCCGATGAAACCCAGCGCGGCGCCCAGACTTCCCGCAGCCTGGCCGACCTCGGTCAGCGGTTGGGGCGTCTTGTGGGGCAGTTCCGGATCTGAGAGGGGCTGTGCTGCACGGCTTTCCGGCGGCAGGGGCGTGGACTGACCGCTGCCGCACGCCTGGCTCAGGTAGCTAGCCTTCGAGTTGCTGAAGGCCTGTTGCCTGGATCGTTGATATACCGCCCTTATCGACTCTCCGGATGCGCGCCGGCCCCGCCGGACAGCCGCCGCAACCCGGATGCTGGGGCAATGCCCCGCAGGGCTCAGGCGCCGACGTCGCGCATCAACAGGCCGAAGCGCAAGTCCACCTGGTCGGGGATCGGCAGGTACACGGTGTGGCCGTCGCCCGGCGCCACGTCGATGCGCTCGCCCTTGGTGTTGTGCAGTTCATGCAGGTCGAAGTGGAAGTTGCCCTTGGGGGTCATCAGTTCCATGTGGTCGCCCAGGGCAAAGCGGTTCTTCACCTTCACTTCCGCCAGGCGATCGCGGCGCTCACCGGTCAGCTCGCCGACGAACTGCTGGCGCTCCGACACCGAGCTGCCGTTCTGGTAGTTCTGGTACTCATCATGCACATGGCGCCGCAGGAAGCCTTCGGTGTAGCCGCGCTGGGCCAGGGATTCCAGGTCGCTCATCAGGCTGCGGTCGAACTCGCGGCCGGCAGCAGCGTCATCGATGGCCCGGCGATACACCTGGGTGGTACGCGCGCAGTAGAAGTGGGATTTGGTCCGTCCCTCGATTTTCAGTGAATGCACGCCCATGCGGGTCAGGCGGTCGACGTGCTGCACCGCGCGCAGGTCCTTGGCATTCATGATGTAGGTGCCGTGCTCGTCCTCGAAGGCCGGCATCAGTTCGTCCGGCCGGTTGGCTTCCTGGAGCAGGAACACCTGGTCGGTGGGGGCGCCCAGGCCCAGGGTCGGCTCCGGCTCGAAGGTCTGGACGATCTCGCCCAGGGTATTTTCGGTGGCCTCCTGCGCCTTGTACTTCCAGCGGCAGGCATTGGTGCAGGTGCCCTGGTTGGCGTCGCGCTTGTTCATGTAGCCCGACAGCAGGCAGCGCCCGGAGTAGGCCATGCACAGGGCGCCATGGACGAAGACTTCAAGCTCCATGTCCGGTACCTGCTGACGTATCTCCTCGATCTCTTCCAACGACAGCTCGCGGGACAGGATGACCCGTTCCAGGCCCTGCTGCTGCCAGAACTCGACGCTGGCCCAGTTCACCGTGTTGGCCTGTACCGAGAGGTGAATCGGCATGGCCGGGAAATGCCGGCGCACCAGCATGATCAGCCCCGGGTCGGACATGATCAGTGCGTCCGGGGCCATCTCGATCACCGGCGCCAGGTCCTTGAGGAAGGTCTTGAGCTTGGCGTTGTGCGGGGCAATGTTGACCACCACGTAGAAGCGCTTGCCCTGGGCCTGGGCCTCACGGATGCCGAGGGCCAGGTTGGCGTGGTCGAATTCATTGTTGCGCACCCGCAGGCTGTAGCGCGGCTGGCCGGCGTAGACCGCGTCGGCGCCATAGGCGAAGGCGTAGCGCATGTTCTTCAGGGTGCCGGCGGGGGCCAGGAGTTCGGGTTTGGCGAGGAGCGTCATGGGGCTGTCGATCGCAAAAGGTCGCGAGGGTAAGCCAGTGCCGCGGGGCGTTCATTGATTTGGATCTATGTTCACTGCAGAAAAAAACGCACTCGGCGCGCCGGTGGCGGACTAAACATCAGGACGCCGGTGCCGGCGTCGATTGACAGAGATCGACGATGACTCAGAACAACCTGCAAAACAAAAGCCTGCTGCTGTTGCTGGTCCTGGTGACCTGCGCCTTTATCTGGATCCTCCTGCCGTTCTACGGCGCGCTGTTCTGGGCGGTGATCCTCGGCATTGTCTTTGCGCCGCTGCAACGCCGCCTGCAGGGCAAGTTCGGCTGGCCGCGCAACCTCACGTCCTTGTGCACCCTGGCCATCTGCCTGGTGATCGCCATCCTGCCGGTGGTCATCACCAGTGTGCTGCTGGTCCAGGAAGGGGCCGAGCTGTACAAGAAGATCGAAAGCGGCCAGCTGGATATCGCCGGCTATCTGGTGCAGTTCAAGCACAGCCTGCCGCCGTACTTCCAGCATTTGCTGGACCGATTTGGCCTGGGCGAGCTCAATGGCCTGCAGGAGAAGATCGTCAAGAGCGCGATGCAGGGCAGCCAGTTCCTGGCGACCCAGGCCTTCAGCGTTGGCCAGGGCACCTTCGAGTGGCTGGTGAGCTTCTTCATCATGCTCTACCTGCTGTTTTTCTTTTTGCGCGACGGCGCCGAGCTGGTGCGCAAGATTCGCAGCGCAGTGCCCCTGGCCGAGTACCAGAAACGTCGCTTGCAACTGAAGTTCAACCGGGTGGTGCGAGCCACGGTCAAGGGCAATGTGCTGGTGGCGGTGACCCAGGGGGCTTTGGGAGGGCTGATCTTCTGGGTCCTGGACATTCCCAGCGCCTTGCTCTGGGCCGTGCTGATGGCCTTTTTATCGCTGCTGCCGGCCGTGGGGGCGGGGCTTGTCTGGGGGCCGGTGGCGGCCTATTTCCTGATCAGCGGAGCGATCTGGCAAGGGGTGGTGCTGGCGCTGTTCGGAATACTGGTGATCGGCCTGGTGGACAACCTGCTGCGGCCGATCCTGGTGGGCAAGGACACCCGGATGCCGGACTACCTGATCCTGATCTCGACCCTGGGCGGGCTGGCGGTCTTCGGCCTCAACGGCTTTGTCATCGGCCCCCTGATCGCGGCACTGTTCATGTCCAGCTGGGCGCTGTTCATCGAGACCCGGCCGCGGGTGCAGTTGCCTTAGCAGGCGTATAGCTGCCGGGTCGTCATTTCCCGAGACAGGGCCTGGGCGGCCGGCAGGGAAGGCAGAGGGCCGCTGACGGCTTCGCCATCGCGTACCAGGTACCAGCAGGCGAGCAGTCCCATGGCCCTGAGCGATGCTGGAACGGCGCTGCCGACAACGGACATGAT
The DNA here is from genome assembly GCF_055384485.1 of Pseudomonas sp. FFPRI_1. Lineage (NCBI taxonomy): Bacteria > Pseudomonadati > Pseudomonadota > Gammaproteobacteria > Pseudomonadales > Pseudomonadaceae > Pseudomonas > Pseudomonas sp. FFPRI_1. The sequence continues at coordinate 5,374,891 of NZ_AP029168.1, read as the reverse complement.
CTGAACCTTTGGCATGGGAACCTCCTCAATTCGAGGGGTTACCTTACAAAGCGCCCAGTGCTACGAAAAATCACCCAAGTTGATAGTGGACATTGACGAGGGTGAGGGGTCAATCCACTACCTGATCGAGCATGTGCATCACTTCGTGCTCGTTGAGCAGGCCCTTGCGCACCAGGTTTTCTGCCAGCAGCGAGAGAAACTTGGCGCTGCGGTGGCCTTCCAGGTGCTTGAGCTCGGTAAGGGCGTCATACACGCGGCTGGAGGTGCAGAGGCCGGCGACGCGGTGCGGGTTTTGCGTGGGCATGTGGGGGCGTCCTTGTTGTTATGGGCCTGTGGCGAGCGGACTGTGTCGATCTTGCAGTCCTTGAATGACACAAACATGACAATCGCATGTCGCTCTGGGCGCTCGATGGGTGAACACACTATTGCCCGATTAAATAGCAAATACTGTTCCAATCGCGACATCCTGCAGAATTATTCAGACATTTGGCTGCTGGCAAAATGCAACAGGCCCCGCCTTTTGGGGGCGGGGCCTGTGTCTGGATCCTGTTGCCGATTACCAGCGGCCGGGACCGTAGTAGTAATGAGGGTGGCCGTAGTAGCCACGGGGCGGCCCGTAGTAGACCGGCGCCGGACGGTAATAGACCGGTTGCTGCACATAGACCGGTGCCGGCTGGTAGTAGACCGGTGGCGGTGGTGGCGCATACACCGGCTGGGGTTGCACATACACCGGTTGTTGCTGCACGTAGACCGGAGGAGCCTGGCTGGCGATCACCGAGCCCACCACGGCGGCGCCGACAACAGCACCCAACGCGGCGGGTCCGACCCAGCCGCCACCACCGTGGGCCGACGCCTGGCCTGCGACAGCGAGTGCACCGATGAGCAAGGCTATCTTGGGGATTTTGGAAATCATGGTTGTTCCTCGGTTCAACCCCAGCGTTTATGGTCTGCACCAGACTCAAGAACTGACGCGGGGATACTTCTAAGACAGCGCTTTTGGCAAAAACTGCACAGCCGCTGAGTAAATATTGTGTAAGGTCTGTACCGGCCTCTTTACCGTCATCCCTGGGCGGTGGCGAAGGCCTGTAAACCAACGCCGACATGATCAGGCACGGCGGGGTGGCTGACCAATCCCGTCTATCCGAAAGAGCCCAGCGAGGAGATGACGATGTACATGAACCCCAACAAGGACACGCAACTGTGCATGTCGCTGTCCGGGCGCCCGGGGAACTTTGGCCTGCGTTTTCACAACCACCTGTATGAGCAGTTGGGGCTCAACTTCTATTACAAGGCCTTCAGCAGCCAGGACCTGCCCGGCGCGGTCCGCGGGATTCGTGCACTGGGGATTCGCGGTTGCGGGGTGTCCATGCCGTTCAAGGAAGATTGCATTGCCCTGGTGGACGAACTTGATGCATCGGCCCGGGCGATTGCCTCGATCAACACCATCGTCAACACCGACGGCCATCTCAAGGCCTACAACACCGACTACATCGCCGTGGCGCAGTTGCTGGCGAGCCACCGGGTGCCCAGGGAGTCGAGTTTTGCCCTGCGTGGCAGCGGCGGCATGGCCAAGGCGGTGGCCAGTGCCTTGCGCGATGGTGGTTACACCCAGGGCGTGATCGTGGCCCGCAATCCTCTGGCCGGGCGCGCCCTGGCCGATTCGCTGGGGTATTCGTGGCAGGCGGAGCTGGGTAGCCTGCGGCCGCAGATGCTGATCAACGTGACGCCGATCGGCATGAACGGGGGGCCCGAAGCGCAACACTTGGCCTTTGAGCCCGAGGCGATCAAGGCCGCGCAGAGGGTGTTCGATGTGGTGGCGGTGCCGGCCGAAACCCCTCTGATCATCCGCGCGCGGGCCGAGGGCAAGCAGGTCATCACGGGGCTTGAGGTGATTGCCCTCCAGGCCCTGGAGCAGTTTGTCCTGTACACCGGCGTGCGTCCGAGCGACGAGCAATTCCAGAAAGCCGTGGCCTTCGCCCGGGGGTGATGCGCAAAACTGCAGCTGCAAGCCTGAGCGGAGGGCGAGAAGGCGGGCGTCGGGTTCCGGCGCGTGTGCCGCTGATGGCTCGACGCCGCTTTGCTTGCTGGCGCCGGCGACTCCAGGGGCCTGTGACGCTCACGGCCTCTGGAGGCTGCGCTGCCAGGTCAGCCTTCGAGCTGGGCCAGGCGTTCTTCGAGGGCGGCGATCCGCGCTTCGAGTTCTTCGATGCGTTCCACCGAAACAGCGCTGGCGCTGCTGCGTTCGGCCGGGTTGCCGCGAGCTGCGAGGATAGCCTCGATGTCCGCCGGGTCGCCCAGGGCATGGGTGTAGCGGTCTTCGCGCTGGCCGGCCTGGCGCGGGATGTGCAGGGCCAGGCCCCGGGCGATCAGGCGTTCGAGCTGGTGCAGGACCTGTTCGCTGTCTTCGAAGTCATGCATGCGCCCGCTGCGGGTCAGCAGTTCATTGACCGTCTGCGGGCCCCGCAGGAACATCAGGCCGCACAGGATCAGTTGCGCCGGCACCAGTTCCAGGGCCTTGTCCAGGCGCTGCTCCCAGCGGTCGGCCCGGCTGCCCATTACCAGGCGGGTAAAGCCCTGGGCTTCGAGGGCCCGCAGGCTCTGGCCGACCTGGCCCGGGGTCAGGTTCATCACCGGCTCGCGGCTGGTTTTCTGATTGCAGGCAATTACCAGGGCGTTGAGGGTCAGGGGATAGGTTTCCGGGCTGGTGGCCTGTTTTTCGATCAACGATCCCAGGACGCGGATGTCGGTGCTGCCCAGGCGTAGTGCTTCGCTGGGGGTGTCGTGCTCGCTGCTCATGAGTGCGGGTCCCTTGGTCACTGATGGAGAGTGCGTGGAAAGCCGGGCGCATTGCGTGCAATGGCTGCCTCGGGCTTTGCGTGGCCGCTGCGGCCACCGTCGAGGGGCTCTGTTTTACCTGCTGAACCCGCTTCTGACCATCAGAACTTGGTGGCGTAAGAAACAAACGCAGGGTTTGCCGGCATACCCGGGTGTCGCGCCCGCCACCAGGGACGGGCGCGGTTCCAGCACCTCAGTTCGGTTGCGGGTCTGCTGCCGGCTCCCGGGTGTGTTGCGCAGCCGGGCGTGCGGCGGTATCGGTGGGGTGTTCCAGGCATTGGCGAGCGAACCGGCCCACCTGGCGCAGGGCATCCCTGGCAGAGCGCAGGTAGAAGGTCTGGAGCTGGAACACGTGCCAGCGGTCCTGGTGGATCTGCAGCTGGCAAGGCACCGCCGATTGCCGAGCGCGCGCCGCCAGGCGAGTGGCATCGGACAGCAGCAGTTCCTCATCGCCGACCTGGATCAGCATCGGCGGCAGGCCGCGCAGGTCTGCCTCCAGGGGGCGGTGGCAAAGCGTTGCGGGTGGCACCGCATAGGCCTTGAGTGCCTGCTCCAGCCAGTCGCGGCGAATCATCGGGTCGGCCCCCGCCCGAGTGTGCAGGCTGGCCCCGCCAAGGTCGGGGTCGGTGACTGGCGACAGCAGCACCAGCCCGGCGGCAATGGTTTCCCCGCGCTCTTTCAAGCTCAGGGCCAGGGCCAGTACCAGCGCACCCCCGGCGGAGTCGCCGGCAATCAGCAGAGATTCGGCCGGGCAGCCCTGGGCGCGGATCGCGTCATAGCAGGCCAGGCAATCCTCCAGCGCCGCCGGGTAGGGATGCTCCGGTGCCAGCCGATAGTCGGGGACCCAGACACTGCAGCCGCTTTCCCTGGCCAGGTGGCTGGTGACGCTGTAGTGGGTGTCCGGATTGCCCAGGCAGAAGGCCCCGCCGTGCAGGTAGAGAATGACCCCTTTGGCCGCCGTCGCCTTGGGTTCGATTATCTGCAATCCCCGTTGGCCCAGTTGTGTGCGCTGTCGGGTGACGCCCAGGCAGCCGGGCATCAGCCATGACAGGCGGCTGACCAGCCGGCGTTGGCTGGCGAGGGCCCGCGGTGGGCCGATCAGGGCCTTGAAGCTGGCGCGCAGGAACAGTCGCAGGAAGGCCGCGTTGCTTCGCTCCAGCCAGTCCTGTGGTGCTGCCACACGTTGCCCGTCCTGAGCCGATGAAGGTTGGTCCAGGGGGCTGGCCAGTCGATAGGCCTGCAGTCCGGCATACCGGGTGAGCCAGCGATAGGACCAGGTGAAGCCCGGCCAGTTGGTGCTGTTGTGCCCGCGGGCATCGACATACCAGCTCTGGCATCCGCTCCACACCGAAGTGGCCAGGCGTTGCTGGATGCGCTGTTGGAAACGCTGGTGCGGCTGCTCGTCCACTTCCAGGGTGCTCGCGCCGCTCTTCTGTAGCGCCTGGCGGCACTTCAGCACATGGGAAATCTGGCTTTCGAGCATGTGGATGATGGAGTTGTGGCCGAGGTTGGTGTTGGGCCCGTAGAGCATGAAGAAGTTGGGGAACTGCGGCACGCTGATCCCCAGGTAGGCTGCCGCGCCCTGCTGCCAGGCCTGGTTCAGCTCGAGGCCGTTGCGACCGATGATGCGCATCGGCGAGAGGAACTCGGTGGCGGCGAAACCGGTGCCGTAGATGATCGTGTCCACCGGGTGCTGCTGGCCGTCCCGGGTCTGGATGCCTTGTTCGGTGATGCGCTGGATGCCCTGGGTCAGCAGTTCGACCTGGGGTTTGTCGAAGGTCTTGAGGTAGTCGTTGGACAGCAGGATGCGTTTGCAGCCGATGGGATAGTCCGGGGTCATGCGCTGGCGCAGCTCGGGGCTGGAGACCGAGGCGTCCAGCAGCTTGCGAAAGGGCGCGCCCACCGCCCATTTGGTCAGGCCCTGCAGGCGGGTGAAGCCCAGCGCCCGGGATTCGAAGTACAGGTAGTGGCCGGCGCGGACCAGTTTCATCCACCACCGATGGCGGGCGAAGCGTTGCAGGTCCCTGGTGCTGTAGGCCCTATCGGCCTTGGGCATGATGTAGGCCGGCGAGCGCTGGAAAACCTTGAGCGTTGCCACCTGGTCGGCAATCTGCGGCACGAACTGGATGGCCGAGGCGCCGGTGCCGATCACCGCCACCCGTTGCTGGGTCAGGGAATGCTGGTGATCCCAGGTGGCGGAATGGAACACGTGGCCCCGAAAGCTTTCCATGCCCGGCAGGTTGGGCAGGGCAGGGCGACTCAACTGGCCGGTGGCGCTGATCAACAAGCGCGCCACGAACACCTGACCGTCAGTGCAGGTCACCCGCCAGCAGGAACTGGCCTCATCGAATGCGGCCAGGCGCACCTCGGCGCCATAGCGCAGATGCCGCTCCAGTTCATAGGTCCGGGCGCAATGCTGCAGGTAGCTGTGGATTTCCGCCTGGGGCGCGAACACTCGGGTCCAGCGCGGGTTGGGTTCGAAGGAGAAGGAGTACAGGTGCGAGGGCACGTCGCAGGCGGCCCCGGGGTAGGTGTTGTCACGCCAGACGCCACCGACGTCCTGGCCCTTCTCGAGGATGATGAAGCGGCTGACGCCGGCCTTGCGCAGGGCGATGGCCATGCCCAGGCCGCCGAAGCCGCTGCCAATGATGATGGCCTCCAAAGGCGCGCCGGATTGGGACTGCGGGTGCGAAGCGGGTGCGGATTCGGGCATGACGACCTCGTTGTTATTGTTGTGCGGCGCTGGGTTGGTTGACCTTGGGCCACTTCCATGTGACTGCGGTGCAGCCCCGATCAGTGAAGCATGCAGGTAAACCTTCGTGGACCCCATGCTGCAACGGGACAAGTGTTTTAGTATTTGGGCCAATTCAGCCTTTCACGAGCCTGCCCCATGAGCTTCCAGTCGTTCACCCGTGGACCGTCCAGTGCGTTGCTGCTGGTGAACTTCGGCCGGGAAAAGGGCCTGGCGGTGGTGCCGCTCCTGGCGGGGGCCGGGCTGACCCTGGAGCAGTTGCAGGACCCCAACAGTCTGCTTTCGGCCACGCAGGAGCTGCGTCTGGTGAGCAACCTGCTGGCCTTGCTCGGGCAGCCACCGGGGCTCGGTTATGAAGTGGGCGCGCGTTACCACTTCTCCACGTATGGCCTGTTCGGTTATGGCCTGATCAGCAGCGCGACGCCGGCGGATGCCCTGAACCTGGCGTTGCGTTTTCTGCCGCTGACCTACGCATTTGCCTCGATCGGCTATCGGTTGGAGCCTGGTGTGGGGAGGCTGGTCTTCGATGAGCCACAGGTGGCGGACCCTGCGTTGCGCGAGTTCCTGCTGGCGCGAGACATGGCAGCTGCAGCGGTGTTGATGCAGGAAATCGTCGGCCAGGACTTTCAGTTGCTGCGTGTGACTCGCTGCGGGGCAGCCCCCGGCGTGCCTGGCGATGCCCCGGCGCCGTGCATTCTGGGGGTACGCCCGGAATATCGGGCCACCTGCCATAGCCTGGCGTTTGACCGGCGCTTTCTAAACCGGCCCCTGCCTCAGGCCAATCCGCTGACGGTGTCGATGTGCGAGCAGATGTGTGCACAGTTGCTGGAACGCCGGCAGGCGCATCCGCGAGCGGCGGAGCAGGTGCGCCAGTATCTTGATGCCTGGCCGGCCGGCCCGATGCCTGACTTGCCGGGCATGGCGCGCTTGCTCCGGACCAGCGTGCGCACCCTGAAGCGGCGCTTGCAAGAGGAGGGCACCAGCTATCGGCAGTTGCTGGCTCGCCAGCGCAGTGCCCGGGCCCTGGAGCTGCTGGGCAACTCCGGGTTGAGCTTGACGCAGATTGCTGAACGACTGGGGTTCAGTGACCTGTCGAGTTTTTCCCAATCGTTCAAGCGCTGGTTCGGCGTGCCCCCCAGCGCCTATCGCCCTGGCATCGCACGCCGGCCAGCGCCGGGATAAACGCCCCGGCCCGGGCCGCTGTGGCTATAATCCCTGCTCGCTGTATTCCTGCCATCCATGTCGAGACTGTCATGACTATTTCCCTGTACGCTGCTTCCGTTCCTGTCTTCAAGCAAATGCTCAACGCCTTGAGCGATGTGCTGCACAAGGCCGAAGCTCATGCCACGGCCAAGAACATCGAGCCCAACGCCTTGCTGCAGGCGCGCCTGTACCCGGACATGTTCCCGCTGGTGCGCCAGGTGCAGATCGCGGTGGATTTCGCCAAGGGCGTGTCGGCCCGCCTGGCTGAGGTCGAGCTGCCCAAGTATGACGACGCTGAAGTGACCTTCGCCGACCTGCAGGCGCTGATCGCCAAGGTTCTGGCCTTTATCGACGGCATTCAGCCGGCGCAGATCGACGGCAAGGAAGGCATCGAGATCGTGACTCGCCCGGGCACCCCGAAAGAGAAGCGCTTCAGTGGCCAGTCCTACCTCCTGACCTACGGCCTGCCGCAGTTCTTCTTCCACGTCACCACCACCTACGCGATCCTGCGTCACAACGGTGTGGAAGTGGGCAAGCGCGACTACATGGGCGCGTTCTAAAACCCCGGCTACGAGTGGCATGAGCGACTGTCGAGCGACGCTCAGGCAGTTCTCGTAGCGCAAAAAAAGCCCGGCCAGGTTGACCCTGGCCGGGCTTTTTAGTGCCTGGCAATCAGGCGCTGGCTTGCGCCTTGTCTTCCTGGGCCATGCAGGCCGCCGCAGTGAAGAGTACGTCGGTGGAGGAGTTCAGCGCGGTTTCCGCCGAATCCTGCAACACGCCGATGATGAAGCCCACGGCCACTACCTGCATGGCGATCTCGCTGGGAATGCCGAACAGGCTGCAGGCCAGGGGGATCAGCAGCAGCGAGCCGCCGGCGACACCGGAAGCGCCGCAGGCGCAGACCGCAGCCACGACACTCAGGAGCACTGCAGTGGGCAGATCGACAGCGATGCCCAGGGTGTGCACGGCAGCCAGGGTCAGCACGGTGATGGTGATCGCCGCGCCGGCCATGTTGATGGTGGCGCCCAGGGGGATGGACACCGAGTAGGTGTCTTCATGCAGGCCCAGGCGCTTGCTCAGCTCCAGGTTGACCGGGATGTTGGCCGCCGAACTGCGGGTGAAGAAGGCGGTGATGCCGCTTTCACGCAAGCAGGTCAGCACCAGTGGGAACGGGTTGCGGCGGATCTTCCAGAACACGATCAGCGGGTTCATCACCAGGGCCACGAACAGCATGCAACCGATCAGCACCGCCAGCAGGTGCAGGTAGCCGAGCAGGGCGTCGAAGCCCGAAGTGGCCAGGGTCGAGGCCACCAGGCCGAAGATCCCCAGGGGCGCGAAGCGGATCACTACGCGCACGATCAGGGTCACCCCGTTGGACAGGTCATCGAGCACGGTGCGGGTGGTCTCGCCGGCATGGCGGATGGCCACGCCCATGCCGATGGCCCAGGCCAGGATGCCGATGAAGTTAGCGTTCATCAGGGCGCTCACCGGGTTGTCGACCACGCTCAGCAGCAGGCTCTGCAGCACTTCAGTGATGCCGCCCGGGGCGCTGATGGCGACATCGTGGGTGGCCAGTACCAGGGAGGAGGGGAACAGGGTGCTGGCAATCACCGCCACTACCGCGGCAGCAAAGGTGCCCAGCAGGTAGAGCACCAGGATCGGCCGGATGTGGGTTTCCTGGCCGTGCTTGTGGTTGGCGATCGACGCCATCACCAGCACGAACACCAGGATCGGCGCCACGGCCTTGAGCGCCGAGACAAACACCTTGCCGATGAAGGTGGTGGATTTCGCCAGTTCAGGGGCGAACAGCGCCAGGGCGATACCGGCAATCAGGCCGATGACAATCTGCGTGACCAGGCTGAGACGTTTGAGGGACTGCAGAAAGGAAGGGGGTGAAGCGCTCATGACGGTATCTCTGTTTTTTTAATGGGCGAAGCCTACCTGCCGCAAGCCCCTGGCCGAAAGATGGCCGGGGTTGAACCAACAGGCGCTGGAACGCTCGAAAAGGGCAACGGGCGATCGGGTGGCCTGGGTGGCAAGCGCACGCGAAACCGCCTGTTTTGGCAGGGAGCGGACTTTATCACAGCTGTTTACGGTTCCTGCGTCGATGTGACGATCTGCCACTTGTCACTGCCATGCTGGTTGCCCTGACCCGTACTCACTCTGTTAATATTCGCCATCCCCTTTTCCTATCCAGTCAGCGGGCCCTTCGGGCTGTCGCTGCTGTCGCCGTTTCTGGAGTTCCCCATGTTGTTGCCCATCCTGCTGTTGTCGGCCGCGGGGTTCACCGTGCTGACCACGGAGTTCATCATCGTCGGCCTGTTGCCGTCGATCGCCCGGGACTTGCAGGTCAGTGTGTCCCAGGCCGGCCTGCTGGTGACCCTGTTCGCCTTTACCGTCGCCGCGTTCGGGCCCTTCCTGACCGCCTATTTCGCGCGGTTCCCCCGCAAGCAGCTGTTTATCAGCGTGCTGGTGATGTTCGGCCTGGCCAATGCCCTGGCGGCGTTGGCGCCGAATATCTGGGTGATGTCCCTGGCACGGCTGGTGCCGGCCCTGGGCTTGCCGGTGTTCTGGGCCCTGGCCAGCGAGACGGCAGTGGACATCGTCGGCCCGGACTACGCCGGACGGGCGATTGCCAAGATCGGCTTTGGCATCGTCTGTGCCACGGTATTCGGGATTCCCGTGGGCACCCTGATTGCCGATGCCTTCGGCTGGCGCAGCGCCTTCGGCATTCTGGCCCTGGTGTCTTTTGCCAAGGCGTTGCTGCTGTTCATCTATTTGCCGGTCACCAAGCCGCACAACGAGCAGGCAAGCCTGCGTTCGCAGTTCGGTATCCTGCGCAGCCCGCTGATGCAGGGGCATGTGCTGTTGTCGATCCTGGTGTTCAGCGGCATGTTCACTGCCTACACCTACCTGGCGGACATTCTCGAGCGCCTGGCCGGCTTTAACGGCACGCTAGTGGGCTGGTGCCTGATGGGCTTTGGCGCGGTGGGGTTGATCGGCAACTCCCTGGGCGGCCGGGCGGTGGACCGGCATCCGCTGATTGCCTCCATGGTGTTCTGCGCGCTGATGATCGGCGGCATGGTGGCGCTGGTGCCGAGCATTCATTCGACCCTGGGGTTGGCGGCAGCCATGGGCATCTGGGGCGTGACCCAGGCGGCGCTGTTCCTGGTCAGCCATGTGCGGCTGATCAAGGCCGCCCCACAGGCACCGGCCTTCGCCGCTTCGCTGAACATCGCCGGGGCCAATCTGGGGATCGGCCTGGGGGCGATGGTCGGCGGTCGGGTTATCGACACCCTGGGCCTGGGCAGCCTGGGGCTTGCGGCGTCCGGCTTCATCCTGCTGTCCATCGCCCTGGCGCTGTTGCTGATGAAACTGAAGGCGCCGGATACCTGCGCCTCCTGATCAGTGGGGCAGGGCCGTGAACAGCTCCCGGCGTGCGCCTTCGGTGATGGCCAGGATGCCGGGATGCTTGACCTTGCGTTCCACGGAGATGGCGTAGAAGGACTCGGTCACGGCATCGGTCTGGCCAATCAGCTGCACCCCGTACTGCTGCCGGACCTCGTCGGCGATCACGCTGGGGGCGATGAAGATCCCGCTGCCGGATTGACCGAAGGCCTGCATCAGGGCGCTGTCGTCGAATTCACCGATGATCCGCGGCTGCAGTTGCTGTTCGGCAAACCAGCGCAGCAACCGGCTGCGGACCACGGTTTCCTGGCCGGGGATCAATAACGGGGCCCCTTGCAGGCCTTGGGGAAAGTCCGCGCCGTGCAACCGGGCCAGCTCCGCGGTGGCGAAGAAGCTGATCCCGCATTCTCCGAGTTTCTGGCTGTAGCCCTTGATGTCCAGGTGCGAGGGCATCGGGCTGTCGGAAATCACCAGGTCCAGGCGCTGGATGGCCAGGTCCGCCAGCAGGCGTTCGAGTTTGTCTTCACGGCAGGTCAGGCGGATTGGCTCACTGAGTTCCATGGTCGGGGCGATCAGGCGGTAGACGATGGATTTGGGCACCACGTCCGCCACGCCGACCCGGAACTGGATCTGTTGCTCGTCGGGGCGGGCGCGGAGCATGGCCTCCAGTTCGCCGCCGAGCTGGAACATCTGTTCGGCGTAGGTCAGGGCCTGGCGTCCGGTTTCGGTCAGTTCCAACTGGCGCCCGACCCGGCGAAACAGCTCGATGCCATAGGTCTGCTCCAGCAGGCTGATCTGCCCGCTGATGGTCTGGGGGGTCAGATTGAGCTGTTCGCAGGCGCGGACGATGCTGCCAGTCTTGGCCACGACCCAGAAATAATGCAGTTGGCGGTAGTTGAGCATGCTGAGCTTCTGTTCGTAAAAACCGAAGTATAACTGCTAAAAATACGAATTTTCCTGAAGTATCAGGCTCCTTAGAATGCCTCGCTATCGATGGGGCCTTGCTTGGCCCCGTCCGTTCTATCGAGGAAAAAACTATGTCATTCAAATCCCTGGGCGCGGCATCGTTGCTGGCCCTGTCTATGCTGACCCTGGCGGGTTGCGAGCAAGCGGAAAAGAGCGCTCAGCAGGCGTTGGACAAGGCCGCACAGTCGGCCAAGCAGGCCATCGACGACACCCACAAGGCTGCGGAGCAGGCTCTGAGTGACGCCACGCAAAGCGTGACCGGCAAGGAAAAAAGCCAGGACGAGGCTGCCAAGCAGCCTGAGTCGTCCCAGGAAATCTGATCTTTCATACAACCGAGTCAGGATTGACCCATGGATTACCTTTTACAGCTCGCCGCCAGCCCCACCGCCTGGGTTGCCCTGGCCACCCTGGTGGTGATGGAGATCGTGCTCGGCATCGATAACCTGATCTTCATCTCCATCCTCACCAACAAGCTGCCGGAGAAGCATCGGGCCAAGGCGCGGCGCATCGGCATCGGCATGGCGTTGTTCCTGCGCCTGGCGTTGCTCAGCACCATCGCTTTCATCGTCCAGCTCACCGAGCCGGTGGTTGAGGTACTGGGCCAGAGCTTCTCCTGGAAAGACATGATCCTGATTGCCGGTGGCTTGTTCCTGGTGTGGAAAGCCACCACGGAAATCCACCACAGCATGGATCCCGAGCCCCAGGAGAGCAAAACCGAGACGCCGGGCGTGGCCATCGGTTTTGCCGCCGCGATCGGTCAGATCCTGTTACTGGACATGGTGTTTTCCATCGACAGCATCATTACCGCCGTGGGCATGACCGAGCACTTGCCGATCATGATCATCGCCGTGGTGGTGTCGGTGCTGGTGATGTTGCTGGCGGCCGAGCCCCTGGCCAAGTTCATCAACGACAACCCGACCGTAGTGATGCTGGCCCTGGGCTTCCTGATCATGATCGGCATGACCCTGATTGCCGAAGGTTTCGGCGCCCATGTACCCAAGGGCTACGTGTATGCGGCAATGGCTTTCTCGGCCGCCATTGAAAGCCTGAACATGCTCGCCCGCCGGGCTCGGCGCAAGCACCAGGCGACGCAGCACGACGCCTGATTCACAGCCACAGCAAACGGCCGCCTGTACTCGTTGGAGTCAGGCGGCCGTATTATTGGTGTGATTTGAAACGGTCAATCAGTGGGCAGTGGCGGGCCGGCCGGTGGTTTTTTCTGCCTTGGGGCCAGGGGCTGACTGCGGGGGTTGATAGTGGTGGCGGCGAGTGATGCGCAGTACGCCCCAAAGCATGGCGGCGGCAACCGCCAGCCAGCCCAGGATCAGCATCAGGATCGTCGTTGTCAGGCTCATGAGTGCCTCCTTTCGTGCCCGATACCGGGCACTTACTCTTACCAATGGACAGTCTAGTAGCCTCTGTGTTTCAAGCTATTGACCAATAGTCGAGAGTCTTCGAACACTTCGCTCTATGGTTTTCAACTAACTGCCGTCTAACGCTATACCCTCGTCCAAGAGGGACCTATGATCAAGCCCCCAGCCGGGAGTCAGTCGGTCCGGCGATTGAATATAGAGAGCGATGATGGTGCGGGTATTTTCTCGATTTCGTACAGCGCTGCTGGCCAGCGCCTGTGTCTTGGGCCTCGCGGGTTGCGCGGGCAGCGTGCCGTTGGAGATCCAGCGCCTGCCAGAGCGGGTGGAGCTCAATAGCGTGCCGTTCTTTCGTGGGGAGATGTATCAGAGCGCTCCTGGTGCCCTGGCCAGCATGCTTTCGCAGCAAGGGGTCGTGATCACTCCGGGCTTGCTGGACAAACCCTTGCACCTGCCGGGCGCTGAGGCGCAGTTGCAGCAGAACATGCAGAACCTGGCGCGGGAATACGGGATGGTGGTCTATCCCCTGGACGACAATCTGCCTGCCTTGCTGACCCAGGTTGCTGCGGGGTATCCAGTGCTGGTGCGTTTCACCGAGGGCTCGACGTTCTGGGCCGAGCCGCGTTACGCGGTACTGGCCGGTTATAACCGGGACAAGCGGACGGTGTTGTTGCGAGGGGCGAAAAGTCGCCGGCAGTTGATGAGCTTCAGTGAGTTCGAATCGTCGTGGAAGAGTGCCGGAAGCTTTGCGGTGCTGGTTCAGGCTCCCGACCAGCTACCGGCCAAGGTTGATCGCCAGCGCTGGCTGAAAGCGGTCAACGACTTGGCCCAGGCTGGCCAGGAGAAGGCGGCCGCCAGAGCGAGCAAGGCACTCGACAGCCATTGATTGCTCCACTCAAGACAACGGCGCCTGCGGGCGCCGTTGTCGTTTCTGCTGTATCAGTGTGAAGCCTGGGGAGGAGCTACCTGGCGATTCTTGAGGTTCTTGTCGGCCTTGTAGCGCAAGGCGACGTCCGGCACCGATCCGCTCTTGCCGGTCTCGACCCAATTGCGGATACGGCTGGCATCGGCGAAATGGGTGTACTTGCCGAAGGCATCGAGAATCACCAGGGCCACCGGACGATTACCCATGCTGGTGACTAGCACCAGGCAATGGCCGGCCTGATTGGTAAACCCGGTCTTGGTGATCTTGATGTCCCATTTTTCCTTGTTGACCAGGTGATCGGTGTTACGAAAGCCCAGGGTGTAGTTGGGCTTGCGGAATGCCACCGTCTTTTCCTTGGTGGTACTCAGCTCGCTCAGTAGCGGGTACTTGCGGGCAGCTACCAGCAGCTTGCTCAGATCGCGCGCGGTGGAAACGTTGTGGATCGACAGACCCGTGGGCTCCACATAGCGGGTGTGGATCATGCCCAGGGACTTGGCCTTGGCGTTCATCGCTGCAATGAAGGCTGCGTAGCCTCCCGGGTAGTGGTGGGCGAGGCTGGCGGCAGCACGGTTTTCCGAGGACATCAGGGCAATCAGCAGCATCTCTCGGCGGCTCAGCTCGCTGTTGAGCTTGACTCGGGAAAACACACCTTTCATTTCCGGGGTGTCGCTGATGTTGATGGCGATGTACTGGTCCATGGGCAGCTTGGCATCCAGTACCACCATGGCTGTCATCAGCTTGGTGACCGAAGCGATGGGCACCACGACGTCCGGGTTGCTCGAATAGATGACCTTGTTGGTCTGCAGATCCAGCAGCAACGCGCTGCCGGAGGCGATGTGCAATTGTGACGTGTCTCTTGGCGCCGCGGTGGTTTCGCTGGCGTCGACGCTATGGGCGGTCAAGGTGCCGGACACAGCAAACAACAAGCTGAGGATGGAGAGACGAATTTTCACGCGGGCGGACTCGATAGAGATGGATATGCCGTTTGGCAACGGGCTTTTTCGGAAAAACGTTACATTTTATGAGTATGTGCCAGAAACTTGCTACACGCCTTTAACTACGGGCTCTTAATTAAACTTTTTTTCATCCTGTACCGTTTTTGTACCAATTTTGCTTTCCAGCTTACTTATCTCCGTCCAGTCCGTTGTCGAGTTCAGCCACCGCGCATAAGTCGAGAGCAGCACTTGCACGCTGTGCCCGAGTTGGCCGGCAATGAATGCGGGATTCATGCCCGACATGAGGCACATCGTAGCGTAGGTGTGACGGCAGTTATATTGGTTCCGGGGCCTGATCCCCAGGGCCTCTAGAGCTGTTGCAAAGTGCCCAGCAGGGGTCGTTGGGCCCTTGATAAACGGCGAACTGCCGGACGGCTGGAACACGTAAGGCGACGACTTGCGCACGCGGCGCCGCTCACTGTCGCGGACCTGGGCAATTTCCTTCGCCTGGCCCAGGGCGTTCATGGCGCGGGAGTTCAGCATTACCGTTCTGGCGTACTTTGTTTTAGTGCGCTCCTGCAGCTTACCCTTGACGACAATCCGACAGACGTGTGCTGTTCTGTCCTCCAGGTCGATCTCGTCCCAGCGCAGCGCCAGCAGTTCACCAGTACGCATGCCGGTATAGAAAGCAAACTCGAAATAGGCCGCGTAGATCCTGACCACCGGTCGAGTGAAGTTCGCATACAGCCACGCAATAAGTGCGTCGGCCTCTTCCGCTGTGAATGGATCTACTACTTTTTTCTTCCTCGCCGGCAGTTGAATCGATGTTGCGGGGTTGCGTGCAATGACTTCGTCCTGCACTGCGACATTGAACAGGGCGTTTACTCGAGATATCGCCGCACGCTTCACCCCGGGGCTGCTCCACTCGGTGGCCGCTATGATCTTGCGCAGCGCCATTGGGGTGATGTCGTTCATGGGGATGCCGGCAAGCGCAGGCATCCAGTACAGGTTGAGGCTGCCCTTGTAGTTGCTCCTGGTGCCTTCTACGACTTCCCGACTGTCGAGCCAGGTCTGCGCATATTCCCCGAACGTGACGACGGCTGACTCAGTCGTCGTCACGTAGCTGGAGTTAGGGAAAAGCTCGGTGTATTTCTCGTCCGTCAGGGCCCCGTGCTTGGCCAGGCTGATTACGTGAGCACGGAGATCTGCGGCCGCTTTGATCCCCTTGGCCGTCTGTGGGTAGGCGAGGGTTTCGCACCGGCGATGCTTCCAGGTGAATCGGATTCGGATTGAATCACCAGCAAATTCAACTCCTGTGGGCAGTCCCATTGGCTTTCTTGCCATGCCTCGTATCTCCTGATGCTGTAAAAAATGCGGTTGTCGATCTTGTTCCAGACGCCTTCGGGGATTCCCCCGCGGGCTCGCTTGCTTTCCAGGGCGCGTTGAGTTGTGCCGATAAGCTGCGCCATACGCTTCTCGGGCACTTTGTCGAAGGGGTACGTTTCGGGTAGTTCGTCTTTCTCGGGCATGTGTCTATCCCTCCCGCAGAACTGCAGGCTCCGATTGTTGAGTGGGGTGTTTCAGATGGTGCTGATTGGCCCTGGCGTTGCGCCGTGGCACTGTCTCTGCGTTCGCCCGGTCTATGTCTTGCTCATCAAGGAAGAAGACGACCGATCCCGGGCCGGGCGGACTCTTCAGTTCTTGTAGCCGCTGCTAATTGGTCATGGTTTCCAGCTTCTGCCAACGCGGAAAACCATCATCAGGTTGTGATGGAGGGGGACTTTGAGAACGTGGTCGAAGAACTCACCCTTTCCGGTGATGAACCCCGTCGGAACCTTGCTTTCAGCGGTCCCGAATTCCCGCCAGCATTCTTCGCCACCGTTCTTTTCCCAGTAGGCGCGTTCTCGTTTCGGAATCTCGTCGTATTTTTTATAAAACATGGAGTGATCTGGAATGTCACAGATCCTGCGCCATGCCGGGTGACGCCTGCACCAGTCGGCGGCATGCTGAGACGCTTGCTCGACAGAGTAAAATTCTTTGGTGTTTTGTTCGCTCATGGCCTTGGCCCCGTGTAGATGTTCCATGCGAGGTAGAGCAGGGCGGGGAGGATCATGGCTGCACCTCCTGCACTGCGGCCTTGCGCTTGCGCATCAGCTCGGCAACGTCACCCGGGTAGCTGATCTCCACCGCGCCCATACCTACCGCCATAGCCCGTTTGCTGAGGCAGATATCGAAGTGTTCGCGGATGGTGCCTACCTTCTGGAGCCACTTCCGCTGTACGCCGATCTTGTCGGCCATCAACAGCAGTTCTTGGGTGCTGTCTGCGAACATGTGGCACATCTTCATGCGCCCGAAAGTGGCGTTCATGTCGTCGACATAGACGGTCATGGCTGCACCTCCCGGGCCGAAACGACTTCATCAATGAAGGACTGCGGGAGCGATGCTGCGAACTCGCCTTGCGACCACGACAGGGGCTCGGATTGGCGGATCATCTCGTTCAATAGCTCGAACGCTGCGACAAGCTGCTGATCCCGGATCTCGCCATCCTCTGGCAGGTCGTCAATGAAGACGTCGCTGGGGTCGATTTCGCGCGGCATGTTCGGTTCGCAGATGCAGAGCTGCAGGTCAGCCAAATCGACATCGCGGTCGATGAGGTAATCGCGCAGACTGTCCTCGTCAAAGAAGTATTCGTCGCCGTCGAAGATCACCAGTGGCTCGCCTGCCCATTCCTTGATCGGCATGGCCGCGAATTTCGCTTGGCGACGTTCCTCGTGACACTGGTGGCAAGAGCTTCGAATCTCGTAGATCGGATGGTCCGGGTTCTTCTCACAGCGGCGATGGGTGGCGCCCCACCAGCGCGCCATATGCTCATCTTTACCCCAGAAGCGGCCGTCAGCGGCAACCCAGCCGGTCACGGTCTGGATGCTTGCAGCTTCTGGGGATTCGTACATCACGACTTTTTCTTCAGGCATGACTTCGTCCTTGGCCGCTATAGCGGCTGACTTGAAGGGGGAGGAGTAGTAGTTGCTGCTCCAGCTTGTTAGCAAAGCTTTGCTCGCTGACCAGCTATTCAGTGAACGTTGCTCGCGGTAGCCGGTCCTTAGCGTTGAGGGCACAATGCGGAACTTCCGGCTAGATCTGTCGCAAGGTGAAATTATGAGTGGTGGTGATGACTTTAGATTCCGATCCCACGAGCTATTGGTTGAGCTGGATGCAGCCACTACCAAAATTATGATGATGGTTGCTTTAAAGCAGGTTTCTGGACCAGATTGGAATGAGGCGACCGAACAACATCGCGATGCATTTGAGGCTTGGAACTCTTTCCTTAACTCATCGACACCTCCAAGCGATGAGCGCTAACTACAGTGCCTGAGTGGGCTATATCGGCTCACTTGAATGTGGGGGAGGGGTGAGGTTTTCGCGGGTGGAGTACAGATGTACTCCTGTCGGGGCTTGGCTTTCAGGCGTCAGCAGCGCTTGCGGAACTCATAAACCATGCCGCGCAGATCTACCAGAGACTCTTGCAGGTCGCCGCGGGCAGTATCGATCGCTTCGAATAGCTCGCCTTCACCGTCGTCGCCGCCTTCATCTACGGCCAGCAGAGCGAGGCCATATGCCTGGAACTTCGCCAGCACGTCATCAGCTGACTTCGCCATATACTCGGCATGCTCAATGGCATAATCCTTCGGCGATCGCTCAGGCAGCACCACCGCAGCCCGCGCGGGCTGCTCGGCGCTCATCGGGTTTGGCGAATAGCGCAAGGCCGACTTGTATGCCGCATCAAGCGCATCATCCAAGTCGCCTCCAGCCTTCTTGGCCTCATTGAAAGCGATGATCATCTTCGCTCTGACGTCGTAGCAGCGCTCAACCGGCATGCATGCCACCGGCTCGGCCTGGGGCTTAGCGCCCGGCTCTGCGCTGGCGGATAGGGCGGCGGCGATATCGAGACCCAGGCTATCGTCACCGCCGTTGAGTGCACGACGCAGCAGCGCATCCCGCTCGGCCAGCTCTACTTGCAGCCTCTGCGCCTCGTCGAACCAGTCCCGGCGCGACAACTCGCGCTCGTTGTTCTCTGTTGCTGCGTCGTCCAGGGCCTGGTCCCGGGCGTCGAGATCTGATTGAAGGGCAGCGACTCGCTGCTCCAGGTGTTGGGTTTCTGTAGGCATGGGGAGTCCTATCCGGGGCAGGCCCGGGCGGCAGAGGTTGGGTTATGCGGCTTCGGCTTGTCGTTCGGCGGCGCGCCACGGGTCGTTTGCTCGGGCGAGCGCTGCCATAGGCGGTGGGCTGACGCTGTTGCCGCACATGTGAACCTGTTGGGTCTTGGTGAATGGCTTGCCGTCGGCGCCGTGGCTGATGATGTAGTCGTCGGGGAAGCCCTGCGCCTTGTACAGCTCGGCCGGTTGCAGCATTCGCAGGCAGATGTCGACGATCACATAGGGCGTGCCCTTGATGGTGACAGTGACCAGGCCCAGGCGATCCTTGGTGGTGACTGTTGGTGCTGGCTGGTCGGCGCCACTGATGTTCTCGGTGCCGTAGTAGCTGATGAGGAACGCCGCCACTCGCAAGGCTCCCTCTTCGTGTTCCGGCGATAGTGTGTACTCCACCACTCCGTGATGAGTGCCGGCTGCGCTGACAGTGTGCAGCGGTTCAGCGCACTCCTTCGCGTCGCAGTTGCCGCGCAGGTGTAGCAGGTTTGCTGTAACCAGCTGTTGCTGGCTGCCGGTGTTGGTAACCGTGGTCACCGGGTCCTCGATACTTTTGGCGGCCGTGGTGTTGAAGCCGCCATTCATCTGGGCCATGAATACCGTGGAGATACCCATTGCGTGTGCGGCACCTGCTGGCCGCTGGTAGTTGCCGCCGCTGGTGATGGTTGGTAGCGGTTCATCGAGCGCCTTGCCTTCATCCGAGAACCGGAACTTCACCAGGTGAGCGGCTGCAACTGAATGCCCGCCGCTGGCTGTCACCGTCCCCAGCGGGGCACCGGCAAACTTACTGCCGTCGCCCCAGCGTTGAACACCGCCAGGCTTTCCTTCGCCATGCGCAGCAGTGACCATCACCGGGCTGATCAACGTCAGCTCGCCGCGATTCGCGCAGGTCACAGTCGGCAGCGGGGCGGAAGGGTCGTTGATGCGGTCGCTGCCCTGGTGCGTGGCTGGGGCGATGATAGGGCTGGCCATGGCGAACGATCCGCCGCGGGGCCAGGATGTCACGGTCCGCAGCGGTTCATGGGCTGACTGCACGCTGTCGCCGGACCAATTCGCAATAGGCACGATGAACGGGTCAGCGGCATCAATGAGATATTTCTTCATGCCCTTGGCTATTCGCCGAAACGTTGCAGGTGCTAGCGGCTTGGGCCGGTCGAAGATGCTTTTGCTCGGGATGGTCCAGTCGATGCACTCGGCGGCGGTGCGCCACTTCTTCTGGCCTTTGGCCGGGTTCTTGGCATGGGTTGGCTCTGGCCACACGATGGGCTTGCCGTCGCAGCGGGCGATCATGAACAGGCGTTCTCGGCTGGTCGGCGCGCCGAAGTCGCAGGCCTTGATGACCTTCCACTCAACGACATAGCCCATGCCTTCCAGCAAGGCAACGAAGCGGCGCCAGGTGCGGCCACGCTGCTTCGGGTCGGGGACCAGGAACTGCTGGCCCACCGGCACAACTTCACCAGGTGCTGCCACGTCACCGCCGAGTTTCACCACACGGCCCGTGGCTTTGTCGCGCTTGGCGATCAGTCGGCCCCACTGCAGGATCTGCTTTACGTTCTCCAGGCTGATCACCCGAGGCTTTTTCTTGCCTGCCCACTTGAGGCCGATCCACGACAGGTTGCGGATCTCGCGCTTGCGCGGTTGTCCGCCGGCGGCCTGGCTGTGATGGGTGCAGTCAGGCGACATGTGGAACCAGCCAACGGCCTTGCCGCCGCATTCAGTGTCGGGATCGCCGTCGAATACATCCGTGGTGTAGTGCACGGCGCCTGGGTGATTCACGGTGTGCATGCTGATCGCTGCAGGGCTGTGGTTCTTCGCGACGTTCACCGCGCGGCCCAGGCCCATTTCCAGGCCGGTACCGGCGCCGCCACCCCCGCAGAAGAAGTCGACAACGATCTCGTCATCCTGAGTGCTGAAGCCGAGTCCGTATTGAGTTTTGAAATCGAAGGGGTGTTTCTTCTGTTGTGCGGACATAGGGGATCCTCGCCGGTATATTGCGATGATTGAAAAAGGAGTGATTTATAAATGTCTGAAAAGTCTGTAGGTGGGTGGTTTAAACCTTTGTGGTCGGTTCAAAACGCAGTCTTGTTTCTGGCCGCTTGGTTCATCATTGCTTTGTTCGACTTCAATAAAAGTGAGCTTGCAAGTTGGGTTCAGGCGATTGGCTCCATCGTGGCAATCTGGGGGGCTTTTCAGATCAGCAATCGTCAAGCTGAAAAGCAAAATGCCGAGAAGTTAGAGGCTGAAAAGCTGAAGTCCAAAAGAATCAAGAGCGTTTTGCTTTTGCTCGCAAAAAACCAGCAGGAGCAACTGAGGCTACTCCACAGTACCGCGTTTAACGCCATACAGGATTTCGGAGTTAACTCCATCAATCCGTACTTAGAGATGGGCTGGCATCTGAAGTGGCCGCCACATATCGAAGCGTTGAAGTCGATCGCTATCATGGAATTGGATGCGGGGCAGGTTTACATGCTCAACGAGCTAAAAGTAGCCTCCGATTTTGCTCTTGATGTTTGCAACAGGCTTCCGAGCTGGAACGTGTTGGGTGACACGGAGGGAAAAAACATATCGCTCTTACATCATTATTGGGAAATGGCAGGGCTGACTATCAGTATGCTTGACTCCAGTCAAAGAGAGTCAGTGCAGTAGGTGAGGGGGGATCACAAGGAGGATTCGCCGGTATCGATCTTGCGGAGTTCGAGCACTTCGATCTTCTGCGTGCCGTCGGTGATCACCCAGCAGGGCAGCTCAAGGTTTCGAAAGGTGCCGTGGTAGTTCCGGTACGCACCGAGCGCTGCCTTGCGGAATGAGTCGGCCACGACCTTGCCGATCGGCATCGGGCTGCCCCCCCCAGTAGGCTCAGCTCGAAAACAGATGTGTTGGAGATGCGTTTCTCAGCTGCGCGGATAGTGCCCGGGGAAAGCTGGAACTCCCGGGCTACCTCAATCACACGCTTGTAGATCAGGGCATCATGGATCTGCTGGTTGCGGGCGCCGTTACGCAGGCCCGCGTAGATGACTGCTTGCATAGGTTTCCTCCGGGCAGCCGATGACCGCAGCCTGGCTGGCGTGATTCGTAGAAGTGGGGTATTTGTGTTCGATCCGGCATGGGGCCGGAACAAGGAGATGCGGGTGATCGATTCCGATATTCATGCGATGAGACTGAGCAAGCTTGCTGCAGATGAGGCTGACTGCCAAAGGCTTCAGATACCGCACCGCTTCATGCAAATGTCGGCACTATCGCCCTCAACCAGAGACTCACATGCGGCCCGCAGTGGCGAGTTGTTTACTGCTGATGAAGTCAGGGAGTGGTTGGCCAAGGACGACAACAGCGTTGGCTGCAAGTGTTCGTTTGTCCTTGTACTGGTCGACGATGCTGCTAATCCGCGCAGCCCGGCGCTTGTTCAAAAGCTCATATTAGCGAGAGATAACTTCTTCGCTCGTCGCAACGAATCTTCCTGACAAATCCGATGGGGCGGGTCAGGCGCGCCGGACTTTGAAATGGAGCATCGCCTTGATGCTGTGGCAGTAGTCCTGAAGCCGCTCATAGGCCTTGTACTTGGCCTGACCTCGAGTGGCTGCCCAGACCCTGACCAAATCTTCTCGGGCTTCTCGGTTCCAGTCGAGGTCGTCCCAATCATGATTGAAGGGCAGGACCAGCCACTCTTTGAGCGGGAGCGTTTCGGCCATCTTGCCGTATTGCATTTCGTGAGTCGGGTGATAGTTGCTGATGCGCTTCTTCGGGTCTTCGTCCAGCACCACGCCGATGTAGTGGCCGCGATCGGCTAGGATTATGCCGGGCTTGCCGTGGGCGATGACACGACGTCCGATACACGCCGGGACTTGGTAATACTGCTGCACGTACTCGCAGGGTGTACCGATCATGGCTTATCTCCATGCATGCGCCGCCCTCCGTAGCCGGATGCAGCGATAGTTGATGTGGTGGCTAATTGCAATTACGATCGTGCCCCTCTAAAAGGAGCTACTCGATGTTTCCAAGATACTTCCGCTGGATTTCGGTGCTGGGCATTCTTGCTGCATTGGCAGTATTCGTAATAAGCGGTCTGCAGGTGTTTGCTGGTTCGGCTCCGGCAACGGATCTAGTACGCCCTATCATTGCTGCCGTTGCACTTGGTTGGATGTTCACTCAGTCGACAAAGGTCTGAATCCTGAACCTGAACTAGGAGGCTTTACTCTCATTCGCGATGGCATCCGGATGCAGCAAGTAGGGCGGGTTATGCTTCGCCGTCTTCTTCGGCGTTCATCTGGAGCGATTCGGCAAAGCCTGCTTGCCGTAATTTGCGCGCCACGCTTTGCGGTACTTCGATTTGGTGGCGCGGAATTTCGAAGAGCGGCGCGGAGCCGTCGGGGCCAAGCGAGTGGGCATATGCGATCAGTCGCCAGATGGTGTTTCGGTCCTTTGACTCGCCCAGGGCGGCGGTGATGGTCGCTAACCTGTCGCGCATTCCTTGGCGGAAGTAGTGCCTGATGATGTCTGACGGGCCTTTTACCTTCGGCGGCGCCGGCAGCATATCCTCGGGCCTGGCGTTGATCACCAGCAATTGCACCGCCTCGCTGACTTCATTCATCTCACTCCAGCGCATCAGCTCGTCGAGCATCTGTCGCGTTCCGTAGGGAGCAGTGTGTCGTAGTTCCTGCTCGCCCAGCTCTTGCCGCCTCTCGGCAAGTTTGGCTGTTCGTTCTTCCTGAGTCGCAGCCATGGCCTACCTCTTCGATGCCGCTGGCCGGTATCGTCGACCAGGTTTGACGTTTGCGCTGTTGCGGGCGGTTGTTGAAGCGTCTCAAGCTCGCTTCTCCCAGCGCTTCGGGAAGTTAAAGTCGTAGTCGAGCACCAGGCGGTTCAGCAGGGTGTCGGAGATTCCAACCTTCCTACATGCAGCGATGCGTGACACTCCAGTGTTCCGCAGGGCAGCCAGGCGCTCGATGAGCTTCAAATCCCGCTCCCTATCCACGACCTTGCTCTTGAACGTGAAGCCACCTTCGTGGGCCGCCCGGCGCATTGCCGATTCTGACTTTCCGGTGGCGGCCATGGCCTGGTCGATGGTCATGGTCTTGGCGAGCTCTCGGATCGTGTCGACGTAGGCTTTGCGCTGGGCGAACTGGTCTTCGTAGGTTCGCTTGGGCTGCGGGCGGGTGGCGCGTTTGCCATGCTGGCCAGCCAGGTCCTTGCGTGGCCGGCGAGGCTGGAGCCTGAAAGACTCCAGCACCTGGACCTTGTTGCCGGACATGAAGAAGGCAGCCTTAGCTGCTTCCAGTTCTGCCTGGCGCTCGGAGCAGACCAGGATGAAGTTGTTGCTCATGGTTACCTCACTTGATGCGAATCGAGCTTTCGCCGCGCTCCAGGTGGGCCCAGGTCGGTTCTTCCAGAAGTTCGGCTTCCGCGTCTTCGCCGGCGGCCATGCGTTTGCGAACCGCGGCGTTATGCTCGCGGATTTCCTTGAGCTTGACGGCGATGGCGCGCTTGTCTGGCGAGAACACGGTCTTCGTGTCGAGGAAGTCGTACGGAATGTCATTTTCCTTGTCGACGATCACCTTCTCTGGCGCCAGGGCCAGGGTGATGGTGAACAGCGGCCGCTTAATCGACTTGATGTTGGCGGCCTCCATGTTGCGGCGCAGATACTCGTCGAGCTTGCCGACGGTGTTCTTTCTGATGCGCTTCAGCTCGTTCAGTCGATCGACTTCTTTATCGATGGCGTCAATGTCGCCCTGGATGTTGCGGCACAACATGACGACGCTCTCGGCCTTCACTTCGAATTCGCCCTGGATGCTGTCCATGGTGTCCTGAATGGCCTGGCGCAATCCTTCGTCATCGGTATCCGCCAGGGCCGCGAGCTCGGCTATCTGACCGGTCAAAGCGTAGAGCTGGGTCATGCTGCACTCTCCTTGGCGATAGCGTCAGTGATGCGCTTCCACTCCAGCGAAATACGCTCGGCACCTTTACTGTCTTTGCGCACGGTGAGTTTGCGTACGGCAACGTCATGGATCTTCTTCAGCTCTTGTTCTGACTGAGCTCCAGCCATGGTCTCGATCACCGATTTGAGGTAATCCAGGCGCTCCTGCTTCTGACGATCCAGCTCTACCTGTTTGTCCTCGGCTTGCTCGATTTTTTCTTCGTCCTTGAGCTGTTTGACGTAGTCCTCATCATCAAACATTCCTAGGAACACGTCGGCGCTGAAGCCAAGCATCGACAGGGATTTCTTGATTGCATCGGTCAGCGACTTCTTCGGTGCTTCGCCGTCGGTGGTGGTGCCGTACTTCGATTTGTAGAGGTAGCGGGTGCAGCCGTACTGCTCTATCTCGCCGCGCTTACCATCCAGCTCAAACCAGAAGCGAATCTTGATGGTGTGGTTGAGCTCCCGACCAAGCACTAGGCGTTTATCGCCTTCGCCGCTCACCATCTCAGAGCCCTCATCGAAGCGCTCTTCAATAATCGTCCAGCCGAACCCGATGCCGACGGGGCCGAAGATCTCGGTCGCTTTCATGATCATCGCGGTGCCGTTGAGGCTGGTGATCTTCTGGCCGCCAACCTCGGCGGGCTTGGTGTACCTGGTGTCGGTTTTGTCGACCTGTTCCCAGATCCGCATATTCGTGGACATGAGTGTCTCCCGCGCCATCCTTGAGAGGCGCTATGAAATTCGGTGAGGGGATGCTGCGAGGATCTATCTCAGATAGACGTGTGCGAACCAGGCGATTGCGATAACGGGGATCATGGCGATTCCTCCAGGGATAACAGGCGCTCGCCCAAGGTGATCTTGGCGTTGGCCTGTTCCTTCTTGATGCCGGTGGCCTGTGCCACCTCGGAAAGGGACAGGCCATCGCGCCGGAGTTTTGCGCAGCGGATCGCCAGCTGCTGGCCGCGCTTGTGAGCGCCGGCGCCGCTCATTGTCGCTGCTCCAACTGAGCCACGCGATAGCGCAGAACCTGCAGCACCCGGCCGCGGTAACCTGGCTCCGCATACTGTTCAACTGGCGGCCCGTAGAAGCCCCGGCGCTCAGCCAGGCTGTACGCATCACGCAGGTTGTGAGCGGTGATGTCTTCCAGCTGCTCCTCGATGAGCGACTTGACTGGGGAAGTGGTCATTCTGCCTCCTTGCGCCGGTGACAGGCTTCCATCAGGCGCTTGCAGTAGTGGGTGAATTCGTCGGTGGAGATCGCTCCGTCAGTGAAGAGGCGGGTGATCAGGCCTTGTACCAGGACGTCGATGTCGGGCTGGCTGTTGGGATCGGCAACGCCTTCGAGGGCTTGATCGATGAGGATGTGAGGGCTCAAAACCCGCACTCCTGCTCTAAGCGCGCCTGCTCCTGTTCAAAGGCCACGGCGGCCTCTACATGAGGCTTCAAAAGCTCAAGCGCAATGTCCTTCAAGGCTGACTTCTTGCCCAGCAGGTACACCGCCAGATCCATCAGGAGCCCCGAGCTGCGAAAGCCCATGGCGCCGATCACCAGCTGGCCGAAGGCGTCTTGCTGGTCCTCACCGTCGATCTGGCGTTGGTTCAGGTGGTCCTGCACCGCCCTTGCAAAGTCGGCCTGGGTGACCTCGCCGCGCTCTGAAGGTTGGTAGCCCCAGGAGATCCGGTAACCCATCAGCAGGCGCTCTGCGTTTGCCTCAAGCCATTCCGATTCGGCCAGATCGTCATCGCTTACCGGTGGCGGCATGCGGTTGTCGTATTCGAGCTGTGCCTTGCGTAGTGCTGACATGATTGCCTCCAGGGCGGAGATGACGATGAGATAGACACAGTCATGCGCTCCGCTGGATGCCCTAAGGCGCGGAGTACAAAAGTGTCGGGGTGGAGGAGTAGGGGAGTGGCGCCGGCGTCGGGTCAGTGCCCGGTGCCGGCAGATAGAACGGTTATGGCAACTGCAGTGATGGTTACTCTACGCTGCACACCCACCGATGGTTATGCCGGTAAGGAGCGCGGATGAAGGTTACATCCGTCAGCAAAACCATACCTTTGTTCTGCAGGGCTTCGGTCAATTCAACAAGTGTCTCTGCTTCGATAGTCATTGCTGTTACCTCGTCAGATTTCCTGTGTTCATAGTTGTGGACTGACCCCATGCTTGGGGAATTCAATTTTTCTATTCGGTTGATTGTGCAAGTGCAATTGAATTGCGGCGCGTATTACTCAGCGTCTGAGATGGCTTGCTGTAGTTTTACGAATAGATCTGTAGGCAGGTTCAGTGTTGGCCCTGAGTGTTCCAGGCAGTCCGGTGGTATTGCTTTGATGAAGTCCTGTGCTGCTGCACGTATCGCTTCGAGCCGTTGACGGGAGGTTGTGGGGCCGCGCATCGATCCCGCGGTCACCTTGGACTTGCCGGTGGCCTTGGCCTTTTGCAGCTCGCCGCCGAGCACCTTGCCTGCCGCTTCGCCATGTTGGCGGACGACCTGTACTGCCGTTGTAGCGGACACCTGGCCGGAAGCGACCAGTTGCTGGACATCGGTGTTGGCGTTGCCGAGCGTCATCACTTGTTCAACGTGCTGGCGGGTCTTGCCAACCTTCTTTGCGATCTGATCAGGTGACCAGCCGAATGCTGTGAGCCGCTTGTAGCCGTCGGCCAGCTCAAGAGGAGAGAGCTTCTTTCCTTCCTGGCTGGTGATGACCCTTGCTACCCGTTCGGCGTCGTTGCCCTCGAAGGGAACAATCGAGATCCACGCCTCCAGACGCTCTGGGTCTTCCTTGCTCGGTACTCTTGGAAGGCGACCTGCCTGATCCAGCTTCAAGTAGGCGCGGCGACGCCGGTGGCCATCGACAACCCATATGCCACCTTCTGCGCGGGGCCTGACCTCCAGTGCCGGAATCTGGCCGCCTGCGAAGATGAACTCCGCCAGTGCGTTGATACTCTCTTCCAGCTCTTCACCTTCAGCACGAAGGTTGAAGCCAGGCTCCTCGTGGAGATCTTCCAGGCGGGCCTTCATCGCATCAGCGCGCTTAAGATCCCCGTCTTTGATCATTTGATTGAAAGATTTGGCCATGCAATTTATTTCCAAGTGGTTGTCATCCCAAGCAGCCCTCGCAAGAAGGCTGCTCAGTGATGCTTTCCATATTGCTCGCGCCTTCTACCGGGTCATTCGCCAGTTCGGTCAACACCTCGTCCGCCGTCGCAGTTCTGCGCGTTGGTAGCCTTTCGGGGCTATCGGATCGCCGGTCGCCAGTAGTGGCAGCGCGATTTTGTTCACCTGACTTTCTCTCGCCCCACAGGTGTGGCCGGGGCTGACCTCCCAGCGAAACGCCGGGTAATCGTTAATGGCGCAGGTTGTTAAAGAGCGGCGCGGCTTTCGCTGCTGGGCCGGTCGTGCGTTGGCTTGAGGTAAATTTACCATTTGGAAATTACCTGTCAATGAATATTGGTAAATAAATTGGTAAACATTTTGGTGTTGATGGTAAATGCCTGATGCCGCTTGCTTTTCTCTGAGCACAAAAAAGCCCGCGCTAAGCGGGCTTGAATTAAGTTTGGCTAGTGTTATCTCGATGGGGATGGGGAGGCCCATCGCTTGAGGGTCCAATAGTTGAATTTTCCTAGATCAGGATTCTTCGAGTACTCGGACGCCCGCTTTATACCGATCTGCATGAGATCGTCGCGCACCTGCAGTACCGTCCATGCAATATCTGCTTCTCCATCCCTCCGGAAAAAACAGTATTTGTCAGCAGTGATTTCTGCCCAAGCCGAGTACTCAGCCCGATTGTAATGATCCTGCGCGCGCTCAAAATCAGACAAAGACATGCAGCCGAATGCGCCAGAGCCAAGAATCACCTGTTCATCAGCCTTTGGTTCGTAGGCTTTTTTCTGAGGCTGGTTGATGGCGACCGGGGCAGCTTTGGTTAGGTGGTAAACAGCCGCGCTGATGATTACGCAGATAAGGGCGAAGCACAGGTATTTGAATTCGATGCTGGACTTCTTAAGGGAGCTCGGATCGTTGGGGCCCGCCGCTACGGCTGCTGGGATGGTCGGGGCTTCCAGTAATGGATGGTCGGGCCTGCCTGCATCTGCAGCAACGTCAACCCCGCAGTGCCTGCACTTGATGGCGGCATTCTTGATGGTTTCTGCGCTGGCGGGGCAGGGGCGGGTATCAGTTGCTGTGGCTGCCGACGGGGCAGAGCTTTTACCGCCGAGCAGCACCATAAGCAGGCCTGCGAGGGCGATCATCCCGCCAACGATGGTGTGTAACTGGCGGTCTGCCATAAGGCCCAGATTGTTAACTCTGCCGCCAGACCCAGTAGCGACAGACACGTCCATGCTCAGTGCGAACACAGCCCAGCAAATGCCCACCACCAGGGCGAGCGCCCCAATTCCCTTCATTGGACTACTCCTCAAATAGATCTGGAATTTTACCATTTGTCTTTAGTGTGGGACTGGGCACATCAGGGGCGCATTGCTGCCCCCTATGAAGGCTCAAGAGCATCTAATAGTGGGTGCGCTCAGTGCAGGGGACTGAATGGTCTGATTAGCACTGTTGAATCAGTTTCTTTACCCAGGAATTAATAGGCTCTTGGTACTTGAAATACAGGACTATTATGGCGCCAATGGAAGGCGCAAAAGATAAGGCTGAGAACGCGATTAAGGTTGTCGAAACTACCTTTTTCTGTGTTCTGATATTTTTTATTGAACTTTCTATGAGCCTTTGTAGGTTTTTTGGATATGTTGTAAGTTTTTTTGAGAGATTGTCAAATGAGGCCTCAAGGCTGTTGTTGAGCCTTTGAACGTTTAAGGCTTGATTTATCAGGATGCCGAAGATTATTAGAGAGGTTATAAATAGCCCAGTGGCTGCCACTGCTATTTCTAGTTTTCCTGTTGCCTTGTTTAAAGCGAGAAGTGCTACAAGTGAAACTGGCAGAGCAAGAAGCTTTCCTGCAAGATCGCTAAAAGCAGAGCTTAGCTTTGTGCCGTAATCCAGTTCGGCCTGTGCAAATTCTTTTCTCGTCTTTTCGAATGAAAATGAATGGATATAAATCTGAAAGTTACGCCAGTAATTATCAATGATTGAGTTCCATGAGTGAAGAATGTGCATGAATTTATTGCTCTGCTCTTCAGTCAGTGACTCCAAACACTCACAGATAGCGCCGTTCAGTATCGCTCGCCTTTCTTCTAGATGAATCCGGCCTTTGTGCTCTTCATTGGCAAGGCTATGGATCAATGAGGTTTTGTCCAGGGGGATGAATAAGATCTCTTTTGTGATTTTTGTTTGAATTACAATCGTTTTTGGAGGTTTGTTAGGTGCGGCTGGAGTGGAAAAAACTAGATTATAGAAGCTGCTTTGTGGGTGTTCGGACGCAGCAACTTTTGATAGGTCTTTGATTAGCTCGCAGACCTTTATGATTTTACTATTAGAGTCGTTCGGTAATGCATCAAAGGAAGCCCAGTCATCACTAATTACATAAAAACTTTTTAAATGGCTCCCGGTTCCCAGTGAGGGGGTTTTTTGAACTAGTAATTCAAAGTTTTCAAAGAAGCTGTTTTCGCCAGCAGAAACTACAGTGTATTCGAATGTTATCTCGGAATTATTTATTCGAGAGTAAGACATCTCGCCAAAGCTACTTGGTAATTCACGGACTCTGTTGTGTAGCTCTAGTAGTTCGCTTGTTGCTGGCCCCGAAAAGCTGAACGACCCATCCGTATTAATGGGGGGTCTTCCGATTTTTCTATACAGTTCAACGACGGCTTCGAACATTTATCAATCGCTTCCAATGCGGCTATTTATTTCGTTCTCAATCATCCTTTTCATTGGGGCTGGGATGTCTGAGAAGGTCAAAGTTCCTTCTGATGAATTATAGCATACTATGCTGTCGGGGCTGGTGCTCAGCGCGCTTCTATCAAACTGCGCTGACCATCTATTGGACTTCCCTTTTATCTTTGTTTTTCGATCAAGCACCGATTTGCTTACAGTGAACTCCGCTGGAATTTTACTTTCTTCGGAGTTTAGCGTTTCCGAAAGATCTTCAAGGATTGAAACGAGGTCTGCTTGTTCTGGAGGGATTGATGAGGAAGCTGCAGCGTGCAGCCCTTGCAGAGTTGCCTTTTGTTGGTCTTTCTGTTTTTGGGAGAGATATGCAATGACATTCTCTTTGGCTTGAGAACTATATGGAGCTAGCTCAGTCTTGCCTCGAAAAAAGTCTTCAATGACATCAATTGAGTTTGAAGTGGCTCGTGTTGATGCAATTCCTGGGGTGCAGCCAAGTCCCTTGATAAAATATGCAGATGCTTCGCTGTCTCGCCCTTTGCTTATGAAGCAAAGGTATGTTTTATCTGTTGCCGTCTCATCATATTCGTCTTCTGATGTCTCGTCATCAGAGGGCGATGCAATCATCTCTGAAAATCTGGCAAGATTAATTCGGCATGCCTGAT
Organism: Pseudomonas sp. FFPRI_1; assembly: GCF_055384485.1. Lineage (NCBI taxonomy): Bacteria > Pseudomonadati > Pseudomonadota > Gammaproteobacteria > Pseudomonadales > Pseudomonadaceae > Pseudomonas > Pseudomonas sp. FFPRI_1. Next base: position 5,343,938 of record NZ_AP029168.1, on the reverse strand, counting down.
GGACTGCAGACATATCGATATCCACACTCTCTTCTGGTATATAATCGGGTCCGAGGCGTAGGCCATTGCGTTGCTTAATATTGGCAATGAGAACAAATGGGATCGCTTCGCTGGTGTAATGTGCAAAAAGCGTATGCCCCCCGGTCGCGAAGGTTTCCGTTTTCGCCTGCTCGATTAGTTCGTCTAGTGCAATGTGAGTAAGAGTCTCAAATTCATCGGCATCTAAACTTCCAAGAAAGTGCTCTGCAGCACTCGGAAAACGACCTTGCCGATTGTTATTTTCAAATTGTCCCCATACTACGTTGTTCCCTTTTTTTCCGAGGAGGCTGTTAATTCCTTCGGCAAGTGAGATAACGGTCGGTTTACTTGGTTCAAAAAGTCCCTTTCTTATGACTTTGCTATTGTCAACGGCGAGTGTGCCTTTTTCTTTTTCGAAAGAATGAATAACGGCATGTATGAGCTTAAAGGCCATGAATTATTCCTATAGTGGCGGACGTGTTTCTGGTTTTTTGCCCTGAACTAGATTGATTTGCATACTTGGTTCAGTATGAGGCGTGTGCAATATTATTCGTCGGAATATGTTGTTTTGTGCGTATATTCGTTGTCCGACATTGATTGCGGTGATGCAAGTGAATGGGTCTACTGCAAGCAACTTGCGTAATGAATTCGGTCTTGCTATCGATGTTCTTCCAGAACGAGCCAATCGCTTGGTGGAAATGTCCGTCGTCGCTAGGCTTGGCCGCGTTCAAACCCGTGGTCTTTGAGGTATTCGAGGGCGTTTTGATTTTTGTTGCAAGCCGGCACAGATCAGCTTTCTGCGGTGAGCTGATCTTTACGGTTTTTGATTTAATCGGATCTGTGGCGGGAGATCCACGAGTATTGCGCTTGACCATGGAGATCTGCGCTTGTTTTGTGCAATCTGGACATTTCCGTTCGTTAACTTCCATTGCTTCCTTCCTTGGAGCATCACGACATTATCGGGCAAACATCCCCCACCAGAACACATGGCCCAGGATCGAGATCTGCTGCTCTTGGATCTCCTGGAACGTGTAGTCCTCATCTGGGTGTTCGTCGCGGTTGAAGCTTCGCAGGCGCAGGCCGGTGGGCAGGCGGTAAACCTGCTTCACCCGTAGCTGGCCGTTGTGGTTGATCGCGTAGAGGTCCCCATCAACGATATCGCCAAGCGAGTTCTTTCCTGTGTTCACGCCGACCGTGGCGCCATCGCGCAGCACTGGGAACATACTGTTGCCGCGGGCAATCACGCACTTCGCATTGCTGAACTGCACATTGTTGCGGCGCAGATCGCTCTTGAAGAAGCGCAGCTTGGCGGTATCGCTTTCTTCGATCACAAACCGGCCAGAGCCGGCTGCCAACTCCACTTCGCGCAGGAATGGGACGTAGACCTCGTCGTCTGGGAGTGGGGTTGTGTCGTCCCAAGTCTCGATGGGTGGCAGTGGGATTTCGACTTGAAGCCTGGGTTTTGCGGCACCAGACACTGATGCCGCTGATAGCTCGCCTTCGCTCAATGGGAGGTCAAGCGATCCTGGCGTAAGCCCGCATTTCAACTCGAAGTCGCGCGCCATCTTCTCCCCGATGTTTCGGAGATGCTCAGCTTTCTCGGTGAAAAGCCGGGAGATGTATGAAGGTTGCTTGTCCACCTTGGCGGCGAAATCTGCGTCCTTCCCACCAAAGTCGCGGTCAATGACCTGGCGAACTCTGGCTCTGCGTATGTCTTTGATTTCCATTTCCCCATTAGAACCTTTATTTCCCTTTGGGGAAATTACCTTTACTTGGTAAACATTTATGGTAAATTCACGCATAAATGAACCAGAAGGTAAATCCTCATGGACTTCCCCACGTACGCAAAGCAGCTTCCGCGCGGCGGAAGAAAACGTCTCGCCATCAGCCTCGGCATTCCGGCGAGCTACCTCTCTCGTTTGATCTCTGGTGACCGCTCCATCACTGCCGAGCGAGCCATTGAAATTGAACACGCAACAGGCGGAAAGGTGACTCGGCAAGAGTGCCTTCCGGATATCCAGTGGAAGAACGCTTCGTAAGTTCGACCCGTCACGCCAATCCGTTGAAGCCAGATTAGAAGAGAGCAGTCCCCATGGAAACGTCCAGTCCAAGACATAGCGCCCAAACCCGTGACCAAGTGCTGGTGGCGCATGCGGCAAACCAGATCGCCCGAACCAGCTTGAGCCAGGACGATTTCGCGCAATCGTTGAGCCGTGAGCTGCACCTGTCGATTCCTGAGCGCGCCAAGAAGAAGGAAGTTCCAGACTTCAATTCGCCAGAACTGACCGGTGACGTGAGCGAGTTTGTAAAGGCGACCGGTCGCTGGCTGAAGCGTGTACAGCGCTGGCTCTCCGGGGATCAGGAAATGCCGTCTTGGCTGGAGGAGTCTTGGGTTAACGCTCTGGAGCCTGAGTTTCGCGACAACTGCATCAATGAGCTTGCCGGCCGCCATGGGCTGATCGGCGCGCGCCAGATGCAGAGCGACCAATGCGCCAACAAAAGCTTCGGTGCGTTGATCCGTGCGCTGGGCGATGTGATCGATACCGGCAGCGAAGTCTTTGATGACCAGGTGATGTGCGAAGAGGACTTGCCGCACCTGCCGGCGTTCGCCGAGCAATGCCGTCAGGTTGAAGCGCGGGCAGGGGAGTTGGGCCGAAAGGCTGAAGCGCTGATCGCAAAACACCGACCGAATCTGAAACTTGCCTGAATCCCGGGCACAAAAAAGCCGGGATTGCGCCCCGGCTGATTCATTAACACTTGATGGGGCCGATTATGCAGAGCCAACCCAATTCCAGCAATACCCCCGCCAATTTCGCGCCACGTTTTTCGCAATCCGAAAACGTGGCGCGCATTTCGATGACCAGTCTTGAGCTGGTCGACTTCATCAACGTCAAGCGCCAAGAAGCCGGGGGTGGGTCAGTGTTGCGCCATGACCATCTGATGGTGAAAGTCCCCAAGGTTTTGAAAGATGCCCCGAACTTTCGGGATGTTTACAAGGATGCTCAAAACCGCACCCAAGATTGCTATCGCTTCCCGAAGCGCGAGGCGTGCTTGATGGCAATGTCCTACAGCTACGAGCTGCAGGCTGCTGTCTACGACCACATGACCGACCTGGAGGAAAAGGGGAATGGGCGCGTAATCGCAACTCTCCCTGACTTTTCCAATCCAGCCGCTGCAGCCCGCGCTTGGGCCGAGCAGTTCGAGCTCCACCATGCTGCCAGCCAGGCCCTGGCCAGTGCGGCGCCAAAAGTCGAGTTTGTGGATCGCTATGTCGAAGCTACTGGGCTCAAGGGCTTCCGCCAAACAGCCAAGCTGCTTGGGGCCAATGAGGCCCGCTTCCGCGAGTTCTTGCTCGACAAAAAAATCATGTACCGCATGGGCGGCGAATGGCAGGCGCACGCCCAGCACATCAACGCCGGCCGCTTCGAAGTAAAGACCGATACCGCGGAAAACGGTCACGCCTTCAACCAGACCAAATTCACTCCTAAGGGTGTCAACTGGGTCGCCGGACTGTGGGCGCAGTACAAGCTGGCCGAGGCCTGACATGCAATTCACCATCACGATCAACCAGGTGAAGGCGCTTGAGTGGGGGCTGAACTCTCAGCAGGCTCTGCTGTTCGCCTTTATCTACGGCTGCCCGAGCTGGACCAAGCCGGTCAAGACTGACGATGGGATCTTCTTCGCGCTGAGCAAGGCCAAGATCATCGAGGAGCTGCCGCTTCTCACCGACAAGCCAGATACCGCCTATCGCATGCTGAAGGCCCTGGAAGAGGCTGACTTAATCGAGCTTTCCAGCACTTCCAACATCACGCTTTTCCGGCTGACCGAAAAGGCCGTCGAGTGGAATCAGAAGCTTGATGGGTCGGAAAAATATCCGACCCCAGCAGAAAACAAAGGTCGGAAAAAAATCCGATCTACCTCGGAAAAATCTCCGAGCAAGGTCGGAAAAAAATCCGAGCAAGGGTCGGAAAAAAATCCGACAAATCAGGATACCAATCATCAGGGTACTAATCAGGATACCAATCAGGACTTGAACGGCGGCTCCGAAGAGCCGGCCGCATCCGGTGGGTTGGTGGTACTTGACCGCATCGAAGTACCCCGAGTCGAAATTCCCGCCGACATGCCGGGCCCGAAAGACCAGGCCTGCAAAACCTTCAAGACCTGGGCGAACTACGCCATGGCCTACCGCAAGCGCTACAGCACTTGGCCGGTGTGGAATGCCAAGGTCGGTGGCCAGATCGGCCAACTGGTCGACCGCCTCGGTGCCGATGTCGCCCATCACGTCGCAGCGCACTACTTGAAAACCAGTGATGCCGCCGTTCTGCGCAAGTGCCACAGCCTCAACGAGCTGCTGGCCAACGCTGAGAGCTACCACACCCAGTGGGTGACCGGTCAGCGCGTCAATGGAGCTACGGCCCGCCAGCAGGAGCGCACCGAGGCAAACCTTTCCGCTGCTGAGCAGGCAGCTCAGTTGGTCCTGGCCAGACGTCAGTCGGGAGAACGCAATGAGTACCTTTGAAATGAACGATGCCCAGGTCGCCGGGCTGTCGGCTGCAATCGTTGCCACTGCTGAGGCCATGGGCCAGGAAATGAACCCTGGGACAGCGGCGATCATGGCCGAGGATCTGTGCGCCTATCCCGTATCCGTTGTACGTGCAGCACTGAAGGCCTGCAGGTTTGAGGTGAAGGGCAAGCTGGTCATGGGTGAAATCATGCAGCGCGTCCAAGCAGCTGATGGGCGCCCGGGAAAGGATGAGGCCTGGTCAATCGCCCTTACCGCCGCCGATGAGATCGAGACTGTGGTGATCACTTCGGAGATACAGCAGGCCATGACCGCTGCAGCGCCAATCCTCAGATTGGGCGACAAGGTGGGGGCTCGTATGGCCTTCATGGACGCATACGCGCGTCTGGTGAAGACCGCCCGAGCTGAAGCGGCCCCTGCGTCTTGGTCTGTGTCCCTGGGCTTCGATCCAGGTCGCCGAGTTCTCGCTATCGAGTCTGCAGTCCGGATGCAGCTGATCACTCAGCAGGCCGGCACTCAGTACCTGGCCGACCTGCGCATTGCGCCGATCACCTCCGACGGCCAAGCCATAGCCGGTCTGCTTACTGGCTCCCCAGTTGAAGCTTCACCCAGCCTGCGTAAGAAGCTCGCCGAGGTTCGTGAAATTGTTGACGCGGCCAAGGCCCGAAATGAGCGCCTGCGTCTCAAGAAGGTCAAGGCGGAGCGAGTCGACACTTATCTGCGCAAGCGCAAGGCTCGAAAGGCTATCGCTGCTGCTCAACGCAAGGAGGCCAACCATGGCTGAGCTCGCCCTTATTCGCACCGCCCAGGGCCTGGTGCCGGCCACTGAGGCAGACCGTGAAACCATCCAGTGCTGGAAGGCTGGCCAAGTCATCCACGGCAAGTTCACCAAGATGAGGAATGCTCGGTTCCACGGCAAGTTCTTCGCCATGCTGGATCTGGCGTGGGAATACTGGGAGCCGGTCGGTGGCCTGATCCCACGCCAGGAGATGCGTGGCATCCGCGGCCTGGCCAAGTTCTTCGAGGCGCAGAACGGCAGACTGGGGCAGCTATCGAATGCGGTTGATGCCTACATCGCTGGGCTTGAACAGGCTCGCGCCGAACGTTTCCCCTCTGTCGACAAGTCCCGCGAAGCCTTCCGTGAGTGGGTGACCATCGAGGCCGGCCACTTCCACCTGGTGCGTACCCCCGACGGCGTCCGCAAAGAGGCCAAGTCCATCAGTTGGGCCAACATGGATGACGCCCAGTTCGAGCCCCTGTACCGCGACGTCTTCAACGCTTGTTGGCGTCTGGTGCTGTCTGCACACTTTGAAACCGAAGAGGCCGCCCTGGCAGCGGCTGATCAGATTGGGAGCTTTGCGTGATGCGAGTAGCCCTGAAGGCCGCAAAGGCGCCCAAGCCCAAGAAGTGCAAGAACCCATCCTGCGGCATCAGCTTCACTCCGCAGCGTCTGGGCCAGGCGGTGTGCAGTCCACGGTGTGGCCTGGCCATTAAGGACGCGAACCAAGGCCGGGCGCACAAGGCTCTGGCCGAAGTGGGGCGCCGCGAGATCAAGCTCCGCAAGGAGGCGCTGAAGACCCGGGCGGACCACCTCAAGGACGCCGAGAAGGCCGTACGCGATTACCGGCGCACCTACGAACTGAGTATCGGTAGCGGATGCATCAGCTGCGGCGAGTCGCAAGAGTCGATCCTCGCTGCCCAGGGCTGGAAGACCGGCGGGGCGTTCGATGCTGGCCACTTCCTCGGCAAGGGTGCTCGTCCAGAGTTGCGTTTGGAGCCGACCAACATCTGGCTTCAGTGCAAAAGCTGTAATGCCGGCTCATCCAAGTACGCCCGCAAAGGCTTGACGGTTTCGCAAGGATTCCGCGCTGGGCTGATTGATCGCATTGGCCTTGAAGCGGTCGAGACCCTGGAAGCCGACCACACGCCACGCAAGCACGAAACAGAACAACTCAAGGCCATAACCGCCGAATACCGGGCAAAGACCAAAGAACTCAAGAGGGCTGCAGCATGATCGAGCCAATCAAAATGAACCCGTGCCCATTCTGCGAAGGTCCGCCATGCATTGATGGTTACGACCAGATGACCGGGGAGATGCTTCGTGAAGACCATCCTCATGATGAGGATTCAGATCAGAGCTACGAGGCCTATGTCCATTGCCACGATTGCGGCGCCCAAGGCCCGCGAATCGACTCCCTCACGCTCGGTATTTTCGAGCATCGCTACGACCTATCACTTATGGACGTGATGAGGATTGCGGCCGAGCGCTGGAACGATTGACACAACAATGCGCGCAGCTGCTACGACGCTGGTGAAAGAGAAGGCTTGAACTTATTCCCGAGGGCGGAAGCATGAAGCTGATCAACGCAAGGCAGGTATGGACAGAGGCTCAGCACGAATCGAACGCGTCGATCAGCGCTGTGGCAATTGAGCTTGCCGAGTCGGCACCGGTGAAGACTGGCGGCCGTATTGGCAAGCGCGAGGCGCAGTTTCCGGCGCTGGGCAGTGAGAAAGGGGAGGAGGCTGCGCGCTTCTCGGTTCCGGGGCAGCGGATCAGCATCAGTGAGACACGCCGCACGCCGATTGGTCGGTCCACAGGCCGCGCTGCGCACCTGGCCACGATCGGCAAGATACTGCGCGCCATCGATACGCTGCCGTTCCAGGTGCAGCAGTTCGGGCACTACCTGTACCACCCGGCAATGAACATGCGGCACCTGCTGAATGCAGTGCTGCTGGTCACCGCCAAGGCGGCGTTGCCCGATCTGACATCGGCCAAGCGAGTGAAGGCTCAATACTTGGTAACCCTGGCCCTGCAGTCCTACAAGGGTGAGGCTCACGGCGCGGCAGAGTGGGGGCCGGCCCGGGTCGCTGCAGAGATGAAGGAGTTCTTCGGCGTCACCATCGATCCCAAGAACTGGACGCGTGACTGGCTGGAGTTGTGGGAATCCCTGAAAGAGGTGATCAGAGAAGTGGATATCCAGGCTCAACAACCAGTATGGCAGGTGATTCACGCGGAGAAAGATCAAGAGGCGGCATAATTATATTGACATGACGGGATTTTGTGCGTACTTTTCCCATAGTGCACAAGTAACGCGAAACGCACACGAAACCCTGAGCCCGGCCAAGCGCCGGGTTTTTTATTGCCCGAAATTCGCCGCCATAGCTCCAGCGGTAGAGCAATCGCCTTGTAAGCGAATGGTCCGGGGTTCAAATCCTCGTGGCGGCACCACATTGGCATGTAGCTCAGTAGGTAGAGCAGGCGGCTGTTAACCGCCCGGTCGGAGGTTCGAACCCTCCCGTGCCAGCCAGTTTCACCTGTAGCCAGGACAACCCTCGGGTACGCCTGGACGTCGATAGCCGGATAGTGCGACGTACGGAATCAACACCGGCAGCCCGCGCACCCTGACCTCACCATCTGCTGCAGGGTGGCGCGAGACTGGATCAGCGAGATCGATGCAAAGGGGCGTTGACGCTGTGATGGTCTTTGGCAGACAGCGCGGAAAGACGCGCACACCTATTCAGGCCTCGGCAACTGCCGGGGCTTTTTCATTTCTGGAGCACAGCAATGCAGAGTTCGAACTTCGTTGAGGGGGTATCAGGCTGGCGTATCGCCGATGGCCGCATTGAGCTGCATGGCGGACTGGCCCCGATCATCCTGGAGAAGACTCCAGAGCCTGGGCAGCCCTTCGTTGTTGTCGATGGCGTCACCTACATCAGCGAGGCCGCGATCAAAGACGCCTCGATCACCATGCATTGCCTCCGCTAACCCATTCCTTCACTCCCTAACCGGGAGGATATCGAGATGAAACCGATGCCTGATAAAGACCCTTCCTTCTGGGCTCTGGTCCTGACCGCGCTCCGAGAGAACGGTCTGGCCATGGTGCTGACCTTTGCTTTGACCTGGCTTCGTATCCAGTACGACGCAAAGGAGACCAGGCCCTGGCGCCAGTTCATCGAGGCAACCCTTGGCGCGTTGATCGTGATGGTGGTGGGCCTGACCGTTAAGGAGTTCGGGTTCAGCATTGCCTGGTCATTCGCCACCGCCGGCTTTGTCGGTGTGCTCGGTGTTGAGCAGGCCCGCCAGCTGGGCAAGCGCTGGGCAGAGCGCAAGGCGGACGAGCTGTAGCTCGCGCCACGTTTTCGAATGCGCCAAATCGTGGCGCGCAATCATGAGGAATCACCCATGGACAACCAGCACAAAAAGATCACCGGCTACCGCGATCTCACCCAGAGCGAGATCGATGGGATGAACTCTATCAAGGCCCTGGAGGCGGATGCCGGCGAGCCGTTCAAACAGATTGGCCAGATCGAGGGTGTTGACCAGCGCCTGCTGGCCCTGGCCAAGACCAACCTGCAGCAGGGCTTCATGTGGTTCGTGCGTTCGATCGCTAAGCCGACTGACTCGTTCGCATGAAATCAGCCATACGGTTCGCTCAAGGCTGGAGGGTAACGCGTATCTAGAGGAAGTCCTTGTCGTAAATGTCGAGGGCCTTCTGGCACGGAATTTCCACTGATTCGTTGTTGGCGGTTTTGAACATTATCAGCGTGTCCAACGGACCGCTGCTCAGCACTACAAGGAAATCTCTGGGGCTAACAGCGACAGCACCGCGCACAATGACTTTGTCAGAGAATCCAGCTGTCATCAGCTTCTCCCAGGCTATCGCATGCTTCTCTTTTGCAGTTTCGAGCTTGGTTTCCGGTATCGAGCCCTCTTGTGCGATTGCAACTTTCGCTGCAACGAACAAAGCTATCAGATCCTTCGCATTTTCATCGGTCATCAGAGCGGTGCCTGTTGGAAGACGGGAGCTTCTACATGGGGCTGATTCTTAATTTTTCAACCGTGAGCGTACAGCTGTGAGTCGACCGATCCCGCCCGGAAGTCTGCTCGAGGCAGTGTTCCTAGAGCTGCAACCGGCTCCTGAAATTTGGCAATGGGTACAGAGCGAGATCCTGGCCGACACCGGCAGCATCCACAACGAAGACCATGCCCACCTACTGGATGCAGACATCCAGGTCATGTGGGCATCGTCGAGCTTCGAGAAGCAGGGCCGCTTAGTCCTTGGTCAAGCTGAACAAGTAGCGTTCCGCGCCGGTGGTTGGCAGAAGGCCAGGATGGAGCAGCAGATGCGTGATTGGTTTGGCGATATGCCGGCCTTCATCATCACCCTGGCTGCTGACTACTGCGCTCAGTGCTCCGACGCTGACTTCTGCGCCCTGATCGAACACGAGCTCTACCACATCGCCCAGGCGACCGATAAGTACGGTCAGCCAGCATTCACCCAGGAAGGCGCGCCCAAACTGAAGCTACGCGGCCATGACGTCGAGGAGTTCGTCGGTGTGGTCCGCCGTTATGGTGCGAGCCCTGATGTTCAGGCCCTGGTAGACGCTGCAAACAATCCTGCTGAGGTGGGGAAATTGAACATATCGAGGGCCTGCGGAACCTGTCTGCTCAAGTCGGCCTGATTTTGGACAGGTTTGGACGGATGAACGCCTATGGCAGCCCTATCAAGTGAGGTGAAGGTCTTCGTAATTCAGGCCTTGGCCTGCTTCGATACGCCTTCCCAGGTAGTCGAGTCGGTCCAAAAGGAATTCGGCCTGTCTATCACCCGCCAGCAAATTGAATCGCATGACCCGACGAAGGTGTCCGGGAAAGGGCTCGCGGTTAAGTGGAAGCAGCTGTTTGAAGACACCCGCAAGCGCTTCCGAGAGGATACGGCAGATATCCCGATCGCCAACCGCGCGTTTCGTCTCCGCGGCCTGGCAAGGATGGCCGAGAAGGCCGAGAACATGCGCAACCTTGCCCTGACTGCCCAGCTTTACGAGCAGGCCGCCAAGGAGTGCGGGGATATGTACGTCAATCGCAAGATCGAACCCGATAAGCCCCTGGGCTCCCAGGCGGACCAGCAGCACGCAGTTGCTGAGTACACCCTGGAGCCAGACGAACGTGTCCCGACTACCCCGCACCTATGACCCGCCGGTAAAGCTGACGCCGAAGCAGGCGAACATTTATGTATGGGGATTCCAGCCTGAGGCGCGCTTCCGCGACGCGGTGTGTGGTCGCCGGTTTGGCAAGACATTTCTGGGCAAGGCTGAGATGCGCCGCGCCGCCCGACTGGCTGCCGAGTGGGGTGTGAGCGTCGAGGATGAGATCTGGTACGGCGCGCCGACCTTCAAGCAGGCCAAACGTGTGTTTTGGCGGCGCCTGAAGCAGGCCATCCCCGAGGCGTGGCGTGCTACCCGTCCAAACGAGACAGAATGCTCGATCACACTGAAGTCTGGGCACGTCATGCGCGTGGTGGGGCTCGACAACTACGACAACCTGCGTGGCTCCGGTCTGTTCTTTGTCCTGGTGGATGAATGGGCGGACTGCCCGTGGGAGGCCTGGGAAGAAGTCCTGCGGCCAATGCTTTCGACCTGTCAGTACACGATTCCTGGCATAGGCGCGCGGAAGGGCGGCCATGCGCTGCGAATTGGTACGCCAAAGGGCTTCAACCACTGCTATGACACGTTCCAGGATGGCCGGCCAGGCCACGAGCCTGACCACAAGAGCTGGCTCTACACCTCGCTCGATGGCGGAAACGTCCCGGCCGAAGAGCTGGAAGCGGCGCGCCGCAAGATGGACCCTCGGACATTCCGGCAGGAGTACGAGGCCAGCTTCGAGAACTATGCCGGCGTCGTGTACTACACGTTCAATCGTGATGAGTGTCGGACTTCGGAGAGGATCAAGCCAGGCGAAGCCCTACACATCGGCATGGACTTCAACGTCATGAAGATGAGCGCCGTGGTCTACGTGGTGCGGGACGACCTACCGTTGGCTCTGGATGAGCTCCACGCTGTGCGTGATACGCCGGAGATGATCGAGAAGATCCAGGCGCGGTTCCCGGGCCATACCGTTGCGGTTTATCCGGACGCCAGCGGCCAGAACACCAGCAGCAAGAACGCTAGCGAGTCGGACCTTTCGCTGCTCAAGAAGGCAGGTTTCACTGTTGTCGTCGACTCGACAAACCCAGGCGTGAAAGACCGGGTTAATGCTCTGAATGCGATGCTCCTTAACACCTATGGCGAGCGCCGCCTGAAGGTCAACATCGATCAGTGCCCCCAGCTCACCTTATGCCTGGAGCGCCAGACCTACACAGACAAGGGCGAGCCTGACAAAGATCCGAAGAAGGGGCACGACCACATGAACGACGCTGCTGGCTACTTCATCGCCAAACGCTACCCGATCAAAGCGATCGTCACCTCCATCAAAATGGGATACGCCCGATGAGCAACGATGTCTCCTTCAAGCGGGCGGACTACATCGAGGCCCTGGGCCGATGGGCAACAGTACGCGATGTGTGTGCCGGCCAGCACAGGGTTGTCGACCGGCTGCCGTACATCAACGCACACGACAAGTCGCCGGAGAACCAAGACCGGAACCGAGCGTACCGCGAGCGCGCAGTGTTCAAGAACGCCACCGGGCACACTCGAAACGGGTTGCTGGGCCTGGCGTTCCACAAAGACCCAACACTGTCGGTATCGAAGAAGCTGGAGTACCTGCAGGACAACGCCAACGGCTCCGGGGTAAGCATCTACCAGCACTCCCAGGGCGCGCTCGAGAAGGTGCTGGAGGCTGGTCGGCATGGCCTCTATGTTGACTATCACCAGGACGACGGCATCGGTGGCCACTCAGTGATCCTGTCCTACTGTGCTGAAGACATCATCAACTGGCGCACCGGGATGGTGAATGGCCATAGTGTGTTGACCCTGGTGGTGCTGCGAGAGGCGCCGGAGGAGGAAGACGGCTTCGGCTTCAAGGTGATTGAGCAGTATCGAGAGCTGGCATTGGAGCCCGATGGCTTCGTCTGCCGAGTCTGGCGTCGATCAGGCCCGAAAGGCGGTGGCCCGCTGGCGATCGTTGAGGAATTCAGGCCGGAAGGTATCACTGGGCGGCTGAAAGAAATCCCGTTCACTTTCGTCGGCGCCCAGAACAACGACCCGACCATCGATGAGTCACCGCTCTACGACATCGCCATGATCAACCTGGGCCACTACCGGAACAGCGCCGACTATGAAGACAGCGTCTTCTGGTGCGGCCAGGCTCAGCCGTGGATCTCCGGCTTGGATGAGCAGTGGGTGAAACTGCTGGAAGAGAAGGGCGTTTACGTCGGTTCTCGTGCGCCGATGCTGCTGCCGGTTGGTGGTCAGTTTGGTTATGCGCAGCCGGAACCGAACACGCTGGTCAAGGAGGCCATGGCCGACAAGAACCAGATGATGATCGAGCTGGGCGCTCGCATGGTCGTAGCGTCTCTGTCGTCAAAGACCGCAACCGAGGCCCGCGGCGATCAGTCTGCATCGACCTCGGTCCTTGCCGGGTGTGTGGCCAACGTCAGCGAGGCCTACACCAGGGCGCTCATGTGGTGCTGCGCGTACATGGGCATCACTGACAAGAAGATCTCCTACCAGGTCAACCAAGAGTTCGTGGAGCTGACAGCGGATCCGCAGATGATCACCGCGCTCGTCGGGCTCTGGCAGAACGGCGGCTTCGCGAAGGCTGACCTGCGGGCCTATTTGCGCAAGCTGGGGCTGATCGCTCCTGAACGCACGGACCAGCAGATCGATGGCGAGCTGCAGGAGCAGGGCGACGGCCTAGGCCTGGACGACGAGGACGAACCAAATGGCGGCAAACCAAGCAATCCTTGACGCCACGATCCGGCACGCGGTCTTTCTCGAGAAGTTGAAGGCAGGAGAGGTGGGCAAGTTTGCTCCCTTCCTCAAGGAAATTGATCGTTCGATCCGGGACCGGCTCACCAGGTCGGACCTGACCGAGTACAACGTCAAGCGCCTGGAAGCGCTGCTGAAGGAGGTCGATAGCCTGCTGCTGGGTATCTTCGACCGCTACAGCGCGCAACTGAACCTCGATCTGGTGGACATCGCCAACTATGAGGCTGAGTTCGAAGCCTCCAGCCTTGCCCGGTCGGCGCCGGTTGGCGTGTCGTTGGATGTAGCAGCGCCTACTGTCGCGGCAGTCCGCACCGCGGTCCTGACAAACCCGCTCAGCGTGCGCGGCACCGGTGGCGGGAAGCTGCTGAAGGCCTTCATCAAGGGCTGGACCACTGCCGAGCGCGAGCGCGTCATAGGCACAATCCGGCAGGGCTACTTCGAAGGGCAGACGAACTTCCAGATCATCCGCAACATTCGCGGCACCAAGGCGGCCGGCTACAAGGACGGCATCCTGGCCACGACTAGCCGCAATGCCAGCACTGTCGTGCACACCGCGATTCAGCATGTGTCGTCCCAGGCACGCATGGAGGTGGCCAAGGCCAATACGGACATTGTGTCCGAGGTCGAGATGGTCGCCACGCTGGATAGCAAGACCAGCCAGACCTGCCGGTCAATAGACAAGAGGCGGTTTCCGGTCGACTCCGGGCCCCGGCCGCCGTTTCACCCGAACTGCCGGACAACCTTCGTTCTCATCACCAAGCTGAGTGCGGTTTTCGCCAAGGGCGCTACCCGGGCCTCTGTCGGTGATGACGGGCCAAGGCAGGTCAGTGCAAGCCTGGACTACTACCAGTGGCTTCAGCAGCAGCCAGCGGCGTTTCAGGACGTGGCAATCGGGCCTGTCCGGGGCAAGTTGTTCCGGGAGGGCGGATTGACCGTGGAGCGGTTCGCGGCACTGCAGCTGGATCGCAACTTCGCACCGTTGACCTTGGCACAGATGAAGGGGCTGGAGCCGTTGGCGTTTGAGAGAGCTGGGCTGAAGTAGGCTTAGTTGCATACGCCATGCCTTGCGGGGTATCAATAGGGCTCAAGCCCACCCCCAAAGGAGTTGTCAAATGGAAGCAGGGAAAACAACGGTTACTGGTGATCAGCTAGCGCGCACGGTTAGAGCCTATTGCTTGATAGATAATCGATGGCTGACAGACCAAGAAAGCTCAACATTTCGTGATGCAGTGGGCGAGGCTTGGAGTGGTACTTATTACGAGTCCATATTGAGTGTGCTGGGTGTTAGGAGGCGAATGGCAAAATATGGCCCCCTACTTTCGGTGCTTGCTCTGCCGTTTAGTCAATCCTTGTCGAAGTTTCCTGAAGCTTCAAGAATTCTGTCCGAAAAGTACGGCTATGTTTTGATTTTCCATAGTGAAGATATGGCTGGGGTGCAGCTTTATTTTGTGGAGCGTAACGCTATTGCTTTGGATACCGCGCTAAGCCGGTTTGCAAACTTGTTGCACTTGAAAAGCATCTGACTCGAATACTCATGACAAACCCCGCATATGCGGGGTTTTTTTTGCCTGCAAAGCGGGCAACACATACCCAAGGGGTGCATCAACGTGGCAGACGAAAACGAAATCGACCTGGAAAACCCGGCAGTCAAGGCCGCTATCGCGACTGCCGTTGAGGCATCCGTTTCCGGGTTGAAAACCAAGAACTCCGAGCTGCTGGGCAAGCTGAAGGAAACCACCGGCAAGCTGACCCAGTTCGAAACCCAATTCGAAGGCATCGACATCGACGCCGTCAAAGGACTGCTGAGTCGGGCCGGCCAGGATGAGGAGACCAAGCTGCTCACTGAGGGCAAGGTGGACGAAGTCTTCAAACGCCGCACCGAGCGCCTGCGTGGTGACTACGACAAGCAACTGAAGACTGTCACCGCGCGCGCCGAGAAGGCCGAGGCCTTCGCTGCCAAGTTCCAGGGCAAGGTCCTGGGCGATTCTGTACGCGGCGCAGCGCTGAAGGCTGGTGCACTCCCTGAAGCAACCGACGACATCATCCTGCGCGCCAAAGGCGTGTTCACCCTGAACGAAGAGGGCGAAGCCGTTGCCGTTGATGAGTCCGGCGAAGTCATCCTCGGCAAGGACGGCAAGACCCCTCTGACACCGCTCGAATGGGCGGAGTCTCTGCGCGAAAGCGCACCTCACCTGTGGCCAAGGGCCTCAGGCACACAAGCCCCGGGCGGGGGTAGCGGCCAGGCTGCATTCAAGCGCTCCGAAATGACCGCCGAGCAGAAGCGCGACTACCAGCGCAAGCACGGCCAAACCGCATATTTGCAACTGCCCAAGTAAGGGGATTCATTCATGCCAACCACTGTTAACAGCGACCTGATCATCTACAACGATGAGGCGCAGACCGCATACCTGGAGCGTGTCCAGGACAACCTGGACGTGTTCAACGCATCCTCCAATGGTGCGATCGTCCTCGACAACGAGCTGATCGAAGGCGACTTCCGCAAGCGTGCTTTCTACAAGATCGGCGGCTCGCTGGAACACCGCGACGTCAACTCCACCGGCAAGGTAACCGCCAAGAAGATCGGTGCCGGCGAGGCTGTTGGCGTCAAGGCTCCGTGGAAGTACGGCCCGTACCAGACCACCGAAGAGGCGTTCAAGCGTCGCGGCCGTCCGGTGGACGAGTTCTCCCAGATCATCGGCGCCGACGTGGCGGATGCGACCTTGGAAGGCTTCATCCAGTACGCCACCGCTGCGCTGCGGGCCTCGATTGGCTCCAACGCAGGCATGGTGGTCACCGCCAACATCGAAACCGACGGCAAAAAGACCCTAACCCGCGGCATGCGCAAGTTCGGCGACAAGTTCGGCCGCATTGCCTTGTGGGTCATGCACTCCAGCGCCTACTTCGACATCGTCGACGAGGCCATCACCAACAAGATCTACGAAGAAGCCGGCGTTGTGATCTACGGCGGCCTGCCGGGCACCCTTGGCAAGCCGGTACTGGTAACCGACACCGCGCCTGCGGACGTGATCTTCGGCCTGCTGCCGAATGCTGTGGTTATCACCGAGTCTCAGGCCCCGGGCTTCCGCTCGTACCCTGTGAACGATGAAGAGAACCTGGGCATCGGCTACCGCGCTGAGGGCACCGTGAACATCGATGTTCTGGGCTACAGCTGGAAGGAGTCTGCTGGTGGTTCCAACCCAACTCTGGCCGCCGTAGGTTCGGCCGCCAACTGGGCCAAGCACGCAGACAGCAACAAGGTCACCGCCGGCGTGATGATCACGCTGACCCCTACGCCACCAGCTGGTGGTTGATACCTGCCCCTGGAAGCGGTCAGCAATGGCCGCTACGGAGATTTCCATGGAACTGATTTACACGAACCAGCTTGAAGGCTTCGATCCGGACAAGCGGTACCGCACTGCAAGCCTGTTTCGCGGCATCGAGCGCGATGCGACGGCGGTGGTGGTCGTTGGCGACTATCCGGACATTGTCGCTGCCTATGAGGCAGAAGGTGTTGATGTTTCGGTCGTAGAGGCCCCAGCCGCACCTCTCCCGAGTGCCAAGGCGCCTGCAACTGTTGATCTTGCAGGCGAAGTTGCAAAGCTGCGAGCTGAAAATAGCGCAGTCATTCTCCTGCTTGATGGTCTGGATGCTGGCGAAATCCAGCTACCCGAGTCTGGCGAGCTGGCGAACCGTCTGTTTGAATCGCTGGGCATCATCCATACCTCAGTCGGCGAACTGACAACTGAGCGTGACGGCCTGCTCCTGACTGTCGATGCGCTGCGCGGTGAACTCGAGACTTTGAAGAAAGCGGCCCCTGCGGCGCCGGCTGATGAGGCTGACGAAATCGCGGCGCTCAAGGCCAAGCTTGACGCAGCGAACGTGCAGTACCGGGCCAACGCCTCGAAGGAATCGCTTGAAAAGCTCATCGCTGAGCTGCCCAAGGCCTGATACTGCTGGCTGCCTGTGACCTGGCAGCCAATCTTCACCAATTCCAGCGAGTTAACGCATGACACTCATCATCGAGGACGGCACCGGGAAGCCTGACGCCGAAAGCTACGCATCCGCCGAGGATCTGGCCATGTACGCCGTGAAGTTCGGCGTAGCCATCCCAGCGGAGGTGCCCGCGCAGGAAGCGTTGCTTCGCCGAGCGGCCCTGGCAATGGATGGCATGACCTGGAAAGGGCGCAAGACCAACAGCGAACAGGCTCTGGCTTGGCCGCGCCGGGAAGTTCTGCTGGATCAGGAGATCAAGCCCAATAACTACCTGCCGGCGCGTATTCAGTACGGCCAGATGGCCCTGGCCGCTGAGATTCATCAAGACGATATCGACCCGGTGGATCAGCGTCAGGGGGCTGTCATTCGGGAGCGAGTAGAGGGTGCCGTCGATGTCGAGTATGCCCCGATCAGCAACAGCAGCGGCCGACTTCTGCCGGCAGCACCGGATCGACCGAGTCGAACCCAGTTCGCCGACTACCTGGCCAAGCGAGGCCTTTTTGCTGTGAGGGCATGATCATGAGCGCGTTCTATGATCGCACCGCTGAAACCGCGCTGCGGTTGATTACGCGCTTCGGCCAGCCCGTAACCATCCGCGACATCAAGCCCGGCGAGTACGACCCTGATACCGACTCGGCCGGTCCTGACACCATCATCGAGCAGACGGCCCAGGGCATCCTGCTCGACTTCACAGGCCTGGAGTTCCAGAACAACAGCCTCATCAAGCAAGGCGACAAGAAGCTCAAGGTCGCCGCCCAGGGGCTGGAGTGGGCGCCGGATCTGCTGAACAAGGTGGTCATTCAGGGCCGGACCTGGTCCATCGTTCCGCCTCTGAAAGAGATCAACCCGGCCGGTACGCCGATTCTGTATGAACTGCAGGTGCGGTCATGAACCGCTACGCCGGCAGGAACGGTAGCTTCGCCGAGAACATCCGCCAGTTTGCCGAGCAGGCCCAGGCCGGCATTGACGCCACCTTTCGTGAGATCGTGATCGAGATCGGCAGCAGCGTGATTCGCATGTCACCAGTGGGAAACCCAGAGATCTGGGCGGCCAACGTGGCGCACCGTGCGGCCAATACGCGGGCAGCCGACGACTACGACTTCAAGGTCTCGGTGCGCAACACGCTGATCAACCTGGACGAAGGCAACTTCACCAAGGCCGGCAAGCTGCGCCGCGGCGTGAAGTATGCCAAGCCCCTGACCAAGACCGAGCGTGACCAGAACTTCAACGTGAACGGCCTGGTGGCCGGCAAGGACTATGTTGGCGGCCGCTTCCGGGGGAATTGGCAGTTCTCGATCGATACACCCGCTGACGGCACGCTGGATCAGGTTGATCCTTCTGGAGGCGTGACATTGGCCAAGCTGCGGCTGCAGGTCGGACAGCTGACCGCCGGCCAGACTGCCTACATCGTGAATAACCTGCCTTATGCGGTACCGCTTGAATATGGGCACTCCAAGCAGGCGCCGGGCGGCATGGTCCGGATCACGTTGGCCCGTTTCCAGCAGATCGTCGATGAAGCCATCAGGAACAACCAGGTATGAGTCATAACGTGATCGCCACGATCTACCAGGCCCGTGTTATCGCCTGGGCGAAAGGCAGGGTTCCACCGGTGAAAGTGGTCGTCGAGAACGAGACCTACACGCCAAAGGACGGAGAAACCTACCTCCGTGCCTACACGCTGCCGGCGGATACTGCGAGCAACACCCTGGGCGGCGATCACCGGTTGTACACCGGTGTCTTCCAGGCCAGCGTAGTAGTGCCATCGGGCAAGTATCGCGGTCCGGCCGGTGGCCTGGCTGACGAGATCAGCGCGCTGTTTCCGCTGTACGAGCGGAACGAGAAGGCCGGCCTGACGGTGGTCACCATGACGCCACCAGACCAGGGCCCAGGCATTCAGGGTGACACGACCTACACCGTGCCCGTGTCCTTCCAGTACCGCGCCGACACCAACTGAATCCGCCCATCGGGCAACCCCACAGACCCGCCATTGAGCGGGTTTTGTTATTTCTGAAGAGAGGAAACACCCAATGGGATACAAAATTCCTAACGGCGGCACTTTCAAGCACGCTGCCACCTATGAAACTCCGCTGGCATTCACTGCGATCTCCAACGCAAGCGAGGCTGTGGCCACCGTTGCCGGCGCCGATTTGGACGCTGGAGACATCGTGTTGCTCACCTCCGGCTGGAGCAAGCTGGACAGCAAAGTCGTCCGCGTGAAAGCTGCAACGGCTACTGCAATTACGCTGGAGGGTATCGACACCACTGATACCCAGATTTACCCAGCTGGCAATGGCTCGGGCACCATGAAGAAGGTGCTGACCTGGGTGCTGATTCCGCAAGTAACCGACCTGGCCTTCTCCGGCGGTGAGCAGAACTATCTGGATGTGGTGTTCCTCGAGAACGACCAGGGCAAGCAGATCCCTACTGACAAGTCGGCTGCCAGCATGGTCCTGACCATCGCCGATGACCCGGCGCAGCCGTTCAACGCTGTGCTGATGTCGGCTGATGCCGGCAAGCAGGTACATGCTGCACGCCTCGATCTTCCAGGCAATGACACTCTGCTTTACGGGGCTTACACCTCGTTCTCCAAGCAGCCGGCAGTGTCCCGTAACAACCTGCTGACCCGCACCGTCAACCTGGCGCTGCAGTCCGAGCCAACCCGCTATCTGACCTCGGTGTAACCCATGGCCAAGTTCTCGATGATCCAGAATCCAACCTTCAAGGCCGACGTGCTGATCCCGCAGCTGGGCGGCGAGCCGGTGAAGGTGGGGTTCGAGTTCAAGTACATGGACCGGACCGGCCTGGCCGAGCTCTACGCTGAATGGGGCGAGCGCCACAAGGCCCTGGGATTGAAGGTCGACGAGATGGACCTGAAAGCCTTCACCGCGGCTCAGATCGACCTGCAGGTGGATCAGGTGAAGGCTGTGGTGGCCGGCTGGGACTTCGAAGAGGAATTCAACGACCAGAACATCCGCATCCTGGTCACCTCGATTGTCTCGATACCCAGCGCGGTATTGGCTGCATATTCCGAGGCGTTCAATCAGGCCCGCCTGGGAAACTCCTAAGCGCCGCGCGCGCACTCTACGAGCAAGGGCCTTCGGCTGAAGAGCTGAAGACCTTTGGCTTTCTGGTGGGTGATCTTACCGGCCAGGACTGCGAGGTCTGGCCGGACAACTGGCCGGCCTTCACCGTCTTTGAGGCAATGAGCACTCAGTGGCGGGTTGGTGCGTGCGGCGCTACCGGGCTGGACTACGGCGTCCTTCCGAGCGTCATCCGAATGTGTGGCGTGCCGGCTGCCTCCAGGCAAAGCATTTTCAGTGACATCCGGCAGATGGAGGCTGAGGCCCTGGCCGTAATGGCTGAACAGAGAGACAACAAATGAGCACTACCTTCGCTTCGCTTGGCATTGCGGTTGAGTCGTCTCAGGCGGTCAAGGCTGCCGATGACCTGGATAAACTGGTCGACGCGGCTGAAGGGGCAGAGAAGGCCGTCGATGACCTTGGCAGGGCTGGGGAAGGCCTGGCCAACACCGGCAAGAAGATCAGCCAAGCGGAGACGGAGGCCGCCCAGGGCATCGACAAAGCGACCAGCGCGAAGGAACGCCAGGTCGATGCGAGCCGTAAGGCCGGAACAAGTGCCGCCAGCGAAATCGCCATCATCAGCCATCTCGACAGGGCGATGACCGGCAACATCGATAGCATGGAGAAGCTGGTCCAGGCAGAAGGACTGCTTGAGCGGGCCCGCAAGGGCGGCCTGGTCACCATTGAGCAGCAGGAGGCCTACCAGGAGCGTCTCGGCAAATCCTTCGACAAGATCGAGAAGGCCGAAGCCAAGGAAACGGCGCAGAAGCAACGCCTGATCGACGCCGAGAACCGGCAGATTGAAGCGCTGAAGCGCACGGTCAACAGCATCGATCCCCTGAATGTGAAGCTGGCCAAGCTGGAGGCACAGGAAAAGGCCGCGCATGAGGCTTTCCGCGTGGGCGCAATCAACGCTGACCGCTACAGCGAGGCCTTGGCCAAGGTTGGCAAGGACCGGGCCGGCATCACCGCGACAGAGGGCGCATTCGACAAGCTGAAGCTCGGCACCCGCCAGGCTCAAGAAAACGTCATGCAGCTGGCCAACGCCCTGCAGTCTGGGGATTGGGGGAGTGGTGTTCGTGCAGTTACACAGCTTGGTGCTGGTGCCGGGGCCAGTGCTGCAAGCCTTCTCGCGCTCGCGGCGCCTATCGCTCTTGTAACTGCTGCAATCGGTGGGCTTGCCTACGCCTATTACAAGGGCAGCGAAGAGCAGGATGCCTTCAACAAGTCATTGGTCTTAACTGGCGGATCGGCCGGGCTTACCGCCTCCCAGCTTGGCGTCATGTCCAAGCAAGTCAGCGATACGGTCGGGACAACAGGGCAGGCCGCGGAGGTTCTGACCACCCTGGCGGGTAACGGCAAGATTGCTGGAGATAGTTTTCTTGGTATCACCCAGGCCGCTGTGTCGATGCAGGAGGCAACAGGCAAAGCGGTGGGTGAGACGATCGCCGAGTTTGTGAAGCTGGCAGATGAGCCCGTTAAGGCTTCTGCCGCGCTCAATGAGCAATATCACTATCTGACGGCGTCGGTGTATTCGCAGATCGTTGCTCTCGAAGAGCAGGGGCGGCATGCGGAAGCGGTAAAGCTGGCCACCGATCAGTATGCAGATGCGATCAATGAACGGACACCGAAGATTCTGGAGAACCTCAGTCTCTGGGAGAAGGGCTACAACCTGGTCGCAAAGGCTGCGGACAATCTGAAGAACGCAGGGCGTAGCCAATCCAACGCGGAGCGGATTCAGACCGCAAAGGAGGCTCTTGAGCGTCTTGAAGCTCGAGGTGGTAGCGAGAGAATACCGGGCGAGGACCCTGTCTACATTGGTGAAAAGGGAAAGCAGAGCCTTCGCGACTACATCAAGGGGCTGGAGATAAAGGACGCGGCAGAGACCGATTACGCGAAAAAGCAGAAAGAGCGTGATGATGCTGAGCTGGCCTCTCAGCGGGCGATGATTAAGGTCGATGCCCTAGCCAAGTCTTCATGGACCAACCAGCAGAAACGCAACGAGGCGCTGAAAGAGTATCGCCAGCAGCTTGATGACATTCGCAAGACTGACCCAAACGACAAACGCCTCGATAAGGCCGTCGTTGATAAGAACATTGCGAATATCAACGACAAGTTCAAGGACACGAAGACTGCCGCCGGCGCGGTAGACCTGACGGCCTTCAATAACTCGAAAAACAACCTCACCGCTATCCTGTCCGAGTACAAAAACGCCCAGAAGGAACTGGACGCAGCGCAGAAGGCGGGGCTGGTGTCCCAGGCCGACTACCTGCTCAAGCGTGAGGCCATGATCGGCAATGAGCGAGACGAGGTCACGGCGGCCTATGAGGCGGAGATTGCGACACTCGAGGCAACCAAGGGCAAGGCCAGCACCTCCGCCGCCCAGCGCATCCAGCTAGACCAGAAGATCGCCGATGCCCGGGCCGCCATGGTCAAGGCCCAGCGGGACGCTGACACCGAGCTGAGCGTGTTGGCAAAGAACGAAGAAGGCCGGCTGAAGAAGCAGGAACTGGCGGTCAAGACCTACGCCAGCGCCCTACAGCAGCAAGTCGATACCCTGCGCGAGCAGGGCATGCGTGCGGCGGCGGGCCTTGGTCAGGGTGACCGCCAGCGCGACCTGACCAGCCAACAGAGCGCGATCGACGACCGCATCAACCAGCAAAAGCTGGACCTGGCCAACCAGTACGGCGATGGCTCCCGGGGCATGAGCCTCGACGAGTACACGCAGAAGCTGCAGGCACTGGAAGCCACCCAGCAGAAGCTGCACGACACCGTGGTCAGCAATTACGACGACATGACCGCTGCCCAGGGCGACTGGACGAATGGAGCCTCCTCGGCCTGGCAGAACTACCTGGAGTCGGCGCGAGACGTGGCCGGCCAGACCAAGAGCCTGTTCACCAACGCCTTCGGCTCGATGGAAGACGCGATTGTGCAGTTCGCGATGACCGGGAAGTTCTCGTTCGCTGACTTCACGAAGTCGGTTCTGGCCGATATGGCCAGGATCGCTGCGCGGCAAGCGGCCTCTTCGGCGCTCAGTTCGTTGTTCGGCATGGCTGCATCTGCTGCCAGTTCGTACTTCGGCGGACCTGCCTCGGCCGGCTCAACGCAGGCCGGGTATACCGGGGTCGACTTTTCCGGGTACCGGGCCGCAGGCGGTCCTGTTGCGCCGAACTCCTTGTACGAGGTGAACGAACTTGGTCCTGAGCTCTACAACGAGGGCGGGCGGTCGTTCCTGATGACTGGCGCCAATGGTGGCAGTGTTACTCCGTTGACTTCTGGAGGGGGCCCTGGCGTTGCAGCTATGCAGGGCGGGGGCGGAGTGAGTATCAGCCTCAGCATGCCAATCATCCTGAGTGAACAGGAGGCCGGCCGACCAGACGGTGCCGAGTTCGATGCTGAGTTGTTCCAGCGGAACATGGAGTCGCGCACGCGGCAGATTGCAGCCGAAGAAATCGCCAAGTCTTGGCGCCAAGGCGGCGTGAGCAGCCGAAACCTAAAAGGATGATCTATGGCAATCGAACGATTCACCTGGGCAACTGAAAAGGGTGCCGAAGGGGAAGTTACTCAGCGCGTCCGGACCAAGCAGTTCGGCGACGGATACGCTCAGTCGGTTGAGGACGGGATCAATAACAGGTCCCAGTCCTGGCCGGTCACATTTACCGGCATGAAGCCCCGCATCAAGGAGATCATGGCGTTCCTTGATCGACACAAGGGGGCAAAGGGCTTCCTCTGGGAGCCGCCTCTGGGCGAGCTTGGCCTCTACAAGTGCAACGGCTACAAGCCAGTTCACCGCGGCGGCTCCGCTTACGCCATCACCGCCACCTTCGAGCAAACCTTTCACCCTTGAGATACCTGCCCATGGCACTGATCACGGACATCCAGAAACTGGAGC
This sequence comes from Pseudomonas sp. FFPRI_1, assembly GCF_055384485.1. Lineage (NCBI taxonomy): Bacteria > Pseudomonadati > Pseudomonadota > Gammaproteobacteria > Pseudomonadales > Pseudomonadaceae > Pseudomonas > Pseudomonas sp. FFPRI_1. The sequence continues at coordinate 5,319,730 of NZ_AP029168.1, read as the reverse complement.
CCGGCGGCGAAATTCGCCTGTTCGAAATTGACGGAACCGAGTACGGCGCCGATTACCTACGCTTTCACGGTCACGCTATCCCGCACACGCCGGAAGAATTGCTGGCCTACGCCGGACTGGAGGAGGACCTGCCTGCCAAGTCGATTTGGTGGCAGGGCGCGGAGTACGCCGCCTGGCCGGTGCAGATCGAGGGCATAGGCTCCAGCAGCGACGGCACGGCCACAAGGCCGACCTTTGCCGCCGGTAACGTGAACGGGCGGGTCACCGCTCTGTGCCTGGCTTTTGATGACCTGCTGAAGTTCAAGCTGACGATCCGCGAGACCCTGGCCCAGTACCTGGATGCGGCGAATTTCCCCGATGGAAACCCAACCGCCGACCCAACCCAGGAAGCGCTTGAGATCTGGTACATCGACCAGAAAACCAGCGAAGACGGCGAGGTCGTTGTTTGGGAGCTCTCTTCCCCTGGTGAAATCGACAACCATGGACTGCCAGGCCGGCAGATGACGACGTTTTGTCACTGGGCGATGACCAACGGCTACCGAGGGCCTGATTGCGGCTACATCGGTGCGGCCATGTTCGATGATGAAGACAATCCCACGGACGACCCGGCCAAGGATCAGTGCAAAGGTTGCTTGTCATCCTGCAAGTTGCGTTTTGGCGAAAACAACGAGCTCTCTCACGGCGGGTTTCCGGCCGTATCTCTGATTGCCAGGAGCTGATCATGCGTAAGCACATCTTGAGCGCGATCCAGGCACATGCCGCAGCTGAGTACCCGAAGGAGTGTTGCGGCCTGGTCCTGGCCATTGGGCGCAAGCAGCAGTACTTCCCGTGCCGAAACATCTCGACTGAGCCGAGCGAAGAATTCCGGCTTGACCCGGAGGACTACGCCGCAGCGGAAGACCGGGGCGAGGTGATCGGCATTGTTCATTCGCACCCAGACGCCACCAGCAGGCCGTCACCTCGGGACCTGGCCATGTGCGAGGCCACGGCTTTGCCCTGGCACATTCTGAGCTGGCCGGAGGGGGATCTGCGCACGGTGACTCCATCAGGCTACACGCCGCTGCTGGGGCGCCCGTTCGTGCATGGTGCCTGGGACTGCTGGCAGGTCTGTGCAGACTGGTACAAGCGGGAATGGGGGCTTGAGTTCGAGGCCTTCAAGCGGGAGGACGGCTGGTGGGAGAAGGCCGACGGCCCCAGCCTCTACGAGCAGGCCTACGAGGCTGCCGGCTTCTATCAAGTGGATCAGCTTCAACGCGGGGACATGATCATCATGACCGTAGGTCGCACGGCACACCCGAACCATGCAGGGATTTACCTGGGCACTGATCCGACGCTTCCCGGCGAAGAGTCGGGCACATTCGGCCCCGGGCCTTTTCTGCTGCACCACCTGTACGGTCGCCCGAGCGAGATCATAGTTTTCGGCGGCCCTTGGCTTGACCGAACACGCCTGATCCTCAGGCACAAAGATGCAAAACAACCAACATGACGCGGCCAGGCCGCAGGAGCAGGATATGACTCAGCCTTTTGAAGTAACTGAAGACGGTAAAGTGCGCATTGCCGGCGCTGTAATCCGCGACAATGCGCCAGTCGATTAAAGAGGCTTCGCCCCTACGCCATTTTTTATAGCCTCTTGGACATTGCTGAGGTCACCACCAACAGCGTCGAGCGCAAGATTGAACGCGCCCGAATCAGCCGATGACTGCCGGGTGTTTTTGAAGAAATTGACGTACTTCTGCAGTTCTGCTGCGTCGTAGTCTGGGCGAGAGCGTAAGTAAAGCGATATTGCGCCAAACGCTGCGATGATCCCTGCCTCAGTAGAGCTTACGGGTGTAGCCATGTTGACCTCCAGGTCATAAACGCGCCGATATTGGCGCAACCCCAGTCCTTGGGCTTGCAGGCGAAGGGTTGGGGGATATCCTTTTTAAAAGTGGCTATTCCAGCGGTTTGTGCGGCTGAAGGGTTACTTCGATTCCCTCAATAGCCCCTGGCTCACCCTTGGTGATTTCTAATGCCATGCCGGGGATAAGGTGCTGCTTGATTACCCACCCCCCTGCAAGCGTGTACTTAACATCAACAGGGACTGGAAGGCCACGAAAGTTAATAGTGAGTTTCTTGCCGATCTCGGTTTTTTCCAAAGCATCAAGCAAGGTCTGCGATAGGTTTGTCTCTTCAGACATTACGCCCTCCATAGGTGAGTCACAAAGCTACTACGACAAGATTCGACTCGGTTACTGGCATTCCATCCACGCTGGATGTCTGATCAGGAGAGATGGTGATATCGTCTGCTGATCTCACAAGGAGCAGAATTTATGCGAGTTTGGATAGGGGCGGCGGCTTTGGTGATGCTGGCGGGGTGCATGGCGCCGACGATGAACGAAGCCCGTAAGGAAGGGCCCTACAAGGTGCTGACCTCGAAAAAGTCCGATGCCGTGCTGGCTAAATGTGTTCAATATGAATGGCAAAACCAACCAATCTTCGGCGGTACGCCGGGCGCCACGCTTCAGCCGGGACGCGACGCCGGATACACAGTGTTCACTGAGGGTTCTCAGTACTTCGTTGATATCCAGCAAAAGGGCTCAGGCTCTGAGGCAAAGTATTATGTAGTGGTTGGCAACTGGATTGCTAACAAACGACTGGCCGCGTTACAGGGCTGCTTGTAGCGGCACGTCAAATTGTCCAGGGCTCGCTTCGGCGAGCCTTTTTATTGCCCGGAGAAAAGCACATGGCGGCACTTGCCATCAATTATCAGCCCATGACCACGATTCTGCTTTACGGACAGCTTCGTCAGTTTGGGAGGTCCTTTCGGATGGCCGTAAGGACACCCGCAGAAGCAGTTAAAGCTCTGTGCGTCCAAATTCCAGGGTTCGAGCGCTTCTTGTCCAACGCCAAGTCCCGCGGGGTTGAGTTCGCTGTATTTCGCGGCAAGACAAACCTTGCGGAGAAGGAGCTTGAATTCACGGGCGAGGGTGATATTCGCATTGCTCCGGTGATAACCGGTAGTAAGCGCGGCGGCGCACTGCAAACCATTGTCGGCGCAGTACTGATCGTTGTTGGCCTCGTCATCACTGGTGGCACATTCGGCGCAGGTGCGCCATTCGGTTCTGCGCTGATCATGATGGGCGGCTCGATGGTGCTGGGCGGCGTGATCCAAATGCTCAGCCCCCAACCTGGCGGCCTTAAGACCAGCGCCGGGCCCGAGAATACGCCCGGTTACGCCTTCGGCAGCGCCAAAAACACCACGGCCTCGGGAAACCCGGTACCGCTCTGCTACGGCAAGCGCCGTGTAGGCGGGGCGATCATCAGCGCCGCGATCTACGCAGAAGGCCAGATGTAGTAGTCGCTCGCAGCACCGCAGCCGCCCATGAGGCGGTTTTTTATTGCCTGGAGGAAAGCATGGGCGCAGTACAAAACATCGAGCTCCACGGCGCCAAGGGCGGCGAAAAGAAACCCAAGGCGCCGATTGAGGCCCCAGACAGCCTGCGCTCTGTAGCCATAGCCAAAATGCTGATTGCAGTGGGCGAGGGCGAGTTCGAAGGCGTGCCGACTGCGCGCGATATCTACCTCGACAATACCCCGCTGCAAGACCCTCAGGGCAACATGAACTTCCCGAATGTGAAGTGGGAGTGGCGTACCGGGGCGGTGGACCAGACCTACATCCAGGGTATCCCATCGGTCGAGAACGAGACGACCATCAGCACAGAGCTGCGCAGCGGCACCCCGTGGGTTCGTGCAATCAACAACATCCAGCTATCGGCCGTGCGCCTGCGCTTTGCCTGGCCGATGCTTCAGTCCATTGATGCGGCTGGCAACATCAACGGTTACCGGATTTCCTACAAGGTCGAGGTGGCCACCGACGGCGGGGCTTATCAGGAGGTCTTGAACGAGGCAGTGGATGGCAAAACCACCAGCGTCTACGAGCGTACCCGGCGTATCAATCTGCCGGCAGCTACCAGCGGCTGGCTGCTCAGGGTTACCCGCATCACCCCGAACCAGAACAACAACAAAATTGCCGACACCATGCAGATCGCGGGATTCACTGAGGTCATCGATGCAAAGCTGCGCTACCCGAACACCGCGCTGCTCTACATCGAGTTCTCGGCCGAGCAGTTCCGCAGTATCCCAGCCGTCACTGTGGAGACCAAGCTGAAGAAGGTCCTTGTGCCGACCAACTACGACCCTGTGGCCAGGACCTACTCCGGTATCTGGGACGGCAGCTTCAAGTTGGCCTGGACTGACAACCCAACCTGGATGACCTTCGACATCACTGTCAGCGACCGCTTCGGCTTGGGCCGGCGGATCAAGCCGTGGCAGGTGGACAAGTGGGAGTTGTACCGGATTTCCCAGTACTGCGACCAATTGGTGCCAGACGGGAAAGGCGGAATGGAGCCGCGTTTCATCTGTAACTTGAACCTCCAGAGCAAGGCCGATGCCTGGACGCTGCTGCGCGATATCTCCGCCATCTACCGTGGCATGACCTATTGGGCCCAGGGGCAGGTCTTTACCCTTTCCGATATGCCGCGTGACACCGACTTTGACTTTGCCTACACCCGAGCGAACGTGGTCGATGGCAAGTTCACCTATTCCAGCGCATCGGAGCGCACCCGGTACACGCGGGCTCTTGTCAGCTACGACAACCCAGCGAACAACTATGACACCGACGTCACTGCAGTGACCGACCAGAAACTGCAGCGCCGTTATGGCGATAACCCGCTCGAGATCAGCGCGATCGGTTGCACCCGCGAATCCGAGGCCCAGCGCCGCGGCAAGTGGGCGCTGCTCACCAACTCCAGAGATCGAGCGGTCACGTTCAAGGTTGGCCTGGACGGGCGTATTCCGCTGCCTGGCTACGTCATTCCTGTTGCTGACGAGCTACTGGCCGGCAGGCCCGTAGGCGGGCGTATCGCGGCTGTGAGCGGCAAGGTGATCACACTCGACCGTGATACCCAGGCCAAGGCTGGCGACCGGCTGATCCTGAACCTGCCAGACGGTAAGTGCGAAGGGCGCACCATCCAGATGGTCAGTGGTCGGCAGGTCACTGTGACGACTGCTTACTCCGTAGTGCCTGAGCGCGAACTGGTGTGGGCCTTGGATGCTGATGACCTGGCAATCCCGCTCTACCGCGTCACAAGCGTGGGCCGACCGGAGCCAGGTGTTTTCGAGATCTCAGCCATTCAGTACGACCCGAGCAAGTTTGCGCACATCGACACAGGCGCCCGACTGGAAGAGCGCCCAATCAGCGTGATTCCGATCACCGTCGTCCCGCCGCCGGCGAGCGTCACTCTCTCATCGAGTTCCGCGGTAGACCAGGGCATCGCGATCAGCACCATGAACATCTCTTGGCCTGCTGTGAGTGGCGCTGTGGGCTACGACGTGGAATGGCGCAAGGACAACGGCAATTGGGTCAAGCTGCAGCGCACAGGCTCGACCAGCGTAGACGTCACAGGCATTTACGCTGGTGCATACCTGGCCCGGGTGCGGGCGGTGAGTGCGTTTGAGATCTCCTCAATCTGGAAGAGCTCCGATCTGACGAATCTCAAGGGTAAGGAAGGGATTCCGCCGGCAGTTGCGTTCCTGAACACCTCAAGCGAGCTGTTCGGCATTGGCTTGAAATGGGGCTTCCCAGCCGGCGCCGAGGATACCCAGCGGACCGAGATCTGGTATGGCGCGGCGAACAGCCTTGAGGACGCCACGAAGCTGACAGACCTGGCACACCCACAGTCTGACTACAGCCTTCAGGAGCTTAAGGCCGGGGCCACGCTGTTTTTCTGGGCGCGCCTGGTGGACCGCACAGGCAACGTGGGACCGTTCTATCCAGCCGTGAACGGTGTAATGGGCCAGGCCAGCTCGGACGCTGGCCCGATCCTCGATATGCTTGCCGGCAAGATCAGCAAGACAGAGCTCGGCGAGGACCTGCTGAGCGACCTGGAGGGCTTGCAGGAGCAGATCGACGCCCTGGACGGGCTGAAGGGGTACGACCCGGCAGCGGTCTACCTGGAGGGGCAGATGGTCGTGCAGGACGGCCGCATATACCAGGCGATCAAGGACGTGCCTGCCAGTAACCCGCCGCCGAGCCTGACGTACTGGCTCGACGTTGGCCAGTCGGTTGAAGCGGCCAATGGGCTTGCCCAGCAGGTGGCCACCAACACCGCTGATATCACAGAGCTCGACGGTGCAGTCACCGCCCAGGCCAGCGCGACCAGCGCTCTGCGGGCCTCCTGGCGTGAGGATGATGGCTCAGGCGATCTGGCCGACGCGATTAAAGGCTGGAACAACACCGCGGCCATCGCCACCGAGGAGAAGGTTCGGGCAACGGAGATCGAGGCCGAAGCCAAGCGGACGACCAAGCTACAGGCTACGGTCGGCGAGAACGCGGCAGCGATTCAGGAAACGTCCTCGGCCTTGGCCAACACCAACGGTAAGCTTGAAACGCTATGGTCGGTGAAGATGGAGACCACTGCCGGCGGTCAGAAGTACGCCGCATCGTTTGGCCTGGGCCTGCAAGTTGACCCGTCCGGCGTGTCCTCGCAGTTCGTTGTGCGGGCCGACACCTTCATGCTGTTGAACCTCGCAAACGGCACGCCCGTGTCGCCGTTCTCGGTGAGTGGCGGGCAGACGTTTATCCGGTCGGCGTTCATTCAAGAAGGCTCTATCGACATGCTGAAGATTGGTAGCAACTTGCAGTCGAGCAACTACGTGCCTGATGTTTCGGGCTGGGCATTCCGTCCGGATGGAACGTTCCAGATGATGGGGAATACTCCTGGAGGCGCGAGACTCATGATCAATAATAAAGGGCTGTATGTGTTCCATCCGAATGGCGTTAAAGCCATCGATCTGAGCGTGGACGCAACATGACGGTCGGGCTGATTACTCGGGATGCAAACAACAACATCACAACAAACATGACCAAGAAACTGAGCCAGGGGGCTGGCTCGGTTGTCACCAATCGCAGCAACGGATCGATAGCCATTTCGCTTCCGGCAGGTCGCTCTTACTTCTACGTTGTCCAGCCGCTGGAAGACTCGCAGAGGACGGCGGGTAAGAAGCCTGGCGTCACGATTACACAGGGCAGGCTGGAATGGGCTTACGTGATACCGAGTGGCTTTGCGATGAACTGCGAAATTTTCTATGGGTACTACCGATGAATACAGCACTCATCGCCCGCGACGAGAGCGGCAATGTTCTCTATGACACGTCGAAGTCGATCTACGGTCTCATAAAGAGCGGTCCCGTTGAATATGCAGGGACATGGCGTCGATTTCAGCCAAGTGGGGCAGTGAGCGTTTACTACGACAACATCTACAAGTTTGAAGTTGAAGGCGCAATCAGCCCGCTTGTCTTTGTCACGGGCGCGAGCAACAAGCCGTTTCAGTCAAAGGAGGGCAGCAAGACGGTGTTCTACTTTGCCGGCCAGGTCGACGGCATCAAGGTTTATTGCTTTGACGTCATGCGGCCAATCTTTACTGGGCCTGCACTCAAGACGCGAAAGGATGACGGAAGGTTCACGTTCAACAGTCTCCAGCAACCGTTGAATGTCATTGGCGCGTCGACTCCGCCTGCCCCAGCGAGCTTTCCCAATGGAACGCAAGTGCCGTTTTCTGGTGGGTCTATTGGGGTGCTTATATCGCAGCCAACAGGTTCGACACTCGGCGGCGTCCTGTGGGCTTATTACACGGTAAACCTCGATGCAAGCAAGACTTACGCCGCGCATATTCCGTGGGACCGCGGCTGCGGCTTTGTGAGTCAGCTCGGCAGCGATACTGTCTTCAGAGGCGCTGTTCATGAGGGATGCTACGGCCAGCAAGGGTCAATTGTGCACTGCATGTGGAACTCGCCGGAAACTACTTACGCCGGCGTTCACAGCACGACCCCCCAGGGGTTCACGTCGCTACTAGCCGACCGGAGGCCATCATGCTCGTACATAGATACTGCCGAATACCCATACCCCTTTAATCCACAGCTGTAACTGAAGCGTCCGAATGCGCCCGCCTTGTGCGGGTTTCTTATTGCCTGGAGAAAACCATATGGCTTGGCTTAGAGCCGGAACAGTAGCTGTGACAAACGGCTCTACAACGGTCACCGGAACCGGCGCCGGGTTTGCTGCGAACACCCGCGTTGGTGATGCTTTCATCGGTCCCGATGGTCGCCAGTACGAGCTGCAGAACGTTGCAAGCGACACAGTGATATCGATCCTGCCGGCGTACTTGGGGCCGACGGCATCCGGTCAGCCTTATGCTGTGATGCCTGTGCAGGGCTACCAGAAACTGCTGGCCGACCTTGTGCGCGACTGGACGGGGCAGTATGGCCAGAAGATGGCGGCGCTGGGTACCACTGGCAACTATGACATCCTGCCGATTGCAAAGGGTGGCACCGGCGGCACGGATCAAGTTAGCGCACGTGCTGGACTCGGCCTTGGAACGGCCGCGACGGCGAATATCACTACCAGTGCAATAGATAGTACTGCTGGACGGGTTCTGAAGGTCGGCGACAACGGCATCGGGTCGAGGGGGGAGGCCATCAATTACCTGGCGAACGCAAACGTCCCACCTCCATCTGGAAAAGCTAGGGTTCAACCGGAAACCGCAAACGGGCCAGGGGTCTTCGGGACTCTTGAGCAGTCTTACTTCGACACCGGCTCCTGGACTCAGACAGTTACAAGCATCATCGACGGGACCGTGTTCGCAAGAGCCAAGGCCAGCTGGCTACCAAGCCCGACAGAGTGGGTTAGGCAGACGCCGGAGCGAGTCAATAACAGCAGCGGCAGCGCGATAAAGTTTCCCGACGGGACAATGATCTGTTGGGTTGAGTCAAAGACAGGCCGCACAACATCGAACGCGTCCGGGTCGGTATTCGTCGGGACTGAAGAGACTCTAACTTTCCCTGTTCCGTTTGCCGGTCCTCCGACCGCCATCCCGGCCGTTGCATATTCTGGAGGCGCTTATTGCTGGGCATCCGTCGGGTCGACAAGCGCGCAGCAAGTGGTAGTTAACGGGTTTAGCCCGTTCGGCAGCTCTACATATCTGATGCGCTGCATAGCCATTGGCAACTGGAAGTGAAAAATGATCATTAACTTTATTCCTGTCTACACAGACACCATGACGCGACTGAAGACTATTTCCGTGAAGGGGCAAACCATCACGATCAATGGCGAGCCATTCGACTTCTCGCCTCTCGGGAACGGTTACGAGCTGCCGCAGGACGCAATCGGTTCGGAGTTTTTTGCCGACAAGGCGATCATGTCCGAGGATGGCGTCTTGACCGTGTCGCTGTTCATGCCATACGACGAGGCGGTCGCAACGCAGGCCATTCGGTTCCCTGACCCGGTCGTGATGAAATCTGATGGCCCCGTAGATATCCCGACTGATCACCCGGCAGCCCCGGTTTTTGTTCCTGAGCCAGAAGAAGATGAGGAGGAAGCGCATGGACTTCTCGAAGAGTGAAAAGGTCGTAGCAGAGCCGGACATCGAAGTTCTCAACGCAATTGAGTACCTGCGCCAGACCGACTGGCTGGTGGTGCGCAAGATGGAGACAGGGAAGGAGATCCCGGCGGACATCGCTGAGAAGCGTGCCGAGGCGCGCAGCCTGATCTAAAACCGCAACACCCAACCCGGCCCGCCAAGTGCGGGATTTTTTTTGCCTGGAGAAAAGTAATGCCGATCACCGAGCAGCAGTTGCTGCAGATCCTCCCGAACGCCCGCCCAGTCGCGGGCGTTTTTGTTCCTGCGCTCAACCGCGCCATGGCCCGCTTCAAGATCGATTCCCGCGTGCGGCAGGCTGCGTTCCTCTCCCAGGTCGGGCATGAGTCGGGTCAGTTGCGGCGTCTGGTTGAAAACCTGAACTACAGCGCCGAGGCGCTGGTGCGAACTTGGCCTAACCGGTTCACCGCGCAGACTGCTGCCGCCTACGCTCGCCAGCCTGAGAAGATCGCCAACCGCGTCTACGGCGGCCGAATGGGTAACGGCCCTGAGGCCTCAGGCGACGGCTGGCGGTTCCGCGGTCGGGGTCTGATCCAGCTCACCGGCAGATCGAACTATCACGCTGCATCCGGCGGCCTGGGCCTGCCGCTCGAAGCCCAGCCCGAACTGCTGGAGCAACCAGAGCAGGCCGCCCAGTCCGCAGCCTGGTGGTGGTCTACCCATGGCCTGAACGAGCTGGCCGACGCCGGCCGAATCCAGGACATCGGCAGCATCATCAACACTGGACAGCCGGGCCGGGTGCCGAATGGCGCTGCTGATCGCAAGGCCCTTTATGAACTGGCGCTGAAGGTGTTGGCATGAACGCCCTAGTGCTGAAGATTGGCGGAATTGCTCTGGCTGCCTTGCTGCTGGCCGGCCTGGAAGCCTGGGCACTGTCCAGCGTCTACGACCACGGCAGGGCGGTCGAGAAGGCCGAGTGGCAAGCGCGCTGGAATGCCCGGGACGCCGGAGATAAGCAAGCCTGGGGCCTGGCTGAGGCTGAGGAGCGCGACAAGGAGCAGGCGAGGCAGAACTCAATCAATAAGGCGGTGCAAGATGGACAACGGACAATTGACGAAGCTGTTGCTGATGCTGCCGCTGCTCGGGCTGATCTCAGCATGCGGGACCAGACAGACCGAACCGCCAGCCGTACCGCAAGTCAGGTCGGCGGCAATTCCTGCACTGCCGCCGCAAGCGCGGCAGCTTCCCGCGCCGTCCTGGTGCTTGCCGACGTGCTCAAGCGCGCTGATCAAAGAGCGGAAGATCTGGCAGCAACTGCTGATCAAAGCGGGGCAAGGGGAGTGACGTGTGAGCAGGCCTATGAAGGAGTTGCCGGCAGGCCATAACTACCGTCCCTTGCTGGGCCTTGGTATCTGTCTGCGTAGATCCTCGTTTGTGCGCCGCAGGAACTCGCACGATGCCTCAAGCTCGATAACTCTATTACGGTGCTGTGTAGCTTCGGCTGCCTTGCTGCGAACTCTCACCACGGCTTCGTCTCTGTCGTGCACAGCAGCTGCATGCAGGCGAACAAGCTTGTAGATGTTTTCCCGGGTGGTGCGCAGCTGCAGGTTCAGCTCCGCCACTTCATTTTCCAGTAGCAGGATGTGCTGTTTGCATGTTTCCAGGGGCGTAGGGATGCCCAGCCAATCGGCTGTGTCGTCTTCGGTGTGCACGGTACTACCTCGATCCATATGCTGTATGTGCATACAGTAATCGAGGCTTGAACGAGGCGCGATTTGCGCCGACGAACTGTAGGTGTTGGGGTGCGGTGTGCGGTCGGCAGAACGCCGGAGGCGGGAAAACTGGTTGTACCAATTTTTGTACCACTGGGGGTGGGGCGTGGGTGCTTGGTGCGTAGCAGTGGTGGGTAGAACCCCAGTAAACGCTGGGGTTTATCCCGCTGCGGCCCGCTGGAAACCGCAGAAAACATCTTATGAGTATGGCTGAAGAACTGTCGATTGTTCTTCCGCTGTCAGCCGAAAACCCTTAAAAACAAAGAAAAAACACCGATTTTTCCTGAACGGTAGGGCGCTGGCAGGAGAGTCCGGTGGCGGCGCCGAAGGCTAAGAATCAGGGGCGATAACGAGAAGGGAAAGGGTCAGTCATTGTGGAATAAAAAAAGCCCGCCAATGGCGGGCTTTCGGGCGCACTGCGGAACACTCAGCTGTGCAGCGATTCAGCGGCGTACAGCGTGTTCTCCAGCAGGCAGGCGCGGGTCATGGGGCCTACGCCGCCAGGCACGGGTGTGATCCAGCCGGCACGGGGCAGGGCGGTTTCATACACCACATCGCCCACCAGTTTGCCGTCATCCTGGCGATTGATGCCAACGTCGATGACGATTGCCCCTTCCTTGATCCACTCGCCTTTGACCAAGCCTGGCTTGCCGGCGGCAACCACTACCAGATCGGCGCGGCCGACGTGGCCGGCCAGGTCCTTGGTGAAACGGTGGGTCACGGTCACGGTGCAGCCGGCCAACAGCAGCTCCATGGCCATTGGGCGGCCGACGATATTGGAAGCGCCGACGATCACCGCATCCATGCCGTACAGATCCGCACCGGTGCTTTCCAGCAGGGCCATGATCCCTTTGGGGGTGCAAGGGCGCAGCAGAGGGATGCGCTGGGCCAGGCGGCCGACGTTATAAGGATGGAAACCATCCACGTCTTTATCCGGGCGAATGCGTTCCAGCAATAGAGAGGCATCCAGATGCTGGGGCAGTGGCAGTTGCAGCAGGACGCCATCGATGTTCGGGTCATCGTTGAGGCGGTCGATCAAGCCCGCCAGGGCTTCTTGGGTGGTGTCGGCGGGCAAGTCGTAGGCTTGTGAAAGAAAGCCGACCTCTTCGCAGTCTTTACGCTTGTGCGAGACATAAACTTGAGAGGCCGGGTCGCTGCCGACCAGAATCACCGCGAGGCCCGGAGTACGGAGACCTTGCTGGCGACGCTCGGCGACACGTTTGGCGATCTGCTGGCGCAGGCTAGCGGCGATCGCTTTGCCGTCGATTAGTTGTGCAGTCATGACGCGTGATTAACCATCGAGAGGGTGAGAAAAAGAGAACGCATTCTCGCATGTCGAAACGTGAGGGCAAAGGCGCTTGGTCTGTGAATTCCCCTAACTCCTTTAATTAAATGAATTTTTTTCAAAAAAGAGTTGACGACCTAACCGACCGTCTATAACATTCGTCGCACTTGTCGGGCACAGCCTAGCACTGGTTAAGAAGGTCGGGCAGAGTTGATGGTTAACTCGTAACGACTGAAAGCACTTAGTTTGTAATCGTTAAAGAATACAGATTAATAAGGCGCCCGTAGCTCAGCTGGATAGAGCATCCGCCTTCTAAGCGGATGGTCGCAGGTTCGAGTCCTGCCGGGTGCGCCATTAGGCAGCTTTGGCACAAGTAACGCAACAACGCAATATGGTGGGCGTAGCTCAGTTGGTAGAGCACAGGATTGTGACTCCTGTTGTCGTGGGTTCGATCCCCATCGTCCACCCCATATTCGAAGAAGGCGCCAGATTAATAGTCTGGCGCTTTTGCTTTAAAAGCTTGTCAAGCGGACGTGGTGGAATTGGTAGACACACTGGATTTAGGTTCCAGCGCCGCAAGGTGTAAGAGTTCGAGTCTCTTCGTCCGCACCAATAAAGTAGCTAGTTAATAGCAGAATACGGCGCAGCACCTGAAAAGGGCTGCGCCGTTTTCGTTTCCGGGCCCGATGCTTTCGGTGTGACAGCATCTAGCGGGTTGGCCGAGTGGCAAATTATTTGTCCTTTGGTCGCCGGGTGTCGGGATGTAGTCATTGACTGGTGGTTGTCAGGGGGTGCTGTCCTGCTCCTTCTATATATAGAAGGGTTGGTGTAGAGGCCCTGGTTTGATTCGTAGTATTTGCTCTCATGGCGAGGCTCAATCCTTTGTCCCCGCCTTCACATGGCCGGCTGTTTTTTACTCGTTTCCAGTAGGGTGACTTCTTGAGTTTGACCCACTAGAATGCATGCCCTTGATTCTGGGGTCGGAAAACGGCCGGCTAACGTCTGTGCAACGAGGAATATCCATGCAAGTTTCTGTTGAAAATACTTCTGCTCTTGAGCGCCGCATGAGCATCACCGTGCCGGCTGAGCGCATCGAGAGCCAGGTCAACAAGCGTCTGCAGCAGACTGCCCAAAAGGCCAAGATTGCCGGCTTCCGTCCGGGCAAGGTTCCAATGAGCGTGATCCGTCAGCGTTATGAGGCTGATGCACGTCAAGAAGCAGTGGGTGATGTGATCCAGGCTTCCTTCTATGAAGCTGTGGTCGAGCAGAAGCTGAACCCGGCTGGCGCTCCTTCGGTCGAGCCTAAAGTGCTGGAGAAGGGCAAGGATCTGGAATACGTCGCAACTTTCGAAGTTTTCCCAGAGTTCACCGTTGCCGGCTTCGAAAACATCGCTGTCGAGCGCCTGAGCGCCGAAGTGGCTGATGCCGATCTGGACAACATGCTGGAAATCCTGCGCAAGCAGAACGTTCGCTTCGAAGTGACTGATCGCGCTGCGCAGAATGATGATCAACTGAACATCGATTTCGTGGGCAAGGTTGACGGTGAAGTCTTTGCCGGTGGTTCGGCCAAGGGTACTCAGTTGGTGCTGGGCTCCGGTCGCATGATCCCTGGCTTCGAAGAAGGCCTGGTAGGTGCTAAAGCAGGTGAAGAGCGTGTTCTGAACCTGACTTTCCCAGAGAACTACCAGAACCTGGATCTGGCCAACAAGGCTGCCGAGTTCACCGTTACTGTCAACAGCGTTTCCGAGCCTAAGCTGCCAGAGCTGACCGAAGAGTTCTTCGCTCAGTTCGGTATCAAGGAAGCCGGTCTGGAAGGTTTCCGTGCCGAAGTTCGCAAGAACATGGAGCGCGAACTGCGCCAGGCCATCAAGTCCAAAGTCAAGAATCAGGTAATGGACGGTCTGCTGGCCTCCAACCCGATCGAAGTGCCTAAGGCGCTGCTGGAAAACGAAGTCAACCGCCTGCGCGTTCAAGCTGTTCAGCAGTTTGGTGGCAATATCAAGCCAGATCAATTGCCGGCCGAGCTGTTCGAAGAGCAAGCCAAGCGCCGTGTAGTGCTGGGTCTGATCGTTGCTGAAGTGGTCAAGCAATTCGACCTCAAGCCAGACGAAGCGCGTGTTCGCGAGCTGATCCAGGAAATGGCCTCGGCTTATCAGGAGCCTGAGCAGGTCGTGTCCTGGTACTACAAGAACGAGCAGCAATTGAGCGAAGTCCGTTCTGTTGTGCTGGAAGAGCAAGTTGTGGATACTGTTCTGCAGAAAGCTAGCGTGACCGACAAATCGGTCTCTTACGAAGAAGCGGTCAAGCCGGTAGAAGCACCTCAAGCCGACTGATTTTCTTCTCGTTCGAAGCACACACCATAAGCCAGCCTTCGCGCTGGCTTATGCGTATTCAAGACATGACTATTTGGGAGTGACTGCAGGACATGTCCCGCAATTCTTATTATCAGCAGAGCTCTGACATCCAGGCCGCAGGCGGCCTGGTCCCGATGGTTATCGAGCAGTCCGCCCGTGGCGAACGCGCCTATGACATCTACTCGCGCCTTTTGAAGGAGCGGGTGATCTTCCTGATTGGCCCGGTAGAGGACTACATGGCCAACCTAGTAGCCGCGCAACTGCTCTTCCTTGAAGCGGAGAACCCGGACAAGGACATCCATCTCTACATCAACTCGCCAGGTGGTTCGGTGACTGCAGGCATGTCGATCTACGACACCATGCAGTTCATCAAGCCTGATGTTTCGACTATCTGCATCGGCCAGGCCTGCAGCATGGGCGCATTCCTGCTCGCCGGTGGCGCTGCAGGCAAGCGTCATTGCCTGCCTAACTCGCGGATGATGATTCACCAACCGCTCGGCGGTTTCCAAGGCCAGGCGTCGGATATCGATATTCATGCCAAGGAAATCCTGCACATTCGTTCGCGCTTGAACTCGCTGTTGGCTCACCACACTGGCCAGAGCCTTGAAACCATTGAGCGTGATACCGAGCGTGACAACTTCATGAGCGCCGAACGCGCCGCGGAGTACGGTCTGATCGACTCCGTGATCAACAAGCGTCAAATGCCTGCCTAAGCAACTCAAATGTAGGCGGCTGGTTTAACTGGCTGCCTGCGGACTTGAAAAAGCCCGCAATAGCCTTCATCTTGTGTTGCAAGCCTATCGGATTTGGATCGATCGAATGACTGACACCCGCAACGGCGAGGACAACGGCAAACTGCTTTATTGCTCCTTCTGTGGCAAAAGCCAGCATGAAGTACGCAAATTGATTGCCGGCCCCTCGGTCTTTATCTGCGACGAGTGCGTCGACCTGTGCAATGACATCATCCGTGAGGAGGTGCAGGAAGCCCAGGCCGAAAGCAGCGCGCATAAATTGCCTTCGCCCAAAGAAATCAGCGGCATCCTTGATCAGTATGTGATTGGTCAGGAGCGCGCGAAAAAGGTTCTGGCCGTAGCGGTGTACAACCACTACAAGCGCCTCAACCAGCGTGACAAGAAGAATGACGAAGTCGAGCTTGGCAAGAGCAACATCTTGCTGATCGGCCCTACAGGTTCGGGTAAGACGCTGCTGGCGGAAACCCTGGCTCGTCTGTTGAATGTACCCTTCACTATCGCCGACGCCACCACCCTGACCGAAGCCGGTTATGTGGGTGAGGATGTCGAGAACATCATTCAGAAGTTGCTGCAGAAGTGCGACTACGACGTGGAAAAAGCCCAGATGGGCATTGTCTACATCGATGAGATCGACAAGATTTCCCGCAAGTCTGACAACCCTTCGATTACCCGGGATGTTTCCGGTGAAGGCGTCCAGCAGGCCCTGTTGAAGTTGATTGAAGGCACGGTCGCTTCGGTTCCACCTCAAGGTGGTCGTAAGCATCCGCAGCAGGAATTCCTGCAAGTCGATACTCGCAACATTCTGTTCATCTGTGGTGGTGCGTTCTCCGGTCTGGAAAAGGTTATTCAAAACCGTTCCACCCGTGGCGGCATTGGTTTCAATGCCGAGGTGCGCAGCAAGGAAGAGGGCAAGAAAGTCGGTGAGTCCCTGCGTGAAGTCGAGCCTGACGATCTGGTCAAGTTCGGTCTGATCCCGGAATTCGTCGGTCGTCTGCCGGTTCTTGCAACCCTGGATGAGTTGGATGAAGCCGCTCTGATTCAGATTCTTACTGAACCGAAGAACGCCTTGACCAAGCAGTACGCCAAGTTGTTCGAGATGGAAGGTGTCGATCTGGAGTTCCGGACCGACGCATTGAAGTCGGTGGCCAAGCGGGCACTGGAACGCAAGACCGGCGCTCGCGGCCTGCGTTCGATTCTCGAGGGCGTTCTGCTCGACACTATGTATGAAATCCCCTCGCAGTCCGAGGTGAGTAAAGTAGTGATCGACGAAAGCGTCATTGAAGGCAAGTCTCAGCCACTGTACATCTATGAGAACAGTGAGCCGACGGCCAAGGCAGCGCCAGACGCCTAAGCGTCACGCTGTTGGATTGAAAGAAGGGGCCTTCGGGCCCCTTTGTTTTTAGCGCTTTAAAGTGCTGTCTTTGAGCTTGTTTTTTTTGCAGGCAGCCCCCATCTTGGTTTCAAGCTTACTTCCATCTGTTTACGGCCGTACGGCCGCCGTAGAGGCGAAATCATGAAGACAACCATCGAATTGCCTCTCCTGCCATTGCGTGATGTTGTGGTTTATCCGCACATGGTTATCCCGCTGTTCGTGGGGCGCGAGAAATCGATCGAAGCCCTCGAGGCAGCGATGACGGGCGACAAGCAGATTCTCTTGCTGGCACAGAGAAACCCTGCTGATGACGATCCCGGTGAAGATGCACTGTATCGCGTAGGTACCATTGCCACTGTCCTGCAGTTGCTCAAACTGCCTGATGGCACCGTCAAGGTGCTGGTTGAAGGCGAGCAGCGTGGTGCTGTAGAGCGTTTCAGTGAAGTTGATGGGCACTGCCGTGCCGAAGTTTCCCTGATTGACGAAGTGGATGCTCCTGATCGCGAGTCGGAAGTGTTCGTTCGCAGTCTGTTGTCCCAGTTCGAGCAGTATGTGCAACTGGGTAAGAAAGTCCCCGCCGAGGTGTTGTCCTCCCTCAACAGCATCGATGAGCCAAGCCGCCTGGTCGACACCATGGCCGCGCACATGGCGCTGAAAATCGAGCAGAAGCAGGAAATCCTCGAGATCATCGATCTGACTGCTCGGGTCGAGCATGTCCTGGCATTGCTGGACGCCGAGATCGATCTGCTGCAAGTGGAAAAGCGCATTCGTGGCCGCGTTAAGAAGCAAATGGAACGCAGCCAGCGCGAGTACTACTTGAATGAGCAGATGAAGGCCATTCAAAAAGAATTGGGTGACGGTGACGAAGGTCACAACGAAATCGAAGAGCTGAAAAAGCGTATCGATGCCGCCGGCTTGCCAAAAGATGCAATGACCAAGGCCCAGGCCGAGCTGAACAAGCTCAAGCAGATGTCGCCAATGTCGGCCGAGGCCACCGTGGTGCGTTCCTACATCGACTGGCTGGTCCAGGTGCCGTGGAAGGCCCAGAGCAAGGTACGCCTTGATCTCGCGCGTGCCGAAGACATCCTTGATGCCGACCACTACGGTCTGGAAGAAGTTAAAGAGCGGATTCTTGAATACCTCGCCGTGCAGAAGCGGGTGAAGAAGATTCGCGGCCCGGTGTTGTGCCTGGTCGGTCCTCCCGGGGTGGGTAAAACATCCCTGGCCGAGTCGATCGCCAACGCGACCAACCGTAAATTTGTCCGCATGGCCCTCGGTGGCGTGCGTGATGAGGCGGAAATCCGCGGCCATCGTCGGACCTACATCGGTTCGATGCCGGGAAGATTGATTCAAAAAATGACAAAGGTTGGCGTGCGCAACCCGCTGTTCCTGCTCGATGAAATCGACAAGATGGGCAGCGATATGCGTGGTGATCCGGCCTCGGCATTGCTTGAGGTTCTCGACCCAGAGCAGAACCACAATTTCAACGATCACTACCTGGAGGTCGATTA
Source organism: Pseudomonas sp. FFPRI_1 (assembly GCF_055384485.1). Classification (NCBI taxonomy): domain Bacteria; kingdom Pseudomonadati; phylum Pseudomonadota; class Gammaproteobacteria; order Pseudomonadales; family Pseudomonadaceae; genus Pseudomonas; species Pseudomonas sp. FFPRI_1. Next base: position 5,301,271 of record NZ_AP029168.1, on the reverse strand, counting down.
CGACCTGTCCGATGTGATGTTCCTCTGCACCTCCAACTCGATGAACATTCCGCCGGCCTTGCTGGACCGGATGGAGGTGATTCGTCTGCCCGGCTACACCGAGGACGAGAAGATCAACATCGCGGTCAAGTACCTGTCGCCCAAGCAGATCCAGGCCAACGGCCTGAAGAAAGGCGAGCTGGAATTCGACCCGGACGCGATCCGCGACATCATCCGCTATTACACCCGGGAAGCCGGTGTGCGGGGCCTGGAGCGCCAGATTGCCAAGGTTTGCCGCAAGGCGGTGAAAGAGCACGCGATGGAAAAACGCTTCTCGGTCAAGGTCACCCCCGACTTGCTGGAGCACTTCCTCGGCGTGCGTAAATTCCGCTACGGCCTGGCCGAGCAGCAGGACCAGATCGGTCAGGTTACAGGCCTGGCCTGGACCCAGGTCGGTGGCGAGTTGCTGACCATCGAAGCGGCTGTGGTCCCTGGCAAGGGCCAGTTGATCAAGACCGGTTCGCTGGGTGATGTGATGGTCGAGTCGATCACTGCCGCCTTGACCGTGGTGCGCAGCCGGGCGAAGAGCCTGGGCATTCCCCTGGACTTCCATGAGAAGCGCGATACCCATATCCACATGCCTGAAGGGGCGACCCCCAAGGATGGCCCTAGCGCAGGCGTAGGCATGTGCACGGCGCTGGTTTCGGCCTTGACCGGCATTCCGGTGCGGGCTGATGTGGCGATGACTGGCGAGATCACTCTGCGGGGCCAGGTGCTGGCCATTGGCGGGTTGAAAGAGAAATTGCTCGCCGCTCACCGAGGTGGCATCAAGACGGTGATCATTCCGGAAGAGAATGTTCGCGATTTGAAAGAAATTCCTGACAATATCAAGCAGGATCTGCAGATTAAACCCGTTAAATGGATTGACGAAGTCCTGCAAATTGCGCTGCAATACGCGCCGGAGCCCTTGCCGGATGTGGCTCCCGAGATAGTTGCAAAGGACGAAAAACGCGAGTCTGACTCTAAGGAAAGAATTAGCACGCATTAATACGCATTAGCCTGGGGGGCTTCCTTGACAGCTTTTTAGAGCCCTTGTTATAAAGCGGCTCTTAAGTGTCTGTAGGCCATTCAGCACTCGTTTTTGCTTTCACCAAAAAACTTAGAATCATACTCATAGATATATAAGGGGACTTAGAGTGAACAAGTCGGAACTGATTGATGCTATCGCTGCATCTGCTGATCTCCCGAAAGCTGCTGCTGGCCGTGCGCTGGACGCAGTAATCGAATCCGTTACTGGCGCTCTGAAGGCCGGTGACTCTGTTGTGCTGGTTGGTTTCGGTACTTTCTCCGTAACTGATCGTCCAGCTCGTATCGGTCGCAACCCACAGACCGGTAAGACTCTGGAAATCGCTGCTGCTAAAAAGCCAGGTTTCAAAGCCGGTAAAGCACTGAAAGAAGCCGTTAACTAAGTTTCTTCAGGGTCTTTGCCCATCCGGGTCGGGGTCATGCCTGATCTGGCAGCGGGGCGCCAGTAGGCCGGTGTATCACCGGCTTATACCGAGGGTCGCAGGTTCAGCTCTCGTCCGCTCCGCCAGTTACGAGAAGGCGCATCCTCGGATGCGCCTTTCTTCTATCCGGACTCTACCCACGCTCCACGGCTGCTTGAATTGAAGTACAGCCGTTTCTGGGGGACGCATGCTGCAGAATATCAGGGACAATTCACAAGGCTGGATTGCCAAAACCATCATCGGGGTCATCGTCGCGCTGCTGGCGTTGACCGGTTTCGATGCCATTTTCAAGGCCACTACCCATAACCAGGACGCGGCCAAGGTCAACGGCGAGGAAATCACTCAGAACGAGTTGAGCCAAGCCGTCGACATGCAGCGCCGTCAGCTGATGCAACAGTTGGGCAAAGACTTCGATGCCTCCCTGCTGGATGAGAAGATGCTGCGCGAAGCCGCTCTCAAAGGGCTGATCGACCGCAAGCTGCTGCTGCAAGGCGCCGAGGATTCCAAGTTCGCGTTCTCCGAGGGCGCACTGGACCAGGTGATCCTGCAGACGCCGGAATTCCAGGTTGACGGCAAGTTCAGCCCCGAACGTTTCGACCAGGTGATCCGCCAGTTGGGTTACACCCGTCTGCAGTTCCGCCAGATGCTGGCGCAGGAAATGCTGATCGGTCAGGTTCGTGCCGGTCTGGCTGGCAGCGGTTTTGTCACCGACGCTCAGGTGCTGGCCTTCGCTCGTCTGGAAAAGCAGACCCGTGATTTCGCCTCCCTGACCATCAAGGCCGATCCGGCAGCGATCAAGCTGACCGATGAAGAGGTCAAGGCCTACTACGACAAGCACGCCAAGGAGTTCATGACTCCGGATCAGGTGGTGATCGACTACATCGAGTTGAAGAAAGCGGCTTTCTTTGACCAGGTCAGCGTCAAGGACGAAGACCTGCAAGCGTTGTATCAGAAAGAGATCGCCAATCTGTCCGAGCAACGTCGTGCTGCGCACATCCTGATCGAAGTCAACGGCAAGGTGAACGAGGCCCAGGCCAAGGCCAAGATCGAAGAGATCCAGGCGCGTCTGGCCAAAGGCGAAAGCTTCGAGGCGCTGGCCAAGGAGTTCTCCCAGGATCCGGGTTCGGCCAACAACGGTGGTGACCTGGGTTATGCCGGTCCTGGCGTTTACGACCCGGCCTTCGAGAAAGCCCTGTATGCCTTGAACAAGGACCAGGTCTCGGCACCGGTACGTACCGATTTCGGCTTCCACCTGATCAAGCTGCTGGGCGTTGAAGCACCGGAAGTCCCGAGCTTCGCCAGCCTCAAGGACAAGCTGACCCGTGATCTGAAAACCCAGCAGGTCGAGCAGCGTTTCGTCGAGGCGACCAAGCAACTGGAAGACTCGTCGTTCGAAGCGTCCGACCTGGCACAGCCGGCACAGGACCTGAAGCTGACCGTCCATACTTCCGCGCCGTTCGGCCGTGAAGGGGGAGACGGCATCGCGGCCAATCGTGCGGTGGTGCAGGCAGCGTTCAGCACCGAAGTCCTCGATGAGGGTGCCAACAGCACTGCCATCGAACTGGATCCGGAAACGGTGGTGGTGCTGCGTGCCAAAGAGCATCGCAAGCCTGAGCAACTGCCACTGGAAAGCGTGGCCAGCAGCATTCGCACGCAATTGGCCAAGGAGCACGCCAGTGCTGCGGCCAAGACCAAGGCTGAAGAGCTGATCGCCAGCCTGCGTGACGGCAAGACTCCGCTGAACAAGCCGGTGGATGGCCAGAACTGGAAAGTCTCGCAAGCCGTGACCCGTGGCCAGGACGGTATCGATCCGACGGTCCTGCAGGCGCTGTTCCGCATGACCAAGCCTGAGTCCAAGGACAAGCCGACCTTCACCAGCGTGACCCTGCCTGATGGCAATCTGTTGGTGCTGCAGCTCAATGGCGTCAATGAGGCCGCTGCGCCGACCGAGGAAGAGAAGGCCCAGTACCGTCGCTTCCTGGCCTCGCGTGTAGGGCAGCAAGACTTTGCCGCCTACCGCAAGCAGCTGGAAAACCAGGCGGAGATCAAGCGTTACTGATGCTTGATCCGCAGTGTTGAAAAGACCCCGTCCGCAAGGCCGGGGTCTTTTTTTCGGCTCGAATAAACCTCAGCTGGCCGTGCTTTTCCAGCGCTTGCGCGCATGCAGGTAGGCGGCTTGATCGTTGTAACCCAACTGCAGGGCAATCTGCGCCCGGGACTCGCCTTGCAATTCCAGGTGCATTTCCACTTCGGCGCGGGTCTGGTCCAGTAACTCGCGAAAGCTCAGCCCCTGTTCCTCCAGGCGCCGGCGCAGGGTGCGCGGGGTTTGGTGCAGGCGCGCGCACAGGCTTTCCAGGGTCGGTGATTGGCCGCCTGCCAGGGCCTGGCGACAGGCCGCAGCCACTTTGCCAGCCCAACCGCTCAGGCGTCGGTGCAGGGCCACCCGCCGATCCAGCTCCTCGCTCAGCAGTTCCAGCATGCCGGCGTGACGGGTTTGCAACGGCAGTTGCAGGCTGTGCGGGTCGAAGTAGAAACGGTTGGCCGGGCAATCGAACTCGATCCGCTCGCCGAACCAATGAGGGTAGTGCGCGTGATAGGCCGGGCGCGGGTGGCTGAAGCAGGCTAGGACCGGCCGCACAGCAACGCCGGTGCCACGGCGCAACTGGCTGATGGACATGACGCCATAGTGCTCGATCAGGTAGCGACCGAGTTCCAACGACGTGTCGATATGCACCTCGACACCCGCCCCCCTGGCATCCGCCACCCACTGCACGCGGTCAGTATCCGAGCCCAAGGGCGCATAGCGCACCCAGAACGCCATGGACGCAGCTACATCCGCGCAATAGAGGCTGGCGTGGGCGATCACGTGCCAGTCCTGGGGCGTGAAGCGTTCGAACAACTTGAGGCCAATGGCCGGCTCCACTGCTGCCGCGGCGCGCCACAGTTGCTCCAGGTGCAGCAGGTTGTAGTCCTGCCGGGGGGTGGTGTTCTGGTCATCGAGAAAGCGTTGCAGGACTTCACCCAGGCGCCCGCGATGGAAGCGCGGGGCCACGCGGTTGGCCGGATCTCGCTGGATTCTGTCCATTTCGCGCATAGAGAGGGCTGCCTTGCTGATCTCTAATGGTCGGGCGTTGCCCATAAGGATAAGAGCGAGAATGCCATGAACCACGACTTGCTGACCAACAACCCGCTGTTGATCGTTTCGGCGATCTTTGTGTTTTTCATCCTCCTGGAAATCGCCTGCTCGGCCTTTCGCCAACCTCGCGGCCAGCGCCGCGATGTGTTGATCGAGGCCGTGGGCTCAAGCCTGTTGCTCGGTGTGACCTTTCCCCTGGTGATGTGGACCAGCGGCGCGCTGATGGACTTGGGATTGCCCCAGGCCAAGGGCGCACTGGCGGATATACCCTGGGTGCTGGGCCTGCTGCTGTTTCTGGTCTTCGATGACATGACCCAGTACTGGTGGCACCGTCTGACCCATCGGGTTCCGGCGTTGTATGCGTTGCACCGCGCTCACCATTCAGCGCCTTACATGAGCATTCGCATCGTCTACCGCAACAACAGCTTCTATTACCTGCTGATGCCCGGCATCTGGTTTTCCGGGGTGCTGATCTACCTGGGGTTGGCGCCGGTCTACTATGGCTATCTGATCCTCAAGATGACGGTGATCTTCGCCGCCCACAGCAGCGTGGCCTGGGATGACAGGCTGTACCGCATCGGTTTTCTGCGGCCGCTGATGTGGTTGCTGGAGCGGGTCTTTTCTACCCCTTCCACCCATTCGGCGCACCACGGCCTGAGCGCGGAGGATGGCGTGACCCATTACAAGGGCAACTTCGGCAATCTGCTGTTCCTCTGGGATGTGCTGTTTGGTACAGCCAAGATCACCCGGCGCCGGCCCGCTACCTACGGCATCGAGCACTTGGCGCCAGTCAACTGGAAGGAAGAGCTGTTCTGGCCGCTGGTACGCAGCCGCAAGGCCCACTCCAGTGTGCCCTCAAAGGTAGACGGGGCCTTGCCCGCAGGTTCTTCGGCAGAGGGCTAGAGACCCGGCGGGGTAGGGCCCGTGGCCGCCTGGGCCGGGTTTCAGCCTCGTGCCGGAAAGCCTTGGCGCCGGGCGTTCAGCGCCACCAGCAGAGTCACCAGCAACAGGGCGGCAATCACCCAGGGAAAGGTCGCCACCCCTGGTCCTTGCAGCAGCAGGGCGCCGCCCAGACCGCCGCCGGCGATCGCCAGGTTCCACAGGGTCACCAGCATCGACTGCGCGGTGTCGGCGTGCTCGCCGGCAGCCTTGGCCAGGGCGGTCTGCAGCAAGGTGGCCATGCCGCCGAAGGACAGCCCCCAGATAGCGACCGCCCCATAGATCGCCACTGGCCTGTCGCCGAGCAGCCCCAGCAGCAGGGTCGAGGCGATAAACAGCAGGCAGCTGGCCAGCACCAACTCACGCAGCCAGCGGTCGATCAGCAGGCCCACCAGCCAGATGCTCAAGAGCGCGGCGAGGCCGAATACCAGCAGTACCCGCTCGATCTCCCCGCCAAGCCCGGCCGGCTCCAGAAAGGGCGCGATGTAGGTGTAGAGAATGTTGTGCCCCAGCACATAGGCGAAGGTCACGAGCAACACCGACCTGATCCCCGGCAGGGCCAGGACCCGGCCCAGCGACAGGCGCTTCTGCGCCCGCAGCCCGGGGAAGTCAGGCACCTGTAGCAGCACCCAGCCGATCAGGCCCAGGGTCAGCAGGGTCATCACCGTGAAGCTCATGCGCCAGCCCAGCAGGCTGCCTAGCCAGGTCCCGGCAGGCATGCCGATCGACAGGGCCAGTGGCGCGCCGAGCATGGCCAGGGTAATCGCCCGGCCCTGCAAGTGCGGCGCCACCATGCGGCTGGCATAACCGGCCAGCAGGGCCCAGAGCAGCCCGGCGAAGACCCCGGCAAAAAAACGGGCCACCAGGATCAGGCTGTATTCGGTGGAGAGCGCGGTCACGCTGTTGACCACGGCGAAGCCGCCAATGGCGATCAACAGGAGAGGCCGGCGCCGCCAGCCCTGAGTGAGGAGGATCAGTGGAATGGCAGCCAGCAGCGAGCCCAGGGCGTAGAAGGTCACCAGTTGGCCGATCAGTGCCGGCGACACGCCGAGGTCGAGGCTCATCTGCGGCAGCAGGCCGGCGGGTAAAGTCTCGGTCATCAGGGTGATGAACCCGGCAGTCGCCAGGGCCAGCAGGCCGCCGACAGGCAGTCGCTCGCAGGGTTCGGCAGGCGCTTGCGACAGTTCGCAGGCATTGACGGAGTTGTTCATTGAAGGGCCCCGATGGGTTGGCTCAGAAGTGAGGGGCCTAGGGTAGGGCGCTGTGCATGGCGGAAAAATAGGCTAAGGTTCCGAACTTATCGGACACAGATGTCCTTAATCTTGGAGCGCACTATGGACTGGCTGGGCAGCATCCCGGTGTTTATGCAGGTCGCGGAAACCCGCAGCTTCACCGAAGCGGGGCGTCTTCTGGGGGTGTCCTCCTCGGCGGTGGGCAAGAGTATCGCGCGCCTGGAAGAGCGCCTCGAAACCCGACTGTTCCATCGCACCACCCGCAGTATCAGCCTGACTGCCGAAGGCGCCGGCTTCCTTGAGCGCTGCCGAAGGATCGCAGCCGAGGTCGAGTCCGCCGAGTTCCAGCTGTGCGATTCCGCCAGCGCGCCGGTGGGCAAGCTGCGTATCAGCGCGCCACAGGTCCATGGCCTGTTGATGCCGGTATTGGCGGAATTCATGCAGCGCTATCCGCAGATCGAGCTGGATGTGGACCTTTCCGATCGCATGGTGGATGTGGTGGAGGAGGGGTTTGATCTGGTGGTGCGCACCGGCAACCCCAAGGATTCGCGATTGCTGGCCCGGCAGTTGGGGCGTTTTCGCATGGTGCTGGTGGGCAGCCCCGATTATTTTCAGCAGCGCGGTGTGCCGCACACCCCGCAGGATCTGCGCAGCCATGCCTGCCTGCGACATACCTTTCACCACACCGGCAAGCTTGAGGCCTGGCCGTTCAAGGCCCAGGCCGATGCGCCGGAGCCGGTGCTGCCGACCCGCCTGACCAGCAGTTCCATCGAGGCGGTGGAGCATGCCGCGCGCAGTGGACTGGGGATCGCCTGCCTGCCGGACTTCATGGTCCAGGCTGCGGTGCGCCGTGGCGAGTTGCAAACCGTGCTCGACGAATACCTGGAGCACAACGGTGCCTTCTGGGTGCTGTGGCCCTCGAGCCGGCATGCGGCGGCCAAGCTGCGGGTGCTGATCGCGCACTTGAGCGAGCGACTTTTTCCGGCAAACGGTGGTCAGTAGAGGGGTATGCAATCTAAGGCACCAATTACCCGCGCTGCGGGACCTTGATCTGTTGCACAATACGCGCCGGAGCGTTTTCCTCAGGATTTTCGATGTTTAAATCATTTCATCTGCGCGCCACGGCCGGGGTGTTGCTGCTGTCTGCGGTGGCCGGCTGTTCGTCGCACAAGACCGCCATCTACGAACATGAAAGCTTCGATGATTCCGGCACGTTTTCGCGCAATTACCCGGTGAGCGATGCCGCTTCCTGTGAAGCCGCGCGGCGTGCGCTGCTCAGTCAGGGCTACATCATCACCAGCAACGATCCGAAACTGGTCAGCGGCCACAAGAGCTTCCAGCAGACCGGCGAGACCCACCTGGAAATCAGCTTCAACGTGGTCTGCGCCCAGGATGGCAGCGGCGATCAGCGTTCGACGATGTTCGCCAACGCCCTGCAGGACCGTTATGCGCTGAAGAAGGTGAACAACTCGGCAAGCCTCGGGGTAGGGGTGCTGGGCTCGGTCTCGATGCCGATCGGTTCCACCGACGACTCGATGGTCAAGGTGGCCAGCGAAACGGTGTCGTCGGCCAAGTTCTATGACCGTTATTTCGCTTTGGTGGAGCTGTTCCTGCCCCAGGAAGTGAAGAAGGCCGCGCATATCGAAGAGAAGCCCAAGGCCGACCTCGGGGTGCCTGAGGTCAAGCCCGAGGCCAAGCCCCTGGCCCCGGTGGCCGAACCGGCAGCAGTAGCACCGGCGCCAGTACCGGCCGCTGTGGCCACTCCTGCCAGCGAGCCCGAGCCTGCGGCATCCCAGCCGCTGGCGCCGCCCGCCGAGGCCGCTCCGATCGTTCCGGCAAGCCCTGCCCCGGCCAGCGAGCCGGCACCGGCGCCTGAAACCATCACCCCGCCACCGGCCAGCCATCTGCCACCACCCAGCGAGCCGATTCCGGCCCTGCCGAGCAGCGGGCACTAAGGCGCCTACACCGAGCACGGGTCGACTTTTTCAGTGTCGATCCGATAGCGGCTCAAGGCTTCGCCGACCTGGCTGTAAGGGATTTTTCCGTCATCGGCCAGGGCTTTCAACGCCGCCACGGCGATGAAATGCCGGTCCACTTCGAACAACTGCCGCAGGTTTTCCCGGGTGTCGGACTGGCCAAAGCCATCGGTGCCCAGGGCGACGAAGCGCCGGCCCTCGACGAAGGGGCGGATCTGGTCGGCGAACAGTTTCATGTAGTCGGTGGCCACCACCAGCGGGCCCTGATGGCCTTGCAGGCATTGCTCGACATAGGCCGCTCGCCGGGGCTGCTGCGGATGCAGCAGGTTCCAACGCTCCGCCGCCTGGCCCTGGCGGCGCAGTTCGGTGAGGCTGGTGGCGCTCCAGATGTCGCAGTGCACGCCGAAGTCCTGTTCCAGCAACTGTCCGGCGGCGATCACCTCGCGCAGGATCGAACCGCTGCCCATCAGTTGCACCCGTGGCGCCTTGGCGTCCTTGGCGGTGCTTGAGCTGAAGCAGTACAGGCCCTTGAGAATGCCCTCGCGAGCGCCTTCGGGCATGGCCGGCTGCGGGTAGTTTTCGTTGAGCAGGGTGATGTAGTAATACACGTCCTCCTGCTGCACATACATGCGTTGCATGCCTTCGTGGATGATCACCGCCAGTTCATAGGCGAAGGTCGGGTCGTAGGAGACGCAGCAGGGGATCACCGACGCGAGGATATGGCTGTGGCCGTCGTCATGCTGCAGGCCTTCGCCCATCAGGGTGGTGCGTCCGGAAGTGGCGCCCAGCAGGAAGCCCCGGGCCCGCGCATCGCCGGCGGCCCAGGCCAGGTCGCCGACCCGCTGGAAGCCGAACATCGAATAGAAGATGTAGAAGGGCAAGGTCATGAACTGGTGATTGCTGTAGGAGGTGCTGGCGGCGATCCAGGAAGACATTGCCCCGGATTCGTTCAGGCCTTCCTGCATGATCTGGCCGTCCTTGCTCTCCTTGTAGTAGCTCAGTTGCCCGGCGTCCTGCGGGGTATAGAGCTGGCCCACCGCCGAGTGAATGCCGATCTGGCGGAACAGGCTTTCCATGCCGAAGGTGCGTGACTCGTCGGGCACGATCGGCACCACCCGCTTGCCGATCTCCGGGTCCTTGAGCAGGGTGCCGAGAATGCGCACAAAGGCCATGGTGGTGGATATCGCCCGGTCGCCGGTGTCCTTGAGCTGGGTGGCGAAGGTCTCCAGGGCCGGGATCTGCAGCGGCGCGCAGTCGTTGAAGCGAGCCGGCACACAACCGCCCAAGCGGCTGCGTCGGGCAGCGAAGTAGCGGGCTTCCTCGCTGTCCGGAGCGGGCTTGAGGTAGGGCATGTCGGTTAGCTGGTCATCGCTGACCGGCAATTCGAAGCGATCACGGAAAGCCTTGACCGCGTCGGCGCCCATCTTCTTCAGCTGGTGGTTGATGTTCTGGCCTTCGCCGGCTTCGCCCATGCCAAAGCCCTTGACGGTTTTCGCCAGGATCACCGTTGGCCGGCCGCTGTGGCGTACCGCAGCGGCGTAGGCGTTGTAGACCTTGAGCGGGTCGTGGCCGCCCCGGGAGAGCTTCCAGATCTGTTCATCGGAGAGGTCGGCCACCAGCTCCAGCAGCTGCGGGTACTTGCCGAAGAAGTGCTCGCGCACATAGGCGCCGTTCTGCGACTTGTAGTTCTGATAGTCGCCATCCACGCATTCCATCATGCGTTGGCGCAGCAGGCCGCTGCGGTCCTTCTCCAGCAGCGCGTCCCAGCCGCTGCCCCAGATCACCTTGATCACGTTCCAGCCGGCGGCGCGGTACAGGCTTTCGAACTCCTGAATCACCTTGGCGTTGCCCCGCACCGGGCCGTCGAGGCGCTGCAGGTTGCAGTTGACGACGAAGATCAGGTTGTCGAGTTTCTCCCGCCCGGCCAGGGAAATCGCCGCCAGGGATTCGGGCTGGTCCATCTCGCCGTCGCCGAGGAAGGCCCAGACCTTGCGCCCCTGGTGCTGCTTGAGCCCGCGCAGTTCCAGGTAGCGCATGAAGCGCGCCTGGTAGGCCGCGGTAATTGGCCCCAGGCCCATGGACACGGTGGGGAATTGCCAGAAGTCCGGCATCAGCCTTGGGTGCGGGTAGGAGGAAATCCCCTGGCCATCGGCTTCACGGCGGAAGTTGTCGAGCTGGGTGGCGCTGATCCGGCCTTCGAGGTAGGCGCGGCCGTAGATGCCGGGGGAGGAGTGGCCCTGGATGTACACCATGTCCCCGTCGAAGTTGTTGCTGCGGCCACGGAAGAAATGGTCGAAGCCGACATCATAGAGCACGGCCGCCGACGCGTAGGTGGCGATGTGGCCGCCGACGCCTGAATGCTGGCCGGCGCGCAGCACCATGGCCATGGCGTTCCAGCGGATCATCGCGTTGAGCTTGCGCTCGGTCTCCAGGTCGCCGGGATAGGGCTGCTGCCGCTCAGGTGCGATGGTGTTGATATAGGGTGTGGTCACCCGCCCATGGAAATCGCCGTGGCGTGCCACGTCGAAATCCAGCAACTGGTCGATCAGGTAATGGGCCCGGGGGCGACCTTCCACCGTCAGCACCGACTCCAGGGAGTCGAGCCATTCGCGGGTTTCCTGGGGATCGTTATCGAGGCTTGCAGTGTTGTTCTGGGTCATACCTGGCTCCGTGTTGGGCGGGTTCCAGCGCGTGGATTCTTGTGGAATCGGAGGGTCTCTGGCACCGGAAAAGTAATTGCAATTGCAACTACATGAGCGAATTTATCCCGGCATGCGCTACTATTGCAACCCTTCTTCAAACCCGCGGATGGTGTGGCATGTCTTCAAAAGAGCCCGATGTCTGGTTCCGTTTTGTCAGGGCTCACAGGACGGTGATTCGGGAAATCGAGCGCCGCCTGGCCCAGGCCGGATTGCCGGCCTATGCCTGGTACGACGCCCTGTGGGGCCTGGAAAGCGGCGCCGAAGGCACGCGGCGCATGCATGAGTTGGCCGATGTGCTGGCCATCGAGCGCTACAACCTCACGCGCCTGGTGGACCGTCTGGAAAAAGACGGCCTGGTGCAGCGCTCGCGCTGTGAGGGCGATGGCCGTGCGGCCTTTGTCAGCATCACCGACGAAGGGCGAAAACTGCGCAAGAAGATGTGGAAAATCTACGAAGCGACAGTCGCCGAGCTGTTTCTCTCGCAATTGGACAGCGAGCACAAACACGCCTTTGCCGATGCACTGGAACGCACCGCGGCCCTGGCCCGGGCGGCGGCCAGCGGTGGCGAGGCACGCTCCAAGGCCTGAGCCGGGCGCCGTCATGGCAGGCCGTAGGTCGCCATCGCCTGTTTCACACACTGCATGGGCAGTTGCCCGGCGTCCGCCAGGCTCTTGAGGGCCAGTACGGCGATCCAGCGTGCCTCGGGGCAGCGTCCGCGTCGTGGGTCGCGGGCAGCATCGAAGGAGTCGGTGCCCAGGGCCACCAGCTCGGCCCTGAGGTGAGGGCGCAGTTGTTCGGCCACCGCCTGGCCGTAGCCGGTCACTGCAAGCACCGGTGCCGAATCATCCGCCAGGCAGCGCTGCAGGTGTGAATCGCGCTTTTCCTGGCCTGGATGCAGGTGGTTCCAGTGCTGTGCCGCAGCCGCTTCCCGCGCCAGGCGAGTGTAGCTGGGGCAACTCCAGAGCTGGCTGGCCACGTTCCAATCCCGCTGCAGCAGATCTGCCGCGGCCCTGACCTGGGCAAGCGCCCGGCCGGCGCCCAGCAGGCGCACGCGCCTACCTGCTGCATGCGCAGCGGTGTCCGCCACTTTGTACATGCCCTGCAACGCGGCCTGCCTTTGCTCGGGCGTCAGTTCCAGTTGCAGCTCATGGTCATGCAAGGCCAGGTAGTAGAAACCTGGCTGGCCCTCGACATACAGGCGTTGCAGAGCCTCCAGGACAATCGCCTCGGCCTCCGCGCCAGTGGCCGGATCGAAGGGCAGGCAGTGCGGGTTGTGGGCCAGCCACAACGCCAGCGATGGGTCGGCACCCTTGGGCCATGGGGAGGTCCGGGTCTCACTGTCGTTGCACAGGATGCCCCGCGCTGCCGTCTCGGCACTGACCGCACACAACTGCGCCGAGGAACTGGAACGGTGCAGATAAAGCAGGGGCTTTTCCGCGCTATCAGTGCAGAACCACAGCGGCCAGGCGCTGATCCGGGTACTTCGCGGTGGTGCGCCGTGGCTGCGCACCACAAAGGACTGGCGCGCGGTGCGCCGGTCCAGCTCCAGGGTATTGGCCATCTCCAGCACGGTATTGAGTGGCGAGCCGCCAGGGTTGCGCACGCTCCTGAGCAGATCCAGGCAGGCCTGGGCCGCCTGTTGAGCAAGGGCCGTGTGGCGAGTGGAGAACAGTGAGGATGGGTTCATGCTTGGCGCCGTCCGCAGGGGGGAGAGCGGCTACCCTAACGGATTGGCAAATATGATTGCAATTGCAATCATTGCAGTTGCATCTGTGTCCGAAGGTTAAATTTCTCATGGGCTGTTACGTTTTAATGGTAGAAATCCTGACTTGGGGGGTAGTATTTTTTCTGTCATCCCGGCACTTTATGCTGATCCCGATGGTCATTAGGTCCAGGGTTATTCAACAAGGTCAGTCAATAACGGAAAAAGGAGTCCGCCATGGACGAATACCAAGAGGAACTGCTGGAGTATCAAGCTTTCGAGCTGGATCCTCTGGAACCCGCAGACGACGCCACCGAGCTGTAACGCCGGTGGCGTTTTTTTTTGCCGTTTTTCTAGCCGAACTGCCGCTGGCTGCGGCGAAATTCCCCAGGGGTCTGGCCAGTCCAGCGCTTGAACGCCCGTTGAAACGCCTCGGCTGAGGCAAAGCCCAACAGATAGGCAATCTCCCCGAACGCCAGTTCTGTATCGCGAATGTAGGTCATGGCCAGGTCGCGGCGGGTGTCATTGAGAATCGCCCGGAACTGCGTCCCTTCTTCCGCCAGCTTGCGCCGCAAGGTCCAGGTCGGCAGCTTCAGGCGCATCGCCACTTCTTCCAGGTCAGGCTCGCGGCCACCGTTGAGCAACGGCCCCAGCATTTGAATGATGCGTTCGCGCAGGCTGCGGGTGCGAGTCAGTTGCTCCAGCTCGCTTTCGCACAGTTGCACCAGATGCCGCCAGGTGCTCGGGCAATGTTCCGGGTTGCGCAGGCCCAGGCTGGCCTGGCTCAGGCGCAACTGGTTCTGTTCGGCGCCGAAGTGGATGGGCGTGGGGCCGAGCACGGCGTAGGCGTCGTGGTAGTCGGGGCGCTCGAATTCGATATCGATATGTTCAGCGTGGATCACCTGACCGGCGACGCTGGACAGCTGCTGCAGCCAGCCGGAGATGATCGAGTCCACCACAAAGCGGTTGTAGGCGTTGTACGGGCTGATGGAGTAGAAGCGCAGCCAGGCGCCGTCGGCGTTCTCGTGAAAGCTCGATTGGCCACGGTAGTTGGAGCCGTACAGGGCTTCGAAACGGGTCAGGCAGCGGGCGGCTTCGCGCACGGTGGGGGCCTGTGCGGCGGTGACTCCGGCCAGCCCGGCCTGGCTCAGCCGGCTGAGGCGGCCCATGCGCAGGCCCAGTGCCGGGTCGTCGGTGAGCAGGATCGCCGCATGCCCCAGGCGCATGTAGCGGGGGATCGACAGCCGGGCCCCAGCCTGCGCCAGCCGTGCCGCGTCGAGAGCGTATTGCTCGAGCAGCGGGTCCGGGTCCAGGCCATGGCTGCGCACCGCGTCCGCCAGGCTGTGGACAAAGCCCACCGACAAGTCCCCCAGGCGCATCGGCGGAGTTTTCATCGGTTACAGCCAGATGTTCAGCAAGCGGGCACCTCGGGCATCTTCATCGGCAAAGGTCTGGCCGTTGCGGTTGATGAAGCTGTTGCCGCTGCTGTGCTGGTCCCAGAACTGGCCACGCAGGAACACACTGGCTCCCGCGCCGGCAAGACTGCTGGGAGCCCGGCTGGTGAGGGTCAAGCGGTGCCAGGCATCGCCCTCGCTGGCTTCCTCGGGCTTGAGGCTGACTTCGCTGGGAGTGGTAATGCTCTTGAAGCCGCGCCAAGGTTTGTCCCAGCTGTCCTTGCCGAGGATAAAGGCCGGTACCGCTATCAACTGGGCGTTCTGTTCGTCGAGCTTGCGGTAGTTGGCCGGGTACCAGCTGTCGCTGCCGATCAGCACCCCAAGGCGGCCTGCCGGGGTATCGATGACCTGCACCGTTTGCTTGGCATCCCCTTGTACGTAGCCACTTTCGGCGTAGGTCGGGTAGATCTGGCGCTGAGGCTGGCCGATCGGCAGGCCATCGCTGCCAAATACCAGGCTGCTGTTGTACAGGGCGCCGCTGCCGATTTGCAGGTTGCCCTGGCTGACGCTGGGTTCCGGCAGGATGATCGAGCCGGCCACCAGGGTTACATGGAACTCCTTGGCCAGGCCGCCAAACAGCTGTTGGTAGTCCTTGGCCATCTTTTTCGCCTTCATGCGCAGGTGTGCGTCGTCCAGGCGGCTGTCACCCTTGGCCATGAGCAATGCCTTGAGGAACGGCAGCGGGTTGCTCACCGCCAGCCAGTTCATCGCTTCTTTCAGGGAGGTGGCCTGGTACAGCTCGTTCTTTTCGCCACTGACCATCAGCCAGGTGCCAACGTGTTCCGGCAGCACGACGATGGTCTTGTCATTCACCAGGCCCTGGTCACGGGCCTGTTGCAGGTAGGCCGCGAGCTTGCGATGCAGGCGCTCGGTGCTTTGGTAGTCGGTGGGGAACAGCTCTGGCTGAATCGCCAGCAGGTTGCCGTGATCGGCAGGCACTCCCTGGTCGACGGCGAGCTGGATGCGCAGGTCCGACAGGTAGTGCGCCCCTGGGCGGTCGCGGGTCCAGACTCCGTAACTGGTGAGGGCGGCGAGCAAGGCCAGGGTGAGGATGGTGTAGAGAAGTTTGCGCATGGGAAAACAGTCAGCGGCCGAGTGCTGGATCGTGACATTTCTCTGAAATCTGTACCAAAGGTACAGCAAAACAACATGTTAGAACGTTTTTTGGCTGAAATGGCAAGTTTTTCAGCAATGCGCCGGGTTTTCGCCGTCAGGTTGATCGAGGTCGGTGTTGCTGGCCACCTGGGCCCTTTCTGCTGCTGGTCGGCGCAGGAAAACCAGGCCTGGGATGCCGGCAGTCTTTCCTGGGGGCACAGGCGCAGCGAATAACCCGTCCAGCGAGGTATTCCACATTGGGTTCGGGTTCTGACGGTATCTAGTGTGATGTTACGGATTCTACGGGGTTATTCCTGTTCCACATTTTCTTATTGAGCTTAAAAGTAGTGTGGGATGTGACTTTTTAGAGAAAGTTGCTTTGAAAGTTTTCGGTTAATTGACGTAAGTGTCGAGTTTTCCTGGACTTTATAGTGCGGGTTTAGACTGGCTGGTCATTCATAACAGATGTAGTTTTATCTGGCGGGTCAGGCCGCCGCTTAGCAGGTGTAACGTTATTTCCGGGCCTTTAATTTTTTTTGCCATTAAGCTGTGCTTCCCTAATCGAGCTCGTTCCCAGCCATTTTATTCAAGAGGATGAAATGATGAATCTCTTAGAAAAAGAGTATGACGGTGATCATCCAATGACCGATCAGCAACTAAGTGAAGAGGTCAGCAGGAAAATCACCGAACACAGTAACGACTTGCGAAAGCGCTATCCGATCTTGAGTTATCAAAATGCCATTGGTTCAAGTGTCATGGCTTTTTCGATACTCGGGATGCTGGTCTCCGGCAGTCTGTATGTGAAAGGCATCATACCGGCCTGGTTATGTATTCTGGTGAACGCATTAATGACATCGTTCATTCATGAACTTGAACATGATCTGATTCACCGGTTGTATTTCAGAAAGCAGCCTTTGGCGCACAACTTCATGATGCTGCTGTGCTGGCTGGCCCGCCCGGGGATGCCCAGCCCCTGGGTTCGGCGCAATCTGCACTTTCATCATCACAAGGAGTCGGGAACCAGTACCGATGTCGAAGCCTGGATCACCACCAGCGGCAACCCCTGGGGCCTGCTGCGGTTGCTGAAGCTGGTGGATGGTTTCCTGTTTGGCTTTGCGAATGCCGTGCGTGCCCCGGGTTGGCGGCAAAAGATGCATCTGCTAGGCAAGATTATTCGCCTCAATACGCCTCTGGGGTTTTTGTACTGGGGGTGCTGGTACGTATTCCTGGGTTATCACTTATACACCTTGGCCGCGCCGTTGCTGGGCATGGACCTGCATATTTCAGCCGCGACCTTGCAGGTGATGAATGTAGTCGATAGCGCAGTGGTCATTGTTGTTGCACCCAATATGATTCGGCAATTCTGTCTGTATTTCATCAGCTCCAACATGCACTACTACGGTGATGTCATGCCGCGAAATGTGCTGCAGCAGACTCAAGTGATGAACCATTGGTTGTTGTGGCCGTTCCAGTTGTTCTGTTTCAACTTTGGCAGTACTCACAGTATTCACCACTTTGTGGTGAGGGATCCTTTCTATTTACGCCAGATGACAGCGCCCTATGCTCATAAAGTTATGGCGGAGGCGGGGGTCAGGTTTAATGACCTCGGAACTTATCGACGCGCAAATCGTTTTGCGATGAATACTACCCAGTTCTCGTCAAGAGGCTGAGTCAGCTTGTAATACACAACAGCATATTAATGGTTGGGGCGAGCTTCCTTGTAATACAGGAGGCGGGCTAATTCCTGGGCGCGATTTGCCTGTATCCATATGACTCGAAGGCCAGCAGTCAGTTTTATTGTGGATGAGAGTTACAGCCTGGGTCGGTATTTTAAACGAATGGAGTCTTGGTAATGGAAGCAAAAGGGACGTGTGCTAATGGGTTCGAAGCCGTTCAACGCGCTTTTGAAGCAATGTTCGATGATCCCCATGAGTTTGGTGGGGCGGTTTGCATACAAGTCGGCGGCGAGACGGTTGTCGACTTATGGGCCGGTGTGGCAGATCCGCAGGGCGAAAAACCCTGGGACCGCGATACCCTGGGCAATACCTTCTGCACGGTAAAACCCTTTGCTGCGGTAGCGCTGCTGATGTTGGTGGAGGAGGGTAAGCTGGACCTGGATAAACCGGTGGCCCATTACTGGCCTGAGTTCGCTCAGGGCGGCAAAGGCCAGGTCACCCTGCGCCAGGTCATGGCTCACACTTCGGGCATTCCCGCACTTCGAGCGCCAAACCATAACGCCAAGATGTATGACTGGGAGCACATGACTGAAGTCCTGGCGGCGGAGCCATTGTGGTGGGAGCCGGGGACGGACATGGGGTATGCCACCACCGTCTACGGCTGGATAGTTGGCGAGATGATCCGTCGGGCCGACGGTCGGGATCCTTGCACCTTTATCCATGAGGAGATCTCGCAACCCAATGAGCTGGATGTGCATCTTGGAGTGGATGAGCAGCACTTTCATCGCATCGCCCACTATGGCGATTCCAAAGGCCGGGTAGGGGATCGCTATGCGGAGGATTTACGCCAAGTGCTGATCAGCCAGCCATCCCATGTGGCGACATTGGCCTTCACCAATCCGGGCATGGTGCCCAAAAGAACCTCCGATCCTCGCTGGTGGGGCTATCAGCAACCCGGCGTGAGTGGATACGGCACAGCCCACGGCCTGGCCGGTTTTTATAGCGCGCTGTTGGGTGGGCGGCTGATCGGGCCTGAGTTGCTGAGTGAGTTCACCCGTGAGCACAGCAATGGCATGGACCGCATCTGGATGCGACCCATGCGCTACGGGCTGGGCTGCATGATGGAGCAGCCGGACGACCCGGCGGCTTCCCATGGCATGGGACCCAATACCTTTGGTCATATCGGGCTGGGGGGGCCTATCAGTTTCGCTGACCCCGATCGCGATGTGAGCTTTGGTTTTGTCACCACCACCTCGGGCCGTCACATGATGATCGACCCTCGTGCGCGGGAACTGGCCGAACTGGCGTACGCGGCGCTCTAGAGGTTGCAGTGCTGCGCCGTGGCCACGAGGGGTGTCTTCGCGGTCGCGGCGAGGCTGCATCAGGCTCCCGGTTTGTACCGTTGAAGCCTGCACTCTGCTGCCATTGATCGGTGTCCTGCATGGAGGCCGATAACCTGGCTGTACCTCCCCTGGCGCTGAGGTCGTTGCGGTCAAGGGCTGTGCGTTTTGGTCATCAAGTTGTCAGTTACGGTCATTGAGCCTCGGGTGATGTGCTCTTAGTCTTTGCAGCACTACTGATGGAAGCCGCAGAGCTTCCGCATTTTTCCGTGATTGCCCGATCTGGAGTGACACCATGGCTGCCGCACCTTACCCGCACCTGCTGGCCCCCCTCGACCTGGGGTTCACCACCTTGCGCAACCGCACCCTGATGGGCTCGATGCACACCGGCCTGGAAGAGAAGCCCGGCGGCTTCGAACGCATGGCGGCGTACTTTGCCGAGCGCGCGCGGGGCGGCGTGGGCCTGATGGTCACCGGCGGCATTGGTCCTAACGACGAGGGCGGGGTCTACTCCGGCGCGGCCAAGCTGACCACCGAGGAAGAGGCCCTCAAGCACCAGATCGTGACCCGCGCGGTGCACGAGGCCGGCGGCAAGATCTGCATGCAGATCCTTCATGCCGGGCGCTACGCCTATAGCCCCAAGCAGGTCGCTCCGAGCGCGATCCAGGCGCCGATCAACCCGTTCAAGCCCAAGGAGCTGGACGAGGAAGGCATCGAGAAGCAGATCCGTGATTTCGTCACCTGCTCGACCCTGGCGCAGAAGGCCGAGTACGACGGTGTCGAGATCATGGGCTCGGAAGGTTATTTCATTAACCAGTTCCTGGCCGCCCACACCAACCACCGTACCGACCGTTGGGGCGGCAGCTATGAAAACCGCATGCGCCTGCCAGTGGAGATTGTCCGCCGGGTGCGTGAGGCCGTGGGTCCGAACTTCATCATCATCTTCCGCCTGTCGATGCTCGACCTGGTGGAAGGCGGCAGCACCTGGGAAGAGATCGTGCAGTTGGCCCAGGCCATCGAGCAGGCCGGTGCGACCCTGATCAACACCGGGATCGGCTGGCACGAAGCGCGGATCCCGACCATTGCCACCAAGGTGCCGCGTGCCGCGTTCAGCAAGGTCACGGCCAAGCTGCGGGGCTCGGTGAGCATTCCGCTGATCACCACCAACCGCATCAACACCCCGGAAGTCGCCGAGCAGATCCTCGCTGAAGGCGATGCCGACATGGTCTCCATGGCCCGGCCCTTCCTGGCCGACCCGGACTTCGTCAACAAGGCCGCCGAAGGGCGTGCGGACGAGATCAACACCTGCATCGGCTGCAACCAGGCGTGCCTGGACCACACCTTCGGCGGCAAGCTGACCAGTTGCCTGGTCAACCCCCGTGCCTGCCACGAAACCGAGCTGAACTACCTGCCGGTCAAGCAGATCAAGAAGATCGCCGTGGTCGGCGCCGGCCCGGCCGGGCTGTCTGCCGCCACCGTGGCCGCCGAGCGCGGGCACCAGGTGACCCTGTTCGATTCCGCCAGTGAAATCGGCGGCCAGTTCAATGTTGCCAAGCGGGTGCCGGGTAAGGAGGAGTTCTTCGAGACCCTGCGCTATTTCAAGCGCAAGCTGCAGACCAGCCACGTCGAACTGTGCCTCGACACCCGGGTGGACGTGGAGCAACTGGTGGCCGGCGGTTTTGATGAAATCATCCTGGCCACCGGCATCGCGCCACGCGTGCCGGCGATTCCCGGGGTGGAGAATCCCAAGGTCCTGAGCTACCTGGACGTGCTGCTGCAGCGCAAACCGGTGGGCAAGAGCGTGGCGGTGATCGGCGCCGGCGGTATCGGCTTCGACGTATCCGAGTTCCTGGTACACCAGGGCGTGGCCACCAGCCAGGATCGTGAAGCGTTCTGGAAGGAGTGGGGCATCGACACCCAGCTTGAAGCCCGCGGCGGTGTGGCCGGGATCAAGGCCGAACCCCATGCGCCGGCGCGCCAGGTGTTCCTGCTGCAACGCAAGAAGACCAAGGTCGGCGACGGCCTGGGCAAGACCACTGGGTGGATCCACCGCACCGGGTTGAAGAACAAGCAGGTGCAGATGCTCAACAGTGTCGAATACCTGAAGATCGACGATGCCGGTTTGCACATTCGCATTGGTGAGGCTGGCGAACCCCAGGTGCTGGCAGTGGACAACATCGTCATTTGCGCCGGGCAGGACCCGCTGCGCGAACTGCAGGATGGGCTGGTGGCCGCAGGACAGAACGTGCACCTGATCGGCGGCGCCGATGTGGCGGCCGAGCTGGACGCCAAGCGGGCCATCAACCAGGGCTCGCGCCTGGCGGCCGAGTTGTAATCGGGCGCTGATTCGCCCTGTTCACGATCCTCTGAACAGGGCGGGAAACGGCTGCAAAGGCGCCGTTCAGGCGCCTGTCGAATGAGCGTCTGCGCACCATTCCGGACATGGCAGGAGCCAGGTGGAACGGTCCCGAACAGGTTTCGGGCGTTCGCTTCACTGCCTGGGCTCTGCCCTTTCCTGGGCCTCCAGCCTTGCCGTTCCCAGTGCCGCGATCGCTGCTTGCCGCTCCTGGCTGGCCCCTTGCCGCTGTGGTTACACTGGCACTCCTTTGCCCCTAGTAGTGTGTCGATGTCCTTTCCTGATTCCTTTGCTTGGCTCCCTCATGCACCGCTGCACCGGCTGGAGCTGGACTGGCTGTGCCAGGCCGGCGTCGAGGTGGCACTGCTGCGCCTGGACCTGATCGATCCACTGATTTCCGGCAACAAGTGGTTCAAGCTGGTGCAACACCTGGCGGCGGCGCAGCAGGCCGGTGCCCAGGGCATCATCAGCCTTGGCGGGGCGCATTCCAATCACCTGCATGCCCTGGCCGCCGCTGGCCAGCGCTTCGCCTTTCCCACGGTCGGGTTGTTGCGCGGCCATCCCCAGGACACGCCGACCGTGCTCGACCTGCAACGCTTCGGCATGCAATTGCACTGGCTGGGTTACGGCGGCTATCGAGCTCGCCACGAGGCCGGATTCTGGGGGCCCTGGCAGGCGCAGTACCCGCACTTGCATCCGGTGCCCGAGGGCGGCGGCGGTTTGCCCGGTGCCCTGGGCTGCCTGCCATTGCGTGATCAGGTGCAACAGCAGTTGTCGGCCCTTGGCTGGGATGACTATCACGGCTGGTGGCTGGCCGCCGGCACCGGCACGACGCTGGCCGGGCTGGTGCTGGCGGAAGATGGCGCGCACCCGGTGCATGGCGCGCTGGCGGTGCCGGACGATCATGGGGTGGCCCAGCAGGTTGAGAGTATTCTCAGGGCCGCCGGCCGGCCGGCGCAGGGTTACCAGTTGCTGGATGCCAGCCGTGGCGGTTTTGCCAAGGTCGACGAGCCGCTCCTGGCGTTTATCCGCAGCAGCGAGCAACAGTGCGCGGTGCCGTTGGAGCCGCTGTACACCGGCAAGGCGCTGCTGGCCCTGCATGAGCAGGTCCTGGCCGGACGGATTGCCCGGGGCAGCCGCTGGATCTTCGTCCATACCGGCGGCCTGCAGGGCCGCCGTGGGTTATTGGCTCAGGCTTGACCGCGCCTGCGCCACATCCGCTGCAGGGTGTTGTCGCGCATCACGTAGTGGTGATAGACCCCGGCCAGGGCATGCAGGCCAATAAGCCAGTAGCCGACAGTGCCCAACAGTTCGTGCCAGCTCTGCAGCTGCTTGGCCAGAGCCTTGTCCTCCGCCAGCAGCAGTGGCAGATCGAGCCCGTAGAACATCACCTGATGTCCTTTGGCGCTGGTGGTCAGCCAGCCGAGGATCGGCATGGCGATCATGAACAGATACAGCGCCCAGTGCATCAGGGTCGACAGCAGCCGTTGCCAGTGGGGCGGGGTGGGCAGGATCTTCGGCGCTACGCCCTGGGCACGAGCGAACAGACGCAGCCAGACCAGCGCAAACACTGTCAGGCCGAGCATGAAGTGGGCTTCGACAATCAGCGTGCGCCCACCGCTGCCTTTGGGAAAGATGCCGCGAAATTCGATACAGGCATAAACCACGGCCAGTAGCACCAGCATCAACCAGTGCAGGGCGATCGTCATGGTGCTGTAGCGAGACTCAGTGTTTTTCCAGGGCATACCGGACATCCTCGGTCATCAGGTCTGAAGCCTCCGTTCTTGAGCGACGGAGTGCTTTAACTGTAATCCGCTTTATGCCGGTCTGCCTGGGGCTGTGGCGGCTTTTATTGCATCCCTGCGCAGCGCTGGGGCGGTGGGTGGGTATAAAAAAACGGCGGCCCCGAAGGCACCGCCGTTTTTGTTGTTGCCCTGGGCCTGAATCAGTTGCCCTGGGGCATTTCCCCCCGGGCCAGGCGCTGGTTGATGTCGGCAATCACCTGGGGCAGGTCGGCGATGGTGTCGATCAGGTAGTGCGGGCGCGACGCCTCGAACAGCTTGTGGATGCGCTTGCGCTCGCTGGCCAGGGTGTCGCTGGCCAGGGCCCGGTAGCCTTCGTAGGTCAGGCCCAGGGCGTTGCCCGAGCAGGTCAGCGCCACGGTCCACATGCCGGCGCGGCGGCCTTCGAGAATGCCCGGCACGGTGTCGTCGATCTTCACGCAGGCGGCCACGTCGTCAATGCCCAGGGCGATCACGTTGGCCAGGGCCTGGGCCGGCCATGGGCGGCCGTTGGGCACTTCGTCGGTGGCCACCACGTGATCGGCGATGTAACCGTTGGAGGCAGCCAGGGCTACCACCTTGTCCATCACCTGCTTGGGATAGCCGGAGCACGAGCCGATCTTGATCCCCTGTTCGCGCAGTTTGGTGATCACCTCCAGGGCGCCGGGGATCAGTGCCGAGTGCTCGGCGATCTTCTCGATCTGCAACGGCATGAAGCGTTCGTAGATGGCGGTCACGTCGGCGTCAGTCGGGGTGCGGCCGAAGACCTTGCGGTAGCGCTCGGCCACCTCCGGCAGGTTGCACAGGGTGCGGATGTGGTCCCACTTGCCCATGCCCATGGGGCCGCGAGCTTCTTCGATGGACACCTGCACATCGAACTCGGCGAAGGCTTCGACAAAGATCTGGGTCGGGGCGAAGGAGCCGAAGTCGACCACGGTGCCGGCCCAGTCGAGGATCGCCGCTTGCAGCTGAGAAGGGTTGCTGTAGTTCATGGTTTCGATGCCTGTGTAGGAGCGAGCTTGCTCGCAAAAAAAGGTTCGGGATCGCGTCGCCTGATTCGCGAGCAAGCTCGCTCCTCCAGGCTCGGTGGGGAGTCAGATATCGAGGACTTCCATCTCTTGCAGCACCTGGGCAATGGCGGTGACGGCAGCCTGCATGCCGCGGCGGTCGACATGGCCGATGCAGCCTACGCGAAAGGTTTCGACCTGGGTCAGCTTGCCCGGGTAGAGGATGAAACCCTTGGCCTTGACCCGCTCGTAGAAATCCTTGAACTGGTAGCGCGGATCTTGCGGGGCGTGGAAGGTGACGATGATCGGCGCCTGGATCGCTGGCGGCAGAAAACTGCGCAGGCCCAGTGCGCCCATGCCATCGAGCAGTGTCTGGCAGTTGTCGGCGTAGCGTGCATGGCGCGCCGGCAGGCCACCTTCCTCGGTGTATTGCAGCAGGGCTTCATGCAGCGCGGCGACCACGTGGGTCGGTGGGGTGAAGCGCCACTGGCCGGTCTTGGCCATGTAGGCGTGCTGGTCGTAGAGGTCCATGGCCAGGGAGTGGGCGTTGCCCGCCGCCTGGGCCAGGGCGTCCTTGCGGGCGAAGACGAAGCCCATGCCCGGCACGCCTTCCAGGCATTTGCCGGAGGCGGCGATCAACGCATCGAAGGGGATT
This sequence comes from Pseudomonas sp. FFPRI_1, assembly GCF_055384485.1. Classification (NCBI taxonomy): domain Bacteria; kingdom Pseudomonadati; phylum Pseudomonadota; class Gammaproteobacteria; order Pseudomonadales; family Pseudomonadaceae; genus Pseudomonas; species Pseudomonas sp. FFPRI_1. The sequence goes on along the minus strand of NZ_AP029168.1, from coordinate 5,276,733 downwards.
TCCCGGGCATCGATGGGCAGGGCGCCGAAGGAGCTCATGGCATCGATGATCAGGCGTTTGCCATGACGGGCGACGACCTGAGCGATCTCCGGCAGCGGGTTGAGGATGCCGGTGCTGGTTTCGCAGTGGATCAGTGCCACATGGGTAATGGCGTTGTCGGCTTTGAGCAGGCCTTCGACATCGGCGGCGGTAGTGGGCTGGTCCTCGGCGGTTTCAAAGGTGCTGAAGTCGCGGCCGAGCACTTCGCAGATCTTCGCCAGGCGTTTGCCATAGGCACCGTTGATCAGAACCAGAACCTTGCCGTCGCGGGGCACCAGGGTGCCGATCGCCGCTTCCACGGCGAAGGTGCCGCTGCCTTGCAGGGGCACGCAGTGGTGAGTGTCGGCGCCGTCGACAATGGCCAGCAGCTGTTGGCACAGGCTGGCGGTCAGTTGGTTGAAGCGGTCATCCCACGAACCCCAGTCGACCAGCATCGCCTGGCGGGTGCGGGCAGACGTGGTCAGGGGGCCGGGGGTAAGCAGGATTGGCTCGGCGATGCTCATGCTGTGTCCTCGAAAAGGTGGGGATGACGCTACGGGGACTAAATTGCAGTTTGCCTTGTCATCAATCAAATTGTTTGTTGTTATGCCAGTCATCAGTGAGGCCGATAGCTATGAACCTGTTTCAACTCCGCGCATTTGACGCCGTGGCCCGGGAAGGCAGCTTTACCCGGGCCGCCGGGCGGCTGTTCATCAGCCAGCCGGCGGTGACCGGGCACATCAAGGCCCTGGAGGAGCATTACCAGATCACCCTGTTGCGCCGCACCGCGCGCCGGGTGGAGCTGACCGAGGAAGGCATCAAGCTGGCGGCGATCACCCGAGCCATGTTCGGCCTGGCGGAAGAGGCCCAGGCAATGCTCGAGGCCAATCGGCAGCTATTGACCGGGCGCCTGGAGGTGGCGGCGGACGGCCCGCACCTGGTCATGCCGATGCTTGCCAGCCTGCGGGCGCGCTACCCGGGGGTCACGGTCAACCTGCGCCTGGGCAACGCCCAGGAAACCCTGGCGGCGCTGTTGTCCGAGCATGCCGACGTGGCAGTGCTGACCGAGGTCGAGCCGCGCAAGGGCCTGCACCTGCAAAGCCTGGGGGAGTCGCGGATGTGCGCGCTGGTGCCTCAGGGGCATCCCTGGTTGGAACTGGCCGAGGGCATTGCCATCGAGCAACTGGACCAGGTGATCATGGTGCTGCGCGAGCCGAGCTCGATTACCCGCCGCACCTTCGACGAGGCCTGCGTGCTGGCCAGGGTCCAGCCCCGGGTGCTGCTGGAGCTGGACAGCCGCGAAGCGGTGACCGAGGCGGTGGCGGCGCACCTGGGGGTTGGCATTGTCAGTTCGGTGGAGGTGGGCCACGACCCGCGGGTGCGCACGGTGCCGATCCGCGGTGCGGGGCTGGTCAACCGGCACATGATCGGCTGCGTGGAACGGCGTCGTGATCTGCGCCTGATCCAGGCGTTTTTCGCCCTGGCTCCAGCCTGAGCCCGCCTTCACTCTTGTAGGAGCTGGCTTGCCAGCGAAGAGGCCCGAAAGATCGCCTTCGCCGGAAAGCCGGCTCCTGCGGCGGCGGTGCCTGGGGGATCGCTTTCGCCGGCAAGCTGGCTCCTACGGTAGCGGCGCCTGGGGGATCGCCTTCGCCGGCAAGCCGGCTCCTACGGTGGCGGTGTCTGGGAGATTGCTTTCGCCGGCAAGCCGGCTCCTACGGTGGCGGTGTCTGGGAGATCGCCTTCGCCGGCAAGCCGGCTCCTACGGTGGCGGTGTCTGGGAGATTGCTTTCGCCGGAAAGCCGGCTCCTACGGTGGTGGTGCCTGGGGGATCGCTTTCGCCGGCAAGCCGGCTCCTACGGGGCGGTGGGGGAGGCCAGGCTTTCGCGTACCAGGTCGAGGAAGGTGGCGACGATCCGTCGTGAACTCTGTTCGCGCAGGCACACCAGGGTTTCGGTCAGGCGCCGCTGGCAGTCGACGATCGGCAGGGCGCAGACCCGGGCGTCGGCGCCGAACTCCGCCGCCGAGACCACGCCCACGCCAATGCCCACCACCACCGCTTCACGCGCGGCTTCGCGGCCTTCCACCTGGATGGTCGGGCGGATGCGCAGGCCGGCGCGGTTCATTTCCTCTTCCAGGGTCTGGCGGGTCACCGAGCCGACCTCCCGCAGTACCAGGGGCGTGTCGTCCAGGTCGGCGAGGCAGATGGACTGGCGGCCGGCCCAAGGGTGGTGGCGGGAGACGAACGCCACCATCGGGTCGTTGCGCAGGGTCAGAGACAGCAGGCGCTCGTCGTCCACCGCCCGCCCCAGCAGAGCCAGGTCGGCCTGGTAATTGAACAGGCGCAGCAGCGACTCATCGGTGTTGCCGGTTTCGATCTTCACATTGATCCCGGGGTACAGCTCGCAGAACCGGGCGATCTGCGGCAGCACATGTACCGGAGCATCCACCGCCAGTACCAGGCTGCCGGTCTGCAAGGCCCGGGACTCTTGCAGCAGCTCCTTGGCTTCGGCCTCCACCACGAACAGGCGCTGGGTGATGGCCAGCAGGCGCTCGCCCAGGTCGGTCAGGCGCACCGAGCGCTTGTTGCGATGAAACAGCAGCACCCCGAAGCGCTCTTCGAGCTTGCGCACCTGGTCGGAAATCGCCGGCTGCGTCAGGTACAGGCGTTCGGCGGCCCGGGTGAAGCTGCCGTGCACCGCCACGGCGTGGAAGGCTTTCAATTGGGCGTGGGAAACCGACATGGGCCAATCCTCTTACAAGCTGAGCTTATATTTGAAATACGATAAATCGATTTCATTTATTAGTCAGTAATTGCTTCCATCCCTGCAAGCCCCGTGACCGGTCGGTCGACCGGCACCGGGCCCTGATGCCTGTGCGTGCAGCTTCGGTCCCGAAACGGGCCGGCAACAGGACTCATCTGACCAGCAGCGCCCGCCGCGAGGGCCTTGCTGCAGTGCTCAAGAATAAAAAACACAGGCGTTTGCTTCGCATCCTGCCGGCACACTCACCCTGAGGTCAGAACCACAATGAACAAGCAGATCGGCACCATCAAACGTTGGCGCGTGCAGATTTTCGCCATCACCTGGATCGCCTACGCGGCGTTCTACTTCACCCGCAAAGCCTTTTCCGTCGCCAAACTGGGGATTGCCGACGATCCCGACTTCACCCTCGACAAGATGGCCATGGCCAACCTCGACGCCATCTATCTGGCGGCCTACGCCGTGGGGCAGTTCACCTGGGGGATCTTCGCCGACCGCTTCGGCCCGCGGGTGGTGGTGCTCGGCGGCCTGCTGATTTCCGCCGCTGCGGCCCTGGTGATGGGCAGCTTCGCCACCTTGCCGGTGTTTGCCACCTGCATGCTGATCCAGGGGCTGGCGCAATCCACCGGCTGGTCGGGGCTGTGCAAGAACATCGGCAGTTTCTTTCCCGCCGTGCAGCGCGGCAGGGTGCTGGGGCTGTGGAGCTCCTGCTATGCCTTCGGCGGCCTGGTGGCCTCGCCCTTTGCCGGCTGGTGGGCCTATACGCTGATCGGCACCTGGCACGCAGCGTTCATTTCCAGTGCGGTGGTGGTGGGCCTGACCGCGGTGCTGTTCTTCATCTTCCAGCGCAATACCCCGGAGGACGTGGGCCTGCCGGCCGTGGAGCCGTTGCCCCCGCAGAGCGCCGAAGAAGACGCCGCCGAACGGCGCATGAGCGTCTGGGAACCGCTGCGCGAGATCCTGCGCAACCGCACGGTGCTGATCCTCGGGCTGTCGTACTTCCTGCTCAAGCCGGCGCGCTACGCGATCCTGCTGTGGGGGCCGGTGATCGTCTACGAACAGATGCCGTCGGTGGGCAAGGTGGGGGCGGCGATCGTGCCCACCAGCTTTGAACTGGCCGGGCTGCTGGGGCCGGTGATGATCGGCCTGGCCTCGGACAAGCTGTTCGGCGCCCGGCGCATGCCGGCCTGTGTCATCAGTCTGCTGGCGCTGACGGTGTCCCTGGCGCTGTTCATGGGCGTTCTGCATACCGGCAGCGTAGTGCTGGTGATGGCCCTGCTGTTTTTCATGGGCCTGACCCTGTACGGGCCGGACTCGATGATCTGCGGCGCAGCAGCCATCGACTTCGGCTCGGCCAAGGCCGGGGCCACCGCGGCCGGTTTCGTCAATGGCTGCGGCTCGGTGGGCGCGGTGCTGGGTGGCCTGCTGCCGGGTTATTTCGACACGGTCACGGTGTTCATCGTGTTTGCCGCCTGCGCCCTGGTCTCGGCCCTGGTGCTGGTGCCGTACTGGAACAGCCGGCCCACTGGGCTCGAGCCGGTGTGCGCCCTGGTGCCCAATGGACCTTTGTTGATCAAACCGCTGCGTACCTGACTTTCGGGCCTCTTCGCCGGCAAGCCGGCTCCTGCGAAGTCTTGTAGGCGCTGGCTTGCCAGAGGACCCACTCGCCGTTTTTTACCTGGAGATTCACCATGCGACCTTTCTGGCTGGAACAGGCCCTGCAACAGCAACCCTCAGCGGCGTGCCCGCCCTTGTCGGGCGACACCACCTGCCAGGTGGCGATTGTCGGCGGCGGCTACACCGGGCTGTGGACCGCCATCATGCTCAAGGAGCAGAACCCCGGGCTCGACGTACTGCTGATCGAGGCGGATATCTGCGGCGCCGGTGCCAGTGGGCGCAACGGCGGCTGTGCGCTGTCCTGGTCGGCCAAGTACTTCACCCTGGAGCGGCTGTTCGGGGTCGAGGAGGCGGTGCGCCTGGTCAAGGAATCCGAGCAGAGCATCTATGCCATCGGCGCCTTCTGCGAGCGTTACGGGGTGGATGCCCAGTACCGCCTCGACGGTACTTTGTACACGGCCACCAACCCGGCCCAGGTCGGCTCCACCGATGGCGTGATTGCCGCGCTGGAGCGACGGGGCATCAACTCCTTCGAGAAACGGCCATTGGCCGAGGTGCAGCGCATGGCCGGTTCCAGCCAGCACCTGGAGGGCTGGTACTCCCCGGCCGCCGCCAGCGTACAGCCCGGGTTGCTGGTGCGCGGGTTGCGCAGAGTGGCCTTGCAACTGGGGGTGAGAATCCACGAGAACAGCGCCATGACCGGCCTGGAGGAGGGCCGTCCGGCGCTGCTGCGTACCGCAACCGGGCAGATCCGCGCCGAGCGGGTGGTACTGGCGATGAATGCCTGGATGGCCCGAGCCTTCCCGCAGTTCGAGCGCAGCGTGGCGATTGTCTCCAGCGACATGCTGATCACCGAGCCGCGCCCGCAACTGTTGCAGCAGATCGGCCTGACCAGCGGGGTGACGGTGCTCGACTCACGGATTTTCGTGCACTACTACCACAACACCCCGGACGGCCGGATCATGCTCGGCAAGGGCGGCAATACCTTCGCCTACGGCGGGCGGATGCTGCCGGTGTTCGACCAGCCGTCGCCCTACGCCGGGCTGCTCCAGCGCAGCCTGGGGCAGTTCTTCCCGGCCTTTGCCGAGGTGCCGGTGGCGGCCACCTGGAATGGCCCCTCGGATCGCTCGGTCACCGGCCTGCCGTTCTTCGGCCAGATGAGCCGCGCGGGCAATGTGTTCTACGGGTTCGGCTATTCCGGCAGCGGCGTCGGCCCCTGCCACATGGGCGGGCAGATCCTCGCGTCCCTGGTCCAGGGGCTGGACAACCCCTGGACCCGCTCGCCGCTGGTCAACGGCCCCCTGGGTTATTTCCCCCCGGAACCGATCCGCTACCTGGGCTCGCTGATGGTGCGCAATGCCATCCGCCGCAAGGAGCGGGCCGAAGATCAGGAGCGCCGACCGCGTCGTCTGGATGTGCGCCTGGCGCGCTTCGCGGCGGCGGCCGGCAAGGCCGACAAGGGCTGAAGCCTGGCGGCCACTGAGTTTTTGGTCGATCAGGGCCTTGAGGACGTATAAACTTGCCCATCGCGTCGGCCAAATCCAACTCGACGCCATCGATCAAGAGAGTGAGTAATGGGCGCACAGTGGAAGGTTAAACACAAAGAAGCAGCAGCCAATGCCAAGGGCAAGATCTTCGGCAAGCTGGTGAAAGAGATCACTATCGCCGCACGTAACGGCGCTGACACCGCCACCAACGCCCACCTGCGGCTGGTGGTCGAGCAAGCGAAAAAGGCCTCGATGCCCCGCGAGACCCTGGAACGCGCGATCAAGAAAGGCTCGGGCCAACTGGGCGAGACCGTGCAGTACCACCGCGTGACCTACGAAGGTTTCGCCCCGCACCAGGTGCCGTTGATCGTTGAGTGCGTGACCGACAACATCAACCGCACCGTGGCGGAAATCCGCGTGGCCTTCCGCAAGGGCCAACTGGGTGCCTCGGGCTCGGTGTCCTGGGACTTCAACCACGTGGGCATGATCGAAGCCTCGCCGGACAGCCCGGACGCCGATCCGGAACTGGCGGCCATCGAGGCCGGTGCCCAGGATTTCGAGCCGGGCGAAGAGGGCGCGACTCTGTTCCTGACCGAACCTGCGGACCTGGATGCGGTGCAGAAGGCATTGCCAGAACAAGGTTTCACCGTGCTGTCGGCCAAGCTCGGCTACCAGCCGAAGAACCCGGTCAGCGGCCTGAGCGATGAGCAGATGGCTGAAGTCGAGGCGTTCCTCGAAGGCCTGGACAACCATGACGACGTGCAGGACATGTTCGTCGGCCTGGCGGGCTAAGACCGCGATTCGCCGGCCAGCCGGCTCCTACCGGAGGGTGTAGGAGCCGGCTGGCCTTTGAGGCTTTTTTCAAAGCCCCGCCAATTCCTCGCAGACCTGAGCAAAACCCGGTCGCGCCAGCACTTCGGGCTGGCAGCAGCGTTGCACCAGCGCCGCCAGTTTCTGCCGCTGTTCCAGGCTCAGCGAGCCATCCCCGCGCTCCAGCAACTCCTCCAGCAAGATACCGAAGGCCCGCACTTCCAGGCGTTGCAGCGCCCGGCTTTGCTCGGTGTCGTCCTGGGCATGGAAGGACGCCGCGCCAAAATCCCCCAGCAGGCAGTCGCCCTGGGCGTTCCACAAGGTGTTGTGGCCATAGAGGTCGCCATGGGTAATGCCCTGGGCGTGCAGGTGGGCGCCCACCGAGGCAATGCCTCGGGCGATGCCCAAGGTTACGCCCGCGTTGAAGCCGGCCTGGTCCGGGTAGATGTCCCGGGAGCAGGAATCCAGGCTCGGCAACGCCGCGAGGTTGGCAAAACTTTTGTCGATCAACTGCATCACCAGGCCGCTCTGCCCCTGGGGATGGTCGAGGATCCGGCCCTCGACGCGGATCAGGTTCGGGTGCAGCCCGGCGCTGATGCAGGCGTTCATTTCATGCAGCGGCGAGCCGTCGCTGGTCATCTCGCCCTTGTACAGCTTGACCGCCACCGCTCGTGCCGGTTGCCCGGCGGGCTGCCATTGCGCCTGGTGAATCACCCCCGAGGCGCCTTCCCCCAGGCGTTGCTCCAGGGTCAGTTCGCTCCAGGGGATGCTCGGCGTGGATTCCAGGGCCGTGGCATCGGCTTCCGATTCCAGCGGGTTGCCGGCGTAGGCCAGCCAGGTCAGGCGCGGCAGGGCCAGGAGGAACGGCGGCAGCTCGGTCAGGCGGTTGGCGGCGATCCGCAGCAGTTCCAGGCGGTGGCACTGGCTCAGGCTCTCGGGCAGGCGGCTCAGGCGGTTGCCGGCGAGCATGAGTTTTTGCAGCAGCGGACGATTGCCCAGTTCCTCCGGCAGTTCGCTGATGCAGTTGTCGGTGAGGATCAGCCAGCGCAACTGCGGCGGCAGGGCGGCGGCCGGTACATGTTCAATGCGGTTGGCCTTGAAACCGATCATGCTCAGTTGCGCACACTGGCCGAGGCAGGCCGGCACTTCACTGAACTGGTTGTCCGAGCAGAACAGGATGCGCAGGCGAGTGAGCCGGTGCAGGTCCTCGGGCAGGCTGCACAGGGCGTTGCCGCTGAGGTTGAGGATTTCCAGGGACTCGGCGAGGTCGAAGATCTCCCGGGGGAACTCGGTCAGCCCGCAGGACAGGTCCAGGCGCTTGATGCCGGCCAATTGGCCGGCCCGCAGTTGGGCAAGGGTATCCATGAACAGCGTCAACACTCGAAAGAAGGAGAAGGGCGGGCAGGATAAAGCAGAACGGCCGGTTTTGCTGCCTGAGCGGCCATGGGATGAGTGCTATTGGGTTTCCAGCAGCCTGAAGGTCAGCGCGCCCGCTCCCTGGACGTGGTCGGCAATCAGGGTGAGGTCGGTCTTGCGGCCTTTGCACCACAGTTGGCAGGCCAGTCTCATGGTGCCTGGCTCGCTGTCCAGCGGGTAAAGGTCCAGGGCGACCCGGCCGCTGCGGTCCGGCTGGAAGGCCCGATCATAGGGCGCCAGGGCCAGGTCCCCGGGCTGTTCTCCCGAGCGGTGCAACTCTTCGAGGATTTCTGCATAAATGGCCGGGCTCACGCCAACGGCCGCCAATGCCGCCGGCTGGGCATTTTCAATGGCGCGCAAGAGCGCCTCTGCCAGTCGGTAAATCTCCTTGCGGTCAAATGCGTGCATCTTGCAGTGCTCCAGCCAAGCGACGAAATGCTGCGGGGTGCCTGGGGTTCCCGGCTTCAGCCAGCATCGACTCCAGGCTGTGGTGCTCCAGGGTGTTTTTTACCGACCCGGTGGCCGCTCTGCCCAGCGGGTTTTCCAGGTCGAAGTCGCTCTCCAGGGTTGCAAGCAGGTAGGCGCCCTGGTGGCGCCATTGGTTGAAACGCATGACGTGCCGGTCATCCAGAATCACCGCGCCTTCCTGCTTGTCGTCCGAGAAATGGAAAGCCAAGGGCGAAGCGGGCAGGTTTTGCTCGGTGGCAAGGCGTTTCCGGTACTTGAGCACGGACGTCAGGCGGGCCCCGGGGGCCAGGCTGAAGCCACTGCCGACCAGTTGCCGGTCAAGGAAGTAGCACTTGAACAGCACCTCCAGGGTTCGCTGGTGGTAGCGCGTCGTGCAGGTTTTTTCGTACTGGTGAAAGTCCTGGGGCGCGCCGATCCGCTCATAGCCTTTGGCCGCCAGTTCGGCGGCCGAGAAACTCTCCAGGCCAAATAGCCGGGAGTGCTGGAGGGTTGAATCTTGCAGGTGCAGGCACACCAGCTCGCAAAAGCTGATCGAACTCATGTGGCTACTCGCTCAAGCGGGTGCTCGGGGCCGATTTCCTGCAACTGCCCGAGGCGGCTGCGGGTGCGGGCCAGGTCGATGGCGTGGCCGCCCAGGCTGTCGGCCAGCGGGCGCTGGCCGATCAGCAGCAGGCGCTTGTCCTGGTCGTAGAGCACGTCGATCAGGTTGATGAAACGCTGCTGGGCGGCGATCGAGCATTCGCCCAGTTCTGGCAGTTCGTCGATGATCCAGGTGTCGAACTGGCGGCTCAGTTCCAGGTAGTCCATGACCGCCGTGGGCTGCTCGCACAGGTCGTTGAACTCGAAGCGGATGCTGCGCTGCTGGCGCTGGCGGGTGGTCAGCTGGCGGCTGCCCACTTGCAGCTGTGCGGCCGGGGCATGGCGTTCGGGCAGCTTGAGCGCCTGGCGCTGGGCCGCGGTACCGGGCCAGACATATTGCCCCCGGGTAAAGACCTGTTGTTCGTGGGTTGGCGCGTGGGCCCGGTAATCCTCGGCACCACCGACTTCCATGACCTGCATGCGCGCGTTGATCAGCTCGATCACCGGTTTGAAGCGAGCATGGTACAGCGGGTTGGGCAGCAGGCCCTCGGGGGCGTAGTTGGAGGTCACCAGCAGCACGATGCCGCGCTTGAACAAGGCCTTGAACAGCCGGGTGATGAGCATCGCATCGCCGATGTCGTGGACATGGAACTCATCGAAACACAGGACCCGGCACTGACGGAGCAGCTCGTCCAGGGTGGTTTCCAGGGCATCTTCCTGTTGCCGGTGGCGAAACATGCCCTGGTGCAGTTGGGCGAAGAAATCGTGGAAGTGCAGGCGCTGTTTTTCAGCGATCGGCAGGGCGCGGAAGAAGCCGTCCAGCAGCCAGCTCTTGCCCCGGCCCACGGCGCCGTACAGGTACAGGCTCGGCGCCTGCGGCGTGGCCTGCTCCAGGGCGTCGGCCAGTTGCTCCATGCGCTCGATCACCTGCAACTGGCCGTGGCTCAGGGTGTAGCCCAGCTCCAGGGCCTTGTGGCGAAAGTAGTCGTGGATCAGCGTGCCGGCGGCGCTCGGGCGGCGGGCGGCCCTGGCGAACAGGCGACGCCAGGGAGATCGAGTCTGTACAGGTTTTGGCGGTAAAGCGGCCAATGTTGATTACCCCGATGGTTCCAGGCCGCTCACCTTAAGAGCGGCGCGCCAATTTAACCAATAGAAAATGCCCCGGCCAGTCATCTCGAAAAGGCATGGCAGCGGCCGTTCCAGTGCAGTAACCGCGCCCCGGGCGATTAATACGCTAACTGGCGGTTTCCCCGCGGGTTGCTAACCTGACTTCAGCGAATGCTCCTCATAAGGATTGAGGCCTTGAATGGATATAAGGGTGTGGCAGTCATGAGCGCGTTGCTTAGCGCGACCGCAGGGGCCGCAGACTTGCAGGTGCAGGTGCAGGTCCGGGTCGATGTGCTGCGTGGCTGTCAATTGGTCGGCCAACAGCGCGAGGCGGGGATCGAGCAGCTCGGAACCCTGGATTTCGGCAGTACCGCGCGCCTGGACGACCCGGCCGGGCCCCTGTCGGCGGCCTTGCCCGGCAGCCGCCAGCCGCGCCTGGAATGCAACCCCGATACCCCTTATCAGATGCGCATTGATGGCGGCCTGCACGGCGGCGTCGGTGAAGTCCGCTACCTGGCCAGCAACACTCAGGCTGGCAAACCCATTCCCTACCGCCTTTACCAGGACCCGGCCCGGCGGATTCCGCTGCCGGTGAATGTACCGGTCAGCGGCCGGGTGCCGGACTCCGGCACGGTGGACCTGCCCTTGTACGGGCGTATCGAACCTCTGGCCGAGATTCCCCGGGCCGGGGGCTATTCCGATGTGTTGAAGGTGACCCTGACCTGGTAGGGCCGGGGGCACGAATGCTGCCACCGGTAACGGGGCAGAGCAGGGATGGCCGTTCATGGTGAACGGCCCATGTGGGAGTCCTGATGGAACTGGGATGGCTGTGATGAAAGGCAGGACCTGGACGATTGTCGCCCTGGGGTCGCTGTGTCTGCTGGCTGACGACGCTCAGGCGGCGATCAGCGGGCAGATCCAGGCGCGCCTGGTGATAACCGCTGCCTGCCAGGTCAGCAGCGGCGGCGACCCGTCCGCCAGCCCGATCGGCGACCCGGGCATGCTCAACTTCGGCCAGCAGGGACCGACCTGGGTCAACCCGATCAAGGCCAGCCTCACCGACGGCACCGACGGCCCGCTGCAGGTGGCCTGCAATTCCTCGGTCACCGGCTTTACCGTGACCATCAATGGCGGCCTCAACGGCGACGGCACCACCCGGCGCTTGAGCAATGGCCGCCAGACCATTCCCTATCGATTGTTCGTCGATGCTTCCGGTAGCGACAGCTACAGCATCGGCCAGCAGCGCAATTTCGCAGTGAGCAGCGGCAGACGGATTCCCATTCCGGTGTTCGGCTCTGTGGTCGCGAATACCCGCGCGGTTCCGGCAGGGGTCTACACCGACACCCTGACCATCACGCTGGATTGGTAAACCATGAGAGGACGCACACCATGCACGCGCTTGTATCCAGAATCGGCTGGCCTTTGCTGGGGCTGGTCATGGCCACCACGGCCAATGCCGCGACTACCGTCACCGGGCAGATCAGCTCGACCCTGATCCTCACCAGCAGTTGCCAGGTCAACGGCGTCGGTGGCAGCACCGGCCTGAACTTCGGTGCCCTGAACTTCGGCACCACCAACAGCCTGTTCACCACCGCCACCGGCCAGGTGCTGGGCGGCGGTGGCGGTGCGCTGTCGATCCTCTGCTCCAGTGGCACCACGCCCTCGCTGACCATTCAGGGCGGCGCCAACGACGGCAAGTCCACCGGTGGCACCCGGGCGCTGTTCGACGGGGTGGCCAACTATGTGCCCTATGACCTGTACACCGACTCCGGGCATTCGCAGATTGTGGCGATCAACGGCGTGATCAACCTGGCGCCGAGCACCGGGGTGGCGCAGACCGTGAACCTCTATGGCCAGGCGGTGGGCAAGGCGGGGCTGCCGGCCGGCACCTACACCGATACGGTGTCCGTGCAGCTGACCTTCTGATGCCATGGCCAGCCACGCTTGTGCGCTGCTGCTCCTGGCCTGCGCGAGTACCTGGCCGGGGTGGATCGCTGCGGCCACCAGCCAGAGCTTCCAGGTCAGCGCCACCATCACCGCCGGGTGCCTGGTGGTGGGGGGCGTCAGCAACTACGGCAGCCTGGCCTTCGGCAGCCAGTCGGCGCTGTCCACCAGCACGGTCAGAGTGGCGCTCACCGGGGGCGTGCAGTTGCAGTGCACGCCGGGGGTGACCCTGAACATGACGGTGGACGGAGGCCAGTACAACAGCAGCGGCCGGCACATGCAGCTCAATAGCGGCAGTGCGCGGGTGGCCTATCAGTTGTTTCGCGATGCGGGCTACAGCCAGAGCCTGGGGATAGGCCAGAGCGTGGCCGTGGCCTACAGCGATGCCAATAACATCAGCCTGCCGATCTACGGGCAGGTGCAGTTGCCGGGCAATCAGCCTGGGGGGACGTACAGCGATGTGCTGCAGGTGCAGCTGTCGTGGTGATGGGGCGCATTCATAACCAGCCGGCAGGCGGACAAGGAGTAGCAGTATGCATTTACCTTTGCAGGGCATGCGGGGGACCGGTTATCTGATCCTGGCGGGGCTGTTGGCGGCTGTACCCAGGGTCCAGGCCGCCAGTTCGGTGCTGATCTGGCCGATCGACCCGGTACTGGAGGCCGATCAGCAGGCCAGCGCGTTGTGGCTGGAGAACCGCGGCAGCGAAACGGCCAACCTGCAGATCCGGGTGTTCGCCTGGAGCCAGAGCGGCTTTGCCGACCAGTACCAGAACCAGCGCGATGTCATCGGCAGCCCGCCGGTGGCGAAGATCGAGCCGGGGCAGAAGCAACTGGTGCGCCTGACCCGCACCCGCGAGGTGCCACCGGGGCAGGAGCTGGCGTACCGGATCATCATCGACGAGATTCCCTCGGCCAAGCCCGTCACCCCGGAAGGGGATGCCAAGAGCGCGGCGGCGATCCGCTTCCAGATGCGCTACTCGGTGCCTTTGTTCGCCTATGGCGCCGGGCTGTGGAGCAAGGAAGACGCCTCCCGTCCACGCGATCCCAAGGGCGCCGGCGTGCCGGACCTGAGCTGGCGCAAGGTGGCAGTGGACGGCAAGACGTTTTTCGAGCTGCGCAACCAGGGTGCGGTGCACGCCCGCCTGACCGATGTGGCCTTCAAGCAGGGCGGGCAGGCCCGGCCCGTGGCGCCTGGGCTGCTGGGCTATGTGTTGCCCGGGGCGGTGATGCGCTGGCCGGTGCCGGAAACCCTGGCGGCCGAGTCGACCCTGCAACTGCGGGTCAATGGAGCACCGCAGGTACAGGACCTGGCGCCTACGCACTGAGCCTCAGGCGCAACGCGGCGGCCAGTTGGACGGCCGGTGGGGAGAGGTACGGACGGATGTGAGCGCGGTGGCGCATCCGCCCTGGGATGGAGATGTCCATAGATGGACTTGAGCCCGCAATGAGCCAGGACCCGGCTCGGCGTTTTCGCAGGTGGCAAGGGCTGGTGACCGGCCTGTGTAGCCTGGTGCTGGCCGCCGAGGTGCCGGCGGGCGAACTGCCGCCGCCGCCCAGCAGCCTGGAGTCGATGGCCGATGCACAGCTGTTTCTGGAACTGGTGATCAATCAGATGAACACAGGGAAGGTGGTGGCGGTGGAGCAGCGTTCCGGCCGGCTGTTCGTGCCGGCGCAGACCCTGCGTGAAACCGGGATCAAGCTGCCCGAGGGCCTGGGCGCCGAGGTCGACCTGGACAGCCTCAAGGGCCTGCACAGCGAATACGACAGCCAGGGCCAGCGCCTGTTGCTGGACGTGCCGCCGGACTGGTTGCCGGAGCAACTGATCGGCAGCCGCCAGGCCTACCCGCGAACCCCGGCCCTGAGCAGCTTTGGCGGGCTGCTCAACTACGACCTGTACCTCAACGACACCGATGACGGCGGCACCTACCTGGCCGCCTGGAATGAAGTGCGACTGTTCGACTCCTGGGGCACGCTGTCCAACACCGGTCAATACCGCCGGACCCTGTCCGGGGTGCAGAGCAGTTCCCTGAACAACGGATACCGGCGCTACGACACCACCTGGCGTTTTTCCGACGACGAGCGCCTGCTGACCTACGAAGCCGGCGACTTGATCAGTGGCGCCTTGCCCTGGAGCAATTCGGTGCGCCTGGGCGGGGTGCAACTGTCCCGGGATTTCTCGGTACGTCCAGACCTGGTGACTTACCCCTTGCCGCAGTTCGCCGGGGAGGCGGCGGTACCGTCTTCGGTGGACCTGTTCATCAACGGCTACAAATCCAGCAGCACCGACTTGCAGCCCGGCCCCTATACCCTGACCAACATTCCGTTTATCAACGGTGCCGGCGAAGCGGTGGTGGTCACCACCGACGCCCTGGGCCGGCAGGTCTCCACCACGGTGCCGTTCTACGTCACCAGCACCTTGCTGCAGAAGGGCCTGACGGACTTCTCGGTGGCCGCGGGCACCCTGCGCCGGGACTACACGCTACGGGACTTCGGCTATGGCCCCGGGGTGACGTCCGGCAGCCTGCGCTACGGCCTGAGTGACAGCCTGACCCTGGAAGGCCACGCCGAAGCCTCGGATTCCCTGACCCTGGGCGGGTTTGGCGGCAACCTGCGGCTGGGGCAGTTCGGGGTCATCAACACCGCCGTCAGCCAGAGCCGTTTCGACGGTGACGGCGGCCAGCAGCTGAGTTTTGGCTACCAGTACAGCAGCCAGCGCTACAGCGTTGCCTACCAGCGGATGCAGCGGCGCGACCAGTACGCCGACCTGACAGTGGTCGACAGCCCCTACACCAGCCTCAGCCAGCGCAGTGAGCAATTGACCCTGAGCCTCAACCTGGAGCGCTTCGGCAGCCTGGGCGCCGGCTATTTCGACGTGCGCGCCGCCGACTCGACCCGCACCCGATTGTTGAACCTGACCTGGAGCAAGCCGCTGTGGCACAGCAGCAGCTTCTACCTGTCGGCCAACCGCGAGATCGGCGACAGCCACTGGGCCATGCAGGCGCAACTGGTGATCCCCTTCGACCTGCACGGCAGCCTGAGCCTGAGCAACGAACGCAGCAAGACCGGGGAAAGCCGCCAGCGGGTCAACTTCAGCCGCTCGGTGCCGATCGAGGGCGGGGTTGGCTACAACCTCGGCTACGCCACCGGCAGTGGCGCCGACTACCGCCAGGCCGACGTGACCTGGCGCCTGCAGTCGGTGCGCCTGCAGGCCGGGGTCTATGGCACCAGCGACGCCGAGACCCGCTGGGCGGATGCCAGCGGCTCGCTGGTGTGGATGGACCATCAGGTGTTCGCCGCGAACCGCATCGACGATGCCTTCGTGGTGATCAGCACCGATGGCTACAAGGACATCCCGGTGCGCTATGAAAACCAGCTGGTGGGCCAGACCGACAAGAACGGCCATCTGCTGGTGCCCTGGAGCAGCGCCTATTACCGCGGCAAGTACGAGATCGACCCGCTGAACCTGCCGGCCAACGTGCAGAGCCCGAATGTCGAGCAGCGGGTCGCGGTGCGCCGTGGCAGTGGCTACCTGCTGGAGTTTCCGCTGACCCGGATCGTCGCCGCCAGCGTGGTGCTGGTGGACGCCCAGCAGCGCGAGCTGCCCCTGGGCAGCAATGTCACTCATGAGCAGAGCGGGGCGCGCACGGTGGTCGGCTGGGATGGGCTGGTCTACCTGGAAAACCTTGCGGCCCAAAACACCCTGCACGTGGAACTGGCCGACGGCAAGACCTGCCGGGCGCAGTTCGACATCGACATGCAACAGCAGCAGGTGCCGCTGATCGGCCCGCTGGTTTGTCAGTAATGGCGGTCTCAGCAGATAAGGAGCGCGGGACGTGGATGGGTACAAGGGATGGCGACAGGCAATACTGGGGCTGCTGGCGAGCGTGCTGTCGTTCACGGCCCAGGCACTGTGCACGACGGTTCCGACCTCGCCGGCAGGCTTTGGTACCGTCAGCTCGATCCTGGTGCGCACCACCTCGCAGCCGGCCTCCACCACCAATGCCGGGCTGAGCTGTACCGGCTCGCTGTTGAGCATTCTGGCCAGCAACGACCATTTCTACGCCACCATCACCTCCACCACCAGCGGCATGGTGGGCCCCACCGGCGATGTCATCAGCTACACCCTGTACGCCAACAACAGCACCAGCTACCCGATCACCCGGGGGGTGCAGTTCGACTTCGCGCGCAATTCCATCATCGACCTGCTGGGCCTGCTGGGCAGCCCAACCGTGGCCAAGACCGTGCCGATCTACCTCGGCACCCTCACCGGCAGCAACGTCGCAGCAGGGGTCTACACCGAAAACCTGAGCATTCTCTGGAGCTGGAACTATTGCTCCGGCATCGGTGCCCTGGGGATCTGCCTGGGCCGGGACATCGGCAGCGGCACCCAGAGCCTGACCGTGAACATGACGGTGTCCAACGACTGCCTGATCACCGCGCCGAACATCAGCTTCGGCAGCGCTCCGGTGATCAGCGCCTTTGCCACGGTGACCGGGCAGACCATCAATCTGGCCTGTACCAAGGGCAGTGCCTACACCGTGGGCCTGAGCGATGGCCAGCACCCGGTGAGCACGGGGGGGCGACGGCAGATGATTTCCGGCAGCAACTACCTGGCCTACGACATCTTCAAGAGCGCCGGCAGCACCCGCTGGGGCAGTGTCGGCAGCGCCCGGCGCTCCAGCACCGATGCGGAGGTCAACCCCGGCAACGGCCTGGGCACCGGGAGCCAGATCTTCAATTACAACGCCAAGATCTACACCGACCAGAGCACTCCGCCGGCCGGTACCTACATCGACAACGTGGTGCTGGACGTGGGTTTCTGACGGCTACAGAGGAATTTCCGACGGGCCGACCATGGCGTAGTTGTAGCCCTGGTCGGACCAGTATTGCGCCTGTAATGCACCATCGTGGCGGATACCTCGGGGCAACAGCTTGTTCTGCGGGCCTGGCGGGCGAATGTAGAAACTGACCTTGCGCCCCTCAGGGTCTTCATACAGGACCATGGCCGCCGGCCCTTGCTCGGTGCTCAGCAGGCGCCCGCTGACGGCCTTGAACCCGGCACCCTGCAAGTCCGGCATTGGGCTGGCCTGGGTGAAGTAGCGATCCAGCCAGGCCTGCATGGCCCGGTTGTCCTGCACCTTGAAGTCCGCCGGGAGCATGCCTTGCTCGGCAAACAGGCGATAGGCCTGCAGCGCATCGGTCATGGGCAGCACGCTGCTGCCGGCCAGGGTCAGCTCCCGCGCCTGCCAGCCGCTCAGGCCGCCCACGCCGACGGCCATCAGCAGCACTGCGGCACTGGCCAGGCGGCGCAGGCTTCGTTGCTTCAGGCGTGTGCGGATCTGCGCCGGGTCCAGCGCCGGGTTGGCCGGCAGCAGCAGGGCGCCCCCCAGGGCGGCCCGCAGGTGCTGGGCATCCTGTTGCCAGGCCTGGACCCGGGCCGCCGCCTGCGGGTGGCTGGCCAGGTAGTGCTCCAGCAGCCGGCGGTCCTCTTCACTGAGCTGGTGATCGACATAGGCGTGCAGGTCGCTGTCGCTGGGGGGCAGGCTGATCATTTGAGTATCCGTAGAGAAGGGCTGCTGATTTCGCCGTCGCTGAGTTGGCGCAGAGCCTGGCGGGCCCGGGACAGACGCGACATCACGGTGCCGGTGGGCACCTGGAGAATTGCGGCGATGTCCTTGTAGCTCAGGCCTTCCACTGACACCCAGAGCAGCAAGGCGCGCTGTTCGGGGTTCAGGCGGTCGAAGGCTTGCAGGGTCGATTGCGCCATCACCGTGCGTTCCACCGAGGGCTGGCTGTCGTCGCGGCCGGTGAAGAACTCCAGCATCCGCGCGTAGCGTCGGGAGCGTCGGTGGGCGTCGAGGAACTGCCGGTAGAGAATGGCGAACAGCCAGGCCCGCAGGTCGCCTTCCGGGCGTTTCTCGGCCCAGCCGCCGAGGGCGCGTTCCAGGCAGGCCTGCACCAGGTCGTCGGCGCTGCTGGGCTGGCGCGTCAGGGACAGGGCAAAACGCCGGAGCCTTGGAATCAGCAGGCGTAGCTGTTGGTCGAGATCGTTCATGAAATCCTGCGGATGCTGGGCCAGTCACTAGGCTTGAGGCTAGGAAGACGCGCCGCAGTGCAGGTTATTCCAGCCTCGGGAAAATAAATACCGGCCGTGGAATAACCTTGGTCGGGCTGCGTCTGACAGGTCCTTGCCCTCATGGCTATGCGTACTGGAGATGTCCCATGGTTGATCCTTCATCAACGCCCGACCGCCCACCTCTGAGCGCCGCCAGCCTGACCCTGCGCCTGGGGGCGATTGCCCTGGTGGTGGCCGCTGCCGCAGCGGCCATGGCCTATGTGCAGGGCAGCCTCGATCCCCAGCGCCTGACCCCCAAGGCCCTGGTGGATGTGCTGGAAACCAATAACGGTGTGCACCCGGGGTTCCGTCGCAACCACGCCAAGGGGGTATGCGTCATCGGCTACTTCGAGAGCAGCGGCGAGGCCCGAGCCTATTCCACGGCGCAGGTATTCAACGAGGCACGCACGCCGGTGGTGGGGCGCTTCGCCTTGCCCAGCGGTAACCCTTACGCGCCGGACAGCAGCGTGCCGATCCGCAGCCTGGCGTTGCGCTTTCTCCAGGCCAACGGCCAGCAGTGGCGAACCGGGATGAACAGCATGCCGGTGTTCCCGGTGGGCACCCCCGAGGCCTTTTATCAGTTGCAGCAGGCCGGCTCTCCCGATCCGGCCACCGGCAAGCCGGACCCGAGCAAAGTGCCGGCATTCTTCGCCAGCCATCCCGAGGCGGCGCCGTTCCTGCAATGGGTCAAGGGCGCCAAGCCTTCGGCCAGCTATGCCAGCGAAAGCTACAACGGCATCAATGCTTTCTACCTGGTGGATGGCAACGGCAAGCGCCAGGCGGTGCGCTGGGGGGTAGTGCCCGAGAGCCGCGATGCGCCAGGCGCAGGCGGTGCTCCGCAAGGCGCCGACTACCTGCAGCAGGACCTGACCCGACGGCTGGCAGACGGGCCTCTGCGCTGGCGTCTGCAGCTTACCCTGGCGGCGCCCGGCGACCCGACCAACGACGCCAGCAAAGCCTGGCCGGCAGAACGCCCGGTAATCAACGCCGGGACCCTGGTGCTGCAAAGCACCCAGGCGCAGAACAGCGGCGAGTGTCGGGACATCAACTACGACCCGCTGATCCTGCCCAGCGGCATCCAGGCGTCCGACGACCCCCTGCTGGCGGCGCGCTCTGCGGCCTACGCCAGTTCCTATCTGCGTCGTACCAGCGAAGTCAGCCAATTGCCCGGCGCCCAGGAGCCACGTCCATGAACAGCCAACCCCGACACTTCGCGCCCCTGGCGCGCCTGCTGCACTGGCTGATGGCGCTGATGATCATCGCCATGCTGTTTATCGGCGCCGGCATGGTGGCCTCGGTTTCCGCGCGTCATGAATGGCTGATCAACCTGCACAAGCCCCTGGGGATCGCCATCCTGCTGTTGGTGCTGGTGCGCCTGTGGGTGCGCTTCTCCACCCGGCAACCGCCACTGCCGGCAGACCTGCCGGGCTGGCAGGCGCTGGCGGCCAAGGCCTCCCATGGGCTGCTGTACGCCTTGATGCTGAGCCTGCCGCTGCTGGGCTGGGGGATGATCTCGGCGGCCGGCGACCCGGTGATGCTCGGCAGCGCGTTGCAACTGCCGGCCATCCTGCCGGCCAATGCCACGCTGTTTGCCCTGCTGCGCAAGGCTCACGGTTACCTGGCGTACCTGCTGTTTCTCACTGTGCTGCTGCATCTGGCCGCGGCGCTGTTCCATGGCTGGGTGCGCCGCGATGGTGTGCTGCAGAGCATGTTGCGTGGCCGCAGTTGAGTGACGCCTGCGCCGCCGGGCTCAAGTGGCGCAACGAACCCTGGCCGCGGCTTTGCCCGGGGCCAGGCTCCACAGCCAGTAAAGCAGCGCCACGCCGTTGATCCCGGCACCTAGCAGGCAGACCCCAGTCCAGCCAGCCCAGGCGTAGGTGGCGGTGGCGGCGATGGAGCCGAGGGCGCTGCCCAGGGAATAGAACAGCATGTAGCCGGCGGCCAGGCGGCTCTGGGCCTCGGGGCGCACGCTGTAGATCAGGCTCTGGCTGGTGACGTGCACGGCCTGCAGACCCAGGTCGAAGCTGATCACCCCGAACAGCAGGGCCCACAGGGACGATTGGGTAAAGGCGATGGGCAGCCAGGACAGCAGCATCAGGCCCAGGGCCAGGCCGCTGGTCCACTGCGCCAGGCCGCGGTCGGCCAGGTGCCCGGCCCGTGCCGCGCCCAGGGCGCCCGCCGCGCCGGCGAGGCCGAACAGGCCGATCTCGGTATGGGACAAGGACAGCGGCGGGGCGCTCAACGGCAACACCAGTGGGGTCCACAGCACAGTGCCGGCGGCGAAGATCAGCATCGCCAGCACGGCCCGGTCCCGCAGTATCTTTTCCTCCTTGAACAACTGCAGCAACGAACCGAGCAATTGCCCGTAACCCTGGGTGGCCCGGGGGTGTTCGACGGCTGGCAGGGTTTTCCACAGCGCCAGGGCCACCAGCAGGGTCAGCCCGGCGGACAGCAGGTAGACCGAACGCCAGCCCGCCAGGTCGGCCATGGTGCCGGCCACGGTGCGGGCCAGCAGGATGCCTATCACCACGCCGCTGGTGACCATGCCCACCGTGCGGCCGCGCTGCTCTGCCGGGGCCAGGTTGGCGGCATAGGCCACCAGTACCTGGGTCACCACCGCCAGCAGCCCGGTGCAGGCCATGCCCAGCAGCAGCCAGGCGCTGCTGGGGGCCAGGGCCACGGTGAGCAGGGCCAGTACCGAAAGCAGGGTCTGGGTCACGATCAGCCGTCGACGGTCGAGCAGGTCTCCCAGGGGCACCAGCAACAGCAAGCCCAGGCCATAGCCGACCTGAGTCAGGGTGATGACGATCCCCACGGTAGCTGGCGCCAGGCCGAAGGTGTGGGCCATGGCATCCAGCAGTGGCTGGGCGTAGTAGACATTACCCACCGCCAGGCCGCAGGCGATGGCGAACAGCAGCACCACTTTTGTTGGAAGGGTGGGTGCCGCGTGTGGGGCGCAAGGGTGTGGCATGTTGGGCTCCGGAGTTAGGTTTCATAATGAAACCAGTTGTACGGTAAAGATCGTGGTTTTATATTGCAACCACTTTCCTGCGGCCCGATCGGAGAATGCCCAACATGGTTAAACGCACCAGCCTGCAAGATGCCGAGTGCCCGGTTGCCCGTTCACTGGACGCCATTGGCGACTGGTGGTCGTTGCTGATCGTGCGGGATGCCTTTGACGGGATCCGCCGTTTTGGCGAGTTCCAGCGCAACCTCGGCATGGCCAAGAACATCCTCGCCACGCGCCTGCGTACCCTGGTGGAACATGGGGTATTGGAGGTCGTCCCGGCCTCTGATGGCAGTGCCTACCAGGAGTACGTGCTGACGGAAAAGGGCAGGGGGCTGTTTCCCCTGATCATCGGCTTGCGCCAATGGGGCGAGGCGTTTTTCTACCAGGAGGGAGAAGCCCATTCACGGATGGTCGACCGGGAAACCGGGCAGCCGTTACGCGCATTGGAGCTGCGCTCGGCGGATGGCCGCTTGCTGGGGCCGGATGATTGCCGGCGAGTGCCGGCCGGGGAGGAGGAGTGACGGCTGGGCAAAGGGTTGCGCAGCCGTCAGTGGGGTTCAGCGCAGGTGATCCACCAGGTCGGCCAGGGTGCTCAGGACATCCTTGCCCAGTTGCATGGAGCGCTTGCCGGACCAGCCGGTGACCGGGTTGGGGTTGTCGTCGTGGTCCTTGAACGGCATTTCCAGGGTCAGCGCCAGGCAATCGTACTTTTCCCCGACTGCGTTGCAGGCCAGGGTCATGTTGGCTTGGCCGGGGTTGTCACGGGTGTAGCCGTGGGTGGTCTGGAAATCCCGGGTCTGGCGTTTCAGGTGGCTGCGAAAATGTTCCTCGAGCTTCTCCAGGCGCGGGGTGTAGCCCGGATTGCCTTCGCAGCCGGCGGTGAACACGTGGGGAATCTCTTCATCGCCGTGCACATCGAGAAACAGGTCGACGCCGTATTTTTCCATCTGCTGCTGGACGAACAGCACTTCCGGGCTGAGCTCCTGGTTAGCGCTCTGCCAGGCACGATTCAGGTCCTGGCCCTTGGCGTTGGTGCGCAGGTGGCCATGGAATGCGCCGTCCGGGTTCACGTTCGGCACCAGGTACAGGTCGGCCTTGGCCAGTAGCGCGTTGAGTTCCGGGTCATCGCGATGGAACAAGCGCTCGATCACGCCCTCCATGAACCATTCGGCCATATGCTCGCCGGGATGCTGCTGGGCGATGATCCAGATCTTGCGTTGGCCCGACGCGCCACTGCCTTTGCGCAGCAACTGGATGTCCCGGCCTTCGACGCTTTTGCCCACCGCCAGCAACTCGGTGCCGGCCTTGGTCAGGGCCTGGTCGATCAGCCAGTCGTGGCGGCCGCGGCTGTAGGGCTCGAAGTAGGCGAACCAGGCGTGGGTCTGGGTGGCTTCCAGGTTGAAGCGCAGGGCGTCGCCTTCGAAGATGGTCGGTACGCGAAACCAGTTCACATGGTCGTAGGAAGCAACGGCCTGATAGCCGGTCCAGGCCTTGTTGTAGGAGGACTGGCTGGCGTTGGTCAGGCGAAACCAGTGTTCCTGGCCGACATGCAGGCCGCTGACCTTGAAGTGAAACCACTGGAAGTGCGGGCTCTGGCTATCCGGGCGGATCGCCAGCAGTGCCTGCAAGGGGTTGCTGATGTCCAGTACGTCGATGTTGCCACTGTCGAAATCGGCGGAAATTTGAAAAGAGGTGTGATTGCCCACGGTCATAATCGATTCCTTATCAGGATTGTTATGAGCGCTACTCTACACAGAAGGGGGGGTAAAAGAAGGGGGGGCGTCGTCCTTGACGCAGACGAAGCTTAGTGGCTATGCGATTGATTCTCAAGCGCTACTTTTTGCTTTCCGAGGCTTTTACGACGGGCGTTCTCTTGCAAAAGGACATTCTTTTGCTATCATCGCCGCCATTATTTTTAGCGGCACCTACAGTCTTCATTAGCCTGAAGCCAAGCCAGAAAAACTGGCAAAAAAAAGACCCGGCAAAAAGCCGGGTCAAAAACCGTGATTAGCCTGATGAGGAGATAATCCAAAGGTCCGACCTAAGGTCCTTTGGGCTATCGACTGATCTCGCGACCAGTTGCTTGCAATAATAATCATTATCATTTGCAAGTCAAATGTTTTTCCCCGCCTTTTGGAAATTTTTTTTCCACTTCCGTTTTTTTCCGTCGTTGATTTCCCGCCCAGCCGTGTGCGGTGCTTCAACTCGCCTCATAACGCTGGCTTTCAAGGGACCTGTCCACCAGGGCCTTGGCCATGTCGATCATGTGCACCACCGAAAACGCCAGGTCGCGATTGGCCCCCCGCAGGTTGTTCGCGGCGTCGTAGGCAGTGGCCGCCGCACAGCGCAGCAGGTCGGAAGCATGAATCATGGCTTCCTCTCTGCTGAGGCTGCGCCTGATCTCGAAGAACTTCTCTTCCTTGTCTGATTCGGTAATGGCCGGCTTCAGGTAGTAGTCCATTGCGCGTCGGGCGGCTTGGCTGTCTTTGAGCGCGCTTAATGTGGTTTCTGTATCGAGTTCCGGCACGTCCTTGCTGCTTGTGTTCATGGAGTGTTCTGCCCTGTCGGAGAAAGGAAAGAGGGGTGGAACAATATTAATACGTATTGTAATTGTGACGAGATTTCAAATACTACAAGTTGTGTGTTGAGGGCGGAAATACACAACGTATTGTTCGGCCCATGGACAAATGGATCGAGTTGGTCAAAGCCAACATGAAAGGCCGCAAGGTCACACAGGAAAAGCTCGCCGAGCGTCTGGGCATGTCTCAAGGCGGTATCGGTCACTGGTTGAGCAAGCGCCGCCAACCGAAGATCGAAGACATGAACCGCGTGCTGGAAGAGATCGGCATGGGCTTTCTCGAAGTGGCTCTGGTGGTCCGCGAGAAACCGCTGGTCGGTGACGACGGCGAGCCTCTGGCAGACGGGCCTGCGCTGCTCAACAAGTACAACCCGTACTTCCGTTACCCGGTAAGCGATTGGCGGGTGGCCGGCGAAGTTCGCGAAGACGGCCAGCCGGTCTACGTGCCGGAGCGCTACGAGCTTTCCGACTATCAGGCTCGGGGCGCGGCATTCTGGCTGGTGGTGGTTGGCGACGCGATGATCGCGCCCAGCGGTTTGAGCATCGGCCAGGACATGCTGATCCTGGTGGATCCGGCGATTGCCGCCGAACCCGGTAAGTTGGTGGTCGTACAGTGTCCCGGCAGTGACGAGGCGATCTTCCGCAAGTTGGTGCAAGAGGGCGGTTTGCGTTACTTGATCCCGCTCAATCCTACCTATCCGAAGATGCTCTACAGCGACGAGTGCCGGATTATTGGTGTAGTCGTACAAGCAACTGCGAAATTTTAACTAACTGCCACGCTCTTTCTTACAACCTATGTAGGAAAGGCGGCAGATTAAACCAATGCAGCAATCCCCCTTCTGTCGATGCATGGCGCAGGTTTTATGCCTGTGTCCCTGCTCCTTTTTATCAGGTCGAATGCATGTTCATTGACATTGAGGAGCCACGCCTGAGCGTCCAGCACCTGCTTGGCTCGATGCTTACGCTGCCCGCCGGTCGAATCCATCAGCGAGATGACCGGAAAAAAAGCCAATGGAACAGTGAAGTCGCGGGATTCCAGCTCTGTCGGTTTCCCACCACCCAGGCGCTCTACCTTGAGGTCATGCACGCATCGCCTGCGTGCTTTGAGCACCAGGACGCCCCGGTGGAATGCGTTTCCTGGTTTGATGCGGTGGTGTTCTGCAATCATTTATCCAGCCTGTTGGGTCTTGAGCCGGTGTACGACATTCAGTGGGCTGACGAGTCTGTGCACTGGGATCGGCAGCGTTGCGGATTTCGACTGCCAACCGATGCCGAGTGGGAGTACGCCTGCCGTGCCGGGGACGGTCCTGTGCAATACGGTGACTTGGGCCAGATTGCCTGGTATGCGCAGAATGCCGGCGAGCGCACTCATCCAGTGGGGCTGAAGGCGCCCAATGGTTTTGGCTTGCACGACATGCTGGGGAACGTCTGGGAATGGTGCTGGGATCAATATGATCCGCAGGTCTACGGCAGCTATCGAGTTTTTCGCGGGGGAGGCTGGAGTGATCAGAGTCGCGGTTGCCTGGCCTCCAACCGCCGCCGCAGTCATCCGACTTTCCGTATCGAAGACCTGGGTTTCCGATTGGCACGATCATTGGCGCGGCCAACGCTGGCTTAGCTTGGCTTGCTCTTGAAACCACTGTGGCAGAGCACTCTCCGGGCCCGAAAAGGGCCGGAGAGGGCATCTGTTTTTCCAGTGTTTATTCCAACTCCACCAATGCACTGCCTTCGCTGACCATCTCGCCTTCCTGGCAATACAGCGCCTTGATGATCCCCGCCTGGGGCGCACGAATGCTGTGCTCCATCTTCATCGCCTCCAGCACCACCAGTTGCGCGCCGGCCTCGACACTTTGCCCCGGGCTGACCAATACCCGGACGATGCTGCCATTCATCGGCGCAGTCAGGCCGCCTTGCTGGCTGTGGCTGGCTGCCGCTGCGGTAATCGGGTCATGGGCGGTGATGCCATGGGTGTCGCCCTGCCAGTGCAGATACAGGGTATCGCCACGACGAATAGCCCGATGCTCGCGGCGCAGCCCCTGCTGCTCTATCCGTAGGTGTTCACCTTGCAGATCAAAGGCCGTTGTCCGGGCGCCGAGGCTGATGGCCTGGTCCTGGCCGGCGCAGCTCAGGTGCAGGCTGATCTGGGCCGGCAGGCCGTTGCGCCAGCCGTTGACGGCAGACCAGGGCGAATCGGGATCATCGCTGCGGGTCCGTTGCGGCTGGCTCTGATTGAAGGCGTGGGCGGCAGCCTGCCAGAAATCAGCGCCAAGCTCGCTCGCGGCTGGCAGCAACTGCTCCTGATAGCGAGGAATGAAGCCGGTATCCAGTTGCGCCTCGGCAAATGCCGGATGGGCAATGATGCGCCGCAGGAAGGCCAGGTTGGTCTTCAGGCCACCGATGACAAATTCATCGAGCATGCTCAGCAGGCGCAGGCGTGCCTGCTCGCGATCTTCGCCCCAGGCAATCAGCTTGCCCAGCATCGGGTCGTAGAAGGGCGAAACGCTATCGCCTTCCTCGACGCCGCTGTCCACGCGCCGACCCGGGCCGGCGGCGGATTCGCGATAGAGCTCCAGGTGCCCGGTGGCCGGTAGAAAATCGTTGGCCGGGTCTTCGGCGTACAGGCGCACCTCGATCGCATGCCCGCGCAGCGGCACCTGCTCCTGGCTGATGGGCAGGGCTTCGCCGCGGGCCACGCGGATCTGCCAGGCCACCAGGTCCAGGCCGGTGATGGCCTCGGTGACCGGGTGCTCTACCTGCAACCGGGTGTTCATCTCCATAAAGAAGAATTCGCCGCGGGCATCGAGGAGAAACTCGACGGTGCCGGCGCCCACGTAGCCGATGGCCTGGGCCGCGCGTACCGCAGCTTCGCCCATGGCCTTGCGCAACTCGGCGCTCAGGCCCGGGGCCGGGGCTTCCTCGACCACCTTCTGGTGGCGGCGCTGGATCGAGCAGTCGCGTTCGTTGAGGTACAGGCAATTGCCGTGCTGGTCGGCAAACACCTGGATCTCCACATGACGCGGCTTGAGCAGGTACTTTTCCACCAACATCCGCGAGTCGCCGAAGGACGATTGGGCTTCACGCTGGGCAGACGCCAGGGCCTCGGCCAGTTGGCTGACCTCTTCGACCACCTTCATGCCCTTGCCACCACCGCCGGCAGTGGCCTTGAGCAGCACCGGGTAGCCGATACGCTCGGCAGCATTGCGGAAGGTTTCCAGGTCCTGGGCTTCGCCGTGATAGCCCGGCACCAGGGGGACCCCGGCGGTTTCCATCAGCGCCTTGGCGGCCGACTTGCTGCCCATGGCGTCGATGGCCGAGGCGGGCGGGCCGAGGAAAATCAGCCCGGCGGCTTCGATAGCCCGGGCAAAACCGGCGTTCTCCGAGAGAAACCCATAACCGGGGTGGATGGCTTGGGCGCCGCTGGCTTGGGCGGCGGCAATCAGCTTGTCGATCTGCAGGTAACTGTCGGCGGCCTTGCTGCCGCCCAGGTCCACGCGAATATCCGCTTCCCGGCTGTGCCGGGCGTCGCGGTCAGTGGCGCTGTGCACGGCCACGGTGGTCAGCCCCAGGGCCTTGGCGGTACGCATGACGCGGCAGGCGATCTCGCCGCGGTTGGCCACCAGCAGGGTGTCTAGAACGGGCGTGCTCATCAGCGGGACTCCTTGGTCGTGGTCTCGGTCTGCCAGCTGGGCGGACGTTTTTCCAGAAAGGCCCGCAGGCCTTCCTGACCTTCGGCACTGACGCGAATCCGCGCAATGGCATTTTCGCAGTAACGGCGCAGGGCGGTGGTCAGTGCGCCATTGCCCACTTCCCGCAGCAAGTCCTTGCTGGCGCGCATGGCCTGGGGGCTGTTGAGCAGCAGGTTGTCGACCCAGTGGGTCACCTGCTGCTCCAGTTCGGCGGCCGGATAGCTCTCCGCCAACAGGCCGATTTCCCGGGCACGCTGGCCGCCGAAGCGCTCGGCGGTCAGGGCATAGCGGCGGGCCGCACGCTCGCCGATGGCCTGCACCACGAATGGACTGATGACTGCCGGGGCCAGGCCGATGCGCACTTCCGACAGGCAGAATTGTGCGTCATCGGCGGCTATCGCCATGTCGCAACAACTGATCAGGCCCAGGGCGCCACCGAACGCTGCGCCCTGGATCACCGCCAGGGTCGGGATCTTCAGCTTCGCCAGGTTGTACATCAGCTCCGCCAGTTCCCGGGCGTCGTCGAGGTTGGTGTGATAGTCGAGTTCGGCCGATTGCTGCATCCAGGCCAGGTCGGCGCCGGCGCTGAAATGCTTGCCGCGGCCGCGCAACAGCAGGAAGCGCAGGTTGGGGTCGCCTTGGACCTGATCCAGGGCCAGGATCAGTTCACGGATCATTTCGGCGTTGAACGCATTGTTCTTGGCTTCGCGGCTGAGCCACAGGGTGGCAAAACCACGAGGGTCACGCAGCAGTTCCAGGGTATTGAAGTCGCTCATGTTCTTCTCGCGCAGGATTACATGCGGAACACGCCGAAGCGGCTCTGTTCGATGGGGGCGTTGAGGGCCGCGGACAGCGCCAGGGCCAGTACATCACGGGTTTGCGCCGGGTCGATGACGCCGTCGTCCCACAGCCGGGCGCTGGAGTAGTAGGGGTGGCCCTGGCATTCGTACTGGTCGAGGATCGGCTGCTTGATCTGCGCTTCCTGGGCGGCGTCGAAGCTTTGCCCGCCGCGTTCGGCCTGTTCGCGCTTGACCTGCACCAGCACCCCGGCGGCTTGCTCGGCCCCCATCACACCGATGCGCGCGTTGGGCCACATCCACAGGAAGCGCGGGTCATAGGCACGGCCACACATGCCGTAGTTACCGGCACCGAAACTGCCGCCGATGATCACCGTGAACTTCGGCACCTGGGCGCAGGCCACTGCCGTCACCAGCTTGGCGCCGTGCTTGGCGATGCCGCCGGCTTCATATTTCTGGCCGACCATGAAGCCGGTGATGTTCTGCAGAAACACCAGGGGAATCCCGCGCTGGCAGGCCAGTTCGATGAAGTGCGCGCCTTTCTGCGCGGCTTCGGCGAAGAGGATGCCGTTGTTGGCGAGGATGGCGACGGGATAGCCGTGCAAATGGGCGAAGCCGCAGACCAGGGTGGTGCCGAACAGGGCCTTGAACTCATCGAAGACCGAGCCATCCACCAGCCGGGCGATGACTTCGCGAACATCGAAAGGCTGCTTGGGATCGGCTGGAACCACGCCATACAGCTCATCCCGGGGGTACAGCGGGGCAATCGGGGTGCGGCTCTGCAACTGGCCCTGCTTGTGCCAGTTGAGGTTGGCGACACTGCGCCGGGCCAGCGCCAGGGCGTGTTCGTCGTTGTCGGCGTAGTGGTCGGCGACTCCGGAGATCTTGCAGTGCACGTCGGCGCCGCCGAGGTCTTCGGCACTCACCACTTCACCGGTGGCGGCTTTCACCAGCGGCGGGCCGGCGAGGAAGATGGTGGCCTGTTCACGGACCATGATTGCTTCGTCGGCCATGGCCGGCACGTAGGCACCGCCAGCGGTGCAGGAACCCATGACTACGGCGATCTGCGGGATGCCCTGGGCGCTCATGTTGGCCTGGTTGAAGAAGATCCGCCCGAAGTGCTCGCGATCGGGAAACACTTCATCCTGGCGCGGCAGGTTGGCGCCGCCGGAGTCCACCAGGTAGATGCAGGGCAGGCGGTTCTGCTGGGCGATGGTCTGCGCCCGCAGGTGCTTTTTCACGGTCAGCGGGTAGTAGGAGCCGCCTTTCACCGTGGCGTCATTGGCCACGATCATGCACTCGATGCCTTCTACCCGACCGATGCCGGCAATGACCCCGGCGGCAGGTACATCCTCGCCGTACACCGCATGGGCGGCCAGGGGGCTGATTTCAAGAAACGGCGAGCCCGCATCGAGCAGGCGGTTGATGCGCTCGCGCGGCAGCAGCTTGCCCCGGGAGGTGTGGCGTTCCTGGGCCTTGGCGCCGCCACCCTGCTGGACCTGGGCGAGCAGGGTGTGCAAGGCGTCGACCTGGGCCAGCATGCTGGCGGCGTTCTGCGCGAATTCCGGCGATCTTGGGTTTAACTGAGACTTCAGAATCATTGGGGCTCCCAGCGCAGCTCGAAGCGACAAGCTTCAAGCTGCAAGAGTAAATCGGCGTTACGGCAGCTATGGCTTGCCGCTTGTAGCTCGCAACTTGCGCTGCTCTTACTTGGTCTCGTTGAAGAGTTCGCGACCGATCAGCATGCGGCGGATTTCGCTGGTGCCGGCGCCGATCTCGTAGAGCTTGGCGTCACGCAGTAGGCGGCCTGCGGGGAATTCGTTGATGTAGCCGTTGCCCCCCAGAATCTGGATGGCGTCGAGGGCCATCTGGGTGGCGCGTTCGGCGCTGTAGAGAATGACCCCGGCGGCGTCCTTGCGGGTGGTCTCGCCACGCTCGCAGGCCTGGGCCACGGCGTACAGATAGGCACGGCTGGCGTTGAGCTGGGTGTACATGTCGGCGACCTTGCCCTGGATCAGCTGGAACTCGCCAATGCTCTGGCCGAACTGCTTGCGACCGTGGATATAGGGCACGATCAGGTCCATGCAGGCCTGCATGATCCCGGTAGGGCCGCCGGAGAGCACCACGCGCTCGTAGTCCAGGCCGCTCATCAGTACCTTGACCCCGCCATTGAGTACGCCGAGGATGTTTTCTTGCGGTACCTCAACGTCGTCGAAGAACAGCTCGCAGGTGTTCGAACCGCGCATGCCCAGCTTGTCGAACTTGTTGCTGCGGCTGAAGCCTTTCCAGTCGCGCTCGACAATGAACGCGGTGATGCCGTGGGGGCCCTTTTCCAGGTCGGTCTTGGCGTAGATCACGTAGGTGTTGGCGTCGGGACCGTTGGTGATCCAGGTCTTGCTGCCGTTGAGCACATAATGGTCGCCACGCTTGTCGGCGCGCAGCTTCATCGACACCACGTCGGAGCCGGCATTGGGCTCGCTCATGGCCAGGGCGCCGATATGCTCGCCGCTGATCAGTTTGGGCAGGTACTGGCTCTTCTGGTTATGGGTGCCGTTGCGATTGATCTGGTTCACGCAGAGGTTGGAGTGGGCACCGTAGGACAGGGCCACCGAGGCCGAGCCGCGGCTGATCTCCTCCATGGCCACCACATGGGCCAGGTAGCCCAGGCCGGCGCCGCCGTACTCCTCGGGGACAGTGATGCCCAGGAGGCCCATGTCACCGAACTTGCGCCACATATCGGCAGGGAACAGGTTGTCGACATCGATCTGCGCGGCCCGCGGTGCCAGCTCTGCCTTGACGAAGGCCTGGACCTGATGGCGCAGCATGTCGATGGTTTCACCGAGGGCGAAGTTCAGGGTCGGGTAACTCATGGCGGGGCACCTTCAAACTTGTTTTTATTGAGGGAATCTTGCGGGGAGCGCGGCGCTGCCTGGCTCTCACCTTTACGTTAACGTAAGCCTGCGACAGGAGGCTGTCAATCACCCTTTACGTAAACGTCAACTTGCGCCAGAGTAGCGAGGCTTTCGATTGGAGCCAGGCGTTATCGCACCATCGGCCAGGCTCTTGAACACCCACTAATAAAGACAATAGGGGTCGTCATGGAACACTCGGGTTTCCAGCCGGATCGCAGTTACACCCGTGGTACGCAAGACCGGGCCTTGCTCGCCCTGACTATCGGCCAGGCCTTCGACAACACGGTCGTCGCCTACCCCCAGGGTGAGGCCCTGGTAGTGCGTCATCAGCAGTTGCGCTACACCTGGCAGCAATTGCGCGAAGCCGTCGACCTGCATGCCAGGGCGCTGCTTGCCCTGGGTCTGAAGACCGGTGATCGCCTGGGGATCTGGGCGCCCAACTGTGCCCAGTGGTGCATCATCCAGTTCGCCAGCGCCAAGATCGGCGTGATCCTGGTGAACATCAATCCGGCCTACCGCAGTTCCGAACTGGAATATGTGCTCAAGCAATCCGGTTGCCAGT
Organism: Pseudomonas sp. FFPRI_1; assembly: GCF_055384485.1. Classification (NCBI taxonomy): domain Bacteria; kingdom Pseudomonadati; phylum Pseudomonadota; class Gammaproteobacteria; order Pseudomonadales; family Pseudomonadaceae; genus Pseudomonas; species Pseudomonas sp. FFPRI_1. Next base: position 5,244,868 of record NZ_AP029168.1, on the reverse strand, counting down.
GGCTGGTCTGTGCCGGTGCCTTCAAGACTTCCGATTATCACGGCATGCTCCAGGGGCTGATCCCGGAGCTGGCGGAGCAATCCATTGGCCAATTGTGCAGCGAGCGCCTGCCAGAGTTGCGCGGAGTCATCAGCCTGGATGGGCAGCCGCCGTCCGGCTTTCTGCCCTGGTCGCAGCTGACCGCCCTTGCCGCTGGCGCCTCGGTCGAACAACTGCAAGCGCGCCAGGACAGCCTGGACTTCGACCAGCCAGTGAACATCCAGTACACCTCCGGCACCACGGGGTTCCCCAAGGGGGCGACCCTGAGCCACCACAACATTCTCAACAACGGTTACATGGTGGGAGAGAGCCTCGGCCTGACGGCAGGTGATCGCCTGGTGATCCCGGTGCCGCTGTATCACTGCTTCGGCATGGTCATGGGCAACCTGGGGTGCATCACCCATGGCACCACCATGATCTATCCCAGCGATGCCTTCGACCCGCTGCTGACCTTGAGTGCCGTGGCCGAGGAGCGGGCGACCGGGCTGTATGGCGTGCCCACCATGTTCATCGCCATGCTCGATCAGCCGCGACGGGGCGAGTTCGACCTGTCGAGCCTGCGTACCGGAATCATGGCCGGTGCTACCTGCCCGATCGAAGTGATGCGCCGGGTGATCAATGAAATGCACATGAGCGAGGTGCAGATCGCCTATGGCATGACGGAGACCAGCCCGGTGTCCTTGCAGACCGGCCCCGACGATGACCTGGAGTTGCGGGTTACCACCGTGGGGCGAACCCAGCCGCACCTGGAAAGCAAGATCATCGACGAGGCTGGCAATGTGGTCCCGCGGGGCACCACCGGCGAACTCTGTACCCGGGGCTACAGCGTCATGCTCGGTTACTGGAACAACCCGCAGGGCACCAGCGAGGCCATCGATCAGGCCGGCTGGATGCACACCGGAGACCTGGCCACCATGAATGAGCAGGGTTATGTGTGCATCGCCGGGCGCAACAAGGACATGATCATCCGCGGTGGCGAGAACATTTACCCGCGTGAGCTGGAAGAATTCTTCTTCACCCATCCCGCCGTGGCCGATGTACAGGTGATCGGCATTCCCTGCGCCAGGTACGGTGAGGAGATCGTCGCCTGGATCAAATTCCACCCCGGGCATTCGGCCAACGAACTGGAATTGCAGACCTGGTGCAAGGAGCGCATCGCGCACTTCAAGACGCCGCGCTACTTCAGGTTTGTCGAAGAGTTTCCGATGACGGTGACTGGCAAGATCCAGAAGTTCCGCATGCGTGAAATCAGCATCGAGGAGTTGCGCGAACGCTGAACCCTGATGAGGCGTGCATCGTCACGGGTGCACGCTTGAGGGGCGCAAAAGGGCAGGAAAGGTGAATCACAGAAAGCACAAAGGGGAGCCGAAGCTCCCCTTTAATTTGTCGTTGCGTGCTCTTTTTTTATTATTGAGGGGCGGTCTATTGTTGTTTTTGGCAACCGTTGCCCTTTACCGCTGTTTTTGGCGATCCCCATCCGGGATCAAGAGCAAACGTATTTTTTTGAGCGCTGATTCAATGTGTCGCCAGGGCGATCCAACCAGTTCGGGAGCTACCTGAAGGTAGTTTTATTGTTCTCTGACTGATTGCGGGTGGCTCTTGCAAGCCTTCCTGCACACTGCATCCTCTCCAAAAAAATCTGTTAGCTGCGTCTCTGCCGTGTTGTTCTTGTTATGTCAGAGTCGTTACGTCTTATTTTTATTAGGTTTGCTGCTTTTTATTCTTGTTATGCCATAGAGATAGCAGGAGCCGTGCCAACTTTTTAAATCCTTTTAAAATCAATGGCTTGATGGTTTTGTAGGACAATCTGTACCGCAAGAAAATCGACAAACTGTTTCCGTGTTACTCGTTCGTGCCTCAGATCAGAGCGGCCGGTAACACCCGGCCGCACACGAGGGTCAGCCGGCGTTACGTGCCTTTGCTACCCGTGAGCCACTGGGGCGCCCGAGGACGCTGCAGATCTGCCGGCCGGCATCGATCAGGCGGTCCATGTCGATGCCGGTGTGGATGCCCAGGCCGTTGAGCAGGTACAGCACATCCTCGGTGGCGACGTTACCGCTGGCGCCCTTGGCATAGGGGCAGCCGCCGAGCCCGGCGATGGAGCTGTCGAACACCGCGATGCCTTCCAGCAGGCTGGCGTAGACGTTGGCCAGGGCCTGGCCATAGGTGTCGTGGAAGTGCCCGGCAAGTTTCTCCCGTGGCACCTGGGCGCCCACCACCTCGAACATCTTGCGGGTGGCCCCGGCGGTGCCGGTGCCGATGGTGTCGCCCAGCGAGACTTCATAGCAGCCCATGGCGTACAGCTCGCGAGCCACCACGGCGACCTGCTCGGGAGCTACATCACCTTCATAGGGACAGCCCAGCACGCAGGACACGTAACCGCGCACGCTGATGCCGTGCTGCTTGGCGGCGTCCATGATGGGCACGAAGCGCTCCAGGCTTTCACTGATGGAGCAATTGATGTTGCGCTGCGAGAACGCCTCTGAGGCGGCGGCAAACACCGCGACCTCCTTGACCCCGGCGGCCACCGCATCTTCGAACCCCCTCAGGTTTGGTGCCAGGGCGCCATAGACCACTCCGGGTTTGCGCTGGATGCGGGCGAAGACTTCTGCCGAGCCGGCCATCTGCGGCACCCACTTGGGCGATACGAAACTGCCGACTTCTATATAGCCCAGGCCCGCCGCTGTCAGGGCGTCCACCAATTGCACCTTGTCCTCGACGCTGATGGGCTGGGCTTCGTTCTGCAGGCCGTCGCGCGGGCCGACTTCGGTCAGGCGTACATGACTTGGGAGGGACATTCAGCTTCACCTTCTATGAGTGATGGCAGATGCCGGCGCGAGTTGCCCGGCGACCTGTGTTATTGGGCGATGTGTTTCTGACTCTGGATGGTTTGCTCCAGCGCCTGGCTGCAACGTTCCTCGGCAGTGTCCAGTTCCAGCTTCATTTGTTCGATATCGAGTAGCTGCTGTTCGAGCTGTTCGCGACGTTCGGCGATTTTCGCCAGCATGCTGTGCAGTTGCTTCAGGTTGCCGCTGGTGGGGTCATAGAGCTCGATCAGCTCGCGGCACTCGGCCAGGGAAAAACCGATGCGCTTGCCCCGCAGGATCAGTTTCAGGCTGACCTTGTCGCGGGGGGAATAAATGCGTTCCTGACCTCGACGCTCAGGTGACAGCAGGCCCTGTTCCTCATAGAAACGTATGGCCCGAGTGGTGATGTCGAGCTCGCGGGCAAGGTCGGAAATACTGTAGGTCTGGCTGCTCATGGAGGCGCTCAAGAAGGGGCTTGGCGCTAAGCTAATGGCAGGTTGACGTATACGTCAAGCAATCTGCAGCTGTCACTGTTGCCGGCAAACCGGCTCCCGCAGGGAGCGGCAGCAAGCGGCTTGCCGGTGAAAGCAGTCAACCGGCTTGCTGGTCGAGCTTCTTCTCATGGGCGGTGACCTGCTGGCAGAGCTCGATCATCTGTTCGCGCATCCAGCGGTTGGCCGGGTCCTGGTCGGTGCTTTCGTGCCAGTAGAGATGGGTTTCCACTGGCGGCACATCGTTGACGGGCAAGTTGAAGGCGTGCAGTTCATGGCGACGGGCGAAGCGCTCCGGCACGGTCATCACCATGTCGGTCTGTTGCAGCACTTGCGAGGCCATCAGGTAATGCTGGGAGCGCAGGGCGATCTTGCGCTGGATGCCCATCTTGCCCAGGGCCAGATCGACATGCCCCAGGCCGCTGCGCCGGCTGGAGATGTGGATGTGGGTCAGGGACAGGTAGTCGTCGAGGGTGAACTTTTCCTTGCCCGCCAGGGGATGGCCCTTGCGCATGGCGCAGACGTAACGGTCTTCCATGAGCTTGACGTGGCGCACCTGCGGGTCGGTGTTGAGCGGGGCGTCGACGGCAAAGTCCAGGCGTCCGGCCGCCAGTTCCTTGGTGGTCTCGCGGCGCTTGGACAGGAAACTCTCGATGATCACCGAAGGCGCCAGGCGGCGCAGGCGCTGGAACAGTGGGGGCAGGATCACTGCCTCGGTGAGGTCGGTCATGCTGATGCGGTAGGTCTTGACCGCCTGCAGCGGGTTGAAGATCCGGCTTTCCTGCACCGACACCCTGAGCAGCGACAGTGCATTGCGCACCGGGCCGATGATGTTCTGCGCCATGGGGGTGGGGACCATGCCCTGGGCGGTCCTGACGAACAGCGGGTCGTTGAACGTTTCACGCAGACGCGCCAGGGCGTTGGACACCGCCGGCTGTGTGATGCCGACGATCTGCCCGGCGCGGGTCAGGTTGGCTTCGGTGTAGATCGCGTCGAAAACGATGAAGAGGTTGAGGTCGACCTTGCTCAGATTCATGGCGCTGCACTCTTGTTTTCAAGACCTGTGAAGGTGTTGTTAGGGCCTGTGAGGGAGGGGCTGGAAAGCCTGTGAAATCAACCGATCATATATCGGTGATGAATGTTAATACACGCCGAGAATAGGCTAGGTAAATTTTCGTAGCTGATCTAGCATCAATTTCAGTCCCCAAACACCCGATCTTCAAAAAGGTAGAGCTGCCCATGGAATTTGCCTATTCCCCCAAGGTTCAGGAGCTGCGTGAGCGCGTCACCGCGTTCATGGACACCTATGTTTATCCAGCCGAAGCGGTATTCGAGCGTCAGGTTGCCGAGGGCGATCGCTGGCAGCCGACCGCCATCATGGAAGAGCTCAAACTCAAGGCCAAGGCCGAAGGCCTGTGGAATTTGTTTCTACCTGAGTCGGAGCTGGGTGCCGGCTTGACCAACCTCGAATACGCTCCGCTGGCCGAAATCATGGGGCGCTCGCTGCTGGGGCCCGAGCCGTTCAACTGCTCGGCACCGGACACCGGGAACATGGAAGTGCTGGTGCGCTATGCCAGTGACGAGCAGAAACAGCGCTGGCTGGAGCCGCTGCTGCGGGGCGAGATCCGTTCCGCGTTCGCCATGACCGAGCCGGACGTGGCCTCGTCCGATGCCACCAACATGGCCGCCCGGGCGGTGCGTGATGGTGACCAGTGGGTGATCAACGGCAAGAAGTGGTGGACCTCGGGTGCCTGTGACCCGCGCTGCAAGATTCTGATCTTCATGGGCTTGAGCAACCCCGACGCCCCGCGTCACCAGCAGCATTCGATGATCCTGGTGCCGGTGGACACCCCCGGGGTGAAGATCGTGCGGCCGCTGCCGGTGTTCGGCTACGACGATGCGCCCCACGGCCACGCCGAGGTGCTGTTCGACAACGTCCGCGTGCCCTACGAGAACGTGCTGCTGGGAGAGGGGCGCGGTTTCGAGATCGCCCAGGGCCGCCTGGGCCCGGGACGGATTCACCACTGCATGCGCTCGGTCGGCATGGCCGAGCGTGCGCTGGAACTGATGTGCAAGCGCTCGGTGAATCGCACCGCCTTCGGCAAGCCGCTGGCACGCCTGGGCGGCAATATCGACAAGATCGCCGACTCGCGGATGGAGATCGACATGGCCCGGCTGTTGACGCTCAAGGCCGCCTACATGATGGACACCGTGGGTAACAAGGTCGCGAAAAGCGAGATTGCCCAGATCAAGGTGGTTGCGCCCAACGTGGCCTTGCGGGTGATCGACCGGGCGATTCAGATGCACGGTGGCGCCGGGGTTTGCAACGACTTCCCGCTGGCCTACATGTACGCGATGCAGCGGACCCTGCGCCTGGCCGATGGCCCGGATGAAGTGCATCGGGCAGCCATCGGCAAGTACGAGATCGGCAAGTACGTGCCCAAGGAATTATTGCGCAGCGGCCACTGATGGTCACGCCGTCGGCCTGCCGGGGGATATTCCGGGCAGGCTGGCGGTGTGATGTTCAATACACCCAGACTTCCACCCGCCGGTTCTTGATCCGGCCTTCGTCGGCGTTGTTGGCGGCCACAGGCAGTTCGGCGCCAAAGCCACGGATATCGCGAAACACCACACCGCTCTTCACCAGTTCCCGGCGCACGGCCATGGCCCGCAGCTTGGATAACAGGGCGGCGCGTGCAGGGTCGTTCTTGGCGTCACCGAATCCGGCCAGGGTCACTTTCCGGTCCATCTTGCCGTGCTGGCGAAGGTAGTCCAGTACCCGGTTCAGGTCCTGGCGGGCCTTGTTGTCCAGGTTGGCGCTGCCTTCTTCAAAGCGGAAGTTCACCGTCAGGCGTTGGGCCTGGCGGGTCAAGGCCTGGTAGTCCGTAGGCATCTGCGGGCCTGGTAGCACCCGCATGGCTTGCAGGGTCTGGGCGATGAAGCCATTGGCGGCAACGATGCCCTGGCCCTTGGCGCTCTGGGCAAAGCTCACCAGGGCGTCGGCCCAGGGGTTCTGTCCGTTGGGAGGGAGGTACAGGTACAGGCGCCGCGACAGCGGATAGTCCTCGGTGGCTATCAGGCTGTTGAGCGGTAGCATGGGTTGCGAGTCGCCGTCGACGATGGCCAGTGCCTTGGCCTGGCGCACGTAGGGCAGGCCGATAAAGCCGATGCCCTGAGGGTCCCGGCTGACGGCATCGGACAACTGCTCGCTGGACTCGAAGCGCTGGGCCGTGGGGCTCAAGGGCTTGCCGCGGCGGCTGAGGACCAGTTCCTTGAAGGTGTCATAGGTGCCGGACTGATCGTCCCGGGCATACAGGTGCACGGGACCTTCCATGCCCCCCAGCTCCTCCCAGTTCCTGATCTCGCCGCTGAACAGCCTGGCCAATTGTTCGGTGCTCAGCTGGCTCAGTGGGTTGTGCGGATGGAGGATGATTGCCAAGCCATCGATGGCAATCACCTGCTCGGCGTCCGGGCTCTTCAAATCCCCCAGGTTTTCAAGTTCCACCAGCTCGTTGTCCTTGATCGGGCGCGAGGCGGCGGCAAGGTCGGCCTGGGCATTTTTCAGGGCGGCGAAGCCGGTGCTCGATCCATGGGCCGCAACCTCCACTCGAACCTCCCGGCCCTGGGCGGTCTGCCCCACGACCTGCTGTTCGTTGACCTTGCCACCGGCCTCGATCCGCACGTCATGCAACCCTTGTTGCTCCATCAAGCCCTTGACCAGGGCCGGACCGAGCTGGGCACCGATGGTGTTGGAGCCCTGAATGCGCAGCACGGCGCTGTTGTCCGGGGTAAGGGGCAGGGCGGCGAACACCGACCAGGGCAGGGCATAGCAAACGAAGCCGATCAGAAACAGGCTGATGGTCCGGCACCAGAGATCTCGTTCGCTGACGGTGGAAGCGCGGGGCATGGCGGCACTGGCCTTCTATATAGAGGGAAGAAGTAAGTGCTGGCGAGATTAAGTCAGGGAGGTGACAGGGATGTGACGCTAGGAGCTTTCTGACTATAAATGGCGAAAGTCCTACACCATAAATAGCTGTTTTCTCTAGATTTTTTGAGATTTATCCTAAAGACCGGCCTCGGAACGGCGCGTAGAGTGGGCAACTTTGTCTGGCGGGGATTGGGGCGACTGCCAACGCGTCATCCCCCACGGATGCCTCGGCAGTGTTGAGCTGCTATTTCGTAGTGTGCAAAGGAGTTACAAATGAGTGCCTGGTTCGAGCTGAAGCAGTATGGCAGTGGTGCATGCAGATTCTTGCTGAAGACAAAGGAGGCGCAGACCATGCTTCAAAGCGACCGCTACCCTTGCCGGGACAGTGCCGAGGCTGCTCTCGGTCTGTTCCGCGCACACTGCGCCTCCCCGGAACGCTACGTCAAGAAAATTTCGTCGGGCGGCAAACCTTTTTTCAAGCTCAAGTCCGGTAAGGAAGTGATTCTGGTCAGCCACTTGTACGATTCGGAAGCCACCCTCGACAGCGCCATCAGCGCCATCGTCGGTGCCGGTACCACGGACCGGGTCGAGCACGTGCAGCTGTAACCGCGACAAAAAAAGCCCATCGGCAGATGGGCTTTTTTGTGCCTGTCGATCAGCTCAGTTCGAGCCAGATCGGCGCATGGTCGGAAGGCTTTTCCATGCCCCGCAGTTCATAGTCGACCCCGGCGTCCTTGACCCGTGGCAGCAGCCCCTGGGAAGCCATGATCAGGTCGATGCGCAGGCCGCGCTTGGGCTCATCCTCGAAGCCGCGGCTGCGGTAGTCGAACCAGCTGAAGCGGTCGTTCACCTCAGGGTTGAGGTGGCGGAAGCTGTCCACCAGGCCCCAGTTCTTCAGGCGGGCCATCCACTCGCGCTCTTCCGGCAGGAAGCTGCACTTGCCGGTCTTCAGCCAGCGCTTGGCGTTCTCGGCGCCGATGCCAATGTCGCAGTCTTCCGGGGAAATGTTCACGTCGCCCATGACCACCAGGGGCTGATCATTGCTGAAGCGGCTTTCCAGCAGGTGCTGCAAATCGCTGTAGAAGCGTTCCTTGGCCGGGAACTTGGTCGGGTGGTCGCGGCTTTCACCCTGGGGGAAATAGCCGTTCATGATGGTCACCGGCGTGCCATGGGCGTCGGCGAAGGTGCCCCAGATAAACCGTCGCTGGGCGTCTTCGTCGTCACCTTCGAAGCCTTTGTGCAGGGCCAGCGGCGCCTGGCGCGAAAGCAGGGCGACACCGTAATGGCCTTTCTGGCCGTGGTAATGCACGTGGTAGCCCAGGGCCTCGATGTCGGCGAGGGGGAACTGTTCGTCGGAGACTTTGGTTTCCTGCAGGCCGATGACGTCCGGCTGGTGTTTGTCGATCAGTGCCGCCAACTGATGGGGGCGGGCGCGCAGCCCGTTGATATTGAACGAGACGATCTTCATGGTCGGCGGTCCTGGCAAAACTGCGATGCTAGCTGACTACGCCCGGGTCGACCAGCGTGGCGGCACTGGCGATGCACTGCTAATGTCCCTTGGGCGCGGGAACGATCAGCGGCGCGCAGGGCTCGTACTAACAAGAACGCGGCCATTTGAGCCGGGTCCAGGGGAGAGTGACCACCATGCCTGATACCTCCAACGCCATCGCCGATATCCACAGGCTCGACAGCGGCTATTCCCGCGAGGCGCGGTCGCTGCTCTACCAGGCTTATCGCCATGAGCCGACCTTCGGTTTCATCTTCGAGTCCGAGCGCAGCGGTTACGAACAGCGGGTGCGGGCCACGGTGCGTGAACTGGTGAAACAGCATTTTCTGCAGGAACTGCCGGCCATCGGCTTGCTGGTCAACGATCGATTGATCGGCATCGCCCTGATCGCACCGCCGCAACGGCGCCTGGGAATCACCGAAAGCTGGGCCTGGCGGCTGCGGATGGTCCTGAGTGCCGGTTTGCGCTGCACCCGGCGCTACCTGGAATACCACGCAGCGGTGCAGGCCTGCTTGCCTAGCGATGCGGTGCACGTGTTGCCGCTGCTGGGGGTGCACCCGCAGTTCCAGGGCCAGCACTTTGGCGAGCAGTTGCTCGAGGCCGTCCACAACTGGTGCGCAGTGGACGAGCATTCCCAGGGGGTGGTGCTGGACACTGGCAATCCGCGTTATCTGGAGTTCTATAAACGCCAGGGTTATGAGGAGATCGGTGAGATTGCGGTAGGGCCAGTGCGCGAACACGTTTTTTTTCATCCGAATCCGCAGCTCTTACAAAGTGCAACAGCCTGATATAGAACTTTCTCTGTGCATGAGCGCTCTATCGCCCTCTCAAGCTCGTGATAGCATCCGCGCCTATGAAGTTTCCAGGAAGATTTACCAGCGGTTTTTTGCTGTTGTTCACAAGCTGTGCGGCGCTGGCGCAGAGCGAATTGGATGTCAGGGTAAAACCCGCCAATGACGAGCTGAAGGCCAATGTGGAGGGTTACATTGGCGGTGTCGGTGATCGCAATGAAGAGGCCCTGCTGCGGTTCAGCCGGGGAGCTGAAGAGCAGGCGAAGAAAGCTGCCCAGGCCCTGGGCTATTACCAGGCCCATATCGAAAGCGAAGTGCGCGGTGGCGAGAAGCCCCGATTGCTGCTGCGCATCGATCCCGGCGAGCCGGTGCACCTGCGCAATGTGACGATCCGGGTCGAAGGCCCGGCTGCCTCCCTCAAGTCCTTTCGCACCCCCAGCAGCGACCAGCTCAAGCCCGGCGCGGTGCTCAATCATGGCCACTATGAAGACGCCAAGCGCCTGATCCAGAACCAGGCCTCACGCTATGGTTTCTTCAGCGGGCGCTTCACCCGCCAGCAGCTGGCGGTGGATCCCCAGGCCGGCGTAGCGGATATCGAGCTGGTCTATGACAGCGGTCCGCGTTATGCCCTGGGCAAGGTCAGCTTTACCGGCGATTCGTTGTTCGACGAAGACCTGCTGCGGCGCATGGTGCCGTTCAAGACCGGTGCTCCCTATGATTCCGAACTGATCGCCGAACTCAACCAGGCCCTGCAATCCAGTGGCTATTTCGAAGGCGTGCGGGTGGACGCCGCCCCCACCGCCGCCGAGCACGAGGTCATTCCGGTGGCGGTCCAGTTGGAAACCCGCAAGCCCCGGACCATGGGGCTTGGCCTGGGGTACTCCACTGACGTGGGGCCCCGGGTCAAGGCCAACTGGACCCGCCACTGGGTCAACCCCCAAGGCCACAGTTACGGCTGGGAAGCGGAAGTCTCGCAGCCACGGCAGAACGTCGGCTTGTGGTACGACATTCCCCTGGACCCGCCGCTGACCGACAAGCTGCGCTTTGCCGGTGGCTACCAGAACGAAGAACTTGCCGGCACCGACACCTTGAGCAAGCTGCTCACCATCGGACCCGAGTGGCACAGCAAGTTGCCCAGCGGGTGGCAGCGGGTAGTGTCGCTGAAGTACCAGCGCGAAGAGTATCGGCTTGGGGATGACTCCGGCCTGAGTAACCTGCTGATGCCCGGCCTGACCTATTCCTACCTGCGTAGTGACAACCGTATCGATCCGCACAACGGTTATCGCATTCAGTTCGACACCAAGCTGGCCAAGGAGGGCGTGGGCTCCGACACCAACCTGCTGTATGGCACTGTCCTGCTCAAGGGCTTGACCACGGTCTGGGACAACCACCGCTTCCTCGGGCGCGTGCAGTTCGGTGGCAGCGCCACCAACGGTTATAAATCCATCCCGCCCTCCCTGCGCTTTTTCGCCGGTGGTGATCAGAGCGTTCGCGGTTACGACTATCAGACCCTGTCCCCGGAAAACTCCGAAGGCGACCGTATCGGCGGGCGCTACATGGTGGCCGGCAGTGTCGAGTATCAGTACTCCATCGCCGAGAAATGGCGGATCGCGACCTTCGTCGACCAGGGCAACTCCTTCAACAAGCTGGAACTGCCGAACCTCAAGACCGGGGTCGGGATGGGGGTGCGCTGGGTATCGCCGGTGGGCCCGATCCGGGTCGACCTGGCCCACGCGATGAATGATGACGGCGGTATTCGTTTGCACTTTTCCATGGGGCCAGAGCTTTGAAGCGCGGTTTGAAAATAACGCTGCTGGCGATCCTTGCGCTGGTGATCCTGATCATTCTGGCTGTGACGACGGTCCTGGGGACCCAGGCCGGCAGTCGCTGGGCGCTGGGCCTGGTGCCGGGGCTGACCCTGGACAATTTCGATGGCCGCCTGGGCGGGCAGTGGAGTGCCGATCATCTGCTCTGGCAGCAGGAGGGCAACCGGGTCGAACTCGATGCCGTGAAGTTCGCCTGGTCGCCCGCTTGCCTGCTGCGCATGACCCTGTGCATCGAACAACTGGAAGCCGAGCAGGTCAGCCTGCTGTTCCCACCCAGTGCCGAGGCGCAAGATAGCAGCGGCCCGATCAGCCTGCCGGACCTCAAGCTGCCCGTGGCCATCGAACTGGGGCAGGTGCGTGTCGGTAGCCTGCTGTTCAACGGCAGCGAAGAGCTCAAGGGCTTGCAACTGGCGGCGCACTGGACCGCCCAGGGTCTGCAGATCGATGCGCTGCAACTGCAGCGGGACGACCTGAGTCTGGCGCTGTCCGGTCTGTTGCAGCCCGGTGGTGACTGGCCCCTGACGGCCCAGGGCAACCTCGGCTTGCCGGCCCCGGGCGGCGGCCCCTGGTCCTTGGCGCTGAAGGTCGAGGGTGATTTGCTCAAGACCCTGAAGCTGCACGCCGACAGCAGTGGCTATCTGCAAGGACAACTCAGTGGCCAGTTGCAGCCCCTGGTGGAGAACCTGCCAGCCCAGGTGCGCATCACGGCCGATGGCTTCAAGGCCAGCGCCGATCTGCCGGACACCCTGCAACTGGATCAGTTGGAACTCACCGGCAAGGGTGACCTGAAAAACGGCTATCAGCTCAAGGGCAAGGCCAGCCTGCCGGCGGAGCAGGGGCCTGTGGCCCTGCTGCTGCAAGGCAAGGTCGACGCCAAGGGCGCGCAGATTGCCGCCCTGGACCTGAGTGCCAGCGACCAGCAGAGCCTCAAGCTCAGTGGGCAGCTGGACTGGAGTGACGGATTCGCGGCCGAGGCCAAGCTGGCCTGGCTGGACTTTCCCTGGCATCGCCTGTATCCGCTGATCGAGGAACCGGCGGTCAAGGTCCGCAGTTTCAATGCCGAAGTGGCGTACCGCGACGGCAACTACCTGGGCAACTTCAAGGGTGACCTGGACGGCCCGGCCGGTGCGTTCAGCCTGAGCAGCCCCTTCAGCGGCGACCTGACGAAAATCTTCCTGCCCCAGTTCAAGCTGGCCGCGGGCCAGGGCAAGGCCGAAGGCCACCTGAACCTGCAGTTTGCCGACGGCATTGCCTGGGACACGGCCCTGGACCTCTCGGCCATCAACCCGGCCTATTGGCTGGCGGAGTTGCCCGGCACCCTGGCCGGCCCCTTGCGCAGCCAGGGTGAAATGAAGAACCAGCAACTCAAGCTCAATGCCAACCTCGACCTCAAGGGGCGTCTGCGCGGGCAACCGGCGGTACTCCAGGCCAAGGCCGATGGCGCGGGTGAGCAGTGGAACCTGAGTGCGCTGGATATCCGCCTGGGGGACAACCGGATCAGCGGTGCCGGCAGCCTGCAACAGAAGATCGCCGGCCAGCTGGAGATCAAGATGCCGCGGCTGGGCCAACTCTGGCCCGAGTTGCGCGGCCAGCTCAATGGTCGGCTCGACCTGGCCGGCAGCCTCAAGGCGCCACAGGGCAAGCTGGACCTTGCCGGGCAGCAATTGGCCTTTGCCGAAAATCGCCTGCAGAACCTCAAGCTGGATGCCACCCTGGATGGCGCACAAAAGGGCCAGGTGGACCTCAAGGGCAGCGGGATTCAACTGGGCGACACCCAGTTGGGCACCCTGACCCTGGCCGGCCAGGGCGATATCAAGAAGCAGGCGCTGCAACTGGACCTGCAAGGGCCGCTGGTGAAGCTGGCTCTGGCCCTCGATGGCGCCCTGGACCAGGGCAACTGGCGTGGGCGCCTGGTGAGCGGCGAGGTACAGAGCGGAGGCCAGGACTGGAAACTGCAGAACCCGGCGAAGCTGGAGCGCCTGGCCAATGGCACGCTGAACTTTGCCGCCCATTGCTGGGCCAGCGGCGATGCCAGCCTGTGTGGCGAGGACCAGCGGCTGATGCCCGATCCGAAACTGCGCTATCACCTCAAGCGTTTCCCCATGGAAAGCCTGGCCCAGTGGCTGCCCAAGGATTTCGCCTGGAAGGGCATGCTCAATGCCGATGTGCAACTGGATCTTCCGGCCAGCGGCCCCAAGGGGCAGATCATGCTGGATGTCAGCGGCGGCACCTTGCGGGTCAAGGAGAAGGAGCAGTGGCTGGATTTCCCCTATCAGACCCTGAAACTCAGCACCAGCCTCAACCCGCGGCGCATCGACAGCCAACTGCAGTTCGACGGCGGCAAGCTGGGGGAACTGATGGTCCAGGCGCAGATCAATCCGCTGCCGAAAAGCAAACCGCTGTCCGGCGAGTTCCGCCTCAGCGGTCTTGATCTGTCGGTTGCACGGCCATTCGTGCCCATGGTGGAAAAACTCACGGGCAGCCTGAACGGCAGTGGTCGCTTGTCTGGCGGCTTGCTGGCGCCCCAGGTCAACGGCAACCTGCAGCTCAGTGGTGGACAGGTCTCCGGTTCCGAGTTGCCCATCAGCCTTGAAGACCTGCAACTGACCGCGCAGATTGCCGGCGAGAGCGTGCAGCTCAACGGCGGCTGGAAAAGTGGCAAGGCCGGGCAGGGCAGCCTCAACGGCCACATCGCCTGGGGCCGCGCCTTGCTGGTGGATCTCAGCCTCAAGGGCACGCAGTTGCCGGTTACGGTCGAACCTTATGCGGCGCTGGAAGTTGCGCCGGACCTGAAGATTTCATTGCAGGACGACAAACTGGCGATTGCCGGTAAAGTGTTGATTCCCAAGGGCCAGATCACCGTGCGTGAATTGCCGCCGTCGACGGTCAAGGTGTCCGATGACACGGTCATCGTCGGCCAGCAGACTGACGAGGGCAAACCTCCCATGGCCATGGCGATGAACATCGACGTGGAGGTAGGCCAGGACAAGCTCGGCTTTGCCGGGTTCGGCCTGACCGCCAACCTGCAGGGGCATGTGCACATCGGCGACAACATGGACACCCGTGGAGAGCTGTGGCTCAACGATGGCCGTTACCGGGCCTACGGCCAGCGACTGACCGTGCGTCGTGCGCGGCTGCTGTTCGCCGGCCCGATCGACCAGCCGTACCTGGACATCGAGGCGGTGCGCCAGACCGATGACGTGATTGCCGGCATCCGCCTGAGCGGCAGCGCCGAGCAACCGGCGACGCAGATCTTCTCCGAGCCGGCCATGAGTCAGGAACAGGCCTTGTCCTACCTGGTGCTGGGGCGGCCGCTGAGTTCCACCGGCGAGGACAACAACATGCTGGCCCAGGCGGCGCTTGGCCTGGGGCTGATGGGCAGTGCGGAACTCACGGGCGGCATCGCCAAGAACCTGGGCATCCAGGACTTCCAGCTGGACACCCAGGGCAGTGGCAACAACACCAGTGTGGTGGCCAGCGGGGCGATTTCCGAAAAGCTCAGCCTGCGCTATGGCGTTGGGGTCTTCGAACCGGCCAGCACCATCGCCTTGCGTTACAAGCTGAGCAAGAAGGTCTACCTGGAAGCCGCCAGCGGTTTCGCCAGTTCCCTGGACATCTTCTACAAGCGCGATTTCTGACCCCAGCACATGGGGGGTGAAATACACCGCCGCCCGCCGCCCGCCGCCCGCCGCCTGCAGTCGCGGCGGGCTCGCCCTGAAAAGGCTTCGAGGTCCTGGTGGGTGTCGCTGCGGCACTGCCAATCAGCGCCCGCGAGGCCGGCCACGGCCCTGAGCATCAGGCTTTCCTTTCTCGAGCACGACCTCCTTCGGCTGCAGCCCTGCGGCGCCGGACCTTTGATCGTCAAAATAAAGAGCATGCTAATTATTACTTTGACATTCGCTGCCTAGGCAGTAACATCTCGACACACTCTCTCTGCCTAGGCAGCTAATTGGTGGTCAGATGAAACACTTCGAACCGGACGACTTTCACAATTGCCATCTCGGCCTGCTGCTGGGCCGTGCGGCCTTGCTCAAGGACCGGATCATCGACACCCACATGGAACCTCACGGCATCACTGCCGCGCAGTTCAAGGTGTTGATCATCATGGCCCAGTTCGGCGTCGACACCCCGGCCGAACTGTGCCGCCACCTGTCCCTGGACAGTGGCTCGATGACCCGCATGCTCGACCGCCTGGAGCAAAAGGATTTTCTCGCCCGTCGCCGTTCCGAAGGTGACCGCCGCCAGGTGCAACTGGTGTTGACGGAAGAAGGGCAGAAGCTCGCCGATCGCTTGCCGCAGATCGGCGCCGATGCGATGAACGAGCTGGCCGGGGCGATTACTCCCCAGGAACTGCGGACCCTGGAACACATTCTCAAGAAAATTTTGCTGGCAGCCGGTGACCCGATCACCGTCTTGCGGGTAGGTGATAAATGAGCAGTAAAACCTTGCGTGCGCGGACCAGTCTGGTGCTGCTGGCCATGACCCTGGCCGGATGTGCCAACTACAGCGGTCTGAATACCGAGGGCGTCAGCCTGGAGGCGAAAAGCCTCCAGGCCGGACAATCCCTTACGGGGGTGAGCCTGTCACCGGCGGCCTGGCCGCAAAGCGATTGGTGGAAAAGCCTGGGTGATCCACAGCTCGACGGGCTGATTCAGGAAGCCCTGCATGACAGCCCGGACATGCAGATTGCCAGCGCCCGTGCCCACCAGGCCAGCGCCGCGGCCTATGCCGCCGATGCGCAGCGGATGCCGACCCTGGATGCCAGCGCCGGCATCAGCCGTTCGCGCCTGGCCCGTGACCAGGACCCTTCGGGCGTCGGTGGAACCTACGCCACCGTGCGCAATATCGGCGCCAGCTTCAATTACAACTTCGACCTCTGGGGCGGCCAGCGTGCCGCCTGGGAAGCGGCGCTGGGCCAGGCGCGGGCGGCGGAAGTCGATCGCCAGGCTGCCAGCCTGACCCTGGCCGCCGATGTGGCGCGAGCCTACAGCGATCTGGGACGGGCACACATCGTCCATGATCTGGCGGCCGAAGACCTCAAGCGCACCCGGCAGATGCTCGACCTGAGCCAGCGCCGCTTGAACTCGGGGATCGACAGCCAGTACCAGTACCAACAGACCGAAAGCCTCGACGCCACTGCCCAGGCCAGCCTGATCGACGCTGAAAAGCAACTGCAGAGCGCCAAGATCGCCCTTGCGGTGTTGCTGGGCAAAGGGCCGGATCGGACCCTCGATCTGCCCCGGCCCAAGGTGCTGCAAGCCAGCGCGGTGGCCTTGCCGTCGACCCTGCCTGCCGAGCTCCTGGGCCGGCGCCCGGACCTGATCGCCGCACGCTGGCGGGTCGAGGCCGCGAGCAAGGACATCGATGCCAGCAAGACCCGCTTCTACCCCAACCTCAACCTGAGTGCCAGCGCGGGTGCCGAGTCGTTGCTGGGGGATGCGATGTTCGGCTCCGCCAGCCGCTTCTTCAGCATTGCACCGACGATTTCCTTGCCGATCTTCGACGGCGGTCGCCTGCGGGCCAATCTGGATGCGCGAGACGCCGACTATGACCTGGCCGTGGCGCAGTACAACAAGACGCTGGTGACAGCCCTGGGGGACGTCAGCGACAGCATTTCCCAACTGCGTGATATCGGCCGGCAGATCACCGCCCAGCAGCATGCCACCGACATCGCCCAGGACTCCTACAACACGGTGGTCCAGCGGTTCGGTTCGGGTATCGGCAATTACCTGGATGTGTTGAGCATCGAGCAGCAACTGCTGCAGGCCCAGCGCCAGCTGGCCACGCTGAATGCTCAGCAGATTGACCTGTCGATCCAACTGATGCAGGCCCTGGGGGGCGGCTTCAATGCCCAGAACCTGGCTTCGGCCACCCCGTCCCCAGCCCCGCAGCCCCAATAATTCGAGGTATTTGTCATGGCCACTGCCGACACTCAAGCAACACAAAACACCCCGGACGCCAGTAACTCCCGCAAGCGCAAAGTCATGCTGCTGGGGCTGACGGCGATTGTCGTCCTGGGCGGCCTGGGCGTGTTTGCCTGGCACGAACTCTATGGGCGCTGGAATGAAAACACCGACGATGCCTATGTGAACGGCAACGTGGTGGAAATCACCCCGCTGGTCACCGGTACCGTGGTCAGCATCGGCGCCGATGACGGTGATCTGGTGCATGAAGGCCAGGTACTGATCAATTTCGACCCCAACGATGCCCAGGTCGGCCTGCAAAGTGCCGAGGCCAATCTGGCGCGTACCGTGCGTCAGGTGCGCGGCTTGTACAGCAATGTCGATGGCATGCGTGCCCAGGTGGCGGCGCAGAAGGCCGAGGTGCAGAAGGCGCTGGACAACTTCAACCGACGCAAGAACCTGGCGGCCAGCGGGGCAATTTCCCAGGAGGAGCTGTCCCATGCCCGGGATGACCTGACCTCGGCGCAGAACGCCCTGGCCAACGCCCAGCAGCAGCTCAACACCACCAATGCCCTGGTGGACGACACCGTGGTTTCCAATCATCCGGATGTGCAGGCTTCCGCTGCCCAACTGCGCCAGGCCTACCTGACCAATGCCCGTAGCACCCTGATCGCCCCGGTGACCGGTTACGTGGCCAAGCGCACCGTGCAACTGGGCCAGCGGGTCCAGCCGGGCACTGCGCTGATGGCGGTGATCCCCCTGGATCAGCTGTGGATCGACGCCAACTTCAAGGAAACCCAACTGCGGGACATGCGCATCGGCCAGCCGGTGGACATCGAGGCGGACATCTACGGCAGCGGCGTGAAGTTCAGCGGTACCGTTGACAGCCTCGGCGCCGGCACCGGCAGCGCTTTCGCCCTGTTGCCGGCGCAGAACGCCACGGGTAACTGGATCAAGATCGTGCAGCGGGTACCGGTGCGCATCCACGTCAATGCCGAAGAGCTGGCCAAGCACCCACTGCGGGTCGGCCTGTCGACGGTGGTCAACGTCAACCTGCGGGACCAGAGTGGTCCGGTACTGGCCCAGCAGCCGCCGCAAAAGGCCTCTTTCAGTACCAATGTCTATGACCGTCAGTTGGGTGAGGCCGATGCCCTGATCGCGCGGCTGATCCATGACAACAGTGCTGCCATCGGCAAGACCGCCCAGCGCTGATTCGCCAATCCGTCAACTCCGGCCTCCTCTAGAGGCCGGAGTGCCAGCTCTGTTCCAAAGGATTCGCGATGAGCAATAACGCGTCTTTCACGCCCCCCAGCCTACTGCTGAGCACCATTGGCCTGTCCCTGGCGACCTTCATGCAGGTGCTCGACACCACCATCGCCAACGTGGCGCTGCCGACCATTTCCGGCAATCTCGGGGTGAGTTCGGAGCAGGGCACCTGGGTCATCACCTCGTTCGCCGTGAGCAACGCCATCGCCTTGCCCCTGACCGGCTGGCTGAGCCGGCGCTTCGGCGAGGTCAAGTTGTTCATCTGGGCCACCCTGCTGTTCGTGCTGGCCTCGTTTCTCTGTGGTATCTCCACCTCGATGCCGGAGCTGGTGGGCTTCCGGGTGCTGCAAGGGGTGGTGGCTGGCCCGCTGTACCCGATGACCCAGACCTTGCTGATCGCCGTCTATCCACCGGCGAAGCGGGGCATGGCCCTGGCATTGCTGGCGATGGTCACGGTGGTGGCGCCGATTGCCGGGCCGATCCTCGGCGGCTGGATTACCGACAGCTACAGCTGGCCGTGGATCTTCTTCATCAACGTGCCCATCGGGGTGTTCGCCGCCTGGGTGGTGCGTCAACAGTTGAAGGCGCGTCCGGTGGTGACCAGTCGCCAGCCCATGGACTACATCGGCCTGCTGAGCCTGATCGTCGGCGTCGGAGCGTTGCAGATCGTCCTCGACAAGGGCAATGACCTGGACTGGTTCGAATCCAACTTCATCGTCATCGGCACCCTGATCTCGGTGATCGCCCTGGCGGTGTTCGTGATCTGGGAAATGACCGACCGTCATCCGGTGGTCAACCTGCGGCTGTTCGCCCACCGCAACTTCCGCATCGGCACCATCGTGCTGGTGGGCGGCTACGCCGGATTCTTCGGGATCAACCTGATCCTGCCGCAATGGCTGCAGACCCAGATGGGCTACACCGCCACCTGGGCCGGATTGGCAGTGGCGCCGATCGGTATCCTGCCGGTGCTGATGTCGCCCTTTGTCGGCAAGTACGCCCACAAGTTCGACCTGCGGCTGCTGGCCGGCCTGGCGTTCCTGGCCATTGGCCTGAGCTGCTTCATGCGTGCCGGCTTTACCAATGAAGTGGATTTCCAGCACATTGCCCTGGTGCAGCTGTTCATGGGGATCGGCGTGGCGCTGTTCTTCATGCCGACCCTGAGCATCCTGATGTCCGACTTGCCGCCGCACCAGATTGCCGATGGTGCGGGCCTTGCCACCTTCCTGCGGACCCTGGGGGGCAGCTTCGCGGCCTCCCTGACCACTTGGATCTGGATTCGCCGGGCGGATCAGCATCATGCCTACATGAGCGAAAGCATGAGCACCTTTGATCCGGTCACCCGGGAGGCGTTGAACAACCTCGGTGGTGCCAGCACCAAGGCCTACGCGCAGCTGGACCAGGTCCTGACCAGCCAGGCGTACATGCTCTCGACGGTGGACTATTTCACCTTGCTCGGCTGGGTGTTCATGGGGCTGATTCTGCTGGTCTGGCTGGCCAAGCCGCCGTTCGCCGCCAAGGCCGGGCCGGCGTCGGCAGGGCATTGATAGTCTTCGTCGCAGGCGCTGGCGTGCGACTGGGCAGCGTAAGGCTTACTGGCCCCTTCGCCGGCAAGCCGGCTCCTACGGTCGGGAGTCTGTTGTAGGAGCTGGCTTGCCAGCGAAGGCGTCCGCCCGGGCAATGCAAGGCTTACTGGCCCCTTCGCCGGCAAGCCGGCTCCTACGGTCGGGAATCTGTTGTAGGAGCTGGCTTGCCAGCGAAGGCGTCCGCCCGGGCAATGCAAGGCTTGCTGGCCCCTTCGCCGGCAAGCCGGCTCCTACGGTCGGGAGTCTGTTGTAGGAGCTGGCTTGCCAGCGAAGGCGTGCGCCCGGGCAATGCAAGAATTGCTGGCCCCTTCGCCGGCAAGCCGGCTCCTACGGTCGGGAATTTGTTGTAGGAGCTGGCTTGCCAGCGAAGGCGTCCGCCCGGGCAATGCAAGGCTTGCTGGCCCCTTCGCCGGCAAGCCGGCTCCTACGGTAGGGAAGACGTCCGTTCAGGGCGAACTGGGTAACGCCAGTTGCGTCGGTACGAAATCGAATGCCGTCAGCTGGAAGCCTTGCTCATCCACCTGCAATACCCATCCCTGACGGTCCCAATCCCCCAGCACGATGCGCTTGGTGGCTTGTTCGCCAATCTGCAGCTTGTGGATCGCCGGACGGTGGGTATGACCGTGAACCAGGGTATGCACCCCGTGTTCCTGCATCACCCGTGGCACTTCGTCCGGGGTCACGTCGACAATGTCGTTGGCTTTCATGCGGGTCTGAGCGCGGCTCTCGTTGCGCAGTTTGCGCGCGAGCTTGCGCCGGGTGCGCAAGGGCAGGTGGCGAAGGATCCACAGGCTCAGCGGGTTACGCAGGTAACGGCGCATGCGCATGTAGGCTTCATCGCGGGTGCACAGGCTGTCACCGTGCATCAGCAGCACCGGCTCGCCATAGAAGTCGACGACGCTGGGGTCTTTGAGCAGGGTGGCACCGGCCGCCTTGCAGAAGGCCTGGCCGAGCATGAAGTCGCGATTGCCATGCATCAGGAAAACCTGAGTACCGCTGTCGCTGAGCGTGCGCAATGCCTGGCAAATGGAAAGCTGGTAGGGGGTCATGGCATCGTCGCCGATCCATACCTCGAAGAAATCCCCGAGGATGTACAGCGCCTCGGCGGCGCGGGCGCGCCCACCGAGTAAATCCAGAAACGCCCGGGTAATGTCCGGGCGTTCTTCTTCCAGATGCAGATCTGAAATCAGCAGTATCACTCAATGATCTCGGCTTTCTCGATGATCACGTCTTCCGCAGGTACGTCCTGGTGGCCGGACTTCATGGTGGTGGCCACGCCTTTGATCTTGTCGACGATTTCAGTGCCGGCGATCACCTTGCCGAATACTGCGTAGCCCCAGCCTTGCACGGTCTTGCCGCTGTGGTTGAGGAAGCTGTTGTCGGCAACGTTGATGAAGAACTGCGCGGACGCAGAATGCGGCTCCATGGTGCGGGCCATGGCGACGGTGTACTTGTCGTTGGAAAGGCCGTTGTCAGCTTCGTTCTGGATGCTTGGACGCTTGTCTTTCTTTTCTTTCATGCCAGGTTCGAAGCCGCCGCCCTGGATCATGAAGTTACCGATGACGCGGTGAAATACGGTGTTTTCATAGTGACCGGCTTTCACGTATTCGACGAAGTTGGCCACGGTCAACGGGGCTTTCTCGGCGTTCAGTTCCAGCACGATCTCGCCGTGGTTGGTGGTCAGTTTGACTTGGGTCATGGTCGGTACTCTATATAAGGAAAAGCGTTTTCAAGAAAAACTTCGGGCTCGGGGGCTGGCAAGCGGCCCGGGCCGGTTTGGCCATCCAACAGCCAAGGTGCGCAGTTTAGCGTGACAGCCACGAAATTCGAGGCTGTTTTTTCACTTGCCTGCTATTAATAGCCGCAGTTTTAAAGTTCCGCTCTGTCAGGCACTTGACAGCATCGGCTATGATATCCGTTTTGATTTGTCAGGCCGCACCCGGCCGCGCACTTGTACGTTCAAGGATCCTATGAGCAAGCCCACTGTCGACCCTACCTCGAATTCCAAGACTGGACCGGCCGTTCCGGTCAACTTCCTGCGCCCGATTATCCAGGCGGACCTGGACTCGGGTAAGCACACGCAGATCGTGACCCGCTTCCCGCCGGAGCCCAACGGCTACCTGCACATCGGTCACGCCAAGTCGATCTGTGTGAACTTTGGTCTGGCCCAGGAATTCGGTGGCGTTACCCACCTGCGCTTCGACGACACCAACCCGGCCAAGGAAGACCAGGAATACATCGACGCTATCGAGCGCGACATCAAGTGGCTGGGCTTCCAATGGTCCGGCGAAGTGCGCTATGCCTCGCAATACTTCGACCAACTGCACGACTGGGCAGTGGAACTGATCAAGGCGGGCAAGGCCTATGTCTGCGACCTGACCCCTGAGCAAGCCAAGGAGTACCGTGGCAGCCTGACCGAGCCGGGCAAGAACAGCCCGTTCCGCGAACGCGCTGTGGAAGAGAGCCTGGACCTGTTCGCACGCATGAAGGCCGGCGAGTTCCCGGACGGCGCACGGGTGCTGCGGGCCAAGATCGACATGGCTTCGCCGAACATGAACCTGCGCGACCCGATCATGTACCGCATCCGCCACGCTCATCACCACCAGACCGGTGACAAGTGGTGCATCTACCCCAACTACGACTTCACCCACGGTCAGTCGGATGCCATCGAAGGCATCACCCATTCGATCTGCACCCTGGAGTTCGAAAGCCATCGTCCGCTGTACGAATGGTTCCTCGAGCACCTGCCGGTGCCGGCGCACCCGCGCCAGTACGAATTCAGCCGCCTGAACCTGAACTACACCATCACCAGCAAGCGCAAGCTCAAGCAATTGGTGGATGAGAAGCACGTGAATGGCTGGGATGACCCGCGCATGTCGACCCTGTCGGGCTTCCGGCGTCGTGGCTACACCCCCAAGTCCATCCGCAACTTCTGCGAAATGGTCGGCACCAACCGTTCCGACGGCGTGGTGGACTTCGGCATGCTCGAATTCAGCATCCGTGACGACCTGGACCACAGTGCCCCGCGCGCCATGTGCGTGCTGCGTCCGCTCAAGGTGGTGATCACTAACTATCCGGAAGGCCAGGTCGAGAACCTCGAACTGCCGCGTCACCCGAAAGAAGACATGGGCGTGCGGGTGCTGCCGTTCGCTCGCGAAATCTACATCGACCGTGAAGACTTCATGGAAGAGCCGCCAAAAGGCTACAAGCGCCTGGAGCCGGCCGGTGAAGTGCGCCTGCGCGGCAGCTACGTGATCCGTGCCGACGAAGCGATCAAGGACGCCGACGGCAACATCGTCGAGCTGCGCTGCTCCTACGACCCGGACACCCTGGGCAAGAACCCTGAAGGGCGCAAGGTCAAGGGCGTAATCCACTGGGTGCCGGCGGCTGCCAGCGTCGAGTGCGAAGTACGCCTGTACGATCGCCTGTTCCGTTCGCCGAACCCTGAGAAAGCCGAAGACAGCGCCAGTTTCCTGGACAACATCAACCCTGACTCCCTGCAAGTGCTCACTGGTTGTCGTGCCGAACCCTCCCTGGGCAACGCACAGCCGGAAGACCGTTTCCAGTTCGAGCGCGAAGGCTACTTCTGCGCGGATCTCAAGGACTCGAAACCAGGTCAGCCGGTATTCAACCGTACCGTGACCCTGCGCGACTCCTGGGGTCAGTGATTCAGTCAAGGAACTAACGTGCTTACGATCTACAACACGCTCACCAAGAGCAAAGAAGTCTTCAAACCGCTCGATGGCAACAATGTGCGCATGTACGTCTGCGGAATGACCGTGTACGACTACTGCCACATTGGCCATGGCCGCAGCATGGTGGCGTTTGACCTGGTGACCCGCTGGTTGCGGTTCAGCGGCTATAACCTCACCTATGTGCGCAACATCACCGACATCGAAGACAAGATCATCAATCGGGCCAAGGAGAACGGCGAGCCGTTCGACGCGTTGACCGAGCGCATGATCACGGCGATGCATGAGGACGAGGCACGCCTCAATATCCTCAAGCCGGATATGGAGCCGCGCGCCACGGATCACATCCCGGGCATGTTGAGCATGATCCAGACCCTGATCGACAAGGGCTATGCCTATGCGCCAGGCAATGGCGACGTCTACTACCGCGTCGCCAAGTTCATGGGCTACGGCAAGCTGTCGCGCAAGAAGATCGAAGACCTGCGCATCGGAGCGCGGATCGAGGTCGACGAGTCCAAGCAGGACCCGCTGGACTTCGTGCTGTGGAAGGCCACCAAGCCGGGCGAGCCGAGCTGGGAGTCGCCGTGGGGCGCTGGGCGTCCGGGCTGGCACATCGAGTGCTCGGTGATGTCCACCTGCTGCCTGGGCGAGACCTTCGACATTCATGGCGGCGGCAGCGACCTCGAGTTCCCGCACCATGAGAACGAGATCGCCCAGAGCGAGGCGGCCACTGGCAAGACCTACGCCAATGCCTGGATGCACTGCGGCATGATTCGCATCAATGGCGAGAAGATGTCCAAGTCCTTGAACAACTTCTTCACCATTCGCGACGTGCTCGACAAGTACCATCCGGAAGTGGTGCGCTACCTGCTGGTGGCCAGCCACTACCGCAGCGCGATCAACTACTCGGAAGACAACCTCAAGGACGCCAAGGGCGCCCTGGAGCGTTTCTATCACGCCCTCAAGGGCTTGCCGAAAGTTGCCCCGGCCGGTGGCGAAGTCTTTGTCGAGCGCTTCACCCAGGTGATGAACGACGACTTCGGTACCCCGGAAGCCTGTGCCGTGCTGTTCGAGATGGTGCGCGAGATCAACCGCCTGCGTGAGAGCGATCTCGACGCAGCGGCCGGTCTGGCGGCGCGCCTGAGGGAGTTGGCCAACGTGCTGGGCGTGCTGCAGCTGGAAGCCGAAGATTTCCTCCAGGCGGGTGCTGAAGGTCGGGTGGATGCGGCACAAGTGGATGCGCTGATACAGGCGCGCCTGGCGGCCCGTGCCAACAAGGACTGGGCCGAGTCCGACCGGATCCGCGACCAGATCACTGCCATGGGCGTGATCCTGGAAGACGGCAAGGGCGGTACGACCTGGCGCCTGGCTGACTGAGCCTGGGTTCGTTGCAACAAGAAACCCGCCTGGTGCGGGTTTTTTGTTGCCCATGGAAAAGGGGGGGGGCTCAGGCCAGTGAGGCGAGGCGCTCTACGGTATCGGGGAAGCGCTCCACCAGGCGGATCAGGGTGGTAGCCTGGGCGTTGGGCGTGGCCCGGCCCTGTTCCCAGTTTTCCAGGGTGCGGGTGTTGGTTCGCAGGTACATGGCGAACACCGACCGCGAGAGGTTGAGTTGCTGGCGGATGTTCATCACCTCGGCGGCGGTGATGGGCGGCAGCTTGTCGAGCTTCACTTTATGGCTGCGCAGGGTGATCTTGCCCTGGCGTTCCTGGGTGAGGGCGTCGACGCCTTCTACCAGTTCGGAAAAGATGTCACGTTTGGTCATGTCTTCTGGCCTCGATTTCACGTTCCAGCAGTTGTTTGAGCTGTTGTCGCTGCGGTGCTAGCAGGTCGTCCAGCTGGTCCTTGTCGAACAAGGTAAAGAGCCAGAACTGCGCTCCTCCGGACCACCAGTAATAAATCACCCTCAGCCCGCCACGCTTGCCCTTGTTGCGTCGCTCATCGACGAAACGCATCTTGCGCAAGCCACCGGTGCCTTGAATGAGGACACCTGCATGGGGGTGTTGCAGCAACTCGATCTGCAGTTCGCAGAACAGCTCGTCATCAAGGAAGTCCTTTCGGTATCGCTGAAATGCCGGCAGTTCAATAAACAGAGCATGCATATCCTACGCTTCCTGCGTATACATTGGAGGGCGCCGCAGCTGTGGTCAAGTCCCGTTGAGCGCTGCGTTTGATCTGGCAACAGTTTATGCCGCCAGCCTCTGGCTGAATGTCGGACCAGGCCGCAGCGACAGGAAGGGCAATTCCGAGTTGTAGCGGGAAGAGGGGAGGGCGGGGCCCTGAAATGCAAAACGGCACCCGAAGGTGCCGTTGTGTTTGTTGCGTTGAAGCCTAAGCCATCAACCGGCCAGGCCCGAGTGCTGGACCAGGGTCAGCAGCGGCTGCGGGTAGACGCCGAGGAAGAACGCCAGGACCGCAATGGCCAGCAGCATCACGCCACCGGCTTTCTGTTCCCAGTGCAATTGGGCATCGACGCGACGCAGGTTCGGCTCGATCAGGTACAGGGTCACCATCACCCGCAGGTAGTAGAACACGCCGATGGCGCTACCCATGACCAGCGAGCCCACCAACCACCATTGGTGCGCTTCGACACCGGTGGCGATGATGTAGAACTTGCCGATGAAGCCCGCGGTCAGCGGGATACCGGCCAGGGACAGCATCATCACGGTGAGCACGGCGGTCAGGTACGGACGGCGCCAGAACAGGCCGCGGTACTCGTACAGGGCGTCGGCGTCACGGCCTTTGTAAGGCGAGGACATCAGGGTGATCACGCCAAAGGCGCCCAGGCTGGTGATCACGTAGGTGACCAGATACACGCCGATGGCTTCCATGGCCAGGCCCTTGCTCGCCACCAGGGCGATCAGCAGGTAACCGAAGTGGGCGATGGACGAGTAACCCAGCAGACGCTTGAGGTTGCTCTGGGTCAGCGCCAACAGGTTGCCCACCAGGATCGAGGCGATGGCAATGACCGTCAGCACGTTGCTCAGGACACCGCTGCTGGCCACTGGCGACAGCTGGAACAGACGCACCAGCACCGCGAACACGGCTACCTTGCTGGCGGTGGCCAGGAAGGCGGCTACAGGAGCAGGAGCGCCCTCGTAGACGTCCGGGGTCCAGAGGTGGAAGGGCACCAGCGACAGCTTGAACGCCAGGCCGATCAGCATCATGCCCAGGCCCAATTGCGCCAGGGGGCTTGGCAGGCCGGTGGCGGCCAGGGCGTGGCCGATGCCGCTGAAGCTCAGGCTGCCGGCCTCGGCGTAGAGCAGGGCCATGCCGAACAACAGGAAGCCCGAACCGGCGGCCGACAGCACCATGTACTTGATGCCGGCTTCCAGGGAGCGCTTGTTGAAGAAGGCATAGGCCACCAGGCCATAGACCGGTACCGAGAGCAGTTCCAGGCCGATGAACAGGCCGGCCAGGTTCTGCGCGCTGACCAGTACCAGGCCACCGGCGGCGGCCAGCAGGATCAGCAGGTACAGCTCTTCCCGGTTGCCCGGATAACCGCTGCTGCCGTCGCCCAGGTAGGCGTGGGCCAGGGTAACGCAGGCCAGGGTGGCCACCAGGATCAGGGCCATGTAGAGGCAGGCGAACTGGTCGATCTGCAGCAGGGGAGTCACCGCCAGGGGGGCGACTTTCAGGACTGGGAAGATCGACAGCAATGCCAGGTTCAGACCCGCCACCGAAAGCAGGAAGGTCTGGGCGTGGTTGCGACGCCAGGCGATCGCCAACATCACCACCACAAGGGTGGCGCTGGTGATCAACAGCGGCGCCAGGGCGATAAAGTGTTGAATGGTAAAGTCCATAGCGCTCTTACCGGGCCGAAGCGAGTTGAGTGAAGGCGGTGCCGAGCCATTGCTGCACGCCATGCATGGTGGCGGCAGAGGTATCGAGGAACGGTTGCGGGTACACGCCGATGTAGATCAGCAGTACCGCCAGTCCCAGCACCATGATCAGTTCGCGAGCATCCATGCCGTGCAGCACCGCGTCCGACTTGGACGGGCCGAAGTAGGCACGGTGGATCATGATCAGCGAGTAGACCGAACCGAACACCAGACCAGAGGTGGCGATCGCAGTGATCCATGGCGCGCTGGCGAAGGTGCCGATCAGGATCAGGAACTCGCCGACGAAGTTGCCGGTGCCCGGCAGGCCCAGAGACGCGGCCGCGAAGAACAGGCTGATGGCCGGCAGGTAGGCGATCTTCGACCACAGGCCGCCCATTTCCCGCATGTCACGGGTATGGGTGCGTTCGTACAGCTGGCCGCTGAGGATAAACAGCGCGGCTGCCGAAACACCGTGCGCCAGCATCTGGATCACGGCGCCCTGCAGGGCCAGTTGGCTGCCGGAGTAGATGCCGATCAGCACGAAGCCCATGTGGGACACGCTGGAGAAGGCGATCAGGCGCTTGATGTCGGTCTGGGCGAACGCCAGGAAGGCACCGTAGAAGATCCCGATCAGGCCCAGGGTCATGGCGATCGGTGCGAACTCTGCCGAGGCATTGGGGAACAGCGGCAGGGCGAAACGCAGCAGGCCGTAGGCCGCAGTCTTCAACAGGATGCCCGCCAGGTCCACGGAACCGGCAGTCGGTGCCTGGGCGTGAGCGTCAGGCAGCCAGGAGTGGAACGGCACCACGGGCAGCTTCACCGCGAAGGCGATGAAGAAGCCGAGCATCAGGATGTACTCGGTGGTGGTGGACATCTTGGTCTTCAGCAACTGGGCGTAATCGAAGGTGATGACCCCAGTGTTGTTGAAGTTCACCAGCACCAGGCCAAGGATCGCCACCAGCATGATCAGGCCGGAAGCCTGAGTGAAGATGAAGAACTTGGTTGCCGCGTAGATCCGGGTTTTCTTGCCGTCTGCCGAACTGTGACCCCAGAGCGCGATGAGGAAGTACATCGGCACCAGCATCATTTCCCAGAAGAAGAAGAACATGAACAGGTCGAGGGCGAGGAACACGCCGACCACGCCGCCCAGGATCCACATCAGGTTCAGGTGGAAGAAGCCCACGTGGCGCTGGATCTCTTTCCAGGAGCAGAGTACCGAGAGGATACCCAGCAAGCCGGTCAGCAGGATCATCAACAGCGACAGGCCGTCGAGGGCCAGGTGCACGTTGATGCCGAAGCGCTCGATCCAGACATGCTTGAACTCGATGGCCCAAGTTGGATCGGCGCCGGGCGCCGGAGCAAATGAATAGTTACCGTGGGCCCACAGCCAGAGGCCGAGAGCGAGTTCCAGGGTCATGGTCAACAGCGCAATCCAGCGTGGCAGGGTGGCGCCGAAGCGCTCACCCAGCCAGCACAGCAGGCCGCCGATGAAGGGGATCAGGATTAGCCAAGGCAGAATCATGACGGGCTCAATTCCTTTCGCAAGTTCGCAAGGTTCATATCAGACCGCTACCAGCACAATGGCGCCGATGACCAGCACGGCACCGGCTGCCATCGAGGCGGCGTACCAACGCAGTTGACCGGTCTCGGTACGGCTCAGGGAGTTGTGGCCCCCTTTGGCCATACGCGGGATCAAACCGATGGTCTGATCGAGCGGGTCCTTGCGCAGTACATGGCTGATGGCCAGGTATGGCTTGACGAACAGTTTGTCGTAGATCCAGTCGAAGCCCCAGGCGGCGAACCACCAGGCCGAGAGCAGACGCCCGATGCCGCTGTTGGCGATGGCGGTCACGAAGCGACGCTTGCCAAGGAACAACAGGGCTGCCAGCAGGATACCGGCCAGGGCGATGGCACCCGAGGCGATTTCCAGGCTGTGCTTGGCTTCGCCACCGGCATGCCCAATGCTTTGCGGCAGTACGCCGTGCAGCGGTGGGGTGATCATGGCGCCGATGGCGGTGGAGAGGATGATCAGCACCGACAGGGGCAGCCAGTGGGAAATCCCGTGACCGGCGTGGGCTTCAGTCTTGGCTTCACCGTGGAAGGTGATGAAGATCAGGCGGAAGGTGTACAGCGAGGTCATGAACGCACCCACCAGGCCGGCGTACAGCAGGCCATGGTTGCCGCTGGCGAAGGCTTCCCAGAGGATCTCGTCCTTGGAGTAGAAGCCCGCGGTCACCAGCGGCAGGGCCGCCAGGGCCGCACCACCGACGATGAAGCTGGCGTAGGCCAGTGGCAGCTTCTTCCACAGGCCGCCCATCTTGAAGATGTTCTGCTCGTGGTGGCAGGCAACGATCACCGCACCGGACGCAAGGAACAGCAGGGCCTTGAAGAAGGCGTGGGTCATCAGGTGGAAGATCGCGCCATCCCAGGCGCCAACGCCCAAGGCCAGGAACATGTAGCCGATCTGGCTCATGGTGGAGTAGGCGAGGATCCGCTTGATGTCGGTCTGCACCAGCGCGGCAAAGCCGGCCAGTACCAGGGTCACGCCGCCGACCAGGCCCACCAGGTGGAGGATTTCCGGCGCCAGGGTGAACAGGCCGTGGGTACGGGCGATCAGGTAGACACCGGCGGTGACCATGGTGGCGGCGTGGATCAATGCCGATACCGGGGTCGGACCGGCCATGGCGTCCGCCAGCCAGGTCTGCAGTGGCAGTTGCGCGGATTTACCGACAGCGCCGCCCAGCAGCATCAGGGTCGCCAGGGTGATCCAGAAGTCGCCGGCCTGGAATTTCTGCGGTGCCAGCACCAGCAGTTCCTGGATGTTCAGCGTGCCCAGTTGTTGGAACAGGATGAACAGGCCGATGGCCATGAACACGTCGCCGATACGGGTGACGATAAAGGCCTTGAGCGCGGCGTTACCGTTGTTGCGGTTGCTGTAGTAGAAACCGATCAACAGGTAGGAGCACAGGCCCACGCCTTCCCAGCCGAAGTACAGGAACAACAGGTTATCGCCCAGGACCAGGAACAGCATGCTGGCGATAAACAGGTTGGTGTAGGAGAAGAACCGCGAATAGCCGGCTTCACCGCGCATGTACCAGGACGCGAACAGGTGGATCAGGAAGCCGACACCGACCACGACGCCCAGCATAGTGATCGACAGGCCGTCGATGTACAGGGCGAAGTTGGGAGTGAAGCCTTCTACCGCCATCCACTGCCACAGCACCAGGGTGTAGTGGCCGCCTTCAGGCGGTGCGACGTTGAATTGCCAGATCACGTAGGCCGCCACGATGGCCGACAGGCCAATGGAGCCGACGCCGATCAGGGCCGAGAGGTTTTCCGAGAGGCGTCCACGGGAGAACGACAGCAGCAGGAAACCGATCAGGGGAAACACGAAGGTCAGAAAGATAAGGTTCATCCGCGCATCTCGCTGGCAGCGTCGATATCGAGAGTGTGGAAGCGGCGATACAGCTGCAGCAGGATTGCCAGGCCAATACTGGCCTCGGCGGCTGCCAGGCTGATCACCAGGATGAACATCACTTGTCCATCCGGCTGCGCCCAGCGGGCGCCTGCAACGATGAACGCCAGCGCTGCGGCGTTCATCATCACTTCCAGGCTCATCAATACGAAGAGAATGTTGCGGCGGACCATCAGGCCGACCAGACCGAGGCAGAACAGGATGCCGGCAACTGCCAGGCCATGTTCCATTGGGATAGTACCCAGAGAGATATCAGGCATGGGGTTACTCCTTCGCCTCGTTGCGGCCCAGGTGGAACGCCGTGACGGCTGCAGCGAGCAGCAGCATCGAGGCGAGTTCGACCACCAGCAGGTAAGGGCCGAACAGGCTGATGCCCACGGCCTTGGCGCTGACGGTGGTTTGACCGATGCCGGCACCGCTCTGATGGCTGAACAGTACGTACAGCAGTTCAACCAGCAGCAGGGCGCCGAGAATCACCGGGCCGATCCAGATGCCCGGCTTGAGCCAGATGCGCTCTTGCTGGACGGCGGCAGGACCCAGGTTCAGCATCATCACCACGAACACGAACAGCACCATGATGGCGCCGGCGTAGGCGATCACTTCCAGGGCACCGGCGAACGGTGCGCCGAGGCTGAAGAAGGTCATCGCCACGGCGATCAGCGAAATGATCAGGTAGAGCAGGGCGTGCACAGGGTTGGTATTGGTGACCACTCGAAGCGTGGAGACCACCGCAACACCTGACGCGAAATAGAAAGCGAATTCCATCGTTCTTCCTTAAGGCAGCAAGCTCTTCACGTTGATCGGCTCGGCTTCGTTCTGCGCGGAGCCCTTCGGCTTACCGGCAATGGCCATACCTGCAACACGATAGAAGTTGTAGTCAGGGTTCTTTCCGGGACCGGAGATCAACAGATCCTCTTTCTCGTAAACCAGGTCCTGACGTTTGAACTCGGCCATCTCGAAATCCGGTGTCAGCTGGATCGCGGTGGTCGGGCAGGCTTCCTCGCAGAGGCCGCAGAAAATGCAGCGCGAGAAGTTGATGCGGAAGAAGTCCGGGTACCAGCGACCGTCTTCGGTTTCAGCTTTCTGCAGCGAAATGCAGCCTACGGGGCAGGCTACGGCGCACAGGTTGCAGGCTACGCAACGCTCTTCGCCATCGGGGTCGCGGGTCAGCACGATGCGGCCACGGTAGCGCGGTGGCAGGTACACCGGCTCTTCGGGGTATTGCAGGGTGTCGCGCTTGCGAAAGCCATGGCCGAAGACCATCACCAGGCTGCGCAACTGGGTACCAGTACCCTTAACGATGTCGCCAATATATTTGAACATGGGTCAAATCCTCACTGAACCGCGCCCGCAGGCGTGTTCAACAACACAACCGCAGCGGTCACCAGCAAATTGATCAGGGTCAGCGGCAGGCAGAATTTCCAGCTGAAGTCCATCACCTGGTCATAGCGCGGGCGCGGGATGGAGGCACGCAGCAGGATGAACAGCATGATGAAGAACGCGGTCTTCAGGGCGAACCAGACAAAGGACAGTTGCGGCAGGATGCCGAACGGACCGTGCCAGCCACCGAAGAACAGGGTGACCAGCAGTGCCGAGATCAGGATGATGCCGATGTACTCGCCAACGAAGAACATGCCCCATTTCATGCCGGCGTATTCAATGTGGTAACCGTCGGCCAGTTCCTGTTCCGCTTCCGGCTGGTCGAAGGGGTGACGGTGAGTCACGGCCACGCCAGCGATGAAGAAGGTACAGAAGCCGAAGAACTGCGGAATGATGAACCACAGGTTCTGCGCCTGGTACTCGACGATGTCGCGCATGTTGAACGAACCGACCTGCACCACGATGCCCATCAGCGCCAGGCCCATGAACACTTCATAGGACACGGTCTGGGCCGAAGCCCGCAGGGCACCCAGCAGGGCGAACTTGTTGTTGCTCGACCAGCCGGCGAACAGCACCGCATACACCGACAGGCCAGCCATGGCGAAGAAGAACAGCAGGCCGATGTTCAGGTCCGCCACGCCCCAGGTCGGGGTGATCGGGATGATCGCGAAGGCGATCAGCAAGGCACTCATGGCCACCACCGGCGCCAGGGTGAAGATCACCTTGTCGGCGAACGGCGGGGTCCAGTCTTCCTTGAAGAACATCTTCAGCATGTCGGCGGCGATCTGGAACATGCCGAACGGGCCAACGCGGTTCGGACCGTAACGGTCCTGCCACCAGCCCAGCAGGCGACGTTCGACGAAGCTCAAGAGAGCGCCGGCGATCACCACGGCCAGGAGGATGACGATGGCCTTGACGACTGTCAGGATCACGTCGATCACTTCAGGGGTAAACCAACTCATTGCGCCGCCTCCTGCAGACCGTCAACGGAAAAGCCTGCGAACACCGGAGGAATACCGGCCAGGCCAGCAGGCAGGCCTACCAGGCCGGCACCCAGTTCTTCGTTGATGCGCAGCGGCAGACGCAGGGTCTGGCCGGCCAGGCTCACCGCGAGCAGGGCGCCCTCGTTGACACCCAGGCGATCGGCTTCGGACTTGGCCAGGGCCACATAGGCCGCCGGGATGCGCTCCTGTACCGGGCCAGCCTTGGAGGAGTTCTCCTCGCTGCCGAACAGGTGGTAGAACGGCACGGCCTGCCAGGTTCCTTGAGCAGGGGAGAAGGCGCGGGGAACGCTGGCGAACCAGCCGAGCCGGTCGCCCTGGCTTTCGATCAGGCGGGCGCCCGGATCGCCGGCACGCAGGTGACCACCGACTTCGTCCTGGAACTTGTTCCAGGCCTGCGGCGAGTTCCAGCCTGGCGACCAGGCAAACGGCACTTGCGAACGCGGTTCGGCAGAGCCCGAGTAGCCTTCCATGGAGAAGGAGAACGCGGTGTCCTTGTCTTGCGGGGTACGCGGTTCGTGCACGCTGATATTGGCGCGCATGGCGGTACGGCCACTGTAGCGCAGCGGTTCGCGAGCCAGTTTCAGGCCTTTGATGCGGAACGCGGCGGACGGGGCGGCATCGACGATGGCGGCCAACTGCGGGTTGCTGGCGGCGCAAGCGGCGGTCACGTGGTCCAGTTGGGTCCAGTCCACCGGCTTGTTCAGCAAGGTCGCGCGCAGGGCGTGCAGCCAGCGCCAGCCTTCGTGAACCAGGATGCTGGCGTCCAGGTACTGCGGGTCGAAGACCTGGAAGAAGCGCTGGGCGCGGCCTTCCTGGCTGACCAGGGTGCCGTCGCCTTCGGCGAAGCTGGCCGCTGGCAGAACCAGGTGGGCGCGTTCGCTGGTGGCGGTCTTCTGATGGTCGGCAACGATCACCACTTTCGCGGTGTTCAGGGCCGCATCGACCTTGGCGGCATCAGTGCGGGTGTACAGATCGTTTTCCAGCACCACGATGGCGTCGGCGCGGCCGTCGGTCACCGCTTGCAGGGCAGCGTCCAGGGACTCGCCGCCGAGCATGGCCAGGCCGAGGCTGTTGGCTTCCGGCACGATCAGGCTGATGGAGCCGTTCTTTTCGCGCAGCTTCAGGGCCTTGGCAATGTTCGCCGCGGCTTCGATCAGGGCCTTGGAACCCAGGGACGTGCCGGCGATCACCAGTGGGCGCTTGGCGGCAACCAGGGCATCGGCGATGCGCTTGGCCAGCTCCAGGGCTTCGCTGTCCAGGCCTTCGACGGCGGGTGCGCTGGCGTCGATGGCGTGGGCCACGGCGAAGCCGATGCGTGCCAGGTCGTCGGGAGCGGCGTGTACACACTCCTCGGCAACGTCGTCGAGCTTGGTTTCAGCCAGGCTGGCAATGAACAGCGGGTTCAGCGCGTGCTGGCCGATGTTCTTCACTGCAGCGTCGAGCCACGGCTGAACGCGCATGGCATCGGCCATTTCCTCGGCCTTGCCCTTGACCGACTGGCGCAGGGCCAGGGCCATGCGTGCAGCAGTTTGGGTCAGGTCTTCACCGAGGACGAAGACCGCATCGTGGTCTTCGATGTCACGCATGGTCGGTACGGGCAGCGGGCTGTCCTTGAGTACTTGCAGCACCAGGCGGATACGCTCGAGTTCGGAGGCTTCGATCCCCGAGTAGAAGTGCTCGGCGCCGACCAGTTCACGCAGCGCGTGGTTGCTTTCGAGGCTCGCGCGAGGCGAACCGATACCGACGATGTTGCGTCCGCGCAGCAGGTCGGCAGCATTGTCCAGCGCCTGGTCCAGGCTCAGCTTGGTGCCGTCGTTGAGCAGTGGCTGGCGTGGACGGTCTTCGCGGTTGACGTAGCCATAACCGAAGCGGCCACGGTCGCAGAGGAAGTACTGGTTGACCGAGCCGTTGTAGCGGTTCTCGATGCGGCGCAGCTCGCCGTAGCGCTCGCCCGGGGAGATGTTGCAACCGCTGGAGCAGCCATGGCAGATGCTCGGCGAGAACTGCATGTCCCACTTGCGGTTGTAGCGCTCGGAGTGAGTCTTGTCGGTGAACACACCGGTCGGGCAGACCTCGGTGAGGTTGCCGGAGAACTCGCTTTCCAGGGTGCCGTCTTCAACGCGACCGAAGTACACGTTGTCGTGGGCGCCGTAGACGCCCAGGTCGGTGCCGCCGGCGTAGTCCTTGTAGAAGCGCACGCAGCGATAGCAGGCGATGCAGCGGTTCATCTCGTGGGAGATGAACGGGCCGAGGTCCTGGTTCTGGTGGGTACGCTTGGTGAAGCGATAACGGCGCTCGTTGTGGCCGGTCATCACCGTCATGTCTTGCAGGTGGCAGTGACCGCCTTCCTCACAGACCGGGCAGTCGTGGGGGTGGTTGGTCATCAGCCATTCCACAACACTGGCACGGAAGGCCTTGGACTCTTCATCGTCGATGGAGATCCAGGTGTTGTCGGTGGCTGGGGTCATGCAGGACATGACGATGCGACCACGGGTGTCGTTCTCGTCGGTGTACTGCTTGACCGCGCACTGGCGACAGGCACCGACGCTACCGAGAGCGGGGTGCCAGCAGAAATACGGGATGTCGAGGCCTAGTGACAGACATGCCTGTAACAGGTTGTCCGCCCCATCGACTTCGAGCGCTTTGCCGTCTACGTGGATAGTGGCCATGGTTCAAAGTTCTTCGTTGGCCCGGTGTCAGCGGGCGTGGCTAATGGAATCTTGTTATCCGTACGAGTCAACACAGCCGTTCACGGCGTCATCGCACGTCAGGCGCAGGGCACGGGCCCGGCGCCTTTATCGGTGTTACGCGCCGACTACGATCGGACGCGCCAGAGGCGGGACGGCGGCGCTGATGGGCGCGATGCCGGCTTCGAACTCTGGACGGAAATACTTGATGGCACTGCCCAATGGTTCCACGGCGCCCGGTGCGTGAGCACAGAAGGTCTTGCCTGGGCCGAGGAAACCCACCAGACCCAACAGGGTCTCGATGTCGCCGGGCTGGCCTTGACCTTTTTCGATCGCCATCAGCAGCTTGACGCTCCAGGGCAGACCGTCACGGCACGGGGTGCAGAAACCGCAGGACTCACGGGCGAAGAACTGCTCCATGTTGCGCAGCAGCGACACCATGTTGATGCTGTCGTCCACCGCCATGGCCAGGCCGGTACCCATGCGGGTGCCCACTTTGGCGATGCCGCCGGCATACATCTGGGCGTCCAGGTGCTCCGGCAGCAGGAAGCCGGTGCCGGCGCCGCCTGGTTGCCAGCACTTGAGCTTGTAGCCGTCGCGCATGCCGCCGGCGTAGTCCTCGAACAGCTCACGGGCGGTCACGCCGAAGGGCAGTTCCCACAGGCCAGGGTTCTTCACCTTGCCGGAGAAGCCCATCAGCTTGGTGCCGTGGTCCTCGCTGCCTTCGCGGGCCAGGGATTTGTACCACTCCACGCCGTCGCCGATGATCGCCGGCACGTTGCACAGGGTCTCGACGTTGTTCACGCAGGTCGGCTTGCCCCACACGCCCACGGCGGCAGGGAAGGGCGGCTTGGAGCGCGGGTTGGCGCGACGGCCTTCCAGGGAGTTGATCAGCGCGGTTTCTTCACCGCAGATGTAACGCCCGGCACCGGTGTGGACGAACAGCTCGAAATCGAAGCCGCTGCCCAGGATGTTCTTGCCCAGCAGGCCGGCGGCCTTGGCTTCTTCCACGGCCCGGCGCAGGTGCTTGGCAGCGGTGGTGTACTCGCCCCGCAGGAAGATGTAGCCACGGTAGGTCTTCAGTGCACGGGCACTGATCAGCATGCCTTCGATCAGCAGATGGGGCAGTTGCTCCATCAGCATGCGGTCTTTCCAGGTGTTGGGCTCCATTTCATCCGCGTTGCACAGCAGGTAGCGGATGTTCATGGATTCGTCTTTGGGCATCAGGCCCCACTTCACGCCGGTGGGGAAGCCCGCACCGCCGCGACCCTTGAGGCCGGCATCCTTGACGGTCTGCACGATGTCGTCCTGGGACAGGTCGGCGAAAGCCTTGCGGGCTGCCGCGTAGCCGTTCTTGGCCTGGTACTCGTCGAGCCATACCGGCTCGCCGTCGTCGCGCAGGCGCCAGGTCAGGGGGTGGGTTTCTGCGCTGCGCTGGATGCGGTTTGCAGGACCGAAAGAGGTCAGGGTCATACGTAGCCCTCCAACAGTTTGGCCACGCCAGCAGGCTGCACGTCGCCGAAAGTGTCGTCGTCGATCATCAGCGCCGGGGCCTTGTCGCAGTTGCCCAGGCAGCACACCGGCAGCAGGGTGAAGCGGCCGTCGGCGGTGGTCTGGCCGAGGCCGATGCCCAGCTCGCTCTGGATCTGGCTGACCACGGACTCATGGCCGCCGATGTAGCAGACCATGCTGTCGCAGACGCGAATGATGTGGCGGCCCACGGGCTGGCGGAAGATCTGGCTGTAGAACGTCGCCACGCCTTCCACGTCGCTGGCGGGGATGCCGAGGATCTCGCCGATGGCGTAGACCGCGCCGTCAGGCACCCAGCCACGTTCCTTCTGGACGATCTTCAGGGCCTCGATCGACGCCGCGCGCGGGTCTTCGTAGTGATGCATCTCGTGCTCGATGGCCGAGCGCTCGGTTTCGCTCAGGGCGAAACGGTCTGTCTGGATAAGCGTGCTGTTCATGCTTAGCGGTCCACGTCGGCCATAACGAAGTCGATACTACCCAGGTACGCGATCAAGTCCGCGACCATGCTGCCACGGATCACCGAAGGGATCTGCTGCAGGTGGGCGAAGCTTGGAGTGCGGATCCGGGTGCGGTAGCTCATGGTGCCGCCATCGCTCGTCAGGTAATAACTGTTGATGCCCTTGGTCGCTTCGATCATCTGGAAGGATTCGTTGGCCGGCATGACCGGGCCCCACGAAACCTGCAGGAAGTGCGTGATCAAGGTCTCGATGTGCTGCAGGGTGCGCTCTTTCGGCGGCGGCGTGGTCAGCGGGTGATCCGCCTTGTACGGGCCTTCCGGCATGTTGCGCAGGCACTGGTCGATGATCTTGATGCTCTGGCGCATTTCTTCGACGCGAACCATGCAACGGTCGTAGGCATCGCCATTGGCCGCCAGCGGCACTTCGAACTCGAAGTTCTCATAGCCGGAGTACGGGCGGGCCTTGCGCAGGTCGAAATCGCAACCGGTAGAACGCAGGCCGGCACCGGTGACGCCCCATTCCAGGGCTTCCTTGGTGTTGTAGGCCGCGACGCCGATGGTACGTCCCTTGAGGATGCTGTTCTGCAGGGCAGCTTTGGTGTATTCGTCGAGGCGCTTGGGCAGCCATTCGACGAAGTCCTTGACCAGCTTGTCCCAGCCCCGTGGCAGGTCGTGGGCGACGCCACCGATGCGGTACCAGGCCGGGTGCAGGCGGAAACCGGTGATGGCTTCGATCACCGTGTAGGCCTTCTGGCGGTCGGTGAAGGTGAAGAACACCGGGGTCATGGCGCCGACGTCCTGGATGTAGGTACCCAGGAACAGCAGGTGGCTGGTGATCCGGAAGAACTCGGCCATCATGATGCGGATGACGTCGACCTTCTCCGGCACCTTGATGCCCGCCAGCTTCTCGACCGAGAGCACGTACGGCAGGTTGTTCATCACCCCGCCGAGGTAGTCGATACGGTCGGTGTAGGGAATGAAGCTGTGCCACGACTGACGCTCGGCCATCTTCTCGGCGCCACGGTGGTGGTAACCGATGTCCGGGACGCAGTCGACGATCTCTTCACCGTCCAGCTGCATGACGATACGGAACGCACCGTGAGCCGAAGGGTGGTTCGGACCCAGGTTGAGGAACATGTAGTCCTCGTTGGCGCCGGAACGCTTCATGCCCCAGTCTTCCGGACGGAAGCGCGCGGCTTCTTCTTCCAGCTGTTGCTTGGCCAGGCTCAGGGTGAACGGATCGAATTCCGTGGCACGGGCCGGG
This sequence comes from Pseudomonas sp. FFPRI_1, assembly GCF_055384485.1. Classification (NCBI taxonomy): domain Bacteria; kingdom Pseudomonadati; phylum Pseudomonadota; class Gammaproteobacteria; order Pseudomonadales; family Pseudomonadaceae; genus Pseudomonas; species Pseudomonas sp. FFPRI_1. The sequence continues at coordinate 5,205,417 of NZ_AP029168.1, read as the reverse complement.
AAGTCCTTGCGCAGCGGGTGACCTTCCCAGGTCGGCGGCATCATGATGCGCGACAGGTGAGGGTGGCCGGCAAAGTCGATGCCGAACATGTCCCAGACTTCACGCTCGTACCAGTTGGCGTTGGGCCAGATACCGGTCACGGTCGGCAGGCTGAGATCACCTTCGGACAATGCAACCTTGATCATCACGTCGCTGTTACGTTCGATCGACAGCAGGTGATAGAAGACGCTGAAGTCGGCACCTGGCAGGCCCTGGCGCTTGGTGCGCAGGCGCTCGTCCACACCGTGCAGGTCATAGAGCATGACGTACGGCTTGGGCAGGTTGCGCAGGAAGGTCAGGACTTCGACAAGTTTGGCGCGGGTAACCCAAAGCACCGGCATGCCGGTGCGGGTGGCCTGGGCGGTGAACGCCTCAGGGCCAAAACGGTTATTGAGTTCGACAACCACATCCTGGTCGTCAGCCTTATAAGGCGGGATGTACAGAGCACTGCCTGTAGTCATGATTTTTTATCGCTTTCGGTCAACGTAAAGAGTGAAGCCAGTGTCGTTTCGAGAACGGAGCTGGATCAGACTTCGTCAGGGCTGCGCAGGTTGGTGACCTGAATTCGCTGTTCGCGGCGCGCCTCCTTTTGCGACGGCATCTCGGCGCGATACACGCCTTGATCACCGACGACCCAGGAAAGTGGGCGACGCTCCTTGCCAATCGACTCCTGCAAAAGCATCAGGCCTTGCAGGAACGCTTCAGGGCGGGGCGGGCAGCCAGGTACGTAGACGTCCACGGGCAGGAACTTGTCCACCCCCTGAACCACGGAGTAGATGTCGTACATGCCGCCGGAGTTGGCGCACGAACCCATGGAGATGACCCACTTGGGCTCGAGCATTTGCTCGTAGAGACGCTGGATGATCGGCGCCATCTTGATGAAGCAGGTACCGGCAATAACCATGAAGTCTGCCTGACGCGGCGATGCCCGGATCACCTCGGCGCCGAAGCGCGCGATGTCGTGGGGCGCCGTGAAGGCAGTGGTCATTTCCACGTAGCAGCAGGACAGGCCGAAGTTGTACGGCCACAGGGAGTTCTTACGCCCCCAGTTGACCGCGCCGCTCAGCACGTCTTCGAGCTTGCCCATGAAGATGTTTTTGTGGACCTGATCCTCTAACGGATCGGAAACGGTTTCCCGTTCGCCGATCGGGTACTGATCGTTAGGAGCATCGGGGTCGATCCTGGTGAGATTGTATTGCATCGCCAAAGCCTCATTGTTTTAGCTTCGCCTGCCGCTTACGACGACCTTCCGGAGCCCAATCAAGAGCCCCCACTCGCCAAAGGTAGACAAGACCTGCCAACAGAATTGCTATGAAAACGAGAGCTTCGACGAATCCGGTCCAGCCGCTTTCGCGGACGGACACAGACCAGGCAAAGAGAAAGAGGGCTTCGATATCGAAGATCACGAAGAGCATCGCGACCAGATAGAATTTGGCTGAGAGCCGCAAGCGGGCGCCACCGGTAGGTAGCATGCCGGACTCGAACGGTTCGTTTTTGCTGCGGCCCCAGGCTTTTGACCCGAGGAGGCTGGAGACGCCGAGCATGAAGGCGCAAAGGCCGACAACACCCAGAAGGAAAATGGCAAAGCCCCAGTTGTGGGCCATGAGTCCTGTCGCTTCGGGCATGCTGGTAATCCTTAACAGAGAGCAAGAGTCTCTGAGCTTGATAAAGAAATAAAGCAGTGACGATATGTCGCAGCGCAATCAATCGCGCTGATTTTATGGCTAAACACCGGGCAAGTAAAATTTCTAAAGCGAAATTGTTTATCGTAATAAGGACATAGCTCACCTGCTCAGCCCCGTAAGCCGCGGCCTGCGGGCATTAGCGAGGGTTTTGTTAATTATGTTTTGTTGCGGCTGTAACGAAAGTTACATTAGCTAAATGATAATCAATATTGTTTGGACGGCTTTTTAAACTGCTTTCCTCTGGTAAGTGGGAAAGTTGCTTCTTACATGGCTGTTACTGCAAGTAGCAGGGGCGCACCTTTTAACCGGTTTGGTCTTCGATGACACCGCCCTGGATCAATGTTTTGCCGATTTTCTGCAGGTACCGGCTGCCAGGCGTCCGTTTGTGCTGCGCGAGGGGGGGGCTGTCGGGTTGTTGGTAGGTCGATCCCGTCGATGGGGTGGGGTAGGGCAAAAAAAACGCCCCGAACCAGTCGGGGCGTCAGCTTTACAGCAATGCAGTTGTTTTTACCGGGTCTGCATTGGCCGCTCGATCAAGGCGCGAGGCCTGGAATCAATGGAACTGCTCTTCTTCGGTGGAGCCGGTCAGGGCGGTTACCGAGGACGAACCACCCTGGATCACGGTGGTCATGTCGTCGAAGTAGCCGGTGCCCACTTCCTGCTGGTGAGCCACGAAGGTGTAGCCCTTGGCGGCGTCAGCGAACTCCTGCTCCTGCAGCTTCACGTAGGCGGTCATGTCGTTGCGGGCGTAGTCGTGCGCCAGGTTGAACATGCTGTGCCACATGTTGTGGATGCCGGCCAGGGTGATGAACTGGTGCTTGTAGCCCATGGCGGACAGTTCGCGCTGGAACTTGGCGATGGTCGCGTCGTCCAGGTTCTTCTTCCAGTTGAAGGAAGGCGAGCAGTTGTACGACAGGATCTGGTCCGGGTATTCCTTCTTGATCGCTTCGGCAAAGCGACGGGCTTCGTCCAGGTCCGGCTTGGCGGTTTCGCACCAGATCAGGTCGGCGTACGGAGCGTAAGCCAGGCCGCGGGCAATTGCCTGGTCCAGGCCGGCTTTGACTTTGTAGAAGCCTTCCTGGGTACGGGTGCCAGTCACGAATGGCTGGTCGTACGGGTCGCAGTCGGAAGTCAGCAGGTCGGCAGCGTTGGCGTCGGTACGGGCCAGGATGATGGTCGGTACACCGGCAACGTCGGCCGCCAGACGAGCAGCGGTGAGCTTCTGTACGGCTTCCTGGGTCGGAACCAGTACCTTGCCGCCCATGTGGCCGCATTTTTTCACCGAAGCCAGTTGGTCTTCGAAGTGAACGCCGGCGGCACCTGCCTCGATCATGCTCTTCATCAGCTCGTAGGCGTTCAACACGCCGCCGAAGCCGGCTTCGGCGTCAGCCACGATTGGCGCGAAGTAATCGATGTAGCCGTCGTCGCCCGGGTTCTTGCCGGCTTTCCACTGGATCTGGTCGGCGCGACGGAACGAGTTGTTGATGCGCTTGACCACGGTTGGAACCGAGTCCACCGGGTACAGCGACTGGTCTGGGTACATGGATTCGGCGGAGTTGTTGTCCGCAGCCACTTGCCAGCCGGACAGGTAGATTGCCTGGATGCCGGCTTTGACCTGTTGCACAGCCTGGCCGCCGGTCAGGGCGCCCATGCAGTTGACGAAGTCTTTCTCAGGACGGAAGGACGGCTTGGCGCCTTGGGTGACCAGGTTCCAGAGCTTCTCGGCGCCCATGCGTGCCAGGGTGTGCTCGGGCTGAACCGAGCCACGCAGACGAACCACGTCGGCAGCGGAATAAGTGCGAGTCACGCCTTTCCAGCGCGGGTTTTCAGCCCAGTCTTTTTCAAGGGCTGCAATTTGCTGTTCGCGTGTCAGTGCCATGGAGATAAACCTCGTCGCGTCTTGTGTAAAAAGTCGTTCTTGGGCGGAAAATTCCGGCTCGCCACTTACGCAGGTGAAAAGTGCGTAGAAGGCTGCTCGCTGACCAGGAAGCTTAGGCGGCCAAGTCGGGTTTGGCGGGGATGGCGACGGGTGAACGATGGGCTCGAGGAGGAGAGTGAGCAGGTGAAGGCGAGCTGCGGGCGCATTCCGGCGTCGTGGGCCTTCATACGTTCCATCAGTGTGTTGCCGATCGACCTAATTACGCTTCCGTCCCTCGGGACAACTTCGTTCCAGTCGCAATCTCGTCAAACACACCTTGTGGGCGGTACAGACACGAATCGGCTCAGGCGGGTAGGTTAGAGCGCGATCCGAAGGCCCTTGCCAGGGCCCCTGATTAGCGGGAGCGAGGCCATCATGCCCGCGGTTTTTTGGCTCGTCAAATGTTTTGTAGTGCTTTTTTTGCAGCACTACATCTTTGGTCTAATACGACTTATCAGTCAGTTTTTGGTGCTTTAGTCCAGGGTGTCGACCTTGACCCGCAAGGTCATGTCATCCCGGCCCTGGGTCGAGTAACTGCGGCCAAGCCCCTGTTTATCGGCCTGGGTCTGGCGATTGACACCGGCCAGGGTAATCCACTCGCCGAGGCGGCCGCTGACGCTTGTGTCGGTGCTTTGCACGTTCACTACATCGGGACGTTCCTGGCTCATCCGGTCACGGTTGGTACTGATGCTCAGGTGCACGGTCTCGCCGGTCACGCTGGCAGTGACGTAGAAGCCCTGGGTGACGTTGCGGTACTGGGTCTGGTTCTGCAGCCGCCCGTAGGGATCGGTCTGGGTGGTGGTGAGCGGCACGCTCTGGCCGACCTGGATCAGTGCCGGCACGCCCTCGCTGGCCTGGATCTGCTGAATGCCGCCGTCGCGGCTTTCGGTGCTGCGATTGATGATGCGGGTCTGAGGCGCGCCATTGACCGAGTAGCCCTGGTTGTCCTGGAAATTGTTTTCATTGGTGTCGACAGTGATCAGCAGGCGTTTGGCGGCGGTGTCCAGCTGGGCGATGAAGGCTCGCAGTTCGGCGATCTTCTCCGGTTCGGCGTTGACGATCAGTTGGTTGCCGTAGGCGCTGACCTTGCCGTCCTTGCCAAGGAAGTTCTGCGCCACCGGCAGCAGATCGGCACTGGTACGGTTGTTGAGGGGCACGATCTCGGTGGCGGCCATGACCGAGCAGCTGAAAGTCAGCAGCAGCGTCGTGAGCAAGGTGCGTAGGGACATATCCGTTATCTCCGCGAATAGCTGGGGTAAAGCCTTGAGTTTGACACTTTGTCGGCGCGCAGTGGGGCAAGTTGAATGGCGGATGGCAAAACGCCCCAGCGCCCTGAACTCCAGCCTAGTTGGCTGAGGTCCAGGGCGCCGGGGCGTTTTATCCAGCGCGTGGCTCGGGCACTCGGGTCAGGCGCCGCGCACCATGTCGACGTGAGGAATCCCGGCTTCGAGGAATTCCTGGCTGACAATCGAGAAGCCCAGGCGCTCGTAGAACGGCGTGGCCTGAACCTGGGCGCTGAGCATCTGTTGCTGCAGGCCGCGCTTCTCCGCTTCGTCGATCACCGCACGCATCAGTGCGTCGCCAACCTTGAGGCCGCGCCAGTCCTTGAGTACCGAGACCCGGCCGATATGCCCGTCGGGCAGCAGGCGCGCGGTACCGATAGGGAAATCACCCTCGAAGGCCAGGAAGTGCACGGCGCTGTCGTCGTCGGCATCCCATTCCAGTTCGGGCGGTACTGCCTGCTCGGCAATGAACACCGCTTCACGAATGCGCCGGATCTCGGCGTTGTCCTTTTGCCAGTCTGCGACACGTACGCGAATCTTATTCATCGGCAAACCCCAGGCTCCCTTGCTTGACCAGTTCACACAGCAGGCTGCGCCCATCGTCATCCGCCAGCCAGGAGCCGAGGTTGTCGACATGCAGGGCATCGGCCGCGCAAACCATTTTCAACAGTTCACGCAGTTTACCGGGAAGCAGGCGACTTTGGCCGCTGGCGAACAGCAACAGGTCGTCATCGACCTCGGACCAGGCCAGGCGCGCGCTCGGGTTGCGGATCAGCACCGCACCCTGTTCCAGGCCGGCCAGCAGGTCTTCCTCTTCCAGTTCCGGCCCTACCACCAGCTCCGGGTAGCGCGGCTCGGTCATGAACTGGCCAAACCAGGTCAGCAGCAGGCGCTCGTCGCTCATGTGCTCGGCCAGCAGAGCCTTGAGGCGGTCCAGGGCATCGTGCTGGATCTGGTGCGGATCGCTGACCGGCTGGGCGTCGGCGTCGGTGTAGCGCTCTTCGTCGGACAGGAACTGGCTGAGGAAGTCGGTGAAGTGGGTCAGCACCTCAGAGGCGCTTGGGGCACGGAAGCCCACCGAGTAAGTCATGCAGTCGTTAACCGCAACGCCACAGTGGGCCAGGCGCGGAGGCAGGTAGAGCATGTCACCCGGCTCCAGGACCCAGCCTTCGGTTTCTTCGAACTCGGCGAGAATGCGCAGGTCCGCGTGCTGCAGCAGCGGGCTCTCGGAATCGCACATCTGGCCGATCTTCCAGTTGCGCTTGCCATGGCCCTGCAGCAGGAACACGTCGTAGTTGTCGAAGTGCGGGCCGACGCTGCCACCAGGGGCGGCGAAGCTGATCATCACATCGTCGACGCGCCAGCTCGGCAGGAAGCGGAAGTGCTCCAGCAGCTCGGCGACTTCCGGGACGAACTGGTCCACGGCCTGCACCAGCAGGGTCCAGTCGCGTTCCGGCAGCTTGCTGAACTCGTCCTCGGCGAACGGGCCGCGGCGCAGCTCCCAGGGGCGTTCACCGTTCTCGATCACCAGGCGTGATTCGACTTCTTCTTCCAGGGCCAGGCCGGCCAGTTCGTCGGCATCGATCGGGCTTTCGAAGTCGGGCATCGCCTGGCGGACCAGCAAGGGTTTCTTCTGCCAATAGTCACGCAGGAATTCTCGCGCGGTGAGGCCACCCAGAAGTTGCAGAGGAGTATCAGGATTCATGTGTAACCTATTGAAAAAGTGTACTTTTCTAGCAGGAATAAAAACGCCCGGCGCGGCCGGGCGTCAAAAGGTCGAGCAATCGGTCAGATGCGCTTGGCCTGGGCCACGGCGTTGCCGATGTAGCTGGCCGGGGTCAGTTGCTTGAGCTCGGCCTTGGCCTCGGCAGGCATGTCCAGCCCGTCGATGAAAGTCTGCAGCGCTTCAGGGCTGATGCCCTTGCCGCGGGTCAGTTCCTTGAGTTTCTCGTAGGGGTTTTCGATGTTGTAGCGGCGCATCACGGTCTGGATCGGCTCGGCCAGCACTTCCCAGCAGGCGTCCAGGTCGGCAGCGATCTTCTGCTCGTTCAGTTCCAGCTTGCTGATGCCCTTGAGGCTGGCCTCGTAGGCGATGACGCTGTGGGCGAAACCAACGCCCAGATTGCGCAGCACGGTGGAGTCGGTCAGGTCGCGCTGCCAGCGGGAAATCGGCAGTTTGCTCGCCAGGTGCTGGAACAGCGCGTTGGCGATACCCAGGTTGCCTTCGGAGTTTTCGAAGTCGATCGGGTTGACCTTGTGCGGCATGGTCGAGGAACCGATCTCGCCGGCAATGGTGCGCTGCTTGAAATAGCCCAGGGAGATGTAGCCCCAGATATCGCGATCGAAGTCGATCAGGATGGTGTTGAAGCGGGCGATGGCATCGAACAGCTCGGCGATGTAGTCGTGAGGTTCGATCTGGGTGGTGTAGGGGTTGAAGGCCAGGCCCAGCTCGTCTTCGATGAAGGCGCGGGCGTTGGCTTCCCAGTCGATCTGCGGGTAGGCCGACAGGTGGGCGTTGTAGTTGCCCACGGCACCGTTGATCTTGCCCAGCAGCGGCACGGCGGCCACCTGGGCGATCTGGCGCTCAAGACGATAAACCACGTTGGCCAGCTCTTTGCCCAGGGTGGTCGGCGAAGCCGGCTGGCCGTGGGTGCGCGAGAGCATCGGCACTTCGGCGAAGCGGATCGCCAGTTCGCGGATGGCGTTGGCGGTCTGGCGCATCAGGGGCAGCATCACCTCATCACGGCCTTCGCGCAGCATCAGGGCGTGGGACAGGTTGTTGATGTCCTCGCTGGTGCAGGCAAAGTGGATGAATTCACTGACGTTGGCCAGCTCAGGCAGCTTGGCAGCTTGTTCCTTGAGCAGATACTCGATGGCCTTGACGTCGTGGTTGGTGGTGCGCTCGATCTCTTTGACGCGCTCGGCGTGCTCCAGGGAGAAGTTCTCCGCCAGGGCATTGAGGACGGCGTTGGCTTCGGCGGAAAACGCCGGCACTTCGCTGATGGCGCTGTGGGCGGCCAGGCGCTGGAGCCAGCGCACTTCAACCAGAACGCGGGCACGGATCAGGCCGTACTCGCTGAAAATAGGGCGCAGGGCCTGGGTTTTGCCGGCGTAGCGGCCGTCAACAGGGGAAACCGCAGTGAGCGAAGAGAGCTGCATGGGGTGTTCTCGGACAGTCGGGCAACGAAATGGGGCGCGTATCATACATGAAAATATCCGCCGGTCCGTTGCCAACTGACCAGCGTCTTACGCGCAGCTCTTGAAAAAAGCAGGTAGAGCCAGCGCAGCTCAGCTGCTGCGCATCAATGGATAGAGTTCTTTGAGCAATTTGCGCCGGCTGATCACCAGTTGCCAGCGATGCCCGCCCAGCTGGCGCCACAGGCGTGCCGAGCGGATGCCGGCCAAGAGCAGGGCGCGGATCTTCGAGGCGTTGCTCGGCTGCTGCAGGTTGCGCATGTCGCCGTGCACCTGGATGCGCTGGCGCAGAGTGCTCAGGGTGTCCTGGTATAGGCCGCCACAGGCCGCGATCACATTTTCATGGGCGGGGCCGAAGTGTTCCACCTGGGATTGGATCTGCGGCAGGCGCTTGCCGATGGTCTCCAGCAGGTCTTCGCGCTTGGCCAGTTGGCGCTCCAGGCCGAGCATCGACAGGGCGTAGCGCAGTGGCTCGCGTTGCAGGGTGCTGGGGTCGCGCTCCAGGGCGCCGATCAGGGCCCGGTAGCCTTCGCGCAGGTTGATGTCGTCACCGCCGTAGACTTCCAGGGTGTCCTTCGGATCGCGGATCAGCAGGCTGCCGAGCATGCAGCTCAGGGCTGCCTCGCTGACCTGGCCGGTCTTGGCGATGCGGTCCACCAGGACTGCGGCCAAAAATACCCCCCCCAGCGCCGTCAGTTGCTCCTGAATCGGGCTCATGGACGCACGTCCTTGCTGCTCCAGGGCTCGGCCACTTCGATCACGCCGCCGCCGAGACAGACTTCGCCGTCGTAGAACACCACGGACTGGCCGGGGGTCACCGCCCGCTGCGGGTCGTCGAAGGTGGCGCGGTAGCCGCTGGCGGTCCGTTCCAGGGTGCAGGGCTGGTCGCTCTGGCGGTAGCGCACCTTGGCGGTCAGGCGGCGTGGCTGGTCGAGGTCGATCGGGTTGACCCAGTAGATTTCCGAAGCCAGCAGGGCGCGGGAGAACAGCCAGGGGTGATCATTGCCTTGGCCAACGATCAGCTCGTTGTGCTCCAGGTCCTTGATCAGCACGTACCACGGCTCGTCGCTGGCGTCCTTCAGGCCGCCGATGCCCAGGCCCTGGCGCTGGCCGATGGTGTGGTACATCAGGCCGTGGTGGCGGCCGATGACTTCACCTTCAGTGGTCTTGATCTCGCCAGGCTGGGCCGGCAGGTACTGCTTGAGGAAGTCGCTGAAGCGCCGCTCACCGATAAAGCAGATGCCGGTGGAGTCCTTTTTCTTCGCGGTGGCCAGTTCGTACTTCTCGGCGATGGCACGCACCTCGGGCTTTTCCAGTTCGCCGACGGGGAACAGGGTCTTGGCGATCTGTTCGCCACCAACGGCGTGCAGGAAGTAGCTCTGGTCCTTGTTCGGGTCCAGGCCCTTGAGCAGTTCGGTGCGGCCATCGATGTCGCGGCGGCGCACGTAGTGGCCGGTGGCGATCAGGTCGGCGCCGAGCATCAGGGCGTAGTCGAGGAACGCCTTGAACTTGATTTCGCGGTTGCACAGGATGTCCGGGTTCGGCGTGCGCCCGGCCTTGTATTCAGCCAGGAAGTGCTCGAACACGTTGTCCCAGTACTCGGCGGCAAAGTTGGCAGTGTGCAGCTTGATGCCGATCTTGTCGCACACAGCCTGGGCGTCCGCCAGGTCGTCCATGGCGGTGCAGTATTCCGTTCCGTCGTCTTCCTCCCAGTTCTTCATGAACAGGCCTTCCACCTGGTATCCCTGCTCCATCAGCAGGAGGGCGGAAACGGAAGAATCCACGCCGCCGGACATGCCGACAATGACGCGCTTCTTTTGGGTGTCAGAAGGGGCTGGATCACGCATAGGAATTCAATGGGTGTCTTGAAAAAGGACGCGATTCTAACAGGCTGAGGCCCGCAAGGCTAAAACTGCGGTTAAAGCGACGGACGGATCAGCGCCAGGCTGTGCAGTTGGCCGTCCAGGTAATCGTCCAGGCACTGCAGGATCAACTCGCTGCGCCAGTTGGCTCGCTGCTCCAGCAGTTGTTCACGGCTCAACCAGCGCGGGCCGATGATGCCGTCATCCAGTTGATAGTCCGGACGCTGGCGCAATGGCTTGGCGGCAAAGCACACGCGCTGGTAGGTGACGCCATTGCTCGGGGCGGTGTAGAGGTAGATGCCGACCACGCCGGTCAATTCCACGTCCCAGCCGGTTTCTTCCAGGGTTTCACGCACGGCCGCCTGAAGCAGGCTTTCATTGGCATCCAGGTGCCCGGCGGGCTGGTTGAGCACGGCTTGTTCGCCCTGATACTCCTCGACGAACAGGAAGCGACCCTGGTCCTCGACGATGGTGGCGACGGTGATGTGAGGTTGCCATTCCATAAAGGCACTCCTTTATAAAGGAAGAGCATTGTAGGAGCCGGCTTGCCGGCGAAGCGAGCGCCGCATATTGGGCGTGGGGGCATTCGCCGGCAAGCCGGCTGCTACAGGCTCTATAAGCACAAACCCCGGCGCGGGGCCGGGGTTTGTGTGTTCGGTGGTGCTTACGCCAGCGCAGCGATGGCTGCGTTGAGGGTGGCGCTCGGGCGCATGGCCTGGCTCACCAGCTCGGGGTTGGCGCTGTAGTAGCCACCGATGTCCACGGGCTTGCCCTGTACGGCGTTGAGCTCGGCAACGATGGTCGCCTCGTTCTCGGTCAGGGTCTTGGCCAGGGTGCTGAACTGCGCTTGCAGGGCAGCGTCCTCGGTCTGGGCGGCCAGGGCCTGGGCCCAGTACAGTGCCAGGTAGAAGTGGCTGCCGCGGTTGTCGATGTTGCCGACCTTGCGCGATGGCGACTTGTTGTTGTCGAGGAACTGGCCGGTGGCCTGGTCCAGGGTCTTGGCCAGTACCAGGGCCTTGGCGTTGTTGTAGGTGTTGCCCAGGTGCTCCAGGGAAGCGGCCAGGGCCAGGAACTCACCCAGGGAGTCCCAGCGCAGGAAGTTCTCTTCCAGCAGCTGCTGCACGTGCTTCGGAGCCGAACCGCCGGCGCCGGTTTCGAACAGGCCGCCACCGTTCATCAGCGGCACGATCGACAGCATCTTGGCGCTGGTGCCCAGTTCCATGATCGGGAACAGGTCGGTCAGGTAGTCGCGCAGGACGTTGCCGGTCACCGAGATGGTGTCCTTGCCTTCGCGGGTGCGGGCCAGGGTGAACTTCATGGCGTCGACCGGAGACATGATGCGGATGTCCAGGCCGCTGGTGTCGTGATCCTTCAGGTAGGCCTGGACTTTCTCGATCATCACGCCGTCATGGGCGCGCATCGGGTCCAGCCAGAAGATCGCCGGGGTGCTGCTGGCGCGAGCACGGTTGACGGCCAGCTTGACCCAGTCCTGGATCGGCGCGTCTTTGGTCTGGCACATGCGGAAGATGTCGCCGGCTTCGACTTTCTGCTCCAGCAGCAGGCTGCCTTTGCTGTCGGTGACGCGAACCACGCCGTCAGCCTTGATTTCGAAAGTCTTGTCGTGGGAGCCGTACTCTTCGGCTTTCTTGGCCATCAGGCCAACGTTCGGCACGCTGCCCATGGTGGTTGGATCGAAGGCGCCATTGGCTTTGCAGTCTTCGATCACTGCCTGGTAGATGGTGGCGTAGCAACGGTCCGGGATCACCGCCTTGGTGTCGTGCAGCTGGCCGTCGGTGCCCCACATCTTGCCGGAGTCACGGATCATGGCTGGCATCGAGGCGTCGACGATCACGTCGCTCGGCACGTGCAGGTTGGTGATGCCTTTGTCGGAGTTGACCATGGCCAGGGCCGGGCGGGCAGCGTAGACGGCCTGGATGTCGGCTTCGATGGCAGCTTGCTGGTCGGCCGGCAGGGCCTTGATGCGGGCGTACAGGTCGCCGATGCCGTTGTTCAGGTTGAAGCCGATTTCCTTGAGCACGGCAGCGTGCTTGGTCAGGGCGTCCTGATAGAACTCGGCAACGATCTGGCCGAACATGATCGGGTCGGAAACCTTCATCATGGTGGCTTTGAGGTGTACCGACAGCAGCACGCCTTGTTGCTTGGCGCTTTCGATTTCAGCGGCGATGAAGGCGCGCAGGGCCTTTTTGCTCATCACGGCGCAATCGAGGATCTCGCCGGCTTGCACGGCGGTCTTTTCCTTCAGGACGGTGGCAGTGCCGTCTTGAGCGATCAGCTCGATCTTGACGCTGTCAGCGGCGTCGATCAGGGCAGCTTTCTCGCTGCCGTAGAAGTCGCCATTGTTCATGTGGGCAATGTGCGACTTGGAGTCCTTGGCCCAGGCGCCCATCTTGTGCGGGTGCTTGCGCGCATAGTTCTTCACCGACAGCGGAGCGCGGCGGTCGGAGTTGCCTTCACGCAGGACCGGGTTCACGGCGCTGCCCTTGACCTTGTCGTAACGCGCCTTGGCGTCCTTGTCGGCATCGCTGGTAACGGTTTCCGGGTAGTCCGGCAGGGCGTAGCCCAGGGCCTGCAGCTCTTTGATCGCGGCTTGCAGTTGTGGGACCGAGGCGCTGATGTTCGGCAGCTTGATGATGTTGGCTTCTGGGGTGACCGCCAGCTCGCCCAGTTCGGCGAGGTGGTCCGGCACCGCTTTGGCACCCAACTGCTCGGGGAAGCTGGCGAGGATGCGCCCGGCCAGGGAGATGTCACGGGTTTCCACGGCGATATCAGCCGAAGCGGTGAAGGCTTCTACGATAGGCAGCAGGGAATAGGTGGCGAGGGCCGGGGCTTCGTCGGTGAAGGTATAGATGATCTTCGAGCGGGTGGGCATATTCGGATTAACTCTCTTCTTTGCTAAAGCGTGCGCAGAAACTCGAGGTGCGCCGGGTAAGCGCTTTCGTTCAAAGGTCGTCCATGAGCCGAATGTCGAGGTTTCTTCGCGGTGATGTTGGGTGCATCAGTCGAGCGTCAAGCGGGTGGGCTGTGGTAGCAGCCCGGCTTTGGGCGGCCAGTCTCGGCTAGTTTTTTCGGTAGCAGAGCGGTTCGGCCGTCGTGACTCTGTGGTCAGCGGCGGCATTATACATAGGTAGCTAGCAAAACGCCGATGCTTCATGGGCACCGGTTCTCGTCCATTGGTCTAAAGGTCGCAGGCAGGGGGCAGGCGTAGAGTCGTTCGAGGTGCTCGATTTTGGCACTTTTCCCTTTGCTTTCAGGCTTGTAGGCCGCGAACTGCGCAGCTTTGCGGTCGATGAGTGGAACATGAGGTTCCCGTCCAGATTCAACTGGGTTACGCTCGAACGCAGCCAGATGTTCAATCCACACAACGGAGTTCAGCATGGGATACAAGAAGATTCAGGTTCCAGCAGTCGGCGACAAAATCACCGTCAACGCAGACCATTCTCTCAATGTTCCTAACAATCCGATTATCCCTTTCATCGAAGGCGACGGTATTGGCGTTGATATCAGCCCGGTCATGATCAAGGTTGTCGATGCTGCGGTTAAGAAGGCTTACGGCGGCGAACGCAAGATTTCCTGGATGGAAGTGTATGCCGGGGAAAAGGCGACTCAAGTGTACGACCAGGACACCTGGCTTCCTCAGGAAACCCTGGACGCAGTGAAGGATTACGTGGTTTCGATCAAGGGCCCGCTGACCACTCCGGTCGGTGGCGGCATCCGTTCCCTCAACGTGGCCCTGCGTCAGCAGCTGGATCTCTATGTGTGCCTGCGCCCGGTGCGCTGGTTCGAAGGCGTGCCCAGCCCGGTGAAGAAGCCTGGCGACGTGGACATGACCATCTTCCGTGAAAACTCCGAAGACATTTACGCTGGCATCGAGTGGAAAGCCGGCTCGGCGGAAGCGACCAAGGTCATCAAGTTCCTTAAAGAAGAAATGGGCGTCACCAAGATCCGTTTCGACGAGAACTGCGGTATCGGCGTCAAGCCGGTTTCCCTGCAGGGCACCAAGCGTCTGGCGCGCAAGGCGCTGCAATATGTAGTGGACAACGACCGTGACTCGCTGACCATCGTGCACAAAGGCAACATCATGAAGTTCACCGAAGGTGCCTTCAAGGAATGGGCCTATGAAGTGGCGGCCGAAGAGTTCGGTGCGACCCTGCTGGATGGCGGTCCGTGGATGCAGTTCAAGAACCCGAGAACCGGCAAGAACGTCATCGTCAAGGACGCCATCGCCGACGCCATGCTCCAGCAGATCCTGCTGCGCCCGGCCGAATACGATGTGATCGCCACCCTCAACCTCAACGGTGACTACCTGTCCGACGCCCTGGCGGCGGAAGTGGGCGGCATCGGTATCGCGCCGGGTGCCAACCTGTCCGACACCGTGGCCATGTTCGAGGCCACCCACGGCACCGCGCCGAAGTACGCAGGCAAGGACCAGGTGAACCCGGGGTCGCTGATCCTCTCGGCCGAGATGATGCTGCGTCACATGGGCTGGACCGAAGCCGCGGACCTGATCATCAAGGGCACCAACGGCGCGATCTCGGCCAAGACCGTGACCTATGACTTCGAGCGCCTGATGCAGGGTGCGACCCTGTTGTCGTCGTCGGCGTTCGGCGATGCGCTGATCTCGCACATGTAAGCGGTTGATTCACGCACAAAGCAAACCGGCCGACTCAATCCCTTGAGTCGGCCGGTTTTTTAATGACTGGATGTTGGGTCAATCAGCTCAAGGCGCCCTCAGGCTGTACCTCGGCAGTCACGATTTCGCCGGGAACCTTCAAGGCGCTGATGTTGACCGCGTGCAGGCCCTTGGGGCCCTGGATGATCTCGAAGCTCACAGCCTGTCCGGCTTTCAAGGTCTTGTAGCCATCCATTTCGATGGCCGAGTAATGGGCAAACAGATCATCGCTTTTGCCCTCCTCATTAATAAAGCCGTACCCCTTGGCATTGTTGAACCACTTGACCTTACCGCTAGCCATACTCATATCCCTCTGCAACTGACTCCATCACTGGAGTATCATCCAGTTCATCCGCCGACAAACTTGGTAAAAAGGTTGACGCCGCGGACGTTTATTACCCAATGTGGGCCCTATTGGTTGTAACACCGTTTTGCCGATAGTCAAGGTGACCCGGCGGTCGGAGTTGAATTCCTTCCAGGGCGCCCCCACCACTGTATTTGCACAACTGACGAACCTTTCTTTCCATGCATGCAATCAGCCAGATTCGACTAACATTCAATCAGGATCGCCCGGACTTGCACGACGACGATTCCGCTGGTTTGGCGGTACAGGAGGCCAAGCCTGCGTTACAGGCACCGCCAATGTACAAGGTGGTTTTGTTCAACGATGACTACACCCCGATGGATTTCGTCGTCGAAGTGCTCGAGATGTTTTTTAACCTGAATCGCGAGCTGGCGACCAAGGTCATGCTGGCCGTCCATACCGAAGGGCGGGCAGTGTGTGGATTGTTTACCCGCGACATCGCCGAGACCAAGGCCATGCAGGTCAACCAGTACGCCCGGGAAAGCCAGCATCCGCTACTCTGTGAAATCGAGAAGGACGGTTAACGCCGACCACTTGGGTATGAGGTGAAGCTATGTTAAACCGCGAGCTCGAAGTCACCCTCAATCTCGCCTTCAAGGAGGCCCGCTCGAAGCGTCATGAATTCATGACTGTCGAGCACCTCCTGTTGGCTCTTTTGGATAATGAGGCCGCCGCCACTGTTTTACGTGCCTGCGGAGCCAACCTCGACAAACTCAAGCACGACCTGCAGGAGTTCATCGACTCCACCACGCCATTGATCCCCGTTCATGACGAAGATCGCGAGACTCAGCCAACCCTGGGTTTCCAGCGTGTACTGCAACGTGCTGTCTTTCATGTACAGAGCTCGGGCAAGCGTGAAGTCACCGGCGCCAATGTGCTGGTAGCCATCTTCAGTGAGCAAGAGAGCCAGGCGGTGTTCCTGCTGAAACAGCAGAGCGTTGCCCGTATCGACGTGGTCAATTACATCGCCCATGGCATCTCCAAGGTGCCGGGGCATGGTGATCATTCCGAAGGTGAGCAGGATATGCAGGATGAAGAGGGCGGCGAATCGTCTTCTTCGAGCAATCCACTGGATGCCTACGCCAGCAACCTCAATGAACTGGCCCGTCAGGGGCGCATTGATCCGCTGGTCGGGCGCGAGCAGGAGGTTGAGCGCGTAGCGCAGATCCTCGCTCGTCGGCGCAAGAACAACCCGCTGCTGGTGGGTGAGGCGGGCGTAGGCAAGACGGCTATTGCCGAAGGCCTGGCCAAGCGTATCGTCGACAACCAGGTGCCCGACCTGTTGAGCAGCAGTGTCGTGTATTCGCTGGATCTCGGTGCCTTGCTGGCGGGTACCAAGTACCGCGGCGACTTCGAGAAGCGCTTCAAGGCGCTGCTGGGCGAATTGAAGAAGCGCCCTCAGGCAATCCTGTTCATCGATGAAATCCATACCATCATCGGCGCCGGTGCGGCTTCCGGTGGCGTGATGGATGCCTCGAACCTGCTCAAGCCGCTGCTGTCCTCGGGTGATATCCGTTGCATCGGTTCGACCACGTTCCAGGAATTCCGTGGCATTTTCGAGAAGGATCGGGCCCTGGCTCGACGCTTCCAGAAAGTCGACGTGTCCGAACCTTCGGTCGAGGACACCATCGGTATCCTGCGCGGACTCAAGGGGCGTTTCGAGGCCCATCACAACATCGAATACAGTGATGAGGCGCTGCGCGCTGCGGCGGAACTGGCTTCGCGCTATATCAATGACCGGCATATGCCGGACAAGGCCATCGACGTCATCGACGAGGCGGGTGCCTACCAGCGTCTGCAACCGGCCGAGAAGCGCGTGAAGCGCATCGAGGTGGCTCAGGTCGAGGACATCGTGGCGAAGATCGCGCGTATTCCACCGAAGCACGTCACCAGTTCCGACAAGGAGCTGCTGCGCAACCTTGAGCGCGACCTCAAGCTGACGGTGTTTGGTCAGGACGCGGCGATCGATTCGCTGTCGACGGCGATCAAGCTGTCTCGCGCCGGGCTCAAGTCGCCGGACAAACCGGTCGGCTCCTTCCTGTTCGCCGGTCCCACCGGTGTCGGCAAGACCGAGGCGGCGCGGCAACTGGCCAAGGCCATGGGGATCGAGCTGGTGCGCTTCGACATGTCCGAGTACATGGAGCGGCACACCGTTTCGCGCCTGATCGGTGCGCCTCCCGGCTATGTCGGTTTCGACCAGGGCGGCCTGCTGACCGAGGCCATCACCAAGCAGCCGCACTGTGTGCTGTTGCTCGATGAGATCGAGAAGGCCCACCCGGAAGTCTTCAACCTGCTGCTGCAGGTGATGGACCACGGTACCCTGACCGACAACAACGGGCGCAAGGCGGATTTTCGCAACGTGATCGTCATCATGACCACCAACGCCGGTGCTGAAACCGCGGCGCGAGCCTCCATCGGTTTCACTCATCAGGATCACTCTTCCGATGCCATGGAAGTGATCAAGAAGAGTTTCACTCCGGAGTTCCGCAACCGCCTGGACACCATTATCCAGTTCGGTCGCCTGAGCCACGAAGTGATCAAGAGCGTGGTGGACAAGTTCCTTACCGAGCTTCAGGCGCAGTTGGAAGACAAGCGCGTGCAGCTGGAAGTGACCGATGCCGCTCGCAGCTGGCTGGCCGCCGGTGGTTACGACGTGACCATGGGCGCGCGTCCGATGGCACGCTTGATCCAGGACAAGATCAAGCGTCCATTGGCCGAAGAGATCCTGTTTGGCGAGTTGTCCGACCATGGCGGTGTGGTGCACATCGACATCAAGGACGGCGAACTGACCTTCGATTTCGAAACCACGGCGGAGATGGCTTGATAGCCGCGTAACGCAGCAGTACCGCCAAAGGCACCGGAGGGTGCCTTTGTGCTGTCTGGGGTTTGCTCGGCTTGCGAGCCTTGCACCTTTGCAGGGAGGGGGCGGATTGCAGGAGCCGGCTTGCCGGCGAACAGGCCTTCACGCCCTGCACCGTTCTTGAGCTTGAAGTCGCTGGCAAACCAGCTGCTGCGGCTTTTCTCCAGGCGAACAAAAACGCCCGGCATAACCGGGCGTCTTGTATTGACTTGCTTAGCGAGCGCGGTAAGTGATGCGCCCTTTGCTCAAGTCATAGGGCGTCAGCTCGACGCGCACTTTGTCACCGGTAAGAATACGAATGTAGT
The DNA here is from genome assembly GCF_055384485.1 of Pseudomonas sp. FFPRI_1. NCBI lineage: Bacteria > Pseudomonadati > Pseudomonadota > Gammaproteobacteria > Pseudomonadales > Pseudomonadaceae > Pseudomonas > Pseudomonas sp. FFPRI_1. The sequence goes on along the minus strand of NZ_AP029168.1, from coordinate 5,187,216 downwards.
TCTTGCGCATCTTGCCGGAAATATGCGCGGTTACGACGTGCCCATTTTCCAACTCCACGCGAAACATGGTGTTGGGCAGGGTGTCGACGACAGTGCCTTCCATTTCGAAGCTGTCTTCTTTCGACATGCAGTAAAGCCCTCGGTGTCCAATGAATGGCCCGGTGCAACTGCGCCAGGCAAAAGCGGCGTGCATTGTGCCCGAAAAGTGGGGTTCAAGCCAAGGCCTTCTAGTTGAGGATCACCCATCTCTGGTTTATCAGCAGCTCAATGGGGCGATATTGGGTCTTGTAATTCATTTTTTTGCAGTTTTTGATCCAATAGCCGAGGTAGACCGCATCCAGGCCCAGGCGCAGGGTCTCGCCGATCTGCCAGAGGATCGCAAAGCGTCCCAGGCTGCGGCGTTCTTCGTCCGGTTCATAGAAGGTGTAGACCGCCGAAATCCCATTGGGCAGCAGGTCGGTGACCGCCACCGCCAGCAGGCGCCCGTGCAGGCGGAACTCGTAGAAGCGCGAAAACGGCAGGTCGCGCACCAGAAAGGTGGAAAACTGGTCGCGGCTGGGGGGGAACATGTCGCCATCGGCGTGACGCTGCTCGATATAGCGCTGGTACAGGTCGAAGTACTCTTCGCTGAAACCAGGCTTGGCGGCCTGCACCGTCAGGTCGCTGTTGCGCTTGAGGATGCGTTTTTGCTGGCGATTGGGGATGAACTGCGCCGCCGGAATGCGCGCCGGGACGCAAGCGTTGCAGTTCTGGCAGTGGGGGCGATACAGGTGATCGCCACTGCGACGAAACCCCATTTCCGACAGATCAGCGTAGACATGCACGTCCATGGGCTGGCTAGGATCGAGAAACAGGGTGGTCGCCTGTTCGTCGGGCAGGTAGCTGCAAGCGTGGGGTTGAGTGGCATAAAACTTCAGGCGCGCCAACTCGGTCATGAGTCAACCCTCGGAATAAGCTTTGGGTTTAAGTGTAAGCCACAGCGGTGAAACCCGCCTAGGAAACCCATATGGCGCGGCTCGGCTGGTCCAGGTGGCGCTCCAGGTAACCGGCAAATTCCGGGCGCGGGATGGAGCGAGCGCCCAGGCTGTGCAAATGCTCGGTGGGCATCTGGCAGTCAATCAGCACGAAACCCCAGTCACGCAGCTGTTGCACCAGGGTGGCGAAACCGAATTTCGAGGCGTTGTCGGCGCGACTGAACATCGACTCGCCGAAAAACAGTTGGCCCATGGCCAAGCCGTACAGTCCACCCACCAGCGTGCCCTGGTCCCAGACCTCCACCGAATGGGCGAGGCCGCGTTGATGCAATTGCAGGTAGGCCTGCTGCATGGCTTCGGTGATCCAGGTGCCATCGGCATAGGCCCGAGGGGCCGCGCAGGCGCTGATGACCGCAGCGAAATCCTGGTCGAAGGTGACCTGGTAGCGTTGCTGGCGCAGCAATTTGTTCAGGCTGCGTGAAATGTGCAGTTCGTCGGGAAACAGCACGGTGCGAGGGTCGGGGGACCACCAGAGGATCGGCTGGCCTTCGGAGAACCAGGGGAAACAGCCGTGGCGGTAGGCCCGGATCAGGCGATCGGCGGAAAGATCGCCGCCGGCGGCCAGCAGGCCATTGGGCACGCGCATGGCTTTTTCCAGTGGCGGGAAATCCAGGGAGTTGCGTTGTAACCAGGTCAGCATGGCATCCAGACTTACGGCAGGGGAGGGCGGTGGCAGGCCTTTGCATTGCGGCCCGCCACAAGCCTAGGGCGTGAGATCAGTGGTCGTCGAGGAATTTTTCCGCGTCCAGGGCGGCCATGCAGCCGGCGCCGGCTGAAGTGATGGCCTGGCGGTAGACGTGGTCGGCCACGTCGCCGGCGGCAAACACTCCTTCGATCCCGGTGGCCGTGGCATTGCCTTCGCTGCCGCCCTTGACCAGCAGGTAGCCGTCGCGCATCTGCAGTTGGCCCTGGAACAGGTCGGTATTGGGTTTGTGGCCGATGGCGATAAACACCCCGGCCAGGGCCAGCTCCGTGGTCGCGCCAGTGTGGCTGTCCTTGAGACGGGCACCGGTGACGCCGCTGGCATCCCCGAGCACTTCATCCAGATGCTGGTTCCAGTGCAGGCGGATATTGCCGTTGGCGGCCTTGTCGAACAGTTTGTCCTGGAGAATCTTCTCTGCCCGCAGCTTGTCACGACGGTGCACCAGGTGCACTTCCCTGGCGATATTGGACAGGTACAGGGCTTCTTCCACGGCGGTGTTGCCGCCACCGACCACCGCCACCACTTGATTGCGATAGAAGAAACCGTCGCAGGTGGCGCAGGCGGAGACGCCCTTGCCGGCAAAGGCTTCCTCGGAGGGCAGGCCCAGGTATTGGGCGGAAGCACCGGTGGCGATGATCAATGCGTCGCAGCTATAAGTGCCGCTGTCGCCGATCAGGACAAACGGCCGTTGCTGCAACTGTGCGGTGTGGATGTGGTCATAGGCGATCTCGGTGTCAAAACGCTCGGCGTGCTTTTGCATGCGCTCCATCAGCACCGGGCCGGTCAGGCCTTCGACATCGCCGGGCCAGTTGTCGACTTCAGTGGTGGTGGTCAATTGCCCGCCGGCCTGCAGGCCGGTGATGACCGTCGGTTTGAGGTTGGCGCGAGCGGCATAAACGGCAGCGCTGTAACCGGCAGGGCCGGAGCCCAGAATGATCAGGCGTGAATGCTTCGCTTGGTTCATAAAAACACCTCATAAGCCTTTGTCACAAAAGAGAATGCATGCTCCAATTGAACAGTCCGTACAGCGCAATTGACTATGCTTGGCAAACGGTCGCGAAGTGGCATGGCCTGAACAAACCCGTACAATACGACGCTGTACCAGGCTTATTCAGAATTGCACTGTTTCAGAAGCAAGGGGCAGAGTGTTAAAAGTAGCCCCAGTTACGCCGGTCAACTTTATTTACCTGCTCGGATTGAGCAGTATCTTGTAGTCAATCACCCGTTGGACGCGCCCATGGCGCAGGAAAAGACGCGTTTTGAAGAAATCCACCGCAGCACCTAAACCTGTTGTTCCGCTCTGGCGTCAACAATTGCACTACCGACTCAAGGAAGGTGCGTTGATTGCCATTGGAGCCCTGTGCCTGTTTCTGATGATGGCACTTCTGACCTACGGGAAAGATGATCCGGGCTGGAGTCATAACAGCAAGATTGAAGACGTGCAGAACTTCGGCGGTCCCGCCGGTTCCTACAGCGCCGATATCCTGTTTATGGTGTTGGGTTACTTCGCCTATATCTTCCCGTTGCTGCTGGCGATCAAGACCTACCAGATCTTCCGTCAGCGCCATGAGCCCTGGCAGTGGAGCGGCTGGCTGTTTTCCTGGCGGCTGATCGGCCTGGTGTTCCTGGTGCTGTCCGGTGCTGCGCTGGCCCATATCCATTTCCATGCCGCCACCGGGCTGCCGGCGGGTGCTGGCGGTGCCCTCGGCGAAAGCCTGGGCGACCTGGCCAAGAATGCCTTGAACGTGCAGGGCAGCACCCTGATGTTCATTGCCCTGTTCCTGTTCGGCCTGACGGTGTTCACCGACCTGTCCTGGTTCAAGGTGATGGACATCACCGGCAAGATCACCCTCGACCTGTTCGAACTGTTCCAGGGCGCCGCCAATCGCTGGTGGGACGCTCGCGTGGAGCGCAAGCAACTGGTGGCGCAACTGCGTGAAGTGGATGCCCGGGTCGATGAGGTGGTGACCCCTAACGTCGCCGACAAGCGTGAGCAGGCCAAGGTCAAGGAACGCCTCATCGAGCGCGAACAGGCCCTGAGCAAGCACATGTCTGAGCGCGAGAAGCAGGTGCCGCCGGTGATCACCCCGATCGCCACCAAGGCGCCGGAGCCGAGCAAGCGCGTGCAGAAAGAGAAGCAGGTGCCGTTGTTCATCGACAGCGCCGTGGAAGGCACCTTGCCGCCGATCTCGATCCTCGACCCGGCAGAAAAGAAGCAGCTCAACTATTCCCCCGAATCCCTGGCGGCTGTCGGCCACTTGCTGGAGATCAAGCTCAAGGAGTTCGGTGTCGAGGTTTCGGTGGACTCCATCCACCCGGGCCCGGTGATTACCCGCTACGAGATCCAGCCGGCGGCCGGGGTCAAGGTCAGCCGTATCGCCAACCTGGCCAAGGACCTGGCCCGCTCCCTGGCCGTGACCAGCGTACGGGTCGTGGAAGTGATTCCCGGCAAGACCACCGTGGGCATCGAGATTCCCAACGAAGACCGGCAGATCGTGCGCTTCTCCGAGGTTCTCTCGACCCCGGAATACGACAACTTCAAGTCTCCGGTGACCTTGGCCCTGGGCCATGACATCGGTGGCCGGCCGGTCATCACCGACCTGGCGAAGATGCCGCACCTGCTGGTGGCCGGTACCACCGGTTCCGGTAAGTCGGTGGGAGTCAACGCCATGATCCTGTCGATCCTGTTCAAGTCCGGCCCGGAAGACGCCAAGCTGATCATGATCGACCCGAAGATGCTCGAACTGTCGATCTACGAAGGCATTCCACACCTGCTGTGCCCGGTCGTGACCGACATGAAGGACGCGGCCAACGCCCTGCGCTGGAGCGTGGCGGAGATGGAGCGGCGCTACAAACTGATGGCCAAGATGGGCGTGCGCAACCTTTCGGGTTTCAACGCCAAGGTCAAGGAAGCCATCGACGCCGGCACGCCGCTGACCGACCCGCTGTACAACCGCGAGAGCATTCATGACGAAGCGCCGCTGCTGAGCAAGCTGCCGACCATCGTGGTGGTGGTGGACGAATTCGCCGACATGATGATGATCGTCGGCAAGAAAGTCGAAGAGCTGATCGCCCGTATCGCACAGAAGGCCCGGGCCGCCGGTATCCACCTGATCCTCGCGACCCAGCGGCCGTCGGTGGACGTGATCACCGGCCTGATCAAGGCCAACATCCCGACCCGCATGGCGTTCCAGGTGTCGAGCAAGATCGACTCGCGGACCATCATCGACCAGGGGGGCGCCGAGCAACTGCTGGGCCACGGTGACATGCTCTACATGCCGCCGGGCACCAGCCTGCCGATCCGTGTCCACGGCGCCTTTGTCTCCGACGATGAAGTGCACCGGGTGGTGGAAGCCTGGAAGCTGCGCGGCGCGCCGGAATACAACGACGACATCCTCAACGGCGTCGAAGAGGCCGGCAGCGGCTTCGAAGGCAGCAGCGGCGGTGGCGACGGCGATGATCCGGAAGCCGACGCGCTCTACGATGAAGCCGTGCAGTTCGTCCTGGAAAGCCGCCGGGCTTCGATTTCGGCGGTGCAGCGCAAGCTAAAGATCGGCTACAACCGCGCCGCGCGGATGATCGAGGCCATGGAAATGGCCGGTGTGGTCACCGCGATGAACACCAACGGCTCACGCGAAGTGCTGGCGCCGGGTCCGATGCGCGACTGATCCCTGTTTTGACACCCGCGGCGTGACCTCACGCCGCTCGCCTACCCATCCATTTATGAGGAATTCCATGCGCCTGATTCGCATGTTGCTGCTGCCGGTATTGGCCGTGACCACGTTGTCGGCCCACGCCGATCCGAAAGACGTGGCGCGCCTGACCCAGTTGCTGGAAAAGTCCCAGACCCTGACCGCGCGCTTTTCCCAGCTGACCCTGGATGGCAGCGGCATCCAGTTGCAGGAAACCGCCGGTGAGATGTCCCTGCAGCGTCCGGGCCTGTTCTACTGGCACACCGATGCACCGCAAGAACAACTGATGGTCTCCGATGGCCAGAAAGTTTCCCTGTGGGACCCGGACCTGGAGCAGGTGACCATCAAGAAGCTCGACCAGCGCTTGACCCAGACTCCGGCGCTGCTGCTGTCCGGTGATGTGTCGAAGATCAGCGAAAGCTTCGACATCACCTCCAAGGAGGCCGGTGGCGTGATGGACTTCACCCTCAAGCCGAAAACCAAGGACACGCTGTTCGACAGCCTGCGCCTGTCGTTTCGCAACGGCATGATCAACGACATGCAACTGATTGACAGCGTTGGCCAGCGCACCAATATCCTGTTCACCGGGGTCAAGGCCAACGAATCGATCCCGGCGTCCAAGTTCAAGTTCGACATCCCCAAGGGTGCCGATGTGATCCAAGAGTAAGCAGCCGCAACCGCGAGGTTTCGAAGGTAGTCCATGGACCTGTTTCGTAGTGCCCCGATCGCCCAGCCCCTGGCTGCACGCTTGCGTGCCACCAACCTGGACGAGTACGTCGGCCAGCAGCACCTGCTGGCCCGGGGCAAGCCGCTGCGCGAGGCCCTGGAACAGGGCGCCCTGCATTCGATGATCTTCTGGGGCCCGCCGGGGGTCGGCAAGACCACCCTGGCGCGGCTGCTGGCGGAAGTCTCGGACGCCCACTTCGAAACCGTCTCGGCGGTGCTGGCCGGGGTCAAGGAGATCCGCCAGGCGGTGGAGATCGCCAAGCAGCAGGCCGGGCAGTACGGTCGGCGGACCATTCTCTTCGTCGATGAAGTGCATCGCTTCAACAAGTCGCAACAGGACGCCTTCCTGCCCTATGTGGAAGACGGCACGCTGATCTTCATCGGCGCCACCACGGAAAACCCCTCGTTCGAACTGAACAACGCCTTGCTCTCCCGCGCTCGGGTCTATGTGCTCAAGAGCCTGGATGAAGCGGCCCTGGGCAGCCTGGTGCAGCGCGCCCTGAGCGAAGAGCGAGGCCTGGGCAAGCGCCAGCTGAGCCTCAGCGATGAGGGTTTCCAGATGCTGCTGTCGGCGGCCGATGGCGATGGCCGGCGCATGCTCAACCTGCTGGAAAATGCCTCGGACCTGGCGGAAGACGGTGGCGAAATCAGTGTCGACCTGTTGCAGAGCCTGCTGGGGGATACCCGTCGGCGTTTCGACAAGGGCGGCGAGGCGTTCTACGACCAGATTTCCGCGTTGCACAAATCCGTGCGCGGCTCCAACCCCGACGGCGCCCTGTACTGGTTTGCGCGCATGCTCGACGGCGGCTGCGACCCGCTGTACCTGGCCCGGCGCGTGGTGCGCATGGCCAGCGAGGACATCGGCAACGCCGACCCCCGCGCCCTGAGCCTGTGCCTGGCGGCCTGGGATGTGCAGGAGCGCCTGGGCAGCCCCGAAGGCGAGCTGGCAGTGGCCCAGGCCATCACCTACCTGGCCTGCGCGCCGAAAAGCAACGCCGTGTACATGGGCTTCAAGGCCGCCATGCGCGCCGCCGCCGAGCACGGTTCCCTGGAAGTGCCGATCCACCTGCGCAATGCCCCGACCAAACTGATGAAGCAATTGGGTTATGGCGATGAATACCGCTACGCCCACGACGAGCCGGATGCCTACGCCGCCGGTGAAGACTATTTCCCCGAAGAACTCGAACCCTTGCCGCTCTACCAGCCGGTGCCTCGTGGCCTGGAACTGAAGATCGGCGAGAAGCTCAAGCACCTGGCGGCCCTAGACCGAGCCAGCCCCCTGCAGCGGAGAAAACCGTGATCCCATTGATCCTTGCCGTCTCCGCCGGCGGCGTGGCCGGCACCCTGTTGCGCTTTGCCACCGGCAACTGGATCAACGCCAATTGGCCGCGGCACTTCTATACCGCGACGCTGGCCGTTAATATCGTGGGCTGCCTGCTGATCGGCGTGTTGTACGGGCTGTTCCTGGTCCGTCCGGAAGTGCCGATCGAAGTGCGTGCCGGATTGATAGTGGGCTTCCTCGGTGGCCTGACGACTTTTTCATCCTTTTCACTGGATACCGTGCGTCTGCTGGAAAGCGGACAAGTGGCGCTGGCCCTGGGCTATGCGGCACTGAGTGTATTCGGCGGGCTGCTTGCTACCTGGGCCGGCCTGTCCTTGACCAAACTTTGATAAACGAGAGAACGACATGCTCGATTCCAAACTGTTACGTAGCAACCTCCAGGACGTAGCGGATCGTCTGGCATCCCGCGGCTTTGCCCTGGATGTGGCACGCATCGAAGCGCTGGAAGAACAGCGCAAGACCGTGCAGACCCGCACCGAACAACTGCAGGCTGAACGTAACGCGCGCTCCAAGTCCATTGGCCAGGCCAAGCAGCGTGGCGAAGACATCGCCCCGTTGATGGCTGACGTCGAGCGCATGGGGAACGAGCTGACCTCCGGCAAGGCCGACCTGGAAACCATCCAGGGCGAGCTGGATTCGATCCTGCTGGGCATTCCCAACCTGCCGCACGAATCGGTGCCGGTCGGCGAAGACGAAGACGGCAACGTCGAAGTGCGCCGCTGGGGTACGCCGACGGCCTTCGATTTCCCGATCAAGGACCATGTGGCCCTGGGTGAAACCCACGGCTGGCTGGACTTTGAAACCGCGGCCAAGCTGTCCGGTGCACGTTTTGCCCTGTTGCGCGGCCCGATCGCCCGTCTGCACCGCGCCCTGGCGCAGTTCATGATCAACCTGCACACCGGCGAGCACGGCTACGAAGAGGCCTACACCCCGTACCTGGTGCAGGCTCCGGCGCTGGTGGGCACCAGCCAGCTGCCGAAGTTCGAGGAGGACCTGTTCAAGATCACTCGCGAAGGCGAGGCCGATCTGTACCTGATCCCGACCGCTGAAGTGTCCCTGACCAACATCGTCGCCGGCGAGATTCTCGATCCCAAGCAACTGCCGCTGAAGTTCGTCGCCCACACCCCGTGCTTCCGCAGTGAAGCCGGTGCCTCGGGCCGCGACACCCGCGGGATGATCCGCCAGCACCAGTTCGACAAGGTCGAGATGGTCCAGGTGGTCGAGCCGTCGACCTCCATGGAAGCCTTGGAAGGCCTGACCGCCAACGCCGAGAAGGTCCTGCAACTGCTGCAACTGCCGTACCGGGTACTGGCCCTGTGCACCGGTGACATGGGCTTCAGCGCGGTCAAGACCTACGATCTGGAAGTCTGGGTGCCGAGCCAGGACAAGTACCGCGAGATTTCCTCGTGCTCCAACTGTGGCGATTTCCAGGCCCGGCGCATGCAGGCGCGTTTCCGCAACCCGGAAACCGGCAAGCCGGAGCTGGTGCACACCCTCAACGGTTCCGGCCTGGCCGTGGGCCGCACCCTGGTGGCCGTGCTGGAAAACTACCAGCAGGCCGACGGCTCGATCCGCGTGCCGGACGTGCTGAAGCCTTACATGGCTGGCCTTGAGGTCATCGGCTAAATGGAATATCTGCCGCTGTTTCACACGCTTCGCGGCAGTCGTGTGTTGGTGGTCGGCGGCGGGGAGATTGCTTTGCGCAAGTCCCGCCTGCTGGCCGATGCCGGTGCGCAGCTGCGGGTGGTTGCACCTGAAATAGAAGCGCAATTGCAGCAACTGATCGTCGCCAGTGGCGGTGAGTCGCTGCTGCGCGGCTATGTCGAGGCGGATCTGGACGGTTGCACCCTGATCATTGCAGCGACTGACGACCAGGCCCTCAATGCCCAGGTCTCGGCCGATGCCCATCGGCGTTGCGTGCCGGTCAATGTGGTGGATGCCCCGGCCCTGTGCAGCGTGATCTTCCCGGCTATCGTCGACCGTTCACCTTTGGTGATCGCGGTCTCCAGTGGCGGCGATGCGCCGGTGCTGGCGCGCTTGATCCGGGCCAAGCTGGAAACCTGGATTCCCGCCACCTACGGCCAACTGGCCGGCCTGGCCGCGCGTTTCCGTACTCAGGTGAAGCAACTGTTGCCCAACGTGCAGCAGCGTCGGGCCTTCTGGGAAGATGTGTTCCAGGGGCCGATCGCCGATCGTCAACTGGCCGGGCAGGGCGCCGAAGCCGAGCGTCTGCTGCAGGCCAAGGTGGACGGGCAGGCGGCCGAGGCAACGGGTGAGGTGTATCTGGTGGGGGCAGGCCCGGGCGATCCGGACCTGCTGACCTTCCGTGCCCTGCGCCTGATGCAGCAAGCGGATGTGGTGCTCTACGACCGTCTGGTGGCGCCGGCGATTCTCGAACTGTGCCGGCGTGATGCCGAACGCATCTATGTCGGCAAGCGCCGCGCCGATCACGCAGTGCCTCAGGACCAGATCAACCAGCAATTGGTGGACCTGGCCCGGCAAGGCAAGCGGGTGGTGCGGCTCAAGGGCGGCGACCCGTTCATCTTCGGTCGTGGTGGTGAAGAGATCGAGGAACTGGCGGCCCATGGCATTCCCTTCCAGGTGGTGCCGGGGATTACCGCGGCCAGCGGCTGCTCGGCCTATGCCGGCATTCCCTTGACTCACCGCGACTACGCGCAATCCGTGCGTTTTGTCACCGGTCACCTCAAGGACGGCAGCACCAACCTGCCTTGGCACGATCTGGTGGGCCCGGCCCAGACCCTGGTGTTCTACATGGGCCTGGTGGGGCTGCCGGTGATCTGCGAGCAGTTGATCAAGCACGGTCGCGGCGCGGATACCCCGGCGGCGCTGATCCAGCAGGGCACCACGGTCAACCAGCGGGTGTTCACCGGCACCCTGGCCAACCTGCCGCAACTGGTGGCGGAGCATGAAGTGCATGCGCCGACCCTGGTGATAGTGGGTGAAGTGGTGCAACTGCGGGACAAGCTGGCCTGGTTCGAAGGCGCCCAGTCCGAGGTCTGAAAAGCTTCGCCGGCAAGCCGGCTCCTACAGGATCGATGTAGGAGCTGGCTTGCCAGCGAAAGCGTCCTCAATCCCTGCACCAAACCCCTAGTCCACTCAACCGTTGCCGATCATGGCCGCGGCTGAAATCCTGCTGCGGCCCCTTGGGCACAATCCTCGTCGGATTGATGGTGGTGTGGCTGGCGTAGTAGTGCCCCTTGATGTGGGTAAAGTCCACGGTCTCGGCAATCCCCGGCCACTGGTACAGCTCCCGCAGCCAGTTCGCCAGGTTGGGGTAGTCGGCAATTCGCCGCAGGTTGCACTTGAAGTGGCTGTAGTACACCGCATCGAAGCGAATCAGCGTGGTGAACAGCCGCACATCGGCCTCGGTCAAGTACTCGCCTGCCAGGTAGCGATGGGTACCCAGGTGCTGCTCCAGGCGGTCCAGTTCGGCGAAGACATCATCGAAAGCCGACTCATAGGCTTGTTGTGACGTGGCAAACCCGGCGCGGTACACGCCATTGTTCACTGCCGGATAGATGCGCTCGTTGAGGGCATCGATCTCGCTGCGCAGGGGCTGCGGATAAAAATCCAGGGTGTTGCCGGTGAGGCCGTCGAAGGCACTGTTGAACATGCGGATGATTTCCGCCGACTCATTGCTGACGATGCGTTTCTGCTGTTTGTCCCAGAGCACCGGCACCGTGACGCGGCCGGTGTAGTCGGCGGTATCGGCGGTGTAGCGCTGGTGCATGAAGTCCAACTGATCCAGGGCATCGCCGCTGGAGCCGTGACTCTTGTCGAAGGTCCAGCCATTCTCGCCCATCAGCCAGCTGACCACCGACACCTCGATCAGGCTTTCCAGGCCCTTGAGCTTGCGCATGATCAGGGTGCGGTGGGCCCAGGGGCAGGCCAGGGACACGTACAGATGGTAGCGCCCGGCCTCGGCGGCAAAACCGCCTTCGCCACTGGGCCCGGGCCGGCCATCGGCGGTGACCCAGTTGCGCCGCTGCGCCTGTTCGCGCTGGAAGGCACCGTCTTTGCTGCTTTCATACCACTGGTCATGCCAGCGTCCTTCGATCAGCAGTCCCATGGAATGCTCCTCGGCCAATATGGGTTGGAGTGCAGTCTATTCCTGTGGGTTCGAACAAAAAGCGCAAAAACTGGGCAGTCAGGATCGATTAAATCGATCGGTCCCGGGCATCCCAATACTGCTGCGCCAACTCGAAGGCCTGCTCCCGGGGCGTGCCCAGGCCGCGCAAGGCCAGGGCCATGGTCGCCAACAGGGCAAGCTGCGGATAGCTGTCTTCGACTTCGCCGCGCCACAGCGCCTTGAGGTGTTCGGGGTCAAGGCTGGCCGGCTTGACGTGCCGCTGGGCTGACAGCATCGGCCACTCTTCGTCCCAACTGATGCCGCCGGTGCTGCCATACAGGTGGCTGTCGGCGTCCGGGTTGATCTCGATCTCGCCGCCGTCGCCCTTGATCACAATCACGTTGTCCCCCAGCAGGCCGCTGGCGTCGCGGTGCACGGCCTGGTAACCGGGGTGGAAGATGCTCTGCAGGCCGCAGCGGGCACCCAGGGGGTTGAGCAGCCGCGCCAGGGAGTGGATCGGCGAGCGCAGGCCCAGGGTGTTGCGCAGGTCGATCATCCGTTGCAACTGCGGTGCCCAGTCCCCCAGGGGCATGAAGGCCAGGTTGCCTTGGTCCAGGGCGTTGCCGACCGCTTGCCAGGTACGGCACAGGGGAATCCCCAGGGGCTCCAGCAACTGTTCGGTGTACAGGCGCCCGGCGGTGTGAGCGCCGCCGCCATGCAGCAGGATGCGCACGCCATTCTGCGCCAGGCACTTGGCCGCCAGCAGGTACCAGGGCAGGTGGCGCTTCTTGCCGGCGTAGGTCGGCCAGTCCAGGTCCAGGGCGATGGGCGGGGCATTTAGGCGCTGGCGCAGGGCCTCGGTGAAGCCTGCCAGTTCCTCCGGGCTCTCTTCCTTGTGCCGCAGGAGCATGAGGAAGGCCCCCAGCTGGGTGTCCTCGACCTGCTCGTCCAGCAGCATGCCCATGGCTTCCCGGGCTTCTTCCCGGGTCAGGTTGCGCGCCCCGCGCTTGCCTTTGCCCAGGATCCGCACGAACTGGGCGAAGGGATGCTCGGCAGGGGTTTGGGTGAGCAGGGGAGTGAATTCGGTCATAGACAATTGGTCGGCCTCGGCAGGCCCGCCAGCTTGGCGGCAAGTTTGGCGGGGGTGCCCTTGAACAGGCGATTCAGGTGCAGGCTGTTGCCCTTGTCCGGGCCCAGCTTGAGGGCGCAGTACTTGATCAGCGGGCGGGTGGCCGGAGACAGCTGGAACTCCTGATAGAAGCCCCGCAGCAGGTCGAGGACCTCCCAGTGTTCGGCGCTGAGCTGCAGTGCTTCCGCCGTGGCCAGGGCCTCGGCCACCTCGGCGGACCAGTCCTCCAGGTTGACCAGGTAGCCGTCCTTGTCCAGTTCGATGGCCCGGGGGCCGACAGTCAAGGTGCTCATAGCCAGGTATTGACCTTGTCATGCTGGATCGACAGCTCGACAAAACCCGGATAGTCCACGGCCCTGGCCCAGTCCGGCAATGCCAGGCCGCGGGCCTGGAGGTCTTCGTCAAGGACGTAGAGGTTCAGGCCACGGCGGGCGCTCAACTCGTTGCAGGCGGCGGTGCCGGGCTGCAGGGCGTAGGCCGCATCGCCGCATAGCAGCAACGCATCGGCGGTGCCCAATAGGCGCAGGCAACTGTCCAGGCGCGTATCGGTGAAGGGGGAGTGGGACAACACATGCAAGGTCGACATCAGAGGGTGATCACCTGGTCATAACGGTCAATGATCCCGGCCAGTTGCGGGGCACTCAACAGCTCTACCTCATCGAGGTTCAGGGCGGCCGGGTCGAGGCCGCGCTGGGCCAGGCTCACGTGGCAGGCAAACAGCTCGTCCACGCCGAACAGAGACAGCGCCTGGAGGTTGGCCCCCAGGTCCTTGAGCTGCAGCGCTGCGGGTTGCTGCCCGGGGGCCAACTGCAGCACGCCGTCATCGAGAAACAGCACGCCGATGGGCAGGTCGAAGGCGCCGCCGGCGAGCACGATGTCCAGTGCTTCCCGGGCGCCGGGGCCGGACCAGGGAGCCTGGCGGCTGATCAACAACAGAGACTTGGCCATTTCACGCCCCTCCAAAGCAGATCAGGCGGTCGGCGGCCTGCACCCCGTCGTGCAACTGGCCGAGCCCGGACAGCTCCCAGGGCGCCTCGACATTCACCGCTCCGCGCTGGTAGCGCTTGGCTTCATCGGCGTTCAACACCCCGCGGCGCAAGGCCGCGGCGATGCACACCACGCCGTCCAATTGGTGCTGGCTGACGAATTCGCGCCACTGGCGGGGCAGGTCCTGCTCGTCCTGGGGCGTGACGATGCTGTTCGAGGCGTTGTGCACGCCGTCCTGGTAGAAAAACAGCCGGACAATCTCATGCCCGCCCGCCAGCGCCGCCTGGGCGAACAGCAGGGCGCGGCGTGAGGAGGGCGCATGGGCGGCGGAGAACAGGACGATGGCGAACTTCATGACGGACTCTTCGGGCAAACCTGGGCGCCATGATAAAGCTTTAGCGTCGCCGCGGCTAAACCCCTTTGCGTACTGGCTGTTGCCGGGCTGGCGGGACATATCGGGTAACGCTTGTCCGGCCCTTCGGCCGGTGCCCGGGGATAGACTCACGGCCTCAATCTATCTCGGACAAGGAGCAAGGGATGTTGGACCTCAAATCAGCAGTTGTGGTGGTCACCGGTGCCGGTCGCGGCCTGGGGGCGGCCCTGGCCATCAGCCTGGCGGACCTGGGTTGCAAGCTGATCCTCTGTGGTCGCAATGGGGCGGCCCTGGCGGATGTCGCTGCGCAGATCCTCGAACGTACCGGCACCACGGCCGAACAGGTGGTGGTGGACCTGGCCAACATGGACAGCGTCAAGGCGGCCCTGGCCGAGATCCACGTGCGCCAGCCCCAGGTCGACATCCTGATCAACAACGGCGCCATGTGGCTGGAAGCCAGCGAGCAGCCCCACAGTGCGGGCGAGGTGCTGGGGGTAATCGATGCGGCGCTCAGCGGCACCTACCTGCTGACCCAGGGCCTGCTGCCGGTGCTCAAGGCATCGACGCGCCCGGACATCGTCACCATCGGCTCCATCAGCGGCTTGCCCAATGCACCGCTGCACAGCGTGTCGCTGCCGTTCTACGCGGCCAAGCACGGGCAACTGGCCCTGGCCGACGGCCTGCGCCAGATGCTCAAGGGCACTCCGGTGCGTTCTCTGTGCGTGCACCCGCCGTACCTGGAAGACATCTCGCCCCTGGATGAGCAATGGCAGCAGGTGCCCGAGCGCCAGAAGGGCCAGAAGGGCACCAACCGCGATGTGGTGGAGGCGGTGATCTTTGCCCTGACCCGGCCACGGCACATCAGCCTGTCGTCGATCGTCATCGACACCGATGACGGTGGCCTGTTCAGTTGATGCCGAGCGCCTCAGCGGCCGATGTACTTGCGTTGCCAGCGCCGGGGAATGCGCAGTGACAGCAGCCCCAGCAAGGCCGAGATCACGGCACTGACATACAGCGCCTGCAAGCCCAGGCGCTGTTCCAGCAGGGCTCCCAGCACGGCACCGGCGAACATCCCGGTCCAGGGCACCAGTTGCACCCGCCAGCCATTGCGTCGTTCGCCCAGCAGCCAGCGTCCGAAGCCGCGGCCGAAGCGCGACAGGGCGCCGGTCACGTAGGTCAGGCCGATGGGCAGGCCGTTCACTTCCTCTACGGCGGCGTTGAGCATGCCCATGGCGATGATGGCCGCGAGTATCGCCGGCAATGGGCTGTTATTGCCGGGCCAACTGGCGGCAATGCACAGCAACGCGCCGATACACAGCAGCAAGGGCAGGGCGCGATGGCCACCCAGGCGGCTGACCATCACCCCCAGTGCGTTACCTGCGACAAAGGTCGCCACCAGCAGGCTCAGGCGCAGGATCAGGCCGACATCGCCGTCGCTGATGGCCACTGCCAGGCGCGTGGTGTTGCCGCTCATGAATGAAACGAAATCCCCGGTGGCCATGAAGCCGATGGCATCGGTCATGCCTGCCAGTACCGAAAGGGCGGCCACCAGGGCCAGGCCGATCCGACCGCGCCACTTTTGTGCGCGTTGCAGGGCGGGGTCGCCGTGATGGCCGAGGGTGGAAGGCAGCATCGTCAGGTTCTCCTGTTCAGGGACTGCGCGGGGACGTGTGCGGGGCGCTGCAAGATTCAGGCATCAGGGACGATGCCGTGGAGCGCGCAATACTCCGGCCACGGCATGCCGGCCATTTCTGCCACCTCCTTGTGCACTGCCAGGCGTCGCTGCCGGTACTCATCAGTGCTGGCAGTCGTCAGTTGCAGACTCAGCTCCCAGGCGAACAAGCCCTGGCGCTCGGCTTCCGCTTCGAAGGCCTCGTGCAGGCGTTCTGCGCGGTACTGCTCCGGGGTTTCACCGCGGGCCCGGGCTTCCAGGGGATTGAGGTGGTCGAGTTGTTGATTCAAGTCGGGGCGTTGCTCGAGGAACCTGCGCAAGGCCAGTTCATGGGGCTGTTCGTTGATTGCCATTGAGACTCCCGGAAAAAGCGCCGATGCAGCAGGGCGCGATGATAGAGGTGTTGCCAGCGCTCAAGGCCCGACTGGCAAACCGCGCAACTGCACCAGGTCCTTGCGCGGGATGACGTAGGTACGCGCCAGCATATCGCCAATGCGCTGGCAGCGGCCCGAGTTGGCACACACCAGCAAGGTGACCAGGCTGAGTGCCGCTTCGAACTGCCTCGTGGCCGAGCGGATCAGCACTTGCATCAGCGAAGGGGCCTGGCCGACGCCGTTGATCACCTGCAGGCCGCACAGGGCCTTGCCCGGGGTACGGCCGTGCAACAGGTATTCGCAGAGCACAAAATACAGGTTCCAGATCGCCATCAGCGCCAGGTCGGTGTGGTAGAAACCGCCCACGGCGAGGCTCAAGGCCAGCCACAGCAGCACCGTCAGGGCGCTGTCCAGCAGATAGGCCAGGATGCGCCGGATGAGCAGGCTGGTTCTCGATACTTCCATGCATTGCCCCAAGACTACGTCGTGTATTGAGCCCGGTATTGTAAGGCCTAAAGCCCTGGCACGTGGCGAGGCGCCATTACGATGTGAAAAAAAGGTGAAAAATAATCAGAACCTTTTGCTTTTCATCTCCCTCGAAAAGGCTCCTGAGTCATTGGTCTTTTTTATACAGGGAGATTTACCCGCAATGCCAAATGTCTATGCAACCCTTCTAGTCAGCACCTCTGCCGCCGCTCTGCTGGTACTGTCCGGCAACGCCATGGCCGCACCGGACACCGGGCCGATTTCCACCCTGGGGATCCTGGGCAGCTACAACGACTTCAAGCTCGAAGGCGGTAGCGACAGCGACAAGGAGCATTTGGGTGAAGGGGGTGTGTTCTACAACTTCGGCAACAAGATGACCGCCGAATCGGGGCTGATCTACCAGGCCGGGGTCGAAGCCAAGTTCGGCAAGAAGAGCGACAACAAGCTCAAGGAAGGCCAGGCCGACCTGGACCTGGGCTGGCGTGCGGCGCTGGATGCGCGCAATTTCGTCGACGTGCTGGTGGGCGCCGGCTACAGCTGGACCCGCTACGAGCCGGACACCGGCGACTACGACATGAAGCTCACCAACAAGTCGCCATTTGCCAAGGCGGCCCTGGGCTACAACCATCAGTTCGACGACGTCACCATGCGCGTTGAACTGGGGGCTCGCCACACCATCAACGGCAAGGCCCGGCTCAAGGTCGACGATGTCGGCAGCGACACCGTGGACCTCAAGGACCGCACCAACCCTTATGCCGAGGTGAATTTCCTGATGAACCAGAACGGCTCGCTGCCGGTGATGGCCGGGGTCTACTACACCCGCACCGAATACAAGCTGGACGAAGACACCCCGGTGGCCGACAACACCCGGCTCAAGCGTAACGAGTATGGCTTCAAGGTTGGCCTGACCTTCTAAGAGCCGCAGCCCGTTGCAAACGGCAAGAGAGCCGCCGGTGCCTAATGCCGATCAGTTGAGCGCTAGAGCGAACGAAAAATAACCTGAAGCGAGGGAGCTAGCTCCTGCTGGACTGTGTCGCAGTCCCATTTTTACCCCTGCTGCGCGCCCCCGCGCGAGCAATCTGCCTCGCCACCAGTGCAGCGCTTGCCCTCAACTGACTGGCATTAGCCGCCGGCCCCGTCTTTCGATGGGGCCGGCGCTGGTGTTTTCAGCCGATGGAAGGTTCTTCGCGACCGATTTCGGCCCGCAACTGGGCAATCAGATGCAGGCAGTGGGTGAGGCCCGGCGACGGCTCGCCGACCCGGCGGCTGAGGATGATCGGCGAGGTGGCCTTGGGTTCCAGCAACGGGCAGAAGCCGATGTCGTCACGATGCAGCACCTGCACCGAGGCCGGCACCAGGGTGATGCCGAGGCCGGCGCCCACCAGGCCGATGGCGGTCTGCAGTTCGTTGGTCCACTGGGCCACTTTCAATTGCAGGCCGTGGCCGGCGAACAGTGCAATCACATGGTCGGCGTAGCTTGGGCGCGGGTTGGCGGGGTAGAGCACGAACGGCTCGGCGGCCAGTTGCTGCAGGCTCAATGGTTGCCCGAGCAAGGGATGCCCGGCGGGCAGGGCGGCCACCAGGCGATCCTCGGTGAGCACGCGCTGGACGATGGCCGGATCGTCGATGTGAATACGCCCGAAGCCGATGTCGATGCGCCCGGCCTTCAAGGCTTCCACCTGTTGCAGGGTGGTCATCTCCGACAGCCCCAGCTCCAGCTCCAGGGCCTCGTTGCCGCGCAGGCGGCGAATCAGTTGCGGCAGCACGCCATACAAGGTTGAAGGGGCAAAGCCGATGCCCAGCCAGGTCTTGTGCCCCAGGCCAATGCGCCGGGTGTTGTCGCAGACCTTGCCCAACTGCTCCAGCACCCGGTTGGAGTGTTCATAGAAAAACCGTCCGGCGGCGGTCAGGCGCAAGGGCCGACCACGCTCCAGCAGCAACACCCCGAGTTCGTCTTCCAGTTGCTGGATCTGCCGGCTCAAGGGCGGCTGGGCGATGTGCAGGCGTTCGGCGGCGCGGGTGAAATTCAGGGTTTCTCCCAGCACCTGGAAATAACGCAGGTGACGCAGTTCCATGGGGCCTCCGATGGTGATGCTTGAATACCTTAAAGGTATCGAACCAGACCAATTCTATATTGGCCCCCCGGAAAAAGCCGGGACAGAATCGTTGGCAGAACTTCAAGAACCTGACGGGTATGGAAATGCACGCTTCTGCCATTGAATCGATCGAGACGATCATCGTCGATCTGCCGACCATCCGCCCTCACAAGCTGGCCATGCACACCATGCAGAACCAGACCCTGGTGCTGATCCGCCTGCGCTGCGCCGACGGCATCGAAGGCCTGGGGGAATCCACCACCATCGGCGGCCTGGCCTATGGCAATGAAAGCCCGGACAGCATCAAGACCAATATCGACCGCTTCTTCAGCCCGCTGTTGATCGGCCAGGACGCCAGCAACATCAACGCCGCCATGCTGCGCCTGGAGCAGAGCATCCGCGGCAACACCTTCGCCAAGTCGGGCATCGAAAGTGCCTTGCTCGACGCCCAGGGCAAGCGCCTTGGCCTGCCGGTCAGCGAACTGTTGGGCGGCCGGGTGCGCGATGCGCTGCCGGTGGCCTGGACCCTGGCCAGCGGCGATACCGCCAAGGACATCGCCGAAGCCGAACAGATGCTCGACCTGCGCCGCCACCGGATCTTCAAGCTGAAGATCGGCGCCGGCGAAGTGGACCGTGACCTGGCCCACGTGATCGCGATCAAGAAGGCCTTGGGCGACCGCGCCAGCGTGCGGGTCGACGTCAACCAGGCCTGGGACGAAGCCGTGGCCTTGCGCGCTTGCCGCATCCTCGGCGGCAATGGCATCGACCTGATCGAGCAGCCGATCTCGCGCAACAACCGCGCCGGCATGGTGCGCCTGAATGCCGTGAGTCCGGCGCCGATCATGGCCGACGAATCCATCGAGTGCGTGGAAGATGCCTTCAACCTGGCCCGGGAAGGCGCGGCCTCGGTGTTCGCCCTGAAGATCGCCAAGAACGGCGGCCCTCGCGCCACCCTGCGCACCGCGGCGATTGCCGAGGCGGCGGGCATCGGCCTGTATGGCGGCACTATGCTCGAAGGCGGCATCGGCACCTTGGCTTCGGCCCACGCGTTCCTGACCCTGAACAAATTGAGCTGGGACACCGAGCTGTTCGGCCCGCTGCTGCTGACCGAGGACATTCTCGCCGAGCCGCCGCTGTATCGGGATTTCCAGCTGCATGTCTCCCGGGCACCGGGCCTCGGCCTGAGCCTGGACGAAGAGCGCCTGGCGTTCTTCCGCCGCGACAAGACCACCCCCGTGCTGCATCACACCTGAGGAGGGCTCCATGCTATTCCACGTGAAAATGACCGTGAACCTGCCGGTCGACATGAACCCCGAGCGCGCCGCGCAGCTCAAGGCCGACGAGAAAGCCCTGGCCCAGCGCCTGCAGGCCGAGGGCAAGTGGCGCCACCTGTGGCGCATTGCCGGGCTGTACGCCAACTACAGCGTGTTCGACGTCGACAGCGTGCAGGAACTGCACGACACCCTGATGCAGTTGCCGCTGTATCCGTACATGGCTATCGAAGTCGACGCCATGTGCAGGCATCCTTCCTCGATTCATGAGGATGACCGCTGAGTCCGTTGCCAGAGCGTTAGCCACTCTAATAAATACAAGATGAGGATCGATCATGAACGTGCGTATTTCCCACACTGCCAGCGCCCAGCAGTTTCTCGAAGAAGCCAGCGGGCAGTTCACCGAGGGCGGTAACCCACGGGCCAAGGCCATCATCTACCGCATCCTGCGGGACTCGGTGAACATCATCGAAGACCTGGAGGTGACCCCGGAAGAGTTCTGGAAAGCGGTCAACTACCTCAACGTCCTCGGTGCCCGTCAGGAAGCCGGGCTGCTGGCTGCCGGCCTGGGCCTGGAGCACTACCTGGACCTGCTGATGGACGCCGCCGACGAACAGGCCGGCAAGACCGGCGGCACCCCGCGTACCATCGAAGGCCCGTTGTACGTGGCCGGTGCGCCGCTGTCCCAGGGTGAGGCGCGGCTTGACGACGGCGTCGACCCGGGCGTGGTGCTGTTCATGCAGGGCCAGGTCACCAACACCGCGGGCCAACCCCTGGCCGGGGCCATCGTCGACGTCTGGCACGCCAACACCGGCGGCACCTATTCCTACTTCGACGGCAGCCAGTCGGAATTCAACCTGCGCCGGCGCATCGTCACCGACGCCGAGGGTCGCTATCGCTTTCGCAGCATCGTGCCGTCCGGCTACGGCTGCCCGCCGGATGGCCCGACCCAGCAGTTGCTCGACCAACTGGGCCGGCATGGCCAGCGCCCAGCGCACATCCACTTCTTCATCTCGGCGGACGACCATCGCCACCTGACCACCCAGATCAACCTGGACGGTGACCAGTACCTGCACGACGACTTCGCCTACGCCACCCGCGACGAACTGATCGCCAAGATCACCTTCAGCGAAGACCAGGCCCGGGCCAAGGCCCTGGGGGTCAGCGGACGCTTTGCCGAGATCGACTTCGACTTCACCCTGCAGTCTTCGGCGCAACCACAAGAGCAGCAGCGCCACGAGCGGGTGCGCGCCCTGGAGGCCTGAGCCCGATCGTGCAGGACCGAGCCACGGGCTCCCTTCGGGGCTCGTGGCTTTTGCCGTTGTGTGCGAGTGTGCCTTGCGTGATCTGCCTGCATGGGCGGTACCAGTGCCGCGCAATGCACCCCCTATAAGAACAATCAGAGTGACCCGGTTATGCAAATGCATCTGTTGACTGAGCGCAGTAGCGTGTTTGTCCAAGCCGATCCCTATGCCGTGTCCGGCTACGTCAACCAGCACGTGGGCAGCCACTGCATCCGCCTGCCACGGGCCGGCAGCCCCCAGGCCAGCCTCCACCACCGCTCCCTGGCCAGCCTCGACCTGTGCAGCCTCAGCTACGGCGGCAGCGTGCGCGTCACCTCGCCGGCCCTGGAAAGCATCTACCACCTGCAAGTGCTGCTGCGGGGCCATTGCCTGTGGCGCGGCCCGGGTGAAGAACACTACTTCGCCCCCGGCGAACTGCTGCTGATCAACCCCGACGATCCGGTGGACCTGACCTATTCCGACGATTGCGAAAAATTCATCATCAAGATTCCCACGCGCCTGCTGGAAGCCGCCTGCCAGGAACAGCGCTGGCAGTACCCGGGGCAGGGCGTGCGCTTTCTCCAGCAGCGCTACCAGTTGCAGGACCTGGAAGGTTTCATCCCCTTGCTGAGCCTGCTTTGCGGCGAAGCCGAAGCCCGGGAATGCATGCCCAAGGTCCAGGAGCACTATGCACAGATCCTGGTGGGCAAGCTGCTGGGGCTGATGCAGACCAACGTCCAGCGCGGCGCCCTGGGAGCCTCGGCGGCGACCTTCGAACGCATCGCCGACTACATCGAACGCAACCTCAAGCAAGACATCGGTTGCGCAGAACTGGCGCAGCAGGCGCGCATGAGCCTGCGCTCGCTGTACGGCCTGTTCGAACGCAACGCCGGCACTACCCCGAAGAACTACATTCGGCAGAAGAAACTGCAACGGGTTCACGCCTGCCTCAATGATCCCGAGAGCCCGGTGCGCAACGTCACCGAACTGGCCCTGGACTTCGGCTTCCTGCACCTGGGCCGGTTTGCCCAGAGCTACCGCCAGCACTACGGCGAACTGCCTTCCGACACCCTCAAGCGCCGCCACTGATCCCAGGCATCGGCCCCTGGTAGGAGCTGGCTTGCCAGCGAAGGCGCGCGTGAGGGCGATGCAAGGCTTGAGGGCCGCTTCGCCGGCAAGCCGGCTCCTACACACGACCCTTTCAGATCCGGCCCGTAGGAGCTGGCTTGCCAGCGAAGGCGCGCGTGAGGGCGATGCAAGGCTTGAGAGCCTCTTCGCCGGCAAGCCGGCTCCTACACACGACCCTTTCAGATCCGGCCCGTAGGAACTGGCTTGCCAGCGAAGGCGCGCGTGGGGCGATGCAAGGCTTGAGGGCTTCTTCGCCGGCAAGCCGGCTCCTACACACGACCCTTTCAGATCCGGCCCGTAGGAGCTGGCTTGCCAGCGAAGGCGCGCGTGAGGGCGATGCAAGGCTTGAGGGCTTCTTCGCCGGCAAGCCGGCTCCTACACACGACCCTTTCAGATCCGGCCCGTAGGAGCTGGCTTCCCAGCGAAGGCGCGCGTGAGGGCGATGCAAGGCTTGAGGGCTTCTTCGCCGGCAAGCCGGCTCCTACACACGACCCTTTCAGATCCGGCCCGTAGGAGCTGGCTTGCCAGCGAAGGGGGGCGTGAGGGCGATGCAAGGCTTGAGGGCCTCTTCGCCGGCAAGCCGGCTCCTACACACGGCCCTTTCAGATCCGGCCCGTAGGAGCTGGCTTGCCAGCGAAGGCGCGCGTGAGGGCGATGCAAGGCTTGAGGGCCGCTTCGCCGGCAAGCCGGCTCCTGCACAGCCCATCGCCAGGCCCTTTGCAGAAAACGGATACAGGTCTGCACGCAACGGCTATTGCCCACCCAACCCCCGTCCTAGCATGGGGCTGCCTGAACAAAAACAATGGAGGCGGTGGCCATGACCCTGCGACCCGAATACCTGCACGCCCTGCTTGAAGAAGACCGCGACCAGGGCGTCTACCGCTGCAAGCGCGAGATGTTCACCGACCCCCGGCTGTTCGACCTGGAGATGCAGCACATCTTCGAGGGCAACTGGCTGTACCTGGCCCATGAAAGCCAGATCCCCAACCCCAACGACTACTACAGCACCACCATGGGCCGGCAATCGGTGTTTATCGCCCGCAACAAGAACGGTGAGCTCAACGCCTTCATCAACGCCTGCAGCCATCGCGGGGCCATGCTCTGCCGGCACAAGACCGGCAACAAGGCTTCCTTCACCTGCCCGTTCCACGGCTGGACCTTCAACAACTCCGGCAAGCTGCTCAAGGTCAAGGACCCGGCCGCCGCCGGCTATCCGGCGAGCTTCAACTGCGAAGGCTCCCACGACTTGACCCGCGTCGCGCGCTTCGAGTCCTACCGCGGCTTTCTGTTCGCCAGCCTCAACCCCGAGGTGCTGCCCCTGGTGGAGCACCTGGGAGAGTCGGCGAAGATCATCGACATGATCGTCGACCAGTCCGCCGACGGCCTCGAAGTGCTGCGCGGTTCCTCCAGCTACATCTACGAAGGCAACTGGAAACTCACCGCCGAGAACGGCGCCGACGGCTACCACGTCAGCTCGGTGCACTGGAACTACGCCGCCACCCAGAACCAGCGCAAGCAGCGTGAGGCCGGCGAAGACATCCGCACCATGAGCGCCGGCAGCTGGGCCAAGCAGGGCGGCGGCTTCTACTCCTTCGACAAGGGCCACATGCTGCTCTGGACCCGCTGGGCCAACCCCGAGGACCGACCGCTGTACGAGCGCCGTGACGAGCTGGCCCGGGACTTCGGCCAGGCCCGCGCCGACTGGATGATCGAGAACTCGCGCAACCTGTGCCTGTACCCCAACGTCTACCTGATGGACCAGTTCAGCTCGCAGATCCGCATTGCCCGGCCGATTTCCGTGGACCGCACGGAAATCACCATCTACTGCATCGCCCCCAAGGGTGAAAGCGATGAAGCCCGAGCCCGGCGCATCCGCCAGTACGAGGACTTCTTCAACGTCAGCGGCATGGCCACCCCCGACGACCTGGAGGAATTTCGCTCCTGCCAGATGGGCTACCAAGGCAGCACCACGGCCTGGAACGACATGTCCCGCGGGGCCGAGCACTGGGTCGAGGGCGCCGACGAGGCGGCCAGGGAAATCGACCTGCACCCGATCCTCAGCGGCGTGCGCACCGAGGACGAGGGCCTGTTCGTGATGCAGCACAAGTACTGGCAGCAGACCATGCTCGCCGCCCTGGCTGTTGAAGAGTCACGCCAGATCGCCGTGGAGGCCGTGCAATGAACATTGCCTATGATGCCGTGCGCGATTTCCTGTACCGCGAAGCCCGCTACCTGGACGACAAGGACTGGGACAGCTGGCTGGAGCTCTACGCCGCCGACGCGACCTTCTGGATGCCCTCCTGGGACGACAGCGACCAGCTCACTGAAGACCCGCAGCGGGAGATCTCGCTGATCTGGTACGGCAACCGCAGCGGCCTGGAAGACCGGGTGTTCCGGATCAAGACCGAGCGCTCCAGCGCCAGCATCCCCGACACCCGCACCTCCCACAACCTGAGCAATATCGAGCTGCTGGAGCAGGCCGACGGCCTGTGCAAGGTGCGCTTCAACTGGCACACCCTGAGCTTTCGCTACAAGACCGTGGACAGCTACTTCGGCAGCAGCTTCTACACCCTCGATTTACGAGGCGAAAACCCGCTGATCCTGGCCAAGAAAGTCATCCTGAAGAACGACTACGTTCGCCAGGTCGTCGACATCTACCACCTCTGAGGCGACTGCCATGACCCACCAAATCGCACTCAATTTCGAAGACGGCGTGACCCGTTTCGTCAGCGCCAACGCCGGAGAAACCGTGGCCGATGCCGCCTACCGCCAGGGCATCAATATTCCCCTGGACTGCCGCGACGGCGCCTGCGGCACCTGCAAGTGCCAGGCCGAAGCCGGGCGCTACGAGCTGGGCGAGGACTACATCGAAGACGCCCTGAGCGCCGCCGAAGCCGAGCAGGGTTTTGTCCTTACCTGCCAGATGCGCGCCTTGAGCGATTGCGTGGTGCGGGTGCCGGCGTCCTCGGCGGTGTGTCGTGCCGGGCAGGCCAGTTTCGACGCACAGATCAGCCGCCTGCAGCAGCTGTCCGACAGCACCATTGCCCTGTCGGTCAAAAGCGAGGCCCTGAGCCGGCTGGCGTTCCTGCCGGGGCAGTACGTCAACCTCGGGGTGCCGGGCAGCGCGCAGACCCGGGCCTATTCCTTCAGCTCCCTGCAGCGCGATGGCGAGGTCAGCTTCCTGATCCGCAATGTGCCTGGCGGCCTGATGAGCAGCTTTCTCACCGGGCCGGCCTCGGCTGGTGACTGCCTGACCCTGGCCGGCCCCCTGGGCAGCTTCTACTTGCGCGAGATTCGTCGTCCCTTGCTGCTGTTGGCGGGCGGCACCGGGCTGGCGCCGTTCACCGCGATGCTGGAGAAAATCGCCGAGCAGGGCAGCGCGTACCCGCTGCATCTGATCTACGGGGTGACCAACGATTTCGACCTGGTGGAACTGGATCGCCTGGAAGACTTTGCCGCGCGCATCCCGCAGTTCAGCTTCAGCGCCTGCGTGGCCAGCCCCGAGAGCCAGTACCCGCGCAAAGGTTATGTGACCCAGCACATCGAACCGGTACACCTGAACCAGGGTGATGTGGACGTGTACCTGTGCGGCCCGCCGCCGATGGTCGAAGCGGTGAGCCAGTACATCCGCGAGCAGGGCATCGTCCCGGCGAATTTCTACTTCGAAAAATTCGCCGCCAGCGCCGCCTGAAGAACGCCTCACCGCCGTAGGAGCTGGCTTGCCAGCGAAGGCGTCCCCAAGAGCGCTGCAAGGCTCAAGGGCCCCTTCGCCGGCAAGCCGGCTCCTACGGAATTCCACACGGCAAGGCATAGCGTTGTGTAGGAGCTGGCTTGCCAACGAAGGCGTCCCCAAGGGCGCTGCAAGGCTCAAGGGCCTCTTCGCCGGCAAGCCGGCTCCTACGGAATTCCACACGGCAAGGCATAGCGTTGTAGGAGCTGGCTTGCCAGCGAAGGCGTTCCTAAGAGCGCTGCAAGACCCAAGGGCCCCTTCGCCGGCAAGCCAGCTCCTACGGAATTCCACACGGCAAGGCATAGCGTTGTAGGAGCTGGCTTGCCAGCGAAGGCGTTCCCAAGGGCGCTGCAAGGCTCAAGGGCCCCTTCGCCGGCAAGCCGGCTCCTACGTCGGTTGGTGTTCTCTCCATCTTTTTGCACTCACGAGGTCTGCATGAACCGCTTCCATAACAAAGTCGCTCTGGTCACCGGCGCCGCCCAGGGCATCGGCCGTCGCGTTGCCGAACGCCTGGCCGAAGAGGGCGCCCGGGTGGTGCTGGTGGACCGCTCGGAGCTGGTCTTCGAACTGCAAGCCGAACTGGCGCCCCAATACCCGGTGCTGGCCCTTACCGCCGACCTGGAGTCCCATGCCGAATGCAGCCGGGTGATGGCCGCGGCGGTACAGCGTTTTGGTCGCCTCGATGTGCTGGTGAACAACGTCGGCGGCACCATTTGGGCCAAGCCCTTCGAGCACTACGAGGCCGAGCAGATCGAAGCCGAAGTGCGCCGCTCGCTGTTCCCTACCCTGTGGTGTTGCCACGCCGCCTTGCCCTACATGCTGGAGCAGGGCAGCGGCGCCATCGTCAACGTTTCCTCGATCGCCACCCGCAGCATCAACCGCGTGCCCTACGGCGCGGCCAAGGGCGGGGTCAACGCACTGACCGCCTGCCTGGCGTTTGAAACCGCCGGGCGCGGGGTGCGGGTCAACGCCACCGCCCCCGGTGGCACTGAAGCACCACCGCGGCGCATCCCGCGCAACAGCGCCGAGCAGAGCCCGGAAGAAAAAGTCTGGTACCAGCAGATCGTCGACCAGACCCTCGACAGCAGCTTGATGAAACGCTACGGCAGCGTTGACGAGCAGGCTGCGGCCATTCTGTTCCTGGCCTCCGATGAGGCTTCCTACATCACTGGCATGGTGATGCCGGTGGGCGGAGGGGATCAGGGCTGAAGCACACAACGCCCCGGCCGCCAGGCGCTGCTGCAGGGGCCGGCGGCGCACACTGAGCCTTGAACTCCTGGCGGCAGGAAGAGGCTGCAGCACACGGCCTGACCCCCAACATCCCGGGGCAATCCGCTGAGGTCTTCCCCCTGCGGTGCGCTTCGTTGACGCGGTTTCCAAAACAACAATAAGAGTCCGATGCCATGCGTAACCTCGATTGCAATGCCTTGATCGATGAGGCCCGCTTCAACCCTTTCCACTGGCGCGTGCTGTTCTGGTGTGCGCTGATCATCATCTTCGACGGCTATGACCTGGTGATCTACGGCGTGGTGCTGCCGGTGCTGATGCGCGAGTGGGGCCTGACCCCGCTGCAGGCCGGGGCCCTGGGCAGCTACGCGCTGTTCGGCATGATGCTCGGCGCGCTGTTCTTCGGTTCGCTGTCGGATCGTATCGGGCGCAAGAAGGTCATTGCCGTGTGCGTGATCCTGTTCAGCGGGGTCACCGTGCTCAACGGCTTCGCCCGCAACCCCACGGAGTTCGGCCTGTGCCGCTTTGTCGCCGGCCTGGGCATCGGTGGGGTGATGCCCAATGTGGTGGCGTTGATGAGTGAGTACGCGCCGAAGAAGATCCGCAGCACCCTGGTGGCGATCATGTTCAGCGGCTATTCGGTGGGCGGCATGCTTTCGGCAGGGCTGGGCATTGTCCTGTTGCCGGCGTTCGGCTGGCAGTCGGTGTTCTATGTGGCGGCGATTCCCCTGCTGCTGTTGCCGCTGATTCTCAAGCATTTGCCGGAGTCGGTGGGCTTCATGCTGCGCCAGGGCCGCGAGCAGGAAGCCCGGGAGGTGCTGCAGCAGGTGGAGCCGGGGTTTGTCCCGCAGGCCGGGGACCGCTTTGTCCAGGCGCTGCCGGCCGCCGCCGGTGCACCGGTGCTGCAGCTGTTTCGTCAAGGCCGGGCGCTGAGCACGCTGATGCTGTGGCTGGCGTTCTTCTGTTGCCTGCTGATGGTCTACGCCCTGAACTCCTGGCTGCCCAAGCTGATGACCAGCGCCGGCTACGGCCTGGGCTCGAGCCTGATGTTCCTGCTGGTGCTGAACTTCGGCGCGATCTTCGGCGCCGTGGGCGGTGGCTGGATCGGTGATCGGCTGTCCCTGCCCAAGGTGCTGGTGGGGTTCTTCGTCATGGCGGCGCTGTCCATCAGCCTGCTGGGGTTCAAGAGCCCGAGCCCGCTGCTCTACGCCCTGATCGCCATCGCCGGCGCCAGTACCATCGGCACGCAGATCCTGGCCTACGCCTGTGTCGCCCAGTTCTACCCCATGGCCATGCGTTCCACGGGCCTTGGCTGGGCCTCGGGCATTGGCCGCAGCGGGGCGATTGTCGGGCCGCTGCTGGGCGGAGCGCTGGTGGCCGTGGAGTTGCCGTTGCATTACAACTTCATGGCCTTTGCCTTGCCCGGGGCAGTGGCGGCCCTGGCCATGTGCTTTGTATATCCGCGCCGGGCCGGGGCGTTGCCCCTGGCCGAAGCCGGGGTCTAGGGGCTGTTGGGCAACAGGCAGGGGATGGACGCTGTTGCCCTACCAGCCGTTGCGGCGTTACGCGAGCCTGGCGGCGCAGAGGGGAATGGATGAGTCACCCTGCGCGGGACCCCGCCCCGACCGTTGCTGGTTCGGCCTGCGCTCGCCGCACCGTGTGAGAAACCACCGCCTATGGCATCGGCACCGCGGCAGAGCGCGCTGCCCCCGTTTTGTGGAGCCTGCATGAATACCCTGTTCAAGGACTTTTCCCTCTCGGCGCTGGTGGCCGGGTTCATCGCCACGCTGATTTCCTATGCCGGGCCCCTGGTGATCATCTTCCAGGCGGCCAAGGCCGCCGGGTTGCCAGAAGCCGTGCTGTCGTCCTGGGTCTGGGCCATCTCCATCGGCAGCGGGGTGCTGGGCATCGTCCTCAGCCTGCGCTTTCGGGTGCCGCTGGTGATCGCCTGGTCGGCGCCGGGCTCGGCGCTGCTGGTGGCGCTGTTGCCGGGCGTCAGCCTCGACCAGGCGGTGGGCGCCTACCTGGTGGCCAACGGGCTGATTTTGCTGGTGGGGCTGTGGGGGATTTTCGACCGGATAGTCGGCAAGCTGCCGGCGGCGATTTCCGCGGCGATGCTGGCGGGCATCCTGTTCAGTTTCGGCACCGGGCTGTTTCGCTCCATGGCCGACAAGCCGCTGCTGGTGGGGGCAATGTTCTGCGCCTACCTGCTGGGCAAGCGCCTGCTGCCGCGCTATGCGGTGCTGGCGGTGTTGCTGGTGGGCTGCGGGATGGCCCTGGGGAGCGGCGACATCAACCCGTCGGCCCTGGTGATCGGCCTGGCCACGCCCCACTGGATCACCCCGGCCTTCAGTTTCTCGGCGCTGCTCAATGTCGCGCTGCCGCTGGTGGTGGTGGCCCTGACCGGGCAATTCGTGCCCGGCATCGCGGTGCTGCGCAATGACGGCTACCGCACCCCGGCCAGCCCGATCCTTGCCAGCAGCGGCCTGGTCGGGGTGTTGCTGGCGCCGTTCGGCTGCCACGGCCTGAACCTGGCTGCCATCACTGCCGCCATCTGCACCGGCCGCGAGGCCCACGCCGACCCCGCCAAGCGCTATGTCGCCGGGGTCATGGGTGGGGTGTTCTACCTGCTGCTGGGAATCTTCGGCGCCACCCTGGTCTCGCTGTTCAGCGCCTTTCCCCCGGCGCTGATCGCGGCCCTGGCCGGGCTGGCGCTGTTCGGTGCGATTGGCAGTGCCCTGAGCAACGCCATGGGGGTGCCGGAGGACCGTGAGGCGGCGCTGATCACCTTTCTGGTCACGGCCTCGGGCATGTCGCTGTTCGGGCTGTCGGCGGCGTTCTGGGGGCTGATCTTCGGCCTGCTGGCCCATGGGCTGCTGCGGGTGTCGGTGCGTCGCTCCGGGGCCAGGGGCAGCCAGCCGTTGCGACCACGCCACTGAGTTGCACAATGGCGCCGCGGCCTTGCTGGCGATGCTCGGCCGCGGCCCTTTTCAGAACCGATCCAGACGGTAGGGTTGCAGATCCGGAAGTGGCCCTGAGGCGCTGAGCGCTGTCGGCATCGCCAGGCGGCCGACCAGTTCGGCGGTCACCGCCGCCTGGGTCAAGCCCAGGTGCTGGTGCCCGAAAGCCAGCAGCACCCGGCCGTCCGCTGCCTGGTCGATCACTGGCAGTGAGTCCGGCAGGGAAGGGCGAAACCCCATCCAGGGCGTGGCGTCGTCGAGGTTCAAGTTCTGGCGGAACAGGCCTTTGCTCAATTGATGCAACTGCCAGGCCCGGGCCATGTTCGCCGGGCGCTCAAGGCCGGCGAACTCGACCGTGCCCGCCAGCCTCAGCCCCCCGCTCATGGGGGTCATGATGAACTTGCGTTCCAGCGAGGTCACGGGGAACGGCAAGCGTTGCGGCTCATGAGGCAGCATCAGGTGGTAGCCACGCTCGGTGTCCAGGGGCACCTGCTTGCCGGTCAAGGCTGCGGTCAGTTGGGCGGAATGGGCACCGCAGGCAATCAGCACCCGGCGTGCCTCGACCGGCCCCTGATCGGTGAGCAATGAGACACCGCGCTCATGCAGCCAGCCCCCCAGCACCCGGCGCTGGATAAACGCTGTGCCTAAAGCCTGGGCCGCCGCCATCAGTTCACCGACCACCTGGTAGGGGTCAAGAAAGTGCCCCGTGGCCGGGAAGAACAGCCCGCCCTTGATCTGCTCGCTCAATTGCGGCGCGGCCTCGCGCACCGCCTCGGCCGACCAGTAGTCAAGCGCCACCGCCTGCTGGCCCATGCGTGCCTGGAGTGCGTCGATGGCGCGGCGGGATTCGCCGCGTTCGAATACCAGCAACGAGCCCTGGTGCTTGAACAGCGCCGCACGGTCAATGGACGCGAGCAGACGTTGCCAGGCGCCCAGGCTGCTTTCATTGAGCGCGCGGATGCCGGCCACGCTGCGCTGGAATGGCGCCGGGCGCAGGTTGAGCAACAGCCGGGCGAACCACGGCAGGGCCCGGGGCAGGTATTTCCAGTCCAGGCGCAACGGCCCCATGGGGTCCATGAGCATGGCGGGCAAACGCATGAGGATCGACAGGTCGGCGATGGGGAATACCTGCTCGGTGGCCATGTGCCCGGCATTGCCGAACGATGCGCCCAGGCCGGGCGGCTGCTGGTCCAGCAATACCACCCGCAGCCCCTGGCGCGCCAACTGCAGGGCGCAGGCCACGCCGATGATGCCCGCGCCGACAATGGCGATGTCCGGCGTGTTCTGGGGGGCATTGGAAACGCTGTTCGGCATGATGCAGGACCTCTGTCTGGCCATCGAATACACGGCGCGGCCATGCGCCGGGGCGCACGGGGCGCGGAAGGATTGTGAGTCGTGGGCGCGGTGCCGGTGTCTCGTGCTCGGCGTGCCGCCGGCCAGAGCAGGGCGCGCCCAGGAACAGCAAGCGCAATGAGGGCCACAGGCTGCCCGCCGTGGCGGCACCCTGTGGCGCAGTGGGCGTGGCGCGCTCAGGGCGCCAGGCCCATGAGCGGCCATGGGCGTCGGGTCAGGCGAAGCCTTGCTCGACCGACCAGGTCGCGTACCACTGGCGGAACATCGCGTACTGGGTCTGCGCGTAGTTGCGCTGGGCATCGCTGAGGGCATCGGTTTCGTTGAAGTGCAGGGTGTATTCGCGGTCGCCGTTGAGCACCATCAGGTACTTGTAATACAGCACCAGGTCGGTGCCTTCGTCGAACGAAGACAGCACCGCCAGGGCCGTCTCCAGCTCGCCGGCCTGGCGACGGGCCTTGGGGTCGCCCTTGGCGGCGGCCTTGCTCAGCGCCACCAGTTGCAGCACTTCCCGGGGAAGCACGTTGCCGATGCCGGTGATGGCGCCGGTGGCGTTGCAGTTGACGAAGCCGTAGACCACATGGGTATCGACCCCCACCATCAGGGTCACGTCGTCATCCTTGGAGGTGATGTGCTCGGCGGCGTAGCGCAGGTCGGCGGCGCCGCCGAACTCCTTGAAACCGATCAGGTTCGGGTAGTCGCGGCGCAGTTCGAAGAACAGATCGGCGCGGGTGGAAAAGCCATAGTGCGGGCTGTTGTAGATGACCGATGGCAGCGTTGGCGTGGCCTTGAGAATGGCACTGAAGTGCGCCTTCTGCGCGGCCACCGAAGTGCCACGGGACAACAGACGCGGAATGACCATCAACCCCTGGGCCCCGACCTTGGCCGCATGGGTGGCGTGGGACACTGCCTCGCGGGTATTCACCGCACCGGTGCCGACAATGGTCGGGACCCCCGCAGCGATCAGGCGCGCCACGCCTTCCTGGCGTTCGGCCTCGGTCAGCAGCGGCCAGTCGCCCATGGAGCCGCAGTACACCACCGCACTCATGCCGATATCGATCAGCTCGCGGCCCTTGGCGACCAAGGCGTCGAAATCCGGTTTGCGTGCAGCCGTGCAAGGGGTCATCAGCGCGGGTATGCAGCCGGTGAAGATGTTATCGCTCATGGTGGTCTCTCCTTAAACAAGTCATTGGGCGCTGCAAACAGTGCAGGGGCCGCCGCGGGCGGCTGCGCGGTGATCAGCACATTCAGCGAGGGCGTCGAGCAGCCTGGCGGGCATCTTTCGAACCTCCACTCAGCCAAGTAGGCAGGCCTCAGAATGAGCGCAAAGGAGGGGCGGCGCTTGATCGAAATGGAGGTAAATTTTGACGAAAGCAGCACAGTTTCAGCGCGCCCTGGCGCCGGCTGCAGGAGAGGCGTTATGCAAACCTTCGAGGCGCCGACAAGGGCCGCGCCAGCAGCGCAGGATCAGCGCTCCGGCGCGAAGCACTGGCGCCGCGAGGCGCGCGGCTGGGTCTCCTGGCCCGGAGCGAGGCGAGCCCTGCAGAGAGAAACCGCGGCGTGCAAACCACGGCTGCGCCAGAGCTGCCTCCATGGCCGACCGCTCGGGCTGGAAAGCCTGTAGCGCCATGGATACTCGACTCTCTGACGCGGCCTGTGGCCCGTGGCACCAGCGGGGCGGGCCGGCAGCAATTGCACCTGTGCCTGAAGCGGGGCGACGGGCGCGGGAAAGTGCATCATCGCGGATACAACCCTTACCCATTCTTTACCTTGAAGCCCTGCGCAAACGGCCGTGGCGGCTGTCTGAACGGCCAGGAAAATACCTCCTGATCATGAATGAGAGTGAGCCTATGTTGTTGAAGCAAATGACCCGAATGGCAGCGCTGGTGGCCCTGCTGTCCTCCCTGTCCGGTTGCTGGATGTTCTTCCCCCCGGGTGGCGGCCATGGCGGTGGTCACGGCGGCTATGAGGGCGGCGAGCGAGGCGGACCGGGCGGAGGCCCGGGGGGCGGTGATCGACGCTGATATTTCGGGGCAGCGGCCAGCACGGCCGCTTGTCAGGTCCGTGGGGGCAGGGCATGGGGCAGGCTGATGGGCGGCGCATCCGGCAATGGTCGTGATGACTGCTGCATCAGATACCCGATGATCTGCTCCGTGCTCAGTTCCACCTGCACCAGCGCCTCATCGCCAAACCAATGGTTGGGCCAGAAGATCAGGTCCGAGGCGTTGGCCTGTGGGAAGTTGGTTTCCAGCAGGCTGAGGGCGTAGTGAATATCCGACTCCTTGCCCTCGCATTTGCGGATGAACTGCAGCAATGCGCAGGCCTCGTCGAAGCTCAGGTCGGCGACGTACTTTTCCTGGTGAAATGCCGTGCGGATAAAGTTCTGCGCATCGGTGTAGCTGTACATGTCGCGAAATTCGTGGAACTCGAACGGGTTGACGCAATGGCTGTTCCACTGCTGGATCAGGGCATCGATTTCGGGGCTTTCCTGTTCCTGGTTGTCGCAGACTTTTTCCAGGATTTCGCTCAGCAGCGCCTTCATCAAGGCACGTTTTTTCGGCGTTGGGCGCAGGGGTTTCAGCCGATCCGGGATGGCCATGTTCTGGCTCCTGTCTGGTTATTGCTACAGCCGGCTGGCCGACGCAGGTGCGCGTCGCCAGGGGCACGCATCTTATACCAACCTTACGGGGTCGGGCGCTGAGCTCGCGGGCTCAAGCCGGGGCGATCGGGGAAGCAGGAGCACGGCGCACAGGCCGCCTTCGGGGCGGTTGTGCAGTTCCAGGCGGCTGCCGATCCGCCCGGCAATGGCCTGGACAATGGCCAGCCCGAGCCCGGCGCCGTTGGCCGTGCCCTGGCTGTAGAAACGCTCCAGCAGCCGCGGGCGTTGCGCTTCATCGACGCCGGGGCCGGCGTCCTCGATGCTCAAGCGCACGCTGGCATCGTCCAGGGGCTGGACCCGCACCTGCACTTCGCTGCCCGGCGGCGCAAAGTTCAGGGCATTGGCCACCAGGTTCTGCAGGGCGATCGCCAGGGCCAGGGGATCGGTGTCGATCCGGCAGTCTTCGTCACCCTCCAGTACCAGTTCAACGTCCTTGTCCAGGGCCAGGGGCGCCAACTCCGCCAGCTCTTCGCGCACCAGGGCGGTGAGGGCCACGGGGCTGTGCTGCACAGGCATCGAGGGCGGTTCGATGCGGGCCAGGGTCAGCAACTGGCTGGCCAGGCGCGTGGCCCGGTCGACGCCGTTGCGCAAAAAGTCCAGGGCTTCCTGGCGCTGTTCCGGGGTGGCCGCGTGCTGGGCGTTCTGCGCATGAATCCGCAGGATCGCCAACGGTGTGCGCAGTTCATGGGCGGCGTCGGCAATAAAGCGCCGCTCGCGCTCCAGCAGGCTGTCGATCTGCCCCAGCAACTGGTTGAGGGCAGTCTGCATCGGCTCCAGGTCCCGGGGCAGAGGCTTGAGCTGCAGGGGTTGCAGGGTCTCGCTGCTGCGCCCGCGAATGCCCTGGGCCATGGCCCGCAACGGCTTGAAGCCCCAGCCGATGGCCAGCCAGATCAGGACGCTGAGCAATGGCACGCCGATCAGGGTCGGCCACAAGGTGTGGCGCATGATGCGCTGGATCAGGTCCTGGCGGATGTCGTCGCGCTCACCAACCCAGATCAGCAAGCCCTGCTGCGGGTCGGCGAGGAGAAAGGCGCACCAGTCCTTGCCGTTTTCCAACAGATCGTGGGCCCCCAGGGTTGCAGGCGGTGCCGCCAATATCGGGGCCTCGGCGGAGCGCATCAGCAACTGGCCGTCGTCGCGCCAGACCTGGAACGTCAGGCGGGTTTCATAGGGGTGGGCCGCGCCCTCCACGCCGACCCGGCTCATGGCCTGGTCGAAGGCCTGGTGCAGGCGTTCCCAGTCCGCTGCGTCCGGCTTCTGAGCCGGGTCGCGCTGGCGCAGCACCCCTTGCAGCAACCGTGCGCTCTGGGCCAGCTGGGCGTCGTAGACTTCCTCGATTTCATGGTGGCTGTCGCGCAGTACCAGCCAACTGATCAGCAAGTCCCCCAGCAGTACCAGCACCAGCACCGGCAACAGGATCCGCGTGCGTACCGAATTCATGGCTTGAGCTCCAGCACATAGCCGACGCCGCGCACGGTGCGGATCAGTTCGCTGCAGAGCTTCTTGCGCAGGTTGTGGATCAGCACTTCCAGAGTGTTGCTTTCGACTCGGTCCTGCCAGCCGTACAGCGCCCGGGACAGGCGCTCGCGGGTCACCACCTTGCCCGGACGCACCAGCAACTGGTGCAGCAGCTGATATTCCATGGGAGTCAGCAGCACTTCGCTGTGCTGCCAATGCACCTGCTGGGTGGCCGGGTCGAGACGGATCCCGGCGTGCTCCAGCAGCGGCTGGGCCCGGCCCTGGCTACGGCGCAGCAGGGCGCGGACCCGGGCCTTGAGCTCTTCGACATCGAACGGTTTGACCAGGTAGTCGTCGGCCCCGGCATCCAGCCCGGCAATGCGCTCGGCGGTGCCATCGCGGGCGGTGAGGATCAGCACCGGCAGCTCCTGTTGTTCGGCCCGCAGTTGCTGCAGCAGCGCCAGGCCGTCGAGCCGCGGCAGGCCCAGGTCCAGCAGCAACAGGTCGAAGCTTTCACTGCGCAGGGCGTGCAGGGCGCTGATGCCATCCTGCAGCCAGTCCAAGGTATAGCCTTCGGCGCCCAGGGCCACGCGGATGCCCTGGCCGAGGGCACGATCATCTTCGACAAGCAGCAGGCGCATGGGCGGTTCTCGGTAGGGCGAGGGGCAGGGAAGGGGCGCATGATGACGCCGGCCAGGGTCCGCCGGCAGGGGTTTTTCCCGGGGAAATGTTACCGCGCGTTGCCAACTAAGCTTTCATTAAGCTTGGTTTTGCACAGTGCAGGCTCCCTTTATCAACGGAGCGTTTCTCCATGCGCAAAGTCCTGCTGCTGTCCCTTGTTCTCGCCAGCCCCCTGGCCATTGCCGGCCCGCAATGCACCACCGCCGAACGCTCGCAATGGCAGGATCAGACAGCCTTCCAGGAACAGCTCAAGGCCCAGGGCTACCAGATCAGCAAGTTCAAGGTCACCGATGGCAACTGCTACGAGATCTACGGCTTCGACAAGGACCAGCGCAAGGTCGAGATCTACCACGACCCGGTCACCGGCAAGGCCGTGAAGACCGAGATCAAAGGCTGATGCCAGAAGCTTCCCTGCGGCTGTGGGACCCGTTGGTGCGACTGTTTCACCTGTCCATCGCCGGGGTCTTTATCGGCAACTACTTCTTCAATGAGGCCGGTGATGACTGGCACGTCTGGCTCGGCTACTACGCCATGGCCTGGTTGCTGTTGCGCACGCTGTGGGGTTTTGTCGGGCCGCGCAGTGCGCGCTGGTCCGACTTCTGGCCGACCCGGGTCCGGCTGGCGGGGCATCTGCGCTCGCTGCTGGCCGGGCGCCCCGAGCATCGCCTGGGGCATTCGCCCCTCGGGGCTTTAGTGATGTTGCTGATGCTGCTGGCCTTGTTGCTGATCGGCATCAGCGGTTTTCTGATGGAAGAGGTCGATGCCCTGTGGGGCGCCGACTGGCCGCTGCAAGTGCACGAAACCAGTGCGGATGTGCTGTTGGGGCTGGTGCTGCTGCACGTCTGCGCAGCGATATTTGAAAGCGTCCAGGTGCGCGACAACCTGCCGTTGTCGATGCTCACCGGCCGCCGCCGGCCCTTGCCGGGCAGTGCTAAGCGCTAATGGTTTTTTTCCTTGTTCCCACCCTGTATTTGCCACGGGTTCCTGTATGCGTGCGCTGTCCTTTCGCCTGATCTTTCTCTGCGGCAGCCTGCTGTTGGCCGCAGTCTTTATCGCCGCCTGGCGCAGCCATCCACCTCACCAACTGGCGCCGTTCGCCCAAACCGCCGTCAGCAGCGACGGGGCGACGGCCAACAGCACACCGCAATACACCAGCCGCTTCGTCTCCTCGGAACTGGATGACTTCGTGCATTCCTCCTCGGTGACTGCCTTGCCCGGCGGCGACCTGATGGCCGTGTGGTTCGCCGGCTCCCGGGAAGGCGCCGCCGATGTCCAGGTACGCAGCGCACGTTTTGATGCCCAGAGCGGCGAGTGGGGCGCCGAGCAAGTACTGGCCACCCGGGAATCGACCCGTGCCGGCACCGGGCGCTACATCCGCAAACTCGGCAACCCGGTGATCGCCCTCGGCCCGGACCAGCGCCTGTGGATGTTCTACGTTTCGGTGTCGGTGGGCGGCTGGGCCACCAGCGCCATCAACCTGATGGTCTCCGACGACCTTGGGCGCAGCTGGTCGGCGCCACGGCAACTGGTGACCTCGCCGTTCTTCAACATCAGCACCCTGGTGCGCGCCGCGCCGGTGTTCCATGCCGACGGCGCCATCGGCCTGCCGGTGTACCACGAGTTCATGGGCAAGTTCGCCGAGTACCTGTACCTCAGTGCCGATGGCGCGGTGATCGACAAATTCCGCATCAGCCGTGGCAAGCACTCCCTGCAACCGACCATCGTGCCCCTGGACGAACGCCGCGCCGTGGCCATGCTGCGCTACGCCGGCGACACCCACCACAAGGTCCTGGCCAGCCGCACCGAAGACGCCGGGCAGACCTGGAGCGAACCCTATCCGCTGCAACCGTCCAACCCCAACTCGTCCCTGGCGGCGGTGGGCACCGACGACCAGGGCCTGCTGGTGGCCCTCAACGACCTGCAGGACGGGCGCTTCAAACTCAGCCTGTACGGCACCGATGCCGGCCTCAGCCAATGGCGGCCGCTGGTGGAACTGGACCAGTCCCCTGATCCCCTGGGCCAGCCGTTTTCCCACGAGGCCTACAAGGACATCATCGGCGCAGGCTTCCGCGCCTCCAGCGGCGCCCGGCGCCTGCCCCTGGAACAGCGCTTTTTGAGCAACCTCGACTACCGGGTATGCAAGCCCCAGGGCTGCGACTTCGAGTACGAATACCCCTACTTCAGCCGCGGGGCGGACGGCATGTACCACCTGGTCTATTCCTGGAACAACACCTTTATCAAGCACGTCAGCTTCAACGCGGCGTGGCTGGCGGAGCGCTTGTGATGATGTCCCTGTGGCAAGCCCACCTGAGTTTTATCCTCCTGGGTTTCGTGCTGCTCGGCAGCCTGCGAGTGACCACGCCCTGGCGCCCCTGGCTGCTGCCCGTGCTGGCCCTGGTCAGCTTTATCCCGCTGAACCAGTTGCCGCTGGCGGCCTATGTGCGCAGCTTCACCGATGACCTGGCCATCAGCACCCTGGTGCTGCTGGGCTGGGTCAGCCTGCGGCGCTTGGGGGTGGTTGCGCCGCTGCCCGGCAAACACCGAGTACAGGTCCTGCTGCTGTTTATCGGCCTGACCCTGAGCCTGTACCCCGCGACCCTGGGCCTGACCTATTTCGACCCCTATCGCTGGGGCTACAACCCACGGCCGATGATCGTGCTCATGGGCCTGGCGGCGCTGGTGCTGCTGTGGCAGCGCAACCTGCTGGGGGTGCTGATGCTGGCGGTCGGCACCCTGGCCTTTGTCCTGCGCCTGAAGCCTTCGGAAAACTACTGGGACTACCTGCTGGACCCATTGCTGGCGGGCTACTGCCTGATCGCCGGCAGCGGCGCACTGCTGTTGTGGCTGTGGCGCCGTTTCGTCCAGCGCAGCCGCCGGCAGCCCCTTGCCGGCTAAACCAACAGGCCGCGCCGCGGCCTTCGACAACACTACACAGAGGTCAATGATGGGCGGCTTGCAATCACGCCGCCTGCGCTACGGCGTGGGCGCGATAGGGCTGGTATTCGGCTTGCTGGCACTGCTGCGGCTGCTGTTCGCCGTGGGTTTTTCCGGGGTCGACCTGAGCGCCGCCAATGAGCGCGAGGCCATCCTCCAGACCCTCGGCATCGGCCTGCGCTTCGACCTGCGCCTGACCCTGCTGCTCCTGCTGCCCTTGGCCCTGCTGGCCTGGCTGCCGCGCTACAACCTGCTGCGCCAACCAGCCCTGCGCTGGCTAGCCCGGGCCTACCTGCTGCTGGTACTGGGCGGGGTAGGGCTGCTGTACATCATCGACTTCGGCCACTACGCCTACCTCGGCGTGCGCATCAACGCCACCGTGCTGCGCTACCTCGACGACGCACAGATATCCCGGCAAATGCTCTGGGAAAGCTACCCGGTGCTGTGGATCGTCCTCGCCTGGGGCAGCGCCCTGGCCCTGAGCTGCTACGCCTTGCTGCGCCTGGAGCGCCTGACCCTCGACCGCCCGGCCCAAGCCATGGGCCGGCTGCCCCTGGCCAGCGTCAGCGCCCTGGGCATCGCCGCCGTGTTCCTCGGCCTGCTGGGCCGGGTAGAAAACCTCAACCTGGAAAACCCCGTGCCCCTGCGCTGGAGCGACGCCTACTTCTCCGGCAACAGTCAGATCGCTGCCCTGGGCCTCAACCCCGTGCTGTTCTTCTACGACACCCTCAAGGCCGGCCAAGCCCAGTACGACGAAGCCCAAGTGCGCCAACACTACCCGGCCCTGGCCCGCTACCTTGGCGTCGACCATCCAGACCCGCACAGCCTCAGCTTCACCCGCCAACAAGGCATTCAGCCGTACCGCATCGACCGCCCGCGGCCGCCCAACGTCGTCTTCGTCATGCTCGAATCCCTCGGCACCAGCGCCGTGGGCGCCTACGGCAACCCGCTCAACCCCACCCCCAACCTCGACCGCCTGGCCAGCCAGAGCTGGTTCTTCAAACACTTCTACGTCCCGGTCACCGGCACCGCCAAAACCGTGTGGGCCAGCATCACCGGCGTGCCCGACGTCACCCGCCAAGAGACCGCCACCCGCCAGCCCCTGATCACCCGCCAACACAGCCTGATCAACGCCTTCAGCGACTACCACAGGCTCTACCTGATCGGCGGCAACGCCGGCTGGGCCAACATCAACGGCCTGATCCGCCAAAGCATCGACAACGTGCGCCTATACGACGAAAGCCACTGGCAATCGCCCCTGGTGGACGTCTGGGGCATCTCCGACCTCGACCTGTTCAAGGAAAGCGACCGCCTGCTGCGCGCCATCCCCCAGGACCAACCCTTCTTCGCCTACCTGCAAACCTCCGGCAACCACCGCCCGTTCACCATCCCCAAGGACAACGACGGCTTCCAAACTCAGAACCTGCCCCTGGAACAAGTCCAGGCCGCGGGTTCGCGCAGCCTTGCGCAATACAACGCCGTACGCCTGCTGGACTTCAACATCGGCCGGCTAATGGAGATCGCTAAGGCGGGCGGCTACTACGACAACACGATTTTCGTATTCTTCGGCGACCACAACACCCGCATCAGCCAGATCCCCCACATGGCCCCCGCGTTTGAACAGCTAGGGCTGGAAAGCAACAACGTACCGCTGCTGATTCATGCCCCTGGGATGTTGCAGCCCAGAGTGATCGAAGAAGCCGTCGGCCTCGCCGACCTGCTGCCCACCGTAGCCGGCATGGCCGGGATGCCGTTCACCAATGGCGCCATGGGGCGGGACATTCAACAACCCGCGCCGGAGGGCGAGCGCGTGGTGCCGCTGGTATTAAGGGAAGGGACCTTTCCGGTGATTGGCGGCGTGACCCAGGATTTTCTGCTGCAGATGCAGCACGACGGCAGTGGCGCGACCTTGCATGACCTAGCGTCAAACACCCCGCGGGAGGATGTGGCGCAGGAGCATCCGCAGGAGTTTGAACGGTTGCTGGAGTTGACGCGGGGGATGCATGAGGGGGCGCGGTTGATGTTGTATCGCAACGTGCGCTGACACCGCATAGCCATCGGTTGACGCCGGCCCGTGTAGGAGCTGGCTTGCCAGCTCAGGCGGCCGCAAGACCGCCTGAGCTCTATTTAACAGGCAGCCAGTTCAGGACTAAAGCTACTGGTGGCTAGGCGTTTGAGCGCTATATCAAGCGCCTGTTCGTCGAACAGCCTGTTCTTGCGAGCAGCAGAAGTTAGATGGGGACGGGGTAAATCAGGCTTATTTTTAAATACATATCTGTCTCCCCACGTGTCCTCCCAGGCCAGTGCTGCGTGACATTATCCGCGCCTTCGGTGCATGGACAGCTGCGTTGAGTGCCTGATACCTTATCGAAAGGTAATACCTTTAGATAACAAGGGTTCGGCTATGGCCACTTCTATCAAGATTGATGACGAGCTGAAAAAACGCATTCAGCATCTGGCGGGACTGCGTCAACGTTCGTCCCACTGGATTATGCGCGAAGCAATAGCGCAGTACGTCGAGCGCGAGGAAGCCCGTGAGGGCTTTAAACAAGAAGCCTTGGCGTCTTGGGCGGCGTATCAGGAAACGGGTCGGCATCTGACCGGCGAAGAAACTCGGGCTTGGCTCAACACCTGGGGTACCGAGGCTGAGGCGGAGCTGCCTAAGTGCCACGATTGATTCTCACCGAAGGTGCTGCGCAAGGATTGGAGCATTGTCGCCAGTTTCTAGTCGAGAAAGGCCCGCTGATCGCTCAACGAGCTGCCCAAGTGATTGAGCGTCAAATCGCTCGACTGGAGGAAGACCCAGAAATCGGTCGTCCCTTTCCAGAACTGCCGGAGCTGCGCGAGCTGATCATCGAGTTCGGTGAATCGGGTTATGTCGCACTTTATCGGTATGAGCGTGCGGACGATGCTGTTTACATACTTGCCTTTCGGCATCAGAAAGAAGCCGGTTACTGAGTTTTAGTCGCAGCTGTTTAGCGCTTCAGTCAGATGGCAACGGGGTAAGTCACGTCTTACCCCGTTTTCTCCTTCCTCAGCTTTGCTGAATGTTTTCTGCCGGTCTATTGGCATCCAGCAACGAATCCACCACTGCTCTCGCCATCTCCACCGAATGGATCATCGACCAAATCAACCCACGCTCGACACCGCTGGCGCGTTCGTTGATTTCATCACTGACCTGTACCGCACAGTCCAGCAGCAATGACACATGCACCAAGGCTTCTTCGGCATTGATGCCGGGGCGGACACTGAACATGGATTGATGACCTACGGACGTAGGTACGGTGTCTTTCAGATTGTTGAGGATCGAGGTTTCAGCGCCATGCGCCGCCAAGGCCAAGCGAATGCGTTGGGTGTCGATATCGTGTTCGGGGGGGGGCTGAAAGGGGTTAGCCTTACAAGGGGTTGTGAATTGGGCGGTGACCTTGTGCCAGTCGATTTGAGTCAAACCGAGGAATCGCCATTGAGCAACAACAAAACGCCATCCAACCCTTGCACTTGATCCAATCGTCGGGTATCAGCTCTACGCACCAAATGTCATCCGCCGAGTTAGATGACTCAAAGAGCACATACGTATCGGCTAGTTGCGCTTGCAAGAACCAGTTCGATAGTGGCTCTGAACAACAAACAGGGAGAAACACCAATGGCCGTATGGCTGGTTCGGGCAGGGTCTGCAGGGGAGTTTGAGGATAAGTTCATCAGTGAGCGCCGCGTCTATGTGACGTGGGATGGACTGAATGTCGACTTGAGTACCCTCAAGAATCGCGAACAAGTTCAGGCAGAGTTGTCGGTACGTTACCCAGAAGCGAAGCCGAAAACGCTACAGAATTGGAGCAGTCAGATTTGGCCCTTCGCTCAGCGTATGCAAGCTGGAGATTTGGTCGTACTGCCGCTCAAAACCCAGCCAGTGGTTTATATCGGCAAACTTGTCGAGGGCTATCAGTTCTCCAGCGCCGGCCCTGATCCATTCTTTCATTGGCGAGCGGTTGAGTGGATTGGCGAAGCAATCCCTCGTTCCAACTTCTCCCAAGACCTGCTCTACAGCTTCGGTGCATTTATGACCATCTGCCGTATTCAGCGTAATAACGCAGAAGAACGCATTCGTTCCATGGCCAGCCACAATTGGCAGCCCGAGACGTTGCAGCAGTTGGTGTGTGACACTGCTACTGCATCTGATGAGGTGGCTGTTGAAGAAGCCGAAACGGATCTAGAACGCACCGGTAAAGACCATATTGTTCGACTGATTGAGCGACGTTTTAAAGGGCACCGGCTGACCACCCTGGTGGCGGCGATACTGCGTGCACAAGGCTTCAGCGTCTGGCAAAGCCCCGAAGGCGCTGATGGTGGCGTTGATATTTTGGCCAGTAACGGCGTGATGGGCTTTGGCGGGCAAGCCATCTGCGTTGAAGTGAAGTCGGGCACAGGTTTGGTAGATCGGCCAACTGTCGACAAACTGCTCGGTGCGATGAGTAAGTTCAATGCTGGTCAGGGGTTATTTGTGGCGTGGGGTGGTTATCGCGCGAATGTGCAAAAGGAGCTGGCGTCGAGCTTCTTCCGCCTGCGCTTGTGGAACCAGGACGATCTGCTCGAACAGCTGTTTATGTATTACGACCGGCTGGATGAGGGGATCAAATCAGAGTTGCCGTTGAAGCGG
This sequence comes from Pseudomonas sp. FFPRI_1, assembly GCF_055384485.1. NCBI lineage: Bacteria > Pseudomonadati > Pseudomonadota > Gammaproteobacteria > Pseudomonadales > Pseudomonadaceae > Pseudomonas > Pseudomonas sp. FFPRI_1. Next base: position 5,143,177 of record NZ_AP029168.1, on the reverse strand, counting down.
GTTTGGACGGCGGCGCTGTCGGAAGAGATTTGATGGGTTAGAAAAAGCCGGCTTGTGGGCGGCATTATTTTTGAGTTTTAGCCTTATTTTGCTGGGTTTTATGGCGCATTAAGATTTTGTCCCCCCCACTCTGTGGGTGAGTGAATTCTAAGCATTGAAGCCTAGTAATCTATGCTAGCAAAAACCATCGTGTGGCACTGGTCCCGTGCAGGCAGTGGCTAGGCATACACCTCTGCGATGAGTATTCGCTTATTTCCGATGTGTGCGTCAACGCCGAATGAAAAATCAACCTCCTGGAGCCGATGGTTGTTCGTTCAACTGTGTCTAGGATGGCTAGAGACTACGACCCCTACCTTTAGCCATCGCCGGATACACACGAAGGCCAAATCAGCGGAGGCAGTAGCAGAGGAGGGGCGAGAGAAGGGGCCGATTGCTCAGCAGCCCTTTTTATATGATCTCCCAGGCGCTCTGCACGTTAATTCGGTGGGCACGGTTGTTTACCGTTAGGAAGAGCCTTCCTTTACAATCCGTGGCGCCGTGTAGTGGTTGAAGACTCCGGGTATAGGCTGATTTTTCTTCTGTCACTCCTAGTGGCGCCTCGACATAGAATCGATGCATTTTGACCCTATTGCGATGCGGTCATTGCCGCTGTCAACCGCTTTGGTCGGTCTCGTTGTACGCGATACCACCTCGTTTGAGATTGTCGGGGTGATACAGATCGGCCGTGGTTGACGCAGATGCCCTCCGCCTAGCCATAACCATTAAAATTAACGGTTGAAGTCGCCCCCCACTCGCTTATGAGTGATTTGGACAGTGGTAAACTATGAACGCAGTAGAAATTGAGTCCGCAATCTCGGAGCTGGTCCTCCACCCCTTCGACGTAGCGGAGTTTCCGTTCGCATTTCTCGCCGCCTTCGGCAGCAAGGATACGGCCCTCAAGCGCCTGCGAGCAGGGAATAACAATGCATCTGATGTGTCCGGTGCCGTGTTGCTGCGTAACAACATCCATATTGCCGCATGCGACGCCGACGCCGTGGGTGAGACCCTCAAGGCATTGCGCACCAGTCCGGCCACCTCAAAAGCCAAAGCCAAGTTCATCCTCGCCACCGATGGCCAAACGCTTGAGGCCGAAGAGCTTGTCAGCGGAGAAACCATCACCTGCGCATACTCGGATCTCCCTAACCACTTTGGTTTCCTCTTGCCTTTGGCCGGAATCTCCACCATCAAGGAGATCAAAGACAACCCCATCGACGTGCGCGCCACAAGCCGCTTGAACAAGCTGTACGTCGAACTACTGAGCGACAATCCGGAATGGGCTAAGGACGAGCGCCGCGCCGACATGAACCACTTTATGGCCCGGTTAGTGTTCTGCTTCTTTGCCGAAGATACCGACATTTTTAATGGTGAGAGCTTGTTCACCAGAACCGTGGAACGGTACAGCGAGCGCGATGGCTCCAATACCCATCTGGTCCTGTCCGAAATATTCCGCTCCATGAACATCAAGATTGACGAGCGCACCAGTGTCCAGCCTCGCTTGCCGAATTGGGCAAACGGCTTTCCCTATGTGAATGGAGGTCTGTTCTCGGGTAGTACCGAAGTGCCGCGTTTCACCCAAATGGCACGCACTTACCTACTGCATGCCGGAAATCTGAACTGGAAGAAGATTAATCCGGATATCTTTGGCAGCATGATCCAGGCTGTAGCTGATGATGAAGAGCGCGGTGCATTGGGCATGCACTACACCAGCGTGCCCAATATTCTGAAGGTGTTGAACCCCTTATTCTTAGATGACCTGCGGGTGCAGTTGGCTGAAGCCTGTGATAACGAGCGCAAGCTGCTGAACCTTCGCAAGCGCATGGCTCGCATCCGTGTGTTCGATCCGGCCTGCGGTTCGGGCAACTTCTTAGTCATCGCCTACAAGCAGCTACGCGAAATCGAGGCGGAAATTAACCTTCGTCGAGGAGAGCCTCATCTTGGCAGCGAGATTCCTCTAACGAACTTCCGAGGCATCGAGTTGCGCGACTTTCCGGCAGATATTGCACGCCTAGCGCTGATCATTGCCGAGTTTCAGTGCGACGTGCTGTATCGCGGGCAGAAGGATGCCTTGGCGGAGTTTCTACCGTTGAATGCGCAGAATTGGATTGTTTGTGGCAATGCGCTGCGGCTGGATTGGTTAAGTATCTGCCCGCCTACAGGCACGGGTGTGAAAGTGATGGCCGATGATTTGTTCGGTACACCGCTCAATCAGACAGAAATCGACTTCGAAAACGAAGGTGGTGAGACTTACATTTGTGGCAACCCGCCCTACTTGGGTTCCACCTGGCAGACTGATCAGCAGAAAGCGGACTTAGAGTCCATCTTCACTAAACGGGCCAAGAGCTGGAAGTCATTGGACTATGTGGCGGGCTGGTTCATGAAGGCTGCCGATTACGGCACCAAGACCAAATCCAGCGCAGCATTTGTGTCTACGAACTCCATCTGTCAAGGATCGCAGGTGCCGATCCTCTGGCCCCTGATTTTTGCCAGTGGTCATCAAATTTCCTTTGCGCACACGTCGTTCAAGTGGACGAATCTGGCAAGTCACAATGCAGGGGTAACAGTTGTAATCGTTGGAATTTCCAGTAGGCCCGAGAAAGCTCGTAGAATTTTTTCCCTCAATAGGGAAGGTGAACTTTCTGCAAAGGATGTGGAGCACATAAACGCATATCTAGTGCCAGGCGCAGATGTCGTCATTGAGAAACGCCCAAAGCCTTTTAAGGGCTTGGCCGAGATGACCAAGGGCAACCAGCCCACGGATGGTGGCTATTTACTACTTACCTCTGATGAAGTTGATGCGCTTGACCTCACCGCATATCAGTCAGAAAAATTCATTCGTCGTATCTATGGATCTGCTGAGTTCATTCGTGGCCTTGAACGCTACTGTCTTTGGATTCGGGATAAGGATGCAGCTGAGGCCGGTGCCATCGCGTCCATTTCTGCAAGGCTTAAGGCAGTTGAGAATATGCGGTTGGACAGCACGAAAGCAGCAACAGTTGCGCTTTCAAAAGCACCACACAGATTTGGTGAAATCCGCCAGTCCGGTGCTGAGTCAGTGATGATTGTGCCAAGTGTTTCATCTGAGTCACGAGATTATCTTCCTGTTGGCTACATGCCGACGGGTACGATAATTAGCAATCTTGCATTGGCTCTCTATGACGCGCCTCTTTGGAATATGGCTTTGATTGCGTCACGAGTCCATTTGGTCTGGATTGGCACTGTGTGCGGGAAAATGAAAACAGATTTTCGTTACTCCAACACTCTCGGCTGGAACACCTTCCCGATACCGCTGCTCACCGAGCAAAACAAGATCGACCTGACCCGCTGCGCCGAAGACATTTTGCTAGCGCGCGAGGCGCATTTCCCCGCCACCATCGCCGACTTGTATGCCCCAGACACCATGCCGGACAACCTGCGACGGGCCCATGAGCGCAACGACGAAGTGTTGGAGCGTATTTACATCGGTCGCCGTTTCAAAAACGACACCGAGCGGCTTGAAAAATTGTTTGACCTTTACACAAAGATGACGACAGGTGTGGCCAATGCTGCACTCAAAACAAAAAAGGGAATGAATGCGTGATGGAGCCATCCAGCAACCCGACTAATGCCTACACCGTGCCATCAGTTTCAATCACCACGGCGCGGACCGGCGCATCTAGCAAGGCCAACTCGATTGGCATGCGCGCTATGCAGGAGCGCGCCTATGCCAAACGCGGTGAGCAGTACTTGCTGATCAAATCACCGCCGGCGTCGGGTAAATCCCGTGCGCTGATGTTTATCGCGCTGGACAAGCTCCACAACCAGGGCCTGCACCAGGCAATTGTCGTGGTTCCAGAGCGCTCCATTGGTGGCAGCTTTGCGGATGAACCTCTAAGCAAATTTGGCTTTTATTGGGATTGGCAGGTTTCTCCGCAGTGGAACCTGTGCAATGCACCTGGCATCGACGAGCCACGTGTAGCCAAATCCAAGGTGGGCGCGGTAGGCAAGTTTTTGGAAAGCGCTGATAAAGTGCTGGTTTGTACCCATGCCACCTTCCGCTTTGCGGTAGAAGAGTTGGGCATCGAAGCTTTCGACAATCGCCTGATCTCCATTGACGAGTTCCACCACGTTTCCGCCAACCCAGACAATAAGCTGGGCGGCCAACTTAGTGCGTTTATCAGTCGCGATAAAGTGCATCTGGTAGCCATGACAGGCTCTTATTTCCGCGGAGACAGTGAGGCAGTGCTTGCCCCTGCGGAAGAGGCTAAGTTTGAGACGGTTACTTACACCTACTACGAGCAGCTCAACGGCTATCGTTGGCTCAAGTCACTGGATATCGGTTACTTTTTCTACACTGGCAAATATGTGGATGCCGTAGCCAAGGTGCTTGATCCGAAGTTGAAAACGATCATCCACATCCCCAATGTGAATGCCCGCGAAAGCCTCAAGGACAAGGAGCGCGAGGTCAACGAAATAATGAGTGCTCTGGGGGATTGGCAGGGAGTCGATCCAGCTACCGGCTTCCACCTGATTAAGACAAACGACGGTCGTACGCTGAAACTAGCCGATCTGGTGGATGACAGCGATGCGGCTAGACGCTCAAAAGTGCTCGCCGCGTTGAAAGACCCTGAGCAGAAAAACAACCGAGAGAATGTGGATGTGATCATTGCTCTGGGGATGGCGAAGGAAGGCTTTGACTGGATCTGGTGCGAGCATGCGCTGACCATTGGCTACCGTTCGAGCTTAACGGAAATTGTGCAGATCATTGGCCGCGCAACACGTGATGCGGAGGGCAAGGAGCGCTCACGCTTCACCAACCTGATCGCCGAACCCACAGCGGATCAAGCCGCTGTTGCCGAGGCTGTGAACGATATGCTCAAGGCTATTTCTGCCAGCTTATTGATGGAACAGGTGCTAGCCCCACGCTATGAGTTCACCCCTAAAGATACAGGGCCGAAAGAGGGTTTCAATTATGGGCTCGATGGCTATCAGCCAGGCGGCATGAACCTGGGAGTGAATGAAGCCACAGGTCAATACCATGTCGAGATCAACGGCCTGACCACGCCGCAAAGTGCTGAAGCTACTCGCATTTGCAAAGAAGATTTGAACGAAGTAGTGACCAGCTTCCTGCAGGACAAAACTGTGTTAGAGCGTGGCTTGTTCGACAAGGAAAACACCCTTCCCGAAGAGCTGACCCAGTTGCACATGGGAAAGATCGTGCGTGAGCGTTACCCAGACTTGAGCGACATCGATCAGGAAGCTATCCGCCAGCACGCCGTCGCTGCCATGAACATTACCCAGCAGGCCAAGTTGGCTTTGGGGGGCGATGCAAACAGTGGTGATACCGTACAAGGAAGTACAGCGCTGCTGGATGGCGTACGTAAGTTCGTTAACGTACGCGAACTGGATATTGACCTGATCGACCGCATCAACCCCTTTGATGCCGCTTATGCGGTGCTGGCGAAAGCGATGGATGAGAAATCACTACGCCAGGTACAGGCCAGCATTGCCGCCAAGAAGTTGAGTATCCCCGAAGACGAAGCTCGCGAGCTGGCAAAGCGCGCCTTGCAGTTCAAGAATGAACGTGGTCGCCTGCCAGACATCAACTCAGCCGATTCGTGGGAAAAGCGTATGGCGGAAGGAGTGGCTGTGCTAGCGCGTTTCCGTGCGCAGGCCAAGGCAGCACAGGCTCTGAGAGAATCCGACAATGGCTGATATGAACGATGACGAATTGCTAGATGCGCTTGGCATAGAAGTCGCTCCGCTCAAGGCGACAAACCGAAACCCACGTGAAGAGCGCATCATCGCCGGTTTCGAGGACATCCTGCGTTTTTATCAGATTCACGGCCACCCACCAGTGCATGGTGAAGACCGCGACATCTTCGAGCGATTGTATGCCGTGCGCCTGGATCAGCTGCGCAAGTTGCCGGAGGCACAAACCCTGCTGGCTGAGTTGGATGTTCCCGGCCTGCTCTCCGGTGCCTTAATGGCTTCGGTGGATGTGGATGAACTGGACGAAGATGCGTTGCTGGCCGAGCTGGGTATCGGCGCCGAGTCCTCCGATCAGGACGACATCACGGTTCTGCGCCACGTGCGTTCGAGCACTGAAAAGCGTGCAGCGGAGGAAATCGCCGACCGTGCTCCCTGTGCGGATTTTGACAAGTTCCAACCACTATTCGAGCTGGCTGAGAGGGAGCTGAAATCTGGCGTTCGCAAAACCCTGCGTTTTGGACGCGATACCAGCGTTGAAGCCGGAAACTACTTCATCGTTGGTGGTCAGCTAGCGTATGTGGCCGAAATTGGAGAAACCATCAAGGCTCCAAATGGCGAGAGCGATGCACGTTTACGTGTCATTTACGCCAACGGCACAGAAAGCAATTTGTTGCGCCGCTCGTTGCAACGGGCTCTTTATAAGGACGACACCGGCCGCCGACTAACCGACCCGGATATGGGGCCGTTGTTTGGCGAAGCACCAGAGCCTGACGACATCGAGAGCGGGACTATCTATGTGCTGAGGAGTTTATCCGAGCACCCATTCGTGGCAGATCATCGCGATCTGATTCACAAGATCGGCGTGACTGGTGGCAAAGTGGAGGCCCGTATAGCAGGTGCGGAAAAAGACGCGACCTATATGCTGGCCGGTGTGGAGATCGTAGCTGCCTATAAGCTTCACAATCTCAATCGGACTAGGCTAGAGAATATATTTCACCGCTTATTTGGTGCAGTGCAGCTTGATCTGACCATAGAGGATCGGTTCGGGAATCCGGTTAGGCCGAGAGAGTGGTTCCTAGTTCCACTCCATGTGATTGATGAGGCAGTTGAGCGTATTCGTAATGGGTCTATTACCGAAGTGGTTTACGATCCACAAACTGCTCGCCTGGTCAGCTAGGGGTAGAGGTACAGTGAATCGCCCCGGATTTTGTAGACACCTCCATGCCTTAAACTGAGGCCAATCAGGAGGTGCCATGAGCAACCCACGTTATCCCGAAGAATTCAAAATCCAAGCAGTCAATCACGTGACCGAAAAGAAGCTACCCGTTGCTGAGGTAGCGGCCCGTCTCGGCGTGTCGACGCATAGCCTCTATGCCTGGATAAAGCGCTACAGCAAACCTCAAGAAGAACGGCAGCAGGACGATGATCAGCACGCTGAACTGCGTCGTCTGCGAGCAGAACTCAAGCGGGTCACTGAAGAGCGAGACATCTTAAAAAAGGCCGCCGCGTACTTTGCCAAGGAGTGCGGTTGAAGTACGCCTTCATCAAGCAGCGAGCCGGCGACTATTCCATTCGACGGCTATGCCTGACGCTGAAAATCCATCCCAGCGGTTATTACGCCTGGTTGTCTGAGCCGCAATCTGCACGCGCTAAAGACGACCAGCGACTGCTGGGTTTGATCAAGCATGCATGGTTGGAGAGCGGCGGCGTTTATGGCTATCGCAAAATCCATGACGATCTGCGCGAGGTCGGTGAAGATTGTGGTCGTCATCGTGTGGCAAGGCTGATGCGTCTTGAAGGGCTGCGCTCTCAGACAGGGTATCGACGCCGCCCTGGAAAGTATGGCGGCAAGCCAGCGGTCGCCTCACCTAATTTGCTGAAGCGCCAGTTCGATGTCGTGGAGCCCAACAAGGTTTGGGTCACCGACATCACCTACATTCGTACGTATGAAGGCTGGTTGTATTTGGCGGTGGTGCTGGATCTGTTTTCTCGTCAGGTCGTTGGCTGGTCAATGAAGTCGCAGATGACCAGTGATCTGGCTATTGATGCGTTGTTGATGGCGATTTGGAGGCGTAAGCCGAAGCAAGAGGTGATGGTTCATTCCGACCAAGGTAGCCAGTACAGCAGCTCCGATTGGCGCAGCTTTTTGAAGGCAAATAATTTGATTGCCAGCATGAGTCGCCGAGGCAACTGTCATGACAACGCCGTGGCCGAGAGCTTTTTCCAGCTTCTGAAACGGGAACGGATCAAGCGGAAAATCTACACCTCGCGGCAAGATGCTCGTAGTGATGTATTTGATTACATCGAGATGTTCTACAACGCGAAACGCCGCCATGGTTTCAACAATCAGCTGTCGCCGGTAGAGTTTGAAAAGCGTTACGCAATGAGCTTGCAAGGTGTCTAGAGAATCCGGGGCGATTCAGGGGGCCCCATGATCACATGTCACACAGCACTTCCATAAAAAAGCCCATAGCCTCAGGCCAGCGAAGTTCGCCTGAGTTGGCAGTGACTGTGTTGCTTGAATCTTTCTGTTGGGCTGCGAAACCCTGTCGCTGACAACATTCAACGGACGAGAAAACTATAGGGACACGGCAGGTCCGGGACAATGGCGCTTCTGTAGGAACGGTCTCTATTGCGAGTAAGGACTGGCTGAACTCTCCAGAGAGTTCACATCCGCTGTGCCTGACACTGGCTGTATGGGCCTTTCAGCTTGGTGATCAGCAGCAGATTGTGGCGCCACGGCAATTGTCCAATAGCCTGTTGGACCATCTCAGAATCGGGCCAGGTCTTGGCAAAGCCATCTGACCTTCAATCGATTTTGCTATCCTGCGTCCCCTTTTCCCCATCGCAAGGAGCGCAGGCATGACCCGGCCCATAGGCAGCAGTCCACAAACAAGGGCTGGCCAACAGCGTCACCTGCTACACCTCCTTTTCCGCCTGACCCCAGCACTCTTGCTCGGCCTTGGGCTACTCACCCCAACCGCCCAAGCCAACCCCACCACCACCTACCGCGGCACCCTCGGCTCCACCCCGGTTGAACTGGCCCTAACCTACGATTCCCAATACGGCGGCGGTATGTCCGGTTACTGGTTCTCCGACTCCGAGCGCTTGCCCATGGCCTTGGAATCCACCCCTTTCCATCCCGGCTCCGCGCTCTTGATCAACATCATGGACAACCCGACCCTGCCTGCGGCAGCGGTGTCGTTGCAGCCGTTCGCCGAGGGCGCGGAGGCGCTGCAGGGCAGTCTGGTGGATCTGCGCACGGGCACGCAGCAGCCGTTGCAGTTGCAGCGGGTGACGCGCTTTGGTGGCAGTCAGCGGGAGGCGTTTGAGGGGGAGTTGTTGCAGCCGGTGTTCGATCGGGATTTCTATTTCAGTGTGCATGCCGCGCGCAAGGCCGGGGAGGAGGTGGCGCGGGTGGACAGTATCCGGGTGATGAGTCGGGTTACCGGCCGGCGAGTGCAGGAGATCAGTGGCCAGTGGTGCCTATCTTCGGTGGGGACCAAGACCCTGACCTTCGGGCATTTTCAGGATGAGGCGCGGATCGATTTCCAGGCCCAGAGCTATCGCGTGGCCGAGGAGGATGGCCGGCTGTGGTGCTCGCCCACTCAGTATTATCTGTACAACCGTGAAGGCAGGGAGTATCTGCGCCATGCGCAGTTGGAGCAGTTCGCGGTGGACGGTACGTTGCGCTTTTCCCCCAGTGGCCAGGTGGAGTTCAGCAAGCAGGACTTCATCAATTACGACCAGCGCACTCGGCGTTGGGATTATTACCGGGTGATCAGCCCTGATCGGTTGCAGTTTCTGTCGTCGGGCGAGGAGCGTTTCTGATGCGCGGGTTTGATGTTGCTCGGGGGTTGGCGGTGCTGGTGTTGGCGTTGTGGCTGTTGCCGGCGCAGGCGTCCCATGGGGTGTATGAGGGGACCTTGGGCAAGCAGGCGATTGTCTTGACCCTGGGCAGCCAGAATGCGGTGTACCAGGGCACCTATGCCTATCAGCGCTATCGCACGCCGATCCGCCTCAAGCCGACCTTCAGTTACAGCAACAAGACGCTGGCCATGGATGAGCTGGACGAGCAGGGCTTGCCGGTGGCGCGTCTGCAGTTCAATGACTTGATGAACTACCGCCAGCAGGAACAGGTGCGCGGCACCTGGACCAGTTATCGCACGGGCAAGACCTTGCCGATTGCGCTGAGGTTGGTGGGCCTGGTGGATTCGGATCGTTCGTGGCCGCAGCCGGTCACCCGGCTGTTGCAGAGTGCGTCCACCAAGCGCTGGTATTTTCAGGTACCGATGCAGGGCAATGATCAAAGGATCACGGCGGTGGAGGTGATGGACAAGGCCACCGGCAAGTTGCTGGTAAGCCTGGCGATCGCGGCACCGGGGTGTCCGAATCAGGGGGTGGATACCTTGCAGTTGCAGGGTGAAGGGGAGCAACTGCGGATTGCTTTCAAGGACTGCAAGTTTCCGGGGTTTCGCTGGAATGAGGGCGGTGGGAGCTTTGCGCCGTTGCCTTGAGGCCCGTTGATTGGCGCCCTTGTGCGACGTGGCGGCTAGTGGATTGGATGAGTCTGGTGTTGAACCTGGAAACCGTGGAGCCATCGTATGGATGACAAGCAATCCCCTGTGCTGATTCAGGTGTACATGGCCGATGATGATGGCGCCGTTCGCGAGGAGCTGCTGGCGCGGCAGATCGATGAGGATATTTATGAGTTGCTGTCCTCGCCGGGGCTGGCGCAGAACCTAGCGCGGGGCGATATCGTTTCCATCCGCAATCCCGATGCTCCGGCGCAAGTGCTGAAGCGGGGCGGGAATTTCTGCATTCAGATCTATGCCGATTACATTGATCCGGCAGTGATTACGGCACTGGAAAGCGGCGTCATTCGTGAGCTGAATGGGACTCTGGATGGGGTGTGCGGGGGGACGCTAGCGTTGGCGGTCCCGGCAAAAAACGGGATGGAGAACATCAATAGGTTTTTCGATGGCTTTCGCGAAAAGACCGGGATCCAGTGGTACTACGCGAACGTCTATAAAAACCTCGATGACGATGAAGACGAGACGCTGTTGAACTGGTGGTTGGAAGGTTGATGGCAGTACATCACGACCGTGTTTATGGTTCGGGACAGTTTGCCTGCTGCTTGCGTGGCACGGTTGATGGATATAGTCCAAGGTTCTGACGAAAAAACATCAGCCCGGTATCATGCCCCCATCATTGCCTTCGCTTGGCCGTCGAGTTCTCAATTCTTATTGCGCAATTCCATTGTGTCGAATGCCGGAGTTTGTCCATGACGGATCAAAAGGCCGCCAGCAGGCTTGTCTACTGCCAGGGAGCGGGAGAGTTTTTCTTGAGCCAGTGCAAGCCACTCCCCTGGCAGCAGGTGGCCCCGTGAGTCGCTATCAGCCGCCACTAACTCTGACACCGGCCATGCTCACTCTGGTCGCACAAATCAGTGAGGTGGTCGGGCGGCTGTCGGCCCAGCAGGAGTCGACTCTGACACCTCAGTTGCGTCGGGGTAATCGCATTCGCAGCATCCAGGCCTCTCTGGCCATTGAGAACAACACGCTGAGTGTCGAGCAGGTCACGGCTGTGCTGGATGGCCGTCGGGTGTTGGGGCTGCCACGCGAGATTCAGGAAGTGCGCAATGCCTTTGCGGCCTATGAGGCCATGGCCATTTGGCAGCCAGCCTCTCGTGCGCATTTGTTGGAGGCTCACGGGGTTCTGATGCATGGGCTTATTGACGATTGCGGACAGTTGCGACGTTCAGGAGTCGACATCTACCGAGAACACAAGCTGGTGCATATGGCACCACCGGCCAGCCGTGTGCTTGCCTCGGTGGACGACCTGCTCAATTGGCTATCCAGTACTGACCTGCACCCGCTGCTTGCCAGTTGTGTATTTCATTACGAGTTTGAATTCATTCATCCGTTTGCAGATGGCAATGGGCGGATGGGGCGTTTGTGGCAAACGCTGATACTGAGCCTGTGGCGTCCAGTGCTGGCCTGGTTGCCGGTGGAGACGGTGATACGCGAGCGGCAGGATGCCTATTACGCAGCCCTTAGCGCTGCGGACCAACACGGCGAGGCCACGCCGTTTGTGGAGTTCATGTTGCAAGCGTTGTACCAGGCCTTGCTTGATGCCAGCGAAAACGACCAAGTAAGCGACCAAGTAGCACGACTGCTTCAGGTTCTCGAAGGCGGTATTGCTTTTAAAGCCGGGGAGTTGATGCAGCACTTGCGATTGGTCCATCGCCCCACCTTCCGCAACAACTATTTGAACCCGGCATTAGCCGCTGGGTTGATTGAAATGACTCATCCCGAATCGCCCCGCAGCCCGGTACAGAAATACCGAGCGACTGCACAAGGAATGATGTGGCTGACAAATAAAAACCAATTTGGTAGCTCGGGTGAATAGCTAGCGGTCTTGGGGGCGGTAATTCCCACGCCAAGCGTGGGAATGTCAGGGGCGGCGTCAGGCAGTTTGTAGTCGTGCTGTCCTGCGCACGTGGTTGACCATCAGTCCCAGCCCGCCGCCAATCAGCAGGATGGCGGCCATGAAGTACATTGCGGCCTGGGTGTTGCCTGTCACCTGGGTCAGCCAGCCCACCACGATGGTGCTGAAGAATCCGGCCACGTTGCCCAGGGTGTTGATCAATGCCACGCCTGCCGCGGCTGCGGCGCCGCCCACTACGGCGGTGGGCAGGCCCCAGAACACCGGCAGGCTGCTGATCATGGCGGCGGTGCCGATGATCAGGCCGAGCATGGCCAATACCAGGTTGTCGCCGAAGAAGGTGCCGAAGGCCACGCCTAGCGCGCCAATTCCGGCGCAGACTGCCAGGTGCCAGCGGTACTCGCCGTGGCGGTCCGAGCTGCGGCCCACCAGCACCATGGTCACAGCTGCGGCGGCGTAGGGCAGGGCGGTGAGTACGCCGATGGCCCAGGGCTGCTGCACGCCGCTGTTGCGGATGATGGTGGGCAGCCAGAAGCTGATGACGTATTGGCCCAGCACCAGGCAGAAGTACACCGCGCCCAGCAGCCAGATCTGTGGGTTGAGCAGCCCGTCGCGCAGGCGGTGGCTCTGTTTGTTTGCGGCTTCGCGGTCGATGGCGGCTTGCATGCCGTGGCGTTCTTCCGGGGTGAGCCAGTGGGCGTCGGCGATGCGGTCGCGCAGGAGGAAGAATACCGCGGCGCCGAGGGCCACAGCGGGCAGGCCTTCGATGACGAACAGCCATTGCCAGCCGGCGTAGCCGGACACGCCGTTGAGGTGTTGCAGGATCAGCCCGGAAATCAGTGAGCCGAACAGGCTGGAAATCGGCAGGGCCATGATGAACAGGGCGGTCATCACCCCTCGGCGCTGGCTGGGAAACCAGGTGGTGAGATAGAAGATGATGCCGGGGAAGAAGCCGGCTTCGGCAATGCCGATCAGCAGCCGCAAGACGTAGAAAGTCATGGGCGTTTCGATGAACATCATGGCCGCCGACAGCAGGCCCCAGGTGACCATGATCCGCGCGATCCAGCGCCGCGCGCCGAAGCGGTGCAGGGCGATGTTGCTGGGGATCTCGAACAGCAGGTAGCCGACGAAGAAGATCCCGGCGCCGAGGCCGTACACCGCTTCGCTGAACTTCAGGTCGTCGAGCATCTGCAATTTGGCGAAGCCGACGTTGACCCGGTCCAGGTAGGCCACCAGGTAACACAAAATCAGCAGCGGGATGATGCGCCAGGCGGTCTTGCGGTAGGCCGAGTGCAGGGCCGCGTCGTCGAGGGCCGCAGGCGGCGGGGAAGGTCGGTTCATGTCTAGCCTCTTTATTCTTGTTGTCGAAGCAATGGATGAAACAGCGGTTCAGGCCTCGGGCAGTAGGCGGGTGGCGGGCCATTCGCCGGAGCGGCTCATGTCGCGCACCACCTGGGCGATCAGGTTGGCAATGGCGCTGCGCAGGTTGCTGCCGGGCAGGGCCTCGCAGACGCAGATGCCCAGGGTGCGGAAGACTTCCCGGGGCTGGATGGCGTGGGCCACCAGCCGGCCTTCGGCGACTTCGCGCAGGGCCAGGTTCAGCGGCATGATGCTGGGGCCGATGCCGGCCTCCACCGCGCTCTTGAGGATGTGCACCGAGTTGACTTCCATGGCTACCTGGGCCGGTGGCAAGTGCAGGCGTTCCAGGGCCTGGTCGACGCAGGCCCGGGTGCTGTGGCTATGGGCGCGGCTGGGAAATACCAGCGGTCGGGCCACGGCTTCGGCCAGGGTTACCTCGCCCGCTGGCGGCGCGTGGCGGTCGTCGGCGCGGTGGATCAGGTAGAAGTCTTCTTCCAGCAGCGGGCTGAAGCTGACCTGCGGCGGCAGGCCGATGGGGGTGAACAGGGCAATGTCGACCCGGCCCCGCACCAGTTGGTCCACCAGGTTGCCGGTGAGTTCTTCATTGAGGTGCAACTCGACCTTGGGGTAGGTGCGGGCCACGGCCTGGATCAGCGGCAGGGCCACGGTGCTGGCCACGCTCTGGGGCAGGGCGACGACGATGGAGCCGCTTAGCGCGCCGGGTTCGCTGCTGATTGCGGCGCGGGCATCCTGCAGGTGCTTGAGCAGGCCCTGGGCGTATTCGTAGAACAGCTTGCCGGCGTCGTTGACGCGGATGCCACTGTTGCTGCGATGGAAGAGTTGCGCGCCGAGGTCGGCTTCCAGGGCCGACATCTGCTTGCTCAGGGCCGATTGCGCCACGTGCACGTCCCGGGCGGCGCGGGACAGGCTGCCGGCATCGACCACGGCGACGAAGTATTTCAGCTGGCGGATTTCCATGGGGGCTCCTTGGCAGGCCGCTGCCTCAGTCGACGGCCGGGCCGCGGGGGAAGATCTTGCCCGGGTTCATCAGTTGTCGCGGGTCGAGGGCGGCCTTGATCGCGGCCATCACGTCCACCGCGTTCTGCCCGTGCTCCAGGCTCATGTAGGCCTGCTTGGTCAGGCCGACGCCGTGCTCGCCGGTGCAGGAACCCTGCAGGGCGATGGCCCGTTCCGCCAGGCGCTGGGCCACGCCGTCGGCGCGCCGCACTTCCTCGGGGTCGTCGGGGTTGACCAGAATCACCGCGTGGAAATTGCCGTCGCCGACATGGCCGAAAATCGGCGCCAGCAAGCCTTGCTGTTGCAGGTCGGCGGCGGTGGCTTCGATGCATTCGGCCAGGCGCGAGATCGGCACCACGGCGTCGGTGGTCAGGGCGCGGCAGCCGGGGCGCAGGGCCACGGCGGCGAAGTAGCCATCGTGCCGCGCCTGCCACAGGCGGCTGCGGTCTTCCGGGTGCACCGCCCATTCGAAGTCCTGGCCGCCGTGTTCATCGGCCAGCAGGCGGATGGTTTCCACCTGTTCCTTGACCGAGGACTCCGAGCCGTGCAGCTCGAAGAACAGTGATGGCGCTTCGTTCAACTGGGTTTTGCTGTAGGCGTTCAGGGCGCGCACGGTGAGGGCGTCGATCAGTTCGATACGGGCAATCGGCACCCCCAGCTGGATGGCCTGGATCACCGTTTGCACCGCTTGATCGACACTGGGGAAATTGCACACCGCGGCGGAAATCGCCTCGGGAATCGGGTGCAGTTTCACCGTCAGCTCCGCCACTGTGGCCAGGGTGCCGCCGGAGCCCACCAGCAGGTGGGTGAGGTCATAACCCGAGGAGGATTTGCGCGCCCGGCCGCCGGTGTGCAGCACGCGGCCGTCGGCCAGTACCGCGGTCAGGGCCAGGACGTTTTCGCGCATGGTGCCGTAGCGCACGGCATTGGTGCCCGAGGCCCGGGTCGCGGCCATGCCGCCCAGGGAGGCGTCGGCGCCGGGGTCGATGGGGAAGAACAGGCCGGTGCCGTGCAGCGCGGCGTTGAGCTGCTTGCGGGTTACCCCGGGTTGCACGGTGACGTCCATGTCGTCGACGCGGATCTCCAGAATCTGGTTCATCGCCGCCACATCGATGCACACCCCGCCGTGGACCGCGTGCAGCCAGCCTTCCAGGGAACTGCCGCTGCCGTAGGGAATGATCGGCACCCGATGGCGATGGCAGGCCTGCTGCACGGCGATGATTTCGTCGAGGTGATTGACGAAGGCCACCCCTTGCGGCGGCAGCGGATCGAGGGCGGAGATGTCCCGGCCGTGGTGCTCGCGAACGCTGGCGGAGGTGCTGAAGCGCTGGCCCAGCAGGGCCGTCAGTTCATCCACCAGGGCGGCGGGCAAGGGCTGGATGTCGGCAGTATCGAGGGCAGGGGGCAGCATCGGGCAATCTCCGGTTTGTTGTGCGCACCGCACGGAAGGTCAGGCCGGGGTGGGGGAGTTGCCCATATCGTAACTGCATACGCAGAGGGTCGGTCGTGCAGATTGGAGATGGCGCTATCGCCAGGGCAGATAGCGCCGTGGGACAGCCCGCTGCGATGCCGGGTAATCGCTGGCTCGCGGCTTTCAGCCTTCAGGTAAGGCGCCAGGGCCCACCCCGGATCCCCCTGCAGGCCATGGCGAAGGAGCCGCTTGCCTGTGTCTGTCACTGGTTGCGGAGGCGGTACTCAAGAGATGGGCGCGGATGCTACCTATCGTGCAAATGCTTTTTCAGGAACGATCGGGTTCGCTCCTGAACCGGCTGTTGCAGGATCTCCTGGGGCAGTCCTTGCTCCACCACAACCCCGCCATCCATAAACACAATGCGGTCGGCCACTTCGCCGGCAAAGCGCATTTCGTGGGTGACGATCAGCATGGTCATGTGCTCCGCCGCCAGTTGCTTCATCACCAGGTTGACCTCTTCCACCAGCTCCGGGTCAAGGGCCGAGGTGGCCTCGTCGAACAGCATGACCTTGGGCTGCATCGCCAGCGCCCGGGCAATCGCCACGCGTTGTTTCTGTCCGCCCGACAGGCGCGAAGGGTATTCGTCGGCCTTGTGCTCCAGGCCCACTTTCAGCAGGTATTCCAGTGCCAGTTCACGGGCGGCCTTTTTGCTCAGCCCCTTGAGTTTTATCGGGCCAATGGCGATGTTTTCCTGCACGGTCAAATGCGGGAACAGGTTGAAGTGCTGGAACACCATGCCCATCTGCTGGCGCACGGCATTGATGTGCTGTTCGAACGCGCGGCCTTTCAAGGGGCGATTGACCTGGTCACCGTCCAGCCAGATTTCGCCATCGTTGAGCACTTCCAGGTGATTGATCGAGCGCAGGAGCGTGCTCTTGCCCGATCCGCTGGGGCCGATGA
Organism: Pseudomonas sp. FFPRI_1; assembly: GCF_055384485.1. Classification (NCBI taxonomy): domain Bacteria; kingdom Pseudomonadati; phylum Pseudomonadota; class Gammaproteobacteria; order Pseudomonadales; family Pseudomonadaceae; genus Pseudomonas; species Pseudomonas sp. FFPRI_1. The sequence continues at coordinate 5,126,256 of NZ_AP029168.1, read as the reverse complement.
TGGCGATGATTTGTCCGCGAGAGACCGAGAGGTCGATGCCCTTGAGTACTTCCAGGGCTCCGTAGGCCTTGCGGGCACCCTTTACCTCAACCATGAACTTTTCGCTGGTCATCGTGACCTCTCTACCTTTTTTTCAAGAAGGTGCAGGCCGCCCTCGAGCAGAAGATTGGCTGCATAGTAAATAACCGCAACAGTCAGATAAAACTCAAAGGGGCTGTAGGTGTCGCTCACCGCCAGTTGTGCGCTGTAGACCAACTCGGCAATCCCAATGATGGACACCAGGGAGGTGTCCTTGAGCAACACAATCAGGTTGTTGCCCAGCGGCGCAAGGGTGCTGCGCAGGGCTTGCGGCACGATGATGTAGCGCTGGGTCTGGCCACGGCTGAGGCCGATGGAGCGCGCGCCTTCAATCTGCCCTGGGTCTACCGCCAGCACGCCGGCGCGAATCACGTCGGCGTTGTAGACGGCGAAATGCAGGCTGAGGCCGATGATGCCCGCGCCAAGGGCAGGAATATCTATCCCCACTTGCACCAGCCCGTAATAAATCACGTACAGCTGCAGCAGCAGGGGCGTTCCCATCAACAGCCAGGTGATGAAGCGGATCGGCAGCGCCACTATTCTGGGCGCATAGAGCAGGATCAGGGTAAAGGCTATTCCGGCGATCAAGCTCAAGACGCTGGCGCTGAAGAACATCACCAGGGTCCACCAGAGACCGGTCATGAGCAGTTCGTAGTAGGGCGCGACGATATTGAAGTCCAGGCTGTGCATGGGAATACGCTCACCGTGCCGCGAAGCGATTATCGAGGTAGTCAATCAAGAACCTGACCGAATAGACCATCACCATGTAGAGCAGGGCCGATACCGCGAAGATCTCGAAAGGCTTGTAGGTTGAACTGATAAAGCGCTGCGCGGTGTAGGAGAGTTCAACCACAGAAATGGTCGAGACCAGGGCCGAACCCTTGATCAGCGCGACCGCGTTGACCCCCAGCGGTCTGATCATCAACTTGGCCGCTTGTGGCAGGGTGATGAACCACAGGGTTTGCCGGCGGCCGAAGCCGATGGAACGCGCCGCCTCTTCCTGGCCCGGGTCGACGTTGCTGATGGCGCCTCGAATGGATTCCGCCATGTAGGCCGCGATGTTGAGGCCCAGGCCAATCACCCCGGCAGCGAAGGGTTCCAGTTCCAGCCCGATCTGTGGGCCGCCGAAGTAGAGGATGAACAGCTGGACCAAACAGGGCGTGCCGCGAAACACGCTGATGTAGAGCCTGGCCAGGCCCCTGAAGATGAAGACGCTGGACAGGCGTCCGGCCACCAGCACGATCGAGACCAGCAAGCCCAGGAGCAGTGCCAGTACGCTGATCTGCAGGGTAATCCAGGCCGCCTCCAGGAAAAACGGCAATATGCGCTGTATCAGTGTCAGATCCATAGGGGCACCTAGAACAGTCAGATGGCTTGGCCCGACGCCAGGTCGAGCCGTACTCGGGATCAATCAGCGGATGTCGCGGCCAATCCACTGCATCGAGATCTTTTCGTAGGTGCCATCGGCGAGGATGGTGTCCAATGCCTTCTGCATCGCCGCCTTGAGTTCAGGGTTGTTCTTGCGCAGGGCTATGCCCAGGCCTTCGGTGCCTCCCTGGTCTTCAGGGGTGCTGATGAGGCGGACCTGCTGTCCCGTCTCCTTGACCGCGACCATCACCGGAATGCTGTCCATCACCAGTGCATCGAGGCGCCCGGCGTCCAGGTCCACGAGCATTTCGGGAAGGCCCTTGTAGCTTCTGACCTTCAGGTTGCCCCGGGCCCGGGCCCATTTGTCGTGGATATCGCCGAGCGTCACCCCGACCGACACATCCTTCAGGTCAGCAAAGTTTTTGATCGCAGAGCTGTCCTTCACCACGATCGTCCGGCCGGCGTGGTAATAGGGGCCCACGAAGTCCACGGCCTTCTGGCGCTCCGGGGTAATGGACATAGAGGCGATGATGGCGTCGTATTTCTTCGCCAGAAGGCCGGCAATGATGCCGTCGAACGGGGTGGTGATGATCGTCACCTTGACCCCCATCTGCTGCGCAATGGCTTCGCTGATGGACGCGTCGAAGCCGACAATCTGGTTCTGTTCGTTGGCGAAGCTGAAGGGCGCGTATTGGCCGCTCATGGCAATACGGATCTCTTTGGATTGCTCGATCGACTGCAGTTCATCGGCGTGGACAGCGGTGCAGGAGAGGAACGTCGCGGCGGTTACGGCGCAGGCAACCACCAGGCCCTTGAGCTTTTTAGTGAACATTCGATAGCACCTTAGACATATTATTATTTGGTTTTTTGGGCTATTCACCCAGCCGTCAGGAAAAGTCTTGCACAGGCGTTTTGGGAAAGCACCAGGCAATGTGACAGCCAGCCTGGCAGATTGCCGGAGTTGGCCGGCACTCTGTCCGGTAGGTCTCGGTGCCCGCTCAAAGCACGGGGCTTCGAGCGGTTGTGCAGCGCCGACGGCGGGGCACCAGGCGCTCCCCGGCCTGTGCTTGCCTGCCCTGTCAGCGGCGATCTATGCCAGGGCGGCCTGGAAGCTCTCGTCCAGCACCTCCAGTAAAAAGTCCGCGTTGGCTTGACTGAAAATCATCGACGGACGCATTTTCAGCACATTGTCATGGGGGCCTTCTGTGCCGATCAGAATGCCTCGCTCCCGGGCCCCGTCGGCGACTTTTTTGGCCAGGCCTGTGGCCGGGATTTTCGTTTGGCGATCGGTCACAAGCTCGACCCCAAGGAACAGCCCAAGCCCCCGCACATCACCGATTGCATCGTATCGCTGCTGCAGTTTGCGCAAGCCTTCGAGCAGGTAGTTGCCTATGGTCAGGGCATTGAGCTTCAGCTTGTCGCGCTCGATCACCTCCAGTACCGACAGGCCAACAGCGCATGAAACCGGGCTGCCGGCAAAGGTGTTGAAGTACTCCATGCCGTTGTTGAAGCTGTCGGCGATCTCCCGGGTGGTCACCACCGCGGACAGGGGGTGGCCATTGCCAATGGGCTTGCCCATGGACACCGCATCGGGCACCACGCCCTGGGTTTCGAACGCCCACCAGTGGCTGCCGACGCGACCAAAGCCGACCTGGACCTCGTCGGCCAGGCACAGTCCGCCCTCTGCACGCACCAGGGCATAGACTTCTTGCAGGTAGTTTTCCGGGAAGAACAGTTGCCCGGCGACGCTGGGTATCGACTCGGCCAAGAAGAACGCCGGGGATCGGCCCTGTTTGCGCATGTCATCAATCTGCTGCGCGATGCTTTCGGCGTAGCGCTTGCCCAGATCCTCGAACGGCCAGTCTTCAGGGGCTCGGTAGGCATCCGGGACGCTGGCTTCGAACACGTGCGCGGCGCGGCCTTTGCCGGCCTTGCGCTTGTACTTGTAGGGGCTGAGGTCGATCAGTTCCTGGGTGGTGCCGTGGTAGGCCCAATCCAGCACGATGGCATCGTCGCGCCCGGTGTGATTGCGCGCCATGCGCAGCATGAGGCTGTTGGCTTCGCTGCCGGAGCAGCCGAAGGAAGCCACCGCCAGGCCTTGGGGCAAGGTCGCGGTGAGCCGCTCGGCGTACTCCACGAGGTGGTCGTGCAGGTAACGGGTGTTGGTATTCAGGCGCGCGGCCTGGCGTGCAAGAGCCTCCACCACATCGGGGTGGCAGTGCCCGAGGTGGCAGACGTTGTTGAAGCAGTCCAGGTAGGCCCTGCCAAAATTGTCGATCAACCACACCCCGTCACCGCGCACGAACTTGATCGGGTCCGAATAGGAAATCGACAGGTTCGGCAGCAGCAGTTCTTTGCGTTTTGCCACGATCTCTGCCTTGCTGCGCCCCTCCTGGCTGTAGGTTTCCGGGGGAATGCCCGCGAGGGCGGAGGCGTCGGGGAACAGGTCGGCCCAGACCTGCAGATAGGCCTGTTCACCGACGCCGATAAACTCGCTGGCCTGCAACCCGGTGTCGGTGGACATCTGCAAATGCAAATGCGGAATCCATCCACCATTTTCCTGATCGGTTCCCATGTAGCCGACCAGTGCGCCAGCCTCCAGATGGTCGCCAGGCTTGAGGCGCGCCAGCGCTTCCTGAGCCATGTGGCCCCACAGGGTCAGGAATGGCGGGCAACCTTCAGGTGCATGCTCAAGCATGATCAGGCCGCCATAGCCCAGGGGCTCGTGCTCGACCTCGACGCTGCGCACCACACCGGCCACCGGGGTATACAGCGGCGTTGCGGCGGGCATGATCAAGTCGATACCAACGTGCAGGACCCGCCGCTGCCCGGTGATAAAACGCGATTCGAATGCGCTGTCGGTGTAGATGGTCCTGACCTCGCCCCAGGGGCCGACGCCGAGCTTTACGTGGTGTTCCGTTGAAAACGCCTTCCACCATGCCGTCGCTTGCGCTGGGCGCTGCTCGGCCGAGGCGATCGTCATCACATGGGTGGCATCGCCGAACGGCGCGATCATCTTGTTCAGAGTCGCCGCGCCGGGTCGCACGATGTCCGCGAAGGACTGGCGGTGCTCGGCCACCCAGCTTCGGATCGCCCCCGCGCCTTCGATCGCATCGAAGCCGCAGGCCTTGCGCAGGATCGCCGTCGCCAGTCGCGGGCTCATGCGGTCCATCTTTTCCAGGAGGCGCCAGGCTGGGGCTTCGCTGATGGCCAGGTAGGGGTTGTCCTGGGTCTGTGCATGTCGCGATGCGGACAAGGTCACGCTGGTGACCAGGCGCATGGCGATGAGGTTGAACAGCACGTCCAGCTCTTCGGGGTGCAGCGGGTATTGCTCGTGGAAGCCGGCCGCCAGGGCGGCAGCGGCGCCAATCGGGTCGTCCATGTCGAGGATGGAGTAGGCGCAGGTGATGGCGACTTCGGCAATCAGGATCGTGTGCAGCGCATCGCCGAAATCGATGATGCCCGAGACTTGCTGGTGGTCCTGGGCGTCGACGAGGATGTTCCAGTCATTGCCGTCGTTGTGAATGATCTGCGCGCGCAGGCGGGAAAGCCGCGGCTGTACGTTGAGTTCGAAAGCCTCGATGAAGCGCAGCAGAATGGCCCTTCTGTCCGGGTCCTTGATGAAGTGCAAGCGCGAGCGCGAACGCCCGGCGTGACGCAGGTCCCAGTCCAGATCCCGTACCGCCCCCGGGTGCATGAAGCCCTGCAGCGCCCGGTCGATCTCACCGAACGACCGGCCCAGGTTGCGCATCAATTCGACGCTGCGATCGACCTCTGCCAGCGGCGTGCCGGGCAACCAGCTGACCAGCCGCACCGCATGGGTTTCGCCAGTGGGCGCAACCGCAGAGGCGAGAAAATCGCCCGCCAGGCTCTTCTTGAGAAAGGGCACGGTCAGCTCGGGAGTGTGGTTCGCCAGGTGGCTGAGAATGGCCGCCTGGAACTCGCTTTCGATCCGTGGCTCGGAGGCGTTGACGACTTTGAGAATCCACTCGGCCGCGGTTCCGGTGGTCAATCGGTAGTTGCGGTCGCGCTCGCCATCCAGCGGCGTGGCGCTGCCGATCACGTTGAACAGCTGCTCACCCAGCTTTTCGGCATCTGCTGTCGAGAACGAGGGCGCGGGGTGGGAAAGATTTGTCATCGTTATTATTTTCCGAGCGATATTTCAGTTAGCTTGGCATGGGGAATCCTCGAAGACAGTAGGTATGGGGTCGGCTTTGGCCGGCATATGGTCGGAATCGACCGGCATAATTTCGGTAGCAGAATGGAGGGGTGCTGATGCGCGACCTGGACGCGAAAGATCGCGAAATACTCGAAATACTGTCGAAAGAGGCGCGAGTTGCACTGAAGACCTTGGCGGCGAGGATCGGCCTTTCCAGGAGCGCGACCAGCGAGCGGGTGATCAATCTTGAACGCAGCGGGGTGATCCGGGGCTACCGCGCGGATATCGGCGAGATCGATGCCAATGTGATTCGGGCCATCTTGCTGGTGAGCCTCAAGCGTACGCCCGCAATCAGCCTGCTGGACCTGCTGGCGCAGAACTCCCAGGTGCGACGCGTCTCTTCCGTCAGTGGCCAGCTCGATCTGGTCATCGAGGTGGAATCGCGGACCATCGATGACCTGAATCGGGTGAGAGACCGGGTCGCGAGCCACGAAACCGTCGAAGACATCACCACCGCGGTGGTGCTGCGGCGCGATATCGATCGGCAGAGTTGATCACCCGGCGCCGAAGGGGCCGAACCCTGGGGAGCCGGGTTGCCAGTGCTGGCTGAAGGGAGGCCGCTGAGTGACCGCGAGTGGCTCGGGTTTTCGTGGCAGCAAGGCAGTGGGGGCCTTGAGGTCAGGCAACAAGGCGGGGGGGCGTGGTTTCCGCGTGCCAGGGATCAGGCCATGTGTTTGCAGGCGTTCATGCAGCAGCGCCACCCGGGCTTGCCCGATGGCGCCACGGTCACCAAGCCGACCGCGAGCAAGCAACCGGCCCAATGACGCGGTTGCGTGAAGCGCTGAGCGGCGGTCAGAAGTTGATCGATGCACTCAAGCGTGCGGTCAGCGGCGGGCCCTGGAACAGGTAGTCGTCCCCCAGGTATTCGCCCACGTCGCGCCAGTAGCGCTTGTCGAACAGGTTGTCCACGGTCAGGCGCAGCACTGTGTCGTAGCCATCGATGCGCGTGCTGTAGCGGCTGCCGATATTGAACACCGCGTAGCTGCCGGCCTCGACATTGCCCACCCGGTCGGCGTATTTGCTGGCGCTGTATTGCACGCCTCCCAGCAGCGCCAGGCCATCGAGCCAGGGCAGGGCGTAGTCGCCCTGCAGGCTGGCGCGCAGCTTGGGCACGTTGAGGGCCTGGTGGCCTTCGTAGGCCGGGGTGTCGGTGCCGCTGACCCGCGAGCGGATCGCCGCGACGCTGGCGGCGATCTGCAGGCGCTCGCTGGCCCAGCCGTTGGCCGAGAGTTCCAGGCCGGTGTTTTTCTGCTGGCCTTGCTGGATGTAGGTGAGCGTGCCGTTGGCATTGGGGCGCGAGTACTGGTTGGCCTGGCGCATCTGGAACAGCGCGGCGGCGAAGTTCATGCGTTGCCAGTCGTACTTGAGGCCGGCCTCGATCTGGCGCGAAGTACTTGGTTCGAGAATTTCACTCTTGTTGGTGGCGAACCACGGCGCCTCACCACCCAGGGCCAGGCCCTTGCTATAGCGGGTATACAGCGCCAGGTTGGCCAGGGGTTTATAGATCAGTGCCGCTTGAGGCAAAAACACATAGCGCTGGGTATGGCGGGCGCTATTGCCATTCTGGTCGAAACTCTCTTCATCGAGACGCACTTCGCGCCCGCCAAGCACGGTCTGCCACTGCTCGTTGAAACGGATCCGATCATTGAAGAACAGCCCGTACTGGCGACTGTCCAGGCGTCGGTGGGAGTCTTTGAGCGAACCATCGTAGCGCGGGTGGTTCTCGGGTTCGCTGTTGATATTGCCGGTGCCGATCCACTCGTTGATCGACTCGCGCTTGTCCACCACCCGCCGGAATGCACTGGTCCCGACACTCAGTTCATGGCCGAGGCGACCGGTGTCGAAACGCCCGCTGAGCACTGCCTGAACCTCGTCATTGCGCCGGGTATCGTCGGGGCTGCGGAAGTCGTAGATGTCATAGGTCCCATCGGGGCCGAAAGTGTTTTCCGGGCCGGGAACACCGCAGCCATAGCAACCCCATGCAAACGAGCTGTAATCATCAATCACCACCCGACTACGTGATGCACTGACATTGCCCTTCCAGTCATCACTGAAGCGGTACTCGAAGTTGCCGTTGAAATTCAGGGCCTCGCTGCTCACCGGCTTGCTGCCACTCTGGTGGCCGAGGAGTTTTTTCGGCGAGGCGTGATGGGGCAGGGCGCTGCCGCCCAGCAACTGGTAACCCGGCGCCGAGCGTTGTTCCTTGGTCTGGTATTCCAGGTCCAGTTGCAGCAAGGCATCGGGGCTGATGTTCCAGTCAAAGGCCAGGGAGGCGAAATCCCGCTGGCCATTGGTGTGCTCCACGTAGGAGTGCAGGTCTTCATGGGCCAGGTTGGCCCGCAGGCCGAACTGCTGCTCGCTGCCGAACCAGCCGCCGACATCGGTGGCCACATAACCGCTGCCACGGTCGTCGGTGGACACCGTGACCGAGCGCACATCGGTGGGGCGCTTGGTCAGGTAGTTGATCAGCCCGCCGGGTTCGCCGATGCCGCTTTCCAGGCCGGACAGGCCCTTGAGCACTTCCACCCTTTGCTTGTTTTCCAGGCCGACGTTCTGTTCCCCGGCAATGCTGCGGCCATTGATCCGGTAGCTGTTGGCGGCGTTCAGCGCAAAGCCGCGGACCATGAAATTCTCGTAGTAGCCCACCGGTGCATAGCTCTGGCCCACCGACGCATCATTGCTCAGCACCTCGCTGAGCAGGCGCGCCTGCTGGTCCTTGATCAGGGCTTCATTGAACACGCTGATGGAGGCCGGGGTGTCGAGCAGCGGTGCTTCCTCGAAGCCGGCCACCGATGCAGTTTCCGCCTGATAGTCCTGGTGCGCTTGCCCGGTCACGGTCTGGGTCGGCAGTTCGGTGCCCGTGGCCTGGGCCACCGAGGCGCTGCCGGCCAGCAGCAGGCCCAGGGTCAGGCGGTTGAAGGTCAATCCTGTGGTGCAGGCTTCCAGGCGGGAAGTCTGGTCAATCCGGTTCATGAACATTCCTTGAGGGCCACCCTGTGCGCAGGCGATGGCCTGGCACGGCTGGCGGTGGGCAACCTGCGCGTGAATCGGCGAGCAACGGGGACGTCCTGAGGGTGTCAGGCCGGTGCATGATGGCAGCTGGCAGGCGTCGGGGTGCGCTTGAAACAGGCGCCATCATACAAGCTGTGGTGAAGGGGTAAAGGTGGTTCAAGGGCCAGTTGGGGCGGCCGCCGCCAAAGGCCGGGTGCAGTGCCGGCCGGCGCCGCAAAGGCCTGGTTACTGGCCAGTCTCCTGGCTTTCCGGTTGCAGGCATTCGATCTGCTTTTCCAGTGACTCGACTTTCTTCAGCAGCAGCGTCAGGAGCTTTTCAGACAGTTCATAAGCCGTGTCGTCGGCCAGGGACTTTTCCAGGCGGTTGACGATTTCATTGTTCATGCTGCGGTTCTGTACTTTGGCAATGCTCTTGACTTGTGCGTGAAGATCATCCGGAAGACGAACAATGAACTTCTGGGCGGGTAAGTGCATGCGGGACCTCTAGCGTTATTTCTAAAATGACATCATAGGGAGGTCACTCCCTCGGTTAATGCAGGAAAATTCTGAAAATCAGCCATATCGGGAGCGCAAATACCCGGCATATTTCTCGCTCGATGTAATCCGGCTTCCAGCCCGAGCCGAGAAAACGCCTCAAGGGCCCGGCGCCGAGAGACAGCGGCGGCGCTCAACGGAAAAAAAACCCTGGCCGAGTCACGGTTTGCGCAAAAGTACCTATACCTAATGTGGCGCGACGCCAGCATCGCTGCGGGGCATCGCCAGGCAACCCACAAGGAGGTGCTCCATGGGCGAACAACCGTTGATCATCGTGGTCGGTGGCCTTGGCCATTTCGACGGGGCCTGGAAGCGGCTCGAGGCGCGGCTGCGTAAGCAGGGGTTCGCCGGTGACTGGCATTTTCACGATACCCGCAGCCCGCAGAATCTCTTTCGCGGAGCCCGGGTGCGCGACCTCTCCCTGGCGCTGATCGCGAAGATCAACCACCTGGCCAAGGACCGCAGGCGCATCATCCTGGTGGGGCACAGTGCCGGCGGCATGGTCGTGCGCGACGCTTACCTGGTGGCGGCAGGCGCCTACGCCGATGATTCGCAGCGGCTCGAGTGGTGGGACAAGGTCGAGGCGGTGCTGTTGTTCGCTTCCCTCAATCGGGGCTACCGGCCCTACGCCAGCGCTTCCTGGGCCTTGGGCCTGGCGCTGATGAAGCTGGTGACCCTGCAGTGGCTGTTTCTCACGCCGCCGTTCAGTTTTGCCCTGGGCTGGCTCATGGAGTTGGAGAAGGGCTCGTTTTTCGTCACCGACCTGCGTTTGGCCTGGATGCGCCACTTTCATCGTCGGGGGCAGGAGCATCGGCCTTTTGTCGTGCAGTTTCTGGGGGATATCGATGGTGTGGTCGCCCGTGAAGATGTGCGTGATACCGAGGCGTTTGCCAACTCCTACACGGTCACCATCAAGGGGGCCGACCACAACAACCTCTTCGATCCGCACGCGCCTCCAGCGGCTGAGGGGTTTACCCAGATATTGCAGGTGTTCCAGAACCCCGATCCGCAGGCGCGCAACCCCGCGCAAGCGCAGACGCTGGAGGTCAGCGGGCCCAGGCTGGTGGTGTTCGTGCTGCATGGCATTCGCGATGGCAATTCAGGCTGGGTCACCGACCTGACCGAGGCCATAGAGCAGCGCTGCAAGGACCAGGAGATCAACAGGCGGCAGCTGGAAAACATCGAGGGGGCGGATGGGACTTTCATGGAGCCGCCGGTGCTCGTCGACCGTTCCACCTACGGCTGGTTCTCGGCGATCAAGTTCGCCTTGCCCTGGGTACGGCGCAGCAACCTGCCCTGGTTCCTCGATCGCTACAGCTATCACATGGCGCGCAACCCCGATGTGCAGTTCCATTTCATTGGCCACAGCAATGGCACCTACATCCTCGGCACCAGCCTGCTGCAAGTGTCGTCCCTGAAATTTGAACGGGTGTACCTGGCCGGCTGCGTGCTGCCGCGGGAGTTTGCCTGGCAGGCGATGCTCCCCGATCGGGTCGCCACGCTGGTCAACCAGTGCAGCTCCGAGGATTGGCCGGTGGGTGGCTTGTGCCGAGGCTTGCAGCGGATCGGTTTCAGCGATGTGGGGACGGGCGGCGTCGACGGTTTCGATGACCTGGAGGGCAATCCCTACAGCACACAGACCCGCTGGTTCAACGGTAACCACGGCAAGGCCCTGCAACGGCCGAACCAGGCGCAGATTGTCGATTATGTACTCGGGCAAACCACCCACAGCCCGTTGATGCCTGATCCGACCGGGGCCGATTGGTGCCCGCAGCCGCCGGCGCGCTTCATGTTCAGGATGCAGGTGTGTGCTTCGCTCCTGGCGGTTATCAGTATCGTGCTGGTCTGCCTGGCGGGGTATGGCCTGGCCCATCACCATGAAGGGCTGGTGATGATCGCGGCGGTGCTGCTGTACTTCGTGCTGGACACCGTCTGACCCTCCAGGCCTGCCCAGGTGCCTGGCCGATACGGGCTGGCATCCAGTGCTTGGCCATCACGCAAGCGCCAACACCCAGCGTGGCGAGGGCGCTTGCGCCCGCTGGGGGGCGTAGCGGCGCCAATGGCTAGCCCGCCCAGCCTTGACCGCAAACCCCGCACTCCGGGCTAACGAGCGTTGCGCCCCGGAGCACCGGCCGCCCGAGGGAGAGCAAGCGCCTTCACCCCCCCTAGATCGCACAGAACCTTGAAAGCTGTATCCGGTTGGTTTGCCTGTCCCTGCACTCAGCGGCCCAGGCGGATCATTGCATCAGCGCCGATCCAGCCACACCGTCTGGGCGTTGCAGAACTCGCGCACGCCAAAGTGCGACAGCTCGCGACCAAAGCCGCTTTTCTTCACCCCGCCAAAGGTCACCCGCGGGTCGCTGGCGCTGTAGCCGTTGATGAACACACCGCCGGTTTCCAGCTCGTCGGTGAAGTACCGGGCCAGTTCCAGGTCCCGGGTGTAGACGGTTGCGGTCAGGCCGAACTCGCTGTCGTTGGCCAGTTCCAGGGCGTGACGGGCATCCCGGGCAGTGATGATCGAGGCCACCGGGCCGAACAGTTCCTGCTTGAACGAGGTCATCTGGTCGGTGACGTCGGCCAGCACCGTGGGTGGGTAGTAGTTGCCGGTGCCTGAGGCCTTGTGCCCGCCCAGCAGCAGGGTTGCCCCCTCGGCCAGGGTGGCCTGGACCTGTTGGTCGAGCTCGTCACGCAGGTCGAAGCGGGCCATGGGGCCGATGTAGGTGTCGCCTGCCAGTGGGTCGCCCACCACCAGGGCGCGGGTGGCCTCGACGAACTGGCGGGTGAAGGCCTCCACCACGCCTTGCTCGATGATCAGGCGCTTGGCGGCGGCGCAGACCTGGCCAGTGTTCTGGTAGCGGCCAATGACCGCGGCTTTGACCGCCTCATCCAGATCGGCATCGTTGAGGACGATAAAGGGATCGGAGCCCCCCAGTTCCAGCACGCACTTCTTCAGCGCCGCGCCGGCCTGGGCGCCGATGGCCATGCCGGCGCGCACGCTGCCGGTCAGGGTCACGGCGGCGATACGGCGGTCGACGATGGCCCGGGACACGCCGTCCGGGGTGACGTTGATCAGCTCGAACACGCCCTCAGGGAAGCCGGCGCGCTTGAATGCCTCCAGCAGCAGGTAGGCGCTGCCCATGACATTCGGCGCGTGCTTGAGCACATAGGTGTTGCCGGCCAGCAGCGCCGGCACTGCGCCGCGCAGCACCTGCCAGATCGGGAAGTTCCACGGCATGACCGCGAGGATCGGCCCCAGGGGGCGGTATTCGATGCGCGCCTTGTCGTTCTCCACCAGGGTCGCTTCGGGGGCGAGCATGGCCGGGCCGTGCTCGGCGTACCACAGGCACAGCTGGGCGCATTTTTCGATCTCGCCCCGGGCCTGGGGCAATGGCTTGCCCATTTCCTCGGTGATCATCCGCGCCATGGCCTCGCTGTTGTCCCGCAGGGCCTGGGCCAGCGCCTGGAGCCACTGGGCGCGGGCGCCGACGGGTTGGCGCTTCCACTGGCCGAAGCCGCTTGCCGCGCGGCCCAGGGCAGCGTCCAGCACCGCGTCGGATTCATAGGGGTAGGCACCGATCTGCTCGCCGGTGGCGGGGTTGATCGACAAAGCGTGGGTGTGGTTGGAGACAAGGGTCATGGCACCGTCCTGCACGGGTGGGATTGACGGCAGATTACGGGGCTGGTTCTTTGCTGAAAACTGAATAATATTGAGCAAGTCATTCATGTTTGGAGAATGCTGTGGATCTGGTCCAGCTGGAAATCTTCAAGGCCGTTGCCGAGCAGGGCAGCATCAGCGCTGCCGCGCAATTGATCCATCGGGTGCCGTCGAACCTGACCACGCGGATCAAGCAACTGGAGCAGGACCTCGGGGTGGAGTTGTTCATCCGCGAGAAGAGCCGCATGCGCCTGTCGCCTGCCGGCTGGAACTTCCTCGACTACGCGCGGCGGATTCTCGACCTGGTGGCGGAGGCGCGGCTGACCGTGGCCGGCGAAGAACCCCAGGGGCCCTTTGCCCTGGGCTCCCTGGAAAGCACCGCGGCGGTGCGCATTCCGGCCCTGTTGGCGGCCTACAACCAGCAATACGCCAAGGTCGAGCTGGACCTGTCCACCGGCCCTTCGGGCACCATGATCGAAGGCGTGCTGTCGGGGCGCCTGGTGGCGGCGTTTGTTGACGGCCCGGTGCGCCACCCGGCCCTGGAAGGGCTGCCGGTGTTCGAAGAAGAAATGGTCCTGATCGCCCCCCTGGGGCACGCCTCCATCAACCGCGCGCGGGAGGTCAATGGCGAAAGCATCTACGCCTTCCGGGCCAACTGCTCCTACCGCCATCACTTCGAGAGCTGGTTCACCCAGGACGCGGCCGTGCCGGGCAAGATCCATGAAATGGAGTCCTACCACGGCATGCTGGCCTGCGTCAGCGCCGGTGCCGGCCTGGCGCTGATGCCCCGCAGCATGCTGGAAAGCATGCCCGGTTGCGCCACGGTGAGTGTCTGGCCGTTGTCGCCGCGCTTTCGTTTCCTCCAGACCTGGCTGGTCTGGCGGCGCGGCACGGTGTCCCAGAGCCTGAGCATGTTCGTGAAGTTGCTGGAGGAGCGGGGGGCGGTACTGGCGCAGGCTTGAAAGGGCGAGGGCTGGTCAGCGATGGCGGGAATCAGGGGCGCGCTGGATAGAACTCACCGTCATCGCCCTGCACCCTGGCGTCCAGCGCCTGTGCAATGGCTTGCAGTTTGCGGATGGCTTGCGGCGTCGGGTTCTTGGTATAGAGCTCACCCAGTTGCGGGTTGTACCAGAGGGGAAAGGATTGGCCCGGCAGGGCAACCAGGAAGTCCTCGCTGCTGTTGGTCGCATCCGGGGCGACTTGGCGGTCGAGCCTCAGGTAAGCCTGCCACTGTTCAATGGTGATTTCCGGCCCGGACTCATCCGCCCAGAAGGGCTTGCGGGTGATGTGCACGTCGTAGCCGGCCACGGCCCAGGTGCTGGCCAACAACAGCAGGATTGCAAAGGCGGTACGCATTTAAAGCGGCTCCGAAATGTGCGGCGCAACGCCCGCTGAAACCTGGGCGGCCCGGGCTTGTCCTCAGCGCTTGCTCAACGCCAGTCGCGCGGCGAACAGCACGAAGATCATGCCGGTGGTGCGGTCCATCCACTGGATCACCTGTTGCCGTTGCAGCATCCCGGCCAGGGGCCGGGTGGCGCCGATCAGCAGCAGAGACCAGGCCAGGCCGATCACCACGTGAATGCTCACCAGGCCAAAGGTCCAGGCCACCAGCGGCTGGCCCTGGGGGATGAACTGGGGAAGAAAGGATACGTAGAAAATCCCCACCTTGGGGTTGAGCACGTTGCCCAGCATGCCTTTGACAAACCAGTGGGTTCCGGGTTTGTCGCCCGTACCCGCGGCAGAGAATGAGCGCCGCGGGCGCAACAGCATGTTCAGGCCCAGCCAGGCGAGGTAGGCCGCGCCGCAGTACTTGAGCAGGCTGAAGGCCAGTTCCGAAAGCGCAAGCAGCGCGCCCAGGCCAAATGCCACGGCGGCGCCCCAGATCAGGCAGCCGGCATTGACCCCGAGGGCGGCGCGCAGCGCCTGTTGCCGGCCTTCCACGGTGGCGGTGCGCAGCACCAGGGCGGTGTCCAGGCCCGGGGTCAGGGTCAGCAGGGTGGCGGCCAAGGTAAAGGCCAGGAGCGTGTCGGCGATGGACATCGGAGCATGTTCCAGAACTGGAGTTCGCGCACAGTAACAGGCTCGACTAGCGGCCGGAAGAACCCGGCATCCTGACCTGCCGAGGCTGCTCCCGAGGCCGCAGGCCTGCAAGCGGCGCTGCCCATCGGCGCTATGAAAAACGCCGCTGCAGAGGCGCCGCAACAATCTTTCGCCGGTCAAAGCGCCTGTGTATGATCGCAGCGGGCCGATGCTGCCCGCCGCTCGCTCCCCTTGGGAAAGGTGAAAGCATTGCTGTCGGTTCCAGACCCTGTCGTTTCTCTTGATGGTCGAGGTTTGGCAATGCGAGCACCCAGCGCCCTCGACCCGAGGAGGAATGATGTTTTCAATCGAGCAAGCCAAACAGATGGCCAAGCGCCTGCGCAGCGCGCTGGCCGCCGGCAACCAGCAGGTGTCCCATGCCACGGCCCTGGAGCTGGTGGCCCGGCAGATGGGCTACAAGGACTGGAACACCGCAGCGGCCTCGCTGCCCCGGCCAGACGCCGAAGCGAGCATCAGCTTCGAGCGGCCGATCCCGATCCTGCGGATGTTCGACGAAGCCAAGGCCCGGGAGTTCTACCTGGATTTCCTCGGTTTTGCCGTCGACTTCGAGCATCGCTTCGAGGCCGATCTGCCCTTGTACCTGGGCATCAGCCGCGGTGGTCTGCAGTTGCATCTGTCGGAGCACCACGGCGATGCCAGCCCGGGTTCGACGATCTTCGTACCGATGCACAATATTGAGTTGTTACGGGACGAGTTGCAGGGCAAGCGCTACGGCTATGGGCGGCCGGATATTGTCCAGCAGGGCTGGGGCCAGGTGCTGGAAGTCTACGATCCGTTCGGCAATCGGATCCGCTTCTGCCAAAGCTGATGCGGGGGGCGGACTGGGTGCGCCCGGTCCGCTTGGCCTTGGCGGGCCCCGATCAACCCCGGCGCTCGCGGCAAGCGGCCGAGACGGCGCCCGGCACCAGTCGGCGGCCAGCGCCGAAAAGCACGAGACTTCCCGCGCAAAAGCCGGATAATACCGGCCAATTTTTTGCTCGTGATGCTGGTGATCCCCCATGGAAATCAAGGTTAACTTTCTCGACAACCTTCGACTTGAAGCCAAGTTCGATGACTTCACCGTGGTGGCCGATCAACCTATCCGCTACAAGGGCGATGGCTCGGCACCGGGCCCCTTCGACTACTTCCTGGCCTCATCGGCCCTGTGCGCCGCGTACTTCGTGAAGCTGTACTGCGAGACGCGCAACATCCCCACCGACAATATCCGCCTGTCGCAGAACAACATCGTCGACCCGGAAAACCGCTACAACCAGATCTTCAAGATCCAGGTCGAGCTGCCGGCGGATATCAGCGCCAAGGACCGCCAGGGCATCCTGCGTTCCATCGACCGTTGCACGGTCAAGAAAGTGGTGCAGACCGGGCCCGAGTTCGTCATCGAGGAAGTGGACAACCTCGACGCCGATGCCCAGGCCCTGCTGATGCTCGACACCGCCTCCCAGACCCGCACCTATGTGCCGGGCAAGGACCTGCCGCTGGAGCAGACCATCGCCAACATGTCGGGGATCCTCGCCGGCCTGGGCATGAAGATTGAAATCGCCTCCTGGCGCAACATCGTGCCCAACGTCTGGTCGCTGCATATCCGCGATGCCCACTCGCCGATGTGTTTCACCAACGGCAAGGGCGCGACCAAGGAGGCCGCGCTGGCCTCGGCCCTGGGCGAGTTCATCGAGCGCCTGAACTGCAACTTCTTCTACAACGATCAGTTCTGGGGCGAGGAGATCGCCAACGCGGACTTCGTGCATTACCCGCAAGAGCGCTGGTTCAAGCCCGGCCGCAAAGATGCGCTGCCGGAGGAGATCCTCGACGCCCACTGCCTGGCGATCTACAACCCCGAGGGCGAACTGCTGGGCTCGCACCTGTACGACACCAACTCGGGCAATGTGGAGCGCGGCATCTGTTCGCTGCCGTTCGTGCGCCAGTCCGATGGCGAGGTGGTGTATTTCCCTTCCAACCTGATCGAGAACCTCTACCTCAGCAACGGCATGAGCGCCGGCAACACCCTGGCCGAAGCCCAGGTGCAGTGCCTGTCGGAAATCTTCGAGCGCGCGGTGAAGCGCGAGATCCTCGAAGGCGAGCTGGCCCTGCCGGATGTGCCCGAGGAAGTGCTGGCCAAGTACCCCGGCATCCTGGCGGGCATCCAGGGCCTGGAGGAGCAGGGCTTCCCGGTGCTGGTGAAGGATGCGTCCCTGGGCGGCGAATTCCCGGTCATGTGCGTGACCCTGATGAACCCGCGCACCGGCGGCGTGTTCGCCTCCTTCGGTGCTCACCCAAGCCTTGAAGTGGCGCTGGAACGCAGCCTCACCGAGCTGCTCCAGGGCCGCAGCTTCGAAGGCCTGAACGACCTGCCGCAGCCGACCTTCGAAGGCCACGCGGTGACCGAGCCGAACAACTTCGTCGAGCACTTCATCGATTCCAGCGGTGTGGTGTCGTGGCGTTTCTTCAGTGCCAAGGCCGACTTCGAGTTCGTCGAGTGGGACTTCTCCGGCCAGGGCGAAAACTCCAACGCCGACGAGGCCGCCACGCTGTTCGGCATCCTCGAAGGGCTGGGCAAGGAAGCCTACATGGCGGTGTACGAGCACCTGGGGGCCACGGCCTGCCGCATCCTGGTGCCGGACTACTCGGAGATCTACCCGATCGAGGACCTGATCTGGGACAACACCAACAAGGCCCTGCTGTTTCGCGAAGACATCCTCAACCTGCACCGCCTGGAGGCGCGCCACCTGCGGGCCTTGCTCAAGCGCCTGGACAACAGCGAGCTGGATGACTACACCGACATCACCACCCTGATCGGCATCGAGTTCGACGACAACACCGCCTGGGGCCAGTTGACCATTCTCGAATTGAAGTTGCTGATCTGCCTGGCGTTGAAGATGTACGACGAGGCCAAGGAGCTGGTGGAGGCCTTCCTGCAGTACAACGACAACACCGTGGAACGCGGCCTGTTCTACCAGGCGGTGAATGTGGTGCTGGAAGTGCAACTGGACGAGGACCTGGAACTGGCCGACTACGAGGCCAACTTCCGCCGGATGTTCGGCAACGAGCGGATGGACGCGGCGGTGGGCTCGGTGGACGGCAGCGTGCGCTTCTTCGGCCTGACCCCCACCAGCATGAAGTTGGAAGGGCTCGACCGGCACCTGCGCTTGATCGACAGCTACAAGAAGCTCCACAGCGCACGGGCCAAGGCGAAAGCTTGAACTCGGTCACAACCCTGATGGAAAAGTACCTCAAGGGCTAAGGGCCCACGGGGTGACAGGTGGCAAGAGAACCTGCTCTGGCCGGGGTTACCGGGCACTGCTCCGGTAGCCCCGGGGGGCGGGGTTTCTGGCCGGTGCTCGGTGGTGGCCACGGGGGGCGGCTGCGCGCCCCAGCGAGAGCAAGGGCCCTCGCCACAGATGAGCCTGCGTTCGCCCTGTCCCTTGGCGGGTCGGCATGGCCAAAGCCCCTTGTTTTGTGGGGCTGGCCAGCCGGCCCGGCGACCTCCCGAGGGACCGGCACTAGCCATGTGCCGGTATCTTGTCAGCCTTGAAAAACTGCCTATATGATCGGCGCGCCAGGCTCGCCGCGGTGGATGAGGCTGGGCGCCGCACAACCGATGCCAGTGGCCTGCACCTGTCTGTCCGGCTGGGCAAGGCACGGGTTTGATGTTCTCCAACGCTCTACAGGGATGTTCCAGCGATGAAAACCAAGATCAAGGCAGTTCCGAACAAACCAGGTGCCCTGGGCAGGGCCCTGACCGGGGTGCTGTTGGCCTCGATGCTGCTGGCGGCGCCCGCGCAGGCCCAGGCTGAGGATCGGCCGCCACCGCACGGCGCGGTGCTCGGGGCGATTCACAACGTCCCTGTGGACGCCGACAAAGACACCCTGGAGCTGGACAACGGCGTGGTCGCGACCTTCTGGTACGGTCAGGAATTCGACCTGGCCGGCAAGCACTACTACACCGCCTTTGTCTGGCACACCCGGGATCGCGAGGCCAGGAAGAACGAGGACTTTGTCGCCCCCGATGTCCAGGTGCGCCTGGCGCAGGTGACCTTCGAGCGCACCGATCCGGGCAAGACACCGGCCTATTCCTTCACCTACCTCGAGCACAAGATCGGTTTCATGGGCGGCAGCGAGCAGCCGGAGGAAGTGGACAGCTCCCGCCCGCCGCTGGAGTACCGCACCGCCGATTCGCGCCTGGTGCTGGCGGTGCCCACCGAAACCTTCGACAGTGGCGTCAGCATCAAGGGCTACTCGCTGTTCGTGTTCAATCCGAACCCGAGGTCTTATGCCGACGGCGGGGTCTGGGCCTACCTTGGCCCGGTGTTCACCGGCGAGGACAACTCGGCGGCCTGTGACGACGGCACGGTCATGCCTTGTATCGGCAGCGACGGTGAGCTGAGCTTTGTGCCGGGGGACGGCCCGATGCCGCTGGTGCAGGTCAAGCTCAGTGGCACCACCATCGATGGACCGGACAAGACCCGGGCGCTCGGTGATGCGGACAGCACCCGCTATCGCTTCGACGGCAATAAGTGGCAGTACGTCAAGCAGTGACGAGCTGGCGCAGCGGCCATTGCCGATTCGCCCGAAGCAGTGCAACGGCGCGCAATCCAGGTAATGGCCATGGGGATTTCGTCTAGATTGAAGCGCGCCCATTGCCAGGAGCACTGCGGGGTTTTCCCCTGGGCGATTTCAGTGAATCACTCTCATCCACCATGGAGTCTGCAGCATGACCGACGACACAAAAACCAAAGGCCCGGCGTCGTACTTTCCTTCGATCGAGAAAAAGTATGGACAGCCCATCGCACACTGGTTGAACTTGCTCGCCTCCCAGGGCGGCCAAAAACACATGGAGCTGGTGGCCCTGCTCAAGACCGAGCACGGCCTGGGCCATGGCCACGCCAATGCCTTGGTGGCCCATCATCTGGCCTGCGCCAAAAGCGCCTGACGATACAGGCGCCCTGCGGCGCCTTGCCCCTGGGCTGAAATTCTCCACCCAATGCCGACCCCGAACGGCCCTTTGCTTCAGAGCCAGCCACCGATGCGCTATTCCCTCGTTGCCAACAACCAGCTGCGCACATTCGATACGTCCGAGGCGCTGATTCCCTGGTGGAGCTTCACCAAGACGGTACTTGCCGCCGCCGCGCTGACATTGGTGGAGGAGGGCCGGGTCGAGCTGGATGAACCGGTTGTGGAAGGCCCGTTCACGCTGCGGCAATTGTTGCGTCACCAAGCCGGCCTGGCGGACTACAGCGCACTGGCCGACTACCACACCGCGGTGGCCAGGGGCGACGCGCCCTGGGCGCCGGAGGAGATGCTGCAACGCCTCGACGCGTCCAGGTTGCGCTATGCCCCCGGCGCAGGCTGGGGCTATTCCAACCTGGGCTACCTGTACGTGGCCAGACTGCTGGAGCGGGTGACCGGCCTGAGCCTTGAGGATGCACTGCGCCAGCGTGTATTGGCGCCCTTGGGGTTGACCCGGGTACGCCTGGCAAAGACCCCGCAAGACCTGCAGCAGGCCGTCATGGGCGCGGCCTCGACCTACGACCCCGGCTGGGTCTATCACGGCCTGCTGGTGGGGCCGCTGGAGCAGGCCTGCCTGTTGCTGGACCTATTGCTGGACGGGCACCTGATCCGGGGCCCATTGCTGGCCCAGATGCAGGCGGCCCTGCGCCTGGGCGGAGCCATTCCCGGTCGGCCCTGGAGCGCGCCCGGCTATGGCCTTGGCTTGATGCAGGGCGAGGTCGGCACTGGCCTGACCTTGTGCGGGCATACGGGCGTGGGGCCGGGCAGTGTGGTGGCGGTCTATCGCAGCCAGGACGGCCAGAACACCGCAACCTGCGCGGTGTTCAGTGCGGGAGGCGCAGAAGGGCCGGTGGAGTTCGAGGTGGTGCGCCACCTGCGTGCCGCCCTGGAGGGCGCCGGCCGGGTCAGGTGAACCGCACCAGGGCCGGTCACGGCGCGGTTGAATCCGCTTGCCCGGCGGCGTGCTCAACCAGGGTTCAGGCCTTGCATTTGACCAGGGCCAGATAGACCCCGGCGTTTTTCTCCGGCTCGATGTAATGAGCCCCCTCCAGATCGATGACCCGCTCCGGTCCCTTGACCAGCTCCAGCTCGGGCGCGCCGTCGTACCATTCATCGTTGTCGTTCAACCCTTGCTTGAAGGCGTGGAGAAAGTCCTCGCAACTGTCGAACTTGCCGTAGGTGAAGCCGCCTTGCTGGTCCCTGTAGAACCGCGAGTAGGTCAGCAGCACGATGCCCCAGCGTTCGATGCGCTCCTTGGGCGCGGACCGGGGAATCGGCTTGAGCAGGTCCTTGCGGATTTCCCAGATCTTGTGGAAGGCGTTCTTGTTGTTGTGCACCACCTTGAACTCGATGGCGGTGGAAGGCTTCTCGGCGTAGCTGTCTTCGACCCAGATATCCACCTTGCGTCGCTCGGCGGCGATCAACCAGCGGGGGACGTTGCTGCGGGCCGGCAGTTCGCTGTGGAGGCGGTACTCCGTGCGTTCATCCAGCTGGCCGCCCAGGCCGAACTTGTCGCGCTGGATATCCAGCAGCGCCGCCGACTCCAGGCTCAGCCACAGCTCGGGGGCGGAGGCGACGATGATGGATTTGAGAACGCGCTGGCGGTCGTCCTGTTGCAGGTGAGCCAGCAATTCATCGGTAAAGGCGGGGACAAAGGACATGAGATCTCCGTATCAGGTCAAAAAGGGTTGCGGCTCAGCTGAGCTAGCCGCAGGCAGCATAGAGGGCTTGGCGAACACCGCCTTGTTCCAGGTCCGATTCGGCGCACTCAAGGCCGAGCATTGTATAGGTGCTGAGTGATCGCCCGGTCTATCGCTGCTGAACAGCACCCAGCCCCAGCTGGCGCCCTTCAGAAAGGCCCTTGGGGCACGGGGATACCCAGCTGCAATTGCCGGGCTTCGATCTGCTGGTCCAGGGAACGCTTGCCACCCAGCAACTTCAGCTGTTCCAGGCCGGGGGGAAGCTGCTGCTCGAACAGCGCCAGCACGTCCAGCGCCGGTGCGTTGATGATCCGCAGGTCGGTGATGTTCGAAGCCTTGAGCGCCTTGAGCTGGCTCAGGGCCTTGAGGTTAGCCAGGCGCATCATGCGCAGGTGGGGAGCCGCGGCCAGATCCAGGCAGCTCAATTGTGCCTGGTCCTCGATCTTGAGGATTTCCAGCTGGGGGAAACCGCCCAGGTCGAGCTGGTTCAGGCCACGTACCCGCAGGATCTCCAGCTCGGTGAGCTGCGCGTGGTGCAGCTCCGGCATGGCGTCGCGGCTGCCGAAAGTGACCGCAAGACTGCGCAGCCCCGCCATGGCGGCGACCATGCCCAGGCTGGTCTTGGCCGGCATGCGGTGCAGGGATAAAGCGCTGATATTCGGGCACTGGGCGAGGGCGTCGAGGTTGCGGCTCTGCACGCTGATGGACAGGTTGTGCAGCTCGGGCATCTGCGCCAGCGGCGCCAGATCGATGGCCGCGCCCTTGTCCTGGGAGAGGCGCAGTTGCTGCAGTTGCCTGAAGTTGGGCAGGGCCAGCAGGTCGGGCAGGTGGGCGCTGATCACCTGCAGGGCAAAATCCTTGAGCTGCGGCAACTCGCCCAGGATCTCGTGGTGCTGCAACTGATCCAGGCAATCCAGGCTCAGGGACTGCACGTGGGGCAGGGCGGACAAGGTCCGGCCATCAAAGGCGCTGCCGGGATAGTGGCTGTAGAAGCGCAGGTTGAGGCGCTGGCCGAAGCGGGCGCAGAGGGCATCGATGGCCTGGAGCAGCTCGGTATCGTACTGCTCGGCGTTGGCGAACTGGACGATCACCCGGGCCTGCGGGTCGGCCTCCAGCCGGGCGCTGACTTGCTGGTCCAGCCCGGCCTGGTCGGGGGCTTGTATTCGATGGGGAAACATCCGCGGTCCTGGGTGATTGTCGCTGCCGCATCATGCCATCGCCCGCTCTGGGTCGCCATGTGCAGGCGGCCCGGTGGTGCTGCGGGCCGCTGCGGTTCGACGGGGCTTGCCGGCTTAAGGGTCCACCTGGGCCATGAGTTCCGCCACCGATTCCGGGCGCTTGGCGTAACGCTGGGCCAGCACCGCGCAGACCATCAACTGGATCTGGTGGAACAGCATCAATGGCAGGATCAGCACGCCCATGGTGCTGCCGGCGAACAGCACCTGGGCCATGGGCACGCCGGTGGCCAGGCTCTTTTTCGAGCCGCAGAAGAGAATGGTGATGCGGTCTTCCTGATCGAAGCCGAACAGCTTGCCCAGAACGCTCGAGGCCAGCAGCACCAGGGCCAGGAGGATGCAGCAGGCGACCACCAGCCCGGCCAGTTCCCACAGCGGGATCTGGTGCCAGATGCCTTCGATCACCGCCTCGCTGAAGGCGCCGTAGACCACCAGCAGGATCGAGCCCTGGTCCACGAAGCGCAGCCAGTTCTTGTTGCGCCCGACCCAGGCGCCGATCCAGCGCCGGGCGATCTGCCCGGCAATGAACGGCAGCAGCAGTTGCACGCTGATCTTGAGGATCGCATCCAGGGTCGAGCCGCCATCGCCGTGCACGTTCAGCAGCAGGGTCACCAGCAGCGGGGTGAGGAAGATCCCGAACAGGCTGGACGCCGCGGCGCTGCAGATGGCCGCGGGGATGTTGCCCCGGGCCAGGGAGGTGAAGGCAATCGCCGATTGCACCGTGGCCGGCAGTGCGCACAGATACAGCATGCCCATGTACAGGTCATTGCCCACCAGCGGCGACAGTAGCGGCTTGAGGGCCAGGCCCAGCAGCGGGAACAGCACGAAGGTCAGGCCGAACACCAGCAGGTGCAGGCGCCAGTGGCCGGCACCGGCGATGATCGCCTCGCGCGACAGCTTGGCGCCGTGGAGGAAGAACAGCAGGCCGATGGCGATATTGGTCAGCCAGCCGAAACCGACCGCCACCTGGCCGCTGGCGGGCAGCAGGCTGGCCAGCAGCACCACGCCGATCAGGGTCAGGGTGAAATTGTCGGGCAAGAGACGCGAGCGAGTCATAAGGGGATCATCCGGGGGTTGCCAAGTGCGATGGGGCGACTCTAACGTGGTCGCTGTTTACCGACTAACGCCAATGAGCCAGTTAATGCCGCCTAAAGGACATGAAAAACTCGTCCGGCGCAGTATTCCCGGTCTGCCGAGCCTGCCGCGACCGATCTACGGACGCACCGAATCCTTGCCCAACCGCGCCCTGACCCGGCGTCACAGCCACCCCTGGGTGCAATTGTCCTACGCGATTGCCGGGGTGCTGGAGATCCAGACCAGCGGCGGGCGCTTTGTCGCGCCACCGCAACGGGCAGTGTGGATTCCCGCCGGGGTGCCGCACCGAGTGTTCAGCTCGCCACGCACCGAGATGCGCAGCCTGTACCTCGATTGCAGCGTCACCACCTGGGCGCCGGGCGAGAACTGCCAGGTGCTGGCGGTCAGCAGCCTGCTGCGGGAGTTGATCCGCAGCTTCAGCGAACTGCCGGTGGAATATGTCGAGGACAGCGCCGATGGCCGCCTGGCCCAGGTGCTGCTGGACCAGCTGGCCGCCGCGCCGCAGTTGGACCTGATGCTGCCGTTGCCCCATGACGCGCGCCTGCGCTCGATCTACCGCAGCCTGCAGGCGCACCCGGAGCAAGCCACCACCCTGGGCCAGTGGGGCGACAAACTGGGAGTGACGGAGAAGACCCTCAGCCGCTTGTTTCTCAAGGACACCGGGCTGACCTTTCGCGCCTGGCGCCAGCGCCTGCGTTTGCTGGGCGCGCTGACGCCGCTGGAGCAGGGCGAGCGGGTCACCGATGTGGCGCTGGCCTGCGGCTACGATTCGACCTCGGCCTTTATCGCCGCCTTTCGCCAGCAGTTCGATGCCACTCCAGGGGAGTTTTTCCGCAGCCTGTAGGCGAGGGACGAGATGCCTGGCTCGCCGTGTGTGCCTGCAACGACGGGCTGGGCAAGGCGTACCGCGTCCAGGTGCCTCAGGCGCGCGGATGGCGCAGCAGTTCGATCTGCTCCGGCGGCAGCAGGGTGCGCAGGGTCTTGTACAGGGCGCGGGTCTCCAGCAGGTTCCAGATCCGCAGCATCGTTTCCAGAGCATCCAGGGGCTTGCTGATGAAATCCCGGGCCCCCAGGGCCAGGGCCCGCAGGCGGGTTTCGCGGGTGGCGTCGGCGGTCAGCACCAGCACCGGCAGGTAATCGTTGGCCGGGATCCGCCGGTTGAGTTGTTCGAGCACGGCAAAGCCGTCGAACTCGGGCATGTGCAGGTCGAGGATCACCAGGTCCGGTTCGAAGCTGTTGAACAGCTCCAGGGTGCGCAGCGGCTGGGTGCTGCCGAGCACGTTGTGCAGGCCCTCACGGGCCAGCAACTGCTCCATGAGTTCCAGGTTGGGGCGCTGGTCGTCGACGATCAGGATGCGTAAATCGCTGCTCATGCAGGCTCCGGGAGGTAGGTCTGAAGGTGGGCGAGAAAGGCCGGGATCGGGATCGGCTTGGTCAGGATCGCCGTGGCCCCGGCTTCGCTCAGGGCGCGCCGGGTCGGCTCGCTGGCGTCAGCGGTGATCATCAGGATCGGCGTGCTGGCGGTGGCGCTGGAGGCCCGCAGCCGTTGCAGCACTTCCAGGCCTTGCAGGTCCGGCAGGTTGACGTCCAGCAGGATCAGCTGCGGTGCGTGCTGGCGGGCCAGGTCGAGGCCGATCTGCCCCTGCATGCTGGTCAGCAACTGGACGCCGGGGCGGCGCTGCAACAGGGTCTCGATCAGCGCCAGGCTTTGCAGGTTGTCCTCGATGTACAGCACCTTGCCCTGGTAGCGCGGCGCCCGTTGCGTGCTCGGCGGGTTCAGGGCCGGGGCGGCAAAGGGCGCCACGGCGGGCGCTTCGGGCAGGCGCACAAAGGGCAGTTCCAGGGTGAAGCGGCAGCCGCTGCCCGGGGTGCTGTGCACGCTGAGGCTGCCGTCCATCATTTCCAGCAGGCTCTTGCTCAGGGCCAGCCCCAGGCCGGTGCCCTCGACCCTGGGGTCGGCGTCCAGGCGCTCGAAGGGCTTGAACAGGCGCTGCAGATGCTCGGCGGCTATCCCGGCGCCGGTGTCGATCACGCTCAGGCGCAGGCGCGCCGCGTCGCTGGCCACTTCGAGGCTGACCTCGCCGTCCGCGCGGTTGTACTTGATGGCGTTGGACAGCAGGTTGAGCAGCACCTGGATCAAGCGCTGATGGTCGGCGATCACCCCGCTGTCCGCCGGCAGCGCCGGCAAGGGCGCGAGGCGAATGCCGGCATCGGCGGCCATCGGTGACACCAGGGTCAGGGCTTCGTGCAGCACGGCGTTCAGGGCCAGGGGTTCGAGGTTCAGCGGCAGGCGCCCGGCCTCGATGCGGGCGATGTCCAGCACCTCGTTGATCAGCCCCAGCAGGTGCTGGCCGGCCCGCAGGATATGCCCGACCTGAGGCCGTTGGCCGGCGCTGGAGTCCATGTCCAGCAGTTGCGCGAATCCGAGGATGGCGTTCAACGGGGTGCGCAGTTCGTGGCTCATGCGCGAGAGGAATTCGCTCTTGGCGCGGCTGGCGCGCTCGGCTTCTTCGCGGGCGGTGCCCAGGGCAATTTCGGCGGCCCGGCGGTCGGTGATGTCCCGGGTGATCTTGGAGAACCCGCGCAGGGCGCCGCTGCTGTCGTACTGCGCGGTGATCACCACACTGGCCCAGAAGCGGCTGCCGTCCTTGCGGCAGCGCCAGGCTTCTTCCATGTAGTGGCCGTGGGCCGTGGCCTCGCGCAGGGCCATGTCCGGGTGCTGCGGGCATTCTTCCGGCAGATAGAACAGCGAGAAGTGGCGACCGATGATTTCCTGCTCACGGTAGCCCTTGATCCGCTCGGCGCCGACGTTCCAGGTGGTGACCCGGCCATCGGTGTCCAGGGCGAAGATCCCGTAGTCCTTGACCCCGTCGATGATCAGCCGCAGGCGTTCCTCGTTGTCGCGCAGGGCCCGTTCGCGCTCGGCCAGCAGTTGCCCGGCCTCCACCAGGCGGGTGCCCAGCTGGCCGATCTCGTCCAGCTCCGGTGCCTGTGGCAGTAAGGGTTGGCCCAGGGCCAGGCGCTGGGCATTGCCCTGTACCTGCTGCACCCGGGTGACGATACCGCGGGACAGCAACAGCACCGCGATGATGGCGCCGAACAGCCCGCAGCCGGCGGCCAGCAGGGTGGCGAACAGCAGGCGCATGCGGGTCGCCGCGGCGGCGCCGGTGCGCTCGGCCAGCAGGGCGTCCTCGCGTACGCGCATGGCGCTGATCTGCTCGCGCAGCACGTCCAGCACCTGCTTGTTGTCGATCAGGATCGCGGTCACCGTGGCGTCGTCGTCACGGCTGCCGTTGCGCAGGGCTACCAGGCCGTCGAGCTTGGTGCGGATCAGCGGGGTGATGACCTGCAGATGCTCGCGCATCCGCGCGTCGCGCACGTTGTGGTCCAGGCGCTGCAGCGCCGCTTCGATCTGCGGCCGGGCCTGGAGGTAGGCGGGCAGGAAGTCCTCGCGCCGGGTCAGCAGGTAACCGCGCACGCTGGCGGCGGCTTCGGCCAGCAGGGTGTGCACCGCCTGGATGTCGCCCTGCACCAGCAGCACCCGGCGCACGTCCTCTTCGGCGCGGGCGGTCTGGCGTTCGGTGCTGTAGATCAGGACCAGAGACAGCAGCAGGATCACCAGGGGCAGGGAGATCACCACCAGCGCCTTGCCCCGCAGCGGCAGGTCGGCCCAGCGCCGGGCGCTGAGCAGGTTCATGGCCATTGCCCGGCGGGTTGCGCCACCAGCCCCAGGGCGATACCGCGCACCGCGGCCTGGGTGCGGTCGGCGGCGCCGAGCTTGCCGATCACTCGCTCGACGTGGGCCTTGGCGGTGCCGGTGGTGATGCCGAGCTTTTCACCGATCTCCCGGTTGCTGAAGCCGCTGGCCACCAGGCCCAGCACCTGGCGCTCGCGGGCGGTCAGGGGCTGGGCCTGGGGCGCCTGGCCGTTGCCGCGTTCGCTCATGCGCCGCAGCAGCCGAGCGCTGACCGCGCTGTTCAGGGCTTCTTCACCCCGGGCCACCCGCTGCAGGGCATCGATCACCTCGGCACGGCTGGCGTCCTTGAGCAGGTAGCCCATGGCCCCGGCGGCCATGGCGGCTTCCAGGTGATCGGGGCTGTCGTCCATGGTGAAGACCACCACCTTGACCTCGGGCTGGCGCTGTTGCAGCAGGCGCGCGGCGCCCAGGCCGTTAAGCCGCGGCATGCGGATATCGAGGATGGCAATGTCCGGGCGCAGCTGTTCGCACAGGGCCAGGGCCTCTTCGCCGTCACGGGCCTGGCCCACCACGGCGAATTCCGGATTGCCCGCCAGCAGGGCAACGAAGCCGGTGCGGGTGACTTCGTGATCGTCTGCCAGGACCAGGCGTATCAGCGCACTCATGGGCGTTGCTCCAACGTGGGGAGAGGGGTACTGGCCTGGATCCGGGTGCCGCCGCCGGGCTGGCTGGTGCAGCTGAAATGGCCGCCCAGAAGGTGGGCGCGCTCTTGCATGGCCACCTGGCCCAACTGCTCGGCGCCCTGGGCGCAGGGGCTGGTAAAGCCGCAGCCGTCGTCCTGGATATCGAGCGTTGCCTGCCCGGCTTGCACCGCCAGGCTCAGGGTCACCCGGGCGGCGCGGGCATGCTTGAGGATGTTGTTGATGGCTTCCTGGGCGATGCGGAACAGGGCCGTTTCCAGTGCCCCGGGCAAGCGCTCCGGGCAGCGCTGCAGCCAGTGCACCGCGAGCCCGGCGTCGCGCAGGCGGTCGGCCTCGCGGTCGATGGCCCGCAGCAGGCCGAAGTCGTCGAGCACATGGGGGCGCAGGCCACCGATCAGTTGCCGGCCTTCGCCGACGCAGCCCTGGGCCAGTTGCAGGATGGTCTGCAATTCGCTGTCCAGCTCCGGGGGCAGGGGCGGGCAGCGCCCGGCGAAGCCCTGCAAGCGCTGGTGCAGGCCGGCCAGGGTTTGCGCCAGGCCGTCGTGCAGGTCGTAGGCGACGCGTTTGCGCTCGTCTTCCTGGGCGCTGAACAGGCGCTGCACCAGTTCCGACATGCTGCGCTCCCGGGCTTGCAGGTCGCCCAGCAGGCGCTGGTTTTCCAGGTGCGCAGCCAGGAGTGTGGCCAAGAGTTGCAGGGACTCCAGGTCTTCGCTGTCCGGTGCGCTGATGGGCACACTGTTGGCCAGCAGCAGGGCGCCGAAGGCCTGGCCGTCGGCGCGGTGCAGGAGGATGCGCAGGATCGGCGTCTCGCCCGCCGGCGGCTGCTCCAGCCAGTGCGGCTGTTCGGCCAGGGCGCGCAGGGCCTGCAGGGGTTCGCCGCTGCCCTGTTCGGCAGTCGCCTGCACGGCACCTGCGGCGTTCCACTCCAGCAGCAGCCCCTGGTCCATGGCGACAAAGGCGCAGGCCCGCTGCACCACCCGCTGGCGCATGTGCGGCGGCGGCAGTTGCAGCAGCTCCTGGCCGGTATCCACCAGCAGGCGCAGGCGCGCGGCACGGCTTTGCGATTGCCGGTACTGGCTGCGCAGGGCCAGGGCGCTGCCGGGGTCGAGGGGCGGGGTGGGCATGTTGGAGCTCCAGGGTAGCGGCGCGGGCAGGGCGGTGGCGCGGTGGCAGAGCATTAGACCTGCTGGCCCGCGATGCGCCTATCTGCCAAATGGCATAGGCCGCGGGCACCGGTTGGCCGATGGCGAGGGCCGGGGCCCTTGGCACAGTGAGGTGCATTGAAACCCACTGGAGTCACCCAATGAAACTGAAAACCACCGCCCTGGCCCTGTTCTTCGTCCTCAGTGCGCCGCTGGCTCAGGCCCTGGAAGCGACCCCTTACGTCTACCGCAGCGTGGCCGAGCAGCCGCAGAACCTGCAGGATCGGGAAATCGCCAGCCTGTTCGATCGCTGGAACAGCGCCTTGCAGACCGGCAATCCGCAGGCGGTGGTCAGCCTCTACGCGGCCAATGCGGTGCTGCAGCCGACGGTCTCCAACCAGGTGCGCAGCACCCACGCGCAGATCCAGGATTACTTCGAGCATTTCCTGGCGACGCAGCCGGTGGGGCAGATCAACTACCGGGAGATCCGCCACCTGGGCCCGGATGCGGCCCTGGACAGCGGCGTCTATACCTTCAGCCTGACCGCCGCCGACGGCCAGAAACAGCAGGTCCAGGCCCGCTACACCTTCCTCTACGAGCGCATCGACGGACAGTGGAAGATCCTCAACCACCATTCCTCGGCCATGCCTCAGGTACAGCCGCAGTTGCAGGCGGCTCACTGATTCAGGCGCGGATCTGGGTGCCGGGCGGATGCCCGGCATCGTCGTTCAGGCCTGCTCTCGATAGCGCCCCGGGGTCATGCCGAACCAGCGCATGCAGGCCTTGTGAAAACTGCTCTGATCGCGAAACCCCAGCAGCGCGCCGATGTACTTCACGCTGCGCATGGAGTTGCGCAGAAAACTGTGGGCGAGCATCAGCCGGGCTTCGTCCTGCAGGGCCGAGAAGTGCACGTCTTCTCGGCTCAGGCGCCGTTGCAGGCTGCGGGCGCTGACCCCGACCACCTCGGCAATGTGCGGCAGGTCGCTGGGGGCACCTCGGGCCAGGCACTCCGCCAGGGCTCGGCGGACCCGCGCGGTCATCGAGCCGCTGAGCAGCACATTGAGCCGGGCGCGGGCGTATTCCATGTGCAGCACGTCCAGGGCCGGGTCGGCGGTGGGCAGGGCTATGGCGCAATCCTGGTTGCTGAAGGTCAGGCTGTTGTGGGGCGCGCAGAACTGCAGGTTGTCCCCCAGCAGGCGCCGCAGGGCCTGGGTGTCTGCCGGTTCCGGGTAGGTGAAGGCTGCCGTCAGCGGCCTGGGTTTGTGCTGGGGCAGCAGCCAGTGCAGCAGGCCGAGGGTCTGGGCGGCGCCGGCATCGATCAGCGCCCGCGGCATCAGCGAGGGCTCGGCGGTGACGTCGAAGCCGATCAGCTTGAGCGCCTGGGGCTTGCGCTCCAGGCACATGCAGAAACCGTTGCTGATCAGTGCGTGATAGTCCACCAGGCGTTGCAAGGCCGCGCCCAGGGTCGCGCAGGACATCACCGCGTACCCCAGGGCCTTGAGATTGGCCGGGTGGGCCTTGCCGTAGGCCAGCAGCCCGAGGTCGGGATTGCCGGTGCGCCGGGCCGCTTCGCGCATCACCTGATAGACCAGTTCCAGCCTTACGCCCTTGGGGTTCTCATCAACGTCCTGGGCGCTGCTGCCGAATTGTTCGAGCAGGGCGTCGACATCGGCGCCACCCTCTCTCATGACATCGGCAAGCACCCGAAAGCTGGCGCTGGTCATTCTATGCATAGGTCTTCCTGGACTAGTGGCTAAATGATATCGATGGGGCCTTGGGCATGATTGCAATAAACAAAAGGCCGCAGACGATTAAGCGCGGAGCGGGGCTTCCGAGGACAAGCGAAAGGTGCCCGGGAACACTTCCTGAGGGGCCAGGCAGGGTCGATCATGATCGGGCAGGGACCCTTGGGTGCCAGCGACGGCCACTGCGTCGCGGCACGCTTGCAAGGGGGTGCGCTTGTCTTGCCTATGGATCTGTCATGCAAAGCATCAAAGACTTTTATCGCGAACTGGCCGAGGGCCGCCTGATGCTGGCGTTCCAGCCGGTGGTGTGGCTGCCGGACAGCAGCCGGGTGCTGTACCACGAAGGCTTGCTGCGCCATGTCGATGCCCAGGGTGGCGATGCCTATCCGCTGGCGCTGCTGGAAAAGCACCAGGTGATGCGCGAACTGGACCACAGTGTGGTGCTCAGCGTCATCGATTGCCTGCGTCGCGACCAGCGCCTGCGCCTGGGCTGCAACATCTCGGCCCAGAGCGCGATCATCGATGCCCATTGGTACGGCATCCTCGATGCGTTGCGCGATGCACCCTCGCTGGCCGCGCGATTGGTGATCGAGATCACCGAAAGTGCCACGCCGCCGAGCATCGAGGCGGCCAGCGAGTTCGTGCTGTGCCTGCGGGAACTGGGGTGCCGGGTGGCCATCGATGATTTCGGTGCGGGCCTGGGGACCCTGGAGTTCATCCGCCAGACCCGGCCGGACATCGTCAAGATCGACAAGGGTTATATCCAGCGCGCCCGGGGCGAACTCAACAGTGCCCAGACCCTCAGCCACCTGGTGCAACTGTGCAAGACCCTGGCGCCCTGCGTGATCATCGAGGGCGTGGAGCTACCCACCGACCAGGGGCTGGCCACGGCCTGTGGTGGTGAGTGGGGGCAGGGCTACCTGTTCGGCCGCCCCCAGGTGGATCGCCTGGGGCGACGTTGCCGCCTGGCGCAGCGGGTGCCCCAGCTGTGCGCGTCAGATCAGGTGTAGCCCGGTTGCGCCAGGGCACGGCGTCTGCCCGCCTGAAGGAGGTCAATCAGCCTGCGGGGTGATGGGCGGGGTGTGGGCCGTCGGGTCTTGCACCTCGGCACTGATGGGCAATGCCGGCAGGTCTTCCTCGGCAATGTCTTTCATGTTCACGTGCATGTTGCGCTTGGGCCGCTCCGGCTGGAGTGCGTCGTAGGGCAGCAGCACGGTGTCGAGCGCCGCGTCCAGGGGCAGGCTGGCGATCATCAGGATCGGGCACACCACCATCACCCAGCAGCCGCCAGTGATCATGCGGGCGTAGCCCATGTCATAGCCGGTGAGCACTTGGGCGTTGGTCTTGACGCTGCGGTAGTAGCGGTCGTCGCGAAAGTCCAGGGCATTGCCGCGAGTCATGTAGGTGCCGCAGCCGGACAGCAGCAGGGTGTTGAGCAGCAACAGGTAATTGATGATTCGGATGATCGGGCTTCCATTCAGGGCAGTGGCAGGGGGCGAGGCTCAGGGCTTCATCGCGTCGTAGGGCAGCAGCACGGTGTCGACGGTGGCGTCCAGGGGCAGGCTGGCGATCATCAGGATCGGACACACCACCGTGACCCAGCAGGCGCCAGTGATCATGCGTGCGTGGCCCATGTCGTAGCCGGTGAGTATCTGCGCGTTCATGGTTGTGCCGCGGTAATAGCGATCGTCGCGCCAATCATGGCCGCTACGAACCACGTAGGTGCCGCAACCGCTTAGCAGCAGAGTATTGAGCAACAGGCAAAGGATGCTTCGGATGATCAGGCTTCCACACAGGGTCGAAACAGGGGGGGGCGAGAGTCAGCGATTGATCGCGTCATAGGGCAGCAGCGCGGTGTCGGCCACGGCGTCCACCGGCAGGCTGACGATGGCCACTACCGGGCAGACGATGCTCATCCAGCAGAAGATCGTGGCATAGCCGTCGTAACCGCTGGCGCCACGCATGGTCAGCAGTTCGATATTGGCCTGGGTGCCTTTGTAGTAGTCGTAGCTGGTATGGGAGTTGGGGGTGCGGGCGATCAGGGTGCCGCAGCCCACCAGGGACAGCAGGGACACAACGAGCAGAGCATTGAGGGCTTTGATGGCGCCATTCCTTAGCAAGCGGATTTTTCCGCGCGCATGGTCGCAGAAGCCCGGTGCAGAGGCTAGATTGGGCGCTGAATAAATACTGGGCGCAGTGCCGGGAGGGGTCGATGAAGGAGGAGCGCAGCGTCGCACGGCTGTTCGCCGAGGAGCCGCTGTCCTGGGGGCTGCGGGGTGACCCCTATCTGTGGCGAGCCATGGCCATGCATCTGGCCCACAGGCCCTGGCCGGCCACGGCGCAGCAGTTGGAAGCGCTGATCGTCCAGGCCTTCGAGCAACTGACCGGCAGGGCCTGGAGCACGGCAGGGCATTTCTTCGTCGAGGCCTTTGCCCATGGCGGCATGTCCAGCGGCGGGATTTCCATGGGCTTCTGGCACGAGCGCGGCCTGCCCCTGTTGCGCGCCCGTTGGGCTCAAGCCTGATCAGATTGCGCTGGGTATCAGCATAAGCAGGTCGGTATCGCCGACATCCACCCCGGCCTGGGTCAGCAGGGTGCTGGCCTGGCCGCGGTGGTGGGTCTGGTGGTTGAAGAAATGCACCAGCAGGCTATAGAAATCACGCTCGGCGACCACGCCGCGGGTGTTGGCGTAATGCAGGCTGCTGTCCAGGTCGATGTCGTTCAGGGACTGGCTGAAATCGAGAATCAACTGGTCCAGCCACTGACGCTGCTGCCAGAGCCCGCCCAGGTTAGGGAACAGCAGGCTCTTGAGGTCCCCTGGCAGGGCCACCTGCTGCAGCGGCGCCAGGGCCGCAAACTGCGCCGGGTGCTGGGCAAACCGCTTGAGCCAGATGGTGTCGCCGGCCAGCAAATGATTGAGGGTGCCGAGGATCGAGCCGAAAAAGGCCTGCCGGTCCAGAGCCAGTTGCGCATCGGACAGGCCCATGGCGGCGCTGTACAGCTTGCTGTTCATCCACTGGTTGTAGCGGGCCATCAGGCACAGGTGCTCGGTGCGGTTCATTGCCGTTCCTTGTCATGTCGGGGGCTCGATCAGGCGAGTGCAAGCTTGGCAAGCCTGGGGGCTGGCGTGCAAGGAGCGTGTTGCGCCGGAACAGCGGCAGGCACTTCCACAATCCTCGGCGTGAGCCGCCTGGCGTGAGGCCTGCCGTGCTGCGACGGCAGCCTGGCGGGAACCGGGCTGGGCGGATAGGCGGCCCGGTGTTTTTGTATTGACTGTTGACTGCGGCACCTGGGGCCTGGCACCGGCGGTGGTAAAGTTCGCCCCTTCAGGACGAGCGACACGGGTAGCGGGCGGATGATCAAGCGAATGTGGCAACAAGGGCGCGGCCTGTGGCTGGCGCTGTTCCTGGGGCTGCTGTTGCCGGCGCAGGTGTTCGCCGACCCTGCGCCGCCAGGGCTGGTGAAGGTCGCCCTGGATCGTCGGGTCATCGACCTGAGCGGTACCCTCGATGCCGTTACCCAGGAACGGCTGGAACACAAGCTTGCGGCCCTGGAGCAGCGGCGCGGCACGCAGATGGCCGTGATGCTGGTGCCCAACCTGGGCCAGCAGAGCATCGAGGCCCTGAGCAACCAGCTGTTTCGTGCCTGGAAGCTGGGGCGCAAGGGGGTTGATGACGGCATCCTGCTGCTGGTGGCGAAGAATGACCACCAGGTGCGGATCGAGGTCGGCTATGGCCTGGAAGGGCAGGTCACCGACCTGCTGGCCGGGCAGATCATCGCCCGGGACCTGACCCCGGCCTTTCGCCAGGGCGACTTTGCCGGCGGCATCGACCGCGCCCTGGATGACCTGATCCTGCTGATTGACGGTGGAACCTTGCCGCAACCGGCGGCATCTTCGGCTGCGGCGCCGCTATCGGTGCCGCCAGAGGCCTATGCCCTGTTGCTGGCGTTTGTCTTCGGCTCGGTGGCCGGGGTGATGCTGGCCGCTGGCTGGCGGTGGCGCCGAGTCCTGGCCGGGCTGTTGCTGGCCGCGGTATTGCTGGTGGCCGGCGTGGGTGGGCGCGAGTGGCTGGTGCAATCATTGGTGGTGCCGCTGTGCATGCTGGTGGGAGGGGCGACCTTTGCCGGCCTCTGGCAGGCGCGCCGGGTGTTTTATGGCGTGCTGGGCCTGCTGTTGTACATCGCCCTGCTGACCCTGATCAGTCGCTACCAGGGCAGCGCGACCTTTCTTTACGGCCTGGCTGCGCCGGCCAGCGTGCTGCTGGTGCTGGGCGCTCATTGGCTGTTGTTCCGAATGATGCGCAACACCTGGAGAAAGAGTTCCCGGGGGTTCCTGTGGCGGCTGGGCGTGCTGCTGGTGCTGCTTCTGCTGTTGGGCTCGGCAGTGGGCGCCTGGAGTGATGGGCTGCGCTGGCTGACGGTTTTGCCCTTCACTTATTTTCTCGCCCTGCTGCTGTTTGCCGGCAGCAGTGGCTTTCGCTGGAGCAGCGGGGGTGGCAGCAGCGGCAGCAGTGGCTCGCGCTCCAGTTCCAGTTCAGGCAGTGGTTTTTCCGGGGGCGGCGGATCCAGCGGAGGGGGCGGTGCTTCGGGCAGTTGGTGAGCTGTTTGCCTGTTGGCACCCGGCGGCCCGACTGCTGCACAGCCGTGACCGCCGGTGCTGGTGGATCAGACCACTTCGTCGATCAATGAGGTTTTTGTCGGTGTGGCTGCCACTGGGGGCTGTGCCTTGAGCTGGTCCCGGAGTTTTTCCAGGGCGTCTTTCTGCTCTTGGGTGAGGGGCGGCGGTGGCGTATCAGAGACGGGAAGGGTGATGGGAGGGTGGTTGCCGCCGCTGGTCAGTGGGGGCAAGGGGCGATTGTTGATTTCCATGTCACTGCATCCTTGAGTGGGGGTGGAATTAACTGTAACGGCTGTTTTTCCCCTGGCTTTAGAGTGACGGATGGCCTGAATGGCCTGGGTGAATCTTCCCCCAGGGCTGGGCCGTGCCAGGCGATTGCCGCGCCGGCGGGTTGTCCGGACTCACCGGTCGCTGCAGCCCCGGTGGTCGTGCGCCAGCCCATGAGGCGCGGTTTTTCCGCTGGGCTCCTGAGGTGTTGCTGTTCGCGTTGGCTTCCCGTCGGTGTTCGCGGTGCAGGAAGAAGGGCAAGCCGGACAACGCATCAGGCGGGCTGCGCAATCTTCAGTTGATAATTATTCTTATCTGGGAATAAGATATGTTATTACATTGTTGATCGCCCTCCAGGAGTAGTGCCCCATGAAAGTCCTGTCATCCCTCAAGGAAGCCAAGAACCGTCACCGTGACTGCCAGATCGTCAAACGGCGCGGGCGGATCTACGTGATCTGCAAGTCCAATCCACGCTTCAAGGCGCGCCAGGGCGGGGCGAAAAACAAGAACAAGGGATGAGCCGATGGTCACCGGCAGGTGCTGGCCTGAGCGCTTCAGCGAGGCGTGATTTGCAGGCCCAGGCGCAAGCGCCTGATCGCCGAGGATCAGGCGCTGCCTGCAACACACGCGGGTCAATCGTGCAGCAGGCTGTCGCCGTACTGGTTGAAGCTGTTGCTCAAGGAGTTGCCGCCATTGACGTTGAGCTTGGTCATACCGCCGCCAAGGCGGCAGTTGTCCGAGTAGCAGGAGTGAGTCGTGGGTGGGGTTCCCGAGCAGGCGCTCAGTAGCAGGGCGGTGCTTATCAAGAAAACTCTGATGCAGTGCAACTTCATGTTCAGCAGCTCCAGACCTGGGCCCAGGATCGAGGAAAGTGGAGCCTCATCCTACTCCGTCATATCTTGATACACATCACCCATCTGCGGGCCATGGAAACTTTTCTCTC
Organism: Pseudomonas sp. FFPRI_1; assembly: GCF_055384485.1. Taxonomy (NCBI): domain Bacteria; kingdom Pseudomonadati; phylum Pseudomonadota; class Gammaproteobacteria; order Pseudomonadales; family Pseudomonadaceae; genus Pseudomonas; species Pseudomonas sp. FFPRI_1. The sequence goes on along the minus strand of NZ_AP029168.1, from coordinate 5,089,146 downwards.
GAGCTTGGGGGGCTGTTCGAAATCACTGTCAGTGAGGAGAGGCGAGCCGAAGCAGCGGTTGTCGAGCGGCAGTTTGTCAGCTGGGGCAAGAACCGGTAGAAAGCTCAGGTGCATTCAGAAAACAGATAGCCCCATGAGTGATATTGAGAAACCCAATGGTCGCCTGTTCGACCTCGACCTGTTGCGGGCCATCGTCACCGTGGCCGACTGCGGCAGCTTCACCACCGCTGCAAGCCGCCTGCATTCCACCCAGTCCACCATCAGCCAGAAGATTCGCCGTCTAGAGGACATGGTCGGGCATCGCCTGCTGGAGCGTGGCAACCGCGATGTATTGCCCACCGATGCCGGCGAGACGCTATTGGGGTATGCACGGCGCCTGTTGGCGTTGCATGACGAAATGGCTGAGGCGCTGTCCGGCGCCACGGTGGTGCTGACGGTGCGCATCGGCGTTCCCGATGACTTTGCAGCCGGACGTACCACCGAGCAACTGGCGGCCTTCAACCGGCGCTATCCCCAGGTCAAGCTGGAAGTCACCAGCGGCCTGAGCCGTGACCTGAGTGCCAGCTACGACCGGGGCGAACTCGACCTGGTATTGCTCAAACAACGCCAGAACAGCCGTGAGGCGCTGGTCTGCTGGCCAGAAAGGACCTGCTGGGTGGACAGCGCCAGGAACCCCTGCATCAATCTTGACCCGTTGCCCATCGTCACCTTTCCGCCACGGGGGGTGTACCGTGACGAAATGATCAGTGCCCTGGAGTCCGTTGGCCGGCGCTGGCACATCAGTTTCACCAGTTCCAGCCTCACCAGCCTGCAATCGGCAATCGCCGACGGCATGGGCATCGGCCTGTTGCCGCTGCGGGCGGTGACCGCGGAGCATCGGGTGTTGCCCAAGAACACCGTGCTGCCGTCGGTGGATGCCTTTGAGGTGGCCTTGCTGCATCGCCCCGTGGCGGACCCGATGGTCAAGGCCCTGGCGCGGGTGCTGTCCCAGGTCCTGGCCCAGGAGACCGCTGGCTGAGAGGTATCTCGCATTCAATAAATGAATAATACGGATTCCAACATTTAATTTGTGCATGCAGGCGCGGCTGGATATCGTGGTCGCCAGTAGCGGTTCGCGCCTTGCCCGGGCGCCTCGACCTGCAGCTTTGTTTACCCCGGCGCCGCTCGTACGCCGGGCAGCAAAACAACAATGAGGAGAGTCTCCATGTCCAAAACCACCTATTACGCGCCCCACGGCGGCCACCCGGCGCAGACCGAGTTGCTGACCGACCGCGCGATGTTCACCGAAGCCTACGCGGTGATTCCCAAGGGCGTGATGCGTGACATCGTCACCAGCCACTTGCCGCACTGGGACAACATGCGCATGTGGGTCCTGGCCCGGCCGCTGTCCGGCTTTGCCGAAACCTTCTCCCAGTACATCGTCGAAGTCGGCGCCAATGGCGGCAGCGACAAGCCCGAGCAAGATCCGAACGCCGAAGCGGTGCTGTTCGTGGTCGAAGGCGAGATCAACCTGACCCTGCAGGGCCAGGTTCACGTCCTCAAGCCCGGTGGCTATGCTTTTATCCCGCCGGCCGCCGACTGGAAACTGCGCAACACCAGCGGCACCGAGGCGCGTTTCCACTGGATCCGCAAGCACTACCAGAAGGTTGATGGCGTGCCGTACCCGGACGCGTTCGTGACCAACGAGCAGGACATCGAGCCACGGATCATGCCCGATACCGAAGGCCGCTGGAGCACCACGCGCTTCGTCGACATGAGTGACATGCGTCATGACATGCACGTCAACATCGTCAACTTCGAACCCGGTGGCGTGATTCCGTTTGCCGAAACCCACGTCATGGAGCACGGCCTCTACGTGCTGGAAGGCAAGGCGGTGTATCGCCTGAACCAGGACTGGGTCGAGGTCGAGGCTGGCGACTTCATGTGGCTGCGCGCCTTCTGCCCGCAGGCCTGCTACTCCGGTGGCCCGGGTCGCTTCCGCTACCTGCTGTACAAGGATGTGAACCGCCAGATGCGCCTGACCCTGAACGCGGCGCACTGAGCCTGGCGGCGGGCCGGGGAACAAGGTGCTTCCCTGTGCTGCCGAGCGGCTGTGAATGAAACCGGCGATGACTCGCCGGTTTTTTTTCGCCCGTCCCCCGATGCTTGTGGTGCCCAATGCGCCAGTGCTGGTTCGGGCGAGCCTTCAGGGCGGGCTTACCCTGAGGACTGCAGCCCCTGAAAAAGTGCCTGGGGCCAGCTCGCCTTTCTTTGAAAGCTGGGAGGACACATTGAGCAGGAGGTTGTTATCGATAGCGAACAATGCGCCGTGGGCATCCACGGTCTTGTTGTTGATGCTTATCATCGAATAGAGGCTGCGGTCGTCCCTCAGGCGAATGCCATTCACGCCGACATCGGCCAGCGAAATATTGATGCTGCTGATGCCTGTGCACTCGACAACCAGCTGAGTGGAGGCGGTGTGCCCATCGACCTTATCGTCGCTCAGGGTTCCGTGGTCGATCGTGCTGTTGCCATGGATTTCACATTTGAGTGGTGGGGGAATGACTCGGGCGCAGGGCCCTACAGGCCCAATGGCTCCGCCGAGATTGGGGCCGGTAAAAGATCTGGCGAAGCTGATGCAGATGGGGTTTGTGATCGGAGGATTTATATTTTTTGGGACCAGTATCGACCCCTTGAATGGGGTGGAAAAGCCTTTGCTGTTCATTTGGTTATAAAGTTGGCCCATGGTCCTGGAGGTCGTTGGCATGTAATACCAAGAATATAAGCTTGAGACCATGTAGGAGCTGCTTCCAGGTGATCTCAATCCATAAATATGTAAGCTGCAATTATTTATGTCAGGGGATTGATAGCGGCACCAACTTTCACCTGAGCTGAAACTGTTCCAGTCATCGACGGTAAAGAAGTAACGAATACCTGCCGGCTCATATTCACTGCCGGTCGCTGTAATAGTAACGGCTTGTGCAGTGAGGCAATACATATAGATCGATGCAACAAATGCAAGGGCACTTGAGGGGGAAGTTGTGCGGTTCATCGTGGCTGGCCTTGCTGCTGGTAGGAACTGACTTTGTGTCGCGGATTCGAAGGCTGGGGTGAGGAGAACATTGCACTTGATGTGGTTTTGTTGAGGTATTAAGTGTCTGGTTTCTGGTGAAAATATTACATTGACATTAACTTTCAGTCTTTGAGGAGAGGCCGAGCAGCTTGTCAGAAAATTCCCAAGCCGGAGCCCGCGGACCAATGGCGGCCGCTCGCTGTACTGAAGGTGTAGAGGAGGGCGGGGCGGCGGCAGTGGACGCTGACCGCTCAGGCCTCCAGGGGGGCAATCAGCCCGGGATCTTGGTTCTTCACGTTGCCCACTGCGGGGCTCACCCTGAACCACTGGAAACGCTCGACTGACTCACCCAGGGACAAGGCCATCTGCTCGGCCTGCTGTTTCGAGGTGCTCAGGTCTAGCCATTGCCGGGCGAGCCGGGGTTCCAGGACGACTGGTCGCCGGTCGTGAATGTCCACCATGCCGCCGGTGCTGGCGGCAGTGATGAGCACAAAGCCGTCGTGCTCGCCGCGGCCCTGGTCCGGGTCGGGCAGCTGTGCAATGGATGCGCAGAGGATGGGCGAACCGTCGCGGTGCTTGATCAGATAGGGTTGCTTCTTCGGGCCACCTTCGTCGACCCATTCGAACCAGCTGTCGATGGGGCAGATGGCCCGGTGTGGCCAGATCTGCCGGAAGAACGGGCCGTGGGCCACGTTCTCGGCCCTGGCATTGATCGGTGGGGCTCGATCCTTGGCCCAGTGCGGCTTCCAGCCCCAACGCACCGGGTCGGCGTAAAGCCTGCCAGCGGTGACATGGAACAGGGCAAGTTGCATGCTCGGTGCGCCGTTGTAGTGTCCCAGGGGCTGCTCGCCCAGGTTGTTGACCAGGGCCCCGGGCATGCTCAAGGCCGCCACGAAATCATGAATGCCACGGTACTGGGAAAGGCGCCCGCACATGGTCATGTCCTCAATGCCTGCTTCAACTGTAGATCAGGCACCGGACGCTTTCCTTGGCGGGGCTGCTCTACTGGGGCGTGTCGCCCAACAGCGCCGCTACGAAACGGTTGTGGAACACACCCTGTGGATCGCAGCTTCTGCGGTAGGAATCGAAGGCCTTGATTCTGGCACCGCGCCGCGTCGCCAGATCCTTGAGGAACGCCGGATTGAACGGTGGCGAAAATGTTCCAGCGGGGCGGCTCGGGTCGTAGAAACCGAACATCTTGCCGGTGTGCGGCATTCCTCCCAGGGCCACCCAGGCGCGCTCGATGTCGGCGAAGAAGTGCAGCAGGAGCTGGGGGTATTCAGCCCCCGCAACGGCCGGTACGTAACCGATAAGGTCCAGATTGACGAAGGTCGCGCTGGGGGTTTCGGTGTAGGTTCCGGCCAGTGCGCTGTCGCCACCACGGACGAAGCGGAACTCCATGGGGGCAACCAGCAGGAAGTCGCTGGAACGCTTGAGGCGCTCCATGACCGCGTCAAGACCCTGCCAGGCCTTGCCCAGCCCTGAATCATCGAGTGCCGGGAGTTCGATGAAATAAGACATGAAGATCACCCGCGACGCCCGGGTCAGCCACAAGTCGGAGTAGACAGCCGCAGCCTGATCGAAGAGCGTTTCGATGGTGAGGTAGCCCGCATCGATGATCGCGTTGGCCGCCTTTTTGTTTCCAAGATACTGCGCCGCAATCAGGGGCGGTTCGAGGATCGGCTCCATCGGTATCAAGTAGGGCGCGCCGAAGATGTTTTCTTGCGCCATGGCGCAGGCATCGGGAACGCTTGCCTGCAGGTTCGGAATCTTCGTCGCTGGGGACGAAACCAGGTCCCACCACAGGATGAGGAAGTTGTGGGTGTACGGATTGACGAAGGACTCAACGCGGTCATGGCTGGCGAGCAGGGTCTTGAATTGAGCAATGAACGCCTGCTGATCGGTACAGGTGATGTTGCCCTCCTTGCCCGATTTCAAGGTCGTGGCCCAGGGGCGTGGCATCACCTCCACGGTGACCGAGGTGACGATTCCCAGGGCCCCCAGAGAGACGCGGGCGAACTGCAGGGGCGACCAGCCATCCACCGCCGGAGTCTGTGTGTCGAGGGTCCTTACCTGGCCATCCGGGCCCATGATGCTGAACGCCGAGACCGTTTCCGCGAAGATCGGCGCGTTGATGGTGGCACCGTGCACGTCCACCGCGGTCATCCCGCCAAGGCTGAAAAAACCGCCGGCGGTCACGGTCTTGAGCATCATGTCGTGGCCCGTCAGAAACGCATCCAGCGCATCCTCGCGCACACCGGTGTTCACCGTGACCCTGGTTTCGGAGGGGTGCAGGACGATGGACTGATTGCCCTCGGGCCCCAGGTCCTTGTAGCAGGAGAGGTCGATCAGCCAGCGCGCCGGGTTCGGCGCGAGGCGATTGTCTTCGGCCACCAGGGCCGGCTGCGCGTGCCGCTGGCCGGAAACGCGGACAGTCGCGCCAGCCAGTACGGCTTGGCTGACGATGGCCTGGAGTTCAACCAGGTTCGTCGGTGAGAAGTAATATTCCCCATCGATCGACATTGTATGAACGATGTTCTGTGCCCAGTTCCTCCACGGCAGAGGCTGGACCTTGAAGTCCAGGGTCGTTCCTGTCACTTCGTAAGCTGCCAGCCTGCCGTTATCTGCCGACTGCACCAGGGGCGTCCCTCGATTGCTTGTTCCAAGCACTGCACAAACATAAGGGGCCACCCCGATCGCATCGGCTGGAACTCCGAGCGACGAAAGTGTCGGGCTTACCTTGTACAGGCCGTTGTTGAAGTTGCCGCTGTTCCAGGCCGAGGTATGCCAGCTTCCCTTCGAATCAAACCACTGAATCGAAAAGTTCATGATGAAGATGCCATTGTTGAGGCAGCCAATGCGCTCGACTTTTCTCATGGTGATGTCCAGTTGGGGGATGGCGGCATGAAACATGCGGTCGATGAAATGCGCTGGCGCCAACCCTCCATGGAGCATTGGCACCAGGCATCATCGGGACAAGGTTGCGGTCTACTCGATCAAGTTGATTGCAAAGCCAATGAACGTGGTACCGACAGCGTCATAGGTGGCGATCTGACCGTTAGCCGCGAACGCGACAAACGGCGTTCCCTGACCGGAAGTCCCGGCCACGGCGTGTCCATAGACCGTGACCGCCAACGCATTGGCCGGAACCCCAATGGTGTTGAGGTCGGGAGTTGTCCGCGAGGTCGCCACGGGATAGTTGCCGCTATTCCACTCGGAGGTCACCCACCTGCCGTCGCTGCCCAGCCATTGGACCGAGAAGTTGAATACGTAGCCGCCTTTGTTGTTAACGGTGATTTTCTGGACCGGTCTCATAGTAATCTCCTGTTAGGGTAAAAGTTTTCAATCAAGATAATTCGATATCCACCATTGGCGGGTGGATGTCTTGTATTTTGTTCGACAAGTAATGAACTAGGGATATATCAAGCAATTATTCTTGTCTGCTTTCCTTAGTGCTGTTGAATGGCCTGTGGGTTGTGTGGCATGCCAATCGATGTTGCTTGATGCTGGGTCTATTTTCGTGGTTTGGGGTGAAGCTTGTTGAAACAATTGCAACAGCTGTCGCGGGCCAAATATCACTGCAGCAACGAGCGTTGTTGCCGATAGGGTGATTCACTTTTATGTAAAGGTTGAATGGCGGTTGCTGCGCTTTGGCTACTTACACTGTAGCAAGCATATTTTTAATGTGGATGTAGTTTTGAGTTGGGTTTAATAGTTGTCCCTATTAAACGGGGCATTCGGGAATACGATAAAAACAGGATGTTTTTAGCAATCAAGCTGTTGGTGGTTATAGAGGGTGAGCCTCTCTACTGCTAGACGTCTTGCGGGGCGTAACTACCTGCGCGGTGATCAATTCGGCATGCACTATCCCCGAGCAAAAGGATGGCTGGCGGGGCAGAGCGCGAACCTGCACCCGAAGCAGCGGGCACGACAGGCTTGCAGCGCGTCAGTGCGCCGTTGCACGGCTGATGCAGATGCACCACCTGCAGGATAGGGACCGTAAACACGGCATACAGGGGGGATGCGGGCGCGAGATCCGGGGCGCTGATTGGCGGCACAAAGGGGAAAAATCCGGGCTCACTTGAGCCGGGGCCGGGTCCGTGCCGCAGGGGATTGGCCGAGGAAAATCGGCCCGCTATTGCGGAGGTGCAGAGCCGCCAATGAATTTTTCAGTACCAGGCTGATGGGCACCGTATTCGACGACATACCACCCACCAAGACGTCTAGCCTGCGCTTCGGCGGTAGGTTTATCGGCGTAGATAGCGACGAATTGCCATGATCCGGGTGCGTCCCTCATCACTGCCCAGCCGAGTACCCAGCCGTTGTTGTCTGGGTCAGCGGGAAGGTTTTTCCTGAGGCTTCTGATTGACATCACCGCTCCTTGGCTTTGAGAGGGGCAACACCTTACTGCTGATAATGGGCAAGGTGGTAGTGGCATTGGTCTTGATATTGCCAGTATCGATGCCGAGCTCCGGGGGGGCATACGGCAGAAGCCGGGGGGACACCTGCCTTCAGCGCTCGCTCAGCGTGCTCTCTCAGTTCCTTCTGGTAAGAAGGGATAACTAAAGGGAGTTAGTTGCCCCCTGGAAATGCTGGCGGGCAGTGAAATAGGTTCAGGTTGCAGGTGTCCAGTTTTATTAGGCCACTACCGTGGACGCTGCGATTGCTAGCTTGCTAATTCCCCTGGCCGGTCTAAGGTCTATCTCAGTTCTTACTTCAGCGTGCCAGGAGGCATTCAGTGCAGGGTAGGAATTGGCCACTTTTCACAGTTATATCTAGCAAATTCCCATTGGGAGGGATACCAATGAAAAAACTACGAGCCTGTTTGATTCCACTTGCCTCGGTGCTGAGTCTATCTGTTCTTTCTAGTTATGCTCTAGCGGATGTATACCTTTGTACATCCGATCCTTGTAATACTTGGGAGCCGACTCCACTCACAGAAGATCAACGTAATATAAAGTCTCCAGATAGCAATAAAACCACTATTAAGGCGACCCTGGAGAACTCAGTAAAGACAGAAATTTCCAGTGCTTACAAGACTAAGGATCCGAAAGGTAAAAATCTCTACCTCAAGAAAGACCTATGGCATAAAGGGGGTTCAGTTCCTTTTTCGGAGGATGTGCATGTGACTGTTTATATTTATGATAAACCCACCAACGCGAGGCCCTCTAAGTCATGCCACGCTTTCTCATATAAGAAACAGGGCAACAAGAACTACTTCGGTACCTGTCAATAGACGTAGTTATCTCGAAGCCGGAGCGCTCAGCAGATTCCGGTCCTGGGGAAGTGTTGTGGCCCACAACACTTGCTTGGCGCCTATGGCTGATCTTGGCAGTGTTGCTAGTGGCAACCGTGGAGCGTTATCGAATTCATCCACTACCTCTGCTACCTCGGCTGCTCAGTCGTTGCTGTAGGCTGCTTAGCGCCGATCCGCTCGAGCAACGCCCTCTCCTTGGCGCGTTTCTGCTGTTGCAATTCCGCGTTGGTCTTGGCCATGGCCTAGAATCTTCGATGCAGCTGGCCGGTATCGTCGACCAGGTTTGTCGGTGGCTCGGATGTGAGTACGACGCCGGCATTGAGTGAAGGCTCAGCCGGCGCGCGACAGATCGTTATGCAGTAGGTCTGACACGAAAGGCCAGGTACACCGGGCCGAATGGGAAGGTGCTGACTTCCAATTCATCCAGGGGGTTGAGCGTGCGCGTGCGGCCCCCTGCGTTGCTGTAGATCATGTGGCTGCTCGACACCGCGATGTTGATCTTGCCGGCGGCGGCCTGGATTAGCGTGGCCTTGAACCCTTCAGTCACATCGTCACCAATCGTCAGCGTGACGTCGGTGTCACTAATGACCAGGATCGACTTGCCTGAATCCGCCATGGTCAGAGGCCTGCTGCCGGTGATCGAAACATTGGGGTGCACATGGCCCCCGGCGTGGTAGCTGACCATCCTGGGGTCGGCGAAGACCCGGGCGAAGGAACCGACATAATTGACACTGGCGCGCATGTCATCGAATTGTTCGACCACATAGGTGCCGATGCTGCCCGAGACCTCGCCGTTGGGGTCCAGAACCCACTTGCGTCCGACCATCAGCCCGATCTGGGTGTTGGCCCGTACACCGGCACGCATCTCCTCGAGAAACAGCTGGCTGATCTGGCCGCCACCTTTGCCCTGGACATAGGTAAAGCGCGCAATGGAGTGGCTGTCTCCCGTGGGACTGCCCTGGGCGGTATCGACCCGGTAGTCGATAAAATCCGCCGAAACTGTGGTGGTCGTGGTGTTGGCGTTAGGTGCCCAGGTGAAATCCAAGACCCTTCCGGTTTTCACCTGCTCCAGCGAGGTGGTGGTCTGAGAGGTTGTAGTAGAGCCTGACTGCTTCAAATCATCGTTCATGATGCTCATCCTTAAGTGAAGTGCGTGCTTGAGTGCGGGCTGAACTGGCCCGATGCGTATGGCCGCCGCCATATCGCCACTTTTCCTACAGAGCTGTGGAGGCTCACTTGATGCGTATGGAGCTTTCGCCGCGCTCCAAGTGGGACCAGATTGGTTCTTCCAGGAGTTCCGCCACTGCGCCCTCGCCGGCGGCTATTCGCTTGCGTACGACCTCGTTGTGATCGCGGATATCCTTGAGGCTGGCAGCAATGGCTTTCTTGTCCGGCGTGAATACCGTCTTAGTACTGAGGAAGTCGTGTGGAATATCTTCTTCCTTATCCATGATTACCTTTTCTGGTGCCAAGGCGAGCGTAATGGTGAACAGCGGCCACTTAATTGATTTGATTTCGGCGGCCTCCATGTTTCGACGCAGCAGTTCATTCAGTGTCTCGACCTTGTTGTTTTTGATCCGCTTTAGTTCGTTTAGACGATCGATCTCGGCGTCGATTGCGGGGATGTCGCTTTCCACGTTTCGCCGACGCTTCACTATGCCTTCGGCCTTTATTCCAAACTCTCCCTGGATCGCACCAATTGTGTTGTGCAGAGCCTTCTTGAAGCTTTCATCGTCGGTGTCGAGCATCGCTTCAAGTTCGGCAAGCTGCCCGGTGAGCTTGTAGGTCGACCCCGCGGGATCTGGCTATGTGCGAGGCCATGGGCTTGCCGTGGCACATCCTGTCATGGCCTGAGGGCGACTTACGGATGGTGCTGAACGCCTCTGCTGGGCCGGCCATTTGTGCACGGTGCCTGGGATTGCTGGCAGGTCTGTGCCGACTGGTACAAGCGGGAATGGGGGGCTTGAGTTCGAAGCTTTCAAGCGGGAGGGCGGCTGGTGGGAGAAGGCTGACGGGCCCAGCCTCTACGAGCGGGCCTATGAGGCAGCCGTTTTTTACCGAGTGGACTAGCCTCAACGCAGGGGCATGATGGTTATGGCTGTGGACCGGACTGCACGCCCGAATCATGCCGGGATTTACCTCGGCACAGATCCAGCGCTACCGGACGAGGGTGCGGAGGTGTTTGGCCCTGGACCTTTCCTGCTGCACCATTTGTACGGGCGCCCGAGTGAGATCATCTTGTTCGGCGGGCCTTGGCTGGACCGAGTGTGCTTGGTCCTCCGGCACAAAGATGCACAGTAATCAACATGGCGCGGCAGGGCCGCAGGAAAAAGTTATGAATAAAGCGATTTGTAGTGACGCAAACGATAAAAACGGATTACCACTCTGGGTGATGGCGCTGGATGGCAACATCTTTATCTCCGCTCATGCAGTCAAAGATGCTGTAATTTCAATGCAGATTAAGTGTCGGTGCCGCCAAACCTCTTAGAATACTCCTCTGGAGAGAGGGCGATAGGCAGTGGTGCCTCAGGAAAAGATTTCGCCCAGATAGCCTTTAGCAGCTCATCGCCGTAAGCGCCCCACAGCCTTGGGTATGCGCTTTGCAGTGTTCCGCAATCGCAAAAATGATGGCGAGGAAGGTTTTGATCCGGGTGGCACTCGTGAGATTCGAATAGTCCCAGTTGTCGAAGGAAGTAAGCGTGGCGGTGTCTTGCAGACCGCGGTGGGTGTGGTGTTGCTGGCAATCTCCTACGTATTCCCGGGCACTGCGCTTTATCTGACCCTGGCCGGCATTGGACTTATCGCTGGCGGCGTAATCCAGATGCTTAGCCCCCAGCAGGGCGGTCTCAAGCAACGTGCCTCTCCTGAGAACATTCCTTCCTACGCCTTCGGCAGCGCTAAGAACACCACGGCCAGCGGTAATCCGGTCCCGATCTGAGTCAGTGAGCGCCGGTGGGGTGGGGCGATCATCTCGGCATCGATCTATGCGGAAGATAAGGCTTGAATGCTTAGGCTCGGGGCGTTTAGATAGACTCTTACTCGGAGGGTCATCATGCCAAATCAGTTGTTTGAGCGCGCATTCTATGTTCGCAAGTCTCCAGAAATCGATTCTCAACTAGAAAACTGGCAGCTAAAGAGTCAAATTTTGAGTGCAAAAGAGGCTCGTGACTGCCGTTTTGTGGTGCTTCTAACGGATAGGGAAGGGACATTCATCATCGACAGTCTTCTGGAAATCGAGGGCTTAGTAGTCGAAAGCGAACGGGATATCTCCTGTTCAGTTACGAAGCGCACTCTGCTTCGTGATGCAGATCTCGCAGGTGATCTTGCGTTGACTTTTGGGGACCAAGCGGCATTGGATATTTCTGTCTTCACGCTCAATTTTTCGAAATACTTTCATACTTATTGTTCACGACCAGACTCACGTACAGTCAATCGTTAAGCCCGCATCCGCGGGCTTTTTTTTGCCTGGAGGAAAGTATGGGTGCAGTACAAACCATCGAAATTCATGGCGCCAAGGGCGACCAGAAAAAGCCGAAAATGTCTTATGAGGCTGCTGACAGGCCGCGCTCGACCAACCTGGCCAAGATACTAATTGCAGTAGGTGAGGGCGAGTTCGAAGGCACGCCAACAGCACGCGACATCTACTTGGATAACACACCAATCCAGGATGCCAGCCGCTCCTACAACTTCACCACCGTGAAGTGGGAATGGCGGCCGGGGACTGCTGATCAGGACTACTTACCAGGTATCCCATCAGTTGAGAATTAAACCTCGCTGAACATCGAACTGCGCAGCGGTGCACCCTGGGTGCTGTCGATCAACAACACTCAGCTATCCGCGGTACGGGCGCGCATGGCCTGGCCGGCGCTGCAGGCTCAGGATAACGAAGGTAACGTCAACGGCTATCGAATTGAGTGCACGATCGATGTAGCCACCGATGGCGGCGCCTATCAGCAAATCTTGGTCAAGGCTGTGAGCGGCAAGACTCCTATATGCCACGAGCGTTCTCGGCGAATTGGCCTGCCGCCTGCATCGTCAGGTTGGCAGATTCGAGTACGCCGCATTCCCCCGAATCAGAACACCAACTAGTTCAGCAACATTCCTGCTGTAACGGTGAGATGTAGGGCTCGCAAGTGGCAGGCGCCCAGCAACTACGACCCGGTGACCAGGACCTACTCGAGAATCTGGGATGGGACGATGAAACAGGCCTGGACCAACAACCCAGCCTGAATTACCTACGGCATCTGCACTGAAAACCGCTTTGGCCTGGGTAAGCGTATAAAACCCCGTATGGTCGATAAGTTGGAGCTGTAAGTGAGCAGGACGAGCACGGCGTTATCACGGTGAAGCTTTTCAAGCAACGCTGGGCCCTTTCTGATGACGGCGAAGTGATCCTCGGTCGCTGGGTTCCGCTGGATGTTCCTCTCAATAGCTGGATCGACGTGCGCTTGAACATGCCGAAAGTTGATGAGCCGCCTGCACCGCCAGCACCCAAGAGCGAGTAACCACACGCCGCCGAGCGGGTTTTTTGCCTGAGGAAACTCCATGCCATTCACAGAACAGCTACTGCTGCAGAACCTCCCCCAAGCCCGCCAAGTCGCGGGCTTTTTTGTACCTGCGCTAAATGCAGCAATGACGCGCTTCAAGATCAACTCCCCGGTGCGGAGGGCTGCGTTCATCGCCCAGGTCGGGCATGAATCGGGTCAGTTGACGCGGATGGTCGAGAACCTGAACTACAGCGCCGAGGCCATGGCGAACACCTGAAAGAGTCGATACCGCGGTACCGACGGAAAGCCGAATGCCAAGGCCATTGCCCTGGCTAGGAAGCCAGAAGCAATTGCAAACGACGCCTATGCCGGCCGGAATGGCAACCTGCAGCTAGGTGATGGCTGGCGGTTTCGTGGTCGTGGCCTGATCCAGCTCACCGGTCGTGACAACTACCGCGCTGCTGGCCAGTCCGCAGCCTGGTGGTGGTCACCCATGGCCTGAACGAACTGGCCGACGCCGGCCGAAACCAGGATATCGCCAGCATCATCAACACCGGGCAGCCGGGCCGGGTGCCGAATGGCGCGGCTGATCGCAAGGCCCTCTATGACCTGGCGCTGAAAGTGTTGGCATGAACACCCTGGCGCTGAAGATTGGCGGAATTGCTCTGGCTGCCTTACTGCTGGCCGGTCTGGAAGCCTGGGCTCTGTTCCGCGCCTACGACCACGGCAAGGCGGTGAAGGGTGCCGAATGGCAAATGCGCTGGAGCAACCGGAATGCTGGCGACCAACAGGCCTGGGGCCTGGCTGAAGCTGAGGAGCGCGGCAAGGAGCTGGCCAGGCAGAACTCAATCAATAAGGCGGTACAAGATGGACAACGGAAAATCGATAGTGCAATCGCTGACGCTGTTATCGCTCGCGCTGCTGCTGGGAGCTTGCAGCGTACAGTCGACGACCTCGCCAGTCGTCTCGCTGCCCAGGGCCGCAGTAACTCCTGCACTGCCGCCGCAAGCCAGGCAGCAACCCGCACAGTCTTGGTGCTTGCCGACCTGTTCAAGCGCTCTGACCAACGAGTGGGAGACTTGGCAGCAGATGCTGATCAACGCCGGAACAGAGGAATGATGTGTGAGCAGGTATATGGCACTCTAGAAAAGTGAGGTGGCGAAAGCTGGCGGCGAAATATGAGTACTGCTGTGAAAGAGGGGACTAGCGTTTTTGAGGGGGCGCATTTTATGCTACGGCCATCATGACATGGAGAAGTTTATGGCCAGTAAAAAACGCAAACACCAGCGTGCCAATCCAGTACCCAAAACAGGTGTATGTGCTCTGTTGGGAGTTGAAGGTAAATTCGCAAAGTCTCATCTTATACCACTCGCGTTGACTTCTCCTGATAAGAAAGGAGATAGGTTTATAGAGGCGGGGCGAGGTCAAAGGCCAATTAGAAGATTCACGAGCTGGTTTGATCACCAAATGGTTATTGATGATGGTGAGTCAATTCTTTCGAGAATTGACACTCGTGGAATCGATGAGTTGAGAAAGCATAAGTTGGTATGGAGTGGATGGAATGGTCTTCCGAGTCTTGAAGCTTCAGACTATGATATTCCACCTCTGTCTGGATCTGGCTTTGGTTTTCGAGGGCTTGAAGGTGTTGACTCTAAGGCGCTAAGGCTCTTTTTCTTGAGCATACTGTGGAGGTGCTTGAAAAGTAAAATTAAAGAGTTTGCATTTCTGCCTCGCGAAGGAGTGGATTTGGATCGGATCGGTCAGATGATATTAAATGGGGATTCGGGTAGTTTTGATTATCATCCGATGATACTTGATCAAATGAGTGACTCTGGGGTGACTCACAATTATTCTCCAACCTATGATGAGGATGAGGTTCCACTGGCTGGAGGGAGAATAAAAATTGCATATTATCGTCTTTATATGCAGGGGTTGGTTGTGAAGATCTATCCGGAATCCTGCCCAGAGTTTGTGGCGCAAACCGGACCACTTATCCTTGGTGCTAAAGATAAGCTAGTTTTGTTTGCTCGTGCCTTTGAAGAGTCCAAGCAATTCTCAAAAGCCAGAGATGAAATTCTTACTATATCGAAAGCTTGGCCGGGAGCAATTGTATAATTGAAACATGGTTTCGAAATTACTGCTTGCTATGTGTCTAAGCGACTAAGGAACTACCCTGTAGATGCAGTATATTAATTAGGGTGTATGTTATAGAAAACCCGTATCCGCTTTGGATGTTAACCTGTCATTATTGCCGCGCGGGCTCGATCAGTTCTGCTGTCTGATTCCTTACATTCCCGACGGCGGCGTTAACCCTGAACCACTCAAAGGCATCGGCGGGCTTTCCTTGGTGCAAAGCAATCTGCTCGGCGCGCTCCTTCGGCGTCGTAGGGTCGAGCCATTCCCGGGTCAGGTCCGGCGCCAGGACCACCGGGCGGCAGTCGTGAATATCGACCATGCCGCCCTGTGCGTCAGCGGTGATAATCACAAAGCCGTCGTGTTCACTCCGGTCTGGGGCCGGAAGCTCTCCGATCGAAGCGCAGAGAATCGGAGAGCCGTCGCCGTCGCGGTGGCGGATCAGATAGGGCTGCTTTTTGGGCCGCCTTCATCTGCCCACCCAAACCAGTTGTCGATCGGGCATATGGCCCGGTGCGGCCAGATCTGGCGGAAGAAGGGCCCGTGCGCGACTTTCTCGACCCGGCCATTGATCGGCGCGGCGCGATCAGTGGCCCATGCGGCCTCCATCCCCAGCGCACGGCGTCAGTGTGTTGTCGGCGACGTGGAAGAGGGCTAGCTGCATTGTCGGCGCAGCGTTGTAGCGCCCCAGGGGCTGATCGCCTGCGTTATTGATTAGAGCCCCGGGCATGCTCAGGGCTACGACGAAGTCATGGATGCCGCGGTATTGTGAAAGTCTTCCGCACATGGCTTTGTCCTCGGTTGCTCTGAGCTTAGCTTTCTACGGCCTTCGTGGGGGATCTGTCGACGAAGATCCTCATTTGTTAGGTCCTTGCTCCGAACACTCAGTTCAAGGTCGCTGACTTGCTTTCGTAACCTTGCAGCTTCTCCGGCCTTTTCCCGCAGCCGGGCTAGGGCCTCGTCGCGGTCTTTCTCTGTCTGCGCCTGCATGTTGACTAGCTTGAAAATGTTTTCCCGAGCGACGCGCAACTGCAGGTTCAGTTCCGCCACTTCATTTTCCAGCAGCAGGATGTGCTGTTTGCAGGTTTCCAGGGGCGTGGGGATGCCCAGCCAATCGGCTGTGTCGTCTTCGGTGTGCACGGTACTACCTCAAATCCAGTGCTGTATGTACATACAGTAATCGAGGTTTCGCAGGCCTGCGATTTGAGGCGACGAGATGTATGGAGTATGGGGGGCTGATACTGCTCGAAAGCTTCCTGTCTTTATGGACGGAGCTCGATGAACTGTATTAGACGAAATTTTAGGAGAAGGCCGCTGATTGCACGGCCCTTAGGTTGATTTGAACGCTACTGCTGCATTACTGGAGCTTGTTTTTCAAAGACGCGCGAGTCTAAGCGTCCGCAGTAACCTGAGTCTGCTCGAGATTTTTTTCAACTTCAGCAAATGCTGGGCCGCCTTTGAAAACGAATTTGCGTTTGCTCACTTTTCGGCCAGAGGCTCCTATTCCGGCGCTGAAGCCTTCTCCGTCGGCTCTCACCCCGGCGTGACCCTTGCCCGAATAATCGAAATATTCTGTCATTTCCACTTCATGGGCTGTTTCGATACGCCGCGCGATAGCCAGCTCTTGGGCTACTCGCGCCTCAGCCTCGGACATGCGCATTTCTAGCTCCCTGCGCTCGGCCTCGATGCGCAGCTCCTCGATCTCAACTGGCTCAAGGCGATCACTCACCGATTTTTCGAATGCGTCAATGAGGTATCCGGTGGGGCTATTGAAGATCTTGAGTGCCTCGAGTGCAGCTGCTCCAATTTCGATGGCCATTTGCTTCCTCCTTGGTGGGAGCGCAAAACTATAGCGGACTGATTATTCTGTCCAGTGGGCGCAAGTCAATCGTCTGTTACGCATTGATTAAGGGAAAGCGGGGAGATCGTTCTGTGTGCATACAGTATTTCGATTGAGTGCTCCGGCTAGCGGAAGCCGACGAACTGTATGTGGGGAGGGTGGTTGTTCGTTCGGCAGGACGCCAAAGGAAGGAAGTTTTATAACGGTTGTTAAATGGTTTTGTAACGACGCTTGTGGAGTGCTTCCTGAAAAATACCCCAGACACAAAAAAGCCCTGAAAAATCAGGGCTTTCTCGTTGAGATTTGGCGGAGGCGTAGAGATTCGAACTCTAGGACCTGTTACAGTCGGCGGTTTTCAAGACCGCTGCCTTAAACCACTCGGCCACACCTCCAGATCGCGTTGCGGGCGCCATAATACCCGAATGAAACACACTGTCAAACTCTCTGCGTCGCGACTTACAGAGCCTCTGTTATCATCCTTGCCACTAAATGTTTCCCCCAACAGGAGTGTCGCCATGCGCGAACAGGATTACGCAGTTAACAACGGCGTGCAGGCCGAGCAGCTAGAGGTTAGCCGCGTCCTGCGCAACACTTACGGCCTGCTGGCCCTTACCCTCGCGTTCAGCGGTGTGATGGCCTATGTCGCGCAGCAGATGCGCGTCGGCTATCCGAACATCTTCGTGGTGCTGATCGGCTTCTACGGTCTGTTCTTCCTCACCAACAAACTCCGTGACTCGGCCTGGGGCCTGGTGTCGGCTTTCGCCCTGACCGGCTTCATGGGCTTCTTGCTCGGCCCGATCCTCAACCGCTACCTGGGCATGCAGGGCGGCGCCGAAGTGGTCAGTTCGGCCTTCGCCATGACCGCCCTGGTGTTCGGCGGCCTCTCGGCCTACGTGCTGATCACGCGCAAGGACATGAGCTTCCTCGGTGGCTTCATCACCGCCGGCTTCTTTGTCCTGATGGGTGCGGTGCTGGCCAGCTTGTTCTTCCAGATCAGCGGCCTGCAATTGGCGATCAGCGCAGGTTTCGTGCTGTTCTCCTCGGTGTGCATCCTGTTCCAGACCAGCGCCATCATCCACGGCGGCGAGCGCAACTACATCATGGCGACCATCAGCCTGTATGTATCGATCTACAACCTGTTCGTCAGCCTGTTGCAGCTGTTCGGCATCTTGGGTCGTGATGACTGATCACAGGGATTAAACCCCCTGTAGAAAAGCCCGCTTCGGCGGGCTTTTTGTTGCGTGGGTTTCGGCTGATGGCCCCGGCTTCAGCGGGTCTGGACCTGCAATTGCGCCGTGGCCACGGCGTCCTGGTTGACCTCGATGGAAAACGACAGCACCTCCACCTGCTTCTGCTCCAGTTGATCGACCCAACCGATCAGGCCGCCCAGCGGTCCTTCCAGGGCCAGGCTCACTCGCCCCGGAGCCTCATGGTCCATGCGCTCCAGGTTCAGGCCTGCCTGGCTGCTGGAACGGGCCAGGAGCCCGGGCAAGGCTTCGATGGAAATCGCCGGCGCCGGGCTGGAGGCGCTGATGGCGGGCAGTTGCTGAAGTTGCTGGTACAAATGCGTGACCTCGATAAAGCGTTGCTCGGCATCCTTCAAGGCTTGAAGTTGCGGTTGCCAGAGCAGTAGATAGAACGTGGTGACCAGGCCGAACAGGCCAAGGCCCTGCAGGGCCCGTTGTTCGCGTTTGGCCAGGCGCTGCCAGTGCAGCCGGCCAAGGCCCAGCAGGGTGGACAGGGAAGGTCTTTTCAGTGCGGGCGGGGTCATGCCTCACTCCTTGATCTGCAACCGTGCGCTGACCCCGGCGGTGTCGCGTACGGAGGAGTCGGTGCTGGCGTCCAGGCCCTGGGCAATCAGGCCTTCGCGCAGTTGTTGAAGGTCGGCGAAGGCCGGCGCGCTGACTTGCAGGCTCCAGCCTTCACCCGCTTGGTAGTCCAGGCGGTGGACCAGGGCCAGGGCGCCGTGGCTGAGGCTCCACTGCTCGGCCAGCCGCGAGAGTTTGTGGGCGCTGCCGGGTTGTTCCTCCACCTCCTGCTGTTGCTTGGCGTGGATCTGCGCCGCCAGGTCGGTGACCGGGCCCTCATCGGCAAAACGTTGCTGCCACAGCGCCAGGCTGCGGGCCTGGAGCTGCTCGCTCTGGTGTTCCAGGTACCAGCGATGGCCAACGTTCTGCAGCAACTGCGCGCCCCCGGCCAGCAGCAGGACCACCAGGGCCAGGCGCCAGGGCGAGGCCTGCCGGGGGCGCCGCTGGAATTCACCCTGGCACAGGTCGATGGCCTGTTGCGAGCCCTGGCTCAGGCAGTCCCAGGGGCGTTCTTCGGCTTGCCAGTGAAGGGCGCCAGCGCGTTCCAGCGCTGGCGGTTGTGGCCCCTGCCAGATCAGCTCGGCCGGCAGTCTTGGGCCCAGTGCTCCCAACTCGTCCACGGCGAGGGCCAGGCGCAGGGGCGCGCTGCCCCCCAGCAGCCAGCGGCCATCCCAGGCCAGGGCCCGAGGCTGATCCTGGGGCAGGCAGTCGGCGTCGACATGAATGCGCGAGGGGTGCAAGCCCAGCTCCGCCAACTGCCCCAGGCAGTGGCTCAGGCGTTGGCGATTGAGCACCAGGACTGGGCAATGGCGCTTGTCCTTGAGCGGACCGTGGGCCAGGTGCAGGCTCTCCAGTTCATCGATCAGCTGTTCTTCCAGGGCACTGTGCAGCGCCTGGCGCAGCCAGCGGCCGCTGCGCGCCGGCACGCTGACCTGGTGATGGCTGGCCATTTCCATGGGCAGCAGCAGGGTCAGCGGCTGCGGGCCGAGCTCGGCCGCGGCCTGTTGCAGGTCGCCCTGGTGCAACGGGCCACCCGCTTGCCACCAGCAGCAGCGCCAGGGCGCCGCGCCGCTGGCGTGAGGGGAAAGGTAAAGCCACTGGCTCATGTCGGTTCACTCGGTTTTCGATTGATCGGGGGGCGGGCTGGGCAGCAACGTGCGCTGCTGCACCCGGACTTTCTTGGTGTCCATCAGCCGCAGGTCGCTGACCAGGCGCAGCCGTCGCGAGCCCTGTTCGACATCGATGGTGGCGCGAAACTGCCGGCTGCTGACCCCCAGGCCCTGGGGGTTGATGTCTCGGCCCTGGAGCATCGGGTTGGAGAGAAAGGCGGCCAGGTTGGGGTAGCCCTTGGCCGGGCGCGAGTCGACCAGGGTGCGGGCAGTGGGCAGGTCGATACCTTCGACGCTGGCCAGTACTTCGGCGCGGGTGGTGTTGACGTTGATCGTGCTGTTGTCGAACGCCCCCACCAGCGGTTCGAGCTGGCGCAGCCCCTGGCTGTCCACTTCGGGCAGTTGGCGCAGCTGGCTGAGGTCGCTCAAGGGCAACGGCACGCCCTCGCGATTGTTCTGGCCGATCAGCCGCGCCGGGTCATGGGCCTTGATGCCTTGCAGGGCCAGCAGGCGCTGGTAGCGGGCCCGCAGGTTGAGGTTGTTGCCCTGGCGCAGGCTGTTGAGATTGAGCCGGGCGCTGAGGTCTTCCAACTGAATGTGGATGCGCGCGCCATCGAGCTCGAACACCGGCGCCGGTTGCGCCCAGTGCTGCCCCAGATGGGTCACCAGCAGGCCGCCTTCGCTGCGGGCATCCTCCAGCAGTTGCCGGCGGGCCCAGCTTTCACCGCTCAGGGCCAGTTGCCAAAGTTGCTGCTGTTGCACCAGGTTGCTGCTGCTGTGCAGGCTCAGGCGCTGGCGGGCGAGCATGTTGCTCACCACCAGGGTCACCAGCGCGGTGATCAGCAGCACGCTGAGCAGGGCCACGCCCCGTTGCCGGCCGGGGTTACTCATTGCCGGGCTGCGCCTCTGGTTCAATGCCGCCGGGCAGCAGGATCACCCGGCGCACCTGCGGGTAGCCCGGCGCGTCCAGTTCGATCTCCAGCGCCGCCGGCAGGCTCAGGCTTTCGCTGCCCACTGGCCAGGATTCATGGGCCTGGCCGAGGCCGTCGATCAAGCGCAGGCGGGTCAGTTGCACCCCCGTGAGCAGTTGCTGTTGCTGGCTGCTGGGACCGATGGGGCGCTGCCGGGCGTCCGGGTCGGCCGGGGGCTGGGACAGGGCACGGGTTTCCCGCAGCCAGGTGCCGTCCTGCCAGCGGTGGCTGACTTGCAGCAGGTTGCTGCGTGGATATTCCAGGGGGTTGTTCCAGCCGCCGCGCACCAGGCGGATGCCGTCGGGCTGGCTGATCAGCGCCTGGCTATGGCTGGGGTCGTCCACCAGCGGCTGGCGACGGGCCTGGACCAGGTCGCGTTCGAGCACACTCATGGCCCGCTGCAGCGCCCGCAGTTGCTGTTCATGCAGGCCGATGCGCTGGTCGCTGCGCAGCACCCGGTCGAGCAACTGATAGGTGGCCAGTCCCAGCAGGCTGAAGATGGCGATGGCTATCACCACCTCGAGCAGGGTGAAACCGCGCTGCTTCATGGGCTAGCCTCCAGGTAGCCGAGCAATTGCGCGCGACTGTATTGGCGGGCGCGTTGCAGGTTGGACTCGGCGGAGACCCGTAGCTGGATCTTCAGCAGGCGAGGGTCCGGAGCGCTTTCAATCTCGCTGAACAGCCACCAACTGCGGCCGCCGAATTCGATGCGCTCCTCGGTGCGCCGCAAGTCGGCTTCACGCATTCCGGCCCGCAGTTCATTCATCCGGTTGTCGGCGATCCACAGTGCCTGGGTGCGCTCGGCGAGGTTGGCGCTGTTCAGCGCGATATGCTGCACCGCGCTGAACAGGGCGATGGACAAGGTGGCGAAGATCGCCAGGGCGACCATCACTTCCAGCAGGGTGAAGCCCTGATCAGTCCTGGGTTTCAAGTTGCGCATCCTGTATGCCGTCGCTGGAAAGGCTCAGCAGCGCCTGCTGGCGGTAGTCGATCCACAGGGTGTAGGCGCTGGTTTCATCACTGGAGAGCAGCAGCAACTGCGGCAGGCCGTTGCGGTTGCCGCTGGCGCCCAGGGCCGGGCCGGCCTCGGGGACTTCCAGGCGCAGGCGCAGCGTCTCGGGCAAGCGGTGAGTGCGAAAATCCCTGGCCGCGATCCAGCGGCCCCGGTCATCCAGGCGCAGCACCTCGTAGCCGTCAGGCTCGATGCGCAGGCCAAAGTCCTGGTAGCCGAGCACGGCTTCCTGGCGCAGCAACTGCAACAGGCCCAGCAGGCGCTGGGCTTCCTGGCGCGCCTGGCGCGGGCCGGAGTCGGGGTTGACCAGGCCCACCAGGCCGGCCGTCAGGGCGATCAGCAAGATCACCACCAACAGCTCCAGCAGAGTGAAGCCCCGGGCCTGGCGTCGTTGCACCGCTTAGCGGTCCCAGTTGCCGATCTCGGCGTTCAGGCCTTCGCCGCCGGGCTTGCCGTCGGCACCGAAGGAAAACAGGTCGTAGGCGCCCCCCCGGGAACCCGGCGCGCGGAACTGGTAGCCGTTGCCCCAGGGGTCGATCGGCAGGCGCTTGAGGTAGCCGTCGGGGTTCCAGTTGCGCGCTGGCGGGTTGCCGCTGGGCTTGCTCACCAGGGCCTGCAGGCCTTGCTGGCTGCTGGGGTATTGGTGGTTGTCGAGCTTGTAGATGTCCAGGGCCATGGCGATCGCCTTGATGTCGCTTTGCGCGGCGGAGGCCTTGGCCTGGTCGGGGCGGCTCATGATCTGCGGCACCACCAGGGCGGCGAGGACGCCGAGGATGACCACCACCACCATGATTTCGATCAGGGTAAAACCGCGTTGTTTGTTCGCTGTGTGCACGTCGGGGGATTCCACATTCAAGTAATCAATTGGTTCAGGCTGAGGATCGGCATGAGGATCGCCAGCACGATGACCAGCACGGACGCACCCATGAACACCAGCATCGCCGGCTCGAACAGGCCCACCAGCAAGGCGATGCGGTTGGCCAGTTGTTCTTCCTGCTGCCTGGAGGCGCGTTCGAGCATGCTGTCCAGCTCGCCGGAGCGTTCACCGCTGGCGATCATGTACAGCATCATCGGAGGGAAACTGCCGTTGAGCTCAAGTGCCCGGGTCAAGCTGATACCTTCGCGCACGCCACGGACGATGTCTTTCAGACCGGTACGAATTTTCTGGTTGGCCACCACTTCGCTGGCAATGCCCAGGGCATCCAGCAGCGGCACGCCGCTGCGCCCGAGAATCGCCAGGGTGCTGACGAAGCGCGTGCAGTTGCTGGCCCGTACCAGCCCGCCGATCAATGGCAGGCGCAGCACCAGGGCGTGCCAGCGCTCGCGGTTGGCCGGTTGGCGCAAGGCCGCCCGTGACCCCGCTACAGCGATGCCGATCAGGATCAGCAACGCCAGGCCGTAGTCGCGCAGCACGCCGCTGCTGGCGATCAGGCCCCGGGTCAGCAGGGGCAGTTCCTGGCCGCTGTCGATGAACACCTTGATCACATCCGGCACCACGAACCCCAGGAGAAAACCGACGATGCTGATGGCCGCCACCATGAGGATGCTTGGGTAGAGCATGGCCAGCTGGATCTGCTGGCGCGCCGCCTGGCTGGCCTCGGTGTAGTCGGCGAGGTTCATCAACACCTGGTCCAGGTGCCCGGAACGCTCGCCGGCGGCCACCGTGGCCCGGTACAGATCGGGAAAGGCCCGAGGGTAGCCGCCCAGGGCCACCGCCAGGCTGTAGCCTTCCAGGACCCGGGCCCGGATCGCCAGCAGCATGCTTTTCAGGCGCTGCTTGGCGCACTGGGCGGCCACCGCCGCGAGCACTTCCTCCAGGGGCAGCGAGGCCTGCACCAGGGTCGCCAGCTGGCGGGTCATCAAGGCCAGCTCGGCACTGCTCAGGCTGCCGCCGAAGGTCTGGCTGGCCCCTGCGCCAGGCTTGCGCTTGCCGTGGCTGGCGCTGACCTTCAGGGCGATCAACTGGCGTTCGCGCAACAGTTGCCGGGCCTGGCGCGGGCTGTCGGCTTCCAGCACGCCGCTGGATTTTTTCCCGGCGGCGCACATGGCCAGGTATTCGTAGGCGGCCATGTTCAGTCCCTCTGGGTAACCCGTAGCAGTTCTTCCAGGCTGGTCAGCCCCTGCAGCACCATGGCCTGGCCGTCATCGAACAGGCTCGGGCTGTGCAGGCGGGCATGGCCCAGCAGTTGGTGTTCGCCGGCGCCGGTATGGATCAACTGGCGCAGGGTGTCGTCGAACAGCACCAGCTCGTAGATCCCCTGGCGGCCGCGGTAGCCCGACTGCTGGCAGGCCGGGCAGCCCACTGGCCGGTACAGCAGCGGCGCGGCGTCCGGGCCCAGGCCCAGGCGCTCGCAGGCGGTGGCATCGGCGCTGTGGGCTTCCTTGCAGTCGATGCACAGCAGGCGCACCAGGCGCTGGGCCAGCACCCCCAGCAACGAGGTGCAGAGCAGGAACGGCTCGATGCCCATGTCCACCAGGCGGGTCACCGCGCCGATGGCGCTGTTGGTGTGCAGGGTCGAGAGCACCAGGTGCCCGGTGAGGGAGGCCTGCACGGCGATTTCCGCGGTCTCGCGGTCGCGGATCTCGCCCACCATGACCACGTCCGGGTCCTGGCGCAGGATCGCCCGCAGGCCACGGGCGAAGGTCATGTCGACCTTGGCGTTGACCTGGGTCTGGCCGATCCCGGTGAGGTGGTATTCCACCGGGTCCTCGATGGTCAGGATGTTGCGTTCCAGGCTGTTCAGGCTGGCCAGGCCGGCGTACAGCGTGGTGGTCTTGCCGGAGCCGGTAGGGCCGGTCACCAGGAGAATGCCGTGGGGTTTGTGCAAGGCCGTTTCCAGGCGCTGGCGCAGCACCGGGTTCATCCCCAGGTGACCCAGGTCCAGGCGTCCGGCCTGTTTGTCCAACAGGCGCATCACCACCCGTTCACCGTGGCTCGAAGGCAGGGTCGAGACCCGCACGTCCACTTCGTGGCCGGCGATGCGCAAGGCGATGCGGCCGTCCTGGGGGATGCGTTTCTCGGCGATGTCGAGCTTGGCCATGACCTTGATCCGCGACACCAGCAGGGTCGCCAGTTCGCGCCGCGGGCGCAGCACTTCACGCAGCAGGCCGTCGACCCGCAGGCGCACCGAGAGGTGTTCCTCGAAGGCTTCCAGGTGCACGTCGGAAGCCTTGCTCTTCACCGCCTCGCTGAGGATCGCGTTGATCAGGCGGATGATTGGCGCGTCGTCTTCCTGCTCCAACAGGTCGGTTGTTTTCGGCAACTGGTCGGCCAGGCTGCAGAGGTCGAACTCCTCATCGAACTGCTCGCCCAGGCCGTCGGCCACCTGCTTGGCGCCGTCCTGGCCATCGCGGTAGTGGGCCGCCATGCGCTGGGCGAACGCCTGCTCGTCGAGCACTTCGCTGCGCAACGGCGCACCGTTGAAACGGCGCACCTCGGCAATCACCGACCAGGGGGTATCGACCCGGCAATACAGCACCGGGCCCTGGGCCTGGTGCTCCAGCACCACGCCGTGGCGCCGGGCATAGGCAAAGGCCAGGCGCGGGCTGGCGACTGGCGTGATCATGGCTGCGCGGCGCCGGTGCGCATGTCGATCAGGCCCTGGTCGCCCTCGCTGTTGGCGTCGAACAGCTGGTGCGGGTTCTGCGGTAGCTGGCCGCGGGGCTTGCCGTCCAGGGTGCGCAGCGAACGCAGGTTGTTGTACTTCTGGGTGCTGAGCTTGTCGGCGTTGGCCGTATTGCGCAGCAGGGTAGGGCGCAGGAACACCATCAGGTTGGTCTTCTCGTTGACCTCCTTGCTGCTGCTGAACAGCTTGCCGACCCAGGGGATATCCCCCAGCAATGGCACCTTGCTCACCTGCACCTTGACGTTGTCCTTGATCAGGCCGCCGAGGACGATGATCTGCCCGTCGTTGGCCAGGATGGTGCTCTTGACCGAGCGCTTGTTGGTGATCACGTCGCTGGTGCTGATGCCCGGTGGCGCGGCGGCCAGCTCGGAGCTTTCCTGCTCGACCTTGAGGCGCAGGAAGTTGCCCTCGTTGATGTGCGGGGTGACCTTGAGGGTGATCCCCACATCCTTGCGCTCCACGGTGGTGAAGGGGTTGCTGGCGCCGGCGGTGTCGGTGGTGTAGGAGCCGGTCTGGAACGGCACGTTCTGGCCCACCAGGATCTCCGCCTGTTCGTTGTCCAGGGTCAGCAGGCTGGGGGTCGACAGCAGGTTGTTGTTGGAGTCGCTGGACAGGGCGGTGATCAGCGCACCGAAGTTGCGGCTGCCGATGCCGATGATCGCGCCGTCCGGCAGGGTCGGGCTCTTGCCGTCCTCCAGATTGCCCAGCAGGGTGCCGATGGACATTGCGGCGCTGTTGAAGTTGCTGGCCCCGGCCCAGTTGCCCCGAGCCCCGGCCCACTGCACGCCGAGGGCCTGGTTGATGTCGCCGCTGACTTCGACGATGGCCGCTTCCACCAGCACCTGGGCGCGGGGTTGGTCGAGTTCGTCGATGATGCTTTCGAAGGTCGCCAGCTGCGCCGGGGAAGCCATCAGCACCAGGGCGTTCTGGCTTTCGTCGGCGCTGACCAGCACCGGGTTCTCCTGCTTCTGGCCGTCACTGCGACCACCGGATTCCATGCGCTTGCCGATGCCGCTGAGCAGCTCTTCGAGCTTCTTCGCGTCGCCGTGGTTGATGCGCCGCACCCGGGCGTTCTCGCCGGCATTGTTCGGCACATCCAGGCTCTGGGCCAGGCGTTGCATCTGCAGGCGGACCGGCGCCGGGCCCACCAGGATCAGACGGTTGCTGCGGGCATCGCCGATGGCCTTGGCACTGCTCATGGCGCCGTTGTTGTCGGTCAGGCTGTCGCTCAGGGTCTTGGCCACGTCGCCAGCCCAGGCGTGCTTGAGCTGGAGGATATTGAACTGGCGGCCACCGGCGTTATCCAGTTCCTGGATCACCTGGCGCACCCGCTGCACGTTGTTGGCGCTGTCGGACACCACCAGCGCGTTGGCGGTGGTGGACGGCGCCATGTAGGCGTCCGCGGCCACCAGCGGGCGCACGGCCGCCGCCACTTCGCTGGCATTGGAGTTGCTCAGTTCGATGACCTGGGTGACGAACTCATCGCTGCCACCGCTGGGTTCGGCATGGGCCTTGGTCTTGGCCTCGGCCACCGGCAGGATCAGCACCCGGTCGCCCTGGTCCATGGCCGCATAGCCCTGGCTGCGCAGGGCGGTGAGGAACAGCGAGTAGATGCCCTTCTGGTCCATCGCGGTGCTCGATTGCACCGTGACCTTGCCGCTCAGGCGCGGGTCGAGAATCATCGTCTTGCCGGTGATCTGGCCCACCTCGTTGACCAGGTCGCGCAGCTCGGCGTCTTTCATGTTCAAGGTCCACTGCTGCTCGGCAGTGTTCTTTTCCGCCGCCTGCAAGGGGCTGATCAAGGTGCCGAGGGCCAGCAGGGAGCCGGCGATAAATGCTCGTTTCATGGGGTCAGGGTTCACAAGGATGAGGGGGATTGGAGAGCGCCGCCGGCATTGGCGGTACGGCTCGTCGGGTCGCGGCCGTCCGGCGGCAGGGGGACCAGCAAGGTCGAAGTGGGGGCCAGCGACAGTGACTGCTCTTCACCGAAACGCTGGATCGAGACTTCCTGGGGGCCGATCCGGCGCAGGCTGCCGCCCCCCGGAAGGGCTTCGCCGATCCGGTAGAAACGGCTGCCTTCAGGCGACTCGATCAAGGCCCGGGATTGCTCGGGGTGGCGCTCCACCAGGCTGGCCAACAGGTTCAGGGGCACCCGCGGCTGGTTGCCGCTGGCCTCGGCCGGCAGTACCCCGAACAGGCGGGCGATGGCGGCGCTGTCCAGCACCGCGGGAGGCGCCGTGGGCGTCTGCACCGGCATTGGTTGCTGGACGCTGTGCAGGCGTTGGCTGAACTGCCAGGTGCCATGGCCCAGCCAGCCGAACCAGCCGGCCAGGAGCAGCAAAGCGCCGGCCCAGAGGCCGGCGCGTGGAGGAAGGCGCAAGCGGTTCACAGCGACATGCGCTGCAGCAGCTTTTCACCGCGCCAATGATGCACGGCCACGGCGGCGACATGGCCGATCACCAGCAGGGCCAGGGCGACGCAGGCGTATTTGTGCACCCTGTTGAAAAAATCGGTGAGCAGCGGTTCCTGCAGCGGTTGGGGCAGGTGCATGAGGCCGAAGACATTGATCGGTCGCTCCATCATCAGCACCCCGGTGACCAGCACCAGGCCGGTCATGACGTAGAGTGCCAGGTGGCCGGCCTTGGCCAGCAGGCCGAGGATCCGGTGGGCCTGGGCCGGCGGGTGACGATCCAGGGCACAGAGAATTCGCAGGCCGAACAGCGGAATCAGCAGGAAGGTCAACGACACGTTGATGAAGTTGAGGCCTTCGGCGATGGCGGTGGGCAGGGTGAGCAGGGCGTTGCCGAAACCGGTGACCGTCGCCCAGAGAATGATGGCGGCGAACGTCCAGTGCAGCAGTACCTGAAGCTTCGAGTAAGTGATTGAACTCATGGGGGCTGTTCCGGCAAAGGGAACGTGGCGCCGGAGCGCCACGTTCGGGTTGACGAGGTCGAGACTTACTTGGCGATCCAGGCGTTGTCCCATGCCCAACCTACACCGGGCTCATAGGCGTTGTTGGCGCTGGTCCACTGGGTGCACCAACCGCTGTACGGGTGGGGTTTGCACTCGTAGGTCTTGCCGGTCTTGGGTTGCAGCACCACGGTGCCGGCCTTGTAGGCTTTCAGTCCGTTGGGGAACACGTAGTCGTACTTGCCTTCGCCACCACCGGTGTCTTCATCCTTGAGCAGGAAGCTGGCGCCTTGTTGCAGCAGCTCGCCTTTCTTCGAGGTGGCCACGACGGTCAGGTCGTACTTGCCGGCGCTCTGACCGATGAGGGGCATGGAGAAGTGCGGGGTGTTGTCCGGAGGCGCTTGCTGGAAGGCGACGCTTTCACCCTTGGCGTTGAACACCGTGGCCTTCACGGTGTAGTCGCCGCCCTTGGCGATGGCGTTGAAGTGCAGGTCGGCCTTGCCATCCTTCAGGGTGTACTCGGGCTGCATGCCGGTGATGGTCAGCTCGCCTGGCTTGGCGGCCTGTTCCTTGTCGATCATCACGTTGTTGATGTCGCTGCCCTTCTTGACCAGGATGTCGTTCTTGCCGAAGTTCGGCACCACTTCGTCCTTGTCGTTGAGCAGGCCCATCTGGTAGCCCTGCTTGGCGGCGTTGACCTTCTTCGCCAGTTCGTGCGGCCAGACATCGGCCTTGGCCAGCTCGGCGGAGTTGATCTCCAGCACCACTTGCTTGGCGTTGATCTCGCCCTGGGCGTTGAACACCCGGGTCTTGACCTTGTCGCCGATGCTCAGGGCTTCGGGCTGTACCGCGCCGACGGTGGTCCAGGTCGAAGGAATCACCGCGCCGTTGTCGATGTTCAGGTCGACCACCTGGTAGAAGGTTGCGTCGGTGTCGTGGACTTTCCAGGTCGCCAGCAGGACGTGATAACCGCTGCGGTCAGACGGGATGTTCACGGTGTGCTGGGTGCGGCCACCGGCTGGCGCAGGGACGTTCAGGGCTGGCCATGGCTCGTCGAGCAGTGGGGTCTTTTCGAAGGAATCACGGGTCAGGGGCTGGTTCGGGTTCCAGTCTTTCTTGGTGATGTAGAACTGCCAGTAGCGGGTGGCGTGACCGGCCTTGTAGAGCCAGGTGAACGTCTGTGGGCCCGGCTTGATGGTGTTTTTGGTCCAGCGTGTGGCCGACTGTTCGTTGAGTTCGGAGAAACGCGCCAGGCCACCGGCAGGAATGGTGCCGTTGGCCGGGCCGCACTTGGTGAAGTCACCGGTGCAGGCCTGGGCGCTGCTCGGGTAGTGGGAGATGGCGCCTTCGCCCGGACGACCGATGTACTCGGTGCTTTGCGGTTCGTAGGTTACCGCGCCGCAGTTGGCGTTCAGCTTGCCGCCATCGGAGTGGCACATGAAGGCGCGGGATTTCGGGCTCTCGATGTAGCCGTGAGCGGATGCCTGTTGCGCGGCGAGGCCGGCAACGCTCATGGCCAGGACCAGGGGCAGTTTGAGGAACGAGCGGGCTTGTGTGGTGTTGATCATTGAAAAAGCCTTGAGCAATTAAAAAGATACAAAAGATCCCAGGGGGGGACGGGGGGCCGATGTACAGCGCTGGCATCCTTGCCCGCACATCCCCGGGAACAATCACAGGCTACGTGGCGGGGTGCAGGGGGCCCATCGGACGAGTACTAGAGTCCGATGGAGCAGATGTTTCAGGTCATTGCACGACAGCCTTCGAGGGAGCCGTGCGGCACGCCGGGGCCGGGGATTGCCAGGCAAAAAAAAGCGTGGCACTTGCGTGCCACGCTCAAGGGTCAAGCCTGGGTGCTAGTGGTCATTGGCGATCCCAGGCCATGGTCCAGTGGCTGCCGGTGCCGGGCTCGTACTGGGTCGCTCCGGCTTTCCACTGCAGGCAGTAGCCGCCGTAGGGGAAGGGCTTGCACTTGTAGGTCTTGCCGTCCTTGGGTTGCAGCACCAGGGTGCCGGCCTTGTAGCTGCTCAGGCCCTCGGGGAACACGTGGTCGTACTTGGCGCCTTCGCCCGGCTTGCCGCCGCCTTCGCCCGGCGGGGTGCCGCCACCGGTGTTGCCTTCGACCTTGACGGAGAAGCTGTGGGTCTGCTGCATCAATTGGCCTTTCTTCGAGCTGGAGACCACCACCAGGTCGTACTTGCCGGACTTGATGCCTTTGAGCGAAATCGAGAAATGCGGGGTCAGGTTGCCGACCGGCGCGTGCTCGTAGGCCAGGGTCTGGCCGGCGCTGTCGAACACCTTGGCGTAGACCATGAACTCGTCTTTCGGGTCGTTGGCCTTGACGATGGCATTGAAGTGCAGATCGACCTGGCCGTTGTTCGCGGTGTATTCGGGCTGCAGGCCGGTGACGCTGAGTTCGCTTGGCTGGCCGGCCAGTTCCTTGGCGATGATCACGTTACTGATGTCACTGCCTTTCTTGACGAAGATGCTGTTCTTGCCCAGGTTGGGCTTGATCTGGTCCTGGTCGTCGAGGATGCCCATCTGATAGCCGAGCTTGGCGGCGTTGACCTTCTTCGCCAGTTCGAACGGCCAGACGTTTTCGTTGGCCAGCTCGGGCGAATCGATGCTCAGCACTACCTGCTTGGCGCTCTGCTCGGAGCTGGTGAAGACCCGGGTCATGACCTTGTCGCCGACCTTCAATGGCTCGGGCTGCACGGCGCCGATGTCGTTCCATTGCGATGGCACGGCATTGGCGTTGTCGATGTTCAGGTCGACCACCGAGTAGAAGGTGTTGGAGTTGTCGTGGACCTTCCAGGTGGCCAGCAGCACGTGGTAGCCGCTGCGGTCGGCCGGAATGTTGACCTGGTGCTTGGTGGTCTCGCCACCCTTGGCCGGCATGCTGCCGTTCCACTTCTCATCCAGCAGCGGGGTCATCTCGAAGGAGTCGCGGGTCAGCGGCTGGTTCGGGTTCCAGTCTTTCTTGGTGATGTAGAACTGCCAGTAACGAGTGGCGTGCCCGGCGGTGTATTTCCAGGTGAAGGTCTGCAGGCCGGGCTTGATGGTGTTCTTGGCCCAGCGGGTGCTGGACTGCTCGTTGAGCTTGGCGAAGCCGATCATGCCGCCGGCGGCGATGGTGCCATTGGCCGGGCCACAGACACGAAAGTCGCCGGTGCAGGCCTGGGCATTGCTGGGGAAGTGCTCGCGGCCACCGCCAGGGGTGCCGAAGTATTCGACGCTCTGCGGTTCGTACATGACCGGGCCGCAGTTGGCGTTCTGGCCGCCACCGCCTGAGCTGCACATGAACGAACGGGCTTTCGGGCTTTCGATGTAGCCGTGGGCGCTGGCTTGCTGGGCAGCAAGCGCGGCCATGCCAATCGCCATGGCCGCCGGAAGTTTGAGGAATGAACGGGCTCGGTGCAACGTGATCATCGATTGATCCTTAGTTGGAAATTATTGGATTCAACAGGCGATCGTGGGGAAGGAGGTCATGGCTCAAGTTGAGACTGGCATCCCTGTCTGGCGCCCCCCGAAAGCAGGCGCCAGAGTAGGAAGAACCGCCTGTGGATCACATCGGACCAGTACGAGAGTGCAGCAGCGGGGCCCGGGCGATGCCTCGCGACCAGGGCTTGAGCGGCTGGCGCAAGGCGGCGAGGTCGGCCTTGGCCTGCTCGAAGATCCGCTCCATGGCGGCCAGCAAGGTGGCCTGGCAGCGGCGAATGGCCTCTGGCTGGAGCACGTTGACCTGACGCAATCCGTGGCAGGCGGCAGCCATTTCGCCGGCATCGATCAGGCAGGCCACGCCGCTCAGGCGATGGCTCAGGTCGCCGAGGGTGTGGGAGGCGGCGACCAGGTCGGCCTCGCGCAGCTGCTGGATTTCCTGCTGCAGGTTCTTGGTCAGTTCCAGCAGAATTCGCCGCCGCAGGATCGAGCTGTTACGGCCCACTTCGTCCAGGTGGTCGAGGCTGAACGCACGGTCCTGCTCCGGTTCTTCCTCTGGCGCCAGCGGGTTGCTCAGGACTTCCTGCAGGCGTGCCAGGGTCACCGGCTTGATCATCAGGTCGTTCATCCCGGCGTTGGAGCACTGGGTGGCCTCGTTGCTCAGGGCGCTGGCGGTGTAGCCGATGATCAAGCGCGGCGTGCAGCCCCGGCGCTGCTCGTCTTCGCGAACGGCACGGGTCAGGGCGTAGCCGTCCATCTCCGGCATGTTGCAGTCGCTGATCAGCACGTCATACGGTTCTTCGGCCAAGGCCAGCAGTGCCTCTTCGCCGCTGCACACGTGTTGCGCCTGGTGGCCCAGGCGGGCCAGTTGCAGGGTCAGCACCAGGCCGTTGGTGGACACATCGTCCACCACCAGGACCCGCAGGGCCTTGGCCGCCTGCTGCTCCGGCGCCAGGGGCTCGGGTGCCTGCACCAGCGGCAACTGCCAGCTCAGGGGCAGTTCCACATGCACGCTGCAGCCCTGGCCGGGCTCGCTTTCCAGCCAGATATGGCCATCCATCAACTGGGTCAGCTGGCTGCAGATGCTCAGCCCCAGGCCGGAGCCGCCGTACAGGTGGGCGGTGCGCGCGCTGGCCTGGCGATAGGGCTCGAAGATCAACGGCTGCAGGGCCTGGGGGATGCCGATGCCGCTGTCGCGGACCGTCAGGGTCAGCAGGCTGACGCCTTCGCGCAGGGCAGTTTCCTTGACCCGAGCGTGTATGCTGCCCTGGTCGGTGAATTTCAGCGCGTTGCTGATCAGGTTGTGGAAAATCTGCTGCAGGCGCAGCGAGTCGACCCAGTACACCCGCTGGCGGTCGGCCTGGTAGTCGAAATGCAACTGCAGGTTCTTTTCCCGAGCCTGGACGGCGAACAGGCCGAGGCTGTTGTTGAGCAGCGGTTCCAGCGCGGTGGGGTGAGGGGCCAGCTGCATCAGGCCGCTCTCGATCTTGTCCATGTCGAGGATATTGCCGACCAGGTCGATCATCGAGGTCGCCGACTGCTGGGCCACCCTCAGGTTGTGCGAAGGCGTGCTGCGGCCGCTGGTTTCCAGTTCCAGCAGCCCCACCAGGGCATTGAGCGGGGTGCGCAGCTCGTGGCTCATGGAGGCGAGGAACTCGCTTTTGGCGGCGCTGGCCTTGAGCGCGACCTGCTTGGCTTCGCGCAGCTTGATTTCCAGGTGCTTGCGTTCGGAGATGTCCAGCCAGCCCCCCAGCAGGCCCTGCAACTGGCCGCGGGCGCTGTAGAACGGCACCAGCCACTGATACAGGTAGTGCTGCTCGCCCTTGATCATCAAGCTGGTATCGAGAAAACGCGGCCGGTGGTTGTGCAAGAGTTGCTGGTGTTCGTCCTGCAGGATCCGCGCGAATTCCGCGGGCATGTTGAGCTGCTCGGTGGGCAGGCAGCCAGTAACCTGGTCCTCGGAAGTGGTGAAGAACTCTTCATAGGCGCGGTTGCAGGTGCTCAATCGCCCCGCCAGGTCGCACACGTACAACGGGGTCGGCAGACCGTTGAGCAGGGAAAACTGGAACGCCAGGCGGTCCTGCAGCCGGGTCTGGGCGATGAGCCGCTCCTTGACCTGGATCTTCAACCGCCAGTTCCACACCAGGGACAGGCCGAAGATCACCAGCACCACCACGCCGACATGCCAGGCCTGCTCGGCGGCCCATTTCCAGAAGTTGTCCCGGGGGCGCTCGGCGATCACCTGGATGTCGCTCTGGGGCGTGCGCGACAGCGAGTCCAGCAGCTTGTCGAGAATACTCAGCAGTTCGCCGGCATCGGCGCTCACGGAAAACTGATGGGGGGTAGGCGTGGCCTTGATCGACAGGCCGTATTTCAGGCCCGGCCCGGGTTGGGTCTGGCCGGCACTGGGGCTGTCCAGGGTGGCATCGACCTGGCGCTGGAGCACCAGGTCCAGGGATTGTTGGTAGTTCTCGGTGAGCAGCAGCTGGATCCGCGGGTAGCGCGTGCGCAGATGCTCGTACAGCGGATGAAAGCGCGACAGGGCCAGGCGCCGGCCTTCCATGGCCTCCAGGGAGCTGGGGGAGCTGTCGCCATTACGGATGATGAAGGTCCAGTTGCGGGTGCCGTAGGGCTGGCTGAGCAGCACCCTGCGCGCGCCTTCGCCGATCCCCAGGGCACGGCTGCTCAGGTCGGCGCTGCCTTTGCTCAGTTGTTCCAGGTCGTTGGTGCGCGACAGGCTCGGCTGAATGCTCAGTTTCAGGCGAAAGGCATCGGCCAGGGTTTGCAGCAGGTCGATGCTCAGCCCGGCCCACTGGCCGTCGCCGCTGCGGTACAGGTACGGCGGGGCCTCGTGGGCCAGCAGGTTGATCTGCGGGTGGTCCTTGAGCCAGGCGGTCTCCTGGGGGCTGAGCATGAAGGCATCGGTGGGCGAATAGGGAAACGGGCCGTGGCTGGCCTGTTGCTGGACCTTGAGCTTCTGCGCTTCGGGCACGGTGTGCAGCACATGGTTGAGCAGGGCCAGCAGGGTGGCCTGGTCGCTGCGTACGGCAAAGCCGAAGCCGGTGTTGGGCAGGAGTGCGGAAAACTTGTTGTGCAGGGCCAGGTCCGGGCGCGCACGAAGGTAGAGATTGGAGCGGAACTGATCGCCGATGAAGGCATCCGCCTCGCCCTGGGCCAGTTGCTCGAAGCCCAGCGCCGTGGTGCGCACCCGGCGTACCGTCGCCTGGGGGTACGCCGCGCGGACCCGATCGGCTTGCAGGTAGTTGTCCAGGACCAGGACCTGCTTGCCCTTGAGGTCCAGGGGCAGGCTCTGATCGTTGATGCGGCCGACGATGATCGATTGGTTGCGCAGATAGGGCTGGCTCAGGCGCAGGTCCGGGTTGGCCGCCTCGAAGTCACTGGCGCGTGACAGCAGGTCGACCCGGTGTTCGCGCAGGGCATCGATGGCGGCCTGGGGGGAGGGCACCTCGACGTTCTGGAAATGCAGGTCGAGCTGTTCGCCGATCAGCTTCAGGTATTCATCGGAGATCGACTTCAGGACCTGGTTGCCGGCGCTTTCCAGGGGGCGTTCGGGGGGGACGATGCGGGCCACTTTGAGGGTCTTGCGGGGCAGGCTGTTGCGCATCGACAGCAGCTTGTTCAGGGGCAGGTTGCAGTCCGTTGCCGAGGCGCGCTCATCGGCGTCGGAGGTTGGCGCCAGGCCGAGGCTGGCCAGGGGAATGATCAGCAGGCAAAAGCGCTGCATCCTCCGGCGCACGAAGGAAAGCGAAATCAGGGGCATAAGGGGGAAGCTCCGGGATCTGCCGCACTCGGCGACTCAGGAAAGGCCATGTTCCTGGATGTAGAGAAACAGGCTGGCCGAGGTGTCCAGGCCGAGTTTGCGCATGGCGCTGCTTTTTTGCGTGCTGATGGTCTGCTTGCTGCGGCACAGGTGCAGGGCAATGGCACCGATGCTCATGCCGCTGCCGTACAGGCGCAGCACTTCGATCTCCCGCGCGGACAGCTGCTCGGGCTGCAACAGTGGCTTGCCGTGCAGCGCGGTGCTGGTGTCCAGCAGGTGCTGGATCGATGACGAGACGAAGGGCGCACGGGCGCTGGCGGCCACCGCCTTGGGCAGGTCGTTGAGCAGGCCGCGCTTGCTCACCAGGCCCTGGACCCCGAGCTTGAGCACACTGCTGATCAACGCCGGGTTGTCGAGCATGGTGATCACCACGATCGCCAATTGCGGATACAGCCCACGCAGGCGACGGATCAGGCGAATCCCGTCGACCTGGTCGCCACCGGGCATCATCAGGTCGGTCAACAGCAGGTCACAGGGCTGGCGCTGCAGGTTCTCCAGGAGGATTTCCACACTGTGGGCTTGGGCAACGACCTCCAGGTCGGCGTGGTTCTCCAGCAGGGTGTGTATCCCAATCAGGGTCAGGGGATGGTCATCGGCTATCTGGACGCGGATCGGCATCGTCTTTATTACTCGGGTTTTTGACAGGCAGTAGCGCACTGCAATGCGCGGCTTCCTTCAAAGGAGCAGGTATTTTGCTTGTGGGTTCGTCAGAAGATTCGCAGGGTAGCACTGAAATTGGCGCCAAAAAGCCGCCCCTGGCCACTTTAAGAATTGTCTTATGCCATGTGAGAAAAATCCTTAAATGTTGTAAGGATATTGGCTTCTTTCTTGTGAAAATACCTCTAGGTCAGGCGTTCTCGAGGCGTTTGATGGCGGTTTTTTTCCCCGCTCGGCACCTCGGAACGCCCCTGCATCACGCGCTCATTCCAGGGGCGGCAAACGCCGCTTGATCGGCGATTTCTTGACGATCGCGGTGTTGGTCTCGGCGAAGTGATTGAGGCGGTCCAGCAGGGTGTCCAGTTGTTCCATGGAGCGCACCTGGAGGCGAGCGATAAAGCAGTCGTCGCCGGTGACCTTGTCGCACTCGGTGAACTCGGCAATGGCCAGGATCTGTCGTTCGACTTCCTGCAATTTGCCCGGCAACGGGCGAATCCGCACGATGGCCTGCAACTGGTAACCCAGCAGCCTGGCGTCGACCTCCAGGGTATAGGCGCTGATCACGCCGCGATCTTCGAGGCGGCGCAGACGCTCGGCCACGCTGGGGGCGGACAGCCCGCTGATCTGCGCCAGGGCCTTGAGGGAGCGTCGGGAGTCTTGCATCAGGGCGCTGATCAGCGCCTGGTCGATGGCATCAAGCATGCTGTTCTCGATAGGTGGATTGGCTTTTTTGCCTTGATAAAAAAGGTCTGGATTGATTCTAGCCTAGGTTATGAACTGGCGATGGCGGGTGCTCCCTCGGCATAATTTGGCCACTTGCAGAGGAGCTGAATCATGGATGCGCTGACCCGTCGCGGATCGCTGGAAATGACCGTCGCGATGCTGATTTCCGGAACCATTGGCTGGTTCGTCCTGGTGTCCGGGCAACCGGTGCTGGATGTGGTGTTCTGGCGTTGCCTGTTCGGTGCCGCGACCCTGCTGCTGATTTGCGGCGTATTCGGTTTCTTGCGTAAGAACATTCTGACCAGGCGCGTGCTGCTTCTGGCGGTCCTCAGTGGCGTGGCGATCGTCGGCAACTGGGTGCTGCTGTTCGCCTCCTACTCCCGTGCTTCGATCGCCATCGGCACGGCGGTGTACAACGTGCAGCCGTTTATCCTGGTGGCGTTGGGCGCGTTGTTCCTGGGGGAGAAGATCACCCCGCAGAAACTGTTCTGGCTGTGCCTGGCGTTTGCCGGAATGCTGGCCATCGTCAGTGCCCACGGCTCCCGGGGCGAGGCCGGTGGCGACTACCTGAGCGGCATCGCCCTGGCCCTGGGGGCCGCCGCGCTCTATGCCTTCGCCGCCTTGCTGATCAAGCGCCTGAGCGGGACTCCGCCGCACTTGATCGCCCTGATCCAGGTCTGCACTGGCGTGCTGTTGCTGGCACCCTGGGCCAACCTCGGCGAGCCGCCCCAGCAGGCCGGCGCCTGGGCCAGCCTGCTGACCCTGGGCATCGTCCACACCGGGCTGATGTACGTGTTTCTGTACGGGGCGATCCAGAAATTGCCCACAGCCCTGACTGGCGCCTTGTCCTTCATCTACCCGATCGCGGCGATCTTCGTCGACTGGCTGGCCTTCGGGCATCGCCTCGAGCTCCTGCAATGGCTGGGTGTCGGGGCAATCCTGCTGGCGGCCGCCGGCATGCAACAGGGCTGGACCCTGAAGCGCCGGCGCAGCGTCCTGCAGTGAGCGCAGGCGGCCGTTGGCAAGGCGCCAGGGCCTGGACTTGAGGCGCCGTAGCGTGGCTCTACCGGTCGGCGCCTGGCCTTGACAGGCCAAGGCGCAGCGCTAGATTTCAGCATGCGCCTCAGGCTTTGCGCTGCAGCTTTGCCACTGGCTCGAGCACCTGGCAGCCCGCCCATCCGGCCCTTGAGTCATCCCGGGCTGCGCGGTTTTTCCGATGCCGCCTCGGCGGTCGATCATCTGCAACCGCCGACTCGCGCCGTGCAGGGCCGAACCGGCCCTGGAGCGATCATGAGCACTCGACGCAAGGTTCCCGGCATCCGCAACTACGAGGGGCCCGCCGGCGGTTGGGGGGCGCTCAAGGCCACGGCGACGGCCGTGCGCGAACAGATGGACACCCTCAAGGCGCCGCTGACCCTGATGCGCACCAACCAGCCCGACGGCTTCGATTGCCCGGGCTGTGCCTGGCCGGACAAGGAGCACAAGTCGACCTTCCAGTTCTGTGAGAACGGCGCCAAGGCGGTGACCTGGGAAGCCACCAACAAGCGGGTGACCCCGGAGTTCTTCGCCCAGCACCCGGTGAGTTCCCTGCTGCAGCGTTCGGACTATCAGCTCGAAGACCTCGGCCGC
Source organism: Pseudomonas sp. FFPRI_1 (assembly GCF_055384485.1). Taxonomy (NCBI): domain Bacteria; kingdom Pseudomonadati; phylum Pseudomonadota; class Gammaproteobacteria; order Pseudomonadales; family Pseudomonadaceae; genus Pseudomonas; species Pseudomonas sp. FFPRI_1. The sequence continues at coordinate 5,050,656 of NZ_AP029168.1, read as the reverse complement.
CTCACCGAGCCGCTGGTCTATGACCGTGCCAGTGACACCTTCAAGCCCGTGGAGTGGCAGGCGGCCTTCGCCCGCATCGGCGAAATCCTCCGTGGCCTGGCGCCCGAGCAGGTGGAGTTCTACACCTCCGGCCGGGCCTCCAACGAAGCCGCCTACCTGTACCAGTTGTTCGCCCGGGAGTACGGCTGCAACAACTTTCCCGACTGCTCGAACATGTGCCACGAACCCACCAGCGTCGGCTTGCCGCGGTCCATCGGGATCGGCAAGGGCACGGTGTCCCTGGAGGATTTCGACGTCTGCGAGCTGATCATCTCCATCGGCCACAACCCGGGTACCAACCACCCGCGGATGATGGGGACCCTGCATGAAGCGTCACGGCGCAAGGTGCCGATCATGGTCTTCAACCCCCTGCGCGAGCGGGCCCTGGAGCGTTTCGCCGACCCGCAGAACATGGTGGAAATGGCCACCTACGGTTCCACTCGCATCGCCTCGTCGTACTTCCAGGTCAAGGCCGGTGGCGACGCCGCGGCGCTCAAGGGCGTGATGAAGGCGTTGCTGGCCCTGGAGGACAGCCTGGGGCAAGTTCTCGACCATGCCTTTATTGCCGAGCACACCCGCGGCATCGAGGCCCTGATGGCGGACCTGCACGCCACCTTGTGGGCAGACATCGAACAGGCCAGCGGCCTGCACCAGGCGGACCTGGAGATGGTCGCGGCGGCCTATGCCAAGTCCAACGCCACCATCGTCACCTATGGCATGGGCATCACCCAGCACAACGAGGGCACGGCCAATGTCCGGCTGATCTGCGACCTGCTGATGCTGCGCGGCAACCTGGGCAAACCGGGGGCCGGCATCTGCCCGTTGCGCGGGCATTCCAATGTGCAAGGCAACCGCACCGTGGGCATCACCGAAAAACCTTCGCCGGCCTTTCTCGCCCGGCTGGAACAGGTGTTCGGTTTCAAACCGCCCTCGGCCCATGGCCACGATGCGGTACAGGCCATGCAGGCGATGATCGCCGGCAGTGCCAAGGCGCTGCTGTGCCTGGGGGGCAATTTTGCCGTGGCCCTGCCTGATCCGGGCCAGTGTTTTGCGGCCATGGGCAAGCTCGACCTGAGCGTGCACGTGGCCACCAAGCTCAACCGCAGCCACCTGCTGGTGGCCCGGGAAACCTACCTGTTTCCCTGCCTGGGGCGCACGGAACTGGATGTGCAGGACGGCCTGCGCCAGGCAATCACCGTCGAAGACTCGATGTCCATGGTGCATGCCTCCGCCGGCAAGCTGGCCCCGGCCTCGCAGGCCCTGCTTTCCGAGCCGGCCATCGTTGCCGGCATGGCCCGGGCCACGCTGCCGGACAGCCGCGTGCCCTGGCTGGAACTGGTGGCCGACTACGACAAGATTCGCGAACTGATCGAGCGGACCGTGCCCGGGTTTGACGACTACAACGCGCGGATCCGTGTTCCCGGCGGTTTCCGCATGCCGCTGGCGGCGACCGAACGCCAGTGGCTGACGCCTTCGGGCAAGGCCGAATTCTTCGTCTTTCCCGGGCTGCACGAAGACAAGGAAGTGGACGGCGCCGAGGTGCTGCGGTTGATCACCTTGCGCAGCCATGACCAGTACAACACCACCATCTACGCCCTGGACGACCGCTATCGCGGGGTGTTCGGCCGGCGCGACGTGCTGTTCATCAGCCAGGCCGACCTGGATGCCCGGGGCCTGGCCCACGGCGACCTGGTGGACATCGAGACGGTGATCGGCGAGCGCCGCCTGCGCTACGAACGCATCACCGCCATCGAGTACAAGATCGCCCCGGGCACCGTGGGCGCCTACTACCCCGAGGCCAATTGCCTGGTGCCCCTGGATTACCTGGACGTCGACAGCGGCACGCCGTCCTACAAGTCGGTGCCGGTGCGGGTGGTACGCTCGACCTTGCAATAACCGCTGCAGGCGGCAATGGCGATCGTCCCGGGCCGCCGGCGGGGCGGGTGTGAGGCGCCTGGGCCGGCTGCGCATCGAAGCGTCGAACGCCCAGGCCCGGACGAGACCGCCTGCTCCAGCCTCGGCAGCCCAGCCTTGGCTGGCGGGTCGAAGGTGACTGGCAGTGCCGCTTGCGCGGCATAATCTGCTAATTTCCGCTCTGTGTTTTTTCTCCCGCAGCCTGTGGAACCCATCATGACCACCTATCCCTCCATGGCCGAGCAGCGACCCGAGCCGCAAGCCATCTGCAGCCCCATCACCGGCAGTGCCATCTTTATCGTCGCCACCCTGGCCCCTGGCGCCGCGGCCGCCGACACCCTGCGCAACTGGTGCGCCGATGTCGCGGCCCTGACCCGTTCGGTGGGCAAGCGGGTGCCGGCGGGCAACCTGTCTTGTGTCTGCGGTTTCGGCTCCAGTGCCTGGGACCGGCTGTTCGGCGGACCGCGCCCGGCCTCCCTGCACGAGTTTCGCGAAGTCGGCGTGGCAGGGCGCCTGGCGCCGTCCACCCCCGGTGACCTGCTGCTGCACATCCGCGCCGAGCAGATGGACCTGTGCTTCGAGTTGGCCACCCAACTGCTCAAGCCCCTGGGGCAGGCGGTCCAGGTGGTGGACGAGGTCCAGGGCTTTCGCTATTTCGACATGCGCAGCATGGTCGGCTTTGTCGACGGCACCGAAAACCCGGTGGGCCGCGAGGCGCTGGATTTCACCCTGGTGGGCAGCGAGGATCCGGCATTCGTCAACGGCGGCTATGTGCTGGTGCAGAAGTACCTGCACAAGATGGATGCCTGGAACGCACTGACCGTGGAGGCCCAGGAACGCATCATCGGCCGCACCAAGCTGGCGGACATCGAGCTGGACGACTCGGTGAAGCCCAGCTGCTCCCACAGCTCCCTGACCACCCTGGAAGAGAACGGCGAGGAGGTGAAGATCCTGCGCGACAACATGCCGTTCGGGCGCCCCGGCGCCGGGGAATTCGGCACCTATTTCATCGGCTACGCCCGTTCGCCACGGCCGGTGGAACAGATGCTGGAGAACATGTTCGTCGGGCGCCCGGCGGGCAACTACGATCGCTTGCTGGACTTCAGCACCGCGGTCACCGGCGGCCTGTTCTTCGTGCCTTCGGCCGACCTCCTGGAAGCGTTGGCCGAGCGCTCGCCCCAGCAGCCCTGAGGTCCGGGACAATACCGACCCCCGAGCCACGTTCGGCTGGCGGCGCGGGCATGCCCGCACCGACGGGCGCCTGAGGATTCGCGCAGCAGCGGTGGTTGAACCGGCTGTTGCCGTTGTGGCGAGGCCGCGTCGAGGTTACACCGGGCTGTAGATCCGCGGGGCATTGCGCTGGGGCACGTGGATCAGGTTGAGGCGGTGCTTGTTGGCCCATTGCACGGTCAGCGCCGTGGGTGCAGACAGGCTCACCAGGGTCCCGAGCCGGGCCCGCACGGCCTTGTGGATCAGCTCCAGGCTGCAGCGGCTGGTGACCACGGTGAACCCTTGGCGGCCGTCGATGCCGGCGTGAAGCAGGGCGCCGATCAGCTTGTCCAGGGCGTTGTGGCGACCGATGTCCTCCTGGCACAGGCGCACTTCACCCTGCTCATCGAAGTACAGCGCGGCGTGCAGCGCGCCGCTGCTGCGGGCCATGTGCTGGGCCTGTTCGATGCGGTCGCGCAGGCCCTGCAGGTGTGCGGCCGGCGGCAGTGGCGTCGGCTCAAGGATCTGCAACTGCGGCAATGCCTGGTCCAGGGCCTCCACGCCGCACAGGCCGCAGCCGCTGGTCCCGGCCATTTGCCGGCGGTGGTCCTTGAGGGCCCAGAAGGCGCGGCTGGAAATCTCCACATCGGCCTGGCAGGCCTGGGGGAAATGGCTGAGGCGGATGTCGTAGATCTCATCGAGGTCGCTGACGATGTCGTTGGTGATGCTGAAACCGCGAATGAAATCCTCGAGATTGCCCGGAGACACCATCATCACCGCCTGGCTCAGGCCGTTGTAGGTAATGGCCAGGGCAATTTCCGCCGCCAGCGGTGCCTGGGCCACCTGGCCCCGGGCGTCGTATTCCCGGTAGCTGACCTGCTGTGGCGCGGGAGCGGGGGCGTTGGCCTCGGGCTGTTGATCCGCTGGTTCGATCCGGCACACCATGACGATACCTCGATACACTCAATTCGCTCCCGGCCATGGGGCCAGGGCGTGGTAGAAAAAGCCCGCTGGGCGTTCATTCATTGTTGCCTGCAAACAGCTTCCTGGCTTCGGCAAAACACTGCTCGGCGATCACCGAGCGCGGTTCGGTCTTGCGCATCACCAGGCCCAGGGGCGCCAGCACGCTGGCATCCGGCAGGCGGATGAAGGCCAGGGTGTCGATCGGCGAATCCAGGCCGCTGTCCAGGGGCATGATGGAGCAGCAGAAGCCTGCGTGGATCGCCTGGTACAGCTGGTGGGTGGAATCGCTCTCGAAGATCGGCGTCGGGTTCAGGCCACGGCTGCGGAAACTCAGGTCGATGGACTTGCGATAATGCATGCCGCTGCTGAGCATGCCCAGGGGCAGTTGGGCGGCATCTTCCCAGCCCATCTCGGGGCCTTCGAAATGAAAGTGCCGGGTGTCGTAGAGCAGGCCGACCTGGGTCTGGCCGATCTCGAAGAAGTCCAGGTAGTGGGCGTTCACCCGATCCAGGTAGCAAACCCCCAGGTCCAGCTGGTTATTGCCGATGTCTTCGATGATCCGGTCGGAGCTCATGGACGACAGGCTGAACTGGAGTTCGGGAAAGCTGGCGGACAGGTTCTGGACGTAGCGAATGGGGTTGAAGCCACTGAGGGGCACCAGCCCCAGGCGCAGCTTGCCCACCAGTTGCCCGCGGCACGCGGCGGCCTCGGCATACAAGCCGTCATGGGCCGCCAGCAGGGTCTTGGCCCAGGCCAGCACCCGCTCGCCGGCCTCGGTGAAACCTTCGAAGCGCTGGCTTCGCGTCACCAGGACCAGGTCCAGTTCATCCTCGAGGTTGCGCAGGCGCATGGACAGGGTCGGCTGGGTGATGTGGCAGCGTACGGCGGCCTGGCCGAAGTGCCGGGTCTGCTCCAGGGCGATCAGAAACTTGAGTTGCTTGATGTCCACAGCGGCACCTGGCGGAAAAGGGTCGGGTCAGTATTAACGCAACAGTCCTGCCCCTGTGAAGGGGGTCACTCCCCGGGGGGAGCGTCTGCGCAGCGCTTGTTGCCTACCGGGGCCAAGGGGGCAAGGTCCGTTTCAGACAGGCGTTCAGGGGTGTTGAAGTTGCTCAGTCGCGGGTCGTCCACGGCACACGGCAGAGGCGTCAACCCATGCCGCTCGAGGACCCGCAGCAGGCTGCGCTCACCGGCATCCCAGGCCTGGTGCAGGCTGGCCAGCAGGGTTGTGGGAAGCAGGCTGAACATGGGTTGCCATTGCCCGGCCTGTTGCACCATCAGCGGCGCCGGCGGGTTCGCTCGTGCCGCCAGCAAGGCCTGGATCAGCGCGCTGTCGATTTTCGGCGCATCGCAGGCCAATACCAGCAACCAGGGATGACGGGCCGCTGCCAGGCCCGCGAGGACCCCGGCCAGGGGACCGGGAAAGCCCTGCTGAGAATCCTCCACCAAACGGTCGGCATAGGCCTGGTACTGCTCGGCATTGCGGTTGCAGGAAATGATCAGGTCATCGCTGAACGGCCGGACCACCTGGTGCACATGGGCAATCAGCGGCCGGCCCTGCCAGGGCAGCAGGCCCTTGTCGCGCCCGCCCATGCGCGCGCCGCGGCCACCCGCCAGCAGCAGGATCGAGCAGGGCAGGGAGAGGGCGGTGGCGGGTCGGGTCGGGGTCATGGTCAGGCGCAACGGAGACTGTGGGGCGCAAACCATCTCATTGTCCTTCGATGACGTCCAATCACAGGTGTCGAATGGTCGATTGATCCGGCTGATCGATGGCCTCATCGGCGCTGGCGCAACGAGCGGGCTGCCGCGCGTGATGTCCCTTGGCCGGCGCCCAGGGTGCCCGGTGCGCCGGTGGCAGAAGGGCAGGCCGGTGAACTCGGCTGCGGGGCCTTGCGCATCGCTGCCCAGGCGCAGCGCCTGGCCTTAGCCGGCAACGGGGCACGGAGGGTGCCCGGGTGTTTGAATCTTCGCGCCTTCGACCCGCAGCGGCACACCTGGGTACACGTTGAACGGCTCGCTCAGTGTGCCGTCCACCCGGGCGTTCTCAACCAGATAGCGGGTGTTGCCGGTCGCAATGAAGCGCGCGCCCCCGACCTCGCAGCGCACCTCAAGCGCCGATACTTGCCGCGGCGGCAATTGGCGTACCAGTGCACTGAAGGCGAGATTGATCACCACGTGGCCGGCGATGTTCGCCTGCTTTGGGTCCAAAAGGTTCATCACCGGCTTGATGTCCAGGCGGTACACCTGTTCCTGCTGCACCGGCTCCAGGGGCCTCAAGGTGACGGTCTTGCTCTGGCCGGGCGCGAGCTCGAGTCGAAAGGGCGTGGCGTAGAGCTTGGGCCGTTGCGCTTGAGTGATGGGCTCAAGGCGTTCCTCGGCCAGCTCGACCCCGGGGTTGCTCAGATGCGACAGGGAGATCGAGATGTATTCCGGGCGATCGCCGTGGTTGGCGATTTCGACGGTCATCGGCCGCTCGCGCACCTCGGTGATCTTGGGTTGGACATCGATCAGGGCAAAGGCCGGCGAGGCCACGGCCAGCCACGACGACAGCGCGAGGGTGTGCAGGGTGAGGCGTGTCATGAGTTTTCCATGGGATGGGTGGGACCTGGCCGATGGCTCTGGGCAGGCATGGCCGCGAGCGGGCTGGATCATGGGTCGGTAATCACCGGCTCGAAGGTCAGCGACAGGACCCCGCTGTAGGCGCCGCTGGTTTCCTTGAAGCTGCCATCGGGCGGGTAGGCCGAGACCGTCAGGCCGTAATAGCCGGTGGAGTCTTCTCCGGGCGCCGGTCGGGGCGGGTTGTTGAATGAGGTGCCCTGGCCAACGGCAAGGGTCTTGGGCATTTCGCCTTCCGCCCCCAGGTCCACCCTGGGTTGCCGGAACACCTGCGCGGCATTGCTGGCGTTGCGCATCTGCAGCGGCTCATCCAGGCGTACCTGGAAGACTCCGGTGGACGAGACAATCCGCAACCGCGCCCGCACTTCATAGGGCGTGTCCCACCCCCCCAGTTGCGCCATTTCCAGGCCCTGGGCGAACCAGCCACCGGTGTCGTCGGTGACGAACAGATTGTTGTTGGGCTTGAGGTAGGCGCTGATCTTGCTGCTGGTCTTGCCCAGCAGGATCACATCCGCCGACACCAGGGGCGGCAGTGCCCCCAGGGCCAGCAGCAGGCACGCCTGTGCGGTTTTGTTCATGTGCTACTCCTGATGAGCAGGGGGCTGCTGCTGCGCCGCCCGTTGATAGATCACCACCCCATAGCCCACGCTCACGGCCAGGGGCGCCGGCTGCCCGGCGGCCGGGCCGGTTTCGACGATCACTCGCTCGCGGGGCCTGAAGGTGATGCGCCAGACCTGGTTGTGGAGAGGCACCTGCAGTGCTTTCAGGGTCATCCGGTACTTCTGTCCCGGTGCCAGTACCAGGCGATTGGGGGTAACCAGCAAACTGGGGCGCCGCACCTCATGAATGGGCACCAGGTGTTCATCGGGCTGCCCCGGGGCCACCACCAGTTGCTGGGCCACGTCCAGGTACAAGGGGCTGTCGCCGGTGTTCTGCGCATAGAGTTCGCCTTGAGGCTGGTCGGGGGCGAAGCGCAGCTCGGTGCTCGAGAGTTTCAACACCCCGGCAGCCAGGCCCGCAGGTGACCAGAGCGCGATCAAGGCCAGAAGCATGACAATCGGATCGTTCATCGGGGCAGGTGTTCCTAGGGCTTGGCCACAATGGTGAAGGTCAGCACATCGCTGTAGGCGCCGCCCTTGGCCCACTTTTGCGCCAGGGCCCGGAAGGTTGGAACAAAGCACATGCGGCCATCCGAACTCAGGGACAACAGGGCATTTTGAGTGTTGGGCAAGGGCACCAGGGTGCTGCCACTGTTCAGGCTCAGGCTGTAGGGCACCGTCTGCGAGCTGTCCTCGAGGTGCTTGAGCTGGTAGCGCCCGTTGGCCGAGAGGCCATTTTCGTTGCTCGCGTTGATGATGAACTTTTGATAGGTGATGAACTTCGAGCCGTCATAGGTGAAGCAGAGTTGCTGGTTGGTGGCGCTGAAGGTCTTCAGGGTTTCCTCGCCCCGCAGCAGTTCGCCCAGGTCCCAGTCCGGTGCGGTCATGGTGATGGTCGTATCCACGGGCGGCGGCGGAAGGTCCGGGTTGGTCAGTACGCGACAGGCACCGCCCTTGGTGGTCGAGGACAGGTAGGCCAGCCCGGTGCTCTCGCCCACGTCGTTGCCCCCCGTGAAGTTACCCGCGCGGATGCCCACGGCAGGCCAGGCGGCAATGCTCGAGTTGTCGACCTGGAACTCAACGGCAGCGGTAAAGGCGCTGGTGGTTTTCCATGGGCTGGCGCTGCCGTAATACATCACGTAGCCCTCGCCCGCGAAGGTATTCGAGTATTTGACTCCGTTGATCGACAGGTTCTTGGCACTGCTGGAGCTGGTTTTCAGCTTGCCATTGGCGTCATAGGTGTAGATCAGAATGCCCCGTGAATTAAACGATGAGCCGTCGGTGTGACCACTGCTCGACTTGTAGTCGATGGTCAGTTGGAGCGTGCTGGTGCCATTGCCGTTGTCCTTGAAGCTGCAACTGCTGTAGCCGTTGCTCAGGTTGCTGTATTTCAGGACCCAGGCAGACGCCTCGTCCGCGCCGAGTGTCAGGTAGGCCAGCAACAGTGAGGCTGGAACTGTCCAGCAGCGTCTCTTGCGGCGCATCGCGGTGGTCGGGGCGATCCGGGCCGGCCCCTGTCGAGTCCTGGTCATCAGGGGCATTCCAGGGTCTGAGGCTGATCATCGGCGACCAGGCTCAGGCGCTTGCTGTCGAAGTGCTGGGGTGTTCCAGGGAACAGGGCCACCTTGAGCCTGGGCGCGCCTGGCGCCACCTCGACTTGCGACAGCACCGTGCGCACGTTGCCGGTGTTCTCCAGGGTCATGCCCGCGGCATCACAGCGCTTTGCCCAGGCCGAGTGCTGTTTGGCCGGCGGCGGCATATGGCGCACCAGCACGCCGTAGCCGACCGCGACCGACATCGGGGCGCTGATCTTGTCGGGCGACGCCTGCTCAACCTGCATTGATCGCACCGGGACGATGTACAGGCGAAACAGCGCTTCGGCCGCAGGCTCGGCAAGGGACTTGAGGCTGATGGCGCGGCTCTGTCCCGGGCCCAGGGTGAGCTTGTCCGGGCTGGCGAGGATGCCGGGGTGATCAAGCTCCTGCAGCGCCAGCTTGCGCTCCGGCTCCTGCCCCGGGTTCATCACCTTGAGCAGGTTGATCGACAGGTAAAGGGGGGCATCGCCGACGTTTCTCACGGTCACCGAATGCTCGTGGTTGTTATAGACCTTGAGGCTGGCGGGCATGACCATCAATTCGCCTTCGGCCTGGGCCAGTGCCGTCCAGCTCAGCAGTGCCAGCAGCGTGGTACGCAATATCATGGTGGGTTCCTGTAGTGGGGGCTTCGTCACTGGCACGGGTAGTAGCTGCCGTTGACGGCGCGGGTGAGGTCGCAGCGGTATTGGCGTCCCGGCTGTTCCACGGTGATGTGGGTCAACAGGGTCTTGTGGGCGATCGAGAACAGGCCGTTGGGGTAGGCGGTATCACCGGTCTCCAGGATCCTGCCGCCCACCGGGCGGCCGTTGGCGTCCATCAAAAGGCCGCTGTAGACCCTGTTGATATCGACCTTGGCCTGGGCGTTGTACACCTGCCCGGGATGGGCGCGGATGATGTTCGCCGGCACCTCGATGTTCATGTCCATGTCCTGGCTGTCGCTGATCACGCGGGCAAACGGCACATCCCCGTAGCTGTTCAGGGGCACGGCGTAGGTGCTGCCGCCCGCCACGGGGTGGCCTTCCACGCTGAAGCCGTAGGGAGTGCCCTGGAGGTCGGGGGTTTCCAGCAACATGGCGCTGCCACTGCTGCTGTAGCGTCCCAGGGCGATTCCCTGGCGATTGGCCGCGAGCATGCCGCGGTAGTTGAAATCGAGGTTGTTGGCGTCGGCGCTGTGACCAAGGTTCAGCGAGGCGTCGCCACGTGTACCGGAGCGGCTGCCATAGGCATTGAGGTTGTTCAGGCCATTGCTGCGATTGACGGTCACGCCGCCGGTGGTGGTGCCATAGCTGTCCTCGAAGGTCTGGCGGTAGTCCCCGGTCACCTGTGTCTGGCCGCCAAACTGGGCCGCCCGCACACTCGCCTGGGATCGGTCGAGCATCCATGACATGTTCAGGTAGAGGGTGTAATCGCTGTTGCTCGCAGTGGCACCGCCTTTTTGCACGCCCAGGGAAAAGGTCGACCAAAGCCCGTTGGGCCGGTAGTTCCAGCGCACTTCGGCTTGTTGGGTTTCTGCGTGGCTGGAGCTTCGATAGTTGTAGGCAAACAGTAGGTTGCCCAGGTTCTTGCTGTACGACAGGCTGGTGCTTGGCATGCCCCAGTAGAAACGCGAGACCTCGTTGCTCTGATAGCGGCTGAGCATGAGGCTGCCCAGCACTTCATTGTTCAGGTTCAGGTTCAGATAGCCGCCTGAGCCGCGCTCACCAGCCAATACGCCCAGGGTGGGCGACAGGTCCAGGGGGCCTAGGGTGGAAGGCCGGGAGATATTGACCTCCGAGGCCCAGTCCGAACGGTCACCGGTCACGGCGGCGGCATTCAAGTAGAGCTGGCTGAGGTTGCGGCTCAGGGCGGCTTCGAACAGTTGTCCGCCTGCCTCCATGTCCTTGCCTGCGGTAACGCGCCAGGCGTTGGCCGCTTCGCCAGTGAAGTTGAGGTTGTTGACGTCCTGGGTTTCCCGGGTCACCAGGTTGCCGTTGCGATCCACCAGGCGAATCTCGATGGGGTAGTAGCCACCGGGCAGATCAAGGAAGCTGATTTCGTTGCGGCCCAGCGCAGCGGGGCGTTTGAGCACCAACCGCCCGTTGCGGTAGAACTCGTAGTTGCCTTCGGCCGTGGAGAACAGCACCAGCGCCCCCGCGTCCTGGTGAGTGCGCAGGTTGCCCTGGCTGCCGAACGTGAAGAACTGGTCGAAGCTTGGCGACAGCACCGTGCTGACCGAGCTTGAGCTGTAGTCGATACTGTTCTGCTTGCCGGCACGCACATAGGTGCCGGCAAAGTTCTTTTGCAGGTAGTAGGACGATATTCCCTGGTCGCTGCTGCGCCGACCCTCGCTACTGCTGCGGTTGGCATACCAGTTCATGTAGCCAAAACTGCGCCCCGGTAGCCCGAGCCAGGTATTACCGTTCAAGTTCATGGCGTGATAACGCTCGGAAGAACTGCGCAGGTCCAACGATTGATTGTTGATCAAGCCCCAGGAAGTTGTCGGTGCAAGATAGTCTTCCTGGGCGCTGCGTATGTTCAGCGTGCGCCGGGTTTTATCGAGGGTTACATAATGCTCGGCAACGCGCAGGTCGCAGCCATTGCTGCATTGTTTGTAGTTGACTCCTGCCAATACGCGCCTGATGGTTTGCAGGTCTTCAAGTGTGATGCCATTTTCCCTGTACTGGGCCGAATCGAATACCAAGCCACGCTGTTCCATCGAATAACTGATAAAGCCGGGCAAGGTCTGGCCGTTATAGTTGGCGACATAGCGTGCAGTGTTTTCCATTTCAATCGCGCTAAAACCTTCAGGAACCCCGTAGGTAATCTTTACTTGAGCGAGTACTTGGGTCGAGACAAGCGAAATGACGCACACAAACAATCTGTGTAGTTGAAAGAAGGGGGGATGCGGGCGCATGCCTAAGTGTTTCCAGTGACAGCCGGGAAGAGCCCTCAAAGAGGGCTCGAGAGACAGGTGCTACTTATGTACCAGTTGCGGCAACAGGTTCGAACAGCATCACCAACTCGCCACTGTAACTGCCGTTGGTGCTAGGGCCGGTTGCAGTCTTGATCGGTGCCTTGGCGCCTATCTTCAGGCTATGGACTTCGTCATAGCCGCCGTTGGCGACCACGGTCTGGGTCACTTTCAGTGGGGTGCCGAAGGTCACCGCAGCTTCGCCACCGGAGTGCGAAATACTCACGGTAGTGTTGGTCATTTCATAACTGCCGTTGGACAGTTTCAACGGTTGTGCCAATGAAACATTGAACTCGCTGTTCTTGGTCCAGACACGAATTGGCAGGGTCTTGGAGAACGCTTTCTGGGTGTAATCCACCGGCTCAAGTTCTTCAGTCTCATACCAGGTCGAACCATCGGCCTTGGAAACGAACATGGCATCGTTGATTTGTGCGGTGAGGGTGATTTTCTTGGAAACGGTATTTGACGAAGCGGGTGCGGCCTGCGCCATGCCAATAAGTGCACCACTCAAGCCCATGGCGATGAGGATGTGTTTAAGCTTCATGATTACTTCCATGCTGAAAATGAGTTGAGCGAAGAGTGTTTTAATTATCGAGGTTACTTTGGTGGCTGGGGAGCCATTAAGGTTTCCGCGATAATGATCGCTATTTCACATCTTTGGGGAAATAGGAAAATTCTTAGATTTATCAAAGACTACCCTGCGCTTAGAGCAGTGAAGGCTATTCATATATCATTGGATTTTGTGTGGATAAGGCTATTAAGTTGTTTTCCAGGGTGTGAATAGTCGGCGCTATGACGATTGGAAAACGATGGGGGCGGGGCAGAGGGAGTGACTCTATAGGCACTGTCCAGAGTTCACTCTGGACAAGTACGCTGGAGGGCTGCGGTCATATCAGATCCGCCAGTGGCGGGCGCTCTTGGCCAGGCGCTGGCGCATTTCCCCAAGGGTGGCCGCCAGTTGCCGGGTCAGCAGCCGGTAACCGTCCAGGGCGGAATACACCGGTGCCTCCAGGGCGTTCTCGGCGCCGCCTTCCAGGGGCTTGTCCAGGCGCTGGGTCACCCCCGACTGCAAGGCTCGCGCCATGCCGATCAACTGCACGCGGATCTGCCGGTGCTCGCTCTTGAGCGTCAGTTGCATCTGCGCCATGGCTTGTCGGTCGCTGGCGTCGGGACGGGTGTTGCCGAGAATCTCCAGGGTGCTGATGCACATCCGCAGGTTGCGCTGGATGGCGTCCAGTTCGGTCATGGAGATGCGCACTTCCTTGGACACCGAAGGCATCAGCGAGCGCAGTTGCAGCATGGCACTGTTGACCCGGCCCAGAAGCTTGAGGTGCTCGTCGTCGGTCACCGACTGGCCCCGGATGATCCGCCCGTACAACTGCGCGCAGTCACGCAGGGCACTGGCCAGGTTGTAGCGCCAGGAGTACACCGCGTACAGCGGGATGGCGAAGGAAAACGCCAGGGCCAGGGCGATGCCGATGAGGATGTCCACGGCGCGCCACAGGCCGTCGCTGATCTGGTTGTCGCCGTGGCCGGCAACGATGAACACGGTGATCGCCGCCAGCAGCGCGGTGTAGCCGCCCTTGCCGATGGCGTGGTAGGAGAAGTAGCCGCAGACCGCCGACATCGCCAGGTAGGTGATCCAGGGGTGGCCGAAATACGCTTGCTGCACCACCAGCACCAGGCCGACCCCGGCGCCCACCAGGGTGCCGATGGCCCGCTCGGTGGCTTTCTTGCCGATGTTGCCGTGGTGCTGCAGGCCGCCGATCACCACCAGCATGGTCACCGAGGCCCATTCGCCATGGGGCAGGTTGAGCCCGGTGGTCAGGAGGATGGTGGCGATCAGGCCCAGGGCGACGCGCACGGCATGGATCAGCCGGGCGTGGCGGTAGCGCCGGTAGGGGTCGAGCACGGGGCGCAGCAGGCGCCGCAGCCAGGGCGGCAGGTGGAGGTTGCGCAGGGGTTTGAACAGGTCCAGGTCGGGTCCTCCGGTTGGCCTTGGGGCAACTGGCAGCCGCGGGTCGCGCGGCTGCCGGGGTGCTGTGGCATGTGCCTTAGAAAATGTAGTCGGTGGTCAAGAAGCTCGACTCGCGATTGCGGATGATGTCACTGATCAGCGCTTTGTTGCGCTCCTGGAACTTGGTCGCCACCAGGGTGCGGATCGAGAAGGTGCGCAGCGCGTCATGTACCGACAGCGTGCCTTCGGCGGAGTTCTTGCGGCCGTTGAAGGGGAAGGTGTCCGGGCCGCGCTGGCACTGGGCGTTGATATTGATCCGCCCGACCTGATTGGCAAAGCAGTCCACCAGCCGGCCGATCTGCGCCGGGTCGCTGCCGAACAGGCTCAACTGCTGGCCGAAGTCCGAATCCAGGACATAGTCGATCACCGTGTCCAGGTCGCGGTAGGGCACGATGGGCACCACCGGGCCGAACTGCTCTTCGTGGTAGACGCGCATCTGCGGGTTCACCGGGTACAGCACCGCCGGGTAGAAGAACGAAGCCCGAGCCTCGCCGCCGTGGGCGTTCACCACCTTGGCGCCGTGGGCCTGGGCGTCGGCCACCAGGGCATGCAGGTAGTCGACCTTGGTGTTCTCCGGCAGCGGCGTCAGGGCCACCCCCGGCTCCCAGGGCATGCCCGGCTTGAGGGCCTGCAGCTTGGCGTTGAACTGCTGGATAAAGCGCTCGGCCACGCTTTCATGGACGAACAGGATCTTCAGCGCCGTGCAGCGCTGGCCGTTGAACGACAGCGAGCCGGTGAGGGCCTCGCTGACCGCGTTGTCCAGGTCGGCGTCGGGCAGCACGATCCCCGGGTTCTTCGCGTCCAGGCCCAGGGCCGCGCGCAGGCGGTGCGGCTTGGGGTGGAGTTTCTTCAGGTCGCTGGCGGCCTTGTTGGTGCCGATGAAGGCGAAGATGTCGATCTTGCCGCTGGCCATCAGCGCGCTGACGGTCTCGCGGCCGCTGCCGTAGATGACGTTGATCACCCCGGCCGGGAAGCTGTCGCGGAAGGCTTCGAGCAACGGCCGGATCAGCAGCACGCCGAGCTTGGCCGGCTTGAACACCACGGTGTTGCCCATGATCAGCGCCGGGATCAGGGTGGTGAAGGTCTCGTTCAGCGGGTAGTTATAGGGGCCCATGCACAGGGCCACCCCCAGGGGTACGCGGCGGATCTGGCCGAGGGTGTCCTGTTCCAGTTCGAAGCGGCTGGAGCGCCGGTCCAGCTCCTTCAGCGCGCCGATGGTGTCGACGATGTAGTCGCAGGTGCGGTCGAATTCCTTTTCCGAGTCCTTGAGGTTCTTGCCGATCTCCCACATCAGCAGCTTGACCACCGCCGTGCGCTGCTCGCGCATGCGCGCCAGGAAGGCTTCCACGTGCTGGATGCGTTCGGCCACGCGCATGGTTGGCCAGGCACCCTGGCCACGGTCGTAGGCGCGCACCGCGGCGTCCAGGGCGGTGAGGGCGGTGTCGGCGTCCAGCAGCGGGGTGCTGCCGAGGATCACTTGCTGGTCGCCGTCGGCGGTGTCCAGGTAGATCGGGCTGCGGACCTGGGCCAGGGGGCCGTTCCAGGTGCGCAGTTCGCCGTCCACCAGGTAGTCGCGCTGCTGCACCGGGTCGGGCAGGCGATAGGCTTCGGGAATCTGGGCAGCGGCGGGAAACAGGTTGTCGAGCAGCGTGGCTGTGGTCATGACTCTACCCCGTGTTGGAAATGGCTCCGGCGCGGATGACAGGTGGCGACATCGCTCCAGGGTTTATACGCCTGAATGGCCCGGCGCTTTAGTGGTTTTTGCGTCTGGCGCCAGGGCGCGAGGGGCCCGGATCAGCCCTGGCGGGGGATCGGGGTGCGGTGGCTGGCGGTTTGAGATTAAACGTTTCAGCCGCTGCCCAGCAACTGCCGGATCAAGGTCGGGGTGCTGCCGGTCCAGCGCTTGAACGAGCGACGGAAATTGGCCGGGTCATTGAAGTTCAGGTAGTCGGCCACCGCCTCGTTGCTCCAGCCCTTGATCTGGTACAGGTACAGGGCCACGTGCTTGCGCACCCGATCCACCTGTTGCTGGTAGCCGCTGTGGTGCTTGCTCAGCTTGCGCTTGAGGGTCGCCGGGCTCATGCCGAAGGCCTGGGCCGTCTGCTCCAGGCTGGGCGGCTGGCGCACCTGGTCGTGCAGGTAGTCATACAGGACGTCGAGAAAGCTGCTGTCGAACCCCAGCTGCTGCAGCTGCTCGCCGGCCTCCAGGCGTGCCACCTGGCCGGCGGTGGCCGAGGCGTTGGGCCAGGGCTGGGTCAGGCAGGCACGGGGGATGCGCATCAGGTCCAGGGGGCGCTGGAACTGGCTGTGTTCCCCCAGGTGCACCCAGTACTGTTCCACATAGCGCGGTTCGGCATGGCTGAACCCGCATTCCCAGGGCAGGCGCTGGCCGCTGAGCCACTGACTGGTGGCCACCAGCGCGGTCATGCTCGCCTCCAGCACAAAGCGCCAGTGCTCGCCGGCGCCGCAGCTGTCCAGCCAGTAGCAATAGGCGAAGTGCTCGTCCAGCAGCAGTCGCGGGCTGGCCAGAGGGCTGAGCAGGGCCTGCTGCTGGATCAGGCTGTCCAGGGCCTGGTGCAGGTTCTGCGCGTGACGCAGGGCGTGGCTGGCGGCGCCGTAGTGGCCGGGCAGCAGGCGCTGGCCGAACAGGAAGCTGCTGTCATCGGCATCCAGCAGGCGCCGGCTGTTGCCGATCAGGGTCAGGAACTGTTGCGGGCTGAGGCGGGTCTGGCCGGCGAGGATGTCCTCGTGGAACAGCCCGGTGCCGCGCAGCAGGCGATGGCTGTCGATGTCCCGGGACAGCGCCAGGTCGATCAGCGCCGCCGGTTGATAGTGCCCGGGGATAAAGCGCGTGTCGGCTTCGTACCAACTGGTCTTCACGGTCATGACGGCGCCTCAGGCGGTTTTCGCCAGGGGCTGCTTGGCCCGTGCCAGGGCCAGGTTGAGGCGCTTGAGCAACCCCTCCGGCGCCTCGTCCAGGGCCATCACCACAGCGCTGCTGGCGCTCAGGTGCAGGCGCTCGCCGTGCTGTCGGGTCTTGTGCGCCAGCCCTTGCACCGCCTGTTCCAGCTCCAGGGCCAGGAGCCGCGCCTGGCTTTCCCCGGTGTGGGGCAGCAGCACCACGAAGCGATCGCCAGCCAGCCGGCACAGCAGGTCCTGGCGGCGCAGGTTGAGCAGCAGCACATGGCTCAGGGCCTGCAGCACCGCGTCGCCTTCGGCATGGCCGTAGTGCTGGTTGATCGCGGCGAAATGGTCCAGGTCCAGGGCCAGCAGCGACAGGGGCTGTTGCTGGCGGCGGGCGTCTTCCAGGCTGGCGGCCAGCTCGCGCTTGAGGTAGTCGGCGCCGGCCAGGGGCGTGAGCTTGTCGAACTGGCGATGCTCGCGAAACAGCCGTTCCTTCTTTTCCATCTGCGCACTGATGGCCAGCTGTTCGCGGTGCCAGTGATAGATGCCGATGGTCAGCAGGATCATCCCCACCGGCATCGGTCCCGACTCCAGCCAATGGTCCCAGGTGATGCTGTCGGGCAGGCGGATGAACTCGTCGAGGCTGTCGATCCACCAGGAAAAGAAGATGCAGCTCAGGCCCAGGGCCAGGTAGTTGGTGACCCGGCCGGCGGGGCGACTCTTGAGCACCAGGCCGAGCCACACCAGGGCCAGCAGCGCCGAGCCGCCTTCGCCGATGATGTCCAGCCACTGCCATTCGCTGACCGCCTTGAGGGTGCCGCAGGCCAGGTGCAGGAGCAGCCCGGCATTGGCCGCCAGGAGCAGCGCGGCGAGCTTCCAGCGATGGGGTTTGAGCACGCAGAACATGGCCGCGATCCTTTTTGCCAGGAGTGAGAGGGCGCCAGCACAGCAGATGTTCATGACACTGGGGTGACGCCGGGAAAAACCGCTGGGGGGGTCGAATCAGCTCAGGGTGCAGGCGATCTTTTTTGCTGGCGGGGCCCGCAAGTGATGCAGCGCCCCGGATGACGCCTTCGCTGGCAAGCCAGCTCCTACAGCAGGCAGATAGACCGTGCAGATCCCCGTAGGAGCCGGCTTGCCGGCGAAGAGGCCCGCAAGTCATGCAGCGCCCCGGATGACGCCTTCGCTGGCAAGCCAGCTCCTACAGCAGGCAGATAGACCGTGCAGATCCCCGTAGGAGCCGGCTTGCCGGCGAAGAGGCCCGCAAGTCATGCAGCGCCCCAGGTGACGCCTTCGCTGGCAAGCCAGCTCCTACAGCAGGCAGTTAGACCGTGCAGTTTCCCGTAGGAGCCGGCTTGCCGGCGAAGAGGCCCGCGCGACGTGCGCCTGCCCAAGGGGTCATTTCAGCTCATTTGCCGGGGCGATACCCGGGCAAAGGGGCGTTTTGCTCGCCTTGCGCCCCGACCTGTCACAGAACCGTCATTCGCCGACCCTAGCGTGCCCTCCCAGTTGCCGGGCCCCTTGCCCGGCGTCAGCGGACTCTTGGGGGAGGACCATCATGTACAAGCGCAGCAGTCCCGGGCTTGTCAGCTTTACCTTGACCGCGCTGGCCATGGCCATCGCCAGCGAGCGTTTGAATGCCGCGGAGCCAGCGGCCACCGAGCACGTGGAAGTGGTGGGCCAGGCCGCCAGCATCGACCAGGCGCTCAAGGAGCAGCGTCGCTCGGACAGCATCGAGAGCGTGGTGCATGCCGACGGCGTGGCCCAGTTGCCGGACCAGAACGTTGCCGAGGCGGCGCAGCGCCTGCCAGGCATCAGCATCGAGCGCGACCAGGGCGAGGGGCGCTTCGTCAGCGTTCGCGGCCTGGGCCCGGACCTCAACAGCGTGACCATCAACGGCACCCTGGTGCCTTCGCCGGAAAGCGCACGCCGGGCCGTGGCCCTGGACGTGCTGCCCTCGGAACTGGTGCAGTCGCTGTCGGTGATCAAGACCCTGACCCCGGACATGGACGCCAACTCCCTAGGCGGCACCGTGGACGTGAAAAGCCTCTCGGCCTTCGACCACAAGGGCCTGTTCTACACCGGCAGCAGCGAGGCCAGCTACGACCAGAACACACGCCAGACCAGCCCGAAATTCTCCGGCGCGGCGAGCAACCGCTTCAGCCTCGGCGACGGCATCGACAACTTCGGCGTGGCCGCGGCCCTGAGCTGGCAGAAGCGCGATTTCGGTTCCGACAACGTCGAGACCGGCGGCGCCTGGGACTTCGAGCAAGGTGCCAAGCTGCAGGAATTCGAGCAGCGCGACTACGCCATTAGCCGCGAGCGCGCCGGTGGCGGCCTGAACTTCGACTACAAGCCCGACGACAGCAGCAGTTACTACCTGCGCACCCTCTACAGCCGCTACAAGGACAGCGAGACCCGCAACTCCACCAGCATCGAGTTCGCCGATCCCCTGGCGGCCGGCGAGCGCGGCGACGCCGAAGCCGCGCGCAAGCTCAAGCAGCGCGAGGAGACCCAGGAGATCCAGTCCTACGTGTTCGGCGGCGAGCGCCAGCTGGGCCTGTGGACCCTCAGCGGCCAGACCGGCTACAGCCGTTCCAGCGAAGACAGCCCGGCGCATATCGCCGGGGCCACCTTCAAGGGCAACAGCGATTTTTCCGATAGCGGTTTCTACGGCAACGGCAAGCCACGCCCGGTGATCGGCGCCGGCTTCTACGACCCGGCCAACTTCACCCTGGACAAGGTCGACTGGGAAAAGCAGAACACCACCGACACCGAGAAGAATCTGCGCCTGGACCTGGCCCGGGACTACGACCTCGGTGGCTACGCCGCGCAGTTCAAGTTCGGCGGCAAGCTCAGCCGGCGCAACAAGGACAACGACCTGGAGGCCTGGGTCTACAAGGACTTCGACGCCCTGGGGTTCAGCGACGCGCAGCTCAACCTCGGGCAGTTCCAGAAGGGCAGCGTGGACTATTCCCTCGGCCGCTTCGGCCCGGGCATCAGTGGCGGTGCCATCAAGCAGCTGATCGGCGGTCTGAATCAGGCGGCCTTCTATGACGAGGAAGAGTCCCGGGTCAACGACTTCAAGATCCGCGAAGACATCAACGCCGGCTACTTCATGAACACCCTGGACATCGACGACTGGCGCTTCATCGCCGGCCTGCGCTACGAGGGCACCGAGTTCCAGGCCAAGGGCACCGGGGTCACCGACGGCGCCTTTACCGCCACCGACACCCAGCGTCGCTACCAGCACTGGCTGCCGGGGCTGCACGCACGCTACCAGCTGGACAAGAACACCCAGTTGCGCGCGGCCTGGACCAAGAGCGTGGTGCGCCCGACCTTTGGCCAACTGGCCCCGGGCTTTGTCATCGACGGTGACGAGGCGACCTTCGGCAACCCCGACCTCAAGCCCCTGGAGTCGAGCAACCTGGACCTGGGCATCGAGCACTACATGGGCCATGCCGGCACGGTCTCGGCCTTCGTGTTCTACAAGGACATCCAGAACTTCGTCTACAACACCGACCTGGCCGGCACCGGCGCCTGGAGCGGGTTCTCCGAGGCCCACACCTTCGCCAACGGCGACAGCGCCAAGCTGTACGGCCTGGAGCTGGCCTACTCGCAGAAATTCGACTGGCTGCCGGCGCCGTGGAACGGCTTGCTGGTAGGCGCCAACAGCACCTTCAGCCGTTCCAGCGCGAGCATCGAGGGCTTCGACCAGAAGGCCGGGGTCAACCGCAAGCGCGACATCGACCTGCCCAACCAGTCGAACACCGTGGGCAACCTGATGCTCGGCTGGGAAGACGACAAGCTCAGCCTGCGCCTGTCGGCCAACTACAAGTCGGCCTACCTGTTCGAACTGGCCTCCATCAGCGACAAGGCCCACGACCTGCACGTGGATGCCCAGACCTTTGTCGATTTCAGCGCCAAGTACGCCCTGACCAAGAACCTGCAGCTGAGCTTCGAGGCGCAGAACCTCACCGACCAGCCGTACTTCGTCTACACCGGCAACCGCTCCTACAACGCCCAGTACGAAGAGTACGGCCCGACCTACAAGCTCGGCCTGACCTTCACCCATTTCTAAGCCAGCGGCCGCTGCCCCGGTGGCGGCGGACGCAATCGACTTCTGCCAAGGAATCACCTTTTGATGAGCACTGTATCTGCCCGCAAACCCTGCCTGCTGGCGCTGTTGGTCGGCCTGTCCTGGGGCGCTGCCCAGGCGGCGCCGAGCGTGCCGGGCCTGAACCTCAAGCCCTGGGCCACCGCGCAATTGAGTGTCGAGGCCCTGGGTTTTCTGCCCGTGGGCCAGGGCAGCGAACGCCTGGCCGCCAGCGCCCGCGACGGCTTGTTGCTGCTGGATCAGCAGGGGCGCTCCCTGGCCCAGCTCAAGGGGTCGTTCAGCGGCCTCGACAGCCGCGCCGCCGGCCAGCAGGTGCTGGTGGCCAGCCTCGACAACGACCGTCAGCAGGCGTTGCTGGTGAGCCTTGATCCGGCGACCCGCCGTTGGGGCCAGCCGCTGTACTTGCCGGCCCGGGATTATCCGGTCAATGGCCTGTGCCTGTTTCGCGACGAGGCCAGCAACCTGTTCCTGTTCCTGGTGGGCGAGGAGGGCAAGGGCGAGCAATGGCTGGTGGGCAACGCTGCGCAGTTGAGCGCCGAGCCGCAACGGGTGCGCGGCCTGCCACTGCCGCCCGAGGCCAAGTTCTGCCAGGTGGAAGATGGATCCCAGCAACTGCTGGTCAATGAACAGAACCTGGGCTGGTGGGCCTACCCGGCCCACGCCGAAGCCGACACCAGCCGCCAGCCGGTGGCCTTGCGTGCTCCTTTCGGCGCCATCGCCAAGAGCGCCGGGGCCATGGCCCTGGTGCCGGGCGGGGTACTGGGCCTGGACCCCAAGGCTGCGCAACTGCACCTCTTTCAGCAGCAGGCCAAGGGCTGGACGGCCGAGGCCACGCTGCCACTCCAGGGCCTCAAGGAACCGGAGAACCTAGCCGTGCGCGCCACGGCCAAGGGCCTGCAAGTGCTGCTGCGCGATGACCAGGACGGGCGCCTGTACCAGGGCCAGCTGGATTGGCAACCGACGCCGCAGGCCCTGCCACAGGTGTTGCCCAGCGTGATGGCCGCAGCGCAGAGCGCGCCGGTGGGGCGCCAGGGCGATGCCGCCGATGATCCGGCGATCTGGATTCACCCCCAGCGCCCGGAATTGAGCCGGGTGCTGGGCACCAACAAGAAGCAGGGCCTGCTGGCCTATGACCTGCAGGGCAAGCTGTTGCAGGAGCTGGCGGTGGGGCGGCTGAACAACGTCGACGTGCGGCCCAACTTCCAGCTCGGCGAGCGCCGCGTGGACCTGGCCGTGGCCAGCAACCGCGACCGCAACAGCCTCAGCCTGTTCGCCATCGACCGGGCCAGCGGCGAGCTGAGCGAGGCCGGGGAGGTGCCCACGCCGCTCAAGGAAATCTACGGCATCTGCCTGTTCCAACCGGCCAGCGGCGAGATCTACGCCATTGCCAACGACAAGGACGGCACCTTCGTCCAGTACCGCCTGAGCGCCCCCGGCGGCACCGCCCAGGGCGAGCTGGTGCGCCAGTTCAAGGTGGCCAGCCAGCCCGAGGGCTGTGTCGCCGACGACCAGCGCCAGCGGCTGTTTCTCGGTGAAGAGGATGTCGGGGTCTGGGCGGTGGATGCCCGTCCCGAGCAGCCGGCGACCCTGCACAGCGTGATCAAGGTCGGTGGCCTGCTGCAGGCCGATGTCGAAGGCCTGGCCCTGTACCAGAGCGAGGCCCGGGACTACCTGGTGATTTCCAGCCAGGGCAACGACAGCTACCTGGTGCTCGATGCCGAGCCGCCCTTTGCTTCCCACGGTGCGTTCCGGGTCGGCCTCAACGCTGCGGCAAGGATCGACGGCGCCTCGGAAACCGATGGCCTGGAAGTCACCTCGGCCAACCTCGGCGGGCCCTGGGGGCAGGGCCTGCTGGTGGTCCAGGACGGGCGCAAGCGCATGCCCGAAGACACCCAGAACTTCAAGTTGGTGCCCTGGGCCGACGTCACCCGGGCCCTGAAGCTGCCCTGAGCCGGCGGTCATCACCCGGTCATTTGAATCTCATCGAATAGCCCTGCCAGCACTGGCTCACGCCCTGGCGGGCACCCGAGAAGGAGTTCCACCATGCAGGCCACACTCGAACACATGAGCATCTGGGGGCTGGTCAGCGAGGCCAGCCTGTTGGTCAAGGCGGTGATGCTGAGTTTGCTTCTGGCGTCGCTGCTCAGCTGGTACCTGATCATCCAGCGCGCCAGCGTACTGCGCGCAGACGAGCGCCGGCTCAACGCGTTCATCCAGCGCTTTCGCGCGGTCCCCGAACTCTTGCCGCTGTACCGCGACACGGCACAGCAAGCGGACCCGCAGGGCGGCGTCGAGCCGATCTTCCTCGCCGGCTTCCAGGAGTTCAGCCACCTGCGCTTGCACAGCGCCGCCGAGGCGGTGCTCGACGGGGTGGAACGGGCCCTGTACGTGGCCGTCAGTGAACAGGAAACCCGCCTGGAGAAGGGCCTGCAGTTTCTCGCCAGTGTGGGCTCGGTGAGCCCTTACATCGGCCTGTTCGGCACCGTGTGGGGGATCATGAACTCCTTCCTCGGCCTGTCCCAGGTGCAGCAGGCGAGCCTGTCCACCGTGGCCCCGGGGATTGCCGAGGCGCTGATCGCCACCGCCATGGGCCTGTTCGCGGCGATCCCCGCGGTGATCGCCTACAACCGGTTTGCCGCCCGCAGCCAGACCCTGCTGACCCGCTACTACGCCTTCGGCAACGAGCTGCAAGTGCGCCTGCACCGGACCCTGCAGGGCACCCCGAGCCACCTGGCCGTGGCCGCCTGAACGAGGAGCAAACCGATGTTAGTCAGGCCGCAACGCAAGCACGGACCCAAGGCGGAAATGAACGTGGTGCCCTATATCGACGTGATGCTGGTGCTGCTGGTGATCTTCATGGTCACCGCGCCGATGCTCACCCAGGGGGTGAAGCTCGAATTGCCCAAGGTTGCCAGCGAGGCCCTGGCCACCGACAGC
The DNA here is from genome assembly GCF_055384485.1 of Pseudomonas sp. FFPRI_1. Lineage (NCBI taxonomy): Bacteria > Pseudomonadati > Pseudomonadota > Gammaproteobacteria > Pseudomonadales > Pseudomonadaceae > Pseudomonas > Pseudomonas sp. FFPRI_1. The sequence goes on along the minus strand of NZ_AP029168.1, from coordinate 5,026,796 downwards.
CGCCAGCAGATCCTCACCCTGTCGGTGCAGGCCAGCGGTGGCTACTACTGGAACCTGGGCAGCGAGTTGGACACCCACAGCCAGACCGACAGCGCCGTGGACCTTGAGCAGATGCGCACCAAGGTGGCCCAGGTGATTGCCCAGCGCGGCGACACCCAGGTGTACATCCGCGCCGACCAGGACGCCGCCTACGCCAGCGTGGTGGCGGCCATGGCCGCCTTGCAGCAGGGTGGGGTGCGCAACCTCGGGCTGGTGACCGAGGCCCCGCAATGACGGCGCTCAGCATGCCCGGCCCGGCCTTGCTGCCGATGGCCCCCGAGGCGTCCGGTTTCTGGCGCAACAGCCTGGCGGCGAGCCTGGCCCTGGCCCTGCACGCCGGGGTGCTGGCGGCGCTGGTGCTGGGCGGGGCGGTGGACACGCCGAAGGCCGAAACACCGCCGGTGCTGACCACCCAACTGGTGATGCTGGCGCCGCCCGCCGCGCCTGCGCCACCCGTGCCGGCAGTGGCCGAGGTGTCGCCACCGCCACCGCCACCACCTGCGGCTGCGCTGGCACCGCCCACGCCCCAGGTCGCCCCCCAGGAGCAGGCGCAAAAGCTGGAGCAGGCGGCCCTGGCGCGCAAGCGCGTGCAAGACAAGCAGCGCGAGCAGGTACAGGAGCAACAGCGCCAGCAGCGCGAGCGCCTGGAGGCCGAACAGCGGCAGCGCGATACCGAGCAACGCCTGGCCCAGGAACAGGCACAACAGGCCCAGCGTGCCGAGCAGTCGCGGCTGGCAGCCGAGCGTGCGCGCCAGCAGGCCGCCCAGGCGGCGGCCGACAGCCGCCAGTACCAGCCCCTGAGCAAGGAGGCGCCGGACTATCCGCAGCGAGCCCTGGACAAGAACCTGCAAGGCGACTGCACCGTGGAGTACAGCGTCAACCCACAGGGCCGGGTGGAGAACCCCAAGGTCATCGATGGCTGCCATCCGCTGTTCATACGCCCGTCCCTGGCGGCGGTGGCGACCTTCCGTTACCAGCCACGCTTGCTCGATGGCCGGGCAGTCACGGTGCCGGCGGTGCGCAACACCTTCCATTACCGGATCCACTAGGGCCTCGGGCGCCCATCGAGGTTGCCCGAGGGCTCGTTGTGTGGCCGAGCAAGTCCCCTTGGCTGTCCGCCAATGCCCTCAACCGCGGCGTCGGGGTGCCTTAGTGTGGCCGGGTGTGGTCCGCTCCAGTTGCTGGGGCGGGCCCTTTGCCCTGGCCGCACAGAGGACCGTCGATGCCCACCGCCATTCCCGCTTGTTCCCGCCCGCTGAGGCAGCCCGCCTGGTTTGTCTTGCGTCTGGCTCCAGTGCTGCTCCTGAGCCTGTTGTTGAGTGCCTGCGGCGAAGCTGAAGCCCCCGCTGCCGGGCGCCTCGACGCCGCCCGGCAGCGCCCGGCCGACCCGGCCCTGGCCCAGGTCTACGCCAGCAGCTGCCAGCTGTGCCACGCCAACCCGGCCTCCGGCGCGCCCCTGGCCGGCGATGCCAAGGCCTGGGCCCCGCGCCTGGCCCAGGGTGCCGACACCCTGCTGGACCACAGCATCAACGGCTATCAGGGCATGCCGCCCATGGGCCAGTGCATGCAGTGCAGCGAGGAGCAGTTCCTGGCCCTGATCAGTTTCATGTCCGGCCACTCATTCCAATAACAAGACAAGGACCGCCCCATGGTCATGCCTCTTTCTCGACGCCGGCTGCTGCAAGGGGCCGGCGCCCTCGGTGCCTTTGCCGCACTGTGCAGCAACCCGGTGCTGGCCGAGCTGGTCCGCGCCCCGCGGCTGATCCCCTGGCGCAACTGGTCCGGCGCGCAAAGCTGCCTGCCCGAGGCGCGGCTGGCGCCCAAGGACCTCGACGAACTGATCCGGGTGATCCGCCAGGCCCCGGGCAAGGTCCGTCCGGTGGGTTCCGGGCATTCCTTCAGCGCTCTGGTGCCCACCGACGGCACCTTGCTGTCCTTGGCCTATTTCAACGGCCTGCTGGCGCACGACCCCAAGACCCTGCAGGCCGAGTTCGCCGCCGGCACGCCGATGGCGCTGATGGGCCCGGCCCTCAAGGACGTGGGCCAGGCCCTGTGGAACATGGCAGACATCGACTACCAGACTCTGGCCGGGGCGATTTCCACCTCCACCCACGGCACTGGAGTCGGCTTCGGTTCCTATTCGTCCCAGGTCTGCGGCCTGCAACTGGTGAGCGCCCAGGGTGAGGTGCTGGACTGCGATCACCAGCGCAACGCCGAAGTGTTCCACGCCGCCCGGGTGTCCCTCGGTGCCCTGGGGGTGACCACCCGGGTGCGCTTGCAGAACCGCGCGGCCTACCGCCTGCGGGAAAAACAATGGATCGCCAGGACCGACGAACTGCTGGAAGACATGGACCACCTCACCCGTGACAACCAGCACTGGGAAATGCTCGTGGTCACCCATTCCGACTACGCCCTGGCGGTGGCGCTGAACGAAACCTCCGATCCGGCCACTGCGCCCAGGGATCCGGCGGAAGAGGGCGGCAACGAATTCGTCAGCCTGATCGAGAACCTCGACAAGTACGTCAGCGACTTCCCCGAGACTCGCCGCCACCTGCTCAACAGCCTGCGCTGGCTGGCGCGTTTCGATGAGCGGGTCGGGGATTCCTTCCAGGTCTACGCCAACGTGCGCAGCGTGCGCTTCAACGAGATGGAGTACTCGGTGCCGGCAGCCCAGGGCCCGGCCTGCCTGCGGGAAATCCTCGCGCTGATCCGCGACAAGGACCTGCGCACCTGGTTTCCCATCGAGTACCGCTACGTCAAGGCCGATGACATTCCCCTGAGCATGTTCGAGGGCCGCGACAGCTGTTCGATCTCGGTGCACCAGCACTACAGCATGGATCACCACAACTTCTTCGCCGCAGTGGAGCCGATCTTCTGGAAGTACCAGGGCCGTCCGCACTGGGGCAAGCATCACAGTCTCAACGCTCGCACCTTGCAGGGGCTGTACCCGCAGTGGTCGGCCTTTGCCAGGGTGCGCCAGGAACTGGACCCCCAGGGCAAGTTCATCAATGCCCACCTGGCCTCGGTGCTGGGTGTGGCGTGAAACGGAGATTCAGCACATGAACCGTCGTCATTTCATGGCCGGCACCCTGGGTGCCGGTGTCCTGCTGGCGGGCGTCGGCGCCTGGCTGCGGCCCGGTGACCGGGGCGCGCCCTACAGCCCTTACTTCGCTGCGCTCAACCGCGAACTCAAGGCCAACGGGCCGATGCAGCCGGTGATGCTGATCGACCTCGACCGCCTGGACCACAATATCGACCAGGTGATGCAGTCGGTGCGCGCCGGGGGCAAGCAGCTGCGCCTGGTGGAGAAATCCCTGCCGTCGCCGGGGCTGCTGGGCTATATCGCCCAGCGCGCCGGCACCCGGCGCTTGATGTCCTTCCACCAGCCGTTTCTCAATCACGATGCCCAGGTGTTCCCCGACGCCGATATCCTCCTGGGCAAGCCGCTGCCGGTGCGCGCCGCGCAATTGTTCTACCAGCAGCTCAAGGGGCCCTTCGACCCCCAGCGTCAGTTGCAGTGGCTGCTGGACACCCCCGAACGCCTGCAGCAGTACCTGGCGCTGGCCCAGGGTCTGGGCCAGCGGATGCGCATCAATATCGAGCTGGACGTGGGCCTGCACCGGGGCGGGGTGGCAGACAGCGCCGTGCTGGGGCAGATGCTCGGCCTGATCCAGGCCAATCCCCAGCACCTGGAGTTTGCCGGGTTCATGGGCTACGACCCCTTTGTCGACATGGGCGTGCCAGGGATCCTCGGCTCCCCGCAGAGCCTGTTTGCCCAGGTCATGCTGCTCTACAACGGTTTCGTCGATTTCACCCGCCAGCAGTACCCGGCCCTGTGGCGTGCTGGCCTGACCCTGAACACCGCCGGCAGCCCCAGCTATCGCCGGCATCAGCAGGAGTCCTTGAGCACCGAACTGTCGGTGGGCACGGCGCTGCTCAAACCCAGCCACTACGACCTGGTGTCCCTGGAGCAGCATGTACCGGCGGCCTTTATTGCCACCCCGGTGCTCAAGAGCACCGGCCCGGTGCGGATCCCGGCCCTGGACGACAAGTCGCGGCTGTTCTCCTGGTGGGACAGCAACCAGCGCGCGACCTTTTTCATCTACGGCGGCCACTGGCTGGCGGACTTCGAGTCGCCGGCGGGCCTGCAGAGCAACGAGCTGTTTGGCCGCAGCTCCAATCAGGAGATGGTCAACGGCTCCCCGGCGGTGGGCCTGCAGGTGGACGACCAGGTGTTCCTGCGGCCGCAGCAGAGCGAGGCGGTGCTCCTGCAATTCGGCGACCTGCTGGCGCTGCGCGGCGGGCGCATCGTCGAACGTTGGCCGGTTTATAGGTGAGGGGCAGCTGCAAGCCGCAAGCTGCAAGCTGCAAGCTGCAAGCGAAAAGCGAAAAGCGAAAAGCGAAAAGCGAAAAATAACAAAACCCAAGCTTCAAACCCCAAGCTTGAGGCTTGAGGCTTGAGGCTTGAGGCTTGAGGCTTGAGGCTTGAGGCTTGAGGCTTGCCGCTTGCCGGCGGGGCGGCTCTAGAGGGCGAAGGGGATGGTCAGTTTGGCCCAGAGCATGTCGCCTTCGGGGCGGTTCTTCACTTCGAACTCCTTGGCCCAGCGCACCTCGGCGCTGGCGTACTTGAGAAAGCGCAGGTGCACTGCCGGGCCGATGGCGAACACTTGTCCGCGCACGCCATCACTGACGTCCTCGCCCATGAAGGTCACGGTCTTGCCGAACTGCTTGTCGTCGGTGGTCTGCTTCAGGTAGTAGCCGTTGAGCCCCAGGCTCAGGTCATCGGTCACCCGGTAGCTGGCCGAATAGTCGAAGTGGAAGATCTGCCCGGAGCGGTAGTCGGTGGCGTGGTTTTCCTGGTTGAAGCTGTAGGTGGTCTTGAACGACAGTTCGCTGCGCTCGCTGGGCAGCCAGGTCATGGAGAACAGCGGTTTGTAGGTGCTGAAGTTGTTGCTGGTGTTGGCCAGCCGCTCGGCATCGTATTCGCCGGTGGGCAAGGTCACTTCCACCGCCGCGCCGAGGGTCAGGTTGGGCCCCAGGTCCCAGAGAATGATCGGCGCGAAGGTGGTGTCGCCCATGCTCTCGCGGCGGTCGCTCTGGCCGAACAGCGACACCTGCTGGCGCAGGTAGGGCTGGGCCACGTAACCCCCCAGGCGGCCGCCGAAGACTCGCAGCGGGCTCAGGTAGTCCAGGCGCGGGATGATCGCGTCGGAGGTGATCTTGACCTCCTGCACCTTGCCGCCAAAAGAGCTGATGTCGAGCTTCTTGGCCTGGTAGTGGTTGTAGTAGAGGTTGAAGGCGAACATGTGGTCCGGCAGTTGGTCGGGGCTCAGGGGCAGGACGTAGAAACCGTCGGTGCCGGGGCCGATGTTGTCGACCCCGGACTCCGTGGCCTGGGCGGTCAGACTGCAGGACGCCATCAGGGCCAGGCCCAGGCGCAGAGGGGAGGTGAGACGCTTCGGGTGCATGGTTGGGCTCATTCTTATTGTTAGTGGGGGAGCGCGGTGGCAGGCGCGCCGGCCGCCCCATAGAAATAAGCCCTGGCCGGGGCGCGGGGCAGGGTATTGGCGGCCACTGAGGGGGACTTTGTCGGACAGGTTGCAATGCCTTGTTACATTTTCCCGCCAATTCCCCCGCCACGGGATATGCTTGGGCAGCCGGTGGTGCCTTGGCACCGGTGCAGCCCGACAATAAGAACAGCCGCCCAAGCGGCCCGGAAGCCGACTCCATGCCGATCAAAGCCGTCGATGCCCATGACCAGCTAGCCCTGGTTTCACCCTTCCTGTTGCAGACCCTGGCCGATGTCGCCCAGGACAAAGGGGTCAGCGCCGAGCGCCTGTGCCGCGGCCTGGGCTTTACCCTGGACGACTTGCAAGACCCGACCCTGCGCATCTCCTACCGCCAGGCGGTGGCGATGATCGAGCGTGCCCTGGCGGCCTTGCCCCAGCAGGGGCTGGGGCTCTGGGTCGGCAGCCGCAACGTGCTGGGCACTTTGGGCCTGCTGGGCCACGCCCTGTCCCTGTGCCGGACCCTGGGCGATGCCTTCGAACTGGGTATCCGCCACCAGCACACCTCGGGCACCATCGTCAGCGCCGACGTCGGGCGCCAGGGGGATGAGTTCTTTGTCGAACTGCAATGCCGCCTGCCCTATGGCGAGGTGCAGATCTTTGCTGCCGAAGAGTTCTTCGCCAGCCTGCTGATCTATGGCCGGGCGCTGTTGAGTGCGGACTTCCAGGCGTTGCGGGTGGAGTTCATGCACGCCGCGCCGGCTTATGCCGAGCTCTATACCCGCTTGCTCGGCGACAATGTGCGCTTCGGTTGCCTGCAGGCGCGCCTGGTGATCGAGGCCCGCTGGCTGCAGGCGCCGCTGCCCAATCACCACCCGGTGGCCCTGCGCCAGGCCCTCAAGCTGCTGGAACTGGAAAGCGCCCAGGTGCACCAGAAAATGGACCTGATCCAGGCGGTGGAGCGGGCCCTGTCCCGGGACCTGCGGGCCGGCAGCCCGATCGAGCAGGTGGCGGGGGACCTGAACATGAGCGGGCGCACCCTGCGCCGGCGCCTGACCGAGCACGGCCTGACCTTCGAAGCGCTGCTGGAGCGGGTGCGCCAGGCCCGCACCCTGACCCTGCTGGGCAACCCGGAGCTGTCCATCGAACGCATCACCGAAGAGGTCGGCTACAGCGACGTGCGCAGCTTCCGCCGGGCCTTCAAGCGCTGGACCGGCCTGAGCCCCAGCGCCTTTCGCGAAGAAACCGCGGTGCACTGATCCCTCTCTGCCTGGGGGCTCGTGCGCCCCGGCGACGCCGGCCAAGGCCTGCTTGCGCGACCAGGGCTGCCGGGCCCCGTGGCGAGGGTGCTTGCTCGCGCCAGGCGCTCGTGAACATGAAGGATTGAATCATCGAGCCTGGCTGTTTCAAGGCCGTGGCCATCCTCTGCCTGTCTGTCTGCGGCAAAGGGTCCCGCCTTCGCGTGTCGACGCTGACGCCGGCCGTCCGGAGGGTTAAACTGCCCGGCTTCATTCAGGAGTTCCCATGAGTTACTACCAGCCCGGCATCCTCGCTGCACCCGTTCCGTCCCAGGCCCGTCACCTGTTTTTTAGCCTTGAGTCCATCGAGGCCTTGCCCCAGGCCCTCGATCAATTGCTCACGCGGGTCGACGGCGCAACGGCGGTGGCAGGGTTTGGTGCTTCGCTGGTCAAGGCCCTGGGGGCTCGGGTGCAAGGGCTCAAGGCGTTCCCGGCGCTGACCGGGGTCGGTGTCGACAATCCTTCGACCCAGCACGCCCTGTGGGTCTGGTTGCACGGTGACGAGCGCGGCGAACTGCTGCACCGCAGCAATGAGCTTGAGGCCGCACTGGCCCCGGCCTTTCGCCTGGTGCAGATGAGCGAGGCGTTCCGCCACAAGACCGGCCACGACCTCACCGGCTACGAAGACGGCACGGAAAACCCCGAGGACCAGGCCGCTGTGGCCGCTGCACTGGCCACGGGCGATGACGGCCTGCGCGGTGGCAGCTTTGCCGCGATCCAGCAATGGCAGCACGACTTCAAGGGGTTTGCCGCGATGTCGCCCGAAGCGCGTGACCACATCATCGGCCGCCGCCTGAGCGACAACGAAGAGCTGGACGACGCGCCGGAGTATGCCCACGTCAAGCGCACCGCCCAGGAAAGCTTTACCCCGGAAGCCTTCATGGTGCGCCGCTCGATGCCGTGGATCGAAGGCGACAAGGGCGGCCTGATGTTCCTGGCGTTTGGCTGCACCCTGAATGCCTTCGAAGTGCAGCTGCGACGCATGAGCGGCCTGGAAGACGGCATCGTCGATGGCCTGTACCGCATGAGCCGGCCGATCACCGGCGGCTACTACTGGTGCCCGCCGCTGCGGGACGGCCGCCTCGACCTGAGCGCGCTGCAAGCGCCGAAATGAACACCGGGGCCGAGCCGCTGAGGACCGTGCGCTGGGGCATGATCGGTTGCGGCAGTGTTACCGAGCGCAAGAGCGGCCCGGCCTTCTACAAGGCTCCAGGGTCGGCGCTGGTGGCGGTGATGGGGCGCCGGGCCGAGGCGGTGCGCGACTATGCGCAGCGCCACGGCATTGCCCGCTGGTACACCGATGCCCAGGCCCTGATCGACGACCCCGAGGTGGACGCGGTGTACATTGCCACGCCCCCCGACAGTCATTACGCCTACAGCCTGCAAGTGGCCGCCGCCGGCAAGCATTGCTGCGTGGAAAAACCCATGGCCCTGCATGCCGGGCAAAGCCTGGCCATGCAGCAGGCCTTCGAGCAGGCCGGGTTGCATCTGTTCGTCTCCTATTACCGGCGTTCCTTGCCGCGCTTTGCGCAGGTGCGGCAATGGCTGGCGGATGGGCGCATCGGTACGGTCCGGCACTTGCACTGGAGCCTGAGCAAGGCCGCCTCCGAGGCCGACCGCAGCGGCGCGGCCAATTGGCGTACCGACCCGCAAGTGGCCGGCGGCGGCTATTTCGCCGATTTGGCCAGCCATGGCCTGGACCTGTTCCAGTACCTGCTGGGCGATATCGTCGAGGTGGCCGGCTTCAGCACCCGCCAGGCCGGGCTGTATGCCGCCGAGGATGCGGTCAGCGCCAGCTGGCGCTTCGCCTGTGGGGCGCTGGGTAGCGGCGCCTGGAACTTCGTCGCCGACCGCCGGGTGGACCGGGTGGAAATCATCGGCAGCCAGGGGCGCATCACTTTTTCCGTGTTCGACGAGCATCCGCTGCAACTCGAAGCCGAAGAGACCCTGAACCTGTTCATCGACAACCCCGAGCACATCCAGTGGCATCACGTGCAGGGCATGAACGCCCATATCCGCGGCCAGATCCGGCACCCGGCCCTGGCCAGCGAAGCCCTGAAGACCGACCGGCTGATGGACCGGATCCTGCAGCGCGGCTGATCCGTGGGCGCATGCCTTGCGGGCCTGTTCGCCGGCAAGCCGGCTCCTACGGGGAACTGCACGATCTATCTGATTGCTGTAGGAGCTGGCTTGCCAGCGAAGGCGCCCGTCCAGGCGATGCAAGACTCAAGGACCTCTTCGCCGGCAAGCCGGCTCCTACGGGGAACTGCACGATCTATCTGATTGCTGTAGGAGCTGGCTTGCCAGCGAAGGCGCCCGTCCAGGCGATGCAAGACTCAAGGACCTCTTCGCCGGCAAGCCGGCTCCTACGAGGAACTGCACGATCTATCTGATTGCTGTAGGAGCTGGCTCGCCAGCGAAGGCGTCCGTCCAGGCGATGCAAGACTCAAGGGCCTGTTCGCCGGCAGGCCGGCTCCTACGGGGAACTGCACGATCTATCTGATTGCTGTAGGAGCTGGCTCGCCAGCGAAGGCGCCCGTCCAGGCGATGCAAGACTCAAGGGCCTGTTCGCCGGCAAGCCGGCTCCTACGAGGAACTGCACGATCTATCTGATTGCTGCAGGAGCTGGCTCGCCAGCGAAAGCGCCCGTCCAGGCGATGCAAGACTCAAGGGCCTGTTCGCCGGCAAGCCGGCTCCTACGGGGGCGGGCGGCTGGTCGCTCAGAAGGTCTTGGTGACGCTGGCCACCCAGGTCGCTCCGCACAGGTCGCTGAAGCCGTAGTTGCTGGTGCACTGGCTGCGGGACAGGTCGGTGTCGATGTAGCTCAGGCCCAGTTCCAGCCCGGCCAGTTCCCGGGTCAGTTTGGCTTGCCATTCGTGGTAGCTGTCCTCGCCCTGGCCCGAGGCACGGATCAGCCGCGGGTCCTTGAAGTCCATCTGGCCGTAGCGCAGTTGCAGCCCCAGTTCCAGGGGCAGTCGGGTCTCGTAGCCGAGGTAGCGGTACAGGGTGCTCTGCTGGCTGTCGAGGCCGGGGGCATCGTCGGAGTAATAGGCTGCCAGCTTGACCCCGTAGACGCTGAGGATGCCGTACACCTCGCTCTGGTTGAACTGGGCTTCCCGGGGGTAGCTGTACTTCAGGTAGCCCAGGTCCAGGCTGATGTCTGCGCTGGCCTGCCACAGCCAGCCGCCGTAGTAGTCGACTTCCTGGCGGGTCTTCAGGCCACCGCCGAAATCGACGTTGGAGCTCCAGGTGCCCAGGTACAGGCCGCTGCTGTGCAGCAGGGTCACGGCAGCCTGGGCCGCGGGGTCGTTCTGGGTCTGGGAGATGCCGCGGGTGCGGTAGTCGCTGGCCAGGGTCAGCTCCAGTTCCACGGCCAGGTCGTCGGTCAGGGGCAGGGCGTGGCCGGCCTGCGGCAGCAGGCACACGGCGCCCAGGGTGAGCAGGGTGAGGGTCTTCATGGGTATCCCGTTGTTGTGATTGTTATGGGGGAGCGGGCAAGGCGGCGCCGTACCCCGGCGTCACCAGGGCGCGGGGCAGGCGGTGCAACGGTGGCGCGGGGTCAGAGCGGGCGGCTGTAGATCTCGCGGCCGGCGAACCAGGTCTGCAGCACCTGGGTTTCATGCAGGGCCTTTTCATCGACAGCGAACACGTCGCGATCGACGACGATGAAGTCGGCCTGCTTGCCGGCTGTCAGCGAGCCGATCTGCTGCTCCAGGCCAAGGGTGCGCGCGGCATTCAGGGTGTAGGCGTAGAACAGGGTTTCGCGGTCCAGGCTTTCATCGGCGTTGAGCACCCCCATCGGGCCCTGGCGGGTGATGGCCTGGGCCATGGCGTTCCATGGGTTGGGCGAGGACACCGGCCAGTCGCTGGCGCCGGCGAGGGTCGCGCCCTGCTTGAGCAGCGAGTGCGCCGGGTACTGGTAGCGGAACGCCAGGGCACTGACGTAGGGCTTGATCATGTCGGTGGTGTAGTCGTCGGCCGAGGCCCACAGCAGTTGCATCGAGGCGATCACGTTGAGCGGCTTGAACCGGGCGAACTCCTTGGGGTTGACCATCTGCAGGTGGGTGATGGAGTGGGTGATGCCGCTCTGGCGGTCCTTGCGTGCCTGCTCGATGCCGTTCAGGGACTCACGCACCGCGCGGTCGCCGATGGCATGGATGTGCACCAGCCAGCCGCGCTGGTCGATGGCGCTGACCAGCTCGCCGAAGTGCGCCGGGTCGATCAGCAGTTCGCCGGGTTTGTGGGAGTTCTTGTAGGGTTCGAGCATCGCTGCGCTCTGGGCCGGGTACTCGATCACCCCGTCGGCGAAGATCTTGATCCCTGGCAGCGTCAGGTTGGGGATGCCCTGGAATTGCTGGCGCACCTTGTCCAGGGTGTCGAGGTCGGCCGGTACGCTTTTCGGGTTGGCCACCAGCAGCGCGGCGACGTGGGCGGTCAGGCCGCCGCTTTGCGCCAGGGCCTTGTAGGCGGGGAGCATGCCCACGGTCTTTTCGGTGGGCTTGAGGGCGAACAGCGCTTCGCCGGGGGCGGCGTTGGCGGCCGGGTCCATCCAGGCGGTGATGCCCAGGCTGTTGTTGTAGTGCAGGGCCGATTGCGCCGCTCGCAGCAGGGTCGCGGCGTCGGCCACCGGCATCTGCGCCGCGACCCGGTCCCAGCCGGCGTCCACCAGGAATCCGTTGGGGCGGCCGTCCGCCAGGCTGCCGATGGTGCCGCGCTCGGCCTCGGGCAGGCGCTTGAGCAGGGCGGCGTCGATGCCGGCGCGTTGCAGCATGACGTCATTGGCCCAGGCGGTGTGGTGGTCGCTGCCGGTGAACACCACCGCTACCTTGGCCCACTCACCGCGGTTGAAACGCTGGCCCAGGGCTTCGGCCTGGGCCCAGTAGGCCGAACTGATGCCGGCGATGTTCAGCACATCGCCGTGCCGGGCGGTGCCGTCGTCACGCCAGGTGCGCAGGCGCTGCTCCAGCTCGTCGAGCTTGAGCACTTCGTCCTGCAGATTGGCGGAGGTCATTTCCAGGCCGCCGAAGATCGCGTGGGAGTGGGTGTCGATCAGGCCCGGCATCAGGGTCTTGCCCTGCAGATCGATGACCCGGGTGCCCTTGTCGATCAGCGCCTTGATCTGTGCATCGCTGCCCACCTGCAAGACCTTGCCGTTCTCCACCGCCAGGGCCTGGACCTTGGGCTGGGCGCGGTCGGCGGTGAAGATCTGGCCATTGAGCAGGACCAGGTCGGTGGCGGCCATGGCTTCCATCGAGGCAAAACCCATGGCGACCAGCAGCAGCTTGGGGATGAATCTTTTCATCGAGCATTTCCTTATTATTCTGGGTGATCGGCAGATTAGGGGCTGATCACGCTCAGCAGAACGCCTCGCCGGCGAAAAACATTTTTGCCTGAATGGAAAAACCATGGACAAGTTGAGTGCCTTGAAGATGTTCGTGGTCACCGCGCAACTGGGCAGTTTCAGCCGGGCTGCCGAGCAATTGGGCAAGACCCCCTCGGCCCTGACCAAGGCGGTCAACCACCTGGAGGCCGACCTCGGCGCGCGCTTGTTCGAGCGCAGCACCCGGCGCATCGTGCTCACCGAGGTCGGCCGGCTCTACCTGGAAACCGCGCGCCAGGTGCTGCAGCGGCTGGAGGAGGTGGGCGAGGAGGTCGAGCAGTTGCAGCATGGCCTGCGGGGCAATCTCAAGGTCACCGCGCCCCTGGCCTACGGCCAGGCGTTTCTCGATCAGGTCTGTGGCGGTTTTCTGCAGCAGTACCCGCAGATCAACCTGCAGGTGGACCTGTGCGACGAGTTCGTCAACCTGTTGGAAAGCGGCTACGACCTGGCCCTGCGCGAAGGCCATGACGACTTGCCGGGGCTGATCGCCCGGGTGGTCGGGCGCAATTGCCTGGCCCTGTGTGCCAGCCCCGTCTACCTGGCCCGCAAGGGCCTGGCGGTGACCCCGCAGACCCTCGACCAGCATGAATGGCTGCTCTATCGCCACCCCTTGCTCAGTCGCGAGTTCTGGTGGGTCGAGCGCGACGGCCAGCGCCTGAGCCTGGCGCAACCCCTGGCACCGCGGTTGCGCAGCGACAACTACGACCTGCTGCTGGCCAATGCCCTGGCCGGGGTCGGGCTGTTGCACACCCCGCTGTGGAGCGCTGCGCCCTACCTGGCCGACGGGCGCCTGGTGCGCTTGATGGCGGACTACGCCATCGACCCGGATTCCTTCGGCCCGCACATCCTCGCGGTCTACCCCAGCCACCGCCGGGCGACGGCCAAGGTGCAGGCGTTCATCGACTATGTGGAAGGTTTTCTGGCCAGCCGCGGGCTGGACTGATTGGCGGTTCTTGTCAGATAAATCCGAGAGGAGTACAAATGTACTCCATGACGACTTTATCTCCCCGCCGCAGTGCCATCCTGACGTTTATCCGCGAACGCATCGCCGATCATGGTCAGCCCCCAAGCCTCGCTGAAATCAGCGAGGCTTTCGGTTTCGCCTCCCGCAGCGTGGCGCGCAAGCACGTGCTGGCGCTGACCGAGGCCGGGTTTATCGAGGTCAACCCGAACCAGGCCCGGGGCATCCGCCTGGTGCATCAGGGCCGGCGCCCCGAACTGCTGGAGATCCCGGTGCTGGGGCGGGTGGCCGCCGGTGCGCCGATCGATGCCGATGCCCAGGTGCACAGCCGCTTGATGCTCGACGCCGGGCTGTTTTCCCGCACCCCGGACTACCTGTTGCGGGTGCAGGGCGACTCGATGATCGGCGACGGCATTCTCGATGGCGACCTGGTGGCGGTGCGCCGCAGCAGCGAGGTGCGCAACGGCCAGATCGTGGTGGCCCGGCTGGACGGTGAGGTCACCATCAAGCGTTTTGAGCGCAGTGGCGAGCAGGTGCGCCTGCTGCCGCGCAACCCGGCGTATGAACCGATCCTGGTGGAGGCCGATCGTGAGCTGGCCATCGAAGGGGTGTTCTGTGGCCTGGTGAGGCAAGGCTGATGGGCGCCGTGGTTGCCCTGGACTCGCTGTTCAATGCCGGCCGGGTGTGGAAGGGCCGGCCGGCTGCGCCCAGCGTCAGCCCGCAGCCCACGGGCCATGCGGCGCTGGATGCGGCCTTGCCCAGTGGCGGTTGGCCGGAAGCGGCCCTGAGCGAGATCCTCATCGCCGCCGAGGGCGTGGGCGAGTTGCAACTGTTATGGCCGACCCTGGCGCGGCTGGCGGCGGCGGGCGAGCGCATCGTGCTGGTGGCGCCACCCTACGTGCCCTATCCCCAGGCCTGGCAGAACGCCGGGGTGGATGTGCGCCAGTTGTCGCTGATCCGGGCGGCCGACCGCGATGCCCTGTGGGCGGCCGAGCAGTGCCTGCGCTCGGGCAGTTGCGGCGCGGTGCTGTGCTGGCCGCAACAGGCCGATGACCGGGCCTTGCGGCGCTTGCAGGTGGCAGCCGAGACCGGCCAGACCCTGGCCTTCGCCTATCGCTCGCAGGCCGAGGCCGTCAACCCGTCGCCGGCGGCCCTGCGGATCGCGGTGGATGCCCGGCCGGCGCAGTTGCGGGTGCTCAAGTGCCGGGGCGGGCTGGCCCATTCGGCACCGATTGCTTTCAGCCCGGGGCATTGAGGTTGCCATGCGCTGGGTCTGTATCCTGTTCCCGCAATTGGCGCTGGACGCGGCGCTGCGCCAGCGCGCCGAACCCGAGGCGCCCCTGGCGCTGCTCAGCGGTACCCCGCAGCGGCGGGTGATCCAGGCGGTGAATGAGGCCGCCCGGCAACTGGGCCTGCGCCCCGGGCAGTCGCTGACCGCCGCCCAGGCCCTGACCAAGGCCTTTGCCAGCGCCGAATACGACCCGCAGCAGATCGAGCACTGGCAGCAGTTCCTGGCGGCCTGGGCCTATTCCTTCAGTTCCCAGGTCAGCGTTGCCTACCCGCGCACTTTGGTGCTGGAGATCGAATCGAGCCTGGGGCTGTTCGGCCCCTGGCCGCAGCTGGAGGCGCGCCTGCGCCGGGAACTTGTGGCCCTGGGCTTTCGTCACCGGATTGTCGCCGCGCCCAACCCGGCGGCGGCCCGGGCCCTGGCCAATGCCTACGACGGGCTGGCGGTGGCCGATCAGGCAAGCTTGCGCCAGGCCCTGGGGCCGATGCCCATCGAGCGCCTGGGGCTGGTGCCGGAGCAGGCCACGGCCTTGTCGCGCATGGGCCTGCGCACCTTCGAGCAATTGCGCGCCTTGCCCCGGCCAAGCCTGGCCCGGCGTTTTGATGGCGGCTTGCTCAAACACCTCGATACCTTGCTCGGGGAACGCCCGCTGGGGTTGGCCTTCTACCAGCCGCCGGACCGTTTCGACCTGCGCATCGAACTGAATTTCGATGTGCTGTCGCACCAGGCGCTGCTGTTTCCCCTGCGCCGGTTGACGGCCGACCTGGCGGCCTTTCTCTGCGGCCGCGACAGCGGGGTGCAGCGCTTTGCCCTGCACCTGGAACATGCCGAGGGCGCCGACACCCTGATCCCGGTGGGCCTGCTCAGCGCCGAGCGCGACCCGGCGCTGCTCTTCGAACTGGCTCGCGGGCGCCTGGAGCAGATCCAGGTGCCGGCGCCGGTGCGCAACCTGCGGCTGGTGGCCGAGGACCTGCCCTTGTTCGTGCCCCAGCACACCGAGCTGTTCGACGAGCGCCCACAGCAGAACCTGCCCTGGGAGCAGTTGCGCGAGCGCCTGCGGGCGCGCTTGGGGGATGAGGCGGTGCAGGGCCTTGGGCACCGCGCCGATCATCGTCCCGAATGCAGCTGGCAGGCCCTGAGCGACCCGCGGCCATGCCCGGCCAACCCCGGGCTGCGCCGCCCCGGTTGGCTGTTCAGCGAGCCCCAGGCCTTGAGCGAGGGCACGGTGCGCATCCTCATGGGCCCGGAACGCGTCGAGTCCGGCTGGTGGGACGGGGGTGACGTGCGCCGCGACTACTACCTGGTGCAAACCCGCAGCGGCCAGCAGGGCTGGGCCTATCGCTGCGTCGGCGAACCCGGGCCGCTGCTGCTGCAAGGCTGGTTCGCATGAGCGGCTACGCCGAGCTGCATTGCCTGTCCAATTTCAGTTTCCAGCGCGGCGCCTCCAGTGCCGCGGAGCTGTTTCAGCGCGCCAAGGCCCTGGGCTACCAGGCCCTGGCGATCACCGATGAATGCACCCTGGCGGGCATCGTGCGGGCCTGGCAGGCGGCCGACGAGGCGGGCCTGAAGCTGATCGTCGGCAGTGAAATGCAGGTCGAGGACGGCCCGCGTCTGGTGCTGCTGGTAGAAGACCTCGCGGGCTACCAGGGCCTGTGCCGGCTGATCACCCGGGCCCGGCGCCGGGCCGAGAAGGGTTGCTACCGGTTGCTGCGCGAAGACTTCGCTGAACCCTTGCCGGGGCTCCTGGCCCTGTGGCTGACGGACGGCGCCGGGCCGCCGGAGCAGGGGCACTGGCTGCAGCGGCTATTCCCCGGGCGGCTGTGGCTGGCGGTGGAGTTGCACTGCGGCCAGGACGACACCCGGCGCCTGCAGGAGCTGTTGGCCCTGGCCCGGCAACTGGCGCTGCCGGCCCTGGCCTGTGGCGATGTGCACATGCATGTGCGCGGACGCCGGGCGCTGCAGGACACCATGACCGCGATCCGTCATCACCTGCCGGTGGCCGAGGCCGGCCAGCGCCTGTTCGCCAATGGCGAGCGTCATCTGCGAGGGCTGTCGGTGCTGCAAGGCCTGTACCCCCAGGCCCTGCTCGACGAATCGCTGCGGGTCGCCGAGCGCTGCCATTTCGACCTCGGCCAACTGCGTTATGAATACCCCCGGGAGCTGGTGCCCGACGGCCACGACGCCAAGTCCTGGCTGCGGGTCCTGACCCGGCGCGGGATCCTCCGGCGCTGGCCCGGCGGGGCCCGGGCCGAGGTGCTGAAGCAGATCGAAACAGAACTCGAACTGATCAGCGAACTGGGCTACGAGAGCTATTTCCTCACCGTGCACGACATCGTCGACTTCGCCCGGCGCCAGGCCATTCTCTGCCAGGGCCGGGGCTCGGCGGCCAACTCGGTGGTGTGCTTCGCCCTGGGCATCACCGAGATCGACCCGGACCGTTCGACCCTGCTGTTCGAGCGCTTTCTGTCCCGGGAGCGCAACGAGCCGCCGGACATCGACGTCGACTTCGAGCATGAGCGCCGCGAGGAGGTGCTGCAGTACGTGTTCCAGCGCTACGGCCGGCACCGCGCGGCGCTGACCGCGGTGGTCAGCAGCTACCACGGCGCCGGCGCAGTACGCGACGTGGCCAAGGCCCTGGGCCTGCCCCCGGACCAGGTCAATGCCCTGGCCGACTGCTGCGGCCACTGGAGCGATACGCCGCCCAGCGTCGAACGTTTGCAGGAGGCCGGCTTCGACCCCGAGAGCCCGGTGCTGCGCCGGGTGCTGAGCCTGACCGGGCAGTTGATCGGCTTTCCCCGGCACCTGTCCCAGCACCCTGGCGGCTTCGTGATTTCCCAGCAGCCCCTGGACAGCCTGGTGCCGGTGGAGAACGCCAGCATGGCCGAGCGCACGGTGATCCAGTGGGACAAGGACGACCTGGACCGGGTCGGCCTGCTCAAGGTCGACATCCTGGCCTTGGGCATGCTCAGCGCCATCCGCCGCTGCTTCGACCTGATCCACGGTTATCGCCAGCAGCGCTACAGCCTGGCGAGCATTCCTCCCGAGGACGCCGCGACCTACGAAATGATCGGCCGCGCCGACACCATCGGGGTGTTCCAGATCGAGTCCCGGGCGCAGATGTCGATGCTGCCCAGGCTCAAGCCCAAGAACTTCTACGACCTGGTGATCGAGGTGGCCATCGTGCGCCCGGGGCCGATCCAGGGCGGCATGGTTCATCCCTACCTGCGCCGGCGCAAGAACGAGGAAGCGGTGACCTACCCTTCGCCGGAGCTGGAGGTGGTGCTCCAGCGCACCCTGGGGGTGCCGCTGTTCCAGGAGCAAGTGATGCAGATCGCCATTGTCGCCGCCGACTACACCCCGGGCGAGGCCGACCAGTTGCGCCGTTCCATGGCCGCCTGGAAGCGTCACGGCGGCCTGGAACCGCACCGCGAACGGCTGCGCCAGGGCATGCGCAGGAACGGCTACAGCGATGCGTTCGCGGCGCAGATCTTCGAGCAGATCAAGGGCTTTGGCAGCTACGGCTTTCCCGAGTCCCACGCCGCCAGCTTCGCCTTGCTGACCTACGCCAGTTGCTGGCTCAAATGCCATGAGCCGGCGGCCTTCGCCTGTGCCCTGATCAACAGCTGGCCGATGGGCTTCTACAGCCCGGACCAGATCCTCCAGGACGCCCGGCGCCACGGTTTGCAGATCCGGCCGGTGGATGTGGGGGCGAGCCACTGGGATTGCAGCCTGGAACCGATCCAGGGCCAGTCCAGAGGGGCTGAAAAGCTTGCGAGTGAAGGCCGGGCCGGGCCGGAACAGGCGAGGGCGCAGGCTGTGAATGAGCCTGGCGAACCTGCTTGCAACGCAAGATGGCCGAACGCGACAGTCACCGCTTCTGGCCAGCCGGCCCTGCGCCTGGGCCTGCGGATGATCAAGGGCTTTCGCCAGGAAGATGCCCGGCGCATCGAGGACGCCCGGCAGCAGCGGGCCTTTGTCGACATCGCCGACCTCGGGCGCCGGGCCCGGCTGGATGACCGCGCCCAGGAACTGCTGGCCGATGCCGGGGCCTTGCGCGGCCTGGCCGGGGATCGCTTCCGGGCCCGCTGGGAAGTGGCCGGGGTCGAGCAACAGCTGGGGCTGTTCGCGGCCCTGCCGAGCCGGGAAGAGGGCGCGGTGAGCCTGCCCCGGCCCAGCGTCGGCGAAGACCTGCAGGCCGATTACCACAGCCTCGGCACCACCCTGGGGCCGCACCCGCTGGCGTTGCTGCGGGCCCAGCTCAAGGCCCAGCGTTGCCGCAGCTCCCGGGAGCTGCAGGAGGTCGAGCATGGGCGGCCAGTGAGCGTCGCCGGGCTGGTCACCGGCCGCCAGCGTCCGGGCACCGCCAGTGGGGTGACCTTCGTCACCCTCGAAGACGAGTTCGGCAACGTCAATGTGGTGGTCTGGCGCGACTTGGCCGAGCGCCAGCGCCGGGTACTGGTGGGCTCGCAGCTGCTGCGGGTCGACGGCATCCTGGAAACCGAGGGCGAGGTGCGGCACCTGATCGCCGGACGCCTGAGGGACCTGAGCCCGTTGCTGGACGGCATCAGCGTGCGCAGCCGGGATTTTCGCTGACGGATCAGGCACTTGCCAGCGGGTGGCGTAAACCGGGTGCCTGCCCTGGGATTTGAAAGACGCCAATGGACTGACGTCAAAGATTTTTATTCCTTTTCGCGATGATAGCGTTTTGTCATACTCGCCGCCGACGGCGCCCCCTGCGTCAGCTTGCCAAGCCCTGTGATCTTTCCCGCGGCCCTTTGCCAGAGGCGCCGGGGAGGGTTTATGCCAGGTGCCAAAGTCGTTATTGATCAATCAAGAGGGAACGCAGAGTGAGAGTAATCTCGAAGTGGGTACTGTCGGGCGCAGCCGTGGCGGTGCTGGCAGGAGTCAGCGGTTGTGCCACGGAAAGCTCCCGTGCGCTGCCGGTGGAAAAGGTTCAGAGTGCCAGCCAGGCCTGGACCGGGGCCCGGGTGCCGATGGCCGTGGGCAAGTTCGACAATCGTTCCAGCTACATGCGCGGGATCTTCTCCGACGGCGTCGACCGCCTCGGTGGCCAGGCCAAGACCATCCTCATTACCCACCTGCAGCAGACCAACCGCTTCAGCGTGCTGGACCGCGACAACATGGGCGAGATCCAGCAGGAGGCGGCCATCAAGGGCCAGGCGCAGAAACTCAAGGGCGCGGATTTCGTGGTGACCGGCGACGTGACCGAGTTCGGCCGCAAGGAAACCGGCGACCGCCAGTTGTTCGGCATCCTCGGCCGTGGCAAGACCCAGGTGGCCTACGCCAAGGTCGCGTTGAACATCGTCAACATCAGCACCTCGGAAGTGGTGTATTCCACTCAGGGCGCCGGTGAGTACGCCCTGTCCAACCGGGAAGTGGTCGGCTTCGGCGGCACTGCCTCCTACGATTCGACCCTCAACGGCAAGGTCCTCGATCTGGCCATGCGCGAGGCGGTCAACCGCATGGTCGAGGCCATCGATGCCGGCGCCTGGAAACCGAGCCGCTGATAAACACTGCTGACAGGGAGAAGTGCAAGCATGTTCAAGACAATGATGGCACGACCATTGAGGGTCGCCGCCTTGCTGGGCAGCGTAGGGCTGGCCGGTTGCAGCAGTCCGCAGACGCTGTATCAGTGGGAGACCTACCAGGCCCAGACCTATGAGTACTTCAAGGGCGAGGAAGCCAAAGAAGCTCAAGTCGAGGCGCTGGAGCGCGACCTGCAGAAGATCAAGTCCACCGGCAAGGCGGTGCCGCCGGGTTACCACGCGCACCTGGGCATGCTCTATGCGGGCCTGGGCAAGGATGACCAGATGGTGCAGCAGTTCCGTACTGAAAAGGCGCTGTTCCCCGAGTCCGCGTCCTACATGGACTTCCTGCTGAAAAACGCCAAGAAGGGAGGCGCCCAATGAGCCTCAACGCCCTGCGCAATGTGCTGGCTCTGTTGTCGGTGAGCCTGCTGGTGGGCTGCGCCGCCCCCAAGACCGTGGACTACTCGGCCTACAAGCAGGCCCGTCCGAAGTCGATCCTGGTGCTGCCGCCGCTCAATGAGTCGCCCGACGTCAAGGCCACCTACAGCATGCTGTCCCAGGTGACCTTGCCCCTGGCCGAGGCCGGTTACTACGTGATGCCGATCGCGGTGGTCGATGAGACCTTCCGCCACAACGGCGTGACCAACCCGGCGGACATCCACGGCCTGTCGCCGGCCAAGCTCAACGAGATCTTCGGCGCCGATGCCGGCCTGTACATCACCGTCAAGGAATACGGCACCAGCTACATGCTGATCAGCAGTGAGACGGTGGTCACCGCCAGTGCCACCCTGGTGGACCTGAAGACCGGCACCACGCTATGGACCGGCAGTGCCCGGGCATCCAGCGAGGAGGGCAACAACGGCAACAACGGCGGCCTGGTGGGCATGCTGATCACCGCGGCGGTGAAGCAGATCATCAACACCGCCACCGATGCTGGCCACCCGATTGCCGGCATCGCCAGCCAGCGGCTGTTGTCGGCAGGGCGGCCTACCGGTTTGCTGTACGGTCCCCGCTCGCCGAAATACGGCACCGACTGAAACCTCAGGGTGGGCAATCCACCCTTTGCCAGGTGGCGCCTGCGGGCGTCCACCTGGGCCGGCCGGTATCGCCTGAGCTGTCTTTTCAGTTCGCTCAGGCACGGCCCCTGTCACCGATCAGGCGTCAGTGTGCTACGGCGCAGCCCCTTCTTAGCGGCTGCCATCACCGGCGCCGCCCGCCTGCCGAGCAGTCCCACACCTTGGGCGTGCGAGCAGCATTGCTGGCCGAGGGCGTAACGGCATCAATGTGAAGCAGCGCATAAAAACCGACAGTCGTTGACGACAAGTGGCGGCCAAGCTTCTACGCTGCACCAAGTTGAATGAACTTGTACTGTTTTCCCAGTGACCAAGGGCAGGGCATTGACCGCCTGAACCCACCCCGATACAGCCTGTCTTGCGCGGTTTACCGATCAACCCTTTTTGGATGCTCCGCCGTGATCTCCACCCTTGAACTGCGCCGAATCATTGAAACCAGCTTTCTACCCCTGCAATGCCAGTGCACCGTCGGTCACGGCGGCGGCATGACCGTGCGGATCTGCGACCCGGCCAGCGGCCGCGTCGATCTGCTGGTGACGGGCATCAACACCCGTACCCTGACCAGCTCCCGGGCCCTCTCGGAGCTGATTGCCGAACTGCGCTACGACCTCAAGCACACCGGCCTGGCGGCGGAACAGGCGGGCCGCAGGTAGCCGGCTCCAGCAGCTGGCGCACCGGGCGCCGCGCGCGGCGTCCCTGGCGGCAAGCCTGTTGCAGATGGAACCTTGCCTGAGCTGCGAGGTTCGAAAACCTGGCGTGAAAACCGCTGCGTCGTTCACCGCCGGGTTGCCCTCGGGGCGGCGGATTGTGTGATGATCGGCGGCCGGCGCTTGCCCATCGATGGATCTCGATGCCGGATTTTCAACGCCCAGGCTTTCGACATAAGGCAGGTCCATGACTTCTACGCGCAATGCCCCAGGTGCTTCCCCGGCGAGTACGCCTTCCTCCGCTCACGGCGGTTTTGTCCGGGTGCGCGGCGCCCGCGAGCACAACCTGAAGAATGTCGACGTGGACATTCCCCGGGACGCGCTGGTGGTGTTCACCGGGGTCTCCGGCTCGGGCAAGTCGTCCCTGGCGTTCTCGACCCTGTATGCCGAGGCGCAGCGCCGCTATTTCGAATCGGTGGCGCCCTACGCCCGGCGCCTGATCGATCAGGTCGGGGTGCCGGATGTCGACCGGATCGATGGCCTGCCGCCGGCGGTGGCCCTGCAACAGCAGCGCGGCACCCCCAGCACCCGCTCCTCGGTGGGCAGCGTGACCACCTTGTCGAGCCTGGTGCGCATGCTCTATTCCCGGGCCGGCAGCTACCCGCCGGGGCAGCCGATGCTGTATGCCGAGGACTTCTCGCCGAACACCCCCCAGGGCGCCTGCCCGGAGTGCCATGGCCTGGGCCGGGTGTATGAGGTCGACGAGGCAAGCATGGTCCCCGACCCTTCGCTGACCCTCCGCCAGCGCGCCGTGGCTTCCTGGCCCCTGGCCTGGCAGGGGCAGAACCTGCGGGACATCCTGGTGACCCTGGGCTACGACGTGGACATCCCCTGGCGCGAGCTGCCGAAGAAGCAGCGCGACTGGATCCTCTTCACCGAGGAAACCCCCACGGTGCCGGTGTACGCCGGGCTGACCCCGGAACAGACCCGCGAAGCCCTCAAGCGCCAGCAGGAGCCCAGCTACATGGGCACCTTCAGCGGTGCTCGGCGCTATGTCCTGCACACCTTCACCCACACCCAGAGCGCGCTGATGAAAAAGCGTGTGTCGCAGTTCATGCGCGGCAGCCCGTGCCCGCTGTGCGAGGGCAAGCGCCTCAAGCGCGAGGCCCTGGCGGTGACCTTTGCCGGGCTGGATATCGGCGAGCTGGCGCGCCTGCCGCTGATGCAACTGGCCGAGGTATTGCGGCCGGTTGCCGCGGCGGATTACCTGGCGCAGGCCGCCGCCGATGATCCGGTCTTGAGCCCTGCGCAGACCCGCGCCGCGCGCCAGCAGCGTCATGCCCAGGGGGCAGCGGCGCATCGCGGCGCAGCGGATGTGCGCCACACGCCGAACCTGTCCCTGGAGAAACGCCTGGCGGCACAACGCATCGCTCAGGACCTGCTGGAGCGGGTCGCTACCCTGACCGACCTGGGGCTGGGCTACCTGGCCCTGGAGCGCAGCACCCCGACCCTGTCTTCCGGCGAATTGCAGCGCCTGCGCCTGGCGACCCAGTTGGGGTCGCAGCTGTTCGGGGTGATCTATGTGCTGGACGAGCCCTCGGCCGGCCTGCACCCGGCGGATGCCGAAGCCTTGTTCGAGGCCCTGCAGCGGCTCAAGGCCGCCGGCAATTCGCTGTTTGTGGTGGAGCACGATGTGCAGACCATGCGCCGCGCCGACTGGCTGGTGGACGTCGGCCCGGCCGCGGGGGAGCGTGGCGGCCAGGTGCTGTACAGCGGGCCGCCGGCGGGGCTGGCACAGGTTGCCGCGTCCCAGACCCGGGCCTACCTGTTCGCCGAGCAGGCCCCGGCCCGCCGCAGCCCCCGCGAGCCCCAGGGCTGGCTGCGCCTGGAAGGCGTCAGCCGCAACAACCTCAAGCAACTGGAGGTCGAGTTTCCCCTGGGCTGCTTCACCGCGGTGACCGGGGTCTCCGGTTCCGGCAAGTCGAGCCTGGTCAGCCAGGCCCTGCTGGAGCTGGTGGGAAGCCATCTGGGCAAGCCCGCAGACAGTGGCGAAAGCCCCGAACTGGACCTGGAAGACGAGGCTCCGGTCAGCAGTGGTGGCCGGATCACCGCTGGGATGGAGCAGATCAAGCGCCTGGTGCAGGTGGACCAGAAACCCATTGGCCGTACGCCGCGCTCCAACCTGGCGACCTACACCGGGCTGTTCGATCAGGTGCGCAAGCTGTTCGCCGCCACCCCCGAGGCCCGGGAGCGCGGTTTCGATGCCGGGCAGTTTTCCTTCAACGTCGCCAAGGGCCGCTGCCCGGCCTGCGAAGGCGAAGGTTTTGTCAGCGTCGAACTGTTGTTCATGCCCAGCGTGTTCGCCCCGTGCCCGACCTGCCATGGCGCGCGCTACAACCCCCAGACCCTGGCCGTGACCTGGCAGGGCCTGAACATCGCCCAGGTGCTGCAACTGAGTGTCGAGCAGGCGTTGCCAGTCTTTGCCGGGCAACCGGGCGTTCACCGTTCCCTGGAAGTGCTGCGCGACATCGGCCTGGATTACCTGCGCCTGGGGCAACCGGCCACCGAGCTGTCCGGTGGTGAGGCGCAGCGCATCAAGCTGGCCACCGAGCTGCAGCGCAACGCCCGGGGCGCCACGTTGTACGTGCTCGACGAGCCCACCACTGGCCTGCACCCCCGGGACGTGGATCGCCTGCTGGAGCAGTTGGACAAGCTGGTGACGGCAGGGCACAGCCTGGTGGTGGTCGAGCACGAGATGCGCGTGGTGGCCCAGGCCGACTGGGTCATCGACATCGGCCCGGGCGCGGGTGATCAGGGCGGCACCCTGGTGGCCTGCGGTCCACCGCAACAGGTGGCGAAGCAGCGCAACAGCCGCACCGCGGCATTCCTCGCCGCGGCCCTGGCAGGGCATTGATCCAGGGCAGGAATTGGCGACGAACGGTTACCGCTGGTCTGATTGGCGGTCGACAGACCCGGGGCGGCGAGGCCATTCTGGTAACCGGCAGGGGCGTGAAGACGCCCTTGCTGCCGATCAACCACGGAGGTGTTCCATGCCGGTGACCCACGACCTTTACCAGGACCTGAGCTGCAGTAAAGAAGACATTCAGCAGCGTCGGGCCAGTGATCCCCACCTGAATGCGCTGTTCGACAAATACACCAGCATCGACGATCAGGTGCTCAAGGCCGAAGCTGCCGCTGCCGCAGACGACGAACTGAAGAAACTCAAGGAAAAACGCCTGCTGATCAAGGATGAAATCGCCGGGAAACTCACCGCCCGTTCCTGACTCTTCCCCCTGTGACAAGGGGGTTTTCTGTGGCGAGGGAGCTTGCTCCCGCTGGGCGGCCTAGCCGCCCTGACGCCCTCCGCCTGTTCTCTCACCACGCTACCGCGCACCCACTTCACATCCTCAAGGCACCAGCGCCTCCTGCAACGGCAGCCGCGCCATGTGGCTGGCACTCAGCGACCCCAGGTACAAGGCGTCACCGTATTCGCGCACGGTGGTGATCGGCGAGTAGTTGCCACTGCTGCCATCCTGCAGGTTGGCGATCACCTGGCCCTGGGTATCCAGGCCCAGGACGAAGCCGCGCTTCTCCACCGGCTTGGGCACCACCGTCATGGCCCGTACCAGCATCTTGCGCACGAAGGGGTAGGGGGCGGTGCCATCGAGCAGGGCGTTGCGCGGTGCGTATAGAGCCACCCAGAAACGCCCCTGGCCATTGAAACTGAGGTTGTCCGGCAGCCCCGGCAGGTTATCGATGAACAGGTCATGGCTGCCGGCCTGGTTGCCCTTGAGCCAGTAGCGACTGATGCGGTAGGCGCCGGTTTCATTGACCAGGACATAGGCTTCGTCCGGCCCCAGGGCGATGCCGTTGGCGAACTCCAGGCGGTCCAGCAGGACCTCGGTGGTGCCGCTCTGGAAGTCGTAGCGCAGCAGGCGACCATCGGCGCCGTGCTCGATCACCGCTTCGCCGTCATGGCCATAGCCCCAGCGGCTGGTGGCATCGCTGAAGTAGGCATAGCGCCCGGCGACATCCACCGCGACATCGTCGGTGAAACCGAACTTCAGGCCGTTGGCCTCGGTGCTCAGGGTCTGCAACTGGCCCTGGCCGTCCAGGGCCAGCAGGCCCTTGATGGCATCGGCGATGATCAGGCGGCCATCCGGGTGTCGGGCCAGGCCCAGGGGCCGGCCGCCGGTGTTGACCAGCACCTTGAGGGACTGGCCGTCGAGGCTGGTCTGGATCACCCGGCCATCATGCAGGCCGGTGATCAACTGGTCGTTTTCCAGGATCAGGGCTTCAGGGCCGTCGATGCCGCGGGCGCCCACCGGTTGCACCGCCTGGAGTTTCTGGTTCGCGGCAAATGGGCCCTGGCTCAGGGATGGCGCCGGCGCCGGGTGCCAGGCCACCGGCTGGACTGCGGTCGGCGCCAGCAACAGGAAGGCCAGGAGGGCGATCAGCAGCAACAGCAGGATCCGACTGAGGCGAAAGCGTCGGGGGGCAATCTGGTTCATGCAATGACTCCATTCAAGTGACGCATTCAGGATCAGCTGCGGGCCGGATCGGTGGACGGCAGCGGGATGGCTCGCTGAGCCATTTCGCACAATGCCAGCAATGAGGCGGCGGATTCCCGTTCTATCCGTCGTTTGAATAACAGCTGATTGCCCAGGCGCATCAGCAGGCCGTCGAAGCGGTAGTCCAGGGTTCGCACAAAGCGTGTGCGCTCGGCGGCCAGCGGCTGGCATTCATAGGTCACCTGCAACTGCAGGCCGTGATCGCCCCGGGCCGTGGCGCGCCAGCGGTGCCCCGGCAGGTATTCCTCGACCTGCCAGCTCAGGTGGCCGCTGCGTCCGCCGGCATGGATGTCTTCTTCGAAGCCTTGCCCGGCGAACAGCGGGCCCTCATCGCCCTCGACCCTGAGCGAGGACGGGTGCCACTGTGGCCAGCACCGTGGGCTGGCGGCGTAGGCCAGGGCAGTGGCGGCGCTGCGGGGAATCTCGACCTGATGCTGCATGCGCGTCATGGGCGTGGACCTGTCTGAGGAGTGGGTGGCGAGCGGTGATTCTTCCGGTTGCCAGTACAAGGTACCGAACAGCCAGTCCATCAACGGCAGGACGATATTGAAGTTGCGCTCCTGCATCAGCTCGCGGCGGTGATGGAGTTCGTGCAGGCGGCGCATCTGGCGGATCCAGGGCAGGCGCGCCAGCGGGTGGCTGGCGGGCAGGTGCTCGCAGGCATGGAACACCTCGTAGGCCAGGTAGCCAAGCAGGGTGCAACTGGCGAACAGCGCCGCCACGTTGCCGTTCCACAGGCGCAGCAGGGCCCACAGGGGCAGGGCGAAGAGCAGGCTGTGGAGCACGATCAGCCAGGCCGGAAACAGGATCACCCGCCAGTCCCGGTAGCCTTCGTAGGCCATCAGCCCGGGGGCGAAGAAGCTGTGGTGGTCGCCGGTATGGCGGGCATAGAACATCCGCGCGAAGCGCTGCTTGTGGTGCCCCAGCCAGCGGTGCACCCCGTAGATGCACAGGTTGAAGAACAGCAGCGCCAGCGGCACCGCCAGCCACTCCAGGGGCTGCACCTGATTCAGGGTGCTGCACAGCAGGACGATGCACAGCAGGCCATAGGCCAGGACAAAGCCGCCATGCAGCCAGGGGTTGTAGCGCGGACTGACCGCCGCGCGGTACTGCAGACGAAAGTGCTGGGTGGTTTCTCGCACGGCCCGATTCCCGTTGTTGTTTTTATGGGCTGCAGCGTAGCCGGCGGGCAATTATCCAGCCAATGGATAGTCGGAATGAGGATTATTCATCAGGCTGAAAATGCCCGAGTAAAGCTCATCGAAATGACGGTGTGGTGAATGAAAGATTGACGCCAGAATAGTGGCTATTTAGTATTTTGATATTGAATTGATATCATTTTTGCTCGCGCTCTGTGCCTTTTGTCCCTGTTTTGCCTGTCGGGGATAGAGGGTCTGCCAGTTCGATCCTGCTTGCCGAAATCAATTTTTCCTCGCCATGGGCCTTCAGGATGAAGGCTCCAGGGGCTTGTGCTCCTGCATTGCTAAGAGACTGACATGGACGTTCGCCACTTCACCTTCCTGGCCCAGCAACCGGCTGCTGCCCTGCAATCCCGTGATTCGTTCTGCGGCCTGTCCAAGCGCAGCCTGGCGTTCGTCCTGGCCAACATGATGTTCTGGCAGCCTGTGGTGGCGATGGCCGATGGCATCGTGGTCAACGGCGGTGGCACCACACTGGGCCAGGCCGGCAATGGCGTGCCCATCGTCAACATCGCCGCGCCCAATGGCAGCGGCCTGTCCCACAACCAGTTCAGCGACTACAACGTCGGCCAGCAGGGGGTGATCCTCAACAACGCCACCGGCCGTACCCAGCAAACCCAACTGGGCGGGATCATCCTCGGCAACTCCAACCTGGGCGGGCGCTCGGCCAATATCATCCTCAACGAAGTCAACGGCGGCAGCCCCAGCCAGCTCAAGGGCTACACCGAAGTGGCCGGGCAGTCGGCCCATGTGATCGTCGCCAACCCCTATGGCGTGACCTGCAACGGCTGCGGCTTCATCAACACCCCGAAAGCCACCCTGACCACCGGCAAGCCGGTGATCGACAACGGCCAGATCCAGCGTTATCAGGTGGATCAGGGCAGCGTCGCCATCGAAGGCGCGGGGCTCAATGCGAGCAACGTCGACCAGTTCGAAATCATCACCCGCAGCGCCAGGATCAACGCCGAGATCCAGGCCCAGCACCTGGCGCTGATCGCCGGGGCCAACGACGTCGACGCCAAGACCCTGAGCGCCACGGCGCGCGCCGCCAACCCGGCGGATGCACCGCAACTGGCCATCGACAGTAGCGCCCTGGGCGGTATGTACGCCGGGGCGATCAAGCTGGTGGGCACCGAGGCTGGGGTTGGGGTCAAGCTCGACGGCAAGCTGATTGCCAGCGGTGGCGACATCCAGCTCGATGCCAACGGCCAGTTGCGCATGGCGGACGCGAGCGCCGAGAAGGGCGCGGTGGCGATCAAGGCCGGCAGCCTCGATGCCCAGGGCGCGGTGTACGCCGGCAGCGATCTCAAGGTGCAGACCCGGGGCGACCTGAGCAACCAGAAAACCCTTGCCGCCCGCGACAGCATCCAGCTGGACAGCGGTGGCCAACTGAGCAACCACGGCATCATCGAGGCTGGGGTCAATGCCGATAACAGTCGCAATGCCAGCGGCGATATCAGCCTTAACGCCCGGGATCTCGACAACCGCGGCAAGAGCCTGGTCGCCAGTCGCGACCTGACCCTGACCACCGCCAAGACCCTGAACAACCAGGGCGGCACCCTCAGCGGCCAGCGGCAAGTGAAGGTCAGCGCCGGGACCCTGGACAACCAGAACCAGGGCCGGGTCCTGAGCAGCGATAGCCTGGTGCTGCAGGCCACCGAGGTGCTGAACCACAACGCCCTGATCGCCAGCGACGGCCAACTCCGGGCCGAGATCGGCCACCTGGGCAATCGCCACGGTGAGCTCAGCAGCCTGGACCAGGTCACCCTGCAACTGGCTTCGCTGGACAACGTCGCCGGGCTGGTGATGGCCGGTGAAACCCTGGATATCAACGCCAGCGGGGCCATCGACAACCGTGGTGGTGCCCTGGGGGCGGAGCGTTTGCTGAAGGTGCAGGCCGCGTCCCTGGACAACAGCAAGGCCGGCAACCTGCGCAGCGAAGAGCGCCTGGAGGTCCGGGTCGCCGGGCGCCTCGACAACCAGGACCTGGGCCTGATCCAGGCCACCGCGGCCATGGAGGTGCAGGCCGGGCAACTGGACAACCGCAAGGGCAAGATTTCCGCCAGCGACACCCTGCTGGTGCGCGGCGAGAGCCTGGACAACCGCGGCGGGGTGATCCGCGCCGATCAGGCCCTGGGCCTGCACAGCCGCGACGTGGACAACCGCGACAAGGGCCGCCTGGAAAGCCGGACCGCGGTCACCGTCGAAGGTCGCCGGCTGGACAACAGCGGTGGCCTGCTCAGCGCCACTTCAACCCTGGTGCTGAACAGCGGCGAGGTGCTCAACCACGCCGGCCGCATCGCCAGCAAAGGCGAACTCCAGGCCCAGGTGGACAGCCTCGCCCAGCGCGGCGGCGAGTTGGTGGCCGAAGGTGACCTGCACCTGCAGGGCCAGACCCTGGACAACCGGGACCAGGGCCTGGTGGCGTCCCTCAAGGCCCTGACCCTGGACGTCGCCGAGGTGGATAACCGTGGCGGCGCGCTGTCGGGCCAGGGAGAGCTGCAGATCAACGGCCAGGGGCTGAACAACAGTGATGGCGGCAAGGTCCTGGCTGACCAGCGCCTGCTGCTCCAGGTGACTCGGGTGGTCAACCAGAACCAGGGGCTGCTGTTCAGCAAGCAGGGGCTGAACCTGACCGGCGCCAGCCTGGACAACAGCGGCGGCCAACTGGTGAGCCAGAAACCGTTGCTGCTGACCCTCAGCGCAGCCCTGGACAACCAGCGCGGCCTGATCAGCGGCGAAGACCTGCTGACCCTCAAGGTCGGCAGCCTGGACAACCGTGGCGGGCGCCTGACCGGTGCCCGGGCTCTGAGCCTCGACAGCAGCGGGGCGCTGCTCAACCAGGGCGGCTCGATCGTCGCCGAACAGGGCCTGAGCCTGGACAGCGCCAGCCTGAACAACAGCGACAAGGGGGTGATCAGCGCCAAGGCCGACACACGCCTGGGCACCGGCGCTTTCGACAACAGCCAGGGCGGCAGCTTGACCAGCGCCGGGCAGTTGACCCTGAGCACTGCCCAGTTGACCAACAACCAGGGCCGGATCGGCAGCGACCAGGCCCTCAACGCCAGCGTCACTGGTCTGGAACAGCAGGGCGGCGAGCTGTTCAGCAACGCCGACCTGAGCCTGGACCTGAACCACGGCCTGCTGGACAACCAGGGCGGCAATCTGCACACCCCGGGGCAACTGCTGTTGCACAACCTCGAGCGGGTGGACAACCGCGGCGGGGAAATCTCCGGGGCCAAGGCCTTCAGCCTCAACGCCCGGCAACTGGACAACGGTGCCGGCAAGCTCCTGAGCAACCAGGCCCTGACCCTGCGCATCGAGCAGGCCCTGGCCAACGTCAAGGGCCTGATCTCGGCGGCGGCCATCGACAGCCGCAGCGCCAGCCTGGACAACCGCAACGGCCAGCTGCACAGCCGTGGCGACAGCCTGCTGCAGGTCAGCGGGCACGCCGACAACCAGGGCGCAATCCTGCTGGCCGCAGGGCAGATGACCCTCAAGGCCGCCAGCCTGGACAACCGCCAGGAGGGGCTGGTGGGCGCCACCCGCGCCCTGGACCTGCAGATCGGGCAACTGGACAACCGCGGCGGTGAAGTATCGAGCCAGCAGATCGGCCTGAGCGGTGCGCGCCTGGACAACAGCGACCAGGGCCGGCTGCTGGCCAGCGGCGACCTGACACTGAACGTGGCCCGGGTGATCAACCAGAGCCTCGGGCTGATATCCGCGGACCAGGGCCTGAGCCTCACCGGCACCGGCCTGGACAACCAGGGCGGGCAGTTGCTGGGCGTCCAGCGCCTGGACCTTGGGCTGGGTGAAGACCTGGACAACCGCAAAGGCCGGATCAGCAGCGAAGGCCGCCTGGCGCTCCAGGCGCGCAACCTGAACAACGACCAGGGCAGCCTCTCCAGTGGCGGCGCCTTGCACATCAGCGCCGGGCAAGCCTTGAGCAACCAGGGCGGCAAGCTGCTGAGCGACGCCGCCCTGACCCTGGCCAGTGCCCGGCTGGACAACCAGCAGCAGGGCATCATCAGCGCCAAGGGGCGGCTGTCGCTCACCACCGGCGCCCTGGACAACAGCCAGGGCGGCCACCTCAACAGCGGTGATGAACTGAGCCTGAACGCGGCCCAGGTCAACAACGACCAGGGCAGCATCGGCAGTGCCAAGGCCCTGACGGCCTCGGTCACCGGCTGGCAGCAGCAGGGCGGCAAGCTGTTCAGCAAGAGCGCCCTGAGCCTGGACCTGAACCACGGCACCCTGAACAACCAGGGTGGCCTGATCAATGCCCCGGGTGCGCTGCTGCTGAACAACCTCGGCGCAGTGGACAACCGCCAGGGTGAAATTTCCAGCCAGCAGGCTTTCGAACTGGCTGCCCGCAGCCTGGACAACAGCGCCGGGCAACTGCTCAGCAACCAGGCCCTGACCCTGCGCATCGAGGGCGCGCTGACCGCGCTCAAGGGCAAGATCGCCGCCGCTGCGCTGCAGATCGACGCCGCCAGCCTGGACCACAGCGGTTCGCTGCTCAGCGACACTGAACTGGGCCTGCGGGTCACTGGCCCGTTGCGCAACCAGGGCCTGATCCAGGCCGTCGGGCCGCTGCAGGTCAGCGCCAACGGCCTGGACAACCAGGGCGGGCGTCTGCTCGGTGGCACCGGCCTGGGCATCGACCTGGGGCATCAAGGCTCGGATCTGGACAACCGCCAGGGCCTGATCAACACCCAGGGCGTGCTGAGCATTGCCGGGCTGCGGGACCTGCAGAACCAGATCGGTGAAATCTCCAGCACCCAGGGCTTCACCCTGGCCGGGCGTAGCCTGGACAACAGTGGCGGCACGCTGATCAGCCACCAGCAACTGGGGATCGAGGCCGTGCACCTGGGCAACCAGCAGGGCCTGATATCAGGCTGGCAGGGGCTCAAGGTCAGCGGCGGCAGCCTGGACAACCGCCAGCAAGGCACCTTGTCGAGCCTGCAGGGTGACCTGCACATCGACCTTGGCGGCGCCTTGCTCAACAGCGCGGCGGGCGGGCTGGCCAGCCAGGGCCAGCTGACGCTCAAGGCCGCCAGCCTGGACAACAGCGACAAGGGCATCGTCACCAGCCAGGGCGGGCAGCAACTGGTCCTCGGCGGCGCCTTGAACAACGCCCGGGGCGGGCTGATCGAAAGCAGCGCTGGCCTCGACATCGCCGCTGGCGACCTGGACAACCAGGGCGGCAGCCTCAACGCCGCGGGGGCCCTGAACCTCAGTGGCAACCACCTG
This sequence comes from Pseudomonas sp. FFPRI_1, assembly GCF_055384485.1. Taxonomy (NCBI): domain Bacteria; kingdom Pseudomonadati; phylum Pseudomonadota; class Gammaproteobacteria; order Pseudomonadales; family Pseudomonadaceae; genus Pseudomonas; species Pseudomonas sp. FFPRI_1. Next base: position 4,994,031 of record NZ_AP029168.1, on the reverse strand, counting down.
AACAACCAGGGCGGCAAGCTGCGCGGCGAAGGCGCGGTGACCCTCGATCTGCTGGGCGCGTTGATCAACACCCAGGGCCAGTTGGCCGCCAGCGGCCCGCTGCTGCTCAAGCGTTCCAGCCGGATCGACAACCAGGGCGGGCAGTTGATCAGCCAGAACCTGATGACCCTGTTCAGCGACCGCCTGGACAACAGCAACCGCGGCACCCTGGCCGCCAACGGCGCACTGCAGATCAACGCCAGTGGCGAGGTGCGCAACCAGAACGACGGCCTGATCTACAGCCGCGACGCCGGCCTGAACCTGCGCGCCGGCAGCCTGGAGAATGCCAAGGGCGCGATCCAGAGCGCCAAGGCCCAGACCCTGGTGACGACCGGGGGCATCGATAACCAGGGCGGCAAGCTGATTGCCGAGGACGGTGACCTGGACATCCAGGGCTCCAGCCTGGACAACCGCGCGGGTGTGCTGTCGAGCCTCAAGGGCCTGTTCCAGGCCCGGGTGTCGGGCGTGCTGAACAACCATGGCGGCCAGGCCGAGGCCCAGCGCCTGGACCTGCAGGCCCTGGCTGGGATCGACAACGGCGCCGGACGCATGGCGGCCAAGGGCGGCGACCTGCTGCTCAATGCCGGCAGCGCCGGGGTGGATAACCGCCAGGGTGGCCTGTACGCCAGCGGGCGGATCAAGGCCAGCGGCAATCAGTTGAACAACAGCGCCGGGCAAATCAACGGCCAGCACATCGGCCTGGATTTCAACGGCGCTCTGCTCAACCAGGGCGGCCTGGTCGAAAGCCGCGAGAGCCTGGCGCTGCGCGGCGCCAGCCTCGACAACCAGGGCGGCAAACTGCGCGCCCTGGCCCCTGGCGGCATGACCGACCTGCAGCTCGGCGGGCTGTTCGACAACCGCAACGGCCTGCTGGAAACCGCCAACACCGACCTGAGGCTGGCGGCCTCGGGCCTGCTCAACGGCGGCGGCAGCCTGCTGCACCTGGGGGATGGCAACTTCGATATCGCCACCGGCAATGTGATCAATGCTGGCGGCAGCCTGGTCACCCAGGGCGGGCTGACACTGACCGCCGACAACTGGACCAACAGCAGCGTGATCCAGGCCGGGCGCCTGAACCTCAACGTCAATACCTTCAGCCAGACCGCCAGCGGCCAGTTGCTGGCCAGCCAGCACTTGCAGGCCCGGGGCGGCAACTGGAACAACGACGGGCTGTTGGCCAGCGATGGCAGCCTGGACCTGCAGATCGGTGGCAGCTATTCCGGCAACGGCCGGGTGTCCAGCCTAGGCACCCTTGGCCTGGGTGCTGCCCAGGTCAATCTCGGCGCGGCGGGCAGCATCGCCGGCGGCGGCGATACCCAGGTCACGGTTGCCGGGCAACTGAACAACGCCGGGCGCCTGACATCCAACGCCAAGCTCACGGTGAATGCCGGCGGCGTGCTCAACACCGGGACCCTGGGCGCCGCCCAGGACCTGAGCCTGAGCACCCCGACCCTGGTCAACGACCATGGGTTCGTGTTCAGCGGCCAGAACGCCAACTTCAACGTCAACACCCTGAGCAACAGCTACGGTGAGTTCTACAGCCTGGGCGGCCTGAGCGTGGCGGGCATGGCTCCAGGCACCTCGGCCCAGAGCCTGAGAAACATCTCCGGCAATATCCAGAGCGGCGGTGATATCAACATCGCCGTGGCGGACCTGGTCAACGACCGCGAGAAGTACGAAGCCAGCCAGCAGTACACCGACGGGCGCATCACCATACGGTGCGTGCAGCACTGCGGTGGTGGTGCCAGCTGGGTCCGCGGGCCGGTGTACGTCTACCGCACCGTGACCGGGGTGGTGACCAGCGATTCACCGACCTCGACCCTCAATGCCGGGGGCAACCTGACGGTCAACAGCGGCAGCTTCCTCAATCGCTACAGCACCGTCTCGGCGGGCAATGACCTGACCATCACCAGCGGCACCATCACCAACCAGGCCTCCCTGGTGGCCTCCGGCAGCTCGGCCGTTCAGGTGGGCGCCGGGGTCAAGATCAAGCGCGGGCTGTTCTTCCAGCTGGCCCGAGAGGTGCAGGCCTACGACAGGGCGCACCCCCAGGGCTCGGCCTTCGACCAGCAGGCGTTCGCCGCGCTGATCGCCAAGTTCAGCCCGGGCATCTTCACCGGCATCGACCAGCCCGTGCAGACCTCGACCCAGGGCACTTCCGCCGCGCCGGCGATCATCCAGGCCGGCGGCAAGGCGCGCCTCACGGCGGCCAATGACATCAGCAACATCAGCGTGATCAAGAGTGCCATCGCCGTGGGCGGCAGCGCCCGCGACACGGCGGTGGGCGCTGCCAGCAAGCCGCTGATGGTGGTACTCAATTCCCAGCTGCCGCCGGACCTGGCGCAGCAGCAGGTCAACCCCCTGAGCCTGCCCAACTTCAGCCTGCCGTCCGGGCAGAACGGCCTGTTCCGCTTGAGTGGCCAGGGCGGCGCAGCGCAGCCCACGGCCCCGACCCAGGGCTGGAGCATGGCCGGCGCCAGCCTCGAACTGAGCACCCGCCAGGCCGGTCCGGCGCCGGTCCGGCCCCGGGAGCTGAGCAACCAGCCACTGCCGCAAGTGGCCCAGAGCGCTCGTGACCTGAACCTGGTGGATCACCAGGCCACGGGCATCGATGGCCGCACCGCCACGGTGCAGGTGAACGCCGCGTCCGGGGCTGGGCCGGTGGGCGTGATGCTGCCCGCGGGCGGCGCTGGCAACCAGAGCGTCAAGCGGGTCCAGGGGCTGCCAGACAGCAGTGTACGCAGCAACCCGCACAAGTACCTGATCGAGACCAACCCGCTACTCACCGACCTCAAGCAGTTCATGGGCTCGGACTACCTGCTGTCGAACCTGGGTTATGACCCGGACCAGAGCGCCAAGCGCCTGGGGGATGGTTTCTATGAGCAGCGCCTGATCCAGCAGGCAGTCACGGCCCGCACCGGCCAGCGTTTCCTCGACGGCCAGAACAGTGACGAGGGCATGTTCAAGTACCTGATGAACAATGCCATTGCCAGCAAGGACTCGCTCAACCTGGCCGTGGGCGTGACCCTGACCTCCCAACAGGTGGCGGCCCTGACCCACGACATCGTCTGGCTCGAAGAGCAGGAGGTGAACGGCGAGAAGGTGCTGGTGCCGGTGCTGTACCTGGCCCACGCCAACAACCGCCTGGCGCCCAATGGTGCGCTGGTCCAGGGCCGCGACGTGACCCTGATCGCCGGCAAGGACCTGGTCAACTCCGGGACCTTGCGCGCCAGTGAGAACCTCAGTGCGACCACCGGCAACAACCTGATCAATGGCGGCCTGATCGAGGCCGGTGGGCGCCTCGATCTGCTGGCCGGTGACAACCTGGTCAACCGTTCTGGCGGCATCATTGCCGGGCGCGATGTGACGGCCCGCGCCCTGGCCGGGGATGTGATCAACGAGCGCAGCATCAGCACCTTCCAGAGCAACCCCGGGAACACCACCCAGCGCCTGGACTACGCCGACAACGCGGCGCGGATCGAGGCCCGCAATGACCTGAGTGTGCGGGCAGGCCGCGATATCAATAACGTCGGCGGGGTGCTGAGCGCTGGCGCCGACATCGCCCTGATCGCGGGACGCGACGTCAACCTGACGTCGGCCCAGGAGCACGACAAAGTCACTCGCGACCGGTATTTGAATGAAAGCATCACTCAGCACGGTTCCAGCGTCAGTGCCGGGCGTGACATCGCGGTCAGCGCCGGACGCGACCTGACGGCGGTCGCCAGCCAGATCGAGGCCAAGCGCACCATTGCCATGGATGCAGTGGGGGACATGACCCTGGCTTCGGCGGCGGATGAGCAGCACAGCTACTCCAAGACCAAGAAGGTCACCCGCCAGGAAGACCACGAGCACCAGGTCGGCACGTCCCTCACCGCCGGGGCCGATGTGGTCCTCAGTGCCGGTAATGACCTGAGGCTGATTTCCAGCCGCATCAATGCTGGCAACGAAGCCTACCTGGTGGCCGGTGACAACCTGGAACTGCTGGCGGCCCAGGACAGCGACTACTCGTTGTACGACATGAAGAAGAAAGGCAGCTGGGGGCGCAAGAAAGCGCGCCACGACGAGGTGACTCAGGTCACCAACATCGGCAGCCAGATCAGCACCGGTGGCGACCTGACCCTCAAGAGCGGCGGCGATCAGCGATACCAGGTGGCCAAGCTGGAAAGCGCCAAGGACCTGACCCTGGACAGTGGCGGCGCGATCACCTTCGAAGGGGTCAAGGACCTGCATGACGAGACGCACACCAAGAGCAAGAGCGATCTCTCCTGGTACTCGATGAAGGGCAAGGGCCGCACCGATGAAACCCTGCGCCAGAGCACCCTGGTGGCCCAGGGCAATCTGCTGATCAAGGCGGCCGACGGCCTGCGCGTGGATATCCGCCAGGTCGACCAGCAGACGGTCAGCCAGACCATCGATGCCATGGTCCAGGCCGACCCGGGCCTGGCGTGGATGAAGGACGCCCAGGCGCGTGGGGACATCGACTGGCGCCAGGTCCGGGAAATCCACGAGAGCTTCAAATACGACTCCTCGGGCCTCGGCGCGGGGGCCAAGCTGGTGGTCGCGATTCTGATGTCCCTGGCCATGGGCCCGGCGGGCCTCGGCCTGGCGGCGCCTCAGGCAGCGGTGGCCGGCAGCCTGGCCACTACCGGGGTCAGCAGCACCATCAGCAACAAGGGCAACCTGGGGCGGGCGCTCAAGGAGACCCTCAGCGCCGACAGCCTGAAAAACGCTGCCATCGCCGGGTTCACCGCGGGCGCCTTCGAGTATGCCGACACCAACTGGTTCGGCGGTGCAGACAGTGCCGGAGCGGGCGCCGCAGCCCCGGGCAGTGAAGGCACCACGGCCTCGACCTTGAACAATGCCAACCCGTCCAAGGACATCTTCCGCTGGAGCACGGCGGCCGACACCCTGACCCGCACCACCGGGCGGGCACTGATCTCCAGTGGCATTTCCACGGCGATCGGCGGCGGCAGCTTTGGCGACAACTTGGGTGCGGCCCTGCTCGCAGAGGCGGGCAACGTGGCCATGGCGACGGGGTTCAACTGGGTCGGCGACAACGTCCGCTTCCCCAATGGCGGGCTCGAGAAGGTCGTCGCCCATGCCCTGATGGGCGGCCTGCTGGCGGAAGCCACCGGCGGCGACTTCAAGACCGGCGCTGCGGCGGCCGGCTTGAACGAAGCTTTGATCAACCAACTGGCGAGCGTGGCCGACGGCAACAAGGACCTGCAATTGGCGCTGTCGCAATTGACCGGCCTGGTGGCGGCTGCGGCGGTGGGCAAGGACCTGGACCAGGGGGCGCAGATCGCCCAGATGGCGACGGCCTACAACTACCTGTTCCACGAGGAAATCCTCGAGAAAGACCGCAAACTGGGCGCCTGCACGACGAAAACCGAGTGCGACTCCATTCGTGCCTACTACCGCACTCTGGATGAGACCCGGAACAAGGAGTTCCCGCAGCTTTGCCAGCAGAACCCCACCTTGTGCCAGGCGGTATTCGAGCGCCTCAGGTCCGAGGAGGGCACCAACCAGCAATGGATGAGCGACCTGCGCAAATCGGGCCGACCCGAGCTGTTTGGCCAGTTGACCGACCTGTATCTTGTCCTGGGCAACAATCAGGCTGCGCTCAACCGCTATATCGCCAATGCCCAGCGGGACAAGTATGGAACCCTGGGGGTCGCTGCTGCCGACTACATCCTCGAAGCGGCGGACCCCAGGTCGAAACTCTTCACCCCGGGAGGGGGCGCCAAGGGCCTGGCGGACGGCATCAAGCGCGGGATGGTGGGTGGTGGGGCCGGCCAGAACGGCGGCATCAAGCATGTCTACGACTCTCTGCGCAAAGCGCCGCAGTACCCCGAGGGCTTCAAGGAGCGCGCGGGAGGAACCAGCCGCAACGCGATCAAAAACGGGGACGTGCTGGCTGACCTGCGCAAAGTGGAACCCGGCAAGTGGAGCAAGGTGTACAAGGACGGTTTCGACAGCAACGGTGCACGTGTTTCGGTGCACTATTTCCAGAGTGAAAGTGGCAAGGTCTTCAACGTGAAGACCAAGAACGGTTGGAGTAATACCCAGTGAAGGAAATATCGTTGATGGTTGAAGCCCTGGGCGCTGAACAGGCCACCCGGCTGGTGTGCACGCTGGCGATTGGCTTGTTGACCTCGCTGCGCGATGAGGCCATCACCCTGGAGGAGGCCGAGTGGACCCTGTTCACGCCGCGTACCGCCAGCCTGTTGCAGGACAAGGGGCTATCGCCCGAGCTCTGCAGCCTGATCATGGAGGCATGCGAACTGGAGGATGTGCAGAGCCTGAGGCCGGATCGCCTGGAGGCCAGTGTGCAACTGCTGAGGGAACGTTTTGCAGCGATCCTGCACAGCGATCCCGGTTATGCCCAGAGGGCCAGTGAAAAGATCGGGAGGCAAGACTTGTATGTCATCCGTTAGCCCTCGGCCTGCGGTTCTCCAGTGATTCGCTCCCCTTGCTGCGCTGATTGACAGCCGGGGCCCCCAGCGCGAATTATCCAGCCCCTGGATAACCGCGGTGGGCATTATTCATGAAGCTCAATGTGCAGCGCCTGGACCTCAACCTGTTGCGGGTGTTCGACGCCCTGATGCAGGAGCAGAACCTGTCCCGGGCGGCGGTACGCCTGAACCTCAGCCAGCCGGCGGTGAGCAATGCCCTGGCGCGCCTGCGCCGGCACCTCGACGAGCCGCTGTTCATCCGCACGGCGCGGGGCATGCAACCCACATCCCGGGCCACCAGCCTGCACCTGGTGGTGCGCCAGGCCCTGCACCTGTTGCAGCAGGGGCTGGACCCCGGTGCGGTGTTCGACCCGGCGGCGGCCGACCAACTGTTCACCCTGTCGATGAACGACTATGCCCAGGCGCGCCTGCTGCCGGCCCTGTCCCGGCGCTTGCAGCTCGTGGCGCCCGGGGTGCGGCTGGCGGTGCGCAGCGACAGCGCCGACTCCGTCGCCGCCTGGCTCAGTGCCGGCATGCTCGACCTGGCGGTGGACTACCTGTACTTCGACAACCCGGAGCTGTGCTACCAGCCCCTGCTGGAAGAGCAACTGCTGGTGATCGGCCGCCGCGACCACCCGGCATTCGTCCCCGAACTGAGCCTGGAGGCCTACCAGGGCTGCCAGCACGTCGCGATTCCCGACCGTGGCGGCCGGGGCTCGCCGCTGGAAATCGTCCTCGGCTCGGCCAAGGTCCAGCGCCAGGTGCAGGTGTTCGTGCCCAACTACCTGAGCATCCCGCTGATCGTCGCCCAGTCCGACCTGCTGGGCACCGTGCCGCGGCATCTGGCGGAGCATTTCTGCGCCTTGCTGCCGCTGCGCAGCGCCCACCTGCCACTGCCGGCGGCGCCGGTGCAGGTCAGCCTGATCTGGCATCGCCAGCAGCAACAGGCGCCGGGGCTGCAATGGCTGCGGGGCGAGATCGATGCCATCGCCCGGGCGCCGGAGCACTCGCTGCATAGCGCTCCGGGGCATTGAGGCGTCGACCCTTTCAGAGTCTTCTCAATGGCCGTGGCGCGGCGAGCCAGGCGGTGAGGGTGGGAGGGGGCCGAGGTCTTGGTGGGGGTCTGGCCGAAAATCAAGAATCTTCTCGAAGAAAGCACAGAGTCGTCCCGTCTCGTTCGCTGCTTAACCTTTGTAGGCTGGGTCTGCCTTGAGGAAAAAGGCCAACGTCAAACACGAGATAGGTAAGTAAACCCATGAAATTCATCAAGTCTGCACTGGCTGTCGCGACGTGCTGCATGGCCGCCCAGGCCATGGCGGCCGACGGCGAAATCAACTTCACCGGTTCCATCACCGCCAACACCTGTTCGGTGAATGTCGGTGACCTCAACGGCGGTGCCGGCACCAACGTTTCCCTGGGCAACGCGCCGTCCCTGTCGCTGAAAAAGGCCGGAGACACCGCCGGTGCCGGTTCCTTTGCCCTGACCCTGACCGCCCCCACGGTGGAAGAGGGTGAAACCGATCACTGCGTACTGACCGGCAAGACTGCCACGGTGCGCTTTCTCAGCATGAACGGTGCCGCCGGCCCCAACGGCGAATGGCTGGCCCTGGAGGGCGCAGGCGGCGCCGGGGTGGCGAAGAACGTCGCGGTGCAGATCCGTGATGCCAAGGGCCAGGATGTGCAGCTGGGGCGTGCCTCCAGCGAATACGCGGACCTGACCCAGCCCATGCGCTTCACCGCCAACTACATCGCCACGGGTGAAGCCACGCCGGGCACCGCCAACGCCAAGGCTTCCTTCAGCGTCGATTACAAGTAAGACACATCCCGACCGGGGTCGATGGTGCCGGATGCACTCGGCCCCGCTGTCTGCAGCCCCCTCCCCAGGTTTTAAGTTGATATGAAGACTGCTTTTCTGCGCGCCGCTTTCTCTAGCAGGAGCTGGCTCTTTGGCGCGGCCCTGGCCGCACTCTGCCCGGTGCCCCTGGCGTCTGCCGGCATCATGCTCAATGGCACGCGAATCATCCTCGGGGCCGATGAGCGCAGTGCCTCGACGATTGTTTCCAACCTCACCCGCAGCGACTACGCGGTGCAGACCTGGGTCAACGACGCCCGTGACAGCAAGGACCAGCGCAGCCCGTTCATTGCCATGCCGGCCCTGTTCAAGGTGCGCGCGGGCGAGGAGCAAGTGGTGCGGATCATCAAGACCCCGGGGCAACTGCCGCAGGACCGGGAGTCGGTGTTCTATTTCAACGCCCAGGAAATCCCGGTGCTGGAGCACAAGCAGGAAAACGCCTTGAAAGTGGCGGTGCGCACCCGGGTGAAGTTGTTCTATCGCCCCGCCAATCTGCCGGGCAACGTCCAGGAGGCGCCTGCGCTGCTGGCCTGGAAACTGGTCGAGCAACCTGGTGGTGGCGCCGTCTTGCGGGTCAGCAACCCCAGCGCCTACCACATCACGTTCATCGGGATCCGGGTGCTGGACGGTGGCACGCCCGTCGAACTGCCAGACGTCGACATGGTGGCGCCCAAGTCCAGCCAGGACCACCCGATTCCCCGCCGGCTCACGTCCAGGACGGTGCTTGTGGAGTTCTCCACCATCAACGATTACGGCGGCTACAGCGAACCGGTCAAGTCCAGTGCCGGGTTCTAGGTCATTGGCGCATCGATGGAGTGCAACCCCTGGGAAGTCATTGCAAGTGCTGAGGTCAGGATGGGTGTTTATTTGAGGGCTTTGAGCGGCTGTCTGGTTGGGTCGTTGTTGCTGACGACGCTCAAGAGCAACCAACTGTTCGCCGCCGAATTCGATACCGGGTTCGTGGCGGATTTCGGCGACGGTACCGCGCCGAAAAGCGACCTCGAAGCCATGCTCCATGAGCAGGAGGTCGGCCCCGGCAGCTACCTGGTGGGGATCACCCTGAACCGTGACTATTTTGGCCAGCGTGAAGTCAGTTTTGTCCGTGCGGGGCCGGACCTGAAGGCCTGCCTGCCCCAGGCGTTGCTCGTGGAAATGGGCGTCAAGCTGGCGCCGCGCAAGGATTCACCGGGGGACCAGCACTGCCTGGACCTGCCGACCCTGGTGGAAGGCGCGACGGTGCGGTTTGACAGCCGGCAGCTCAAGCTGGACATCAGCGTGCCGCAGATCGCCATGAACCGTGATGCCCGGGGGTATGTGGCCCCCGAAGAGTGGGACAGCGGCATCAATGCCGGTTTTCTCAACTACCAGTTCTCCGGATCGCAGAGCAAGAGCCGGCAACGCAGTGCGGCCAACTACAATCTGTATCTCAATGGCGGCCTCAACCTGGGGGAGTGGCGCCTGCGTTCCAGTTCCTCCTACCGCAAGGATGGCACCTGGGAGCGCGCGGCCACTTATGTGCAGCGCGACTTGCCGGGCACCTTTGGCAACCTGACCCTGGGGGAAAGCGTGACCCCGGGTGATACCTTCCAGAGCGTGCCGTTTCGCGGGGTGCAGGTGGCCAGCGACACCCAGATGCTCCCCGATTCGCTGCAAGGCTATGCGCCGGTGATTCATGGCGTGGCCCAGACCCAGGCCCGGGTCGAGGTGCGCCAGCATGGCTATTCGCTGTACAGCACCTTCGTCACCCCGGGGCCCTTCGAGATCCGCGACCTCAACGCCGCCTCCGGCAGTGGCGACCTGGAAGTGATCATCACCGAAGCCGACGGTAGCGAGCGGCGCTTTATCCAACCCTATGCGACCCTGGGCAACCTGCTGCGCGACGGCACCTGGCGCTACAGCGTGACGGCAGGCCAATACCATGAACCCACGGCCTTGATCGACCAACCGACCTTCACCCAGGTCTCCCTGGCCTATGGCTTGCCGAGGGACTACACCTTGTCCCTGGGGGGGCTGCTGGGGGAGGGCTATCGCGCTTATCAGGTGGGCGTGGGCAAGGGGCTGGGGAGCCTGGGCGCACTGTCCCTGGATGCGACTCAGGCCCTGACCGACACCCGCCAGGAGTCTGTCAGTGGCCAGAGCTATGGCCTGCGCTACGGCAAGGCATTCGCCGGTGGTACCAACCTGCGCTTTGCCGGCTATCGCTATTCGACCCCGGGCTACCGGGATTTCAGCGAGGTGGTGAGCCAGGGCTCCTGGCGCAGCGATGGGGGCGCAAGCGGCGGTTATCGCCGGGTCAGCCGGCGCAGCCGCCTGGAGGCCAATATTTCCCAGACCCTGGCCGACAGCACGTCGCTGTACCTGAACCTGTCGCAGCAGGACTACTGGAACTCATCCCGGCAACAGCGCCAGTTGCAGTTTGGAGTCAGCGGCCAGGTGCAACGGGTCAACCTGTCGCTGTACGCCAGCAAAAGCCTGAGCGACAGCGACAACGAAGGTGTACAGGTGGGCCTGACCCTGAGCTTCCCGCTGGGACGGCAGAACGCCAGTGTCAGCCTGGAGCGCAACGCCGACGGCAGCAATGACCAGCGCCTGGGCCTGAGCGGCCTGGCCGGGGACTACAACCAACTCAACTACAACCTTGATATGCAACGCAGCGAGCGTTCGGCCAACACCGGCTCGGCCTCGGCCGGTTATCGCGCGCCCTGGGCCAACCTCAGTGCGGGCCTGAGCAGCAGCAGCGCCTACAAGACCGTCAACGTCGGCATGTCCGGTTCGGTGCTGGCCCATGGCGGGGGTGTGCAGCTGGGGCAGAGCCTGGGCGAAACCATGGCCCTGGTGGAGGTCAAGGACACCCCCGACGTCGGTGTCAACAATGCCCCGGGAACCTTCACCAACGCCAAGGGCTATAGCCTGGTGCCTTATGTCCAGCCTTATCGGCGCAATCGCATCAGCCTGGACACCAGCAAGCTGGACGCCAATACCGATATCGACAGCGGCGTGGGCACGGTGACGCCGCGTCGCGGAGCGGTGGTGCTGGCGCAGTTCAACGCCCGGCATACGCAGAAGGTCCTGGCGACCATCGCGTTGCCCGATGGCACGCTGGTGCCTTTCGGCAGCGCGGTGCTGGATGCCGCGGGCCAGCGGGTCAATGCCGTGGGGCCGATGGGCCAGGTGTTGCTGTCGGTGGGCGAGAGCACGGATTTCCGCCTGGTCTGGGGCAACGCGGCGCAGCAGCAGTGCGCGTTCAGCCTGGATCTTGAGCAGGCCCATGAACAGGAGGGGTTCAAGCTGGCTCAGGTACGCTGCACGGCCCCGCACGGTTAGTTCCAATCCGCGGTGCCCAGGGCCCGCAGCCGAGGCTTGCGGGCCTTTTTCGTGGCCGCCCGGCAGCTCACGGCGGCCCGGCGGCTGCGGCCAGGGTGCTGTTGAGCCTGTCCATCAGTTGCCGCAGTTCCTGGCACAGCAGAGACAGGCCACTGACCGGGGCATTGTTTTCAAGGGCGTCTTCCAGGGTTTCGCACAGCCGCATCAGCGGCTCGGACTGCATCATCTGCGCCGCGCTCTTGAGCTTGTGGGCAAGCCCTGCCACGGCCTTGAGATCGAGGCGCGCCATGGCGTCTTCCAGGGCCTGCAGGTCCTGCTGGTTGCACAGGATCAGGTTGCCCAACAGGCTGCGCCGCTTGTCCTCCGGCAAATTGAAGCGTACCAGCGCCGCAGCGCCGTCTTCGTCTTCCGGGGGCGTCGCGCTCGCGGTGAATACCGGCACGTAGCGGGCCAGCATCGATACGCTCAGGGGTTTGAGCAGGCAGGCATCCATGCCGGCGGCGAGAGCGGCCTGGCGATCCTCTTCCCGGGCACTGGCAGTGGTGCCGATGATGGTGCACGGGCGTATGCACAGTGTCTGCTCCAAGCGGCGGATTTCCTCGGTCAGGGCGATGCCGTCCAGTTCCGGCATGTTGCAGTCGGTGATGACCAGGTCGATGTCGTGGTCCTCCCAGATGAACAGCGCCTGCAGTCCGTCCTGGGCCAGGATCGGCTCATGGCCGAGCAGTTCGATCTGCTCCTTGAGCAGGGTCAGGCTGGGCAGGTGGTCTTCGGCGATGAGGATCTTCAGGCGCTGCCGGGTCGGCACGGCGGGTTCGCTCGCTGGCAACGCCAACGGTGTTTCGCTGGGGGTGGCCTGTTGGGCAGTGGCGGTCAGGGTCATGGTGGTGCCCTGGCCCAGGGTGCTGTCCACCAGCAGGTCACCACCCATGATCCGGCTCAGGGACTGCGAGATGCACAGGCCGATTCCCGCGCCGCTGTTGCGATTGACGGTCACCCGGGAGAACGGCGTGAACAGGCTGGGCCGGTCGGCGGGGTCGATGCCCGGGCCGCTGTCCTCGACGCTGACGGTGAAGGCGAAATGCACGGGATCCAGGGGCGAACCCCGGACCCGCAGGGTGATGCCGCCGGTGTCGGTGAACTTGATCGCGTTGCTCATCAGGTTGCTCAGGATCTGCTTGATCTTCTGTCGGTCCAGGCGCGCGGGCAGATCGGCCCAGGCATCCACATCGAGCCGGATCCACAGGCCCTTGCGGGCCGCCAGGCTGTCGAAGATGGTCCGAGTGGTATTGACGATGTCCTTCAGGGTGCAGGTTTCCAGGTGCAGGCGAGTCTGCCCGGACTCGATGCTGGAGATGTCCAGGATGCCCCCCAGCAGCTCCAGCAGGCTGACGGCGGCGTCATGGGCCACTTGCAGCGATTCGAGGTTCTTGCCCTGGGGCGCCTTGCGAGTCAGCACCAGTTCCAGCATGCCGATGATGGCGTTCATCGGCGTACGGATTTCATGGCTCATGGTGGCGAGGAAGGTCGACTTGGCTCTGTTGGCCTGGTCCGCCGAATCCTTGGCCTGGCGCAGTTCTTCGAGAATGCGCAGGCGATCGCCGATCTCCAGCCAACCGCAGACCACCCCGAAGATCTGCTGCCGGTCATCTCGCAGGGGTTGCGCCCAGTGATAGATGTCCAGGGCTTTGCCGCCCAGGGGCAGGGTCTGGTCGCGGGAGATGGCAGTACCGCTGTTCACCACCTGTTCATAGTCCTGGAGCCACTGACCGAGCACCGCCTGGCCCAGCATGGCGTCGAGCATCTTGCTGTTGGTGTTGGAGCTGGCGCCCGGGACGAAGGTCTGGGCGTAGGAGGTGTTGAACAGCAGTAGTTCGCCTTCGCGGTCGCGCACGTAGATGGGGTGGGGAATGCTGTCGACGATGTTCTGGATCAGGCTCAGGCGCTCCTGCAACTGCCTGCGCACGATGGATTTCTTGAAGATCAGTTTGCGCAGGTAAAGGATCCAGATGCAGGTGGCCAGGAGCAGCACGAAGGAGACGCTGAGTGCTTGGTAGATGCGCAGGCTGACGGCTTCCCAATACAAGTTGTCGGTAGCGGCATTGGCCCGCCAGCGCCCGGAGATCGCCGCGATTTCACTGGGGGAGATGCGCCGCAGGGCTTTTTCGATGATGGAGATCAGCACCCGGTTCTGCGGCAGGCTGGCGATGCCCACCCGGGCGCTGACGCCCTTGAGCTGCTCCGAGGCGTGGAGGGCGTCCTCGTACTTGTACGACAGGTAGTACCTGGCTTGGTGGGTGGAGGTCAGGGTGAAGTCGCTGTCACCGTCGCGGACCCTGTTCAGGGCGTCGGGGACGTTGTCGGTGGTGTGGATCTTCAGGTGTGGGTAGTGCATGCGAATGTGCTCCAGCAAGGCATCGGAGTGGGGCAGGGCGATGCTTTGGCCGGCACTGTTGAGGTCGGGTTTGGGCTTGCCGTCATTCTTGCTGATGAGCAGGTAGGGTGTGGTGATCACCGGCAGGGTAAACAGGTACTTGGGCTCCCTGAAGTCGGTTTCCGACATGATGGCCAGGTCCACCTGGCCGCTGTCGAGCAACTCCATGGCCTTGTGTACCGAGCGAGTGCGCACGATCTCGAAACGCAGCCCGGAGTTGAGGCGCACCAGTTCCATGATGTCGGACATGGTGCCGCCGAACTGTCCGTTGCTGTCGAACAGGGCGTAGGGCGCCAGGTCCTCGCTGACGGCAATCCGGAATGGCAGCTTTCTGTCCAGCAGCTGTTTTTCCTCGCTATCGAGCACGCTGACGAATTCCTCGTCACTGCACTTGAGCGTCATGACCCACCAGTTGACCATCCTGATGACCTGGCAGCGGCTGCGCGATTGCAGCTGCTGGTCAATCAGGGCGGCCAGCCGTGCGTTGGCGCCGGTGTAGGCCAGGCCGATATGGGTCTCCAGGCCGTTGACACTGATATTGGTCACCAACTGATTGTTGAAGCTCTGGTTCAGCAGGTAGTTGGTGCTGACGGTATCTCCCAGGTAGGCCTGGGCATTGCCCTTGAGCACGGCGGCAATGGCGTCATAGGGGGAGGTGTAGTTGTTGATGGTGGCGCTGCGAAAGATCTTGAAGGTGTTGGCATCGATGAAGCCGTCGGGGGTGGAAGAAATCTGCGAGGCCTTATCGCGCAGATCGATCTCCAGCAGGCTGCCGGTGGTGGAGTACAGGGCGATCTGGGTGTAGGCATAAGGAGCCGATATCTGCACGCCATACTTTTGCACTTCCGGCCGGGTCGCGGCGTCCAGCAGGTCGATCTCGCCGGCCTTGAGTGCTCTATAGGCGCTGTCGCGGCCGGCATACAGGCTGATCGCGAAGCGGATGCCCAGGGCCTTTTGCAGCGCCAGCAGGTTCTCCGCGAGGATGCCCTCCAGCGCGTTTTTTTCGGAAAAGATGGTCAGGGGCGGGTAGTCGGGAGAGGTGACGCCCAGGCGTACGGTTTTTCTCTTGGCGAGCCAGGCCTGGTTCTCGGGGCTGACAGGAGCGGAAAACTCCAGGGCTTGCCCTCGAGAGGATAAATGCAAGGCTTGAGCACCTTGTGTTGTACCTGGCAGCAGCGCCAGGTGCAGCGCCAGGAGTAGCGTCATCAGGATGGCTTTCATGTCGGGCAAGTCAGACCAGGCTCATTTCTTTGGCGATCTCGGCCAGTTCTATGGTGGTGCGTACTCCCAACTTGCGCAGGATATTGATCTTGTGTCCGCTGACGGTCTTGTTACTCAAATGCAGCTTTTCACCGATGGCTACATTGCTCAGCCCCTGAACCAGAAGTTGCAGCACGATGATTTCCTTGTTGGTCAACTTCGGTGTGCCGCAGGTGCTATTGGACTTGTACTCCATGTAGTGCCCCAACACTTCCTTGGGGAAGTAGAGGTAGCCATCGTTGAGGGTATCAAGGCCCTTTATCAGTTCTTCCAGGCTTGCACTCTTGTTGATGAAGCCCAAGGCGCCGGCTTGCATACAGCGCGCTGCATAGGTACTGGCCAGTTGCGAGGTGAACACCAGGGACTTGATCTTGATGTTCTCGGAATTGATCCGCTGCAACACCGAAAGTCCATCCAGGCTATTGAGCCCGATGTCCAATAAGAGGTATTCCGGGGCAAGCTTGCGGACCTTGGACAGAGCGTCCAGGCCGTCGGTTGACTCTCCTACGACCTGATAACCGTGTTGCTCTAACATGGCTTTGATCGCACCACAGATGACGGGGTGATCGTCCACTATTAGTACAGTTCTGCTCATGACTACCTCATTTTGATTACTTTTTTTAGAGCTTTATCGCGTTACGTGATAAAGCGCTGGTTCAGTGTTTTTATTGTACGCCCGGCGTTTGGCAGTCGGTTGTCGAGCCTGCCGTCCGGTGGTTTTTTAAGGATGTTCTTGGTTTTATATGAGAAGCGTCTTGGTCTTTAGGGCAAGTGGCTTTGTTAGTCTGAGTACCCTTGTAGTTAAGTGGTACTAGAGGCTTAGAGACAGTCAATGCGTGCTCAATTGTTGTTCTTGTTTTGCTGTATAAGTGGCGGCGCCTGGGCCGATTGTTCAGGGGGGCAGACCGACTTTTATCCGGGGTTCGACATGGGGACACACTATGTGCCCCGGGATGCGCCCCTTGGTTCGGTGATCGGCACGGCCAACGTCAGCTACAGCTACCAGCATTCCAGCACGATCTCGTGTCGGGTCGGTGACACCTGGGAAACCCGGCAGAACCCCTGGCCCAAGGTCACAGGCATCAGCCTGCCGCCTATCACCGGGCTGGACATGGGCAATGCCACCATCCTGAAAACCAATGTGCCTGGGGTTGGCCTGGTAGTGATCGCACCCGGTCGCAACATGACGCGTTGGAACACCACTGGCGGGGTCGCCCCCTATGTGCCATTCAAGCTGACCAATACCACGGCGACCAACATCGCCGAGCCGATAGAAACTCGGTTCACCTTGATCAAGATCAGCGACGAGATTCCCATGGGCAGCTCGGCGATCAAGAACTCCACCTCGGCGGTGGCGTTCTGGTCTGGCAGCCGACGCCTGCATGCGGTGTTCCTGACCGGCACGGTGATCCGCTCGGAGTGCTCGGTAGTCGGTGGTGCCAATGCCTACATCGAGGTGCCCATGGGCGAAGTCATGCGCCGCCAGTTCAACGGCAAGGACAGCCATATGGACAACAAGGACCTGCTCATTGCCCTGACCGATTGCACGGCGGGCACCTACCCAACCAACCAGGGCTGGAACTTCTACCAGAGCTCCAACGCCCACCTGCGTCTGGATGGTGTCCAGGGTTCGGCCATCCTCGACGCCAACCGGGGCATTCTCGGCCTGACCACCGACTCCACCGCCAAGGGCGTGGCCGTGCAGGTCCTGCACAAGGATGGCCTCACGCCCTTTACCCTGGGCCAGGATGTGTCGATGGGCCGCCTGAGCGGCACCGGCATGAACATCGAACTCAAGGCGCGCTACATCCAGACCTCCGATACCGCGGCCGGGCCCGAGCCGGGCAAGGCCAATGCCCGAGCGGCCTTTACCCTGACCTACAAGTAGCGATGAAGGTCGGCCGTCACGGTGGTGGGGCCTACCAGGAAAACCCCAGGCTCAGAAGCTTCCTACCTTTATTCGAGAAGTATCCTGAATTCACTTGAGCCAATTTTGGCTAGCATGATTTTTTATCCGGAGCCGCAGGTCATGTCGACACTGAGCGTACTGTTGTTGTGTTCGAACGCTTTTCGAGTTCGACGGTTTTCAAGAATTCTCGCGGCCTCCGGTTTTGCTCAGGTACAGGTGATTGGCGACGACGCCGATTGGGCCCGATTTCCGCCGGCCCTGGCCGAGCTGGACCTGGTGATCTGCGATTCGCTGCACGCTGTGAGCGCCATCCCTTACCTGCGCCGCCTCTGCGAACACTACGGGTTTTTCTCGATGATGGAGTGCGAGGCGCTGCAAGCCCCGATTCGCTGGGGGCTGGCGAATTTTCGCGAGCGCTCCGGCAAATACCGGGTGGGCAGCTACAACGAACTGGATACGGCGCAGATCAGTGGCCTGCTGCTGAAGGCGTTGACGGTCAAGCGCACGGTCAAGCGCCGTGCTCCAGGCTATGCCCAGGCGGCGCGGGGGCGCGCATCCGCCGGCAATGACTGGATCGCCGAGCTGGATGTGGCACAGGCCCTGGAGCAGCGGCAGATCGTTCCCTACTTCCAGCCCCAGGTCTGCATGAAGACTCGGCGCATCACCGGGGCCGAGGTGCTGGCCCGTTGGCAGCATCCGCGCAAGGGCGTGCTGGGGCCGCAGTTTTTCCTTGATCTGTTCAACAGCCCCGAGCACCAGCGCCTGCTGTTCGATTGCCTGTTGCAACAGGGGCTGATGCTGCAGCGGCAGCTGCAGGCCCCCGGTAGCCATGGGGCCCTGGTGTTTTCCTACAACGTCGAGGCCAGCCAGTTGACCGAGCCGCAATTCGCCACCCGGCTGGTGCAGAGGATCGACGAGGCAGGGGTGCCCAAGCACCAGGTCACCCTGGAAATCACCGAGCGCCAGGCCCTGGTTCTGGACATGCAGGGCATCGAGAACATCAGCGTGCTGGTGAACAGCGGCGTGCGCCTGTCCCTTGACGACTTCGGCACCGGGCATTCGTCGATCATGCGTCTGGCGGATATTCCCTTCGGCCAGATCAAGCTGGATTCGGAGTTTGTCGCCAACGCCCTGGGGCTCAAGGAAACCCGGATCATCGAGGCTATCGTGGGAATGGCCCGTTCGCTGAACCTGGAGCTGGTGGCCGAAGGCATCGAAACCGAGCCGCAACGTGCCCACCTGCAGCGCCTGGGAGTCGATGCGGCCCAGGGCTTTCTGTTTTACAAGCCGATGAATGCGGCAGCCCTGGTCCAGGTCCTGGCGTCGAGCCATTTGCCCCAGCGGCAGATCAGCCAGGGCTAGTGCGGCAACGGCCGTTGCGCGATCACTGCGCCTTGAGCATCACATAGGCTTCGCCGCCACGGCGGTCGTGCATGACGATGAAGGTCTGCCCGTTCAGGGTGATCTTGCTCGGCACAGTCTGCGCTACCGGGGTGCTGGAAAACTTGCCGGCCACGCTGAGAAATTGCTGGGTCAGCGAGCTGTCGTTCTGGGACGGGGTAGTGATCGCGCATTCCTTGTTGGCTTGTACCTGCACCCCCAGGCTCTGGTCCTGGTTCATGCCCATCTTGGCAAAACCGGCATCGGTCAGGTCGCTGATGCCGTGGGCCCGGGCGGCGGTTTCGGCGCCGGCGAAGGACGGTGCGGACTTCAGGCAGATATCGCGAAAGGCCAGGATCCCGGCGGAGGTGATGGTGGGCTCCGGGTTGATCTCCCGGGTCACGCTGGTGCAGGCGCCGAGAAGCGCCAGGGCAGTGAGAAGGGCGGTGCGGGGCAGAGTACTCATGGACAATCCTTGGCAACAGGTCGGCAGGAACGCGGGTGGGGTCATGCCGAATGAGGCATCGGCGTTCCAGCAGGGTAGGCAGGGGCGCTGTGCAGATCAATCTTTTGTGTGACATCCCGCGCACCGCTGCCCGCCATGGAGGGTGGCTGGCGCAGTAATTGCGTGACCCATGGATCAGTTCAGCCATGGGGCCTGTGGCCATGCAATTACGAGCGTTGCGATACTTCCACGAGGTGGCCCGGTGCGCCTCTTTGCGTCAGGCGGCGGAGCGCCTGTACGTGACCCCCACCGCGGTCAGCCGGCAGATCGAGCAGTTGGAGCACTTCTTCGGCACCGCACTGATCGAGCGCGGGCCCCGGGGCATACGCCTGACCGTGGAGGGCGAGTGCCTGGCCGAGCAGGTCACCTCGACCTTGCGCGGCTTCGACCAGGTGCGGGATGTGATTGCCAGCCGGCAGAGCCAGGTCGCGGGTAACGTCAGCATCCATGTGTCGGAAAGTATCGTTTCCAGCGTGCTGGCGCCGGTGCTCGCGGCGTTCACCCGGGCCCACCCGAAAGTCACTTTCAATATTGTCATCGCCAGTGCCGGCGCCACCCTGGATGCCCTGTGCAGCGCAGAGGCCGACCTGGGCCTGGCCTTCTACCTGCAGGAGCGTGCCGAGGTGGAGGTGACAGCCCATTGCCAGTTGTGGCACCGGGTGCTGGTCAGCGCCGAGCATCCGTTTGCCCAGTGCCCGAGCATTCGCCTGCAAGACCTGGAAGGCCAGCCCCTGGCGATACCCGACTCGGCCTACGGCGTGCGCCAGGCCCTGGAGGGCGCAGCGAAGAAACGTGGAGTGAACATTCTTCCGGTGTTCACCACCAGTTCACTGGAAGTGCAGAAAAGCCTGGCCCGCCAGCGTGCGGCGGTGCTGATCCTGCCCCAGGTGGATGCCGAGGCCCGGGAACTGGGGGACGGCCTGGTGGCGGTGCCCATCGACGACGAACACCTGGAGCGGATCCGCGTCGACCTGTGCGTGGTGCGCAACCGGCCCTTGTCCGTGGCCACCTTGCGCTGCCAGGAAATGCTCGCCCGCGCCATGCAGCGCCACGGATTGCTGTAGGAGCTGGCTTGCCAGCGAAAGCGGCCTTGGGGTTTGCGCCGGGCTTGAGGGCCTCTTCGCCGGCAAGCCGGCTCCTACGGAGGTGCAGGCGGTCTCGGTTGTTGTAGGAGCTGGCTTGCCAGCGAAAGCGGCCTTGGGGTTTGCACCGGGCTTGCGGACCTCTTCGCCGGCAAGCCGGCTCCTACGGAGGTGCGGGCGGTATCGGGTGTTGTAGGAGCTGGCTTGCCAGCGAAAGCGGCCTTGGGATTTGCGCCGGGCTTGCGGGCCTCTTCGCCGGCAAGCCGGCTCCTACGGAGGTGCAGGCGGTCTCGGGTGCTGTAGGAGCTGGCTTGCCAGCGAATGCGGCCTTGGGGTTTGCGCCGGGCTTGAGGGCCTCTTCGCCGGCAAGCCGGCTCCTACGGAGGTGCAGGTGATATCGGTTGTTGTAGGAGCTGGCTTGCCAGCGAAAGCGGCCTTGGGATTTGCGCCGGGCTTGCGGACCTCTTCGCCGGCAAGCCGGCTCCTACGGAGGTGCGGGCGGTATCGGGTGCTGTAGGCGCTGGCTTGCCAGCGAAAAGGGCGCCGGGATTCAGAACAGGTTGAAGGGGAAGTTGCCCACCAGGCGGAACTCGTCATAGCTGCCGTCGATCTGTCCGCCGCTGGCGCGGTGGTTGTAGACGATGGTGCGCAGCACTGCATCCTTGAGCCGTCCGGACTGCACCACATACGCCAGCATCAACCCGTTTTCGTTGTGCTTGGCGCCCTCCAGGCCGCCCACGTTGTAGCCGCGGTTGCGGCCGTTGCGGTCACCGTCGTAGTGCGTGCCATCGATCCCCCAGCCCTTGGCGTGCCACAGGCTGGCGCTCAGCCCCGGTACGCCGTAGGCGGCGAAATCCAGGTCGTAGCGCAATTGCCAGGATTTTTCATTGGGGCCGTTGTAGTCCGAGTACAGGGAGTTGGCCATGTAGTTGCCGGTGGATTCCCACACGTAGTCGAAGTACTCGTCGCCGAACACTTGCTGCCAGGCCAGGGTCAGGCTGTGGGCCTGGTGGCTGCCGGTGACGGCCAGGCTCAGGGCGTCGTTGTCGATGTAGCCCAGGCGCTGCTGGCCCTGGTCTTGGGTGCGGTAGTAGTTGAACGCGGTCTTCAGTGCCAGCTGGCTTTTGTCCCCGGCGCGGTGGATCAGGCCCAGGTAGTACTGGTCCCACATGTTCTCGAAGCGCGAGGCATACAGGCTGCCCTCCAGGCCCAGGCCGGGTTTCACGGTCGCCCCCAGGTAGCTGATGCGCTCGCCACTGTAGGCGCGGTTGCCAAAGGTGGTGGTCAGGCGTTCGCTGCCGGTGCCGGTGCGGGGGATGGCCCGGTCGAAGCTGCCGGCCTGCACCGACAGCCAGTCGGTTTCGTTGCTGTACAGGCCCACGCCCTGGAAGCTGGAGGGCAGGGCGCGGTTGTCCTTGTAGCGCAGCACCGGGTTGTCGGTCATCAGGCGCCCGGCCTTGAGCTCGGTGTTGGACAGGCGCAGACGCACATCGCCAATGCCCAGGCGGCTCCAGGTGGGCAGGGCGTCGCCGTCGCTGTCCACCAGTACCCGGTCGCCGCCATTGGCCACCCGGCCATGGCCGCGCTCCAGGTTGACCGCGCTGAACAGGCCGGCGTCCACGCCGAAGCCGATCAGGCCCTGGGTGTAGCCCGAGCTGTACTTGAGCATGCCGGTCTGCACCCAGGTCTGCCGCACCCGGGTGCGCTGGTTGCCGCCGGGTTTCTTGACCGTCAGGTAGGTGTCGCGCTGGGTGTGCTGGTTGGAGTAGTAGTGGCGCAGGTTGAGGTCCAGGCTGCTGCCTTCGATGAACCCCGGGGCCTGGGCCTGCTGGCTTGGGCGCGGATTGTCCTGGGCCAGCAGGGGGCTACTGGCGCTCATGGCCAGGAGGCAAAGTACGAGCTGTTTCATGTCGCTTCCCCACAAATCAAAGGCGTCGGTCCACCGCCCGGCCGCGGTCATGCGCGGCCGGCAGGGTAGAGAAAAACGCGGTGCCGGAAAAGGGTGTTGGGCGGTGAGGCGAATGCTCAGCGGGCGCGGGCTTCTGCGAGCCGTTGGCCGGGGGTGCTGCGTCCGGGAGTCTGCGGGCGGGTTTCCTTGGCGAACCAGGCCGCAGTCAGGCACACCAGGTTGGCCACCAGCAGGTAGCCCACCGGCGAAATCGGATTGCCGGTGGTGCCGATCAGCCAGGTGATGATGATCTGCGCGGTGCCGCCGAAAGCCGCCACGCCGACGGCGTAGACGATGGAGAAACCGGTGGAGCGCACCGCCTTGGGAAAGCTTTCCACCAACAGCACGATCAGCGCCGCGCCGCTCATGCCGTGCAAGCCGGAAAGCACCGCCAGGGTCAGCAGAAAGGTCTCCGGGCTGGGGTGTTTGGTCATCAGCTGCAGGGCTGGGAACAGTACCAGCAACAACACTACCCGCGGCGCCATGAGGATGGTGCGGCGGCCGAAACGGTCGCAGAGCATACCACCGGCAATCGCGCACACCGCCATCGCCGCGCCGGCCACCAGGGTCGAGAGCATGGAGATGCTGGTGGGCAGCTTGAGCTCGGTGAGGGCGAAGGTGGTCATGTAGTTGATGAAGTACTGGGTGATGGTGCTGCCGGAGAGAATCAGCAGCCCCAGCACCAGGGCCCGTCGATGTTCGCCGAACACCTGGCGCACCAGGCTGCCGGTGCTGGTCTGCTCGCCCTGGCCGTGGAAGGTTTCCGCCAGGTTGCGGCGGATGTAGATGCCGATCGGCAGCACCAGCAGGCCGAACACGAAAGGCACGCGCCAGCCCCAACTGTTGAGGTCCTCGGGTGACAGCACCTGGGTCAGGGTGTAACCCACAGTGCCGGCGGCCATGGCGGCGACGCCCTGGGCCACCACCTGCCAGCAGGCGTAGGTGCCGCGCTTGTGGGGCGGCGCGGCTTCGAGGATGTAGGTGGTGGCGGGGCCGGCCTCGCCGCCCCAGGCCAGGCCCTGGATCAGCCGCGTGAGCACCAGCAGGATCGGCGCGGCGATGCCGATGCTTTCATAGCTGGGCAGGATGGCGATGCTGCCGGTGCCCACGGCCATCATCACCAGGGTCAGGAGCATTGCCGGCTTGCGCCCGACACGGTCGGCGTAGGCGCCGATCAGCACCGCGCCCAGGGGCCGGACGATAAAGCCGACGCCGAAGGCGGTGACCGACAGCATCAGGCTGACGAAGGCGCTGTCGGAGGGGAAGAAGGTGTGGCCGATCATCACCGCGAAGGTGGCGTAGACCCCGAAATCGAAGAACTCCACGGCGTTGCCGAGAATCACCGCGAACACGCTGCGCTTGCCCCCTGCAGCGTTGGGCGTTGCGGGCTCGGGTGTGGCTGACGGATTGGACGCTTGGCTGTGCATACTGGCCCCTCGAATTTTTATTCATAGGTTGCCCAGGCCCCGGGCGGCGAGGCCCGGGGCTGGGGTGAAGGTGGCAGTTTCGGTGTGTCAGTGGGACGGCGGGCTTGGCCAGCTGTGGATCGCTCCACGCCAGCTCTCATAGGTCCTGGCCACTTGCAGCAGCCATTGATCGGCAAAGCGCGGGGCGATCATCTGCAGGCCGATGGGCATGCCATCGGCAGCGAACCCGCAGTTGATCGATAGCGCCGGCTGTTCGCCCATGTTCCAGGGCAGGGTGAAGACGATGTGCTCGAACGGTTGCTGCGGGTCGTTGCTCGGCGACGGCCACTCGGCGGGAAAATGGTTGATCTGGTTGGTGGGCGAGAGCACCAGGTCGAACTCGCTGAACACCTGGGCGGCGCGGCGGCGCATTTCGAAGGTCTGGTTGAAACCCAGCACCGCCTCGACCCCGGACAGATCGGCGCCAGGGGCGGCCCAGTCGCGGATATAGGGCAGCACCCTGGCGAACTGCTCGGCGCCGAGGGCTGAGAGCTCCGCCCATTGCCGGGCCCGCCAGAAGCGGTCGAGGCCGTCCAGTTGCGCGCGGTCCATGATCGGCGCCAGGGTCCGCACCTGGGCGCCATGGCTTTCGAACAGCCGCGCGGCGCGTTCCACCGCCTCGCAGACAAAGCCTTCCGGTTGCAGCCCGGCGCCGGGTTGCAGCATCAGGCCGATCTTCAAACCGTTGACCGACACCGGCTCATCGCTCCAGTCGCTGGTCAAGGGCGGCAGGCTGGTGGCGTCCCGGGCATCGGGCTTGGCCAGGTAGCGCATCAGCAGCACCGTATCCTCGACGCTGCGGGTCATGGGCCCGGCGCAACGCCCGGTGTAGTACGGGTCGATGGGAATCCGCCCGAGGGTCGGCTTGAACCCCACCAGAGCGCACCAGGCGGCGGGCAGGCGTACCGAGCCGCCGATATCGGTGCCGATGTGCAGCGGCCCGTAGCCGGCCGCGGCCGCCGCCCCGGCGCCGGAGCTGGAGCCGCCGGTATTGCAGGCGGTGTTCCAGGGATTGCGAGTGATGCCGTGGAAGCTCGACAGACCCGAAGACAACATGCCGAAATCCGGCACCGTGGTCTTGGCCAGGATGATCGCCCCGGCTTCGCGCATCCGCGCGGCGGGCGGGGCATCCTGCAAGGCCGGTTTCAGCGTGGTGGTCGCGCTGCCCAGGGGAATGGGCGTGCCCTGGGTGGCGATCAGCTCCTTGACCGTCACCGGAATCCCGTCCAGCGGGCCGTTGGGGGTGCCCTTGTTCCAGCGCTCGGTAGAAGCCCGGGCCTGCTGGCGCACCTGCTCGGGATCGAAAGCGTAGAGCGCGCGGATATGGGGTTCCCAGCGTTGGATATGGGTCAGCAGATGTTCGTAATAGTCCAGGGGAGACAGCTGGCGGCTGGCAAATTGCGCCAGCAGCTGGGCGGCTTGTAGATCGTGCAGATCAGTCATCGAACGCATCCTTGTGTCGGGCGTCAGTCGGGTTGCTGATGGCCCGACTGTATCGTTTCCACCCTAGCCCAACCATCACAAAGGACGCAGTGTGGTGTTGCGTTTTTGTGAGCACTGCCTCCCAATGCCCACGCCCCCGAACAGCCATTTTTCTTGAACTCTGGAGACCAGCATGATCATCAGGACCTGGCACGGATGTGTTCCCAACCTGCACGCGCAGGGCTTCAGCCAACACCTTGAAGTGACCGGCATTCAGCACGCCGAGGGTGTTCCGGGCAACCTCGGCGCCTTTGTACGGCAGGAACGCCAGGGCGACTGGACGCATTTCTTCCTGGCGACGTACTGGCAGGATATCGACGCGATCAAGGCCTTTGCGGGCGAGGATTACCACGTGGCGGTGACCTATCCGGATGACGAACAGTTCGAGCTGCTGTCGGATCCTTACGTGTTTCAGCATGAGGTGCAGCGGATCGTTGCTCTTTAAGGCTCGGTAGCTGGAGGTTACAGCGGCGGGTGGCGGTGGCAGGCGCGGGCGTAACCAGGGAACGCGCAGGGCCGCCACCGCGGCTAGTGATACAAAAGCGCCTGAACGAGGAGGGGAGGGACTGTGCAACCGTTACCAAAGTCGAGAGTTGGAGCTTCAACCACTGTGCTCATGAAAAAACTATTCTTTATTTTATCTGTCCTGCTAGTCGCTTATCTGTATATCGGGTTCTACGAGAAAATCGAGGATGCCTATCCGGAAAAAGTGTTTTTCATCAAGAGGTATCCATCTTTTCAAATGGAGTTTGAAAATATCTTTGCCTATGAGTCAGACGATAAAACACTCTCTGAGTTAAGCGATCTGGAGAGGCAGAAAGTAATTGCCTACTGTAAATATCGGTTGGGTTTAGCGACAACGTTGACCACTCAAAGTGAGTTGGATAGCTGTAAGGCCAGATAAGGTATGCCCTGATCTCGGCTTAGTGCTTTTCAAACTTGTCATTCGGCTCAGGTCCTCGCCCGCAAACGGTGCCTCAACAGATCCAGCACACGAAAGGCTTTTCGTAGGAGCTGGCTTGCCAGCGAAGGGGGCGGAAAGGTTTGCCCAAGACTCGCGGGCCTCTTCGCCGGCAAGCCGGCTCCTACAGGTTCAGCGTGGCTGCGCTTGCAGCTGGCGGCCCAGCACATCCAGTACATCGCAGCCATCGCGCAGCGGTATGGCGCAGATCAGTGCCAGATCTTGCAGCACCACGGCATCGCCGGGGGTGTCGGGGCGGGCTGCAAAGTTTTCCAGCAGTTGAGTGACGGCGCGGATGCGATAGGCCGCCGCTTCGTAGAGCACGTCGGCAGGGGCCTGGGTATCGATCAGCAGGGAAGGGATGGTGCAGTCGTGGCCGGTGATCGGCATGTATCTGTTCATAAGTAACGCCTCGGTCGGTTGAGAGCGCCACTGGATCGTCGCCAAACGAAGGGTGGCAGCTGTACGCAGGTTGGCGAACCGGGACCGGGGAGCCGGCAGACCCGAAGGTCTCCCGCGTACAGCCGCCATAAAGCAGCGTACGGATGCGAAAAGCCCTGCAAACAAGCGCAGGGCTCTCGCACACGGTCACAGGGTCGCCAAACCCGATCGTCATCAGCACGACCCGGAACTTTAGGCATGCCCCCCAAAACGGAACAAGGCACTGGCAGGGCAGGACTTTCTGAGTTTGCTGTAGAACTCAGGAGCGCGAGTGTGGCTCAAGCGCCCGCGGGTTCAGTGACCCGTCTCAGTCGAAGCCGACGCTTGCGCTGTGGCGGGTTTCGCGATCGTGCAGCTGATCGATATTGGTTTCGTAGGTGCATTGCCCGCTGCAACTGTGCTCGTAGCTGATGGCCGGCTTGAACTGCAGCTTGAGTGTCGGCCTGTCGCTCTGGGGCGTCGGGGCGTGGGTGGGCGTGGCCGGCAGCGGGGGCTGCGGGTAGCTCAGGTCGAGGCCCTCAGCCTGGGCCGAGAGGGCTGCCGCGAGCAATACACCCGGGAAAAACGCTTTGCAACTGAACATCTTTGAATCCGCATGGCCATAAAAGGGTTGCCGATTATAACGAGCCAGGCGCGGAAAATTTAGCCGCAATGGCTCTGGCCCGGGTTTGTCGAGCGGTTAATGAGCCTCGGGTCTTCGTACCATGAAACATTTGTCATGGGGCGCCGAGGCCGGCCGCTCCTACACTGCAAGTCACCCCCATGGCCAAGGACACCTCCCATGCCGGCAAAACCTGCGACCCGCATTCTCGATACCCTTGAGGGTCTGCGCCTGCAAGGCAGCGAGGCCGAGCACTGGCGCCAGTGGGGTCCCTACCTCAGCGAGCGGCAGTGGGGCACGGTGCGCGAGGACTACAGCGCCGACGGCGACGCCTGGAAGTATTTTCCTCACGATCACGCCCGCAGCCGCGCCTACCGCTGGGGTGAGGACGGCCTGGCGGGGTTTTCCGACAAGGCCCAGCACTGGTGCCTGGGGCTGGCGCTGTGGAATGAACACGACAGCATTCTCAAGGAGCGTCTGTTCGGCCTGAACAACGCCGAGGGCAATCACGGTGAGGACGTCAAGGAGCTGTATTTCTACCTCGACGGGGTGCCCAGCCATGCCTACATGCGCATGCTCTACAAATACCCCCAGGCCGCCTTTCCCTACGCCGACCTGGTGGCGGAAAATGCCCGCCGCGGCCTGCACGACACCGAGTACGAGATCCTCGACACCGGGGTCTTCGAGGACGACCGCTACTTCGACGTGACGGTGGAATACGCCAAGCACACCGCCGATGACATTTTCATGCACATCACCGTGCACAACCGTTTCCATTTGCCGGCGCGGCTGCGGGTACTGCCCCAGGTCTGGGCGCGCAACACCTGGAGCTGGGGCGGCAGCGAAGCGCGGCCGAGCCTGCGCCTGGAGGGCGACCGGGTGCTGGCGCGGCATGGGCCATTGCCCGATCGGCAGATCACTGCCTGGGGCGCCGAGCCCTGCCAGTGGCTGTTCTGCAACAACGACAGCAACTTTCCCAGGCTTGATGGGCTTTCTGCGCCGGGGCCGTTCAAGGACGGAATCAATGACTACCTGGTCGAGGGCCAGGCCAACGCCGTGGCCTTCGATGGCGGTACCAAGGTGGCGGCGCACTTTGTCCTGGAGCTGGCAGGCGGCGAGAGCAAGAGCCTGTTCCTGCGTTTTGCCCCGGCGGGCAGCGAGCAGGTCAGTGCGCGCAACCTGTTCGAGCAGCGCCGCCGCGAAGCCGATGAGTTCTACGCGGCCTTGCAGCAGGGCATTGCCGACGCGGATGCGCGCAATGTCCAGCGTCAGGCCCTGGCCGGGCTGCTGTGGTCCAAGCAGTTGTACTATTTCGACGTCAACCAGTGGCTCGACGGCGATCCCGGGCAGCCGGCGCCACCGAGCGAGCATGGGCAACTGCGCAATACCCATTGGCGGCACCTGTCCAACTGCGACATCGTCTCCATGCCCGATACCTGGGAATACCCCTGGTACGCCTCCTGGGACCTGGGTTTCCAGGCCGTGGCCTTTGCCCTGATCGACCCGGCCTTCGCCAAGCAGCAGCTGCTGTTGCTGGTGAAGGACCGCTTCATGCACCCCAATGGCCAGCTGCCGGCCTACGAGTGGCGTTTCGACGATGCCAACCCGCCGGTGCACGCCTGGGCCTGCTGGCGGGTCTACCAGCAGGAAAAGGCCCTGATGGGTGAGGGCGACCTGGACTTTCTCGAACGGATCTTCCACAAGCTGTTGCTGAACTTTTCCTGGTGGGTCAACCGCAAGGACGCCGAGGGCCGCAACCTGTTCCAGGGCGGTTTCCTCGGCCTGGACAATATCGCCCTGTTCGACCGCTCCGCCGCCTTGCCTGAAGGTTTCGCCCTGGATCAGGCCGACGGCACGGCCTGGGTCGCGGCCTACGCCCTGGACCTGATGCGCATCGCCCTGGAGCTGGCCAAACGCAACGGGGTGTACGTGGACATTGCGGTGAAGTTCTTCGAGCACTTCCTCTATATCGCCGGGGCCATCAACCGGGTGGACGAAAGCGCCGAGGGGCTGTGGGACGAGCAGGACCAGTTTTTCTACGATGTGCTGCACCGTCCCGACGGGCAGAACGAGCCGCTGCGTTTGCGCTCCATCGTCGGCCTGATGCCGCTGTTCGCGGTGCAGGTGCTGGAGCAGCACGAGCATGAGGGGCTGCCGGGCCTGGCCCAGCGCCTGCTGGGTTTCATGCACCACCGGCCGGACCTGGCGAGCCTGGTGTCGCGCTGGTACGAGCCGGGCAAGGGCAACCGCATGCTTCTGGCGCTGTTGCGTGGCGAGCGCACCAAGGACCTGCTCAAGCGCATGCTCGATGAGAGCGAGTTTCTCTCGGCATTTGGCATCCGCTCCCTGTCCAAGGCTTTCGAGCAGCCCTTTGCCCTGCAGGTGGACGGCAAGCAGTTGTGCGCCCGTTACGAACCGGCGGAATCCGATTCACGGCTGTACGGCGGCAATTCCAACTGGCGCGGGCCGCTGTGGATGCCGATCAATTACATGCTGATTGAATCCCTGCGCGAGTTTCATCGTTACTACGACGTCAACTTTTCGGTGGAATACCCGCGGGGTTCCGGGTACCTGGCGTCGTTGGCGGAAGTCGCCGATGGCTTGAGCCAGCGCCTGACGCGCTTGTTCCTGCTGGACGAGGAAGGGCGCAGGCCGTCCATGAGCGGCTACCCGCAGTTGCAGGTGGCGGCCGAGGACCGGGAACTGGTGCTGTTCCATGAATACTTCCATGGCGAAACCGGACGCGGCCTGGGGGCCAGCCACCAGACCGGCTGGACGGCGCTGGTGGCCTTGCTGCTGCAAGCTTAGTTGCGGTAGCCGGGGAGGTTGCGCCGCAGTGTTCAATTGGCTTGCTGCACCTTGAGTTTTTCCGCGACATCCGACACCACCCAATCCAGCGTGGCGATCGGCACCGTGATCACCTTCCCATCGGCGTACAGCGCGCAGAAGGTTGTCGAGCACTGCATGACCCGGTAAGTGCGTTTATGCCCATCGGGGTCGTTGACGGCCACCTGGGGCGAGTCCTTGAAGCCGTTTTTCAGATCCTCGGCCGCCAAGTCTTTGCCGATCAGCACAAAGGGGGTGATGGTGACCATCAAGATGAAAGAGATGAAAAACATCGTCACAAACAGGCCGTAGCTGGGGATGAAGATGTACAGCGCGCATTTGCCTATCTCCCTGAACAATGACGGCGCGGGAGTGCTGGCCTGTGGCTGCTTGGCGGACCCTTTGTTGTCCGTGAGTTTTTTGTTGAACAGGGCGATCAGATAGTTGAAGCCGCCGAACACCAGAATGCTCAGCACACAGACGATTGCAGCCCACAGCCAGTGCTGCCCGATGAACTCCAACCCGCCTTTCAAGCCGTTGGTCATGGCGTGGTACCAGGCCAGAACTGCGTTGACGAAGGTGGTGGAGGTGTCCATGGGAAACATCGAGGTTTCCAGCTGAAAGTAGCCGAGGTAACCATCGTGGTAGGCCTTGCCGTTCAAATAGAAGAACGGCGTGGTGATGGCCAGAATCACCGAGCCGATCATGCCCCAGGCAATCGGGCTTTTAGCGGTCTTTTCCTGGGCGTGTTCTGTGTTCTTGAGCTTGGCGTTCATGGTCTTTCCTTAGATTTTTCCAATGGTGTCTTCAAGGCTGCGATCCGCGCGGGGCGAAATCATCGCAGCTGCTTTCTTTGTTGTGATCGAGCAAGCGGGGGAAGCCGGGCTGCGTCGCCTATCAGCGATACCAATGAGGCACATGCCCGGAAAAACCATCAAAGTCCTCCCAGACCTTTTGCGTGCGTTGCAGGCTGGCGTGGACTTCCTGCTCGCCGAAGGCCATGGCCCAGAGCACGCTGAAGAAGGTATCGAACGCGGCGTAGAACGCCATGCGGGTGAGAAAAACAGAGTCGGGCTGGCCAGCGCAGTAGCCGTCGACCTGGCCGCGGGCGAAGTCGTGGCTGAGGTTGCAGGAAAACAGCGCCAGCCGGTTGAAGTCCCGTGCCGGATCCCCGAAACGGTAGCGGTTGAAGTCGATGATCGACAACTGCTCATCGGCGCCGACGATCATGTTGCTCAGGTGATAGTCGCCATGGAGAAACACCAGGGGTGTGTCGGCCAGCAGATGAAAGTGCTGTTCGAGAAACTGCAGGAAGTCTTGTTCATGGGCCACTTGATGGCCGCAACCCCGGTACTGTTCGAGTTTCTTGCGGTAGATGGCGCGCATCTGCTGTTCGGCGTTTGCAGTGCCTGGGGGCGCATTAACGCTGTGGATCTGCTGGAGAGTGCGGCCGGCTTGCAGGCCCAGTTCATAGCAGGCTGCGGCGGGCTGTTCGGTGACCCATTGCGCACCGTCCTGGCCTTCGATCCACGACAGCAGCGAGTAGACCTGGCGCCCTGAATCGAACAGGCCGAAGGCCAGGGGCTGGGACATGGCGATGCCGGTCGCCGCCAGGTGCCGGGTCCACTGGAACTCGTCGCGTTTGCTGGCGTACTGGGCAGCATCACTGGTGCGCAGGAGCAGGTGCTGGCCCTGTTCATCGACGATGTGAAAGATCCGGTCGCTGGACCAGCCAAGGGTCTGTGCTTGGATACTGCGCCACGTGGCGTGGCCTGGAATGTCCTGCATGATCGCCTCCTTGCAAACCACTGCCGCCCCTGGGGGGCGGCAGCAAAAGGCGGCGAATGCTACGTGGCCTGGCGGTGTTTTGGAAGCTTGCCGCGCAGGCGGTGGATCAACCCACCAAGGCGATGTCCTGGGGTTTGGCCCAGTCCTCGATCAGCCGCTCTGGAGTGCAGCAGGTCTTGCGCTTGTAGACGAAGTTGCTGCATTTCTCGGCGAAGCCCTTGCGGTTCTGCACCATGTCCATGTGCATTTCCTCCAGCTCGGCATTGCGGCAGTGCTGCATCAGTTGCGGGTCGGCGTCCAGCTTGCGCTGGCGCAGGTGCTGGTAGCGCGGGTCGTTGAGCACAGCGTTGGCCCGCTGCAGCAGCCACAGGCTGAACTCTTCCGGGCAACGCGGGCCGATCTCCTGGACCATACCCATCTGCAGGGCCTGGAGGGCGCTGATGGGCAGGCAGGCTTCGGTCAGTTGCCGGGCCATGGCCTGGCCGACGGCGCGGGGCAGGCTGTAGGTCCAGTACTCGGAACCGTACAGGCCCATGCTCTTGTAATGGGGGTTGTACACGGTGTCGGCGCGGGCCAGGACGATGTCCGCCGCCAGGGCCAGCATCAGTCCGCCGGCGCCGGCGTTGCCGGTCAGGCCGCTGACCACCAGTTGCCGCGCGGTCAGCAGTTCCAGGCAGACGTCGTCGATGGCCTGGATATTGGCCCAGGCTTCCAGGCCGGGCTCTTCAGCGGCCTGGATCACGTTGAGGTGCACACCGTTGCTGAAGGCGCCGCGCCCGCCACGTACCAGCAGTACCTGGGTGTCCTGGGCCTTGGCCCAGCGCAGGGCCTCGACCAGGCGCTGGCACTGTTCGGTGCTCATGGCGCCGTTGTAGAACTCGAAAGTCAGTTCGCCGACCTTGCCCGACTCGCGATAGCGGATTGGCTGGTACGGTTCGCTACTGAACGGGCTGCTGGCCACCGACCATTCGAGGACCGGCACCTCGTTCAGGCGTTCGGCCAGTACGTGGCGGGCCGGACGCTTGAAGGTTTCCTCGCCGGGCTGGGGCTTGAGGCGTAGGGAGCCGATCCACAGGCTTTGATCGCCGCAGGCCACCAGCACCGCATCGTCGTGTACCGCCAGCAGTTGGCCGGGCATGCCGCTGCGTGAATCCAGGTGGGCGTCGTACACGTAGTACTGGCCGCCGGCGAGGCTGGCCAGGACCCCGGGCTGGCCGTCGGCGGCGTCGATGCTGCGCTTGATGAACTGAGCGCAGTCGTGCCAGCTGAAGGTGCGGTCGCACTGTTTCATGTTCGGTTGCAGGCGGCCGAGTACGGAAGGCTTGTCGTAGTCCAGGGGCTCGGGGGTGTAGCCGTTGCGGAATTTCTCCACCACGTCGCGGATGCAATGGATCGCGGCGTCGCTCACCAGGCCGTTGTACAGCTCGGACTTGCGCAGGCCGGTCGGCAGGTTGAATTCATGGGTGGACCAGATCGGCCCAGCGTCCATTTCTTCCACCGCCTGCAGTGCGGTGACGCCCCAGCGCTTGAGTTCCTTGCTGATGGCCCAGTCCAGGGCGCTGGCGCCGCGGTCGCCGACGATGCCCGGGTGGATGATCACCACTGGACGCTTGGGGTTGCTCCACAGCTGCTGGGGGACCCGGTCCTTGAGGAAGGGGCAGATCACCAGGTCGGCCTTGGCGTCCTCGATCTGCTGGCAGACCTCCTCTTCGCTGGTGAACAACACGACGCTGGGGCGGTGCCCGGCGTGGCGCAGGTCGAGCCAGGCGCGTTGGGTCAGGCCGTTGAAGGCGGTGGACAGCAGGATGATCTTCAGTGATCGCATAATGCAGACTCTTCCGTGAGTGATGGCGGTATGGCAGGTGGCTCCGGCTGAGCCTTCCCTGGCCGCGATGGAAGGCGCAAGAGTAGAGGGGCGTTGCGGAGGGGGAACTGACCGAGATCAATCAAGCGTCTCGCCTGAAATGCCAGCTGCCCAGCGGTATTGATTCAGGGCAAAGGCACGGGCCAGAGCGGTTGCGCCAGCCAGAAACGACGAATCCCG
Source organism: Pseudomonas sp. FFPRI_1 (assembly GCF_055384485.1). Lineage (NCBI taxonomy): Bacteria > Pseudomonadati > Pseudomonadota > Gammaproteobacteria > Pseudomonadales > Pseudomonadaceae > Pseudomonas > Pseudomonas sp. FFPRI_1. The sequence continues at coordinate 4,960,234 of NZ_AP029168.1, read as the reverse complement.
CCACAGGGGCGGGATTCGGGTACAGCCGGACCTTGCGCGGTCTTAGGCTGGGAACAGCTCGCTCAGTTTCATCGCCAGCATCATGTCGCCTTCGGCGCGCAGCTTGCCGCCCATGAAGGCCTGCATGCCGTCGGTTTCGCCGCTGACGATACCGTCCAGGGTTTCGCCGTCCATCACCAGGGTGACCTGGGCGTCTGGGTTCTCGCCTTCCTTGAGTTCGCAGGTGCTGTCCTTGACGACCAGCGAGAAGTGCTTGGAGTCATCGATGCGGAAACCGAAAACCAGGTCCAGGCCGGCAGCGGCAGCTGGGTTGAACTTGGCTTGCATGGCTTGTACGGCGTCAGCTACGGAGGTCATGGTTCGATCCTTTTATGGGGTGGTTACAGCAAGGGTCACAGTAAGCCGGGCTCAACGGAAAGTGATGAGCTCCGGGGCCTTCAACAGTTGCAGATGGGCATGACCGTTGAAGGAAGCCAGGGACACCTCGCGCCCGCGAAATTTCAGCAGGTTGAGCGAGGTGTTGACGATTTGCCAATTCAGTTCGAACGCCTGTTCGGCCGGCATTCGGGTAATCAGGTGGAGCAGGGCGGTGATGGTGCCGCCAGAGGTGAACACGGCGATCTTCTGCTGGTTGTTGGCGGCTTCGAGAATCCGCTGCAGGCCGCCCTGGACCCGCTCGACGAAGCCCAGCCAGCTTTCCAGGCCTGGCGGATCGTAGGTGCCGGCCAGCCAGCGCTGGATGATCAGGGCGAAGATGCGCTGGAACTCGGCGCGGTTCTGCGCGGCATTGCGCAGGATATTCACGGCATCGGGTTCTTGCGCCAGCAGGTCGGGCAGCAGGGCGCGGATGACGGCATCGGCGTCGAACTCATTGAAGGCCGTGTCGATTTCCAGCTGCGGGCTGGGGGCCCCGGCGGCGCTCATCTGCTCCAGGGCGGCTTGCGCGGTGTGTTGCTGGCGGCGCAGGTCGCCGGACAGGCAGCGATCGAAGCTCAGGCCCAGCTCGGCCAGGTGCTCGCCAAGCAGCGCCGCCTGGCGTACGCCAGTGGCCGACAGCACGTCGTAGTCGTCTGCACCGAAGGAGGCCTGGCCATGTCGAATCAAGTAGATGCTGCCCACGTCCGCGTCATCCCGGTACGTTGAAAGTTTTGCGAGGTTATGAGGATGCCGGGAAGCTGTCAATGAAAAAACATACGCTTGTTTGAAATGATTGTTGGAGCTTGGTTACACAAGGTTTCCCGACTGGTGGCCGACCGGTCACGCCGGTATGCTTGAGCCCATTACGCCGCTCGTTGGCAGCGGTCCATGTTTGAGGAGTCCCTGTGGAGTTTATCGCCGAATACGCCAGTTTCCTGGCCAAGACTGTGACCCTGGTGGTCGCCATCCTGGTGGTGCTGATCACCGCCGCTGCGCTGCGCAGCAAGGGCCGGCGCAAGGGTGTGGGGCAGTTGCAGGTCAGCAAGCTGAATGATTTCTACAAGGACCTGCGCGAGCGCCTGGAGCAGAGCCTGCTGGACAAGGATCAGCTCAAGGCCCTGCGCAAGGCCAAGAGCAAGGCCGAAAAGAGCCAGAAGAAGCAGAAGAAACAACCGGCCGAGGTCAAGCCACGGGTCTTCGTGCTGGACTTCAATGGCGACATCAAGGCCTCGGCCACCGAAGGCCTGCGCCACGAAATCACTGCCCTGCTGAGCCTGGCCACGCCCAAGGATGAAGTGGTGCTGCGTCTGGAGAGCGGTGGCGGCATGGTCCACAGCTACGGGTTGGCCTCGTCGCAGCTGGCGCGTATCCGCCAGGCCGGAGTGCCGCTGACGGTGTGCATCGACAAGGTGGCGGCCAGCGGCGGCTACATGATGGCTTGCATCGGCGAAAAGATTATCAGCGCGCCGTTCGCCATCCTCGGCTCCATTGGCGTGGTGGCCCAGTTGCCCAACGTCAACCGCCTGCTGAAGAAGCACGACATCGATTTCGAGGTGCTCACCGCTGGTGAGTACAAGCGCACCCTGACGGTGTTTGGCGAAAACACCGAGAAGGGCCGGGAGAAGTTCCAGGAAGACCTGGACGTCACCCATCAGCTGTTCAAGAACTTCGTCTCCCGCTATCGCCCGCAACTGGCCATTGATGAAGTGGCCACCGGTGAAGTCTGGCTGGGGGTGGCGGCGCAGGAAAAGCTGCTGGTGGACGAGTTGCAGACCAGTGACGAATACCTGGCGGACAAGGCCAGGAACGCTGAGGTCTTCCACCTGCACTATGCCGAGCGCAAGAGCCTGCAGGAGCGGGTAGGGCTGGCGGCCAGCGGTTCCATCGACCGCGTGCTGCTGACCTGGTGGAGTCGCCTGACCCAGCAGCGCTTCTGGTAACCCCGCGGGCTTTGTAGGAGCTGGCTTGCCAGCGAATGAGGTCGCAAGGTTTGTACAAGGTTCGAAGGCCCCTTCGCCGGCAAGCCGGCTCCTACGAAGAGTGCGTCGTTTGTGGGCCTGAGCTGTAGGAGCTGGCTTGCCAGCGAAGGCGGTCGCAAGGTTTGTGCAAGGTTCGAGGGCCGCTTCGCCGGCAAGCCGGCTCCTACGGAGAGTGCGTGTTTGTGGGGCTGTGCTGTAGGAGCTGGCTTGCCAGCGAAGGCGGTCGCAAGGTTTGTGCAAGGTTCGAAGGCCCCTTCGCCGGCAAGCCGGCTCCTACGGGGAGTGCGTCGTTTGTGGGCCTGTGCTGTAGGAGCTGGCTTGCCAGCGAAGGCGGTCGCAAGGCTTGTACAAGGTTCGAAGGCCCCTTCGCCGGCAAGCCGGCTCCTACGGTCGGTCGGAGGCAGAGGCGGATACAAAAAAGCCCTGAAGCGGTTTCCCGCTTCAGGGCTTTTTGTTGGCACCAGGGTTTAGCGACGACGGAACAGCGGCAGCGGTTCGTCGGTGGCGGCCTGGTAGGTCACCGAGAAGTCCTTGAGGCTTTCCAGGGCTTCGTAGGGGTCCTTGTCGGCCCGCAGCGCGTAGGCATCGAAGCCGCAGCGGTGCAGGTAGAACAACTGGTCGCGCAGTACGTCGCCAATGGCTCGCAACTCGCCCTTGTAGCCGTAGCGGTCACGCAGCAGGCGGGCGTTGGAGTAGTTGCGGCCATCGGTGAAGGCCGGGAAGTTCAGGGCTATCACCTGGAACTGCTCGACGTCGTCACCGATTTCTTCGGCTTCTTCGTCCGCATCCAGCCACACGCCGAGGCCGCCATCGCGGGCCTTGAGGGCATGAGCGTGCTCGCGCCACAGGGCCAGCGGCACGATCAGGTCGTCGCAGTTGGAGATGCCGTCGAGGGTCGCGTCCTTGGGCAGCAGGTGCCAGGTTTCGTCGATGACCTCGTTGTTCTTAATGATTCGCTGCATAGACGCGCTCCTTGAAGAGGTCGATGCCAATACGTTGATAGGTGTCGATGAAGCGTTCGTCTTCGGTACGTTGTTCCACGTACACGTCGATCAGCTTCGAAATCACGTCGGGCATGGCTTCCTGGGCGAAGGACGGGCCGAGGATCTTGCCCAGGCTGGCGTCGCGGCTGGCGCTGCCACCCAGGGACACCTGGTAGAACTCCTCGCCTTTCTTGTCGACCCCGAGGATGCCGATGTGGCCCACGTGGTGGTGACCGCAGGCGTTCATGCAACCGGAGATGTTCAGGTCCAGCTCGCCGATGTCGAACAGGTAGTCCAGGTCGTCGAAACGGCGCTGGATGGATTCGGCAATCGGGATCGACTTGGCGTTGGCCAGGGAGCAGAAGTCGCCGCCCGGGCAGCAGATGATGTCGGTCAAAAGGCCGATGTTCGGCGTGGCGAAGCCGTTTTCCCGCAACTCGCCCCACAGGGTGAACAGTTGGCTCTGCTCGACGTCGGCGAGGATGATGTTCTGCTCGTGGGAGGTGCGCAGCTGGCCGAAGCTGTAACGGTCGGCCAGGTCGGCGATGGCGTCGAACTGCTTGTCGGTGACGTCCCCCGGCGCTACGCCAGTGGGCTTGAGCGACAGGGTCACGGCTACATAGCCCGGCTTCTTGTGGGCCAGGGTGTTGCGCACGCGCCAACGGGCGAAGCCCGGGTGCTCTTTGTCCAGGGCCGCGAGTTCTGCGTCCTGGCTGGGCAGGGTCTTGTAGTCCGGGTCGACGAAGTGCTTGGCCACCCGGTGCACTTCGGCATCGGTGAGGGTGGTCTGGCCACCCCGCAGGTGGGCCATTTCCGCCTCGACCTTCTCGGCGAACACTTCGGGGGTCAGGGCCTTGACCAGGATCTTGATCCGCGCCTTGTACTTGTTGTCGCGACGGCCATAGCGGTTGTAGACCCGCAGGATGGCGTCGAGGTAGCTCAACAGGTCCCGCCACGGCAGGAACTCGTTGATGAACGCGCCGACCACCGGGGTACGGCCCAGGCCGCCACCCACCAAGACCCGGAAGCCCAGCTCGCCGGCGGCGTTGTACACCGGCTCCAGGCCGATGTCATGGACTTCGATGGCCGCGCGGTCGGAGGTCGAGCCATTGATGGCGATCTTGAACTTGCGCGGCAGGTAGGCGAATTCAGGGTGGAAGGTGGTCCATTGACGGACGATCTCGCACCACGGACGCGGGTCGATCAACTCGTCGGCAGCGACACCGGCGAACTGGTCGGTGGTGACGTTGCGCAGGCAGTTGCCGCTGGTCTGGATGGCGTGCATCTGCACGGTGGCCAGCTCGGCGAGGATGTCCGGGATGTCTTCCAGGGCCGGCCAGTTGAACTGCACGTTCTGCCGGGTACTGATGTGGGCGTAGCCCTTGTCATAGTCGCGGGCGATCTTGGCCATCATCCGCGCCTGGCGCGAGGTCAGTTGGCCGTAAGGCACGGCGACCCGCAGCATCGGGGCAAAACGTTGGATATAGAGGCCATTCTGCAGGCGCAGGGGGCGGAATTCTTCTTCGCTCAGCTCGCCTGCCAGATAGCGTCGGGTCTGATCACGGAACTGCTTGACGCGGTCCTCGATGATCCGCTGATCGTACTCGTCGTATACGTACATATAGGTCCAGTTCTCAGGCTACAGGTGGCGCACAAGCGGCACTTGGCAAATACTGCGGTGAACGTCTTCTACGCGGTGCCTGGGCCTGATCGACCCGGCTTGGCTGCCGGTTTCACCTCGTCCTGCCTTCGTTTTCGCTCAACGCCACCCATGTCAGCAAATCTGCGCGCACGGCCGCGCACTCCGATCGGAGCCGCCGAACGATACCAGCTTGCGGTTATGCGCAAAAGTGAAGTTTTAGTATATGCAAAGAACCAAAACGACTAACGGTAGGGGGTTGTGAGTACCCACATTTGTGATGGGGGCAATCCTGGGCTTAACTGTGGGCGTGTCTTTAGAGCAGTCACCGAAAAATCCAATTAGAGGCGATGCTATGACTCATCCAACCAAAGTGAGGAAAAGCGACAGCAGTGTTGATGCTTGGGCCATTCTCTTTCTGATCATACTGGTCGTGGGTACGGCCGTGTTTTGGGTCAGCCACCAGTAGTTAAGTGAATAAAAGAGCCTGGATTGTCGGACAATCATGACAATTTGCCGTCATTGGCCAGTATTTTGCCCGTTATACTGCCTGGGTTAATTCTGGGGCTCTTCTCGTCATGTTCAAGGTGCTGTGCAGGTGTGTGTTTTGGCTGAGTCTGCCGTTCTGGACGGTGGCTCAGGCGACATCGGTGGTGTTTCTCAATCCCGGCAACTCGACGGAAACCTTCTGGGTCAGCTACTCGCACTTCATGCAGGCCGCCGCCCGCAGCCTGGACATGGACTTGAGCATTCTCTATGCCGAGCGTGACCCGCAAAAGACCCTGGAGCAGGCTCGCGAGCTGTTCCAGAGCGCGCAGAAGCCCGATTACCTGATCCTGGTGAACGAGCAGTACATCGCGCCGCAAATCCTGCGTTTGTCCCAAGGCTCCGGAATCAAGCTGTTTATCGTCAACAGCCCCTTGACCCTGGATCAGCGCGAATTGATCGGCCAAAGCCAGCACATCTATGCCGAGTGGTTCGCCAGCATGGTGGGCGATGACGAGGAGGCCGGCTACCAGATGCTCAAGGAGCTGCTGCGCAAGCACGGCCCTGTGCCCGAAGGCCAGACCCTCGATCTGCTGGCGTTCTCCGGCCTCAAGGTCACGCCCTCGGCGCAACTGCGCGAGCAGGGCCTGCACCGGGCCCTGGCCGAGCACCCCGAGGTGCATTTGCGCCAACTGGTCTATGGCGAGTGGAACCGCGAGCGAGCCTACCGGCAGGCGGAACAGTTGCTCCGGCGCTATCCGCAAACACAGCTGATCTGGTCGGCCAACGATGAAATGGCCCTGGGGGCGATGGAGGCTGCCCGGGAGGTGGGGCGCAAGCCGGGCGTGGATCTGCTTTTCAGCGGAGTCAACAGTTCGCCGGAGGCCTTGCGGGCGTTTATCGACGGGCAATTGTCAGTGCTGGTGGCCGGGCACTTCACCCTCGGCGGCTGGGCCATGGTGGTGATTCACGATGATGCCCTGGGGCTGGATGCTCGGCGTTTGGGCGGTCCGAACTGGCAGTTGTCGCTGTTCCAGGCACTGACCCGTACCCAGGCTCAGCAATTGCTGGAAAAGGGTGATCAGATCGGGGCCCGGTTCGATTTTCGCGGGCTGTCCGCCCAAGGCAAGCCGGACAGCTACCGTTATCCCTTCGGATTGCAGCTACTGCTGCGATAACGCCGGTTCAGACTCCCGCCAGGTGCATCGCCAGCTTGGCAATGCCCAGCAGCACCAGGACGAAGAGGGTGGTGAACAGGATGCCCAGCACAATGAAGTGGCTGGGCTTGCCGTGGCTGAAGTCGCGGGCGCGGTTCTTCCCGCTCTGTACGCCGAAGGCGGCGGCCAGCACGCTTTGCAACATCTGCAGGAAGGTCGGAGGCTGATTGTCCTTGCTTGGATCGTCCATAAATCCCTCGACACGGTGGAGTGTCAACAGAGCATAGACAATGCCGCCGCTGATGGCGGGCTAGTGTCGGAGCTGGCTTGCCAGCGAAGAAGCCTCGATCGAGGACCGCCTTCGCCGGCAAGCCGGCTCCTGCAGAACCCGGGTCAGTTGTCGTAACCCAGGTTCGGTGCCAGCCAGCGCTCGCTCACGGCCAGGTCCTGGCCCTTGCGCGCGGTGTAGCTCTGCACCTGGTCCTGGTCGACCTTGCCCACGGCGAAGTACTGCGCTTGGGGGTGGGCGAAGTACCAGCCGCTGACCGCCGCCGCCGGGAACATGGCGAAGTGCTCGGTGAGGAACACGCCGCTGCGGCCGGCACGGCCTTCGGATGCCTCGGGGTCGAGCAGGGCGAACAGGGTGCTCTTCTCGGTGTGATCGGGGCAGGCCGGGTAGCCCGGGGCCGGGCGGATGCCGCTGTACTGCTCCTTGATCAGCGCCTCGTTGTCCAGCTCTTCGTCCTTGGCATAACCCCAATAGTCTTTGCGCACCTGCTGGTGCAGCCACTCGGCGCAGGCCTCGGCCAGGCGGTCGGCCAGGGCCTTGACCATGATCGAGTTGTAGTCGTCGCCGGCGTCCTGGTAGGCCTTGGCCACTTCTTCGGCGCCGATCCCGGCGGTGGTGATGAAGCCGCCAACGTAGTCGGTGATGCCGCTGTCCTTGGGCGCGACGAAGTCCGCCAGGGAGAAGTTCGGCTTGCCGTCGGTCTTGATGATCTGCTGGCGCAGGTGATGCAGGCGCGCCAGTGGCTGGCCGTCGTCACCATAGACTTCCAGGTCGTCGTCCTGCACCTGGTTGGCCGGCCAGAAGCCGAACACCGCGCGGGCGCTGATCAGCTTCTCGTCGATCAGCTTGTCGAGCATCTCCCGGGCGTCCTTGTACAGCGCGGTAGCGGCTTCGCCCACCACTTCGTCGTCGAGGATGCGCGGGAACTTGCCGGCCAGGTCCCAGGAGATGAAGAACGGCGTCCAGTCGATGTACTCGGCCAGTACCTTGAGGTCGATATTGTCCAGTACCCGAGCGCCGGTGAAGGTCGGCTTGACCGGCTGGTAGCTGCTCCAGTCGAACTGCGGCTTCTTGGCGATGGCCGCGGCGTAGCTCAGGCGCTCGGTGCGGGCGCTGCGGTTGGCGGTGCGCTCGCGCACCTCGACGTATTCCTCGCGGGTCTTGTCGACGAAGCCGGCCTTGAGTTCCTTGGACAGCAGCTGGGTGGCCACGCCCACGGCGCGCGAGGCGTCGGTCACATAGACCACCGCATCATTGCTGTACTTGGGCTCGATCTTCACCGCGGTGTGGGCCTTGGAGGTGGTGGCACCACCGATCATCAGCGGCAGGTGGAAATCCTGGCGCTGCATTTCCCGGGCGACATGGACCATCTCGTCCAGGGACGGGGTGATCAGCCCGGACAGGCCGATGATGTCGCACTTCTGCTCCTTGGCCACCTGGAGGATCTTCTCCGCCGGCACCATGACCCCGAGGTCGACGATGTCATAGCCGTTGCAGCCGAGCACCACGCCGACGATGTTCTTGCCGATGTCGTGCACGTCGCCCTTGACCGTGGCCATGAGGATCTTGCCCTTGGCTTCCGGCTTGTCGCCTTTCTCCAGTTCGATGAAGGGGATCAGGTGAGCCACCGCCTGCTTCATCACCCGGGCGGATTTCACCACCTGGGGCAGGAACATCTTGCCCGCGCCGAACAGGTCGCCGACCACGTTCATGCCGGACATCAGCGGGCCTTCGATCACTTCGATCGGGCGGCTGAAGCTCTGGCGCGATTCTTCGGTGTCTTCGACGATGTGGGTGGTGATGCCCTTGACCAAGGCATGCTCCAGGCGCTTGTTGACTTCCCAGCTGCGCCATTCCTCGGTTTCCGCTTCCTTGACGCTGCCGTCGCCCTTGAACTGGTCGGCGATGGCCAGCAGCGCATCGGTGCCGTTCGGCGTGCGGTTGAGCACCACGTCTTCCACCGCATCACGCAGCTGCTGCGGGATCTGATCATAGATCTCCAGCTGGCCGGCGTTGACGATGCCCATGGTCAGGCCGTTGCGGATCGCATACAGCAGGAACACCGAGTGGATCGCCTCGCGCACCGGGTTGTTGCCGCGGAACGAGAACGACACGTTGGACACGCCACCGGAGCTCAGGGCGTAGGGCAGCTCGTCGCGGATGTAGGCGCAGGCGTTGATGAAATCAACCGCGTAGTTGTTGTGTTCCTCGATGCCGGTGGCCACGGCGAAGATGTTCGGGTCGAAGATGATGTCTTCCGGCGGGAAGCCCACTTCGTTGACCAGGATGTCGTAGGAGCGCTTGCAGATTTCCTTCTTGCGCGCCTCGGTGTCGGCCTGGCCGACCTCGTCGAAGGCCATCACCACCACGGCGGCGCCGTAGCGCTTGCACAGCTTGGCGTGGTGGATGAACTGCTCGACGCCTTCCTTCATGCTGATGGAGTTGACGATGCCCTTGCCCTGGATGCATTTGAGGCCGGCTTCGATCACTTCCCATTTGGAGGAGTCGATCATGATCGGCACCCGGGAGATGTCCGGTTCGCCGGCAATCAGGTTGAGGAAGGTGATCATCGCCTTCTTCGAATCCAGCATGCCCTCGTCCATGTTGATGTCGATCACCTGGGCGCCGGCTTCCACCTGCTGCAGGGCGACTTCCAGGGCCTCGGTGTAGTTGTCCTCGCGGATCAGCCGGGCGAATTTCGCCGAACCGGTGATGTTGGTCCGCTCGCCGACGTTCACGAACAGCGAGTTGCGATCGATGGTGAAGGGTTCCAGGCCCGACAGGCGGCAGGCCTTGGGGATCTCCGGGATCTGCCGCGGGGCGTAGCCGGCCACGGCCTTGGCGATGGCGCCGATGTGCCCCGGGGTGGTGCCACAGCAGCCGCCGACGATGTTGAGGAAGCCGCTCTGGGCGAACTCCTCGATGACCTTGGCGGTTTCTTCCGGCAGTTCGTCGTACTCGCCGAATTCGTTGGGCAGGCCGGCGTTGGGGTGGGCCGAGACGTGGGTGCTGGCCTTGTTCGACAGCTCTTCCAGGTAAGGGCGCAGTTCACGGGCGCCCAGGGCGCAGTTCAGGCCCACCGAGATCGGCTTGGCGTGGGCCACGGAGTTCCAGAAGGCTTCGGTGGTCTGCCCGGACAGGGTGCGGCCGGAGGCGTCGGTGATGGTCCCGGAAATCATGATCGGCAACTCGATGCCCAGTTCCTCGAACACGCCCTGTACGGCGAAGATCGCCGCCTTGGCGTTCAAGGTGTCGAAGATGGTCTCGATCAGGATCAGGTCGGCGCCGCCCTCGATCAGGCCCTTGGTGGCCTCGGTGTAGTTTTCCACCAGTTCATCGAAGGTGACGTTGCGGTAGCCGGGGTTGTTGACGTCCGGCGACAGCGAGCAGGTGCGGCTGGTCGGGCCCAGGACGCCGGCGACGAAACGTGGTTTGTCCGGGTTCTCCTGGGTCTTGGCGTCGGCCACCTTGCGTGCCAGTCGTGCGCCCTCTACGTTTAATTCGTAGGCCAGTTCTTCCATGCCGTAATCGGCCATGGAAATGCGCGTGGCGTTGAAGGTGTTGGTTTCCAGGATGTCGGCGCCGGCATCGAGATAGGCTTTTTCGATGCCACCGATCACGTCCGGACGGGTGATCACCAACAGGTCGTTGTTGCCCTTGACGTCGCTGGGCCAGTCGGCGAAACGCTTGCCACGGTAGTCCTGTTCTTCGAGCTTGTAGCTCTGGATCATGGTGCCCATGCCGCCATCGAGAATCAGGATGCGCTCTTTGAGGGCTTGTTGAAGAGCATGGAGGCGAGCACTGCGATCAGACATGAGAACTACCCGGTAAGGCCATTACGAAGGGCGTGGATCATAGCAAACCTGCATGGTTTTGCAGCATGGCCGGTTTTTGCATGAATATCGCTCATGTTGGCCGGCGGGCCAGACCGGTAGAATCGCGGCGTTTTTCATTTTCGGGACCAGGGACATGCCGTATCGTTTTGTCGTCAGCAGCGTGGTGCTGCTTTTCAGTTCACTGTGCATGGCGCAAGGTCCGGCGCCGGCGATTTCCTACACCCGTGATGTCCAGCCGATCTTTACCGAGAAGTGCGTGGCCTGCCATGCCTGCTACGACTCCGCCTGCCAGCTCAACCTGGGCAGTGGCGAGGGGGCTGCTCGCGGTGCCTCGAAGATCCCGGTGTACGACGGCGAACGCAGCAAGGCCCAGGCCCCCACGCGGCTGTTCTACGATGGATTCGGCAAGGCCGCCTGGCAGCGCCAGGGTTTCTATTCGGTACTCGATGCCCAGGGCAGCCAGGCCGCGCTGATGGCGCGGATGCTGGAGCTCGGGCACCGCACCCCGCTGCAACCCAACGCCAAGCTGCCCAGCGAGATCGTGCTGGGCCTGAATCGCGAGAACATGTGCGCCCAGCCTGCCGAGTTCGACGGTTACGCCAGCGCCCATCCCAAGGAAGGCATGCCCCTGGCGGTGACCGGCCTGACCGACCAGCAATACCAGACCTTGCAGCGCTGGCTGGCCTCGGGCGCGCCGATCGATGAGCAGGGCCTGGCCCCCAGCGCCCGTGAGGCGCTGCAGGTGAGCCAGTGGGAAAACCTGCTCAACGCCCCCGGCGCCCGGGAAAGCCTGGTGGCGCGCTGGCTCTATGAGCACCTGTTCCTGGCTCACCTCTATTTCGAGGGGGGCGAGCCGGGCCACTTCTTCCAGTGGGTACGTTCGCGGACCCCCAGCGGCCAGCCGATCGACCTGATCAACACCCGTCGCCCCAACGACGATCCGGGCACCCAGGTCTACTACCGCCTGTGGCCGGTGCAAGGGGTGATCGTGCACAAGACCCACATCACCTACCCGCTGAGCGCGGCGAAGATGGCCCGGGTCAAGACCCTGTTCTACAGCGGCGACTGGCAGGTCACTGCGTTGCCGGGCTACGGCCCGGGTCGCCGGGCCAACCCGTTCGAGACCTTCGAGGCGATCCCGGCCAAGGCCCGCTACCAGTTCATGCTGGATAACGCGGAATACTTCGTGCGCACCTTTATCCGCGGCCCGGTGTGCCGCGGGCAGATCGCTACCGACGTGATCCGCGACAACTTCTGGGCATTGTTCCAGGCGCCGGAACACGACCTCTACATCACTGATCCGGCGTATCGCGGCCAGGCCACGCCGCTGCTGGCCATGCCTGGGCAGAACGACGATGTCGGCAGCGTGCTGGGCCTGTGGTTGTCCTACCGCGACAAGCGCAACGAGTACGAGGTCCTGCGCCGTGACTCCTATGCCGATGCTCCAGCGCCCAGTTGGTCGACCCTGTGGGCCGGCAACGACAACGCGCTGCTGAGCATTTTCCGTCACTTCGACAGTGCCTCGGTGACCAAGGGCCTGATCGGTGAAGTGCCGCAGACGATGTGGCTGTTCGACTACCCGCTGCTGGAGCGCACCTACTATCAATTGGCGGTGAACTTCGACGTGTTCGGCAACGTCTCGCACCAGGCCCAGACCCGGCTGTACTTCGACCTGATCCGCAATGGCGCGGAGCAGAACTTCCTGCGCCTGATGCCCGCCGGCACCCGCGAGGATTTCCTCGACGATTGGTACCAGAACAGCGGCAAGTTCAAGATGTGGCTGGATTACGAGTCCATCGACGACGACAAGCGCAGCGCTCTCAAGCTTGACCTCAAGGACCCGAAAAAGGATTTCGCCAACCAGTTGTTGGCCCGCTATGGCGACCTCAACGCCAAGCCGGACCCGATCAACCGCTGTGACAGCGCCTACTGCTCGCGACCCAATATCGACCCGGCGCTGCAGGATGCCGAACAGGCCCTGAGCCGCCTGGCGTCGCGTCCGGCAGCGGGGCTCAAGGTCATCGACCAGTTACCGGAAACGACCTTGCTGCGGATCCAGACCCTGAGCGGCAAGCGCGAGTTCTACAGCATGATGCGCAACCGCGCCCACAGTAACGTGGCCTTCATGCTCGGCGAATCCTTGCGCTACCAGCCAGGCCTGGACACCCTGACCATTTACCCGGGTATTCTCAGCAGCTACCCGAACTTCATGTTCAACGTTCCGGCCGAGCAGGTGCCGGATTTTGTCCAGGCCATGCAGCAAGCCCGCGATGGCGCGAGTTTCGAGAAAGTGGTGGAGCGCTGGGGCATTCGTCGCAGTCACCCGCAGTTCTGGCAGTACTTTCACGATCAGACCCGCTATCTGCAGGAAACCGATCCGATAGAAGCGGGTGTCCTGGACATGAACCGCTACGAAAACCTCTGATAGACCGTCGTTGTCCGCCCACGGGCCGCTGCTGGCGGGGTCGTGGGCGGCCCCTACCAAGGTCTATCCCGACAAAAATACTAGGACTTTGTCAGCGGCGTCGATTGGCGTAAACTGCGCCCACGTCTGCGAGGAACCACCATGAGCGCCATAACCATTACCGACGCCGCCCACGATTATCTGGCTGATCTGCTATCCAAGCAGAACACCCCGGGGATTGGCATCCGCATTTTCATCACCCAGCCAGGGACTCAGTACGCCGAGACCTGCATCGCCTACTGCAAGCCGGGCGAAGAGAAACCCGAAGACAAGGCCCTGGGCCTGAAGAGTTTCACCGCCTACATCGACGCCTTCAGCGAAGGTTTCCTCGATGATGCGGTGGTCGACTACGCCACCGATCGCATGGGCGGCCAATTGACCATCAAGGCGCCCAACGCCAAGGTGCCGATGGTCAATGCCGACAGCCCGATCAACGAGCGGATCAACTACTACCTGCAAACCGAGATCAACCCGGGCCTGGCCAGCCATGGCGGCCAGGTCAGCCTGATCGAGGTGGTGGAGGATGGCATTGCCGTCCTGCAGTTCGGCGGTGGTTGCCAGGGTTGCGGCCAGGCCGATGTGACCCTGAAGGAAGGCATCGAGCGCACCTTGCTTGAGCGCATCCCCGAGCTCAAGGGCGTTCGTGACGTCACTGACCACACGCAGAAAGAAAACGCCTACTACTAAGGCGTTCGCTGCGACTTGAAAAAACGGCGCCCCGTGAGCGCCGTTTTTTTATGCCGCAAGCCGGCGAATAGGCCCTGAGCCTTGCACCGATACCGAAGACGCCTTCGCTGGCAAGCCAGCTCCTACAAGGTGTCAGGCACGGCAATGATGGGAGGCGCCCAACCTCGTAGGAGCCGGCTTGCCGGCGAATAGGCCCTTGAGCCTTGCACCGATACCGAGAACGCCTTCGCTGGTAAGCCAGCTCCTACAAAGCGTCCAGCGCGGCAATGAAGGGAGGCCCCCAACCTCGTAGGAGCCGGCTTGCCGGCGAATGGGCCCTCGAGCCCTGCACCGATACCGAGAACGCCTTCGCTGGCAAGCCAGCTCCTACAAGGTGTCAGGCACGGCAATGATGGGCGGCACCCAACCTCGTAGGAGCCGGCTTGCCGGCGAATAGGCCCTTGAGCCCTGCACCGATACCGAAGACGCCTTCGCTGGCAAGCCAGCTCCTACAAAGCGTCCAGCGCGGCAATGATGGGAGGCGCGCAACCTCGTAGGAGCCGGCTTGCCGGCGAATGGGCCCTCGAGCCTTGCACCGATACCGAGGATGCCTTCGTTGGCAAGCCAGCTCCTACGGGTGGGCAGGTGGGCTCAGGGGCGGTAGAGGTGGGCGTGCCCGGCGCGGTACAGCGAGGATTCGCTGAATGCATCGGTGGCCAGCACCCGGCCCACCAGGATCAGTGCCGTGCGCCGGAAGCCCTTGGCCGCCACCTGATCGACGATGTCCGCCAGGGTTCCCAGGGCCCAGTCCTGATCCGGCCAGGTGGCGCGGTGCACCACGGCAATCGGGCAGTCGGCGCCGTAGTGCGGCAGCAGTTCGGCGACGATCTTCGGTAGGTGATTGACCCCCAGGTGGATCGCCATGGTCGCGCCATGGGCCGCCAGGCTGGCGAACTCCTCGCCGGCCGGCATCGCGGTCTTGTCGGCATAGCGGGTGAGAATCACGCTCTGGGACACGTCCGGCAGGGTCAGTTCGGCCCCCAGCAACGCGGCGCAGGCGGCGGTGGCGGTGACCCCGGGGATGATCTCGAAGGCAATGCCCAGCTCCCGCAGGCAGCGGATCTGCTCGCCGATGGCGCCGTACAGGCTCGGGTCGCCGGAATGCACCCGGGCCACATCCTGGCCCTGGTCATGGGCTTGCTTGATCACTTCGATGATCTGTTCCAAGTGCAGTTCGGCGCTGTTGACCAGCCGTTCGGCGTGATGCCCTTCAAGCACCGCCTGGGGCACCAGGGAGCCGGCGTAGATGATCACCGGGCAACGCTGGATCAGGCGCAGGCCCTTGACGGTGATCAATTCGGGGTCGCCGGGACCGGCACCGATGAAGTAGACAGTCATGGCTGTTTCCTGTGAAAAAAAGGCGGTAGCGCCGCTTCAGATGAAGATTGCTCATGATCGAGGGCGGGGATTATCGGCGATTCTACCGGCAGGCGGCCAATGCCAGGGTGGCCTGGGCGTATTTCTGGCGGGGCACCCAGAGCCTGGCGGGCTGCTGATGCAGGTGCTCGGCCAGGGCCAGGGCAGCGCTTTCGGCCACGCCGTAGCAGCCGGTACGCTCGAAGGCGATCTGCGAGCGATGGCTCAGGCGCAGGGCGTAGGGGGCGAGTTGACTGCTGCTGAAACAGGTCAGCGGCAGTTCCAGTTGCTCCGCCAGTTGCAGCAGGCCGGGCTCGTTGCGCTTGAGGTCGATGCTGGCCAGGGCCAAGACCTGCGCGGTCTGCAACTGGTGTGCCGCCAGGACCTGGTCGAGCAAGGCGCGCAGCGTGGTCACCGGGCAGCCTTTCTGGCAACCCAGGCCGACCACCAGGGTCGGCGCTGCGCTTGAATCACTCATGCCGAGTACGGGGCCGCACCCTTGCGCCGGAACAGCCAGGCGCTGATCAGCCCCAGGGCCAGCCAGAACGCGGCATTGGTCAGTTGCGAGGCGATCTTGAACTGCGCTTCCAGGGCTTCGGGAGCCAGCATGGAGTGCACTTCCGGCTGTGGCGCGCCGATCACATGAGGGACGGCGATGATGGCCGCACCCAGGATCTTCAGCAGCCAGTTCTGGGCGAACACGATCAGCGCGATGCCCACGGCGGTGGAGGCGGCGGTGCCGACCCACCAGACCTGGCGCTGCACCAGATCGGCGGCCGCGGTGCCCGGCAATTCCGGTGGCAGCCCCAGGGTGGGCGCCAGGCAGAAGGTGGCGTAGCCGGCCAGGCCCCAGAGCAGCCCCTGGGAGGTGCGGTTAGGTGCGCGCAGGGTGTAGAGCCCGGCCAGCATCAGGGCAAAACCCACTGCCACCACCAGGTTGCCGCCGGTGGTGGACAGCACGCGCTGCCAGCCGTCTTCCGGTTCCCAGGCTTCGGCGTCGTGGCTATGCCCGGCCATGGCGCCCTCGGCGTGTTCATGGACTTCGGCCGCGGGGGCCTTTTCATAGGTTTCCGCCTGGAGGATCAACGGGGCGACCCAGAAGCTTTGCAGCAGGGTCAGCAGCAGGGCGGCCAGCAGCCCGGTGAAACCTGCGGTTTGCGCGATACGCTTGATCATCTCGGCAGGCCTCAGTGGCAAGGGAACGCGGCGCTGTGGCGGGTATCGTGGGCAGCGTTGTGCACCGCTTCGATATGGGAGAAACCGGCGAAGTACACCAGGCACGCGCCCAGGATCGAGGCACCGATGGCGGCCACCAGGCGCTGGCTCAGGGTGGAGGTGCTGGTGGTGGTATGGCTGGTGCTGCTGATGATCGACATGGCGCTTCCCTTTGGAGTGTCGGCGGGGAGCGGCGCAGGAAAACCCCGCGTGACGGCCACGCAGGGTTTGCAACAGCGCCCGCCCACCGCGGGTTTGTTATCTGTGTGTTGCGGGCCGGTCTCCGGGCTTGCGAGGGGCAGGGCAGTGTCATGCCGTGCCGGCAAGTGTCGCCTTCCCATGCCTTGGCACAGTGGATTCGACACTTCGCTCGCTTACCGTTGCGGGGGCAGCACCGGACTGGTCACGACTTTGTAGTAAAGCACGTGATTCACCGGTTTCCCGTTTCACCCTGTGAAGGGCACCCGTAACAAGGCGCGTAGCAAATCATGGGCGGGGCAGGGGCGTCAATTGCCATGAACGCAGGCGCAGGTGCCGGCTGGTCGGCGCATTGCCGATTGACCGTCTCCCGCGCTCTGCGTAGCCTTGCGCCTTCGAGGTTCTTCGGCCAGGGGTCGAAGCTAAGAAGGGAACGCGGTCGATGCCGCGGCTGCCCCCGCAACTGTGAAGGGTTTGATTGCTGCAAGGCCACTGCACGAGCGTCGACGACGCCGGCGGGAAGGCGCAGCAAGCGCCGGTGCCAACGACCGGCCAGCCCTCAGCCAGGAGACCTGCCTCGATCCAAGATTCTCACTACAACCGGGCGGGGTGATCCGGTGGCGAAATCTCCGTGCGCCTGGCGCTGCGGCTCTCGTCCCGTTTGCCCACCTGCTTTGCCAAAAGGGCATCCGATGAAAACACTGGCCAAACTCCCTGTCACCATCGTCACCGGCTTCCTTGGCTCGGGCAAGACCACCTTGCTGCGGCACATGCTGGACAACGCCCAGGGCCGGCGCATTGCAGTGATCGTCAACGAATTCGGCGAGCTGGGCATCGACGGCGAGATCCTCAAGCAGTGCTCCATCGGCTGCACCGAGGAAGAGGCCAGCGGCCGGGTCTACGAGCTGGCCAACGGCTGCCTGTGCTGCACCGTGCAGGAAGAGTTCTTCCCGGTGATGCGTGAACTGGTGGCGCGCCGTGGCGACCTGGACCACATCCTCATCGAAACCTCCGGCCTGGCCCTGCCCAAGCCCCTGGTCCAGGCCTTCCAGTGGCCGGAAATCCGCAGCGCCTGCACCGTCGACGCAGTGATCACTGTGGTCGACAGCCCGGCGGTGGCCGCCGGCACCTTCGCCGCCTTCCCCGACCAGGTGGACGCCCAGCGCAAGCTCGACCCCAACCTGGACCACGAATCGCCCCTGCATGAGCTGTTCGCCGACCAGCTGTCCAGCGCCGACCTGGTGATCCTCAACAAGACCGACCTGATCAGCCCCGAAGACCTGGCCAAGGTCCGCCTGGAAGTGGCCGAGGAGCTGCCGCCGGCGGTCAAGGTCATCGAAGCCAGCAGCGGGCGCCTGCCCCTGGACGTGCTGCTGGGCGTGGGAGCCGGCTCCGAGGAACACATCGACAGCCGCCACAGCCACCACGACCATCACCACGACGGCGATGACGATCACGACGACCATGATCACGATGCCTTCGACTCGATCTCCATCGAACTGCCGCAAGCCGATGAAAGCCTGCTGCTGGACGCCCTGACCCAGCTGGTGGTCAAGCACGGCATCCTGCGGGTCAAGGGGTTCGCTGCCATCCCCAACAAGCCGATGCGCCTGTTGATCCAGGGCGTGGGCACCCGTTTCGACAAGCACTTCGACCGCAAGTGGGGCGCCGATGAGGCCCGCACCACGCGCCTGGTGCTGATCGGCCAGGAACTGGACGCCGCCCAGCTGGAAGCCCAGCTGCGCGCTGCCCTCAGCGTCTAAGCCATGCACCTGCTCAGGACCCAGCCCGGCGGTTTCGTGTCGGATGACAACATTGCCGACCTGGGACAAACCCCCGCCGAGCTGGTGATCCTGTGCAGCGGCGACTCCAGCCTGGCGCTGCTGGCGGACGCCGCCGAGCAGCTGCCCGCGGACTACCCCAGCTTTCGCCTGGCCAACCCGATGCAGGTGCAGAACCACGCCTCGGTGGACCTGTATGTGGACCAGGTGCTGCGCCACGCCAAGGTCATCCTGATTTCCCTGCACGGCGGCATCGCCTACTGGCGCTACGGCGTCGAGCAGTTGGTGGAACTGTCCCAGCGCGGGGTGCAATTGATCCTGGTGCCGGGTGACGACCGCCCGGACCCGGAGCTCAGCGACTTGAGCACGGTTGCTGCCAGTGAGCGCGACCGCCTGTGGCAGTTTTTGCGCCAGGGCGGGCGCGACAACGCGCTGAATTTCTACCGCTGCCTGGCCAGCGGCCTGTTGGCGCGCGACTACCCCTGGAGCGAACCGCAGACCCTGCCGCGCACGGCGATCTACCACCCGCACAAAAGCCAGGCCGCCCTTTGCGACTGGCAGGCCGACTGGCAGGAGGGACAGGCGGTGGCGGCGCTGCTGTTCTACCGCTCGCACCTGCAGGCGGCCAACACCGGCTTTATCGACCTGTTCTGCCGGCGCTTGCTGGCGGCGGGCCTCAACCCCTTGCCCATAGCGGTGGCCAGCCTCAAGGAGCCCGGTTGCCTGAGCCAGGTGGAAGACTGGCTGGATGAAACCGCGGCCGCGGTGATCCTCAATACCACCGGCTTTGCCCAGTCCAGCCCCGAAGCCCCGCACCTGCGGCCGTTTCGTCGCAATATCCCGGTGATCCAGGCGATCTGCGCCCAGGACAACGAACCGGGCTGGCGGGACAGCGAGCAGGGCCTGGGCCCCCGGGACCTGGCCATGCACATCGCCCTGCCGGAACTGGACGGACGGATCATCAGCCGGCCCATCAGCTTCAAGGACCTGGCCTGGCGCAGCGAGCGCAGCCAGTCGGACGTGGTCTGCTACCGCGGCCAGCCCGAACGCATGGATTTCGTCGCCCAGCTGGCGCGGCGCTGGGTCGAGCTGGGGCGCCTGGACAACGGCCAGAAACGCATCGCCCTGGTGCTGGCCAACTACCCGACCCGGGATGGTCGCATCGGCAATGGCGTCGGTCTGGACACCCCGGCCGCGGCATTGAACATCCTCAAGGCCCTGCACGCCGAAGGCTATCCGCTGCCTGCCGAACTGCCGGCCAGCGGCACCGAGCTGATCCGGCAGTTGCTCGGCGGGGTCAGCAATGACCTGGACAGCCTCGACCAGCGCCCCTGCCAGCAGAGCCTGGCCCTGGACGAGTACCTGGCGCTGTTCCAGGCGTTGCCCGAGGCCAACCGGCAAGCCTTGCTGGAACGCTGGGGCCCGCCGCAACAGGACCCGATGTACCGCGACGGGCGGATGATGATCGCCGGCCTGCGCTTTGGCCTGACGTTCGTCGGCATCCAGCCGGCCCGGGGTTACCAGGTGGACCCCAGCGCGGTGTACCACGACCCGGACCTGGTGCCGCCCCACGGCTACCTGGCCTTCTACTTCTGGCTGCGCCAGACCTACGGCGCCCATGGGGTGATCCACGTCGGCAAGCACGGCAACCTGGAATGGCTGCCGGGCAAGGGCGTCGGCCTTTCCGAGCAATGCTGGCCCGATGCGCTGCTGGGGCCGCTGCCGAACATCTACCCGTTCATCGTCAACGATCCGGGGGAGGGTGCCCAGGCCAAGCGTCGCACCCAGGCGGTGATCATCGACCACCTGATGCCGCCCCTGACCCGCGCCGAAACCTACGGCCCGCTGCGCAACCTGGAACTGCTGGCAGACGAATACTACGAAGCCCAGTTGCTCGACCCACGGCGGGCCCGGGAGCTGCAACGGGACATTCTCAAGCTGGTGCGCGAGACCCACATCGACCGCGAACTGCAGCTCGGTGAACAGCTCGACAGCGACGCCGATGCGGCGATCTGGCTGCCGCGCCTGGACACCTACCTGTGCGACCTCAAGGAATCGCAGATCCGTGATGGCCTGCATGTGTTCGGTGAGTCCCCCGAGGGGCGCTTGCGCATCGACACGTTGCTGGCCCTGCTGCGCATTCCCCGGGGTGACGGCAAGGGCCCGCACGCCAGCCTGCTGCGGGCTCTGGCCAAGGCCTTCGAGCTGGGGTTCGACCCGCTGGACTGTGCCCTCGCCGAACCCTGGACCGGCCGCCGTCCGCAACCCCTGCAAGCCCTCGACGGCGCCCTGTGGCGCACCGCCGGCGATACCCGCGAGCGCCTGGAGCTCTACGCTGGCCAGTTGATCGAGGCGGCGCTGCAGGGCCCCCTGGCGCAGTTGCAGCAACCCGGCTGGGAGCCGGTGCAGATCATTGTCGAGGCGCTGCGGGAGGTTGTGGCGCCGCGCCTGGATGCTTGCGGTCCGGCAGAAATGCACGGCCTGCTGGATGCCTTGAGCGGGCGCTTCGTTCCCGCCGGCCCCAGCGGCGCCCCCAGCCGCGGGCGCCTGGATGTGCTGCCCACCGGGCGCAACTTCTACTCGGTGGACGTGCGCAACCTGCCCACCACCACCGCCTGGCGCATCGGTTTCCAGTCGGCCAACCTGATCCTTGAACGCCACCTGCAGGACCACGGCGACCACCTGCTGCAACTGGGCCTGTCGGTGTGGGGCACGGCCACCATGCGCACCGGCGGCGACGATATCGCCCAGGCCATGGCGCTGATGGGCGTACGCCCGGTGTGGGCCACCGGCAGCCAGCGGGTGGACGACTTCGAGATTCTGCCCCTGAGCCTGCTGGACCGGCCCCGGGTCGACGTGACCCTGCGGGTGTCCGGGTTCTTCCGCGACGCCTTCGCCAACCTGATCCGCCTGTTCGACGCCGCGGTGCAAGCGGTGGCCGCCCTCGACGAACCCGAAGAGTTGAACCCCCTGGCCGCCCGAGTTCGCGCCGAGCGTGCAGCCCTGGTGGCCTCCGGCCTGGATGCCGAGGCGGCGGCGCGCCAGGCCGGTTGGCGGATCTTCGGCGCCAAGCCCGGGGCCTATGGCGCCGGAGTCCAGGGTGCGATCGACGGCCGCTTGTGGCAGAGCCGAGAGGACCTGGCCGAGGTCTACCTCAACTGGGGCGGCTACGCCTACGGCGGCAGCGACGAAGGCACCGCCGCCCGCGAGCAGTTCGCCACGCGCCTCGCCCGGGTGCAGGCGGTGTTGCAGAACCAGGACAACCGCGAGCACGACCTGCTCGATTCCAACGACTACTACCAGTTTCAGGGCGGCATGCTGGCGGCGGTGGAAAGCCTCAGCGGGGCCAAGGCCGCCAGCTACCACGGCGACCACAGCCAGCCGGACCTGCCGAAGATCCGCAGCCTCAAGGAAGAGTTGAACCGGGTGATCCGCTCCCGGGCGGCCAACCCGAAGTGGATCGAAGGGGTCAAGCGCCATGGCTACAAGGGCGCCTTCGAAATGGCGGCGACCCTGGACAACCTGTTTGCCTTCGACGCCACCACCGAGCTGATCGATGATCACCAATACGCCTTGCTGGCCGACGCCTACCTGCTGGATGACTCGACCCGGGAGTTCGTCCGCCAGCATAATCCCCACGCCCTGCGGGACATGACCGAGCGCTTGCTGGAGGCCCAGCAGCGTGGCCTGTGGCAGGAGCCCGGCGATTACCGCGAGGCCCTGGAAAACCTGCTGCTGGATATTGAAGAAGATTCCTGAGGCGGCGAGTGCTGTGCACTCGATCGCGAGCAAGCTCGCTCCTACAACGGCAATGCGCTACCTGTAGGAGCGAGCTTGCTCGCGAAAGCCCCTCCCGGACACCCCCGACCCGACCCAAGCGAGACCCCGACATGAGCGACACCCCACATTTCCCGCTGTCCGCCGTGGTCGGCGCCGATGCCCTGAAACTGGCGCTGTGCCTGACCGCCATCGACCCGAAGATCGGCGGCGTGCTGATCGAAGGGCCCCGGGGCATGGCCAAGTCGACCCTGGCCCGGGGCCTGGCGGATCTCTTGGCCAGCGGGCCGTTCGTCACCTTGCCCCTGGGCGCCACCGAGGAGCGCCTGGTGGGCACCCTGGACCTGGACGCCGCCCTGGGCCAGGGCCGGGCGCAGTTCTCTCCCGGGGTGCTGGCCAAGGCCGATGGCGGGGTGCTGTATGTCGATGAGGTCAACCTGCTGCCCGATCACCTGGTGGACCTGCTGCTGGACGTGGCGGCCAGCGGCACCAACCTGATCGAGCGCGACGGCATTTCCCACCGTCACTCGGCCAAGTTCGTGCTGATCGGCACCATGAACCCGGAGGAGGGCGAACTGCGCCCGCAACTGCTTGACCGCTTCGGCCTCAACGTGGCCTTGAGCGGCCAGACCGCGCCCCTGGAGCGGGGGCAGATCATTCGCCGGCGGCTGGATTTTGACAGTGACCCCGAAGGCTTCTGCGCCCAGTGGGCCGAGGCCCAGGCCGCACTGCGCGAGCGTTGCCAGCAGGCGCGAGGCGCCCTGCCGAACATCCCGCTGGACGATCAGGCCCTGGCGCTGATCACCGAGCGCTGCTTTGCCGCTGCCGTGGACGGCCTGCGCGCCGACCTGGTGTGGTTGCGGGCGGCCCGGGCCCACGCCGCCTGGCGTGGCGCCAGCGCCATCGCCGAGGAAGATATCGACGCCGTGGCCGAGTTCGCCTTGCGCCACCGCCGCCGAGAGAATGCGCCCAGTGCCCCTCCAGCAGGGCAAAGCCCCCAGGCCCCGGCCCCGAATAATGCCCAGCCCAGCGAAGGCCAGGGGCAATGGGGCGAAATGCCGGCCCAGGCCCTGCCCACGGGGGCTCGTCGTGAAGTGCCGAACTGGCCAAAAAAGCCCTAGGCATCCGTCCCCGGTCTGACGCGGGGGCGGATGCCAGGCCCCGTGCGGGGCACCTGAACCACGGCAGGCAAGGCCGCAGCCGCAGCGCCGGCCAAGGCCGGATCAATTGGCCGGGCACCTTGCTCAAGGGCCGGCCACGTCAACGCGAAGACCTGCTGTTTCAACTGCGCAGTCGTTCGCCCCATGAACTGTGGCTGGTGATAGTCGACGCCTCGGCATCGACCCGCCGGCACAATGCCTTGAGCGATGCCAAGGGCTTGCTGGCGCAGCTGTTCGACGATGCCTACCGCCAGCGCGCGCGCCTGGCGCTGCTGACCGCCAGCGGCCGCGCCCCGCATTGGCAAGTGCAGGGCCTGAAGGCTTCCAAGGACCTGCGGCACTGGCTTGACGGCCTGGGGGCCGGCGGCGGCACGCCGCTGTCACAGGCCCTGCACGAAGCCGCGCACTGGCTGGAGCAGCGTCAGCGGCGGCTGCCGGCGGAGCAGCAACGGCTGTTGCTGATCACCGACGGGCGCTTGAAAACCTTGCCAGCCCTGGCCCCCTTGAACTGTCCGACCCTGCTGATCGATATCGAGCGCGGCCCGATCCGCCTGGGACGGGCCCGCGATCTGGCGACTCTCCTCAACGCTGACTACCAGCACCTCGACGTCCATACGCCCTGACGACCTCCCCGACACACCGCACATCCCCCGTAGGAGCTGGCTCGCCAGCGAAGGCGTCCGCAAGGACAGCACAAGGCTCAAGGGCCCTTTCGCCGGCAAGCCGGCTCCTACAAGAACGACGCCGCTATCGCGCCAGCTGTAGGAGCTGGCTTGCCAGCGAAGGCGTCCGCAAAGACAGCACAAGACTCAAGGGCCTCTTCGCCGGCAAGCCGGCTCCTACAAGAACGACGCCGCTATCGCGCCAGCTGTAGGAGCTGGCTCGCCAGCGAAGGCGTCCGCAAGGACAGCACAAGACTCAAGGGCCCCTTCGCCGGCAAGCCGGCTCCTGCACCGGGCGAGGCTGTTGTTGTCTGCAGTGGGGCGGGAAGCGGCTACGCTTTGCGCTGTCTTTCACAGGAGTGACTTCATGCGCGTACTGGTGCGTAACGATAAGGACGATTTTCGGGTCAAGGCCTATGCCGGAACCAACGGGGTGCTGCTGGCCATGGACCTGGATGCGTCGCGGCGCCAGGGGCTGCTGGGGTTTGCCATCGAAAAACAGACCGGTAACAAACCCTGGCTGTTTCTGTTCAACAGCCTGACTTTCCCCGGCAAGCCCCACACCTTTCCCCAGTACAACGCCACCCCCAGCGATCAGGCGCCGCTGCAGAAATTCCGCTGGGCTGACTACGCGGTCAACCCAGGCGCCACCCTCAACTACCGGGTGCACCTGGTCTATGGCAGCAGCGATGCGCCGCAACTGGGCGAGTCGTTGCTGCTGAGCCTCACCGCCGACAATGGCCAGCCCCCGGGGCAGCGGGTGATCTTCAACCGCGCGGTGGCCGCCAGCCAGGCGTTTTCCCGCAAGTTTCCCGAGTTGGACTCCCAGCTCAGTGGCAACAAGACCCTGCCCATCGAAGCCTGGCCGGACGCGGCGCGGCAGTGGCTGGAGAACGGCCTGCTGGAGCAATTGCTGGGCTTCATCCAGCGAGCGGTCGACAACAGTTGGTGCCTGGACATCGCCATCTACGAGTACCAGTTGCAGTCGATCATCGACGCGGTCAACGCCGCCTTCGATCGCGGCGTCCAGGTGCGGGTGCTGTACCACGCCGCCCCTGGCGATGCCGACACCACGATGAACCAGGCCAGCCTGCAGCACCTGCCCGAGGCCAACAAGCGCGGGCGGGTGACCCACGCGATCTTCCACGACAAGTTCATCGTCCTCAGCCGCCTCGACGCCAACGGCCAGCGCCAGCCCGGCGCGGTGCTTTGCGGCAGCACCAACTTCACCGCCAACGGGGTCTACCGGCAGGCCAACGTGGTCCATTGCCTCGACAACCCCGCGCTTGCCGCGCACTACCTGCAGGTGTTCGAGCAAGTCTGGGCCAACCCCGCGGATGTGGGCAGTACCCGCAAATGGCTGACCCAGAACAACCCCATGCAAGCGGACGCCGCGTTGTTTGCCGGGTTCTCCCCACGCAGCGGCCAGGGCGACCTGAGCGAGTTCGTCGAGATCATCAACAGCGCCCGCCGCGACCTGCTGTTCGTCACCTCCTTCGCCTTGCCCGACAGCCTGCTCGATGCCTTGCTCGGCCAGCCCCATGACGATGTGCTGCGCTACGGCCTGCAGAACACCGCCAGCCGCATCACTGGCTTCCACGCCGACCGCAGCGCCGAGTTCGCCGCCACCGCCTTGCTCAACAACGGCCTGGAGGGCTGGCTCAAGGAAGGCCTCAAGGGCCAGAAGGGCAACCTGCTGGTGCACACCAAGGCCATCGTCACCGACTTCACCAGCGACGCGCCGGTGATCATCAGCGGCAGCCACAACCTCAGCGTCGGCGCCAGCCAGAGCAATGACGAGAACTTCCTGATCATCCGTGGCGACACGGATCTTGCGGACCGCTACGGCCTGGAACTGCTGCGTTTCTACGAGCATTACCGGTTTCGCTACTTCGCCAGGCAACTGGCCTTGAAACAGGTGCAGCCGCTGGCAGTGGATGACAGCTGGAGCGATGCCTATTACCTGGAAGGCGATCTGCGCCAGCTGTCACGGCTGCGCTTTTCCGGGCGTTGAGCGGGCACCGGCGCCTGGCCCGGCTTTTCTCCCAGGGCCAGGCACCGCACTCACGCGTTAGAGCCTGGGCACCGGGCTCACCGTGGCGTTGCGCCAGGCGCTCTGCAGTTGTTCGTCCAGCAGCGCCGGCACGGTTTTGCCGGGCTGGTTCTGCAGGCTCAGCTTGAGGCCGTTGAGGGAGCGGCCGCTGAGGCGATTGCCCGCCAGGTCCTCGCGAAAGACCCGCTCCGCCTCGGCGTACTGCTTCTGCTCCAGCAGGGCGTAACCCAGGGATTCGCGCAGGGTGTAGTACCAGTCCGGCGGCTCGTTGTAGGCCAGGGCATCCTGCACTTGCACCGCCTTGCGCCAGGCGGCGATCTGCTGTTTGCCGGCGTCGCCTTCGAGGGCCTGCAGGTCGCCGTTGAGGCCGTCCTGCTGCTGCTTGAACACCTGGTTGCCGAGGTTCTTGAGGGCTGCCAGGTCCAGCGGCCCGGCGGCGCTGGACTGGGCCCGATTGATCAGCACCAGGTTGGCGATGCGCAGCAGTTGCAGGGCCGGGTTGTTGCCGTACTGCAGGGCGTTCTCACCCGTGAGCGGGGCCGCGGCGACGGCCTGCCAGAAGCCCTTGAGGGCCTCCCGGGCCTGGTCCTGATTGAGGTGTTGGGCGCTCAGTTGCTGGTAGGCCAGGGCATAGCTCTTCATCAGTTGGGAGTAGGGCCGGGTCAGTGCCTGCCAGTCCTGGCTGGCCGCCTTGCAGGTCTGGTTGATGGTCGCCAGGCCCGCGTCGATCTTCGGTTCGATCCGCGCCAGGGCGTCCCAGTCTTCGAAGCGCACGGCGAAGTAGTAGGGCACGGCGTAGAAGTAGTCGGTCTTGGTCTTGAGCTCGGCCGGGTACTGCTGGCAGAGGAAGGGCAGCGCCGAGTATTGAGTGGTGTTCTCCACCAGTTCCTCGGCCATGTTCATGGCTTCGTTGTGGCGCCCCTCGATGGACAGGGTCCAGGTCAGGAAGTGGATGTTGTGCCCCAGGTAGTGCAGGGCGTAGGGGCTTTGTGGCTGCACCTGATGGGTGTAGGCGCGGTCCACCGAGACCGCGGTGTAGTTGGCGGTGCTGGCCAGGGCGTTGTTGCCGATGCGCTGGTAGATGTGCGAGGCCATGTGCACCAGGTGGCCGATGGCCGGGTTCTGGTCGCGAAAGCGATCGGCCATGGGCAGCCCGCTGGCCGGGAACGGCGACTCCTCGATGGCGTGGATGTAGAAGTGGTTGGCCCCGGTGTGCTGGTCGTCCTGCACCAGCACCCGGTTCAGCACCTGCAGCGCCTCGTAGGCCTCGTGGGTCGGTTTGACCCTGTCGGAGACCGCCTCGGTGCCTTCCCACCACTTCCAGGGATCGAGGCTGAGCAGGGCGTCGGCGTACAGGGTGGCGGCATCCAGGTCGTCGAAATAGGTTTCCGACAGCGTCTTCATGGCGTCGGCGTAGCGCCGGTTGCCTTCGCCGCTGAGGATGATCTGGCCGTCCTGTTCACTGTAGAGGCTCAGCAGTGCCTGGGCGTAGTCCACCTCGCGCTGCAGCTGGCGGGGGCTGAAGGCGGCCTGGGCGGCGCTGTCCTTGAGTCGGGCCTGGGCATGTTCCAGGGCGATCTGCACCGAGCGGTAGGCCAGTTGGTTGCAGCCGGTGGTGGCGACGCTGTTGATGTTGGAGTTGGCCGACAGGGCAATGCCCCAGTAGGGCATGGCCGCGTCGTCGTCGAAACGGCTGGCCTGGTAGAAGGCGCGGATCGCCGCGGAGAAGTTGAAGCCGTATTGCAGGGCCATGCCCTGGCTGTAGAAGGCTTGCACCTGCTCCGGCTGCGTGAGGCTGACCAGCGGGTAGCGGGTGCCGCCCAGGCCCGAGAGCAGTTGGTCGGGCTCGGTGTCCTGGCGGCTGACGCAGTGTTGCAGCACCTGCTCGTAGGGCATGTCCGGCGGCACGGGGGTAAAGCGGATGACCTTGGCCTCGGCACCATGGTTCATGGTGTGGGCCTGGGCACTGCAGGTGGCGAGCAGCAGGCCGGCGACCAGGCTGCTGCGCAGAAAGGGGACGTCCATGATTCGTGGCTCCTTGGTTTTTTAGCGCCATGGCCGGGCAGCGCAGGTGTGCCGGCGAAAGCAGTGCGATGCATGCGTTCGCCGGCCGGCCGGTGCCTGGCTTGGGCCTGTGTCAGTCGTTGTCGTGGCTGTGGCGGGCGACGAACAGCGGGCCGTCCGGCTTGGCCAGGCGCTTGATCTGCGGCGCCAGGTCACGTTGGGGGATGACCACCTGGATCAGTGCCGGCCGGTCCTTGAGCCGCAGCAATTGCGGCAGCAACTGCTCCAGCCCGCTGCGGGTCGAGACCTTGAAACCCTCGGCGCCAAAGCCCTTGGCCAGGGCCAGGTAGTCCCAGGTGGGCAGGAGGTCGAAGGGGGCGAACTGGCCGCCGGGCTCGAACGCATCGATGTCGACGAAGGCCTGTTCGATGGCGTAGGCCTCGTTGCTCATGACGAACACCAGGGCATTGATGCGGTTGCGGGCCAGGGTCGACAGCGACTGGCAGATCATCATGAAGCCGCCGTCGCCGGCCACCACCACCGGGCGTCGGCCACTGGCCAGGGCGACTCCCAGGGCGCAGCCGGTCTCGTGGCCCAGGGAACCCCAGATGGCATCGGCGACAAAACTGTCCCGGGGCAGGCCGTTGAGGTTGCTGGCGGCGTACAGCGCCGAGCTTTCGCCGAGGATCAGGCTGCTTTCGGCCCACAGGTTCTGCACGCGGGCGACGCGCTCGAGAATCTCCAGGAACAGCTCGTAGCCCAGGGGATCGTCGGCGCTGCCCTGCTGCAGGCGCACCGCCGGGGGCGGTTCATGAGCACTGCAGGGCAACGGGTAATCGCTGTCCAGGCCCATGGCCCCCAACAGCCTCTGCAGGTATTGCGGCAGCGGCACATGGGGGTAGTACTGCAGGCCGGTACGGGCCAGCTGGGTGTTGACCAGAATGATCTGGCTGAAGTCCTTTGCCAGCAGTTGCAGGTAGTCGTCGGTGAAGATCACCCCCAGGGCGAGGATGCAGTCCACGTCCTTCATCAGGGCCTGGGTCCACAGGCGCGAGGCAGTGCCGGCGTAGGTGCCGATGAACTGCGGGTGACTCTCGTCGACCACGGTCTTGGCTTCGAGGCTGGTGGTGAAGGGCAGGCCGCTGGCTTCGATCAGGCGCATGACCTGCTCCTGCAGGCCGAAGCGGGCCACCTCGATGCCGAGCATGATCACCGGCGAGCGAGCGTTGCCCAGGCGCAGCAGGGTGGCCTCGATGGCCGCTCGCAGCGAGTCGTCGTCACAGCGGGCGGCCAGGGCTTGCAGTTCGCCCTGGGGGTGGGGGCAGGGCTCGCCCCAGACGTTCTGCCAGGCTTCCAGGTAGATCGGCCGGCGTTCGCTGATGGCCTTGACCAGGGCCTCATCGATCAGCGCCGGAGCGTGCTCGCTGTCGTCGAGGATCAGGCTGGCCACGGTCACGGGTTCGAAGACCTTGCACCCCACCTGCAGATCCCCCGTGGAGTGGTGGAACAGCACGTCCTGGGACCAGATCAACTGGCGGTTCTGCGCCGACGGGCTGGCGCTGATCAGCACCACCGGGTTGCGCTCGACATAGGCGCCGGCAATGGCGTTCAGGCCGCTGAAGGTGCCGACGCTGTACTGCAGCGACACGGCGCCGATGCCGGCGTAGCGGGCGTAACCGTCGGCGGCGTAGGCCGCAGCCATTTCATTGACCTCGCCGACGGCGTCGATACCGTCGAAATCGTCCAGGGCCGACATGAAGTGCGAGACGTAGTCTCCGGGCACCTGGAACACCTTGCGCAGGCCCAGTTGGTGCAGGCGGGTGAGCAGGTAGTCGGCGACGGTAAAGGGCTTATTGCTGGCCATGGTCGATCCCCTCGTAGGCGAACTGGGTGACGCCATCCAGGGTCTTGGCGCAGTCCTGGCACGGCAACGGCTGGTCGCTGGGCAGGGTGCAGCCGTCCGCGGGCAGCGCGGGCAGCAGGGCATAGTCCTTGGACAGCCAGTTGGGGCGCTTGAGGCCGAAGAAGTCCTGCAAGGTCGATTCGGCCACGGTCAGTGCGCCTTCCACCCAGCCCTGGCCGATGGAGTAGGCCTCGCCGACGATGTGGATCTGCTGGTCCGCGACCGGATGGCGCATGCGGTAGATGATCTGGTCGAGCCGGTAGTTGGCTTTCCATTCGTGCCAGCCGCCACCGTAGGGATCGGCGTCCCAGGCGTGATAGACCGCCGAGTAGGGCCGTGGCAGTTCCACCTGGTCATGGACCTGGGTGACCTGCATCTGCGCCACCCGGACCATTTCGTCGCTGACCTGGAACTCGGTTTTAGGCACCACCTGCGCAAGCTGCAGGCGCCCGGCCAGGTTGGCGGGCAGGTGGCCGACAAAGGGCGCGCCGCCTTCCAGGCCTTTCCAGAAGGGTACGGTGCCGATGTCGTTGTAGGAGGCCATCAGCAGCGAGTTGAGATTCGCCTCGCCGCCGGGCTGCTCGCATTCGGTGCCCATGTAGTAGATCTGTCGCACCGGCAGGTCGGTGACCGAGCGCCCGGCCACCAGGCCCAGGCTGCGCCACCAGGGCTGCTCGTAGGCCAGGAACAGCTTGAACGCCGACTGCATCAGCACCGAGCCGAGGTTCTCCTTGAGCCAGGGATCCTCGAACAGCGGTGCGTCGATCAGCTCCAGGGCCCGGCGCGGCATGGCCAGGATGATCTTCCTGGCCTTGACCACCTGGTGGCCGGCGGCGTCCCGGGTGTTGCCGTCTTCGGTGACGGTGCTCTGGAAATGCAGGCGATAGGGGAACTCAGGGTCCTTGGCGTAGCTGATCTTCGCCAGGCGCTGGTTCATCTGCACCCGCTGCTTGCCAGGCAGCACCCCCGGCAGCTTGGCGAACTTCGCCGCCAGGGTCAGGGGCAGGCTCTGGAAGCCCTTGGTCAGGGTCAGGAAGACCGTGTCGTCGCTGTATTCGGTGGCGGGCAACTGGGTCACCGCGCTGGCGTTGGCAACGTTGGCGTCATAACCGCCGGCGTCCTTCATGAACTGGTAGCCCTCGTTGCTCATGACCCGGTACAGCAAGTCCCAGAAGCCGTACTTCCAGATTTCCTTGCCGAACACCTTGACCTGCATCTGCTGGCACAGGCTGAGCTGGTCGAAGCCCGGGTACACGTAGTTCATCACCTTGACCTGCAGGTCCTCGGGGCCGTAGCCGCGTTCGGACCAGGCCAGGTCATAGGGGATCTTGTGCGGCGCTTCCTTGAAGTCGCGGTAGCGAAAGCGCTTGCCCCGCAGGTAGAACAGGTTGTTTTTCGAGCCCACCGGCGCGGGTGCGCCCATGGGGAAGGGTTGGCTCGGCAGGCGCAGTTGCTTGACCAGGCTGTCCACCAGCACATGGCCCCCGGGGCCGGGGATGTAGCGCATGCCGCCGACTTCGGCGACCACGTTGGGCAGGCCCGGCAGGTTGATGCTGAACAGCCGGCCACCGATGCGCGCGCTGTATTCGAACAGGCCGATCCGGAGTTTTTCACCCTGTTCATGCTGCAGGCGCCAGGCACTGTAGGTGCCCGACGCACCCCCGCCAACCACCGCGACATCGAGTTCGAGTTCTTGAGTGCTCATGCTGAATTCCTTTTCGCTGGAAGGCGGGCAGAGAGGCCCGTTGGCGACGTAGTATTGTTCAGTTCCAGCGAAATTCCAGTTTGCCATCATCGGCGGTTTCGCCCCGTGCAGCCGGGGACTTGCCATTGATTGTCGGACAATGTAAAGGCGCTGATACAGTCCGTGTCGCTGGCCCCGGCTTCGGGTCGACGGCAGGCGCAGAGGCCCTTGGATCAGGGCAAGGTCTGCACGCTGCAGGTGCCGACCGCCGATCACGGTGACGAGCCGTTAGTGAAGGGGGGGCAAGCCCTTGATGGGTTTAAACACTGAACGTCACGCACTTCAGGGCAGGTATGATCGCTCCTTTGCCCATCGCCGATCTGTCAGCAAGCCAAGGCCATGCAGGCGAGCCGCGTTCCAGGTCTCTTGAGGAGTTGTCGATTCATATGTTCAAACCCTTGGCATGTATCGTTCTCAGCAGTTTTTTCCTCACGGCGGCGGTTGCCGATACGGGATTGAGCGGAGTCTGGGAGGGGGTTCTTGACGGCAAGCAAATCAGGCTGTGTTTCAACTCTTCAGAGCCGGCCACGGCGGGTTGGTACGAGCTGGACCTTGCGACTGTGCAAGCACTGGGGCTGGTTCGCGACGCGGGTGTCTGGAGCGAGCCGGAGAACAAGGCGCGCTGGATGTTCAAGGTCGCTGAGTCGGGAGTATTGAACGCCGCCAGAACGGCGAGTGTCGACGGCCATGAACAGCGCCTGCGCCTGCTGCGACAAAGCGGCTCCAGCAGCGCGGACAACTGTGCCAGTGAGGCCTTTCGCAAACCGGTGGAAACCGCGTTGTCGAACACCCGGCTCAGCCGTCGTGACGTAGCGGGTTATCCCTATGAGCGCAGGGAGCGTTATGGCCAGGAGGTCATGGTGCTGGTGGGAGAGGGGGACGTGATCGCGAAGGTCAATGCGGACTTGTCGAGGCTGGCCAGCTATCCCGGGCAGGCGCAGACCTTTTACGAGCAACTCCGGCAATCGCTGTTGAACTACGCCAAGGTCGAGGTCGATGAACGTGTCGTCTCGCCTTACTACCGCTCGGAGAACTGGGTGACATTCAGGTTCTATCAGTGGGCCGCCGGGACCGGGCGCAATGGCATCAGTTGGGGTTTTCATACCTGGGATCTGTCCAGTGCAGAGGAGGTCGATCCCTGGAGTTGGTTCGGCGCGAAGTTCCAGTGGCACGATGCTTACTCGGGCAGCGTGCAACTGCCAGACAAACTGCGGCTGTGGCTGGCTTCCCAGGTCGAAGTCGCAGAGGGCTGTAGCGCCCTTGCCGAGAATGACAGCTACAACCTGACGTTCGATCGTCAGGGCATCCGGCTGACGACGCCGGCCTATGGTGATGGTTGTGAACTGGATCGGTCGTTCACCTGGGCGCAAGTGCAACCCTTGCTGGCGGAACCGGGCAGGAAAGCCCTGGCGCGTTTGCGGCACTAGAACGCCAGACGGGCTCCCGAGTACTGAACGGCGGGAGCCCGCAGGTGATGGCCGGGGTCTAGATCAACCCGCGGCCCTCAGCGCTGGTGTGGGGCGATCGAGCCCGGCTATTTAACAGCATTCAGTGCGTTGAGCACCGCGTTGTAGCGGCTGGTGCGATCCGCAGCGCCGTTTTGGCCGCCATTGATGACCTGGGTGATGCCCACAAAGTTGCCGGCATCGGCTTTTGCATTGAAGTTGTTGTTGCTCCAATAGAGGCCAGCAGAGTTACCGGCGTGAGGTTGTTGTTCCAGCAGCTCCGGGTGGTTGATCAGGTCCAGCCCCAGGGCTTGTCCTACCGACTGGTACATCGCTTTTCCGGAGATCTGAAAATAACCCCGTCCCCGGTATTTGAAACCATCTCCAGGCTGGTCATTGCCCATTCGCCCACCGTAGGCAATTTCAGCAATCTGCTGGGGCTGGTAGGCCACCTGTTGCGCTTGAGCAGGGGTGAAACGATTGGGCCAGGAGTTCATGATCGCTGCCGCGCTGTAGTTGAGGTTCTCCGTGACCCGGGTCAGGTTCAACGATTCATGCCCGGCCTGTGCAACAAATGCGGCAACCCGCTCCTTGGTATTGATCTGGTTGGCTCTCATCACGTCTTCGAGGGTGCTGTCGAACGTCAGGGTCTTGGCTGCCTCGAAGTTGCCCAGGCGGGCGTTCAGGTTCTGGATCGAAGCGTTCAGGGAGGCAACGTTGTGGGTCAAGGTAAGGCCGGCCATTTCGTTGTCCATGACCTCGGACAGGTTTTCCCCGTCGCCCTTGAGAATGTCCTTGACGACGTTCTCCTTGGTTCGTGCCAGGTAGTTCTGCTGCGGCAGGCTGGCCAATTGCTGCTTGGCCTGCTCCAGTCGCTCCGACTGTTCCTTGAGCAATTGCTGCAGGATGGGAATCGAGACCTTGATCTGATCGATTGGGGACGGGTTGGCCGCCAGGCCTGCCGCGCTTCTGAGGGCGTTGATATCGGTTTGCAGGTTCTGGTCCAGATGTTCCAGTTCCCACTTGGCGTTGGCTTCAATTTCCCCCCTGGCTTCCAGGTATTGCAGGGGCAGATAGGTGACCCAGTCGACCCCGATGTCCACATAGGAGTCATGGCTGGGCCAGCTTTGCGCTTCGGCCATGGTTCTATCGATGATTTCATTGCCGGGACTGATCCGGCCCAGGTTGACCCTGATAAAACCAATTCGAGTACTGCCGTAGTCGTAGGACGGGTTTGCATAGATGAAGGTAGGGGCTATTTCCATTGTTTATCAACCTTTGCTGAGAGCTTATGTGGATACCCAAAGGCGCCGATCCAGGGTGGAGAGGCATGGGCTTTGGGGTATCGCTATGCATAAATGCATTGATATGCATTTATGCAAACTGTACATGCGTACAGCGCCTCGAGCAAGGCAATAATGATTTTTATTCCGCGTCGGATTCAACGGCTGTGCAGGGTGCTGTCACGCTGGTCGTAGAGCGGCTGAAAGGTTTATCCTGCGCCCGCTCAATTACCGATAGGGATCATCGACCGATCATGCATGACGATTCACACTCGCCAGACTGCAGTTGCTGCCTGGACCACGACAGCGCCCACCAGGGCGTGCTCGACGCCCTGGAATTGATGGCGGGCCACCCCGAGGCCAGCGAAGACGAGATCGTCCAGTTGCTGCTGGAACGTGGCTACTCGCCCATTGCTGCGCAAAAGCTCACGGTCTTCGTGCCTTCGGCGTTCTCCTGGATAGTGCTCAAGCGCCTGGGGGTGAAACACCTGCCCAATCACTTCATCGCCCTGGATGAGGCGGGCCAGGAGGTACGGGTTCCGGTGTCCAGCCAGCACTATTTCACCGCCGCGCTGACCCTGGCCTACAACACCTTTGAAAACGGCTGGAGCAAGATCCTGTCGCGCAAGACCTACGAAATGGTTGCCGACCGCAGCGCCGAAATGGCTGCGGCCAATCAGGCCCTCTATCGCGGCGAATCCCTGCAGGGCACCGCGCTCGAGCCCTTGCGCGTGCTGCGCCTGGATGCCCGGGCGATGCTGGAGTAGAGGCCGGCGCGGTACTTCGTCTGCTTCGCCCGGCAAAGCAGCATCACAACGGCTCAATTGCAGCGTTCTAGTTCCGGTAGTCAGTGTCGCGCGCACTCGCGTGGCGACCAATACCCCGGTCAGGAGCAGCTAGATGCAAGCACAGTCGAGCAATGGATTGCAGTTTCTATTCGAGAAGAGCAAGGGCGTAGATACCTACTATCTCTACAACGCTGGCAACACCACGATCACGTTGCAGGAGGTGAGGATTGAAACCAATGTGTTCATCGGACGTGCGCCGGGACGCAACCTGACCACTGAAACCCGCGGCTGGATGCACCAGGCCGCGGACTTCGAGCCTTCCACCGACGATAAAATCAAGTACCTGCGTTTTCTGATCCAGGGCCAGGTATCGATTGGCCAGGTAACAGTGCCCATCGGCATGACGGTCAGCCAGCTGTATGAAGAGTTCTTCTGCTCCTGGAACCAGGGCATGATCCGGCCCGGCATCCAGATGACGCGTGAGGAAAAACCCACGCATTTTGTCTTCCGGCTGACTTACGCCAAAGACAATCTGCTGGAAATAGGGCCTTACGAGCAGGTCAGCCTGTCCTGCGCCAACTCCTTTTATGGCTTGCCCATCCGTTCTCCGGTTGCGGGTGTGCAATACCTGCCCAAAATGTCGGTGACGCGGGTACTCAGGCCGCAAGAGGTTGCCGGCGAGACCCAGGCCTCCAGGAACAATCTCAATCGCGACGAGGATCTTGCGCTGCAGGCACTGGTCCTGGTGAAAGACGACACCGAGAGACGCACGCTGGACCGCACGATGGCCGGCAAGGCCAGGTCCAAGGACCTGACGCGGCGCCTGGTGGGTTACTACGCCAACTACTTCATGTTCGAGCGCAATTACTTCGTCACCGATATTCCCTTGGATCAAGTCAACTGCATTTCCTATGGAATGATGGCGCTGCAAGGTGATGGCAGCCTGATCAGCAGTGATGAATGGGCCGACAACTATCAGATCGCCGCGTTGCAGTTCATCAAGGAACTCAATCCCAGCCTGCAGATCTCGTTGATCGTTGGTGGCTGGCCGAAGTGCCCACCGGTGCACTTCTACCTGCTGGAGGACCCGACGCAGTTGCCTGGGGCCAGTACCAGGCAGGGCATCTTCCAGATTTTCCATGTGCAGAACAGTGACCAATGGGCGTTGTTCTACAACCAGAATCCGGCGTTGTTGATCGATCATGCTCCCTTCGCATATTTCTTCAGCGGGAGCGACCCCACCGGGCTCTTTGATCAGGATGCCCCCAAGCGAGGCTTGTACCGGTGGTTGCATGAGCATGGCGAACGCTATCTGGGGCGCGAGATCGAGCCAGGCGAATCTGCCGATGTCGACGATGAGATCCTCGAGCTGGTGGGCTTGCTGAGCAAGGCTTTCGCTGCGCAAAAGGACGTGGCGCCTTTCGCCGCGCAATTTCGGCGGATCGCCAAGGACCCGCTGCTGCGCGCGCGCCTGGCGGAGTCGGCCAATACGGCGGTCACCACCCTGGGCTTCGACGGTTTTGAAGTGGATTGGGAGTACCCGGGAGCTGCGGATGCTGCGGCCTTTGTCGAGCTGGCCCGGGATTTGCGCAAGGCCTTGGGCAGCAAGAGCCTGTCCATTGCCGCCGCGGCCTCAGCGGGAAAGGTCAATGCCTTTGACATCGAGCAGTGGCGAGCCATCGGTGCGGTGGTCGATCACGTCAATATCATGAGCTACGACTACTGTGGCACATGGTCGAGCACTTCCTGGTTCAACACGCCGATGAAGGCTCCGGCCACCTCGACACCGGGCATCGACCCTACCTTTTGCCTTGAGAGTACGGTCAATACCTACCTGCACCTGGTGGCCGAGAACTGTCTGACGCGGCGGCAACTGAACCTCGGCCTGGCGGGTTATGGGCAACTGGTGTTCGTGGAGGGGGCGGACGATCACAACAAGGGGCTGCTCTGTCCGCAGGTCTCCGACCAAAACGTCATACCCCTAAAGGCCGGGGCCGATAAAGCCGGTGCAGTGCTCTACCGGGATATTGTCGCGGCACGGGAGGTTGGCGGCTATCGGCCGCAAGAACTCAAACAACCCCAGTTGGGGTGGTCCGGGATGGTTTTCGTGCCCGCCCTGGAGCCTACCGCCAAGGCGCCGTTCGCCTACCGCAGTGCTTCCGGCACCCGGTATGGCCTGTCGCTGAGTTATGACGATCCGCGCTCCTTGCGGCAGAAAGTGCGCTACGCCCTGGAGCAGCAATTTGGCGGGGTGATGATCTGGGACCTGTCCGGGGACGTGGAGGTGCATCGCGCCGACTCGCTGATCGCAGCCATCGCCGACGAGTTGCGTCAATGCCACCCGGCCACTGCCATGCCTTTGCTCGAACAGGAGCAGGATCCCTGGTTGAGCGCCGCCCGTGAGAGCCACGAGCTGGTGGCCCCG
Source organism: Pseudomonas sp. FFPRI_1 (assembly GCF_055384485.1). Taxonomy (NCBI): domain Bacteria; kingdom Pseudomonadati; phylum Pseudomonadota; class Gammaproteobacteria; order Pseudomonadales; family Pseudomonadaceae; genus Pseudomonas; species Pseudomonas sp. FFPRI_1. Next base: position 4,922,464 of record NZ_AP029168.1, on the reverse strand, counting down.
AGGGTGTCCAGCCAGGTGCAGGATTATGGCGCGCTCGCGCAGACGGTCTGCCAGCCACTGGGCAGTGGTCAGATTCTCGCCCTGGGGGTGTTGCCCTCTGCGGCCGTGCTGGTGTGTACCAGCAAGGTTCTGTCGCTACTCACGGCCCGTGGCGAGAAGGAATTCGAGCACCGTCGCAGTTATGGCGTGGCTTGTGCTTCGGCCCGGCTGTTGCCCCTGGGAAACGGCTGGCTGGTGCTGCATCAGGATGGCCAGTGGGTACAGGTCCTGAGTCAGCGCGACGGCGCTTTTCATCTGGAACACAAACTGTCCGAGGTCACTCAGGTGGTGCCGATCGGCACCCGGGGCGTGGTGCTGCTGCACCAGGGCAATGTGCTCCAGTGGTGGTTCGACGAGGCCGGTTGGAGCGAGCAGGAGCGGCACTGTCCCTCGGCTATCGCCTGCCTGGCACCCTTGCCCAATGGTGACGTGGTGCTGGTGAGCGGCAATGGTGAGGTGCTGCTGTGGCCGGTCGGGTGTGAGCTGCAGACGCTCAGTGGCGCGGCGCAGCAGCAACGGGCGCTGTGGCCTCTGCTCGATGGCCGGCTGCTGGCCTGGGGCAAGTCCGGGGAACTGATCCTGTGGCAGTTGCAGGGGGCCGCAGGGCAACTCCCGCGCCTTGAGCAGAGCCGATTGCCATGGAACATCAAGGATCTCGATTGGCTCGATTGCCTGGTATTGTCCAACGGCGGCTTCGCCCTCCTGGCGCGCAACCGGCTGGTGCTGTGGCGGGCTGTGGAAGCCGGACGAGCCTTCGAGGTTGTCCAGCAATTGACCCTGCCGGACACCCAGGCCATGACGCTGTTGGCCGATGGCAGCCTGTTGCTGGCTCAGGGGCAGAGCCTGCAGCGCTTGGGGTTCCCGTGCTGGCCTCAGGTCCAGGAGTGGCGATTCACCCCGTGGCAGGCCATGGACAAGGACGCCCGCACGTCCTTGCACTGGTTGGCTCGGCGCGGGCGCAGCGCCACCTTGGAGCAGTGGCTGAGCGACGGCGCCCCGGCGGACCTGAGCAGTGGCCAAGGCCGAACCTTGTTGGCCGAGGCGCTGCAAAGCCGGCAGACCGCGACCGCGGCCTTGTTACTCAGCGCTGGCGCCCCTTTGTGCCAGCCGGATGACGCGGCGGTGCACAACCGGCTGTTGCAGGAGGAGGTCCTTGCGCAGTTGCTGCCGGCTTCGCTGAGCGCGGTACTGCCGGCGCAAAACTGCCTGCCGGTGCTCAAGCAGGGGTTCACGCTCGACTGGCTCGAAGCTTCGCAGCGCCAGTTCCTGTTGAGCTATCCGCTGCTGACGGCGCGGATGGCGATCGCCGTCTACCTGTTGTTGCCGAGCCTGGCCGACCGTATCCAGAACCTGCTGTCGGTGTTTGTGATCGATGACGAGTGCCTGGAACTCTTGCAAGGGCAGCACCCGGAGCTGGCGACGCCGGTCAAGGCCTTGCAGGGCCGCACTTATGCCAATCCACAGGCGCTGGATGAGGCCCTGGCCGCCTGTGTGGCATCAGGGCAGCAGGTGCCGGTGCAGTGGCCACAGTGGCTGCGCGATGCCAGCCGGCGTACCGCGCCGGGACTGAGCGGGGAAGCCCGGTACGACCAGGCGCTCTATGATCGCGGGCGGCAGATTTTCCAGGCAGTGCTCGATCTGGCCCTGGAGCAACCCCTCGGGGCCTTGCAGCACAAGCAACTGCTGGATCAGCTCGCCGCGCTCGCGGCACCGCAGCCGGGCGCCTTGTTGTGTGTAAAAGGCGAGCTGTCGCTGGCCGACCTGCCCCAGGACACCAAGGACTTCCTGACCCTGTATCCGCGTGCCGGGCAATTGCTGGTCACCCAGCTCAAGACCTGGTCACCCGAGCTGGTGAAACTGCTTGAGCAGTACCTGGAGAGCGTTGGCGTGGCCGCTGCCGGCAGCGGCAGGGAGCTGGATGGCGACTCTTCGGATGTAGCGCACCGGGCCATCCGCGCGTTGCTGGTGGCTACGGTGCAACCGCCCATGAGCGAGGCTCAGGCGACGGATTTTCTCAGCCGCCAGGCCCCGCTCCCCTGGTCGCCACCGCAGGACCCGTTGGGCATGTCCCTGGCCCGGGCCAACTGGTCTTTTGATTGTGCGCCCGGTGGCCCCGCGGGCAACGATGAACGGCTCAGCGACAGCTATGGCGGTTCTGGCCATGCGCTGGACCTGCCAGGGCAGGTACCCGGTTCGCTGCCACTGCCAGGCACGGACCCGGCCCCGAGCTTTGGCGGTACCAAGGATTACATCGCCCAGGTGCGTAAGGCCGGGGCGAGCATGGTGGACAAGTCCAAGCCGGGCAAGGACAACTTCGAGGTCAATAAAAAGCGCAATTTCGACCGGGTCGAAAGCAGCCATCCACTGAGCTCGCAGATCAACGCGGCGCAGGATGCGCTGTTGCTCAGCTATCGGGGATTCGATGCATTTCAGGCGCAGACACAGAAGCAGATGGCGCCCCTGAAATACGACCCCATGAGCACTGACTCGATTAACGCCGCCTACAAGGCCGCCGGTGGTGTCGGCGACGTGCGCTATTTGGACGACGGCGTGAAGAAGGGCTACATCGACACTCAGGTCGAGGAAAAGGAGCAGTTGATCAAGCAGAAAAAGAGCGAGTTGGACAAGGAAAACGCCGACCTGAAGCGTTTGAAGGAACAACGCGCGCTTGAAGTCTCCTGCGACCCGTCAGTGCGCAAATGGGAGGAGCGCCAGGCGACCCTAAAAAAGTGGAATGACAGCCTCGACCAGTCCCGTGAAGTGCTGGAAGGGATCGGCAGTGCTTCACGCTTCACCCGCATGATCGGCAACCTGTGCATGGGCGATGGTGATGAGAAGAGCACCTTCAACAAGGTGATGGACTACATCGACATCACCGTGAGTATTGCGGTGGTGGCGGTGGACACCATCAAGGCGGTGGCCAATGCCTTCCAGGCGTTCCAGGGCGGCAGCAAGCTGGGCGGGGTCATGGGGATCGCCGGTGCGGTGTTCAACATCGCGGTCAGTCTGTTCAACATGTTCAATCCCCAGCCTGATCCTTACCTGGAAGCGGCCAAGGCCATTTCCAAGCAGCTCACCCAGGTCTATGAAAACCTCAGCAAGCAGTTGGATCGGGTGATGCAGCAGTTGCAGGGATTGAGCCAGCAGGTGAGTATTCTCAATCATCAGATGGACGCACGTTTCGATGGTTTGCAGCGTCAGCTGGATGAAATGTCGAGCCAGCTCGGCAGTTCCCTGGAGCACCTGAACAATGCGCTGGTAAGCGGCTTTCGCATGAGCCGCGCAGAGCTGCGTTCGGCGACCCAGCAGACCTTGGCGAGCATCGTCTGGAGCCACGACGACCTGGCCAACCGGATGGCGCTGTCGAACCGGGAACTGAGAACCGACCTGGCCGGACTCAGTGCCTTGATGAATACCCAGATGCTGGCCGACCTTGAGGAAATCGACGTCATTCTGAGCAATGCCGGGCGGGAACAAGGAAAGCCCAGCGCGTTGCTCGCGCTGCGCCAGGATCCGGCACGCTTGCAGGCCCTGCGTGATCGCCTGGACAGCGGCCTGCGCCACAAGCTGCTCGCCGGGGGCATTGCGCAGCCCTTGGCCGAACTGTGCTTCGACAGCTTTGACCCGGCGGCGCTGATGGACAGTGCCCAGACCCAGGCCACCGAACATTTCGCTGAGTGTTTCGCGTTCTATTACTCGACTCAGCAGTCCGATTCTTACGACCGTTCGAGCAAGGTCTGGCGTTCGACTGTCGTCGCCTTGCCCCTGGCCCGGCACTATGTGCGCATGCAGTCGTGGTACGCCCCCTGGCTGGAGAACCCGCTCAGCGTGATGGGGCCGGTGTTGGAGCTGGTGGAGTCACCGGTGGCCAAGTCCCGCGAGTTTCTGCTCGAGCTGCCTGGCAACACGGACTTTTTCGAGCATTTGCTGAACCAGTACCTGGATCGAGCGCTGAGTTTGCACGGTGCCTGCCAGAGGGTGGCGGTGCGTGAGTTTGGCCAGAGTTTGCGCCTGCCCACCGAGCGCCTGACACAGACCCCCTACCTGTTGCCGCTGATGTTCGATCGCTTTGCCCGCCTGGCCTTGACCGAGCTGGTATCGGAGACCGTTGCCAGCGATCGCCCCGAGCGTCGTGACGATGACCTGGCCGCCGTGCAAGCGTTTCTCAATGCCCCCGCCGGCAATTGGCGGCTGCAGAAAATCGGCCGGACCCTGGCCCTGGGGCACGCTTTGGGCGCCTGCGATCTGTACCTGGCTGGCGACGACTCGCAGCGCCAGCTGGGCATGGTATTCGCCGGTCGGAGCATTGGCCTGGTGCAGTTGACGTTGCAGAACAACCGCTTGATCAGCGCCCGGTTGCTGGAGCAGGACAATGCGCTGTTCGCCGCCCTGGGGCAACTCAACCAGCAGGTGCGGCAGCAGTGGATCGCCACTTACAACCGTCGCATCCCTATGGATTGTGTCGCTGAGCTCAAGGCCCTGGACACCAGCGTTTCCTGGTTGGCGCTGTTCCTCGGGCTGGCAGGCCTGAGCACCGAGCAACTGGCGCGGGTTCTCGGTTCGTGCTGGGACAGCCAGAGGGTCCAGGGCTATCTGCAACGCCAGGGGGCCGGCCCGGGCCCGGCAGCGGACCAGCTGTCACCGCCGTTTGGCCAATTGGCGTTCTATACCAGCGACCTAGTGGAGCAGGCCAAGGGGCTGCTCAAGAGCGTGTTGCGCGAGGTGACGCCGACGCCTGTGCCAGAGTTGCCGTCCCTCAGGGATCGGCTGTTGACGGAGTTGGATGCCCTGCTGCTGCAGGCGCGGGGCTTGCGGGATGAGCTGGCAGGCACGCGGATCAGCCAGGCCTGGCTCGACCTGGGAGTGGCGGCGCAGGATGGCTGCATCCGCCTGAGCCAGGAGCAATTGCGCAGCGGTATGACTTTGCCGGTCACGCCGGCTTTGCCACTGTCGCGCCGTAGTCGCCTGACCTTGTCGGGCAGTGGTCGCTTCAACCTGACCTGGAGCGATCAGAGCGGCCAGTTGGGGGTACAGGCGGTGGACCTGGATCAGGCCGGGATCGCGCAAGTGGAACTGGGCAGCAGCGAGGCCCAAGCAAAACTGGTCAGCCTGGGTTTCAGCCTGGAAGGCGAGGGGCCGCAAGCTTGGCTCGAAGGGGTATGGCTGATGGCTGAGGAGGAGCCGGGAGCGCCGTTGCTCAGTTGACTCCCGGCGCCCGGCATTCACGCTAGGGGATGCCGGGTGCTCGCCATGGGCGATGGGTGCGAGCCCGTCGGCAGAGTCTTCGATACTGGCTCCGGGCGGCTTTTGCCCCGGAGCCTTTTTCTGGGAGGCGAGCGTTGGGCTTCCATGGCGTGGCGCATGGTTCGCCACCCGCGCGCCTGCTGCTTGCCGTCCAGGTCGTCGACCAGAGACCGGGATGATTACCGTGCCCTGGCGTGGCTCGGGCAGGACTTGCTGCTATACATAGTGACCACCCCCCCGTGCGATTCAGGCGCGGGTTGATTTCAGGGACTGCTCGCTACACCTACAGGAGAGCCTGCGCATGAACCACGAATCCGTTTGCATCGTCGCTGCTGCCCACACCCGCTTCGGACGCCTCGATGGCAGCCTGGAAGACTTGATCGTCGAGGTCACCCGCGACGTCCTGGTGGACGCCGCCATCGATGCCGGGCAGATCGACGCGTTGTATCTCGGGCAGTTCAACTCCGGCCTGGTGCCCGACGGCTTTCCCGCTTCCCTGATGCTCCAGGCCGATCCACAGTTGCGCTTCAAACCTGCCACCCGCTGCGAGAACGCCTGCGCCTCCGGCTCGGCGGCGATCCAGGCCGGGATCAACGCGATCCGCAGCGGCGCCGCCGAACTGGTGCTGGTGGTGGGCGCGGAAAAGATGACCAGCAACAGCACTGCCGAGGTCACCCGGGCCCTGGCCGGTGCCGGTTACCAGAACGATCCGCAGGAGGCCGGCCTGAGCTTTGCGCAACTCTTCGGTCAGGTGGCCCAGCGCTACACCGAGCGCTACCAGAGCCCGCTGGCGGCGATGGCGGCGATCGCGGTGAAGAACCACGCCAATGCCATGGCCAACCCCCTGGCGCAGATGCACCGGGCCATGGACTTTGCCCATTGCAACAGCGTGTCGGCGAGCAACCCGCTGATCGCCGACCCGCTGCGCCTGACCGATTGTTCGCTGATCAGCGACGGCGCGGCAGCGATCATCCTGGCCTCGCCCCGGCGCGCCGCAACGTTTCGCCGTCAGGTGGCGATTCGCGCACTGAGCCAGGTGAATGATTTCCTGCCCATGTCGCAGCGCGACGTGCTGGCCTTCGAAGGTCCGCAACTGGCGATCCAGAGTGCCTTGCACGGTGCTGGAGTGAGCCTGGACGAACTGGGTTTTGCCGAGGTCCATGATTGCTTCACCATCGCCGAGTTGTTGATCTACGAAGCCATGGGCCTGGCGCCCAAGGGCGAGGGCCATCGGGCCCTGGACGAGGGTTGGGTGAATGCCGACGGACGCCTGCCGGTGAACCTTTCCGGCGGCCTCAAGGCCAAGGGGCACCCGGTGGGCGCCACCGGGGTGTCGATGCACGCCTTGGGCTTTCGCCAGTTGATCGGCGAGCCCATCGGCCTCCCCGCGCGCTCGCCGGAGTTTGGCCTGCTGTTCAACATGGGCGGCATGGCGGTGGCCAACTACGCCTCGGTGTTGCAGGCCGTCAGAGTGTGAGGGTCAGGACCCCTGCGGCTTCCAGCATGCCGCAGGGGGCGCCAGGCTGGCACAGGCCGGTTTAGAGATGTACAGCGGGCCTGGCGGTTTGCGGCTCACTGCGCTGTTGCGGGTTTTGATGCAGTGGCGGGTATAGGTGTGCATCTGGTTGAGCCGTAAGCTGCGTAGCCCCTTGGGACAGATCAACAGCGTTTCACCGAAAGAGAACAGCTGAAAGCCCTGGATCTCCAGGTGGCGCTGCGAGGTCAGGCGGGTACTCCACATCAGCGGGTCCAGGTCATGCAGTTCGAGATCGTCCAGCAGGACGAAGCGTTCGATTCCGTCCTGGCGCACATCCAGCCCCCCGGCCGCCTTGTAGGTGATCTGGCTCATGGCCCCGGGCAGTACAAACAGAACCGCCAGGGCAATCATTACCACCGACAGGGCTGAATACAGGACCCGTTTGTAGAGGCTTCCGATCTTGCGGTAGAAAATCACCACCGGCAGCAACGTCAGGACCAGTATCAGCAGCGTCAACACTGCCACGTAGTGTGGAGAGTCACTGCTCACTTCGTTCACGTAGGCATTGAGTATCACCAGGATGGGGATAATAGCCGCGCAGAACGTGCCCAGCAGACAGATCATCAACACCACTAGAAAGTCAGTTTTGTCTCTGGTGGGCGTCAGGTTTTCTTTAATCAGCTGTTTGAATCCAGGGTGTGACAGCAGGCCTCCGCAACTGAGCAGAAACAGCGCCAGCAGCACAAGCAGGGATTGCCACTCCGGCAGCCAGCCAGGATCGTAATAAATGATAAAGACATATCCCGAGAATCCCACCAGGAACGGAGGGATCAGCCACAACACCACATCCTTCAGGCGTTCCGGGGTTCTGTGAAACAGGCTGGTGGATATCCCGAACAGCAGGGAGGTGACGGTTAGCAGAAACACAAACATGCTCATGAGCACCAGCACGATGACCAGCCAGATCACCAGTGCCGATTTCGCATCGACCGATGCCATGAACAGGTCGGTGCGACCAATTGCTCGGGTGTACATGTACAGGCTGATCAACCCCAAGCCGGCGGCGCCCAAGCCCATGACTGTGCCAATCTGGCCCCAGTAGGTGAGCACGCGCTTGAGACTCTTGCGCAAGACTTCTTTAAAACTGGGTTCTGCGACTTGCATGCTGGCACTCCTTGGCGACATGGATGGCGCGGAAGTAGAGCAAGACCGCAGGGTGTGTGTCGATGTTTTTGCGTCCAGTGCCGTTGGCGCAAGTGCCATCCTTGGCACTGTCTCGCTTCAGCGCGGGTAGGCCGCCTGACCATGAACCCGCCCCTTGCGCCCGGCCGTCAGGCGGTAGGCAATCCCCAGCCAGATGAACCACGCCGGCATCACGCACAGCGCCAGGCGGGTGTCCGGGCGCAGGGCCAGCAGCCCCAGGACGAACAGCAGGAAGGCCAGGGCGAAGCCGGCCATGGGCACGCCGCCGGGCATTTTGTAGCGCGAGCGGGCGTGCAGTTCCGGGTGCTTTTTGCGGTAGGCAATGTAGGACGCAAGGATGGTCGACCAAGTGAAGATCACCAGGATCGCCGACACCGTGGACACCAGGGTGAAGGCCGTCATCACCTCGGGGACGATGTACAGCAGCAGGACTCCCAGCAGCATCAGCAAGGCACTGAAGGCCAGGCTGGCGACCGGCACGCTATGGCGCGACAGGCGCTTGAACAGGCGGGGGGCGTTGCCCTGGTCGGCCAGGCCGAAGAGCATGCGGCTGGCGGAAAACACCCCGCTGTTGGCCGAGGACGCGGCGGAGGTCAGCACCACGAAATTGACCATGCCCGCCGCCGCCGGGAAGCCGGCAATCAGGAACAGCTCGACGAACGGGCTCTTGTTCGGCGACACCTGCTGCCAGGAGGTCACGGCAATGATGCAGGCCAGGGCCAGCACGTAGAACAGGATGATCCGCAGCGGGATCGCGTTGATGGCCTTGGGCAGGGTGCGGTGAGGGTCGCGGGTTTCCGCCGCGGCTGTGCCGATCAGCTCGGTGCCGGCGAAGGAGAAGATCGCCATCTGGAAGCCGGCGAAGAACCCCAGCAGGCCATTGGGAAAGGCTGCCTGGCGATCTAGCAAGTGCCCCAGGGAGGCGGTCACGCCGGAGGGTGAGACGAAGGCCGTGGCGATCAGCACCAGGCTGACGCCGATCAGGGTGACCACGGCAATGATCTTGATGATGGCGAACCAGAACTCCACTTCACCGAACAGCTTCACCGTGAGCACATTGAGGGCGAACAGGGTCAGCATCATGGCCACTGCCGGCATCCAGGCCGGCACCTGGGGAAACCAGTACTGGAAGAAGCCGCCCACCACCACCGCATCGCCTACCACCGCCACGCTCCAGCTCAGCCAGTAGGACCAGCCGAGAAAGAACGCCGCGCGCGGTCCCAGGTAGGCGCCGGCGAAGTCGGCGAAACTCTTGAACGACAGGTTCGACAGCAGCAGCTCGCCCATGGCGCGCATCACCAGGTACACGAACAGGCCGATGATCATGTAGATCAGGATGATCGAGGTGCCGGACATGGCGATGATCTTGCCCGAGCCCATGAACAGCCCGGTGCCAATGGCGCCGCCCATGGCCATGAGCTGGATGTGACGGTTGTGCAGGGTGCGTTGCAGCGCCGGGCGTGCCGGGGCCGGGAGCGGATCTGGAGTCATCTCAAAACCTCTTGGTCTTATAGTTGTCGAGTTTTGGCAGGAGCAGGTACGAGGGGGCAGGGGTTGTTGTTTCGGTGCAGCAAGGTCGGGGGCTGCGGTGAGTCGGGCGCCGTGCCGGGCGCCCGGTTCAACTGCCCGTCAGCCGGCGGCGATCTGGCGCGGCACGCTTGCTGCCGGCGCCACCGATGCTTCAGGGCTCGGCGCAATCAGTTGGTACAGGTCCTTGATGTCGCTCGGCGTGGGCACCAGGTGGATCGGCTCGCCGATGGCGTGTTCCCGGGCCAGGTCATGCAGGTAGCGCAGGGACGAGAAGTCTTCCAGGGCAAAGCCCACCGAGTCGAACACCGTGATCTGCTCGGCCCCTTGCCGGCCCGGCTCCAGGCCCTGGGCGATGCGGAAGTACTCGGTCACCGGGAAGTCCTTGGGCAGTTGCTGGACGTCGCCTTCGATACGGGTCTGGGGTTCGAACTCGACGATCACCCGGGCCCTGCGCAGGATCTCGGCGTGCAACTCGGTCTTGCCCGGGCAGTCGCCGCCCACGGCATTGAGGTGCATCCCGGGCTCGATCAGGTCGGGGGTGAGGATGGTGGCGTAAGCCTTGTCCGCGGTCACCGTGGTGACAATGTCCGCGCCCTTCACCGCCTCGCGCACCGAGTGGGCGACGATGACCTCAAGGTCCGGCCAGGCCTGCAGGTTGTGCTTGAGCTTGCGGGACGCGGCAGCATCGATGTCGAAAATCCGCAACTGCTTGATGCCGAGCATTTCATGGAAGGCGATGGCCTGGAATTCGCTCTGGGCGCCGTTGCCGATCAAGGCCATGCAGCGTGACTCCGGGCGCGCCAGGGACTGGGCCACCAGGGCCGAGGTGGCGGCCGTGCGCACTGCCGTGGTCAGGGTCAGTTCACTGAGCAGCAGCGGGTAGCCGCTGTCGACATCCGCCAGCACGCCGAAGGCCATCACCGTCAGCAACTGTCGGGCGGGGTTGCCCGGATGGCCGTTGACGTACTTGAAGGCGTACTGGCGGCCGTCGTCGGCGGGCATCAGCTCGATGACCCCGGTGGCCGAGTGGTTGGCGGTGCGCGGGGATTTTTCGAAGGCGTCCCAGCGCTGGTAGTCGGCCTGGATGTACCCGGCCATTTCGCGGATCGCCCGGCCAATGCCCAGGCGTGAATACAAGGTCGCGGCGTGATCGACATCGATGAACAAGGTCATGTTGATTTCCCTCTCGTCAGAACGTTGAAAATGGCTGGAAGCCTGGTTGTGATGGGCTAGCGGTCGGCATGGCCGTGCAGCACGTTGACCGCGTTGATGCCGATCTCGTCCACCATGTAGCCGCCCTCCATGACGAACAGCGTCGGCACGCCCACGCTGGCGATGACCTGGCCCATGGCGAGGAAATCCTGGCTTTCGAGAAGGAAGTGGCTGATGGGGTCGTCCTTGAAGGTGTCCACGCCCAGGGACACCACCAGCAGCTCCGGGGCGAACGCCCGCAGTTGCTTGCAGGCCTGCGTCAGTGCCTCGCGGTAGCGCGGCCAGGTGGTGTTTTTTGCCAGGGGAAGGTTCAGGTTGCAGCCTTCGCCGGCCCCTGCGCCGCGCTCGTCGGCAAACCCCGAGTAGTAGGGGTAGGACACGGCCGGATCGCCGTGCAGCGAGACGAACAGCACGTCGCTGCGATCGTAGAAGATGTTCTGGGTGCCGTTGCCGTGGTGGAAGTCCACGTCCAGCACCGCGACTCGCCGGGCGCCCTGGGTGATGGCGTGCTGCGCGGCGATGGCGGCGTTGTTCAGGTAGCAGTAGCCGCCCATGTATTCCCGGGCGGCGTGATGGCCCGGCGGGCGGCACAGGGCAAAGGCGCTGTCCTGGCCTTCGCCGATCAGGGCCAGGCCGGTGAGGGCGATGTCGGCACTGGTACATACGGCCTCCCAGGTGGTGGCGGTGATCGGCGAGCCGGCATCCATGGCGAAAAAGCCGAGCTTGCCGTCGATGACTTCGGGCACCTGCTGGTTGGCCAGGTCGCGCACCGGCCACACCAGGGGCAGGGCGTCATGGCGGCGGCCGCTGGCGCTCCATTCGCTCCAGGCATGTTCCAGGAAGGCCACGTAGCGTTCGCTGTGGGCGGCGACGTAGCAGGAACGCTCGAAGCGCCGCGGCGCGATGATCTCGCCGAGTCCCACGTGCCTGACTCGGTCGCGGACCGTATCGGCCCGGCTGGGTTGCTCGAACGACGGCTTGAGAACGCCATCCTTCAACTCGGTGCCATGGTGCAGGCGATGGGACTCGCTGAAGACGGTAAGCATGCTGAACGCATCCATTGTTATTGTCCGGTGCAAATATTTTGTTCCGGCATGGCTGCGATTTCTTTGCTTTTTGTTCTTGGGAAATGAGAGATTTGGGTAATATTTTTCCCGTTGGTGGCCTGATATGAAAAAAACAACTCGGCAGGTAAGCCTGGACGATACCGACCTGGCGATCCTTTCGCTGCTGCAGCAGGACGCGAGCATTTCCAATGCCGAGCTCAGCGAGCGCCTGTCCCTGAGCCTCACGCCCTGCTGGCGCCGGCGCAAGCGCATGGAGGAGGAGGGGGTGATCAGGGATTACCAGGCCAACCTCGACCGACGCCTGCTGGGGCTGGACATCCTGGCGTTCGTGCATGTGCGATTCGCCACTCACTCCGACCAGACCCCCGACGCCTTCGAGGAGGTGATCATGCGCCTGCCCGAGGTCCAGTCCTGTCACAAGATCACCGGCGACGCCGACTACCTGCTGCAGGTGCTGGCCCAGGACCTGGACAGCTACAGCGATTTTGTCGAGCAGGTGCTCAGGCGCCAGCCCGGCATTGCCTCGATCCAGTCGAGCCTGGCCCTGCGCGAGGTCAAGGCCACCAGCCGCGTGGCGATCGGGCTGCCCACGTCCAGGTGAGTGCGCTCACCCGCCGTTGGCCGGCCCGGGCGCAGGCATCGCCAGCGAGCAAGGGAGGCATCGGCCTGCTTCAGGCCCTTACTGGAACTCGCCGGACTCCAGGCAGAAGGCTACCAGGGCCTGGTCGCTGTCCAGGCTGAGCTTGCGGATCGCCGAGATCTTCTGCGCGCTGACGGTCTTGACGCTGCGCTTGAGGTTGGCGGCTATCTGCATCATCGACTCGCCCCGCACGAAATGCCGCAGCACCTCGTACTCCTTGGGCGTGAGGCTGCGCAGGCCGTCGGCCATGGAGCGCAGCGGCGGATTGTGCGGCTCGTGCTGCTGCAGGCTCGGCGGATGGTGGATGCGCCCGAGCCGGACGTTCTGCAGGGCGCAGAGCAACTCGCTCATGTCGTGGCGCTTGAGCAGCACCGAGCGCACGCCGATGTCGTACAGCGCGGCGACGATCATCGGGTTGGACATCATGGTCAGCACCAGCACCTGGACCCGTGGAAAGTGGCGGATGAGGTAGGTCACCAGGCGAATGCCGTCGCCGAATATCTCGTCGCCCTCCATGAAGTAGTCGGTGATCACCACGTCGATCCGTGGGTCGTCCGAGAGTTGCTGGATCAGGGCACTGGGGGTGGTCACGGCAGCCACCACCTGGTATTCGCGGGTCTTGTTCAACAGGTCGCTGACGGCAGCGAGCACTACGGGATGATCGTCGGCCAAGGCAACTCGGATTTTTTTCATGGTGGACACGATCCATTTTTCTATAGGAAATACGCAGAGGTGCGGGAAGTGCGAGCGGTCAGTCGGGCTGGCTGATGTCCTGCAAGGCGTGCAGCAGCGCCAGGCTATGCGTGCGTTTGGTGGCCGTCAAACCACTCTGGCGCAGGCCTTGTTCCAGGGCTTCCAGCTGCTGGATCAGCGCCGGGTAGCCGGCCACGGCCAGGGATCCACGGATCCGGTGCAGCAGCTGGAAGAGGCGTTCGTAGTCCTGCCTGTCGAGCGCCTGGTGCAATTGTTCGAGATCGACCGTCATGGTGCTGACGAAGAGCTCCCGCAGGTTCCCCGGCAAGGCCCCGGGGGGCGCTGAGGGAGGCGATGCTGGCAAGGGCAGCGGGGGTTGATCGTCCAGCGCCGCATCGAGGCTGGACAGCCGGGCCAGGCTGGCGCGCAGGGTCTGCAGGGGGACGGGCTTGACCAGCCAGGCATCCATGCCGGCGGCCTGGCAGCGGGTTTCCTCTTCGCACATGGCGTTGGCGGTGATGCCGATGATGGGACGGTCATCCCCCGCGGCGCGCAGGGCGCTGGCCAGTTCGTAGCCGTTCATGCGGGGCATGTTGACGTCGGTCAGCAGCAGGTCATAGTCGCCCACCCGCCACAGGTCGAGGGCTTGTGCGCCATCGGCAGCCAGGGTGCTGTGGCAGCCCAGTTGCTGCAATTGCTGGCTCAGGGTTGCCTGGTTGATCGGATTGTCTTCGGCCACCAGCACGTTCAGGCGCAGCGGCGGCAGGGTCGCGAGGTCCAGGGCCTGTTCCTCGGGGCCCGCGGCATTGCGCGGTTCGCGCCCCAGGGTGCGTTCGATCAGGCGGCCAATGGCGTCGAAGCCACAGGCTTCGGCCAGGCCTGCCCCCGAGGCCTGGCCATGGCTGGCGAGGTCGATTCGGATCAGGCCCGTGTCCAGGTCCTCGGCGGGTTCGCAGCTGTCGTCGAACAGCCGCAGAAGGATCCCCGGGTCATGGGGCCCGGGAGTCGAGCCGTCAAGGGGCGTGGCCCGGGCTCCCCACTTTTCCAACCATTGGCACAGGTTGCGGGTGAGTTCGTGATGGGGGCTTTGCACATGGACCCGGGCGCCATCGAGTGCTGGCGCAGGCTCGGTGAGAGGCTCGGCCACCACCGGCAGTGCAAGCTGCAGGGAGAAGCTGCTGCCCAGCCCCAGCTCGCTGGTCACGCGGATCTGCCCGTGCATCAAAGCCGCCAGCCTGGCGCAGATGGACAGGCCCAGGCCGGCGCCATGCACGGTGTGGGAGTGAGCATCGATCTGATAGAAGGGGATGAACAACTGCTCCTGTTCTTCCTTGCCAATGCCGATGCCGGTGTCCGCCACCTGCAGGCACAGCATGACCTGCCCCTGGCTGGCCTGTTCGGCGCGGGCACGGACTATCACCTGCCCCGAGTGGGTGAACTTGACCGCGTTGCTGATCAGGTTGGTGAGGATCTGGCTGATCCGCCCGGCATCGCCGAGCAGGGCCGGTGGCAGCGTCGGATCGACCAGGGAAAACAGCAGCAGCCCCTTGTTCCGGGCGCTGTCGATGAAGCTGGCGGTACAGCGCTGCACCAGGGCCCGTGGATCGAACGATTGGCGGCTCAGGGACAACTGGCCGGATTCGATGCGGGTGATGTCGAGGATGTCGCTGATGATCTGCAGCAGCAGCCCGGAAGACACCTGGATGCGTTCGAGCAACTGCTGCTGCTCGCCGTCCAGGTGGGTCAGGCCCATCAGTTCCAGTGAGCCGAGGACACCGTACAGTGGGGTGCGGATCTCGTGGCTCATGGTGGCGAGAAACACCGACTTGGCGCTGTTGGCCTTGTCGGCCGCCTGTTTCGCCTGGGTCAGTTGGTGTTCCATCTGGGCCCGTGCACTGAGGTCGGCAAAGGCACAGATCAGCACTTCCTGGTTGCGGTAGCGGGTCGGCGTGTAGGCAATGTAGAACGAACGGCCGTCGCGGCTCTGGTAGTTCTCGACCTCGCCGGGCTCCCTGGCCTGGCTGATGCGCTCCAACAACGAAGGCTCCAGCCCGCTGTCACTGAGCTCCCGTCCCGTCCGGGCGCAGAACCACGTGAGGGCCAGGTGGTTGGCGAAGACCACGTGGCTGTGCTCGCGGCTGAGCACGCACAGGGCCACGGGGGTGGTCTCCAGCAAGGTACGGCTGAACTGATCGCTTTCCACCAGTTCGGTGTGGGCCCGCTGCGCCGGGAGTATCACTCGTCGCTGGTACCAGCGGGCATAGACGCGGCCGGCCAGGGGGCTGAGCAGCAGCAGGAGGAGGACGCCGAGCAGGGGCCAGGGGTGGCCAAGGAAAAGGGTCCGGTAGCTCAGCAGGTAATAGCCGGTCCAGTTCGCGCCAGCATCGTCGATCCGGAACAGCAGGCCGTCGCTGCGCAGGTTGATCCCGCGGCTGATGGTCGTGGGCAAGGGGGATTCGCCCATCAGCAGGCCGTCGCGTCGGCTTTGCAGCCAGAAGGCATCGTAGAAGTACCGTTGCTGCGGCCGGGCAAAGACATTGATGCGCTGGCGGTGGGTGAGGGCGGCGGCAAAGGCGTTGCCGCTCTCGACCCCGTCGCCGAGGGCCAGGTTGTGCAGCGGGACGACGGCGATCATGTGCTCTGCAAAGCCCTTCGGGCGGATCCAGTGGATGCCGTCGCTGCGGGGGGCGCTGGTGCGTATCGCGTTGATGCTGGCCAAGACCAGGGACGCAGGCAACTGGGGCAGGCTGCTGCCGATGGTGGGCACGGTGAAGGTGGTGCCGGTGCCGGCGTCTACCACCAGCAGCACCGAGGCGGGAAAGCTGGAGCGCACCCAGAAACTGGAATACAGGTCCGCCAGGTAGCGCCCGAGCCCCGCGGCCCGGTCATTGTTCAGTGGGCAGTGCTCGAGGTCCTCGCAGACCAGGGTAAAGGGGGTGTCCACCGCCGACGGTGTGCCCTGGAACAGGGCCATGCCCAAGGCATGGGCGGGCTCCATGGGCCGAAAGGTGCGCACCGAGTTGGTGGGGACGCTGGTGTCCTCGAGCACCGGCTCGCTGAGCAGGCGCTTGAGCAGGGCCTCCTGTTCGGCCATGTAGCGGGTCAGCAGCTCGAAATCCACGGTGATCCGTTCCTGTTCCTGCTGGATGATCCGCCGACCGCCGAGGAACAGCGCGCTTCCCATGAACAGCAGTAGCGGCAGAATGACGAACAGCACGAGGTTCAGTCGCCGGAAGTTTTGCGCGATGCGTCGTAGTGGGGTATCTGGCATGGGGGAGGGGACGCTGGCCGGATGGATGAGGAAAAAGGTGGTACCGCAGTGCATCCCAGCAGTTGTGTAAAAGCGTCCAGCTCCAGTGCCGGAGAAATAAGGTAGCCCTGGGCGCTGTCGCAGCCGATGTGCCGCAGGAACTCCAGATCACGGGCCGATTCTACACCTTCAGCCACCACTTCAAGGCCCAGCTGCCGTCCGAGCTGTACCGCGGCCATCAAGGCCGCGGCCCGGGAATCGTCGGCTGCTGCGCCATGGACGAAGTGGCGATCGATCTTCATTTCGGTAAACGGCGTGGAGATCAGGCTGTACATCGAACTGTAGCCCATGCCGAAGTCGTCCTGGGCCAGGCCGAAGCCTTTGAGGCGCAGGCGACTGGCGCCCATGTGGTATTGGCCGGGGGACAAGGGCCGCTCGGTCTCCAGCAGTTCAAAACAGATATCGCTGGTGGCCAGCCCCGAGGCGAGGGTGATCTGTTGCAGCAGGTCCGGCAGCTCGGGGTCGTCCAGCAACCCGGTGGGCAGGTTCACCGATACCGTGATGCGGTAGCCCAGGTGCTGCCAGTGCTGCTGCGCCTTGATGGCATCGTCGAGCATCAGCAGCAACAGCTCGCGATCCAGCTGGCAGCGGCTGATGGACGCCAGGAAGGAATCGGGCATGAGCAAGCCGAAGGACGGGTTGTGCCAGCGCACCAGGGCCTCGGCCCCGACGATCAGGCCACTGCACAGCGAGCGGCGTGGCTGGAAACGGGCCTGCAGTTCATGGCGCTCGATGGCGTGTTCCAGGGCCTGGCGATCAAACACCGAGGCGTGCTCGAGCCGGGGCGGCTGGGAGCCACCGGTGCCAATGATGGCGCTGAGCTGGACGATGTGCGCCGCTTCCAGGGGCTTGGGAAAGCTGCCCAGCACCGCCAGGCCCTGCTCCTTGGCCATCAGGCTGACGCTGTTCATCAACCGTCGCGGGCAAGAGGAGACGATCGCCAGCATCGGTACCTGCTCGATGCCGGCCAGGGCATGGATGAACTGCACACCGTCCATTTCCGGCATGTGCAGGTCCACCAGCACCAGGTCGTAGACCTGCTGGTTCAGCATGGCCAGGGCCTGGCGCGCATCGAGGGCGCTGTCCACCGGACCGAAGCCGGCGTCCTGCAGCAGTTGGCGGGCGCGCATGCAGTGGATCGGGTGGTCGTCCAGCACCAGGACACGCAGGGGCTTGGGCATGCTCACATGACTTTCCTCTTGATGGATTGCAGGACTTCGCTCAGGGCGTCGAGCGGCACCGGCTTGATCAGCAGATGGCGGATTCCGGCAGCCTCGCAATGGCTGCGCAGTGTCGGGGAGAGTTCCCCGGTAATACCGATGATCGGACCGTCAAAGCCCCGCTCACGCAGGGTGCGGGCGAACGACAGGCCGTCCATGTGCTCCATCTGCAAGTCGGTCAGGACCCCATCGAAGGACAGCAGGTCGCTGCACTTCAAGGCTTCGATGGCACTGGCACAGGCCACGACCCGATTGCCCAGGTAGCGGCCCTGTTGAACGATCACCTGCAGGGCCAGGGGGCTGTCGTCCACCGCCAGCAGCTTCAGGTCCAGGCCCGGCGCCAGGGCTGCCGGCGGCGCGAAGCGGCGCTCACTGACGATCCCGGACTGGGCCTGGGCCACGGCGTTGCGCAGGCTGTCGAGGCTGAAGGTCCGGGCGATCCAGTGGTCGCCGGCCTGCCGTTGCGGTGGGCCCATGCCGGGGGCATGCATGATCACCCGCGGGCCGGTCCACGACGTCGCCCTTGACGGTCCGAGGAAGGCTTCCACCAGCACCGCCTTGCGTCCCGGGGAGTTGCGGCCGGTGCTGTAGGGCATGGCCAGGGCGCCCCAGCGGCGCAACCAGTGACAGAGGTTGAGGACCACTTCCTGCACATCCCCTTGCACATACACCGGGGTCACGCCCAGGTGCGGCTGTTCGGAATCGATGGCCTCGGTGCAGCTGTGCAGGCGCAGCCTGAAGCTGAAACTGGAGCCCAGGCCCGGTTCGCTGATGGCCGTCAGCGTGCCTTGCATCATGAACGCCAGCCGTTCGCAGATGGCCAGGCCCAGCCCGGTACCCGAGGTCTTCTGGCCCAGCCAGTTGGGCACGCGGTAGTAGGGCTCGAACAGGCTGACCTGGAATTCCGGGGCGATCCCGGGGCCGGTGTCCACCACCTGGAAGCGCAATTGCGCAGCTTGCTCGGGCAACGGTTCCAGGTGCAGGCGCAGCACCACATGGCCGGACTCGGTGAACTTGATGGCGTTGCTGACCAGGTTGTTGAGGATCTGGCGAATCCGCCCGCCGTCGCCGAGTACCCGCTCCGGCACGTCCGGGTCGAGGACCACATAGAGCCGCAGGCCTTTGCCGCGGGCCCGGGCCGAGTAGCTGAAGGCGACTTCTTCCACCAGTCGCACCGGGGAAAACGGCGCGGTGTCGAGGGTCAGCCGCCCGGACTCGATCAGCGACATGTCGAGGGTGTCGTTGATGGTCCGCATCAGCACCGAGGAGGCTTGCTGCGTGGCTTCCAGGTAGTCGTCCTGTTGGGGCGTGAGGGCCGTGGTACGGAGCATTTCCAGGGAGCCGAGGATGCCGTACATGGGGGTGCGGATCTCATGGCTGAGGGTGCTCAGGAACAGGGTCTTCTCGCGGTTGGCCTGGTCCGACAGCTGCTTGGCTTGGAGCAGCGACTGCTCGGCCAGCTTGAAGTCGGTGATGTCGTTGATGCAGCACAAGACCGCGGCCACGCCGTTGTAGCCGGTCGGGGCGCAGCTCAGTTGTATGAAGCGGCCATCGTCCAGGGCATGGTCGATGGCGCGGGCCTGGGGCAGGGGGGCGTCGAGGATCTGTGCCCGCAGTTCGGGGACCGAGGCCAGCCAGCGCCGGCCCGACTCGTTGGACAGGATCATCCGGCCATTGTCGCGGCGTATCAGGCACAGGCCCACCGGGGCCACCTCGATGAAGCGGCGATTGAGGGAAACGCTGTCGGTCAAGGCGCTGTAGTGACGCACCGAGGGCTCTACCAGACGCAAGCGGATGTAGCGCGCGCCGAGAAACACCACGGCAAACAGCAGCAGGGTCACCAGGCCGGTGGTGGACAGGGACGCTGCACTGTCCTGCAGCAGTTGGCTGATCGGCGCGTAGTACACCAGGCGCCAGCCGGCGTTGCCCACGGACTTGTTGAGCACGATGTAGTCGGGCAGGCCCTGTTGCCGGTGCAGGCCGAAGGAGTCCTCGTTGGCCTGGAAGCGCGACAGGCTGCCGGGGACCTGCCAGGAGTTGCTGTGCAGCACCACCGCACCCTCGGCGTCATAGAGCACGTATTTACCCTGATGCAGCCCCAGGGGATCGAGGGCCAGGTCGATCTCGTTGAACGACAGGCCGAGCCAGCCGTCGGTCGCCAGGTGCAGGTCCAGCGGGCGCAGCAGGTACACCTGTTTGGTGCTGCCGTCCTCGGCGGTGGTCCAGGACCACAGGGTTCGTGCGCCGGGATGCTGCTCCAGCAGCTTCCGTGCGGCTTGCTGATCGAGGGTTTTCAGCCATTGCGGATCGACGCGCGGCTCTCGGCTGCCGGCGGCGCCCGCGCCCGAGACCCCGTGGAGGCCACGGACAATCCCTTGCTCCGGTACCAGGTACAGCAACTGGCTGCGGGTGCTGTCGATCTCCACCAGATCCCATGCGGTGAGAATCAGGGTCCAGTGCGGCAGCGCAGCATTATCACTCAGTGGCCATACGCGTAATTGGTCATTACTTGCAAGAAATTCCTTGTTTCCTGAAGTAAGGCGATTATCGGTAGTGTGCACGGCTGAAGAGATAATCGCCTTGAGCAGACTCTCTCGCTGATTGAAGAACTGCTGTGCGTTAAATGCTGCAGCGTTCATCTGCCGTCGATAGCCGGAGAGGGTTTCATTGAGTGAACCATGAATCACGAAGCCGGCGATGATGAGGATGCTGGACAGCAGGCTGACCATGAACAGACGCAGCAAAACCACCGGGATACGGGGGCCGGAAAAGTGACTGGTGACAGGGGGCAGATGGGCTTGGGTTGGCATTGGCCCATGATAAAGAGAAGATTCTCGGCTTCTCTTCAGAAAATTCTTAATAGAGGGTCTTTAAGAAGATTCTCATTTGTTAGTTGATCTTGTGGGTTAACTATTCAGGCCTCTTGTGCTGTAACACAAAGGCTTGAAAGTTATGAACCTGGTTAAGAAAACGCTAAGTGTGGCGATCAGTTCGGCGCTGTCGGTGCTGACTGTTTCCATCCAGTCCGTGCAGGCGGCCGACTATCAACAAATCGACCTGTCCTCGTCGCAGGGCCAATCCCTGACCCTGGACGATGCACGCGTGGACTTCACCGGATCAGGCGCCGCGGTGCGCGTCAGCGGTGCTCAGAATTCGCTGCAGGGCAAGGGCTTCGACATCCATGCCACGGCGGCCACCACGCGCAATGCGGTGGTGGGGGTGCGGGTGGATAGCGGGGGCAAGGCCGATCTGAGCGACGTGCGGATCACCACCGGTGGCTCCGATGTCGCCGATGGCGCGTTGTCCACGGGGACCGGCAGCCGCTTGACGCTGACCGATGTGCAGATAGAAACCAGCGGCAGCCAAAGCCGTGGGGTGGTCGTCACGGCCGGCGGCCAGGCCGAGTTGTCCGGCGGCTCGATCACCACCTCGGGCAGCCAGGCCGATGCGCTGTCGGCCAGCGACAAGGGGTCTGTGCTCAAGGCGTCGGACATGACCCTGACCACCCAGTCGACGGGCATGGCCCTGGCGGTCAGCGCTTCGAACGGTGCGGCCATCGAGTTGGCAAGAGTGACCGTCAAGTCCGAGGGTTTCATGGGCGCGATGTCGGCTCGCGGGCTGGGCTCCTCCATCAGCGCCGATGGGGTTCACGTCACCGCCAGCAATGGCCGGGGCATCGAGGCCAACAGTGGCGCCCTGACGTTTCGCAATGGCAGCATCGACGCCAAGGGCGATGGCATCATCTTGAGCAGCCTCTACCAGACCCCGGGGGGGACCGCAGTGGTGAGCCACAGCACCATCACCTCGCAGAACGGCTACGGCATCAACGTCAACGCCAACCAGGCCGCTGCCGACCTGGACAGCGTGCAGATCACTACCCTGGGCGACTATGGTTCGGCGATCTGGATGCCGGGCAGCAACACTCGGGTCGACATCAAGGACAGCATTCTGCAGACCCGTGGCCAGCAGGCCGTGGCCATCGACAACCGTGGCGGCGTGTTCACCATGGACGGCGGTTCCATCAGCACCCTGGGCAACAACGCCCATGCCCTGTACGCCTCGCCGGACAACCCCGGCAGCCCAGGCGCGGTGTTCAACGTCAGCCGCGTGCAGATCGAAACCAGCGGCCGGGGCGCCGTTGGGGCACTGGCGCGGATGGCGGGGGCGAAGGTCAGCCTCAGTGACAGCAGCATCGTCACCCACGGCGCTTCCGCCTACGGCCTGTTTGCCTCCGGTCGCGGCGCCAGCGTGCAACTGACCGACAGCCAGGTGCTGACCGAGGGCGAGACGGCCCATGGCCTGGCCATCAGCAACAATGCCACCTCGCAGCTCAAGGGGTCGAGCCTCAAGACCACGGGTGCGGGCGCCAACGGTATCGTCAGCTACGCCACGGGCAGCGGCGTGACGAACAGTGTCGAGGTCGATGGCAGTTGGATCGAGACCCAGGACGGTGCGGGCATCCTGGTCAATGGCGGTGGCCTGAGCACGCGCTTCACCGACAGCACCCTGATCGGCCGCAGCGGCAGCCAGCCAGGCACCGCGCTGTGGATCACCGACCGGGCGGGCGGGGTGCTGGCCGATGCGGTGCAACTGGACGCCGTGCGCTCGAACCTGTTCGGTGATGTGCAGGTGGACGCCGGCAGCTTGCAACTGTCCCTGGCCGACCACTCCAGCCTGGACGGGGCGATCAAGGGGGGCAGCCGTGATACCCAACTGAGCCTGGACGACAGCAGTCGCTGGATGCTGCGCGGTGATTCGCAACTCACCCGCCTGACCAACAACGGCGTGGTGGAGTTTGCCGACCCCGGGCTGGGGGGCGCCTTCAAACAGTTGCAGGTCAGCGGCGACCTTGCCGGCGACGGTCATTACATCATGAACACCGACCTGGGCCAGCAGTTGGGCGACCGCCTGATCGTCGGCGGCCAGGTCACCGGCAACAACGATATCCTGGTGCGCAACTCCGGTGCCGAGCCCGATGCCGAGGGCCAGAGCCTGACCCTGGTGCAAAGCGCCGGCGGCCCGGGCTCGTTCAGCCTGGCCAACCGCGGTGGTGTGGTGGACGCTGGGACCTATCGCTACGGTCTTGCGGCCGACACCCAGGGCAACTGGAACCTGGTCAACGTCGGCCGCAACCAGCCGGAGCCAGGACCGGACAACCTGTCCACTGGCGCCAGCGCGGCGGTCAACAGCAGCGCCATCGCCACCTTGCGGGCCACCTGGGATGCCGAGCGCGCGACCCTGGTGCAACGGGTGGGCGAGCTGCGCCAGGGCAGCGATCGCCAGGGCCTGTGGATCCGCGGTTTCGGCCAGCAGCAGTCCCTGGACAACGGCGTCGGCCGCACCTTTTCCCAGCAAGTGCAGGGCACCCAACTGGGCGTGGACACCCGGCTCGACACCGCCGGCGGCACCCTGGTGCTGGGCGCGCTGGCCGGCTACAGCCAGACCGAGCGCAACTTCAAGAGCGAGGGCAGCGGCAAGCTCGACAGCTACCACCTGGGCGGCTATGCCACCTACCTGGATGACTCGGGCTGGTACACCGACACCTTGCTGACCCTGAACCGCTGGTCCACCCGCCTGGATGTGTGGGGCACTGACGGCGCCAAGGTCTCCGGGCATTCGCGCAGCAAGGGCGCGGGCCTGTCGGTGGAAGCCGGCAAGCAGATCGACTTGGGCGACCGCTGGTTCGTCGAGCCTCAGGTTCAGGTCTCCATGCTCTATGCCCGTTCCGACAACTACCGCCTGGACAACGGCCTGCAGGTGCAGCCCGGCGAAGGCCTGTCGACCCAGATCCGCAGCGGTGCCCGGGCCGGGCGCAACCTGCAGCTGGACAACGGCACGCGCTTGCAGCCCTACCTCAAGGCCGGCTGGATCGAGGACCTGTCGGCGCAGAACAAGGTGCGCACCAATGGCATCGCCAGCCGCCCCGATGGCAGCGGCGGTGGCTGGTACGCCGGGGCTGGGGTGACCGGCGAGCTGAGCCGCAAGCACCAGCTGTATGCCGAGGTCGAGACCAGCGAAGGCTCGAATATCGACCGGCCCTGGGCCGCCAATCTCGGTTACCGCTTCACGTTCTGAGGGGCATTGGTGGTCGCCGCCAATGTCTGGCGCACCCCTTCGGCATAGGACGTCTTGGCGATCGGCCCGAGCAGGCCTTGCAGGGCCGAATCGTCGAGGATCAGCGGCGAGCTGATCAGGTAGTGCATTTCCACCATCTCGCGCAGCAGCGGATCGAACAGCCCCAGCAGGCGCAGCAGGGGCTTGCCGATCACCCGCTGCTTGAAGGGCGCACCGCCGTGCTGCCGGATCAGCTCCAGCAGCTTGCGCTGGCTGGTAACCCCGGCGCCGCCCAGGTGCCAGGTCTTGCCGAAGGCTTCGGGCTGCCGGATCAAGCGGCAGACCACCGGCCCTACATCTGGCACGAAGACAAACTCGTGGGGGCGGTCCAGGGGCCCCACCAGGTTCGCCGTGCCGCCCTGGAGCGCAGCTTGGAATGCACCGTGCAGCAGGCTCTTGTCGACCCCGGGCCCGTAGAAATCCGGCAGGCGCAACACCGTGGCCTGGATCCGCCCCTCGGCATGGGCCTTCCACAGCAGGTCTTCCTGGGCCTTGCGCATGCGGCCCTTGAAGCTGTTGGGCTGGCGCGGATGGTGCTCCGCCACGGGATTGCCCTGGGCCATGCCATAGGGATACACGGTGCCGATCAGCAGGATCCGGCGCACCCCGGCGGCGATGGCGCCGTCCAGGGTCTTGCGCATCAGTTGCGGGTGCAGTTCGAAGCGCCAGTAGTCCACCCCCACCAGGTAGATCAGGGTGTCGATGCCGGCCGCGGCGGCCTCGACCGAGGCGGGCTGGTCCGGGTCCCAGGTGACCGGCTCGGCCAGCGGGTCGGCGCCATAGGCCTGCAGCAGGCTGCTCTGGCTGCGGCCCACCACGCGGTAGGGCTGGCCCTGGCTGCGCAGGGTGCTGGCAATGCTTTGGCCGATGGCGCCAACGGCGCCGAACAGGGCTACTTGGGGCATGGCGGGGTTCCTCGTGGATGAACAGGGCTTGCAGAGTGCGAGTTCCTCGGCTAAATGGAAATTGCCCAGTCTTTGATGGTTTCTATAAAAAAATGCATACCCCTGCGGACACTCCCCCCAACTGGGACTGGTACCGGACCTTTCTCGCGGTCCTGGACAGCGGTTCCCTGTCTGCCGCCGGCCGCGCCATGGGCCTGACCCAGCCCACGGTGGGGCGGCACATCGATCAGCTGGAAGCGGCCCTGGGCCTGAAGCTGTTCACCCGCTCCTTCGACGGTTTCGCCGCCACTGAAGCGGCGCTGGAACTCAAGCCCTACCTGCTGCAAGTGGCGGCGGGCGAGGCAGCCTTGCGCCGAGTGGCCAGCAGCCATGGCGCCGCTGTGCAGGGCAGTGTGCGGATCTCGGCCAGCGAAATCATTGGCGTCGAGGTACTGCCGCCGATTCTCGCCACCTTGCGCCAGCAGCATCCGCAACTGGTGGTGGAGCTGGTGCTGTCCAACCGTGCCGACGACCTGTTGCAACGCCAGGCGGATATCGCCGTGCGCATGTTCCGCCCGACCCAGGAAGCGCTGCTGGTGCGCCGGGTCGCCGACATCGAACTGGGCCTGCATGCCCACCGGGACTACCTGGCACGCCAGGGCACGCCGCGGGAGCTGGAGCAGTTGGCCGAGCATGGGTTGATCGGTTTCGACCGTGAGACCGCGTTTATCCGCCGCATGCAGCAGCAATACCCGCAGTTCAACCGGGGTGCTTTCGCCTGGCGCAGCGACAGTGACCTGGCGCAGTTGGCGGCATTGCGCGCGGGGTTTGGCATTGGCGCCTGCCAGGTGCGCCTGGCCGATAACGATCCGCGCCTGGTGCGGGTCCTAGCGGAGCAGTTTGCACCGCGCCTGGAAACCTGGGTGGCGATGCATGAGGACCTGCGCGACAGCCCGCGCTGCGCGGTGACCTTCGCCGCACTGGCGCAAGGGCTGGCGGCCTACGCCGAGGGCGGTTGACGGCCGGGAGGCAGAAGCCGCTTGTCAGCGGCTGCCTGTAGGGGTTTATCATACGCTGTATGTTTAGGCTTTCAGGAGGCAACGCCCATGGCATTCGGCAAGGTTTTCATCGCCACTTCGGTGGATGGTTTCATCGCCCGCAACGACGGAGCCATCGACTGGCTGCCCAGTGGCGAATCCGGCGAGGACTACGGCTACGGCGCGTTCATGGCATCGGTGGACGGGATTGTCATGGGCCGTGCGACTTACGACAGCGTGCTGGGTTTCACCCCCTGGCCGTTCGACAAGCCGGTGGTGGTGCTCAGCCGCACCCTCGGCGCGCAGGACCTGCCCCAGCGCCTGGAAGGCAAGGTGCGGATCAGCGCGGTGCAGCCGCTGGAACTGGTGGCGCAGTTGCAGGCCGAGGGCTGGAAAACCGCCTACATCGATGGCGGCACGCTGATTCAAGCCTTTCTCCAGGCCGGCCTGATCGATGAAATGACCCTGACCCGGGTGCCGGTGCTGCTGGGCACGGGCCGCCCGCTGTTCGGCGCACTGCCCCAGGACCTGCGCCTGCACTGCATCGACTCCAGGCGGTATGCAGACGGGCTGGTCAGCACCCGCTACCGGGTGGAACGGGACGGCGCCCATGGCTGACCGACCCAAGCGCAGCGGCCGTCCCGCAGCGGGGCGCGAACTGAGCCTCGATCAGGTTCTCGACGTCGGCCTGGAACTGCTGGAAGAACTGGGCCCCCAGGGTTTCGGTGGCCGGGCCCTGGCGCGGCAACTGGGGATCACTCCGATGTCGGTGGCCTACCACGTGGGTGACCAGCGCAACCTGATGCGCCTGCTGGTGGAACGGGTGCACGCCGAGCCGCTGGCGGAACCGGACCCGCCGTTGCCGCCCGCGGGCCATATCCAGGCGCTGCTGGAGGCATACATGAGCCGGGTCCGCCGTCACCCGGCGCTGACCCTGTGCATCCTCGGTGACCCGCAGCTGTTCGGCGGTTCCCTGGCCGCCTTCAGCCAACGCCTGCGCCAGGCAGTGCGGGCCTTCGATGCAGACCCGGTGCTGTTCGACCTGCTGGTGGACTACAGCCATGGCCACGCCCTGGCGCTGGCCCTGGCCGGGGAGGACGCGCAGGCGCTGGAGGGGGCTTTCGAGGCGGGGCTGCGCCGCTTGCTGCGCTAAGCCGCTGTTTGCAGGGCGCCGGCGAGCATCGCGGCGAACCGCTGGGCCGGCCATTCCTTGCGGTCCGACACCTGGCCGTCGCCGACCTCGACCAGGCGCAGCACGCCGTCGGCCCGCAGCACCAGATCCACCGAGAAGAACCGACTGTCGATCAGCGCTGCGCATTCGTGCACCAGTGCCGGTACTTCACCGCTGGCGCCGTAGGCCTGGCCGTGGAGCACGAAATAGCGGCGCTCGGTGTCATCCAGATACTCCTCGCGACGCCTGACGCAGACACCGCCCTCGATCTGGCCGCGATACTGGCGCATGCGCTCGATCAATGGCGCGATGTCCGCCGGGGAGTCCACCAGGCTGCCGCTGCCGGTGTTCAGTGATTTGACGTAGTCCTTGATGAAGTACCCCGGCCAGTGGAGGTCCGCCAGGGCCTGGGTGAAGTCGGCATCGGCCGTCAGCACCCGGGTTTCGCAGGTGAAGCGGGCCAGCCGTGGATACCACTGCGGCAAGTGGTGGCAGCCCCGGTAGTCGGCCACCTGGGTGAAGGCGTCGGCGCCCAGGCGCTGCAGCTGCGCCACCAGTTCGCCGTAGCCTTCGGGCGTCAGCATCCAGCCGCGGTACAGCACCTGGCTGCCTTCTTCGATGGCCGGCCGCGGCCGGAAACGGCCGCTCTCGAAATCCTCGAAGCAGAACAGCGAAGCGCTCAGGCCAGCGGCCAGAATCGCCTGGTATTCGTCGAGGTATTGCTCGTCCGGGCGCTTGGGGTCGAAGGGGTCGCTGGGGTACAGAAGGTGCATGGCGAGTCCTGCCAGTGAGGGTTTGCCCGGGTCCATGGACGCCGGTGAAGTGGCACGGTGGCCGATGATAACGGGATTCTCCCGGGCAATCCTCTGGGCTCGGATGTTCGTTACATCCCTGCACCTTTGTTCACAGAAAATCACCAGAGCACGACAGATTCCAACACCGCTGCTGGGGATACTGGCGCCTGCTCCGCTGGAGCGCCAAGGACCGACGCGACTGGAGAACCCCATGCGTACACTGTTGACCGCCGTGCTGATCTCGACCCTGGGGGTGGCCTTTATGGCTCGTGCCGACGCGCTCCCGGCATTCCCCGCGGTGTTCGCGGACATCCCGGCCGACCAGCCCGGGTGCGCCGCGGGGGTGATGCGTGGCGGCCAGCTGATCTGGAGCGCGGGCTATGGCGCCGCCAACCTGGCCAGCGGCGCGGCGATCCAGGCCGACACCCGGTTCAACCTGGCGTCGGTGTCCAAGCAGTTCACCGGTTTCGCCATCCTCCAACTGCAAGCCCAGGGGCGCCTGAGCCTGGAAGACCCGGTGCGGCGTTTTCTGCCTGAGCTGCCGGCCTATGCCCAGGGCGTCAAGATCCGCCACCTGCTGCACCACACTTCCGGGCTGCAGGACTACATGCTGCTGGCCGAGCTGGCGGGGATTCCCCTGACCCAGCGCTTTACCCAGCAACAGGCACTGGACCTGCTGGTGCGCCAGGACAGCCTGATGTTCACGCCCGGTAGCGAATTCAGCTACAGCAACAGCGGTTACCTCCTGCTGTCGAGCATCGTCGAGCGAGCCAGCGGCTTGCCGCTGAAGCACTACTCCCGGGCGAACATCTTCCTGCCCCTGGGCATGGATCACTCAAGCATCGTCGACCAATACCCGGTGCAGTTGCCGAACCTGGCCCGGGGCTATGAACCGGACGCGCAGGGCAAGGCCTATGTGGCGGTTGAGGCGCGCTGGGAACAGACCGGCGACGGCCAGGTGCACAGCAACGTGGCGGACCTGATGCGCTGGCTGCGCAACCTCTCCACCGGGCGGGTCGGGGGCAAGGTTCTGGTGGAGAACATGCGCCAGACCGAGCCCTTCAACGACGGTGACCCGGGCTACTACGGCGCGGGCCTCGCCAACCGCAGCTACCGCGGCCTGCAAGAGCTGTCCCACAGCGGCAGCTGGGCCGGTTTCAGCACCGATGTGGCCTGGTACCCCAAGCTCGACGTGGCCACTGTGGTCCTGTGCAATCTGGACGATGGCCGGGCCTCGGAGCGCGGTCACCAATTGCTCGATACCCTGCTGGGCTCGCCGGCGCCGTCTGGGGAAGCGGACATTCCGGCGCCCCCCCCGAGCATCCGGGCACTGCCCAAGGCCTCGCTGAAAACCCTGGTGGCCGGCACCTACCTGGGCGATGGCGGCCATCAGTTGCAGCTGCGGCGCAGCGGCAAGGAGTGGATCCTGGAAACCTTCCCCGACGTCCTGCCGCTGACCCGGCAGAGCGATGAGGTACTGGCGGCAGACAACGACGGCACCCCGATCTACCTTGCGGCGACCTCGGGAGGGCGGATCGCGCTCAACAACCCGGCCTCGACCTATGCCCTGGCCCCGGCCTGGAAGCCCGAGGATATTCGCCCCTACGTCGGCCTCTATGCCCTGCAGACCAGTCCCGGGCAACTCAAGGTCTATGCCCGGCACGGCAAGCTCTATATGCGAATCGGCCAGTACACCTACCCAATGCAACCTTTGACCGCAGAGCGTTTCAGCGCCGGAGAACTGGGGGTGATCAGCTTTGCCGAGGAGCGGGCGGTGCTGACCAGCAGCGTGGCGCGCCATCTGCGGTTCAGGAAGGTGCCGCTGCAGTAAGGTCTCGGTCGCGAGGGTTTGCCTCCTTCACACCCGCCGACTGCGCACCAGCAGCCACAGCAAGTAAAAGCCCCCCAGCAAGCCGGTCATCAGGCCGATGGGCAGGTTGGCGTGGAAGGCCAGGCGCTGGCTCAACAGGTCTGCGGCCAGGAGCAACACTGCCCCCATCAGCGCTCCCGACACCAGCGGCACTTCGGCGCAGCGGGTCAGGCGCCGGGCCAGTTGTGGGCCGGCCAGGGCGACAAAGGCGATGGGCCCCGCAGCGGCGGTGGCGATGGCCGTCAAGCCGACAGCGGCCAGGACCATGACCAACCGTGTGCGCTCCACGGCCACGCCGAGTTGGGTGGCGGTGGCGTCACCCATTTCCAGCAGGTTGATGCGCCGGGCGTGGTACAGGGCGATCGGTGCGATGGCCAGCAAGCCCAGGGCTGCCGGCAGCACATGGGACCAGGTGCGGGTGTTCAGCGAGCCGGCCAGCCACAGCTGGGCGAACATCGCCTGGTCGAGGTTGCCGGTCACCAGCAGGATGTTGTTCAGGCCCGACAGGCTGGCGCCTACGCCAATGCCCACCAGCACCAGGCGATAGCCGCCGCTGGTGCGTCCCTTGCGCGCCAGCAGCAGCACCATCAAGGCGGTGCACAGGCCGGCAGCGACCGCCGCCAGGGAGGTGGCCAGGGGCCCTGAATCGAACAGCATGATCTGCACGATGGCGCCACTGGCGGCACCGGTGGTAAAGCCGATGACGTCCGGCGAGCCCAGGGCATTGCGGGAGATCGACTGGAAGATCGCTCCGGCCATGCCCAGGGCCGCGCCCACCAGGGTGGCGGTGAGCGCCCGGGGCAGGCGCACGCGCTGGATCACGCGCTGGGCGGTAGGGTCCTGGCCCTGGCCCAGCAGGCTGCTCAGCACTTCGCTCGGCCCCAGGGCCAGGCTGCCGGTACCCAGCAGCAGGGCCCAGAGCAACAGTACCAGCAGCACCAGAACCCCACAGACCGCAATGCTGCGCGGACGCCAGCGCAGCGACAGGGCACCCAGGCGCAGGGCGTTGCGGCGCATCACAGGCGGCTCAGGCGAAAGCGCCTGACCAGGACAATGAAGCACGGGCCACCCAGCAGCAGGGTGATGATTCCGGCGGCGATTTCCTCCGGCGCCGCCAGCACCCGGCCGAGCACGTCGGCCCCCAGCAGCAGGCCCGCGGCCAACAGCGCCGAGTAGGGCAGGATCCAGCGGTAGTCCGGGCCCACCAGCATCCGCGCCAGGTGCGGGGCCACCAGGCCGATGAAACCGATGGGCCCGGCCACGGCGGTGGCCGCGCCGGCCAGCAGCATCACCGCCAGGCAGGCCAGCAGCCAGGTCAGGCGCAGGTTGACCCCCAGTGCCCGGCCCAGGTCGTGGCCCAGGGCCAGGGCGTTGAGGCGCGCGGCGATGGCCAGGGCAGCAGCCAGGCCGCAGCCAATGGCCAGGGCCGGAATGTGCAGCAGGCCAAAACCGCTGCCGGCCAGCGAGCCGGAGGCCCAGTGACGGAAATGGTCGAAGACCTCGGGTGGGCTGTTGAGCACGATGATCCCGGTCAGTGAACCGAGCATTACCGACAGCCCGGCTCCGGCCAGCACCAGGCGCACCGGGTTGGTCCCGGTCTCATGGGCCTGGCCCAGGACGAACACCACGATCCCGGCCAGCCCGGCGCCGAAGAACGCGCACCACAGGTACTGGGCCATGCTCGTCAGTTGCAGCAATGCCACCCCGCTGATCACCGCCAGCGCGGCGCCGGCATTGATGCCCAGCAGCCCCGGTTCGGCCAGGGGGTTGCGGGTCACCGCCTGCATCACCGCACCGGCCACGCCCAGGGCCAGCCCCGCCAGCAGGGCCACCAGGGTGCGCGGCAGGCGCAGCTCCCGCAGGATCAGGTGCTGGTCGTTGTGCAGGTCAGGGGCGGCCAGGGCCTGCCAGGTCACGTCCAGGGCAATGGCACGCGAACCCGTGGCCAGGCTGAGCAGGGCCAGCAAGACCAGCAGCGCGAGCCCGGCCAGCAGGCCCCAGGTGCGTGCACGCTGGCGGCCCGATAGCGACAGAGCGGGGCGGGCGAGGGGGGCGAGCAGGTTCATGTTTCAGCGAAAGTGCGCGGCAACGGCGTCGATCATCTGCCGTCCTGAGTAATAGTCGATGCGAAACGAACTGGGCCCGAGGGCGTACACCCGCTGGTTGATCACCGCCGGCAGGTTGGCCAGCACCGGGTCGGCGAGAAACGCCTGCACGTCGCTGTCAGTGGCACTCAGCAGGAACACGCTGTCGCCGGTGATCGCTGCCGGCAGGTTCTCCCGGGAAATGAACTGGAAGTCCGAGGCCCGGGTGACCTTTGCCGCCAGCGCCTGGGGCAGTTCGGCAACGGTGAAGCCCAGGCTGCTCAACAGCCGCGCCTGGGGGCTGCTCAGGCGGCCGATGGAGTAGCTGCCGGCGATGTTGTAGCCGACCACGCTGACCGGGCCAGTGGCCGGGGTGATGCTGGCGGCGGTGCGCGCGGTGTACTGGTCGAAGCGCTGGATCGCGGCCTGGGCCTGGTGTTCCAGGCCGGTGTGCTTGCCCAGTTGCGTGGCGATGTCCTGCCAGCTCTGGTTCGAGTAGTCGACCACCAGGGTGTTGATGCCCTGGGCCTGCAGTTCGCTGCGATGGGCGATCACGCTGTCGGCACCGGTGGCAGAGACCACCAGCAGGTCGGGGTCGCTGGCGATCACCGCCTCGATGTCGAACTGCAGGTTGCGGTACAGCACCTGGACCCCTCGCTGCTCGGCCACTTGCGCCCATTGCGAGAAGAACCCGCGCTCATCGGTGAGGCGGCTGGGAGTAGTGGCGGCGCTGGCCAGCAGCGGCGCGTCCATGGCCAGCAGGATCCCGGTGACACTGGGGCTGGTGGAGACGATCCGCGCAGGAGTGGCAGGGGCGGCGCAGGCAAGGTGGCCGGACAGGGCCAGGACCGCTGCGCAGAGCAGGCGGGCGGGAAGGCGTGGGTTCATCATCGATCCGTTGGGCGGTGGATGGGGGCAGGTGGGGCCCGTTTGACAGCAAGCGAAGGGCCGGGACGGCGGAACGCATATGCTAATGCTTCTCATACAATGTGTTCCATATTGTAGAATCCATTCCGCAATTGCAATACTGCAAGCGCTTGTCCCCCAAGGAAAACCTCTCCATGACTCACCGTTTGCACGTGGATGCCGTGACCTTGCGCTACGACGCACGGACCATCTCCCAGGACCTTTCCCTGGCCATTCCCGACGGCTCGTTCACGGTTATCGTCGGGCCCAATGCCTGTGGTAAATCCACCCTGCTGGCGGCCTTGTCACGGCTGTTGACCCCGGCCAGGGGCCAGGTGGTGCTGGACGGCAAGGACATTCGCCAATTGCCGGCCCGGGAGGTGGCCCGGCGCCTGGGCCTGCTGCCGCAAAGCGCCCTGGCCCCGGACGGCATCACCGTGGCCGAGCTGGTGGCGCGCGGGCGCTATCCCCATCAGTCGCTGCTGCGCCAGTGGTCGAAAGAGGATGAGCAGGCGGTGCTGGGGGCGATGGCCGCGACCCGGGTCGGGGACCTGGCCGAACGGCTGCTGGACGAGCTGTCCGGGGGGCAGCGCCAGCGGGTGTGGATTGCCATGGTGCTGGCCCAGGACACGCCGATCCTGCTGCTGGACGAACCCACCACCTACCTGGACATCGTCCATCAGATCGAGCTGCTGGAACTGCTGGCCGAACTCAACCGCCAGGGACGCACCATCGTTGCGGTGCTGCACGACCTGAACCAGGCCTGCCGCTATGCCAGCCACCTGATCGCCCTGCGAGGCGGGGCGATTGTGGCCCAGGGTGCACCTTCGGCCATTTTCACCGAGGCCCTGGTGGCGCAAGTGTTCGGCCTGGACTCGGTGATCATTGCCGACCCGGTCAGCGGCACGCCGCTGATGGTGCCCAAAGGACGGCTCGAGGCAAGCGTCACCACGAGCGCTTGAAGCCCGGATGTGGCCGGGCTCAGCGGCGGGGCGGCAGTGGAGCTTGAGGGATCCGCTGACCGCCGGTGGCCTGGTTGACCAGAGTGGCCTGGTGAAACAGCGCATCACGGTCTTCCGGTGCCTGCAGTTGTCCCAGGTCGGTGACCGTGGTCATCACACAGACGATTTCCTGCTGGGCGTCGAATACCGGAGCGGCCTGGCCGGTGACATTCGACAGCAGGTGGCTGGTGAGCTCGGCCCAGTGCGTGCGGCGAACCTCGTCCAGTACCGCGCTGCCGGGCGGGGTGCCGCGAAAGTGCGCAGGCTGCTGCTTGCGCGCGGCGTCGATGGTGGCCTTGGGCAGGAATGCCTGGAACACCAGGCCGCAGGCAGTGTTGTCGATGGGCAGGATGTCCCCCAGGGCCAGGGGGTTGATCGAGAAATAGGCGCTGCGATACCAGCGCACCAGGGTCGGCCCGCGGTCGGTCCAGATCGCCACGCCGCCACTGGCAGCATGCCGCTGGGCCAGGGCTTTCATGTGCTGGGCGGCGATGTCCACCGCGTCGATGCGCTTCAACGCGCCGATGCCGATGCTCAGGGCGGCCGGCCCCAGGTCATACAGGCCGCTGACCGGATCCTGCTTGGCCAGCCCTTCCTTGACCAGGCTCTGCAGATAGCGGTGCGCGGTGGAGCCGCCGGTGCCGGTGCGCCGGGCCACTTCGCCCAGGGCCAGCTCGCCTTCGGCGTTGGCCAGGGTGTTGAGAAAACGCGCGGCGATCGACACCGACTGGATCACTCCGGAGCGTTTTTCCGGTGGTGAATCCTGGGTCTCGTCCAGCAGGGTCTGCGAAGTGTTCAACGGCTTGGTCTCCTCACCAAAGTCTGGCGGCGGTCATGGCGCAGGCTGCGGCCCGCGCAGCGATGGCGCTCGCGGCGGCCATGATACCGGTTCTGCCCGCCGCCAGGGACGCTCGAATGCGTCAGGGCCAAGAGTGTAGACGATTCCATTTTGCAGAATGAATTCCTCATTGAGGAATGTGATGGCTGCGTGATAGCCTAATCGTGAAAGAGGATCATTCTCATTTGGAGGGAGGCCTTGATGGCCCATACGCATCGCACATTCAGTCACGGTATTGGCGTTTTCACCCTGTCCACCCTGTTGGCGGCCCCGCCGCTGATGGCCGAGGAATCCGCGGCCGGGCAAAAGGCCAGCCTGGCCCTGGATGCCCAGGTGGTGACCGGCGAGAAGCTGGAGCGCGGGATGAAGAACACGGCCTCGTCGGTTTCCATCATCAGCGACAAGGACATCGACCAGAACAAGACCGGCGATGCGTCGGTGTCCGAGGTCATCAACGGCATTCCCAACGTGATCTACACCGACTCGGTGGGCGCGCCGATCATCCGCGGCCAGGACACCCAGGGGCCGAACAACGGGCAGAACGTGTTCTGGGGCGGCACCGTGCCCCGGGCCACCATCAACCTCGACGGGCACTACCTGAACTACAACGAGATGTTCTTCGGCGCGACCTCGGTCTGGGATGTGGACAGCATCGAAGTCTTCCGTGGCCCGCAGACCACCTCCCAGGGCGCCAACGCGATTGCCGGGGCGATCATCGTCAACACCAAGAACCCGACCTTCACCCCCGAGGCGGCCTACCAGGCGGAGATCGGCAGCTATCAGACGCGGCGCAGCTCGGTGGCGGTGTCCGGGCCCCTGGCCGAGGATTTCGCCGGACGCCTGGCGGTGGACTATTCCTCCCGCGATACCTTCATCGACTACGACAACCCGCGCTTCCAGGGCAGCGGGACCGACCAGGATTTTCGCAACCTCAACGCCCGGGCCAAGCTGCTGTGGCTGCCGACCGATATCCCGGGCCTGGAAAGCCAGTTCACCTTCTCCCACACCGACAGCAACCGGCCGAGCCAGGAGGCCGCCTCGGCCCCGTACCACAAGCTCGACCACCGGACCACCACCATGCCGTCCTGGGAGCAGGACACCAACACCAGCATCCTCGATGTCTCCTACGACCTGGGCAACGGCCTCAAGCTGTTCAACCAGGCGCAGTATTCGCTGTCGTCGGTGCAGCGGGTCACCGGCGCGGCGGGCGAGGGCGACGCGCGCATCCACCAGAAGAACGGCTCCAACGAATCGCGCCTGACCTTCGGCAGTCAGCAAGATGTGCTGAGCGGCATGGGCGGCGTCTACGTCGCCCGCACCCGCACTGACGAAACCCTGAACCTGATGGGCCGCTCGGCGTTCGACGACACCAAGACCAACCTCGGCATCTTTGGTGAACTGAACTATCGGCTCAGTGATCTCTGGACCCTGAGCACCGGCCTGCGCTATCAGGAAGACCGGGTCGAGCGCACCGGCAACTCGGTGCTGGCACCGCGGGCGCTGAACTACGACAAGACCTTCTCGGCCCTGCTGCCCAAGGTGTCCCTGGCCTATGCGGCAACACCGCAGTGGACCGTCGGTGGCCTGGTCAGCCGCGGCTACAACCCGGGAGGCGTGTCGCTCAACCTGTCGACCCGGCAGTGGGCCTACTTCAAGGAGGAGTCGATCTGGAACTATGAACTGTTCAGCCGTGCGAGCCTCCTGGACGACCGCCTGCTGATCAACACCAACCTGTTCTACATGGACTTCAAGGACGCCCAGTACAACATTCCGGTGGTGATCTCCCCGGGGGTTGCCCAGTCCTACACCATCAACGCCGAGAAGGCCCACGCCTATGGCCTGGAGCTGGATTTCGACTATCGCCTGCTGGACAACCTGCGCCTGAAGGCCAGTGCCGGGACCCTGCGTACGCGCATCGACAAGATCTCCAGCAACGCCGGCTATGCCCACAACGAGTTCGCCCGCTCGCCGGGCTACACCCTGAGCTTCGGCCCCAGCTGGGACATCACCGAGCGCCTCAACCTCAATGCCCAGGTGCGCTACCTGGACGGTTACTACTCGGATGTGGCGAACACTTCCAGCTATTCGGTCAAGCCCTACACCCTGACCGATGCGCGCATGAGCTATCGCTTCAGCGAGCAGGTGCAGCTCTACGGCTACGTGAAGAACGTCTTCGACGACCGCTCGCCCACCTACATGCAACAGAACCGTGGCATTGGCGGGATCGAGGCCAGCATGACCCAGCCGCGCACCCTCGGCATCGGCGTCAAGGGCAGTTTCTGATTGCACCACGACTCAAGGCCGGCGCCCCTTCGAGGGCTGGCCGGCTGACCTTGCAGCACAGGAGATTGGCAACAGATGAGTACTCGCAAACGCCTGCATATCGGCATGTCCCTGGCCCCCACCTGGCTCAGCGGCGATGCCTGGCGCCAGCCGGACAGCAATATCGAAGGTATCTACAGCGCGGACTTCGCGGTGGACATCGCCAAACGCTCGGAGGCCGCCCACCTGGATTTCGTGTTCCGCCCGGATGTCAGCTGCCTGAACATGGAAGGGCTGGAAAGCGGCTCGGGGTTTGCCAGCCTCGACCCCACGGTGCTGCTGGCCGCCGTTGCCCGGGAGACTTCGCACATCGGCCTGGTGTCCACGGTGTCCACCACCTTCTTCCCGCCCTACGTGGTGGCGCGCCAGTTGCAATCGCTGAACTGGGTGAGCAAGGGGCGCGTCGGCTGGAACATCGTCACTGCCTTGCAGGGCCATGAGAACTTCGGCCTGGAGGCCATGCCCAGCGCGGATGAGCGCTATGCCCGGGCAGCGGAGTTCACCCGCCTGGTGCATGACCTCTGGGCCAGCTATCCCGCCGAGGCGCTGTTGCTCGACCGCGACAACGGCCGCTACGCTGACCGTTCCAAGGTGCATCCGGTGGACCATGACGGGGCGCACTTCAAGGTCCGTGGCCCGCTCAACCTGCCGGCCTACGGCGGCGCGCGCATCCCCCTGATCCAGGCCGGCGCCTCGGACACCGGGCGCGACTTCGCCGCCTCGGTGGCCGACCTGGTGTTCGCCCCGACCCCGGACAAGGACGCTGCCCTGGAGCTGCGTCGCGACCTGTCCCGGCGGGCCCAACGTCACGGCCGCGCGCCCCAGGACATCCGCCTGTTGCCGGGCCTGAGCCTGTACCTGGCGCCGACCCGGGAGGCGGCCCGCGAGCTGTTCATGCAGACCCACGGGCGCCCGGACAATGCGCGCAAGTTTGCCTCGATCAAGCAGATGATCGGCCTCGACCTCAGCGATTGGCCCCTGGACCGGCCGGTGAGCGCCGCGGACCTGCCGGCCCCGGCCGCCAACCCCGACAGTCGCACCCACACCAACCTGCTGCGGCGCCTGATCGAGCGCGAGACCCTGCGCCTGGACGAACTGCTGCTACGTCCGGAAGTGATTTCCGCGGCCCACTGGCAAGTGATCGGCACTGCCGAGGACGCCTTTGAACAGATCCTCGATTGGGCCGAGGCCGGCGCCATGGATGGCTTTATCGCCGCACCGGGGGGCTCGATCCGTTCGATGCACATTTTCCTGGAACAGGTGATACCGATGCTGGTGGAAGCGGGGCTGTTTCGCCAGCGCTATAGCGGCACGACGTTTATCGAGCACCTGCAAGAGCAGGATTGACCCGGGGCCAGGGACAAAACTCCGGCCTTGGGTGACGGGCGCTATGGTTGTTTCTACACAACGTGCGCCCGGATCATGCCGGGCAATCCTAACCCTGAAGTCAATAAAAGGAACGCTCCATGAAAGTCAGTGCACGCAACGTGTTCAAAGGTCGGGTCAGCCAGGTCGAAGAGGGCTCGGTCAACGCCGAGGTGGTGCTGTCCCTGGACGGTGGCGAGCAACTGGTGGCGGTGGTGACCCTGCAGAGCCTGCGGACCTTGGGGATCGCGCCGGGCACCGAGGCCCTGGCCCTGGTCAAGGCGCCCTGGGTGATGCTGATGACCGATGCCCAAGGCATTCGCCTGTCCGCGCGCAACTGCCTGCAGGGCAAGGTGATCAGCGTTACCGACGGTGCGGTGAATGCCGAAGTGGTGCTTGAGCTCAGCGGCGGCAGCCGGGTGTATTCCATCGTCACCCGCGACGCGGTGACCGAGCTGGGCCTGGCCCCGGGCGTTAGCGCCACGGCGGTGATCAAGGCTTCCCACATCATTCTTGGCGTGTCTGCCTGAGGCTTGCCGGTACTCGCCTCAGCGTTCGTCCAGCAGTCGTTGGCCCCGCGCTCAGTGACTGCTGGATGGCTCGATCGCCTGCGCGCCGTCTTGCTGCTGCGCGGTCTCGGCGTAGTGGGTGGTGCCGATGAACAGGTACATGGCCGGCACCATGAACAGGGTCAGCAGGGTGCCGATGGACAGCCCGGCAAAGATCACCAGCCCCATGTCGTGGCGGCCCGCCGCGCCGGCGCCGGAGG
The DNA here is from genome assembly GCF_055384485.1 of Pseudomonas sp. FFPRI_1. Classification (NCBI taxonomy): domain Bacteria; kingdom Pseudomonadati; phylum Pseudomonadota; class Gammaproteobacteria; order Pseudomonadales; family Pseudomonadaceae; genus Pseudomonas; species Pseudomonas sp. FFPRI_1. The sequence goes on along the minus strand of NZ_AP029168.1, from coordinate 4,883,674 downwards.
CCCACACCAGCGGCACCACCCCCAGGACCATGGCTGCGGTGGTCATCAGGATCGGCCGCAGGCGCACCGCGGCAGCTTCTTCGATGGCTTCGCGCTTGCTGTGGCCGGCGCGCTGCAGTTCGTTGGCGAACTGCACGATCAGGATCCCGTGCTTGGTGATCAACCCCAGCAGCGTCACCAGCCCGACCTGGGTGTAGACGTTGATCGAGGCAAAACCCATGGTGATGAAGGCCAGGGCGCCGAACAGCGCCGGCGGAACCGAAAACAGAATCACCACCGGGTCGCGGTAGCTCTCGAACTGGAACGCCAGGGCCAGGTAGACGATCAGGATCGAGAACAGCAGCAGGCCGACAAAACCGCCGGATTCCTGGATGAACTGCCGCGACTCGCCGGCATAGTCGGTGGAGTAACCGGACGGCGCCACTTGTTCGAGAATGCCCTTGAGCCTGGCCAGTAGCTCGCCCTGGGACACGCCGCTGACCCCGGACAGGGTGGCCGAGTTGAGCTGCTGGAAGTGGTTGACCGACTCCGGCTCGGTGGAGGTCTCGATATGGGCCACGGTGCGTGCCGGGATCATGGTCCCCGATGGGGTGCGAATGTAGTAGTCGAGGATCTGCTCGGGGTTCAGCCGGTCCACCTGCAGCACCTGGGGAATCACCTTGTAGGAGCGCCCGGCCGTGGAGAAGTAGTTCACGTAGTTGCCCCCCAGGGCCGCCGACAGCGCCGCGCCGACGTCGGCCTGGGTCATGCCCAGGGCGGCGATCTTTTCCCGGTCCACCACCAGCCTGGCCTGGGGTTTGTCGAGCTTGAGGTCGAGGTCGGAAAACCAGAACAGCTGCTGCTTGGTGGCTTCGGCCAGCACCGCCTGGGCCACTTCGTTGAGGTTGGCCACCGACTCGGTGGTGCTGATCACGAACTGCACGGGCAGGCCCTGGGCGCCGGGCAGCGAGGGCAGGGGGAAGGCAGCGATGGTGGCGCCGGGCACCTGGTTCCACTTCTGTTGCAGGTCGAGAATCAACTGCGCCTGGGAGCGGTCACGGTCCTCCCAGGACTTGAGCAGCACCCCGCCCAGGCCCTGGTTCAGCGACGGCAGGCCGGTGAGCTGGAACATCTGCAGGTACTCGGGCTCCTTGTTGGCGATCTGGAACGCCTGGTCGGCAATCCATTCCATCTGCTGTGGCGAGGCGGTGGGCGCGCCCTTGATCTGCATGAACACCAGGCCCTGGTCCTCGGTGGGCGACAGCTCGCTCTTGGCGGTCATGCCGCTGGCGGCCACCAACAGGAACAGCAGGAAGCCGAAGGTCACCAGCACCGGCCAGCTGTCCAGCCCGGCGGCCAGCACCCGGTGGTAGCGGCCCCGCAGCCAGTCGAAGTAGCGGTCCAGGCGCTTGGCGAAGCGGCCTTCCTCCTGGCCGCTGTTGAACAGCCGCGAGGTCATCATCGGCGACAGGGTCAGGGCGATCACCGCCGACACCGTCACCGCCCCGGCCAGGGAAAAACAGAACTCCTTGAACAGCGCCCCGGTCAGGCCGCTGCGCAGGCCGATGGGCACGTAGGCGGCAATCAGCACCACGGTCATGGCGATGATCGGCCCGCCCAGTTCACGGGCCCCCAGCAATGCCGCCGCCAGTACGCCCCGGCCTTCTTCCTTGATGTGCCGGTCGACGTTTTCCACCACGATGATGGCGTCGTCCACCACCAGGCCGATGGCCAGCACCAGGGCCAGCAAGGTCAGGAGGTTGATCGAATACCCCAGCAGGTACATGACGAAGAAGGTGCCCACCAGCGACAGCGGGATCGCCACCAGGGGCACGATCACTGCGCGGAACGAGCCGAGGAACAGGTAGATCACCACCGAAACGATGATCATGGCTTCCACCAGGGTCTTCACCACCTCGAAGATCGAGGTGTTGATGAAGGCCGTGGAGTCGTAGACGATCTCGCCGCGCACCCCGGCGGGCAGTTGCGACTGCAGGTCGGGGAACACTTTGCGCACGTTGTCGGCGACGTTGAGGATGTTCGCGGTGGGCGCGGCCTTGATGCCGATGAACACCGAGCGCTTGCCGGAGAAGGCCACGCTGCTGTCGTAGTTTTCCGCCCCCAGGGTGACGTTGCCCAGGTCCTCGAGGTACACCAGGGCGTCGCCATTGTGCTTGACCACCAGGCGCTTGAATTCGTCCACCGTGTGCAGGTCGGTGCCGGCGGTGAGGTCGACGGTGATCATCTGCCCCTTGGTGGAGCCCACGGCGGACAGGTAGTTGTTGTTGCCCAGGGCACTGGCCACGTCCTGGGCGGTGACGTTGTGCGCCGCCAGCTTGTCCGGGTCGAGCCAGGCGCGCAGGGCGAACTGGCGGCCACCGAGGATCTCCGCGGTCTGCACCCCTTCCAGGGAATCGAGCTTGGGCTTGACCACCCGCACCAGGTAGTCGGTGATGTTGTTGGTGGCCAGGGTGTCGCTGTAGAACCCCAGGTACATGGCGTCGGTGGTCTGGCCCACCGCGACCGTCAGCACCGGTTCCTGGGACTGGGCCGGCAACTGGTTCTTCACCGAGTTGACCTGGGTGTTGATCTCGGTCAGCGCCTTGCTCGAGTCGTAGTTCAGGCGCAGGGTCGCGGTGATGGTGGAGAGCCCGGTGATGCTGGTGGACGACAGGTAGTCGATGCCCTGGGCCTGGGCAATCGCCGCTTCCAGGGGCTGGGTGATGAAGCCGGCCACGGTGGCGGCGTCGGCACCGTAGTAATAGGTGCTGATGGTGACCACGGTGTTTTCCGTGCGCGGCCACTGGTTCACCGGCAGTTCGAAGATCGAGCGCAGGCCGAGGATCAGGATGAACAGCGAGACCACCACGGCCCAGACCGGCCGCTTGATGAAGGTATCGGTGAAGTTCATGGCGGGCCCTAGCGCTCTTGCGGCGTCGGCGAAGGATCGTTCAGGGGGGCGTGGCTGTTGTCGACCTTGATCGGCGAGCCGTTCTTGAGCTTCATCTGGCCACTGGTGATCACCAGGTCGCCTTCCTTGACTCCCGACAGCACCGCCACCTGGTCGCCACGCTTGGGGCCGGTTTCGATAAAGGTCTGCTGCGCGGTGAGCAGCGTGTCGCCCTGGTCGTTGTTCTGCTGGCTGGCGATGAACACCGTGGTGCCGTAGGGGTTATAGGTGACTGCGGTCTGGGGCAGGGTCAGGTAGCGCTGGATGCCGCCGGAGGCCACCACGGCCCGGGCGAACATGCCGGGCACCAGGCTGCGCTGGGGGTTGTCGATGGTGGCTTCGACCGTGACGTTGCGGGTGTTGGGGTCGAACTGGGTGTCGATGGAGCTGACCCGGCCGGTGAACGTCTGCTTGGGCAGGCCGTCGGCGCTGACCGTGACGCTCTGGCCCAGGGCCACCTGCTGCAGCTGGGTCTGGGGCACGTTGAAATCGATGTAGATCGGGTCGAAGGTCTGCAGGTTGGCGATCTTGTCTCCCGGGTTGAGGTACTGCCCGGGGTTCACCGAGGTGATGCCGATGCGCCCGGCAAAGGGCGCGCGGATGCTCTTTTTCGCCACCAGCGCGCGTTGCTGTTCGGCGGCAGCGAGCTTGGCCTTGAGGTCGGCTTCGTCGGCCTCGACCTGGGCCTGGGACACCGCGCTCACTTTCAGTTGTGCCCGGTCGCGCTTGAGCACCGTGCCGGCCAGGGCCGCGGTGGCTTCCAGGGAGTGCAGTTGGGCGATGTCGGAATCGGCATTCAATTGCACCAGCAGGTCGCCGGCGGCCACTTCCTGGCCGGGCTTGAAACCGATGCTGCGCACAATGCCGCCGACTTCGGTGGTGACATCCACCCCGCGCACGGTCTTCATCGAGCCGACGGCGGAGACGCTGGGCTGCCACTCCTCGTACTGGGCCTTGAGGGCGGTGACCACCGCCGGTGGCAGGGGCACCTTGGCCTGGGCGATGAGCTTGGAGATCTGCGCGAACTTGACCCCGCCGATCACCGCGACAATCAGCAGCACCACGCCGAGCATGATCAGCATCGGCCGCAGCAGCCGGCGCTTGCGCGGCGCCTGGGGGGCCGTAGCCGGGGGCACGGTGGAAGGGCTGGAGTGGACGTCGGCCATGGCGGATCTCACTTAGGGCAAGGGTGCAGGTCGAAGGGGCGGCGCGGCGGCTTGGGGGCGCGCGCGTTGACTCGCTGCTGGCGGGTACAGTTCTTTGAGTGACGGCCAGCCGAAGCGGTCAGGGCTGCCGAGGCTGCGCGGGTCGACATCCTGGCGCTGCCACCAGCCACCTCCCAGGGCCTGGAACAGCGCCGTGGTGTCGCTGTAGCGGGCGGCCTGGGCCCGCACCCGGCTGACAATCGCGTTCTGGTAGGTCTGTTGCGCGGTCAACAGGTTCAAGTAGCCCACCGCGCCCAGGCGGTACTGGGCCTGGGCCAGGTCCAGGCTCTGGCGCGCGGCTTGTTCCGCGGCCACTTGCTGTTGCAGGGCTTCGGCGTCAGCCTGCAGCGCCCGCAGGGCATTGGCCACATCCTGGAAGGCGGCGAGCACCGTGCCGCGATAGCGCGCGGCGGCCTGGTCATAGGCGGCCACCGCGGCGCGCTTGCGATGCTCCAGGGCGCCGGCATCGAACAGTGGCTGGGCGATGGACCCGGCCAGGCTCCAGACCCCGGTGCCGGAGGAAAACAGCTTGGTGCCAGCCAGCGCCGTGGAGCCCAGGGAGCCGGTGATGCTGAACTGCGGCAACTGATTGGCCAGGGCCACGCCGATATCGGCGCTGGCCTGGTGCAACTGCGCTTCGGCCGAGCGCACATCGGGCCGCTGCTCGACGATGGCCGAAGGCAGGCTCAGGGGCAGTTCCTCGGGCAGGTGCAGGGACGCCAACTGAAAGTGTTCGCCGGGCTCCTGGCTGGGGAAACGGCCCAGGTAGGCCTGCAACTGGTTGCGGGTCTGGGCCAGCTGTTTCTGCAAGGGCGGCAGGCTGGCGCGGGTCTGGGCCAGGGTCGCTTGCTGGGTCAGCACGTCGCTGTTGCCGATGGCGCCCAGTTGATGTTGTGCCTGCAACAGATCGAGTTGCTCGCGTTGCAGGCGGATCACGGTTTCGCTGGCGGCGATCTGGTCGCGCACCGAAGCCAGGCTGATGACCGTGTTGACCAGGTTGGCGCTCAGGGTCAGGTAGGTCGCTTCCAGCTGATAGCGCTGGTACTCGGCCTGGGCGCCGCTGGCCTCGATTTGCCGGCGCGTAGCGCCAAACACGTCAGGGGCGTAGGACACACTCAGCGAGGCCGAGTTGACCGTGAAGATCTGCGCCGCGGAGCCCCCGGCCGCTGCGCCGCTGGAGCCCAGGGCGCTGGCGCTGGACACTTTCTCGCGGGTCTTCGAGGCCGAGGCGCTGAGGGCAGGGAACAGCGACGCCTGTTCGGCATACAGCAGCTCATTGGCCTGGCGCAATGCGGCCTGGGCGCCCTCGATGTCCGGGTTGGCCCGCAGTGCCTCCTGCACCAGGGCATCGAGCTCCGGGGAGCGAAACAGTGCCCACCATTGCCCGGGAATATCCATGCCGCTCACCAGTCGCTGCGCGGCGCCGCCGCTGGCAATCGGCGCCGCCGCGGTGACCGCCGGCAAGGGGCTGGCGCTGTAGCCGGCAGTGTCCGCGAGATCGGGGCGCACGAAGTCCGGCCCCACCGCACAACCGGCGAGGACTGCGATACAGATCAGGTTCAGGGGCGAGCGGGCGAGCAATAGAACAGATGGGGGCCCAGCGGGGTCTCGACCGGTGTCCTCATCCTGACGAGGGCGCCGGCCGCCAGTGGCTACAGGCGGCAGCTGTGGTTTGTTCATATTCTCTCTGGTCGAGCGATCCGTGAGTGGGTTCAACGGGAATATGCAGACCGGCGCAACGGTTGGACAGGCGCCCCCTCGAGCACTGGGCAGCGCGAGGTGCAATGAACGTTAATGGATGAGTCAGCTAACCGCCAATAGACGAAATCTTGTGCTGGGCGGTGATCAGTGGGCTGGGGCTATCCTGCTCGCTGCCGTGGGATGGCCAACCTGTAGCGGGGTCGGCGCAGGTGGCAGGCACAGGCTACCAGTGATCGAACAGCTGCTTGACCTGGATCGTCTCGCTGCAACGCAGCAGCGCCTGGCGAAAGCGCGGGTTGGCGAACAGCCGGGCGGCGTCCGCCAGCAGGTCCAGGTGTTGCTGGTCGGCGGGGGCGGGCACCAGCAGCACCAGGATATCGCTGACCGGCTGCTGGTCTTGGGCGCCAAAGGCCATGGCGGTTTGCGGTCGCAGGTACAGCGCGTGGATGCGCTCGAGCTCGGCCAGCCGCGCATGGGGCAGGGCCACGCCTTCGCCGATCGCCGTACTGGCGGCCAGTTCCCGGCGCCACAGGCTGGCGGTGACCCCGTCCGCCGGCAGTTGCCGGGTCTCTTGCAGGTGCCGGCCGACCTGTTCGAACAGGCGCTGTTTGCTCGACAGATTGACGTCCAGGAGGATGTCTTCGACCTGCAGGTAACGGGCAAGCTTGCTCATGGGCTGCTCCGGGAATGGCGGGAGGCTTTCAGGTGCGTCTCAAGGACCATTGAAGCGCATTTGCCGAGCCGGGGCAGCAATGGGCAGGCAGTCTTTACGAACTCTTTAGACGCGCGTCGCCTGGCAGAACGCAAGGCTGGCCAAGCCCTGAATCGACCAGCATGGCGATGACGGTCGTTACCGGTAGCCTTGGGTCACCTGCAGCCCGGCGTCAGTTCGACCCCGGGCTGGCGACGTCAGCGTGCCGCCCAGGCGTTGAAGCGCTGTTCCAGTTGCTCGCCATGGTCGGCCCAGAACAGCGCATCAACCGGAACCTGTTGCGCGAGGTTCTGCGGCGCCGTGGGCAGTTCGGCTATACGCGCCTTATCGAGCAGATCCATGGCGGCGAGGTTGGCCGCGCCGTAATCAATATGCTCGGAGAACAGCTTCTGCTGCCCCGGTGAGACGGAGAAGCTGATGAATTGGTATGCCTTGGCCTGCTGTGAGGCTCCGCGCGGGATGGCCCAAGAATCGAATTCGTAGAGACCGCCGGACCAGACAATGTCCAGGCCGTATTTTTTGCGCTGCTCAGCCGAGAGGCGGCCGTTGTACACCGAGGTCATCACCACGTCACCGGCTGCCAGGTATTGCGGCGGTTGGGCACCGGCTTCCCACCATTGAACATGGGGCTTGATCTCATCCAGCTTGGCGAACGCACGGTCCTGGCCTGCCTTGGTGGCGAGCACCGAATAGAGGTCACGAGCTTCGACACCATCGGCAATCAGCGCGAACTCCAGGGTCGACTTGGCCAGTTTGCGCAGGCCACGTTTGCCGGGGAATCTCTTTACGTCCCAGAAATCCTTCCAGCCGGTGGGCGCTTGCGCCAGCTTGTTGGCGTTGTAGGCCAGGACTGTTGAATAGACCAGGAAACCAACGCCGCAGGGCTGGAGTGCACCGGGCACGAACTCCTTGTTGTCGAGGCCGAGTTGAACAGGGTCCAGTGTTTCGAACATCCCCTCGTCGCAGCCTCTGGCCAACTCGGCGGACTCCACTTCGACGACGTCCCAGGAGACGCTGCCGGTGTCGACCATCGCCTTGATCTTGGCCATTTCGCCGTTGTATTCGCCAGCGATGATTTTGCCGCCGTTGCTGCGTTGCCAGGGCTGGTAGAAGGCCTTCACTTGAGCTTCCTTGTTGGCGCCACCGAAGGAAACAATGGTGAGGTCGGCTGCAAGCCCAAGGGGGGTGATTATCAAGCCTGTTACCAGGGCGCTGAACTTCAGGATGCTGATCATTATTATTATCTCCTACGCTACAAGGATGTCTTCGAGACATTCCGGCACGCCGGGGTCGTTCCGACTGCGTTGCTCGGAACACCGGGGCGACTGTCGCGAAGCCGCACAACCAGAGCTCAGGCTGGATCGGGGGCCAGCGTTGTTGCTCCACCTGCCAACATGGCATGGGGGGCATGATCTGAATACCTGGCAGTCCTGATCCTTGGATCGTCCAGGACTAAACTATTGCCGGCAGCGCGTGCCCTTGGCCGAGCAATGGTCGGCGCGCTGGCGGTCATCCAAACCGAGGGTCCAGGTTCAAGCTCGCTGCAGCCTCGGGTTTCAACCGTCGACCACCGCCGCCTGGCTCGCCGGCCTAGCGTGCGGCCCAGGCGGTGAAGCGTTCCTCCAGCTCATGCCCATGTTCGATCCAGAACTCGCTATCGACTTTCAACGCGACGGCCCTGTTCTGTGGCGCGGTGGGAAAGTTGCGCTGGGTTTCGGCTGCGATCAGTGCCAGCGTCTGCTTGTGGGTCGGGCCGTTGTGCATGATTTCGGCGAACGGCTTCTGCTGCGCCGGCAAACTGGCGAACGCGATGAACTTCAACGCCGCCGGCACATTCGGGCTGCCCTTGACGATGCCCCAACTGTCCATGTCGGAGAGGTTGCCGTCCCACACCAGCGGGAAGTCATAGCCGGCCTGTTGGGCACTGACGGCGCGGGCGGTGTAGACCGAGGTCAGGCTGACATCCCCGGCTGCCAGCCACTGCAGGGGCTGGGCCCCCGATTCCCACCACTGGATCTGTTGCTTGATCTGGTCCAGCTTGCGAAACGCCCGGTCCACGCCACCGGCCTCACGCAGCACGCTGTATACCTGATGGCGAGGTACGCCGTCGGCCATCAGGGCGATCTCCAGGGTCAGCTTGGCGCCTTTGTGCAGGGCCCGCTTGCCGGGAAAGGTCTTCAGGTCCCAAAGGTCGGCCCAGCCGGTCGGAGCCTTGGGCACGGCCTTGGGGTTGTAGACCAGGGCGGTGGACCAGATGAAGATGCCCACCCCACATTCGCTCAGGGCGCCCTCGACAAAGTCGTTTTGAGCCAGCTCGGGCATGGCCGGTAGCCGTTCGAACAAGCCCTCGTCGCAGCCGCGCTGGATTTGTGCATGGTCCACTTCGACCACGTCCCAGCCGACGCTCCCGGTCTCGACCATGGTCTTGATCATGCCGATCTCGCCGTTGTACTCGCCGGCTCGGACGCTTATCGAGTGCTGTTGTTCGAAGGGGGTGTAGAACGCCTGCTGTTGGGCCTGCTTGTTCAGCCCGCCGACGGAGACCACGGTCAGGCTGTCGGCCTGGGCCGCGTGGCAGAGCAGCGCCAGGGCCAGGGTACTGAGAGCGATTTTAAGCATGGCTGGTCTTCCTTCTTGTTGTTGTTTTAAAGATCGCGAGAATCATCCTAGCGAGCACGGCTGGCGCCGATGAGGAATAAAAGGCGCGCTCCGCGGGAGGTTTTTTCTCACGGCGATGCATAGATGTCGCCCTGGCACCAGCAGCCTGGGTAAGATCCGGACCTTGGCGCAACCCTGTACCGGAACTGTGTCTGGACCATTGTCGGAGTGCGCTCAGGAGCCCAGCCATGAACAATTTCACTGACTATCGCCTGCCTTCCCTGGATGCACTGCTGGCCTTCCAGGCGGGCGCGCAGTTGCAGAGTTTCGAACGCGCGGCCGATGCCCTGTCGCTCACCGGCAGCGCCTTGCGCAAGCGCATTGCGGGCCTGGAACAACTGCTGGGTGTGTCGTTGTTCGAGCGCCAGGGTGGCACCTTGATGCTGACGGTGCAGGGGCAGGTCTACCTGGAGCAGATCAGCCCGATCCTCGCGCAGTTGCTGGCGATCCCCGGGCATCAGCGGCCCGTGCAGCGTAAGCAGCACCTGATGGTCAGCTGCCCGCCGACCTTCGCCCGCCAGGTCCTCATCCCGCGGCTGCAGGAGCACAGCCTGGCCTGCCCCGACGTCGACCTGCAGATCCAGCTCAGTGCGCCCATGGGCAGTGTCGATGGTAGTGCTTGCGATGTGCTGATCAGTGGCGACAGCGCCGAGGTCGCGCCAGGCCAGCGGCTGCTCGACGAGCAACTGCAGCCCATGGCTGCGCCGGCCTTGCTGGCGCGTTTCCCGGACCTGGACCCGGTGCGGGATTTCGCCCGCTTACCCTTATTGCGTTCTCCCCTGGAGCCCTGGCGGCCCTGGTTCATGCAGGCTGGCCTGGAGCTCCTCGAACCAAGGCAGGGGCCGGCCCTGCTGGACCTGGGCATGATGCTTGAGGCCGCGGCCAAGGCTCAGGGCGTGGTCCTGGCGCGGCCCTCACTGGCACAGGCGTGGCTGGCCGATGGGCAACTGGTGGCGATTGGCAAGGTACGCAGCGAGCCCTCCTTTCACTATCAACTGCGGGTTCGGCAGCCATCGCCGGCGGCAGCAGCCTTCAGCGCCTGGTTGACCCGGGTCTGCCATGAAACTGTGCTTGAGGCGGAGGCACGCTTGCAGCATTCGCTGTAGGAAAGTTACGCCCGATAAGTGCGAAATCTTTTCCCGGTAACGCCTCGGGCGGGCCGTTAATCTCGCGCTGAACCTCAATCGGGAGCGGGCCAATGCCCATCATCACCTGTATCGAAGACCTGCGTGCAATGGCTCGGCGGCGGGTGCCGCGAATGTTCTATGACTATGTCGATGGCGGCTCCTGGACCGAAAGCACCTACCAGGCCAACCAGGCCGACTTCAGCGCGATCAAGCTGCGCCAGCGGGTCGCACGCAACATCGAGCATCGCTCGCTCAACACCCGGCGACTGGGCATCGACATGGCCATGCCGCTGGCCATCGCGCCCACTGGCCTGGCCGGAATGATCTGCGCCGACGGCGAGGTTCTTGCCGCTCGCGCCGCCACCGCCGCGGGCATTCGCTACACCTTGTCGACGGTGAGCATCTGCTCCCTGGAGGACATCGCCGAAGCCATTGCCGCGCCGTTCTGGTTCCAGCTCTATGTCATGCGCGACCGTGGGTTCGTCGCCAGCCTGATCGACCGGGCCAAGGCCGCCGGTTGTGATGCCCTGGTCCTGACCCTTGATCTGCAGTTGAGCGGCCAGCGCCACAAGGACCTGAAAAACGGCCTCAGCATTCCACCGCGACTGACCCCCTCCAGCTTGTTGAACATCCTTTGCAAGCCACGCTGGATCAAAGGGATGCTGGGCACGCGCCGGCACCATTTCGGCAACATCATGGGGCATGTCAAAGGTGTTGATGACATGCAGCAACTGGCTGAGTGGACTTACCAGCAGTTCGACCCGCGCCTGAGCTGGGACGACATTCAATGGATCAAGGAGCGCTGGGGCGGCACGCTGATTCTCAAGGGCATCCTGGATGTCGAGGACGCGCGCCTGGCGTTGGCCAGCGGCGCCGATGCGCTGATCGTCAGCAACCATGGCGGCCGTCAGCTGGACGGCGCGCCTTCCAGCATTAGCATGCTGCCGGCGATCGTCGAAGCGGTCGGTGATCGGCTCGAAGTCTGGCTCGACAGCGGTATCCGCAGCGGGCAGGACGTGATCAAGTCCCTGGCGTTGGGGGCCCAAGGGGTCATGCTCGGGCGCGCGCATCTGTATGGCCTGGGAGCAATGGGCGAGGCCGGGGTGGCCAAGGCTTTGGAGATCATCGCCAGAGAAATGGACCTGACCCTGGCGCTGTGCGGTTACACCGATGTGCAGCACCTGGATCACCGCATCCTGTTGCCGGGCAGTTACCCTCTGCCCTAGGCAGTGCTGCGAGCGGGTGCTCGCAGCCTGGCTGGCGGGTCGCGCCTGGTCGTAGTGTCGAGTCTTGCATTGCCCATCCATGTTTGGCGGATATGTAAGATTTAGGCAGGGGGAGGGGGGCTGTGGATCGGCAGGATTGCCCAGCCCTTCATCGCGAGAATCGGTCCGTTAGCCTCCTTGAGCGGAATGCGCCTTCCCTCAGCCATGCAGAGGCGGTATGAGGTGTCCCTCTGTCGCTGAACTGCGTCAAGGCACGCTCAAGAGAGCGCAGCAAATCCGGCGCGAATCTTCGCCTCCGGCAAGTCTTCGGCAATAAACACCATCACACTCGCGCGCGCCTCGCCTTCGCTCCACTCGCTATCCCACTCAAAACCATAGAGCTTGAGCACGCCCTGGAACACCAGTCGCCGATCCTCTCCGGTGATGTTCAGCACGCCCTTGTAGCGCAGCAGTTGTTTGCCGTGATCTTCTAGCAACTGGCTTATGAAGTCGCTGAGCCGATCGATGTCCAGGGGCGAATCCGTGTGCAGGACCAGGCTTGAGATGCGATCCGGCGTTGCCGTCTGCCCGATAGGGCGAAGGTGTAAACCGTTAACTAGATCGGCATTAAGATTGAAACCGCGCACATCCAGCAGCTCGGCTAGGTCAATCTTGCCGTGCTCCACCACCCGGATCGGTGCGTGGCGGTTGATCCGCCCCAGGCGCTCGCTCAGGCGCTGGAAGTTGGCGGTGTCGACTAGGTCGGTCTTGCTCACCAGCAGGCGATCGGCAAAGCCCACCTGCACTTGGGCGATGGTTTGAGTCAGGTGCAGGTCGGCGTGCGCCGCATCCACCAGGGTGATGATGCCGTCGAGAATGTAGCGATCACGCAGCTCTTCGTCGATGCAGAGTGGCTTTACTGACGCAGGCGGACTCGGCCAGCTCTTTCAAGGTCGCGCGCGGGCGGGCAACGATAGCAACGGCGAGGGCCTTGATCAGACGCTCGTCTAGAGGGGGCTGGGATATCTAAGAACCTCAATCCATATCAATTGGAGGTATTGTGCACAAAAAACACAAACACTACATGTGAGGCATAAGTTGCTCAGATGATTCCCGGTTGCTGAGTGACGGTTCAACAGATCTATTGGTAGCTTGTGGGTCGTTCCCTAGCGCGGTGTGGGAGCATCCGCTCTAGGGCGCTGGTGGATTCACTGAACAGGATGGAACTTTCTAGCGCATCTGGAATGCTTCAAGATGGAAGCACCTGCGCGGCATGCCTTGCCGGTGCAGATCACTCCGTAGTCGTGCGGCTAACACTCGCGGACCACAGAACCAGACGCTCGGCCAGCGTCCGAGCGCGTCAGGTTGCATACCCAAATCGGCCGCCTGCAGGTAACCGTCGCTCTCACTGAAGTGAATGCATAGGTCAATAAACGGAAGTTTTTCGCACAGTTCACGCAAGCGGCTGGCATAGATCGCATCGGACGGTGAGGCAACATAGTAGAACAGCATCACTTCAGGACTATCTTTGGGATGCTCCTGCAGCGACTCAAGCCAGGCAAGGAAAGGCGTGATACCTATGCCGCCGGCGATCCACACCTGGCGTTCGCCCTTTTCGCGGTGAAAGTTGAAGCAGCCGTAGGGGCCTTCAACCTTTATCGGGTCACCGACGCCCAGGCTGTCCTGCAGCCGTTGGGTGTAGTCCCCCAGCGCCTTGATGCTGAAGCGCACCTCACCGTTGTCACGATCAGAACTGGAGATCGTGAACGGATGCTGGCCCTCCAGACGGTTACAAGTGAGAAAGGCGAACTGACCAGCACGGTGCTGCCAACGGCCTTGCAGTTTGCAGGTCGCCTCTAGCACGCGATCTCCGGGACGGTCGATCGAGATCACCACGCCTTGGTGGATGCGTTGGCGACCTATCTGCCCGCTTAACGACCAGAGTGCACACAAGCTGCCCACAGCCGCGCACAGCGCTATCAGCCAGCCTATCGGTTGTGTCCAGTAACCCGCTGGCGCTAGCACCACACCATGGAACGCGAGCACCAGGTAAACCGCAGCTAGGGTTTTATGGACATAGCGCCACAGGTGATAAGGAAACCGCTGCCAGAGGGTGATGACCAACATCGCGGCCAACAACCAGGCCGACCACTCGCCCAGATCCTTTGCTGAGCCCCGGAAGGCATCGAAAAAGGCTTCCACACGTGGCCCCTTGGCCGGCTTTACGATGAACTTGGCGAGCAGTGGTCCGCCCAGTTCCAGTAAGTAGTGCAGTAAAGCCAGTGCGATGGCGAGGATACCTGCCCATTTATGTGCACGGTACATGCGGTCCAAGCCATCCAGCGGCTTCTCCAGCCATGTGGGACGCACCGCTAGCAGCATGATCAGTGACATCAGCGCGAATGCTGTCACCCCGGTTAGGAGAATGGCCTGCTTGCGTACGACCCAGACATCCAGTGTTGTAGTTGGGGCAATTGCCAGTGTCAGCCCGAAGGTGGCCACCACGGCCAACAATATGATCCAGATGATCTTCATAAGTCCTCCTGTTTAGTTGGGGTGTAGTTGTTTGGTTCCCAAGGCCTTGAGTTTATAAGAAAACCATATGGCTTATTTAGGTGGTCATTAATTTAGTATGGGTTGATGGTAGTGTCATCGACGCTATAATTGTGTGTCAAACGTAGGATCACTTGATGTGTTAAGTCCCGGCTAATTTGCAAAAATATTGAAATATTATTGCGAATCATTCCAATGTTAAATATGCGTGCGCGAACTATTGATAAGTTTCGCTGAAGGCACTTTCAAACAGTTGGCGCGAGCCGATTTATTCCTCGTCAGACAGGCTCGGTCGATCACCTCATCGCTGAAGCTGCTGGTGTTGAGGGGATTGGTGTTGTTCGTGGTGAGTGTGGTTTTTGGCACGGTGAGGCTTGTCGCGACAGGCTGAACGGTTACGAGAAGCTTCAATTTACAAAGGTCTTCGATCTGCAACTTGTCTGTAAGTATATGGAGTGGTCTTGGAAGTGGTCTTGTGAATCTTCAAGAAAGTTCTTGGTAGTTTTCTGCATTGATGTTGATGTGGGTCAGTTGGTGTTTGAGTATTTAAATTGAAGGGTGTTTTGATCGGATTTTTCCTGTTTTTATTGTGTTGTTGGTCAGTGGTTTTTGCGATGAGGTTACCAGTCGGTAGTCATACTAACGTTGTGGTATCCGTACTAGGAAAGTTCCTGGTCGACAGGTTGGCAATTGGTGTTTTTAAATATTCGGGAGAGTGAAATGAAATTTAAACTACGCGCTGCATTGCTCTGTATAGCGAGCGCCGGTCTTTGCACCCAAGCTTACGCGGCTCCCCCGCAGACCGGCGTGATCAACATCACCGGCAAGGTCACTGAGACCAGTTGCGTGTTCGACTCCACTGCCACAAGTGTCAGTGTGAAGCTGCCTCCCATCGACAAGGATCTGCTCGCTGCCCCGCAGAGCAGCACCGGTCGTGGCGGCTTTTCTATGAAGGTGACTGGTTGCGCCGACGGGGTGAAGGTTTCCGCTGCGTTCGTTCCGGACAGCAATGTGGATGCCTATGGCAACCTGAAAAACACCGCCGCTAATGCGGCGAGTGACGTGCAGGTGCAAGTGCTCGATAAAAACTATGCGGCGATCAACATCAATACCGACGACGCCACCAGCCAGTTGGCTCGTGCGGTCACTGTTAGCGGCTCGACGCCGGTCACCCTGCAGTACTACGTGCAGTACTACTCGCAAGCGGGTAGCGCTGGCATCGGTGATGTAGCAGCCATGGCGAACTACCAGCTGACCTACGAGTAATCCGCTTAGCCCGGGGCGTAAGTCCCGGGTCATTCAGAGGAACCAGCAATGTCTGCTTATTGGTTACGCTACGTGTTCAGCAGCGTACTGCTTTGCCTGTCCACTCTATCCGTCGCCCACGCCGGCGTATTGATCGATGGAACGCGAATCGTATACCCCGCGAAGGAACGCGAAGTCACCATAAAGCTCACCAACAAAGGGCAAGTCCCCGTTCTAATGCAGATCTGGGTCGATCGTGGTGACCCCCAAAGCAAGGCGCAGGATGCTGATGCGCCCTTCTTGGCGACGCCGCCGATCTTCCGTCTCGACCCGCAGAAAGGGCAGAGCGTACGCCTGACTTTTACCGGCGAAGCCCTTCCGCAGGAGCGCGAGAGCCTGTTCTGGTTCAACGCGCTGGAGATCCCGCCGCTGCCGCAGGACACCGGCGCCAACATGATGCAAATCGCTGTGCGCTCGCGCCTGAAATTGTTCTACCGCCCCAGCGGCCTGCCGGCCGATCTGCCCAAAGCTATCGAACAGGTGACCTGGCATGTACAGCACCAGGGCG
Organism: Pseudomonas sp. FFPRI_1; assembly: GCF_055384485.1. NCBI lineage: Bacteria > Pseudomonadati > Pseudomonadota > Gammaproteobacteria > Pseudomonadales > Pseudomonadaceae > Pseudomonas > Pseudomonas sp. FFPRI_1. Next base: position 4,867,771 of record NZ_AP029168.1, on the reverse strand, counting down.
ACGGCTATGTGTTGCGTGGCGAGAATCCCAGCCCTTATCACCTGTCGTTCAGTGCGTTGTCGCTAGAGCAAGGAGGCCGCCTAACGGATACCGGCGGCGGAATGATCGTGCCGTTCAGTCATCGTGATTTCCCGTTGCCGAGTTACAGCGGTGACACGGGCGATGGCAAGGTGCGCTTCCGCTGGATGAGCGACTTCGGTGCCGCCCCCGAGCAGACCGCCAGATTGCGCTGAGTCACAACAGAGAAGAGATGGTGTTGCGACTGCTCTTTCGTATGTTAGGTATTTACATGAGCACGACGGTTCGCTTATCTCGTTATTGCACTATTGGTATACGTGACCTTCCCGGACTACTGACTGCCATCGCGAGTATCGTTTTTGCCGGAGGTGCGAGTCAGGCGGCAGCGGGTACAGACGTCCTACAAGCTTCCTTCAACCCAAAGTTTCTTCAGGGCCCGGCCAGCCAGCAGGTGGATATAGCGCGTTTCGAACGTGGCAATCAGGTGGCGCCAGGAAGCTATCGGCTAGATGTCTACGTAAACCAGAACTGGGTCGGACGGCAGTACGTCCGCGTGCAAGAAGAAAAGGATGGCCAGACACCGCTCTATTGCTTCAAGCGCAGCCAACTGGCGAGCCTCGGGCTGGACGCGGCGCGTCTGCCCGATGCGGCGGAGCTGGAGGCTGACTGTGTGGATGTCGCCCGGCATGTGAAGGATGCCCGTGCTGAGCTGGACCTGGCGGGCCTGCGTCTGGACCTGAGCATTCCGCAGGCGTTCCTCAATCGCACTAGCCGCGGCTATGTAGACCCGCGCGACTGGGACCGTGGCGTCACCGCCGGGTTCGTTGACTACAACGCCAACGCCTACCGCAACGACGGTGGCGGCCAGAACAGCACCCAGTACTACGCCGGCCTCAACGCCGGGGTGAACCTGGGTGACTGGCGTCTGCGCCACAACGGCAGTTATAGCCGTAGCAGTGGCAGCGGTCCGACGACCAGCCACTACGATGCGGTGAGCAGTTATGTTCAGCGCGATCTGACCGGCCTCAAGTCGCAGCTGACGCTGGGTGAGTACTACACGCCTTCGGATCTGTTCGATAGCGTGCCTTACACGGGCGTCCAGCTGGCTTCGGACGATCGCATGTTGCCCGACTCGCAGCGCGGTTTCGCCCCGGCCATCCGTGGCACCGCCGAGAGCAATGCGCGGGTGACCGTGCGCCAGGGTGGCAGCGTGCTCTATGAAACCAGCGTGGCGCCCGGCCCGTTCGTCATCGACGATCTGTACAACACCGGTTACTCAGGCGACCTGGAAGTGATGGTGACCGAGGCCGACGGCCGCACCCGCAGCTTCACCGTGCCCTTCGCCTCGGTGGCCCAGCTGCTGCGCCCAGGCACTTCGCGCTACAGCGTCACTGCCGGAAAGTACCGCGATGACCGGCTCAAGGAGGAGCCAAGATTCGCCCAGGGTACTTATCAGCGCGGTATCTCCAACCAGTGGACCGGCTACACCGGCGGCATCATCGCCGACCAGTATCTGGCGGTACAAGGCGGCTTGGCACTGAGTACCTCGCTGGGGGCGTTCGCCCTTGATGCCACCCATTCCAGCGCCTCCGGCCTGCAGAGGCATAATGGCCTGGGCCCTTCGGCCAGCGGCCGGAGTTATCGCCTGAGCTACAGCAAGCTACTGGAGAGTACGCGCACCAACTTCGTTGTTGCGGCTTATCGGTTCTCCAGCGAGGGCTACCTTAACTTCGGGGACTACGCCCAGGCCCAGGATCCCAGCGCCACGTCGCCGCGTCGTCAGCGCAACCGCTTGCAGATGAACGTCAACCAGCCCCTGGCCGATGGCTACGGCAGCCTCTTCCTCAGTGGTTCCTCACAGAACTACTGGCATGCTGGCCAGTCCAGCGACACCAGCTACCAGGCCGGTTACTCCAACAGCTATCGCTGGGGCAGCATGAGCCTGTCGGCCAGCCGCACCGAGATGAGACGCGGCGAAACCGACACGCAGTACATGCTCACCCTGTCGCTGCCGTTAGGCCGTTCAAGCCATGCGCCCTACCTGAGCAGCTCGACCACCTATTCGGGCAAGGGCGATCTGAACAGCCAGCTGAGCGTTTCAGGTGCGCTCGGCGAGTTCAGCCAGTTCAACTATGGCGTCTACGGCTCGCGTTCGCGCACCGATGGAGACAGTAGCAACTCGGGCGGCGGCAACGTGCAGTACCGCGCCGCCAGCACCAACCTGTCGGGCAACTACAGCGAAGGCGATGGTTACCGCCAGCTCGGGTTGGGCTTGTCCGGCAGTGTGGTGGTGCACCCGGGCGGCATCACCTTCAGTCAGACCCAGGGTGAAACCCGCGCCATCGTCGAAGCGAAGGGCGCGCAGGGCGCCCGGCTGTTCAACAGCAGCGGCGCCGAAGTGAATGGCAGCGGCTATGGCGTGGTGTCGAGCTTGATGCCGTATCGGCAGAACGAAGTGGCGCTTGATCCGAAGGGCATCGCCGACGACGTCGAGTTACAACTCACCTCGCAGAACACTGCACCGCGCTATGGCGCGGTGGTGATGCTGAACTACCCAACCGTGACGGGTGAGCCCGTGTTGCTGACGGTGCGAGATGAACAGCGCAAAGCGCTGCCCGTGGGGGCGGAGGTGTTCGATGCGAAGGGCAACAGCCTGACGTTGGTAGGACAGGGCAGTCAGGTGTTCTTCCGAGCCACCGATCAGCAGGGCCAACTGACCGTGCGCTGGGGTGAGAGCAGCGATCGCCAGTGTCTGGTGCGCTACCGCTTGCCATCGCTGGAGCACAAGCGCGAGTCGCCCTTCATCAAGGCAGAGGCGCTGTGCCGCAAATCTTCCGGGGCGCCCCAGCCGCCTCCTACGTTCACGAGGTAATCATGAGAACTTTGCTTCTGCTCGTCGCCTTGTTGTTACTCGTTGCCCTTGTGCCGGTGTCTTCGCCGTTGGCGGAGGAGGGGTGCGCCTTCAAGGACAGCAATCAAGTTGTGCCGGCTACAATCGCACTACCGTCGACCTTAAGCATCCCGCGCAACGCCAGCAATGGCACCGCAGTGTGGGACAGTGGCTGGATGGGATCCTCCACAACCGTAGTCAATTGTAATAGATACGGTCGGGTGGAGGGCACTCATGCCGGCGGCATCGGCGCAGCAGTTCCTGGCTATACCAGCAATGGCGGCGCCTCTGTATTTGCCACAGACGTGCCAGGCATCGGTATTTCGGTGTTTTGGTGCAACCATGCAATCAACTGTCACCCGGACCCAACTCAAATCACCCCGCTGCCCAGCCTGGACTGGCAGGTGGCAATATCAACGACGTATCCGTTGGCTCCCAAATGGAGGGTGCGCCTGATCAAGATCGATGACATCGATGTTTCGGCGGGAGCTGTCACTGTTGGTGGGACTTCCACAGTGACCTATAACGAACTGGTCGTGGCGACGTTATCGCTCGTAGGCAGTTCGCAAATCACCGGGCTCGGTTGCGAAATGGACGCTGACAGCCGCTCCATCGATGTGCGCCTGCCGACCATCGCCAAGACCGATTTCGGGGATTCGCCGATCCCTCAGGCCAACGACAAGGCGAAGACCTTCAACATCAATCTGGTCTGCGACAGTGGCGTGAAGGTCAGCTACCAGGTTGACGGTACACAGACCGCCGCCGGCAGCAATGTGCTGGTCAACGACAGTGGCAGGGGTATGGCGAGCGGAGTGGGTGTCACACTTTTCAGGGGCGATATGAGCAGCATCACTCAACTACAACTGGGCTCAAAACTCCTGTATGAGACGACATCTTCCAGCAACTCGCGGGTCAAGATTCCGCTGACGGCTCGTTACGTTCGTACCGCTGCGAGTGCTTCGGCCATGAGCTCGGGTCTCGTATCGACCACGGCATTCTTCACCCTGTACTACGAGTGAGTTCTCCGTCAGCGCCGTTCGGCCCACCGCTTGCCAGGATCGTCAGCAACCATGGCGGCCGTCAGCTGGACGGCGGGCCTTCCAGCATCCGCATGCTGCCGGCGATCGTCGAAGCGGTCGGTGATCGGCTCGAAGTCTGGCTCGACAGCGGTATCCGCAGCGGGCAGGACGTGATCAAGTCCCTGGCGTTGGGAGCCCAAGGGGTCATGCTCGGGCGCGCGCATCTGTATGGCCTGGGAGCAATGGGCGAGGCCGGGGTGGCCAAGGCTCTGGAGATCATCGCCAGAGAAATGGACCTGACCCTGGCGCTGTGCGGGCACACCGATGTGCAGCACCTGGATCACCGCATCCTGTTGCCGGGCAGTTACCCTCTGCCCTAGGCAGTGCTGCGAGCGGGTGCTCGCAGCCTGGCTGGCGGGCCGCGCCTGGCCCTAGCTGAACAGCTTGCCCTTGAGCCAGTTGGTCTTGGCCAGTTCGATCACCTCGTCGCCCCGTCCACTCATCACTGCCTTGAGCATGTACAGGCTGAAGCCCTTGGCCTGTTCCAGCTTGATCGCCGGAGGCATGGCCAGTTCCTGCTTGGCGGTGAGCACGTCCACCAGCACCGGGCCGTCATGGGCCAGGGCTGTGCGCAGGGCGCCTTCCAGTTCCTCGGATTTTTCCACCCGCAGGCCGAGGATGCCCATGGCGTTGGCCATGGCGGCGAAGTCCGGGTTGTGCAGGTCGGTGCCGGTGTCCAGGTAGCCGGCGGATTTCATCTCCATGGCGACGAACCCCAGGGAGGCGTTGTCGTAGACGATGATCTTGACCGGCAGCTTGAGCTGGGCCAGGGAAATGAAATCGCCCATCAACATGCTGAAGCCGCCGTCGCCGGACAGTGAGATGACCTGGCGATCCGGGTACGTTGCCTGGGCGCCCATGGCCTGGGGCATGGCGTTGGCCATGGAACCGTGGTTGAAGGAACCCAGCAAGCGCCGGCGGCCATTCATCTTCAGGTAGCGCGCGGCCCAGACCGTGGGGGTGCCGACGTCGGCGCAGAAGATCGCATCGTCGTCCGCCAGTTCGCTGAGCAGGCGGGTCAGGTATTGCGGGTGGATCGGCCGGTCGGCAGCGGAGGGCTGGGCCAGGTCGTCCAGGCCCTGGCGCGCCTTGGCGTAGTGCTTGAGGGACTGCTCTAGAAAGCTGCGATCACCCTTGTAGGGCAGGCGCGGCAGCAGCGCCGCAAGGGTTTCGCTGACGTCGGCAACGATGCCCAGGTCCAGGCCGACCCGCCGCCCGAGGGCCTGGGGATCATGGTCGATTTGCACCACGGTGGCGTCGCCGGGGTAGAACTGGCGATAGGGAAAGTCGGTGCCGAGCATCACCAGGGTGTCGCAGTTGAGCATGGCGTGGTAACCCGAGCTGAAGCCGATCAGCCCGGTCATGCCGACGTCGAACGGGTTGTCCCATTCCACGTGCTCCTTGCCCCGCAGGGCATGCACCACCGGTGCACCGAGGGCCTCGGCCAGGGCCACCACCTGGTCGTGGGCGCCGGCGCAACCGCTGCCGCACAGCAGGGTCACGGCCTTGCTCTGGCTCAGCAACTCCACCAGCCGGTCGAGGTCATGGGGGGCGGGCAGGGTGCGCGGCGCCTGCAGCGCCGGCCAGGGTTTGCTGGCGGCGGGCAGCTGTTGCAAGGCCACGTCGCCGGGGATCACCACCACTGCCACGCCACGATTGAGGATCGCACTGCGCATGGCCCGGTGCAGCACTTCGGGCATCTGCGCCGGGTTGCTCACCAGTTCGACAAAGTGGCTGCACTCCTTGAACAGCTCCTGGGGGTGGGTTTCCTGGAAATAGTTGAGGCCGATTTCCGACGACGGGATCTGCGCGGCAATCGCCAGCACCGGCACATGGTTGCGGTGGCAGTCGAACAGGCCATTGATCAGGTGCAGGTTGCCCGGCCCGCAACTGCCGGCACAGACCGCCAGTTGCCCGGTGAGCGCCGTTTCGGCGCCGGCGGCGAAGGCCGCCACTTCTTCGTGGCGCACGTGCATCCACTGGATGCTTTGCATGTTGTGCAGGGCATCGGTGAGGCCGTTGAGGCTGTCGCCGGTCAGCCCCCAGATGCGCTTGACCCCGGCTTGCTCAAGGGTGGTCGCCAATTGCTGGGCAATCGTGATGTTCGCCATGGAGTTCTCCAACCGTTCGAGTAAGAAATCGTTGCGATCAACAGAGGACAACAGGCGGGGGCAGATGATTCCGCCGGTTCACTGGCGCGCTTGTCGCAGGCAGTGAACGGCGGCGTGGCGCGGGCTGACGCGGCGCGGCGGAGCGCCAAAGGCCTGAGCCAGGGTGTTGCGTGCCGGGGCGCGGATGGATGGGGCGCTGCCAGGCTTCAGGTGAACCGTTCGGGGCGGCAGGCATCGAGTTCGACACAGCGCTGGCCATGGACCACTTCCTCGCTGACCAGGCGTCCGACGCTGGCGGCCAGGGTTACCCCAGCGTGCATCACGGCCAGGTACAGGCCCTGCTGCCCGGGACAGTGGCCGATGATCGGCAGGCGGTCCACGGGCATCGGCCGCTGGCCGACCTCCACGCTGCGCAGGCTGATGGCCTCGGCTCCGCGCAGCGCTGAGCGGAGCACTTGCAGGGCCTGCTGCGCGATGGCCTGTGGGCCCCTGGGGCCGTCCGCGTCAAGGTAGTCTTCGGCTGCCAGCAAGCCACCGTCGCTGTCCTCGCGGACCTCCAGCTGATCGTTGGAGACCAGGGTCTTGACCAGCCCTGGCGGTGCATCGAAGCGCAGCAGGATCGAGGGCGAGGCCTGCACTGGCAGGTTGATGCCCAGGGGCGCCAGCAGGAGCGGGCTGGCACAACCGGCGGCGAGCACCACGCAGTCGGCGCGCAGCACTGCGTTGGCGGTGCGTATCGCGACGACCTGCTGGCCTTCGACCTCCAGGCCCAGCACCGGGGTGTGTTCGAGCACCTGGGCGCCGTGGGCACAGGCGGCGTCGAGCAGGGTGTGGATGGCGGCGACCGGATCCAGGCTGCCTTCGTCCCGGGCGTAGCGGGCCCGCTGCGCTGGCGAGTTGAGGTTGGGCTCCAGCTGGCTGATTTGCGCGCGGGTCAGCCAGCGGGCCGAGCCGATGGGCGCGACCTTGCAGCGCTGTTCCGAGTCCAGGGTGGCCCGGGTGTGGGACAGCGCGCCGCTCCAGTTGATCGCCAGTTGCGGCAGTGCCTGTTGCAGGCGTCGGTAGTCCGTGAGCGCCAGGCGGCGCAGGGCATTGCTGGCGTCGGGGGATTCGTCGGCCTGGTTGATCCAGGCAAAGGACTGCCTGCTGACACCGGCGGCCGGGGTAGCCTGTTCCAGCACCGTGACCCGGGCGCCAAGGCTCGCCAGGTGATAGGCGATGGACGCGCCGACAATGCCCGCGCCCACCACGATGATGTTTTTATCCTGCACCATTTGACCTCATTGTCTGGTTTGCCGGGCGGCTCATTGAGCGCAAGCCTGGCGCACCTTAATCCTCGCCAGAGGTCTGGGCAATTTGCACAGTGTTATGAAAGTGCAACCGGAGCCTGAAAGGCGATTCGGTGCTGGTTGTTGCAGGCATCGGCGAAGACCGGATGGCGCTGCCTGTGTCGCTGCCCCTGGCGGTTGCCGCAGGCCAGCAGGCGCCGGTCGATGCCGCGGTCGCCAATGCCGGCCTGGCGGCTGCTCCGTGGATCTATTCGGTCTTCAGTGCCAGCCCCTGAGCCTGGGGCAGGGGCTTGCGCATCAGGCTGCCGACCACCAGTGCGCCCAGCAGGGCGAGGAACCCGGCGACGGTCAGGACCAGGGCGAAACCGGCGACAAAGGCCTGGTTGGCCAGTGGCTCGATCAACGCTCGGGCACTTTGCGGCAGCCCGGCGAGGGCTCCCTGCATGTCGCCGGCGACCACCCGCGAGGCAATTTCCGGCGCCTGTTGCAGCCATTGTCCGGCCTGGGTTTCAAGATTCTGCTGCAAGCGCTGTTGGGTGTGGCTGCCGAGCAACGCGCCGAACACGCCGATGGCCAGCATGATGGCGCTGAAACGCATGGTGGTGCTCATGCCCGAGGCCATGCCGGTACGCTCCCGGGGCACGCAGGCCATGATGTTTTTCTGTGTGTCGCCATTGAGCAGGCCAGCACCGGCACCGGTCACGGCAATGGCCAGGGCGAAGCTCAGGTAGCCTCCGGCCTGCACCGCCCAGGCGCTGAGCAGGTTGCCGCAGCCCACCAGGGTCAGGCCGGCGGCCATCAGTGTGGCCGGGGCATAGCGCCCGGCCAGGCGTGCGCCGATCCGCGGGCAGATGAGCATGGTCAAGGCAAAGGGCAGCATGCCCAGGCCCGAGGCGATGGCCGAGAACCCCAGGCCGTTCTGCAGGTAGAAGGGCAGCAGGGTCATCATCACCTGGGCGCAGCCGGCGTAGGCGAACATGCCCAGCAGGGCTCCGATGAAGCGCGGGTGGCGAAACAGTTGCAGGTCGACCATGGGCCGGCGCTGCACTCGTTCGATCAGCACGAACAGGCCGAGCAGGGCGATCCCCGCCAGGAGCCGGGTGCTGGTGGCGGGATGGCTCCAACCGATGCGGTTGGCTTCGATCAGGCCCCAGATCAGGCACAGCAGGCTGGCACTGAAGGCCAGGCTGCCCCAGGGGTCCAGGCGCGCGGCCTGGGTATCGCGGGATTCGGGCACGTTGCGCAGCACACTCCATAACAGCAGCAGGCCCACCGGCAGGTTGAAGTAGAAGATCCAGCGCCAGCCGAAGTATTCGGTGATCAGCCCGCCGACGGTGGGGGCGGCGGTCATTGCCATGCCCATGCAGGCACCCCAGAAGGCCCAGGCCTTGGCCCGTTCCACTTCGTCGTGGAAGGTATGGCCGATGGAGGCCAGGGCCGAGGTCAGCAGCAGGGCCGCCCCCACGCCTTTCAGCGCCCGGGCGATGTCCAGCAGCAAGGCGTTGGGCGCCGCGCCGCAGCCCAGGGACGCGAGGATGAACAGGCCGAGGCCGCAGAGCAGCACGCGCTTGCGGCCGAAGCGGTCGGCCAGGCTGCCGGCCGGCAGCAGCAGCGCGGCAAAGGCCAGCATGTAGGCGCTGACCACCCATTCGATGTCGGCGAAGTTGGCCCCCAGGTCGCGGGCGATGCTGGGCAGGGCCACGGCGACGATATTGGTGTCCAGGACGATCAGCGAACAGACCCCGGAGGCGGTGAGCAGGGTCAGGCGCGGGTTGACGGCGCTCATGGGGTCACCCGCTGGGCCAGGGTGGCGATGGCCGCCAGGGCGATTTCATCGTCGTGGGCCGGGGTGTCGGCACTGACCCCGATGGCCCCGACCACCTGGCCGTCGACGATGATCGGCTGCGCGCCTTTCATCATCAGCAGGCCGGCGCTGAGGGCGGCGGGGCGGCCGCCATTGACGGCGTTTTCCAGGTCCCCCGAGGGGCGCTTGAACAGCGCCGAAGTGCGCGCCTTGCCCTGGGCCAGTTCGATCCCGGCCACCACCGGGGCGCCGTCCATGCGTGCGCCGAGAATCGGCCAGCCACCGTCGTCGACGATCACCACCGCGCAGGGCCAGCCCTTGGCGTTGGCGGTTTCCTGGGCTGCTCGCAGCAGGCTCTGGGCATTGTCCAGGGTAAGGATTGCCTTGTGGGCAACGTCGGGTCGAATCTCCCCAGCTACAGCAGTCTGCAGGCTGCAGCAGGTGATCATTGCCAGAAACAGGGGTTTGACGCGCATGGCCGTGGCTCTCTACTGTGAAGGTCCGCTCAGCTTATCCCGGCCCTTTAGGGTCTTTGTTAGCTGCTGGCGGGCAGTTCATTACCTTTGAGCTAATGCCCTTATGGAAATTCGTCACTTTCGCTACTTCCTGGCGGTGGCCCGGCAGCGCAATTTCACCCGTGCCGCTGAGCAACTGGGCATTGCCCCGCCGACCCTGAGCCGGCAGATCCAGGACATGGAAAAAGCCCTGGGCACGCGCCTGTTCCTGCGCCAGCAGCGCGAGGTCAGCCTCACCGAGGCCGGTGCCACGTTGTTGCTGGAGGCCGAGGCGACGGTGCGCCAGTTCGAGTTTGCCCAGCGCAACGCGCAGCGCGCCGGGCGCGGCGAGATCGGTCACATCGAGCTGGGCTACGTGGCCTCGGCGGTGTATTCCGGGTTGCTGCAGAAACAGGTGCAGGGCTTTGGCCGCGATTGCCCGGACGTCAGCCTCAATGTGCGGGAGATGCCCATGGCGACACTGCCGGCGCGTATCGCCGACGGGCGCCTCGATGTTGGCTACATCCGCTCGCCCATGCCCCTGCCGGAGGGGGTCGAGGCCATTCGCCTGGACGCCGAGGGTTTTGTCCTGGCGCTGTCAGCCGAGTCCTGGTTGTGCCGCCTGCCGCAGATCGCCTCCGAGCACCTGCTCAACGAGACCTTCATTCTGCCCGAGCAGATCAGCGGCACCCTGCAGGTGGCGGCCCAGGGCGCCTACGCTCCCAAGCTCGGGGCACAGCCCGGGGGCCTGGTGGCGGTGCTGGCCCTGGTGTCCCTGGGGCAGGGGGTGGCGGTGGTTCCCGAGTCGGTGGTGGGCCATGTCAGCCTGCCCAATGTCCTGTACCGGCCCATCGGCGGCAGTTCGGCATCGTCCTGGCTGTCGTTGATCCATCGCCGTTTCGAGCAGGCTCCAGCAGTGGTGCGCTACATCGAACAGGTCCGGCGCGAGTACCGGAACAAGGCCTGAGAAGGCGTGTTCAAGCAGATGACTGGCGCGCATAATCCTCGCCTTGTGCGTTTTTCTTCAGGAGCTGAACCGCCCATGATCGACCACCTTGACCATCTGGTACTGACCACCGTCGACCCGGTCGCCGCCGAGGATTTCTACGTGCGGGTGCTGGGCATGCAACTGCAGACCTTTGCCGGCGGACGCAAGGCGTTCAAGTACGGCAACCAGAAGATCAACCTGCATGTGCGCGGCCATGAGTTCGAACCCAAGGCGCACCTGCCGGTGCCGGGGGCGCTGGACCTGTGCTTTATCGCCAGCGTGCCCCTGGAGCAGGTGATTGCCCACCTGCAGCAGGTCGACTGGCCGATCATCGAAGGCCCGGTGGCGCGCACCGGGGCCACGGGGCCGATCCGTTCGGTGTACCTGCGGGACCCGGACCTGAACCTGATCGAGATTGCCGAACAGGTGTAGCCGCAGTCATCGGCAGGGCTCGACCGGCAGGAGCCCTGGGCTGGCAGAGCGCCCGGCTCCTCCGGGCTCGGCAGTGGCCCAACCCATGCCGAGCCCGGATCGCCAGGGCGCGCGCAGGGCTGATCAAAGGCGCGCGGTGATGGAGTCCGCCAGGCGCTCGAGAATCAGGCAGCAGGACACTGCCCCGGCATCCAGTACCCCCAGGGAGCGCTCCCCAAGGCGGCTGGCCCGACCGATCCGCGCCACCAGGTCGCGGGTCGAGTCCCGGCCTTGGGACGCCGCACTTTTCATGCGTTGCAAGGCCTCCTGGAACGAGGCTCCGGCAGCTTCGGCCTGCTCGAAGGCCTCCACCGCCGGAATCAGCGTGTCCATCAGGCACTTGTCGCCCACGCCGGCCTCGGTGATGTCCTGCAAGGAGGTCAGGCCGCCCCGCAGCAGGCGGGAGAAACCCGCGGCGTCGATCCGGGTGGCGCCGCGCACCTCGTTGGCCATGCCGATGAACAGGCTGCCGTACAGCGGCCCCATGGAGCCGCCGATGCCTTCCATCAGGCTCAGGGTCAGTTCGTCGAGGGCCTCTGCCAGGCCCAGTTCGCGACCTTCAAGGGCGCGCCCGCAATGGGCGAAGCCCTTGGCCATGTTGATCCCGTGGTCGCCATCGCCGATGGCGCCGTCCACTTCACTCAGGTACTCGCGGTTGGCCACGATCACCGTCACCAGATCGCTGACGATGGCGCTGCCGTCCTGGCTGGAAAACTGCTGGTTCATGGCTCACTCCGCCTGGGTCATGCCGATGGAGCGGCAAGGGTGGTCGATCAGGGTTGCCAGTTCGGCGTCCAGGCCCAGCAGGGTCAGGGTCACGCCCATCATCTCCAGGGAGGTGAAGTAGTTGCCGACGTAGCAGCGGTGGATGTTCAGGCCTTGGGCGCGCAACAGGCGCTCGACTTCGGCGTAGAAGATGTACAGCTCCATTACCGGGGTGGCGCCGAGGCCTGAAACCAGGACCACCACCGACGCGTCGTGCTCAAACTCCCGGTCGGCAAGGATCGGTGCCAGCATGCGCTGGGCCATGGCCGCCGCGGATTCAGTGGGGACCACTTCAATGCCCGGCTCGCCATGGTGGCCGATGCCCAGTTCCATCTGGCCGTCGGCAATCTGGAAGTTGGCCTTGCCCACGGCGGGAATGGTGCAGGGGGTCAGGCCGACGCCGATGGAGCGGCACTGGTCGACTGTTTTCTGCGCGACCCGGATAACCCCGTCGAGGTCGTAGCCCCGGGCCGCCGCCGCGCCGCCGACCTTCCACATGAAAATTTCCCCGGCCACGCCGCGTCGCTTGTGGATCTCTTCCCGTGGTGCTGACGCCACGTCGTCGTTGGCCACCACCGTGCGTACCTGCAAGTCCCTGCTGGCGGCCATCTTCATCGCCAGTTTGACATTCATGTTGTCGCCGGCGTAGTTGCCATAGAGGCAGGCCACGCCGGCCCCGCGGTCGGCGGCGCGAAAGGCGTCGAAGAAGCTCTTGGCGGTGGGCGAGGAGAAGATCTCGCCCACTGCCACGGCGTCCACCAGGCCTGGCCCCACATAGCCGAGGAAGGCCGGCTCATGGCCCGAGCCGCCGCCGGTGACGATGCCCACCTGGCCCTGCGGCGAGGCTTGGCGCTTGCCGATGACCCGTGGATTGGCTTCGAACTGTGCCAGTTGCGGGTGGGCCAGCAGGATGCCTTGCAGCATGTCCTCGACCACCTGGTCCGGGTCGTTGATCACTCGATTCATGACGGTTTTCCTGTGTTCTTGTTATTGGCCGTGGCGCGGTGAGTGGGGGCGGCTCAGGGCTTGAGTACCACCTTGAGGGAGCGATCGCCACGTTCCATCACCGCGAAGGCCTGCTTGAAGTCCGCCAGGGCGAAGGTGTGGGTGACCACGTCGCGCATGTCGATCTTGCGCTGGCCGATGAAGTCGATGGCCCGCGGGTACATGTAGGGCCCCAGGTGCGAGCCGAGCACGTCCAGTTCCTTGCGGTCGCCGATGATCGACCAGTCCACCGTGGCTTCGTCGTTGAACACGCTGAACTCGACGAAGCGTCCCAGTTTGCGCAGCATCGCCAGGCCCTGGTTGACCGCCTTGTGGTGGCCGGTGGCTTCGATGTAGATGTCGCAGCCATAGCCTTCGGTGAGGCCGCGGATCTTCGCCAGCACGTCTTCCTCGGCCGGGTTCCAGACCTCGTCGGCGCCCATGCGCAGGGCCAGTTCGGCGCGCTCGGGCTTCATGTCGAGGACGATCAGGCGCTTGGGGTTGCGCATGCGCACCGCGCCGATGATCCCCAGGCCCAGGGTGCCGGCCCCGGCCACCACCACGATGTCGTCGAAGCCGACATCGGCGCGGTCGGCGGCGTGCAGGGAGCAGGCCAGGGGTTCGATGAGGATGGCCTCGTCCGCTGGAATGCTGTCCGGCACTTTGTGCACGATGCCTTCCCGGGTGAAGATCATGTACTGAGCCATGGCCCCCTGGACGTTGTTCTGGAAACCGTACAGGTCGTGTTTCTGGCACATCCAGTACTGGCCGTGGTTGCAGAAGCGACAGCCCCAGCAGGGCACGATCTGCTCCGAGATCACTCGGTCGCCGACCTTGACCCCGCGTTTTTCCGCGCCCGGCCCCAGGGCCACCACCCGGCACACGAACTCGTGGCCGGGGATCATTGGCGGCTTGACGTAGCGCGGCTGCTCGGCGTCGCCCCAGAACGACGGCGCGCCGCGGTAGGTCTTGATATCACCCATGCAGATGCCGCACAGCTCGACCTGGGTCAGGATCTCCTCGGGCCCCGGTATGGGGACGGGCACCTGTTCCAGGCGGTAGTCCTCGGGACCGTGGCAGACCACCGCCTGCATGGTGGCGGGAATGGCGGGCGGCAACTGATGGGCGCTGGCGGTTTCAGGCTGGCTGGACATAAACGGGCACCTCGGCGCAATGGCTGGAATGTCTGCGGGTTATTGAATGCTGTAGCCGCCGTCGATCACCACGTTCTCGCCGGTGATCATCTTGGCGGCGTCGCTGAGCAGGTAGAGCACCAGCCCGGCGATTTCCTCGGGTTGGGCGAAGCGCCCGACCGGGATCTGCAATTTGGCCCGTTCCCCCAGTTCGCCGGCCCAGGCCTGCTTGCCCAGGGCGGTCTCGACAATGGTTGGCGAGACGGCGTTGACGTTGATTCCGTCCGCCGCCCACTCCATGGCCAGGACCTTGGTCATGCCCACCACGGCGGCCTTGCTGGCGCAGTAGGCGACGTGCCGGTCGAGGCCGATCACCGCCGCCTGGGAGGCAAGGTTGACGATGCGCCCGCCGCCCTGGTCTCGCATGTGCCGGGCGCAGGCCTGGGCCATGAAGAAGCTGGCCTTGAGGTTGATGTCGAGGGTGGTGTCCCAGGCGCTTTCGGTCACTTGCAGGGCCTTGTCCAGCAATGCCACGCCGGCGCTGTTGACCAGAAAGTCCAGGCGCCCGAAGTGCTCGGCCACTTGCTCCACTGCCTGGTTCAACTGGTCCAGCTCCCGCAGGTCCACCGGCACCCCCAGGTGCTGGCTGCCCAGGTTGGCGGCCATGCGCAGCACCGCCGGGTCGCGGTCGAGCAGGGCCACTCGGGCGCCGCGCTCCACCAGCAGGCTGGCGCAGGCCAGGCCGATGCCGGCGGCGCCACCGGTAATCACGGCGCAACGACCGCTCAGATCGAAGGCCTGGTCCCAGAATCCGGACATGTCATGACTCCTTGTTGTAGGTGGTGGCCGGTGCCGGGCGAGCAGGCTCGCCGGTCACCGCAGGGGCTATTTGCTGCCGCTGACCTGCTGGTACAGCGCGTCGGCGTTGGCCGGGGTCACCGGCACCCAGGGCAGGATGTACAGCGTGTCGCTGCCATCACCCCATTTCAGATTGCTGGCGTAGCGCTCCCAGATCACCGAGCGCGGCTTGTAGTCCTTACCGGCCAAGGTCCGCAGGGCCACGTCCAGGGCACCCTGAGACTGGGCCTGGGCGTCCTGCAGGAAAGTCGTGAGTTGGCCTTTTTTCGCTGCCTGGATGGCATCCGGCATGCCGTCGATGGAGGTCACCGGCACGTCGCTGGGGGACAGCCCGCGGGACTTGATCGCCTGCAGGGCGCCCAGGGCCATGTCGTCGTTCTGCGCGATGACCCCCGAGATGCCGCCATTGGGGTGGGCGTTGAGCCAGTCTTCGGTCAGGGACAGGGCTTCGGCCCGGGACCAGTTGGCGGTCTTCATCTCGATGACCTTGATGTCCGGGTGCTGCTTGAGCACTTCCATCTCGCCTTTTTCGCGGTCGATCTGTGCCGACTGGCCGATCGGGCCCTGGATGATCACCACATTGCCCTTGCCCTTGAGCGTGTCGACCATGGCCTGGGCCTGCAGGCGCCCGCCCTCGACGTCGTCGTTGCCGACGTAGGGCACGCTGGCGCTGGCCACCTTGGTGTTGGAGGCGATCACCGGAATGTCGTTCTCCCGGGCCCGGGCCACGGCGCCGACCCCGGCCTTGGTGTCGATGGGCACGAAGATGATTGCGTCGTAGTGCTGGGTGACCATGGTCTCGATCTGGTTGTTCTGGGTCAGGGCGTCGTAGTTGCCGTCGAACACGGTGATCTGCACCGTGCCGTCCTTGACCGCCGGATGCTGCTTGAGCTCGCGCACCCAGTTCTGCATGAACTGGCCCTTGAGGCCGTAGACCGCGGCGCCGATCTTGTAGGTCTTTTCGGCTGCCAGCGCCGGGTTGCCGGAGAGCAGGGTGATGGCCACCACTGCTGCCAGGGAAGTGCCAAGCCGGATCGGAGAAAGCTTCATGGGGAACTCCATTGTTGTTGTGGTTGTACCGCGCGGTGGCGGGGGTCAGCCTTTCTTCTTGCGCCAGACATCGATCAGCACCGCGAAGACGATGATCAGGCCCTTGGCGACTTGCTGGTAATAGGACGACACCCCCAGCAGGTTCAGGCCGTTGTTGATCACCCCGATCAACAGGGCGCCGAACAGGGTGCCGACCATGCTGCCGGTGCCGCCGGACAGGCTGGTGCCGCCGATCACCACCGCGGCGATGGCGTCCAGTTCGTAGGAGGTGCCGGCCTGGGGCAGGGCCGAGGTGGTGCGGGCCGAGAGCACCACGCCGGCCAGCCCCGCCAGCAGGCCCGAGACTACGTACACCGAGAACATCACCTTGCGCACGCCGATCCCGGAGGTGCGCGCGCTTTTCTCGTTGCCGCCCACCGCATACACGTAGCGGCCGTAGGTGGTGTAGCGCAGCACCAGCCAGAAGATCAGCGCCACCACTGCGAAGATCACGATGGGCACGCCCACCGGGCCGATCTTGCCGATGCCCAGGGCCAGGTAGTGTTCCGGCAGGTCGGTGACCGGGCTGCCGTCGTTGAGGATGAAGGTCATGCCGCGGGCGACGCTGAGCATGCCCAGGGTGGCGACAAAGGGCGGGATCGACAGGTTGGCCACCATGAAGCCGTTGACCATGCCCAGCATGGCCCCGGCGAACATGCCGGCACTCACCGCCGCCAGCAGGCCGTAGCCCTGGGTCGCCACCAGGGCGCTGCACAGCCCGGCGAAGGCGAGGATTGAGCCCACCGACAGGTCGATGCCCCGGGTCAGGATCACGTAGGTCATGCCCACCGCCAGGATGCCGTTGATCGAGGTCTGGCGCAGGATGTCCATCCAGTTGCGCCAGGTCATGAAGTACTCGCTGGCAAAGGCCATGGCCACGCACAGCAGGATGAACACCAGGGGCAGGCCGAAGCGGTCCAGGGCCCGGCGCAGGTGGCTGCGGGCGGCGGGGCTGACGGCGGTGGCGGTGCTGGCAGGAGAGATCCGGGTCTTGGCATTCATGAGGCGAGACTCAACAAGGCTTCCTGGGAGAGGTCGGTGTCGTGGCTGATGGTCACCAGCCGGCCACCCTTGAAGATCGCGATGCGATCACTCAGGTGCAGCAGTTCCGGGGCTTCGGAAGACACCACGATGGCGGCGCCGCCGGCCCGCACGAACTGGTCCAGCAGGTGGTAGATCTCCTGCTTGGCGCCCTCGTCGATACCCCGGGTCGGCTCGTCGCAGAGCAGGCACACCGGTTGGGTGGACAGGCACTTGGCCAACACCACTTTTTGCTGGTTGCCGCCGCTCATGGACGCCACCGGCAGGTCCAGGGAGCTGACCTTGATCTGCAGGCGGCCGATCATGTCCCGGGCCAGGGCCTGTTCCTTGCGGGCATTGATCAGCGACCAGCGCGACAGTTGCCCGTAGGCGCTGAGGGCGATGTTGCTGAGAATGCTGCCATCGAGCACCAGGCCGCTGTCCTTGCGGTCTTCGGGCACCAGGGACAGGCCGGCGCGCAGGCTGGCTGCCGGGGTGCCCCGGGTCAGGGGCCGGCCCTGCAGGCTGGCGCTGCCGGCATCGGCGGTAGTCAGGCCATAGAGGCAGTTGAGGAATTCGCTGCGCCCCGAACCCATCAGGCCGTAGATGCCGAGGATTTCGCCCTGGCGCAGTTGCAGGCTGATGTCCTGGAACTCGCCATCACGGCACAGGCCCTGGACCTCCAGGCAGGTTTGCGCGGCTTGCTGGCGGCCGGCCTTGTGGTCGATGCGTTGCAGTTCCTGGCCGACGATGCCGCGCACCAGGTGGGCACGGTCGACGTCCGCCATGGACCCGCTCTCGACGAAGGCGCCATCGCGAAAAATGCTGTAGTCGTCGGCGATCTGGGCCAGTTCGCTGAGGCGGTGCGACACGTAGATGATCCCGGCGCCGCGTTCGGTGAGGCGGCGGATGGCCCGGAACAGGGTCTGGGTTTCCTGCTCGCCGATGGCCGAGGTCGGTTCGTCCATGATCATCACCTGGCAGTCGTGGCTGAAGGCCTTGGCGATTTCCACAAGCTGCACCTGGGCCACGCTCAGGTGGCGCATGGGGCTTTGGGGGTCGACCTCGAACTCCAGGCCCTGCAGCAGCTCGCGGGTCTGCCGAACGAGGGCCTTGCGGTCGACGATGCAGCCCAGGCGACGGGGCTCGCGCCCCAGCCAGATGTTCTCGGCCACGGTCATGTCGGGGATCGGTTCCAGCTCCTGGGTGATCATCGCCACCCCGGCGGCCAGGGCGTCGCCGGGGCGCTCGAAACGCACGGCCCGGCCATTGAGCAGGATGCTGCCGGCGTCACGCTGGCCAATGCCCATGAGGATGTTGAGAAAGGTCGATTTGCCGGCGCCGTTGCCGCCGCACAGGGCGTGCACGCTGCCGGCCCGCAGATCAAGACAGCCGTCGCGCAGGGCGGGAACCCCGGCGTAGGCCTTGGCGACATGTCGAGCCTGGAGCAGTAATGGCGTGGCCATCGGCGTGTCCTCGTGCGGTGAATTCTTATTAGGTCGCAGAGTCATGTTTCCCAGTGATCATATGTGTATCAAATGAAATTCTGATCAGTCAATCGCTTTCGGAATAATTCTTCCTGAACGGGTTATAGGGCTTTTTACCCCTCTATGTAGGGCTTTGACTCGGGTGTCAGGTAAATCTCGCTTGACACCTCGGCGTGTAATATTGAAAAAATAGCTGAGCAAAGTTTCAGTCAATGATCATATGATCAATCTCGTTCTTACCTCACTTTGCGGAGCGAACTGCCATGAACAGCGCCTTTTCGGTGGCCATTGGATGTGATGAAGCGGGTTTCGAGCTCAAGGAATTGCTCAAGGGGCACATTGAGGCGCTGGGGCATCCGCTGGAGGATTTCGGCACTCATTCACTGGAACCGGTGCTGTATCCGGACATCGCCCTGGCCGTGGCCACGGCGATCAAGGCCGGGCGGCATCGCCTGGGAATACTGGTCTGTGGCACCGGCATCGGCATGGCCATCTCGGCCAACAAGGTTCAGGGCATACGCGCGGCGCAAGCCCACGACACCTATTCGGCGGAGCGCGCACGCAAGAGCAACGATGCGCAGATTCTCTCCATTGGCGCCCGGGTGGTCGGGGCGGAGGTGGCCAAGGGCATTGTCAGTGCCTTCCTGCAATCGGAGTTCGAAGTGGCGCGCTCCGGGGCCAAGGTGGAGCGCATCAACGCCATCGAGCGCGATGGGCATTCCTAGGCTTGGTCGGCGCCGCCGAGGACTGGGTGGAACTGGTCGGGGCTGCGACCGGCACCGGGCAGGGCACGCCGGCGCCGTGGCGGCGCACCAAGGCTGGACGCCATCGACATCCACTAGGAGAATGCGCCTTTGACGCCGAAACGGAAGCCAGTCCACATGAGTGACAGTACCCTGCGCGGGGCCAGCGACATCGACCTGATGACCGAAGTGGCGATGCTTTACTACCTGGAGAACGTCACTCAGGAGGTCATCGCCAAGCGCTTCGACCTGTCTCGGGCCAAGGTCAGCCGTCTGCTCAAGCGCGCGCGGGACGAGGGCATCGTCGAGGTGCGGGTATTGCAGCACCCGGCCATGAACAACGAGCTGGAGCAGGCCCTGGTGCAGCGCTTCAAGCTCGACCGGGCGTTGATCGCGGTGGACCACAGCGACCCGGATACCCAGCGCTCGGCGGTGGCCAGCCTGGTGGCCAACTACCTGAACAAGACCCTGGGCGACGGCATGATCGTCGCCGTCGGCATGGGCCGCAATGTCGGCGCGGTGGCCGACAACGTGTTCCTGCCGGTGACCCGCAACTGCACCTTCGTCTGCGCCATCGGCGGTTCCCTGCGGGCCGGCGAGTACATGAACCCCGACCATATCTGCCGGCGCCTGGCCCAGCGCTTCGGCGCCGAGAGCGAGACTCTGTACGCCCCGGCCCTGGTGGCCAATCCCGAGCTGCGCAGCGCGCTGATCAGCAACGACACCGTGCGCTCGACCCTGGACCGGGCACGGCGCGCCGACATCGCCCTGATCGGCATCGGTGACATGAGCGAGAACAGCAACATGGTGCGCATGGGCTGGTTCTCGCCCCAGGAAGTGGCCCAGGCGCGGCTCTCGGGCACCGTGGGCGACATGATGGGCTACGACTTCATCGACATTCACGGCCAGCCGGCGGTCAACGCCATGCAGGGGCGGGTGATCGGCCTGAGCGTGCAGGAGCTGGTGCGGATTCCCGATGTGGTGGCCATCGCCAGCGAGAACACCAAGGCCGCGGCCACCCTTGGGGCGCTGCGTTCCGGGGTGATCAACACCCTGGCCACCACTGTGACCAACGCCCATACCATCCTCGCCCTGGACGACGCCACCCGTAAGCCCTGACCGCGCTGGCAGTGGCCGGTGGCTACTGGCGTTCGCTCGGGCGACCAGCGGTCTTGGCCGCAAGGCCCGCAGGGGCCGGGCGTGCAAATCGATAAACTTTTGAAATAATTTCCCGCTGGGGAAACTCCGCGCCGGCCCTGTAATCTTCAAGTCCGTTTTTCCATCCAGGACCTGCATGAACAGTCTCTCGGAGCCTCCCAGTCGGCGCTCTTTCCTGCTGCAACCCTCGCTTTCCACGTCCAGTATTTCGTGCCTTCCGGCCATACTGAGCCCCAGACGCTCAGGCCGCCCTCATGCCTTGCCGGCTTTTCCGGCCCTGGCCACTTTCTGCCCTGATCTACCCGGCCCCGAGGTTGTGCATCGCGTGCACCTTGGTGCCTTGTCGCGTCCGGCTGTTTGACCCCTCTGAAGGTATCGAGTGTTTTTTATGGAATGGATCGCAGACCCCACGGCCTGGCTTGGCCTCTTGACCCTGATCGTCCTGGAACTGGTGCTGGGCATCGACAACCTGGTGTTCATCGCCATCCTCGCGGACAAACTGCCGCCGGAGCAGCGTGACCGTGCGCGGTTGATCGGCCTGTCCCTGGCGCTGTTGATGCGCCTGGGCCTGCTGGCGAGTATTTCCTGGATGGTGACCCTGACCCAGCCGCTGTTCGAGGTGTTCGACAAGAGCTTCTCGGGCCGTGACCTGATCATGCTGTTCGGCGGTGTGTTCCTGCTGTTCAAGGCCACCATGGAACTGCATGAACGCCTGGAAGGCCATGTCAGCGTGCGCACCGGCAGCGCCACCTATGCGCTGTTCTGGCCGATCGTGGCGCAGATCGTGGTGCTCGACGCAGTGTTCTCCCTGGACGCGGTGATCACCGCCGTGGGCATGGTCGAGGAACTGGCGGTGATGATGATCGCGGTGGTGGTGTCCATCGGCGTGATGATCATCGCCAGCAAGCCGCTGACTCGCTTCGTCAACGAGCACCCGACGGTGATCATGCTGTGCCTGGGCTTCTTGATGATGATCGGTTTCAGCCTGACCGCCGAAGGCCTGGGTTTCCATATTCCCAAGGGCTACCTGTACGCGGCGATTGGCTTCTCGATCCTGATCGAGCTGTTCAACCAGGTGGCCCGGGCCCGGCGCAAGAAGTCCATGCAGGGCCTGCGGCCCATGCGTGAGCGCACCGCTTATGCGGTGATGCGCCTGCTGGGCGGGCGCAAGCTGGCGGCCGAGGAAGTGGGCGAGGAAATCGCCGACCTGCTGGAAGAGGGCGAGGCGCCGGCTGCCGAGCTGTTCGACCGCCGCGAGCGGGTGATGATCAGTGGCGTGCTGCAACTGGCCGAGCGGCCGATCCGCAGCCTGATGACCGTGCGTGCCCAGGTCGACACCATCGACCTGGCCGACAGCCCGGAAACCATCCGCACCCAACTGATGCATTCGTCCTACTCGCGCCTGCCGCTGATTCGCAATGGTGCGGTGGATGAGCCCCTGGGGTTTGTGCACAAGAAGGAGCTGCTCAAGGAGTACCTGGCGGGCAACGAGCCGAACCTGGCGCACCTGGCGCGCAAGACCCTCAACCTGCTGGACAGTTTTTCGATCCTCAATGCCCTGGAGCAGATGCGCAAGGCTTCGACCCACATTGCGTTCGTGATCAACGAATTCGGTGACTTTGTCGGCATCCTGACCATGACGGACATCCTTGAGTCGATCGCCGGTGAGCTGCCTGATGCCAGCGAGATCGAAGGCCCGGATGTGGTCGAGGAGGATGGCGGCTTCCTGGTGGGCGGTGCGTTGAACCTGCCCCTGGTCCGCCAGCGCACCGGCTTCAATGCGCCGCCCACCGATGACTACCAGACCCTGGCCGGGTTGGTGATGAGCCTGCTGGATCGCTTGCCGGTCAAGGGCGACCGGGTGGAGTGGGAGGGCTGGAGCCTGCAGGTCATGGCCGTGGAAGAGCGCCGGGTGACCCGGGTCCTGCTGTCGCGCCAGGAACCCGTCTGACCGTCAGCGGCAGGCCCGGTGGCGAGGGGGCTGGGTCGCGCTGGGCCGCGCAGCAGCCCCGGGGCTCATCCCATGCCGGCCCGAGCCTCTGCACAGGCACTACTCCGGCAGGAGCACAGGGCGTGGCTAGGATGGGACGTGAAAGGTGTACCTGTCCTTGCCGCTGTGCTTGGACTCGTACAGCGCCCGATCGGCATTGATCAGCGCCTGGTTCAGGCTGTCGCCTTCCTCGACCCGGGCCAGGCCGATGCTGATGGTCACCGGGTGTTGGGTGATCTGGTCCCGTACCACCTGGCACAGGCGCCCGGCCAGGGCCTCGACATCGTCGCGGCGGACCCCGGCCAGGTAGATGGCGAACTCCTCGCCGCCGAGGCGGGCATAGTCGAAATCCACCATCACCGACTTGATATCGGCAGCGATGCGCTTGAGCACTTCGTCGCCGATGTCATGCCCGTACAGGTCGTTGACCTTCTTGAAATTGTCGATGTCGATCATCGCCAGGTAGTGCTCGTGCTCCCGGGGCAGGGCCTGCAGGCGCTGGTCGGCGCGGGTCATGAAGGAGCGGCGGTTGGGGATTTCGGTGAGGGTATCGAGGTAGGCCTGGTCCAGCAGCAGCTTGGACATGATGTAGTTGTGCAGCTTGGCCTGGCGCAGCTTGAGAAAACTGTAGAGGGTCAGGGTGCTGAGAAACAGGGCATACACCAGCACCATCAGGCCCTTGAGCTCGCTGATGGCGATCTGGGTGGCCCAGAACGGATTGAGTACTGCCCAGGTAATGAGGATGGCGGCGAAGAACGACCAGCGCCGCAAGGGCATCACCGAGGCGCTGTAGAGAATGCTGGAAGCGCCGAGGATCAGCCAGCCGGGGTGCAGGTCCATGGGCAGGCCCTCGATCACCAGGCGTACGCCGATGGTGATGGTCAGCACGAACAGCAGGTTGACCCACTGGAAATGCCGGGCCTTGCGGGTGAAGCGCAGGATGATGGTGGTGAGGGCCAGGATCGCCAGGAACACCATCGAGTAGACGGTGAAGCCCTGCCGTCCGGGGAAACTGACAATCAGGTCGAAGATCAGCCAGATAACGGTGCTGGCGATGTAGATCAGGATGCAGAAGCTGCGCAGACGTTCGAAATCATGTTGCGCGAATTCAATTTTCAAGGCGGCTGGAGCGGCCTGCTTGAGCACTTGCTCTTCAATGGTTCTGAACATTGCGGGCCTTGGTCGTGAGCGGATGATCGAGCAGTGGCTTGCCCCACGGGCGGTAGCGCAGGGAGAACACCGCGCTGGCGTGGCAACCGCCGGGCCGGGCATCCGGGGCGGCCGGCTCGGCGTGGAACGGCTGGCCCGCGGCGCTGGTCTGGCGGAAGGCTTCGTGGACGATGCCGACGCTGCAGGGCAGGGCACTGGCATAGGTATCGCGCACCAGCGGCGCCAGGCGCCCGGTGCCGGCGCCGTCCTGCCACCACAGCTGCAGGCCGGCACTGGCCAGTTCGCCGAGCCAGGCAGCATTGACCTGGGGCGCCAGGTGGCCGGCGCTGAAGGCGCTCAGGTGCAGTGGCGCGTCGAGCTGGCGGGCGAAGTCCTTGAGCTGGCGGTGCAGGGTGGTGCGGCGGTCCGCGGCCTGAAAGTGCAGGTCGTCCAGTTCCATGGGCAGGTACCAGCCGCTGACCGGCAGCTTCCAGTCTTCACGCAGCTTGCGCTGGCGGTCCAGGGAGCTGGCCAGTTGCGCTTGCCAGTAGGTTTCCAGGCCGGCGCTGTCCAGTTGCTCGATACGCTGGTAGTAGGCCGGGTCCATGTACAGACCCAGAACCAGCTGCAGGCCCTGGTCCCGGGCCTGGCGCAGGCTGTCGGCGAGCCAGCCGTGGGCGTTGCCGAAGTTCGAGTCGCCGTAGGCGGTCCATTGCACGATCAGGGTCTTGACCCCGTGCCGGGCGCTGGCCTGCCAGATTTCGCGCCACTGCTCGCGGCTCAGGGCGGCATCGCTGTTGAGCGGCTGGTAGAACAGCCGCTCCTCGGCGTGGGTCGTCAGTTGCAGGCCCAGCCATAGCAGGGTGGTCAGCATCAGTCGTTTCATCAGAAATTCAGCTCCACGCCCACCAGGACGCCATTGCCCCCTTCGTACAGATTGCCTCCCAGGGACTGTTGATATTCGGTGCGCACGGTCAGGTGGGCGCGGTAGGCGTTGTACTTGTCGTCGTCGAACCAGTATTGCCAGCGCAGGCCGACCCCGGTGCGCAGGTCCTGGCGCCAGTCGTTGCTCGGGTCTTGCGCGGCAAACTCGAGAAAGCCGTAGGGCATGAGGGTCTGCGGGGTGCTCAGCGGCAGTTTCCAGGCGTGGCCCTGCTGGTAGCGCGACAGCCATTGATGGTCGCCGGCCTTGGTCCACCA
This sequence comes from Pseudomonas sp. FFPRI_1, assembly GCF_055384485.1. Taxonomy (NCBI): domain Bacteria; kingdom Pseudomonadati; phylum Pseudomonadota; class Gammaproteobacteria; order Pseudomonadales; family Pseudomonadaceae; genus Pseudomonas; species Pseudomonas sp. FFPRI_1. The sequence goes on along the minus strand of NZ_AP029168.1, from coordinate 4,843,051 downwards.
GGCGGCGTCCAGGTACAGGAAGCGCTCGTCCCAGTCGCTCTCGTCGATTCGCCAGTCGTTGCGGTACTTGCCCTGGTCGAAGAACGAGGCGGTGGTGCGCAGCAGGTAGTCGGTGCTGGTGTGGCCGCGCTTGCGGTGATCGTTGAGCTGGTCCAGCAGGCGGCCGGGGTCGAGCATCTGGCCCAGGCTCAGGCCATGGTTGTCCTGGTCGTCGAACTGGCTCTGCTTGTAGATCTCGCCATAGAAATTGATGTTGGCGTTGCCCCAGGGCTTGTAGCGCAGGCCCAGGCCGGCGGCGGCCGACTCGGCGTAGGACGAGCGACCGAGGCCGCCGAGCAGGGTCCGGCCATAGACCGACAGGGTGCTGCCGTTGCGGCTGGGCTCGTCCCCCAGGGCGTGGTCCCACATCGCCACCTGGACGTTCTGCGACTGCGGGCTGCGCCGGCTGCCCTGAGTGTTGCTGTTGGGCAGCAGGCTGTTGTTGGTGGACACCCCGCCTGGCGACCAGGTGCTGGCGATGGTCACGCTGTCGCGCCGGGACAGGCTTTCATGGGCGCGGCGCTGGCGGTAGCGACGGGCTTCGAGGCTGCCGTTGTGGTCATCGGCGGCCACCGGGTTCTGCTCCAGGTCGATTACTCGACGCAGTTCCTGGCGGGCTGCGGCGCTGTCTTCGATTTCGTCGTAGCGCCAGGCCAGGGTCTCGCCCAGGCGGTAGTCCTCGGGGAAGTCGCGGGTCGCCTGTTGCAGGTAGGGAATCGCCAGGCGTCGCTGTTGCGGGGTCTGGGTAGCGGACAGGCGCATGCCGTAGTCGGCGCGAAAGCGCGGGTTGTCCGGCTCAAGGCGCACCGCTTCGGCCAGCCACTGGGTGCTTTGCTCCGGGTCGCCGGCCTTCTGTGCGGTGACCGACGCGGCGTAGTAGTGCTCGGCATTCGGTGCCTGTCTGAGGGCCTGACGCTGACGCTCCAGGGCTGTGGCGGTGTCACCGCGCTGCTCGGCGATCGCCGCCCCCAGGGCCCACTCATCAGCGCCACGGGCCTGGCTGTGCTGCCAGTAATGTTCGGCGCCGGGGTTGTCGCCGACGGTCAGGGCGCTGCGGCTGGCGGTGAGCCGGGCGTTGTCGCTCAGTTGGGTGTCCGGCACGCTGCGCCAGATGGCCAGGGCCCCGGCCGAGTCGCCGGAAGCTTCCAGGGCATAGGCCAGGGGCAGGCGGTTGCCGCGCTCGCCAAGGCGTTCGGCAGCCTGGTAGTAGGCGACGGCCGCCCCGGGTTGCTCGGGCATGGCGCAGCGGCCCAGGGCGCGGTATTCCACGGCTTCCCTGGGCTGTTGGCCGATGGCCTGTTGCACGATGTCGCAGCGATCGTTTTCCGCCAGTTGCGCCAGTAGCTGGCCACGGGTGGCCGGGTCGACTCGCTTGACCAGCGCGCCCATGCGTTGCAGCTGCGCTGGACTCAGGCGCGGCGAGGCGGCGTAGAGCCCGGCCAGGCGCTGCAGCAGGGGGCTGGGCAAGCCGCCGGCGTGGCGCTCATAGGCCTGTTCCAGCAGTGACTGGGCGCGGGTTTGCTGGCCGTTGCCCAGGGCCAGGTAAGTGGCTTGGTCGAGGGCCGCCAGGTTGCCGGTCTGGCGGTACTGGCGTTCCCACAGCTCGGCCGCTTCCTGGTGGCGGCCCTGGGCCTGCAGGAGTTCGGCGCGTTTTCTCAGCACGGCCGGGGTCTGCGGTTGCTGGCTCAGCCAGGCCAGGGCCTGGGCGCCTTGCCCCTGTTCTTGCCAGACCTCCACCAGGCGTTCGCGCCGGGCCGTGTCCCAAGGATCGGGCAGGCGCTGACTTTGCAGCAGGTCGCTGGCTTGCAGGCGCTGGGCCAGCACCAGCCAGGCCTGCGGATCGTCCTGGGGCGAGCACTGGTGCAATTGCTTGAGCGCGGCGTCCGGGTCGTGCCGGGACAGCCATTCAGCGGTCTCCAGGCATGGCCGTTGCAACTCGGCACTGAGGCGTTGCACGGTGTCGCTGTCGTTCTCCTGGCGGGCCAGTTCCCAGTGCTGCTGGCGCAGGGCCGGGTCGGCCTGCTCGGCCGGCGACAGGCGCTGGATCCAGCGTTGCGCCTGGTTGCGGTGGCCCAGGGCAATCGCCCGCTCGATCATCGCCAGGTGCACCTGGTGCGCGGCCTCGGGGCTGGGGGCCTGTTTCAGCAGGGCTTCGAGCTTCATCTCGTCCAGGCGCTGGGTGTAGGCGGTGGCCAGGCGCTGCCAGCCTTCGGCGTCGAGCTGCCCGCGAGCTGCCACGGGTTCAAGCTGGGCGATGGTTTCATCCCAGTTGCGCAGTTGTTCTGACCAGTTGGCCCGGGCCTGGCGCAGGGCCGTGTCGTCGCCCTTGGCCGGCAGTTGCGCCAGCCAGTCGTAGGCGCGCCGGGCTCCGCCAAACTTGGCCAGGCTCATGCTGTAGGCCTGCCACAGGCGTATCCGGTGCGCCAGCGAGCTGGCAGCGATCCAGCTTTCCACCTGTTCGGTACCGGGCGGATCCTGTTCGATCCAGGTCAGGCGCAGTTCCAGTAGCGCCTCACTGTCGCCCGGGAGGGTGTTCATGGCCTGCACGGCGTCCTTGTAGCGTCGCTGGCGAGCCAGGGACTGGGCCAGCAGGCCCTGGGCTTCCTGGTTCTTCGGCACCTGTTGCAGCAGGTGCCGGGTCAGGCGCTCGACCTCCTTCCAGTTGCCTTTTTGCGCCTCGCGGTAGCTGCGGTCGAGGTAGGGGTAACTGCGAAAACGCTCGAAGTCGGTCAGTGGTTCGGTCTGGGCCATGGCGGTGCCGCCAAGGCTCAGCAGCAGGCTGCACAGCAACAGTTGATGGCCTGGGTTCATGGGGCCACCTGCGCGACGATGCGGTAGGCCGCCTGTTGTTCCGAGGCCTGGTCCGCCAGGGCCTGCTGCAGTACTTGGGGGGTGATCATGCCGCGTTCGATCAGGTGCTCGCCGAGGGAGCCGCGATCGGCGTCGTAGTCGATCATGGCCTGGTTGAACAGGCTGGGGGGCACCAGGCCGCGCACCTGCAGCAGGTGCCCGACTTGCACCTGGTGCAGGCTGATGCGCTCCAGCAGGGCTTCGTCATCCTGGTGGCGCTTGAGGGTCTCGAGCATGCGTCGGGTGTCCTCGCTCTGATGCTTGCCGGCGTACCAGTAGCGGATGCCCAGGGTGACCCGGCCCTGGGGGGCCAGGCGGCAACTCACCGGGCGCTTGAGCTGGCGGCTGATGGCCCCCAGCGAGACCTGGCTGACCGGGTCTTCGGCGGCCAGGACCAGGGTCTCGCTCTGTTCCTCCACCGGCAGTACGCCGTACTGCACGGCAATCTGCCGCGGCACGCCGGCGATCAGTTGCGGATCGATCTTGAACGGGTTCAGGGGCGCCCATGGCAGATCGAATTGTTCGGCCAGTTCCTGCACCAGCTGGGTCGTGTCGATGTAACCGCGCAGCAGCAGTTCGCGCCCCAGGCGCCGGCGTACCGGGCTGGTGATCGCGGCTTCGAGCTGCTCTTCGGTGAGCAGGCCCTTGTCCACCAGGCGGTGGCCCAGGGGGCTGCGCTGGGCCTTGGTCAGGGCGGGGAACTCATGGGTGGTCTTGTCCCAGGCCACGCGCCGCGAGTCGCCCATCTGCAGTACTTGGCGCAGGGCCCGCAGGTTGGCGAAGAAGTTGACGAAGTTGCTCCACATCATTCGTGGCGCCGACAGCAGGCCCTGCACCACACCGTAGAACCGGGTGACGAACCAGGCCCGCTGGAACAGCCGGTTGAGCAGCATCAGGCCGTTGAGCCAGAGCAGCGCCGCCAGCAGCGGGCTGTCGGCAAGAATCGACTGGAAGCGCCAGGCGTCGGGGGACAGTACGGTGATCAGCCACATGCTCAGCAGCACCAGGAACAGCAGGTTCACCAGGAAGCTCAGCAGGTAGGCGATCAGGCCCCGGCGGTCGCGCCAGAGAAAGTAGTTGAGCAGGCCCTTGCGGCTCCAGCCCAGGTTGGTGGTGCCCTGGAACACGATGCCGACGATCCATCGCGACTTCTGCCGGACGGCGTGCTGCCAGTCCCGGGGGAAGTGCTCGCGCACGCAGATCACCTGGGCAAAGCGGCGGTCCATGCCCGGCACCCATTGGTAGTCCAGGGCCAGTTTCGGATCGCTGATGGAGTAGCGGGCGAAGATGCACTTCATGCCTTTTTGCTTCAGGCGAAAGCCGATGTCGTAGTCCTCGGTCAGGCTCTGCACGTCGAAGGCGATGCCGTCGCCGTCTTCCAGCAGGGCGCTGATGGCCCGGCGGCTGAAGCAGGTGCCGACCCCGGCGCTGGGCACCTGGCCGGTCAGGGCCTCGCGCACGATCACGTCCTTGCCGTGGTTCTCGGCGAACTCGTCGACGTAGTGCCCGGCGGTGAAGCCTTGCCACGCCGGAGCGTAGGGGTAGACCGGGATCTGGATCAGGTCCTTGTTGGGCAGCAGGTAGTTGTACAGGCGCAGTTCCATGGGCGAGATCACGTCTTCGGCGTCATGCAGGATGAAGCCGGCGAACTCGATCCGGGCCTCGTTCTGAAAGCGCAGGATGGCGTCGATGATGTTGTTCAGGCAGTCGGCCTTGCTGGTGGGACCGGGGCGTGCGCAGACCACCTTGTGCACGTTGGGGTAGTGCTGGCACACCGCGTCGACGTCGGCCTGGGTCTCGGCGTCGTTGGGGTAGGTGCCGACGAAGATCTGGTAGTTCTGGTAGTCGAGGGTGGAGGCCGCCAGGCGTGCCATCTCGCCCACCACGCCGACCTCGTTCCAGGCCGGGACCATGATCGCCAGGGGTTTTTCCGGGGTCTCGTAGAGGCGTTTCTCATCCGCCGCCTCGAATTTTTCGTAGATCCGCCAGCGCCGGATCAGCTTGCGGCCCCAATACACCAGGTCGATGAACAGGTCATCCAGGCCCAGCAGGAACATCAGCAGGGCCAGGGTGATCGCCAGGTACTTGAGGCCATAGAGGATATAGATGAAGACATCGATCAAGCCCAGACTCATGCCGGGTCACGCGCAGCCTGGGCCTCCAGCCAGGAGCACAGCCGACGGGCGATGCGTTCGCTGGCGTGGCCATCGCCGTAGGGGCTGTGCACGCGGCTCATGCGGGCATACACCTGGGGATCGTCCAGCAGCTCACTGGCGTGGCTCACGATGCGCTGGTGATCGGTGCCCACCAGCAGCACGGTGCCGCCCTCCAGCACCGACGGCCGTTCGGTGACGTCCCGCAGCACCAGCAGCGGCTTGCCGATGGCCGGGGCTTCTTCCTGGACCCCGCCGGAGTCGCTGAGGATGAAGTGCGAACGTCCCATCAGCCAGACAAAATGCTGATAGTCCTGGGGCGCTACCAGGTAGATGTTGGGCTTGTCCGAGAGCAGGCCGTAGACCGCGTTCTGCACCTGGGGGTTGAGGTGTACCGGGTACACGAACTGCACGTCCGGGTAGCGCTGGGCCAGGGTTGCCAGGGCTTGGCAGATATCGCGGAAACCGTCGCCGAAGTTCTCCCGGCGGTGGCCGGTGATCAGTACCATGCGCCGGTTGTCGTCGAGCATCGCCAGGGGCGAGTCGGCGGCGGGGCGCCAGTGGGTTTGCTGCTGGTGGGTGCGCATCCACAACAGTGCATCGATCACCGTATTGCCCGTGACCTCGATGTTCTCGGCGCGAACATTTTCCCGCAGCAGGTTGGCTTCGGACTTGGCGGTCGGGGCGAAGTGCAGGTCGGCGATGACGCCGGTCAGGCGCCGGTTGGCCTCCTCGGGCCAGGGCGCCTTGAGGTTGCCGGTACGCAGGCCGGCCTCGACGTGGCCGATGGGCAGTTGCCGGTTGAAGGCGGCGAGGGCGGCGATAAAGCTGGTGGTGGTGTCGCCATGGACCAGCACGATGTCCGGTTGCAGGCGCTGGTAGCTGGTGTCCAGGTGGATCAGCAGTTGCTGCGACAGGCCGTTGAGGGTCTGGCCCTGGGTCATCACTTGCAGGTCCACATCGACTTCGAGCTCGAAGGAGTCGAGCACCTGCTTGAGCATTTCCCGGTGCTGGCCGGTGGAACAGATGTGCAACTCGATACCTGGCCAGTTGCGCAGCACCCGGGCCAATGGCGCCATCTTGATCGCCTCAGGACGCGTACCGAAAACCATCATGACTTTGAAAGGCATGTATCCCCTCCTGGGATTGTGATAACCGGACCTGACCTTGAATGAAAGCAGTGAGAATCACTCTTGTCCAACCAGGTGCGAAGGCTGTGACATCGCTCAAATGCGCGGTTATCGGGAAAAGGGGGTCTGGCATTGACCTGGGCGTCAAGTTCCTCGAACGGCGGAGAAGCCCTGGGAAAAATGCAAAATCATGTTGCGGTGTCGGGTTGTTCGACAAGAATGCCTGGATGGCTTTTTTCGCCACAAAATTGACGATATTGCCATTTGTCGGTAGGTCTAAAATCCAGATCAAGGACTGGTGTCAAAATGACGTCGCTTGCTGTTAAAATGCGCGCCATGACTCACCCCGAGAGTGAGTGTTTTGATGACTGCCTAGTTCGTGGAGTATTGCTGTGGGTCGTGCTTTAGCGGTGTATGTGGTGGGAATGGCCTTGGTGCTGGCGTGCTTTGCCTGGGCGATGGCGACTGTCTACAGTTGAGCCCCCCGTAGCGTCCAGGCCTTTCCCGGACCGCTGTTCAGCGGTCCTTCAGCGGTATCAGTCCCGGCCCATGATCCGCAGGGCCTGGTCGAGTAATTCATCCTTCGATCGACTGCCGTCCAGGCGCTCCCAGGGCTGCTGCAATTGCGCCAGCCAGGCGTTGTGCCGTGGGCGGCTGCGGCCGGCCCGGGTGCCGCTGTCATAGGCCGCCGCCCATTGCAGAAACGCCAGGTGCTGGGAGTGCATGTCGCCCCCGGGCAGGATGCGCGGGCCGAAGCGTTGCCGCTCCCGGGCAGCGATGCGCTGCAGGCGCAGCGCTGTCGGGGTGTCCAGGTACAGCACCCAGTCGGCCTTGGCGATGATGGCGTCGCCCCAGCCATCCATCGAACCCGACACCACCCAGGGCGCCTCGCCCAGGGCTGCGTGCAGGCGCTCCAGGCGTTCCTCGGGCGGGCGTGCTTGTGTGAAGGGCGGATCGCTGGGAATCCAGTAGTGCTCATCGACATCGACGTGGGGCACGTGCAGGTGCCGGGCCAGGGCGCTGCCGAGGGTGCTGACGCCGGCGCCCGAGGCACCGATCAGATAGATCCGTGGTTTCAACGCAGTTCCTCCTGAACCAGAAAGGCGGGATGACGGGCCGCTGCCCCGTGCAGGTGTTTCAGGCCCGCCCTGGCGCGGGCAGATCCCGCTCGGCCGCCTGGGCCTGGAACCAGTTCAGGACGGTTTCGCAGGCCGGGTGCGCGGCGCCGCTGTCGCGCAGCCACAGGGCATAGACCCCGCCGGTCTTCAGCGCTTGGCCGAAGGGAATCAGCAGGCTGCCCCGGGCAATCGAGTCCTGGGCCAGGATCAGGTCGGTCATCGCCACCCCCAGCCCCCGGGCAGCGGCGTCCAGGGCCAGGTCGTCGAGGTTGAACAGCAGGTGCTTGTAGCTGCGGGGCCTCTGGTCGTCCTGGGCCTGCAGCCAGGCGGTCCATTCCTGGCGGCTGGTGGAGCCGTGGATCAGTGCGTGCCCGGCCAGCTCTTCCAGGGAGCGCGGCGGTAATTGCCCGTCACTGAGTTGCGGCGCGCACACCGGCACCAGGTATTCGTCGAACAGTGGGGTCAGCGGCCGTTCGTCCAGGCCTTCCGGCAGGTACAGCACGTAGGCGTCGCAATCGCCGCTGGGGTCCACCATGGCCCCGCCCACGGTCTCGATCGACAGGCACAGCCCGGGGTTGGCGGCGTAGAAACCGCTGAGCCTGGGCAGCAGCCAGCGCACCGCCAGGGAAACAAAGATGCGGATGCGAAACGGCCGGTCCAGGGGCGCCGGGGCCAGGCGTTCCTGCAAGGCGCCGAGGGACCTGAGGACCTGCGTGGCCACGTTGCAGACATCGCGCCCCGAGTCTGTCAGCGAGACCCGGCGACTGCTGCGTTCGAACAGGCTGGCGCCGTAGTGCTCCTCCAGTTGCTGGATCTGCCGGCTCACCGCGCTCTGGGTCAGGTGCAGGCGCGCCGCAGACTCGGTGAAGCTGTGGGTCTGGGCCACGCTGACCAGGGTTTGCAGGGCCTGCAACGAGGGCAGCCGAAGAGGGTTATCCATGCGTTTTCCGAATAGATGGATGAATTAATAACGTTCGAAATGAAGCCGTCATATCCCTAAATTGTAGGCATGTGGCGCCGGATTGAATGTTCTGTTGAATGCTCCCGGCGCATGGATTGTGCAGGAGTGACAGGCTTTGAACAATGTATGTGGCTGGATCGCCCTGGCGGGGCAGACTCCCCAGCGGCCAACCCTCAAGGGCCTCCAGAAAGCCGACTGGCTGATCATTGGCGGTGGCATTACCGGCCTCTCGGCGGCCCACGCCCTGGCGCGGATGTTTCCCCAGCAGCGCATCGTCCTGCTGGATCGCCAACGGGCGGCCCAGGGCGCCTCGGCGCGCAACTCGGGGTTCGTGGTCAGCCATGAGCTGCCCGGGGCCGACGAATTGCTCGGTCGACCCGGGCATCAGGCCTATCAGCTGGCCTGTGGAATCGGCGTTGCTGCCGGTGAAGAGGTGCGCCAACGCATTGACGAATTGGGCATTGAATGCGAGTTCGACGCGGGCGGCTATCACTTTGCCGTGCACCAGCCCCAGCACCTGCAGGACAGCAGCGCCCGGGTTGCCACCCTGAATGCGGCGGGCGCCCAGGCCCGGTATCTGGAAGGCGCGGCCTTGCAGCAGCGCCTGGGCAGCGGCTTCTACCAGCGGGCCATCCACTGCGCCGGCGGTAACGCGTTGTTGCAGCCGGCCAAGTACGTCAAGGGCCTGCTGGAGCGCCTGCCGGAACGCCTGGCGGTGTTCGAGAACAGCCCGGTGCAGGACCTGCAGCCCCTGGCGGGCCGGGGCTGGCGGGCCACCACCGGGGAGGGCGAGATCCAGGCGTCCCAGGTGCTGGCCTGTGTCGGCGCCTTCCTGCCCCGGGTCGGGGTCCGGCACAGCGCTACTTTCCCCCTGGAACTGAGCGCCAGCATCACCCGGCCCCTGCACCAGGAGCACTGGCAACAGCTGCTGGACGAGCAGGGCTGGGGCGTGCTCTCCACCTTGCCCGGGGCGGCCACGGTGCGCCTGCTGCCGGGGCGCCGCTTGCTGATGCGCAACACCGTTGAATATCGCCAGCGCGACCTCGGCCCGGCGCAGTTGGCGGTACGCCGCCAGGAACACCTGCGGGGCCTGCAAAAGCGCTTTCCCGGCATCACCGACGCCGACCTGCAATACACCTGGACCGGGCACCTGAGCGGCACCCGCTCCGGCGAGCCGTACTTCAGCCGGGTTGCCCCAGGCCTGCACGCGGTGGCCGGCTGCAATGGCTCGGGGGTGGCCCGAGGCACGCTGTGGGGCCGGCTGCTGGCGGAAATGGCCGCCGGCTGCGACTCCTCGCTGCTGCGGGACGTGCTGTCCCAGGCCCGCCCCGGCTACCTGCCGCCGCGACCGTTTTTCGACATTGGAGCAAGCTTGCGCATGGGCTGGGAAGTGCAGCGCGCGCGACACGAGCGTTAACCGTCGCGGCGAATAAAACGCCGCAATAATAAGAGCACAGAGGGCGGAAACATGATTAATCGCACCACTACGGCACTGTTATCCCTGGCCTTGTACGGCGCAAGCGTACACGCGGCCGAAACTGTGAGCATCGCCAACTGGAGCGGCTACATCGCTCCCGACACCCTGGCCGAGTTCACCCGGCGCAGCGGTATCCAGACCACCTACGACGTGATCGACAGCAACGAAACCACCGAGGCCAAGTTGATGACTGGCGGCAGCGGCTACGACCTGGCCAGCCCGTCCAATCACTTCCTGCCGCGGCTGATCCAGGCCGGGGCGATCCAGCCGCTGGACCGCAGCAAGCTGCCCAACTGGAACAACCTCGATCCCAAGCTGATGAAGCTGTTGGAAACCAGCGACCCGGGCAACCAGTACGGCATCCCCTATATGTGGGTGACCGTGGGCATCGGCTACAACGTCGACAAGATCAAGGCGATCTTCGGTGATACCGACGTCACCCAGTCCTGGCAGCTGCTGTTCAAGCCGGAGAACATCCAGAAGCTCAAGCAGTGTGGCGTGGCCTTTCTCGACAACCCCACGCAGATGGTGCCCATCACCCTCAATGCCCTGGGCCTGGACCCCCACAGCGAACAGCCGGCGGACCTGAAAAAGGCCGAAGCGGCGCTGCAGGCGATCCGTCCCTCGATCCTCTACTTCCACCAGGCCAAGTACGTCAGCGACCTGGCCAACGGCAACATCTGCGTGGCCGTGGGCTTCAGTGGCGACGTGCTGCAAGCCATGGCCACCGCGCACCAGGCGAAAAGCGGCGTGAACATCGGCTACAGCATTCCCAAGGAAGGCTCCACCGTGGCCATGGACATGGTGGTGATCCCCAAGGGTGCCCCGCACCTGGACAACGCCTACGCTTACCTGAATTACCTGCTGGACCCCAAAGTGATCGCCAACATCAGCAACTTCGTGCAGTACGCCAACGGCAACGCGGCGTCCTTGCCTTACATAGAGCCGCAATTGCGCAGCAACCCGGCGGCCTACCCGCCGCAGTCGGTGCTCGACAGCCTGTTCCCGATCAAGACCATGACCCCGGCCGGCATGCGCCTGAGCACCCGCCTGTGGACCCGGGTCGTCAGCGGCACATGAGGAGCCCGGCATGATTGCGAGTCGGCAACAACGCGGCCATGCGCTAGTGGTGGGGGCCGGGGTGGTAGGCCTGGCCAGTGCTTTGTGGCTGCAGCGGCTGAACTGGCAGGTGACCCTGCTGGACCGCCAGCTCCCCGGCAGCGGCACCTCGTTCGGCAATGCCTGCACGTTCGCCACCTATGCGGTGGAGCCGGTGGCCACCCCCGGCATCTGGCGCCAGGCGCCGGGCATGCTGTTGCGCCGCGACAGCCCGTTGGCCATCCGCCCGGGCTACCTGCCACGGATCGCTCCCTGGCTGTGGCGTTTCCTCGCCTGCTCCAGTGCGTCGCGGGTCAAGGCCATCAGCCACGACCTGCACAGCCTGCTCAAGCCTTGCATGGGGGCCTGGCAGACCCTGTTCGATGACGCCGGGGCCAATGATCTGGTACGCCACGACGGCTCGTTGTACCTGTTCGAGGCCCATGAGCGGCAGAGCGCCATCGACATGCTGGCCTACCATCAGGCCTTCGACGTGCCGATGCGCCTGGTGCCGGGGCCGGAGTTGCGGGCCATGGAGCCGGCCCTGAATGCCCGGGCCGCCCTGGCCCTGGAGTTGCCGCAGGTCAGCCGCACCCTTGATCCCTATGCCTTGAGCCAGCGTCTGTTCCAGCGTTTTGTCGAGCGCGGCGGGGTGTTTCGCCGGGGCGAATTGCTGGATATCGAGCGCCATGCCCAGCACGGCGAACGGCTCAGCGCACGCTTGAGCAGTGGTGAGTCACTGCCGGCCGAGCGCCTGCTGCTGTGCACCGGGGCCTGGTCCCGCAGCCTGGCACAACGCCTGGGAGACGCCATTCCCCTGGACACCGAGCGCGGCTATCACGTGCTGTTCGAGCAGGCCGGCGGCCTGGTCAACCGGCCGCTGTGCTGGGGCGCCGGAGGGTTCTACATGACGCCGATGGCCCAGGGTTTGCGCGTGGCGGGCACCGTCGAGTTCGGCGGCCTCGACGCCGCCCCGGACCCGCGCCGCTACCACTACCTGGCCCGCGGTGCCCGGCGATTCCTGACCCTGCACCACTCACCGTCGTCCCGGTGGATGGGCTTTCGTCCGTCGCTGCCGGACAGCAAGCCGGTGCTCGGCCAGTCGCGATTATTGCCCCAGGTGCACTACAACTTCGGCCATGGCCATGTCGGGCTGACCCTGGCCGCGATCACTGGGCAACTGATGGCGGAGCAGGCCAGCGGACTGACGCCAAGCGTGGCGTTGCAGCCATTCCTGGCGCAGCGCTTCCGCTAGAGGCCAGGGTGTGGCAGCGCCAAAGCACGAAACGGTCATCTTCGGCTGCTAGAACAGGGTTTCCCCGACAGCAATACCGGCGCCCGGCGTTAGGTTGGCCCGGGGCCGTTTCTGCAGCCATGGATGTGCATCTATGCGAATTGCCCTGTTTCTCGGTTCACTGTTGTTGTGTGCGGCCAACGCCCATGCCGAGGATCCGGCTTCGGTGCTTGGCCATGGCTTTGGCTCCCTGAGCTGCGTCGACCTGCAAGACCCTGACAGCAGGGCCACCTGTGGGGCCCGGGCGCTGTCCAATGGCAAGGGTTGCCAGGGCCTGTCGAGCCAGGGCATGCGCGATAAATGCCTGGATGAGGCGCTGTATCCGTCGAGCAGCTCGACCCGCACCCCGCCGGCCAGGGCCAAGCCTCGAGCGCCTGGGGTGGCCGTTTCCAGCCAAGCGCCTTTGCAACCGCCTGCACCTTTGTTGACCGAGGAGCAGATGCGGCGACTGGATCAGGTGCTGGGGATCAACGACACCCGCCCTTGAACGGGTCGTGGCCATGACCTCGGCCTGCTGGCGCTGGGCGGCTGCAAGAGCGCCACGCCACAGCCCCCCGAGCAACAGTTGCAGAGCCCGCGCGAGGCTTATCGGTGGGCGTTCGCCGAGGCCTTGAGCGAGGAGGCTCGCCGCTACAACCTCGATGACTGGGTGGGCGGTTTCTCCTGGAGCTCGGCTGCAGGCCCTGGAAGGGCGGGCCGAAACAACCCTGAGCCTGTCCCTCGTGGCGCTGTTGCGCTGCGGCACCAGGCCCGGGGCGGTCGGAGCCCCGTGGCTGGGCACGCCGGCCGCCGCAGGAGGCGAGGGCTCAGGCCTTCGGGCGGTGTTCCGCTGCATGCAGGGCGAGGTAGGCACTGAGGTTGTCATCGCTGATGCCCAGAGCACCGAGAATCTGCGCCATGAAACTCACCGGAGCGCTGCCAGGCGCTGTGATCACTCGCTGATCCGCCACGGCGTGGGGCACGTCCTGATAGTGCGCCGCGCCGGCGTATCCCTCCGCCAGCAGGTTGTCCGCCGAGTTCGAGGTATGTCGCACAAGGTCCAGCACCCCGGCCCTGGCCAGGGCGCGGGTGCCGTCGCAGATGCCGGCGAGAACGATCTGGCGTGCCTGCGCCGCCCGCAGCAGCTCGCTGATCTCGGGAGCCTGCGCGCTTTGCCAGACCGGACCGCCGCAGATCATCAGCAGGTCGAGCTCATCGAGGCGTATATCTTCCAGGGCCAGGTCCGGGGTCACCCGCAGGCCGCCCATGGAGGTCACCGGGGTGCCCTTGGGGCTAGCGTATTGGCAGTCGAAAGCGTAATAGGCACGGGCCGTGGCGTTGATCAGGGCGGTTTCCCAATCGGCGAAGTTCTCGCAGATGAGGGTGATGGCGCGGGGCATGGGGCAGTCCTTCCTTGGGTGAACCTGGAGTCAGGTGCTGCAGGATATCTGTTTTTTCCGGGTGATTCAGGGCTTGAGCAAGGCCCTGCGAAACGGCCCGTTACGCCATCAGCCAGGGGTATCAAGGTTGCACTTGGTGAGGCGGGTGATAGCCTTTATGCTTTCGCGCCTTGATCGACGGGAGGGCTAGGCACGGCGCTGTCCCGATATGTTTCTCAATGGACCTGAGCATGCATTCCAGTCTCCCCGCATCCTTGAAAGCACTGCTGCTGGCCGGCGCCCTGGCGCTGCTGAGCGGCTGTCAGGCCCTGGCGCCAGCGACCACTGCGCAGCAACCGAAGGGATGACGGATGACCAGGGCCAGGGGCGCAGCTGCCAGGTGGAGCTGGACATGGCCCCTATCCGGGGCAGCCAGTTCCGGCCCGATGCAGACTTGCAACAGCCTCTGTGGCAGCGCTGCCGGCAACTGGAGAGGCGCGAGCTGCCGGGCAAGCGCGAGTATCGGCAGGGCCAGGAGCGGTTCCCGGTCAAGGTGGATTCCAGCCCCTGGAAGGGCGGGCCGAACCCTGGGCAAGCCTGTCCGGCAGGCCGGTTCGGGAGCCGACAGAGGACGCTTGCCAGCACTCAGCCCTGTAGCGAACCCCTGCTGCTTCGTTCAACCAGAGGCACATGCGCGGCGCATTGATCGCGCCGCAGAACACAGCGCAAGAAGGGCAGGCGATCCTGCCCGGCAAAGGAATTGAACATGCATACCCAGTTCAGAACGACCCAGGCACGGCGCAGCCTGTGGATGGCGGGGCTCCTGGCCCTGGCCGGTTGTCAGTCCCCTGCGCAGAGCCCGTCGGCGGTGAGCGACGAACAGCAGCGCCAAGCGGATATGCAACGGTATTCGAATACCGTGCAGCAAGTGCTGCACGCTGAAAGCATCAGGGCCAATGCCCAGCAATTGTCCGGCAGCGTCGATTTGCTGATGACCTTCAATCGCCAGAATGAGGTGGTCAGTTGCGAGGCGCGGCGTAGCACCAACCCGGCGATGCAGGTATACCCCTATAGCCTCAAGCTGGGCGCGCTGGTCAAGGGCATCTGCTGGGACAGCGTGTTTCCAATGGCCCCGGCCACGGCCTTTGATGGGGACGAGCGGCTGCGGGTGAAGGGAACCATGATCTTCCCGCCGCCGAGCCCGAATGCCGAGCAACGCAAGGCACTGGATCTGCAGACGCTGGACTACGCCCGGGGACGCTTTTTCTGGGAGCGCACCCTGGCGGGCCAAGCGCTGGACAGCATTGGAGTGGCCAGTTTCGAGGTCAAGGCCGACCCCCAAGGCAAGGTGCAGGAATGCTGGGTCAACCTGCGGGCGGTGCAATACCGGCCTGAGTCGTTCAAGCCCGACAACGAACTGCGCAACAAGCTGACCGGCTTGTGCGAGCAACTGGACCTGCGGCAGATGCCGGGCTTTGCGCTGGTGGATGGCAAGGTGCCGCCGATTGCCACCAGCGTGTTTTACTCACCCTGGAAAGGTGGGCCGAAGCAGCCTTGATTCCGGGTCGCAGGCCGACAAGGTCGGCGTGGCTCGTTCTCGGTACGATGCCTATGCCCAGGGGCAGGGGGCGCAATAAAACAACGCCGTCAGCGGAATCAGTCAAAAGGTCAGTCAATGAGCAAATTAGGCTGCAGTTGCGGGCATGTGATCGTCGATCAGACTGACGATCTTGCCTATAAGGCATCGTTGATGCGAGACGGGCATGAGGAGGCGCTGTACGAGGGTATTGGCCACTTGAGCCAGGCATTTCAGGTCGCAGCCGAGGCCGGGAGCCTGGATCAATTGCTGGACCGGACCTATGGCAAGACGGCGTGGCGGCCCAAGGCGAGAGATTACCTCGGGGACCGGTTGTGCAACCTTTATGCGGCGTCCAGCACCTGTGTCTATGAGTGCCAGAACTGTGGGCGCTTGTGGGTCCAGCGCGGGGCGGAGCACCGTTTCGTGTCCTTTGCGCCGGACAGCGGCACCTATGAAGCGGTGCTGGCGGTCGAGCCGGTCACCGGTGATGGGCGAATAGCGGATAGCACACCTTGTGCAACGGCCTGTGGCCAGGGAGACAGCAAAGATGTTCAAACTCTATAAATGCTTGCCAGTGCTGGCCTTGTTGCTGGGGCAGCCAGTGCAGGCAGAGCAGATGGCTCGCTGTGAAGAGCGGCAGGTGCAGGGGCATATGGCGCAGATGTGCCTGCTGCCAGGGGCGGCGTTCAAGCATGACAGCTATCGCCTGATGGTCGATGGCGAACTGATTTTCAGCCTGACCGATGACTTTGCCGAGGACGTGACGCTGGTTCACCGGATCCCCAAGGGGCCGGCACTGGAATACATGCTGTCTCGCCAAGGGCAGGACAGCGTGACCCTCAAGGGCGGGTGCGTGCCGGTAAGCCGGGATGGTGCCGAAGTGGCGCGGTTGTGCAATTTCCACTGGGGCAAGGTGCAGGTGGTCAAGGATGTGCGTTTCGATTTCTGAGGCGGAGGGATAGCGATGCAGCCGCGACTGCTCAAGGCCGCCAACGGCCACCTCACTCTGGAGTTCGATGCTTATGGCAGCGAGCTGCAGCAGGCGGTTGGCGCTTTTCTGGTGCAAGGGCTGGGCTTCGAGCGTTGCGGTGAAACGGCCGATGGTTGGGACGCAGGCGTGGCCCAGTCGTTTCGTCGGGGCGAGGTACTGATCGAAGCCGGCTGGTGTCACTGGGCGGATGGGGACTACCTGCTTTCCGGTTGCGTGGCGGGAGATGCCTTGTTGAGCAGGATATTTATGGCCATCGAGGCCGACCTTTCGTTTCGGTTGGAGTGAGGCCTGTGCCGAGCTCTTTGAGTCAGACGGCTGGGACTATGGCCGGCGTTAAACGGTACGGCCGCTGCTGCGCCTGGAAAAAAAACGCCCCTGGGTCTTTACATCGCCCACCATTCTCATCACCATGCGCACCGTCTAAGTTTCGCTGCTGACCAGACAATTCCAGCCACCAATCGGGTGGTTGTTTTGTTGCGTCCAAGAAAAGCAGTTGAAAATGACCAAGACTCCTCTGAAAAGAATTCAGCACAAGCTCGCCCGTTCCGGGGTGGCCATCGAACGCCTGAATTCCAATTCCCTCTCTATCTCCTCGATCAACGACGCCGGGCTCAAGGTGGATCTGCTGCTGCCCGAGAGTTTTGCCATCGAAGAGAAAGCCATCCTGCAACTGATGGATTTCGCCAAGGTCGCCCACCCCGACGGCGGTGAAGTGAAGTGCGCCTGTGCCACTCCGGACTTCCACACCGGTAGCCCGATACCGGTGGGCAGCGTGATTGTCACCAGCCACGACATGGTGGTGCCGCAAGCCATTGGCACCGACATCAATTGCGGCATGCGCCTGCACAAGCTCGACCTGAGCTACGAGCGCTTCATGGCCCACAAGGCGCAATGGACGGCCCTGGTGCGCGGCGACCTGCTGGAAGGCACACGCAATATCCCCACCAGCCCGACGGCGATGAGCGCGCTGTTTCAGTCCGGGCTCGGTGATTTCTGGAGCCAGGTGCAGCAGCAGGCCCCGGTGGGCCTGTTTGCCGGGGCGGACTTCCAGCAACTGCAGCGTGAACTGGCCGGCCTGCATGAGTCGTCCTTTGCCCAGGGCAGTGCGCAGTACGCCCCGGAAGCCCTGCAGGATGCTTCGCGCAAGATCCTGCGGGACCCGGGGCTGGGCTCCCTGGGCGGTGGCAACCACTTTGTCGAGATCCAGGTGGTCACCGAACTGGTGGACCGTCAGGCCTGCTTCGCCCAGGGGCTGTCGGTGGGGCAGGTGGTGATGATGATTCACACCGGCTCCCGGGATGTCGGCTTCTACGTCGGGCGGCGCTGGATGGACAAGGCCAAGGCCCTGTGGCCGGCGGGGATCAAGCACCCGGACTCGAAGATCTTTGCCCTGCTGGGGGAGATGGCCGACCAGTACCTGCTGGCCATGCACAGTGCGGCCCATTACGCCGACGCCAACCGGGCGCTGATTGCCGAGATGGTGCGTCAGCGTACCCGGCAAGTGTTCGGTGCCAGCATCGAGGCCCCGCTGATCGTCGATGTGCCCCACAACATCGTGCTGCGTGAAGAGGGCGGTAACGTCCACCGCAAGGGCGCGACCCCGGCCTATGCCGGCCAGCCGCTGCTGATTCCGGGGAGCATGGGGCACGATTCCTACCTGCTCAACGGGTTGGGCAATGAGCGCTGGTTGCGTTCGGCCAGCCATGGCGCCGGGCGTTCCATGTCGCGCAGTGAGATTCTGGTCAAGGCCAAGCGCGACAAGGCCTTCCTTGGCCTGCAAGGGGTGGAGTGCATCACCACCAAGGAAGAGCGGATGATCGAGGAAGCCCCGGGAGCCTATAAGGAAATCGGCCAGGTGATCCGGTCCCAGGTGGAAGAGGAAACGGTATCGGTGATCGCCAGGTTTTCGCCGATTCTGACCTTCAAGGCCTGAGTGCGTTGGGGCCACGGGGATGAGGGCTCATCCTCGTGGGTAACCGGCGTCTCGGGTTGAAGCGATGCGTTCAAAGATGGTCTCGGTGGTAGGCATGAGCGCTCGCTTCAAGTCGGCTGTACCGTTCGTGGGGGCGCTGATTTCGGATTTGCCGTTCAGGGTACTGGCCGATACATTGTCGTCCCCCGGCCACCGTTCGCTGGTAATGGGATGCGTTCAAGTCGTCTATGGAAGGGGTGTCATCAGATCGTGAAACTGCTTAAAAAAGCTATTTGGTTTGTCTTGTGTATTGCCTCTGGGCTGACGATGGGCGCTGGCCTTTATCAATTCATGCTGCCTAAAGGTGATCCGGGCCTGGCGTTGATGCTGGTCATGATTGCCTTTCTCTCCGGCTATTATCTGCGGCCGCAAAAGCCCAGGGCGCGGTAGCCACCATGGTGATTGCCTGTTTGCGGCCAAAGTCGGGTGCTCAATCATGAATCAAGATGAAAGTCTGAAGCACGATGCTGTAGCGCCATTTACAGGTGCCAGCCAGTGCTTCGTCGACAAGCAACCCCTTGTCGAACTACTTGCCGTGCTTGCTGAATGTGGCGAGCTGGTGTCCAGCTTCGTCAAGCCAGCCCCCTCAATCAAGGCGTGGGATGAGAGGCAGCGACTGGCCGAGTTTCTGGAGCGTTTCAGCAACCTCGCCAGGTCGACGGCTATTGGGCAGGTTGAGCGTGAGTTCGGGCCCTTTTCCATGCTGAATCGATATGAGTTCGAGGGCTCGTTGCTGGCGGTGGTGCTACGGGGCGGGTGTCATCATTCGACCCGTGGGTTGAGCCTGGCCAATGCTCGGAAGTTGGTATACGAGGCGCTGGAGGCGGTGTTTCCGGGGCCGTTTTCCGAGCTGGTGGTGTACCGGTTGGACAGTCTCGATTGGTGTGAATTGACCCGGAGCTCGACCCTTTCTTCCGCCTATGTCGCCTGCCAGGGCGCTCGGAATCTTTGGTGGGTGCTGTGCGTTGCTGACTTTGATTGATGCCCTTCGGGCGCAAGGCTTTTTGCGTAGGAGCTGGCTTGCCAGCGAAGGCGGCATCGAGAACACCAGGGGATTGGGTGTTGCAGGTATCGGTTGCTGCCCTGTCCCTCAGTCGTCTGCCATGGCCACGCAACCCCTGTGGCGGGAGAGCTTGCTCCCGCTAAATCGGCCGGTGTCCCGGCGTGTAGCGGGGGTAAACCGGATTCCCCGGTTTAGCAGGTGTACATATCCGTTGCTGCGGGTGCGGTCACTGGCGGTTTCGCCCTTACGGCGACTCACTTTTTTCAAACGCCAAAAAAGTAAGCAAAAACGCTTGCCCCTCCACTCGATGCCTCGCCTAGGCTCGGCATGCCCAAACGAAGGCATTGAGCCGTGGGCCGCCGCCACCGGCCATCCCTGGCCGGGTGGCGGCTAACCCGGCATCCCTGCCGGTTACCCACGGCTCAATGCCTGCGTTCGGCCATCGTGGTTAACGGGGCCTTCAGGATCAAAAGCCAACGCAAAGCAGAGCGGGAGCCTTGGCTGTGCCTTGGGTTAGGGTTCCGGCAGTTGCAGCGCTTGTTGTTCCACTACCTGCAACACATCGCAGCCGTCCCGCAACAACAGGGTTGCCACGCTGGAGAAGCGCTGCAGGTCGAGGTGATCGGCATTGCGGCTGGTCATGTCGGTAAAGCTGTCCAGCATGTCCCGGACGGCGCGAATGCGCAGGCCGGCGTAAGTCAGCAGGTCGAGCAACGGCGCTTGTGGGTTGATGAAGGCGACGGGGTGGTCGGTGGTACTGGAGGAAGTGAACGGTTGGTAATCCATATCAGTGACGCTCCATAACTTAGGTAGCTACCACCAATCGCGGCCAAGCGAAGCAGGGTGGCAACTGTACGCGGGTTGGCCGACCGGGCCTAAGCATCCCGGCACACCCGAAGGTGTCCCACGCACAGTCGCCATAACACGAACGTGCGAGCGCAAAAAAAGCGCTTGCCTTGTTATGGGGAGCGCCTGTGCGCTTAGGATGCTGACGGCCAAGTCAGGTCGCTGAATTGGCAGCGACAGCCTGAATTGTAGACGAAATAAATTTATAGCTCCAAGCCTTCTACTAAAGAATGACCTGATTTGATAATCGGTAGTGGACAGTGCGATGTCAAAATAGTAGCTTTTTTGGGGTTTCTAATAACTATAGATAGGGATATTTATGTACTCAGAAGAGACCAGAGAGTTTGCGCGGGAACAAGAAAATTTAATTCAGTGTTTGGAATATAGAGCGGTAAAAACTGAGGATGTTAGACCTAGAGAGGAGTGTATGCGTGATTATGCGCGAGTTTTGTACTCCTCATCATTTAGGCGTTTGCAGGGGAAAATGCAGCTTCTTGGAGTTGATTCGCATAGCTTTAATCGTAATAGGTTGACTCATAGTCTTGAGGTTGCACAAATAGCTCGTTCGATTGCTAGTGATCTCGGTTTAAGTAAGGCCGTTGTTGCAGAAGTGTGCTCGCTCTCTCACGATATTGGAAATCCTCCATTTGGCCACTATGGCGAGGTGGTTCTTAATCAATTGAGTAAAGACTTTGGGGGATATGAGGGGAATGCCCAGGCTTTTCGAATACTGAGGACATTAGAGAAGAAGCATTATTCTTATGATGGGTTGAATTTGACTGTTCGGACACTGTTTGGTGTTACAAAATACTTTTATAGAATATCTGATAATTCTAAAAAATTTCTTTATGAAGATGATTTTGTTTTTCTTCAGAATGAATTGAGTGAGAAAGGTGTTGATGTAACTAAAAGTATTGATGCACAAATCATGGATCTGTCGGATGAAATTGCATATGCGGCGCATGACTTGGAAGACGCTTTAAGTCATAGGGTTGTAACCGTGGGAGAGATTGCTCATGAGTTTAAAATAAGTGAAGAGTATAACTCTGCTTATGATGATTTTTCTGAAATAATTAAAATGGTTCAGGGTGAGGCGCTCAAGTCTTATAAGCATGGTACTTCGGAGGAGTACTCGGTTGTACTCAGGAAGGAACTAACTTCCTCGATAGTAAGCTGCCTGTGTCGTGATATAGGTGTTGTTTCTGGGGTTAATGGTTCTGAACTTGGCTATAGGACAAAGAGTAAGCTTGCTGAAGGGCTAAAAAAATTACTATTTAGAGCTGTGTTGAGGAAAAAAGATGTACAGCTTTATGAGAAGCGAGGTGAAAAAATAATTAAAGGGCTTTTTGAAGTGTTATCTGATGAAAGTTATAATGTAAATAACACTTTGCTTCCTGCGGAACTTCGTTGGCGGGGAGATAATAAGGGTCGCTTGGTAGTGGACTATATTGCTGGGATGATGGACGCATTTGCAGCGCAAGAGTACGAGAGATACTTTGGGAAAGGCTCTTTAGAGAAAATATTTGGCTGAGTCTGTTTTTTGCACGCTTTGAAGCGTGCTTTTTTTGCAATAGAGATTTCCCCGTGACACACTTCTAGCCCTATTTTCCGCTATTTCATTACTTGGTCTGTTATAGCGGAATTTTTTGCGGCCTTCGACGCGTTTATTGTGACTCAATGCCCCGACCTTTTTGCCGCTATTGCCCGCTCTGCATTGGTTGGTATGTAGACGAGCAACAAGCGGGAATGAGTGCTCAGGTACGTTCTGTGATGAGGTCCTCGGCAACAGCCACGCGCTTTGGAGGCACAAGCAGGCGTTTTATTGATACCACCTTTAACTCTTTCAATCAGGAGATCCCCCCCCATGAGCATCACCCGTTACGGCACCGGCAGCACCGCAGGCGGTGGCCAGCCGCGTCCTTTCGCTCGCGCCGTCGAAGCCGATGGCTGGCTGCATGTGTCCGGCCAGGTGCCAGCGCTGGAGGGCGAGATCATTCACGGTGGAATCGTTGAGCAGACGCATCAGACGCTGCGCAATCTGGTGGCCATTCTCGAAGAGGCCGGCTACGGCCTGGAGGATGTGGTGCGGGTTGGCGTGTGGCTGGAAGACCCGCGGGATTTCTGGAGTTTCAACAAGGTGTTCGGCGAGTACTTCAAGCCCGAACACGCGCCGGCCCGGGCCTGTGTGCAGGCCAGCATGATGGTCGACTGCAAGGTCGAGATCGATTGCGTGGCGTACAAGAAGAAGGCCTGATGGCCACGGTCTGTAGGAGCTGGCCTGTAGGAGCTGGCTTGCCAGCGAAGGCGCCCGTGAGGGCGGTACAAGGCTTGAAAGCCTCTTCGCCGGCAAGCCGGTTCCTGCGGTTCGATAGAGGGGGCGCAGGTAGATGAGCGAAGACACCATCAAGCGCCGGGCCAGGGGCCTGGATCGGGCGTTCGATATTCTCGATTTCCTCAAGGAAGTCGGCCAGCCGTTGCGCCCCAACGATATTGCCAAGGGCATTGGCAGCCCCAAGTCCACGGTCTACGAGCTGGTGGCGTCCTTGCTGGAGCGGCGGATTCTGGAGCCTGTGGGCAAGGACGGGCATGTGTACCTGGGCCGCCAGTTGTACTTTCTCGGCCAGGCCCATTTGCGTCATTTCGACCTGACCCGTGAGGCCGATCAGGTCTTGCAGGAAATCGTCAGCCAGACCCACGAAACTGCGCAGATGTGCCTGCTCAACGGGCGCAAATACACGGTGGCCCTGATGAAGGAGGGCGAGCGGCATTTCCGCATTTCCTCGGACATCGGCGAGAACGCGCCGATTCCCTGGACCGCTTCCGGGCGGCTGCTGCTGGGGCATCTGAGCGACGCGCAGATTGTCGATCTGATCGATGAACGGGACTTCATTCTGCCCAGTGGTGAACGTCTGCCCTTGGAGATTTTCCTCAAGGAAATCCGTCAGGCCACCGAGGATGGGTTCTTTTCCTTCGACAGTGTGGCCGACACCTTTACCCATTGTTTTGCCGCGCCGGTGCGCGATGAGCGCGGGCTGTGCATTTGCACGCTCTGCATCGTCGCGCCGAGGGCCGATGCCCTGCGCAATTACCAGGAGTACCGCCGGGTGCTGATCGATAGCGCCAACCAGTTGGCCCGGCGGATCAACGACTAATAGGTTGTACACCGCGGCTGTGCGCAGCCGCCTTGATAAGGAGTGCCAAGATGAATTCTCCATTGAACCTGCCGCTGGTGGAAAAGGGTGCCGCTGGCAAGGGCGCGAACCTGTTGACCGAGGTCAGCCTGCCGGCCCTGGTGCTGCACCGCGAGGCTCTGGAACACAACATTGGCTGGATGCAGACGTTCGTCAGCGACAGCGGTGCCGAGCTGGCGCCCCATGGCAAGACCAGCATGATGCCGGGGCTGTTCCAGCGGCAGCTGGACGCGGGAGCCTGGGGCATCACCCTGGCCACGGCGGTGCAGACCCGAGCGGCTTATGCCCACGGTGCGCGTCGGGTGTTGATGGCCAACCAGCTGGTAGGGGCGCCGAACATGGCGCTGATCGCCGAGCTGCTGGCGGACGCGGATTTCGATTTCTATTGCATGGTCGATCACCCGGACAACGTTGCCGATTTGGGCGCTTTTTTTGCCCAGCGCGGGGTAACCCTCAAGGTGATGATCGAGTACGGCGTGGTTGGCGGTCGCTGTGGCTGTCGCAGCGAGCAGGAGGTGCTGGCCCTGGCCAAGGCGATCCAGGCGCAGCCGGCCCTGGCCCTGTGCGGTATCGAGGGTTACGAAGGGGTGATCCATGGCGACGAGGCCATTGAGGGTATTCGCCGCTTCGCCGACTCCCTGGTGCGCCTGGCGGTGGACCTGCACAACGACGGGCTGTTTGCTATCGAGCGGCCGATCATCACGGCTTCGGGGTCGGCCTGGTACGACCTGATCGCCGAATCCTTCGAGACGCACAACGCCAAGGGGCGTTTCCTCAGCGTGCTGCGTCCCGGCAGTTACGTGGCCCATGACCATGGCATCTACAAGGTTGCGCAGTGCTGCGTGTTGGAGCGCCGCTCGGACCTGCAGGAGGGCCTGCGCCCGGCCATGGAGGTCTGGGCCCATGTGCAATCGCTGCCGGAACCGGGGTTCGCCGTGGTGGCCCTGGGCAAGCGCGACGTGGCCTATGACGCCGGGTTGCCGGTGCCGCTGCGTCGCTACAAGCCGCAGGCAGGTGCTGTTCAGGGGGATGATGTCAGCACCTGCAAGGTTACGGCGGTGATGGACCAGCACGCCTTCATGA
This sequence comes from Pseudomonas sp. FFPRI_1, assembly GCF_055384485.1. Classification (NCBI taxonomy): domain Bacteria; kingdom Pseudomonadati; phylum Pseudomonadota; class Gammaproteobacteria; order Pseudomonadales; family Pseudomonadaceae; genus Pseudomonas; species Pseudomonas sp. FFPRI_1. The sequence continues at coordinate 4,818,908 of NZ_AP029168.1, read as the reverse complement.
CCGTGGCGCCGGGTATCGAGTTGCGGGTGGGCGACATCCTCTCCTTTGGCACGTCGCACCCATGCCTGACCTTCGACAAGTGGCGCACCGGGCTGTTGGTGGATGAGCGCTTGCAGGTGGTCGAGAGCCTGGAAACCTGCTTCTAACCGCTGATGGCATAAGCGGTGTGACGCTGAAGACGATCGCATGAGGACTTCACCGGCGCACCGGCTTGTGCAGGATGGGTTGTGTGGGAGGGAGGAGGGCAAGGACATGAACCAGAAGAAACGCATCGCCTGCATCGGTGAATGCATGATCGAGTTGCAACAGCATCACGATGGCCGTCTGCAACAGAGCTTTGGTGGCGACACCTTGAATACCGCGGTGTATCTGTCCCGTGAGTTGGGCGAGCTGGCCCGGGTGGACTATGTCACCGCCCTGGGCGACGACAGCTTCAGCGATGCCATGTGCCAGGGCTGGGCGGCTGAGGGCATCGGCCTGGAGCTGGTGCAGCGCTTGCCGGGGCGTTTGCCCGGCTTGTATTGCATCCAGACCGATGCCCGCGGCGAGCGGCGCTTTCTCTATTGGCGCAACGAGGCCGCGGTACGCGACTGTTTTACCAGCGTGGCGGCGGGGCCGATTCTTGAGGCCTTGAAGGGTTACGACGTGCTGTATTTCAGCGGCATCACCCTGGCCGTGCTGGGTGAATCGGGACGCAGCAAACTGCTGGCCATGGTGAGCGAAGCGCGCCAGCGCCAGGCACTGATCGTCTTCGACAACAACTACCGGCCACGTTTGTGGGCCTCGGTGGAGCAGGCCCGGGCGGCTTATCGGGAGGTACTGCCCCAGGTGGATCTGGCCCTGCTGACCCTGGAGGATGAACAGGCGCTGTTTGCCTACAGCGATGTTGAGGCGGTGTTCGAGGCGTATCGCGGCACGCCGGAAGTGGTGCTCAAGCGCGGGGCCGAGTCCTGCCTGGTTCGGGGCGTGGGTGGCGCGTTTGATGTGCCCGCGCAGCGGGTGGACAAGGTGGTGGACACCACCGCCGCGGGGGATTCGTTCAGCGCGGCTTATCTGGCCAGCCGCTTGCGGGGTGAGAGCCCGGAGCAAGCGGCGCAGGCGGGGCATCGATTGGCGAGTCGGGTGATCCAGTATCCCGGCGCCCTGATCCCCCGCGATTGAACCGGGCGTTGACCTTGCGCGCGTTTTCGCTGGCAAGCCAGCTCCTACAGGGCAGGTGGAGGTTGTAGGAGCCGGCTTGCCGGCGAAGAGGCCATTGAACCGGGCGTTGACCTTGCGGACGCTTTCGCTGGCAAGCCAGCTCCTACAGAGCAGGTGGAAGTTGTAGGAGCCGGCTTGCCGGCGAAGAGGCCATTGAACCGGGCGTTGACCTTGCGGACGCTTTCGCTGGCAAGCCAGCTCCTACAGGGCAGGTGGAGGTTGTAGGAGCCGGCTTGCCGGCGAAGAGGCCATTGAACCGGGCGTTGATCTTGCGCGCGTTTTCGCTGGCAAGCCAGCTCCTACAGGGCAGGTGGAGGTTGTAGGAGCCGGCTTGCCGGCGAAGGAGGCCATTGAACCGGGCGTTGACCTTGCGCGCGCTTTCGCTGGCAAGCCAGCTCCTGCAAGGTCCGGGGTCAGTCGCGGTAGAACACTTGCACCAGGTGGTAGCCGAACTTGCTCTTGATCGGGCCATGCACGGTGCGCAGGGGTTTCTTGAAGATCACCTGGTCGATGGCGCCGACCATCTGCCCCGGACGCACCTCACCCAGGTCGCCGCCGCGCTTGCCGGACGGGCAGGTGGAGTACTTCTTCGCCAGGACGTCGAAGGCTTCGCCCTTGGCGATGCGCTGCTTGAGCTGTTCGGCCTCTTCGGCGGTTTTCACCAGGATGTGACGGGCTTGGGCTTTCATGGGCAGGTGACCTTGTAGCGGGTAAACGGCGGCCGCGGATTATGCCTGAATTCAATCCGGCTGGCCGATCATCCGTCGAATCTTCTGCGCCAAGTCCTCGATGGAGAACGGCTTGGCCATCAGGTCCATGCCGGGTTCGAGGAAGCCCTGGCGCTCGGCGGCTTTTTCAGCGTAGCCGGTCATGAACAGCACCTTCAGTTGCGGACGATGCTGGCGGGCGATCTCTGCCAGTTGCCGGCCGTTCATGCCCGGCAGGCCGACGTCGGTCACCAGCAGGTCGACGCGCATCGGCGACTCCAGCAAGGGCAGGGCGCTGCGCGCGTCCTCGGCTTCGAAGGCGCGATAGCCCAGCTCGCTCAGCACATTGAGCACCAGCATGCGCACCGCCGGATCATCTTCGACCACCACCACGGTTTCCCCGGCCAGGGCCTGGGGCGCCTGGTTGGCGGTGGCGCTGTTTGCCGCTTCCGGCGCGGCGGCATACAACCGTGGCAGGTACAGGCGCACGCAGGTGCCCTGGTCTGGCTCGCTGCTGATGGTCACGTGGCCGCCGGACTGCTGGGCGAAGCCGTAGATCATCGACAGGCCCAGGCCCGTGCCCTGGCCGATGGGCTTGGTGGTGAAGAACGGGTCGAAGGCCTTGGCCAGGATCCGCGGGCTCATGCCAGCGCCGTTGTCACTGACCCCGAGCATCACGTAATCACCGGCCTTGACCGGTTCCAGGGTGCTGATGTCACTGCCGTCGAGGTAACTGTTGGCGGTTTCGATGGTCAATTGGCCGCCGTTGGGCATGGCGTCCCGGGCGTTGATCACCAGGTTGAGCAGGGCGTTTTCCAGCTGGCTGGCGTCGGTGTTCACTGGCCACACGCCTTCGGCCAGTTGCATGTGCAGCTCGATGTGCTCGCCCTTGGTGTGGTTGAACAGCTCCTGCAGGGAGCGCACCAGCTGGTTCGGGTCCAGGGGCTGGCGGTCCAGGGACTGGCGGCGGGAGAAGGCCAGCAGACGATGGGTCAGGGCTGCGGCGCGCTTGGCCGAAGACATGGCCGCCTCGGTGAAGCGGCCGATCTCGTCGCCACGGCCGTTGTCGATGTAGCGCTGCATCAGGTCCAGGCTGCCGATGATCCCGGTGAGCATGTTGTTGAAGTCATGGGCGATGCCGCCGGTGAGCTGGCCCACGGCTTCCATTTTCTGTGCGTGGCGCAGGGCGTCTTCGGCGCGCTCACGTTCGAACATCTCGTTCTGCAGGCGCTGGTTGGCGGTGGCCAGGGCCTCGGTGCGCTGGTTGACCCGCTCTTCCAGGGTTTCATTGAGGTTGCGCAGGGCTTCTTCGGTCTGTTTGCGCTCGGTTTCGTCGATCACGAAGATGTAGAAGCCGTTGATCGCCCCATCGGCTCCGTAGCGTGGCAGGTACTTCATCAGGGCGTGGCGCGGGCGGCCGTCGCGGTGTGGCGAGTTGGCCTCGAAGCTGCACGGCTTGCCGGCCAGGGCCGCGGCGATGTTGTCGGCGCGAGTGGCATAGATCTCGTCGCCCACCACTTCGCGGATGGTCCTGCCGTACAGCTCTTGCGGGGTCAGTCCGTACCAGTCGAGGTAGGCGCTGTTGTTCAGGCGAAAGCGCTCTTCGCGGTCGACATAGCCGATCAGCACCGGCATGGCGTTGATGATCAGTTGCAGCTCGGTCTGGCTCTGGCGCAGGGCCTGTTCCGTCTGCTTGCGTTCGGTCAGGTCCAGGGCGGCGCCGAGAAAGCGCATGGGCCGGCCGTGGTGGTCCTTGTAGCAGCGGCCCCGGGCGAAGACCCAGCGCACTTGCCCATCGGCCAGTTGCAGGCGGTATTCCTCGGCGTACTCGGTGCCGTGGGTGATGCAGTGCTTGATGCCCCGGGCGACCATGCCGCGGTCTTCAGGGTGCACGCCCTTGAGGTATTCGCTGATGGGCAGCTGGCGCGATTGCTGGGGGTCGACGCTGTGCAACTGGGCGAAATGGGCGTCGGCGATAAAGCGGTCTTCGCCGATGTCCCAGTCCCAGGTACCCACCGCGTCGGTAGCCGCCAGTGCCAGCTGCAGGCGTTCTTCGGTTTCATGCTGGGCCCGCAGGCTGTCGTCGGAGCGCTGCTTGAGCTCCAGGGCGATGCGCCGGCGCTCGTTGGTCTCGATGGCCGTGACCAGGATCCCCGCCACCACCCCACGCTCATCGCGGATCGGGCTGTAGGTCAGGTCCAGCCACAGGTCGTACTCGCTGCCGTTGCTGCGTTGCAGGGTGAAGCGCCGCTCACTGAAGGTGCGCACCTGGCCGTTGAGCACGGCGCTGTAGATCGGGCCGGTGAAGTCCTTGAGCTCCGGCCAGGTCAGGTGCGCCGGCTGGCCGAAGGCCCCGGGGTGCTTGTTGCCCGCCAGCAGGGCAAAGCCGTCGTTGTAGATCTGCGCCAGCTCCGGGCCCCAGAGCAGCAGCATCGGCATCGGTGAGTGGATCACGATGTCCACCGCGGTGCGCAGGCTCTGGGGCCAGTGGCTGGATTCGCCGAGGGCGGTGGCGGACCAGTCCAGGCGGGCAATCAGGTTGGCGGCTTCGCTGCCTGGGTGGGGGGCATTCATGTCGAAGGTGTCCTGGGTGGAGCAGTCGCGCGCGGCGAGGCGTCAGGCTCGCTCACTCGAAAAGTCGCATGGACATGCGGTGCATATTCAAACGGATGGATTGTCGGGGGTTCGGCGGGGTTATTTTCACCTGCTTTTGCGGCAGATGACCAGTCTAGAGGGGCTGAACGGTAGTCCGCGAGCATCGACCCAGCTTCGGGTGCCGGTTGGCCAGCGAACAGGGCCGGGCCTGTGCTCCGGCCTGGATGCCCCCTTCGCCGGCAAGCCGGCTCCCACAAGGACGACGCCGCTATCGCGCCAGCCGTAGGAGCTGGCTTGCCAGCGAAGGGGCCCGCAAGAGCGCCGCATGCCCTAGCCTTGAACCGCACTCACCGGCCGCTGCGCGGTTCGCCGGCAAAGACGACGCCGCTATCGCGCCAGCCGTAGGAGCTGGCTTGCCAGCGAAGGGGCCCGCAAGAACGCCGCATGCCCTAGCCTTGAACCGCACTCACCGGCCGCTGCGCGGTTCGCCGGCAAGCCGGCTCCTACAAGGACGACGCCGCTATCGCGCCAGCCGTAGGAGCTGGCTTGCCAGCGAAGGGGCCCGCAAGAGCACCGCACTCCCTCGCCATGAACCGCACCCACCGATCGCTGCGCGGTTCGCCGGCAAGGGATGGGGTCAGCTGCGCAATTCCTCGCGCTGGCGAAACTGCTCCAGGGCCTCGGGATTGGCCAGGGCGTCGGTGTTCTTCACCGGCAGCCCATGCACCACATTGCGTACGGCCAGCTCGACGATCTTGCCGCTGATGGTGCGCGGAATGTCCGTGACCGCAAGGATCTTTGCCGGTACGTGGCGCGGCGTGGTGTTGGCGCGGATCACCTGGCGGATGCGTTCCTGCAGGGCCTCGTCGAGCTGCACGCCGGGTTGCAGGCGCACGAACAGCACCACCCGCACGTCATGCTCCCAGCTCTGGCCGACGGCCAGGCTTTCCACCACCTGTTCGAGTTTTTCCACCTGGCGGTAGATTTCCGCGGTGCCGATGCGCACTCCCCCCGGGTTGAGCACTGCGTCCGAGCGGCCGTGGATCAGCCAGCCGCCGTGGGGCAGTTGCTCGGCGTAGTCGCCCTGGGCCCAGACCCCGGGAAACAGGCTGAAGTAGGAGGCCCGCAGCTTGCTGTGGTCCGGGTCGTTCCACAGGCCCACGGGAATGCTCGGGAAGTGCCGGGTGCACACCAGCTCGCCTTTCTCGCCGATCACCGGCCGGCCCTGGTCGTTCCACACTTCGATGGCCATGCCCAGGCCCTTGCCTTGCATTTCGCCACGGCGCACTGGCTGCAGCGGGTTGCCGGCGACGAAGCAGGCGACGATGTCGGTGCCACCGGACATCGAAGCCAGGCACAGGTCGCTCTTGATCTCGCGGTAGACGTAGTCGTAGCTCTGCGGCGACAGCGGCGAACCGGTGCTGAGCAGGGTCTTGAGGCTGTCCAGGCGGTGGCTGCGGCGTGGCTGGCTGCCGGCTTTTTCCAGGGCGGCCAGGTACTTGGGGCTGGTGCCGAAGACGTTGATGGTCTCGCTGTCGATCAGGTCGATCAGGTGTTCCGTGCTCGGATGGAACGGCGAGCCGTCATAGAGCACCAGGCTGGCGCCGGTGGCCAGGGCCGAGACTAGCCAGTTCCACATCATCCAGCCGCAGGTGGTGTAGTAGAACAAGCGCTCGCCGGGGCCCAGGTCGGCGTGCAGGCCGTGCTCCTTGAGGTGCTGCAAGAGCACACCGCCAGTGCCGTGGACGATGCACTTGGGCACTCCGGTGGTGCCGCTGGAATAGAGGATGTACAGCGGGTGGTCGAAGGGCACGGCGACGAATTGCGGTTCGCCGCCAGGGCGGTAGAAGTCGTCCCACAGGCTGATTTGAGCGTTGCCGATGAAATCCTCGGACCGCGCCTGGGGCCGGGCATAGGGCACGATGATCAGCTGTTCCAGGGATGGCAGGCGCGCAAGGATTTCGTTGACCTTGGCGGTCTGGTCGATGTCCTTGCCGGCGTAGCGGTAACCGGCGCAGGTGATCAGCACCTTGGGTTCGATCTGGCCGAAGCGGTCGATCACCCCCTGGGTGCCGAAGTCCGGCGAGGAGCATGACCACACCGCGCCGAGGCTGGTACTGGCGAGCATCGCCACCAGGGTTTGCCAGGTGTTGGGCATGCACGCCGCGACCCGGTCGCCGAGACCGACCCCGGCGGCCCGCAGGCTCTGCTGCAGACCGGCGACCTGGGCCGCCAGTTCGGCGTAAGTCAGTTGCTCACGCTGGCCGTTCTCGTTGATCGCCACCAGCGCAACACTGTGATCCCGGCGCTTGAGCAGGTGCTCGGCAAAGTTCAGGGTGGCCCCGGGAAACCATTGGGCACTGGGCATCTGCGAACCTTCGCGGAGCACGCATTCGGCGCTCTGCTGGAAGCGGACTTCGAAGAAGTCGACGATGGCCTGCCAGAAGCTTTCGCGCTGGTCGATGCTCCACTGGTGCAGCTCGGGGTAGTCACGAATGTCCAGGCCGTGGCGCTGATTGATCAAGCGGCGGAAGGCGTCGATGCGCGTCTTGCTGATGCGCTCGGCGCTGGGTTGCCAGAGAATGTCGGACATGCAAGGCCTCATGTTCTTATTGTTTTTCCGGGTCGGGCTTGTCGCTGCCAAGCCCGCTCCTGCACGGCGGTGATGAGCCGTGTAGGAGCCGGCTTGCCAGCGAAGGCATCAGCCTGGGCGTCGCGTCATTGCGCCAGCCAGCCACCGTCGATATTCCACGCCGCGCCGCGCACCTGGGCGCCGGCTTCGCTGCACAAAAATAGCACCAGTTCCCCCAGCTGCGACGGGGTGACGAACTCCAGGGACGGCTGTTTTTCCGCCAGCAGATCGTGCTGCGCCTGCTGGGGATCGGTGCCGGCGGCGACGCGGTCGTCGATCTGCTTCTGCACCAGCGGGGTCAGTACCCAGCCCGGGCAGATGGCGTTGCAGGTGACATTGCTGGTGGCGGTTTCCAGGCCCACCACCTTGGTCAGGCCGATCACCCCGTGCTTGGCCGCCACATAGGCGGCCTTGCCCACCGAACCCACCTGGCCGTGCACCGAGGCAATGTTGACGATCCGTCCCCAGCCCTTGGCGCGCATCCCCGGCAGCCCCAGGCGAGTGCTGTGGAACACCGACGACAGGTTGATGGCGATGATCGAATCCCAGCGTTCCACGGGGAACTCCTCCACCGCCGCCACATGCTGGATGCCGGCGTTGTTCACCAGGATGTCGACGCCGCCGAACTCCCGTTCGGCATAGGCGAACATCTCGGCGATCTGCGCCGGGTCGCTGACGTCCGCCGGGTGATGGCCGACCTGGCCACCGAACTGTGCAACCTCGGCGATTGCCTGGGCGGCATCGCCGAAGCCGTTGAGAATCAGCTTGGCCCCGGCCTGGGCCAGGACCCGGGCGATGCCCAGGCCGATGCCGCTGGTGGAACCGGTGACCAGTGCGGTCTTGCCGTTAAGAGTGGTCATGAATACCTCACACAATGCCGGTGGCGTAGAAAGTAGCGATCACCACGAAGACCGCCAGGGTCTTGATCAGGGTAATGCAGAAAATGTCCTTGTAGGCTTCACGATGGGTCAGCCCGGTGACAGCCAGCAGGGTGATCACCGCGCCGTTGTGGGGCAGGGTGTCCATGCCGCCGCTGGCCATGGCGGCCACCCGATGCAGCACTTCCAGGGGGATGTTGGCGGCGTGGGCGGCGCTGATGAAGCTGTCGGACATGGCCGCCAGGGCGATGCTCATGCCACCCGAAGCCGAACCTGTGATGCCCGCCAGCAAGGTCACGGTAACGGCTTCGTTGACCAGCGGGTTGGGAATGCTTTTCAGCCAGTCGGCCAGTACCAGGAAGCCCGGCAAGGAGGCAATCACCGCGCCGAAGCCGTATTCCGAGGCGGTGTTCATCGCCGCCAGCAGGGCGCCGCTGACCGCACTCTTGGTGCCTTCGGCGAGCTTGCTGCGAATCGCCGAGAAGCCGCACACCAGCACCATCAGGATGCCCACCAGCAAGGCTGCCTGCACCGCCCAGATGGCGGTGAGCTTGGCGATCTCGGTGGTCACCGGCGCCGCCATGCCCGGCAGGCTGAGGCTGTGGGTCTTGCCGTACCACAGGGGGATCCAGTGGGTGAACAGCAGGTTCATCAGCCCCACCAGCAGCAGCGGCGACAGGGCGATCCAGGGGTTGGGCAACTGCAAGTCTGCGGCGGTTTCCGGTTCGTTGCGCAGTTCGCTGCCGTAGCCTTCACCGGCCTTTTGCGCTTTGTTGCGCTGGCGCTGAAGGAACAGCATGCCGGCGCAGAACACGAAAATGGTGCCGATCACTCCCAGCCAGGGCGCGGCCCAGGCGGTGGTGTTGAAGAAGGTGCTGGGGATGATGTTCTGGATCTGCGGGGTGCCGGGCAGGGCGTCCATGGTGAAGGAGAACGCCCCCAACGCGATGGTGGCGGGGATCAGCCGCTTGGGGATATTGCTCTGGCGGAACATCTCCGCGGCGAACGGGTAGACCGCGAACACCACCACGAACAGCGAGACCCCGCCGTAGGTCAGCAGGGCACACACCAGTACGATCACCAGCATTGCCTGGCGAGTGCCGAGCAGCTTGATGGCGGCGGCGACGATGGAGCGCGAAAACCCCGAGAGCTCGATCAGCTTGCCGAACACCGCGCCGAGCAGGAACACCGGGAAGTACAGCTTGATGAAACCCACCATTTTTTCCATGAACACCCCGGTGAAGGCGGGCGCCACGGCGGACGGGTCGGTGAGCAGCACCGCGCCGAGGGCGGCGATCGGGGCAAAGAGGATGACGCTGTAGCCACGGTAGGCCGCGAGCATCAGCAGCGCCAGGGCTGCCAAGGCAATGATCACACTCATGGTGTGTCTCTCCAGGATTGTTATTGTTGTCGGGTGGTGCGTGTGGAGAGGCTTATAGCGAGAACTGTGCCATCTGTGTAAGTAGTTGAAATGTATAGGTATTTTTATTTTTATGGGGGCGGGCTGAAGTTGCTTGTCTCTGTTTTGAGATTTTTTTGGGATTGGCCGGCCTGTTCGCTGACAAGCCAGCTCCTACAGAGATTGATCAGCTCACCGTAGGCACTGGCTTGCCAGCGAAAAGCGCGCAGCGCGATTGGCAGGTTCTCTAAATGGAGATTTGTGTCTCGCTATAGAGACTCGGTAATCCCCAGTGCTGCCATTTTCTTGTACAGGGTCGAACGCCCGAGCCCCAGGCTGCGGGCGGCGTCATCCACCTTGCCGGCGCACTGGGCCAGAGTGGCGCTGATCAGTTGCCGGTCGAAGCGCTCCCGGGCCTGGGCAAAGGTTTCGCTGTTCAAGGGCTGCGGCAAGTTGGCGGCGTCGCGTTGCACCGGGCTGAAGCTGCCGATCGCCGCGCGGATGTCGGCGGCATTGAGCATCAGGTCGTCACTGAGCAGCGCGGCTCGCTCCAGCACATTGCGCAGCTCGCGGATATTCCCCGGCCAGGCGTGCTGGGCCAGCAACTGCAAGGCGTCGCGGTCGAGTTCGTGCTGGCTGCGCAGTTCTTCGAGGATGCCCTCGCTCAGGGCCGGCAGGTCATCCAGGCGTTCGCGCAGGGCCGGCACCTGAATCGGCAGTACGTTGAGCCGGTAGTACAGATCGGCGCGGAACTCGCCGCGCTTGATCGCCGCCGCAAGGTCGGTGGAAGTGGCGGCGATCACCCGTACATCGCTGTTGATCACTTCGTTGGAGCCCAGCGGTTCGAACTCCTTCTCTTGCAGCACCCGCAGCAGCTTGCTTTGCAGGGGCAGCGGCATGTCGCCGATTTCATCGAGGAACAAGGTGCCCCCCTGGGCAATCTGCAGCTTGCCGGCGCGGCCCTTGCGGTCGGCGCCGGTGAAGGCGCCAGGGGCGGTGCCGAAGAACTCCGCCTCCAGCAGCGCCTCGGGAATCGCCGCGCTGTTGATGCTGACAAAGGGCTTGTGGGCCCGAGGCGATGCAGCGTGGATGGCCTGGGCCAGCAGCTCCTTGCCGGTGCCGGTCTCGCCTTGCAGCAGCACCGGCGAATCGGCGCTGGCACTGCGTCGGGCCCGGCGCTTGACCTCCAGGCTGGCGGCGCTGGTACCGATGAAATGGGCGAAGTTGTACTTGGTCTGCCGGGCTCGCAGCAGGGAGCGAGTGGAAGCCAGTTCTTCCTGCATGCTCAGGTAGCGCTTGAGCATTGGCGACAGGCTGCGCAGCTCGTCGAACAGGGCAAAGCCGATGGCACCGATCACCGTGCCGGCGTCGTCATGGATCGGCAGGCGCATCACCACCAGGGGTTCCTTGGGGGTGTCCTGCATGTCCAGCAGGATCGGCCGGCCGGTGCGCACCACTTCGCGCAGCAGGCTGCCGGGGATCACGCTTTCGCAGGGCTTGCCGATGGCGAATTCGGCGGACTCCAGGCCGAAGCGCCGGGCATAGCGCTGGTTCATCCAGACGATATTGGCGTCACGATCGACGATCACCGTGCCTTCGCTGGATTGCTCGATGATCTCGAACAGCGAGCGGATCGCCAGTTGGCGCACACGCTGGTAATCCTTGAGGCTGTCGCTGTCGTTCATGGTGGCATCCTGAAAATGGGCGCCAGGGATTATGCCCGATTTGCGGGCGTCGGCTTGCCGGTGAACGAGGCCTTTGAATGGGGCGTTGGTCTGGCGGACGCCTTCGCTGGCAAGCCAGCTCCTACAGGGCTGGTGGCTGCCGCGGATCTTGTAGGAGCCGGCTTGCCGGCGAATGAGGCCTTTGGATGGGGCGTCGTTCTGACGGACGCCTTCGCTGGCAAGCCAGCTCCTACAGGGCTGGAGGCTGCCGCGGATCTTGTAGGAGCCGGCTTGCCGGCGAAGGGGCCTTTGGATGGGGCGCGGCTCCGGCGGACGCCTTCGCTGGCAAGCCTGCCCCTGCAGCGCTCAGCCCGGGTGGGCAGCGGCCAGCAGCTCCCGGGTGTAGGGATGCTGCGGAGCCTCGAACACCTGGTGGCTGGGGCCGCGCTCGACCACCTTGCCGTCCTTGATCACGATCATGTCGTGGGCCAGGGCCCGCACCACCGCCAGGTCATGGCTGATGAACAGGTAGGTCAGTCCGTGTTTCTCCTGCAGTTCGCGCAGCAGCGCCACCACCTGTTTCTGCACTGTGCGGTCCAGGGCCGAGGTGGGCTCGTCGAGCAGGATCAGCGCCGGCTTCAGCACCAGGGCCCGGGCAATGGCGATGCGCTGGCGCTGGCCGCCGGAAAACTCGTGGGGGTAACGGTGCCGGCTGTCGGGGTCCAGGCCCACTTCCTCCAGGGCACGGATCACCTGTTCATCGCATTGCCGGGCGTCGTACTGGCTGTGCACCTCCAGCCCTTCGCTGATGATCTGGGCCACCGACATGCGCGGGCTGAGGCTGCCGAAGGGGTCCTGGAACACCACCTGCATGCGCTTGCGCCAGGGCCGCAGCTGTTTCTGGTTCAGGCCATCGAGGGCCTCGCCCTGGAAACGGATGCCGCCCTGGGAATCCAGCAGGCGCAGGATCGCCTGGCCCAGGGTGGATTTGCCCGAGCCGGATTCGCCGACGATCCCCAGGGTCTTGCCCTGTTGCACGCTGAGGCTGATGCCGTCCACTGCCCGCAGGTATTCCTTGCGCCGGAACAGGCCGCCGCCGATCTGGAATTCGACGCTGAGCTGGTCCACTTCCAGCACGGTGGCGCGGGTGTCGAGGCACAGCGGTTCGCCCTCGGGCTCGGCATGCAGCAGCTCGCAGCTGTAGGGATGGACCGGGGCGTTGAACAGGGTTTCGCAGTCCGCCTGTTCGACGATTTCCCCGGCCTTCATCACGCACACTCGCTGGGCGATGCGCCGCACCAGGTTGAGGTCGTGGCTGATCAGCAGCAGGGACATGCCCAGGCGCTGTTGCAGGGACTTGAGCAGCAGCAGGATCTTGCGCTGCACCGTCACGTCCAGGGCCGTGGTGGGCTCGTCGGCGATCAACAGTTCCGGTTCGCAGGCCAGGGCCATGGCGATCATCACCCGTTGGCGCTGGCCGCCAGAGAGCTGGTGCGGGTAGGCCTTGAGGCGTTCCCCGGGTTTTTGAATGCCCACCAGCTCCAGCAATTCGAGGATCCGCGCCTGGGCTTGCTTGCCCCCCATGCCGCGGTGCAGCAGCAGGGTCTCGCCGATCTGCTTCTCGATGCTGTGCAGCGGGTTGAGGGAGGTCATGGGCTCCTGGAAGATCATCGCGATGCGGTTGCCCCGCAGTTTTTGCAGGGTCGCGGGGCTGGCACCGATCAGTTCCTGGCCGCGATAGCGCACGCTGCCGGTGCTGCTGCAACCGGTCTGCGGCAGCAGTTGCAGGATCGAATGGGCGGTTACCGATTTGCCCGAGCCGGATTCCCCCACCAGGGCCAGGCACTCGCCGGGGCGGATGTCCAGGCTCAGGTCGCGGACGACGCGGTGCTCGCCGAAGGCGACGTTGAGCTGGCGGATTTCAATCAGGTTGTCAGTCATTGCTTGCATCCGCTTCACGATCTTGGGTCAAAGGCATCACGCAATGCCTCGCCGATAAACACCAGCAGCGAGAGGATCAGCGCCAGGGTGAAGAAGGCCGTCAATCCCAGCCAGGGCGCCTGCAGGTTCTGCTTGCCCTGGCCGATCAGCTCGCCCAGGGAGGCGCTGCCGGCGGGCATGCCGAAGCCGAGGAAGTCCAGGGCGGTGAGGGTCGAGATGGCACCGGTGAGAATGAACGGCAGGTAGCTCAGGGTGGCGTTCATGGCATTGGGCAGGATGTGTCGCAGGATCACCTTGCGGTCGGTCAGGCCCAGGGCCCGAGCGGCCTTGACGTACTCCAGGTTGCGTCCGCGCAGGAACTCGGCGCGCACCACGTCCACCAGGGCCAGCCAGGAGAACAGCGCCATGATCCCCAGCAGCCACCAGAAGTTCGGTTCGACAAACCCCGAAAGGATAATCAGCAGGTACAGCACCGGCAGCCCCGACCAGACCTCCAGCAGGCGTTGGCCGAGCAGGTCGACCCAGCCGCCGTAGTAGCCTTGCAGGGCGCCGGCGGCGATGCCGATCAGGGCGCTGATGGCGGTCAGGGCCAGGGCGAACAGGATCGATACACGGGCGCCGTAGATCACTCGCGCGGCCACGTCCCGGGCCTGGTCGTCGGTGCCCAGCCAGTTCACCGCGGTGGGCGGGCTGGGGGCTGGGCGACTCAGGTCGTAATTGGGGGTGTCCTCGCTGAAGGGAATGGGCGGGAACAGCAGCCAGCCGCCGTCCTTGCGGATCAGTTGCTGCACGTAGTCGCTGCGGTAGTCGGCCTGGAACGGCAACTGGCCGCCGAATTCCTGCTCGGTGTAGCGCTTGAACACCGGGAAGTACAGCGAGCCCTGGTAGCTGACCACCAGCGGCTTGTCGTTGGCGATCAGCTCGCCGCCCAGGGTGAGGATGAACAGGCCGATGAACAGCCACAGCGACCACCAGCCACGGCGGTTTTTCTTGAAACGGTCGAAGCGCCGGCGCGCCAGGGGGGAAAGCGTGAACATCAGGCGTTCCTCGCGGCGAAGTCGATACGCGGGTCGACCAGGGTGTAGCACAGGTCGCCGATGAGTTTTATCAGGAGGCCGAACAGAGTGAAGATGAACAGCGAGCCGAACACCACCGGGTAGTCCCGGGACACGGCGGCCTCGTAGCTCATGCGCCCCAGGCCGTCGAGGGAGAAGATCACTTCGATCAGCAGGGAGCCGGCGAAGAACACGCTGATAAAGGCCTGGGGAATCCCCGAGACCACCAGCAGCATGGCGTTGCGGAACACATGCCCATACAGCACCCGGCGCTCGCTCAGGCCTTTGGCCCGGGCGGTGACCACGTACTGGCGGGTGATCTCGTTGAGGAAGGAGTTCTTGGTGAGGATGGTCAGGGTGGCAAAGCCGCCGATCACCAGGGAGCTGACCGGCAGCACCAGGTGCCAGAAGTAGTCGGCGATCTTGCCCAGGGTGCTCAGTTGCTCGAAGTTGTCCGAGACCAGGCCGCGCACCGGGAACCAGTTCAGCGAAGTGCCGCCGGCGAACAGCACGATCAGGAACATGGCGAACAGGAAGGCCGGCATGGCGTAGCCGATGATGATCGCGGTGCTGCTCCAGATATCGAAATGGCTGCCGTGGTGCACCGCTTTGCGGATCCCCAGGGGGATCGACACCAGGTAGGTGATCAGGGTGGCCCAGAGGCCCAGGGAAATGGTCACCGGCATCTTTTCCAGGATCAGGTCGGTGACCGTGGCGCCGCGGAAGAAGCTCTTGCCGAAGTCCAGTTGGGCGTAGTTCTTGAGCATCAGCCAGAGGCGCTCGGGGGCCGGCTTGTCGAAGCCGTATTGCTTCTCGATGTCCTCGATCAGCTTGGGATCCAGGCCGCGGCTGGCCCGGGAGCCGCTGGCGCTCATGGCGTCGGCGGAACCGCCGACGGCGCCGCCACCGCCGATGCCTTGCAGGCGGGCGATGGCCTGTTCCACCGGGCCGCCGGGGGCGGCCTGGACGATGACGAAGTTCACCAGAAGAATGATCAGCAGGGTCGGGATGATCAGCAGCAGGCGCCGCACAATGTAGCCCAGCATCAGTGGCGTCCTCCGGGTTTGCCACGGCGGATCAGCTCGGCGGCCATTTGTTCATCGGTCAGTGCGGTGCCGCTGACTTCCCACCAGCTCTCGATGGCTTCGTCGTTGCTCGCCGGCACCTTGGGAATGCCGAAGCGGTTCCACCATACGGTGGAGGTGCCCGGCGGGTAGTAGTTGGCAATCCAGTAGTAGTTCCACTGCAGGACCCGGTCCAGAGCGTGGGCGTAGCGCAGCATTTCCGGCTGGCTGGTGGCCTTCACCAGGCCGTTGACCAGGGTGTCCACCGCCGGGTTCTTGAGCACCATGTAGTTGTTGGAACCGGGGTCGTTGGCCGAGGCCGAGCCGAAATAGTTGTACAGTTCCAGGCCTGGCGAGGTGGTCACCGGGTAGCCGGTGACGATCATGTCGTAGTCCCGAGCCATCAGCCGGTTGACGTACTGCGAGGAGTCGATGCGACGGATGTTCAGGTTGATGCCGATCTGCGCCAGGTTGCGCTTGTAGGGCAGCAGCAGGCGTTCGATGGAACTCTGGGTGATCAGGAAGGTGAAGCTCAGGGGCTCGCCCTCGGCATTCACCAGCTTGTCGCCTTCGGGTTTCCAGCCCGCCTGCTCCAGCAGTGCCAGGGCTTGCAGCTGTTTGTCGCGAATGTTGCCGCTGCCATCGGTTTTCGGGGCTTCGAAGACCTGGGTGAAGACTTCGTCGGGGATCTGCCCGCGCAGGGGTTCGAGGATCTTCAGTTCTTCGGCGTCCGGCAGGCTGCGGGCGGCCAGTGGGGTGTTGGAGAAAAAGCTCTGCTGGCGGATGTACAGGTCGCGCATCATCTGCCGGTTGCTCCATTCGAAATCCCAGAGCATGGCCAGGGCCTGGCGTACCCGCCGGTCCTGGAACATCGGTCGGTCAAGGTTGAACACATAACCCTGGGCCGGTTGCGGCGCGGCCTGGGCCAGGTGGGCCTTTTGCAGGCGGCCATCCTTGAGGGCCGGGCTGTCGTAGCCGATGGAGTAGCCGGTGGCGGAGAACTCGCGGTTGTAGTCGTAGGCGCCGCCGCGCAGCACCTGGCGGGCGACGTCGATGTCGCCGAAGTACTCGACGCTGAAATGATCGAAGTTGTACAGGCCGCGACTCACCGGCAGGTCCTTGCCCCACCAGTCGGGATTGCGGGCGAAGGTGATGCTGTTGCCCGAGTCGACCTTGCTCACCCGGTAGGGGCCGCTGCCCAGGGGGGCTTCATAACCGCCGCCGCCAGCAAAGTCGCGACTCTTCCACCAGTGTTCGGGGAACACCGGCAGGGTCGCGATATCCAGCGGCAGGGTGCGGTTCTCGTTGCTCTTGAAGTCGAAGCGCACCACTCGCGGCGACTCCACGGTGACGCCTTTGACGTCGTCGAACTGGGTGCGGTAGCGCATGCTGCCACGGGTCATCAGCAGGTCGTAGCTGTAGCGCACGTCTTCGGCTGTGATCGGTGTGTTATCGGCGAAGCGCGCCTTGGGGTTGAGGTAGAAGCGCAGCCACAGGCCATCGTCGGCGCGTTCCATTTTCTCGGCCACCAGGCCGTAGACGGTGTAGGGCTCGTCCAGGGAACGCTGGGCCAGGGGCGAATAGACCAGGCCGTCGAGCTGGGACACGCCGATGCCTTTGTCGATGTAGGGCAGGACGTGGTCGAAGCGGCCGATCTCGATCGCCGAGCGGCGCAGGGTCCCGCCTTTCGGGGCCTGGGGGTTGACGTAGTCGAAGTGGCTGAAGCCCTGGGGGTACTTGGCCGGTTCGCCGTAGACGGTCATGGCGTGCTGCGGTGCGGCCTGGGTACTTGCGGCGCCCAGCAACAGGGCGATGAGAAACACAGAGGAAGAAAGCAGTCGCATTGTCAGCCTTAGGAGCCGGGTGATCGATGACCACGATTTGTACGCTAGCGGCGCGTTGCTGGCCAGTTGCATGCTGTATCACAAGCACAACGGCCCACCAGAGGGCGGGCCGTTGGCAGGGCAAATCGCGAGCGAATCAGTCCTGACGGCTGGTGACTTCCAGCAGGTGATAACCGAACTGGGTCTTCACTGGACCTTGCACGACATTGATCGGCGCGCTGAACACCACGGTATCGAACTCCTTGACCATCTGGCCCGGGCCGAAGGAGCCCAGGTTGCCGCCGTCACGGCTGGACGGGCAGGTGGAGTTCTTTTTCGCCACTTCGGCGAAGTCGGCGCCGGCTTCGATCTCGGCTTTGAGTTCGTTGCACTTGGCTTCGCTGGCAACCAGGATGTGACGGGCAGAGGCTTTGGCCATGGATGTTGCTCCTTTCAAGAAAGTTGAGAGCCTACCGGAATATGTAGCCGTTTTCTTCTCAAAGTTCCTTCAAGCCATTGCCGCCGGGCGGTTGCGCGGGGATGGGGGGCTAGTCCCGTAGGAGCCGGCTTGCCGGCGAAGAGGTCCTTGGAGGAGACGGTGCTCTTGAGGACGCCTTCGCTGGCAAGCCAGCTCCTACGGGGGCGCTAGTGCTCAGGCGGGGACGGCTGCGGCCTTGTGCGCGCGCTGCAGTTGCTGGGCGGCATTGCGCAACAGTTGCTCGGTGGCGTTCCAGCCCAGGCAGCCGTCGGTCACCGAGACGCCGTAGCGCAGGTTGTCGCTCAGGGGCTGGCAGCCTTCGAACAGGTGGCTTTCCAGCATCACGCCCATCAGTGATGTATTGCCCTGCAGGCGCTGTTCCAGCACCTCGTTAAATACCGCCGGCTGGCGCAACGGGTCTTTGCCGCTGTTGGCGTGGCTGCAATCGACCATGATCCGCGCCGGGATCTTCAGTTTCTGCAGCTCCTGGCGCACCTGGGCCACGCTCTGGCGGTCGTAGTTCGGCCCGCGATGGCCACCGCGCAGTACTAGGTGGGTGTCGGGGTTGCCCGGGGTCTGGATGATTGCCGGGTGGCCCTGGCTGTCGACGCCGAAGTGGCGGTGCGGATGAGCCGCCGAGCGCATGGCGTCACAGGCGATGGCGACGCCGCCGTCGGTACCGTTCTTGAAGCCCACGGGCATTTCCAGGCCACTGGCCATCTCGCGGTGGATCTGCGATTCGGTGGTGCGCGCACCAATCGCGACCCAGCTCAGCAGGTCGTCGAAGTAACCGGCGGCCATGGGCTGCAGCAGTTCGGTGGCAATCGGCAGGCCCAGGCGCAGCATGTGGCGCATCAGTTCCCGGGACAGGGTCAGGCCGCCGGCCATGTCGTCGCTGCCGTCCAGGTCCGGGTCGTAGGCCAGGCCTTTCCAACCCACGGTGGTGCGGGGCTTTTCGACGTAGGCGCGCATCACCAGGAGCATCTGGTCGCTCACCTCTTCGGCCAGGTGGGCCAGGTTGGCGGCGTATTCCAGGGCCGATTGCGGGTCATGGATGGAGCAGGGACCGACCACTACCAGCAGGCGCTGGTCGCGGCCTTCGAGAATGGCGCGTACCGCCTGGCGGTGGGTGGCGACTTGCTGGCTCAGGGCCAGGGATAGCGGCAATTGCTGCTTGAGCTCCAGGGAGCTGGGCAGGCGCCGGGTCAGGGTTTCATTGGCGCTGACGTGGGCGGACAGGGGCAGAGCGGATACGGACGAGTTCATGTGCGGTCTTCCTGGGCGGGCGGCGGGTGGTTTCCCCGCACGCGGCCCTACTGGGGTGTTCGACAATTGGCCGTACTGGCCATAAGTGTGCAATTGCCACCGGTAGGTGACCGATCGGAGGCGGCAGGCTGTCCCGAACGGAGGCTGCTAAATCGCCAGGCGCTAAACATGTCGTAACGGTAATAGGTGGAGTAGTTCATGGGGCAATCCTCAAATAAGTTCGGTGTGTTGCTGAAAGTCGTGGTGAAAAACGTCAAGCCTGAAAAAACAAAACCCCCGGTCGGGAGGCCGACCGGGGGTTGAGATTTCTCTGGTAGGCGACCCGTGAAGTTGGGCGCCGGTTGGGTATCAGGCGCGCCAGTGGCTAAACCAATACCCAAAATAAAAGCTCACCGGAGCCTTGTCGCCGTTGACCCAGGCAGCCGCAACCGAGCGCAGGGCGCTGGCGGTGTGGCGATGCAGGGAAAGGGTCTGGGACAACATGGGGTTTCTCCGTGAAGTGGGGCGAGCTTACTAGAGGCCGGGGCCGGGATTCAATCAGTAATTTCTATGGCGGTTTGGCGTGGGAGGCTATGGATTAAGCCTGCAGGGGATTTATGCCACACTCGCACTTCCCGCCAGATTGCCCTTATCAAGGAATGCGCATGTCCGATTTGACCCTCGCTGTCGCCCAGTCGGTGTCCGTTGCCGGCGACTTGCCGGCCAATATGGCCCGTCATCAGCAAATGATGCGTGAAGCGGCGGCGAAGGGCGTGCAATTGCTGGTGTTTCCCGAGCTGTCGTTGACCGGCTACGAACCGCAACTGGCGGCCGAGTTGGCCCTGGCGCCGGATTCGCCGACGCTGCAGCCGTTGCGTGACCTGGCTCGGGAACTGGGGCTGACAGCGGTGGTGGGGATGCCGGTTCGCCTCCAGCCTCAGGGGCCGGTGTTGATCGGAGCGCTGGTGCTGGGGGCTGACGGTTCCCTGGCGCTCTACAGCAAGCAGCATCTGCATGCGGGAGAGGAGCGCGCTTTTGTCGCAGGCCGCGGCGGTGAGCCCGTGGTGTTCGGCGAGGCAATCGTGGCCCTGGCGGTGTGCGCGGATTTTTGCCATGCCAGCCACGTACAGGCCGCGGTGACAGCGGGGGCTGAAATCTACGCAGCCGGGGTGCTGGTCAGCGAGGGAGGCTATGCCCAGGACAGTGCGCTGTTACAGGCTTATGCCCGTGAGCACGGCATTTTGGTGCTGATGGCCAACCATGGTGGCCCCAGCGGTGGCTGGGCCTGTGCCGGGCGCAGTGCCATCTGGGGCGTTTGCGGCGAGTTGCTGGGGGCGGTGGAGGGCACGGGGGAGGCGCTGCTGATCGCCCGGCGCAGCGCTGGCCAATGGCGGGTCGATGGAATGGCGAGCGCGAATCGATGAGCGCTTTCGAACTGCGTCCGGCGCTCGATCGCGACTTGGCATTCGCCCGGGACCTGACCCGTTCCACCATGCTGGGGTATTACATTCGCAATGACCTGCTGTGGCTTGACGAAGCCTTCGACGTGGCCTGGGCCGGCCGGGAAAATCTGCTGATTGGCCTGGGGGGCGAGGTGCTGGGCTTTGTCAGCCTGAGCCGGGATCAGCGGGCCCTGTATATCCGCGAGCTGCATGTGCTGGAAGCCTGGCGGGGAAAGGGAGCGGGGGCCTGGACGCTGGGCCGGGTGCTGCAAATGGCGGCCCAGGAACGGCGAGGATTGTTGCGCCTGACGGTGTTCAAGGGTAATCCGGCGCAACGCCTGTATGAACGGATGGGATTGCAGGTGGTGGGGGAGGACGACTGTTTCTGGCGCATGGAGCGCGCATCTGCCTTGCGTGTCGACGAAGCCTGCGATCCCGGCCCGGTCCTGTCCTAGGCATCCTGCTGCGCTGGATCCAGGGCTTGGCCTTCCTCGGCGATCACGCCGTCCTTCATTCCCAGCAGCACCGCGACCTTGTGGGCTTCGCCGCGCTTGCCTTTCTTGCGGCCAGCCAGCACCTGATAGGTAGTGGCTGGATCAACCCCGTGTTCGCGTGCGAACTGTTGAACCGATTTACCTTGATATTCCAGCCAGGCCTTGGCTTGTGCGGCGGTGCGGATACCGGGCATAGTTCGAAACCGTTCAGATTTGTTCAAGGCTGCAGGATGTAACACCCCTAGGGGGGTATCGAACAGGATCATACATCCAAATGGGTGGATCAGGTTCGTGGCCGAATGCAGGGAAAACACCCGGGTTCGGGGCAGGGAAGAAAGGTCCGCTGGACAGCGCGCGAACGTCAGCCATTCTTGTGCGAGGGGCGATTGGACCCTTATTGCATGCAGATGTTTTTTATATAGCGCTTGTGATTAGGTTTGTACGGCGCTTTTTTGCTAAGGTGTCCGGCAATCTATAAAGACCAAATCGCGAGGTGTCTGCTTGATTAGGGTGCTAGTAGTCGATGACCATGATCTCGTTCGTAAGGGCATTACACGAATGTTGGCTGACATCGATGGCCTGCAAGTAGTCGGGCAGGCGGAGTCCGGGGAAGAGTCCCTGATCAAGGCTCGGGAGCTGAAGCCGGATGTGGTGCTGATGGACGTCAAGATGCCTGGCATCGGCGGCCTTGAAGCCACGCGCAAACTGCTGCGCAGTCATCCGGATATCAAAGTCGTCGCGGTGACCGTCTGCGAGGAAGATCCGTTTCCGACCCGGTTGCTGCAGGCCGGAGCGGCGGGCTACCTGACCAAGGGTGCCGGCCTCAATGAAATGGTTCAGGCGATTCGCCTGGTATTTGCCGGCCAACGCTACATCAGCCCGCAGATCGCTCAGCAACTGGTGTTCAAATCATTCCAGCCGTCCAGTGATTCTCCGTTCGACGCCTTGTCCGAACGGGAGATCCAGATTGCCCTGATGATCGTCGGTTGCCAGAAGGTGCAGATCATCTCCGACAAACTGTGCCTGTCGCCGAAAACCGTGAACACCTACCGCTACCGTATCTTCGAGAAGCTCTCGATCAGCAGCGATGTCGAGTTGACGCTGTTGGCGGTTCGCCATGGCATGGTTGATGCCAGCCTCTGAAATGACCGACCTGTTTGATCCCAGCGCCTTTCTTTCTACCTGCAGTGGCCGTCCCGGTGTGTATCGCATGTTCGACAGCGATGCGCGCCTGCTCTACGTCGGCAAAGCCAAGAATCTGAAGAACCGCCTGTCGAGCTATTTCCGCAAGACCGGGCAGGCGCCCAAGACGGCTGCCCTGGTGGCGCGCATCGCGCAGATCGAAACCACCATCACCGCCAACGAAACCGAGGCGCTGCTGCTGGAGCAGACGCTGATCAAGGAATGGCGGCCGCCGTACAACATCCTGTTGCGCGACGATAAGTCCTATCCCTATGTGTTTCTGTCAGACGGCGACTTCCCGCGCTTCAGCATCCATCGTGGGGCCAAGAAGCAGAAGGGCAAGTACTTCGGCCCTTACCCCAGCGCCGGGGCCATTCGTGAAAGCCTGAGCCTGCTGCAGAAGACCTTCATGGTCCGCCAATGCGAGGACAGTTATTACAAGAACCGCACCCGGCCCTGCCTGCAGTATCAGATCAAGCGTTGCAAGGCGCCCTGTGTCGGCCTGGTGGAGCCCGAGGTCTACGCCGAAGACGTGCGTCACTCGGTGATGTTCCTCGAAGGCCGCAGCAATGCCCTGAGCGATGAGCTGTCCACGGCCATGGAAGCGGCTGCCGGCACCCTGGATTTTGAGAAGGCCGCCGAACTGCGGGACCAGATCTCCCTGCTGCGGCGGGTCCAGGACCAGCAGAGCATGGAAGGCGGTACCGGCGATGTGGATGTGGTGGCGGCGTTCGTCAACCCGGGAGGCGCCTGCGTGCACCTGATCAGCGTGCGCGGTGGGCGGGTGCTGGGCAGCAAGAACTTCTTTCCCCAGGTCGGCATCGAGGAGGAGGTGGCAGAGGTCATGTCGGCCTTCCTCAGTCAGTATTTCCTCAGCAGCCCCGAGCGCGACTTGCCAGCGGAGTTGATCGTCAATGTGGTGCACGAGGATTTTCCGACCCTGATCGCCGCCATCGAAGAGTTGCGTGGCCGTGAACTGACCATCAGCCATCGGGTGCGCGGTACCCGTGCCCGCTGGCAGCAGTTGGCGGTAACCAATGCCGAGCAGGCCCTGGGCGCGCGCCTGGCCAACCGGCAGCATGTGGCCGCGCGGTTCGACGCCCTGGCCGAAGTGCTGAACCTGGATGAGCCGCCGCAGCGCCTGGAGTGCTACGACATCAGCCATTCCAGCGGCGAGGCCACCGTGGCGTCCTGCGTGGTGTTTGGTCCGGAAGGGCCGTTGAAGTCCGATTACCGCCGCTACAACATCGAGGGCGTGACTGCCGGAGATGACTATGCCGCCATGCACCAGGCCCTGACCCGGCGCTTCAGCAAGCTCAAGGACGGCGAGGGCAAGCTGCCGGACATTCTCCTGGTGGACGGCGGCAAGGGGCAGTTGTCCATGGCCCGGGATGTGCTCAACGAGCTGGCGGTGCCGGACCTGATCCTGCTCGGCGTGGCCAAGGGGGCGACCCGCAAGGCCGGTTTCGAAACCCTGTACCTGAACGATGCAGCCCATGAATTCACCCTGAAGGGCGATTCGCCAGCGCTGCACCTGATCCAGCAAATCCGCGATGAGGCTCACCGCTTCGCGATCACCGGTCACCGTGCCCGACGCGGCAAGACCCGGCGCACCTCGACCCTGGAAGGGGTTGCGGGCGTGGGGCCCAAGCGTCGGCGTGACCTCCTTAAACATTTTGGTGGATTGCAGGAACTGTCCCGTGCCAGCATCGACGAAATAGCCAAAGCACCGGGAATCAGTAAAAAGCTCGCTGAGTTGATTTATGCAAGCCTGCACAGCGAGTAGAATGCCCAATCACCTCGTAGCCAGTTGTGCCGATGAATATCCCTAATCTGATCACCGTTCTACGCGTTCTGCTCATCCCGATTTTCATATTGCTGTTCTATTTGCCCTATAGCTGGAGCTACATGGCGGCCAGTTCAGTGTTTGCCTTCGCGGCCGCCACCGATTGGCTGGACGGCTACCTGGCGCGACGCCTGGAGCAGAGCACGCCCTTTGGTGCCTTCCTCGACCCGGTGGCCGACAAGCTGATGGTGGCCGTGGCCCTGGTGCTGCTGGTGCAAGAACACCACAACCTGTGGCTGACCTTGCCGGCCGCGGTGATCATCGGCCGTGAAATCGTCATCTCGGCCTTGCGCGAGTGGATGGCCGAGCTCGGCGCCCGTGCCCAGGTGGCGGTATCGAACATGGGCAAATGGAAAACCGCGGCGCAGATGCTGGCGCTGGTGATCCTGCTGGCCAACCCGTCGGATTTCAGCTTCTGGGTGCTGGTGGGTTACGCCTTGCTGTTGGCGGCAGCCGGCCTGACCTTGTGGTCGATGCTGCAGTATCTGCGTGCGGCCTGGCCTCACCTGAAAACCGACAACGAGAAAAAATAAGTTTTTTTGAATCAAAGGCTTGACGCGCATTCTGATTTCTATAGAATGCGCAACACCAAGACGTTGCGGGAATAGCTCAGTTGGTAGAGCACGACCTTGCCAAGGTCGGGGTCGCGAGTTCGAGTCTCGTTTCCCGCTCCAAATTTTGATCTACAGACTTCTACTGGGGTCTGTAGGTCATTGAAAAAAGGAGCTTCGGCTCCTTTTTTCATTCCAGCGAGTGCCACGGAAATCCACCCACAGCTACCGTTTTTGAGTGACCAAATAAGGCACAAGAATACGGGTGGGTCGGCTACCGGATAGTTGCTGGGGCTGAGCGGGAACCATGACGAGCATAGGGCCTAAGTCATTACTTAGGAGTCTCGAAATGGCGCTCTCTGATCTGACCGTCCGGCAGGCGAAGACCACCGGAAAACGCTACACCCTCTCCGACAACGACTGCCTGGGCCTGATGGTCTCAGCCGCAGGCGGCAAGTCATGGCAATTCCGCTACTACTGGCTGGGCAAGCAAAAGCGCCTGTGCCTAGGCGGCTATCCTGCCCTCAGCCTGCGTGAAGCCCGGACCGAGCGAGACAAGGCCCAGGCCCTGCTTGCCAGGGGGATCGATCCCCAGGTCGAGCGCGACCAGAAACGGCACGCGGCCAAGCTGGCAGGCGAATACACCTTCAAGACCGTCTTCGATGCTTGGGTCGAGCATCGCCGTAAGGAACTCAAGGAAGGCCGTCAGAGCACGCTTTCCCAGATCCTACGCATCTTTAACAAAGACGTGCTGCCCACTCTGGGGAAGATGTCGATCTATGACATTCGCCGCCCTCAGCTTCTGGGCGTCCTGGCGGCGATCGAGAAGCGCAAGGCGTTCACTACTGCGGAAAAGGTCCGCACCTGGTTCAACCAGATGTTCCGTTATGCCCTGGTCATCGCCGAGGGGCTGGAGGTCAACCCGGCCGCAGACCTGGACGTGGTAGCCGAACCCAAGCCCCCGGTAGCCCACAATCCCTACTTGCACCTGCCCGAGATGCCCGAGTTCCTCCAGAAGCTCCGGCTCTACAACCCCCGTGGCTGGCAGACCCAGCTTGGCGTCCGGCTGCTGTTCCTGACCGGGGTGCGCACCGGCGAACTGCGGTTGGCCGAACCCGAACAGTTCGACCTCGACCGCGGCTTGTGGATCATCCCACCGCAGATCGTCAAGCAGCTCCAGGATGAAATGCGCAAGGCAGGGAAGCGGCCGCAGGATGTGCCCCCCTATATCGTGCCGCTATCCCTGCAGGCCATCGAGATCGTGCGCTATCTTCTGGGGGTGATGCGGCCGGCGCAGAGGTACCTGCTGTCACACCGCAGCGAACTCAAGAAGCGCATCAGCGAGAACACTCTCAACAAGGCCGTGCAGCTCATGGGCTATGAGGGGCGCCTGACCGGCCACGGCATCCGCGGCACCATCTCGACGGCGCTCAACGAGATTGGCTACCCGAAGATTTGGGTGGACGCGCAGCTTTCCCATTCCGACCCCAACAAGGTGAGTTCGTCCTACAACCACGCCAAGTACGTTGAGCCGCGCCGTCGGATGATGCAGGACTGGGCCGATCGGCTCGACCTGCTCGAACAGGGCGAAGTGGAAGCCGCGAGCGCGCACCTGACCATCCGTATCGACGGAGTGCCGGCGATGGCGGAAGCGGAGGAAGCGGTGGAGACGGCCCCCACGGTGGCCGAGCCCACTCTCACCAGCGTCTCGCCCGTTGTAGCAACACCCATTGTCGTGACCTCGAATGGCGGCGGGATCACGTTCCAGCGGCTGTCTCAGGTGCCGCCGCCTCCGACGCATGCCCCAGAGCCGGAAGTGTCCGCGATCCAGCGCGAGCGCGAGGAAATGCTGACCATCTACGAGTCTCCAAGCAGCTTGCCGGTCCCGCTGTTCGGCAAGCTGGCCGGAAAGTCCAAGGACCAGATCAACCGCGAACTGAAAGCGGGCAAGTTGCTGTCCATCAGTTTGGGCAATCGGGGGCAGCGTGTTCCCGATTGGCAACTGGTGCCGCTCAAGCACAAGCTGGCCCAGGTGCTCATGAACCAGTGCCCGCACGCGGATTCGTGGGATCTGTACCGCATGCTGACCCAGCCGCACCCTGACCTGGGGGATCGCGCGGCCATTGATGCGGTCACGCCGACCAACGTGCCGGCAATCATCCGGGTCATCATGGGCGACTACCAGCACCATGCGGATATGCCCGAGGCCATTGCCCCGTACCCCATCCCCGAGGATGTGCGGCAAAGCGTTCGTCGGCTGGTGGATAGCGCAGTAGTTCTAGACGGAGCATAGGGCTCTCAAACCTTGCAGGGGCCTTGTGGCCCCTGCATTACGCTTGCACCGCCTCCACGAGTTCGCTCAGCGTGCGCGGTGCGGGAGCGAAGAACACGGCGCCGGTGTGCGCCGTCGAGAAATCGAGCAGGCGGTCGTGCATGCCTGGCGGATCGCCGAGGAACATGCGCTCCAGCATCTTCTGCGTCACCCACAGATGCCTGGAGTAGCCGATGAAGTAGGTGCCATATTCGCCCTGGCCGGGGCGGCCGAAGGGCATGTTGTCGCGCAGGATGTCGTGCTCGGTGCCGTCGTCGTCCACGATCGTGGCGAGGGTCTTGTGCGATTTCTGGCCGCTCGTCGCGTCGGGCAATTCGACATTGCTGACGATCTCCCGGCCGATGATCCGCTCTTGCTCGTCCTTGGCGAGCCGAGCCCACGGCTGCATTTGGTGCAGATACTTCTGCACCACCAAGTAGCTGCCGCCGGCGAACGCCTGATCTTCACTGCCGACCAGCGTCGAGGCGCCGATGTCGTGCCCGGTCGGGTTGGCCGTGCCATCGACAAAGCCAAGCAGGTCGCGGGAGTCGAAGTAGCGAAAACCGACCACCTCGTCGGCCACCGTCACGCTGCTGCCCAGTTGGTCCAGCAGCAGGCGCTCGAATTCAAAACAGAGGTCCTCACGTTCGGCACGGATGTGAAAGAACAGGTCGCCGGGCGTGGCAGGCGCGGTGTGCTTAGCACCCTCGATGGGCAGGAAGGGCCGTAGTTCCTTCGGGCGCTTCCCGGTCTGGAAACGGTCCCATAGCGCCGATCCCAGTGCAGTGATACACGACAGCCGGCCGTTGAGATCGCGGAAGCCCACCGTTTTGATCAGGTCGTCCAGCCCGTCCAAGACGCCGGCGACCACCTGAAGGGCCTCGTGGCCCTCGGCGACCGTCAACGTGAGAAACACCGCCGCGCGCGACAGCGGCGCATCGATGCTTTGCGAGTCAATTGGTACTCGGTCCCAACCACTTCCAACCATTCGTGCCTCCAAAGACCATGTTCATTCATCATATTGCCAGAGATGAAAGTGCTATCACTGGCGCGCTAACAGGCGCGTGCCGCTGTAACTACCCGCACGCAGCCTCGGCGAGAGCGGGCTATGGGTTGTTCGAGCAAGCCGCGCTGTCCCTGGCAACCAGCATTGCCCTGTGCTCGAACCGCTCAGAAACAACATTGGCTCGTCCGTGGGGCCGCTGCAGGTATGTCACGATCTCGTAGGGGCCGTCTGAAAGCGGTCGCATAGTGATCCCCCACGCATGGGCACGCTCAATGCGCGATTGCGCGGAGAGCCCCACTCCGTAGCCAGCGGTCACCCAAAGCGCCATCATCTCGAACGAAGTCACATGCTGAATGCTCTGCTGGCTCAACGGAAGAAAGGACAGTCGCTGATCCAGCAGTAGGCAAGTCTCCGCCGGCCAGCGAAACACCGGATAGTCCAGAAGCTCGGCAAGCGTGATCTTCGCCTGGGCAACTAAGGGGGACCCCAGCGGCACTGCAACAGCCACGTTCTCCACCCAGAGCGGTTGGCTTTTCACGGCCGGAGCACCAGCGTTCCGAAGCGACATTCCAGCGTCGTAGCGGCCTTCCTCAAGGCCCGTCAACAGATCATCGGCTGAGGTCTCAAAGAACGTGATGGTGACTTCTGGTTCCTCCGCGCGCTGTAGGGCAAGAAGCGTTGTGAGGCAAGAGGATGGCACTCCGGGCGCGATAGCAAGCCTGAAATGGGAAAACTGGCTGGTGGCGTCATGCATGAGGGCCCCCAATAAGCGATCTGTCCAGAAAGGCAAACCAGCGTTGCAGGAAAGAGTGAAGTTTAACGTCGTTATCTTTAACGTGGTTAATTGTGGCAGATTGTTTGACGCTTCTGCTAATGCAGAAATCAACAATTCAGCCAGGCCGTCCTTCTGGCACATCGACGTATGAATCCGAGTCGGCGTCAGCCTTCGGAAAGGCCGTGCGCGCTGCGCGCGTCGCTCAAGGAGTCGCGCAAGACGAGTTCGCATCTCGGGCAAGCATTTCGCGTTCTCACATGGGTAAGATCGAGCGTGGTGAGCACGTGCCCACGCTTCCGCTCATACTGAAAATTTCTACGGCACTTGGAATAAGCGCGGCTGACCTGATGACGGCGACCGAACGCAATCTGCGTGCCGACACTGATCCCTGAGTGTCTAGCCTGCCAGCTCCGTCAACCGTCCGAAGAGTCGCGAAGGCGAACGATAAAACGCTCCACCGAAGCCGATAAATTGCCGCCGTCGGGCCGAAGCAGGTAGGTGGTGATCACGGCGGAATCCATCGCCAAGGGGCGGATCACCACATCCGGCCGTTGGGAGATGGGAATCTTGGTCGCCGTCATAAAGCCGATGCCGTAGCCGGCGCCGACCAACGTGAGCATCATGTCTAGCGAGGACACTTCCTCGACAACATTCAGCTTGTGCTCCAACGTGTTGAGCAGCCGCTTGAGTTCGCGGCAATAGCCCTCGCATACCTGCGGGTCGCACAGGACAAGTGGATGGCCTTGAAGTTCTTGAAGTGGCACCTCCTTGTAGGTGAGCAATGAGTGACGAGCTGGCACCGCAATCACCAGCGGGTCATGCCAGATTGGTTCGGCAGCGATACCGTCGCCGACATCGGCCGTGTGCGCGAACCCGATCATGAAGTCGCCCGAACGCAAGCCACGCACTTGCTCTGCCAGAGGCACTTCTGACAAGCGTATTTCGATCTCCGGCTCCTCGGCGCGGCAACGAGCCAGAAATGCCGACAGCCGTGGATCGATAGCCCCATCTGATACAGCGATGCGCAGGCTACCGCGCAAGCCCGATGCCACAGCCTTGGCATTTTCACGAGCCTGTTCCAGCACTGTGAATAGACGGCGAACATCTTGCAAGAAGACCGCGCCCGCCGCCGTTAGAACTGTTCCTCGTCGGTTTCGGTCGAAGAGCACTACGCCCAACTCGTCCTCAAGTTCCTTGATGGCTCGTGATAGCGGTGGTTGTTCGATATGCAGGCGCTCAGCCGCCCGCGTGAAATGTAGCTCCTCAGCAAGAACTACGAAGCAGCGAAGATGGCGCAGCTCCATAGGCCACCCTCCCGTTCCGACTTATCCAACACTGTGCTATCTCCCTATAGAAGTGACTGCCATTCTGGCGGCGGCGAGTTCGGCCACATCATTGGAAACTTCTGGCTGAATGAGCCAGGGCTGGGTTGACCGTGCGATGGCCCGAGGCAGGCACAACACCAGGCGAGCCTGATCAAGT
Organism: Pseudomonas sp. FFPRI_1; assembly: GCF_055384485.1. Lineage (NCBI taxonomy): Bacteria > Pseudomonadati > Pseudomonadota > Gammaproteobacteria > Pseudomonadales > Pseudomonadaceae > Pseudomonas > Pseudomonas sp. FFPRI_1. The sequence goes on along the minus strand of NZ_AP029168.1, from coordinate 4,789,138 downwards.
CCGTGGGGTGATAAGGATCAGACGAAGGCTATCTCCAGCCACGCACGTCAATGGATGCCGTGCATCGTCCCCGTCTGACCCTTGGCCGATTGCGAACCAAGCGCTTGAACACGCTTGCGGTTGATCATCACCTGCGGATTGCTGAGGCTCTGCTCCTGGTCCGAGCCAAGGCAAGTACCTTGGGGCAGACGGCAAATGCCGGCGAAAATATTCGCCGGCTCAAGTTGCTGCCCGGAGACTGGCGGGACCAGAATGCCTCTCACCAGAAAGTGTGAGACATCCTGATGCTTAGCCCGCGCCGGATGCTTAATGCCGCACTGAACCATGCGGGTCGATGACGTACTTGTATGCAGAACCCGCGTCGAACTCTTTGTACGCGGCGGGCGCGTCTTCGAGCTTGATGAATTTAGTGTTCATCATCGGCGAAAGGTAAGGCATGCGATCGTTCAGTATCGCCCGCATTAACGCGTGGTTGTAGTTGGCCGTCGGAGATTGACCAGCCGACATTCGCGGCGACTTGATCCAGGCGTTGGACCATTCCAGATCCATATGGCCTTTCTTGGCTTTCGGGTCTTTCGAGATCGGGTTTGCGCAGTACACACCGACCGTACTGGTCATTCCGCCGAAGCGGACATATTTGAGCATTGCGTTGGTAACAGCGCTCTCCACGATCTTGTCAGCCTCCGCGCCAAACCCGCGGCAGTCCACACCAACATAGTCGATGACGCGATCCACCTCCCTGTGCCCGGTAATGCGTTCGAGATGCTCCTCGATCGGCACGCCGTCGGAAAGGTTGATGGTTTCCACGCCGTGTGGCTTGAGAAGGTCCAGCCGCTCTTGAATGTAATCGGCAACGATGATGGCGCCTGCACCCAGAAGTCTGGCGCAGGCGGCACCCGCTCTGCCGACCGGCCCGGCACCGAAGATCAGGATGTTTTCGCCGACGACGTAGGCCGGTGCGGCTGGCCAGTCCGGGCCAGCGAACCCATGGAAAGCTGTGGGTAATACGTCAGAGAGAAGGGTCAGGTCGCGGATTTTTTCCATGGCGGCATCCTTGTCAGGGAAGCGAAGGAGATTGAAATCCGCATACGGTACGAAGAGATAATCACCTTGCCCCCCCGTCCAGCCACCGAGGTTGAACCCGTAGGCTCCGCAGTCGATTTCGGGGTTGGTGTTCTCGCATACATCGGAGCGCATATGCTTGCAGTTGTAGCAACGCCCACACCCCACATTGAAGGGAACGGAAACGATGTCGCCCTTCTTCACGACTTCGACGTCTGATCCCACTTCGATCACTTCGCCGGTCATTTCATGGCCCATGGTCATTCCCTTGGGAACAGCAAACGAACCGCGATAAATGTGAAGGTCGCTGCCACAGATATTTGTGGTAACTATTTTGAGGATAGCGCCATGGGGTGCGCTTTTCCCTTGAGGGGTTATCAGCTCTGGAAATTTGAAGGTGTTGACCTTCATTTCCAAGGGCTTCTCGAAAGTCACGATTCGGTTACCGGTCGGAGTCATTTCGTCACCTCTGTGCGTTAATGTTTCCATCTTCTAAATCGAAGTGGGAAACGAGACTTACCGCTGTCAAGAAGAACGATCGTGGTACTGCCTAGCCGTTGGCCGCGTCTCCTTCTGCGGTCTTGACAGCATCGGATCAAGCTCAGAAGTGGTCAAACTGGAATAATCTATGTGCAGATAGGCACGATCTATCTACGCGGGATCGTCGAGCCGTGCTCGTCTCCTAGCCGGGAGAGGGCAACGATCATGGCTACATCGCGCCTCCTAGCTTGATCTAGGAACAGTCAGCTCGACCCAGCGAGACATGAGGAGGCCGCATGCAGCAGGTACTCCTGTCCCCCGAGTTGCCCCTGGACCTGGTGGCCTTCGATGGGTTGCTCAGCACGTGGCGCCTGTTAGCGGCGCACACGGCATGCCTGCAATCTTCGCCTGGTTGAAGCAATACAGAGTTGCTCTTCAAGACTCGCTATTTCAGGGGGCTTTGAGATGAGTCTGCTTTGGGCTGGAACCGACGATGGATCGATATAACGGATTGAAGAGTGGCGGCGAGTTCGGGGGTGTGCACCATTTCGAGCAATGCACGCGATGACGGTGCCTCGAACGCATTTTTCCCGGCAACGAATCCGACATTTGAGTGCGACATTGGTCCATTGATTGCGATTGCGTGGAGATTTGGAATGTGCGCGAGTTGGCCGGCGAGAGATTGCGGAAGAACTGCCGAATATTTTCCTGTCGCCACGTGTGCCGATAGCACGTCAATTGAATCAGTGCGAATAGTCTGCGCGGTACATTGCATCAGCCTATCTTGAATGGGTTCAGGTACTGCCGAGTTCAGCACGCAGAGTTGTCTATTGAGAACATGGTCCCACGTTGTGCTTCGGGGTTGCTGTGTTCTCGCGGCGTGAAAAAGGAAAATGCGTTCACGGTACAGAAGGTGAGTATCGAAGTCTTCCCCTGGGATATCCTCCAAATGCATGAGTGCGATATCCAAATTGTTTTCTCGAATCGCCTGTAGCAGGGAAGAAGCGCCGGAAACCAGAACTGATTGTTGAAGTAAGGGTGTTTTTTCAGCAAGGGCGATGCTTAATGTGGGCGCTACACCGGCAGTTCCTGGGAGTATCCCTAGCCGGAATTGCCCCTCTATACCTCGCCGTAATGCGGAGAGTTCTCGCTCCAGCCCTTTGCAGTCGTCATACATCTGCTGAGCCCAAGACAGTACGCGCATCCCTTCAGAAGTGAGGCCGTCATAGCGTCGCCCATGACGCACGATCTCGACACCCATGTCTTCCTCCAATTGCTTAATGCCCGCGGAGAGTGTCGGCTGAGAAACATTGCAGCTTTTGGCCGCGTTGCCAAAATGGCCTTCACGGTGCAAAGCAAGCAAGTATTCAAAGTTTCTTACGATCATAGATTTTCTTCTGATAAAGTTGATTAGATTTTATACTTTCACGAAAAACCCTGCGCACGCTTCGATCCGCGTCCAACCTTGGGCACGTAGCTGGCACGCATGAAAGGCTGCCGCGCGCAGTGCCCATACTGTAGGTTCGACTCGTCATCGACGGTCAGCACCACAACGCACGGGACAGCCAATAGCGCGAACACAGGTGCTTTGCGCTGTGGGGCGAGTCGTCCTCATGTAGCTTAGCAGTTGGCGCGTTCTGGAAGGGAGTAAGCGTGAGTGGTGAGGCACGCAACCGCAAAAGGCGGTGCTAAGCTCTTGAACTGTTCGGGTCGTGGCCGTTGAAGCGGCGAGAAAATGGAGCCTGCCATGGCCGTTGTGGCGCAGCTAGTACACCATGCCCCCAGCGTTTCCTTAGCTGCGATTGACGGGCATGCCTGGCGGTAGCTCAATAACAGCCATTTATGGATGAAGGAACGAGGGGAATAAGGCAGATGAAAATATTCACGATTGGATTCACTAAGACCTCCGCGCGGTCCTTCTTCACCAAGTTAAGTGCTTCTGGTGCCAAGCGCCTTGTCGATGTTCGCCTGAATAATGTTTCGCAATTGGCCGGCTTCGCTAAACGCGAGGATCTTCGATATTTTTCCGAGGCGTTGTGTGGGATGGAATATGAACATCTACCAGCACTTGCTCCAACCAAAGACATGTTCGAGGAATATAAAATAAAAGGGGGAGATTGGGATATCTACGCCAGGAAATTTCTGGATTTAATGTCGTCCCGAAGGATTGAGTCAATCGATAAAGAAAAGATTGATAACAGTTGCCTGCTTTGCAGCGAAGACAAGCCCCATCACTGCCATCGGAGGCTAGTGGCCGAGTACCTTGCAGGCAAATGGCCGAATGTTGAGATCGTGCATCTTTAGAGGGGCGACGTAGCTCCACGTTTCCAACGCCTCGTCTGGAGGGCTAAGAGAGACAAAGGCGCGTATCGGCGGGAGCCGGCGCCACACATTGGGCGTACAGAGCAACCTCGCCCGCCACGGCTCGATGTCGGCGCTCAACGAGGCGAGTGGCTCTAGGTGCATTGGCAGACGGGCCGTTGGCTGACGTCGTGGCGATCGGCGGATATGCACTGGGAAGCCCGCCCATGTGTTGGGCTATCATGTTGGCGACGCCTGCGCCCAGGTGGGGCGCGGCAGGATCGCCGTCATTTACACCCCAGTTTGGTACTGCTATAGGTCTTCTGAAATAGCCGATACATCAGGACAAATTGAAGTAGCTCAATTAGGAGATATCTAATGTCAACCGGTATGTTTATTCTGCACTCCAACTATACGCCGGCGGGGGACCAGCCAGAGGCGATAGCGCGCCTGCTGTCGGACATAGAAGACGGTGCGACGCACCAGACGCTGAAAGGTATCACCGGCTCAGGTAAGACCTTCACCATGGCCAATGTGATTCATCGTCTGAAGCGGCCTACGTTGATCTTGGCTCCTAACAAGACGTTGACCGCGCAGCTTTATGGTGAAATGAAGCACTTCTTTCCTGAGAACGCGGTCGAGTACTTCGTTTCCTACTACGATTATTTTCAGCCCGAAATCTATATGCCGGGCACCGATCGTTTCATTCCAAAGGACTCGGCCATCAATGACCACCTTGAGCGCCTGCGCCTGTCCACGACCAAATCCTTGATTGAGCGTCGTGACGTGATCGTCGTCGCTTCGGTGTCTTCAATCTACGGCCTGGGTGATCCAGATGCATACCGAGCGCTACAGATCGCTCTGTCCCCTGGGGTCAAACTAAACCAGAGAGAGCTAATTCGTCGCTTGGCTTTGCTGCAATATGATCGCACGGAGCGCACTCTCAAGCGTGCAACGTTCCGCGTCCAAGGTGATGTGATTGACATTTTCCCCGCTGATTCCGAGTACAGGGCGGTTCGGGTGGAACTGTTGGATGACACTGTTGCGTCTGTCCAATGGATGGACCCTGTTACCGGCAAGACGTTGGGAGAGATAGACCATTATTTGGTTTCGCCAAAAACGCTTTTCGCACCGCCCACGAACAAAATAGATTCCGCGTCCAAAAAGATACTCGCTGATATGGAAGAGCGGGTTGCCGAGCTGAACAGGAATAATCGCTTGGTCGAGGCAAACAGGCTGTACGAGCGGATCACGCATGACGTGGAAATGATGCGCGAGGTCGGCTATTGCTCGGGGATGGAGAATTATTCCTGCTACTTCAGCGACCGAGACGCAGCTTCTCCTCCGATCACGTTGCTGGATTATTTGCCGAAAGACGGGCTGCTGTTCGTCGATGAATCTCATGTCATGGTGCCACAGATATCCGCAATGTACCGGGGGGATCAGGCGCGCAAGGACACGCTGATCGATTACGGGTTCCGTTTGCCTTCATCGAAGAACAACCGGCCATTGAACTTTGACGAGTTCGAGAAGGTCAAGCCTCAGACCATCTTTGTTTCCGCTACTCCGGGCGACTACGAGCTGAGGGTGTCGAAAGGCAGGGTTGTCGAACAGGTTATCAGGCCAACGGGACTGCTTGACCCCAAGGTTGAAGTGCGGAAAGCGGATGGATACATAGATGACCTGCTTGCCGAAATATCGAAGTGCGTGAAGAGAAAGAATCGAGTGCTTGTGACTACGCTGACGAAGGTCAGTGCAGAAGAGCTAACGGATTTCTTGACGGACAACGGGATTCGAGCGCGCTACATGCATTCGGACATAAAAGCGGAGGATCGTGTTGAGATCATCAATGGCCTGCGCGCAGGAGAGTTCGATGTTTTGATTGGGATTAGTCTTTTGCGCGAAGGGCTGGATATTCCAGAGGCATCATTGGTTGCCATTCTCGATGCAGACCGTGCAGGGTTCTTGCGTTCGGCCCATGCGCTCATTCAGATGATCGGTCGAGTCGCTCGGAATGAAAACGGCAAGGCGATCTTGTACGCCGACGCGGTGACGCCGGCGATGAAGCAGGCGATCGATGAGACCAATAGGCGCAGGCAGCTTCAAATTGCCTTTAACGAGGAAAATGGGATTTCTCCAGCCTCGTCTGTGCGAAAACTAGCAGGGGAAGAGACGAATACGGAGGAGCCCACCGTTCATTCCGAGGCTTTCTGCGAGAACTTGTCCGACCTTTGCGATCAGATCACTGCCAAGGAACAGCAGCTACTCGAATTTACCGATACCGGTGACGAGCAGCGCGTCGAAGACATTCGTCGTCAGTTGGATGGGTTGTACCGGCAATTCATTTACATCTAATCGTTCGCCGGCATTGGGTTGCATGGCCGACCGATCTGCACCTGGGGCAAGCGGGCAGACGGTCGGCTCATCATTCAACCGGAGGGGTGAGCCGCCGAGGCTCAGTGCCCCGCTTTCCAAGGTGTTTGCCCTACAGCGTCTTGCGACGTGTCAGCGCAAAGCTGGCAACGATCCAACGGCGACCAGCATTTCATCAAATACCGCTCGAACCCTTCCCGGAATGGGGCCACGCTGAGGCCGATAGACGTACAACCCCCATGCCGGAGGTTCTTCGTTCTCCAGCACTCGCACGAGCTTCCCGCTGGCAATGTAGGGGGCGGCCATGTAGTCCGCCAGTTGCGCGAACGCGATCCCGGCCAGCGCCGCTCCCATTTCCATGTCGGCATTGTCGGCGACGAGAGTGGGTGCGGTAGGTGTCCACTGGCGTCCCGCCTTGAAGTGCCAAGGCCAGGGACGGCCGGTATTGATATCCAAGGCCACGGTAACTGGCAGGCTGCTTAGCGCATCGATGTTTGCAGGTACGCCCACTTTCTTGATCAGGCGCGGAGCGGCAACGATGGGGAGTCTCATGTCGGCGGCCTTGCGTGCGACGAAGCGGCTATCGCGCATGAATCCGACCCTGATCCCGACGTCAATCCCTTCGTCAACCGTATTGCTGATGCGATCGGACAGGCGCACATCCAGCGTGATGCCTGGATGACGCGCGGCCACGCGCTCCAGTGCCGGTAGCACCGCTCTGGCGCCCAAGCTGTGCGGTGCGGTGATGCGAACCGTACCGGACAGAGAGGCCTGCTGGTCGGAGCCAGGCGGTCGCCACAGATCCTCGAACCGCTCCAATGCGGGGCGCACTTGGTCTAGCAGCCCTTCGCCGAAGGCGGTGATGCGCACCTGGCGCGTGCTTCGATGAAACAACACCTCGCCGTAGTGTTGCTCCAGTTGCTGGATGGCACGGGTTACACCTTGCGGAGAAGTCCCCAGCCGGACGGCCGCATCGCGAAAACTGCTGCTTTCGGCCGCCACCCGAAAGATGCGCAGTAGTTCCATTTCCTTGTTCATGACGCACGCCTCATGGCCGGTTTCGCTGCTCGTTAATTGTTCCAGATTGTGGAATTATAAAATCGCAACAATTCCATATACAAGGGGAGCGCGGTTGCCCAGACTGACAACACCCCGGAATGCTCCGCTCCGAACAACCCAACAAGGAACGCGAATGAACGCTGCGACTCTCATCACTGCCTACTACGACGCCTTCAACCGCGGCGACCGCGAGGCCATGCTGTCAATGTTGACCGATGACGTCGCGCACGACTTGAACCAGGGCGCTCGTGAGGTCGGTCGCGAAGCCTTCCGCGCCTTCCTGCAGCGCATGGACCGCTGCTATGGCGAGCAACTGCGCGGGATCGTGGTGATGGTCAGCGCCGACGGCCTGCGTGCAGGCGCGGAGTACGTGGTGCATGGCGAATACAAGGTGACGGACGACGGGCTGCCGGAAGCCCAGGGCCAGCGCTACGTGCTGCCGGGCGGCGCGTTCTTCGAGATCCGCGATGGCAAGATCGCTCGTGTCACCAACTACTACAACCTCGGCGACTGGATCGCACAGGTTGGAGGGGACGCCTGAAATGACCAGCGACGTGCAGGTGCTGGTTCGTCGTGGCGCGGACATTGCCGAATGGTTCGATGCCGTGGCAGGCCTGCGGGCGAGCGTCTTCCGCAGCTTTCCTTACCTATACGAGGGCGACACCGAATACGAGAAGCACTACCTCGCCATGTACGCCCGTTCGGCAGACAGCCTGCTGGTACTCGCGCTCGCTGATGATGTGGTCGTGGGTGCGTCCACGGGGTTGCCGCTCGGCGATGCGGAGCCGGCCTTCCATGTGCCGTTCGCCGATCGAGGAATCCCGGTGGAGGCAGTGTTTTACTGTGGCGAATCAGTCCTGCTCCCGGCCTTCCGGGGCCTTGGCCTGGGCCATCGCTTCTTTGACGAGCGCGAAGCGCATGCCCGTTCGTTGGGCGGCATGCAGTGGGCATCGTTCGCGTCGGTGGATCGTGCAGACGACGATCTCCGGCGTCCTTCCAACTACCGCAGTAATGACCCCTTCTGGACCCGTCGCGGCTACGTGCGGCAGTCGGACATGAAGGTTACGCTGCCCTGGAAGCAGGTGGGTGAGCCGAGCGAAACCGAGCAGACGCTCACGATGTGGCTGCACTCCCTGGAGAACGCGAAATGAAAGTAGCAGTTGCGAAATACTCAGTGGGTCAGCCCGCGGACTTCGAGGCATTTGCTGCGCGGCAGCGGCTGGCTCTGGAGGAGGCGCGCCGTGGCGGGGCGGAACTGGCCGTGTTGCCCGAGTATCTATCCCTCGAACTGGCTGCAACGTTCGAGCCTGGCATCCGCCATGATTTCAACGCCTCTCTGGCCGCGCTGCAGGCCTTGCAGCCTGCGTGGCTGGCACTGTATGCCGACCTGTCGCGCGAGTTGTGCATGACCATTCAGGCCGGTACGTTTTTGACCCAGGTTGGATTGGACCGCTACCGCAACCGGGCTTGGTGGTTTGCGCCTGACGGCACACGCGACTACCAAGACAAATTGCAGTTGACGGGGTTCGAGAAAGACGCCGGCGTCATCGAGGGTGGCGACGAACTCAAGGTGTTCGATTTGAAAGGCGTGCGTGCCGGCATCGCTGTTTGCTATGACAGTGAGTTTCCATTGCCCGTGCGAGCCCAGCGAGAGGCGGGAGTGCGCCTGCTGCTGGTTCCGAGCTGTACCGACACCCAAGCAGGTGCAACCCGGGTCCGTGTGGGCTGCATGGCGCGGGCACTGGAGAACCGAATGTTCATCGCGCAGGCCGTGACGACCGGAGCTGCTGACTGGAGTCCGGCGCTGGACACGAATACTGGCGAGGCCACGATCTATGCACCCATGGATCGCGGATTCCCTGAGGACGGCATTCTCGCGACGACGTGCGGCACGCAGGCATGGGCAATCGCAGATCTTGACGTCGATGCGCTCGAACGAAACCAGGAACAGGCCCAGGTTGCCGTCGATCGCGACTGGGACGGCCAGATGTTGCCTGCACTGCGGAAGGCTCGGTACTCGGGTCGTCAGGTCGCCTAGCCGGTCTCATCTTGATAGCTTCAGCTCGATGAGTCGGCTTAGATAGATCATGTCTATCTGCGCATAGATTTTTCCAGTTTGACCAGTTTTGAACTTGCCCCGATGCTGTCGGTACATGCAAGAAATATTCATTGATTTGAATATTTTGCGCTTCTTGGGAACAAACCTGTACTAGCCTGTAAGAGTGCTCGAAGAGCACAGAATTTGTGGCGAAGTTCGGCCGCATATACTATGGGGGAGTATTGTATAATGCGGCGGTGTACCCAAGTTGAGAGGTGTTCGATGCCACATAGCCCGGAAGAAAAGAAGCAAGCCCTGACGCGCATCCGGCGCATCAAAGGTCAGGTCGCGACTCTTGAGCAAGCGCTCGATGCAGGTGCGGAATGCCCTGCAATTCTTCAGCAGCTTGCGGCCGTTCGTGGGGCAGTCAACGGATTGATGGCGACCGTTCTGGAGAGCTATCTGCGGGAAGAGTTTCCCCGTAGTGACATCAGGAGCGATTCGCAGAACAAGTCCATTGACGAGACCATCTCTATCGTCCGCTCCTATCTGCGGTAGAGGCACCAGGGTGCCCTCGGTGAGGGCAAATTTAGTTAGCTAGTAAAGGAAGCGACATCATGAAATCACGTGCAGCAGTTGCCTTCGGGCCAGGAAAGCCGCTGGAAATCGTCGAGATCGACGTCGAGCCGCCGCGCAAGGGCGAGGTGCTCATCAAGATCACGAACACCGGCGTTTGCCATACCGACGCCTTCACCCTGTCGGGCGACGATCCGGAAGGTCTCTTCCCGGTCGTGCTGGGTCATGAAGGTGCGGGTATCGTCGTGGAGGTGGGTGAAGGTGTGACCAGCGTGAAGCCTGGCGATCACGTCATTCCGCTCTACACCGCCGAGTGCGGCGAGTGCCTGTTCTGCAAGTCCGGCAAGACCAACCTGTGTGTCGCGGTTCGCGCAACCCAGGGTAAGGGGCTGATGCCCGATGGTACGACTCGCTTCTCGTACAACGGTCAGCCGCTTTACCACTACATGGGTTGCTCGACCTTCAGCGAATACACGGTCGTCGCCGAAGTCTCGCTGGCCAAGATCAACCCGGACGCCAATCCCGAGCACGTCTGCCTGCTGGGCTGCGGTGTGACCACCGGCATCGGCGCCGTGCACAACACGGCCAAGGTACAGCCCGGCGACTCGGTGGCCATCTTCGGCCTCGGCGGCATCGGTCTCGCTGCGATTCAGGGTGCGCGCCAGGCCAAAGCGGGCCGCATCATCGCCATCGATACCAATCCGGCGAAGTTCGAGCTGGCTCGTACCTTCGGCGCGACCGAATGCCTCAACCCGAAGGACTTCGACAAGCCGATTCACGAGGTTCTGATCGAGATGACCGGCTGGGGTGTCGATCACACCTTCGAGTGCATCGGCAACGTCAACGTCATGCGTTCGGCTCTGGAAGCTGCCCACCGTGGCTGGGGCCAGTCGATCGTCATCGGCGTCGCCGGTGCCGGCAAGGAAATCTCGACCCGTCCGTTCCAGTTGGTCACCGGCCGGACCTGGAAGGGCTCTGCTTTCGGCGGGGTCAAGGGGCGTACCCAACTTCCGGGCATGGTGGAAGACGCAATGAAAGGCGAGATCGATCTCGCCCCGTTCGTCACCCACACCATGGGTCTCGACGAGATCAACCACGCCTTCGACCTGATGCATGAAGGCAAGTCGATTCGCACGGTGATCCACTACTGATCGCCCACTCTCCATTCAAAACCAACCACCAAGGAAATTAACCATGTCCAATCCTGTCATTTCCGGCGACGGCATCTTCTCGCACGTCTTCATCGGCGCCGCCGACGTCCAGAAGTCGGCCGCGTTCTATGACGCCGCTCTGGGTGCTCTCGGCATCAAGAACCTCGGTCCTTTCGGCAACGGATGGGTGCTTTTCGGTCGCGAAAAGCCGGCTTTCATCATCGCCCGTCCGGGCAATGGTGAAGCGCCTTCCAGCAACGGCGTGACGATCGGCTTTGCTGCCGCCACTCCCGCCGAAGTGGATGCCTTCCACGCCGCCGGCCTTGCCGCAGGCGGCACCGACGAGGGCCAGCCTGGCGCACGTGGTCACCTGCCGGGTGCCTATGCGGCCTACCTGCGTGATCCGGCGGGCAACAAGGTCTGCTCGTACACCTTCGTCTGAAAGCTAGGAAGCTGAGGGCGTTCTGAAAGGGTCAGCACAAGCCTCTACACGGCGAGCCTATTAGACGGACCGTGTAGAGCGGTGCCTACTCATGAAGATCGGCCCGCAGCCATGTGCGAAACGCATGGCTGCGGGCATTTGCTTTGAAGCGTGTTTTTCAACCAAGAAGAAATGAGGTCGTTATGAAAGAGCCGGCCAACATCAATACGACGACCGTACAACCTGCCCCGACCGCCACCGTGTACGGCATGCCGGCCTACACCGATCGTGCTGCCGCCGTGGGGGAAGTGCATGCGCGCCCGCATCTCTTGATTCAGGCCCCTCGCGGCATATTGCAGCTCGCTTTCATGACCGAAGGCGACCAGGCCAGGGATCAGATGGCGATGAGCGAGTTGTCTCATCGCTTCGGCGTTGCCGAGCCCGACCATGCTACGCCGCTCCACGGTGTGACATGGGATGAAGGAGACCTGCACTGCGAAAAGCACACCGAGTTCTCGACGTATCTCTGGTGCGCTTCCCTAGATTCCGAGACGGGAGAGCCGTGCGGCGAAAATCCGTTCAAGCATGGATTTGTTCCTCCCGGCCCGGTCGTATCCGGCATCCGTTTGAGACTTCTTCCGTGGACGCCGGAAACGGAGAAGGAGGTCGATCGCTTCGATCCTGCCAGCCTGTGCTACTCGCTGGTGGAGAACGGCTCTGCCGCCATCCTGACCGATTTCCGACAGGATGCGGATGGCCTGACGCAGATCCTCGTCCTGGCCCGCGATTTGACCCCGGCGCGGGCGGGTGCGCTGGCTCAACGTCTGCTGGAGATCGAGACTTACCGCACCTTGGCGTTGCTGTCCCTGCCGTTGACACGATCGATGACGTCGGAACTGCGACGCATGGAGTCGCGCCTTGCGGCGATCACCGACGAGATGTGTACGAGCTTGGTGGAACGGCGCGACAGCGACGTGCTGCTGTCCGAATTGACCGGCCTGGCTGCCGAGCTGGAAGCTGGCGTTGCGGCGAATCTCTATCGCTTCGGCGCCAGCCGTGCCTACTACGAGATCGTCGAGGAAAGGCTGGCAGCGCTTGCGGAAGAGGCCGTATCCGGGTACTGCACCTGGGCGGATTTCCTGCAGCGTCGCATCGCTCCCGCCATGCGGACATGCCAATCCGTAAAGGAGCGCCAGACCAAGCTCTCCGACAAGCTGACCCGGGCCATCGCGTTGCTGCGTTCCTGGATCGACGTCGAGCTTGAACGCCAGAACCGCGATCTGCTGGCTTCGATGAACAACCGGGCCAAGATGCAATTGCGCCTTCAGCAAACCGTCGAAGGCCTCTCGGTCGCGGCAATTTCTTATTACGTCGTGAGTCTTCTCGGCTACTTGCTCAAGGGCATTCCGATGGTTCACGACAGCGTGGCGCCGGTGATGGCGGTTCTGGTGCCTGCGGTGATGCTGACGATCTGGTGGATCGTGCGCAGGATCAGACACGCCCACGGCGACACGGCAGCGGAAGAGAAATCTTCCTGACGAGCTGCCGTCCTGGCGCGCGAGAGCTGCGCCGTTCCTTTGAACATAGGAGAACACCATGGAACGCATCGAACATCACGCCAGCTTTGATGGTTGGCAGGACGTTTATCAGCATGAATCCACGACGCTCGGTTGCACGATGAAAGTCGGCGTCTATCTGCCTCCGCAGGCACAGCACGGCAAGGTGCCGGTGCTGTACTGGCTTTCAGGCCTCACCTGCACCGAGCAGAACTTCATCACCAAGTCCGCCGTCCAGCGCTACGCAGCCGAACATGGCATTGCCGTCGTCGCGCCCGATAGCAGCGCTCGCGGCGAAAGCGTTGCCGACGATCCCGCCTATGACCTCGGACAGGGGGCGGGTTTCTACGTCAACGCCACACAGGAACCCTGGGCTGCGAATCATCGGATGTATGACTACGTCGTGCAGGAACTACCGGCGCTGATCGAGGCCCACTTTCCCGTGACAGCGGAGCGGAGCATCAGCGGCCACTCCATGGGGGGACACGGTGCTTTGGTCATCGCCCTGCGAAACCCGGGCCGTTATCGCAGCGTCTCGGCCTTCTCGCCCATCGTCGCTCCCACCCAGGTTCCCTGGGGACACAAGGCCTTCGAGGCGTATCTGGGTAGCGACCGGGAGGCGTGGAAGCAGTACGACACCGTGGAGCTGATTCGCACCGTGCAGGAGCGTCTGCCGCTGCTGGTGGATCAGGGCTTGGGCGACGAGTTCCTGGAGAGTCAGCTTCAGCCCGATCTGCTGCGCAAAGCCTGCGACGAGACGGGACACCCGCTCACGTTGAATCTGCGCCCGGGCTACGACCACAGCTACTACTTCATTGCCAGTTTCATTGGCGAGCATATGGCACACCACGCATCGGCGCTGAAACGCTGAGAGAGAGGAGATCAGGTCATGACAAAGACCTCCAAAAATCGACATCACGTCGTCATTATCGGAGCGGGCTTCGGCGGGATCGAGGTTGCCAACCAGCTTGCTGGTGCCGAGGTCGATGTGACGATCATCGATCGGCGCAATCATCACCTGTTCCAACCCTTGCTTTACCAGGTTGCAGGGGCGTCACTTTCGACATCCGAGATCGCCTGGCCTATTCGCTATCTCTTCCGCAATCGCCCGGAAGTGAACACCTTGATGGCGGAAGTGGAAGGTATCGACCAGGACGCGCGTCAGGTCATTCTCAACAATGGCTCGCGCCAAACCTACGACACGCTCGTACTCGCGACAGGTGCTACCCATGCCTATTTCGGACACGACGAATGGGGGGCTTTCGCGCCGGGGTTGAAGACGCTGGAAGATGCCACGACCATTCGAGGCCGAATTCTCGCGGCCTTCGAGGAGGCCGAGCGCACGAGCGATCCTCAGCAGCGTGCCGCGCTGCAGACGTTCGTCATCATCGGTGGTGGTCCCACCGGGGTTGAATTGGCCGGAACCATCGCCGAGCTGGCGCGAGACACGCTGGCGCGTGACTTCCGCTCGATTGACCCGAGCACGTCGCGGGTTGTACTGATCGAGGCGGGCCCGCGTCTGTTGTCCGTCTTTCCAGAGGATCTGTCGGCCTATACGCGCCAAGCACTCGAAAAGCTCGGGGTCGAGGTCGTGCTGGGTACGCCGGTCACCGAATGCTCGGCCGACGGCGTGGTGTATGGCGGCAAGCCCCTTTCGGCCAAGACCATCGTCTGGGCCGCCGGGGTCCAGGCGTCTCCCGCGGCCCGCTGGCTGGGTGCTGCGTCTGATCGTGCGGGTCGAGTGGTCGTTGGTCCCGACCTGACGGTGGCCGGCCGCCCGGAGGTCTTCGCCATCGGCGATACCGCCTCGTGCACCATGGCCGATGGGAAGTCCGTACCGGGCATCGCCCCCGCCGCCAAACAGCAAGGCAAGTACGTCGCCAACCTCATTGGACGGCGTTTGAAAGGCAAGCTCGCTGACGGGCCTTTCAAATACCGGCATCAGGGGAACCTGGCCACCATCGGCCGCAGCCTGGCCGTAATTGACATGGGGCGGGTTAAGCTGCGTGGAGCCTTTGCGTGGTGGATCTGGAAGCTCGCGCATATCTACTTTCTGATCGGTACGCGAAATCGTCTCAGCGTCGCGTTGAGCTGGGTATGGAACCATAGCATCGGCTACCGCGGCTCTCGCATCATCATGCATGCGATTAGCGACAAAGAGCCCACGGCGTTGGATAAATCCGGCTCTCTGGATTGAGGTGCCCACCTTATCGGAACGTCAACTATTAGAAATGCCAGGGAGAGGAACTTGACCGATCTATTCACGACAAAGCCCAAGCCTCCCTTGGCCGAACTCCTGCGGCCCAAGACGCTGGATGAATTCGTCGGGCAACGGCACTTGCTCGGCCCCGGCAAGCCGCTTCGTCTCGCGTTCGAGGCGGGCAAGTTGCACTCGTTCATCCTCTGGGGGCCGCCAGGCGTGGGCAAGACCACCTTGGGGCGCCTGGCCGCCAGTGCGACCGACAGCCGATTCATCGCCATCTCGGCCGTGCTTGCCGGGGTGAAGGACATCCGGCAAGCCATCGACGAGGCCCAGGCAGAACTGGACAACCATGGTCGATCGACGGTGCTTTTCGTCGATGAGATCCACCGCTTCAACAAGGCGCAGCAGGATGCCCTACTGCCCCATGTCGAGTCGGGGCTCCTGACCCTGGTGGGGGGGACGACCGAGCATCCGGGGCTGGCGGTCAATTCCGCTCTGCTCTCGCGCGCGCAGGTCTATACCCTCGAACCGCTGTCCGGCGACGAACTGAACCAGCTCTACGAACGCGCACTGCCGCATCTCCAGGGCGTCACGTTGGACGCGGACGCGCTGGATCTGCTCAAGGGCTTTGCCGATGGCGATGGCAGGCGCTTCCTCAATCTGCTTGAGCAGGTGACGAATGCTGCGTCGGGCGCTGGCAAGACCGTGGTCGATGGCGAGTTCGCCAGGCTGTCCACCAGTCCATCGCTGCGCAGGTTCGACAAGGGCGGCGACGAGTTCTACTGGCAGCTCTCAGCCTTCCACAAGTCGCTACGGGGCTCCGACCCTGATGCGGCCCTGTATTGGCTGGCCCGCATCCTCGACGGTAGCGGCGACGTCAGCCAGGTGACCCGCCGCATGGTGGTAGTGGCCAGCGAAGACATCGGCAATGCCGACCCGCAGGCGCTGCAACTGGCGCTCAATGCCGCGCTGGCTTATGAGAGGCTGGGTTCCCCCGAAGGCGAAATACCGATTGCCCACGCAGCGACCTACCTTGCTGCCGCCCCCAAGTCGAACGCTGCCTATGCCGCCTGGAACAAGGCGAAGGCCTTCGTCAAGAACAGCGGCTCCCTGCCTGTGCCTCTCCATCTTCGCAATGCGCCGACGAAGCTGATGCAGCAGATGGGGTATCACGAAGGCTACCGCTACGCCCATGACGAGCCCAACGGCTATGCCGCTGGGCAAAGCTACTTTCCCGAGGGCGTGGCGCGGCCGGGCTGGTATCAGCCAACGGACAGAGGTGTTGAGCGCAGGCTGGGAGAAAGGCTTACTTGGCTGCGCTCGCTGGATGATGGGACGCTGCCAGAGGCGGACGCCTGACCGGTCGCCTCCGAAACCGGCTCATCGCGACTTCACGAACTACAGGAACAGGATAAGAACATGTCAGCCACTTCTTTCGGTGCATCCTCGGCGAATATCAGCCGGGGACGCGTTGCCCGCTATCTGCGCACGGAGTCTGGTGCTGCGGTGCTGCTGGTGATCGTCACGGTCGTGGCGCTGGCGTGGGCGAACTCGCCGCTATCCGATGCCTATTTCGCGTTGTGGCACCTGGACGTCGGGTTTGACTTCGGGCCGCTGGGCCTGCACATGGATCTGCATCACTGGGTCAACGACGGCCTGATGGTGGTCTTCTTCTTCCTGATCGGCCTGGAGGTGCGTCAGGAGTTTGCCCACGGATCGCTCAGGGACCGCAGCCGTGCCCGTCTCGCTCTGATCGCGGGTGTCGCAGGTGTCGTGCTTCCCGCGCTGGTGTATGTCCTGATCGTGGGGCTGGCCGGAAGTGAGGGCCTGCACGGGTGGGGGGCGGTGGTCGGCACCGATACGGCATTCATGCTGGGCACCCTGGCGATCGTCGGCCCGCGGCTATCCGGTCAGTTGCGCGTGTTCCTGCTCACCCTGACCGTGGTCGATGACTTCCTCGCCGTGTCCATCATCGGCATCGTCTATAGCGAGGAGATTCGGATCGTCCCGTTGTTGATCGCCCTCGCCAGTCTCGTTGCGTTGTGGTGGCTAGGGCGCACCCGCCAGTGGCGGGCAATGCCGTATGTGCTGATCGTGATCGTGCTGTGGCTCGCAACCGTGTACTCCGGCATCCATGCCTCTCTCGCCGGGATGGCCGCGGGGCTGCTGATCCCCGCCTACGCGACGCAACGTCACAAGGTCGTCGCGGCAAAACAACTGTTCCGCGACTTCTGGCAGTCTCCGAGTGCCGCATCGGCCCGCGCGGTGGACTGCGGGCTGTCCCGGGGTATCTCGGTGAACGAGCGATTGCACGAGTTCCTGCGGCTGCCGACGGCGCTGCTGATCGTGCCGGTGTTCGCCTTGGCGAACGCCGGAGTGGACGTGCGTGGCGGGCTGCTCGCCGAGGCCTTCGGCTCGCCAGTCACGTGGGGCGTCATCGCAGGGCTCGTGCTCGGCAAGCTCCTGGGCATCGGGCTCATCACTCTCGTCGCCGTCCGTCTCGGCCTGGGCCGGCTGCCCGAGGGCGTCGGGGTGGGGAGCGTGTTCGGTGGTGCGGCACTGTCCGGGATCGGGTTCACCGTGTCGCTGCTGATCATCGGGCTCGCGTTCGGCACGACCTCCGACCTGGGCCGCCAGGCGACGGTCGGCGTGCTCGTGTCGATGGTGTTCGCCACGTTGCTCGGGTGGCTGATCTTCAAGGTCGCCGCCCAGCGGTGGGGTGAGAAGACCGCTGACCTGCCGATGGTGCTTGAGCCACCGGTCGATCCGGAGATCGATCACATCCGCGGGCCGGAGGACGCCCAGCTCACACTCGTCGAGTACGTGGACTTCGAGTGCGCGTACTGTGCGCACGCCACCGGTTCGTGGGACGATCTGCGCGCCCACTTCGGGGACGACCTGCGGTATGTGGTGCGCCATCTGCCGCACCACCCGCACGGGCCGATTGCCGCGCGGGCGTCCGAGGCAGCGGCGAACCAGGGGATGTTCTGGCCGTGGCTGGACTTCGTGTTCACCCGTCAGCATGCGCTGGAGCGCGAGCATCTGATCGGCTACGCCGCCGAGCTTGGGCTCGACGTCGAACGGTTCATCGCGGATCTCGACAGCACCGCGGTGATCGAGCGTGTCGAGCGCGACCTCGCCAGTGCGGTCGCCAGCGGTGCGCACGCCACGCCGACGTTCTTCGTCGAGGGTCGTCGTCTGCGCGGCAGCTACGACGCCCGCACTGTCACCGCGGCGCTCGAAGCCAGTCGCCGCGGCCCCCGAACTCAGGAAGTCCCGTCCTGAGCGGGACGAACTACAGGATAAAAACATGCCAAACAATTCTTTCGGTGAATCCTCTTGTACGGCTGCGGCCAGCGGCATGGTGGAAGTGCGCGGCGCGCGCGAGAACAACCTCAAAGAGGTGGACGTTTCCATCCCGCGTAACGCGCTGGTGGTGTTCTCCGGCGTTTCCGGCTCCGGCAAGTCCTCGCTGGCCTTCGGCACCATCTACGCCGAGGCGCAGCGGCGCTACTTCGAGTCGGTGGCCCCCTATGCGCGGCGCCTGATCGACCAGGCCGGCGTGCCGGACGTCGATGCGATCGACGGCCTGCCGCCGGCGGTGGCGTTGCAACAGCAGCGGGGCTCCAGCAACGCGCGTTCCTCCGTGGGCAGTGTGACCACCCTGTCCAGCCTGGTGCGGATGATGTATTCGCGCGCCGGCGCCTACCCAGCCAACCAGCCGATGCTGTACGCCGAGGATTTTTCGCCCAACACGCCGCAGGGAGCGTGCCCGACCTGCCACGGCCTGGGCCATGTGTACGAGGTGACCGAGGCCATCATGGTGCCCGATCCCTCCCTGAGCATCCGCGAGCGGGCGATCGCCTCCTGGCCCCCCGCCTGGCAAGGCCAGAACCTGCGCGACATCCTGGTCAGCATGGGCTACGACGTTGACCGACCGTGGAAGGACCTGCCGAAGAAGGATCGCGACTGGATTCTGTTCACCGAGGAAACACCGACAGTGCCGGTGTACGCCGGCTTCACGCCCGCCGAAACTCGCGTCGCGCTCAAGCGCAAGATGGAGCCGAGCTACATGGGCACCTTCACCGGCGCCCGGCGGTATGTGCTGCACACCTTTGCCAATACCCAAAGCGCACTGATGAGAAAGCGCGTGTCCCGGTTCATGGAGGGCAAGCCGTGCCCCACCTGCCACGGCAAGCGGCTCAAGCCCGAGGCGCTGTCGGTCACTTTCGCCGGCGTGGACATCGGCGCGTTCATGCAGATGCCGCTGGACCAGTTGGCTGCCTTGCTCGAACCCATTGCCCAGGGCGATTTCCGCGCCCATGCAGCGGGGGAGGCTACGGACAAGGAAGCGACCCGACGCGACCGTGCCGAACGCGCGGCCTCCGGCCGTGCCGTCCATGCGGTATCGCCCGACGTGCGCCGCACCTCCGCGCTGTCGGAAGAAAAGCGCCTCGCCGCGCAGCGCCTGGCCGGCGGTGTGATGGCGCGCCTGCGTCAACTGCGTGGGCTGGGCCTGGGTTACCTGACGCTGGACCGGGCCACGCCGACGCTTTCGGCCGGCGAGTTGCAGCGCCTGCGGCTGGCCACGCAATTGAGTTCCCTGCTGTTCGGTGTTGTGTACGTGCTCGACGAGCCCTCGGCGGGGTTGCACCCCTCCGACAGCCAGGCGCTGTACGACGCGCTCGACCGGCTGCGTGACGCCGGCAACTCGGTGTTCGTGGTCGAGCACGACCTGGACCTGATGCGCCGCGCGCAATGGCTGGTGGATGTGGGGCCGGATGCCGGGGAGCGTGGCGGCCGCGTGCTCTACAGCGGCGAGCCGGACGGCCTGCGCAAGATTGCCGAATCGCGCACCGCCCGCTATCTGTTCGACGAAATCGCCGCGCCGGGAAGCCGGGCACGCGAAGCGACCGGCTGGCTGGAGCTTCAGGGCATTCATCGTCACAACCTGCATGGCGTGGACGCACGCATTCCGCTGGGCGTGCTGACGGCCGTCACCGGCATCTCCGGCTCGGGCAAGTCCAGCCTCGTCGCGCAGGCGCTGCCGGAGCTGGTGCTACTGCACTTGGGCCACGAGCCCGAGGACGACGCGGCCGAAAGCGCCACCAGCGAAGGGCCGGCAGTGATCGAAGCGACTGGCGGTCATCTGGCGGGCGACGTGGACGCCATACAGCGCCTGGTGCAGGTGGACCAGAAGCCGATCGGGCGCACGCCCCGGTCCAACCTGGCCACCTACACCGGCCTGTTCGACCACGTGCGCAAGCTGTTCGCCGCCACGCCCGATGCGCGACGCCGCCGCTATGACGCCGGGCGCTTCTCGTTCAACGTGGCTAAGGGGCGTTGCGAGACCTGCGAGGGCGAGGGCTTCGTCAGTGTGGAGTTGCTGTTCATGCCCAGCGTGTACGCCCCGTGTCCGACGTGCCATGGCGCACGCTACAACGAGGCCACGCTGAAGGTGCGATGGAACGGGCGCAACATCGCCGAGGTGCTGCAGATGACCGTGGACGAAGCCAGCGAATTCTTTGCGGGTGAAGACGCCGTGGCCCGGCCCCTGCAATTGCTGCGCGATATCGGATTGGGCTATCTGCGCCTGGGGCAACCGGCCACGGAACTTTCCGGTGGCGAGGCGCAGCGCATCAAGCTGGCGACCGAGCTTCAGCGCAGCCAGCGCGGCCGAAGCCTGTACGTGCTCGACGAGCCAACCACCGGGCTGCATGCATCGGATGCCGACCGGCTGCTGGTGCAGTTGCAGCGCCTGGTCGATGCCGGCAACACCGTGGTGATGATCGAGCACGATATGCGCGCGGTGGCTCAGGCCGATTGGGTGATCGACGTGGGGCCTGGTGCAGGCGCTGCCGGCGGCAGCATCGTGGTGGCGGGCTCCCCTCAGCAGGTGGCCCGAACGTCTGGCAGCCGAACCGCTCCGTTCCTTGCGCAGGAGTTGGCGCGGGCCGAGTAGCTCAGTTCGCCAAATGTTGCCAGCTTTCGCGGGGTATTGATCGTCGCCAAACGACGGTGGCGATCAATGCCCGAATCGCGTCATCCTTCCTGAGTCAGAGCAAGATAGGGATTGTTGGGCGGTATTTCGGGGAATGCCAAGGACCCATCTTCAAGGAGGTAGCCATGCAGTCGGCGGGACTTCCTCGGGCCCGTGACCTCACAGGTCCAAATGTTCAGGCCATTGGGGTGCTTGCGATGTAGCTGCAGCTTCTCGAAGCGCTTCTGCACCCACTGCCAATCCTGTTGATTCTCCTGCTTGGCGAGCGCGGCCACTTCGGGATGCTCCTGCGCATAGCGTTGGAACACACCCGGGCTGACCAGGTAGGCCGTGTCATTCACCGTATGCACGAGCGCCTTCGCGTCATTGATGATGAGCCGTCGTGAGGTGATTCCCTGCTTCAGCCAAACCATGAACTGTTCCGCGGATGGCTTCGTTGCCGATGACCCAGGCGTAGGCGCGGGTACAGGTGATGGAATGGACGTCGCGGCTGTTGCTGGCGCGGGAGGGTGGAGGAACTCTTCGGCATCCTGACCAACGCCGGCCGACTCACCCAAGCCCACCATCGCGAGCAAGTCCTCCATGACGTCGGGCACGGGCTGGGCCGCGGGCGGTGAAACGATGGTGGTGCTGTCGTCCTCCCAAATTGGAGGCTCTTGACCTCCCTGCGCTGGGTTCACCGAGACGGTTGGCGCGGGAGCCGACATGCTGGCGTCGTTTTCCGCGGGCGTCGCGTCGATCTCTACCGTGCCTGCGAAAGGTGCTGGTCGCTCGCCAGACTCCCAGATCAGCGCGGGAGCGAGACGCAACAGGGTGAACGAATGGGACCAGCCGGTCGTGCTGGTGACGGTCGCGCGCCAGACCGCTTTGCCGTCCGAGGTGGGCTGGAGCATGCCGTGGTCCTGCAGTACGTTGAACACGGCGGTGTTGTTCGCAGGAATGCCATCGATCCCCTGAGACAGGAGGTGTGCGCGCAGTTTGTCCGAGACCGTCTTGCTCACCAGCCACAAACCATCCTCGGTGAGCCAGCCATCGGAGGCTTCCGGCTGGTTCAGCTTCAACTGTTCCTTGAGCAGGTAGCGCAACCCGTCCAGCAGCTTGCGTTGCAGTGCGTGCTTGGGCGCGGCCATGGCGCGCGCCGGATCGCCGCCCAGCTCCTGGGCCACCGACGCCCGGTCTGCTTGCACGACGAGTTCCCCTAGTACACCGGCATGTTCGTACTGACCGGCCAGCACATAGAGCAGCGGTGCCCAGAGAGCCGGATAGTCGCTGAGCCAGTCCAGGACGTGGCGGTCGAGCAGTTGGCGATAGAGCAAGCCTGTTGCAGCGCTGTGCAGGCGGTATTCGCGGTCGTCACGGTAGCGAAATCGGTACGCCTGGTGCAGCGGGCCATGCCACGGATGCCAAGTACTGCCGTCGGCCAGTTCGACGTGTAGATCGACGGCGATCTTGCCAATATCGTGGAGCAGCGCAGCATAGGCGACGGCGGCGGTCCAGGCTTCGGACTGCGCCGCCTGGTCTTCGGGACTGGCACCGATGGGCAGCAGATGGGACTGCCGCAGTTTCAGGCTGTAGGCCACGATCTCCAGGCCGTGGTCGAGCATGCCGCCCGGATAGGCATGGTGATGCGCCTCGGAGGCCGGAAAGGCTTGGACCAGTTCGGCGTAGCGTTCCAGGGGCGTGCGGTACAGGGTGGCGAATTGCCGGTGTGAGAGCGACGTGCGCTGCCAGATGTGCTCCAGCAGCTTCTGCCGGCGTGGGGTGGCCAGCAGCGATGCGGCCGACTCAGGACGCAGCAGCCCTTTCGGGAGGTCGGTGACGGGTGGTGGCGTCGGTGCGGCAGCGACCGGGGGCCGTTTTCGCTGGAACAGGGAGAGCATGTGAGGTGTCCTAATGACGGGCCGACCGGGAGGCCTTTTGGCCTTTTCGAGGTAGGGCCTTTCCCCTTGCACCCCATTCCCTTGCCATTTCGACCCTTTGGCCTTTAACCGTTTCGGTATAGCGGGGCCTGGACCGCGGCTCCACCGTCAATGTGGAACCCGCTCGAATGCATTGGACGGCGACCAGGCGCTGGCCTCGGTCTATGCTGCGAAGGCGCTGCTTCCGCCGGGTACGTTGCTCTCTAGGCGTCAAAGTTGACAAACGCGACAAAGGCGACTAGAGTGAAGCCTGTCTCAAACCTACTCGGGAGATGACCATGCCCACTGCCATTGAATTCATTGCCGACCGTCTGCCGCGCGTCACGGTGGAAGATGTACGCCGCTTCGCGGATACCGTCGAAATCCGGGATGCCACGGCTTTCGCGGCCGAGTTGCAGGCGTTCGTCCACGAGCGCGTGGAAGCGGTGACACTGCCCGCCAACTTGCAGGGGGAGACCGTTGGGCAGGCCCTTGCACGCAAGGCGGCCGCGCTGCGCGCCGACACGCGCTGGGCACCGAATGAAACCGACGTCCAGCGAGGCCGTGCCGTGCTGCTGGAAACCTTCAACCAGCCGCACAACCTGCCGCCCGCGGAGTTCGCCAAGCTGGCGGACAAGTCGCGCCAGCAGATCTACAAGGACATCCTCGCGCGTCGGCTGCTGGCGCTGAACGTGGGGCCACGCGGTCAGAAGCTGCCCGACTGGCAGCTCGACCCGGTGAAACAGCAGTTGACCCAAACCGTGCTTCAGGAGGTCGAGGGTATCGATCACTGGACGATCTACCGCGCACTGTCCGAACCGCTCGAAGGCTTGGGCGGTCGCTCGCCGGTGGATGCGGTGACGCATGGCACGATCGACGACGTGGCCGAGGCCGTGTTCAACGTGCTGGGCGTTCAGGTGCATTGAAGCGAGACTGCCATGAGCCACGAGCTGCCTTCGTTCCTGATCGATGCCGGTGAACTGCTCCAGCATGTGAGCCGCGTCGTCTATCGGGGCAGCCCGCTGTACTATGGTCGCAGCAGCACCAATCGCTACGACGACCCTGCCCGAACCTACGGCGTGCTCTACCTGGGGCGCGACCTGCCCACGGCGCTGATGGAGTCGGTGTTTCACAAGCATCAGTGGCTTGATGACGCGAAGCGCTCGATCGCATTGAAAGAAGTCCAGGGCAGGATGGTGCGCGCCGTAGGGGTGATGGCCGACGTGCTTCTGGCCGATCTCACGGCACCAGGCGTCATGGCGGGCTACTTTGGCCTGAACCTGGAGCAGTTGGCCAGCCGTGGCTACACGCACACGCAGCAGGTGTCCGCTCATGTGCATGCGATGGTCGGCGACGACGGCCAACCTCTGTTTGACGGGGTACTCTATCCGTCGCGCAACAACTATCCCGCCAAGAGCATCGCCCTGTTCGAGCGTGCGGAAACGAAGGTCAGCGTCATCGAGGACATCGATCTGGTTGACCATGTGGACTGGCCGCGTTTCGTTGCCACCTACCGCATCGGCGTGGAACCCGACCCCGGCCCGATAGAACCGGATGACGAAGCGTCCTGAAGCAGCGAGAAGACACATTGGAAGCCCGAAACGGAATGAAGTGGAGCACACTGGAATAGGCATTCCTCAGTAGCAGGAGACGACCATGAACACCACAACCCGCACCAGCACCGCAGAACGTATCGGCCGCGCCTTTGGCCGTGGATGGCGTGCCTATGCGCGTGGCGAACGGCGGGTATCGAATTGGTTGGTGGCCACAGGGGTGCCTTCGGTTGGTGTCACAGTGCTGCTGTGGGCGGTCAAGCTGGCTGTGCTGGGCGCGCTGCTCTACGCCGCCTTCTGGTTCGCACTCGTGTTGCTGGGAGTCGTGGTGGCGGGATGGGCGGCGGCTGCCAATACCTCGGAAGAAGACGAGTGGCCGTTCACCGACCTCACCGAACTGCGCAAGACACCCGGCTACGATCCCAATCTGTACAACGATACGTCGCACGAGTTGTACACCGACGACTGATCGGCACCGCGCTACTTCAGCTTACCTCCGGTAAGGGCCCCAGCGCCCTTACCGCCTGCTTGGCCGGCGCTCTTGCTGCCATCTGAAAGCCCCTGGATGACGTGCCCGGCCCGAATCCCAACCCAGGTAAGGCTCGCAAGCCAAAAGCCCGGCAAGACCAGGAACATCGTGCCCATGACGAACATCAGGAGCAGGTCGCCAAAGGCATTATTCAGCCCCACCAGTGGATCGAAGTTAGTGTGTGGCCGGTTCCAGCCGAAGCCCCACCCATAGAGCGCATCGAGGATGGTGCTGTCGATCCAGCGTGCGAGTTGGAACCAGAAATCGGTGAAGAACAGCGCGAACTGCACGACGCTGACGGTGACGACCGTCTTCAGGTCATAGGTTCCGACGACCAGTACGAGCGGGATGCAGATGACCAGTGCCATCTTGAGCAAGGCAAGCACCATGGGCAGCGCCTGGCGCACCACGTCCATGGCGGGAAATGCGGCAAGTGCCCCGACCGCCATTCCTACATCCCCCGTGGCCCGCGTCACGATGTTCGGCAGGGTCTTGTCGATCTGGCCGCCGTAGTCGGTATAGACCGAACCCTGGTTGAGCTTCTGCTGTCGCGGTGACGCGATGGTACGGACCACCGAATCGTCCACCTCGGTACGGCTCAGGAACCCGGCCCAGCCCGCCAAGCGATTCAACAGGCTGGGGTCCACCTGGCTCAGCAGCCGTGCCCGCAGGCCGTTGCTGCCATCGGCCCACCACTGCCTGCAGGTCGGGTAACCGCCGCCACTGGCCACCTGCGCAAGCCCTGCGTCGCGGGTGTCGTCATAGGGCCATGACTCGCGCGCCGTGCTGGAACGGTAGCTGTCGTAGTAGCCGCCGGTATCCGTGAAAAACCTCGAACCGATCCAGGTCACGTCGTTCATTTGAGCTTCGTCCAGCTCCGGCCGCGCCATGAACAATTTAGCGCGTGCAGGTCCGTAGCAGTCGTGTGTGAAATCGGCCACTTCCTGAGCCAGAACTGGGTCGTTGATGCGGGTAGCGTCGATCTCCATGCGCATCTGTCGTAGGTCTGTCCCGCACGGAATTGCCGCCACCGAGGCGCTGGTGACGGCGCGCGAGAGCGCGTGCATGAAGGCCCACCAGACCGGCACCTTGGCACTCTGGTTGTTGATGGTGCTGAAGGACTGGGACCAGCCGGTATCCGTGGGCTGCGGCACGTTGACCTGGCACTGGGCCGAGCGCGAGCTGTCGTACTGAATGGTGTTGAGATCCACGTCGATGAAGGGGATGCCGGCGAACATCACCACTACGATGGCGACGAACACCCGGTTCTCGATGCGTGCGGCCGAGAGCACGCCCTTGTTGCCTTCGTCGGCACCCTCCGCACGGGCCTTGAGCCATTCCTGCACGATGATCGTCACGAAGGGCAGTGCGAATACCCCGCTGGATACCAGTACCGCCCAGATGCCGTTGTTGACGATCCAGGACACCAGGGTCAGGTAGTACTCCAGGTAGTCGGTCGTGAAAAGCGTCATGGCTCGGCCCTCCCCTCAACCCTGCATCAACAGGCTGGCTTCAAGCGCCACGATGGCAACGACGCCGGCGATCTCGCTGCGCACCAGGCGGCGCCGCGCTTGCGCGTCGTCCTCACGCGCAAGCAGCCGGCGACGCATCCAGACCCAGCCGTAGGCCGTCGCGCCATACAGGCACAGCCGCCAGACCAGGAAGTAGCCCGCTGCTGCCGCCAGCCAACGCTCCCAGCCCGCGACGCTTCCGACGAGGTAGATGCCAACGATGTTGGCGCTCACGGCGACGGCCGCGAGTACCACCGTCCACAGCAGCGCCTTCGCTGCGCGCCGGCTGAACAGCCAGCGCGGGCGCAGCCAGGTCGCACGCATCAGGCTCATGGCCGGCCTCCCGGATTGCCCTTCTGCAACTGATCGAGGCGGTCAGGCACTGGATCGCCTTCGTAGATGCCACGCGAGCCCGCCGCGCGCGTGCCGTGGCGCTGGATGATCGCCATGGGCGAGTTGTTCGCCAGCTCCCGGCGCAGCTCCAGCTCGGTCTTGAGGTTGCGAATCTCGCGATCGAGCGTGTCGCTCTCGTGGTTCACCGCCTCCACGGCGAGCTGGTTGGCCGCCACGTTGGGTTCCTTCTTGCCGGTCAGCAGAGTGCGTTGCAGCAGTAGCGCCTTCTCCAGCACCGACGCCAGCGCAACCTCGGACGCCAGGCGCTGCGACAGGAGGTGCTGATCCGGCTCGTCGCGCAGTGCCTCGACCACGCCGCGCGTGATGGGCAGCGACGCACTGCCGGCCTCCCGCAGGTTTTCGGGCGTCGTGTTCTTCGCCTTGGATACCAGGTCTTGGAGCGCCTGCAGCTTGGCGTCGTACTCCTCCTGGATCAGGGGCGTCAGCCCGACGCCGGGCACCGTCTCCGTCTTGGTGCAGGCGTCGCAGGTGCGCTGCTCCTTCTCGCCGAGCACCCGTGTTGCCCACTCGATGGCCGCCTGCGGCGTGGTCCAGGTTTGGCACGACAGGCTCGTGCAACTGGCCGGAGCGATTGCCGACGTGTCGGTCACCCCGCGGCCATTGACCAGGTTGTAGCCCGCGCGGGTGACGTCACCGACCACCTTGATCGCGGGCTGACCGGAGCCGCCGGCATTGCTTCCCCCGACCCAGGGCACGCCATCGTTGCCACGGCGCGTCTCGGCCTGCTCGATGGCCGAGACGGCATCCGTGCTCGACACTGCATCACGCAACGCCATGCCTTCGGCCATCTGGCTCCAGCCGAGTTGGCCGCCCGCCGTTTCGGCCATCTTTTCGGCCATGGCGCGGCACGTCAGCTTCGAGCGGTCGA
Organism: Pseudomonas sp. FFPRI_1; assembly: GCF_055384485.1. Lineage (NCBI taxonomy): Bacteria > Pseudomonadati > Pseudomonadota > Gammaproteobacteria > Pseudomonadales > Pseudomonadaceae > Pseudomonas > Pseudomonas sp. FFPRI_1. The sequence continues at coordinate 4,761,144 of NZ_AP029168.1, read as the reverse complement.
AATCCAGCCGCGCTTGCAGAACGCCGTTGGTGAGCAGGTTGTAGAGGCCTGGATCTGCCCGCTGGATGATCAACGCCGGCAGGGACGCCACAGCACTCGTAGCACTCTGGATCACCGAGGACATGATCTGCTGAAAGCCATTGGTGACACCGTTGAGTTGATTCTTCAACGTGGTCTGGATGCTCATGTCGCCGCAGATCAGATTGCTGTTCCAGCCGACACCCACGCCGAGCGAGCGCATGCCGGCTGCGCGACCCATCGAAACGGCGCTGCCGCCGCCGATGGAATACATGACGTCATCGCCGATGACGTTGCCGCTGGTCTGGTAGCCCAGTTGGCCCCAGGCCACGCCGCTTGCCAGAACCAACGCGCCGGTAAGCGCCAAACAGATCCTCTTGCCACGAGCCGGTGGGGAGAACTGCATAGATTCGGAACGCTTCATCGCGACACCTCAAAGGAAATCAACGCTGCCAAGGAACACCTGTCCACGGCGTTCGCAGCAGGCATACGGCCGCCACAGCGCCCAGGCGTAGTCGCCTTGCTGGGCCTGGGTCAGGAAGCCGGTGCGTGGGAAAACCGTGCAGGACGAGGACAGGACGGGCGTGAGTTCCTGCCACTTGCCAGTCGAGGCATCACCCTCCATCAGCGCGCCGGCGGGCCAGTAGCCATCGCGGGCATTGGCAAGCAGCGGCTGGTACACGTGCAACTGCCCGCGGCGCGTGACGACATCGCCCGCACGCTGGGCCACCACGGCTCCCGATTTGTGGTCGTCGGTCTGGTGTAGGAAGCCGCCGCGGGGATACACGTTGCCCCAAAGGTTCATCGTGGTGCGTGCGCCGACCTCGCGCATGCCGGGAATCAATGCCTCCGGGTAGGCCATCTCGGGCACGTTGTAGCGCCAGGCAAGCGTGTCCAAGGTGCTGAGCAGATACGGCATGAATGCCGTTCCCGCGCCCTCGCAGAAGTAGCCCGAGGACGAAACAAACTGGTTGAACACCTCGACGCCGGGATGGCCGATCACGTCGGCGTTCTTGAATTTCGCGAGATTGTTTTCGTGATCCTCGTTCGTCGTTCCATCGCCGCCCGCTTGGGCGGACGGGTTGGCCGTACTCATCGCCCGGACTTCGACCCACGGGTTCTCGCCCGTGTTGCTGTAGCTGGAGACGACCGCATCGGGAATGTAGTGGCGCACCTTGACAGAGGTGCGCACCGTGCAGCCTCCCCAGGTGCAGTAGAGCCAGTAGCAGATACCCACCACCCGGTACTCCAAGCAATCGGGCGAGGCCACCGAGGCAACGATGGCGGTGGTGTTCAAGGCGTAGCTACCCGTGGCGCTGAGCAGCAGCAAGGAAGCCACGCCAGCCCGCATGCGGCGCATAAGGTCGAATGGCCGCTTCATGGCTGGGCCCTCCGACGCTGCTCAATGCGCGCGACGGCGCGCGCCACATCCGGCTCGCCATAGACCACGTAGCGCTGATCCACCACGACAGCCGGGATGCTGGTGATGCCCAGGCTCCATGCGTCGGTGACGCCTTGGTATGCGGAAGCGATGCGGCGCTGTAGGTCGGCGCCGCCTTGGTTCAGCCGACGCTTGACGGTGGCCGCCGCCTGTTCGGGGGCGGCGGGCAGTTCAGCAGAAAGCTCCGCTTCAATCCGGCGGGCTTCGTCCAGCTCGATCAGCCGCTCGCCGCCCATGGTCTTGACCGGGTGGTGGCTGTCGGTGACGACCAATACGTCGGCCGCGAAGATGACGGGGCTGAACACGGCCAGGGACGCCGGCAGCGCCACAACCAGGCCAAGGGTTCGCCAGCCCGACGCGAACGTGGAAAAGGATGCCGGCATGTCGCGTGCCCCGAAAGTTGATCAGGGCCATAGTCAAACGCGAACCTCATGCCACCCCAACAAACAATGCGCATCGCGGGCTGCCCGCATACCTGCTTGTCCCGCGCCAATAAAAAAACGGAGGCCGAAGCCTCCGCGAGGATCAATGAAGCAATGCGACCGTTACAGCAGGCCGGACTCCGCAAAGGAGAACGGGGAACCCTGGCCGACGATGATGTGGTCCAGTACCCGCACATCGATGAGCGCCAGCGCGGCCTGCAGTTGCTGGGTCAGCATGCGATCCGCGCTCGACGGTTCGGAGATGCCCGAGGGGTGCTGGTGGGCGAAGACCACCGCGGCGGCATTCAGCTCCAGCACACGCTGTACGACGACACGTGGATAGACCGAAGTCGCGTTGATCGTGCCCTTGAACAGCGGCTCGTAGGCCAGCACCTGGTTCATGCTGTTCAGGAACACAGCGGCGAATATCTCGTTGGGCTCAGCGACCAGTTTCAGGCGCAGGTAGTCCCGCACAGCGGCCGGTCGGCTGAGGCACGGTCCAGCTTTGAAAACCCGCCTCTCCAGCAGCACGATGGCTTGCTGGATGATCCAGTCCTCGTGTTGGGCAGCGGTGGCGGAAAGCGACTCCAGGCAGGAGTCGTTGACGACGAAAGACATGGCGAACCTCCAGACGGTGAGATCGGAGGGCGCGCGCCCTGGGAGGGCAAGCCCTCCTGGGGAACGAACAAGGTGCATCCATCACCGCGGCAGCGGTGATCGTTCGCGACCAGGATGCGAGGCGAACGGGTTGCGGTCAGCGCAGCGGACTGCGCCGTAGCCATGAAGACCGGGGCTACCTGGGCATGTCGCCGACGACGTCGGCAGGCATTTCGGATGGGGGTGTGCCGGTCGGACCATCAGCCGCCAGCATGTCCATGGCAGACAACAAGGCGTCGCCCTCGATCGGTCCCTGCAGCAGGATGGCCTGGCCCGTCTGGCGATCGAGCAGGCGCAGTGATGGAGTGGCGGTTACGCCGCTCTTGGTGGCTTCCGCAGCCTGGGCGCGGATAGCCGCACTGGGTCTTTCGCTTGACATGCACTGCTCGATGGCTGGCGTCGATTCGGGGTAGCGCAAGCCATCCGGCAAGCCCTGGCCGTCGCTGCGCGTGTGGGCATAGACCCATTCGACCGCCTGCCAGAACGCGGCATGCCCGCCAGATTCGGCTGCGCATTCGGCCAGACGTGCCTCGGCCGACGCAGCCGGCTCGTGCGCGGCCAGCGGCTGGTGGTGCCATTGCAGCGCCACGTCGGCGTTGGTGCCCACCCACCGCTTGAGCTGCGGGAAATACTCCCGGCAGAACGGGCACTCCAGGTCAGCATAGAGCGTCAGCGTGAAACGGCCTTTGGGGTTGCCCATTAGCCAGGGCGGCCCGGCCACCGGTGCCATGCTGACCGGCGTGGGCGGCTGCGGCGGGGATTCGCCGGGCGACCTCGACACAAGCCAGATCAGCAGCAGCGCGACCAGCACAGCAGCCAATGCCCAGGGCCAGCGGGGCCGCCCGTTGCGGCGGCGGAACGCCTGGACCTGCATCGGAATGGAAGGACGTTTCTGTTCCATGGCGTTCTCCGTCTTACGACAGTTCCAGGGCCGGCGACTCGATGCCGCGCGCCTGGTCGATCTTCTCGGCCACCTTGAAGGCCGCTTCCAGTTCGGTGCAGCCGTAGTGCTGCATGAGCTGGTAGCGCTCGGCCTTCTCTTCGGGTTCGGTCTGCGCCAACGCCAAGTACAGGCTGGGCGGCACGGCGCGGAACAGCACTTCCATGCTCTTGGAGAGGATGACGCCCTCGGTGAATTTCCCCGCCTCCTTGCGCGCAGAAAGCATCAGCGCTTTCTGCGCGGGTGAGAGTTCGCGGAAGCGTGCGATCTTCTCGACCTCATCGGGCGGCATCGACAGGCAGATCCACCACTCAATCATGTTGAGCATGGGCTCCGCGGCACGCGGCAGATCGTCGATATTTTGTGTAGCCAGCCAGAACCAGGCCCCTAGCTTGCGCCACATTTTTGTAATTTTTACGACGTAGGGCGCGAGTAGCGGGTTCTTCGTGATGATGTGGCCTTCGTCGGTCACATTGATGATCGGACGGCCCAGGTACTGGTCGCGCTCGGCGATGTTGTTCACCGTGCTGATCAGGCTGATGTAGGCGATGGAGAGCTGCGCGTTGTAGCCCTCCCGAGCATAGGTCGCGAGATCCACCAGCGTGATGTCGGCCTCGGGCCACGGCGTGCCATCGCGATCGAACATCTCGCCGTCCGTGCCTTGGCAGAACATGTCCATCGCGTCCGCCATCTCCAGCAGCCGCACGCGCCGCATCTCGGGCAGCGTCGGGTCCTGGCCGCGCGTGCGCAGCGCGTTGCGCACGTCGCGCGTGAGCACCGTGCGTTTCTCGGCCACGCAGTGCTCGGCGGCATCGAGGATGCACTGGCGGATCAGCGAGCGATCGGCCCGCGTCATCCGAGCTTCTTCCTTGTCCTCGCCGCCTGTGATCATCAGCCGTGCCGTGATCTCCAGTTCACCCAGCACGTCGCGCTGCTCGTCCTCCTCCATGACCGAGGAATCGGCTGGCAATTCTTCATCCAGTGCATCGGCATCAAGCGTCTGCACGTTGCTGGGCGTTTCGATCAGCCGGCGAGCGTCGGCGAACGGCGCCAGGCTGATGCCTGAGCCAGGAGCCAGCTTGACTCGGTTTACGGTCAGACCCAGGCGCTTGGCGAAGTCGCTGAACAAACCGAAGCTGTTGCCGGCTTCCACGATGAACAGCCGCGGCCGGTAGATGGCCGTGACCTGATTCAAGAGGTTGTTGAGCGTTGCGCTCTTGCCCGAGCCGGTGGGGCCGAATAGGAACAGATGGGCGTTCATCTGCCTGTCCAAGCGGTTCAGCGGATCAAACGTGATCGGCCCGCCACCGCGGTTGAAGAACGTGTTGCCCGGATGGCCCGTACCCTGGCTGCGACCCCACGCCGGCGAGAGATTCGCCACATGCTGGGCGAACATCAGTTGGGTGAACCAGTTCCGCCGATCCTGCGCAGGGTTGTAGCAGCACGGTAGCCAGCGCAGGTAGCTGTTGAGCGGCGCGACTTCATCGTCCTCGCGCACGGGCTGCAACCCCGCGTTGAGCATCACGTTGGCGAGGTCCAGGCCGCGCCTGTCAAGCTCGGCTTCGTCGCGTCCGCGCAGATAGAAGGCCAGCGTGCCGCGGTAGAGCTTGTGCGCGCTGCCGATGAGCGAGCGCGCCTCCTGCACATCCTTGAGCGTCTGCTCCGATGCCAGTGTTTCGCCGACAGCCTTCTTAGCCAGGTGATTCAGGTGCGATTCGAGGATGTCCTGGGGCGTCGCCACCATGGTCAGACACATCGTGGTGTCTTCGGGCATCTGATCGAAAAGCGTGTTGATCGCATCCCCCTTGCGGGTTTCGCCAGTCAGGTGTCCCGTACCGGGCGGCATGCGTAGTCGGTCGGTGACCAGCACACGGTGCGGCATGCCGTCGAAGTACCAGGTGCCGTGCCCGGCATCGGAGCGAGGCTGACCGAAGAACAGCCGTTGGCTGAAATCCCGACCACTCGCCAGCTCGATCTCGCCTTCCTCCACCTCGTCGGGATAGCGGGCCAGCGCATAGAAGCGCTCTCGATCCTCAGCGCTTGGCCCGAGCATCGTGGGGCGTGGGTTGAACCACCGCAGCAACCAGTCGTGAACATCGGCCGCGACCATGCGCCGGGCTTGGATGCCGGCGTTCGCCAGGCCGCCGCAAAGGCGATCGCAGACGATGTTCAGCATTTGCTCGGGTGTCTGGCCACGGCGGTTCGCCTGACCGGTGGCCCGGCGATAGACCACCATGCGCACGCGCCGCGTCTGGCCGCGCCAGCGCAACCGCGTGACCACCGTGTCCTCGAACAGGCCGCCGGGCTTGGCCACCGCGCGCAGGTGGTGGCCGAAGAAGCGAAGATAGAACTCGGTGAAGGCCGTGCCGCGAGCGCGCGGCTGCACGTAGTTGCGCAGGGTCTGCATGTACTGGTCGAAGCTGGGTTCGTCCTGGGCGTAGAGCTGGAGCACCCAGGGGTTCTCGTCCAGCTCATCGAACGAATCCTGGAGCGCGTTTTCGAGCGCGTCGCGGGCATGCGCGAGCCAGCCAGGCTCCCGACCTTCGGTGCCCAGCGGGACCAGCTCGTAGAAGGCTGCGACCGATTGCCCGTCCTCCAGCAGCATGGACTTCGACGGCGGCAGGAACTCCACCCACGGCAGCAGCTCCGCGAACGACTGCGCGACGTCGTACAGCGCCTGCTCGTCCGCCACGGTCGCCGGCTTGCGGCCCTGGATCGTCGCTCCGGGTTCGGCGATGCCGGCCTGGCGCAACGCCTCGACGTGGCGCTGCCAGCCGTCCGGCTGCTCGTCATTGCCACCATCGGATGCAGCCAGCTTCGGCCAAGGGAGTTTCCAGCGCATCAGTAGTCCTCCACGCGCTCGCCCGGCATGGCGTACTGCACGCGCTGGTACAGGGGGAAGACTGTCGTGTAGCCCGGAACCGGCACGGGGTCGGTACCCGCCAGGTGCGGGTACACATACATGACAAGGTCGGGGTTCGGCAGGCGGTGGAACTGGCGATAGACCTCGTTTCGCGCCGTGCGCGTGTAGCGCATCTGTTCGGCGGGTGCGGCCTCCACGTCGGCCTCGGTCAGCGGCCGGCGCAGGCTCTGGCGTGCATCGAGCAATTGCCTGCGCGCCACCTGGCCGGCGCCACCGCTGCCGTCGCCGGCGTTCTGCTGCCAGATGTCCATCATCGTGCTATCGCCGTGCGGGAGCAGCTTTTCCTTGCTGGTGGCACAGCCGCCGAGCACCGCGACGGCGAGGGCCAGCGCCAGGCCCTTATTCAAGTTCGAGAGCATGGCTTTCTCCTGCGCGGTGATCGACCTTGCGGCCTTCGGGATCGAAGTCGATGGCAAGCGGCTTTTCGAGGTGGACGGCGACCTTCGCGCCGGGCTGGACATAGACGGCGGCGAAGGCCTGGCCGTATAGCTTGTTCACCCAGTCGGCCATGTCGCGCACGCCACCGGCCAGGATGCGGCCCACGGCTTCATTGCCCGAGATGCCGACGCTGCCGATGGAGCCGTCGGCGCCGACGTAGGACATCTGGCCGCTGTCGCTGTCGATCAGCGAGGCGACGCCGGCACCGGCGGCGGTAATCAGGGCTTGCGAGCCAAGGTACTGCTGGGCGTTGCTGCGACGCTCCCCGCTGACGCAGGGAATGCCGTATGGGTCGCTGATCCAGCCCAGGCCTCCACTTTGAGAGTTCTGCTGCTGGTTGTTCTGCTGGTTGCCGTCGCGGTCTTCGGGGATGGTGCGGATCGTGCCGTCGTGGAAGACGAAGGTGATGCTGCGTACCTGGCCGCGCACGCACGAGAGCGTCCAGTCGCCCGATGCGGTGCCGCTGAACACGGCACCGGCCACGTCGGGAATGTCGATGCCATTGGCGGTCAGGTTGTCCGATCCGACCAACACCTTGAAGGGGTACGGATCGTTGACGGTTCCGTCGATCGGCACGCGGCCGATCAGCGCCGTCATCGCCACCGACCCCATCAGCGTCGAATTGGTCGGTACGGTATAGACCGCCTTGGCGCTCTTCACGCCTGCGGCGCGTGCGCCTGCGTTCGCCACGGTTTCCGCCGTGGTTTCCAACGTGCTCTGTGCGGGGCCGAAGCTCGTCGGGAAGCTCATGCCGCTACCCGTGCCACGACTGCTGTTGCGCCCCTCGACTTTCCTCGCATCGTCGGGTTCGACCCAGCGCACGCCGCCTTCCATGCCGGCCTCGTCGCCGTCACGCAGCCCCAGACCCACCGGCAGGTCGGCATGGCCGCCGCCACGTCCCCCGATACTGTCCAGGCGCCGTTGCAGGTCGGCAAGCAGCCCTTCGGTCTGCTGGCGCGCGCTGGCTGCCTGCTCTTGGTCGCGACGTAGGTTAGTGCGCTCGGAGTCGAGGGCCGAATTGATGCGCTGGTCAATGGAGTTCTCGCGCTGGCGCAGTCGCTGGTTTTCTTCGCGCTGGGATTTGTTGTCCGAGAGCGCGGTCTGAAGCTCGGTGCGCAACTGCTTCACTTGAGCAACGAGCGTCGCCACGGTGTCGCGCGGGGTATCGCCCTCGATGCCCAGCGCCTTCATTTCCGCTGGAGTGAGCTTGGCGCCGGCATCCGCGGTCGGTGGTGCCGAAGTGCTGCCACCCGAGAACAGCCGGATGGCGACGAACAGCACCAGCACGGCAACCGGGATCATCAGCCACTTCAGGAGTCCATTACTGCGCATGGCGGACCTCCTTGCGGTCGGTGCCATCCTGGGAACTGGCTTCCGGTTGTGGGAGATGCACGGCCGGGTCGAAGCGGTTGACCGCTGGTAGCAGCGATTGCGCCAGGCCACGCCCGCGCGTCACCAGGTACAGGACGGTCGTGTCCTCGGGCGTCCCGCGGGGACCAAGCGCCTCGTGTTGGAAGGTGGCGGTGAGGAAATCGCCTTGCAGCACGCGCGGGTCCAGGGTGATCCAGCCGCTGCTGCTGTTGGTCAGGCGCACGGCGGTCACCCACTGGTCTTCCAGACGCCACGACGCGAGCGCGACCGCGCGCACGGGCAGCGTCGGCATCAGCGTGCCGAGGTCGAGGTCACGGCGCAGGTTCACCCGCATGACGCTCGGCAGCGGCTCCACGGTGCGTAGCGGCGCGTAGAGGTTCTGTGCGGCGAAGCGCGTCAGGACAACCGGCACCGGGGTCTCGCGTCGCGCCGCTCGCGCGCCGGCCTGGTCCTGGGCGCGCGCCGGAGCTTCGTTGTCATCGCCGGGCTGATCGCCATAGCGCGCCGGGGTGCTGTTGCCCTCGACGATGCGCACTGGTTCCAGCTCGGCTTCCCCGTCCTTGGCTGGCTCCGCCGCAATGTCCAGCAGGATCAGCGCGCCCGTGTCGGCGTCCTGCAATTGCAGCCGCGTGGGTTCGATCGGCTCGCTGGCGCGCAGGTACACCGCACCGCCCGCGCTCTGCACCCGCAGGCGCTCGCCGACGCCCGCGGGCACGCCCACGCGGACGTTGCGGTCGATAAACACGACGCGCTCCTGGCCGACCTTCAGCGGCAACGCCAGCGGCATGCGTTCCCAGCGCAGGATCTCCACCGCCTGGACAGCGGGAGCCGCGGCCACTGCCAACAGCCCCAGCAACGTGAGTACAGGATGCTTCATGGGATTTCTCCTTGAGGCGCTTGCGGAGACAGGCCGCCAGACGCCGGGCGCGTCGGCTCCGGCGTGCTGATGCGCTGGGGCGCGCCCTCATAGCAGTCGAGCGCCAGGCCGAACGGGTTGCGGGCAGGATCGACGTCCACCCGCGTGACCTTCACGGGATAGCGCACCAGAGCGCGCTTGACTTGCTCGGCGCCGTAGTACTCGTCGGCGGTGATGTCCAGCGTCACTACCCAGTCGCGGTCGGAAACCACGCGCACGCGGGCCGTGGGGTCGTCGCCGTAGCCGCGGCCGGGGATTTCGTAGATACCGCGCACGCGCTGGCGCAGCTCGCCCGTGCTGCGGCGGTAGTCGTAGTCCGCGCGCAGGAAGGCCTGGCAGGACGGGGTGAGGTACGGCGAGAGCGTGTGGAGGTTGCGCGCGTAGTCCTCTTCGCCATTCGTCGGCCAGCGGTTGAGCGTCTGGAACACGTAGAACGTGAACGCATAGACCGATTCGGGCGGCACTTCCCACCACTTCCTGGTACTGCCGGAGCGCAGGTCAGGCGGAACGTGGATGGTCAGATCGCGCGGAGCGCTCCACCAGCCGCCACCCATGACCAGGGCGACGATGATCAGGGCACCAGTCCCCAGGCGAAGCGTCTTGATGTGCGCCTGCAGGTGGGTGATCTCGTTCTTGAAGCGGCTCATCGCGCGCTCCTTCGGGTGGTCCAGAAGCCGGAACGTGAGATCAGCACATGGCCGCCCACCCAACCCGCCATCAGTGGATGACGTGTCGCAATGCGCCATTGCAGTTGCCGATACAGCCAGGTGTCGGGACGCCCGCGCTTGAGGCGGCGGAGAATGCCGCCGCCGATAAACACGCCCAAGGCCACGCCCAGGACGACGAACGTGGGAGCTAGCGCGATCGTGCGGAACACCCACGACAGCGGCGCGCCGACCAGCAGGCCGGCGCCGCCGGACAAGCCGCAGCAGATCCACAGCTCGTCGGCGGTGAGGCCGCGCACGACAACGGGATGGCGGTTGAGCCGGTGCGGAAGGAACGTCACGGTCCCATCCGCACGGACGTGCTGCTGCTCGGACATACCAGCCTCGCTTACAGGATGCCGGTGGCTTCGGTGAGCAGCCAGATGCCGATCACGAGCAGGACGGCGCCGATGGCGACCGTGAGGCCGAACTGGCCCCACGTCTTGCGGCCGGTGTGGATTTCCGCGTAGGTCCCGTAGGCGTGGTAGCAGACGCCGATGAACATCGACGCCACGACCAGGAGGGCCACGAGCATGATGATGTCGTAGCCGTAGTTACGGATCGTTTCCATGATGCCGTTGCCCGTGCCGCGGGTCGGGTTCTCCAACTGCGGCAGACCCTGCGCGAACGACAGCGCGGGCAGCGCAGCGGCGCCCAAGGCCACGGCGGCGCGCTGGGCAAGACGGGAAGTGAGGATGCGGTTGTGCATGGTCATGCCTTTCAGGTCAGGAGAGGAGGAAGAAAGTCAGGACGAGGTACATCGCGACGAATCGGATGCAGACGCCGAGGAACTGGCGTTGGTTGAGGCGGCTCTCGGACCACCCCACGTAGGCCGTTCGCATGGCCCAAACGCCCCAGACGAGCAGGACCGCGAACACGACGCCGACCAGGACGGTCGCCATCGCTGAAGGTGCGATGCCGCTGTTGGCTTGAAATGCCGAGACCTGGGCGCCGTTCATGGCTTGCCCTCCGCGGTCGTCGGCGGTGATGGCGGGACGACCCGCTCCGTGCGGTAGTCGCCGGTCAATTCGGACGGGTCGCGCGGCTGGGCGCGCGACGGTGTGAGATGGGCCTGGATGCCGGCGCGCACGCGCGCCAGGTCAGCCAGCAGCCTCGGGTAGTCGAAGTGGTAGCGCTCGCCCGGCTGGATGGGGGCATGCGCGGCGCTGTCGGTGACCGTGTGCTCCAGCGCGTCGAGTTGGCGCAGCGCTGCGACCAGCTCCTGACGCTGCGCTGGGGACTCGGCCAACGCCATCGAGGACTGGCCCAACACAAGGACCGTCACGAGAAAAGTGGGCACGCCGCGATGCGCGGCGCGCAGCCAGATCGGAGCCAACATCGCGCCATTCCTGTGTGATCAGCAATGGCTAGATCGTGGAGATCAGGGCTGTTTCAGGCCGCAAACAATAGGAACCTGCGGATGACCGGATTGATCGGCTAGAGGTACTTCTTGAAGCTGCCCGCAGTCAGGCTCACGGCCAGTCCCAGCAAGGCGGCGCTCGGCAACAGGATCAGCAATGGATGCACCGAGATCGGCAGTGCCAGGTACGTGATCCACGGCAGCACGGCCAGGGGCATAAGGCTGGCTTTCGCGCGGTGGTAGATGAACCCGGATTCGCGGCCCGCGCCGAACCTGCGCACGTCGCGTCGTACCAGACCATCAATCAGACCGACGAAAGCGGCCGTGAAGATCAGCGGCAGCGTGAGCACCAGGACCAGCAGGCGCACTAGGAAGGTCAGCGTCGTGAAGGCCGCGGCGATCAGGTAGCTCTCGGCCCAGACATAGACTTGGCTGATGTAGTAGCGGAAGTTGCGCGCCTGCTCGTGGCTGGGTGCGCGGACGCGCTCGGCGGTCTGGCTCATGCGCGCCAGCAGCCCGGAGCGAACAAACACCCATTCGTAGCCTGTATCCACCAACTCGTGCGCTGTGCGCCCCGGCTCCTGCACGACCACGCTGCGCGTGAAGTGGCTGGACAGGTGTCCAAGCTCGTACTGCAACATCTGCTGGGAATGGCGCCAGCCCTGGTCCTTCCAGAACAGGTGCATGCCGACGCACTCCACCACGATCGAGAACAGCAGCGAGCCGATCAGCACTCCAAGCAAGCGAAACGGCAAGGTGACGGTGCCGACGATCAGGCCCTGGCGCTGGTTCTGCTCCCGCTGCGCGGTCGATGCGGCGTCCTTCATGGCGCGGCCTCGTCGGCATTGTGGTCGGTGGCGGTGGCCACCGCAGCAGACTCGGCTGGAGCCGCATCATCCAGCAGGTCATCGGGCAAGGCCGCATTCTGCAAGGTCGGGGAACTGGTGAACTCCCACCACTGCGTAGCCTCGCTGTAGCTCTGGCGCATGTACCCCGCCAGTTGTTGCAGGTCCGCCGGCATCACTTCATCCGGGTCTGGTATCGGCAGCGGCATGCGAACCTTCCAAAGCTGGCCGCCCTGCAGCAGCGCGAAGCACTGGCCTTTGGGCAGGCCGACTACGTGCGATGGCTCGATCATCGGCACGCTGGACATGCTGATGCGGTCCTGGGTGTTCGACGTGAAATCCGTCGCGCCGCGGATGTCCGAACTGTCGGTTGCCCCTGAGACGATGGTAGTGGTATAGACCTCGACCTTCGGCAACTGCCGCGTCAGCAGTTCGGCGGTGGCCGTCTCGCGCACGCGCAGCATGAACAGGTTGTTGAAGTTGCCGATCACCTGGCCAGCTTTCGCGCGGTTGCCGATGCGGGCCTCGATGTCCGAGAGGGTCTGCGTGTACGCGGTGACTTGCAGCCCGGCGCCGCCGCCTTTGTTGATAAGCGGCACGAATTCGTCACCCATGAGTTCATTGAATTCGTCCGCATGGACGTTGATCGGCACGCGCGCGCCAGCAGAGGCGTCCGGCAGGCCATCGTCGATCCCGTGCTTGTAGATATGGCCCGCCACCGAAACCAGGTCGGAGAACATGGAGTTCCCGACCGCTGCGGCAACCTCGGCGTCGGACAGCGCGTCCAGTCCCACATAGACGATGGCGCGCTTCCTGATGACTTGCATCCAATCGAAGATCGGGCGCGGGTCGGCCAGGTCGGAATAGTTCGGTGCCAGGAGCTGCGCGATCTTGCCGCTCGTGAGCTTTTCCAACAACGGCAGCAATGACGCGACGATCTTGTCGAAGTAGGTCTTGTCGTACCGAACTGCCGAGCGCAGTCCGTCGAGCACCGGGTCGTAGTTGCGCGCCTGGGAGAGATACTGCTCCAGCGCAACCACGCGCTTCTCGCGCCCGATCATGTTGCGCGGAATGTTCTTCTCGTTGAGCTTGGCCTCGATCTGGACGATCACCTCCCAGGCCTTGGGCTCGGTCTTGGCGAAGTAGTGCTGGGCGTACTCGATAAACAGCGCGTCGATGTTGATGACGTGCCGCTGGATCAGCATGTAGTCCGGGCGCTGTCCCAGTTCCACTAGGGCACGGGCAATGATGTTGACGAAGCGCCACGCGAACTCCCTGAAGGCCGCGCTATTGCCTTCACCGGAGAGTTGCCCTGCGATACGGGTGGCGACTTCCGAGATGCGACCGAATCGGCCCACCGCGTTGTAGCGGGCGCTAATCTCCGGCCAGCCCAAGTGGAAGATGTAAAACTCGCCTTCACGGCCCGCGCGCTTGGCCTCGACATACATGCGCTTCAAGAGGTCCGCATCCCCTTTGGGGTCGATGACGATCACGACTTCGTGTTCGCCGGCAGCGCTCTTGCGGCGGATGTCCTGGGTCACGAACAACTCGGCCAGTCGCGTCTTGCCCACGCGCGTGGTGCCCAGCACCAGCGAGTGCCCGACACGCTCGCCGAGCGGTAGGCTGACGTCCACCTCGTCCGGTTCGATGCCGTGCAGGCGTGGCAGGCCGCCCACAGGCGGCAGCGGACGCACCGGGTTGAAAGGCACATCCCAGCCCGTGAGCGCGGACAGCCGGGATAGCGGGAACGGCGCGAACTCCAGCCGCTCCTCCAGTCGCCGTGCCAGCCGGTAGGCAGGCGTCGGCTCGACGTATCGGCGGAACTCCGGCCGGTACGTCTGCATCAGCCTATGGGTGTGTTTTTGTTCCCACAGGAACCCGCGCCCGATGAAAAGCCGCTGCTGGCTGACGGGCACGTCCTTGCTCGTCATCACGTAGCGCGACAGGCGGCGGATGTTGCGCCGGTAGCGCAGGATCACGCGGGCATCGCGGTAGCGGATCGCGCCATAGGCGCCGAACGCCAAGGCGCTGCCGACGCCCATGGCCGGGCTCAGCGCGAGCGACCATGGGGCCACCAGGGACAGAAACGCGGCGCCTGCACACGCTGCGACGGTGTATAGCTCCACCGCTGGGCGTAGCAGAACCTCGACCGGCTGTTTCCCCGACATGGCTTCATTGCTCGATGCCGGTGGCCGTGATCAGCGCCGGGTAGTGCCGCAGGCCCAGGCGATCGGCCAGGTCGTCTCCGGCTACGGGCGCAAGCGGCACGCCCGGCACCAGGGCACGCAGCCGTGCCAGGCCCTGCGCGGTCTCGACATTGACCACCAAGCCGACCGCGCCGCGTTCGCGCAAAGCAACGCTGCGGCGCTGCAACCAGGCCCGGGAGGCGTCGTCGTCGCCGATGACCACGAACGGCCGCAGGCCGGGCGCTTCGATCACGCGCCGCGCGACGGTGCCGGGCGTGAGCTTGGCGCTGCGCACCGGCAGCATCGCTGTCTCGTCCGCGGGTGTGGCGGGAACCTGTGGCGTCGGAATGGGGGGACGGGCCGGGACATCGGCGCGCGGCTGGAGGTTGAGGGCCTCGTAGTACGGCAGCGCCGACGTGCCACCGCGATCTTCGACCACGATCAGCGGATCGCCGGCACGCGATGCCAGCGGCAGTCCTGCCAGCAGCACAAGCAGGCCCCGCAGGGCCAGATGGGATTTCGTCATGGGGAAGTCTCCTGGCGCGCGGCGAGCACCGCCGCGTTTGGACGTGCGCCCTGCACACGCGCGAGATGGCGCGACACGCTGCGCCGGTAGCGGGCGGCGGGTTCGCCGCCCGCAGGACGGTGGTAGCGGCCGATCGCGAGCAGCCAGTCTTCGCCGGACGTGTGCTGCTCGTTCAGGATTTCAGCGGCGATGGCGAGGTTGCGATACGGGTCCAGCAGGTCACACGCGCTGGTGAAGCGGTGCTTGTGGTAGCCGAGGTTGATCTGGCCCAGGCCTGCATCGATGCGCGTGTGAGGCGTGGCGCGCATTGCCTGTTGCAAGCCCGAGCAGGCATCGGCGCGCGTGGCAAAGCGGCGCGACTGGCCGGCGACATTGAGGGACCACGGCCACGGGACGATGCGCCCGTTGCGTCGAACTCCGCTCTCCTGCAAGGCCACGGCGTAGAGCACGGTCGAGGGGATGCCCGCCCGCTGGGCGGCGAGCTGGTAGGCGGGTGGCGGAATCTCCTGGGCATGGGCGGCGCAGGCGCACAGGCCGGTAGCGAGCACCAGTGCGCGCAAGAGCTGCGAGACGGAGGTGGCCGCTACGGCTGGCGCTGCCATTGGCCGTTCACCTCGCGCACAGTCGCGGGCAAGTCACCGGGCAGGCCCAGCGACAGCCAGCGGCCACCGTCGTGGTTGAGGGTAATGCTGCCGCTGCGCACGCGTGCCGGGTCGATCTGCGCGCGCTTGGCCCAGTCGCGGATGCGTGCGTCGTCCTGGCGGCTGCCCACCATATACAGGTCGAACTCGGCACCCGAGGATTGCAGCCGCTGCACGAGCTGCCCACAGACCGCGCAGCCGTCCTTGACGAACACCGCCATGCGACCGCTGCCGCGCGCGGTGCCGGTGCCCGGCCCGTCGTCGGGCAGGTTCACGCGCTGCATGCCGGGGTTCAGGCGCTGCCAGGCTTCGTCGTAGGCACGTTGGTAGGCGAGCAGCTTCTCGACGCGGCGTGCCTCGACTTGCACCTGCAGCTCTGCATAGCGCCGCCGTTCTTCGTCGGTGCGTGCCTCGATGCCTAGGGCAGACAGCGGGTCCAGGTTGGGCGAGTAGATGCCCAGCGGCCCATCCATCAGCTCGCGGTAGCGCGCCCATTCCTGGGGTTGGAGGCCCCAGTTGCTTGCTACTCGGTCGTCCAGGACGCGGGCGGCCAGCGGGCGCTCCTGGCTCTGCGCATTGCGGGCGGGAGCTGTGGCTGGCTGCTGCGCCCACGCGGGCCACTGGACTGAAGCCAGCAGGAGTGCGGAAAGGATGATCGACGGCTTCATGTCGTGTGCTCCGATCAGGGAATCGCCACGCGACGGGTCTGGTCGCCGGCTTGGAACACCGCGGCGCTGCCATCGATTGCCTGCAAGCGCCATGGACCGACCGCATCACCGGGCAGCAGCACCTGTAGCTGGTCGGGCGTAGAGTTTCCACTGCTCGGCACGACGGACACGCTGAGCTGGCCGGCGCGCAGTTCGGCGCCGACGATGCGGAACGGCAGTGGCGGCGGTTCAGGCTTGGCGGCGGGCTTGCTCGATGTGCGCGGCTGGGTGGGTGTTGCTGCACGCGCGGCGGTCTGGCGCGTCTTGATCTGCTCGATCTCCGCGCGCAGCGCCTGAAGGTCGTCGGCGGCTGCGTAGCTGCTCAATGTTTTCTCAACCTGGGAAGCGCGTGCTTCCAGGATTTGGCGGGTTTCTTTGAGGTCCGCCGCCGTTGCGACAGGCGGACGCTGCTGGATGGTTCCGATGGTCTCAGCCAGGGCCACCGTCTGCGCTTCGAGGCGTTGCAAACGGGAGTCGAGCCGTTTCTCGTCGGCCTGGTCGCTCATCGCCTGGTAGCCGAGGGCCACGATGACGCTGAGACCGAGCAGCCAGAGCCAGAGCAGGCTTTGCATCACCACGGCGACAGCCGGGCGCCGCGAAGATTGGGGAGTGTTCATGGCTGGCCGCCTGGAATGGAGGGCATCAGTGGGAAGGTCTGCACCGCATCGGCGGCGGCCGGTTCGGGCATTGGTTCGATGGCCACGCTGTCGCCGGGCCGCTCGAAGCAAATCTGTCGTGCGCGGTCATCCGCGTGCAGTTCCCAGGCCGGACCAGCCAGGGTGAGCAGCGCGTCGCGCAAAGTCATGGGACCGAGATGCAGGTGCGCCGCCGGCAGCGGCAGTGCATACAACTCGATCACGGCATGTGCTGTTTGACACAGGCTGTAGCCGCTGCGTTTGAGCACATGCCGCAGCCCATCGCCGACCGTGACGCGGGCATCCGCCGGCATCGAAACATCGATGGTCTGCAACAGCAGGTCGCGCTGCGCCGCCGTGGGGGCCAGCTCGACCAACGTGTAGCGCCCGTAGCGCACAACGGGGATGTACTCGGGTGCTTCGGGTTCGGGCGCGGTCGAGACTTCCTCGAAGGCATCGGGTGCGTGCGGTGCAGTCGTTGTCGCGCAGCCGCCAGCCAGTACCAACCAAAGCAGGCCGAGAAATCCCGCCAGCAGGCGGCGTTCGGGATGGTGAAACCACGGTGGAGAGGGGCACATGGCGCGTCGTCCTGAAACATCGAGCCCTCACCATCGCCGCTCGGGTCACGAGCAGCAGCAAACAATGCGAACCAGGCAGCGCCCGATTTCCCGACAGCCTCACTCCAAAGAAAAAGGCCCCCGAAGGGGCCAGTGAAAGCGCAGATCGGACTCTGCCGAATCAATCCCGAGCCAGCTTCAAGCCGGGATCGACCTGTGCCAGTTGGGCATGCGCCCAGCAGCGCACGAGCTGGCCGTTCTCGCCGAGCGGCCGGTCCGCCACCGCCGCCGAGTACTCGTCGGTGTCGCTGGTGTCGTAGCAGACGACCTTGATCTCGCCGGTGTCGCAGCGGATGGAGTGGATCTGGCCGTCGGTCATATCGACCACGACGACCTGCGGGGCAAGGCCCAGTTCGCGGGCGGCCGACAGGATGGGGCCATATTCGGCAGCGTCGAAGCAGACGAACGGCCCTTCGTACCGGGCTTCTTCGGCCAGATCCTTGGCTTTGTAGTAGTGGGCACCCTGATCGTATTCCTCCTGGGTGGTTCTGACCTTGAAGACCGGCATGTCGGGGGTGCCGGAAACATCGACGCAGGCAACAGCGACTTGCATCTCGATCTCGCCGCCGTCTGCGGGTTCGATCGAAGGGGTGTTGGTGTTCATGGAAATCTCCTTGAAATGAAAATGCGTAGCCATGCCCGCGAAGAACACGGGCATGGCTACGAGGTAGGAACAACAGAAAGCCGGCGGCACTAGGCCGGCGATGGCGTGGGGGTCAGGCGGCGACCAATTGCCGGGCCAGTGCGACCTCGACGGAATCACCGTCCTGGTTGAGCACATCCAGCCCCGATTCGGGCACGTCGCCCGAGGTGGACTGCGAGACCATGATCTTCTTGGCCATCAGCTCTAGGCAGGTCATCTGCGAGGAACCGGCGTAGCCGAGGTAGATCACGCGCACGGACAGCTTCTGCCCGATGCGCCAGGAGCGGCGTGCCGCCTGCTGCAGCGAGTACACGTTGTAGCCCGACTGCATGAACACGATCGTCGGAAACTCCAACAGGTCCAGTCCCGTTTTAACCAGCTCGGGGTTGGTGATGAGCACATCGATGCCACGGTCCAGTTGCTCGGCGATCCAGTCCTCGCGACGGCTGGCATCCACGCTTGCGCGCAGCACCGCCACCCGAAAACCTTCTTGCTCTAGCAGCACCTTCAACCGGCTGGTCGTGTCGCGTGTGCCGGTATAGACCGTGTAGGCCAGGACCTTGCGCCCCTGCGCCTTCTCCTCTTTGCAGATGTCGATCAGCTCGCGCTCTTTCGGCGTCAACTCGAACTCGTTGAACTGAGCCGGGACGAACGCCAAGGTGTTGCGCGTGCGCGGATGCACCACGGTTTCCGACCGGAAGCAGCAATCTGGCCAGGCCAGCAGCACGTTGAGCACCACACCCAGCAAAGTCGTATCGCGTCGTGCAAGAGCCTGTTTCAGCTCCGCGGTCAGCCGACCCGCCAGATCGCGGTAGGCCGCGGCTTGCGCCGTGTCCATCGCGACTTCTCGGAACTCCTCGTCATACGGCGGCAGGACGTTGCCGCCGATGTCCTTGAGCTTGAGGAAGATCGTGAACGGCAGGATGCAGCGCAAGACGCCCTTGGGGCCGAAGCCCGGGGCCTTGACCGTGCGCACCGATACCTTGGTGCCCTTGGCCGTCTTGTGCGCCGTGCCGGTGCTCTCGGAGTAGATGTCCTTCAAGACCCCGTGATCGCGCATGAACGCCATCGCGGCCGAGGTCATGCTGCCGCTCGTGGTCGGGCGGTAGCCGTCTTCGATCATCCGCCCCGGAAGGGCTCGGAACAGCAGGTAGAACAGGTCGTCCCCGTAGCCGCCCATCAGCGTGCCAGTCAGCAGCAAGGTCTTGCGAGCCTTCGCTGCCAGCACACCCATGGCCTGGCCTTGGGCACTGCCGCCGTTCTTGTACTCGTGCGCCTCGTCGGCGATGAGCAGGTCGAACGTGCCTTGCGGCAGGTAGTCGGGTAGGGACAGGCCATTGCTGGCCCATCCCCCCCTAAGAACCGTACGTGAGAGTTTCCCCTCATACGGCTCAAGCCTTTCAAAGCCCGCTTTCGCGGACCGGCTTCACCACCTTGAGACCATTGACGTGACTCTGGTTATGACAGTTTGGATGCACCATGATGAGATTGGTGTTCCCATCCTTTCCGCCATCGACCCGCCGAATGATGTGGTGGACATGCCACCCCGTCTCCTGCGTGATCAACTCTTGGCAGATCGGACAACGACGATCCTGTGCCAACCAGAGGTTGATGAGCTTCTTCCTGCCCCGCAGTGAGTTCTGCATCTTGAGGCTTACACGCTCCTCAAAGTACGTCTCCCACGTCGGGTCGAATGGATTGGCTTCCAACTTGATTGGCCGGTGTCGCCGAATGGGCGTATCCGTTGCCTTCCGCAGTGACGACAGGATGGGGTTCCCATCAGGGAACCTTTCACCCGTCGCCGCCGCAAACACCCAGTTACGGGTGCCTACGGAGTGGAAGTAGCGCTGCTTGATCCAGACGCTGCTTTTCTGCGGATGCCGACGAACGGCCCACTGCCACAACACACGCCAAATCTCATGATCGACACGCGCGAACGTCGCTTTGGACACGACGTGCTGGTGATAATTCGCCCAGCCTTGGATCATTGGGTTGAGCATCCGAATCAGCCGAGGCTGATCCAGCGCCTTATTGCCTTTGACCGCCGAGCGCACTTTCTCCAAAAAGGTCGCCACGTTCGCTTTCGACGGCTTGATCAACAGCTTGCCGTTGTACTTGCGCACGTTTTGCCCGAGGAAATCGAAGCCCTCGTCGATGTGCGTGATCTTGGTCTTCTCGGGTGAGAGCGTGAGCCCCCGTTCCCGCATGAAGTCCTCGATGATCGGCATGACCTCCTGTTCCAGTAGCTCTTTCGAGCGTCCTGTCACGATGAAGTCGTCCGCATACCGCACATAGTTGACCATCAAACGGGTCTGTACACCGTTGGCGTACCGCTTTCTTCCGAACGCAGCATCCAGTTTGGCTTCCAGCCCGTCGAGGACGAGATTCGCCAGAGTTGGCGAGATGATGCCCCCTTGCGGGGTACCAGCTTCTGTTGGAAAAAGTTGCCGATCTTCCATGTATCCGGCCTTGAGCCACTTCCTCAGAATCTCGCGATCCGTCGGTACATGACCCATGAGCCAGTCATGGCTGATGTTGTCGAAGCAGCCCTTGATGTCGCCTTCGAGAACCCACTGCGGTGCCACCTTCTTGGACAGTGCCGTGAAGCACTGTTCGATGGCGTCCGCCGTGGACCTCTCCGGTCGGAACCCAAACGAGCGTCCGTCCGCTGTGGTCTCGGCCACGGGTTCAAGAGCCAGCAGGTATAGCGCCTGCATCGCCCTGTCTCTCATGGTCGGGATACCCAGCGGCCGCATCTTCCCATTGGCTTTAGGAATATAGACACGCTTCAGCGGTTGGGGACGATACCCGCGCCGCTTGATTGACAACATGGCTTGAGACTTGGCTTCCGGGGTGGACCATGTGATGCCATCCACGCCCGGCGTCTTCTTACCTTGGTTCTCGGTGACTCGTCTGACGGCCAATGCTTTGCCGCTGAACGAGTGGGTCAGAATCCACTGCAGGGCTTTCACCTTGCCGTGTTTTCCTTCCCGAGTCGCCTTTACGATACGCGCCTGGAGCCTTCGCACTTCACGGTGACACGCAGCCCAGTCGATGCTGTGCCATGTGACCGATTCGTGTGAGGGCGCACCCGCGCAAGCAATTTCTTGCGTAGTCATCTGCAATTCCCTCTTGTAGAAGGTTGGACAAGTTTTCTCGTAGAGAAAGACCAAGTGGAAGTCTGCCCGCTTTCGCGTGGGATGATGTCGCCTTACGGCTCAACCCCTATCCGTCCCATTACAGGACGGCATTCGCTTTCTCCACATTCCTTTACCCGCACCACCAACAGCATTCCTTACGGTCTGCCTGCCCCGAAGGGCAGCGATACGGGCTTACCGTGTTTCGCTTGAGTAACGAGATGGGTTAGACCCTGCCTTTCCACCGGCGGTCATGATGTCCGTGTGCCCCCAAAACGGATAAAGAGCAACCGACCGCATACCTTTTGGTTCAAGCCTGTCAGCATCTTTGGCTTGTCATTCATAACGGTGTTTAACAGCAGTTCACTTGCGTTGGTCATACCACCCAGCCTAGCGCCGTACCCGCATTGATGCTCGCAGGTAACGCCTTGCCTCACGGCAGCGGCGCGGCCCGAAGGCCCAGCTACATTGTCCCGGCAGCTTCACACAAGACCGTTACCAGTCCTGCATGTGCCGGTAGGCTACTGATGACGGAACATCAGGTTCCTCGTCGGGGTTGCCCCCGTTGGAACAATTACTCAGGCGACTTCACGTCGCACGCGTTTGATGAACTCGGACGGCTGGTAGCCGCCTTCGCCAAAGCCGAACTCCATGTTGGCCATCGCACGTTCCATGCGGGTGGCCTGACGGTCGGAAAACACCAGCTCGCCGTTGCCGTCCATGAGATTGATGAACTCATGGATGTTGTCGCCGAGCATCGAGGCCAGGAAGCCGTCTCCGAACTTCTGCATCAGCTTCTGCGCGGTGACTGCCCCGATGGTCGGGATGCGCTTCAAGGCTTTCAGCACGGCCGAGGACTGGTCGTTGCCGGACAGGCTGCGTGGGCGGATCAGCGTCCACAGGGGCGCTGCGCAATGGCTGCACTTCCTGCGGTACTCCTCGGCTTCAAGCGCGACCGGGTTGACCGGCTCGCCGTCGAGGTCGGTGATGACCGTGCCGCAGTCCGGGCAGGCCGCCACGTCGCCGTGGCGGGTGCGCCGCTGGGTGAAGACAGGCTTCCAGTGGAACCCCATTCGCATCCTGACGCGCCCCAGGACAAAGAACTCCTGGCCGGTCGGCTGCACACCCAACTGCTCGCGCAGCTTGATGAGCTTGACCAAGGTATCGGGGCCGTTGAGCACCCAGACCTTCGCGCCCGCTACTGTCTCCTGGATCTCGCGCCGCCACTTGTAAACAAGGTGCGGGGGCGAGAGAACCAAGGTCCGGCGGTAGCCTTCGGCGTTGAGCACAGCGGCCGTGGCGATGCCGACGGTCGTCTTGCCGCAGCCCATCTCGCCATTGACGATCGCGGCGCGCTCGCCACGGTCAATCAGCAGCTCCGCGGCGGCGTGGACGACTTCGGCCTGGGCCTGGAATAGCTTGCGCTTGAGGCTGGCGACGATGAGCTGGCGATGTGCTTGCGGTTGGCCGGTATAGACCGGCGGGTTGGCGCTGTTGAGGGCGTCGAGCAGTTCGTCGCCGAACTCGCCGACGAAATCCTGAAGGCTCAGGGTCAGAGGGGAGGATTCCGCGTCGAGCAGTTCGCCCTGTACGGGCGCGGCTTCAGCGGCATTGGTTTCGAGATCGAGGGACATGGTGATGCTCCAAAGAAAAAGGGGCATGCACCACCCCCAGCGGGGCAGTGGCATGCCCCGTGGTGGGAAGTAAATCGACGCGTGGCCGACGGTGGTTGAAGGTGCTGGCCTGGGTGGCCAGCGGCTGAACCGTGCTCAGTCCTCGGACGGCAGAACGATGACGGTGGCGTGGCGCTCCGCGTCGGTAACGATGCGAATGGCCAGCCCCGGATGGATCACGTAGTGCGATGCCAGCGATGCGCCTGATTGAAGCGCGGTGCTGTTGGCCTGCCATTGCTGGACGTTGACGTCGCCCCAGTCGCCACGGGTGTGGCGCCTGAAGTACGGGATCGGGTCGAGGCGACCCGAGCGGACCAGGCGGTCAATGCCTTTGCTGAAGATAAGCGCCCCGATGGGGAACGCCAGGCTCTGACAGTAGGTTTCGATGCGATGTGATGCCATGGGCTCCTCCTTGATGAGTCATTGAGCCACGACACCCCTGCCGGAGTGAAGTGGCTCCGTCAGGAAAATGAGGATGACGATGTGGGGACGTCAGATCAGGTCCCGCTCTTCGGGAAGCTGGATCACCGTGGTCTCGTGGTCCTCGCTGGTCTTGACGATTAGCGCCAGGTCCGGCGTGATCCTGAACTGCGAGATCATCAGGTTGTCCTGTTGGATCGCCACGTCGTTGGCTTGGCGTGTGGCCTCATCGATCTCGCCCCAGTCCCCGCGCACATGGCGCTGGACATAGGCTAAGGGGTCGATCAGGCCTCTTCGGGCCAGCCAATGCACCTTCTCGCTCAACTTCAACGTACTCGGTGCGAACAACGGTTGCTTGTGCGGCGCTGGCCGCTTGAACGGATTGGGGAACATGGTGTTTCTCCTTCGATGTGGTACAGCAGGACGGCAGCGCGTCCGGTGGATCAGCGGATGGTTAACACCTCGCCCCGTGTCGCGGAGCCAGGCGTCATGTCCCACGCGCGGATGACGGGCACAAACTTGTCGGTGAGGATGCGGGTCTCGGCGATGGAGCCGTCTTCGCGTTCGGTGAATTCCCGCTGGAGCGTCTTGTCCTTGTGGGTGTCACCTTTGACGACGAGCACGCGCCCCGTCTGGGAGCGCACAACGCCGGAGATCGCGCCCGCGGCCAAGGCCAGGGCGAGATGCCAGTGGGACAAGGCTCGCGCCGGTGGACGCAGCGACTGCTGCGCGGCCCCCAAGTGCGTGTCCAGCGACGGCCAGAGGCCTTGCAGCCTGCCAACCTCGTCGGCGAACTGTTCGGGCTCCATCGTCACGCGGAAGAAATGCTCCGGCTCGGCCGGACTGGCGGGGATGATGTATGGCAAGAACGGCCACTCGCTCGGAAGTTCCTCGGCTTCGACTTCGCCAAGCCCAACCTGCAGCAGCAGGCTGCGCACGGCCTTGACGCCATCGGGGGCCTGCTCGCGCTGGCGCACCCTTCGGCCGAAGATCACCACTTGCTTGAACTGCGTCTCCACCGCTCGGTAGATCCGCAGATCGGTGTAGTGACGTGTCAGCCAGCCGACCAGCTCCGCGTCGAGCACGTAGCCGGGAACGATGAAGACCAGCACGCCGCCGTACTGCAACAGCGACAGCGAACGCTGATAGAACAGCTTTTCGAGGCGGGCACGGCCCTGGCCCTGGTATCCGATGTTGCCGTTGACGTCCTTGGACAGGTCGCCATACGGCGGGTTGAGCCAGAGCAACCCGAAGGACTGTTTGGAGACCATCGTGTCCATCAGGTCCGCGTGCAGGCAGTGATCGACCAGACCTCGGGCATGGCGTGCCCGCTCCGCGTCGAACTCGACGGCGAACGCCTTGGCCTGCTCGCGCCCGAGGGCATGGGCGGCTTCGGCGATCGCCACGCCTTCGCCGGCGCAGGGATCGAGGATGCACATCGGCCCGTCGCTGGGCATCAGTGCGTTGAGGGCTCTTTCGAGCGTGGGTTCGTCGGTCGGGTAGTACCCGTTCTTGGCGAAATTGCGGGCGAGCCGCGGGAACATGAGGGCCATGGAAGTCTCCTGGTTGGCGGGGATGAAACACGGAAGCACGCCAAGGCGTGCCTCCGTGGGTGGGTCAGGCCGCTACCACTTCCGGCGTCCAGATCTTGGCCGGGTATGGATAGGCGGTGAGCACGTCACTGCGGATCAGGGAACCCAGCGCCAAGGTCAGCGCCGGCACGTCGATGGCGAGCCGATGGCCTTCCAGCGGCCCGAGGGCGAACGGAAGGCGGGCCAGCATCTCGCGGCTTTGCAGCAGTTCCAGCACGGTCTCGCGCCAGTGGTCGAGCAGCGGCAACGGGCAGGTGTCCCGCACCAGCATCCACAGGCGGTCAAGCCGGTGGGCACTGTCGCGTGGCAGCAATGCCAATGCGCTGGCGTTGGCCTTGTCGGGCTTGACGCAGCGCCGGTCGAACAGCCACACGTTGGACAGCGAACCGAACAGCGTTCGCCGGTAAGCGCGGGTCATGCGCTTTTCCAGGCGATCGACGTTGCCGACGAACACCGGGACGCTGCCGCCCTGATCGGTGATGATGTGGAACTGGTCCAGTCCCTGCTCGTCGCGCCCGAGGGTCAGGCGAGCAAGGAACTGCTGGACGGCGGTGTCGCGCGCCCAGATGGACAGGAAGATCAGGTTGCCCTGGTCATCGCCGACACAGGCGTCGGCCATCACGTCCGGGCATTCGTCGATGCGGTACAGCGTGGAAGAAGTGTTTGCGGGCATGGTGGTGTCCTCGGATGAACGGGAACAGCACCGCCCCCTGGGGCAAGTACTGCCCCAGTGGGAAGAAAATCGCTCAGTCCGGCTCGAACTGCCGGGTGTGCGGGTTGAAGTGAAGCGCCTCGTCCACCGCCGTGATCGGCGTGAAGCCGTCCAGGTAGATGTTGTTGAGGTACTGGTCGCGGTAGGTCAGTGCCTGCCGTGCCTGTTCCTCGGTGAGGCCGTTGCTGATGAAGTACTCCAGCATCTCCTCGTCGGAGGACACTTCGTCGTTGGACAAACTTCCTTCAACGAGTGCCAGCAGCGAGGGTGAGAGCGCAGCCAGGATCGGGTCCATGTTGGTTCCTCCTGGCTCAGGCCATCAGCGTCGCGGCGGGAGCCGTGACAGCCGTGGGTGTGCGTCGCCGTGCGTGGTAGGCGCGAACGCCTGCACGCCAGTCGGCGGACTGCTCCGGTGCGAGGTCCAGATAGGACAGCGGGCACGAGTAGTAGTACGGGTGCATGGACTCTTCCAGCGGCTTGTAGCCCCACTGGTTGCCGCTGCGTTCCAGCAGATCGCAGCGGATGTAGCGCAGGGACTGGCCCGGCGCGAGATCACGATGCACACCCTCGACCTTGGCGGTCATTTCGACCACGGACCACAGCACGTTGCCGCGCAGTGCGTGAGCGATGACCTTCGCGCTGACGCGCTCGGTCTGCTGCGGTGCGATCAATTCCGCGATCAGCTCAGACCGCGATTGGGGAGAGAAATACCAGCCCATGAGAGGCCTCCTGGAAAAAGTAGAGTCGGAGGCCTCCCGCAGGGGGAGAACCCCGACGGGTGGTGAAAAGCCGATCAAGCGGCGATGACGTGTGCCGGACCTCAGTAGTCCGAATCGCAACCGGCCGGGCAATAACCCAGTTCGATTCCGTGCGAGCAATAGCCGTGTTCAGCGTTCCAGTCCTGGGCTTCCTGCCTTTCGGCCGGTGTCGCGTAGTCCCATTCCTGTGCGATCTGCAGCGCTTGTGCGCGTTGGTCTTCGGGCAATCGAGCAACTTGCTCGTCGATCGCGGAACTGAAGCGTTCGACGTAGTAGTCGTGAGACAGTCCGCACCCCTTGGTGGCTTGTGCGGCTTCCGTCTCGCAGAGAGCCCGCCAAGCGGGTTCATCCAGAGCGGAGCGAGGGGAATCGCAAGCGATGGTGGACATGATGGAGACCTCCAAAAAGGAGCCGAGGCCTCCCCCGCATGGGGAAGGAACCCCGGCGGGTGGATGAAGGACACCGCGGATGCGGCGCCCATGGTTACGCAGGTTGCAGTTCGGCCCGGCGGCTCCACTCCTGCGTCTTGAAGTCCAGCGCGTAGCCCAGTTCGTCCAGGCGGGCGATCTGCGCGCGCAGGGCGCGGCGGTCGATGGTCGAATCCAGCTTCACGGACTCGCCCAGCGGCCACAACAGGCCGAACAGTGCGGCGTCGCCATCCTCGGTGCTGCCGGGGGCAGCAGCCGTAGCAGGCGGCGGCGCGTCCACGCCGAAGGGCGTCGTATCGATCAGCGGGTCCGCGGAGGCCTGCACGGGTGCAGATTTGGCGGACCTGGATGCCTTGGAGGCCTTGACCGGCGTTGCCGCAGGCGGCGGCCCTTGCTCTTCATCGAGCGGATCGACTTCCTGTGGGGCGAAGCTATGTGCTTCGGCCTT
Organism: Pseudomonas sp. FFPRI_1; assembly: GCF_055384485.1. Taxonomy (NCBI): domain Bacteria; kingdom Pseudomonadati; phylum Pseudomonadota; class Gammaproteobacteria; order Pseudomonadales; family Pseudomonadaceae; genus Pseudomonas; species Pseudomonas sp. FFPRI_1. The sequence goes on along the minus strand of NZ_AP029168.1, from coordinate 4,733,986 downwards.
GCTCAGCTTGTCGATGCCGAAAAGTGTCATGCCGTCCAGGTTGGCGCGCATCTCGAAACGCATGCTGCCGTCGCTGATCGGATAGCCTTTGAGGAAGATGTAGCGGAGGACGAATTCCCCTTGGTACTTGCCCTCGGGGTACTGCTCCAGTTCGGCATCTTTTATCGTGAACTTGCCGAGTTGGCATTCGAGCTTGCCAACGTTGAACTTTCCGTTGCGGCCGTGAATGGTGCGCAGCGCGAGCTGGCCCGGGACGATAATGGGCGTGGCCGATTTCTCGGGTGCCGATGTGACTGCCATGATGCTTCTCCTTGAGAAATAGGAAAAAGGCAAGGCCCCGTGAGGGGCCATGCCGGATCAGAACGAAGCAGCCAATGCCGGCTCCTGCTCCTCGACTTCACCTGCGGGCTCGCGCTCGGCGGACTCGGCAGGCTGCTCGGCAGCGGTGTCGGCAGCGTCCTCGGCTTCGGGCGCGGATGCGTCCTGGGCCTGCGGTGCCTCGGCTTGCGCCTGGCTCGTGGGATAGACCTGGGTGCCATCGATCTTGATCAGACCGATGTGGACCAGCGTCGATTCCAGACTCGCGGCCGGTTCCCCGGCGTGCTCGCCCTTGGTGCGGATGTACGGATCGATCTTCATGTCGTTCAGACGGAAGGCGACCAGCACTTTGCGATCCGCTTCGATGGCCTGCACGCACCGGCGAACCAGGTGCTCGGCTTCAGGGGTGGCGACGATCGTGTCGAAATACCGATACTCCGGTTCATCGACAGGGCCGGTCAGCGCTGCGATGCAGCACGACAGGAAGGGATCACCGTCTTTGGGAGTGACGTCCTTCGGGCGGCTGAGGTAGCCGATGCCGCGGGTGATCAGCTCGTGCTGCTTGATCGAGGCCAGTTCGGCCCGGTCAATCAGTTCGGTCTTGAGCAGCCGGGCCTTGAGAGACCCGCCTACTTCGCCCTTGCGTTCACCCTTGTCGCGGATGAAGGGATCGGCGCGCAGATCGCCAGTACGGAAGCGCACCAGTGGGCGCTGCTTGGGATCGTCAACGCCGATGTAGCGCTGGACGAGCTTCTTGGCCTCGGCACCCGAGACTTTGACGTCGAAGTAGCGGTAGCTGGGGTCCCTGGCAGGGCCGACCAGCGCGGCGATGGTGCATGCCAGGAAAGGCTGCGCTCGGCGGCCGCCCCTGACGGGCACTTCACGGACACGCTGGATGTAGCCGATGCCCGAAGTGTGGAGGTCGAAATACGATTTCTCGTTTGAAGTGGTGTTCATGGTGAATCTCCATAGGGATGAAGCGGAGACACACCAGCCCACGCATGCGGGGAGAGGTGCGTAACCCCGCGGTGGGTTGATAAGGCGAAAGCATCCGCCACCAGAGACTGGTGGCCGCTCGCGAATGGATGCGGTGCGAGCTGGCTCGGTCACGCAGTCGAAACTGCGCCGCAACCTCGAAGACCGATGGTTGCCTGGCATGTCGCTGACGACGTCAGCAGGCATGGGGGCAGCATCGCCGGGCCTCGCGCGTGCGACAGCAATCAATCGGCATCCGGGCGCTTCCCATTTTTTCCAGGCTGCCCAGTTCCGCCCAAAAAGAAGCCCCCAAAATGGGGGCTTCAAAGGGTATGCGGACATTTTTGACTACGCCGATTCCACCGCCGCCAGTGACAGATGCGTAGCGGTGGCGGACAGCTCCAGATCATCTGAGCTTTGCAGAATGCGAGTGAAAACGCTGTCTTTCGGGTCGAAGAACTCGCCGAAGTCGTCGCCTCCAAGTTCGGCGCGTGCCAGTTCCCACCAGTCATCGAACGGGTCGATATCCGGGTTGCAGCCGACGGCATAGGCCAGCAGCTTCACGCGGCCATCGGGGCGGCGCTCTCCGCGCTCGGCGAGGAAGTACACGCCCTGGTCCTTGGCCAGGGCGACGCGGCATTGGTTGGCGATGGCCTCGGCAAGCACGGGGCGCAGGTCGGAGCCTCTGAATCGCAGTGACATGGTTGAAATCTCCTGTATGGATTAAGAAAAAGCCCTCCACCCAAACGGATGGAAGGCTTGTGGGGCAGTCGCCGGTAGGCTATGGACTGGTCAGTCGTGCCGCTGGGCTTCCTGTCTGGCATGTCAGGCTGGAACCGCCTGACGTCGCCGAGGAGCTTTGGCGTCGATCACGCTGACGTCGATCAGGCGCCAGCGCCCGTCGTCGATGAGCCGCTCCAGCACGTCACCGAGCATGTCGAAATACACCTCGTCGTGCCGATCGATCAATTCACCGTCGCGATGCAGCTCCACCACGTAGGTGTCGCCGCCACGGTCGTAGAGGATCGTCACCTGACCCTCGAACTTGGTGGTTGAAACCGTGAAGCTGATCGCCGGCGGGGTCTCGATGATCTTGGAGGGCTTGGGATCGACCCAGACGAAGTCGCGGGCACCTGCATCGACCAGCATGTGGGTGATGCACCGGAACCCGTCGGGCGCGGGCATCTCCTCCAACTGCTCGATGAGTTGGCCCAGTTCCATGCACTGCGGCTCGGGAATGGGCAGCTTGGCGGGCGCTTTGCCGAGGATATGCCTCGTGATGGTGTAAGGCGTGCCATCCGAAGTCTTCTCGGTAACGACTTCCGGGGTGTCCGCGCGCAGGCCGTCGAAACGTCGCCGGGCGTAGGGTTGGACATGAACCTTGGCGCCCTCGCTCGGGACGGTGGTCACCAGGTTGGGGTCGAGCACCGCGAACTCGCTGGGCTTGAGCTTGACGACGATGGCATCGTCATTCGCCGCGACCACCTTGCCGTCGAAGGGTTGGGGATCGATGGCGAAGCCCAGCGTCGAGGATTGCGGCTGATCATCGAACACGCGGTACTTGAACGACCGCACGTTGCGGGGCACATGGCCTGCGACAAGCGAAGGCATCAGGGTCTTGATGAGAGAGCGATCCATGGGAATCTCCTTGAGAAAGAACAAGGGATTCCCCGCCCACAAGGGAGAGGTCCCTTGTGGGTGGATGGACGCGGTACGTCCGTAGGAAGAATCGACCAGCACGGTGTCCCGCACTTGCAGCCTTGAAGGCCTCGGCTGCCAGGGCATGTGTCGGCAACGCCGACGAACATGGAGCAAGGATGGCTCTGAAATGGGCGGCCTGCCCGCAAGAAATCGCACAGCGTCGCACCCGCTTTCCAGCGCTTCGGACAAGAAAAAGCCCCTCGAAAGGGGCTTGGTTGGGTCAGGCTTCGTACACGAAGTAGTGTTCTCGCTGACGTGGGAAGAAGACATGTTTCCATGTATCGCCGCTGGTGTTGCCACCGTCGAAGACGACCATTTCGTAGTCGTCAATGTCGGTGTCCACCAGTTCGACGCTGGCGACATGGCGCATGTGCAGCGTGCCGCTCATGCGCTCGAATACCAGGATCTGGCCGATGGCGTCGTCCTGGCCCATGGCATTGACGCAGGAACCGAGCTGGTACTCGAAGTCGGACGTGCTAGGGATGAGGTTGGGGAACATGAGGTTGCTCCTATGAAAATGAACCAGCCCGGCTCCGGGAGGGAGACGGGCTGGTATGGGGAGAACAAAGAGGAAGGATGTTGTGTCGCGTGGCTGCTAGGACTCGGCCAACGGCAGGCCCAACAGCACGGGTGCGTCGGCGTCGAGAATCAGGATGCGCACATCGGCCTGGCCGGCCAGTTCAATGACGTTCGCCAGGTCATCCGGCATGCCCTTGCTTCGGTGCTCCTGGCGAAGCTGCTCCGCACTGATCCCCTCGACGCGCTCCAGGTTCTTGTCCGTCCAGGGGGTGGAGATCAGCTTGATGCCGATCGCCGGGCTGTAAGGAACCCGGAACGCGATGAACAGGAATGCCTCCGGCGTGGCGAGGTCTGCCAGGTTGGCGAGGTATTGGCCGGTTTCCTCGCTTATGTGTGCACTGCTGATTTCCCAGCACCGGCTGTAGTAGCCGGTCTCGAAACTCAGGCGCTGCACGACTTCCCGTGCCGCTTCAGCCGAATAGGTATCGCCGACGTGGATGGGGCGGCCGTCGAAGTCGTCGCCATGGATGGCATAGACCACGGCGCCGATTACGCCTTCACCGCTGACACCTTCTCCGGCATCGCATTCGGCCAGTACCTCGGCATTCACGGGTTGGGGACCATTTTTGACCACGGCGAAATCGCTGGTGATGATGCACGAGGATGAAATCAGTTCCTCGTCGGAAAAGTGCTTTTGGCTCGCGTGGACGATTCGCCAAACATGCGGGCTTCCGTCCTCGTAGCTGATGCACAGCGTGCGGACGATTTTCAGATTCCAGTAGCCGCGGAGAAATGGATTGGGTTTCAGGGACATGGCAACTCTCCAGATTTGAATAATGGAGCCAATCCCCGCCACCGGGAATTGGACCCGGTGGGTTGAAAGTGGAAAATGCGTCAGTCGGCGCTGATCGTTGGCGTCTGGGCCAGCCGTTCGGCGATGCGATGGCGCACATTCAGGCGGAAATGCTCGTCGGTGATGCCGGCAAGCAGGTTGGCGGCCTCCAGCGCGATCAACGCCGAGGCCTCTTCGATGTCGGTGGCCACGATGGTCTTGCGCAGTTGGTCGCCGAGTTGGAGTGCCTGCGAGGACGTTCTGAAGACCTGGGCCTCGCGGCTCAGGTAGCAGCCGTTGCCGCCGAACTCGAACAGCCTCGGTTTGCTGCAATGCCAGCAACCCTCGAACTGGATGGCGGTCAGGTGATGACCGTCATCGAGGCAGGAGGCGATCAGAAACAAGGCTTCCAGGTCGGCGCTGTCCTCGAACTGGTGGTGCTCGATGAGGTTCTCCAGCTCCCAGTCCTGGTCAGCACCGAAGTGCGCGGCCAGCCGTTCAAGCAGAGGTGGAATCGACAGTTCTTCGTCGTCGGGCATGGGGATGCCGAGTTGTGTGGCCAGGTCTTCCAGGCCATCCAGCACATCCGTCCAGCGCGGGTCATTGGTCTCGGCGATCTGGGCGATGTAAGCCTGCCCATTGCCGGGATGGTTTTCATCCAGCGCAAAGGCGCCGAACAGCGCCTTGATGACGGGAGTAACGCGGTCGAGCACGAGAACGCCCGTGCCTTCGTAGTAGTTGTTTGCCATGGTGGCTCCTTTCGGGGAAGTGAGCGGAGCCAGCCCATGCGGACGATGGCATCCGCGGGAATAGCCCAAGGCCGTTGGCGCCGGGCGATGGGTAAGAAAAATTGAGGGACATGGCCTCATGGGCGCATGTCCCTCACGTGGGATCGAGAGGACAGTGGCGTGCCGGAGACCGGCTCACCAGCCGCTGTAGTTCACCAGCAGGTCGGCGATGACCTTGCGGCGTTCCAGGTCGAGACCGTCGAAGTCCGACAGCCCGTCGAAGTGGCAGCGCTTGAGCATGGCACCGCCCTCGCGCGCGTTGTAGAAGCTGACCATGGCGGACAGGAACATGCGTTCGCCGCTGCTCAGGACGCCGAGGGCATCGTTGAGCCGCAGCATGTCGGGACGCAAATCCCACTTGGTGTTGGCCTGGTTCAGGCCTTCGCGGGTGCCGTCGCCGAACCATTGCGGGCCGGCGATCTCGACACCACGCTTCCAGGCCTCGAAGAAGGCTTGGGGCGCGGCAGCGAAATGCTGCTCTTCCCGCATGATCTGATCGACGACTTCCTGTGGCAGAAGCTGGTTCATGACGTGATTCCTCCAGTTGGATCAGGGCGTGGCGAGCTGGGTCCAGCCGCCTCTTTCGAGCGCACGTTGAGCCGCGGCGTAGCTGCGGAAGTACTCGCGGGATTCCCGCGAAACGGGACCTTCGGTATCGCGCGTGCCGATGTAGTGACCGGCGGCGCTTTGCAGGACTTCGAGCGGCAGGAACTTGCCGCAGTAGGTCGAGGCCAGTTGGCCGAAAGAGGCTTGCTGGGACATGGACGGACTCCTTTGAAAAGCGGGGCCTTGTCCCTCACGGGATGGCAGCTCCCGCACGCGGTTGATAAAAGGCATCGACGTCACGAGGACGCGCGTCCGCAGACTTGATGCGATGCGGACTGGTGGGCAACGCGGGAGGGACCCGCGGCAGCCTGGAACCCTGGCTGCTGGCATGTGCTGACGAATCAGCGAACATGCGGGCAGCTTCGTGCGAGGGCCGCTCGGCGTCAGTGGGAAAACGGCATCCGACCCAGCCCCGATTGATGGGCGCAGAAAAGAAAAGCCCCGCATCGAGTGCGGGGCTGTCAGGAGGGTGCGGTGGCGCTGGGTCAATCGGGCTTGTCGCCCAGGACATGCTGCTTCCACAGGTCGAATGCCTGCTCGGGCGGAAGCTCGGCGAGGATGACGATGGGCTGGGCCTGCCGGGCGCGCAGCGAAGCGAAGTACGCCTTGCGGTCGGCGATGGCCTTGAGCTTGATGCCCTTGATGAACAGCAGTTTGCCGTCCTTGATGAACAGCACCTTGTTGCCGATGTCGCGGTTGAAAGCGGCTCGCACCTTGCGTTCCGCGTGCATGGCATCGGCCAGCTCATCGACCAGGAAGTCGAGCGTCATGTCGATGTAATGGGGGTCTTCACCCTCCTGGCCGAGATCGAGCGGCGCAGGCGGCAGTTCCTTGGCGAAGGCTTCGGCCTGAGCCAGCAGCGTCGTCTTGTTATTGAGCGCGCGGAGGAATGTCGAGCCGCCATGCCCGTCGTTGCGGGCCTCGGCGATGGGAGTGCCGTCGAACACGACGGTCGCGGTGAAGCACAGCGTTTCCTCGCTGGCGAAGTCGGCGACCTTGAGGTTCTTCAGCATGATGCGGTCTTGCTTGGTGATGGTGTCCATGGAAAGTCCTGAAATCGACCGGGTGGCGACATGCCCCTGACGGGACGTGGCGACCATCCCGTGGGTTAGAGAAAGGAGGCATCGATGCCCCGGTGGGCAGCGTTCGCCGGTGAGATGCCGAAGCGAACTGGCGGGTGGCGTGGGCGGAACCCACGGCAGCCTTGACACCCTGGCTGCGGGCTGCTGCCGATACATCGGCAATGCAGGGACGAGAATGGCGCGGCGCGCAGGCTGCGTCGTCGATCAATCCGAAGCGGTCGAGCCCGTCTTGTGCAGGCACTGCACCAGCCGGTTGCCCAGCCAAGCCATGCATGGGACGGCCATGGAGTTGCCGATCGCCTTGTAGCGCGGAGCGTCAGCGGCAGGCTTCCCGCGATACGGGATCAGCGTGTAGTCGTCGGGCATGCCCTGCAGCCGCTCGCACTCCATCGGCATCAGCCGCCGCACCCGCCATTGCGACCAGTCGCCGGGGCCGGGGTCGTTCCAGTCGTAGCGGAAATGGGCCTCGAAGTCGGGGGCCAGCACATGGGGCTTGTCAGCACCGCCGCCGCTGGTACGCAGCGCGGCCGCTACGCTGCCGCCCAGCTCGGCGGCAAGACCCTGCGGCCGTCCCCGGAGGGCAACGCAGGTCACCATGGGCACGCCGTAGCCCGGCTTGCCGTTGGACAGGACGGTGCAAGCTACCTGTCCATGGCCTGACTCGAAGCGCACTTCGCCGCGGTTGTTCTGCGCGAAGGCGATGGCGGGTACGACGCCGGCGTTTGCATGACTGTTGCGATGCCCGCCGGCACGCAGCGTTGGCGTCAGGTCGATCGTGGCATCCGCGCCGCTGCCCTGGGCGGTGAAGGCGATGATCGGCACGCCCTTGCCGGTGCCGTCCTCGCTGCTGCCCTTGCCGTTGTTGGCGGTGTCGAGGGTATGGGCGATGCTGCCGGCGACGGACTGCACCATGAACGTCTCGGTGCGGATGTCGTGCTTGGGACCCGCGGCCATCAGGCATGCCGCAACATCGACGGGGCCGGTGCCGCCGCTGAATCCGAACATCGTGGTGACCTTGCCGTAGGGCTGCGTCAGCCCGGCGAATCCTGCGTATCCGCCTGCTGCTGCAGCACCCGGTTCAGTAGCGCGGGCAGCTTCTTGCCACGGCGCGCGGCCCGCAGAAGAATCCCCGAGCAGGCCTGCGCGCTCAAAAAGTACTTCGGTGGGATCGAGACCATCTCCACCACTTGCCACAAGAAACACGCGCTTGCGGCGTTGGGCGACACCGAAATATTGAGCGTCGAGCACGCGCCAGGCGATGCGGCGGCGGGGTCCAGACACACAACCAGCGTGCGCCCATTTTTCCCCTGGCGGCTGGAGCGCACGGCCTTCGCCGGCCAGTGCGCCCAGGAAATGTCCGAAGGCATTGCTGCGGTCGTTGAGGACGCCGGGGACGTTTTCCCAGACGAGCGTTGCCGGCGGGCGGCGGTCTTGGTGGCGGGTTTGGTCGATGGCATTTGCAAGCTCCACATAGGCAAGGGTCAAGGCGCCGCGCGGGTCATCCAGTCCCTGGCGGGCGCCGGCAACGCTGAACGACTGGCATGGCGTGCCGCCGACCAGGATGTCGGGCGCCGGCACGGTGCCGGCGCGCACCTGACGGGCGATCGCGGTCATGTCGCCCAGGTTGGGCACGTGGGGGTAACGGTGAGCGAGCACGGCGCTCGGGAACGGGTCGATCTCGGCGAACCACGCGGCTTCAAGGCCGAGGGGTTGCCAGGCGAGGCTCGCGGCCTCGATGCCGCTGCACACGCTGCCATACAGCAGTGGCGCGGCCTGGGGCGCACCGCGAAGGGTGCAAGGTTGCGGGTTCATGTCGGGTCTCCTGTTCGTGTGGCCCGGGGCGGGCCGGGACGTTGATAGGCAGGAGAAAGGCGCCGAAGGCCTTGCGGCCTTCGGCTCGGGAGGAAAGAACCACCCGTGGGCTGGTGCAGGCCCGGTCGTCGCTAGAACCGTCTGCTCATCAGCAATCACACCCGGCGCATGTCGTGGTTCGCGCCGGCATCGTCTGGCGCACATCCGCGCACAAAGGGAGCCCGTTTTTGCGCCGGCGGGCACCGGCACCGAATACCGCTGACCACGAAGGGTCTCCGGGTGGCTCGCGCAGCCTGGCAAGCCATCGGGGGACCCTTCGCAGAGGCGGGAGAAATGCAGATCAGCAGAACGCGGGAGGCGGTTCGCGGAGAAGCTACCTTCAGGTCCCGCGGCCGGGGATGACCAAGCGGGACGCGCACACGGACAAGAAGGCGTTGCGCGCTGGGCGTCCCGCAGGGCATGCGGGACACAGGCCGCGCCGCCGATGGCGGGCACGGCTCACGGGGAACGGGGTCGGTCAGGAGCCTTTGCGGCCGCCACTGCGCGGACGCGAGGCACTACGCTTGGACGTGCCGGATTCGACCGGCAGAGTGCCTTTGCAGTCGGGGTAGCGGCTGCACGACCAGAACGGGCCGCTCTTGCCGGTGCGCTGGCGCGTGGGCGCGCCGCACTGCGGGCAAGCCGGCCCTTGGGGAACCTTGATGGACAGGGACGTGTTGCCGTACTGCGCGATCAACTGTGAGATCCATGCAGCCTGCTTGCTGATGAATACGTCCAGCGTGAGCTGCCCAGCTTCGATCATGTCCAGCGCCTGTTCCCAGACGGCGGTTGTCCCTGGGTCGGCAATCGCTGTGGGTACCGCGTCGATCAGGGTGAAGGCCGCATCCGAGGCACGGATGGCGCGGCCCTTCTTCACGAGGTAGCCCCGCGTCAGCAGGCCACTGATGATGTTGGCCCGCGTCGCTTCGGTTCCGATGCCGACCGTATCCTTGAGCTTCTGTTTCAGGCGCGGGTCCGAGACCAGTTTGGCGACGCCCTTCATGGACTTGACCAACTCGCCTTGCGTATAAGACCGAGGGGGCAGCGTCTTGAGCGCCTTCAGATCGACGTCGGCCACCTGACATGCCAGCCCCTCGCGCAGCGCGGGCAGTACCTGGCTGCGCGCCGCAGGGGCGCCATCCTCCTCAATTTGCGGTTCGGCCAGCACCAGGCGCCAACCCTTGACGACGACCTGCTTGCCGGTGGCCGCCAGCGTCTGCTGGCCGCAGGAGAGGTTCGCCACGGTGCGGTCGAACTCGTGGTGAGGAAGGAATTGCGCCAGGTAGTGCGCCCGGATCAGCCGATACACTGCCAGTTCCTTCTCACTCATGGTCGAGAGGTTCGCCGGTTCGAGCGTCGGGATGATGCCGTGGTGCGCGGATACCTTTGCGTCGTTCCAGGCGCGTGAGCGTTGAGTGCGGTCGAGCTGGTCCATGATCGGTCGCAGCGACGGATCGGTCTTGACCAGGCTGTCGAGAACCGTTGGCACCTCGGCGAACATGCTTTCGGGCAGGTATCCCGAATCGGAGCGCGGGTACGTCGTGGCCTTGTGCGTCTCGTACAGGGCCTGAGCAATGTCCAAGGTCTCCTGCACATCCAGCCCAAGCTGCTTGGAACACACCTCCTGCAAGGTCCCCAGGTCGAACGGCAGCGGCGGGCCTTCCCGCACGCGCTCAGTTTCGACCGACACCACCTGGGCGCTGTCCGCGACGCGGATCTGCTGCGCGGCGTGCTGCGCGATGGGCTGCTGCAGGCAGCGGCCGGCGTCGTCGGTGCATGCTTTCGGGGGAACCCATTGCGTGGTGAAAGTCTGGCCACCAGCGGACAGGGACACGTCGATGGCCCAGTACGGCACGGACACGAAGGCGGCGATCTCGCGGTCGCGGTCCACGACCAGTTTGAGCGTGGGGGTCTGGACGCGGCCGACCGACAGCACGCCGTCATAGCCGGCCTGTCGTCCCAGCACCGTGAACAAGCGGCTGAGGTTCATGCCGACGAGCCAGTCCGCCCGAGAGCGCGCCAGTGCCGAGTAGTACATCGGCAGGGTCTCGGCCGACGGCCGGAGCTTGCCGAGCGCGGCGCGGATGGACGCATCGTTGAGCGCCGACAGCCACAGCCGCTCGATGGGACCGCGGTAGCCGCACAGATCGATGATCTCGCGGGCGATCAACTCGCCTTCGCGGTCGGCATCAGTGGCGATGACAAGCTGGGTCGCCTTCGCCAGAAGCGCCTTGACGACCTTGAACTGCGTGGCGGTTTTCGGTTTGACCTCGACCCGCCAGTGCTGAGGAATGATGGGCAACTGCTCCAGCGACCAGCGCTTGAGCGCCGTGTCATAGACCTCGGGGGCTGCCGCTTCGACGAGATGGCCGATGCACCAGGTGACGGTGACGCCGGAACCGTTGAGGCAGCCTTCACCGCGCTGCGTGGCACCGAGAATCCGGCCAATGTCTTTGCCCTGGGAGGGCTTCTCGCACAAGAACAGCCGCATGTCCGTCCATCCCGATTCCCGTTGTTCATGGAGTTGCTGGAATCGAGGATGCCGAGCGCCGCCTGGGGCAGCAGCAAACAAGCCGCATGCGGCGGCGACCGCTTTCACGGGATGGAATCGCTTGTACGGGAGGCGCGCGTGGCCGCAGGTGTGCGGATCGGGAGCCGCGATTTGCGGGAGCGCGTGGAATTCAGTGGACGCTGGTGGAGCTATCCCCTGGGGATAGCTCCACCAGCGCATGGAGGGCGGCGAAGACGTGCCACCGCCCTCCAAGCTGGTTCACTTCCTGCGTTTGGATTCTTTCGGCGCAGCCGGTTCCTGCGCGGCCTGGGGCTTGGGCTCTGCCTCCTGCAGCTTTGGGCTGAGGGTCACGGATTCGATGCGGAACGGCAGGATGCCGACGCTGCGCGCATTGATCTGCCAGGTCTCGCGCGGCTGATCCTCGTTGTCCGTCCAGGGTTCGCGCTCCATGCGGCCGACGACCAGCACGCGCATGCCTTTCTGGTACAGGTCCTTCCAGTGCTCGGCGTCGCGGTGCCAGATTTCCACCGGCGCCCAGAAGCCGCCCCGATCCTCAAAGGTGCCATCCTTCTTGGGTACGGGGTTATCGAAATAGACGTTCAGGCGCAGCAGGCGGCTGGGTTCGTCGTTGCCGTTGGGGAATTCGCGGTACTCCGGTGGCGAGCCGATGTTGCCTTCGCCGGAAAAATGCGTGCTCATGGTGTGATCTCCGTGGTGGTTGAATACCCGTGCCTCGTCGGCGTCGGGAGCGTGCTGGATGCCCGGCGCAATCATCGATCGCGCATTGCGGCGGGAATGGGCGTGAGTCGGCGCAGGTAGGCGTCGTCCGCCTGGGCCGCCTTGCTGGCGCATTCCTGCGCCTGCCTGCCCAAGGTGTGCAGCAGGCTGATCTGCATGTTCAACGTGATGCGCTGCAGCTCGATCGCGTGCAGGTCGGCCAGCAGGTTGACGGGCGTGCTGGTGCTGGCGATCAGCTCCCGCCACAGCGCCACGCCCATGGCCGACCTGTCGTGCCTGCGCCAGCGCAAGAAGACGGTTCCTGCGCCGGTGGTCTGTTGGGCCAGTTCGATGGACAGCAGGTGGAAGGGGTGCCCGCATGCCTGCTCCAGCACCTGTCGCTGTGCCAGGGCAATCAACTCGTCGCGCATGGCGAAGCACTGGCTGGCCCAGGCCTCGAAGTCCCCTTTACCCTTAAAAGGCTTTAAAAGGCCTTTTAGAGAGGCTGCGTGTTCCAGCCGCATGAAGGCACCCTGTTGCAGGCCTCGGAAGTAGCGGGTCGGTTGGTTCGGATCGCTCATGCCGGCTCGTCCTCGTCGGCTGCGGTTTCGGGCGGCTCTGCGGTGGTGGCTTCATCTCCGGGCGGAGGTGCTTCGGCAGGACCGTCGCTGCGCTGCTGCAGGCCACGGCGCACGATGGGCGGCGCAAACTTCGAGCGGCGAGTGCCTTCCAGCACGTCCTGCGGCAGTTCGCCGTACTTCTCCAGCGCGGCCCGCGCTGCGGCATTCTTCGACGCGAAATCATCGCGTGTGCAGCCCGAATAGCGGTACTGCTGGGCCAGCGAGAACAGGCTGCGCAGTGAATGTGCGCCCTCGTTGAGCCAGCGTTCCAAGGTGCTGCGGTCAATGAGCGCGGTGTGATGGGCGAGGATCAGCTTGCGGGCGATGTCGTCGTAGTCGGCCAGAAGATAGACCGCGGCAAAGCCGAGCTGCGCGTTGACGAAGAGCGGCAGCTTGACCGGCTGCACGTTGAGGTTTTCGCCCAGGCTAAGCGCTGGCGGCACGCTCGCCAGCGCCTGGTCCACCTGCTCGCGCAGCGATTGCAGCGTGGCCTTGGTGTGGTCGAGCTTTTCCTCGATGCGCAGCATCCAGAAGTCGCTGTACGGGTCGTCCTGCTCCGAGCCCCGCCGCATCTTGTTCATCTGAGCGATGTAGCCGTTCAGGCCGACGATGCCCGGTCGCCCCTCGGTGGCGGCGCGGCCGTGCCAGATGCGGGAAGCGTGGTGGGTGTGCAGGGTCAGCGACATCGCACTGCGCAGGGAGCCGAGATTCAGTTGCAGAGGTTCATTGGTTGCCATGGTGTCCGCTCGTTGTTGGAAAAGGAGCGGCCAGCTTCGGCAGGAAGCGGAAGGCAGTCAGTCAAGAATCCGAATCCCGGCCGGCCCCGGTTTAGGGCGTGGCGGTTGCATGCGGCATGAGCTATCCCCTGGGGATAGCTCCATGGAGCGCCAACGAACGCTGCACGCCGGGATCAGGGGGGACAACACCGATGCTGCGGCAGAGGGTCGATCCCAGGCCTGCGACAGCCTGGTGTTGTGCCCAGCAGCGGAACTATCCCCAGGGGATAGCTCTACTGGCGGCCATGGACATCTACTTTCACCACCTTGCATGCCGACTCAATTGCTGGCGAGCAGATTGCGTAGCCGCTCGATGTGCTGCTTGGCGACTTCCGGTGGCACTGGCTTACCCTGCGGCTGAGGTGGCGGTGCTGGTGGTGGCCGCTCGTTTGGCGGGACGGATGCCGATGGCGCGTCTTTCTTGGCCCAGGCATTGAACTCGCCATGGATGGCGCGCTGGATGATGCCGAACAGATACCCCGCAGGATTGCGGATGCCATGATTGCTGCATCGTGTGGCCCATTCGTCCAGCACGGCCTGTCTCAGCGCGGCATCGACCTGCTGCAATGCCACCCTGGCACCTGTCTGCTGCTCTGCCTTCAGTTCCGTGAAGCGCTTGGGCCATTGCAAATCGCCCAGCGCGCGCGCCTGCGCGGTAGTACGTACTTCATTAATACGACTACTACGTACTGTACGGGCCTGCTTCGGATTCCGAAGAGAGGCGTCTGGCGCGGGTTTCGCCCCTGCTTCGGATTCCGAAGATGGGTCATCCGCATTCCGAAGAAGGCTCGATGCTCCTTCTTCGGATTCGTGGGCGGCATCCTCCTGTGGATAACTCTCGGCGGCCGTGATGCCTTGGCTGGCGAGGCGTTCTGCCAGGACTTGCAGCCGCGACGGCAGTGTGCGCCCAGAGAGCAGCGGATCTTCCGCGATCTCCTTGAGGGTGTTCAGGCCGACCATCTGGACGGCCTTGGCCGAATGGCCAAGGGACTGGCTGACCAGTGCCAGGTAGTCGGCGTCGAGCTGCATGGCCTCGAAGGGCGTCAGTGGTTCGTCGTGCAGAACATAGAGGTTGCCGAGGATGCGGCCGGTCTTGGGGTCACGCCGTCGCCGCACCAGGCTCAACCATCTGGTGAGGCGCAACAGTGTCAACGCTCGGGCCACGGTTTCATGCGAGGCCTGCCCGGCGCAGGGCATCGACGCCAGCCAGGGGCGAAGCTGCTCATAAGTCGGGAAGGCGGTCACGCCATCGTCGTTGAGCATCAGCCGGAACACCTGCCAGGCGTTGCGCTCCAGCGGCGTCAGGCGACGGTCGAGGAACAGCCGCCGCGGCACGGTCTCATGCCGGTTGCCGCTGAAGAGGAAGGCATCGCCGGACGTGGCGGGCGTCGGCGCAGGCATGGGTGCTGGCGCACTGGGGCTGGGCTTGGGCACGAGGTCTTTCAAGGCGGCGTCGAACAGGTCCGCGAGTGCGACGGGGCCACGGCGTGGTGTGGTGTTGTCCACGGCCATGGCTCAACCCAATCCCTGATCGACCCAGCTCTTGATCGAGGCCCAGACCACCGACAGAGGCAGCGACATGCCTTCGGCCAAGTCCATGGTGGCGTCGAGGATGGAGGTTTCGTCTTCGAGATCGACATTTCTGCTGCCGGTCACGGCCTTCCATTGCCGCCACAGCTCCGTGTCCTGTTTCTCATCCAGCACGGGGTGGCGGCCCTTGCGCTTCGGCAGGCCGAGGATTTCGCGGCGAAGCGCCACCTCCTGATGGGTCAGGCCATAGAACCGACTGACCATCTCGGTGCTCGCGCCCAGCCTGAGCATGCGATCGACCGTGGCGATTTCCTTCTCCACGTCCTGCGCCTGCTTGAGCAGTCGCCGGAGCACTTCGCGGTTGACCGTCACCGAGCACCAGGAGACGTTAGCGTTGGCGAGCACGCTGATCAGCGCGGGATGCTTGAGGGCGTCCAGTTCTTCCTCGCCAAACCCCATCAGTTTGCACCGGCGCAGTTGCCCATTACGCAAGTCATAGAGGGCCTGGGCGATGACGGCCTGGTTGAGTGGGTGTGGTGCGGACATGCTGGCCTCCCTCGCTCAAATTCCAACGCCTGCAGCGCCGGCTTCAAGGTCGAGCAGGTGCCGGGCCAACCGCAGCAGCCGGAACAGCTTGACCAGCGAGGTATCGCTCAATCGCTGGGCCGCATCACCCTGGCCGTGCAGCAGCGCCGGCAGTTCGATGACGATTTGCCCGTCGTGCAGGCCGACGTCGGCGGGCCGCTGACCGGCCAGGCACGCTAACAGCGCGAGGACGGCACGGCCCAGCGGCGCCGAGCTTTGGGTGCGGGCCCGGCAGACGAAACCGATACCCTCTGCACGGTCATCAATGCACTCGTCCAGGTCTGCCTCGCCCGCGATTTCGCGGGCGAACTGTGCGATGTGGATGCGCAGGCGCTCGGCTGTGTCCAGGCCGGGATCGATGTACCAGACATCGGAGATCGGATAGAGCCCGCCAGCCTGCACAGGGATGGACTGCAAGACGCTCACCGAGAAGTCTGGCGGCAGCGCATCACCCAACTGGTCGGCGACCATACGCTGAATGGACTGGAGCCGTTCGGTCGTCGGTGCCGGCGAGACGATGTGCTCCCGAAGCAGATCGCCACCCACCGCAGGGTTGGCCGGACTTGCCTGACTGGCATCCGTGTCGCTCTCGCGCGTCGAGGGCGTTGCCGCAGGTCGGCCTGCAGGCGGCGCTGCGGATGCAGCCCCTGCGATGGGTGGCGCAGTGTTGGCAGGTGGGCGCGCGATGGTTCCCGGCTCCGGCAACGCAGGCGGCGTCGAGGGCGGCGTTGGGTCGCTGACCAAGGCGCGCTGCCGGCTCTCGGATTCGGTCATGTCCAGGGCGAGCACGTCGTAATCGACACCAAGCATCTCGGCCATCTGGCCGATCAGCTCGTCCTGTACACGCTGCGCGGAGAACTCGTCGGCCTGGACGTCGAATTGCGACAGCACGTCCTGGAAAAATTCGTCGAAGTCCTGAACCAGTGGGTGGCCCTTGGCGTAGCGCTCCCACGCGAGCATGCAGGCTTTGCGCATGACCGACAGGCGTTCGACCTGATGGCGACCGAGACCGCCATAGAGCACGGTCGGGATCGCGGGCAGGAGATACTGCACCGCGTCGTTCATGCGGCTGATGTGCGACTGTTGTACCGGGAAGCCATCGGCGGCGAGGCGGCGGGCCAGCTCGGACTGGCTCAAGGCAGTGCCGCTTTCTTGCTCGTAGAACTCGCGCGCCTTCTCGACGCCGAGGGCGCGCTCGATGAACGTGAGGCCCCCGCGCAATTCGTTCTCGGCCAGGTGGCCGGTCAGCATGACGACTTCGCCGCGGCTGGGCCACGGCCGGAACAGGCACGATACACGGAAAAACCGCTCGTCCTTGGTCTCTGACCATAGTTCGCGCAGGATCGCCAGCCGCGTATTTCCGCCGTTGCGAATGATGTAGTGGTCCTCACCTGGTCGGCGAGTGATGGCCGGCGCCGCGTCCAGACCGCGCTCGCGGATGGACGCCTTGATTTCCTCGTAGGCCGGGTTGCGTTTTTTCCTGGGATCGTGGTCGTAGGGGCGCAACTGATCTAGGGTCACGACCATGGGTGTGTCGGCGATCGGGTCGCTCAAGGTCGAGGCTGACGGGCCGCTACGCTCGAACCCGGCCGCGAGCAGCTTGCCGGCCATCTGCTGGGAGGTGATCTCAGCCATGGCCGCCTCCCTGCGCTTGGTATCGGGCCTCGCGCTCGGCGCGGCGGATTTGCGCACGGGCATTCAGGGTCGCCCGGTGGTCGCTGGCCGTCGAGCTGGTGTAGATCGCGGCGCAGCCAGGCTTGGTGAACTTGAGGTGGCCGCCAGGCGTGCGTTTGACGTGCCAACCTTCGCCAACCGCGAACTCGATCAGGGCGCGAAGCCGCTTGTGGCCACGGGCAAGCTCATGTGCGTTCGCCATGGGACCTCCCGGCATCAAGAGGGTGTGGCGGACGGCCGGACACCATGGCAAATCGGTGCCGCCATTGCGGAAATAGTTCGTCTGCGAGGCCGCGCATGGTGTCGAGCGCGGCGGGGGCGACTCTGCCCGGCGGCTGGCGGTATTCGACCCGATGCACTGGCAATCCGCGCGTAGCTGCACGCGGATACGCCTCGATGGCCGGCACGTCGGTAGCCAGCACGCGGATGCCGGCGTGGTCCTGGAAAAGATCGCGCAGGGCCTGCTGGATCAGCCGTGCATTGGCTGACACAGGGTGGACACGATTGATGAGCAGATGCAGAGGTGGAGGCTCGATGCCCAGGTGCCGGTAGGGCGCAATGTCTTCGAGCAACTGCATGGTGCCGCGCCGCAGCTCGCGCGCCGCGAGAATTTCCGGGGTCACGGGCGACAGCGCGAGGTTGGAGGCGAGCACCGCCATCTCCAGCAGCACCGAGCGCGCACCTTGGGTGTCGATCAGCACCAGGTCATAGAGAGGCGCCAGGACCGGCAAGAGATGGCGCAACCGTAGGCGCCCATCCGGCGCGTGCAGCAGCAAAGTGTTCAGCTCGCCTCGGTGGTCGTTGGAGAGCACCAAGTCCAGGCCCTCGATGATCGTGCGGGACACAAGCAGCCCGAGGTCGCGCTCGTTGAAGGCCAGCAACTCGTAGATGCCACCAGGTGCGCGGTGGCCTAGCTCGTAGTACGAGGACAAGGTGGGCTGCACGTCGAGGTCGAGCAGCAGTACACGCAGCCCCGCGTCCGCGGCAAGCCCGCCGAGGTTCGCGGCCGTGGTGGTCTTGCCGACGCCACCTTTGGTTGAAATGATGGATACGACCTGCATGGCGTTCTCCGTGTGAGGATGGGAAGTCCGCTGGAGAACGGGTCAGGCCCGGTTGTTGACGCGCTCGGCGATCCACTGATCGATCTCGATGGAGTCCCAACCGACCGCGCGCACGCCCAGGCGCAGCGCCTTCGGGAACAGGCCTTTGCGCATCAGGTTGTAGATGTGGGCGCGTTTGAAACCCGACTTGGTTTCGACTTCATCAAGCCGCAGGATGCGGCGCTCGCTTGCGGGCAGTGCAGGTGTTTGCGACATGGCGGTCACTCCTGAACGCTCAGTGGCGTTTGTTGGCGTGACCTCCATTCAATAGACATGGATGGGAAAAGACATTGCAAATGCAATCTCCGCGATTGCACATACAAGATGGAAAACCTCAGACTGTTGCGCTACGCAGCCGGCGTCTGGCCGTGGCGAACTTGCCGTTTAGCGTCCGCTCCGCGATCCCCATTGCGCCGCTGTGATGGGCGACCAATGCACTGACCACCGCCTCCTGCGTCTTGAAGCTGGAGTACGGCACGCCCGAAGGCGACTGGCCGAGCATCAGGTCCAGCATGCTGCCGATAATGTTCAGGTAGGTGGCTTCGGCGCGATCACTGATCAGGCACTGTGCGCCAGTAGAGGGCGCCATCTGCTTGAGAAGCGCCCCGTGCTTTTCCTGCAACTCATGCAGTTGGCGTTTGTACTGGTCCAAGGTGGACTTCAGGGCCAGGCGCTCGACTAGCATCGCCTGCCCAGTTTCCACCGAGATGAAGGGATGGGCGATGCGCTCGCTCCGGGAGAAGAGGAAGCACGGTCGTTGCTCGGGATAGTGCTGGCGCATCCAGCTCTTCAGATCGACGTGGCGCACCGTCAGATCAGGGGAGTCGATCAGCGCGGAATCGCGCGTCGTGATGCCGTTCCGTCCGAAGGGCAGTTCTCCATTGAGGATGCCGTCGAAGATGCGTTCGGTGCAAAGCCGCAGCTCGTCACAACGTGGACAGTCCAACGACTGCGGCAGGCGCCTTGGCGACGAAATCGAAGCCAGGATCACCTGCTCGTATCGCAGCAGCCCGGCCCAGCGGATGGACGCTTCGATCGGGCGATAGAACACCTTTGATGTTGGTGCATCATTCTTGTTCTCGTGCATGCTCCGTCTCCTTCCAGGAGAAGAACTACATGACCGACTCCTTTGTCGCCGACCTCATGGTCGGCCTGTCGCTTGTGTAGGAAGTGGGTCCCGAAGGCCGCTTCGTCATGTGGTTTGAATACTTCTCACCAGTTCGCGCAACTGGTAGTCGTCGTGTGTTCGATGTGCAAAAATCATCGATTAGAAGGTCGAGCATCGGGACGTAGGCTCGACAGCGACGCTCACGCTATCAGGGTCGTGAGAAGTTACGGTTTCTGCAAAACCGTCTAGGTATGACCTGATATGCCAGCGGTCTTAGGAAGCGCGAGGGGGCCGCAATCGTCGCCCAATGTCCAGCCGGACGCAGCAAACCCGCACCTGTCATGCTTGCCCCGTCATCCTGATATATCGATAAAGAATCGTGTGTGGGAACGCGGTGGCCAGCGTGAGCGTTCTTCCAAAGGAGCTTGGACAGAAGGTCGCCTGTGAGTTGTGGTGCTGGCGCTTCCAGGTGGCATCCGACTTGTGCCATCACCAGAACCATCTACCTGGGTTGTCTTCGCGATGATGGATGCGGGCAGACAACCGGGCGTGGGTGATGAGTTCGAGGCAGTCGCCTACGACGATGTACCGATCGTGGGTGTGGTGTGCTGAGTGCAGCTCTATGGACGTCCGTGGAACTCTTTGGACGAATTTGTTGCCGAGGACGAAAAACAAGGCTACAATTGAGGTCTTCGCTGGCCAGCCCAACGAAGAAAGTGTTTGGGAAACAACGACTTACTGTCCTAGTACACGTCTCGTTTCCCGCTCCAAACATAGCGCTGCAGACTTCCATTGAGGTCTGCAGCGATCAAAAAAAGGACCTTCGGGTCCTTTTTTCGTTGCGGCGAGAACCACTGAAGTTCAGCACGTATCCGCTAGGTTCAAGTCCAGGATTCCGGCGCGTACGGAATCGGTTTGTGGCTGGAGCAGTTTGCGTAGCGAGATGAGCATCTGGCCCTGACTCTGTTCAGGAACTCGCGATGGCACTCTCGGAAATGTCTATTCGCCACTGTCCTTGGGTATTACCCGCGAATTAGCCTCAAAGAAGCGCGTACCCGCGTGTCTTGGTTGCCCAAGGCATCAATCCCTATGAGCACCGTAAGCAGCAACGCCGTGCTGTTTACGGTGTGGCAATGCATGCATTCGAAGCTGTGTTCAATCAGTGGGTCGAGTTCCGCAGGCTGAGCCTTAAGAACGGTCGTCAGAGCACGCTCTCGCTCGTATTGAAACCTCCAATAAAGACCGCCTGCCATTCCTTGGTGGGCGCTCGGTCTACGATATTGATCGCCACGATCTGCTGGATCTACTGAGTAGGGTCGAGCAGCGCAGGGCGTCAACGACAGCCGAAAAGTGTCGTGCCTGGTTCGACCAACCGTTCCGCTATGCGCTGGTGAAGGTCGAGGGGCTGGAACACAATCCGGGGTCAGATCTCGATATTCACACGGGCAGCGATGCTGAATTAAAGGTCGGTGATGCCAATGGGCCCGTGCCGTTCACCTTTAGCTTTGCATAATGCTTTTCCTGTACGAGGAGGTATGGGCTTGCCTCACTTTCAGCAACGAAACAAGAGCCGGCATCAGCACCAATGCGCCGACCATGTTCCAGATGAACAGCAGCACCAGCAGCAGGCCCATGTCAGCCTGGAACTTCAGCGACGAGAACGCCCAGGTGCTCACGCCCAGGGCCAGGGTGATGCCGGTGAAGGACACGGAGGTGCCGGTGGTTTTCAGCGCTTCGAAGTACGAGCGGCGTAGGTCCAGGCCCTGGTGCAGGAAGTGCTCCATGCGGCTGTACAGGTAGATGCCGTAGTCGACGCCGATCCCGACCCCCAGGGCGATCACCGGCAAGGTGGCGATTTTCACCCCCAGGCCCATCTTCGCCATCACCGCCTCGCACAACACGGTCGAGAGATACAGCGGGGCCATCAGGGCGAGAGTGACCTTCAGCGACTTGAATTCCCACAGCACCACCAGCGAGATGATCACGAACACCAACACCAGCATCAGCTTCTCGGAATGCTGGATCACGCTGTTGGTGGCGGCTTCGATGCCGGCGTTGCCGGCGGCCTGGAGGATCTCGAAGCGCTCGTTGGCGTACTCCTGGTTGAACTGTAAGACGGCCTGGCTGACCCGGGTCAGGGTCTGGGCCTTGTGATCGCGCAGGTAGAGGTTGATCGGCACCAGGCTGCAATCGCTGTCGACCTGGTCGGTGGGCACGCCGGAGCGGGCGTTGTTCATCACGAACGGATCACGGGACAGCTCCGCCCATTTCGGGTTGCCTTCGTTACGCGCCAGGATATTGAAGCGCAGGGTGTCGTACAGCGATTGCACCGATTCCACGCCTTCGACGCCGCGCATCCGTTGCGTGAAACGGTTGGCCAGGTCGGCGGCGGCGAACCGAGCGCATTGCTCCGCCGGGGTCTTGAACATCACCACATAGACGTCGGTGCTGGTGGTGTAGTGGGCCAGCAGGTAGGCGTTGTCCTGGTTGTAGCGGGCATCGGCGCGAAACTCCGGGGCGCCGCCGTCGAGGTCGCCGATCTTCAGGTCCTGGCGCGCCTGGTAGCCGACGGCCAGGAGCAGCAGGCTGCCCAGTACCAAAGGCACGGCAATGCGCGGCTCGACCACCGCGGCCAGGCGCCGGAACACCGGCCAGGCAGCGTTGGCCCGGGCCTGCTGGCGGGCCGTGGCGCGGGGGCTGACGCCGACATAGGACATCAGCACCGGCAGCAGGAACATCTTGGTGAAGATGGCGACGAACACGCCAATGCTGGCGGTGATCGCCAGTTGCTTGATCACCCCGATATCGATCACCAGCAGGGTGATGAACCCCACGGCGTCGGCCAGCAGCGCCGTGGTCCCGGGAATGAACAGGGCGCGGAAGGTGCGCCGCGAGGCTTGCTCCGGGCCATGGCCCTGGGCGGTTTCGCTGACCATCAGGTTGATGTTCTGCACCGCGTGGCTGATGCCGATGGCGAAGATCAGGAAGGGCACCAGGATCGAGTAGGGGTCTAGGCCGTAACCCAGCAGGCTGAGGATGCCCAGTTGGCCCAGTACCGTGAGCAGGCAGGTGGCCACGGTCACTGCGGTGCTGCGCCAGCAGCGGCAATAGAGGTAGAGCAACAGGCTGATCAGCACCACGGTGCAGGCGAAGAACAGTGCAATGTTGCTCGCCGCCGCCAGCAGGTCGCCGATGATCTGCGCGAAACCGATCACCCGGATGCTCACACCCTGGCTGGAGAAGTGTTCGCGCACTTGCTGGTCCAGGGCCTGGCTCAGGGCGCCGTAGTCGAGGGGGGCGCCGGTTTGCGGGTCGGTATCCAGCAGCGGCACGCGGATGATGGTGGAACGCAAGTCATTGGCCACCAGGCTGCCGAGCATGTTGGCGCGCAGGATGTTCTGTCGGACCTGGGCCAGGGCCTGGGGGCTGCCGTCGTAGCCATCGGGAATCACCCGGCCGCTGCGCACGCCCTCGGTGGTGACCTCGGACCACACCGCGTTGGGCGTCCACAACGACTTGAGCTTGCCGCGATCGACCCCGGGTATGTAGAAGACCCGGTCATTGACTTCGCGCAGGGTGTCGAGGAACGCCGGGGTGAAGATCTCGCCCCTGGGGTTTTCCACGATGATGCGCAGCACGTTGCTTTGCGGGCGCAGTACTTCCTCGAAGCGCAGGTAGTTCTGGATGTACGGGTGGCTGGTGGGAATCATCCGCGTGAAGCTGGCGTCCGGGCGCAGCGCCAGGGCCTTGTAGCCCAGCAGCAGGGAAACCAGCAGGAACAGGAGCAGCACGGTTACCCGGTTATGGAACAGAGCCCGCTCCAGGGCGTTCATCAAGGACGATTCGGGGGTGTTCAGCGGCGGGCGCTGTCGGGCCAGGGCGTTCATTGCAGGTACTCCTGGAGCTCGTCGTGCTGCAGCACCCGCAACCCACGATTGCCCACCAGGGCCAGGGCGCCGTCGGGCAAGCCCGCTGCCCCCAGCCACACGGCCTTGTTGCGCGGTTGCAGGACGCGGAAATGATGCAGGTCGCGGCTATACAGCAGGCCAGCCTGGCCGGTGAGCAGCAGGCTGTCGTCGGGCAACTGCTCGGCGCCATACAGGTGGCCACGGCCAGGCAGGTTCACGGCCTGCCAGTGCCGGCCCTGGTCCTGGCTGTCGAACAGCACGCCGCCAAAGCCCATGGCCAGCACCTGGCCGTCGCGCAGTTGCAGCAGCTTGTACAGCGAGGCCGGGGTCAGCACCTGCGCTGGCTGCCACTGGCCGGCGGCCTGTCGATAGAGGCGGCCGCCTTCGCCGGCGATCAGCAGGTCGCCGTTGGCCAGGCCCAGCACGCTGTTCAGGTGCAGGCGATCGGGGTTGTCCAGGCCAGGGACGTAGGCCCAGGTGCTGCCGCCATCGGTGGTATGCAGCACGGTGCCGTAGGCGCCGACCACCCAGCCTTCGCGGCTGTCGCGAAACCACAGATCCAGCAACGGCCGTGTCGGCCCGGCCTCGGCACCGGCGTTGATGTCATCGAGGGCGAAGCGTGCATTCTCCAGCACCTGCTCGTCGGCTTTCGGGTCGGCCTCCAGGCGCGCGATTTCGTTGCGGGCCCATTCGAGCATCAGCGTATTGATCCCTGTGCCGTCCAACTGCTTGCGCCAGGAGCTGCCACCGTCGTCGCTGTACAGCACCACGCCGTCGTGGCCGGTGGCCCAGCCGTGGCGCTCGTCGACGAAGTGCACGGCCGTCAGCAGCAGGTCCACCGGCACCTTGGCCTGAACGACCTGGCCATCGGCCTGGCGCAGCAGTATGTGGCCGTCGGCGCCGACCATGACCAGTCGATCGCCCACGGCCTGCACATCGCTCAGTGGCGCGCTTGGGGCGGTGGCCGACGCCTCGGAAGGACGTTCGAGGCGATCGGCCAGCGGTGTGGCGCAGAGGCCGGTGGGGAGCAGCAGGGCGGTCAGGCTCAGGGCCAGGCCAGCGGCAAAATCAGCGGTATTCATCGTGGGTATCTCAAAAAGCGGGGAAGGATGGCGTTACCGCCATCCTGGCAAGCCGGGGGGGGGCTCAGCGGCCCGAGCGGCGCAGGGCCGAGGGGCTGAAATCGGTGAGCTTGGCGGTGAGGCCAAACTGCGCGCTGCGCTCTTCGTTTTCCAGGCCGTAGACCGCGTAGCGCCGGGCCTGCAGGTCATAGACGACTTCGCTGACATGGATCGCCGACAGCACGTCGTAGCGTTGCAGGGCATGGGCTTCCTGGACCCGCCACAGTTCGCCGCGACCGTCATAGAGATCGGCGCCGAGGATGCCCCAGCTGTCCTCGTCGATGTAGAACACGCGCTTGGCATAGATATGCCGCGCGCCCGGCTTCAAGGTCGCTTCCACTACCCATACGCGGTGCATCTCGTAGCGCAGCAGGTCCTGGTTGAGGTGGTTGGGCTGGATGATGTCCTGGTACTTGAGGGCGCGGTTGGCCAACTGGTAGGTGTTGTAGGGCACCAGCAGTTCCTGCTTGCCCTTGAGTTTCCATTCGTACTTGTCGGTGGCGCCGTTGTAGATGTCGATGGTGTCATAGGTGCGCAAGCCATCCGAAGTGCCCAGCGGCGAGTCGTAGGCCGCCTCCGGCGCACGCAGCACGCGCCGTTGCCCGGGGTTGTAGGTCCAGGCCAGGCGCGCTTCGCGGGTCTGGTCGATGGGTTCGTGGATCAGGGTCTGGCCACCGGCCACGCTTTCCGGCGAGGTCACCTTGCCCAGGTAGTAGTACAGGCGGTTGGGTTCCGGGTTGCCCATGGCCGAGGCCATCACCGCTTTCACCTCGCGACGGATCGGGGTGAAGCTGCCGTTGCTCTGCACCACCATTTCCGTGGGGTAGTACTGGTAGCCGCCGGTGCGGTAGCGCACGAAGTGGTTGAACAGGGCTTCGACCCCGGTCTTGGGAATCGGGAAGGGCACGCTGCTCTTTTCATAGCCGACCAGGCCACTGCCGCCCTCGGCCAGGCTGATGCCGGGCGCTTCCTTGCGGATTTGTGCGTACTCGCTCTGCGGCAGGGCCGCGGTGCGGTGGCTGGGGTAGACCCGCATGCTGAAATCCGGGTACTTGGCCAGCAGTGCCTGGTAGCCCGGGCTGAGGTGCGCCGCGTACTGCTTGAGGTTGGCGGCGCTGACGGTGTACAGCGGTTGCTCGCTGGCGAAGGGGTCGACATAACCCTTGCCGGGGGTGAAGCCGGCCGGGGCCTGGGTCAGGCCGCCGGTCCAGGCCGGGATGCTGCCGTCGGCGTTGCCGGCTTTCTCGGCGCCGCTGGGGGTCAGGTCCTGGCCCAGGCGGTTGACGCTGGCGTTGTCCAGTTGGGCCAGGGCCACGGTGCTGGCCAGGCTGAGGAGGCTGCCCAGGGCGGCAGCGCGAAGCAGGGTGGTGTTCATGATTGTCCTCACGTTCAGAAGCCCATGCGCAGGCTGAGGGAAACGAAGTCCTTGTCGGTGGCGGCGAACGGCGTGTTGCCGCTGCCGGACCAGGACAGCTCGGCGGAATATTTCTGCAGGTAGTCCAAGCGGGTACCGACCGAGCCCAGCAGGCGGTCCTCGGAGAAGGTGCCGTCATAGGACCAGCCCTTGACGTCCTGGCCGAAGGCGATGAAGGGCGAGACGTTGACCCCGGCCAACAGGCCCGGGTAGTTCAACTGCGCGCGCAGGCGATAGCCCCAGGAGAATCTGCTGGTATAGCCGTCGCTGGAGCAGCCGAGCTTGCGGTACCTGGCCTCCGTCACCCCGAGGGCACAGCCCGCGGGATTGCCGCTGGCCAGGTCGGAGCCGAAGGTGTCGGCCTTGGCATAGCGTCGTTCGTCGAGGCCGGGCAGGTCGTGCATGTACTTCATGCCCACCTCGCCGATCAGGTTCAGGCTGTCGGCCCCCAGTACCTGGGGGATGGACTTGAGCGCGCCCAGCGACAGCTGGGAAATCTTGCGCCGGTCGTAGCCGTTGTAGACCGAACCGGGCGCGGCATTGATCGCGTCCTGGCCGAGGGTGATGTCCTGGCCGATCACTTGGGCGATCTGCGTCGGGTTGCCGGCAAAGGCCGGGATCAGGTCGCCGGTGGACAGTTGCACCGGCTGGTTGGGACGGTAGCTGTACTCGCCGAACACCGAGGCGCCCCACAGGTTGGTGGAGAAGCTCAGGCCGAAGATACGGATGTCTTCCGGGAAGTCGGCGAAGTAGCGGCCGTTGGTCGCCTGTTGCCCGGCGATCCAGCCGGCGCCGGGGCCCGGACGCAGGTCGGTGATCAGGCTGGAGTAGGGTGTGCGCGAGTGGAGGTTCATGACATAGGCCCCGAACTCGGTGTCGATGCTGTCGGCGAAGTAGCGCAGGGCCAGGCCGAACTGGCCGGCGTTGGACGGTTCGTTGTCCTTGGCACGCTGGATGAAGCGGTCTTCGGCGAAGGCCACGGGGTCGTTGGCACTGGCGCGCGGCACACCGAAGCAGCCTTCGGGCATGAAGTCGTTGGTCGAGAAGTAGGTGCCGCAGCCCTCGAGTACGGTGCGCCGCCATTGCAACTGGTAGAAGGCTTCCAGGTTCAGGTTGTCGGTCAGGCCGAGGTTGCCGTAGAGCATGGGCACCGGCAGCAGCGCCTCCTTGACCTGGGAGCCCGGGCGGCGCAGCGCGGCGACGTCGATCGGGTTGATGGCGTTGATGCCGTTCTGGAAGTACAGGCCTTCGCCCCAGTTGATCACCTGGTTGCCGATCCGTGCGTTCAGCGGGTGGTCGGCGATGCTGAAGTCACCGAACACATAGGCATCGAGCAGGGCCACGCCCTGGAACTTGGCCAGTTCGTCGAAGTGGCTGTCGTCCAGCTTGCTGTCGGGCTTGTAGCCATTGGAAGAGTGGCCGAAGTCCACTGCGCGGTTGTTCAGGGTGTAGTCGTACCAGGCCTTGCCACGAATGAACGCGCCGTAGTTGCGCCAGTTCAGCTCCATCTCGCCGAGCAGGGTGACGGGCGAGGACACCAGGTTGCGCTTGCGAAAGTTCAGCCGGCCGTCGTCGCCGGTGCGGCCGCCACTGGAGTTGAATTCGCCGGGCTTGCCATAACCGATGGCGTTGGCGTTGCCCTGGTAGATGTTGTCGGCACTGGGTTTCTCCGCGCTCCATACGCCGCCGATGCTCAGGCTGCCGTTGTAGCGGCCGCTGACCTCGCCCCAGGCGAATTCATCGGCGCTGGCATGACCGCACAACGCACAGGCCAGGGGCGTCAACAGCAGGCCGGCCAGTTGGCGACCATGACTGGATATTTTGTGGTGGGCTCGGGCTGAGCTCATGGTGGCTGCCTCTTCATTATTGTTATAGGAAGACCCGCAGCACGCAGCGCGGCAGCGGCCGGGTGCCTTGAGGTCGATAGGGGCATGGCCGGCCGCTCCATGGAGCGGCCGCGGGTGTGGCGTTACAGGAGTGCGGGGAGCAGCGCACCGAGCATGCTGTTGAACGCGGCGTTGCTATCGCCCTGTGGTCGCGGCGCGGCGCTGGCGTCGGCGCTGGTGGGGCGTGGCGCCAGGTCGGGGGCGGAAGACATCTTCACGATCACCAGTTCGCGCTTGGGGTTGATGTAGATCTTCTGGCCAAACCGGCCACCGGCCTCGATCGAACCTTCGCCATCGTTCTTCTGGTACCAGTAGTCCCGGTAGGCGTAGCCGGCCAGGCTCTTGGCCTTGGCGCTGTTGGCGATCAACGCCTGGTTGTCGTTGGGCTGCAAGGCCAGTTGCACGGCCTGGGCAAACGGCGAGACGTCGCGGTGATCGGTCCAGGCACGACGCACGGCTTCGGCGAAGCGTGCGGCATCGCGCAGGGTGCTGCTCATGCCGCCGCTGGCCATCTCGGTGCCCAGGGCATCGACCTGGGTGTAGGCGTCCTCCTCGGCGAACCGCGACCAGATGCGCTCCGACACCAGTTCCGACCAGCTTTTCCCGGTGACCCGGCGCATGGCCCAGGCCACCGCTTCCGGCGAGCCGTTCTGGTAGAACCACAGCGGTGTGGTGTTGGCCGGCTGCGGCTGGCTGACCACCTGCAGGAAGCTGTAGATGTTGTCGGGCATGCCGGCCTGGCGCGGCAGAATGCCGGCGGCGGCGAACAGGCCGATGTCCGGAGGCACCTGCGAGGGATATTGGGCGGCGACCTGCATGTCCAGGTTCTCTTGCAGCGTGGCTTCGCCGAATGGCGTGCCCGCCAGTTCCGGTACATAGCTGGCCAGCTTGGCGCCGGGCGACAGCTTGCCTTCGGCGATCAGCCCGGCGGCCAGCAGGCCGGTGATGGACTTGGTCATCGAGGCCCAGATATGCGGCTGCTGCGGGTCGAATGAATCCAGGTAGCGTTCGTACACCAGCTTGCCCCGGTGCAGCACGATAAAACCATCGGTGAAGCTGTCGTGCAGGTAGTCGGCCAGCGACAGCGATTGCCCGCCGACGCTGAATTTCAACTGATCGAGGGCGGCCGGCTCGCCGGCCTCC
Organism: Pseudomonas sp. FFPRI_1; assembly: GCF_055384485.1. Lineage (NCBI taxonomy): Bacteria > Pseudomonadati > Pseudomonadota > Gammaproteobacteria > Pseudomonadales > Pseudomonadaceae > Pseudomonas > Pseudomonas sp. FFPRI_1. Next base: position 4,705,220 of record NZ_AP029168.1, on the reverse strand, counting down.
AGGGCCAGGGGGCTGGGGGCACGGCGGATGCCGGTGGTGGGCGACATGGCCCGGGCGTTGCGCAGGGCCCAGCGCAGGTTTGGCATCTCGAAGGCGTTCTGTTTGCTCACACGCTTGTCCAGGGCTGGCGGAAAGCCCTGCATGACGCCCAGGCGGATCGGGTCGCTGGTGTCGGTGGCGGCATACACATGACCGCTGATAACGCTCAGCAGCAGCGCTGGTAGCAACCGCTTGCCCGCGGACAGCTGTTGGCCAAAAGGCGCGACGTGGGTGTGCTCAGGTCTTTTGCAACTCATTCTTGTTATCTCCTGGAGGTACAGCGTGAGGGGAGCGCCTATCCCCTGCATTGCGGCCCTTTGGCGGGCCGGCATTGAATTCAGTCTGAGAGCGCGATATACCTGTCCGCAATGCATCAATAGCTATAGATACATAGCCAGGAGGAATGCCATGGACGTACGTGACCTGGAGTACATCATCGCGGTCCAGCAGTATGGAACGGTGGGCAAGGCCGCGGAACAACTGGGCATTACCCAGCCTTCGCTGACCAAGGCGGTGCGCCGGGTCGAGACCCAGCTGGGGGTCATGCTGTTCGAGCGGACCTCCACCGGCATGCGTCTGACCCAGGCCGGGGAACTGTTCCTGGCCCGGGCCCGACGCCTGAGCCGCGACTACGACGATGCCCTGGCGGAGATGCGCAGCATCCGCAGCGGCGAACAGGGCGGTGTGCGCCTGGGGTACTCGCCGTCGCTGCCCGATGCGCTGGTGGTCGCCAGTTGCCGCCGGCTGTTGCGCGAGCGCCCGGCGGCCCGGCTGCGCATGCGCCGGCGCCTGGCCAGCGAGTTGCTGGAATTGTTGCGTGACGGCGAGATCGATGTGGCGGTGATGCCACTGTCGGCGGCCACCGACGAGTTCGACACGCAAGTGCTGTACGAGGATTGCCTGGCCGTGGTGGCCGACGCCGGGCATCCGCTGGTGGCCAGAAAACAGGTGCAGCTCAGCGACCTGCAAGGTGAACAGTGGTTGCTGCCGGAGGGCCACATCAGCATCCGCCAGGCTCTGGACAATGCCTTTCTCAAGCAGGGCATGCCGCCACCGACCCTGCGCATCGAAGCCGATTTCAGCAGCGAAGCCCTGTTCCAGCTGATCGTCGGCACCCCCACCCTGACCCTGTCGCGCTGCGGGCGCATGACCCGTGCTGCCGGGCTCGAGCCCTTAAATCTGCAGCTCGACGGCCTTGACCTGCGCCGCCGTATCGGCCTGGTCACCCGGGCCGGCGGCTACCTGTCACCGGTCTGCAACCGACTGATCGAACTGTTCAAGGACGAAGCCTGCGAGCGCAACATCCAGGAGTGGCTGTAGGCCGGGGCCATCCCATTTTGTTATGGGTGACCCCGCAAGAGTTGTATTGGCGAGCTTTTTTTCTCCACTTGTAAGATCGGCGCACCCCGTTCTGCTTCGGAGAATAAGAAAGTGAACCTTGGAAAAATACTGAGCCGGAGTGCGCGGTACTGGCCTGATCATGAGGCGGTCGTCGACAGCCGACAGCGCCTGACCTACGCGCAACTTGAGGCGCGCAGCAACCGTCTGGCCTCGGGGCTGCTGCAGCTCGGGCTGGAGCCGGGCGCCCACGTGGCAATCCTGGCAATGAACCGCGTCGAGCTGGTCGAGGCGGAGGTGGCCTTCTACAAGGCCGCCATGGTCAAGGTGCCGATCAATGCCCGCTTGTCCGCGGAAGAAATCGTCCGGGTGCTCAACGACTCGCGCAGCGTCGCGGTGATTACCGGCGCCGTGGCGGCCCAGGCCCTGGCGGCCAACCGCAAGGCGCTGCCGCATCTGCAATGGATCATCGTGCTGGCCGACGAGGGCGGTGACATTCCTTACCGCGAAGTCCTCGACATGGGCGACGAGCGTGAGGTGCACAGCGACCCCCACGACGACCAACTGGCGGTGCTGCACTACACCTCCGGCAGTTCCGGAGTACTCAAGGCGGCGATGCTGAGCTTCGGCAACCGCAAGGCGCTGGTGCGCAAGAGCCTGGCCAGCCCGGTGCGTGGCGCCGGCCCTGACGATGTCATGGCCCACGTCGGGCCCATCACCCATGCCAGCGGCATGCAGATCATGCCGCTGCTTGCCGTGGGCGCCTGCAACCTGCTGATCGAACGCTACGATGACGAACTGCTGCTACGCACCATCGAAAAGGAACGGGTGACACGGTTGTTCCTGGTGCCGGCGATGGTCAATCGCCTGGTCAATTTCGCTGGCGTCGAACGGTTCGACCTCGGCAGCCTGCGTCTGGTGATGTACGGCGCCGCGCCCATGGCCCCGGCCCTGGTGGAACGGGCGATCGAGGTGTTCGGGCCGATCCTCGCGCAAGGTTATGGCGCCGGCGAAACCTGCTCGCTGGTGACGGTGCTGACGGAACAGGATCACTTGGTCAAGGACGGCGACACCCGTCTGCTGGCTTCCTGCGGGCGCTGCTATTTCGAAACCGACCTGCGGGTGGTCAACGAACAGTTCGAGGACATCCAGCCCGGAGAGATCGGCGAGATCGTGGTCAAGGGCGCTGACATCATGCAGGGCTACTGGCAGGCGCCGGAGCTGACCGCCGAGGTGATGAAGGATGGCTACTACCTCACCGGCGACCTGGCCACGGTGGATGAGCTGGGCTACCTGTTCATCGTCGACCGCAAGAAGGAAATGATCATTTCCGGTGGCTTCAACATTTATCCCAGCGAAGTCGAACAGGTGCTCTACCGCCTGCCCGAGGTGTTCGAGGCCGCGGTGGTCGGCGTGCCGGACGAGCAGTGGGGCGAAGCGGTGAAAGCGGTGCTGGTGCTCAAGCCGGGCGCCAGCCTGTCCGAGGCGCAGGTCATCGACTTCTGCGCCGGACACCTGGCGGGCTTCAAGAAGCCGCGCAGTGTCGACTTCATCGATGAATTGCCGAAGAACCCCAACGGTAAGGTCGTGCGCCGAGTGGTCCGCGATGGTTACTGGAAAAACAGTCAGCGCAAGATCTGACGCAGGAGCAGAACCGAAATGATTGAGCCGAGCGAAAAAGCCCAACGGATCATCCGCGACATGCAAGCCTTCATCCGTGACGAGATTATCCCGCTGGAAAAGAAAGAAGGGTTGCAGTGGGGCGAAGCCCATCCCAAGGCGATTCTTGCCGATATCTGGCAACGCTCCTGCGAGCTGGGGTTCTATAACGTCATGCTTCCGGAGAACCTCGGCGGCGCGGGCCTGAGCGTGGTCGACCTGTGCGCGGTCAAGGAGGCGGCGATCCTCACCGGTGCGATGCTCGCGCCCCATGTGCTGGGTGAGCTGAGCGGCCCGCCACGGATCGGCCATCTGTTCAAGGTGGCGAGCCCGGTGCAAATCGAGAAGTTCCTGCAGCCGGTGTGTCGGGCGGAAAAGGCCGTGTGTTTTGCCCTGACCGAAGCCGAGGCAGGCTCCGACGCCAGCGCGATCAAGACCAGCGCGGTGCGTGACGGCGAGCACTATGTGCTCAATGGCGCCAAGCGCTATATCTCCGGCGCGCCCTACGCGGACTTTGCCGTGTTGCTGGCGGTGACTGGACAGGGCAAGGGCGCGGCAGGCATCTCGGCGTTCTTCGTCGACCTCAAGGGGCCGGGTGTGCGGATCGACGCGGATTACCAGGTGATGTCCGGCGCCGGCAGCCACGGCAACATCGAGCTCAAGGAAGTGCGGGTGCCGGTGGAGAACCTGATTGGCGAGGAGGGCGCAGGCTTCAAGCTGGCAATGGGGCGCATCACTCTCAACCGCCTGCTGCACTGCCCGACCATGCTTGGCATGGCTGGCCTGGCGCTGAACCTGTCGATCGAGCATGCCCGTACCCGCACCCAGTTCGGCAAGCCGATCGCCATGTTCCAGGCGGTCAACCACATGATCGCCGACATGGCCACCGAGCTGCTGGCCGCGCGCAGCATGATGTACGCCACCGCGGCGCTGAACGATGCCGGTGGCGACATCCGTACCCAGGCGCCGATGTGCAAGCTGTATGCCTCGGAGGCGGCGTTTCGCATCGTCGATCGCGCGGTGCAGGTCCACGGTGGCGCCGGGCTGATCCGCGGCAACCCGGTAGAGTGGATGTTCCGCGCCACCCGCATGATGCGGATTCTCACCGGCACCAGCGAGATCCAGCGCAACACCATCGCCAAGGGTATCCTGATGCCCGGCTGAGCCCTCGCGCTTGCGCCCGCCGAAACGGCGGGCGACTTCTACCTAAGAACAATAATCAGAGGTATCCCATGCTCGGCATCGAATCCGACTACCGCCCGAAAGCCGCCTGGACCATTGCCGGGTTGCTGGCGGTGATGATGTTGGTGAATTTCCTCGACAAGGTCGTCATCGGCCTGGTCGCCGTGCCCATGATGCAAGAGCTGGCGCTGACGCCCGCGGAGTTCGGCCTGATCGGCGGGGCCTTGCACTGGCTGTTTTCGATTTCCGCGGTGGTCGGGGGGTTCATGGCCAACCGCAAACCCACCCGCACCCTGTTGCTGGGCATGGGCCTGTTCTGGGCCCTGGTGCAGTTGCCGATGCTGTTCGCCACCTCGTTGTGGACCATAGTCGCCTGCCGGGTGTTGCTGGGCATCGGCGAAGGGCCGGCCTCGCCGGTGGCCACCCACGCTTTGTACAAATGGTTTCCCGACAGCAAGCGCAGCCTGCCGGTGGCCTTGCTGCATTCCGGCAGCGCCATGGGACTGCTGGTGGCTGGTCTGCTGATTCCCTGGATGAGCCTGCACTACGGCTGGCGCAGCAATTTCCTGGTGCTGGCGGCCATCGGCCTGGTCTGGTGTGCGGCCTGGTATCGCCTGGGCCAGGAAGGGCAGCTGGACAACGTGGTCCCTGGCGGCTTGGGTACGGGCGTGGCCGAGGAGCGAGTGCCGTACCGGCGCCTGCTGAGCGACCCGACCGTGATCGGCAACTACATTGGCCACTTCGCCGCCAACTGGTCCCTGGCCCTTACCCTGACCTGGGTCCCGGCCTACCTGGAGAAAGGCCTGGGCATGGCCTCGCTGAACGCTGGACGGATCTTCGTGGTGTTCGTGCTGGTGACCACGCCGCTGAGCCTGGTCATGGCCTGGTGGTCGCAGCGCCTGCTGCGTCGGGGCTTGCCATCACGGCTGGCGCGCGGGGTGTTCGTCTCGTTGTGCCTGATCCTCAGCGGCATTCTCGCCGCAGCGCTGGTGCTGCCGGGATTGTCGCTGGCCGAGCGCATCGCCTGCCTGACCTTCAGCGGCGGCCTGGCCCTGGTGATGTACTCGATCGGCCCTGCGATGCTCGCGGAAGTGGTGCCCAGCGGGCAACGCGGCAGCATGTTGGCAATCGGCAATGCCTGCGGCTCGCTGGCCGGCCTGGCGGCGCCGGTGGTCACCGGCTTTCTGGTGCAGAACGCCCAGGGCATCGATGGGCAGGGTTATGCCCACGGTTTTATGGTCTGCGGCGCAATCTTGATCGTCGCCGGCCTGCTGGGCCTGCTGACCATGAACCCGCAGCGTTCGTGCAAGCGCCGCCAGCAGCGGGAACCGGCTGTGGTGCTAGAGAGCTGACGGGATCAGAGATCCTGCGCCCGTTCGATCAACTCGCCTTTCCAGCGCCCTGACTGCACCACTTCGATCAGCAGGGCGCGCACCAGGTCGCGCATGCACGAGGCGGCAAACGTCAGCGGCTTGTGGGTCGAGTAGGCGAGGGAGACCGTGCGGCGCACGCTGGGTTCGACGATGCGCCGGGCCATCTGCTGCGGGCTTTCTTCCACCGCCGGCCAGTTGCCGATGGTCGCGGCCAGCCCGGCGCGCACCAGGCTGCTCAGGCCCTGGGCGGTCTGTTGTTCGTAGAACACATTCAGTTCCAGCCCCGCCTCGATGGCCGCCTGCTCCAGGCGCCGACGCAGGTGCGAGCTGGCTCGTGGCGCCATCACCAGGCGGCTGCTGACCGCCTTGCTCAGGGGGATGGTGTCGTCGGGGCTGTCCGCCGCCTGCAGGCTCAGCCAGTACAGATCTTCGGTAAAGATCGGTTCGGCATGCACGTGTTCGAGTTCCTCGGCATTGGGCACCACGCCGAAATCGACCTTGCCCAGCTCGATGGCTTCACCGCCTTCCTGGCTCAGGCCGTCGCGCACGGTCAGCTCGATACCCGGAAACTTCTCGCTGGCGCGGGTAATGATCAGTGGCAGCAGCAGCGCCGAGGCAGTGACCGGTATGGCGATGGCCACGCGCCCCTTGGGGTTGCCCCTGGTGGACTCCAGTTCATCCTTGACCGAGTCGATGGTCTGCACCACCGAACGCGCGATCTCGTACAGGCGGCGCCCGGCATCGGTGAGACTCACCCCGTCGTGCAGGCGTTCGAGCAACTGTATCTCCAGTTCGTTTTCCAGCAGGTTGATCTGCCGGCTCAGCGCCGGTTGGGCGATGTAGGCCCGGCGGGCCGCCGACGAGAAACTTCCGGCCTCGGCAATCGCGATCAGGTAGCGCAGTTGTTTCAGTGTCATGGGGAGCTTCCGCGGCCATGCCGGAGCGTTATGGGGAGTATCGAAAGACGATATTGGTGGAGCCCGGAACGCCTGATTAGGATGGCACCACGGTCCTCATATGACCTGTTTATTGGCCCCGTTGCAATACTAATAGTTTGTTTTTCAAGGCCTTGCGTCAGTGCTATGGCCCCGCCCCAACAGGAGTCCGCTGCATGAAGCCCAACGCTGTCTCGTCCGGCCTGAGCCGCTGGCTGCTGGGGCCGGGGCGGGAGCCCGACCCGCGTTTCACCCTGGCCAATGAGCGCACCTTTCTTGCCTGGATTCGTACCGCGCTGGCGCTGCTGGCCAGCGGCATCGCCGTCGAGGCCTTCACCCTGGAAGTGTTCGGCGCCGCGATCAAGCATCAGCTGGTGCTCGGCCTGCTGAGCCTGAGCTTGCTGCTCAGCCTGGGGGCGTTCTGGCGCTGGTTGCGGGTGGAACGGGCCCTCAGGCGTGAGGAAGCGCTGCCGGTGTCGCTGCTTACGCCGCTGCTGTCCCTCGGTTGCACGCTGCTGGTCACCGGCGTACTCGCGGCGCTCTGGGGGCGGGGGTGAACGACGCGGCGTTGCAACCGGAGCGCACCGCACTGGCCTGGCGCCGGACTCAGGTGCTGTTGCTGCTGGTCGCCGCCCTGGCCCTGCGCTGCTGGCCACGGCACCCGTCACTGGTCGCAGCCGTCAGCGCCCTGGCCGTGTTCCTGGCACTGGCGATCCTGCTCGAGCAGGGCCGCTGCTACCGCCGCGCCTGCCGGGGCATCGCCGCTCAGGGCCCGACCTGCAACCCTTTGCCGATCCTGTTTCTCAGCCTGGGCGCCAGCCTGCTGGCGGCGCTGGCGCTGTTCGCCGTACTGCTGGATTGCCCTGGTGTGTCCCTTCGATAAGGAGCAACAACATGAAGCCGCAATGGTCCTGCCTCAAGGACGTCAAGATCATCGACCTTAGCCAGCTGCTCCCCGGGCCCCATGCCACTTCGCTGTTGTTGCAGCTGGGCGCGCAGGTGATCAAGGTCGAGCAGCCCGGTACCGGCGACAGCTCCCGGGCGCTGGGCAATGCGGTATTCGCCCAGTTCAACCGGGGCAAACGCTCGATCGCCCTGAACCTCAAGGACCCGGCCGACAAAGCCGCGTTCCTTGAACTGGTGCGCCAGTGCGACGCGGTGGTTGAAGGTTTCCGGCCCGGGGTGATGCAGCGCCTGGGCTTGGGCTACGAGGAGCTGGCCGAGGTCAACCCGGCGCTGGTCCTGTGTTCGATCTCGGGTTTTGGCCAGAGCGGCCCCTATGCCGCCCATGCCGGTCACGACCTGAATTACCTGGCCATGGCCGGCTACTGGTCGATCCCGGTGCAGGTCGAGGACAAGATCGCCCGGCCCAAGGTGCGGCTCTCGGACTATGCCGCCTCGGCCTACGCGGCCTTGTCGTTGTCGGTGGCGATCATGAGCGCGCGGCAGCAGGGTGTCGGCCAGCACCTGGATGTGTCGGTGCACGACGCCATCCTGTCCTGGACCGCGCACATGGCCTGGCTGTCCCGAGGGTTCGAAGACCAGCCGCTGGCCTCGCCGACAGTGTTGCCGGAGAACGACATCTTCCCGACCCGCGACGGCCGCTACCTGGCCATGGGCATCCTGGAAAACAAGTTCTGGCTGACTCTCTGCGAGGTGCTCGGTGATGAGTTTCCGCGACTCAGGGATGAGCGTTTCGCCCATCGCATGAGCCGCTTCGGGCACAAGCAGGAGGTCAATGCCCTGCTTCGGGAGGTGTTCCTCAGCCGTACCCTGGAGCAATGGAGCCAGGCTTTCGCTGGCCACGACTTGCCGTTCTCGCCGCTGCTCACGGCCAGCGAACTGTTCGACGACCCCCACGTCCAGGCTCGTGGAACCATCCGCCCGCTGCCGGAGGAACGGGCGATCAGCGTGCGTTTTCCGGTGAAGTTCTCCCTGGGCCTGCCGGACAGCGATGCGACAGTTCCTGACTTGGGAGAGTACGGTGTCGAGGTCTTCAAGGCGGATTGCTGAAAGGCGGGGAGTCCTGTTTTGGGAAGCTGCCAACACTGCGTCGGACACGTCTTAGCGCTCACTCCGTCTCGTCGTATCGGGATTGAGGCCGCTCTCCACGGATCCCAACTGAGTGTTGTTGATGATCCGCCCGTGGTCTGCCTTGACGGCTGTTCGTCTGTCGAACAGGAGCCTGACTGGCCGCGTTCATCCAGCAATGCCCGAGGCGTGCCGAGGTCGCTGGCTCATGTGCGCTCGCTGGCAAGGCCGCGGCCTCCTCAGCCAGGACGTTCCCGAGCGATCGGCCGTTGGCTGAGCGCCAGGCAATAGCCGTTGCAGTGGCGCAAACCAGATTCCCTGGATCCGTACGGCATGCCCTGAAGTGGCCAGGCGATCGCGGCCTGGTCTGCTACCGACGGCTCATGCTGATCGATATTCGAGAGCGCACGGTACAGCGCTCCGGAAAACGCCAAGGGCCTGGCCCAGATGTCCTGCTGGCCTCGGTCGGGGATTGGACAATCTCAACATCAGCCCGCGTCTTGTTCATGGGGCAAGCAGCATCAGCCGGACAATTTTCCATGAGCCCTCTCGGCTTGCCCAAGGGCCTTGTTTACCATGGGCATCGATTCAACGGGAGGCGCGCAATGGAACTCAAGTTCAGTCATGTGGATGTCTTGGTCAACGATCTCGAGCAAGCCTGTGCCTACTATGCGCAGATACTCCAGGCCAGGATCTCCACCACCCAGGTCTGGGAAAGAGGCGGCCTGCACGTGCGCTACGCGATTGCGCTGATCGGCCAAGAGCGTTTCATGCTGGTGCAGCCGCTGGCGGGAAACCTCAGGCAGCTGCTGGACTCTGCAGGGGAGGGGATGATCTACCGTCATTGCTACTCGACGCCGGACATCGAGAAGGCCTACGACGAACTGATACTCGCCGGAGTTCAGCCGGAAGATGAAAACGGCCAGCCCCTGGCCCGGGAAAGCCTGCAATCTCCCTCCGGGGCGCGGATCATCTGGTTGCCCAAGCGCTTCGGGCACTTCTCCATCGAGATCCTCGAGGAGCAGGCCCTGGAGGCGTTTATCGCGGCGGCGTTTGCTTGAGGGATAGCCTGAGGCATCGCGGCGCCGAATCATGCAGGACGCTGTTGCCTGCTTGGCAGGGGCAGGCACGCTGCCCGGTACTGGGCTGCTGCTGTGGGTGAGCCGCGAATGAGGCAGCTCGGCCCCGCCCCGGCAAGCGCCATGGCTAGTGCGTCAACCGTCGCAACGAGGCCAGTGACGCGCACTCGGACTGTCGCTCGAAGTCAATCCCCTCATGCTGCAGGCAGGCGTCTTCGTAGGCAATGTTGTCCCCGTCGGCCAGGGCCGCGAGGTAGGTGTCTATGGCTTCGAAGCTGCAGTCCGGGGGAATGTTCACCGAGAACAGCGACAACCCCTGAGTCAGAATGCAACTGGCGCCCAACTGCCGCAGTTTTCCTGCTATTGCGGTTTTGGCTTGGGGGGTTCCAGCGAAGACCCGGAGGGTGCTGTGGCCTCCTTGTTTGATGATGGTGGCGCCGATCAGCTCCTGGTTTTCCACCCGCACTTTCACCAGGTCACCTTTGCTGAGGCCGTACAGGTAGTTGGGGGTGTTATCGATGATGTAGGTGTCGTCGCCTTCCTTGATGCCCCAGAGCGATTCATGGGAGTAGGGTGGGTAGCCATCGGCATCCTGTTCGAGGGAGAAGACGATCTTGTGAAAGATCGCGCTGGTGGCTTCATTGCTCATGTAGAACTTCCTGGCTGATCACGTCGCTGTCGAGGGCGGCGGGTGTTGGGTGTCTATGGTTCAGGGACGCGCTGGCAGGTTGAATCGGTTTTTTTCGAAGATGCGCAGCATTTTCAATAGAAACTGCAAGGGCGACTCGGTGTGTGCGCCGTAGAGATCCACGATCCCGACTTCTACGGCGCTGTCGACAAGAGTGCTGAACTCCTGGAGGTCGTTGGCTTTCACCTGCGCCGCCAGTGTTTGTGGAAGCTCATCTCCCCTGCCATTGAGCGCCAGGAGTGCTCCCTGTTGCTGCCAACTGCTGATGGGGCTAGCGGTGGGGTAGGCCATCAAGTGCTCAAGCAGTTCATCGATGGCAATGTGATGAATGGCTTTGATCTCGCAATAGTCGCGCAGACAGGCTGCGGCATAGAGTTGCAGGTCCCTGCCGCGCAGTTTTTCGAGCTCTTCAATCAAATCGGTCATATGGATTTCAGTGGGTTGTCGGCAGGTGGTCTGGCAGGTGTCTTTGCCTTCCAGGCGTTCGGCGCGAGTGGACCTGGCTGCGCATTATAGGGGCGGCGCTAGCTCAGCAGGCGGGGCACCGAGGAAGCCAGCAGGGCGACACCCGAAACGGTCAGCAGGCTGAGGACCACCTGGCGAAAGCGTGCATCGCTGATGGTGAAGTACATCCGGGTGCCAAGAAAGGTCGGGATCAGCATGGCCGGGGCGACGATGGCGAACATCGGCCACATGTCGCGCGTCACCATGCCGGATCCCAGGTAGGAGCCCATGGTCACCAGCAGCATCGAGAGGTTGAAGTTCTGGATGATCGAGCGCTGCGTATCACGGTCATATCCCCTGAGGGTGCACCAGAGCGTCGGCAGGGTGCCGGTAAAACCGCCGATCCCGCCCATGATGCCGCCGATAAAACCCACGCCGCCATTGGCCAGCCGGCCGCCGAAGGTGATCACGGGTAGCCTCTTGGTCATCAGCATCAGCGGGCACCAGAGCACCAGCAAGGTGCCCAGCGCTGCCTTGAAGGCGTGGGTGTCCAGCTGGGGCAGCAGCGCTACTCCCAGGGGAATGCCCAGCAGGCCGCCGAGGACAAAGGGCAGCAACTGCTTGAGATCAAAGCCCCGACGTACCGAGATTGCCGCTACTACCTGGCCCAGCAAGGCACCGAAGACCGTCAGGATGGCGGCCAGCTTTGGATCGAGCACCCAGGCCCAGAAGGACATCGCCACCATGCCGAAGGCGAATCCGGAGAGCCCTTGTACGAAACCTGCAACCACGGCGCCCAGGGCGACCACCAGATAGATCGAACTCATTTGCACCTCTTATTGGCGAGTGCGGGCGTGCAATTGAAGCGCGGCCCGCCAGCTTGTTGCCGGTGGATCAACGACGCTCTAACGCTTGGAGAAAACCAGCAATCTCGCCGGTACAGGCGGTTTTTATGGCGCAGGGCGCCAGGTGACCGAACTCAGTTACCAGGTGCTCGATGAACGCTCGGTCAAACACAGTGGGAACCAGAGGGGCCTGATCATCCTCCGGGTATTCCGGTTGCAGCAAGCCGATGCGATGCCACCAGGCAACTCGGGGAGAACGCTTGATATGCTCGGCCCGATACTGATAGCAGCGTCTTTCCGGGTTCAGCCCCCAGTAGTCGGTGATTATTTCCGCAGCCCCCCTGATCTGCCGTCGGGTGGATACCAGGAACGTCAGTTCCTTGCGCAAGCGTTCGCCCAGGCGCGCCAACAGGCTTTCAGGGATACGCAGGACACGGATGATTTCGTCGATGAGACGGGTGTTCGAGGCGCGGAAATAGGCTCGATACATCAAGTCGACATCCTGTCGGTATCTGCCGATTGACTCGGCAGGCGGCAGCAGGGGGCACTCGGGTGCAATCCCCCAATAGAACTTGGGGCCATGCCTGATGGCCTCTGCATGTTGGGGGCAGAACAGCCCCAGAAGATCCCAGCAATACTCTATGTGGGTGCCTTGAGTGTTCCAGTGCATGGTGTAGATATTCAGCGGGTCGCAGTGGACCCGGCCCAGCAGCATGATCGGCTCGCTGCATCCGGGATGTTCGCAGCTTCCGCCCGAGCGATAGAACATCTTGCGCAGGCCTTCGGGATGAACCTCGATCGACAGTGAGCGTTCGCGCACAACCACATGGGACTCAAGCCCCGCAGCCCTGATGTGGAGCCAGTCCTCATCGGTGTAATGCGCTTGAGCGGCAGCGTCAGGCAGCTTGAACAATCGGGTTTTGTGAATGAGGGGTGCAGGGTTGCCAGCGGTGATGATGTGCGGGGTTCTTTTGCTCAGATTCAGAGTGTTGGCGGCGCCCGGCGCCATTTTTATTTCATCGAGCATGGCCGGATAGCCCATCAGCAGGATGTGTTGTTCCTTGTACAACTTATCGATCAGTTGCTGTTGCTGAGGGGTATCGATCCGTTGATCCCCCACAACCAACAGGTAATCAATGTGGATGTCCAGGTTGTCTAAGGTCCGGCCGTCCTGGTCATGAAGCGTGTAGGGGTACAGGTCGAAGAGTGGCGCGAGCAGTTGCACCAGGCTGCTGCGCTGGTAGCTGGCGCTCAGTTCTTTCTGCCATTCCTTGACCTGGTCGATGGCGTCTCGTGCATCGCTGTGGAAGCCGAAGGGAAACGAGTTCCTGAATATTTTCTTTTTCGAGCTTTCGATTTCAATCAGAACGATCTTGATGCTTCTGCGGCTGATGGTTATGAAGGCGAAATCACTGACCAACCGACCTGGAAGTGGCAGTTTGCTGATGATGGCATCGAGAAAAACGCCGCCCGGGTACAGGCCTTGGGTCGGCAGTAGAAATGGGCTGGCCTCGATCAGGGCGTGCAGGCGGTTTTCGTTATGCCCTGTCGGCGCCTCTGGGCTGTTGGATTTGCTCTTGGGGGCAGTTTTTTTTGCGCCGTTGGTTTTTGCCTGATCGCCTTTCTGGCGATATTTATTCGTAGTGCCGGGCTTTTCTTTCCCAGGTTTCTGTTTGGCAATCAGGGGGCGGTACTGGTGCACAACTTTTTCGAATTGGCTGAGCAACTCCAGCTCTATTGCGCCAAGAGGTCTGACTTCCATGGGGCTTGACTCCGATTCGAGGCCGTCATCTGGAGCGCGCGCGGGCCGGTTCGATGGCCATCACTGGCGAATAATGGTCGTGACAGTAGCGAAGTGCTATTGATTCTTCCAGTGTCGATCGGGGTCGCCTGACCTCGAAAAGAGCATGCGGGGTAGGGACTTGGGTGAGGCGATGGGGGGCAGGCCGGGTTTGAATAATCCCGGAAATAATGCTGTGATTGCGCCCGTGCCGCGCCCCGAGCGGTTCGCCAGGCCTGTTCTGCAGGTGGCTGAGCATCCCCGCTTTATTCAGAGACACAGCGAAATGGATAGCCAAGAAACGACAAACCGGATGTCGCCGTTGCCTTGCCGCGACGACGCGGGCCAGTGCCTGGAGGATATCGCCGCCGCCACTGCGCTGGTGTTGGAGACCAACAATCTGCGTGGCGGCAAGGATGGGGCCAAAGCCCTGGACAGCCTCGAACGGCTGCTTGCCCGATTGGCCCGACAGAGCGTCTCGCCCCAGTCGCTTGGCCAGTGGATCATCACCCATGACGGCCTCGATCTACCGGCACGCCAGGCGTTGTGCGCACTGGCCGGACGGCCCTTGGACTTTATCGAGATCGATGGCCGGACCGGTTACTACGATGCCAAGAATGTCGGCTTCGACGCGGTCGACCAGGCACGCTGTGCGTACGTGGTCTTTGCCGATGCCGATTGCATTCCCTGCGACCAATGGCTGGAGCAGCTGCTGCAGCCCTTTGCCCAGGCCGATGCGCCGCTCGCTGTCGCCGGCCGCACCAGTTATGCGCCAAGCGTCACCGGCAGTGCCCTGACCGCCATCGACTTCATGTATTTCCCCAGCCCCTTGTGCCCCGGCGCCACGCGCAACTTCTATGCGAACAACGTGGCCTTTCGCTGTGACACCTTCGAGCAGTACCGCTACGAACCGCTCGACGGCGTCTACCGCGCCCATTGCCAGGTCATGGGGCTGCGTCTGCAAGCCGCAGGCGTGGCGGTTGCCTATGCGTCGGGCGCCCACACCGAACATCGCCTGCCCGACAGCCATGGCGAGGTGGTCAAGCTGCGCTGGCTCAGGGGCGGCGACAGTGTCGACCTGACGCCCTATCTGGTCCGCGCCTATATGCCGGGCTGGCTGCAATGGCTGGCACGCAGCGGGCCGATCGGCCCCTTGTGCGTGATGGCTGGTCGCCTGGGCTACAGCCTGCGCGCCCTCAACCATCAGGACTTGCCGCCGGTACGCGGGGGCCGGCGCCTGGGGGCGATGGCGGTGGTGATCGGTATGTCGCTGCTCGACACCGCCGGCGCCGTGGTCCGTGGCCTGGGAATCAGCGTCGGTCGCGCCAGCGCCCGGCACAGTGAAGCCCTGTCCTATCACCGTCACCTGGATTGATCCGCCTCGCGCGTACCGTTGCACGCAGGCTGCGTGCCTACAGGAAGTTCCGATGAAAATACCTTCGCTTGCCTCTCTTGGTTACTCCATGGCGTGCCTGGCATTGCTGGCCCTGGGTGGCCAGGCCAGTGCCGCACCTGCCGAATTCAACGGTCGCGGGGTGTATCACTTCGCCTCGGACAGCGGCTGTGCAACCTCCACCAGCAACGATCGCAACTGCAACCGCATCGCCCTGGACGTGGTGGATGCCCAGGCCAGTGTCGACCCGCAAACCCATTCCATCGTGATCGGCGCCGATACCGGCCATGACAGCAAGACGGTGATCGGCGACGTGCTGCTGCATGGCAGCGGCGTCGCCAAGAATGGCCAGCGCGTGCCACTGAATCTGCTGGTGCTGCTGCGGCGCTCGGGCAAGGTGTGGAAGTCCGATACCTATGTGCACGCGCCGGTGCGTGGCAGTTTCAGTGACATCGTTCTCGACCCGTATCGCATCAGCGTCCGCGAGGGCAGTGGCGAGCGGGTGCTGTTCAGTGCCGAGCAGGCTCGCAAGGTCCTGGCGCAGCCGTCCATCGCTGCACGAGTGGCCAGCTACTTTGTGGTGGTGCGTCCCAGTGACGCGCAGAACCCTGCGGCCGACGACATCACCATCGGCCTGGGCGTCGGTCGTGCGTCCAAGTCGCTGATGCGCGCCAGCTTCACCTCATCGCAACCGGGCGATGCCGAACTCGACCAGGTGCTGTCCAAGGGCACCTGGAACCTCGATCTGCAGGCCCTGAGCAGCCAGATTCCGCAATGGGTGGTGCAGCGCCAGCTGTTTGTCTTCGGGCTTGAGGACAGCCCTTTGCTGCAGGAGGTGCGCCAGCGCGGCCTGAACAAGCGCGACAGCCTGGAACTGGGGGCGGTCAACGGCCAGGGCTACCTGCGTTACAACGGCCGAGAACAGAGCTTTCCCACGGCCAGCGTCGCAGGCTCGGCTTTCATGCGTGACAGTTTCATTGGCCTGATCCTGGCCTGGCACCGCAGCTCGCAAGTGGCCGCAGCCGCAGCGGTCAGTGACGCTGCCCCACAGGCCGCACAATGACCGTGATTGAACACCGCGTCACGGAGCAGGGCTTCAGCTGCCTGGGCATACCCCCGGCCCAGGGCCTGGGAGCGCTGCAGGCACGCCTGGTGGACCGCATCAAGCGCGCCGCGCTGCGGCGCCTGCATCGCAGCGTGCGGGGGGAGCGCCTGTTGCTGCGCATGTACCTGGCCGGCGAGGATGCGACCGAACGCACCTTGCTGGAAGAGTTGCTGCCGCAGTCGCCGCCCTGGCTCGAGCAGCAGGTCGAGCGTCACCTGGCCGATGAACGCCGGCATGTGGCGCTGTTTGCCCAAGCCCTGGGGGAACTCGGGGATGACGCTGAATCCCGGCTGGAGCCGGACTGGCTCAGCCGACGCAAGATCTTGCGCTGGCAGCGCCTGGCCCATCGCTACGCGGTGCATTTCGAACAGGGCTTGCTGGTGCCGGCCTACGCCACCGGGCTCTGTGCCGAGCAGATGGCCGAGCGGGTGCTGCGCCGCCACTGCGCGGTGATCGGCACCGAGCACGAAATGTACCCGCTGCTGGCCCGGGTCCTGGCGGACGAGAAAGCCCATGTGCGACTGTGCGAGAACACCTTGCGGCGCATCGTGGCGCCCCATGAGGCGGCGCATCTGGCACGGCTGCTGAAGGACATCCGCAGGGTCGACGCAAGTTTTGGCGTGACCGGCGCACTGGCGATGTACGTCGCCGGCTGGGTGCTGGGCGGTGTGGGCGGCCGTCGCCGATGAGCCCTCGAATTCTCTACCTGGCCACTGCCGATGCCCGTGGCCACCTGATGCGTGCGCAATTGCTGGTGCATGGACTGCGCGCGGCCGGGGCCCAGGTCGAGGTGCTGACCACCTCGCAGCAGGGGCAGGACTTTTTGCAGCGCTTCGGGATCGAGGCCGGGCTGCTGTCGGAGCACTATGCGGTGCAGTTCGACAGCGAGCAGAACATGCTGCGCCAGGCCACCAATCGCAACGTCGCGCACTACCTGTTCCGCCCCGGGCGGATGTTGCGGGACATGCATCGCCTGGGACGTCGGCTGCGCAGTGTGGACCGGGTGATCAACGACTCCTTCCACCCGGCGCTGCTCTACATGGGCATGTTGCCGGGCTGGCGGCGCAAGGTCGTGCATGTGTATGGGGCGAGCCTCAAGGTGGCGCTGCTGAACAATTTCCAGGGCATGTGGCCGCGCCAGTTCGGGCGGTTGTTCGGCTGGATCGTCGGCCGTCAGATCACGGCGGCGCGGGCCAGCATCGAGCATGACTTCGCCTACGAGATCGACGACAGCCAGGCCCCGGCCCTGTATCGCCTGCCGACTCCGGTGGCCTTGGCCTGTGAGCTGCCGGCAGATGCCGTGGCCGGCGCGGCGGTGTACCTCAACCCGCATTTTCGCGAGCCCGCTCTGGCCGATGCCTTGAGTGCGGGCCTGGCCGATGCCGGGCTGGATGCGCATCGGGTGGGCGAGGGCTACGCCGGACGCCCGGGCTGGCTGGCGGTCGACCCGCTCTGGGCCAGTCGCGCAGCGCAGGCGCAGGTGATGGTGTCGGCGCCGGGCATGGCCGCGCTGTCGATTGCCAGGGTCTATCAACGGCCCATCATCCTGGTGCTCAGCGACCAGCCCGAGCAGGCTACCAATGCGGCCCGCGCCGCGCAGTTGCAGGTGCTGCACCGGGTCGTCACCTGGCGCGGCGACGGCGCCGACTTTCGCGGCCAGGTGGCTCGGGCGGCGCAGCAATTGGCGGCAGCGGTCGCCGCTGCGCCTGCTGCAACAGGCCGCGAGCAGGCCCAGGCGCGGATCGACGCCTGGGTCGGCCGCTTGCTCAGCCTGTGAGTTCGCCGCTGTGCACTGCCCGACATCCCAGCATGCATTCATTAGGTGAGCGGTCATGGGCCATTTCCTGCAACGCCTGAACCGGGAGACCCAGTATCGACAGGCGCTGCTGGCGTGCCTGGGATTGCTGCTGGGGCTGTGCCTGTTCATCGGCTTGCAGCGCCTGGTTACACCGCGCTACAGCTGGGCCACAGCGCTGGATTCGATGATCCCGTTCGTGGCTCAGTCGTGGTGGCTGTACGTGCTGTTCTTTCCCTTTGTGCTGTTGGCGGCGGCCTATGCCAGCACCGAGGCATTCAGGGCCTTCAGGAACGCGACCGGGATCGCCTTTGCAGTGGCCATCCTGTGCTTCTGGCTGTTCCCCGAACTGCTGCCCCGGCCTGATATCGGGTCGCTCGACAGTGCATTCCTGCAGCAGCGACTGGCCCGGATGTGGCAGTTGGACCTGCCGTCCAATGGATGTCCCAGCCTGCATGTGGCGGTGACCTGCCTGGCCTGCCGTGCGCTCTGGGCACGCCCTTGCAGATGGCTGACGGCGATTGTCGGCCTGCTTGTCTGCCTGTCGACCCTGACCCTCAAACAACACACGCTGATCGATGTGGCCGGCGGAGTGCTGCTGGCCCTGGCGTGTGCCCTGGCCACCCAACGACAAGGAAGCACTGCCCGTGTCCCAGCCTGAATCCCATGCCGGCGACAACCTGGCGCTGAAGGCTTTTGCCCCGGCCGCCGAGCTGTTTGTACTCAAGCCCTGGATCAGCCTGCTGGCGCTGCTGGCCGACTGGGGCTTGATCGCTGGGGCGTTCGTCGGCGCGGCGCTCTGGCCCCACCCCCTGACTTACCTGCTGGCAGCGCTGGTCATCGCCCGCAGCCAGCTGGCCCTGGCGGTGATCATGCATGAAAGCGCCCATGGCGTGCTGTTGCGCCAACAGAGGCTCAACGATCTGCTGGGGCAACTGTTTGCCGCGGGCCCGCTGTTTCTGTCGATGCAGACCTACCGCGCGGGCCACCTCAAGCACCATCGAGACCCGATGGTGCATGACGACCCGGTGATCGTGGTCTTTGGCCTGGGGGATTACCCGCTGCCCAGGGGCCAGCTGGTCAGGCGGCTATTGGCCGATGCCTGCGCCGTGGGCTATTTCATCAGCGCTTTCAGGTTCGCCCGGGGCGACTACCGGGCGATCATGCCCAAGGTCGATAAGTCCCCGGGTTATATGGCCTGGGAGGTCTGTTCAATGCTGGCCAGCAACGCTTTGCTGTTCGGCCTGCTGGCCTGGTCCGGGCACCCCTGGCTCTACCTGGGGTTGTGGTTGCTGCCGGCCATTACCCTGTTGCCGTTGCTGGGGCGGGTGCGAGCGATCATGGAACACGCCGGGTTGCCTGTCAGCACCGACCAGAGCCAGAACGCGCGCAGCATCGTGCAGGCGAACTGGCAGACTTTCCTGTTCGGCCCCCACGCCATCCACTATCACATCGAACATCACCTTTATGTGCGCATGCCGTTCTACCATTTGCATGCGGTGCATCGGCAATTGCGGGCCCGGCAACTGCTGCCGGAGGGCAATCTCTATGGGGGGTACATGGGCGTGCTGCGGGATGTCAGTTATCCGACGCCTGCGAGCGACCACGATGCCGCGACCTGAGCGCCTGGGCCCGCGGTGGAGCGGGCCGGCCGCAGCGAATCTGTTGAGCCGATGGCCTCTGTGCCCGGCCCTCGGCGGTTGGGGGCGAAGGCGGGCGGCAGGGCGGCGCAGTGCCTAAGCGGGCAAGCCGGTCCTGATCCACAGGGAAAAACACCAGCCGCTGTTTTGCTGCGGATCCGCAAAGCCCATGGCAATCCGTGCTCCGTTGCGCTCGGCAATCGCCTTGACGATCGACAGGCCCAGTCCCGAGCCGGCCTCACCGGACCCCAGGCAGCGATAGAAGGCATCGAACACCCGCGCTTGCTCGTCCTCGGCGATTCCCGGGCCCGAATCCCTGACCTGCAGCCGTGCACTGTCCCCGTCCCGCTCCACCGAAAGGTCGATGCGCCCGCCTTCGGGGGTGTAGCGGATGGCGTTGTCCAGCAGGTTCTTGACCAGGGTGAACAGGTCCATTTCATTGATCAGCACCTGTACATCCTCGACGCTCTCGACGCCGATATCGAGGTGCTTGCGTTCTGCCAGCGGCAGCAGGTCCTCCAGCACCCGTCGATAGACTTCATGCACCGAGACCCGCGCCTGCGGGCGCTCAGCGGCAAATTGTACGGTCGCCAGGCTCAACAGCTGATCGATCAGTTGTCGGCCTCGTTCGATGCCCTGGGACAGGGGCAGCAGGCGTTCCCGGGCCTGTGCCGGCATGTCCGCGGCGGCCAGGCGCTCGGCCTGCAGGGACAGGGCGGTCATCGGCGAGCGCAGTTCGTGGGCCGCATCGGCGACGAAGCGCCGCTGGGCTTCCATGGAGTGTGCGACCCGCGCCAGCAGGCGGTTGATGGCCACCACGAATGGTCGTACCTCAGTGGGCAGGTGGCCCTCGTCGATCGGGTGCATCTCCTGCTCGGCACGCTGGTCGATCTCTGCCGCGAGGCTGGCGATCGGGCGAAACAGCTTGCGCACCAGGTCACCGACCACCAGCAGCAGCACCGGCAGCAGAATGACGAAGGGCAGCAGGCTGCGCCAGGCGCTTTCGCGGGCGTCCTTGTCCCGGGCGCCGACTTCCTGGGCGACGGCGATGCGCTCGCCCTGGGCGGTGCTCCTGACCAAAACGCGAAACGCCTCGCCTGCCACCTCAAGGGTCGACAGGCCGTCGGCCAGGGTGGGGGGGAACGGCAGCGGCAGGACTTCGTCGCTGCCGCCCGCCGCGTTCTTGCCATCGGCCAGGTACTGGATGATCACCCGGGACTCTTCGTCGTCGCCTTCCAGTGCGGTGCCGGTGGGGTAGTGCAAGGTCATCCGCTGGCGGTCGAACAGCGCGGCCACCTGGCGCAGGGTATCGTCCTGCAGCTCATGGGCTTCGTCGAACGCGGAGGCGAAGGCGAACACCCCGGCAACGCTTGCCACCAGCAGGATCACCAGTGACAGGGCCACCGACAGCCTGAGCTGCACCGACTCGTTCAAGCGTTTTTTGAAACCATCCATCCCAGTCCCCTGACGTTCTTGATCACGTGGCTGCCCAGTTTGCGCCGCAAGGCGTGTATCAGGAATTCGATGGCATTGCTTTCCACTTCGTTGCCCCAGCCATAGAGGCGGTCTTCCAGCTCGCTGCGCGAGAGGATGGCCCCCGGGCGAATCAGCAACGCCTGCAACAGGGCGAACTCGCGGCTGGACAGCGGGATGCCCGGCTGATCCGCGGTACTGGCCTGCTTGGAAACCAGGTCCAGGGAGACCACGCCATTGCCCAACAAGGGCAGGGCATTGCCGCCCTTGCGCCGCAGGACCGCACGCATGCGCGCCAGCAGTTCGGCCATGGCGAAGGGTTTGAGCAGGTAGTCGTCGGCGCCGCCATCGAGGCCACGCAGGCGAGCGTCGAGGCTGTCGCGGGCCGTGAGAATGAGCAGGGGGACGGGGTTGTTGCGGGCGCGGAGGATGTCCAGCACCTCCAGGCCGTCCTTGCCGGGCAGGCCCAGGTCCAGCAACACCAGGTCATAGGGGTGGGTGTCGAGGGCGGCGAGGCCGCTTGGGCCGTCCTTCACCCAGTCGGCGGCATAGCTCGCATCACTCAGGGCGCGCTGGATCGCGTCGCCAATCATTGGGTCGTCTTCGACCAGCAGTATCCGCATGTCCGGCTCCGGAGAAAATCAGGCGCGGCCGTCATGACGGCCGCGCCGGACAGTGAAGCACTTCAGGCGTGCTCTGTCGCCGCTCTTATGGCTGGCCCTGCATCGAGTCGAAGGCCTGCAGCAGGTTGGCCATGGCGGCCTTGCAGTCGACCAGGTTCGGGCTGCTGGTACGCAGGGCGTCCAGTGCCCGGTCGATGGCCTTGTCCACGACATGCCAGTCGGCGGCAGCGCGGGGCTTGATCCCGGCCTCGGCGGAGTCCCAGGAGGTTTCCAGGTCCTTGATCCGGATCTTTGCCCCTGGCAGGTCATTGCGCTCAACCAGGGCCGCGACCTCGGCGGCGATGGTGCGGAACCCGGACAGGTCGCCGAGCTTCGAGCTGGCCTGTTGCTGGCTGTTGCTGGTGCCGGTTGCGGCACCGGTGGGTTTGTCGGCGGGTTTCGAGCAGCCGGCGGCAAGGCCGAGCAAGGCGATTGCGCACAGGATGGCCAGGCGACGGATGAACGGTTGGAAGTAGCGCATGAGAGGTTCCTTGAGGGGCAGGTTCATTGGGTGAGGGTTTTGCGATTGCCGACGCTGATTTGCGCGACGGCCACCAGCAGCACGATGACGCAGAGGAACAGGGCGCTGGTCCAGGTGGCGCCCATGCCGAGCCCGCCGTAGGTCTTGGCCTGGGTCAGCAGGTCGCCGAGGGAAGCGCCGAAGGGGCGGGTCAGGATGTAGGCGATCCAGAACGCCAGTACCGTGTTCAAGCCCAGGCGCCAGGCCATCAGGGTGGCTGCGATCAGCCCGCCGAAGATCACCGCGCCGAGGGTGAAGCCCAGGCCCAGGGCCTCGGTGGCCAGGTCGCCGGCGGCCGTGCCCAGGGCAAAGCTGCAGAGCACGGTGGTCCAGTAGAACCATTCACGCCTGGGGGTGACGATTTGGCGAATCGACAGGTTGCGTTCCACCCGGTACCAGACCAGGAAGTTGATCGCCAGCAGCGCCGAGAACAGCGCCGTGCTGGTGTAGAGGCTGACGCCCAGCTGGTCCGTGAGGATGTCGGTGATCTGCGTGCCGACGATGCTCACCAGCACCACCGTCAGCCAGTAGATCCAGGGGGTGTAGGCTTTGCTGCGCAGTTGGCAGAGCAGCGCGGCAGCCAGCAGCAGGGCCATGCCGATGCTGGTCCAGCCGGCGCCGAACCCGGCATCGACGGCGAGAAAGTCGGCACCGGTTTCTCCCACCGTGGTGGACATGACCTTGATGACCCAGAAGGACAGCGTCACCTCGGGGACTTTGTTCAGCCAGCGGGCTGTTGTGGCATTCATCTGAGTGAGCTCTCCTGAGCGCGTTGAAGGGCGCAGGGGAGAAGCTACGGTAGGAAACTTAGCTGGGACTGAGGGGCGCGCAGCTGGTTCGCGATTCGACGGCAAAGGCGCTCAACAACGGCCCCGCGCTGTCACGCGGCGCCGTAGGTGTTTGAAACAGAGTGGCTCGGATGGGGCGGCATTCATGCCAGGACCCCGGGGCGCAGGCCTGGGCCCATGGGCGCGGCGGGCTTGATGGCCGATCGCGCCCCGGGGTTCCAGGTGCCTACCAGGTGTAGCTGTAGCCCGCGCTGACCGACCAGGGCTTGTCGAGCTGCGAGCCGCCGGCATGCTCATAATCGGCATACAGGCGGTGGTGCTCACCCAGTGCGGCACTGATCCCCAGGCCCAGCTTGGTGTGGCCGCCCGACAAGTCCGTGCGGATCGGGATGTTGTTGCTGCGCACCGTGCTCTTGCCGTCGAACTCGTGGACCTGAGCCAGCTTGACGTACGGCTGGATGAAATCCTCCTTGCCCAGGTCGAAGCGTCGTCCCAGTTGCAGGCCGGCATTCAGCTGGCGCGAGTTGCCGGCACCGGCCGACACGTCGAGGTCGTTGCTGGTCCGATAGTGGTCGCCGCTGACGTGGGCGACCGACAGGCCGGCCTGGGGCTCGATGAACCAGCCTTCCCCCAGTTGCAGTTGGCGGCCGATTTCCAGGGTGGCGCCGATTGCGCTCTGCGTGGTCTTGCCCTTCACCGACTCACCGTCCGTGGCCTGGACTTTGAAGTCCTGGCGGATGCGGTTGGCCTTGAGCAGGCTGTCGAGGTACCAGCCGTTGTCGGCGAGCCAGGTGACGTAGCCTCCCAGGAAGTAGCTGTCGGCGTTGCCCTTGCCCTCGCTGTGGAAGCTGCGGTCCGCCTGGCTGTAGCCGGCCAGGGCGCCGATGTACAAGCGGCCGTCTTGCACCGCCAGCGCCTTGTCCGCTCCGAGCTGCAGGCCGCTGACGGTCTGTTCGAAGCCCCGGGCGCCGGCGTTGTTCAGGTGCTGGCGCTCGCCGAAACCACGGCTCCACAGCCCTTCGGCATGCGCAACCTGACGCAGCTCGCGCATGCGCTTGGCAAGCACCCCCGATTCGGCATGCCAGATGGCCTGTGCGGTGCTGGCCGCGGAGGTGTTGACGGCGGCACTGGCCGCGGTCGACAGGTGTTCCGGAGCAGGGGAGATTTCTGCCTCCGGATCGTCCGCCAGGTTGCGTCCGGTATTCACCAGGCTCCAGTCCGAAGCCCGACCGCCGAGGGCATCATCGCTCTTCAACTCGTAGCGGTAGGTGCCGATGTCCACCACCTGATCCCGGTTGGCCAGGGAGAAGTGACCCGCACCACCTGCCGACTGCACCAGTTGCACGGCGCCGTCGGCCATCGTGGGTTCGGCGCCGCTGTTGGCCACCAGGATCTGGTGCTGGCCCTCGATGTTTCCGGCGACCCGCAGCAGGTCGCCCTGGCCTCTGCCGAGGTCGGTACGCATTTCGAACAGACCGCTGCCGGTGAGGTTGCCGAGGACGTCCAGCACCTTGAATCCGCTGCCCGGGGTGTCGAAGGAGATTGTGCCCGTGGTCTGCAGGTCCTTGAGGGTCGAGTCGCCGCGCACCTGCCAGGTACTGCTGTCGTCGATGTGCAACCTGTCCAGGGTCCGCCCGTCGGCGCCGACCTGCAAGGCGCCCAGCAAGGTTGAGTGATCCTGCAGGCTCAGGCTGGCCGAGCCGCTGTCGACCACCACGTCGCCCTCCAGGTAGCTGCGCTGCGCATTGAGCTGTACGGCGCGGGCGGCGATGGCCGGGGCGCCGGGAGTGCTGTCATTGTCCCACTCGCCAATGCGCAACGCGGTGCCGTTGCCGCTGCGGGACTTGCCGATCAGCGTGGTGTCGACCAGATTGGCCGTGAGCCCGCTGCCCTTGACCGCGATGCCGGCGCCATCCTCGGTTTCGATGTAGCTGTTGCTCAGGGTGAGTTCATGGTCGACCCCAGCCGTTGCCGAGTAGGCCACGATGCCATCCGCGCCAGCGCCGCTGGTGCGCATGTCGACCCAGTCCAGGGCGCCCCGGGTGCCGCTGTTGCCGAACATCAGGCCCGTGGCGAAGTCGCCCAGGGTACGCACCTTGGTGCCGGTGACCTGCAGGCGCCCACCGTTGGCGAGCAGGGCATAGGACCTTTCGCCGTGGGTGGTGACCGACCCACCCGTCAACTCGATGTCGGACACTGCCGTGCGTGAAACCACGCCAATGGCCGAACGGCCGAAGGTCTCGATGGCCACGCCACTCGCCCTGATCGTGGCGCTGCCGCCACTGCCCGGGTAGAGCTGCGAGGCGTAGAGGCCGTGCCCGCTGCTACCCCGGGTGGTGATGGAGCCACCGTCCATGGTCAGGCTGCCTGCACGGTTGTCGATACCCAGGCCACTGTCGTTGCTCATCTCGATGGTTGAGTCCTTGACGGTAACGACGCCCTTGCTCGTCAGCGATATGCCTGACGCGTAGCTGCCATTGCTGCTGATCTGGACCCGCTCCAGCTCGGCCTGGACACCGTCGCCCTGGATGTTGAGGCCGTAGCTTTGTTCCGAGTGCACCTTCACATCGGTCAGGACGGCGGTGGAAGGGGTGAGCTTCGGCCCCGAGGCACTGCTCAGATGTATGCCGGTGTCTTGGGCGTTGATGCTGCTCTGGTTGAGCGAGAGCGTGCCGCCGGCCACTTTGGCGCCTATGCCCCAGAGCGTGGTGATCTCGCTGTGGGTCGCGGTGACGCTGCCCCGGGTGATCTCAATGCCGTTGTTGCTCGATTGCGCATCGCTGCCGGTGGCGCGCAATGTCGCCTGGTCGAGGACAACGCTGCCGCCATCCCTGGCGTGGACTGCGGCGGAATTGTTGCCCTGGACGGCAATGTCCAGGTGCTTGCCAATGATCGTTGCGTCCTCGCCTGCGGCACTCAGGCCGTGAGACATGGCGCCGCTGGAGGTGATGGAGCCCCCCTCGACTTCGGCGTGTCCCCCCGCTTCCACCAGCACCGCATCAGACATGTAGCCTTCGGTGGTGATCCGGTTCCCGGTCAGAACGGCCGTGCTGTCGGTGTTTTGTACCCGCACGCCGACGGCCGAGGCGGCACCGAGCATATTGATGGTGCTGTTGGACAGCTCCAGTGATCCACCGGAGCTGACGCGGATGCCGTTGCTGCCGACGCCCGTTCCGGCAATGCCCGACTCGATCCTGACGCCGTCGGCCGAGAGGGCGTTTTGGCTACCGCTGATCTGCACTGCGGTGCCCACTTGGCCATTGATCACTTCGTCGCCGGCATCGAGCACCCTGGCTTCGCCGCCGGGGGAGGACAGGTCGATGCCGGGATAGACTCTTGCCAGGGCGTTCGATGGCATGGAGGAGAGCAGGACTGTCAGCATGGCGGCTGACAGTTGCGTCGCTTGGGCTTTCATGAGTACGTCCGGTTGGCACTGATTCATCCGAACGCAACGAATCAGTATCTGGCAGGAATGGGATGGCCAGCGTTCGAACAGAGGCCCATGGCACAGCGCAAAGACCCGGAGGACTGACGCTTTGAATGCCCGAGAGATTTTTGAACCTTGACTCCCCGGGGTAAATCAGAGCTTTCTTAAACCGCCGTGCGAAACGTTGGTCCGTGCCCTGGAATCATCAGTTGCGCACTCCCAGGCACGAGCGTGCCTGTGGCAGGTGGGGCTGGATGGGCGGGTTCGGCCGTGGCAGGCAGGGCGGATCGCCAGGCACTCGGCACAGGAGCGCTGCGGGAGGCCCATCGAGGGCATGGGAGCAAGCCTGATATCCCGTAGGCCGGTCCTTCAGGGAGCAGCAGCGCCGCCAGCGGCGACGATCAAACAAGGGGAGGGATCCGGCCCCGCCAGGGCGGCAGGGCCGGAGGACGTATCAGAGTTTGGGCAACTGGCCGATCCGGCCCATCATCTCGGTGACGATCTGCAGGTCGAGCAGGAACTGGTCGACGGTCTTGAACTCGCCGTCGGTGTGGCCGGTGTACTTGACCTCGGGACGTGCCAGGCCGAATTGCACGCCATTGGGCAGCTCATGGACCGAGGTGGCGCCGGCCGAAGTGCCGAAGGCGTGTGCCATGCCCAGGTTCTCGCTGGCCACGGCCAGCAGCGCCTTGACCCATTCACCCTCGGGGTTGCGGTACATCGGTTCGGCGATGGAGTAGTCGAAGGCCACGGCGGTGTGGGTCTGCTTGCTCCAGGCACTGAGCTTGTCGGCAATCTCGCCCTTGAGCTTCTCCGGCGACTTGCCCTTGGGCACCCGCAGGTTGACCGCCAGCTTGAAGGCCTTGTCATCCATGCCGACGTAGGTCAGGGAGGCAGTCAAGGGCCCCATGAAGGCATCGGCGAAATCCACCCCCAGTTTCTTGCCCAGGTAGTCCAGGCCCCAGTTGTCGGCGGCGTAGCGGGCCGCGTCGGTGATCTCGTTGTGCTTGAGGGCGACCTGGCCGTCGAGGCTGTGGATCAGGTCCAGGGCCCGCGCCACCGGGTTGACCCCCGACTCGGGCTCGGAGGAGTGGGCGGAGACCCCGGTGACGGTCAGCTTGACGTCCTTGCCGTCGACCTTGGCGCTGACCTCGAAATTGCCGCCATGGCGCTTGGCATACTCGCTGCCGGCCTTCTGCAGGCTGGCCGCCAGTTCCGCGGGCTTGTCCGTGGCAAACGTGGCCACCGAGGCCGAAGGGATCTGGTTGGTGGCCAGGCCGCCGGTCAGGCCGGTGATGGTGGCGCCTTTACCCTCAGCGGCCCGCCGGGGGAAGTTGGCCATGACCGTGCCGTAGCCTTTTTCGGCGATCACCACCGGGTAGCCGCCATCCAGGGCCAGGTTGTAGTTGGGGGTCGGGTTGTGTTCGAAGTAGTAGGGAATGGCGTCGCCGCTGGTTTCCTCGGTGGTGTCCACCAGCAGCTTGAAGTTGCGCGCCAGGGGCAGCTTCTCTTCCTTGATCACTTTCATCGCGTAGAGCGTCACCACGATGCCGTTCTTGTCGTCCTCGGTACCGCGGCCATACATGCGGTCGCCGATCAGGGTGACCTTGAACGGGTCGAGGCGGGTGCCGTCCTCAAGTACCCAATTCTCCGGGGTCACCGGCACCACGTCGGCATGGGCGTGAATGCCCACCAGTTCATCGCCACTGCCGTTCAGGGAGATCTCGTAGACGCGGTTGTCGACGTTGCGAAACTTCAGGTCGAAGGCCTGGGCCAGGTCCTTGATCTTGTCGGCGATCTTGGTGAATTCGGGGTTCTCGTGCTGAGGCACGCCGTCCACGCGAAAGGTCGGGATGGCCACCAGCTCGATTAGGGTCTGGGTGGCCGCCTTGCCGTACTTGATCCGGGCGTAGAGGCCCAGCAGGCGGTGGATCTCGTCCTGCTGTTCGGCGGACAGCTTCTGGTTGCCGAGGAAGGCGTCGATGGCTGGGCTGAGGTTGGCGCTCTTGCCCAGCTCGCTCTTGCCGAGGTTGCCGAGGAACTGGCGGAAATCCTTGACCGAGGTGTCGCTGAAGGTCTTGAGAATGGCCGCGTTCTGTTGCGGGGTGAGGTTGGCCTGAGCGACGCCGGTGAAGGATGACAGGCCGGCGAGCAGCAGAGTGGCCGCGGCCAGGTGCTTGAGTGAGAAATCCATTGTTGGGGGGCATTCCTTTGTCGGCTGGATAAGAAGTATCTGCTCTCTGGTGCAGAAACTTTCCCACGCTAACACCACCAGGGAGGGGGACGGGAGCCCTGAATGTGGGATCTGTCGCACAGAAACGCAAAAGCGGCGCACAAACGAAAAACTGCCCCGGGCGGGCTATCCGGTGCTTGGTTCGGGAAAGGGCAGAAGAGGCGGCCTGGGTCGGCCTGGGTCGGGCACTGTGCCTGGAGCGGGGCGCGCCGATGCTGGCGCGCCCCGCTGTTGCGGCTAGATCAAGGCGCGACGTTCCACGGGCGGTCGCCGTGTTCGTCCTTGATGCGGGTTGGCAGGCCCATGAGGTCCAGCGCCTCGAGGAACGGCTCGGCGGCCAGCTCCTCGACGTTGACCATGCGCTGCACATCCCACTGGCCACGGGCCACCAGCAAGGCCGCGGCAACGGGCGGCACACCGGCGGTGTAGGAAATGCCCTGGCTGTCGGTCTCGGCGTAGGCTTGCTCGTGGTCGGCCACGTTGTAGATGAAGACTTCGCGCGGCTGGCCGTCCTTGGTGCCCTTGACCAGGTCACCGATGCAGGTCTTGCCGGTGTAGCCCGGGGCCAGGGACGCCGGGTCCGGTAGTACCGCCTTGACCAGCTTGAGCGGTACCACTTCCAGGCCTTCGGCGGTCTTCACTGGCTGCTCGGAGAGCAGGCCCAGGTTGCGCAGGACGGTGAACACGTTGATGTAGTGCTCGCCGAAGCTCATCCAGAAACGCACGTTGGGCACGTCGAGGTTCTTCGACAGCGAGTGCACTTCGTCATGGCCGGTCAGGTACAGGTTCTGCGAGCCGACCACAGGCAGGTCGTCGGTGCGCTTGACTTCGAACATGCTGTTGCTGGTCCACTGGCTGTTCTGCCAGCTCCAGACCTGCCCGGTGAATTCGCGGAAGTTGATTTCCGGGTCGAAATTGGTGGAGAAATATTTGCCATGGGAGCCGGCATTGACGTCGAGGATGTCGATCGAATCAATGCGGTCGAAATGCTGTTGCTTGGCCAGGGCTGCATAAGCGTTGACCACGCCCGGATCGAAGCCCACGCCGAGGATGGCGGTGACATTCTTCTGCTGGCATTCCTCGAGGTGCTTCCACTCGTAGTTGCCGTACCAGGGCGGTGTTTCGCAGATCTTGCCCGGCTCTTCGTGGATCGCGGTGTCCAGGTAGGCGGCGCCGGTATCGATGCAGGCACGCAGCACCGACATGTTGAGGAAGGGCGAGCCGACGTTGATGACGATCTGAGACTCGCTCTCGCGGATCAGCGCCTTGGTCGCTTCGATGTCCAGTGCGTCGAGCGCATAGGCCTTGATGTCCGCGGGCTGTTTGAGGCTGCCCTTGGCCTTGACGCTATCGATGATGGCCTGGCATTTGGAGATGTTGCGCGACGCGATAGCAATACGACCGAGTTCGTCGTTGTGCTGCGCGCACTTGTGGGCCACCACCTTGGCGACACCTCCTGCACCAATGATAAGAACATTCTTCTTCAATTTATTTACTTCTCCTCGTGACCTGTCCGCTCAGGAAAGGCTGGACAGGTAGTCTTCGAAACCAAACTCGCGTACCACCTCGATGCTGCCATCGAGTTGTTTCACGACAATGGACGGCATTTTCAGACCGTTGAACCAGTTTTTCTTGACCATGGTGTAACCCGCCGCATCAATGAACGACAGTCGATCGCCGATGGCCAGCGGACGATCGAATTGGTATTCGCCGAAGATGTCTCCGGCCAGGCAGGACTTGCCGCACACCATGTAGGTATGTTCGCCCGCACTCGGTGACAGCTTGGCGTTCAGGCGATAGATCAGCAGGTCGAGCATGTGGGCTTCGATGGAGCTGTCCACCACCGCCAGGTGCTTGCCGTTGTACAGGGTGTCGAGCACGGTCACTTCCAGGGACGCGCTCTGGGTGATCGCCGCTTCGCCCGGCTCCAGGTAGACCTGTACGCCGTACTGCTCGGAGAAGGCCTTGAGGCGCGCGCAGAAGGCGTCCACGTCGTAGTCTTCGCCGGTGAAGTGGATGCCGCCGCCGAGGCTGACCCACTCGACCTGGTGCAGCAGGTGGCCGAAGCGTTCCTCGATGGTGGACAGCATCTGGTCGAACAGGCCGAAGTCGCCGTTCTCGCAGTTGTTGTGGAACATGAAGCCCGATATCTGGTCGATGACCTGCTCGATCTTCGCCGGGTCCCATTCGCCGAGGCGGCTGAACGGCCGTGCCGGGTCGGCCAGCAGGTAGTCCGAGCTGCTCACCTGGGGGTTGACCCGCAGGCCGCGGACCTTGTCGGCGCTGGCGTCGGCAAAGCGCTGCAGCTGGCTGATGGAGTTGAAGATGATCTTGTCGCAGTTGTCGAGCATGTCCTCGATTTCATCGTCGGCCCAGGCCACGCTGTAGGCGTGGGCCTCGCCTGCGAACTTCTGCCGGCCGAGCTTGAGCTCGTACAGCGACGACGAGGTGGTGCCGTCCATGTATTGCTGCATCAGGTCGAACACCGACCAGGTGGCGAAGCACTTGAGGGCCAGCAGGGCCTTGGCGCCGGACTGCTCGCGCACGTAGGCGATCTTCTGCATGTTGACCAGCAGCTTCTGTTTGTCGATGAGGTAGTACGGCGTTTTGATCATTTCAAGAGCTCCGGCAGGGGCAGCCAAAAAGGTACGCATTGTGCCTTCAGTGCCTGCAGATCGAAAGCTCGGAAATGTATTTTCGTCGGACACCGGTCCAGGTGCTTGCGTCCCCTGGCCAATGCATGCGATGAGGTGTGCTTCACAGGGTTGTGAGCGGCGCCTTGGCGGTCCGGGCGCGCCGCGGCCACTGGCTGGCGGAAGGTCGTGGGTCCATAACAGAACAATCGATAACGGAAAGCGCCATGAGTGATCAGCCCGAGCCTCGCAACCCCCTGGAAGACGACCGTTTTCGCCTGCTGGTCGAAGCCGTGGTCGACTACGCGATCTACATGCTCGACCCTCAGGGCCGGGTGATCAGCTGGAACAGCGGCGCTCGGCGTTTCAAGGGCTACCAGGAGGCGGAAATCCTCGGTGCGCACTTTTCCTGCTTCTATACCCCCGAGGATCGCCAGGCGGCGATGCCCGAGCGGGCGCTGCGCATAGCGCAAAGCGAGGGGCGATTCGAGGGCGAGGGCTGGCGGCTGCGCAAGGACGGCTCGCGCTTCTGGTGCCATGTGGTGATCGACACCATCCGTGACGCCCGGGGAACGCTGATCGGCTTTGCCAAGATCACCCGCGACATGACCGAGCAGCGCATGGCCGAGCAGACCCTGAAACAGAGCGAACAGCAGTTCCGCCTGTTGGTACAGAGTGTCACCGACTACGCGATCTACATGCTCGATGCCGGTGGTCGGGTCAGCAGTTGGAATCCGGGGGCGCAACGGATCAAGGGCTACGCGCCGGAGGAAATCATCGGCGAGCATTTCTCGCTGTTCTATACCCCCGAGGACCGGGCCAATGGCGAGCCGCAGAACACCCTGGCGATTGCCGAGCGCGAAGGGCGGTTCGAGAAGCAGGGCTGGCGCATGCGCAAGGACGGCACCCGGTTCCTCGCCCATGTGGTGGTGGACCCGATCCGCGCCGACAGCGGCGAGCTGCTGGGGTTCGCCAAGATCACCCGTGACATCAGCGAGGTGGTGGCCGCGCAGCAGCAACTGGAAATCGCCCGCGAAGCCTTGTTCCAATCGCAGAAGCTGCAAGCCATTGGTCAGCTCAGCGGCGGCATTGCCCACGACTTCAACAACCTGTTGACGGTGATCCGCGGCAACCTCGAACTGCTGCGCAAACGGGCTGGCGACGATCCCCGGCTGTCGCGGCTGGTGGACAATGCGCTGTTGGGCACCGAGCGCGGGGTCACCCTGACCCAGCGCATGCTGGCCTTCGCCCGGCGCCAGGAACTCAAGACCGAAGCCGTGGACCTGGGCCAGCTGGTGCGCGGTCTCGAGGGCCTGCTGTGCAGTTCGGTGGGGCCGCAGGTGGCGGTGCAACTGGAGGTGCCCGAGGACCTGCCGCGGGTGCAGGCCGACGTCAACCAGCTGGAGCTGGCCCTGCTCAACCTGGCCAGCAACGCCCGTGATGCGATGCCGGGCGGTGGCCGGCTGCTGATCCGCGGGCAGCTGCGCAGCGCCGCCGGCGATCTGCCCCAGCAGCAGTATGTGTGCCTGTCGGTGATCGACAGCGGCGAGGGCATGGATGAACAGACCCTGGTTTGCGCCGCCGAACCCTTCTTCACCACCAAGGGTTTGGGCAAGGGCACCGGGCTGGGGCTGTCCATGGTCCACGGTCTGGCAGAACAGCTGGGCGGCCGCCTGGTGCTCAAGAGCAGCAAGGGCCAGGGCACGGCCGCCGAACTGTGGCTGCCCCTGGCCAGTTGCGAGGAACCTGTGCAGCCCGCGGCGCCGAGCGCCGGCTTCAGCCCCTTGCTCAGGCCCATGTGCGTGCTGCTGGTGGACGACGACAGCCTGGTTCTCAACAGCACCACCTTGCTGCTGGAGGACCTGGGCCATCGAGTGATCTGCGCGACCTCCGGGGCCCAGGCCCTGGACTGTTTCCGGGAGCATCCGGAGATCGACCTGATGATCACCGATGTGGCCATGCCACAGATGGACGGTGAACAGCTGGTGGTGGCGGCACGCAGCCTGCACCCTGAACTGCCCATCGTCCTGGCGACCGGTTACGCCCAGCATCTGGGTGGCCTGGCGGCAGGCCTGCCACGGCTGTTCAAGCCCTACACCCAGGTGCAGTTGACCGCGGCCCTGGCC
The DNA here is from genome assembly GCF_055384485.1 of Pseudomonas sp. FFPRI_1. Taxonomy (NCBI): domain Bacteria; kingdom Pseudomonadati; phylum Pseudomonadota; class Gammaproteobacteria; order Pseudomonadales; family Pseudomonadaceae; genus Pseudomonas; species Pseudomonas sp. FFPRI_1. The sequence goes on along the minus strand of NZ_AP029168.1, from coordinate 4,672,032 downwards.
CAGGCCCTGGGGTAGTCGGCAATGGCCCCGGGCAGCCCCGCCTCTGGCGCGGCAGAGTGAGGCCCGGCTTGGCCTGCAGGCCCCGGGCTGCCTCGTTTTTTCTTAGCCAGCGAGCACATTTTTAATATTTTTCCTTCTTCGGCGTCTGTCGCACCATCTGCTGCATCCGACCCGCACCCGGGCTCTGAACAGGGCGACCAGCCATTGCACTGGCGCTCACCGTCTCGCAGAAGGACACAGACATGACCGTAGAACAGATACACGTGGATACCCTGGTGGTTGGCGCGGGCCAGGCCGGCGTGGCCATGAGCGAACACCTGAGCACCCTCGGGGTGCCGCACCTGGTACTGGAACGCAGCCGGGTGGCCGAGGCCTGGCGCACTGGCCGCTGGGATTCGCTGGTGGCCAACGGGCCGGCCTGGCACGACCGCTTCCCGGGGCTGGAGTTTTCCATCGACCCCGACGGCTTTGCCGCCAAGGACCAGGTGGCGGACTACTTCGAAGCCTATGCGCAGAAAATCAACGCGCCGATCCGCACCGGCGTTGAAGTGCGCAAGGTGCTGCGCAACAGCGGGCGCCCGGGCTTTACCGTCGAGACGTCTGCGGGGGTGATCCAGGCCAATCGGGTGGTGGCGGCCACCGGCCCCTTCCAGCGGCCGGTGATCCCGCCGATCGCCCCCAGGGACAGCGCCCTGGAGCAGATCCACTCCGCCGATTATCGCAACCCGCAGCAACTGCCCGCAGGCGCGGTGCTGGTGGTGGGGGCGGGCTCGTCGGGGGTGCAGATCGCTGATGAGCTGCAGCGCGCAGGTCGCCAGGTCTACCTGTCGGTGGGCGCCCATGACCGGCCGCCGCGCTCCTATCGCAATCGCGATTTCTGCTGGTGGCTCGGGGTCCTGGGGGAGTGGGACGCCGAGATCGCCAAGCCGGGCCGCGAGCACGTGACCATCGCGGTCAGTGGCGCCCGTGGCGGCCAGACCATCGATTTTCGCGCGCTGGCCCATCAGGGCATCACCCTGGTGGGGCTGACCCGCGCCTTCGATGGCCAGCGGGTCAGCTTTCAAGCGGACCTGGTGGAGAACCTGGCCCGGGGCGACGAGAACTACCTGGCCCTGCTGGATGCGGCGGACGCCTACATTGCCCGCAATGGGCTCGACCTGCCGCTGGAGCCCGAAGCCCGCCGACGCCTCCCGGACCCGGACTGCGTCCAGCAGCCGCTCCTCGAACTCGACCTCGCGGCGGCGGGGGTCACCTCGATCATCTGGGCCACCGGTTATGCCGTGGATTTTACCTGGCTGCAGGTCGACGCCTTCACCGAGCACGGCAAGCCCCGGCACCAGCGCGGCGTTTCCAGCGAACCCGGGATCTACTTCATCGGCCTGCCCTGGCTGTCGCGCCGCGGCTCGTCGTTCATCTGGGGCGTCTGGCACGACGCCAAGCACATTGCCGATCACATCGCGACGCAACGCAAATACCAGGCCTACAGCGACGCGGCGCAGCAGCCGGCGCCCGCTGAAAACCAGGCCAAGACCTTCAGCCCCGTGGGAGCCCTCTGATGCCGACTCATACCCGTATCCGCATGTTCAACACCAAGGACACTTACCCCAACCAGTCCCTGGACAACGACCTGTGCCAGGCCGTACGCGCCGGCAACACGGTGTACGTGCGCGGCCAGGTCGGCACCGATTTCGACGGTCGGCTGGTTGGCCTTGGCGATCCTCAGGCCCAGGCCGAGCAGGCCATGAAGAACGTCAAGCAACTGCTGGAGGAAGCCGGCAGCGACCTGTCCCACATCGTCAAGACCACCACCTACCTCACTGACCCGCGCTACCGCGAGCCGGTGTACCAGGAGGTGGGCAAGTGGCTCAAGGGGGTGTTCCCGATTTCCACTGGGCTGGTGGTCTCGGCCCTCGGCCAGCCCCAGTGGCTGATGGAGATCGACGTGATCGCGGTGATTCCCGAGTAAGGCTTCAACCTTCGATTCAACGACGCCGGGTTGGGCGTCCAGGCGGCCCTTGGGGCCAAGGAGAGTTCATGACTTTTTCCATCGTTGGCCGCTGCGCCGAAACCGGCCAGCTGGGTGTGGCCATCAGTTCCTCGAGCATCGCCGTCGGCGCCCGCTGCCCCTGGCTGCGGGCCGGGGTCGGTGCGGTGGCCACCCAGAACGTGACCCTGCCGGCCCTCGGCCCGCAGATCCTCGACCTGCTGGAAAGCCACAGGCTCGAGCCCGGCGCAGCCCTGGACAAGGCGCTGGGCAGCAATGGCTGGAGCCAGTATCGCCAGGTCACGGTGATCGACGGCCAGGGGCGCACGGCGCTGTTCAGTGGCCAGGAAGCCCTGGGCCAGCATCATGCGCTGGCCGGCGAACAGTGCGTCGCCGCCGGCAATCTGCTGGCCGCTCCCGAGGTCATCGAGGCCATGGTCCAGGCTTTCGAGCAGACGCCGGGGATGCTGGTCGAGCGCTTGCTGGCCGCCCTGCACGCAGCGATGGCCGCCGGCGGTGAAGCGGGGCCGGTGCACTCGGCGGCGCTGTCGGTGGTGGACGACCTGACCTGGCCCATCGTCGACCTGCGGGTGGATTGGGCCGATGAGGATCCGATCGGCCAACTGGAGCGTCTCTGGCAGGCCTACCGACCCCAGATGCAGGACTACCTGACCCGGGCCCTGGATCCCACGGCGGCCCCGAGCTACGGAGTGCCCGGCAATGAATGAGCCTTCGAGCCGCGCGTTGCTGGCGCGGCTGGTGGGGTTTGCCACGGTCAGCCGCGACTCCAACCTGGAGTTGATCGGCTTTGTCCGTGACTACCTTGCCGGGTACGGAGTCGACAGCGAGTTGATCTACAACCCGCAACGGACCAAGGCCAACCTGTTCGCCACCATCGGGCCCACGGATCGTGGCGGCGTGGTGCTGTCCGGGCACACCGACGTGGTGCCGGTGGACGGCCAGGCCTGGACTCTGGAGCCCTTTGTCCTGACCGAGCGCGAAGGGCGCCTGTACGGGCGTGGCAGCGCCGACATGAAAGGCTTCATCGCCTCGGTGCTGGCGGCGGTGCCGAACCTGACCCGGCGCACCTTGCGGCTGCCGGTGCACCTGGCGTTCTCCTATGACGAGGAGGTGGGTTGCCTGGGGGTGCGGCCGATGCTTGAGCAACTGCAGCAGCGGCCGCACAAGCCGCTGCTGTGCCTGATCGGCGAACCCACCGAGCTGCGCCCGGTGCTCGGCCACAAGGGCAAGCTGGCCATGCGTTGCCAGGTGCGCGGCGCAGCCTGTCATTCCGCCTATGCGCCCTATGGCGTCAACGCCATCGAATATGCGGCGCGGCTGATCGGCAAACTCGGCGACATTGGCACCCGCCTGGCCCGCCCGGAGCACCACGACCGGCGTTTCGATCCGCCGTTTTCCACGGTACAGACCGGCCTGATCAAAGGCGGCCGGGCCTTGAACATCGTGCCGCAAGACTGCGAATTCGATTTCGAGGTGCGCACCTTGCCCGGAGATGACGCCCAGGCCGTGGTGGATGAACTGCAGCGCTACGCCGAGGGCGAGTTGCTGCCCGGGATGCAGGCGGTCCAGGCCGATACCGGTATCGGCCTGCAGCCGTTGAGCGCCTACCCGGGGCTGGCCACTGCACCTGACAGTGACGCGGCCGAGCTGCTGGCGCTGCTCAGCGGCTCGCGGGAGTTCGGCACCGTGGCCTTTGGCACCGAAGGCGGGCTGTTCCATGAAGCCGGCATTGCCACCGTGGTCTGTGGCCCGGGCAGCATGGAGCAGGGGCACAAGCCCGACGAATTCATCAGCATCGAGCAGTTGCACGGCTGCGACGCCATGCTGATGCGCCTGGCCGATTGGCTGGAGGGTCCTGCCTGAGCCTGATGCTGTTCATTCAACCTGGCGCACCCAGGGCTTGGCTGGTGAGGCGGGTTGCGGTGAAACAGCCTGTTGTGGCGAGCCAGCGTGCTTCGGCGCGAGGGCATAGCCATCGCAAAATCTGCCAAGGCAACGGGCCTTGACACCACCTTCTATGGAACGGACGGCGGTGGCAGCAGGCGCCGCCGCCACGGGGGCAAACGCTTCGCTCAAGTGGGCGTTGGGGTGGGGCGCCAGGCCGCCTGACTGCAGAGCTTTTTCATTGGGTTCGAGCATATTTTTAGTATTTTTCCTCTGGCGCGCAGTGACGCACCATCGTTCCCGACTCCGATAACAACCAGGCCGTTGCAACGGTCGACGAGGGTATGCAGCGTGTTCGATCTCGGTTATTGGCAGCAACGAGCTGCCCGACAAACATTCACTGACCAGGCGCTGATTGGCGGCCGTCACCTATCGGCGCAAAGCGGCGCCACCTTCGACGCCATCAACCCGGCGAACAACCAGCTGCTGGCGCGGGTCAGTGCCTGCGGCGAGGTCGAGGTCGACCTCGCCGTCGCCGCCGCCCGCCAGGCGTTCGAACAGGGGCCCTGGGCGCGCATGGCGCCGGTGGAGCGCAAGAGGGTGCTGCTGCGCCTGGCCGAGCTGATGCTTGCCCATCGCGAAGAGCTGGCCCTGCTCGAATCCCTGAACATGGGCAAGCCGGTGATGGATGCCTGGAACCTCGACGTGCCCGGGGCCGCCAATGTCTTTGCCTGGTATGCCGAAAGCATCGACAAGCTCTACGACCAGGTGGCCCCCTCGGGCATTGACAGCCACGCCAGTATCCGCCGCGAGGCGCTGGGGGTGATCGGCGCCGTGGTGCCCTGGAACTTCCCCCTGGACATGGCCGCCTGGAAACTGGCGCCGGCCCTGGCGGTGGGCAACTCGGTGGTGCTCAAGCCCGCCGAACAGTCGCCGTTCTCCGCACTGCGCCTGGCCGAGCTGGCCCTGGAGGCCGGGGTGCCGGAAGGCGTGTTCAACGTGGTGCCGGGCCTGGGCGCCGAGGCCGGTCGCGCCCTGGGCCTGCACCCGGACGTGGACTGCCTGGTGTTCACCGGCTCCACCGAGGTGGGCAAGTACTTCATGCAGTACTCGGCGCAGTCCAACCTCAAGCAGGTCTGGCTGGAGTGCGGCGGCAAGAGCCCGAACCTGGTGTTCGCCGATTGCCAGGACCTGGACCTGGCCGCCGAGAAGGCCGCCTTCGGCATCTTCTTCAACCAGGGCGAGGTGTGCTCGGCCAACTCGCGCCTGCTGGTCGAGCGCAGCATTCATGACGAGTTCGTCGAGCGCCTGCTGCTCAAGGCCCGGGACTGGATGCCGGGCAACCCCCTGGATCCGGCCAGCCGTGCCGGGGCCATGGTCGACGCCCGCCAGACCGCCAGCGTCATGGGCCATATCCACGGCGCCCGGGAGCAGGGCGCGCAACTGGCCTGTGGCGGTCGCCAGCGGCACCTGGACGGCAGCGACAACTTCATCGAGCCGACCATCCTCACCGGGGTCCACAGCCAGATGGCCATCGCCCGCGAAGAAGTGTTCGGCCCGGTACTGGCGGTCACCCCCTTCGACGATGAGCAGCAGGCTATCGGCCTGGCCAACGACAGTGTCTATGGCCTGGCCGCCTCGCTGTGGAGCGACGACCTCAACCGCGCCCACCGCGTTGCCCGCCAACTGCGGGCCGGCACCGTGTCGGTGAACACCGTGGATGCCCTGGACGTCACCGTGCCTTTTGGCGGTGGCCGGCAGTCGGGATTCGGCCGCGACCTGTCGCTGCACGCCTTCGACAAATACACCCAGCTGAAGACCACCTGGTTCCAGCTGCGCTGACGCGGACTCGATGCCTTGCGACCCGCGGTACGGGTCACCCATGGCGCCGCCCGCCGCGGTTCAAGCCGCGGCACGGTGGCGCCGCACCTGCCGGATCACCGGCAGGCCCACAACAATAAAAAATGGAGTGTGTGCCATGACTGCAAGTGTCTCCAACGGGGTGGCGAGCCCCGTGCGCAATGGCGGGTTGCGCCGGGTGCTGGGCCTCGGCTCGCTGGTCTCGGTGGCCGTCGGCCTGGTGGTGTCCCAGGGGGTAATGGTGCTGATGCTGCAAGGGGCGGGGATGGCCGGGCTGGGCTTCTTCATCCCGCTGCTGCTGGCCTACCTGCTGGCCCTGACCTATGCCCTGTCGTTTTCCGAACTGGCGCTGATGGTGCCCCGGGCCGGCAGCCTGAGCAGCTACACCGAGGTGGCCATCGGGCATTTCCCGGCGATCCTCGCGACCTTCTCCGGCTACATGGTGGTGGCGATGTTTGCCCTGTCCGCCGAACTGCTGCTTCTGGATTTGATCATTGGCAAGGTCTACCCCGGCGCGCTGCCGCCGATGCTGGTGGCCTACGGAGTGCTCGGCCTGTTCACCTTGCTCAACCTGTTGGGCATCGATGTGTTCGCCAAGCTGCAGACGGTGCTGGCGGTGGTGATGGTGGTGATCCTGCTGACCCTCGGCCTGGGCGCCGTGAGCAGTGCCCAGGCCGACCTGCAACTGCCCCTGGACCAGGGCTGGAACCCCCTGCAAGTCGGCGCCCTGGCCCTGGCAGCCATGGCCATCTGGGGGTTTGTCGGTGCCGAGTTCGTCTGCCCGCTGGTGGAGGAAACCCGCAACCCGGAGCGCAATATCCCGCGTTCGATGATCATCGGCCTGAGCGTGATCTTCCTGGTGATTACCCTGTATTGCCTGGGTGCCTTGCTCTGTGTCCCGCGGGCGCAACTGGCCAGCGATCCGCTGCCGCATTTCCTGTTCGCCACCACGGTGTTCGGTGAGGCCGGCAAGCTGTTCCTGGTGGGGGCGGTGATCACCGCCACCTGCAGCACGGTCAACTCGTCCCTGGCGGCGCTGCCGCGGATGCTCTACGGCATGGCCCAGAACGGCCAGGCCTTTCCCCAGTTCAAGCGCCTCAGCCCCCGGGGCCGCACGCCCTGGGTGGCGGTGCTGTTCGTCGCCGCGCTGACCGGCCTGCCGATCCTGCTGCTGGGCCAGGACCCGGACTCCATCAGCCTGCTGCTGTTGGCCGCCGCCCTGGCGTGGCTGCTGGCCTATATCGTCGTGCACATCGACGTGATCGCCCTGCGCCAGCGCTACCCCGATGCGCCACGGCCGTTCCGCTCGCCGTTCTACCCCTGGCCCCAGGTGCTGGGGATCGTCGGCATGCTGTTTGCGATCTACCACGTTTCCCCATCCCCCGAGATGACCGCGCGGATCTTCGGCAGTGCCGGCGTGGTGCTGGGGGTGATTTCGCTGATCGCCGTGGTCTGGATCAAGCTGGTGATGCGCAAGCCGCTGTTCGTTCCCGAACCGCTGCTGCCCGGCGAACCGACCACCGCGACCCAACCTTCCCTTGAACCCGCCTACCGTGCAGGAGAATGACCATGAGCACCGCCACTCAACAGCCGCAGCCGGCCGCGCCCCGCAGCACCCAGGATTACCAGGCCGCCGACGCCGCGCACCATATCCATGCCTTTCTCGACCAGAAGGCGCTGAACGCCGAGGGCCCGCGGGTGATCGTCCGCGGTGAGGGCCTGCACCTGTGGGACAACGACGGCCAGCGCTACCTGGACGGCATGTCCGGCCTGTGGTGCACCAACCTGGGCTACGGCCGCAAGGACCTGGCCGCTGCCGCCAGCGCCCAGCTGGAGCAACTGCCGTACTACAACATGTTCTTCCACACCACCCACCCGGCGGTGGTGGAGCTCTCCGAGTTGCTGTTCAGCCTGCTGCCCGGGCACTACAGCCACGCCATCTACACCAACTCCGGGTCCGAGGCCAACGAGGTGCTGATCCGCAGCGTGCGCCGCTACTGGCAGATCCTCGGCCAGCCGCAGAAGAAGGTGATGATCGGCCGCTGGAACGGCTACCACGGCTCGACCCTGGCGGCCACGGCCCTGGGCGGAATGAAGTTCATGCACGACATGGGCGGGCTGATCCCGGACGTGGCGCACATCGACGAACCCTACTGGTTCGCCCACGAAGGCGACTTCACGCCCGAGGAGTTCGGCCTGCGTTGCGCTCGCCAGCTGGAGCAGAAAATCCTCGAACTGGGGGCCGAGAACGTTGCCGGTTTCATCGCCGAGCCGTTCCAGGGCGCGGGCGGCATGATCTTCCCGCCAGACAGCTACTGGCCGGAGATCCAGCGCATCTGCCGCCAGTACGACGTGCTGCTGTGCGCCGATGAAGTGATCGGTGGTTTCGGCCGCACCGGCGAATGGTTCGCCCACCAGCATTTCGGCTTCGAGCCCGACACCCTGTCCATCGCCAAGGGCCTGACCTCCGGCTACATCCCCATGGGCGGGCTGGTGCTGAGCAAGCGCATCGCCCAGGTGCTGGTGGAGCAGGGCGGGGTGTTCGCCCACGGCCTGACCTATTCCGGGCACCCGGTGGCAGCGGCGGTGGCCATCGCCAACCTCAAGGCCCTGCGCGATGAAGGGGTGGTGAGCCAGGTCAAGAACGATACCGGCCCCTACCTGCAGCAGTGCCTGCGGGAAGTGTTCGGCAACCACCCGCTGATCGGCGAGATCCAGGGCACCGGGCTGGTGGCCGCCTTGCAGTTCGCCGAAGACAAGGCCAGCCGCAAGCGCTTCGCCAACGAGAACGACATCGCCTGGCGCTGCCGCACCCTGGGCTTTGAGGAGGGGGTGATCATTCGCTCGACCTTCGGGCGGATGATCATGGCCCCGGCCCTGGTGGCCAGCCGTGGCGACATCGATGAGCTGGTGGACAAGACTCGGCGTGCGGTGGAACGCACCGCGCAGGAGCTGGCGGCGGGCACCTTGCCTGCGGCCTAGGGCATTGCCCCCTGGCTGAAAAAAAACACCCCGCGAAGCTTGGCGCCTTGCGGGGTGTTTTTTTTGCCTTGGCGCTGGCAGGGAAGTCTTTCCTGCTGCAACGCCCAGGGCGCGGGCGGTTAGCCTGTGGCCAGGAACTAGAACTTGCCGTTCAGGCCGATGCGGAACATATCGCTGCGTTCATCGGAGCCCAGGGCCGTCTTGTAGGAGACCCCCAACTGCCAGGCGCGTCCGAGGTTGAAGTCCAGGCCCAGGTCGAGGTCGGCGAAATCGCTGTCCTGGGAGTCGGGCTTGAGCCGGTACAGCAGGCCTTCGTCGCCCTGGTCGGTGTAGCGCATCTTGTAGTCGCTGGTGGTGCTGAAGTTATGACCCCAGGCCAGGCCGACCTTGGGCGTCACCACGCCGACCCGGGTCATGAAGTCGTAGCCCGAGCGCAGGCCCAGGTACGAGGTGAAGTTTTGCTGGCGCTGCTCGTCATAGGACAGCCCATAGATACCGCCGCCGTTTTCACGGAAGGCATCCAGGCGCGTGCTGCTGGCATTCAGGCGGCTGTAGGGCGTCAGCGACAACGGACCCTGGCGATACTCATAGCTGGCGGTCAAGGAGGCGAACAGTTGGTCGGCATCCCGGGAACCGCGGGCATAGTCGTCATTGCTGCCGGTGATGTAGCGGCGCGAGTCGAAGCTGATGCGGTTATAGCCCAACAGGCCATCGACAAATACCTGAGGCGCCAGGTTCAGGCTCAGGTAGGTGGCGATGCCAATGGCATCGGCATCGCTGCGGGTCTTGTTGCTGCCGATCTCGCTGCGGTCATTGCCGTAGCCGATCCCGACACCGGCCACCGCCGATGGCGACAGGCGATAGTCGACACCGGCGCTCAGGCCCAGGGTGGTGAAGCTGTTGTTCCGGGCGCCGCGGGCGTGGGTCGAGCCGACGTTGACGAAACCGTCGCTCCAGAAGGCCAGGGCATCCTGCTTGCACGAGTCCTGCTCGGCGGCTGCGGCTGCGCGTTGTTCCTGCTCGGTCTGGTGCGCCGAATCCCCCAGCTGGTTCTGCACCGCCTTGGCAATTTCTCCCAGAGGCACGTCGCGGCCGTCCTTCCTCAGGCTGGCATTGAACGAATTACGGTCGCACTTCATCTGGTGCAACTGCTCCATGCGACGGTTGAAGTTGTCCATCTGGGTGCTGGCAAAGCGTTCCGCCGCGCGGCTCTGGGCGTTGAGCAGGCCGATCACTTCGGCGTCCTTGCTCGGGTCGGGGCGAGCCTGAACGACAAAGCTCATGGTCCCGGCGGCACTGGAGCCACTGCCGTTGCGCAGGCTGAAGCGGACCACCGCGGTGCCGGCGAAGGCGGCCGAGGGCACGAAGCGCATCGAGAACGGGCCCATCATCATCGCCCGCCCCGCCGAGGCCGGAGTCACGCTGCCCAGGTCGGCCTGAGTGAACGGCCCGCCAGTGGCGCCCTGGGTCAGGTCGACGGTGACCGACTGCCCGGAGCTGAGCACCTGGCTGGAGGACGGCACGGTGATCGGCACCACCGCGATGGTGATCGAATAGGCGTGGGTGCCGGTGGCGCCATTGGCGTCGGTGGCGGTGATGGTCAGGTTGCTGGTGCCACTGCTGCTGGGGGTGCCGCTGATCAAACCGCTGGCCGGGTCGAGACTCAGGTTGGCCGGCAGGCTGCCAGCGCTGACGCTGAAGCTGTAAGGCGCGGTGCCACCGGTGGCGCTGAGGGTGGCGCTGTAGGGGCTGCCCGCGGTGCCGGCGCCCAGGGTGCCGGGGGCCACCACCAGGGTTGGCGCGGTCACGGTCAGGGTCACGGTGGCCGGGCTCGAGGTGCCGCCGGCGTTGCTGGCGGTGTAGGTGAAGCTGTCCGTCCCGGAGTAACCCGCGGTCGGGGTATAGCGGATGCTGGTGCCACTGGCGCTGGCGGTACCGTGGCTGGCGGCAGTGGCCACCGCGACGCTGCTGGCGCTGCCGCCGCTGAGGTTGAGGGTGATGGCGTTGGCGCTGCTGTTGGCGCTGACCGTGGCGTTGACCGCGCTGGCGATCGGCGCATTGATGCCGATGCTGGTGCTGTAGGCGGTGCTGCCGTTGGCGCCGTTGGCGTCGGTGACCCGTACCGTGAAGCTGTAGGTGCCGGCGCTGCTCGGGGTGCCGCTGAACACCCCGCTGCTGCTCAGGGTCACGCCGCTGGGCAGCGAGCCGCTGAGCAGGCTGTAGCTATAGGGCGCAGTGCCGCCGCTGGTGCTCAGGCTGGCATTGAAGGCGCTGCCCACGGTGCCGTTGCCCAGGGCTGTGGCAGTCATCACCAGGGTTGGCGGGCTCACGGTCAGGGTCACGGTGGCCGGGCTCGAGGTGCCGCCGGCGTTGCTGGCGGTGTAGGTGAAGCTGTCGGAACCGGAGAAGCCGGCGTTCGGGGTGTAAGTGATGCTGGTGCCACTGGCGCTGGCGGTACCGTGGCTGGCGGCACTGGCCACCGCGACGCTGCTGGCGCTGCCGCCGCTGAGGTTGAGGCTGATGGCGTTGGCGCTGCTGTTGGCGCTGACCGTGGCGTTGACCGCGCTGGCGATCGGCGCATTGATGCCGATGGCAGTGCTGTAGGCGGTGCTGCCGATGGCGCCGTAGGTGTCGGTGACCCGCACCGTGAAGTTGTAGCTGCCGACGCTGCTCGGCGTACCGCTGAGCCCTCCGCTGCTGTTCAGGGTCACGCCGTTGGGCAGGGTGCCGCTGAGCAGGCTGTAGGTGTAGGGCGCGGTGCCACCGCTGGCGCTGAAGGTGGCATTGAACGGGCTGCCCACGGTGCCGTTGCCCAGGGTCGCCGGGGTCATGTTCAAGGTCGGCGGGCTCACCGTCAGGGTCACGGTGGCCGGGGCCGAGGTGCCGCTGGCGTTGGTGGCGGTGTAGGTGAAACTGTCGGAGCCGGAGAAACCGGCGGTCGGGGTGTAGCTGATGCTGGTGCCGCTGGCGGTGGCGCTGCCATGGCTGGCCGCGCTGGCCACGGCCACGCTGCTGGCGCCGCCGCCGCTGAGGTTGAGGGTGATCGGATTGGCGCTGCTGTTGGCCGCCACCGTGGCGCTGACGGCGCCGGCCACAGGTGCCTGGACGACGATCACCAGGGTATAGGCCTGGGATCCGGTGGCGCTGTTGGCGTCGGTGGCGGTGACGGTCAGGTTGGCCGTGCCACTGCCGCTCGGCGTGCCGCTGATGACCCCGCTACTGGTGTTCAGGCTCAGGCCGCCCGGCAGGGCCCCGGAGGTGATGGCAAAACTGTAGGGCGCGTTGCCGCCCGAGGCGCTGAGGCTGACGCTGTAGGCAACGCCGAGGGTGCCGTTGCTCAGGGACCCGGGGCTCAGGCTGATGCTTGGGGCGCTGACGGTGATGCTCACCGTGGCCGGGCTCGATGTGCCGCTGGCATTGGTCGCGGTGTAGGTGAAGCTGTCCACCCCGGAGTAGCCTGCGGTGGGGGTGTAGCTGATGCTGGTGCCGCTGGAGGTGGCGCTGCCATGGCTGGCCGCGCTGGCCACGGCCACGCTGCTGGCGGCGCCGCCGCTGAGGTTCAGGGTGATCGGGTTGGCGCTGCTGTTGGCGGCTACCGTGGCGCTGACGGCGCTGGCCACCGGCGGTACGCCGCTGATGTTGATGCTGTAGGCGCGAAAGCCCGTGAAGCTGCTGGCGTCGGTGGCACGCAGGGTGAAGTTGAATGGCCCTGACGCGGTCGGGGTGCCACTGATGACCCCCGCCGAACTGATGGACAAGCCGCTGGGCAGGGTGCCGCTGCTGACTGCATAGGTATAGGGCGCGGTACCGCCAGAGGCGCTGATGGTGGCGCTGTACGGCGTGCCCTGGGTGCCGTTGCTCAGGGTCGTCGGGGTGATGCTGATGGTGGGCGCAGTGACGGTGATGCTCACGGTGCCCGGGCTGGAGGTGCCACTGGCGTTGGTCGCGGTGTAGGTGAAGCTGTCGGAACCGGAGTAGCCGACGCTCGGGGTGTAAGTGATGGTGGTGCCGCTGGCGGTGGCGGTGCCGTTGCCGGCCGCACTGGCCACGGCCACGCTGCTGGCGGCGCCGCCGCTGAGGTTCAGGGTGATCGGGTTGGCGCTGCTGTTGGCGACCACCGTGGCGCTGACGGCACCGGCAATCGGGGGCAGGCCATTGATCAGCAGGCTGTAGGCGCGCGAGCCGGTGGCGCCGTTGGCGTCGGTGGCGGTGATGGTCAGGTTGGCCGTGCCACTGGCACTGGGCGTGCCGCTGATCAGGCCGCTGCCGGTGTTCAGGGTCATGCCGGCCGGCAGGGCGCCGGCGGTGATGGCGTAGCTGTAGGGTGCGGTGCCACCCGAGGCACTGAGGTTCTGGCTATAGGCCGTGCCCTGGGTGCCGTTGCTCAGGGTACTCGGGGTCACGGACAGGACGGGCGGGCTGACGGTAATGGTCACGGTGGCCGGGCTGGAGGTGCCGCTGGCGTTGGTGGCGGTATAGGCGAAGGTGTCGCTGCCGGAGTAGCCGGGGGTTGGCGTGTAGGTGATGGTGGTGCCGCTGGCCGTAGCAGTGCCGTGCGCCGCGGCGGTGGAGACGGCCACGCTGGTGGCCGCGCCACCGCTCAGGCTCAGGGTAATGGAGTTGTTGCTGCTGTTCGCCGCTACCGTGGTGCTTACCGGGCCAACCGTCGGAGCCGGCACGCTATAGGTATAGCCATTGGTCAGGGTGGCGGTGCCGCCCGGGGTAGTGACCGACACGTTTACCGCGCCAGCGGCATGGGCCGGGGTGGTGGCGGTGATGCTGGTGGCGTTGGTGACGCTGTAGCTGGTGGCCGCCACCCCACCGAAAGTGACGGCAGTGGCGCCGGTCAGGTTGGTCCCGCTCAGTACCACCGAGGTGGCGCCGGCGGTGCTGCCGTTGTTGGGCGCCACCGAGGTCAGGGTCGGCGGGCCACTGGCACCGACCACCAGGGTGTAGGTGGCGACACCGGCCTGGTTCAGGCCGTCATTCAGGGAAATGGCGAAGGTGTAGCTGCCGGCCGTGGTCGGTGAGCCGGACAGGGTCGTGGTGTGGCTGTTGGGCGAAGGGTTGAGGGTCAGCCCCGGCGGCAGGCAGATCTGCGTGCCGTCATAGCTTGGGTCGTCGATGTCGCATTCGTACCAGCCGTCCAGCGGAGTCGCGCCGCCGGTGGCGGTGATGGTGACGCTCATGGATTGGTTCACCGCCACCGGTGCCAGGGTGGTGCCCGTGGCCGGAGAGACAATGACCGGGCGTGCTGCCATCGCCTGGCTGGCCATGGTCATCGCACAGAACAGCAGGAACAGCGCGACCAGTCTTTTTGCCAGCCTGCTACCGGAGGTGGTGAGGGGTGTTCTCATTGGGGCTTCCTGCCATACGGCTATTGTTGCGGGCGTGTCCTGCTCCGTTGCAGGGCTGCGCACCGATGGAACCAAAAGGCCGACGCCCGTGGCGCCTGCGCTTGAATGTCATCTCGGGCTGAGAGGTGGCGCAGCGTCAGGGGTCCGCTGGCGTGCCGCCCAGGTGCTTGGGTTTCATGCGTCCAGGACTTCCTTGGGCGGCTGCGGCCGGCCCACCGGCCGCTGCATCGGGGTATAGGGGCCGGCCTCGCCACAGACCTGAAAGCCCAGGCGCTCATACAGGCGACGGGCCGGGCTGCTGTGTTCGACGCTCAGGTGGCAGGCCAGGCCCTGACGATCGGCCAGCTGCAGGACCGCGTGCAGCAAGCGGCTGCCGATTCCCCGGCCTTGCCACTGCGGCAGCAGGGCGATGTCGACGATGCGCATGGCGCACGCGTCCTGGTCCACACACAGGCGGCCAATGGCGGTCCCGGCGCAGTCGACGATGAGAAAGGCCGCCTCGGGGTAATGCTGGTGGTAATGGCTGCGCTGCAGCTGTTCCTGGGACAGCAGGAACGCCCGGCGCTGCGCGTCGCTCCAGCCGGGCACGGCACTGACTTCGGCCCAGCGCCGCGACAGGTAAAGGTCGCCGAGCAGGGCCTGGTCGTTGCCGGTCTGCATGCGCAGACCGGGTTCGCCGCCCAGTGGCAGCAGGGATAAAAGACCGCTGGAGGCGTGCGTCATCAATTTTTCAACGGGTACTCGCCATCGAGGCAGATGCAGTAGGCCAGGGTCAGGAACGGCTGCATGGTGTTGCGTAGCGTGCCGCCCGCTGCGCTGGGGGTACCTGCCGAAACCAGGGTGTCGGGGGCCAGCGACGGGTTGCTGGCAGTCGGAGCAATGGCGCTGTACAGGTGCACGTTGCGCGGCTGCGCCAGGTAGGTTGCAGTGGTGGGCTGGTCCACCGCCGCGGTGTTGTCGGTGCCGTCCCTGGCCTGCATGGCGTGGGTGTGTCCGGCGAAGTTGGCCGGCAGCATTTTCACCGCGTCGGCACCTTTGGCATCGCCTACCGGCCTGTACGTCAGGTTCACGCCGCTCCCGGCGCCCATGGCCACCCGGCCATTGAGGTTGGGCAACTTGAAGTCCTTTCCCGGGTTGCCGCCATAGAGGTTGCCAATGATCGAGTAGAGGGTGGGGAACTGTTGCGTCAGCAGCACCGAGCCATCGCAATAGGCCCAGTTCTGTGGTGCGTAATTGTAGGGGAACAGCCTGATCTCGCCGGTGAATGCATCCATGATCGCTCAGTCCAGAATGAAGTAATGGGGAAAGACTAAGGCCGTGTCGGGAAGATGCCCGACAGGCAGATGATGTAGTTGATGGCCAGCGATCCCATCATGTTGTCGTGGGGCAGGGGGGCTTTCTGCGCCGGTACCAGGGCTTCGGAGAGAAACAGCGGGCTCAGGCTGACCGGGCTGGCCGCCTGGGTGCTGTACAGCCCCTTGATCACGCCGGCGCTGGCGAATGCACCGAAGGTCTGGCTCTTGGGCGCGGCGGGCGGATTGGGGGTGGCCGAGGTCGCCGGGTTCCTGCTGACCATGAATGCATGGGTATGCGCGGGGGTGTTGGCGGTGGTCATGGTCACGGTTTCGCTGCCCATGGTCGTCCCCAGGGTCCTGAGCCTGAGCCCGACGCCTTGTCCTTGGCCGACGGGGACCCGCCCGCGATAGTCCGGCAGGCCGAAAGTGGTGACACCGTTGCCACCGTAGGTAGTGCCCAGCACCACGAACAAGGCCTCGTAGCTTTGAACTGGCAGCAAGCTGCCGTCACAGATGGCCCAGCCTCGCGGCGGATAATCACCTGCGAACATACGGATCTCGCCGAGGAATGCTTCAGACATATCAGTTTCCTTGCTTGAGGGTCTGTAGGGGATGGCTACGGGCGTGGCGGATAGAGGCCGCTGGTGGCAATGCAGAAACAACCGACAATCGAAGGCTGCATGTTTTCCATGGGCAGGCCCTGAGTCGGCACCACCGAGCTGCCATTCAGGTTAACGAGGTCGGTGGGTGGGGTTGTGGTGTTGGCGGTCACATAGGTGGGCTTGAACACCGCTCCGGTGGAGTTCGAGCTGATCGCCGGAATGCCGCCTGCCGGGCCCATGGTGCCGGCGGCGTCCGCGACATAGGCGGTATGGGTATGGGCTGGCAGTGCGTCGGTGCCCAGCGTCACCGTCTCGGTGCCGGCGCTGCTGCCCATGGCATGCACGTTGAGGAGCGGGTTGGTGGAGGCCACTGGGTTCATCCCCAGGGCGACTCGTCCGCGCAGGTCGGGCAGGCCGAAGGTGGTGCTGCCATTACCGCCAAAGCGGGTGCCCAGCAGGGAGGCCAGGGCGACGTATTGTTGGAAAGGTAGAATCTGGCCCTCGCAAACCAGCCAGCCTTGCGGAGCCCAGCCCCAGGGGAACAGACGAATTTCACCGACAAAGGGATCCATATTCTTTCCTCCATGAAAAAAAACGTTGGCGCCAGAAAGTTGTTTTCCCAAGGTCGGGAGCGGCGCGGATCGCACAATAAACAAAAGTTAATTTAGTGCGCAAATACTATTTTTTTTGTAATTCGCTTCACAACTACCAAAGCCTCTTGACGGTTCTCTAGTGCGCAGCTTTGGCATTTCTTTGGCGGTAACAAAAAGTCCATGTTTATCGGTAACACTCGACTAACTAAAGCGCTTGGGCAGGCTGTGTGAAGCGCCGTGCCTGAACTTTTTCTTGAGGCCCGGTAGCGTTTTTCTTCATTGCTCAACAGGATAGATCTATAGCCTAGACCAGATTTTTCTGTTGATCGATTTTCCCGCTGAATCGCCCCGGTGGCGCCCCTGCAGGGGCCGCGGTGGTCGGCACCGATTTGGTGCAGGGCCTTTGCCGGCGGGATTTTCTGGCGTAGCTGAAGGGCCCTTGGGATTGCCGGCGGCAGACCCCGGGTAGCGCTGTCGAGCGCTCTGGCCAAGGCTATGGGCGTGTGTATCGGGGTGAATACAAAGTTGATTGGCGGATCTGGAGCAGGTTCTTAGGTTTTTTTTTGCAACGGCCCAGGCTGGCACAGGCGGACTGACAAGGAAGTAGTTCCTGGCGCTCTTAAGTTGCCCTGGGAAAAAACAAAGCACACTAACGAGTTGCCCGCCTAGTGGCTTTTAGTGCTTCTAAAGTATGACCTTCGTGGGTGTTTCTAGAGCCGCCGAACGGGTGTTACCTGAGCGCCTTCCGGGTTGTTACCGGGGCATAAGTTATTCCCAACTAAGGCGATAGGGTATTGCCTGGAAGTGGGAAGTTGTGCGCTGCGGCGTCGGCTCGAAAAGTGCGATGGGGGCCGTGCCGGCAAGGCACGGCCAGGGAGTTGCAGCGGGGCGCTGCAGCTCCCGGGGGATGGCTCAGAGCCCGGCGTTTTCGCCCGCCACGCTCTTGGGCTTGCCGTAGTGCCATTCGTAGACCACGAACTGGAAGTCCTTCAGGTCGCCTTTTTCATCGAAGCTCAGGTCGCCAGTCGGGGTCTTGAAGGTGCCCTTGTGGATCGCCTCGGCGACTTTCTCCGGGTCTTCGCTCTTGGCCGCGGCGATGCCCCCGGCAATCACTTCCACCGCCGAGTAGGACGGCAGCACGAACGGGCCGCTGGGGTTTTCCTTCTTGGCTTCGAAGGCTTCCACCAGGGCCTTGTTGGCCGGGTCCTGGTCGAAGGATTTGGGCAGGGTCACCAGCATGCCTTCGGAAGCATCCTTGGCGATCTGCGAGATCGAGTCGTTGCCCACGCCTTCAGGCCCCATGAAGCGGGCGGTCAGGCCCTTTTCCTTGGCCTGGCGCAGCAGCAGGCCCATCTCCGGGTGGTAGCCGCCGAAGTAGACGAAGTCGACGTTGGCCTGCTTGAGCTTGGCCAGGATCGACGAGTAGTCGCGTTCGCCGACGTTGATGCCTTCGAACATCGCCACCTTGATGCCTTCCTTGCCGAGAATCTCCTTGACCGAGCTGGCGATGCCTTCGCCGTACTGCTGCTTGTCGTGCAGCACCGCGACGTTGGTCGGCTTGAGCTTGGCGATGTAGCGCGCCGCCGCCGGGCCCTGGGCGTTGTCCAGGCCGATGGTGCGGAACACCATCTTGTAGCCACGGGCGGTCAGCTCGGGGCTGGTGGCGGCCGGGGTGATCATCACGATGCCTTCGTCTTCGTAGATGTCCGAGGCCGGCTGGGTGGAGCTGGAGCACAGGTGCCCGACCACGAACTTGACGCCGTCGTTGACCACCTTGTTGGCCACGGCGACGGCTTGCTTGGGATCGCAGGCATCGTCGTATTCCACGGCCACCAGTTGCTTGCCGTCGACGCCACCCTTGGCGTTGATCTGCTCGATGGCCATGCGCGCGCCGCTGAACTGCATGTCACCGTATTGCGCCACCGGGCCGGTCTTGGCCCCGGCAATGCCGATGCGGATGCTGTCGGCTGCCAGGGAATGGCAGGCGAGGCCGGCAAGGATCATGGCGCTGAGCAGTTGGGTGGCTTTGTTATTGATACGACTCATTGGGTGTTCCACTCCTGTGGGTTACGGTTCTAAGGGTGTTGCGGGTGTTGCACTGAGTGCCGGCGCAGGGCAGCGGCACTGACGGTTGTAGACGGCTTGCCTGGCGGCCGTACTGATGCGGCTCAAGGCCGGGCCTTGCCGACGGCCTCCAGCAGGGGGCGGGTGGCGACGGGTTCGGCGCTGGCGTCCAGGGCCTGGGCGATATCGGCCAGCAGGTCGGCGAGGTCCTCCAGGCCCACCGACAGGCGCACCAGCCCCTCGGCAATCCCGTGTTCGGCCCGTTCCTCCGGGGTGTAGGTGGAATGGGTCATGCTCGCCGGGTGCTGGGCCAGGGACTCGGCGTCCCCCAGGCTCACTGCACGGCTGAACAGCCCCAGGGCGTTCATGAAGCGTCGGCCGCTGTCCAGGCCGTCCTTGAGTTCGAAGGCGATCATGCCGCCGGGCAGCTTCATCTGCTGCTTGGCCAGCGCATGCTGGGCAAAGGATGCGAGCCCCGGGTAGGCCACCCAGGCCACCGCGGGGTGATCCTGGAGGAACTGGGCAATGGCCTGGGCGTTGGCGCAATGGCGATCCATGCGCAGGGCCAGGGTCTTGATCCCGCGCATCAACAGGAAGGCGTCCTGGGGCGAGAGCACCGCGCCGGTCAGGTCCTTCAGGCCTTGCAGGCGGATGCGCTCGGCCAGCGCCTGGCGCGTGACCACGATGCCGGCGGTGATGTCGCCGTGGCCGCTGAGGTACTTGGTGGCAGAATGCACTACCAGGTCCGCACCCAGTTCCAGCGGGCGCTGCAGGTAGGGCGTGCAGTAGGTGTTGTCCACTGCGAACGTGATCTTGGGGTGCTGGCGGGCGATCTCGGCCACCGCGGCAATGTCCACCAATTGCATGGTGGGATTGGCCGGGGACTCGCAGTAGATCATCCGGGTGGCGGGGCCGATGGCTGCTCGCAGGTTGCCCAGGTCGGCGAGGTCGACGTGGCGCACCTTGACCCCGAATTCGGCGAGGCCGTGGTGCAGCAGGGCAAAGGTGCAGCCATACAGGGTGCGGCTGACGATGACTTCGTCGCCGGGGCGCAGCAGGGTCCAGAAGGTGGCGGCAATCGCCCCCATGCCGGAGCCGAAGGCCACCGCCGCCTCGCCGTTTTCCAGGGCCGCCATGCGCGCTTCCAGCAGGGCCAGGGTCGGGTTGCCGATGCGGGTGTAGAAGTAGCCGGGCTCTTCGCCGGCAAAGCAGCCGGCACCGTATTGCACCGTAGCGAAGGTGAAGGTCGAGGTCAGGTAGATCGGTGGGATCAGCGCACCCTGGTGCTCCTGGGGGTTATAGCCGTGATGGATGGCGCGAGTGGAAAAACCAAGGTCACTGTTTTTATTGTTCATGGTGAACGCTCCCGGATTTGCTCTAATGCTATGCTCAAACCCGGCGCATTAATTTCTAATATGACCCTTAAAAATGGTTCAAATTGGAATAAAACATCATAAAAATAAAATAAAGAGGCAAAATATGCCCGCAGGTCTGGATCGTATCGACAAATCCCTGCTCACCGCCCTGCAAGACAATGCCCGGCTGACCACCGCCGAGCTGGCCGACAGCGTGGCCCTGACCACGTCCCCTTGCTGGCGCCGGGTCAAACTGCTGGAGGACAGCGGGGTGATCACTGGCTACCAGGCCATTCTTTCGCCCAAGGCCCTGGGCTACGGTGTCACTGCTTTTGTCAGCGTGATGATGGAGTCCCACTCCCGGGACACCGCGCGGGCCTTCGAGCAGCGGCTGCTGGAAATCCCGGAAATCATTGCCTGCCACAATGTCTCCGGGCGCTATGACTTTCTTCTCGAAGTGCTGGCCAGGGACCTGGAGTCCTTTGGCGAATTTGCCCGGGAGGTGCTGCAGACCCTGCCGGCGGTGAAGGAGATCTATTCGAGTTTTTCCTTCAAGTCGGTGAAGCCGGCGCGGCTGATTCCGGTGCTGCACGCCGGCGCCTGAGTCGCGCTCGACTCAGTGCAACTGCTGCTCCTCCAGGTACTGCTTCAGGCATTCGATGAATGCCTGGTGCTTGCGTGTCTGGCGCCGGTGGGCCGGGTAGATGACATGGATCTGCGGGCCGAACTGTTCCGGGTCCAGCAGCGCTTCGGGCAGCAGTTGCACCAGCTCGCCACGCCGCAGGTAGGGCGCAGCGCTCCACTGTGGGCACAGCTGCAGGCCCAGGCCCGCCAGCAGGGCGCCGAACAGGAAATCATAGTTGCCGCTGGCCAGCCGTGGCACCGGCTGGGCCACTCGCTGGCGTTCGCCATCCAGGGTGAAGTGCCAGAAGTGCGGGTTCAGCGCCGGGTGGCGGAAGATCAGCCAATCGTGTTCGCTGAAGGTCTCGGGGGTGACCGCCAGCGGCTTGCGCTGCAGGTAGCGGGGGCTGGCGCAGAGCAGGATGCGATTGGCGATCAGCGGGCGCGCGATCAGGTCCGGCAGCGCCACCGGGCCGTCCCGCACGGCCAGGTCGTAGCCACCGCCTTGCAGGTCGACGAACTCGTCGGTGAGTTCCACTTCCAGGCGCATCTGCGGGTACAGCTCGAGAAAGCGATAGCAGGCGCCGTTGAGAAAGGCCGGGGCGAAGGAGGGCGGCGCCACCAGGCGCAGGGAACCGCACATTGCCTGCTGTAACTGGTCGATGTCCTCCTGGGCCTGCTGCAGGTGGATCAGCACCTGGCGGGCGCTGGCCAGGTAGATGTGCCCGGCCTCGGTGAGGGCCAGGCGTCGGGTCGAGCGCTCCAGCAGGCGGGTGCCCAGTTGGTTTTCCAGGTGGCTGACCGCCTTGGTCAGGGCCGAGGTGGTCTTGCCCAGGCAGGCCGCGGCGCGGGTAAAGCTGCCCTGGTCGGCAGTGGTCACGAACATGGTGATGGCGCCGAGCTGGTCCATGGGAATCTTGCCTCTTTGGAAAGGATGCCTTGCGCGAAGCAGTATTCTTAAGCGCCGGCAGGTTGGCTAGTCTCTGCGCATTCAGACCCAGGGATGCACCTAACAATGAAAAATGTTCTGACGATCACGCTGGCCTCGGCGCTGGCTTTTGCATCGATGGAAAGTCCGGCGGCAGTGGACCTGCTGCTGCACAACGGCAAGGTGTTCACCGCCGAGCAAGGCCAGCCCCTGCAGCAGGCGGTGGCGGTGGAGCAGGGGCGGATCGTCCGGGTCGGCAGCGATGCCGAGGTTCTGGCGCTCAAGGCGCCCGGCACCCGGGTCGTCGACCTGCAAGGCAAGGTGCTGATGCCGGGGTTCATCGACAGCCACAGCCATGCGATCTTCGGCGGCCTCAAGCTCAAGGCGGCGGACCTGGACAGCCAGCAGTTGCCCCTGGACTCGCTGGAGCAGCGCCTGCGGGGTTGGCGCGACGACGGCAAGGCGCGCCATGGCGACGTCCTGAGCGTGAGCGGCTTGCCCTCGACCTACTGGAGCCAGGTGGACGCACTGGAGCAGCGGTTCAACCAGGGAGAATGGGCCGATACGCCGATCCTCTTCGTGGGTTGGGACTACCACACCGGCTGGGCCAACCGCGCCATGCTCAAGCGTGCGGGCATCGATGCTGCACGGGTCAAGGCGCTGCAGGGCGAGGCCGTGGCCACTATCGGTCATCACCCCGACGGCAGCCCCAACGGCTTTGTCGCCGATGCCGGCCTGTCGGCACTGACCTCGCAACTGCCAGCGCCGAGCTTCGCGCAGCTTCTGGACGCTGGTCGCGCCGCCCGGGATCTCAATCACCGCCTGGGCATCACCGCATTGATGGACCCTGCGGCCAATGCCGTGCCCGGTGAGGCGCTGTTTGCCATGAAACCCACGGCGCAAACCGTCGGCGTGCTGCCGGTGTACCAGGCGCTGGCGGAACAAGGCGAACTGCAACTGCGGGTCGCGGCGCTGATGGTGGCCAATCCCAAGAGCCGGCCGGCGGACCTTGAGGTGCTGGACCAGGTGCGCCAGCAGTTCCTCGGCATCGAGAACCTGAGCCTGCCGGGGATCAAGATCTTCGCCGACGGCGTGGCCGAGTTTCCGGCGCAGACCGCCTCCCTGCTGACCCCCTACAAGAACTCGAAGAAGGGCGGCGAGCTGCTGATCGACCCGGCGCATTTCGGCGAACTGGTCAGCGCCGCCGACGCCCGCGGCTGGCTGGTGCACGTGCATGCCATCGGTGACCGTGCGGTGCGCGAGGCCCTCAACGGCATCGAGCAGGCGCGGCGTGAGCGGCACAGTGGGGTGGCGCATTCGATCACCCACCTGCAGCTGGTCAACCCCAAGGAATTCGCGCGCTTCAAGCCCCTCGACGTGATCGCCTCCATGCAGTTGTACTGGGCCTCCGCCGATGAGCTGAGCATCGACTTGCTCCAGCCCTACATCAGCGCCATGCAGTTCCAGTTCATGTACCCGGCGCGCTCGCTGCTGAAGAACGGCGCCACCATCGCCGGGGCCAGCGACTGGCCGGTGAGCACCCCCGAGCCGTGGAAGGCGATTGCCCAGGCCATCAGCCGCAAGGGCCCCAAGGGCGTGCTCAATCAGGCTGAAGGCATCGACCGCGAAACCCTGTTCTACGCCTACACCCGCAACGCTGCGCGGGCCATTGGCCTGGAGCAGCAGATCGGTTCGCTGGCGCCGGGCAAGCAGGCCGACCTGATCGTCCTCGATCGCGATGTGTTCCAGGTGCCCCAGGAGCAGTTGGCCGATACCCAGGTACTCAAGACCTATTTTGCCGGGCGCGAGGTGTATAGCCGGCCGTGATGCAGTGTTGTTGCAAGCCAGGCCCGCGATCTTGATCGCGGGTTTTTTTTGCCCCGTCGGCCCTGGGCATGTCCAGCCGACGCCTGGGCTGGCAAGCCAGATTCTGCAGGCGAGCAGCTGCGCCAGAAAAGATTTTCTGCACGCCGGTGATTGACGTAGCAGCAGCGTCTCCCTATTCTTTGTCGACCGACAAAGAATAGGAACGGTTCGATGAAAACCCTTAAGGGCCCCAGCCTGCACCTGGCACAATTCAGTGCCGATACTGCACCTTTCAACAGCCTGCCGAGCATTGCCCAATGGGCTGCCGACCTGGATTTCAAGGCTCTGCAGATCCCTGCCTGGGATGCGCGGCTGTTCGACGTTGCCACGGCGGCCGAGAGCCAGGACTACTGCGATGAGCTCAAGGGCCAGCTGGCGCAAAAGGGCCTGGTGATCAGTGAGCTGACCAGCCATATCTTCGGCCAGCTGGTGGCGGTGCACCCGGCCTACGACGCGATGTGCGACAACTTCGCCCCGGCGGCGCTGCGGGGCAAACCGCAAGCCAGAACAGCCTGGGCCATCGAGCAGATGAAGCTGGCGGCCAAGGCCTCGCGGCGCCTGGGGCTCGACGACCTGGGGACCTTTTCCGGGTCCCTGGCCTGGCCCTATCTGTTTCCCTTTCCGCAACGTCCGGAAGGCTTGATCGAGGCCGCTTTCGAAGAGCTGGCGCGGCGCTGGCGGCCGATCCTCGATGTGTGCGACGAGCAGGGGGTCAACCTGTGCTACGAGATCCACCCCAGCGAGGACCTGCACGACGGCACCAGCTTCGAACGCTTCTATGAACTGGTGGACCATCACCCGCGCTGCAACATCCTCTTCGACCCCAGCCACTTCGTGCTGCAGCAGCTCGATTACCTGAGCTACCTGGACATCTACCACGAGCGCATCCGCATGTTTCACGTCAAGGATGCCGAGTTCAATCCCAGCGGCCGCCAGGGCATCTACGGTGGCTACAGCTCCTGGGTCGAGCGCGCCGGGCGCTTCCGTTCCCTGGGCGATGGCCAGGTGGATTTCAAGGGGATCTTTTCCAAGCTGGCGCAGTACGACTACCCGGGCTGGGCGACCCTGGAATGGGAGTGCTGCCTCAAGGACCAGGAAGACGGCGCGCGGGAAGGCGTCGAGTTCATCAACCGCCACATGATCCAGGTCACCGAGCGGATCTTCGACGACTTCGCCGGGGCCGGCATCGACCGCCAACAGATCAACACCATGCTCGGCATTGCCTGAAACCCTTCATCGAGAAAAAACCATGAATGCTTTGACTGATACCCCCCAGGCCGACAGCCTCGACCTGGTTCACCGTTACGTGCGCGTCGATGGCCAGCGCATCCACTGTGTCACCGCCGGCACCGGCCGCCCGGTGCTGCTGATTCCCGGCTGGCCGCAAACCTGGTACGCCTGGCGCGAAGTGATCCAGGCCCTGGCCGCCCAGGGCTTCCAGGCGATCGCCGTGGACCCGCCGGGCAGCGGCCAGTCCGACCGCCCGGAGCACGGCTACGACACCGGCCATGTGGCCGGGGTGCTGCACCAGGTCATGGGGCAGTTGGGTTTCGAGCGCTACAGCGTGGTCGGCCACGACGTCGGCATGTGGATCGCCTACGCCCTGGCCAGCGACCATCCGCAAGCGGTGGAGCGCCTGGCGCTGACCGAAGCGGTGATCCCGGGGCTGGCGGACGCACCGCCGATCTTTGTCGCACCAGAACAGAACATCTTTCTCTGGCACTTCATGTTCAACCAGCTGCGGGATTTGCCGGAGGCCTTGATCGCCGGGCGCGAGCGGGCCTATCTGAACTACATCTTCGACCACTGGTCCCATCGCCGCGAAGCGGTGGCCGCCGAGGTCTACATCGAGGCCTACGCCGCCCCGGGCGGGTTGCGCGCAGGCTTCGCCTACTACCGGGCGATCCCCGAGACCGTGCGCCAGAACCAGCTGCGGGCCCAGCGGCCGCTGACCATGCCGGTGCTGGCCATCGGCGCCGAGCACGCCACCAACGATGCGCCGCTGCTGACCCTGCAAGGCCATGCCAGTGACCTGCGCGGGGCCATTGTCGAGGACTGCGGGCACTTCATCATGGAAGAGGCACCGGAGGAATTTCTCGCGCTGCTGCTGCCGTTTCTGCAGGAGGGCCGTGACTGAGGCACGGCGCAGGCAAGGCCGCGGCCACGGAAAATGGCCGCGGCCGGCTGAAATCTAATATCATTTCGTCCCGGCGCCCTGCGCCAACCGGCTGTTCGGGTGCAACCGAACACCTTCCCTGTCCCGACGAGATACCCGACCCCCATGGCTGGAAGACCCCGCGAATTCGACCGTCACCAGGCACTGCGCCAGGCGCTCGAACTGTTCTGGCGCCGTGGTTTCGAAACCACCTCCATGGCCGACCTGGTGGCGGCCCTGGGCATCGCCTCGGCGCGCATCTATGCCGCCTTCGGTTCCAAGGAGGCACTGTTTCGCGAAGCCATCGAACTCTATGAAAGCCAGGAGGGCGGCTTCGCCGACCTGGCCCTGCAGGAGCCCCGCGCCTATGTCGCCATCGAACGCATGCTGCAGCAGGCGGTGGCGCTCTACACTCGGCCCGACGGCCCTCAGGGCTGCATGGTGGTGGCCTCGGCGGTGAACTGCTCAAGCGACAACGACAGCGTGCGCGAGTGGCTGGCCGAACATCGCCGGGCGCGTACCGCAAGCATCATCCAACGCCTGGAAGCGGCGGTGCAGGCGGGTGAACTGCCCAGCCACAGCGATGCAACTTCCCTGGGGGATTATTACTCTACGGTGCTCCACGGGCTCTCGGTGCAGGCCCGCGACGGTGTCAGCGCGGCGCGTCTGCTGCAAGGCGTGGCGCTGGCCATGCAAGTCTTTCCGGGCGCCGCCCAAGGGCATTGAGCCGGCGCCAGGCCGTGGCCCGGGCAACGGGCCCTGGTCGGCAATCCGGGGGCAAGGGAGGCTGGCCCGGGTTGTGCATTTTTCATCGGGTCCTGGACCTGTTCGATCATCGATAGAGTACGACGCCCCCCATGAGTGATTCTGCGGCGACACCCCAAGGTAACTGGCAGCCGGTCATCGCGCTGGCGCTGGCGGCCTTTGTTTTCAACACCACCGAGTTCGTGCCGGTGGGGCTGCTCAGTGCCATCGGCGCGAGCTTCGACCTGCCCACCGAACGGGTCGGGCTGATGCTCACCATCTACGCCTGGATCGTGTCCCTGACCTCGCTGCCGGTGATGCTGCTGACCCGCAACGTCGAGCGGCGCAAGCTGCTCACGGTGCTGTTCGGGCTGTTCATCGTCAGCCATGTGTTCTCCAGCCTGGCCAGCAACTTCGGCCTGCTGATGCTCAGCCGCATCGGCGTGGCCCTGGCCCATGCCCTGTTCTGGTCCATCACCGCGTCCCTGGCGGTGCGCCTGGCGCCCCCGGGCAAGCAAGTGCAGGCCCTGGGGCTGCTGGCCACCGGCACTTCCCTGGCCATGGTCCTGGGCATTCCCCTGGGCCGGCTGCTGGGCGAAGCCCTGGGCTGGCGCACCACCTTCGGCGTGATCGCGGCCATGGCTGGCCTGCTGGTGCTGTGGCTGATCCGCACCTTGCCGCTGCTGCCGAGCCAGAACTCCGGTTCCCTGCGCAGCCTGCCGCTGCTGTTCAAGCGCCCGGCGCTGGTGGCGATCTATGTGCTGACGGCGCTGGTGGTCACCGCGCAGTTCACCGCCTACAGCTACATCGAGCCCTTTATCAAGGTGGCGGCGGGCCTGGGCGGCGAGGTGGTGACCCTGGTGCTGCTGGTGTTCGGCGGCGCCGGGATCATCGGCTCGCTGCTGTTCAGCTGGCTGCACCGCCACAGCCCCCAGGGTTTTCTGCTGACCGCGGTGACCCTGCTGGCGCTGTGCCTGAGCCTGCTGTTGCCGCTCAATGGCCACGTCTGGTCCCTGGTGGCCCTGAGCGTGGTCTGGGGCATGGCGATCATGGGCTTCGGCCTGGCATTGCAGTCCCGGGTGCTGAGCCTGGCGCCGGACGCCACTGACGTGGCCATGGCGATGTTCTCCGGGATCTACAACATCGGCATCGGTGGCGGTGCGTTGCTCGGCAGTTGGGTCGGCGGCCAGCTGGGGTTTGCCTATGTCGGCCTGGCGGGCGGGGCCCTGGCGACGTTTGCCCTGCTGCTGTTTGGCCTGTCGATGCGGCGTATTGCGCGGTCCGTCCGGGCCGGCTGAGGCGTGGCGCGTGATGCCCAGGCGCCGGCCACGCAACGGGGCCGGCGCCGCGGTTTTCTATTGGGCCTGCGTCGGCTTGCGGCTAGTTGGCCAGCATGCCACCAGCAGCAACAGCAGCG
Organism: Pseudomonas sp. FFPRI_1; assembly: GCF_055384485.1. Classification (NCBI taxonomy): domain Bacteria; kingdom Pseudomonadati; phylum Pseudomonadota; class Gammaproteobacteria; order Pseudomonadales; family Pseudomonadaceae; genus Pseudomonas; species Pseudomonas sp. FFPRI_1. The sequence goes on along the minus strand of NZ_AP029168.1, from coordinate 4,644,304 downwards.
CCGCCAGTAGGTAGGGCAGGCGCGGTTCGACCGCATAGATCAGGGTGCCCGCCAAGGGCCCGACCACCACTCCCAGGCCCTGGGCGGCGCCGACGGAGCCGGCAGTGGCGCCTTGCTCGGCAGCGTCCACCGCATTGCTGGCCAGGGCGGCGAAGGAGGGGAAGATCCAGCCCATGCCGGCGGCCGAGACAAAAAAGCCCAGCCACAGCACCCAGGCGTGGGCGGCGACGATACTCGCGACAAAGCCCAGCGCCGCCACCAGGGCACCGATGCGGATCATCCGCAGCGGCGGCCACTCCAGCTTGCGCACCAGCAGTTGCGAGGCAATCAGCGCTACCCCCACCAGGGTCAGGGAGACGCCGGCGGTCTGCGCTGCGTCGGCCGGGCTCATGCCCAGGCGATCGAGGGCGAAGAAGCCCACGGTGATCTGCGCCATGGCCACGCACAGCATGGAGATGAACGCCACCACCAGCGGCCGGCGCAGGCGCGGGTCACCCAGGCTCACCGACTTGGGCGGCTGCTTGAGGTGCAACTCCTGGCGCGGCAGCCGCGCCTTGAGAAAGGCGAAGCCCAGTAGCGGCAGCACCGCCAGCGCATAGAACGGCAGGCTCAGGCTGTGGCGCGCCAGCAGCGCGGCAATCGCCGGGCCCAGGACCAGCCCGCAGGCGTTGGCCGCCCCCAGGGACGCCATGGCTCGGGCCCGGTGCTCGGGCTCGATGTTGTCGGCGATCAGGGCATAGCCGCCCACCGGGATCGCGGCGTAGAACACCCCGATCAGCCCTCGCCCCAGCAGCAGCCCGGCAAAGGCCAGTAGCGCCGAGGGCAGGGCATGCAGCGCTACGTCGATGAACACACTGAGGGCGAGAAAGGCCAGGGTGAAGCCGCCGGTGCCCAGCAGCAGGATGCGCCGCCGGCCGAGGCGATCGCTGGCCCGGCCCCAGGGTCGGGCCAGGAGCATCCAGATCACCCCGGAGACGGTCACTGCCATCCCCGCCTGCCAGGTGGCCAGGCCGAGAATTCGCGCAATGGGGCCGATCAGCGAAACGAACGCCATCATCGCCATGGTGCAGGCCAGGTTGGCCACCAGCAGCGGGCGCAGGTCGAAGGCCGGCGCGGCCTGGGGCGTGTCCAGGGTATCGAGGGGCAACTGTTGAGCGTGGGTCATGGTTTATCCCAGGGCTGAGTGAAAGGGCAGGCGGCCGTCGACCATCACCAGCGGTCGACCGCGCACCTGTTGCAGGCTGCCGTCGACGCCATAGACGTCGCGCAGCAGTTGTTGGTTGACCACCTCCAGGGCCGGCCCCGCGGCGGCCAGGCGGCCGTTGTGCAGGACCACCACCTGCTGGCTGAAACCCAGGGCCAGGTTGATGTCGTGAACCACCACCAGGGTGATCAACTGGCGCTCCTGGGTGGCCCGGGTGATGGCCTCCACCACCTGGCACTGGTGGTACAGGTCCAGGGCACTGGTGGGTTCATCCAGCAGCAGCACCTTGGGCTGGCGCACCAGGGCCTGGGCCAGCCCCACCAGCTGCCGCTGGCCACCGGAGAGGGCGTCGATCGGGCGGTCGGCCAGGGCGGTGAGGTCCAGGTCCAGCAGCACCTGCTCGACCTGGGCCAGCACCGCCGGGCTCGGGCGACCGGGCGCGAACCCGGCGCCGCGATGCCCGGCCATGGCGGCACTGAGCACCGCTTCGAAGGCGCACAGGCGGGTGCGTTCCGGCAGGCTCTGGGGCAGGTAGACGATGTGCTGCGCCCGTTCCACCTGGGGCAGGCGATTGAGCTCGACGCCGTCCAGCAGTACCTGGCCCGAGGTCTGCTGCAGGCCGGCGATGCCCCGCAGCAGGGTCGATTTGCCGGCGGCGTTGGGGCCGATCAGCGCGGTCAGGCTGCCGGCACGCAACGGCGGCAGGTCGATCCGCTCGAGCACCTGGCGGCTGCCGTACTGCATGCTCAAGCCTGAAGTGGACAGCCCTGAAGCGGACTGCAGCGCAACAGGTGATGTTGAACGGCTCACAGGGCACCTCGGCGGTTGCGCATGACAATGGCCATGAAGAACGGAATGCCCACCAGGGCGGTGACGATGCCCACCGGAATCAGCACCCCGGGCATCAGTGCCTTGCTGGCGATGGAGGCCATGGACAGGATCAGCCCGCCGCTGAGCACGCTGGCCGGCAGGAACAGCCGGTGGTCCTCGCCCACCAGCAGGCGGGCGATGTGCGGGGCGATCAGGCCGATGAAGCCGATGGTGCCGACAAACGACACCGCCAGCGCCGACAGCAGGCTGATGCGCAGCAGCGACCACAGGCGCAGGCGGCCGACATCGATGCCGAAGCTGCGGGCCCGCTCCTCGCCCAGGGTCAGGGCGGTCAGGGCCCAGCTCTGGCGCAGGGAAAACGGCAGGCACAGCAACAGCGCCAGGGCCAGGATCGCCAGTTTTTCCCAGGAGGCCCGGGCCAGGCTGCCCAGGGTCCAGAACACCAGTTGCTGCAGGCTGTCCTGGGTGGCGACGAATTGCAGCAGCGCCACCAGGGCATTGAAGGCGAACACCAGGGCAATGCCGAACAGCACCAGGCTCTCGACCCCGAAGCCGCGCCAGCGGGCCAGCAGGTACAGCAGGGCCACCGAGGCCAGGGCGAAGAGGAAGGCGTTGGCCGAGATCAGGTACTGCGCCGGCACCCCGGGTAGGCCCAGGCCGAGGACGATGGCCAGGGCCGCGCCAAAGGCTGCGGCAGCGGACACGCCGAGGGTGAAGGGGCTGGCCAGGGGGTTGTCGAGCACGGTCTGCATCTCGGCCCCGGCCAGGGCCAGGGCGGCGCCCACCAGCACCGCCATCAGGGCGTAGGGCAGGCGCACGTTCCATACGATCACCGCTTCCACCCGGGGCATCGAGCCCGGGTCCCAGAGCACCTGCAGCAGGCGCGACAGGCTCATCCCCGAGGGCCCGGTGGTGACATCCACCGCCAGCGACAGCAGCAGGGCCAGGGCCAGCCCAGACAACAGCAGCACCCGCCGGCCATGGCGCCGGTGGTAGTCGCGGGAGGCAACGCTGGCGTGCACTTCGGTTGCCGCCTGGGTCATGGCGCCAGGCTCGTGGTGAACACGCCGGTGGCCGGGATCGGCATGAAGCGCCGGTACAGCTCGCTGCGGGTCTGGTCCGGGTCCAGGTCCTTGAACAGCTCGGGATGCAGCCACTTGGCCAGGGCCTGGACCGCAATCAGGTGCTCGGGCGAGTCATAGAAAATGTGCCAGAGGCCGTGCACGTTGTGCTCTTTCACCGCTCGCAGTTCGTTCAGCGGCGGGCGATTGGCGGCCTGCCGCAGGCTGTCCCGGGCCTGTTGCAAGGTTGCCGAATAGCCCAGGGTCACACCACCCTGGCCGGCAGCGAAGACCCCGGTGGCGACGTACAGGTCCGGGTCGCTGGAGAGGATGTATTCCACGTTCAGGGTGCCGATGGGGCCCGGAATGCGCCCGTCGGCGATGTTGTGGCCGCCGGCCAGCTTGATCATCTCGCCGAAGTTGCCGGTGCCCGGCGAGCCGCAGCAGTCCTGCAGCCCGGCGAGCATGTCGATGAAGATCTTCGGCTGCTTGACCGTGCCGGCCTTGGCCAGGGTGTCGCGGACCCGGGCCAGGGACTGCTGGTAGAAGGCGATGAATTCCTCGGCCCGCTGTTCACGGCCCAGGGCCTGGCCCAGCAGGCGCATGCTGGGCACGGTGTTGCGCAGGGGATGGTCGCTGAAGTCGACGAAAATCACCGCCACACCGGCGGCCTCCAGTTGCTTGACCGCCTCGCTGTCGGGGCTGGGGCCGTGGCCGCCGCTCAGGGCCATGATCGCCAGGTCCGGGTGTACCGCCAGGGCCTTCTCGACGCTGAAGGTCTCGGCCGAGGTGCCGCCCACCAGCGGCACCTTGTCGGCCTCCGGGAAGACCTTGTGGTAGGCCTCGTAACCCTGCACGTCGAGGCCGCGGAAATCCCCCTGCCAGCCGGCCAGGCGGGTGAAGGGATTCTTGCCTTCGAGCAGCGACAGGGAATAGATCATCCGGCCTTCGCCGAGCAGGATGTGCTCGACCTTGTCCGGCACCTGGACCTGGCGCCCGGCCAGGTCGGTGAGGGTTGCGGCGCTGGCCGTGGCCGCCCACAACAGGCCCAGGGGCAGCAGGCCGAGCAGCAGCCCGTGGCGGGCCCGGCGCAAGAAATCACGGTGTGTCATGGCTAGTTTCCTTGAACGATTGAACGGCCCGGCGGGCAGCGCGCTTGCGCCACCACAACAGCAGGCCGGTGAGGTACAGCAGGGGTAACGAAATGCCGCAGAGAAAAGCCAGCCAGGCGCCAGGCGTGCCCAGCAGCAAATGCCCGTGGGCGGCGGAAAACAGCGGCTTGACGGCCATCGGCGTGGCCGTCAGCCAGGTGAACAGCTCGGGGCGCGCGAGCCAGGCACCGCTGCCGGCGATCAGCAGCAGCGGCAGGCACAGCCAGGCCGCCGCCACGTTGTGCCATTCCCGCAGGCGCCGGTTGCCCTGGCTGCCGGGACGCAGGCTGGCGGCCTTCCACCAGCTGCGCCGGCCCGGCCACCACAGGTACAGGCCGCTGCCCAGGGAGCCCAGCAGCACCAGGCCACACAGCAGCACCAGGTTCGAACCCCAGGCTGGCGGCAGCAGCAGGCTGCGGTGCAGCGCCACCAGCTTGGCCAGCCACAGCTCTTCGAAGACGAAGAAGCCCCGGGGTTCGGCGCTGTAGGGGTCGATCATGGCGATGCCGGTGCCGGGGCGGTCCTTGAGGGCACCGAACACGATCACGTTGTCCGATTCGAGAAAGCCCTGGCGTGGCGGCGCCGCGCCGAAGACTTTCTGCAACTGCGGGTAAGCGCTGGTGGCGGCGCCGGTCCAGGCACTTTGCTCCAGGGCCGCGCCGTGTTCGCCGGGGGCCAGTTGCAGCATCGCCGCACCCACCTCCCAGCGCAGGATCGGCCCCTTGAGTTCCAGCAGCGCACCGCTCAGGCCCAGCAGCGCGAGGAACAGCCCCAGGCCCAGGGCCAGCCAGCGGTGGACCCTGAGCCAGATGTCGCGCAGGCGCAGCATCGGCGGCCTACCAGCGGTAGCGCAGGCTGGCGATGACACTGCGGTCATAGCCGGCACTGCAGTTGGTCAGCGAGCAGCCCTCGTAATAGTGCTTGTCGGTGAGGTTGGTGGCGTTCACCGCCAGGCGCAGGCCCTTGGCCGCCGGGATCAGCTTGTCGAAGTCGTAGTGCACCGCCGCGTCCAGCAAGGTGTAGGAGGGCACGCTCTGGGTGTTGGCGGCATCGGCCTCGGTGGTGCCGATGTAGCGCACCCCGGCGCCAAAGCCCAGGCCGCTCAACGGGCCTTCGGGCAGGGTGTAGTCGGCCCACAGCGAGGCCATTTTTTCCGGGGTGTCGGTGGGGCGGTTGCCTTTCTCCAACGGGTTGTTGCTCTTGCTCACCTCGGCGTCGTTGTAGGTCAGGGTCGCCAGCAGGTCCAGGCCCCGGGCCAGGCTGGCCTTGCCTTCGAGCTCGATGCCGCGCACGTTGATCTCGCCGGTCTGGATCTTGTTCAGGCGTTCGGCCGGGTCGGTGGTCTGCACGTTTTCCTGGGTCAGGTCGAACAGCGACAGGGTGATGTAGCTGTCGATGCCCGGCGGCTGGTACTTGATCCCCACTTCCGACTGCTTGGCGCTGGTGGGCTTGTACGGCGTGCCGTAGAAGTTGGTGCCCAGCACCGGATCGAACGAGGTGGCGTAGCTGATGTAGGGCGCCAGGCCGTTGTCCGCCAGGTACACCAGGCCGGCGCGGTAGGTGAACTTCTCGTCGTCCTGCTTGCTGCCCTTATCGTTGATGCGGTCCTGGGTCCGGGCGCTGGAGCGATCCTGGCGTCCGCCGACGGTGAGCACCCAGTGCTCGTCGAAGGTGAACTGCTGCTGGGCGTAGACCCCGACCTGATCGGCGCGTTGCACGGTGTTGGTGAAGGGGTTGCTGGGGTTGAACGTGCCGCCGTGCACCGGGTTGTAGATGTCGATGGGCGAGGCGGTGCCGCCGCGCAGGTAGTAGTCCTCGCGGGTGCGCCGGTAGTCCACCCCCAGCAGCGACACCATCTGCGTGCTGCCCAGGTTCCAGCGGGCCTGGGCGTTGTTGTCCAGGGAGTAGGTGTCGCCGACGATGCGAAAGCGATAGGCCGCGCGGTTCAGCGTGCGCAGGTCCGATGCCAGGGACATGCCGCTGGCGGTGTTGGTCAGCAGGTTGACGTGGCCGTAGCGGGCGCTGGAATTGAGGCTCCAGACATCGTTGAGGCGGTGTTCCAGCAGGTAGCCCAGGGAGTACTGGGTGCGGTGGTTGTCCAGCCCCGGTTCATCGAGGAAGACGTTGCGCTTGACCTTGCCGTTGGGGTTGCCGAGCAGGGTGCCGCGGGCCGGCAGCGACACCCGTGGCGCACCGAACTGGTCCTGGGTGTAGTCGGCCAGCACGGTCAGGCTGGTGTCGTCGTTGGGCTTCCAGGTGAAGGAGGGGGCGAAGTACTGCTTGTCGTCCTTGATGTGATCGAACTGGGTGCCGCTGTCGCGCTCCAGGCCCACCAGGCGGTAGAGGAACTGGCCCTCATCGTCCAGGGGGCCGCTGAAGTCGAACTGGCCCTGGGCACGGTCGAAACTGCCGCCCTGGATCTCTACTTCATGGAAGGCCTTGTCCAGCGGGCGCTTGCTGATCTGGTTGACCACGCCCCCCGGGGAGTTCTGGCCGAACAGCACCGAGGCCGGGCCCTTGAGCACGTCGATGCGCTCCAGGCCATAGGCTTCGACCTTGGGCCAGGCCTGGGCTGTGTTGCCCTTGAGGCCGTCACGAAGCATGCCGGTGGTGACGTCGAAACCGCGGATCGAGATCGTGTCGAAGCGCTGGCTGGCGGCGGTGGTATTGGCCTGGACCCCGGCGGTGTAGCGCAGCGCCTCGCTCACCGATTGCACCTGCTGGGCATCCATCTGGTCGCGGGTGATCACGGAAATCGACTGGGGAATTTCGCTCAAGGTGGCGTCGGTCTTGGTGCCGCTGAGGCTGCGCTTGGCCACGTAGCCGCTTTGCTGGCCGGTGGGCGAATCGACGGCCGTGGTGCTGATCACGCTGGTGTCCAGCACCAGCGGTTGCTCCGGGTCGCGCTCGGCCTCGGCGGCCAGCACCGCGCCCACCTGGGTCAACGACAGGCCCAGGGCCAGGCCGTGGACCAGGCAGGACAGCGCACTGCGGCGCAACGCCGGGCGCGAGCAAGCGGGATCGACAGGCCAACCTGAGGTGTTTCGGTGCGCAACGCTGGTGCCCATGCTTCACTCCGTGATGGGGATTAAATGAGAATGCAAACGTATCTCATTTGTGAGCTTGGGCTGCGGGCTAAAACTTTGGCTCCAGCGACCATTTCTTTCGTTTGCGGTACGGCGGGGGAAGGGCGCCCGGTTCAGTGGGCGCAAGGCTCAACGCAAGGACTTGGGCGAGACCCCGAAGCGCTTGCGAAAGGCCGTGGAGAAGTGCGCCGGGCTGTAGCCGACCCGATAGGCCGCGCTGGAGACATTGGTCTCGCCGCTGGCCAGCAGCCGATAGGCTTCGCCCAGGCGCTGTTCCTGCAGGTAGGCATAGACGCTGGTGCCGAACACCTGGCGAAAGCCGGCGGTGAGCTTGCGCGGATTGAGGCCCACCTGGCGCGACAGCTCGGACAGCGACGGCGAGGCCTGCAGTGAACTGAGCAGCAGCTCGCGGGCGGCATGGATGCGCTCGATGTCCGCCGAGCTGCAGGGGCTGTCCTGCAGCGGCCGGGATTCGGCCTGGGCCAGAATGCCCTCGACTCCCAGGGCGGTGAGCTCCAGGGCCTTGCCCCCCAGGTAGAAGGAGCGGGTAGGGCCTTGCAGGGGGCAGGTGAAAATCTGCTGGGCCAGGGCCAGCAGCGGCTTGCTCGCCGGTTGGCAGAACAGCATTGGCCCGCCGCCAAGCGGGTCCAGCAGGCGCTCGGGTTCCAGGCCGACATTGCGGATCGACGGGAAGTCCAGCTGCACCGTGGTGTAGCGCACCGGCACGCCGCTGGCGAACAGGTGGTCGCCGCAGTGCTCGCCCTGGTTGGCCACGGCGCACAGGGTCGGCCCGCGAATCTCCACTTCGGGCTGGCCTTCGACCCGGCAATTGAGCTGACCGCTGAGCACCAGGATGATTTTCAGGCCTTGCCAGAGGGGCTCCTGCATCCACATCTGGCTGTCCATCAGCACGGTGCCGGTGGACAAGGTGATTTCCGGCACTACCGCCGCCGTACCGGCGCTCTGCGGGTTGGGAAATTGCAGGGTGAAATCTCTATTGACAGGCTGCGGCGCAGCGTTGGGGCTGAGCATGGCGAACTCCCTGTGAACCTGAAACGAGGCCATACGCTAGCAGGAAATTGCATTTCTGTAATTAAGAATGATTATCCTTTAGCTTGCGCGGCCCGCCTTTCGGGGGCTTGTCGGCGGTGCGCCGCGCAATCAAAAGAAAAAGCCGCGCAAACGAATGTCCTGCCGATTGCCGGGTCCTGGAAATTGCCTATTAATAATCACTCTCATTTCCAGGCATGGCAGCCCTCCATGGATGAACCCGCCCGCAACACCCGCGCCGGACCCTCGGCGACCCTTCGTACCCGCCGCCGCTAACGGCGTTTCCCAGCACTTTCCAGGGGCCTGATGGTTCAGGCCCGCGGCCGCTTTTTGCTTAAAGAAATTCAGGAGACAGCATGTCCACTTTCGATGATCAGCAGGATTGCCCCGCTTGGCCCGAGGCGTTCGCCGAGCGCTATCGCCAGGCCGGCTACTGGCGCGACGAGACCTTTGGTGACTTGTTGCGCGGCGCCGCCCAGGCCTTTGCCGAGCGCGAAGCGCTGACCGATGGCGAGCTGCGCCTGAGCTACCGGCAGCTGGACCAGCGGGTCGATCGGCTGGCGGCCGGCCTCTACCGCCTGGGGCTGCGGGCCGGTGACAACGTGGTGCTGCAACTGCCCAACCGCGCGGCTTTCGTCGAGGCCTGCTTTGCCCTGTACCGCCTCGGGGTGCGGCCGATCTTCGCCTTGCCGGCCCATCGGCACCTGGAGATCGGCCGCTTCTGCGAGTTCGCCCAGGCCCGCGCCTACCTGTGCGCCGATCAGGAAGGCGGTTTCGATTTCCGCTCCCTGGCCCGCCAGATCCAGGCCGGCCAGCCGCACCTGGAGTGGGTGATAGTGGCCGGCGAGGCCGAGGAGTTCACTGCCCTGGAGGACCTTTACATTGAGCCCGCCGCGCAGCCGTTGCCAGCCCCCAGCGCCGATGCCGTGGCCTGCTTCCAGCTCTCCGGAGGCTCCACCGGGATTCCCAAGCTGATCCCGCGGCGGCACCAGGAATACCTCTACAACCTGCGGGCCAGTGTCGAGCGCTGCGGCCTCTCCGACAGCAGCGTGTACCTCGCAGTGCTGCCGATGGCCCACAACTTTCCCATGTGCTGCCCGGGTTTCATCGGCACCTTGTCGGTGGGCGGCCGGGTGGTGCTGAGCGGCTCGCCAAACCCGCAGGTGTGCTTCGATCTGATCGAGCGCGAGGCGGTGACCCATACCGCCCTGGTGCCGCCCCTGGCCCTGGTCTGGATGGAGGCGGCCCAGGCCCGTGGCCGCGGCCTGCCCCAGTTGCAACTGCTGCAGGTGGGCGGCGCCAAGCTCAGCTTCGAGGCGGCGCGGCGCATCGAGCCGGTGCTTGGCTGCCGGTTGCAGCAGGTGTTTGGCATGGCCGAAGGGCTGATCTGCTACACCGACCCGCAGGACCTGCCCGAGCGGGTGCTGCAGACCCAGGGGCGGCCGTTGTCGCCGGCCGATGAAATCCTCGTGGTGGACGAGCAGGAGCGGCCGGTGGCGCCGGGGCAGGTGGGGCAATTGCTGACCCGTGGTCCCTACACCATCCGCGGTTACTACCGTTACCCCGAGCACAATGCCCAGGCCTTCACCGCCGACGGTTTCTACCGCACCGGCGACCGGGTACTGCTCACCGCCGATGGCTACCTGATGGTCGAGGGGCGGGACAAGGACCTGATCAATCGCGGGGGTGAAAAGATCGCCGCCGAAGAAGTGGAGAACCTGCTGCTCAGCCACCCGGCGGTGGCCGACGTGGCGTTGGTGGCGATGCCCGATGCCTTCCTGGGCGAGCGTACCTGTGCCTTTGTCATTGCCCGCGGCACCGCGCCCCGCGCCCCGGAACTGTTGCGCCACTTGCGGACCCAGGGCCTGGCCGCGTTCAAGCTGCCGGACCGCTTCGAGTTCATCCCGGCGTTTCCCCAGACCGGGGTCGGCAAGGTCAGCCGCAAGCACCTGCGTGAAGCGATCCAGGCCCGCTACTTCGGGGCCCAGGCCGACTCGCTGGAGGGGAATGCTGCCCGTGGCTGAACGACAAGGACTCTCCAGCCTCTTGCACCCGGTGCGCGGGCGCCTGCTGGCGGCGATGCTGCTCCAGGCCCTGGCGGCCCTGGTGGGCTTGCTGCCGTTCATTGCCGTGGCGGAACTGGCGCCGCTGCTGCTGGCCGGCGAGCTGGATTCAAGGGGCGCGCGGTTCTGGCTGCTGGCCGGCGCCGCGGCCTTGCTCCTGCGCCTGCTGGGGCTGGCGGCGGCGTTGCAGATCACCCACCTGGCGGACAGCGACCTGCAGCGCCAACTGCGCCAGCGCATTGCCGAGCACCTGGCGCGGGTGCCCCTGGCCTGGTTCGGCCAGCAGCGGGAAACCGCCGAGCGGGTACTGCTCGACGATGTCGCTGCCTTGCACCAACTGGTGGCCCACTTGCCCAACAACCTGGTGGCCGCGCTGGTGGTGCCCCTGGCCAGCCTGGTCTACCTGCTGACGGTGAATGTGCCCATGACCCTGGTGGTGCTGGTGCCGCCGCTGGTGGCCCTGTGGCGCTTGCGGGTCATGCGCACGGCGGCCTACCGTGGCGAACGCCAGCGCCTGGGCGCTGCCCTGGGCGAGCTGTCCACGGCCACCCTGAACTTTGTCCAGAGCATCGCCATGGTCAAGTCCTTCGGCCGGGTGGAGCGGGTGCAGAACGATTTTTTCGGCGCGGTGCAAGGCTTCGGGCGGTTCTTCTCGCAGTGGGTCGAGCGCTGGGCCGGCCTGGGCGCCAGCGTCGAGGTGCTGCTGTCGCCCCTGCTGGTGCTGGCCCTGGTGCTGGTGGCCGGAGTGCCGTTGCTGGCCTGGGGCGGGCTGCAGCCGGCGCAGCTGCTGCCATTCGCCTTGCTGGGCCCGGCCCTGGCGGCGCCGGTGGCGGCCCTGGGGCACGGCGCCGATTCCCTGGTGCAGGGGCGGATGGCGGCGCAGCGGATCCGCCAGGTGCTGGACACCGAGCTGCTGGCGCAGCCGTCCTTCTCCCGGCAGCCCGAAGGCCATCAAGTGACCTTCGATGCCGTGGATTTCAGCTACCCCGATGGCACCCAGGTGCTGCGGGGCATCGACCTGCAGTTGCAACCCGGCACCCTGACCGCCCTGGTGGGGGATTCGGGGGCCGGCAAATCGACCCTGGCCACCCTGCTGGCGCGCTTTGCCGATGTCAGCGGCGGGGCCATCCGTATCGGCGGCGTCGACCTGCGGGACATGGACAGCGCGACCCTGTATCGCCAGGTGGCCTTTGTCTTCCAGGAGGTGCGCCTGCTGCGCAGCAGCGTCCTCGACAACCTGCGCCTGGGTCGGCCTGAGGCCAGCCTCGCCGAGGTCGAGGAGGCGGCCCGGGCGGCGCAGATCCATGAGCGCATCAGCGCCTTGCCCGAGGGTTATCACAGCCTGTTGGGCGCCGGGCTGCAGCTGTCCGGTGGGGAAGTGCAGCGCCTGGGCATTGCCCGGGCGATGCTCAGTCAGGCGCCGATCCTGGTGCTCGATGAAGCCACGGTCGCCAGCGATCCCCATTCTGAAGCGGCGATCCAGCAGGCGCTGTCGCGCCTGGCGGCAGGGCGCACGGTGCTGGTGATCGCCCACCGCTTGAGCAGTATCCAGGACGCCGAACAGATCGCCGTGTTGCAGGGCGGGCAACTGGTGGAGTGCGGCCGGCACCAGGCCCTGCTGGCACAGAAGGGGGTGTATGCCGGGCTATGGGCGGCGGAGCAGTTCAGCGCCACCGGGCTGACGAGGGCTGACTCATGATCCGCGCCCTGTTGAGCAGCCTGCAGCCGCGGGAAGCCGGCCTGCTGCGCCGAGCCCTGGCGGCCACGGCCTTGAGCGCCCTGGTCCAGGGCGCCGCGCTGGCGCTGTTGCCCATGGCCTTTGCCGCGCTATTCGAGGCGGCCTCGGGCAGTGCCTCCTGGCGTTGGGCCGCGACCTTTGCCGCCCTGGCGGCGCTGTGCCTGGGGCTGCGTCGCTACGCCCAACTGGCCGGCTACCGGGCCGGCGCCGCCGCTGCGCAATCACTCAACCTGCGCATCGGCCAGCAGTTGGTGCGCCTGCCACTGGAGTGGTTTGTCGAGCGGCGCAGTGCCGAACTCAACCGTCTGGTGACCCACACCGTGCTGCAGATCATGAGCGCCCCGGCGCACCTGCTGCAGCCCATGGCCAATGCCTTGCTGACGCCCCTGGCGTTGCTGCTGGCACTGTTTTTCTATGATCGCTCCATGGCCCTGGCGGCATTGGCCAGCGTGCCGTTGCTGTGGCTGTTGTATCACTGGGGCGTGCGCTGGGGCGGCCAGGCCGAGCGCTTGAGCGAGGCTGCGGCCAACGAGGCGGCGGCGCGGGTCCTGGAGTTCCTGCGTCAGCAGCCACTGCTGCGTGCCAGCGGCCGCAACGGTGAAGGTTTCAGCCTGCTCACCGAGGCCTTGCAGCAACAGCGCCAGGCTCAGCGTCGGGCCCACTGGCGGACCTTTCCGGCGGCCCTGGGGCTGGCGGTGGTGCTCCAGGCCAGCTACACCGCCGTGCTCCTGTGCGGCCTGTACGCGGTGCTTGGCGGCAGTCTCGGCGCCGTGCAGTACCTGGCCCTGGCGGTACTTGCCACCTGCCTGGTGGAACCCATGGGTGCGCTGGTCAACCTGGGCACCACCTTGCGCCAGACCCACCACGGCCTCAACCGCCTGCGCCAGTTGCTGCAACTGCCAGCGCTGGCGGAGCCGAACCAGCCCCAGGAGCCTGAAGGGCATCGACTTGAAGTCCGCGACCTGGGCCTGGTCCGCCAGGGCCAGGCGGTTCTGCAGGGCATCAACTTCACCCTGGAACCGGGCTCGCTGAACCTGCTGGTGGGGCCCTCGGGCTCCGGCAAGTCGAGCCTGCTGCGCTTGCTTGCGCGCTTCAGCGATCCCGACCATGGCTCCATCCTGCTGGGCGGTGTCGACCTGCGCCAGTTGTCTAGCGAATGCCGGGATGCCGCCATTGCCCTGATGTTCCAGGACTGCCCGCCACTGGCCGCCAGCCTGCTGGACAACCTGCGGCTGGGGCTTCCTGAAGCCAGCGACGCGCAGTTGATGGAGGCCGCCCGCGCCACCGGCCTCGACCGTCTGGCCGAGCGCCTGCCCCAGGGCTGGCAAACCCGGGTGGGCGAGGGCGGTGTCAGCCTGTCCGGTGGTGAGCGCCAGTGCCTGGCCCTGGCCCGAGTGCTGCTCAAGGACGCCACGCTGGTGCTGCTGGACGAACCCACCGCGGCCCTCGATGCCATCAGCGAGGCCCGGGTCAACCGCAGCCTGCTGGCCCTGGCGCGCAAGCACACGGTGCTGCTGGTGACCCACAAGCCGACCCTGGCCCCGAGCGCCGGGCAGATCCTCCTGCTGGACCAGGGACGCCTGGCCCAATGCGGCAACCATGCACAACTGATGGCGACCCCGGGTCGCTACCGCGAGCTGTTCCACGAGCGTGAGGCGATCAATCGCTGGCGCTTGCGCCAACCCTCAGCCGTTGCTCCTTCTTCTGTACCTCCCTATTCCCTATCCGAAAGGACCGTCCACCATGACTGATCACCCAGCACTGGCACGCGCTCATCCCGCGCACGCCGGCCTGAGTCATTCCCCCCAAGGACTTTGCGAAGGCATTGCACGCCTGCTCGGCTATGCCGCCGAGGACCTGGAAGCCGAGACCTCGCTGATCGAGCAGGGCCTCGATTCGGTGAGCATCATGCGCCTGCCGGCCCTGCTCGCCGCCGAAGGCGTGACCCTGGGTTTTGCCGAACTGATCCGACAGCCAACCCTGCAGGCCTGGTGGGCGCTGATAGAGGCCCGGCGCGCCAGCTCAGCCCCGCGCCTGCAGGCCGTGGCCGGCCCCGCCCCGAGCGCCGACTTCGGCCTGACGCCGCTGCAGCAGGCCTACTGGTTCGGCCGTGACCCGGGCATGCCCCTGGGCGGTGTCGGCTGCCACCTGTACCAGGAACTGGACGGCCAGGATCTGGATCCCCTGCACCTGGAACAGGCCCTGCGTCGCCTGTGCCAGCGCCACCCGATGCTGCGGGCCTGCTTCATCAGCGACACCTGCCAGCGCATCCTGCCCCAGAGCCCGTGGCCCGGGCTGACCGTGCATGACCTGCGCCAGGCCTCCTGCGTGGCCACCGCCGAGGCCCTGGACGTGATCCGCGAGCGGCTGTCCCAGCGCTGCCTGGAGGTGACCCGCGGGGAAGTCTTCGACGTGCAATTGAGCCTGCTGCCCGAAGGCCGCACGCGTCTGCACTTGAACATCGACCTGCTGGTGGCCGACGTCCTCAGCATCGGCATCCTGCTGCGCGACCTGGCGCTGATCCACGCCGGCCAGGAACAGCAGTTGCCCGCTCTGGACTGGGATTTCGCCCATTACCTGCAGGCTGAGCAGGCGCTGCGTGCACCGCAGCTGGCGGCGGCCAAGGACTACTGGCTGCCACGCCTGGAGGCCTTGCCGGACGGCCCGCAACTGCCTCTCGCAGAGGACCCGCAAAGCCTTGGCACCCCGCGGTTCCGGCGCCTGGCCATGCGCCTTGACCGGGGCCAGCTGCAGGCCCTGGAAGACCGCGCCCGGGGCCACGGCCTGACCCTGGCCAGCGTGCTGGCTTGCGCCTATGCCCAGGTGCTTGGGCGCTGGAGCGCCAGTCAGCATTTCCTGCTCAACGTGCCGTTGTTCAATCGTCAGGAACTGCACCCCTGCGTGCCCCACCTGCTGGCGGATTTTTCCAACCTGGTGCTGCTGGAAGTGGACCTGCGCCAGCCGGCGGACTTCTGCCAGCAAGCCCTGGCTCTGCAGGCCCGCCTGCACCAGGACATCGCCCACAGTGCCTGGCCCGGGGTCGAGGTGCTGCGCGAGCGGGCGCGCCTGCATCAGGGCACGGGCCAGGGCGCGCCGGTGGTGTTCGCCTGCAACCTGGGCCCGGCGTTCGTCGACGAGACCTGCCGCCAGCAGTTGGGCGAACCGGGCTGGGCCCTGTCGCAAACCCCCCAGGTGTGGCTGGATCACCAGAGCTATCCAATGGCCGATGGCCTGCTGTTGAACTGGGATGCAGTGGATGCACTGTTCCCCGCGGGCCTTCTGGAGTCGATGTTCGACGCCTATCGCCAACTGCTGCTGTGGCTGTGCGCCAACGACTGGCAGCAGCCGGCGCCACTGCCCTTGCCCGCGAGCCAGCAGCAGGTGCGCCAGGCGGTCAACCACACCGCCCATGCCTCAAGCGCGGCGCTGTTGCACCAGGGCTTTTTCCAGCAGGCCCGGCAGCAGCCCGAGCGGCTGGCGCTGATCTGCGACCAGGGCAACCTGAGTTACGCCGAGCTGGCCCGCGAAGCCCTGCAACTGGCCGGGGCCCTGCTGGACTGGGGCGTGCAAGCCGGTGACGCCGTGGCGATCACCCTGCCCAAGGGCCGCGAGCAGGTGATCGCGGTGCTGGGGATTCTCGCCGCCGGTGCGGTCTATGTGCCGGTCGGGGTGGAACAGCCGCCTGCGCGTCGCGACCTGATCTATCAACGAGCCGGCGCCCGGCTGGTGATCACCGACGCGGCCCGCCGCGACGGCGGGGTGTGGCTGGCCGAATTGCAGGTGGTGACCCTGGCCCATGCCCGGGCCGCGACTGCCCTGAGCCAGCCGCTGGCGGTGGCGCCGAGTGCCCTGGCCTATGTGATCTTCACCTCTGGCACCACCGGCGAGCCCAAGGGCGTGGAGCTCTGCCACGGCGCCGCGATGAACACCGTCGAGGCGATCAACCGGCGCTATCGGGTCGGCGCCGAGGACCGGGTGCTGGCCGTCTCGGCCCTGGATTTCGACCTTTCGGTGTATGACCTGTTCGGCCTCTTGAGCGTCGGCGGCGCTCTGGTGCTGCCCGCCGATGAATGCCGCAAGGAGCCCCAGGAATGGCTGCGGCTGATCCGCGAACAGCGGGTGACCCTGTGGAATTCGGTGCCGGCGCTGCTGGACATGCTGACCCTGCAAGTACGCGATGACGCCGGGCTCGGGGCATTGCGCCTGGCCATGGTTTCCGGCGACTGGGTCGGGCTCGATCTGCCGCGGCGCCTGCGCCAGGCCGGTGGCCGCTCGCTGACATTCGTGGCCCTGGGTGGGGCCACCGAGGCGGCCATCTGGTCGAACCTCCAGGAGGTCGAGGAGGTGCCCGGGCACTGGCGTTCGGTGCCCTATGGCCGGCCTCTGGAGAACCAGTGCTTCCGGGTGGTGGACAGCCAGGGCCGCGACTGCCCGGACTGGGTGCCCGGTGAACTGTGGATCGGCGGCGCCGGAGTGGCCGCCGGCTATCGCGGCCTGCCGGTCCTCAGCGCCCAGCGCTTTGTCCAGTACGACGGCGGGCGCTGGTACCGCACCGGCGACCAGGGCCGCTACTGGGCCGATGGCACCCTGGAGTTTCTCGGGCGCCTGGACCATCAGGTCAAGGTCCGCGGCTTTCGCATCGAGCTGGCGGAAATCGACCTGGCCCTGGAGCGCCACCCAGCGGTGAGCCGCGCCGTGAGCCTGATCCTGCCGGGCTCTGAAAGCCAGCTGGCAGTGGCGCTGGTGGGCCACGAGACCCTGCCCGACGCCAGCAGCCTGCGCCAATGGCTGGCCCAGCAACTGCCCGAACACATGCTGCCGGACAGTTGGCTGGCCCTGCCGGAGCTGCCCCTGAGCGCCAACGGCAAGGTCGACCGCGCGGCGCTGGTGTGGCTGCTGCAGGAACAGCGCCGGGGCATCCAGCCCCACAGCGAACAACCCCCGCAAGGCCCCTGGGAAGAGGCCGTGGCCGCGCTCTGGGAAGAACTGCTGGAGGTACCCCGGGTAGGGCGTCACCAGGGCTTCTTCGCCCTGGGCGGCAATAGCCTGCTGGCGGCCCGGCTGATCGAACGCATCGCCCGGCAGTTCCAGCTGGAACTGTCACTCAAGGATTTTTTCAACGCGGCCACCGTGGCCCTGCAGGGGCAGTTGCTTGCCTCGCGCCGGGAGCAGCGGCCCGTCAATCAGAACGCAATGGTGGAGGGCGTGCTATGACGCTGCAACAACTGCAACAGGACCTGCAACAACAGGGCGTGGAACTCTGGGAAGAACAGGGCCGCCTGCGCTATCGGGCCCCGGCCGGGGTCATGGACGAGGCGCGCCTGGCGCGATTGCGCGAACACAAGGACGCATTGCTGCAGGCCCTGCAGGTGGTGCAGATGCCGACCCTGGAAGCCGACCTGTCGGCCCTGGAAGAACCCTTCCCGCTGACCGATGTGCAGGCCGCCTACCTACTGGGGCGTACCACCGCCTTCAGCTACGGCGGCGTGGCCTGCCACGGCTACCTCGAGTTCGCCCAGCAGGACCTCGACCCGGCGCGCCTGGAGCGCGCCTGGAACCAGTTGATCGCGCGCCACGAAATGCTGCGCGCGGTGGTGCTGGAGGAGGGCTACCAGCGCATCCTGCCCCAGGTCCCGCACTATGCGATCCCTTGCCATGACCTGCGCGACGATGACGGCAGCGCCTTGCAGGCCCTGCGCGAGCGCATGGAACTGCGCCGTGCCACGCCGCAGCAATGGCCGTTGATCGAACTGCGGGTCAGCCAGGGACGCGAGCAGTCGCGCCTGCACCTGTCGGTGGACCTGCTGGTGTGCGACTACCAGAGCGTGCGCATGTTGCTGGCCGAGTTGCAGCAGCTGTACCGCGGCGAAGCGCTGCCGGCGCCGGCGCAGATCAGCTTCCGCGATTACGTGCTGGGGGAGCGCCGCCTGCGCGAGCAGCCGCGCTACCAGCGTGACCGGCAGTATTGGTGGGAGCGGGTCGATAGCCTGCCGGGGGCGCCGGAACTGCCGCTGCTGGGGGCGCCCAGCGGGCCGCGCTTCCAGCGCCGGGCCATGAGCCTGGAAGCCCGGGATTGCAACGCCCTGCGCCTGAACGCGGCGGCGGCCGGGGTCGGGGTGTCGGCGGCGATCCTTTCGGCTTATGCCGAGACCCTGGGACGCTGGAGCCGGCGCGGGCATTTCTGCCTGAGCCTGACCCTGCTCAATCGCCTGTCCCTGCACCCCCAGGTGGACCGCCTGGTGGGCGACTTCAGCTCGGTGGAACTGCTGGAAGTGCAGACCCTGCAAGGTGGCAGTTTCGGCCAGCGCAGCCAACAGCTGCAGGAGCAACTGTGGCAGGACATGGACCACCGGCTGTGCTCGGGCATCGAAGTGCTGCGCGAACTGGCGCGGCGCAAGGGCCAGGACGCGGCGCTGATGCCCTATGCCTTCACCAGCACCCTGGGGGCCGGTGGCGAAAGCGGCGGCGGGGCCTTCATGCCCGGCGCCGAACTGGTGTTCGGCATCAGCCAGACGCCCCAGGTACTGATCGACTGCCAGGTCAGCGAACGGGACAACGGCCTGGCGATCAACTGGGACATTCGCGAAGGGGTGTTCAGCGAGGCGTTGCTCGACGACCTGTTCGACACCTTCGAGCGCCTGCTCAAGCGCCTGTCCCGCGAGCCCTCGGCCTGGACCCTGGACGACTGCCTGGAGTTGCCGGCGGCCCAGCGCTTGCAGCGCGAACTGGTGAACCAGACCGCGCAACCCCTGCCCAGCGGATTGCTGCACCAGCCGTTCTGGCAGCAGGCCGCCGCCACGCCAGAGCGCGTGGCGTTGATCCAGGGCGCCGGGCAACTGAGCTACGGCGAGTTGGCCGGGCGTGCCGAAGCCGTGGCCGAAGCCCTGCTGGACGCCGGCTGCCAGCCCGGTGAACGGGTTGCGGTGTGCATGGACAAAGGCCTGGAACAGGTGATCGCGGTGCTCGGCATCCTGCGGGCCGGCGCCGCCTACCTGCCCCTGGACACCAACCAGCCCGAGGTCCGGCGCGAGCTGATCCTCGACAACGCCGAGGTCGGCCGGGTACTCAGCCAGTCCTGGCTCAGCGACCGCCTGAGCTGGCCGGCGCGGGTCACTCAAGTGATTGCCCTCGACCAGGGGCCAGCTGCGCCCCAGCGTCGACTGCCAGAGCTGGACATCGACCCACAGCAACTGGCCTACGTGATCTACACCTCGGGCTCCACCGGCATTCCCAAGGGCGTGATGATCAGCCACCAGGCGGCGCTCAACACCATCGTCGACATCAACCAGCGTTTTGCCATCGGGGCCGATGACCGAGTGCTGGCCCTGGCGAGCCTGGGCTTCGACCTGTCGGTGTACGACATTTTCGGCCTGCTGGCGGTGGGCGGTGCCCTGGTGCTGCCCGACCCGCAACGCCGCGCCGACCCGTCGCACTGGGCCGAGTGCGCCCGCGAACACGGGGTGACCCTGTGGAACTCGGTGCCGGCGCAGTTGCAGATGCTCACCCACTACCTGCAGGCGGTGCCCGCGGCGGCCCCGACCTCGTTGCGCCTGGCGCTGCTGTCGGGGGACTGGATTGCCCTGAACCTGCCGGCCGAAGCCGCGCGCTGCCTGCCGGGCCTGCGCCTGGTCAGCTTGGGCGGTGCCACGGAAGCGGCGATCTGGTCGATCTACTACCCGATCCAGCAGGTCAACCCCACGTGGCGCAGCATTCCCTACGGCAGGCCCTTGGCCAACCAGCGCTTCATGGTCCTCGACGAGCAGGGCCGCGACCGCCCGCAAGGGGTGGCCGGCGAGCTGTACATCGCCGGGGATGGCCTGGCCCTGGGGTACCTGGGGGATGAGGAGAAAACCGCCGAGCGTTTCGTCGATCACCCACGCAGTGGCGAGCGCCTGTACCGCACCGGTGACCTGGGTCGCTACCTGGAGGACGGTCTGATCGAGTTCCTCGGTCGCGAGGATTTCCAGGTCAAGGTGCGCGGTCACCGGATTGAACTGGCGGAAGTGGAAAGCGCGCTGCTCAGCCACCCCCTGGTGGAATCCGCGGTGGTGGTGGCGGCAGGCGAGGGCGCCTTCGACCGGCGTCTGCAAGCTTGCCTGCGGGCCAGCCTGCGGGAGCTGCCGCTGCCTTGGCCGGCGCAGTTGGAGAGCCTGACCCAAGCCGCGGCGCAGGCGGTACGCGGGGATTTGAGCGACGCGCAGGTGAGCGAGATGTCGGCCTGCGTCGAGCGTGCCGCCTTGCTGTCCATGGGCCTGGCCCTGCAGCGTCCGGGGCTGTTCGAGCAGCCGAGGCAGGCCCATGGGCTGGAGCAGATCCTGGAGCTGTGTGCAGTTGCCCCGCGCAACCAGCGGCTGATTCGCCGCTGGCTGCAGGCTCTGGCCCGGGAGGGGCTGGTGCAGCACGATCGGGACAGCGGCGGCTATTCGGACCTGCGGGTCGAGCGCGAGCAATACCAGCAGTTGTGGCAGCGCATCGACACCCTGGAAGCCAGCGTCGGCTGGGGCGCCGAGGTGCTGCGTTACCTGCGCGAAAGCCAGGAGCAACTGCCGGCGCTGATGAGCGATCAACTCGATCCGCTGCACCTGCTGTTCCCCCAGGGGCGCACGGACACGGCCGAGGGCGCGTACCGCAAGAACCTCATCAGCCAGTACCTGAACCAGGCGGTGTGCGCCGCGGTGCAGGAGATCATCCGCCAGCGCCCGGCCGGCCAGCGCCTGCGCTTGCTGGAAATCGGCGCCGGGGTCGGCGGCACCAGTGCCGACCTGATCCCGGCCCTGGACGGGCTGGCGGTGGACTACCAGTTCACCGACCTGTCGCAGTTCTTCCTCAATGAAGCCCGGGAGCATTTCGCCGCTTATCCCTGGGTCAGCTACGGCCTGTTCGACCTCAACCAGGACCATTGGGCCCAGGGCGTGGCCGCCAACTCCCTGGACGTGATCCTCTGCGCCAACGTGCTGCACAACTCCCGGCATGCCAGCCGGGTGCTGGCGCGGCTGCGGGAAATGCTCGCCCCGGGAGGCTGGTTGATCTTCATCGAGGCCACCCGCGACACCTACCAGATCATGGCCTCCATGGAGTTCAAGGAGGGCCTGAACACCTTCGAGGACTTTCGCGCCGAGCTGGACACCACCTTCATCCGCCGCGAGCAGTGGCAGCAGTTGCTGCTGGAAGCCGGGGGCGAGACGCCGCTGTGCCTGCCCAAGGCCGACGATGCGATGTCGGAGATCGGCCAGCACCTGTTCATCACTCGCTTCAAGAGCGAGCGCCAGACCCTGGCGCCCGATGCCCTGCGCGCACACCTGGCGCAGCGCCTGCCGGACTACATGATCCCGGCGGACTGGCAGATCCTCGACGAAATGCCCCTGACCGCCAACGGCAAGGTCGATCGCCAGGCCCTGGCGCATATCGGCAGTGCCGGGCCCGAGCAGCAGGTGAGCAGCGGCGCCGCGCCGCGGGATGATCTGGAGCGCAGCATCGCCCAGGTCTGGCAGAGCCTGTTGCGGGTGCCGACGGTAGGCCGCGAGCAGAGCTTCTTCGAGCTGGGCGGCGACTCGCTGCTGGTGGCGCAAGTGGTGGGCCGCCTGCGCGAGGCCTTGCCCCAGGCCCGTGATTTGCCCTGGAGCGACCTGCTGCGCCAGTTGATCAACCAGCCGACCGTGGCGGCCCTGGCCGACTACCTGCGGGGCCAAGGGGTGCAAGCCGATTCGCCGCTGGTGCGGATCAGCGACAAGGCCCAGGGGCCGACGCGGATCTTCGTCCATGACGGCAGTGGCACCCTGGCGCCGTACCGGGCGCTGTTCGCCGCCCTGGGCGAAGAGGCGCCCCTGGAAGGCCTGGTGCTCAATGATGTCTCGGGCTACCTGGCCCTGGAACCGGCCACCGCGATTCGCCAATTGGCCGAGCGTTATGCCGACACCCTGCAGGCCGAAGGCCGGCGCCAGGTGAGCATCGTCGGCTACTGCCTGGGCGGGCTGCTGGCCACTGAACTGGCGGCGTGCCTGGCGGCGCGGTGCATCGAGGTGCTGCAGTTGAGCGTGATCAGCAGCTACCGGGTGCCGTTCATGATCGAGGACGACCTGCTGGCCGAGTACGTGTTCGCCCGGGTGATGCAGGCCGACCCGCTGACCCTGGGTTACCCCGCGGACGAGCAGGCCATGGAACGCTGCATTGCCCGGGTATTGGCCCAGACGCCGGGGCGGGTGCCCCAGGGTTCCTTGCTGGCCTTGAGCGACGACCCGCAGTGCGCGCCGGCCCTGGCCAGCCTGCGGCGCCTGGCGGCCAAGACCCCGGAGCAGCGTCTGCAGGCGGTGGCCGAGGCCATGCGGCACGCGGGCTCGCAGCTCAGCGACCCGGCCTGGCTGCAGGAACAGTTGCAGGTATTGCGCCATAGCCTGGCGGCGGTGGCGCTGCATGAGGCTACCCCCTACCAGGGCGACATGCTGTTCATCCGCCAGAGCGGCGAGGTCCAGGTGCTGCCGGGCATGCACCGCGACATGAGTGCCTATTGGCAGGCCCTGTGCCTGGGCGAGCTGCGGGTGGTGGATGTGCCGGGGGACCACTTCAGTTGCATGCAGAGTCCCCAGGTGGAAGCCGTGGCCCGGGCCTTCGATGCCCCCGCCGAGGTGGCGGCATGAAGGGCGCGATGATCGGCTTGCTCGGAGCCTACGGCAGTGTCGGCCGGCAGGTGGCCTTGCTGCTGGCCGACAGCGGCCGCCTGCGCCTGGGGGGGCGCGATGCCCGGCAGGCCGAGCAGCTCAATCAGCAGCTTCAGGGCCGGGCGCAGGTGCGCGCCGTGGACCTGTGGGACGAGCAGAGCCTCGCGGCGTTCTGCGACGGTTGCCAGTTGGTCATCAATTGCGCCGGGCCCAGCTATCGGATTCTCGACCGGGTGGCCCAGGCCGCGCTGGCGGCTGGCGCCGACTACCTGGATGTGGGGGGCGACGATCCGCTGCATGAGCGCTTGCAGGGCAAGGTCCCGGCCGGGCGCCGGGTGCTGCTGTCGGCGGGCATGCTGCCGGGGCTGTCGGGGCTGTTTCCCCAGGTGCTGGCGAGCGGCTTCCAGGAAGTGCGGCGGATGCATTGCTACGCCGGCGGCCTGGGACGGCTGTCGGCGACCGCGGCCGAGGATTTTCTGCTGAGCCTGGACAACGGCTTTGGCCAGGCCCAGTTCGGCTGGTCCGCGGGGCGTCCGCAGCGGTTGGCCAGCAGTGCCGCGCAACCTCTGCAGCGTGACTGGCTGCCCGGCGCCGCGGTGCAGGCGGTGCCCTACCTGAGCACCGAGCAGCAGCGGCTGTTCGCGGGCCTTCAGGTCGCCAGCGGGCAGGGCTTCAACCTGTTCGAAGGCGGCCAGTTGGCGGCGGCCCTGCAACGTATCCAGGGCTCCGATCCGCAGACCCGGCACAGCCCGCAGAACATTGCCGCGCTAGTCCAGGCCAGTGCCCTGGATGTGGCCGGGCGCACCCCGTACCAGGTGCTGGCGGTGGATATCGAAGGCCTGCGCGATGGGCGCGAACAGCACGCCAGCGCCTGGCTGCGGGCCAGCGACGGCTCGCGCCTGACCGGCAGCGTCGCGGCCTACTGCGCCTTGCACTGGGCGCACCTGCCCGAGGGCCTGCATTACGCCGCCCAGGTGCTGGATGCCGCGGCCTGCCTTGCGCAACTGCGTCGCTGGTTGCCGGACACCCGGATCAGCCTGCCCCTGGCAGCGCCTGCGTACCCGGCCGATGTTGAGGAGGGAGTGTTGTGAGAAAGGCTCCCAGTGCCTGGTTGCGCCGATACCTGCAACCGCAACCGCCCCGTTGCCGGCTGGTGTGTTTTCCCCATGCCGGGGGCAGCGCCGGCTTCTTCAATGACTGGCGCGGCCTGTTACCGGCGGACATCGAGCTGATCAGCGTGCAGTACCCGGGGCGTGAAGAACGCCTCGACGAAACCTGGCCCGGCAGCCTGGAGTGGATGGCCGGCACCATCACCCGGGCCCTGTCCGACCTGGTGGACCGGCCGCTGGTGCTGTTCGGCCACAGCCTGGGTGCGGCCCTGGCCTTCGAGGTGGCCGCGCGCCTGCAGCAGCAGGGCTCGGCGCCCCAGCGGCTGATCGTGTCGGCGCACCCGGCGCCCCATCGCCAGCGTCACAGTGCGCTGCACCTGGGGCCGGATGCCGGGCTGCTGGAGGACGTGCGGCGCTTGTCCGACGGTGCGCCGTCACCCCTGGACGACCCCGCCTTGCGCGAGCTGTACCTGCCGGCGCTGCGTAACGACTATCGGCTGATCGAGTCCTACCGCGGTGATATCAGCCGTGCCCTGGACCTGCCCCTGAGCGTGTGCCTGGGGGCGCGTGACCCTGAGGTCGACCCGGACGAAGCCTATGCCTGGGCCGAGACCAGCGCCCAGGTCACGGATTTCCAGTCCTTTCCCGGTGGCCACTTCTACCTGCGCGACCAGCAGGCCGAACTGCTCAGGCACCTGACCCGCCTGCTGGCCGGCCACGGCGAGCCGGCGTGGCAGGCCTGGCCTTCGACTCCCTGAATTTCCACTTTGGCAGACATCGACATGAAAACACCCGAGCAATGCAGCGACCTGCACGACATCCGCTGCGGTATCGACGCCATGGATGAGCAGATCATCCAGGCCCTGGGCCGGCGCCTGGCCTACGTCAAGGCCGCGGCGCAGTTCAAACCCACAGAGCAGAGCATCGCCGCCCCGGAACGGGTCGCCGCCATGCTGCCACTGCGTCAGCAATGGGCCGAACAGGCGGGGCTGGACCCGCTGTTCGTGGTGCCGCTGTTCGCCCAGATCATCCACTGGAACATTGCCCAGCAAGTGCGCCACTGGCGGCGCCAGCACGGGCTGGAGCAAGGAGCTCAAGATGAGTGAATCCTGCCTGTCCGGGCTGACCCGGGCCCTGCGCAAGGGCGAATCCCTGGCCCGGCGCCGGGGCCGGGCGGTGCTGGTGGTGTACAGCCTGGCCGCCGAGCGCCTGGACCCGTTGCGGTTGTTTGCCGCCAACCGCCAGGTGCTAGGCCAGAGCCTGTTCTGGTCCAGTGACCAGGGCGCCCTGGCCCTGGCCGGGTTCGGCTGCACCGAAGAAATCAGCCCGCCGGCCGCCGAGCGTTTCGCCGCCAGCACCCAGGCCTGGCGCCAGTTGTTGGAACAGGCCCACCAGGTGGGGCCGAAGCGGGCGTACCTGTGTGGCGGTTTTGCTTTCGACCCCCAGGGCCCCGGCAGTGCCCAGTGGCAGTCGTTTGCCGCCACTTCCCTGGTGCTGCCACGGATCCTGTTGCTGCGCGAAGGCGAGCAGCAGCATTGGCTGTTCAGCCTGTGGGTCGAGCCTGGCGCCGATGTAGCCCAGAGTGCCGGCACCCTGGAAGCGGAATGGACGCTGTTGCACGCGCGCTACAGCCACGCCCCGGCGGCGCAGCTGCCCGCCGAGGCCAGGGCCGAGGACGATCCGCAGGCCGCCGGGCGCTGGCAGGACTGTGTTGCCCAAGCGATTGCACGGATCCAGGGTGGCGAGTTGAGCAAAGTGGTGCTGGCCCGGGAAGTCTGCCTGCGGGCGAGTCGCAGCATTCCCTGCGGGCCCTTGCTGGAGAATCTCCAGGTGGCCTATCCCCAGGCGTTCCTGTTCGCCTTCAGCCGCGGCGACAGCTGCTTCCTCGGTGCCACGCCGGAGCGCTTGGTCCGGGTGGCCCGGGGCACTCTCAACACCGTGGCCCTGGCCGGCACCTGTGCTCGCGGCCTGCATGAACAGCAGGACGTGGAACTGGGCCAGGCCTTGATGGACAGCGCCAAGGACCGCCACGAACACGCCCTGGTGGTGCAGACCCTGCGCGAGGCCCTGCAGCCGTACTGCGCCATGCTGGAGATTCCCCCGCAGCCGCAGTTGCACCGCCTGGCCCACGTCCAGCACCTGCTGACCCCGGTGCTCGGGCGCCTGCGGCCCCAGGTCGACCTGCTGCAAGTGGTCGATGCCCTGCACCCGACCCCGGCGGTGGGCGGCCTGCCACGAGCCAAGGCCCTGGACTACATCCGTGAGCACGAGCAACTGGATCGCGGTTGGTACGCCGCCCCGGTGGGCTGGCTGAATGCCGAGGGCGACGGCGAGTTCGCCGTGGCCCTGCGCTCGGCGCTGATTCGTGGCAACCAGGCGCACCTGTTTGCCGGCTGCGGCATCGTCGGCGAGTCGGACCCGCAGAGCGAATACCAGGAAACCTGCCTGAAGTTACGCACCATTGGCGAAGCTTTGCGCCCGCCAGCAGCCGCGCCGAGCGTGGCCGCGAGCGGCGGACAGGGCGCCTTGTAGCCGCTGCCGCAGGCTCGCGGCGATGTTGAAGGCACCGAGGCCCCTTCGGTGCCTTGCGCAGCCTGCGGCAACGGCTACAGGGGGCGGTTTCGGGCGCGGCCCCTGGCATTGGAAAAAACGCCGGTGTGGTCGTATCTTTGCGCCTCCCTTGATTCGACCACTCTGGCGAGCAGCGATGAAATCCGACGTGTTGATCAACACCCTGCTAAGGCTCGAAAACGCCTTCAACGATCCTGGTGAGAATCCTCTGCGGCGCATCGACGCCTGCATCGCCGAGGTGGCCCGGTTGGCCGACCCGGCCAGCATTGGCCCGCTGTTGTCGTTGCTCGACGATGAGGCGGAATATGACGAGGTGATGTTTTCGCTGATTCACGCCGCTGAGCATTTCGATCTTCCGGTGTATGTGCCGGCGTTGCTGGCGGCGCTGCCCGGCTTGCAGGAAAACAGCCCGAGGTGGGCGCAGATCCTTTTCACCCGGGTGCTCAACAGCGAGCCCGCGCGCCTGGAGATGGTCCGTGCCTTGCGCGAAGCGGTGCCAGCGGTCAAGGCGGCGGCCCTGGAATTGGCCGATTCGATTTGTAGGAGCCGGCTTGCCGGCGAACCGCGCAGCGGCCGGTGAGTGCGGTTCATGGCGAGGGAATGCGGTGCTCTTGCGGGCCCCTTCGCTGGCAAGCCAGCTCCTACGGCTGAGCAAATGTGCACCCTGTAGGAGCCGGCTTGCCGGCGAACCGCGCAGCGGCCGGTGAGTGCGGTTCATGGCGAAGGAATGCGGTGTTCTTGCGGGCCCCTTCGCTGGCAAGCCAGCTCCTACGGCTGGCGCGATAGCGGCGTCGTCTTTGCCGGCCGGCCGGTGGGTGCGGTTCATGGCGAGGGAATGGGGTGTTCTTGCGGGCCTCTTCGCTGGCAAGCCAGCTCCTACGGCTGGCGCGATAGCGGCGTCGTCCTTGCCGGCGAACCGCGCAGCGGCCAGTGAGTGCGGTTCAAGGCGAAGGAATGCGGTGCTCTTGCGGGCCTCTTCGCTGGCAAGCCAGCTCCTACGGCTGGCGCGATAGCGGCGTCGTCTTTGCCGGCGAATCGCGCAGCGGCCGGTGGGTGCGCTTCATGGCGAGGGAGTGCGGTGTTCTTGCGGGCCGCTTCGCTGGCAAGCCAGCGCCTACACAGGTCCGCTTCAGCTGGTGGGGATGGCGCTGGGTGGCGGGCCGGCGAGGGTATGGCCGGGCTTGGCCCGCAGCAGGGCGTTGATGGCCTGGCCGTAACCCTTGCCCGCCAGGCTCATGCTGTTGTTATGGGTGCCGCCGGGCACCAGCAGCAGTTTCTTCGGCTCTTGCGCCACCTTGAACAACTCCTTGCTCAGGCGCGCCGGTACGTAGTCGTCCTTCAGGCCATGGACCACCAGCAGCGGCATGCCGATCTCGCCGATCTTGTCGATGGAGTCGAACTTCTGCGACATCAGCCAGCGCACCGGCAGGGAGGTCTTGGTCACCGCCGCAGCGGCATCGGCCAGGGTGGTGAAGGTGGATTCGACGATCAGCCCGCGGGCGGCAATCGGTGTGTGCTCGCTGGCGGCCTGGCGACCCAGTTCGGCCGCCAGGTCGATGGCCACCGCGCCGCCCAGGGAGTGGCCGTAGATCAGGCGCTTGCTGGCGTCGGGTTGCAGTTCCTTGAACCGTTCCCAGGCGATGCGCGCGTCTGCGTATACGCTGCTTTCCGAGGGCAGGTCGCCGTGGCTCTGGCCAAAGCCGCGGTAGTCGATGGCCAGTACCGAGTAACCCAGGGCGTGCAGTTGCTCGATGCGAAACAGCTGGCCGGTAAGGTTCCAGCGCACTCCGTGCAGGTAGAGGATCGCCGGGGCATCGGCGCGTTGCGCCGGCCACCACCAGGCGTGGATGTTCTGCCCGGCCTTGAAGCTTTTCGGCTTGAGTTCGAACTCCTGCACCGTGCTCGGCAGGCCGCGGTACCAGCCGGCGGTGCCGGGCTCGATGCGAAACACCAGTTGGCGTTCCTGGTGTTCGAGCACCGCGCAGCTCACCGGCAGGCCGACCACCAGCGCGGCCATGCACAGCAGGGAAAACCAGCGACGGCGCAGGCGCGGGAGCAGGGTTGGGGACATGGAAGGTTTCACCACACAACAGTCGAAAGCGCGTTTTAACAGATGTGCCGCGACGGCTGCAGGAATTTCGGCGCAACGGTCGGCGGCAAGGGTTAGCAAATGCTACAGGGGAGGGCGGCAAGCGCCGTGGCCACCCGCTAACGGAGTGGGCCACGACGCGGGTGAGGCTTTAGAAGCTCCAGCGGGTGCTGAGCATGACGTTCCGCGGGTCACCGTAGTACGACGAGTTGTAGAAGCCGATGTTGGTGAAGTACTTCTTGTCGAACAGGTTGTTGACGTTGAGGGTGGCCGAGACGTTCTCGGTGATCTGGTAGCGGGCCATCAGGTCCACCAGCCAGTACGGGTCCTGGGCGAATTTTTCCTCGGTGCCCTTGCCGTAGTTGCTGAGGATCTTCCAGCCAGTGCCCTGCCAGCGCACGCCGCTGCCCAGGGTCAGCTTGTCGAGGCTGCCGGTCAGCTTGTAGCTGGTGTAGAGGTTGACCTGGTCTTCCGGTTCCCAGGTGGAGACCTTGGCCCCGCTCTGGTCGCGAATGATCTTGTGGGTGTAGCCGGCCTGCAACTGCCAGCCGGGAGCGAGCTCGCCGGAGATTTCCGCTTCATACCCCTTGGCCTTGGACTTGATGCCCTTGGACGCATAGTCCAGGCCGGGGGTGGTGGGGTTGGCGTTGTAGGCCAGGTCATCCACCGGGCGGTTTTCTTCATGCACTTCGAAATAGGCCAGGCTGGAATTCAGGCGGCCGTCGAAGAACTCGCCCTTGAGGCCCACCTCGTAGTTGGTGCCTTCGTCGGGCTTGAGCACCTTGTCGTTGCGGTCGCGGTAGTCGTCCTGGGGCAGGTAGATCTCGGTGTAGCTGGCATAGACGGAGAAGTTCTGGTTGAGGTCGTAGACCACCCCGGCGTAGGGAATGATTTTGCCGGTGTCCTTGGTCTGGCTGGTGCCGCTGACCTCGTAGTTGTTGACCCGGCTGCCCAGCAGCAACGAAAGGTCGTCGTTGAGGCTGAAGCGCGCAGTCATGTAGCCGGCGCTCTGGCGGGTGGTCTCGTCGTTCTTCTTGGTCATGCTGCCCCAATCGGGCTTGGGGCTGTGCCCGTCCCAATTGAAGTAGTCGTAGAAGTTGTTGTGATTGGTGGCGCTGGTGAAGTCCCGGCCTTTCCAGTGCGAGTTGGAGATCGATGCCCCGACCACCAGCTGATGCTCGCGCCCCAGCAGGTCGAAGGGGCCCGTGGCGTAGAGGTCGCCGCTGTCGCTGACGGTTTCGCCGGTGTACTTGCGGGTCAGCAGCGAGGCGATGCCGGTCTCGGCATTCGGCGACATCAGCGAACCCAGGGGCGCGTTGTAGCCATTGATCTGGTGGTTGTACTGGGCCTTGGCCACCCAGCCGTTGGCGAAGCTGTGCTCCAGGGTGCTGAACACCGTGCGGGTGTATTGCGACCAGCGGCTCCAGTTGGCGCCGTTGTTATAGGAGCGCGAGGTGCTGATGGCGTTGCCCTTGGAGTCGTACAGCGAACTGCTACCCGACCAGCTGGAGCCCTTGGGGTCGTTGTCCTGATAGTCGGCGCCGACGGTCAGCAGGGTGTCCGGCGACAGGTCGAACTCGAGGATGCCGTAATAGACGCTGGTCTGGCGCTGGTAGTGGTCAAGGAAGGATTTCTTGTCCTGATAGGCGGCGACCATCCGCCCGCGGACATTGCCGCTGTCGGTGAGCGGCCCACTGACATCGACCTGCGAGCGGTAGTTGTCCCAGGAGCCGGCGCCGAGGTCGATATGCCCGGCGAATTCGGCGGTGGGTTTCTTGCGCACCATGTTGATGGTGCCGCCGGGGCCGCCGGCACCGGTGAGCAGGCCGGTGGCGCCCTTGAGGATTTCCACCCGGTCATAGATCACCGTGTCGGTGAGGGTATGGCCCGAGGAGTACTGCGCGTCCTGGAGGATCGGAATCCCGTCGTACTGGAAGTTCTGAATCGCAAAGCCGCGGGAGAAGTAGCTGGTGCGGTCGCTGTCGTAGGTGGCCACGGTGATGCCGGGAGTATGGCGCATCACCTCGTCGATGGAATTGAGGCCGAAATCGTCCATGGCCTGGCGGGTTACCACCGAGATCGACTGCGGGGTTTCCCGCGGTGTCAGCACCAGCCGGGTGGCGGTGGCGATGGTGCCCGGAGTGTAGGAGCCGCTGCCTTCGGTGACGGTGCCCAGCTGGTTGGTGGTGACCGTGGTTGCCCCCAACTCGACCCGTTCGCCGCCGCTGGCCTGGACCACCCGATACCCCGCGCCTTCGGCCACCGCTTGCAGGCCCAGGGGCGCCAGCAGGCGGCGCAGGCCTTCGCCAACGGCAAAGCGGCCGTTCAGGCCAGTGCTGCGCTTGCCGGCGCTGAGGCTGGCGTCGACCACGACCATGGCCCCGGATTGCTGGCCGAAGGCCCCCAGCACCTGGTCCAGGTTGCCTGGGGCGATGGTGTAGTCGTGCGGCTGGCTGTCAGTGGCTGCGGCGCCGGGTTCGGCGGCCAGCAGCGGCAGGCTGGCGCTGGCGATGGACAGGCCGATGATGACCGGGCGCAAGGCCGCGGCAAGGGGCGTAAGGCGAATGTGCATAAGGAAAATCCGTGGGTTGAGAAGGGTTGGCGCTGAGCTGTTTTCCAGCTTCTTCCCTGGTCTTGATGCACGAGATTGAAAAAACTGCCGCCGGTTTGAAAAAAAGATTCAGGCGGCTTCCACAGAGACCCAGTACCCCATCACCCGCCGGATACGAATCGGCAAGGCCTTGGCCAGCAGGTCGAGGCTGGCCTCCGGTTGATCCAGGGAAAACGAGCCGGAAACCTGCCACCCGGCGACCTCGGCGGCGCAGCGCAGCAGGCCTGGGCGATAGCGGTCGAGCTCGGCGAGCACTTCGCCCAAGGGCTTGCGGTCGGCAATCAGCAGGCCTTGGGTCCAGGCGCTGGCCGAGGCGGGCACGGGGGCCAGGGCGCCGATCCGTTGGTGAACGATATCCACTTGCTGGCCCGGGCCCAGGTCGCGCAGGGGAGCATGGGCGGTACTGAGCGAACTGTTGCCGGCCAGCAGTTGCACCCGGGTGCCGTTGATGCCCGGCAAGCCGACGCTGAGGATCAGTTGCGAGCCTGGGGCCAGGTGGATGCGCCCATCGGCGGTGGCGATGGGCAAGGGCGCGGCGTTGCCCAGGGTCAGCAGCAGGCGGCCGCTGTTGAGCCGCAGTTGCAGGCCCTGGGAGCTGTGCTGCTGGTCGAGGCTGGTGCGGGTGTCCAGTTGCAGGTTGGCGCCCGTGGCCAGTTGCAACTGGCGACGCTCGCCCGTGGCGGTGTGGTAGTCGCTGAACAGCTGCGGCAACAGGAGCCGTTCACGCACGCCCCAACTGCTGGCGGCCACCAGGCCCAGGCCGACCATGCCCTTGAGCAGGGTACGCCGTCCGGGGTGGCTGCGGGCCTGCAGCAGTTGCCGGGCGTGGGGGGCGGGCAGGCTGCGGGTGCTGTCACGCAGGCCCTGGCCGATGCCGGCCAGGCGCTGCCAGGCTCGTTCATGCTGCGGGTCGGCCTGGCGCCAGGCCAGGCAGGCGGCCTGCTGCTCGGGGCGGCAGAGGCCCGACTGCAACAGCACCAGCCATTCCAGGGCCTGGTCCAGCACCCGCTGTTCCACCGCGCCCTGATCGTCCACGGGCTGGAAGGCGTTCATTGCGGGTACACCGCTGCATAACAATGGCGGTAGGCCTTGAGCATGGCTTTTTGCACCACGTTGATCGAGAGCAGCAGGCGCTCGGCAATCTGCGGGTAAGTCAGGCCTTCGAGCTGGGACAGCAGAAATACTTCGCGTACCCGGGGGCCCAGGCCGTCCAGCACCTGGCCCACGGCGTCCAGGGCTTCGAGCACTAGCAGCCGGGTTTCCGGCGAGGGCTGGTGCTGCGGCTCCAGCTGCGCCAAGGATTCCAGGTACGCGCGCTCCAGGGCCTGGCGCCGGAAATACTGCCCGCACAGGCGGCTGGCCACGGTGTTGAGGTAGGCCCGGGGTTCGCGCAGCACGGGCAGTTGCTCGCTGCGCAGAAGGCGCACAAAGGTGTCCTGTGCCAGGTCCATGGCCTGGTCCTGGTTGCCGAGCTTGCGTCGCAACAGTTGCACCACCCAGTTGTGATGCTGGGCGTAGAGCTCGCCCACGGCGTGCTGTAGCGAAGGGTTGGGCACCATCGATAGGGGTTCCGAGGTCGAGGCGGGCGGAATGGGCGTTTATGGTAATGCTTCTCATTAGTGAGTGCTTGAATTTTTATCACGGCTGATGGGGCTTGTTGCCACCGCGGGAAGAAAATCCGGGTTGTCGGTTAATTAGTTGTAAGGTACAACTAATTAATCCACTGCGAGGTTTCTCCCATGTCGAGCCAATCCGCTTCCCTCATCCCTCGGTTGCGCCAGGCGTCCCGGGAGATGGTCCGTGAGCTGGGCTTCATGCAGGCCACCCTGGCCGCCACTGACTACCCGCCCTCGGCGGTGCATGCGCTGCTGGAGATCGGCCAGGGCAATGCCTTGACCGCAAGTGACCTGGTGACCTTGCTCGGCCTGGAGAAATCCAGTGTCAGCCGCCTGGTGCGCAAACTGGTGGAGGCCGGCGAACTCAGCGAGCTGGCCCATGAGCAGGACGCCCGCTCGAAGCAGTTGCAACTCACTGCCCGGGGACGCCAGACCCTGCAGGGCATCGACCGTTTCGCCCAGTCCCAGGTGGCTGCGGCGCTCGGGCACTTGAGCCCGGCGCAGCAGTGCAACGCCTCTGCGGGGATCGCCGACTATGCCCGGGCACTGCGTGCGGTGCGCCTGGGCCAGATCCCCGAGCAGCCCGAGTGCGGGTCCATCGCTTGCGGTTATCGGCCGGGGGTGATTGGCCGAATTGCCGAAATGCACGCCAGCTACTACGCCACCCGTGCCGGTTTCGGCCAGCCATTCGAAAGCCGCGTGGCGGCGGACATAGCCGAGCTGATGGGGCGCCTGGACAACCCGCGCAACCAGGTCTGGGTGGCACTGCAGGGTGAACGCATCGTTGGTTCCATCGCCATTGATGGGGAAGGCGCAGGCGGTGAGGCGATTCTGCGCTGCTTCATTCTCGATGCGGCTGCCCGCGGCCAGGGGCTGGGCCGGCGGCTGTTGGCCGAGGCCCTGGGCTTCTGCGACCAGTGGGGCTTTGTCGCCACCCGCCTGTGGACCTTCAAGGGCCTGGATGCGGCGCGCGCGTTGTATGAGGAACAGGGGTTTGTGCGGGTGCAGGAACAGGTGGGCGAGCAGTGGGGCGCGACGGTGATCGAGCAGTGTTATGTGCGAGCCGGGGTGGCAGGGCGTTGATTCGAGGCTGGCGATGGGTGGGTTGGCGCCTCTGCTGGGCGTTTGCAGCCAGGGGCCGTGGCTACAGATCGCCGCCATCGGTGTTAGGGTGAGGCCCCTGGAAGACTATCGATTTGTGGAGGAGCATCCCATGCAAGCCATCAAGCTCAGCCTGCCGGCATCTCTGGACAACCTGAAGTGCGTGGAGCTGCCCGATCCGGGCCAGCCTGGCAACGGGCAGATCCGCGTGCGACTGCATGCCTGCTCGTTGAACTTCCACGACTACGCTGTGGTAACGGGCGCGCTGCCCACCGCCGACGGGCGCATTCCCATGGCCGATGGCGCCGGGGTGGTGGAAGCGGTCGGTGAAGGCGTCAGCGAGTTCAAGGTCGGCGATGCAGTGGTGTCCTGCTTCTTTCCCCACTGGCACGACGGCGGCCCGGCGATTGCCGATTTCAGCACCACCCCTGGCGATGGCGTCGACGGTTACGCCCGGGAAGTGGTGATCCAGCCCAGCCACTGGTTCACCCATGCGCCCCAGGGCTACAGCCATGTCGAGGCGGCAACCCTGACCACCGCCGGGCTCACCGCCTGGCGGGCGCTGGTGGTGGACGGCGGGCTCAAGGCCGGCGACACGGTGCTGGTGCTGGGGACCGGCGGGGTGTCGATCTTCGCCCTGCAGATCGCCAAGGCCATGGGCGCCACGGTGATCGCCACGTCGTCCTCGGACGCCAAGCTGGCGCGAGTCCGTTCCCTGGGCGCCGACCACACCATCAACTACCGCCAGCAGCCGGAGTGGGGCAATGAAGTGCTCAAGCTCACCGGCGGACGCGGGGTCGACCATGTGGTGGAAGTCGGTGGCCCGGGCACCTTGGCGCAATCCATCAACGCCTGCCGGATCGGCGGGCATATCGCCCTGATCGGTGTGCTCACCGGTTGGGCCGGGCCGGTGCCCACCGCCGCGCTGATGGCCAAGCAGCAACGCCTGCAGGGCCTGATCGTCGGCAGCCGCCAGCAACAGAAGGAGATGATCCGGGCGCTGGAGGCCACCGCCATCAAGCCGATCATCGACAGCACCTTCCCCTTGAGCGAGATCGCCAAGGCCTTCGCCCATGAAGCCAGCGGGGCGCACCTGGGCAAGATCTGCCTGAGCTTCTAAAGGGCTGCACGGCCCTCTGCGGCCAGGCATTCCTGGCTTGCGCCTCCGGGCCGCCCTGCAAGGGGGCGGCTCGGTTCAACCCGGGCTGTTACCGCGCTACTTTTTCGCTCTCCGAGGGCGCGCCGTGACTCATTCGGTAGCACGGAGGGCGCGTTGTTCCGGGCCTTGATCGGCCATTTCTTCCTGCCCTTGGGATTTTCCTTCGCCAAATCAGCGGCTTGAAACAGCCCGCGGAGAGCTGGCACGCATCCTGCTTTTTTGCATTCATGGATAATTGGATACAAAAAAACAAAAGGTGCCTTTCCTATGCAATTCGCTCCCGCCTACGTTGAACGTCAGCCCCTGACCGCCGAGGAGGAGGCCTACAACTTTCTGCTGGAAGCCATCTGCAGCGGCCGTTACCGCAAGGGCGAGCGGCTGATCGCCGAGGACATCGCCAGTGAGATCGGCATGAGCCGCATGCCGGTGCGCGAAGCCTTTCGCCGCCTCGATGCCCAGGGCCTGGTGACCCTGCGGCCCAATCGCGGGGCGGTGGTCAGCGGCCTGGACATCGACGAACTGCACGAAGTGTTCGAGATGCGCAGCGCCCTCGAGGGCCTGGCGGTACGGGTGGCCGTGGGCCGTATCGGCGAGCGCCAACTGGCGGCCCTGGAGCGCTTGCTGGACGAGATGGACGACTACCGCGACGAGAGCGCCGAGTGGGTCAGCCGCCACCGGGCCTTCCATGAATACCTGTGCAGCCTCAGCGGCCGGCCGCGGCTGATGAAACAGATCTCGGCCCTGTACTCCCTGGTGGAAGCGCCCATGCGCCTGTGGCTGCAACACGGCGACAAACCCCTCAGCGCCCGCGAGGAACACGCGGTGATCCTCGACGCGATCCGCGCCGGCGACGCCGAACGTGCCGAAGCGGTGGTGCGCGAGCACATCGAGGGCACGGTGCCGGCGCTGATCCAGTTTCTGCAAACCGAACAATAGAAGCGGGCTTGAGCCCGCCTGTGTGTTGACTTTGAGTCCTGCCCCGTTAATCAACGAAGTGGAGTGTCTGGTCATGCATAAACACCGTGCCTTGCTGGTGGCTGTATCCCTTGGGCTCTGTGCACAGTGGGCGGCTGCCGCGCCCCAGGTGCCGGAGCGCCTGCTGAAGGTCGACAAACTCACCTATTGCTCGGGCATGGATTCGCCGCCCCTGGTGTCCTTTGACGAGGCCCAGAAACCCAAGGGCCTGACGGTCGACTTGGGCCTGGAGATCGCCCGGCGCCTGGGGAACAAGCAGGTGCAGTGGCGGGTGATCCCGTTTTCCGGACTGCTGCCGGCGCTGCTGGCCAGGCAGTGCGACATGATCGTCGACCAGCTGTTCGACAAGCCCGAACGCCGGGAAGTGATCGACATCGTCAACTACATGTACTCCAGCCAGTCGGTGGTGGTGCCCAAGGGCAATCCCAAGGGCATCAAGAACCTGGATGACCTGTCCGGACACAAGGTCGCGGTGCTCAACGGCTCCACCATCAAGACCCTGCTGGACGCCCATAACCAGGGCCTGGGCCAGGCCGGCAAGGCGCCGATGAAGCTGGTGGTCTACAACACCGACACCGATGCCTTCCAGGCCCTGCGCATCCATCAGGTGGACGCCTACGGCACCACCGTGGAAACCGCCGGCTACTACGCCGCCATGGCCCCGGAGCTGTTCGAGGAAGGGGTGCCGGCCTTCAGCCGGATCCTCACTGGCCTGGGTCTGCGCAAGGATGACCCGCAACTGACGGCGGCGGTGCAGCAGATCATCAGCGACATGCGTGGCGACGGCAGCTACGGCCGGCTGCTGAGCCAATGGCACGTGACCAGCGACACACTCGACTGAGGCGCTCCGACCATGAATTTCAATTGGGATGTGTTCTGGAAATACCTGTTGCAACCCAGCGGGGTGTACCTCACCGGGCTCTGGCTGACCTGCCTGATCAGCGTGCTGGCGATGCTCCTGGGCTGCGTCCTGGGGCTGGCCGCGGCGCTGCTGCGTCTGTCCCGCAACCCCTTGCTGCAATTGCCGGTGCGTTTCTACGTGTGGCTGATGCGCGGTACGCCGCTGCTGGTGCAGATCGTCTTTCTGTACACCGCCCTGGCGGCCGGCGGAATCTTTCGTTTCGATGATGTGCAACTGTTCGGGCTGGTGGTGCCGGGCAACATCCAGGCGGCGATCATTGCCCTGGGCCTCAATGAAGGCGCCTACATGGCGGAGATCATCCGCGCCGGCATCGGTGCCGTGGACAAGGGCCAATACGAGGCCGGGCGCTGCCTGGGCATGGGCTTTGCCAAGCTGATGCGGCGCATCGTGCTGCCCCAGGCGTTCCGGGTGATAGTCCCGCCCCTGGGCAACGAGTTCAACGTGATGCTCAAGAACACCACCCTGGTCAGCGTGATCGGCGTGCAGGAGCTGTTGCTGAGCACGCAGATGGTGACTTCGGCGACCTTTCGGGTGTTCGAGCTGTACCTGGTGGTGGCGGTCTACTTCCTGTTGCTGACCACCCTCTGGGGCTTCTTCCAGCGCTGGCTGGAACAGCGCTTCGGCCAGTCCGACCGGCCCGCACCGCCGGCGGCCGGCAGCCGGATGTTCGGCCGCCACACCTTCAAACTGCTGCGGGGACGCTGAACATGGCGCACAAGAGCGAAGAGCTGATCATCGAGGCCGAGGATCTGCACAAATCCTTTGGCGAGCTGCAGATCCTCAAGGGCATTTGCCTCCAGGTGCGGCGCGGTGAAGTGGTGGTGCTGATCGGTGCCTCGGGCTCGGGCAAGACCACCTTCATCCGCTGTCTCAACCTGCTGGAGGAGATCCAGTCCGGGCGCATCCGGGTCAACGGCCGGGCCATGGGCTATCGCGAGCGCGCCGACGGCAGCCTGGTGCGCGACTCGGAGCGCAACATCGCCCGCCAGCGCCGGGACATCGGCATGGTGTTCCAGCGCTTCAACCTGTTCCCCCACATGACCGCCCTGGAGAACATCATCGAGGCGCCGATCCAGGTCCTTGGCGTGCCGCGCAAAGACGCGCTGGAGCAGGCCCGGGCCTTGCTCGCCCGGGTCGGCCTGGCGGACAAGGCCGAGCACTACCCGTCGATGCTGTCCGGCGGCCAGCAGCAGCGGGTGGCCATCGCCCGGGCCCTGGCGATGAAACCCCAGGCCATGCTCTTCGACGAACCCACCAGTGCCCTGGATCCGGAAACCGTGGGCGAGGTGCTGCAGGTGATGAAGCAACTGGCCGAGGAGGGCATGACCATGGTGGTGGTCACCCACGAGATGGGCTTTGCCCGGGAAGTGGCCGATCGGGTGGTGGTCCTCGACCAGGGTGAGTTGATCGAACAGGGGCCGCCGGAGCAGATCTTCAGCCGCCCCAGCCACCCCCGCACCCAAGCCTTTCTCAGCCGCGTGCTGTAAGCCCGCCTGCCGGAGCCTTTGCCATGTTGAATTTTTCTGCCCACGAATATCCCTATGCCTCGCAGCGCCAGAGCGTGTTCGCCCGGCGTGGCATGGTCGCCGCGTCCCAGCCCCTGGCGGCCGAGGCCGGAATCGCGATCATGAGGCGCGGCGGCAACGCCATTGATGCCGCCATCGCCTGCGCCGCGGTGCTGACCGTGGTCGAACCCACCGGCTGCGGCCTGGGTGGCGACGCCTTCGCCCTGGTCTGGAGCCAGGGGCAGCTCCACGGCCTGAGCGCCAACGGCCACGCCCCGGCCGCTCTGAACATCGATGCGGTGAAGGCTGCCGGGCATTGCCAGATGCCGCTGCACGGCTGGACCCCGGTGACGGTGCCGGGTTGCCCCTCGGCCTGGGCCGAGCTGTCCCGGCGTTTTGGCAAGCTGGCCTTTGCCGAGCTGCTGCAACCGGCCATCGAGCTGGCCCGGGACGGCTTTGCCCTGTCACCGGTGGTTGCCCGGCAATGGCAGGCGACCCTGGAGGAGTTTTCCCGCCATCGCGAACCGGTGCTCGATGCCTGGTTCGACACCTTCCTCATCGACGGCCGGGCCCCCCGGGCCGGCGAGGTGTTTCGCAACCCGGCCCAGGCACGGACCCTTGAGGAGCTGGCGGCCACAGGCTGCGAAAGCCTCTACCGCGGCGCCCTGGCCCAGCGCCTGGACGCCTATTCCCGGGCCACCGGTGGCTACCTGCGGGCCAGCGACCTGCAGGACTATCGGGCGCAATGGGTTGAGCCGATCAAGGCCAGCTACCGTGGCTATGACGTCTGGGAGATTCCGCCGAGCGGCCAGGGGCTGGTGGCGCTGATGGCGCTGAAGATCCTCGAAGGCTTCGATTTCCACCAGCGCGACAGCCAGCACACCTGGCACCGCCAGCTGGAGGCGCTGAAACTGGCCTACAGCGATGGCCTGCACTACATCACCGACCCTTTGCACATGAAGGTGGCGGTGGCCGACCTGCTCAGCGATGCCTACAGCAGCCGGCGCCGCGCCCAGATCAGCGAGCAGGCACAGCCGCCTGCGCCCGGCGACCCCCATGCCAGCGGCACGGTGTACCTGGCCACGGCCGATGCCGAGGGCAACATGGTCTCGTTCATCCAGAGCAACTACCACGGCTTCGGCTCCGGGGTGGTGCTGCCCGACAGCGGCATTGCCCTGCAGAACCGCGGCCAGGAATTCAGCCTCGACCCGGCCCACGCCAACTGCCTGGCACCGGGCAAGAAAACCTTCCACACCATCATTCCCGGGTTCCTCAGCCAGGGCGACCAGCCCTTGGGGCCGTTCGGCGTGATGGGCGGCTACATGCAGCCCCAGGGCCACGTGCAGATGGTGATGAACCTGGTGGATTTCGGCCTCAACCCCCAGGCGGCCCTGGATGCGCCGCGCTGGCAATGGCTGGGGGAGATGAAGGTGGGCATCGAGCACAACGCCCCCCGGGACCTGGCCAACGCCCTGGCCCGGCGCGGCCATCAGGTGCAGCTGGACAGCGACCTGATCCACTACGGCCGCGGCCAGATCATCCTGCGCGATCCTCTGAGCGGGGTGCTGTGCGGCGGCACCGAGCCCCGGGCGGATTCCCATATCGCGGTGTGGTGAACCGCAGCTCCTGGCTGGCGGGGCCATGGGGGCAGGCGTAGCTGGCTGTTGTGTTCATTGCCGTGGAGGTCGTAGGCGTGAATGCCGTTGCGCTTGCTCAAGGTTCGAGCAGTCATTGCTTCGCCGGGGCCGGGTGCATCAGGCGCACCTTGGGCCCGCAGGCGCTCAACAGCCACGGCATGCACAGGGCCAGCAGACAGAGGCCCAGGGAGCGGGTGGTGATGGTCGGTGATTGCTTTCAGAAGGAGGGCGTGCAGAGCCCGGGCACGATCGCCCAACCGGCGAAGCTTGACAGCCGGGCGCGCGGGCTGCGAGAGCATTGAACCATTCAATGGATCCAATTGGCGTGATCTTTCGTTTGCCAAGGCAGATACGGCCAGGGGCAATCCCTGACCTCGATCAATGCTCGATAATCGAACACTATTGCCAGGTATTCATGGGTTTATTAACTCTTTGATAAATCGAATATAAACCCGGAAAAGTGTTTTTTTCAGCGCCATTTCCCACGCCATGAGCGGCCTTGCAGGATTCCATTCTCTTGTTTGTGGATCCATTAGCTGGTTGATTAGCGCCTTGGCGAT
The DNA here is from genome assembly GCF_055384485.1 of Pseudomonas sp. FFPRI_1. Classification (NCBI taxonomy): domain Bacteria; kingdom Pseudomonadati; phylum Pseudomonadota; class Gammaproteobacteria; order Pseudomonadales; family Pseudomonadaceae; genus Pseudomonas; species Pseudomonas sp. FFPRI_1. The sequence goes on along the minus strand of NZ_AP029168.1, from coordinate 4,603,610 downwards.
GGCGGGAGCCCTCCCGATCATCCCCCGATAAAAACTACAAAAAGGGTTTCGTCATGAATGGCCTGTCAAGGACCTGCACCCGTCCGGGTGCGGAGTGTCGTCTGTCTGTGTGCACTGCTGTTATCGATTCTGCGCGACGCTCGGCGAGCGGCCGGGAGCAACGCCCATGAGCCTGTCCCTGCAGCAACGGGTGGACCAGGGGGCGATGAATACCTTCCAGTGGCTGGCGGTGGGGATTTGCATCGTGCTGAACATGATCGATGGCTTCGACGTGCTGGTCATGGCCTTCACTGCGGCCTCGGTGTCGGCGGAGTGGGGGCTGAACGGGGCGCAGATCGGCCTGCTGCTCAGCGCCGGGTTGTTCGGCATGGCCGCCGGTTCGTTGTTTATCGCGCCCTGGGCCGATCGCTTTGGTCGTCGGCCGCTGATCCTCTTCTGCCTGCTGGTGTCGGGGCTTGGCATGCTGCTCTCCGCCAGCAGCCAGAGCCCCCTGCAACTGGCTTTGCTGCGGTGCTTCACCGGGTTGGGCATCGGCGGCATCCTGGCCAGCAGCAACGTGATCGCCAGCGAGTATTCCAACCGCCGCTGGCGCGGTCTGGCGGTAAGCCTGCAGTCCACCGGCTATGCCCTGGGGGCGACCCTCGGCGGGTTGCTGGCGGTGTGGCTGCTGAGCCATTGGGGCTGGCGTTCGGTGTTTGTCTTCGGCGGCGTGGTGACCTTGCTGGTGATTCCCCTGGTGCTGCTGTGGTTGCCCGAGTCGGTGGACTTCCTGCTGGCCCGGCGCCCGGCCAATGGGTTGGTTCGAATCAACCGCCTGGCCCGGCACCTGGGGCTCGCCGAGCTGGCCAGCTTGCCTGAGGCCAGCCTGCGCGAGCCCGATGCCCCCCGCGGCTTCGGCCAACTGTTGAGTCCGGCGATGCGTCACACCACGTTGCTGATCTGGCTGTTGTTCTTCCTGGTGATGTTCGGTTTCTACTTCGTCATGAGCTGGACCCCCAAGCTGCTGGTGGCTGCCGAGCTGTCGGCGCAGCAGGGCATCACCGGCGGGGTCCTGCTGAGCGTCGGCGGGATCTTCGGTGCGGCGCTGATCGGCGGCTTGTCCTCGCGCTGGCCGCTGACCCGGGTCTTGGCGCTGTTCATGCTGATCACCGCCGGCCTGCTGGTGCTGTTTGTCGGCTTCGGCTCGACCATCGGCACGGCCTTGGGCCTGGGGCTGCTGATCGGCCTGTTCGCCAACGGTTGCGTGGCCGGGCTGTACGCCTTGTCCCCGGTGGTCTACGACGCTTCGGTGCGGGCCACGGGCGTGGGGTGGGGCATCGGCATCGGCCGCATCGGCGCGATCGTCTCGCCGACCGTGGCCGGGGTGCTGCTGGACGGCGGTTGGCAGCCGTTGCACCTGTACGGGGTGTTCGCCCTGGTGTTCGTGTTCGCCGCCGGTGGCCTGATGCTGCTGCGACCGAGGGCCGCGCAGCAGCAACCGGCCTTGGCTCAAGGCTGACCGTCGATGATCGCCTGCGCCACGGTGTTGCAGAACCAGCGCAGGGCGGCGGAGCTGTCGCTGTTGGGATGCCAGTGCAGGGACACCTCGAATTCGCCCACCGGGAACGGCAGTTCGAGTTGCCTGAGACCGCCTTCGAGGGTGAACAACCGGGCGATCTGCGCCGGCAGCACCGCCAGCAGGTCGGTGCCGGGGAGGACCTTGGGCAGGACCGAGAAGTGCGGCACATGCAGGCTGATCCGCCGTTGCACATTCATCTGCTGGAGGACGTCCTCGACGCTGCCGTGGCCACTGGTGCGGGTCACCGTGACATGCCGTTCGGCGAGAAACTGCTCCAGGCTCAACTGTTGCTCGATGCGCGGATGACGATCACTGAGCAGGCACACATAGCGCTCGCGGATCAGCACCTGGCTGCGGGTGCCGGAGAGGGTCTTGCGGCAGATCACCGCGTCGACCTTGCCGCTGGCCAGCCATTCGTTGGCCTGGTCCACCTGCAGCGGCAGGACCTCGATTTCGGCCTCGGGGGCCTGCTGGTTGAGGCGCGCCAGGATCAGCGGCAGGAAGCCCATTTCCCCGAGGTCCGAAAGGGCGATGCGAAACCGCCGTTCAGTGCTGGCCGGGTCGAAATGGCGGGTGCTGTGCACAGCGTTCTCGATGCGCGTCAGTGATTCGCGGAAGGTCAGGTACAACTCGTCGGCCAGGCGGGTCGGCTGGATGCCGTCGCGGGTGCGGCTGAACAGCGGGTCGTCCAGCAGTTCGCGCAGGCGTGCCAGGCCGTAGCTGACCGAGGGCTGGGTGACGAACAGGCGCTCGGCGGCCAGGGTCACGCTGCGGGCGTCGTAGAGGGTGACGAAGGTGCGGATCAGGTTCAGGTCGATGTGGCTCATGGGGCCTCACGGATATAGACAGGTTTTATTCTTGATAGAAAAAGTATCGATTTGATCAATCTGAAGGCGGCTGCAAGAGTACTGCAAATTCTAAAAAACAGCGGCAAAGGTCCCTATGAAAACCGTCCACAGCGCTTCCTACGACATTCTTCGCCAGCAGGGTCTGACCACCGTGTTCGGCAACCCGGGCTCCAACGAGCTGCCTTTCCTCAAGGGCTTTCCCGAGGACTTCCAGTACATCCTCGGCCTGCACGAAGGGGCAGTGGTGGGCATGGCCGACGGCTTCGCCCTGGCCAGCGGCCGGCCGGCCTTCGTCAACCTGCACGCGGCGGCCGGTACCGGCAACGGCATGGGCGCATTGACCAACGCCTGGTACTCCCACAGCCCGCTGGTGATCACCGCCGGCCAGCAGGTGCGCTCGATGATCGGCGTCGAGGCGATGCTGGCCAACGTCGATGCGCCGCAACTGCCCAAGCCCCTGGTCAAGTGGAGCCATGAGCCGGCCTGCGCCGAAGACGTGCCGCGGGCCCTGAGCCAGGCCATCCACATGGCCAACCAGGCGCCGAAAGGCCCGGTCTACCTGTCGATCCCCTATGACGACTGGGCTCGCGAAGCGCCAGCCGGGGTCGAGCACCTGGCCCGGCGCCAGGTGGCCAGTGCCGGGCTGCCAGCGGCGGCGCAGTTGCGTTCCCTGGTGCAACGCCTGGTAGCGGCGCGCAATCCGGTGCTGGTGCTGGGCCCGGATGTGGACGGCAGCCAGAGCAACGCGCTGGCGGTGCAGCTGGCGGAAAAACGCCGCATGCCGGCCTGGGTCGCGCCGTCTGCCTCGCGCTGCCCGTTCCCCACTCGCCACCCGAGCTTTCGCGGGGTACTGCCGGCGGCCATCGCCGGGATCAGCCGCTGCCTGGCCGAGCACGACCTGATCCTGGTGGTCGGCGCGCCGGTGTTCCGTTATCACCAGTTCGCCCCGGGGGATTACCTGCCGGCCGGTACCGAGCTGCTGCACATCACCTGCGACCCTGGCGAGGCGGCCCGGGCGCCCATGGGCGATGCCCTGGTGGCAGACATTGCCGAGACGTTGCAGGCGCTGGTCTGGGCCTTGCCGGACAGCGACCGCCCGATGCCCCAGGCCCTGCCAAGGGCCCAGCCGGTGGAGGAGCAGGGCGGCCTGCTGCGCCCGGAAACCGTGTTCGATGTCATCGACCAACTGGCGCCGCCGGACGCGATCTACGTCAAGGAGTCCACCTCCACCGTGGGCGCGTTCTGGCAGCGGGTGGAGATGCGCGAGCCCGGCAGCTATTTCTTTCCGGCGGCCGGTGGCCTGGGCTTTGGCCTGCCGGCCGCGGTGGGGGTGCAACTGGCGAAACCCGAGCGCCGGGTGATCGGCATCATTGGCGACGGTTCGGCCAACTACGGCATCACCGCCCTGTGGACCGCCGCCCAGTACCAGATTCCGGTGGTGTTCATCATCCTCAAGAACGGCACCTACGGCGCCCTGCGCTGGTTCGCCGATGTGCTGCAGGTCAGCGATGCGCCGGGGCTGGATGTGCCGGGCCTGGATTTCTGCGCCATCGGCCGCGGCTATGGCGTGCACTCGGTGCAGGCCAATACCCGCGAGGAGTTTGCCCAGGCCCTGAGCGAAGCCCTGGCGGGCCAGCGCCCGGTACTGATCGAGGTGCCGACCCTGACCATCGAGCCCTGAAGCCTTGAAGATCGCCGGGCCGTGGGCCCGGTGTTGCCGACCGCGGCTTGCGGACACACCACAAGAATAAAAAAGAGGTGGCTATGAACACGACTTCCGTCAGCGCAGCACTGGATGCTGCGCCGCTTCCATCGCGGCCCGGTCCCGCCAGTGCCGATATCGGCACTTTGCTCGATCAAGGCCCCTACACCACGATGCAGAAGATCGTGGTGCTGCTGGCCGCGCTGTCCATTGTCATGGACGGTTTCGACGGCCAACTGATCGGCTTTGCCATTCCGCTGATGATCAAGGAGTGGGGCATCACCCGTGAAGCCTTCGCTCCGGCGGTGGCGGCCGGGTTGATCGGCATGGGCATCGGCAGTGCCTGTGCCGGATTGTTCGCCGACCGTTTCGGCCGTCGCATGGCGGTGATCGCCAGTGTGTTGGTGTTCGGCACCGCCACTTGTGCCATCGGCCTGGCGCCGGATGCGGCGACGGTGGCGGCCCTGCGGTTTATCGCCGGGCTGGGCATCGGCGGGGCGTTGCCCAGCGCCACCACCATGACCGCCGAGTTCACCCCGGCGCGCCGACGTACCCTGGCGGTCACGGCGACCATTGTCTGTGTACCTCTGGGTGGCATGCTGGCAGGCTTCTTCGCCTCCCATGTGCTGCCGCTGTACGGTTGGCGCACGCTGTTTTTCATCGGCGGGGCCATGCCCATCGTCCTGGGCTTCCTGCTGTTGGCGACCTTGCCGGAGTCGCCGCGTTTTCTGGCGCGCCGGCCCCAGCGCTGGGGCGAGTTGAGCGCCTTGCTTGCACGCCTTGGGCGGCCGATGGCGGAGGGCGTGCGCTACACCGACGCCCTGGAGCAGGCGAGTGAAAAACAGGACGGCTTCCGCGCCTTGTTCGCCAGCGGGTATGGGCGTGACACCGTCGCGGTGTGGGTTGCCTTCTTCATGTGCCTGACCGCGGTCTACAGCGCTTTCAGCTGGTTGCCAACCATGCTCCAGTCCGAGGGCTTGCCGCTGGCGGTGGCCGGTTCCGGCCTGACCGCCTACAACCTGGGCGGGGTGATCGGAGCCCTGGTGTGCGCCGTGGCCATGACCCGCTGGGGATCGTTCTGGCCGCTGCTGATCTGCTGTGCCGGGGGCGCGGTCAGCGCCTTTGCCCTGCAGACGGTGGACATCAATCAGAACACCAGCCTGCTGATCTTCGGCTTTGGCGTGCATGGGCTGTTTGTCAACGCGGTGCAGTCCACCCTGTATGCCCTGTGTGCCTTTATCTATCCCACCGGGGTGCGCGCCACCGGCACCGCTTCGGCCTTGGCCTTTGGCCGTCTGGGGGCGATCCTCAGTGCCTTCGCCGGCGCTACGGTGATCACCCGGGGCGGTGCCGAGGGCTACCTGACCCTGCTCGGCTCGGTGATGCTGCTGGCCCTGGTTGCCTTGCTGGTGGTGCGCCGGCACATTCCCCGGCGTGCGCCGGGGCAGGCATGAATTGGCTGACGACCCAGGAGCTGTCCATGAACCACCTCAATCACGTAACCGGCCAGGAGGCTCAATGAACATCAGTATTCTCGGAGCGGGCGCCATGGGCTCGCTGTTTGGCGGCCTGCTGGCAGAGAGCGGCCAGCAGGTGACCCTGCTGGACATCAACGATGCCCACCTTGAGGCCATCCGCAGTCATGGGCTGCGCCTTGCGACCGACAGCGGCGGTCGGCAGATCCAGGGCCTGCACGCTTGTCGCCCGGAGCAGGCCCGCGGCCAACCCGACCTGTTGCTGGTGCTGACCAAGACCCAGCACACCGAGCAGGCCCTGCGCAGTATTGCCGCGCATATCGGCCGGCACACCCTGGTGCTGACCCTGCAAAACGGTCTGGGCAACGCCGAGGCGCTGTGCCGGCATGTCGCCCCGGAGCAGGTGATGATCGGCATGACCACCTGGCCCGGCGACATGGTCGGCCCCGGCCATGTGCACTCCCATGGCCTGGGAGTGGTGCGTGTCCTGGCGCTGGACGGCACCGAGCGCCCGGATGCGCTGGAGGTCGCCGCGGTGCTGGATGCGGCGGGCCTGCGCTGCACGCTGGACCCCAATATGTGGACCACGATCTGGGAAAAGGTCGCTTTCAACGCCGCCCTGAACAGCCTGTGCGCCGCCACGGGCTGCACCGTGGGGCAGTTGGACGCCCGCGCCGAAGGCCCGGCGCTGGTTCAGGCGATTGTCCTGGAGGTGCTGGCCGTGGCCCAGGCGCAGGGGATTGCCGTGGATACCCAGCGCTGCCTGGACACGGTGTTCTACGCCATCGCCCATCACCGGGCCCACAAGCCGTCGATGCTGCAGGATGTGCTGGCGGGGCGGGCGACGGAGATCGGCTCGATCAATGGCGAGGTGCTGGCCAGGGCGCGGGAGGCAGGGATCGCCGTGCCCCACACCGAAACCCTGCTCGGACTGCTGCGCCTGATCGAGGCGCGGGCGGCTGGTGAGCCGGCTTAGGTGCATTGGCCAGGACCTTGAACCGGTATGGCCGGGGCGGGGCCTGGTGTTTGTGGGCAAGGCTCGGGCTGGCTGCGCGCCAAACGCGGGCCGCCGAGGCCAAGCCTGCGACCTCGCCACAATGGTTGCACGAATGGTTTATGAACCCAGTTTTTTCAAGGAGTGTTGTCATGAGTGATTCCAACGCGGTCTACAGCGATCTGCACCTGCAACCCATCGCCGGGCAGTGGCGTGCCGGCGCTGCCGGCAAAGTGCTCAAGGTGAGCAACCCGTACGACGGTGCGCTGTTGCTGGAAGTGCCCCAGGCCAACCGCAGCGACCTGGATGCCGCCTACGCCGAAGCCGCCCGGGTGCAACCGCAATGGGCGGCCTTGGGCCCTTCGGCTCGGGCCCAGGTGCTGCATCAGGCGGTGGCGATCTTCGACCAGCGCCGGGATGAAATCGTCGACTGGATCATCCGCGAATCCGGCAGTACCCGGATCAAGGCCCTGGCGGAGTGGGGCGCGGCCCGGGCGATCACCCTGGAGTCGGCGTCGTTCCCGGCTCGGGTCCACGGGCGGATTGTCGAATCCGATGTGCCGGGCAAGGAGAGCCGGGTCTACCGCAGTGCCCTGGGGGTGGTCGGGGTCATCAGCCCGTGGAACTTCCCGCTGCACCTGACCCAGCGTTCCATTGCCCCGGCCTTGGCCCTGGGCAATGCGGTGGTGGTCAAGCCGGCCAGCGACACCCCGGTCTGCGGGGGCCTGCTGCTGGCGCGGATCTTCGAGGAAGCCGGGCTGCCGGCCGGGGTCTTCAGTGTGGTGGTGGGGGCGGGCAGCGAGATCGGCGACGCCTTTGTCGAGCACCCGATCCCGTCACTGATCACCTTCACCGGTTCGACCCCGGTGGGGCAGGGTATCGGCCGCCTGGCCAGTGGCGGCCAGCACCTCAAGCACGTGGCCCTGGAGCTGGGGGGCAACAGCCCGTTCGTGGTCCTGGACGACGCCGATATCGAGCAGGCGGTGAATGCCGCGGTGTTCGGCAAGTTCCTGCACCAGGGGCAGATCTGCATGGCGATCAACCGGATCATCCTCGATGCCAAGGTCTATGACGCCTTTGCCCAGCGCTTCGTGGCCCGGGTCAAGCAACTCAAGGTCGGCGACCCGCAATCGATCGACACGGTGATCGGTCCGGTGATCAACGCCCGGCAACTGCAGGGCCTGCAGGAAAAAATCGCCCTGGCCCGGAAGGAGGGGGCCGAGCCACTGTACGAAGGCGGCCTGCAGGGCAACCTGCTGGCGCCCCATGTATATGGCGAAGTGCAGGCCGAGATGGACCTGGCGCGCAACGAGATCTTCGGGCCGCTGGTGGGGCTGATCCGCGCCCGGGACGAAGCCCATGCCCTGGCACTGGCCAATGACAGCGAGTTCGGTCTGTCCAGCGCGGTGTTCAGTGGCAACCTGGAGCGCGGGGTGAACTTTGCCCGCCAGGTGCGCGCCGGCATGACCCATATCAACGATGTACCGGTCAACGACGAGGCCAACGCGCCGTTCGGTGGCGAGAAGAATTCCGGCCTGGGGCGCTTCAATGGCGACTGGGCGATCGACGAGTTCACCCGCGATCACTGGATCAGCCTGCAGCACCGGCCCCGTCAGTATCCCTTCTGATGTAGCCCGCTGAAATTGCCCCGGCCATCCCGGCCGGGGCCCTGAGCAACCGGAGCCAGGCGGGCCAAGATGGCCTGTCGGGGGACGGCTGCGCCCATAAGAAACGGAGAACAATAATAATGAGCAACCGTCCTTCCCTCCTTGCGCACTCGCTGCTGGGCACTTCCTTGTCGCTGCTTGGCTGCGGGGTGGCCTGGGCCGAAGACAGCGGCTTCTTCGAAGGGGCCAAGACCGACCTGCTGTTGCGCAACTACTACTTCAACCGAGACTTTCGCGATCACGATGCGCCCAAGGGCCAGATCGAGGAATGGGCCCAGGGTTTCATCCTCAAGTTCAGCTCCGGCTATACCCCGGGCACTGTGGGGTTCGGCCTGGATGCCATCGGCCTGTTCGGCCTGAAGCTCGACAGCAGTGGGCGGGTCAGCGGCTCCGAACTGCTGCCGGTGCATGACGATGGGCGTGCCGCAAACAACTACGGACGGGCCGGGGCGGCGGTGAAGGTGCGCCTGTCGCAGACTGAACTGAAGGTCGGCGAGCTGCTGCCGGATGTCCCGGTGCTGCGCTATGACGACGGGCGCCTGCTGCCCCAGACCTTTCGCGGGGCGCTGCTGGTGTCCCGGGAGATCACCGGGCTGGGGCTGCAGGCCGGGCAGTACCGGGCCGTGAGCCTGCGCAACTCCTCGGACATGCAGGACCTGTCGGCCTGGGCCGCACCGGGGGTGAAATCCGACGGCTTCAACTACGCCGGTGCCGAGTACCGCTTCAACCAGCAGCGCACCCTGGTCGGCGCCTGGCATTCGCAATTGCAGGACATCTACCGCCAGAGCTACTTCAACCTGCTGCACAAGCAGCCCGTGGGGGAGTGGATGCTGGGGGCCAACCTGGGGTACTTCATCGACCGCGACGATGGCAGCGCGCGCATTGGCCGGGTCGACAGCCACACCGCCTATGGCCTGTTCTCCGCGTCCCGGGCCGGCCACACCCTGTACCTGGGGTTGCAGAAAGTCAGCGGCGACAGCCCCTGGATGTCGGTCTATGGCAGCAGTGGCCGGACCCTGGGCAACGACATGTTCAACGGCAACTTCAGCAATGCCGGCGAGCGCTCCTGGCAACTGCGCTACGACTATGACTTTGCCGCCGCCGGGGTGCCCGGCTTGCTGGCCATGGTGCGTTATGGCCGAGGCGACCAGGCCACCACCAAGGTGGGCAATGGCGGCACCGAGTGGGAGCGCGACACCGAGATTGGCTACACCCTGCAAAGTGGCAGCCTGAAGAACCTCAGCCTGCGGCTGAACAACGCCACCAACCGCCGCAGCTTCAACAGCGACTTCGACCAGACGCGCCTGATCGTCAGCTACCCGCTGTCCTTCTAAACCACCCCGCAGCGCAAGCCCCTCGTGGCGAGGGAGCTTGCTCGCGCTGGCGTGCGCAGCGCGCCCCAAAGCCAGGCGCCGCGTCGCAAGCGCCAGTCCCTGAACCCCATGCCTGGCCCTCGCGGCGTGTGGTCAACCCGATCGATCGGGAGCCGCTCCCTCGCCACGGTTGGCGTTCGGCTGCAGTTTGCGGAGCGATGCCCGGCTCCCTTGCCCCGGACCTTGCGGTACTATGGCTGCCCACGTTTTCAGGAAGCAGCCTGGATGAGCAAACCCGGTCAAACCGTGCTGGTCGCGTTGCGCAAGATGATCGCCTCGGGCGAGCTGGCGGCAGGCGAGCGGCTGATGGAAGTGCCCACCGCCGAGTTGTTCGGCGTTTCGCGCATGCCGGTGCGCATGGCCTTTCGTACCCTGGAGCAGGAGGGCCTGCTGGTGCGCTTTGGCGGACGCGGTTTCCAGGTGCGTTCGGTCAGTGCCGAGGACATCGCCGGGGCCGTGGAGGTGCGCGGGGTGCTTGAGGGCCTGGCGGCGCGCCAGACTGCCGAGCGCGGCCTGTCCGTCGAGGGCCGGGCGATCCTCGAGCGCTGCCTGGTGCAGGGCGATGGCCTGTTCGACAAGGGCTATGTGACCGAAGAGGACCTTGAGCTCTATCACGACCTCAACATGCGTTTTCATCAAGTGATCGTCGCAGGCAGCGGCAACCCGGCGATCGCCGATGCCCTGGCGCGCAACGATCACCTGCCGTTCGCCTCGGTGACCGCCCTGGCGGTGGATCGCCAGGACATGGCCCGGGAATACCGGCGCTTCAACTACGCCCACATGCAGCATCACTCGGTGTTCGATGCCCTGGTCAACGGCCAGGGCGCGCGAGCCGAGGCCTTGATGCGCGAGCATGCCAACGCCACCTTGCGTTATGCCGAGATCTTCGGCGCGGCCCTGGCGGACCAGCGGATGAAACTGATCCTGCCGGCCTCTTAGGGCTTTACAGGTCCAGCACCAGCAACGGGGTTTTCGCCCGCGAACAGCAGGGGATGAACTGATCGTTGCTGGCTTGCTCGTCTTCGCTGAGGTACAGGTCGCGATGCTCCGGCACGCCTTCCAGGACCCGGGTCAGGCAGGTGCCGCAGATGCCTTGTTCGCAGGAGGTGGCGATCTCGATGCCTTGCTCCTGCAACACCTGGACCACGCTGCGATCCGCCGGAACCTGCAACACCTGGCCACTGCTGGCGAGCTTGATCGTAAAGCTGCCGTCGGCGCTGTGAGCCATTGGCGCGGCGCTGAAGTATTCGCGGTGCAGGCAATCATCCCGCCAGCCCTGGGCCCTGGCGCTGTCCAGTACGTGCTGCATGAAGCCAGCGGGGCCGCACACGTACAGGTGCAGGTCATCCTGTGGGGCGGCCAGCACTTGCAAGGCGTCGAGGGCACTCTCGGGCTGTTCATCGAAGTGCAGGAAGACCCGTTCTGCGAAGGTCGAGTGGCGCAGGCGCTGGACAAAGGCCGCACGCTGTTGCGAGCGGGCGCAATAGTGCAGCTCGAAATCCGCGCCGCCCTGAGCCAGGCGCTCGGCCATGCAGAGGATCGGGGTGATGCCGATCCCGCCGGCAAACAGCAGGCTGCGTCGGGCACTCGGCTCCAGGGCGAACAGGTTGCGCGGCTCGCTGATGCGCAGCCGGCTGCCGACTTCGATCTGTTCATGCAGGTGCCGGGATCCGCCCCGGGAGGCCGGGTCCTTGAGCACCCCGATCAGGTAGCGATGACGCTCCTCGGGGTGATTGCACAGTGAATACTGGCGCACCAGGCCATCGGCCAGGTGCACGTCGATATGGGCGCCAGCACTGAACGCCGGCAAGGGACGGTCGTCGGCCGCCACCAGTTCGTAGCTGCAGATATCCAGGGCTTCGTTGTGGCGCGAGACCACCCGCACGTCGATCATCAGTCGGTCCTCGGAGTGTTGCCACCGCAGTGGTCACTTCTGGTTATTGGGCAGGGTGGGGCTACTGGGCGCTGGCGATCAGATTGTTCCCAGGTGCCTGCTCCTCGGCGATCAGGCGCTCCAGCACCCGTCGCGACTGCACGCCGCCAGCGTCGATGTTGAGCTTCAACAGGTTGCGCTGAGGGTGGCGCAGCAGGTTCTGCTGCTGGCGTTCGAGCATCTCCAGGTCCTCGCTGAAAATCTTCCCCTGGCCTTCGCGGATGCTGGCGGTGAGCGCCTGGTCCTGGGGGTTGAAGTTGCGCGCCATGCCCCAGAAGTACCAGATCGAGGTGTCGCTCTCGGGGGTGATGAAATCCACCACGATGCTCGCTGCCTTGACCTCGGCCGGGGCGTCATGGCCGCCCAGGCCGGCATGGGCCACGCCGACTTCGATCAGCACATGGCTGGGCGGGCTGAAGCGGCAGATCTGCCAGCGGTCCACCGGCACGTCATCGGCCAGTTGGTTGCCGCGCAGGGCCATGCGCCAGAACGGCGGAGCCATGATGTTGTGCATGTGCCGGGCGGTGGTCACCTGGTCGCCGTCGACCGTGGTCACCGGCGGTGCCTCGTCGATTTCCTTCTGCCCGATGCTGGAGGCATGGACGTAGGTTTCGTGGGTCAGGTCCATCAGGTTGTCGATCATCAGGCGGTAGTCGCAGTGGATATGAAACAGCCCGCCGCCGTAGGCCCAGTGCTCGCTGTCGGCCCATTCCAGGTGATGGATCAGTGCCGGGTCGGCCAGGGCCTGGTCACCGGGCCAGACCCAGATGAAGCCGTAGCGCTCGATCGCGGCGAAGGTCTTGTTGCAGGGGAAGCCGCGCACCCGTTGGCCGGGCATTTCCACGGTCTTGCCGTCGCAGCCCATCACCAGGCCGTGGTAGCCGCACACCAGGTTGCCGTTTTCGACATACCCCAGGGACAGCGGCGCGCCGCGATGGGGGCAGAAGTCCTCGACGGCGGCTACCCGGCCTTCGTGGGCGCGGTAGAACACCATGTGTTCGCCGCAGATCTGCCGGCCCAGGGGCTTGCCCTGCAATTCATCGGGGGTGCAGGCAACGTACCAGGCATTCTTGGGGTACATGACGTCTCTCCAGGCGTTTGTTGTTTTTATTTAATGGATCCATTAAATGGTTGGCGCTCTGGAGGTGTCAAACAAATACGCTGATTTACCGTTCGATAATCGGTCGGTTAGTAGCGGCTTGGATCCAGTGGTGGGTTTTTATGGATCCATTACCCGCGCTTCAAGGCCCAGCCCCGGGCAAGGGGCGGCGGGCTCAGGCAAGGGGGCAGGGCCGCAGCGCCAGGGAGAGGAATCTGGCGGCTGCGGTGCTGGGGCAGGAGCGGGTTCTGGGGATCAGCGCCGTTGCAGGCTGTCCTGCAGGCGCTGGATACCTTCTTCCAGCAAGGCCCGCGGGCAACCGAAGTTCAGGCGCACGAACTGCCCGCAGTCGTCACCGAACTCCAGCCCGGCGCTGAGGCCGACCTTGGCTTCCTTGAGGAAGTAGGCGTGGGGATCCTCAAGGCCCAGGGCGCTGCAGTCGAGCCAGGCCAGGTAGGTGCCCTGGGGCGCGTGCATGCGGATGCCCGGCAGACGGGTCTGCACCGCGTGCAGCAGGTAGTCGCGGTTGGCCTGCAGGTAGCCCAGCAGGGCCTGCAGCCAGGGGCCGCCGTGGGTCAGGGCGGCCAGGGTGGCTTCCAGGCCCAGGGGGCTGACACTGTCCACCATGCCGGCGCGGGCATTGTTGAAGGCCAGGCGGGTGGCCGGGTCCTGGACGATGGCGAAGCAGGTCTTCATCCCGGCGATGTTGTAGGCCTTGCTCGCCGACATCAGGGTGATGGTGCGGCGGGCGATTTCCGGGCTCAGGGAGGCGGTGGGAATATGCCGGCGGCCGTCGAAGCACAGCTCGGCATGGATCTCGTCGGAAATGATCAGCGCGCCCTGGTCCAGACAGGCAGTGGCCACCGCCAGCAGTTCGTCCCGGGGGAAGACCTTGCCCAGGGGGTTGTGCGGGTTGCTCAGAAGCATCGCCCCGGCGCCTTGCAGCGCCTGGCGCAATGCATCCATGGGCGTCACATAGGTGCCGTGCTCGGTGAGCTGGAACGGCACTTCGGTCTTTTTCAGGCGCCAGTTGTCCGGGGCCAGGCGCAGCGGACGATAGTTGGGGGTCTGCACCACCACCGACTGCTGCGGCTCGACGAAGGCGTGCAGGGCCATGTTGAACCCCGGCTCCACCCCGGGCAGGAAGATCAGCTCGTCAGGCTGCACGCGCCAGGTGTACTTGGCCCAGAGGTCGTCGACCACCGCGTTGCGCAGTTCATCCCGGGCCACGCTATAGCCCAGCAAGGGATGCTCCAGGCGCTGGTGCAGGGCCTGGAGGATGTCGTCGGCCACGGCAAAATCCATGTCTGCCACCCACATCGGCAGCACATCTTCGGGGTAGCGGCTCCATTTGGTGCTGCCGGTGCCTTGGCGCGGGTGCAGGGTATCGAAATCGAAGCTCATGAGTGGGTCTCGTCGAGTCGCGTGGGGAAGGTGGGTTGATTCTAGCGTTGTTCAATCGCGGGCATACAGGATCACTGCGCGGGGTTTTTCCGAGCCCCGGGCAACAGGGCTGAATTGCTCGCCACGCCCCTGGACGGGCCGTCGGCAAAGCAGCTTTTCCCTTGCCTTTACCTCACAAAATCCTCGTTTCGCAATGCCCCGGGTTATGGAAACAATGACCGCCTGCATTCGCCTGCCCGTCTGCCACGAGCGCTTTTGCGATGCACTGCCGATCGATTTGTTCTTCCTACAAAAACAACAGGGAGCAAGCGATGAACCGCCATTCGAGCATGGCCTTGCCGGATCACCCCGGACGGGTCGCAAACACTCCAGACGAACGGGGCCGCAGAGCCCGCCACGGTCACGCCCCGGCTTGTCGGCCTGTGCCCCACGCCCTTGCGTACCGCTGACCAGAACTCGTAGTGCCTGATGCTGTGCCGCCCGTGGATACGGTCGCGTCCAGGCTCTTGCTGTGCAGGTTCGTGCGGGCGAGCCGGCTTTCTTGAGGATGGGTTTCATGTCCAACACCTTGCGTTGCGGCGTTGCGTTGTCGTGGGTCTTTCTGTGCACCGGGGCCCTGGCCCAACCGCAGAACCTGACCGTCATCTCCTTTGGTGGAGCCACCAAGCAGGCCCAGGAAAGAGCCTACTTCCAGCCGTTCAATCAAAGCGGGGCTGCCCGGGTGGTGGCTGGGGAGTACAACGGTGAACTGTCCAAGATCAAGGCCATGGTCGATGTCGGCAAGACCAGCTGGGACGTGGTCGAAGTAGAGAGCCCGGAGCTGTTGCGTGGTTGCGAGGAAGGCCTGTTCGAACCCCTGGACCTGGCGCGTTTTGGCGACCCCGCGCAGTTCGTTCCAGGCACGCTGAGCGAATGCGGGGTGGCCACTTATGTCTGGTCGATGGTCATGGCCTTTGCCCCGCAGAAGCTGGCCAGGGCTCCGGGTTCCTGGGCGGATTTCTGGAACCTCAAGGACTATCCGGGCAAGCGCGGCCTGCGCAAGAGTGCCAAGTACACCCTGGAAATCGCCTTGCTGGCGGATGGTGTCGCGCCGGCCCAGCTGTATCAGGTGCTGGGTACGCCCGAGGGCGTGAGCCGGGCCTTCGCCAAGCTGGACCAGATCAAACCCTACATCCAGTGGTGGGAGGCCGGGGCCCAGCCTGCGCAATGGCTGGTGGCTGGGGATGTGGTGATGAGCGCGGCGTACAACGGGCGCATCGCCATGGCCCAGAAGGAGGGCATGCAGTTGAGTATTCTTTGGCCCCAGAGCCTGTACGACCCGGAGTACTGGGCGGTGGTCAAGGGCTCGCCGAACAAGGCCCTGGCCGAGGACTTCATCCTGTTCGCCAGCCAGCCCCAGGCGCAGAAAGTGTTCTCAGAGAACATTCCCTACGGGCCGGTGCACCGCCAGGCATTGCCGCTGCTGCCGGCGGCCGTGCAGCAGCAGTTGCCGACCTACGAGGCCAACTTGCAGGGCGCTCGGGCAGTGGATGCCGCGTTCTGGGTCGATCATGGCGAGGAGCTGGAGCAGCGCTTCAATGCCTGGGCGGCCCGCTGAAGGAGGGGTGGCAGGGCAGTTGAAAGGGGGGGCTGCGGCCCCCTCTCTTGTGCTCGGCATTCACGGGCGGCTCGCTGCTTGCACCTCGACGCGCTGCTGCCCATCGCAATCCCCTGGCGCAGCCAGGCGCTGAAGGTCGAGCACAGGAGCTGGCGTGCCGAGGGGAGCAGGCGCGAGTTGAAGCGGGGCGGCTCAGGGAGCGGCGCGGTGATGGCTGTGGGTCAGCCAGTCGATGAACAGGGAAAACAGCTCGGCCTGGGAGTTGATGGTCAGCTTGGTGTAGAGATTCTTGCGGTGCATGCGCACGGTTTCCGGGGAAATCTCCAGCACCTTGGCGGTGGATTTTACCGAGTGGCCGCGCAGGATCAGGTGGGCGATCTCACGCTCGCGGACCGTCAGCAGCGGATTGCCGAAACTCATGAAAGCCGCCTCGATCTGCTGGTTGAGGTTGGCGGGAGCGAAGGCGGGCAAGGAGTCTCCGGGGGCTTGCCGGAGCCGTTGCTGCATGCCCCCGGCGGTGCCGAAGCGCCGGAGCAGTTCACGTACCAGGGGCTCCACGGCCCGCAGCAGCGCCAGCGGCTCACGGGAGAAGCGTTCGCCGCTCAGGCCCTGGAACATGCACAGGGAAATCTTGCTCTGCGGGTCGAGGTCGACAATGTAGTAGCTGTCTTCGGCGCCACCGGTCTTCAGGTAATAGGTCTTGTAGTACTCGCTGCTGAAGAAGTCGTCCGGGGCGATTTCCGAGAGGTGATAGAAACCCTCGGCCAGGCCGTTTTCCACCGCCAGGCAGAACGGATCGAGCAGGTAGCCGCGGGAGAAGTAGCGGTTGATGATCTCGTCGCGGTACGCGCCGACGATGCCCTGCTCAAACAGCAGCTGTGGCGGCAACCCCTTGCGTTCCAGGCTGATCATCATCGACTCGATGGGGGTCAGGGCGGACAGCGCGGCCGCCAGGTGCCCGAGGAACGTGCCGTCGTCGACCTTGTTGAACGCCTGGGACAGGCCGGCATGCCAGGCCTGCAGGCCCTGGAGGGAGAGGGAGGGAGTGAGGGGCGTGGACGGTGGGCTCATGCCCGGCAGTGTAACTGCCGGGCGCAGGCCAGGTAAGACCCCGCTGGGCGACGCCTGAAACAGGTTCATCAGTCCCGGTACTGCCCGTCACGACGCAGTTCGGCGGCCGCCTCGAGGATGCACTCGCGCAGGGTGTCGACGATCTCGTCGATCTGCTGGCGGGTGATGATCAGCGGTGGCGACATCACATTCAAGTGGCCGATGGGGCGCACCAGCAACCCCTTGGCCTGGGCCCGCAGGTGGATGCGCTCGGCGATGTTCAGGGCGTCCGGCAGCAGTGCCTTGCTGTGCTTGTCGGCGACGAACTCGACACAGGCCATCAATCGTTTGCAGCGCACGTTGCCCACCAGCGGCAGGTCGGCCAGGGTCTGCAGACGCTGCTCCAGGTAGACACCGACCTCCTCGACGTGGGCCAGCAGGTTCTCGCGCTCGATGATCTCGATGTTCTTCAGCGCCGCGACGCAACTCACCGGGTGGCCGCTGTAGGTAAAACCGTGGGTGAAGCAACGGCCCTTGCCCGGTTCACCGATAACCTGCCAGATGCGCTCGGAGAAGATGCAGGCGCCCAGGGGCAGGTAGCCGGAGGTCAGGCCCTTGGCGGTGGTGATGATGTCCGGCTGCATGTCGAACACCTCTTGCGAGGCGAAGAAGCTGCCCAGGCGCCCGAACGAGGTCACTACCTCGTCGGCCACATACAGCACATCGTGGCGCTGGCAGATTTCCCACATGCGCCGATGATAGCCCTCAGGCGGAATGATCACCCCGCCGGAGCCCATGATGGGTTCGGCGAAGAAGGCCGCCACCTTGTCCGGGCCGAGGGTGAGGATCTTGTCTTCGAACTCCGCCAGCAGGAACTCGAGGAACTCGGGCTCGCTCATGCCGGCCGGGGCGCGGTAGTAGTTGGGGCAGGAGATGTGGTGAAACAGATCACCCATGAAGTCGAACTCGGGCGCTCGGTCGGCGGCCTTGTTGCCGATGGACATGGTCAGGAAGGTCGAGCCGTGGTAGGCATTGAGCCGTGAGATCACGTGCTTTTTCTGATGCTTGCCGCGACTGTTTTGATAGAACTGCACCAGCCGGTAGGCGGTGTCCACCGCAGTGGAACCGCCGGTGGTGAGGAACACATGATTCAGGTCGCCGGGGGCCAGGCTGGCGAGCTTCTCGCAAAGTTGAATGGCGCTGACGTTGGCCATGTCGCAAAACGGATTGGAGTAGGCCAGTTGCCGCACCTGATTGGCGATGGCCTCGGCCATTTCCTCGCGACCCAGGCCGATGTTGGTGCACCACATGCCACCGACCGCATCCAGGTAGCGATTGCCGGCGGTGTCATAGATGTAGGCGCCGTCACCGGCGGCGATGTTCAGCGAGCCCTGTTCGCGGTGCTCGTCGAACATGTGGAAACCGTGCATGTAATGCGCCTTGTCGGCGGCCACCAGTTGCAGGTCATCGAACTGCTGGAAGAAGGCTGGGGGTTGGATAGCCATGGGCTTGACCTCGGGTAGAACCACTGCGTGGTAAGTCTGTGGAGTTCGGATTGGCGGATCACTTGCCGATCTTCACCATGTTCCAGGTGCGGGTGATCAGCCGGGTGTCGGCAGGCGACTGGATCTTCTGGGTGAACAGCCGCGCGCGGGTCCGGGCATCGGGGTAGATCGCCGGGTTGTCACGCACCTCGGGGCTGAGCAGCGCCGTGGCCTTGAGGTTGGCGTTGGCGTAGCGGATGTAGTCGCTGATCTCGGCCATGACCTGTGGCTGCAACAGGTACTCGATAAAGGCATGGGCATTGGCCGGGTTCGGCGCATCGGCGGGGATGTAGAGATCATCGAACCAGATCAGCGACCCCTCCTTGGGAATGAAGTAGTCGAGCTTGACCGGCGCCCCGGCTTCATTGGCCCGGGCCTGGGCCGTGGCGTAGTCGCCGGACCAGGTGGCACTCAGGCACAGATCGCCGTTGGCCAGCCCATTGAGGTAGCTGGTGGAGTCGAACTTGCGGATGTACGGGCGGATCGCCATCAGCGCGTCCTGGGCGGCCTTGAGGTCCTCGGGCGCGGCGCTGTTGGGATTGCGTCCGAGGTAGGCCAGCACCAGCGGCAGAATATCGGTCGGCGAATCCTGCAGGGTCACTCCGCAATCGGCGAAGCGCGACACCACCTTGGGATCGAACAGCATGGCCAGGGAGCCGATGGGCGCGTCTGGCATCCGCTCCCTGATCTTCTCGACGTTATAGGTCACGCCATTGCTGCCCCAGGTATAGGGCGCCGAGTACTGCACACCCGGGTCGTAACTCTCCAGGCTGTTGAGCACCTGGGGATCGAGGTTGTGCCAACTGGGCAGCTGTTGCTTGTCCAGGGGCTGGAACACCCGCGCCTTGATCAGCGGCGGCACCAGCGCCGCATTGAGCACCACCAGGTCATAGCCGGAACGTCCGGGGAGCAACTTGCCCTGCACGGTTTCGTAGGAGTCGAAGGTGTCGTAGATCACCTTGATGCCGGTGGCCTGCTCGAAGCCGGCGAGGGTGTGCTCGCCGATATAGTCCGACCAGTTGTACAAGCGCAGGGTCTTGTCCGCAGACTCCCCGGCCTGCACCAGCATCGTTGCTGCCGCCAGAACCACGCCAAACACTGCTGGGAACGCTGTACGCATACTTCAATTCCACCTTGAACGTGAGGGAGGAGCCCGGTCGGGCCGTTGGCGTTACTGTCCGCGAGCGACCGGACACACGCCATAACCCGATCGGGTAGGTGGGTGAAGCGAGGCGAGGGGGAGCTATCGGCCGTGGTTTGTGCAATCATCCAGCCCCCGCTGATGACTTCGAGGCGAATCTGTCGCTTTGGCAACCTGTAGAAACAGCCCGACAGAAAAAATCTCGAATAGGAGTTGCCAGGAATGGAAAACACGTCCATAATTGCGACCATTCCTCAGCGAGGAAACGGAAAAACTCTTTAAAAATCAAAGAGTTACGAGGTGAAGTTGATCTCGTTAGCCGTTCCAGTTTGTACGTGTGCAGTGTTGTTGTTCAGGCATTGGACATTTGGGGCCGAGTAGCAAAATGGTTATGCAGCGGATTGCAAATCCGCCTACGCCGGTTCGATTCCGACCTCGGCCTCCACCCTTGAAAACCCCGTAGATTAACGTCTACGGGGTTTTTTATTGCCTGGGATTTGGGTAATCACTTCCGCAAATTTTTGGATCGCTTTCGCAAGTCGCCTTTTTTACGAGCTAACGAGGGCCTTAGTCGGTGCGAATCTCAGTGCAGTTCATCGCGTCCGCAGGCTCCAGTACTGTGCCAGCCTTTTGCCGCTTTTTTTGCAAACAAAAAGGTTCATCTCGGTTCGTTAATTTCCGATGGTTGGATTGCATTACCCCATGGAAGAGGATACAAACGCCTTCTATTGAGGCAAATCGATATCACAAGGAGGGTGTTATGGGGAGCTCTGGGTCTGGGCGTTTTTCAGATTATCCTGGTACGAAAGCCAAGGAAGTAGCAGGTGACGGTGAAGGGGTTGCTGGCGGTACGAGCGGAGTTGATAGGTGCAGGCAGGCCTTTCACGTACTGTTGGAGGATGTTGGAAATGGCCAGTTTTACTCACAATCCCGGACCGTCCCGTCTCCGAATACTCAGTTGGCAATAATTTTCGACGGGCAGCGCGTTTTTGCGATTGATGCAAATGGTTTGAAGGTTGGTGCACTTCCTACGTTACATAATTATCTTGTTGCATGCATGCAAGAGGGGGCTAGTTACGTAGGTGTTGTGACTTCGTCCGCTGCATCACCCGTTCCTACCGTCGAAGCTGACTTTGTGCCGCAATAACTATGGATATTATAGATAGAGTCTTGGTAGTCGGGGAGCTTGTTGTCGATTATACGCTGGGCCAGCAGGGTTCAATGTGTAAGCTTCGTTTGGGGGGAGTAGCGCATGCCGCAAGAGGGCTTTGGGCTGCTGGGGTTGAATACTCCGTTGCTGTTTTTTGTCCTCAATATCTCGTCGACGAAGCCGCGGATTATCTTGCGCAGCTCGAGTGCTACGAGTTCATTTGGCTTGGGGATGTGGTAGGAGCTCCTAATGTCATTGTCATTGGCGATGTGACGGAGGTTGCGCATCAAGGTTACGAGGACCTTATGCGTGAGACGAAAAGCATAAAACTCCGAGATCCTTTACCCTCGTTAGAAGCTTACCAAAAGGTTGTTGTCTTTCCGGGCAGGTTTAGTATTGATTTACTTGCTCAGGCATTCTCCAAAGATGCACGGCTCTCGTTCGATGTTGCCTATGATCTTGAGGATCTATCGTCGCTCGAAGCGTTTCGAGGTCGGTTGCAAGCAATCATTATTTCGACATCTTCGTCTCTGTTCATGAGGTTAGGACATGAAGAGTTGGATGGGCTGCTTGCCGCAGTGAAAATGCTTTCACCTGAAGTGTTTCTGCTCAAAGAGAATCGTGGGGGATGAATCGCCCCGGATTCTCTAGACACCTTGCAAGCTCATTGCGTAACGCTTTTCAAACTCTACCGGCGACAGCTGATTGTTGAAACCATGGCGGCGTTTCGCGTTGTAGAACATCTCGATGTAATCAAATACATCACTACGAGCATCTTGCCGCGAGGTGTAGATTTTCCGCTTGATCCGTTCCCGTTTCAGAAGCTGGAAAAAGCTCTCGGCCACGGCGTTGTCATGACAGTTGCCTCGGCGACTCATGCTGGCAATCAAATTATTTGCCTTCAAAAAGCTGCGCCAATCGGAGCTGCTGTACTGGCTACCTTGGTCGGAATGAACCATCACCTCTTGCTTCGGCTTACGCCTCCAAATCGCCATCAACAACGCATCAATAGCCAGATCACTGGTCATCTGCGACTTCATTGACCAGCCAACGACCTGACGAGAAAACAGATCCAGCACCACCGCCAAATACAACCAGCCTTCATACGTACGAATGTAGGTGATGTCGGTGACCCAAACCTTGTTGGGCTCCACGACATCGAACTGGCGCTTCAGCAAATTAGGTGAGGCGACCGCTGGCTTGCCGCCATACTTTCCAGGGCGGCGTCGATACCCTGTCTGAGAGCGCAGCCCTTCAAGACGCATCAGCCTTGCCACACGATGACGACCACAATCTTCACCGACCTCGCGCAGATCGTCATGGATTTTGCGATAGCCATAAACGCCGCCGCTCTCCAACCATGCATGCTTGATCAAACCCAGCAGTCGCTGGTCGTCTTTAGCGCGTGCAGATTGCGGCTCAGACAACCAGGCGTAATAACCGCTGGGATGGATTTTCAGCGTCAGGCATAGCCGTCGAATGGAATAGTCGCCGGCTCGCTGCTTGATGAAGGCGTACTTCAACCGCACTCCTTGGCAAAGTACGCGGCGGCCTTTTTTAAGATGTCTCGCTCTTCAGTGACCCGCTTGAGTTCTGCTCGCAGACGACGCAGTTCAGCGTGCTGATCATCGTCCTGCTGCCGTTCTTCTTGAGGTTTGCTGTAGCGCTTTATCCAGGCATAGAGGCTATGCGTCGACACGCCGAGACGGGCCGCTACCTCAGCAACGGGTAGCTTCTTTTCGGTCACGTGATTGACTGCTTGGATTTTGAATTCTTCGGGATAACGTGGGTTGCTCATGGCACCTCCTGATTGGCCTCAGTTTAAGGCATGGAGGTGTCTACAAAATCCGGGGCGATTCACACGACTGCTTTCGGCCAGAAGTGGACATTCGTGTCTACTTCCCCTGCGGGTCTTCGTAATTCGGCAACTCGATCGCTTCAGCCTTCGGAGAAAGGATTTTTCCGAATAAGGTCTTTAATCCCGGTGCGGTGGCCAACCTCAACACTGCATGACTGCATGACCGAGCGCGATACCAAATCGCGAATGCGGCGATGCCAGTCTAGGCGCGAACTTGGGCACGCTTTGCGCCTGAGCAACGTAGGGACGCATCAGTTTTTCGTAGGCCGCAAACGCGCGGACGTGGTCGGCGTGGCGGCTCAGTTCGCCAGCCAACACATAAGCGCCGCACAGCCCCAGACTTGTGCCCATGCCGCTGATAGGCGATGCGCAATAGGCCGCGTCACCCACTAGCACGATGCGGCCCTTGTGCCAGCGAGGCATTTTGACCTGACCTACCGCGTCAAGATAAAGGTCGGTCGCCTCGTCCAGAGCAGCTAGCACGCGTGGTGTCTCCCAGCCGGCGTCGGCAAACATCTGCTTGAGCAGCGATTTCTGCTCAGCTTGTGTGAGCTTCTCGTAACCGCTCGGTGCTTGCTGAAACGACAAAAAGGCCCGTGTGGTGCCGAGGTTATCCGGGCGCAGACAGACACAACGGCCGCCGGGGATGTTGTGCCAGCGCATGATCTGGCCATCGCTTGGCTGTCGAGGTACGGTGAAATAGGCGGTGTATAGATCAAGAGGACGACGCTGGACTTCGTTGCCGAATACCAGATTGCGTGTCGTCGAACCAATCCCCTCGGCCACGATGACGAGATCGTAAACCTGCTCATCACCCCGCTCGAAGCGCACATGCACCTGCTCACCAGTGTCCTCGATGGTTTCAATGCTGTCGCCGAATCTGTAGTTGACCCTATCCTGGCTGTGCTGGATCAACAGCTTGGCCAGTTCGCCACGCAAAATTTCCAGCTCAGCGATCGGCCCTTCACCGTCGAACGCGTTAACAGCAATAAACGCCTTAGTGCAGTTGACTTGGTCAACAAAGGCAATGCCCTGCTCATGGGTGGTGTTGGCCCGAACCCGATCCTCTAATCCCATACGCTGAACGACAACGCGACCGGCGCCACGTACGTCAATCGTCTGCCCGCCATCTCGAAACGCAGGCGCCCTCTCGACCACGGTGACCTCCATGCCAAACCGGGACAGCCAATAAGCCAGTGCTGGCCCGGCGATGCTTGCTCCAGTCACAAGCACTTTTTGTGTTTTCATCAGGCGTCCTGATTTTCAGGGGTGGGGGCAGTGCTGCCCGGCAAAGTGCTTCTGTAGACCTCGATCACCTGCCCAAGAAACGCCTCGACCACGGAACGATTCTGGCCTTCGAGTGCACCAAGCACAGTGTTCAAACCATGGAGCATCGGTGCGATATGGCGATAAGCCTGCGCCACTGATTCAGGTTGAGGGGATACCAACACCCGGCGCTTGTCATTGAGCTGGCGTTCACGTACCACATGTCCGGCGCGCTCCAAGCGATCGATGACTTGTGTAATACCTGCAGTCGTCACTGAAAGACGCACTGCAAGCTCGGTCGGTGGCAATGGCCCGTCAGTGATCAGGTGCTCCAGCGCCGCCATGTCGGTCTGATTAATGCCCAGAGCCGTACCTAGATTGCTGGCAGCTCTGCGCGTCAGGATGGCGATTTGTTGCAACTGCTGTCCGACGGTATCGCCAGCAATTTTCAAGCTGCGCAGATCTTCGGCTGGAAATAGTTGAGGCGAAGGCGACTTCATGAGTAGGAGCTTTCCAGAATCAAGGGCTGATCATGCTTAGGAAAGCCAAACTAACATATAGCTAACTTGCTTAGCTAGTTTTCTAGTAGTGCTTGAATGACGGCTTCGGCCGATTTCAACCTCTGTTTCCAGCGGAAGCTATGGGTCGAAAACGGACATTTACGAATGTCTGCTTATGGCCGTTAGCTGCCCTTCGCCAAGGGCAGCTATGGGCTGAATCCGATTTTGAGCCATCAGCGCACAAGCCTAGCGACGGTGGAGGGCAGCAGTTTTTGGATTCTGAATAGTGGGGTAGGTCTACAAAATCAGTTCCGCAATCAAATTAACGACCCGCGTAGGCCGTGGGTTACAGCCTCTCTAGGTTATGTCGCTTGCGGAACGGATTTATCGCTAACTAACTGAAAATCATGAAATTTCACCTGGATTAAAAATCCACCTACGCCGGTTCGATTCCGACCTCGGCCTCCACCCTTGAAAACCCCGTAGATTAACGTCTACGGGGTTTTTTATTGCCTGCGTTGAAGTGCTTGAGTACCAAAACTTTCCTATTTCGTCGGGTTCGCGATGGCGCCGACGAGAACGTAAATCTTCTTCGCAGTCTCCTGTTTTGAGTGTCCGAGAAGCCGGCTTACATCGTCTAGATCGAGAATTTCAGATGCCGCCTTCGGTCGGCTATCAAACCCATAGAAGGGATAGGTATTGTTGCAACTTCAGATAGGGAGGTGCGATGTGGTCGTACACGGAGTTGAATACAAATTTTTTACCGCCTCGCACGTGACAAAGGGGCATGACGGCTTGGGGCTTGAGTGCTGGCGCGGCGAAGATATGGTCTTTGAGATATTCAGGAATGACGAAACGCTGCGCTTTGAAGTGACCCTGTTCGAACAGGATGTTCCTTTAGAGCTGCTTGAGTACGCTGTCCCAACTGCCCGCAAAAGCCTGGGTGACTTTGTGCCGTAGAACGGCCGCTATAGCGGCTGACTTTGAAGAGGGAGGGAGGTATCGTCTGACCCGAACACGCAGGAGCAGCGATGTGGTCTTGCGATCTCTATCACTCAATATTAAGGATTAATCTAGTGCCGAGCTCTGTAATTATTAAGAGAAAGGTATTGTTCGGCGACTGTGATCCGGAGGGGATAGTCTATACACCTAGGTTCTCGTACTTCGTTGTTGAGGCTGTTCATGATGCACTTACAGTGTGGCTTTCCGGTCCCGGATTAAGAACCCTGCTAGGTTTTAATCTACTGCCCCCAGCAAGGGCTTTTTCGCTCGAGTTTCTTCGTCCAGTCACTTGGGATGATGAGCTTTCGATGAAAGTAAGTGTTTCCAGTGTTGGGCTTCACTCGTTCACATTTGAAGTCGAGGGGCAGGTAGCACCAGGTGTCATAGCATTTACCTCTAGTCTTACGCACGTTTGCGTCTCGCCGGTTACCAGAGAAGTTATTGAGGTTCCTGATCAACTGAGGGCGTTACTCCTGTCTTGAGAGTTGTAGTTGCTTGGGCAGGGCGCAGCGGATCGAGGTTTGGCACGCCGGTAATGACCAGCTTCGTCATTGTCGAGCACTCACCCTTTAGCGTCGGCGGATAGGGCGGACTTTATGCGCTGATTCCAGCCTGGTGTGGTGTGCTTGCCATTCAACACGTCAAGTTGCAGCCCTTCCAGCACATCGACCCGCCTCTCTGCGACCTGGGCCAGCTCGAACCAGTCGCGCCTTGAGCCCTCACCTTGAGCTGGAAGGTCAGGTTGTCGGCGCGCTGGTCGGCTTTGTTCAGATCTGACTGAAGGGCAGCTAATTGCTGCTCCAGGTGTTGGGTTTCTGTGGGAATGGGGATACCTCGAAGCTATAGTTCCGGGATGGAATAGGAGTCAGGTAGAGTGAAAAACGCAGGAAAGCGAAGTTTTTCAATTGCAGGAGCAACCGCCGGGTTTGTCATAGCAGTGGGGCTCGCGTTGTATCTTTTGTATGACTCAAAACTTTCGGGCGCAGAGTTCGTCGCTTTTGTGTTCGCTTTCGCAGTTTTATGTGTCGCAGTTGGATTCGCTCCCGAGATTCAAGAGGTATCCATTGCTGGTAATGTGGTCAAGCTGAAGGAAGTGAAAGCGGAGGCGATTAGAACTATAGAAAGCCTCAAGCGCTCCAGAGTTGAGAACCATCGTGCATTGCTTAAGTTAGCCTTAAATGTATCCGGAGCTTTTGCCAACGAGCACCCAATAGATCCAAGAAACTCTGAATTTTGTAGGCTTGTCGAGCTGGCGAGGGAGTATGAATGCTTAATTGAACTCAAGCCCGAAATATTGACAGGTCTAGATACGTTGTTGGCTGCCCAGACTCACGTCATACACCTTAGAAATCAGAAGATTGCGCCGGGAGAGATAATTAGCCCCGTTGAGCTGACTCACATCGCCTTAGACGCTGCGGGCATAGAGGGAACCACTTTAAGACGTCATGCGGGGTTGAGTGTCAGTTCTGCTAGAACTGAGGTGATAGAAGCGTTAGAAGAATACTCTCGACTCTACGAACTCAAGCGTAATATTGAGGCGCTTTCCTAGCAGGACGCATACTCTCTCCAACCAACTACTGGCGCCTTGGTCTTGGGATTGATCACTGGCTTACCCTCGGCAGCCGTAAGCACGGCCTTTGCCCTGATCTGCAGATCTCGGCACAGGCCGGCTTTCCTGGCCGGCTCTACGAACTGCTGAGCGTACTGCAGCGCATCAAACAGCTGACTGAGCTGCTTTACCTTCTGGCTTTCGAAGATGGCCGCGGCCTGTTTTTCCACGGTCTCATTCCATTTAGAGAGCGTCAGCTTCAGGAGGGGCAACAGCCTTTCCGCTTGGTCTGGTGGTCTTGGTGATCTTCCTGGCCTCAGTCAGCGCTACGCCGGCTGTCATACCGAAGACTGCGAATGTGCTCATGAGGTTTCTCCGGGCAGTCGATGGTCGTGGCCTGGCTGGCGTGATTCGTAGAATTAGGCTACTGATCCTAGGTCCGACACGGAGTCGGCAGGGAGAGAGCGATGACAGAAGATGAATTTGTGCAGCGCGTGTTTGAGATCGCGGCTCAGCATGGCTTGACGGTTGAAGATCGCCGGCCAGGGAAAAGCATCTGTTTCAACCCAGTCAGCAATAAATGGCTCAGTGAGGGCCACATCAGATCTCTTTTCCCATTGGTTTTAACGCCAGGTTTGTCGGAAAAGCAGATGAATCAAATGGTTGAGGAGGCTGCTCCAGGACGACCGTGCACTCACGTAGGATTCCGCAAAA
Organism: Pseudomonas sp. FFPRI_1; assembly: GCF_055384485.1. Classification (NCBI taxonomy): domain Bacteria; kingdom Pseudomonadati; phylum Pseudomonadota; class Gammaproteobacteria; order Pseudomonadales; family Pseudomonadaceae; genus Pseudomonas; species Pseudomonas sp. FFPRI_1. The sequence continues at coordinate 4,576,186 of NZ_AP029168.1, read as the reverse complement.
TCATCCGGCAACTCCACGATGAGTGCGGTTGGGTGCCGGGACCAGGGATATGAGTGCAGGTGAGCGGTTCCTACTCACAGCACCGTCTGGGCCTGGTCTGCCATCGCTGTTGGGCGAACGGTGTGGCGCGAGACTGGGCCGGCAAGGTCGATGCGATAGGGCGTCGGCGCCGGGAACGTTATCGGTAGAGTGAGATTTGTAGGGATGGGAAATAGCGCAAGATATACTGGTTACATGTACAGTGTTTTGCTGAGATAGTGATCCCACTCCTCGTGTTCCTAAGTAGTGACAGCCAGCTTGCTGCTGGTACTAAGCTCTTGGATCGAGTGAAAGCCCTGAGCTTCGAGCCATCGCCTGTGAGCGACATGAAAGCGGAATCCTCCGCAAGTAATCATTCGACACAAAGGTGAAAAAATGGACGAAGTAAAAATTGGCAAAAACTACATTACCATCAGCCCTCTCAAGGGTGTGGTTCAGATCGTAGCTCCAGCACAGAACGTTGCTGGTGTGGTGATCCGTACATCATGTATTGCGTCGGGCAAGGGGACTATCAACGTCATTGCAGGCCCCAAGACGCCGACCGGGATCACCGATATCAGCCAGGCCATCATCTTTGGTGCAAACGGCAATACAACATCACCAGGCCAAAGCTACGAGGCATTTATGCCTTACCCGTTGTTTATTCCTGCGGGCCAAGGTTTGTGGGTGGTTGGCGATGATGCTGGTAGCTCAGCTATCGCTCTCACGTGGGACATTTTGAGCTAAGTGTTTTTCAGCAAGGGCTGAGCTTATGTTTGGCTCTTTCTGTGCTTGGGTGGCATTTCGCACTGACGTTGTAATGTGCCGTAGCTGCCCCCTAACTCTCAAAGGCTCACCATTTCGGTGGGTCCTTTTTATTGCATCCTCTAACCACTATCACTCTCCCCGGAAGGGAGGAATCGAGTATGTCCAACATGCCAGAAAAGAACCCTGGCGTGTGGGCGGCAGCACTGGCATGGCTTGCGGCTCATCAGACAAGATCTATGCCGGTGAAGCTGCTGCTGTCGCTTTGTGCCGTGTTGTCTACGGCGGTGGCGGCAAGCGTCAGATGGTGCTTGAAGCCATCTGCGGCATGATCGGCTCCAGCCTGATTCCTGTGCTGGAGTACCTCACCCTCCCGGCCAATCTGGCCACCTTCGCTGGCTGCATGGTCGGCTTTGTTGGGGTAGAAAAACTGCGGGACTACTCCGATCGCTTCATGAGCCGCTAGGCCGAGGGTTGATCCGCGCCACGTTTTCGAATGCGCCAACTCGTGGCGCGCAATCATGAGGAGTCACCATGGACAACCAGCACAAGAAAATCACCGGGTGCCGCGACCTCACCCAGAGCGAGATCGACGGCATGAACTCCATCAAGGCCCTGGAGGCGGAGGTCGGCGAACTGAAGAGATTTTCCAGAGCAGCGAGGGCGAGGTGCGTCTGTGGATCGAGCAGGGCAGCTCGATTCAGATCAAGACGCATTACTGCGCATGACGCCCCGGAGGAGCTGAGCGCAGAGCAGGCACTGGAACTGGCGAGGGTGCAGCAAGAGTTCGCCCGAGGGCTTGAGTCGTGAGCAGGGCGTTTATGTTCGCGCGGGGCCTGGTGTCACGAACATAAACCGCGACGTTTTCGCGGTTGTCCAGCCGTGAGCGGCCACCTGGTCCGCTGCGTTCGCTGCAGTATCAGCGATCGGGCCTGGAAGCCCGATCAGATACAGGCGCATTTTTGACCAGGAGTTTCAATCCTGGCGGCGCAGCGATGGTTTCGCTGGCTTGCTCCATAGGGGCTGCGACCGCTGTTTCCGTCAAAGGCATAGGACGAATGTGCTAGATAGCCCTTTGCTACATGTTCAGGGTGCGAAGCTATTTCCTTCAAAAATAACGGCAAAGGACCGGCCCATGATCGCTTTTACAAGGCAGCTCTTGCCTGCCGCATTACTGTGCAGTGCCCTCGCTGTCCAGGCGGGCGAAGTGCAGATGGGCGACTTCTGGGTCGTTCACTACCAGGGCGGCTTGGGCAAGAATCAGGTGTTCATCGCCGACGGCGACCCCAAGAACATCTTCAATCGACCAGGTGGCGCGAAATCCTTGGGCGTCTATCAACTGTACGAAGAGCCCGGTAAACCCAACTTCACCAGTTACGATATCGAAATCGATTGTGCAAAGAACCGCGTGCGCATCATGGGGGCAGCGGATTTTCGCAGCGTGTTCAATAAGTTTCTCAATGTGAAGTATTCCAGCCAGTGGCAGAGCAAGCCTGACGCCTGGCTGGCACAAAGCCGTGATTTTGTCTGCAAGCCGGCTGAACGCCAGGCCAAGAAGATGGAGCGCTTGGGTGTGATGTCCGCGTCGCAAATGAGCACGGCAGGGCCGCACTTGTTCGAGGTACTGAACCGCGAGGCCGCCAAGACGGCGATTATGCAGAAGATAGATGAAGGGTTTGCGCAGATGTCTGCCAAGTAACGCGGCCTTCAGGGAGAAGACCTTATGAACCGATTGTTTATGTTGGCCCTGCTCGCCACCTTGCTCAGTGGCTGCGCATCATTGTCGGCCAGCAGTGCCTGGAAAGATCGCCCGGTGGGTGAACTGATCGACTTCTTCGGTGTGCCAAGGCAGATCATGGTGGCGCCGGAGGAAGATATGGTCGTGCTCAGATATGTACGTGACAGTAGCTATGTCTCACGTGAAGCAGCGGGTACTTACACGGGGCCGCAGAACGGGCAACTTGTGCACGCAGAATATTGGGAGGACGTGCAGCACTCAGGCAGTTGCGAAATCAATGTGTTCGTCAACAGAGCGCGGCTGGTGCAGAAGGTGCGAACTAAAGGGCATTGTGTAGCGGTCGAGATGGCGCCGGCAGGGTAGGAATGGGCCACTGGCGAGGACAGATACCGATTAACATTTCAATTATCAGTGATGCCAATCAGGCTCAGCGGCTCGCACGAATAAGTTCGCCGGCACTGTCCAAACCTCCGGACTCGCTCCACCAGCTCCGCCCTTGGACTTTCGGATGCAACTTGGGGCACCAAACCAAACTGCGATGTGCTCCTCGGGGACATTCGGATCCCCCTCAATGCCGACCACGACCGCAAGCAGGCCGTCTAGCTCGACTAAGTCACCACGTTGCCAATTTGTCATGCGCAGCACCTTTGAAGGTTTCGATTTTCAAGTCAGCTCGTTCGTCGCAAGCGCGACACTCACCACAACTCAAGTCGGGAATGGCTGCCACTACCCAGCGATTCCGCCTTTTCTTTCTTCTGCTTAATCTGTCCTGTAGCAATCCTATCTTTGCATCTAAAGCGCTGAATTATAAATATTTTTTATTTTGTGTGGCCGATCCATCATCGGGTCGACTGTAACCGACCGTGGGCTACATGACGGCTCAAGAGGTCCATCGAGACATCAGCCATTACCTGATGCATCGGTACAACTGGATTCGACCGCACCAGTTCAACGATGGGCAGGCCCCGGCTCAGGCCGAGAAAAAACTTAACGTCGTGCCCGGAATTAGTTGACCACTACAGCGCATGCTCAACACGGTGTTCGATGAGGGGCTCATGCCTTATTTGGACAGCGACAACGGCACACCCCAGATGGGATCCTCCATGCCTTGCTTGCCCAATGGGGTGATCTGCATGGGCTGGAGCCTGGACAGCAGTTGCCGGTGCTTCTCGCTCAGGTTGCGTTGCTCAATGAGGTTCTGCGTAAAGCTCATGGGGGCCGGCCAGGTGTAGACGGTAAGGTTGTCGAGCGGGCACTCGATCTTCTTCGGGTCGATGGCCCGGCACTTCGACTGCTGGTACTTGTAGCCAGGAGTCTTCAGGTGCATGCGCGGGGCCAGCAGCAATTGTCCGCCCTGGACGGTGAAGCTGGCGAGTGCCTTGTCGACCGGCAGGCGTGCCTGGACCTTGATCGCGGGAACGTCGCGAGAGTCGGTCTGTTGGTAATAGCCGGCCGGGGAGCCTGCCGTGGTCTGAGTATATTGCTGCTCACCCCAACTCACGCAGGCGCCCGAAGCCCTGAGCACGGCAGTACAGACACTCTGGGTCTTGGTCTCGCTGCCATAGGTGGCGTCCTTCCAGACCTCTTCCCTGTAGTACTCGCGATACAGCTCGGGGGACAGGTACGCAGTGCCGTTGGCACCACGGCCCGAACCGGGTGGGCCGTTGCGGGCGCCGACCTGGTCGAGCAATCCTTTGATCTGGTAGTCATCGCCGCCGGTCAGCAGGTATTTGCCGGGCGGCAGGATGTGCACCTCGAAGGCCTTGAACAGATAGGTTTCGTCAGGCTTTCTCTGCAGGGCATTGGTCTGGAACTTGCGGCCGAAGGTGATCTTTGGATCTTTCTCGTATTCCCAGATTACCGTCGGCGTCCATTGAGTCATGGTCAGCGCGTCGCTTAGCGACTTGTGTGGCATCACGTCGGCCACCAATACCACCGCCATGTTCCCCTTGAGTGCTGCGTCCATTAGGTCCAGCAACTGCGCGTAACGCGGATCGTCCATGCTGCCGTAGGCACCCGAATCAAGATCGGACATGCAGCCGGAGAGGGAAAGAGAGAGAAGTAACGCAGCGGGTAGGGCCAAACGCGGCCGAAACGGTTTCATGCAGCAATCCTTGAAGGCTATGGGCGATCGTACTCTGCGGGCTATCTGTGTCGGGCCAGTCACTGTGGCGCCAGAGCCACGCCGGTGCAGCGGCCACGAATGGAGAAATCCTTGATCTGCCTGGCCTTGTCGACGGTCATGGAGAGGGTGCAGCCGCTGGTGTGGGTGACGTCGTCCCAATAGTTGGTGTGGACCATCACGCCGCCCTGCATCTCGCTGGAGCTACCGACCACTTCCTTCCTCACGTAGGAGGTGTCGCGGTACCACTGCATTTGCACCTGGCTGCGGTCGGCTGAGGGCTGCATGCGTCCGGGCGGGCCGAAGAAGTCGATGGCTTCCTTGGCATCGCGTCCCTTCCATTGCTGGCCGGCCATGTATTCCGGAAGGGTGGGGATACAGCCGCTCAGCAGCGACGACAGCAGGCCGAGGGCAAGCAGCTGGCGGGTCATGACTGCTCCCTTCATTGCGGGCTGTTGCCGAGCATTGCGTCGAGGCTTTGCACGGCCTCGCTGTTGGCCTGGATGCCATACAGTTGCTGGAACATGGCCTGGACGGTTTCGATCATGCGGCTGGTGGCCATCTTGCCCATGGGCAGCATCAGGTTGTTTGCACGGTTTCCCGGTGCGCAGACGAAGGCGAATGTGCGCTGCAGCCAGTAGTCCTTCGGGGCGATCCAGCCCTGGGCGGTTTTTACGTCCTTCAGGGCGTTGTCAAAGCGGCGCATGGCCCGGGCGCTGTCGAAGCGCACCTTGCGCTCCTTGCACTTGTACTGGATCTCGTAGGCGGCCAGCACGGGCATGCTCCGGTCTTCGAAGATCTGCATGATCATGGCCGACTGGATCCCCTGGGGTTTTTGCAGGATACCGGCCGCGTCGGCGACAAAGACCTCGTTCTGGAAGCGCACGCCCTTGCCGTAGACGATCCAGTAATCACCCGAGTTTTCGGCGAGGGTGCTGGCGCTGCTGCACAGCAGAGTGAGTGCCAGAAGTATCCGTCTGACATAGAGAAATGGGCTGGCCATGATGTTTCGATCCTTGAGGGGGCTTGTCCGTGGCAGCAGGTGGCCACTCAAGGTAGGAATATAGGGGCGACGGGCCTTGAGGGTCGATTAGGGCAAATGAGCTAATGGCACATTGCTGGTATCGGCTGGGCGGGTGGGATCTGCTGCAAAAGCGGGTGGTCCGTGGGCGATTCTTGAGTGATCGACAGCCCCTTCGGGGGCGTAGGGCCGATCCTGTTTCCGAGTATTGTCTGCTCAAGAGCAGGAGTCGGCCCTGTCTGCCTGGATCAGGCCATCAGCGCTTGTCGTTGCAGTCAATCACGCTGGCGCCGGTGATGACGTCACGATTGTCGGTGTACAGAGTGATGCTGCAGAAGTAATCGAGCACCGTCCGGTTTTCCTCATATCCGGTCTTGCGATAAACCGCTTCACTCCCCACCGGCATCATGCCACCGACTCCGCCGCCACCAATGCCTACCCAGGTTTGCTGTTGGCCGACGTACTCGACGCCGGTCTGCACGAAGACCTTCTCTGGTGTGGTATGGGTCTGCACCCGGTTCCATAGGTAGAAGCCACCACTGCCATAGGAAGAGGGCCCCATGCCCTGGTCGGGTTTGCCGAACAGTTGAAAGGCGTTCTTGGCCGGCTGGCCAACCAGCTTTTGAGCGGCGACCTGGACGTCATTGGATTCGGTGCGGGTGGTCGAGGTGGCGCAGGCGCTGATGGCCAGCACCGTGAGGGCAATGCATCCGAGCTTGATTGAAGGCATGACACAGACTCCTTGTGTTCCTGGATTTTTGGCCAAAGATAATCTGAAAAATATTGGCATTTCCAGTACGGGGTTGTTTGCCCGGTGGTGGTGGCCTGGCGGGTGGTCGGCCGGGCAGGCGCGACAATGCACCACACTGGCGCAATCGATGACCTTGGTCTTTGCTGTTCCGGGCTTGGCGGCAGGCGGGTTGATCTGCCTGGCGCCAGGCCTTGTTATGGGCGTGTGCCTGCCCTTGGTGACAGGGGCGGCACCCATCGTTGTCGATACCTCGACCAAGGAGGTCAAGTTGAAAAGAAAAATGCTGGCGGCGTCGTTGCTGCTGTGGATGTTCTCGCTGACGGCGCAGGCGGACTGCGCGGTGCTGGGGCCTGGAGAGGACCCCTGTGCCGGTCCGGTGCTCGGGCCTACGGTATGCGAATGCCCTTGATGAGCTTCCGTACCCTCGGCAGGGGGAACGGGTGATTGGATGACTGACCAGGAGGTCGCTAATGAAGAAAGTGATGTTGGCTGTTGTGTTGCTGTGGGGTTTTTCTTTGACTGCGCAAGCTTCGTGTCCGGTATTCGGACCGTCCAAGGATCCGTGCAGCGGCCCGGTGTTTGGCCCGTCTACCTGCGAATGCCCTTGAGGTAAGGCGTCCGGCAGGCCCGGCCCAGCTCGGGCCTGCACGGGCGACCCAATCAATCGGCAAATGCCGTAGCTGCTGCGGCAGCGTCGTCAAATATGCGCAATCAGTTGTTGCTGATATCCGCTTTCATCGACGGGGGCGGGGTATCGGCTTTCATCGATCAGCGAACGCAGCTGCTGTGAGTGACTCGATTGCCTGAAGGCAACCTGGCACTCGGCCGCGTCAAAAAAGCCCCGCAGATGGGGCAGGGCCAAAGGCATTGCCGCAGGCTCAATCTTCAGCGAGACGCTGACGATATCCAGTTGGTCGGTCGGGTCTCTGTAGAGGTCGATGACCAACAGGCTTGCACTTTCAGTACCGGGATAGATATGGACATCGCCGGTGCCGACCGGGGTGGCGTCGAAGTAGCGCGTATAGAGTTCGATGATGTCGAGGGCGATTCCCATGCACTTCAGTGCGGCCGCCAGATCGGCGTTGGGAAGGTGTTCGTCTTCTGCCCAGGTCACGAAGTCGGGCATTGAGACACAGATATCGAATTCATTGGCGCAGATGATAGGTGTCACTGGAAAGGTGTCCTGGCGATGAAGGGCGATCAGCCTATCACCTGGGAGCGCCACTTTCGCAAACGCAGCGAATGTTCTCTCGGGATGGTCGATTGCCCCGCCGTGCCTGTTCATGGCTGGCGCATGTCCAGGGTTTTCCTGTAGTTTTCACCGCGCCAGCGGCTGGGTGCAGCCGGGCTGGCCAGGCGCGGACGCCGGGAGTCTTGCGCAATGATGAGCTGCTGTTGGCCCACGCCGGCCACTACCTGGAGGAGAGGGTCGTGGTCTCTGACAAGGGCGCGATCGAGGCCATGATGTCCTTCGCGCAAAAAGCCGGGCAATGCGTTGAGCTGGCTTCGGCGGCGCTTGTGCCCGCGGTCCTTGCCAGCGCTTCCAGGCTTGCTGACGACGCGGTCATGGGTCTGGTTGTCTGTGGCGGTAACCTATCCCTTCAGGACATGAGGCAATGGGCGGCCCATGCGGGGGTATCCTGACCGTTGTCACGGCGTTGTTGGTGACAAGGCCTGCAGGGCATCCGGAACAGCAAGTCGAGCCGAGGCACCGAGGTCAAGATCATCGCAGGCAAAAGGATGGAAAGCACAGAGTGATGGATAACCGAACCGACGTGCAGCGCGTTATCGTTGCATTCCTGATCATCATCGTGACGCTGGGCGGTATCGCTTTTGTCGGCTGCCTGATGAGCCCGCCAGGCTTCTTCCCCAGCCTGAGGACGGCCCTGGCGATCATGGCGCTGGGAGTCACCTGCCTGTTGTGCTACCCGCTGGTCTTTGCCTACTGGATGGTCAGCGGCAGGACACGCGGAATGCGTGACCTGTTGATTCTCCACAGCGTGGTGTCAGGTGCCTTGGTTACCTGGTACCTGGTGCTGATATTCGGCTGAAGGGCGGGCCATGGCCCGGGCAGGTCGCGAGAGTGCGCCGGGGTGTTCCCGGCGCTGACGGGGATCAGCAGGCCGCGCAGGGCTTACTTCACATCGCCATTGTAGAAAACGCTTTGCGCGCCATCTTTCTTGACGATCAGTTTGTTGCCATCGGCCAGGCTTTCTACCATTTCCGAGCAGCCATCGATGGCGGCCTTGCCTGTCACCGATTCAGTCGCGCTGTCAAAAGTGAAGGCGTAGGTGGTGGCAGGGCAGCTCATGCCGCTTTCCCCGGTGGAGACCACCAGCAGGTACTTGCCGCCGAAGGCATAGGCCTTCTCGACGGTGACGTATCCAGTGAGATCCGGGTCTTCAACCACGTAGTCCATCACGTTGACGACACCGGCACGGGAGACATAGTTGATTGCCGAGCCGCCCATTTCACGGATGCTGGTGGTGAAGGTGCCGCCGATGTCATCGCCGCTGATGATGAGTGGCACATAGCTCATGCGAGGTGCTTCCGGCGCCGACTGTGGGGCAAGAGTCGCGGCAGGGCGCTGATTGAGGCCAGGAGCCTCCTGTGCAGAAACGCACTTGCCGGATTCGCAGATCCGCTCGCCTTTGCAGTCGGTGTCCTTGAAGCACTGCGCAGAAGAACTTGCTGCTTGGCTGGCCGGTACCGGCTCGGTTTTTTTATCGCAGCCGACCAGGGCCAGTGCGGCCAGGGAAATGGCAAAAACAAGCTTCATTTTCGATTTGTCCTTAATCGTTTAGGGAGGGGCGCGGCGGGGGAATGTAATGGGTTTGGCCTGGTGTTACCAGGCCACTATCGTTGGCTGTGGCGACAGTACGGCTGCAAGCGCTAGTTGGCCTGCGCGACTGAAGGGCTCCTTGGCGGAGGGCTGCGAGTACCGGCACGCTGCTGTGCTGCGGCCGTTGTCAGTCAGCAAAGGCTCTCGGCAGCGGCGATGGACAGAGGCGGCAGGCCCATGTTGCGAATGGCCGCTTCGAGCTTGTCCTGGTAGATCGTCAGAATGGAATAGTCGAGCTTCTGGGTGATATCGGCACCTTCTGCCGAGCTTGCTATCAGCTCATTCAAGGCGCCGGCAACCAGGTCAGCGGTGACCTGGAGGACGTTGAGTCCGAAGCTGTTATCAACAATGACCAGATTCGTTAAATCGTACATACAGCCCCTGCGGTCACTGTTCTCATGGGTAATGGCTATGAGCCATTATCAGGATAACGAAATCGTGGGTGTTCTGTCACCGGGAAACAGCAGCGAGCGTCGAGGGGCGAAATACACCAAGGTACCGACGATGGATTTTCAGCATTGGTGGTGCCTGTATGTGTACCATCCCCGGCTGCAAAAATGACCGGGGCGTAGCGCCATGATGATACTGACGAAGGGCGACAACCAGGGGCTCAGAGTGGCACCTCGATGGCCGTCCTCAAGGGTTTTGCTGGACCGTGAGGTCTTTGGGCAACTGCTCAGCGCCCAGTCCAGGTTGCCCGATTCCATCCGTTTGCTGGTGACCCGAGGCTATGAGCACAAGAGCAGCCACCTGGGGTTCTTCCGAACCCTGTCGCGCTGGCTGGGCATCAGGTTGTTTTGCCTGTGCTATCCGGACAGAACAGATGAGCTGGACGATATCTTCGGCTCCAATGGGCACGACCTGGATGGCTCTCATGTCGATGTATCCATTGTCTTCAACGGTAGGCGACTGCGCTTTCTCCCTCTGGGGGTGTTTACCTCGCCGGCGCGTCAGGCCCGGTTGAAGGCGCGGCATTGCACGGTGGTGGAGCAGGTGATGGACGCCCTGAGGCAGTGCGGTTTCAAGATTCATCGCAATCATACGGAAAGCCTGCAGATGCATTGTGACTACCAACCTGCTGGTTGCTGATCTTGCGGGGCTCTGGAGCAGTGACCTGGCGGGCGCGGCGGCGTCTACAGCAGTCACTCATGACGGTAATAAGGACGTTACGTGGTACGAAGTCTAGTGTTGCTGGTGCTGGTGTTATCGATCAGCGGCTGTACCGCGTTGCTGGTGCGAACGGTCCCCCAGACCTGCCCCTATATAGGCGTGCGAATGGACTGGGCCTTGGCCAAGGCCAACAACGGCATCCTTTGGCCCTTCCTGGCGCTGGACGCTCCGTTCTCGGCGGTGGTGGATACGGTGATGTTTCCCTTTGAGTATCAGTACAGTTGCTCCCTTTGATGCTCGCCCAATGGGGTACTCATTGGCCTGATCATCAAACCTGTCTCTCAGTCCTGGTGGCGTGTTGATCCGAGGAACCCGGCGGCAGCGTCTACAGTTGAGTGTGACATTGGCTTTTGCAGGAGCATCCACATGCTCAAGTCCCGTTGGTTCATGACCGCGCTGGCTTGTCTGTTTCTGGCGGTGGGTTCACCCATTGCCCTGGCCGATCCGGGAAACGGCAAGGGGCAGGGCCACAACAAGCACGACGCCGGCGATCACCGAGGCCAGGGTAAGGGCAAGCCATCAAACGCTGATGACTGGAACCAGGGCCCGCGCATCGATCGAGGCAACGTGCTCGGCATACTCGGTGGGCACCGTGATTACTGGAGTCCGGGGCCGGCGCTGCCTCCCGGTATCCAGAAGAACCTGGCGCGAGGAAAACCCCTGCCACCAGGAATCGCCAAGAAGCTGGACAGTCGGCTGCTAGGGCAGTTGCCCCGCTATGAGGGGTATGAGTGGCGGCAAGCTGGCGCGGACCTGGTCCTGGTAGCGATTACCAGCGGGCTTATCTATGAAGTGCTGAATGATGTCTTGCACTGATTGAGCCTGTGAACACCTTGTTCCAAGGCACAAGGCTGTGCTCATTTCTGACGGCAGTTGAGGTTTCAGTCGGTGATGACTGAAACCTCAACGCCGAGCCTTCGTCTTGTAAAGAGGCGTTCTATTTCCAGCGCTTGAACAGCACGCTGGCATTGACTCCACCAAACCCGAAGCCATTGGACAAGGCATAGTCCATGGGGGTCTTGCGCGCCTCGCCGCGAACCAGGTCGAGGCCTTCGGCGGCGCTGTCGGGGTTCTCCAGATTGAGTGTCGCGGGGCGACCTGGTCCCGCAGGGCGAGGATGGTGAAGATCGCCTCGATCCCGCCGGCAGCGCCCAGCAGGTGGCCGGTGGCGGATTTGGTGGCACTGATCGCCAAGCCGCTGTCGGTGCCGAATACGCGCTTGATGGCGGCCAATTCGCCTTTGTCGCCGACCGGAGTGCTGGTGGCGTGAGCATTGAGGTGCTGGACCTGGGAGGCGTCGATACCCGCCTGGCGCAGGGCTTGCTGCATGGCGCGCCGAGCACCGTCGCCATCTTCCGGGCCGGCGGTCATGTGGTAGGCATCGGCGCTGGTGCCGTAGCCCACCAGTTCGGCGATGGGCTGGGCGCCACGCGCCAGGGCGTGCTCCAGCTCCTCGATGACCAGCAGGCCGGCGCCTTCGCCCATGACGAAGCCATCCCGTGCCTGGTCGAAGGGGCGCGAGGCGCGCGGCGGAGTGTCGTTGTATTCGCTGGACAGGGCCCGGGCCGCGGCAAAGCCCCCGAGGCTGACCCGATGGATGGCCGCTTCCGCTCCACCACAGACGGCGATATCGATCTCTCCTGTCTGGATCATCCGCGCGGCATCGCCGATCGCCTGGACCCCGGCAGCGCAAGCGGTGACAGGAGCTCCCAATGGCCCCTTGAGGGCATGGCGGATCGATACATGGCCGGCAGCCATGTTGCTCAGAAATGACGGGATGGTGAATGGCGATAAACGCCGCGGCCCCTTGCTGTCGGTGGTGCGTACGGCTTCGGCAATGGCCGGGAAGCCGCCCACGCCCGAGGCGATGATGGTGGCGGTGCGTTCCTGGGCCTCCGGGGTATCGGGTTTCCAGCGGGCCTGGCCCAGGGCCTCTTCCGCTGCTGCCAGGGCGAAGAGGATGAACCTATCCATCTTGCGCTGTTCCTTGGGGGCCAGCAGTTGGTCCGGATCGAAGCCGGCCTCCGGGTCCTGGAGCGAGTCTGGAACCTGGCCACCGATGGTGGTCGACAGATCACCGATCAGTTCCTCTGGCAATGAGCGGATGCCGGACTGTCCCGCCAGCAGGCGTTGCCAGACCTGCTCGACCCCACAACCCAGGGGAGTGATTGCGCCCATGCCGGTGACTACGATGCGTTTGCTCATGCCGGTCCTGCTCCTACAGTTTGCGTGGGTGGGGATTAACGAAACGTGGACGATACTATCATCATGAAAGTAACATCCGAATCCACAAATGTTCGAGGTGCATTGCAGGAGTCGGTCATGCAACGAAAAAGTCTGTTGGACGCTGAATGTCCAATCGCCCGTGGCCTGGAACGGGTGGGGGAGTGGTGGAGTATCTTGATCATGCGCGATGCGTTGCATGGCTTGAGACGCTTCGACGAGTTTTCCCGCAGCCTGGACATCGCCCCGAACATGCTGACCCGTCGTTTGAACTCTCTGGTCGAGGCGGGGCTGCTGGAGCGCCAGGCCTACAGTCAGCGACCTTTGCGTTACGAATATGTGCCAACGGCCAAGGGTGAGGATTTTCGGGGAGTGCTCATGGCGTTCGTGGCCTGGGGCAATCGTCATTTCGCACCAGAAGGGGAAAGCGTGCAGATTGTCGAGCGCAAGAGCGGGCGGCCGGTACAGGCGGTAATGGTGGAGATCGCCAGCGGTGATCGGGTGCCGTTGGCGGATTGCACGGTGCAGGCCGGCCCCGCCGCCAGCGCCAGCATGCGTCAACGATTGGGGGCTATAGCGAATTGACACCGGGTTGCGGCGCTTGTCCCTGGGGCGCAGCTGCGTTGACCGGCTGGCCGGGTTGCACCGGGGCTGGGCTGGGGGTCAGGTTGCTCGGGATCAGTTTGCCGACCACATAGCCACTGTGGCTGATCAAGGCCAGCAACAGCAGGGTGTTGTGCAGCTTTGGCAACGTCTCCAGCAGCCAGTCGCCCGACCCCAGGCTATGACCGACCGCAGCGCCGTACACGAATACCACGACCATGGTGATCAGCAGCATTTGCAGGCGGGGCAGGTCGACAAGGGTTGCGTTGGTTACATCCTCGCCGCGAATCAGATCGGCCAGGCGTGCGTCCTTCGGGTCATTCTTGGTCAGGACTTGCCCTCTTGCCGAGGGCGGCGCGGTGAGCTTCTGGGCGTCGAGCAACTGCTGGCTGGTGGTCGCCAGGGCATTGTCGCTGGCCGGTTGTTCGGCTTTACGGCTCAGTGCCATGGGGGCGCCGACAAAACTGGCCAGGTTGAAGCCCATCAAGGCAATCAGGTTGTAATCGAGGTCCACCATCAACGCGGTGGTGGCGTCGCCGCGGACAATGTTGGCGATGTACACCGTGTACAGGGTGGCCAGTACCAGTAGGGTCCACAGGGTCATCTGCAGGCGCGAGAGCGAATAGCGATTGCGCTCGTCGATCAGCACCCCGAGTACCCGGCCACGGATCTTCAGGCCGGCCAGTACAAACAGCGCGAACATGCCCAGCAGGCAACTGGCCCAGGCGGCGAGGCGTGGCCAATCGAGTTTGTTCGCGGCTGAGGGAGGGTCAGGGTGGACCAACAAGATCACGGCAGGGGCCCCAGCCGCCAGCAACACGGCGAGGGTACGCAGCACATAGCCATGAGATTTCATAGTGGCAGGCCTTCTCCCTGGTGGGCGGCGCATGTCCATGATCTGCCTGCGCCGCTTCTGCCCCTGGGCATCAGCGCAGGGGCGCTTGCTGTTGGGTATAGCGAATCTTTTTCCTGGTACCTCGCCGTTGGTCGGTTGTTCTGTGGTCCTTGCCGCAAGGCGTCAGCGCGTGCGCTGCCCGCGACGCCAGGCAGGGTGGAAGTGTCGCCAGTGTGCGTCCTGCGCCGCCGCCAGCAGTTCTCGGTCGCCGCGGGTATCACCCCAGGCCCGCAGTCGATACTGGCCCAACGGACCGTAGACCTGTTCCAGGCGCAGCACCTTGTTCTCGCATCGGCAGTTATGGCCGGCAATACGCCCGCTCAGCACGCCGTCGATCACCTCCAGTTCGGTGCCGATCAGCTCGATCCCGAGGCGCCTGGCGAACGGTTGCAGAACCAGGGCAGGTGACGCCGAACAGAGAGTGACCAGCGCTCCTGAACGAAGCTCGCCAGCCACCGCTTGCAGGCCGGCCGGGCGCATCAGGCGAGACCAGGCTTGCTCGCAGAAGGCTTCTGCCTGTTGCTCGAGCCAGGTCGCCTCGATGCCTGTGAGGAAGGTGCTGATCAACTGCGCCTTGAGCTGATCGCGGTCAACCCGCCGAGCCAGGAAGTTCAAGCTGGGCAGCGCCAGCCTGAGCATCCGCCGGTTGAACTGTCGGTGGCCAAAGGCGAACTTCAGAAAGGGCACGAAGCTGTCATGGCGGGTCAGGGTGCCGTCGAAGTCAAAGACCGAGAGCACCTTGGTGGCCTCAGGGTCGAGCTCGAGGGTGTCCGGGGCGAGTGGCAGTGCTTCAGGTTTGTCAGCCTGGAGCGGCAAGGGCGAGTCGGCTAGAGGACCGATGGATGGCTGGGTTGACATGGGTGTTCTCGATGAAGGCGGTGCGCTTGGCCGGCGACCAGTAAAAACAGTGGTGGGTGCAGTTTACGCGATCCCGCCGGCGAGGGCTGGAGCGCAGGACAGTCCGGCCAGTGTCGGTAATGGGCTGGAGGGCACAGCCTCTTTCCCTGGCGTGCGGGTTCGAGGCTGGCCGTCGAGGCCCAGGTTATTGGCCAGTATCGGAAACGGTGGCGCGGGCTCTTTCGACCATTGCCACAATGGTGGCGCAGAGCTCGTCCCGGGCTTGCTCCCGAGTGATTTCCCCAAGGGCCGCCGCATGGGAGAGGGCTTCTGCGGCGCCGAGCATGGCCCGTAGCCCAGCGGCTGTGATGATCCCGCCAGTGGCGAAGGGCAGCAGAGTTTCACGACATTTTTCCAGGAAAATTGCCTGGTAGTCGCGTTTGATGGCTTCGAGTTCAGGCGAGCTGGCCAGTGCCGCGATGACGCCCGGTATCTCGTGGCCCTGGAGCAGTACGCAATCGACGTAGGATTCGGCGATAACACCAGCACGAGCGGCCAGGGTAGGCACTGCGGACTGCAGCGCCTGATCGAGCAAGACCGTCTGGCGTTGATCGAAATCCTGATAGAGCGCCGCCAGGAGCACCGCCCGGCTGGCGAAATGGTCATAGACAACAGGCTTGGTGACTCCGGCCTGCTCGGCCAGGTAGCCCAGGGTCAGGGCTTCGGTACCCAGCTCACGAACAATCTGCCAGGCAATGGTCATCAGTTGTTGCAACCGCTGTTGCCGCGACAGGCGTCGTCGTGACGAGGTCGCGGAATTCGAATGGCTTGACATGGTTATATACCAAAAGTAACTTATCGACGTTAACTTACTAAAAGTATATTAATCTCGAACATTCAGCGCAATCCGTTCGCAGGAGCACTGTCATGCATGCCCTTATTGTTGTTGCCCATCACGACCCGCAGTCCCTTACCCATCAACTCGCCTTGCAGGTTGCCAAGGGCCTGGAGGCTTCATCTGGATCTACCTGGGAGATTGCCGATCTCTGGGCTGAAGGGTTCGAACCGCGGTTCGGCGCTGCCGATATTGCCGTGCATCGTACCCAGGCCGGACCTGCGGCCGATGTCGTTGCCGAGCAGGCACGCATCGATCGTGCCGACGCCCTGGTGCTGGTCTATCCGGTTTATTGGTGGACCATGCCGGCATTGCTCAAAGGCTGGATTGACCGGGTGTTTGCCAATGGCTGGGCCTTTGATTATCAGGCAGAGGCCAAACTGGTGAAAAAGCTCGGGCACCTGCGGGTGCATCTGGTGGGGGTTGCGGGGGCCGATGCTGGCACCTATGCGCGTCATGGTTATCTTGATGCGATGAAAACCCAGATCGATCACGGGATCTTCGACTACTGCGGGGCCCGAGTGCTGACGTCGCAACTCCTGTTCGATTCGGAAGCGGGGGACCCGCAGCCCCACCTGGAACGTGCGCGGACTATCGGCTTGAGGCTGTTCAGTGAGAGCGATGTCCCCGAGAGGGTGTGAACTGCGGTGGCGGGGGGGGGGGGGGAAGAGAGTCAGGCTGGGAGGAAGGTTTCAGGCCGGCTGCAACGGTGGTGAAGGTTAACCCCAGCAGCACCAGGCGAAGGTGGTTAGGCAAAGCAACAAGGGCAGGGCATCGAGAAAGTCGTTCATACCAGCACGTTCCATTCAGGCAAGTGCCGGCAATTTAAGGGGGCGATAATGGCTTGTCTGTTGCGATTATGTGAATTTTCAGTGCATTTTCGTTTAAAGCCGCTGGGTTGATCGTGACGCTGCCAGCAGGTCCCTGTCGGCAGCGTTCCAGGTGTGGTTTCCATCGCTGAAAAGAACGGCTCGAAAATCAAATGACTCAAAAAAAGTGTGGATATTTAATGACTTAGGTGATTTTATTTACGTTTTTTTGCTCAAAATATCTTGTTACAGAATGTACCGTTCCGTTACTATAGCCCTGCGTTCACCTACCACGGTTTATGCATTTTTAGCCCCAAGTGTCCATCAGCTGCTTGGGCTTTTTTTTGCCTGAAATTTGCCTACCTGGCTGTTTTCAAAGCGCTTTTCGGTCAAGGTCGGCGATCGCTGCCTTCGCCAGGCCCGACCGCTACCGACCAAGGGATCAGTGATTCACGATGTGAAGCCCTTCGCTTGCCTGCGCCGGCACGAAATAGCGACAGATCAGTTCGAACTCTTCCTCGCTGGTGGTAAAGGGATGATTCCCCTGCTGGTTGCGCTCGCGCAGCCTGGCGCGGCAAGTGTCTTCATCGGCATTCAAAACATGCAATTGATGATCGACGCCAGCCTGATCGGCCCAGGCTCGCAACCCCGCCCGCTGGACCAGGGTGTTGGCCGGGAAGTCCAGTACCACACTGGTTCCGGCCTGCAGCATGGCAACCACCAATGGGCCAAGTGTGTTCCCCAGGCGTTGGGCATGGAGCAGATAGTCCGCGACCGAATGAATGAGGTCCGGGTACAGCTGAGCGAGCCATTGGTCTTCGCAGATCAATACACTGCCGGGAACCTGTGCCAGTTGCTGGGCCAGGGTGGATTTGCCTGAGGCGATCCTGCCGCACAGCAGGTGCAAGACAGCGGGGGATGAGTGATTCATGCAGCGTCTCCTGGGGATGGCCTCAGAAGAGTGGTCACCAATCCCACCTTCGAGGCGGGTTGAAAGCGGTTTGGACAGCCGCTAGCCCAGCCTGCTGACGAGGCCGGTAATAATCGATGGGCAACAGGGCTGAAGGTTCATGTATCGAAACCTACACAGTTGGCAGAAACATGTATAGCGCGCTGATACGCCTTGGAGCCGGGAGCGGTGGCAGTTGCTGCAAGCCTGGGCGAGAACTGCGAGACAGTTAACAGTTCTCTGTGTTTTTTTTGACACGCCTGCCGGGGAGCTGGCCTATTCTTAATGGGAAAAATCCCCAGAATCTCCTACAGACGAGAAAGCCATGCTCTCCACCAGCGAGCTTTGCCACATATTGGAATCCGGCTTTCTCCCCCTTTCCTGTGCCTGCAGTGTAAATCCCGACGGCTCGTTGGCGATCAAGATCTACGATGCCGAATCCGGTCGAGTGGACTTGTTGCTGACGGGCGTTTCAACTGCCGAACTCACCAGTGTGCGGGACATCTCCAACCTGATTGGCGAATTGCGAACCGAGCTTCGAGCCGGCCGCAGAGCCTTTGCCGGGGCATTTACCCATTACGCTGGCTGAATGGCATCGTTGTGTCATTGCTGACAGTTGAACATGTTATTGCGAGGGCATAGCGTTGAACCGTTCGCCCGATACCCATGACTCTTTACCGGTTCATGGATGGCGAGGTCATGTGTATTGGGCGAACTCCATTGACTGCCGACGTGCCCTGCCAGCGAGGCAGGCTGTATATTGCAGACTTGGCGCCCTTTGAGTGATCCCTGTGTCAATCGAGGGCATCAGCGCATCTTGGCCTGCACAGCAGGCTGCTTCGACTTCAAGGAAGACTTCCATGTACATCGGCAATACCCCCCCTGCCAACTACACCTACGCCCAACTTGCAAAGGTATTGGAGCACAACCGCGGCATTGCCCAGCTCAAGGGCAGTGAAGTGCAGGTAGAGCAGGACTTCTCCAGCCATTTGCAGGCCGCAGCCAAAGAGGAAGGCCTCAAGCTTTCCCTGGGGTTTGCCGCCGAAGCTTGAGCCTTGCCATGGGGTAGGACGCTTATTGTGTTGGCCCTTGCCAGTCTTTTCCGAGGCCAACTGAAATCAATAAGTCTTTATAAATCAGTTGGTTGTAAAAAACCTTCATGTTAGGCTTGCCGCCGCGGATAACGGCGTGCGAAGTCTTGTACACGCTCGCTGTTATTGGCCGAGCTGATGCTGTAGATCCATGATTTACCGTGTTTTTTCAGCTGTAGCGGTGAGCGGGGAAGAGGGCTTTTTTGCCCCGATCAACCTTGCTTCACAAGGACTGGATGTATATATTCCACTCCCTGTTTCAAGCGCTGGATGGCTTTTGCCAATTGGATGTTCCAGTGTCGCGTTATCGCGCTACCGCCCGAATGGCGAAACTGGTAGACGCATGGGACTTAAAATCCCCCGCTCGTAAGGGCGTGCCGGTTCGATTCCGGCTTCGGGCACCATCTATTTCAAGGGCTTGCATGACATACCTCATGCAAGCCCTTAGTTCTTTTTTCCGCAATCAAAAAAACTTTTCCGCAATTCGCTTATTTCATCGGCGTAACCTTGGCTCCGCGACGCCTGCGAATGTACTGCTCTGTCATGCTTACGGTGGTGTGCCCAAGCTGGTCGCGAGTCTCGCGAATGCTCCCTGTAGATTCTTCTTTGTCCGTGGCCGCCTTGGCCCGCAGGTCTCGCATTTGGAACTCTGACTTCGAAATTCCGGCAGCTTCGCGAGCATCGTCAAACCGCTTGTGCAGCATACTCTTTGTCATGGGCTGCCCATCCTCCATCACTACAAGTCGAGTAGATCTCACTCTGTAGCCCGCCTTTCTGGCCGCAATGCGGTCAATTACGACCCTTAGTTCCCCAATGATCTCAATCCTGCGCCTGGCTCCGGTCTTGCCCTGATGGTGTGCCTGATTCCGTTTTTGCAAAGCACGGCAATTTGATTGGCTTTTGTTTTTGCGCCAGTCAGTTCACACACTTCGTCATGACTCATAAATTCAATAATACTCATACAGATCTCCATGCCGCGCGTGGCGGCAGAAGGTTGGTTATTCGGCCTGTAGCTGGTGGTAGGTGGTGCACCGGCACCGCAGGCAGATCATGTCGCGGACTCCTGAGCCGTACTTCTTGCTTGGCACCTTTAGCCGCTCGCTTTCCATGTGCTTGTTGTTGCAGTGGCAGTACTGAACTTTTATGTCGGGCATGCATGTCTCCCGCCCGCCATCGCCGGCAGGCTCCGATTGTTGAGTGGGTGTTTCAGATGGTGCTGATTTGCCCTGGCGTTGCGCCGTGGCACTGTCTCTGCGTTCGCCCGGTTCGTTGTCAGGCTGCTGCAGCGGCCGGCTTATGCCGTGCCGGGTGGACTCTTCAGTTCTTGTAGCCGCTGCCGATGCGGTCGGCGATCTCCTCCAGGCTCTCAGCCATTCCCGACATTTCGTTGTTGTCGCGGCGCGAAACCACTGCTGAGCGGTGAACGTTCCGGCCTGCCAAGATCCAGGCCGCCAACCTGATCAGCCACGACTCGGCCTTGCGGCGAAAGAAGCCGCTCATGGCCTTGGCCCCGTGTAGATGTTCCATGCGACGTAGAGCAGGGCCGGGAGGATCATGGCTGCGCCTCTTCGATGTCGCGGCGCACTTCGCAGTACAGCTCAACGTGTCCGCAGGGATTGCTCCAGCTGTCTACCGCAAGCTGCCGGCTTCCATCCCAGCTCATAGATGTGAATGGTTCGCCGCGTGGCGCACCGCATTCACGGCACACCCATGGCAGCGCCACGGTGATTGAGTCGAGGCCGCCGTGCTGCTCGCGGGCCGGCATGGTTACCGTGCGCGTACTGTTTTCTTCAGGCATGACTTCGTCCTTGGCCGCTATAGCGGCTGACTTGAAGGGGGAGGAGTTGCTGCTGGGGAGGGTTGGGCGGCCGTTGCTAAGGGGAATTAGGGGGGGGAAAGGGCATGCTTCGACAAAAAACCACCCTGGAACTACTGTGATTGAACGCGGCAAGGGTGGCCTCATCATGTTCAATCAATATCCAACTCAAAAATTTGCTCGATGGCTGTTCTTTTTAGGGGGGCTATTTATGTTGGGCGTAGCGATCGCCGTCCTTGTTAGTACTGATTGGATTGGATTTTTATTGACTGTCATGGTTTCGAGCATCTTTTTCATACCCGCGTTCATCCTTAGCGAAAAGGCCTTTGACCGCTTTTTAAAATCGGTGGAGAAGATCAGCTTCCTAGCTCCCGTCGTTCGATTTTTCAGCGGCTGAGTTAGATGAGAGTTCGGTTTTTACGGGTGGAGTACAAATGTACTCATGTCAGAGTTTGGCTGGTTCAGCCTTCACGGCCAGCCCCTCTACTGCCTTGCTGTAGATGAACTTGAGATGGTGTGTTTCTGCCCATACTCGCCTTCACCGTCGCAGATTTCGCAGCCTCCCGACGGTTCTTCAAGCTCCCGGCATTCCGGGCATTCGTGCGTGGATTGCAACTTGAATTCGTCGAGCAGCAGGGCTTTTGCGCCATTCTCCGCTGTAAGGTTGTGGGGCATGATGCAGTAGCCTTCGGGCACCATCGCAACCGGTGCGGGCTGCTCGGCTGGGCGGGTGTAGAGCGCGCGCAACTCGTACTCCTCCGGCATGGATTGGAAATCCTCCAGTGATCCGCTGCCGACTTCTTCCCAGCAGCACGAGCCATGCGTTCGGACCATGGTCGTGTCCCGAATGGCGAGGCTGATCCCAAGGCCATCTATGACCTGGCGCTGAAGGTGCTGTCGTGAAGGCCTCGCTCTGGTTGTTGCCAGCCTTGGCACTGGTTCTGAGGATCGCCCTTGGCGGCTGGGGTGCATGGACCTGGCAGGCCAACACCTATAGCAAAGCGTTGGCTGAGCAGGCCGGGGCGTATAGCAGTGATCGCGAGCAGGCCGCCACAGCGGTGATCGGTTGGCAGGAAACCCAGCAGGATGCTCGCCGTGCTCTGGAGGATCGGCTGCAAGCGAATGACGAAACCCACTACAAGGCATTGCGCGATGCTCAATCGAATCAGGTTCGCCTGCGTGACAAGCCTTGCTACTACTGAGCTGCGGTTGTCAGTTCTACTCGCCAGCACCGCCACGGGTGGTGGCGGTGGGGTGCCAGCTGCCACCGGCACCGGCGGCCTGGTTCATGGAGCAGCGAGAGCCGAACTTGACCCTGCGGCTGTTCAACGAATTGTCGCCATTGCCGGAGAGGGTGACCAAGGATTGATCGCTTTGCGGGCATGTCAGGGATACGTACGTGAGAGTTATCAACGTTAGCGCAGCATGCTAACTATTGACTGGCTTTATTCATCCAAGGTGCCAGATAGGCACCTTGGATATTATCTTCGAGTTATCTACTGATTGGAGAAATAACCGTATCGTTGTCTTTCACCTCAGTGTTGGTAATCACAATGTTGCTGTCAACTAGTACGTAATATGGCTTTTCAGTACCTCTTTGTCTTAGTGAAAGAACATATCCTCTACTGTCCTTTCTAACCCACTTATCTGATGCTCCCGCAGCGAGCGGAGAGTAACGAGTGTCGCCGTCCGTGTCCCATTGGTTAATAGCAACTTCAATTATATTCGAGGTGTTATTTTTAACGGTAATGCTCATGTCTATATTCCTTTTAGACTGATGGTTGTAAGGCTTAGTTGCCCGATGCTCTCCCTAAGCTATTGAAGGCAGTATGGCCGTATGCACTGCCTTTAGAACTTATAATCGGAATAGGCAACCACTCGCAAGCGTAGCTGCATTGTTGAAAGCAGCAAAATTTTTACGGCTCGCAAGGGAGGATCACGTCTCTTCTGATATCCGAAGAAGGTAGTAAGTTATCCATCAAGCCTGGTGGCAGATGCTGATCAAAGCCGGAGCAGGGGAGTAACGTGTGAGCAGGCTTATGACGGCCTCGGGGGGTGAGGCGAAGAGTGCAGTCTTCAGTGCGAAGTTGCGATTGCCAGTGCCAACTGTTCATCGGTCATATACGGCTGGTCATAGGCCGAGTGGTAGTACCGAGCTGCTTGCTCAAATTGAGCTCCGCGGATCTCGCCATTTGAGCCGATGAACGCTAGCGCATCCGCCTTTGCCGATTTCATACTCGCAGGGCCATAGACCGTTAGTGCGGTGGTTCCGCTAACAACAAGGAGGGGAGCGATCGTAGTGAGAAACATCGCTTTTTCGACTGGATCATTGTTCTCGTGGGCCACAACTGGGATGCTAGCCAATGCCAGTAAAATCACACTCAGTGTTTTCATTGAATCCATTCGTGACCGCTTCCTGCCGTCTGGTTGAGGGGTGTCACCTTAGCAGGGATAAGGTAGGGCTGACACAAGAAGCCCGGTGCAGGGCCGGGCCTGGAGGGGAGGCTTGCCAGTGATCAGCCACTGTTCACAACATCGCCCCCGGTGGGCTTGATCATGCGCTCTATCAGTTCAGCGCCATGATTTCTGACGTTACCGACGGCGATGCTTACTTTGAACCACTCGAATGACTCGGCGGGCTCGCCCTGGTGCAAGGCCATCTGCTCTGCGCGCTCATTTGGCGTTGCAGGGTCGAGCCATTCCCGAGTCAGGTCCGGCGCCAGGACTACCGGCCGGCGGTCGTGAATATCGACCATGCCGCCCTGTGCGTCGGCGGTGATGATCACAAAGCCGTCGTGCTCCCCCGCGCCTTCGTCGGCGTCGGGCAGTTGTCCGATTGAGGCACAGAGAATCGGCGAGCCGTCGCGATGCCGGATCAGGTAGGGCTGTTTCTTCGGGCCGCCTTCGTCAACCCACTCAAACCAGTTATCTATTGGACATATGGCCCGGTGCGGCCAGATCTGGCGGAAGAACGGCCCGTGAGCGACCTTCTCGACGCGGGCATTGATTGGCGCTGCTCGGTCGGTGGCCTAGTGTGGCCGCCAAACCCCGCGCATGGCGTCTGCGTATAACGTGTCGTCGGCAACGTGGAAGAGCGCGAGCTGCATTGTTGGTGCGGCGTTGTATCGCCCCAGGGGCTGGTCTCCGACGTTATTGATCAGGGCCCCGGGCATGCTCAGGGCTGCGACGAAGTCGTGAATGCCGCTGGATTGGGAGAGCCGTCCGCGCATTGCTTTGCCCCCACATTGAGAGGGTAAGCATAGCTCCACCTGTCGGCTTCTCGTCGCTGATACGCTGAGTGGTGAAATGCTGTGTATACAGTTCAGGTGTGACCCCCCTATGAATTTTCTAATCGTTCGCCGCAGGGAGCGTGGCGTAGCAATACCTGCCGAAAGGCTGAGCAAGACCCCTCTCGTTAAGGGTGATGTTCATCTTGTTGAGACTCACAGCCAAGAGCTTGGACGCTCTTGCATCCAGGCATGGATTTTCAAAAGCCATCCCGGCCCGGACGTCTTCCCGCGGCTACTGGATGCAAAGATCAATAGCATTGCCCAGCTCGGCCTGAACAACAGCGGGTTGGAAGAGGTTGATTGGGGGCGCTGTACGCGCAGTCGTGGTGGTGTCGAATTGAATGAAGCAGGCAAGGACGACCGCAGGGACCAGAACTCTGGGCCCCGCGGTGGCAGATCAGTTAACCAATTTGAAGGTACGGTCCACTAACCAGCTTATCCTGATCAGAGGCAGCAGGTGAGAATATTAACGTGATAGGGCTTACGTTACAGGAGAGAGTTGTTGTTCCTTCTCCGTTGTTCGCCATGGTGGCCCACCGAATTCGAGAGTATCCAGCATGTTCAGTATCGGCGATAGTGCACTGGGCTTGTTTGCCGTTTTTAACATCTTTACATGTGAACGTCAGGGTCTGAAGCAGTGGCTTACCTACTTTAAACCACTGCACGTTTGCAATTACGTTATTTGAAGGCCTCAGGTCATAGAGTCTGACAGAGAAGGTTGCCGATTGGATGTCATAACCAGAGTTGTTAGTCAGGACCGGAGCGGCTACTTTTGAGTTGTCTTCGCGTCTGGGATAATATTCCTGTTCATCTTTGTTTAGCATTAGTGCGCTAGGTAGGTCCAAAGTAATATTGATATTGAGTTCTTTCATCTCGAATATGGTAAATGTTTCAACTCCTTCTTGATAATCTACCGATGGTTTTCCCTTGAGTGCTTCAGACATTTTAATCTCCTTATCTATGTGCTGAAATTCTATAAAAGAATTTCTCCCTGTTCTGCGAATCCAACCTTGGATGCGCTTTTTTATTAAAGCTGGTAAATTTCTTCTGTCAAATTTTACAGCGAATTGTCTAAAAGACTAATTGGTTAAATTTTGTTTGCTATTAATGCTATTGTTTTTATTTCTAGTGATAATAAAAATTCGCCAGCGGCTTGGTGGTTGATCTGCCTTGTCCAACTGAAGACGTGCGGCTGCTGACAGACTGCCGACAAATTCGGATTGGGGGATGCGACGCGAAATGATTAGTCCGAGCTACACCACCAGGCTGGATCAGTTATGGAAGGTATCTTGTGCTTGAAGAGGGTTGTATTCGGTCGGCAGAACGCCGGATGAGGGGGGCAAACCATTTTCGCAATTAATTTTGAGCCATTTAATTCATTGGCTAATACAGCATATTTTTCCTGATTTTTGCGGAAACAATACAAGCGTAAGTGCATGT
Organism: Pseudomonas sp. FFPRI_1; assembly: GCF_055384485.1. Lineage (NCBI taxonomy): Bacteria > Pseudomonadati > Pseudomonadota > Gammaproteobacteria > Pseudomonadales > Pseudomonadaceae > Pseudomonas > Pseudomonas sp. FFPRI_1. Next base: position 4,550,911 of record NZ_AP029168.1, on the reverse strand, counting down.
GAATTAAGAAAAATATTAGGGATTTAAAATCCCCCGCTCGTAAGGGCGTACCGGTTCGATTCCGGCTTCGGGCACCATCTATTTGAAGCGCTTGCACGGTTTTTTTGAGTGAGCCTTGCTCTGAACCGCTCCGCAATTCACTTTGTAGGCGTGACCTTTTTGCCTATTCGTTTGCGAATGTAGTTCTCGGTCATCACCACCGTGGTGTGCCCAAGCTGATCCCTTGCTTGCAATATGTCGCCACTGGATTGCGCTTTGTCGGTGCCGGCCTTGGCACGCAAATCTCTCATCTGGAAGTCAGCCTTTCGACTCCTGCCGCCTCGCGTGCTGCATCAAACCTTCTGCGCAACATCACCTTTGCCGTCGCTGTGCCACCTTCTGCAAAGGCCAGCCGTGTCGAGGGGGCTTTGTGTTCGGGCTTCTGGGCCTTAATTCGATTAATCCTCTACAAAACTACTTCTCTCTATGGCGCGCGCGACGCGCAAGAGGTTGCTGGGAGCCCCATGTGCCTAGGCTGAACGTACAGGATTTTTTGCTGAATGAAGGCTGTCGCCAGGGCACAGAATCAAGTTTCTTAGCGATTGGTAGAGTTGTTGGGCGCGCAGCCTTGTCAGTAAAGTTGCACTACGTTCGCTAACCGCTATAGACAGTATGTGAGCACCGCCCATGGCTCAACCGGATCACCTCGCCAACTACGTCAGCGCTATATTGGGCTTGTCATCGCTTCACTCCGCGCATCTTCAGAGTGTGAATCAGGAATCCTGGTCTGATCAGGGTTTTATCGTCACTGCGGAGGAGAAAATCTACGCCTTCGATGACGGCGCACTCATTAAACGGCTGGCGGAACAGGACAGTTTCCCCAGCGATGCGCTCTGCGCTGAATGTTGGATCAGCTATGAAGTGCTTCGTCAGCCACGTCATGCAACGGTAAACCCGACCCACATCAGCTTTACCAATGAATGTCGAGAGGCTTATTGGCTTCGGTACTTTTCCTTATAGGCACCACTTCGTAGCGTCATAGCGCTCCAGTGCGACTGCGGGTACAAAATTTTCATATTGTTCAAGTCCGGCCAGGTCAGTGGCACCCTTTGTTGACGTATCTATTGATCCTGATGAATCGAGTCTTGAAGCTATCAAGGCACACAGGAGCGCAGGTTTCACAGTTGTTGGTGATTCACTCGCAACCCCAGGCGCACTTGAAGTGTTTGAGACTGTGTTAACGGTTAAAAATCTCTGATGAGGGTGTTAGCCAGCGTGATGCCCGTCCTGTCTTTGGCTCGGGTTCTCATTGCGATGATCTGCCTCCGATTCTCCGCCAGCTCTAGCAACTTCGCCGCCTGGTTTTCCTTCGCCCCATGGGGCACTTGGTCGCCTGATGGTTTTAGATTTAAAGTCGGCCTCAGGGTCGATCGGATTTTTGAGGTGGGATATGAAAATAGGCGAACTGGCGAAGATCAGCGGCTTGGCGCCTTCACGCATTCGCTTTTACGAAGCGAGTGGCCTGATAAAAACCGTCGAGCGCAAAGCCAATGGCTATCGTAATTATGCGGCTGACACCGAGTGGGTTCTGAAGATCATCGTCGATGCGCAGGCTGCGGGTTTTTCGTTGGAAGAAATCCGGCAACTGATGCCGATGAATGCAGGTGGCTGGCAGCACGAACAATTGCTCAGTGGCCTCAAGCAAAAGGTCGAGGAAATCGAAGTCCTGCAGCAACGGCTGGCCGAGAACAAAGCCCAACTGCTGCTGGTCATCAAGGGTGTCGAGGCCAAGCCCGAGGGCATGGCGTGTGCGGACAATGCGCAGTTGCTGATCAATCGCCTGCGTGATGAAGGCCGGGCGACAACGACAAGCCGCCCTGCCACAGCGTCCTCCAGAACTCATAAACCCGTCAGGCTTCCCGGCGACCGACAGGCGTAAGAACGTTAAGGCCCCTGACTCTTCATGGCCGGGAGCGGCTCTTCTCGGCAGGAAAGCCCAGCGATGGCTCTACCCGTGATGATCGACAGGCCTTGGGGCGTCTTCAGATATAAAGGGCAGGCACTGCAGTGTTCATAGGCCGCGTTGTGCATGTGTGGCCAACCGAGCACAGGCTCATCCAGAGGCGCGGTGTGGCCCGAGCCGGCGAGTACTTGCTGAGTCACAGGTTCCTGGTATCGGTGCGTGGGCAGCAGTTGGCGTGATTGACCAAGGTGGCTGCGATAATCAGAAAGCCCCCGCTATCAATTCCAGGGCATAAGAAACTGAGGCTTTCGGCCGTATCGGGCTTCACCTGCGACGTCGCTGCGCGCAAGCTCACTTGCAACCTCGTTTCAAGATCAATTCCCGCCGCTGAACAATATCCGCCGCTAGCTGCATACTGGTGCTTGACCTTCAACCTGGCTGCAACGCTAGGGTCTGAAGCTGATTGGGCAGGGCAATAACGCAGGTCATCAATCCAGTCAGGAGCAGTGCATGAGCCAGCAAGACAATCTGGAGACGCAGATGAAATGGATGATCTATGGTGCCAATGGCTACACGGGCGAGTTGATCGCTCGCGCTGCTGCACAGCGTGGCCTCAAGCCTGTGCTGGCGGGACGCAACCGCGACAGAGTCGAGACTCTGGCCCGGGAGCTGGGTCTTGAAGCCCGGGTGTTCGGATTGGATGAAGAAGCGCGATTGCTTGCCCAGATCAAGGGTTATGGCCTGGTTCTGCATTGCGCAGGGCCGTTCTCGGCAACCGCGGCTCCGATGATGGAAGCCTGTTTGGGTGTCAATGCGCACTATCTGGACATCACGGGTGAAATCACCGTATTCGAACACGCCCAGTCCCTGAATGAGCGGGCACGCGCGGCCAACGTGGTCATTTGCCCCGGCGTCGGCTTCGATGTCGTGCCAACCGATTGTGTCGCTGCTGCGCTGCAAAGCGCACTGCCGGATGCAACGCATCTCGCCTTGGGATTCGATTCGCGCTCGAGCTTTTCACCCGGTACAGCCAAGACCTCGATCGAAGGCATGGCGCAGGGCGGCAAGGTGCGTCGCGACGGGAGAATCGTGTCGGTTCCGCTGGCTTATCGGGTACGTCGCATCGACTTTGGTGCCGGAGAAAAGCTGGCCATGACCATCCCTTGGGGGGATGTTTCGACGGCCTATCACACCACCGGTATTCCCAACATCGAGGTGTTCATGCCGGGCTCCACCGGCATGATTCGCGGCGCCAGGTTCGCCAATCTGATGCGTCCGCTATTGGGTATGTCGTTCGTGCAGAGGCTGCTCAAGGCCTGCATCGGCAAGGCAGTGATCGGTCCGGACGACGCCACGCGTGCAGACCAAGGCACTTATGTGTGGGGGGAGGTACGCAACGCGCAGGGCGACTGCAAGGTTGCACGGGTGCAGACCGCGAATGTCTACAGCTTGACGGTCGATGCTGCATTGGCCGTGGTCGGCTACTTGTTACAGGCCCCGTCTGCTGGCGGTACCTACACGCCTGCGCGGCTGCTGGGAGCGGATCTGCTGATGCAGTTGCCCGGATCCGGGGCCTTGAATATCGAATGAGCATTCTTGAGGCCGGGTAGAAAAAGACGCTTGACCTTAAAGTTCACTTAAATCTTAAGGTGAGCCCATCTCAATCGAGGGCTACCCCATGAATGTGTTCGATGCTCTGCTGCTCCCCAACGGTTCGACGATCAAGAACCGCATCGCCAAGGCCGCCATGGAAGAGAACATGGCTGATGCCGACCAGGCACCGTCCGAAGAGCTGATGCGCCTGTATCTAGCCTGGGCCGACGGTGGCGCGGGCTTGATCATCACCGGCAACGTGATGGTCGACGGCCGTGCCATGACCGGGCCGGGCGGGGTGGTGCTGGAGGATGAGCGGCAGTTGGACAAGTTCAAGCGCTGGGCGCAGATCGGCCGCTCCGCTGGCGCGCAGTTCTGGCTGCAGATCAACCACCCGGGCCGTCAGATGCAGGCCAACCTTGGGCAACAGACCTGGGCTCCATCAGCCATACCGCTGGACTTGGGCAAGATGTCCAAGCGTTTTGCCACGCCTCACGCGATGACGCCTGATGTCATTGAAGAGGTTATCCAGCGTTTTGCGCGCTCCGCACGCCTTGGCGAACAAGCCGGATTCACCGGTGTGGAAATTCACGCTGCCCATGGCTATTTACTGAGCCAGTTTCTCTCGCCACTCACCAATCAAAGAACCGACGAATGGGGCGGTTCCCTGGAAAACCGTGCGCGGTTGTTGCTGGAAGTCGTCAAGGCAGTAAGGGCTGCGGTTTCTCCCGGGTTTGCGCTGGCAGTCAAACTGAACTCCGCTGATTTTCAACGAGGGGGATTCACCGCCGATGACGCTCGGAAAGTGGTTGAGCGGCTTGGTGGCCTGGGTGTGGACCTTGTGGAGTTGTCCGGCGGCAGTTACGAAGTACCCGCCATGCAGGGCGAGGCGCGCGATGGTCGCACCCTGGCTCGCGAGGCCTATTTCGTCGAATTTGCCCGAGATATCCGCACGGTCGCCCAAATGCCGATAATGGTCACCGGCGGCATACGTCGCTTTCCGGTTGCTGAAGATGTGGTGCGCAGCGGTGTGGACATGGTCGGTATCGGAACGGCGCTGGCTATCGATCCCTACCTGCCTCGTGACTGGTTGCAGGGCAAGGACAGCGCTCCGCAACTGCCACCGATCACCTGGAAAAACAAGGCCATTGCCGCCTTGGCCAACATGGCGGTGGTGAAGTTTCAACTGCGCAAGCTCAGTCGCGATAAAACGCCGGATCCGCATGTGTCACCGTTACGCGCACTGATTCTGCAGCAACTCGAAGCCGCCTGTCGTACTCGTCAGTATCGGCGTTGGGTAGAAAGGCGCTCGATCTAGGTTGATGCTCAGTAAAAGATTGATCGGCCAGGCGCAGGTTGCTCGATTGAGGTGACGTAAACATTTGGCATGACCCTCAAATCAACCGGCAGCTGTGTGAAACTGTTTCAAACCTGCCATGACGATGGGAAGACTATGCAAAGCCTAGGTGTTCTGGGAGTTGGAGAACTCACCGAGAAGGTCGTCAAAGGTCTGCGAAATAGCGGCTACGCCGGGCAGATAAACCTCTCGCCGCGCAATCAGCAGCGTGCTTTGGCACTGGGCAGTCAATATGGCTGCGAGGTGATGGTTAGCAATCAGGCGGTGGTTGATCGCTCTGAAGTTCTCATGCTGGGCGTTCGTCCAGATGCAGTGGAGCGATTGTCGGAAGAGGTCGTGATGGGACCTGGCAAGACGCTGATCTCATTGGTGGCGGGAATGCAGATCGCTGAACTATCCAGGTGTTTCCACGGCGCGAGCGTGGTCAGGGTGATGCTCTCCTGCGCTGCTGAAATCAACCGCACCACTGTGGTGATATACCCCGCAAATGCTGCAGTTCAACAGTGTCTTTCGGCGCTCGGCACCGTGATTGTCTTGGCGGATGAGAGCGCCTTCGAAACGGCCACAGTCGCTGCGTGCATGAACGGTTGGTTCTATTTCTGGCTGCATGAGCTCCAGCAATGGTTCGTCGACCAGGGGTTGCCGGAAGGTCAAGCCAGAAAGCTGCTACTCAGTAACCTGGAGGACTGCCTATCCAGCGCGAAGCACGACTTGAAAACCCCTCTTGCGAGCATGGGAAGTGCCATCGCCACCCCAGGGACATTCACCGCGAAAGGCCTGGAAATGCTTGAAAAGCAGAATTTTAGCGCGCCTTGGACCCATGCCTTCGATGCGGTGCTCAAGGATCTAATCGCGGATTCAAAACAGCGCTGATGCGATATTTTCCGCCTATCCCATCCACGCTGAATGTCCCGCAGATCCTGGGGGATCATCAGGGCACCAAGGGGGCGTCTCAAGGCGTATCTGGTCCTGCTTCACCGCGTGTTGCAGGCACGCAGTTCTCTTGAGTGGGGTAGGGATTATGGCAAAGGTCATTAAAAAACCGAGGTTCGTTGTGGGGCTGCCCATTGTTGTCAGCGGCGTAGCCAGCGGTAATGCGAGGTTCTGAATCCCGGCAACCATGCTCATGATCATTGGCTGGTCCCAGAGGAATCAGTAGAGAGTGCTGGAGGGCGGTAAAACCTGTAGGGTCAGGTCGGACTACAAGGCCCTGTTGCTCTGCCATGGGGTATTGTGCTCGAGCTGCATGCAACGATCAGGTTCAGCTCTGGATCGTGCGGTGATGCATGACAGGTTTGTGGTCTATTGCTTGATGCCCGGCATGGAGCCGGAAAGGAGGAGTGATGTTTGCGCGGATTATTGTAGGTGTGTTGATTGGTCTCGCTGCGGGTTTGATCCTTAGCGGAAAACTCTCCCTGGACGAAAAGACCCAGCAGATTGTCCAGTGGTTTGTCGGCGTCGTCGCCATAGGTTTCATAGCCTCTTCATTCATGTTTGGTGCGCTATACGGCGTGCTGGCAGTCGTTGAAATTGCCGGTGGCTATTTTGCCTACACCAAGCTGTTCCAGGCCGGCAGCTCCCAGCAATAGATCATGGCGGCCGGTTGAACGCAGGTGGGCCGAACATGACCACGCATCGGGTTTTCCCGAGCCAGGGCGACCGGCCAATGCCCTACATTTTTTCAACAATCAAAAGCTGTTTTCAGGGGCGTGACGAGCGCTAGGATGCGCCTTTCGAGCAGAAGCCCATCGGCTTTACGGAGCACGGCATGCAACAAGGATCGTTACCCCAGTCATCCAGCGGGCTCGTGGCCAGGGAGCTCACCCTGGATGACGAGCGATTGCTGCAGGATTTCTTTGTCGACAATCCAGCGTACTTTCACATCGTCCATGGCTGTTCACCGCAGCCGGACGAGGCCCGAAATGAAATCGAGGATGCATTGCCCGAGGGCTGGAGCTTCACTCGCAAGTGGAAGATCGGTTACTTCGATGCCAGCGGCAGGCTGCTGGCCGTGGCCAGTGTCGTCACTGATCTTCTGGCGCTGACGGTCTGGCACATTGGCCTGTTCATGCTCGCCGCACCGCTCACGGGCACCGGGCTCGCTCATCAGCTCCACCTTGAACTTGAAAACTGGGCGGCCGGTCATGGGGCGCGCTGGCTGCGCCTGAGCGTGGTGGCCGGCAATGTCCGGGCGCAGCGTTTCTGGCAGGCCTGTGGTTATATCGAAGCGCGTACCCGTGAGGGCATCGAGCTGGGCCAATTGCGCCATCGAGTCCATATCATGGTCAAACCGCTGTTCCAGGGGACGTTGGCGGACTACCTGGAGTTGATGCCCCGTGACCGGGCCGAGGGTTCGCTGCCCGTCTTGTCGAAACCTGCCTGAGAAGGCTGGATTGCCCCAGGTCGCTACCCTTCCTGGAGTCCGTTGCGCGGTTGATTGGCGAGAGGCAATTGCCGGGCGCGCCGCCTTCCAGCCGCAGCGAAGCCGGCTGCAGATCTTCTTTGAATCGTTGGACGCGCAGTTTCGGCCAGCGCTGGCCCCTGGGGCCGTGCATGCGTCTCGGGAGCAGGGGCCTGGGCATGAACTAAAGCCAGCCTTGCAAGTCCCAATGGGCATCATTGAACGTCTGGGGAATTCACTGTGAACACTCATCTCGCTACGCTCTGCACCGCTGTCTTGGCGTGCACCTTGCCGATCCTGGCGCAGGCTGCCGAGTCGCAACCGACCGCTGAAGAGCCGGCCTACCAAAGCCAGGTGGCGCGCTATCAGTGCGAGGGTCGTGTGCGCATCGATGCGGCGTACCTGAACATCGACAACGGCACTTCCTTCGCCACGCTGTACTACAAGGATCAACTGATTCCCATGCACATCGCCCGGTCGGCGTCTGGTGCGCTGTATGTGGCGGATGACGAGCAGAACAGCTTCCGCTGGCACACCAAGGGCAAGACCGCGATGCTGTCGTTCCTGGAGGCCGACCACACCGCCAAGGAGCAGCAACTGCTCAGCGACTGCAAGGAGATCGATCCGCAATAGCCGCTCCGTCCGGTTTCCTCCAGGCAAAAAAAAGCCCGCGGGAGAGAGCGGGCCAACAACGTAGTTGCTTGAATGAGCAAGGCGACTATACACAGCCCCGATCCTGGTCTGGATGAAACAAAATTCATCTGGTCCATCGGCTGTTTTGTCGGTAAAGCCAAGGCGCCGCTGGATCTGTTCTAACCTGCAAGGGTGAGCGAAAAAATCCCTTCAGGAAGAGAGGTGGGCATGGCAATACAACAGCAACGCCCTTGTGAGCATGAGTGGAGCGATGAGGCGACGCAGCCCGAGGTCGAACACCAGGAGCCGCCACCGCAGACCTGGAAGCACCCGGACGATGGCAAGAGCCTGTCGGAACTGGACGAAGAGCGTCCGTTGAAACCTTGACCCAAAGCCCCGCCCTTGAGCGGGGCTTTCGTTTGCGGCAACCCTCAGGCGACATGTCCCGAGCCATGCCGTGGCTCTGATACCATCGCTCCCTTTGCTGCCCCGACCGGTCGGGGCGGGTTGTTCGCTCAAGGGAGAAACACATGATTGTCACCACCACCGCGCATATCGAAGGTCGGGAAATTGCCAGCTACCTGGATATCGTCAGTGCCGAATCCGTGCAGGGGATCAATGTGGTTCGCGATATCTTCGCCGGTATGCGCGACTTTTTCGGTGGTCGCTCCCAGACCCTGGAACGCGCCTTGAAAGAGGCCAGGATCCAGGCCACGACTGAAATCAAGGAACGGGCTCGTCAATGCAACGCCGATGCGGTGGTCGGCGTCGACTTCGAGATCAGCATGCCCTCGGGGCGCGGCGGCATGGTGGTGGTATTCGCCACCGGGACGGCGGTTAAGCTCCGCTAATCCTCCGGCCCCAGGGGCAATCTCAGCTTCCCATCGGAGTGCACCGCTCCACCAGGGGGCCGTCCGGGCAGCGTACACAAGGCAGGATTTGCCCCCAGGGCCCGAGCGCCGTGTTCCAGTGCCCGGGCATGGGCGCCCTGAACGTCCTCGATCACCAGCCCCAGCGCCAGCATGAAGTGGTCTCTCGCAGCGGATCTTGCTGTAAGGCGTTGTTTCATCCTCCCAGCGTCCTGAGGTCCCAGCCGTCTGCCGACCATTGCAGCTCATGGGTGGGTGCCAGTGCCTGAAGAAAATCCTGATCGTGGGAGGCGACCACCAGGGCCCCGGGGAAGTCCCGCAATGCTCGTTCGAAAGCCTGCACCGACTCCAGGTCCAGGTGATTGGTGGGTTCGTCGAGCAGCAACAGCCTGGCCGGGCTGCCGCTCCACAGGGCTATGGCCAAGGCGGCTTTCAGGCGTTCTCCGCCACTCAATTGCGCACAGGGCTGTTGCACGCGTTGCGCATCCAGTTGCAGGCGCGCCAGGCGGGTACGCAAGGGGCCTTCCTGCAGCGGTGTATCGGCCGTGCCCAGGTGTTCCAACAGCGAGCGTTCCGGGTCGAGCTGCGCCAGGTGCTGGTCGAGGTAGGCGCTGGTCACTGCCACCCGGCATTCACCGCTCAGCGGTCGTAGCTGACCGGCGAGCATCTTCAGCAGCGTGGACTTGCCGCAGCCGTTGGGGCCGATCAGTGCGATGCGCACCGGGCCCATGACGTTGCAGGTCAGGCGGGACGCCGGTGACCGGGCGTCCAGCCAGGGTAATTGCGCCTGCAGCAGGTTGAACACCGGCTGGCCTGCCTGCAGGGTGGTGGCGGGCAGGGTGAGCAGGGTCGGTTGCTCCGGGACGACCCGGGCGTAGGCATCGCGTACCTGCTCGTCGAGGCTGTCCTTGTGCCCCTGATGGCTGTGGCGCACCTGGCCCATGATGTCCCTGGCGGCGCCGAGCAGCTTGGCCCGTTCAAAGCCCGAGACATTGGCGCTCTTGGCGTATCTGCGTGACGTGGCGGCGTGGCGCTGGATGGTGTCGTGCTCCCGTTGCAGGCGCTGCTGTTCACGGCTGCGCTGGGTACGCGCGTGTTCCAGGGTGGCCTGGGCGGCGTCGTTGTGAGCCTGGCGCTGAGCCTGGAACAGTGCGTAGTCGCCGCCATAGACCTGGATCCCCTGGGGGCTGAGTTCAACGATCCGCTGCACCTGCATCAGCAATTGCCGATCATGGCTGACCAGGATCAGGCCGCCGCGCCAGTGTTGCAGCTGTGTCGTCAGCCAGCGCCGTCCGGCGCGGTCCAGGTGATTGCTGGGTTCATCGAGCAGCAACAGTTCGGCGCCGCTGAGCAAGGCGCCGATCAGCGCCACGCGAGCCAACTGGCCGCCGCTCAGGGTGCCGGCCAGATCCTCCGGCCCCAGGTGCTGCAGGTCGGCAGTGTCCAGTGCCTGGCGCAGGCGTTGGGCCAGGTCCCAGCGCTCATCCACCTGTTGCAGATCTTCCAGGCTGGCGGTGCCGGCGGCCAATCGATCCAGGGCGCGCAGGGGTTCGGCCAGACCCGCCACCTCGGCCACCGTCTGGCCTGGGGCCAGCTGCGGATCCTGAGGGACATACGCCAGGCTGACGTTGCGGTTGATGCTGCCGGAGGAGGGCGACAGTTCCCCGGCGATCAGCCGCAGCAGCAGGGATTTGCCCGTGCCGTTGCGCCCGACTATCGCGGTGGGCACGGCATCGAAGCTCAGGTTCAGGGCATTGAGCAGGGTGTCGCCATTGGCGAACTGGTAGGTCAGCTGGTTCAGGGAGACCAGCGCGGGCAGCCGTGTGACGTGAGTCATCAGCACCTCCGGGAAATGTGGGAACAGGCCAACGAGCACTGGCGGCGCTCGTTGCGGATACATTCTGGAAGGCTTAGTTGTTCACGTCGGCAATCGTCCTGGGACGTAAAAGAGGTGCATAGCCTAGCGTTGTGAGATCACCGCTGACAAGGGTGTCGTGCCGCTGATTGCACTCAGGTGGTTCTGCCGGCTTTCTCCAGGCCTTGGAGAAAACGGGTCAGGGCCACTTCTTCGGCCTTCAGCCACTTGCGCCCTCGGGTCCTGGGCAAGCCAGCCAGATCACCGAGGGTAAAGCCTGTCAGCAGAGCGGGATGGATGTAACACTTGCGGCAGACCGCCGGCGTATTACCCAGCTCGCTGGCCACTTCCTTGATCGTCGTCACAATGTGTTTCTTGGCTTCGTCTTCGGGTTGCCAGGGCTGTTCGCGCAACCGTGCCAGGGTCAGGGCGCTGCCGGCCCAGGTGCGATAATCCTTGGCGGTGAATTCGGCACCGGTCAGTTGTTGCAGGCAGGTATTGATATCGGACGAACTGATCGGGTGCCGCTGGCCTTCCTCATCCAGGTACTGGAACAGGTGCTGGCCCGGCAATTCCAGGCAGCGCTTGACCACCCTGGCCAGGCGTGGGTCTTTCAGGGTGATCTGGTGTTCGACGCCGCTCTTGCCGCGAAACTGGAAGTGAATGGCGCTGCCGCTGACCTGTACATGGCGATTGCGCAGGGTGGTCAGTCCATAGGAGCGGTTGTCCCTGGCGTACTGGCTGTTGCCCACGCGGATCAGGGTTTGGTCCAGCAGGCTGATCACTGTGGCGAGGACTTTTTCACGGCTGAAGCCGGGGGTGGCGAGTTGTTCCTGCAGGTGCTGGCGCAGCTTGGGCAATGCGCTGCCGAAGGCCAGCAGCCGAGCGTATTTGTCGCCGTCGCGCACTTCGCGCCAACGAGGATGGTAGCGGTATTGCTTGCGCCCCCGGGCATCACGCCCGGTGGCTTGCAGGTGGCCTTTGGGGTCACTGCAGATCCACACGTCTTCATAGGCCGGTGGAATCGCCAGGGCATTGATCCGCTGAATCTCCGTAGGGCGGGTGATGCGCTGGCCCTGGGTGTCGAAATACACGAAGCGGCCCCGCAGCTTGCGCCGCCGCAGCCCCGGTTGCTGGTCGTCGGTGTAGTGTAGGTCGGAGGGCAGATCAGGGGTGTCCGGGGTGTCGGGCATGGCAGCGGAACCTTGGCAAAGAGCGGGCCTGTAGACGATGGACCGCAGGCCGCGCTGAGGGTGCCGAGGTTTTGTGCGCTTTATGCCAGGACCGCCACGGCCTTGATCTGGGCCCAGAGCTGCTGGCCGGGGTGCAGGTTCAACTGATCCCGCGAGTAGCGGGTAATGCGCGCCAGCAACGGCGTGCCTGCTGCATCCAGGCGTACCAGGACGTGAGCGGCATTGTCCGCCGGAATCTCGTGACTGACGGTGACGGGCAAGCGGTTGAGGATACTGCTGTGCTCGCTGTCCAGAAGGCTCAGGCTGACGTCGCGGGCCTGGACCTTGAAGCGCAGGGCCTTGCCGTGTGCCAGGGGCGCGTGGGCCACGCGAATACTCAGGTGGCTGGCGGGCAATTGCAGGGTCAGCAGTTGATAGGCCGCGTCGTAGTGGCTGACCCGGCCGTCCACCACGACCCCGGCGTCATCGCCCAGGGCCAGGGGCAGGTCCAGGCGTGCCAGGGTCTCGCCGATCGGACCGCTGGCCAGGGCCTTGCCTTCACTGAGCAGCACGATGTGATCGGCCAGGCGCGCCACTTCGTCCTGGGAGTGACTGACGTACAGCACCGGGATATCCAGCTCGTCGTGCAGGCGTTCCAGGTAGGGCAGGATTTCACCTTTGCGTTTCGAGTCCAGGGCCGCCAGGGGCTCATCCATCAGCAGCAGCCGGGGGCTGGTGAGCAGGGCCCGGGCGATGCCGACACGCTGGCGCTCGCCCCCGGAAAGGTGCTGCGGATGGCGCTCGAGCAGGTGGCCGATACCCAGCAGCTCGGTGGCCTGGGCCATGTCCACCCGACGTTGCGCCTTGGCGATGCGCCGCAGGCCGAACTCCAGATTGGCCTGCACCGACAGGTGCGGGAACAGGCTGGCTTCCTGGAACACATAGCCCAGGGAGCGCTTGTGGGGGGCAACGAACAGTTTGCGCTGGCTGTCCTGCCAGACTTCGTCATTGATCTGGATGCGCCCGCGGCCGTTTTTTTCCAGGCCGGCAATACAGCGCAGGCAGGTGGTCTTGCCCGATCCCGAATGGCCATAGAGCGCGGTCACGCCGCGTCCCGGCAGTTGCAGGTCGAGGTCCAGGCCGAAGTCCTGATAACCCAGTTGCAGCTTGAGATGAATGCCCATCGGTCAGCTCCAGGCGGCTTTGGTCTTGCGGCTGGAATACAGCGCCAGCAGCACCAGGAACGAGAACACCAGCATGGCCCCGGCCAGCCAGTGGGCCTGGGCGTACTCCATGGCCTCGACATGATCGTAGATCTGCACCGAGACCACCCGGGTCTTGTTGGGAATATTGCCGCCGATCATCAGCACCACGCCGAATTCGCCGACGGTGTGGGCGAAACCCAGGATCGAGGCGGTGATGAACCCCGGTCGGGCCAGGGGCAGGATCACCGTGAAAAAGGTGTCCCAGGGGTTGGCGCGCAGGGTGGCGGCCACTTCCAGGGGGCGGCTGCCAATGGCGGAAAAGGCGTTCTGCAGGGGTTGCACGACAAAGGGCATGGAATAGATCACCGAGCCCAGCACCAGACCGCTGAAACTGAAGGTCAGGGTGCCCAGGCCCAGGGACTGGGTGAGTTGCCCGAAGAAACCGTTGGGCCCGAGGGCCAGCAGCAGGTAGAAACCAATCACCGTGGGCGGCAGTACCAGGGGCAGCGCCACCACGGCGCCGATCGGGCCGCGCAGCCAGGAGCGGGTGCGCGACAGCCACAATGCAATCGGAGTGCCGACGACCAGCAGGATCAGCGTCGTCAGGGACGCCAGCTTCAGGGTCAGCCAGATGGCGGAAAAGTCGGCACTCGACAGGTTCATTTACAGTTGGTAGCCGTAGGACTTGATGATCGCGCCGGCTTTCGGCCCCTTGAGGTAGTCAACCAGCGCCTTGGCGGCCGGGTTGTCCTTGCCCTTGTTGAGGATCACGGCGTCCTGCTTGATCGGCTCATGCATCTCGCCGGGAACGATCCAGGCCGAGCCGCTGGTGACCTTGCCGTCCTTGTAGATCTGCGACAGGGCAACGAAGCCCAGTTCGGCATTGCCGGTGGAGACGAACTGATAGGCCTGGGTGATGTTCTGGCCTTCGACGATCTTGTCCTTGACCTTGTCGGTCAGGCCGAGCTTGGCCAGCACCTGGGTTGCAGCCAGCCCATAGGGTGCGGCTTTTGGGTTGGCGATGGACAGGTGCTGGTACTGGTTGTCCTTGAGCACCTGGCCCTTGCTGTCGACGTAGCCGTCCTTGGCCGACCACAGGGCCAGGGTGCCGATGGCGTAGGTGAAGCGCGAGCCCTTGACGATGTCGCCTTCGCTTTCGAGTTTTTGCGGCGTGCTGTCGTCCGCGGAGAGGAACACCTCGAAGGGCGCGCCATTCTTGATCTGCGCGTAGAACTGCCCGGTGGCACCGTAGGCCGCCACCAGCTTGTGCCCGGTGTCCTTTTCGAAGTCGGCGGCGATGGCCTGGATCGGCGCGGTGAAGTTGGCGGCCACCGCCACCTGGACTTCATCGGCCTGGGCCGATCCGAAGGCGAATACGGCAAGCAGGGTGGCGAGACACGTCGGTGCAAAACCTGTGGCGCGAAGGTTCATGAAGCAGCTCCATTGGGGGGAAGAAGCATTGGGCAGCGAGTTATTGGAAGGGTCTGCACCAAGGCGAGGGGAATCGCTATATAGCAGAATATATAGCGAATTGTCGACGGGCGGAACTCTGCCGGCGCTTCCCCTGAAGCCGGCCGCGAATGAAGTCGCAGCCGGGCTGCTCAGCGCCGCTGGAGCCGCGCCAGGGTCTGTTCGGCCAGGCGCAGGGTCAGCTCATAGCTGGACAGTTCCACCCCCAGGCGCAGGGCTTGCCCGGACCAGAGATTGGCGAAGTCCGCTTCGTCCTTGGCCCGCAGTGGCATCAGTGCGCCGCCAGCCCGGGGAAAGGCGGGAGCCAGGGGGCTCATGGGCCCCATTTCGCGCATGACCCGGTTGATGATGCCGCGGGCAGGGCGCCCGGTGAACAGGTTGGTCACCGCGGTCTGGCTTTCCTTGGCGCTGCGCAGGGCCTTGTGGTGGGCAGCGCTGACCTTGGCTTCCGGGGTGAACAGGTAGGCGGTGCCCAGCATGGCTGCCGATGCGCCGAGGGCCAGTGCCGCGACAATGCCCCGGGCGTCGCCGATGCCACCGGCGGCGATCACCGGCAGCTTCACGGCGTCGACCACTTGCGGCACCAGTGCCAGGGTGCCGACCTGGCTGTTGAGGTCGTCGCTGAGGAACATCGCCCGATGCCCGCCGGCTTCGTAGCCCATGGCGATGATCGCATCGCAACCCCGGGCTTCCAGCCACAGGGCTTCATCGACGGTGCTGGCCGAGGAGAGGATCTTTGCCCCGGTGGCCTTGACCCGTGCCAGCAGCGCCGGCTCCGGCAGGCCGAAGTGAAAGCTCACCACTTCGGGGCGCAGTTCTTCCACCAGCTGGCAGCTGGTTTCGTCGAAGGGCGCTCGGTTGCTGACCGGAGTCGGGGCGTCGAAGTCGGCCCCCAGTTCTCGGTAGTAGGGTTCGAGGGCGTTTTTCCAGCGGGTTTCCTGTTCGCTGTCGACGGGCTGTACCTGATGGCAGAAGAAGTTCAGGTTCAGGGGATGCCGGGTGGCTGAGCGAATGACCTGCACTTCCTGGCGAATCTGCTCGGTGCCGAGCATGGCGCAGGGCAATGAACCGAGGGCACCAGCCCGCGAGGCGCCGATCACCATGGCGGAGCCGGTGGCGCCGGCCATTGGTGCCTGGATGATCGGCAGTTCAATGCCCAGCAGAGTAAGGAGACGGCTGTCAGTCCAATGGCTCATGTGAAAGGGTCCTCCGTCGGCAGTATTAGACGATGCAGGCGCAAGGTTTTATCAGGAGAAGGCCGGGCAATGCTAGCTGACTTTTCAGGCGCAGGCTCAAACCCGCACATTTGCTGCCAGGGCAAGAGCGTGCTTGACGGCTGTTGGTGGGGGCCATCCGGCGCTAGACTGCGGCGGATATTTTCACTCACCGCTTGGGAAGGATGGCTGACCATGGATGTAAAACTGCGCGAGGTGCTGCCTTTCAGCGTCGCGGGCCTGCAAGTGCGTACCCGTAACGTCGAGGAGCAGCAGGCGGACAGCGCCAGGATCGGGCCCCTGTGGCAGCGTTTCTATGTCGAGGACCTGTTCGACAAGGTTGCCCCCAGGGAGCCGGACTCTTTCGTCTATGGGGTCTATTCCAACTACGAGTCCGATGCCTCGGGGCACTTTGACGTGACTGCCGGAGTGGCCTTGAGCGGCCCCTGCGCCGACTACCCGAGCGTGGACATCCTGGGCGGTGAGTACCTGATGTTCAGCGCCAAGGGGGCCATGCCCGATTGCGTGATCCAGACCTGGGGCCTGATCTGGGCCTACTTCCAGAACAACCCCCAGGTCCGCCGCGCCTTCGCGACGGATTTCGAGGTCTACACCAGCGCCGACTCGGTAGCGATTTACATCGGCATTCAGGCGTCGGACGAGCTTTCTCGCTCCAGCAACTGACGCTTGCGCTCCACGCCCCAGCGGTAGCCCGAGAGGTTGCCGTCGCTGCGCACCACCCGGTGGCAAGGAATCGCCACCGCCAGGCTGTTGGCCGCGCACGCCTGGGCCACCGCGCGCATGGCCTTGGGCGCACCAATGCGCTGGGCGATCTCGGCATAGCTGGCGGTGCTGCCGGCCGGGATGCTTCGCAGGGCCTGCCACACCCGTTCCTGGAACGCTGTGCCGCGCAGGTCCAGGGGCAGGTCAAGGCCTATCGCCGGGGCTTCGATAAACCCCACCACCTGGGCGATCAGGCGCTCGAAGTCGCGGTCGGCACCGATCAGGTTGGCGCGAGGGAATTTGTCCTGCAGTTGTTCAACCAGCTGGTTGGCATCGTCCCCCAGCAGAATGGCGCAAACCCCCCGATTGCTCTGTGCCACCAGGATCGCGCCCAGGGAGCACTGGCCGACAGCGAAGCGGATGTCGGTCTCTGGACCGCCAGCGCGGTAGGCACTGGGCTTCATGCCCAGCAATTGGTCCGCGGCCTCGTAGAAGCGGCTGTTGGAATTGAAGCCGGCGTCGTACAGGGCCTCGGTCACCGACTGGCCGCGCTCCAGGTGCGAGCGGACCTTGCGCGAGCGCTGCGCGTTGGCGTAGCCCCGTGGCGTCAGGCCGGTGGCGGCCTTGAATACCCGATGGAAGTGATAGCTGCTCATGCCTGCGTGTTGCGCCAGTTGGGTCAGGCTTGGCGCGGACTCGGCCTTCTCGATCTGTCGGCAGGCAGTCGCCACCAGCGCGGCATGCTGAGCAGCCACCTGGGTCTGGTCGCTGGCCTGGCGCTTGCTCGGCCGATAGCCTGCGGCCTCGGCCTGCGCGGCGCTGTCGAAGAACTCGACATTTTCCGCCTTGGGCAGGCGCGACAGGCTGCTGGGGCGGCAGTACACGCCGGTAGTGCGCACGGCGTAGACAAACTGGCTGTCGGCGCTGGCATCGCGCTTGAGCACGGCCTGCCAGCGAGGGTCCTGTTCGATCTGATGTTTGCGCGACGAAGCATTCATGGTCGGTACTCGGCAAGGAATGGTGGCCAGATTAACCAGACTCGGCCAGCTCGGCATCCCGCTGCTTGCGGTTGAATTCCCGACATCAGCCGGCCTGGCGAAAGGTCAGGTTGATCCGCTGTTGGCCGAGCAGGGGGTGGATGCCGTCCTTGAGAGGCTGTACCCCGTGATAGCGCAGGCGGTCGACGCCACCCCAGACCACCACATCGCCATGCAGCAGGGGAATCCTTTGGCTGGGGTCGCCGCGTTGCTGGCCGCCGAAGAGAAAGATTGCCGGCAGGCCCAGGGACACGGAAACGATGGGAGCGCTGTAGTCCCGTTCATTCTTGTCCTGGTGCAGGGACATTTTCGCCCCGGGCCGGTAACAGTTGATCAGGCAGGAGTCGGGTGCAAATGGGGCGAAGCCCGCGGCATTCGCGGCGGCCTCGGCCAATTGTGCGAACTCGGCGGGCATGGCGGGCCAGGGTTGCCGGCTTTGCGGGTCGATCCGGCTGTAGCGATAACCGCTGCGGTCGGTGGTCCAGCCCAATTGCCCGCAACTGCTCAGGCCGACGGACATGCTGAAACCTCCTGGGGTCACCATGTGGCGAAAGGGCGCCGTGGCCAGTACCGCGTCAAGCTGGGGCAGCAGGCGTTCGATCCAGGGCAGGGCAAAGCCGCGCAGAACCCGTGACTGAGGCCCCAGCACGTCGGTGCGCGTCGGCTGCTGCAGGTCTTGCTCATCGAACAGCCCGGGGCTGGTTGCGGGACCTTCATGGTTACAAGGCATCGTGAAAGATCACTCCAAGGGTGTGGCGTCGACCGCTGTGCACGCGGCTGACCCCGTGGCGCAGGGTCACCCGATAGTGCCCGCGTGCGCCTTTTATCGGCCGATGATGCACGGCGAAAATCAGCCCATCACCCTGCTTCAGACCAATGACCTGTGGTCGTGACTGCAGGCGCGGGCGCTGTTCGGTGAGCACCAGTTCGCCGCCGGTGAAGTCGCTCTCCGGTTGCGACAGGAGGAAGGCCACTTGCAAGGGGAATACGTGCTCGCCGTACAGGTCCTGATGCAGGCAGTTGTAATCCCCTGGACCGTATTGCAGCAACAGCGGCGTGGGACGTTGTTGTCCGGCAGCGTGGCAACGCTGGATGAACGCCGAGTGGGTCGCCGGGTAGCGAATGTCGATGTTCATCGTCTGGTTCCAGCGATTGGCCTGGCCGACCAGGTGTGGGTAGAAGTCGCTGCGCAATTGCGCCACCGGGTCCGGCAGTGGGTAGCCAAAGTACTGATACTCACCGAGGCCGAAGCCATGGCGAGCCATGTGCACTTTTGAGCGGAACAGTTCGGGCTGCTGGTACAGACGGCTCAGGGCGCGGCATTCTTCGTGGCTCAGCAGGCCTTCGAGGCGGGCCCAGCCGTCCTGATCGAGGGCCTGCTCGATGCCGGCCCAATCCAGTTGTTGCAGGCGGTCTTGCAGCGGGGGAACGAACATGGCGCGGGTGTCCTGGACAGAAGGTGGTTCCGGCCAGTCTGGCTGCCTGGAGCGACGTCTACACTCCGCTGCTTGCGCTTGAATCGGGACGATCTACAGGGCCTTGCTGACGCTGATGTCGCTGATCACGGCGTCGGATTGGCCATGCAGAGCTGCCAGGGCGGCCCGGGCTTCTTCCTGGGTGCCGGTTTCCAGCTGGGCGAACTCGAAGCGCCGCTCGCCGTTGAGTTTGTATTTGATGACGTACTTGGTGGTCTGGGGCACGGGAATACCTGTGGTCGCGGGAGGCGGGGGCTTAGCGCAGTTTCGAACTGGAGCGTCGGATGATGCGGATCGAGTGCGTCAGGTTCGGCTTGCGGGTCACACTGATGGGGCGGCGGTTGACGGTGTCGATGGTGATGTTCCAGAAGCCGGTGCTCGGCGCGGTGATCTTGGCTGGAAACTTGTCGAAAGCCCCACCGTGGTAGGTGTGGCGGCCACCGTTCTTGAAGCTGCGGAAGTTGGCGTCGCTCATCAGGCGAATGTTGCAGACCTGGGAGCATTCGATGACGACGATATCGTCTTCGTTCAGGTGCTCGCGCTGGTGAATGAATTTCATGGGTGTCTCCAGAAGGGCTATAGCTACAAAAGCAAAACGTTTGCGTGGGCGATGGCGCAGTTTATCAGGCCCCAAGGGTTATTATTCGGCCCCGGTGCCGGGCTTTGACAATTTAAAACAGTTATTTGGATTTTTATCGGCGATAAAAGCCGGGCCTCTGGAGAAAAACAGCGTTCTTGCTGTCGGAGGGATTTTACTGGAGGTTTCATATGATGCGTTGGGTGTGGGTTCTGGCTTTGGTCATCAGCGGTTGTGCGACCGTCTCGGACATTAACCAGACGCCGCCGACTTTGAACGTCATTTCGGGAAAGAAACCTCAGGAATACGCCAAGTGCCTGACCGATAAACTCTCCGATAGCCGAGGCGCGCTGCAAGTCGAGCCCCATAAGGATGGCTACCGGGTGATCGTGCCCCAGAGCCTGTCGCCGGCGCCGGCTGCAGTGTTCTACATCGATACTCGATCTGGTGGCAGCAGCATCAAGCTGCATGAGCAGATGTCCAACAACCCTCTGCGCCCACAGGATGTGCGCAAAGCCGGTGAGAGCTGCATCTCCGGCTGATGGCTCAAGCGCTGTCCTTGCTCCGTTGCGGCAGCGATGGCGTCGATTCTCGCCTGCCACCGCGCACCGCGCTGCCGCCCCAGGCAGCGACCGGGTCCTGCAAGGTGGCGCCAGTGGTTATTCAATAATGCCCGTGCGGGCGAGCAGTTTCATAGCGAGCCGCACCTCCCTCTGTTGAGCGTTCCTGGCTGAAAAGCCGGGCCCGTGCCCCCGCCAATCCAGGATAAAACCGCCCGTTTCGTATTGTCGCTGCGGATCAATTGACCTACTATTTGTGTGCTTATGCCGGTTGAGTCTAAGCATATAACTAAAATAATGGAGTCCATATGATCCCACTGGATCGAATGCTATTGAGTGGCCTGATGCTGCTGCTTGTGCAAACTGCCCACGCCGTGGATGGGCAAAAAGTCTTCACCCAGGGCGGCGCGCAGCCGGGAGCGACCGCTTGCCTGGCGTGTCATGGTGCAGATGGAATGGGCCTGGCCCCTGCCGGCTTTCCGCGCCTTGCCGGGTTGCCGGCGGCTTATCTGAGCAAGCAACTGCATGACTTTCGCAGCGGTGCTCGCACCAGCCCGGTCATGCAACCGCTGGCCAAGGCCTTGAGCGAAGATGAAATCACTGCAGTGACCAGCACCCTGGCTGCGATGCCGGGGCCCAAGACCCCGGCTGTCAGTCGGAGCCAGGTCGCAACCGGTGTCGGTGAGCGCCTGGCGTTGCGCGGGGCCTGGGAGCGCCAGATTCCCGAGTGCGTGAGTTGCCACGGCCCTGGCGGCGTCGGTGTCGGCGACGCCTTCCCACCCCTGGCCGGGCAGCCCGCGAGTTACCTGGTGGCGCAGTTGAACGCCTGGCGTGAAGGCACTCGCCACAATGACCCCAATGACCTGATGGGGCATGTCGCCAAATCCTTGAGCAACGAAGAGGTCGCGGCAGTGGCGGATTACTTCGCGACCTTGAACCAGCAGGAGAAGCGGCCATGAAACCATTGATTGCAGGATCGTTGATGGCCTTGCTCGCGGGGCAGGTGCAGGCGGCCACGATTGCCATGGAAGACCAGTCGCAGATACCGGCACCGAGCGCTGCGGCCCATGCCGAGTACTTCAAGCCGCCGGCCGAGAGTGAGCTGCCGGACAATGCCTACGGCAAACTGGTGCGTGAGGGCTATGCGCTGTTTGTCGACACCAAGCGCCTGGCGCCGAAGTACGTGGGCAACGGCCTCAGTTGCAGCAACTGCCACCTTGATCAGGGACGCCTGGCCAACTCCGCGCCGCTTTGGGGTGCGTACCCCATGTACCCGGCCTATCGCAAGAAGAACGACAAGGTGAACACCTTTGCCGAGCGCTTGCAGGGCTGCTTCCAGTTCAGCATGAACGGAGGCAAGCCGCCGGCCGCCGACAGCCCCGAGATCACTGCGCTGTCGGTGTATGCCTACTGGCTGGCGAGCAAGGCGCCGCTAGGGGTCGAGTTGCCTGGGCGCGGTTATCCCGACGTCGCCCAGCCGGCCAAGGGCTACGACCTGAAGCAGGGCGCTGCGGTGTATCAGGCGCAGTGTGCGGTCTGTCATGGTCCGCAAGGCCAGGGGCAGAAAGTCGGCGACGATTACGTGATGCCACCGTTGTGGGGCAAGGACTCCTACAACTGGGGAGCAGGGATGCACCGGATCAATACCGCGGCCTCCTTCATCAAGCACAACATGCCTCTGGGCAAGGGCGGCAGTCTGAGCGATCAGCAGGCCTGGGACGTGGCGGCGTTCGTCAACAGCCATGAGCGGCCTCAGGATCCACGCCTGGTGGACGGCTCGATCGAGAAGACCCGGGTCAAGTTTCACGCCAATGATGGGGTGAATTTGTACGGCCAGACCGTTGAAGGCGTGCTGATAGGCCAGGGCATCCGATAAACTGTCGCCCATTGTCACTGATGCCGCCCGGGCTCACGCCTTGGCGGCATCGTTTTTTCGGGAGAAAGCATGAAGCGGGAACACGTCAGGGAAAAGCATGCAGAGGGCTTGATCTCTGCCACCCATGTGATTCAGAACCCGGCCAATTCGGGGGAGTGGATCGTGTTTTTCAAGAAGAGTGCCGGGCGCAGCTACTTTCTGGTGGACGAAAGCGACGAGGTGGAATCCTTCTCCCGCCTCGATGACCTGATCGAGACCATCCGCAACCTGGGCATCAAGTTCGCCGAGATTCATATGTAGCAGGGCTGCTGCGCCCGCTACTTGCAGACCACCACCACGCTGCGGCTTTTATAGTTGCCGACATCGACTCCCAGGGTCTTGTCGCTTTCCTTGGGGGCGGGCGTGCCTTCGCTACTGACGATCCGGTAGCCCGTACCGGCGCACGATGCCTCGGCTTTCTCATAGCAACTGGCCCAGGAACTGGCCTCTCCGGAGCAGTCGATGCTCAGGCCCTGTTCGCCATCGGTGAGGTAGGTATCGGACACCGAGGCACATCCGCTCAGGGCCAGTACTGCAGTGATGAAGAGAAGTTTGTTCATGGGGGAGGTCGTCATCTTTAAGAGGGGGCGTTGGGAGCCGTGCGCCACAGTGGCGATGCTATAGCTAATGGCCATTTCGGTACAGGACAACCCTTTAGTCCGCAGTCGTCGCGGGAAAGTGCCGTAGTCGCTCTGGGCGGCGACTCTGGCAAGGCGTTCCAGGCGGCCTCGGCGGTGCCATCATGGTGCGCGAGTGTGCGCTCTGTTCTGCGGGTTCAAGCGCCTTGGCAGGGGAGGCAGGAGAAGGGTCGGGAGGTGCGCGCAGGCGCCGGTTTGCAAGAGGTGCACGGCCATCGAGGTTTACGCCGCAAGCGATCTGGAGGATGCTGCGGAACTATCTGGCGCTTTATTTCTCTATGATGGCAGCGGTTAGCCAGCGCGGGGCATTGTAAGGTGCACGCCGCCTGATTAGACTGCGCCGAAACTCGTACGCACAGCCTTTTTAAGGACTCACATGATCAAGAAATGCTTGTTCCCCGCAGCCGGTTACGGTACTCGCTTCCTGCCAGCGACTAAAGCCATGCCCAAAGAAATGCTGCCGGTGGTGAACAAGCCACTGATCCAGTACGGCGTTGAAGAAGCGCTGGATGCCGGATTGAATGAAATCTCCATCGTGACCGGTCGCGGCAAGCGCGCCCTCGAAGACCACTTCGACATCAGTTACGAGCTGGAAAACCAAATCAAGGGCACCGACAAGGAAAAATACCTGGTTGGTATCCGCAAGCTGCTGGACGAGTGTTCCTTCTCTTACACTCGCCAAACCGAGATGAAAGGCCTGGGCCACGCGATTCTGACCGGCCGCCCGCTGATCGGTGATGAACCCTTCGCCGTGGTCCTGGCGGACGACCTGTGCGTGAACCTGGAAGGCGACGGCGTCCTGACCCAGATGGTCAAGCTGTACAAGCAGTACCGCTGCACCATCGTCGCGATCCAGGAAGTCGATCCTCAGGAAACCAACAAGTACGGCGTGATCGCTGGCGATCTGATTGGCGACGACCTCTACCGTGTGCGCAACATGGTCGAGAAGCCAAAGCCGGAAGATGCCCCGTCGAACCTGGCGATCATCGGTCGCTACATCCTGACGCCGGACATCTTCGGTCTGATCGAGCAGACCGAGCCAGGCAAGGGCGGTGAAATCCAGATCACCGACGCCCTGATGAAGCAGGCGCAGGACGGTTGCGTGATTGCCTACAAGTTCAAGGGCAAGCGTTTTGACTGCGGTGGCGCCGAAGGCTACATCGAGGCAACCAACTTCTGCTTCGAACACTTCTACAAGACCGGCAAGGCTTACTGATAGTCGCTGTACGGGTTTGTCGGGAAAAGCCACCTTCGGGTGGCTTTTTCATTTGGCGCCCTTATGTCAAACCTCTGCGCTGACCCGATCGCCATCAGCGGTTATGCTTGTCAGCCTGCCTGGGAGAGTGAAATGGCCTACGATTTTGATCTTTATGTAATTGGTGCCGGTTCCGGCGGTGTGCGTTGCGCGCGATTCGCCGCAGGTTTCGGGGCGAAAGTCGCGGTTGCCGAGAGTCGTTATCTGGGCGGTACCTGCGTCAACGTCGGCTGTGTGCCGAAAAAACTGCTGGTGTATGGCGCCCACTTCGCCGAGGACTTCGAGCAAGCCTCGGGTTTTGGCTGGTCCCTGGGCGAGGCGAACTTTGACTGGGCGACCCTGATCGCCAACAAGGACCGTGAAATCAATCGCCTCAATGGCATCTACCGCAACCTGCTGGTCAACAGCGGCGTCACCCTGCATGAAGGGCATGCCAAGGTGGTCGACCCTCACCAAGTTGAGGTCAATGGCCAGCGTTACAGTGCCAAGCACATCCTGATTGCCACGGGTGGCTGGCCGCAGATCCCGGACATTCCGGGGCGCGAACACGCCATCAGTTCCAACGAAGCCTTTTTCCTCAAGGAACTGCCCAAGCGGGTCCTGGTGGTGGGCGGCGGTTACATCGCGGTGGAGTTTGCCGGGATCTTCCACGGCCTGGGCGCCGACACCCAGCTGCTGTACCGCGGTGAGCTGTTCCTGCGTGGCTTCGATGGCGCGGTGCGCAAGCACTTGCAGGAAGAGTTGACCAAGCGTGGTCTGGGGCTGCAATTCAACGCCGACATCGAGCGCATCGACAAACAGGCCGATGGCAGCCTTGAGGTCACCCTCAAGGACGGTCGCAAGTTACAGGCCGATTGCGTGTTCTACGCCACCGGGCGGCGGCCGATGCTGGATAACCTGGGGCTGGAGAACACCGGGGTCAAGCTCGACAAGCGTGGTTTCATCGAGGTCGATGACCAATACCAGAGTAGCGAGCCGTCGATCCTGGCCATTGGTGATGTGATCGGTCGTGTGCAATTGACGCCTGTGGCCCTGGCCGAAGGCATGGCGGTCGCCCGGCGCCTGTTCAGGCCCGAACAGTATCGCCCGGTGGATTACCAGATGATCCCCACCGCCGTGTTCAGCTTGCCCAACATCGGCACCGTCGGCCTCACCGAGGAGCAGGCGCGGGAGGCCGGGCACCAGGTGCAGGTATTCGAAAGTCGTTTCCGGCCGATGAAGCTGACCCTGACCGACTGCCAGGAGCGCACGCTGATGAAGCTGGTGGTGGATGCCAACAGTGACAAGGTGCTGGGTTGCCACATGGTCGGCCCTGATGCCGGCGAAATCGTTCAGGGCCTGGCGATCGCCTTGAAGGCTGGAGCGACCAAGCGTGACTTCGACGAAACCATCGGTGTGCATCCGACGGCCGCCGAAGAGTTTGTCACCATGCGTACTCCCGTCGCGGACTGATCAGTCCGCAGCTGTGCCTGGTTGCGCCTGGGTGGCGGTGGCCAGGCGCAGTGCCTCAAGGCCGGCCTCGGCCTTGGTGGCACGCAGCTCCAGGTCCTTGCTCGACTGGGCGCCCTTGTCGGCGTCTTGCTTGAGTGTCTGAATCTCTTCTGTTGCCACGCGCAAGCGTTCCTGGAGCAGGGTGCTGGCGCTTTCCTGGCGTGCCAGCTGTTCGCTGAGCTGTGCCTGCCGCGTCGTGCTCTTGGCGGCGGCGTCCTGGGTTTGCTGCAGCTCCTTGTGCAGGGCCCGCTGTTCGGCGAGCAAGCGTTCGTTGTCGCGGTGCAGCTGGGTGATTTCATCCTGGCGCACCAGGGCGCTCTGCTGGGTCTGGCGCAACTCCATCTGCACCTGCTGCATCTGCCCTTCGTGACGACGCAATTCCTGCTCACGCTGCTCCTTGCTGGCGGCGCGGTAGTGTTCCAGGGCGTCCCGTGCATGCAGGTGCTTGTCTTCCAGGGAGCGGATCTGCTGCTCCTTGTCTTCCAGGCGCAAGTCGCAATCCTTCAATGCCTGGTTGAGCTCGGCGTTGCGGGTCTGTTCGCTCTGCAGCATGGAGCGGGTTTCCAGCAGGGCGGTGGTTTCACTGGCCAGGGCGCTGGCCTGGATCTGCAACTGCTGTTGCAACTGCTCCTGATTGCCTCGGGCAGCATCCAACTGCTGTTGCAGTGCCAGCTGCTGTTCCTCGAAGCGGGCGAGGGCTTCATCAAGGGGTTCCTGGGCCTGCTCCTGAAGACGTTGTGCCAGGCGTCCCACCAGTTCAGCCAATTCTTCATTCAGCGGCACTGGGCCTGCGTCACGGCGGCTGGTGCCATCGTCCAGTTCCTTCAGGTAGCGATGGATGGTGGTTTTCGAGCCGGTATTGCCCATTTCTATGCGTACTGCATCGATGCTGGGGTGTTCGCCACGGGCGAGAATCGCCTGGCGCGCCTTTTTCACTACCGCCTTGTTTATGCCTCCACGAGCCATGCATCCTCCAACGATTTAATACTGTGTTACGTGGTATGTAATTAGCGATTATTGTACAGGTGCGAAATCGGTTTCGGTAGCTATTATCTGACATGGGATATTATGGTATTACCCCTTGTTATAGGCCCGTTAGCGACCTTTTGCCTGCTATCGCCGTACATCTGCCTGAGCTGAGCCGCCATGAGTGAGCTGGATCGTTACCTGCAAGCCGCCACCCGCGACAACACCCGCCGCAGTTATCGGGCGGCCATCGAGCACTTCGAGGTGCAGTGGGGCGGATTCCTGCCGGCGACGGCGGACAGCATCGCCCGCTATCTCGCGGCGTATGCCGGGCAACTGTCGATCAACACCTTGAGGTTGCGCCTGTCGGCCCTGGCGCAGTGGCACGCCAGCCAGGGTTTTGCCGATCCGACCAAGGCTCCGGTGGTGCGCCAGGTCTTCAAGGGCATTCGTGCCGTGCATCCGACCCAGGAGAAGCAGGCCGAGCCCTTGCAGCTACAGCACCTGGAGCGGGTGGCGAGCTGGCTCGACAACGAAGCTCTCGCGGCGGCGGCCGAGGCGCGTCCGGCTGACCTGTTACGCGCTAGGCGTGATCGGGCGCTGATCTTGCTGGGGTTCTGGCGAGGCTTTCGCAGTGACGAGTTGTGCCGGCTGCAGATCGAGCATGTGCAGGCGGTCGCAGGGTCCGGCATCAGCCTCTATCTGCCGCGCAGCAAGGCAGATCGCAACAACCTTGGCCGGACCTTCCGCACACCAGCCTTGCAGCGGTTGTGCCCGGTACAGGCCTATATCGAATGGATCAACGGCGCGGCCCTGGTGCGGGGGCCGGTGTTTCGCAAGATCGATCGCTGGGGGAACCTGAGCGAGCAGGGGATGCACGCCAACAGTGTCATCCCGCTGTTGCGCCAGGCCCTGGAGCGCGCGGGCATCACTGCCGAACACTACACCAGCCATTCCCTGCGCCGTGGTTTTGCTACCTGGGCCCACCGCAGTGGCTGGGACTTGAAGTCGTTGATGAGCTATGTCGGCTGGAAGGATCTGAAGTCGGCCATGCGCTACGTCGAGGCCAGTCCGTTCATGGGCATGGCGCGTATCGACGAGAAGCCGATCCCGCAGTGAATAGAATTTCTTCTATTAATACTGTTGGTTGATAGCCAAAACTAATCGGCAGCATCAGGTTTGCCAATGAGCCAAACGGCGATTGATTGGCTAGGATTCTCCCCATCAAGTTTTCACCCAACGTTTTCAACCACTGATGGAGAGTCAACGATGCCTATCATCAACAGCCAAGTTAAACCGTTCAAAGCTACCGCATTCAAAAACGGCGCATTCGTCGAAGTGTCGGACGCTGACTTGAAAGGCAAATGGTCTGTCGTGTTCTTCTACCCGGCTGACTTCACCTTCGTTTGCCCAACCGAACTGGAAGACCTGGCCGACAACTACGCCGAGTTCCAGAAGCTGGGCGTTGAGATCTACAGCGTTTCCACCGACACCCACTTCGCCCACGCTGCCTGGCACAACACTTCGCCAGCCATTGGCAAGATCCAGTACACCATGATCGGCGACCCGACCCTGGCTATCTCCCGCAACTTCGACGTGCTGATCGAAGAAGCCGGTCTGGCTGACCGCGGCACCTTCGTGATCAACCCGGAAGGCCAGATCAAGATCGTTGAAATCAACGATGGCGGCGTAGGCCGTGACGCTTCCGAGCTGCTGCGCAAGATCAAGGCCGCTCAATACGTTGCTGCCCACCCAGGCGAAGTCTGCCCAGCCAAGTGGAAAGAAGGCGAGGCCACCCTGGCTCCGTCCCTGGACCTGGTCGGCAAGATCTAAGTCCATGCAATACCCAAGGGCGGTGATCCGCACTTAAGTCAGCTGCACCGCCCTCAAACAACGCCCGGGCGAGATTCGCTCGGGCGTTGTTTTTTCTACCGAATCAAAACAGGAGATCGCCCGTATGTTGGATGCCAATCTTAAAGCTCAGTTGAAGTCATACCTGGAACGGGTCACCCAGCCGATCGAGATCGTCGCTTCCCTCGACGACGGCGCGAAATCCCAGGAAATGCTCGCGTTACTCAAAGACATTGTCAGTCTTTCCAATCAGATTACTTTGCTCGACAACGGCACCGATGCGCGCAAGCCTTCGTTCTCGTTGAACCGCCCGGGAAGCGATATCAGCCTGCGTTTCGCTGGTATCCCCATGGGGCACGAGTTCACTTCCCTGGTGCTGGCCCTGCTGCAAGTGGGTGGTCACCCCTCCAAAGCCAGTGCCGAAGTGATCGAGCAGATTCGCTCGCTCAAGGGCGAGTTCAATTTTGAAACCTACTTCTCGCTGTCCTGCCAGAACTGCCCGGACGTGGTCCAGGCGCTGAACCTGATGGCGGTGCTCAATCCGAACATCCGTCATGTGGCCATCGACGGCGCGCTATTCCAGGCCGAGGTCGATGAGCGCAAAGTCATGGCCGTGCCCAGCGTCTACCTCAACGGGGTGAACTTCGGTCAGGGGCGCATGGGCCTGGAAGAAATCCTGGCCAAGCTCGATACCGGTGCGGTGGAGAAGCAGGCGCAGAAGCTCAATGCCAAAGAGGCGTTTGACGTTCTGGTGGTGGGTGGAGGCCCAGCCGGTGCTTCGGCGGCCATCTACGCGGCCCGTAAAGGCATCCGTACCGGTGTCGCTGCCGAGCGCTTTGGCGGCCAGGTACTGGACACCATGGCCATTGAGAACTTTATCTCGGTACAGGCCACTGAAGGGCCGAAACTGGCGGCGGCACTGGAAGAGCACGTCAAGCAGTACGACGTCGACATCATGAACCTGCAGCGTGCCAGTGCGCTGGTGCCGGCGAAGGAAGTCGGCGGGCTGCACGAGATCCAGTTCGACAGCGGTGCCAGCCTCAAGGCCAAGTCGGTGATTCTGGCAACCGGCGCTCGCTGGCGTGAAATGGGTGTGCCCGGCGAGCAGGAGTACAAGGCCAAGGGCGTGTGCTTCTGCCCGCACTGCGATGGTCCGCTGTTCAAGGGCAAGCGCGTTGCGGTGATTGGCGGCGGTAACTCCGGCGTTGAAGCGGCCATCGACCTGGCTGGTATCGTCAGCCATGTGACCTTGCTGGAGTTCGATGGCAAGCTGCGGGCCGATGCGGTGCTGCAACGCAAATTGCACAGCCTGCCCAACGTCAAGGTCATCACCAGTGCGTTGACCAGTGAAGTGAAGGGTGATGGGCAGAAGGTCACTGGCCTGGTCTACAAGGACCGCGATTCGGGCGAGTTCCACACCGTCGAACTGGAAGGCATCTTCGTGCAGATCGGCTTGCTGCCCAACACCGACTGGCTCAAGGGCACCATCGAGCTTTCGCCTCGTGGCGAGATCATTGTCGATGCCCGTGGCGAGACCTCGCTGCCTGGCGTGTTTGCCGCTGGCGATGTCACCACAGTGCCGTACAAGCAGATCGTGATCGCAGTGGGCGAGGGCGCCAAGGCCTCCCTCAGCGCCTTTGACCATTTGATCCGTACCTCTGCACCGGCGTAACGCGCCGAGCCGTAATAAAAAACCCCATGAGCCTGGCTCATGGGGTTTTTTCATTGTGGCCTGAGAGGGGGCTCCGACCGAATTGCCAGGCGTTGGCCGCTCGGTGCTTGTCAGTGCCCCATCGCAGCGCTTACAGGGGCGCGGGCTGGATGATTTCGACCCAGTAGCCGTCCGGGTCCTTGATGAAGGCCAGGCTTTTCATGCGGCCATCGTTCAGGCGTTTCTGGAAGTCGCAGCCCAGGGCTTCGAAACGCTCGCAAGCGGCCACGATGTCTGGCACCGAGATGCAAATGTGCCCGAAACCGCGGGGATCGCTGTTGCCGTTGTGGTAGGCGAAGTCCGGGTCATTTTCGGTGCCGTGGTTGTGGGTCAGTTCGAGAATGCCGGGGATCGACTTCATCCATTCGGTGCGCGCGGCAGCGTCTGCCGGAATCTGCGTCTTGTCCACCAGGGCGAGGAAGTACAGGCTGAATTCGGCCTCGGGGAAGTCGCGTTTCTCCACCAGGGAGAAGCCCAGGACCCGGGTGTAGAAATCCAGGGACCGGGTGATGTCCTTGACCCGCAGCATGGTGTGGTTGAACACGAAGCGGGCGGTGGCAGCGTCCGGTTGGGCGGTCACGCCAGGGAAAGTATTGAGTGCGTCGAGGCTCATGGGCCCTCCAGAAGAAAGTGCGTCAAGGGCTGCTCGCGAGGGCAAGCTGGTCCTTGCCGGCAATGGTTCGGACATCCTTGGGATTGCGCAATGATACGCAAGTGGGGTGGGCGCCGCCAAACCCAAAACTCTGGATCTATTGCCCATTCCTGGCGTCGGGCTCAGACTTCAAGGCCTGTTCCCTAAGTGTGCGCCCCCTATGATCGAGCTGTTTAAATCGCGGATTGCGGCCCTGTTGCTGGTGGCTTGTGCCAGCATCGCCCAGGCCGAGCCTGAGGTGACCTGGCCCCCGGGCTGGACCGTTGAGCCGGTGCCCGCCCAGGAGACGGACCAGGCTGCCAAGGTGTCCCGCCAGCGGGCGGTGAAGAACGATGGCGCGGGCAATCCACAGTTGGTTATGGAATTGACCATGACTCAGGTCGATAGCGGGCATGTAGTCAATCTTCAGGGGGTATTACTGGAGATGCGCAAGTCGGTGCAGAAGGACTTTGCCCAAGGCGGTTATCAGAGTGTCTGTAACAAGATTCATGGGGCGCAGTTGAGTGCTCTCGCAGCCCTGGAAACCACTTGCACCATTACCCAGAACGGCCGGCATGTGCTGTCGCAAACATTGGTGGCGGCGCTGGATGGGGATAAGGCTTATGTACTTTCATACGCCGGCCAGGCAGCGGCTTATGCCGACAGCCAGAATGAAATACTCGCTGTACGAAATAGCCTTAAACTTTAAGGAAAAATCTGAAGTGGTCGGTTCGCATTTCGCCTGTTAGCGGCTGGATATCGAAAAGGCATTAAGTGCGAAGTTGCCGCGGGTGCCAGGGTTATTGCAAGGTGCGGCGCACGCTGATGCGCTGGCAGAGGGCGGACGTGGCGGCAGGTTGGATCTTGCCTTAGATTCAGGTCGTAATAAGAATAGTCTTATGAATGTAAAAGGCCCTGCATATGCAGGGCCTTTTTCAGGTTGCGGCTTTGTTCAAGCGCGCAGCCAGGAATCCACAGTGGCAGCACCGTACTGTTCTTTCCAGGCCTTCAGGCCACGGTGGTTGCCGCCTTTGGTTTCAATCAGTTCACCGGTGTGCGGGTTCTGATAGACCTTGACCACGCGTGCGCGGCGCTGTTTAGGGGCATTGGCCTGTGGCAGGCCGGCCTTGCCCAGGTTCGGGTCAAGAATGGCGATGATGTCGCGCAGGCTCTTGTCATAGGACTTCATCAGGGCCTGGAGCTTTTCTTCGAACTCGATTTCCTTCTTGAGCCCGGCGTCATTCTTCAGGGATTCAAGCTGCGCGAGCTGTTCTTGAAGTGCTTTTTCTGCAGCACGAAATTCGGCAAGTCTGGACAATATCTTCACTCCAATAGTCTATTTTGGCTGATACAAACCACCAACAAAGCTATAAGCCATGAGCCGATTAAGGCTCGATTAAGTGGCCTACCTGTGAATTTTGTACAGGCGGGAAAAATTGTAGTAGTTAATCGCTCCAGAGTAAATCGGCTTATTGTTATTTAACCCTGTATTTACCAATTGATTCAAATTGGCGCCTGCCCCGAGTTGCCCCGGGGAACACTTTTCGTTGTGACATGGCTATTTAATGGCGCGCCAGGGCTGCAACAAACTCCGTACTGGGCATGGGCCTGCCAAATAAATAACCTTGCAGGAAGTCCACCCCTTGGGCCGCCAGGTAGTCCCGCTGTTCGGCAGTTTCGATACCTTCGGCGACTATGCCCAGATCGAGTTTGCCCGAGAGTTCGATAATGCTCTCGAGTATATGCAGCGACAGCGCATCGGCACCGATCATGGCGACAAAACTCTGATCGATCTTCAAGTAGTCGACATTGAACTTGCGCAGGTAGCCCAGGCTGGAATGCCCGGTGCCGAAGTCGTCGATGGCAATCATCACCCCCAACTCCCGCAGTGCAGCAAACAATTGAAGAGTGGTGGGAGTGGGCTCGATCAGTTCGCGTTCGGTCAATTCCAGCACCAGCAGCACCTTGCCGGGCGGGAAGGCGGCGAGGAACTCCCTGCAGTCCTCCAGCAACTGCAGGTCCTGGCAGTGGCGGGCGGTGATGTTGATGCCGATGTGGAAGCCATCGATGAAATCCTGGGCGTGGGGAGCCAGGGCCTGCAGGGTTTGCTGCATCAGCGAGCGGGTCATGGGCACGATCAGCCCCGAGTGCTCGGCAAAGGGGATAAACAGGTCAGGGCGCACCAGCCCTTCTTTGGGGTGTTGCCAGCGCATCAGTACTTCAATGCCGGCCCACTGCAGGGTGTCGCCGCGTACCACTGGCTGGAAGTAGGGAATGAACTCCTGGGCATCCAGTGCCCGGCGCAATTCATGGCTGGGAGAAGCAGAGCGCTTTTGCAGCCAGTGGGCGAGGACTCCGGCGCCAGCCCCGAGAAACACCAGCAGGCTGAACAACGCCGGGTACTGGCTCTTCATGTACGCC
Organism: Pseudomonas sp. FFPRI_1; assembly: GCF_055384485.1. NCBI lineage: Bacteria > Pseudomonadati > Pseudomonadota > Gammaproteobacteria > Pseudomonadales > Pseudomonadaceae > Pseudomonas > Pseudomonas sp. FFPRI_1. Next base: position 4,517,949 of record NZ_AP029168.1, on the reverse strand, counting down.
CAGGTACTGCCCTCAGGGAATCCGGAACTGACGCTGTAGGGGTAGTGTGATGAGCTCAAGTGCTCGCTGGCCACCGCAGCCGGTGGTGGGCTGCCATCGTAGACCCGGCCGTTCCTGGACAGCCAATGATCGCCTACCTGCAGCCGCAAATGGGCGAAGCGGCTGATCAGGCGCAGGGCATTGGTCAGGTGGTAGCCGTCGATGGTTGCCAGGACGGCGCGTTCGCCCTCACTCCAGCGATAGACCAGCAGCGCGGTATTGGGAGTGATCGGGTTGCCATCCATCAGCTTCAGGCGCCCATCGACGTAGTCCTCGGGGACGAGGGGCACCGGGTAGTTGCCCAGCAAGGAACTGCAATAGTTGTTGTTGCGCCACACCAGGTTGGTCGAACGCACGAAGGGCCGGCGGGTGACCTGCTCACGCAGGGCCAGTTGCCGCACCTCATCACAGTCCTGGCCGACCTGGGGCAGGAGGGCCCGGGCGGCGATATCGCTGTTGTCCAGCATCAGGTCGAACTGGCGAATGGCTTCCTCGGCGGTTTCCAGGCTGCTGCGCGTCAGCGCCCGTTCAGCCTGGGCATAGAGGATGACGGCGCCCAGCCCGATGGGGAGCAGTACCGCCAATAATGTCCAGAGTGTGCGGGTGGAGCGCTTCAGCGGACCTTTGGCGGTCAGGGGCATGATCGGACCTGTGGCGGAGGAGGGAGGGAGCGCTGCAGATCGTCGTGGCGGGCACGGCGACGCCCTGGTGCGGTCCCGATCATCGCAGGATAGTCGGCTTTGCGTGACGATACAGGCGTTGTGCGAGCTGGATGAAGCTCAGGGCCGCCGGCGATGACTGGCGCCGGTCCAGCACGGCGACTCCCACCTGGCGCTGCACGGCTGGCAGCAGGGCCTTGCTCAGGTAGCGGCGATCCGCAGCGGGTGGCAGCGACAGTTCGGCGACGATGCTCAAGGCATCGCCACGGGCCACGGTTTCCAGGGTGCTGAGCAGCTGCGAGCAACGATAGCGGATGTTGGGGCTCAGGCCGGCGCCCGTGAACAGCCGAGTAACCAGTTCCGCCGAGCCCGCCTCGGTGAGCACAAAGGGGTCATGGCACAGTTGTTCCAGCCGCAGCTGTTGTTCCCCGGCCAGAGCGTGTCCCGCAGGAACCAGTGCCACGAGTTGATCCGCCACCAGGGCAAAGGTGTCGAAGCGTTCCTGGGGCAGTACCACGAAGCCCAGGTCGATGCGCCGTTCCTCGAGCCATTGCAGCACCTGGCGGTCCGGTCCTTCATCAATGTGGACCTCGATTCCAGGGTGTTCGCGACGGTACTCCTGGAGAATCCGCGGCAGCAGGTGCATGGAGGAGGTGGGCCCGAACGAGCCGATGCGCAAGGTGCCGCGCTTCATGCCCCGGGCGTCCGCGGCCTCCTGTTCCAGGGTGGCTGCCAGGCCGAGCATGGCCCGGGCCCGCAACAGCAACTGCCGACCGATGTCGGTGAGTTCGACCTGGGCCTGATGCCGGCGAAACAACTCGACTCCCAGCTCCTGCTCCAGGGACTTGATAGCGTGGGACACCGCCGACTGGCTGATCCCCAGGCGTGTGGCGGCGCTGGTGAAGCCCTGGAGCTCCGCCACCCGGGAGAAGATCTCCAGTTGAGTCAGGGTCATGAGTAAACGCTCATTTTACGATGATCGAGCATTAGACAAAGAATAGCCGCGCAGCACAAATCCCACGTTTCAGAGCCGACGATCATGAGTGAAATCCACCTCCGCAGGCCCTTGGCCACACACCACGGCGACCTTGGGGTCTATTGCAAGCTGGTGACCGTGAGCCTGATCTGGGGCGGCACCTTCGTCGCCGGACGCTACCTGGCCGGCAGCCTTTCGCCCTTGCTGGCCGCCAGCCTGCGCTTTCTCCTGGCCAGCCTGGCCTTGCTCGGCTTCATGGCCGTGGCGCGCATCCCCCTGGCTCGGCCCAGCCTCCGGCAGTTCGGCCAACTGGCGCTGCTGGGGTTCTTTGGCATCTTCTTCTACAACCTGTGCTTTTTCCTCGGCTTGCAGCAGATCAACGCTTCCCGGGCGTCGCTGATCGTGGCACTGAACCCCGCGGTGATCGCCCTGGCGTCCTGGGCCCTGTTCAAGGAAAGCCTCGGCCGGCGCAAGCTGCTGGGCATCGGCCTGTGCCTGGGGGGCGCAGCCCTGGTGATCTACAGCCGCGATCCCGGGGCGCTGCTCGGACAGGCAGGCGGCTGGCGCGGCGACCTGCTGATTCTCGGCTGTGTCCTGGGTTGGGGGGTGTACTCGCTGTTCTCCAGGCGCCTCAATCAGAGCCTCGGCCCGCTGCAGGCCGTTACCTACTCGATCCTCCTCGGCACCCTGATGCTGTGCGCAGCGACCCTGGCCCGGGGCGAATTCGACCTGTCGGCCCTGGCTCGCCTGGGTCTGGCCCAGGGCCTGAGCCTGCTGTACCTGGGCGTGCTGGGTTCGGCCCTGGCCTACATCTGGTACTACGACAGCCTGCGGCGGATCGGGGCCACCCGCTCAGGGGTGTTCATTGCCCTCAACCCCCTGACCGCGGTGATCCTCGGTGCGCTGTTGCTGGGGGAGCAGTTGAGCCTGGTGATGGGCCTGGGCGGCGCGCTGATCCTGGGGGGCATCTACCTGTGCAACAAACCCCTTGCAGCGGGAGCGGCAAAGGCGATTTTATAGAGAATGCGGACAAAGGCTTTTACGCTGTGTAGAATCCGGTTACGCATACAATAATAAAGTCTTCTGGCAGCAGAAGCCTCGTCCCCCAGCCTGTAAGCAAGACAGGGTCGAAATGAAGATTCTCGGGTTCCAACTGATCTACGGTGACTTTCTCGCCCGCAGCGTGCGGGGCATTTCCTGTGCGCCACCCACTTTCCTCAGCATTGATAGCAACTAACGATCCGTTAATTCTAAAAATATGATGAGGCGCCAACCATGGCAGATATCTTCGAAAACCCAATGGGCCTGATGGGCTTTGAATTCATCGAATTCGCATCGCCTACCCCCAACACCCTCGAACCGATCTTCGAGATCATGGGTTTCACCAAAGTCGCGACCCATCGTTCAAAAGACGTGCATCTGTATCGCCAGGGCGCGATCAACCTGATCCTCAACAACGAGCCCCACAGCGTTGCCTCCTACTTCGCCGCGGAACATGGTCCGTCGGTGTGCGGCATGGCGTTCCGGGTCAAGGATTCGCAAAAGGCCTACAACCGGGCCCTGGAACTCGGCGCCCAGCCGATTCACATTGAAACCGGCCCGATGGAACTGAACCTGCCGGCGATCAAGGGCATTGGCGGCGCGCCGCTGTACCTGATCGACCGTTTCGGCGAAGGCAGCTCGATCTACGACATCGACTTCGTGTTCATCGAAGGCGTGGACCGCAATCCCAAGGGCGCGGGCCTGAAGATCATCGACCACCTGACCCACAACGTGTACCGCGGGCGCATGGCCTACTGGGCCGGCTTCTACGAGAAACTGTTCAACTTCCGCGAGATCCGCTACTTCGACATCAAGGGCGAATACACCGGCCTGACCTCCAAGGCCATGACCGCTCCTGACGGCATGATCCGCATCCCGCTGAACGAGGAGTCGTCCAAGGGCGCCGGGCAGATCGAAGAGTTCCTGATGCAGTTCAACGGCGAAGGCATCCAGCACGTGGCCTTCCTCACTGATGATCTGGTCAAGACCTGGGATCAGTTGAAGAAGATCGGCATGCGCTTCATGACTGCGCCGCCCGAGACCTACTACGAAATGCTCGAAGGCCGTTTGCCGAACCATGGCGAGCCGGTCAACGAACTGCAATCGCGGGGCATCCTGCTGGACGGTTCCTCGGAAGCCGGCGACAAGCGCCTGCTGCTGCAGATCTTCTCGGAAACCCTGATGGGCCCGGTGTTCTTCGAATTCATCCAGCGTAAAGGCGACGATGGTTTCGGCGAGGGCAACTTCAAGGCACTGTTCGAATCGATCGAACGCGACCAGGTACGTCGCGGTGTACTGGCCACCGAGTAACCCCCGGCGCGCTTGAACACTCGGCCCGATCAGGCCTCGCCTGATCGGGCTTTGTTTTGCCTGTCGGTTGGCGATTGTGAATGTGTTAATGTTTGCGCCTTTGTTTCCCAGCCTTTGACCGACGCCTCGATGAAAACACCCAGACCTTCCCTGACCCTGACCCTGCTACAGGCCCGTGAGGCCGCCATGGCGTTTTTTCGCCCGTCCCTGAACCAGCACGACCTGACCGAGCAGCAATGGCGGGTGATCCGCATCCTGCGCCAGAACGGCGAACTGGAGAGCCATCAACTGGCGAAGATGGCCTGCATCCTGCCGCCGAGCATGACCGGCGTGCTGACCCGCCTGGAGCGGGACGAGTACGTCAGCCGGCGCAAGTCGCCGGAAGACCAGCGCCGGCTGTTCATCACCCTGACCGACAAGGGCCAGGCGTGCTTCGAGTCCATGAGCGGCGACATGGAGATCAATTACCAGAAGATCCAGCAGCAGTTTGGCGAAGACAAGATGCAAGCGCTGCTGGCCCTGCTCAACGAGCTGAAACAGATCAAACCCTGAGCCAGGGTGTGTTGAGAGCATTGGCCGCGGCATCGATGGGCAATGCACCGCTTGCCTCGGCCTCATCGGCGACTGCCGCCTGTGGCGGCGTACACCGAAGGGGGTCTAGCGGTGCTGGACCTGACGTCCCGGCGACCTCGGCCGCAGGGCTTGCCCGATCGACGTGGCGGGGCTCAGTGCCGGCGCTGTCGCAGCAGGTGGCGCACGCCCTCAAGCACCAGCACCACCACCGCCAGCCAGATCGGCACATAGGTCAGCCATTCCCCGGCCTTGATGCTTTCTCCCAGCAACAGCGCCACCAGCAGCAGCAACACCGGCTCCACATAGCTGAGCAGGCCGAACAGGCTGAACGCCAACTGACGGCTGGCGATGATGTAGCACACCAGCGCCGAGGCGCTGATCACCCCGAGCAAGGGAATCAGCAGGTACAGCCCGGGATGGCTGTCGAGCACGGCAAACCCTTGTTCGCCACTTTGTACGAACCACAGCGCCACCGGGATCAGCAGCGCCATGTCCAGCCACAGGCCGCCGAGGTGATCGGTGCCCAGGCGCCGGCGCAGAATGAAATACAGCGGGTAGCCCACGGCCACCACCAGGGTCGCCCAGGAAAAACTGCCGACCTGGTACAGCTCGTTGAGCACGCCGATGCAGGCCAGCACCGCGGCAACCTTCTGCAAGCGCGAAAGGCGTTCGCCATAAACGATGCGTCCGGTCAGGACCATGGTCAGGGGCAGCAGGAAATAGCCCTGGGACACATCCAGGCTGTGGCCGTTGAGCGGGGCCCACATGAACAGCCAGAGCTGTACCCCCACCAGCGCCGAGGACAGCAGCAACGCCAGGCACAGCAACGGTTTGCCCAGCACCCGGCGCAACACCTCGCCGACCCGGTACCACTCGCCGCTGAACAGCATGAACAGGGTCATGCAGGGCAGGGTGAGCAGCATCCGCCAGCCGAAGATCTCCACCCCGGTCAGGGGCGTCAGCAGCGAGGTGTAGAAATACATGACGGCGAACAGCACCGACGCCAGAACCGATAACCCAATACCTTTAGACACACTGTCCTCATATGACCCGAACGCTCGGGATGCACGCAAAAAATGGGGGGAGTGAAGCGAGGGGGGGAATATAGAGGGTTTGGCCCGAGATTTTTGCTCTGTTTACGACATCCCCGCGGGATATTTTCTCGTTTGTGGCCAAAGCGCGTTCAATCCCGCGGGCCCGGAGAGCGGTGGCAGGCGCCTTTGCACCCCCACCGCCAGTCTTCAGTCCAGGCGAGGAAAACGTCCGCTGACAAAATGGCTGACGTCGTTGAAGCCCGGGGTCGAGGCATGGCCCGGGGTCACCAGGGCGTCGATGAAGGCCTCGTCCGCGGCGCTGATCTGCACCTCCAGGGCCCGGGTGTAGGCGTCCCACTGGGCTTCGGTGCGCGGGCCGACGATGGCCGAGCTCACCGCCTGGTTGTTCAGCACCCAGGCAATGGCGAACTCGACGATGCCGACCCCGCGTTCCTGGGTGTATTGCTGGATCTGCTGGGCGATGCGCAGGGATTCGACCCGCCATTCGGTCTCCAGGATGCGCTTGTCCTGGCGCCCGGCGCGGCTGGCGCTGTCCGGGGCCACGTCCGGCGCGTACTTGCCGCTGAGCACGCCCCGGGCCAGGGGGCTGTAGGGCACCACGCCCAGGCCAAAGGCCCTGGCCGCGGTGATCTGTTCGCTCTCGGCCTGGCGATTGACGATGTTGTACAGCGGCTGGCTGATTACCGGGCGGTCCACCCCCAATTGGTCGGCGAGGCGAATCGCTTCGGCAATCCGCCAGCCGCGGTAGTTGGACAGCCCCCAGTAGCGGATCTTGCCCTGGCGCAGCAGGTCGCCGATGGCCGAGATGCTCACCTCCAGTGGGGTGTCGTGGTCTTCGCGGTGCAGGTAGTAGATGTCCAGGTAGTCGGTGCCCAGGCGGGTCAGGCTGGCGTTGATGCCGTTGAAAATGTGCTTGCGACTCAGGCCGCTGCGATTGGGCACGCCGTCCGCCGGGCCGAAACCGACCTTGGACGCCAGCACCCATTCATGCCGGTGACGGGCGATCGCCTCGCCGACGATCTCCTCGGAGCGGCCCTGGGTGTAGACGTCGGCGGTGTCGATGAAATTGATCCCCTGGTCCCAGGCCTTGTCGATGATGCGCAGCGAGTCTTCGGTACTGGTCTGCTCACCGAACATCATGGTACCCAGGGTCAGGCTGGAGACCTTGAGGCCGGAACGGCCGAGGAGGCGATAGCTCATGGGCGAAATCCTTGTGCTAGAGGGGTGGCCAGGGGATTTCCGGCCATCGGGACCGACCATCAGATACCACAACGCCCCGGTTCGGCAATGCCTGTCATGGACACAGTGCCTGGCAGCGCTGCGCCACGAAGCCATGCAGCAGGCGCACTCGTTCGGAAACCTGCAGGCGGTGCGGGCACAGCAGGTTGAACGGCGCCAGCTCCCCTTGCCAGTGCCCCAGTACCGCCACCAGGCGCCCGGCGCGCAGGTCCTCGGCCACATCCAGCCGGGCCTTGTAGACGATGCCATGGCCGGCCAGGGCCCAGCGCCGGGCCACCTCGCCGTCATCGCACAGGTAATCGCCGCGCACGGTGATTTCACGGGTTTCCTCGCCACGGCTGAACCGCCAGCTGTCATAGGGGCGGCCGTTGCGCAGGTAGAGCAGGGCGCTGTGCCGGGACAGGTCCTCGGGGGCCTTGGGCATGCCGCAGCGAGCCAGGTACTGCGGGCTGGCACAGGCGACACGACGGTGCTCGGGAAGGATCGGCAGGGCCACCAGGCTCGAATCCTCGGGCACGCCAAAGCGCAGGGCGACGTCCACGGTGTCGCGAAACAGATCGGCATGGCGATCGTTGAGTCGCAATTGCAGGCGCAGTTGCGGGTGCTCGCCCTTGAACTCATCGAGCCAGGACAGTAGGACATTGCGGCCGAAATCCGAGGGCGCCGACAGCTGCAGCAGCCCGGCCAGGCCCTGGCTCTGTTGCCGAAGGGCCTGTTCGCCATCGGCCAGGGTGGCCAGGGCCAGGCGCACGCTTTCCAGGTAGCGGCGGCCTTCCTCGGTCAAGCGCATGCTGCGGGTGGAGCGTGCCAGCAGGCGGCTTCCGAGCCGGGTTTCCAGGCGCTTGAGGGCGATGCTGGCCGCTGCGGCGGTCATGCCGAGAGAGCGGGCAGCGGCGGAAATGCTGCCGGCGTCGGCGGTGCGCACGAAGATTTCCAGGTCGAGGATCGAGCTCATTGATAAAAATCCTTTAAAGATCATTGCGTTTTAACGGGGTTTTTCCTCGATTGGCAAGCAGTGAAGATGCAATCCTTCTTACTTGCAGCAGGTGATCAGCATGAATTCTTCCCCCTCAAACTTGCACCAGCAGACCCTGGTGGTGATCGGTGCCGGGAGCGGTATTGGCGCCGCCGTGGCGCGTCAGGCTGCGGCTCGCGGGGCGCGGGTGGTGCTGGCTGGGCGCCGTCTTGAGGCCTTGCAACAGCAGCAGGCGCAACTGCCGGACTCGGCCCGCAGCCTGGCGGTGGATATCACCGATGCCGATAGCCTCCAGGCGCTGTTTCGCGCGGTGGGTCCTTTCGACCACCTGGTGATCAGCGCCGGTCCGGCCATCGACGCCAAACCCCTGGCGCAGACGGGGCTGCTGGAGGCCCAGCAGGCCTTCGAGGTGAAGTTCTGGGGGGCATGGCGCGCGGTCCAGGCGGCGCTGCCGTACCTGGCCGCCCAAGGCAGCATCACCCTGACCTCGGGGTTGCTGTCGCGCAAGAGGGTCCCCGGGCAAGTGCTCAAGACCACCCTCAATGCCGCGCTGGAGGCCCTGGGCAAGCACCTGGCCAAGGAGCTGGCACCGCGCCGGGTGAATGTCATCAGCCCCGGGGTCACCGATACCGAGGCTTATGCCGGCCTGTCCGAGGAACAGCGTGCAGCGATGTTCGCTCGCACCGCGGCGAGCCTGCCCGTGGGCCGCGTCGGACACGCCGATGAGGTCGCGGCGGCCTTTCTCCTGGCCATGGAGAACGGCTTCATCAGCGGCAGTCTGATCGATGTCGATGGCGGAGGTCTGTTATGAGCTGGCGCTTCGATCACCTGGCATTCAACAGCCCCCAGGGCGCGGGGCTGCAGCAAGCCTTCGCCGATCTGCTCGGCCTGCAGTCGGGAAGGCGCCCGCCCTTTCCCTTTCCCGGGCGCTGGCTCTACCAGGACCAGCAGGCGCTGGTGCACGTCATCGAGCAGGCCAATAGCCCCGCGCCGCAGTTGAGCCACATTGCCTTCAGCACCGATGAACCGGCCGAGACCGTGTTGCAGCGGGTGCGCACCAGCGGCTTGCCCTATCAGGTGGCGCGGGTGCCGGAGGAGGGGATCTGGCAGCTGTTCGTGCAGTTGCCCGGTGGCCTGGTATTGGAGCTGGACACTCCGGCCACGGGGGAGTTGAGCACCAGTCACGACTACCTTGAAAAGGGCGGCGCACCGTCCTGAGCGGCCAATCAAAAAGCCCGGTCGAGCCAGGACTCGAACGGGCTTTGCAGGGGGGACGGGCTCAGCGCTGCAAGGTGCGAGTCATGCGCAGGGCCAGCAGGCTGCCGGCGACAATCACCCCGGCCAGCAGGTACAGCGCAGCATCGGTGGAGCCGGTGCTGTCCTTGACCCAGCCGACGAGGTAGGGGCTGAGGAACCCGGCCATCTGCCCCATGGAGTTGATCAGCGCCAGGCCACCGGCGGCCGCGCCGGCACTGAGCAGGGCGGTGGGCACCGGCCAGAACATCGGCAGGCCGGTGAGAGCGCCCATGGTGGCGAGGGTCAAGCCAAGGATGGCGAGGGTCGGGTTGGCGGCGAAGTTCACCGCAATCAGCAGGCCCACGGCGCCCATCAGCATCGGCACCACCAGGTGCCAGCGGCGCTCCTTGCGCAGGTCCGCGGAGCGGCCCACCAGCAGCATGAACACCGCGGCCAGCAGGTAAGGGATGGCACTGAGCCAACCGATCACCAGGTTGTCGCTGAAGCCCAGGTTCTTGATGATCGACGGCAACCAGAAGTTGATCGCGTAGACCCCGCTCTGGATGCAGAAGTAGATCAGGCCGAAGGCCCAGATCGCCGGGTTCTTGAACACCGCGACCAGGGAATCACTGGCGGTCCTGGGCTGGTTGGCCAGGTCCGCCGCCTGGTCGGCTTCCAGCACCGCACGTTCAGCGGGCGTCAGCCACTTGGCGTGGGCGAAGCTGTCGCTGAGCAGGAAGAACGCCAGGGCACCGAGGATCACCGTGGGAATGCCCTGCAGCAGGAACATCCACTGCCAACCGGCGAGGCCGCCTTGCCCGGCGGCGAAGTGGTTGAGGATCCAGCCCGAGAACGGGCTGCCCAGCAGACCGGAAACCGGGATCGCCGACATGAACAGGGCCATGATCCGCCCGCGGCGGAAGGTCGGGAACCACTGCGAGAGGTAGAGCACCACGCCGGGGAAGAAGCCGGCTTCGGCGGCCCCGGTAAACAGGCGCAAGGTATAGAACCCGGTGGGCGTGGTGACGAACAGCAGGCAGGTGGACAGGGTGCCCCAGGTGATCATCATCAGCGCGATCCAGCGCCGGGGGCCGAACTTGCTCAGTGCCAGGTTGCTCGGCACGCCGCACAGCACGTAGCCGATGAAGAAGATACCGGCACCCAGGCCGTAGACCGTTTCGCTGAATTTCAAGGCGTCGAGCATCTGCAGCTTGGCGAAGCCGACGTTGACCCGGTCAAGGTAGTTGAACAGGTAGCAGACGAAGATGAAGGGGATCAGGCGCAGGGTGATGCGCTTGTAGACGGCGTTCTTGTCGTCAGCCTGGGCCAGTGGGGCAGCGGCGCTCTGTGACATGGTGTGTCTCTCTTTATTATGATTTTTCGCGGTGCAAGGGTAACTTGACCGCCCTGAGAGTCTCGGTCACCGGGGCGCCGCTGTCTTTGTGCCGGCGCACAGCGATTGGCCACCGACCCTGTGCCACTGAACAACGCCGCATAACCTGCGGGCCGTCCCAGCTGTGAAGGATCTTCCCCATGTTCGAACTGGATCATGACCTGGCTCAGGACATCGTCGACCGCACGATGGCCATCCTGCCCTATAACGTCAACGTCATGGACAACCAGGGCCTGATCCTGGGCAGCGGCGAGCCGGAGCGGATCAACACCCGGCACGAAGGCGCGCAGCTGGTGCTGGCCAACGGCCGGGTGGTGGAGATCGACGAACCCACCGCACGCCAGCTCAAGGGCGTGCAACCGGGCATCAACTTGCCGTTGCTGCATGACCAGCGGCTGATTGGCGTGCTCGGTATCACCGGCGACCCGGCCCTGCTGCGCACCTACGCCGAGCTGGTGCGCATGACCGCCGAAATGCTGGTGGGCCAGCGCCACCAGCAGGCCGAGCAGCAGTGGCGCAGGCAGCGCTGCGATGACCTGCTGGCGCTGCTCCTGAGCGACAGCGGCGACTCCCCGCGACTGGTGGACGAAGCCCGGCAGATGGGCCTCAAGCCGCAGCTGGCGCGAACCCCCTACCTGTTCGAACTGGCTGCGGAGCAGGCCCCGGGGCAGAGCGTCGATGGCTTGAGTGCCTGGCTGCTGTCGCGCTACCCCGACAGCTGGTGCGTCAGCTCATCGAAGACCTCGTTGCTCTGGTGCCGCCCGGCGAACCTCAACCTGGACAATCCACGCCTGCTGGAAAAGCTCGATGGCCAGGGCTGGACCATCCTGCGGGTGGCCGTGGGCGGACAGGCCGACGGACTGTCGGGGCTGCGCCGCTGCTACCGGCGGGTCAGCGACCTGCTGGCCTACGGGCGTGACATCCTGCCGGATTCGCGGCTGCTGACCCTCAATCGCTACCGCCTGCCGGTGATGCTCTGGCGCCACCGCAACGACGATGCCCTGGACGAGTTGCTGACGCCCTTGCGCAAGGTCCTGGCCAAGGACAACAACGGCCAGTTGCTGGCGACCCTGCGCTGCTGGTGCGACCACGACGGCCAGAGCCAGGCCTGCGCCGACGCCCTGGGCATCCACCGCAATAGCCTGCGCTATCGCATGGAGCGCATCGCCGAGCTCAGCGGTGTCGACCCCTTGCGTCTGGACGGCATGCTGGCGCTCTACCTGGGGGTGCAACTGCTGCCCCACAACGCCGCAGGTCCTGCCTAGCCATCAGCGGGACGCAGTTGTAGCAATGAACAATAAAGTGCCTGCACTCTTGTGCAGCGGACCGGCGTCAGCGGGGCCGTCAAGTGGCAGCATGGCGGCACAAGAACCGGAGATAGCCCCATGAAGATCATCATCGCCCCCGACTCGTTCAAGGACAGCCTGAGTGCCGAAGGCGTGGCCCGGGCCATTGCCCTGGGGCTGGCCGATGCCTGGCCCGATGCCCAGGTGCAGCTATGCCCGATGGCCGATGGCGGGGAAGGGACGGTGGAGTCGATTCTCGCCGCCTGTGCAGGGCAACTGCGCAGCACCCGGGTCCAGGGGCCTTTGGGGGCAGCGGTGGAGGCCCGCTGGGGCTGGTTACCCCACAGTCACACGGCAATCATCGAGATGGCCGAAGCCAGTGGCCTGCAATTGCTCGCACCAGGCCAGCGCGATGCCTGTACCAGCAGCACCTTCGGCACTGGCGAGCTGATCCAGGCTGCACTGGAGGAAGGTGCCCAGCGGATCATCCTGGCCATTGGCGGCAGCGCCACCAATGACGGTGGCGCCGGCGCCCTGCAGGCGCTGGGGCTGAAACTGCTCGACCAGCAAGGTCGGATGCTGCCCCGGGGCGGGCTGGCCCTGTCCGATCTGGCCAGCATCGAACTGAATGCCCTGGACCCGCGCCTGGCCCAGGTGCGCTTTGAAATCGCCGCCGACGTCAACAACCCCCTGTGTGGCGAACACGGCGCCTCGGCGATCTTCGGCCCGCAGAAGGGCGCCTCGCCACACCAGGTGCAGCAACTGGACCAGGCCCTGGGGCATTTTGCCGACCTCTGTGCCCAGGTGCTGCCCAGGGATGTGCGTGACGAGCCGGGCAGTGGCGCCGCCGGCGGCCTGGGGTTTGCCGCCAAGGCCTTCCTCGGCGCGCAGTTTCGCCCCGGGGTGGAAGTCGTGGCTGAGCTGGTGGGGCTGGAGCAGGCGGTACGCGATGCCGACCTGGTGATCACCGGCGAAGGGCGCTTCGACGCCCAGACCCTGCGGGGCAAGACGCCCTTTGGCGTGGCGCGCATTGCTCGCGAGCATGGCGTGCCGGTAATCGTCATCGCCGGCACCCTGGGCGAGGGTTACCAGCAGATGTATGCCCACGGCGTGGACGCGGCCTTTGCTTTGACGTCCGGGCCCATGAGCCTGGAACAGGCCTGCCGCGAAGCCCCGAGCCTGTTGCGCGAGCGGGCGGCGGACATTGCCCGGGTCTGGCGCCTGGCCAGCCGCCCCGCATAATCGCCCTGTAGGAGCTGGCTTGCCAGCGAAGAGGCCCCCAAGCCTTGCGACGCCCATAAGACCGCCTTCGCCGGCAAGCCGGCTCCTACGAAAAACCCCGCGCACTACCCCTTTGTGTAGGAGCTGGCTTGCCAGCGAAGAGGCCCTCAAGCCTTGCAACGCCCATAAGACCGCCTTCGCCGGCAAGCCGGCTCCTACGAAAAAACCGCGTAATGCCCCTTGGTGTAGGAGCTGGCTTGCCAGCGAAGGGGCCCTCAAGCCTTGCGGCGCCCATAAGACCGCCTTCGCCGGCAAGCCGGCTCCTACGAAAATCCTCGCGCATTACCCCTTGGTGTAGGAGCTGGCTTGCCAGCGAAGAGGCCCCCAAGCCTTGCAACGTCCATAAGGCCGCCTTCGCCGGCAAGCCGCCGGTCAGTAAACCCCGCCCTCGCTGGTGGGGGTATCCAGGCCCTTGTACTGTCCGGCCAGGCTTTGCAGGCCCTTCATCAGCACCGTGGTGTCCACACCCACTGCGACGAAATTCGCCCCCAGTTCGATGCAGCGCCGCGCCAGGCGCTGATCGGCGCTGAGAATGCCCGCCGCCTTGCCGGCCTGGCGAATCCGTACGATGGCGTCCTCGATGGCGGCGATCACCTGCGGATGCCCGGGGTTGCCGCGGTGGCCCATGGCCGCCGACAGGTCCGCGGGGCCGATGAACACACCGTCGACACCGTCCACCGTGAGAATCTCGTCGAGGTTGCACAGCCCTTCGAGGTTCTCGATCTGCACCAGTAGGCACATCTGCGCATCGGCCTGATCCAGGTAGTCGCCAATGCTGTTCCAGCGCGAGGCCCGGGCCAGGGCGCTGCCCACTCCGCGCACGCCCAGCGGCGGATAGTGCATGGCGCGGACCAGTTGGCGTGCCTGCTCGGCGCTTTCCACCATGGGCACCAGCAGGGTCTGGGCGCCGATATCCAGCAGTTGCTTGATCAGTGCGGTGTCGCCAATGGGCGGGCGAATGATCCCTTGGGCAGCGTAGGGCGCGATGGCCTGGAGCTGGGCCAGCAGGCTGCGCAGGTCGTTGGGGGCGTGCTCGCCGTCCAGCAGCAGCCAGTCGAAACCGGCGTTGGCTGCCAGCTCGGCGCAGTAGGCATCCGCCAGGCCGAGCCACAGGCCGATCTGCGGTTCGGCCTGTTGCAGGCGTTGCTTGAACAGGTTCAGTGGCATCTCCATGCTGCTCTCCTCAGACAAAACGGCAGGCGATGCTGCCCAACTGGTCGTAGTCCACGTGGAAGACGTCGCCCGGACGGGCCGCCACCGGGCGGGTAAAGGAGCCGCCAAGAATGATCTGCCCGGCTTCCAGGCCGACGTCGTAGGCCGCCAGCTTGTTGGCCAGCCAGGCCACGCCCTTGGCCGGGTGGTTGAGCACGGCGGCGGAGACCCCGGACTCTTCGATCACCCCATTGCGGTAGAGCACCGCCGGCACCTTGCGCAGGTCCAGGTCCCCCGGGCGCACCGCGCGGCCGCCCATGACCACGCCGGCGTTGGCGGCGTTGTCGGAAATGGTGTCGAAGACCTTGCGGGTGACCTGGGTCTGCGGGTCCAGCTGCTGGATTCGTGCGTCGATGATCTCCAGCGCCGGGATCACCCAATCGGTGGCGTCCAGCACATCGAACAAGGTGCAGTTCGGGCCTTTCAAGGGTTTGCCGAGGATGAACGCCAGTTCCACCTCGACCCTGGGCACGATGAAGCGCTGGAACGGAATATCACTGCCTTCATCGAACAGCATGTCGTCCAGCAGGGCGCCGAAATCCGGTTCGGTGATGTTCGACGACACCTGCATCGCCCGGGAGGTCAGGCCGATCTTGTGGCCCACCAGCTTGCGCCCGTCGCGGATCTTCTGTTCCACCCAGCAGCGCTGGATGGCATAGGCATCTTCGACGGTGATGCCGGGGTGTTCCAGGGACAGTTGGCCGATCTGTTCGCGGCTGCGTTCGGCGGCGTCGAGACGCGCCGCAGCCTGTTGGATATCCGAGGGGCTGAGCATGGTTATTTCTCTCGTGGGTTGACGATATGGGCCGGTACCCGCAGCACCAGCCAGGCGCCGAGGGCGATCAGCAGGGCCAGGGCATAGAGGGCGAGGCTGGCGCTCTGGGTGGCGTCGCGCACCACGCCGATCAGGTACGGCGCAAGGAAGGCGGCGACGCTGCCGAAGGAACTGATCAGGGCAATGCCCGCGGCCTGGGTGTTGCTGGCCAGGAACGCCGGTGGCAGCTGCCAGAACATCGGCAGTGCGGCGCTGGCGCCCATGCCCGCGACCAGCAGGCCGAACATCACCAGCCAGGGGTTCTCCGGGGCCAGCCCGGTGAGGATCAGGCCCAGGCTGGACATCAGCAGCGGCACCCCCAGGTGCCAGCGGCGCTCGCGCAGGCGGTCCGAGGAGCGGCCGACGCCGAGCATGAACAGGCAGCCGGCCAGGTAGGGCAGGGCGCTGAGCATGCCGACGTTGCTGTCCCGGGCGATGCCGGCGTGGTGGATCAGGGTAGGCATCCAGAAAGCGATGGTGTTGACCGCCAGCATCACCGCGAAGTAGATGCACACCAGCAGCCAGACGTGGCGGTCCTTGAGGATGTCGCTGAAACGGGTGATCGACTTGCGCTGTTCTTCCTGTTGCAGCGCCTGCAACAGCCGGGTTTTCTGCGCGGCGCTCAGCCAGTCCACCTGCTCGATGCTTTCCGGCAGGGCCTTGAGCACCACCAGCCCCAGCACCACCACGGGCAAGCCTTCGATGAGGAACATCCATTGCCAGCCGCGCAGGCCGCCGAAGTCGTGGAAGCTTTCCAGGATCCACCCCGACAGGGGCCCGCCGATGACTCCGGCCATGGGCACGGCGATGGCGAACAGGGCCGTGACCTGGCCACGCCGGCTGGCCGGGAACCAGCGGTTGAGCAGCACCAGGATGCCGGGGAAGAAACCGGCCTCGGCGACCCCGAGGAGAAAGCGCAGGACATAGAAGCCCCAGGCGCTGTCCACCAGCATCAGCGCGCTGGACAGCAAGCCCCAGACCAGCATCAGGAAGGCGATCCAGCGCCGCGGCCCGACCCGGTCCAGGGCCAGGTTGCTGGGCACCCCGAACAGCGCATAGGCAACGAAGAACAGGCCGGCGCCGAGGCCGTAGACGCTGTCGCTGAAGCCCAGGTCCTGGGTCATCTGCAATTTGGCGAAGCCGATGTTGATCCGGTCCAGGTGGGCGAAGATGTAGCAGACGAACAACAACGGCATCAGCCGCCAGGTGATCTTGCGATAGCAGTCGTTGACCTCGGCGCGCGAGGTCTCGGCGGTGGTGGCATAGGGCATGACAAGGGTCTCGTTATTGTTCTTGTAGGCGCCGGCTTGCCGGCGAAGGCGGGGCCAGGGCGGGTACAGGGCTTGCGGGCCTCTTCGCTGGCAAGCCAGCTCCTACGGAGGTGCCGGAAGCCGGCTGGCCGGCGCAAGGGCCGGCACAATGCTCAGGCCTGTCCGCGCAGGAACTCGTGCACGTTGTTGTGCTTGAAGTTCAGCTCGGCATCCAGCTCGCTCATCTCGAACGACAGGGCCAGCAACCGCTGCGCCTGCAGCTCGGCAAAATGCGCCTTGATGATCTCGAACAGCCCCTCGGCCACCTGTCGGCGGGTCGCCAGGTCGCGCCCGGCGCCGACCTGCAGGCGCATATGGACAAAGGCGTAGTCGTGCTTGCCGTCGGCCATGCGCCAGGTGTCCAGGCGCACCCCGCGGCTGCGGATTCCACCCAGGGGGAACACGCCACTGGCCCCCAGGTAGTCATGAACCTTGATGAACAGCCCGGGCAGATCGGCGGCCTGTTCGATGTTGTCGGTGTACTCAGCGATGAAATGCGGCACGGGAGCCTCCTTCGCAGGCAGCGGCAAGGGGCAAGCCACACGCGGCAAGAGGGGTCTCCTGCGGCTTGTGGCTTGCAGTTCAACGCAGCCTCTGTGTGGTCTTGCAGCTTGTAGCTGAACGCTCGCAGCTGCTCTTAAACTTCAAAAATGGCGTTGATCTGGCCGGTGCCGGAGCTGCCGAACAGCGGGGTGACGATCTCGGCCGGGCGGTTGTACTCGGGACCGCCCAAGAGGCCCAGGAGCATCGCCGTGTCGTGCATCTTGCCCTCGCCGTAGCAGTGTTCGGCGTAGTCCGGGAGCATGGCGCAGAACTCGCGGAAGCGACCCTGTTGCCAGAGTTCCACCACCCGCTGGTCCACCTGCTTGTCGAACTCCCGGGTCCACTGGTGGATGTTGGCTTCGGCGTCGCGGTCGTTGGAAAAGCGGTGGGACAGGGAGCCGGAGGCCAGCACCAGGACCTTGCGGTCGCTCTTCTCGATCGCCCGGCGCACCGCGGCGCCAAAGGTGAAGCTGTCCTGCAGGCTGTGCCAGGCGCACCAGGCGGCGATCGACACCACCTTGAAGTGCTCGGCGGCGGGCACGTCCATGTGCATGTAGCGCATGGGCACCAGGGTGCCGTACTCCAGCTCCAGGCTGGGGATGTTGTGGGCCAGGGTGCGCACGTCGGCGGCGTTGGCCTCGGCGGCGATCAGCTCGCCCAGTTCCGGGCAGCCCTGGTAGTCGTAGGTCATGTTCTTGATGAAGTGCGGCAGCTCGTTGCTGGTGTAGGTGCCGTTGAACACCTCGCCGCAGTTGATGTGGTAACCGCTGTTGACCAGCCAGTGCACATCGAACACCACCGCCGTGTCGGCGCCCAGCTCACGGGCACGGCGGGCGATCTCCTTGTGCCCGGCAATGGCCGCCGCGCGGCAGCCGTGGTGCTTGCCCGGCAGTTCGGACAGGTACATCGATGGTACGTGGCAGACCTTGGCGGCCATGACGACTTCGCCCATGGTGCTTCTCCTGAAACATCTTGTTGTGGGTGTGGTCCGGGACGGTTGTCGATCCTCGAACCTGTCAACGATCTGCGGCGCGTGGCTGATGATGCGTCAAAAGTGCCGTCGCCCGCGAGATCGTCAAGCGCTTCCTACACGCCCCAGCGCGGGATGTGGTGGCTGCCCATGGAGAGGCAGACGTTCTTGATCTCGGCAAACACCTCGAAACTGTACTCGCCACCTTCACGGCCGGTGCCCGAGCCCTTGACGCCGCCGAAGGGCTGGCGCAGGTCGCGCACGTTCTGGCTGTTGATGAACACCATGCCGGCCTCGATGCCCCGGGCCAGGCGATGGGCCTTGCCGATGTCCTGGGTCCAGATGTAGGAGGCCAGGCCGTATTCGGTGTCGTTGGCCAGTTGCAGGGCCTGGGCCTCATCCTTGAACGGGATCAGGCACACCACCGGGCCGAAGATCTCTTCCTGGGCGATGCGCATCTGGTTGTCCACGTCGGCGAACACCGTGGGCTGGATGAACTGCCCGCGGGCCAGGTGCGCCGGCAGGTTGGCCGGGCGTTCCAGGCCGCCGGCCAGCAGGGTCGCGCCTTCCTCGATGCCGATGCGGATGTAGCCGGTGACCTTGTCGTAGTGGGCCTGGGTGATCATCGAGCCGACCTGGGTCTTGGGGTCTTGCGGGTCGCCAACGATCAGGCGCTTGGCCCGGGCAGCGAATTCCTTGACGAACTGCGGGTAGACGCTTTCCTGGATGAAGATCCGGCTGCCGGCGGTGCAGCGTTCACCGTTCAGCGAGAAGATGGTGAACAGCGCGGCGTCCAGGGCCCGTTCCAGGTCGGCATCCTCGAAGATCAGCACCGGCGACTTGCCCCCCAGTTCCATGGAGTACTTCTTCAGGCCGGCGGTCTGCATGATCTTCTTGCCGGTGGCGGTGCCGCCGGTGAAGGAGATCGCCCGCACGTCCGGGTGGCGCACCAGGGCGTCGCCGGCGGTGGCGCCGTAACCCTGGACAATGTTCAGCACGCCTGGGGGAATCCCGGCTTCCACCGCCAGGCGCCCCAGTTCGTTGGCGGTCAGCGGCGACAGTTCGCTCATCTTCAGCACCGCGGTGTTGCCCAGGGCCAGGCATGGCGCGGTCTTCCAGGTGGCGGTCATGAACGGCACGTTCCACGGCGACACCAGGGCGCACACGCCGACCGGCTGGTAGAGGGTGTAGTTGAGCATCTGGTCGTCCACCGGATAGCTGTGGCCATCCATGCGGGTGCAGACCTCGGCGAAGAAATCGAAGTTGTGCGAGGCCCGGGGAATCAGCACATTGCGGGTCTGGTGGATCGGCAGGCCGGTGTCCAGGGTCTCCAGTTCCGCCAGGTGCGGCACGTTCTCTTCGATCAGCGTCCCCAGGCGGCGCATCAGCCGCGCCCGTTCCTTGGCCGGGGTGTTGCTCCACTTGGGAAACGCGTCCTTGGCCGCGGCCACTGCCTGGGCGATTTCCTCGGCGCCGCCGCTGGCCACTTCACCTATGGCTTCGCCGGTGGCGGGGTTGTAGTTGGTGAAGACTTCACGGCTTTCGACCTCGCGGCCATTGATCCAGTGCTTGATCATTTATGCGTGCTCCTTGGCCACGGCGGTGGGCTCGGGGTGGGCGTGATGGGTGAAGAATTCGGTTTCACTGACGATGCGGTTGACCAGCCGGCCGATGCCCTCGATCTCCACTACCACCTCGTCGCCGGGCACCACGTCGGACAGGCCTTCGGGGGTGCCGGTGGCGATCATGTCGCCCGGCTGCAGGGTCATGAAACCGGACAGGTATTCGATCAGGTAGGGGATGTCGAAGATCATGTCGGCGGTGGTGCCTTGCTGGCGCAGCTCGCCGTTGACCCAGGTGCGCAGGGTCAGGTTGTTGGGCTCTGGCACCTCGGCGGCGTCGATGATCCACGGGCCCACCGGGGTGGTGGCGTCGCGGTTTTTCACCCGCAGGTTGGGCCGGTAGTAGTTCTCCAGGTAGTCGCGGATCGCGTAGTCGTTGCACAGGGTGTAGCCGGCCAGGTAGTCCAGGGCGTCCTCGCGCTTGACGTTGCGCGCGGTCTTGCCGATCACCGCCACCAGCTCGCACTCGTAATGCATGTAGGCGACGTTGTCCGGGCGCCAGGTGACCTGGTTGTGGCCGGTGTAGGTGCCCGGCGACTTGATGAACACCAGGGGCTCGGTGGGCGGCTTGAAGGCCAGTTCGGCGGCGTGGTCGGCGTAGTTCAGGCCCAGGGCGAACAAGGTTCCGGTGGCCGGTGGCAGCCACTGCACCTGGTCTTCGGCGAGGATCCGGCCATCGGCCAGCTCCAGGCTATTGGGGCCGGTGACCCGAGCCTCGTGGACCTGGCCCTGATAACGGATGCGAGCGTGTTTCATGTCAGTTCCTCATTCGGCAACGATGGGGTTGGCGAGTCGGCCCAGGCCGCTGATCTGCACTTCGACCCGATCGCCGGGGCGTACATCGACCCGGCCTTCCGGGGTGCCGGTGATCAGCACGTCGCCCTGGTGCAGGGTCATGAACTCACTGATCTCGGCGATCAGCTGGGGGATGCTGCGCACCAGGTTGGCGGTGCTGTTGTGCTGCACCCGTTCGCCGTTGACCCACAGCTCGATGTCCAGTGCATGGGGATCGGCCACCTCGGTGGCCGGCACCAGTTGCGGGCCGATGGGGCAGAAACCGTCCCGGCACTTGGCTTTCACGGCGGGGCGGTAGTAGCTGTCTTCCGGCAGGCTGAACTCGTTGACGATGGTGTAGCCGGCCACATGTTCCAGGGCCTGCTCCACGCTCACGCGGCTGGCGCGCTTGCCGATCACCACCCCCAGGGCCGGGCCCGGTTGCAGGCGTTCGACGCCCTTGGGAAACACCACCGGCGCTTCATGGCTGTTGCGGGTGTTGGGGGTCTTGATGAACAGCACCGGCTTGACCGGCGGCTGCTGGTAGGGCGGCTGGCTGAAGCTCTGCAGATGGCTTTGCAGCAAGCCCTGGTAGTTCAGCGCAACGCCGAACAGGGTGCCGCCGGCGTGGTCGATCAGTGCACGGCTCATCGCGCGTCTCCTGGTTCCTGGTGTCTGTGGCCCGCGTTGCCCTTGTCGGTGGCGGGGTGAATTCGTTAATGTGTTAACGTTATATTTAATATGTTAACGATCGTCAAGCGGCTGTCCTGCACCGGGGCTCGGGCACTGGCAGGCAGGCCGCGAATCCCGCAGGATGGCGACGGTCCGCGTGCAGCAAAATAAAAACAGAAGGGCGCCATGAACCCACGCCAACCGATTCCCAACATCAACATCGGCCAGGTCTACGACCAGCGCTACGCCGATGCCCAGGTGCACTACGACAAGCTGAGCAACCTGGCCGGGTTCTTCGGCCGCAACATGCCGGTGCACCGTCACGACCGTTTCTTCCAGGTGCACTACGTGCAGAGTGGTGCGGTGCGGGTCTACCTCGATGACCAGCAATACCTGGAGTCGGGGCCGATGTTCTTTCTCACCCCGCCGACCATTCCCCATGCGTTCGTCACCGAGGCCGACAGCGAAGGCCATGTGCTCACCGTGCGCCAGCAGCTGGTGTGGGAGTTGATTGGCGCCGATCCGGCCCTGGCTTCCGGGCCCCTGGTACCGCCGGTGTGCGTGGCCCTGGCGCGCCTGGGGCCGGAGTTCGCCGGCGAGGTGCGGCGCCTGGAGTGCTTGTTCGATGAACTGCAGCAGGAGATCGCGGGGCAGGGGGCCGGGCGCGAGCCGGCCCTGGAAGCCCTGACCCGGCTGCTGATGATCAGCCTGCTTAGGCTTTCGGCCAACTCCCTCAAGGCCCGTCCGGCGCGCCATGAAGACTTGCAGATCTTCCACCGCTTCAACGAGCTGATCGAGGCCCGCTACCTGGAGCACTGGCCCCTGGGCCGCTACGCCGAGCGCCTCGGGGTCACCGAGGCGCGGCTCAACGATGTCTGCCGGCGCATTGCCGACCTGCCCTCCAAGCGCCTGGTGTACGAGCGCCTGATGCAGGAGGCCAAGCGCCTGCTGCTGTTCACCAGCAGTTCGGTGAATGACATCTGCTACCAGCTGGGTTTCAAGGACCCGGCCTATTTCAGCCGCTTCTTCCAGCGTTACGCCAAGCTGGCGCCGGGCGAGTACCGCTTGCGCCAGGGCGCAGAAAAAACCTCGTCCTGAGGATGAAAGTACTGGGGCGCGCAACACCGCGCATGGGACAATCGGCGCTTTTAGCCGACAAGGAAACGTCCCATGGTGCAGCGTGCCCTGATGGTTGTTCTGCTGACGGCCTGCAGTGTTCAGGCGCTGGCGCAGAGCGCTGGGGAAAAGGTGCCATTGCTGCGCCAGAGCAAGGAATGGATCACCGGTTGCGACAACCTGCGCGATTGCCACGCCCTCAGCGCCCCCTCCGGCCAGTACGGGGTGGAGTACCGCAGCCTGACCCTGCATATCCTGCGGCGTGCCGGTGCCGATGACGCCTTGCAGATACGCCTGGACCAGCGTGGCGAGCCTATGCCGCTGTCGACGCTGCTGGTCGACGGCGTGCCGCTGGAGCCGCAGTTGCTGGACGCGCTGGTGCCTCTGCCAGGCAAGACCGCCGAGCAGAACGAAGTCACCCGCTATGAGGTCAACGACCCGATCAGGGTTCGCCAATGGCTGGAGCAGTTGCGCAATGGCCAGGAGCTGAAACTGCCAGGCAGCGATGAGGCGCGGGTGCCTTTGGACGGGCTGTCGGCCGCGCTGCTGTTGATGGACGCGGTACAGGGCCGGGTGGGGGGCGTGACCGCGCTGTGGCGTCCAGGCCCGCGCCTGGCCAGCGAGGTGCCGGCGCGAGCGCAGCCGGTACAACTGCGCGGATATCCACGAGCCCCCGAGTTGACGGCGCAGGAGCGCAGGCAGATTTCGGCGGCGGCGCTGAAACTCGCCTCTCCGGGGACCCCGAATGACGATGAGGATTATGTGCTCGAGCCGCAGGTCGAGGTCTATCCGCTGACCGCGCGCCGGGCATTGAGCGTGGTGCTGAGCGAATGCGCGGCCTACACCTGCGATTACCTGATCAGCAGTTGGTCGCGCAGCAACCCGCCGCACCTTGAGGCGCTGCAGCGGCAGGCCTTGCCCATGGGCAACGCCGACGGTTCGGGCGGTGCTCACTACGACTCCGGGACCGGGGTGCTGAGCACCTATTATCTGGCGCGGGGGATCGGTGACTGTGGCGAAACCGGGCATTGGCTGTTCGACGGCCAAGGCTTCCAGCTCACGGATTACCGCCAGATGCCGAGTTGCAACGGCCTGCCCTCGTCGGACTGGCCGCGGTTGTGGAGCAGCGCGCCACCGGTTGCGCAATGAGCTTGGCTGTTGCGCAGACGGCTTGCCTGGCTCAACCGCCGGTGGCAGGTGTGGGGCGCCAGGACTCACCCACGCAGGTCCAGAAGCCGTCCCGGGCGCCCCTTCGATGCTTTTCAGCCGATGGCCTGCGACGGTGCCGGTTGTGCAGGCTGGGTGAGGGTGTCCAGAACTGGCATGGCGCGGCCCAGTAGCAGGTCTGCAGCCTTTTCCCCGATCATGATCGCCGCCGCATTGGTGTTGCCGGTGATCAGGCTCGGCATGATCGAGGCATCTGCCACCCGCAGCCCGTCGAGGCCGTGGACGCGCAACTGATCGTCCACCACGGCGTATTCATCTGAGCCCATCTTGCAGCTGCCCACCGGGTGGAACACCGTGCCCAGGTTGTGGCGGATCCATTGCTCGATCTGCTCCTGGCTCTGCACCTGCGGGCCGGGCACCAGTTCGCCTTGCAGGCGTTGGGAGAAGGCCCGGGTCGCCGCCAGCTGGCGCACCAGGTGAAAACCGGCCACCAGCTTGCGCAGGTCTTCCGGGTGGCTGAGAAAGTTGGCCTCGATCAGCGGCTTGTCGTGCGGGTCCGCCGAGTTGAGGCGCACCCGGCCACGGCTTTGCGGGTGCATGACCGCCACGTGCAGGCTGATGCCATGGCCCACGGGAATCAGGCGCTGGGGCTGGTTCTTCAACGCCGGGGCGACGATCAGCCCCAGCTCCGGCACTTCATCCGCGGGGTTCAGGCGCAGGAAGGCCCCTGACTCCACGGTATTGGAGCTCAGCGGGCCCTGGCGCCGGGCCAGGTACTGCCAGGGCGAGCGGGCCAGGGGCAGCAGGCCCTTGGTCGAAAGGCCGTAGCCCAGCTCCGGATCGCTGCGGTACATCAGCACGATGTCCTGGTGGTCCTGCAGGTTGTGCCCGACCCCCGGCAACGGATGGCGCAGGGCGATGCCATGGGGTTGCAGTTCCTCGGCCGCGCCGATGCCGGAGAGCAGCAGCAGTTGCGGCGAGTTGATCGCCCCGGCGCAGAGGATCACCTCGCGGCGCGCCTGCAACTGCCGGACCTGGCCATCCTGGCTGATTTCCACGCCACTGGCGCGCTGGCCTTGCAGCAGCACTCGGTGGGTCAGGGTGGAACTCAGGACCGTCAAGTTCTCGCGCTGCAGGATCGGGTGCAGGAAGGCCCGGGCCGCACTGCAGCGCTCGCCATTGATCTGGGTGACATGGAAGGGGCCGTAGCCTTCCTGGTCCGCCCCGTTGAAGTCCTCGTTGTAGTTCCAGCCCAGCTCCGCGGCAGCCTCGAAGAACACCGGGTTGACCGGGCTCAGGCTGCGCTGCTTGGCGACATTCAGTTCGCCGTGCTGGCCGTGCCAGGGCGAAGCCCCCGGTTCGAAGCGTTCCGAGCGCTTGAAGTAGGGCAGCAGTTCGTCATAGGCCCAGCCCTGGTTGCCGGCGGCGGCCCAGCGGTCGTAGTCCTGGCGCTGGCCGCGGATGTAGATCATGCCGTTGATTGCGCTGGAGCCGCCCCAGACCCGGCCCCGCGGGCAGGGGATGGGCCGCTCGCCGCTGTCGGCCTGGGCGCTGAATTGATGCATCCAGTTCCAGCGCGGGTTGGCGATCAGGCGGATGATCCCCGCCGGCACGCGTACATAGGCGGCGGGCAGCAGCGTGCGGTCGCTGGGGCCGGCCTCGATCAGGCAGACCTTGAGCCTGGGGTCGGCGGACAAGCGGTTGGCCAGCACGCAACCGGCGGAGCCGGCACCGACCACGATGTAGTCGAAGGTCTGGGGAGCGCTTTCATTCATGGGGGGTACCTCGCAGGCAGTCAAAGAAATCCATCTCAGAGCCCCAGCAGCGAGCCGACGTCGAGGGTCGCTTGCAGGCCGACGACAAAGCCGTTGCCGCTCAGCTCGCGGGCTTCGGGGTTGTAGAAGTTGTCCGGGTTGATCAGGTACTGGACGCTGGGCTCCAGGGCCAGTTGCCGGGTCAGGGCGATGTGGGCGTTGGCTTCCAGGGCGTAGACATTGGGCTCGCCCCGGCGCGGGTCGCCGCCATTGGCGATCCGCGCCTGCTGCTGGAAGCGCAACTGGTGGTCATTCAGGCGCAGGTAGCTGGCCTTGAGGTTGAGCTTGTCCCGGGGCCGGTCGAAGGGCGCGAGGTAGGTCAGGCCGGCCTCGGCGAACTGGCTGAAGGGCTGCTTGTCATCGGCCGCCGCGGACAGCGAGCCGAACAGCAGCAGGGCCTGGGGCGCGCTGCCCTGGCCGGCGTCGGCGCGCCACAGCGACTGCTGGAACTTGAAGAAGGCGCCGCCTGTGCCGAAGTCCATGGCCCCGGTCAGCGGGTCCACTTGCTTGGCGGTGTTGTAGTAGCCGTTGAGCTCGTAGTGGGAGCTGTAGGCATCGCGGTTCTGGCTGCCCAGGCCCAGCAGCAGGCTGGTGCCGCTGGCGTCGTCGGTACTGAAATCCAGGCCCTTGCGCTTCTTCAGGTAGTCCACCGGGTTGGACTCGAAGGCGCCGCCATGCAGGTACCACTGGGGCGTCAGTTGGTACTTCAGGTAGCCGCCCCAACTGCCGTAGGGTGGCGGCAGGATGCCGGTGGAGGCGTCGATGATCGGGTCGTTGCAGGTCACCGTGCTTTCGCAGTTGTAGATGTAGAAGTAGCGCCGCGCGTTGGTGCGCCCCAGGCTCAGGTCCAGTTGGCCGTCGAGCCAGGTCTGCTGGTAGGTCAGCAGGCTCAGCTGGTTGCTGGTGAGGTCGTTGTGGATCGGCGCGCCGGCAAAGTAGCTGCCGGCGGCGCCCTGCCAATTGCGCGAGGTGGGCACGCCGGTCTGGTGGTCGAGAATGAACAGGGTCTGTTCAAAGTGCAGGGCTGCGCCGTCGAGGCCGGCCAGGGTCTGCAGGTTGAAGTCGGCACCGACGAACAGGTCGCCGCTGTTGCCGAAACTGTGGGGCCGGGGGCCGGTATCGAGGTTCTTCATCGCCAGGCTGAGGAACTGCACATGGGGGCTGATGCCCTGGTCGGCCAGGTAGTCGCCCAGGCCGGCCAGGGGGCCGGAGCGGGACTCGGTCGGGGCCTCGGCGAGGCAATCGAGGGGCAGCAGCAAGGCTGCCAGCAGCGGGCACAGCGCATAGGAAAGGTTCATCTCGGGTACTCGTTTCTTGTTGTTTTTGTCTTGAGTGTCGAACACCGGCGAATCAGGCCTCGGCCAGGGCCGGTGTCGGGTTGACCAGCACTTTGATCTGGCTCTTGTCTTGCAGCAGGGCTTCAAAGCCCTGTTCGACCGCCTGCTCCAGGGCCAGGCAGCGAGTCACCACCCGGGACAGGTCCAGGCGTCCCCGGGCCAGCAGCTCGATCAGGTCGGGGTAGACATGCCGGTAGCCGACACTGCTGAGCAGGCGCAGTTCGTTGTTCACCAGGTGGAAGGCATCCAGGCTCACTTCGCCCATCAAGCCCACCAGTACCGCTTCGCCACCTTTGCGCAGGCAGTGCAGGGCGTGGCTCAGGGTCTGCTGGCTGCCGGCGGCTTCGAAGGCGCTGTCGAGGCCGCCGTCGCTGAGTTGCCGCAGCCGTTGCCGCAGGTCCGGGGCGCGGCCATCCAGGGCCGCCGAGGCGCCGAACTCCAGGGCCAGGCGCCTGCGCTGCGGGTCCAGGTCCACGGCGTAGATGCGTTCCACTCCGCGCAAGCGTGCCAGGAGGATCAGCAACAGGCCGATGGGCCCCAGGCCGAACACCGCGCAACTGTCGCCGGCCATCAGGCTGCTCTGGTTCAAGGCATGCAAGGCCACCGCCGCAGGCTCCAGCACCGCGGCCTGCTTGAAACTGACGTTGTCCGGCAGGCGGTGCAGCATGTAGCTGGGCACCAGTGCCTGTTCGGCGAAGCCGCCGTCGCCCATCAGGCCGATAAAGCCCATGGACTGGCAGAGGTTGTACTGGCCCATGCGGCAGTAGCTGCATTCGCCGCAACGGTATTCCGGTTCCACCGCCACCCGCTGCCCCAGCAGGTGCGGATCGACCCCTGGCCCCAGGGCAATCACCTGGCCGCAGAATTCGTGGCCCAGGGTCAGCGGTGCCCGACAGCCGGACAACGGATGGGCGACCTCCTGGGGAATGGAGTGAGGCCCATCGGCGTACTCATGCAGGTCGCTGCCGCAGATGCCGCAGTAGGCGACTTGCAACAGGACTTCACCGGCGCCGGGCTGGCGCGGTTGCACCTGGCTCAAGCGCAGGTCGCGGGCGGCGTGCCAACGCAGTGCGTTCATGGCTGGTTTCCTCGAAGGGAGGTGGCAGGAGCGAGAGGGTCGTGTCGGGGGTGTCGACGGGCCAGCACCGCCGGCGCGGTTTCCTTGAGAAACAGCGCCAGCACGGCGGCCAGCAAGGCACCGCCGCAGGACATCCACATGACGATCGACAGGCCGAAGCGGTCGGCGGCGAACCCGGCGATGGTCGGCGCGACGAAGCCGCCCACCAGCTCGCCGATGCCCATGATCATGCCCAGGGCGGTGGCCATGACTTCCCGGGGCACGGTTTCCGCCGGAATGGTGGCCATGAACAGGGTGAAGCAGCCCAGGCCGGTGTAGGTCAGCAGCATCAGCACCCCGAGAATCAGCGGCGAGGGTGCGAACAGCAGGGCCATGGGGCAGCAGGCGGCAATCAGCGAGAACAGCACCAGGGTCGGGCGGCGGCCGATGCGATCGGAAATCGCCGGTACGCCGAAGCCCCAGAGCACCCAGGCTGCACCCAGGCAACTCATGATGGTGCCCATGCTGGCCGGGCTGTAGTCGCGCACCTTGACCAGGAAGGTCGGGGTGAAGGAGATCAGCACGATGAACCAGGTCAGGAAGAAGCAACTGATCAGGGTGCAGAGCACGATGTTGCGGCTCTTGAGCAGTGCCAGCCGCTGGCCACCGGCACCGCTGGCGACGTTCTGGGCCTGGGGTTCGGCACGGGGAGGATCGGGCCGTACGTAGCGCCAGATCAACAGGGCAATCAGCAAGCCCGGCACCAGCGAAATGATGAACGCATGGCGCCAGCCATAGGCTTCGGCCAGGGCGATCAGCACCGGTGGGCCGATCACCGCGCCCAGCAGGCCAGCGGCCGAACCTTGCAGCAACCCCATGTTCAAGCCCCGGCGATGGGGCGACGAGGCTTCGACCATCAGCGATTGCGAGAGCGGCAGGATCGGCCCTTCCGCCAGCCCCATGATGGCGCGAAACAGCAGCAGGCTGAGGAAACCGGTGACCAGCCCGGACAGCGCCGAGCACAGGGAAAACAGGATCACCGCGACGATCAGCAGCGGCTTGCGCACGCCGCGGCGGTCCGACCAGGCGCCCACCAGGGCCCCCGAGACGGCCCAGGCCAGGGCCAGCACCGAGGACAGCATGCCCAGGTGGCTGTTGCTCAGTTGCAGCTCGTCGGCCATGAAGGGAAACAGGAAGGACAGCGCCAGACGATCGAAAAAGACGAAGCCGAAGGTCAGGAACAGCACCCCCAGCAAGGTGTTCTCGTAACCGGCCTTGTTGTTTTTATAAGCCATGGTGGTTCTCCGAGGAGGCAGTGCCGGCGATCAGCGGAACAGGGTGTCGATGTGGGCCGCGCCCAGGCCGATCTTTTCGTAGTGCTCGCGGCACAGGGCGATGTAGGAGTGCACATCGAAATAGCCGTCGGGCTCGCCCTGTTCGTCGAGCCAGATCAGCGGCCCCTTGACGATGAAGAACACTCGCATCGGCTGTTCATGCTCGTAGGCCACCAGGGTGTGGCCTTCGCCCGGGGTCTCGTAGACGAAGTCGCCGGCGGTGGCGGTCCAGTCGTGTTCCAGGTAGCCCCACTTGCCGGACAGGGTGTAGGCGAAGACTTCGTGGGGGTGGTAATGGCGGTTGACCAGCCCGGCGCTGCGGGCCATCAGGATGTCGCACCAGCGGTTCTCGCTGGGGGAGATCCACAGTGGCCGCGAGGACACGGTTTCGGTGAAGGGCACGTACAGGCTCAGGTCGTCGCTGGCGGCGTCGGGTAGGTAGACCTCGGGCTTGGCATCGGGCTTGAAGCAATTGGCGATGGGTTGCAGGTCTTTCCAGAATTCACGGGTGGCGGCTTCAGGCATGGTCGGCCTCGGTTGTTTTTATAAGGGGGGGAGCCAGGGACTGCCCGAGGGGGCAGCCATGGGGGCTACAACTGCGACTTTAGGCGGCTGGGAGGGGCGGGGTTTGATCGGATCGGACGGGTTGTTTGTCTGTTTCGGACGGGATATTTCGTACTTGCGATAGCGTCTCGGCGAAGCCGTCGGCGCGACCGGATCCCACTGCGTTTGCAGTTGACAGGGTATAAGGTTCAGATGTTAATGAATGGCCGCAGCCCGCAGATCATGCGGTCCCCAGGTGCCCGGACACTGCCTTGCCGTCCGGGGAATATCCCGCCGCCCATGAGAAGAACAACAATGTCTCCATGCGCCTTGCTCGAAACCCGGCACGCCAGTACCCAGGCGGTCGATCCCGATCAACGCCTGACCTTCTGGGAGGACTACAACGCCAGCACCCTGGTGGGGCTCAAGTGCAATTCCTACGCCGAGGGCGGCTTTACCGCCTGCCAGGACAACCTGCAACTGGGGGCCATGCGCCTGGCGCGGATTGTCGGCAACGAACACGTGGTGGAGCGCGACACTTCGATGATTCGCGGCGTGCCCAAGGAGTCGATCTTCGTCTCGCTGGTCACCGGCAGCGGTTCGTTCTTCTACCAGGACGGCGCCTGCCAGGTCCTGGAGCCGGGCGAGCTGGTGGTGTACCGCACCGACAAGCCCTACCTGTTCGGCTTTTCCGGGGCGATGCGCCAGTTCATCTTCGACATTCCCCAGGAGCAGTTTGCCGAGCGCTGCCTGAAGCGTTTCGAGCGGCCGTTGAAGATCAGCGTGCAGAGCGGCGTCCAGCGCCTGTTGCTGCGCACCCTCGGGGAGCGCACCCGGGAGTTCTTCCAGCAGCCGCTGTGCGGCGAGGCCGATGCCTACCAGGAGCAGGCCTTCGAACTCCTGGCCAGCATCATCGCCGGGCAGGCGGGGGAGCGTCCGATCAATGCCTTGAGTGCCTCCTACCTGCTGGCTGCCAAGCAGTGCATCCATGAGCAACTGGCGGACCCGACCCTGAGCTGCGAACGGGTGGCGGCCCAGACCGGGGTATCGCCCCGGCACCTGGCCCGGCTGTTTGCCCTGGAAGACACCGTGCCCAGCCGGTTCATCCTGGAGAAACGCCTGCAGCAGGCCCGCCAGCTGCTGTGCAGCAGCCCGGGAGCGAGCCTGGACATCAGTGAGATTGCCTACCGCCACGGCTTTGCCAGCCAGGCGCATTTCGCCCGGGCATTCAAGGCCCGTTATCAGCAGACACCCAGTGAGGCGCGGGCCCAGGCTCCCTTGCCGGAGTGAGCGCTGCCCGCACCGGATCGTGCTCAGTCCGAAGGGTCGAGGGGGTAGCCCGGCAAGTTGTCTTCGGCATGTCCGGGACAGCGGCAGAGTTCTCCCAGGCCGCACTTTTGCAACAAGTCATCCAGGGGTTCCCTGGGGCGTTGCGGTGGGGTTTGTTGCACTGGCGCTTCGGGGTTATGCCGGAGCTGGGCCGCGCGATGCAGCAATCGGCTCCGGGCGCAGTGCCAGAAGCTGATCTCGTCGAGGTAATCCTTGGTCTTGCGGTGCATGGACATCTCCTTTGTCTTAGCGGGAACACCAATGACCCGTTGCCGGACGGCGCCGGCATCGAGGGGGTCGGACAAGCAGACAGACAGGCCCCTGCGCGCAGTTCACCCGGCCTTCGAGGCAAGGGGCGCAGCGGCACGCAGGGTTATTAGGTATTGAGGTGCTGGGCCTGACGATCATGTAGCTGAGGAGAGGATAGGAAACCTTTCAGCTTTGCCGAGACCAATGTCCGAAACAGGGAGGATGCCTGCGCCGCCAAGCCGGCTCCTGCAGCACGATTGGGCGAGCCGGCAGGTGGTTGAAGAGGCCGTTGCGGCCAGAGGCAGGAGGAAGGATGCAGACGGCCAGGTGGCGGCCGATGATCGGCAGCCACCCGTTCGACGGGGGTTAGCCAGCGGCAGCCTCTATGGCTTGGGCCTGGCGCTCCAGCAACTGGCGCTGGAAGTTCTCCTGGTCGGCCTTGGGTTGCTGCTGACGCACGAACGCCAGCATCGGGTCGTCGACCGCGGTGCGAATGCCCGACAGCGCCTCCAGGGTGGCCAGCCCGCAAAAGGGCACATAGGCCTCGGAGTAGCCGCCTTCATGCACCAGCACCAGGCGCCCGGCGCACAGGCGCTCGGCGGCGTCCCGCAGGCACTGGGTCATTTCACGGAAGGAGTCGCTGTGCAGCAGCATCCGCGCCAACGGGTCGACGGCATTGGCGTCGTAGCCGCAGGCGACGATGATCAGTTCCGGCTCGAAGCGCTCCAGGGCCGGCAGCACGATGCGCTGCATCGCCTGCAGGTAGGCGTCGTGGCCACTGCCGGGCAGCAGCGGGATATTGATGTTGCAGCCCAGGCCGGCGCCGCGCCCGCGATCCTCCTCACCGCCGTAGCCCGGAGGAAAACAGCCGTCCTGGTGCAGGGACAGGGTCAGCACGTCGGCGCGCTCCTCGAAGATCGACTGGGTACCGTTGCCGTGATGCACGTCCCAGTCGATGACCGCCACCTTGCCCAGCCCGCGGCGGGCCTTGGCGGCCTCGATGGCAATCGCGATATTGGCTAGGAAACAGAACCCCATGGCCTGGTCGGCGGTGCAGTGATGGCCCGGTGGACGGGAGAGGGAGTAGGCGTTGTCCACCTCGCCGCTGAGTACCGCGTCCACGGCGGCCATGGCCAGCCCGGCCGACAACTTGGCGATTTCATAGCTGCCCGGGCCCACCGGTGCCTCGTCCCCCAGGTGGCCGCCACCGGCATCGCTCAGGGCCTTGAAGCGTTGCAGGTAGTCGGCGCCGTGGACGCGCAGCAGGTCTTCCTCGGTGGCCGCAGGGGCGCTGCGCAGGTGCAATTGCCGGGTCAGCCCGGAAACATCCATCAGGCTTTTCAGCCGGCGTTTGGTCTCCGGTGACTCGGCATGTCCGGCGGCGGCCGGCGGCTGCACCCAGCCACCCACCGGCAGGGTCAGGCTGTGCAGGCCGGCGCTGTGCCACAGGCAGAGTTCATCGAAGAAAAAAGCGGTTTTGCAGGTCATGGCGATATCCATCGTTCAAGGAAACAGTGGCGTCTGGAGCGCCCGGCGGGCCCCGACGGGGCAGGTCATTCAGTGAGTGGGCCGGCAGCCAAGGACCAGGGCCAGGGACACCAGGGTGATCGCGGCGCCTGCCCACAGCAGTTGCTGGAAGCCGCCGCTGCTTTCGATCAGGCGCCCGGCCAGGGTCGGGCCGATGGCCAGGCCGGCACTGATCACCAGGTTGGAGGCGTTCATCAGCCGGCCGCTGCGGTCCATCTGGGCCATGCGCGCGAGGATCAGCGGCAGGATGAAGGTCCAGGTGAACTTGAACGCCAGCGCCGCCAGGGCGAAGCGCGCCAGTTGTGGTTGCCCCAGGAGCAGCAGCACCGAGGCCGCCATCAGGCCGTAGCCCAGCAGCAACAGGATGCTGCGTGGCAGGCGGTCGCCGCACAGGGTGGCGCACAGCGCGCCGACAATGCCCATCAGGGTGGCGATGGCGAGGATGTCGCCGCTGGCCTGGGCCGAGAGGCCGGACTGGCTGCCAATGGCGCCGATAAAGGTCCAGACCCCGCTGAGGCTGATATAGAAGGTGAGGATGCCGAGAATGCCCAGCACCGCCTTGCCCCGGGAAATCGCGGGCGCTGCCGCAGCGTTGTCGGCGCGGTGTGGGGCGCCAGCGGGAAAGCAGCGGGCCAGGGGCAGGCACAGGCCCATCAGCAGCGCCATGAGCAGGTAGCAGGCGCCCAGGCCGTAACGCTCGAAGAGCATCGGCAACAGGCTCAGACCGATGGCGCCCAGCACCAGCTGGCCCATCACCCAGAAACCATAGGTGCGACTGGGACGCGGGCTGGCGGCGGCGCTGGCCAGGCAGATGATCATCAGCGAGCCGCCGGCCAGGGCACTGCAGAAACGAGCGATCAACAGCAGCGAGTAGTCATGGGCGAGCATCGACAGCAGGTTGGCGACGATGAACAGCAGGGCGCTGCACAGGGCTGCGCGGCGCCAGTCGACGTGTTTCAGCCACCAGATGGCGGGCAGGGTGGCCAGGCTCATGGCCCCCAGTTCGGCGGAAAACAGGTCACCGATCTGCGTGGGGCTCAACTGCCACTGGCTGGCCAGTTGCGCGGCGATGGCCGGGGCCATCAGCAGCACGGCGGGGGTGATGGCGGCGAACAGCACGATGGCCGCCAGCAGGCCCAGGGGTTGGCGGGTGATCTGCGGGGTGTCGCTCAAGGCAGGGTTCCGGGTGTTCATGGGCAGGCTCCGAAGGCAAAGGGGGTCAGAACACGTGGACCAGACGCAGCAGGGCGTCGGTGCCGGCGAATCCGTTGTCGGTGGCGACGTTGCGCGACAGGCCGAACATCAGCTGGTTGTGCTTGTCCAGCCAGTGCCCGACCTCGAACCCGACCTGGGTGTAGCGCTTGTGGGTGTCGTCGATGCGCCGGTCGTTGATCCGCAGTTCGCCACCGTCGGCGTGGATCAGGCGCAGGGCGCCGTAGGTGCTGGGGGTGAAGTCGTAGGAGGCGAAGGCCTGCAGGCGGTAGAGCGGGTCCTGCTTCAGGTCGCTGCCGAAATAGTCATCGTTGGTGCCATAGAGCTGGGCTTCGAGGTTGGCCTCCAGCACCCACTTCTCGCCCAGGCCCTGGGTGTAGTTGTAGACAAAGGTCGCGCCCCAGCGGTTGGCCCCGGGGGAGACGTCCGGGTTGCGGCTGTGGTACTCGCCCACGGGCAGCGTGATCAGGGTCAAGAGCCCACTGTAGGTACGGGTTTGCGGCTGGTTGATGAAGAACAGGGTGCCCCCCACCTGGGGGTCGCCGAAGCCGCTTTCGCCGGTGTGGTGCTCGGCACCGGGCAGGCGTGCGTCGATGTCGGCAAACGGCACGATGAACTGCGGGGTGCACAGGGTGCCGCACAGGTCACTGAAGAACACCTGGCGGTAGGCCATGGCATTGACCCGCAGTTCGGCCTTGCCGGTGCTGTCGGCCGGGCCGTGGAAATCCCCGGCGCGGGTGGCCGGCAGGTACAGCATCCCGAGGCTGGTGCCCACGGGGGCGGCGAAGAAGTCCCGGGCGTTGAGGTCGGCGGCCTGTAGCGACAGGCTGGCCAGGGTGCCCGCCACGGCGGCGGTGGTGCGGCTGAGGATCCTTGTCATGGGCGGTGCGTCTCTTGTTGGAGTTGTTGTTCGGCGAACGGCTCGCCGGCACACGGCAGTGGGCTGAAAAATGGGCAAAGGCTGCCCGTGGCGGTCAAGAACGACCGCCAAATGCAAGGCGATATTCAGAGGGGATCAGTCAGGCGGGGCGTGCAGCAGTTGGGCAATCCGGGCCTTGTCCTTGACCCCGAGCTTGCTGTAGATGGCGCGGATGTGATGGCGCACGGTATTGGGCGACATGCCCAGGTCCCGGGCCACTTCCTTGTAGGTCTTGCCGTCGCCGAAGCAGTGGGCGACGGCGTTTTCCCGGGGGCTGAGCTTGGGCAGCAGGCTGCGGCTGCGGGCTGCCAGCAGGTAGAGGTCGCCCACGGCCGAGGATTCGACCTGCAGCCGCTGGCCTTCGAAGCCGCCGATGTCGAACCCGCTCGGCAGGCGCGGGCCGCTCCAGCGCGGCCATTCGCTGAGCAGCAGGTCGACAAAACCACGCTCGGCGCATTGCAGCACGCCGCGTGGGTCGCACACCGCCAGGGCCAGGTTGCGTGGACGGCTGAGCTTCTCGCGGGTGGCCACCAGGGTGCGGATCTGATTGGCCGAGACGGCAGCCACCAGGTGCAGCATCAAGTTGTTCAGCAGGTGGCAGTCGTCCTGGGTGAAGCCCGGGGCGCCTGGGGCGCGGTACAGGGCCAGGTGGTTGCTGAGGTGGGTGTGGGGGTCGATGTGCACCACGCACAGCAGCTCGCCAATGTGGTACAGGCGCCCCAGCCAGTTGAGGCCGGGACCGTTGGCCGGGTCCGTCATGTCGACGATCACCGCCTGCCCGGGCACGGCGTGGACCCGGCCCACGGTGACATCGGTGTGGCGGATGGATTGCCAGTCCGGCAGGTAGCTCGGCGGCAGGCGGTACAGGTAGCAGCTGTGTTCATCCGGCAGGCCGTCGATCAGCGCGGCGCGGCCCCACCAGGCGCTGTCGAAGGGCAGCAGTTTGCTGATGCGCGCCAGGGCATGCGGGTGCAGATGCTCCAGGTCCTTGTTTTGCGCCAGTTGCTGCAGTTCCAGGGTCAGCTCGCTGAAGGCTTGCAGCTGGCTGGCCGGTGCATGATCGGGATGGTTCATGGGTCTGTACCTCTGGGCGACGTTGTTATTGTTTTCGTCACGGAAGGGGTGAAGGACCGTTGCGCCCGGGAGGGCGTGGGCAGGGCCTGGGCAGAAGTATCGGCGTCTGGCGCCGGGAGCACCATCCTACAGATGCAGGAGGTGGCGGAGGGCTTGTACCGTCGCCAGAGGCTGGCGGGGCGCCCGGCCAGGCGCCGCGACGGCAGCCTGGCGCAAGGGCAGAAAGGCAGTGGTGGCCAGCAGCAGTTTCACCACCGGCCGAGGCGAACCTCAAGCCGCCGGGCTGGGGTGCTGCAGACGATGGAAACAGCGGCTGAAGTAGACCAGCGAATCGCCTTGCTCCAGCACGCTGATTTCGTCCAGCTCCACCAGCATCACCGAGTGGGTGCCGATTTCCTGGACCTCGGTGATGCGTCCCTGCAGGCTCGCCAGGGCTCCTTCCAGCACCGGCAGGGCTTGCAATCCGTCGCGCCACGGATGCAGGCCGAAGCGCTGGTCCATGGCGACCCCGGTCATGCCGGCAAAATGCCGGGCCACTTCTTCGTGTGCGCCGCTGAGGACGTTGACGCACAAGCGGCCGTTGCCCTTGAACACCGGGTTCAGGGCGCTGTTGCGGTTGACGCAGACCATCAGGGTCGGCGGGCTGTCGGTGATCGAACAGACGGCGGTGGCGGTGATGCCGCAGCGGCCGGCCGCGCCGTTGCTGGTGATGACGTTGACCGCGGCGGTCATGTGGGCCATGGCGTTGCGGAAAGCTTGTTGCTTGGGGTCGAGTTCGGACATGACGAATTCCTCATGGACGCAGGGCATTGTGCTGCAGGAGCCGGCTTGCCGGCGCAGAGGGCCTTGAGCCTTGTGTTGCTCTGGCGGGCGCCTTCGCTGGCAAGCCAGCTCCTACGACGACGTGTGGGCCTTGGCCTTTTCTGTAGGAGCCGGCTTGCCGGCGAAGAGGGCCTTGAGCCTTGTGTTGCTCTGGTGGGCGCCTTCGCTGGCAAGCCAGCTCCTACGACGACGTGTGGGCATTGGCCTTTTCTGTAGGAGCCGGCTTGCCGGCGAAGAGGGCCTTGAGCCTTGTGTTGCTCTGGCGGGCGCCTTCGCTGGCAAGCCAGCTCCTACGACGATGTGTGGGCCTTGGCCTTTTCTGTAGGAGCCGGCTTGCCGGCGAAGAGGGCCTTGAGCCTTGTGTTGCTCTGGCGGGCGCCTTCGCTGGCAAGCCAGCTCCTACAGGGCGCCAGTGGCTACTGGCGGATACGGTCCAGCATGTTGATGTCGTCCGGGTTGCTCAGGTGCGGCACGGTCCAGCCGTCGAGGTCGTAGTCGCCAAGGCATTTGTCCACCAGGTCGGTCATGGCCTTCATCGAGCCGCTGCCCTGGGCGTGGCGCAGGCACTGCATGCGGATTTCGTCCTGGCTGCCGGCGTAGTTGATCTCGTACAGCTCGTGGCGGCCGCCGAACTCGGTGCCGATGGCATCCCACAGCAGCTTGAGGATCTTGATCCGCTCTTCATGGCCCATGCCCCCCGAACCGCGGCAGTAGGTACTCAGGTACTGGTTGAGCACCGGGTCCTTGAGGTCCCGTGAACCGGAGGGCAGGTAGATCAGGCCGCTGGCCACCACCTGCTCGATGATCTTCTTGATGTCGGTGTAGGCCTGGGGCGCCAGCACCCGATAGGCCTGCAGCGCCTGGGTACTGGGCAGGTACACGCCGTTCATCCACTCACTGGCATTGCCGTGCATGGCGTCGGTCAGGGACCAGAACAGGTTGCGCCAGGCCACCACTTCGCCGACCTGGGCCTGGACCCCGCGAAACTCCAGGGAGCCGGTGCACTGCAGGGCCTTGACCAGCAGCCCGGTGATGAAGTCGAGCTTCACCGCCAGGCGGGTGCAGCCCTGCATCGGGAACAGCCGGCCGAACCCGCCCTGGGGGAACCACTGGCGGCAGCGCTCGAAGTCGCGGTAGATCAGCACGTTCTCCCAGGGGATGAACACCTTGTCCATGATCAGGATCGCGTCGTTCTCGTCGAAGCGGCTGGACAGCGGGTAGTCGAAGGGCGAACCGGTCATGCCGGCCTGCAGTTCGTAGGAGGGGCGGCAGATCAGCTTCATGCCCCGGGTATTCATCGGCGCGATGAACATCAGGGCGAAGTCGGTGTTGTCCCCCAGCAGCTGCGCCGAGCCCTGGCCGACGAAGTTGTAGTGGGTCAGGGCCGAGTTGGTGGCCACCACCTTGGCGCCGCTGACGATGATCCCGCCTTCGACTTCCTCGTCCACCGAGATGAACACGTCCTTGACCTGGTCCACCGGTTTGTCGCGGTCGATCGGCGGGTTGACGATGGCGTGGTTGAGGTACAGGCAGGCTTCCTGGATGCGCTTGTACCAGGTGCGGGCGTTATCGGCGAACTGGCCGTAGAACTCCGGGTTGGCCCCCAGCACGCTGCCGAAAGCGGCCTTGTAGTCGGGGCTGCGGCCCATCCAGCCGTAGGTCAGGCGCGACCAGTCGGCGATGGCGTCGCGCTGCTGGCGCAGCTCATCGGGGCTTCTGGCCGAACGGAAGAACTTGTGGGTGTAGCCGCCGTTGCCGGTGTCGGTGTCCCAGCACAATTGCTCCTTGGTGGCCGGGTCGTGCAGGGCGTCGTACAGGCGGGCCATGGAGGCTGCGGAGTTGCGGAAGGCCGGGTGGGTGGTGACGTCCTTGACCCGGTCGCCATAGATGTAGATTTCACGGTCGTCGCGCAGGCTGGCCAGGTATTCGGCGCCAGTCAGGGGGCGGTTGGTTGCGGCACGAAAGTCTTCAGGTTTCATATCCAGTCTCGGCGTTGTTTTTATCGACTGGAGCCATGATGGGCAGGCGCGGGGTGCGACAAAATGGCTTTTTCGGTGAATGACTTGCACTTTTCATGGGGGCGCTGGCGCCTTCGAGGCGCGGTGAGCAGGCGGCGGCTGCTGGCGTTTGCTGGCTTAATCGATTCACTTCGCGTTCCTGTGCAGCCACCGCGAAACCCGGGTCATATTTAGAAATATTTTCACCGTCCAGCCCTATGAAAGCGCCGCTTCGGCCGATATTCCTGACAGGCCCGGAGACTTGGATCGCCCCGGTGCCCACCGCTGGCGTGGCCTCTGGCACGCCTGACGGATCACTGGCATGGATGCTCGTCGCCTGTTCTCTTCCGAGAGTCGCCCTATGTCTTTGCGTAACCTGAATATTGCTCCTCGAGCCTTCCTCGGTTTTGCCTTCATCGCGTTGCTGGTGGTCGTGCTGGGTGTGTTTGCGGTCAACCGCATGTCGATCATCCGCGAGGCCTCCATCGACATGGAAAGCAACCAGCTGCCCAGTGTCGGTTTTCTCGGCAACCTCACCGAGAGCGTCCTGCGCCTGCGGATCCTGTCCTTTCGCGTGCTGGTGAACCGTGAACCGGCGGGCCTCCAGGAAGCCCAGACACGCATCGGCGTGCTGGTGGACCAGGCCCGACAGGCCCAGGCCAGTTACGCGGCGCTGCCGGCGGGGCCGGAAGAGGCGGCGCTGTACCGCAGCTTTGCCGCAACCCTGGACAACTACCTGCAAGCCCAGAAGGAGATGCTCGAACTGTCGCGCCAGGACAAGCTGGATGAGCTGCGCCAGTTGATCAACACCCGGATCAAGGACGGCACCGACCAGATGGGTGAGCAGTTGAACCGCTTGATCGCGATCAACGCCGCCGACGCCAGGAGCG
This sequence comes from Pseudomonas sp. FFPRI_1, assembly GCF_055384485.1. Classification (NCBI taxonomy): domain Bacteria; kingdom Pseudomonadati; phylum Pseudomonadota; class Gammaproteobacteria; order Pseudomonadales; family Pseudomonadaceae; genus Pseudomonas; species Pseudomonas sp. FFPRI_1. The sequence continues at coordinate 4,478,580 of NZ_AP029168.1, read as the reverse complement.
CTTCCAAGGCCGCCGGCGAGCACTACAGCAGTGCGATTGGCGGAATCGTCATCGTGGCGCTGATTGCCGCGCTGCTGACCGTCGTCCTCGCGCTGCTGCTGACCCGCAGCATCGTCACCCCGCTGAACCGGGCGCTGAACGCCGCCGAGGTGATTGCCGGCGGCGACCTGCGCCAGGCGATCGAGGTCGAGGGCCAGGATGAACCGGCGCGCCTGTTGCGAGCCCTGGCCGACATGCAGGCCAGCCTGCGCCGGACCATCGAGCAGATCGCCGGTTCGGCGACTCAGCTGGCCTCGGCCTCGGAGGAACTCAGCGCGGTGACCGAGGAAGCCTCTCGGGGCCTGCAGCAGCAGAACAACGAAATCGAACAGGCGGCCACCGCGGTCAATGAAATGACCGCAGCGGTGGAGGAGGTGGCCCGCAACGCGGTGTCCACTTCCGAAGCCTCTCATCAGTCGACCCAGGCGGCCCGCGCCGGCCGCGACCGGGTGGTGGAGACCGTCGAGGCGATCCAGACCATGACCCACGACGTGCAGGCTACCTCGGTGATGATCGAAGGCCTGGCGACCCAGGGCCGGGACATCGGCAAGGTGCTGGACGTGATCCGCGCGATTGCCGAGCAGACCAACCTGCTGGCTCTGAACGCGGCCATCGAGGCGGCCCGGGCCGGCGAGGCCGGGCGCGGCTTCGCGGTGGTGGCGGACGAGGTGCGGGCCCTGGCCCATCGCACCGCCCAGTCGACCCAGGAAATCGAGAAGATGGTGGCCGGTATCCAGAACGGTACCGGTGAAGCGGTGGATTCGATGCAGCAGAGCAATCAGCGCACTCAGAACACCCTGGAACTGGCCCGCGCCGCCGGTGTGGCCCTGGAGCAGATCGCCGAGTCGATCAACCAGATCAACGAGCGCAACCTGGTGATCGCCAGCGCCTCGGAAGAGCAGGCCCAGGTATCGCGCGAGGTGGACCGCAACCTGGTGAACATCCGCGACCTGGCCACCCAGTCGGCGGCCGGGGCCAACCAGACCAGCGCCGCCAGCCATGAACTGTCGCGCCTGGCAGTGGACCTGAACGCCATGGTTGCGCGTTTCGTGATCTGAGCCCGTCGGGTGGAGCCAGGCACGGGCGTTTGACCGAGTGCCTCGGCCCCACCCGCCGCGAGGGGGGACAGCCGCGCCGAGCGGCGCTCGACGAGCGCTGGTTCAGCACCTAGGGTTGGGAAAGTGGCGTCTTCTGCAAGGAGAAAGCGATGCGCTATTCAGCCCTGACCCAAAGGATTGCCGGCGAAGGCTCCGCCGCCTGGAACATCCACTACCGGGCCCTGGCCTTGCGCGAGCAGGGCCGGGACGTGCTGCTGCTGACCATCGGCGACCCGGACTTCGACACCCCGACACCTGTGGTCCAGGCGGCCATCGACAGCCTGCTGGCCGGTGATACCCACTATTCCGAAGTGCGCGGCAACCTGGCCTTGCGCAGTTGCATTGCCCGTTGCCATCACCAGCGCTGTGGCCAGGTGGTGGATGCCGAGCACGTGGTGGTCCTGCCCGGGGCGCAATGCGCGGTGTTTTCGGTGGCCCAGTGCCTGCTCGATCCCGGGGACGAGGTGCTGGTGGCCGAGCCGATGTACGTCACGTATGAAGGTGTGTTCGGGGCCTGCGGGGCCAAGGTGGTGCCGGTCCCGGTGCGTGCCGATCAGGGCTTTCGCGTTGATCCCAAGGAAGTGGCCGCGCGGATCACTGGCCGCACCCGGGCCATGCTGATCAACAGCCCCAACAACCCTTCGGGCGCCAGCCTGTCGCTCGATGACTGGCAGGCCCTGGCACGGCTGTGCCTGGAGCATGACCTGTGGCTGATCTCCGACGAGGTCTATTGCGACCTGCTGTACGAGGGCCAGCACCTGAGCCCCGCCAGCCTGCCGCGGATGGGCGGGCGCACGGCGACCATCAACAGCCTGTCCAAGTCCCATGCCATGAGTGGCTGGCGGGTCGGCTGGGTGATTGCCCCGACCGTGCTCGCCGGGCACCTGAGCAACCTGGCCCTGTGCATGCTCTATGGGTTGCCGGACTTCGTGCAGAACGCCGCGGTGGTGGCCTTGTCCAGCGACTTGCCGGAACTGGTGCTGATGCGTGAGGAGTACCGTCGGCGCCGCGACCTGGTGTGCGCGATGCTCGATGAATGCCCGGGGCTGCGGCCGGTGCTGCCCGATGGCGGCATGTTCGTCATGGTCGATGTGCGCCAGACCGGCCTGGCGGCCCAGGCCTTCGCCGAGCGGTTGCTGGAGGAACATGGCGTCTCGGTGCTCGCCGGAGAAGCCTTCGGCCCCAGCGTTGCGGGGCATATCCGCATCGCCCTGGTGCTGGACTGCGAGCACCTGGCCGACGCCTGCCGGCGCATTGTCCGTTGCACTGGGCAACTGCTCGAAGGCTCCTGAAAGGGCCGGGCAGCCGCGGCTTCAGCCAGGTTTCGCCCTGGCAGGAGGGGGCTGTCGGCTACCCGCGCCCCTGGAGGGCATTCACTGGCGGCTGCGAACACGACGGGTTGCGGCCGCCCGGGCCTTCACCCGGAGGGGTCGTTCAAGCCCTGGCCCGGCGCGATTGCCAGGCCTCCTCATTGACCAGGTTGGCCGGCCGCTCGCCGGCCAGGGCCGCCAGCAGGTTGTCCACTGCGCAGCGAGCCATGGCCTTGCGGGTTTCATGGGTGGCTGAGCCGATATGCGGGGTGGCCACCACATTGGGCAACTGCAGCAGCGGTGAATGATGGTCCAGGGGCTCACGTTCAAACACGTCCAGCCCGGCAGCGCGAATCCGCTGCTGCTGCAGGGCCTGGATCAGCGCCGCTTCGTCCACTACCTTGCCCCGGGAGATGTTGATGAAGATGCTCTGCGGGCGCATCAGGGCAAATTCCCGAGGGCCGATCAGGCCCTGGGTTTGTGCGGTCAGGGGCAGGGTCAGGCAGATGAAGTCGGCCTCTTGCAGCAACTGTTCGAGGCTGCGGTAGCGGGCATTGAAGCGCTGTTCCACCGCAGGTTTCGGGCTGTTGCTGTGGTAGATCACCGGCATGCCGAAGCCGGCGTGGCCACGCTGGGCCAGGGCTTCGCCGATGCGCCCCATGCCGATGATGCCCAGGGTCTTGCCGTGTACGTCGCTGCCGAAGTGCAACGGGCCGATGTTGCGGTGCCACTGCCCGGCGCGAACCATGTTGGCCAGTTCCACCACCCGCCGGGCGGTGGCCAGGATCAGCGCGAAACCGGTGTCGGCGGTGGTTTCGGTGAGCACGTCCGGGGTATTGCTGAGAAGGATGCCGCGCCGGGTCAGGTAGTCGATGTCGTAGTTGTCGACCCCCACCGAGACACTGGCCACGGCCTCCAGCCGGGGCGCCAGGTCCAGCAGTTCGGCGTCCAGGCGCAGGCTTGCTCCCAGCAGGCCCTGGGCCTTGGGCAGGGCCTGGCGCAGGGTCTTGAGGCCGGCCGGGCCGAGGTCTTCGATCAGGGTGAGGTCGGTGTGCTCGTGCAGCCGGGTCATCAGTTCGGGGGAGAGTTTTTTGTACAGCACCAGGTGTTTTTTCATCGGGTTATGCTCCGTGGCAATTCATGAGTGCAGCAGGCGGCGACGCGCCGCCAAGGCCTTGGCCCGGGGCGCGTTGGCGCCGGGCTTGAGCAGCAGGGTGAGCAGTACCGAGAGCAGCAGGGCCGCGCTCATCAGCAGGTAGGAGGCCCCGGGGGACCCGGTGGCGCTGTTCAGGTAGCCCACCAGGTAGGAGCCGCCGAAGGAGCCCAGGGCGCCCATGCTGTTGATCAGCGCCATGGCGCCGCCGGCGACGTTGGCCGGGAGAATCTCCGGGACGATGGCGAAGAACGGCCCGTAGGGCGCGTACATGCAGGCTCCGGCCAGCACCAGCAGGCCGTAGGACCACCAGAAATGCTCGGCCCCCAGCAGGTAGGAGCCGTAGAAGGCGATGGCGGCGACCAACAGCGGCGGCCAGACGAAGCGCTTGCGTTGCTGGGTGCGGTCCGAGCCCCATGACACTGCGAGCATGGCGATCACTGCCGCCAGGTAGGGCAGGGCCGACAGCCAGCCAGCCTCGACCATGTCCATCTGCGCGCCGTGCTTGAGGATCGACGGCAGCCACAGCACGAAGCCGTAGACCCCGATGCTCCAGCAGAAGAACTGCAGCGCCAGGAGGATCACCTTGGGCGAGCGAAAGGCCTCGGCGTAGTTCTTCACCGCCTTGATGCCTTGCTGCTCGGCGGCCAGGGCGCTTTCCAGGTCCTGTTTCTCCTGGGCGCTGAGCCATTGGGCCTGGCTTGGCCGGTCATCGGCCAGGCGCCACCAGATAAAGGCCCAGATCACCGCCGGCAGGCCTTCGATGATGAACATCCAGCGCCAGCTGAAGTGTTCCACCAGGTAGCCGGAGACCACCGACATCCAGAGCATGGTCACCGGGTTGCCGAGGATCAGGAAGGTGTTGGCCCGGGAGCGTTCGGCGCGGGTGAACCAGTGGCACAGGTACACCAGCATGGCCGGCATCACCGCCGCTTCCACCACCCCGAGCATGAAGCGGATGGCGATCAGCATGTAGGCATTGGCGACGATGCCGGTGAGGGTGGCCAGGCCGCCCCAGAGGATCAGGCTGACGAAGATCAGCTTCTTCACGCTGCGTTTTTGCGCGTAGATCGCCCCTGGCACCTGGAAGAAGAAATACCCGAGAAAGAACAGCGCCCCCAGCAACGACGACAGGCCGGGGGTGATCTGCAGGTCGTCGGCCATCCCCGAGGCGGCGGCAAAGCCGTAATTGGCACGGTCCAGGTAGGCCAGGCTGTAGGTGATGAAGACGATGGGCATGATGTACCACCAGCGGCGGGCGGCGAGTTTGAGCGTGTCCATGAAAGTTCTCCTGAGCTTGTTGTTTTTGTCGCAACAGGTGGTTCTTGGTGTTCGTTTTCCGTAGGAGCCGGCTTGCCGGCGAACAGGGCTTTAGCCTTGCATCGCCCTGGCGGGCGCCTTCGCTGGCAAGCCAGCTCCTACGGTGGTGTGCGTTGCTGTTGTGTAGGAGCCGGCTTGCCGGCGAACAGGGCCTTGAGCCTTGTGCCGCTCTGGCGGGCGCCTTCGCTGGCAAGCCAGCTCCTACGGTGGTGCGCGTTGCTGTTGTGTAGGAGCCGGCTTGCCGGCGAACAGTGCCTTGAGCCTCGCATCGCCCTGGTGGACGCCTTCGCTGGCAAGCCAGCTCCTACGGTTGTGCGCATTGCTGTTGTGTAGGAGCCGGCTTGCCGGCGAACAGGGCCTTTAGCCTTGCATCGCCCTGGTGGACGCCTTCGCTGGCAAGCCAGCTCCTACGGTGGTGCGCGTTGCTGTTGTGTAGGAGCCGGCTTGCCGGCGAACAGGGCTTTAGCCTTGCATCGCCCTGGTGGACGCCTTCGCTGGCAAGTCAGCTCCTACAGGGCGTTGGCGGTTTTCAGGGGGGGGCTGTGCTCCGGTAGTTCGTGGCGCAACGGCAGGCCTTCCATGTCGCCGCGGCTCTGTACCGCGCGGCTGCCGACCCAGTTGGCGCGCTGCACCGCCTCGACCACGCTGCGGCTCTCCAGCAGGGCACTGATCAGGCCCACGGCGAAGGCGTCGCCGGCACCCACGGTGTCCACCACCTGGGCCACGCTCACGCCGTCGACGAAGCCGGCATCCAGCTGGGTGCGGTAGTAGGCGCCGTGGGCGCCGAGCTTGATCACCACGGCCTCGGCGCCCTGGTCGAGGTAGAAGGCGGCGATGTCCGCCGGGTCGTCACGGCCGGTCAGCAGGCGGCCTTCGCCCAGGCCCGGCAGCACCCAGTGGGCCAGGGCCGCCAGGCGGTTGATCTCGCGGATCATCAGCGCTTCGCTGGTCCACAGGCCAGGGCGCAGGTTGGGGTCGAAGGACACGCTGCGCCCGGCGTCACGCTGGCTCTGCATCAGGTAGCCGGAGAGCTCCCGGGTCGACGCCGAGAGTGCAGGGGGAATGCCCGTGGCGTGCAGGTGGCGGGCCTGGAGCAGGGCCGGGGCGACATCGCCGATGGCCAGGTGGCTGGCCGCCGAGCCGCGGCGAAAGTATTCGACCCGGGGATCGTCGCCGGTGTCTTCCCGGGACTTGAGCTGGAAGCCGGTGGGGTGCAGCGGGTCGCAGCGCACAAAGCGGCAGTCCAGGCCCTCGGCCTGCAGGGTGTCGAGCACGAAGCGCCCCAGGGAGTCATTGCCCACCCGGCTCAGCCAGGCCACCTTGAAGCCCAGCCGCGCCAGGCCGATGGCGACGTTGCTGTCGGCCCCGGCGATGCGCTTGTGAAAGTGCTCGACCCGGGCCAGGTCGCCGCCGTGTTCGGCAACGAACATCGCCATGGTTTCACCGAAGGACAGAATATCGATATCAGGCATCTGCATTCTCCAGGCGCGACTGGCCGAGGCGGGCCAGCAGGCTGACGTGCTCGGCGCTGATCTGTACCAGGTCGTCGCCTTGCAGCGGGTATTCCACGGCCCGGGTAATACCTTGAGTCATGTGCCGCAGCAGTTGTTCCCACTGGTGCAGGTCCGGAGCGCTGGGCGGTATGGCCACCAGCTTGCCGTCGACCCGCAGGCGCACCGCCTTGCAGTGCACGTAGGTCACGTGGCGGCCCAGCAGGCGCGCGGCATTCACCGCCGATTGCTCCTGCCATTGCCAGTTGCCGATGTCGAAAGTCATGCCCAGGGGCAGGTTGAGGGGCTCCACGGCGCTGAAAAAACGCTGGAACGGCTCGATGCGTCCGCCATGGGCGGTCTGGTCGTTCTCCACCAGCAGGCCCAGGGGCTGGCGGAACAGCAAGCTGGCCAGGCTGCGCAGGTCGTGGTGTTCGGTAAAGTGGCCGAGGGACACCTTGAGGCGTTTGGCGCCGAACTCACGGGCCCGTTGCAGGGTGGCGGACAGCTCGGGGTTGGGCTCGCAGCGGCCTGCCTGCCACAGTTCCAGGGGCGAGGAAAACACGCTTGCCAGGCCATGCTGCTGCGCCTCGCGGGCCAGTTCGGCGGGTAGTTCGTTGCCGAGCAACTCTTCGCGCCATTCGATGCAGGACGCGCCGGCGGCCGCCACCAGGGCAATGAAGTGCCCCTGGCCGTATTGGCGCACCAGGTCGGCGCCGTAGCTGGACAGACTGATGGAAACGGGTGATTGATGCATGCTTCAGACCTCTGAAACCGGTTTCATTTTTATTCAGGGCTACCCGGCAACGGTTTCGCAACAACGTCTCCGAGGGGCCTTGCTACTGGGTACAAGCGCTGCTCCAGGCCGCGCAGCCGATCAACGAGGTTGCAGGCCCGGCGCTGGCGGCGACAGGGAACGGGTGGAGCCGCGTACGATCAATTGCGCCGCAAAATCCACTCCTCGTGCCGGTCCGGTGTCGCCGCGCAGGCGCTTGAGCAGGCACTCGAAGGCGCTGGCGCCGATGGCTTCGGTGGGTTGGGCCAAGGCGCTGATGCCGCTGCCTACCAGGGGGTACCAGTCGAGGTCGTCGAGGGCGATCAGGCCAAGGTCGTCGAACAGGGGGCAGCCCAGTTCACGCAGGGCCCGAGTCGCGGCCAGGGCAGCCACGCCATTGGCGCAGAACAGCGCCTTGGGGCCGTGGCCCGGGGCGGCGAGAAAGGATTGCAGGCCGGCCACCAGCGCCTCGCCGGTTGCCAGCCACTGGCCGTGCAGGGTCGGGCGCCGGGCGATCTCGGCCTGGAAGCTGGCGTGGCGTTCAAGCCGCGAACTGGTGCCGTCATGGGGTTCGCTGACCAGCAGCAGGTCGCGGTAGCCCTGTTGCTCCAGGTGCTCGATGGCACTGCGCACCGCCGCCGGGTTGTCCAGGCCCACCAGGTCGGCCTGCAGGCCGTCCAGCTTGCGGTCCACCAGCACCATGGGCATTTCCTGCTGCAGTTCCAGCAGTTGTTCCAGGTGGTGGCCCAGGGTGTTCACGATCAACCCTTCGATGTTGTAGGCCCGCAGGTTGGCCAGGTGCCGGGCTTCCTGCTGGTCGTCGCGGTCGGTGTTGCACACCACCAGGCTGTAGCCGTGCTGGCGACAGGCGGTTTCCACGCCGTGCATCACGGCAATTGAATAGGGGTTGCGGATATCGGCCACCAGCATGCCGATCAGGCGCGTGCGCCCGCGTTTCAGGCCGCGGGCCATCTGGTTCGGACGGTAGTCCAGTGTGGCGATTGCCTGCTCGATGCGCAGGGCGATGGCATCGGAGAGCAGGGCCCGGTCTTCGCCGATAAAGCGCGACACACTGGCCTTGGAGACTCCGGCGTGTCGAGCGACGTCGAGCATGGTGACGCGGTTGCGCTGGGCGGCGGAAAATTGATTCACGGGCGACGACCTTATTCTTGGAATTATTGTTTCAGTCCTGTCGAGATGGGCTGAAACCGGTTTCAGGAAACCGCAAAAGCCATTCTGCCGTCAAGGGTGCAAGGTCGATAAATCCGCTTCAGATCCCCGGCTGCCTGACCGACGGTAGGGCTCAAGGCAGCGCCAGGGCCTGGCGCAGGTAGTCCTGCAGGATCCCATACAGGTCATCGACTTCCGCGGCCAGGCCCCTGGCCCGCAGGCAGCCGTGCACCAGGCCGAGGCCGGGGTAGAGCTGGCTGGGCACGGCAGCGGCCAGCAACTGCTGGTGATAGCACTCACCGTCATCGCGCAGCGGGTCGAACTGCGCCAGGGCGATCAAGGCCGCCGGCAGGCCACTGAAATCCTTTGCCAGCAAGGGCCGCGCGTAGGCCGAGCGCTGATCGGGACCGGGCAGGTACAGGGCCTGGAAACAGTCCAGGTCGCTGCTGCTGAGCAAGGGGGCATCGGCGCAATGGCTGCGGGAGGGCAGGTTGGCGGCGCCGCCCAGCCCCGGGTAGACCAGCACCTGTGCTGCCGGCAGCGCCTGGCCGGCATCGCGCAGGGCCAGGCACAGGGCGGCGGCCAGGTTGCCTCCGGCGCTGTCGCCCATCACCGCCCTGCGTCGGGCATCCAGCGGCAGGGGCAGCGCGCCCTGTTCCAGGGCCCGCCACACCGCCAGGCAGTCGTCGAAGGCCGCGGGGAATGGATGCTCCGGTGCCAACCGGTAATCCACGGCGATCACCAGCAGATTGAGCTCCCCGGCCAGGTGCGTGCAGATGAAATCATGGGAATCCAGGCCGCCCAGCACCCAGCCGCCCCCGTGCAGGTACAGCAACCAGGGCCAACCGGACTCCGGGGCGGGTTGCTCGGGTTGATAGAGCCGCAGCGCCACCCCGGCCAGTTGCAGGTCCTGCACGACAAGGCCGGCGGGCCGCGCCGGAGTGAAGTCCCGGCACATGCGCCGATAGCTGTCGCGCAGGCCGTTGAGGCTACCGTCGGGGCCGTTATGGCTCAGGGTCCGTTCGACGAAGGCGGCCAGTTGCGGGGACAGGGGGTAGTGGTTCATCAAGGATTCCGCAGGTTGGAAAGGGAAGATGCCGACCGGGCGTGCTCAGCCTGACGCTGGCCCGGGCGGCATCCGCGAGAGCGGTTCACAGGGGGCATGCACACCCATCCGGGCGCGCTGTCTGGCTGCTGCTACAACCCGGCCTTGACTGCCGCCACGCCGTCACCACCGTCGAAGCTGGTGACCCCGGCCAGCCAGCGCTGCAGGTCCTCGGGGTGTTCACGCAGCCATTGCCGCGCCACTTCCCGGGGAGATTGGCGCTGCATGATCGGCACCATCAGCTGGCTTTCCTGGGCGGCGCTGAAGGTCAGGTTCTGCAGCAGCCGATCGACGTTGGGGCAGCGCTCGGCAAAGTCCGGCGCGGTGACCGTGGACACCGTGGCCGCGCCCTCGTTGGGCCCGTAGACATCCTCGCTGCCGGTCAGGTAGTTGATGCGCAGGTTGATGTTCATCGGGTGCGGGGTCCAGCCGACGAACACCACGAACTCCTTGCGGTTGATGGCTCGCTGCACGGCGGCCAGCATCCCGGCTTCGCCGGACTCGATCAGCTTGAAGCCCTTGAGGCCGAAACGGTTGGTGTCGATCAGGGTCTTGATCGTGGTATTGGCGCCGCTGCCGGGTTCGATGCCGTAGAGCTTGCCCCCCAGTTGTTCCTTGAAACGGGCAATGTCGGCAAAGGTCTTGAGCCCGGCCTGGGCTACATAGTCCGGCACCGCCAGGGTGGCCTGGGCGTCCGCAAGGCTGGGACGCTCCATGACCCTGACCTGGCCAGCCGCGAGGAAGGGCGCGATGTTCGGGTCCATGGCCGGTTTCCAGTAGCCGAGGAAGATGTCCAGGCGCTTGTCGCGGATGCCAGCGAAGATGATCTGCTGCACCGCACTGGTCTGTTTGCTGTCGTAGCCCAGGCCGCTGAGCAGCACGTCGGCCATGGCGCTGGTGGCGATCACGTCGGTCCAGTTGACCACGCCCATGCGCAGGTTCTTGCAGGAGGCGGGCTCGGCGGCCCAGGTCGGGGAACTCACAAGTGCAGCGGCGCAGAGGGCCAGGAAACAACGCTTGAACGGTGCTTGCATCAGAGGATCTCTTCCGGCAGGTGGTTTATTGTTCAGAGCGGCGTCTTATTGCGCCGTGCTGGTCACCTTACGTGGCCCTGGCGGTCCGGGAAACGCTCCATAGCGACCGGCTTTTGCACTGTGACGACTGCCTCAGGCCCCCAGGCTCATCCAGGTCGAGGCCAGCAACAGCAAGGCCATGCCCCGGTTGAAACGCTGCAGGGCCCGAGGCGAGCGCAGCCAGCGGGCCGAACCGGCGCCCAGCAGCGCCCAGGTGCCGAGGCAAGGCAGGGCGACGAGGAAAAACACCAGGGACAGCCACAGCACCCGGCCGTGGCGGTCGCTATCGCTGCCGGCGAACACACTGACCACCGCCAGGGCCATCATCCAGGTCTTGGGGTTCACCAGTTGTAACGCGGCAGCGCCCAGCACCCCCAATCGCCGGGCGTCTGAGGCCTGGGCATCCAGGGGGCGCGCCGGTGCCCGCCAGATCTGCCAGGCCAGGTAGCTCAGCCACAGCAGGCCGATCCATTGCATGGCCCGCTGCACCCTGGGCAGTAGCGCCAGCCCGTCCCCCAGGCCGCTGCCCACCAGCAGCACGATGCCGGCCGCCGCGGCGCCGGCGCCGAGAATGATCGGCAGCGCCGCCCGGGCGCCGTAGCGGGCACTGTTGCTCAGCACCAGGATATTGGTCGGGCCCGGGGTGATGGAGGCGACAAAGGCGAACAGCACGAAGGGCAACAGGGAGGAGAGAGAAGGGGGCATCGCAGGCCGCTCCAGTAATGATCCGGAGGCTGATTGTCAGGGGCTGGGCGTCAGGCGTCTGGAAGCTTTGTGCAGCGCTTGCGATACAGCGCCGGGCTCAAGCCATAGGCACGCATGAACCAGCGCCCCAGGTGACTCTGGTCGGCAAACCCCAGGTGGCTGGCGACGTCCGCCGGTGCGGCACCGCCGGCCAGCAAGCGCCGCGCCCGGCTCAGGCGCAGTTGCACCAGGTAGGCGTGGGGCGCCAGGCCGTAGGCTGCCTTGAAGGCACGGCTGAGGCGAAAGCGATCGACCCCGCAGACGGCGCTCAAGGTTTCCAGGCTCAGGTCCTGGTACAGGTGGGCATGCAGGTAGTCCCTGGCCCGTTGCGCCACCAGCGGCAGGCGCGGGTCCGGGCCATAGCGCTGGCGCCAGTGCAGGTGCCCGGTCAGTTGCTCCAGCAGAAGGTCCAGGGCGCTCTGGCGGACAATGCGCAATTGGCCATGGTGCAGGCTGTGAAAGGCCGCGCTGGTGGCCTGGGCCAGACGCGAATCGCTGGCCAGGGTGCTGCCAAACCCCAGCTGGGTATTGGCCGGCGCCTCGGCGAACAGCGCCCCCAGTTCGCGCTCCAGCCACTGCGGGTCAAGGTACAGCATGCGATAGGTAAAGCCGCCCTCGGTGGGTGCTTCGCCGTCGTGGATCTCCCCCGGTTCCAGCAGGAACACCTTGCCCGGCGTGCTCTGGTGCCGGGCCCGGCGGCAGTTGAACTGCTGCACCCCCTGTTCGGTGACGCCCACCAGGTAGCTGTCGTGCCAGTGCGGGTCATAGGCGTGGCCGGTGAAATGCGCGCGCAGGGTCTCGATGCCGGTGTCGGCATCCTGGGCCAGGTCGATCCAGTTGGGCGTGGTCATGGAGCGGTCCGTAGGGCGTGGCGGCAACCCTGGCAGTTAACGCCGGTGCCAGGGCTGGGTCTAGAAGTTTTGTGCAGCCTCAGCTGAACAGCCCGGCGGCGATGTTGATGGAAAAGCCGAGGATCGCGGTATTGAACAGAAAGCCGATCAGCGACTGGGCGAGGACGATCTTGCGCATTTCCCGGGTGGCCACGCCGACATCGGAGGTCTGCACCGCCACGCCGATAGTGAAGGAGAAGTAGAGGAAGTCCCAATAGTTCGGGGTGGTCAATTGCTCGGCGAAGCGCAGGGCCGGTTCCTTGCCGCCCCAGGTGTAGTAGAGGCGTGCGTAGTGCACGCTGAAGATCACCCCCACCAGCAGCCAGGAACCGATCACCGTGAGGCCGGTGAAGGCGTAGTGCAGCAGCCGGCGTTGGGTTTCCAGGTCCTTGCTGCCCACCAGTTCCAGGGTGATGGTCACCAGGCTGGCGATGGCCGCGACGCAGACGATTAGCAGCACCAGCCCGGCGTTTTCATCCTCGGCCTCGGCGATGCGTTTCACATCGTCGGCCCGAGACCGCAGGGTGAGCCAGAACATCAGCGCCAGGTAGGTCCAGACGGCGGCGTTCCAGCCGATGAGGACCTTGCCCATCAGCGTCTGTGCCGGGACTAGGGCGCCGACGACGCAGCCGATCAAGACGCCGAAGGTCAGGCGGGGGTGGGTTCGAATCACGAAGGACATGGGCAGTGGCGCCGGCAGGAAAAGTTACCAAACCTTAGCATGGCGCCCGCTAGGGCGGGCGGCGTGAGTGATGCTCTTCCTGCGGCACGCGGCCATGACCGCAGCTCCGGATATACGCGCCAACCTCACGGTCAGCAGACAACCTCAAGCAACCCCGTCGGCATCACCCGACTGTCCCCCAAAAACCTCAGCCCCCACCCTTACTCATGACCGCCAAAAACAACTCCCCCTCCAGCAACCCTCGCAACCACCCCTGCAACGCCGGATAGGGCGCCTTGCCAAACCACTCCCGGTCCACATGGGCAAACTGCCGTACAAACGGCAGCACGGCCATGTCCGCCAAGCTCGGATGTTCGGCCAGCAGATAGCGCCGCTCTTGCAGCAGGCCATCCAGCCGCGCCAGAAACACCTCGCCCTGGGCCCGATAATGCTCCATGGGCGCTTCGGGATAGCGCTCGGCGTACTTGTAGCGGTTCAGATGCAGTTTGAATTGCTGATCATTCTCGGCAATCAGCGCGGTGATCTGCGCCTGGGCCTTGGGGTCACCGTCAAGGCGCCAGTTCTCGGGGTCATGCTGCTCCAGCGCCCAGTGCATGATCTCCAGGCTCTCCTCGATCACCCGCCCATCCACACTGAGCACCGGCACCGTGCCCTTGGGCGACAGTGCCAGCATCTGCGCCGGCTTGGCCTTGAGGCTGACCTCGATGATCTCCAACGCCACCCCGGCATAGCGCAGGGCCAGGCGCGCCCGCATGGCGTAGGGACAGCGGCGGAAGGAGTAGAGGGTCGCCCCCGGCGTTTGCAGTGTGCTCATTTCACCTCCAGGGTGCTCAGGCCGTTGCCCTGGCGGCTGACCTGGATCTGCACCGGAATCCGTTCGTGCATTTCCTGCACGTGGGAAATCACCGCCACCTTGCGCCCCTGGGCCTGCAGGCCGTCGAGGGCGTCCATGGCCAGTTGCAGGGATTCGGGGTCGAGGCTGCCAAAGCCTTCGTCGATGAACAGCGACTCGATCTTCAGGGTGCTCGACGCCATGGACGCCAGCCCCAGGGCCAGAGCCAGGGACACCAGGAAGGTTTCGCCGCCGGACAGCGAATGCACCGAGCGGGTTTCATCGCCCATCTCGGTGTCCAGCACCAGCAGGCCGAGCATGCTGCCGCCGCGCTTGAGGCGGTAGCGCCGTACCAGCTGGCGCAACTGGGCGTTGGCGTGGTGCACCAGCAGGTCGAGGTTGTAGGCCTGGGCGATCTTGCGGAAGGTGTCGCCCGTGGCCGAGCCGATCAGGGCATTGAGCCGTGCCCAGCGCTGCCATTGGGCGTAGGCCTGGGCGATCTGCTGGCCCAGGGCCTGGTTGGCGTCTTGGCGGCGCTGGTCATCGGTTTGCTGGGCGCGCAATTCGGCGCTCAGTTGTTCGCTGGCGGCCAACTGGCCGTGCAGTTCGTTCAGGGCGCTGGCCAGTTGTTCGGCATCGAGCTGGCCCTGTTGCGGGGCCTGGTGGCTGTGCAGGCGTTGCTCGCGTTCGGTGACCAGGACCTTGGCCTGTTCCACCGCCTTTTCGTGGGCTTGCAGTTGTTGGCGCAAGGCGGCGACCTGTTGCTCGTCCAGGCTGAGCAACTGTTCCAGCTCGCCATCGTCCAGTTCCGGGTGCTGCTGGCGCCAGTCGCTGATCTTGCTGCCCAGTGCCTGCTGTTCGGCTTCCAGAGCCTGCAGGTGCTCCTCCTTGCCTTGCAGCTGCGCGCTCAACTGCACCAGCAGGCTGCGGACTTCCTGCAACTGCTGGTTGGCCAGCACCTCGGCGGTGCGGGCCTGTTCGACGGCCTGTTCCAGGTGCTGCTGCCAGTGTTCGGCGCTGCTGTGCGCGCCCAGCAGTTGCGCGAGTTTGTTGCCGGCGGCCTGTTGTTGTTCGGCCAGGGTGTTGAATTGCTCCAGGGCGGCTTGCAGTTGCAGTTCGCGGGTTTGCTGGCGGTCCTGTTCCTTGTCCAGGGCCAGCTGGCGCTGTTGCTGCTCCTGCTGTTCTTCGCGGTGCTGGTCGAGCTGTTCCAGGCGCTGCATGACCTGCTGGTCGATCTGCATGAAGGTTGCCGCCGGGTCGCTGCGCAGGGCTTGCAGGGTGTCGGCCGGCAGCAGGGTGGCGAAGGCCGCCAGCTCTTCCTCCAGGCGCTGGCGATCCGCGCCCAGCTGCTGTTGCTGCTGGGTCAGCTGTTGGCTGGCCTGCTGGCTGGCCTCGACCGCCGCTTGCAGTTGCTGTTGCAGGCGCCCGGCGTCCTTTTGCAGTTTCAGCAGGGCGCCTTGGCGCTGTTCGTCCTGCTGGATGCTCTGGTTCAACTGGCTCAGTTGCTGGTGCAGCCAGGCGTCGCGCTGGGGAGCGTCCAGGTCGAGCAGCGCCGCCGCCAGCGGATGGCCTTCGATGCTCGGCGCCAGGGTTTGCTGCTGCGTTGTCAGTTGCTCCTGTTGCTGCAGGAACTCCTTCTGCTGGGCGATCAGGCCACCCACCTGGCTGCGCAGGTCGGCGAGCTTTTCCTTGAGCTCGTCCACCGCCTGGCGTGCGTTGGCTTCTTCGCTTGCGTCATGGCGACCCAGGCTCTGTAACAGCGCCTCGGGCTGGTGATAGGGGTGTTCGTGGCTCCCGCAGACCGGGCAGGGCTGATCGTCCTGCAACTGCTCGCGCAATTCTTCGACGCTGGCACTGCGGGCCAGGCGCTGGCGTTCCAGCAGTTGCTGGGTCACTGCCAGGGCCTGTTCGGCGACCGTCAGTTCGGCCTTGCGCTGCAGGCCGGCCCGGTTCAGCTCTTCGCGCTGCTGGGCGGCGGCCTGGCGTTTTTCCGCCAGCTGGGCAGCGCGCTGGTCCAGCTCCTGCTGGCTGGCCCACAAGCGTGCCAGCTCTTCGAAGGCGCGCTGTTGCTTGCGGTTGTCCTGCAGCAGGTCGCTGAGGATCTGCAACTGCTCGGCCACCGCGTGGGGCTCGGCGCCGGCTTCGCTGTACAGCAGGTGCAGTTCATCGCGTTGCGTGGCCAGTTGCTGCGCCGCGCTGCTGGCCCGTTGCTGCAGGTCGGGCAGCTCTTGCTGGCCCTTGTTCAGGCGGTTGCCGGCCAGCATCAGCTGTTGCAGGCGATCGCGATAGGCGCTCCAGGCATCGCTCAGCGGCGCCAGGTGCGTGCTGTGCTGCAATTGCTCGGCAATTCGCTGCAGGCGCTCGGCCACCTGCCGTTGCTGCTCGAGCATGGCCTGGATCCCTTGCCGGCCCTGCTCGCTGGCCTGCTGCAATTGGCTCTTGAGCGCGTCGGCTTCGGCGCAGGCCTTGTCCTTGTGGGCGAGGGTGCTCTGCTCGGCAAAGGCTTCGCGCAGCAGGGGCGCGCTGGCGCTTTGCTGGGCCTGGGCGCCGAGCAGCGCGGCTTGGGCGGTGCCCAGTTGCTGCTGCAGTTCTGCCTGGTGCTGTTGCTGTGCGCTGTGTTGCAGGCGCTGTTGGCGGATCTGTTCGGCCAGCGGGGTCAGTTGCTGGTTCAACTCGACCTGCCGGGCGAACTGATGGCGTTGCGGCGCCAGTTGCTCCAGGCGCGTCAGCCGGGTCCGCTCGCCGTCCAGGCCGGCCCAGGCGGCCTGTGCCTGCTGCAGCTGTTCGGCGGCGTTGCGCTGCTGCGCCTGCAACTGCTGCAGCTCCTGGAGCCAACCGTGTTGCAACTCCAGTTGCTTGAGCTGCGCCTGCTGGGCCTTGAGCTGTTGTTGGGCGGCGTCGAAGCGCTGGTCCAGTTCGGCCCGGGCTTCGGGCTCCAGCGGAGTGATACCGCTGGCCTGGGCCTTGAGGGTCTTGTGGGCTTCTTCGGCTTCCTTGCTCTTGCTGTAGGCGCGGCGCCCCAGCTGGCTGTAGATCGAAGTGTTGGTGAGTTTTTCCAGGAGCTCGCTGCGCTCCTTGTCGTCGGCCTTGAGGAAGGCGCTGAACTCGCTCTGGGCCAGCATCACCGCCCGGGTGAACTGCTCGAAGTTGAGCCCTAGCCTGGCTTCGATCAGTTGCTCGTAGTCGCGCTTGCCACTGGCCAGCAGTTGATTGCTGTCCAGGTCGTGCAGGCTCTGCTTGCTGGCCTGCAGCTTGCCGTTGGCCTTGTCCCGGGCGCGATTGGTTTCCCAGCGCGCGCGGTAGCGATGGCCGTCGATGCCGACGAAGTCGACCTCGGCGTAACCGTTGCCGGTGCCCCGGCGCAGCAGGGTGCGCGGGTCGCCGGTAGAGATGTCGCTATCGACATCCGGGACCTTGTTTTCCTTGGCGATGTTGTTCAGCCGCGGCACGGCGCCGAACAGCGCCAGGCACAGGGCGTCCAGCAGGGTGCTCTTGCCGGCGCCGGTGGGGCCGGTGATGGCGAACAGGCCGGCGCTGGCCAGGGGCTCGGCGGTGAAGTCGATTTCAAAGGGGCCGGCCAGGGAGGCCAGGTTCTTCAGGCGGATGGCGAGGATTTTCATGGCTGTTCCTCCTCGTGCTGCACTTCCTGGAGCAATTGCGCGAAGTCCTTGAGGGTCTGTTCATCCACCTCGCTGCCATAGCTGTCGAGCCAGGCACGGCTGAACAGGTCCTGGGGGCTGAGCTGGTCCAGCTCCAGCAGTTGGCTGGCGCCGTCATCTGCGTCGTGTTCGCCGTTGCCGGCGTATTCGGCGGCGATCCGCACCAGGCGCACGGCCTTGCCCTGCAGGGCGCTTTCCACTTGCTGGCGCAGGTCCGGCTGCGGCTCGTCCAGGCGCACCCGCACTTCCAGCCAGGGCTGGCGCTGTTCTTCGGCCAGCAGGTCGAGGTCCGGCAGTTCAGCCAGTTGCAGGAGCATCTCGGCCAGGGGCGCTGGGCCCAGGCGTTGCAGGTTGACGGCCCGGGGAATCAGCCGCGACTCGACGCTGACCAGGGTCTCGCCGTCCAGGCGCACATCGAGGATCTGGTGCGGGTAGTTGATCTCGGAAAACGACAGCGGGATCGGCGAGCCGCTGTAGCGGATGCGTTCCTCGCCGTTGACCTTTTGCGGCTTGTGCAGATGGCCCAGGGCAACGTAGCTGATGTCGGCGCCGAACAGGCTGGCGGGCAGGGCCTCGGCGTTGCCGATGATCAGGCTGCGCTCGGAGTCCTCGGACACCGAGCCGCCGGCCATGTGCGCGTGGCTCACGGCAATCAGCGCCTGGCCTGGCTGGCGCTTGGCGTTGGCCGCGGCGATCAGCCATTCATGGACCTGGGCGATGCCCTTGAGGTAGTCGTCGCCCAGCTGTGGGCCTGTGACTTCCGCCGGCCGCAGAAAGGGCAGGGCCAGGCACCAGCCGGCGATCGCACCGCTGGCGTCGGGCAGTGGCAGCAGCAGGCGCTCGGCGTCCAACTGGCCGTCATCCAGCCACAGCACCCGGCCCAGGGCATGGGTGCGCAGGCGTCGCATCAGCGCTGCCGGCAGCTCGATGCGCGAGCCGGAATCGTGGTTGCCGGCGATCATCACGATGGTCAGGGCCGGCTGCTGCTCGTGGGCGCTGACGATGAAGTCGTAGAGCCGCTCCTGGGCTTTGACCGGCGGGTTGACCGTATCGAAGATATCGCCGGCGATCAGCAGCACATCCGGCTGCTCGTGCTTGAGCTGGCGCAGCAGCCACTCAAGGAAACAGGCGTGTTCGAAGTCGCGTTCCTGGCCGTGGAGGTTCTGGCCCAGGTGCCAGTCGGAGGTGTGAAACAGACGCAAGGCAGGCTCCGCATGCAAAAGGCTTGGCCGCACAGAAGGTGACCGCGGCGAAAGGGCAGAGAGTTTACTGGCAAATGCGTGTTCATGCCCGGCGCCGTGGCAAATGCTCCGGCGCCGCCCGGTAGGTGCCGGCGTTCAGTGACGCGGTGCGGCAGTGCCCTGGCCGGCGCGCACTTCGCTGGCGGTGCAGCCGAAGCGCTGGCGAAAGTGCCGGGCGAACTGAGCCTGGTCGGCAAACCCCCAGCGCGCGGCCAGCTCGCCGATCGACAGGCGGCAGTGGGCGTCGCGCAGTTGGCGGTGCACGGCACAAAGGCGCTGCTGGCGAATCCATTCGCCCAGGCTGAAGGGGCGGTCGGCAAAGAGCTTGTGCAGGTAGCGCAGGGAAATGCCGCAGGCGCTGGCGATCTGCCTGGGGTTGAGCTCCGCCGAGCCCAGGTGCTGCTCCACGTAGCTTTCGATGCGTTGCAGGTGCAGGGCGGCCAGGCTGGAGCTTTCACTGCTGAGCACTCGCTCGTCCTGGCGCAGGGTCAGCAGCAGGGTCGACAGGGCCTGTTCCAGCAGCATGTGCCGGGCCGCCGGGGCGCACTCCTCGAAACGCGCGGCGCACATCGCCAACTGGTCGGCGAAGATCCGTCCCAGCCCGCGCCGGGCATCGAAGCAGAAGCGGGTGTAGCGCTCGGCGCCGCGCAGCCGGCCCTGTAGGGCCTGTTCCGGCAGCTTGAATACCCAGAGGTCGTTGTCGCTGGCATAGCGGAAGCGGTAGGGCGCATCGCCCCGTTCGAAGATGAAGCCGCCGGGGCGGCATTGCAGCTGGCGTCCATCCTGCTCGAACAGCACCTCGTGGCGTCGCGGAATGGTCACCAGGTAGCAGGCCTGGGTGTCGTCGCTGACCTGGGCCTTGCTGCGCGAGTAGCCCAGCCGGCTGGAGCGCAGGCGGGACAGGGCCAGGGCGCTGCTGGGGGTTTCCCAGATCTGCAGGTTGCCCTGGAAGCGCGCATCGCTGCTGAACTCCAGGGACAGGGGGAAGTAGGCGTTGCCGATCGCCTCGGCCCAGCGCGGCTGGCACTGGCTGTCGGGCCAACGGCGGGTGGAAAGCTGCTGAACCATGATCACTCCTGTCCGTTGTGTTTTTTATAGCCAGGACGGCACCGGGTGGTCAGCCACGGTGCCTGGGGAGGGTCATCTTTGGGTAAAAGCCCGGGAGGGTCAATCGACAGGCGTCAGCCGGTAGCAGGCCGAGGGCGCGAGGATTGCCTGCCAGCCCGGCGGCACCACGATGTTGGTGGTGGCTTCCTCGATCACACAGGGGCCCGTGAGGGGCTGGCCGACCTGGACCTGCGCGCCATCGAACACCGCCGTCGGCTGCCAGCCGCGAGCATCATCGAACAGCATCGAGCGCTGTTCCCGAGGCTGCGCCGGCTGTGGCTGGTCGGCAACCGCCAGCCCGGGCATCGGCGGATGCTGCAGGCGGGCAATCACCGAGCACTCCAGGTTCACCAGTTCGATGGGGCTCTGGGGTTCGCTGTAGGAGAACAGCACCTTGTGCCGGGCATGGAAGGCCTCGCGCAGGGCCACCAGGCCCGCCGGGTCGAGCTGGTTGCTGGCCAGGTCGACGCTGCACTCATGGATCTGCCCCAGGTAGCGGATCTCCAGGGTGTACTGGGTATCGATCCGGTTGCCGCCGCTGAAGCCGTCCTGGCGCAGGTTCTCCAGGCCCTGCTCGCGCAATTGCGCCAGGGCCTGGTTGAGCCGCTCCAGATCCACATGGGCGTCGTCCAGGCGCATGGGCAGGGTGGTCAACTGGTCATAGCGGATGTCCGAGAGAATCTGTCCGAAGGCGCACAGCCCCGAGGCCACCTTGGGAATCAGCACCACCTGGCTGCCGATTTCCTCGGCCAGGCGGATCACGTGCATGCCCGCGGCGCCCCCGGCCCCGATCAAGGCGAACTGGCGCGGGTCATAGCCGCGTTCCACTGAGACCCGGCGAATGCCGCTGACCATGTTCAGGTTGACCAGGGTGATGATCCCCAGCGCCGCGCGCTCGACGCTGATGCCCAGGGGCTCGGCGATCCGCCTGCGGATCGCGTCCAGTGCGGCCTGGCGCTGGAGGCGGATGCTGCCGCCCAGCAGCGCACCGTCCGCCAGGTAGCCCAGGGCCAGGTTGGCATCGGTCACGGTGGGTTCGCTGCCGCCCTTGCCGTAGCACACCGGCCCGGGGTTGGCGCCGGCGCTGCGCGGGCCGACCTGCAGCATGCCGAAGGGGTCCAGGTGGGCGATGGAGCCGCCACCGGCGCCCAGGGTTTCCACCTGGATCATCGGCACGCCGATGCGGTAGCGCAGAAAGTCGCTGTCCTTGCTGAAGTTGGTGCGCCCGCCCTGGCTCAGGGTGATGTCGAAGGAGGTGCCGCCCATGTCCACGGTGATCACGTTGTCGATACCGAAGGGCCGGGCCACGCACAAGCCGGCCTGGGGCGCCGAGGCCGGGCCGGAGTTGATGGCGTTGACCGCCCGGGTGCTCATGATCGAACCCGGGGCCAGGCCGCCGTTGGACTGGAAGTAGCGGGTCGGCTGTTGGGCCCCCAGCTCTTCGAACAGGCTGTCGATGCGCTGGATGTAGCGGCCCATCAGCGGGCTCAGGTAGGCGTTGACCACGGTGCTGGAGGTGCGGGTGTACTCGCGGATCTGCGGGAACACTTCATTGCCGGTGCAGACGAACACCCCGGGCAGCGCCGCACGCACCCACTGCGCCGCGCGCTGCTCATGGGCCGGGTTGCGCACCGACCAGACAAAGGAAATGGCCACCGCCTCGACCTCCTGCTGGCGGAAATAGTCGATGGCGGCGTGGATCGCCGCTTCGTCCAGAGGGGCGTGCTCCACGCCGTCGCTGCGCATCCGCCCGCCGATGGGCCGGCGCAGGTGGCGCGGTACCAGCATGTGGGCGGGAGGGTAGCTGGCGTCGTAGCGATGGCCGTCCTCCTTGTGCCCCAGGCGAATCTCCAGGCTGTCTTCGTGGCCCAGGGTGCACAGCAGGCCGACCTTGGCCCCGGTCTTCTCGATCAGGGCATTGAGGGCCACGGTGGTGCCGTTGATGCACAGGTCGCAGTCGGCAATGATCTCTGCCGGGCTGCGGCCAATGGCATCGGCGATCTGTGCCAGGCCGTTGCGGATCGCCAGGGTGCCGTCTTCCGGGGTCGAGGGGGCCTTGAACAGCTGCACATGGCCGCTGTGGTCGGCGAGGATGAAATCGGTGAAGGTGCCGCCGGCGTCGATACCCAGGCGATAGTGTTGCTTGGTCATGGCAAATGCTCCGTGGGTTCGGCTCAGGGGCGGGCGCGCAGGGCGCGGGTGGCGTCGTGGTCCAACTGCTGCTCGGCGTCGAACACCACGCCGTAGTCCAGGCGTGCGCCGGCGGTGGAGATCAGGCCGTTGCGCAGGTCTTCGGCAACGCGTTCCAGGGGGCGCTGGAAGGGGTCGCCATAACCGCCGCCGCCGGGGTTGCAGTTGATCACCCGCTCACCGGGCTGCGCGGTCAACTGGGCGTTGTGCTGGTAGCTCTGTTCCTGGCCATCGGCACGGCGATGGATCAAGCGCCCGAGCTTGGGCGGCAACAGGCCGTTGCGGGCCCCGGCAGCTCCGGCGGTGGGCAGCTGCCGGCCTTCGCCGAAGCCCACCACGGTCATCGGGTGCTGCAACGGTTCGATGTCGATGCGGGTGCCCGAGCCACCGCGATACTGCCCGGCGCCGCCGCTGTCGGTGATCAGGCTGTAGCGGTGGATGAGGATCGGGTAGGCGTACTCCAGCAGTTCGATGTCCCCGGACATCAGGGCGCCGAAGCAGCACAGCGGCCCGCAGGCCGGCCAGCCGTCCATGGCCTGGTTGGCCCCGGCCCCGGAGATGATCGAGGCCAGGACCATGGTCACGTACTCGGCGTTGCCGTTGCGCGGGTCGTGCCCGGCGATATTGATCCCGCTGGCATGGCCCCAGGAGGCGGTGACCCGTTCCGGCGCCGCCTGTTCCAGGGCCTGGCGCACGGCGTCGGCGAGGGTCTCCATGGGGGTGGTGGTGCTGTTGACGTGGGGCGCCGGCTCCGTGGCGTTGCACAGGGTGCCGGGGGCACCGAGGTCGACGCTGATGCAGCGGTACAGGCCTTCGTTGTAGGGCGGCGGCACCTGGGCGAACATCATCAGCCCCAGGTACACCCCGGACACCGAGTTGCCGGCATAGGAGTTGATGAAGTAGGGCACCTGGGGCGGGCTGTCGATGCGCACGTGGGCCTGGTCGCCGCTGATCCGCACCTGGGCGTTGATGGTCAACTGGCCCAGGCCGTGGCCGGAATCCTCCAGCACCGCACTGCCGTGGTAGACGCCGTCCGGCACCTTGCGCAGCAGAGCGCGCATGTGCCGGTCGGCCATGTCCTTGAGTTCGCCGATGCAGGCCCGCACCTGCTCCACGCCGTAGCGTTCGAGCAACGCCAGCAGGTGCCGCTCGCCGACGCTGCAGGCGCCGTACTGGGCGTTCAGGTCGCCTTCCTGGTAGGCCCGGGCACGCATGTTGGTCAACAGCAGGTTGATCACGTCTTCCCGGCGCTGGCCCGCAGACCACAGCTTGACCGGCGGAATCCGCAGGCCTTCGGCGTAGATCTCCCTGGCGTCCGGGTTGTAGCCGGCGGGCACCGGGCCGCCGATATCGGTGAGGTGGCCCTTGCACACGGCCCAGAACACCAGCTCGCCCTGGTAGAACACCGGCTTGTACATGCAGCAGTCGAGGATATGGCTGCCCTGGTAGGCCGGATCGTTGTGATAGATCACGTCGCCTTCCTGGATGTCCTGGCCGAAGAACCCGGCGACGCATTTCATCGCCGGAATCAGCGAACCGAGGTGGATCGGAATGTCCTGGCCCTGGAGGACCATTTCCGGAAGGTGGTCGAACAAAGCGTTGGAATAGTCATGGGCCAGGTTGAAGACGCTGGAACGGCCGGTTTTCTCCAGGGTCAGGGTCATTTCACGCTGTGCGGTTTCCAGCGCCCCTCGCACCACGGCGAGAGTGATCGGATCTACTGTGCTCATGGCTCACCTGAGTTCTTGTTGTTCTCGGGGGGGCCGGACGCTGGTCCGGCCCACAGCCTTAAGCTACGCGCAGACGGGCGCCCCTGGCTTGTCGCCGGGTGCAGGGCTTTTTGCGTTCTGGTGCACTGTCGCCCCTGCTGAATGTGGAGCCACGCGCTGTAGGAGCTGGCTTGCCAGCGAAGGGCCCCGCAAGAGCGCCTTCGCCGGCAAGCCGGCTCCTACGTGGGAGAGAGGGGCGCGGAGGACGGGTTACTTGGGGTACAGCGGCGGCAGGCTGGTGGTGTCTGCCACCGGGTCCTGGACCCGTTCGGCGATCGGGATGGCGCGGATCGCACGCCACAGTTCCTCACCTTGCCAGTACTGGCCGGTTTCGCTGTAGAGGGCGCCATTGAGGCCGTCCAGGGCATCGGACAGGGGGATGAAGCGTGCCGCCATTTCGGCCAGGGTTTCCGGCTGCTGGCGGGCCCAGGCGTCCAGGGCCTGGCGGGTGGCCTGCGGGTCGTTGGCCTGGCAGGCACGCTTGAGGTCGTCGAGCAGCGAGCGGGGGCTGGGGCCGGTCTGCGCTGCGCGCAGCACCGCCGGTTGCGAGCGGGCGCGCCACCACAGGCCGAAACCCAGCAGGCTGGTGCAGGCCAGCAGCAGGGTGCTCAGTTGCCAGGGCCACAGTTCACTGTTGTCGACGCTGGCCTGGGGCGTGCCGGCCGGGGTGTCCACCACCAGGCTCGGGTTGTTCGCCACCTGCAGACGGTGGGCCGGCAGGCTGCTGACTTCCAGGCGGTTGTCCTGGGTGTTCCACCAGGTCACTTCCAGGGCCGGCAGTTCGACCAGGCCGGTGCGGGTCGGCACCAGGGCCTGGCGCTCTTCGCGGATCCCCAGCAGGCCCTGTTCGACGTGCTGGTTGCTCAGTTGCGGCTGGTCCGGGTAGCTGCGCAGGCCGTTGACTTCGGCCAGGGGCAGCGGTGGCAGTTGGGCACTGGACAGCCCCTGGGCGCGCAGGGTCAGGGTGCGGGTCAGGGAGTCGCCGACCTGGGGCTGGTCCGGCTCGGGACTCCAGCTTTCGCTCAGGCTCAGCTCTCGGGCCGGCAGCCAGGGGGTGTCGGCGGGGTAGCTGGCGGGCTTGGGCATGACGTCAAGGGACAGCGCCTTGGAGGCGACATGGATCAACTTGCCGGGCCTGGGAGTCTGGGGCGCCGACTCCTGGTCGTTGGGCGGGTTGGCCAGGGTGGCGCTGAAGGTCAGCGCCGGGATCTGCAACGGGCCGCTGCGCTGGGGATAGACCGCGTAGCGCATCTCGATCACCCCATGGCGCACGCCGTTGATGAGTTTTTCGTAGGTGCGCGGTTCCCCCAGTTGCTCGACCCGGGCGTCGTTGAGCAGCAGCGGGCTCAGGCTGCTGTCGTCGAACAGCGGCACCGAGTGGTAGATGTGCAGGGTCAGCAGGGCCTGGGCCTGGACGTAGACCTGGGGCTGGTCAAGCTCGGCCTCGATGAACACCGGTTCCAGGCGCGTCTGCTGCTCCTGGGCCGGGCTGGCGCTGACCTGCAGGCTCAGCGCCTGGCTTTGCAGGTTGCCCAGTTGCAGCGGGGCGATCTGCAAGGTGCCGGTGCGGCGTGGCAGCAGGGTGATGATCCAGCGGGTGCTGGCGTGGCTGTCGCCCAGGGTGTTGAGCTGGTTGACCTGGCGCGTGCCCCGCACCTCGAACTGCGCCTCCAGGGGGCTGAGGTCGGGTTTGCCGAACTGAGTGACATCACTGGACTCCAGGGTCAGCTCGACGGTCTCCCCGGCGTTCACCTGGCTGCGGTCCAGGCTGGCGAGCAGGCCGGCAGCCTGGGACGAGGCAGTCCAGAGCGCGAGGGCGAGCAGAAGGGCGGTGCAGCGGGTCATCGAGTTTTTCCCTGATCCTGATGTTGTTGCTGTTCGTACCAGAATTTACGCCTCAGCAGTTCTCCCGGATCGTCCGGGATCTTGCGCAGCCATTGTTCCAGCGCCTGCTGGTGCTCGGCATCCAGACCGTCCTCCACCGGACGCAGCGGGGTGGTGGTGTGCTGGTCGTCGAGCTCGCTGCCGGGTACTTCACTGTGGCCATTGCCCGGAGGCGGCGGCGCCGGTTCTTCACCCTCGCCGGCCGGTGCTTCGCCGGGAGTGCCGGGTGTGTCGCTGGCGGCCGGTGGCGGGTTGGCGGTGCTGCTGGGGCCGGGCCGGTTGTCGTCGCTGTCGGGGTCTTGGGCTTTCTCCGGCGGCGCTGGCTCGACGGCGTGCTGCTGTTGCAGCAGGCTTTCCACCAGGGCCTTGTTCTGCAGTGCCGGTTGCAGGTCCGGTTGGCGTTCCAGGGCCTGCTCGTAGGCGTCGATGGCGGCTTCCAGCTCGCCACTGCGGGCCAGGGCATTCCCGCGATTGTAGTGGGCGCGGGCATCGTTGCCTTCGGCAAAGCGCTCGGCGGCGGCATTGTAGTTGCCCGCTTCATACAAGGCCACGCCTTGCCATTGCGGATCCTGGAAATGCCGCGCCGCTTCGGCCGGGCGCTGCTGCTCCAGCAGGCGCTGGCCCTGCTGGTCGGGGCGCAGCCACAGGTCGTTGAAGTCGAAGGCGTAGCTGGGTTGCGGCACGGCCAACAGCAGCAGCGGCAGGCAGAACAGCCAGCCACGGCGCCCGGCGCAGGCCGCCAGCAGCAACAGTGGCAGCAGCAGCCAGTAGCCCTGGTCGGCCCAGGTGTCCAGGCGCAGGGTCTGGCCATCGCTGCGCACGCCCTGGGGGCTGCCCAGCAGGCCCAGGCCGCGCAGGTCGCTGTCGTCCAGGCGGGCCTGGCGGTAGCGGCCGCCGACATCGCCGATGAACTGCTTGAGGGCCGGGCTGTCCAGGCGCGACACCAGGATCGCGCCCTGGTCGTCCTTGAGATAACTGCCGTCTTCCAGGGCCACCGGAGCGCCGTCGCGGCTGCCGATGCCGAGCATCAGCAACTGTGGCGCCTCGCCGTCCAGGGCCTGGCGGATGCCTTGGCGTTCCTGTTCGTTGAGGGACGAGGCCATCAGCAGCACCCGGCCCTGGCCCAGGGCGCCCTGGGCGAGCAGGTCCAGGGCCTTGCGCAGGGCCAGGTCGGCGCGCTGGCCGGGCTGGGGCATGATCGACGGCTTGAGGGCGTCCAGCAGGTTGCGGCTGGTGGCCAGGTCGTCGGACAGCGGCACCAGGGTGTGGGCGCTACCGGCATAGACCACGATCGCGGTTTGCGCGTCGCTGCGCAGTGCCAGCAGGTCCAGCAGCTTGTGCCGGGCCTGTTCCAGGCGGTTGGGCGGCACGTCGTCGGCCAGCATCTGCGGGGTCAGTTCCAGCACCACCACCAAGGGGTCGGCGGGTTTCTGGCTGGTCTGTTCCACCCGTTGCCAGCTGGGGCCCAGCAAGGCCAGTACCGCCAGCAGCCAGGCCAGCCCCAGAGCGATCCAGGGCAGCTTGCTTTCGCGGCCGTTGCCGCCACTGAGCAGGGCCGCGTGGAAGGCCGGTGGCAGGATCATCTGCCAGCGCCCGGCGCGTTTCTGCCGGTGCCAGAGTTGCCACAGCAGCAGCGCCAGCAACGGCAGCACCAGCAGCCAGTACGGCCGGAACCAATGGGGCCAGAGGCTGATCATCGGCGCCTCCGCAGGCGCAGGCGCTTGAGCCGCTGGCGCCAGTCATGGGACGGCTGGAGAAAGTGCGGGCGGGAAAACAACCGCTGCAACGGGTTGTCCGGCCAACGCTCGCGCAGCACCAGCAACAGGCTCAAAAGCAGCGCCGCAGCCAGGGGCCAGTGATACAGGGCCTGGGCCGGGCGGGCCTGGGTCGGTTGCTGGGCCACGGGCTCCAGTTGGTCGAGGGTGTCCTTGATCGCCTGCAGTTCCTGGCCGTCACGGGCACGGAAATAGCGGCCGCCGGTGACCTGTGCCAGTTCCTTGAGGGCCGGTTCGTCCAGGTCCAGGCTCGGGTTGACCCCGAGCACGCCGAGGGTGGCGCTCTGCTCCGGGTCCGCGCCGATGCCGATGGGGTAGATCTTCACCCCTTCCTCGGCCGCCAGCCGGGCGGCGGTGATCGGTGCGATCTCGCCGCCGTTGTTGGCGCCGTCGGTGACCAGGATCAGCACCCGGCTCTGGGCCGGACGCTGGCGCAAGCGCTTGAGGGCCAGGCCGATGGCATCGCCGATGGCGGTGTTCTTGCCGGCGATGCCGATCTTCGCCTCATCCAGCCAGACCCGCACCGTGTGCCGGTCGAAGGTCAGCGGTGCCTGCAGGTAGGCCTTGCTGCCAAACAGGATCAGGCCGACCCGGTCGCCCTCGCGGTGTTCGAGAAAGTCCCCCAGCAGGTTCTTGACCAGGTCCAGGCGGCTGATGTCGTCGCCTTGCCATTGCATGTCGGGAAAATCCATGGAGCCGGACACGTCCACCGCCACCAGCAGGTCGCGGCCACTGGCGGCCACCGGCAAGGGTTCCCCCAGCCATTGCGGGCGTGCCGCGGCGAGCAACAGCAAGACCCACAGCAGGATGAAGCGTGCCTGCTGGCGCCAGGAAGGCAGGTGGGCGCGGGCACGGCGCTTGGACAGGCCTTCGAGTTCAGTGAGGAAGCTGATCTTGAGCGCCGGCTCGCCGCTGTCGGCCACCGGCAGCACCCGGCGCAGCAGCCAGGGCAGGGGCAACAGGGCGAAGATCCACGGCCAGGCGAACTCAAACATGCTTGCGAATCCAGGTGTCCACCGCCTGGGTCAGGCCGGCGATGGCTTTGTCGTCGAGCTTGCACTCGGGTTTGTAGGCGCCCTCTACCAGCACCATCCAGCGGGTCAGGCCGGCGGCGGGGCAGCGGTTGTCGAGAAACGCCAACCATTTGCGGCCGTTGAGGGTGTGGCTCTGGCTGTAGGGATAGTGGTTGCGGCACAGGCGCTTGAGCAGGCCGTTGAGGGCCTGCAACCAGGCCCCGGCGGGGGCGCCGTCATAGGGCTTGGGCAGCAGTGCCAGCTCCGCCAGGGCAGCCAGGCGCACCGGGTCCAGGGGTTGTTCGCCACGGGGCACGGCGGCCTTGCGCGGCCACAGGTGGCGCCAGCGCCAGAGGGCCAGGCCCAGCAGGGGCAGCAACACCAGCAGCAGCCACCAGCCCGGCGCCGGCGGCCACAGGCTCACCGCAGGAGGCAGCAGCAAGGGCTGCAGTTGTTCCAGGCTGCTCATCGTCCGGCTCCCGGACGCTTGGGGTTGAGGTACTCGCGCAGCTGCTCGACCATCTCGCTCTGGGTGCTCAGGGGCATCAGCAGCACCCGCAGTTTCTGCGCCAGGCGTTCCCAACGGGCAATGCGCGCTTCGCTCATGGCCCGGTAGGCCTGGCGCAGGTCGTAGTTCAGGGTATCGAGCTCCAGCTGCGCACCGCGTTCGGCGAAGCGCAGCAGGCCGGCGGCGGGCAGGGCGTGGTCCAGGGGATCGGACAGCGGCATCAGCAGCAGGTCGCAGTGCCGGGACAGCAGGCTCAGTTGCTGCTCGGCGGCGTCGCTCAGGGCGCGCTCATCGCAGATGACGATCACCAGGCTGCCGGGGCGCAGCACTTCGCGGCCGCGCAGCAGGGCGGTGCCCAGGGCGTCGCGCTGGGGCTGGGTATCGGCGTGCAGCGACTGGTTGACCCGCACCAGGCGGTTGAGCAGTTGCAGCAGGCTCTGCTTGCTGCGCCGGGGCTTGATCTCATAGTGCTCGTCGTCGCCGTACACCAGGCCGCCGACCCGGTCGTTGTGGCCCAGGGCGGCCCAGCCGATCAGCGCGGCGGCCTGGGCCGCGAGCACCGACTTGAACATCAGCCCGGAGCCGAAGAACAGCTGGCGACTCTGCTCGACCATGATGAAGATCGGCCGCTCGCGCTCCTCATGGAACAGCTTGGTGTGCGGCTCCTGGGTGCGTGCGGTGACCCGCCAGTCGATGGTGCGCACGTCATCGCCGGCCTGGTAGACCCGCACCTGGTCGAAATCCACCCCGCGCCCGCGCAGCTTGGAGTGGTGCAGGCCGATCAGCGGGCTGCGCTGGCTTGGGGTCGAGAACAGCTGCACCTCGCGCACGCGATGGCGCATCTCGATCAACTCGCCAAGGGTAATGCGGATGCCGGGTTCGGCGCTGGCTAGGGTCATGGGGGTCAGGCGACGGCAACGACGTCGAGGATGCGCTGGACCACCCGGTCCTGGTCGATGCCGGCGGCTTCCGCCTCGAAGGACAGGATGATGCGATGGCGCAGCACGTCGAACAGCACGGCCTGGATGTCTTCCGGGCTGACGAAATCGCGCCCGGCCAGCCAGGCGTGGGCCCGGGCGCAACGGTCCAGGGCGATGGAGCCGCGGGGGCTGGCGCCGTAGGCGATCCACTCCGCCAGCTCCGGGTCGAACTTGCCCGGGGTGCGGGTGGCCATCACCAGCTGTACCAGGTACTCCTCCACCGCGTCGGCCATGTACAGGCCGAGGATTTCCTTGCGCGCGGCGAAGATCGCCTGCTGGCTGACCCGGCGCTCGGGCTTGGTCTCGCCGTTCAGGGCTTCGCCCCGGGCCTGCTGGAGGATGCGGCGCTCGACGGCGGCATCCGGGAAGCCGATCTTGACGTGCATCAGGAAGCGGTCGAGCTGGGCTTCGGGCAGCGGGTAGGTGCCTTCCTGCTCGATGGGGTTCTGGGTCGCCATCACCAAAAACAGCGGCGACAGTTCATAGGTGCTGCGCCCGACACTGACCTGGCGTTCGGCCATGGCTTCCAGCAGCGCCGACTGGACCTTGGCCGGGGCGCGGTTGATTTCGTCCGCCAGCACCAGGTTGTGGAAGATCGGGCCTTGCTGGAACACGAAGCTGCCGGTTTCCGGGCGATAGATCTCGGTGCCGGTGATGTCGGCGGGCAGCAGGTCGGGGGTGAACTGGATCCGATGGAATTGCGCTTCAATGCCTTCGGCCAACTCTTTGATGGCCTTGGTCTTGGCCAGGCCCGGAGCGCCCTCGACCAGCATGTGGCCGTCGGCGAGCAGGGCGATGAGCAAGCGCTCGATGAGTTTTTCCTGGCCGAGAATCTGCGTTGAAAGAAAGGTTCGCAGCGCCAAGAGCGCTTCACGATGTTCCATCGGTGACGGTTCCTGCAGAGGGTGCGCCACGGGCGGTCGAATAACGCCGGGGCTGGGGGCGATACTTTAATCCATAGCGGGGGTCGGCGACTAACGGGGAAAACCTGATTTAGCCAATTAGTCGAAAAATTCCGTGTTTTTTTGCAGCCCTTGCCTGGTGCTCCCTGCGGGGGGGCTCTGCTTGCGAAGGGGGCCTTGGGGTGTGTGCAGGGCTTGCGGGCGCCTTCGCTGGCAAGCCAGCTCCTACGGTTGGGTGCGGTGTTGGGGTTGTTGTAGGAGCCGGCTTGCCGGCGAAGGGGGCCTTGGGGTGTGCGTGGGGCTTGCGGGCCTCTTCGCTGGCAAGCCAGCTCCTACGGTTGGGTGCGATGTTGGGGGTGTTGTAGGAGCCGGCTTGCCGGCGAAAGGGGCCTTGGATTGTGCGCAGGGCTTGCGGGCCTCTTCGCTGGCAAGCCAGCTCCTACGGTTGGGTGCGATGTTGGGGGTGTTGTAGGAGCCGGCTTGCCGGCGAAAGGGGCCTTGGGATGTGCGCAGGGCTTGCGGGCGCCTTCGCTGGCAAGCCAGCTCCTACGGTTGGGTGCGGTGTTGGGCGTGTTGTAGGAGCCGGCTTGCCGGCGAAGGGGGCCTTGGGTTGTGCGCAGGGCGTGCGGGCGCCTTCGCTGGCAAGCCAGCTCCTACAGGAGGGCGGTGCTGGGTCAGGGCAGTTGGCTGATGTAGGTGCCGGTGCCCTTGAGGATGTTCTGCAGGGTCTGTTCCACTTCGGCAAGGTCCGAGGCCGCGGTGCTGTGGCGGATCTCCAGATGGTCGGCGCCGTTCAGGGCGTCGGCGTCGGCCGCGGCGATCTCGATCAGCAGGGCAGTGGGGCTCAGGGTGACCTTGACGCCGTCAAGGGTCGAGGGCTCGCCGTCGAGGGTGATTTCCAGTTCGTCCTCGTCCGGGTAGCGGCTCATCAGGAACATCTCGCCCTGGGTGCTGTGGCAGCAGAGCATGGCCATGTTGTCTTCTTCGTCGTCGCACGGGTTGGCGATCAGATGGGCAGTGGTCATTTGCATGGCAGGGGTCCTGAAGGTGGCGCGATGGGGGCCGCAAATCGGCAATTCTGCCAGCCCGGGGGAATTTCTGCTGGTTTGTCTGTCAGACAACAGGTTGCCGGCGCAAGCAACGGCCTGCTGGTTTCTGGTACGCAAGTACCGTGAAACCGGGAGAAACCCGGGGTTTTTCCTCTCCGGCTGCTAGTGTTGTTCAGCAGGCGAGCCGTCAGTAGCGTGCCGATGACCGAATATGTCGCAGCATCGCAAGCAGCTGTCGCATCGCACTCGTTAAGCTGCGCAGCGGACACATTGTCTTCAAGTGCAATAGGTTGCGTCTGAATCGTGATGGTCACCTGTAAAGGCATTGCGCTTTTGTATGAAAGCTCCGGTCGTTTTTGCAGATGCCCATCCCTTCGAAGGTGAATGTGACCTGCGTGTCTCGTCCAGCTTCACCCACCTGTCATCCTGCAACCTCTGCCCGAGATCAGGAGCAGGATGCAGCACCGCCCCGCAAGGGGATTGCACGCGACGCTTTCATCAATAACAAGCCCAAGCGGAGTACCACAGATGGCGTTCTTCACCGCAGCCAGCAAGGCCGACTTCCAGCACCAACTGCAAGCGGCACTGGCCCAGCACATCAGTGAACAGGCACTGCCACAAGTGGCGCTGTTCGCTGAACAATTCTTCGGCATCATTTCCCTGGACGAACTCACCCAGCGTCGCATGTCCGACCTGGCGGGCTGCACCCTTTCTGCCTGGCGCCTGCTTGAGCGCTTCGATCACGCGCAGCCGCAGGTGCGCGTCTACAACCCCGACTACGAACGCCATGGCTGGCAGTCGACCCACACCGCCGTGGAAGTCCTGCACCATGACCTGCCGTTTCTGGTGGACTCGGTGCGCACCGAGCTCAACCGTCGCGGCTACAGCATCCACACCCTGCAGACCACCGTGCTCAGCGTGCGTCGCGGCAGCAAGGGCGAGCTGCAGGAAATCCTGCCCAAGGGCACCCAGGGTGAAGGCGTCCAGCAAGAATCGCTGATGTACCTGGAAATCGACCGCTGCGCCAACGCCGCCGAACTCAGCGTGCTGGGCAAGGAGCTGGAGCAGGTACTGGGCGAGGTGCGGGTCGCCGTGGCCGACTTCGAGCCGATGAAGGCCAAGGTCCAGGAACTGATCCAGAGCATCGACAACAGCCAGTTCGCCATCGCCGCCGAAGAAAAGACCGAGATCAAGAGCTTCCTCGAATGGCTGGTGGGCAACCACTTCACCTTCCTCGGCTACGAAGAATTCGTGGTCGGCGCCGACCAGGACGGCGGGCATATCGAATATGACCCGAGCTCGTTCCTCGGCCTGGCCAAGCTGCTGCGCGCCGGCCTGACCAGCGAAGACCTGCGCATCGAAGACTACGCGGTCAACTACCTGCGCGAACCGACGCCGCTGTCGTTCGCCAAGGCCGCGCACCCGAGCCGCGTGCACCGTCCGGCCTACCCGGACTTCGTCTCGATCCGCCAGATCGATGCCGACGGCAAGGTGATCAAGGAATGCCGCTTCATGGGCCTCTACACCTCTTCGGTGTACGGCGAGAGCGTGCGCGTGATTCCCTACATCCGCCGCAAGGTCGAAGTCATCGAGCAGCGCTCGGGCTTCCAGGCCAAGGCGCACCTGGGCAAGGAACTGGCCCAGGTTCTCGAGGTGCTGCCTCGCGACGATCTGTTCCAGACTCCGGTGGACGAGCTGTTCAGCACCGTGATGTCCATCGTGCAGATCCAGGAACGCAACAAGATCCGCGTGTTCCTGCGCAAAGACCCCTACGGCCGTTTCTGCTACTGCCTGGCCTATGTGCCGCGTGACATCTATTCCACCGAAGTGCGGCAGAAGATCCAGCAAGTGCTGATGGATCGCCTGCAAGCCACCGACTGCGAATTCTGGACCTTCTTCTCCGAGTCGGTACTGGCCCGGGTGCAGTTGATCCTGCGGGTGGACCCGAAACAGCGCATCGACATCGATCCGCTGCTGCTGGAAAAGGAAGTGGTACAGGCCTGCCGCAGCTGGCAGGACGACTACGCCAGCCTGGTTGTGGAAAGCTTCGGCGAAGCCCACGGCACCAACGTGCTGGCGGACTTCCCCAAAGGCTTCCCGGCCGGCTACCGCGAGCGCTTCGCCGCGCACTCGGCGGTGGTGGACATGCAGCACCTGCTGAGCCTGACCGAAGCCAACCCGCTGGTGATGAGCTTCTACCAGCCCCTGGGCCAGGTCTCCGGCCAGCGCGAGCTGCACTGCAAGCTGTACCACGCCGACACCCCGCTGGCGCTGTCCGACGTGCTGCCGATCCTGGAAAACCTCGGCCTGCGGGTGCTGGGTGAGTTCCCGTACCGCCTGCGTCACAACAACGGCCGCGAGTTCTGGATCCACGATTTTGCCTTCACCGCTGCCGAAGGCCTGGACCTGGACATCCAGCAGCTCAACGACACCCTGCAGGACGCCTTTGTCCACATCGTCCGTGGCGACGCCGAGAACGACGCCTTCAACCGCCTGGTGCTGACCGCCGGCCTGCCATGGCGCGACGTGGCGCTGCTGCGTGCCTACGCCCGCTACCTGAAGCAGATCCGCCTGGGCTTCGACCTGGGCTACATCGCCAGCACCCTGACCAACCACACCGACATCGCCCGCGAGTTGACCCGGTTGTTCAAGACCCGCTTCTACCTGGCGCGCAAGCTCACCAGCGATGACCTGGAAGACAAGCAGCAGCGTCTGGAGCAGGCGATCCTCACCGCCCTGGACGAGGTCCAGGTGCTCAACGAAGACCGCATCCTGCGGCGCTACCTGGACCTGATCAAGGCCACCCTGCGCACCAACTTCTACCAGACCGACGCCAACGGCCAGAACAAGTCCTACTTCAGCTTCAAGTTCAACCCGCACCTGATCCCCGAGCTGCCCAAGCCGGTGCCCAAGTTCGAGATCTTCGTCTACTCGCCACGGGTGGAAGGCGTGCACCTGCGCTTTGGCAACGTGGCCCGTGGAGGCCTGCGCTGGTCCGACCGTGAAGAAGACTTCCGTACCGAAGTCCTGGGCCTGGTAAAAGCCCAGCAAGTGAAGAACTCGGTGATCGTGCCGGTGGGCGCCAAGGGCGGCTTCCTGCCTCGTCGCCTGCCGCTGGGCGGCAGCCGGGACGAGATCGCGGCCGAGGGCATCGCCTGCTACCGCATCTTCATCTCCGGCCTGCTGGACATCACCGACAACCTCAAGGACGGCGCCCTGGTGCCACCGGCCAACGTGGTCCGTCACGACAACGATGACCCCTACCTGGTGGTGGCGGCAGACAAGGGCACCGCGACCTTCTCCGACATCGCCAACGGCATTGCCATCGACTACGGCTTCTGGCTCGGCGACGCCTTCGCCTCCGGTGGTTCGGCCGGTTACGACCACAAGAAGATGGGTATCACCGCCAAGGGCGCGTGGGTCGGCGTGCAGCGCCACTTCCGCGAGCGCGGGATCAATGTCCAGGAAGACAGCATCACCGTGGTCGGCGTCGGCGACATGGCCGGCGACGTGTTCGGCAACGGCTTGCTGATGTCCGACAAGCTGCAACTGGTGGCGGCGTTCAACCACCTGCACATATTCATCGACCCGAACCCGAACCCGGCCACCAGCTTCGTCGAGCGCCAGCGCATGTTCGACCTGCCGCGCTCGGCCTGGAGCGACTACGACACCAGCATCATGTCCGAAGGCGGCGGGATCTTCTCGCGCAGCGCGAAGAGCATCGCCATCTCGCCGCAGATGAAGGAACGCTTCGACATCCAGGCCGACAAGCTGACCCCGACCGAGCTGCTCAATGCCTTGCTCAAGGCGCCGGTGGACCTGCTGTGGAACGGCGGTATCGGCACCTACGTCAAGGCCAGCACCGAGAGCCACGCTGACGTCGGCGACAAGGCCAACGACGCCCTGCGGGTCAACGGTAACGAGCTGCGCTGCAAGGTGGTGGGCGAGGGCGGCAACCTCGGCATGACCCAGCTGGGTCGTGTGGAGTTCGGCCTCAATGGCGGCGGTTCCAACACCGACTTCATCGACAACGCCGGTGGCGTGGATTGCTCCGACCACGAAGTGAACATCAAGATCCTGCTCAACGAAGTGGTGCAGGCCGGTGACATGACCGACAAGCAGCGCAACCAGCTGCTGGCCAGCATGACCGACGAAGTCGGCGGCCTGGTGTTGGGCAACA
Organism: Pseudomonas sp. FFPRI_1; assembly: GCF_055384485.1. Lineage (NCBI taxonomy): Bacteria > Pseudomonadati > Pseudomonadota > Gammaproteobacteria > Pseudomonadales > Pseudomonadaceae > Pseudomonas > Pseudomonas sp. FFPRI_1. The sequence continues at coordinate 4,442,643 of NZ_AP029168.1, read as the reverse complement.
ACTACAAGCAGACCCAGGCCCTGTCCCTGGCCGCGCGCCGTGCCTACGAGCGTGCTGCCGAGTACAAGCGCCTGATGAGCGACCTGGAAGGCCGGGGCAAGCTGGACCGCGCCATCGAGTACCTGCCGACCGAGGAGCAGCTCGTCGAGCGCGCCGCCACTGGCAAGGGCCTGACCCGTCCGGAGCTGTCGGTGCTGATTTCCTACAGCAAGATCGACCTCAAGGAAGCCTTGCTCAAGTCCCTGGTACCGGATGACGACTACCTGACCCGTGACATGGAGACCGCGTTCCCGCCAAGCCTGGTGGCCAAGTTCTCTGAAGCCATGCGTCGCCACCGCCTGAAGCGCGAGATCGTCAGCACCCAGATCGCCAACGACCTGGTCAACCACATGGGCATCACCTTCGTGCAGCGCTTGAAGGAGTCCACCGGCATGAGCCCGGCGAACGTGGCGGGCGCCTATGTGATCGTGCGGGACATCTTCCACCTGCCGCACTGGTTCCGGCAGATCGAAGCCCTGGACCACCAGGTTTCGGCCCAGGTCCAGCTGGAACTGATGGACGAGCTGATGCGCCTTGGCCGTCGGGCTACCCGCTGGTTCCTGCGCAGCCGGCGCAACGAGCAGGATGCCGCTCGCGATGTGGCGCACTTCGGTCCGCACCTGGCGGCCCTGGGGCTGAAGCTCGACGAACTGCTGGAAGGCCCGACCCGTGAGGGCTGGCAGAACCGTTACCAGGCCTATGTCGAGGCCGGTGTGCCGGAGTTGCTGGCGCGCATGGTTGCAGGTACTACCCACCTGTACACCCTGCTGCCGATCATCGAGGCCGCCGACGTCACCGGCCAGAGCGCGGCCGATGTGGCCAAGGCCTACTTCGCCGTGGGCAGCGCCCTGGACCTGCCGTGGTACCTGCAGCAGATCAGCGATCTGCCGGTGGGCAACAACTGGCAGGCCCAGGCCCGTGAAGCCTTCCGCGACGACGTGGACTGGCAGCAGCGGGCGATCACCATCAAGGTGCTGCAGATGGCCGATGCGCCGGACGACATGGAAGCCCGCGTGGCCCTGTGGCTGGAGCAGAACGCGAGCATGGCCGATCGCTGGCGCGCCATGATGGTGGAAATCCGTGCCGCCAGCGGCACTGACTACGCCATGTACGCGGTGGCCAACCGTGAACTGCTGGACCTGGCCATGAGCGGTCAGTCGGTGCTGTAACGGCCTGATCCCGCCCTAACCAAAAAAGCCCCGTATCTGTCGATACGGGGCTTTTTTATTGGCTGTCGATCATGCCGGCGCGAGCCGCGCCGTGGCGCAACCGATCAGTGTTTGCCCGAGGCGTCCTGCTCGACGACCATGTCCAGCACGTAGACCGTGGACGGGGCGTCGGCCGGCGGGTTCTTCCACTGGTACTGCTTGACCCGCAGCACGTTGCGCACGCCGTCCTGGTGTTCGTAGCCCTCGATGGACTGGTACAGCGGGTGCCACTGATCCTGGGTCGGCAGTTGCAGGCCGGCAGCGTCATAGCGGCGCTCGCGCACCTGCAGGCACTGGTAGTTGGGGATCAATGGGTGGCTGCACTTGACGGTGCTGGCGGCCACTTCCAGGAAGCGAATCTCGCCCTGGCTGCCATAGCGGGTCTCGGGGGTGGCTTCACCGGCGAAGGTGAGCACGGCGCCGTCCTGGGTGGTCAGCTGCAGGCTGGGCTCGGCGCCGTCGGTGGTGAGGGCGGTCCGCAACTCGCCCTTGAGGCGCCGGCCGATTTCCGCGTCCAGCTCCATCAGGCTGCGCTCGCAGGCCATCATGGTGGAGGCCATCTGGGTGATGTGCAGTACGCCGTTTTCATAGCGATAGCCGCCGAACTGGCCGTTGCAGCCGCCGCTGATGTTCAGGCGCTGGTCGGCGAAGTTCAGCCGCAGCTTGCGTTCGATGCCTTTGTTCAGGGCTGCGATGGGCTGGCCCGAGGCGTCGGTCGCCGAGACCAGGTTCCAGTAGTAGGCAGAGAGCGCCGGCTGGGCCGTGGCGGAGGTGCTGGTAACGGGCACGGAAGGCGATCCTTCATGAGAGGTAGAGACCGGGGCGCAGGCCTGGAGCAGGGCAGCGCAGACGGAGACTAGGAGAATATTTTGCTTCATGGTTCGCTCTTTCAGCCTGGATAGGGGGAGGCGGCATGCTGCGCAGGCAGGATGCACGCGCCGGTAAACCGGGGCATCGAGGCCCTTTGCAGGGGCTTGCATACGGTCAACGGTGCCCGCAGTACGGGCCGCGAGCGGCCACTGCAATCCTCAATGGATGATCCCGGCCTTGACCGATTGCAATGTGACAGCACGAGCTGGGATCGGTTTCATGGCCGGGGCTGTCAGGGAGTGTTACCAAATTTTGCATGATGCGCCTCGCACAAGCCCGTGGCCGTATCGAGCCTCGCCCCTGGGGCCCGATACGAGTCATGGGCTGCAGGGGCTCAATGGGCCAGGGGCGTCAGCACTTCATCCTTGGCGTCCATCAGCATGAACACCAGCAGCTTGGCCGGCTCGGTCTGGCTGGCGTTGGCCGACAGCGGATGCTGCGAACCGGCGGGTTCGAACCAGGACTCCCCGGCCTTGTAGGTGATGCTCGGGCCATCGTTGACCTGGGAGGTGATGGCGCCTTGCAGCACATAGGCCATGGCCGCGCGGGCATGCCGGTGAGGCACGGTGGCCTGGCCCGGGGCGTAGTCGACGGTGAGCATCATGACCTTCTTGCCCGGCAGATTGGCCAGTGCGTGGTCTTGCAGCACCGCCAGTTTTTCCTGGCCGTACACCGGGTCGTGGGCGACGGCGCCCAGGGAGGTCATCAGGGCCAGGGCGGCGAGGGCACCAGTCAGGGCTTTCATCTTCAGTTTCTCCAGCAGGTTGAGGTGGAGCCAGGCTAAGCCCTCGACCGCCGAAGTCCGATAACCAATCCCGGCAAAGAACACCAGACCAATGCCGACGTGGCGCAAGCAAGGCCCCGGGCTCAGGCGATCTGCCGCAGGATGTCGCGCACCTTGTCCAGGGCCGGGTCGATGTCCAGGGTCTCAATGGCGCCGAAGCCGATGATCAGGCCGTCGCGTACCGGGGTGTCATGGAAGAAGTGATGCAGGGAATAGAGGCCCACTTCGACCTTCTTCGCCAGCTCCAGCAGCAGCGGGATGTTCACCGGCACCTTGCACAGTGCCGCCATGTGGAACCCGGCGGTGCAGGGCACCGCCTGCAACCAGGGCGCCAGGTCGCCCTGCAGGCGCTGGAGGATGCGTTCCCGGCGCCCGGCATACACCCCATGGCAACGGCGGATGTGTTTTTGCAGGCAGCCGTCGTTGATGAACTTGGCCAGGGCCCATTGGCCCAGGGTCGGGGTGTGGCAGTCACTGAGCTGCTTGGCCTTGATCACCGCCGCGAGGATCGCCGGCGGCAGCACCGCGTAGCCCAGGCGCAGCTGCGCCAGCATGCTTTTGGAGAAGGTCCCGACATAGGCCACCATGCCGTGGCTGTCCTGGCTCTGCAGGGAATCGGTGGGCCGCCCTTCGTAGCGGAACTCGCTGTCGTAATCGTCTTCGATGATGATCGCCCCCAGCGCCCTGGCGCGCTCCAGCAGCGCTTCGCGGCGGGCCTGGCTCATGGGCATGCCCAGCGGAAACTGGTGGGACGGGGTGACGTAGATCAGCCGCACCCCGTCGGGTATCAACGCCACCTGGATGCCTTCTTCGTCTACCGGAATGCCCACCACCCGGGCTCCCTGGGCGCTGAACAGCAAGCGCGCCGGGGTGTAGCCGGGGTCTTCCATGGCCACCAGGCTGCCGGGTTCCAGCACCACCCGGGCGATCAGGTCCAGGGCCTGCTGCGCGCCGTTGCACACCACCAGGTCCTGGTCGCTGCAGACCACCCCCCGGGAGAAGGCCACGTGCCCAGCGATGGCGCTGCGCAGGGCCGGCAGGCCTTCGGCCTGACTGTAGAAACCGCCGCTCTGGGCCATGCGCCGCAGGGCGTCCTGGGTGCAGCGGCGCCAGTCTTCCTGGGGGAACTGGGCGCGGCTGGTGGCGCCGCCGATGAACTCGTAGCGCAGGGTGCCTTCCAGGGTCGGGTGAGGCAGGGGCGAGGGCAGTGCCTGCCAGCGCGCCAGGCTGTGGGCGCAGGCCAGGTCCTGGGCGCCTTGCTTGCGTTCGGTCTTGACCGGCCGCGGGGTGACGAAGGTGCCGCGGCCAATCTTGCCCACCAGGTAGTTTTCGTAGGTCAGCGCAGCGTAGGTGTCGGAGACGGTCTTGCGCGAGATGCCCAGTTGCTCGGCCAGCAGGCGGCTGGGAGGCAGTTGGGCGCCGGCAACCAGGCGCCCGGATTCGATGGCATCGCGCAATTGCTGGTACAGCTGCTGGGCCAGATCCTTGCGGCCGTTGATCACTATATGAAGTTCCATTGCCCCACCTGACGCTGATTCATGGGCGCAAGGTTACTCGTCCCCAGGGGCTTCGTGTAGTCGGCACCGGGCACTGCGGCCCGGTGCCCACGGTTTCAGAACCAATAGGGCAGGAACTTGGGAGTGGGTTCTTTGGCCAGTTCCAGGTGATAGGTGATGGCGTTGAAGAAAAAGCCATCCAGGCAGAGGAAGGTCAGGGCGCCGAAGCCAAGGATGATCAGCTCGCGATGGGGATGCTCGCCGCCCTGCCGGACAATCACATGGCGCATTGCCGCCAGCACCATGAAGCTGGCGAAGAGGCCTAGGTAGTTCGGTTGCACAGGCGTTGTGGCGAAGTGGTTGTAGAGGCAGGCCACCAGGACCAGGCCCGGTATGGCCAGGGGCAGCCTCAGGCAGAAGCGCAGCATCCAGTTCCTGGCCGCGAGAAATACGCCGCTCTTGTCGATGAAGATATAAGCCGCCAGCAGCGAGATGGCCGGAGTGATGGACAGGATGTAGCGGGCCTTCTTCGAGTTGGGGATGGTGAAGAACACAATCAGGGCCAGGAACCAGGCACTGAGGTACAGCAGCAGGCTGGTCTCGGGCGTTCGCTTCGCCTGGAAAAAGTGCCTGTACTTGCGGGCGATCACGATCACGGCGAAGAACACCGTGACACCGTAGGTCAACAGCCCGGCGCTGAAGTAGAAGTAATAGCGGGGCGCGTGGTCGCTGGCGATGCGCTCCAGCCCTTGCATCATCAGCACTTCCTGCATGAAGGCCGCGCCGCCCTGCACATGGGCGGCCCACACCAGCAAGGCCACGGCGACGATGAAGATCAGCCCCGAGACCAGCGAGAACACCAGCAGCCTGCGCCATTGCCGGCTCAGCAGGAAATAGGCCGCGACCACGATCGCCGGGCCGATCAGGCCGATAGGCCCGCGAAACGCGAACCCCAGGGCCAGGGCCAGGTACACCAGGCCCTGGCGCGAGGGTTTCTGCTTCAGGTCGGTGGCGTAGCACAGGTAGAAGCTCAGCAGGGCGAACAGCGCCGGATAGACATCCAGGGCCAGGGAATTGACGCTGTCCAGGAAGGCCCAGGTGAACAGTGAGAACAGCACCGCGCACAGCCCCCAGCGCTTCTCATGCAGGGCCCCGAGCTTGTAGATGAACACCAGGATCAGCGCCGCGGCAATGCAATAGGGCAGGCCCATCGACAGGATCGACACTCGCCCCGTGGGCAGGGAGGCCAGGTACATCAGCCAGGTATTGGCAATGGTGTAGTCGGGGTAGGGCTGCAAGTCGTCGGAGATCGGGAACAGGGTCATGCCGTGGTACAGCATGTACTGGGCAAAATCGACAAAGCGAGTGGTGTAGTTGAGGATCGCAGCCTTGTACTGCAAGCCCATGAAAACCGCCAGCGCGACCAGGAAGATACTGAGGCAGGGTTTGTGCAATACCTGTCGTTTCAAAACGTCCATGCTTTCAACTGTTCAAAAAAAAAACGGATCATATAACGGCCGTTTCAGATCGCACCATACAGCCTCAATGACTGTTCAGGCGTGCGACAGGTACGGCCTCCGGCGGCGTTTCGCGGCGATGCCGGGCGGGTCAGGTGGATGTTGCAGGGGGGCGCCGCGAGGGCAGTGGTCTCCCGGGAAAACCCGGGATTGGCTATAGGGCATTTTCGGCCGCACCTTTAGCCTGTGTGCTCCCGTTGACCGCCAGAGGTTTGAACCATGCCACCGCGCCTGGATTACTACAGCGCCTCGCCGGAGGCCCTCAAGGGCTTGCTGATGCTGGAGGCCGTGAGCCTTGGGCTGTCCATCGACAAACCCCTGCTGGAGCTGGTGAAGATTCGCGTCTCCCAGCTCAATCAGTGCGCCTTCTGCAGTGACATGCACGCAGTCGAGGCACGGCGCCAGGGGGAAAGCGAGCGGCGCCTGTATGCCTTGAGCGTGTGGCGCGACTCGGGGTTCTTCACGCCTCGGGAGCGCGCCGCCCTGGCCTGGTGCGAGTCGGTGACCCTGCTGCCGGCCGCGGGCGTCCCGGATGAGCTCTATGCCCGGGCCCGGGAACAGTTCAGCGAGCGCGAACTGGTGGACCTGACCCTGGCCATCGCCACCATCAACTGCTGGAACCGCCTGGCCGTGAGCTTCGGCCAGCAACCCAGCGAATGACTCCGTTTTATCAACTCCGCAATACAGGTATCCCGCATGAAGCTGTTGCACGTCGACTCCAGCGCCAAGGGCGAGCGTTCCAATTCCCGCGCCCTGGGGCGCTTTTTCATTGAGCAGTTGCAGGACCAGGGCCTGAACCTGGAGATCGATTACCTGGACCTGGCCCAGGAGGCGCCGGAGGCGGTGACCGAGGCGTTCGCCATCGCCACCTACACCGCCCCCGAGGCGCGCACCGCGGCCATGCGCCAGACCCTGGCGGCGTCCGATGCCTTGTGCCGGCGAGTGATGGAGGCCGACGCCTGCCTGTTCGCCATGCCCATGTACAACTGGTCGATGCCGTCGACCTTCAAGGCGTTCATCGACAGCATTACCCGCACCGAGCTGACTTATCTCAACACCCCTGAAGGCATCGTCGGCCAGTTGACTCGGCAGAAGGTGCTGTTTCTCACCAGCCGCGGCGCCGACCTGCGTCCGGGCAACCCCATGGCCTGGATGGATGCCTTGACCCCGGCGCTGCGGGCGGCCTTCGCCTTTATCGGCGTGCAACATCCGCAGTTCGTCGATGCCCAGCCCCTGCAGTTCGCCAACCCCGAGGCCCGTACCGAGGCCCTGGAGCGGGCGCGTATCGAGTTGCAGCAGGTAGCCCGGCAGTGGGCTGCCTGATTCACCAGGCGCTGCGCAAGTGGCGCTCCCTCAGGGCCGTTGCGGCTTGACCGAGGTGCCGAAGGTATTGCCCATGCGCACACTGGTGGCCGCCGGCGTGGCCAGCCCGACCTGATTGGGCGGACGCTTGTTCACCGGGTCCTGCAGGGCCTGCTGATTGGCCTGGGCCGCCTTGGCCGCCTCCGGGTTGTTGCCCATCTGTTTGCTCAGGCAGTTGTAGTCGGGGGCCTTGTAGCCTCCGACGCTGACCTCCACGCACCCCTCACTGGCTTCTTCGGCCTGCAGCGTCCAGGGCAGGGCACTGAGCAGCAGGCACGCTGCGGTGTATCGGCTTAATCGTTTCATCCTGGCCTCCTGGCAGGCCCGGGAAAGCGGGCCTCGATGCCGGCCGAGTGTAGTGCAAACCGGGCGCTGAAAAAGTGATGGTTTTTTTGCCGTGGCCGTAACACCAGATTCATAAACTGGCCTCAGGATGACGCTTTTCAGGGATTGGACCACCGTGCAGCGAAGCAGAGCGCAGGTCGGGCGATGGACTTCATTGCGCGGGGGCTTGGCGACCTGTGTGGTGGGCTTCGCGTTGCTCGCGCTGGTGCGGCAGGAGTGGGCGCAGGCCGCTGTCGAGGGGCCGCCGCGGGTGGATTCCCAGGCCTTGCAGGCACTGGATATCCCGGCGCAGGACCTGGCGCAGGCTCTGGAGCGGTTCAGCCGTGCCACCGGGATGGCGGTGCTGGTGGACCGGGAGCTGACCCGGGGCCGGCGTTCGGTGGGGATCAAGGGCCGCTACAGCGCTCGCGAGGGCTTGAGTGGTTTGCTCGCGGGCAGTGGCCTGATGGCCCGTTATGCGCGCAGCGATGCCTTCACCTTGCAGGTGCCGCCGGCCACGCCGGTGCCGCCGCTGCAGGGGGCTGGAGCGCGCCGGGCGGCCAGGCTCAACAGCAGTTATGCCAGTGCCTTGCAGCAGGCGGTGGAGCGTAGCCTGTGTCGTTCGTCCTTGACTCGGCCCGGGCGTTTTCGCGCCTTGCTGCAGCTGTGGATCGGCGCCGATGGTGCGGTGCAGCACAGTCGCCTGGTGAGCTCCACCGGTGACCTGCAGCGTGACGAGGCCCTGGTGCTGGGTCTGGCGGCCACCCGGGTCGAGCGCCCGGCGCCGAGCTCGCTGCGCCAGCCTCTGACCTTACTCTTGATACCGGACACAACAGGGAAACGCATGGACTGCAAGGAATGGGAAGGAGCTTCCGGGGTATGAAAAATACCGGACAGAGTACGATGGTCAGGCTGTTCCTGACGTCCTACGAGGACTTTCGGGTGCGCTTGCGCAGGCGCCTGGGCTCCGAGGACCTGGCCAACGACGTCCTGCACGAAACCTACCTGCGGGTCGACCGCATGGAAGAGCCGCCGAACCTGTTGCAACCCAATGCCTACCTGTACCGCATGGCGCTGAACATCGCCGCCGACCGCCGCCAGTCCGACGCGCGCCTGCTCACCGGCGAGGAAGTCGAAACATTGCTGCAGATCGCCGATGACGCCCAGGACCCGGCGCGGGTGGTGGGTGGCCAGAAGGAAATCCAGACCCTGCTCAAGGCCCTCTACGAGCTGCCGGCGCGGCGTCGCAAGATTTTTATTGCCGCGCGCCTGGAAGAGGCGCCGCACCTGGAAATCTCCCTGCGTTTCGGCATTTCCACACGGATGGTGGAGAAGGAACTCAAGGCGGCCCTGGGCCATTGCGCCCTGCGTCTTGAAAGAAAAGTCATTCAGCGGTTCGGTCCCGGGGCCGGAAAACCGTCCTAGACAAAGAGTCCCTGATCAATCCGTGAGTACCTGCGCGCTTGAACATCTTTAGCATTTCCACTCCCCAGGCCTCGGCGGACCAGCAACTGCTGAGCGAAGCCCGGGACTGGCTGGTCCTCCTGACCTCGGGCCAGGCCACCGCCGCCGATGCCCGGGCGCTGCGCCAGTGGTGCGCGCAAAGCCCCCGGCATGCGGCGGCGTTCGAGCAGACCAAGGCCCTGTGGCATTGCCTGCAGCCGGCCGCCGAGCAGTTGCAGCGCCAGTCGCGGCCACGGCATCTGGGCCGCCGGGCCTTTATCGGTGGCGCGCTGGCGGCCTCGGCCGCGCTGTTCATGGTCCGGCTCACGGTGCCGGGCGGCTTTGCCGGGCTGACCGCGGATTTCGCCACCGAAGTCGGCGAGCAACGCCGGGTCGACCTGGCCGAGGGTGTGAGCCTGGAGCTCAATACCCAGACCCGCATCAGCCGGCGCGAAGTCGGCGCGGGCCAGCAGGGCATCGAACTGCTGGAGGGCGAGGTCGAGGTTTTCAGCCAGAGCCCGCAACCGTTCAAGGTCCAGGCCGGTGATGGCTGGCTGAGTGCCCGTCAGGCGCGTTTCAACCTGCGCAATACCGAGCGCCAGGTGTGTGTGACCTGCATCGAGGGCAGCCTGCAGGTGGAGGTGGCGGGACGCAGCATCCGCCTGGACAGCGGCCGCCAGCTGACCTACGACGCCAGGTCCGTGGGCGAGCCGGTGGTGGTGGACACTCACAGCGTGATCGCCTGGCGCGAACAAGTGCTGGTGTTCGACAACGCCAGCCTCAACACCGTGATCAGCGAGATCAATCGCTATCGCCCGGGGATGTTGCTGCTGCTCAATGCCGAGTTGGGCAAGCGCAAGGTCCAGGCCCGTTTCAACCTCAACCAGCTGGCCGGCGTGGCCCTGCTGATTCGCGATGCCTACGGCGCCAGGTGCACCGAATTGCCGGGTGGCGTGGTGCTGCTCAGCTGAGTCTCACCATGGCTTAGTGTCGCCGGGGCTTCCCCCGACCGCGGTTCCCCTGCACGGCGCCGCTCCAGCGCGATCAGGTCTGCCCCTGTTGTGCTTTCGCCAACGCCAAGGGGGCCGGGCCCCTCGGCATGCTGCCGGCTGCGGACCATGGTTCGAGCGGGCGCAGATCGATGCCATCGGCATCAAGTTCCGGGTTGATTGTCTAGGGCTGCCGGTCCTTGCCCATGGCCTCAGTCCAGGGGCCCCAGCACCTGGCGGTAACGTTCTTCACCCTGGGGCGTCTGGCGCACCAGGCGGATCTCCAGTCCAGAAGGGTTGTCCTGGCGATTGCCACTGAGCTGGCGCCAGCCCTTGTCCGGGTTCCAGGTGCGCACCTGCAGGTCGCTGACCCGGTTCAAGACGGCCACGCCGCCCTTGGGCGCCGGCAACGGATAGCGGTCCCGGGCCTCGGCGACGGCGCGGTACAGGGTGTCGCCCTTGAGCCACCAGCGCACCCGCTGCAGGCCTTCTCCCGGGTTCGCGGCGCTGCGGATCACTTCCAGGCGAAAGCCCTTGCTGTCGGAACTGCGTACGCTCAGCGGCGCCGGGCTGTCGGGCTCGCTGCCCTCGCTCTCGCTGTCGACCAGGTTCGGCTCGCGCAGCTGGGTGCTGGCACGCAGGGCCACGTCGCGCTCCAGCTGGTTGAGGGTGCGCAGCAGTTCTTCGGTCTGCTCGGTGCTTGCCTGCAAGTGGCCGTCAGCCCGGGTGACGCTGTCCAGGCCGCGCCAGGCAATCAGGCTGACCACCGCCATGAGCATGATCGCCACCATCACTTCGATCAGGGTGAAGCCGCTTTGCCGAGGCTTCATGGCTGTTTCACCACTCGCACCTGGCCTGCGGCCGTGCGCTCGACGCTGAGGCGGTGCTGGCCGTCGGACAACTGCACCCGCAGGGGCGGGCTGATCCATTCGGCATTCAAGACCAGGCGCTGCTTGGGTTCGATGCTCACCTGCACCGATGGGGTTTCCCAGGTGCGCGGGCGCAGTTGGCTGTCGTTGCGAAACTCATCGACGCCGGGACCGCCATCCTCTGGACGACTGAAGGCAAAGCCCTTGGCATTGGCGCGCCAGGTGATCGGCCGGCCGTCGGCCCGGGCTTCGGCCTGGGCCACCTGCAGCAGCTGCGCCAGGCGCTCGGCGTCCTTGCGCAGGGACTGCAGCGGGTCGGGCCTTATGCTCAGGCCCACTGCTGCGCTGGCGATGCCGATGATCACCAGTACCACCATCAATTCGATCAGGGTGAAGCCTGCTTGCCGCTCGGTGCCCATCACATTGCTCTCCTTGGTGACCGTTGCATCCTGACTGGCGCAGATGATCGTCCAGTGAAATAAAACCGTGAGAATTGCCCTGTAGGCTGCGGGGACGGACAAACAGGAGGTCCCGCCGATGCTACGTGTCATGCAACTTGCCCCGCGTCTAACCGCTCCCCAGCTGCTGCAGTACGCGGCGCTGCTGGCGGCCCTGGCCGGTGTCGCCACCTGGTCGTCCCTGCTGCTGACCCCGGCCGAGTCGCAAACCCCGGCAGTGGCGCCCCAGGTCCTGGCCGCGCGCTCCGACAACCCGGCCCTGCAGTGGTTTGCCAACCAGCCGACAGCGCTTGCTGTCGAGGTTTCCGGGGTCATGGCCGGCGTTCGTGGCGCGGTGGCGATCCTGCGCTTGAACGATGGACCGCCGCGCAGTTTTCTTGCTGGCGAGCAACTGTCCCAGGGCGTGCGCCTGGCGGCCATCGAGGCCGACGGCGTGCTGATCGAGCGCGGCGGTGAACAGTCCCGGGTCAAGGTCAGCAAGCTGCCGGACTCGCCGGCCATGCCGCGCCTGAGCCGCTAAGGCTCATTGCCGCGCCACCGGCGCGCGGCTGACCAGGGTCTCAAGCCGGGCCAGGGGCGGCGCTTCGCGGCTGCGGTCGCGCACCTGCACACTGACCCGCAACAAGCCCGGGGCGCTGTCTGCGGCAATCGCCTGCTCACAACGCAGCTTGAGCCGCCCCTGGTCGCAGTCGAAACTCTTCAATCCGCTGTTCCAGCGGCCCTCCAGGCGCAGTTCGGCCAAGCGGCTCTGGGCCGCCAGCAGGGCCAGGGACTTGTCCCGCAGCAGGCCGTTGCTCTGGGTCATCAGGCCGGCCACGCGCACCGCCGCCGACATCGCTACGGCAATGATGGCCAAGGCCACCAGCACCTCGATCAGGGTAAATCCAGCTTGTTTGCGCAAGGCGTGCATGGGCCGCTCGAGACCGGGAAACAGCCTCGCAGACTAGCCTGCGGGCTTGACCGAATGGCGACTGAAACTCCCGAGGTTTTTCAATATCACTGACATATGTTCTTGCAACACTGCGCGACGAATCGAACTCAAGCCAAGGAATGTCGAGATGGATATCGCGCCTGTAACATCCCTGTCCCGGGGGCCTCGGCGGCAGCGGGGCTTCACCCTGATCGAGATCATGGTGGTGGTGGTCATCCTCGGGATCCTCGCTGCCATGGTGGTGCCCAAGGTCCTCGACCGCCCGGACCAGGCCCGCGCCACTGCGGCCAAGCAGGACATTGCCGGGCTGATGCAGGCCTTGAAGCTGTACCGCCTCGACCACGGCAGCTACCCGAACCAGAACCAGGGCCTGAAGGTGCTGGTGGAGCGCCCGGCCAATGCCAAGGACAGCAACTGGCGCTCCTATCTGGAGCGCTTGCCCAATGACCCTTGGGGCCGCCCGTATCACTACCTGAACCCGGGTGCCAACGGCGAAGTGGACGTGTTTTCCCTCGGCGCCGACGGCCAGCCCGATGGCGAAGGCGTGAACGCCGACATCGGCTCTTGGCAGCTTTAAGGCCAGCCATGAAAGCCCATTCGCCCAGTGCGGCGAAGCAGCGTGGCATGGCCATCATCAGCGCCTTGCTGATCGCCGCGGTGGTGGCGGTGATCGCCGGCGGCATGCTCACCCGGCAAACTTCCTTTACCCGGGCCGTGGAGGCCGAGCAAGGCCGGATCGTCGGCAGCGGGGTGCTCCAGGGCGGCCTGGAATACAGCCGGCAACTGCTCTGGACGGCGCGCCAGCGGGATGTCCTGACGCGCCTCGACCAGGCTTGGGCACGGCCCATTGGTGACCCGGCCCTGGGTGGTTTCAACAGTGCATTCCAGGGCCGCCTGCAAGACCAGCAAGGCAAGTTCAACCTGCGCAACCTGGTGTTCAATCACCAGGTGGACGCCGCGCAACTGCAGAGCTTCGAACAGCTGTGCCAATTGATCGGCATCGACGCGGCCTTGAGCCGGCGCATCAGCCAGCGGGTGATTGCGTCCTATCCCCAGCAGTTGGGCAACCCGTCGGCCGACAGCAGCACCCGCGGCGGATTCAACAGCGGTCGTTTGACCTCGCCGGGCGCGGCGGCCCAGACCTTGCCGCCCAAGCAGCCGATGCTGCGCAGCCTCGACGATCTGCGCGGGCTCCAGGGCCTGGGCGACGCCCAGCTGGCGCGGCTCGAGCAGTACGTCGGTATCCTGCCGGGCAATACCTGGGTCAACGGCAATACCGCCAGCGCCGAAGTGCTGGCGGCCGTGGTTCCCGGGCTGGAGCTGGCACGGGCCAGGGCCCTGGTGGCCGAGCGGGATGCCGGGCGCTGGTTCATCAACCGTGGTGATTTCATCAACCGCCTGCACAACCCGCAGATCCAGGTGGACCAGCTCAAGGTCGGCATCACCAGCGAATGGTTCCTGTTGCAGGGCCAGGCCCGTCGCGACCAGCGCCGGGTCAGCCTGGAAGCCTTGCTCTACCGCCCCGAGGACCGCATGCCCCAGGTGATCTGGTCGCGGGTGGGGGCATGAGCCGGCTGCGCATTGCCTTGCCGCCGCTGGAATCATTGCTCGAGGCTCCACGGCCTCTGGAATGCCTCCTGGATTTTGCCCGGCTGGATCGTGCCGGGCGGGTCGACGAGGTCGGCCGTTGCCCGTTGGGGCAATGGCGCAGCGGCGGCAAACCGATCGCGGTGGAGTGCTTCTTGCACCCCCTGGACAGCCTGCTGACCCACATCGACATGCCGCAACTGCCGGCCGCGCGGATCAAGGCGGCTGTGGCCTGCGCCGCGCAGACCCTGATCCTCGGCCCCAGCGAGCAGATGCATGTGGCCCACGGCCCCCGGGATGCCCAGGGGCAGGTGGCGCTGAGCTGGCTGCCACGCCAGCGCCTGCAGGCCCTGGGCGGCTTGCTGGAGCAGGCCGGGTTGAAACTCCAGGGGCTGTACCCGGCGCCTTACGCCTTGCCGGTGCCGCCCCCGGGGCAACTGAGCCTGTGCCTGCTGGACCAGCAGTTGCTCATGCGCCAGAGCGTCGAGCAGGGCAGCGTGCAGCCCCTGGTGGAGGAAACCCTGGAGCAGTTGCGGGCCTCTGGCAGCGCGCTGTGCTGGATCGGTGACGAGCCGCCGCTGACGGTGCTTGAGCAACGGCCGGACAAGCAGCGCTGGAGTGGCGTGCCACCGCCCTGGGGCCTGCACAGCGGGGCGGCGCTGGAGCGCGCGGGCCCCCGAGGCTGGGGGCGGGCCCTGGGCTGTTGTGCCCTGGCCGTGGCGGTCTGGGTGCTGGGGCTGAACCTGTATGCGGCCCGTGAAGCCGAGCAGGGCCAGCGGCTCAAGGCGCAGATGAGCGAGCGGGTCAAACAGGTGTTTCCCGAGTTGCCGGTGGTGCTCAACCCCCTGCAACAGGCGCGTCAGCAACTGGCCGCGCGTCAGAGCGGCGCGGCCACGGACCCGACCCAGGGCTTCGTCAACCTGTTGCTGCAGGCCGGCAACGCCATGCCCTTCATGGTAGGCAGCCTGCAGAGCCTGAGCTTCGCCCAGGATCGGCTGCAGCTGGAACCGCTGGCGGACGCCCCCAAGGTGGCCGACAGCGGCTGGCAGGGCGTCTTGAACCAGGCCGGCTACAGCGTCCAGCGCGAATCCTCGGGCTGGGTTCTGAGCCCGGCGGCACCCGGGGCGGACAATGCCACCGAGAACCCCCAGGGAGCTGACGATGAATAAGGCCATGCTGGCGCAGTACCAGGCCCGTTGGGCCGGCCTTCGAAGCCGGGCCCAGGGACACTGGCAGGGCCTGGCCCTGCGGGAGAAGCGCCTGCTGACGGCCATGGCCGTGGGCGTGCTGGGGCTGTTGCTGTGGTTGCTGCTGATCCAGCCGCCGCTGAAGAAGATCGATTACTGGCAAGCCGAAACCCCGAAGCTGCGCTCCCAGGCCGAAGCCCTGGAGGTGCTGCTGCACGAAGTGGCGGGCCCTCGCGCCGGCCAGGGCCAAAGCCTGGAACAATCCTTGCGCCAGACCCTGGATGGAGCCGGGCTCAAGGACCACTACCAGTTGCAACCCGCTGATGAAGCCGGCCCCCAGAGCTGGCAGCTGACCTTTGAGCAGGCCCCGGCGGATGCCGCGGTCGGCTGGCTGCTGGGGGCTCCCCGGCAATTTTCACTGCAGGTGGTGGAGGCCCGACTGCAACGCGCAGGCACGGCCGCCGCCGATGACTCGGCAGGCACACTGTCCGGGACCGTTCGCATGGATCAGGCGCAGGGCGCTAAGGAAGCTTCATGAAGTGGTCAGGTTCCATCTACGTGCGCCAGTGTCGCAAGGCCGCACCTTTTCTGCTGCTGGCGTTGGGGGCCTGCAGCAACACCCAGTCCACCACGCCACCGCCGTTACTGGTGGACAGCGAGCTGGGCCAGCCCCTGGGCAGTACCCACAGCAGCGGTGATGCCCTGGTGGATCGCCAGCGCTTGCAGGCACAGCAGGCCCAACGGCCGAAAGTGCTGCACCCGGTCACCCGCAACCGAGCCCCCGGCACACCGCGCAGCACCAGCGTGCCGCGCAATCCGCTGGGGGATCAGCCGGTGCAGCTGAACTTTGTCGACGCCGACATCCAGGCGGTGGTCCGCGCCTTGTCCCGCTCCACCGGGCAGCAGTTCCTGGTGGACCCACGGGTCAAGGGCAACCTGACCCTGGTCAGCGAAGGCCAGGTGCCGGCCCACCAGGCCTACGACATGCTCCTGGCGGCCCTGCGCATGCAGGGCTTCAGCGTGGTGGATGTCGGCGGCGTGGCCCAGGTGGTGCCCGAGGCCGACGCCAAGCTGCTCGGCGGGCCGATCTACAGCGCCGACAAACCGGCCGGCAACGGCATGCTGACTCGCACCTTCCGCCTGCAATACGAGAACGCGGTGAACCTGATCCCGGTGTTGCGGCCGATTGTCTCGCCGAACAACCCGATCAATGCCTACCCGGGCAACAACACCATCGTGGTCACCGACTACGCCGAGAACCTGCAGCGGGTGGCACAGATCATCGACGGCATCGACAGCCCCAGCGCCATCGACACCGATGTGGTGGCGGTGCAGAACGGGATTGCCGTGGACATCGCGACCATGGTCTCCGAACTGCTGGAAACCCAGGGTGCCGACCCGACCCAGAAGATCAGCGTGATCGGCGACCCGCGTTCCAACTCCATCATCATCCGTGCCGGCAGCCCGGAGCGCACCGAGCTGGCGCGCAACCTGATCTACAAACTGGACAACGCCCAGAGCAACCCGAGCAACCTGCACGTGGTCTACCTGCGCAATGCCCAGGCCGGCAAACTGGCCCAGGCCCTGCGCGGCCTGCTCACCGGGGAAAGCGACAGCGGCGGCAGCGACGGCGCCCGGGCCATGCTCAGCGGCATGGGCGGCACCACGCCCAATGGCCAGGGCAGCAGCCAGAACAGCAGCGCCACCCCCACTGGCAGCGGCAACCTCAACAACAGCAATGGCGGCGCGGCCTATGGCCAGGGCGGCAGTGCCAGCAGCCAGGGTGCCAATGGTCAGCAGAGCGACCAGAACACCGCCTTCAGCGCCGGCGGGGTGACCATCCAGGCCGACGCGACCACCAACACCTTGCTGATTTCCGCACCGGACCCGCTGTACCGCAACCTGCGGGAGGTCATCGACCAGCTCGACCAGCGTCGTGCCCAGGTGGTGATCGAAAGCCTGATCGTCGAAGTGAGCGAAGACGATGCCAGTGAGTTCGGCGTGCAGTGGCAGGCCGGCAACCTGGGTGGCAAGGGCGGTTTCGGCGGGGTCAACCTGGGAGGCAGCGGCCTGGTGGCCAGCCCTGCCAGCAAGACCAGCATCGACGTGCTGGGCAAGGGCCTGAACATCGGCGTGGTGGACGGCACCGTGGACATCCCCGGCATCGGCAAGGTGCTGGACCTCAAGGTCCTGGCCCGCGCGCTCAAGAGCAAGGGCGGGACCAACGTACTGTCCACGCCGAACTTGCTGACCCTGGACAACGAAGCCGCGAGCATCTTCGTCGGCCAGACCATTCCCTTTGTCACCGGCAGCTATGTCACCGGAGGCGGTGGCACCAGCAACAACCCGTTCCAGACCGTGCAGCGCGAGGAAGTGGGGCTCAAGCTCAATGTCCGGCCGCAGATTTCCGAGGGCGGCACGGTCAAGCTGGACATCTACCAGGAAGTCAGCAGCGTCGATTCCCGGGCTTCGGTGGACGCCGGCACCGTGACCAACAAGCGTGCGATCGACACCAGCATCCTGCTCGATGACGGGCAGATCATGGTCCTGGGCGGGTTGCTCCAGGACGGTTACACCCAGAGCAACGATGCGGTGCCGTGGCTGTCGGAGATTCCCGGTCTGGGGGCGTTGTTTCGCAGTGAGAAGCGCAGCGTTACCAAGACCAACCTGATGGTGTTCCTGCGGCCCTACATCATTCGCGACAGCGGGGCGGGGCGCAGCATTACCCTGAATCGCTACGACTTCATGCGTCGGGCCCAGGGGCAGTTGCAGCCAGAGCGCAGTTGGGCGATGCCGGACATGCAGGCGCCGCAGTTGCCGTCGGCGGCGAAGGCGATCCCGGGGCCGCGGCCGCAGCCGGTGTCGTTGCAGGGGGTGCCGCAGGAAGGGGCCCCGCGCGCGACGATTCGCGCGGTGCCGGTGCAATGAAGCGGGGTGCTTTTTTGCGGGGGCAGATCCGTTGCTGCGGTCATGCCCCCCTAAGCGGGCATGACCGCAGCACGGGATATGCACGCCACCGCTGCCAGCCCATCCCCTCAAGCGGCCATGCCCAGCGCCCCGGCCACATCCCAATCCAGGAGTCCCGCCAATGACCCAGCTCCCCTACGCCTGGGCCAAATCCCAACGCATCCTGCTGCGCCACAGCGAAGAGGGCGCCGTGCTGCTGGTCTGCCCCACGACCCCTGGCTGGTCCATCAGTGAAGCCCGTCGCCAGTTCGGCCCCGCGCGCCTGGAGCGCATCCGCGACGACGAACTCGACGGCCTGCTGGCCACGGCCTACGCCGACACCGGCAGCGCCGCCGCGGTGGTCGGCGCCGCCGAGAACGAGGTGGACCTGGACCGCCTGATGCAGGACATGCCGGAAATCACCGACCTGCTGGACACCCAGGACGGCGCCCCGGTGATCCGCATGATCAACGCCTTGCTCACCCAGGCCGCGCGGGACGAGGCCAGCGACATCCATATCGAGCCCTACGAGACGCATTCCGTGGTGCGCTACCGGGTCGACGGCACCCTGCGTGACGTGGTCTCGCCGCGCAAGGCGCTGCACGGTGCCCTGGTGTCGCGGATCAAGATCATGGCCCAGTTGGACATCGCCGAAAAACGCCTGCCCCAGGACGGCCGCATCGCCCTGCGGGTGGCCGGACGACCGATCGACATACGGGTGTCGACCGTGCCCACCGGCCACGGCGAACGGGTGGTAATGCGTTTGCTGGACAAGCAGGCCGGGCGCCTGCAGCTGGAAACCCTGGGCATGGACCCGGACCTGCTGGCGCGGCTCGACGGTCTGATCCGCCAGCCCCACGGCATTGTCCTGGTCACCGGGCCCACCGGCAGCGGCAAGACCACCAGCCTCTATGCCGCCCTGGCCCGGCTGGACGCCAGCACCAGCAATATCCTCACCGTCGAGGACCCGGTGGAGTACGACCTGCCGGGCATCAGCCAGATCCAGGTCAACGCCAAGATCGACATGACCTTCGCCCTGGCCCTGCGGGCCATCCTGCGCCAGGACCCGGACATCATCATGATCGGCGAGATCCGCGACCTGGAAACCGCACAGATCGCGGTCCAGGCCTCGCTCACCGGGCACCTGGTGCTGGCGACCCTGCACACCAACGACGCGGTGTCGGCAGTCAACCGTTTGATCGACATGGGCGTCGAGCCGTTCCTGCTGGCTTCGTCGATGCTCGGGGTGCTGGCCCAGCGCCTGGTGCGGCGCCTGTGCAACCAGTGCAAGGAGCAAGACCCGGCCAGCCCCGGCACGTGGCGCCCGGTGGGCTGTCCGGCCTGCAACCACATCGGCTACAGCGGGCGAACCGGGATCCACGAACTGTTCTGCATCGATGACGAGGTGCGCAGCCTGATCCACCAGGGCGCCGATGAACAGGCGCTGCGGGCCGCCGCGCGCCGGGCCGGGATGTTCAGCATGCGCGAGGACGGTGAGCGCTGGGTGCGCAGCGGCGCCACCGCAGCGGAAGAAATCCTACGCGTGACACGGGACGCCTGATGAATCGCTATCGCTACGAAGCCGCCGACAGCGCCGGCAAGATCGAGGCCGGGCACCTGGAGGCCGACAGCCAGGGGGCGGCGTTCGCCACCCTGCGCAGTCGCGGCCTGACCGCGCTGCAGGTGCAGCTTGACAGCAACTCGGGCAGCACCGGGGCAGGGGGGCTGTTCAGTGCTCGGCTGTCGGACAACGACCTGGCCTGGGCCACCCGCCAGCTGGCCAGCCTGCTGGGGGCCAGCCTGCCCCTGGAAGCGGCACTCAGTGCCACGGTGGAGCAGGCCGAACGCAAGCACATTGCCCAGACCCTGAGCGCGGTACGCAGCGACGTGCGTAGCGGCATGCGCCTGGCCGAGGCCCTGGCGGCCCGGCCCCGGGACTTTCCGGAAATCTACCGGGCATTGATCGCCGCGGGCGAGGAGTCCGGTGACCTGGCCCAGGTCATGGAGCGCCTGGCGGACTACATCGAAGAGCGCAACGGCCTGCGGGGCAAGATTCTCACCGCGTTCATCTACCCCGGGGTGGTGGGGCTGGTGTCCATCGGCATCGTGATCTTTCTCCTCAGCTACGTGGTGCCCCAGGTGGTCAGCGCCTTTTCCCAGGCGCGCCAGGACCTGCCGGGGCTGACCCTGGCGATGCTCAACGCCAGTGATTTCATCCGTGCCTGGGGCGGGCTGTGCTTTGCCGGGATGGTGGCCGGGTTCTGGAGCTGGCGGCTGTACCTGCGCAATCCCCTGGCGCGCTTGAACTGGCACAGCCGGATCCTGCGCCTGCCGCTGATCGGGCGTTTTGTCCTGGGGCTCAACACCGCACGCTTCGCCTCGACCCTGGCGATTCTCGGCGGCGCCGGGGTGCCGTTGCTGCGGGCCCTGGAGGCGGCGCGCCAGACCCTGTCCAACGACCGCCTGAGCCAGAGCGTCAGCGAGGCCACGGCCAAGGTCCGCGAAGGGGCCAACCTGGCGGCGGCGCTGCGGGTGGAAAAGGTCTTCCCTCCGGTGCTGATCCACCTGATTGCCAGCGGCGAGAAGACCGGCAACTTGCCGCCGATGCTGGAGCGGGCGGCGCAGACCCTGTCCCGGGACATCGAACGACGGGCCATGGGCATGACCGCCTTGCTCGAACCCTTGATGATCGTGGTCATGGGGGGCGTGGTGCTGGTGATCGTCATGGCGGTGCTGCTGCCGATCATCGAGATCAACCAGCTGGTGACCTGACCCGCCCAACCCAACCCAACCCGACCTGACCTCCGTCCGGCCCGGTCCGTAGGAGCTGGCTTGCCAGCGAAGGCGTCGGCACCGGCGATGCAGGGCTGGCGGGCCCCTTCGCCGGCAAGCCGGCTCCTACGAGAGTGAAGCTGGGGTCCGAAGCACAGGGCAGGGCAGCCATAAAATTTCGCGCCGCGTGCCTCACTCCCGACCGGGCAACGGGCCAACCTCGGGTTCCTCGTTCTGTCATGTTGCAACGCTGCCTGCAGCACCCTCGGCGCTTGCAGGGCAATGCCGCTTCCAGCCCCGGCAACCGGGCGCTCATTTTCCCGGGAAAGGCGCGAAAACCGGCGACAAACACCCGAGAATCTTTTGCAGAAACAGCCGGTTTCTCCCGAGGTTTTTTCCTTTATCTGTCACCGGAAGCTGCGAACTTCTCTTCCCATGGCCTCACCCCACAAGCCGTCTGGTTCAAGGCTTCTGGCCCGAGCGCCATGGCGTCATGCAAGAGCTATTCACCCAACGTACGAACACGACGAAAGGAGATTCTTCATGTTTAAGCGCAACGTTCTCGCGGCATCCCTGACCCTGGCTGCCCTGTGCTCGGCACAGGCTGCAATGGCTGACATCAACGGCGGCGGCGCCACCCTGCCACAACCGCTGTACCAGACCGCGGGCGTTCTGACCGCCGGCTTCGCTCCCTACATCGGCGTAGGCAGCGGCAACGGCAAGGCTGCCTTCCTGAACAACGACTACACCAAGTTCGTGGCCGGCACCACTGGCAAGAACGTGCACTGGGCTGGTAGCGATTCCAAGCTCAGCGCAGCAGAGCTCAAAGGTTACCAAGACAACCACCAAGCGGCCTGGGGCAAGCTGATCCAGGTGCCATCGGTGGCCACTTCGGTTGCCATTCCGTTCAACAAGGCTGGTACTGCAGCCGTTGACCTGAGCGTCAACGACCTGTGCGGCGTGTTCTCGGGTCGCGTGTCGACCTGGAACCAGATCGCCGGTTCGGGCCGCACCGGTGCCATCACCGTGGTTTACCGTAACGAAAGCAGCGGTACTACCGAGCTGTTCACCCGCTTCCTGAACGCCAAGTGCGCTGAAACCGGCACCTTCGCCGTCACCACCAACTTCGCTTCCAGCTACTCGGGCGGTCTGCCTGCCGGTGCTGTGGCCGCTGTTACCAGCCAAGGCGTCATGGACGCGCTGAACGCTGGCGACGGTCGCATCACCTACATGAGCCCGGACTACGCCGCACCTACCCTGGCCGGTCTGGACGACGCCACCAAAGTGGCCAAGGTTGCCGGTGTATCCCCAGCACCTGGCAACGTTTCCTCGGCTATCGCCGCGGTTGCCGTGCCTGATGCTGCTGCCCGTGCCGACCAGAACCTGTGGGTTCCAGTCTTCACTTCCCAGGCCAACATCGACGCCAACCCGACCGACAAGAGCCTGCGCCTGTACCCAACCAGCGGCTACCCGATCCTCGGTTTCACCAACCTGATCTTCAGCCAGTGCTACGCCGACGCTACCCAGACCTCGCAAGTACGGGCTTTCTTCAGCCGTCACTACGGTGCCCTGGTGAACAACGACGCCGCCATCAACAACAACCGCTTCGTGCCTCTGCCAGCTGCCTGGAAAACCGCAGTACGTGACTCGTTCGTCACCGCTTCCAACGGCCTGAGCATCGGTAACTCCAGCGTTTGCAACACCATCGGTCGTCCGCTGTAACTTTCGCGCCCGATACCTGCACCACCCGGATCAGCAACGGTTTCGACCGTTGCTGATTTTTTGTTCAGGGCCCGCCCTCCAGGCACATCAATGCTGCATGCGCCAACCGGACGACGTTGCTACGGCCCGATCGACAGGAGTCTTGTCATGCTGAAATTTCAATGGTGGATGGCTTCAATCCTCTGTGGTGCCTTGGGCGCACAGCAGGTACAGGCCGATGTCTACGGGGGTGGTTCGACCTTGCCGCAACCGCTGTACCAGACCCAAGGTGTGTTGACGGCCGGGTTTGCAGCCTACGCCGGCATGGACAGAGGCCGAGACAAGGCGGCGTTCCTCATCAATGACTACGGGCTGCTGGTGCCTGGCTCCAACCCCAGGAGCGTGCATTGGGTGGCAAGCGAGTCAAAGCTCACCTATGCCGAACTCAATGCCTATGCGTTTGCCCACCAGGCGGCCTGGGGCCGGCTGATCCAGGTGCCCGCGGCGGCGACCAGCATCGCCATTGCGTTCAACAAGGCCGGCAGCGCCGAGGTGGACCTGAGTGTCAATACATTGTGCGGGGTGTTCTCCGGCCGCATCACCGACTGGAGCCAGATTTTCGCTTCCGGGCGTTCCGGTTTTCTCAACGTGGTGTACCCCAACCGCAGTGGGGCAACGGAGTTGTTCACCCGCTTCTTGAATGCCAAGTGCAGTGAGGCCGGCACCTTCGCCATTACCACCGACTTCGCCTCGAGCTACTCGGGCGGCTTGCCTGCCGGTGCCGTGGCAGCCAACACCAGTGAAGAGATCATGCAGCTGCTGAATGCCCAGGAAGGGCGCATCAGTTTCGTCAGTCCGGCCTATGCAGCTTCTACGCTGGAGGGCCTGAGCGATGCGACCAAGGTCGCCAGGGTAGCGGGCATGGCACCGACGCCGGCCAACATTGTCGATGCGGTGGCGAGCATTCGGGCACCGACTCAGTACCCTAATGGTTACCCCGCGGACCTGGCCAATCCGGGCAATTGGGTGCCGGTATTTGCGGCCAGTGCGAATTACCAGGACCCAAGCGTGGTGGCGTATCCCTACAGCGGTTATCCGATCCTGGGTTTTACCAACCTGATTGTCAGCCAGTGCTACGCGGATGCTGTGCAGACCTCGCAAATCCGAGCCTTCATCACTCGTCACTTTCGTAATTTGGCGAACAACGACATCGCCATCAGGAACAACCGCTTGGTTCCTTTGCCAGCGGTCTGGAAGAACGCGGTGCGCGATACCTTCCTGAACGCTGACAGTGCACTGAGCATCGGCAACCCCAACGTCTGCAATGGCATTGGCCGGCCTCTGTAGCGTCCCTTGGGCCTGCTGTCGCCGGGGGCTCGCGCAGGTTCGCCTGCCGCGGGCGCCCCGTGCGCGCGCAGATGAATTTTTTAAGACACCAGTTCGGTCGCGCGCGCTGGCAACGGCCTATCCCCTAAAGCAGTGACGCGCGCCCTGGGCCCAACATGCGTCGCGCTCCCGTGGGCGTCATAACGAAAGGATGAGTAGTAATGGTTCGCTGCAAACCACCGGTCAATCGCAATGCCCAGTCCCTCGCCAGCGAGGCTTCGATCCTGCGGTTGAAACCCCTGGCCCAGGCGATTGCCCTGTTGATGGTGGCCGGTGCAGGCAGTGCCCAGGGCGCCACGGCGTTCAGTTCCGGCTGGTTTGCCGACAAGGGCGCGTCCCAGGCCGCCACGGCCGCACGCACCAACGGCCAGGTGCCGGGAATCCCGACGCTGTCCCAGCAGACCCGGGCCAACCAGCAGTTGCAGCGCTCCCTGGGCAACCTCAATGCCAGCGTTGCCGCCATCGCCGCCCAGCAAGCGGCCCAGGCCGCAGCGCGTCAGGCAGCGCTGGCTACGGCCAGCAGCATTCCCGACGGCCTTGGCCAGGGCGGGCTCAAGGTCGACACCAGCCTGACCCAGGGCTGGATCAACGCCAAGGGGCCGGTGCAGAGCCAGTCTGGCGGCAAGACCACGGTGACCATCGAGCAGACCGCCGACAAGGCGATCCTCAACTGGGAGACCTTCAACGTCGGGCGCAATACCACGGTGGATTTCCAGCAGCAGTCCACCTGGGCGCTGCTGAACAAGGTCAACGACCCCAACGGTCGGCCCAGCGAGATCCAGGGCCAGATCAAGGGCGCCGGTACGGTGATGATCATGAACCGCAACGGGGTGATCTTTACCGGCTCCAGCCAGGTCAATGTGCGCAACCTGGTGGCGGCCGCGGCCACCATCAGCGACCAGCAGTTCACCCAGCGCGGGCTCTATGTCGACGCCAACGGCACCCAACCGACCTTCAGCGATGCCCTGGGCAAGGTCGAGGTGCAGCGCGGTGCATTGATCCAGACCCACGCCCCGGCCAGTTCCAGCGAATCTGGCGGATATGCCTTGCTGCTGGGCGCGGAAGTGGAGAACGCCGGCACCATCGTCACCGCCAAGGGCCAGACCACCCTGGCGGCAGGTGACAGTTTCTACATTCGCCGCGGGCTCGGTACGGATGGCAACCAGCGTTCCACCACCCGTGGCAATGAGGTCGCCACTTCGCTCAAGGCGGGTAGCAGCGCTGGCAAGGTCAGCAACAATGGCCTGATCATGGCCGCCACCGGCGACATCACCCTGACCGGGCACCAGGTGCAACAGAACGGTGTAGCCCTGGCCAGCACCTCGGTGGACACCCGCGGCACCCTCCATTTGCTCAACTCCGCCAGCGACAGCACCGGCAGCGTGACCCTGGGGCAGGGCAGCACCACCGCGATCCTCCTCGACAGCAGTGGCAGCAGCGCCCTGGACAGCCAGCGCAACAACGGCCTGATCAACCTCGACGGCACCCCGACCAACCTGAGCAGCGGCCAGTTCAACAACCTCAGCAGCGTGGCCGACCGCACCGACCAGTCCCGGGTGGAGATCGTCAGCGGCGGCACCGTGGATTTCCAGAACGGCTCCATCACCCTGGCCACCGGGGGCCAGGTGGCGGTCAGTGCCGGGCAGCGCAGCCTGGTGCGCGAGGGGGCGGTGATCGATGTCGCCGGCGCCGTCGGGGTCAAGGTGGCGATGGAGTCCAACAACATCAAGATCAACATCCAGGGCAACGAGCAGCGCGACTCGGCGGGCAACCGCGACAGCGGCCAGTTGATCAACAACGACGTCTGGGTCGACCTGCGCGAGCTGGTGTTCGTTCCGGCGGGCACCAACGGCTACGCCACCGATCGCTGGTACACCGCCGGTGGCCTGCTGGAAGTCGGCGGCTACCTGGGCACCCAGGGCCACAACATCGGCGAGTGGATGGCCCAGGGCGGCACCCTGACCTTCACCGGCAAGGACGTGGTGACCCAGTCCGGCGCCCAGTTGAACCTCTCCGGCGGCACCGTCGATGTGCAGGGCGGCTACATCCAGCAGACCTGGCTCAAGGGGGGCGACGGACGCCTGTACGAGCTGTCCCGAGCCCCGGGCGACCTGCTCTACACCGGGATCTACAAGGGCTATGTCGACAACAGCCCGCGCTGGGGTCGTACCGATTACTACTACAACCCGCTGATTGCCCAGCAGCAGCGCTACGAGGCCGGCTACACCGTCGGCCGCGACGCCGGCAAGCTGGTGATCGGCACCGGCAACGCGGTGCTCGAAGGCCAGTTGGTGAGCGAGGTGTTCAAGGGCGACCGCCAGACCCAGGCGCCCAACCTCAACCTCGACGGCTACCAGCAATCCCACAAGGCCGCGGCCCAGCGCGCGCAACTGATCATTGGCAACTACACGCCGATCTACAACAAGACCAGCGGCACCCTGCGCTATGCCCTGAGCCCGACCGTGGACAACGTACTGATCGAGGCCAACCAGCAGAAGATCGCCGACGGCCTGGACCTGGCTACTGCCTTGCCGGGCAATCGCCAGGGCCAGCTGGTGCTCGACAGCGACACACTCAACGGCTTCCAGCTGGGGGCGATCAAGGTTGGCGCCAAGCAGCAGATTCAGCTCAACGGCGCGCTCAAGGTCGCGGACGGCGGCGACATCACCCTGTTCGGGCCAGAGGTCAAGATCAACGCCAACCTCACCGCCCACGGCGGCAGCATCAATGCCGGCAACGTGCTGAACCAGGTGGATGTGAACCGCAACTTCGTGGTCGGTGACGTGATCCTCGCGCCCACCGGCGGCACCCAGGCCCGGGTCGATGTGGCCAGCGGGGTCAAGCTGGATGTCAGCGGACGCTGGAACAACCTGGCCCTGGACCCCTCGGACAGCAGCGGCCTGGCCTTTATCAACGGTGGCAAGGTGTCGTTGCGCAGCAGCGGCGACCTCAACCTGGCCAACGGCACCCGGGTGGACGCCAGCTCCGGTGCCAGCATCGCCTATGACGGCAAGACCAGCGGTGGCAAGGGCGGCGACGTGACCCTGGCCGCCGACGGCAAGCTCGACCTCAATGGCGAGCTGCGCGGGTATGGGGTCAACGGCGGCGGTACCCTGGCCCTGCAGGCGCACAAGGTGCTGATTGGCGCCCATGATTCGGCCGCCGAGGCCGGCACCCTGCAACTGGCCGGGGATTTCTTCAACAAGGGCTTCGGCGCCTACGACATTACCGGCAACGAAGGCTTGACGGTGGCCGACGGCGCCCAGGTGGACGTCAATATGCCGGTCTACCGCTTCGGTTCCCAGGCCGGCGGCACTGCCACTGGCAGCGACCCGGCCAGTGCTCTGGAACGCTGGTTGCCGGGCCTCTACCAGGAAGACGCGGCCAAGGGCGTGCTGACCCAGCGCCGTGGCGCCGGCCTGACCCTGAGCGCCGGCAACCAGTACTCCACGGCTGCCCAGTTGGCCACCACGGCGCTGAGCGTGGGGCCGGGGGCGGTGATCAGTGTCGACCCGGGGCAGGCCATCAACCTGCGCAGCGTCGGCCAGTTGACCCTCAACGGCACGCTCAATGCCTGGGGTGGCAGCGTCAGTCTGGGCGGCTTGACGGTGGCCAGTTCCGAGGCCGCCAATGCCGCCGGTCACGGACGTTCGATCTGGGTCGGCGAGCAGGCACTGATCGATGTCGCGGCCCGGGCCGTGAGCGCCGTGGACAACCGCGGCGACCGCTACGGCCAGGTGCGCAATGGCGGCAAGATCGCCATCGGCGGCGAGATCGACCTGGCCACCGGCATCGCCAAGGCCAGCGACCTGTTTGTGGTGGTGCGCGACGGTGCGCGTCTCGACGCTTCCGGCGCCCAGGCGGCCCTGGACATTCCCGGCCAGGGCCGGGTGCAGGTGGCCAGCAACGGTGGCAGCATCAGCTTCGCGTCCAACAACGGCCTGTACCTGGACGGCAGCTTCGTCGCCCGGGCCGGAGGCGCCGGTGCTGCCGGCGGCAGCTTGTCGCTGGCCCTGGAAAGCCCGTACTACATCAAGAACGCGGTCAACGACCGGGTGCTCAAGGCCCGGGAACTGGTGCTCAGCCAGAGCCACCAGGGCAGTGCGCTGCCCGCTAGCGCCGACGCCGCGGCCGCCAGCCTGGAGTACGGCCATGGCCGCCTCGGGGTGGATCAAGTCAGCGCCGGCGGTTTCGACAACCTGGCACTGCTGAGCAACGGCCTGTTGAGCTTCGATGGCGATGTGGCGCTGAACATGGGCCAGAGCCTGCGCCTGTACAGCGGCGCGCTGAACCTCAGCGAAAGCGCCGCGGCCAATAGCCGGGTCAACCTGTCGGCACCCTACCTGTTGCTGGCGGGCATCCTCGCGCCGCTGGAAGCCAAGGACCAGTACGTGCGTCCGGTCTCCACCGGCACGCCGTCGCAACAGGCCACCCAGGCGCAGTTCAATGCCAGCGGCAACCTGATCGACGTGCGTGGCAACGTGGTGTTCGGCAGCAAGGGCACGTTGCGCCAGGCCGACAACAGCCTGCTCGGGGTCGAGCGCCGTGGGTTCGATGATGTGCAACTGACCAGCCAGGGCGACCTGCGTTTCCTCGCTGGCGCCGGCGCCGATGTGATTGCCAAGGGCATCAGTACCCAGTTGCTCACCCAGGGCGACATGACCCTGCGAGCCGCGCAGTTGTACCCGGGCACCGAGGTCGGGGCGCGGGTGATTGCCGGCTACCTCAACGACATCTCCGGCACCAGCATCAACTTCGACCCCACGCGCACCCTGACCATCGGCCGCACCGGCCAAGGCGAGGCGCCGGTGCCGTACTCGGCCTTCGGCCGCCTGCAGCTGGGCGCGGCCAACATCAGGCAGGGCGGAGTGGTGCGTGCGCCCCTGGGCCTGATCGAGATCGGCAACCTGGGCGCGAGCAAGGTCGAACTGTTGCCCGGCAGCCTGACGTCGGTCAGCGGCAAGGGCCTGGTGCTGCCTTACGGCGGCACCGTCGATGGCCAGGTCTACAAGTACAACGGCAAGACCGTGACCTTCCTCGGCCAGGGCGCCCTGGTGAATGAGAACAGCGACCTGAGCGTCGGGGTGATCCTGGGGGGCAAGTCGGTGCAGGTGCAGCCCGATGCCACCGTGGACCTGTCCGGCGGCGGCGAACTGCTGGGCGCCGGGTTCATTTCCGGGCGCGGCGGCTCCACCGATGCGCGCTACAGCCCGCTGGTGCAGATCGGCGCCAACGGCGGCTTTACCCTTCCTGGCCTGGGCAGCAACCCGATCTACGCCATTGTGCCCGGGGTGCAGCCGGGTTATGCGCCGGTGGCGCCGGAGGGCGGTGCGGTGGATCCGCTGATTGGCCAGCAGATCAGCATCGGTGCCGGGGTTCCGGGGCTGGCGGCGGGCACCTACACCCTGATGCCGTCCACTTATGCGCTGATGCCGGGGGCCTTTCGGGTAGAGATCAACGGCCTGGCCGGGCTCGGCACCGAAGGCTCGACCCAGCAACTGCGCAATGGCTCCTGGTCCACCGCCGGGCGCTTGTCGATCGCCCATACCGGGATCAGCAACAGCCTCGCCAGCCAGGTGATCCTGACCTCCGCCGACACCCTGCGCCGTTATTCGCAATACAACGAAACCGGCTATGCCCAGTTCGCCCTGGCCGATGCCGCCAAGCTCGGGGTGCCACGGCCGATGCTGCCGGTGGACGCCAAGACCCTGAAGCTGGCCCTGCAACCGGGGGCCGGTGCGGACGCCTTCTCGTTCAAGGGCATTGGCCGCTTCGATGCCGCCGAGGGGGGCTATGGCGGCACCGTCGCGGTGCTGAACATGGGCAGTGGCAACATCGAAGTGGTGGCGGCCGGCAAGGCGGCCACCAGCGGCTTCAACGGCGTCACCCTGGACGATGCCAGCCTCAACGCCATGGGCGCCGCGCGCCTGATGCTGGGCGGCCTGACGCTGGTCAAATACGGCCAGGGCGGCAACTACATCACCGTGGCCGAAGGCGTGAACACGCCCAAGGGCTCGATCACCTTGCGTGAGGGCGCCACCCTGGCCGCGCCGGAAGTGTTCCTGGTGAGCAACACCGGCGAGATCGTCCTGGAGCAGGGCGCCTCGATCAATACCCTGGGCCGCGGCAAGGCCAGCTATGACGCCCGTGATGGCTTCACCTACCAGGTGGCCAATATGCTGGCGGTGTCCAACGGCCTGCTCAACGTGATCAGCAAGGCCCAGGCCGGCGGACAGACCAGTGGCGGGATCAAGCTCGGGATTTGCCCCGGCGCAACCTGCAGCGGGCAGACCGCACTGTATTCCGACGGCAGCATCGTCGCCTTGACCGACAACGCCTTCGAACTGGGTGACCAGGTGCGCTACGGCACCCGCCACCTCAACCTGGGCCTGAACAACATCAACGTCGGCAGCCCTGAAGCGCTGGCGGCGGCTGCGGCGGGCAACCGCCTGCCCAGCGGCATGACCCTGACCCAGCAGGTACTCGACCGCCTGCTGCGCGGCGATAGCCAATTCGGTGCCCCGGCCCTGGAGACCTTGCAGCTCTCGGCGCGGGACGGCTTCAACTTCTACGGCAGCACCTCCCTGGACACCTACGACCCGGCGACCGGCAAGTCGCTGCTGAGCAACCTGATGCTCTCCACCCCGGCGATCTACGGCGCCGGGGGCGCCAATGATGTGGCCAGCATCCACACCGCCAACCTGATCTGGCAGGGTTCCGAAACCCCGGCCGGAGCGGTGGTGAGCGGTGGCGCCGGAACCGGCAGCGGGCGCCTGCAAATCGATGCCGAGCGCATCGAGTTCGGCTACGGCGCCTTTGCCCAGCCCAGTACCACCAAGAGCCTGGACCGCCTGGCCCTGGGTTTTGCCAACGTCAACCTGAATGCCAGCCAGCGCATCACCGCCAACCACAAGGGCAGCCTCTCGGTGTACCAGAGCCAGGGTGCCTTTGACCCGGTCACAGGGTTTGCCTACAGCGGCGGCAACCTGAATATCCTCACCCCGCTGATGACCGGCGAGGCCGGTTCGGTGAACCGCATCAGCGCTGGCGGCGCGATTGATATCGGCGCCTCGGCCGGCCCTCGTGGCGAGGCCAATGGCCAGGGCGCGGAACTCTCTCTGCAGGGCGACAGCCTGCGCCTGGCCAGTGCCGTGGTGCTGCCCAGCGGCAAGGTGACCCTGGGGGCCCGGGGGGATGTCAGCCTGACCGATGCGGCGCTGATCGATGTGGCGGGCCGCACCCTTGCCTTCAATGACCTGAACAAATACGGCGCCGGCGGCGAAGTGCTGCTGCAGAGCCGCAGCGGCAATGTGCTGCAGGCCACGGGCTCGACCATCGACCTTTCGGCCACCCATAACCAGGCTGGCAAGCTGCGGGCGGTGGCACTGGACAGTGCGGCCGGGCGGGTCGACCTGGCGGGCAAGATCCTCGGCGGCAGCAGCGGCTACTACGATGCCGGCGGCACCCTGGTGCCGTTCCTCGGCGCCACGGTGGAAATCCAGGCCCAGCACCTGGGCAGCAGCGGCACCCTGGACGAGCAGTTCGCCGCCCTCAACCAGCGCCTGAACCAGGGCCAGGTCTTTGGCGCACGCAGCTTCCAGCTCAAGCAGGGCGACCTGACCATCGGCGACGGGGTCAGGGCCAGCACCGTCAACGTCTCGGTGGACAACGGCAGCCTGCGGGTCAGTGGGCGAGTGGACGCCAGCGGCGAACGGGTCGGCAGTATCAACCTGGCAGCCGGCAAGGGCCTGACCCTGGACGGCAGCGCGCTGCTCGATGCCCACGGCAGCAAACTGCGGGTGGACAGCTACGGCAAGATCATCGACTCACCGAACCGCGCCAGCGTGGTGCTCAGCTCGGGCCTGGGCCGCCTGACCCTGGCCGACGGTGCGCGCATCGACCTGCGCCACGGCACCGATGTGGCGGTGGGCGGCGCTGCCGGGCAGAACGATGGTCGCAGCCGCGGCACCCTGGAGCTGAACGCGCCGCGTATCGTCCAGGCGGACCAGAGCAGCAACGACATCGACATCGATGCCCGTGGCTCGCTGGATATCCAGGGCGCACGCTCGATCGCGGTCAACGGCATGATCCGCTATAACGATGCGCCGGAAAAAACCGACGCCACCGCCAGCGGCCGGCCTTACCAGGAGATCACCCAGGCCTACCTGGACGCCAAGCATGCCCTGAGCACGGCCTTTATCAACGCGGCCTTGAACAACAGCGACCTGCTGCAGAACAAGCTGGCCGCCCTGAACAACGCCGGTTATGCCGACGCCTTCCATCTGCGGCCCGGGGTCGAGATCGTCAGCAAGAGCGCGGACGGCGACCTGGTGGTGCAGGGCGACCTGGACCTGTCGGGCTATCGCTATGCCAGCCTCAACCCCCACAGCCAGAAGACCTCGGTCTACGGCTCTGGCGAAGTTGGCAGCCTGACCCTGCGCGCCGGTGGCGACCTGAATGTCTATGGCAGCATCAACGACGGTTTCGCACCGCCGCCGCCGACGGTGGATGACAAGGGCTGGGTGCTGCTGCCGGGTGTGGACTTCACCGGCGGCACGGTCATCGTGCCGGGCAACGGCGTGACCCTGGCCGACGGCACCGCCTTCCCGGCGGGCAGCACCCTCAACTACGACCTGCCGATCAAGGGGCTGACCGTGGCCGCGGGCACGCGCCTGCCGGTCACCGCGACCCTGGACCAGACCCTGGTACTGCCGGCGGGTACGGTACTGGCGGCGGCGATTCGCGATGCCTCGGGCAACCTGCTGTTCGCCGCCGGCACCTTGCTCGGCGAGGCCCAGACCCTGGTCGCCGGTACGCGCCTGGAGGCCGGAACGCTGTTGACCCAGGGCACCCAGCTGCGGCCCATGACCTGGCCCAAGGGCGTGCCGTTGCCCCAGGTGGACCGGGCCAACGTGAACAACAACCTGGTCATGCTCGCCGGCGACAAGGCGCTGCCCAAGGGCGCTTTGATCCCTGCGGGCACCAACGTCAAGCTGCCGGCGGGCGTCGACTCAGTGCAGCTGCGGCCGGAAGAGGTCGGGCGCCAGGGCAAACTCTGGGCCATTGCGCCGATGCTCGCCGAGGGCGCGCAATCCTGGTCCCTGCGCCTGGTGGCCGGGGCCGATACCAGCGCCGCCGACAGCCGTATCCTGCAGGCGGCGCCACGCAGCGGCGACCTGCACCTGGCGGACAGCCATTACGGGATGTTCGCCAAGGAACTGCCCAGCCAGGTGGTGCGGATCTGGACCCAGGTGGCGGTGGATGACCTGGCGGGCGCAGGGATCGTGGTCAAGGCCGGCGATCCGATCGATGAACAACTGCTGGTGGAACTGGGGCAGACGTCGATCGAACAATTCTGTGCCGACAGCCCGGCCTATTGCGCGATCAAGGCCAGCTACGCCTGGACCCAGCTGGCGGTGGACGAGCTGGCGGGCGCCGGGGTGGTGGTCAAGGCCGGCGATCCGATCGATGAACAACTGCTGCTGGACCTGGGGCAGACGTCCGTCGCGGCCTTCTGTGAAGAGTCGCCCGCCTTCTGCATGGCCCTGGACAGCAAGACCTATGGCGCAACCCCGTCCAGCAGCCGCTTCAGCGTGATCCGCACCGGCACCGGCGACCTTGAACTGCTCAGCGCCGGCAACCTGAGCATGGACTCGCTGTACGGGGTCTACACCGCCGGTACGTCCTCCACCGCGACGGCGGCCGGCGATCCCTACAACCAGCCACGGGCCCTGGGAGCGGGGGGCACGGTGCTCAATGAGCCGGGCAGTTACTTCGAGCAGTTCGTCAATGGCAGCGGCACCAGCCTGTACCGCGCCTGGTACCCGGAGGCGGGGGGCAACCTGCGGGTCAGTGCCGGGGGCAACCTGACCGGCAACATCAGCAGTACCGCCAACGACAGCCGTGCCTGGCCCAACCCCAAGGACAACGGCCAGGACTCGGCCGAAGTGGGCAACTGGCTGTGGCGCCAGGGCAGCGGCGATGTCGCCACCGGCGGTTCGGCGCAACCCAGCGCCTGGTGGATCAACTTCGGCACCTACAGCGGCAACGGCAGCGCCGACCGGATGCTGGGCTTTACCGGGTTCGGCACCCTGGGCGGCGGCAATCTGGAGCTGAATGTCGGCGGTGATGCGGGCCTCCTCCAGCGCCTGACGGACAGCGCCAGCGTCTCCACGGTGGCGCCCCGCAGCCAGGGGCTGGTGCTGGCGGTGGGCAGTACCGGCCGGGTCGCCAGCGATGGCAGCCTGCAACTGACCGGCGGTGGCGACCTGCAGGTGAACATTGCAGGCGCCTTGAACCCAGCCAGCAACCTGGTCATCGAGCATCGCAATGGCGTCGTGGTCAACCTGCGTGGCAGCAGCCGTTTGCAGAGCGCTTCCCTGGGCAGCATCGACCTGCACTACGGCGGCACTGCCGCCGACCACAACCCCAGCGAAGCCCGGGCCTTCGACCCGTTGCGCGCCACCCGTGGCCTGGCCCAGGGCGGCCTGACCCTGGTGCCTGGCGACGCCACCTTCAACCTGCAGAGCCGCGGCGACCTGGTAGTGCAGAACGTTGAGGACCCGGGCCGGGTCCGCCAGTTCAACACCGCGCTCTTCAGCCGTGGTAGCCAGCAAGGCAGCGGCCAGAGCTGGTTCACCCTGTGGACCGAGCGCACCGCCATCGACCTGCTGTCCCTGGGCGGCAACCTGACCCCGCTCACCAGCCCAGACAGCACCGATCTGGCGGTGGTCTACCCGTCGATCCTCCGGGCCGTGGCAGCCAGCGGCAGCCTTTACTATGGCAAGGCCGCCAGCGCGCAGGTCGGCGACCTCAACTTCCGGGTGCCGCTGTTCCTGGCGCCGGGCGCTGCAGGGCAGTTGCAGTTCCTGGCCCAGGACTCGATCTACGCCGGCGGTTTTACCGTCAGCCAGTCGGGCGCCGCGGCCGCTTCGGTGGCCACGCCCTGGCGTCCGGCGTTTGTCGGCAGCATCGACGGCGAGGTGGTGGCCAGCAACCTGTCGGTCAACGGCAACCCGGTCACCGGCTCGACCTTGCCGTTGTTCGCCTTCGGTTCCGGCAGCGTTGCCGGGCTGGTGGCCGGCCCCGCGGATCCGGCGCGCTTCTATGCGGTGAACGGCGACCTGGTGGGGGTCAACAGCGGCCGGATCCTCACCTTCGGCCAGGCGGCCTCGCAGTTGCACTCGGGGCAGACCTGGTACGAGGGCAGCCGCCCGGTGTGGATGATGGCCGGGCGCGATATCGTCAGCAGCGGCCGGACCTTTGGCGTGGGGGATCCGGTCTATGGCTCGACCTCCCAGGGCAACCTGTTCGTGCACAACAACCCCAGCGACATCTCCATCGTCAGTGCCGGGCGCGACATCCTCTACAGCAACTTCAACGTTGCCGGCCCCGGCACCCTGGAGTTGATGGCGGGGCGCAACATCCTCATGGAGGACAAGGTCAGCGTCACCAGCATCGGTGCCGTGGCGCCGGGGGATAACCGGCCTGGGGCGAGCATCGTGATGCAGGCCGGGGTCGGCGCCAACGGCCCGGACTACCGGCGCTTCGTCAGCGCCTACCTGGATCCGGCCAACCTCGCCCAGCCGGGCGAGAGCCTGTCGGGCACCAAGGTGGCCAAGACCTACGAGGCCGAACTGCTGGACTGGCTGGCCGAGCGCTTCGGTTTTGCCGGCGACAGCGACCAGGCCCGGGCCTATTACGCGGCCCTGCCTGCGGAACAGCAGCGGGTGTTTGCGCGGAACGTGTATTTTGCCGAACTCAAGGCCGCCGGCCGCGAGTACAACGAAGCGGGCGGGGTCCGCCAGGGCAGTTACGCCCGCGGCCGTGCGGCGATCGCCGGGCTGTTCCCGAGCACCGACGTGGCCGGCAACCCGATTACCTACCAGGGCGATATCACCCTGTTCGGCGGGGCCGGGGTGCACACCGACTTTGGCGGCAACATCCAGATGCTGAGCCCCGGCGGCAACCAGACTTTCGGCATCGAAGGCACGGCGCCACCGGCCTCGGCGGGGATCATCACCCAGGGGGCGGGGGACATCCAGCTGTACTCCCTGGGCAGCATCCTGCTGGGCCAGAGCCGGATCATGACCACCTTCGGCGGCTCGATCATGGGCTGGTCGGCGGCGGGCGACATCAACGCCGGTCGCGGCTCCAAGACCACCGTGGTCTACACCCCGCCCAAGCGGGTCTACGACAACTGGGGCAACGTCAGCCTGTCGCCGTCGGTGCCCAGCACCGGGGCGGGGATCGCCACCCTCAACCCGATCCCTGAAGTGGCCGCCGGCGACATCGACCTGATCGCTCCGCTGGGCACCATCGATGCCGGCGAGGCGGGCATCCGGGTCTCGGGCAACATCAACATCGCCGCCTTGCGGGTGGTCAACGCCGCGAACATCCAGACCCAGGGCAAGTCTTCCGGGGTGCCGATCAGTGCGACGATCAACACCGGCGCCATGACTTCGGCCAGCGCCGCAGGTTCGGCGGCTTCCCAGGCCGCAGAGGATGCGGCGCGCAACCAGCAGGCGGCGGCCAGGCAGGGCCGGGCGTCGATCGTCACCGTGGAGGTGCTGGGCTTTGGCAGCGAGCCGGTGCAGCGCACCCGTGAGGAGGCCAGCCGTGCCCCGGGCTATAACCCCGACAGCCCGGTGCAGGTGCTGGGCGCCGGGCCCTTGAGCGAGCAGGCGCGGGCACGCCTGACCGATGAGGAGCGCAAGCAACTGACCCTATAGGTTCTCTCGTGGTAGCAAGGCTTGGGGGCGATCGTCGATCGCCCCTTTTTTTTACCAGGGCCGCTGCTATTTCAGGCGGGAATGCCTTTGGACATCGAGGGCCCCGCCGTGGTGGGGCCGTTTTGCCGCGGTGGTCAGCTGGTGGCGATCATGCACCCCAGGGCGCCGGATTCCTGGTAGATGACCCGGGCCTTGTGGGCGTTGGCGAAGTCGCGCAAGCCACGCTTGGCAACGTCGCTGTAGCCCAGGGCCACGGCCCAGCGTGCTGCTACAGGGCTGGTGTACTTGGTGAGTTTTTCGATGTCCTTCAGGGTTTCGGCCAGCAGCTTGTTGCCGGCATTGGTGGCGCTTTCGACTTTCAGCTCGATGGCGTAGAGCTCGTTGGTGTGCTTGGCCAGCACGTCCAGGCGCAAGGTCGAATTCGGTTCGGGATAGGGCACTTCGCGGGCGGCGGACACCTGGGCCGAACGCAGCAGGATCAGAAACTCCACTTGAAACCACACTTCCCAGGCGGCGCCGGTGCTGATGGCGGCTTCGATGCGGGCGTGGTCGCTGAGGATCAGTTGGCTGAGGTCGGTGTTCTTCATGGCGCATTCCTTTTGGTTGGGGCGCAAAGAGGAACGCGCGGCAGCAGGCGGCTGTGAATCTGCCGGCCGGGCCCTGGGTGGGGTATTCTTCGCGGCCGGCAATCGGCCGGGCCAGTCATTGCCCCATGGCGCCAGATGAAGGTTCCAACGGCGGATGCCGGCAGTCATCAACCAAGCACGCGGGTTGGATATGGGTATCGAACGTCTCCTGAAAAAACGCCAGCTCAATGTTCAGGAACAAAACACTCTCGAAGCCTACGAACTCGAATGCACCGCCAGGAGCTGGCGGGACGAAGGTATGCCCCAGGCCTTGCTGGATTACGCCCGGTCACAGGGTGTCGACTGGTCGGCGACCATCGTGCTCAAGTTGGCTATCGACTTTCCCGGAATGCCCAGCCTGTTTGGCTTGCTGTTGACCCAGGACGAGCGCTTCATCGACTTTGAAATCGAAACCGACCCCACTCACCGGCAGGTGGCAGCGGTGGAGTGCTGGAAAGACATCACTGCCACGCTGGATCATTCGACGCGTAACCGAGGTACAGGCCAGGGCTTTGCGGCCATCGCTCTGCAAGTCCGGCGCCAGTTGCTCGACTAGGTCGATCACGGCGGATGGGCGATTGGCGGTTTTTCTGCCCCATGAGGAGTGGCTTTGATGCCTGAGCGAATACCCCGCCTGCGAGCGGACTTCATTGAAGTCCTGGATGAAGTGGGCCCCTTGCTGGCCCGTGCCTATGAGCAACTCGGCCCGGTACCCGAGGATCACGCCTTGGCCCAGGCGGGCTTGGAACATGGGCGGGAAATCGTGCTCGATTACCTGGCGCACAACGAGGCCGGGGTCGCCTTCGAGCATCTGCTGTACATGATCAATGAGCCAGCTTTGCTGATTTCAGCGCATTGTCGGGCAGCCCTGGCGCGGCTAGCCGAACGCCTGGGGTACCCCTGAAGGCATGAGCGGGATTAAGCCTCAATGCGCCTTCCTGGCGCCTGGCTGGCTCAGGTTGGCCGCGCCCAGCCAGTAGAACAGCCCGCCGGCGAGGATGAACGCCGCCAGCATGTAGAAGATCCAGTGCGCCGGGTGGCTGGCCAGGAGCATGCCGCAGAGGATCGGGCCCAGGGCGCCGCCGAGGTTGGAGAGGTTCTGCGCGCCGTAATACAGGCCTCGCAGGTGCTCGGGGGCGATCAGGTCGATGAACATGTACTCGGCGGGAAACACGATGATCTCGCCCAGGGTGAACACCACCATCGACAGCACCCAGAACGTCAGGCTGGTGGCCAGGCCGAAGCCGCTGACCCCCAGCAGGAACAGGCCCAGCCCCAGCGCCAGCCAGCGGCTCAGGTGGCGCTGGCTAATCCTGCGGCCGATGGCGTATTGCAGGGCGATCACCAGCAGCGCATTGGTCGCCACCAGGGTGCTGATGATGCGGTAGGTGGCCTCGGCCGAGGTGGTGACCACCAGGTACTGCGACAGGTACGCCGAGAACTGGCCAAAGACCACGGCGCTGAGCAGGCCGCCGAGGGTGAAGCACACCAGGCGGTAGTCCCGTAGCAGCTGTTTGCCCAGGGCCGTGAAGGCTAGCGGCGCTGGCGTCGGGCCG
The DNA here is from genome assembly GCF_055384485.1 of Pseudomonas sp. FFPRI_1. Lineage (NCBI taxonomy): Bacteria > Pseudomonadati > Pseudomonadota > Gammaproteobacteria > Pseudomonadales > Pseudomonadaceae > Pseudomonas > Pseudomonas sp. FFPRI_1. The sequence continues at coordinate 4,403,861 of NZ_AP029168.1, read as the reverse complement.
GCGGCATCGAGCTGTCGGTCGCCCCAGCGCAGATGGATTGCCAGGAACCCGGCGCCCAGGGCGGCGGAGATCAGGAACGGCAGGCTGATGTCCAGGCGCGCCAGCCCGGCGCCGAGGAACGGGCCCACGGCGTAGCCGATATTGGTCAGGGTGTATTTGATCGAGAAGGCTTCGCTGCGCTGTGCCACCGTCAGGCGCTGGGCAAAGCCGGCCTTGATCGCGATGTCGATCACCGCATAGGCCAGGTTGACCAGCACCAGGCACAGGTAGAACAGCCACAGCTGGCGGGCGCTGAAGGCGCCGATGAAACCCAGGGTGAACAGCGCGCAGCAGGCCAGGATCAGCCGGTAGCTGGGCGTGCGGTCCACCAGGAAACCACCGTAGAGGCTCAGCAGCGAGCCGAGGATCATGCTGCTGCCGATCACCAGGCCGATGTCGCTCACTTGCAGGCCGAAAGCGCTGCTCAGGTAGATCACCAGGTAGGGCAGGGTAATGGCTCGGGCCAGGGTCAGCACCAGGGTGCCGGCCAGCAGCAGGTTGATTGCTTTCGGGTAGCTTTTCAGGGTGCGCAGCATCCGTGCCTCATCGGTCTGTAACGGCGTTCTTGAGAATGCCAGCCAGCTTACTGGGGAATCTGATTCTGTTTTATGATGTTTTTTACCCAGTGAAAGGAATCAGATTCATGAATAAGAGGCGCCGATGTTTTCTTCCGAACGCTTGAAGGGGATCGATGTATTTGTCTGCGTGGCCGACTGCGGCAGCTTCAAGGCCGCCGCCGAACGGCTCAACCTTACGGCTTCCGCCGTCAGCAAGGCCATCGCCCGGCTGGAAGGGCGGCTGCAGGCGCGGCTGTTCCAGCGCACCACCCGCAGCCTGGCGCTGACCGACGCGGGCACGGCCTTCTACCGCACCTGCAGCGGGGTGCTGGCTGACCTGGAAGAGGCCGAGCTGGCGCTGAACGCGGAAAACTCCGAGCTGCGGGGGCGGGTGCGCATCGACCTGCCCGGGACCTTCGGCCGCTCCCAGGTGCTGGCCGCCGTCTTGCGCTTTGCCCGGGAGCATCCGGGCTTGCAGCCGCACATCAGCTTTTCCGATCCTGGGGTCGAGCCGCTGGAAGCCGGCGCGGACATCGCCGTGCGCCTGGGCGGCGCGGGGCAGTGGCCGGCGGCGCTGGGGCACCGTTGCCTGGGCCGCGAGTGGCACCTGTTCTGCGCCTCGCCCGATTACCTGCGCAGCCATGGCGTGCCACTGACCGACCAGGACCTTGAGCAGCATCAGTGCATTGCCTATGGCTGGGTGGATGGCCGGGTCAGCCCCTGGAACTTCGCCAGTGGCCGCCCGGGCGAGACTGAGCGCCGGGTGATGTCCGCCAGTTGCGTGGTGGGTGATGGCGAGGGGCTGTTGATGGCCGTGCAGCAAGGCTACGGCATTGCGCAACTGCCTTCCTGGCTGGTCAAGCGCCAGTTGGAGCAAGGAAGCCTGGTGGAGGTGCTGCCGCAATGGGCCAGCGAAGGGCAGGCGATCCATCTGCTGTGGCTGAAAAGCCGCCAGGGGTTGCCCAAGGTCAGTGCATTGCTGGAGATGCTGGAACGGAATCTGCGGGGATAACGATGAGAAAAAATGGCAGGGGCGGCTGGATTCGAACCAACGCATGGCAGGATCAAAACCTGCTGCCTTACCGCTTGGCGACGCCCCTGTAGCTGTTGCGAGATTCCTGGCAGTGATTGCAGCCTTGGGAGGGCCGCTGCAGGAACGGGCGGCAATTTATCAATTTTTTTGCCGCCTGGGAAGCCCTGAAGTGCAAAAAACAGGTTTGAAAACAGCTGGTTAGTCTTGCAGCAGGTTTTTTCGCCCGGATCGCCTCAAGCGATCAGGTAGGGTTCCTGGGTATCGCGCAGCGGTTGGGCGACTTTCAGCGCTTGGCCAATGGCCTGCAGTTCGTCCCCGAGCAGGGTCCGCCGGCCCAGCTCGTAGCAGTTGCCAGCCGGTCCCAGGTGCGCCAAGAGCAGCCCGACCAGGTGCTGGCCATCGACCTCGAGGATTATCTCCATGCAGGTTTGTGCCTCGCTGGCCGTCAGGTAAATCAGGCCCTCGACTTCGGCGCGGCGCGGGTTGCGGGCTTGAGCCCAGGCCTGGAATGAACCCTGCTCGCTGCCGATGGTGGGCAGTGCCCAGGCCTGGGGATCGAGGGGCTGTGCCTGAAGGGCGGCGAGCAAGGGCTGGCTGTCGAGGATCTGCAACTGGTAGCGCTGCAGGCCCCGATGGATCTCATGGGGGGGCTTGGCCTGCGGTGCCAGCCCCGTGATCCGGGCTTGCAGGAGGTGGCTGTGGGCAATTTCCGAGGGCTGTTCCCCCCAGCTGTTGAGGTCGGCAATCGGCGGGCACCAGATCAGTTGCAGGGTTTCACCGACGCTCACCTGGTCCTGGTGATCGAAGTAGGCGGTGCTGGTCTGGCCGGCCTTGGGCAGAAGATCGCCGAGGCTGAGCTGGGGGGCGGCGTAGTCGATGCCCTGGTCCGTGGACCAGAACAGTGGGGCGCAGGTTTTCATCGGTGCAGGCATGGGGTGATCGACTTGGTGGTTCGAGGGGGAATTGTTCGGCACTGGCGCCGGCTTGTCACGCTTGTTAAACGCGGTGCTGGGCGTGGGGCATCAGGCTTCAGCCCCCGTGGCCGGGGCTTCGACCACCGCCAGGCGTTCGGGCAGGTGCTTGAGCAGCGCATCCACTGCCACCCGGGTCTTCAACGGCAGGTGCGGGGTCTGGGGGCGCAAGGCACTGATTGCAAAGGTGACGCCCGAGCAGTCCGCCAGCACTTCCTGCAACTCACCCCGCAGCAAGTGCTCCCGGGCCAGCCAGTACGGCAGCCAGGCAATGCCCTGATGGGCCAGGATGGCGTCGGTCACGGCCCGCAGGTCGTCCATCAGCAGGCGGGCATTGGGCATGAACGCCAGCGCTTGGCCATCGACCTGCAACTGCCAGGGCCGTACCTGGCCAAAGCGTACATAGGCCACGGTCTGGTGCTGGTGCAGCGCCTCGACGTTGCGCGGTAGGCCGCAGCGTTGCAGGTAGGCGGGAGAGGCGCACAGGGCCATGCGGTGTTCGCCCAGGTGACGGGCCACCAGTTGGCTGCTGTCGGCCAGGTGGCCGATGCGGATGACCAGGTCGAAGCCTTCCTCCACCAGCTCCACGCTGCGGTCGCTGAAGCACAGCTCCAGCACCAGTTCAGGGTGCTGGCGAGCCATCTCGATCAGGATCGGGGCGATGCACAGGTGGCCGAAGAGCACCGGCATCGAGACCCGCAGGCGGCCGCTGACCTGGGCCTTGCCGCTTTCCAGCTGGGCCTCGCCGGCACGGATTTCCTCCAGCGCCCGCAGGCAGTGCTGGTGGAACAGTGAACCTTCCAGGGTCAGGCTCTGGCTGCGGGTCGTACGCAGGAACAACTGCACCCCCAGCCGCTGCTCCAGCCGGGCGATGGCCTTGCCCACTGCCGAGCGGGTGATGTGCAGCCGGTCCGCGGCCTGGGCAAAGCTGCCGGCCTCGACCACGGCCACCAAAACTTCGATGCCGCTCAGGTTGTCGCGCATGAGTGTGTAGCTCTTGAGTCTCCAATGGGAGGAAATAATATCGCCACTGGGGATAAAAAGGCGATGTTAGGATTTTTCCCATTCATTTATCGATGCTTTTGGAGAACCTTGCATGTCGCGTTTTCTTGTCCTCAAGTCCAGCCTCATGGGCAGCCTTTCCACCACCAGTGCATTGATCGACCGCTACCTTGTGCAGCGTCAGGCCAAGGGCTGCGACGACGCCGTGGTGGTCCGCGACCTGGCGGCCCTGGAGCTGCCGGTGCTCGACCACGAGCTGTTCCATGCACTGCGCGGTGCCCAGGACCCGAGTGAGCGGGCCCAGGCGGTGGTGGCCCTGTCCGATGAGCTGATCGGCGAACTCAAGGCCTGCGATGTGCTGCTGATCGGCGCGCCGATGTACAACCACAATGTGCCAACGCCGTTGAAGAACTGGTTCGACCTGGTGGCTCGGGCTCGGGTGACCTTCAACTACACCGACCACTACCCGATGGGCCTGGTGCAGGGGGTGAGGGCGGTGGTCTTCAGTTCCCGCGGTGGTGTGCATCTGGGGCAGGAGACCGATGCGGTAACGCCTTACCTGCGTTCGGTGCTGGGCCTGATGGGCATCGACCAGGTGCAGTTCGTCTATGCCGAAGGCCTGGATGCCCGGCCTCAGGGGCTGGCGCAGGGGTTGCAGCAGGCGCACGAGCAGATGGCGATGCTTTGAAGGCCGGTCGAATAGCGCTGCCGGTTGGGCCGCCGAGGTGCTGCGGGGGCGTGTGGCGCCGGCCGCCAGCCGAGCCAGGGGCCGGCCGGTGTTGACTCAATTGGCTACACCCGCTGGCTCAATGTGACCGTGACAGCGGCCAGCGGCTGACTAGTATAGGGAGCCTGAAACAAGACCTATAACAACGGCACAAGGACACACGCATGCGACGCTGGAACGGCTGGGGGGATGCAACCACGGTGGTCGAATTGCCGGCCGAGGGCGCGGGGTTTCTCGCCGAGCGCCTGGGGCCGGGCCGGCGGTTGCCGGAGGCGACCCTGGAGCAGGCGCTGGCCCGGGTGCCGGCTTCGCGCCTGGAGGCTCATCCGCTGTACAGCATCACTGCCCAGGAGCGCCTGCTGCATGCCCGGGGCCAGAGCCTGCCGGACTGGCTGGCCCTGCGCGAGGGCGAGCTGGGGGCCTACCCCGACGCGGTAGCCTTTCCGGAAACCGCCGAGCAGGTCCGGCAGTTGCTGGCCCTGGCCGAGGACCTGGACCTGTGCCTGATTCCCTATGGCGGCGGTACCTCGGTGGCCGGGCACATCAACCCGCCCGGGTCCCGACGGCCGGTGCTGACGGTGTCGCTGGCACGGATGAACCGCCTGCTGGAGCTGGACGAAGACAGCCTGCTGGCAACCTTCGGCCCGGGCGCCAGTGGTCCGCAAGTGGAGAGCCAGTTGCGCGCCCGGGGCTACACCCTGGGGCACTTCCCGCAGTCCTGGGAGCTGTCGACCCTGGGGGGCTGGGTGGCCAGCCGTTCCAGTGGCCAGCAGTCGCTGCGTTATGGGCGCATCGAGCAGTTGTTCGCCGGTGGCACCCTGGAAACCTTTGCCGGGCCGATGCCCATCGCCACGTTCCCGGCCTCGGCCGCCGGGCCGGACCTGCGGGAAATGGTGCTGGGGTGCGAAGGGCGCTTCGGGATCATTTCCGAGGCCAAGGTGCGGGTCAGCCGCTTGCCGGACGACGAGCGTTTCTACGGGGTGTTCCTGCCGGACTGGACCCAGGCGCTGCAAGCCGTGCGAGCCCTGGCCCAGGCCCGGGTCCCGCTGTCGATGCTGCGCCTGTCCAACGCCGTGGAAACCCTGACTCAACTGGCCCTGGCCGGTCATCCGACGCAGATCGCCTGGCTGGAAAAATACCTGGCCCTGCGCGGCGCCGGGCCGGACAAGTGCCTGCTGACCTTCGGCGTGACCGGCAATCGCCAGCAGAACGCCTTGTCCCTGCGTCAGGCGCGCCGGCACCTCAAGGCTTTCGGCGGGGTCTTTACCGGCACCTTGCTGGGCAAGAAATGGGCGCAGAACCGTTTTCGCTTTCCCTACCTGCGGGAAAGCCTGTGGAACGCCGGCTACCTGGTGGACACCCTGGAAACCGCCACCGACTGGAGCAACGTCGACAGCCTGCTGCAGCGCATCGAAAACAGCCTGCGTGACGGCCTCGCCGCCGAGGGCGAGCAGGTGCACGTGTTCACCCACCTGTCCCATGTCTACGGTGAAGGCTCGAGCATCTACACCACCTATGTGTTCCGTCCGGCGGCCACTTACGCCGCGACCCTGGCGCGCTGGCAGGCGCTCAAGCATGCCGCCAGCCAGACCATCGTCGAGCACCACGGCACCATCAGCCACCAGCACGGCGTGGGCAAGGACCATGCACCCTATCTGCTGCGGGAAAAAGGTCCCCTGGCCCTGGAGACCCTGCGGGCCCTGAGCCGGCATTTCGACCCGGCCGCCAGGCTCAATCCCGGCACCCTGCTGGAGGAGTGAGGGCCATGGACGAGGCGTGGAACGAGCAATGGCGGCGCCAGGCGCTGCCGCAGCTGGCAGAACAGACCTGGGACCTGATCGTGATCGGCGGCGGCATCAGCGGTGCCGGCATCCTGCGCGAGGCCGCCCGGCGCGGTTGGCGCTGCCTGCTGCTGGAGCAGCGGGATTTTGCCTGGGGCACGTCCAGCCGCTCCTCGAAGATGGTCCATGGCGGGTTGCGCTACATCGCCAAGGGCCAGTGGCGGCTGACCCGTGACTCGGTGCGCGAACGCCAGCGCCTGCTGCACGAGGCCCCGGGGCTGGTGGAACCGATGAGTTTTTTGATGCCCCATTACCGTGGCGGCTTTCCCGGGCCCCGAGTGTTCGGTGGCCTGCTGACGGTCTACGACGCCCTGGCCGGACGGCGCAGCCATCGCTTTCACGATGCCCGGCAGACCTGCTACCTGGCCCCCGGGGTCAAGGACGTGGGACTGCTGGGTGGCACCTGTTTCGTCGATGCCCTGACCGATGACGCACGCCTGGTGATGCGCGTGCTGGCCGAGGCCCGGGCTGACGGTGCGTGGGTGGTCAACGGCATGCGCGTGGAGCAGTTGCTGCGCGAGGGCGAGCGGGTCTGTGGGGTGCAGGTCGAGGATGTGGAGAGTGGCACCCTCCAGCAACTGCGCTGCCAGGTGCTGGCGGTGGCCACCGGCGCCTGGGCCGAACGCCTGCGCCCAGTGGCGACCCCACGGCAATTGCGTCCCCTGCGGGGCAGCCACCTGTTGCTGCCCGGCTGGCGCCTGCCGGTGGCCCAGGCCTTGAGCTTCATGCACGCCGACGATGGCCGGCCGGTGTTCGTGTTCCCCTGGGAAGGGGCGACGGTGGTGGGCACCACCGACCTCGATCACCGGGAGGCGCTGGACCTGGGCGCCAGCATCAGCCCTGAAGAGCTGGAGTACCTGTTGGCGGCCATTGCCCAGCAGTTTCCCCAGGCGCACATCACGGGTGCCGATGTGCTGTCGACCTGGGCCGGGGTGCGCCCGGTGGTGGGCAGTGCCGGGGGCCAGGCCCATGGCAAGCCGTCCAGTGAATCCCGCGAGCATGTGCTGTGGCAGGAGCCCGGTTGCGTGACCCTGGCCGGCGGCAAGCTGACCACGTTCCGGCCCCAGGCCATCGAGGTGCTGCAGGCCTGCGCGGCGATGATCGGGCGCAGCGTCAGTGATGACGGCGCGCCGGTGTTCAGCCCGGTGGCGGCGCTGGCTATCCCCGGGCTCAGCGCCGCCCAGGAGCGGCGGCTGGCCGGGCGCCATGGCCGCGATCTGCCCCGGCTGGCGCAACGGGTTGGCGAACTGGGCAGCGACTGCATCGGCGCCAGTGACACCCTGTGGGCCGAACTGGCGGTGGCCGCCGAGGCGGAGATGGTCCTGCACCTGGACGATCTGCTGCTGCGGCGTACCCGCATCGGCCTGTTGCTGGCCGAAGGGGCAGCCGCCTACCTGCCGGCCATTCGCCGCGTGTGCCAGCCGCGGCTGGGCTGGAGCGATGAACGCTGGCACACCGAGGAACAGCGCTACCGCACCTTGTGGCAACGCCATCACAGCCTGCCCGCGAGCGCCCATTGATGCCCAACCCAGAGAGCCCCATGGACAACCCCGAGAACAAGAATAAGCAGGCCTACCTGCTGGCGATCGACAACGGCACCCAGAGCGTGCGGGCACTGCTGTTCGACCTTCAGGGCAACTTGCTGGGCAAGGGCAAGGTGGAACTTGAAGCCTATTTTTCCACCCAGCCCGGCTGGGCCGAACAGCACCCGGACTACTACTGGGCCAAGCTCGGCGAAGCCTGCCAACTGCTCTGGCAGCAGACCGGCATCGACCGCTCGCAGATCCGCGGCGTGTCCCTGACCACCCAGCGCGGCACCTTGATCAACGTCGACGCCCAGGGCCGGGCCCTGCGCCCGGCGATCCTCTGGCTCGACCAGCGCCAGGGCGCGGTCGAGGGCCGGATCAAGGGGCCCTGGGGCTGGCTGTTCAAGCTGATCGGCGCCGAGGCCACCGTGGACTATTTTCGTGCCCAGGCCGAGGCCAACTGGGTGGCCCAGCACCAGCCGGACATCTGGGCCGCCACCGACAAGTTCCTGCTGCTCTCGGGGTTTCTTACCCATCGCCTGACCGGCAATTTCGTCGATTCGGTGGGCTGCTGCGTGGCCTACCTGCCGTTCGACTACAAGCGCCTGCGCTGGGCCGCCCCCAGCGACTGGAAATGGCAGGCCCTGGCGGTGCGCCAGGAACAATTGCCGACCCTGCTCAAGCCCGGCGAGACCCTGGGCCGGATCAGCGCCGAGGCCAGCCGCCATACCGGTATCCCCGAGGGCCTGCCGCTGATTGCCGCCGGCGCCGACAAGGCCTGCGAGGTGCTGGGCTCGGGCGTCCAGGACTCGACCACTGCCTGCCTGTCCTACGGCACCACGGCCACCATCACCACCACCCGCGCGCGCTACCTGGAGGTGGTGCCGCTGATCCCGCCGTATCCGGCGGCGGTGCCGGACCACTACAACTGCGAGGTGATGATCTTTCGCGGCTACTGGATGGTCAGCTGGTTCAAGCAGCAGTTCGGCCTGCGGGAGGTGCAGCAGGCGGCGCAGCAGGGGCTGGAGCCGGAGCAACTGTTCGATGCCCTGGTCCAGGCCGTGCCGCCGGGGTCCATGGGCCTGACCCTGCAACCCTACTGGTCGCCGGGCATCCGCGAGCCGGGCATGGAAGCCAAGGGCGCGATGATCGGCTTTGGCGACGTGCACACCCGGGCGCATATCTACCGCGCGATCCTCGAAGGCCTGGCCTACGCCCTGCGCCAGGGCATGGAGCGCATGGAGAAGCGCTCGAAGCTGAAGATCACCCGCCTGCGGGTCGCCGGTGGTGGCTCCCAGAGCGATGCGGCCATGCAACTGACCGCGGACATCTTCGGCCTGCCGGTGGAGCGGCCCCATGTGTACGAGGCCTCAGGCCTGGGGGCGGTGATCGCCTGTGCGGTGGGGCTGGGGCTGTACCCGGACTTTGCCAGCGCCATCGGTGCCATGACTCGGGTGGGGGCGGTATTCGAGCCGCAGCCCGCGGCGCAGCAGATGTACCAGCGGCTGTACAGCGAGGTCTACCTGCGCATGTACCGCCAGCTCAAGCCGCTGTACCAGAGCATTCGCGAGATTACCGGGTACCCGGCGTGAGGGGCGATTGGGGGCGGCAAGCCGGCCTGGCCAATCGCGCATCCATGAGCGCTCTGGATGCGGCCCTTCGTCAGGGCGCACGGGGCCTTGCAGCTGCGGCTCCTGCAGCAGATTTCTGCTGCAGGAAAGAGGCTCTTGTAGTGAAATGGCGCGACCGCAATGCACCGGTGCAACCCTGAGCCAACCCGGCAGTAGGACGATGGCTGACAAACAAGTCTACGAGTTGACGCTGCAAGACCTCCTCGAGCACGGCGTCTGGTATTTCCCGATGGATGAAACCGTGGAGGATGAACTGACGGTTCGTCCGGCAGGCCCAGGGCAGGGGTTCGAACAGGATTATCAGGTCATCGTCAGGACCACCTTCGAGAGCCGCGAGGGCAGCCGTTACCTGGGCTACCTGTACTGGCACGCCAGTGCGCACGTCTGTGATTCGCAACCGGTGGTTTTTGTTGGCAACAGCGACTGCATTGCCTTCTGGAGCGGTATCGCCACCCCCTCCTGGGCGGATTATCCCGCGCCAGTACAGTGCCTCCGCCAGGCGCTGCCGCTGGCCTATGCATCGCAAAGGCTGCTTGGGCTGGAACCTCTCTGCGGGGTTCTGGAAGGGCTGTATGGCCTTGAGGGCGAGCGCATCTGCCTGGTGAAGTGAAAGGTCGCTCTTGTCTGTGGTACCTGGCGCCTAGAGTGTGAGCCTGGAGCGTGACTCTCAAGCCCGCTGCCGCATCCTTCAGCAGTCGTAGGCTGCGCTCAAATGGCAAACGTCTTGATCTTCAATGCGACACCCGGCCGCCAGTATTGGGCACCGTGCCGGGGGCGCGGCGTTCTGCTGCCATCTTGCAGGCCGGGGCGGATGGCGATGAAGGTTAGGAGTAGGGGGTGGGTTGTTGTAGGTGAAAACACCTACAAATAAGGTTTTGTTTTTCGTGGTTGGCGTATTAGTATGTGAAAACACTAACAGCTAAGGCGCTCCCATGATCACTCTCGACCATGCCTTCAAGGCCCTTGAAGTTCTCACCCAGGATGAATTCAACCGCCGTTTCCCGGGGAAAAACACCCTGGGAGAGGTGGTGTTGGGGATGGGCCCCCTGGTGGAAGCCCTGAACCAGGAGCGAGGCCTGTCCTGGCGCAAGATCGCCGAGATCGCCGACCTCTCGGTGGCGGGGCTCGATCGCTGGCGCAATAACGGCTACGGCCGCAAGAAGCATTGCCAGAAGCTCATCGACTACTGCGCCCAGCACGTGGCTGGGTCCAGCCCGCAGCAACCGCCGGCCATCCCCGTCGGTGCCAGCGTCGCCGACAGCCTGCGCTCCTGCAGCCCGGCGCAGTTGGAGAGCGTGATCCAGCAAGCCCTGCAGGCGCAATTGGGGTTCCCCCATTCACTGGTCTGCACCCTGGTGAAGATGGAAGCCGGTGCCGAAGGGCACCGCCTGGAAATCCTCGTGCGCTGATCGGCCCGGCCCGGCCATCCTCGGCCGCTGGCCCTTACTGTTGAACATCAAGGAGATTGAACAATGAACGATTTGCAGACTTCGGCCTGGGACCTGGTATCCGCAGCCCTGAAGCACAATGTGACGCTGTTGCCTGCCGGGCAGGAAAGAACCATTCGCCAGATCATCGGTGAAGACCTGTGGCAGCCGTTGCAGCGAAAAAATCGCCATCGCTTTGGCAAGTCGGTGCGCGCCAACCTTGACCATTACGGGCTGGTGTTCGTGCGCAAGGCCGGGACCATTGCCGTGTACAAGAAGTCCGCGGTCTAGCGAGCAGCGGGTCGTGGGCAAGGCTGTGAAAACCTGGCCCCGCGGGGACCGCCCGAGCGTTCACAGCCTGCTCCGAGCCTCATCGAAACCCTTGGCCATGCCGGTGCTGAGCGGGCTTTCAGCTCGGCATGTTCATTGATCAGGAGGATCAATCCCTGTGTACAGGCTTGGAGCCGGACGTCATGCTCGCGCTGGCCCGTTGCCTCGCCGAGCACGTTGATCGTGCACCAGGTCCTGCATACCGGTCGGGGAGGCGGGCAGCAGGGCCGCTATCAGAGTCCGGCGCTGAGCCTCCAGGGCGTCACCGGCTTCATTCACGAGTTCAACACCTACCTGTCCAGCGCCGGTCGTTTCGACCGCTGGCAGCATTCGCCCGGGCAACAGGCCACGGTGCTCTGGGACCGCCACAACCTGCTCAACGCCCATGGCCCGCCTGAAGACTATGCACCCACGCTGAGGGCCCTTGGGTTCAGCCACGGCGAGCCGCAACTGCCAGTGCCCGACACCCATCACTAGCATCAGCAGCAGGATGAAAGCTCCAGGCCGACTCTCCAGGGTTGCGACTGGTCCTACTCGCCCTGGCGCGCTGAAGACGAGCAGCGAAGATCGGCTGGCTAGCTTGGCGCGGCGACCCGCCGTGAGCCATGGAAGGCGTTCACCGGTGCGCGGCTGCGGCACGCTTGGCAACTGCCCATGGGGCCCATCGGGCCACTCCTTGGGGAACCAGAGAAAACCCCGGCAACACCCGCTTGCCGGTTAAAAAAGCCAAATTGCCATGTGTTTCCTTCGTTCCTTGATACGTCGCAGCTTTCACTGCCCGTTTATCTGAGTTGGAGTTTTCCAGATGCCCTTGCCCAAATCCCTGCCCACGGCCCTGTTGGGCCTGGCATTTGCCTGCCCGGCGCTGGCCGAGAACCTGGGCGTGGAGTTGGCCCCGGCGCTGATCCAGGGGCAGGATCCGGCCGGGGAAGGGCAGGGGGTGGAAGAGGCCCGGGCCCGGCTGGCCCAGGTGCCTGGGGGCAGCAATCTGGTGGACATGCGCCGCCCGCTGCAGGGCCGGGTGGCCAGCAACCAGGATGTACTGGCCTACCAGCCCGGGGTCTATGCCCAGTCGGCGGGTAACGAAGGGGTGAAGATCTCGATCCGCGGCTCGGGCATCAACCGTGCTCCGGGCGCCCATGCCTCGGGGCTGTATACGATGCTCGACGGCCTGCCCCTGACCGGCCCTGGTGGCACGCCCTACGAATTGCTGGAACCTTTGTGGGTCGACCACGTGGAAGTGCTGCGCGGCGCCAACGGGTTCGACCGTGGCGCCCTGGCCCTGGGCGGGGCCATCGACTACGTCAGCCACACCGGCTATGACGCGCCGTTGTTGCAGGTGCGCTACGCCACCGGTAGCCATGGCTACCAGCAGCGTCAGGTCAGTTCCGGGCAAGTGCTGGGGGACTTCGACTACTACGTCTCGCTGACCGACTCCAATGCCGATGGCTACCAGGATCACACCCGCAGCCAGAGCAGGGGGGTGATCGGCAACTTCGGCTATCGCTTCAACCCGAACCTGGAAACCCGCTTCTACCTGCGCTACCGCGAGACCGACAACGATCTGGCCGGGCGCGTCACCAAGCGCTCCATTGAACACAGCCCCCGGGCGGCCAACCCGGCCTACGTCAGCCGCGACGACCGGCGCAAGCAGCCGGGCAGCACCTTCATCGGCAACAAGACCACCTACTACATCGATGACCAATCCAGTCTCCAGGCCGGGCTGGTGTACCACGACTACCCCATGGACCTGCGCGAAGGCCCCAACCGCCTGAAAGTGGCCTACAGCGACGTCAGCGGCACCCTGGACTACAAGCGCCGCGACAGCCTCTGGGGCATGGAAAGCCGCAGCACCCTGGGCCTGCGGGTGACCAAACACCTGCCCAATGACGGTGCCAGCGAGTTCGTGCGCATTCCTGGCGGCAATACCAAGACCTACGCGCCGGGCACGCGGATCCGCAACTTCACCTACCAGGGCTCGGATACCGTCCTGCACTTTGGCAATGACCTGGAGATGGCCGAAGACCTGTGGCTGACCACCGGCCTGGCGGCGATCTACACCCGCCGCGAAAGCGCGGTGACCTACCCCGAGGGCGGCGGCAAGACCAGCCTCGGTGACTGGGACTACGCGCCGCGCCTGGGCCTGCGCTACCAGCTGAACCCGGATCTGCAACTGTTCGCCAACCTCAGCCGCTCGGTGGAAGCGCCCCATCCCTGGTCGCTGATCTACAGCGCCAATCAGCGTTTCCCGGCCGGCAGCGGCGTCGCCAGCGGTGCCCAGCGCAATCCGATCAAGCTGCGCAATCAGACCGCTACCACCCTGGAACTGGGCGGGCGCGGCGATAGCCGCCTGGGCCAGTGGAGCCTGGCCTGGTATTACGCCCAGGTGCGCCACGAACTGCTTTCGGTGCTGCCGGACGCCAGCGCCACCACGCCTTACGAACTCAACGCCAGCCCCACGGTGCACCAGGGCGTGGAGGCCAGCCTGCAGAGTGAACTGTGGTCGCAGCCGGGCGTCGGCCGCCTGAGCCTGCGCCAGGCCTACACCTTCAGCGACTTCCACTATCGTGACGATTCGCGCTTTGGCGACAACCGCCTGCCGGGCCTGCCGATGCACTACTACCAGGGTGAGCTGCGCTACGACTGGCCCCTGGGCTTCTTCGCTGCGGTCAATACCCAGCTGGTGTCCAAGGTGGCGGTGGATTACGCCAACAGCTACTACGCCGATCCCTATGCGCTGTTCGGCGCCACCCTGGGCTACAACGCGCCGAAGAACGACTGGCAGACCTGGGTCGATGTGCGCAACCTGACCGACAAGCGCTACGCCGCCACCGTGACTCCGGGCTACGACGACAAGGGGCTGGACGTGGCGCGTTCGACGCCGGGGGAGGGGCTGGGGGTGTACCTGGGCGTGTCCTGGAACCTGCGCTGAGAGCAGGGCTGCGAGCGAGCCGACACCCGCAAATGAAAGTGCCCGCAACAGCGGGCACTTTGTTGAGGCCGGGCGGTGTCAGCCCAGGTGGCAGTGATTTACCACTGGCCCGAGAACACGCAGGTCAGCGCTTCGAGGGCGCTGAACTTCCACAGCGAGTCGCCGCAGTCGTTGGCGAAGGCGTGGGCGTTGGAGGCGGTGAGGGCCAGGGCGATGGCCGAGGCATAGACGATTTTCTTCAGCGACATGGGAAAACTCCTTGTTATGAAGCCGCACGTTCTTGTAGGCGCCATCCTGAAGGGGGGGGGCTGCTGCGGACTATAGGCCCAGACTGCCCCCGGCACTATTAGCCCGAATGTGCTAATGGCCCATGTGCAGCACTGTGCCGCCCGGCCCAGGCTCAGTTGCAAAAATACAGCTCGTCCAGCTGCCGCCGGCGTATCACCAGGTACTCCTCCCAGACCTTGGGAAAGTCCTCGTCCCGGGTCAGGGGGAAGGTCAGGTAGTAAGTCCGACCGATGACTCTGATGTACTCCCGCACCCGTTTGTACGCCGGCTGCTCCAGCAGCGAGATGTATTCGTCATAGGCGTGGTGGTAGTGGGAAATCGTCACCCGGTGGGGCGCGATCATGCCGCGGGAGAAGTCGATCACCCAGCCATGGCTCATGTCGCTGCCCAGGTAACCGTAGACCCCATCCTCGGAGAGGCTGATGGCTTTTCGTGCCTGCACGCCATCCTCGTCGTTGACCAGCACGATCTGGCTTTCGAAATAGCGGATGGCCTGTTGCTCGGGGCCGTGCAACTGCAGGTTCCAGCCGACGGCGCCCATGCGGAACTCGCCTTGCTCGGTGAATTTTGCAGTCCAGCCGTTGGCAAGGGTGATGCTGTGTGTGGTCATGGTCGTCCTGGTGTTGGCTGTCCCTGAAGGCTGGGAATTGTACGTCAGCCGCTGTGGGAAACGGCAGGATCCGTGGCGCCCGATCAGTCTTGTCGGCATGCGAGTTTTCCTGTGCCTGTGGCAGTGCCCTATGGCTAGCCACGCCAGTGCGTGGCGCACATGCGCCAGGGCCCGGGTTTCGACCTGGCCCTGGTCACTCTCCGGCCTGATACCGCAGCAACTGGCGCAGGCTGAAGGGGCCCTGGGGCAGCGGCTGATCCAGCCCCGGCAGGCTGTCGCGCACCAGGTTCAGGGGCGCCGCGCAACGCAGGGTCTGGGTGAAACTCCAGCAGGGCACCCGTGGCTGGGGTTGCTGTGGGGCCAGCGGTGGGCCGTCGCGAATCAGGGCATGAAGCGCGCAGGGGATGACCTTGGCGGGCTCTGCTGCAGCGCGCTGTTGGGTCAATCAGGCAGTGAGCGGCCCTGCCGGGTACGGCATAATGCGCGGCCTTTTTGGCTAAACCTAGGAATTGATCAGGAGGATCAGGCTGGCTATGTACAGACTTGGGCACATGATAGACAACCAGTGGGTGGAGCACAGTTATCCGCCGGTATTCGTGGTTGCTCCCATCGGCGACGGGCAGCGCGTGGTGGCGGGTGCCCCAGGCTCGGACCCGCAGGTCCTGCTCAGCCTGCTGGGCTGCCTGGCCGAGCCGCTGGTGCTGCTGTTCGTGCTGCACACGCCCCGGGACGAATCGCAAGCCGGCCGCTACTGGAGTCCGGAGCTATCGCGTGAAGACGTTCAGGATTTCATCTACGACTTCAAGCCACTGCTCTGTGGCGACAGCCGTTTCGACCTGTGGGTCCACTCGCCCGAGCAGCAGGCCACCGTGGTCTGGGATCGGCACAACCTGATCTACGGCTACGGACCAGTGGAAGACTACGTCACGGCCCTGCACGCACTGGGCTTCGGCCATGGCGAGCCGCAGTTGCCCGTGCCCCATACCCACCACTATCACCCGCAGTTGGACGACCTGTGCCGGCAGTTGCTCACCCACTTCGATTGGCAGCACTCGCCATTGCGGCCAGAGGATGAGCAGTGAGGGAGTTTGCAGAGCCAGGGCCGGAGCCTGCATGAGGCGCCTTTGACACGCTCGGATCAGGCGTGAATCGGCTGGCCGATGCAGCGCTGGAAGACCTGTTCCATAGGCTCCAGGTGGCCGTTGTAGGCAGCGATATTGGCCAGGATCCACTCATCGCTTTCGATGCCCCACCAGCTGATTTCAAACCCGGCATTCATGATCAGGTGTTCGAACAGGATGCGTTGTGCTCGGCCATTACCGTCGCGAAATGGATGCACTACATTGAGTTCGGAATAGGCATGGGCAACAGCGGCTATCAGTTCTGTACGCTGCATGCCGTCGAACCAGTTGGCCGCGGCCATGATCTTGAAGATCTTGCCGGCTTCTTTCTCCATGTAGGCCGGTTGGCAGAAGCGTGTGTCCTGCTTGGATATGCCCACTGTTCGAAGTTCTCCGGCCCAGTCATACAGGTCCTCGAACAGAGTCAGGTGGATGCTCTTGAGATAGTTCAGGTCATAGGGTGGAGGGCTGAACTCGAGGCTTTCTGCAGCCAGGGAGGAGAACAGTTGTTCAGCGGTGCTCAGGCTCAGATCGTTGCGAATGCCGAGTTTGTTACGCAGCACAGTAGAGTTGGGGTAACAGTAGGGATCCTGGCCAACTCCATATTTGTCGGACATCAGGCTTTGGACTTGGCGAAGGCCTTCAACAGTTCCTCTCGTGAAGGCAGGGCACGCTCAGCGTCTGCGGGAGAGACCTTGAAGCCTTCCAGGCGCAGGCTGGCTGCATAGTTGGATTTGCGGGTCTTGGCGGCGTAAGCCTTCTTGGCTTCTAGGCTGATGGTTCCCATGGGGAGGTCTCAATGGCGTGAGTGGGCGAATTATAGTCGATCTCACTAGAGGACCGCAGCGCTAGCCCTTTGCAATCAGTTGTCTGAGCCTGGTGCAGGCAAGTCAATTGCCAAGTGGATTACCCGCGGCGTGAATCGGGGCCGTTGCGGCCCCGGTCCCGGTTCGTCACTGACCGCGGTGCAATGCCGGCGTGCGCGGTGGAATCAGGCGCTGGCTGCCGGTGGCCTCGAACGCCGAAGCTAGGCGCAGCAGGCTCGAATCGTCATAGGCGCGGCCGGCGAAGGTCAGCCCTACCGGCATGCCGATGTCCGCCATCACCCCCATGGGCACGGTCACGGTCGGCACCCCCAGGTGGCGGATGGCGAGGTTGCCGTTGGCCACCCATACGCCGTTGCTCCAGGCAATGTCCGCCGACGCGGGGTTGATGTCGGCATCGGCCGGGCCGACGTCGGCCACGGTGGGGAACAGCACGGCGTCCAGCCCGAGGCGGTCCATCCACTCTTCGAGGTCGATGCGCCGGGTCTGCTCCAGGCCGCGCAGGCCGTCCGCCAGGCTGGCGATCTGGTCCCAGGTCTTGAGCCCGCGCTGGGCCATGTTCACGTATTCATCCATGCCGGCGGCCAGGTCGTCTTCACGGTTGGGCAGGGTGCCGGGGTCGTGGGGGAAGATTTTCGGCCCGTCGACATCGGCCAGGCGATTGAGCTTGGGGTCGTCGTTGGCCCGCAGGAAATCATCGAAGGCCCAACCCGACAGCTCCCACAGCTCGTCATGCAGGAACTGCTTGCTGACCAGCCCGCGGTTGTACACGGTGGGCGCACCGGGGCGATCGCCCTCGCAGTTGGACACCAGGGGGAAATCCACCTCCAGCACCTGCGCGCCGGCCGCTTCCAGGGCCTTGCGCGCCTGCTCCCAGAGGGCGATCACCGAAGGCCGGGTGTGGATGCGCTGGCCAGTGGGGCCGCCGATGCCGGGTTTTTCGCTGGTGCCGGCCTCGGGGTCGGCATTGATGTACATGCGCGGCACGCCGAAGCGCTTGCCAGCGAGGGCGCCAGGGGCCGCCGCCAGTTGCGGGTAGGACGCCGGGCGCACCGAGGCCACGCTGGGGATCGGCACCCAGGGCTGCAAGCGCCACAGGTCGCCACGGGTGTCCGGGTCTTCGGCCACCACCACCTCCAGCACTTCCAGCAGGTCGGCCATGGTTCGGGCGAAGGGCACTACCACGTCCATGGTCGGGGTCAGCGGCCAGTTGCCGCGCACCGAGATCACCCCGCGGGACGGGGTGTAGGCGCACAGGCCATTGTTCGAGGCCGGGCCGCGACCGCTGGACCAGGTCTCCTCGGCCAGGCCGAAGGCGGCAAAGCTGGCGGCGGTGGCAGTACCGGCGCCGTTGGATGAGCCCGAGGCGAAAGGCGCGGTGAGGTAGTCCG
The DNA here is from genome assembly GCF_055384485.1 of Pseudomonas sp. FFPRI_1. Classification (NCBI taxonomy): domain Bacteria; kingdom Pseudomonadati; phylum Pseudomonadota; class Gammaproteobacteria; order Pseudomonadales; family Pseudomonadaceae; genus Pseudomonas; species Pseudomonas sp. FFPRI_1. Next base: position 4,385,611 of record NZ_AP029168.1, on the reverse strand, counting down.
CGTTGTAGGGGCTTTCGGCGCGGCCATAGACCCCGCGCTGCATGCCGCCGTTGGCCATGGGGGGCATGTTGGTCTTGCCCAGGCAGATGGCCCCGGCAGCCCGCAGGCGCTCGATGGTGAAGGCGTCGCGGTAGGCCACCAGGTCGGCAAAGGCCGGGCTGCCGGAGGCGGCGGTCAGGCCCTTGACCAGGTAGCTGTCCTTGGCGGTGTAGGGAATGCCGTCCAGCGGTCCGAGGGTCTGGCCCTGGGCGCGACGGGCATCGGATGCACGAGCCTCGCTGAGGGCATCGGGGTTGTGCACCACCACCGCATTGAGGGCGGTAGAGGTGTTCGGACCGTCATAGGCGTCGATCCGTGCCAGGTACGCCTGGACCAGTTCCACGGCGGTGGCCTGGCCGGATTCAAGGGCGGCGCGCAATTGCGCGATGGAGACTTCGGTGACTTCGATCATGCTGCTCTCGCCGCTGGCTGATGGGGGGCAGGGTGAAGAGGGCGCACGGTTGCGCCGCTGTTGTACTGGGTGTTCATTTCGATTCTCGTGGTACGACTGGGCACGACAAGGGTGACAGGGGAAATCCGTGGGTCTTTTTAGCATCTAGCGCGGGGCAGAGGAATCGTTGCGAGGTTTTGTGCACCCTGGCCACCGATAAAAGAGCGCCGCATCTGCGTTGCGCCACCGCTCAACCCCTGGGGCGTATCACGGCACGTTCAGGTGGAGACTGGAATTCACCTTCCAGCTTTTCTGACCCTCGGGCAGGATCGGCTCACCGGAAAAGCGGTAGCTGCTCATGGCCTGCAGCACGGCCTGATCAATGGCGTCGTCGCCCGACCCTTCCAGCAGCGAGATCGTCGGCACATTGGAGCCCGGGATATATTCAAGCTGGAACTTGACCGGCCTTTTCGCAGCGCCCGGCTCGAGATTCTTCGACAAGCCCCGTTGTACGCTGCGCAGCTTGCTACGTAGCCTGGCCGTGGTGCTGGCGACCCAGGCCTGGTTGTAGCGTTTTTCCTGTTCGGCCGTCAGCACCAGGCCCCTGGCGCGCAGCCGCCCGATCCCCTCCCAGGCGTCACCCCAACTGACGGTGAGCGCGCTGAAATACAGCCGCAACGCGCCCTCAGGATCCTCTGGTCCGCCCTTGCCGTCCTCCATCAGCCTGGCCAGGTGGTTCTTGCTCGCCGAGTTGTCGGGCAGGGCCGCGGCACGCTGGTAAAATTCCCTGGCCTTGACGTAGTCAGGGGGCGCGCCGATGCCTTCATCCTCCAGGCGACCAAGTTGGTAGTAGGCCGAGGGATTCACCTCGGCTACCGCTTGATAGAGGACCTTGGTCTTGCTCACGTCTTGCGGCACGCCGTGGCCTCGTTCGTAAAGGTCGCCGAGCATGGTCTTGCACAGCAGGTCGCCGTTGTCGCTGCGTTCACGGATATAGCTGATCTGTTCCCGGGTGATGGGTTGCTGATCACGAAAATGCCAGCAGCGCAGGCTGGCGAGCTTGTTTTCCGTTTCTCGCTCGGCAGTGCTTTGACAGCCTGTGAGTAAGGTACTGGCCAGCAGCAGGGCGATAGCTTTGTTCATGCAGGGCATCTGTTGAACTCACCCAGGTAGTCGAGGGTGGCAGTGCTGGACGGCTGACGTTGAGGCGCTCCCGACGTCGTCGATTGCCGGTCGCCGTAGATCGACTGCTGGGCAACGATGATGAAATGGCTGTGGCCCGGCTCTACCCGGGAGCGCAGCCGCTGCTTCTGCGCGTCGTCGCGGATCAGCGATTCCAGGTACTGCGGACAGTCCTGGCTGGACACCAGCTCGATGAAGTCAGAGTCCATGTAGAAGCCCAGCTCCTGCTCCAGGCGCCAACTGGGGTTGCGCTCTTCCCAGGCCTGGTACTCGGCGTTGCTGGCGCTGGCGTCCGGCTCGGGTTCCCACTGCTCGAAGGCGAACCCTTGGGCTTGCTGATCGTCGGCAAACCTGCCAGCGAACAGGTGGAAGGCATAATAGGCATCGTGTTCTTGCATCGGGTGACGAACTCTTCCGGTGGGCGGGGCGCTCGGGGCCAGGGTCAGACGACGCTGGCGCGTTCCAGGCGGACGACATGGCCAAGGCCGGCGGCGTTCAGGCGGCTCACCAGGTCTTCCCGGGCGGCACGGCCACCCTGGCGCACGAACTCCAGTTCGGCGGCGGTAATCAGCACCAGCGGCACCAGGCTGACCGGGGACAGCGGCATGTCTTCCAGACGGGTCGGGAAGTCGGGGGCAGGGCCGCCGAGCAGCACGCCGACGCAGTCGTCCTCGGTGGCGAAGTGCGCGGGCAGTTGCTCACTCATGGCATGGGACTGGCTGAACCCGGGCAGCTCCAGGGACAGCACGCCGTGTTGTGCCAGTTGATGGGTAATGCCGCCGGCCTCGGCCACGGTGTTGGCGACATGGCGCAGCAGTTCGAAGGTCCAGCTGTTGACGAAGGGCGCGACATCGCCCACCGGGCCTTGGGCGTGGGCGGGGATGTCCGGGGTTTCAATGAACAGCTCCATTTCAAAGCCATTGCCCAGGTCATCGCCCTCGACGCCGTCGAACGGGTCGCTGAGGCCTTCGGTCGCAAGCAGCAGGGAGTGGGGGCGACGGACGATACGAAAGGCCTGGCGGGTCGAGGGCCAGTCCGGGCCGCCCATCAGGCTGGGGCTGATCATGTAGCCCAGGACATCGGTTTCGCAGGTGCCGACGGTCTGCCAGTGACGGTCGAGGCTGGCAGCAGAGGCATCGCGAAGCGCCTGGTTGGCCTGCTCGGCTGGGCTCAGGTCGAAGGGTGCAGCGGTGTCATTGGTGTCAGTAGTGGCCGGGGCCGGGGCCGCCGTGGCAAGGCCGGGTTCGAGCTGTTGTGGGCGGGGCTTGTTGAAGGCATTGAAGAGTTTTTTCAGAAAATCCATGGGCGGTCCTTGCAGTGGGGCTGGGCTGTACCCGGTACAGCGGATCAAATGCCGAGCATTGTGACGGGTTGCGCGGGTGCCGCAAACCGCAAGGTGGTTTTTGCTCGAAAGCGAGCGATCCAGTCAACTTGGGCCTTGCCTTGGAAACGATCTGCAGCCGAGAATCCGCCCCGACGCGAGACCATGGAGAGGGGCTGAAGATGCACTACCCGAAGAAGCTGAGCCCGGAGTTTTCCGGGGCGCTGAGAACATTCAGTTTTTGGGTCGCCAACGGCACTCTTGGCTATCCGTTGCTGGAAGGCGTGGACTATCGCGCCTGCTTGGTCGAGGAACCGAGCATGCTGGAGATCGCCTATGCGATCTTTGCCAATGTACTGGAGTTGGATGAGCAGGGCGTTCCGGTGAATGCCAAGTATGCAGAGTTCAGGGCTGCGCAATATATCCGCCAGTATTGCGATCCGGGGTACAGCGCCATGCCGAAGTTCGAGGCGTGGGAGCAGGAATTGTTTGAGCCGCCTGATCGCCAGGACTGCAAACCCTGGCCGCCGGGAGTGGCTTAGGTATCGACTCACGCGGGCCTTCACTCGGAGGGAAGCCGTGCAGGCTCAGCGCCGGCGGCCTGTTCCAGACGGTAGGCAACCGCCAGTCGCAATTGCCGGCCGCCTGGGGAAGGACGATGGGGTCTTTGACCTCGCAATGACCAGTCCTGGGAGGCTGAGAATGAAGCCATCCGCGCGGTTCAGAGGCGGTTCCAGGACCTGGGCGCCACCGTTGACATCAACAGTCAGGCGCGCGTTGACCTTGGGTACGAGCAGCGATTCGGCAGGTCTTTCGCTCAACTGCCGTCGGCTAAAGAGGGGGTTGATCGCTGCCTGTTCGCAGCGACCTGTATTGGCCTGGATGTGCAGTCGGGGGAGGCCTAAGCGCATGGCCTGGCCGATGTAGCGCAAGGCACTCTGCGTATCAATCCCGGCAACCCCCAGGCAGATCTGGTCGAGCAAACAGGCAAAAAGTTAACCGGCTCGCTGGCCCTGGCCCTGGCTCAGGCTCCTGCAAGCCCACACTTCATCATCAAGGATTGTGCATGTCACTGATTTCACAACGAGTAGAACTGGCGCGTATTGGCGCCAACGATAAAGTCATTTGCCGGATGGCCTCCGGTTGGGCGGTCATGGGCGATGTGCAGTTCCTGGAGGGCTACTGCCTGTTGCTGCCTGACCCCGTGGTTCCCAGCCTCAATGATCTGGATGCCGAAGCCCGAGCGACCTACCTGCTGGACATGGCGCGCATCGGCGATGCGGTTTTGCAGGCCACGGGGGCCTCGCGCATGAACTATGAAATTCTCGGCAACTCGGAGCCGGAGCTGCACTGTCATATTTTCCCGCGCTATGCCACCGAGCCGGAGCAGAAACGCAAGATGCCCGTCTGGTTCTACGATTGGAAAACCGCGATTGCCTATGCCGAGCCAACCCATGGGGCGTTGCGCAAGCGCATTGCCCAGTTACTGGAGGCATCGAATCCAGCCGCATGAGGTCATGGGCATAACGGCCTGGACCAATAACGCGGCATGGGCAGCGACGCCAACATTCAAGCTGATATCATTCGACGAATGCAAAAACCGAGTAGAAACCCATGAATCGCCGCAAAAAGATCAAGCAGCTATTAGAGGCCCACGCCAAAAAAGCCAGTGCCAAACTGGCGCCGAAAAACAAGCCCAAGTACATCAGCAAGGCGGACCGCTTGAAGCTGGCGGCCGAGTCCGCTGAAGATTCGCTCCAGTCCTCTGAAAGCTGATCCGGGGGTACAGGCCGCAGCGGCATTCGTGCCTCTGTCAGCGGCAGGCGGGCCGACGACCCATGCCGCGAGGATGGGGCCTTGGCACCTGCCCGGGTCGAGAACATTTGCCGTTCGCCCGCCCAAGGCACAGCAGATTGGCCACAGCTGGCCGATCACTGCCTGTGCACCAGGGCGGTGATGGATGACCCGCCTGTCGAGACGGTCATGGTCGTTTGCCACGAAACCGCTCTGTTCGAACCGTCCCATCAGGCTTTTGCGTTGCCACATCGGTGGTGAAACCTCAATCAAGCACAGTGAACCTTATGCCTTCTCCTCGATTGCCCTCTGCTGCCTTTGTCATGTCCTGCCTGATCGCCGGCTGGGGGCTGGTGTATGTCGGACGGGTCAAATGGGCGCTGCGTGTCGCCGCCGTGCTGTACGGGGGGCTGATCCTGGCGGGCGTGCTGGGATGGCTGGCAAGCCCCAAAGGGCTGTATGGGCTCCTTGCGTTCATTGTCCTGGTCAAGCTGACGTCGGCCATCGCCGCGGCAGTGCTGTGTCGTCGAACCGATGCGGCAACGACGCTGCCCAGCCTGGGCTGCCATCTCCTTTATGTGGCCGCGCTCTCTGTCATCACCCTGGTGCTGCTCTATCCGCTCAGGTCGCCGGTGCTGGGTTATCAGCTGTACCACATCCCCAGCGGCTCGATGGTGCCGACCTTGGAGATCGATGATTACATCGTCACGAACACCCGCTACAGCCAACCTAAGGTTGGCGACATCGTGGTGTACCGGTTCAACGCTACCGAGGCGACCAAGCGTATTGCCGCCGTGGCAGGCGACACCCTGCAAATCGCCAACGGCGAGTTGATCGTCAACGGGCAGAACCTCGGGCTGTTCTTCGCGCCTGCCGACCGGGTTAGAAAGGACTACTCGCTGGACCTGGCGCCGCTCCAGGTTGAATCGGGCCATGTTTACCTGCTGGGGGACAACCGCGATGGCAGTAACGACAGCCGCTTCATGGGCCAGGTCGCACTGGCCGATTTAACCGGCAAAGTGACGGGGATCTGGTTCTCCAAGGACACTGCGAAGATCGGCCGTACGTTTGAGTGAGTGCAGTCATCGATGATCAAGTCGTGATGCTGTGCTGCGCAAGTTCCTGGCGCTGACACCATCAGGGTGTCCGGCTTTCGAAACGCGGTAAAGGAGAGGGCACCCATGGCAAGATTCAAGGTGCGTGAGTTGCGAAGCACCGATGTCGATGGATTGTTGGCATTCGAAGTGCGTAACCGCGAATGGTTCGAATCCCAGATCGATGCGCGTGACCCTGCGTTCTACTCTGTGCAGGGCGTCGGCGAGCACATAGAAGAGTATCTGTGCGGCCTGGCGCAGGGGACCTGGCACCCCTTTGTCATCGAGGACGCCGATGAGCGGATCGTCGGCCGCGCCAATCTGAAAAGCATCAACCCAGCGCAGGGTGTGGCACAAGTCGGCTATCGGGTGGATCAGCAGCTCTGTGGCCAGGGCCTGGCGACGCTGGCGCTGAAACACCTGATTCAGCAGGCCCAGGTGCGCTGGCAACTGAGGCAGCTGGTGGCTTATGTCTTCAAGGAAAATATCGGCTCCAGAAAAGTGCTCGACCGCTGTGGGTTCCTGCTTGAAGAACCTGCTGCGAATCAGCCTGCGCAAAGCGAATACTGCCTCGTTCTTGCGCTTTAGCAGGGGCCTTGCAATGTGCAGGGCAAATCGCTCCCGGAGCGAACACAGGGATGGTGTTGCCGCAGCTGGCGTAACTGCAACGCGCTAGGGTTGCCGCTGGGCGGTGACCTGAGTGCGGGTGGGCAGGTCATCCAGGAATCCTGACAACTCTTGAGCACTGCGTAGATGGATCACCGGAACCTGCGGCCCGATGGCCAGGCGCACCGCCTCGATGCCAGGGCGGTTTACCCGGTCGAAGTTCCAGATGAAATTGAGGAATTTCAAGAACTCCCGGTCCAACTTCTCGATACAGCCGCAAGGCAGATCCGCACGGGGCCGGTTCAACGCACTGCGCAGCATCACTCGCCTCAAGCAGGTGGCTCGGTGGGTATCGAGCCAAATGACCAGGTCGGCACGAGGCAAGCGTAAATCGAAGGTTCGCCGCGAATAGTTGCCCTCGCAGATCCATTCATCCTCGCAGAGGGCTTGTCGAACCCGGCTGCGGAAAACCTCGCTATCGGCTTCGACCCAGCCAGGCTCCCAGAACAACCTGTCCAGGTGGACCACGGGTAGTCCCAGGCGGCTGCCTAGCTTGCGCGCAAGGGTCGACTTGCCGCTTCCTGCGTTGCCCAATATCACGATGCGCCGCATGGTTCAGGTCCTTGCTGTAAACGCGCCAGATTATCAACAACCGGCTGTCCCCGGTATTCAATTCAAAGCCCAGAACTCCTTGGTTCCTGACAGCTGTCGCCGGCGCTCTATGCGCCAGCCAAGCGGGCAAAATGAGCGTGTGAGGGATGATTGCGACGGATCGAAGCATGAGCTTGATCACATAAAGTTGAAATGCGCGGCGTTGATCGACAGAATCGCCCCCCGATCCGGCCATCGGTGCCGGATGTTCGTAGTGACAAGGGTTAGCAGTTGAATCGACAGACATTGTCCATGCGCCTGGAGCGCGTGGCGGCGCACGTACCCCCAGGTGCACGCCTGGCCGATATCGGTTCGGACCACGGCTACCTGCCGGTGGCGCTGATGCAGCGTGGCCTCATCACCGCGGCGGTGGCGGGTGAAATCGCACTGACGCCGTTTCATGCAGCGCAACGCACGGTCGGCGCAAGCGGGCTGGCGCAGCGGATCAGCGTGCGCCTGGCCAATGGCCTGGCGGCGATTGAACCGGGCGATGCGGTCACGGCCATCAGCCTCTGTGGCATGGGTGGCGAAACCATTCGCGACATTCTCGACAGCGGCAAGGCACAGCTGAGCGGTCAGGAACAACTGATCCTGCAACCCAACGGCGGCGAGCAGCCATTGCGCCAGTGGCTGATGGAAAACGGCTACCGCATCGTCTTCGAGGAAGTGCTGCGGGAGAACCGCTTCGACTACGAAATCATCGTCGCCGAACGCACTGGGCCTGTGACCTACAGTGCCCGGGAGCTGTACTTTGGCCCGTTGCAGATGCAGGTCCGCAGCCCGGCGTTTCTGGCCAAGTGGCAGCGGCTGCTGCGAGTCCGGCACAAGACCCTGGCCCACTTCGCCCGGGCGCAACAACGGGTGCCCGAGGACAAGGTGCAAGACATTCGCCGACAGGTCCGCTGGATCACCGAGTTGCTGGCTTGATCCCTGCCCCGGGGGAGGTGCTTGCTGGCCTATCGACCCATGCCCGGCGTACAAGCATCAATGGCCGTGCGGGTTCGGACCTGTATCCGGCCCGGCAATTCACGCTGGGGGGCAGGCTTGCAGCCTGCTGGCTGGCGCGGTGTGATGCCGATCACTGACCGGCATCGAGCCCGGCTGGGCATTCAGGTCTTGACGATAAAGCGATTGGAAATCTGCGAATAGCCGAAGGGCAGTAATTCGGACTCATGCTCCTTGATCAGCTCATGCAGCTTCCTGGCCGTTTCCGCCACTGGCGCAGCCAGTTCCCTGGCGCGTTGAACCACCTGGCACGACTGTGCGAACAGGCTTTCGTAGGCCGGCGAGTTCAAGGACAGGCACCCAGGAAAGCGTGCGGCCTGTAGCGCGGCGTCGAACTGATCACAGTCACCGCTGTGTTCCAGGTCACGCAGCAGGCCTTGCAGGAACGCACTGCCCAGGTTGGAACCGCTGAGCCACACCCGATGCCAGACGTTCCACAGGTGAAAGTCGCTGAAGGCCTCATAGGAGCAGGAAACCAACTGGTCATTGGTGCTGACCGCGTTCAGGCAATGGCGCTCGACCTCGATGAAATGCTCCCGTTGCCAGCGCTGGGTGCGTGCGGCCTCGAGCACCTTGGGAGCCAGCCGCAGGATTGACTCGAAGGTGGTGATCAGCCCTCTGGAGAACAACGGGTCGATGAACCCCGTGGCCTGGGGGAGCAGGCAGAAACGATCTCCAACACTCTGTACGCTGCGGTAGTTGATTCGCGGGGCGTAGATCCATTCCCTGGCATTGACTGCATCCTTGAAGTGCTCGGCGATGGCCGGGTATTTCTTCAGCAGTTTGCGAAACTCGATCTCGGGCGCCTCGGTGGGGCGATACTTGGCGTTGTTGAACTGAAAGCCGACGCTGCACAAGGGGTTGGTGCCCTGTGGGTGGTTATTGAACGGGATGACCCACAGCCAGCCTTCCTCGAAGATGTGATGCAGGGTGCTCTGGAACAACGCAATGGGCGCGCGGCTACGAGACAGGGGGGCAAGCGCGTCTTCGTAGCTCTTGACGTTGAGCATGTGAGTGAAGAACGAGCAGGTGTCGGTCGCCAGCCCCTCGGTGGTGCGCACCCCCAGTTGCCGGGCCAGCGGGGCGCCCTGGGCCGCCGCATCGATGATGAACGCCGCCTGCACCGGGGCGGCATTGGCCAACGCCACCTCGACGCCATCGGAGGTGAGGGTGATGCCCTCGATCTTGATGTTCTGCCGTGATTCAGCCCCATATTTCAAGGCAATCAGCAGGGCGAAATAATCGATGTCCTGACGGAAGAGGTGCGCTTCCGGCACTTTCAGCGGCGGGGCAACCAGATGCTCGGGGGAAGACGCCGCTCCCTGTTGATGCCAGGCAAAGCTGAACCCCAGCTTGATCCCGCAGGCGCTCGAGCCAACATGCTCGATGATTTGATCGGGGGAGGACAGGTGGGCGATTTCAGGGATGTCGAAACGCCGCGAGAGCAGGCGCAACAGCACGCCGCTTTCCGGTGTCGTGGCTTCACCAATGGAAAACCTCGGGTGCTGGGCCGAGTCGAGGATCAGCACGCTCAACCCGGACCTCGCGAGGATCGCGGCGGTCAGCGCGCCGCTGATGCCGCTTCCAATGATAATCACGTCGTACTTGTTCATCATGGCCGGCTCTTTTCCTGCATCGTGATGGATCTGGAATGTGACGCATGTAGCGCGCCGTCGAAATGCAGGGCTGCCAGGGGCCGAGGTGTTTCCTTGTCAAAGGGCAGTTCCCAGTAGGGTGTGCTGCCGATCGAGCGCTTCAGCTCATTGATGAACAGACTGGTCTTTGCCGGTACCACGCTGCTGCGCGCCCGCAGGGCATAGATCGCCCCCTGCCGCGGATCGGCGACGCAATACTCATCGAGAATGGACACCAGTTGGCCGCTGGCAATCTGCTCATGGACCAGCCAGGTGGGTGCATGAATGATTCCGATGCCCTGAAGGGCGCCATCCACCAGCAACTCTGCACTGTTGACCGAAAGCCGGCCGTTGGGGATCAGCTTCTTGATCTGCCCGTCCACCATGAATTGCCAGGTCAGGGAAAAGTTGCTGCAGGTGCTGTGGATCAGGCAGGCATGTTCGTACAGGTCATCCAGGGTCTGCGGGCAGCCGCGCTGGCGGATGTACTCCGGACTTGCACAGAGTACGCGTCGCATGTCTGCAAGTTTCGATGGGATCAAGTCACTGTCCGGCAATATGCCTAGTTTGATGCACACATCGACATTGTCGGTGCTCGGGTCGAGAACTTTGTCATTCAACGAGAAGTCGATTTTCAAGCCGGGATGATGATTCAAGATCCGGCTCAACAAGGGCGCAACATGACGTCGGCCAAACGCCACGGGGGCTGATACTTTAAGAACGCCCAAAGTCGAGGCGGTATGTTCCTTGACGTCAGACCTGGCATGCCCGATGCATTTTGAAATGCTCTTTGCGTGCTCGAGAAAGAGTAGGCCTATTTCGGTAAGAACCAGGCATTTTGTCGAGCGATTGAATAAACAGGTCTCCAGCTCCTTTTCCAGGCTGTTTATTCTGCGCATCACTGATGAGGGAGGGATACCAAGTAGTCTTCCTGTTTCGGAGAAACTACCCGTCTTGGTAACGGAGATATAAAGGTCTATGTCATTGACAACGCCTAGCGCCTTCATTTCTAAATCCTTTTAGATTTTGCTGTGTCTTATTTTTGTAAAGGCAAATTACAAATAGATCAGGACAACCTCCTTAGTACGGCTAGGCTTTTTGTTTGTCAAGCCATGCCGAAGGCCCCGTTTCGCTGCTCCTGAAAAAATTAATTCATAACGTTTCAGTTGCCGGGTGGTCATTTTGACGCAGCCCGTAGCGGCGTTAAGTGCCAGGCTGAGGTTGCGCTATCCGGATGCGGACATAGGTCAAGAGACTAATTGCGCTGGATGGCAAAACTATGCTTGGCCCCCCCTAAAGCATCAGTCGGCGGGTGACCGTCATTGATGTGAAACATTGTTAAGTTCTCTGGCACCCATGTAGCTGGGGGCTCTTTGCCTTTGCAATTCTGCAAAGGCGCTTTGCAAAACAGGCTATTCACAAGTGCGCTCTTATTGCGGAAGGTGGACGGGTTTTTCCAATCCACGGTTGTTGACTTCAGGAGCGAACGTCTATGGAAAGAGATGAAGTAAAAGAAAAAATTCGTCGGTACATCATGGAAGATCTGATCGGGCCAAGTGCAAAAGACGATGAGCTTAATGACCAGACTCCACTACTTGAGTGGGGCGTTCTGAACTCCATGAATATCGTCAAACTGATGGTTTACATTCGGGATGAGATGGGTGTTTCGATACCAAGCACGCATATCACCGGCAGGTACTTCAAAGACCTGAATGCAATAGTTAAGACCGTCGAACAACTAAAGGCCGAGTGCGCATAACAGGGAGTGTGCAATGAACGATCATGATTATGATGTAGTGATTATCGGGGGAGGCCCGGCGGGTTCGACCATGGCCTCCTACCTGGCAAAGGCGGGTGTCAAATGCGCTGTCTTCGAAAAGGAGCTGTTCGAGCGCGAGCATGTCGGCGAGTCCCTGGTGCCGGCCACCACCCCGGTGCTGCTGGATATCGGGGTGATGGAAAAGATTGAAAAGGCCAACTTCCCGAAGAAGTTCGGTGCTGCCTGGACGTCGGCGGACTCTGGCCCGGAGGACAAGATGGGGTTCCAGGGGCTGGATCACGATTTTCGTTCAGCGGAAATCCTCTTCAATGAACGCAAGCAGGAAGGCGTGGATCGCGATTTCACCTTCCACGTCGATCGCGGCAAGTTTGACCGGATCCTTCTGGAGCACGCCGGGTCCCTGGGGGCCAAGGTGTTCCAGGGGGTAGAAATTGCCGATGTCGAGTTTCTCAGTCCGGGCAATGTCATCGTCAATGCGAAGCTGGGTAAGCGCAGCGTCGAGATCAAGGCGAAGATGGTGGTCGATGCCAGTGGGCGAAACGTGCTGCTGGGGCGTCGCCTGGGGTTGCGGGAAAAGGATCCGGTCTTCAACCAGTTCGCGATCCATTCCTGGTTTGACAACTTTGACCGCAAGTCCGCGACCCAGAGCCCGGACAAGGTCGACTACATCTTCATTCACTTCCTGCCGTTGACCAATACCTGGGTCTGGCAGATCCCGATCACCGAGACGATCACCAGTGTCGGCGTGGTTACGCAGAAGCAGAACTACACCAACTCCAACCTCTCCTACGAGGAGTTCTTCTGGGAAGCGGTCAAGACCCGGGAAAACCTCCATGACGCCCTGAAAGCCTCGGAGCAGGTTCGTCCGTTCAAGAAAGAGGCGGACTACAGCTACGGCATGAAGGAAGTGTGCGGTGACAGCTTCGTGCTGATCGGCGACGCCGCCCGGTTTGTCGATCCGATCTTCTCCAGCGGTGTCAGCGTTGCACTCAACAGTGCACGGATTGCCAGCGGCGACATTATCGAGGCGGTCAAGAACAACGATTTTTCCAAGTCCAGTTTCACTCACTACGAAGGCATGATCAGAAACGGTATCAAGAACTGGTACGAGTTCATCACGCTCTATTACCGACTGAACATCCTGTTCACCGCGTTCGTTCAAGACCCGCGCTATCGCCTGGACATCCTGCAATTGCTCCAGGGCGACGTCTACAGCGGCAAGCGCCTCGAAGTGCTGGACAAGATGCGCGAAGTCATCGCCGCCGTTGAGAGTGACCCGGAGCATCTCTGGCATAAGTACCTGGGCGACATGCAAGTCCCTACTGCCAAACCCGCGTTCTAAACGATAAATACCCAGTCGAAGGAGATGACTGAATGGATGCCCGTGCGCCCATGGAATTTGAACCCATTGCAATCATTGGCAGTGGCTGCCGCTTTGCCAAAGGCGCATCGACTCCCGAGGCATTCTGGGAACTCCTTCGTGCTGGGACCGATTTTGTCGGACCGGTGCCTGACCAGCGTTGGGATACAGAGGCGATCTACGATGAACACGCAGCTGAAACCGGGACGACCTACTGCAAGGTGGGAGCGTTCCTGCCCCACATTGATCGCTTCGATGCACATTACTTCGGTATTAGCGCCTCCGAAGCCAAGGAAATGGACCCCCAGCAGCGCCTGCTGCTGGAAGTCGCCTGTGAGAGCATCGCCCGCGCCGGCATGAGCCGCGAACAGCTCAAGGGCAGCCGGACCGCGGTGTATGTCGGCATGCTGGGCATGGATTACCTGGCCCTGCACTCGCGTGAGGCCGGTATCGAGCAGATCAACCCTTACTACGCCGCAGGCAAGGAATTCAGTTTCGCGGCGGGGCGAATCGCCTATCACCTGGGGGTTCATGGTCCGGCCATGACCGTGACCACCGCCTGTTCCTCCTCCCTGGTCGCCATGCACCTGGCCTGCCGCGCCCTGCAGGCCGGCGAGGCGGACCTGGCCCTGGCCGGCGGGGTGAACCTGATGCTGGCGCCGGACCTGACGATCTACATGAGTCAGATCAGGGCCATCTCGCCCAGCGGGCGCTGCCGTGTATTCGACGCGGCGGCCGACGGCATTGTCCGTGGCGAAGGGTGTGGGGTGACTGTGCTCAAGCGCCTGGCGGATGCCCTGCGTGACGGCGACCCGATCCAGGCGGTGATCCGTGGATCGGCGATCAACCAGGACGGCGCCAGTGCCGGCCAGACCGTGCCAAACGCCAATGCCCAGGCGGCGGTGATCAGCGAAGCCTTGCAGGTCGCCGGGTTGACGGTGGACGACATCGACTACGTTGAGGCCCATGGCACCGGAACACCGCTGGGCGATCCCATCGAGATCTCCTCCCTGGAGCGTGTGTTCCAGGGACGTGAACGCGCGCTGCTGGTGGGCTCGGTCAAGGCCAACATCGGGCACCTGGACGCCGCGGCCGGTATGGCCAGTGTGATCAAGACCCTGATGGTCCTCGAACACGCCGAGGTGCCTGCACAGTTGCACCTCACGCGACTCAACGAACTGGTGGACTGGAAGCGCTCCAGGCTGTGCATACCCACCGAGCTCCAGCGTTTGCCGGAGCGGCGGCGCCTGGCCGGGATCAGCGGTTTTGGCCTCAGTGGCACCAATGTGCACCTGATCCTCGAGGATGCTGGCGCCTATCGGCAAGCAGGCGCCAAGGCTCTTTCATCACCAGGGGCCAGGCCGTGGATCCTGCCGGTTTCGGCGAAATCGGCGGCGGCGCTGGTCGATCAGGCCCGGGCCTATGCGACCCACCTGCCTGAGCAGGACGAGGTGCGGTTGCAGGCCTTTGTCGCCAGTGCGATCCACCGTCGTGACCACTTCGCCTATCGCTCGGCCGTAGTCGGTTCGACGGCCGACCAGCTGAAGACCCAACTGGCGCAGTTGGCGGCCCCGCGTTCGGCGTGCCTGACAGACGACGAGGAGGAGGTTTGCCCGGTGTTCGTGTTCACCGGGCAGGGCGCCCAGTGGGTCGGCATGGGCCGGGACCTGCTGGAGCGCGAACCGATTTTCCTGGCGATGATCCGCCGCTGCGATCACGCCATGGCGGCGTGGGCCTCGTGGTCTGTCGAGGCCGAACTGCGCAGCGATGCCAGTACTTCCCGGCTGCACCTGACGGAGTTCGCCCAGCCCTGCATCTTCGCCATTCAGGTAGCGATCAGCGAATGCCTGCGCCAGTGGGGCGTGCTGCCCGCGGCAGTGGTCGGGCATTCCATGGGGGAGGTGGCCGCGGCCTACTGCGCGGGGGCACTGGACCTGGCGTCGGCGGTGCAGGTGATCCATCACCGCGCCCAGGCGATGAAGGACACGCTGGGACAAGGACGGATGCTGGTGGTGGGCTTGCCTGCAGAATCCCTTGAACAGCGAGTGGCCGGTGAGCCACAACTGGAGCTGTCGGTGGTCAACAGTCGCAACAGTTGCGTGGTTTCGGGTAGCCCGCAGGCAGTGCAGGCGCTGGAACAGCAACTGAACGGCGAGGGTGTGTTTACCTACCTGATGCCCGCCGAATACGCCTTCCATTCCTATCAGATGGAAGACTGTCTGACGGCGATCCACGCCGGGCTGCAGACGCTGCCGGTCGAAGCGGCGCAAACGCCCTGGGTTTCCACCAGTGCCCCGGTGGGCGAGCAGATCGTAGCCAATGCCCACTACTGGGCGCGGAATGCCCGCGGTATCGTGCGCTTTGATCGCGCCATCGAACACCTGGTGGCGCAAGGGCACCGATTGTTCGTCGAGATTGGCCCCCACACGGTACTGGCGGCGTCGATCAATCAGACCCTGGCCGACAAGGGAGTCGAGGGGCTGGTCTGCGGTGCCTTGCACAAGCAGGGCGATGGAGCCCTGGAACTGGCGAACGTTGTTGCCCGGCTGTACGAGAAGGGCGTGGTGCCCGACTGGCAAGCCTACCAGCCCAGGGAAGCGGCGCTCGAACTGCCGGCCTATCCCTGGCAGCACCACAGCTACTGGTTCACCCCCGCGCCGGCATCGGCCCAGGCGCTGCCGTTGGCGGACCTGCGAGCCCAGGTGCTGGTGTATGACGCGCATGGCAATGTCTGCGCCCAGGCCAATGACGTACTGCTGAGCCAGGTGGTGCAACCGCTGCCAGGGCCGGCGGTAAAGAGCAGCGAACCAGTCGCGGCTTCGCCCAGGGTGGATGTGCGCGCACAGATCGGCGTGCTGCTGGCAGAGATCGTCGGTGCAGCCTGCGCCGATCCCGACCCGGATCGCGGTTTCTTCGAGCTGGGCCTGAGCTCTATTTCCCTGGTGGAGTTCAGGCGCAAGCTGGAGCGGCAGTTTGACCTCAAGTTGTCGGCAACCGTGGGCTTCGACTACCCCACCATCAACCGGCTCGGACACTATCTGGAAGGGCTGCTGTCCAGCAAGATCGAGAGCACCCCGCTCAAGCTCGAGGGGGTGGCGCCTTCTGACGGCGGCGTCGCGGTGGTTGGCATGGCCTGTCGCCTGCCTCACGCCGATAGCCCCGAGGCGCTCTGGACGCTGTTGCTCGAGCAGACACCGACCGTGGCTCCGGTCCCGGCGTCGCGTCTGGCCGGGGCAGCCCTGGCGGATAACTTCCCGCGGTTTGCCAGCCTGATCGAACGACCCGAAGGGTTTGACGAAGGGTTTTTCCGGATCTCTCCCAAGGAAGCACGCAGCATGGACCCCCAGCAGCGATTGCTGTTGATGGTCGCCTGGGAGGCCCTGGAGCACGCGGGCATCAGGCAGGAGGCACTGCTGGATCAGCGGGTCGGCGTGTTTGTCGGCGCCAACTCCCATGACTACGAAGCCCGAGTGCTGAACTGCGCTGAGGGGGTGGATGCTCACTACGGCACCGGCAGCTCGTTTTCGGCCATCTGCGGGCGTCTCTCGCATTTTCTCGGTGTGCGCGGACCCAGCCTGACGGTCGATACCGCGTGCTCGTCGTCGCTCACGGCCATCCACCTGGCTTGCACCAGCCTGCGTTCGGGGGAATGCGACCTGGCGATCGTCGGTGGGGTGAATGTCATTGCATCGGCCTCGATCTTTCAATCGATGGGGCAGGCTGGTGCACTGTCGCCGGACGGCATCAGCAAGGCCTTCGATGACAGCGCCGATGGCTACGGTCGAGGCGAGGGCTGTGGGGTGGTGATTCTCAAGCGCCAGGCGCAGGCCGAGCAGGACCGGGACCCGATCCTGGCAACGATCCTCGGTTCGGCGGTCAATCACGACGGCGCCTGTGCGGGGCTGACAGTACCCAACGGGCCGGCCCAGGAGGCCTTGATCTGCGAGGCACTGGCCAATGCCGGGGTCCAGGCTGCCCAGGTCAGCTATGTCGAGGCACACGGCACCGGGACCGTGCTCGGCGATCCCATCGAACTCAATGCTTTGAACAGGGCCTACCGCCAGGATTGCCCGGGCAGTGCGCCGCTGACGGTGGCATCGATCAAGGCCAGCATCGGCCACCTGGAAGCGGCGGCGGGCATCGCTGCGCTGATCAAGGCTTGCCTGGTGGTGGGCAAGGGCCTGATTCCGCCGCAACCGCACCTGCACAGGGCCAACACTCGTGTGGAGTGGGCGGCGATGAACCTGCAGCTGGCGCGCCAGGCCGTGGCCTGGCCGGAGCCGGCGCAATCGCGGATTGCCGGCATCAGTGCCTTCGGGTTCACCGGTACCAATGTGCACGTGCTGCTCAAGGGCTGCCAGGCAGCACCGGCAACGCCATTGCCGCGTCCTGAGGCGCCGGTGTCACTGTGCCTGTCCGCCGCCACGCCGGCCGCCTTGTCGGCACTGGCCGCCCGCTATGTAGCGTTCCTGGCCGCCACTGAACAGGCTGCGCGGACCGTCTGTTACAACGCCTTGGTGCGGCGTACGGCGTTCAAGGAGCGCCTGGTCGTGCAGGGACAGGATTGCCGCGAACTGAGCCAGGCGTTGCAGGCCTGGCTTGCCGGCACAACGCTTGAGTCGGGTCTTGTTCCTGAGCCTGGGAGTGCCTGGCCAGCCTTGGCCGAGGCGTTCTCCCGGGGTGACCAGCAGCCCGGCCCTGGGCGCCTGCCGGATGACTGCCCGGCAATCGAACTGCCCAGCTATCCGTGGCAGCTCAACGATTACTGGATCGACGCCAACCTATCGGCACCGCCGATGCCCCACGCATCGGCAGGGTCCAACTCTCCCTGTCTGCAATTTCAGGCGCAACCCGCCGACAGCCTCTGGTACTGGTCGGGCGTGCTGCAACCCCAGGCCGAGTACTGCGACACGCTGGGCCAGGGGCGCAAGGTGAAGGTGCACCTGCTGCTGGACGCGGTGCTCCAGGCTGCGCAGCAAACGCCTCGCGGGGTGCAGCAGGTTCGCGAGCTGGAGATTACCCCGGTGCTGTTGCAGGGCGAGGCGAGCATCATTACGCACTTGACCATCAGCCTCACCGAGGAGCGAACTGCCAGGTTCGAACTGGCCCTGCAAGGCGCCCAGGCGCAGAACCGCCTTGTCTGCCTGCGCGGCACACTGGTCGACTGTGAGGCTCAGCCGGTCGGGGAAACCTGCGCCGATGCACCGATGCAGGAGGAAGCCCCGCAGCAGGCTTCGGCGGCCTGCCTGGCTGCGTTGTCCGAGTGTGCGCCCGGGGGCCGGCAGCAGGCCTGGTACCGCTTTGCCCCCGAGCTGACGGCCAGCGGGCGCCAAGCCGAGTTGCTGCAAAGCATGGTCGACCTGTTTGAAGGGGCTCACGCCGCAGCCCTGCTGGGTTTGGCTCGTGCCCAGGTGCTGACCGACCTGCCGACGCTGGTGCGGGTCCGGCTGTCCGCAGGCGCCACCGGCAGGCCCGATCATCTGCAGGTCCTTGATGCAGAGGGGTGCCAGGTGGCGTTGTTCGAGGGGCCGCAGTTTGCCTCTCCCGGTTCGTTGTACGGGGCCGATTGCGCCGAGGCCGTGGCGGACAGGCCGATGATTCGTCAGCAATGGCGAGACTACCCGCTGATGGATACAAGCACCGTCCGCCGTCAGGGGCACTGGAGGGTACTGGCCTGGCACCGCGATGCGGTGCAACCGCTTGCCGCAGCGTTCGCAGCCCAGGGCTTTGCGGTCGAGGTCAGCGAACTGCAGCACGGGCAACCGTCGCTGGCCCGGGATCTGATGCAGGCGCTGCGTCGCGCAACGGCAGACAGCACCTGCCTGGGGCTGATCGTGGCCGGTGTCGAGGGGGCTGCTGCGGCGGAGGGTGGCAGTATCGGCCAAGCCTTCGCGACTGCTTCCGGGCAGGTGCAAGCGCTGGCCGCCGCGGTTGCCAGTGCCGGGGCCCAGGCCAAGCCGATCTGGTTCGCCCTCCACGCCAGCGATAGCGCAGGGCCCGCGGCGGCGGCAGCCCTGGCGACCTGGCAGGGCGCGGTACCGATGTTCGCCCTGGAACATCCGGCCTGGTGGGGCGGGCGGGTCACTCTTGCGAGCAGCGACAGAAGAAGCTATGCCAGCCTGTGCCAGTTGCTGCATGGGCAGCCCAGCCATGATCACTTTGCGATCCACGGTGCACGGGTCCAGGTGCAATACCTGTTCGAGGACCAAGCCAGTGGCGCTCGTTTCCTGGAGCCTCCTGCCTTGCACGGCACGGTGCTGGTTCATGCCAGCCCCGGGAGTGACCCGGAGCCGGTACTGGCTGCCCTGGCACAGCGCGGCGTACAGCGCGTGCTGCTGCTCTGCGAAGCGCCCGAGCAACTGCAGCTGGCTGAATCGCCCCCCTTGCTGGTCAGCACCCAGGCAACCGTCGACCGGCAAGCGCTGGAGCGCGTGCTCGCAGCGTTGCAGGCGCAAGACGGCATCGCCGGTTTTGTCCACCTGGGGCATGACTGGCGGACGCTCGCGCTCAAGGAGCAAGCGTTCAGCGCCCGGCTGCAGGAGATGGCCCGGCAGCTTGAAGTCTTGCAATGGGTCGACTCTTTCATCGACAGCCCCCAGGCTTTTTTCCTGATCCTGGGCAGTGTCTCCTCCCTGTTGGGCGGCGCCGGTTTTGCTTCCTGTGCGATTGCCGATGCCTATGGCGCCTGGCTGTGTGCCCAGCGTCAGCGCCGGGGCTTGAATTGCCAGATGCTGCACATCACCCAGAGCGAACAGGAGTTGGAGCACGACCCGGCAGCGCGGGCGGCGATGCACAGCAGTGGCCTGCAGCCCCTGGTGCGTGAGCAGATCGTGCATGCCGTGGCTGATTTGCTTGGGCCTGGCCAGGGCCCGTGCGGCCTGCTCAATGTCGACTGGCAGCAACTCAAGGGGCTGTACCGGAGCGTCCTGCCCTGGCCGTTGTTCGAACACCTCGGCGCGCCGGACGCGGATCAAGGGCAACGCCTGCGCGAGCTCGCCGGCCTGCCGCCCATGCAACAGCGCCGGGCCATGCAGGCGCTGGTCTGCGAAGTCGTCGGGCAGGTATTCGGTTTTGCCGATGGCCTGGCGCTCGATGCCAGGAAGGGCTTCTTCGACATGGGCATGTCCTCGGTCATGTCGCTGGACCTTCGCTCACGATTGGGCCGAGCGCTGGGTCTCGACCTGCCGTCGACGTTCGGCTTCGAGTACACCTCCATCGAGCAGGTCACGGACTACCTCATCGGCAGGCTCTCGGGCGCCCCTGAGCCGGTGGCGGCGCCCGCATCGGCAACACCTGCATCGCAGCACCAGGACCTGAATGGACTGTCACGGGCCGAGTTGATTGGCGCGCTCGAGGACGAGTTGCGGGACATCGCCAACTACTGACCGGCGGCTGGATCACCACTGCCAGAGAATCATCGATCGAGGCTTTTTATGGATAACGAGACCCGCGACGTAAGCAAGGAACAGCTGCAGGAGAGCCTTGCCCAAGCCATCACCACCATTCGTGCGCTCAAGGAAAAGGTGGCCGGCAAAACCCCGGCCTCCAGCGAACCCATCGCCGTGGTCGGCCTGGGGTGTCGGCTGCCGGGCAGCGCCGACACCCCCCGGCGCTTGTGGAACCTGCTGAAGAACGCAACCGATGCCGTGGGCGACATGCCCAGCGATCGTTTGTACGGAACCGACTACTACGACCCGGACCCGCAGGCCCCGGGCAAGGCCTACGTCATGCGTGGCGGCTTCATTGATGGGGTCGACCAGTTCGACCCGGGCTTTTTCGGCATCTCGCCAAAGGAAGCCCAAGGAATGGACCCGCAACAGCGGCTGGCCCTGGAGGTTGCCTGGGAAGCCCTGGAGAACGCCGCCATCGCCCCCGACAGCCTGCACGGCAAGAAGCTGGGCGTGTTCATGGGGGTCAGTACCAATGACTATGTGCGCCTGCGCCAGCAGTTGGGCCCGATCGAGGACGTCAACGCCTATCAGTTCTATGGCGAAACCAGTTTCGTCGCCGGACGCATTGCCTACACCCTGGGTTCCAGGGGGCCGGCCGTGGTCCTCGACACCTCCTGTTCATCCTCGCTGGTGGCCCTGCATCAGGCCTGCACCAGCCTGCGCAACCACGAGAGCGAGGTGGCACTGGCCGGCGGGGTCAACCTGATCCTCTCGCCCTACGGATTCATCCTGGTGAGCAAGCTGCGGGCAGTCGCGCCCGATGGACGCTGCAAGACGTTCGATGCCGCGGCTGACGGTTACGGACGGGCTGAAGGCTGCGTGATCCTGGCCCTCAAGCGCCTCAGCGATGCCGTGCGCGATCAGGACCCGGTCATGGCCGTGATCGAGGGCAGCGCGGTGAACAACGACGGTGCCAGCAGCGGCATTACCGTGCCCAATATCCATGCCCAGGAGGACGTCATCAGGCTGGCGCTGGCCCAGGCCGGGATCCAGGGCCGCGAGGTGGATTATGTCGAGGCCCACGGCACCGGCACGGCATTGGGCGATCCGATCGAACTGCATGCCCTGCATGCGGTGCTGGGGCCGCAGCGGCCAGCCGAGTCGCCCCTGCTGGTGGGATCGATCAAGGCCAACATGGGGCACCTGGAGCCTGTCGCCGGGGTGACCGGGCTGGCCAAGGTGCTGCTGTGCCTGCAACAGGAAACGCTGGTTCCGCAGGTCCACTTCAATACGCCGAATCCGCGAGTCGAGTGGGACCGCCTGGCCCTGAAAGTCGTTACCCAGCCGACGGCCTGGCCGCGCCAGGCAACAGCCCGGCACGCCGGTGTCAGTTCCTTTGGCGTTACCGGCACCAACGCCCATGTGGTGGTGGGCGAGCCACCGCTCAGGGAACGCGCCCTGGGGCGCGAGAACCCCTGGCAACTGCTCACCATCTCGGCCAAGGGCGAGACGCCGCGGCGCCAGATCGCCGGGCGCTATGAGCGCTTCATCGCCGACAACAGTTCGCTCGAACTCAAGGACCTGTGCTACACGGCGAACCTTGGGCGGGCGCATTTTGGCCATCGCTTCGCCGCCGTTGCCGACAGCCCGGAGGGGTTGCGCCAGCAGTTGGCGGCCTACGCCTCGCGCAAACTCGTGGGGCATGTGTTCGACGGCCGCTGCCAGGGCGCCGCGGCGCCGTTGGCGATGCTGTTTCCGGGGCAGGGCTGCCAGTATCGGGCGATGGCTCAGGCGCTGTATGACAGCGAGCCATTCTTCAAGGCGCAGATCGATGAATGCCGGGCCCTGTTGAGCCCGATGATGGAGGTCGACCTGCTGACCCTGGTCCTGGACGCCGGGGCCGACAGTGACCGTTACCTGGAGCAGACCCGGTACGCCCAGCCGGCGATATTCGCCGTCGAATATGCATTGGCCCGTCTCTGGATGCACTGGGGGATCATTCCCGATGCGTTGTTGGGGCACAGTTTCGGTGAAATCAGCGCCATCTGCGTGGCAGGGGCGATTTCCCTGAGTGATGCACTGCGCATGGTGGAGGCGCGGGGGCGCCTGGCGCAGGAACTGATGACGGCGGGCGGGGCCATGTACGCACTGGGGATGAGCGAGGCGTCATTCAACGCCGTGCTCCAGGACCTGCCAGGCACCGCCATCGAGCTGGCCGCGATCAACAGTCCGCAGGATGTGGTGATGGCCGGTCCGCTGGCGCAGGTCCAGGCGCTGGCCGAACAGCTGCTCGCCAGTGGCCACAAGGTCCGCAGGCTGGCGGTGTCCCATGGGTTCCACACGGCGGCCACCGAGCCGATGCTCGAATCCTTCCGGCAGGTGGTGGCGCAGGTTGCCTTCAGCGAGCCGCGCCTGCCGGTCATCTCCGGTGTCAGCGGCCGGGCGCACACGCTTGCCAGCCTGCGCTCGCCGGACTACTGGTGCCGGCATACCCGGCAGACCGTGAGGTTCAGCGACGGGGTCGTTGCCTTGCTCGAAGAACTGGGGGTGAAGACTTTCCTCGAAGTAGCCCCCGACGCGATCCTGACGCCGTTGATCGGGCGCCACGAAGGGACGGCCGATGGGATTGCCCTCGCCAGCCTGCGCCGTGCCGGCGATCCACCCAGGGACCTGCGACTGGCCGCCGCGCAGCTTTACGTTGGCGGCCAGAACCTTGACTGGGCCCGGCTGCACGAGCATGACGGGGCCTTGCGCCAACCCTTGCCCAGCTACGCGTTCCAGCGCCAGCGCTACTGGTTTGAGACTGCCGGCAGCGGCGCCGCGCAGCAGGCTCACGGCGTGTCGGGGGAGGCTGGGCTGTTGCTCGGGCACCGGGTCAACGCCCCCACCCCGGCATTCGAATCAACCCTGGACAGTGCGCTGTTGCAACGCCTGGGCGGCGAGATCCTCAACGATTTGGCGCTGCTGCGCCCGGCCCGGCTGCTGGCGACCCTGACCGATGAGATCGCCGCGCAGTTGCAGTTGGACACCTACGCAGTAAGCCTTGCGAGCATCACCCATGGCTTGGTGCTTCATCCCGACGATCAGCTGCACCTGTTCACTGAGCTCAAGCCGTTGTCTGCATCGGCCTGGGAAGTCTGCTGCTCTGCCTTGAGCGATGGGGCAAAAGCCGCCGGTGCCGCCTGGCAGCCGGTGTTGTCGCTGACCCTGCAGGCGATGCCCGCGACCGCCGATGAGCCGCTGTCGGACCCGGGCCATGCGGCCACCCAGGATGCAGGTTTCGTCTACCACCTGCAGTTGCCCGCAGACGCCGACCCCTGCGGCAACCGCCATGGGCAGATCCTCGAGTACCTGGGGCAGGCGGTGCCCGGTGATGCGCCAGGATCGATCACTGGCATCCGCCGCTGGGTCGCCAACCGCTGCGCCACGCACCGCGCGCAGAGCCTGGTCATTGCCGCCAGTGCCGCGCATCCGCAGCAGTTCGACTGCGTGCTGTACGACGCCGATGGCCAGTGCGTGGGGAGCCTGGAAGGGGTGACGTTTGCTGCAACCCTCAGTGACGATCAACTGCGTGGCTCGGTTTACCAGCCGGATGTGCTCTACAGCCTCGACTGGCTCGAGCGCCCGCGCCAGCGTACCGAGGTGCCGCCACAGGATCGGCTGTTCACCCTGGTCAGCGATTCGCCGGAGGCTGCCCGGCCCCTGGCCGAGCACCTGCAGCGTGCCGGCCACCGGACGCGGATCACCAGCCTGCAGGTACTGCTCGATGCTGCCCGGGTCGCGCTGGCCGAGGACCCGAACCTGCCACTCACCGATGACGCGCAGGCGTTGGCTGGCGAGATCATCGTGCTTGACGGCACGCACATCGAGGATGCCGGCGAGACCACCCAGGACAGCCTGTCGAGCCTGCTGGCAACGCTGTACCACCCGCTGCTGGAGCTGTTCAAGGCGCTGATCGCTCTGGGTCAGCGTGGCGGCAGGTTGTGGCTGATTACCCAGGGGGCGAACGCGATTGGTCTGGAGCGCGGCCAGGCCCTGCAAGTGGCGACTGGCCCCTTGTGGGGGCTGGGCAAGACCCTGGCCCTGGAGCATCCCGAGCACTGGCGAGCACTGGTCGACCTGGCACCCGGGGACCCCGAATGGGCGCGGGCACTGGCCGAAGAGGTCAGTGACCCGGACGGCGAGGACAAGATCTGCCTGCGCCCGGGCAAACGCTACGTGCAGCGCCTGAACCACTTCAGCGCCGCGCAGTTGCCGGCACAGGCCTATGCACCCTGTGCACAGGGCAGCTACCTGATCACTGGCGGAATGGGCGGCATTGGCCTGGCCATGGGCCAATGGCTGCTGGACCAAGGCGCTGCCAGGGTGGTCATCACCGGCCGGCGTCCCCTTGAGCAGGTCGCGGCGGGGCTGGACCGCTTTGGTCCGGCGGCATCGCGGGTGCACTACATACAGGCAGATATCACTTCACGCCAGGACATGCTCCGGGTGTTCGCCGTGCTGGCATCGTCGGGAGCAGGGCTGAAGGGGATTTTCCATGGGGCGGGGATCTCCATCCCGCAGGATCTGCAGGACATCGACAGCACCAGCTTCGATCAGGTCATGCGGCCCAAGGTCGAAGGCGCCTGGCTGTTGCACGAGCTGTCCCAGGAGCTGGAGCTGGATTTCTTCGTCATGTGCTCGAGCATCGCCAGCGTCTGGGGATCGCAGCACGTGGCCAGCTACGCCGGCGCCAACCAGTTCCTCGACAGCCTGGCGTGGCATCGCCGGGCCATGGGCTTGAGTGCCCTGGTGATCGACTGGGGGCTCTGGGCGGCAAGCAGCCACCTGTTCGACGAGCAAGTGCTGAATTTCCTGACCAGCGTCGGACTGAAGCAGATCGCGCCGGCGCAGAACATCGGCCTGCTGTCGCGGATCCTCGCCAGCGACCTGCCCCAGATGGTGGTGTCCGGAGTCGACTGGAACCGCTTCAAGCCACTGCTCGAATCCCGCGGGCCGCAACCTCTGCTGCAGTACATCCGCGCCCAGGTCGCCGTCTGCCGACCTGGGGAGAGCATGCACGCCGACATTCTGCAGCAACTGGAAGGGGTGGATGACGCCGGCGCCCTGGCACTGCTCGATGACTACGTCTGGGAGCAGTACGCGCAGTTGCTCGGGGTCAAGACCGAGCAGGTCCGGGCCAAGCTCGAGGATGGCGGCAGCCTGATGGACTTCGGCCTGGACTCGTTGCTGGTGATGGACATGGTCGCGCGCTGTCGTCGAGACCTGAAGCTGGAGATCAAGGCCCGAGAGTTTCTCGAGTGCCCGGGCCTGATGTGGCCGGACTTCCTGGCCCGCTCGATAAAGGAACAGGGCTGCCTGGTCGAGGCCTGACGGCCTGCGGTGAGTGCAACCCTGAGCAATGATCTGTGATTGAGGTGAATATGAATGACCAGCCGTTTGGCCAGGCGCCAAACCATTACGATATTCTCTTGGCGGGCAACAGCCTGAGCGTACTCATGCTCGCAGCTTGCCTGGCCAGGAACAATGTACGGGTTGGCCTGTTGCGCAACCGCCACCTGCCGCCGGACCTGACCGGCGAAGCGACCATTCCCTATACCTCGATGATCTTCGAGCTGATCGCCGACCGCTATGGCGTGCCGGAAATCAAGGATATTGCCCGCACCCGCGATATCCAGCAGAAGGTGATGCCGTCTTCAGGGGTCAAGAAGAACCTCGGCTTCATCTATCACCGGCCTGGCCAGGCCGTCGACCTGGGGCAGGCGCTGCAGTTCAACGTGCCTTCCGAGCACGGCGAGAACCATTTGTTCCGGCCTGATATCGACGCCTATCTGCTGGCCGCGGCGGTGCGCTATGGCGCACAGCTGGTGGAGATCGACGACAGCCCGGAAGTCGTGCTCGAAGTCGATGGGATCAAGGTGGCGACGGCCCAGGGGCCGTGGGTCAGTGCCCGGTTCATGGTCGACGGCAGCCCGGCCGGGCATCGAATCGCTGGTCAGGCGGGGCTGGATTGCCGGCCCGCGACGCTGCAGACCCGCACCCTGGAGTTTTCCACCCACATGCTCGGAGTGGTGCCATTCGATGAGTGCGCCCACGGGGATTTTCCCGGCCAGTGGCATGGCGGCACCCTGCACCATGTGTTCGATGGAGGCTGGATCGGCGTCATTGGGTTCAACAACCATCAGCACTCGCGCAATCCTTTGGTCAGCGTGCTGGTGTCGCTGCGCGAGGAGGCCTGCCAGAGTACCGACGGCGACCAGGTCCTGGCTGGACTGATCGAGCAATACCCCGGCCTGGGCAAGCACTTGTCCGGCGCCAGGCGGGTGCGTGAGTGGGCAGTGCGCGAGCCTGAACGTGAGGTCTATCGCACGGCACTCGAACGTCGCTGCCTGATGTTCGATCAGGGCGCCGCGAGCAACGACCTGTTGTTCTCGCGCAAGCTTTCCAATGGCGCGGAACTGGTCCTGGCCCTGGCGCACCGCTTGATCGAGGCGGCGCACAGCGGTGACTACCGCAGCCCGGCGCTGAACGACTTTGTCATGACCCAGGACAGCATCATCGCTTTGAGCGACCGGATCGCAGCGGCGGCCCATGTCGCGTTCCGTGACCCCGAGCTGTGGAATGCCTTCGCCCGGGTGTGGTTGCTGCAGTCGATTGCCGCCACCATCACTGCGCGCAAGATCAACGATGCCTTTGCCAAGGCCTTGGACCCGCGGGTGTTCGATGACATCGACCGCCTCGCCGAGGACGGTTTCTGGATGCCTCTGTATCAAGGGTACAAGGATATTCTCAACACTACGCTGGGCCTTTGTGATGACGTCAAAAGCGCCAAGGTCTCGGCTGCGCAAGCTGCAAGCAGCATTTTCTCGGCGCTTGCCAATGCCAGCTTTGTTCCGCCTATTTTTGATTTTGCTAATCCTCACGCTCGTGTCTATCAACTGACCACCCTGAGAAAACTCAAGGCGCTCTGGTGGGGCCTGATGCAGGTGCCTTCAGAGGTCGGGCGGCTGATCTTCTATCGATCCTTCAGAAAACCTTCCATGCGCAAGGAGAGTTGAAATGGACTTCAACTATGACGCCACCCAGAAAGAACACGCAGCAATGATCGCGCAGGTGTGTGCCGAGCAACTGGCGGCCTGCAGCAACCAGCATTCGCCATATTTCACCCAGCAGCAGTGGAGCATCTGCGGCGAGGCCGGGTTACTGGGGCTGTCGATTCCCAAAGAGTACGGTGGCCAGGGCCTGGGGGCGCTGTCGACGGCCATTGCGATGCACGCATTTGGCCTGGGCTGCACGGACATGGGGCTGGTATTTGCGGCGGCCGCGCACCAGTTTGCCTGTGCCATGCCGATCGTCGAGTTCGCCTCGCCGGCAACCAAGCGCGATGTCCTGCCGAAACTGGCCAGTGGTGAGTTCATCGGCTCCAACGCCATTACCGAGCCCGAGGCGGGCTCGGATGCGAGCAATCTGAAGACCCGGGCCTTGCCTCAGGCCGATGGCAGTTATCGCCTCCGCGGCCACAAGAGTTTTGCCGGCAATGCGCCGATCGCCGACATCTTCGTGACCTACGCCACCACCCAGCCCGAGTATGGCGCCCTGGGCGTCAGTGGGTTCATCGTCAACTGCAACACGCCGGGCCTGCGAGTCAGCGAGCCCCTGGGCAAGGTGTGCCTGAAAAGCTGCCCGGCTGGCGAGGTGTTCTTCGATGACTGCATGGTCCCTGGGGTCCACCGCCTGGGCGAGGAGGGGCAGGGCCGGCAGGTGTTCCAGAGTTCCATGGGATGGGAGCGCGCCTGCCTGTTCGCGGCTTTCCTGGGGATGATGGAGCGGCAGCTGGAACAATGCATCGAGCATGCGCGCACGCGGCGCCAGTTCGGCAAGCCGATCGGCGACAACCAGGCGGTCTCCCACCGGATTGCGCAGATGAAGCTGCGCCTGGAGTCGGCCCGCCTGCTGCTGTTCAGGGCGTGCTGGGGCATGGACCAGGGCGATCCGGGACAACTCAACATCGCCCTGTCGAAGCTGGCCATCAGCGAAGGTGCACTGGCCTCCAGTATCGATGCGGTGAGGATCTTCGGCGGCCGGGGCTGTCTCGAGTCCTTCGGTATCGAGGCAATGCTGCGCGATTCCATTGGCACCACGATCTTTTCCGGCACCACCGATATGCAACACGAAATCATCGCCCGGGAGCTGAGACTATGACGCTGATTCATGAACGAGTGATGCGCAGTGCCGCGCGCTATCCGCAGCAGATGGCGGTGGTGGATGAACAGCAAGGCCTGAGTTATGCCGCGCTGGAGCGGCGGACCGCTGAGTTCGCCGCCATGCTCTGTGCCCTGGACATGCGCCAGGGGCAGCGGATTCTGCTCTGGGCACACAAGTCGGTCGACCTGGTGGCGCTCATGCAGGCGGCCCTGCGGCTGGGGGTGGTGTACGTGCCCGTGGACCCGCTGAGCCCGGTGTCGCGCCTGGAAAAGATTGCCCGCGATTGCCAGGGGGTGCTGATCATCTGCACGGCCGCGCACCTGGAAGAAATCGCTGGCGGCGAACTTGCCCAGGCCCGCTGCGTGGTGCTGGACGACCCCACCAGTGCGCGCTACTGGCGCAGCATCGATACCCGCTCCAGCGTCATGGCGAAGGTCGAGATTCAGCCGGACGACCTGGCCTACATCCTCTACACCTCAGGCTCCACCGGCACTCCCAAAGGGGTGTCGCTCAGTCACGGTAATGCCCTGGCGTTCGTCGACTGGGCGTGCGAACGCTATGGCTTCAAGGCCAACGAGCGTTTCGCCAACCACGCGCCGTTTCATTTCGATCTCTCGGTCCTGGACCTTTATTGCGCGCTGAATGTGGGCGCTACGGTGCACCTGGTGCCCGAGGCCATGGCTTTCTCGCCGCGGCTGCTGACTGACTTCATCGGCTCCCACGAGATCACGGTCTGGTACTCGGTGCCTTCGGTGCTCATGATGATGATGCAGGACGGCGGCCTGCTGACGGACCTGCAAGGCACCCTGCGGGTACTGCTGTTCGCCGGCGAGCCGTTCCCGATCAAACACCTGCGCGAGCTGCGCGCAGCTTATCCCGAGGTCCGCCTGGCCAATCTGTTCGGCCCTACGGAAACCAATGTCTGCACCGCGTTCGAGGTCGATGCCATTGATCCTCAGCGTTTGCTTCCGGTACCGATCGGTACGGCGGCATCGGGCAACCAGGTGTGGGCGCAGAAACCCGACGGCAGTCGCTGCGCCCCGGGGGAAGAGGGGGAACTGGTGGTCCAGGGGCCCACGGTGATGCTGGGGTATTTCGCCCTGCCGGAACAGCAGGGGCCCTACAAGACCGGCGACATGGTCAGGCAACTGGCCGATGGCAACTACGAATACCTGGGGCGCCGCGATGACATGCTCAAAGTGCGTGGCAACCGGATCGAGCGGGGTGAAGTGGAAGCTGCGCTACTGGCCCACCCCCAGGTCAGCGAGGCCGCGGTGCTGGTGATCGGGGAGGGGATGAATGCCCAACTCTGGGGAGCGCTGGTGCCCCGGGCGGGGGCCAGCCTCTCGATCATCGACCTCAAGCGCCACTGTGCACAGTGCCTGCCGCGCTACATGATCATCGACAAGATGCTGTGCCTGGAGGCGCTGCCGCGCAACGCCAACGGCAAGGTCGATCGCTTCGCCCTGGCCCGGCGAGTGGAGGGTTGAGCGATGTCGACGCCATCATCCATCGCCCGGGAAGTCTGGTTTCCCTATGCCAGCCGGCCACGGGGCAAGATGCGACTCTTCACTTTCCCCTATGCCGGCAGCGGGGCGTCGGTCTTTCACCGTTGGTTTCTGCCGCTGTATGACCAGGTCGACCTGTATGCCCTGCAGTTGCCGGGCCGTGAGGGTCGCAGCCAGGAGCACCGTTACTGTGACATGCAGGCGGCGGCCAATGACGTGGCCGATTGCCTGGAACAGTTCAGCGATGACATTCCCTGCTGCTTCTTCGGCCATAGCATGGGGGCGTTGCTGGCCTTCGCGGTCGCCAGTGTCCTGCAACAGCGGCAGCGGCAGGTGCCGCTGCAACTGATGCTATCGGGCATGGTCGCTCCCCATGTACCGCAACGGGTCGAGCCCTTGCATCAGTTGCCGGCGACCCAGGCCACCGCGGTGCTGCAGGCCATGGGCGGGGTTCCCGCAGTGGTGCTGGCCGAAGAGGACCTGATGCAGATGTACCTGCCGGTGATCCAGGCCGATATCCAGATGGTCTACTCCTATGCCCAGGCTCAGGCCCGGCCGCTGGACATCGACATGGTCTGCCTGAGCGGTACCCAGGACCTGATCGCGCCGCCCGAGCAGATGCAGCAGTGGCGAGGCTATACCCGGGGCCGCTTCGAGCAGTTCGTGTTTGCCGGAGGCCATTTCTTTCTCGATGGACAGGTTATGTCGCGGATCAAGGCGGTGCTGGGGAGTGCCCTGCACAATCAGCCGGGCAGTCTGGTGGGATGAACCGTTCAGTGGGCAATGGCGGCGAGTCCGGACCGGGCAAACAGCTTGAGGTGCGCTTTCAGGGCGTCTGCATCGTGTTGCAGTACGGCCTGGAGTGGGCTGGGCTGCTGGCGGTCGATCACCGCCAGCATCAGGCAGGGGGCGATGATGCTGATGGCGCAGCGCGCCAGCGCCGGGTCGCCGGACGGAAAGCCGGTGATCTGGCTGATGATCGTTTCCAACAGCCGAAACTTGGGCATCACTTCTTCTTGGACAAGGCTGGAGAAATGGACGGTAGGCGCGAGTATTTCCCGTGCACAGACTTTGCTTTGCCAGCTTTGCTCATCGAGTACCCGGCTGACGATGGCATCAATGAACACGTCGAGCTTGACCAGTGCCGGTTCGTCGCTCCCGGCCAGTTGCGACAGGGCTTCGAAACTCACCAACTGCTTGTGTCCTTCGATCAAGACGGCCTTGTACAGGGCCTCCCGACTGCCGAAGTGGTAGTTGATGGCGGCCAGGTCAGTGCCGGCTTCTTCACTGATGAGCTTGCTCGCGGTGTTGGCATAGCCATGCTGGGCAAACAGGCGGGCAGCCACCTCGAGAATCCGGATCCTGGTGTGCTCGCCGTCGCTTCTGCTGGATCTGCGTCGAGTGCTCATGGCGTTCCTCATGGTTGGACATAGGGGTTGCTTCACCGCCAGTATCTGTTATTTTTTAGATTAAATTCAAATTGAATTTAAACTAGGTCTTGGTAAACAAAGGATTCACGGATGAAGAAGCAGTGGATTGCAGGGGTTGCCGTACTGCTGGCGGTAACAGCAGGTGTTTCCTGGTTTCTCCTTCGCCCCGAGGAACAGCACGATCGCCTGAAGCTTCATGGCAACGTCGATATTCGTCAGGTCTCCCTGGCGTTCGATGGCAGCGAGCGAATCACCGCGCTGTATGCCGAGGAGGGCGACCTGGTGCAGGCGGGCCAGGTGCTGGCCGAACTCGACACGCGCACGTTGCGCCTTGAAATCAGTCGTTCTCAGGCCCGGATCGGCGTCCAGGAACAGGCGCTGCTGCGTTTGAAAAATGGCACGCGCCCCCAGGAGATCGAACAGTCCAGGGCACGTCTGGATGCCGCGCAGGCACAAGTGCAACTGGCTCGGTTGGAGTCGCAGCGCTTGCGTCGGATCGCCGCCGAGACTCAGGGCAGAGGCGTCAGCCAGCAACGCCTGGACCAGGCGGCGGCACGCCTGCAGGTCGCCCAGGCCCAGGTGCAGGAACAGCGCGAAGCCTGGTCATTGGCCAAGATCGGCCCGCGCAATGAAGACATCGCCCAGGCATCGGCGGACCTGCAAGCCACCAAGGCCGACCTGGAGCTGCTGCAACATTATCTGGCACGCGCTCAGCTCAAGGCGCCTACCCAGGCACGGGTTCGCACACGCCTGCTGGAGCCGGGCGATATGGCTTCGCCGCAGCGACCGGTATTCGCCCTGGCCCTGACCGACCCCAAGTGGGTGCGGGCCTATGTCAATGAGCGTCAATTGGGCCATGTGCGGCCGGGTCAGGTGGCGCAGGTGTTTACCGACAGCTTTCCGGAGCAATCCATCGACGGCAAGGTCGGCTATATCTCTTCGGTCGCTGAATTCACCCCCAAATCGGTGGAGACCGACGACCTGCGTACCAGCCTGGTCTACGAGATCAGGGTGCTGGTCAAGGACCCCGACGACCGCCTGCGGCTAGGCATGCCGGCGACGGTCTACCTTGAGCGTTCTCCGGCCGTCGGGACCGCGCCATGAGCGCGTCGGTGGCAACGGTCCAGGCTGTCGATCTGGTCAAGCACTTTCGCGTTGGTGCGCGCCAGCAGACGGCCCTGGAGGGTATTTCCCTGGACATTCCCCAGGGCAAGCTGAGCGCGCTGGTGGGGCCGGACGGGGCAGGGAAAACCACGTTACTGCGGCTGATTGCCGGATTGATGAAGGCGGACCAGGGACAGCTGAATGTGCTGGGGCTGGACGTCGCCGCGCACCCCCAGCAGGTACAGGACCGCATCAGCTACATGCCGCAGAAATTCGGCCTGTACGAAGACCTGACCATCCAGGAAAACCTCGAGCTGTACGCCGACCTGCATGGCGTCCCTGCCCAGCAGCGCGATGAACGATTTGCCCGGTTGCTGCAGATGATGGACCTGACGCGATTCCGCGGGCGCCTGGCCGGGCAGTTGTCCGGCGGCATGAAACAGAAACTCGGGCTGGCTTGCACGCTGGTCCGTTCGCCCCAGCTGTTGCTGCTGGACGAGCCCACGGTGGGAGTCGACCCGCTGTCGCGCCGGGAGCTGTGGAGCATCATCGAGCAATTGATCGAGCAGGAAAACCTCACGGTGCTGATCAGCACCGCCTATATGGACGAGGCTCAGCGTTGTGCTCAGGTCTTCGTCCTGTATCAGGGACGGCTGATTGCCCAGGGGCCGCCAGCACAACTCTGTGAGCTGGCGCAGGGGCTGTGCTATGGCGTCGCCCCCCGCTCCGGCAACCCGGCCAGGCTGCTGCAGGCGCACTTGCTCGATGACCGCGAGCACATCGTCGATGCCGTGCCCGAAGGCGGCAAGGTGCGATTCATCCGCAATGCCCAGGTGCCCCTGCAGGACATCCCCTCCCTGGACGGGCTGAGCGCCCCCGAGGCCCTGCAAGCGCGTCTGGAAGACGGCTTCATGGTGCTGCTCAGGCAACAGGTGGCAGCGGTCACGCTACCCTTTGACACGCCACCCTCCGGCGATAGCCAGGACGCCGCCGATGCCGGCCGCGCGGTGGTCATCGAAGTTCGTGACCTGGTGCGCAAGTTCGGCGACTTCACCGCGGTGGCCAGCACCTCGTTCGAGGTTCTCAAGGGCGAGATATTTGGCTTGCTGGGGCCCAATGGCGCAGGCAAGACCACGACCTTTCGCATGCTCTGCGGCCTGCTTCCCGCTTCCAGCGGGCAGCTGGAAGTGGCTGGGGTCAATTTGCGTACCGCGCGAGCGGCGGCGCGCCGCAAGATCGGCTACGTGTCGCAGAAGTTCGCCTTGTACGCCAACCTCTCGGCCCTGGAGAACTTGCGTTTCTTCGGCGGCGCCTATGGCCTGCACGGTGCGCAGTTGAAGGCGCGAATGGCGCTGATGCTCGAACAGTTCGACCTCGACGAGCACAAGCACCTGCGCAGTGGTGAGTTGCCTGGTGGCTACAAGCAGCGCCTGGCGATGGCAGTCGCACTGCTGCACGAGCCTGAAATCCTGTTTCTCGACGAGCCCACCAGCGGCATCGATCCCCTGGCCCGCAGGGCTTTCTGGCGACGTATCACCGCCCTGGCGCAAAGCGGTACCACCATCGTCATCACCACCCATTTCATGGAAGAAGCCGAGTACTGCGACCGCATCGTGATCCAGGATGCCGGGCGGTTGCTGGCCCTGGGCACCCCGGAGCAGGTCCGCCACCAGGGCGATGAGTCGCTTGCCGACATGAACAGCGCCTTCATTGCCGTGGTCGAGCGTGCTCGAGCGCAGGCCAGTGCCAGGGTGCAGTGAGGAATGAGCATGTCCGATTTCAATGGAGCTGCATCAGGTTTCAGGCGCCGCCTGATGGCACTGACCAAAAAGGAGTTCCGCCAATTGCTGCGGGACAAGAGCAACCTGGCGATAGGCATCGTCCTGCCCATCGTCCTGATCCTGATATTCGGTTACGGCCTGTCCCTGGATATTCGCAATTCGCCTCTGGCGGTGGTGATGGAAGACAGCTCGCCCAGTGCTCGCAGCGTCGTGGCCAAGCTTGAGAGCTCGGATTACTTCTCGGTGATCCGGGTCACCAGCATGGCCGATGCACAGGCTTTGATGGACCGGCGTCGGGTCGATGGCATCGTGCGCATACCGGCGGACTTTTCCCGCCGACTCGAGCGCCAGGATGCGCGCTTGCAACTGCTGCTGCATGGCGCCGACGCCAACAGTGCGGCGACGCTTGGACGCTACGTCAGGGGGGCGCTGAATGTCTGGCAACAGCAGCAGCTTGACCGTGCCAGGCCATCACAGGCTGCAGGGCGGGTGCTGCTGGTCGAGCGGATGTGGTTCAACGCGGCCAACAGCAGTACCTGGTATTTGGTGCCCGGGCTCATTGCCCTGATCATGACGCTGGTGGGGGCGTTCCTGACCTCACTGGTGCTGGCCCGGGAGTGGGAGAGGGGAACCCTCGAATCGCTGTTCGTCACCCCGGTCAGGTCGATCGAGATACTCCTGGCCAAGATCATTCCCTACTTTCTGGTGGGCCTGCTGGGCCTGATGATGTGCCTGGTGTCCGCTCGACTGCTGTTTCAGGTGCCGATCCAGGGCTCGCTGGTGCTCTTGCTATTGAGCTCGATGCTTTACCTGGTGGTGACCCTGGGCATCGGCCTGCTGATCTCGGCGAAGACCCGCAACCAGTTCCTGGCGAGCCAGATCGCAATCATCTTCAGCTTCCTGCCGGCGCTGATGCTGTCGGGCTTTCTCTTTGACTTGCGCAATGTCCCGACCTTCATCCGCATGGTCGGCTCGATCCTGCCGGCGACCTATTTCATGGAGTTGGTGAAGACCCTGTTCCTGGCGGGCAACAACTGGCCGCTGATTGCCAAGAACCTGGCCATCCTCACGGCCTACGCCTTGTTTCTGTTGAACGCTGCACGGCTGTGCACCCGCAAGAAGCTGGATTGACGCCATGGACAAGCTGATGAGTTTCATACGCGAATTGCTGTTCCTGTTTCAGAAAGAGTTCCTGGCCATCGTCAAGGACCCGGCCAATCGGGTGATCCTGATTGCACCGGCGATTGTCCAGTCACTGCTGTTTGGCTACGGCGCCACCTATGACCTGAACTACGTGCCCTATGCGGTGCTGGACCAAAGCCAGGGGCGGGCCTCGACGGAGCTGCTGGCGCGTTTCGATGCCTCGGGAGTGTTTGCCCGGGTGGCGACCTTGAACAGCGTGGGCGAGATTGCCCCGGTGATCGACCAGGGCAAGGCCCTGCTGGTGCTGCAGTTCTCCTCGGACTTCGATGAGCGCTTGAGCCGGCATGACAATGCCGGCCTGCAGCTGGTGCTGGACGGGCGCAACTCGACGACCGCGGGGATGGCGGCGGGGCACATTGCCAATCTGGTGGCTGATTTCAACCAGCAGTTCCTGGCGTTGGAGAATGCGCCTGTACGCCTGGAAACCCGGGCCTGGTTCAACCCCAACCTGCAAACCCGCTGGAACATAGTGCCCGGCCTGATCGCCGCGTTGAGCATGATCCAGACCTTGATGCTGGCAGCGCTGTCGGTGGCCCGAGAGCGCGAGCAGGGGACGTTCGACCAGTTGCTGGTCACCCCCCTGACACCCTTCGTCATTCTCCTGGGCAAGGCGCTGCCATCGGTCCTGATCGGCCTCCTGCAGTCGAGCCTGATCCTGGCCATTGGCTTGTTCTGGTTCGAGATCCCGATGATCGGCTCCGTGCTCGATTTGTACCTGGGGCTGTTTGTCTTCACCTGCGCCTGCGTGGGCATCGGCCTGTCCATCTCGGCGCTCTCGGCCAACATGCAGCAGGCCATGGTGTACACCTTCGTGCTGATGATGCCGCTGATTCTGCTGTCCGGGCTGATCACCCCGGTGCACGGCATGCCCCAAGCGTTGCAGGTGCTGACCTACCTGGACCCGCTGCGCTTCGCCATTGACCTGGTCAGAAGGATCTACCTGGAGGGGGCGACGCTGGCCGACGTCTCCTGGAATCTGGTGCCCATGCTCGCGGTCGCGCTGGTGACCCTGCCACTGGCGGCCTGGCTGTTTCGCAA
Source organism: Pseudomonas sp. FFPRI_1 (assembly GCF_055384485.1). Classification (NCBI taxonomy): domain Bacteria; kingdom Pseudomonadati; phylum Pseudomonadota; class Gammaproteobacteria; order Pseudomonadales; family Pseudomonadaceae; genus Pseudomonas; species Pseudomonas sp. FFPRI_1. The sequence continues at coordinate 4,349,094 of NZ_AP029168.1, read as the reverse complement.
TCGATTGGTGTGATAAGGAACGTCATGAAAACGACTCACTCTGGATACCTGTTCAACGGGCTGGCGGCGGCCTTGATGATGGCTCTCAGCGCCTGCACCCTTGGGCCCGATTTCAAGGCGCCTGTGGTGCCAAGCCCGGAAAAATGGACTGACTGGCACAGCGGCCCGGTGACGCCGGTGCTGTCGGCAAAGAACACCGCGAGCGTCGTGCCGGGGACCGAGGCCAACTGGTGGCGGGTATTTGCCGATCCTGTCCTGGATCAGCTGCAGGCCCAAGTGCGCGAGGGCAACCCGGATCTGCACACGGCCATGCTGCGATTCGCCCAGGTCAGGTTGCAACGCCAGATTGTCTCTTCCCTGGAGACCCCAGAGGTGTCCTTCACGGGCGCTGCAACCCGCAACCGGCAAAGCCGGTATGCCCCGAACAATCGCATGCTCGAAGCACTGGGCAGCGACCGCGAGGCCCTGGAGAAGGTCCTGACCGACCCTTACAGCCTCTACCAGGCCGGGTTCGATGTTTCATGGGAGCTGGATCTCTGGGGCCGGGTGGCGCGCCTGGGCGAAGCCGCCCAGGCCGAAGTCGACGGCGCGGCGGCGACGCTGGACGATGTGTTGCTCAGCGTGCAAAGCGAGCTGGCGAGAAACTACATCGAGATGCGCACTGCGCAGCGCCAGACCCGTCTGCTGGAGCAGGAGTTGCACGTGCTGGACGCGCGCCTGCAGGTGGTTGTGGTACAGGCTCGCGAAGGTGATGAGGATGGCTTCGCCGTCGAGCGCCAGCAGTCGAGGCTGGCGGCGCTGAATGCACAGATACCGGGTTGGAAGGCCCTGCACACCCAGGCCGCGAACCGTATTGCAGTGCTTCTGGGGGAGCATCCCGGGGCCCTGGAAACCTTGCTGGCGGATCGTCCGGACACCGCCCTGGGGAGCCCGCTGCCCAACCTGCAGCTGGGCGTACCGGCAGAGCTGGCGCGTGAGCGTCCGGATATCCGCGCTGCACAAGCCCGCTTGCACCGGGCCACGGCCGGCATCGGGGTGGCTGAAGCGGAGCTCTACCCGAGCGTGACGCTGGGCGCCGACTTCGGTTTTGAATCCTACAAGGGCGGCAAGTTTGCCGACTGGAGCAGCAGGGCCTGGTCGGTGGGGCCGCGTCTGGACCTGCCGCTGTTCGATCGCGGACGCCGCAGCAAGACGGTGGTATTGCGCAAGCTCGAGCAGCAAGAAGCGGCCGTGGCGTTTCAGCAAACCGTCCTGGCGGCCTGGCAGGAGGTGGATGATGCCCTCAGTCGGTATCACCACGAATACCAGCGTGCGGCACACCTCCAGGACAGTTATGAGAGCAGGGCCCGCACCTACCAGTGGACTCGTGTCAGGTCTGCCGCCGGGGATGCCAGTTACCTGGAGGAACTGGAGGCGCAACAGATGCTGCTCGAGGCGCAGCGCGACCTGGTCAATAGCGACAGCCAGCTCAGGACCCACCTGATCAGCCTCTACAAATCCATGGGCGGGCGTTCCTCCTGACCCGTCGCAGCACCGCAGCACAACCCTTTCGGACTGATTTTTCCTAACGGAATAGGAAACCCTGCAAATGGATGACCTCTACAAGATCGCGCTGTTTTCATCCCTGATACTGGTGGTACCGGGGCCTTCGAACACCCTGTTGTTGGCCTCGGGCTTCAAGTTCGGCGTGCTGCGCTCGCTGCCGCTGGTGCTGATCGAGATGCTCGGCTACACCGTGTCAATCTGCACCTGGGGCTGGGGGCTGGTGCTGCTGTCCCACGACTACCCGTGGCTGATCCACCTGATCAAGCTGCTGTGCGCGTTCTATATCGCGGCGCTGGCTCTGAAAACCTGGAAGACCTCGACCGCCGGCGCCCAGCACACCGAACGCTTCGAGAGCTGGCCCCGGCATTTGCTGATCGCGACCCTGCTCAACCCCAAGGGGCTGATCTTTGCCAGTGTGATATTTCCGGCCCGGTCCTTCTCCAGCGTGGGGGAATTCCTGCCCGCGTTGTGCGCGTTCTTCCTGGCATTGGCGCCCATTGCCTTGCTCTGGGTCTCGTTGGGGGCGGGGATTCGCGCCCAGTACCTGGGACGTGTCTCGGGGCCCTTGTTCTCGAGGGGGACCGCCATCGTCCTGGCGCTGTTTTCCGCCACGCTCACCTACACCGTGGTTCGCGCGGTATAAGCCCGGGCCTTGACCGGCCAGCCTTCAACAAGGAAGTTCGATGCCGACCCTTTGTCTGCCTCATGTACTGTTTCCGGAGCACAGGATCAGCCAGCAACAGATGATCGAGCATCTGCGGCGGCTGCACGGCGATCAGCCAGGCACGGCGTTGTCCGAGCGCATGATCCGCAACAGCCAGGTGCAACAGCGCCACCTGCTGCTGCCGCTGGATGAACTGCTCCAGCAGTCCGACATTACCCGGCGCAGCATCCTCTATGAGCGCGCTGCTAGAGACATGGCGTGCGCCGCGGCACGTCAGGCACTGGTCAATGCCGACCTGACCCCGAGCGCGATACGGATGGTGATTGTCACTTCCTGTACCGGGTTCATGATGCCGTCCCTGACCGCCCACCTGATCAACGACCTGCGCCTGCCGGCGACGACCGTGCAATTGCCGATTGCCCAGTTGGGCTGTGTGGCCGGCATGGCGGCGATCAACCGGGCTCGGGATTTTGCCGCCCTGGATGTCGACAACCATGTACTGATGGTTTCCCTGGAGTTTTCCTCGCTGTGCTATCAGGCGGGGGACAAGCAATTGCATTCGCTGATCAGCGCGGCGTTGTTCGGCGATGCCGCCGGCGCCTGTGTCTTGCGTGCCGATGACCGAGCGCAGGGGGTCCGGATCACGGCTGGACGCTCGTACCTGTTGCCCGACAGCGAGCATTTCATCAGGTACGAGGTAAAGAACAGCGGCTTTCATTTCGCGCTGGACAAGGCCGTCATGCACTCGATCAAGGACATCGCTCCGGTCCTTGAACGGTTCAACCAGGATCACCAGCGGCAGGGCTGTGCGGACAATGACTTTTTCATTTTTCACACCGGTGGCCGCAAGATCCTTGATGAGCTGGTCATCCACCTCCAGTTACCTGAGGACAGTGTAGGGTTGTCCCGAACCAGCCTGGCCGAGGCTGGAAACGTGGCCAGCGTGGCGGTGTTCGACGTGTTGCGCCGCCAGTTCGAATCGCCCCCCAAGGCCGGTAGCAAAGGCCTGATGGCCGCCTTTGGCCCGGGCTTCAGCGTCGAGATGAGCCTGGGCCAATGGCATGCCTGAGGGGCAGCGAGCGGCGTGGGCGGGCGGGGCATCCAGGCCTCAAGGTGAAGGCTGTTCAGACCTGCCTGGCAGCAAAGGTCTCGCCGACCATGATGATCGACCTGCCTTTTGCAGAGGTGCTGGTGAGGCTGTTAATCACTAACGCCAGGGGACTTGGGTCCCGGAACAGCGCGAAAAACAACTCGAAATACAGGTAGTCGTCAATCAAGGCGGCTGCCACTTCGGGTTGACTCTCCAACAGCTCCTGAAAGGTCGGGTAATTCAGCCGCTCGAGCCCCGGGATGTCTGCAAAGCCTTGCTCAAGGTCGTCTGTCCTGCATTCGCTGATGAAGGTGTCGGCACATTCGAGGAAGTGTTGTGGAAAGTCGCTGTGCTCCAAGATCAGTTCATAGGGTGTTGTATCAAGACTGACGGCTTCTCCGAAGCCGAGGCTGCGGTAGCTGAGGGTACGAGGGTCGATGGGTTTGCCGGCGGATGTGAACTTCATGGGGCAACTCGGCTTTTCTGTGGGCCTCAGGCAACCCGAGGGTTCGGGCCTGTGATTTTCCTGACCTGCCTGGCGCCGGCAAGCGCGGCGGGCAGGATGAGCAGGCAGGAGGTGAAATACCCCCAGTCCATTTGGCTGCCCGCGATGAACTGGGCAGGGAGCAATTGTGATATCAAGAAGCCGAAAACAATCAGGACCAAGATGCTCGAGAGCAGGCTGAAGAGAATCGCGTTGAACATTTTTTCCTTTACGTCCGTGTTGCAGGGCGAGGGGGTTGCCAGGGAGGTCTGGATCCTTGTCGCTGGCGTGGATGACAGGCCATTGATCATGCGCCGAACGGGGGCTGATGCAGAGAATGCTCCGGCGGCTTCGCTGCTTTCAACTTGAAGCAAGGGCCTCGTGTTTGGGCATGAAAAATCGGGCAAACAGCTCGGACTGTGACTTGATGTTCAATTTGCCGTAGATATTGCGACGGTGGACTTTTATCGTTTCTGACGAAAGGGAAAGTTTCCCCGCAATCTCCTTATTGGAGAAACCACTCAGTAACAACCTGAGTACATCACTTTCCCGGGCTGTTATCTGGGTGCCGAGGCGGGTGATGGTTTCCGGCCAGAGAGGGGGCGCGGCGAGGTTCTTTTCCACCTCCGTCTCGAAGCTCATGCGCTGGTGCATTAACGCGCTCACCCAAGGCTTGATGAGATCAAGCATCGTAATCTGCTCTTGATTGAAGCGAACGCTGCTGCCAATGGAAATGCACAAGGTTCTGTCGGCGTCGAGCTGGACGTTGTACTGCGCCTCATCTACGGAAATATACTGCTCGAAATACTGATGGTAGTACTCGGTCTCAATGAAGTACTCAGGCGCAATATCCAGCAGATGAAAGAATCCGCTTTGCGGGTTTTCTCGATTGGCTATGTAAAAAGGATCCAGCAGGTAAAGCCCCTTCACGTAGCGATGGATAAAGGCATCGACTTCCTCTGCATCGGCTATCTCCGGAAGACTGACAACTTGTACATGTTGGTTACTGAAGATCAGTACAACCCAGTTATCGATCTGCACATACTCATTCAGGGTGCGAACAAGCGAGCTCCAGAACTCTGGACGGTTCAATTGCATGATCAGTTTTCCAATCGAACGGTGCCAGGCCAGGCTGTGAAGGTCGAGTGGCATCTTCTACCCCTTTAGGGTTAGGGAGTCGTGGGTCTGAGGTAAGTATTCGTAGGTATTTACTATTCGGGAATGCCCCGTATATTCACTGCCAGGATTTGCGATGGCCATGAAGGCACATCGTTTTTTACAAGGATGTTGCATGAGAAATTCACCTTTGCGAACCCTTTTTTCGGTCTCGCTTCTCTGTGCAGGGATAAGCACATCTGTCGCAGCGGCAGGGCCTGGAGTGTATCTGTATAACTGGTTCGGGCTCATTGCTCCCGAGACGCCGAAGGCGTTCGAGCAAGAGACCGGCAACAGGATCCATATGGATGCATTCGACAGCGCCGAAATCATGCAGAGCAAGGTCATGGCCGGGCGCACGGGGTACGACGTGGTGGTGGCCACTTCCAATGTGTTGCCCAGCCTGATCCAGGCGGGAGTGCTGCAGCCGCTGGATCCCGCCCAACTGAGCAATTTGTCCCATATCGACCCTGACATTCTGTCCCAGCTTGCGGTCAATGACCCGGGCAATCGCTATGCCGTGCCATATCTATGGGGCACCACCGGGATTGGCTATGACATTGATAAGGTCAAGGCGGCACTGGGCGACAAGGCTCCGGTGGACAGTTGGGACCTGATCTTCAAGGAAGAGAACATCAGCAAGCTGAAGTCCTGTGGCGTGGCCATGCTTGATTCTCCCAGCGAGATCATTTCGATTGCCTTGCATTACCTGGGATTGCCCAGCAACAGCAGGAACCCGGAGGACTATCAGAAAGCTCAAGCCCTGCTGTTGAAGATCCGCCCTTACATCCTCTATTTCGACTCGTCGAGGATCGACGCCGACCTGGCGGACGGCAATATCTGTGCGGTGGTGGGGTGGGCCAATGGCGCCCTTGCTGCCCAGGCCATCAATGAGAAGTCCAACACCGGGCGCAGGATTACCTACAGCCTTCCGCGCGAAGGCGCGCTGGTCTGGTCGGAAAACCTGGTGTTGCTGAAGGATGCCCCCCATCCCAAGGCGGGCATGGCGTTCATCAACTACATGTTGCAACCGGAAGTCATTGCCAAAACCTCAAACCACACTCTTTATCCCAACGCCAACAAGGACGCCACCGAGTTTGTCGAGCAGAAGCTGCGGGACAATCCGTGGATTTATCCAGACAGGAATACCCTTGCCACACTGGTGCCCCTTGAGCCGCTGCCATTGAAACTGGAGCGTATCCGCACCCGGGTCTGGACCAAGGTGAAGAGCAGTATTTGATAGCGGCTTGATGGATCACTTGCGGTTTCCGACAGTGTCTTGTTGCAGGCCATGGCCATGGCCATGAACAAGGACGCGGGACAGCAGGTCGAGGCTATCGCCGTGCGGGTTTCAAGATGCCAGTGGGAGGGCGCTCGAAGTGCAGCGTCGCGGGTACTGCATCCTTGAATTCCCGCAAGGGCGTTCCCGGGTACTGAACGAGTACTGCCAGCGTTGACGCTTGCCGGCAATGGCTGTTGCGTCGCTGCTGGGGCGAGTGGGCTGCCGAGCCCAGGTTGCAGGTTCTAGTTCCGGACCGGATTGCTCCGGTGTCCTGACATCGCTGTCTGCGACAGCATCCATTCAACATCTATGCAAGAAGAGAACAGCGGATGTTCAGCCCAGCCAATCAGACGCCCTTGAGTTTGACAATCGATGGCTTTGAGCCTGACTTTCAAGTACTGGCCTTCACCGGGGAAGAGGCGATCAACAGGCCTTACTTCTTCAATCTGGAGCTGGTGGGCGAGGAGGCCGGCCTGGATCTCCAGCGCCTGTTCGACACAGAGGCCTTTCTGGCCTTCGGCACTCAGGGTGAAGGCATTCATGGGCGGGTCTATCACATTGCCCAACGCGGCAAGGGGCGCTACAACCTGGCCCTGGTTCCGCACTTGTCCTACTTGCGCCACCGGCTTAACCGCAGGGTCTATCAACAGTACTCAGTGCCGGACATCGTCGCCCTGATACTGGAGGAACACGGGATTCTGGGAGGTGCCTATCGCTTTCATCTACGGGCGACTTACCCCAAGCGTGAGTGCTGTACCCAGTACGACGAAACGGACCTGCACTTTATCCAGCGCCTGTGTGAGGAAGAGGGGATTCACTTTCACTTCCAACACAGCCCCCAGGGCCATGTGCTGGTGTTTGGCGATGAGTTAGCCGCTTTTCCCCGGGGCGCACAAGTCACCGCCAAGAGACAGGGGAACGATAGACTGACCAAGGCGCAACGGGGCCAGCCATGCCATCCGGGCCTGGCGGCGTTTGACCGTCCAGCGCTGGAGCACGGCCACGAGACTTATCTTCACACTGAAGGGCGAGGCGACCAGGCCTGGCTGGCCAGCGGCCAGGTTGTGCCGATCTCGGGCACGTTGGGCCAGGAGCGGAACGACCTCTGGCTACTGACCCGGGTCATCCACGAGGGCAAGCAACCCCAGGTGCTGAGGGACAAGACTGCCCTAGGCAGCACTGGCAGCCAGAACGACTTTGATCAGGGGTATCGCAACCGCTTCACCGCTCTACCTTGGGATCGGCCCTATCGTCCGCCTGTGGCTCACCGCAAACCCCTGGTGCCCAGCACTCAGACCGCAGTGGTCATTGCAGTGGAAGGCGAAGAAGCGCGCCCCGCCCGGGTCAAGGTCAAATTTCCCTGGGACCGCGAAGGTCGGTTTGATGACAAGAGCAGTTGTTGGCTGGACGCCTCTCACTGGCAGTGTGAGGCGATTCTCCTGGGGCCGGGGACTGAAGTCATGGTCACATTTATCGACAGCGACCCTTGCCGTCCGTGGATCAGCGCCTGCCCGTGCTGCGGCTGAATGCCAAGCGTTCTTGGCGCGCTCTCCAGGGCAGTTGGGCAGCGCCCGGAAGATGGAGCTGCGAATCGACCGGGATACTGTTTGGTGGGGCATGCAGGGCAGGGCGCTTGAGCGGCATGACCAGCACAGAAGCGCGGAGATGCTTATCGATGATGGTTACGAACATACCCCGCCCGCGGCGAAGTATGTTCGACTGCCCCGGCTTAGAACTGTGGCTTGTAGGTCACACTGAACATCAAGTTCCGCGGATCACCGAAGTAGTTGTTGCCCGTCACCTGGCTGTAGGACGGAATGAAGTAGTGCTTGTCGAACATATTGTTCAGGTTGACCGCTAGCAGCACCTCATCGCTGGCGTCGTAGGCTATGCGTGAGTTCCAGATGGCAAACCCGGCCTGCTCGAACGCGCGGTCAAAACTGATGGTGCTGCTTTGGGCATTGACCCCGGCGCCAACGCTGACCTTGTTGAAGTCCCCCGGCAAGCGGTAGTCACTCCAGATGCGCAGCATGTGCTTGGGGGTGGAGGTGGCGAATACCTTGCCCTTGAGTTTGGTATCTTCCAGAAACGTGGTGGTGTTGTAGGTGTAGCTGCTGGCCAGTTGCAGGCCCGGTGCGACTTCACCGCTGAGCTCGGCTTCGATGCCCTGGCTGCGGACTTTCCCCGAGGCCGTCGAGCAGTACCAGCCATTGCACGCCTCATCGCTGTTGATGTCGGTTGTGAGGTCGGTCACGGCACGGTTCTGGTGAATGTAGCGGAACAGCGACAACGCTGTGTTGAGCTGGCCATCCATCAGTTCGCCCTTGATCCCCACTTCGTAGTTCTTGCCTTCGACCGGCATCAGTGCGGACTTTTCCTTGGTCAACTGCACCTGGGGAATGAATACCTCGGCGTAGCTGCCATACACCGACCACTGATCATTGAGTGCATACACCAGGCCCGTGTAGGGCGTGACCTTGCCACTGGTCTTGACCGAGTTCTTCTCACCGCCTTCCTGCAGCTTGCGGGCCGAGTAGTTGTCCTGGTCGAACTTGTAGTCGTACCAGCTGGTGCGTGCGCCGAGAATCAGGGTCAGCGGCTCGGTCAGCTTGACCCGCCAGGAGCCGTAGATGCCTTTTTGCCGCACGTCATAGGTGCTGAGCGCCAGGTTGGCCTGGTCGGCAATGGAGTCATAGCTCGGTTGAGGGCGGTGATGGTCGATGTCGCTGATGTCCGCGCCAGGTGTAAACCTGCGGGCATAGCCGTCGTTCGTGGTGTATTTGGAGTAGTTGGCGCCCAGCACCAGGCTCTGCTTGAACGACAGGGCTTGGAAATCGCCGTTGATGAACAGGTCGAGGCCGCGGCTCTTGCCGTAGAAGTCGGTGGCGAAGTCGGAATAGCTCGGGCCGCTGGTGGTCCCGGGCTGCACGGCACCGGCGATGAACTGATAGGTCGCTGCGTTGGATTCGTTCATCCCGGTCGCTGCGACCTTGAGCTTCCAGTTGTCGTTGAAGTGATGCTCCAGGTCCAGGTACAGCGCCGTCTGGTCGTTCGCCGAACGGTTCCAGGTCGAGCCGGTGTAAGTGGAGCGCGACAGGTCCAGGGCCTTGCCATCGGCGTAACGCGGCAAGGCAATGAAGTACGGACGGCCATGGCTCTTCTTGTTGCTGAAGCCGACTCCCAGCACGGTGTCGTCGCTCAGGTCAAAATCCAGGGCACCGTACAGGGTCTGCTCCCAGTTCCACACGTAATCGGAAAAGGAATGGCCTTTCTCGTAGTTGACCACCGCTCGGCCGCGAACTGTTGCGGCTTCGTTCAGCGGCCCACCCACATCGGCCTGGGAGGCGTAGCGGTCCCAGCTACCGGCCTTGGCGCTCAAGGTCACGGTCGGGACGGCTTGCGGACGCTTGCGCACCATGTTGATCGCGCCGCCGGGGCTGTTGGCCCCCTGCAGCAGAGCGGCCGAGCCGCGCAGTACTTCCATGCGGTCATAGATCACCATGTTTTCGGTGATGTAGCTGCCCAGGGCATAGACATTGCGCGGCACGGGTACGCCGTCGTACTGCAGGGACTCGATCTCGAAGCCCCGGGCGAACATGAACATGCCCGGCCCCGGCGACTTGACCGAAGCCAGGCCCGGCACCGCTTCCACAGCCTGGGTCAGGGTGCTGATGTTCTGGTCATCCATGGCCTTGCGCGTCAGCACGCTGACCGACTCCGGAATCTCCTTGAGTTTCTGTGTGCTCTTGCCGATGGTCACCGCCCCGGTGGTGTAGGAGCCGCTGTCTTCAGTGGTGGTCCCCAAGCGTTGCGCATTCACCTGGGTGGTTCCCAGCTCCAGGGCCGAGCCGGTGGCTCGAGGTTGTTCCAGCGTCACGCTGTCAGCGTCGATGAACCGGGCCTGCAGCGCCGTGCCGGCCAGCAGCCGGCTCAGGGCTTCGTCCTTGGCAAAGCTGCCGTGCAAGCCGGGGGAGTGCAGGCCTTGGGTCACCTCTGCCGAGACCAGCACCTGGACCCGGGTTGCCGCCGAAAAGGCCGCCAGGGCCGCATCCAGGGATTGCCCCGGAATATCGAAACGGTAGAGCTGAGCCTGCGCCGCGGCGCTGGTCTGCGCCTGGACCGGCAAGCCCACGAGGGCACAGCCCAGGGCCAGCGTTAACAAGGTCGGCACGCCGGGCAGGCGCCGGGCAGCAATCGGATGTCCCATGGATGTTCCCCAATGATCGAAGTCGATGTGGCGGCGCGGCACTACTTGAGAGTGCTTATTGTTTACGCCTCAGTGATCAAGGACGACGCGCCACGGGAAAACCCTGAAACTATTTGAGAATTATTTGCAGGCGCGGCGAAATACCCCATCAATCGCCACGCAGGACCAGCAGATACGGGGTGTAATGCTCGGCGCGCAAACCCAGGGTGTAGACCAGTGCCTTGAGTACGGCATCCGGTTTGTCGATGTCGAACACACCGGATACCTGCCGATTGCGCAGCTCATCCCCCAGTACCAGGGTGTGGCCCGGCCAGTAGCGGTTCAACTCGGCCACCACCTCGGACAGCGGTTGCTGGCGAAACACCAGTTGGCGCTGGCGCCAGGCCAGACCGACCAGGGGATCGAATCCATGGACCGGGGTCAGGGCCCGGTCCTGATACTCCACGGCACGCCCGGGTTCCAGGTAGACCGGTTCGCCGCTGCCGGCATTGACCTCGACCCGTCCTTCAGCCACCTGCACCTGGGTCTGTTCAGCGCGCCGGGCGACACTGAACTGGGTACCGAGCACTTTCACCCGGCCAGCACCGGACTTGACGACAAAGGGCCGTGTCGGGTCCTTGGTGACCGCGAACCAGGCCTCGCCGCGCAGCAGGCGGATTTGCCGTTCACCATCGCTCATGCGGACCTGTACCGCGCTGTCGGTATTGAGCAGCAGCTCGGAACCGTCGGCGAGCAGCACCCGGCGCTGCTCGCCGGTGCCGGTGGCGTAGTCGGCGCGCAGGCGGTCGAGCCAGGGCGTTTGCACTGCCAGCAGCCCGACCATCAACAGCACCGCAGCAGCGCAAGACCACTGCATCCATTGTCGGGCCGCGGGTTTGCGCCAGCGCGCCTGCTGCTGTTGACGAATGGCCCGCGCGGGGGCGCGCAGGGCGCCAAGCAGCGCCTGGACCTCCTGCCATGCATCCTCCTCGGGCTGCCCTTGAGCCAGCCACAGGGCGAAGGCGTCGAGGTCGCTCGCGCTCACGTCCTCGGCCTGCAGGCGGAAGTACCAGCCCGAAGCCTGAGCAAACAGATCGTCGTCAAGCGACGGCGCAACGGAGTCGGTCATCAGTGATTCCACGGCTACGGGTTCGCGAGTCATGGCCGCGATCCTCGGGAGTCGCCCGCCAGCCGTGCCTGGATATAGGCCCGGCAATCGATCAGCGCGCGACGCAATTGGTATTCGACACTCCGCGGGCTGATGGCCAGACGTTCGGCGATCTCCCGATAGGAATATTCGTCGACATGATAAAGCAGGAAGATCTGCCGGGTGGCCTCGGGCAGGGCGTGAATCGCATCCTGCATCAGGCTTTCGTCCTGATAGGCAGACAGTTGTTCGACCGCCGAGGGGCTGTCGCAGGGCAGTTCTTCGCTGGGCTCGCCGACCTCCAGGCGCTCACGGCGGATGGCCTGGCGCTGATGATCACGCACCAGGTTGCTGGCGATGGTGAAGAGGAAGGCCGGCAGGTTTTCGATCTTTTGGCCGGACTCCAGGCGGGCCAGGCGCAGGAATGATTCCTGTGTCAGGTCGGCGGCCACCTGGGCGCTACCGGTGCGGCGGGTGACGAACGCTTCGAGGGCCTTCTTCTGTTCGGTGAACAGGCGCGCAATCTGCTTATTCCAGGAGGGCACAGCACTACCTTGATCAAGGGGCGTTCGGGAGCGCGCACGCTAGCAGAAGATGCGAGTGATTCGCAATTGATATGTTTTGCGGGGGACGCCGGGGTGGCGCCGTTCAGGGGATGGAGAAGGCGGGGCCCATATGGCAAGAGTCGGGGAGTTACCGGTGATTCCTCAGAGCCTGACGGGCTGGCAAGAGCGCTCCGGACTTGCCGAAGCGCTGCTCGGTGCGGGCGGTTTCATCGCTTTCACGGTTCGGCTTGTTGAGCGGAGGCGGCAAGCGGCGCGACGCAGCCGCTCCTGGGTTCATGAGAAATGCCTGTTCATTCGATTTTACGCGAGAGTCTGATTGTGGCTTTCGTAATCGGCAGTTGTTGATCCGCCGACTTCAATGCCAGAGACAGCCTGGTATTGTCTGAATTGACTTTCATTATGAGGTCGATGTTTGTTTCTTGGCCGAGCTTCTGGAAAATTTCAAACATCTCTTGCTCATCATAAGCGTCAATCCATACGCCATACCTGTTTGCTGCCGCGTCTTGCCAGTAGAAGGCAGTGAACTTGGGGATGGCTCTTTTTTCATATTGATTGTTCAGCAAACTGTCGCCGAAAAGGCTTTCCTGTTCACCATTGAAGGTGTGCATGCCGAAGTCCATCCAGTGACCGCCATCGGGCAACACAACTACCGGCTTCCAAACGTATTTTTCTCGGTATGTGTCATAGACCTCCGCCGCGGGATAGCCTTGGGCTCGTATTTTCTCTCTGATGGCCGGGGTGAAGGTTTTATAAGCAGGGTCGTTCAGCATGCGCTCTGCATAGCCATCCTTGAACATGTACTGTGCATTGCTGTAGGCGTCCTCTGGCTTGATGATGACGCTCTGCGCACTGAATGCGCCGACTTCCTTTTGATTGCCAGGCCCGGACAGCCAAAGCACGACTCGTCCCTTGGGCGCCAGGCCTACTTTAAAAACGCTGTAGGTGTCTTTCTTGTGGGTGTCCTGGTCGATAAAGCCTTGATCAAAGAGGTGTTCGATTCTCTCTTTGTCCAACGCCCATTTGCCGGTATAGAACTTTTTCTCTACCAGGGAGTACCAGGTGAACTCCAGTTGATACGGGGCTGCTTTTTCCCTGGCCCCCACACTCATGGTCCCGCCACCGTTGCCCCAGCCTGTATTCTGGGTGCCCCAGATCGAGTCAAAGGCGAAGCTATAGTCCTTGGAAACTATCGCGCCGCTATAGACTTCCATCGGGTATTCCTGCGGGGCCGATACCGTTCCCGACCAGTCATAGCCTTCTGCGGTACTTGTGTGCTTGCAACCGAGCAACGAGAAACAGCACAGGATGGAAGTCATTATTGTTTTTTGAGTTTTTGCTCGCATGTGCCGTCACCACTTCCTTGTTGATAGGGGGCTTTATTGGCCGGCATTTTACCTGGCTTCAAGTTGAACGGAGGACTGGCCGTCCAGTACCTTTTACCGAGCACTCACAGGTCGAGAATGCCTGCTTAACCGGTGGCACCAGACCCCGCATCAACTCCCTGGAGACAGATTGCGAGGCGATCATTCATCGTCCCCGTAGTATTTGACGCCAATACGGATGATGTCCCGCCCCTGATCCTTGCGATGGTGGTTGGTGTCGCGCAGGGAATAAATGCAACCACAATACTCCTGCTGATAAAAACGTTCGCGCTTGCTGATTTCGATCATCCGTGCCGAGCCGCCACCCTTGCGCCAGTTGTAGTCCCAATAGCTAATTCCAGGATACTTTTGCGCGCTGCGGATGCCACTGTCGGTGATTTGCTTCATGTCTTTCCAGCGTGAGATACCCAGGGAGCTGGAAATCACACTGAAGCCGTTCTCATAGGCGTAAAGCGCCGTACGTTCGAAGCGCATGTCGAAGCACATGGTGCAGCGCACGCCGCGCTCGGGTTCATGTTCCATGCCTCTGGCACGTTCGAACCAGTTGTCTTTATCGTAATCGGCATCGATAAACGGCACTTTGTGATCTTCGGCAAAACGGATGTTCTCGTCCTTGCGCAACAGGTACTCACGCTCCGGGTGGATGTTCGGGTTGTAGAAGAAGAGGGTGTAGTCGATGCCCGAGGCGCTGATCGCCTCCATCACTTCTCCTGAACAGGGCGCGCAGCAGGAGTGCAACAGCAAGCTGTCCGCGCCATTGGGAAGGCTGAGTTGAGGCCTTTTGATGCCTGTCATGGCGGTGTGTCCCGGGAGTAGCGAGCCAAATGAAAAAGCCGAGCACGCGAAAGTGCTCCGGCAGCTTGTAGGCAAAGGCCCCAGGGGGCCTCAAGAGCGGCTCCGATGCCATGAAGCTTCACGGACGGGCAAGACGCTCGATTGATTGCAGTGTCAAAGAGGGGCGCGCCAGTACAGGCTCACACCGCGCCATGGGCGGCGAGGTTGCAGTATTGCCCTTTGAAGTACAGCAATGGCTGCGTAGCAGCGGCTTCTTGCAGGTTCAACGCTTTGACTTCACCAATCACGATCAGGTGATCCCCAGCGGCGTGTTCGGCGTGAATTTCGCAATCGAGCCAGTGCAGGCTGCCGGCAATGATCGGGTTCCCCAACGGTGATTCCTGCCAGTCGACCCCGTGCCACTTGTCCGTGCCTTTGCGTGCGAACTGGTTGGAGATCCGCACCTGTTCACCGGAGAGAATGTTGACTACGAATCGTCCTGCCTGGCGGATTTTGGGATAGCTGGCCGAACTGGACATTACACTGAACGACACCAGTGGTGGGTTCATCGACACGCTATAGAACGACTGGCATGTGAAGCCAATCGGCTCGCCATCAATGTGCGATGTAATCACCGTGATTCCGGAGGCGTAGTGCCCGAGCGCTTGGCGAAAGCTCAATGGCTCGATAGCCGTACTAGGAAGTGACATGGTAGATCCTGAATATTGAGTACCGCTCGAAAATGCCAGGGAAGGCCTGAAGTCGTTCGGTAGTTTTCAATCTACCGCTGTACCTCTTCAGGACACTTCCGGCTTTAGCTGAGTACTAGTTCGAGAGTTCTCTGCGGACGATTTCGGCGCCTGCACTCAATGCCTTCAACTTGCCCCTGGCGACTTGACGAGGCAATGGGGCCATGCCGCAGTTGGTGCAAGGATAGAGTTTGTCGGCATCTACAAACTGCAGGGCTTTTCGCAGGGTAGTGGCCACTTCCTCAGGCGTTTCAATTGCATGGTTTGCCACATCAATGGCCCCTACCATCACTTTTTTACCGCGAATGAGCTCAATGAGATCCATGGGCACATGAGAGTTGTGACATTCCAGCGAGATGATATCGATACTGGATTTTTGCAGCTTGGGGAAAGCCTCTTCATACTGCCGCCACTCTGACCCCAGGGTCTTTTTCCAATCGGTATTGGCCTTGATGCCGTAGCCATAACAAATATGCACGGCCGTTTCACATTTAAGGCCTTCGATTGCCCGCTCCAGGGTGGCCACTCCCCAGTCATTCACCTCGTCAAAGAAGACGTTGAAAGCCGGCTCGTCAAACTGGATGATGTCGACGCCCGCAGCTTCCAACTCCCTGGCTTCTTCATTGAGGATCTTGGCGAATTCCCAGGCGAGCTTTTCGCGACTCTTATAGTGGTTGTCGTACAGCGTATCGATCATGGTCATGGGGCCTGGCAGCGCCCATTTGATGGGTTGTTGGGTTTGCTGACGCAGGAACTTGGCATCTTCGACAAAAACCGGCTTTTGCCGAGCTACAGCCCCCACGACCGTTGGCACACTCGCATCATAGCGATCACGAATCCTGACGGTTTCGCGCTTCTCGAAATCAACCCCGCTCAGGTGCTCGATAAACGTGGTGACAAAGTGTTGGCGCGTTTGTTCACCGTCACTGACGATATCGATGCCTGCTTGTTGTTGCTCTTGCAATGACAAGCGCAGGGCATCCTGCTTGCCCTCGATCAGCTCCTCATCTTGCAGTTTCCAGGGAGACCAGAGTGTCTCGGGTTGTGCAAGCCAAGAGGGTTTAGGCAGGCTGCCAGCAGTTGAAGTGGGCAACAGTTTTTTCATGAAAGATGACCTTGTATTTTTAATGGATCAAAGAGCGTAATCGGCGGACCACTGCTCAAGAACGGCCTGGTAGGGTTTGATGAAGTTTTCTTCAACAAACTTTCCCTGCTCGATAGCCAGGCGACTGCGTTCTTCGCGGTCATAGACAATCAGCGTCAGTGAGTAGTCCTGGTGCTTCAAGCTGGGCTGATAGGACTTTCCTGCCGCTGAGTTCGCATTGTAAATTTCAGGGCGGTAGATCTTCTGGAAGGTGTCCATCGTGCTGATGGTGCTGATCAGTTCAAGGTTGGTGTAATCACCGAGCAAATCGCCGACAAAATAAAAGGCCAAAGGCGCAACGCTGTTCGAAGGCATGAAATAGCGAACTTTCAAGCCCATCTTGTTGAAGTACTCATCAGTCAGAGAGTATTCATCCTGCTGGTATTCCACCCCCAGTACGGGATGTCGGTTTTCAGTCCGGTGATAGGTCTTGCTGCTCGAAACACTCAGGCATATGACCGGTGGCTTGTTGAAGTTTTCTTTATAGGCACTTGAGTTTAAAAAGCATTTGAACAGCTTTGCATGCAGCTCTCCAAAGTTGTCCGGAGTGCTGAAGTTTGCCTGGTCCTTGTTGTGCCCCAACAACACTACGCTAAAGTCGTAGTCTCGCACGTAAGAGGAAAAGTTGTTTCCTGCAATGCCCTCAATACGCTCGTCAGTCCTGCGATCAATGATGTTGGTTTTCAAGATTTCAATCAGCGGGATGGCATTGCCATTCTTTTCACCCTCAATGTCCATCTCCACGGAAATGATTTCAAGTTCGACCGCATAACGGTCGCCCTTGGGGTTGTCCCAGTGCGCCAAGGCGTTGAAACGGTTGTCAATCATTCTCAAGGTCTTGCGCAAGTTCTCTTGGCGACTCTTGCCACGGGCCAGGTTGGCAAAGTTGGTGGTGATGCGGGTGTTTTCCGATGGGTGATAGTTTTCGTCGAAAGAAGTGCTTTTAATGGCGAATGTAAAGTCTTTGTTCATTGTGACTTGGCACCCTGGTAATTTGAGGCGAAATCGGAATTTGTTAGTTGCACCTTTCGGTGTGTTCAAATTCTCTTGTCTGATTTCTGCTCAATGGTATTTATTAATCTGTAATTGAGATGTATTTTATGTCGGGCCATGGATTGAGTGAAAATGAATTGATTTCACTGAATCTTTAGCCGTGTTCATGATGGCTGCAGGGTTGTTTGCGCAAGTTTCTGTCTTGCAGCATTTACTGGGTGATATTGGCTTTTGTGGCGGCCGTTTCATTTGAGGGCGGATAACCCGGCACCTTGAAATCCAGTGGGCCGTTGAACTTTGAGGGGCTCTGCTGCCAACACCGATTGGCGGCTGGCGCAACAGCGCAAGCCACACGCCAGAGTCGATTGCGCATCGCCCGGGTCACGCCTTTTTCATTCTTATCAATGTGAACGAGCTGTTTTCCGTGAGAACCCGCATGCCGGTGAAGGAGGGCGCTCGGGTTGCGCGGGTACCGACCCTGCTCTGTCTCGCCTGCAATCCTGTCTACGCCGATGACGGCCTTCTGCAACACCTCCTCAACTCGCCACCTCCTGCGCCATCCCCAGCCCCTCTCTCTGTGAATGAAGCTTTTATGACAAAAGTTCGGTAGCACATCGCCACGCACGTCTTGGCTATGTAACGCGCTTGAGGGGGCCGCAAGGCCACTTTTTTAAGCCGAGGCGGGACGCCGGGAGTGAGGCTATGGGGACTATGGAACGCTACTCGAAAGTGGGCATGCAGGAGCTGGATCAGCGACTGTCGAAGATCGTTGAGGCCGCGCGCAAGAAGCCGGTGTCGGTCTATCGCTACGGTGCGCCGTGGGTCTGGATCGTGTCCCAGGATGACTGGCAGGGCGCCTTGAAGGAAGTGTCGAGCTATATCCCGCCAGGGCATTCGCTGGTGCTGCTGCGCCCGCAGATCGATGACTTGCTGGATCAGCACCGTCCGCTGTTTCAGGCCCTCGACGCCGAGCCGGGGATGCTGATCGCGCCGCGCACGGTGATGCACATTCTGTTGCTGCAGTTGCTGTATTCGGTGCCCAGCGAGCAGCAGTTGTACGAGCAGCTCAGCTACAACCTGCTGTTCCGCTGGTTCGTCGGCCTGGACCTGAATCAGAAGGTCTGGAGCTTCAACGTCTTGAGCCGCGACATCGCCACGCTGTTGAACAACCCGCGAGCGGTGCAGTTGATCCAGAAAATCATCGGTGAAGTGTTCTGCGGCGCCTTGCTGCAAATGCCGGAGTTCTCCCTGAACTTCGCGTTGCTGCACACCTGGCTGGCCCGCCACGAAACCACCTCGACAGCCAGTAATTGAGTCGGCCAAACGCCGTGCAATCGGCGACGGCCAGGGGCGCCTGGGCGCCAATCTTCGGACATCTAGGGGGCGCTGTGGAGCATCTGTTGAAATCAGGACGGCCGGGCAGTAGTGGGCGCTGGTGGCCATTGTGCGGCTGGCTGACCCTGCTGGCGCTGGTGCCGGCGGTGCAGGCCGAGGAGGGCGAGCCGGTTCCGGCACAGGCCGCTCAGGAGGCGGCGCCGGCGCGGCTGGTGGACGTCAATGAGTACTTCGTGCGCGGCAATACCGTACTCGATGCCCGGGCCATCGAGGAGGCGGTGTATCCGTTTCTCGGGCCGCAGAAGGCCTTGAGCGATATCGAGGGCGCCCGGGATGCCTTGCAGAAGGCCTATCAGGCCAAGGGTTACCAGTCGGTGTTCGTCGAGCTGCCGGAGCAGAAGGTCGAGGACGGCATCGTCTATCTGCAGGTCAGTGAAACCAAGGTCGGCCGGGTGCGGGTGGTCGGGGCCAAGCACTATTCGCCGGTGGATATCCGCGAGCAGGTGCCGGCGCTGAAGGAGGGCCAGGTGCCGGATTTTGCCACGGTGCAGAACCAGCTGTCCGGGCTCAACCGTGGCGCCGGGCGCCAGGTCATGCCGGTGGTGCGCGAGGGCCAGCGCCCGGGGACCATGGACGTCGACCTGCAGGTGGAGGACCAGAACCCCTGGCACGCCAGCGTCGGCCTGAACAACGACTACAGCGCCGACACCGAGAAGCTGCGCAGCGTGGCGACTGTGGGTTACGACAACCTCTGGCAACTGGGCCACAGCGTGTCCCTGACTTTTTTCACCGCCCCCCAGGACACCGATAACGCCAAGGTCTGGTCCGGGTCCTACACCGCACCGCTGAACGAGCGCTGGAGCCTGCAGTTCTCCGGTTATCAGTCGGACAGCAATATCGCCACCATCGGCGGCAGTAACGTGCTGGGCAAGGGCCATTCCTATGGGGTGTCGGCGATCTACAGCCTGCCCACCGCAGGCCAGTGGGCCAACTCGCTGTCGGTGGGGGTGGACTTCAAGGACTTCGACGAAGAGATGCGCTTTGGCCGCAGCAGCGACCAGATTCCGCTGAAGTACGCGCCGCTGACCTTCGGCTACAACGGCTACCGCTACAGCGAGCAGTCGCAGCTGGGCCTGGGCTTGAACCTGGTCATCGGCACCCGGCGCTCCTTCGGCTACGGCAGCGACGCCAAGGAGTTCCAGTACAAGCGCGACGAAGCCAGCGCCAGTTTTTCGGTGCTCAAGGGCGATCTGAACTTCACCTACACCTTTGCCAACGATTGGCAGTCGGCGACCAAGGGCGCGTTCCAGCTGGCCTCGGGGCCCCTGGTGTCCAACGAGCAGTATTCCGCCGGTGGCGCCACGTCGGTGCGCGGCTACCTGGCCGCCGAGCGCACCGGCGACGAGGGCTACCTGCTGTCCCAGGAGCTGCGCACGCCGTCGCTGGCCAAGTTCCTGGGCAGTTATGTGCAGGAGTGGCGCTTCTACGCCTTTGCCGAGGGCGCGCGGATGCGCCTGCACGAACCCCTGGTGGAACAGGAAGACGAGTACAGCCTGGCCAGCGTTGGCCTGGGCACCCGCGCCAGTTTGAGCAAGTGGCTGTCCGGCAGCCTGGACTGGGGCTATCCGCTGCTGGACGGACCCAATACCCAGAAATACGACCCGCGCGTGCACTTCAGTGTGCAGGCGACGTTCTGACGCCTTCTTACGGAGAACCCTTCACATGCAACGCTTATTCCTGAGCCTGTTGATCTGCCTGGGCTTCGTGCTCCCGGCCACGGCCCATGCCTGGTGGCAGGACGACTGGCACTACCGCAAGCAGATCTCGGTGGACACCACGCCCCAGGGCGCCGGCATCAACGAGAACCTGGGGCGCACCGCGCTGCTGGTGCGGCTGCACACCGGCAACTTCACCTTCGACGGGGTCAAGGAAGACGGCGCCGACCTGCGTTTTGTCGCCGCCGATGACAAGACCGTGCTCAACCATCAGATCGAAAGCTTCGATCCGCTGATGGGCATGGCGCTGATCTGGGTCGATGTGCCCCAGGTCCAGGGCGGCCAGCGCCAGGACATCTGGATGTACTACGGCAACCAGAAGGCGCCGAGCACCGCCAATGGCCAGTTGACCTTCGACCCCAGCTACACCGCGATCTATCACTTCGACGGCAGTAACGGAACCCCAGCGAAAGACACCACCGCCTATGGCAACACCGCACAGAACGCAGTGGGTGCCAGCATCGACGGGGTGATCGGCCGCGCCTTGCAGTTCAGCGGCCAGCCGTTGCTGTTGCCGGCCAGCCCGTCGCTGCAGCACAACGCCGGTGGCGCGTTCACCTTCAGCGCCTGGGTGCGCCTGGACCAGGCCAATGGCGAGCAACTGATCCTGGCCCGTCGCGAAGGCGCCGGCAGCCTGCTGGTCGGGGTCAACCAGGGCATGCCTTTCGTTGAAGTGGACGGCCAGCGCGCGGTGTCCACCCAGCCGTTGAACCCGGGCCAGTGGCAGCACCTGGCCCTGAGCGGCGAGGGCAGCAAGCTCGGCCTGTACGTCAACGGCCGGGAAACCGCGACCCTGGCCCAAGCCATCCCGACCTTCAATTCAGTGCTGGCGCTGGGGGCCGACCTGCCGCCGGCGGCCGGGGCCGAGGCCAGTCATTTCCTGCCGTTCACCGGGGCCATGGACGAGGTGCGCCTGTCCAAGGTGGCGCGTACGGCAGCATTGATCCTGGCGGATGCCAGCGCACAGGGCGCCGAATCGAAGCTGGTGGCCTACGGCGTCGATGAGGAACAGTCGGGCTTCGGTTTCGGCAGCCTGGGCTTCCTGCTCAAGGCAGTGCCGGTGGATGCCTGGGTGATCATCCTGGTACTGGTGGGGATGATGATCCAGTCGTGGGTCATCATGCTGCGCAAGAACCGCATGGTCAGCCGGATCAGCGCCGCCAACCAGGTGTTTCGCGAGCAGTTCGCCAAGGTCGGCACGCGCCTGGAGATGTTCGCCGACGACCACGACCTGGCCCAGCGCCTGGTGGATTCCTCGCTGTGGCGCCTGTACCAGGTGGCGGTCAAGGAGATCCGCACCCGCCGCGAGCAGGGCGCCGATACCTCGTCGGTGTCGGCGGCCACCATCGAAGCCATTCGCTGCTCCATGGACGGGGTGCGCACCCGGGAAAACCAGCAGCTCAGTTCCAAGCTCTCGACCCTGTCCAACGCCATTGCCGGCGGCCCCTACATCGGCCTGTTGGGCACGGTACTGGGGATCATGGTGGTGTTCCTCGGCACCGCCATGGCCGGTGACGTCAACATCAATGCCATCGCACCGGGCATGGCCGCGGCCCTGCTGGCCACCGCCATGGGCCTGTTCGTGGCGATCCCGGCGCTGTTTGGCTACAACCGCCTGATCACCCGCAACAAGGAAGTGGGTGCCGACATGCGGGTGTTCGTCGACGAGTTCATCACCCGCCTGGCGGAGCTGCATGGCGAGAGCCAGCACAGCGAAGCCGCGCACTGGCGGGTGGCCCACAGCAACGCGTCGGTTCCGGCCTGAGGAGAACTGCCATGGCTTCCGTGAATGCCTCCCACGATGACGAAGACGACGCAGCGGTGGACAGCATCAACATCACGCCCCTGGTGGACGTGCTGATGGTGGTGCTGGTGATGTTCATCCTCACCGCCACCGCTCAGGTCTCGGGCATCCAGATCCACCTGCCCAAGGCCAGTGCCTCGGTGTCGCTGTCCGAGGCCAAGACCAAGGCGATCTCGGTCAATGACGGCGGCCAGGTGTTCCTCGACGCCTACCCGGTGACCCTGGGCGAGCTGGAAGAGCGCCTGCGCATCGAGAAGGCGCAGAACCCGGATTTCCCGATCATCGTCCGCGGCGACGCCACGGTGCAGTACCAGAAGGTCATCGAAGTCCTCGACCTGCTGCGTCGCCTGGAGTTGTCCCAGGTCGGCCTGGTCACCGGCAAACCGAGCCAGGGCTGAGTCATGACCGCACAACCACCAATCCAGCCACCGCCGGTGCAGCGCAAGCCCGCCCCTCTGCGCCTGTTGAAATGGGGCGCCGGGCTGCTGCTCGGGGCCGTGGCCGCCTGGCTGCTGTGGCAGTGGGCCAATGACATGGCCGGGGTGCGCCGCGAAGCGCCGAAGGTGCCGACCATCATCCCGTTGCCGCCACCACCACCGCCTCCGCCGCCACCGCCGGAAAAACCCAAGGAGCCTGAACCGGTGGAGGAAAAGGTACCCGAGCCCGAACCCACGCCGACCCCGGAAGAGGTCAAGCCCGAGGAGGAGGCGCCGCCTTCGCCGGCGGACGACCTGGCCAACCCGATGCAGATCGACGGCGACGCCCAGTCCGGCAATGACGCCTTCAACATCGGCGCCGGCAAGGGCGGCGGCATGGCCGGTTCCGGCGGTGGCGGCCTGGGCACCGGGACCTACAAGCAGTACCTGGCCTCGATGTTCCAGAAGGTCCTGCGTGATGACCCGGAACTGCGCAAGAAGGCCTATGCGGTGCAGGCCGACCTGTGGCTCGGCGCCGATGGCCAGGTCACCCGTGCCGAGCTGGTGAAGTCCAGCGGCGACGCGCAGATCGATGAACAGGTGCTGGCCGCCTTGCGTGCCACGCCGCGCTTGAAGGAGCGCGTCCCGGCTTCCCTGACCCTGCCGGTGCGCCTGTCCCTGAAGGGCCGGCGTCCGGATTGATCGAACCCCTTTTGCAGTTTCTACAGGAGTTGTGTGCAGATGATTTCCACCGTGAATCGATTGACCCTGGCGCTCGGCATGGTCGCCCTGACCCTGGCCGGACAGGCCGTGGCCGCCGCGGCCGCGCCCTCGGAGAACGCCACGATCAACCTGATCCGTCTGTTGGTGCAGCAGGGGGTACTGAAGCAGGAGCAGGCCGACGGCCTGATCGCCCAGGCCGAGAAGGAAGCCCAGCAGGCCCGCCAGGCCAGCGCCGCAGTTGCCGTGGCAGCCAGCGGGCCCGCCGCGGCACCGGGGGATGTGCGGGTGCAGTACGTGCCGGCGATTGTCCGCGAGCAGATTCGCGATCAGGTCAAGGCCGAGGTCATGGCCACCGCCAAGCAGGAGAACTGGGCCCAGCCCAACACCTTCCCGGACTGGGTGTCGCGCATCAGCTTCGACGGCGATATCCGCCTGCGCAGCGAATCGCGGTTCTTCGACGACAACAACAGCAACGAGCTGGTGGACTACGCCAAGCTCAATGACAACGGCCCCTACGACGTCAACAAGGACACCAACACCCGTCTGCCGCCGCTGCTCAACAGCCGGGAAGACCGTGACAACCTGTTCCGCCTGCGGGCGCGCCTGGGGATGAAGGCAGTGATCACCCCGGAGTGGACCGCGGGTATCCGCATCGGCACCGGCTCGGACAACAACCCGGTGTCCACCACCCAGACCCTGGGCGGCGGGTTCGGCAAGAAGGACATCTGGCTCGACCAGGGCTACCTGACCTGGAAGGCCACCCCGGACCTGACCCTGACCGGCGGGCGCTTCGCCAACCCGTTCTATTCCACCGACATGATGTATTCCAACGACCTGAACTTCGACGGTGTGGCGGCCATCTTCAACCACAAGCTCAACAGCGACTGGGGCCTGTTCGGCACCCTCGGCGCGTTCCCCGTGGAATACACCAACGACACCGCCAGCAGCAACGGCTGGGACAAGGAAGAGAGCGACACCAAGTGGCTGTTCGGCGGGCAGATCGGCGCCAACTGGAAGATCAACCGCAGCAACAGCCTCAAGGGCGCCCTGGCCTACTACCGCTTCGACGACATCGAAGGCCAGCGCTCGAGCCCCTGCGCACCCTGGGCCGGGGCCCCGGGCTGCGACACCGACGGCTCGCGGGTGGCCTTCATGCAGAAGGGCAACAGCGTGTTCCTGCTGCGCAACATCACCCCCAATCCGGCCACGCCGGGCCTGACCCCGCAGCCGCAGTTCGTCGGCCTGGCCTCCAAGTTCGATGTGCTGGACCTGAACCTGGCCTGGGACACTGAATTGCCGGACGACCTGCGCCTGCGCAGCCAGACCAACTTCATTCACAACCTGGCCTACGACAAGGGCGAGATGCTCAAGCGCAGCGAGGGCCAGATCGTCAACAACATCAACCGCGACGGCCAGTTTGAAAGTGGCGGCAATGCGTTGATGGTGCAGTTCACCCTGGGCAACGCCCTGGAGATGAAGAAGGCCGGCGACTGGAACCTGCTGGCCGGCTACAAGTACATCCAGCCCGATGCCTTGCCGGACGGCTTCAACGACTCCTCGTTCCACCTCGGCGGGACCAACGCCAAGGGCTATTTCATCGGCGGCAACTACGGCATCGACAAGAACATCTACGCCAGCGCTCGCTACCTCAATGGCTCGGAAGTCTATGGCCCGCGCTACGAGGTCGACGTCATGCAGCTTGAACTCAACACGCGCTTCTAAGCGCAGGGAGGATCGTTATGAACAGCCGAGCGAGGGCAGGGGCCGCAGGCCTGTTGCTGGTCTGGGGGGCGCTAGCCGCAGGGCCTGCCGCGGCCGAAGGCATGGAAGAGCGCCTGCGTACCCAACTGCGCAGCACCACCCAGCAATTGCAGGCCCTGCAGAGCGAGCAGGCCCAGGCCAGCGCCGCACGGGATGCGGCACAGAGCGCGGCCAAGGACGCCCAGGCCCAGGTCAAGCAGCTTAGCGCCGAGCTGGCCAAGGCCCGCGGCGTGGCCGAGCAGTTGGCTGGCCAGCAGCAGACCCTCCACAGCCAGGCCCAGGCCCAGGCGGCGGCCAGCAGTGAACAGTTGGGCAAGTTCAAGAAGGCCTACGACGATTTGCTGGTACTGGCCCGGGGCAAGGAGGCCGAACGGGCCAGGTTGCAGGCGCAATTGGCCGAACGTGACACACAAGTGCAGCAATGTGCGGTCAAGAATCAACAGATGTACGGCATCGCCAAGGAGATCCTCACGGCCTACGAGAAGATCGACGTGGCCGAGGTGGTGAAGATCCGCCAGCCGTTCGCCGGCAGCGCCCGGGTCAAGTTCGAAGAGCTGGCTCAGGGTTTTGGCGATGAGCTCTACACTAACCAGTTCGATGCGCCGAAGGCGGCGCTCGCTCACTGAACAACAGGGAAGAATCAGCCATGACTCAAGGCACTCTGATCAACAGCGTTTCCATCGACAGCCTCACCGACCTGCTGCAAGGCGCTGGCTACCGGGTCAACCAGACCGAGCAGAACGGCATCGTGCAACTGCTCAGTGCCAGCCAGGGCATCGGCTACGCGGTGCGCTTCGGCAACCCGGCGGCGCAGTCGGGCCATTACGTGGATTTCACCTTCAGTTGCGCGTTGCGGGTCCAGGGTGAACTGCCGGCGGGCCTGGCGGAGCTGTGGAACGCCTCGCGGCGTTTTGCCCGGCTGTCGCTGCAGGGCGAGTTCCTGGTCATGGAAATGGACGTGGTAGTGGCCGGTGTCGGTGAAACCCACCTGCGGGGCAACCTGGAACTGTGGGACCGCCTGCTCCAGGAGTTCATCGTCTACTTGCGCGAATACAGCCAGCAGGCCGCCCAACTGCAAGCCCAGGCCCAGGCCGAACCGGCGACGCCCGAGGCCCAGCTGCGCGAGGAGGCAACCAGCCTGTGAAGAAGCCAACCCTGGTAATAGGTGCCGGGGCCCTGGCCTTGCTCGGGCTGGCGGTGGGCTTGAGCCTGCGCCCGGGCAACGAGCCGGTGGCGGCCCAGCAGCCGGCCACGGCAGCGCTGCAGCAGAGCGCGGCCAGTGGCCCGGCGGTGGCGCGCCTGGGCAACCAGCAAGTGGCGGCCGAAGAGCTCAAGAGCCTGTTCGCCGGCTTGCCCGAGGTGTCCCGCGAGGAGTTGCGGGGCAATCGCCCGGCCCTGGAGGCGTGGATCCGTTCACGCCTGGCACAAAAGGCCGTGCTGGAGCAGGCCGATGCCCAGGGCTGGCGCCAGCGCCCCGAGGTGGAGCTGCAGACCCGTGCCGTCACCGAGCAGATCGTCTTTCGCGACTACCTGCAATCGGTCAGCCAGGTGCCGGCGGACTACCCCAGCGCCACGGAACTGCAACAGGCCTATGACAGCGGCAAATCGGCGTGGCTGACCCCGCCGCTGTACCGGGTCAGCCAGATTTTCCTCGGGGTCGGTGACCCGCAAGCCCTGGAGTCGGTGCGCAAGCAGGCCCAGGAGTTGAGCCGCAAGGCCCAGGCCGCGCCGGGAGAGTTCGCCGCCCTGGCGACGCAATACTCCCAGGACCCCGACAGCGCCAAGCGCGGCGGCGATTCCGGCTTGCAGCCTTTGCAGCAACTGGTACCGGAGGTGCGCAACGCGGTGGCGCGGTTGAAGGTTGGCGCGGTCTCGGACGTGGTGCAGAGCGCGGCGGGTTTCCACGTGCTCAAGCTCACCGAACAGCAACCTGCACGGACTGCCAGCCTGGACGAACTGCGTGATCGCCTGACCCAGGCCCTGCGCGCCCAGCGCCAGGAACAGATCGCCAAGGCCTACCTGGAAGGCATGCTCAACACCGCGACCCTGAGCATCGACGGTGCCGTGCTCAACCAAGTGCTGGAGGAAAAGCTCTAGGACTGCTGGCGAACTCACGGCCCCCTTCGCCGGCAAGCCGGCTCCTACGGGCGCAACACGCAGCACCGACAACCGTAGGAGCTGGCTTGCCAGCGAAGGCGATCTCACAGCCCCCTTCGCCGGCAAGCCGGCTCCTACGGGGGCAACACGCAGCACCGACAACTGTAGGAGCTGGCTTGCCAGCGAAGGCGAACTCACGGCCCCCTTCGCCGGCAAGCCGGCTCCCACGGGGGCAACACACAGCACCGACAACTGTAGGAGCTGGCTTGCCAGCGAAGGCGATCTCACGGTCCCCTTCGCCCGCCCGCCAAGGAAGCAACATTCAACAAGACAGGGAGTCAACGATGTCATTTCTAGAGCCTGTTCCACTCCAGGGGGTTGCGCCCTATATCGCCCCCAGCGAACCCCGGGAAGCCTGGCTGGCCCTGGCAGCGGGGATCGACCCGGAGGTGGCGCAGTATTTTCTGGTGAGCGCCCGCTGCGGCTGCTTCATGCAGGCGGCCCGCAGCCTGAATATCAAGGCCACGCTGTTGCGCAAGCAACTGGCGCTGCTGGAAGAGCATTTGCGCCGTTCACTGTTCTGTTATCAGGGGAATGCCTTGAGCCTGAGTCGCGAAGGCCTGCAGTTGCAGGCGCAGTTGATCGCCCTGGCCCACCAGCGGCGGCTGCCGGTGATCGAGCAGCCGCTGATCCGCTTGGCGGTGGCCGAAAGCATCCTTCATGACATTCTCGGGCGCGACCTGATCGCCTTGCTGCGGCGCAACGCCAGTGCGCGCCTGGAGATCATCGCCATCGACAGCGACTTGTCACTGCAGGCCCTGAGTGCCGACCTGGTGCTGTGGCTGGCAGCCGAGGATTCACCCTTGCCAGGCCCCAGCTTCGCCACCCGCGAACCCCAGCCCCTGGCCCGCATCGACTACCTGCCGCACATTGCCAAGCGCTATTCGCGGGTGGCGGTGCGCCCGGACAGCCTCGACGACCTGGCGGACTACATGCTGGTGCAGTGGCAGCACGATCGCCAGGTGGAGCATTTCCGGCCCTGGAACAGCCTGGTGGAGCAGCGCCTGGCCGGGGTGGTGCACGTGCATTCCTACGAACTGATGCTGGAGATGATCCGCTGCAGCGCCTGCATCGGCCTGCTGCCCAGCTATATCAGCAGCTACGATCGCGGCCTGATCGCCTTGCCCGGGCTGTTCAACGAAGGCATGCAGCGCCGGGCCTGGCTGGCGATCAATGCCCAGGTGCAGCACGAAACCCAAGTGCAGCAACTGGCGGACCTGATCCTCAACACCTTCAGCGAGCGCCAGGAGTGGTTTGCCTGAACTGGCTCGCCCGCTCGCCCGGACATTCACCCCAGCGCCCACGAGCGGGCAGCCACCGCGACTCCGTGTAGGAGCCGGCTTGCCGGCGAAAGGGCCCGCAAGCCCGGCGCTGCCTTCGAAAACGCCTTCGCTGGCAAGCGGAGCGCCGCCCGGCCAGCTCCTGCGGGGAGGGCTGCGCGGCGATTCCTTGCCGGCGGACGAGCTCCATGCCCCTCGTCATCCAGAGGCGCATGCACGTACACTCGATGGCCACTTCGACTTCAAGGATGACCTCGCCATGCCCAACGCCCATCCCACCATCGTCATCGAGCGGTGCAACGAAGCCCATATCGACGGTCTGACGGTGCTGTACAGCGAACCCAGCGTGGCGGCCCAGACCCTGCAGATGCCTTATCAGTCGCGCGAGCTGTGGCGCCAGCGCCTGGCCCAGCGGGCGGACAATGAGCGCCTGGTGTCCCTGGTGGCCGTGCACCAGGGCACGGTGATCGGCAGTTGCAGCCTTGAGCAGTTTTCCCGGGTGCGCCGGTCCCATTGCGCAGGCATCGGCATGGGCGTGGCGTCGGCCTGGCAGCGCCAGGGCATCGGCAGCCGCCTGCTGGCCGCGGTGCTGGAGGTGGCGGATAACTGGATGAACCTGCGCCGGGTCGAACTGACGGTCTATGCCGACAACCTGCCCGCCATCGGCCTGTACCAGAAGTTCGGTTTCGAAACCGAAGGCCAACTGCGCGATTACGCCATTCGCGATGGCCGTTACCTCGACGTACTGAGCATGGCGCGCTTGCGCACCATGCCCTGACGAGGCCGGCGTCGACTTTGCCGCTGAGTGGGTCGCCTTGCTGTTCCGGCAGCCGGTGGCGCTCGACCGCAGCGCCGCCTTGCCCCGGGACTCCGTGAGGCCCGGGCCCGGATGGGCAGTCGCTGGCGTTTTCAGGGGGCGGTCAATGGCTGGTCGCGCCCCGGCTCTTTGGCTTCATCCGTGAGGGCGAAAGCCACTGCCGCCCGGGCGTGCAGCTCGGTGGTGTCGAGCAGGGGCAGGGGGCTGTGCTCGGGCTTGAGCAGCAGGCCGATCTCCGTGCAGCCGAGGATCACCGCCTGGGCGCCACGGGCCTGCAGGGACTCGATCACCCGCTGGTACACCTGGCGCGATTGCGCACTGATGATGCCCACGCACAGCTCTTCGTAGATGATCCGGTGCACCGCCTGGCGCTCCTGTTCATCGGGCACCAGCACCTGCAGGCCCTGCTGCTCCAGGCGTCCCTTGAGGAAATCCTGCTCCATGGTGAAGGCGGTGCCCAGCAGGCCCACACTCAGGGTGCCGGCCTCCAGCGCCGCTTGTGCGGTGGGATCGGCGATGTGCAGGAACGGCAGGCTGGTTGCGGCCTGAATCTGGCCGGCCAGCTTGTGCATGGTGTTGGTGCAGAGCACCAGGCAATCGGCGCCGCCGGCCGCCAGGCGCCGGGCGGCGTCTACCAGGATCGCTGCCGCCAGGTCCCAGCGTCCGGCATGCTGGGCCTGTTCGACAGGCCCGAAGTCGACGCTGTACATTAGCAACCGCGCCGAGCGCAGCGGTCCCAGTCGATCACGGACCTGCTGATTGATCAGGCGATAGTATTCGGCGCTGGATTCCCAGCTCATGCCGCCGATCAGGCCGATGGTACGCATGGGCAACTCCTCTGTGGTGCGGTTGGGTAAGCCTCAGTTTCACGCCGCCCCGGGTGGCGATCTATCAGGAAATTTCACATGCCCCAGGTGCTCGAACATCGCCTGCTGGACGGCCGCCTGCTGCTGCAACTGCTGCCGGCCGCGGCCTACAGCGCCCGCGATCCGGCCCAGTGGCAGACCCTGGGCGTGACCCTGGAACGTCAGCGCGGGGTGCATGCCATCGACTCCGACCGCCGCGAGGATTTCGACACCTGGCCCGGCACCCTGGCCCTGACGCCCGCAGGCATTGAAGTGTTTTCCGAATCCGCCATGGGTGGCGAGTACCTGCTGTTGCGCTGGCAGGGCGCGGCGCCGCTGGTTCCTGGCCAGCGCCGGATGCAGAGCCCGGGGCATGCCCGCGCCCTGGCCCTGGGGCGCGAAGCCCGGCGCCTGCTGCTGGCGCCCGAGGCCGATGAGCTGGCCCTGGAGCAATGCGCGCTGGCGTTTCTGGGGCTGGCCCAGCCCGGTCGGGCAACGCCGGCCCCGGCGCCGGATCTGGGGCAGGTGCTGCAACAGATGGCCGATGAATACGCCCGGCCCCTGTCACTGGCGCAACTGGCCCTGACCTACGGCCACAACGAACTGCGCCTGCTGCGCGACTTTCGTCGTGCTGTAGGCATCACGCCCCATGCCTGGATCACCGAGGTGCGTCTGCAAGCGGCCCGGCGTCTGCTGGAGCACACCGACCTGCCCCTGGCGGCGATTGCCCAGGACTGTGGTTTTGCCCATCAGTCCCACCTGGGCAGCGCCTTGCGCCAGGCCACTGGCCTGACGCCGCGTCAGTACCGGCTGCAGTTTCAGCGCCGAGCGGCGGATACCGCGCCGTAGCTTTTGCCTGGTAATGCTCCGCCGCTGATCGCCGCCAGCGTCCCGCAGGATCATCATCGCTGGTCGCAGCTACAGGGATCGGCGAGCCGGCGGGCAAACAACTCAACGCCCGACACCGGCATCTGCCATGCTCAGGGCCGGCGACCTGCTGTTCTCAAAGGTCGAAGCCAGGGACACAGCGCAATGGACGATATCCAGCAACTGGGCGAGATGCTGCGCCACTACGCGGCCAGTGAAGCCCACAAGAAGCAGCTGTTCGACAGCCAGTCGGTGGTCTGGGCGCGTCGCATTCATCAATTGTTCGGGCAGATCGAAGACTGGCTGGCGCCGGTATTGCTGCCGGACCTGCTGGCGTTGCAGCGCGAGCCTTATGTGGCCTTCAGCCCCGCGGTGCCGCTGGAGGTCTCGACCTTCAAGAGCGAGAAGCTGACCATCCACATCGCCGGCAAACCGGTGGAGTTCGTGCCGGATGTGATGGGCCCCCAAGGGCAGATTTCCCTGGCGGTGATCGGCCTGACTGCGGCGCGCCTGGGCAGCGTGTCCCTGGTAGGCGAGGCGTCGGGCGACTGGCAATGGCGCAAGACCAACGGCCTGAAGGACCCTGACGTCTTTGCCTTTGACGGCAATTTCCTCGCCGCTCAGTTGCAGAGCCTGATCCCCCGCGAGCGCGCCTGACCGCCACCTACTGCAGGAGCTGGCTGGCCAGCGAAGGCGCTCGCCGGCCATGTGCAGGTCTTGCGGGCCTCTTCGCCGGCAAGCCGGGGGGGCTACATGTCGAGGTTGATCCAGCCCGGCTTGGCTTCCTCCGGGGCCACGGCGTTGATCTTCTTGCCGGTGGCCAGTTCGACCCGGCGCGCCACGTCCGGATCATCGGCGAAAGGAATCAGGCTGGCCTCGTCCAGGCTCTTGGCGCTCTGGTGGCGCAGGCAGTACTCGATGCAGAGGTAGAGGAACGCCACCCCCAGCAGGTTGAAGAGAATGTCCATCAGCATTTGGCTTCCTGAAATGCCGGCGCCGGTCGCGATGACCGGCGTGGCAAGAGTGGTCAGGCGATCTGGGCGTCGTTCAGGGCGAGTTTTTCATCGGCCACGCGGACGGTGCGCCAGGTGTTGTAGGCCATCAGCAGCATGCCGCTGAGGAAGAACACGCCACCGGCGAAGCGCACGATAAAGCCCGGATGACTGGCCACCAGCGCCTCGACAAAGGAGTAGGTGAGGGTGCCGTCCTCGTTGACCGCGCGCCACATCAGGCCCTGGGTGATGCCGTTGACCCACATCGAGGCGATGTACAGCACGGTGCCGATGGTCGCCAGCCAGAAGTGCAGGTTGATCAGCGGCACGCTGTACATCTGCTCGCGGCCGAAGACCTTGGGCACCATGTGGTAGATGGCGCCGAAGGTG
Source organism: Pseudomonas sp. FFPRI_1 (assembly GCF_055384485.1). Lineage (NCBI taxonomy): Bacteria > Pseudomonadati > Pseudomonadota > Gammaproteobacteria > Pseudomonadales > Pseudomonadaceae > Pseudomonas > Pseudomonas sp. FFPRI_1. Next base: position 4,316,771 of record NZ_AP029168.1, on the reverse strand, counting down.
ATCATCGCCACCCAGCCCAGGGCCCCGGCATGCACGTGGCCGATGGTCCAGTCGGTGTAGTGGGACAGGGCGTTGACGGTCTTGATCGCCATCATCGGGCCTTCGAAGGTCGACATGCCGTAGAACGCCAGGGACAGCACCAGAAAGCGCAGGATCGGGTCGGTGCGCAGCTTATGCCAGGCGCCCGACAGGGTCATCATGCCGTTGATCATGCCGCCCCAGCTCGGGGCCAGGAGGATCAGCGACATGGCCATGCCCAGGGACTGGGCCCAGTCCGGCAGGGCGGTGTAGTGCAGGTGGTGGGGGCCGGCCCAGATGTACAGGGTGATCAGCGCCCAGAAGTGCACGATGGACAGGCGATAGGAGTACACCGGGCGCCCTACTTGCTTGGGCACGAAGTAATACATCATTCCCAGGAAGCCGGTGGTCAGGAAGAAGCCCACGGCGTTGTGGCCGTACCACCACTGGACCATGGCGTCAGTGGCGCCGGAGTACACCGGGTAGGACTTGAACCAGTCCACCGGGATCGACAGGTGGTTGACCACGTGGAGCATGGCGATCACCAGGATGAAGGCGCCGAAGAACCAGTTGCCGACGTAGATGTGCTGACACTTGCGCCGCACCACGGTGGTGAAGAACACGATGGCGTAGGCCACCCAGACCACCGCCATCCACACCGCGCCGGCAAATTCGATCTCGGCGTATTCCTTGGTGGTGGTGTAGCCCAGGGGCAGGGTGACCAGCATGATCACGATCACCGATTGCCAGCCCCAGAAAGTGAAGGCGGCGAGGCTGTCGGAGTACAGCCGCACCTGGCAGGTGCGCTGTACCGCGTAGTAGCTGGCGGCGAACTGGGCGCTGCCGGCGAAGCCGAAGATCACCAGGCTGGTGTGCAGGGGCCGCAGGCGGCCGAAGCTGGTCCAGGGCAGGTCGAGGTTCATTTCCGGCCACACCAGTTGCGAGGCGATCCACACCCCCATGGCCATGCCGATCACGCCCCATACCACTGTTGCGACGACGAATTGGCGAACCACCTTGTAGTTGTAGGCCTGTCCGATTGTTGCTGAGTTCATGGTCAATGCTTCCACGGTTGCAAAGTCTTGCCAGGCCACCCGGTCTGGCACGGGGTGCACTGTAGGAATCAGCGGGGAAACAAAACAGGCTCAGAAAAACCACATTAATACGGATCAGATTTTCCTCATGTTCACGGTGTCGTGGCGCTGGCTGATATGGTTTTTTAGTTTTTACCTGAATCTGTAACGTTCTGCGCCGTACGCGCATAGTCGCCTCCTCACACCACGCGCCGTTTAGAGCACGATCAGCTTCGATGAGGTAGGGACATGTATCAGTACGACGACTATGACCGGGCCCTGGTCTTTGAGCGGGTGGCGCAGTTTCGCGACCAGGTCGAGCGCTTCATGGGCGGCCAACTGAGCGAGGAGGAGTTTCTGCCCCTGCGCCTGCAGAACGGCCTGTATATGCAGAAGCACGCCTACATGCTGCGGGTGGCGATTCCCTACGGCACCCTCAGCGCCCGGCAGATGCGCACCCTGGCCAGCATCGCCCGGGACTTCGACCGCGGCTACGGCCACTTCACCACCCGGCAGAACCTGCAGTTCAACTGGATCGAGCTGGCCCAGGTGCCGGACATCCTGCAGCGCCTGGCCGAAGTGGAGATGCACGCCATCCAGACTTCCGGCAACTGTGTGCGCAACATCACCACCGAAGCCTTTGCCGGCGTGGCCGGCGATGAATACCTGGACCCGCGCCCCCTGGCGGAGATCCTGCGCCAGTGGTCCACCATCAACCCGGAATTCCTGTTCCTGCCGCGCAAGTTCAAGATCGCCATCTGCTCGGCCAAGCAAGACCGCGCGGCGATCATGATGCACGACATCGGCCTCTATCTTTACCGCGCCCGCAGCGGCGAGATGCTCCTGCGGGTGATAGTCGGCGGCGGCCTGGGGCGCACGCCGATCCTCGGCCTGCAGATCCGCGACGGGCTGCCCTGGCAGCACTTGCTGTCCTATGTCGAAGCGGTGTTGCGGGTCTACAACCGCTACGGCCGGCGCGACAACAAGTACAAGGCGCGGATCAAGATCCTGGTCAAGGCCCTGGGCATCGAGGCCTTCGCCAGGGAAGTGGAGGAGGAGTGGCAGCACCTCAGGGACGGCCCGGCGCAACTCACCGAGGACGAATACCAGCGGGTGGCCAGCGCCTTTGTGCCGCCGATCTACGAGCGCCTGGCGGACACCGACCTGGAGTACGGCAGCCACCTGGCCGAGTCCCCGGCCTTCGCCCGCTGGGTGGCGCGCAACGTGCACCCGCACAAGGTGCCGGGCTACACCTGCGTGGTGCTGTCGACCAAACCGGGCCCGGCTTCGCCACCGGGGGACGTCACCGGCCAGCAGATGGACGCGGTGGCCGAATGGTCCGAGGACTACGGCTTTGGCGAGATCCGCATTGCCCACGAACAGAACATCGTCCTGCCGGATGTACCCAAGTCGCGCCTGTTCGAGCTGTGGCAGCGGGCCTGCGAGCACGGCCTGGGCACCGCCAACGCCGGGTTGCTGACCGATATCATCGCCTGCCCGGGCGGTGACTTCTGCGCCTTGGCCAACGCCCGCTCGATCCCCATTACCCTGGCCATCCAGCAGCGCTTCGACGACCTGGACTACCTCCACGACCTGGGGGACATCAGCCTGAACATTTCCGGCTGCATGAACGCCTGTGGCCACCACCACATCGGCAATATCGGCATCCTCGGCGTCGACAAGAACGGCAGCGAGTGGTTCCAGGTCACCCTGGGCGGGGCCAAGGGCCGTGACAGCGCCCTGGGCAAGGTGATCGGCCCGTCCTTCAGCGCCGAGGAAATCCCCGAGGTGATCGAACGCATCATCGCCACCTTCGTACGCTACCGGGAAAGCGACGAACCCTTCGTCGAGACCCTGCAGCGCATCGGCCTGGAGCCGTTCAAGGAGCGGGTCTACCCCAAGGCCCTGGAGGCGCTGGCATGAACAACCTGCTGCGTTTGCACGAAGGCGAGGCCCAACTGGTGGAAGACGATGCCTGGAGCCTGGTGCGCGGGGTCGACGACGCCTTGCCAGGCGGGCCGCTGATTCTGCCCCTGGCCCTGTGGCTGATGCGCCGCATCGAGCACCACCCGGCCCGGGACGGGGTGTGGATCGGCCCGGACGACGAGGTGGAAAGCCTCAAGCCCTGGCTCAAGCTGATCCCGCTGATCGCCGTGGACTTCCCGAGCTTTCGCGATGGCCGTGGCTACAGCCAGGCCTACCTGCTGCGCACTCGCCTGGGCTGGATGGGCGAACTGCGAGCGATTGGCGATGTACTGCGTGACCAGTTGAGCCATATGCGCCAATGCGGTTTCGACAGTTTTGCCGTGCGTGAAGACAAGTGCGCGCTGGACGCACTCAAAGGGTTGGCAGGGATGAGCGTGCTGTATGGGCGCTCGGTGATCGAGCCGCGGCCGCTGTTCCGTCGGCGCTGAGGCTGGCGGCCAACCGCTCAAGTTAATGTAATTTCTAGAATAAATAATCGTTTAAAAACAATGCATTAAAGCTGATATTTAATCTTGTTTGTTGGTTTTGGTAGGGGGCTCGGGTAACCGAGCCCTCCTTGCCAGCCCACCTATTGCAGCGCCGGGTCCCCGGGGTTGAGCTGTTTCCATTGCTGCATCAGTGCCTGGGCCTTGGGTTCCTGGCCGCTCTCCAGGTAGTACTGGATCAGGCTCAGGCGCGCGTTGCGCTGGGTTGGCAGGTGCTGCAACAGGGTTTCCAGTTGACGGTTGGCAGCGTCCTCCTGGCCACTGTCATGCAGGGCCACCGCCAGCACATAGGCGTACTGGCCATTCTGCGGTTCCAGCTCGGCAGCCTCTTTCAGGGCGGCCATGGCCTGGGCAGTGTCTCCACGGCGAATCAGGCTCAGGCCCTGGGTGTGCTGCAACAGCGCCGACCCCGGGTGTTGTTGCAGGGCCTGGGCCAGCAGTTGCTGCGCCTCCTGGCTGCGGCCGTTGGCTTCCAGCCACTGGCCGAGGGTCACCAGGGCCGGGAAGAAGTCGCTGTCGCGGCGCAGGGCTGCGCGCAGGTAGGGTTCGACCTCGGCGCCGCGACCGCTGGCCTGGTAGAGCATGGCCAGGTTGAGGTTGGCTTCGGCCCGCTCCACGAGGCTCAACTGCACCGCTTCATATTCGCCAAGGGCCTTGTCCCAGGCCCCTTGAGCCGGGCCCAGGCCATTGCGTGCGGCGCCCAGCAGATCGCGAGCCGCGGCGATCCGCACGGCCTTGACCGGGTCTTGCAGCAGGGGCACCAGCAGCGGGCCGCGTTCGGCCGGCGGCACCAGGGCGCTGGTGGCTCGCACTGCGCTTTCGCGCACCTGGGGCTGTGCATGCCCGAGGGCCTGGGTGGCCAGTTGCAGTGCCTGGGCGCTGGGATAGTTGGCCAGTTCGGCCAGCAGGGTGGCCCGCTGGATCGCTGGCAGATCGCTGCGCTGCAGTTGCTCCTGCAGCGCCTGGGCCGCCCCTGGCCGGCCGCCGCGGATCAGCCACAGGCTGTCGTCGTAGCGCGGTGGCTGGGGTGGGCTGTTGGCGGTCCATAGCTGGAACTGCCGGCTGATGCGTTCGCCGGCCTGTGGCCCCTGGTGGCAGCTCAGGCAGGCATCGGCGGTGCCAAGCTTCTGCGCCCGCAGCGGATTGGGCAGGCTGAAGCTGTGGTCATGGCGATAGTCATTGCCCATGTAGACCTTGCCCGGCATATGGCAGTCCACGCATTGCGCACCGGGCTGGCCCGGGGTGTGCCGGTGATGCTCGGGGGCATCGTAATTCTTGGCCTGCAACCCGCGTCCGTCGATGCCGGCTGCCGTGCCCTTGCCGGCGGGGTTGTGGCATTGCAGGCATACGGCGTTGCCCGGGGCCTTGAGCTGGGTGCTGTGGGGGTTGTGGCAATTGCTGCAGCGCACCCCCTTGTCGAACATCTTGCTCTGGGCGAAGGAGCCGTACTCGAACACCTCGTCCTTGATCTTGCCGTCCAGGGCGTACAGCTCCCGGGTCAGGGCGCTGGGCAGGTAGTCATCCATCAAGCGCTGGCCGACGTGGTAGCCGTCGCCCAGGGGCGCGCGTCGGGCGTGGCAGCGGGCGCAGGTCTCGATCTCCTGGGTGGCGCTTGCGGCCTTGAGGTCCACGGCGAAGCCGGCGTTGGCCAGGGTGGCGTTGCTGGCCGTGGCCTGCAGATGGTTGGAGGCCGGGCCGTGGCAGGCCTGGCAGCCAACGCCGAGGCTGTTCCAGCGGCTGTCGAAGCGCTCCTGGCTGGCGCTGAAATTGCGCTGGTAGCCGGTGGTGTGACATTCCACACACATGAAGTTGGCATTCTGGCTGGGCTTGCTCCAGTGCAGCGGGTTCTTGAAATTAACGCCCTGGCCCGGATACAGGTGGAACCACTGCTGCTTGCGGCTATCCCAGGCCACGCCCAGGGCTTGCAGGCGCCCCTGGCCGACCTCGATCAGGTATTGCTGCAAGGGTTCGATGCCGAAGGTGTAGGCCACCTTGAAGTCCGCGGGCCTGCCGTCGGCGCCGGGGGTGTTGACCCAGAACTCGGCCCCGCGGCGAAACAACCGGGTGCTTTCGCCTGCGGCCTTGAAACGCTGTTCATTGAAATTGCCCAGCACCGTCTGCGGGTTGGCCTCCTGCATCGCCAGTTGATGGTGCGAGCCTTGCCAGTCCCTGGCCTGGGCCTGGTGGCAGCCCTGGCAGGCCTGTTCATCGACGTAGTGGGCGGCCGGCAGCGCCGGCACCGCCTTGGGCTGCGCGGGGGGCGGGGCCGCAGCCACCGGCGGCGCCGCCAGGCGGGGCGGTTCGGCCAGCAGGAACCAGCCGAGCCCGCCGAGCACCAGCAGCAACAGCAGGGCGCCGAAGGGGAACAGGTAGCGGTGGGGCGAAGCTGCAGTGGAATCAGGGGGTGTTGGGCGTGGGTTATTCTTCTTCGGCTTGGGCATTACGACGTCCGTATCCAGAATGCGCTGCCTTGATCGGCTCTCTCAGGCTCGATGGAGCTTTGACGGCAGCTACCGGTCTGTCAAATCCGGGCTGTGAATCAGCCCGCAAGCCGTGACAAACAACCCGCGCCGGCGGGGCAAAGCGCCGGCTTTTGGCTATACCTTAATTTCCCCCTAGCCAGTCCCTGGCTGCTGCACCTACAGGAGTTACACATGAAGCTTGCTCTGACCCTCAGCACGCTGTGCCTCGCCACCCTCGGGATGGTGGGCTGTTCCAGCAAAGTGCCCCAGCCTGACGAGTACTCCGGGTTTCTCAGCGACTACAGCCAGCTCAAGGAAGCCAAGTCGCCGTCCGGGGTGGAGGTGATGCGCTGGATCGATCCCAAGCTCAAGCTGAGCAACTACAGCAGCGTGTACATCGAACCGACCCAGTTCTATCCGCAACCGCAGCCGACGGCGAAGATCCCCCAGAGCACCCTGACCGCCATCACCCGCTATTACGACCAGGCACTGCAGCGCGAGGTGAGCAAATCCCTGCCGCTGGCCACCGGCCCGGGCCCGGGGGTGATCGTGGTGCGCGCGGCGATTACCGCCGTCACCAGCAAGACCGAGGGCCTGAAGCCTTATGAAATCATTCCCGTGGCCCTGGTGGCGGCGGCGGTGAGCACCGCCAGTGGCATCCGCGACCAGGAAACCACCCTGGCCACCGAGGCGGCGTTCCTGGATGGCAGCACCCACGCGGTGATTGCCGAAGTGGTCCGCAAAGGCACCGGCAAGCCCCTGGAGAACGATACCCAGGTGATGCAGGCCAGCGACGTGAAGAACGTGATCGACGGCTGGGCTTCGGACATGCACCAGTCCTACCTGCAACTGAAGAAAAAATGACCGACCGTTGACGGCCGCGGCACCTGAAAGGGCCGTGGCCGTCGTTGCGCTTCAGTACTGTTTACGGGCCAGCTTGTTGTAGTGGTAGAGCATCTGGTCGTAGCCCTGGGTGACCGCGTGGTAATCGTCGCTCAGGCGTTGCGGCTCGGCGTGCGCCCGCCAGTCGCGGTGCAGGGTGTCCAGGGCCTTGAGGTACTGTTCGCCGGGCTGGGCGATCAGTTGCCAGAGGTACAGCACCTGCTCGGTGTTCTTGTCCGTCGGGTCGATCTTGAGAAACGGCTGACGGGCGTCCCAGGCGTAGCGCAACTGGCGGGTGACTTCTTCCAGCTCGTCCGGGGTCAGGCTCTGCTGGCGTACGCCTTGTTCGAGAAATTCCACGGTGCTGCGGGCCTGGATCATGTACTCCAGCAGCGCCCAGTGGGCAGTGCGCCCCAAGCGCTGTTCCAGGCGCAGCAACTGTTCGCTGCGCGGCTCGATATCCAGGGCCGGGAGCAACTGGCGCACGGCATTGGAAGCTTCCAGGTAAGCCTCGCTCTGTTGCGCCAGCTGGCGGGCAAATTCATCCAGTTGCGCCTCGTCCAGGGGCCGGCCAAAGCCCCGGCGCTGCATGTAGGCATCCTTGGTCAGGGCGGCGAAGGGGCCGAGCACTTGCAGATAGTCTTCGGTGGCGGCGAGCAGGGGGCTGTCCGGGGCCAGGGACTGCAGTTTTTCGGTGATGTGGCGGGTGCAGACGAAGCGCTGCAGCGCGTCGATGTCCTGACCGCCATTGGGGCTCAGGTCGAAGGCGCCGGTCGCCTTGGCCCGGGGTGCGCCCTCGGCCAGGAAGGCCTCATGGGCCATGCGCCAGGGCACGTCCAGCTGGTTCATGCAGTTGATGATCGGCGCCAGTGCATTGGCCTGGGCGGTGGCCGGGCTGTCCAGGCGGTCCAGCCACAGGTCGAGGTGCACCAGGGGCTTGCTGGCCCCGGCCAGGCCGACCAGCGTCAGCCCCAGACCCAGGCCGATGGGCAGCAACCAGTCGGGCTTCATGGCGTGCCCTCCTGGCCGTACCACTGGCGGGCGCTGGCCGGGGCCGCGCAACCCTCGGCATTGGCGGGCATGCGCGCGCACAGGCGTTCGCTCCATTGCTGCAGGCCCTGGTTGGGCTTGAGCGTGCGCTGGCTGGTGAACAGCTGGAGGCTGCCCAGGCCTGCCACTAGCACCATGCAGCCCAGGCCGATCAACAGCCGTCGGCGCCAGGGCGCGGCTTTTTCCCAGGAAGCCGGGGCCTTGAGTTCGCGGCGCCGCAGGATCGCCACCCCCAGCAGCACGGCCAGGTAAGTGGCAGCGCTGAGCGGGCCGCAGAAGTACCCCAGGGCACTGCTGAGCAGCAGGGCCGGCAGCAGGTCGCGCAGGATCAGCACCTCGCGGTCCGGGTCGAGCCAGCGCGGCAGGCGTGCGCCGAGTGCCTGGTCGCGCACCCAGAGGCGCTGAGCCAGAGGCTGCCAGAGCCACCCCAGCAGGGCCCCGGCGCCGGCAAAACAGGTGCTCCAGAACAGCGTCACGCCGATGATTTCACCCAGGCTGGCGGCTTGCGGCGCATAGCGGGCCACAGCCCCCAGCAGGCAGGCGAGGACCATGCCCAGGTACATGGGCCAGGTGTTGAAGGCGAACTCCCAGTCGCGCCAGAAGAACGGCGTGCCGCCGGGCATGCCGGCCGATACCTCGGGGTGATTGGCGTGCAGCCGCGAGCTCAGTTGGCGGCAGCAGGCCCAGTCATCGGGGCGCAGGCGCCGGGCAAAATTGCGCCGACGGGTAAAACTGATGGGCGCCAGCAGCAGGTAGGCGGCGCGCTGTTGCGGGCTGGCCGGCGCCTGCGTGGCCAGGGCCTGCTGCTGGGCAATGAATACCGGTGCTTCGTCACGGGTTTTCAGGCGCGCCCATTCCAGCGCCGGGCAGGAGTTGTCCTCACCGTTGTGCCAGCCCTGACCAGCACACACCGCGGCGAACCCCGGGCTGGACCAGTAGGGGCTGTTGAGCAGCAACTGCACCAGTTGCAGGTTGAACCATTGGCCCTGGTCCAGGCTGTTCAGCCAGGGCTGCTGCTGGCGTCGCGCGTAGGCCTGGAGCAGGGCCTGGTCGTCGCGTTGGGCCAGGGCGTCCTGCAGGGGCTGCAAGAGCTTTTCCTGGCACTGTTCCAACAAGGCTTCGGTCAGGTACTCCGGCAGTTCCAGGCGCTGCCAGGCGCTGAGCCAGTGGAACGTGACAAAGGCCCAGGCCAGCAGCTGTTGCGACTGTTCCGGGCGTTCCACGCAGTGGCGCAACAGGCCCAGCTCGAACTCCAGCAGGCAGTCGCTCTCGATTGCCTGCTGATAGCGCAGGTCCAGTTGCTCGATGCGGATGCCCTCCAGCAAGGGGGCGACTCGCTGCGCCGGCGACAACGGCTTTGGGCCGTGCGGCGCCTGCACGGCCAGCGGCACCGGGGCTTCGTCCGGGTGTGGATCCTGCTCCTGCATGCCCAGCCAGCGGGCTTGCTCCAGCGCCGATTCATAGGCTTCGCGCAGGCGCTGGAACGCCACCGGGTCTTGATCCGGGCGGGTCTGCTTGAGCAGCCTGGCGTAGTGGCGTTTGATGGTGCGGGTATCGGTCGTGGCCGGCAGGCCGAGCAGGGTCCAGCAACTCATTGGGCGGTACGACTCCATGAAAGACCGCCGCGCCCGGGCACAGGCGCGCTGAAACCGCGCACCCTACCGGTTTCCTGAAAAAAAGTCCCAGGCCGCATGCCGCGGCCCGGGATGGGCGCTTCAGCTCACTGGCCGACGAACCAGCGGTAGTAGGGGTTGCCGCCATCGACCTGGAGCAGCTCGCGGATCTCCCGGGCCCAGGCTTCGCGGTCGCCATCATAGGCGTGCAGGCTGGCGCGGTAGAACTGCATCAGGTTGCGGCTTTCCTGGTTCATCCGCTGGCGAAACTCGGGGCTGACATTCACCAGCACCGGTGGATGGCGCAGGTTCAGCAGCTCCGGCAGAACCCGGATGATCTCCCGTGGGCGCACCCAGGGTGCGTACTCGATGTGCGGCCGGTCATCGGTGACCGCCGGGGCATCGCCGGCAAAGCGCTGCAGGCCATCGCGGTCGCTGACCCAGGTGGCCAGCAGCGCCTGGGCGGAATCGACCCCGACTTCCCCCAGGGCGCTGCGCACGCTGTCCTGGGCAAAGCGCCGCTCGATCCTGGCCGCGTCCAGCTCGATGGGGTCCAGGGAACCCACCAGCAGCATCTCGTGGAACTCGCTGGTCCACAGGGTGGCGTAGGGGAAGACCTCGAGGAAGCTCTGCACCAGGGCGCGGGAGTCTTCGCTGTTCTGGGTCGGCAGGGGCAGCCATTGGGCCACCAGGCCTTGAGTGTTGAGACGCCGCGCGGCCAGTTGGTAGAAGTCCCGGGAGTACAGGTTGACCACCCCGGCAGCGGAGGGCGGCGGCGGTTCCAGGGTGATCAGGTCATAGTTCTGCGGGCTGCGCAGCAGTTCCTGGCGCCCGTCCTGCAGGCGGATCTGTATGCCCGGATCGCTGGCGGCATTGAAGTTGCCCTGGAACAGCGGCGCGGCTTGCAGTACCGCCGGCAGCAATTCCGCCACCACCCGTTGTTCCAGCCCCGGGTAGCGCAGCAAGGCCCCGGCGGTGATCCCGGTGCCGAAGCCGATCACCAGCGCCGAGCGCGGTTCGCCGTTGTGGATCAGCAGCGGCAGCAGGGCCTGGATGCGCATGTAGCGCAGTGATGGCATGGCATCGCCGGTGTTCGACACGCCCTGGATATACAGGCGATGGAAGCGCCGCTCGGGCTGGCCCTGGGTCACCACCGCCACCGTGGCGCCGCGGCCTTCCTGGTAGAAACTCAGTTCGGCGTGGCGGGCCCCGGGCAACAGTTGCGCCAGGCGCTGGGGCGGGGTCAGCAGGGCCACGGCCAGGGACAGCAGCCCCAGGGCAACCACCCCCTGGCGCCGGCCCTTGCGTACCCCGGGGCCCTGGCGCACGGCAAGCAGGCCCACCAGCGCTGCGATCAGCGCCAGCAGCCCCAGGGTGCGCACCAGCCCCAGCCAGGGGATCAGCACAAAGCCGCACAGGGCCACGCCAATGATCCCGCCCAGGGTGTTGCAGGCCAGCACGGCGCCAACGTCGCGGCCCACTGCGCGGCCGTCACAGCACAGGCGCAGGGCCAGGGGGAAGGCCGCCCCCAGCAGCAGGGTGGGCAGGAACACGATGCACAGCGCGGCCACGGCAAAGCGCCCGCTCATGCCCAGCAGCGGGCTGCCCCCCAGGCTGAGGATGAGGGCTTCGACCTGGGTCTGGGCGAGGATCAGCCAGCGCCCCAGCAGCGCCATCTCCAGCAGGGCCAGGAGCCCGGCACCGGCAATCAGCAGGCCGAACAGGCCCCAGGGGTCACGCACCCGGTCGGCCCGCGAAGCCATCAGGCTGCTGCCCAGGAACAGCCCGCCCAGGTAGGTGGCCAGGACTACGGCAAAGGCGTAGGTGCGGGTGCTCATGAACGGCACGATGGACTGCGACCAGACCACCTCGTAGCCCAGGGCCACGCCGCCGGCGATGCTGTACAGCAGCAGGGCCAGTCGTGCCGGCGGCGGGTTGCGGACCAGCTTTGCCGGCGCGCTGGCGGGCAGGGCCTGCGGTTGTCGCAGGGCCAGGGCACCGAGGGCCGCCAGCAGGTTCAGGAGTGCTGCGGCCAGGGCGCTGCCGCGCACGCCGAGGGTGGCAATCAGCACAAAGGCGCTGAGCAGGGTGCCGGCAATTGCCCCGGCGGTGTTGGCCGCGTACAGCCTGCCAGCGGCGCGGCCCAGTTGCCTCGGGTCGGCCGCCAGGGCCCGCACCAGCACCGGCAGGGTGCCGCCCATCAGCACCGCCGGGGCGCCCACCAGCAGCAGCGGCAGGCCCCAGGCCAGCAGGCCCAGGTGCAGGGCCAATTCAGCGAAGGGCGCGGCGGCGCCGGCCAGGGCCAGGGTCGCACCCACGGCCGTCAGCGCCACCAGCAACTCCAGCAGCGCGTACAGGCGCCAGGGGTTGCCCACCCGGTCGGCCAGGCGGCCGAACAGCCAGCCGCCCAGGGCCAGCCCGGCGAAGAAGGCGCTGATACCGGTGGTGATGGCATAGACCTCGACCCCCACCACCAGGGACAGTTGCTTGATCCACAGCACCTGGAAGATCAGCGCCGCGGTGCCGGAGACAAATAACAGCAGTGCCGGAAACCACTGCGCGCGGGTGTCGAGGCTGTGGCTGGCAAGGTGTGGCCGCGAGAGGGGAGAACTCATGTTCCATGGCCTTATGCAGAAATCGAAATGCCCTACGGATTGGCAGGTGCCGGAGTCTCGGCGAATGCGGACTCAAGCGTAGTACAAGACTGGCGGACGTCTTCGTCGGCAAGCCGACTCCTACAGGGAACATGCGTGCCCGTCCGTAGGAGCTGGCTTGCCAGTGAAGGTGTTGTCGAGGATGGCGCAGGGCTTGCGGGCCTCTTCGTCGGCAAGCCGACTCCTACAGGGAGTATGCGTACCCGCCCGTAGGAGCTGGCTTGCCAGCGAAGGCGTTGTCGAGGATGGCGCAGGGCTTGCGGACGTCTTCGTCGGCAAGCCGACTCCTACAGGGAACATGCGTGCCCGCCCGTAGGAACTGGCTTGCCAGCGAAGGCGTTGTCGAGGATGGCGCAGGGCTTGCGGGCCTCTTCGTCGGCAAGCCGACTCCTACAGGGAATATGCGTACCCGTCCGTAGGTGCTGGCTTGCCAGCGAAGGCGTTGTCGAGGATGGCGCAGGGCTTGCGGGCCTCTTCGTCGGCAAGCCGACTCCTACAGGGAATATGCGTGCCCGTCCGTAGGCGCTGGCTTGCCAGCGAAGGCGTTGTCGAGGATGGCGCAGGGCTTGCGGGCCTCTTCGTTGGCAAGCCGACGCCTGCTGTGTGGGGGGAGAGGCCGCCCGGTGGGACGGGCGGCGTCGGGTCATTGGGCCGGTTGAGCCTTCATTTTCTCGGCGATCTTGGCATCCACCGCAGCGCGGATCTGATCGATGCTGAAGCTCGCCGGTTTCTGGCTCGGTGGGTATTCGATGAAGGTCTCGAGGAACTTCGCCGACTTGGTCACCGCTACCCCGGCCAGGTAGACGTTCTTGGTGTTCCAGTCATAGAACTGGTCGGAGACCACGTCCGCCCGCTCGTAGGGGTCCATCCGCAAGTTGAGGATCTTCGGCACCCGCAGGCATACGAACGGCTCGCTCCAGACCCGGAACCCTCCCGGCTGGCGCTGCTCGCAGAACACCACTTTCCAGTTGTCGAAGCGCATCGACACCAGCACCCCGTCATCGTTGAAGTAGTAGAACTCGTGGCGTTCCCCCTTGGGCTGCTGGCCGGTCAGGTAGGGCAACTGGTTGAAGCCGTCCAGGTGCACCTTGAAGCTGGCGCCACCGGTGCTGGGGGCCCAGCCCTTGAGTAGCTTGTCCTTGACCCCGTTGTCGCCGGCCGCCGCCAGCAGGGTGGGGAACCAGTCGAGCCCCGAGAACATCTCGTTGGAGACTTCCCCGGCCTTGACCTTGCCCGGCCAGCGAACCATCGCCGGCACCCGGTAGGCGCCTTCCCAGTTGGAGTTCTTCTCGTTGCGGAACGGCGTGGTCGCCGCATCTGGCCAGGAGAACTGGTTGGGTCCGTTGTCGGTGGTGTAGACGACGATGGTGTTGTCGGCGATTTTCAGGTCGTCGAGGGTCTTGAGCAGTTTGCCCACATCGTTGTCGTGCTCGACCATGCCGTCGGCGTATTCGTTGCCGGGCATGCCGCTCTGGCCCGCCATGGACTCGCGCACATGGGTGAACACGTGCATGCGCGTGGTGTTCATCCAGACGAAGAACGGCTTGTCGGCCTTGGCCTGCTTCTCGATGAAGGCCTGGGCGGCGGCGGTGGTTTCGTCGTCGATGGTCTCCATGCGTTTCTTGGTCAGGGCGCCGGTGTCTTCGATCTTGCCGTCGGCAAAACTGTGGATCACCCCGCGTGGCGAGTTGGCCTTGACGAAGTCCGGGTCGTCCTTGGGCCAGTAGGGGCGCTCGGGCTCCTCTTCGGCGTTGAGGTGGTAGAGGTTGCCGAAGAACTCGTCGAACCCGTGGGCGGTGGGCAGGTACTCATCCCGGTCGCCGAGGTGGTTCTTGCCGAACTGGCCGGTGGCGTAGCCCTGGGACTTCAGCGCCTGGGCGATGGTGATGTCGCGTTTTTGCAGGCCCACCGGGGCCCCGGGGATGCCCACCTTGGACAGCCCGGTGCGCAGCGGCGTCTGCCCGGTAATAAAGGAAGAACGCCCGGCGGTGCAGCTGTTCTCCGCGTAGTAGTCGGTGAACAGCATGCCTTCCTTGGCGATGCGGTCGATGTTCGGCGTCTTGTAGCCGACCACGCCCATGGAATAGGCGCTGATATTGGTCTGGCCGATATCGTCGCCGAAGATCACCAGGATATTGGGTTTCTCTGCCGCCCCGGCAGTTGCCGAGAACGCCATCACCGCGGTCGCCACCAGGGCGGCCTTGGGTAGCCACTTGCGTATGCACGTCATCTGACTTGCTCCTTTTCGGGTTCGCTCGCCTGGGGCGAGCCACGTTGAGTGCTGTCCTGCCTTACGTCTGTTGTTAGTGCTCCTGTGGTCATTGCGCTTGCTCGGGTGCCAGGGGCTCGAAGGGGTAGATCCGCCGCCATTCGGCGGCCATGTCCACCAGGGTCCAGCCGTGCTGCTGTGCTTGATCCAGGGCCTGGTCCAGGCGCCCGACCTGGGACTTGCGGTCGTAGGCCCACTCGCGCGCTGCGTCGGTGTGGTGCACCAGCCCCATGAAACGCTTGCCACTGCCGGCGGCGGTCCACTGCAGCATCTGCAGGTCGCCGTCGGAGTTGCCGAAGGCCAGCAGCGGGCGCCGGCCGATGATCCCGTCGATGCTTTCCGGCTTGCCCGGGCCGTCGTCGTTGTGGGCCAGCTTGGCGGTGCGCAGGATCGACGGCTGGCCGTCCTGGAACTGCCACTGGGTGACGAAGTTGCTGCCGATCACCTGTTCCGGCGGGATGCCGTAGGCGCTTTCGGCGAAGGCGCGCATGAAGGCGGTGTCGCCACCGGAGACGATGTAGGTCTTGAAATCCTGGCTGCGCAGGTAGTCGAGCATCTCCAGCATGGGCTGGTAGATCATCTGGTTGAACGGCCGCCCGGTCTTCGGGTGGCGGGCTTCGGCCAGCCAGCGCCGGGCATTGTCGATAAAGGCCTCGCTGCTGATGCCGGTATGGGTGGCGCCAATGATCTGCAGCAGGCCCTGCATGCCGCTGGCGGCCAGGGCCTGGTGATCGCCTTCGAGTACCGCCTGGAACGGCTGGCGGGTCTTCCACTCGGGGTGCTGGGGCGCCAGGCGCTTGATTTCGTCGAAGGCGAACAGCACCTCGAAATAGGCCGGCTGCTCGCTCCACAGGGTGCCGTCGTTGTCGAACACGGCAATGCGCTCGGCGGGTTTCACGTAGTCCGGGCCGCCCTGGGTGGTCACCGCCTGGACGAAGGCGAGAATGTGCCGCTTGCTCGGGCCGTCCTTCCACGAGGGCAAGGGGTCGCTGTTGGCCAGGGCCAGCAGCGGGGCGGCCAGCAACAGCAGCAGGAGAGGCAGGTGGCGCAGGCGCCAGGGGGCTGGAAGTGTCATGGGAAATCCTTCTCGTGACCGGGGTTGAGGGGGCGCAGGCCGTGGCCTTGTGGAGGGGCGTGCGGCGTGCCTTCGGCGTGCAGCGCCGGCAGCGCCTGGCGCAGTTGCTCCAGGGCCGCAGCGGTGTCGGGCGCAGGGCCATAGCAGGCCTGCAGCAGGGCGCGCAGGCGCGGGCCCAGGCGGGCCAGATCGAGGCGGCCGCTGCTGCGCCGGTACCACAGGTACAGGGCACTCAGTTGCGGCGGCTGCTGCTTGAGCTGGCCCGGCAGCTGTTCCCAGGCCCAGGCGGCAGAGCGCTGCCAGGCGGCCTGGCGTGCGGCCCGCCAGTGTTGCCAGGCCTGCTGCCCGCGTTGCCACCAGGGGCGGCCCAGGTACAGCGCCAAAACGCTCAGCGCCAGCAGCAGGGCCAGGCCGACCAGGTATTGGGAAATGCGCCAGGGGTTTTGCCGGCCCAGGGCCTTGAGATCGTCGCTGATGGAAAACACCGGCTGATAGCGGCTGGCGGCCGTGGCCTCGAAACTCAAGGCCGGCACCTCGCTGACCTGGGCCCGATGCGTCCGGCTGTTCCACCATTTGATCCGCAGCGCCGGCAGTTGGTAGTGCCCGGGGCGCTGGATCCTGTAACTCAGGCGATCGATGCGCTGGCCACCGCTGATATGCCCGCGACCGTCATCCAGGTTGCTGATGCGCGGGGTCACCGGGTAGGCCTCCAGGCCGGCCACGGCGGCCGTTTGCGGCGGCGGCAGGGACAACCCCGGTGGGCCGTCGGCCTGCAGGGTCAGTTCGCGGACCAGGGTGTCGCCCACCGCCGCTGGCGTCGTGGACCAGTGCAGGGCCTGGGTCAGGCGCAGATCATCGGCCACCAGCACCGCTTCCCCCGGAGCGAAGCCCGGCGGCTGGCTGGCGCTGAAGGCCAGGGGCGGGGTCTGCGCCGACTGCTCGGCGCTGGCCTGGGCCGGGGTGGCGCGCACCACCAGGGGCGGAATCTGGAACGAACGCGCCTGTTGCGGGGTGATCCGGTAGCGGTAGCGCATGCCGAAGAACGGCTGCCCGTCGAGGGTCTGGTTCAAGTGCTCGGCTTCGCCGTCGGGTGCCAGCACCAGGGCCCCGGGCAGTTGCAGCTGCGGCAGGGTCGCGGCCTGGGTGAACCAGGTATTGGTCAGCACATCGACCTGCAACTGCAGGGTCTGTCCGACCATCACCGAGGTATCGGGCTGCAACTGGGCCTGCACCCGCAACTGCGGCTCGGCCGCCAGCGCCTGCCAGCCCCAGAGCAGCAGCCCAAGCGCCACTGCCCACAGACCTCTCAACGCTATCGGGTTCATGGCGTCACCTGCGGCGGGGTGTTGTCGAGGTCCTGCAGGCTGAACTTCTGCCGCAGGAAGGCCGCCGGGGAGGTGTTGAGGTTCTGCAGCCAAAGCTCGTCGCTGGCGGCCTGCTGGGTCTCGACCTTCTTGCTCTGGCCCTGGCCCGCAGGCTTGTCGAACTTGATGGCATCGGGCTTGACCTCGGGGGCGTTCTGCTGCGCGCTCTCGGTGTCTTTTTTCAGCGCCTGGGCCAGGGCCAGGTTGGCGCGGGCTTCGGCAAACCGCGGCTGCAACTTCAGGGCTTGCTGATAGGCGGCGATGGCCTCGTCGAACCTGAAGCGCCGCACATGGATATTGCCCAGGTAGAAATACGCCGCGGCGCTGTCCAGGCGGGCGAAGCTGGCCAGGGCCAGGTCGAAGTCAGCGGCTTTATAAGCCGCGATGCCTTTCCAGCAGGGATCGGTGAACAGCGCTGCAGCGGCCGGGTAGTGGCCGTGTTCGAAGGCCCAGCGGCCTTGCTGGTCGGCGCTGAAGAAGGCATCGGCCAGGGCATTGGCCCGGGCCGTCGGCGCTTGCAGGCTCAGGCCCAGGCCCAGCAGCAGGGCACCCAGCCAGTTCAGGCTCCAGCCGCGGCGCACGCAGCAGAACGCCAACAGCAGCAGCGGCCAGCACAGCCAGTAGCCGGCGTCTTTCCATTGCAGTTGCCGGTCGGTGTCGTTGGCCGCGGTGAAATGCTGCTGGGCATGCAACTGCACCCAGTCCAGGTCGTCGTCATTCAGGGTCAGGCTGCCCAGGGGCGCGTCGCTGGCGGCGGCCAGTTGCTTGAGCGCGGCGCTGTCGAAACGCCCCAGTTGCGGGCGGCCGTCACTGTCGGTGAGCGGCTGGCCGTTGGCATCGCGGATGACCCCGCCGTCGCTGCTGCCGGCCGCCAGGATCAGTACCTGCAAGGGGCTGCCGGCCAGTTGCTGTTTGATCGCCGCCAATTGCGAGGTGTCGGCGCCGTCGCTGATCAACAGCAGGCTGCCCGGGCTGTGCTCGGCCTGGAGCAGGCGCTGGGCTTGCCGGATCACCCCCAGCACATCCTTGCCCGGGCGCTGGATCAGCTCGCTGCCCAGGGCCTGGATGAAGCTGTCGAGCAAGGCCGGGTCGTCGCTGGCCGGCAGCACCAGGTGCGCGCTGCCGGCGTAGGCGATCAGCCCGGTGCGGGCGCCACGGCGTTGCTGCACCAGCTGCTGCAGCTTGTGCTTGGCGGCCTCCAGGCGGCTGGGCGGCAGGTCGCTGGCGTTCATCGAGGCAGACAGGTCCAGGGCGATGATCAGCGGTGCGCGGTTCTGCAGGAAATCCGGGCGGTCCTGTTCCCAGGTCGGGCCGGCAGCGGCCAGGGCGCCGAGCACCAGCAGCGCGCTGAGCAGATGCACCGGCCGCAGGCGCTGGGAGTCCTGCGGGGTGACCAGCAGGTGCGTCAGCAGGTGGGGGGCAATGCTGCCCCGCAGGCGCGCCTGCAGGTCATGCCGGCGCTGCCAGAGCCAGGGCAGCAAGGCCCCGGGAATGATCAGCAGCAGCCACAGTGGGCGCAGGAGGTGCAGGTCGCTGAGGTTGATCTGCATTTCAGGCCTCCTGCGGCGGGCGCACCCGGCTCGGGCGCAGGCGCGGCGCCAGCCAGGCCAGCAGGTGATACAGCGCCAGCAGGCCCAGGGCCGCGCCCAGGGGCCAGTGGAACAAATCGCGCTTGGGCTGGTGGCGCAGGGTCTGCACTTGATGGGGGGTGAGGCGGTCGAGGGTGGCGTAGACCTGGTCCAGGGCGTTGCGGTCCTCGGCGCGGAAGTAGCGGCCTCCGGTTGTCCGGGCGATCTGCTCCAGGGCCGACAGGTCGACCTTGGCTTCACCTGCGGCGCTGGGGTCGCCGATGCCGATGGTATGGATCACTACGCCTTTGGCTGCGGCCATGGCGGCGGCGTGCTGCGGGGTGATGGCGCTGCTGGTGTCGTTGCCGTCGGTGAGCAGGATCAGCACTTTCTCCGGCTCATTGGCCTGTTCCAGCAGCTTGAGCGCCAGGCCGATGGCGTCGCCAATCGCGGTGTTGGGCCCGGCCATGCCGATGCCGCTGTCTTCGAGCAGCAGGCTCAGGCTGGCGTGGTCCAGGGTCAGGGGCGCCTGGGCAAAGGCGCCGCTGCCGAACACGATCAGCCCCAGGCGATCGTCCGTGCGCCGCTGGATAAAGCCCTGGACCACCTGTTTCACTGCGCTCAGACGGTCGATCCGCTGGCCGTTGGCGTCGTTGAAATCCTCGGTCTGCATCGATTGCGAGAGGTCGATGGCGAGCATCAGGTCGCGTACCGGCCGCTGCTGTTCGAGGGGCGGCTCGACCCACACCGGCCGCGCCACCGCCAGCACCAGCAGGGCCCAGACCAGCAGGTTGAGCAGCAACTGCCCGCGGTTGCGGCGGCTGCCGGACGGTTGCGGCGCCTGGCCGACGGCGCGGCTCATGGCGGCGAAGAACGGCACCCGCACCGCGCTGCGGGCCTCGCGGTAGGCGGGCAGCCAGCGGTAGCCGAACCAGGGCAGCGGCAGCAGGAGCAACAGCCAGGGGTAGTCAAGCTGCCACATGGTGCTGCTCCACCCAGGTCCGGCAATGGGCGAACAGCTGTTGCTGCTCTGCGGGCGACAGGGCCAGCAGTTGCGTCTCGGGCGCATAGGCCAGCCTGGCCAGTTGCTGGCTGAAATCCTCGGGCAGCGGCAGCGGACAATGCTGTTGCAGAAAGGCCTGCCAGCCCGCCCCCTGCAGTGTCGCCACCCCATGGCGGGCTGTAGGGGCCGGCTTGCCAGCCAAGGCGGAGTGGGCCGCGGCAAGAGCTTCGCCGGCAAGCCGGCTCCTACCTGAGGTATGGGGCGGTTCGGCTGTTGTAGGCGCTGGCTCGCCAGCGAAGGCGGCTGCGACAAGATCCGGGTCGGCAGGCCGGCCCCTGCGCAGACTGATGGGGGCGGGCATGGACAGGGCCACACGCTTGAGCAGTTCGGGCAATGCGCGCAGGGCGCCGAGGCGGTCGGCGCTGGCTTGCAGCCGGGCCAGTTGCGCCAGCGCTTCGCGCCGATAGGCATCCCGGCGCCAGCGCCAATAGCGCCAGGCGCCCCAGGCCAACGCACCGAGCACCAGCAGGGCCAGCAGCACGGCCCAGCCCCAGGTCTGCGGCAGGTAGGCGGGCGCGGGCGGCAAGGGCATTTCCTGCAACTGGTCGATGCTGGGGAGGGTCGGGTTCATCGCCGCGGCGCTCCCAGCCTGCCCAGCTCGCTGCGCAGTTGCCCCAGGGCCTCCTGGGCCGTGCTGAACATCATCAGCGGCACCTGGCTGCGACGCAGCAGGCTGGCCACGTCCTTGAGCCGGCCGCTGAGGAAGTCCCCCAGGGGCCGGTGCACCTGGCGTTGCTCCACCGCCAGTTCCACTTGCAGCTGGCCCTGGGTCACCAGCAGTCGGCCGTTGTGCGGCAGTTCCAGGGCCAGGGGGTCATAGACCTGCAGGGCGATCACGTCGTTGTGCCGGGCCAGTTGGCGCAGGTACTGCAGGGTGCGCGGGCTGGTGCCGGCGAAGTCGCTGACGATACAGACCAGGTGGTCGTGGGCGGCGAGGTTCAGGCATTGCTGCAACACCCGGTCCAACTGCCCGTCGCCCTCATGGTCGGGGTTGCCGGCGTGCAGTTGCTGGTTGTGCTGGACGATCCGGCTGCACAGGGCTTCCACGCGCTTGCGGCTACGCAGCGGGGCGATGCTGTCGATGCCCTGGTCGTTGAACACCAGGCCGCCGACCCGGTCGCCGGCCTGGAACACCATCCACGCCGCCAGGGCCGCCAGTTCGGCGGCCAGGGCCGACTTGAAGGCTCGCCGCGAGCCGAAAAACATCGACATGCGCTGGTCCACCAGGATCAGCGCCGGGCGGTCGCGCTCTTCGGTGAAGGTGCGCACCACTGCCTTGCCGGTGCGCAAGGTGGCACGCCAGTCCAGGTGACGCAGGTCGTCGCCGGGCTGGTAGCGGCGCAGTTCGTCGAAGTTCAGGCCGCGCCCGCGCAGGCGTGAGGCGTGGTTGCCGGCGAGGATGCTGGCTTGTGGCTGGCGGGCGACAAAGCTCAGGCAACGGGCCTGGAACTCCAGGGCCATCAGCTGGCTCAGGGCGACATAGACCTGCCCGTCGGCTTCGTGCAGTGGCATTGCCATGGCGTTTCTCCTCAGGCCGGGATGGCCACGCTGTCCAGCAGCAGGTCCAGCACCTGGTCGGCGCCGACGCCGTCGGCCACCGCGTCGTAGCTCAGTTGCAGGCGGTGGCGCAGCACCGGGTGCAGCACCCTGCGCACGTTGTCCGGGCTGACGAACGCCTCGCCCTGCAGCCAGGCATCGGCGCGGGCGCAGCGGTCCAGGCCGATGCCGCCCCGGGGGCTGGCGCCGATGGCGATCCAGCGCCCCAGGTCCGGGTGATAGTCGGCGGGGTGGCGGGTGGCGTTGACCAGGTCGATCAGGTAGCGGTCGATGGCCGGGGCCACGGCCACCGCGCTGACTTCGCGGCGGGCATCGAAGATCACCGCCTGGGACAAGGCAAAGCCCGGCACCCCGGGCGTGGCGCTGCCCAGGGCCTGTTCTTCGGCGCGCAACAGGCGCAGCACCTGGCTTTCGTCCTCGGGCTGGGGGTAGTCCAGCAGCACCTTCATCAGGAAGCGGTCCATCTGCGCTTCCGGCAGCGGGTAGGTGCCTTCCTGCTCGATGGGGTTCTGGGTCGCCAGGACGATGAACAGCTCGGGCAGGGCATGGCTGGTGCCGGCCACGGTGATCTGCCGTTCCTCCATGGCTTCCAGCAGCGCTGCCTGGACCTTGGCCGGGGCGCGGTTGATCTCGTCCGCCAGGATCAGGTTGCCGAACAGCGGCCCGGGCTGGAAGCGGATCTGGTTCTGCCCCTGTTCCTGGTGCAGCACTTCGGCGCCGGTGATGTCCGAGGGCAGCAGGTCGGGGGTGAACTGGATGCGCCGCATGCTGGCCTCCAGGTGTCGGGCCAGGGCCTTGACCGTGCGGGTCTTGGCCAGCCCGGGCAGGCTTTCCAGCAGCAGGTGGCCGTTGCCCAGCAGGCCGATGACGATCTGCCGGATCACCGCGTCCTGGCCCAGCACCGCTTCGCTGATGCTGGCTTGCAGGGCCTGTATATCGTTACGTGCGCTCATGCTCGGTTCCTTGTGCATAGCCATTACCAGGGGGCTGCCACGACCACGTAGCGCAGGCTGCCGCCGATGTATTGCGGCTGGTACCAGGTGTTGCCGCAGTGTTGATAGGCCACGCCGCTGGCCACCACCGAAACGCAGTCCGGCGGCACGCTGTCGACCTGGGTGCCAAGGGCGAATGCCGCGGCGCTGGTGGCGCCGACCACCGCCGCTGCGGCCCAGGGGTGGTACCAGTCATCAGCGTGATCGGGCGGTGGTGGCGGTGGCCCCGGCGGTCCCGGATAGGGCTGGGGCCCTGGCCCTGGATAGGGGTGTGGCTCAGGGCCCGGGCCCGGATAGGGGTAAGGGCGTGGCTCGGGCCCCGGACCTGGATCAGGATGCGGCCCTGGCCCCGGGCCCGGCCCGGGATGGGGTTGCGGATAGGGATGGGGCCCGGGCTCGGGGTGCGGCCCCGGCGGTGGTGGATGGGGCATGGGCGGCGGCATTGGCCGTGGCTCGGGCATGGGCCTTGGTGCCGGCCCGCCACCGCCGTGGGGCACGACGAAGGTGCGGGCTGCGCCACCGCCACCTCCGCGCAATTGCCAGGCCTGGGCCACGGACAGCTGCAACAGGCCGAGGGTGAGCACGCTGCACAACAGCCAATGATTGCGCGTCATGGCTGCACCTGCGTGTGTGGCTCGCTGCGCTCCAGGCGCCGCAGTGGCACTTGCGTGGCGCCGGTCGGGGGCTTGAAGACAAAGCTTGCGGCATTCAACGCCGGCTTGAGCTGCCAGCGATAGTCGACACTGTGGCGCGGCTGCTCGGGGCTGTCGCGGCGGCTGATGACCAGGCGGCAGGGCAACGGCTGAGGCCCTTCGCGCAGCCACAACTGCCAGTCGATGTCGCTCTGGCGGAAGGCATAGTGGGCGCAGCGCTGGTCGCCCAGGGTCTCGCTGGCGATGTACAGCGCCGCGCTCAGGCCGACCTTCTGCGCGGTGTCGGCGTCCCAGCGGAACAGGTCCGCCAGGGGCAGTTCGATGCCGTAGCTGTCGCTCAGGCGCTGTACCAGAGCATCGATGCTGGCAGGCGCCGGGGCCTGGGCGTAGTAGTGGCCGCGGCTGTCGTAGAGGCTGAAGGCTTCGCCGTCGTAGTACAGGCTGCGCCGCACGCCCTGGCTGTCGACACTGACCCGCAGCCTGTCGGGCCGTTGGGCCAGCAGTTCGGTGTGGTGGCGAAACTCCAGGGCCTGGCCGCTTTCCAGCAACTGGTCGGTGACGCTGTCGGCCTCGATCGCGAACTGGCGCAGGCCGCGCAGGTAGCTGCCCATCTGCTGCAGGGCGCTCAGGGCTCCGGGCTCCAGCTCATCGGCGGCCTGCAGCGGGGCGCCGGCCCAGAGCAGGCCGAGCAGGGCACCAAGGACCCTTGGATAATGCGGCATGGCGCACTCCTGTCAGAAAAAGGCCAGGGTCAGGTTGACGCTGACGCCGTTGCCCTCGGGGCGGTTCTTGGTGTCGAACTCGGGGATCCAGCGCGCGCTGATGTTGGCCTGGGCGTCGGCGAACTTGCCGCTCCAGCCCAGGGTCGGCCCGGCGCCCACGGAGCGCCCGCGATAGCCGTTGAGTCTGTCGGCGGTGGGGCCCTGGTCGTCGCTGATCTGCTGGATGTAACCGACCACCAGCCCGGCGTTCCAGCCGCTGGCGAAGCCGTGGGTCCACAAGCCATCGAGGCGCAGGATGTTGCCGTTGCGGTAATCGGCGGCGTCGTTGCGGGTGTAGAACTCCAGGGCGCCCATCAGGCTGAACTCGCCGCCCTTGCCGTCCAGGTGGGTGAAGGCGATGGTCGGCATGAAGGTGTAGTTGTTCTGCCCGGGGTTGGCCAGGCGGTTGTCGTTGTAGGCCCCGGTGGGCACGTAGATCGGCAGCGACAGGGCGATGTGGTCGCGCTGGTTGATGTGGTAGCCGGCGGCGATCGGCGTGACCAGCAGGTCGGCGAACTGGGTGCCGCTGTCCTGGGTGCCCACCGTGCGCCCGCGAGGGCCGGTGAGGCTGGCCTGGATGTCGGTGTACTGCACCGGCACGCCGATGGCCGAGGCGTAGTTCCAGCGGCCCTTGCCGGTGTCCCAGACCCGGGTGAAGTTGCCCATGGTGTAGGACACCTTCATTTTCAGCCCCGAGCTGAGATCGCCGATGATCGGCACCTGGCCGCTGCCCTTGAGCTCGCCGTCGTAGTAGATGCTGGTCAGGGACATCACCCAGCCCGGTTCCGGGGGGATGATCCCGGCATTGGAGTAGATCTGCTGGCCGGTGATGGGCCGGCCGACCCCGCCTTCAGCGGCATGCAGCCAGGGGCTGGCGGCCAGCAGGCAAAGGGCCAGGGATGAACGCAGGGGCGAAGGGCTGGGCATGACGGGCTCCGCTTATTGTTTTTGAGTGGCAACCGGCGTCAGCGGCGGCATCTTCCACTGGCCGTTGCCGACGTCGGGTTTGGGCAGGTAGATCCGCAGCACCCCATAGAAGGGGCCGTCGGGGGCCGGCAGCCAGTTGCTTTGCAGCTCCTTGGCCGGCGGCTGGTGCTGCACATGGAGGGTCAGGCCGCCGTCGGCGTCGGTTTTCAGCGAGGGCAGCATGCGTGAGTTGATCAGGTAGCGTTGCAGCGGGTTGGCCACCAGCAGCTTGCTCTTGCCGTCGTACATCGTCAGCGACCAGAAGGCATTGGCCGGTGGCAACTGGCCCTTGGCGAAGTGCAGGCGGTAGCGCTGCTGGCCGGCGTTCAGCGGCTGGCCCTGGTCATCGACGAAATAGCCGATATAGCTGGCCTCTTCGGCGGAGTTGCCGAAGATTCCCATGTTGGCCCCGGCGTAGCGGTACAGGTAGTTGTCCTGCAGGTGCTGGCGGCTGCCGAACAGGTCGCCGCTGGTGATCTTGTGGGTATCGACCTGTTCTTTCTTGAAGGCGGCGAAGGCGGCCTTGCCATCGCTGATGCCGTCTTCCAGGGCCTGCTTTTGCGCGCTGTCCAGTGCTTTGAGGGGGAAGGGCTGGCCGGGAATGATGCCGATGCTGGCCAGGCGTGCCAGCAGGTCCTTTTCCTCGGGCTGGGGCTGGGCGAAGGCCAGCATGAAGCTCAGGTAGCTGAACAGTTCCGGGCTGTCGCTCATGCCGGGGCTGGGTGGGGGCCAGTGGATCGCTGCCGGCGCCGGGGGCGGCGGCCGGCCGAGGAACTGGCTCAGCGCCTGGACCTGGTAGCGCTGCTGGATCTTCTGCACCTGCTCCAGGTCTTTTTCATCGAACAGTTGGGTGCGGTACAGGGCGTAGACGATGTTGCTTTCACTGTGCAGCACCTTGTCGATACCTGCCGGCGTAGGGCCTTGCCAGTCAGGCCCGGCGATCAGGTAGTGGCCGCCCTGGTTGCCGGTGCTGCGGGTGCCCAGGTAGTCGAAGTTCTGGGTGTAGAGGTCGATCAACTGCACCGAGTAGTAGCGCTGGGCATCGATGGCCGGCAGGCTCAGGACCTGGGGTTCGGCCCGCAAGTCGAGCCAGGCGAAGGAGTAGGGGGTGTCCGAGTTGGGGGTGACGAAGGCCGTATCCTTGGGGCTGAAGACCTGGGCGGTGTTGCCGATGCGGTTGAACGGCGCCTTGAAGTTGGGCCCGCCCTGGTCCACGGCCTGGGTGTAGAGGGTCTTGTACATCTCCACCACCGGGAAACCGTAGAGATAGGCCTGCTTGGCGATGCCCCGGGCTTGCTCCGGGGACGCGCTGAAGGCCCCCAGGGCCGGACCGTTGAGGGTCAGTGCCATTGCCCCGAGCAGGGTGGGAATCACAGCCTTGATGAACATCGTCGAATCCTTTTGCCAATGTCAGGGGGCGGGGGTTATTGCACCAGGGTGATGTCGTCGAGTTTCCAGCTCTTGTCGAAGTAGGCCTCGGTGGGCGCGTAGAGCCGGAAGTAGCTGAACCAGTGCTTGCCCGGCAGGGTCTGCACCCAGTTGCTTTCCAGGCCCTTGGGGGCGCTGGGGCCGAAATACAGGTCCAGGGAGCCGTCGGGGTTTGGCTTCAGGTCCTGGCGCGAGGACAGATCGGCCTTGCGCTGCGGGTTGTCGATCAGGCAGCGGCTGGCACTGTCGTAGACGGTCAGCGACCAGAACTGCCTGGCCGGCGGATTGCTGCCCAGGTGCAGCCGATAGTGCTTGCCGCCGTCCAGCCACTGGCCGTTGTGATCGGTGTAGGCGCCGAGGTAGGTCTGGCCCAGGCCCGGGGTCTTGGACACCATGCCCTTGGTGTTGGTGACCGCTTCGTAGAACCAGGCGCTGCGCTCCCACAACTGGTCGTAATAGGCCACGCGCTGGGATGGGGCGGCGATGTTCAGCACCTTGTCCCACTGCCGGTCCGGCCAGTACTGGGCATCGGCAAAGCGTTTGGCGAAGGTGTTGGCCTGGGCGATCAGCTCACCCAGGCGCGCGCCCTGTTCCAGGGCCTGGCGCTGGTGCGCGTTGGGGTTGAAGGGTTTGTCCTTCTCGATGCCGAGGCTGGCGAGCATGGCCATGTAGAAGCGATCGCGCTCGTTGACCGGCTCCTGCTGGATGATCTGGTGCAGGCGTTCCCAGTAGGCCATGCCCCGCGGCTGGGTGCCGGACCAGGGCTTGCCGCCGGGAGACAGCAGGCGGGTTGCCGGTGGCGCCGCGCGCTGGGCGTAGGGGTACATCTTGAACTGCTGCACCAGGGCCTTGCCCTTGGCCGGGTCCGGGTCGAGCACGCGAAAGCCCACCAGCACATTCATGGTTTCCGATTGGGCCAGGTAGTACTGGTCGGCGTCGGCCGGTTCCGGATGGCCCGGCGGCAGCACCAGGTACTTGCCGCCCTTGCCCTGGTCCGGGCCGGTCTGGCCCATGTCGGTGATCGCCCGTTGCCAGAAGTCGCCGACCCCGCCAGCGGTGGGGCCGGGGGGCAGCTCGACGACCATCGGCCCGGTCTGGTTGAGGTCGACAAAGCCCAGGATATAGGGCGTGGTGGCGTTGGCGGTGATCACCCCGAGCTTGTCTTCGTAGCTTTCCAGCACCATCAGGTCGCCATTGCCGGCGTGCAGCTTGTCGCGAAATTCCGCCTGCCACTGGGCGTAGGACACCAGCGGCAGGGCCCACAGGTAGCTTTGCGTGGCCTGCTGGAAATCCAGCTCGGCAAACAGCCCGGCAATGGCTGCACGGGCCGGCAGTTCGCCGTCCATCTTGATCGCCGTCAGGCGGCTGTTCTGCGGCTCGGGCTGGGCGCCGACCCCGCAACTGGCGGCCAGGAGCAACAGGCTGAAACCGGCAGTGCGCACTAGTGGCTGCATGGGGCGTCCTTACTTTCCGAAAGTGACATTGACCCCGGCGAACAGGGTGAACTGGGGCATGCCGTCGCCTTTGCGCTCCACGGTCCACTGCGGCTCGACGAAGGCGTTGAGAATGTTGTCACCGGCTTTCCAGGCCTTGCCCATCCCCAGGCCGATGGGGATGTAGTGGCTGTTGTTCTTCAGGTCGAAGGTCCAGGTGCCGGTGGAGCGCAGGTACCAGCCCCGGGGCAGGTTGTGGATGATGAAGGGCTGCAGGGTGGCGCTTTCGACATGGGCGCGGTCATGGTCGCCGGCGAATGAACTCTGGTACTGCACCAGCGCCCCCAGCAGGCCCCGGGGCGAGGCATCGATGGCCACTGCGGCCAGCCCGGCCTGCCATTTGCCGGTGCCCAGTTCGTCCTGTTCGGCACTGGGCGCGGTGATCTGCGGGCCAATGCCCAGCTGCACGCCGTCGGTCTTGAGCAGGAAGATATCGAACAGGTTGAGGTCGCCGATGCCGCTGCTGTAGCCGTGGTGCGGATCGGGGCGGGTACTGACCGGCAGGGTGGCACGCAGCAACTGGGGAACGCCGATGACATCGCCGGGGGCGATGGGCAGGGTGCCCCGCAGCAGCAGATCGTTGCTGTGGGCATTGCTGTCGTACAGGCGCGGGGTGTAGTAATCCTGCAGGTTGAGACCGGGGGCCAGGTTCAGCGGATTGTTGCTTTTGTTAGCGATTTGCGCGTTGTCGGCCAAGGCCGGCAGCGATGAGATCAGGGCGATTACGGCTGAGACAGCGGGGGCAAGAAATGCTCTGGACATGCGGGTTCAATCCTTTTGCGAATTGTCACCGAGCGGCACTTCTTGAGCCGTTGGCCACCTGATAATGTTTCTCTCGACTGCCCGTAGGAATTGTCTGATGAAGCTAGCAGCTAACTTTTGCTTAGCCAGTCGAAGGTATTAATTCATTGGCTTTTGTGCGGCAGATCACTCCATTGCGGTGAACAGAGCATGCCCCTGAAGCAGTCACGCAATGGGCCGGGCACAGGGTTTGTTGTTCATGTGCTTTGTGATTATTTCCATGCTTTGTGCATGGTTATGGTGATGTATTTTATTTTTATAAAAAATACATATAAAACAATAAGATATCGATTTTTATTAAAGTGTTTTATTGGAAGTTATGCGGCCGGATATCGCCGGATTCAGGGAGGGATGACAAGCATGCCAGTAGTAGAGCGCACGACTTTTTTCGCCGGCTACAGCCCGCAGCAGGTGCTGGACTTCTGCCTTGAGGGCGCCAACTTCCCGAAGATCTTTCCCGAGCCTGTCACGCCCTTGGGGGGCGTCGACATCAATGATCTGCGCATCAGTGCCGGGCGCCAGTTCAGTTTTCTGCACTGGATGTTCGGTGTTATACCGGCGAAATGGACAGTGGTTATACGTGAGGTCAGTGATCGGCATTTTGTCGACGAGATGCTCAAGGGGCCGTTGCGTGCCTTTCGTCATGAACACCGGGTCGAGGCTGCCGAAGGGGGCACGCTGTACACCGACCGGGTGACCTATCGGGCCATCGGCGGTGCACCTTTTGAGTGGTTGATGGTCAACGCCTACATGGCGCGGATTTTCGACGCCCGGCACCGCAACATGTTGCGCCTGCTGAGCTGATGGGCGCCGCCGTGGTTTTTCCTCTTTTGCGACGACAAGGAGCATGCCCGTGAGCAAGAAGATATTGGTGGTCCTGACCAGCGTGGCCAAATACCCGAACCTGAACCGCGCCACCGGCCTGTGGCTGGGGGAGGCGGTGCATTTTGTGAAGAAGGTCGAAGCCGCCG
The DNA here is from genome assembly GCF_055384485.1 of Pseudomonas sp. FFPRI_1. Classification (NCBI taxonomy): domain Bacteria; kingdom Pseudomonadati; phylum Pseudomonadota; class Gammaproteobacteria; order Pseudomonadales; family Pseudomonadaceae; genus Pseudomonas; species Pseudomonas sp. FFPRI_1. The sequence goes on along the minus strand of NZ_AP029168.1, from coordinate 4,287,587 downwards.
GTTTCCAGGTCGACTACGTCAGCCCCAAGGGCGGCTATGTGCCGATTGATCCCCACAGCCTGGCCATGGCCGACGAAACCGATTGGCAGTGGTACCAGGACAGCGCCTTCATGAGCCGCCTGGGCGCAACCCTGAAGCCTGCGCAGGTCAAGGCCCGGGATTATGTAGCGATCTATTACGCCGGTGGCCACGGCGTGGTCTGGGATTTTCCCGACAACCCCGAGCTGCAGGCCCTGAGCCGCGAGATCTACGAGCAGGGCGGCTACGTCAGTTCGGTGTGCCACGGCGCCGTGGGCTTGCTGAACATCAAGCTGGGGGACGGTTCGCTGTTGATCGCCGGCAAACAGGTCACGGGGTTCTCCAATGAAGAAGAGAAACTCGCCGAACTGGACCAGTACGTGCCCTACCTGACGGAAACCGAGCTGGTCAAGCGTGGTGCCCTGTACCAGAAGGCCGCCGCGCCCTGGGCGCCGTTTGCAGTGGAAGACCAGCGGGTGATCACCGGGCAGAACCCGGCGTCCGGCGGCCCGGTGGCCGATCTGCTCCTGGCGCACCTCAACAAATAACCGCAGGAGCCGGCTTGCCGGCGAAGGCGGCCTTGAGGCTTGCGCAAGGCTCGAAATCGCTTTCGCTGGCAAGCCAGCTCCTACAGCAGTCAGATAGACCGTGCGGCTCCCCGTAGGAGCCGCTTGCCGGCGAAGAGGTCGTTAAGGCTTGCGCAAGGCTTGAAAGCGCTTTCGCTGGCAAGCCAGCTCCTGCATCCGGTAATGCCGGTGTCGGGGCGGGTTGTTGGACAATTTGCCCGTGGGGCATAGGTGCCCGGGCCGTTTCATGCTTAACTTCCGCCTCTCAAGAATTTCTCATTGCTGTTCCATCATCACTGTTCAATAAAGGACTCCGTTCATGGCTCAAGTCACTCTCAAAGGCAACCCGGTCCAGGTCAACGGCCAACTGCCGCAAGTCGGCTCCAAGGCCCCTGCGTTCTCCCTGGTGGGCGCCGGTCTGGCCGATGTTTCCCTGAGCAGCCTTGCTGGCAAGCGCAAGGTGCTGAACATCTTCCCAAGCGTCGACACCCCGACCTGCGCCACGTCGGTGCGCAAGTTCAACGCCGAGGCCAATGGCCTGGCCAACACCGTGGTGCTGTGCATCTCCGCCGACCTGCCGTTCGCCCAGGCGCGCTTCTGCGGCGCCGAAGGCCTGGAAAACGTACAGAACCTGTCGACCCTGCGTGGCCGCGAGTTCATCGAGAACTACGGCGTGGCGATTGCCGACGGCCCCCTGGCTGGCCTGACTGCCCGCGCCGTGGTGGTGCTGGATGAAAACGACAAGGTGCTGCACAGCGAGCTGGTCAAGGAAATCGCTGAAGAACCGAACTACGCCGCCGCCTTGGCCGTGCTCAAGTAACAGGTTTTACAATTATTCACGGCCTGGCACTGTCCAGGCCGTTTTTATTTGTGCTTCAGTGGCTTAGCGCCGCACCTTGAAACGTCAGGCAAAGGTAAATTGCCGGTAAAGGCGCTTTGCTAAAACAGCTCCAGTGCTTATCTTTCAGCCTTCTCAAAAGAAGCTCCCTCGCGCCCAATGGTTGATCACTCCATGCAATCCTCTGCTCCCCGCAACTCCCGTCGCTGGCTGTTCGGCCTGTTTGTCCTGCTGCTGGTTGGCGGCCTGTGCTGGAAGTTCTGGCCAGCCGGCAGCACTCACCAGGAGGCCGCAGGGCAAAAGTCCGCCACCGGGCATACCGGGCGCAGCGGCAGCATGCGCCCCGGTTTTGGCGGTGCCAGCGGGCCGATCCCGGTGCGCGTGGCGCCGGTGACCCAGGGGGATTTCGCCGTGTACTACAAGGCCCTGGGCACGGTGACGGCGCTGAACACCATCAATGTGCGCAGCCGGGTGGCGGGGGAACTGGTCAAGGTCAACTTCGAGGAAGGGCAGACGGTCAAGGCTGGTGACCTGCTGGCGCAGATCGACCCGCGTCCCTACCAGAACGCCTTGCTCCAGGCCGAAGGCACCTTGCTGCAGAACCAGGCCCAGTTGAAGAACGCCCAGGTCGACCTGGAGCGCTACCGCGGCCTCTACGCCCAGGACAGCATCGCCAAGCAGACCCTGGACACCGCCGCGGCGCTGGTGGGCCAGTATCAGGGCACGGTCAAGACCAACCAGGCGGCGGTCAACGACGCCAAGCTCAACCTCGAATTCACCCAGATCCGCGCGCCGATTGCCGGGCGCCTGGGCCTGCGCCAGCTGGACGTGGGCAACCTGGTGGCGGCCAACGACACCACGGCACTGGTGATCATCACCCAGACCCAACCGATCAGCGTGGCCTTCACCTTGCCGGAAAACAGCCTGGAAACCGTGCTCGGCCGCTACCACAGCGGCGCCAAGCTGCCGGTGGAAGCCTGGGATCGTGGCGATGTGAAACTGCAGGCCAGCGGCGTGCTGCAGAGCCTGGACAACCAGATCGACACCACCACCGGCACCCTGAAGTTCAAGGCGCGCTTCGATAACCGCGACCAGAGCCTGTTCCCCAATCAGTTCGTCAACGTGCGGCTGCTGGCCGACACCCTGAAGAATGTGGTGATGGCGCCCTCGGCGGCGATTCAGTTCGGCACCAACGGCACCTTCGTCTACGCCCTGGACGGCGACAACAAGGTCAAGATCCGCACCCTGCAGGTCGGCGCCAGCAACGGCGACGCAACCGTGATCAAGGATGGCCTCAAGGCCGGCGACCGGGTGGTGATGGAAGGCACCGACCGCCTCAAGGACGGCAGCGAGGTCGAAGTGGTCAACGACAGCATCGACGTTCCCACCACCCCGACCGAGCACCTGCAGGGCCAGCCCGCCGGCTCGGCCGGTGCACCGGCAGCCAATGGCCAGCCGGCTGAAGGCAAGGCGCAAAAGGTCGGCGCATGAATTTCTCGCGGCTGTTCATCCTCCGTCCGGTAGCCACCACCCTGAGCATGCTGGCCATTGTCCTGGCCGGCCTGATCGCCTATCGGTTGCTGCCGGTCTCGGCCTTGCCCCAGGTCGACTACCCGACCATCCGGGTCATGACCCTGTACCCAGGCGCCAGCCCGGACGTGATGACCAGCGCGGTCACCGCGCCCCTGGAACGCCAGTTCGGGCAGATGCCCGGGCTGACCCAGATGGCCTCCACCAGCTCCGGCGGGGCCTCGGTACTGACCCTGCGCTTCAGCCTCGATATCAACATGGACGTGGCCGAGCAGCAGGTGCAGGCAGCGATCAACGCCGCTACCAACCTGTTGCCCAAGGACCTGCCGGCGCCACCGGTGTACAACAAGGTCAACCCGGCGGACACTCCGGTGCTGACCCTGGCGATCACTTCCAAGACCATGCTCCTGCCCAAGCTCAATGACCTGGTGGACACGCGCATGGCGCAGAAGATCGCCCAGATCAGCGGCGTGGGCATGGTCAGCATCGCCGGCGGCCAGCGCCAGGCGGTGCGGATCCGGGTCAACCCCGAGGCCCTGGCGGCCAACGGCCTGAACCTGGCGGATGTGCGCACCCTGATCGGCGCCTCCAACGTCAATCAGCCCAAGGGCAACTTCGACGGCCCGACCCGGGTCTCGATGCTCGATGCCAACGACCAGTTGACCTCGCCCAAGGACTACGCCGAGCTGATCCTGGCCTACAACAACGGCGCGCCTTTGCGCCTCAAGGACGTGGCGCAGATCGTCGACGGCGCCGAGAACGAGCGCCTGGCGGCCTGGGCCAATGAAAACCAGGCGGTGCTGCTGAACATCCAGCGCCAGCCCGGGGCCAACGTGATCGAGGTGGTGGACCGGATCAAGGCCCTGCTGCCGAGCATCACCGACAACCTGCCGGCGGGCCTCGACGTCACCGTGCTCACCGACCGCACCCAGACCATCCGCGCCTCGGTCACCGACGTGCAGCATGAATTGTTCATCGCCATTGCCCTGGTGGTGATGGTGACCTTCCTCTTTCTGCGCCGGGCCAGCGCCACCATCATTCCGTCGATTGCCGTGCCGCTGTCGCTGATCGGCACCTTCGGCGTGATGTACCTGGCCGGCTTCTCGGTCAACAACCTGACCCTGATGGCCCTGACCATCGCCACCGGCTTCGTGGTGGATGACGCCATCGTCATGCTGGAGAACATCTCGCGCTTCATCGAGGAGGGCGACAGCCCGATGCAGGCCGCGCTCAAGGGCGCCAAGCAGATCGGCTTCACCCTGATCTCCCTGACCCTGTCGCTGATCGCGGTGCTGATTCCGCTGCTGTTCATGGCCGACGTGGTGGGCCGGCTGTTTCGCGAGTTCGCCATCACCCTGGCGGTGGCGATCCTGATTTCCCTGGTGGTGTCCCTGACCCTGACCCCGATGATGTGTGCCCGGCTGCTCAAGCCCGAGCCCAAGCCGGAACAGCAGGGGCGCTTCTATCGTGCCAGCGGGGCCTGGATCGACTGGCTGATCGAAAGCTACGGGCGCAAGTTGCAGTGGGTGCTCAAGCACCAGTTCCTGACCCTGATGGTGGCCGTCGGCACCCTGGGCCTGACCGTGTTCCTCTACATGGTGGTGCCCAAGGGCTTCTTCCCGGTGCAGGACACCGGGGTCATCCAGGGCATTTCCGAGGCGCCGCAGTCGGTGTCCTTCGCCGCCATGAGCCAGCGCCAGCAGGACCTGGCGAAGATCATCCTGCAGGACCCGGCGGTGCAGAGCCTGTCGTCCTACATCGGGGTCGACGGCGACAACGCCACCCTCAACAGCGGCCGCCTGCTGATCAACCTCAAGCCCCACCGCGAGCGCGACCTGAGCGCGGCCCAGGTGATCGCGCGGATCCAGCCCGAGGTGGACAAGCTGCTGGGCATCCGCCTGTTCATGCAGCCGGTGCAGGACCTGACCATCGAGGACCGGGTCAGCCGCACCCAGTACCAGTTCAGCCTGTCGTCGCCGGACGCCGAGTTGCTGAGCCTGTGGAGCGGCCGCCTGGTGGAAGCCCTGGCCCAGCGCCCGGAACTCACCGATGTGGCCAGCGACCTGCAGGACAAGGGCCTGCAGGTGTACCTGGTGATCGACCGTGACGCGGCGTCGCGGATCGGCGTGTCGGTGTCGAACATCACCGACGCCCTGTACGACGCCTTCGGCCAGCGGCAGATCTCCACCATCTACACCCAGGCCAGCCAGTACCGGGTGGTGCTCCAGGCCCAGGCCGGGGAGCGCATCGGGCCCCAGGCCCTGGAGCAGATCCACGTCAAGACCACTGACGGCGGGCAAGTGCGGCTGTCGAGCCTGGCCCGGGTCGAAGAGCGCCAGGCGCAACTGGCGATTGCCCATATCGGCCAATTCCCGGCGGTGATGATGTCCTTCAACCTGGCGCCCGGCGTGGCCCTGGGCGAGGCGGTCAACGTCATCGAGCAGGTGCAGCAGGAAATCGGCATGCCCGTGGGGGTGCAGACCCGCTTCCAGGGCGCGGCCGAAGCCTTCCAGGCCTCGCTGTCGAGTACCTTGCTGCTGATCCTGGCGGCGGTGGTGACCATGTACATCGTGCTCGGGGTGCTCTACGAGAGCTACATCCACCCGATCACCATCCTCTCGACCTTGCCCTCGGCGGCGGTCGGGGCCTTGCTGGCGTTGATCCTCAGCGGCAACGACCTGGGCATGATCGCGATCATCGGCATCATCCTGCTGATCGGCATCGTCAAGAAGAACGCGATCATGATGATCGACTTCGCCCTCGACGCCGAACGCCACCAGGGCATGGCCCCGGAGCAGGCGATCTACCAGGCGGCGCTGCTGCGTTTCCGGCCGATCCTGATGACCACCCTGGCGGCGCTGTTCGGCGCCGTGCCGCTGATGCTGGCCACCGGCTCCGGCGCCGAACTGCGCCAGCCCCTGGGCCTGGTGATGGTGGGCGGCCTGCTGGTGAGCCAGGTCCTGACCCTGTTCACCACGCCCGTTATCTACTTGTACTTCGACCGCTTGGGCCGCCGGTTTGCCAAGCCCGCCGCAGGAGAAGTGGTGTGAGGGGCGTCAGCGGCAAGCTGCAAGCCGCAAGCTGCAAGCTCGATCAGAAGCAGAAGCAAGCGCGTGCACCGATCCCGCTTTTCTCTTGCCGCTTGCCGCTTGAAGCTTGGAGCGGTCGCCCATGAACCTGTCCGGTCCTTTCATCAAGCGCCCGGTGGCGACCATGCTGCTTTCACTGGCAATCATGCTGCTGGGCGGGGTCAGTTTCGGCCTGCTGCCGGTGGCGCCGCTGCCGCAGATGGATTTCCCGGTGATCGTGGTCCAGGCCAGCCTGCCCGGGGCCAGCCCCGAAGTCATGGCCTCTACCGTGGCCACGCCCCTGGAGCGCTCCTTCGGCGCCATCGCCGGGGTCAACACCATGAGCAGCCGTTCCAGCCAGGGCTCGACCCGGGTGATCCTGCAGTTCGACCTGGACCGCGACATCAACGGTGCCGCCAGGGAAGTGCAGGCGGCCATCAACGCCTCGCGCAACCTGTTGCCCAGCGGCATGCGCAGCATGCCCACCTACAAGAAGGTCAACCCGTCCCAGGCGCCGATCATGGTGCTGTCGCTGACCTCCGATGTGCTGGAGAAGGGCCAGCTCTACGACCTGGCCTCGACCATCCTGTCCCAGAGCCTGTCCCAGGTGCAGGGCGTGGGGGAGGTGCAGGTCGGCGGCAGTTCCTTGCCGGCGGTCCGCATCGAGCTTGAGCCACAACTGCTCAATCAGTACGGCGTGGCCCTGGACGATGTGCGCAACACCATCGCCAACGCCAACCAGCGCCGGCCCAAGGGCTCGGTGGAGGATGACCAGCGGCTGTGGCAGATCCAGGCCAACGACCAGCTGGAAAAGGCCCGTGACTACGAGCCGCTGATCATTCGCTACCAGAACGGTTCGACCCTGCGCCTGAAGGATGTGGCCAAGGTCACCGATGGCGTCGAGGACCGCTACAACAGTGGTTTCTTCAACGATGACGCCGCGGTGCTGCTGGTGATCAACCGCCAGGCCGGGGCCAACATCATCGAGACGGTGAACGAGATCAAGGCCCAGTTGCCGGCGTTGCAGGCGGTATTGCCGGCCAGCGTCAAGCTCAACCTGGCCATGGACCGCTCGCCGGTGATCAAGGCCACCCTGCACGAGGCCGAGATGACCCTGCTGATCGCCGTGGCCCTGGTGATCCTGGTGGTGTACCTGTTCCTCGGCAATTTCCGCGCCTCGCTGATCCCGACCCTGGCGGTGCCGGTGTCGCTGGTGGGCACCTTCGCGGTGATGTACCTGTACGGCTTCTCCCTGAACAACCTGTCGCTGATGGCGCTGATCCTCGCCACCGGGCTGGTGGTGGACGATGCCATCGTGGTCCTGGAGAACATCTCCCGGCACATCGACGAAGGCATCGCACCGATGAAGGCGGCGTACCTGGGGGCCAAGGAGGTCGGTTTCACCCTGCTGTCGATGAACGTGTCGCTGGTGGCGGTGTTCCTGTCGATCCTGTTCATGGGCGGGATCATCCAGAGCCTGTTCCGCGAATTCTCCATCACCCTGGCGGCGGCCATCGTGGTGTCCCTGGTGGTGTCCCTGACCCTAACCCCGATGCTCTGTGCGCGCTGGCTCAAGCCCCACGTCCCGGGCCAGGAGAACGGCCTGCAACGCTGGAGCCGGCGCAGCAACGACTGGATGATGGGCAAATACGCCACCAGCCTGGACTGGGTGCTGCGCCACAAGCGCCTGACCCTGTTCAGCCTGCTGCTGACCATTGGCGTCAACATCGCCTTGTACGTGGTGGTGCCCAAGACCTTCCTGCCGCAGCAGGACACTGGCCAGTTGATCGGCTTTGTCCGCGGTGACGATGGGCTGTCGTTCACCGTGATGCAGCCGAAGATGGAAATCTTCCGCCGTGCGGTGCTCAAGGATGCGGCAGTGGAAAGCGTGGCCGGCTTTATCGGTGGCAACAACGGCACCAACAACGCCTTCATGCTGGTGCGCCTGAAACCGATCAAGGAGCGCAATATCTCGGCGCAGAAGGTCATCGAGCGCCTGCGCAAGGAAATGCCCAAGGTGGCCGGGGCCCAGCTGATGCTGATGGCCGACCAGGACCTGCAGTTCGGCGGCGGCCGCGAGCAGACCACTTCGCAGTACTCCTACATCCTGCAGAGCGGCGACCTGGGGGCCCTGCGCGAGTGGTACCCGAAAGTGGTCACGGCGCTGCGCGCCTTGCCCGAGCTGACGGCCATCGACGCCCGGGAAGGCCGCGGCGCCCAGCAAGTGACCCTGATGGTGGACCGCGACCAGGCCAAGCGCCTGGGGGTGGACATGGACATGGTCACCGCGGTGCTCAACAACGCCTACAGCCAGCGGCAGATATCGACCATCTACGACAGCCTCAACCAGTACCAGGTGGTGATGGAGGTCAATCCGAAATACGCCCAGGACCCGATCACCCTGAACCAGGTGCAGGTGATCACTGCGGACGGGGCACGGATCCCGCTGTCGGCCATCGCCCACTATGAAAACAGCCTGGAAGACGACCGGGTCAGCCACGAAGGGCAGTTCGCCTCGGAAAGCATTTCCTTCGACATGGCCGAAGGCGTGACGGTGGAGCAGGGCACCGCCGCCATCGAGCGGGCGATCGCCAAGCTCGGCATGCCCGAGGACGTGATCGTCAAGATGGCCGGTACCGCCGATGCCTTCGCCGCGACCCAGAAGAGCCAGCCGTTCATGATCCTCGGTGCCTTGCTGGCGGTGTACCTGGTGCTTGGGGTGCTGTACGAAAGCTACATTCACCCGCTGACCATTCTCTCGACCCTGCCATCGGCGGGAGTCGGCGCCTTGCTCTCGATCTATGTGCTGGGCAGTGAATTCAGCCTGATTTCCCTGCTGGGGCTGTTCCTGCTGATCGGCGTGGTGAAGAAGAACGCGATCCTGATGATCGACCTGGCGCTGCAACTGGAGCGCCACCACGGGATGGACCCGTTGCAATCGATCCGCAGCGCCTGTTTGCAGCGCCTGCGGCCGATCCTGATGACCACCCTGGCGGCGATCCTTGGCGCGCTGCCCTTGCTGCTGGGCGGCGCCGAAGGTTCGGAAATGCGCCAGCCCCTGGGCCTGACCATCATTGGCGGCCTGGTCTTCAGCCAGGTCCTGACTCTCTACACCACCCCGGTGGTCTACCTCTATCTCGATCGCCTGCGCCACAAGTTCAACCACTGGCGTGGGGTCCGTACCGATGCTGCTCTGGAAACGCCGCTATGACCGAACACTCGTCCCGTCCTGTTTTCCCGCTGTCCGCCCAGCGCCTGGCCCTGGCCCGGGGCTCGCGAGCCCTGAGCCTGAGCTTGTGCGTGCTGCTGCTCAGCGCCTGTGCCATCGGTCCCGACTACCAGCGGCCCGAGGTGGCCGAGCCGGTGCATTACAAGGAGGCCGAGGGCTGGCGCCAGGCCAACCCCAGCGACGCCCTGGCCCGTGGCGCCTGGTGGGAGCTGTATGGCGATGCCCAGCTCAATGGCCTGATCGACAAGCTCAACAGCTCCAACCAGAGCGTGGCCCAGGCCGAGGCGCAATTCCGCCAGGCCCGGGCCCTGGTGCGCAGTTCTCGGGGTTCGTTCTTTCCCAGCGTCGACCTGAGCGCCGGCAAGACCCGCGCCAGCCAGGGCACCGGCAGCAGCAGTTCGGCCCTGAGCAGTTCCAGCAGCGGCATCCGCGACACCTACAACACCCAGTTGGGGGTGAGCTGGGAGGCGGACGTGTGGGGCAAGCTGCGGCGTGACCTGGAGGCCAACGAGGCCAGTGCCGAGGCCAGCTTTGCCGACCTGGCGGCGATGCGCCTGAGCCAGCAGTCGGAGCTGGTGCAGAACTACCTGCAACTGCGGGTGATCGACGAGCAGAAGCGCCTGCTGGAAGCCACGGTGGCGGCCTACCAGCGCTCGCTGACCATGACCCAGAATCAGTACCAGGCTGGAGTCTCCGGCAAGGACGCGGTGGCCCAGGCCCAGACCCAGCTGAAAAGCACCCAGGCCGACCTGATCGACCTGATCTGGCAGCGGGCGCAGTTCGAGAACGCCATCGCCGTGCTGATCGGCGTGCCGCCGGCCGAGTTCAACCTGGCCGCGAGCAACAACATCCCGGTGCTGCCACAGGTGCCCCTGGGCGTGCCGTCGCAACTGCTGGAGCGCCGCCCGGACATCGCCTCGGCGGAGCGCTCGGTGATTGCAGCCAACGCCAAGATCGGTGTGGCCAAGGCCGCCTACTACCCGGACCTGACCCTGAGCCTGGCCGGTGGCTACAGCAGCAGCACCTACGCCGACTGGATCAGCCTGCCGAACCGTTTCTGGTCGGTGGGGCCGAAGCTCGCCATGACCCTGTTCGACGGCGGCCAGCGCTCGGCGGAAGTCGATCGCACCGAGGCGGTGTACGACCAGACCGTGGCCAAGTACCGGCAGACCGTGCTCGACGGGTTTCGCGAAGTGGAGAACTACATGGTCCAGCTCAAGGTCCTGGAAGACGAGGCCGGAGTGCGCCAGCAAGCCCTGGATTCGGCCCGTGAAGCCCTGCGCCTGACCGAGAACCAGTACAAGGCCGGATTGATCGCCTACCTGGACGTGGTCACCAGCCAGACCACCGCCCTGAGCAACGAGCGCAGTGTGTTGACGCTATTGCAGAGCCGGCTGATTGCCAGCGTGCAACTGATCGCGGCCATGGGCGGCGGCTGGGATGGCCAGTTGCAGGCCAGCGAGAAACCATAGACGGGCCGGCCCGGCCGGATCCCGGGCGCCGCCGTTGCCGTTGCCGGCGGCGCAGAGCAACACCGTTGAAACCTGATTGCGCAATGCTTGAGGTTGAGGGGGCCCCGATTGCCGCCGCCGCGCAGCCCTTGGCAGCGACTCGCGGGCTGTATCAGGCGGCGAGTCGCAGGGGCTGTCCAGGGCGAGCAAAGCCCATGTCCACAAGGCTTGTAGGGGCATGAAAGGCCCGAAACAGACGTTCCGTCAGACTAATGGCTTTTTGCCAATTTTGTAGATGCGTTCTTCTTCGCAATCAGTACAATCTGCGGTTTTGCCCGCCGAGCAGGGATGTCGGCACAACGGCCAAGAGATGCCTCATGCTCATCGGTAGTTACTCCCCCGCATTGGTTCTGATCTCCATTCTCGTGGCGATCCTGGCTTCCTATACCGCTCTGGATCTGACCGGACGCATCGCGACCGCCCAGGGCCGCGCGGCCTACCTGTGGATCGCTGGCGGGGCGCTGGCCATGGGGGTCGGGGTCTGGTCCATGCACTTTATCGGCATGTTGGCCTTCAGCTTGCCGGTGGAGCTTGGCTACGATTTCTCGCTCACGGCCTTGTCCTTGCTGATTTCGGTGCTGTCCTGCGGTTTTGCCCTGTGGCTGGTGAGCCAGCCCAAGCTGCCCCTGCTGCAGTTGCTGTACGGCGCCCTGGTGATGGGCGCGGGGATCAGCGGCATGCACTACACCGGCATGGCGGCAATGCAGATGCAGCCGGGCATCGACTACGACCCGAGCCTGTTCGGCGCCTCGCTGCTGATCGCCTTTGGTGCGTCCACCGCGGCGCTGTGGATTGCCTTCCACCTGCGGCGCAACACCCCTTATGTACGCCTGGCCCGCAGCGGCGCGGCGGTGGTCATGGGCTTTGCCATCGTCGGCATGCACTACACCGGCATGGCCGCGGCGCGCTTTCCCGATGGCAGCTTCTGCGGTGCCCTGGCAGGTGGGCTGAGCGGCAAGGGCCTGGACAACATGGTGCTGATCACCACCCTGGCGGTGCTGATCATCGCCTTGCTGACCTCGGTGCTGGATGCACGCCTGGAGGCCCGCACGGCGGTGCTGGCCCAGTCGTTGACCGAGGCCAACAAGGAACTCACTCAGTTGGCCCTGCACGACACCCTGACCGGCTTGCCCAACCGCATCCTGCTGGCGGACCGCATCGACCAGGCGATGCATCGGGTCACCGCTCACGGTGGCTGTTTTGCGCTGATGTTCATCGATCTGGACGGCTTCAAGCCGGTCAATGACGCCTTCGGCCACCACATGGGCGACCAGTTGCTGCGGGAAGTGGCCCAGCGCCTGCGCGAGGACCTGCGCAGCGAGGACACCCTGGCGCGGATCGGCGGCGATGAATTCGTGCTCCTGGTGCAGCTCGCCGAGGCCGACGATGCCCTGCGCCTGGCGGCACGCCAGGTGGGCCTGGTGTCCCGTTCGTTCCGGGTGGTCGAGCATGAGCTGCAGATTTCCGCCAGCATCGGCATCGCGGTGTACCCCGGCAACGGCTTGAGTGCCCAGGAGCTGCTGATGAACGCCGATGCGGCGATGTATCACGCCAAGGGCACCGGCAAGAACGGCTACAGCTTTTTCGACGCGTCGATGAACAGCAACGCCCGGCGCCAACTGCAACTGCTGCAGGACCTGCGCAATGCCCTGGAGCAGCACCAGTTCCGCCTGCATTACCAGCCCAAGTTCGACGCCGCCAACGGCCAACCCGTGGGAGCCGAGGCGCTGTTGCGCTGGGAACACCCGCAGCACGGCCTGCTATTGCCGGACAAGTTCATCGAACTGGCGGAGAAGTCCGGGCTGATCATCCCCATTGGCGACTGGGTGCTGCATGAAGCCTGCCGGCAGATGAGCGAGTGGTATGGGCAGGGCTATACCGGCTGGCGTATCGCGGTGAACCTCTCGGCCCTGCAGTTCTGTCACGTGGGGCTGGTCAAGAGTGTGGCCACGGCCCTGGAACGCTATCAGTTGCCGGCCAACAGCCTGACCCTGGAAATCACCGAGACCACGGCGATGAACGACGCCGACGTCAGCATGCTGGTGCTGCAGCAGCTGGCGGACATGGGAGTGGACCTGTCCATCGACGACTTCGGCACCGGTTATTCGAGCCTGATGTACCTCAAGCGCCTGCCGGCCAACGAACTGAAGATCGACCGCGGCTTTGTCCGTGACCTGGAGCATGACAGCGATGACGCGGCCATCGTCTCGGCGATTGTCGCCCTGGGCCAGGCCCTGGGCCTGCGGATCGTCGCCGAGGGCGTGGAGACCGGCGTGCAGCAGACCTTCCTCACCCAATTGGGCTGCGATTCCCTGCAGGGTTACTTCCTCGGGCTCCCGCTGCCCGCCGATGGCTTCATGCAGGGCATCCACCTGGCGGAGCACAAGGCCTGATTCCACACGGAATATATGGCTAAACGATATTGCCGCAGTTTTCATCGCCCTCTGCGCGGTGTTTAATGGCTCGCGTTGAACTGATCAGTGTGGGAGTTGGCAGTATGGACAAAGTCATCGTCATCACCGGTGGCGGGCGGGGAATTGGCGCAGCCACGGCATTGCTGGCCGCGCAGCAGGGCTACAAGGTGTGCATCAACTATCAGGCCGACGAACAGGCGGCCCAGCAGGTGCTGGAGCAGGTGCGCGCCCTGGGCGCCCAGGCCATCGCGGTGCGGGCCGATGTCAGCATCGAGGATGAAGTGATCGGCCTGTTCCAGCGGGTCGACAGCGAACTGGGCCGGGTCACCGCCCTGGTCAACAATGCCGGGACCGTGGGCCACAAGTCGCGCCTCGACGAAATGTCCGAGTTCCGTATCCAGAAAATCATGAAGACCAATGTCATGGGGCCGATCCTCTGCGCCAAGCACGCGGTGCTGCGCATGTCGCCGCGCCATGGCGGGCAGGGCGGCAGTATCGTCAACGTGTCGTCGGTGGCGGCGCGCCTGGGTTCCCCGGGGGAATACGTCGACTACGCCGCCTCCAAGGGCGCCCTGGACACCTTCACCCTCGGCCTGTCCAAGGAAGTGGCGGGTGAGGGCATCCGCGTCAACGCGGTGCGTCCGGGCTACATCTACACCGACTTCCATGCCCTGAGCGGCGATGCCGACCGGGTCAGCAAGCTGGAAAGTGCGATCCCCATGGGCCGTGGCGGGCGCCCGGACGAAGTGGCCGAGGCGATTGTCTGGCTGCTCTCGGACAAGGCCTCCTACGCCACCGGCACCTTCGTCGACCTGGGCGGCGGTCGCTGAGCCCGGCGCACCACCATCCCTGTAGGAGCCGGCTTGCCGGCGAAGAGGCCCTTGAGTCTTGCAGCGCCTGGGCCGACGCCTTCGCTGGCAAGCCAGCTCCTACAGCAGTCAGATAGACCGCGCAGATCCCCGTAGGAGCCGGCTTGCCGGCGAAGAGGCCCTTGAGTCTTGCAGCGCCTGGGTGGACGCCTTCGCTGGCAAGCCAGCTCCTACAGCAGTCAGACAGACCGTGCAATTTCCCGTAGGAGCCGGCTCGCCGGCGAAGAGGCCCTTGAGTCTTGCATCGCCTGGGTCGACGCCTTCGCTGGCAAGCCAGCTCCTACAGCAGTCAGACAGACCGCGCAGATCCCCGTAGGAGCCGGCTTGCCGGCGAAGAGGCCCTTGAGTCTTGCATCGCCTGGGTGGACGCCTTCGCTGGCAAGCCAGCTCCTACAGCAGTCAGATAGACCGCGCAGATCCCCGTAGGAGCCGGCTTGCCGGCGAAGAGGCCCTTGAGTCTTGCATCGCCTGGGTCGACGCCTTCGCTGGCAAGCCAGCTCCCACAGCAGTCAGACAGACCGCGCAATTTCCCGTAGGAGCCGGCTTGCCGGCGAAGAGGCCCTTGAGTCTTGCATCGCCTGGGCCGACGCTTTCGCTGGCAAGCCAGCTCCTACCGTTTCCCTCGGTTGGTGCGGCGTCGGCCGGGGCCGATCAGCAAGGCCAGCGACAGCCCCAGTACGCTGGTGCCGAAGCTCATCGCCAAGGGCATTACGTACCCCAGTGTTTCCTCCGGGCGAGTACAGCTGTAGCCAAATCCGTAGCCTTGTTCATCCGCCCAGACGCCCGGTGTGGCGCTCACGTCCACTGGCGTCGAAGGCGCTGGTGGCTCATTCGAGAACCCCAGGTTCGAGTGGCTGGCGCTGCGCATTGCCAGCTGTTCGATGGCCTGCAGCTGGGCCTCGTTGCAGCGGCTCTGCGCCCAGCCATCGACCACCACCAGGGCAGACAACAACAGCAGCAGCGGCACTGGGTAATAACGCCGGGTGCTCAGCAGGGGCGCGACCAGCAGCCCGGCAAGGAAACCGGCCAGCAGCAGATTGGCCCAGTACCACCCAGCGCCTTCCCAGCTTGGCGGCATCAGGTGCATCAGCAGCGGGGGCAGCACAACGCGGGCGAACAGCAGGCACAAGGCGGCCGCGAGCAGGGTGATCAGCAGGGTCTTGATCCAGGACTTCATGAAGTTTGCATCGCCTGTATGGGTCAGGGCGCAGGGCGCCTATCAGTCCTGGGTGGTCAGCTCGGGGATCGGCGGCGGGGTGAAGCGCCGGGCGTATTCGAGCATCTCCCGAGGGAAGATCATGTGCCGCACGGCGCTGTCGTCGAGACCGTACAGGTAGGCAATCGCCGCTGCTTCAAAGGCCCAGTAGCCAAAGTAGCAACCATCGTCGGCATCCAGGTGGCTGTCGTGCCAGGAGGCGTGCTCGAAGGCCATGTACCACTGGTTGCAGTACTCCACGAGCAGTTCCCGGGCCTCGTTCGGGTCCTCGGTGTAGATGGCTCTGATCAGCGGCGTGTAGACGGGGTGGTACCACTCGTCAATGTCCTCGCGATCAGGCAGGTAGGCCTTGAGCAGGTCTTCGACCAGGGTGTCGTCGGCGTGATAGCCGGCGCGGTCCTGCAACAGCACCAGGCGCGGCAGCAGGTCACTGCGCTGCAGCAGGATGCACAGGCTGATCACCTGTACGTACTCTTCGTAGTCGTGGGGGTAATGGTCGATGGTTATGGGGGCGATACCTGGCCGCTCCTCGTACAGCTCCAGCTTGCGCTGGTAGTCCTCGTAGCTTTCGATCACGCCGTCCAGAGCTTGGGCCAGTTCTTCCATGGGGGCGCCGCCGGTGTAGCTCAGGATCAGGTGGTGCAGGCGTGCCTGCTGCACTTGCCAGGCCTTGAGGGAGGCTTCCTGCAAAGGGCTGTCGGCCATCATCGAGTGGGTTTGCCAATGGGCTTCTTCGCCAGCCAGGCTTTCGAGGTACTGGTGGTAATGCTTATGGCTGAGAAACACTTGTCTGCGGTTCATGTCGGCGCCTTGTCTCAGTAAACGGGAATCAGGGTGAAGGGCGCCTTGCGGTACGAGGCTTCCAGCAGCAGGGTCGGCAAGTCGACCTCGGCCGGTTCCAGCTCCAGCTCTTGCAGCTCTTGTTCCAGTTGCTGCGGATCGGCGGCCAGGGCCTGGATCGGCAGGCGCAGGTAAGGCCGCGGGTCTTCGCCGTAATAAATCTTCACCGGTCCTTCAGGAATGCCTTCCAGGCGGGCAAAACCCTCTTGGTCGAGGTTGCCCTCGGCTTGCGAGCCGTCGCTGAAGACGGCTCGGTAGGCGGCGCCGGATACCGGTTCGAGGTTGGGGTAGTGCAGGTTCAGTTCCAGCCAGTGGCCCTCGCCGGTGAGGTGCTCCAGGCCCTGGTTGATGTCCTGGGCGATGCTTGCGGCATCCCGGGATGCCGATTGTGGCGCCAGGCTGATGGTCGTTGGCCGCGGCTCCAGGGAGGACTGCGGCTTGGGCGCCAGGGCCGGGCCGCGGCTGTGGGCGGCGGCGGAGTTGTTGCGCTGCTCGGCGATCCACGGGGCGATGCGTTCTTGCACCGACACCATGAGGAACTCGGTGTGTTCCTGGGCTTCGTTGAGGTTGTGAAGCACCAGTTGTCGCTGCTGGGGCGTGAGCTTGTCGAAGGTGGAAGAGGCGCGCACGCCGCTGATGATCTGCGGCAGTTCTTCGGCCAGGCGCTGTGGGTCCAGGCACTTTTCCAGCAACTGTTCGGGGCTGGTTTTCAAGCGGCAGGCCAGCAGGGTATGGCGGATCAGGTCGAAGAGGCTTTCGGCGTGGCGCTGGGGCGCGCGGTTGATCAGGCGCAGGAGGGTCTTGAGGCCCTGGCCGGGGCCGGGGATCCAGCCGATCAGGGCCAGGGCCAGATCGAAGAAGGCGTCTTCTTCGTCCTTGGGGTTGTTGATCGCGTCCAGCTCGAAGATCGCCTGGATGCAGTCGTAGGCGTTGAGTTCCTGGGTCAGCAGTGGCAAGCGGCCGCGTTCGATGGCCTGGAGCAGTTCGGCCTTGGCCTCTGGGTAGTCGTCGTAATACAGGTCTTCGACCATGACGTGTTCCTTTCCCTGGAAAAATGGAGCGCGGATGCTGAATGAATTGAGGGGGTGGGGCAAGGGGATTGTTTGGCGGCCCCGGGTGCGCAGGAGCCGGCTTGCCGGCGAAGGGGCCCGCAAGTCATGCAGCGCCTGGGCCGACGCTTTCGCTGGCAAGCCAGCTCCTACAGCAGTCAGATAGACCGTGCAATTTCCCGTAGGAGCCGGCTTGCCGGCGAAGGGGCCTGCAAGTCATGCAGCGCCTGGGCCGACGCTTTCGCTGGCAAGCCAGCTCCTACAGCAGTCAGATAGACCGGGCAGTTCCCTGTAGGAGCCGGCTTGCCGGCGAAGGGGCCCGCAAGTCATGCAGCGCCTGGGCCGACGCTTTCGCTGGCAAGCCAGCTCCTACAGCAGTCAGATAGACCGTGCAGTTCCCTGTAGGAGCCGGCTTGCCGGCGAAGGGGCCTGCAAGTCATGCAGCGCCTGGGCCGACGCTTTCGCTGGCAAGCCAGCTCCTACAGCAGTCAGATAGATCGTGCAGTTCCCTGTAGGAGCCGGCTTGCCGGCGAAGAGGCCCTGGAATCTTGCGGGCGCTTTCGCGGGCAAGCCCGCTCCGACATCAGAAGGAGCGGATGATGCGGCCCAGGGTTTCCATGGCCTGTTCCGCGGCTTCGTTCCAGGGGCTGCCGTAGTTCAGGCGGATGCAGTTGCGAAAGCGCTGGGTCGGGGAAAAGATCGGCCCCGGGGCGATGCTGATGCCTTGGGCCAGGGCCATCTGGAACAGTTTCAGCGAGTCCATCTGCGGCGGCAGTTCCAGCCACAGGAAGTAGCCCCCGGCCGGCTGGCTGACCCGGGTCTGGGCCGGGAAGTAACGGGCAATCGCCGCCAGCATGGCGCTCTGCTGCTCTTCCAGGGCGTAGCGCAACTTGCGCAGGTGGCGGTCGTAGCCGCCATGCTGCAGGTAGTCGGCAATCGCCGCCTGGGCCGGCATCGAGGCGCACAGCGAAGTCATCAGCTTCAGCCGTTCGATCTTCTGCGCATAGCGCCCGGCCGCGACCCAGCCGACCCGGTAGCCCGGGGCCAGGCTCTTGGCGAAGGAGCCGCAATGCATCACCAGGCCCTCGGTGTCGAAAGCCTTGGCCGGCTTCGGTGCCTGCTGGCCGTAGTACAGCTCGGCGTAGACGTCGTCCTCGATCAGCGGCACCTGGTGCTGACGCAACAGCTCCACCAGCTCCTGCTTCTTGGCCTCGGGCATGCTCGCGCCCATGGGGTTCTGGAAGCTGGTCATGCACCAGCAGGCCTTGATCGGGTGACGCTCCAGGGTCTGGGCCAGGACCCCGAGGTCGATGCCGTCCCGGGGGTGCACCGGAATCTCCACCGCCTTGAGCTTGAGGCGTTCCAGCACTTGCAGGCTGGCGTAGAAGGCCGGGGCCTCGATGGCCACCAGGTCGCCGGGCTCGGTCACCGCCTGCAGGCACAGGTTCAGCGCTTCCAGGGCGCCATTGGTGATCAGCAGCTCTTCCATGGGCAGCATCAGCCCGGCCACCATGTAGCGCAGGGCGATCTGCCGGCGCAGTTGCGGGTTGCCCGGGGACATGTCGGTGACCACCACCCGCGGGTCCATCTCGCGGCTGGCGCTGGCCAGGGAGCGCGACAGGCGCTGCAGGGGGAACAGGGTCGGGCTGGGGAAGGCCGAGCCGAAGGGCACGGTGCTCGGGTCCTTGATCGAATCGAGTACCGAGAACACCAGCTCGCTGACATCGACCTCGGTGGATTCATTGACCTCGCTGCTGATCACCGGCTCGGAGAACGGGCTCGGTGCATGGGCGTTGACGAAGTAGCCGGAGCGCGGGCGGGCGCGGATCAGGCCGCGACGCTCCAGCAGGTAATAGGCCTGGAACACCGTCGACGGGCTGACTCCATAGGTCTGGCTGGCGTAGCGCACTGAAGGCACGCGCTGGCCCGGGCCGAGGACCCCTGAGCGGATCAGTTCGGCGATGTCATCGGCGAATTTTTCGTAGCGTTTCATCTGCGGTTGAAGATCCAGTCTGGTCATTGAGTCAAGGTACATACGGTGGCGAGGGAGTGGTCTGGCAGCCGTGCCATGGACTTGGCCATGGCACGGGGCGTTGCGGCTTGCCAGTGGCTACGGGAGCGGGCTCCCTCGCCACGGCATTCTAGAGGCTCAGCGGTTCATCGGCGCGACAAAACGAGTTTTGGCCACGGCGTAGACGCTTGGATCATCACTGTCGGCGACCTTGAAGCTGATGGCCTGGGAACTGCTCTGCGGACGTTCCTGGGTCATCGCCACCGACACTGGCACGTCGATGATTTCACCCGGGGCCAGGCTCAATTGGGTCTTGCCCTGCAACTCGAAGCCGTCCCCGTTTACCAGGGCCACGCGGTATTCCTGGCGCTCCTGGGTCTTGTTGATGATCTTCAGGCTGTAGATGTTCTCGATCTGCCCCAGGGCGTTCTCGCGGAACAGGCCACGGTCCTTGCTGACGTCCAGGGACACCATCGGCCGTTGCACCAGGGCCAGGGCCAGGGCGCCGATCATCACCAGCAGCACCAGGCTGTAGCCCACCAGCCGTGGCCGCAGCAGGTGCGTCTTGCCGCCTTGCAGCTCATGTTCCGAGGTGTAGGCGATCAGGCCCCGGGCATAGCCCATCTTGTCCATGATCGAGTCGCAGGCGTCGATGCAGGCGGCGCAGCCGATGCATTCCATCTGCAGGCCGTCGCGGATGTCGATGCCGGTAGGGCAGACCTGCACGCACAGATGGCAGTCGATGCAGTCGCCCAGGCCAACGTCGGCGGGTTTCACATCGCGCTTGCGCGGGCCGCGGCTTTCACCGCGAACCGGGTTGTAGGAGATGGTCAGGGTGTCCTTGTCGAACATCACGCTCTGGAAGCGCGCATAAGGGCACATGTGCATGCACACCGCCTCCCGCAGCCAGCCGGCGTTGATGTAGGTGGCCGCGGCGAAGAACAGCACCCAGAACAGGCTCAAGCCGCCGATCTGCAGGGTCAGCAGTTCCTGGGCCAGGGGCCGGATCGGGGTGAAGTAGCCGACGAAGGTCAGGCCGGTGAGCAGGCTGATGGCCAGCCACAGGGTGTGCTTCATCGCCCGCCGGGCCAGCTTGTTCAGGCCCCAGGGCGCGGCCTGCAGCTTGATCCGCTGGTTGCGCTCGCCTTCGGTGACCTTTTCGCACCACATGAACAGCCAGGTCCACGAACTTTGCGGGCAGGTGTAGCCGCACCACACGCGGCCGGCGAACACCGTGATGGCGAACAGGCCGAAGGCGCAGATGATCAGCAGGGCCGAGAGGAGGATGAAGTCCTGGGGCCAGAAGGTTGCGCCGAAAATGTGGAACTTGCTTTCGGCCAGGTCCCAGAGCACGGCCTGGCGGCCACCCCAGTTGAGCCACACGGTGCCGAAGAACAGCAGGAACAGGAAACCCGCGCCGCTCATGCGCAGGGTTCGGAACAAACCAGTGAAACTACGGGTGAAGACTTGCTTGTCGGTGGTCTTCGACTTCATCTGTTTAGGGTGTGAAGGTTCGAAGGTCTCTACTAATCGGACGGGAATTCTTTCGCTCATGGTCGTTCGCTCATCAGCCTCCATCAGGCCCGGCAACTATGACCACGGATCTGTTTGCATAACAGACTCAGGTATTTGATAAAAAACCGGATCAGATGGCCTTTTCCAGGCCCCTGCGACAACTTGCTGCACCCCTCGAAGTGCCCCCAGGGATGGCCGCGGTGCCTGTAGACACAGGCCTGCGCGGCGTACCCTGATCCAGATCAGTCAAATCACCGAATCACCGTCGCTGGCCTTCAGATGGCGTCGGCCGTCGGTGGCACCTGCTACGGTCAATGCGTCGGCTTCTGCTTCGGTGATGTAGATGCGCTCGCCGCCCAGGTCCACCGCCGACATCGACTTGGCGCCGTCGGTGATGATGGTCACGGCGCTGGCGGGCAGGCGCTGGTGCAGGGTGTCGGTGTCGAAATAGCAGGTCTGGTCTTCGATGCGCAGGCTCATGGCGGTTACCTCAAGGCAATGGCTATACAGGTTAGGGCGCAGGGGCCGGCCAGGGTTCGCCAGCGGCGATCAACGGTGTGGGCAGACGCTGGCGGGAATGGACACGGGCTCTTATAGGCGCTGGCTTGTGTAGCAGCTGGCTTGCCAGCGAGGGCGCCCGTGAGGTGGGCAGCCGGCCCAGGGGCCTGTTCGCCGGCAAGCCGGCTGCTACGGTGACCACGGTGGTCGGGCGGCACCTTTTGCTGGCGGCCGCGGTCCATCGCTCAAGAGCCCGCGGTGGGACGAGGAGCGATGGCATGAACACCTGGTGGCATGAAGTCTGGCTGACCCTGCAAGCCGAGTTCGCCGATATCGGCGATGCCCGGCAGGTCACCCAGATCACTCTGCGTTTGCTGGTGGCGGCGCTGCTGGGCGGCATCCTGGGTTTCGAGCGCGAACACCAGGGCAAGGCGGCCGGGGTGCGGACCCACATGCTGGTGGCCATGGGCGCGGCGCTGTTTGTGTTGGTGCCGAGCCTGTCCGGGGCCGAGGCCGACGCCATGAGCCGGGTGGTGCAGGGGGTGATCGCCGGGATCGGCTTCCTGGGGGCGGGCACCATCCTCAAGGGGCACGAGGAAGACCGCGGGCAGCACGTCAAGGGCCTGACCACCGCCGCCGGCTTGTGGATGACCGCGGCCATCGGCGTCGCTGCGGGCCTGGGCCGGGAAGCCACGGCGGTGCTCAGTACCTTGCTGGCGCTGATGGTGTTCAGCCTCATGCCGCTGATTGTCCGGCGCCTGGAAAAACCCTGAGCGACCACGATCTTTCGGAGATCGCCCAGGGGCTGTCTATGCTTGCTGGCTCGACACTGGCTGGACCACCACCGGGGGCGTGGTGCTGGGCGGGTCGCCCTTGGGCGGTGGAGTGCTGTGCGGTGGTTCCTGCTTCGGAACCGGCTCCGGCTCACTGGGGGGCAGGGTCGGTTGGTCGATGTTGGGATCAGGGGTTTCTGCCGGGATCGGGATGTTCATGGCGATGGCCTCCTTTGTGCTTGCAGATGCACAGGCTCATGGGGTGGACCGCGCCAGCGCGAGTTTGATTCCCGTCGATTTGCCGCGCAATCGCGATGAACTTTCATCCGGGCCCGTGGCTCGGAACCTAAGTGCATTGATTCACCGGGGCGCTGCCAGCCCCGCAACCAGAGCGTCGACGACGTGGGAAAGGGGGTGAGGCTCGATGACTGCAGACAAACCGACCGAACAGCAATACCAGGCGCAGCTGCCTTTGTCCCAGGCCTTGCTGCTGCCGCGCATTGCCATCGAGAACACCCGTCCGGTGCTCGACGGCGGGCAGTTCGCGGTCAAGGCGGTGGCCGGCCAGGACATTGAAGTGACGTGCAAGGTGTTCGCCGACGGCCACGACCAGCTGGCGGTGCGTGTGCGCTGGCGCAACGAGCAGCAGGAGCACTGGGACAGCCAGCCCCTGGAAGACCAGGGCAACGACGGCTGGCTGGGGCGTTTCCCGGTACCGGCAGTGGGCCGCTACCGTTTCTGTATCGAGGCCTGGCTCGATCAGTTCGCCAGCTTTTGCTACGAGCTGGAGAAAAAACACCTGGCCGGGGTGCCGGTGAGCCTGGAGCTGCAGGAAGGCCGGACCCAGGTCCAGCAGGCCGCTGAACGCAGCGAAGGGGCGTTGCGCGAGCAGTTGCTGGTGCTGCTGCAGCAGCTGGCCGGGTTGCTCGAGACCGAACAGGTGGCGCTGTTCCTGGATCCGCACAGCGCCCGCCTGATGGCCGCGGCCGACCAGCGGCCGTACCGCAGTTTGAGCCCCGAATACCCGATCGATGTGGAGCGTGTGCGCGCGCAGTTCGCCAGCTGGTACGAGCTGTTTCCCCGTTCTATCACCGACGATCCTGCTCGCCACGGCAGCTTCGATGATGTGCACGCGCGCCTGGCGATGATTCAAGACATGGGCTTCGACGTGCTGTATTTCCCGCCCATCCACCCCATTGGCCGCAGCCACCGCAAGGGCCGCAACAATGCGCTCACGGCCGGCCCGGACGACCCCGGCAGCCCTTATGCCATCGGCAGTGAAGAGGGCGGCCATGAGGCGATCCATCCGCAGTTGGGTAGCCGAGAGGATTTTCGCCGGCTGGTGGCCGCCGCCGCCGAGCATGGCCTGGAGATCGCCCTGGATTTCGCCATCCAGTGTTCCCAGGACCACCCCTGGCTCAAGCAGCACCCGGGCTGGTTCAACTGGCGCCCGGACGGCAGCATCAAATACGCCGAGAACCCGCCGAAGAAATACCAGGACATCGTCAATGTCGATTTCTATGCCGCCGATGCCATTCCCAGCCTGTGGCTGGAGCTGCGGGACATAGTCCTGGGCTGGGTCGCGGAGGGGGTCAAGACCTTTCGCGTGGACAACCCGCACACCAAGCCGCTGCCGTTCTGGCAATGGCTGATCGGCGACGTGCGCGGCCGGCACCCGGAGGTGATCTTCCTCGCCGAAGCCTTCACCACCCCGGCGATGATGGCCCGGCTGGGCAAGGTCGGGTATTCCCAGAGCTACACCTACTTCACCTGGCGCAATACCAAGAGCGAGCTGTCGAGCTATTTCAGCGAGCTCAACCAGGCGCCGTGGCGCGAATGCTTCCGGCCGCACTTCTTCGTCAACACCCCGGACATCAACCCCAGCTTTGTGCACGACTCGGGACGCCCGGGATTTCTCATTCGCGCAGTGCTGGCCACCATGGGTTCGGGCCTGTGGGGCATGTACTCCGGGTTCGAGTTGTGCGAATCGGCGGCGCTGCCGGGCAAGGAGGAATACCTGGATTCGGAGAAGTACCAGATCCGCCCGAGGGACTTCAGCGCGCCGGGCAACATCATTGCCGAGATCGCCCAGCTCAATCGCATCCGCCGGCAGAACCCGGCCCTGCACAGCCACCTGGGGCTCAAGCTGTACAACGCCTGGAACGACCGGATCCTGTACTTCGGCAAGCGCAGCGCTGGCAACTTCGTGCTGGTGGCGGTCAGCCTCGATCCCTTCAATCCCCAGGAGGCGCACTTCGAGCTGCCGTTGTGGGAGCTGGGGCTGGCCGATGACGCCCAGACCCAGGGCGAGGACCTGATGAACGGCCACCGCTGGACCTGGTACGGCAAGACTCAGTTCATGCGCATCGAACCAGCGCAGCCTTTCGGCATCTGGCGCATCAGCGCTGCGTAGGCGCCGGCAAGCCGGCGCGCCTTGTGCAGGCCCGGCCGCCGCCTTCGCTGGCAAGCCAGCTGCCATGGGGGCGTGGTTTGTGGCGGCTGCGAATTCACTTTTTTCAGGAGTCCGACATGGCCAAGAAGCCTCGCCCCACGACCTTTATCAAGGACCCGCTCTGGTACAAGGACGCGGTGATCTACCAGGTGCATGTGAAGTCCTATTTCGATTCCAACAACGACGGGATCGGCGACTTTCCGGGGCTGATCGCCAAGCTTGACTACATCAAGGACCTGGGGGTCAACACCCTCTGGCTGCTGCCGTTCTACCCCTCGCCACGGCGCGACGATGGCTACGACATTGCCGAGTACCGAGGGGTCAGTCCCGACTACGGGACCCTGGCGGACGCCCGGCGCTTCATCGCCGAGGCCCACAAGCGCGGCCTGCGGGTGATCACCGAGCTGGTGATCAACCACACCTCCGACCAGCACCCCTGGTTCCAGCGGGCACGCAAGGCCCGGCCTGGCTCGGCGGCGCGCAACTTCTATGTGTGGTCCGATGACGACCAGAAGTACGCCGGTACGCGGATCATCTTTCTCGATACGGAAAAGTCCAACTGGACCTGGGATCCGGTGGCCGGCCAGTACTTTTGGCACCGCTTCTACTCCCACCAGCCGGACCTCAACTTCGACAATCCCCAGGTGCTCAAGGCGGTGCTGTCGGTGATGCGCTACTGGCTGGACATGGGCATCGACGGCCTGCGCCTGGACGCCATTCCCTACCTGATCGAGCGTGATGGCAGCAACAACGAGAACCTGCCCGAGACCCACGAGGTGCTCAAGGCGATCCGCGCCGAGATCGACGCCAACTACCCGGACCGCATGCTCCTGGCCGAGGCCAACCAGTGGCCGGAGGACACCCAGCTGTATTTCGGCGACGCCAAGGGCGACGACGGCGACGAATGCCACATGGCCTTCCACTTTCCGCTGATGCCGCGGATGTACATGGCCCTGGCCCAGGAAGACCGCTTTCCCATCACCGATATCCTGCGCCAGACCCCGGAGATCCCGGCCCACTGCCAGTGGGCAATCTTCCTGCGCAACCACGATGAGCTGACCCTGGAGATGGTCACCGACAAGGAACGCGACTACCTGTGGAACTACTACGCCGCCGACCGCCGTGCGCGGATCAACCTGGGGATTCGCCGCCGCCTGGCGCCGCTGATGGAGCGTGACCGGCGGCGCATCGAACTGCTCAACAGCCTGCTGCTGTCGATGCCCGGCACCCCGACCCTCTACTACGGCGACGAGATCGGCATGGGCGACAACATCTACCTGGGAGACCGTGACGGCGTGCGCACGCCGATGCAATGGTCGATCGACCGCAATGGCGGCTTCTCCCGGGCCGATCCGGCCAGCCTGGTGCTGCCGCCGATCATGGATCCGCTGTACGGTTTCCAGTCGGTCAACGTCGAGACCCAGTCCGCCGACCCCCATTCGCTGCTCAACTGGACCCGGCGCATGCTGGCGCTGCGCAAGCAGTCCAAGGCCTTTGGCCGCGGCAGCCTGAAGATGCTGTCGCCGAGCAACCGGCGGATCCTGGCCTACACCCGGGAATACACCGGGCCCGACGGCAAGCCGGAAATCATCCTTTGCGTGGCCAACGTCTCGCGCAGCGCCCAGGCGGCGGAGCTGGACCTCTCGGCATTCGCCGGCATGGTGCCGGTGGAGATGCTCGGCGGGAACGCCTTTCCGCCCATCGGCCAATTGAATTTCCTCCTGACCCTGGCGCCCTATGGCTTCTACTGGTTTGCCCTGGCTGCGGAAAACCAGATGCCCAGCTGGCACGTGGAACCGGCCCAGAGCCTGCCCGACTTCACCACCCTGGTGCTGAAGAAACGCCTCGAAGAATTGCTCGAGGCACCCTCGCGCACCACCCTGGAGCACGAAGTGCTGCCCAACTGGCTGCCCAAGCGTCGCTGGTTCGCCGGCAAGGATGCCGCCATCGGGCAGGTGCGGATCGCCTACGGCGTGCGTTTTGGCGACCCGCAGCACCCGGTGCTGCTCAGCGAGATCGAGGTCGGCAGCCCGGGCCAGGCGCAGCGTTATCAGTTGCCCTTTGGCCTGCTGGCAGAAGAGCAGATCAGCAGTGTCTTGCCCCAGCAACTGGCCATGGCCCGGGTACGCCGTGGCCGGCAGGTGGGGCTGATCACCGACGCTTTCGCCCTCGACAGTTTCGTGCGTAGCGTGCTCCTGGCGCTGCAGGCACAGACCCGGCTGGACAGCAGCGCCGGGCAGATCCGCTTCCAGGCCACCACGCAGTTGGCCGGGCTGGGCCTGGGGGCCGAGTCCGAGGTGCGCTACCTGTCGGCGGAGCAGTCCAACAGTTCGGTGGTGGTGGGCACCAGCCTGGTGTTGAAGCTGATACGCAAGGTGGCAGCGGGCGTGCATCCGGAACTGGAAATGGGCGCCTTCCTCACCGCGGCAGGGTTTGCCCACATCTCGCCCTTGCTCGGTTCGGTGGTGCGCCGCGACGAGCAGGGCGAGGATCACTTGCTGATGATCGCCCAGGGCTACCTGAGCAATCAGGGCGACGCCTGGGAGTGGACCCAGAACAACCTGGAGCGGGCGATGCGCGACGAACTGGCCGAGGCCATTTCCGAGCAGGAGCAGCACTACAACGCCCTGGGCGAGCTCAAGGACTTCGCCGGCCTGCTGGGGTTGCGCCTGGGGCAGATGCACGGGCTGCTGGCCACCCCCGGCGACAACCCGGACTTTGCCCCGCAAGTCAGTACCGGCAAGGATGTCGAGGCCTGGGAGCGCCAGGTCGCCGGGCAGTTGGAACGCGGGTTGCAATTGCTCACCCAGCACCAGGCGGGGTTGAGTGCGGCTGACCAGCAGCGGGTGGATCGCTTGGTGCAGCACCAGGCGCAGATCCTGGGGCATGTCCGGCACCTGGCGAAACAGTTGGTGGGGGGCTTGCGCATCCGCGTCCACGGCGACCTGCACCTGGGCCAGGTGCTGGTGATCAAGGGCGACGCCTACTTCATCGACTTCGAGGGCGAGCCGGCGCGGCCCCTGGCCGAGCGCCGAGGCAAGCACAGCCCCTACAAGGATGTCAGCGGGGTGTTGCGCTCCTTCGATTACGCTGCGGCCATGGCCCTTGAGGCCCCGGCCATGGACGGGGCACAGGCCCGGAGCGGGCGGGAAAAAGTGCTGCAGCGCTACCTGAAGGAGTCGCGCCAGGCCTTTGTCGAGGCGTATCGGCTGGCGACGGCTAATCTTGGCCATGGCTGGCAGGAACCCGACGCCGCAGAGGCCGCCCTGGCGCTGTTCAGCCTGGAGAAGGCCGCCTATGAGCTGGCCTATGAAGCAGAAAACCGTCCCGCCTGGCTGCACGTACCGTTGCGTGGCCTGGTGGGGTTGTTGAGTGAACTGAAACCCTTTTCCGATATTGAGAGTGGTGGAGAGCAGTCATGAGTTTCTCGAACAAGGAACAGGGAAAGAACCCATCGGCATCGCAACCTTCAGCCAAGGCCATCGATGCCCTGGTACGGGCCGAACAGAACGATCCGTTCGCCATCCTCGGCCCCCATGGCGATGGCGCCGGCGGACAATTCATCCGCGCCTTCCTGCCCGGTGCCCTGAGCGTGCAGGTGCTGGACCCTGAGCATCAGGAGGTGCTCGGCAGCCTCCAGGTCGGCGAGGTAGCGGGGCTGTTTACCGGGCATTTGCCCCAGGAGCGGGCTTACCTGCTGTGGATCCAATGGGCCGGTGGCGAACAGGTCACCGAGGACCCCTACAGCTTTGGCCCACTGCTGGGGGAGATGGACCTGTACCTGTTTGCCGAAGGCAATCACCGGGACCTGAGTGCCTGCCTGGGGGCGCAGCTGGTGACGGTCGATGGCATCGCCGGTGTGCGCTTCGCGGTCTGGGCACCGAATGCCCGGCGGGTCTCGGTGGTGGGGGATTTCAACATCTGGGACGGGCGCCGCCATCCGATGCGCCTGCGCCATCCCTCCGGGGTCTGGGAGTTGTTCATTCCGCGCCTGCAGGCCGGTGAGGCCTACAAGTACGAGATTCTCGGCCCCGACGGGATCCTGCCGCTCAAGGCCGACCCCATGGCACTGGCCACCCAACTGCCGCCGGACACCGCCTCCAAGGTTGCCGCGCCCCTGCAGGTCGACTGGCAGGACCAGGCGTGGATGCAGGCCCGGGGCGAGCGCCAGCGGGTGGACGCGCCGCTGTCGATCTATGAACTGCATGCCGGTTCCTGGCAGTGCGAGGTGGACGACCTGGGGGAAGTGGCGCGCCAGTACAGCTGGGCCGAACTGGCCGAGCGGCTGATCCCCTACGTCAAGGACCTGGGGTTCACCCATATCGAGCTGATGCCGATCATGGAGCACCCGTTTGGCGGCTCCTGGGGCTATCAGCCGCTGTCGCAGTTCGCCCCCAGCGCCCGCTATGGCACGCCGAGCGACTTCGCGGCCTTCGTCAACGCCTGCCACCAGGAGCAGATCGGGGTGATCCTCGACTGGGTGCCGGCGCATTTCCCTACCGATGCCCACGGCCTGGCCCAGTTCGACGGCACCGCGCTGTATGAGTACGGCAACCCCCTGGAAGGCTTTCACCAGGATTGGGACACCCTGATCTACAACCTCGGGCGCACCGAGGTCCATGGCTTCATGCTGGCCTCGGCCCTGCACTGGCTCAAGCATTTCCATGTCGACGGGCTGCGGGTGGACGCCGTCGCCTCGATGCTCTATCGCGACTATTCGCGCAAGGCCGGGGAGTGGGTGCCCAACCGCCACGGCGGCCGGGAGAACCTGGAGGCCATCGATTTCCTGCGCCACCTCAACGATGTGGTGGCCCTGGAAGCCCCGGGCGCGCTGGTGATTGCCGAGGAGTCCACGGCCTGGCCCGGGGTCAGCCAGGGCACGGCCCAGGGCGGGCTGGGGTTCGCCTATAAATGGAACATGGGCTGGATGCACGACTCGCTGCACTACATCCAGCAGGACCCGGTGTACCGCGCCCACCATCACAACGAGTTGAGCTTCGGCCTGGTGTACGCCTGGTCCGAGCGTTTCATCCTGCCGATCTCCCACGATGAAGTGGTGCACGGCAAGCATTCGCTGATCGACAAGATGCCCGGCGACCGCTGGCAGAAGTTCGCCAACCTGCGGGCCTACCTGAGCTTCATGTGGGCCCACCCGGGCAAGAAGCTGCTGTTCATGGGGTGCGAGTTCGGCCAGTGGCGCGAGTGGAATCACGACCAGCAACTGGACTGGTACCTGCTGCAATACCCCGAGCATCGCGGGGTGCAGCGCCTGGTAAGCGACCTCAACCAGCTGTACCGCGAGTATCCGGCGTTGCACGATCAGGACGATGCGCCTCAGGGCTTCCAGTGGCTGATCGGCGACGACGCGATCAACAGCGTGTATGCCTGGCTGCGCTGGAGCCGGCAGGGCGAGCCGTTGCTGGTGGTGGCCAACTTCACCCCGGTGCCGCGCCAGGCCTACCGCGTTGGGGTGCCGGTGGCGGGGCGCTGGAGCGAGTTGCTCAACAGTGACTCGCAGTTGTACGCCGGTTCCAACTACGGCAACGGCGGCGAAGCATTCAGTGAGGAACTGGCGAGCCATGGCCAGGCCCTGTCCCTGGCGCTCAACCTACCGCCCCTGGCAGTGCTGATCCTGCGGCCAGATCGCTGATCCCGGCGCCGGTCACAGGCCGGTGACGGATCCGGGCCCCTGGGTAAGTACGCGACCATCCGGCGAGCAAGGCCTGGCGGGCCTTGTCGCCGCGATCGGAAGGGTGGACTAGAGGGCTTGCGCGGCTTCGGCGATCAGCGTCGCCACGGCAGCGGGCTGGGAGGCCAGAGAGGCGTGGCTGGCGTCCAGGTGGATCACCTTGCGCGCGTTCAGGCGCGCGGCCATGCGCTCCTGGTTCTTGGGGGCGATCATCCGGTCGGCACTGGACACCTGGTACCACGACGGCTTGTTGCGCCAGGCCGGGGCGCCGAGGGTGTCACCGAAGGTGCTGGCCAGGGGCGCCTTCTGGGTCAGGCCCAGGACCAGGCCTTCCCGGGGGCTCAGGTCCTGGCAGAAGCTTTGCTGGAAGCGCTCCGGGCGCACCCAGAGGTAGCCGTCGCTGTCCGGCTCCAGGTTGGCCGCCGCTTCAGGAGGGAACTCCTGGGTCAGGCCGCCGGGGCTTTCACCCTGGTCGGGGGCGAAGGCGGCAATGTACACCAGGCCTGCAACATTGGCTTCGTGGCCGGCCTCGGTGATCACCGCGCCGCCGTAGGAATGCCCCACGAGCAACACCGGCCCGGTTTGCTGGGCCACCATCTTGCGGGTGCGGGCAACGTCCTCGGCCAGGGAGGTCAGGGGCAGTTCCACCGCGCGGATCTTCTCGTAGCCCCGGTCCAGCAGTTCAGCTATGACCCGGTTCCAGTGGGCGGCACCGCCCCAGAATCCATGGACCAGGACGATCGTGGGTTTATCGCTCATCGCTTGACTCCTTCTGCTCGGATCCGGCCAGCCCCGGAGCGGATGCGCCGAGGATCAGGTCGGGGAAAAAGCATGGACGATTCTGCCCGTGCCGCCGGTCTTTTGCTCAGGGATTCTGATGTGCGGCCCCGAGCGGCAGGTGCACGTCCACCGCCAGGGGCAGGTGGTCGGAGAGGTGGGTCCAGGGTTTGTTGCCGAGGATCTGCGGGCGCTGGCTGCTGGCGTTGCGCAGGTAGATGCGGTCCAGGCGCAGCAGCGGCCAGCGCGCCGGGTAGGTCTTGGCCGGGCGCCCGTGATGGCGCTCGAAGGCCTCATGCAGGTCGTTGCGCCGGCCCAGGGTGGTGTTGCCGCGCAGCTGCCAGTCGTTGAAATCGCCGGCGATGATCACCGGAGCCTGGTCGGGCAGGGATTCGAGCAACTGGCAGAGCAGGGCCAACTGCAGCTGCCGGTGACTCTCCAGCAGGCTCAGGTGCACGCAGATGGCGTGCACTTCGGCGTGCCCGGGCACATCGAGGACGCAGTGCAGCAACCCCCGGCGCTCGGGGCCGGTGATGGAAACGTCGAGGTTGCGGTACTGGCGAATCGGAAACTTCGACAGCAGGGCGTTGCCATGATGACCGTCGGGGTATACCGCGTTGCGCCCGTAGGCGTAGTCGCTCCACATGCTGTCGGCGAGAAACTCGTATTGCGACTGCTGTGGCCAGTTGTCCAGGCGCGAGGCATGGCGCTCATGCTCGCCCAGCACCTCCTGGAGAAACACCAGGTCGGAACCGGTGCTGCGCACTGCCTCGCGCAGCTCCGGGAGAATGAAACGCCGGTTCAGGGCGGTGAAGCCCTTATGGGTGTTGACGGTCAGCACGCGCAGGCGGCGGGTCGCGTCGGGGGCTGGCTGGCGGGGGGAATCACTGCTCACGCTGGCTCCTCTGAATCAGTGGCCGATACCACTGGGACTGATGACCGGCGCCGGCGTTCCAGTGGATTTTGACCCGGCCGGCTACATCAGGATGATTTCGTAGGGCAGGCGCAGGCGCTCCAGCAGCACCGGCGACAGCGACGCTTCCAGGCCGATGGCGGGTTCGCCCTGCAACTGGCTGGCGTAGGCATGGGCGGCGTGGCGCTTGCGGGCCACGGTCCAGGTGTCCAGGCGCAGCTTGCGGGCCCGATGCCAGGGGATCTGGTGCTCCTCCCGGGGCGACCAGTGCCAGGCCCACACGGGGATCTCATGAAAGCGCGCACCCACCAGCGCTGCGGCCTTGGCGGTGGCCCGGCCCACGGCTTCGTGATCCAGGTTGCCGTCGGCGCGCCAGGTACTGAACACCACATCGCTGGCGCGCAGGTAGCGGCTGATGAAGGGCACCAGCTGTTGTTCCCGTTCGCTCAGGGCTCGGTCGGTAAAACCGCCGCGAATCCATTTCAGGCTGTGCAGCGGCAACCCCAGGCGACGCAGGGCCTCGGCGCTCTCCTGGGGGCGAAAGACACTTAAGCGGCGCTTGGGCCACAGTTCCGAGCCCGGGTGGCTGGCGCTGCCGTCGCTGATGGAGATCAGCTGCAAGGGGTGGCCGTGATGGGCGAGGACTTGCAGCAGGCCGCCGCTGGCGACCACTTCGTCACCGGGGTGGGGGGCGACGATCACCGCGCGGGAGCCGGCGGGCACCAGGTTGGCGAGGTTGATGGCCGGGACATCGGCCAGGCTGCGGGCAGAGTTCCAGATCTGGCTGGGCCAGATGCTGTCTATAGCGGGTATGGCTTTCATGAGGTGTCACATCCCTGTTCCTGTGCGGCACACGCGGGTCAGTGGTTCGACGTTCGCAGG
The DNA here is from genome assembly GCF_055384485.1 of Pseudomonas sp. FFPRI_1. Classification (NCBI taxonomy): domain Bacteria; kingdom Pseudomonadati; phylum Pseudomonadota; class Gammaproteobacteria; order Pseudomonadales; family Pseudomonadaceae; genus Pseudomonas; species Pseudomonas sp. FFPRI_1. The sequence goes on along the minus strand of NZ_AP029168.1, from coordinate 4,254,929 downwards.
TGTCCTGGGGTTCGTACCCCACGCTGTGTATCCGGCATCGGCCGCAGCGTGGCATACCGGCGTTCCCTACCTTGGGTTGCCGTGAATCAGGGGGCCAATCATACACGGCTCGTTGGCCCCTTGAGGTGTCGTTTATCAGGGTAGACGGCAATTGCCTCCCGCAGCGCAAGCAATCGCCGATAAAGCTGCAACAACGCACTGCGTCACAGTTTTTCAGCCCTCGGCCTCGCCGTTGCCCGAGCCGTGCTGGAGTTCGAAGAGCAGCAGCGAGCGCCCGGTGACCGAGTATTCATGGTCAAAGGCAAAACGCTCCTGGCCACGCACCGCGGGCTGATTGGTGTCGATCATGCAGGTCCAGAACTCTCCGGCGGGCACCTGGGGCAGGCGGAAGTTGACAATGTCGTGGTGGGCGTTGACCACCAGCAGCACCGTGGCATCGGCCCCGGGGCGACGAATTCCGGTTTCCTGGGCGCGACCGTCGAGGAGCATGCCCAGGCAGCGGCCGTGGGCATCCTGCCAGTGCTCGGTGGTCATTTCCGTACCGTCCGGGGCCAGCCAGGTGACGTCCTTGACCCCGATGTCCTCGTTGTAGTTGCCCACCAGGAAGCGCCCGCGCCGCAGGATCGGGTAGCTCATGCGCAGCTTGATCAGGCGCTTGACGAACTTGAGCAGCGACTTGCCGTCGGCGTCCAGGTCCCAGTTGACCCAGCCGATCTCGCTGTCCTGGCAGTAGGCATTGTTGTTGCCGTGCTGGGTGCGGGCGAACTCATCGCCGGCCACCAGCATCGGTGTACCCTGGGCCAGCAGCAGGGTGGCGAAGAAGTTGCGCATCTGGCGCAGACGCAGGGCATTGATCTCGGGGTCGTCGGTGGGGCCTTCGACGCCGTGGTTCCAGGACAGGTTGTTGTTGCTGCCGTCCTGGTTGTTCTCGTCGTTGGCTTCGTTGTGCTTGTCGTTGTAGGACACCAGGTCGTGCAGGGTGAAACCGTCATGGGCGGTGACGAAGTTGACCGAGGCATAGGGCCGCCGGCCGCGCTGGTTGAACATCTCGCCGGAGGCGGTCAGGCGCCCGGCGAAGTCTGCCAACTGGCCGTCGTCGCCTTTCCAGAAGGCGCGCACGGTGTCGCGGAAGCGGTCGTTCCATTCCATCCAGCCCGGTGGGAAATTGCCCACCTGGTAGCCGCCGGGCCCGCAGTCCCAGGGTTCGGCGATCATCTTCACCTGGCGCAGCAGCGGGTCCTGGCGACAGGCCACGAGGAAGCTGTGGCGCTCGTCGAAACCTTCGTGGTAGCGCCCGAGGATGGTTGCCAGATCGAAGCGGAAGCCGTCCACGTGCATTTCCGTGGCCCAGTAGCGCAGCGAGTCGGTGACCATCTGCAGCACGCAGGGGTGGCTCAGGTCCAGGGTGTTGCCGGTGCCCGAGTCGTTGATGTAGAAGCGCTTGTCATCGGGCATCAGGCGGTAGTAGGAGGCATTGTCGATGCCGCGCATGGACAGGGTCGGGCCTTGCTCGTTGCCTTCGGCGGTGTGGTTGTAGACCACGTCCAGCAGCACCTCCAGCCCGGCCTCATGCAGGTGCGCGACCATTTCCTTGAACTCGGCGATCTTGCCGCTGGCCAGGTAGCGCGGGTCGGGGGCGAAGAAGGCGATGCTGTTGTAGCCCCAGTAGTTGGTCATGCCCTTGTGCAGCAGGTGCTGGTCGTTGACGAAGGCGTGGATCGGCAGCAGTTCCACCGATGACACCCCGAGCTTGCGGATGTGCTCCAGCACATCGTCCACCATCAACCCGGCGAAGGTGCCCCGCAGGTGCTCCGGCACCGCCGGGTGCCGCATGGTAAAGCCGCGCACGTGGGTCTCGTAGATCAGGGTCTTGTCCCAGGGCACGCTGACCCGCTGGTCGTTGCCCCAGGTGTGGGCCGGGTCGATGACCTTGCACTTGGGCACGAAGGGCGCGCTGTCGCGCTCGTCAAAGCTGAGGTCGGCATCGGGGTGGCCGATGGTGTAGCCGAACAGCGCCTCGGACCATTTCAATTGGCCCACCAACTGCTTGGCATAGGGGTCGATCAGCAGCTTGTTGGGGTTGAAGCGGTGACCGTTGGCCGGATCGTAGGGGCCGTATACCCGATAGCCGTAGATCAGCCCGGGGTGGGCGTCGGGCAAGTAGCCGTGGAAGATTTCGTCGGTGTACTCCGGCAGTTCGATGCGTTCGAGTTCCACTTCACCGGCGTCGTCGAACACACAGAGCTCGACCTTGGTGGCATTGGCCGAGAACAGCGCGAAATTGACCCCCAGGCCGTCCCAGGTGGCGCCGAGGGGGAAGGGCAAGCCTTCACGAATGCGCGAGGCGTCGCACTCGGGAGTGGAGGTTTGGGGCGGCTGGGATCGGGTCATGGTTGCTCCTGCAGTCAAGGTGTGCGCGGTTACTGGGCCGGGTGACGGGCCAGGTCGTCGGGTTTGTTGCGGGCGCGCGCGGTGGTTGTGGCGCCGCACGGCACCACGGGGGCACGCCAACGATCAGGGCGGGAGCGGTGTCAGTTGGCGGGCGGCTTGCGCGGTGCCCGGGGTTTCTTCGCCACCTGCGGCTGTTCGCCCGGCGGCACCACCAGGGCAGCGGCCGACTTGGCCTTGGGCTTGGCGGCGGCCTTGGCGTCTGGCTTGGCTGGCGCAGGTTTGGCCTTGCCGGCCCTGGGCGATTTGCTCGGCGCCAGGGCCTCGGCCTCGGCGAGCTTGCGCGCCATCTCCCAATGACGGGCCTCGTGGCCTTCAGGCTTGCCTTCCGATTCCCAGATCTGATAGGCAAACTCTCGAATGCGTTTGTCGTCGGTACTCATCGCAATGCTCCTGGACTGAACTCAAGGTTGGATCAAAAGGTTGAGCGCAAAATCTTGCAAAACGGCACTGATCATCAGCTCCCTGTGGGGTGTGACTGCCCCCATCGGAAAAAGTCCATTCAAGTTGCGAGCCGAGGCGGCGAACGGTAGCTGCACCCGGGTATCGCCCCAAAGTGGCGCATTCACCTGGGGCCGTGCGCTGTGCTCCAGCAGCCCGGCGACCTGGATCGGCACGATCACCAGCAGCCGTTGCGCCTGGTATTCGCGCATGAAGGCCAGGACCCGCCCGGCCTGTTCACCAAGCACCGGCAAGGGCTGGTAATGCCCCCGGCGAAACAGCTCCGGGTATTGGCGGCGCAGGCCCAGGGTGCGGGCAATCAGGCCTTGCTTGATACGCCCGTCGCGCCACTGGGCAAGCCACTCGCGTGGATCGTCCGGGCCCTCCAGTGCCCGTTGCCGGGCCAGGTAGTCCACCGGCCGGCGGTTGTCCGGGTCGACCAGGCTGAAGTCCCAGAACTCGTTGCCCTGGTACAGGTCCGGCACCCCCGGTACGGTCATGCGCAGCAAAGTTTGCGCCAGGCTGTTGAGGGCCCCGGCCGGGGCGATGGCCTGGACTGCCGCAGCGATCGACTGACGCAGCGCCAGGCCCCGGGGTGAACGCAGCAGGGACTCGACGAAGGCCTGCACCGCGCCTTCGTATTCCGGGTTCGGGGCGGCCCAGCTGCTGTGCAGTTTGGCTTCGCGCAAGGCCTTGAGCTGCCATTGCCAGATCCGCCCGGCGTATTCTTCCAGGGCCTCGGGATCGTCGGCCTGCAGGTCCAGGGGCCAACTGCCCAGCAGGCTCTGGTAGAGGATCAGTTCATCGCCGGCAGAGGGGGCGTCGGCACGCTGGCGCAAGGCCGTCGCCTGCTGGCGCCAATCGGCAACCTGGCGTGCGTACCAGTCGGCGCGCTCACTGAGCACCGCCAGGCGCGCCCGGCTGTCTTCACCGCGCTTGTGGTCATGGGTGGCGGTGCTCAACAGGTTGTCGGGGAAGGCCTCCAGGCGCTGTTCGCAAGCCCTGTGGAAGGCCGCCGGCGGGGCGCTGAACTGCTCGGGGTTGAAGCCCACGTCATTGCGCGCCAGCAGCACCGCGCTGCGGTAGAAGGCGGTGTCCTCCACCGCCTTGGCCGCCGCCGGTGAAGTCAGTTGCTGGAAGCGCACGCAGGCATGGCGCAGCAGCTTGCGCGGGCGGCCGGGCGGCTGGCGGCGCCAACCCTGGCCACCCAGCCAGTGCTGCAGGTAGTCGAGCACCGGCCAGTCGGCCTCGCTCAGGCGGGACCGGGCGCCGTCCAGGGCCTGCTGGAAAAAGTGCTGGTCCTGCCGGCCTCGGCCGCAGGCGCTGATGTAGGTGCGGTACACCGGGAAATGCACGATCAGCTCCTGCAGGGCCCGGCGGATCGCGCCCAGGGTCAGGTCGCGGCTCATCAGGTCCAGCCGCGCCACTTGCAGCAGGGCCTGGGCGACGCTTTCAAAGTCGCCGGCCAGGGAGCCGTTGAGGATCTGCTGGCGCGCCAGCCGGGCCTCGGCCTCGAAGTCGGCCGGGCGCTGGCTGTGCCGGCTCCAGAGCTCAGCCAGCAGCGGCTGGCCACTGGGCGCCTGTTGCAGCAGCGACAGCTGGTTCATGAATTCGTAGCCGGTGCTGCCGTCCACCCCCCAGTCGCGGTGCAGGGTCTCGCCGGCGCCAAGGATCTTCTCGACGTAGATCGGCAGGTGTTCGCCGGGGCGCAGGGCATCGACCCGCCGCCGCAGCTTGCGGCAATAGCCCCGGGGATCGGCCAGGCCGTCGACATGATCGATGCGCAGCCCGTCCACCAGGCCCTGTTCGATCAACTCGAAGATCTTCGCGTGGGTGGCCTTGAACACCGCCGGACGCTCGACCCGCAGGCCCCCCAGTTCATTGACGTCGAAGAAGCGCCGCCAGTTGATGTCGTCGGCTGCGGTACGCCAACTGGCCAGGCGGTAGCTCTGCTGCTCCAGCAGCTGATGCAGGCGGTTGAAACCTTGCGGCTGCCGGGAATCGTAGTGCTGCAGGTGGCCCTCAACGGCCTGGCGCAGCGGCGCCTGCTGCAGCCGTTGGCCCAGGGCCTGCTGCAAGGGCTGGGCCTGGGCATGGGCGTCGCTGTTGAAGCGCAAGGCGGCAAAGCCGTCGGCCAGGTCCTTCAGGGCGACGGCCGCGTTGCTGTCCAGGAGGCTGTCCAGCCGCAGCAGTTCCCCGTAATCGGTGGGGCAGATCGGGAAGCAGTGTTCGTGGTGCTGCACATGAAAGCCTTGCAGGTCGTGGTCCAGCTGCAGCTGCAGGCTGCCTTCCTGCAGGGCCACGCCGTAGTCGCTGGCAAGGAAGGGCAGCAGCAACTGGCCTTCCATCAGCGGGTCCGGGGAGTGCCACTGGATATCGAAGAACTCGCCGTACGGGCTCAGGCGCCCCCATTGCAACAGGTCCAGCCACCAGGGATTGTCGGCGCCGCCCACGGCCATGTGGTTGGAGACGATATCCAGGATCAGGCCCATCCGCTGCTGGCGCAGGGCCGCCACCAGGCGTCGGAGCGCCGCTTCGCCGCCAAGCTCCGGGTTGACCCGGGTCGGGTCGACCACGTCATAGCCGTGCATCGAACCGGCCCGGGCGCACAGCAGCGGCGAGGCGTAGAGGTGGCTGATGCCCAGGCGAGCGAAATAGGGCACCAGGGGCACGGCGTCGTCGAGGGTGAAGTCGCGGTGGAACTGCAGGCGCAGGCTGGCCCGCAGGGTGGGTTGGCTCGGCTCGTTCATCGATCACGCTCAAGGGCTTGTTGCCGGGCGCAGGCCAGCAGTTCCAGGCGCCGGGCGGCGTCGGCGTCGTCCAGCAGGTGCCGGCTGGCACTGGCCAGGCGCCGGCGCCAGTTGGGGTGGGTGTCGAGGGTGCCGGGCAGGTTGGCCTGCTCGTCGATGCCCAGGGCGTCCTCCAGCGGCAGCAGGACCAACGGGGCCCGGGTATGGCCAAGGAAGCGCACGCTGGCGTCCAGCACCTGGTCGGCTTCGTGGGCCTCTTCGCGAAAGTTCTGCGGGTCCTGGGCGAGGGCCTGGCGCAGGCCCTCGCGTTCACGCTGGCGGTGTTCGCGCCACTGCAGCGCACCGGGTTCGTCCACCAGGCCCAGGCGCAGGTTCCAGTCGATGTCGCGGCCGTGCCACCAGCCGTTGAGGGTCGGCAGGTCGTGGGTACTGGTGGTGGCCAGGGCATTGTCCGGCCAGTCGAGGATGGGTTTGAAGTGGCAGCCGTGGTCCTGTTCGAACAGCAGCACCCGCATGCCGAGCATGGCCCGGGCCGCGAGTTTCTCCCGCAGGCCGTCGGGCACTGTACCCAGGTCTTCGCCCAGGACAATGGCCTGGTGACGGTGGGATTCCAGGGTCAGCAGGCGCAGCAGGTCGTCCACCGGATAGTAGAGGTAGACGCCGTCACTGGGAGGGGCGCCGAGGGGAATCACCCAGAGCCGCTGCAGGCCCATCACATGGTCGATGCGCAAGCCACCGGCGTGGGCGAAGTTGGCCCGGAGCATCTCGATGAAGGCGCGAAAGCCATGGCGTTGCAGGCCCTCGGGGGAAAAGGCGGAAATCCCCCAGCCCTGGCCCTGGCGATTGAGGATGTCCGGTGGCGCGCCCACGGTCAGCGCCGCCAGCAACTGGTCCTGGCGGCTCCAGGCCTGGCTGCCGCCGCCGTCGGCCCCCACCGCCAGGTCGGCGATCAGGCCGATGCCCATGTCGCTGCTGCGGGCTGCGCTTTGCGCCCGTTGCAGGTTGCGTGCGATCAGCCACTGGCAAAAGGCATGGAAGCCGATTTCCTCGGCCTGCTCCTCGGCGAAGCGAGCCAGGGCCGGGCTGGCCGGGTCGCGCCAGTGTTCGGGCCACTGGCGCCAGTCGAGGGGTTCGCCCCGGGCCGCGCGCTGGGCCTGGATGGCTTCGAAGCGGCAGTGGTTTTCCAGGGCCTCGCCGGCGGCCTGGCGGTAACTGGCGAAGTCCGGATGCAGTGGGTGCTCACTGTGGCAAAAGCCCTGGTACAAGGCACGCATGGCCTGCAGCTTGGCCTGGGCGGCCTGGGGCCAGTCGATCAGGGGCTGCTGCTCCAGTGCCTGCCACTGCTCGCTCAAGCCGCAGCTTTCGATCGCGTTGCGCCAGGCGCGCTCGCCGAAGATCGCCCCGGGGGCGGCGTACAAACTATTGAGGAACAGGCGGCTGGAGGGGGAATAGGGGCTGTAGCGCTGGGGGTCGCTGCTGAACATCGCATGCAGCGGGCTGATGGCCAGGGCCTCGGCGCCACGTTCGGCAGCCTGGCGGGCCAGCTCCTCCAGGGCCTGGGCGTCACCGAAACCGCCGTCGCCGCTGCGGCGCAGGGCATAGAGTTGCACGCTCAGGCCCCAGGCCCGCGGGGTGGCCTGGTCCACGGCGTCGGCCACGCTGTAGCAGCGCTCGGGGGCCACGGCGAGGATGAAGCGCTCGTCCTCGACGTTCACCTGGTGGTAGCCGGGGGGCAGCAGCCCGGGCAGCCGGCTGGCGTCATCGAGTTGCAGTTGCAGGGCCTGGCCGTCTTCCAGTTGCACCTGGCATGGCGTCAGGGGCGCGAAGTAGCGGGCCAGGTCCAGGGCCTGGCCGATATCGGCGGTCAGCAGCGGTGGCAGGTGGCGGCTTTGTTGCTGTTGTTGCAACTGCTGCAGGCTGTCGCGGATCTGCTGGTCGTCGTCGGCCGGGTGACCGAGGCCAGCCAGCACCGCCCGCAGCACCCGGTCCTCGACCTTTTGCGGGCGGCCGTTGGCATCGATCCAGTCCACGGCCAGGCCGGCGCGGCTGGCGAGTATTTCCAGTGGCGCGTTGCTCATGGGCGTTCTCCATCAGGGGCGGTCTTGTCGTCCAGTTGCACCCGCACGCTGAAGGCCGGCAGGAATGGCGGGGCGCCGGTCGGGTGGGCCTGTGCTGGATGCTCGAAGCACAGTCGAGCGCCGCTCAGGGGCGCGCACTCGACCCGGTGCGGGCTGAGGTTCAAATCGATGCACAGCAGGCTGCCGTCGCCCAGGCGCCAACCTGCACTCAGGGCGCCTTCGGCCAGCACCCGAGCGCCCAGGGCGCGGGCGCCGGGCAGCCGCGGGATCAACTCGCGATGGCGGATCTGCAACAGACTGCGGTACCACTCGCGGGTCGCCGCGGCCTGTTGCGCCAAGGCTTGCGGGCGCGAGGCGTGAAAGGTCGAAGGGGCATTCGGGTCGGGGATGCGCTGGCGTTGCCCGGCGTCGGCAAAGGCACTGAACGCGGCGAACTCGTTGCGCCGGCCTTCGCGCACCGCCTCGGCCAGTTCGCCCTGGTGGCTGGTGAAGAACAGGAACGGTTCCTGGGCGGCCACTTCGTCGCCCATGAACAGCAGCGGGATCATCGGCGACAGCAGCAACAGCGCGGTGGCTGCCTGCAGCGCCTGGGGCGGCGCCAATTGGTTGAGGCGCTCGCCAAAGGCGCGGTTGCCGATCTGGTCGTGGTTCTGCAGGAACAGCACGAAGGCACTGGGGGGCAGGTGCCCGCTGGGTTCGCCGCGGGATTCACCGTGGCGGTTGGCCTGGCCCTGGAAGGCGAAACCCTGGCTCAGGCAGCGGGCCAGTTGCTCGGTGGGCCGGTCGGCGAAGTCGGCGTAGTAGGCGTCGGTTTCCCCGGTCAGCAGCACGTGCAGGGCGTTATGCCCGTCATCGTTCCACTGCGCATCGAAACCCTGCTGCAGCAGGCTGGCCTGGTTGAACTCGTTTTCCAGGTTGAGCCACACGTGACGTTCGGCCGGCACCGCCTGGCGCACCCGTTGGGCCAGCTCCACGAGAAAGTCCGGGTCGTCGATGGCGTGCACCGCATCCAGGCGCAGGCCGTCGAAGCGGTACTCCAGCAGCCACATCAGGGCGTTGTCGATGAAGAATTCGCGCACCGGGCGCTGGCGAAAGTCGATGGCTGCGCCCCAGGGGGTGTGCAGGTCGTCGCGAAAGAACGGCGCGGCATAGCGCTGCAGGTAATTGCCATCGGGGCCGAAGTGGTTGTAGACCACGTCGAGGAGCACCGCCAGGCCCAGGCCGTGGGCCGCGTCGATCAGCGCCTTGAGGTCTTCGGGAGTGCCGTAGGAGGCTTCCGGGGCATAGGGCAGGACCCCGTCATAGCCCCAGTTGCGTTCGCCGGGAAATTCCGCCAGGGGCATCAGCTCGATGGCGGTCACCCCCAGTTCCACCAGGGCTGGCAACGCCTGGCGGACCGCCAGGTAGCCGCCCATGACGCCCACGTGCAGCTCGTAGATCACCGCCTCGTGCCAGGGGCGGCCACGCCATTGCTGGTGCTGCCACTGATAGGCCGCCGGATCGACTACCCGGCTGGGGCCGTGGACATCGCCGTCCTGGGACCGGGACGCGGGATCCGGCACCTGGAGTTGGCCGTCGATGGAAAAGCGGTAGCGGCTGCCTGCCGGGCAATCGGCCTCGAGCACGAACCAGCCCTCGGGCCGCGGCTGCATGGGCAGCGACCGGCCGTGGTCCAGCTCGACGCTGACCGAACCCGCATCCGGCGCCCACAGGGCGAAGCGGGTTCGCGCAGGATCCAGCAGCAGGGCGCCGTGGGTCCAGGTTTGCACGGTGCTTGGCGGCATCGGTGGGGCCTCCCTACTGCCGGGCGGCTTGTCCGAGGGCCTTGGCCACCAGTTGTTCGTAGAGCTCGGCGTAGGGCTCCACTGCCTTGCACCAGTTGAAGGGGGCCGCCATGGCGCGGCAGCGCATGGCGTTGAGCAACGCCGGATAGGCGAACACCTTGAAGGCCCGGGTCAGGGCTTCCTGGTAGCTGGCCACGGTGGACTCATCGAAGAGAAAACCGGTGACGCCATTCTCGATGGTGTCCGCCAGGCCGCCGGTGTTACGCGCCACCGGCAACGAGCCAAAGCGCTGGGCGTACATCTGGCTGAGGCCGCAGGGCTCGTAGCGTGACGGCATGAGCAGGAAGTCGCTGCCGGCGAACATGCGCCGGGCATCGGTTTCGTTGAAGCCGATGTGCACCCCGATGCGCCCCGGGAAACGCCGGGCCAGGGCGCTCATGGACTGCTCTTCTTCGGGTTCGCCGCGACCAATGATGGCGATCTGGCCGCCAGACTCGACAATGAACTGCGCCACGGCTTCGGTGAGGTCCAGGCCCTTCTGGTAGACCAGCCGCGAGACCACGGCGAACAGCGGGCCATCGCTGGGCTCCAGGCCGAACAATTGCCGCACGTGGCTGGCATTGGCGGCCTTGCCCTCCCAGTCACCGAGGCTGAAGGGGCAGAACAGATGTGGATCGGTGGCGGCGTCCCAGCTCTCGTCGATGCCATTGGGGATGCCGCTGAGCAGGCCCTGCTGGGTCTTGCTGGCAAGAAAACCGTCCAGCCCGCAGCCGAAGGCCGGGGTGGTGATTTCCTGGGCGTAGGTGGCGCTGACCGTGGTGATGTGGCTGGCGTAGGCCATGCCAGCCTTCAAGAACGACAGCTTGCCGTAGAACTCCATGCCTTCCTGTTGCAGGGCGTGTTCGGGAATCCCCAGCTCCGGGCACGAGGCCAGGCTGACCACGCCCTGGTAGGCCAGGTTGTGGATGGTGAACAGGGTCGGGGTACGTTGCCCGCGCCAGTGCATGTAGGCCGGAGTCAGGCCCGCAGGCCAGTCATGGGCGTGCACCAGGTCGGGGCACCAGTGGATCTGCGCCAGGTTGGCGGCGATGTCGGCCGCTGCCAGCCCCAGGCGGGCGAAGCGGATGTGGTTGTCCGGCCAGTCACGGCCGTTGTTGGCGCCGTAGGGGGTGCCTTCGCGCTCGTAGAGCTCAGGGCAGATCAGCACATAGATCACCAGGCCGTCGGGCATGTCCATGCGCCCGATCTTGCACGCTGGCAGCGCCGCATGGCCGCCCAGTTCGCCGATGACATGGATCGGGTTCTCGCTGTGCAGCACCTGGGGGTAGCCGGGGATCAGCACCCGTACATCATGCAGATGGGCCATGGCCCGGGGCAGGGCGGCGGAAACGTCGCCCAGGCCGCCGGTCTTCACCAGGTCGGCGAGCTCCGAGGTGACGAACAGCACCCGCTTGCGGTTGGGGTTCTGCCGTGCCAGCGGCAACAGGGTCTTGCCCCCCGGAACCGGTGTCGAGGGGGCGGCACGTTCACCGGCTGGCTGTTGAGGATGCTCTCCCTGAGTGTCCAATACGGCGCTGATCATATGTCTCTCCCGTTTTTTATCGATCTGTTCCTGTGCCTCAGCCGATGCTGTCGGCCAATTCCTGTGGCCGGGCGCAAGGCGCCACACTTCGATCAGCCTGAGCTGCTCGAATGCTGAAGCAGAAAGGGTGGAGGAGCCGTTGCAAGGAATGCACCAGTGGCAGCGACCCTACCTTTAAGCTGACCGTGGGCCGAAGCGAAAAGTTTCGACTTTTTCATGGCCGATGTGACTGCCCGGTCACGCGGCGAAAACCAGTCTAGGACAGAACCTAGAGCGGTGCCGAGCCGAGCGGTTTTTTTACCGTGCCCGGGAGAGCTGGGTGGATTTCTCCCGACGAAAGGTCGGCCGTGCACTGGCCCGGAGCGTGGCGTTGGCGCTGCCGGCACGAAAACGGTGAGGGGACGCAAGGGGCTGGTGCGCCGCCCCCCGGGCACTGCCCGAAAACGGGCAGCGTGGGGCGCGCCCGGGCGTTCAGTTGAGCCGGCGGATCGGCTGGCCGGCGTGCCAGGCTTGTGCGTCTTCGATCATCTGCGAAAAGAACTGGCGGTAGTTCTGCTGGCTGACGTAGCCGATATGGGGCGTGGCCAGGACGTTGGGCAGGCGCCGCAAGGGGTGGTCGGCAGGCAGTGGCTCCTGGGCGAACACATCGAGGGCGGCGCCGGCCAGCCGACCTTGCTCCAGGGCGGCGATCAACGCCGTTTCATCGACGATCGGCCCCCGGGCAGTGTTCACCAGCAGCGCCTGGGGCTTCATCCAGGCCAGGGCCTGGGCATCCACCAGGCCGCGGCTGCGCTCGCTGAGCACCAGGTGCACCGAGAGCACATCGGCCTGTTCGAACAACTGCTGCTTGCTGACATAGGTGACGCCCGCAGCGCTGGCACGCTCGGCGGTAAGGTTCTCGCTCCAGGCAATCACGCGCATGCCGAACACCTGGCCGAACTGCGCCACCCGCTGACCGATGCTGCCCAGGCCGAGGATGCCCAGGGTCTTGCCCTGCAGATCGCCCCCCAGGCCCTGTTGCCAGTGGCCATTGCGTAGGGCGTTGGCTTCGTTCACCAGGTTGCGGCTCAGGGCCATGAGCAAAGCCCAGGTCAGCTCCGGCGCGGCGTGCTTGTAGCTGTCGGTGCCGCACACCTGAATGCCCAGGGCCGTGGCCGCCTGGAGGTCGATGGCGGCGTTGCGCATGCCGCCGGTCAGCAGCAGCTTGAGCTGGGGCAGGCCGCGCAGCAGCGGTTCGTCGAAGGTCGTGCGCTCGCGCATCACGCAGATCACCTCAAAGGGCTGCAGGCGCTGGATCAGGGTCGCGGTGTCCGCCGGGTAGTCGTGGAGGAAACTGACCTGGCCGATGTTCTGCAGCGGCGACCAGTCGACCACGTCGCGGGCCACGTCTTGCCAATCGTCGATTACCGCAATCTGCAGGGGCATGTCCGGGCTCCTCGGTCAGGGACGTTGCAACCAGCCCAGCAGGGCCTGGTGAAAGGGTTCGGGTTGTTCCATCTGCGGTGCGTGGCCCAACCCCGGGAACTCGATCAGGGTCGAGTGGGGGATGCGCTTAGCCACCTGGCGGCCCAGGTCCTGGTAATGGCCGATCCGCGCCTTGACCTCGGGCGCGGCGATATCGCTGCCGATCGCGGTGCTGTCGGCGGTGCCGATCAGCAGCAGGGTCGGCACCTTCAGGTCCTGGAACTCGTAGTACACCGGCTGGGTGAAGATCATGTCGTAGATCAACGCTGAATTCCATGCCACCAGGCGCTTGCCGGGGCCCTGGTTGAGCCCGGTGAGCATGTCCACCCAGCGCTGGTATTCGGGCTTCCAGCGCCCGGCGTAGTAGGTCTGCTGTTCGTAGGCCCGCAGGCCCTCGGCGCTTTGCTGCAATTCCCGCTGATACCACTGGTCGACGCTGCGCCAGGGGACGCCGAGGGCTTTCCAGTCCTCCAGGCCGATGGGGTTGACCAGGGCCAGTTGCTGCACCTGGTCCGGGTACTGCAGGGCATAGCGGGTAGCCAGCATGCCGCCGGTGGAGTGCCCGAGCAGGCTGGCCTGGTCGATTCCCAGGTGGTCCAGCAGTTGATGGGTGTTCTGCGCCAGTTGCTGGAAGCTGTATTGGTAGTGCTCGGGTTTGCTGGAGCTGCAGAAGCCGATCTGGTCCGGGACTATCACCCGGTAGCCAGCGGCGCTCAGGGCCTTGATCGAGCTGTCCCAGGTGGCGCCGCAGAAGTTCTTGCCGTGCATCAGCACCAGGCTGCGGCCATTGGCCGGCGCCTTGGCCGGGACGTCCATGTAGCCCATCTGCAGGGACTGGCCCTGAGACTGGAAATCGAAGTGCTGCAGTGCATAGGGGTAGGCGAAGCCCTGCAACTGCGGGCCGTAGACCGGTGCCTCGGCCCCCAGGGCAGGCAGGGCCAGGGTCAGCAGCAGGGGGCTCAGCCAACGAGCGGCAATGGGCAACATGGAAGCACTCCTGAGGGTGTGGGCGATGCTGGAACGGTGCGATTAGGGCAACGTTAAGCACAGGCAGCCCCGGCAACCAAAGGTTCAACGGGGTCGCAGGATTGGCGGGTAAAAGCTGCGGCAGGGGGTGCGGCCCCGCCAGGTAACGGGCTCAGGGTCAGCCGATCCAGCCCAGGGTCAGCCACACCAGCAGCGCATAGCGCAGGCCCTTGGCCAGGGTGACGATCAGCACGAAGCGCTTGAGCGGCTCGCCCATCACCCCGGCCACCAGGGTCAGCGGATCGCCGATCACCGGCATCCAGCTCAGCAGCAGCGACCAGTGGCCCCAGCGCTGGTAATGCACCCGGGCCCGTTCCAGGTGGCGCGGGCTGACCGGGAACCAGCGACGGTCCTTGTAGTGTTCGAGGCGCAGCCCCAGCCACCAGTTGACCAGGGAGCCCAGCACATTGCCCAGGGTCGCCACCAGCCACAGGCCGAGGACGGCGGCCTGACTGTTGAGCAGCAACCCTACCAGCAGCGCTTCCGATTGCAGGGGCAGCAGGGTGGCGGCAATGAACGCCGCCCCGAACAGGCTGAAGTAGGCGCCGAGGATCAACGGGCCGGGTAGTCCGCGACCACTACGTCCCGGCCTTCACGGGTCAGGCCGATGACCTGGAACGCGTCGGCGCCCATGCCGTCCATTTCCATGCCGGGCGAGCCCATGGGCATGCCCGGGGCGGCGATGCCCAGCAGGTCGTCGCGCTTGCGCAGGGCCAGCACCTGTTCGGCGGGCACGTGGCCCTCGACGAACTTGCCGTCGATCACCGCGGTGTGGCAGGAGCCCAGGCGGGGCGCGACGCCCAGGCGCTGCTTGACCGCGCTCATGTTGTCCTCCACATGGTCGGTGACGGCAAAGCCGTTGTCCTGCAGGTGCTCGATCCATTTCTTGCAGCAGCCGCAGTTGGCGTCCCGGTGCACGTCGATGGGGATCAAGTCGCCTGCCTGGGCCAGGGAGGTGAGGAACAGCGCGGACAAGGCCGCCAGACGCAGGGAGTGTTTCATGCAGTGTCTCGTGTTGAGCGAAAGAGAAGGCCCGGGAGGCCCGGATGGATCGTCATGCATTTTGCGGTTTTTAACGCGCCAGGAGCGAGGCTTGTGTATCAAAGTTATACCAATCAACTGCGGGCGCTGGTCGGGCTCAGGGTGCCGAGCCAGGCCACCAGGCAGAGCACCAGTACTGCCAACGATGCCTCCAGTGCCAGGCTGCGGCGCAGGGCGGCGATCGCTGGCCGGTGGTCGCCGCTTTGGATTGAGCGCTGCAGTTGGGGTGTCAGCTGCCAGCGGTTGAGTGCGGCGAGCGCGAGCATGACGGCGAACAGCAGTAGCTTGAGCAGCAACAGTGAGCCATAGAGGCCGTCCTGCAGGGTGATGAACTCCGGGCCACTGACCAGCAGGTGATTGAGTACCCCGCTCAGCAGCAGGGTGAACACGATCAGCCCACCGGCCTGCTCGAACCCCCTGAGGCGACTGGCCAGCAGGCGTACCTGTGCTTCGTCGGCCGGGGCCCGGCTGTACAGCAGCAGGAGGAATGCGGCCAACGCGCCGATCCAGGCTCCGGCCGCCCACAGGTGGAGGATGTCGTTGAACAGGTGCAGGACATGGCGCGTCCCTTCGCTCATGGCGCCGTGCCCGGCCCAGGCCAGGGTCGCCAGGGCGATGCCTGCGCAGCCGAGCGCGATCCAGCGTCGGAGGGATGCCCGGGCATGGCCGGCCAGGGCCAGGACCGCCAGCAGCATCAGCAGGCGTACGCCCCAGCTCTGGCCGACGGCGGTTTGCGTCCACAGCATCCACAGCGTCTGGGCCTGCAACTCGCTGACGTGGCTCAAGCCGCTGAGGTCCAGGGCCAGCTGCAGCATGGCGGCCAGCGATAGCAGCAGGCCAAGCAGCGCCAGGCCCGGCACCAGGCGTTGCAGGTGCCGCGACTGGCAGGCTGTGGGGCTGTGAAAGAGCAGCAGGCCGAACAGCAGCATCAGGTCCAGGTACAGGGCCAGGCGCAGGCCGATGGTGATGGCAGGGTCCATAGCTCAATCCACGGTAAAGGTAACGGCACCGGTGATCGGGTGGGTGTCGGCGGAAACCGCCCGCCATTCGACCTTGTAGCCACCGGCTGCCAGGCGGCTGGCCGGGGTGATGATCATGGTCTTGGGGTCGCTGCCCGGCGCGATGCCGGCCTTGATCGGCATCGGTGGGTGAGCCATGCCGGGCATGGCGGTCATCATCAGCCGGGCGCCAGAGAAGGCCGGGGTGAGGCTTTCCGAAAACTTCAGCTCGATGCGTTCCGGCGCAGGGCCGCGAGCGCCTTCGCTGGGCAGCGAGGACAGCAGTTTCGGGTGGGCCTGGGCGATTCCGGCCAACAGCAGTGAGCAGCCGAGAACAAGGCTGAGTTTTTTCAGGTAGGGCATGCAAGGCTCCTGGCGACAAGGGGGAGAGGTGGGGGATTGCTGTTGAGGTGCGGGGTACAGGCTCAGAACCACAGGCGCAGGCCCAGGACCCAGCGCGCCTCGCTGCGCTTTTCGCCTTCTTCGTGGCGATAGTCGGCGGTACTGCCATAGCTGCGGTTCCAGGTCACCCCCACATAAGGCGCAAACTGGCGGTGCAGTTCATAACGCAGGCGCAGGCCGGCTTCGGTTTGCGCCAGCCCGGAGCCGCTGCCGCGCTGCGGGTCGTTGCGGCTGTAGAGGTTGACCTCGGCTGTGGGTTGCAGGATCAGCCGGTTGCTCAGCAGGATGTCGTAGTCGCCCTTGAGGCGCAGGGCGGTCTGGCCCGCTTCGCCTATATAGAAGGTGGCCTGGCTCTCGAAGTTGTACAGGGCCATGCCTTGCAGGCCGAACGCGGCCCAGGTCTGCGGTGAACCGGGCTTGAAGTCCTGGCGCACGCCACCAACCAGATCCCACCAGGGACCAATGGCGTGTCCCCAGAGGGCCTCGAGTTCGGCTTTTTCGGTGACCCCCGCGCTGCGTTCGCCTTCGCTGCGCAGCCACAGGCGATCGATGTCGCCACCGACCCAGCCGTTCAATTCCCAGGCCAGGGCGCTGCCCTGGTCGGCGTCCTGGTACTCCAGCTGATTGAGCAGCCAGAACGAGTTGATGGCCTTGTCATGCACGCCATGCCCGGACACTTCGGGAAAGGCGGCCCGGCGATCGGCATCGGTCGGTGTCGGTATCGGCGTGCGCGAGGTGCTGCGCGCCGGGGCGCTGTCCATGGCCTGCCAGCCATCGTCGGCCATTGTGTTCATCTGCAGCTGTTCGCCGGCACCGGAGGCTGGCCGATGGTCGGCGGCCTGGGCGCTGCACAAGCCGAGGCCGAGCAGGGCCCCGGGCAAGAGCCGGGAGAGTGTGAGCTTCATGCCGGGACCCTCGCTTCCTCGATTCGTACTTCGCGGAACATGCCCATCTCCATGTGGAACAGCAGGTGGCAGTGATAGGCCCAGCGGCCCAGGGCGTCGGCGGTGACCCGATAGCTGCGCCGGGTGCCTGGAGGCATGTCGATGGTGTGCTTGCGCACCAGGAAACGCCCTTGCTCATCCTCCAGATCGCTCCAGACCCCGTGCAGGTGGATGGGGTGGGTCATCATGGTGTCGTTGACCAGGGTGATGCGCACCCGCTCGCCGTAGGTCAGGCGCAAGGGCTGGGCATCGCTGAACTTGATGCCGTCGAAGGACCAGGCGAACTTCTCCATGTGCCCGGTCAGGTGCAGCTCGATGGTGCGGCTTGGCTCACGGCCATCGGGATCGTCGAAGGTGCTGCGCAGGTCGGCATAGGTCAGGACCCGTCGACCGTTGTTGCGCAGGCCGATGCCCGGGTCGGCGAGCTTGGGCGCAGGGCTCATGGTTTGCATGTCCACCAGCGGGTTGCCGCGTTCCGATGCCGGATGGGACTGCATCGGGGCCATGCCGCTCATTGCTCCATGGTCCATGCCAGCCATCTGGCTGTGGTCCATGTTCGGCATGCTGTCGATCCTGGACGGGGCGCTGTGGTCCATGCCGGCCATCTGCTCCTGATCCATGCTCTGCAGCTCGCCGATGCCGGCTGAGGCACCGTGGTCCATGCCCGCCATGCTGGCGTGGTCCATGCCCATGTCGGCCATGCTGATCAGCGGACGCGGGTCCAGGGCCGGAACCGGCGCGCTGAGGCCCTGGTGCACGGCGAGAGTGCCGCGGGCATAGCCGCTACGGTCCATGGACTGGGCGAAGAGGGTATAGGCCGGCTCCCGGCCCGGCTCGACCAGCACATCGTAGGTTTCGGCCACGGCAATGCGCAGTTCGTCGACGCTGACCGGATGCACGTATTGGCCATCGGCGGCGACCACGGTCATTTTCAGTCCGGGAATCCGCACATCGAAGTAGGTCATGGCCGAGCCATTGATCAAGCGCAAGCGCAGGGTTTCCCCCGGCCGGAATAGCCCGGTCCAGTTACTGCCGGGAGTCTGGCCATTGAGCAGGTAGCTGTAGGTGGCGCCGCTGACATCGGCCAGGTCGGTGGGGCTCATCTTCATTTCGGCCCACATCTTGCGATCGGCGACGGTGGCGGCCCAGCCGTCGCGGCTGACATCCTCGATAAAGTCGCCAACAGTGCGTTTGTGCTGGTTGAAGTAGCCGGACTGCTTTTTCAGGATGTGCATCAGGCGTTCCGGTGCCTGGTCGCTCCAGTCGCTGAGCATCACCACCTGTTCGCGGTCGTACTTGAAGGGCTCCGGTTCACGGGCATCGATCACCAGGGGGCCGTAGACCCCGGCCTGCTCCTGCAGCCCGGAATGGCTGTGGTACCAGTAGGTGCCGTTCTGCCGTACCTGGAAGCGGTATTCGTAGAGGCCATCCGGTGCGATGCCGTGGAAGCTCAGCCCCGGCACCCCATCCATGTTGGCCGGCAGGAGAATGCCGTGCCAGTGGATGGAGGTGTCCTGGTCGAGGCGGTTGTGCACACGGATGGTCACGGTGTCGCCTTCGCGCCAGCGCAGCAAGGGGCCGGGCAGGCCCCCGTTGATCGTCATGGCGGTGCGCGGGCTGCCGGTGAAGTTGACCGGCGTTTGAGCGATGAACAGGTCGAACTGGCGGCCGCTCAGCTGCTGGGGGTAGCTGCCGCTGTCCTGGGCCCACACTGGTTGCCGCCAGAGTCCGCTGCCGGTCAGTACCGCACCGGCGGCCAGGCCTTTGATCACACTGCGTCTTGTTGGATTGCCATGCATGCCGATAGAGCCCCGTCAGTCCTAGAATTGCAGATTGGTTGCCAGGCTAATCAACGGTGGCTGTCAGCAAACTGAGGTTCAGGTTACATAATTGTCAGCCCAGGGCTTCAGGCCCAGGGCTGCACGGGCCGGCTCAATGGCTGCGCCGTGGCCTCGGTGGCCTGGAACGGAGATGGATTTGCGAGCGTTAGGGCGCCGCTCGGTTGCAGCGGCACAGGGGCGAGGCAGACACGCCTGACGGCTTGCCCTCAGTTGCCTGGGGTTTCCAGGTGCTGCTTGAGGTTGGCCATGGCTTGCGCCGAGAGTCGTTCCATGCGGGTTCGCAGGCCGCTCAGTTGCAGGTCGGTGGCATAGCTCAGGGTGCGCCTGAACAGCGTGCCATCGCTCAGCTTGCTCAGCTGGAAGAGCACCGAGCCGTCCAGCGCGGTGGAGCTGAAGACGGTCTTGAACTCCTTGGGAAAGACTGCACTGAGCACCCGGTGGCTCAGGGGCATTTGGACCCCGAGCAAATCCAGGACCTCACTGAAACGATGGCCGGCGGGCAGGGAACCGCACAGGCCGGTATCGGCCCGCAGGGAACTGGGGTGCCATTCCGGCCAGCGATCCGGCTGGGTCACGTAGTAGTAGACGGTGTCGATGCTGGCCTGGATGAACAGCTCATGGCTGATCTGCTCTTGCAACAGGTGTGTCTGGCGCTGACCCATGATGCACCCCACTTCCTTGTGACCGGAGGCTGCAAATATAGCCCCGCCGTGGCGCCTTGCCAGCGACGGGGGCAGACCGTTCAGCGGACTTTGAAGCGGCCCATCAGGTGGCTGACCTGGGCGTTGGCCTGCAACAGGCTCTGGGTGTTGCTTTCACCGGCCCGGGCGCTTTGCACCAGTTCCTCGACCATGTGTCGGATGCTCACCATGCTGCGGTTGATCTCCTCGGTCACCGCGCTCTGCTGTTCGGCGGCGGTAGCGATCTGGGTGCTGAGGCTGTTGATCTGGCTGACCGAGTCGGCCATCTGGTCCAGGCCGCTGTTGACCCGTGCCGTGGCATCCGCCGCGGACTGGCAACTGCTCTGGGTGTTCTCCATGGCGCTTACCGAGGAGCTCACGCCCTGGGTCAGGCGGGCCAGCATTTCGTTGATCTGCGAGGTGCTGTCCTGGGTCCGCCCGGCCAGGGCACGCACCTCATCGGCGACCACCGCGAAACCGCGCCCCTGTTCCCCGGCCCGGGCGGCCTCGATGGCGGCATTCAGGGCCAGCAGGTTGGTCTGCCCGGCGATGGCGCCGATCACCCCGAGGACCTCGGTGATGCGCTGGGCGTCGGCCTGCATGGCTTCGACCTTGTGGGTGGCCTCGGCGACCTCGTCGATCAGCGCGATGACGCTGCCGGAGGCTTCGCCCACCACCACCCGCGAACGCTCCGCATGCTCGTTGGCGCGACGGGTGAAGTCGGCGGTCTGTGCCGCGTTGGCGGCGACGCTGTCGGCGGTGCTGCTCATCTGGGTGATGGCGGTCACCGTCTGGTCGGTTTCCGAGGCATGACGCAGGAGAATCTGCTGGCTGTGGGCCGAACTCTGCTGCAACTGTTCGAGACTGCCGGCCATGGCTGTGGTGGCCTGGGTGACTTCGCCGATCATGCCCTGCAGGTACTGGATGAAGCGGTTGACCGAATGGCCGATGGCCCCCAGTTCATCTTCGGCGCGGATGGTGATGCGCCGGGTCAGGTCGGCGTCGCCGGTGGCCAGGGCGTCGATATTGCCCTTGAGGACCTTCATCCGCTGCACCAGTTGGCGGATCGCATAGACCTGCAGCAGCACCAGCAGGATCACCATGGGAATCTGCAACAGGCTCAGGGTGCTCAGCACCTCATCGCGCTGGGCCGTGAGCAACTGGGTCGGCAGGGCGCTGGCGAGAAACCAGGGCGTGCCTTGGATGGCGCTGATGAAAAAGGTGCTGGGCACCCCGGCATTATCGAACTCGGCGCGCTGCGCACCGCTGTCGTGCCGGGCCAGGGCGGCCTGGACCTGGGCGGCGAAGGGCGAGCCGCTGCTCAGGTCACGGATGTTCTTGAGGACGATCTGGCCATTGATCCGCGAGCTGTTGCTGATGATCTTGCCGTCGGCCTCGACGATCAGCATCTGGGCGTTGAGGGCTTTCTCCTGGCGGGCCACCAGCTCGTTGAAGAAGCCCAGGGTCACGTCGATGGTGGCCACGCCCCAGGGCTGGCCGTCGCGCTGGATGGCCATGGCGCAGTTGGTCCGCGGCTCGGCGCTGGCGTCGTCCTTGTAGGCTGCGGCCCAGGCACACTGGCCGGGGGTGGTCTGCAGGCCGCCGCGGTACCAGGTCTGCTCGTAGTAGTTGGGCGCCGGGTCGCTGTTCCAGAAGCTATTGACCACCAGCTTGCCGGAGGCGTCGCGGTGCCAGAAGGTGCTGTGCTTGTTACGGCCCGGGGTGCGCTGGCCGGGCAGGGGCCAGATGCCGCCGCCGAAGACTTTCTGTTCGCCGTACTGGTCCACCAGGCCCGGCAGGACCTTGTCGATGCTGTCGCTGTCGAGCAGGGGAATGGTCTGGGTGATGCTGCGTTGCTGGGCCTGGACCTTGTGCAGTTCGCCCTGGATGCGCTGCGCCACTTCGGCGATGCGGTTGAGGACCACCTGTTCTTCGGTATGCCGCAGCTTGGGGGCGACCAGTTGGCTGATGCCGGTCACCGTAAGTACCAGCATCAAGACAATGAACAGGACCAGAAACAGCGTGTAGCGGGCTTGAATCGTGCGCAAAGCGGGCATGGGGCCTGTCCTTTCCGAGCGTTTTTATTATTCGGGTCGTGAGCCTTTTCAGGGCATCCACAAGGTGTCGGCGCAAGCATGCTTGGCTTTAGTACGATCGTGCAAAAAAGTCACATTCAGCGTCGAGCCTGCCGGCGCCGAGCTTTTGACCAATCAGGTTGGCACTGCCTAAAAACCCAGCACCTCTGAGTAGGCACCTGTGGATACAGTTGACGCTTGTGTTTCAGTTGCAGTGTTGAAACCCACCGAATTGGGGCTTTCAAGGAAATGTGTCGAAAATGTACAATATTTGTAAGTATCGGAAATAAATCGTTGTTGGTGCGTAGTTCGGGCGTGGATACTGGCGCCCAGTCAAATGAATCAATTCGCTCTTACGTCCATTGCAGAGCCTTCGCAAGCGTTCACGCGCGGTGTTGGAGGGGGCGCAAAGGGGCAAGGGCGGCACAGGAGTGAAGGCATGGCAATCGGATACGTCGGTGGTTGGACCAGCAAGGCTGGCCTGCTGGTTCGCGAGGATGGCGGTACCCGCTCCAGCAAGCCTGTATCGCAGAGCGTCAAAGTCCGGCAAATGCTGGCCCTGGTGGGCAGCGATCCAACAGTGCTCAATACCCGCAAGATGGACGAGCTGAAGCTGCACAAACAGATCAAGGGCTTCGATCCAACCAATGTCACGTCCAAGTCCCTGGGAGGCATGAGTACTTTCCTCAAGAACAATGGCCTGATCAGTGATGTGACGGCGTTGAACCTGATCAATGCTGGTGATCAGTTCGATCGTTTTGGGATTCCCAAGGATCCGGAGCAGTCATTCAATGCTTTGGAGTACTTCGCCATGAAGCTCGAGGATATTCAGAGCAACAACCTCAAGGGCAACAAGTACGCCAACTACCTGATTCCCGAGTACAAGAAAGCCATCTACGTACTCCAGGGCCTGCAGAACTACGGCAAGGGCAACGGCACCACGGTGACCGACAAGAACGTCTCCGCCAAGGCCTGATCGCTCGATCCGGTCTCTGCAGCGAGGCAGCGTTCACCCTTCGAGCGCTCCCTCGCGGTTTTGCGTCAACGATCCAGCAACGCCATCACTTCCTCGGCATAGCGCGAGCCGGACGTCGTCTGCGGGCTGAAAGTCTGCTCCAGGGACTCCAGCTCGCTCGGATTCAGATGAATGTCCAGCGCTGCCACGTTCTCTTCCAGATAACGCCGTTGCTTGGTGCCGGGAATCGGGATCAGGTAATCGCCCTGGGCCAGTACCCAGGCCAGGGCCAGTTGCCCGGCGCTCACGCCCTTGTCCGCGGCTAGTTGCTGCACCTGCTTCACCAGGCGCAGGTTGCGCTGGAAGTTCTCACCCTGGAAGCGCGGGCTGAAACGCCGGTAATCGTCGGCGGCAAAGTCGTCCGGGCTTTTCAGGGCACCGGTGAGAAACCCCCGGCCCAGGGGGCTGTAGGGCACGAAGGCAATCCCCAGGCGCTGGCAGGCGGCGAGGCAGCCGTTGTCTTCCTGGTCGCGGCTCCACAGCGAGTATTCACTTTGCAGGGCGCTGATGGGGTGCACCTTGTGCGCCCGCTCCAGGGTGGCTGCCGAAGCCTCGCTCAGGCCCAGGTAGCGTACCTTGCCAGCCTTGACCAGCTCAGCCATGGCGCCGACGGTTTCCTCGATGGCCACCTCCGGATCGACCCGGTGCTGGTAGTACAGGTCCAGGGTTTCCACGCCCAGGCGGCGCAGGCTGCCGTCGATGGCTGCGCGAATGTACTCAGGGCGGCCATCGACCCCACGGGCGCCAGGGTTGGCCGGATCGCGGACGATGCCGAACTTGCTGGCGAGGAACACCTGCTGGCGCTTGCCGCGAATCGCCTGGCCGATCAGTTCTTCGTTGCTGTGGGGGCCGTACATGTCGGCGGTGTCCAGCAGGCTGACGCCCAGTTCCAGGGCGCGGTGCAGGGTGGCGATGGATTCCCGCGGATCGCTGCCGGTGGTGTAGAAATCGCTCATGCCCATGCAGCCCAGGCCAATCGCGGAAACCTGCGGGCCGTTGTGGCCCAGTTGTCGAGTGCGCATCGTCGATGACTCCGGAGTAGGGGAAAGAGCGTTCATTGTGCTACTCGACAAAAAGCCGATAAACCGGCTAAAAGCACTATCACTATTTGGATTTTCCAAACAATCTTCGAGTGGCCTTTCATGGACCGTTTCAACGCCATGCGCGTCTTCACCCGGATCGTCGAGCTCGGCGGCTTTGCCCGGGCTGCCGACAGCCTGCAACTGCCCCGGGCTTCGGTGACCATCCTAATCAAGCAGCTAGAGGCCCATCTGGGGGTGCAACTGCTGCATCGCACCACCCGGCAGGTCAGCCCGACCCTGGATGGAGCGGCCTACTACCAGCGTTGTGTGCGCCTGCTGGCGGACCTGGAAGAGACCGAAGCGGCTTTTTCGCTGGCTCGGCACAACCCCCGGGGCACCTTGCGCGTCGACATGCCGGCCGGTATCGGCCGGCTGATCGTGATTCCGGCGCTGCCGGAGTTCTCCGCCCGCTATCCGTTGATCGAGCTGGAGATCGGCCTCAACGACCGACCGGTGGACCTGGTCCGCGAAGGCGTCGACTGTGCCCTCAGAGGCGGCCCCGCCCTGGATGAGAGCCTGGTGGCGCGGCCGCTGGCGCAGTTGCAGCAGGTGACCTGCGCCAGCCCCGGCTACTTGCGCCAGTACGGCACTCCCCAGTCGCCGGACGCCCTGGAAGGGCACCGGGTAGTGGAGTATTTCTCCAGCGTCAGTGGCAAGCGCTATGGCCTGGAGTTCTTCTTTGGCGATGAGTTGCGCCCGGTCGAGCTGCCCAAGCAGGTAGCGGTCAACAGCGCCGATGGCTACCTGGCCGCCTGCGAAGCCGGTTACGGGTTGGTGCAGACGCCCTACTATCACGTTGCCCGAGAATTGCAGGCCGGGACCTTGCAGGAAGTGCTGGAGGCTTTTCCGCCGCCGGCGCTGCCCTTGACCGCGCTTTACCCGCCCCAGCGGCACCTGTCTACCCGGGTGCGGGTGTTCATCGATTGGCTGGTGGAAGTGTTTGCCCGTCCGGGCAGCCATGCCAGGCGTCCATGAATGTGGCTGGGGCAATCGGCAAAACGCCCGCGGCGGGGCGGGCGTTGTTTGTGGGGCGGGGTGGCCGGTGCACTGGCCGGATGACTCAGCGGTGGTAGTAGCCAGGGCCCGCGTCGTAATAGCGATGGTGCCCGCCATCGCGGGGCATGATGATGCAGCCCGACAGGGTCAGCAGGGCCAGCAGGGGAATCAGCAGTGTGATTCGACGAAGCATTTCTCAATCCTCAAGCACTCGGGAACAGGGCAGGTCGACAAAGGCAGAAAAAACTCCTTTGCGCCTGTACCATGTGACCCCGATTTCCCCGCTCCATCCCCGAATCCGGGTATGGGCTTGGCATCGTTCTTGATACACAGCAGATACAATTTTCAGCTTCAGGACCCGGCAATGACTCAGTCACAACGTTTGAAATACTCGATTCTGATTTCCCTGGTGGTACTGGGAACCATGCTTGGCCTTTCCTACCTGCAGAATCACGGGGTCATCAGTGAAAAGACCTTCCAGTACATCGCCATCGCGGTGGCGGTGATCGTGGTGGTGATCAACGGCGTGATGCGTCGCAAGGTCAAGCCCTGAGCCGGGCCTGACGGCCTCAGGCGAGGCCGTCGAGGACCGCTGCGGCCTGCTGGTGCAGGCTGTAGCTCTTGTCCGGGTTGAGGGTGATGACACCTTCGCTGCACAGCCGCTTCAACACTTCCCGCACGCTTAGAAACGACAGGGGAATATCCAGCTCCAGCAGTTGGCTGTGGATGCCGCGTACCCCCAGCGAGCGTTCGCTCTGGGCTGCCGTGAGCAGTGCGTCGATGACTTTCAGGCGTATCAGGCTGGTGCGCAGGCCGAAGCTTTTCAGCAGGTGCTTGATGCGATCGTTACTGTTGCGCTCGGCGTTCTTGCCGAAGACACCGGCGCCGGCATTCAGGGAAGGCGGATTGTTCACGGTGTTGCCGTCCATTGGCAGTTGCTGGTTGTACATGCAAAAACTCCTTATCAGAGCCTGATCAGGAAAAGAATGATGGGTGCTCTAGTTACTAGACGAACGAGCACGGCAAATCATGAGGCGGCAGATGTAGAAAATTTGTCGGTATCAAGTCGCTGACATGTCACGGCGCACCGTTTGGCGCCGCGCTGGGCTAATTTTTCTCCTTCGACTTCGTCTTTATGGGCAGGCAGGCGCCGGATCATCCGTGCGCGGCTGATTCCCAGACTGGCGGCATTGCTCCCCCGCGCCCTGCACGCCAGTCCTGGTTCTGTTCTTTTGCATCAGGAGTCGGCGTGATCATTTCCAGGCAGTTACCGAATTTTTGCCTTGCAGCCCTGTTTCTCAGCCTCAGTGGTGGCGCCTTCGCGCTGGCGCAGCCCGAGCAGACCCGTGCCGAGATTCGCCGCACCAGCTTTGGGGTGCCGCACATTCGCGCGGCCGACGAACGCGGCCTGGGGTATGGCATCGGTTACGCCTATGCCCAGGACAACCTGTGCCTGATGGCCAATGAAGTGCTGACGGTGAACGCCGAGCGGGCGAAATATTTTGGCGCCGAGGGCCAGACCCTGGAGCAGCGTGACAACCTCAGCAGCGATGTGTTTTTCAGTTGGCTGAACACCCCGCAGGCGGTGGCCGGCTTCTGGCAGGCGCAGACCCCGGCGGTGCGCGAGCGCATGCTGGGTTATGTCGACGGCTACAACCGCCAGTTGGCCGAGCGCCGGGCCCAGGGCCTGCCGCAACAGTGCCAGGGTGAGTGGGTGCGGCCGCTGACCAGCGCCGACCTGGTCAAGCTGACCCGGCGCCTGCTGGTGGAAGGCGGCGCCGGCCAGTTCGCCGAGGCCCTGGCCGGTGCCACGCCACCGGGGGCCATGGCGCAGGCCGCGCGGGCGGACAACCGCTGGCAACTGGCGGCGGCACGCCAGCAGCGTTATGCCCTGGACCGTGGCAGCAATGCGGTGGCCATCGGCAGCGAGCGTTCGTTCAACGGCCGTGGCCTCCTGCTGGCCAACCCGCACTTTCCCTGGGTCGGCGGTATGCGCTTCTATCAAATGCACCTGACCATCCCCGGGCAACTGGACGTGATGGGCGCGGCCTTGCCCGGCCTGCCGCTGATCAATATCGGCTTCAACCAGCACCTGGCCTGGACCCATACGGTGGACGCTTCCAAGCACTTCACCCTGTACCGCCTGCAACTGGACCCGAAGGATCCGACCCGCTACCTGCTGGATGGCCGCTCGCTGCCCCTGGAACGCCAGACGGTCAGCGTGCAGAGCAAAGGCCCCGACGGCCAGTTGCAGAGCGTGTCGCGAACCCTCTACAGCTCGGCCTTTGGCCCCATCGTGCAATGGCCCGGAGAGCTGGATTGGGACCGCCAATACGCCTACAGCCTGCGGGACGCCAACCTGGACAACACCCGGGTGCTGGCCCAGTGGTATGCGATGAACCAGGCCGCCAGCGTCGCCGGGCTGCAGGACAGCGTGCACCAGCTGCAGGGCATCCCCTGGGTCAACACCCTGGCAGTGGATGACCAGGGCCGCGCCCTGTACATGAACCAGTCCGTGGTGCCCAACGTCACCCCGGCCAAGCTGGCGCAGTGCAGCGACCCCCGGGCGGGCACCCAGGTCATCGTGCTTGATGGCTCCCGCAGTGCCTGCGCCTGGGATATCGACCCGGCGGCGGCCCAGCCGGGCATCTTCGCCGCCAGCCAGTTGCCGCAGCTGGCCCGCAACGACTACTTGCAGCATTCCAACGACTCGGCCTGGATGGTCAACCCGGCGGCGCCGCTGCAGGGCTTTTCGCCGGTGATCAGCCAGCAGGACGTGCCCCTGAAGATGCGCGCACGCTTTGCCCTGGATCGCCTGAGTCGCCTGCACCAGGCCCGGCCCAGCGATCTGCAGCACCTGGTCAGCGACGATCAGGTGTACCTGGCCGGCCAGGTGATGCCGGACCTGCTGCAGTTCTGCGAACAGGACCTGGGGCAGGACGCCGAGCGACTGGCGTCGCTGTGTTCCAGCCTCAAGACCTGGGACCGTAGCGCCGGTTTGCAGGCGGGCCTGGGCTTCGTGCATTTCCAGGGGATCATGCAGCCACTGTTGCAGAACCCGGACATCTGGCGCGTGGCCTTCGATCCCCGGGACCCGCAACATACGCCGAGGGGGCTGGCCATCAGCCGTGCGCCAGTGGCCCAGGCCTTGCGCGAGGCGATGCTGGCGTCGGCGCAGCAAGTGATGAAGGCCGGGCTGGGCAGCGAGGTTCGCTGGGGTGACATCCAGCAGGTGAGCCAGGGCGGAAAGCCGACCCCGGTGCCCGGCGGCCCGGAAAGCCTGGGGGTGTACAACGCCATCCAGAGCGTGCCGGGGGCTGACGGCAAGCGCGAGGTGGTGAGCGGCACCAGCTACCTGAACGTGGTCAGCTTCGACGAGCAGGGGCCGCGAGCCTTGGGACTGCTGGCGTTTTCCCTGTCCAGCGACCCGGCCTCGGCGCACTTTCGCGATCAGACCGAGGCGTTCGCCAAGAACCAGTGGAGTGTGCTGCCCTTTACCGAAGCGCAGATCCGCGCCGATGGCCAGTACCAGTCGCAGGTGATCAGCGAACCGCGCAAGGACTCGACGCCACTGGCGCAGCAGTAAGTCCAGGCAGTGGCAGCGACGGCAGGCCGCCCCGGCAACGGGGCGGCCTTCAGTTTTTTGCCGGGGACTGCGGCAGCGAGTTGATCACCGGGTTGCCGTCGCGGTTGCGCGTCAGGTACACCGGCAGCACCTTGGGCAGGGAGGTCAGCAGACTGCCGATTTCCCGGGTGTTGTAGATGCCGCCGACGCGGATCTTGCCGGTGTTGCTGTCAGCCACCTGCACGGGGTTGTCCAGGTAGCGGTTGATCAGCGGCAGGGCCTCGTGGAGGGACAGGTTGTCCAGGACCAGCTTGCCGCTGCGCCAGGCCAGGGAGCTGTCGTTGCTGTAGGTCTGGCTGATCTGCGGCTGGTAGTCGCCGGCCTTGTAGCGGGCCTGCATGCCGGGTTCGAGGCGAAAACCCTCGCCGGGCGCGGCACTGTCGCTGGTGACCAGGACCGAACCCTGGAGCAGGGTGACTCGCACCTGGTCCTGGTACATCCACACGTTGAAGCGGGTCCCTGTGACCTTGATCTGGCCGCTGGCGGCCTTGACCACGAACGGATGGCTGCTGTCGTGGCTGACCTCGAAGAAGGCCTCGCCCTTTTTCAGGATGGCCCGGCGTTGATGCTTGTAGTTGCTGTAGACCAGGGTGCTGCCCAGGTTCAGTTCCACCTGGCTGCCATCGGCCAGGGTCAGGTGGCGCACGCTGTCACCGGCTTCGAAGCGCTCATAGGAGGAGGGCAGCCAGCCCAGCTCCCAGCCACTGTAGGCCGCCAGGGGCAGGGCGCAGAGGGCGATCGCTGCGGCCACGCCGTAATGCTGCCAGGCACGCCGGCGCACCGGCTTGCTCGGCACCGAAGAGGTCAGGGTGGAAGGCGGCAGTTGATCGGCCACTTCCCATATTTCTCGCATCGCCTCGTATTCGAAGGCGTGCACGGGGTCGGCATCATGCCATTGCTGAAAGGCCAGACGCTCCGCATCGCTGCAGTCGGCTTCATGCAGGCGCATGCACCATTGCGCCGCAGCTTGGGTAATGGCGTCGTATTCGGCTTCTGAGAGGATGTGTTCGCTCATTGACTCTTCCTGATTTCCCGCATTCTACCCTTCAAGGCAAGCCTTGTAGAACAGCCGTCATGGCTAATGAGTATCAAAGTCGACTTATTTCACCTGCGTTCTTTCTGATTCCACCTTGTCAAGACCCGGGGCAGTCATGTGGAGATCCAGGTGATCAAAATGCCCTGTGGCCGGCAGCCTCCGTGGGTGTCACCGACGGTGGTTGACAGGGCTGGAGTGTGCCGTTGTTTAATCGTCGATCGCATGCTGTTGCCCCCTCCAACAATGACAATGGAGCTTCAGATGTCTGCATCGTCCCCGGTTGTTGAAGTACCCTCTGAAACCCTTTCGCTGCCCGATCTGGTGCAGTTGCTGCAGACGATTTTCCAGCGTCATGGCTGTCGCGCGGAAGTGGCCCGCTGCCTGGCCGAGAATTGCGCCGCTGCCGAGCGTGACGGCGCCCACAGTCATGGCGTGTTTCGTATCCAGGGCTACGTTTCGACCCTGGCCAGTGGCTGGGTCGATGGGCGGGCGGTGCCGGTGGTGGAAGATGTGGCCGCGGCGTTTGTCCGGGTCGATGCTGCCAACGGGTTTGCCCAGCCGGCCCTGGCCGCTGCTCGCCAGTTGCTGGTGGACAAGGCCCGTAGCGCCGGCATTGCACTGTTGGCGATCCGCAATTCCCACCACTTCGCGGCGCTCTGGCCGGATGTCGAGCCCTTTGCCGAGGAAGGACTGGTGGCCTTGAGCGTGGTCAACAGCATGACCTGCGTAGTGCCCCATGGCGCCGACCGGCCGCTGTTCGGCACCAACCCGATTGCCTTTGCCGCCCCCCAGGCCCAGGGCCAGCCGATCGTCTTCGACCTCGCCACCAGTGCCATTGCCCATGGCGATGTGCAGATTGCCGCGCGCAAGGGTGAGCGCCTGCCACCGGGGATCGGTGTCGACAGCCTGGGGCAGCCGACCCAGGACCCCCGGGCGATTCTCGAAGGCGGCGCCTTGCTGCCGTTCGGTGGGCATAAAGGTTCGGCGCTGTCGATGATGGTGGAGTTGCTGGCCGCGGCGCTGACGGGGGGCAACTTCTCGTTCGAGTTCGACTGGTCCGATCATCCCGGGGCCAGGACCCCGTGGACCGGGCAGTTGCTGATTGTCATCGACCCGAGCAAGGCGGCCGGGCAGAGTTTCGCCGAGCGCAGCCAGGAACTGGTGCGGCAGATGCATGCGGTGGGGCTCAAGCGCCTGCCGGGAGAGCGCCGCCAGCAGCAGCGCGAGCGTTCGCAGCAGCATGGGATCGCCATTGCCGTCGAGCAGTTGCAGCAACTGCGGGCGCTGGCCGAAGAGGGGTGAATGGCCCGGGGCCAGGGCGTCGCTGACGTGCCTGGCCCCGGGCAAACGGTTTTACGAACGACGCCCCAGCAGCAGGCCCACCACCAGGCCGACTCCGGCGGAAATGGCCACGGTCTGCCAAGGGTGGCCGCCGATGTACTGCTCGGTCGCTTGCACCGCCGGCTTGCTGCGTTCACGCACGCTGTTCACCGAGTCCAGCGCCTGCTTGAGCTTCAGGCTCACTTGCTGGCGCAGGCTTTCACCTTCTTCGCCCACCAGTGTGGCGCTGCCCTTGAGGAGCTTTTCCGATTCCTCGATCAATGCCTGCAGGTCACTGAATGCCTGGTCCTTGATTTGATCGTTTTCCGCTTGCGCGGCAGATTTGCGAGCCATGAAGTGGTTCCTTGTCAATGTGGCCTGTGGTGCAGGAGCGGGTCTCCTGCGTACCGGGTGCCGCCCAAGCCGGCGGCAGTGGCTACAGGTTACCGGGTACAAGCAATGGAGTCTGGCGCGTGGGCAAAAGTTGCAGCTGTTTTGCGCATCCTTCGCTACCCCGGGGTAAAACCCTCAGCCGCCACAGTGTAAGATGGCGCCTATTTTACGCAGCAGGAATTTTCCATGAGCTTCAATCTGGCTAACAAGTCCCTGGCCGAGCGCGCCGCCATCGAGGATGAAAAATCCCGTCTGTTCGAGTTGTGGCAGAGCAACCTGGGCAAGGCCAAGGGCGAGGCCGCACGGCTGTTCGGCGAGCGCGGCAAGCGCAAGGGCAAGTGGGCCGAGTGGGTTCGCGCGGAACTCGACGGCATGTCGCCGCCGGAGTTCTCGAACATGGTGCGCAGCGAAGTCAATCGCCTGATGGCGGCGAACAAGTAACCGCGAAACTCTCGACGATCGCCTCCCGTACCTTCACCAGCAACGGGTCGGTCTGCGGGCTGGTGCGCCAGCCCAGTTCAATCGGATAGCGCGGCAGCGCCAGGGGGCAGGGCAGCAGTTGCAGCCCGGTGAGCGCGGCGATGCGCCGGGCCGCATGGGCCGGAATGGTCGCCACCGCCTGGCTGCCCTTGAGCAGGAAGGGCAACGCAGCGAAGTGCGTGGTCGAGGCGCACACCTGGCGACTCAGGCCCAGGTTCGCCAAGCCTTCATCGGTAATGCCAATAAAGCCCTGGGACGACACCAGCAGGTGTTCGCGCTCGACGAAGGCCTCAAGGCTGATGGCCTGCTGGCCGGGGCTCAGGCTCGCCGGGTCCGCCAGGCACAGGTAATCGCCTTCCCCCAATACCTGGCGGCTGAGCAGGCGCTCGGCAAAACCGCCGGCGCTGATGGCCAGGTCGATGCTGCGCTGCAACAGCGCTTCGGCGACGATCTGGCTGTGGGTCTGGCGGAAGATCAGGCGCAGCTTGGGTGCCCGCCGCGCCACCGCTTCGATCATCTGCCGGCCGTAGGCAATCTCGAAATCATCGGACAGCCCCAGGGTCACCGAGCGTCCCTGATAGTCGGCGGCGTCAGGGGCGACCATGGCCAGGCTCTGGCGGCACTTGTTCAGGGCTTCGCTGACCACCGGCTTCAACTGATTGGCCCTGAGGGTGGGCGCCAGGCCGCGGCCGGTACGCACGAACAGCGGATCGCCATACAGCTCGCGCAGGCGGCGCAGGGCCGCGCTCATGGCTGACTGGGTGACCCCCAGGCGCAACGCGGCACGGCTGGCACTGGATTCGTCATGCAGGGCCTCGAAGGCTTTGAGCAGGTTGAGGTCGACGCTGGCGATATTCATCTGGTTCATATCATTAAGCACTGAAATTGGGTTTATCGATGATCGGTGGCCGCAGCAGAATGGGCAACACCTGATCGTTGAAGGAGTCACCGTATGCCCAAGTCCATCGTCGCCGCGCTGCAGATCGGTTCCCTGCCCGAGGGCAAGGCCGCCACCCTGGAGCAGATACTGTCTTACGAGGCCGCCATCGTCGAAGCCGGCGCACAACTGGTGGTGATGCCCGAGGCGCTGCTCGGCGGCTATCCCAAGGGTGAAGGTTTCGGCACCCAGTTGGGTTATCGCTTGCCTGAAGGTCGCGAGGCCTTTGCCCGCTACTTTGCCAATGCCATCGAGGTGCCGGGGGTGGAGACCGAGGCCCTGGCCGCGCTTTCGGCCCGCACCGGGGCCAACCTGGTGCTGGGCGTGATCGAGCGCAGCGCCAGCACCCTTTACTGCACCGCGCTGTATTTCGACCCGCAGCAAGGGCTGGTGGGCAAGCATCGCAAGTTGATGCCTACCGGCACCGAACGGCTGATCTGGGGCAAGGGCGACGGTTCCACGCTGCCGGTGCTGGACACCCAGGTGGGTCGGGTCGGGGCGGTGATCTGCTGGGAAAACATGATGCCGCTGCTGCGCACTGCAATGTACGCCCAGGGCATCGAGGTCTGGTGCGCGCCGACCGTGGACGAGCGTGAGATGTGGCAAGTGAGCATGCGCCATATCGCCCATGAGGGGCGCTGCTTCGTGGTCAGTGCCTGCCAGGTGCAGGCCTCGCCCGAGGAACTGGGCCTGCAGATTGCCAATTGGCCGGCAGAGCGGCCGCTGATTGCCGGGGGCAGTGTGATTGTCGGGCCCATGGGCGATGTTTTGGCCGGACCGCTGGTGGGGCGCGCCGGGTTGATCAGCGCGCAGATCGATACCGACGACCTGGTGCGCGCCCGCTACGACTATGACGTGGTCGGCCACTATGCGCGCCCGGATGTGTTCGAGCTGAGCGTGGACCAGCGCCCCCGTCCTGGCGTGCGCTTTACCTGAGCTGCGCGGCGCCTCGGCGCAAGCCGCGCCATTCCTCGCGGCTGATCTCCCAGATGTCCAGGGGGAAGTGGCCGCTCACGAACTCGCCGCTTTCGGAGCGGATCAGGCGCATCCCGCCGCGCTCGGAAATCCGTCGCGAGCCCTGGTTCGGCGCGGCCTTGGGTACCCGCATCAGCGGTTGCTCAAGGACCTCGAACCAGTACTCGTCCACCACCTGGCAGGCTTCGCTCATGTAGCCATGGCCCTGCCACTGCGGCGCCAGCCAGAAACCGCGGTTATTGTCGGCCTCCAGCATCAGGCTGATGCTGCCGATCAGTTGCTCGGGTGCACTGTGCAGGCGGATCGTCCAGTGCCATTCCTCGCCCCGAGCCATGGCGGGCAGGGCGACATCTTGCAGGAAGCACAGGGCGCCGTCGGCCGGGTAGGGCCAGGGCACCTGGGCATTCAGGTAGCGCACCACTTCCCACTGCGGGAACAGTTGCTGGATGGCCTGGGCATCCGCCCGTTCCAGGGGGCGCAGCAACAGGCGTTCGGTGGCGAGGGCGGGCGTTGGGTGCAGGTCCATCGGTGCAGGGTCCTGAATCGTCAAGCGGGTGTGCATACTCCCTGCAAAGCCCTGGCTGAATCAAGCCGGGCGGATTTGACGGGGCTCGGGCGCTGCCGTTGAATAGCGCCCTCGGTTCACCCCTTGCGAACTACCGGAACCCGCCGTGCTTAGAAACGTCACCGATATGGACCTGCGTCTGCTGCGGATTTTTTCCGTGGTGGTCAAGTGCGGCGGCTTCACCGCTGCCCAGGCCGAGCTGAACATGAGCCAGTCGAACATCAGCATGCACATCTCCAGCCTGGAGAAACGCCTCGGCTATCGCCTCTGCGAGCGGGGCAAGGGTGGTTTCCGCCTGACCGAGAAGGGCCAGCGCATCCTGGCGGCCGCCCAGGCCCTGTTTGGCGCGGTGGAGGTGTTTCAAAGCGAGGCGCAGGAGTTGTCCGGGCGCCTGGTGGGTGACCTGTACCTGGGACTGGCAGACAACATCGCCACCTTGCCCGCGGCACGGATCGACGCGGCAATTGCGCGTTTTTACCAGCGTGAGCATGACGTGCACCTGCACGTGTTCATCAACTCGCCCACTGAACTTGAGCGGGCGGTGATCGATGGTCAGTTGGACATGGCGATTTCCTACTTCAGTCGCAGCCTGCCGACCCTTGACTACCAACCGCTGTATCGCGAGGAGATCGGCCTGTTCTGCGGCGCGGCGCACCCGCTGTTCGCCATCGAGCACCCCGGGCTGGAACTGATCAAGGCCTGTGACTGGATCAGGCACGGCTTCCTGCCGGCCAACCAGGTGCTGCCGGTGATTGCGCAGCGCGCCTCTGCCACCGCCTATCACATGGAAGCGGTGGTGCACGGGGTGCTGGCCGGTACGCACCTGGGCTATTTACCCCATCACTCTGCCAAGCCCTGGGTGCAGGCCGGGCAGATGCGCGTGCTGCACCCCGATGCCCTGCGCTACGAGGTGCAGCACAGCCTGATCACCCACGCCGGGCATCCCCACGGCGAAGCGCGGCGGGCCTTCATCGAGGATTTACTGGCCGAGCATCCCGGTTGAGTCCGGCCGGCAGGGCGCGGCCTGGTCCAGCTGATGCCGGCTGGCTGCAGGCAGGTGGTAATGCATCGCCCAGGGTTGGGGCGTAGGCCGCAATCCGTGGCGGGCCGGCGCCGGCCAGCCAGCTGCCGTCGATGTAGAGGCCGGGCCTCATGTCGGGGCCCCCGGCAGTACGCCGTGCACGGCGTTGCGAAAGATCTGGCTGTAGTCGGCCGCGCTCAGCGGGCGGGCGTTGGTGTCGGAGGAGGAAATATCCGCCAGGGCCTGGGCCCCGACCCACTCGGCGTCGCCGCTGTCCAGGCCGATGTCCGCCAGGCAATGGGGAATGCCCAGTTCCGCGCGCAGCGCCAGCAGCCAATCGAGAAAGCCTTGGAAATCAGCCCGGGGCAGTTGCAGGTACCGAGCCAGGCGGGCGATGTCCTGGGCGATTGCCGAACGGTTGGCCACCAGCACATAGGGCAGCAGGATGGCGTTCAGCAGGCCGTGGTGGCGGTGGTAGCGGGCCCCCAGGGGATGGGCCAGGGCATGCACGCCGCCCAGGCCTTTCTGAAAGGCCACCGCCGCCATTGCCGAGGCCACCAGCATGCCTTCCCGGGCGTTGAGGTCCTGGCTGTTAGTCACTGCCTGGAGCAGGTGCTGCTGCACCAGGCGGATGCCTTCCACCGCGACCCCGCTGGACATCGGGTGGTAGAGCGGCGAGCAGAAGGCCTCGATATGGTGGGTCAGGGCGTCCATGCCGGTGGCGGCGGTCAGGGCCGGGGGCAGGCTGCAGGTCAGCAGCGGGTCGAGGATCACGCAGGCGGGGAGCATTCCGGGGTGACTGATCACCCGCTTGATCTGCTGCTGGCTATCGGTCAGGACCGCCTCGCGCCCCAGCTCCGATCCGGTGCCGGCAGTGGTGGGCAGGGCGATCAGCGTGGGCAGCTGCAGACGGGGGAAGTCGGCGAGGCTGGGGTAATGCTCGATCACCCGGGACCACTCGAAGTGCTGCAGCCCCTCGGGAGCCACGGCCAGCAGGGCAATGCCCTTGGCGGCGTCCATGGCGCTGCCGCCGCCCAGGGCGATCAGCGAGTCATGGCCGCCGGCGTGGAAGGCCAGGACCCCACGCTGCACGTCTTCCAGGCTGGGGTTGCTGGCCAGGTCGCTGAATACCCCATGTTCCTGGCGACTCTGTTGCAGGTGTGCGCTCACCAGCGCGTAGGGTTCGAGCGCCAGCATTCCCGGGTCGGTCACCAGCAGGGGCTTGCGCATGCCCAGCAGGGCGCAGCGCTGGGCCAGGCCATGCAGGGCCTCGGCGCCACAGAAAATCTCGGTAGGGTAATTCCAGTAATGCACGGAAGGGGGCATCGATTGTCTCCACAACGAAAGGGCCGGGGCGGCTGACCGAGAAGCGGCCACCGGCCCCGGCAGAGGGCGCGATCAGGAGCGGCGCGAGGAAATGGCCGGAGGCTTCAGCGCCGTTGCTCAGGCTTGGCCAGGACCATGTACAGCAGGCCCAGCAGGGCCAGGGACGAGAACACCAGGAGCACCGCCCAGACCTGGAACCAGGGCGCGCCGGCCGGTGCCAGTGAGGCCCGGGGCCAGGCAACGTTGACGCTTTCGAACAGCAACCAGATGAACGCCAGCAGGTTCACCGCCAGGCCCCAGCGCCCGAGGCTGAAGACCCCGGGCTCGGGTTGCCAGCGCCCGCGCAGGCGATGGCGCAAGGCGCAGCCGATGACGATCAAAAAGACCATGAAGAAGCCACCGCTGCCGAAGGCAATCAGCGTGCCGACGGCCGTGGCATTGAGTCCCAGCACCAGGCCCAGGCTGGCCAGCAGGGTGCTCACCAGCATCGCGGCAAATGGCACTTTGCGCCGATCCACCCGGCGCAGCAGGCGGGATGCCGGCAGCATCGAGTCGCGGGCCATGCCGAACACTGCTCGGCCGATGTAGGTCTGCACCGACACCACGCAGGCGATGAAGGCCACCAGCACCACGGCGACAAAGGGCCGTTCGGCCCAGGCGCCGAAGGCGTCCACCACGGCCGGGGTCACCGGGTCTATCACCTGGCCCGCCACCAGTGCTCCGGTGTCCTGGAACGACAGGGTCACGGCAAAGGCGGTGAGCATCACCGTCAGGCCCACCAGGAGCATCGAGCGCAGGATCGCCCGAGGCGTGGAAGTGCGCGCATCGGCGGTTTCCTCGGACACCTGGGAGCAGGCATCGAAGCCGAGGAAGGCCCAGCCGCCCACCGCCATCGCGGTGACGAAGCCGCCCAGGTAGGAGCCCTCGCCGCTGCCGAAAGTGCTCAGGCCTTCGAACAGCAGCGACCAGGAGTGATTGCGAAAGAACAGCAGGAGCAGCACGCCGATGCCGATCGACGCGATGGCCTCGGCGATGATCCCGGCGTTGACAAAGTACTTCAGCGGGTTGATGCCCAGCAGGTTGATGCCCAGCCCGAGGACCAGCAGCACCGCGCCACTGAGCACCTGGGCATTGGCCGCGGGCGGCTCGCCGGTGGCCAGCAGCCAGAGCCAGAACCCGCCCAGGTAGGACACGGTGGTCAACGAGGCGAGGGCCGAAGCCAGGTACATGAACCCGGTGAACCAGCCCCAGCGATCACCCGCCAGGCGCCTGACCCACTGGTAGCAGCCACCGGCCAGGGGGTACTCGGACGCGAGCTCGGCGTAGACCAGGGCCACCAGCAGTTGCAGGGCCAGGCACAGCGGCACGATCCAGACCCAGGACGGGCCGACGCTCATTGCGCCCAGGGCCATCACCGAGTAGATGCCGACCACCGGCGACACCGTGGCAAAGCCCACCGAGAAAGACGACCAGAGGGTCAGGCCGCGGTGCAGTTCCTGGCAGTAGCCCTGGCGTTGCAGCAGATGTTCGTCGCTGCCTTGGATCATCGGCTCAGTCATGGCGCACCTCGTCCAGCGAGGGGGCGTGAGGGTGCAGGCCGCGGGCGTACCGGCGGCATCGAAGCAGATAGGGCATGGGGATTCCTGGAGTCGGCAGATCAGATTGTTATTGGGATGGCCTTTTAGCTGTTGTTTTTGGCGTACCGACGTTGCCTGGCCTGCTGGTGCAGGACAGGGCCAGATTACGGAGGGGAAACATCAATGTGAATATCAGTATTGGTAAGCTGAGATCAGCTTTTATTGATGTATGCGGGCGTGGCGACAGGCTGCCGATGCGGCTCGGAAGGGGCGCGCGGTCAAGGCTGCCCGGTGCCTTTGCCGAGCACCAGGCGTTGACTGAGGAAGTCGACGAACACCCGCAGCTTGGGCAGCAGGTGGCGGCTGCCGGGCCAGAGGATGGAGAAGGTGCCGCGCTCTTCCTGGTAGTCGTCCAGCACCGCCACCAGGCTGCCCTCGGCCAGGGCGCCAGCGACCACGAATTCCGGTACATAGGCGAGGCCCAGGCCCTGGGTGGCGGCATGGATCAACGACTCCAGGTTGTTGCTGGTCAGGGCACTCCCCAGCACCAGGGGCGGCGCACCTTCGGCCAGGCGCAGGCGCCAGGGCTGCAGCTGGGTGCCGCCGGGAAACCTGTAGCGCAGGCAGGCGTGGTGCTGCAGGTCACCGGGGGTGTGTGGCGTGCCCCGCCGGGCAAAATAGCCAGGAGCGCCGATCAGCACGAAACCGAAAGGCCCGAGGCTGCGGGACTTGAGTTGCGAATCCGCCAGTGCGCCGCTGCGGATCACCGCGTCAACGCCTTCGGCGATCACGTCGATCAGCCGGTCATTGAAATCCAGGTCCAGTTCGATGTCCGGGTAACGGCTGGAAAACTCCGGAAGGATCGGCAGCAGCATGCGATAGCCGATTGCTGGCAGGCTGACCCGCAACCGGCCCCGGGGCGTGTCGCTGATACGCGCCAGTTCGGTCTCGGCTTCCTGCACCTGTTCGACGATGCGCTGGCCGCGCTCGTAGAACAGCGCGCCTTCGTCGGTCAGGCTGATGCGCCGGGTACTGCGGTTCAGCAGGCGCACCCCAAGGCGCTGTTCCAGGCGCGCCAGGGACTTGCCCACCGCCGAGGCCGATAGCCCCAGGCGCGCGCCGGCGGCCACCAGGCTGCCACTCTGGACCACGCAGACAAACACCTGCAGACCGTTGAGGTTGTCCATTGCTCACCTTGATTCAAGCGTTTCTGTCGGTAAAGACCGGAAGAATGCCCTGTTTTTCGTCGATTGCGGCATCCCTACCATGGATTTTTTCCGGCAACCCTGATGGCCAGGGCGTGGAGGTGAGTGTGGATCCTGAACTCGAATTATCCCTGGGGGCGGCGACCCATCGGCGTGAAAAAGCCGCCAACGGCGTGTTGGCGGCGGTGTGCCTGGCGGCGCTGATGCTGCCCCTGACCTTTGTCGGGGTGGCAGTGGCCACTCCGGCCATCGGCCGTGAACTGGGGGGCAGCCCCCTGGCCCTGAGCTGGACCACCCAGGCCTTCATGCTGAGTTTCGGCAGCCTGCTGATGGCCGCCGGCACCCTGGCCGACGAGTTTGGCCGCAAGCGCGTGTTCAGCCTTGGGGTGGCGCTGTTCGGGCTGACCTCCCTGGCCCTGGTGTTCGTGCCGTCGCTGCTGTGGCTGAACCTGCTGCGCGGGGTCCAGGGGCTGGCCGGCGCCGCCGCCCTGGCGGGCGGTTCGGCGGCCCTGGCCCAGGCCTTCGAGGGCCGCGCGCGAACCCGTGCCTTCAGCTTGCTGGGCACCACCTTTGGTGTCGGCCTGGCGTTCGGGCCGATCCTTGCCGGGGTGCTGGTGGAGCATGCCGGCTGGCGCGGGATATTCGTTTCCGGGGCCTTGATCGGCGGCCTGTCCCTGGGGCTTGGCGTACCGCGCATGGAAGAGTCCAGGGACCCCGAGGCCCGGGGTGTGGACTGGCCCGGCACGGCAAGCTTCACCCTGGCCCTGGTGCTGCTGACCTGGGGCATCCTGCAGGCGCCGCAAAGCGGCTGGGGCACTCCCTGGGTCTGGTTGCTGCTGGGGGCGGCCGGGCTGGCGCTGTGGCTGTTCATTGTCGTGGAGCGCCGGGCGCTGCGGCCGATGCTCGATCTGTCGCTGTTTCGCTACCCGCGGTTTGTCGGCGTGCAGGTGCTGCCCATCGCCACCTGCTACTGCTACGTGGTGTTGCTGATCCTGCTGCCAATCCGCTTTATCGGCGTCGAAGGCTACGGCGCCATCGACGCCGGGTTGCTGATGCTCGCCTTGTCGGCGCCGATGCTGGTGGTGCCGCTGGCGGCGGCCTGGCTCAACCGCTGGTTCAGCGCCGGCAACCTGTCGGCCCTGGGCCTGGTGCTGGCGGCCGGCGGTTTGTTCTGGTTGAGCCGGGTGGCCCCAGGGCAGGGGCCCGGGCCGCGGGTCTGGCCGCTGCTGCTGATCGGCCTGGGCAGCGGGCTGCCCTGGGGCTTGATGGATGGGCTGTCGGTGAGCGTGGTGCCCAGGGAGCGGGCGGGCATGGCCAGCGGCATTTTCAGCACCACGCGGGTTGCTGGCGAAGGCATTGCCCTGGCCCTGGTGGTGGCGCTGCTGACGGGGCTGTTGCAGCAGGCGCTGGAAGCGGCGGCAAGCCCCGGCGAGCCGGTGCTGCTGGCCGCCCGGCAACTGGCCGGTGGTGACCTGGCGGCCAGTGTGGCGTCCTTGCCCGGGATCGAACGGCAACAGTGGCAGGCCGTTTATGCCGAAGCCTTCAGCCGGCTGTTGCAGGTGTTGATGGTGATCACCCTGTTGGCGGCACTGGTGGTGCGGGCGACGCTGCACGAGGGGCGCCACCCGCAGGGCGGGGCTGACTGATCAGCGGAACTCGAAGAACTCGTAATGCAGGTTGCCTTCGGGAATCCGGCATTCGCTCATCAGCTCCCGCACTCGGCCCAGCAGGCCCTTGGGGCCGCAGAAGCTGATCTGGATTTCCTTGGGGTCGGTTTCTGCCGCTGCACGCTTCAGGGTCTGGGCCAGGGCCTCGACGCCGCCGCTGTTGCCAACGAAGGTCGCCCCCCGGGCCTGGGCCATGCCTTGCAGGGCATCGACGCTGGGAAAGGCCCGGGACGGGTTGTAGCAGTAGACCAGGGTGGCCTTGTCGAACTGCCCCGCGGACGCATCCTGCAGCCAGGAAATGAAGGGCGAGATGCCGACCCCGCCACCGATCCAGATTTCCCGGGTGCCGGCCTCGGGGCGCTTGAAGCGGCCATAGGGCGCATAGATGTCGGCTCGCATGCCGACCTTCACCTGCTGGCGCAACCGTTGGGTGTAGTCGCCCAGGGCGCGGATCACGAACTCGATGCGTCCGTCGTGGGCCTCGGCGCTGGCAATGGTGAACGGGTGGGGTTCGCGCAAGCCCTTTTCCTGGAGCGAGAGAAAGGCGAACTGCCCGGCCTTGAAGGGGAAACCCCGGCCCTCCGGCGTCAATTCCAGGTGCAGGGAGTGTTTTTCCACCTTGACCGAGGTCACCCGGTATTCGCCGACCTTGGCCACCCAGGGGTAGAGCAGCAGCTTGTACAAGGCACCGAGCACGCCGAGGGTACACAGCACGGTGAGCCAGATGCCCGACGGCGTGTCCAGGGCGATCGGCGACTTGAAGCTCAGCCAGTGCAGGATGACGATCAGGAACAGCGGGCCGGACAGCTTGTGCCACCAGCGCCACTGGCTGTAGGGGATGTTGCGGTTCAATGCCAACAGAACGATCAGGCCCAGGGCCACGTAGCTCAGTTGGCGCACCATGCGCGTCCAGTATTTCGACAGTTCGAGGATCGGCACGCTGTTCCATTGCTCGAGGTTGGCCTTGAACACCAGGTGATAGCTGGCGAATGCCAGGGCCCAGATGCCCAGCCACTTGTGCGCCTCGTAGACCCGGTCCAGGCCGCCGAACAGGCGCTCGACGAAGCCCCAGCGGCTGGCCAGCAGGCAGGACACGGCCATGTAGGCCAGGGCCGCGCTGCCGAGCACCAGGCTCAGGGTGGCGGAGGTCAGCCAGGTATCGGCGGGGATCTCCAGCAGGAGAGTGAAGGTGGTGATCAGCAAGATGCCGATGATCGTATGCCAGGTTTTCAAAGGTGCATGACTCCGATGAGGAAATGCCGTCATGGCGTAAGCATCGACTGTTGCAGTGGGGCCGCTGAAAACGACTCGGGTGCTGTTCAAGGGCGCGATGCATGAAGCGGTGGCTGGCGGCAATTGAGGCGGTTGTGACAGGTTTTTGCACGCGAACCGGAGAGTATTCTAGCTTGTAATGCCTGTTTCAAGGTGATCTGTGTCAGCAGTCTATTGGCTTTTTAATTGTTGGAAATGATCGAATATCAATTGCATTTCGATTCATTTGTGCGGATTTCCCTATCCGTGCAGGTGGGCCAGCGAGGGCGGCCCTGGCCTGTTTCTGCGCTGGTCCTGCCCTGGGTTGCCGGTTGACTGTGCTGCGCGGGTGCCGGCGTGCGTCTAGCAGCCATAGCCCCGCAGCCGTATCGGGGCCCGTGATGATGAGCCCGACCATGCAAGCGTTGTTGAACCAGATCCTCGATGAAGTCCGTCCCCTGATTGGCCAGGGCCAGGTTGCCAATTACATCCCGGCCCTGGCGGATGTGCCGGCCAATCAGTTGGGAATTGCCGTGTATGGCAACGACGGCCAGGTGTTCAGTGCCGGGGACGCCGATACCTTGTTCTCGGTGCAGAGCATTTCCAAGGTCTTCAGCCTGGTACAGGCCATCGGCCATTCCGGCGAGGCGATCTGGCAACGCCTGGGCCATGAGCCTTCCGGCCAGCCGTTCAACTCCCTGGTGCAATTGGAGTTCGAGCGTGGCCGGCCGCGCAACCCCTTCATCAACGCCGGCGCCCTGGTGATCTGCGACATCAACCAGTCGCGGTTTGCCGCGCCGGTGCTGTCCATGCGCGACTTTGCCCGACGCTTGTCGGGCAACCCGCAGGTGATGGTGGACGGCAAGGTCGCCGAGTCGGAATACCAGCACCGTGCGCGCAACGCGGCCATGGCCTACCTGATGCAGTCCTTCGGTAATTTTCACAATGATGTGGAAGTGGTGCTGCGCAGCTATTTCAGCCATTGCGCCTTGCGCATGAGCTGTGTCGACCTGGCCCGGGCGTTCTGTTTCCTGGCCAATGACGGCTTTTGCAAACACAGCGGCGAGCAGGTCCTGACGCGCCGCCAGACTCAGCAGGTCAACTCGATCATGGCCACCAGCGGCTTGTACGACGAGGCCGGCAACTTTGCCTATCGAGTCGGCTTGCCGGGCAAGAGCGGGGTGGGCGGGGGGATTGTCGCGGTGGTGCCGGGGCAGTTCACGGTCTGCGTGTGGTCGCCGGAACTGAACGCCGCGGGCAATTCGCTGGCGGGCATGGCGGCCCTGGAGCTGCTCAGCCAAAGGATCGGCTGGTCGGTGTTCTGAAGGCGCCTTACCAAGCGCCCGGGTTGTTCAGGCTGATCTGCCCGCGGTCGATGAAGCGCTGGGTGCCGAACAGCCCGCCGGCGAGCTTGCCGCGCAGCACGTAGGGCAGGTTGTCCAGGCTCTGGGTCTGGCTCAGGCCCAGGGTCTGGCGCAGTACCGAGAAGGCCGAGACGCTCACCGGAATCACCAGGATTTCTTCGGAGTAGCGGCCGATGCGGCCCTGCTGGTCGCTGACCCCCGAGGCCAGTGGTCGGCCGTTGACCTCAAGGTCCAGGGCGATGCCGTTGTAGTCGATGACGTTCTCGTTGGGGTTCTGCAGGCGCAGCTTTACCGCAAAGCGCATCTCCAGCTCCTGGCTCGGCAGCGGTTCTATGCCCACCACGTTGATCGCCAGGGGATCACGGTTGGGCAACAGGGCGCAGGCGCTCAGGCTGAGGAGGACCAGGGTCAGGGCGATGAGTTTGCGCATGGGCTACCTGTCTGCAGGAGGGCGGGTGGGCAGGGCGCGGGCCCTGCCGAGTAGCGGCGCGCTGGCAAGGCCGGCGCCGACTGTGGGGCCCCGGGACGGGGCCGCACGCAGCATAGACGCCGAACGGCTTCAGGAGTTCGCTTTGGCGCTCATGTCCGGGTCCTGCATGACCTTGAGGGTCGCGGCTTCCGGGTCGAACTCGTCCTCTTCCAGTTCGAGGAATTCTTCCGGCAGGAAGATGTTGAGGAAGATCGCGCAGAAGGCCCCCACGGTGATCGGCGATTCGAAGATATTGTGCAAGGCCTTGGGCAGCTCGCGCAGTACCTCGGGCACCGCCGCGACCCCCAGGCCCATGCCTAAGGAGATGGCCACGATCAGCACGTTGCGTCGGTGCAGCCCGGCTTCGGCGAGGATCTTGATCCCGGCCACCGCCACGGTGCCGAACATGATCAGGGTGGCGCCGCCCAGCACCGGCTTGGGCATCAGTTGCAGCACCGCGCCGATCACCGGGAACAGCCCCAGCAGCACCAGCAGCCCGGCAATGAAGTAGGCCACGTAGCGGCTGGCCACGCCGGTCAGCTGGATCACCCCGTTGTTCTGGGCGAAGGTCACCATCGGCAGGCTGTTGAACACCGCCGCCACCGCCGAGTTGAAGCCGTCCGCCAGCAGCCCGGACTTGATGCGCTTGATGTACAGCGGGCCTTTCACCGGCTGCTGGGAAATCATCGAATTGGCGGTCAGGTCGCCGGCGGCTTCCAGGGGCGAGATCAGGAAGATCACCGCCAGGGGAATGAAGGCGATCAGGTCGAAGGAGAAACCGTACTTGAACGGCACTGGCACGCTGACCAGGGGCACCTCGGGCATCGCCGCCAGGTCGACCCGGCCCAGCAGCCAGGCGACGAAGAAGCCCAGGGTCAGGCCGATGACGATGGAGCCCAGGCGCAGCATCGGGTGGTTGAAGCGGTTGAGCACCACGATGG
The DNA here is from genome assembly GCF_055384485.1 of Pseudomonas sp. FFPRI_1. Lineage (NCBI taxonomy): Bacteria > Pseudomonadati > Pseudomonadota > Gammaproteobacteria > Pseudomonadales > Pseudomonadaceae > Pseudomonas > Pseudomonas sp. FFPRI_1. The sequence goes on along the minus strand of NZ_AP029168.1, from coordinate 4,210,130 downwards.
TCAGCAGTACCAGCGCCGCCAGGCCCAGGTTGCTCGCTGCCCCCAGGTCGCTGGCGCCGTAGCCGCCGGCCATGTCGGTGACCGCCACCTTGATCAGCGACAGGCCCATCAGGGTGATGATGGTGCCGGTGACCACCGGGGTGATCAGCTTGCGCAGCTTGCCGATGAACTGGCTGAGGAACATCTCGATGAAAGCCGCGACAAAGCAGATGCCGAAGATGGTCGAGAGGATGTCTTCAGTGCTGCCGCCACGGCCCTTGACCATGAACCCGGCGCTGAGCAGCACGCTGATAAAGGAAAAGCTGGTGCCCTGCACGCACAGCAGGCCGGAACCGATCGGCCCCAGGCGCCGGGCCTGGACAAAGGTGCCCAGGCCCGAGACGAACAGCGCCATGCTGATCAGGTAGGGCAGTTCGCTTTCAAGGCCCAGCACGCCGCCGAAGATCAGGGTCGGGCTGATGATCCCGACGAAACTGGCCAGCACGTGCTGCAGGGCGGCGAAGATCGCCGCGCTGAAATGCGGGCGGTCGTTGAGACCGTAGATCAGGTCGGACTTGTAGCGGGGCGGGGAGCGATCAGGTGCGGTCATGGAAAAGGCCTGCCAGTGGCGTGTGCAGACAACGGGCGCACACGCCGGAAAGTGGACGGGACTTGGGCCGCAAAAGCGGGGCATCGGCCACAGCTTGCGAGCCCGGTCGGAAAAAAGGAGGCGCAGGATGCCAGAAAGGCGCCGCAGCCTGAAGGGCAAATCGGCGAAAACCCGTTACTTTGCAGGGATACGAAAGATACTGTTTCTCATTTGCCTTTGTGGAATAATCCCCGGCCCCGATTTGCGGACCGCCCCTCGATGCTGCCGACACCCAGCCTGCTGCGCAGTTTCCAAGAGCACTACGACGACCTGCTGAAGTTTCTCACCCGGCGCATGAGCGATCGCCAGCGGGCGGCCGACGTGGCCCAGGAAACCTACCTCAAGCTGCTCAAGGTCGATCAGCAGAGCGTCGAGGTGCACAACGACCGCCGTTTCATCTTCCGCGTGGCCGGCAACCTGGCCATCGACACCCTGCGCCGCGAACAGCGCCTGGCGGCCAGCCACGGCGACACCGGGGAGCACACCGAAGCCGTGGATCCGGCACCGGCACCGGAGGCCGTGCTGCTGGCCAAGGAGCGCCTGGCGGTGCTCGACGAGGCCCTGGCGCAACTCTCGGAGAATGCCCGCCAGGCCTTGCTGCTCAATCGCCTGGAAGGCCTGACCCAGGCGCAGATCGCATTGCGCCTGGGCGTTTCCGAAAGCATGGTGGCAAAATACATCGGCCAGGCCCTGCGCCATTGCCGCGACTGGCTGAAAGTCCATCATGAGTGACGCCTCCTTGCCTGCCGCCGACAACACCCTGCCCGAACACCCCGAGAACCTCGACGACGCTGCCATCGACTGGCTGGTGCTACTGCACTCGGGGCACGCCACGGCGGCTCAGCGCATGGCCTTCCAGCAATGGCGCCAGCGCAGCCCGGCCCACGCCGCGGCGGCCGAAGAGGCGGAGCAATTGTGGGGTGACCTGGGGCAGACCCCAAGCGCCGTGGCGCACCAGGCGGCGCAACGAGCCCCCCAGCGTCGGCGCTGGTGGCCGGCCGTGGCGGCCAGCGTGCTGCTGGCCCTGGGCACCGCCATTGGCTGGCAGCAATGGCCGGGGCTCATGGCCGATTACCACACCGGCGTCGGCCAGCAGCGCACCCTGATCCTGGCCGATGGCTCGACCGTGACCCTCAACAGTGCCAGTGCCGTGTCCGTGGCCTACTCCGAGCATGAGCGCAAGGTGATCCTGCGCGGCGGCGAGGCGCTGTTCGAGCCGCTGGCCGATGCCCGGCGGCCCTTTGTGGTGGTGGCCGAGGACCAGCGCCTGCAAAGCGCCGCCAGTGCCTTCAGCGTGCGCCGCGACGGCAGCCGGCTGACGGTGGTGGTGCGCGATGGCCAGGTGCAGTTCACCGGCGACCATCCGCCCTTGCTGCTGCAGGCCGACCAGCGCGTGGACTACCAGGCCGGCCAGCCGCTGTATGCCCAGCAAAAGGTCGATGCCACCAGCCAGACCGCCTGGCAGCGCGGCAAGCTGATCTTCAACGGACGTCCGCTGGGTGAAGTGATCGCCGAGCTGGAGCGGTACCAGCATGGGCGGATCCTGGTTTCCGACTCGCAACTGGCGGCGCTGGCCATCAGTGGCGTGTTCGATTTGCGCGATCCCCAGGGCTCGCTGCATGCCCTGGAGCAGCGCTATCCGCTGAAGGTCACCTACCTGCCGTTCCTGGCGGTGTTGCACTGAAGGCAATTTTTTTACGCAGGGCACTGCAAGTTCTGCCTCGGACAATCGTCGTAGTGAGACTGAGAAGACAATCATTCTCATTGACGTCATTTCAATTGGCCGGGAAAGAACACGTGAAAGCTATGTTCAAGCAGTCGACAGTGGCACGCGGTACCGAGGTGTTGCGCCGCACATTATTGGCCCAGGCGGTATTGGCCGGAGCCTTGGCGCCGCTCCTGGTGCAGGCCGAGGAGGGGACTTCCGCTCGCCAGGGCAGTGCGCTCCAGGAGCGCCAGGTGTCCGTGGCGCTGCCGGCCCAGTCCCTGGACCAGGCGCTGACCCGCTTTGCCGACCAGGCCAACCTGCGCCTGCTGTACACCACCAGCGATGTCGATGGCCTGCAGTCGCCGGCGCTGAATGGCCAGTTCACCGTGGCCCAGGCCCTGCAAAGCCTGCTGGCCGGCAGTGGCATGAGCTGGTCCTTCAGTGATGGGCGCACGGTGATCCTGCGGCGCGCTGCTGCGCCGGCGGCCAGCCTCAACCTCAAGCCGACCCAGGTCACCGTGGCGTCGCGCACCAGCACCGCCATCAGCGAGATTCCCGGCACGGTGTGGGTGGTGGAGCAGAGCCAGCTGCGCGAACAGCTGGAAACCGGGGTCAGCCTCAAGGAGGCCATCGGCAAGCTGGTGCCCGGCCTCGACCTGGCCCCCGAGGGCCGCACCAACTACGGCCAGAACATGCGCGGGCGCAACGTGCTGGTGATGATCGACGGGGTCAGCCAGAACAGCTCCCGGGGCCTGTCCCGGCAGTTCGACAGCCTCTCGCCGTTCAACGTCGAGCGGGTGGAAGTGCTTTCCGGGGCCAGCGCCATCTACGGCGGCGGGGCCACCGGCGGCATCATCAATATCGTCACCAAGAAGGGCGAGCCGGGGCCGGCGCGTTTCGAAACCCAGCTCGGCGCCAGCAGCGGCTTCAACAACAGCGACGACCTGAGCACTCGCATCGCCCAGTCGGTGAGCGGCGGCAGCGAGGCCATCAGCGGCCGGCTGGCGGTGGCGGGGGAGCAGAATGAAGCCTTCTACGACGGTGCCGGCAAGCAGATCTTCATCGACAACACCCAGACCGACCTGCAGTACAACCGCACCCTCGACCTGATGGGCAGCCTGGCCCTGCAGTTCAACGAGGAGCAGAGCCTGGACCTGCTGGCCCAGTACTACGACTCGGGCAACCACGGCAGCACCGGGATCTATTTCCCCAACCTCAAGTACAAGGCACCGTCCAACCTGAATGACGCCGAGTTGCGGGGCGGCTATTCCACCGACCTGGAGCCGCGCACCAAACGCCTGCTGCTCAACGCCAACTATCACCACAGCGATGTGCTGGGCCAGGACTTCTACCTGCAGGCGTCCTACCGCAAGGAAGACGACAACTTCTTCCCGTTCCCCTATTACAACAGCGGCTCGCCGGTCGGATCCAAGGGCGTGTACTTTGCCGCCTCGCAGCAGAACTTCGAGGTCACCAGCCTCAAGGCACTGTTCGCCAAGGAACTCGACGCGTTCAAGCTGACCTATGGCGTGGACCTGGACCGCGAGCGCTTCAATGCCGAGCAGAGCACCTTCGACCAGGGCCTCTCCTCGGGCAGTGGCGGCCTCGACCTGGTGACCGCGAGCAAGGCCCCGCGCTATCCCAGCTACCGGGTCGACGGGGTCTCCGGCTACGCCCAGCTGGACTGGCACGCCACTGACAACCTGACGGTCTCCGGCGGTTACCGGCGCCAGCAGATGGACGTCGACGTCGGCCAGTTCAAGAACGTGCCCGGCGGCAGCAACGACTACCAGGTCAACCTGTTCAACCTGGGCAGCATCTACGACTTCAAGAACGGCCATCAGGTCTGGGTCAACTACGGCGAGGGCTTCGATCTGCCGGACCCGGCCAAGTTCTATGGCAAGCCGGGCCTGAGCGTCGACGACAACCCCCTGGCGGGGATCAAGAGCCGCCAGGTGGAAACCGGCTGGCGCTTCTCGGACAGCGACTGGGACGCCCAGGCGGCGCTGTACTACATCTGGTCGGACAAGGTGATCACCACCGACAGCGCCACCCTGACCATCGACGTGAAAGACCAGAAGAGCCGCGACTACGGCTTTGAAAGCGCCCTGACCCGGCACTTCCAGAGTGGCTGGGAAGCCGGTGGCACCCTGCACCTGGTGCGTTCCGAGGAGGAAGGCCCGAACGGCGGCTGGATCAAGCGCGATGCCCGCTACGCGTCGCTGTCCAAATCCACCGCCTTTGTCGGCTGGAAGGGCGACAGCCGCAGCGCGCGCCTGCAAGGCAACCACGCCTTCACCCTCAAGGACGATGCCGATCACACCATTGACGGCTACACCACCTTCGACCTGCTGGGCAGCCAGGAAACGGGCTTCGGGACCTTCAGCGGCGGCATCCAGAACCTGCTGAACAAGCAATACAGCACGGTCTGGGGCCAGCGCGCCAAGTTGTTCTACTCGCCGACCTACGGCCCGCAATACCTCTACGACTACCAGGGGCGCGGCCGCACCTACACCCTGAGCTGGTCCATGGCGTACTGAGGGGCGAGGCCTCAGGCGAAGGCCCGCAGCAGGTCTTCCTCGAAGGCTTGCTGGGCTTCGCCGGGCACCTGGGCACGGTGGCGGGCCAGGTGAAAGTCCACCTCGAAGTTCAACTGCGCCGCCCCCAGCGCCTTGAGTTGCCCGGCCTTGACCCAGGGTTCGGCGAAGTGGCTGGGCAGGTAGCCGATGTGTTGCGCGGAAAGGATGAACGCCAGGGTGCCCTCCACCTGTTCGGCCCGGGCCGAGCAGCGCTGGCCCTGGAAGGGTTCGTCGGCGCGCAGGAAGCGGTAGGGGTGGTCCACCCGGTCGGCGCGGTGCAAGGCTGCAAGATCCGGGGCTGGGTCATCGAACAGCGGGTGACCCAGCCCGCAGTACAGCTGCTGGGTCTCGCTGAACAGCCGGCGGTAGTCGAAGGCCCGCTGCACCTGGGAAAAATAGCCGATGGCCAGGTCCAGGCGCTGCTGCAACAGCAGACGCTCCATTTCGCCGGGCATGGCGCTCATCAATTCGATCCGCACTGATTCATCGCGCTGGCGAAAGTGCCGGATCGCCGTGGCGACCTTTTGCAGCACTGAACGGTCCAGGGCTTCGGACAAGCCCACCCGCACCTCGCCAATCAGGCGTCCGGCCACACCGTTGGACTGGTGACGGAACACTTCAATGGACTGGAACAGGCTGCGGCAGGCACTGAGCAACTGCTCGCCCTTGGGCGTCAGCTTGAAACCGGCCTTGCCACGGCTGCACAGGCGGTAGCCAAGGCGGGTTTCCAGGCGCGCCATCTGCTGGCTGATGCTTGACTGGCTCAGCCCCAGTTCGCCCTGGGCGGCGCTGAAGCCGCCGTACTCCACCACGCTGACGAACAGGCGCAGCAGCTGCAGGTCCAGATCGTGCAGTTGACCCAGCATCAAACATTACTCCGGCGCAATCTCAGGTTAACAAACTTGGTATTTTTGTAATGTATAGCGCCGGGCAAGCTGCAGCCACTTCTTCCTCGCAGGTGGTTGCCATGCATTCGCTCCTTCGCCGCTTCCTTCCTCTTGTGCTCCTGGCCCAGGCCTCGCTGGTCCGGGCCGAGGAGCCGCTGCTCAACCTCTACAGCTGGGCCGACTACGTCCCCCCGCAGACCTTGCAACGCTTCACCGAGGAAACCGGGATCCGCGTGCGCTACGACACCTTCGACACCCCGGAGGTGCTGGAAACCAAGCTGCTCACCGGTGGCAGCGGTTATGACGTGGTGGTGCCGTCCTCCAGCGTACTGGCCCGGGCGCTGATGGCCGGGGCCCTGCAGGAAATACCCCGCGAGGGGCTCAAGGGCTATGCCAATCTCGACCCGGACCTGCTGGCAAAACTGGCCGCAGTGGACCCGGGCAACCGCTACGGCGTGCCCTACACCTGGGGCACCCTGGGCCTGGGGATGAACCTGGAAGCGGTGCGCCAGCGTCTGCCCGAGGCACCGCTGGACAGCCTCGACCTGCTGTTCAAGCCGCAGTACGCCGAGCGCCTCAAGGACTGCGGCATCGCCATTCTCGATTCGCCCCAGGAAGTCATCGGCCTGGCCCTGCATTACCTGGGCAAGGACCCCTACAGCAGCGATCGCGCCGACCTGGCCCAGGCCGAGGCGCTACTGCGGCAATTGCAACCCAACGTGCGCTATGTGGCCACCGGGCGGCAGATCAATGACCTGGCCAACGGCAGTGTGTGCCTGGCGCTGACCTACAACGGTGATGCCGGCATGGCCGCGGACCAGGCGCGCAAGGCCGCCAAGGCCTACCAGATCGTCTACCGCATTCCCCGTGACGGCAGCCTGGTGTGGCAGGACAACCTGGCCATACCCAAGGACGCGCCGCACCCGCAGGCCGCCCGGGCCTTTGTCGAGTTCATGCTGCGCCCGGACTCGGTGGCGGCGCTGACCAACAGCCTGTTCTTCGCCAACGCCAACCAGGCGGCCACGCCCCTGGTGGACGCGGCGATCCGCAATGACCCGGACATCTACCCCGGGCCCCTGGTGCGGGCGCGGCTCTACGCCGACCGCAGCATGGGCCTCAAGGACATGCGCCAGCGCACCCGTATCTGGACCACTTTCCGTAGCCGCCAACCCTGAGGAACCCCCATGGACATCGCCGACCTCAACGATCAGGCCCTGACCCGCGACAGCCTGTACGGCACCCGCGCCGAAACCACCTATGCCGGCATCACCAGCTTCATGCGTCGGCGCTACAGCCGTGACTTGCGGGGCGTCGACCTGGTGGTCAGCGGCGTGCCGTTCGACACCGCCACCACCAACCGTCCCGGCGCCCGCTTCGGGCCGCGGGGGATTCGCGCCGCATCCGCCGGCATCGCCTGGGAACGCCACTGGCCCTGGGCGTTCGACCCCTTCGACCATCTGGCGGTGATCGACTACGGCGATTGCGCCTTCGACCATGGCACCCCGCAGTCGGTGCCGGACAGCATCGAGGCCCATGCCCGGCAGATCCTCGACGCCGGCTGCGCGATGCTGACGTTCGGAGGCGACCACTTCATCAGCTATCCGCTGCTCAAGGCCCACCACCGTCGCCACGGCCCGCTGGCGCTGATCCACTTCGACGCCCACAGCGACACCTGGCCGGATGAAGAGGGCCAGCGCATCGACCACGGCACCATGTTCTGGCACGCCGCCAGGGAAGGGCTGGTGGACCCGGCGCGCTCGGTGCAGATCGGCCTGCGCACCACCAATGATGACCACCAGGGCTTCCAGGTACTGGATGCGCGCCAGGTGCACCGACGCGGCTGCGAGGCGATTGTCGCGGCGATTCGCGAGCGGGTGGGCGATCACCCGGTGTACCTGACGTTCGACATCGACTGCCTGGACCCGGCGTTCGCCCCGGGCACCGGAACCCCGGTATGCGGCGGCCTGAGCACCACCCAGGCGCTGGAGATCCTCGGCGGCCTGCGGGGGATCAACCTGGTGGGCATGGACCTGGTGGAAGTGGCGCCAGCCTACGACCACGCCGAGATCACCTCCCTGGCGGGCGCGACCCTGGCCATGGAGATGCTTTGCCTCTACGCCGCGCGGCACAAGGTCGATGTCTGACCGGCTGACGCTGGCAGCGCTCGCGCTCCGATGCCGGGGTGCTGGGCGGATGCAACACCCGCGCTAGCCCGCTCGGCGGGGCGGATTGCCGGTGGCCCGCCAGGCTTCCTGTGACCGAGGCCCCACACAGGGCACGCAGACGTTCCTCCTGACAGTTTCTGTCAGGAGGCTTTGCTATCCTGCGCCGGTGTTTTTCAGGGAGTTCACCCCACGTGTCGCGAGCCAGTCGTCTACTCACCCTGTTGCAGATGCTGCGCGGCAAGAGCCGCCCGGTCACCGCGGCCAACCTGGCCCGGGAGCTGGAGGTTTCCGAGCGCACCCTGTACCGCGACATTGCCGAGCTCAGCGCCCTGGGCGCGCCCATCTATGGCGAGGCCGGGATCGGCTATGTACTGCGCAGCGGGCTGTTCCTGCCGCCGCTGATGCTCAATGCCGATGAAACCGAAGCGGTGGTCCTGGGGTTGCGCTACGTCGATCAGCGGGGCGATGAGGAGCTGAGCAAGGCCGCCGCCGATGCCATGGCCAAGATCGCCGCGGTACTGGCCCCGGCGGCCCAGGATGCGTTGCGCAACCCGACCTTGCTGCCCGGGCCGGCGGGCTATGGCTTTCCCGACAACCCGGTGTCGCTGAACGTGTTTCGCCAGGCCATCCGTCACCAGGGCAAGCTGCTGATCGACTACGCCGACGTCAACCAGACCCCCAGCCAGCGGCTGATCTGGCCCCTGGCCTTGGGCTTTCTCAACGAGGCCCGGGTGATCGTCGCCTGGTGCGAACTGCGCGAGGATTACCGGACCTTTCGCACCGACCGCGTGGCCGCGGCCCAGGAGCTGGGCGAGGTCTACCCGGGGCGGCGCAGCGACTGGCTGCGGACCTGGCGCAAGCGCCTGCAAGGGGATGAAAACAGCCGCTTCACTCCTGACAGGAAATGACGTGGAGGCGTCTTAGCATTACCTGCACCTTCACTCAAAAGGAACCTTGGTCATGTCAGGTATCGACCCTTCGCTGGCCCCAGCCATCATTGCCTATGTGGCGGCCACCAATGCCGGAGACAGCTCCCGGGCGGCGTCGATCTTCGCTGCCCGGGCGCAAGTCTTCGATGAGCGCGAACACCGCGTAGGCCCCGAGGAAATCGCCCGCTGGATGGATGACACCGGGCGTCGCTACCGCCCGCGGCTGGAGATTCTCGGCGTGCAGCAGCGCACCGGCAAAGTGCTGCTGGACAACCTGATTTCCGGTGATTTCCCCGGCAGCCCCCAGGCGCTGCGCTACACCTTCCGCCTGGACCCCCAAGGCAAGATCGAACGCCTGGATATCTCGGCCGGGCACTCCTGAGTTTCGCGCTGCAAGCCTCAAGCCTGGATCTTGCCGCTCTCAGCCCTGGCATACTGTGACCCTTTGCCAGGAGGCCAGAGCCCCATGCCATTCGACTCACCCTTGAGCGCCTATCAGCATGCCCTGGAGCACGACGGCTTCGTCGTCGATGCCGCACAGGCGCGGGCGGTGCAGGCCCTGCAACACTGTCATCAAGCGCTGCACCAGGGGCGTGGGCCGGTGCAGGGGGTGTACCTGTGGGGTTCGGTGGGGCGTGGCAAGACCTGGCTCATGGATCAGTTCTACCAGAGCCTCAGGGTCCCGGCGCGCCGTCAGCACTTCCATCACTTCATGGGCTGGGTGCACCAGCGGTCCTTCCAGTTGACTGGCACCCCCGACCCTTTGCAGGCCCTGGCCCGCGAGTTGAGCGAGGAGGTGCGGGTGCTGTGCTTCGACGAATTGTTCGTCAATGACATCGGTGACGCGATCATTCTCGGGCGTCTGTTCCAGGTGATGTTCGAGCAGGGCGTGGTCATGGTCTGTACCTCCAACCAGCCGCCCGAGCAGCTCTATGCCGAAGGCTTCAACCGTGAGCGCTTCCTGCCGGCGATCAGCGCCATCCGCCAGCACATGGCGGTGGTGGCGGTGGATGGCGAACAGGATCACCGCCTGCACCCGGGGGCGGCAACGCAGCGCTATTGGGTCGGCGTCGCGGGCCAGCCCAGCGCGCTGGAACCGCTGTTCGCCCAGCTCAGTGCCGGGCAGCCGGTGTCCGGCGAGCCGCTGTTGATCGGCTATCGCCCGGTGACCGTGGTCAAGGCCGCCGAGACAGTGATCTGGTGCCGTTTTGCCGATCTGTGCGAGCAGCCATTCTCGGCCATGGACTTCATGGCCTTGTGTGACCGTTTCCAGGCCATTCTCCTCAGCGAGGTGCCCAACCTCAGTGCCCAGCCACGTCCGGGACGGATTGCCCGGGGCACCGAGGACGGTGCCCAGCGGGTGGCGGCCGGGGATCGCCAATTGCCGCAACTGTCGATCCATGACGATGCCGTGCGGCGTTTCATTGCCCTGGTGGACGAATGCTACGACCGCAAGGTGCCGCTCTACCTGGAGGCCGAAGTGCCGATGACTCGGCTATATACCGAGGGCTACCTGGAGTTTGCGTTCCGTCGCACCCTCAGCCGCCTGCAGGAAATGCAACGGCAGCGCTTTGGCGCGGCGCCGCGAGCTTGAAGGGGGGAAGCCATTCCTGCTGCAGGTGCGCCTGGTCATTGCTTAGGGTTTTTCTGCCGCAAACAGGTGAAAAATCTTCGTTTGGTCAAATGCCCCAGCCTACAATCGAGGCTGCCTGAGCCCTGAGGCTCACTTTCAACCCGTTGATCGAGGATGAACATGGACGTTGCCGATGTCGTGGTGCTGCAAGCCAGCTACAGCAACCCGGTGCATGCCGAAGCCATAGGCGTGCTGCTCAATCACTATGCCGAAGATCCCATGGGCGGTGGCCAGTCCCTGGCACCGGACCAGCTCCAGCAGTTGCCGGCGGAACTGGCCAAGCGGCCCCAGGCCTTCAGCGTGCTGGCCTTTGCCGGTGGCCAGCCGGTGGGGCTGGTGAACTGCTTCGAGGGGTTTTCCACCTTTGCCTGCCGGCCCCTGGTGAATGTCCATGACGTGGTGGTGCTGGACGGTTTTCGCGGCCAGGGCCTGAGCAAGCGGATGCTGCAGAAGGTCGAGGACATCGCCCGCCAGCGCGGTTGCTGCAAGATCACCCTGGAGGTGCTGGAGGGCAATGCCTCGGCCCAGGCCGCCTACCAGGCCAGTGGATTTGCCAGCGTCATGCTCGATCCCGCCCACGGCCGCATGCTGTTCTGGAGCAAAGCCTTGTAATGACCGACGTCAGGCCCCCGGCGCATGACCAGGGCAGCCACACGGACTCGCCCTGGCAGGTGTTCCTGGTGTTCCTGCGCCTGGGCTTGACGTCGTTCGGCGGGCCGGTGGCGCACCTGGGGTATTTTCGCCAGGAGTTCGTCTTGCGCCGACGCTGGCTGGGGGAGGCCGCGTATGCCGAGCTGGTCGCGCTGTGTCAGTTCCTGCCGGGGCCGGCCAGCAGCCAGGTCGGCATTGCCCTGGGCCTGTCCCGCGCCGGGGTGCCGGGCGCCCTGTGCGCCTGGGCCGGCTTTACCCTGCCTTCGGCCCTGGCCCTGACCTTGCTGGCCCTGGGGGTGGGGGCCGGTGTTCCACCGGGCGTGCTCAAGGGGCTGCTGCTGGTGACCGTGGCGGTGGTGGCGCAAGCCCTGTGGGGAATGGCCCGCAGCCTGTGCCGCGGTCCCTTGCGGATTGCCATCGCGCTGCTGGCGATGTTTCTGGTGGGGCGCTGGCCGGGCCTGGGCGGGCAGTTGCTGGTGATGCTGCTGGCCGCGCTGTTGGGCCGGCTGTGGATCAGCCCCGTGCTGGGCGTACCGCTCCAGCAGCAGCCCGCGGCATCCAGTCGCCGCCTGGGTGCCATGTGCCTGGGCTTGGCGCTGCTGTTGCTGCTGGTCCTGCCGGGGCTGGCGGCTATTTGGCCGAATCGCCTGCTGGGCCTGTTCGACGGGTTCTACCGGGTGGGCGCCCTGGTGTTCGGCGGCGGTCATGTGGTGCTGCCGTTGCTGCAGGCCCAGGTGGTGGAGCCGGGTTGGGTCAGCAGCCCGCTGTTTCTGGCCGGTTATGCCAGTGCCCAGGCGGTGCCGGGCCCCTTGTTCAGCGTCGCCGCCTTTCTTGGCGCGAGCAGTGACGGCTGGACCGGGGCGCTGGTCTGTCTGCTGGCGATTTTCCTGCCGGGGCTGCTGCTAGTGATCGGGGTCATGCCGTTCTGGCAGGCCTTGCGGCAGCGCCACAGCGTCCAGACGGCGCTGGCCGGGGTCAATGCCGCAGTGGTGGGGTTGTTGGCAGCCGCCTTGTATCAGCCCCTGTGGACCCACAGCATCACCGGCCCCGGGGAGCTGGCGGGCGCGACCCTGGCCCTCGGGCTGCTGTGCAGTGGACGGGTGCCGCCCTGGATGCTGGTGTGCCTGGGGGCGGCGCTGGGCGCCTGGCTGCTCTAGGGCCCTAGGTGTCGTGCTGGGTAGGATCGAGCTTGGGGAACAGCAGGCGGAACTCGGTCAGGCTGTCCGGGACGCTGCTGACCTCGGTCTGCCCCTGGTGCAGGTTCATGATCGAGCGCACGATCGCCAGGCCCAGCCCGGTGCCGCCTTCGGCGCGAGTGCGGCTGCTGTCGACCCGATAGAAACGTTCGAACAGATGGGGCAGGTGGCAGGCGGCAATGCCCGGCCCGGGGTTGGCCACGACCAGGCTGACGCTGTGCAACTGCTGTTCGACCCGCAGGCTGATCCGGCTCTGGGGCGGGCTGTGGCGGATGGCATTGGACAGCAGGTTGGACATCGCCCGCTGGATCATCAGCCGGTCACCCAGGACCCAGGCATCGCCATTCAGGTCGACGCTCAGTTGCTTGTCTTCGGCGCTGAGGGCGAACAGGTCCATGACCCGGCGCGCTTCCTCGCCCAGGGACACCCGGGCAAAGCGTGCCTGGGTCGCCGGCTGGCTGACCTGGGCCAGGAACAGCATGTCGGCGACGATCCGCGTGACCCGCTCCAGCTCCTCGATGCTGGCCTCCAGCACGGCCTTGTATTCCTCCGGCGGGCGTTCCCGGGACAAGGTCACCTGGGCCTTGCCCATCAGGTTGCTGATGGGCGAACGCAGTTCATGGGCCAGGTCATCGGAAAACTGCGACAGGCGCTGCACGCCACCGTCCAGGCGCTGCAGCATGACATTGATGCCCTGGCCCAGCTCGGCCAGCTCCCGGGGCAGCTTGTCCAGGTTCAGGCGGTGGGTCAGGTCCTGGGTGGTGACTTTCGCCGCGACCCGGGTGAACTGCTGCAGCGGTAACAGCCCGCGCTGCACCAGCCACCAGGCACCGACGCCTATCAGCAACAGCAATAGCGGCAGGGCGATCACCGTGGAGCGCAGGTAGGCCTGGAGCAGTGCCTGGTCATTGCCGCGATCCAGGCTCAGCACCACTTGCACCTGCTCGCCGTTGCGCAGCTTCATCTTGCGCGTGGCACTGAGCAGCGGATTGCCGCGATTGTCGCTCCAGTCGAGGTAGCCGTCGCCGGCCGTGCTGCCCAGCGCCCTGGGCAGGGGCTGCTGGGCGATGCCTCCGACGCTCAGCAAAGGGGCAGCCTGCGGGTTGCTGCCGAGGATGCTCAGTTGCAGGTTGTCGTGGCCCATCACCAGGTCCAGCAGCGAATGGGGGCGGGTGGGCAGGTCACTGCTCTTGATGTCACTGGTGAGGCTGTGGCGGATCTGCTCCAGCTTGCTGTCCAGGCCCTTGCGCGCCAGGTTGTCCAGTTCGTGGTTCAGGGCCAGGTAGGCCAGGGTCGCCAGCAGCAGGACCAACGCCGCGCCCATCAGGCTGACAGTCAGCCCCAGGCGCATGGACAGGCTGTTGTCGACGGGGCCGGGGCGCGGATTCATGGGCGCACTTCCAGCACATAACCGACACCCCGCAAGGTGTGGATCAGCTTGACCTCGCTGCTGTCATCGATCTTGCCCCGCAGGCGGCTGATGGACACTTCCACCACGTTGGTGTCGCAATCGAAGTTCATGTCCCAGACCAGGGAAATGATCTGGGTACGGGTCAGCACCTCCCCCGAATGGCGCATCAATACCTGTAACAGGGTGAACTCCTTGGTGGTCAGGTCAATTCGCCGAGTGCCGCGATAGGCTCGATGACGGCGGGGATCAAGTTGCAGGTCGGCAACTTGCAGGACTTCCGGCTGGGCAATGACTTCACTGCGACGCATCAAGGTGCGGACCCGGGCCAGCAACTCGGGGAATTGAAAGGGCTTGACCAGATAATCATCGGCGCCCATGTCCAGTCCCTTGACCTTGTCTTCCAGGCGCCCGCGGGCGGTGAGCATCATGACTCGCGCCGGGTATTGCCCGCGCATATGTTCCAATACCTGCCAACCATCTTTGCCGGGCAGGTTTATATCCAGGATCACCAGTTCATAGGGTTGTTGCTGAATCAAGTGCAGGCCGTCGACACCATTGTTCGCGCGATCCACCACATAACCACTTTCAGTCAGTCCCTGATGCAGGTAGTCCGCTGTCTTCGGTTCGTCTTCAACCACCAGAATGCGCATTGCTAGATCCTCTTGAATTGTTCGGAGGTTATCGAATGGATGAAGAATGAAGCCTGAAGTAGCTACAGGGTCAATAAATTAACCCTGGTAATTCAACCGATTAAGCGGTCTGTCCGATGACCGGTAAGGCGCGGTTGCTGAGGTACTGGCTTCCGCTAAGGAGGGTGGCGCGCGGGGATACTAATCGAGCTCAAACAGTGAAAGTGCTGAATGACAAAGTTGTAATGTCCAGGTCACCAAGGTGAAAGAAACCTTTGTATCGGGGCATAAAAAAGGCGCCACAAGGGCGCCAAACATCCATCTCTGGCAAAGGAGCACATTGTCCAGAGTGGGTATTACTGGAATTCGCTGTCAGGCATCGGGCTGTTGTTGCTTGGTGTCCGACGTGGAATAGCGGGGAGCCGGTTTCTGCTGCTCGGTCTTGGCTGTATTGTCGTTTTTATTGCCGTGAAGTTGTTGCTGGCTCACCTGGAAGTTTTCATAGAAGCGCTGCATGTTTTCCGCGCCGCCCTCGGCGAAGGCCGCACTGGAACCGACGAGAATCAGACCGCTAACTACCAGAGTTGAAAGTTTCATGCTGTGTTTCCTGCTTAAGAGTGTTCGGTACTTGTTTCATCCCTGCACAAGAAGTAACGGGAGAAGTTAAACCTAAGTGTATTAAGTCAGGGTTAACGCGAGCCTGAAGCGCCGATTACATTCTTGACATCATGTGTCGACACCAGGTGTGGCCCGGGCCGGATGGAGGACAGTGAGGTGAAATAACGGGCAGGGCGGCAGGCCGATCCGCTGGGCGACGGCGCCACAGGTCAGCGGTGGCGCGGGCGCTCGGCGTCCCAGGGGCTGCGGTGCTAAAGCCGGAAGGCAGGTTGTGGCCAGTGCGCGCAGGCAGGCATTGGCGGGTAGTGCTACCGCGCAGGAGCAAGCGCCCTTGGCACATCAGCCGTGGGCATTCGAGGGGCGGTGAGGGGCGGAGGGTAAGGTGGCCTGGGGCGGAACGATTCGGGGGCCATTGCGGCCCCCGAGGGTGAGGATTACTGCTGGACCACCTTGGTCTCCACCGGCGTCGTGGGCTTCATCAGACTGAAGTCGATCAGTGGCTTGCTCTGGCGTGCGTAGGGGTCGCCAATCAGCAGGGGGCGCGCCTTGAAGCTGGCGTTGACCAGGCTGCGGCTGGGGTCCCACTCATCGAAGCTCAAGCCGGCCAGGTCGGCCCAGGTGTGGATCAGCTGGGAGCTGCTGTAGGGCCGGTTGAGGTCGGAGGCGAAGCTCCAGTCATGGGTCTGGCGCCATTTCGGCGAGGCCCAGGCCATGAACGGAATGGTGTACATCGGCGCCGTCGGCTTGCCTTCGTTGCGTCCCAGGGTGCCATGACCCGCAGAGTCGAAGACGTCCTCGCCGTGGTCGGACAGGTACAGCAGGAAACCGTTGGGGTCGGTCTTGGCGTAGTCCTTGATCAGGCTGGAGACCACAAAGTCGTTGTACAGCACTGCATTGTCGTAGCTGTTGTAGGTCGGCACCTGATCGTCGCGCACCCCGGCCGGCACGCCCTGGCGGTCGGTGAACTTGTCGAAGGTCGGCGGGTAGCGGTACTGGTAGCTCATGTGGGTGCCCAGCAAGTGGACCACGATGAGTTTGCGCGGCGCGTTGTCGGCCAGGGCCTTGGCGAAAGGCTCGAGCACGTCGCCGTCGTACTGGCGGGCATTCTGGTTGCGGTTGTTGTTCAGGTACACCTGCTCGTCGGCCTGTTCGGAAAAGGTGGTGAGCATGGTGTTGCGCTTGGTCATGGTCTGCTGGTTGGTGATCCAGAAGGTCTTGTAGCCGGCCTGTTTCATCATGCTGACCAGGGACGGCGACTTGAGGTACAGGTCGGGGTTTTCCTCGTCGGCGAAGGTCAGTACCTGCTGCAGCGCCTCGATGGTGTAGGGGCGCGGGGTGATCACGTTGTTGAACACCGCGAGCTGGTCCTTGAGCTTGTCCAGCTCGGGCGTGGTCTGGCGCGGGTAGCCGTAGAGGCTCATGCGCTGGCGGTTGGTGGACTCACCGATCACCAGCACCAGGGTCGCCGGCTGATTGGCCATGCTGTCCTTGAGGTTGCTCAGGGGCGGGATCTTGCTGACGCTGTCGAGCATGCCTTGCATGCCGTCCAGCTGTTCACGGTAACGCCGGTAGGCCACCACCATCTGCCAGGGCACCGCAGGCTCGATACGGGTTTCGAACTTCTCCAGGCCTTCGGCCAGGTTATCGGTGCGGGAGATCTGCTTGACCAGCGGGTAGCCGACAATCGCCACGAGGATCGCCGCAGCCGCCACCATGGCCTGGCCGCGAGGCAGGTAGACCGGGCGCAGGCGGGTCCAGAGGAAGATCGCGAAGGCGGTATGGGCGAGGAAAGCCAGGACCATCCACCAGGCAAAGTACTGGGTCAGGTACTCAACGGCCTCCGAGGGGTTGGACTCGAACATGATGAAGATGACGCTTTGCGAGAACTCCTGCTGGTAGACGAAGAAGTAGCCCAGGCTGGCCATGGAGCAGGCCCAGAGCACCACGCCAATCACTGCGGCCATGACTTTGGTGCGCGAGGGGAACAGCAGCATCGGCGCCAGCCACACGCCACTCATGAAGAACGCCTGGCGGAATCCGCTGAAGCCGGAGGTGTCGGTCAGCTGGATCAGCAGTTGGGTGATGCCGGAGAAGTACCAGAAGAACAGGAACAGCCAGAGCAGGCCCATCCAGTCAAAACCTTTCGCAGCGCTGCTACTGCGTTTGAACAATGCCATTCGGTGCTCCCCAGGAATCCGTGATCATTGCGCGCCGGTTCAGCGTCGCGAATGAAGGCCGTCCTCTGTAACAAGACGGCCACAATGGCCGGGAGTATCGACAGGCAAATGTGAAAAGATCGTCAGGGCGATGTTGTTTTTTTGTCGGCCGCTGCAATAACACCGGGCCAGGCCGAGGATCAGCGCGCCACAGTGCGGCAGAAGGGCGTTTGAATATGCAGCGAACGCAGGGCGCGCCTGCGTTCGGGGCGAGGTTCAGCTCGCGGAGGGAAGGTGCAGCGGTGCTACGGATGGACCCTGCTTCAGCAGCAGGCGCAGCTGTGCCAACTCCTGTTGCAACTGATCGCGTTCATCTTTGAGTTGACGCAGTTCATCACGACGGATGGTGACGTACAGGGTTTGTGCGGGTCTTGCCGGTAGTACTGTGCCCATTGCTCACCTCGCAAATGGCGTGTCTCAACTATGCTTCGTGGTCCGCATTCCCTTGCGCAAAGCACTATCGGTGGCAATTTTATTTCTTTTTTGCGCAAAGGGAACTTTTTTATTTTGGGTGGTCGCTGTGCCTTGCGGGCACTTTGTGTCGTTATCCACCGAATTTTTGCGAAACTTCGCCGCCGGTGTTGAGACTAATCCTTGATTAAACCCCGGCGATCGGCTGCGGCAGGTGCGGCCCGGACAGCCCGCAGGACCCGCAGGGAACGGCAAAAAACTGCTGCCGTGCCTAAAGATTGCGCTGTCTTGGAGCTTTTTGCCTTGTATAGTTGCGCCCCTCGAAGTTTGCACCCGGCCCATTGGGCTATACATTTTTGATCTGAATTTTTTGCAGTAGGAGCATCAGCACATGCAACTGGGGATTATTGGACTGGGCCGCATGGGCGGCAACATTGCACGGCGCCTGATGCTCAATGGGCACGAAACCGTAGTCTTTGACCGCAATACCGATTTTGTCAGCGCCCTGGCCGCTGAAGGCGCCAAGGGCGTCGCCGACCTGCCGGCCCTGGTGGCGGGCCTGGAACAGCCTCGTGCGGTCTGGGTCATGCTGCCCGCCGGCGAGCCTACCGAAGCGACCATCGAGGCCCTGAGCCAGTTGCTGGCCCCCGGGGATGTGATCATCGACGGCGGCAACACCTACTACAAGGACGATATCCGTCGCGCCCGGGACCTGGCGCACAAGGGCCTGAAGTACATTGACGTCGGCACCTCCGGCGGCGTCTGGGGCCTGGAGCGCGGCTATTGCATGATGATCGGCGGCGATGCCGACGAAGTGCTGCGCCTTGACCCGCTGTTCAGCGCCCTGGCTCCGGGTTTGGGTTCGATTCCGCGGACCAAGGACCGGGTATCTGCCGACGACCGCGCCGAGCGTGGCTACATCCATGCGGGGCCTGCCGGCTCCGGGCACTTCGTCAAGATGATCCACAACGGCATCGAGTACGGGATGATGCAGGCCTTCGCCGAAGGCTTCGACATCCTCAAGACCAAATCCTCGGAAAACCTCCCGGAAGACCAGCGTTTCGATCTCAATGTCGGCGATATCGCCGAAGTCTGGCGTCGTGGCAGCGTGGTTTCCTCCTGGCTGCTGGACCTGACCGCCGACGCCCTGGCCAGCGACCCGAAACTCGACGGCTTCTCCGGTTCGGTGGCTGACAGCGGCGAAGGTCGCTGGACCATCGAGGCCGCCATGGAGCAGGCGGTGCCGGTGCCGGTGCTGTCCAACTCGCTGTTCTCACGCTACCGTTCGCGCGGGCAGGGCACCTACGGCGACAAGGTACTGTCGGCCATGCGCTTCGGCTTTGGCGGCCACGTGGAGACCGGGAAAAAATGACCTCTACGCGAAAGAAGTCCAAGGCGTTGCCGGCGCCGCCGACCACGCTGTTCCTGTTCGGCGCCCGCGGTGATCTGGTCAAGCGCCTGTTGATGCCGGCGCTGTACAACCTGAGCCGTGACGGCTTGCTGGATGAGGGACTGCGGATTGTCGGCGTTGACCACAATGCGGTGAGCGACGCTGAGTTCGCCACCTTGCTGGAAGACTTCCTTCGCGATGAAGTGCTGAACAAGCAAGCCCAGGGGGCGGCTGTGGATGCCGCAGTCTGGGCCCGGCTGACCCGCGGGATCAGCTATGTCCAGGGCGACTTCCTGGACGATTCCACCTATGCCGAGCTGGCGGCACGGATTGCCGCCAGTGGCACCGGCAACGCGGTGTTCTACCTGGCCACTGCACCGCGCTTCTTCAGTGAAGTGGTGCAGCGCCTGGGCGCCTCGGGGTTGCTGGAGGAGGGGCCACAGGCGTTTCGCCGGGTGGTGATCGAGAAGCCCTTCGGCTCCGACCTGCAGACCGCAGAGGCCCTCAATGCCTGCCTGCTCAAGGTCATGAGCGAGAAGCAGATCTACCGCATCGACCATTACCTGGGCAAGGAAACCGTCCAGAACATCCTGGTCAGCCGTTTTTCCAACAGCCTGTTCGAGGCCTTCTGGAACAACCATTACATCGACCACGTGCAGATCACCGCGGCGGAAACCGTCGGGGTGGAAACCCGTGGCAGCTTTTATGAACATACCGGCGCCCTGCGCGACATGGTGCCCAATCACCTGTTCCAGTTGCTGGCGATGGTGGCCATGGAGCCGCCCGCAGCCTTCGGTGCCGATGCGGTACGGGGCGAGAAGGCCAAGGTGGTGGGAGCGATCCGTCCCTGGTCCGCCGAGGAGGCCCGGGCCAATTCGGTACGTGGCCAATACAGCGCCGGCGAGGTGGCCGGCAAGGCTCTGGCGGGATACCGCGAGGAAGCCAACGTGGCGCCCGACAGCCACACTGAAACCTACGTTGCGCTGAAGGTGATGATCGACAACTGGCGCTGGGTCGGGGTGCCGTTCTACCTGCGCACCGGCAAGCGCATGAGCGTGCGCGACACCGAGATTGTCATCTGCTTCAAGCCGGCGCCCTATGCGCAGTTTCGCGACACCGAGGTCGAGCGCCTGTCGCCGACCTACCTGCGGATCCAGATCCAGCCCAACGAGGGCATGTGGTTCGACCTGCTGGCGAAAAAACCCGGCCCGAGCCTGGACATGGCCAATATCGAGCTGGGTTTCGCCTACCGGGACTTCTTCGAGATGCAGCCGTCCACCGGTTACGAAACCCTGATCTACGACTGCCTGATCGGCGACCAGACGCTGTTCCAGCGGGCGGACAACATCGAGAACGGCTGGCGCGCGGTGCAGCCCTTCCTCGATGCCTGGAAGCAGGACGGGGCGCTGCAGAACTACCCGGCCGGCACCGATGGCCCGGCCGCAGGTGACGAACTGCTGGCCCGGGATGGTCGCGTCTGGCGCCCCCTGGGATGAGCGGCATGACGGTACGGCCCATCGAGTTGCTGCTCAGTGACATGGACGGCACGCTGCTGCGTCCGGACCACAGTTTGAGCCCCCGAACCCTCGATGCGGTGCGTGCCCTGCGCGACGCCGGGGTGGCTTTCAGCCTGGCCAGCGGGCGCCCGCCCCGGGCCATGCAGCAGCAGATCGAAGCCCTGGGCGTGGACCTGCCCACCGCCGGGTTCAATGGCGGCAGCATCGTCAACCCCGATGGCAGCTTACTGGTGCGCCACACTGTTCCGGTGGAAGCGGCGGTGAGCGCCTTGCTGCTGTTCGAGCCCTGCCCGCAGATCGAAACCTGGGTCTTTGCCGACAACCAATGGCTGCTGCGCAACCTCGAGGGTGCCCTGATGCCCCTGGAGCGCCATGCACTGGGGTACGCCCCCAAAGTGGTGGACAGTTTCGAGGAGTACCTGCCGCGCATCGACAAGATCGTGGCCGCCAGCAGCGACCATCGGCTGCTGGTGGAGCTGGAGGCGCGCCTGCATGCAACCACCGCCGGGCAGGCCCAGGCTTCGCGCTCGCAGCCCAGGTTCCTCGATGTCACCGCCCTGCAAGCGGACAAGGGCCAGGCCCTGGCCACCTTGGCCGAGCACCTGGGTGTGCCGCTGGAGCGCACTGCGGCGCTGGGGGATGGTGGCAACGACACGGCGATGTTCCAGCGTGCCGGCCTGTCGATTGCCATGGGCCAGGCGGAGGAACAGGTCAAGCGCCAGGCCGACCTGGTCACCGGCAGCAACCTGGAAGACGGCGCCGCCGAAGCGATCGAGCGCTACCTCCTCCTCCGGCGTTGAGGGGCGCAGCCTGGCATAGCGCCAGGCCACGGCCTCCGGTCCTTCATGCCGCGGCCGCCGATTGCCGGCCTCGGGCCCGTGCAGGATGCCCCTACAGCCAGTAGCTCACCGCGTACCAGCCCAGCAGCCCCATCACCACGGTGTAGGGCAGGGCCATCCACACCATCCGACCGTAGGACAGGCGTACCAGCGGCGCAATCGCCGAGGTCAGCAGGAACAGGAACGCCGCCTGGCCGTTGGGCGTGGCCACGCTGGGCAGGTTGGTGCCGGTGTTGATGGCGATGGCCAGGGTCTCGAAGTGCTCACGGCTCATCTGCCCGGTGACAAAGGCCTGCTTGACCTCGGTGATGTAGATGGTGGCGACGAACACGTTGTCACTGATGGCCGACAGCAACCCGTTGGCAATGAAAAGCATGCCCGGTTGCTGGTCCGCCGGCAGCGCCAGCACCCACTGGATCAGCGGGGTGAACAGTTGCTGCTGGTGAATCACCGCGACCACGGCGAAGAACACCACCAGCAGTGCGGTGAAGGGCATGGCGTCCTTGAACGCATTGCCCAGGCGGTGCTCATCGGTGATCCCGGTGAAGGCGGTGATCAGCACGATCACCAGCAGGCCGATCAACCCGACTTCCGCCACGTGCAGGGCCAGGCCGACGATCAGGATCAACGCCGCCAGGCCCTGGACCAGCAGTGCCGCCCGTTGGCGCGAGGTGCGCTGGGCGTCGTCTTCAGCGGCATAGTTGGCCAGCACCCCGCGCACGTTGTCCGGCAGCAAGGTGCCATAGCCGAACCAGCGCAGCTTCTCCAGCAGCACGCAGGTCACCAGGCCGGCCGCCAGCACGGGCAGGGAAACCGGTGCCACCTTGCTGAAGAATTCGGCGAAGTGCCAGCCCATCTCATGGCCGATCAACAGGTTCTGCGGCTCGCCCACCAGGGTGCACACCCCTCCCAGGGCGGTGCCTACGGCGCCGTGCATCAGCAGGCTGCGCAGGAAGGCACGAAACTGCTCGAGGTCATCGTGGTGCAGGGTGGCCAGTTGCTGGTCATCGCCGTAGGCGCTGTCCTGGCGCGGGTCATTGTCGGACGCCACCCGGTGATACACCGAATAGAAGCCCACGGCAGCGCTGATGATCACCGCAGTGACGGTCAAGGCATCGAGGAACGCCGAGAGAAAGGCCGAAAGAAAGCAGAACAGCAGCCCCAGCAGCGCCTTGGAGCGCACCCCGAGCAACAGCCGGGAAAACAGGAACAGCAGCAACTCCTTCATGAAATAAATGCCGGCGACCATGAACATCAGCAGCAGGATCACCGGGAAGTTGTGCACCAGCTCCTCATACAGTGCCTCGGGGGTGGCCATGCCCAGCAGCATGGCCTGCACCAGCAGCAGGCCGCCGGGCATCAGCGGGTAGCACTTGAGGGCCATGGCCAGGGTGAAGATGAACTCGATCACCAGGCACCAGCCGGCCGCCGCCGGGCTGACGGTATAGAACAGCAGGGGATTGAGCAGCAGGAAGGCAAGGATGCTTGCCTTGTACCAGCGCGGGGACTGGCCGAGAAAGTTGTGCGCGAACGCCTGGGCCATTGAGCCGGACATGGGCGGTTCCTTGTGGTGAGAAGCGCGCAACTTGCCGCAAGCCGGGTGCAGAATCAAGAAATGATGAAATCTTTTGCCACAATTATCTGCTGGTTCCCCTAGGAGCCGGCAGCCAGCTCCCAGGGAAGGTGTGGGGGGGCAAAGGGCTCAGTCGTCGCGTTTGACCACCAGGGTCAGGATGTCGTAGCTGGCTACCAATTCGCCCAACTGGTTGGTGACTTCCACATCCCAGGCCACCACGCCCTGAGGAAGGCCCTGGGGACTGGTTTTACCCTGGTCAATCTTGCGCTTGCAGGTCAACCGGGCCTGGATGGTGTCGCCAATGCCCACCGGGTTGATGAAGCGCAGGGTGTCCAGGCCGTAGTTGGCCAGCACTGGGCCCGGCGCTGGCGAGACGAACAGCCCGGCTGCTGCCGAGAGCACGAAGTAGCCATGGGCGATGCGCTTGCCGAATTGCGATTCCTTGGCCGCGATGTCATCGAAGTGCATATAGAAGTGGTCACCGGACAGGCAGCCGAAGTTCACCAAGTCGGCTTCGCTGACTGTGCGCCGATGGGTCAGCAGCGATTCGCCGATCTGCAAGTCCTGGAAGTAACGACGGAACGGATGAACCTCGGTCTCGATCACTTTGGCGCCGCGCACGTATTCCCCAGTGACAGCCGCCAGCATGCTCGGCGAACCCTGGACCGCGGCCCGTTGCAGGTAGTGTTTCACCGCGCGCAGGCCGCCCAGCTCTTCGCCACCACCGGCCCGGCCCGGGCCACCGTGTTTCAGTTGTGGCAGGGGCGAGCCGTGGCCGGTGGATTCGGCGGCAGACTCGCGGTCCAGCACCAGCAGGCGCCCGTGCCAGGCCGCTGCGACAGGGATCGCCCGGGCCGCGATGCGTGGGTCCTTGGTGACCAGGCTGGCCACCAGGCTGCCTTTGCCGCGCGCGGCCAGGACCAGCGCTTCATCCAGATCGTCGTAGGTCATCAGGGTGCTGACCGGGCCGAACGCCTCGATGTCGTGAGCACCGCCTTCTGCATGGGGATCTCGGGCACGCAGCAGGGTCGGGGCGAAAAACGCGCCCTGGTTGACGTTTTCGCCACGCGGCGCAAAGCCGTCCTTGGCGCCAAACAGTAGGTCGCTGCTGCGCAGCAGGCTCTCCAGGCGCTCGGTGAGGTCACGTTGCTGGTCGTGGGAAGCCAGTGGGCCCATGCGCACCCCTTCCACCGATGGGTCGCCGACCACCACCTTGGCCAGGCGTGCGCGCAGGCGTTCGGCCACGGCATCGATGTGCTTGGCCGGAACGATGGCGCGGCGGATCGCGGTGCATTTCTGGCCGGCCTTGACCGTCATTTCCCGAGCGACTTCCTTGATGAACAGTTCGAACTCCTCATCGTCCGGGCTCACGTCCGGGGCGAGGATGGCGCAGTTCAGCGAGTCGGCCTCGGCGTTGAACGGCACGGAATGGCGAATCAGGTTGGGGTTGACCCGCAGCTTGGCGGCGGTATCGGCCGAACCGGTGAAGGTCACCACATCCTGGCCTTGCAGCCGGTCCAGCAGGTCGCCGGTGCCACCGATCACCAGTTGCAGGGCGCCGGCAGGCAGCAGGCCCGACTCATCCATCAGGCGTACCACGGCTTGCGTCAGGTAGCTGGTGGAGCTGGCGGGCTTGACGATGCACGGCATACCGGCGAGGAAACTGGGAGCGAACTTTTCCAACATGCCCCAGATCGGGAAGTTGAAGGCGTTGATGTGCACCGCCAGGCCACCCCGGGGCACCAGGATATGGCTACCGGCGAAGCTTCCCAGCTTACTCAGTGACAGCGCCGGGCCTTCGTGGACGATGTTGCCCGAGGGCAGTTCCCGGGAACCCAGGCCGGAGTAGGTGAACAGGGTGCTGTTGCCGCCCTCGATATCGATCCAGCTGTCGGCCCGGGTCGCGCCGCTGTGGTGGGACAGGGCGTACAGCTGTTCCTTGCGCTCGCTGAGATACAGGGCCAGGGCCTTGAGCCGTTGCGCCCGTTGCTGGAAGTCCAGCGCCATCAGCGCCGCGACACCCTGGCGCCGAGCGTGCTCGACAGCTTCGGCAAAGTCCGGGCGTTCTTCGTGGGTGCGCGCCAGTTCGTGGCCGTCAATCGCGCTGCGCAGGACCTGGGCAGCGTGTTGGCCAATCCAGCGACCGGCGATGAAGCTTTGCAGCGTAGGGGCGTGAGTCATCACGATTGCTCCGGAAGAAAAAACGGCCGGCGCCCGTTTGGCGCCGGTTGGGGTTTACCAAAGGGCCAGGGTGTAACCGACGATCAGGCGGTTCTCATCCAGGGCGGTGGTCAGGCCGTTGCCCGAGCGAAAGGTCACGTTGCGCCAGCGCAGGCTGACGTCCTTGAGCACTCCGCTCTGGATCACGTAGGTGATGTCGGTGTCACGTTCCCACTCGCGGCCGTTGTCCACGGCGCCGGCCTTGGCGTGACGGCCGTCGGTGTAGCGGGTCATGAAGCTCAGGCCAGGCACGCCGAGGGCGGCGAAGTTGTAGTCGTAGCGCAGTTGCCAGGAGTCCTCGTCAGCCCGGGTGTAGGTGTTGTAGGTCACCAGGTTGACCACGTACGGGTCGCCGCCGTTAAGGAACGGAAAGGCACTGTCGCCGGACAGTTGCTGCCAGGTGGCGCTGACTTTATGGGCGCCATGGGCCAGGGTGAACATGCTGTTGAAGTTGCGGTTGTCGATGCGCCCGGCGCGCTTGATGCCGTCGCCGCGACTGTCGAAGTAACGCAGGTCGCTGCGCAGGCTGAAGCCGTTGCCCAGGGGCTGGGTGTGCAGCAGGCCGACAAATTGCTGGCGATAGATCTGGTCCAGCTTGGCGTAGTAGTAGCTCAGGCTCAGTTGCGGGTTGAAGGCGTAGCTGCCGCCGGCGAAGTCGAAGTGATCGCTGGTGGCGGCGCCGTAGCCGATGTCATCGTTGCTCGATGAGTCACGCAGGTTGGTCTTGGTCAGGCGCCCGGCATTCAGGGTCAGGTCACGAATGTCCTGGCTGGTCAGCAGGCCGCCCTGGAAGGTCGAGCCCAACAGGCGAGTATCGTTGTAGGTGACCACCGGCAGCAAAGGTTGCAGGGTGCCGATTTTCAGCACGCTGTCGGCCACGCGGACCTTGCCGGTCAGGCCCAGCTCGCTGAACTGGTCCGCCGGTTCATGGCTGTCGCGCCCATATGGCAGCAGCCCAGTGCCACGGCGGTCGGGGCTGGAATCAAGCTTGAGCCCCAGTTCGCCGAGGGCATCCAGGCCGAAACCGAAGGCGCCTTCGGTGAATCCGGAGGTGATGCGCGCGGTAAAGCCCTGGGCCCATTCCTCGGCCTTGGACTGCGCCGCGTTGTGTTGGCGGAAGTCGCGGTTGATATAGTGATTGCGCATTTCCAGGCGCGCGCTGCTGTCACTGACAAAGTCGGCCAGGGCCGGTGGGGCGAACAGCGGCAGACTGGCGGCCGTCAGCAGGTACAGCGGATTTTTGCGCGCATTGAGGTAAACGGGGTGCATTATTTTTATTCCCTGTTATCAAGCCAATGTCAGTGTTTGCTGGCGCTGGAAGCGCCGATCCCGGTCATGGAGCGGATGAACTGCGCCAGGTAGCGCCCGCGTTCCAGATCCGCCCGAGCCGAACGGTCGGTGACCGAGAACAGCCAGGCACAGGCAAATGCCAGGCTCATGGAGAACAGGGCCGGGTTGGAGTAAGGGAACAGTGCGTGTTCGTGGTGCAGGACGTTGACCCACACCGCGGGGCTCAGCACCAGCAGGACAATCGCCGAGACCAGCCCGGCCATGCTGCCGCTGACGGCACCACGGGTGGTCAGGCCTTTCCAGAACATCGACAGGAACAGCACCGGGAAGTTGACCGAAGCGGCAATCGCCAGTACCAGCCCGGAAAGGAAGGCAATGTTCTGCGACTCGAACAGCAGGCCGAGGATGATCGCCAGCACACCAATGCACAGAGTGGCGATCCGCGAGACGCGGATTTCCTGTTTTTCCGTGGCCTGGCCTTTGCGAATCACACAGGCATACAGGTCGTGGGACACCGCCGACGCGCCGGACAAGGCCAGTCCGGCCACTACCGCGAGGATGGTGGCGAAGGCCACCGCCGAGATGAAACCGAGAAACAGGTTGCCGCCCACCGCCTGTGCCAGGTGCACGGCGATCATGTTGGCGCCGCCGACGATTGCCCCGCTGGCGTCGCGGTACTCGGGCTCGGTGCCGACCATGACGATGGCGCCAAAGCCGACCACGATCAGCAGCAGGTAGAAGTAGCCAATGAAGCCGGTGGCGTAGAACACGCTCTTGCGCGCTTCCTTGGCGTCGTTGACGGTGAAGAAGCGCATCAGGATATGCGGCAGGCCGGCAGTGCCGAACATCATCCCCAGCCCCAGGGAAATGGCGTCGATGGGGTTCGACAGCAAGCCGCCGGGGGCCATGATCGCGGTGCCCTTGGCGTGTACCGCGGTGGCCCCGGCGAACATTGCCTCGACGCTGAAGCCAAAGTGCCTGAGCACCATGAAGGCCATGAAGCTGGTGCCGAACAGCAGCATCACCGCCTTGATGATCTGCACCCAGGTGGTGGCCAGCATGCCGCCGAAGGTCACGTAGAACACCATCAGCACCCCCACCAGCATCACCGCATAGAGGTAGCTGATGCCGAACAGCAGTTCGATCAGCTTGCCGGCGCCGACCATCTGCGCCACCAGGTACATCAGGGCCACGGTCAGGGTGCCGAAGGCCGATGTCAGGCGCACCGGGGTTTGCTCCAGGCGGTAGGAAACCACGTCGGCAAAGGTGTACTTGCCCAGGTTGCGCAGGCGTTCGGCGATCAGGAAGAGGATGATCGGCCAGCCGGCCAGTACCCCCAGGGCATACAGCAGGCCGTCGTAGCCGTTGAGGAACATCATCGCCGAGATGCCGAGGAAGGACGCCGCGGAGATCATGTCGCCAGCAATCGCCAGGCCGTTCTGCAAGCCGCTCATGCCGCCGCCAGCGGTATAGAAATCACTGGCCGAGCGGGTGCGCAGGGCGGCCCAGCGGGTGACCCCGAGGGTGAACAGGACGAACACCAGGAACATGCCGATGGCGTTCCAGTTCAGGGGCCGGGCAGCGCCTTCTGCCGCCAGTGCAAGGTCGCAAAGCAGCAGGCCGGGCAGCAGGAATGACAGCGACAATGGCTTCATTGGGCGCACTCCTGCTTGAGCTTTTCATTCAGTGGGTCAATCACATGGTTGGCGCGGTAGACATAGAAGCCGGTCAGAGCGAAGGCCAGCAGCACGATCGCCACACCCACCAGCATGCCGACCGTGGTCACCCCGCCGCTGAGGGACTGGCCCAGGGTGCTCGGGGAAAACGCCACCAGCAGCACGAAACCGTAATAGATCAGCAGCATGGCCAGGGTCAGGGACCAATAGAGCTTCTGTTTGCGTCGCACCAGCTGGATAAAGTCCGGGTGCAGGCGAATCCGTTCTATTTCTTGCGGGGTCATTGGGCACGCTCTCTTGCTGTTGTTATTGTTCGGGCGTTGCAACTCGCGAGCGCCAGCACGCCTGCGCTCGCGGTGTTCTAGAGCTGGTCGAAGTCCAGGACCACCTTGTCGCTGATCGGGAACGACTGGCAGGACAGCACGTAGCCGGCCGCTACTTCGTAGTCCTCCAGGGCGTGATTGCTGTCCATCTCCACTTCACCTTCGATGACCTTGCACTTGCAGGTGGAGCAGACCCCGGCCTTGCACGAGTACGGCAGTTCGGCACCCTGGGCGTTGCCGGCCTCGAGGATGCTCTGGGTGTTGCGCGGCAAGTCGAAGGCCAGGGCGCGGCCGTCGCTGATCACGGTGATCTGGCTGGTGGCAGCATCGATCTGTCGTGCAGCTTCCCGGGCCTCGCGCTTGTACTCGCTGCCAGCGGCGGCAAACAGTTCGAAGTGGATGCGCGCGGCGGGCATGCCCTTGGCCTTGAGGCTGTCGCGCACGGTTTCGGTCATGGGCTGCGGGCCGCAGATAAAGGCCGCGTCCAGGCTCTTGACGTCGAGCCAGCGGGAAAACAGCTGCTGGCATTTGTCGGCATTGATCCGGCCGTTGTAGAGGTCGATGTCTTGCTGTTCGCGGCTGAACAGGAAAATCAGGTTGAGGCGTTGCAGGTAACGATTCTTCAGGTCTTCCAGCTGTTCGCGAAACAGCGCGCTGGAGCTGGAGCGGTTGCCGTAGAGCAGGGTCAGGCGGCTGTGGGGTTCGGTTTCCAGAGTGGTCTTGATGATCGACAGGATCGGCGTGATGCCGCTGCCAGCGGCCACGGCCAGGTAGTGGCCGTGGCGGGCCGGGTCGAGCTCGACGTGAAACTGCCCTGCAGGTGGCATCACCTCCAGCTGCTGGCCGGCCTTGAGTCGCTCATTGGCGAAGGCCGAGAAACGCCCGCCGGCCACGCGCTTGATTGCAACGCGCAGTTCGCCATCGTTGACCCCGGTGCAGATCGAGTAGGAGCGGCGCACTTCCTCGCCGTCCAGCTGGGTGCGCATCACCAGGTGCTGGCCCTGGGTGAAGTGGAAGCGCTGTTGCAGGTGCGGCGGGATCTCGAAGGCGATGGACACGGCGTCACGGGTTTCGCTGCGCACATCCTTGATGGTCAGGCTGTGGAATTTACTCATGCTGATTCTCCCTCTGACACGGCCGCTGGCCGTTCAGATGCACTTGAAATAGTCGAACGGTTCCAGGCAGTCGCGGCAGCGGTACAAGGCCTTGCAGGCAGTGGAGCCGAACTCGCTGAGGCGCTCGGTGTGCTCGCTGCCGCACTGGGGGCAGGCCACCTGCGGGCGTTGTCCGAGGAGGCTGCGCTTGCTGGTGCTGGACTCCGGCGGGGCGATGCCATAGGCCCGCAGGCGCTCGCGGCCTGCGGCGGTGATCCAGTCGCTGCTCCAGGCCGGGGTCAGCTTGCGTTGCAGGTGCGGGGCGCGAAATCCGGCGAGCTCCAGGGCTGCGCGGATGTCGCTTTCGATCACCTCGGTGGCCGGGCAGCCGGAGTAGGTCGGGGTCACCACCACGTGCAAGTGGCCTGCGCGCCAGTCCAGGTCGCGGACGATGCCCAGGTCGACCACGCTGACCACCGGCACTTCCGGGTCCATGACCTGGTTCAGGGTCGCCCAGGCCGCCTGCAGGTCGCCAGCCTGTAGCGCGCGGGCGCCCTGGTCGCTGGCAATCAGTTCACCAGGTCGCATCGGGGTAGGCTCGCGGCAGGGACTGCATGTGCGCCAGCAGGATGCCCAGGTGTTCGCTGTGCAGGCCGCGGCGGGCGTCAAGGTAGAAGTAACTGGCGGCAGCGGGCACCGGCAGGGTGGCGTTGGCGAAGGTCTCGGCCACCTGGGCTTGCCAGGCCGCGGCCACGGCGGCGGGGTCGGGTATCAGGCGCGCCTGGTGCAGGCGGTTCTCGCCGTCATCGGGGCTGCTCAGCTCCACGGTGAAACGCCAGAGCAGGGGGATGGCGTCGAGCATCCGCTGGTGGCTTTCCTCGGTGCCGTCGCCCAGGCGCTCGACCCATTCGGCGGAGCGGCGCAGGTGATAGGTGGCTTCCTTGACGGCTTTGGCGGCGATCCCGGCGATGCGCTCGTCCCGGCTCTGGCTCAGGCCCTTGAGCACCTGCAGGTGCCAGGCGTCGTACAGGAACTGCTTGAGCATGGTCACGGCAAAGTCGCCGTTGGGCTGCTCCACCAGCAACAGGTTGCGGTAGGCACGTTCGTCGCGGTGGAACGCCAGGCGGTCGGCATCGCGGCCGTCGTCCAGCAGTTCAGCGGCGTAGTCCAGCCAGTTGCGGGCCTGGCCCACCAGGTCGAGGCCGACGTTCATCAGCGCCAGCTCTTCTTCCAGGGCCGGCGCGCGGCCACACCATTGGCACAGGCGCTGGCCCTGGATCAAGGCGCTGTCGCCCAGGCGCAGCAGGTAAGGGATCAGATCGGATTGAACGGTCATGGCAGGCCTCACATGTGTCCGACTTCAGGCGGCAGCTGGTAGAAGCTGGCGTGGCGGTAGACCTTGTCGTCGGCGGGGTCGAACAGGGGTTCCTTGTCGTCCGGCGAGGAGGCGACGATCAGCGCCGACGGCACCACCCACAGGCTCACGCCTTCGCTGCGGCGGGTGTAGAGGTCGCGGGCGTTGTCCAGGGCCATGGTGCTGTCGGCGGCATGTACGCTGCCGACGTGCTTGTGGTTGAGGCCGTGCTTGCTGCGCACGAAGACTTCGAAAAGGGTCCATTCAGACATCAGGGTGGCTCCACATCAGGCGCTGGATCGAGGTTGGGCGAATCAAGCGGCGTTTTTATTGGTTTTCTTGCGAGCGTGGGCAACCGCGGCCGCGCGCACCCAGGCACCGTCCTCGATGGCCTGGCGCCGGGTGGCGAGGCGCTCCTGGTTGCACGGGCCATTGCCCTTGAGCACTTCGTAGAATTCCTCCCAGCGGATCTCGCCGAAGTCGTAGTGGCCGCGCTCGGCGTTCCACGCAAGGTCTGGGTCCGGGCAGGTGCAGCCCAGCAGTTCGAGCTGCGGGATGGTCTGGTCGATGAAGCGCTGGCGCAGTTCGTCGTTGCTCTGGCGCTTGATCTTCCAGGCCATGGACTGGGCGCTGTTGGGCGAGTGTTCGTCGCTGGGGCCGAACATCATCAGGGCTGGCCACCAGAGGCGGTTGATGGCGTCCTGGACCATGTCCTTCTGCGCCTGGTTGCCCTCGCGCATCATGGTCAGGAGGATTTCGTAGCCCTGGCGCTGGTGGAAGCTCTCTTCCTTGCAGATGCGCACCATGGCCCGGGAGTAGGGGCCGTAGGAGGTGCGCTGCAGCACCACCTGGTTGACGATCGCGGCGCCGTCCACCAGCCAGCCCACGGCGCCCATGTCGGCCCAGTTCAGGGTCGGGTAGTTGAAGATGCTCGAATACTTGGCTTGGCCGCTGTGCAGCTTGGCGACTTCCTCGTCGCGGTCGGCGCCGAGGGTTTCCATGGCGCTGTACAGGTACAGGCCGTGGCCGGCTTCATCCTGGATCTTGGCCATCAGTTGCAGCTTGCGCTTGAGGGTCGGGGCCCGGGTCACCCAGTTGCCTTCGGGCAGCATGCCGACGATTTCCGAATGGGCGTGCTGGGAGATCTGCCGGATCAGGGTCTGCCGGTAGGCCTCGGGCATCCAGTTCTTGGCCTCGATCTTGATCTCCCGATCGATCTTTTCCTGGAAGGCGCGTTCTTGCTCGGACATCTGCTCCAGCGACTTGACGTGCTTGACCCCCGTTTCTACCAGCTGTGCGTACATGCAGTGTCTCCCGGGTTGAAGGTGTGGGTGGGCATGGAGATGTTTATATGTGATACACAAATAAATATCAAACATAAAAAATGGTGTCGTATTGTTTTTTCGTATCAGATTCCCGGCAACCCGGTGCACCAGGCAAAAAAAAGCCCCGTTTGCACGGGGCACAACGCTACGTCTGAAAGCTAGCGACGGTTATCGATAACCCGGCACGCCTTGCCTTCCGAGCGCTTGATACTGAAGAGCGGTTGCAAAACGATACGTGAGCTGATGCCGATATGGGTCTTTATGTGGCGACTCAGATCGCCGCAGAGGGTGCGCTGCTGTTCGTCGCTCAACTGCTGGTGCTCGCTCTTGAGCTCGACGTGGATGTCGACGCTGTCGAGGTTGCCGTGGCGATACAGGTGGATTTCGTAGCAGGGCGCCAGTTGCGCAATCTTCAGGACCTGTTCCTCGACCTGGGTGGGGAACACATTGACCCCGCGGATGATCAGCATGTCGTCGCTGCGTCCGGTGATCTTGTCGATGCGGCGCATGGGCCGTGCCGTACCCGGAAGCAGGCGGGTCAGGTCGCGGGTGCGGTAGCGGATCATCGGCAGGGCTTCCTTGGTCAGGGAGGTGAGCACCAGCTCGCCCATTTCCCCATCCGGCAGCACCCGGCCACTCTGCGGGTCGATGATCTCGGGGTAGAAGTGATCTTCCCAGAGGGTTGGGCCGTCGCGGGTTTCTGCGCACTCCATGGCCACCCCGGGGCCGATGATCTCCGACAGGCCGTAGATGTCCAGGGCGCTGATGCCCAGGCGCTGCTCGATGGCGCTGCGCAACTCGTCGGTCCAGGGTTCGGCGCCGAAGATCCCCAGGCGCAGGGCCAGCTGGTGAGGGTCGAGGCCCTGGCGCTCGATCTCGTCGGCGATGTTGAGCATGTAGGACGGCGTGACCATGATGATGTCCGGCTGAAAATCCTTGATCAGCTGCACCTGCTTCTCGGTCTGGCCACCGGACATGGGGATCACCGTGCAGCCCAGGCGCTCGGCACCGTAGTGCGCGCCCAGGCCGCCGGTGAACAGGCCGTAGCCGTAGGAAATGTGCACCTTGTCCCCGGGCCGGCCCCCGGCCGCGCGAATCGACCGGGCCACCACCTGGGCCCAGGTGTCGATGTCGTTGCGGGTATAGCCGACCACCGTGGGCTTGCCGGTGGTGCCGCTGGAGGCGTGCAGGCGCGCCACCTCCTGCATCGGCACCGCGAACATGCCGTAGGGGTAGTGGTCACGCAGGTCGGACTTGGTGGTGAAGGGCAGCTGGGCCAGGTCCTCCAGGCGCTTGATGTCCTGGGGGTGGACGCCCTGGGCGTCGAAGCGCTGGCGATACAGCGGGACCTTGTCGTAGGCGTGGTTCAGGCTCCAGCGCAGGCGCTCCAGTTGATGCTGGCGCAGGTGATCGATGCTGGCGGTTTCCATCGGGTCCAGCAGTGTTTCGGGCACGGTTCTGGCAATCGGCATGTTCATGGCTTCACTCGAATTGTTGTTGTCTTGCAACCCACCGGCGGGTGGGTTCTGAGTGCAGGCTGTGGGACGTCCTGGGGACGCCTCGGGCAAATTCACTGGGCTGGCTTACAACCTCTCGATGATCAGGGCAATGCCCTGGCCGACGCCGATGCACATGGTGCACAGCGCGTAGCGGCCCTGGCGCTGTTCAAGCTCGTGCAGGGCGGTGGTCACCAGCCGTGCACCACTCATGCCCAGTGGATGGCCAAGGGCAATTGCGCCGCCATTGGGATTGACCCGGGGGTCGTCGTCCGCCAGGCCCAGTTCGCGCAGCACTGCCAGGCCCTGGGCGGCAAAGGCTTCGTTGAGTTCGATGACGTCCATGTCATCCAGGCTCAGGCCGGCCAGTTCCAACACTTTGCGCGTGGCTGGCAGCGGGCCGATGCCCATGATTCGTGGCTCGACCCCGGCCGTGGCCATGGCCACCACCCGGCCCCGGGCTCGCAGGTCGTGGCGCCGGGCCAGGGACGGGCTGGCCAGGAGCAGGGCGCAGGCCCCATCGTTGAGCCCCGAGGCGTTGCCGGCGGTGACGCTGCCGTTGCTGCGAAAGGGCGTGGGCAGCTTCTGCAACTGCTCCAGGCTGGTGCTCGCGCGGGGGTGTTCGTCGCTGCTCACGACCAGGGGCGGGCCCTTGCGCTGCGGGATGCTGACCGGGACTATCTCCTGGGCCAGGCGCCCGCTGGCCTGGGCCGCGGCCGCCCGTTGCTGGCTGCGCAGGGCGAAGGCGTCCTGGTCGGCGCGGCCGATGTTGAACTGTTCGGCGACGTTCTCTGCGGTCTGCGCCATTGAGTCGACGCCGTACTGCTGCTGCATCAAGGGGTTGATGAAGCGCCAGCCCAGGGTGGTGTCGTACAGCTCGGCCTGGCGGGAAAAGGCGCTCTCGGCCTTGGCCATCACCAGCGGTGCCCGGGACATGGATTCCACGCCGCCCACCAGCAGCAAGCCGGCCTCGCCACAGCGTATGGTTCGGGCGCCGCTGCCAATGGCATCGAGCCCGGAGCCGCACAGGCGATTGAGGGTACTGGCGGGCACGCTGGCCGGCAGCCCGGCGAGCAGCGCCGACATGCGCGCGACGTTGCGGTTGTCTTCACCGGCCTGGTTGGCACAGCCGTAGATCACGTCGTCGACCTGGTTCCAGTCGATCTGTGGATGGCGACGCATCAGTTCGCGCAGGGGAATCGCCCCCAGGTCGTCGGTACGGATGGAGCTCAGGGCCCCGGCATAGCGGCCGATGGGAGTACGGACGGCGTCGATGATCAATGCATCATTCATGGGGAGTCTCCGGTGTCAGCACCTGGCCGCGCACTTTGTAGGATTTGCCTTGGAACAGGGCAATCAGCTGTCCCTGCTGGTTTTCGATGCGCACCGAATAGTGGCCGGTGCGGCCCCGCCGGCTTTGTTCATGGCAGTCGGCGGTCAGGGTGTCGCCCAGGTGCGCCGGGGCGATGTATTCGATGTTGCAGCCCATGGCCACGCAAGCCTGGTCGTAGCTGTTGCAGGCCACGGCGAATGCCGAATCGGCGAGGCTGAAGATGAAACCACCGTGGCAGGTGCCGTGGCCCTGGAGCATCTCGGGCCTGACGCTCATGCCCAGGCGCGCCATGCCGGGGGCCACCGAGAGCAGGCGCATGCCCAATTCGTTGCTGGCCCGATCCCGCTGGAACAGGCTTTGCGCGCAGCGCCGGGCTTGCTCCATCTGTTCTTGTTCAGTCATGCCATCCTCTCCCTTCGGCGACCCGGCGGCGGAGCAGCAGGGACGGTCGGTAGCGTTCCTCGCCATAGGCGGCCTGCAGGTTTTCCAGCACCTTGAGCAATTGCCCAAGGCCCAGTTGCTCGGCCCAGGCCAGTGGTCCCTGGGGGTAGTTGACCCCGCAGCGCATGGCCAGATCGATGTCCGCCGCCGATGCGACGCCCTGCAGCACGGCATCGGCGGCCTCGTTGGCAAGCATGGCCACGGTGCGCAGGACCACCAGGGCCGGGGTGTCGCTGAGCCGGCTGGGCTGCAGTCCGGCCCGTTGCAGCAGGGCGACCGCCTGGTCCAGGGCCTGGGGCTGGATGTCGTGGCTGCAACTGATGGCCAGGCGCGTGGCCTGCCGGTAGTCGGCTGCCAGGTCCAGCAGCACCAGGTTGCCCAGGTCATCGGCGCGGGCGCGCTGGCTCGCCAGGCGCCCGTCACTGGGCGCCAGGACCGCATCCCCAACCCGCAGCAAGCCGCGCCCGTCGCGCCGGATCACCCGCACGCCCTGGGACTCCAGGCGCTGCACCAGGGGCTCGGCCCAGGCCAGGTTGCCTTCCACCACGCAATGCCCGACCTCGACCTGGCTGTGCAAGGCACGGGCGGCGGGGCGTTGCGCGCCATCGGCATAGGCGTAGAAACCCTGGCCGCTCTTGCGGCCCAGATGGCCGGCGTCCAGCAGTTCCTTCTGCACCAGGGACGGCTGGAAGCGCCGGTCGCCGTAACAGGCGTCGAACACCGAGCAGGTCACGGCGTAGTTGATGTCATGGCCGATCAGGTCGGTGAGTTCGAAGGCCCCCATGGCAAAGCCGCCAGCGTCACGCAGCAAGGCATCCAGGGTGGCGCAATCCGCCGCGCCTTCCTGCAGCAGGCGCAGGCTTTCCCCATAGAACGGGCGGGCCACACGGTTGACGATGAACCCCGGGGTGGAACGGGCCTGCACCGGTTGCTTGCCCCAGGCGACCATTGTCTGGTGCAGGCAGTGGGCCAGCGCGGGATCGCTGGCCAGGCCCAGCACCACCTCCACCAGGGCCATTACCGGCGCCGGATTGAAGAAGTGCAGGCCGAGCATCCGCCGTGGCTGCTGCAGTCCGGCGGCGATGGCGGTGATCGACAGCGACGAGGTGTTGCTGGCGAAGATGCAGTCGGCCCGGCACAGGGCTTCCAGTTCGGCGAACAGTCCCTGCTTGGCTGGCAGCTGTTCAGCGATGGCCTCGATGACCAGGTCGCTGTCCGCCAGGTCCTCGAGGCGGTCGACCGGATGCAGCCGGGACAGAGTGGCTTGGCGTGAGCCCTCATCGAGCTTGCCGTGGTTCACCCGCAGGCCCAGGCGGCGGTCGATGTCGTCCCGGGCCCGGGCGGCGGCCCCGGGGCGGTTGTCGTGCAGCCATACCGGGTGCCCGGCCTGGGCCGCGACCTGGGCGATCCCGGCACCCATGGCCCCGGCGCCGACCACGGCAATGCGTGCGCTGGTGTTCAGTGCGGCCATGTTCAGCGCCCCTTGAACACGGGGCTGCGCTTTGCCATGAAGGCGCTGACGCCTTCGCGGTAGTCCTCGCTGCGTCCGGCCAGGCGTTGCAGGTCGCGCTCCAGATCCAGTTGCTGGTCAAAGCTGTTGTGCAGGCTGGCGTTCAGGCTGCGCTTGATCAGGGCCAGGCCGTAGGTCGGTTGGCTGGCCAGGTGACGGGCCAGGGTCAGGGCCTGGTCGCGCAATTGGTCGTCGTCCACGCATTGGTAGATCAGCCCCCACTGCTCGGCCTGCTCGGCGCTCAGGCGGTTGCCCAGCAGGGCCAGGGCTTTGGCCCGCGCCATGCCCACCAGCCGTGGCAGCAGCCAGGTACCGCCCGAATCGGGGATCAGCCCGAGCTTGCAGAAGGCCTGGATAAAGCTTGCCGAACGGGCCGCCAGCACCAGGTCGCAGACCAGGGGCAGGTTGGCGCCGGCCCCGGCGGCCACGCCGTTGACCGCGCAGATCACCGGCAACGGCAGATCGCGCAGCGCACGCACCAACGGGTTGTAGAACTGTTCGATGGACTCCCCGAGGTCCGGTGCGCTCTCGCCGGACGCGACCTGGCGATCCCCCAGGTCCTGGCCGGCGCAGAAGGCGCGGCCTTCACCGGTCAGCAGCAGGACACGAACCTCGGGGTTGTCGCGCACCTGCGCGAGGGCCGCCTGGACCTCGCCATGCATCTGCGGGTTGAAGCTGTTGAGCTGTTCGGGGCGATTGAGGCTGAGGAGGGCAACGCCCTCACTGATGGAAAACACGATGGTTGCAAATTTCATGGTCGGGACGCTCTGTGCTGGCTCGTGGGTAATCGGCGGCGCTGGGCGCCGTCTCAGCGACCGGTGAACTCGGCCGGACGTTTTTCCGAAAAAGCGGCAATGCCTTCCTGGCGGTCCCGGGTGCCGGCCAGGACGGTGAAGGCGTGGCGTTCGAAGGCCAGGCCGCTGGCCAGGTCGGTGTCCATGGCCTTGAGCAGCGCCTCCTTGGCCAGGCGGACGGCCAGCGGGGCCTTGCTGGCGATCAGCCGGGCCAGTTCGACGGCGCGCTCGACCACTTGATCGGCCTCGACCACCTCGCTCACCAGACCCGCCCGCAAGGCGTGCTGGGCATCGATGGCGACGCCGGTGAGCACCATCTGCATCGCCAGGGACTTGCCCAGGGTGCGCGGCAAACGCTGGGTGCCTCCGGCGCCGGGGATGATCCCGAGGTTGATTTCCGGCTGGCCGAAGCGTGCATCGCTGCCGGCGATGATGATGTCAGCGTGCATCGCCAGTTCGCAGCCGCCGCCGAGGGCGTAGCCATTGACCGCGGCCAGCAACGGCTTGCTGAACCCGCGGATCTGCTGCCAGCTGGCCTGGCGCGGATCGTTGAGGATGCCCACCAGGTCAAGCTCGGCCATCTCCTTGAGGTCGGCGCCGGCGGCGAAGGCCTGGCGATGGCCGGTCAGAACCACGGCCCGGGTATGGGGATCCTGTTGCGCCTCGCCCAGGGCAGCAGCCAGTTCGGCGAGCAGGGCCGTGGTCAGGGCATTGTGGGCTTGCGGGCGCTGCAGGGTGATCAGGCGGACACCCCCGGTCAGGGGTTCGACAGCAAGGTATTGAGGCATGGTGGATGTCCTCGGGGTGGCGCGGCCGTTAGCCGGCTCGATTATTGGATCGGCTGGTGAGCCGGTTTTCGCCGAGTATATCGCCAATGCGATACACAAAAACAATAGCTAATGATATTTAATGTGTCCTAATCGATCGTCGGTGCTACAAGGCTGGTGCTGGGCATGCCCCGAGGCCAACCAACAGGTTCAGCGGCCAAAAGCTCGTGGCACAGCCAGCTTGCGGGCTGCTCGGGTGTTGCAGACGGGCCGCCCGGGATTTATCGCCCGGCTTGTACTTGCAGAAAATTCTGATACAAAATGTTCGGCATTGGCGAGCAGATTGCCCAGTTCCCATGCCTTGCCTTCAAGGAAACCCTTATGACCTGCTACAGCCTCGACGGCCTGACCCCGGTGGTCGATCCTAGCGCCTACGTACATCCTTCGGCGGTACTGATTGGCGATGTGATAGTCGGCGCCCATTGTTATGTCGGCCCCCTGGCGAGCCTGCGGGGGGATTTCGGGCGGATCATCCTCGAGGAGGGGGCGAACCTGCAGGACACCTGCGTGATGCATGGCTTTCCCGACAGCGACACGGTGGTCGAGCGCAACGGCCATATCGGGCATGGCGCGGTACTGCATGGCTGCCGGATCGGCGCCGACGCCCTGGTGGGCATGAACGCAGTGGTGATGGATAACGCGCATATTGCCGCCCGCTCCTTCGTTTCCGCGGCTGCCTTTGTCAAGGCCGGCTTCCACTGTGCGCCGCAATCGCTGGTCATGGGCACGCCGGCCCGGGTCAGCCGTGCGCTGAGCGACGAGGAAGTGGCCTGGAAGCAGGCCGGTACCCGCGAGTACCAGCATCTGACCCGGCGCTGCCTGGAGCAGATGCAAGCCTGCGAGCCCTTGTCGCAGGTGGAGGCCGACCGGCCGCGAATTGCCGGGCACAGCCTGCATCACCGGACACGGCAATGAGTCCGCCAAGCCGCAGCAACCGCCCGAAACCGGCTATATTCCTTCCTTTTTTCCCGGTACGTCCATGTCGTCCCTAGCGCCACTGAACCATCTGATCAAACGCTTCCAGGAGCAGACCCCGATCCGCGCCAGTTCGCTGATCATCACCTTGTACGGCGATGCCATCGAGCCCCACGGCGGCACAGTCTGGCTGGGCAGCCTGATTCAGCTGCTGGAGCCGATGGGAATCAATGAACGGCTGATCCGTACCTCGATCTTCCGCCTGAGCAAGGAGGGCTGGCTCAGCGCGGAAAAGGTCGGTCGGCGCAGCTACTACAGCCTGACCCTGACCGGTCGCCGACGTTTCGACAAAGCCTTCAAGCGGGTGTACAGCGCCGGTGTGCCGGCCTGGGACGGCGCCTGGTGCCTGGTGATGCTTTCGCAGCTGAGTCCGGAACTGCGCAAGCAGGTGCGTGAAGAGCTGGAATGGCAGGGGTTTGGCGCGATGTCGCCGGTACTGCTGGCGTGCCCGCGCAGCGACCGCGCCGAGATCAACGCCACCCTGAGTGAACTCGGGGTCCTGGAGGACACCATTGTCTTCGAGACCACCCCCCAGGACGTGCTGGGCTCCAGGGCCCTGCGCCTGCAAGTGCGCGAGAGCTGGAACATCGATGAGCTGGCGGCTCACTACAGTGAGTTCATCCAGCTGTTCCGTCCGCTCTGGCAGGCCTTGCGTGAGCAGGAGCACCTACAGCCGGCGGACTGCTTTCTGGCACGCCTGCTGCTGATCCATGAATACCGCAAGCTGCTCCTGCGCGATCCGCAGTTGCCAGACGAACTGCTGCCCGGGGATTGGGAAGGGCGGGCGGCGCGCCAGTTGTGCCGCAATATCTACCGCCTGATCCAGGCCAGGGCCGAAGAGTGGCTGGGCACCGCCCTGGAAAATGCCGATGGCCCGTTGCCGGACGTGGGCGAGAGCTACTACCGGCGTTTTGGTGGATTGAACTAGAGCAGGGCCTGGCGAATGCCTGTGCTCGATGCCGTTCAGGCGCAGGCCACGCGGGTGGCTTTGTGTCGCGGCTGAAAAAACACCCGAAACCGCCTGTATCCGAAATAGTCATTGACCGTTGAATTTGTCCTGTTCTAGGGTCGCGCAAGTCTTTCTTGCAACTAGCCGAGCTAATGTTTCAGCGGTGTTGCAGGGGGATGAATCCACGCTGGAGTCCCAGCGTCTTGCAGTAAGGAGAGCACGGCCAGACACCAGCATTCGGTCTTGCATGGACAGCAGACAGATAAGGGAAATATCAATGAAAAGAATGCGCAAACTGGCTGCAGGGATGTGCCTGGCCGGGCTGTTGTGTACAGGGGCAAATCTGGCACTTGCTTCACAATTAGTTCCGGCACTGGGGTTGGCCAATGATCAATATGCCAAGGCGCCAGGGCCCTATAAAGTATCGACCAATGCGGTGCTGAGTGACTGCCGGGGTTTGCTCGGGGTGTTGGCCAGGATCATGTTGCTGGATAACAGCCTGCAATGTAATCAATCCTTTCCCTATGGGTTTTCCAACCCGATTTCAACCAGCGTCTATTATCCGGCGAATATAAAGGAGCTGGACAAGTTGCCGGTGGTCAACTTCGTTGGCGGGATTCTTTCGAACCAGGGGCAATACACCGATTTGCTGCGGTTGTGGGCGAGTTACGGGTTTGTCGTGATCATCTCCTCGGACTTCATCAATACCGCGCCGACCATGCATGTACTGGGGGCGCTGGAGTTGAGCACCCTCAATCAGGACCCGACCTCGCCGCTGTTTGGCAAGGTCGATCTGTCGCGCACCATAGTCGCCGGGCACTCGGCAGGAGGCGGGGCTTCGATCCTGTCCTCGAGCCTGCCCCCGGAGACCTTGAAGGCCATTGATCCCCAGTTGAACTACATTGGCTCGCTGCCGATCGAGCCCGGGCCTATTGGCCTGGGCTCCACGGTGCGAACCCCGACCCTGGTGCTTACCGGGGCGGCGGACGTGGTAGTGCCAGCCTGGGCCTGGCCACGGCTGTGGCAGGGCGGGCTGATCAGGACGGTGCCGGGGTGGAGCGCCACGGCTCATAACGCCACCCATTTCAGCCCGGTCAGAAGTGTCAGGGAAAACGAGTTCGCGGGGATTACCACGGCCTGGATCTTGTATCTCGGCAAGCATGATCCGGCGGCCAAGGAGTACTTTGTCGGCAAGGATTACAA
Source organism: Pseudomonas sp. FFPRI_1 (assembly GCF_055384485.1). Lineage (NCBI taxonomy): Bacteria > Pseudomonadati > Pseudomonadota > Gammaproteobacteria > Pseudomonadales > Pseudomonadaceae > Pseudomonas > Pseudomonas sp. FFPRI_1. Next base: position 4,168,337 of record NZ_AP029168.1, on the reverse strand, counting down.
GCTCGCAAAGGATCCGCAGTTTATCCGGCTGTTACTCAATCCACTTCGGGTCCAGCGCAATGAAGTGGCTGACGATCTTCAATAAATCGATGCCTGGCCATTGTTGAGTGGCCAGGCGTGCATATATGGCAGGGGCAGGAAAGTGCACTAACTGCCCCTGCTTGCGTGCCGGCGCGAGGAATAACCATCGACCGGCTTTGGCGGGCTGGCGCTATTGATCAAAGTGCCGCTGGCGCTGTGTATTTGCAGCAGGAAAAAGCTCGGGTGTTTTGTTCATGAAATATTCTCCTTGCCGCTGGAAGTTTTGGGTTATTGGCGAGGCGCTGCAGTAAGCTGTTGAGCAGGTTATTAAGTAACTGCAATAGCAATGTCACTGCATTGTTATTTGAAGTGAATACCTTGCGTACAGCGTTATATATCGCGCTGCAATCACAAGGACCCAATAACCCATGCCCAGTCTTACACGCAGGAAGCTGTTGCAAGCGGCCGCCATCGGTTCGTTCTTTTCATCCTTGCCGGTGTCCATCCGCCAGGCCCTGGCAATACCCGCCAACAACCGCAGCGGAACCATCAAGGACGTTGAACATGTGGTGATCCTGATGCAGGAAAACCGCTCTTTCGATCATTACTTCGGCACGTTCCCCGGTGTGCGCGGTTTCAGTGACCGTTTCACCATTCCGTTGCCCGGCCAGCGCGACATCTGGGAGCAGCAGGGCAAGGGCCGCCTGGTGATGCCGTATCACCTGGACAGCAGTCGCGGCAATGCCCAGCGGGTCAGCGGTACGCCCCATTCCTGGGCCGATGCGCACTCGGCCTGGAGCGATGGGCGCATGAGCGCCTGGCCAACCCACAAGACCACGACGTCCATGGGCTACTACCGCGAGCAGGAACTGCCGTTCCAGTTCGCCCTGGCCAACACCTTCACCCTGTGTGACGCCTATCACTGTTCGGTGCATGCCGGCACCAACCCCAACCGGCTGTTTCTCTGGACTGGCAGCAATGGCCCGAGCGCAGGGCAGGTGGCCGCGGTCGTCAACGAATGGGACGGCCCAGGCGCGGTGAACGTCGGCTACACCTGGAAAACCTACCCGGAGCGCCTGGAGGAGCAGGGCGTCAGCTGGAAGGTCTATCAGCACCTGCCGGACAACTTCGGCGACAACCCCCTGGCCGGCTTTCGCCAATACCGCGCTGCCAGCGTGCAGGTGGGCAACCCGGCGCAGCCGCCGAAGGACTTCAACGCCTTTGTGCCCTACAGCGATGCCTTGAATGCCGTGGCGCCGCTGTACAAGGGCAATGGCAATACCCTGCCGGCCAGCAGCGGCAGCAACCTGGAGGCGATCATTGGCGGGTTTCGCAATGACGTGCAGGCGGGCAAGTTGCCCCAGGTCAGCTGGATTGTTGCGCCGGCCGCCTATTCCGAGCACCCCGGGCCATCGAGCCCGGTGCAGGGCGGCTGGTTCGCCCAGGAGATTCTCCAGGCGTTGACCTCCAACCCCGAGGTCTGGAGCAAGACCGTATTGCTCCTGACCTACGATGAAAACGACGGCTTCTTCGACCACGCGCCGTCGCCCTCGGCACCTTCCCAGCGCCCGGACGGCAGCTTCGCCGGCAAGTCCACCCTGGGTTTCGACAGCGAGCTGTTCAAGCATCCGGCGCCTGCCGGTTCGACCCAGCAACCGCGGCCCGATGGCGGTGTGTACGGGCCGGGGCCGCGGGTGCCGATGCTGGTGCTGTCGCCCTGGAGCCGGGGTGGCTGGGTCAATTCGCAGGTGTTCGACCACACCTCGGTGCTGCAATTTCTGGAAAAACGCTTTGGGGTCAGGGAAACCAACATCAGCCCCTGGCGGCGGGCGGTATGCGGCGACCTGACGTCGGCGTTCAACTTTGTCGACCCCAACCACGAGATCCTGCCGGCACTGCAGACTACCACCCGGCAGGCCGCCGACAGTTTGCGCCAGCGCCAGGAAAAGCTCCTGCCGGTGCCAGTACCTGCGGCCAGCCAGCAGTTGCCACCGGAGCAGAAACGCCTGTCGCGACCGTCACGGGCATTGCCGTATCGGCTGCATGTCGACAGCCGGCTCGACCCCAAGGCGCGCACCTTGACCCTGAACCTGCAGAACACCGGTGAGCAGGGAGCGGTGTTCCACGTCTATGACGCTTTGCACCTGAACGATATTCCGCGGCGCTACACCGTGGAGGCCGGCAAGGCGCTCCAGGACAGCTGGTCGGTGCTGGAGCGCTATCAACTCTGGGTGCTGGGGCCCAACGGCTTTCACCGCAGCTTTCATGGGCAGTTGCAAGGGCATCAGCCCGAACTGCTGGTGACGTCGAGCAACCATCAATTGCAACTGACCTTGAGCAATCCGGGCAGTCGTGAGCTGTCGATCAGCATCGATCGCTGTCCCTATAGCCAACAGGGGCCCTGGACCCTGGCAGTACCGGCCGGCGGGGAAGTACGTCAGGTCTTTGCCTGTGACTCTGCAGGTGGCTGGTACGACTTGACGTTGCACAGCGACGGCGGCTGGTTGCGCAGGGTTGCCGGGCGCCTGGAAACCGGCGCCCACAGCATCAGTGATCCACTGATGGGCAAGGCCTGAGCTGGCGGAGCGAGTGCTTGCGGCAAGGGCAAACCCTTGCCGTCGACAGGGCGCAACAGTACTAACAGGAGGTTTTTATAACAGGCAGGACAACTAATGCCTCAAGGCAGAAGTTATTGAGTACGAATAAATAGATAGCGTGCTTAGTTGTTGCTCAGTGAATAACGGATCACCCGTCGGGGTGATCCGTTAATAGCATCCCTTACTTGGGCATCGCCCAGGACAGCAGGGTGTAACCGTCCTGGCTGATTTCGGCCCGGGCCTGCTTGAGCAGGTCTTCCAGTTGCGCCGGATCGGAGTAGGCGCTGCTGGGAATCTGGGTGTGACCGATACGGGTGCTGGTACGGTCGATGACGGTCAGGCTCAGCTCGCCGTTACCGTCCTGTGGGGCCCAGGCCACGCATTGGAAAGGCTGGAATGCGCGGTCGGCGATCAAAAGTGCTTCGTTGATACGGAGCGGGGCGTTCATGGGGTCTTCTCTCTATGTGCCCAATCAGATGATGTGCCGTCGGTTGGGCTGACCGTTCGGCTGGATACTTGTACTGATGCACTGAGGTGGGGAGCGGGTCACATGGAAAAACAACTTTTTACAACTTCCAGGCCTGAGCCTTGTGGCAGAGCCCTTAGTTACGGGGATTTGAAAAAACAGCTGCGACAATCAGTCGCTCGGTTGGCCACTGCAGCCTGACCTTAGTTCCTTTGGTAAGCAGCGCTATAAGCAAACGATACATTCCGGTGTCAAGTTCTTGCTAATGTTACAGCCAGGTTTGCCAAACCACTGTTTCTAATAACTTTTCCCTTCCCTGGCAGCGAGGAATCTTCATGCTCGAAGCCCCCGTGCAGCGGCGCTTGCTGGTGGTCGATCCCTGCGACGATTGTCATCGTCTGTTACCGGGATTGCGCAGCATTGGTTGGGACGTCGACAGCTGTGACCTGGAATCCGCCCGCGAGCGTTCTTGCGATGTCGGCTTGCTGCGCTTGCAGCCCTTTCATCTGGAACGTCCGGAAGCGGTCAAGGACCTGATCAGCCACAGCGGCACCGAGTGGATCGCCGTGTTGAGCCAGGAAGTGTTGCGGTTGCAGAAGGTCGGTGACTTTGTCTGCGAGTGGTTCTTCGATTTTCATACCTTGCCGTTTGACGTGTCGCGGGTCCAGGTGACCCTGGGCCGAGCGTTCGGCATGGCGCGCCTGCGGGGCCAGGGGGCGATTCATGTGGACCAGCCCGAGCACGAGTTGCTCGGTGACAGTCGTTCGATCCGTGACCTGCGCAAATTGTTGAGCAAACTGGCGCCTACCGAATCGCCAGTGCTGATCCGCGGTGAAAGCGGCACGGGCAAGGAACTGGTCGCGCGGACCCTGCATCGTCAGTCACAGCGCCACGGCAAACCCTTTGTCGCGATCAATTGCGGGGCGATCCCCGAGCACTTGATCCAGTCCGAGCTCTTCGGCCATGAGAAGGGCGCCTTTACCGGTGCCCATCAACGCAAGGTCGGGCGCATCGAGGCGGCCCATGGCGGCACCTTGTTTCTTGATGAAATCGGCGACCTGCCGTTGGAGCTGCAGGCCAACCTGCTGCGTTTCCTGCAGGAAAAGCACATCGAGCGGGTCGGGGGCAGCCAACCGATTCCGGTGGATGTGCGGGTCCTCGCGGCGACCCACGTCGACCTGGAGGCCGCCATTACCAGTGGGCGTTTTCGCGAAGACCTCTATTACCGGCTGAATGTGCTGCAGGTGATCACCGCGCCGTTGCGCGAGCGCCATGGCGACCTGGGCATGCTGGCCAGCCATTTTGCGCATTTCTACAGCCAGGAAACCGGACGGCGTCCCCGTAGCTTCAGCGAGGCTGCCCTGGCCGCCATGGGCAAGCATGACTGGCCGGGCAACGTCCGTGAGCTGGCCAACCGAGTGCGCCGTGGCCTGGTACTGGCCGAAGGGCGGCAGATCCAGGCCAGTGACCTGGGGCTGCAGAGCCTGCAGCCCCAGGATGCCCCCATGGGCACCCTGGAAGATTACAAGCACCGTGCCGAACACCAGGCGCTGTGCGATGTGCTGAACCGGCACAGCGACAACCTCAGCGTCGCGGCACGGGTGCTGGGCATCTCGCGCCCGACCTTCTACCGTTTGCTGCACAAGCACCAGATCCGCTAGGGCGGGGAGAAGCGCCAAGGCCCGCTGCGATCGAGCAATCGCAGCGGGCCTTGGCGTTTGTGCGAGCGGGTTAGAAGTAGTAGGGGAATTTCAGGCTGAAGGTGAAGTCCGGTGCGTCCTGGGTCATGCCCAGGGACAGGTTGGGCACGATGGTCAGGTGGTCGGTGGCGGCAATGGTCATGCCGACGTTGAAATAGGCGGCGTTGGCATCGCTGGATTCCACTGACTGCCAGTCCTGGCCGGTGTACTTGATCTTGCTTTTTCTTTGAATCTGGTCAGACACCGAGAACGCCATGCTCATTTTTTCGTTCAGGGCAAAGGCGACGCCGGCGCCAATCTGGAAGCTGTCGCCCAGTCGCACCTTGCCGGGGATCTTCTCGCCGGCATTGGAGCTGATGTCACTGAACGATTCTTCCAGGTTGTGGGTGTAGGACAGGCTGCCGAACAGCACCGCCGGGTCGAACGTCTTGACCAGCGAGATCCCGGGGGTCACAGACCAGACGCCATTACCGGTTGGCAGGCTTTCAGGTACCACCAGATTGTTGTTGCTGGGGTCCGGCTGGATGAACTTGATACCGAAAGGATCCTTGCCGGTGGGCGCCTTGACCCGCACGCTGACTACCGCATCAGGCAGGGAGTCGGACTCGTCGAGGAACTTGTAGGCAACCCCGACGTTGACATCCCCCAGCGTCGGGTCGCGAGTAACGGTATTTTCCGAGATGGATTGGCTGCTGCCGCCGTTTGCGCCACCCGATTGATAAGTCGACTCACGATAGATGACTGGCGCGTTTATATCGAACTGCCAGCGGTTGTTGAGGTTGTAGCGAGCGGTCAGGTCGAGGGTCCAGGTATCGGACTTGATCCGATCCAGGTTGATGTTGCCCAGCAGGATCGAGTCGAGCGCCAGAAACCCGTTGAGGGTCAGTTGCCGGGTGTCGTAGCGGGCATAGGTCATGCCTGTTTCGAAGCTGAACTTGCCGCCACCAAAGAAACCGCTGGCTTCGTCATAGAGGTTGGTCACACTTTGAGCTGGGGTTGAATCATCCTTGAGCGACTGGCCATAGCTAGCACCTCCCCCGGCAGCCCCTCCGGACGCTGCCGCAGCGCCTCTGCCAGCGACTTGCTGGTTGCCTTTGAGATCGGATGGCGATTTGGCCAAGCGCTTGGGAGTTGGCGCAGCGGGTTGGTCTTCGACTTGACGAACCCGTTGTTCCAGCACTGCCAGCGCCTTCTGCTGCACTTCGTAACGTTGCTTCAGCTCCAGAAGTTCCTGTTTCAGGGTCTCTACATCCGAGGCGGGGGCGGCTTGCAGCGTCGCCGCCGGGATAAGAGTGCTCAAACATACAACTGCGCGCAGTGAAACCGATCGATACATGAAATAAACCGTCCCTTGTAAACCCCAATGGTCGGAAGGAGCGTAGTTCAGAATTTTAAATTGCGTAGTCCGTTGAGCGTGGTCAGGTTGCAGTCCAGCGCGCCTTTACTGGGGCCGTTGTTTTGCAGGACTACGTTGAGTTGGGTCAGGTTGTTGACCAGGTTGCTGTTACCCAGCAGCCGGGTGTTTTGCAGGACATTGCCCTGGGCCACTTGCTGCAAGGTGCCGCCCTGATTGCTGCTGGCCAGAATGGCCATCTGGATCCCGCCATTGATCGCTGAAACCGAGACACTGCCGGCCGCGTTGCTGCCAGTGATGGTCTGGCCATTGAGCAGGGCTTGCCCTGGCGTATTGCTCAGGGCGGGCGCCTGGTTGGCTTCGCTGACATTGATACTGACGTTGTTATAGGCGCTGTTGCCGTCACCGGCGGCTCGCACTACCTGAGTCACGCCCTGGCCTGTGCCCAGGCCGGCGCCCCCTATCACGTTGCCTGTGCCCTGGGAGGGCGGACTGCCGTTACCCGCTTGATTGACGGTGGTGACATAGAACTGCGGGGTGACGGTGGATTGTTGAATCTGCAGGCTGCTGGTGGCGCCAATCAGGTCGCCACTGGCGTTGCGCCAGGTACTGCTCATGACGATGCCGAAACTGATGATCCGTCCCGGCATCACATACCGTCCGCGCATCTGCGAGAGTTCCTGGTCCTGAACTTCGATGGGTTTGAAACCAGCATGGGCTGGAAGCGCTGCTGCCAGGCAAGCTGCAGCCAGCCAGTATGAAGTCTTCATCTGCCGCTCCCGGAGCGTCCTGCTCCCCTTTATCGTTGTGCACGCTTCTAGAAGAAGTCGCTCTGGATGAAACCGAAATCCATCAGTTCCGCGTCTTTGACCGGGTAGAAGGTGTCGAGCTTGTTCTTCGCGGTCAGCGGGGCGGGTGGGTCGAGCAAGGCATTGGCCTTGTCATAGCCTGGGCCGATGATGGCGAAGACGATGCCATTCCAGCCCTTGACGAAGTCTTCATGGGTGTAGCGCTTGTGACCCAGCACCGGGTCACCGATGTAGACCCAGTCTTTTTGCGCCCGCTGCATCACCACGAAGTGCTTGTAGCCGCGAATTTCCATCAGGACGACCACCGGAATGGTCACGGCCTCGAGCTTTTCCGGAGGAATCCGGTAGCCCCGGGCGCGCATGCCAATGCTTTCCGCGTAGCGTTTCATGTCCAGCATCGAGAACCCCTGAGTCTGAACCAGCTTCTGGTCCGAGTTCATCAGCATGCCCTTGATCACTTGTTCCTCGTTGACATCCAGCCAGTAGGCCTGGCGCAGGATGGTCGCCAGAGCCGCAGCACCACAGCTGAAGTCGGTTTTTTGTTCGACGATGTCGCTGAACTTGCGTTCACGCACGCTCTGCACTTGCTTGAAGATCAGGCCGCCGCCTGGAAGCCCGGCCACTGCCATCTGAGCTGCATGCACGGGGCCGCAAAGGCTCAACAGTAGAATGATGATCGCAGTTCGCATGATCGTTACGCCTGGTGAGACTGTGGAAAAGCCCCGTTTCCGGGGCTTTCGTTACGATTGCGACTACATGCAGGCTTTGCAGCCGGCGGCAATGGACAGCGAGTTGCTTTGTTGGTTGCCGACGCCGGCCGAGACGTTGGCGCCACCGTTGCCGGAGAAGCCGTTCATCGAGCCGGTCATGCTGGCGTTGTTGACCACTGGGTTTTTCCAGCCGTCTTTGGTCAGCACTTGCTGGGTCCAGTAGCCAGCCAGTTCGATCGTGCCTTGTTCTTTGAAGGTGAGTTTCTGATCGTCGTTGCCGTGGCCTTTGTTGTCGCCATAGCCATGGCCGCCGCCGTGATCATCGCCGCCTTCAATTTTGCCGCTGCCGGTGCCTTTGTAGGTGCCAGAGGCTACGAAGCCGCCAGTGAGGGTGTCTTTTTTGTAGGCTTGGACACCTTTGTTATCCACCACCAGGTTGGTCGAGGATTGGTTGGCCGAGGCGGCGGCGGTGGCTACGCGACCACCGGAAACGGCAATCGCCAGGTTGTTTTTCTGTTGGTTGAAGTCGCCGGAGGTGACGTTCATGCCGATGTTGCCGGAGCCGTTGTTGCCAGAGTTGTTGAGCACGGCGTTGTTTTGGGTGGAGGAGTTTTTCACGTAGTTGTTGTTGTTGACCTGGGTGGCGCTGGAGACGGCCACTGCACTGCCGAAGATGAAGGATTCATCGGCGGTGGCCAGGGCGGCGGCATTGTCTTGTTGGTTGCCGTCGCCGGCGGCGGCGTTGGCGCCCATGTTGCCGTTGGAGTTGTTCAGCGAGTTGTCAATCTTGGCGTTGTTGTTGGTGCCCTGGTTTTTCACCACGTTGGTGTTGCTGTTCTGTACGTCCAGAACGGCAGCGCCTGCGCCTGCGGTGATCTGCAGCAGGGTGTTGAGATCAGGACCCTGATTGCCGTGATCGTTGCCATGACCGCCGTTGTTGCCATGATCGTTACCACCTGCCTGAGCGGCCATTGCCATGACTGCGGCCAGGGCGAAAACCAGTGGTTTGAGAGCCATTGTGGGTTTCATGGTGTTTCTCCGGTGCTTATTAGTTGGTTAAGTGTTGGTACTTTCTAATTGCACTACGAGGGGTCAATCTGCGACCCGGATACTCAGGGTGTTAGCCATTCGGTTCCCCACCCCGGCACTCTGGTTCACCTGAATCACTCCACGGCTGCCGGTGAAGGCCTGGTCGCTGGTAACGACCTGGCGGCTGCCTTGCTGGGTGCCAGTTGCTCCTGAGTCTGGTAACAGCGCCACGTTCTGTTGTGACAGGGCGCTGTCGTCAACGCTTTGCGGATTGGCACTGATGCTGATCCGCAAGGCATTGGCCATCTGGTTGTTGGCCCCGGACGACTGGTTCACGCCCAGTGCGCCGTTGCCGTTGCTGAAAGAGTTGCCGCCGATGGTGCTGCTGGCATTGAGCGAGCGATCGGCTGGTGTTGTGAGTTTCTGGGTCACGCTGGTGCTGGCCTTGGCGTTGGTGCCAATGGCGATGGCCCGCACGTTGGTTTGCTGTTGTTGGTCGCCCGCGGCCTGGTTGATGTTGAGGTTGCCGGTGTAGGCCGAGCCGGAATTGATCAAGGTCGCGGTGTCCTGGGGCTGGCCGCCGTTATCGGCCATGGCCGAGGCGCAGCCGAGGAGGGCGAGCAGGAGCAGCGTGCGTTTCATCTCAGCGGCCTCCGATGTTGTTCAAGGGCGCCATGCCGGAGCTGATGGAGCGATTGATCGAATTGGAGATCGACGCGCCCGAGCCACCCCCGTGGCCGGCGGCCATGCCGGGCAGGCCATCGGGATTGGTCACCACGTTGAGGCCGGGGACACTAGTGTTGTTGGGCATCATGGCGCCGCGAACCAGAGACCCGCTGTTGACCCCGGCGAACTCGTTGTCGCTCATTTCGCTGTTGAGCGTGCCAGTGACCAGTCCCGAAGGATTGGCATTGACCGTAGTGGGATTGGGATCGAGATTCAGCGGGCGCCCGGCGGGGGTTGGGTGCACTTGGCGTTCAAGGACGATTTCGCCATTGCCTGCCGCCAGAACCGGAAGGCTGTACACCGCGCTGACAGCACAACCGATCAGCAACAGGTGGGTGAAGCTTTTATTCAGAGTCCCCACGGCGGTATTCCTTCTTCTCAGTGCTGGCCCTAGTCAGCGTTGCGAGGAAGAGAGCAGAAGCCGTGCCGCTTTTGAATTTCATAGCAGGTTCAAGGGGTTGCAAAAGATTTGGAGCGTAGCTGGGGGGAACTGTTTCATGGCTGAAACAAGCCCCCCCGACGGCCATTGGCCATAGCCGGCGCAAAGCTCTGGAACAGGGGTTGCTGCGGGGTTGTATCAGTGGCTTAACAGATTCTCCGGCAGCCGGCGTTAGCCAGGAAAATGGCGGCCGGATCGCCAGAGGAGTGTTTCAGGGATGGACACCGGTGGCCTTAAGGCGTGGTGCTCGGTCACGCCGACAGCAGCTGGCGGATCTGCTCGAAGGCCTGTTGCCGACGGGCTGGCCAGTCACCGCCAATGATGCGGTAAGGCTGACGGTGCTGCTGGAGCCAGAGCCGTGTGGCTTCAAAAAAGGCCTGGCGCTCGGCCAGTTGCGGCTGGCAGCGCTGGCCATCGTCGCTCCAGGCCACGTCGTCCGGCGACAGCAGCAGGTGCAGGTCGTAATGCCGGGCGAGCAATTGCGCTTCCAGCCAGGACGGGCAGTCACCGAACAGGGTCTGGCTCCAGAGCAGGTTGCTCAGCAGGTGGGTGTCGAGAATCAGCAATTCGGGCCGTTGTGCCCGAGCCTGATCCTCCCAGGCCAGTTGCCCGCGGGCAATCTCGGGGATGTCGGCCAGGCAGGTATCGCGGCGCTGCTGATCGATGAAGTGGCGCACGTACTCGCCCACCTGGATGCCACCGAAATGCGCCTGCAGTTCCGCCGCCAACCAACTCTTGCCACTGGACTCGGGCCCGGTCAGGACCACGGTCTTCACGATTGCAGCGCCGGGTCGGCGCGCCAGGCTCGCCAGCCCTGCACGGCCAGTAGGGTGAACAGGGCGTACAGCGCCGCTGTCAGGTAGAGATCCTTGTAGATGAACAGGCCGACGAAAATCACGTCCACGGCAATCCACAGCGGCCAGCACTGCACGCGCTTCTGCGCCATCCACCATTGGGCCACCAGGCTGAAACCGGTCAGGGCCGCGTCCAGCCAGGGTTGCGCAGCGTCGGTCCAGTGGGCCATGGCCGCGCCCAGCACCAGGCTGCCCAGGGCCCCAAGGCCCAATCCCTGGAGCAGCGCCGGGATTTGCAACTGGCTGACCGGACGCCCCTGATGCTGCTCTCCGCCCCGGGTCCACTGCCACCAGCCATAGAGTTGCAGCACGGCGTAGACCACCTGCAGCAGCATGTCGGAGTAGAGCTTGACCTCGTAGAAGATCCAGCTGTAGAGCAGCACCATCACCAGGCCGATGGGCCAGCACCAGGGGTTCTGCCTGACCGTCAGCCAGACGGCGATGACGCCGAGGGCAGCGGCAAACAGTTCAAGCCCGGACATGGCGGTTCCTTGGGGGAAGTGGAGAAGGGGGCGGATTGTACCCAGACTGGGCGCCGCACGTCAGGGCCTGCCCGAAAACTGCCGGGCTGGTGCTCGGCGGGTTTTCGGGCGGTTGCGGGGCTCAGACGCGAAATTGCCGGAGCAGGCCGTTGAGCTGTTCGGAGAGTTCCTTGAGATGCCGGCTGGCGGCGCTGGAATGCTGGGCGGCCAAGGCCGTGCCCTGGGACAGGCCGGCAGCCTGGCCGACGTTGTGGTTGATGTCTTCGACCACATGGGCTTGCTGCAGGGTGGCACTGGCAATCGAGGCATTCAGGCCGTTGAGGGTGCGCAGGGCCTGGCCGATGGCACTCAGGCTGGCGCCGGCCAGCCCGGCTTGCTCGATGGTCAGTTGCGAGGCCCGGCTGCTGTCGCCGATGACCTTGACTGCCGCTTCCGAGTGGTTCTGCAGGCGTTCGATCATGCCCTGGATTTCCGCCGTGGACTGCTGGGTGCGCTGGGCCAGCAGGCGTACCTCATCGGCGACCACGGCAAAGCCGCGTCCCTGCTCGCCAGCCCGGGCGGCCTCGATGGCCGCATTCAGGGCCAGCAGGTTGGTCTGTTCGGCAATTGAGCGGATCACCTCCAGCACGCTGCCGATCTGGGTGCTTTCCGCCGCCAGGGTGCGGATCACCTCCACGGCCTGGTCGATGGTCCCCGACAGTTGATCGATCTGTTGCAGGCTGCCGTCGATATTGACCTGGCCCTGCTGGGCCTGGGCCTCGGCTTCACGCACTTCTTCGGCGGCATGCTCGGCGTTCTTCGCCACGTCCTGGACGCCGGTGTTGACCTGGCTGATGGCCGCGGCCACCTGTTCCATCTGCTGGGATTGCTGCTGGCTGCGTTCCTGGGCCTCGGCAGCGTTGCTGCCCAGTTCGCTGGAAGACTGCTCCAGGGCTCCGGCGCTGTCCTGCAACTGCATGACCACCCGACGCAGCTTGGCGCTGAAGCCATTGAAGTGCCGGGCCAGCTCGGTGACTTCATCCTGGCCGTGGGTATCCAGGCTGCGGGTCAGGTCGCTCTCGCCGCTGGCGATGTTGGCCATGGCGTGCACCGTCTCGCGCAGCGGATTGACGATGCTGCGCAGGATCAGCACCACCAGCGCCGTCATCAGCAGGGCGATCACCAGGCCAATGGTAGAGGCCCGCAGTACCTGGGCGCGGAATTCCTGCTGCAGGTCATCGATGTAGACCCAGGAGCCGATGATCCAGCCCCAGGGCTGGAACAGCTGGATATAGGAGGTCTTCTGCACCGGCTGCTCGGCCCCGGGTTTGGGCCAGCGGTAGTCGACCATGCCAGCGCCCTTGGCCTTGGCCAGGCTGACCATCTCGTTGAACACCTCGAAGCCGTCCGGATCCTTGATCGCGGCCAGGTTCTGCCCATCGAGCTTGGGGTTGGCCGGGTGCATGATCATCACTGGCGTCAGGTCGTTGATCCAGAAGTAGTCGTTCTGGTTGTAGCGCAGCCCGCGAATCGCCAGCAGCGCCTGCTGTTGCGCCTGCTCGCGGCTCAGGCTGCCGGCCGCTTCCAGGCCGTGGTAATAGTCCAGTACGCCGGCGGCAGTCTGCACCACATGCTGGGTTTTCTGCGCCTTGGCCTGGTACAGGTCGCTGTGGGTCTGCTTGAGCATCATCAGGCCCAGGGCCACCAGGGTCAGTACCGCGACGACCAGAATCAGCCACAGGCGCTGACTGATGGAGATCTTGCGTAAGCTGTTTATCATCCGGTCACTCCAGATTCTTGTTCTTGTCATAAAAGGCCGCGAGCATCCAAGCATGCCTGCCCCTTAGCGCCAACCCTACGGAAGTCCAATAACATCGCGGCGCATTTTGCGCCTGTCTGTTAGGATTTCGGCGCCTTGAGGCAAAACCTGAACATTTCTGCAGTTTTCACAGAATTTTCATGGGTTTGTGTTGATCTTACGGGCGCCGAATTCTCGGCTACGCTCGTCTCGCAGTGAACGTCTTGAATACTTAGAAGAAGAGGCATGCCAAGCGCATCGCCTCATGGGGGATTGATGGATCTTTGGACCGCCGCGCAGGCATTGATACTCGGGATCGTCGAAGGCCTGACCGAGTTTTTACCCATCAGCAGCACCGGGCACCAGATCATCGTGGCCGACCTGCTCGACTTCGGTGGTGAGCGGGCGATGGCCTTCAACATCATCATCCAGTTGGGGGCCATCCTGGCGGTGGTCTGGGAGTTCCGGGGCAAGATCCTCGATGTGGTGCTGGGTTTGCCGACCCAGCCCAAGGCCCGACGCTTTACCGTCAACCTGCTGATCGCCTTCTTTCCGGCGGTGGTGCTGGGGGTGATCTTCGCCGACCTGATCCACGCCTACCTGTTCAATCCCATCACCGTCGCCACGGCCCTGGTGATTGGCGGCATCATCATGCTCTGGGCCGAGCGCCGGCAGCATCAGGTGCACGCCGAGAACGTCGACCAGATCACCTGGAAGGATGCCCTGAAGATCGGTTGCGCCCAGTGCCTGGCGATGATCCCGGGTACTTCGCGCTCAGGCTCGACCATTATTGGCGGGCTGCTGTTCGGCCTGTCACGCAAGACCGCCACCGAGTTTTCGTTCTTCCTGGCCATGCCGACCATGGTCGGAGCGGCCGTGTATTCGGGCTACAAATACCGTCACCTGTTCCAGCCTGATGATTTCCCGGTGTTCGCCATCGGTTTCATCACCGCGTTCATCTTCGCCATGATCGCGGTCAAGGGCTTGCTGAAGTTCATTGCCAGCCACAGCTATGCAGCGTTCGCCTGGTATCGCATCGCCTTCGGCCTGCTGATCCTGGCGACCTGGCAGTTCGGCTGGGTCGACTGGGCGGCGGCCAAAGCGTGAAGGCGGCACGCAACGAACAGGGCGCCAGCCGCGGCGCACGTATTCAGAATCCGCGCGCCAAGCTGCTGGTGTTCGCAGTGCTTTGCGCGTTGCCGCTGTACGGTTCGCTGTCCTTGTGGTGGCAGGGAGAGTCGATCCTGCCCCTGGCGATCTACGCTGCGGTCAGCCTGCTGACCTTTATTGTGTATTGGCACGACAAGCGCCGCGCCCAGGCGCAGGGCCCGCGCACCCCAGAGAATGTCCTGCATGCGCTGGAGCTGGCTGGCGGCTGGCCCGGCGCTTTGCTGGCCCAGCAACTGCTGCGCCACAAGACCCGCAAGGTTTCCTACCAGACGCTGTTCTGGCTGATCGTGGCCCTGCACCAGGTGTTCTGGATCGACCGCCTGTTTGTGCAAAGCCAGCTGCCGAGCCTGTTCTAGAGCAGCAGGGCAACCTGTACCCGCTTGGGCAGCTTGCTCACCACCAATTGGTGGGAGCGCCGCAGCAGTTGCTCAAGCTCTGCTGCATCCAGCGGGTAGGGGCTGGACATGATGATCCAGTGCGCCCGGGCCAGGTAGGGCGCGGGGGCAATGCCCGGGCGGTCGACATGGCCGAGAAACAGTTCCTGGTCGACCTTGAATGCCAGGGAGTCGCCCCGCAGGTTCTGTACGGCGAACATCTTGTTGCCGGCAATCGAAAACACCCGCACGCCACCCCACTTGTAGTCTTCCCGCGCGCCCGGCAGGGCCAGGCAGAATTGCGCCACTTGTTGTTCATCCAGGGTTCGGGCTTTCACAGCAGTCGTTCTCCGCAGCTCTCGAAGGATTCGCTCAGGTGCTCGAGCCAGGCCCGTACGGCCGGCAGGACACCCCGTCGGTGAGGATACACCGCTTGCAGCCAGCCGCCGGGCAACGACCATTGCGGCAGCAGCTGGACCAGCTGGCCGCTGGCCAGTTCTTCTTCGCAATACAGCATTGGCAATACCGTACAGCCCAGGCCTGCGAGGGCGCAGGCGCGACGGACAATGAAGTCGTCGATTCCCAGGCGTGCCTCCAGGGCCAGGTCGCAGGTATTGCCCTGTTGATCCAGCAGGCGCAGGTGCAGCAGGCGATCGGCCTCCAGGGCACCGAGCAATGGCAGGCGCCGCAAGTCTTCGGGATGCTCCACCGGGTGCTCGCGGACAAAGGCCGGGGTGGCGACCATCACGGTCTGCGCCGGTCGCAGGCGGCGGGTGACCAGCAGCGGGTCCTCATCACCGTGCTCGCGCACGCGCAAGGCTACATCGACGCCTTCATTGACCAGATCGACGCGGCGGTTGAGCAGCAACATCTCCAGTTGCACCTGAGGGTACTTTTCCAAGAAGCGCGCCACCAGCGGCGTCAGTAATTCATGGGCCAGGCCCACCGGGCTCGACACCCGCAGGCGCCCGCGGGGTTCGCTGGCCATGGCGGCCACGGCTTCGTCGGCCATTTCCGCGGCCAGCAGCATGGCCTGGCAATGACTCAGGTAGCGTTCGCCCACCGCGGTCAGTTTCAACTGCCGGGTGGTGCGTTGCAGCAAGCGGGCGTTGAGGCGCTCTTCGAGTTCGGCGATGCGCCTTGAAAGGCGCGACTTGGGAATGCCCAGCAGACGCCCGGCAGCGGCAAAGCCGCCGGCTTCCACTACCTTGGCGAAGTAATAGAGATCGTTGAGGTCTTGCATGAGGAGGGCTCTACTGTCCTGCTGATGGGACGAACTATCGCATTTTTGCTGACTAATCAGCCATTGATTTCATCTGTAGGATTGCCAACATCTGATCGCCCAGTGGCGGTCCTCACTTGGAGATCTCCCATGAAACTGTTGCATATCGATTCGAGCATCCTTGGCGACAACTCGGCCTCCCGCCAACTGAGCCACAGCGTGGTCGAGGCCTGGAAAGCCGCCCGTGCCGACATCGCCGTGACCTACCGCGACCTGGCCGGTGACGCTATCAGCCACTTCTCCGCCGCAACCCTGGTGGCCGCCGGCACTGCCGCCGAACTGCGCGATGCCGCACTGAAGCACGAGGCCGAACTCAGCGCCCAGGCCCTGGCCGAGTTCCAGGCGGCCGACGCGGTGGTGATCGCCGCGCCGATGTACAACTTCACCATCCCCACCCAGCTCAAGGCCTGGATCGACCGCATCGCCGTGGCCGGCCAGACCTTCCGCTACACCGAGGCCGGTCCGGAAGGCCTGTGCGGTGGCAAGAAGGTGATTGTGGTGTCCACCTCCGGCGGCCTGCACGTTGGCCAGGCGACCGGGGTTGCCCATGAGGATTACCTGAAAGTGCTGTTTGGCTTCCTCGGCATCACCGACATCGAGTTCGTCCGCGCCCATGGCCTGGCCTACGGTGAAGAGGTGCGCAACAAGGCCATGACTGACGCCCAGGCGCAAATCGGCGAGCAACTCTTCGCCGCCGCGTAAGGCTTGTGTAAAGACGCTTTCAAGCGCGTCGAGCACCACTAGACTCTGTATTCTGCTCACTGTGCAAAGTGATCGGAGTACGGAGTTTTTTGTTGTCTGTGTTTTTTGGCCCGGGTTATGCAGGGCATACAGTGATAGGCCCGGCATGTGCAGCCAGCATGAGCGGGCCATGTGGCTTCAAGCCTTGGCGGCAAGGGATGGCAGGGGCAATGGGCTTTCTTGATCCAGCAGCGAAGGTGGGCGTGTGATGAAACGTCTTGGTGCATTGTTACTGATCTGCCTGCTCAGCAGCCTGAATTCAGTCCAGGCCGCGCCTGCGCCACACCCGCACTGGAGCGTCGGTTTCCATGAGATGAGTTTTCTCGATCCCCTGGACCAGCAGCCGATGCGCGCCATCGCCTTCTATCCGTCCACCGGCATTGAGCACAACAGCCCACTTGAGGGCTATCAGATTGCGGCATCCCGGGATGCCAAGGTCGCCATCGGCCGTTTCCCGATGCTGATGCTCTCCCACGGCAATACCGGCACGCCCCTGGCCCTGCACGACCTGGCCACCTCCCTGGCGCGCAAGGGGTTTGTCGTGGTGGCGGTGATCCACCCGGGTGACAATTCCAAGGACCACAGCCGCCTGGGCACCTTGAGCAATCTCTATGGGCGGCCGATCCAGATTTCCGAAGCCATTACCGCGACATTGAGCGACCCGATGCTGTCGCCTTTCGTCAACGCCGACCAGGTGGGGGTCATAGGTTATTCCGCTGGCGGCGAAACCGCCCTGATCCTCTCCGGCGCCACTCCGGACCTGGACCGCCTGCGACGCTACTGCCTGGAACGCCCTGGTGACCATGACGCCTGCAATACCCAGGGTGAACTGATCGTCGATCGTGACGATCTGCAGCCAGTGGCCGATCCGCGGGTACATGCCTTGTTGCTGATGGCCCCGTTGAGCCTGAAGTTCGGTCGCCAGACCCTGGCCGGAGTGCATGTGCCGGTGCTGCTCTACAGCGGTGATGGCGATCAGTTGGTGGCCCTGGACAAGAATGCCGCGGCCCTGGCCCGCAAGTTGCCGGTGGCGCCGGACTTCAAGCTGCTGGCCGGTGCCGGGCACTTCGTGTTCATGGCGCCTTGCAGCGCAGAGCAACTGGCGGCGATGCCGGCCTTGTGCACCGATGCCGACGGCGTCGATCGCGAGGACATCCACCGCAATCTGATTTCCGAGGCCGGCAAGTTCTTCGCCCACACCCTGGGCAAGCCGAGCCGTGCCGGCATGCAAACCGCCGATCAGTGACTCAGGCGCCGTTGCGGCGCTTGAGCAGCAGCGTCAGGCCCAGGGCGGTGACCGAGAGCAGGGCGGCGCAGAAGAAGATCCACGAATAGCCGAGGTTCAGCGCCACTGCGCCCATCAAGGGGCCGGCGATGGCCAGGGCCAGGTCAAAAAACACCGCATAGGCACTCAAACCGGCCCCGCGGCTGCTGTTGGGCACCTGCTTGATGGCCTCCACGCCCAATGCCGGATAGACCAGCGACAGGCCGATACCGGTGAGCCCGGCCCCGACCAGCGCCCAGCCGGCGGACGGTGCAAGCCAGAGCAGGACCAGCCCCAGGGTTTCGACGCACATGCAGGCAATCGCCGATGCAAAACCACCAAAACGGCTGATGCTGGAGATGAACAGCAGACGTGAGCAGATGAAGCAGATGCCGAATACCGTCAGGCAATAGGCGGCGCCGGTCCAGCCTCGGCTCACATAGAACAGCGCAATGAAGGTGGTCAGGGTGCCGTAGCCGATGGATGCCAGGCTCAGGCTCGCGCCAAAGGGCGCAATGCGTCCGAACACCGCCCAGAACGCCAGGCGCTCACCGCGAACCACCGGGACCGAGGGCTTGTTGCGGATCAGCAGCAAGGCCAGTAAGGCCATGGCCGACAGGGCGATGCCCAGGCTGGCGAAGCTGTAATTCTCGACCATCTTCACCCCCAGCGGGGCACCGATGGCAATGGCGCCATAGGAGGCAATGCCATTCCAGGAAATCGACCGCGCCGTGTGTTCAGTGCCCACCTGGCCCATGCACCAGCTGATGGTGCCGACGCCGATCAGCCCCTGGGCCACCCCCAGCAGCAAGCGTCCGCCGAGCAGCACCGTCAGGCTCAACAAGGGCAGATGTTCCAGCAGCACCGACACCAGGGTCAGCACCCCGCTGAGGAGAATCCCCAGCAGCCCATAGATGATCGAGCGCTTGGTGCCCACGGTGTCCGACATGCGCCCGGCCATGGGCCGGCTGAGCAGGGTGGCCAGGTACTGCGAGCCGATGACCAGCCCCGCAACCAGCGCGCTGAAACCCAACTGATCGTGGACATAGCCCGGCAGTACGGCAATCGGCAGGCCGATGCAGAGGAACGCGATAAAGGTGTAGAAGACGATGGAGACGATCTGCAGGGTGATCGCCATGGAGCTGGGGGCGGGCGTCTGTGGTTCAGGCATGAAGGCTCGTTCGCGGGCGGCGGTTAGAGACCGGCATCATCGCGTGCCGCGACGGTAAAAGAAAGCATGCTAACTATTTATCCCGCCCGCCGCCGGCCTCTATATAAGGAGGACCACGCAAAAAAAAGCCCCATCACAATGGACGGGGCTCTTCAGGTGCAGCTTGAGGCTTGAAACTCGCCGCTGCCTTTAGAACATCACACCCTGGCTGCGCAGGTAATCATCGTAGGTGCCGCTGAAGTCGGTCACGCCGCTTGGGCTCAGCTCGATGATGCGGGTGGCCAGGGACGACACGAATTCGCGGTCGTGGCTGACGAAGACCAGGGTGCCCGGGTAGTTTTCCAGGGCCAGGTTCAGCGCCTCGATGGATTCCATGTCCAAGTGGTTGGTCGGTTCGTCCATCACCAGCACGTTGGGCTTTTGCAGGATCAGCTTGCCGAACAGCATGCGGCCTTGCTCACCACCGGAAATCACCTTGACCGACTTGAGGATCTCGTCGTTGGAGAACAGCATGCGGCCCAGGGTGCCGCGGATCATCTGCTCGCCCTGGGTCCATTGGCCCATCCAGTCGAACAGGCTGACGTCGTCTTCGAAGTCGTGGGCGTGGTCCTGGGCGTAATAGCCGACCTCGGCACTTTCAGTCCATTTCACCGAACCGGCGTCCGGGGTCAGTTCGCCCACCAGGGTGCGCAGCAGGGTGGTCTTGCCGATACCGTTCGGGCCGATGATCGCTACGCGCTCGCCGGCCTCGATGGTGAAGCTGAAGTTCTTGAACAGAGTCTTGCCGTCGAAACCCTTGGACATCTGTTCGATGGTCACGGCCTGGCGGTGCAGCTTCTTGGTCTGTTCAAAACGGATGAACGGGCTGACGCGGCTCGATGGCTTGACCTCGGCCAGCTGGATCTTGTCGATCTGCTTGGCGCGGGAGGTGGCCTGCTTGGCTTTCGAGGCGTTGGCCGAGAAGCGGCTGACGAAGGTCTGCAGTTCGGCAATCTGGGCTTTCTTCTTGGCGTTGTCCGACAGCAGCTGCTCGCGGGACTGGGTCGCCGCGGTCATGTACTCGTCGTAGTTGCCCGGGAACAGACGCAGTTCGCCGTAGTCCAGGTCGGCCATGTGGGTGCAGACGCTGTTGAGGAAGTGACGGTCGTGGGAAATGATGATCATGGTGCTGTTACGCGCCGTCAGGATCGTTTCCAGCCAACGGATGGTGTTGATGTCCAGGTGGTTGGTCGGTTCGTCGAGCAGCAGCACTTCCGGATCGGAGAACAGTGCCTGGGCCAGCAATACCCGAAGTTTCCAGCCGGGTGCGACTTCGGTCATCGGGCCGAAGTGCTGTTCCAGGGGAATGCCCAGGCCCAGCAGCAGTTCACCGGCGCGGGATTCGGCCGTATAGCCGTCCATCTCGGCGAATTCGGTTTCCAGCTCGGCCACGGCCATGCCGTCTTCTTCGGTCATTTCCGGCAGCGAGTAGATGCGATCGCGCTCGGCCTTGACCTTCCACAGCTCCTCGTGGCCCATGATCACGGTGTCGATCACGGTGAATTCTTCGTAGGCGAACTGGTCCTGGCGCAGTTTGCCCAGGCGCACGTTCGGTTCCAGCATGACCTGGCCACCGGATGGCTCGAGGTCGTCACCGAGGATTTTCATGAAAGTCGACTTGCCGCAACCGTTGGCGCCGATCAGGCCGTAGCGGTTGCCGCCGTTGAACTTGACCGAAACGTTCTCGAACAACGGCTTGGCGCCGAACTGCATGGTGATGTTAGCTGTGGAGATCAATTACTTACCTGCCAATGATTTAGCGCTGGGGCGAATTCACAGGGCGCGATCTGGAACCTTCCAGGTCGGGCCGGTCTGGGTGTGGAACTGAGCCAGCGGACGTACGTCGAGCGCAACATTCCGGCGCCGGGGCCGGGTTGCTGAGCAAAGAGTGCGGGGTGCGCGTTGGAATTTGCGCGCATTGTCGCATATGTAAACGAGCAGTTGTATGACGCTGAGGCAGGGAATTTAGCCTGGAAGGGGCCGGCTCAGCTGTCGTCAGAGGGTGCGCGGGTGCTCGTCCAGCCCATTTACGAACCGCTGCAAGTGCAGCGCCGCCTCGGCTGGCGCTGCCTGGAGCAGGCAGTGGGGGGCATCGATCTCTACCCATCGGGCATCCTTGCGCAGTTGCCGGATCAGGGCACAAGCCGAGGGTGGCACCAGGCGGTCGGCCCGGGCTCGCAGGTACAGCAGCGGCACCTCTGATAGCCCCAGGGCCTGGCGTACATCCACGGCGATCACGGCTTGCAGACGGGCTTGCAGCACGTGCGCGGCAGGCTGGGCAATCGCCTTGGCCAGGGCGCGGCGCAACGGCTCCGTGGAGAAGCGCCCCAGCAACAGCGCGTCCAATGGCCATAAGGGCAAGCGTTGCAGGGGCAGGAACCTGAGGAACGGCTTCAAGGGGGCCAGCGCGGGGCGTGGATTGCAGACGAAACTGCAGCACAGCACCAGTCCCCGCAGGTTCGCCGGGCGCCTGGCGGCAAGGCTGACCGCCAGCGGCCCGGAGAAGGACTCGCCCACCAGCACAAAGGGCTGATCCTGCGGTATCTGTTGCAGCACGCGTTCCAGCAGTTGCGGGTAATCCAGGGGCTGGTCGTCAGGGTAGCTCAGGACCTGTACCGGCCAGTCCGGGCCCAAGGCCTGCAGCAACGGTTCAAACAGGCTGCCGGTACCGTCCATGCCCGGGAGCAGCACCAGGCGAGGGGGGATCGGGGAGGCGGTCATATCAGCGGTCCTTGCCGGGAAAGGGAGCGAGAGGCGGTGCGCAGGATACCTTGGGAAATCCGTCCGACCCAGCTCGGCGCCGTCGGTGAGGCCCCGGGATGAGTTTTGTTGAGCTGGATCAAAACCTGGCGCAGTACAGAGGGATTCCTACAGAACCACTGCACCTTTTCACAAATTTGAGTTAACCATTGGTTACAAAGTGTGGCTAAAATGCCTGCCGACGGCCGGACGCCGAGGGTCGGATCGGCGACCAAGACGATCGCCGATCACGTTTTTTTTCAACTCAGACGCTGCCATTTGCCTTCTGCCCCTCCCGGGGTTTTAGAGGCGCAGCACGCTCTCTTCTGAAGTGTGACAATTTCCGTGAAACTCATCATTGCCGCTGTATACGTTTTATCCATTGCGTACGTACACCTGCGGGGGCGCGTGCGCCACAAACTGGGACGCCAACTGAGTGATCACTCAACCTTTCTGGCCCCCATCAACTGCTTTCTCTACCTGTTCTCCAAGTTTCCCAACCGGCCGTATCTCGATCCCGCCGACTTTCCCGAGATGAACAAGCTCCAGGAGCACTGGGAAGAGATCCGCGCCGAAGGTCAGAACCTGATGCAGGCCGGGGCGATCAAACGATCGGACCAATACAACGACGTGGGGTTCAATTCCTTCTTCAAGACCGGCTGGAAACGCTTCTACCTGAAGTGGTACGGCGACAGCCATCCGTCGGCGATGAAACTGTGCCCGCGCACCACCGAACTGGTGCAGAGCATCGGCTCGATCAAGGCGGCAATGTTCGCCGAGCTGCCCCCAGGCTCGAAACTGGTGCGCCACCGTGACCCTTATGCCGGTTCCTATCGCTATCACCTGGGGTTGTCCACGCCCAACAACGAAGGCTGCTACATCGAAGTTGACGGCGAGCGCTATCACTGGCGCGATGGCGAAGCGGTGATGTTCGACGAGACCTATATCCATTACGCGGAAAACACCACCGAGCAGAACCGCATCATTCTGTTCTGCGATGTCGAGCGGCCGATGAAGTATCGCTGGGCCGCGGCGTTCAACGGCTGGTTCAGCCGCACGGTGATGTCGGCGGCCGGTTCGCCGAACGATGCCGGCGACAAGACCGGCGGACTGAACCGGGCCTTCACCAAGCTGTACAAGATCCGCCTGCGGGGCAAAGAGCTCAAGAAGCGCAACCGCACGCGCTACTACCTGGAAAAATGGGCGATCTTCGCGTCCTTGTTGTTGCTGTTCATCTACATCTGATTCTTCTGCCCTTCGGGCTATCTCCGTCGGCCGGCACCTGCAACTTCCGAGCTTGCAGGTGCCGGCCGGTTCATTCGCCTGGCGCCTGCCTCCCTGCCGGCATCCGGTGTTACATGTTCTGACGGTTTATTTAGTTAACAAAGCCGAACCCTGGGCGTAGCGTGGAATCGAATCCGATACCTTGTCGCTCCTCAGGAGACTTGTCATGAACACTCTGGCTCGCGGGTTTGCCGCATTCATCGCACTCAGTTGCAGCGTTGGCGCCGCCTCGGCCGGCAGTGTCGGCACGCCTGCCTCCAGCCAGGTCCCCGGCCCGTTGCAGTTGGTGCAGAACCTGCCCAACAGTGGCAACAACAACCCCTACAGCAACCCGATCCGGCGGGCCAATCCCAATAGCATGCAGGGCACTCAGCCCGCTGGGCCGCCCGTGCGCGGGCCCAATACCGTGCCGATCGGGCGGCCGCCAACCCTGGAAAATGGCGGCATCGGCAATGGCTACCCGCGGGGCGGGGCGCAGCAGCCTAACCCCGCCCCCCAGGTGCAGAACCCTCGTGATACCGATAACAGCAACCGGCGCTGAGGCGCCCTTGTGTCGAACCGGCGGCTGGTTCACGCGCAGCGGCCATGGATTGTGATCCACAGAAGGAAGCGAGCATGTTGGGTAAAACCTTTTTCGCCGGGCTGTGCGCCAGTGTCCTGCTGGGCGTTGCAGGAGCGGCCTCGGCTGCCAGCAGCCAGTCATTTCCCAGTGAGCAGGGCACCGTGCACCTGACCCCGCTGGTTGAGGGCTTGAACCATCCCTGGGCCCTGGCCTTTTTACCGGGCAACCAGGGCATGCTGGTCACCGAACGGTCCGGAAGCCTGCGGCTGGTGAGCCCCCAGGGCAAGCTGTCGGCGCCCTTGAGTGGAGTGCCCCAGGTTTGGGCCAACGGCCAGGGCGGCCTGCTGGATGTGGTGCTGTCGCCGGACTTCAAGCAGGACCGCCTGGTCTACCTGTCCTACGCCGAGGGTGGTGGCACGGGAGGCACCGCCGGCACCGTGGTGGGCCGTGGACGCCTGGCTGATGACCTCGGCGGGCTCAAGGACTTCCAAGTGATCTTCCGCCAGGAACCCAAGCTGTCCACCGGTAACCACTTCGGTTCACGGCTGGTGTTCGACCGCGATGGCTACCTGTTCATTACCCTCGGGGAAAACAACGAGCGTGCCACCGCCCAAGACCTGGACAAGCTCCAGGGCAAGATCGTGCGCCTGTACCCGGATGGCCGGGTGCCAGATGACAATCCCTTCGTCGGCCGCCCCGGGGTGCGCCCGGAAATCTGGAGTTTCGGCCATCGCAACCCGCAGGGGGCGGCGCTCAATCCCTGGAGCGGCACCTTGTGGGAGAACGAGCACGGGCCAAAGGGCGGTGACGAGATCAACCTCATCGAGCGTGGCAAGAACTACGGCTGGCCCCTGGCGACCCACGGCATCGACTATTCCGGCCAGCCGATTGCCGAGGCCGGTGGCCAGACGGCGCCCGGCACCGTGGCCCCGCACCACGTCTGGGAAAAATCCCCCGGTATCAGTGGAATGGCCTTCTACGACAGCGATCGCTTCAAGCCCTGGCAGCACAATGTGTTCATTGGCGCCCTGGCCAGTCGCGAACTGATCCGCCTGCAGTTCGACGGCGATCGGATCGAACATGAAGAGCGCCTGCTGGGCGATCTCAAGGCGCGGATCCGTGATGTGCGCCAGGGGCCGGATGGCTACCTGTACATTCTCACCGACGAGGACCAGGGCACCCTGTACAAGGTCGGCCTGGACTAACCCTGCGCACCCGGGTAGACCTTGGCGCGCCAACCCTGGTCAGGGGCCCCTTGACCAAGAGGCCGCGGGAGCTTCAGCGCGCCTTCACTGGCAAGCGGCCTCTGGTGGATGGCGGGCGGGTGAGGAGAGCACCACCGCGGCCCGCAGCTTGTTGCTGCCGAAACTGCACATCTTGTCGAATTCGGCATGACTGACTGGCAGGTGCTGGCAATCCATCGCCTGGCGATGCTGGCTGTGGTCGACATCCGGATCGTGCAGGTAGACGAAGTCTTCATCGCAATCGGTGACTACCACCCAATGGGGAGCCTTGGAACGGGTCAGTCGGTAGCTGCTGATCAGCACCAGGGGCTGGCCGCCTTCGCTGAGCAACCGCGGCAGGTCCAGGGGGCCGCCGAGCACTTGCTGGACATCACTGGCGTCCAAGTCCTTGCAGAATTCATCGTGGACCAGGCGCATCACGTCTTTCTTGTGCTCATCACGCACGCCATTGAGAAACAACGGACCGGCGCTGTTGACCTGCAAGCGCACGGCAAAGCCCCGGCGCCAGGCCGAAAGGGCCAGCCCCTGGGGGCTGCAACCGCCGTGGCCGGCGGTCATGAACACGGTGGTGGCTTCGCGCCATATCTGCAGTTCCTCACGTCGTTCCAGGGGCCGTGACGGGTGCAGGGCGGCCATGGCCATCAGCAGGCAGGCCGGACCGCAGGTGAAGTCGGTGGTCTGCGGGTAGTAGGGCACGCGGATGCTGCGGCTCTCGCGGTGCTGGAGGATGCGCTTTTCCAGGCGCAGGGCATCGGCATGATCTTCGTAGTAGTCGTGGATCCGGGCAAAACGCCGGTAGCCGTGGCGTTCGTACAGGGCAATCGCTGCCGGGTTGTCGCTGCGCACTTCCAGGCGCAGGTAGGCGCAGTCATGGGCCAAGGCACAGGCCTCGATCTGCTGCAGCAGGCGTTTGCCGACGCCGAGTCCGCGGGTATCGGCGGCAATGGCGATGGAGTACAGGCGCGCCAGCGAAGTGCCGCGATGAAACAGCACCAGGGCATACCCCAGCAACCGTTCCTGGTGCTGGGCCACCAGCAGTTGGCCGTGGGCCCGGCTGATCATCCACTGGAAGCTGCGTGGCGTCAGTCGGTCACTGGTGAAACATTGCTGTTCCAGGGCCACCAGCGCCGCCAGATCGTCGGGGGTTGCAGTGCGAAAGACAAGATCCATATGACCGCCGTAAAAGTTGCGTAATGAAACGAGACTTCAAAAAAAGTTCGTGCTTAATAGAAAGGGTCAGGTTCTTCAGCGAGAGCGAACTTTATGTCAGCGGTACAAGGTCATTGGCGAGAAGTATCCGAGCAAAGTTTGCCGGCGGCAATCACTTCACCGATTTTATTTCCTGCGGTCGACAAGGTCTCCAGCCAAGTCATCATCATTGTCGAACGCAAGGAAGATTGGGCGTCCTACTTTCCCAGCGAAGGCATTCTCACGGCCCAGGAATACCTGGAACAGAGTCGCGAGCACGAGCCGGGCAAGCGGGTCCAGGTGATCAACCTGTGCCGCAGCTACAAGTACCTGGGGCACGGCTATTACTGTTCGCTGCTGGCCGAGGCCCGCGGCCACCGGGTGATTCCCTCGGTGCGCACCATCAGCGAGCTGACCCGCAAGGCCCTGTACGGGCTGGCCCTGGATGACCTGGATAAAACCCTGGAAAAAGCCCTGAGCAATCATCTCTACAGCGACACCGAAGGTTTTACCCTGACTCTTTATTTCGGCAGGACACATATAGAACCGTTGCAGGAGTTGGCGCGCCAGTTGTTCGAGTTGTTCCCCTGTCCAATTCTGCTAGTTGATTTCAAACGAACTAACGGCTGGCATATAGAAGGGGTGAAGTCCGGTGCGCTGCACAAGTTGCGAGATGACCAGGAAGATCAGTTCGCCAACTCCCTGGACAGTTTCAGCCGCAAGGTCTGGCGGCTTCCCAGGTCCCGACGGCTGGCCCGTTATGACCTGGCGATTCTCCACGATCCCGAGGAAGCGCTGCCGCCGTCCAACGCCCGGGCCCTGGACAGTTTCATCCGGGTCGGCAAGGGCCTGGGGATCGATGTCGAACTGATCGAGAAGAAGGATTACTCGCGCCTCGCCGAGTACGACGCGCTGCTGATCCGCGAGACCACCAGCGTCGACAACCACACCTATCGCTTCGCCAAGAAAGCCGAAAGCGAAGGGCTGGTGGTGATGGACGATCCGACCTCGATCCTGCGTTGCACCAACAAGGTCTACCTCACTGATCTGCTCAAGGGGCATCAACTGGGCATGCCCGCCACCGAGATCCTCTACAAGGAGCGACCGCAGGATTTCGAGCGGGTCGGCGAGCGCCTGGGCTTCCCCCTGGTGCTGAAGATTCCCGACGGTTGTTTCTCCCGCGGGGTGATCAAGGTCGAAAGCCAGCAGGCATTGCTGGAGGCCACCGCCGAGCTGTTCGAGCATTCGGTGCTGCTGCTGGCCCAGGAGTTCTTCTACACCGAGTACGACTGGCGCATCGGCGTGCTCAACCGCAAGCCGATCTTTGCCTGCCAGTACTTCATGTCCAAGGGCCACTGGCAGATCTACAACCACAAGGCCAAGGGCCAGGACATCAATGGCGAATGCCGCACCCTGGCGATCCATGAAGCGCCGCGAGCGGTGGTGGAGCTGGCGGTGAAGACCGCCAACCTGATTGGCGACGGTCTCTACGGGGTCGACCTCAAGCAGTCGGGCGAGCAGGTGGTGGTGATCGAAGTCAACGACAACCCCAACCTCGACGCCGGCATCGAGGACGCCTACCTGCAGGACGACCTGTATGCCCTGGTGCTGGAGGAGTTCGTCCGCCGCTTGGAACTCAAGCGTCGCGGCCAGGCCTGGTGAAGCGCCTGGCCGCTGTTGCGGGTCTTGGTGCGCTGGCAGGCGGCCATAGGTCCTACTGCGGTTGCAGGGTCAGCACTTCGTAGCCGTCCCGGGTGACCGCGATGGTGTGTTCCCATTGGGCGGAGAGGGCGTTGTCACGCGTGACCACGGTCCAGCCGTCCTTGAGCCCGCGCACCCGGGCGCTGCCCTGGTTGAGCATCGGCTCGATGGTGAAGACCATGCCTTCGCGCAGTTCCAGGCCGGTGCCGGGACGGCCGAAGTGCAGGATCTGCGGCTCTTCGTGCATCTGCCGGCCAATGCCGTGGCCGCAGTATTCGCGGACCACGCTATAGCCCTTGGCCTCGGCATGGGACTGGATGGCGTGGCCGATGTCGCCGAGGCGGGCGCCGGGACGCACCACCTGGATCGCCGCCCACATGGCCTCGAAGGTGCTGGTCACCAGGCGCTGGGCCTTGGGGCCGACGCTGCCGATCAGGTACATCTTGCTGGAGTCGGCAATGTAGCCGTTCTTTTCCAGAGTGATGTCGATGTTGACGATGTCACCGTCCTTGAGCACTGCCTTGGCGTGGGGCATGCCGTGGCACACCACCTCGTTGATCGAGGTGTTGATGCAGTAGGGGTAGTTGTACTGGCCCTTGCTGGCCGGGCGCGCCTTGAGTTCATGGCGGATAAGGTGCTCCACCGCAGCGTCCAGCTCCAGGGTCGACAGCCCGGCGGCGACAAAACCATCGAGGAAGGTGAACACCTGGGCCAGCAGGCGCCCGGACTCGCGCATCAGCGCCAGCTGTTGCGCAGACTTGATCAGTGCCTGGGTCATGGGCGCCCCCTGAGCAGGTCGGGTTTGTTCAACAGCAGCTTGTTGACCAGATCGTTGTAGGTCAGGTGTGGGTTGAGCTCGGCCAGCAGGCCGATCTTGATCCAGAACTCGGCCTGGGCGTTGATCGAGCGGTCCATGGCGGCACTGGCCATGCGCAGTTGTTCGTGCAGTTCATCGGAGATCTTGACGATGCCCATGTGACGGAAAACCCTCTGGAGTGAATATACGAATCATATATGAACCGTATAATTCAGCTCAAGCGGCGGGCGGCGAGCGGCAAGAAAGAGGCTTGCGGCTGGACGCTGGATTCGCTAGTTTCTGCCCATGACTTTCCAAGCCTTTCGTTCCCAGCCAAGCATTATTACCGCCATTCCTTATTGGCGGGCTTGCTGACGACTGCACCCAACCCGCCCTGGAGGCGGGTTTTTTCTCTCTGTCTCCCGGGCTTCGAACACAGCCAGGAGAACCCTCATGAACCGCCCCAGCCGTCCCGCCAGCACGCCCCAGCCCTCTGCCGACATGGCCTTGCTGGAGCGCTACGTGAAGATGATTCTCGCCGCGCCGGTCTACGACCTGGCGCTCTGCACGCCGTTGCAGGCTGCACCGGCACTGTCGCAGCAGTTGGGCAACCAGGTGCTGCTCAAGCGTGAAGACCTGCAGCCGACTTTTTCCTTCAAGATCCGCGGTGCCTACAACCGCCTGGTGCAACTGAGCGCCGAGCAGAGGCAGCGCGGGGTGATCACCGCGTCCGCCGGCAATCATGCCCAGGGCGTGGCGCTGGCGGCGCGTGAACTGGGGATCAAGGCCTGCATCGTCATGCCCGCCAGCACCCCCGAGCTCAAGGTGCAGGGGGTGCGCAGTCGCGGTGCCGAGGCGCTGTTGCACGGCGAGAGTTTCCCCTTTGCCCTGGCCCATGCCCTGAACCTTGCCGAGCGCACGGGCAGCACCTTCGTCTCACCCTTCGATGACCCCCATGTGATTGCCGGGCAAGGCACCGTGGGCATGGAGATCCTGCGCCAGCAGCAAGGCGCGCTGGATGCGATCTTCGTCCCGGTGGGCGGTGGCGGGCTGATCGCCGGGATCGCCGCCTACGTCAAATACCTGCGTCCGGAAATCCGCATCATCGGTGTCGAATCCGAGCACTCCAACTGTCTGCAGCAGGCGCTGGCGGCGGGCGAACGGGTGATCCTGCCTTCGGTGGGCAGCTTTGCCGACGGTGTCGCGGTGGCGCAGATCGGTGAGCACGGTTTCCAGGTCTGCCGGCACCATGTGGACCAGGTGATCAGCGTCAGCAATGACCAGCTGTGTGCGGCGATCAAGGACATCTACGACGATACCCGCTCGATCACCGAACCCTCCGGGGCCCTGGCGGTGGCCGGGATCAAGGCATACGTCGCCCAGACCGGGGCGCGGGGGCAGACCCTGGTGGCCATTGATTCGGGGGCCAATATCAACTTCGACAGCTTGCGCCATGTGGCCGAGCGCGCCGCCTTGTGCCGTTCCCAGGAGCTGGCGCTGCAGGCTTGAGGCAATCTCTGTGGAGGCTGTGCCGTGTGCGGAGGGCAGGGCTGGCCAAGGCGCTCCTCGCGGGTGCCCGGCTGGCCAGTGCATGGCTGGCAAGCCGGAGCTCGGGCCTGTGCCTTCAGCGGCGGGTCAGGACAGCAATGGCCGCAGGAAGCTGCGCTCGTAGCTGAGGATGAATTTCTTCTCCACCACCGAAGCCACCAGGGCCACGCTTTCGGCGTCGCTCAGGGCCGCCTGGCGATAGGCTTCATAGTCTGCCAGCGAGGGAAAGCTGAACAGGCAATAGGCAATGTTGCTGGCGCCTTCGGAGGGCAGGAAGTAACCATGGTGGGTGCCACCAAGGCGCCTGACCACGGCGATCCAGGCTTTGGAATAGGCCTCGAACTCGGCCAGTTGGTAAGGATCGATCACATATCTGACGTGGCAGGTAATCAAGGGCGAGCTCCTGGCATGAGAACGGGTTATTCCTGGCGGGCCTGCTGGACCTTGTCGGCAGCGCTCCACAGGCGATAGCGCACTTCCACGTCCTTGGGCGCATAGATCACGATCGGCAGTTTGCTGTTGTAGCGCAGGACAAAGCCGTCGCCGATCACCGGCACGAAGTCCTGGCGAGTCTGGCCATCGGGGCAGGCCATCTTGGTGCTCACCGGGCCGCTGACCTGCTCCAGGCGATAGTAGGGATAACCCCAGCCTTCGAGGTTCTTTTCCTCCAGGTTGCCCCCCAGACGCTGTCGGTTGCAGTCCACGGTGAGGGTCTTGCCGGCGAGAATCTCGACCTTGTAGCGGTCTTCATGCTGCTGCTTGGGCAGGTGGATGACCTGACGGGTGAAACCGTCCTCGGCCTTGGGGTAGGGCGCGGTGTCTTCGAGCGTGGCGGCCAGGGCCTGCACGGACAGGGCCGAGAGCAGGGCCGCGGTGTTAAGGGCAATCGGACGCATGGTGCCTCCTGGCTGATGGAATCTGGAACAGTGAACAGCGTTTGCACCCGATCGGGTGCCATTCGGGTGAGAAATCGTCCCGGGCATTCTGCAGGGCGCCGTCGCCTTCCTGCAAACGCAGGTTGCGTGACAGGGCATTTTGCCCGGCTGACGGGGGCATTTCTTGCACTTTGCATGGGCACTGCCGCAGCGAATTTGCCCAACATCTTGATTTGCCTGGTGGTGTCGCCAAGGGCAAGGCAGGCACGTTTCCTGCCTCTTCAACCCAAGGCCCGGTGGTCGAACACCGCTTTGCAGAACCTCGCCTGGCACGCAATTGGATAGGTGGTTGATCGCCTCCGCCGATTCAAGCCGTAAAGCCCGGTGCTCAGAGCGAAATCGAATTTAGCAGGGTCGGCAAAGCGGCTTAGTCTGTAACTTGGCTTGGTCTGCAAGGAACCCAAGGCCGAGCCGGGAACACCCACGAACACGGACGTCACTGCTGTGCAGCGGTTTGCCAATTATTGGCCGTCTCGAGAAAAGGAGAGAGTCGCCATGTTTTTATCTGCCCTGGAATTGCGCAACATCATTGAAAGCAGCTTTCTGCCCAAGCGCTGTCAATGCACCTTGAGTCCAGACCTGTCGATGACGGTGAAAGTCTTCGCAGATCAAAATACCGACCGGGTCGACCTGCTGGTCACCGGCATCGATGCTTCGCTGCTCAATGGCTGTCGCGAGATCAACGAGCTGATCGCCGAGTTGCGTTACGACCTGGCCCATAATCCCAGCTTGCTGGCCGCTGCCAGGCGCGTGCACTGACCGCGTTGCTGTTGCCGGGAAACAATCCTCTTGCAAGCGGCCACCGCAAGCGTACCTGCGGTGGCTGGGGATCGTGTGCTGGCAAGGTGGTCACGGGCCCGGCACGTGCCCGGGCAGACCAGCCTGCCCTGACCAGGAGGGAGGTGACGGCAATACGCCCTCCAGCGACCGGCTTCAGTTCTGGTAGTCGCAGGCCTGGGACATCTTGCGATAGGTGATTTCCTCAGCTTTGCCCGTATTGTCGATGTACTTCATGTCGGCGGTGATGACCTTGCAATCAGCGGTATCGGGCTCGCTCATCGAGATCACCTTGGCCACGTGCAGCGGCATGCCGTAGTGGTAGGGCACGGCCACCGTGCTGTCGGCCTGGGCCAGCCCGCTGAGGGCGCTGAGCAGCAAGGCAGCGGTCAATCCGGTACGCAGATTCATGGCGGTTCTCCAAGACAGACTGAACGTCAGTTTTGCGCCCGAACAGGCACAGAACTTGCCGCGCAATGCGTCAGAATATTCTGAGTCAGCGCGGTCAAGCTCAGTGTCGAGCGGCAGGATTAACCGTCGATTAATTTCAGTAGGGAGCTAATAATCTTTTCCTGCCTTCTGTTCGTCCTTTATCGCTCGCTGTAGGCAATCCGTTGATGGTGGGGCAAGGCCTGGTTGAGCAACTGTTCCAGGGATTGTTCAGGCGGAAGATAGTCGTCGCCGAAATCGCCATCGGCCCATTGCGTTGGATGGGCCACCACTTCCACCAGCCCTGAGGGCCGAAAGCCCTCCAGCAGGTCCCGGGGCGTGCATACCGCGCTTGGCGGCTGCCCGGACAACCAGCGTATACGCCGGTTCAAGGCACTCTTGAACAGCCATTTGAGCGGACCGATATTGCCGCCCACGTTGCGTGCCAGGCGTACCGGCACCCCTTGCCGGGCGGCGAAGCGTGCGACGATCGGGGCAATCGGCCACAGGTTGTGCACGTGCTGGTGGGAGTCGATATGGCTCGGGCGCAGGCCCTGGTCGAGACAGCGCTGCCACTGTGCCTGCAGTTCCTGCTGCACCGCCTCGACCGCCGCCGCCGGCAAGCGCAGGGCCGAGCGCGGCACTTCCAGGTCGAACTGGCCCTGGGCATTGCAGAACAGCGGCTGGGCACGGATGGCCACGCTCAGGGGCGCGCCGTAGGTCAGGTTGAAATGCAAGCCGATACGTCCCAGCAGCGCATGCTCGTGGACCAGGCGACAGGCATCCTCGAAGGCCGGCATGTTGGCCATCAGCGTGGCGGAACTGATGACCCCGCGTTTGAACGCGCGCAGGGTCAACTGGTTGTAGTCCGGGTCGAGGCCGAAGTCGTCGGCGTTGACGATGACGCGGTGCGCGTGGCTGGCAGCCAAGTTGTGTTTCATGGGCGAGCCCCTTGTTCAGTGATGGCCTGACGCCGGTCGCGCCAGGCCTTGAGGCGAGGTTTGAGTTGCTGCCACAGACGTTCGGCGACGCCCGCCAGCAGGCCCCGGGGGCGCCAGGAGTAGAAGCTCCAGCGCTGGTGCTCGACCACGCCGCTCATGCGTTCATGCAACTGGTGGCTGGAGCGGCTGAGGCTGACCCGGGAGGCGTCGACCCACTGCCAGCCCTCGTCCAGGCCCCAGCGGATCCATTCGTCCAGCAGCAGTCGGCCGCTGCCCAGGTTGGCGTAGTCGGCCAGGAAGGCGATGTTGTAGTCATACAGTCGGCCCTGCTCCAACAGGCCCAGGCGATAGCTGATGCAGCGCCCCTGGTGCTCGAGCATCACCACCCGGACGCAGCCTTCGACAGCCAGGCCGCACAGGGCCGTGTGCATCCATTGCTGGCGCTGTTCGCCGGAGAAGATCCCCAGGCCGTCGGCGCCTTTCCAGCTGGCCTGTTCCACTTCGCAAAGCCTCTGCAGGACGCTGCCCATGGCATCGGCCTGGGGCGCCAGGCGCACCACCCGGGCGTCGATTTCCCCGCAGCGCTTCTTCGCCCGGCGCAGTTCATAGCGCAAGGTGCCGGTGGCTTCCCCGCGGTCACTGTCGACAATCAGGTGCTCGGGTGCGCGACAGCTCAGGGATTGGTCGCTGTAGCTGCTGGCCCGGCACCAAGGCGCCAGCAGGCCCTCGGCCTGCACCAGCTCATGCAGTTGCAGCAGGTCGTGGGGCAACTGCCGGCGGATCCTGCGCAGCGCCTCGGGCATGGCCCCGTGCGCCGGGTCCGCCACCAGCAGCGCCAGGCGGTCGCTCAGGGGATGCCCCAAGTGACGCACCACCTGCAGCGCCAGGCCGGCCCTGGATTCGCGGCTGCGCACCAGCGGCAGGCAGAGCACCAGGCGCTGCTCCTGCCAGCCCAGCAAAATCTGCAGCTGCTGCGAGGGGTTCAGGGCCTGCTGGGCGCCCCGCAGCCAGCTCAGGCGGTTGAACGGCGTTGCCCGCTCGACCCCCTGGCGCAGCTGTTCATAGGCGCCCACAGGAAAGTCTTCGGCGGTGAGGCTTGTACACCATTGCCAGCGCAGGTTCACGAGTGCTCCTTGTCGGACTGGCTGGCCGCGCCCTGTGGCGGGGCCAGGCGCCCACGGCGCAGGTGATGCAGGCGCGTCTGGTGATAGGGGCGGCGGCGGTGGAAATGCAGGCAGCGCAGCAGGCAATAGACATGCAGGGATTCGCCGACCTCCTGGAAGCCCAGGCGCATGTGCATCTTCAGGGCCGGCTCGTTGCGCACGTTGACCAGGGCCCGGGTAGCCTTGAAACCGCGCCCGCGGTACTCGTCCCAAAGCATCTTCTGCGCCAGGATCACCACCCCCGAACCGCGGAACGGTAGCGCGCATTCACCGGCGAACTGGTACAGGCAGCCGGGCGGTATGCGCATCCAGCAGCGGTACAGTTGATCATCGTAGTAGTCGCGTTCACTGATCCAGACCATCATCATCACGTTGCCGTCTTCGTCCAGGTGCGCGCTGCCGCGGCTGCCCTTGTCGAGCAGCCCGCGGATCGCCGGCAACTGGGCCTTGAAGTACTTGTCGAAGGCCGGCAGCAGCTCCCTGGTGATGCGCACCTGGGGCCAGCGGCTGGGATTGATCGGGCAGGGCACCGGCAAGGCCAGGGAGCGTTCCAGGGTCAGCAGTTCCCAGTGGTAATAGAAGAAGCGTTCACAGAACACCCGCAGGCTGCCACGCAGGCCCTTGCGGCGGATTTTGGCCAGCAGGCCGGTCAAGCGACTCATAGGGTTTTCCAGGTCAAGGCAAACAGGGTTTCACCGGGCAGTTGGAACACTGCTCGGCCATCG
The DNA here is from genome assembly GCF_055384485.1 of Pseudomonas sp. FFPRI_1. Taxonomy (NCBI): domain Bacteria; kingdom Pseudomonadati; phylum Pseudomonadota; class Gammaproteobacteria; order Pseudomonadales; family Pseudomonadaceae; genus Pseudomonas; species Pseudomonas sp. FFPRI_1. The sequence continues at coordinate 4,133,300 of NZ_AP029168.1, read as the reverse complement.
CTGCACTGCACCTCAGCGCTGCGCCTGCGGCCGTCGGGGCCGAGCAGGGCAAGGCTCGGGCCGGACTGGCAGATCTGCAGCGCGCCGCTCAGCGCGATGGTCTGGGTGCGGGGTGTCTTGGCCACCCCCAGCAGGCTGTGGCGCCGGCCATCCTGCAGGGCCAGGGCGTCGACTTCGAAGGCCGGGTTGTCCAGGGCCTGGACCTGCGCCAGCCAGTGCTGCTGGATGAACTGCTGAGCCACCGCCACCGGTTTCAGGCTGAAGCTCTGGCCGTTGCGCTGGGCCAGCATGCCCTTGGGGTACTCAGGCTCATCGGCGGCCTGGAACCAGTTGAGCATGTCCAGCAGGCCATCCTGGGAGGCGTTGATCACCACCGAGGCCCACCACAGGGCGGCATAGTGAGTGTCTTGCTGATAGGGGCTGAGGTCCGGGCCGCTGGAGATGTTGGTCTGGCTCAGCAGCAGGGCCTTGCGCGGCCGGCCCTGTTCGTCGAGCCCCACCAGGTCGGCGGCGGCGCGCACGCTGTTGCGGTAGCGGCGGGTGGCCAGCAGGTCGCGGACCATCCATTCATGCCAGGCCAGGGCATCGATGTCGTGGCCGTGCTCGGCCAGCAGTTGCCGCGCCCAGTCGATGCCGCGGCGCTGCCCGGCACCGATCCGGAACGGCCCGTCCAGCAGCCGGGAACTCGCCGGCATGGCGATCCGCACGCCGGCCGCCCGGGCCTCTGGGTTGGCCTTGGTATGCTCCAGCATCCGCGTGAAGTAGCTGGCAAACGCCCCATAGCTGGGGTAGTTGAGGTTGGGCTCGTCGGCGAAGGCCAGGTAGTGCAGGCCCTGGTTGCCCAAGCGCACACTGTCGGCCAGCCAGGCGTCGAGCCCGGCGAAGCTGGTGCTGTCGGCATCCAGCACCGCACGGCGCCCGGTGCCCGCCAGCAGGGTGATGTCGCGATCGATCCCGAAGGTTTCGCGGTACAGCTTGCGAAAACTCAGCTCGCGTTCGGGCTCGGCCTTGATCACATCGACGAAACTGTAGAAGTTGGCCGCCCGCGGGCCGAGGGCGCGCAACAGTTCGAAGGTCGATTGTGGCGGTTCGGCGTAGGGCAGGGCGATCCCCAATTGCGGGCTGGGGCCACGCACTTGCGGTTTGAGGCTGAGCTCGACCTGCGCCGGGGTCCATTGCAGCGGGTGCAGTTGGCGCAGGTCCTGGGCGAACAGGTTGGCGCTGCCGTCGAGCCAGAAGGCGACCTTGCCCGAGCCACCCAGGGACAGGCGCCAGATTTCGTCCTGCGGGGCCACGGGCAGCGCCACCTGGTCGAACTCGCCGTATTGCGGGTGTTCTTCGAGCTGCAGGCGCACCCGCTGGCCGTCACTCAGCCGGACCGCCTGGAGCACGCTGACTCCGCCGTAGTATTTGCCGGCCAGCACCGCCTGCTCACCTGCAGCCACGCGAAAGTACAGCTCGACCCCGCTGGGCACGTCGGCACTGAAGTGCACCTTGGCCGGCTCGAACTGGGCACGGGTGGCGCTGTCGTGGAACACCTTGAAGTTGCGGAAGCTATAGCCCGGCACCTGCAGTCGGTAATCGCCCTGGGCGGCGGGGAGCGGCACGTCGCGCTGGCCATAGGGCTGGTCGGCGCGAATCTCCAGCTGTTGCAGCAACTGGCCGTCTGGGGCCAGCAGGTACAGCTGCTCCTGATTGGCGTCGCTTTGCCAGGCCGGGCTCCAGCGCAGTTGCAGGGTGTCGGCGGTGTCGGCCTGGAGGTACAGGCTGCCGTCGCGGATGTCGCCCCATTGCATGGGCGCCGCGTGCAGGGATGAGGCTGCCCAGAGCCATGTCAGGGCGAGCAGGGAACAGGGTTTCATTGACGCTTTTCCTTAGGGCGCAGTAATTGGCGCAGGTAGACAAGGTCCTCGGGCAGCAGGAACAGGGTGCGATACCAGGCCACCCCGCTGAGCTGGCAATACAGGCCGAGCATCACCAGGCTCACCGCCAGGTAGGCGATGGACGAAGCCAGGCCGGCGCCGACGATGCCCAGGTGGGGAATCAGCAGCGCGTTGAGGGCCAGGTTCAGCAGCGCGCCGCCGGCCAGCAGCAGCGACAGGCTGCCGGGGCGCTGCTTGCCCAGCAGGTCCAGGCGCAGGATGCTCGCGTAGCACAGGCCGAACAGCCCCGGCAGCAGGGCCAGCAAGGCGTTGTAGGCCGGGGCGTAATCGGCGCCGAACAGGGTGACGATCAGCCATTGGCCGATCAGCGCCATGCTCAGGCAGGCGCCGAGCATCACCGTGGCGGTCAGGCGCAATGCCAGGGAGGTGAGCTGCTCGATGCCGGCGCCCTGTTGCAGCAGGCGCTTCATCAGGGGCGTGGTCACCGCTTCGGGAATGATCAGCAGCAGTTCCGCAGCGGCACTGGCCATGGCATACCAGCCCAGGGCGGCCGGGTCGAGGAGCGCACCGATAAACAGATAGTCCGAGCGCAACATCAGTTGCTGGGACAGCACCCCCGGGTGGCTCTGGGCGCTGTAGCGCAACAGCTTGCCTTGTTCCCCGGTCTGCCAGCGCAGGCGCAGGTCATGAAAGCGCGCCAGCCAGCACCAGCCGACCACCACCACCAGCAAGGTACCGCCCAGCCAGCTGAGCACGGCGGCCGACAGTGGCTGGTCGCGCCAGATCCACCACAGGCCGACGAACAGCAGCAGCGGCACCAGGGACTCCAGCAGGCGCAAGGCGTTGAAGGCCTCGACCCGGCCATCGGCGTTGTGCAGGGTCAACAGCCCGCTCTTGAGCACGGTAATCGGCACTGCCAGCAGCAACAGCCAGGCCAGGTCCCCCAGTTGCAGGCTGAGGTCCCACTGGCTGCCGACGGTGTTCATCAGTGCCAGGCCCGCCAGGGTCAACAGGCTGGCCAGCAGGCAGCCATAGACCAGCACCTGGGTCAGCAACAGGCCCATGGGCCGCTGGCGCGCGGCGTCATAGCCAACGGCGGTATTGAGGCCGCCGCTGGTGAGGGCGGCGATCAGGTCCGGCAGGGTGCTGAGCAGGGCGAACAGGCCACGGTCCGCCGGCCCCAGCAAGCGTGCGAGCAACACGTTGCGCAGCAGCCGCAGGCCGATCATCGCCAGGCGCGTGCCCATGCTCAGCGCCAGGTGCCACAGGTAGCCGCCGCGCTTCATGCCCGTGCCCCCTGGAGCAGGCGCCAGGCCAGGAGACCAGGGTGCGCGGCGCTGGCGTGACTGACATCGATACGGGGCAGGGCCAGCGCCGGATTGCCTTCGGCCTCGATCAGGCCGGGCCGGGTGCCCAGGGCGTAGCGATAGCCCAGTTCGGCCACCGCGGCGCGCACCTCAGGGCTGTGGTCGCCATTGGGGTAGCAGTAGACCGCCAGCGGTGCCTGGCAATGCTCCCGGAGTGTGGCATGGGAGCGCAGCAGGTCGGCGCGCAATGCCGCTGCGTCGAGGCGGGTGAGAATGCCGTGGCTGGCCCCATGGGGCCCGAAGCGCACCAGCCCGGAGCGCTCCAGGCGCTTGACCTGGGCCCAGTCCAGGCTCTGGGGGGCGCCAGTGTCGGGGCAACTGTCGGCGAGGGTTTGCAAGGTTTCTGGCGCCAGGCCTTTGAGGCGCTGCAAGTAGCAGGCGAGCGCACGGCTGCGCGCATCGCTGGTGCCGGGCTGCAGCAGGCTCGGCGGTGGCGTCAGTTGCAGCTCCTGCAGCTGCGCGAGCAAGGGCTGGAGGGCTGCGCCGTGGCCCGGCTGCCACAGGGTTTCGCCGATGGATTCCCACCAGAAGCCCTGGTGGCTGCCGATGAAATCGGTGGAGAGGAAGATGCTCGCCGGCACTTCGTAGCGTTCCAGCAGCGGATAGGCGATGTCGGCGTTGTCGCGCCAGCCGTCGTCGAAGGTCAGCGCAACCCGCGGCCGGTCGCCGCCCGGGAGCTCCAGGAGCTGCTGCAGGGGCACGCAGTCGAAATGCCGGCGCAGCCAGCGCAGCAACTGTTCGAACTGTTTCTGGCCGACGCACAGGGCAGCCCGGTGGGGCTTGGCCGCGGTGCTGGAATCGGCCAGCACCCGGTGCAGCATCAGTACCACCCCGGCATCGCTCAGGCGGGCGCGCCCGAGGCTGTGCAGGTAAGCGCTGCCGAGCACGCGCTTGAAGGATTGTTTGAGGGTCATGTCAGCGGTTCTGTTGTGGGTTCCACTGGGCGTAGTGCTGCCCGCGGAGAAATTGCCAGAGGCCCACACTCATGCCGGCCAGGGTCACCAGCACGAAGCCGGCGAGACGAAACACCTTGGGCAATCGCCCGCGACTGTCCAGCAGCCCCAGCACCCCGGCCCCGTAGCCCAGCACCTGGGCGATCAGGCTGAGGCTGTAGAAGGCCCCGGCGTTCCACAGCAACAGGCTGCTGAGCAGCAGCGGCAGCAACAGCACCGGTGCCAGGCGGCGGATCAGCTTGTGACTGATCAGGGCGATGGCATAGGCGCCGTGACGCCAGGGATTCATCAGCTCGCGGCGCTGGGCCAGGCTCTGCAGGCCCCCGACCGTGACCCGGATGCGCCGGCGGAACTGCTTGCCGGCTTCGTCTACGCCCTGGTCCAGGACCTGGGCCTCTTCCACATAGACGATGCGCTTGCCCGCCACCGGGGCGCAGGTGCTGAGGAAGAAGTCATCGTTGACCTGTGGTGGAATCCGCTGGAACAGCTCCCGGCGCAGGGCCAGCAGCGCGCCGTCGGCCGAGACCATGCAGCCGGTGCGGTTTTCCGCTTGGCGCAGCCAGGCTTCGTAGTGGCGGTACAGGCTGTCGCCCAGGCTCAGGTTGTGCCCCGGATCGGGAATGATCATGTGCCCGCCACAGGCCCCGACCTGGGGGTCGGCCAGGGGCGCGAGCAGCTTGCCCAAGGTGTCGTTGGACCATTGATTGTCGGCATCGGTGAACACCAGGATGTCATTGCGCGCCAGTTCCACCGCGGCGTTCAACGCCCCGGCCTTGCCCACCCGAGGCAGGTCCAGGACCACTACCCGTGAGTCGCGCACTCCCAGGGCCGTGGCCACGGTGTCGTCGCTGGAGCCATCGCTGGCGAGGATGATCTGCAGGTCCGTGGCCGGGTAGTCCTGCGCCAGCAGGGTGCGCAGCTTGTGCTCGATGTGCGGGCCTTCGTTGTGCGCGGCGATGATCACGCTGACCGACAGGGGCGGGCCCTGTTCCTCGGGGCGGCGCTTGACGAACAGGCTGAGCAGGGCCAGCAGCAAGGGGTAGCCGACCCAGGCATAGACGGGCAGTAGCAGGCACAGCCAGAAAATTGTTTTAGCCACGGTCAGGTCTCACTGCAGAACGGTTGAACAGACCCTGAACCAGGGCCGCGGCGCCCAGGTGCAGGCGCACCCAGTGCAGCAGCCAGAGTTGCAGGACGAATAGCGGGTCGCGTTGCCGCAGGCCCTGGCGCAAGGCCAGGACCAGGGGCGCCAGAGCGCCGCTCAGCAGGCACAGAGCGGCGATGCCCGGCCGGCCCAGCAGCAGGCCGAGCAAGGCCAGCGCACTCAGGGCGGCGCAGGCCAGGCACAGCAGCGGGAAGCGCAAGAGACGCCAATTGAAACCGCTGCCCTTGAGCAGTTGCACATGGCTGCCCTGGCGCCAGCGTTCCTTGCCGGCCCATTCACCCCAACTGCCTTCGAAGCCCCAGTGCAACACCTGGGGCTGTGGCAGGCTCAACTGCCGGGCGCCAGCCGCGTGCAGGCGCAGGCCAAAATCCTTGTCCTCGCCGGTGCGCAGCTGTTCATCGAAGCCGCCGACACGCTCGAACCAGATGCGTTGCAGGCACAGGTTGGGGGTCGGCATCCATTGCAGCAGGCGCGCCTGGCCGCCTGCAGCCAGGCTGCGACGTTGCCAGGCCCGGGCGAACCAGGGCGCGCTTTCAGGGGCGGCGCAATCAAGGGCGAAGACCTCCGCGCGCTGTTGCTCCAGGGTCTGCTGCCAGAGTTGCAGCCAGTTGCCGGGGACCTCGATGTCGGCATCCAGAAACGCCAGGCAGTCGCCCGTGGCCACCGCGGCCCCGCGATTGCGCAGGGCACCGATGCTGATGCCGGGGCACAGCAGGACCTGCGCCCCCCGTTCCCGGGCCTGCTGCGGGCCGCGATCGGTGGAGCCGTTGTCGACCACGATCAATTCGCAGTCGACGGCGGCGGCCCTGGCCGCGCGAATCACGCTGTCCAGGGTCCGGGTGATGTGACGCGCCTCGTTGTACATGGGCACTATCACGCTGATCCTTTGCATCTTTGCCTCCCTTGGCCAGATTGCGTTGTTGTCATGGGCGCCGGGTCACGGCGCTGGGTTCTGCGGTCTGCTTCCTGTGCCTGCGGCCGTTGCCGAGGGCGTGCCCGACCCCCAAGGGCGCGAGGCCGGGCGGGTGTGGAGGGCGCCTGGCCCGCAGCCACGGGGCGCGCCGGATCAGCTAGGGCCGGGATGCGTCGAGGCTTGCTCGGCCTGCACTCGCAGCACGCTGGACAGGGCCAGGAAAATCCACAGGTACTTGTGGTTCGGCGCACTGAGAAACAGCAGGAAGACCGCCAGGGCCAGCAGGCTCAGGCCCAGGTGGGTGGCGATGTCGGCCTGTTCGCGCTGGCCCCGGGCGAGGAATGCCAGGCGCGCCCGTTCGAAGTTGCGCAGGCCCATGAGCATCAGCGCAACAAAGCTCAGGCCGCCGGGAATGCCCAGTTCGCTGAACAGTTCCAGGTAGGTGTTGTGGGCCCGGCGGAACAGGTCCGGCTCGTTCATGTTCTCCGAGAAGCTGCTGGCGAAACCGGTCTGCGCGTAGTGGATCGGGAAGGTCCCCAGGCCCGAGCCCAGCAGTGGGTTTTCGCGGATCATCTGGCCGCCCACCACCAGGTAGGAGGTGCGCCGGCCCAGGGAGGTGTCCGCGGAATGGGCGCCGGACTTGAGCATGCCCAGGGACTGGATCCGGGCCACGTAGTCCGCCGGCAGCACGGCAATCCCAACCGGCACGATGATCGCCACGGCGAACATGGCGAACCCCAGGTGCTTGGGCCGCAGGCCCTTGAGCCGGTCGCGGTAGTGCCAGGCACCGATGGCGAGGGTGAACAGCACCACCAGCAGCCCCGAGCGCGAGTCGGTCTTGGTCATCCCGGCCATCAGGGTCAGGCTGATGCCGATCCAGAACAGCCGCACCGGCCAGTGGGGTGAGCGCAGGGCGAGGAAGATCGCCGGCGGCACTGCCATGGCGATCAGCAAGGCGAAGTAGTTGGCATCCTGCAACAGGCCGATGGCGCGGCCGCCGACCTGGTACTTGGCGGAAACCAGGGCGATCACGCAGGTGATCGCCACGCTCACCGCCAGCAGGCGGCAGAGCATCAGCAGGTTGACTTCGCGGGCGATCAGCAGGGTGACGAAGAACAGCACCAGGCCTACCGCCAGCTCCCGCAGGCTGTCCAGGGACACCAGCAGGTTCTCGCTGTACATCAGGCTCAGCAGCAGGCACAGCAGGAACGGGCCGAGGGCCCGCCACAGGTTGCTGCGCAGTCGGGTGTCGGGGATCTGCCGCAACAGCAGCTTGAACAGCATGATCAGGATCAGCGAGGCGCCCAGCAGCTTGGCCCCGGAAAACGCACTGTCCTTGAACAGGCCTTCGAAGGGCACCAGGGCGCAGATCCCCAGCAGGCCCCAGCCGGGCCGGCGATAGAGCAGGGCCAGGCCGAACAGCCCGACTACCACCAGCGGCGCCAGAAACGGCCAGGGACTGGCGAGCAGCAGCAAGCTGGCGAGGCCCAGCAGGAGCCCGAGAAAAGGTGCGGCGATCATACCGGGGTGGCCTCTCTGGCAACGCGGTACAGCTCATCCCAGCGTTGCGCCAGGGTCGGCAGGTGATAGTGCTTGCGCTGCGTGGCGCGGGCGGCCTGGGCCAGCGCCTCGCCCAGGGCCGGGTCATCCAGCAGTTGGCCGATCTGCCGCTCCAGGTCGGCACTGTCCTCGGGTTTGGCCAGCAGGCCGTTGTGCCGGTGCTGCAGCACATCGGGAATCCCGCCCACGGCGAAGGCCACCACCGGGGTGCCGGCCTGCATGGCTTCGAGCAGAATCATCGGGGTGCCTTCGGTGCGTGAACTGAGTACCAGCACATTGAGGCGCTTGAGCCAGGGCTGCATGTCCTGCTGGTACCCCGGCAACAGGATCCGCAGGGCCAGCCCGGCCTCTTCGATACGCTGGCGCAGGGCCTGGTTCTGCTCGCCATCCCCGAGCAGCACGGCCTTGAGCTCCGGGCGCTGGTGACACAGGGCGATCAGTGCGTCGAGGAACAGGTCCGGGCCTTTTTCCGCACTCAGGCGGCCGACAAACCCCACCAGGGGCCCCAGTTCCTCGCGCCGTACTTCACTGCGCAGCAATGGCGCCGCAGGGGCCGTGGGCAGTTCCACCGCAAGCTCCGGCAGGCCATTGGGGATCACCAGCAGTTTGCTCTCGGCCACCCCAGCCCGCAGGTGCAACTGGGCGATGCTCTGGGCCACGCAGGCGACCCGGCGTACCTGCCGGCTGCGGCACAGGCGCAGGCTGGTCCAGGTGTAGAGCTTCTGTTTCAGGCTGCGCGGGGTAAAGCCGTGCTGGGTCAGGACCAGGGGCAGGTGCAGGCGTCGGGCGCAGACCCAGGCAAACACCTGGGCCTTGAAGTTGTGCGCGTTGAGCAGCCCCGGCTGTTGCCGCAGGTGCGCCAGCAGGCTCTTCAGGCACCGGCAGTTGTGGCTCGGTACGCCGGCATCGGTGAAACGCGCCAACAGGGCATCGGGGGCGTTGAGGAACACCACCCGGTGCTGCCCCGGTGTGACCCGGCAGTGATCCAGCAGCATGCGTTCGGCACCGTAGAAGCCGCCACTGTGGATCAGGTGCACGATGGGCTGTGCGGCCATGCTCAGGTCGCTCACTGCTTGGCCCAATACCAGGCCCAGCGCCAGGTCCAGCGCGGGTAGGGGTTGACCTGCTGCTCCTCGACCGCATTGAGCACCATCAGCACCGGCAGGCCGAGGTGATCACTGACCTGGGCCGGGTGCTTGAAGCGGTGGTCGAAGAACTCGTAGACATAACCCAGGGCGATGGCCAGCAGCAGGCCGGTGAGCAGGCCCAGGGGAATGATCAGCATCGGCTTGGGAAACGCTGCCTCGCTGGGTTCGTAAGGCTGGCTGAGGACCCGCGCGTTGGACAGCTCGCCACTGATCATCCGTTCGCCACGGCTCTCTTCGTAGCGCTGGGTGTAGGTGAAGAAGGCTTTGTGCAAGGCATCGATTTCAGTGTCCAGCTGGCGCAACTTGCTCAGGACTTCTTGCAGGTCGCGCACCCGGGTCTTGTATTCGTTGATTCGCGCCGTCTTCTGGGCAATGACCGATTGGGTGATCTGCAGGTCGCTGCTGCGCTCGCGCACACGGTTTTCCACGACCTTGAGGAATTGCGCGCGGGCCCGGGTGATCTGCTCGCGCTGCTGCTGCATCGGCACGCTGTCGGCGCGGTAGGTGTCGGCGGTGGTGCCGTACTGGCTGACCAGGTTGGTCAGTTGCTCGCCCAGTTGCTTGATCTCGCGGTCTTCATAAGCCACGTTGTCCACGGTATTGGCGAAGGCAAAGGGGAAGGTGTAGTCGGTCAGGCTGCCCTTGCGCGCGGCGGCCAGGTTCTTTTGCAGGTAGTCCAGGCGACGCTGGTTCTCCAGGGCCTGGTCGCGGTAGCCGTTGAGGGATTGTTCCTCGGTGTTGATGGCGTTCAGGCGGAAGGTGATCTCTTCCTTGGGGTCGGAGGCGTGGGCCGCTTCCAGCAGGGCCTGGCGCTTGCCTTCCAGGTCATCCAGGCGCGACTGGTACTGGGCCTTCTTCTGTTCATAGAAGGCTTCGGGCAGTTCGTTGGATTGCAGGTCCTGGCGGTTCTTCAGGTAGTTGGCCAGCAGGCGCTCGACGAAGCGCGTGCCTTCGGCGGCATTGGGGCTGGCGTAGACGATGGAGATCACGTTGGAGCCGGGCAGGGTGCCGATCTTCAGGTCCTTGACCGCCTGGTCGGTGAAGGCATCCAGGCTGGTGTCGCGCACCGGGTCCACGGCCAGGCCGAAGAAGCCGCGCACCGGGTTGATCACATGGTTGCGCAGCGGGTCGATCAGGCCATTGCGGATCGGCTTGACGATCAGCCGGGTCAACAGGCCCTCGCTGCCACCGAACTGGCCCTCGCTACGCAACTGGTCGATGGTGGTGCGGATCAGGGTCGGCGAACGCAGGATGTTGCTCTCGGTCTCCATGTCGGCCAGGGACGGCGGAATGAACTTGTCGCTGTCCGGGGTGAGCATGGTGTTGGCGTCGGTCTGGGACAGTTTCTTGGACTGCACGATGACTTCCGCGGTGATCTCGAAGCTCTGCTTGAGTACCAGCGGCAGCAGCAGCGCGACCACGGCGAAACCCAGGAACACCCGCTTGATCAGGCGCCGATTGACAAAGAACACGAGCAGGAACTCGTGCAGGTAGTTTTCGATCTTGGTCATCAAGAGGGAACTCAGTTGTTGTTCGTTTCTTTGTTGTCGACGCGGTAGCCGAAGCTGAACCCGACACCCTGGAACATGATCACGTCCGCCAGCTGCTTGCTCAGGGCGCCGGCCTTGGCCAGGCGGGTCTTGGGCACGTAGAGCATGTCGTCGGGCTGCAGGTAGGCGAACTGCAGGGCCTTGCCGTCCAGCGCCGCATCGGCGTCATAGACCCGGGCTTCGACCTGGTTGCCCTTGCGCCGCATGATCACCACCGAATCCAGGCGCGCGGTGGGGCCGGCGCCCTTGGCCAGGGTCAGGGCTTCAAGCACCGAAATCGGCCGGCGGATCGGATAGGCCCCCGGCTGGCCGACTTCGCCCATGACGAACACCTCGTTGGCGGCGGTGGTCTTGAGCAGCACATCGACGCTCACCGGGCCGACTTCCTTGGCATAGCGCTGGTTGATCAGGCGCTGCAGCTCGCTCAGGCTCTTGCCCTGCAACGACAGGCTGCCCAGCAGCGGGAAGCTGGCGCGGCCGTCGGAGCCGACCACGATCTCGCGGCTCAGGCCGGTGGCCGGGTTGGTCAGGCTGGTGCGCAGGTTGTCCAACTGGGCCATGGCGTGGGAGATCGAAAAGGTGATCTGCGGCTTCTTCAAGACCTTGGCGTACTGGGTTTCCAGGGCCTGGCGCGCCTGTTCGGCGGACAACCCGGCGACCTGGATATTGCCCACGTAGGGCATGTCGATGCTGCCGTCGGGCAGCACCAGCTTGCTGCCGCCCAGTTCCGGCGCGGTGAGGAAACTCACGTCCACCTGGTCGCCGGGCTGCACCAGGTAGCGCTGCTGGCTGGTGGTGCCGATGTGGAAGATCACGTCGAGCACGTCCTGGGGCCGCAGCACCTGTTCGATGGGCATGACTTCGGTGAGCTGGGCCTGGTCGGCCGGGGCGCTGAGGATCTGCACCGGCATTTGCTGCGGCTCGCGGTTGACGCAGCCGCCGAGGGCCGCCAGCAGCAGCGACAGGCTCAGCAGGGAGAGCGTTGGCTTGTTCATGGTTACACGGTCCTTGTGCCGGTCAGAGACGGTCATAAACCCACTTGGGCATGTAGTACTTGCGGGCGTTGAACACGCTGCCGATCAGCTTCGCCTCGGCCTGGATCAGCCGTTGCGCGGCAGCCTGGGCCACCTCCCAGCGGGTTTCCTCGCTGCGCACCACCAGCACCACACCGTCCACCTGAGTGCTCAGGGTGAGGATGTCGCCGCTGCTGTACACCGGGTCGCCGTCGATGATCACGAAGCGGTATTCCTCGGCCAGGACCTGCAGCAGTTCGCGCAGCAGTTCCGGAGTCAGGCGCTCGCTGTACTGCTGGCGGCGGCCCAGGGGCAGGAAATCGAAATCCAGCGCTTCGCTGCGCTCGATGCACGAGGCCAGGGAGGGCGGGACATCGGCCAGGGCCAGGTCGAGGAAACCTTCGCGCTCGCCCAGGTCCAGGCGCCGGGTCAGGCTGTTTTCCGAGAGGCTGGTGTCCACCAGCAACACCCGGCCGCGACTGGTGCGCGCCAATTCATTGGCCATGCTCAGGCTGCTGCTGGTGATGCCGCTGTTGCGGTTGGCCGCCGTCAGCAGGATCACCCGCAACTCCTGGTCGAGCACGGTGACTGCCAGGTTGCTTTCGCTGGGGCTCTGGATGTTCAGACTGGCTAAGGTTGCTGCCGCCATTTCAACTTGCTCCATGGCCGTTGAGGACCTTGAAAGGGGTTTTGATCAGGATCTTCAGGTCGAGCCAGGGGCTCTGCCGGAAGATGTACGTCATGTCGAGGGTCACCCGGCCGTCGAAGTCCACATCGCTGCGCCCGGACACCTGCCACAGGCCAGTGATCCCGGGGTAGATGCTCAGGCGGCCGAGGTGATGTTCCTTGTAGGTCTGGGCATGGAACGAGGTGGGGCGCGGGCCGACGATGCGCATCTGGCCGAGCACCACATTGATCAGGTTCGGCAGCTCGTCGAGGCTGGTACGGCGCAGGAAGCCGCCGATCCCGGTGATCCGCGGGTCGCGGTCGATCTTGAAGTCCACCGAGTCCGGGCCGTGCTTGTTCAGATGGCGCACCGAATCCTTCAGGGCTTCGGCGTTGACCACCATGGTGCGGAACTTGTACATGCCAAAGCGCCGGCCACGAAAACCGGTGCGCAATTGCACGAAGAACACCGGGCCCGGGCTGGTGAGCTTGATCAGCAGGGCCACACCCAGCAGCAGCGGCGACAGCAGCACCAGCAGCAGTGCCGCCAGCAGTGCCGAGGTCAGGCGCTTGCTGCGTGACAGGGTCCAGGAGCGGCCGCCGTTGCGACCGCTGATCCAGCCGTGCTGCTGCAGATCGATGGCGGCCTGGACCTTGCGCCGGAACGAATCGTTGCGGCGATCGATGCGCGCCGGTGCAGGCGCCTCGGTTGCAGGCGCGGAGAAGGGTCTTTCCATATCCACCGGAAGTACTTCCATTGCAAAGGGTTGGGAGAAAACGAGCAGGGAGGCGAGCCGCGGCTCAGGAAGCGCCGCGCTGGTAGTAGCTCTGGTACCACTGGACGAAATGGCTCAAGCCGTCTTCCAGGGGCACTTGCGGGCCGAAACCGGTGAGGTTTTCCAGGGCGCTGACATCGGCGCAGGTGTTGAGCACGTCGCCAGGCTGCAGGGGCAGGTATTCCACCTGGGCCTGGTGGCCGAGGAGCTTTTCCAGGGTCGCCACGTAGTCCTTGAGTTCCACCGGGCGCTGGCCGCCGATGTTGAACAGGCGCCAGGGCGCCATGCTGGTGGACGGGTCCGGCTGTTCGCGGTCCCACAGCGGGTCGCGCGTTGGCGGCTTGCCCAGCAGGCGTACCAGGGATTCGACGATGTCGTCGATGTAGGTGAAGTCGCGCTGGTGCATGCCATAGTTGAACAGTTTCAGCGGCCGGCCCTGGCTGATGGCGTCGGCGAACAGGATCGGCGACATGTCCGGCCGGCCCCAGGGACCGTAGACGGTGAAGAACCGCAGGCCGGTGGCGGGCACGCCGAACAGGTGGCTGTAGCTGTGGGCCATCAGTTCGTTGGCTTTCTTGCTCGCGGCGTACAGCGACAGCGGGTGGTCGACGTTGTCGCTGACCTTGTACGGGGTCTGCTGGTTGGCGCCGTACACCGAGCTTGAAGAGGCGTAGATCAGGTGCTGCACCGGGTAGCGCCGGCACATCTCCAGCAGGTTGAGAAAGCCGGTGAGGTTGCTGTCCAGGTAGGCCTTGGGGTTCTCCAGGGAGTAACGCACTCCGGCCTGGGCGGCGAGGTTGATCACCACCTGGGGACGGACTTCGGCGAACAGTCGCTCCAGGCCCTCGCTGTCGGCCAGGTCCTGGCGCAGCAGGGGAAAGTGCCCCACCTGCTGTTCCACCCAGCGCACCCGGTCGTGCTTGAGCTGGGGGTCGTAGTAGTCGTTGAAGTTATCCAGCCCGGTGACCTGGTGCCCATCCTTGAGCAAACGCAGTGCGGTATGGGCGCCGATAAACCCGGCGGCCCCGGTGATCAGGATATTCATGCGCTCAGAGCCTCGGGCACACGGTAGGGCAGGCCGATGCTCAGGTAGTGCAGCCCGGCATCCGCCGCTTGTTGCGGGTTGTAGAGGTTGCGTCCGTCGACGACCAGGCGATCGTTGAGCTTGTCCCGCAGCAGCTTGAAGTCGACCACGCGAAAGGCCTTCCACTCGGTGCAGATCACCAGGGCGTCGGCGCATTGCAGGGTGTCGTCGCGGGTTGCACACAGGTGCAGGTCGTCGCGGTAGCCGTACAGGCGCCGGCATTCGGTCATGGCTTCCGGGTCGTAGGCATAGACCTTGGCCCCGGCGTCCCACAGTGCCTCCATCAGGTAGCGGCTGGTGGCTTCGCGCATGTCATCGGTGTTGGGCTTGAAGGCCAGGCCCCAGAGCGCGATCACCTTGCCCTGGAGGTTGTCGCCCAGGTGCGCCTTGAGCTTGCGAAACAACACATGGCGCTGCTGCTCGTTGACGTCGCGCACGGTCTTGAGCATGTGCGGCTCCAGGCCGTGGCTCTCGGCGGTGTGGATCAGCGCCCGCAGGTCCTTGGGGAAGCACGAGCCGCCGAAACCGGCACCGGGGTAGATGAAGTGGTAACCGATCCGCGGGTCGGCGCCGATGCCCTTGCGCACGGCGTTGATGTCTACCCCCAGGCGTTCGGCCAGGTTGGCCATCTCGTTCATGAAGCTGATGCGCGTGGCGAGCATGGCGTTGGCCGCGTACTTGACCAGCTCGGCGCTGCGGTTGTCCATGAACATCAGGCGGTCATGGTTGTGGTTGAACGGCGCGTACAGTTCGCTCAACTGCTGGCGCGGCTGCTCGTGGGAGCAACCGACGATGATCCGGTCCGGGCGCATGCAGTCGGCCACGGCCGAGCCTTCCTTGAGGAACTCCGGGTTGGAGACCACATGCACCCGCAGCTCGGACTTGCCCAGATCGGCCAGTTGCTCGGCGACGGTCTCGATCACCAGGTCGGCGGTGCCCACCGGCACCGTGGACTTGATCACCAAGGTCTTGTCGCTGAGCATCAGGCAGGCAATGTTGCGGGCCACCGCCAGGACATGGTCGAGGTCCGCCGAGCCGTCTTCATTGGAGGGGGTGCCGACTGCGATGAAGATCACTTGCCCATGGCTCACGGCGTCGCTGGCCTGGGTGGTGAAATGCAGTCGGCCGGCTTTTTGATTCTCTTCGATCAGGGTCGCCAGGCCCGGTTCGTGAATCGGTGGAATGGCACGCTGCAGTTGGGCGATCTTGTGGCTGTCGATATCGACACAGACCACGTTATGCCCAACATCGGCGAGAGCGACTGCTTGTACCAGACCGACATAGCCAGTACCAAAAACGCTGACTTCCAAGGAAATGACCTCGTCCATGATGAGTGTTGGGTGAGGACATCGCTCACCGTTCTGAAAGGGTTATGGCACAAGGCCGCTATCACGCTCTTTTTTTGACACTATCACAATGATGAGGCGGTTAATTGACGTTTATCCGTGTTACATAAATGACACTGCTGTTTTATTTAATTTTCGTTATGGATAAAATCCATATAAAACAATGATTTATATCTATTCATGATGGTCATCATGGAAAGCGTCAAATACTTGTTTACAGCGTGAGAAATCTAAAAAAAACCGACGAATGGCAACATTTTCGACCTGAGCGGTGATGTTTTTTTGCCATTGTCGACTAGCGAGGCACCATTCATAGTGTTGATTATGATCGAGTAGGAGGTTTTATTGACGCCTCGAGAAATCAGTAAAAACTGTTGAAATTGATAGGTTTTTTGTGATTTTTACCAGGCTTCTCGAGGTGCTGCTCAGGCCAGGTCCGACTAAAGTCGGGTTGGGCAGGACAAGGCGATCTGCCACCATTGTCGGTCTTCATTGATTCAATCAATTCAACTTGCACTCTTTGATTTGCAGGGTGAATTTCCCCTGGGTCTTTCTTTACCGCGCGTCACTGATTTTCTGCTGGAGCCTGTTCATGCGTCCCCCTTTCCCTTTACTCAATCCGTGCCCGCTGCTGGGGCTCGGAGCCGCCGTCCTGTGCGCAGGTTTTGCCCCGCAGGCCAACGCCGATGGCTTTTTCGAGGACAGCAGCGCCAAGCTGGAGTCGCGTACGATCTACTTCAACCGGGATTTTCGTGACGGCCACACCAGCACCGACCAGGGGGCGTCCAAGCGTGAGGAGTCGGCCCAGGGCTTTATTCTCAACCTGCAATCGGGCTACACCGAGGGCACAGTGGGTTTCGGCCTGGATGCCCTGGGCATGCTGGGGATCAAGCTCGATTCCAGCCCCGACCGCAGCAACAGCGGCTTGCTGCCTTCCAGCGGTCATGACCCGCGGGGTTCGGCGGACCAGTACGCCAAGCTGGGGTTGACCGCCAAGGTCCGGGTCTCGCAGACGGTATTCAAGTACGGCGCCCAGTTGCCGGACCTGCCACTGCTCAAGTACAACGACGGGCGCCTGCTGCCCACCATGTTCAACGGCGCGCTGCTGACTTCCCGGGAGGTCAAGGACCTGACGCTGACCGCGGCCCGCTTGAACCGCTACACCGCACGTGACTCCAGCGATGCCCAGGACATCCGCGTGCACTGCAAGAACAAGCGCTATGCCTGCAACACCACGGCGGATCACTTCGACACCTATGGGCTGGACTACAAGTTCAACGACCGCCTGACCGGCCAGTACCACTACGCCGAGCTGGAAGACATCTACCGTCAGCATTTTGTCGGCCTGCTGGCCAACCAGCCCCTGGGGCCCGGCGTGCTCAAAGGCGACCTGCGCCTGCTCAAGAGTGCCGACACTGGCGCCGAGCGCGCCGGCGGCATCGACAACCGCGCCCTGAGCACCATGCTCGGCTACAGCGTGGCTGGGCACGTGTTCAGTGCCGGCTGGCAGCGCATGTACGGCGACAACTCGATGCCTTACCTGGATGGCAGCAACCCGTATCTGGTGAACTACGTGCAGGTCAACGACTTCGCCGCGATCCAGGAGCGTTCCTGGCAACTGCGCTATGACTATGACTTCAAGGCCATTGGCCTCAATGGCCTGAGCTTCCTGACCCGCTACGTCAGCGGCGACCACATCAAGGTCCCGGGCAGCCTGCGCGAAGGCCGCGAATGGGAGCGCGACAGCGAGCTCAAGTACGTGGTGCAGAGCGGCACGTTCAAGGATGTCAGCCTGCGCCTGCGCAATGCCACCTACCGCAGCAACTACCAGAAGATCGCCCGCGACATGGACGAGACCCGGCTGATCGTCAGCTACAACTTCTCACTGCTCTGACCGCCGACTCCTGCAGCGGCGCAACGGAGATGCCCCTTGTAGGAACTGGCTTGCGCAGGGGCTGGCTTGTGTAGGAGCTGGCTTGCCAGCGAAGACGGCATCCGCAATTGCGCAAGGCTCGCGGGCCTCTTCGCCGGCAAGCCGGCTCCTACGGGAGTTGATGCCGGTACGGCAGGTCCGGGCCGGTGCGGGTGCAGGTCTGGGCCGCGGCGTTGACGGCGAAACGCAGCAGGGCATCGATCTGTTCGCGGCTCAGCTGTTCCAGGCCCTGGGGTGAATCCAGGCCTTGCTCGGTCAACCAGGCGATCAGCGCTGCCTGGAAGGTGTCGCCGGCCCCCACGGTGTCGGCCACCTTGACCTGCTGCGCCGGCACCGACCAGTGGCCGTGACGGCGACTGAAGACACTCGCGCCTTGCCCGCCCCGGGTCAGGAACACCAGTTGGCAGCGCTGCTGCAGCCAGCCCTGGATCAGGGTTTGCGGCGCTTGCCCGGGGTACAGCAGGTCAAGGTCCTCGTCGCTGACCTTGATCAGGTCGGCATGTTTCACCAGTTCGCCAATGCGTTGGCGCCACAGCTGGATATCCGGTTGCGGGTTGAGCCGAACATTGGGGTCGAGGCTGATCAGGCGTCGCCCCTGCTCGCGGCGTACCAGGGCCAGCAGGGTGTCGGCGATCGGCTGCACCACCAGGGAAAAAGAGCCGATGTGCAGCCCGCGTATCGCTTCGCCCAGCAGTGGCAAGTGCGCCTCCAGCAACTGCCGGTCGGCGCAGCCTTCGCCGCGGAAACTGTAGTGGGGCGAGCCGTCGCTGCCCACGGCCACCATCGCCAGGGTCGTGGGGGCGTCGAAGGTCTGCAGGTAGTCGGTGTTCACGCCCTCGGTGTCCAGCACCCGGCGCAAGCGCTGGCCCAGGTAATCGCTGGACAGGCCGGCCAGTAATCCGGCATCGATGCCCAGTCGGCGCAAACCCACGGCCACGTTGAACGGAGAACCCCCGGCAATGGCGCGGAAATCCACGGTGTTTGCCTGGGTACTTGCCTGATCCGCGCTGAAAAAGTCGAACAGCGCCTCGCCACACACCAGATACATAGTCATTCGCTCTTCAAAGGGTTGCCAGATGCTGTCGATAGCGTTCATACACCGGCCCGTAGGCCTTCACGTGCTCGGGGACGGGCCAGGTTTGGCTGGCCGGGTC
Organism: Pseudomonas sp. FFPRI_1; assembly: GCF_055384485.1. Lineage (NCBI taxonomy): Bacteria > Pseudomonadati > Pseudomonadota > Gammaproteobacteria > Pseudomonadales > Pseudomonadaceae > Pseudomonas > Pseudomonas sp. FFPRI_1. The sequence continues at coordinate 4,114,789 of NZ_AP029168.1, read as the reverse complement.
GAGGCTGACACAACGTTCACAGATTGACGTCAGGTCCAGGCTCGGGTCGCTTTCGCGGCCGTGGCACCAGGCGGCCTGGATCGCTGCGCCCAACGCCGCCGCTTCGGCCTGCCCGGTGCAGATTACCGGGGTGTCCATGATATCGGCGACGATCTGTCGCCACAGCGGACTTTTCGATCCGCCACCAATCAAGCGGATGCTGCGACTGTGCAAGCCATTGGCGCGCAGCAGGTCGAGACCATAGCGCAAGCCGAAGGTAGTGCCTTCCACCACCGCCCGGCACAGGTTGGCCTGGGTCAGGTTATCCAGGGTCATGCCCAGCAGGCTGCCCTGGGCATGGGGCAGGGCGGGCACCCGCTCGCCGTTGAAAAACGGCAACAGGCACAGGCCCTCGGCGCCGATCGGCGCTTGCCCCAGCCGCTGGTTGAAGCTCGCCAGGTCCAGGCCCAGCAGCTCGCGCACCAGAGTCGTGGCATTGGTCAGGTTCATGGTGCAGATCAGTGGTAGCCAGCCACCGCTGGAGGAGCAGAAGCTGGCCACCGAGGCCTGGGGGCTGGCTGGCGGTTCATCGGCGTAGGCGTACACGGTGCCGGACGAGCCCAGGCTCATGGTGATGATGCCTGGTTGGATATTGCCCGTGCCGATGGCCCCCAGCATGTTGTCGCCACCGCCGCTGGACACCAGTGCCCGTGGGTTGATGCCCAGCAGCCGGGCGATTGGCGGACGTATCCGGGCGACGGGCTGGTGGGCTTCGATCAGCTCCGGCAGGGCCTGTTCCAGGCGTCCCTCGGGGTCGATGTGGGCCAGCAGCGCGCGGTCCCAGTCGCGGCTGCGAACATTGAAATAGCCGCTGCCGGACGCGTCGCCGTATTCGCTGCAGCAACGCCCGGTGAGCCAGTAGTTCAGGTAGTCGTGGGGCAGCAGGACCTGGGCGATGCGCTGGAACAACTGCGGGTACTGTTCCCGGGTCCAGAGCAGCTTGGATACCGTGTAGCCCGGTGCAATGACCACCCCGAGGCGGTCCAGGGAGCCCTGTTCGCCGCCCAGGTAATCCAGCAGGCGCTGGTTTTGCGCCAGGGTTTCGGTGTCGCACCAGAGCTTGGCCGGGCGCAGCACCTGGCCCTGGTCATCGAGCAGCACCAGGCCGTGCTGCTGGCCGGAGACGCCAACCCCGAGAATCTGCTGGCCATCCACGCCGGCCGCCTGCAAGGCCTGCCGAGTAGCGTCGATGCAGGCCTGCAGCCATTGCCCGGTGTCCTGCTCACGGCGGCCATGGGCGCCGCTGATCAGGCTGTGGGGCGCGGCGCCCAGCCCCAGGACCTGGCCGCTGTGACTGTCGAGGATCAGGGCCTTGGTGCCTTGGGTGCCGCAGTCGATCCCCAGGTAAAGCGTTGCGGTGGTCTTCATTGGTTGTCGATCCCTGTCGCCATTGCTGCGCTGGTTTGAGGTGCTAAGGCCTCGCGGGTTGTGCCAGGTGCCCACTGCCGGATCCGACGGCGCTCGCTCAGGCCAGGCGAACCTGGCCCGGTGGCGCGCTTCAGGCGGCCTGCCTGGCCAGCAGACGCTCCAGGGTAGCGCTCACGCCGTGCTCGCGCAGGCTGTTGAAGCACTGTTCGAAGGCTTGGACAAAGGCGCTGGAGTGGCGGATTGCCGGGCCGAAGATTTCCTCCACCGCCAGCAACCGCTGGGTCAGCAGGCTGTCGTCGGCCACCAGGGCCTGGCAGAACTCGGCCCGGGGATCGGGGATCCGGTACTCCAGGCCATTCTCGTCCACGCCCCTGAGGTACAGGGCCCAGGCCGCTACCACCAGGGCCGCGCGTTCAGTGTCGCGGTCATCGGCGATCAGGCGGTTGAGGGTCGGCACGATGAATTTGGGAAACTTCGACGAACCGTCGCTGCACACCCGCTCCAGTTGGTCGGCGATCGCCTGGTTGGAAAAGCGCTGGACCAGGGTGTCCTTGTAGGCCGCCAGGTCGATGCCCGGCACCGGCGCCAGCTGTGGGGTGACGTCGAGGTCCATGTAGGCACGCATGTAGGCGACGAACAGCGGGTCGTTCATGGTCTCGTGGACGAAGCGGTAGCCCTTGAGAAAACCCAGGTAGGTCAGGGCCAGGTGGCTGCCGTTGAGCAGCTTGATCTTCATCTCTTCATAGGGCGTGACGTCATCGGTGAACTGCACGCCGACCTGTTCCCAGGCCGGACGGCCGTTGACGAAATTGTCCTCCAGGACCCACTGCACGAAGGGTTCGCAGACCACCGGCCAGGCATCGTCGATGCCGTGCTGATCGTGCAACTGCAGGCGGTGGGCGGTGCTGGTCATGGGGGTGATGCGGTCGACCATGGCATTGGGAAAGCTCACCTGTTCGGCGATCCAGTCGTGCAGGTCGGCGTCACGCCGGGCGGCGAACGCCAGCAACGCCTTGCGGGTCACCGCGCCGTTGTGCGGCAGGTTATCGCATGACATCAGGGTAAAGGCGCGGATCCCCGCGGCCCGGCGCCGGGCCAGGGCGGCGCAGAGGAAACCGAACACGGTACGCGGTTGCTGGGGATGGGCCAGGTCGTGCTGGATCTGCGGCAGGTGGATCATGAACTCGCCGCTGCTGTCGTCGATACAGTAGCCGCCCTCGGTGATGGTCAGCGAGACAATGCGGATCTGCGGGCTGGCGAGCTTGTCGATCAGCGCTTGGGCACCGTCCTCGGCCAGCAGCATTTCGCTGATGGAGCCGATCACCCGCACTTCATGGTTGTCGCCATCTCCCAGTTCGAACAGGGTGTAGAGGTAGTCCTGGCCCGCCAGGTCATCCCGGGCGCGGCGGTCCTCGGGGCGCAGGCCAAATCCGCAGATGCTCCAGTCCAGGCCCAGGCCCTGGTTCATCAGGGCGTCGGTGTAATAGGCCTGGTGGGCCCGGTGGAAGCCACCGACGCCGATGTGCACCATGCCTTGGCGAGTGTCGGCCGCAGTGTAGGCGGGCAGCCGCACCTGGGGCGGCAGTTGGCTGAGGTTGAAGCGCTTGAGTTTCATGCAGGGGCTCTCTGGGATCAGGCAGCGGCGCGCAGGGCACGCGGGATGGCGACACCTTGGGCATCGAATAAGTGGCAGTGCGCCGGGTCCAGGTGCAGGTTCAGCTGTTCGCCGTAGCGGCTGGCCAGGTCACCACGGATGCGCAGGGTCAGGGCTTCGCCGCACGCGGTGCGGACATGGCAGAAGGTGTCGCTGCCCAGGCGCTCGGCGACGTCTGCAGTGACTTGCAGGCTGCCAGGGCCGGCGGCTCCCAGCTCCAGGTGCTCGGGGCGGATGCCCAGGGTCACCGCACTGCCCACGCAGAGTTGCGCGCCACTCTGCGCCAGGCGCAGGCGCGCCCCGGCCTGCAGTTGCACCTCGCAGCCCTGGCCGTCGGCCTGGGTGATGCTGCCCTTGAGGAAACCCATCTTCGGCGTGCCGAGAAAGCCCGCGACAAACAGGTTGGCCGGGCTGTGGTACAGCTCCAGGGGCGAGCCCACTTGCTCCACCCGGCCGGCGTTGAGCACCACCACCTTGTCCGCCAGGGTCATGGCTTCCACCTGGTCGTGGGTCACGTAGATCATGGTGGCCTGCAACTCCTTGTGCAGGCGTGCCAGCTCCAGGCGCATCTGCACCCGCAAGGCGGCGTCGAGGTTGGACAGCGGTTCGTCGAAGAGGAAGATCTTCGGGTTGCGCACGATGGCCCGACCGATGGCCACCCGTTGGCGCTGGCCGCCGGAGAGCTGCTTGGGCTTGCGCTCGAGCATCGGCCCCAGTTCGAGGATGCGCGCCGCCTCGTCGACCTTCTGCTGCACCAGGGCCTTGTCGACCCCGGCCAGGTCCAGGGCGAAGGACATGTTCTTGCGCACGCTCATGTGCGGGTACAGGGCATAGGTCTGGAACACCATGGCCAGGTCGCGCTTGGCCGGGCTGACTTCGGTGATGTCGCGACCGTCCAGCTCGATGCTGCCGCTGCTGACCTCCTCAAGCCCGGCAATCAGCCGCAGCAGGGTCGACTTGCCGCAGCCCGAGGGGCCGACGAAAACCACGAACTCCTTGTCGTTCACCTCAAGGTCGATGCCCTTGATGATGGAAAAGCCTTCGAAACCTTTTTGCAGATTGTTGATTTTCAGGTGGGCCATGACGGGCCTCCGCTCACTGTGTAGGTTGCTGGACCGCAGCATCCGGCGGCATGAGCGCGGAACTGCGGCGACAGGGTCTGGATCAGGCTGGATGGGGCATGCGGGTCATTTCACCGCGCCAAAGGACAGGCCGCGCACCAGCTGCTTCTGGCTGATCCAGCCGAAGATCAGGATCGGCGCACAGGCCAGGGTCGAGACCGCCGAGAGCTTGGCCCAGAACAGCCCTTCTGGACTGGAGTAGGAGGCAACCAGAGCGGTCAGCGGCGCGGCGTTGGAGGAGGTCAGGTTGAGCGACCAGAACGCTTCGTTCCAGCACAGGATCAGCGACAGCAGCACCGTCGAGGCCAGGCCGCCCTTGGCGATGGGCAGCAACACCCGAAGCATTTCCTGGAGCAGGGTGGCGCCGTCCAGGCGCGCGGCTTCGAGGATGTCCCGGGGGATGTCCTTGAAGTAGGTGTACACCATCCACACCACGATCGGCAGGTTGATCAGGGTGTAGATCAGGATCAGCGCGATGCGCGTGTCCAGCAGGCCGAAACTCTTGGCCAGCAGGTAGATCGGCATCAGCACCCCCACCGGTGGCAGCATCTTGGTGGAGAGCATCCACAGCAGGGTGCGCTTGGTGTTACGGGTCTCGTAGAAGGCCATGGAGTAGGCCGCCGGGACCGCGATCAGCAGGCTCAGGGCGGTGGCACTGAAGGAAATCACCACCGAGTTCCAGGCGAAGGCCAGGTAGTTGCTGCGCTCGTTGATGTGCAGGTAGTTTTCCAGCGTCGGGCTGAAGATCAACTGCGGCGGCGTGGCGAAGGCGTCGATCTCGGTCTTGAAGCTGGTCAGCACCATCCAGAAGATCGGGAAGAAGATCAGGATCGCGATGGCCCAGGCCAGGGTGCCCAGCAGCAGGCTTTGCAGGCGTCGGGATTGTTGCAGGGTCATGGCGCGCACCTCAGGGCTGGTCAGTCAGGTTTTTGCCGATCATCCGTACCAGGATGATCGCGGCGATATTGGCGATGACCACGGCAATCAGGCCGCCGGCCGAAGCCATGCCCACGTCGAACTGCACCAGCGCCTGGTTGTAGATCAGGTAGGCGAGGTTGGTCGAGGCATAGCCCGGGCCGCCGTTGGTGGTGGTGAAGATTTCGGCGAACACCGAGAGCAGGAAGATGGTCTCGATCATCACCACCACGGCAATCGGCCGCGCCAGGTGGGGCAGGGTCAGGTGCCAGAAGATCGCGATGGGCCCGGCGCCGTCCAGGCGCGCGGCTTCTTTCTGTTCCTGGTCCAGGGACTGCATGGCGGTCATCAGGATCAGGATGGCGAACGGCAGCCACTGCCAGGACACGATGATGATGATCGACAGCAGCGGGTAGTGGGCCAGCCAGTCCACCGGCTGGGCACCGAACAGCTTCCACACGGCTGCGAGGATCCCCGACACCGGGTGGAAGATCAGGTTCTTCCAGATCAGCGCACCCACCGTCGGCATGATGAAGAACGGCGAGATCAGCAGCACCCGCACCAGGCCGCGGCCGAAGAACTCGCTGGCCTCCAGCAGGGCGCTGATCAGCACCCCGAGTACCACACTGATCAGCAGCACGCTGCCCACCAGCAGCAGGGTATTGGTGGCCCCGGGCAGGAAGCCCGAGTCGGTGAGGAAGTAGCTGAAGTTCTCCAGGCCGACGAACTGGTTTTCGCCGGGGTAGAGCAGGTTGTAGCGGATCAGGGAGAAGTACAGGGTCATGCCCAGGGGCACGATCATCCACAGCAGCAACAGCGCCACCGAGGGGCTGACCAGGAACCAGCCGGGGTTGGCCAGGCGGCTTTTGCGGGGCGCCGCCTGCGGTTGCACATGCAGCTTGGCAGTCGAGGTATTCATGAGGGTCACAACCAATTGGGTACAAGGGGCGCGCGACACCGCGCTGGCATTGTCGGCGGAGGTAGGAGCTGGCTGGCCAGCGAAGGCGTCCGCCAGGACAGCACAAGGCTCAAGGGCCTCTTCGCCGGCAAGCCGGCTCCTACAGGGACGGCCGGGCTATTTGGGGTAGCCGGCGCGTTTCATTTCCCGTTCGGTGGTCTGCTGCGCCGCAGCCAGGGCCTGATCCACCGTGGTCTGGCCGATCAGCGCGGCGGAGAACAACTTGCCCACCTGGGTGCCAATGGCCTGGAACTCGGGAATGGTCACCAGCTGGATACCGATGTAGGGCACCGGCTTGAGGGTCGGCTTGCTCGGGTCGGCGACCTTCAGCGATTCCAGGGTGACCCTGGCGAACGGCGCGGCCTGCATGTAGGCCTCGCTGTAGGTGGAGGCCCGGGTGCCCGGCGGTACATTGGCGATGCCGTCCTTCTCGGCCACCAGGGCCGCGTACTCCCTGGAGGTGGCCCAGGTGGTGAAGGTCTTGGCCGCCTCCTTGGCCTTGGAGCTGGTGGGGATCGCCAGCGACCAGGAGTACAGCCAGGCGCTGCCCTTGTCGGTGACCTGATGCGGCGCGTAGGTGAAGCCCACATGCTCGGCGACCTTGCTCTGGCTCTGGTCGGTGACGAAGGAGCCGGCGACGCTGGCATCGACCCAGATCGCGCACTTGCCGCTGTTGAACAGCGCCAGGTTTTCGTTGAAGCCGTTGCTCGAAGCCCCCGGCGGGCCGGATTTCTTCATGTTGTCGACGTAGAAGGTCAGCGCGTTCTTCCACTCCGGCCCAGTGAACTCCGGCTGCCACTTCTCATCGAACCAGCGCGCCCCGTAGCTGTTGGCCAGGGTGCCGATCAGCGCCATGTTTTCGCCCCAGCCGGCCTTGCCCCGCAGGCACAGGCCGTATTGCTCCTGGTCAGGCTTGTTGAGCTTGGCGGCGAATTCGCCGATCTGCTCCCAGGTCGGCCGCTCGGGCATGCTCAGGCCGGCCTCCTTGAACAGGTCGGTGCGGTAGTAGGTCATGGAGCTTTCGGCGTAGAACGGCAGGGCATAGAGCGTGCCCTTGACCGACAGGCCTTCGCGCACCGAAGGGAAGACATCGTCCAGCTCATAGTTGGCCGGCAGGTCCTGCATCGGTTGCAGCCAGCCCTTGGCGCCCCAGAGTGCGGCTTCGTACATGCCGATGGTGAGCACGTCGAACTGGCCGCCCTGGGTGGCGATGTCGGTGGTCAGGCGCTGGCGCAGCACGTTCTCTTCCAGCACCACCCAGTTCAGCTTGATGTCCGGGTGCTCGGCCTCGAAGGTCTTCGAGAGTTTCTGCATGCGGATCATATCGCTGTTATTGACGGTGGCGATGGTCAGGGTCTGGGCGCCAAGGGTGACGCTGCTCAGGGTCATGCAGGTGGTGAGGAGCAGGGCTTTGCTGCAGGGTTTCATCGTTCACTCCTGTCCTGCGCCGCTGAGGGCTGCAGAAGGACGGTTATTGTTGTTATGTCTTCCGGATGCCAGGAAGAATGTGGGCTGATTACAGCCCTCAAACGCGGTGCTGACAAATCATCCCTGACACTTGAATTGATACTTTTTTGCACTGGCCTGTCACGGGGACCTTGGCTTGGGCAGACGCTCTGCGGGACTAACTGGCGCCTGGGCTTGTTCGCGACCTTGCAGATGCGTATTGGTTTTGCCCCGCAGGAGGGGTTGCCACTTAGCCCAAAGCCCACTGGCTTTTTCCCGGTCACTGCCTAAGATGGCCGTCCCAGGACTGAGTAAACCGTTGGCCGCGATGTCGGAAAAAGACACCATCTCCATGCAACTGGTGCGCGAGGCGCTGCTGCAAAGCTGCGCGCCGGGCGCCGCCACCGATGAAGTGCTGAACAAGGTCGGCATCGATCCGGCAGGCTTGCAGCAGGGCACAGCGCGGGTTCCGGCCAGTGCCTACGCACGGCTCTGGCGCCTGCTGGCGCGGCGCCTGGACGACGAGTTCTTCGGCATGGACCCGCGCCGCCTGAAATCCGGCAGCCTGGCCTTTCTCTGCCGCTCGGCCATGGCCCAGCCGACCCTGGCCAGCGGGTTGGACTCGGTGCTGGGTTTTCTGACGCTGATGTTCGAGCGCATGCCGGCGCAACTGGTGCACCAGCAGAGCCTGGCGGAAATCGTTTTGCTGGAGGATGAACACGAGCCGCGGCGGGCCTTTACCTACTTCACCTACTGGATGATCGTCCACGGCGTGGCCTGCTGGCTGGCGGGGCGGCGGATTCCGATCCTGGCCATCGAGCTGCGCTGCCCGCAGCCGGATTTCTGCGACGACTATCGGGTGATGTTCTCCGACAACCTGCGTTTCGAGCGGCCACGCACGCGGATGATCATTGCTGCCGACTGCCTGGACCTGCCGATCAAGCGCAGCGAGGACGAGCTCAAGCGTTTTCTGGCCCATGCCCCGGCCAACATCCTGGTCAAATACCGCGACCCCGAGAGCCTGGCCAGTCGTATCAAGCACCAGTTGCGGCAACTCCCCGGGGAGCAGTGGCCCGAGAGCGAAAGCCTGGCCCAGAGCCTGTGCATCTCCGCCTCGACCTTGCGTCGGCGCCTGGCTGAAGAAGGCCAGAGCTACCAGGCGCTCAAGGACAGCGTGCGCAAGGAACTGGCTATCGTCTGGCTGGCCGAGCCGCAGATCAGCTTTGCCGAGATTGCCGGGCGCCTGGGGTTTGCCGACACCAGTTCGTTCTACAAAGCCTTTCGCAAATGGTCGGGCTCCAACCCCGGGCATTATCGCAGCCTGATCCTCAACGACCCGCACCTCTCGTAGGAGCCGGCTTGCCGGCGAAGAGGGCCCTTGAGTCTTGTGCCGCCTGGGCGGGCGCCTTCGCTGGCAAGCCAGCTCCTACAGCCGTCAGACAGTCCGTGCGGTTCCCCGTAGGAGCCGGCTTGCCGGCGAAGAGGCCCTTGAGCCTTGCACCGCCTGGGCGGGCGCCTTCGCTGGCAAGCCAGCTCCTACAGCAGTCAGATAGACCGCGCAGCTCTCTGTAGGAGCCGGCTTGCCGGCGAAGAGGCCCTTGAGCCTTGTGCCGCCTGTGCGGGCGCCTTCGCTGGCAAGCCAGCTCCTACAGCAGTCAGACAGTCCGTGCAGTTCCCTGTAGGAGCCGGCTTGCCGGCGAAGAGGCCCGCAAGCCTCGCACCACTCCCGCGGTCGCGGCAATCTCGCTGGCGCCGCTCGGGCTCTTGGCCAAACCGGTCACGCAACTTGATAGCTTTGACCATTGTCCCGCAAGGGCTCTGGCGCCAGTATTTCCCTGATTTTCATGAGGTTCCCATCCTAATAAGAACAGTGAGGGATTCTGGCAATGCGCAACTACCTGTCCGCTATCAAGGAATTCGATTATCAGCACACCATGGAGTCCGCCCTCGCGGGCTCGCTCTCAGCCCTCAATGCCTGTGTCGAGTGCTGCGACCGGCATGCCTTGCCCGGGCGCATCGCGCTGTTCTGGGAGGGCCGGGACGGTAGTAGCGCCACCTATACCTTCACCGAGTTGCAGGACAAGGCCGCACGCCTGGCCAACTTCTTCCTGGCCCAGGGGGTCGGCAAGGGCGACAAGATCGCCGGGTTGCTGCCGCGCAATGTCGAACTCTTGATCACGGTGCTGGCCACCTGGCGCATTGGCGCGGTGTACCAACCGCTGTTCACCGCTTTCGGCCCCAAGGCCATCGAGCACCGCCTCAACAGCTCCAAGGCCAGGATTGTGGTCAGCGACGCGGTGAACCGGCCCAAGCTGGCGGAAGTCGCCGAATGCCCGACCATCGTCACGGTCGCAGGCGCCAAGGGCCAGGGCATCGTGCGCGGCGATTTCAGCTTCTGGGCCGAGCTGGAGCAGTACCCGGCCCAGTGCGAGCCCGTGCTGCTGACCGGCGAAGACCCGTTCCTGCTGATGTTCACCTCGGGCACCACCGGCCCCTCGAAAGCCCTGGAAGTGCCGCTCAAGGCCATCGTTGCGTTCCAGGCCTACACCCGCGACGCCGTGGACTTGCGCCCCGAAGACGCGTTCTGGAACGTCGCCGACCCGGGCTGGGCCTACGGCATCTACTTCGGCGTTACCGGCCCTCTGGGCCTGGGCCACCCGATCACCTTCTACGACGGCCCCTTCACCCTGGAAAGCACCTGCCGGGTGATCAACAAATACGCCATCACCAACCTCACCGGTTCACCCACCGCCTACCGCCTGCTGATTGCCGGGGGCGACCAGTTCGCCCGCTCGATCAAGGGCCGCCTGCGTATCGTCAGCAGCGCCGGCGAGCCGCTCAACCCGGAAGTCATCCGCTGGTTCGCCGAACAACTGGACGTGGTGATCCACGACCACTACGGCCAGACCGAGCTGGGCATGGTGCTGTGCAACCACCATGGCCTGGAGCACCCGGTGCATGTCGGCGCCGCCGGTTTCGCTTCGCCGGGCCACCGCATCGTGGTGCTCGATGAGCAGTACCAGGAGCTGGGCGTCGGCCAGCCGGGGATCCTCGCCATCGACCGCAGCCAGTCGCCGATGTGCTGGTTCGCCGGTTACGCCGGGGTGCCGACCAAGGCCTTCGTCGGCGACTACTACCTCAGTGGCGACACCGTAGAACTGAACCAGGACGGCAGCATCAGCTTCGTCGGCCGCAGCGACGATGTGATCACCACCTCCGGCTACCGGGTCGGCCCGTTCGACGTGGAAAGCGCACTGATCGAACACCCGGCCGTGGTCGAAGCCGCAGTGGTGGGCAAGCCCGATCCGGAACGCACCGAACTGGTCAAGGCGTTCGTGGTGCTCAGCGAGCAATACCGCGCCACCGCAGAGCTGGCCGAGGAGCTGCGCCAGCATGTGCGCAAGCGCCTGGCGGCCCATTCCTACCCCCGTGAAATCGAATTTGTCAGCGACTTGCCCAAGACCCCCAGCGGCAAGTTGCAGCGCTTTATCTTGCGCAACCAGGAAATCGCCAAGGCTCAAGAGGCCGCGGCGTCAACAGCTACCGCATGAACAGGATTTGAATGATGCAGATCGAAAATAAGGTGTTTCTCGTCAGTGGCGGCGCGTCCGGCCTGGGTGCTGCCAGCGCTGAAATGCTGGTCGCCGCCGGCGCCAAAGTGATGCTGGTGGACCTCAATGCCGATGCCGTGGCCGCCAAGGCCCAGCAGTTGGGGTGCCAGAGCGTGGTCGCCGACATCAGCCAGGAGGCCGCGGCCGAAGCGGCGGTGCAGGCCACGGTCAAGGCCTTTGGCGGGCTCAATGGCCTGGTCAACTGCGCCGGGATCGTGCGTGGCGAAAAGGTCCTGGGCAAGAACGGCCCCCATGCCCTGGCCAGTTTCAGCCAGGTGATCAACGTCAACCTGATCGGCAGCTTCAACCTGCTGCGCCTGGCCGCGGCGGCCATTGCCGAGAGCCCGGCGGATGCCGACGGCGAGCGCGGGGTGATCATCAACACCGCGTCCATCGCCGCCTTCGACGGGCAGATCGGCCAGGCCGCCTACGCCGCGTCCAAGGGCGCCATCGCCAGCCTGACCCTGCCGGTGGCCCGGGAGCTGGCGCGTTTTGGCATCCGGGTGATGACCATCGCCCCGGGGATTTTCGAAACCCCGATGATGGCCGGCATGAGCGACGAAGTGCGGGCCGGCCTGGCTGCCGGCGTGCCATTCCCGCCACGCCTGGGCAAACCCGCCGAGTACGCCGCCCTGGCGCGGCATATCATTGAAAACAGCATGCTCAACGGCGAGGTGATCCGTCTCGACGGTGCCTTGCGCATGGCCGCCAAGTAAGGAGGATTCATCATGTCCATTGCCCAAGATCCGATTGTCATTGTCAGCGCCGTCCGTACCCCCATGGGCGGATTCCAGGGTGACCTGAAAGGCCTGAGCGCCCCGCAGCTGGGGGCCGAAGCCATCCGCGCCGCCGTGCAGCGCGCGGGTATTGCCGCCGATGGGGTACAGGAAGTGCTGTTCGGCTGCGTGCTGTCCGCCGGCCTCGGCCAGGCCCCGGCCCGTCAGGCGGCCCTGGGCGCGGGCCTGGACAAGGGCACCCGCTGCACCACCCTGAACAAGATGTGCGGCTCCGGCATGGAGGCCACCATCCTGGCCCACGACATGCTGCTGGCCGGCAGCGCCGAGGTGGTGATCGCCGGCGGCATGGAAAGCATGTCCAACGCCCCGTACCTGCTGGACCGCGCCCGCAGCGGCTACCGCATGGGCCATGGCAAGGTCCTCGATCACATGTTCCTCGACGGCCTGGAAGACGCCTACGACAAGGGCCGCCTGATGGGCACCTTCGCCGAGGATTGCGCCGAGGCCAACGGCTTCACCCGCCAGGCCCAGGACGATTTCGCCGTGGCCTCCCTGACCCGGGCCCAGCAGGCGATCAAGGACGGCCTGTTCAAGGACGAGATCGTTCCCCTGCAGGTGATGGTCGGCAAGGAGTCGAAGCTGATCAGCGACGACGAACAACCGCCCAAGGCCAAGCTGGACAAGATCCCCACCCTGAAACCGGCGTTTCGCGACGGTGGCAGCGTGACTGCGGCCAACTCCAGCTCGATCTCCGACGGCGCCGCGGCCCTGGTGCTGATGCGCCGCTCCGAAGCCGACAAGCGCGGCCTCAAGCCCCTGGCAGTGATCCACGGCCACGCAGCCTTCGCCGACACCCCCGGGCTGTTCCCGGTGGCCCCGGTGGGCGCCATCGAGCGGCTGATGAAGAAGACCGGCTGGTCGCTGAACGAGGTCGACCTGTTCGAGATCAACGAAGCCTTCGCCGTGGTCAGCCTGGTGACCATGAGCAAGCTGGAAATCCCCCACGCCAAGGTCAACGTGCACGGCGGCGCCTGCGCCCTGGGCCACCCGATCGGTGCTTCCGGTGCGCGGATCCTGGTGACCCTGCTCTCGGCCCTGCGCCAGAAAGGCCTCAAGCGTGGCGTGGCCGCGATCTGCATCGGCGGTGGTGAAGCCACGGCCATGGCCGTTGAATGCCTGTAACGAGGAATCCCGATGTTGCCCAATGACGAACAACTGCAGATCAGCGACGCGGCCCGGCAATTCGCCCAGGAGCGCCTCAAGCCTTTCGCCGCCGACTGGGACCGTGAGCACCGTTTTCCCAGGGAAGCCATTGCCGAGATGGCCGAGCTGGGTTTCTTCGGCATGCTGGTGCCCGAGCAGTGGGGCGGTTGCGACACCGGCTACCTGGCCTACACCATGGCCCTGGAGGAAATCGCCGCCGGTGATGGCGCCTGTTCCACCATCATGAGCGTGCATAACTCGGTGGGCTGTGTGCCGATCCTCAAGTTCGGCAACGATGAGCAGAAGGAGCGCTTCCTCAAGCCCCTGGCCAGTGGCGCCATGCTCGGCGCCTTCGCCCTGACCGAGCCCCAGGCCGGCTCCGATGCCAGCAGCCTGAAGACCCGGGCCCGCCGCGACGGCGACCACTATGTGCTCAACGGCTGCAAGCAGTTCATCACCTCCGGGCAGAACGCCGGGGTGGTGATCGTGTTCGCGGTCACCGACCCGGCGGCCGGCAAGCGCGGTATCAGCGCCTTTATCGTGCCCACCGATGCGCCGGGCTATAAGGTCGCGCGCATCGAGGACAAGCTCGGCCAGCACGCTTCCGACACCTGCCAGATCCTCTTCGAGGATGTGCAGGTGCCAGTGGCCAACCGTCTGGGCGAGGAGGGCGAGGGCTACAAGATCGCCCTGGCCAACCTTGAGGGCGGGCGCGTGGGCATTGCCTCGCAAGCGGTGGGCATGGCCCGGGCCGCGTTCGAAGCGGCGCGGGACTACGCCCGTGAGCGCGAAACCTTCGGCAAGCCGATCATCGAGCACCAGGCCGTGGCCTTCCGCCTGGCGGACATGGCGACCCAGATCGCCGTGGCGCGGCAGATGGTGCAGTACGCCGCAGCCCTGCGCGACAGCGGCAAGCCGGCGCTGGTGGAAGCCTCGATGGCCAAGCTGTTCGCCTCGGAAATGGCCGAGAAGGTCTGCTCCGCCGCCTTGCAAACCCTGGGCGGCTATGGCTACTTGAGCGACTTCCCGCTGGAGCGCATCTACCGCGATGTGCGCATCTGCCAGATCTACGAAGGCACCAGCGACATTCAGCGCATGGTCATTTCGCGCAATCTCTGACTTTTAGCAGGAGCTGATTCATGAGCTACGAAACCATTCTGTTGGACATCAAGGGCCGGGTCGGCCTGATTACCCTCAACCGTCCCCAGGCGCTGAACGCCCTCAACGCGCAGATCGTCGGCGAGGTCAACCAGGCCCTGGATCGCCTGGAGGCCGACCCGCAGATCGGCTGCATCGTCATCACCGGCTCCAAGAAAGCCTTCGCCGCCGGTGCCGACATCAAGGAAATGGCCGAGCTGAGCTACCCGCAGATCTACCTCGACGACCTGTTCAGCGACAGCGACCGCGTGGCCAACCGGCGCAAGCCGATCATCGCCGCGGTCAACGGCTTCGCCCTCGGTGGCGGTTGCGAACTGGCGCTGATGTGCGACTTCATCCTGGCCGGCGACAACGCCAAGTTCGGCCAGCCGGAAATCAACCTCGGCGTACTGCCGGGCATGGGCGGCACCCAGCGCCTGACCCGCGCCGTGGGCAAGGCCAAGGCCATGGAGATGTGCCTGACCGGGCGTTTCATCGACGCCGTGGAAGCCGAGCGCTGCGGCATCGTTGCGCGCATCGTGCCGGCCGATGAACTGGTGGAAGAAGCCCTGAAAGTGGCGGCGGTGATTGCCGGCAAATCGATCCCGGTGAGCATGATGATCAAGGAAAGCGTGAACCGCGCCTTTGAAGTCAGCCTGTCCGAGGGCGTGCGCTTCGAGCGCCGGGTATTCCACGCCGCCTTCGCCACCCAGGACCAGAAAGAAGGCATGGCCGCCTTCATCGCCAAGCGCGACCCGCAGTTCAAGGATCAATAACCACCCCGCCTGCACCGCGTAGGAGCTGGCTTGCCAGCGAAGGCGTCCGCGAGGACAGCACAAGGCTCAAGGTCCTCTTCGCCGGCAAGCCGGCTCCTACAAGGGCGCCGCCGCTATCGCGCCAGCTGTAGGAGCTGGCTTGCCAGCGAAGGCGCCCGCCAGGACAGCACAAGGCTCAAGATCCTCTTCGCCGGCAAGCCGGCTCCTACAAGGGCGCCGCTGCTATCGCGCCAGCCGTAGGAGCTGGCTTGCCAGCGAAGGCGTCCGCCAGGACAGCGCAAGACTCAAGGTCCTGTTCGCCGGCAAGCGGGCTCCTACAAGGACGACGCCGCTATCGCGCCAACTGTAGGAGCTGGCTTGCCAGCGAAGGCGTCCACAAGGGCAGCACAAGGCTCAAGGGCCTCTTCGCCGGCAAGCCGGCTCCTACAAGGGCGCTGCCGCTATCGCGCCAACTGTAGGAGCTGGCTTGCCAGCGAAGGCGTCCACAAGGGCAGCACAAGGCTCAAGGTCCTCTTCGCCGGCAAGCCGGCTCCTACAAGGACGCCGCCGCCATCGCGCCAGCTGTAGGAGCTGGCTTGCCAGCGAAGGCGTCCGCCAGGACAGCGCAAGGCTCAAGGTCCTGTTCGGCGGCAAGCCGGCTCCTACAAGAGCATGTCGCAAAAAAATCGCAGCCTGGGCTGCGATCTTTCAGCTCAAGCGGCCCCCATCACAGCTGGTAATGCTTGAGCTCGCGAGCAATCAGCAGGCGCTGGATTTCGCTGGAACCTTCGTAGATCTGGGTAATTCGCGCATCGCGGTAGTAACGCTCCACCGGATAGTCCTCCAGGTAGCCGTAGCCGCCGTGGATCTGCATGGCCGAGGAGCAGACCTTTTCGGCCATTTCCGAGGCGAACAGCTTGGCCTGGGACGCTTCCGACAGGCACGGCTGGCCGGCGCTGCGCAGGCGCGCGGCGTGGAGGATCAGCAGGCGTGCGGCATTCAGGCGGGTGTGCATGTCGGCCAGCAGGTTGGCGATGCTCTGGTGTTCGATGATCGGCTTGTCGAACTGCACCCGTTCCCGGGCGTAGGCCAGGGCTGCTTCAAACGCGGCGCGGGCAATGCCCAGGGCCTGGGCGGCGATGCCGATGCGCCCGCCTTCGAGGTTGGACAGAGCGATGGCCAGGCCCTTGCCCCGTTCACCCAGCAGGTTGGCCTCGGGGATGGTGCATTGGTTGAGGGTCACGGCGCAGGTGTCGGAGGCGCGGATGCCCATCTTGTGTTCGGTGCGGTCGACGATGAACCCCGGGGTGTCGGTGGGCACCAGGAACGCCGACAGGCCTTTCTTGCCCAGTTCCGGATCGGTCACGGCGAAGACGATGGCCAGTTGCGCGCGCTTGCCGTTGCTGACGAACTGCTTGGCGCCGTTGATCACCCACTGGCCATCGCGCAGTTCGGCGCGGGTGCGCAGGTTGTGGGCTTCGGAGCCAGCCTGGGGTTCGGTCAGGCAGAAGCAGCCGATGGCTTCACCACTGGCCAGGCGTGGCAACCATGCCTCTTTCTGTGCCTGGCTGCCGTAGTTGAGGATCGGCCCGCAGCCCACCGAGTTGTGGATGCTCATCAGGGCGCCGGTGGCGCCATCGCCGGCGGCGATCTCCTCGACGGCCAGGGCGTAGGCCACATAGTCCAGGTAGCTGCCGCCCCATTCCTCGGGCACCACCATGCCCAGCAGGCCCAGTTCGCCCATCTTGCGCACCAGGGCGTCGTCGATCCAGCCGGCCTTTTCCCAGGCTTGGGCATGGGGCGCGATCTCGCCTCGGGCGAAGTCCCGGGCCATGTCGCGGATCATCACTTGCTCTTCGCTCAGTTCAATGTCGTGCATGTATTCAGCTCCCGCTGCCGTCAAAACCACTGAAGAAGCTCGCCACCCGATCGGCGTCGAGGGCCGCCAGGGTGGGTGGATTCCAGCGCGCAGTCTTGTCTTTGTCGATGATCAGGGCGCGTACGCCTTCCAGCAGATCGCCACGCTCGAACCACTGCCGGTCCAGGTGCAGTTCCAGGGCGAAGCATTGTTCCAGGTTCAACTGGCGGCCGCGGCGCAGCATTTCCAAGGTCACGGCCATGGCCAGGGGCGACCGGGTCTCCAGCAGGTCGGCGGTGGTTCGTGCCCATTGCTGACTGTCGGCCACGGTGACCGTGCGCAGTTGCTCGACGATGCTTGGCATGTCGGGCAGGGCAAAGAAATGGTCGATGGCCGTGCGCAGGGTTTCGAGCGGCGCGTCAGGCAAGGTCTGCACCGCAAGTTTGGCCAGCAGGCCTTGCAGGTCCTTGAGGGGCGAGTCGCTCCAGTGCAGGCGGTCCAGGCGCTGGTGCAGCAGGTCCAGCTTGCTGCTGTCCAGGTGCCAGTCGGCGAGGCCGCAGTACAGGGCATCGGCGGCGCGGATCTGTACGCCGCTGACGCCGAGGTAGATTCCCAGCTCGCCGGGGATGCGCGACAGGAAGTAACTGCCGCCGACATCAGGGAAGTAACCGATGGCCACTTCCGGCATCGCCAGGCGGCTGCGCTCGGTGACTACCCGCAGGTCGGCGCCTTGCACCAGGCCCATGCCACCGCCCAGGACAAAACCGTCCATCAGCGCCAGCACCGGCTTGCGGTAGTGGTGGATCGTCAGGTCAAGGGCATATTCCTCGACAAAGAACTCTTGGTGCAGGGTGTCGCCGCTGTGGTAGCTGTCGTACAGCGAGCGGATATCGCCGCCGGCGCAGAAAGCCTTGTCGCCCGCGCCACGCAGGACAACGGCGTGGATCAGCGGATCCTGGGCCCAGCGGTCAAGGCACTGCTGCAAAGTACGGACCATCGACAGGGTGATGGCATTGAGGCCGGCGGGGCGGTTGAGGGTCAGGTGGCCGATGTGGTTGCGCACCTCGACCAGCACATCCTCTTGAGGGGTGTCGCAATCCCGTGTGGCCTGGGATGAAACCTGAGCAGTCATCACTAACTCCCTGCTTTTATTGTTTTTTATAAGACGCTCGCGCACGAGCATCGCTGGATCGTAACAGTGCAAATTTGCCTAATACAACCCCAAAAAATGCAGGTTGGCTGTGCATTTTTACCTCAAGAACAGCCCACCTCCGTTTTGTGGCAGGCACTGGCCTGCTCAGCGCCCGGCACAGCGCAACAGCACGCTCCGGCTGGCCCGCAACTGCTCACTGCACTGCAGCGGCGCCAGCTCGTTACGCTCTGGATCCAGGTCCTTTTCCCGGCGCACCAGATAATACGGACCATGGTCCGGCAGTGCCGTGAGCGCCTCGATGTGCCGGGCCTGACCTGCGCTGTAGAACTCTGCGGAGTACGAACGCCGCCCCCAGTAGTACAGCGTACCGGGCTGGGTGGCCTGGAGTTTTTTCCACGCAGCGACCAGGGGCTGCTGATTGTTCGGGCGCTCGAACAGCGCGCCCTGGAGCGCCGCCAGCACCAGGACCACGGGCAGCAACAGCGAGCTGCCCAGGGCTCCGGCCTGCGCTACCAGGCCCGGCTCGGGCTGACGGGCGTGCAGGGCGCTCGCCAGCAACAGGCTCCAGGCGGGCAGTGCCGGCAGGACGTAGGTCCAGAGAATGTTTCCCGACAGAGTGAAGAAGGCTGGGGTGATTAGCGCCCACAAGGCCAGGAAGCTGTAGTACCGGGGCAGGGCCCGGTAGTGCCGGCGCTGCAGCCACAGGATCGGCAACCACAGGCTCCAGGGGAACAGGGCCAGCAGCAGGTCGAGCCAGATGCTGCCCGGCGGGCGGGCGTGGGCACTGCCATACAGGTCCCCGGCCCAGTCGCTGACCACGTAGCGCTTCCAGTGCTCGCCCACCAGGAAGTAGTCGAGGAAACCCGGCGTGCGCAGTTCCGCCAACCCGTACCAGGGCACGGCCACCAGCAGCATCAGGCCCAGGCCCGACAGCCAGGGCAGGCGCCAGAAGGCCTGCCACTGGCGGTTGAGCAGGGTCCAGAGCCCCGCCTGGGCTCCGACCAGCACCACCACCAACGGCCCTTTGGCCAACAAGCCCAGGCCCAGGCCGAAAAAACCCGCCAGGGCCCAACGCCGGTCGCCATGCATCATTGCTCGCCAAAAGCCGTAGCTGGCCAGCAACAGGGCAAACCCCAGGGCCGGGTCAGTCAGCACCACACCGGCACCCAGCAGGCCCAGGGTAGTGCTGGAAAAGATAATCGCCGCATATAAACCGCTGCGCAGGTCACGCTCCTCGCGGGCAAACCGCAGGATCAACAGGCAACTGCCCAGATGAAACAACCAGGCCGGGAAACGCGCCGCGAACTCGTTGACCCCCAGCAACTGCATGCTCAGCGCCTGGCTCCAGAACGCCAGTGGCGGCTTGCCCCAGAACGGCACGCCGTAATCGAACATGGGGGTCACCCAGTCATCGAGCTCGAGCATCTTGCGGGCCATTTCTGCATAACGGGCCTCGGAGGTGTCCATCAGCGGATACAGCCCGAGGCTGAGCAGGCGCAAGCCGAGAATGGCCCACAGCAGCCACCACAACGAACCAATGGAAAGTCGCTTCATCAGTTTTTCTCTTCCTTGCCCAGTCGTGGCGTCGTGGGCGCCGCCAGGCGCTTGGCCAAGCCACCGAAGGTGCTGCTGAGCAGGTACACCGGCCGGCGCTTGACCTCGCTCAGGGTGGCCCCGATGTATTCGCCCACCAGGGCCACACCCAGGGACAGCATGGCGCCGACGCCGAGGATGAAGTCATGAATGTTCAGGCTGCCGGTGCCGATCTGCCGAGCGATATAGATCAGGGTCAGCAAAAAGATCCCGGCGCTGAGCAGGCTGAACCAGCGCAAGGGCTTGCGGGAAAAGGCCACGATGCCCTCGATCGCCAGGTCCACCAGGGCCAGTGGCCCCCACTTGGACTGGCCGGCACTGCGCGCCGCACGGTCATACGGCAGCTCCACGGTCTTGAACCCCAGCCAGTTGACCATGCCCTTCATGAACCGCGCCCGCTCGGGCATGGCCCGCAGCGCCCGCAGCGGTGCGGGACCGATCAGGCGGAAGTCGCTGACGTCCTGGGGGACCGCGTACTTGTCCACCAGGACCCGCAGCAGGCGGTAATAGAGCATGGCGCTGATGCGTTTGCCGGCGGTATCGCTGCGTCGGTCGCTGCGCTGCATGTTGACGATGTCGCAACCGGCCAGCCAGTGTTCGACCATCTGCGGGATCAGTTCGGGAGGGTCTTGCAGGTCGGCGTCGATAAACAGGATCGCCTCGCCACAGGCGTGGTCGATACCGGCCGCCATGGCCGACTCCTTGCCGAAGTTGCGCGAGAGATTAAGGCAGCGCACTTCGGGCGATTGGCAAAAGCCGTCGAATAGCGCCAGGCTGCCGTCGCTACTGCCATCGTTCACATAAAGTACTTCATGGCGAATCGATAGTTGGTTGATTGCCGTCATCAACCGGGCATGGAACTGCGGCAATACATGGGCCTCGTTATAACAGCAGATCACCACGCTCAAGAAGCGGGTCCCGGGAACAGTGAATTCTTCAGTTGGGTTCATGTTTGAACGTCCAGGCGCGGTGGGTCCAGTAAGTCATCAGCGTCAGGCTGGCGCTGCAGAACAATTGCAATTGAAGGGGCGACTGTGGCCAGTGATCCAGTAACAACAGCATCATCGCGGCATTGCCGAGGTTGTAGCCCAGGGCCGTAATGGCAAACCGCATCAACTGCCCGTTGCCGCTGGCCGACTGGTTCTGGGCAAAGGTCCAGCGGCGATTGCCCAGGTAGCTGAGCAGGGTCCCGGCCAGGGCGCCGGCGAGGCTGGCAGGCAGAGGCCCGGTAAGGCCGATCAACAGCAGGAAGACGCCATAGTGACTGGCAGTGGCAAAACCACCCACCAGCAGATAACGCGGGAGTTGGATGACATGTTGTCGTTGAACTTTGTTGGAGAGGCGCAGCATTAAACACTCCTGCCTTGGCAGATTGTATTGTCCGAGTTTGAAGTGGCGAGAATCCTTGAATCAAAGATGTCATTTGCCGAGGCAGGATTTGTGAAAAATATGTTGGTCGCTGCGATTAAATGTTTCAAGATTTATAGTTTCAATATTGTTATCTTTTTATCCGGAAATTTGTCCTGGGTATTTAATCAAGTTGCAACTCGTTAGTTGTCAGTTAAATGACGGCGTCGTTATCCAGTTGTTATCCACGCTATTCATTGTTGTGGGTCCGCAGCGCTCATTCTGTTCATTGCCACTTCAATGGCGCGGCTGGTGAACGTCGCCGCTACAATGGCGCTCGACTTTCCAATGACGAGGCACCATGGACATCGAACTGGCCCGTACCTTCCTTGAAATCGTCCGCAGCGGCAGCCTGGTGGCTGCGGCCGAGCGCCTGCACCTGACCCAGACCGCCATCAGCGCCCGGGTGCAGAACCTGGAGAGCCAGCTCAACTGCAAGTTGCTCGTGCGCAACCGCGCTGGCGCCCGGCCCACTGCCGATGGCGAGGCTTTCATCACCTACGCTAACCAGCTGGTGCAAACCTGGGAAGCGGCCCAGCGCGATCTGCCTCTGCTGGCGGGCTACCGCAATGTGTTGCACATCGGCGGCGAACTGAGCCTGTGCAATCCGTTGATGCTCAACTGGGTGCGGCGCCTGCGCCAGGCCTTGCCCAACCATGCGCTGCGTACCCAGATCGGCGACGGCGCGAGCCTGCAGCGCCAGCTCGAACTTGGCGTGCTGGACGCCGCACTGGTGTTCCAGCCGCTGTACTCGCCCGGGCTGCAAGTGGAGCAACTGCTCGAGGAAAAACTGATCCTGGTGCGTCTGGCCGGCCGCCCCGAGCCCTATGTGTACATCGACTGGGGCGAAGGCTTTCGGCGCCAGCACGACGCGGCACTTCCTGAACAGGCCAGGGCAGCGGTGGGCTTCAACCTCGGACCGCTGGCCCTGCAGTTCATTCTCGAGGCCGGCGGCAGCGGCTATTTCCGCACCCGGGTGGTACAGAGCTACCTGGACAGCGGCGTGCTGGAACGGGTGGAAAAAGCCCCGGAGTTCAGCTTTCCCACCTACCTGCTGTATGCCCGCGAGCGGGATTCACAACAGTTGCAGCAGGCCTTTGCAGTCCTGCGCGAAGTGATCGAGCACGACAATGACTGGTCCCAGCGCTGGTCGCCGATGGTCTGAGCAGCCGGCTGCTCGACGCTGAGCAACGGCGCCAGCGCCAGTACCGGTTGAACCATGAGCGTCCTGGGTGGTTTTCAAGCGACTCTGGCTGCGCCTGGCTCAGGTGCGCGAGGACAGCACCTGGCCGATGCTGCGGCGTCGGGCATGGACCTCGCTGGCGTGGATCAGTTGTTCCAGGTCTTCGGGGGTGACATCGAAGAACTCTTCCATCTCCGCCAGGGCCAGCTTCAGGTCCTGGGCGGTGATTGCCAGGCTGTCACCGGATGCCTGGGAGGAGGCCAGCACGGCGGGGAGGTCGCCGGGGCCCTTGGGGTAGCGAATTCGCGTCAGGTTGTTGTAGGCCAGGGCAGACAGCAGCAGGCTGGCGGCCGCCAGCATCACCGGCCCCAGCTCGCGCCATTCCAGGCTCATGGTGGCCGGGTCCGCCAGCACCAGGGTCAGGGCCAGGGCCCCGGCCGGTGGGTGCAGGCAACGCAGCCAGCACATCAGCACCAGAGCCATGCCGGCAGCCAGGCAGGCGCTGCCCAGGGTTCGTCCCAGCAGTTGGGCCACCAGCAGCGCGACCACGGCGGCGCACAGGTAGCCGCCGAGGATCGACCAAGGCTGTGCCAAGGCCCCAGAGGACACCGCGAACAGCAGCACCGCTGAAGCCCCCAGGGGGCCGATCAGGTGCACCGCTACCGGCATGCTGAACACCTGGGCGCAGAACCAGACACTGAACAGGGTGCCCAGGGCCATGCCGATGGCGGCGCGACTCCATTCCAGGGGGCGGGTATTGATGGCGGCGGGTTTCCAGCGGGCAAACATCGGCAGCAACGATCCATTTCCAGAGAGCGGGCAAAAAGAAGGGCTTGTCTGGATCACCAGAAAGCCCTTGAACGTTCCAACATTTGGGGGAGGAACCGGCACAGTGTGCCGAGGAACCAAACACCTGACAAATTCATAATAATGCTGCTTAAATGCATTATTTTTGGATCCTGTGCTGAGCCCGGCTTGCGCTTCGGTAGCACTGGCAGCCCTCAAGGGCCCTCAGGCCGGCGAGGACGTGGAGCATGTTCTGGTGCACTGTGGGTCAGCAGGTCGCCACAGATGATAGGGCTCAGGGCGCCGGTTCTGCGCGCCGTAGCAGCTGCCGCGCAGCGCTTCGCCGGCCAGGGTGCCGGTGAAGAGGAATTGCGCCGGGTAGATGATCATCTCGCCAAGGGTCAACAGCCCCATCGCCAGGCACCGGCCCAGCAGGCTCTCGGCCAGGCTGACGCTGATCGGACCGGGCATGAACAGGCCGCTGCCGGCAAGGATTCAGTGGCGCAGGTGCTCGCGTTTTAGCAGGCGCCCGATCGGGTGCTGCAGCATCACCCACAGGGCATTGCCGGCCAGCAGGGCGGCCAGGGTGTCCAGGGCTTGCCGCCGGGCCTGGCTGACCATCAGCTGCTGCGACAGCTACAGGGTGAAGCGCCCCTACAGACTCAGGCGCATGGCGCAGCGCCGCTGCACGGGTAAACCATGGCGCGCTTCATCGGCCAGGACCCGGCGCAGGCGCGAGTCCAGTTGTGATTCTTCCAGGGTGACAAAGCCCTGGCGCTGATAGAACGGCTCGTTCCATGGCAGCTCACGGAAGGTGCTCAGGGTCAGGGCCTGCAGTCGCTGCTGCCGGGCGTATTTGCGTGCCGCTTGCAGCAGGCGCCTGCCGATGCCCCGGCCCTGGTGGTGGCTGGCCACGGAAATTTCCCAGACATGCAGTTCGCGATCACAGACCTGGGCGTTGAGAAAGCCGCAGCGCTGGTTGTCAGCGGTCACTGCGACCCAGACGGGGTGGCGCTGGATGTTGTCCTGATGGCTGGCGGCGTCCGCCACTTCGGCCTCGGCCAGCCAGGCCAGTTCCGGGTCCAGGCGGAACAGCTCGGCAGCCGAGGTTTCAATTGCGGGAAGAAAGGCCGCATCGGGCTCCTGCGCCCGACGAATCTGAATGGTCATGGGCGCGAGTGTAAGGAGCGGGCGGGGGGCCGCGCAACGGTTTCAGGGTTGCGCAGCGCTGGTCTTGGGCAGGTGCAGGAGGATGAAGTCGTTCTTGTCGAAACGCCCGCTGAGTACCGGGGCCAGCTGTGCCAGGGGCGTGCCCTGCAGGCTCGGCAGGTCGCTCTGGTCGAGGATCACCCAGGCCGGCCCCGGGACCTGGGCCAGGGCTGCCGGCTGGTCGGTGAACTGCGGTTGCAGGTCGCGGTCCAGGTTGACCATGAACTTGATCGCCTTGGCATCCTTGCCCATGCGGTGCAGGACCACCGGCGCCGGGTCCGCTTCGATCAATTGCATGGCCGCGTGGCTGAATGCCCGAGTGTCATAGAGCTGGTGCTCCACCGGCTCGAACACCCCGATGTAACAGGCCCAGACCGCCGCCACCGCACTGTAGGCCAGGCCCACGGCGCGCCACTGGCGTTTGCACAGCAGCCCCAGGGACAGCAGTTGCAACAGGCCCAGTATCAGCAGCATTGGGGTGAGGTCGCTCAGGTGCTCGGGAAACCTGCGGCGCAACACCATCAGGCCGATGATCAGCAGCCCTGGCAGCAACAGCCACAAGCCCTGGATCAACCCGCGCAGCCAGCCCATGAGGCGCTCCCGGCCGGCCTGGAACGGATAGGCAGCAATGATTGCCGCCATGGGCAGCATCGGCAGCAGGTAACGGGCCTTTTTCGCCTGGGGAATCGACAGGCCGATCATCACCACCAGGCCGGCGGCAGTGCACAGGCGCAGCAGGTTCAAGGCCGGGCCGGGTTGGCCAGGGCGCTTCAGCAACACCGCGATCCACGTGAGGATCGCCAGCGGGTAGGCCAGGGCGTAATTGCCCAGGGAACTGGTGAAGTAATAGAACACCCCGCTGGAGCCTTCGCTGCCATCCATGCGGCCCATGAACTGCATGCGGATCACATCGTCGACAAAAACCTGGCCGCCGCTGAGTTTGGCCAGCCAGAGCAACAAGGCAACGCAGGCACCCAACAGCAACAGGGCACTGAAACCGACGCTGAACAGCCGCCGCCACTGGCCGGACATCAGGTAGTAGCTGCACAGCATGCCGGTGGGGATCACCAGGCCGATGGGCCCGCGAATGGCAAAACCCAGGAGCAGCAGGAGGAAGATCCAGCCCAGGCGCCGTGGAGCGCCGAAGTGGTCATGGGCATAACCCAGGTAGAACACCGCCAGGGACACCGCGGCGAGCATCTGGTCCAGGGACACGGCGCGGGTTTCGCTGATGAAGGTGTTGCTGAGCAGGAGCAAGGCAATGCTCAACAGCGCCCAGGTCCGGGAATAGGGGGCCAACAGGCGATAGACCAGGCTGACGATCAAGGCCGAGGCGATGGCCGTGGGCAACCAGGCGCTAAGACTGCTGACCTGGCCCGAAGGCAGGGAGAACAGCCAGACCAGCAGGGTCGAGGCGCTGGAATAGTCGGCATAGGGCTGGCCATAGGTGGTGGGGAAGAACCCCGGCCCGTGGCGCAGCATTTCCTTGGCAAACAGCACGAAGCGCGAATCGAAGCCGATCGCCGACTGATGGTCGGCACCGGCGCAGAACAGCAGCAAGGCCAACAGCCCCAGCCCCAACGATTGCCAGAGAAGTGTGTTCGAAGGGGAGCTGGGGGAGGTGTTCATTCAGGCCTCGGGAGTCCACTGCTGGTGAGGAATCGGCAGGTTGCGCGATTCACCGCGACCGATCGGGAAGTAGGTGAAGCCATTGCGCGCCAGGCGTTCGGCGTCGTACAGGTTGCGCCCGTCGAAGATCACCGGGGATTTCAGGCGCTGCTCGATCAAGTCGAAATCCGGCGCCTTGAACTGCTGCCACTCGGTGCAGATGATCAGTGCGTCGGCACCCACCAGCACTGATTCCGGAGTGCCCATGAGCATCAGCTTCGATTCGTCCGGGTAGAGCTTTTGGGTTTCCTGCATGGCTTCCGGGTCGAAGGCACGGACTTCGGCCCCGGCGGCGAACAAGGCATCGAGCAGCACCCGGCTCGGCGCATCACGCATGTCGTCGGTGTTGGGCTTGAACGCCAGGCCCCAGACGGCGAAGGTCTTGCCCGCCAGGTCGCCCTTGTAGAAGGCGTTGATGCGCTCGAACAGCTTGTGTTTCTGCCGTTCGTTGATGGCTTCCACCGCTTGCAAAAGGTCGCTCGAGCAGTGGGCTTCCTGGGCACTGTGGATCAGGGCGCGCATGTCCTTGGGAAAGCACGAGCCGCCGTAGCCGCAGCCCGGGTAGATGAAGTGATAGCCGATGCGTGAGTCGGCACCGATGCCCAGGCGCACCGATTCGATGTCCGCGCCCAGGTGCTCGGCCAGCTCGGCGATCTGGTTGATGAAGCTGATCTTGGTGGCCAGCATGCAGTTGGCCGCGTATTTGGTCAGCTCGGCGCTGCGCAGGTCCATGAACATGATGCGGTCGTGGTTGCGGTTGAATGGCGCATACAGGTCGCGCATCACCTCACGCACTTCCTCGCGCTCGCAGCCGATGATGATCCGGTCCGGACGGCGGCAGTCGCTGACGGCCGAGCCTTCCTTGAGGAATTCCGGGTTGGAGACGATATCGAATTGCAGCGCACGGCCGTCGAGGGCCTTTTCGATGTGCGCCTTCAAGGTATCGCCAGTGCCCACCGGTACGGTGGATTTTTCCACCAGGATCGCCGGCTGCTCGCGGTGGCGGGCCACCGCATCGCCCACCGACAGCACGTAGCGCAGGTCCGCCGAGCCGTCTTCGCTGGACGGCGTGCCGACGGCGATGAACAGCACCTGGCCGTGCTGCACCGCGAGTTTTTCATCGCTGGTGAAGTGCAGGCGCTTGGCCTCGAGGTTTTCCTTCACCAGGCTCGCGAGCCCGGGCTCGAAGATGCTCACATGCCCCTGTTGCAGCTGTTTGACCTTTTGCTCATCGATGTCCATGCAGATGACATCGTGGCCGACTTCAGCCAATACGGCGGCTTGTACAAGGCCGACGTAACCACTTCCAAATACGCTGATTTTCATGGGGTATTCCTGGGACTTGTCGCGGGTGCAGGTCGAGAGTTGATGGTAATGACCCCGAGGATGACCAAGGCCACCCCGAGGGTTTTGGAAAGCGTGAACGGTTCGTTGAACAGCGGCAGGCCGGCGGCCAGCAGGTAGACCAGGGCGTAGCTGATGCTCAGCAACGAATAGGCCCGTCCCAGCGGCAGGTCGCGCAGGGCCAGCAGCCAGCAGAGCATCGACAGCGCATAGGCGCCGATGGCCGCGATGACCACCGCCAGGGCCGCGAGATCGACGCTGCCGGCACTCAGCGCCGCCAGCCACTGATCCGGGGCGGGCAGGCGGGTCATGCTCCAGCGCATGCCCAGCTGGGCGCCGCTGACCAGGGCCACGCTGCCCAGGGCGAAGGCGAATCCCTTGGCCCGGCTCATGCGTGGCGACTCAACAGCAGCACACCGCCAATCACCAGGGCCACGCCGAACCAATGGCGACGGTCGATGGGCTCGTCGAAGACGAAGCGGGCAATCAGGGTAATCAACACGAAATTCAGGCTGAGCATCGGGTAGGCCACGCCCACCTCCATGCGTTGCAGCACCAGCAGCCACACCAGCAGGCCCAGGCCGAGGCTGAACAGGGCCAGCCACAGCCAGCCCGAGCGCAGCTTGTGCAGCAGGCTCGACGGCTGGTCGCGCCAGCTTTCCACGGCGAACTTCTGCGCCACCTGGCCGAGGCAGGTCAGCCCGCAGGCCAGGAGTAGAAGCACCAGGCTCATGGCTGGCTCTGGGGAATGATGAAGATCACGATATTGCCTTGCTCGTAGCGCTTGGCGTCCTTGGGCAGCAGTTCGACTTCGTGGATCTCGTCACTGCTCTTGACCCGCATCACCACGCCGATGGAACCCTGCTTGCGGGCTTCGGCGATCCACGGCTGGACCTGGTTGAGGTCGACCTTGCGCTGGATCGAGTCTGAATAGGCCAGGCCGTATTTCACCTCGCCGGAGGTGTTGTACAGGGTCACGTCTGGACGCCGCAGGCGCCAGGCCAGGGCCGAAGCCGCGCCCAGGTCATTGCTCAGCAACGCCTTGGCCTGCCCCAGTTCGGCCACGTGATCGATGATGAACTGGTCGGGAATCTTGTTGTAGACCACCGAGTTGGGCAACGCCGCCGGGGCCAGGGCCACCAGCAGGAAACTGCCCAGGGCCGGTGCGGCCCACAGGGTCAGGGGGCGCATGGCCTGCAGCAGGTTGCTGAGGATCCAGCCCAGTAGCAGCACGTACACCAGCACCAGGTGCTGCGGCTCGTTGACGAACACCGGCTTCTTCATCTGGAAGTACACCAGGGCCAGCAGGGCCAGCACCCCGACCAGCAGATTGAGCAGCCCGTTGAGGCTGACGATCCGGGTCTTGCCGGCGGCCAGGCGGTCGATCAGGGCGCTGCCCATCAACAGCGCCAGGGGCAGCAGGCACGGCAGGATATAGGCCGGCAGCTTGCCCTTGCTCAGGCTGAAGAAGGCCAGGGGCAGGACCAGGCACAGCAGCAGAAAACCGCTAGCGGGAGTGCGTCGGTCCTGCCAGGCCTGCTTGAGGCCGACCGGCAGCAACAGCACCCAGGGCACGCAGAACCCCACCAGCAGCGGCAGGTAGTACCACCAGGGCGAAGCGTGCTGGGCATCGTCACCGGCGAAGCGGCGGATGTGTTCGTGCCAGAAGAAGAACCGCCAGTAATCCGGTTCCTGGGCATGCACCGCCAGGGCCCAGGGCAGGCTGATGAGCACCGCCACCAGCACACCGATGCCGCCGTACACCAGCAGCGCACGCAAGCGCTTCTGCCAGATCGCATAGGGCAGGGCCACCAGTACCGGCAGCAGCCAGGCAAGGAAACCCTTGGTCATGAAGCCCATGCCGCAGGCCAGGCCCAGCACCACCCAGGCCATCAACTGGCCGCGCCGGGTCTGGCAGTCGAAGGTGAACCACAGCGCCACCAGGCTCAGGTTGACCCAGAAGGTGAACTGCGGATCGAGGTTGGCGTAGCCGGCCAGCAGCGCGACCACGGTGAAGCTCATGTAGAGCAGGGCACAGGCCAGGCTCTTGCGTGGATCGTTCCACAGGCGCCGGGCCAGCAGGTACACCAGGATCACGCTGAGGCCGGTGCTCAGGGCCGAGGCCACGCGCACGCCGAACAGGTTGTCGCCAAACAGCGCCTGCCCGATGGCCATCATCCAGTAGCCGGCGACGGGTTTCTCGAAATAGCGGATGCCCATGAAATGCGGCGACGCCCAGTGGCCGCTCAGGAGCATTTCCTGGCTGATCTGCGCGTAGCGGGTTTCATCGGGAATCCACAGGCCGTGGGTGGCCATGGGCAACAGGTAGAACAGACCGAAAGCGATCAGCAACAGCGGCAGGGCCCAACGTCTGGTCATGCGCCTTGCACTCCCAGCCAGCCTTCGCGGCCTTCCAGGGCGCCGCGCACCACCTGGCCAACGGGCAGGCTGGCAGGGTTGGCCGGGAGCAGGTCCCCCAGGGGCTGGAAGTGGATGTCGCGCTGCTTGGCACTGGCCAGCAGCTGGCGGAAATCATTGGCCATGAGAATCCCTTCTACTTCGGCATGCACCGTATAGACGTTGAGTTTGTCCGGGCTGAACCGGTCAAGGATGAAGCGGTTGAAATCATTGGCGGCCACCACCGGCCCGACCACTTCGTCGAAGGTCGGCAG
This sequence comes from Pseudomonas sp. FFPRI_1, assembly GCF_055384485.1. Lineage (NCBI taxonomy): Bacteria > Pseudomonadati > Pseudomonadota > Gammaproteobacteria > Pseudomonadales > Pseudomonadaceae > Pseudomonas > Pseudomonas sp. FFPRI_1. The sequence goes on along the minus strand of NZ_AP029168.1, from coordinate 4,084,972 downwards.
GTCCACCGGAATCTGTGGTGCGCCCAGGCTGCCGTCCGCCAGGCGCGGCTGGAACAGGCTCTGGCCGCGGCAATCGCTGTTGTAGCGAAAGCCGAATTGTTGCTTGGCCTCGATGACGCGTTCATCGGCGCGCCAACCGGCGGACGCCGAGCAGCTCACCGCTTGCCCGAGAATATCGTTGAGGCAGTCGACGCCCAGGCGGATCTGTTCGATCAGTTGTGCCTGGCTCCAACGCCCGGTATTGGCCTGCCAGCCGTGGTGATCCCAGGCGTGCAGGCCGACTTCATGGCCGGCGGCCAGGGTCTGGCGCATCAAGTGCCCCAGGTCCCGGCCTATGGGTTTGCCCGGCCAGGCAGTGCCGGCCAGGAGAATGTCCCAGCCGTACAGGCCCGCGGCATTGGACCGCAGCATTTTCCAGAGGAACTGCGGACGGATCAGGCGCCACAGGTGGCGCCCCATGTTGTCCGGCCCGACGCTGAAGAAGAAGGTCGCCTTGACCCCGGCCTCATCCAGCGTTTCGAGCAGCCGTGGCACCCCCTCCCGGGTGCCGCGGTAGGTATCGACATCAATGCGCAGACCTGCCTGCATCAGCGTGCTTCTTTCTTGGCGCGATCGGCGATTTCCAGCATGGCTTCACGCAGGAAGAAGTCCAGGGTATTACCGATGGTTTCGCTCATTTCCACGGTCGGCTCCCAGTTCAGCAGGCGCTTGGCGTTGTCGATGCTTGGCTTGCGGTGTTCCACGTCCTGGTAGCCGGCGCCGTAGAAAGCCTTGCTTTCGACGTCGCGGAAACCGGCGAACGGCGGGAAGTTGCTGCGCAGCGGGTGGGCTTCGAACTGACGCAGCAGCTCTTCGCCCAGCTGGCGGATGCTGGCTTCGTTGTCCGGGTTGCCGATGTTGACGATCTGGCCGTTGCAGCAGTCATTGTCGTTGTCGACGATGCGCGCCAGGGCTTCGATGCCGTCGGCGATGTCGGTGAAGCAGCGCTTCTGCTCGCCACCGTCGAACAGACGGATCGGCGTGCCTTCCACCAGGTTGAGGATCAACTGGGTGATGGCCCGGGAGCTGCCGATGCGTGCCGAATCCAGACGGTCCAGGCGCGGGCCCATCCAGTTGAACGGACGGAACAGGGTGAAGTTCAGGCCCTTGGCGCCGTAGGCCCAGATCACCCGGTCCAGCAACTGCTTGGACACCGAGTAGATCCAGCGCTGCTTGTTGATCGGGCCGACGATCAGGTTGGAGGTGTCTTCGTCGAAGTTCTTGTCCTGGCACATGCCATAGACTTCCGAGGTCGACGGGAAGATCACGCGCTTGTTGTACTTGACGCAGTAGCGCACCAGCTTGAGGTTTTCCTCGAAGTCCAGTTCGAACACGCGCAGTGGGTTGCGGGTGTATTCGATCGGGGTGGCGATGGCCACCAGCGGCAGGACCACGTCGCACTTCTTGATGTGGTATTCGATCCACTCGGAGTGAATGCTGATATCGCCTTCGACGAAGTGGAAGTTGGGGTGGCTGCGCAGGCGTTCGATGGCGTCGGAGCCGATGTCCAGGCCGTAGACGTCGTACTTGTCGTCACGCAGCAGGCGCTCGGACAGGTGGTTGCCGATAAAGCCGTTGACGCCGAGGATCAGTACCCGGGTGCGACGTGGCTTACGGCCGGACTCCGCACCGCGCAGGATCGAGCCGTCCACCAGGCCCAGTTCATTGGCCAGTTGCGGGCCGCCCAGGTACAGGCCGTTGGCATTGCGCTGGCCCGAGGTGATGACCAGGGAATCTTCGCCGCAAGCGATGCGCAGCGGGTCGACCCTGATGACCCGGCCCGGGGCCTGGCCTTCATTGCCCTTGGCGACTTCGGCGCTCCAGACGATCAGCTTGTGCTCGCCCACGGCGCAGAAGGCGCCCGGGTACGGCTGGGTGACGGCACGTACCAGGTTGAACAGTTCTTCGGCCGGGCGCTGCCAGTCGATCTTGCCGTCCGCTGCAGTGCGACGACCGAAATAGCTGGCCTTGGATTCGTCCTGGGCGGTCTCGGTGATCTTGCCCTGGGCCAGTGCCGGCAGGGTGTCGCGCAGCAGGCTGGCGGCGGCGTCACGCAGTTTGTGGTGCAGGGTCAGCGCGGTGTCGCTGCGCTCGATGGCGACCCGTTGCTGGGCAATGATGGCGCCGGCGTCGGCGCGCTTGACCATGCGGTGCAGGGTCACGCCGGTTTCGGTTTCGCCCTTGACCAGCACCCAGTTGGCCGGTGCGCGGCCACGGTAGTGCGGCAGCAGCGAGCCGTGCAGGTTGAACGCACCCTTTTTCGCGGTGGCCAGCAGTGGCTCGCTCAGCAGGTTGCGGTAGTAGAAAGAGAACAGGTAGTCGGGGTCGAGCTTGGCGATGCGCTCGATCCACAGCGGATGGTTGGCATCTTCCGGGGCGTGCACGGCAATGCCCTTGCGTGCGCAGAGCTGGGCCACCGAGCCGTAGAAGGTGTTTTCCTTGGGGTCGTCGGCGTGGGTGAACACCGCGGCGATCTCATAACCTGCGTTGAGCAGGGCTTCGATGCCTGCACAGCCGATGTCGTGGTAGGCGAAGACGATAGCTTTATTGCTCATGGCGAAACCTGATCAGTATGGGTGGAAGTTAAACCGTCGACAGTCACAGTCGGGGCCGGAGCCGCCGGTTGGCTGCGCAAGACTTTTTCAATGAAGAAGCGTGGGCGGGCGCGCACGTCGCTGTACATGCGCCCCAGGTATTCACCCAAGAGGCCCATGCCGATGAACTGGCCACCGGTGAACACGAACAGCACCGCGAACAGCACGAAGGTGCCGTCGCCGGCCCAGGTGGCGCCGAAGATCAGCCGCAGGACGATCAGCATCAGGGCGAACACCGCACCGAGGCCGGCCATGCCGAAGCCGATGATGCTCAGCAGCCGCAGGGGCGTGGTGGTCATGCAGGTGATCAGGTCGAACATCAGGTTGATCAGGCGCATCGGGCTGTACTTGGAGTCGCCGTGCTCGCGCTCGGCGTGCTCCACCAGCACCTCGGTGGTGTGCCGGGCAAAGCTGTTGGCCAGGATCGGAATGAAGGTGCTGCGCTCGGTGCAGGCCAGCATCGCGTCGATGATGGTCCGGCGGTAGGCCCGCAGCATGCAGCCGTAGTCGCTCATGGCGACCCCGGTGGAACGCTGCACGGCCAGGTTGATCAGCTTCGACGGCCAGCGGCGAAAGGCCGAGTCCTGGCGGTTGTTGCGCACCGTGCCGACCACGTCGTAGCCCAGCTCGGCCTGGGCCACCAGGCGCGGGATTTCTTCCGGCGGGTTCTGCAGGTCGGCGTCGAGGGTGATCACCACGTCGCCACGGCATTGTTCGAAGCCGGCCATGATCGCCGCGTGCTGGCCGTAGTTGCGGTTGAGGATTACCGCCACCACTGGGCTGTTTTCGCGCTCGGCGGCTTCCTGCAGGATGTTCGCCGACTCGTCGCGGCTGCCGTCGTCCACCAGGACGATCTCGAAATCATGCTTGAGCAGGCGGCAGGCCGCTTCGGTGCGCCGCAACAGCTCGGGGAGGCTCTGTTCTTCGTTGTAGACCGGAATGACGATCGACACGAACTGAATCGGATAAGGTTTCAAAGGCTTCAGTCCAGGAGGTTGGTAATGGCACCGGAGACCCGCTCGACGTCGTCGAGGGACATGTCCGGGAACAGTGGAATCGAGCATAGCCGCGCCGAGTTCCACTCGGTATGAGGCAGATGCACTTCAGGGAAGCGCTGTCGGTAATAGGTATGCAGGTGGGTCGCAATGAAGTGGATGCCGGTGCCGATGTTCTGTTCCTGCAGGCCCTTCATGAAGGCATCGCGGTCCAGGCCGCAGCGTTCGGCGTCGATGCGCAGGATGAACAGGTGCCAGGCATGCTGCTGCGGGTACCGGGGTTGAAGCAGGGGTTGCACCGGCAAGCCTTCGAGGCGCTGCAGGTAGGCCTGGGCCAGCACTTCGCGCTTGGCGTTGATTTCATCCAGCCGCTGCAACTGCACCAGGGCAATGGCCGCGTTCATGTCCGCCAGGTTGTACTTGAAGCCGGGCTCGATCACCTGGGCCTGGGGTTTGCGGCCATGGGTCAGGCGGTCGTAGGCGTCCACCCCCAGGCCATGGAACTTGAGCATGCGCACCCGGTTGGCCAGGGCCTCGTCATCGCTGACGAACATCGCGCCTTCGGCGCAGGTCATGTTCTTGATCGCGTGGAAGGAGAAGATCGCCGTGCCTTGGGCGCCAATGGCACGCCCACGGTAGGTGGTGCCTGCGGCGTGGGCCGCGTCCTCGATCACCGCGATGCCATGCTGTGCTGCCAGGGCGTAGAGCGGGTCGAGGTCGAAGGCGGCACCGGCGTAGTGCACCGGAATGATCGCCTTGGTCCGCGGGGTGATGGCGGCCTCGATGGTCGCCGCATCGCTCATCAGGGTGTCGGGGTCGATGTCGACGAACACCGGGGTGGCCCCCAGCAGGCAGATCATGTTGGCCGTGGAGACCCAGGTCTGCGAGGGGGTGATGACTTCGTCGCCAGGGCCGATGCCCAGGGCCAGCAGGGTGATGTGCATGGCGCCGGTGGCCGAGGACAGCGCCACGGCATGCCGGGCACCGACACGTTCGGCGAACTGCTGTTCCAGTTCCTGGTTTTTCGGGCCGGTGGTGATCCAGCCGGAGCGCAGAACCTGCTCCACTGCAGCGATCTCTTCTTCGCCAATACTCGGGCGCGAGAAAGGAAGGAAAGCCTGGTTCATGGTTACCTCGGGTTTACACAATGCTAATTGCCGGAATACGGGGTGGTGCGGGTGAACAGACAGTTCATGGAAAGCGGGGAGGTCTTGCAGTCATCAAGGCGCATCCAGTTATTGAGCCAACAGGGCATTCCATGCAGCGAATCAGTAAAGACTAGGTTTATTAAAAGTAAAGGTGGATCAAGGTGTTATCTTTGCAACCTGAGAAAAAACTGCACTCGGACGGTTGTCTGTCGGGGGCTGAGATTAAGCCGAAAAATGTGAAACGAATATGAAAAATAAGGTAAAAGTCCGTTTTTCTGCGAGCCAGACAGCTAGTGTTCAGTTTGTTTCCAAAGTTATCGAAGTGCACAGATGCGGCGACTCTTGTAACCAGTTTTCAATGGCGATTGAAGGGGCCACCGAAAGTATTTTTCTTACCTCGCAAAGGTGCTACCCGGTGCAACCTTGCCCAGTGCAGAACCCATGAATCCGTCGGGCCATGACCGCGTCGCCAGCCTGGGCGCGCCCAACCCGTTGAGCCTGTACCTGAAGCGGCTGGCCCCCTCCAGCCAGTCGACCCTGCGCTACGTGCTGCAGGACACCGCCGACCGCCTGGGCTATGCCGAACAGAACCTCGAAGAGATTCCCTGGCACCTGTTGCAGCCCGAGCATGTCACGGCCCTGGTGGCCACCCTGCGCGCAGACGGTTACGCGCCCAATACCTCATCGCTGTACGTCAACGCCTTGCGCGGGGTGATGAACGAGGCCTGGCGCGCCAGCCTGATCAGCCAGGACCACCTGTTGAAGATGCGTTCGGTCAAGGCCATCAGCGGCACACGCCTGGCCCGTGGGCGCAACCTCAAGCGTGGTCTGATCCATGAACTGATGGCCAGGTGCGCCGCCGACCCGCGCCCCCAGGGCGTACGCGATGCAGCGCTGATTGCGGTGCTCTATGGCTCGGGCATGCGCAAGTCCGAGTCGGTGAACCTGGACCTGGCCCAGGTGGACTTCAACGAGCGCAGCCTGCAGGTGCTGGCCAAGGGCAATCGCCAGTTGATCAAGTACGCGCCCACCTGGGCCTTCGACAAATTGCAGGCCTGGCTGGAGCTGCGTCGCTCGCACCTGCCCGCAGGCCAGGAAGACGACCCGTTCCTGTTCAACCGGATCCGCCGGGGCGGCCACATCACCCGCGAGCGCATTACCAAGCACGCCATCTACTACATTGCCCGGCGACGCGGGGCCGAGGTCGGCGTGCGGATCATGCCTCACGATTTCCGTCGTTCGTTCATTACCCGGGTGATCGAGGAGCACGACCTGTCGATCGCCCAGAAACTGGCGCACCACAGCAACATCCAGACCACCGCCAGTTACGACCTGCGCGATGACAACGAGCGCCGCCGAGCCGTCGACCGTTTCGACCTGTGACCGCCTCAGGGGGCTGACAGGGTGGGGGACAATTGTCCTGCGAGGTCCCAGGCTTCGAGCATTTTCGCGTACTCGAAGGCATGGCTCGGGTCGCTCTGCAGCCAGTCTTCGAAGGCCCGCCGCTCCTCGACGGTGCAATCGGCTTCCCGCAGGCGCAGGCACCAGTGCGCGGCCTGCATCATCAAGTATTCGTCTGCTTCGCTGGCAGGATTCGTCATCGATCAATCCTTGTTCAAGGTAACGCCGGGGGCGCCTGCGGGCCGCGGATGCTGCGTCAGTATCGGACTGAATGCGCCACCGGCCAAGGTCTCAGGTCAACGAGGACGCTGATGCCCCCGGCGCCGCCCCCAGGACATGGGCATGGCCCCGGGTCGAGATCCATACCCGGCTGCCGACCTTCGGGGCATACAACCCGGAACTGCGTACCGGTAGCCGGTGTTGGCTGCCATCGACGGCGGCGACGCTGATGCTCAGGGTGCAGGTGTTGCCGGCAAAATCACAGTCGCTGACCACCCCTGCGCAGCCGGCGTCGCCCCCGCTAGCCGGGGCATCGGTGCGCAGTTGCAGCTGTTCCGGGCGCAGCATGATCTGTGCCGGTCCCTTGAGCGAGTGATCGCCGATGGGCACCTGACCCAGGTCGCAATGGGCCAGGCCGTTGGCGAGCCGCGCGGGCAGCAGCACGGCGTCGCCGAGAAACACTGCGGTCTGCGCATCCAGGGGGTGGCGATACAGGTCCAGCGGCGCGCCGGCCTGGATCAGCCGCCCCTGGCGCATCACCGCCAACTGGTCGGCGAAGGACAGGGCCTCGGCCTGATCGTGGGTGACCAGCAAGGTGGTGACTCCGGCGTCCGCCAGCAGGCGGGCCACGGTCTTGCGCATCGCGGCCCGCAGGCCGGTGTCCAGGGCGGAAAAAGGCTCGTCCAACAACATCAGCCGCGGGCGCTGGGCCAGCGCCCGGGCCAGGGCCACTCGCTGCTGCTGGCCGCCGGACAGCTCATGGGGCCAGCGCGTTGCCAGGCGGCCATCCAGGGCGACCCTGTCCAGCAACTCGGTGATCCGTGGCTGTTTGTCCGCCTGCTTGCCCGCCAGACCGAAGCCGATATTGTCCGCCACGCTCAAGTGTGGAAACAGCGCGCCGTCCTGGGGGACATAGCCGATCAGGCGTTGATGGGCCGGCACCGCTCCCTGTCCATCCACCAGTACCTGGCCGTTGAGGGTGATGCGTCCGCTGTCGGGAAACTCGAACCCGGCGATCATCCGCAGCAAGGTGGTCTTGCCTGAGCCGGAGGGGCCGACAATCGCCGTACGGCTGCCGGCCGGGACACTGAGACTGATATCGGACAAGGCGCTGAAGCCGCCAAAGGATTTGTGCAATGCCTGTAGTTCAAGGGTATTCATCGGCCCGCCGTCACTCTGGATTGGTGGTAGAGAAGGCCGGTCAACGGCAGTGAGAGCAGGATCATCAGCAGGGCATAGGGCGCTGCCGCGGCGTAGTCGATTTCACTGGTCATGGCCCAGAAGCCGGTGGCCAGGGTGCGAGTGCCGTTGGGGGCCAGGAGCAGGGTGGCGGTCAGCTCATTGCTGATGGCCAGAAACACCAGGGCCGCGCCGGCGGCCGCTCCCGGCGCGGCCAGGCGCAGGGTGACGCGCCACAGCGCCTGCAGCGGTGAGCGGCCAAGGCTGCGGGCGATGTTTTCCAGTTCCACCGGGGCCTGGGCGATACCTGCCCGCAAGCTGACCAGGGCCCGGGGCAGGAACATCAAGGCATAGGCCAGAAACAAGCTGATGCTGGTTTGATAGATGGGGCGAGCCAGCTTCACCGTGAGGGTCACCAGGGCCAGTGCGACCACGATGCCCGGCAGGGAACTGGCGATGTAGTTGCAGCTTTCCAGCAGGCGCAGCAAGGGCCCGGACATTCGGATCGACAGCCAGGCCACGGGCACCGCGGCGCAGGTGGTCAGCAGTGCCCCGAGCGCAGCCAGTTCCAGGGTCTGGCGCAGGCTGGGCAGCAACTCCGGTGCTTGCCAGGGGGCAATGCCCGCGGCCAGTAGCCAGTGGCCCAGGGTCAGCAGTGGCACCCCCAGCGCCAGGGTCGTGGTGAGCAACGGCAACAGCCATGCGCCGTAGCGGGCAGCGCCACGCAAGGCCTGCAGCCGTTGCGCTCGCGGGCTGCCGGAGCCAACCCGGGCATAGCGCGCCCGGCCCCGGCTGGCGGACTCGGCCCACAACAGCAGCAGGCAGCAGAGCACCAGGACACCCGCCAGCATGTTCGCCGCCGCACCGTTGTAGGTGGACTGGAACTGATCGTAGATGGCGGTGGTGAAGGTATCGAAGCGAATCATTGCGTACAGGCCGTACTCGGCCAGCAGGTGCAGGCCCACCAGGAGCGCGCCGCCGGCGATGGCCAGGCGCAACTGCGGCAGCACCACCCGCAGCAACAGCTGCCAGGGCTTGAGCCCGAGGGATTCGGCGACATCCTCGAGGGCCGGGTCGAGCCGGCGCAGCGAGGCGGCGACGGGCAGATAGACAAAGGGGAAATAGGCGATCACCGACACCAGCACCGCGGCGGGCAGGCCGTGCAGGGCAGGCACCAGGCTGACCCAGGCGTAGCTGTGGACGAACGCCGGCACCGCCATGGGTGCCACCGCCAGCAGGGACCAGGTTCGCCGCCCGGGCAGGTCGCTGCGCTCGGTGAGCCAGGCCAGGGCCACGCCCAGGAGCACACACAGCGGCAGGGTCAGAACCAGCAGCAACAAGGTATTGCCCAGCAGCTCGGCGACCCGTGGCCGGAACACCAGCTGGACGATGGTCGCCCAGCCGGTCTGGATCGACACGCCGACGACAAACCCCAGGGGCAGCAAGGCCAGCAGTGACACCAGCAGCGCCGCCCCCAGCAACCAGGAAGCCGATCGGCTGCCCGGAGATCGGCGGCGATAGCCGGGCAGGGGCGTGCAGCTGGTCGGGGCCACGGCAGCCGTGGGTGCCAGGGACAAGTCGTCGGCCATGGCTCAGAGGATTCCGGCCTGGGTCATCAGGTCCACTGCCTTCTTGCTGTTGAGTTTGCTGGCCTCGACCTTGGGCGCATCGAGTTCTGCCAGGGGCACCAGCTTGGGGTTGGATTGAGCGCCATTGCCCACGGCATATTCGAATGAGTGGCCGTTCTTGAGCACTTCCTGCCCTTTAGGGCCAGTGATCCACTTGAGGAAGGCCTGGGCCTGTTCCTGGTGGCGGCTGGAAGCCAGTACCGCGCCGCCGGACAGGCTGACAAAGGCCCCCGGGTCCTGGTGCTTGAAGTAGTGCAGGGCGGTGTTCTTGCTGTTTTCGCCGGTCTTGGCCTGATCGACGAAGCTGTAGTAGTGATAGATCACCCCACTGTCCACCTGCCCGGCATTGACCGCCTTGAGCACGGCGCTGTTGCCACGATAGAAGCTGGCATTGGCTTTCAGGCCCTTGAGCCATTCCAGGGTGGCGGCTTCGCCCTTGAGCTCCAGCACGGCGCTGACAATCGCCTGGAAGTCGGCGCCGGCCGGCGAGGCGGCCCAGCGGCCTTTCCAATTGGCGGCGGCAAGGTCCATCAGCGAGCCTGGCAACTGGGCCTGGTTCAACTTGGCCGGGTTGTAGACCAGCACCGTGGAGCGGGCGGCAATCCCGACCCAGTGTCCCTGGGCCGGGCGGTAGGCCGCCCCTACCTGCTCCAGGGTCGTGGGGGCGACGCTGGCCAACAGCCCGGCGTTGTCCACCAGGGCCATGGCCGGTGAGTTCTCGGTGAGGAATACATCCGCGGGGGAGGCGGCGCCTTCTTGCACCAGCTGGTTGCCCATTTCGCTGTCATCGCCGTTGCGCAGGGTGACCTGGATTCCGGTGGCCTGGGTGAACCCTTCGACCCAGGCCTTGGTCAGGCCCTCGTGCTGGGCGTTGTACACCAGGATGCCATCGGAGGCGGCGTAGGCGTGGCCAGCCGCCAGCAACGCCGTGGCCAGCAGTGCACGTTTGAACAGGGAAGAGAGACGGACAGTCATCGGGGTGCAGCTCCTGCGCGGTTATTGTTCGAAGGAAGGGACGGCGCATGGAATCAATCGGGATGACTCGTAATGTCGTCACCTAATGGGAATCATTTGCATGTGCGTCCGATGGCAAATGTAGAGCGGCAAACCAGAAAAAATCGTCAAATTTATGGTGAATCCTTGTCATTTCTGTTTTGATTCGCTGCACCCGATCGGCCGTTCTGTGCCGTCGCTTTCCGTCCTGCCGGCCGCCGGCCAGCACGCGCTACAACAGCAAGGATCGCTAGACATGCAAGTTGCCAGGGAACGGCCAGAATGCCCCTCGCTTCCTGCAATTGCTGAGGCTCCAAGCCAAGTTGCCGTCCAGGGCACAGGCTCAGGCCGAGCAAGGTGAGCCCGGTAATCGACCGGGGCATCAAGCCAGGATGAGCCTGCAATCGTTCAGTCAAAAGAGGGAGCTTTCTTGAGCGCCAAACTGTGCAACAACATCAGCGCTGTCACCTTTGTCAGCAAATACAAGGCGGTCTGCCAACCGATCGCCGATCAACTGGACCTGCCGGTGGAGAACATCCTGGGCCTGGCGGCCCAGGAGAGCCAGTACGGCACCGGGCGCATTGCCCGGGAACTCAACAACTACTTCTCCATGCACGCCCCGGCGCCCTTGCAGAGCGGTGCCGAGTCGCCCCAGGGCAATGCCAGCATCAAGGTGGCGAAGTTCGACTCCTTCCAGAAATCCGCCCAGTCCTTTGCCCAGCGCTATGGCGCCTCGGTGCGCAGCAAGCGCGATCCGCTGGAGTTCGCCCAGGCGCTGGTTCGCAGCGGCTACAACACGGGCGATGCCGCCACCGGCGGGCGCAACGGTTTCGCCAGCTACCTGGCGGACATCATCAACGCGGTCAGAGGGCGTTTGGCGTGCTGACAAAACCAGCCGGTTCATGGGGGCTGTGGCTGTGCCTGGCCGCAGTCGCTCTCAGCGCCTGCGCCGCCGGCACCTTGCAGCCGGCCCAGGTCAATCCCGCGGGGCTGACGCGCGAGCAGGCCCAGGCAGTCTTGCAGGTGGCTCTCAAGCATCAGGATTACCCCATGGGCAAGCCAGGGGTGTTTATCGACGGTGACCTGCAAGATGAAAGCGGCCAGCCGCCGCACCCGGGCTACTTCGATTTCAGCCTCGGCTACAACGATCCCAAGGCCGGTGCCACCGAATACTGGGGGCTGTTCTCGGTCAGCCTGGCCACGGGGGATGTCTGGGAGATCAATCGCTGCCAGCGCCTGGACGGCGCTGAACTGCGGGCCTTGCAGGGCCAGATCATGGCCCGTACCGGCAAGACCCTGGCGGCCGAGCAGCCCCAGCGCCAGGGGCTGGGCTGCGAGGAGTAGCCGCTAGCCACTGCAGGCCCGCCAGCAGGTGCGGGCTTGAGGGATGCAAGGGCACCGGCTGCCCTGGTCACTCAGAAGCGATAGCCGGCGTTGACCATCACCGCTGCGGCGCCGAGCACCACCAGCTCGGTGCTCACCGGCCCGTAATGCGCACCGATCGCCGGGATCAGCGCCGGGGCCACGCCGAAGTGGTTCAGCGGGATCTTGTCCTTGTAGTCGCCCTTGTAGCCCTGGATCAGGCCGCCGCTGAGCTTGGCGTAAACCGGCCAGTCGGCCAGCTCCCAGGCCTTGCCGACGTAGGCGTAGTAGGAGCGCTGGGAGAAGGAGTTGCGAAAGGTGCTCACACCCCACAACTCGCCGTCGGCGTAGTTGCGCTCCAGGCCGATCAGGTCCTGGTGGTTGTTGTGGTCGGGGTCGTTGCTCCAGTGGTTGGTGTAGACGCTGGTCTGCACCATCCAGTAGTCCTGCTGCTGATCGGCTTGGGCGCCCTCCAGGGCGGTCACTGCCAGCAAGGCCGCGCCCATGGTGGCGCGAGCCCAGCGGCGAGTCGGCAAGGGCAGGCCAGGGGCGTGGGGTCGAATCATGGGTTTCATCGTGGTTCCCTGCCATGGCGGCAGTTGTGCCCCCGTGGAAATCATGGGGGCAAAAAGGGGGCGCAAACTAGCACCTATCCATTCAAGGGATCAATGAATGAACTGTTGCTTAGTTTATATCGGCGTCGATGCGCTGGATCAGATACGAGTAGAAGGGATTGCTGGTAAGGCGCATCAGTTCATCCATCGGCACCACCAGCACCCCGCGCTCGCCACGGGCCGCCACCGTGCCCAGGTGCACGCCGAAATCCTCGCTGGCAGTGGGTTGTGTGCCGTACAGGGCATCGTCCACGGGGAAAGGCAAGGCCACGTGGGACAGTGAGAACACCTCGGGCGGGTAGTTGAGGTTCAGCCGCTGGCGCTGGCTGTTCAGGCTCTGGGCCGGAGTGCTCACAGCCTCCAGCGCCGCGGTGCCGGTGCCCTCGTTGGTCAGCAGCTGGGTTGCGTAGTTGCGCGGCGCCGGCGGTAGCAGGCTGGCCAGGGAGGTGACACTGGCCGGGTCCAGCAGGCCCTCGAAGTCCCGGGCGCGATTGAGGTCGAAGATCACCAGCTCACTGCCGTTGGCCGGCAGTTGCCGATACAGGCCGCTGACCAGGGCCGGGGTACTGACCGTGGCATCGGTCAAGGATTGGAAGCTGAGGATCGGCGGCAGGCGGTTCAGGCGCGGGTCCGTCACCAGGGCCTGCAACTGGCTTTGCAGGGCATCGGTGAGCAGCCAGGACTGGCGCGCCCCATTGGCCGGAAACGAGTTGTACTTGAACGGGTTGTATTCGGGCCGCAGGTTGAGCCAGGCCGCCTTGCTGAAAGCCGGGAACACCGCGGGCAACGCCGCCAGCCCGGCAAAGCGGGCGGAGGAGGCGACACCGATCATCGGCGAGATCAGCACCAGGCGCTGGGCCTGAGGCAATTGCGGATCGTCGAGGGCATCGAGGGCGTACTTGACCGCCAGGGCGCCACCGTTGGAGTAACCGACTATGTGCAAGGGCGCCGGCGCCGGGACTTCGGCCCGGGCGGTACGCAGGGCCAGGCGGGTGGCGGCCAGCCAGTCCTGCCAGTGGACGTCGGTCAGGCCGGCCGGCACGGTGCCGTGGCCGGGCAGGCGCAGGCCGATGGCCAGGTAGCCGCGCTCGACGTAGCGCCGGGCAACGTGGCGCAAGCTGTAGGGTGAGTCGGTCAAACCGTGCAGCAGCACCACCACGCCCCGCGGTGTGCCAGGGGGGCGCAGCAGGTAGGAGCGGTTCCAGTCGGTGGCAAAACGCGGCGAGTAGACCCGGCTGTCCACCCGATAACGGTTGAAGGGCGGGACCTGGGTCGGGTCCAGGCGGTCGCTGACTTCGTGCCGGACCTCGGCGAACACCCGATCCTCGGCCTGCAGCCAGGCCGCCCAGTCGGCGCCATCGATCTGTTCGATGCTCAGCTCATGGGGCACTCGCAGGTGCCAGGGTTGCAATGCCGGACCCCGCTCACTGTCGAAGGCGCGCCAGGCCAGCAGGGTGAATGCGGCAACGCCAAGGATCAGCGCGCCGCGCTTGAGCAGGCGGGACAGGGCGGGAGCGATCACGGGCAGGGACTCGTCTGGGTGGCACGGATGCGATAGACGCAGCGTCGATCGCCGGTAATCAGGTGCTCCACGCGCTGCACCTGGCCCAGGTCGCCAATGGCGGCCTGGAACACCTGCAGTTCGGCACGGCAGAAACCCTGGCACTGCTGGGCGGCGACGCAGATCGGGCAGTGGCTCTCGATCAACAGCCAGCCGTCGCCGTCGGCCTCGACGCTGGCCATGTAGCCGGCCACTTCGCGGATGTGCGCCAGGGCCCGGACCCGCTCTTCCAGGGTCGGCAGCGGGGCGCAGACGTCGAGGTACTGCGCGGTGTTGACCCGCTCCATGTCAGTGACGATGCGCTCCACGCCGTCGGAGCCGTAGACCGCGCGAATCGAATCGATCAGTTGCAGGGTCAGGTGCGCATGGGTGTCGGGAAAGCGCGCCTGGGCCTGTTCGGTCAACAGCCATTTCTGCGACGGGCGCCCGGCGCCCTGGGCCGGCATCATCTGCCCGACTATCAGCTCGCCGTCCACCAGCTTCTGCAACTGCTGGCGGGTGGCTTCCTGGGAAACCTTGAGCAGCGGGGCCAGGTCGGCGGTTTTCAGCGGGCCGTGGGTTTTCAGCAGAAACAGAATCCGCTCGGCGGTGGCTCCGGGGTTCTTCTTCTCGGCAGGGGAGGACATCGAGGACATGCTGGGCCATTAACCAATGCGCAAGTGGGGTATCAAGGGCGTGCAAGACGCTACCAACCGCGCAAGCATAACAGGCTCCAGCCTCGGGGCCTGGCGATTGTCGATCTTTCAGCGGCGCATGCAGGCGGTTGCCCAGGCGATGAAAAATTAATTATCAAAGCAAATGCTTGTGTAATACAGTGCGGCTTTCTCGAACAACCCGAAGGGAGCAAGGCATGGCTTCAACAAGCGGATGGTCGGCACTGTTACTGGGCAAGAACGGGCTGCGCTCGGCAGCCCTGGCCGGTGGCGTGGCACTGCATGCAATCAATGTGTACCTGGTCACCACGCTGTTGCCTTCGGTGGTCAAGGATATTGGCGGCCTGGACTACTACGCCTGGAACACCACCTTGTTCGTGGTGGCCTCGATCATCGGCTCGGTGCTGTCCACCCGCGCGCTGGGAGGACTGGGGCCGAAGCTCGCCTATGCCCTGGCAGGCCTGGTGTTCATGCTCGGTTGCGGTCTGTGCGCCCTGGCCCCGGACATGGGCTGGCTGATCTTCGGGCGCAGCGTCCAGGGGTTGGGCGGAGGGCTGTTGTTCGCCTTGCCCTACGCGATGATCCGCCTGGTGTTCGACGAGCCGCTGTGGCCCCGGGCGATGGCGCTGATCTCCGCCATGTGGGGCGCGGCCACCCTGATCGGTCCTGCCGTGGGCGGGGTTTTCGCCGAGCATGGCTCCTGGCGTGCGGCGTTCTGGGTGCTGCTGCCCTGCACCTTGCTGTTCATGCTGCTGGCGCTCGCCCTGCTGCCGGGAAAAAGCCGCGAAGCGGCGCCGCGCACGCCCATTCCCGGCCTGCAGCTGGTGCTGCTGACCGCTGTGGTGCTGGCAATCTCCATTGGCAGCATCACGCCTTCAGCCGGGTACAACGCCCTGGGCCTGGGGGTGGGCCTGGGCCTTCTGCTGCTGGTGGTGATCGTGGAAAACCGCTCCGGCAAACGGCTCTTGCCTCGTGACAGCCTGAAGCCAGGCAGCCCCTTGCTGGCGCTGTACATCTCCATGGCACTGCTGGTGGTGGGCATGACCAGCGAGGTCTTTGTCCCGCTGTTTTTGCAGGTGCTGCATCAGCAGACGCCCTTGCTGGCGGGTTACATCGCCGCGCTGATGGCGGCCGGCTGGACCCTGGGGGCGATCTTCAGCTCCGGCCTGAGCCCCCGGGGCGCGTCCCGTGCCATCGCCAGCGGACCATTGCTGGTGGTGGCCGGCCTGCTTCTGGCCTGCCTGTTCATGCCCGCCACGACCACGCCGGCCTTGAGCCTGGGGGCGGTGTGCCTGGCGATGTTGCTGGTGGGCACAGGAATCGGCCTGGCGTGGCCGCACCTGTTGTCCCGGGTGCTGGAAAACGCCGCCGCTGACCAGAAGGAACTGGCGGGCGCCTCGATCACCACGGTGCAACTGGTGGCCACTGCCCTGGGCGCGGCCCTGGCGGGGATGATCGTCAACCTGGCCGGCCTCGGTTCCAGCGCAGGTGTGGCCGGTGCGGGCCAGGCCGCGGCCTGGCTGTTCGGTCTCTATGCCGGGGTATCGGCGCTGTTGTTTATCAGCGTGCGCCAGGTCCGGCGCAGCCATGCCCGGGGTTTGGCCGAGGCTTGAGGCTGCCTGGATTCATCTCTTGGCCAGGACCAGGTTGCTGGGGGGGGGCAATGCCCACCCGTATACACCTGGCGCGATAGCTGCGTCGTCCTTGTAGGAGCCGGCTTGCCGGCGAAGAGGCCCTTGAGTCTTGTGCTGTCCTTGCGGACGCCTTCGCTGGCAAGCCAGCTCCTACGGCTGGCGCGATAGCGGCGTCGTCCTCGTAGGAGCCGGCTTGCCGGCGAAAGGGCCCTTGAGTCTTGTGCTGTCCTTGCGAACGCCTTCGCTGGCAAGCCAGCTCCTACAGCTGGCGCGATAGCGGCGTCGTCCTCGTAGGAGCCGGCTTGCCGGCGAAGAGGCCCTTGAGTCTTGTGCTGTCCTTGCGGACGCCTTCGCTGGCGAGCCAGCTCCTACACAAGCTGGCGGCGGGTGGGTTTACCAGGTGTCGACGAAGCCTTGGGGGCGCTCGGCCCAGGGCTGCGGCCGGGGTGCTGCCTGCAGGCCGCGAAGCAGCCAGGAGCGGCTGTCCAGGGGGTCGATCACGGCGTCGATCTCCAGGTAGCTGGCCATGTTCAGGGCCTTGCCCTGGGCGTAGGCCTTGGCTACCAGTTTGTCGAACAGCGCCTGGCGCTCCTCAGGGCCGGGCTGGGCCGCCAGTTCCTTGGCGAAGCCCAGGCGCACCGCACCCTCAAGGCCCATGGCGCCAAACTCGGCGCTGGGCCAGGCCACGGTGAACATCGGGTTGTGGAAGCTCCCGGCCGCCATGGCCTGAGCCCCCAGGCCATAGCCCTTGCGCAGCACCAGGGTGAAGAACGGCACCGTCAGGCTGGCGGCGCTGACGAACATCCGCGACACATGGCGCACCGTGGCTTGCTGTTCCGCATCGGGCCCGACCATGAATCCCGGGGTGTCACACAGGGACACCAACGGCAGACCAAAGGCTTCGCACAGGCGCATGAAACGCGCGGCCTTGTCGCCGGCCGCGGCATCAATAGCGCCCCCCAGCACCGCGGGGTTGTTGGCGATCAGGCCAAAAGCCCGGCCCTCGATGCGGATCAGTGCGGTAATCAGCCCCGGAGCGAACTGGCGTCGCAACTCCAGCACGCTGTCACGGTCGGCCAGGGTCTGGATCACCTGGCGGATGTCGTAGACCCGCAAGCGGTTTTCCGGGATCAGCTGGCGCAGCGCTCGCTGGTCCGCGCATTGCCAATCCTCGAGCGGCCCCTGGAAGTAGCCCAGGTACTGCTTGGCCACGGCCACGGCTTCGGCCTCGTCCTTGACCAGCACATCGATCACCCCATTGGGGCCCTGTACCGTTACCGGGCCCACTTGCTCAGGCGTAAAACTGCCCAGGCCGCCGCCTTCGATCATTGCCGGGCCGGCCATGCCGATGCTGGCGTTGGCCGTGGCGATGATCAGGTTGCAGCAGCCGAGCAATGCGGCGTTGCCGGCAAAACAACGGCCTGAGGCGATGCCCACCGTCGGCACCCAGCCGGAAAGCCGAGCCATGGCCGCAAAGGTATGGCAGTCCAGCCCGGCAACCCCGACAAAGTCGCTGTCGCCGGGGCGACCACCGCCGCCTTCGGCAAACAGCACCACCGGCAGCCGCCATTCCTGGGCCAGGCTCAGCAGGCGGTCGGTTTTCTTGTGGTTCATCACCCCCTGGGTGCCGGCGAACACCGTGTAGTCGTAGGCCAGGGCCAGGCAACGGGCAGACGGGGCATCAAACAATCCAGCATTCACCGTGCCGATGCCGGCCACCAGGCCGTCGGCGGGGCTCAGGGCCTGCAGTTCCTCGATGCTTCGCCGGCGGCGCTGCGCCGCCAGGGCCATGGCGCCATATTCCATGAAGCTGCCCGGGTCCAACAGGTCGTCGAGGTTCTCCCGGGCGCTGCGCTGGCCAGTCTTGCGGCGCTTGGCCAGCGCGTCCGGGCGCTGGGCGTCGTGCAACAGGGCGTGGCGTTGGCGGACCTCGGCCAGATCGGCGCGGATCAACTCCAGGTCAAGCTGCTCTTCGCTGCGCTGGTCGCTACCTGCGACCTCGGCCGGTTCCAGGAACAGCAGCGGCTGGCCGTGGCTGAGGGCATCACCGACCCGGGTGGCCAGGGCCCGGACGATGCCGCTGCACTGGGCCTTGACCTCGAACTCCATCTTCATCGCTTCCAGCACCGCCACCCGCTGGCCGACTTGCAGCTCATCACCCTCGGCCACTTCCAGGGTCACCACCACGCCGGTGCTCGGGGCCTCCAGGGCCAGGGTGCCCGGGGGCGCCTGCAGGTCGCTGCGCAGTTGCTCCGGGGCCAGCGCCTGCTGGGCAAAGAACCGCGAGGGATGGTTATCAGCGGCGACCTGGGCCAACGTCGCCCAGTGCTGCTCGACGAAGCCGGTGCTGAGCTGATATTCGGCCACTGCCGGATGGCGCAGCAGGTTCTGCAGTAGCCCCAGGTTGTTGGCGACACCTTCCAGGCGGAACTCGCAGAGCCCGCGATAGGCCCGCCCCAGGGCGCTGGGGTAGTCCGCGCCATGGGCGATCAGCTTGGCCAGCAGGGAGTCGTAGCTGGGGTTCACCGGATACCCGGCGTAGCCGTAGCCATCGACCCGCAATCCGGGACCGCTGGGCGCTTCATAGGCGCTCAAGGTTCCGGCCACCGGGCGGGTGCCGCCGTCGGCCCGTTGCTCCTCCAGATTGATCCGCACCTGCAGCGCGAACCCCTGGGGCTTCGGTGGCCGGGTCAGGCCCAGGCTGTCCAGGGAGGCACCGGCGGCCAGGCGCAGTTGGGTGTGCAGCAGGTCGATGCCGGTCACCGCCTCGGTCACTGTGTGCTCCACCTGGATGCGCGGGTTGGCCTCCATGAAGTAGAAACGTCCCGGGTGCTGCTGATCGAGGAGAAACTCGAAGGTGCCAATGCCCTGGTAGCGCACCCGGCTGGCCAGTTGCAAGGCGGCGTCGATCAGTTGCTGGCGCAGTTCGTCAGCCAGGTCCGGGCTGGGGGCTATTTCCACCAGCTTCTGATGGCGCCGCTGCAGGCTGCAATCGCGTTCCCACAGATGGCTGACCGCGCCGCTGCCGTCCCCCAGTACCTGGATCTCGATGTGCCGGGCGTGTTGCAGCAACTGCTCGACGTACAGTGCGCCATTGCCGAAGGCGGCCTGGGCTTCGGACTGGCAGCGGGTAAAGGCCTGCTGCAGTTGCCCGGCTTCGGTGACCGCGCGCATGCCGCGGCCACCGCCGCCGGCCAGGGCCTTGAGCATCAGCGCGCCGTGGCGCGCAAGGAAGGCGGCGGCCTGTTCCGGGCTCACCTGATGGTTGATCCCGTCCAGCAGCGGTACCCGGCAATCCTGGGCCAGGGCCCGGGCCGCAGCCTTGTCACCGAACAGTTGCAGCACCTCGGGGGCCGGCCCGATGAAGGTCAGGCCGGCCTCCAGGCAGTCCCGAGCGAAGTCGGCATTCTCAGCCAGAAAGCCGTAGCCGGGGTGGATCGCTGTACAGCCGTGCTCCAGGGCCAGGCTGATCAGCTGCCGGCGGTCCAGGTAGGCCGGCACCCCGCGTCCTTTAAGGGGCAGGGCCAGGTCGGCCCGGCGCAGGTGCAGGCTGGCAGCGTCGTCCTCGGCATACACCGCGACGCTGCGAATGCCCAGGTCGGCGCAGGCCCGGGCGATACGGATGGCAATCTCGCCGCGATTGGCGATCAACAGACTCTGAAACATGGCAATTCTCACAAGGGCAAAGGGTGTTTTCACTCGGGCGGTCAGAGCTGTTGTTCCAGCTCGTTCTTCTTGACCTTGCCGGTGGCGGTCATGGGCAGGCTGCTCACCAGGCGGATCTGCGGCACCTTGTAGGCGGCCATCACCTGGTGGCACCACGCGGCCAGGGCCTGAGGGTCCTGGGGGGCGTCGGCCTTGAGCACGACAAAGGCCACCGGCTGCTGGCCGCGACGCTCATCGGCGCGGCCGATCACCGCGCTGGCCAGCACCTGTGGGTGCTGGCCTAAGAGCGCTTCCAGCTCGCTGGGAAACACGCTCATGCCATTAACCTTGAGCATCTCCTTGCGCCGTCCCAGGTAGCGGATAAAACCTTGCTCGGTGATTTGCCCCAGGTCGCCGCTGTGCAGCCAGCCCTCGCGCAGCACCGCTGCGGTTTCCTCCGGTTGTTGCCAGTAGCCCTGCAGCAGGGAGGGGCTGCGCACGCAGAGTTCGCCTTCACTGCCCAGGGGCAGCAGGGCGCCGCTGACAAAATCGCAGACCTTGAACTCGGTGCCCGGCACCGGCAGGCCGACAAAGGTCGGCGGGCTCTTGAGGTCGAAATCGTCGTCTTGCAAGCCGGCGGTGAAGGTGTCGCAAGTGTGGGTTTCGGTCATGCCGAAGCTGAATTCGAACAGCGTGCAGCCGGTCAGCTCGTGCCAGCGTCGGCGGTAGTCCGGGGTCAGCTTCTTGACGAAGGAGATGCAGCCGGTGGCCCGCAGGGAGCTGAAGTCATGCTTGGCGACGTCAGGGTGCTCCAGCACTTCGGCGGCGCTGTCCACCAGCAAGCCGCAATGGCTGACCCGGTAGTGATCGATCGCCGCCATGAACGCCGGCGCATCCCAGCGTGCCAACAGCACCAGGCGGCAGCCGGCGTAGATGGGAAACAGCAGGCCGGCGTTTTCCCCGGCGATCCAGAACTCCGGAAGGAAGTTGAGCATCACGCTGTCGCGCGCAAGGCCCAGGGCCACCGGCACGAAACTGGCGCAGGTGTAGAGCATGTCGCCGTGGCTGTGGATGCAGCCCTTGGGCAGGCCCGTGGTGCCGCCGGTGTAGTTCAGGGCGGCGATGTCTGCAAGGGCCGGGCGGTGCTCGGGGGGGGCGGCGCGGCAGTTTTCCAGGGCCGGGTAGAAGTCCAGGACTCCGGGGTCCAGGCGCTTGGGCGCCAGCAGCAGGTCCGGCACCGGGATGCTCGGGGTCGCCGGGCACAGCTCCGACAGGCTGCTGGCGAGGATCCGGTTCAGGGCGCAGGCCGGCGCCACGGCGTGGACCACATCCAGCAGTTGATCGAAGCACAGGATCACCCGGGCGCCGCTGTCCTTGAGCTGGTACTCCAGCTCCAGCGTGCGGGCCAGGGGGCTGACCGGGGCATAAACCGCGCCGCACTTGAGGATGCCCCAGAAGCCGATATGCAGTTGCGGGCAGTTGGGCATGTACACCGCCACCCGATCGCCGGGGCCGACCCCCAGTTCGCCGAGCAAGGCCGCGCAACGATCGGAGAGCCGGTCCAGCTCGGCAAAGCTCAACTGGTAACCATAAAAGTCCAGGGCCACGGCACTGGCCTGTGACTGCGCCCAGGCCCGCAGGTACTCGGTGAGGGGCTGCTGGCCCTGGGGGTACTGCGGGGTACGGGGCGTGCCTTCGGGCCAGGCGGCCTGCTGCAGGGCATGAAGGTGCTGCTGATAGGCCGCAAGGTCCATGGTGCCTCCTGAATTGTTGTTATCGGCGTGGCTATCTTAGGCAGCGCCCGGGGCGTCACAGAACCGACGGTTATTCATCGAGATTCATGAATGCGCTACATGGTTCTGCCGGCACCGGCGCGCTGCTAGCCTGCTGCGGGTCGAGACTGCGAGGGCGCAACCATGAACTCACCGCATGAATGGTCAGGGCTCAGCCGCCTGGACCTGAACCTGTTCCGGGTCTTCGAGGTGGTGTACCAGGAGCGCAACCTGACCCGCGCCGCCTCGGTGCTGCACCTCAGCCAATCGGCCATCAGCCACGCTTTGGCGCGCCTGCGCACGCAGCTGGATGATCCGCTGTTCGTTCGCGAAGGCTACGGCGTCGCGCCCACGCCCCTGGCCAAGCAACTGGCGCCGGGTATCCAGGATGCCCTCAGCGGCCTGCGCCGCAGCCTCAACCCGACCCAGGCCTTCGACCCCCAGCGTGATCGAAGGCGCTTTACCCTGAACATGCCGGAGCAACTGGAGCCGGTGATCCTGCCGTTGATCCTGGGGCACCTGAGCCGTGTGGCCCCGCACCTGGAGGTGCGCAGCACCAGCGTGCATTGGGCCGACCTGAAGCTGGAGATGATTGCCGGGCGCATTGACCTGGCCATCGAACTGTCACGCCTGACCGACCCGCAGCTGCAACAGCAATTGCTGCTGCAGGATTCCTTCTGCGTGATGGCCGGCCCCGGCTTTCGCGGTGAACTGACGGTGGAGCGCTACCTGGCGGCCGAGCATGTGGCGGTGACCTCCCGGCGCCGCGGCATCTGCGTCGAAGACCTGGCCCTGGGGCACCTGGGGGTGGTGCGGCGCATCCGCCAGCACTGCCAGCATTTCCTCACCGCCGGGCAACTGGTGGCCCAGGGCGACTGGCTCCTGACCCTGACCCGCAACAATGCACGGCTGATCAATGCCGGCCTGGGCAATCGCATTCTCGACATGCCCCTGACCCTGCCGCAGGTGTGCCTGAACCTGTACTGGAGCAAGCAGGTGCAGAACGAGTCGGCCAACCGCTGGCTGCGCGGGCAGTTGCTGGAGCTGGCGGGGCGCAGTTGAAGCGGTGTTCTATCAAGTGGATCAAGCAACACCGGGAACCGCCGTTTCGCGGCCCGACGGCACCACCCACTTCGCTTTGCCCAGTGCAGCTGTGCTGTAATCCGCAGCCACCGAACAGCACAAGGAAGCCTGTGGATGCACGAATCCGCTCATCACATCGTCGATCTGTACCAGCGTCATGCCCAGGCCTGGGACCGGGCGCGGCAGGCCAGCACCCAGGCCTTTCACAGTGAACAAGCCTGGTTCGAGCGCTTTCGCCAGGTCATGGGCTCGGGCCGGCAAGTACTGGACCTGGGCTGCGGAGGCGGCGAGCCGGTAGCGCGCTATCTCATCGAACATGAATGCACGGTCACCGGCGTCGACAGCTCCGCCGCCTTGCTGGAGCAGTGCCGCCGGCGCTTTCCCCAGCAGCAATGGATCCACGCCGACATGCGCAGCCTGGCCCTGGACCAGGATTTTGCCGGCATCCTCGCCTGGAACAGCCTGTTCCACCTGAGCCCGGACGATCAGCGCGCCATGTTCGCCGTGTTCGAACGCCACGCCGGCCCGGGCTGCGCCCTGATGTTCACCAGCGGCCCGGCGGCAGGGGAGGCCATCGGCGAGTTCGAGGGCGAGGCCCTGTACCACGCCAGCCTGGACCCGGGGGAATACTGCACCTTGCTCGACACCCATGGTTTCGAGGTGGTGCAGCAGGTCAGTGAAGACCCGGAGTGTTGTGGGCTGACGGTGTGGTTGGCGCGGGGGATTTACTGAGGTTCAGAGCACCTTGAGGTTTTTGGCGATGTCCCGTAAGCAGATGCCAAGGGCACGTTTTTCAAAGTCGAGAGGATCGAACCCGAGAATGAAATCCGCGCGCATCAGCGACTGGACGACCGCATCACTTTCATCCCGAAACTGCTTGCGCTTGAGCATGTCGGTCACCTCCGGGGCGTACCACTGATAGCGCTCCTGCAGGTGGAAAAAGGTGGCGAACTCATTCCAGGTACTGTTGCCGGTAACGGTCAGCCCCAGTTCTTCATGGGTGACTCCGGCAATTCCGAGCAGCGAGCCCTTGAGGGTGAAGCTCATATCCAGAGCGACGCTAGTGTCGAATGGATGAGGCATCGTGTCAGACGGGTCTTCATCCCCCTTGATCGAGGAGTTGCACTGGTGACAAGAGGGCACCAGGTTGTACAGCGATACCGCCAGATAGGGGTAGATCGACTTGGGCAAGAAATGGTCGAGGGGAGGCCGCAATTCCAGTTTCTTTGGGTCGCCGGCTTTCTGGCCGTGATAGTTCACATGGTGCAGATGGCAGTAAGGGCAGATACGCAATGAGTAACTGCCCACCAGCTTGTAGGCGTTCCAGCCACTGTCCTTGTCGATGAACTTGGTGTAGTCGAAGATCTTGCCCAGCTTTTTGATCAGGTTCTCCATGTCGACTTGTCGAGCGCCGGACTTTTCGGTGGGTCGGTTTCGCAAGTAGTGATCAAGGGCCGGGGCTGCCTGCTTGACCCGCAGAATTACACTACGCAGTTGGCTCACATCGCCGACAAGTATGGAAGCGCGCTCACTCTGCAACACAGCCTTCAAGGCTGATGTCAAGGGTGGATAGTCGGTGAAGGGCGACTTCCAGGTACTCATGGCCTTGTCAAAACGCTTGCCCAAGGTTTCCAGGTGCTGTTTGGCAATGCCCGAAGAGGCCACCTTAAGCTTGAGCATCTTCACTCCCGGTCAGCACGTTCAGTTGTTGTTGCACATGGCGCCTGAGGACATCGTTGGCCAATGCTCCGGCGATCTGCCTGGCGTGCCTGATGCTTTGCGGGTCCTGCATCTCACGGTTCAGGACTGCGGAGAGTTTGGTCAGCAAGTGCAGGTTGAACTCGCCCGTGAAATCTCCGACAGCGAATACCGAGTTCAGGGTTTGCTTGGGGGTGTAGCCGAAGGCATTGGTCAGTTGCTGGTTGTCCAGGTCGAACAGGCGACCGGCCGGGGTGTCGGCGGCGATGATCAGTGAGTGAGTGGAAATGAACACATAAGTTCTTTTGGCCAGGGAGCCGAACTCCTTGATGAATTTCAGCAGGCTGTCGATGTACATGCGTTGCCACTTGGGGTGCATGAACATTTCACCTTCATCGACGCACAGCAGCATCAAGCGGTCCTGCGACTCGCGCTCGAACTCACCGAAGGCCCTGGCGATGGCGCAGTACAGGGACATCATGCTGGCCTGGCCGGAGCTCAGATGCTTGAAGGAGAATTGCAGCAAGCCCAGCGCCGCCACTTCGGAAAACACACCTTCATGTTGACGGATCTGATGACCGGCTTGCTCATCCAGGTAAGCCAAAGTGGCCTGCCGTCTCCAGGTGTTGACGTTATTAAACAGGGGACGGATCACCTCAAGTGCATTGCGCGCCTTGAGCAGTTGTTCGGCCAGAAGGTCGTCTCTTGTCAGTAGGAGCAGTTCAGGGAGGTCAACCAGCAACAGGTCGTTGAGCCAGGGGCCGTGAACCTTAATCATCGCCAGCAACGCATCGATCAACAGATGAAGTTTCTCTGCGGTCACTCTGTCCAGGCATTCCAAGACGGCAAAAGAGCAGATAAATCTCGTCTGTACCGACGAGCGCCTGTCGACTTCATGCAGCCGGCTCTTCATTTCCGGCTCCAGGGTCTTGTAGGTTCTGGCTCCATCCACGGCATATGACTTCACCAAATCGACCAATGAAACCGGCTTGAGCTTTATTTCTGCCGTCGCCTCGGACACGAAAGTGGCCTTGTCCTTAAGAAAAGGATAAGCATTGAATGCAGCGACCATCTCCGATTCCACGACCAGGCCAAACCGCGGGCTGACATCTTTTACTTTTCTACGACGTAAGAGGGCGCGCCTGACTTTTTCAAACGGAGAGGTAGAGTAGAAAACCGCGGAAAAGTCAGGCGGTACGCAAGAGGTGTCTTGAGTGATCTGGAGGTTGGAAAGCAGTCGGGTCTTGTTAAGCGAAACACCTTTTGCAAGGTACAGCCCCTGTTCGTTTTCCCAAAGAACGCCGACTTTGGATTTAGTTTCCCAATCAGCCAGTCCCTCGCACAGTTTCAGCAACATCTCGGTCTTGCCGCTGCCATTCTCGCCATAAAGAGTAGTGAACGAGGCCACATCCAGAGGTTGTCGGCTGCAGGTGCTGGAAGACCGAGTTATTTCCAGAGTGAAAGGGAGAGTGTCATCGGGCTCCTCGGCCGGATGAATTACCGCCTCATAAGCGTCGGTCAATGGCAGTACTATCGGCCGTCCCGATTTTCCGACGAAAAAAAGCACATGGATCACAGTGCGGTCTGGCGACATATCGAATCCCTGATAATTGTTTTTCAGTCCAGTCCTTGAGCCCTGACTACCGAGCTAGATGGTTGGATGAAGTAGCTATGAGCCATTATAAAAATGGCGCGTCGGTTCGCATATGAGTAGGGCGCGGGAAATAGCCAACTGTGCATTCAAGCTACTGTCGACTGTTGAAGTTTCCAGGCCAGGGTGCTTGGCCACAAGCAAAAAAACGCCGCGTTCCATTCAGGAGAACGCGGCGTCTTTAGTGGGCCCTAGGGCCGTTTCAGCTAATTCACTTTAGTGTTTCATCATGCTGTGATCCGGCGCATTCAGTGCCCGGGCCTCGGCTTCGACCTTGAGGGTTTCCTTCTCGCCCTTGGCGTTTTCCACGGTCAGGGTCAGCGGCACCTTGTCGCCGGCCTTGATCTGGCCGGTCAGCTCCATGAGCATCACGTGGTAGCCGTGGCTGTCCAGGCTGACTTTCTGCCCGGCTGGCAGGGCCACGGCGTCCACTTGCTGCATGCTCATCACGTCGTTGTGCATGCTCGACTGGTGGATCTGCACGTTCTTGGCCACCGGCGACTGCACGTCAACCAGCTTGCTGTCGCTGCTGGCGGTGAGGTCCATGAAGGCGCCGCTGGCGTGCTGGCCAGGAACCGTGGCGCGAACCCAGGCATTGTCCACCTGGGTGGCGGCGCCGGCAGTGCCGGCCAGGCCCAGCAGGGAAACCAGCAGCAAAGCTCGCTTGATACGGGATGGGCGTTGATGCGAATTCATTAACAAACCTCCATGACGGTGAGCAGGTCTTCGGCGCACTCTTTAGCGGTGAGGGACTGCGAAAGGCCCAGGCGCAAGGTACCCCGGGAGTCGAAGACAAAACTGGTGGCGGTGTGCGACAGGGTGTAGGTCGAGCCGCTGGGGATCTTTTCGTAGAACACGCCAAATTCCTTGGCGGTGGCCGCGGTCTGTTCGAGGGTGCCGTACAGCGCCTCGAAACTCGGGTCGAAGGCCTTGACGTAGGCGTCCAGTACTTGCGGCGTATCGCGTTCGGGGTCCAGGGTGATGAACACCACTTTCAGGCGGTCGCCGTCACGCCCCATCAGCTTCTTGGCCTGGGCCGCACGGGCCAGGGTGGTGGGACACACGGCCGGGCATTGGGTGAAGCCGAAGAAGATCATCGGCATCAGGCCGCGGTAGCTGGACAGCGACTTGGTTTCGCCCTGGGAATCGGTGAGCTTGAAGGTGCGGCCGAGAATCTGATTGCTCAGGTCCTTGCCGTATTTGAAGGACAGTCGGGGACTGTTGTCGCAACCGGCCAGCAGGCCCAGGCCGAGCAGGCCGGCACTGGTGAGCAGCGTACGGCGAGTCAGTAGAACACTCATGAAATAACGCCCTTTGAACAGCCAGACAGGCAAAAAACCCGCGCATGGTAGCAAACAGACGAAGGCCGTGGCGGGCTAATTAGACCAATGCCTGCGGCCATCGGTCGCAGGTGAGGGGCACTGGCGCTGCGTTGTCGACTTGGCTTCCAGGGCGACAGTGAGCTGGCTTCGACGCTGTGCAGCAGGTCGTCGAATGATCACCAGCCAGGGGCGGTGAGCAGCGCTGCGCGGCAGCAGGCAATAGGCGAGGGTGGAGCCATCTGGCCGTTGCAGTTGCTGCGCCACAGGCGCCGCCACCGGGACCTCGGTCCGGGTCAGGGGCGCGACGATCAGCAGTCAGCCCGCTGCCCGGCGCCATGGGTGCTTCATGTCTCCAACGCGGCGATCTGCACCAGTGCCCGCACGGCAACGCGGGTGGCCTGGGTCAGGGGTTGCGGCAGGCGGTCCAGTTCGAACCAGGCCATGTCACTGTGTTTGTCCGGTTCGCAATTGCGTGCCGGCATCGCCGGGGCAGACGCCAGGTACACCGGGGATACCCAGTGCTGCTGGCCCTCGGGATCGATCTGGTCCACCACGCACAGCAGCCTGACGCCGTCCAGGGTTAACCCCAGTTCTTCGAGGATTTCCCGGCGCATGGCCTGTTCCACCGGTTCCAGCCAGTCGACCTTGCCACCGGGCAGTCCCCAGCAACCGGCTTCCGGATCCCGCAGGCGCTTGACCAGCAGTAGGTGACCGTCGCGGACGATCGCGGCGCCGCATCCTAGGCGGGGCTGTTGTGGCATGGCGCTACTCCTGTGGGTTGGGCAGAGAGGGGAGGCCCGTGGTGCTGCCCGGCAGTTGCTGTGGGGGTCGCACAATATCGACTGTCGAGGATGACAACCGCGTGTTGCTTTGTTGTTTATTTGTAACTTTGAAGGTGCAGGGCGGCCGCTGACTCGGCCCGCCGATTGGCTCCCCGGCTCAATGGCGAAACAGGGTGGCGCTGATCACCGCCAGTGCCAGGAGGATCAGGATCACCCCGGTGATGCTTTCCAGCCAGGGCAGGGCCTTAGAGAAGCGTTCCCGGACCCGGCCATTGCCGATGGCCAGGGCCACCAACAGATCCCACAGCAGCACCACGCTGAACATCCACACGCCATAGGCCAGCTTCCAGGCACTGCTGGTGTCGGTGCCCACCAGGGACGCCAGGCTGACATAGAACAGGGCATTCTTCGGGTTGAGCAGGCCCGACAGCAGGCCCATGCCCAGGCCGCGCCACCAGGTGGCCCGGTTCAGCGCCCGGGTGTCGCCCTGGGTGTCCACCGCCGCCAGAGAGCTGGCACCGGCGTAGCGGATGAACAGCCAGCCCAGGTACAGCAGGTAGCCACAACCGGCCAGCTGGATCACCAGGAACAGTGAGCTGTCGGGACGCAACACCGACACCCCGCCGAAGGCCAGGACAATGAACAGGCCGTTGGCCAGGGCGATGCCCAGGCAGGCACCGGTGGCGGGTTTCCAGCCGGTGGCCATGGACAGGCGCGCCACCAGGAAAAAGTCCGGGCCGGGGGAGAGCAGGGCGAGAAAATGCGCAGCGGCGACCAGCAAAAACTGTTGAATCATGGGGGCAGGCTTCCAGGGACCTTGAGGGGTTGGCAGTCTGCTGGGAGCCGGGATCGAGGTATTGAAGAAAATTGCGCGGCGCTCAGCGCTTGTACAAACCCGGGGTGACCCCGACATGGGCCTTGAACACTCGCTGGAAATGCGCCTGGTCGGCAAAGCCCAGGCGCTGGGCCAGGGCCGCCGGGGGCTCGCCGGCCTGCAGCGAGGCCCGGGCCTGGATAATGCGCTGGTTCAGCTGGTAGGCGTGGGGCGTCATCCCGGTGGCAGCGCGAAAGGCCCGGATCAGCTGGTAACGGCTGATGCCGGCCAGCGCCGCCAGGTGTTCTAGAGGCTGGGCCTGTTGCGCATCCTGCTGCAGGAACAGCATGACCCGACGTACCCCGACGCTGGCCCGGGCCGGATCGGCGGCCAGGGCAATCACCGGCTGCTCGTGGATTGGAAAGTCGCCAATGAACTCGATCAGCGCGGCTTCCTTGTCCTGCCAGCTGGCAGTGGAAAACAGCAGGTCGTTGAGCTGGCAAAAGCGCTGGTACAGCTCGCCATCGTGGCTCAATAACACTTGGCCCAGCAGTAATTGCGCCTGCTGCTGGGCTTCTTCACGCACGCCTGCGACCCAGCAGGGGTCCAGGTGCAGCATCTGGTAGCTCCAGGCACTGTCGGGCAGGGGATTGCAGGCATGGGCGCAATGGGCCGGGACGAATACCACGCTGCCGGCCCGGATCAGGGTTGCCCCCTCGGCGGCGCCACTGAACAGGCTGACGCCACGATCCACGGCGCCGATGGAGACTGTCGGGTGGCTGTGGGCCTTGTAGTTGGCGCGGCTGTCACAGGCCCGGCGGCTTTCGACGTAAGGCAGGTTCGGGTCACGCCAGAATTGCGCTGAAGGAGTCATTGCAGTTCCGCAGAAAGGGGGAAGCGGGCGGCTAGGCTAACAGGCCGGATCGGGCCGGGGCCAGCCTGTGTTGCGGGGGCGGTTCCGCGGCGGGGTGGCGCCCCGGGGGCCGGGCCGGGGGAAAGATCGGGCGTGGTTAGATCGTTTATTTCTCTGGGTTATGTAGATAGCTGTTTTACGCATATCCACAGCAGGGCCAGTGACGCTTTAGAGCCCGTTCCCTCCGCTATGCATGAGTAATCGCTGCAGCAACGGAAATCACCGGCTGCGCCACGCTGGAAAGCGTGTCGCGACAGCCGTCGCCGCTGCAGGACCGGCCTCTTGCCGCCCCGGCGGCGATCCTTAGAATCCGCCCCATTCGCTTCATCCAACTATCGATACTTCAGGGAACAAGATCATGATGAACGCCATGCAGATGCCAATGAACACCACCATGCCGATGATGGGCATGCCGATGATGATGGCGACCATGAGCTGCGAAATGCAGGAAGACGGCATGCAGTGCAAGATGATGCCGGCCGCGGGCATGGACATGGCGATGTTCAAGAACAGCGCTGAAATGCTGCAGATGATGATGAACTGCGGCATGCCGATGATGATGCACTGCGGCAACATGAGCATGCTGTGCATGTCCCAGGCGGCGATGGCCATGCCGATGATGAACATGATGATGCCGATGCCGATGATGGGCATGCCGATGCCCTCGATGAAGTGCGTGATGGAATGCACCCTGATGGCCGATGGCATGCTGTGCAAGCTGATGCCCATGCCCGGCATGAACATGGACATGATGCAGAACTGCTGCACCCTGATGATGAAGATGATGAACGATTGCAGCATGCCGATGATGATGAGCTGCAATGGCATGCCGATGATGTGCTGCACCTGCTAGGTTCTGCAGGAACGCCAAAGCCCGGCGGGGATCACTCCCTTGCCGGGCTTTTTTTGGCCTGGCGGCTCAGTCCAGGCGTTCGGGGTGGGTCACCACCAGATAGGCCACGGCTTCGCTGTCCGCCGGGTTGCGATAGCGGTGGGGCTGGTCGGCGTAGAACAGGATCGAGTCCCCCGGAGACAGCAGATAGCGCTCTTCGTTGACGCTGATCTCCAGCACCCCCTGGGCCACCACCAGGTTCTCCTGGACGCCAGGGCCATGGCCTTCGGACTGGTCCTCACCGAGGGCCGCAATGCGCAACTCGTAGAATTCCGATTGGCGCGCCACGTCGAAGGGAAACAGTGCGCGGCTGACGAAGGCGCCATTGGCACTCACCAGACGCTTGCTCTGGCTCGCCCTGAGCAGCGCCACACCCTCGAAGGCCCGGTTTTCGAGAAAGGCCGCCACCGAAACCTTCAGGCCCTTGGCGATCTTGCACAGTACCTTGATTGACGGCACGCTGCGCCCGGACTCGATCTGCGCCAGCATCGCCCGGCTCACGCCGCACTGGCGGGCCAGGGCATCCAGGGACAGGTGGCGCTTGCCCCGCAGGCGCAGCAGGTTCTGCGCAACCCGCTGGCTGATGGGGTCTTGGTCCTGGGTGTGCAGGGGCGCAAGATCCAGCAGCGGCGGGGCATCACCGGCGAGAAAGCGCGAGGGGTCTTGAGCGTTCACCCGTGGCGGGTCTCGTCGCCGTGCCGGGCCTGAACCCATTGCATGGCCTGGCAGGCGGCGTTGCGCGCGTAGAGTTCCCACATCAGTCGTGCCCGTTGCTGAGCCTGTTTGCGTTTGCGGTAGCTGGCCAGGTCGATGAGGTTGTCAGTCGGCTGCATGGTGGGCACTCACTGTGATGACGAGGAGTCGGGTGAGTTGAGAGTACGTGGATTTTCATATAGCCATAAATAATCAATATTCATTTATTAATTCTTCCTAGATCTATAAAGGCCCGATATCGACGTGGCCCGATCGATAATTCAAAAATATTTTTGAATGTGTATTTTGAATTCCCTCGGAATGTGCTGCTATCGCGTACCTCCTGGCTGCCCGTGCGCAGCGGTAATAGCTCTGAAATTTGGCTGGAAAGGGATGTCCTGCCGTTTCTCGTGACTTCTCGATCACGGCCATTACCCGGCGATCTGCATCGCCCTACCTGCGAGGAACAACAATGAAAAACCTGAATCGCCTGTTTGCTGCCAGTGCGCTGATACTGGCGTGCGCCGCGGCATCGCCCGCAGTGGCTGAGCCGCACTTCACTCCCGTGGTGAACTTCCAGGGGCATGGCACCATTCGTTTGCAAACCCCTGCCACCTTCCAGCAGACGATCGTCTGCAACGTCACTATCGACGGCTCGGTCAATCCGGTGAACAGCGCCAAGATCACTGCGGCGAGGTTCGCGGGGAGCTCGCCCTTTTGCTCGTTGCTGGTGGCCAAGAACCTTTCCTGGCCGATGTACATGGACAGCCAGCTCAGCGGCGGCATTTCGGAGATGGGGCTGGCCCTTACCGGGACCTCCGCGAACTGCGGAATCAGTACCATCCGTATCCTATGGAACAACAGCACCTCCAGCCTGAACGCTTCCAATCAGCCGCTGGGGGGCTATTGCAAGCTCATTTCCCTGGATGTGCAGATCTCGCCGCAGTTGATGGTGGTGTATTGATCCGCGGTCGCGGCTAGCAAGGTTGCAACCAGCCCCGGGGCCTAGGGTCCCGGGGTTCCCGACGCCACCTGCGGCCGGCTGCAGGCCGGGGCGAGTTCATGGCTCTCTTAGCTTATGCAAAAAGAGAATTTCAAGGCGCCATATCAAGACCGTTATGGTCTATATGACTCTCCTGAACCCTGTCCAAGGAACCGCCCCCATGAACCTCTCACGACGCCTGCGCGAATTACTCGCCAGTGCCTTGCTGCTCACTCCCCTGGCCCAGGCCGCCGAGCCCCTGGTGTTGAATGTCGGCGACCAGAACTACTACAACATCCGCGCCTCGGTGGAGGCCTCCGGGGCACTTGAAGGGGCGCCCTACAAGGTCGAGTGGAAGCACTTCCAGGCAGCGGCGCCCCTGGCCGAGGCCCTGAATACCGGCGCGCTGGACCTGGGCTTTCTTGGCGACTCGGGCTTTCTGTTCCTGGCGGCCAAGCAGGCGCCCGTGAAGCTGATCGGTGTGTCCCGGCAGAACCCGGACACCATTGCACTGCTGGTGCCCAAGGACTCACCGGTGCACAGCATCGCCGACCTCAAGGGCAAGAAAGTCGCCTATTGGCCCGGGGCCTGGAGCCAGCAACTGACCCTGCGCGCCCTGGAACAGGCCGGCCTGCCGGAAACCCATGTGCAGTTCGTCAAGCTGATGCCCATCGACGCCGCTGCGGCCTTGCCCCAGGGCGGTATCGATGCGTTCCCGGTGTGGGAACCCTACATTTCCCAGCAGATTGTGTTCTCCGGTGCGCGCCCGATCATCACCGCGCGCAACCTGATGCCCGGTCTCAGTGCGGTGGCGGCGTCCACTGCGGCCGTCGACAACAAGCACGCCGCCATAGCCGACTTTCTCGTGCGCCTGAAACAGGCCCGGCAGTGGGTCGACAACCACACCGACGAGTACGCCGATCTGTGGGCCAGGAAAGCCAACCTCGACCAGAGCGTCTCCCGCCACTGGTTGCGCCAGGCCCACCTGACCCTGGGCCCGGTGGACCCGCAAGCAGCCTCGGACCTGCAAGGCACCGCGGACTTCCTGTTCAAGGTCAAGGCCTTGCCGGCGCCCTTGGCCACCGCGCCGTTGATTGATCATTCGTTCCAGCAGGCTCTGGCGGATTGAGTCCCAGGCCCGCTCCTGGCGGAGGGGACCGGCGCCGGCAAACCGGCGGTTGCAAGTGGGCGGAGGAGGGCAGCCAAGGCTGCCTATACTGCAATCCGGGTTTCGCTCAAGCGTGCCACGACCTGCAACAGGAGCTGCCATGAACTTCAAGGAAATCGCCTACGAGCAGCATGGACCCGTAGTGGTCATCCGCTTCAATCGCCCCGAGCAGCGCAACTGCGTCGGCCCTGTGACCCACCGTGAACTGATCGACGCCTGGACGTGTTTTCGCGACGACGACACGGCCCTGGTGGCGATCATTACCGGCACCGGTGATCGGGCCTTCTGTGCCGGCGGCGACCTCAAGGCCGCCGCACAACTGGTGCCCTCGAACGCCGAGGAAATGGCCGCCCATGATCGCGGCGAGCGCCCCGGGATCATCGGCCCCAGCCGCTGGACCGATATCTACAAACCGGTGATCGCCGCGATCAACGGCGTGGCCTATGCCGGTGGCCTGGAATGGGCCTGTTTTGCCGATCTGCGCATCGCCGAGGAGCATGCTTCGTTCGGGGTCACCTGCCGCCGCTGGAACATCGGCCTGGCGGACGGCGGCACCCAGCGCCTGCCACGGATTGTCGGCATGGGCCGGGCCATGGAGCTGATTCTGACGGGCAAGGTGATCGATGCCCAAGAGGCGTACCGCATCGGCCTGGTCAACGAAATAGTGCCCAGCGGGCGTTCGCTGAAGCGGGCGATGGAGCTGGCCACCGTCCTGGCCGGCCTGCCGCAACCGGCCATGCGCTCGGACAAGGAAGCGGCGATTCGTGGGTACGGATTGCCCCTGGATGAAGGATTGAAAATCGAGGCGCAGTGCTTCAATCGCTCGATCCACCAGCCAGAGACCCAGGAGGGGCTGCGGCGCTTTCTCGAGCGTGATCACCCGGACCGCGATGCCCGATCGCCGTCCCTGACCCCGGGCATTGTCCGCGATCGGTGAAGGTTCGGTTGGAGGGGCGAGGGCAGAAGAGTGGGGCTTTCAGCGCAACGCCAGGCGCATGTCCCAGCAATCCAGGCCAGGGCCGTGGCCGTCGGCGATGATCTTGACGACCACGAAACCCAAGCCGGTGTAGAAGCCCTGGCTGTGCTGGCTGGTGCTGATATGCACTGCAGCGATCTGCGGCAGGCCCCTGAGCACCGCAAGCCGTGCCTCGGTCAACAACCGGCCCAGCCCCTGGCCGTGCAGCCCGTGGGCGACCATGCCCCAGCACAGGCTGGCGTTGTTGCCGTCGGCCTGGAGGGCGTATCCGCCGCAAGCGACAATCCTCGCCTCGCGCTCGAGCACGTAGTACCCCGGGGCCGAACATTCCAGGTAATCACCGAAGGCCGCACGCTCTGCTGTGTCGAAATACGCCGGGGTATTGCTGTCGAACACCCCCAGGCAGGCATCACGATCGCTCAAGGCAAAGGGGCGGATCTGTTCAATCGAAGGGCTCATTGCAATGTCTGCTCCTTGGGTAGCACCACCTGGCGTGGTGGCGGGCCGGGCACGGCGCTCAATCCAGATGCTGGAACTCCTGGATCAGGAAGTCGATGAAGGCCCGGGTCTTTGCCGGTAGATGCCGGCGCGAGGTGTAGACCAGGTTGATCGCCAGCCTGGGCAGTTGCCAGTCGGTCAGCAAGGGCACCAGGCGACCGGCCAGCAGATCGTCATGGATCACATAGGCGGGTTGGGCCAGGATGCCCATGCCACGCAGGGCCGCGGCCCGGATGAAGTGACCGTCGTTGGACTCCAGGGCCGGTGTCGTGGCGACGGTGATCTGTTCTGCACCTCGCTGAAAGGCCAGTTCATAAGGATCGGTGGCGTAGGTGTAGAGCAGCAGTTGATGCCTGGCCAGGTCCTGGGGATGCGCTGGCCAGCCATGTTGGCTCAGGTAGTCGGGAGTGGCGGCCAGCACCCGGTGCGTCTCGGTCAGGTGACGCAAGATCAAGCCACTGTCGGGTTCGCTGTCCCGGGCTCTGATCGCCACATCGATGTGGTCGTCGATGATGTCGAAGTAGCGATTCTCGGCAATGATCTCCAGGCGCACATCGGGGTACAGCTGATTGAACCTGGGCAGTAGCGGCAGGATATGTTGCAGGCACAAGGCCAGGGAACCGGTGACCCGCAAGATGCCGGCCGGGTGGTTCTTGCTCGCGGTCACCGCATCGGTAGCCCCTTGCATGGCCAGCAGTGCAGCCCTGGCGTTGTCGTAGAAGTCCTTGCCGACCTCGGTGACATAGAGCCTGCGCGTACTGCGCTCGATCAAGCGCACGCCGAGTCGGTCCTCCAGCGCCGCCAAGTGGCGGCTGGCCGCCGCATTGGAGAGGCTCAGGGCGTCTGCCGCCTTGCTCAGGCTGCCCAATTCTGCGGTCTTGACGAACAGTTCGTACTCGGTCCAGCGGTCCATCGGCATTCTTCCAGTGGATGGAAATGTGATTTCCGGAATGAGGCTTTTTCAGCCTGGAGGCTTTGTCCATCATCGCCCAATCCTTTGCAGCGAAGAAACTCGACGCTGAAGGTTATTCGAGGTGGGAGTGGCAATGACTGATCTTTTGCAGGTTGTGAAAAGCTATTTCGAAGTCTGTGTAGACGGTAAGGATGTTGAGCGGGTCAGTGAGTTCTTTGCGGCGGACGTGGTGATCCATCGTCCCGATTGCAGCCTGCCGATTGTTGGCCTGGAGCCCTTCAAGTCGGCCCTGCGTTTCAATGTAACGGATCGCTATGAGTCGATTCATACCACCTTCCAGAAAGAGGTGGTGACTGCCGATACGGTGGTCGTGGCCCTGACCCATGAGGCCAAGGGTTCCAACACCTGGCACGGGTACGACGTGACCGGCAAGGGCCTGACCTGGACCTCACTGACCTACTTCCGCTTTGGCACGGACGGTAAGATCGTTGAAGAGATTGTCGAGCGCAATGAACTGTTCATGGCCAAGCAGCTGGGCATCATCGAGTACCAGTAAGCTCGTCGGCCACTGGTCGCTATGCGCCTGCCAGTTCAGCGCTTGTTCAGCGCTCGGAACCAGGGCCCTGGGCAGGGTATTCATGCCCAGGGAAACAGCGCCTGACAGCGACTCATCGAAGGCCGCGGGCAAGGCGCCAGACCCTGGATCGCCAGGGCCTGGCCTGGGCCGATCAGGCCCGGTGATCGAAGAAATGTCCCATCAGCTTCAGCAACGGCCGGCGGCGGTTGGTCCAGGCAAAATCCCATTCACTGATCTGCGTGGCAGCGGGCTGTTGCTCCTGCCGGTGCAGCAGCGTCTGGACCTCGGCCAAGCGGTACCAGGGAACTGAAGGAAAGGCGTGGTGGACGATATGCAGGTTGAAGTTGAGGATGACGAAGCGTGACCACAGCGGCAGGTTCTTGCAGTCGTGGGAAACCAGGTCCTGCTCCCAGTACTGCAGGCGCTCGGCATCCTTGGCCAGCAAGGGGGCCTCGGCGTGGTGGGGCAGGTTCAGCAACTCCACCATGAAGAACAGGAACAGCCAGATGATCAGGTAGAACAGCACCAGGTCCGCCAGGTGGCCAAAAAACAGTGCCACGCCGGCCATCGCCACGTACCCCAGCAGGTACAGGCGGGCGAAGCGGATTTCCTTGAGGATCCGAGGCGAGTTGTCGCCCTTGGCGCGGGCGATAAAGGGGGCACGCCAGTTCAGCAGGAAATGGTTGGCGGCAATCATTGGGATCCAGTGCTTCCACATGAACTCCAGGGTCCGCTCCTGCTTCTTGGTCATGACCGCGAACTTCTCGATCATCCCGCGGTTTTCCGGGTCGTTGACCGGGTGCGCGGTCCAGGTGTGGTGGGCCATGTGGAACCGGCGCCGAACCAGGAACGGCAAGGCGATCAGCCAGCCACTGCAATGACCGATGAAGTTGTTGAGGTTGCGGTTTTCCGAGACCGCGCCGTGCAGGGCCTCATGCAGGATCAGGTAGATCTGCAGGGTGGCGAACCCGGCCAGCACCAGGCCCAGCACTTGCAGGAGGGTGGACGAGTCGAGCCACAGGTTCCAGGCCAGCACCAGCATCAGCAGGTCGGCAATCCAGAGCATGACCGTCCACGGCTCCTTGGCGCCGTCCGGAATCTGTTTTCTAACGCTAAGCCATTGTTCTTTTGTCATTTTTTTATCTCCAATAGTCATCCGCCAGGGGCCTTTCGGCCCCCGGTGGGTCAAATGGCGGTTCGAAGGGTGTGGTCGGGGTTCAGGCTGCAGAGGCCGTCAGCCAGGCGGGCGTAGGTCTGGTCGAAGAAGGCAACGTCGCCATCGAAACCATGGCTGCGGGGTGCCGGGGCAAACTCCTGGAACACCAGCATGATGCAGTCATACCTGGCACCGCCCTCCAGGTGCCAGGCCGGCAGGTAGGCGGTCATCGAGAACCCCAGGCTCATCAGGTTGGCGAGCAGTTGCAGCTTGTCGGCCAGCACATAGAGGCTCACGTACTCGACCCGTTTGCATTCTTGCAGCAGGCTGCCGAGTTCAAGGGTGGCTGCCTGCTCCGACGGGTAGCTCCCGACGCGGCCGCAGATCATCAGGGCATTGGCTTCGGAGTCGCGGGTATAGCGCAACTGGCCGTAGCGCTCACCGGCCAGCGTGCCGCTCAAGCAGGTACTCGGATACACCCCCGGCAGCGCAGCCAGCTGCAACGAGGCGTACAGGTATTGGCGAATGAAATCGACGCCCGGTGCCTGCACATACCAGGGGGCGATATGCACGAAGCCTTCCTGGGTGGGCGGGTGGATGGCGGTCAGGTGGTATTCCCGAATGCCGTCGACCTTGTCCGGGCCACCGTCGTGCCCCACCAGCACCGCCGGCTTGATCTTCTTCATCAGCGAGTGGCTGGCGATATTGCGCGTGATATAGAAGCCCAGCTCCAGGCTTGCGCACTGGTGGTTTTCCAGGCTGAGCCTGATCAGGCTGGAGATGGCCCCGGTTCTACGGGCCTCGGGCGAAATCACCCCGTGACAGACTTCCCATGACTGATTCCATGGGCGGCGGGCGATACAGGAACAACCGACGATCCGCGCCCCCTGTTCCGCGACGAACCATTGCTGCTGTCCGCCATCCATGGAGCGGCGAATATAGTCCGGGCTTTGGCAGGGGTGGGTGGTTTGTCCATACACGCTCTGGAACAACTCGGCGAGGCGCGGGATATCCTCGCCGCGCCCCGGGCGGAAAGTGAATGCATGGTTTTTTGGCTCGATGTCCAAAGGGTTGGCAGCAGCCTTATCGAGAAAGCTTGTGAGGGTCATGGCACACCCGATCTATTTTGTTTGAGGCACGCAAACGCGGTGACTGCCTGGACTGTCACGGCGCTTATTCTTGAGGGTTCAGCGGTTTGCTGTCGTCAGTTGCGGGAGTGCCGGGAATGGCACAGGCAGGAGGAGAGGGCGGTCGGCTTGCGCGAAGAGGGCTGCGGGATAGAGTCAATGCAGGGGGAATGCGCATCGTCCTTGACCTTGTACATCATGCAACTCCTGATACTTGCTGGGTTGTTATTAGTGGGCGGCTGGAGTCCTTCCAATTCACCGCGGGCGGACTATAGGGCTTGAGCGACTGCGCTCCTATCTGCCTGTCCGAACCCTGTCCCGGCAAACCCCCACATGGTATCGGTTGGTCATAGGCTGCAGGTCGCGATTGCCGCGAGTCAGGGATAAACATGAACAGCACGTTGGTTGAATATCCTGAAGTTAGTCAGTCAGCCGGGGCGAATGTATAAGACTTGATAGAGCGAGAGCATATAACTCAACTAAATAGTCATTTAGTTGAGTTATATTTTATAGTTATTAAAGTGGCAGGGTAGTTCACCAGATGACCTAGGGGTAGGTCATCCTTGCTCGTTATCTTCCAAATTTTAACGCTATCTCTCAACCATAATTGATGCTACGTACGAACTGGAGCACAGAATTATTGTGCTGTTAGGTTTTACTTCCAGTTCCTCCAGGTGATCACTTAACGAAAATCGAATTCTTACATGGATCAAAAGGAGCTGCGTTCGATGAGTTACTTCTCGGGTTGGATGCTTGAAAGCGCCCATAATTATCTCAAGGCTTCCGAGCTTCTAGACGCGCAAAACCTCCCACATATTTCCATGGGTAACGCAGCGATCAGCATGGGAATACTGCTGAAAAGCGTTATCTCTGTATCTGACCAGCATCAAGATACTTCCGGTGAAACCTATACGATTGACGTTGATGCACTCAAAGCGGCTCACAAGCATCTTCAGTCAACCGGCAAGACGCCAGCCGATCAGCGTCGTGACGGTCACGATCTGTTGACCTTGTTTCATGCCGTGCCTCCAGACATTCGTAAAGCGTTGGCCTTGGACAGCCAGGAAGATTCGTTCGAGCGGTACCGAGATGTTTTCACCAACAGCCGGTATCAGTACGAGTCGAGCAGCTGGAAATTTTCCGATCCGGTGCTGATGAGGTTGCTGCGGTGGACGCTGGCCAACGTGGTTGGTTATCACAAGGAGCGCGGATCGGAGGATGCATTCATTGTGAGTTACATCGCCAGTCTGCAAGCAGGACCTGGTGATGCGTAAGAGGCCGTGCCAGGCTTCAAATCTGACCTCCAGAGCCCCCCAGCCCCGCGTATAATGATTCGCATAATGTATATTATGTTAAATCATGTATTGTGCCGGCATGGATCAACCGCTCGCTCACGCCGTTAAGCATCTGTCGCATTCAAGGCCTTGAGGCTGATGGGTCATTCAAAATCAGGCGACCGGGTCAAGGTCATATCAGCGCCAACAACTGGATGACTCCATTGCTCCATGACGAATGATTCGTCTAGACGCGGAAGGCTTCATTCAGGCCAACCTCGTCATCCGCATTGCCATCTTCAAAACACTTAAAGCCTCTACCATCAAGTGCTGACTACAGTGCCACGGACTGAACCCTGACTAGGCGCCAAAGAAACTTCTCATCTTCATCGATCAGACGAGTTCTTGGCACTCAACAAGTCCTGGCAACAGTAAAGACCCTTACAATTTCCTCAGCGCAAACGGCGTCATGAAATCTGCTTTCATAAAAATCAAAAGCAGTTTCTACCCCGCAGTTGGAAAAATGCCTTTTTACTTCCTGCATCTCCCGTGACTCAAGACCTCCATCATTTTCTCGTAGTTTTTCCAAAAAACCGACCGAGGCCGGTTTTGGATAAATAAATATATTAGGTATGAGGATGCCTTGTTCCTCCAGCCCCTCAAAGTCTGTAAAGGTCACGGCAAAAAACACACTTTCACTTCTTGATACTTCTAACAATCTTAAAGTATTCAAAAGAAATACAGCGAGCCCTGTCAGAAAGCCAGAAGCCCCGCTGCCGCTCAGCTCATCCTTCAAGGGCTTTAAGCGGCTGTATCTTGATACAAGCGGAATTTCTTCAAAGCTTTCATAGTTGTCAAAGAATACATCCATGTCATTGTACGGTTCTTCACTGATTATTTTGCTGTAGACATCCGTAAGCTTCATTCTTAGGGGGCTCCATCCGCACTTATCAACTAATTAATTTGTTTTCTTTTACTCTGCTATAAAACTTTTAAAGCTGTTAATGAAGTGCGGTCTTATATCAGGAACGTAAGTACCGTTCATCCCGTCACTGCCTGATAAACAACTCGATGTGCCTCGGTTGGCAGTGGCACTTCCCACTTGAACAGCATGCGGCGGATATCATCGTTGCGCAGCGAGGTGTCGCGCTTCTGGTTGCGCCGCATGATTTCGTCCTCGGGGCGCTCCAGGTAAAGAATCTGCACCTGCGCGCCGTAACCGTAGAGCAAGTCCAGGGTGCGGTTGCGCATCTGCGTCGACAGGTGCGTCGAGTTCCACACAAAGGCTTTGTGCTCGCGCAACAGGGCCTTGGCCCGGTCGATGGCGTAGTGCGCAGCGGCGCCCTCGTTCTGGCCATGGCGCAGGCCAAGGGCCTGGCGCGCGTCGTCGAACGACACCACCGGCAGGTCCGGGTAGTGCTGTGCGGTCCAGGTGTCCTTGCCGCTGGCCGGCAGGCCCGAGAGCATCACCACCGACGAACCCTGCGGCGCATGCAAGGGGTAGTCAGGGTGTACCCGGGCGCCACGCAGGTACTGAATGCGTGTGTAGTCGTCGGCAAAGGCCCGCGGCCCGTGCAGGCAGCCCTCCTCCTCCGCCAGTTCGCGCCACAGTTCGATGGCGTCCAGTACATCGGCCTTGCCGGCGAAGTGGCGGCCCTGCATATCGGCCTCGGCCACGGCACAGAGCATCCACAGCGGCAGTTCCCAGGACAGTTTGTGCAACAGGAACTCAGCGCTGCGGCCGCTGCGGTCACCCTGCAGGGCGAAGAACGGCACCTGGTGCACGGCGATGATGCGGCAGATCTGCTCGCGCAGCTCGAAAGGCACGCCGGCGCGCCACAACAGCAGCCGCGCATCCACCGCGCCCCGGCGTGAGTGACCGGGCTGGCCGATACGCCCGGTATCCGGGTCGATCACCGTGGTGTCAGGCTTGGCGATGTCGTGCAACAGGGCGGCGAAGAACAGCACAAAACGCTGCTCGGCGCTGGCCTGCTGGTAGGCGGTTTGCGCCAGCAAGGCTTCGACCACCAGACGGGTATGAATCCACACATCGCCCTCGGCGTGGTAGGTCGGGTCTTGCGGTGTGTCGGCCAGGCGCGCCAGAGCCGGAATCGCCTCCAGGCAGGCGGCGGCGTCCATATCGCGCCCCGGCTCGGGGACCAGTTGCTGCAGTTGTCGAATATCCATTTCGGGATGCTCCTTCAGTAGCCGTGGCGTGGGCCCTGCCAGTCCATGGACAGGCGTGGCGCATAGAGATCGACGCCGTCGGCCAGTTGATTGGGGATAAAGGGTTGATTGGCATGGTGCTGATCGGCATCGAGGATGGCCTGGACGAAGTCCTGGCGTACCCACTTGAGCCGGCCAAGGGTCTGCTGCTCATCCTCAAGCTTCAGGTACAAGCCCTCCATGCGACTGGAGCGGTCGCACTGGCGCCAGGCACGGGCCAGGTCCAGCCCTTCGCGGCGTACCACCTGCTCGAACACCTCGCGCCAGCGCGCGCTCTTGGCCAGCGAATCGCTCACCAGCGCCATCAG
This sequence comes from Pseudomonas sp. FFPRI_1, assembly GCF_055384485.1. Lineage (NCBI taxonomy): Bacteria > Pseudomonadati > Pseudomonadota > Gammaproteobacteria > Pseudomonadales > Pseudomonadaceae > Pseudomonas > Pseudomonas sp. FFPRI_1. The sequence continues at coordinate 4,042,482 of NZ_AP029168.1, read as the reverse complement.
TTCGGCATGCCGGCGCGGCGCCGGGCCTTCGTACAGCACCGGCACCGCAAGCACCGGCCCACCCTCAAGCAGGCATCGGCGCGCCGCGGTGGAGAGGAACAGCCCTGTGGCGCGGTCCCACACATCGAACTCGCAGAAGTAATGTGGCAAGCGGTCGTAGAACACCGAGTGCTTCTTGTGCAGCCATTCGCCATACAGCACGAAGCGGTCTTCCAGGCGCTCCAGCAACCAGTGCTCATGGGCCGTGGCCCACTGCTTGAACAGATTGAACTGGCGCTCGCGACCACCGCCGGTGAGGTAGTGACCGCGTGACTGCAGGCGCAACTCGCCGCCTGCGGTAAAGCTGATGCCGGCGTTGGCGCCATCGAGTTTTTCTTCCACCACTAGCCACTGCCCGGCCAGGGCGGCATAGCGCACCTGGCCAGTGTCAGTGTCGCCATCCTGCAGGCGTGAGCCTTGCAGGTGGGGCGTGCGGGGGTATTTGAGCAGTTCCAGGTTGTGCGCGGTGGCACGAATATCCATGTGCATGGGTTTGTCCTCGAAAATAGAGAAAAACCAACGACAGGATCAGGCAGGCATAGCGATGAAGCGCCGCCGCGTACAGGCACGGGCAGCCATCAGGCAGGATGGACCGTCGTCGGTATCAGGCGTGTTGGCGGGCGTCGGGCACTGGCTTCACCACGTGGAGAAAAGGTTGCAGAGGCTTCAGGGCGCGCATTCAACAGCAGATAGCGGCATCAGGTCAAGCCCCGAAAGGGCAAGACTCCAGCGTCCCTGCTTGCGCGAAACACCCGAGCTTTTGTCATGAAAAAACCACCTGGCGTTCATAGGGTGCTGCAAGTCATAACCTCGATAAGGAATCGATCATGAATCTTTCAAGCTTGCTGATGGCTGGAGTCATGGGGCTGGCACTTGCACCCTTGGCCCAAGCCTCGTCCACGGCTGACAGCGAAGAAAAAGCCCAGCTGCGCAAACTCTTCTGCGAATCGAAGGGCGGCGCCGATATCACTGCGCTGGGGGAGTTGAAGAAGTCCGACGACGTCGGCGCCGTGGTGGTGTGCCAGCTCCCGCCGTCGCCCACCACCGTGGTGGCAAACCAGGCGGCATCGAGCCTTGCCCCGCTGCCACTGACGCCTGTCACGGCAACGCTTGCGCCACCGTCCGGGGTCTACAAGCTCGCCCCGGGCGCCAGCAGCATAAACACCTCGTGTTCGGCCAACCTGGCCATCGCCAAATGGGCGGGTTTTCCCAATACCAGCAACGGCAACGCCAGCTTGAACTGCCGTGGATACAATGCCGGCGCAGCAGGCGGTACGCTGGGTTGCAAGATCGAATGGACCGGGCCGACCCAGGTCGCCATCGGAGTCACCCCCTACGGCGGCCAGGTAGCGGTGAACTTCAATTGCCAGGCCCTGTACTTCGGCTCCGTCGGCACGGTGATGGATTTCAGCTACGCCGATCCGACGTATCCGCGCATCCGCTATGGCTCGGTCCAGGCCACCAGCAGCATGACCATCACCCAGTGATGGGGTTCATGCTCGGCTGAGCTTCGATCAAGCGCCGGCAGGGCTGCTCCCTGCCGGTCACCCTCCTCTGCATCATTGCCTGCAGTTTTTTTTGCGCGAACGCTGCGCTTCGTTGGCCGCGGCGCAGGACATCCGCGCTATCCGAATGGTAGGCTGCCCTTCGCTCATTTCCGAACAGGCCGAGTCACCATGCCCGCTGCGCGCACTGCCAAGCCTTACTCCCTCCTGGCTATCGATGATGATCCTCAAACCCTGGTGATCCTGTCGAAGATTCTCACCGCCGAGTACGAGGTGTTCCTGGCCAAGAGCAGCGCGCGTGGCCTGGAACTGGCGATGAACAGTCAGCCTGACCTGATCATCCTGGACATCACCATGCCGGAGATGGACGGTTTCCACGTGCTCGGCGAACTCAGGAAACACCCGGCCACAGCCGCTATTCCGGTGATCTTCCTGACCTCCCGCACCAGTATCGAGGATGAGCGTCTCGGGCTTCTGCTCGGCGCGTCGGACTACATCACCAAACCCATTTCGCCTCCGGTCGTGCTGGCCAGGGTCGCTACTCACCTGGGATATCGCGACAAGCTGCTGCATCCATGCCAGCACAGCAGCGCCTCAACAGCGGGCAGCGACATGCGCGAAGGGTTCATCGGGGCCCTGGCCTTGCAGTTGCGGCATAACGACCAGGTGCATCTGGATGCCCTGCTGGACAGCTTTGCTGCCCTGCTCGCCCATGCGCTGAGCGAACCCGACCAAGCGGCTTTGCGCTCAGCGGCTTGCCTGGCATTGATCGGCCTGAACCAACCGCACAACGCGCTGCCCCAGGCAATTGGCAGCAGTCGCTTGCTGATCGAGGAAATCATCGGGCACACCAATGCCGAGGACCCCGTGCTGAACCTGGCGTGGGACCTCAGCCATGCCGATGGCCTGCTGGAGGGCTGCACGGCAGCCACATCGCCTGAGCCTCCTCCACTGTCGGCCCGTCTGTTCGCGCTCGCGCTGACGTATCACCTGGCACTGCTGCAGCCGGGGGAAAATGTCGTACATCGGCACAGCCAGGCCCTTGGGCAAATGTTCATGCATCCTGCTGCGCATGGCCTGCCCGGTGATAGCGAAGCTCTTTGTTCGACCCTGCTGAGCATCGCCCATGCTCATCTGGACACTTGAGCGAGCTCTCCGACCATGGCCAACCTGGAAGACCTCGAGCTGTTTGTCCTCATCGCCGAGTTGCAAGGGCTCTCCCCTGCGGCGCGCGCTATGTCCATCACGCCGGCGGCCGCGAGCCTGGCGCTCAAGCGCCTGGAGAACCGTCTGGGGGTAAGGCTGTTCACCCGCTCGACGCGCCTGATGAAACTGACCAGCGAGGGCGCGCGCTATCTGGACAGCGCGCAGCACGCCTTGAAGATTCTTGCCCAGGGCCAGCGTGCCCTCTCGCAGAATGACGGCCAATTAGAGCTGTCGGTGTCTTCCGACCTGGGGCGCCACCTGTTGCTCGACCTTTTGCTGCATCAGAAGAAACAGCAACCCAAACTGCAGATCCGTCTTTCTCTGAATGACAAGGAAGAGGACCTGTTCACAGGGCGGTTCGATGCCGCGCTGCGTTTTGGCCACAGCGTGACACTGGACCTGGTCGAGCTCCCCATCCTCAAGCAGCACCACTTCATCGCCTGTGCGTCACCGGCTTATCTGGCATCGCACCATTTGCCGGATCACCCTGAGCAGTTGAGCGCGCATGACTGTGTTGTCAGCCACAGCCTGGGCAAGGCCGAATCGCATTGGCGCTTCCATAACGCTGAGGAGGTCGTGCATGCACGGATCAAGGGGCTGTTCTGTTGCGATGATGGCGACATGGCAAGGCGTTGGGCACTGGCAGGCCAAGGTGTCTGCTATCTGCCCCTGCTCAATGTTGTGCAGGATTTGCAAGCTGGTCGGCTTCAACCGCTGTTACCAGGCTGGAGCGGCGATCTGGCGCCTTTGAGCCTGGTGGTCTCCCATCGCTCGCGGATTACCGCCTCATTGCGCCTGCTGCATGAATTGTTGGTCGAGGCCTGTAACGAGCGGATCGCCCGCTACCAGGCAGTGCTCGATAACGAGAGTGGTGTATCGGAGTTACCGTTGAAGCGCCACACGGTGTAAAAAGAAGTGCAACTTGCTGATGCGTATAATTATTTAAGCTGACCTAGATGAGTCACTGTAAAGGTAGACAATGGCAAAAATTAGCGACAACAAGGCGACTTCAGTTGGCCGCAAGAACCTCGCAGCGGCGGACCGCCAACAGCAGATGGTCGACCGGGCGATTGCACTGTTTGCTCAGAAAGGCTTTGCCTTGACCACCCGCGAACTCGCCAAAGGCCTGCAAGTCACCCAGCCGTTGCTCTACCGGTATTTCCCCAGCAAACAACTTTTAATCGAACAGGTGTATCAGCAAGTCTTCATGAATCGCTGGGATCCTGAGTGGGAGCCTCGACTGAAGGATCGAACCGTGCCTCTCAAGGAGCGGTTGATTGAGTACTTCATCGACTACAGCCAGGCGATTCTGAGCAGTGAATGGGTGCGTATCTTCCTGTATGCCGGCTTGCAGGACCCGTCCTTGAACCAGCGCTACCTCAAGCGCCTGCATGAGCACATTTTCCTGGTCATCAATGACGAAATACGTCATCAGAATCACGTTACCGCCCTGCCCTCCGAGCACGAGCTGGAACTTCAGATCGAAGTGCTGTGGGGTTTCCACAGCAGCTTCTTTTACCTCGGAGTGCGAAAGTGGGTTTATCAGATGCCAGTCCCAGAAAACCTGCCTGAGCTGATTACCCGCCGGGTGGATGCCTTTCTGGACGGTGCCTTGTCCCGCGACTCGGTGCCAACGCATTAGCACCGAGCTTGCACAGGCTCGCTCAGTGCGGTACTGCCAGCAGGTCCGGGCGGTACCCTCCCCTCATGCGGAAATAGCCCCACAGGCTGGCGAACGCAATGACCAGTGATGCGGGCAACAGGGCAACCAGCATCAAGGCGCTGGCCGTGTTGTACTGATCCATCAGCGTACCTATCGTCGGGACGGCGACCATCACTGATAGCATTCCCGCCCCGCCCATCAGATTGAGCAGCAGCGCACCACCTCTGGGCAGCAACTCGCTGGTGACTGCGAGCATGGTCGGCCAGAAGAATGTCTTGCCTACGCCAAATGCAGTGACGCAAAGCAGCGCCGCGACGGCCGTCAGGCTACCCTGCATTTCGCTGTGTCCTGACAGCCCAAGCCCAAGTAAACCGACCAGCGCCAACAGCGCACTGCCACTAAGCACTGCAAACGGTGAATAGCGCGCAAAGAGCCAGCCCGCAGCGTACTGCCTGAGGACGAACATCAAGCCTGCGGTGTACACCAACAGCAAGATACTGTTGCTGCCCAGTTGCGGTAACAGGTCGACCATGATCTTGGCGAACCATTGATCCGGGGCGAGTTCAGTTGCAGCGGTCACCCACATCAGTGCCATCAGCACAATGAACAGCGGCCGTTTGATCTGGGCGAACATGTCTCGACTGCTCACCCTGGCGCTGACCCGCTCAGTGCTGGGGTATTGCAGTGAGATGATCAGCGCCAGGTAGCCGAGCGTTGGCAGCGCCACCACCGCCAGCTTGACCTGCCAGCTCAAGCCCAACAACCCCAGCACCCAGGCAGCCAGGCCGCCAACAATCAGGCCCATGGGCCACCAGGCATGCAGCTTGGTTAGCATGCGGCGTTTATCCTGCTTGAACAGCGTCGCCACCAGTGGGTTGGTTACGCCCTCGACAATGCCCTGGGCGATACCGGTGAGTAGAAAACCGAAGTACAACACCGTGGTCCCGGAGGCCGCGAAAACATCATCGATCGGCTGGCCGCTGGTGTTGGCCGGTGCCAGGAGGATCAATGCAATCCCCAGCAGGTAGCCCAACCCCGAGAGGATGTGCAGCCGCTTCATGCCGACATAATCGACAATCAGGGCACACACGATAATGCCCAAGGTAAAGCCCCAGAATACCGATGAGATCGTCAAGCCGATCACCGCGTTGGACAACAGATAGTCGCTACTGATCGATTGCACTACATCCGCACGAATGGAGAAGATCATGGAAGTGACCAGCAACGACAAGCAGCTGGCGAAGAACAGTTTATTGGCCTGAATCATGATGCTGCCTCCTGCTCACTGGGGTTCTATTTCGGCGAACAGGTAGACCAGGCAAAAGCCATTCATGGGCATCACCGAGTTGGACCAAATCATCCGTGTATGCCGGGCTCGTTCAGCAAAGATCTCGACCAGGAGGTCGGAGGCACCATCCAGTGCCTTGGGGTGATCGTAGAAATCCTCAGCCACATTGAGTACACCCTCAAGCCGATAGATCTGGCGGATGCGGCTTAACTCCCCCACCGCATCCTTGAGTTGCGCAATCGCATTCAGTGCTGCCAGGCGACACGCCGCGTAACCTTGCGTCAAATTCAGGTCGCGTCCCAAGCTGCCACGGTATTTCAGGTCTCCATCAATCCAGGGAAACTGTCCGGAGGTCATCAGGGTATTGCCGACAATCGTCCAGGGTACATAGTTGCCTAAGGCCGGGGCCGGGGTTGGCAAGGTCAATCCGGCGGCTTGAAGACGCACTTCGGGGGTATTCGGAATGCTCATGGTGAGGTCCTTTACTGTTGTTATTCTCAAGCACGCCGACGGCGCGCCTGGACGCTATACCGAGGAAAACGCTGATGTTGCTCAGCCCAGCGGGGCAAGCCATGAGGCTAGGGCCTGCGGGTTTTTAGCCAGCCATCTGGCCGCTGCCTGGTCCGCACTTTGGCCATCGCGGTTAATCGCGTAATCGAGTTCGGCGACGATGGCGTTGCTCAGGCGAATGTTGTCGAGCACTTGAATCTGCGCGGCGCTGAAACGCTCCAGGCGGTCGACCCGCCCCAGCAGCACTGCGCGATCAACGCTGCCCAACAACCCCTTGGGGTCCTTGAGGTCGCGGATACGATGGCGAAAGTGCAGAAACTGTGGATGCCAGAGTGGAACCACTCCCCAGCGCCGCGCCTCGACCAGTTTTTCGAACGCGGCCACACAGGTTTCCTGAGTCCCGGTGTGAAAGCTGTAGCCCGCCGCGGCGAGACCGTAATCGTCCATCATCCGCAGCGAGAAGCGCGTGATACCGGCTCCCGGACCGATCCCGTGCAGTTCTTTGTGCATGCGCGCCAGGACCTCTGGCTTGAGCAGGTCCGCTACCGAATCGACCTCTGACACCGGGACATAGTCGGGCACGCCCCACAGCGCATAAGGGGCGTAGTGCAACCCCAGCTCTCGGGTCGCAACCCTCTCCTCAACACGGGCCTTGTATAAACCGTGGCTTGATGGAATCCAGGCCGAGGCGATCATGTCGATGGTCCCTTCACGCAGTTGCTCGAAGTTGGCCTCATGCAGTGCATAGGATCGCTCGACCATAAAACCCATGCGCTGCAATACCAGTGCAACCACACCAGCAGTCGCTCGATGAAAGGAAAGATCGGTTACACCGAGTCGTACCATTGCCTGGCTCCTCGTCAGGTTATTGCCACGGGCGAGCAGCGGCGCCAACAGCGCTGCACCACCCAGGGCATGAATGAACTTTCTGCGGTTGAGGCCGGCCATCAGCGTTTTTCCTGAGAGGAGTCGACAACAAGCTGTGGCATGGCCTGGCCAACGATCCGGCTACCGGGTACGTAGTCGAAGATCATCTCTACGGTGATGCCGTTGGGGTCTTCGAGAAACAACTGGTGCTCGCTGATCTCTGGAATGACCCGTTCACGAAAAGCGATGTTCAGCGATTGCAGGTGCGTCTGGACCTGTTCCAGCCCCTCGCAGCGCATTGATACATGATCGAGCGACCCTGAACCGTACCCCCCCTGCTTGTTGCCGAGGTAAGCCTGCAACTCGCCCGGGTCATTACTGACACTGGCGATGTGCAGCAGAGGATGGCCACCGGCATACATCCAGCACCCGGGGAACCGAAACCCTGGTCGTGGCCCAGGAGTCAGGCCGATGACCTGTTCGAAGAACTCGGCGGTTTCGGCCCACAGCGCGGTCCGAATGGTGAAATGGTCGAGCGTTAGCACTCCCATGATGTCTCCTGATATTCATTCTTGAGGCAGTGAATTTGAGGTGGCTGCGCGAACCTTGAAGCGGGACAAGGCGCAATTAATTATCTATCGATAACTAAATTAAGCCCATAAATTATCAATTGATAATTTTTATGGATTGCAGGGAAACTCTGGATCGACCGCTATCGGGTCTCCGGCTCAGCGAGGGCCGCCTGGCGAGTCGGCAGACGGAAAATCGTGATCGGCCACTGGATTCGCTCAACGCCGTCGTTGAACAGACTGACCCGATCCATTTGCGCCGCCGGCAACCAGAGGGTGCCGTGCGCATCAAGAAATGGTGCATCCACCCAATGCAGTCGTTGATCGACTATCAAGGTGTCGATGCGCCCATCGGGGCGACGGACCCGTATCGCGTCATGCGCCAGATCGGAGAAAAACAGATTGCCCTCGCTGTCCATGACCGTGCCGCCGGTGGGAGGCAGGTCGGCGAACGGCTCAACACGACGGGCGAGTTGTTCCGGGGTCAACTGGGGGGCTATCAGATCGTGAATACGGACCTTGGACCAAGGGCCCTGAAGCGGCCCGAAATACAACCACTGGCCATCCAGGCTGACCTCCAGCGGGTCGGCATTGACACGCAGTGGCGCTCCCCCGGGAGCCTTGACCTGCTGGCCACTGAGCACGATATCCCGATCGTTCCCGGCACTCACCGCGGGGTGTCCATCCAGCACCCGTCTGGCGTTGCCAGTCTGAAGATCGAGGACAACGATACCCGCGTTGCCGGCATCGGTCAGGAAGGCATAGCCGCCTTGAAATCGAACGTCATCGATGTAGCTGCCTGGCCGGGCGATCTCGGCAGGCAATGGATAGGAACGCACTACACGTTTTTCCACCAGGTCGAACGCGACGAGCTTGGCCCCGCCTGGTATCGGATTGCCGGCAAACTCCGCAGCACCAGTGTCCACGACCCATAGCACCGACTTTTCAAGACGCAGGGCGTTGATGTTGACGAACGCTTGGCGTGCATCCTTTCCGGGTGCCCAGGCATTCCAGGCCGCATCAGGAAACGCCGCGCGCCGTCCCTGCGTATCGACAACGGTCAACTGCGGTCCCTGCGTACCGGTCCAACGGGGGCCGGCCAGGTAGGTTTGACCGTCGAAACGGGCCAGCGCGTTCCAGATTTGCTCCCGGCTTTGCAGTACGGCCTCCAAAACCGCGGGCTTGTCTTGCGGGTTTGCACAGCCCGCCAGCGCCGCGGCGATTATCAGCCCACAGCAGCATGAACGTGCGGCCCTCAGTGTGGGCTTCCAGTGGACCAGCGCAGAGTCGGCGCTGCGGGCAAAGTTGATAAGGCGAATGACGGGCATAGTGGGGCTCTTGATGTGAGTTGAGGCGGGAGCGGTCAGCGCAAGTGATCACCTGGAGCGCTGGCACTCCACCGTCGGTCAAGGATTGGGGCGATCCTGCTTCCACCATTCCATGGGGCTTGGGCATCTGCGTCGGTCCCAAGCAGGGTGCGCGCCTTGGACGCGGAACACGCTGATCTACGGAACCGCTGCCGGGCGAGCGAGACGCTTCCCCGGCAGGCAGGACAAGCCTTGGAAAGGTGCCGCTGAGCTAAGGCGAGACTTGCTCAAGAAAGATCAATTGCAGAGGTTCATCGAGCAAGTCGCCGGCGATGGCTGCAAAGGCAAGGAAGTGCTGCGTGGCGAAATGCGCATCGAGTGCGGCCTGATCCTGGAAGGCCTCACGCATGTAGAACGTTCCACGCTGGTCGCGCAGTTCAAACAGCACGTAGTCAAGGTTCCCCGGTTCCGCTCGTGTCGGTTCCACCAGCGCCAACAGGCCCATTTTCAATGCGTGCTCCTGCCCTGCCTGGGCTTTGAGCACGGCAATCGAAACCAACGGTTTAGTCGACGTATCCATTGCACTTCTCCACACATTCGAATTGTCTAATTCATCAGCCAGGCGCTGGCCGCCCGCACTCAGAGCACAGTAAACAGGGCTTGCGCAGGCAATCGGGATTTGGGCAAGGCGGCATTGAAGTCCTCGCTACTGTGGTAGCCAAGGCTCACCACCACCAGGCTGGTGAAACCACGCTCACGCAGCCCCAACTCGCTGTCCAGGAGCTTGCTGTCAAAACCTTCCATGGGCGTTGCATCAATCCCCAACGAGGCGGCGCCCAGCAATAACGTCCCCAGCGCGAGATAGGTTTGCTTCTCCATCCAGTGCTGCAGATCTTTTTGATCAAAGCGATGCAGATCGATAAAGCCGCGTCGTCCGCGCTCCTGCCCGGCACGTGCCTCGGCATTGTGGAAACGCCCATCCATGGCCTCTTGAGCCAGTAGCGCCTGCAGATACTCCTCCGGCAGGTGAGTGCGTGTGCAGAAGACAATGACGTGAGACGCGTTGAGGATCTTCGGCTGGTTGAAGCTGAACGGCCCCTGCGTACTGTGGGCAATCCGCGCCCGGCTCTCATCGCTTTCGGCGATCACGAAATGCCAGGGCTGGGAATTGACCGAAGACGGACTGTTGCGCAATTGCTCGAGCAGCAACTCCAGCGTTTGCTTGGGAATCTTGCGGTCGGCATCAAAGACTTTCGTGGTGAAACGGCGCTTGGCGATAGAAACGAGATCCATGATTGAGCTCCTGATCTGAAGAGTGAAACGCTGAGGTTCTAGGCTGCAGGCAATCAGCGGGTAGGCGCCGGGGCTGCGTCTATTTTCAGACGCATCAGGCTGTAAGGTTTTTGCCGCTGATCTTGCCCAAAGCGGAACGCCGCCTGACGATGCAATTGGTTCGCGGTGAAATACAGATAACCGTCGGGTCCGATGGACAAGGTGTCCGGCCAGAGCAGGCGCGGGTCGTGCACCAGCGTTTGCCATTGGCCATCCGGCAGGCGTTTGCGAATCGAGTTGTGCTCATAGTCACCGGCATAGATTGCCCCGGCGGCATCAGCCTCAAGGCCGTCGGATGCGCCCTTCTCACCCAGATCCTGCACGGCCGCCGCCAGTTGTTGCTCACTGACATTGGGGTCGCGCAGCAACAGGGTGGAAATCGAGTACAGGTGCCGGCTCGACAAGGGTGTGAAGTACAGCGTCTTGCCGTCCGCCGACAGCGCGATGCCGTCCGACGCCACGCCCAGTGGCTTGCGCTTGCGGTCCGCTGCTTCGACCGTGACCGGCAGGCCTTCGACCACCGGCACGAAACTCGGATCGACCGAAGTCGCCGGCGCACCGCTCAAGCGGCGCATCGCACGGCCACTGGCAATATCCATGACAATGATCGCGCCCGGCCCTCGCAGCGACGAGTCGGTGAGGTAAACCGTGCCTTGCGAACCGCTGCGAAAGTCAAAACGCATGTCGTTGACGTAGGTACTGGGCAATATCACGTCGTCCGGAAACACCAGGCGTTTGACCACCTGGTTGCTGGCCAGGTCCACCGCGACCAGCTTCGCGCCTTTGGGCTTGGGTTCGGCAAAACCTGGCGCAGCCGTGTCAAGTAACCAGACGCGGCCCTGACCATCGGCTACCACGCTTTGCACGCTGATCAGACCATCACTCGGGTCGTTGGGCGTTTCCTGATTGATCGCCGCGTTCGGATAAGCCACGACTTTGCCGTTGCGTATCTCGCCCACAGTGAACGGCACCTCATCGCCCCAACGCGGGAAGTTGACGAAAATTCGTCCGGTCTCGGTCACGGTCACGCCAGTGGGCATCGCGTCGTAGAACGCATGCACCTGTTCGAGCTTACCGAAGGGTCTGTCGGCCGGTGCATCGGCCGGCAGCGCGACAGCCGTTATGGCCTGGGCAAACGGCACGACAAACAGGGTGGCCGATAGGATGGCCAACATGCCGGGGACTTTTTTCATGTGCATGACGTGCTCCTGATGGATTCGCTAACGCGCCATCTCAATGTTCGGCAGGGAGGATCAGAAGCCTTCGAGTACGATCTTGCCTTGGGCTTTGCCACTCTCGACAAGTGCATGGGCGCGCCGCATATTCGCCGCATTGATAACACCGAAGTGCTGGCCTACGGTGGTTTGCAACACGCCAAGATCAACCAGCTCAGAAACGCGGTTGAGCAGATGATGCTGGTTGATCATGTCCGGGGTTTCATACAGCGAGCGGGTGAACATCAGTTCCCAATGCAACGACAAGGACTTTCTCTTGAGGGGCATCACATCCAAGCTTTCTGGATCATCAATCACCCCCAGACGCCCTTGCGGACGAAGCACCTCAATCAACTGCGGGAAATGCTGTTCGGTATGGGTCAGGCTGGCGACGTAACCAACCTGCGCAATGCCAAGCGCTTGCAGCTGGGCAGCCAACGGCTGGTGGTGATCGATCACGTGATGCGCGCCCAACTGGCGAACCCAATCAGCGGTCTGCGGACGTGAAGCGGTGCCAATCACGGTAAGGCGGGTCAACTGACGGGCCAGCTGCACCAGCATCGAGCCTACGCCACCGGCCGCACCGGTGATCAACAGGCACTCGCCCTCCCCCGAGCCCTCTGCAACGCCGAGCCGGTCAAACAGCAATTCCCAAGCAGTAATCGACGTCAAGGGCAACGCTGCCGCCTGCGCAGCACTTAACGAGCGCGGCTTGATCCCGACGATTCGCTCATCAACCAGGTGGAACTCGCTGTAGCTACCCGTACGGGCAATTGAGCCTGCATAAAAGACTTCATCGCCGGGTTGAAACAACGTCACGTTCGAGCCAACCTCGCGGACGATGGCTGCTGCATCCCAGCCGAGGATTTTCGGTTCTTTGGTGAAGGTGCCGGCGCGCACTTTGGTATCGACCGGATTGACTGAAACAGCACGGACTTCAACCAACAGATCCCGTGGACCAGGAACCGGGATGGCGATGTCGATATCCTGCAACGATTGCGGGTTTTCAATGGGCAAGGCGTGTTGGGTAAACGTGATGGCTTTCATGGAAACTCACTGTCTGAAGGGCTGGTGCACTCACTTGCAGCCATCTTCGATGTCCCGTGCTCAAAGAAAAACCTGCAGAATGCGCCAACACTTTCATCCCTGGAGTGAAAATGGTCCGTATCGACGACCTTGGGTTGTTTACCCGCAGTGCCGCACTGGGCAGTTTCACTGCGGCGGCGCTGGAGGCTGATCTGCTGCCTGGCCAGGTAGCGGCAGCGATCAAGCGCCTGGAGCGAGAGCTGGACGTTCGCTTGTTCGCACGTACCACCCGCAGCCTTCGACTGACAGCCGAGGGTGAGCAGTATTTGCCCACCGCCCACGCCGTGCTGGAAGCCTTGAGGCAAGGTAAAGAAAACCTGCGCGGTGAAAACGCGCCGCTTCAGGGGGTGCTGCAAGTATCAGCACCCTCTGATTTGGGGCGTAACATTGTGCTCCCCTGGCTCTCGACATTCCGACGTCAGCATCCGCAACTGACGTTGCGTTTTGTGCTGTCTGACCAGATGGCCGACCTATTTCGCGACCCGGTGGACGTGGCCATTCGCTACGGCTCGAATGAAGATGCCAACTATGTGGCCCTGCCTTTAGCGCCGAGGAATCGAAAAGTGCTGGTGGCTTCAGAGGAGTATCTGCAACGGCACGGGTACCCGAAAACACCGAGTGACCTGACCCACCACCTCTGCTTGCTCTACCAGCAAAATGGCCGAGTCTACGATAAGTGGTGTCTGGGCAAGCAGACCATACAAGTCAGTGGCCAGCTGTTCAGCGACGACGCCGATATAGTCCGCCGCTGGGCAGTGGCAGGAGAAGGCATTGCCTACAAATCCTGGCTGGATGTCAGTGGTGATGTAGCCGCAAGGCGGCTCGTCCTGCTGCTGCCTGACTATCCTGGCGAGTCTTCACCACTGAGCCTGGTCTGCCCGCACCGCAAGCAGATTTCCCCAGCCGTGACTCAGCTATACACCTGGTTGATCAACCAGTTTTCGACTCTGGAGCAAGCCTGATTGCACGTTGAGGCATGGCCCGCACGAGACCGCACCGGGCGCTGGCACTGTAGGTCCCGAGAGCAACTGGCTGGACCAGCATTCGGCCTGGCGATATTCAGCCCAGCCGCTGACCGAGCGTTGCCAAGTCTGCTCTGCGCCACGGGATCGTCCCGCTTCAGCACAAGCGCTTCAGCCCGGGTTCGCTAGCGCACGGCAGGCTTTTGCAACTGCCGTCCGCTTTCGTGCAGGGCTTTCTACTATGGGCGGGGTCCTGCGGTTACCGGCAAGGTGGCCTTCGCCAGGGTGTTGGCGTAGATCACAAAGCGGGCATAGGCCGCCGTTGCATCAGGAGGAATGTCGAGCTTGTCGCTGTTGAGTGCGTGTACGGTGTAAACGTAGTTGTGCTCGCGACCAGGTGGCGGGCAGGCCCCCACGTAGCCTGGCTTACCCACATCGGTATTGTGTTCTACGGCCCCCGGGGGAATCTTGCCTGCCTCGATCCGAGAGGTTGCGGCGGGAATATCGTAGACCACCCAATGCCAGAAACCGCTGCCTGTAGGCGCGTCCTTGTCGTAGTAAGTGACTGCAAAGCTCCTGGTGCCTGCCGGCGCATTTGCCCAAGCCAAGGCAGGGGAAATGCCTGCCCCGGTGCAGCCGAAGGCATTGCCGTACTGTGCGGCGGTGAGCGCACTATCGGCCTTGAATTCGGGGCTGCTCAGAGTGAAGTCCGCGGCCTGCACAGCGAGCGCCAATGTTGCGCTCATGGCGGCGATGATGGGGGCAACCTTACGATCAAAACGATGCTTCATGGCGGTGCTCCTCAAGCGTTGCTGCCTGACTGAAAGGGCTTGAAGCCCTTTCATTGACCGGCTGATGGATGGGTCTGAGAGTCAGGCGTTGTAAGCCGTGTAATCGGTGTACCCGCGGGCATCGCCACCAAACAGTAGTTGCGGGTCGAGTTCGGCCAGCGGCAACTGTTGCGCATAACGCGCGGGCAGATCGGGGTTGGCCACGAAGGGACGACCAAAGGCCACCAGGTCAGCCAGCCCCTGATTGAGGATGTGTTCTGCGCGCGCCACATCGTATTTACCGGCAACAATCACTGTGCCCTGATAAACCTGGCGCAACTCATGGCGGAAGGCTTCTGGAATCTGCGGGGCATCGTCCCAGTCCGCATCGGACAGATGAATGTAGGCCAGGCCGATATCGTCAAGCTTCTTCGCCAGGTGCAGGATCGTGGGAATGATTTGCGGACAGTTCATGTTGCGCTGGGTGATGAAGGGGGCCAGCCGGATGCCCGTGCAGTCCACTCCTACCTCGCTAGCGACGGCGGCGACCACTTCTTCAACGAAGCGGCAGCGTTTAGCCATGCTGCCACCGTATTCGTCGCTGCGGTGGTTGGATGTGGTGCGCAGGAACTGGTCGAGCAGGTAGCCGTTGCCAGCGTGGATCTCAACGCCGTCGAAGCCGGCACGCATGGCGTTGGCGGCAGCACGACGGAAGTCCTCAATGACCGCACGAATGTCTTCAGTGGTCATCTCGCGTGGCATCGGGCAGTCGACCATGCGCCCGACGCCGTCATCACCCACCACCCAGACCTGCGCTTCAGGCGACAGTGCCGATGGTGCCACCGGCCGACCATCGACCTGGAAGCTGGCGTGTGACATGCGCCCCACATGCCAGAGTTGCAGCACGATGCGGCCACCGGCGGCATGCACCGCATCGGTGACCAGGCGCCAACCGTCCACCTGGGCATTGCTGTAAATGCCCGGTGTAAAGCTGTAGCCCTGGCCCTGGGGGGAAATTTGCGTGGCTTCGCTGATGATCAGGCTCGCGCTAGCACGCTGGGCGTAATACTGGGCCATCAGCTCGTTGGGGACGTTACCGGGTTGGCTGGTGCGGCTGCGAGTCATCGGTGCCATGACCAGGCGGCTGGGAAGCTGCATTGGGCCTAGTTGCAGGGGTTGAAACAGTGCAGAAGTGGACATCATGAAACTCCTTGAACAAAGGCAGTGAACTGATTGCAGGGTTAGGAATCTGAGCGATCGGATGAGGTTTGAGCGGCACCGTAGGCCCGCTCATCCGGCGCACTGGGCCCGACCAGCAAGTCGCTGAAGTCATACGCAGTTCTGTGGATCGGCCCCTTCGGGGCAGGTGCAACGCTACTGATGAGCAGTCTCCAGAAGCGGCGGATGAATATTCACCTCATCGAACGGTTTGAAAAACCGTCGAACACTTGAAGGTATATTCAGCAAAAATTTGCATATGCGGCGTCAAGCAGCGGGCGCCTTGACCGCAGCACCCGGCGCACCGCGCTCGGCCAGCACAATCAGAGCCAAGCCCATCAAGGGCACGATGGCGGCAAGGTAAGGCACCATTGGAGCGCCGATGTCTGCATGGTCCACTGCGTAGCCGCCGATGATCCCGCCCAGGGCATTGGCAATATTGAAGGCCGAGATGTTGGCCGTGGCAGCCAGTTCCTGGGCGCTTCCGGCATGGCGCATGACGCGCATCTGCATCGGCGGCACATTGGCGAATGCGGCGATGCCAAACAGCACGGATGCGCCGACAAAGGTCCAGATATGGGCAGTGGAGAGCCCCACGACCATCAGCGCGATAACCATCGCCAGAACACCACCAAACAGCGCCCTGTGCAGATTCGCATCGGCGGCGCGACCACCGATTGCGTTGCCCACAACCAGCCCCGCTCCCACCGCCACCAGCAACCCCGTCACGCCCGGAACCGAAAGACCTACGGCATATTGCGCCACCGGCGAAATGTATCCGTAGAAGGTCATGAAGCCGGTCCAGCCGAACACCGTGATGGCCAGGCTCAACCACAGCTGAGCGTTGCGAAAAGCCCCCAGTTGGCTGGCGATTGATTCGACCTTCTCGGTGACGATGTGTGGTACCAACGCGGCGATGGCCGCTATCGCGCCGACGCCCAACAGGGCGACAGCCCAGAAGGTGGCAGACCAGCCATAGGCATTGCCGATCCAGGCCCCGGCAGGCACGCCAAGCACGTTGGCCAGCGTCAGGCCAGCAAACATCTGCCCCACGGCGCGCCCCGCCATCCCCTCAGGCACCATGCGTGTCGCGACGACAGCGCCGATCCCATAAAACGGACCTTGCGCCAGGCCAGTGATGACCCGACTCACCAGCAGTACGTTGTAATCGTTGGTCAAGGCGGACACGAGGTTGCCAATGGTGAACAGCACCATCAGGCCGATCAGTACCCGCTTGCGATCAAAGCGGGCCAGATAGATGGTCAAGATCGGACCACCAATCACGATGGCCAGGGCATAGGCAGTGATCAGATTGCCGGCCGCCCCGTCGCTGACACCCAGCGATTTGGCGACCTGGAGCAAGATGCCGGCAATCACGAATTCGGCGGTGCCGATGGCGAATGCCGAAAGGGTCAGAACCCACACGGCCAGAGGCATGGGAGAAGAGGAACGGTCTGCAAGGTTAGGCATGGTGGGTAATCCGCTTGATGGAGTCGATGAAAATCATCATCCAGCAACGGAATCATTTGAAAAACTGGCTTTAGCCAGAATAGATATTCAAATAATATTTGAATATCTGGCCCTTCAGAGCACTCCGCATACCCATGAAAGCCCTACAGGATCTAGATATCTTTGTTCGCACTGTAGACACCGGAAGCCTGTCTGCTACTGCCCGGGCACTGGATCTGACACCCGCAGCCGCCAGTGCCGCGCTCAAACGACTGGAGGCAGAACTGGGGGTGCAACTCTTCGTGCGCTCCACTCGCAGTCTGCGCCTCACTGAACAGGGCGAGCGCTTCCTGGAGGAGTGCCGTCCGGCCTTGCAGGCACTGCAGCAGGCGGCCCAGCAAGTGAGTGTGGGCGATCAGGCGCTGCGCGGCGTACTGAAACTGGCTGCGCCGTCAGATTTTGGACGCAATCTATTACTGCCTTGGCTCAACGAGTTTCAGGATCAGCATCCCCAGGTCGATATCCGCCTGCAATTGTCCGATCGCATGGCCAATGTCTACAGTGAGCCGGTGGACGCGGCATTTCGCTATGGCAAACCACCGGACTCCGCTCTAGTGGCGCTACCGCTGATGCCCACCCATAGCCGGGTTCTTTGTGCGTCACCCGCTTATCTGGCCAAGCATGGTGAACCGATGACCCCGCATGAACTGGCCGAGCACAACTGCCTGTGCTTTATGCTCGGTGAAAACGTGCGTGACAGGTGGCGCTTTTCTTACAGGAATGACCCGGATATCACTGTGCGCGTCAGAAGCGTGAATGTATCCAACGATGGTGATGCCGTTCGCCTTTGGGCGCTGCTCGGTAAGGGCATCGCCTACAAAGCACGTTTAGACGTGGCTGAGGACTTGGCCCAGGGGCGGCTTCGGGCATTGTGTACCGATTGGAGCACCGAGGCGGCGCCACTGTTCATGGTGCTGCCCAGCCGGCGTCAACTGACTCCTCTGATGCGTCACCTGCGCGACTTTATCAGCTCCCGCACCAAAGACTTGGATTGCACGGCGTCAATTGACCGGTGATGTTTGCTTGCCTGGGGCCGAGGTTTAAGGGGGACGGTTGTCCAATTGACTGACCGTTCCTGCGCCGTGTCAGGCGCCTCACGAGGCCACGGGATTGCCCCCAAGATCACCGGGTGTAAAACATCACGCTAGGATCGCCAATGAGTCGTGAGCAATTGATGTGCATGGGCAAACTCCAGGTGGAAAATCGCTTCACGAACTTCCAGTAATTGCCCGCTTGTATCGCGCTGGCACAGTGCTTCGGCCAGATCCAGCGCCTGGGCGTTGTTGTCCAATAGCAGGCCCGCCAATCGCTCGACCTGGGATGGCCAGTTAGCCGGCACATCTGCTTCGCTTTCGGTCGCAACGCCTGTTCCTTGCAGCGGCAATGACGCCAGGTATGCCAGCAACGATTGCAGGCAATCCGTCAGCACCGCCATTAACGGCGAGGTGTCCTCATCACACGCGGCAGCCTGCTCCAGCCTGGCGGCGGCGGCCTGCACGAGCGTGGCACCAATATGCCCGGCACTGCCTAGCAGACCGTGGGCCAATGCCCTCAGGGTTGCTCTGTCGTTATTCTCATGGGCTGCCCAGAGCAGTGACAACAGCGTCTGGTTGTCGCGCAGGAACATGCGCAACAGGCGTTGGTGCAAGTCATGGTCCTGGCCGGCCACCGCCAGTCCATAGGCCAGATTGATGCCTGCCAGTGCCGCCGATGAACGAACAGCACTCGCCTGCTGGTCAGCCCTCACCGTGCCATGGCCTATCCAGCGCCACAGGGTTCGGTAGAACAGCTCGACATCCAAGGGTTTGGCGACGCAGTCGTTCATGCCCGCGGAGAGGATTCTTGCCTCGACTTCGCTTGGCAGATTGGCGGTCACCGCGATGACCGGCAGGTTGTGAAGGCCCAACTCCTGGCGAATTCGGACGGTGGCCTGGTAGCCATCCATGATGGGCATCTGGCAGTCCATGAGCACGGCATCGAACGCCGTACCTTGAGCCAGAACTGCCAGCGCCTCCTCACCGTTGCCAGCAATGACCACCTGAACGCCGGCACGCTGCAACAGGTCGGTAAAGACTTCCTGGTTAAGCGCGTTGTCCTCCACTACCAGTACCCGTGTTCCTGCCAGCGACGGCTCTGCCTGTTCCTCTCCCGCGCCATGCGCTGGCTCGTTCCGTGAAGCCTCCGGGATGCGCAAACATACGCTGAAGCGGAAGGCGCTGCCCTGCCCTTCAATGCTTTGCACCTCGATGCTGCCACCCATCATTTGCACGATACGTTTGCTGATGGCCAAGCCCAGCCCCGTTCCGCCGTAGCGCCGACTGATGGACGCATCGGCCTGGACGAAGCTATCAAACAGACGGGCACATTGCTGTGGTGTCATGCCCACCCCGGTATCGCGAACGTTGAATTCAAGCTCTATGTTCTCCTGCCATTGCTTCAGGAGAACGACCTCGATAGTCACACTCCCCGACTCGGTGAACTTGATCGCGTTGTCTGCAAGGTTGATCAGGACCTGCTGCAAGCGATGAGGGTCACCGAGGTAGGTCCCCTTGAGCGTTTGCGGAACGGCCGTACGCAAATCAATCGTCTTGTGCTGCAGACGCGAGCTCATCAGCCCCAGCACTTCGTCAAGCAGGTCGCAGAGATTGAAGCTCACCTGTTCCAGCGCGAGTTGCCCGGACTCGATTCTGGATAGATCGAGCATGCCGTTGACCGTATTGACCAGGTGCTTGGCCGCCCGGTCCATCTTCTCGATGTAACCGCGCTGGGTGATTTCCAATGGCATGTCGAGTACCAGATGAGCCATGCCAATGAGCGCATTGAGTGGTGTGCGGATCTCATGGGAAATACTGTCGAGGAACACCGACTTAGCCTGGATAGCCTGCTCGGCCTGCTGCCGGGAGTGCTGCAGCAAGGCCTCGGATGCCTTGCGGTCGCTGATATCGAAGATCACCCCATCCAGGTACTGGGGGAGCCCACCGTGACTGATGATCTGCCCCTTGTCATACAGCCAGCGGACCGTACCGTCAGTGGCGATGATGCGGTACTCAAGGACGTAATCCGGACCTTCCAGGCTCCGATCAAACACCACCCGGTCATCCGGGTGGACAAAATCGCGCAATGGCCGCCCAGCGATGAAGGCTTGAGCCGAAACGCCACAGATCGCCTCAATCGCGTCACTGACGAACAGCATCGTGCGTTCCCGGTTCGGTCGACTGCGGAACACTGCACCAGGGATGTTGCCGATCATTGAACTGAGCTTGGTCTGGCTATCGATGATTGCCCGCTGTACTTCGACCATCGCGCTGATGTCCTGCAGCACGCCGGTAATACGCGTGGCCCGCCCGTGCATGTCACGTTCCATGACCTTGCCGATGTCCAGAACCCACAGCCACTGGCCACGCTTGCTGAGCATGCGGTATTCGGCGCGATACTCGTCGGTGTGCTTGTCGACATGGACGTACAGCTTGGCCAATACCTGTGGGCGGTCATCCGGATGCACCAGGCGGGCCCAGCGTTCAAGGCCATTGCCGAAGGTCCGCTCCAGTTCACCTTTGCGGTAACCGAGAATACGCAGCCAGACGTCATTGTTGACGATAATGCCCAGGCTCACGTGCCAATCCCACAAGCCCAGTGTGCCACTTTGCAACGCCAGATCCAGGCGCTGCTCGCTCTGCTCGATCCGATGCACATCGCGCTGGTGCTGGCGTGCGTCGGACATACGCCGCAAGCCTGCCCACATCAACAGCATCAGAAAACCCGCACTGGCGCCCGAAACCAGCAGCACCGGGCCATCGCCCAGCGCTTGCTTGAAGCTGCTCAGGGTCACCACGGACCAACGACCACCCGGATCGCTCCAGTCGAAACTGTTCCGAGCCACGGCATAGCGCTGACCATCGATCTCCACTACCGGGCGCCCCATGTCGAATGGCAAGGGCTCAGGTACCCCGCCAGGAAATGCGTGATCGCTGAACTGACGGCGGATATCACCGGAGAACGCGGCCGGTGTCCAGGGACGATCGGCCTTGAGCACGAACTGTGGCGCATTGGAGGCCAGTACGATGCCGTCGGGCGACAGCACCAACACCAGGTCGTTGCTGCGTGGCTTGCTGAAGCCGGACTCCAGCGTGCGGGCATCGAACCGCGCCACCAGCACGCCGATGATCCGGTCATGTTTGTTCTGCGACTCATAGACAGGCGCGGCCATGTAGAACATGCGCTGGCCGGTGGTGCTGCTGATGGCGCCATAGACGCTGTGACCACCCTGCAACGCCGTTTTGAAGTAGGGCCTGAATCCGACGTCGAGTCCCACCACTGATCGCTGCAGGCTGTCGTAGGCGGCAACGATCACCCCTTCGCGGTTGGCAACGAACGCATGGTCGGCACCGACCACCATGGCCAGGGTCTTCAATGGCATGGCAGCCGCCTGGCGCGACTGCGCCACGGGCTGATCGATCACCGCCTTCAGCGCAGCGTTGTGCCGTCCCAGCACCGACAGCGCGCCAATCGTGAAACCGTCGACATTCCAGTCACCAAGATCGATCGCCCGCTCCTGGTTCTGTTGCAGGACCTCGGCGAGGAAGCGGCCTTCGACTCGATCACGGTAATAACCACCGATGCCGATGCCAACCACGATGGCGACGATCAGGCACCACGCCAGGCAGATCCACCGGTGACGGTCGAAATAGTTCACGATCATTGCATGCGCTCTCCCGACACCGCTCATCCTGCGCGCCGGCTCAGCGGCGCGCCAAACGGTGAGGGAACTCTGGTGGCAGGAAGTCCCGATCCGGATCGTAATCGGCTTTGAGATATTCGCAAAGGGCCTTCAGATCTTCCGGGGCCAGGGTGCCTACGGACTGTTTGAGGCGCAGCGTGTCGAGGATGTAGTCGTAGCGGCTGTCGTTGTACTCACGTACCGCGTTGTATAGCTGACGCTGGGCCTCCAGCACATCGACGATGTTGCGGGTACCGACCTGCAGGCCCATCTGCGAGGCCAGCACCGCGCCCTGGTTGGAGATGATCGACTGGCGGCGTGCCTGGACCTGTTCGACGCCACTGTTGAGGCTGCGATGGAGGTTGCGGGTCTGTTCCACCACCTGGCGTTGCAGGTGATCGTTGAGAAACTCGCGTTGGTTGAGGCGCTCGCTGGCTTCACGCACTTGCGAGCGCGTCTGCCCGCCACTGAACAACGGAATGTTCAGTTGCAGATTGATCGATCGTTGCTCGACACCACTGCCGTAACCGCCGCCGCGCAGGTCGCTGTTGGCATAACCGAGGTTGTCGTTGTCGCCGGTCTGGTAACGCAGGACGGCGTCCAGGGTTGGCAGGTGCCCGGCCTTGCGTGCGCTCAGCGTGTGCTGGGCAACGTCCCGCGCCTGCTGGCTGGCCTGCAGCGACAGGTTCTGGCGCATCGCCGAGTCGACCCAGGTCCGGGCATCATTCGGGCTTGGCAGAGACAGCGGCATGTCGTGGCGCAAGCCCTGGATCGCGGTGTAGCGTTGGTGAGTCAGCCTGTCGAGGGCTTCGAAGGCATCCTCCAGGCGCTTTTGCGCAACGATGCGGGTCGCCCGGGCGCTATCGTGACCCGCCTGCGCCTGCAGCACATCGGTACGGTCGGACAGGCCAAGCTGCAAGCCCTTGCCGGCACGCTCCAGCTGCCGCAGGAACGCAGACTCCTCAGCCTTGCTGGCGGCCAAGCCGTCCTGAGCCTTGAGCAGACCGAAATAGGCCTCGGCGCTGTCGAGTATCAGCTTCTGTTCGGTGGCGGAAAGCTCCAGCAGTGCCTGGTCGCTCTGGGCATGGGCGGCCTTGAGGCTGAACCAGCGATCGGCGCGGAACACCGGTTGATTGAGCGTGAGCTGGTAGCTGGTGCCACTGCGGCGGGTGTCTTGCGCAGGTTGGTTCAGGTGCGTGCTGTTGTTGTTCAGCTCGGCACCGGCGGTCAGGGTTGGCAGCAGGCCGGCGCGCGCCTGCGGCACTGCTTCGGCGCGAGCAGCCTGGTCGGAGCGGGCCGCGGCCAGTTCGCTGTTGTTCTGGGCAGCATCGAAATAAACCTGCCAGAGATCGCTGCTGGCAGCGCTGGCGGGTGTCGTGGGTATTGCGATGGCAAACAGCAGGCCAGCAGTGGCCCGCCGAATCGGATTGATTGGCGTACGCATGGGTATGGAATTCCGCAGGAAAAACAGGAAGCGGCTGGCGGGGCACTGCCCCGCCAGCCGACCGTAACGGCGTCAAGCCAACGGCGAGGTCAACAGTGGTCGCTCGGCCTGGCGTGCCGGCGTGCCAGTGCTACTGGCTACCCCCGCGTCCGGGAACGTGGCCATGGCCCCGCTCAGCTTCGCCAGTTGCCCCGCGCTGTCCGGCACCACCGCAACAGCGGCGGTGTCGAAGGTGACTTCCTTGATCCAGCGATCACGGTCATAACTCCCCGAGATGCCGCGCAGCCGGTAGTGCTGGTACGGCACACCCTGAGTGTTGATCGCCACCCGCATGACATCCTGCTGGCCGCTCCAATTCAAGTCGCCAGATACTTCGATCCAGTCGTTGCCTGAGCGCAAGGCTTCAACACGGTAGGTACCGCTGCGGGTGGTATCCGCCTGGCCATCCTGGGCCACGCTGTTCTGTGTATGCAGGGTGAGCGCGGTCATTACCACCTTGTGCTTCAAGTCGAAGCGCAGATAACTGGCCTTGGCTTCCATGTCTGGCGTACGCGCGCCGGACACGAATTGCACATCCGCCACCTTGCTGGCCTGATCACCGAAGCCCATGTTGCTGGCCGCTCGCCAGGCGAATGCTTCGCCAGCCTGGTCAAAGCCGTCGACCAGGTTGCCTGGCGCGCTTCGGCCGAACCAACTTTGCTCAGCAGGTACCTCACCATCGGCGCGTTCAATGGCGCCCTGCTCCCACAGCGCCAATGCGCCATCCCGCTCGCCGCTGCCGATCTGCTGGTAAGTCAAGGTGTTGCCGTTGGCGCCCAGCACCTGGCCAGGCTGGAAGGTATACCGGAAGTTGTCGCGCAACCGCGAACCGTGAACGGATGCCAACGCCTGCTCAACCGTTGCATAGACAGGCAGGCCAATGCTGCGTTGCTGTTGATTGAAACTGGCCAGGTCATAGGGTTGATCGCCCAGTTGATAGACGTTGCCATCACCGTCCACACGCAGGTACTGCCTGGAGTAGAACTGAGACGAACTGCGCGAGGAGAACTGCGACAGGTTGCCACTGCTGCTCACCTTGATGCGTTCGCCACGGTTACCGGTTTCATAGAGTTGATGCTCGCTGTTGCCAGCGATCAGATCATCACCATCGATACCGGCCGCCACCAGCCGTCCCAGCAGGACATCATCGGCAATCCCCGCCTTGAGCAGGCTATCGACACGACGGTAATCGAGCGAGTGGATCGCGACCATGTGTTGGGCCAGTTGCTTGGCACGTAGCGGCAAATAGCCTTTATGCATCAGTGCAGCTTGCAGTACCTGGGCATCTTCAACATCATCGGGACGGAAGTAGAACTTGGCACGGTTGTCGGATCCTATGCCGTTGCTATTACGAATTACTTGAAGCTCGTTATCCAGATAATTGCTATCGTCGCCGCGCAAGGCCAAGGCAAAGTTCAACAGCATGTCCCTGCCCGGCCAACCTGCTGGCTGGGTTTTGAGGTAGACGGCTGCGTCATCCAGCGAAAGACCGTAGTTGAACGCCCGGGCGATGAAAGTCCCATCAACATGCAACTTCTCAAGGTTTACGGCGTACTCGGCGTGCGTCTGGTTAAGGATCCAATTACGACCGGACAGTACATAGTCGACAATGAAGGATGCCGACAGTTGCCCTTGACCCCGCTGGTGAAGGCCAACAACCTTCTCCAGGTTTGCGCGGGTCAGAACGTTCCACATGCCTAACTCGCCAACGATGGTCTCCGACACCCCTTTGACTCGCAAATACTTTTTAGCGTGTTCTGACATCACTCCCCAATTGTCGCCATCGCTATTGAAAATGGCACGAATCTGCGCATCGGTAGCGACACCGTTGAGCACCTTGGGCGTTTGTGACAAGTTGCTTCTCACGAAGTTGCTCAAGCCGCGCGTCGCACTGAGCGTTGGTCGTGCGAAACCTGCCGAGTCTCTTGACGAACCACCTTCACCCAAATCGTACTTCCTGAGCAGAAATGGAATGCCGTTGTTCGGCGCATACACGTCAATGTAACGATTCTCCCTGAATCGAAGCACCAGTTCACCCGAGGACAAGTCCAGTTGCGTGGAGTTTATCGCTGGCGCGTGGAACCCACCGAAATCAATCCGCTCAATAACGGGGCTCGAGCTTATGGTACTTCTCGAAAAACTACTGAAACCAAGGCGGCGTTCGCTATCAATCACCACTTGGAATCCTTCGTTTGAAAAACCACCGGTACCAAACAACATTTGCTCGTCGCGTGGATCGGGTATGACCCGCACATAGACACTGAAGTCCTGCGTGCCGGGCAACGTCGTGAAGGATTCGGCACGGGCGCTAACGTCGAGTTTCACGAGTGCCTGAATATCTTCGCGTGAAGTAACAGCGTTGTTGATAAATGCCATCCGATCGGCCACAGGAACATTCAATTCCTGGAGCAAAGCCAGTTCGGCGCTTCGGTAGTTCGGCGGGAACACGACATTTGCATGCATTTGCATACGGTTTTGCGAAGCGTCAAACCAACTGAATTTCACGCTCTGTGGATTGCGGTAGTAATCACGCAACACCAGGCTCTGCCCATCTTTGACAAGCGTCAGATCATAACCCTGGCCTCCCACTGCAGACAGATAATCACCCAAGGGCCTCTCCAGCGCGACCACCAGGCTGTTGGCCGGCGCGAACGGGGAAACCCGCAGGCCATGGATGCCAATGCCCAATACCGCATTGGCAGTTTGCGGCATGTGAATGAAGTAGCCACTCTGTGCATCCACCTCTGGCAGGCTGTACCGCTGGCCCTGCAGCTCCAGCTGCAGATGGCGACCTCGGCTGTCGGCGACGTAGTTTTTCAACACAATCGTCTTGCTCGGCGTCCCGTACCCACCCGCTACTCGCCGATGCGCCGCAGCGGCTGTATCAAAGACCAGCAACTGAAGATCGTCGCCAACCACGCTCAAACCCAATCGATCAAGGCTGATATTCCCCTGAAGCTCGAGGGTGTCGAGTTTGCTGTCCCCAGACATGTTGTCCAACGTCACCAAGGTGGTCGACGCTACATCGATCCGATAACGGTCGCTTCCATTCCCCCCCGCCAGGTTGCTCGCCTGTACCGCATCAAGTGTTTCATCGCGCTCATCGCCAATGTGTTGGTCGATCGCTACCTTCAGATCAAACGTTTTCAGGTCGTAGCGGATTCTTGGCGCAGCATCGGCAGGCAGGGTGAAATATTGGCGGACCCGTAAGTGCGGCGTCTGCATCAAACCGTTGGCGCTCAGCCGATTGGCGTAATACAGCACCAGATCGTCACCCACCCGGACCTGCTTGAGTTGAATTTCAGGTCGGCCCTTCAACAGCCAACTGGGAGGCATCACGAGGGAAACCTGAGGGTTCGCCAAAGCGTCAACTTCATAAATCTCAGTGCTGGTGAGCAAGTTCAAACGCGTGAGGGATGACACTTTGTGCGTCTTGACCAAACTGGCCATAGCCTTGTCTATTTCTGCGTCAGCCTGGTGACTGTCCACTGCAGTCAGCGGTTGATCAAACCCTTCCTGAATCGCCGGCAGCGCGATTTCTACAAGCCGGGATTTGCCACTGTCATTATTATCTTGCAGCCAGAGTTTAAGTAACTGTCGCTCTTTGGCGTCTTGATAATTCTCGATACTGAGTTGCAACGGTTTTTCTTTGTCGTTGGAGCGAAGCGTCAGCGTGCCGTCGCTGATGCTGAAGCTGAGAGACGTCAAAGGCGCCTCAAGCATGAACTGCATCAGCTGGTTGGTATGCAACGCCGCGCGGAAATTCCCCGCCCCGGCTTTCAGCGCATAAGTATTGACCGCATGGTCGTTGCTCAGCCGCTGGATAGCGCGTTGTGGATCGGCTCCGAATACAAAGGTCTTGGCCATGGTTTCCAGGGAACGCCACTGGTCGTCGATCAGGCCCAGCCCTGGCAGCGAGAAGCTGTACTTGTTGGCATCCAACAGTTGCAAAACCTTGCCGTTGTCCACCGAGCCATCCGCGTTGTACAGCCCCAGGATAGTGAGAACACCCTTGCCATCATTGAGCTCGATGGTCTGGCCATTGCGCCGCAAGCTGATTTGGCTGTAACGTGACGACAGGCTGACCTGCAGTGTCTGCGACGCTTGCAACTCACCTTGTGCATTGCGGGCGCCCTGCAGGCTGATTGTCGCGTTGACCGCGCTCCACAGAGCAGTATCGTTACTCGTGCTGGTGATGCGGTTGTCCTTGTTGACGGAGTAGACATTACCCTCACCGGCTCCGCCTTGGATCGTCACCTGCGTCCCCGCCACGTCGAAGAACTCCTGACGCGTGGACCCTCTCACGTCGGCTTTGTTCGCGCCATGCAGAACATAGCTCTCGACACCCTCCACACGCACCTGGCGATCGACCGCCTGTGTCACTGCCGGGCGAGAAGACCCTGAGCGGTTGGTCAGCCCGCCACGCAGCACTCGTGAACCGCGGTAACTCAATGTCATCGACCCATCGGTATCGCTCGCCAGAGCGACATTCATTCCTTGGGCATCGAACATCAGGCTGTCGTTCTCGTTCAGCCCCTGTTGCAGTTGCTGTGCATCCAGGCTCCCAGCATCGATCTGGCGAATGCGCGTGCCCGCATCCAGGTTGAATGCATCAGACAGACGTCCACCCGTCGCCTTATCCAGTGCCAGACCGGCAAGATTGAAGAGGTTGCGCTTGTCCTGGCTGCCCACCGCCTGGAAGTCAGGATGCTGGTTGCCCAGTTCCATCCAGACTTGACCACCGTCGTTGGACATCTGTGTGGCGACCCGATTCACCCCACCGTAGGCCACCTGGTGCTGCAAGGCGTAGTAGAAATCCTCGCCTGACTTCAATGTACCGTGGGCGACTTTGTTATCCCGATCTCGGAAGTTCAGGTAGCCATATTTGTCCTTGGCGAACAGATCGGAGAGGTAGAGTTTGGTTTTCTCCCAATCGCTGTTAAGTGTGTTGCGCAGCTCATTCGCGGCGCCGACAGCTGCCTTCTCAATTCTTGCGCGCTTGAGCGCGTCGGTTTCAACACCCACCCAGGCTGCGAAGAACTGAGCGACCTGGTCGGCGGTGCTGGCGAAATAGTCACCGAATTCGGCGAGCTGCATGGCCCCCTGCACCACGCCATTGATGATGAAGCCGGCAGCCGCAATCGCCACCCCTATCGGCCCCGCCGACGCCGCCAGTGTGCCCAGCACCGAAGCGGCCACCGCGCTGCTCAGCGAGGCGGCGATGGACACGCCAGTCAGTGCCAGGCTGACAGCTGTCGTCACGGTGGTGATCACCGTGTTGGCCACCAGGCTCTTGTATTCGTAGCTGCCCATGTCACCGTTGCCCGACCAGAACGACTGCCATTGCAGGCCGATGCTGGCAAACGTCACTGGAGCCAGCGCGGCATCCAGCACGCCACCCCTGATCACGGTAGCCGCCTTGGAGAACGAACTTACCGCCCCCAAGGCCTTGCCCGCCGCCGACACCGCCTTGGCGATTGCGGCGCTCAATGGCGACATGGCCACACCACCGATCAGCCCGGTCAGGTTGAGCCCTTTGTCCGTAGAGCTCATGTGCTGCCAGTTGCCGATCAGGTCGCGCACAGAGTTGAGGGTTTCGAACACATCCAGCGCGCTGCCGAAGCGGTCAGCCGCTTCCACCGCCTTGCTCGGTTTGCTGGTGCGCTGGGCATCGACTGTGTCGACGAGACCTCGGACCCGCGCGTCCGCAGAGCTCTCCAGTGCACGCTTGACGGCCAGATGCTGATCAGGTGCGATCTTGAGCATGGCGGACGCCAGGCGCACACGGTCCATACCACTTGCACTTTCGACAAAGCGCTCGAAGGCAGCACGATTGACATTGATCGACGCACCACTTTTACCCAGCAATCCCCGTTCAAGCATGAACGAGGTGGCCTGCTGCTCTGTCCAGCGTGCGGCCTGCAGCACCCTCTCGGTGTCCTGCCCTGGAGCAACGCGCTTTTCCGCCGCATCCAGCGCCATTGACTGCAGGATCTGATCCCCCGATACGCCCGGGTTCTGCGTCTGCAGTTGCTTGAACCGCTCGAGGTCGAAACCACCCACGTCTCGCGACAGTTCGTAGAGGTTCTGCACCTTGCGCCGCTCATCCACGCTGAGGCTGCCAGCCTGCGCCAGCCACTGGGCGCGCTCACCCAGGCGGGTGCCCAATGCGGCCTGTGCGGCCTTGGCGATTTCCACCTCCAGCTGAGGGCCGGAATAGTCCTTCAGCAAGTTGATGTACCTGAGCGCCTCCTGCGGGACGTCCTCGGTGCTGAACAAGGCGACATTGCTACCGCGACTGCGCTCCACCAGAACGCTGACCAGGCGCGACAGCTCGATCAGTTCGGGCTGCAACGGCACCTTTGACATTTCATAGTTGAAACGTACCGGATCGAATGTCAGTTGTTGATTCGCGCGCAGCTTGCCCCCCTGGGTTGCCAACAGCCCGGCGGTGAGCGGCTTGCCGTCCACCAGCAACCCCATGTCATGCAGCAGCACGGCTGATAGCGAACCCTGCACGAGCGGAATCGTCTGCCCAAAGGGTCCCTTGGACGGACCATCGAACAAGACAGAACCTGCGGCCAACAATTGCTGGCGATTACCCGCGCGCAGGCGCTCGACATGGCTTTCAGGGTCGAGGTGACTCACTGCACGACCACGGTCGATATCGACATCCAGTCTGTTATCGAGCATCGCCGTCAATAGCCGGTCACCTTCGATGGCCACACCGCTTTGCGATGCAGCCTTGCGCTGTTGCTCTTCGAGCATGGTTCGAATCATTTGCTCCGCGCCAAGGCTTTCCAGCTCCGCGCTGCTTTGATAGCGCTTGGCCAACCCCTCCAGCGCGTCCTGCAATTGGGCGACTTCCATTGGATTATCGAGGAGCGAACGCAGCTTGGCCTGATCGAGGCGCTCATCGACTCCTGGGTAAAGCCTGCTCAGCGCGTACTCCTGCGCTGCGCCAAGTTGTTCTGGCCTGATCCGTCCTTGTCCGAGATCGTCAAGCAACGCCACCACATCGATATTCTCGCGGCCGAGCAGGACGCTGCCAGCGACGTATTCGTCCCGTTCGAGCACCCCTTGTGCTCGCGTCCAATTCAACACCCGCTTGTTGGTGCCATCACTGTGAATCCATTCGCCGGCAACATCGAGGGTCAGCTTGCGTCCATCGCTGTCCACCGAGACATTGGCGCTACGTACAGAGACTTCCAGCTCAGGGGTCTGCAATGCAGCAACAAGTTGGCGACCAAAGCCGACCTGTTGCTCGGCATCCTCAAGTGAGCAACCGACCAGGCTGATACGTGCGGGTACCGAGCCGATACCGTATTGCTCGTGCAACGCTTGTTGGAAACGATCCAGGTGCATTGCCCATTGCTCGGCATCGAGCCCACCTAGGGTACGCGCCTGGGCCGGCCCACGCCCGTGCCCTACCACCTGCCAGCGCACCTTGTCATTGACGTCGAGGCTTTGGAACATACCTGGATCGCCATGCACGAGGCGAATTTGCCCTGAAGCATCGAGCTGTATCACCAGAGTTTTTTCCGGATGTTTACCGGCCAGATTCGCGGCGGCTTTGGCAACCACGGGATCGTTTTCACTCTGAATGATGATCTGGGCCCGATACTGACTGTCACTCCCTTCCGGGTTCGCTTGCACGATCACATTGGACCAGTTGCCGACTTGCTGGTTGTGCAGTGGAGCATCCGTCAAGGGACCGCTGGCCACCCGACGTACCGCGCTGATCGCAGCCTCGTCAGTAGTCAAGGCATCGTTTGCCAAAGTGGCAAGGACACTCGTGCCACTGTAAATCTTTGTGCCTTGAATATTCAGGGTGGCCGGTAATGTCTCGGCGCTGAAATTGTCCAGCAGCAACCGTTGCAACGATGCCAGCTGGTACTGTTGGACGCGTTTCTGCTCGAAGGTGGTGGCGGGGTCGAAACGCACTTGCGTAGTCGCGTTGGCGCGGTTCTTGAGGATTAACAGACCCTCCGCGCTCTTGTTGGTGACTTCGATGTCCCAGGTGCTACGGAGAAGATCGAATGGCAACAGGCGCTTCAACTGATCCGTATAGCGATCGATGACATTACCCTTGAACGACAATTCAAGGTACAGCTTGTTGGGATCCCCGGCGAAGGTGAAAGCCCCGCGTTTTGTCGAAGCATGCCAGCTGTCCAGCAGATGCTGAATGCTGACGTAGGATTCCCCTTGGCGCTTGCCGAACACATTGGCCTGCTTGACCAGTTCAGCTGTGCTCCAAAGCGCTCCTGGCATCACCAGATCGCCTCTGGCAGCGGCGATTCGCTCTCCGGCCGACAGGGCGTCCATGGCATTGAGTTCAAGCAGCTTGGCGGTGGTCTGTTTGAGCACTGCGATCATTGCCGCGTTGCGACCGGAGCCCCCGTGAGTATCGATGTAACGCTTCACCTCCTGGTGCAAGCTGATCAGAATTGTCTTGGGCCCATTATCGAGCCAGCGTTTGTGCGCAGCCGCGTTCATCTCGTCGGCGAATGCCTGTGACAGGTATTTAGGATTGGCCAGGACTTTGACATCGGCGCTGGTCAGGGGCGATCCAATGTCGTTGAGCGGTTTCCCCTCATAATTGGTAAATGGTTCGTGGAGCATTCGCAGCTCGCCCACCACTCCCGCCTTCTGCAAGGCCCGCAGGATCGGCAACTCAGCGTTCCAGAAGAAACTGTTGATCTTCAAACCGCCCTTGGACATCACATAGATTGTCCCACCAAGATCGGCGGTACTGGCGGCATAAACAGAACTGAGAAAACCGGCAACGGTCAACGAGCCCTGGAACGTCGCACTCTCCAATGGTTTGCCCTTGGCGTGATTGACGAGGGTATTACGCAGTTGGTGCACGAAATCCAGTGCAGCCACGTCGTAATCAGTGGCGATGCCTGCGGTCAACGCGCCGTCAAGCACGCTTTTGTAACCTTGGAAATCGTCGGACCAGAAGGTCAGCAAACGGTTTGGATTGCCCTTGGCGGCAAACGAAAAGCCCAGCGACTCAAGGTACAACATCAATTCCGAGCGTTTACCGAAGTCCTGGCGCAAAATCCCTTCCACGGCCAACTCGGTAATTCGATCACGTTGGGCATCATTGAAACCGAGTGGCCCGGCGAACCCTTGCCGGCGTTGAGCCTCAAGTAGTTTGTCCAGTTCGGATTTCAGATGAAGCTTGGCTTCCGTCAGGTCGAGAGCGGCAAGTTCGGTTGCGCTCAACTGTTTGAAGCCCGGTGTCAGCACTTCGTCGCCCAAGCGCAATTCACGGGTGAGCCGTTCGTAGACCTCCCCTACCAACTGAATCTTTTCCCGCAGTGTCCTGTAGGGCAGGGCTTCGCTAAGCAGCGGTTGCAAGCGAGGGCCGAAGCGGTCGTATGATGGGGCGTTGAGCTGCTCTGCTGGCGGCAGGCCCTGATTGACAACCGGCAGTACAAGCGCCATGACCTCTTCATAGACACTGCCCTGCAATTCCTGCCCGGCACCAAGCACCCGATAACGGTCAAACATATCCAGAAGCTTGCGCCCAACGCCACCGGCCAGAGCCGGCTCGTACCGTGCTGCCACGTAGAGTGTCTCGAAGAACGAATGGTAGCCGTTGCGAATCATGAAGGCCGCATTGGCCATCTGGAACTGCCAATACTCCTTCAGGGTCAGCCCTCGTCCGAAGAGGTCTTTCCCCGACAATGCCTTGGTCACCATTCTCGTGGTGCCCGAAATACCTCCCACAAAAGGCGTGTCCAGGTCACGCATGTACAGGGTGCTGTTCTTGTTGGGATCCGGCAGAAACTGAGAGTAGCTTTGGTACTTGTCATCCAGGATGACGTAACTGCCCTCCTGATAGGCCAGGCTTTCAAACCTGGTGTTCAGGATCAGGTAAGGATCAGGTTGCGCCACACGATTGTTGATCGCCACGTCCAAGCCTGGATTTCCTTCCATCTCCGGGTGCGCGTAGGTCGTGTCCGGGGTGCTGACAACCGCGTCTTCTGCCACAGGTCGCAAGACATGAAACAAGACCTGTTTGCGCAATGATTTACCAGCGCTGCTCTCGAGGAGCGCAGCCGCGTTCGAGCGCAAAATGTTATCGGTAATTGAGTGATACGGAGGGGCACTGAGCAGCAACGTGATCAGTTTGTCGGAGGTCGCATCTTCAATCGCAGAGAGACTTTTACTGAGGGGTGGACGTTTATCCTGTGGGTTGCGCTTGGCGTTCTCGGCATCGACGTACGCTTGCTCTTCAGCATGCGCCTTCGACTTCAACACTTGGTACACATCAGGCAGCAGCTGCTTTAGCGCTGCCAGGTCACTGTCCAAATAGCCATTTTTGCGCAGCTTGACCAATTTTACCGGAGTGATACGGGTTGCCAGCTTTTGCGAGAGATCGAACAACAACTGATCAGTGGACGCGTTCTGCCATACCACCTTAGCGAAATCTTTTTCCCACAATACTTTATTCAGGCTGTTGCCCTTGGTATCACGTTGATCATTACCATGCTCGAGAGTCGGTAAAACAACGCCACCAGGAGTCATATGGTTGCGCTCGAGCGTTCGAGTCAACTGGGCCTCGAATTGGTGACGCTGTTGTGCGTCGTTGAACCATGGACTGTCCACGTGGCGACCGTCCTGAAGCGCCTCGAGCTTTTCGAAGAATGCGAGGTTGTACTCGTAAAGTTCACGTGTTTCTGCTTGGCTCAGCAACTTGCTGGTCAGGGTATTGTTTTTTTGTCGGGTAACACTCATGAAGGGTGTTGCGGCAACGAAGTCACTGCCTTCAGGTTTCTCCAACAGGTACAGGCGGTCGGCGAATCCGATGGACTGTTCCAAATCGCTGATGTTGACGAACGCCCCATCACGCGCCTTTGAGTAATAGGTGTGTCGGAAGCCTTCCATAGCAATGGTCTGGAACGACTTGATATCCGCATATTCATTGATCCGCCGCTCAAGATCTGCCGGTTTGATCTTAAGTGTTTCCTCGACAGTATTTTTCTTGGGCGGTGTGATTTCGCCGACCGCAATACCGATCTGGTTGGGGATCTTCCTGTCGACACTGGTCAGTTTGATGCCGGTCTGGTCATCAAGGGGTTGAATGTTAAAGCCATCGCGCGCACTACTTTCGGACACCAGGTAATGTCCAAAGTACTTCTCGACAAACTCGGTTTTCATCAACACCGAGCGAATGGGCGTGAAGGTCGGCGAAGTACCCGGTTCGTTTTTTACGCGGTACTGCTCCTGCCAGGCCAACGAGCGCGCGGTGGTACCAAAGGAGAAGTTGAGCATGCCCTCCTTGGGCAAGACCAGCCTGTCACCATCAAGGAACATGTCCTTGTATTGACCGCCATAACTGGCGTTGACCAGGGCTACATTCATACGAATGTAGCCTGGACGCTCTTCCATCAGCAGCAACGATGCGTTGACCGGTGCATTGTCCGACGCTTGGGGAACTTTGCTCATCGCATCGAGCGCTTCGTTCTGCGCGTTACCTGGTTTGGCCGCCAGCAATGTTTGGTAATTGCGCTCGACGTGTTTGAAGGCCTGTAGCTCTGAAAACAACCTCACGTAGCTCTCGGTGAAGGTGTCGGTTTTGACCTGGGCTGCCAGCGCACCCTGCAACTGCTTGATCCTGGCGCTGATCATCCCTTGCTTGGCGTCTTTGTCGTTTACCAGCGCCTGTACATCCTGGTTCACCTGAGCGGACGGTGACACGATGCTCAGGGCTTCGCTCCATGCCGTCTCAAAACTGCGCATGGCGGTCTGCTGCCGAGTGTAGAGATCAATATCGATCTGCAACTGGCGCCTGTAATCGCGGTTCGCATCTGTATCGGGTCGAGCTTGTGCCACGACCATACTGTCTTTGAGCAGCTGCAGGTGCTCATCAATGGAAACAGGGTTGGATTCCATTTCGTAGTACTGCGCCGCCAGCACACTCAAGGTGCTCTGCTGCATCTCGGTGAGGCGCTGGTTGACGGTACTGATGTACTGAGCCTGTTCTTCAGGTGTCATGCTGAACCACTCACTGTACCGTCCTTGAGTGGCCAACTGGTTACGGATAATGCCTTCCATTATTGCGTTGAAGTCAGTAGACATCGTGCTACTCCTGATGGTGGTTCGCTAAGCCGCTTTGAGATTCTGAAGTTCTGCAAGGTCGGGACATGCCCGGCGCCCTCCGTTGGCGTACTTCACTCCTTCGTCTGCAATGCCCATTGCCTGGCATACACACCGCCAAGTGCGAGCAATTGTTCATGGTTGCCCTGCTCCACCACCTGCCCCTGGTCGATCAC
Source organism: Pseudomonas sp. FFPRI_1 (assembly GCF_055384485.1). NCBI lineage: Bacteria > Pseudomonadati > Pseudomonadota > Gammaproteobacteria > Pseudomonadales > Pseudomonadaceae > Pseudomonas > Pseudomonas sp. FFPRI_1. Next base: position 4,006,950 of record NZ_AP029168.1, on the reverse strand, counting down.
CAGGATCCGGTCGGCATGGCGCAAGGTGTTGAGGCGATGGGCGACGCTGATCACCGTGCGCCCCTGGGTGATGCGCATGAGGTTGGCCATCACCGCCGCTTCGGACTCGTAGTCCAGGGCACTGGTCGCTTCGTCCAGCAGCAGGATTGCCGGATTGCTGATCAACGCCCGGGCCAGGGCGATGCGTTGGCGCTGCCCTCCGGAAAGCTGGCCGCCCCGCTCGCCTACCTGGGTCTCGTAGCCGTGTGCCAGGGCCTCGATGAAACCATCAGCCCCGGCCAGTGCCGCAGCCTCGCGGACTTGCGCATCGCTGGCCTGCGGGCAGCACAGGCGGATGTTGTCGATGATGGAACCGGCGAACAGCACGCTCTCCTGCAACACCACACTCATGTTGCGGCGCAGCGCCACCGGGTCGACGATGGCCAGGTCAATGCCATCGACCATCACCCGTCCGTGCTGTGGGATGTACAGGCGCTGCAGCAGCCGGGTCAGGGTCGACTTGCCGGAGCCGGAGGGCCCGGTGATGCCGACGAACTCGCCCGGTTCAATCTGCACGCTGAGATTGCGCAGGACCTCCTGGCCATCTTCGTGATAGCGGAACCGCACGCCCTGGAAGCTCACGCTGCCGGCCAGCGCCGGCACCGAGGCCAGCCCACCGCTGCCGTTCTCGCACTCGGTGTCGAGGATGTCGCCCAAGCGTCGCAGGGCGATCAGGGTGTGCTGGAAGTCCTGCCAGACCTGGGCCAGGCGCAGGATCGGCTCGACCACATGCCCGGCCAGCATGTTGAAGGCCACCAGTTGACCGGGGCTGAGCTGGCCGTCCATCACCAGGGTCACGCCCCACCACAGCAGCAACGCGGCGGTGAGTTTCTGAATCAGGCCAATCCCCTGCCCGGCGCAGATGCCCACCAGCCGCGTCGAGAACGCGGCGCGCACGTAGCCCGCCAACCGGCGTTGCCACTGCTGCTGGAAGCCCTCTTCGGTGGCACTGGTCTTGATCGTCTCGATGCCCGTCACCGTCTCGGTGAGAAAGGCGGTGTTGTCCGCGCCCCGTTCGTATTCGCGCAGGGCACGCTTGCGCAGCAAGGGCCCCACGCACAGCCAGAACAGGAAATACAGGGCCAGCGAGCCGAGCACTACCCAGGTCAGGGTGGGTGCATAGCTGTACATCACCGCGATGAACAACCCGCAGAACGCCAGGTCCAGCACCAGGGTCAGTGCCGAGCCGGTGAGAAACTGGCGGATCTGCTGCATCTCACCGACCCGAGCGATAATCTCGCCCGTTTGGCGTTGCTGGAAATAGCCCTGGGGCAGCTGGATCAGGTGCTGGTAGAGCCGCGCCGACAACTCGGCATTGACCTTGCTCGCCAGGTTGGAGAACAGCCAGCTGCGCACAAACCCATACAGGGGTTCGAACAAGGCCAGGGCCAGCAATGCCATCCCCAGCACCTGCAGGCTCGACAGCCCTCGACTGACCAGCACCCGGTCGATGATGTTCTCGAACAGCATCGGGGTGACCAGCGCCGTCAGTTGCAGCATCAACGACACCAACAGCACACTGCGAAACTGCCTGATGTGCTTGACGATCGACGGCAGGAACCAGGCGATACCGAAACCCGGGGGCTGCAGTGCAGCGTGGCGGTCCGCCAGGAGCAGGGCTGTGCCCTGCCAGAGTGCGCCCAGCAGATCCGTGCTCAAGGTCTGGCAACGATCCTCCAGTGGCCAGTACAGCGTGACCTGGTCGTCATCAAGGCCATCGAGCACGGCCCAGCCGTGCAGGGTATCCAGCAGTGCCGGCCGTGGCAGGTTGCCGAGGCGCTTGAGCGTACTCTGCACCAGGCGGGCACGCAGGCCGATCCAGCCTGCGCAGCGGCACAAATCAATCGCCGTTGCCATGCCCTCCAGGCGCCCCAGACGATGCTGCAACTGGGCAACGTCCGCCGCGATCTCGAAGCGTCGCGCAGCCCAGGCCAGCGCCTTCAGGCCGGTGTCCAGCAGCTGCGGTGGAGACGGCGATTCATGGGTGAACAGTTCGCTCATGCTCAGCGCTCCCGCAAGGCTTCGGACTGGTATTGCTGGATCGGGCTGAGCAGATAGTCGATGACCCGTCGATCGCCGGTGCGGATCTCCGCGGTCACACTCATGCCCGCCTGCAACGGCAGCCACTGCTCGTCGACGGCGATACTGGTGCGCGCGAGGCGTATCCGGGTTGGAAACACCAGGCCTTGCTGTTCATCCTTGATGGCGTCCCGGGAGACATGGACCACCTCGCCATGCAAGGTGCCGTAGCGGGTGTAGGGGAATGCATCGACCTTCACCTCGACGGCCTGCCCGGCCTTGACGAAGCCCACGTCCTTGTTGAGCACCATGACCTCGGCGTCCAGTTCATTGCCGTCCGGCACCACGACCAGCAACTGCTGCGCCGGCTGCACGGCACCTCCCAGGGTGTGCACCGACAACTGCTGGACCACGCCATCCACGGGCGCAAGCAGGGTCTGCTGGCGTTGCCGGTCACGCCCACGCACCAGCTGCTCCTGCAGCACGGCGATATCCTGCCGGCTGCTGTTGACCAGTTCATGCTGTTCACGCTGGGTCTTGGCCAGGTAGCTGTCACGCTGCTCGATGCGGTTGCGTGCTTGCGCCTTGAGCACATTCAATTCGGCGTGCTGCTGGGCCAGCGAGCGCTCCACATCCAACTGTTCCTTTTCCTGCTCGAGCAACTCGACCCTGGGCATCAGCTCTTCGGCCGCCATGGCCCGCCGCGCCTGCAGACGGAGCCGCACATTGCTTGCCAGCTTGGTCAGGGAAGCGATTTCCACGGCGCGGGCGCGCTGGTTGGCCAGGTTGATGCTGATCTCTGCCTTGAGGCTGTCGAGGTTGGCGTTGATTTCACGCGAAGTGCTGTGCAGTTGGGCGCGGGCGGCCGTCAGTTGCTCGGCAGACAGGGCGGCCGGCGGTTGATAGTGGGCAAGCGGGTCACTGCTCAGCAGTGCCTCGGCCCTGGCAACTTCGAGGCGTTTGAAGGTCAGTTGCGCCTGCAGCTCGCGTAGCTCGGCATCGACGCCGATGGGGTTCAGGGCCACCAGTGGCGCTCCCGCGCGCACCCGCTGGCCTTCACGAACGAAGATCGCGCTGACCTCCCCCGCTTGATGGGCCTGGACCACTTTGGTGTAGCTGGACACGATCAGCCGCCCCGTACTGCTGGCGTGGATATCCAGAAAGCCCAGGATCGCCCAGACCAGGGCGATCACCACCGTGCCGATCAGTAACCAGGCTGTACCACGGGCCCATGGGGCTGGAGGACGCTCGACGATTTCCAGGTACCCCGGTTGAAACTCGTACTCGTCCCGAGTGCGTCTGGTTCTACCCAAGAACTCGCGCAGTCGACTGAACACACCCGCAAGATTGCGGTTCATGCCCGCACCTCCTGCTGCATCGTCCACAACCGTGCGTAGCAACCACCCTTGGCCAGCAGTTGCGCGTGGCTGCCGCTTTCACTGATGCGTCCATGCTCCAGGGCGATGATGCGCTGGCAGTCACGCACTGCAGTGAGCCGATGAGCGATGACGATCACTGTCCGGCCCGCGGCGATCTGCGCCATGTTGTCCTGGATCAGCGCCTGGGACTCATCGTCCAGTGCACTGGTGGCCTCGTCGAATATCAGGATCCGTGGGTCGCCCATCAACGCCCGGGCGATCGCGATGCGTTGGCGCTGACCGCCAGACAAAGAACTGCCAGCCTCGGCCAGCACCGTGTCGTAGCCCAGCGGCAGCTGCAGTATGAAATCGTGGGCGCCGGCCAGCCGCGCCATCTCGATGACCCGTTCCAGAGACGCGGTGGGGTGACGCAGGGCGATGTTCTGACGCACGCTGCGGTTGAACAGATAGTTTTCCTGCAGCACCACACCGACCTGACTGCGCAGCCAGGCCGGGTCCAACTGTTCCAGGACCTGCCCATCGATCAGGATGCGCCCCGCGTCGGGGACGTAGAGCTTCTGCAGCAGGCGGGTCAAGGTACTCTTGCCTGAGCCGGATGGCCCGACGATCCCCAGGCTCTGCCCCGCCTCGATGTGCAGGTCCAGCCCATCAAGCACCAGGTCCAGGTCGGGACGGTAGCGGAAGGCCAGTTGTTCGATGCGAACCTCGCCACGCAATATCGCGCAAGGGCGCAGTTGCCCCTGGGCCTGCTCGACGGGGAGATTGAGCATGTCACCCAGCTTGTCCACCGACACGCGAACCTGCACGAACTGCTGCCAGACATCGATCAACTTGGCCAACGGCTGGCTGACATGGGACAGCATCATGTTGAAGGCGATCAATTGCCCCAGTGTCAGCTCCAGGGCGATGACCATGTGCGCCCCCCAGTAGATCACCGCCACCGCGGTGACTTTCTGCAACAAGGTCACACACTGGCTGATGGCGCTCCCCAGGCTCTGGCTGGCAAACCCGGCCTCGACCATCTCGGCGGTTTGCGCCTCCCAGCGCCGTTGCATGCGCGGTTCCACCGCTAGGCTCTTGATGGTTTCGCTGCTGCTGACGGTCTCGTTGAGAAAGGCCGTGTTGCGGGCGGTGGTCTGGAACTGCCGCTCGATACGCCTCTCCAGCGGGCCGGCGCTGGCCCAGGCCAGAGCCGCATACACTGGCAACGTCGCCAGTACCACCAAGGTCAACGGCCAGGAGATCCATGCCATGACACTGAAGAACACCACCGAAAAGGCGACATCGACACACAGCGTGAGCAACGATCCGGTGAGAAACTCACGAATTCCGTCCAGCTCCTGGACCCTGGCAATGATCGCGCCGACCTGTCGCTGCTTGAAATAGAGCAACGGCAGGCCCAATAGATGGCGAAACAGTTTGACCCCAAGTCCGATATCAATGCGGTTGGCGGTGTGCGCTGAAAGATACTCCCGCAGGCCTTTGAGCAGGACCTCGAACACACCAACCAGCACCAGCGCGAGCACCAGCACATCCAAGGATGCCAGCGCACGGTGGACCATGACCTTGTCCATCACCGCCTGAAAGAACAGGGGTGTTGCCAGGGCCAGCACCTGGAGCAGCAACGAACACAGGAGTACCTCACCCAGAATTCGACGATGGCGCAGCAGCTCGGGAATGAACCAGGAAAGGTCAAAACGCAGGCCACCTTGTCGTAGCCGGATGACCTCGCCCGTCCAGGCCTGCTGCAACTGTTGACGACTGAGAATCTGCGGCGTGCTGGACTGCGGTGATTGCACCAGTGCCTGGGTCGGTGACAAGCGCGCCAGGAGGGCGTAGTCACCCGCGGGGGTACGCCAGGCCAGTGGAAGCATCTTTGGCTTGAGAGCGAGCAGATTCAGTCGCCCCAGACGCAAATCGACGCCGCAAGCGGTCGCGTAGCTATTCACCGACTGGCGCACGCTTCCACGGGCATGCCCATCGGCGGCCAATGGCACCCGATCCTGATGCAGTTGCAGCAACAAGTGACAGCAGCGCAATGCTGAGTGCACATCACTGAGCCCTCGGGGACTCACCGGTGTCGCACTGAGCGTTTCAGGGGCAGCAGTTGATGACGTCATTGAAGCTCTTCCATTCACCGGAGCAATCCACCGGCCGCATGGGACTTGGTGGGATGAATGGATTCTGAGAGAGCGGCTTGAGGCTGATAATCAGGAGATTCGTTAACGGTCGTTAACTAGAAATTGATAGCCGACTGCGCGAAGCGCCACTTCGGCGCCGAAGAGAGGCCGCCCCGTTCGCTGTCATGGCCCTTGTCGGCCCTCAAGCGTTGCGCCTTGCGCCAGACGAAGCCGAAGGCGACGCGGTGTTGACGCCGGATCAGCCATGGAGGCACTCGGGCAGATTGCGTCGTGCTCCAGGACCTGGCGGCGGCCACCCCATTCAACACCCGAGCTTTTGTCATTAAATAACCCGGTTGCCGCCTCTATCTTGCTGAGCCTTACACCCCCGATAAGGAATCGATCATGAGTCTCTCTCGTCTGTTGCTGGCAGGAGCCATCGGCTTGGCACTTTCTCCTTGGGTCCAGGCTTCGTCCACGGCCGATCTCGAAGAAAAAGCCCAGTTGAGAAAGCTGTTCTGTGAATCCAAAGGCGGCACTGATATTACTGCGCTTGGTGAGTTGAAAAAGTCTGAAGACGTCGGCGCCGTGGTGGTGTGCAAGCTCCCGCCGTCGCCGACGACGGTCGTTGAAAACCAGGCGGCCTTGCGTCTTGCGGCCCTGCCATTGACGCCGGTAACGGCAACGCTTTCACCGCCATCCGGGGTGTACAAGCTCGCTCCGGGAGCCAGTAGCGTCAACACTTCATGCTCGGCCAACCTGGCGATTGCAAAATGGGCCGGGTTTCCCAGCAGCAGCAATGGCAATGCCACCTTGAATTGCCGCGGATACAATGGCGGCGCGGCCGGCAGCTCGCTGGCTTGCAAGATCGAATGGACCGGGCCGACCCAGGTCGCCATAGGGGTAACGCCTTATGGCGGCCAGGTGGCGGTGAACTTCAGTTGCCTGGCGATGTTTAACGGCTCCATCGGCACCGTCATGGATTTCAGCTACGCCGATCCGACGTATCCGCGCATCCGCTACGGCTCGGTCCAGGCCACCAGCAGCATGACCATCACTCAGTAAGGCCGTTGATGAGCAGCATGCCCGGTGTACCTGGGCATGCCGTGCTGATGCTGATCACGGTTTCCTCGACCGCTTGCAACTCGATCAATCCGCCGGCTAGGGCAACTCCCCGCTGGCTAGCCTTCTCCTCCCCCCTCCGGGGGATTGCTCTTGCGCATACTGTTGCGCCATACCCGGTAGGTCCTTATCCCTGAGCGCACTGAAGTGAACAGGAGTGGGTCATCCATCTCTGCGGCCATTCCCGAGCGTTTGAGCATGCTCAGGAAGGTGCCCCGTGCCCGGGCAATGGCGAAGTGCACGCCCTGGGCGGCCAGGGTATCGCGGACCTCACGCAGCACCGCGATGCCGCTGACATCGATGTCGTTGACCGCCTCGGCGTTGAACAGCACCAATTCGGGCTTGGTCGCACGCTGGACCGTGTCGAGCAGGCGCATCTTGAAGTAATCGGCGTTGAAGAACAGGATCGCCTCGTCGAAGCGATACACCACCAGGCCGGGGACGGTACGGGCCTGCGGGTAGCGTCTGATATCGACTTGGCCCTCGATGCCGGGCATCCAGCCCAGCACTGCATCTGTCGGTTGGTAGATGCTGTACAGCAGGCGCAGGATGGCCAGGGTCACGGCAAACATGATGCCCGGCAGCACGCCCAAGCCAAGCACGCTGACAGTGGTCAGCAGGCACAGCCAGAACTCGAAGCGACTGAGTGTGTAGATCTGCTTGAGGGACTTGATGTCGATCAGGCCCCAGCCGGCCATCAACAGCACCGCGCCCAGGGCCGGTTGCGGGATCCACGCCATGGGCGCGGTGAAGAACAACAGGATCAACGCGATCACCACAGCGGCGATGATCCCGACCAACTGGCTCTTGCCTCCGGCCATGTCGTTGACCGCGGTACGCGAATCCGCCCCGCTGATGGCGAACCCCTGCGAGGCACCGGCCGCCAGGTTGCTCATGCCCAGGGCGATGAACTCGTGGTTGGCATTGATCGCGTAGCCGTGGCGCGCAGCGAAACTGCGGGCCGTGAGCATGGCGCTGCAGAAGCTGACCGTGGCAATCCCAAGGGCATCGCGCAGCAGGCTCTTGCTTTCTTCCAGGGTGGTCTTGGGCCAGGACAGCTCGGGGATTCCGGCGGGCACATGGCCCAGGATGGCGACGCCGAAGTGATCGAGCCCAAACAGCCCGACCAGCAAGGTGAAGACCGCCACCGTCACCATCGCCGCCGGCAAGCGCGGGTAGCGCCGCGGCAGCCAGATCAGCAGGCCGAGGCTGACCAGGCCAATGGCCAGGGTCAGCCAATGGATCTCGCCCAGGCGCTGGAGAAAATCCAGCAGGCCGAGGATGAACCCCTCGCCTTCGATCTGGAACCCCACCACCTTGCCCATCTGCCCGGCAATCAGGCTCAGGCCGATACCGTTGAGGTAGCCGATGAGAATGGGCCGCGAGAAGAAACTGGCAATAAACCCCGCCCGGGCGATACCGGCGGCGATCAGCATCAGGCCCACCAGCACGGTGACGATCATCGACAATTCGACGGTGCGCTGCAGGTCGCCCATGGCCAGGGGCGCCACTGCCCCACCGAGCATGGCGCAGGTCGCGGCGTCGGGGCCGACCATCAACTGCCGCGAGCTGCCGATCAGGGCATAGACGATCATCGGCAATACACAGGCGTAAAGCCCGTACTGCGGGGGCAGGCCGACGATCTGGGCGTAGGCGATGGCGATGGGGATCTGGATGGCGGCCACGGACAGGCCGGCACGCAGGTCGGCGCGCAACCACTCGCGGCGATAGTGCAACAAGTTGGACAGACCAGATAACCAACGCAAGAGCGACATGCAGAGTCCTTTCTAAGTGGTGCATATTTTTATTCGGCCACGCCCTGGCAAGCCATCTCGTTGGCCAGGCGATGCGGGGCGCTATTCAAGCGAATTGGCCGCGTGATAGCCATGAGCTGGAGCAGCTTTTAGGTCGATCCAGGTCAATGTTCAAGGGGCGCTGGCAAGCCCGGTACTCATTTCCCTCAATAATTGGCAGGGGCCACCCCTGCGCGCCCTGCCCCGGCCGCCCATCACGGACTTGCAGGATAGCGATTGTCCGCCGGCCTGGCTGGGCCCGGCCCCCTCCTTCGCGTTCTCGGGGCCACGCACAAGGGCATTTTTTCAACTACTGTTCTGCTGTGCATGGACGTTCGCCATCGGCACTCGGCTTCCCACTTATAGCTGTTAATGCCTGGAGTAGCGCGCCCAAGCCGCCCTGCGCAGTCAAGCTTGATCGCAATGACTCATGGCCAAGGAGAGCGCTATGTCATACAGATCCTTACTGCTTTGCACCGCCTTCACCCTACCGACCGTCTAAACCCTCGACGCCCATGCGCTGTCCAATGGCGACTATGAGCAGGCTGCCAAACAGCAATTCAACACCTCCGCCAGGGCTCCCTGCATCAGCGGTTTTCCCTGCTTCGCCATCAGTAACCAATACCCGGTCAGCCCGCTCGCCAGCACGCCGCACTTTCCATGGAGCGCCACCAACTACAAGAGCGACCCGCAGAAGTACATGGCCGAAGTCCTGAGTTATGTCGTTGAGGGCAACACCGAGGTCGACTGGGAATTGCAAAGGAACAGCGTGCGGCGCTGGTATCACGCCCCGTGGATGCATGAAAAGCGCGAACCCGTTCATGGGCTGACCATGGAAAGAGGCAGCCGCCTGCACGAGCTCGGGCCGAACCAGACTCGGCGCACCAGCAATTGGGCCGTGGGTTTCTACAATGACTTGGGTGGCAGTACCTTCGGCAAGGTGTGGCAAGGCTCGGTGCGGCCGAGCACCACCAGTGCCGTGTTCCCGGTGGGCACGGTCACCGCCAAGCTGCTGTTCACCGATGCCACCGATAGCGAGGCGCCCTACCTCAAGGGCAACAACCTGCAGTGGCAAGCGGATATAGCCGGCAACGGCCAGCCGAAAAGCCTGCGCCTGCTGCAGATGGATATCGCGGTCAAGGAACAGGCCGATGCCACTCACAGCGGCTGGGTATTCGCGACCTTCGTGTTCAACGGTTCCCGGGGCGCGGCCAACTATTGGGAGAACCTGATTCCCGTGGGCCTGGAGTGGGGCAACTCGCCTGGCTTCACCTACGCCGACTACCAGGCCGGTAAACGCCCTGAGGAAAGCTGGATCAATCCCGAGGCCAAGGCGCTGTTCGCCAAACGCGCACCGGATGACCAGCTAGGTTACCTGGCTCGCATGAACGGCCCGGTCGACAGTCCACTGTCCAGTTGCATGAGCTGCCACAGCCGGGCCATGGATACCCGAGGAAAGCCCGGGCCGGACTTTAACCCCAAGCCCGCTGACAACTGCCTGGAAGTGATCAAGCCCAGCGGCAGCATCAACGAAACCTACGGGCGTGTGCCCGGGTGCGTGGTGAATGAGGTGGCGGTAGCGCCGTTCTACCGCAATCTGCAATCCAACCAGCCCTTCACTCCCGGCTTCAACTCGCTGGACTATTCGCTGCAGATGGCCATGGGCGTGGCCAGTTGGAACGCCTGGACCAAGAAGAACTACCCAACGGTGTTCAAGACAAACAGCACGACCTTCAAGCTCAAGAGTTTCAGCGTCGAGGCACCGGCGTCGATGAAAATCCCCCTGCTGCCTGCCGAGCAAGCCTTCCACCGCGGCAATTGAGCCCCGGGCTGCCCGTGGCCAGGCATTGGCAAAGGCCACGGGCAGCCTGGCTGCCTGCTTCGGGCGCCTGCAGCGGCCGGTATTGCCCCTGCGCCGGTCGCCCGACAGCCCTGCCATGGCCGGTCCCGGGGCCTGGGTATCCCCGGGACGCATGGGGCAAACACGGTCGCGGTTGTAGCCGTTGCCGCTGCGACCACGGTCATCGGCGCCAGTACGTGCGCCACTTGCCGACCCAGGGCACTACCAAATCTTGTAGGTGCCAAGCCGCTGCAAGTCCTCTATAAAAAACTGCCCCTATCCGCCAGGAATCTCCAGCCATGCACATGGAAGAGCACTCGCTGAATGACATGAGCGACGCGCTGCGATGGATGCTCGGTCGCTTTCGGTATGAGCAGTTTGTCGTGAAACTGGGCTGGCACTTGCCAGCCCATCCGCACCCGGACCGATGTGAATGGGATCAGTACGACACCCCGCATGCCCGCTACGTGCTGGCATTCGACCCGCAGGGCGCAATCATTGGCTGCGCCCGCCTGATACCCAGCACATTTCCCAACTTGCTTGAGGGGGTGTTCAGCCAAGCCTGTGCCGGGGCGCCCCCCCGGCATCCGGCGATCTGGGAAATGTCCCGCTTTACCACCTGCGAGCCGCAACTGGCCATGCCGCTGTTCTGGTACAGCCTCAAACTCGCCAGCCTTGCAGGGGCCGACACAATAGTTGGGGTCGTCAACAGGACCATGCAGCGCTATTACAAAATCAACGGTGTGCGCTACGAGGCGCTGGGACCGGTCACCGTGCACCAGGATGAAAAGATCCTCGCGATCGCGTTGTCGGCTCACCGCGAACAGCATGGTGGCGCCCTCGCCCCTGCCCTGTTCACCCCTGACGCGTTGCTGCAAGAGACCGCCTGACTGGAACGGCCGGACCTCAAGATTGATCCGGACGCAAGGGATGAGCCCCGGCAAAATGGCGCCGTGTTCCACCGCCAGTGGGCCTAACCCGGAGGGCTTCGGCCCTGATCACTGTGCCAGGTCGGCAGCAGTTGGCAGTCGAACTTCGGCCTTCGCGCTGGACCTAGATGTAGCCCAGGGCAACCGCGTAGGACACGGCCTGCACCCGGTTGCTGGCGCCGATCTTGCGCTGGATGTTGCGGTGGTGGTAATTCACCGTGTCGGTGCATACCCCCATGATCACGCCGATCTCCTCCGAGGTCTTGCCGTCGGCGGTCCAGCGCAGCACATCACATTCACGCCCACTGAACTCGACGATGGCCTTGGCGAGACGGTGGTCGTTTTCCAGTTGGCCGATCTTCTCATGAACCGCGGCGGCAAATGCCTTGGTCACCGGCCTCAAGGCTTCGAGTTCCTCAAGGCTGATGGCCTTGTTCCTGCGTGCCAGGCTCAGCAAGCCGACCCGCCCCTGGCCATTGAACGACGGTTGCGCCAGGCCGTGGCACAGGCCCGAGTCCCTGGCCTCGGACCACAACTGCGGGCATTCCCGGAACAACTCGTTACCCCACAGGATCGGCGCCGACGAAACTTTACTGTGCTTCACCGTGGGGTCGATCAGGGCGTAGTTCTGTGCTTGGTAGTGCTGCACCCAGTCCACAGGGTAATTGCTGTGTATATAAGTCTTGGGCCGCATGAACGGTGTCGCGCTGCACATGCCATAGGCAAAGAAATCAAAGCCCAGTTCCTGCAGTACTCTGATCGCCACCGCCGTGAACTCTTCGGCGCTCATGGCTTGCGTAAAGATACTGTAAAAATAGGCATCCCATCCAAACAGCTGTCCTAACTCCATTTTGAACACCACTAAAGTTTGAAGGAGGACGTGAGACTAGACCAAGCCGAACTCATGTCAACAGTTAATTCAGAACAACCATAGATTGCTTCGAACTAATACTGCAGCCCTACTATCTAGTTGGGCTCCATAGCCATCAGTCATGCTTGATATTGCGGGGCCACTACTGCGATTCAGACGACCAACGCCCTGATCACTTCACGATACTGAAACAGTCCATTGGGTCGAACTCCCTGCGGTCTTTTCACTACAAAATCTGGTAGTTCCAGCATCAACAAATGCAAGTGTATAAACAACCTCCACTCACCGCCGAAACAGTGCATCGCTTAAGCAAGTAACGGCTTTCGCCTGGCGCCAATCAACCCGGCACTTTTTTTATAATAGCGAAATCATTGGTTCATGACTCAAACAACTGAGGAGGCTGCCCATGCCCGCTTCAACAGCTGCCAACGGATTTAACGATCAACTTGAACTGCGCAGAAAAAACCGTGCCACCGTCGAACAGTACATGGGCACTAATGGCAAGGATCGCCTGCGCCGCCATGAACTCTTCACCCACGACGGCAGCCTTGGCTCCTGGAACACCGAGAGCGGAAAACCGCTGGAAATCAAGGGCCAGGCCAAGCTCGCCGCCCTCGGAGCCTGGGTAGAGAAGTGTTTTCCTGATTGGCAGTTCCACAATGTCCGGGTATTCGCCACCGATAACCCCAACCATTTCTGGGTGGAAAGCGATGGCCGCGGCAAGACCCGGGTGCCCGGTTATCCCGAAGGCTATTGCGAAAATCATTACATTCATTCATTCGAGCTGGACAACGGCAAGATCACTCAGAGCCGTGAATTCATGAACCCCTTCGAGCAACTTCGTGGTCTTGGCATTCCGCTACCGAAGATCAAGCGCGAAGGTATTCCTGCGTCATAAACCCCATCTTGCTATAGGAGATTTCCGCATGCCAAATAGTCCAGCCCGTCAACTAAACCAACACGACGACACTGAACTTAGACGCAAAAACCGCGCTACGGTCGAGCAATACATGCATACCCAGGGCCAGGCTCGCCTGCGGCGCCACGAACTGTTTACCGAAGATGGCTCCGGCGGTCTGTGGACCACGGACACCGGCGCCCCCATTGCCATCAACGGCAAGGCAAAGTTGGCCGAACATGCGGTCTGGTCACTCAGATGCTTCCCGGATTGGGAGTGGTACAACATCAAGATATTTGAAACCGATGACCCCAACCATATCTGGGTCGAATGTGATGGCCACGGCAAGATCCTGTTTCCCGGGTACCCGGAAGGTTATTACGAGAATCACTTCCTGCATTCTTTCGAGTTGCAGGACGGCAAGATAAAACAGAACCGCGAGTTCATGAATGTCTTCCAGCAGTTGCGCGCCCTAGGTATTCCCGTGCCGCAAATCAAGCGCGAAGGCTTACCTACTTAATCCCCCCTGGGAGAGTGATCGCATCATGGAAGACTTACTGAAACGGGTTCTAAGTTGTGAAGCGTTCCAGCAACCTCAATGGAGCGAGCCCTCACAACTGCACGATGCGCAGGCCTATCTCAGGGACAGCGCGCCCTTGATTCGAGTCGAGGACATTCTGGTGCTGCGCGCCACTCTGGCCAGAGTCGCGGCTGGCGAGGCGATGATTATCCAGTCCGGTGACTGCGCCGAAGACATGGATGAAAGCTCTCCCGCCCACGTGGCGCGAAAAGCCGCGGTCCTGGACATCCTGGCCGGTGCGTTGCGCCTGGTCACCCAGCAGCCGGTGGTGCGGGTGGGACGGATTGCCGGGCAATTCGCCAAGCCGCGCTCCAGCAACAGCGAGCGCATCGGCAACGTCGAGTTGCCGGTGTATCGCGGTGACATGGTCAACGGCCGCGAGGCCCTGGGCAGCCATCGCCAGCATGATGCCCAGCGCCTGGTGCGCGGCTACCACGCGGCCCATGACATCCTGCAGCACCTGGGCTGGAACGAGCCGGCAAACCAGGAGCCATTGTGTGGTTCGCCAGCCTGGACCAGCCACGAGATGCTGGTGCTCGACTACGAGTTGCCCCAGGTTCGCCAGGATCACCAGGGCCGGGTCTTTCTCGGCTCGACCCACTGGCCGTGGATCGGCGAACGCACCCGCCAGTTGGCCGGCGCCCACGTGGCCCTGCTCAGCGAAGTGCTCAACCCGGTGGCCTGCAAGATCGGCCCGGACATTACCCGGGACCAGTTGCTGAGCCTGTGCGAACGCCTGGATCCACGGCGCGAGCCCGGTCGGCTGACCCTGATCGCCCGCATGGGCGCGCACAAGGTCGGGGATCGACTGCCGCCCCTGGTGGCGGCCGTTCGCAGCGCCGGTCACCAGATCATCTGGCTGAGCGACCCGATGCACGGCAATACCATCGTCGCCCCCTGCGGCAACAAGACCCGCATGGTGCGGACCATCACCGAAGAAATCATCAATTTCAAGCACGCCGTCACCTCGGCCGGGGGCGTGGCCGCCGGCCTGCACCTGGAGACCACCCCGGATGAGGTCAGCGAATGCGTTTCCGATGCCCTGGGGCTGGACCAGGTCGCCAGCCACTACAAGAGCCTGTGCGATCCGCGCCTGACTCCCTGGCAGGCCGTCACCGCGGTCATGGCTTGGAAAACCGCGCCCACCGCTGCCATTTTCTGACTGGAGTTCGTCGCCATGACCGGCATTCCATCGATCGTCCCCTACGCCCTGCCCACTGCCCGCGACCTGCCCGTCAACCTCGCGCAATGGCATATCGACCCTCAGCGCGCCGTACTGCTGGTGCATGACATGCAGCGCTACTTCCTGCGGCCGTTGCCCGAGCCCCTGCGTGAAAGCCTGGTGGGCAATGCCGCACGCATTCGCCAATGGGCCGCCGAGCACCAACTGCCGGTGGCCTACACCGCCCAGCCTGGCAGCATGAGCGAGGAGCAACGAGGCTTGCTCAAGGACTTCTGGGGCCCGGGCATGCAGGCCAGCCCGAACGACCGCGAGGTGGTCGATGCCCTGGCGCCGCGCCCGGGCGACTGGCTGCTGACCAAGTGGCGCTACAGCGCCTTTTTCAACTCGGACCTGCTCGAACGCATGCGCGCCAGCGGCCGCAACCAGTTGGTCCTGTGCGGTGTATACGCCCATGTCGGGGTGCTGATTTCCACCGTGGATGCCTACTCCAACGATATCCAGCCGTTCCTGGTTGCCGATGCGATCGCCGACTTCAGCAAGGAACACCACTGGATGGCCATCGAATATGCGGCCAGCCGTTGCGCCATGGTCGTGACCACTGACGAGGTGGTGTTATGAGCCAGACCACTGCCCACCTCATCGGGCGCATCCTGCAACCGGCGCCCGGGCCCTTCGCCCTGCTCTACCGCCCCGAGTCCACTGGCCCGGGGGTGCTGGACGTGCTGCTGGGAACGATGTCCGAACCCGGGTGCCTGGCGGACATCGAACTGCCCGCCACCACCGTCGGTGCCGCGCGTCTGGAGGTGCTGGCGCTGATTCCCTACAGGCAGATCGCCGAACGCGGTTTCGAGGCCGTGGACGACCAGTCGCCACTGCTGGCGATGAAAATCACCGAACAGCAATCGATTGGCATCGAACAATTGCTGGGCGTGCTGCCTGACGAGCCGCTCCAGCTCAACGGCGAGCGTTTCGACCTCAGCGACGAGCGTTACGCCGAGGTTGTCAGCCAGGTGATCGCGAATGAAATCGGCTCCGGGGAAGGTGCCAACTTCGTGATCAAGCGCACCTTCCTGGCGGAGATCAGCGAGTACGGTGCGGCCAAGGCCCTGTCATTCTTCCGCCACCTGCTGGAGCGGGAAAAAGGGGTGTACTGGACCTTCATCATCCATACCGGCGAGCGCACCTTCGTCGGCGCCTCGCCCGAGCGCCACATCAGCGTCAAGGACGGCGTGGCGGTGATGAACCCGATCAGCGGCACCTACCGATACCCACCCGCCGGCCCCAGCCTGAGCGAGGTCATGGCATTCCTGGCCAACCGCAAGGAGGCCGATGAGCTGTACATGGTGGTGGATGAGGAATTGAAGATGATGGCGCGCATTTGCGAGGACGGAGGGCATGTACGCGGCCCCTACCTCAAGGAAATGGCCTGCCTGGCGCACACCGAGTACTTCATCGAAGGCAAGACCCGTCGCGACGTCCGCGACATACTGCGCGAAACCCTGTTTGCCCCGACCGTCACCGGCAGCCCGCTGGAAAGCGCCTGCCGGGTCATCCACCGCCATGAACCCCTGGGCCGCGGCTACTACAGCGGCATGGCAGCGTTGATCGGCAGCGATGGCAAGGGCGGACGCTCGCTGGATTCGGCGATCCTGATCCGTACCGCCGATATCGACCGCCACGGGCAGGTGAAAATCAGCGTGGGCTCGACCATTGTCCGGCATTCCGAGCCAATGGCCGAAGCCGCCGAAAGCCGGGCCAAGGCCGCCGGCTTGATTGGTGCGTTGAAGAACCAGACGCCCTCGCGCTTCGGCAACCACCTGCAGGTGCGCGCCGCGCTGGCCAGCCGCAATGCCTACGTTTCCGACTTCTGGCTGATGGACAGTCAGCAGCGGCAGCAGGTCCAGAGCGACTTCAGCGGGCGCCAGGTGCTGATCGTCGATGCCGAGGACACCTTCACCTCGATGATCGCCAAGCAGTTGCGGTCCCTGGGGCTGATGGTGAGCGTGTGCAGTTTCAACGACGAATACAGCTTCGACGGCTACGACCTGGTGATCATGGGCCCCGGCCCCGGCAACCCCAGCGATGTCCAGCAGCCGAAGATCAGCCACCTGCACCTGGCCATCCGCTCGTTGCTCAGCCAGCAGCGGCCCTTCGTTGCGGTGTGCCTGAGCCACCAGGTACTGAGCCTGTGCCTGGGCCTTGAACTGCAACGCAAGCTGATTCCCAACCAGGGCGTGCAGAAGCAGATCGACCTGTTCGGCAACGCCGAGCGGGTGGGGTTCTACAACACCTTTGCCGCCCAGAGCAGCAGTGACCGCCTGGATGTCCACGGCCTCGGCACCGTCGAAATCAGCCGCGACCGCGAGACCGGCGAAGTGCATGCGCTGCGCGGTCCTTCGTTCGCCTCGATGCAGTTCCATGCCGAATCATTGCTGACCCAGGAAGGCCCACGGATCATGGCCGACCTGCTGCGTCATGCGCTCATCAACACCACTGTCGACAACAGCGCTTCGGCCGCCGGGAGCTGACCCATGCACGAATATGCCATCATCGACGCCTTCGCCAGTGTGCCACTGGAAGGCAACCCGGTTGCGGTGTTCTTCAAGGCCGACGACCTCTCGGCCGAGCAGATGCAAGGCATTGCCCGGGAGATGAACCTGTCGGAAACCACCTTCGTGCTCCAGCCACGCAATGGGGGGGACTGGCGGATCAGGATTTTCACCCCGGTCAACGAGCTGCCTTTCGCCGGCCATCCGCTGCTGGGCACCGCTATCGCGCTGGGGGCCCTGACGGACAATCACCGCCTGTACCTGGAAACCCAGATGGGCACCATCGTCTTCGAACTGGAGCGCCAGGCCGGCCGGGTGATCGCCGCCAGCATGGACCAGCCGATACCGACCTGGTCGGCCCTGGGACGCGATGCCGAATTGCTCAGTGCCCTGGGCATCAGTGCCTCGACCTTTGCCATCGAGATCTACCACAACGGCCCGCGCCACGTGTTCGTCGGTTTGCCGAGCATCGAGGCGCTGTCTGCCTTGCACCCCGATCATCGCGCCCTGTCCAACTTCCACGACATGGCCATCAACTGTTTTGCCGGTGCGGGACGGCACTGGCGCAGTCGGATGTTCTCGCCCGCCTATGGCGTGGTCGAAGATGCCGCCACCGGCTCTGCCGCCGGGCCGCTGGCCATCCACCTGGGCCGCCATGGCCAGGTGCCGTTTGGCCAGCAGGTGGAGATTCTCCAGGGCGTGGAGATCGGCCGGCCATCGCTGATGTTCGCCAGGGCCGAAGGCCGTGCCGATGACCTGAAGCGGGTCGAGGTTTCTGGCAATGGCGTAACCTTTGGACGGGGGAGCATCGTGCTATGAATAACCCACTGCAAGGCAAGCCGTTGCTGGGCAACGGCATGTCGGAATCCCTCACTGGAACCCTCGACGCTCCGTTTCCCGAGTACCAGACCCTGCCCCAAGACCCCATGGGTGTGCTGCGCAACTGGCTGGAGCGCGCTCGGCGCATGGGTATACGCGAACCCAAGGCGTTGGCGCTGGCCACTGCCGACAGCCAGGGGCGGCCGTCGACACGCATCGTCGTGATCAGTGAGATCACCGACAACGGGCTGCTGTTCAGCACCCACGCCGGCAGCCAGAAAGGCCGTGAACTGGCGCAGAATCCCTGGGCCTCGGGGGTGCTGTACTGGCGTGAAACCAGCCAGCAGATCATCCTCAACGGCCGCGCCGTGCGCCTGCCCGATAGCCGGGCCGACGAGGCCTGGTTGAACCGCCCCTATGCCACCCACCCGATGTCCACGGTGTCGCACCAGAGCGAAGAACTGAAGGATATCCAGGCCATGCGCCGCGCCGCCCGCGAACTGGCTGCAGTACCGGGGCCCCTGCCTCGTCCAGCGGGGTATTGCGTGTTCGAGTTGCGCTTCCACTCCGTGGAATTCTGGGGCAACGGCCAGGAGCGCCTGCACGAACGCCTGCGCTACGATCTGAACGAAACCGGTTGGACGGTGCGACGCCTGCAGCCCTGACCCGGGTGGCCGGGGCGGGGACGGTGCTGCTGTCACCGGCCTGCCCCGGGTACCTGCGCCAACCCGAGCCGGGCTGGTCGCCACTGGCGCTCGCAGCACTGGACCCCGAGGCCCTGGCGCAGACATCATTGCGCCTTCCGCTACCGGACCACCTCCCGCTCAGGATCGCTATGCAACCATCAGCCACCCTCAACGCCCGCCAGGTTTGCCAGCGCCTGCGGGACGCCGCCCTCGGTGTCTATCCCTTGCACCTGGTCACCGGGACCGAGGGCCAGGTGCAAGTGGAGATTGGCGATTGGCGCTTGCTGCTGGATGTCGATGGCAGTCAGTTACAGCACTGCCGACATTGCCGCAGTGCCGAAGGCCTGGAGTGGCAGCTCGACGCTCGGCAGCGCTTCGGCACCGACCCGGTCAGCCTGTTGAGCACCTGGGAGCTGGCACAAGTCGGACGTTTGTTGCAGGCACTGGAGATGGCTGGAACAGAACGATCTGACAGGAACTAGAGGCAGCCCTGGGCGGCCCGCTCGAAACTCGAAGGGCTGAAGCTCGAAGCCAGCAAATGGCGCTCGTAAAGGTACACCTTGCCGCCATTGGGGGCCTTGTAGGCTTCCAGTACGTTGTCTGCTGCGATCTTGCTGGAAACCACGATCCGGTAGCCGCGCTGGGTCTGGGAGACCGTTGGATCCTGCAGCTTGGGCACCACGCACTCGGCATATTCGGCGGGAGTCTTGCTGGTCTGCAGCACCAGGCTCGGGTCATTGGGGGCAGAGGCACAGCCGGTCAACAACAAGGCCGCCAGGGTCAAGGCGGGAACAACGGGAGAACGCATCGGGGGGAATCCTGAAATAAAAGCCTGGTTCGGTGCGCAAGGGGCCAGCATCACGGAGCTGCCCTTGCGGTCATGGTGTTCTTCGGCGGCAATTATCCAGGGTCAGCGAACAAAAAAAAATCTGCGTTGTTTGATTGTCACTATCACTTCAACCGATAGTCAGCCCCGGTTCAGGTCGCTGGAGCGCTGTCTGGCAACCCGGTATCGGGCACGGCTGCCTGCACAGGGCCGCCCCCGGGTGGCGGCATCCTGGCTGAATCAGCACGCCGGATTAACCTCTGGAGCGGCATGTCCCGAGGGGCTGCTATGCCCCCTTGCTCGCCGCCAGGTAGACAGCCAGGCGTTTTCCCATTTCCTCGCCCAGGGCCTGCAACCCGCTCATGGGACGGACCATCACCTCGAACTCGATGATCTGGCCCGTCTCATCGAAACGGATCATGTCGATGCCCTTGACCTCCCGCTCCCCTACCCGTGCGCTGAACTCCAGCACCAGGTTCAGGCCGTCGGCCGTCGCCAGTTCGCGGTGATAGGTAAAGTCCTGGAACACCTGCAGTACGGTGCCAAGGATGGTCGCCACCACCGGCGCTCCAGGGTAAGGCGTATGGGCCATGGGCGAGCGGAACACCACCTGGGGCGACAGCAGTTCGGGCAAGGCACTGAGGTCTTGGCGGGCGACCATGCTGTGCCAGCGTTGCAGAGTGGCTTGGGCCGAGGGTTGCAGTTTCGCTTCGGACATCGGGTACTCCCTGGGGGCAGTGTGTTGTTGTGGGATTCAGGCTACGGTCCGATCTTAGCGCCGTCAAGATTCTTCGCCATGCTAAGATTCCGCGGATTTCCAGCCCTGTCCACGCCATCCGGGACCCTCTGATGAAGCCCCACGCTCCACGCTCACGGGACGCCTACCACGTTGGCAACCTGGCCCCACAACTGCTTGCCGCCGCCCGGGCCATGCTCGAGGAAGTGGGCCCCACCAAACTGTCGCTGCGAGCGCTGTCGGAGCGGGTCGGGGTCAGTGCCACTGCGGCTTACCACCACTACGCCAATCGCGCGGAACTCATCGGCCACCTGGCGGCCCAGGGCTTTATCGAGCTGGCCCAGGTGCTGGTGCAACACGATCAGCAGCAGGTCGGGCGGCAGAAACTGCGCAGCGCCAGCCTGGCCTATTTCAGTTTTGCCCGGGCCAACCCGGCGCTCTATCAACTGATGTTCGGCGCCGAGTTTGCCAATGGCCAGATGATCCCGGAGCTGATCGCGGCCCGTGAACAGGCCTTCGGCGAACTGCAGCGGATCATCGCCCAGATGCTCGGGCTGACGCCGCAGGCCCCGGAAGTACGCCGCGTCGCCCTCGCCGGCTGGTCCTACACCCACGGCCTGGCGTCACTGGTGATCCATGGGGTGCTGCATTTTCCCGCGGGCACCAGCGACGAACGCTTCGTCGACAACGCCCTGCAGGGCTTGCTGCAGTTGTTCGAGGCCGGCGAAAAGCCTTGAGTCGCTGCCGGGTGCAGGCCCTCGCCCATTGAAGTGTTGCGGCTATCAGTCGCTCATTGGCGCCGGCGCCCCGGCCATGGCTGCATGAGGGCGCTGACGAAGCTGAAACAAGGGGGCCACCCTTGCTCCGGTTCCCCCACGCTGCCTGCCCCGAACTGGCCCTGAGAGCATTCCTCAAGTGCCGGAGACATCCAGTACAAATACCTTGATGTAGGGCTGCAATTCTTGCGCGATGCTGGCCTCCAGCTGCGCCTTGAGCTCGGCAGCCGAGCGTGGCGATACCCCTGTGGGGGCACTGGTGATCGGGACGCCGACGCCATGCCAGAACACCCCATAGATGCCATAGCCCCGAGCACCGGGGTCCGAGGTGTAGAGCGCGACCAGTTGATCCTGGATCGAGGTCCATAGCTCGGCGTGGCTGGTTCGCTTGAGCTCGATGACCAGTTTGATGGCGCCATGCTGCACCGCGATGTCCACTCGATTGCCATGGAGCATGTGCCCTTCTGGTTCGGCGGTGATGCGTCGGCCCTCCAGGCGCGGACGCAACAGCCCCAGGAGCGCGTCGCGACAGCTGTTCTCCCACTTGGGCGAGTCGATCTTGCCGTTGGCTTCGTTCCAGAAGAACTTATGCCCGTCGAGGTTGCTCTTCAGCTGGCTGGCCACCGCGTGTAGCTCATCCAGGACCAGCGCCTGCATGTGCATGATGTTGGCCGGTGGCCCGTTGCTCAGCACATCACGCACTTGCTCCCAACCGCTGCGGATGTACTGAGCGTCATGTTGCCGGGCTCGATAGACCGATAAGCCATGCTTTAAACAATCGCCCCAGGGGACCAGGGCCGCATCGGCCTGTAGCCCCAGCAAATGCTCTCCGGCCTCCCTGGAAGGGTGTGTGGCGAGAAAACCGATCAGCGTTCGAATGAACTCGTCGGCATCCTCGGGGCCGGTGTTGACGGGCGTGAACCAGTCGGAGTCCACCAGCGCGACGGGAAACTGCTCGGCGACCATGCGACAAAAACTGGCCGCCTGCAGGGCACTCATTTCCAGCGGAGCTTCGAAACCACGTACCAGGTCCGTCAGGTCCCGCAGGTACCAGAGCACTTCATTTTTCCCGTCGCGGTCCAGCGCTGCCAGTGCTGGAGCGAATCGGTCCAGCGACATCAGCACGCCCAGAGCCGTGATAAAACCTCGATGGGGGGCAGCGGCCTCATCGGCCAGGAGAGCCAGTAAGGCGTCGCCGAACTGTTGCTGCCCCAGGTGGCGGCAGTAAGGTCGTACCAGGTAGTAGAGCTGGGTCTTGTCAAGGTGCGGCGCGTATTCCAGCAACTGGCGAACCGTATCCAGCTTGTCCGCCAGGGGCACTTGGCCGGTGAGTTTCAAGCCTAGGCAGTGGCTCGTTGCGCCGGTGATGACCTCACTCAGCAGATGCTGGGCGAGGCAGTCGATGTAAAGCGCATAGTGGTCCCGGCGAAATGCCTGGAACCAGGGCTTGCCTGCCAGTTGATCCTGTTCGATCAGCTTGAACAGCACCTCCCCGAGGAACAAGGGATCGGCGTCCGCGACTGGATAGCCTGCGTCCAGCTGCTGCTCAAGCTCCTCGAGGGCGCGGTTGACAAGCTCCAGCACCCGCTGGTCCAGGGATGTCTCGGCGGCGGATTCCTCGACTTCGGCCTGGACCTCCTCGGGCTCCTTGGCCGGCGCTGCGGAAACGGCAAACCCCTCCAGGCCGGGATGGCGGGCCGCCCGCAGCAGCAAACCCGGTGCGTGGGTCCGGTCGTAACTGCCCAGGGCCTCGTTAAGCTCATTGAACTGCCGGTAGCCCTTGTACGTGGTCAAGCCGTTGCAGGCGGACAACCAGGCGAACAGCCTGGCTTCGTCCAGCGAGGTCTGAGTGGCGAGGTAACGAATGATCAACGGCGCCATGAATGTCAGGGCGTCCAGGCCGGCTGCATCGCTGAGGCCGTGGCTATCGATCGCCAGCAGGCCGTCGAGGCAGGCGGGAATATCCCCGCTCGCCACCAGCTCATGCAGGTTCCAGCGAGCCAGCGCCGCCTCATCGTCCAGCAACTGCTCGGCGTTGAGCCGATAAAGCTCCAGCAGGTCCTGGTAACCGGCCTCCGACCTGAGTACCCGGCTGAGGATAAAGGCCCGCAGACGCCGGCCCCGACGCTCGCTGACCAGAGTCTTGAAAGCCATGCGCAAGGCGTGCAGTCCCGGCTCGCCCAACTGCGACAGCACTTGGGCTGCGTAGGCACATTCATTGGGATGGGTAGCGGCGTCGGCCAGCAGTTGCGCCAGGACGCCCACCAGTTCTGGCAACGGCTGCCCGACTCGCAAGGTATCGAGCACCAGGATCTTCAGCTCATGGGGCTTGGCCGGGTCCTTGAGGATGCTGCTGAAACACTCCACCATGGCCGGTTCCGCCAGGCCTGCCAGGACCTTCGAAGAATAGTCGGTGCCCCAAAAGCCCGGATCGCTCTCGGCGAGACGGGTCAATGCCTGGAACAGCTGGCGCTTGCTGTGACTGCTCAGTGACGCGCCATCGCCGTAGCTCAAGATCCCCATCGGGTCAGCCTGGATAAATTCCTCGGCATGGCCGCACAGGGTCAACGGCAGCCAGGCATGCAGGCCCCTCAGGTAGGAGACCGGCGTTCCCTCTCCCCCCAGCAGCAGGCGAATCCGGCTCAGCGGCACACCTTCCTGAAACCGTTCACCGAGGTAGCTGGCCGCCAGGTATTCGGCGATGGCCTTGTGGCTGTGATCAAACACCCCAGGCTCACCAGTGGCCCTGAACAGGCGACTGGCCAGCGCGGCACGCAGCGCCTTGGGCGTACACAAGTTCAGCGCCGCCAGGGAGGGAAAACGCTGGTTGTTCGACGCCTGGACACTGAACCCATCGATATCCGCCAGCAACCGCACCGTACACAACAGCCCGGCTGCGCGCTGCAGTTCGAGGGTACTGAGTTCGGCACGCAAGCGCCGGTCATTGAGGTGGGTGCTGTTGTCTTCGGTGAGGAGCACCGTGCAAGAACGCTCGAACAGCTCCCGACGCGTGCGCGGCCATGGCGCCTGCGCCACCACCTGGGCGAGCAACCGCAGGGTCAGGGGGTTGCCCAGCATATCCTCGAGCCCCCGTTGTCGAGCCTGGGCCAGAAAGTCCGCAGCCACCTGGGGAATGCTGGCGATGACCTGCTGCTGTTGCTCTTCATCCAGTGGCAGCAGATACAGTTCCTGCACTGCGTTCTCGTCGGGAAAGCAATCCTTCAGCGCCTCCCGATCGTCCTGCCACATCCAGTCGGCATTGCGGCAGGAAATCCGCACCTGGCACGACTGCAATTCGCCGATCTGTCTGACCAGGCTGTCCATGGCCGGCGCATCTGCGTAATGCACACGGCATTCATCCAGCGCATCGAGAAACAGCGTGCTGCCTGGGGCAAAGACCGTGGGTTTCCTGCGCAGGAAGTCCCGAACTTGCAGGTAGTGGCCGCCCGACTGCCGGGCAAGGGCCTCGAACAGATGGCTCTTGCCGGCTCCAGGGTCGCCCAGGAGCACAATACAGCGAGTGTCTTTATGCTCAGAAAAACGGCTGACCTGGCCGCCTGCTGCCGAAACCTTGCGATCGATCAAAAACCCTTCCTCACTTGAAAAAAATCCGTCGAGCATCGGCGCAACCACCATCACCGGGCCAGCCCCTGGGCCAGGCGCCACAGACTAGGTTTTGTACGAAAAGCCTTGATACTCGGTGATGCTGCGTTGAAAACGCTCTCGGAATGCTCATTTACAACCCGTAAACTCCGCTTCCTCGACCGTTTTCGCCTTGCCTGACCTTCGTCTCAAAACTTTTCGTACAGAACCTAGCTGCAACCTCAAGAGATGCAACGGATGCAATGCTCATGCAGCAGAGGACATTCCATGCTTGGCCTGTCCCTTCTACACAACCCCTTCTGCGCACTCCCTTCTGCACAATGCCCTCCAGCACCTAGGCTTGGGTTCAGGGCCCGGGACTACGGGCAAATCGCCAGCTGCGCTTGATGAACCCCTGAACCGTCGAGGTTCTCGCTCCGTTATTCGATAAATGAATAATACATATAGCTAAAGAAACTAAATAAAAAACCTTCGCTCACTTATCTTGAGACACCTCCGTGTTCACCTCACTGGAGCAGTTTTCGTTTGAAATCAGACCGCGCCCAACCTTGAGCGCCGTTTGTGAGGCCGATAAGGAGATGACCTCTGTGGTGGATGTACAACAAAAGGCAGGCACGCCTTCCCCTCGCTTCAAGACGGCCAACTGACGCCCGAACCCGAGCCAGAGGAAGCCGTTGATGGCAATCACGCAAAACACTCGATTGGTGCAGGTCGACAGCCCCCTGGGCGGCGATGTCCTGCTACTGCAAAGCATGGAAGGCAGCGAAGAGTTGGGACGCCTGTTCCATTATGAGCTGGACCTCACCTCCGAAGACCGGGCGATCAAGTTCGACCAGTTGCTGGGCAAGCCAATGGGCCTGGGCCTGGAACTGTACGGCGGCGGCCAACGCTACTTCCACGGGATTGTCAGCAGTTGCCGGCAATTGACCGGCCACGGCCAGTTCGCCGGTTACCGCGTCAGCCTGCGCCCCTGGTTCTGGCTGCTGACCCGCACCTCGGACTGCCGGATCTTCCAGAACAAGACCGTGCCGGACATCATCAAGCAGGTGTTTCGCGACCTCGGTTTCTCCGATTTCGAAGACAACCTCAGCGCCAGCTATCGGGAGTGGGAATACTGCGTCCAGTACCGTGAAACCAGCTTCGACTTCGTCAGCCGGTTGATGGAACAGGAAGGCATCTATTACTACTTCCGCCATGAAAAGTCCCGCCATGTGCTGGTCCTGGCGGACGCCTACGGCGCTCACTTCAGCGCACCGGGCTATGAATCGGTGCCGTTCTTCCCGCCCGATCAGCAAATGCGCGAGCGCGACCACTTCTACGATTGGCAAATGGCCCGAGAGGTCCAGCCCGGCTCGCTGGCACTGAACGACTATGACTTCCAGCGGCCCCGCGCCAGCCTGGAGGTGCGCTCCAGCGTGCCGCGCAACCACAGCAACGGCGACCACCCGCTCTACGACTACCCGGGTGAATACCTGCAATACAACGACGGCGAGCATTACGCGCGCACCCGCATCGAAGCCATTCACAGTCAGTTC
The DNA here is from genome assembly GCF_055384485.1 of Pseudomonas sp. FFPRI_1. Classification (NCBI taxonomy): domain Bacteria; kingdom Pseudomonadati; phylum Pseudomonadota; class Gammaproteobacteria; order Pseudomonadales; family Pseudomonadaceae; genus Pseudomonas; species Pseudomonas sp. FFPRI_1. The sequence continues at coordinate 3,980,647 of NZ_AP029168.1, read as the reverse complement.
GAACGCGTGCAGCTGCGCGGTCGCACCCGTGGCCTGGGTTCCGGCCATCTGTTCAAGCTGACCGGCTATGACCGCGCGGACCAGAACCGCGAATACCTGGTGGTGGTCGCACGCTACCAGATCCGCCAGGAAGTCTATGAAAGCGGGCAACTGGACCTGGCCGAACAGTTCGTCAGCGAACTGGACTGCATGGACGCCAGCCAGGCCTTCCGCCCCCTGCCCCTGACCCCCATGCCGATTGTCCGCGGGCCGCAGACCGCCGTGGTGGTCGGCCCCAGCGGCGAGGAGATCTGGACCGACCAGTACGGCCGGGTCAAGGTGCACTTCCACTGGGATCGCCATGACCAGTCCAACGAAAACAGCTCCTGCTGGATTCGCGTGTCCCAGTCCTGGGCCGGCAAGAACTGGGGATCGGTGCAGATCCCGCGGATCGGCCAGGAGGTCATCGTCAGCTTCCTGGAAGGCGACCCGGACCGACCGATCATCACCGGTCGGGTCTACAACGCCGAACAGACCGTGCCCTACAAGCTGCCGGCCAACGCCACCCAGAGCGGGGTGAAAAGCCGCTCCAGCAAGGACGGCTCACCGGCCAATTTCAATGAAATCCGCATGGAGGACAAGAAAGGCGCAGAACAGCTGTTCATCCATGCCGAGAAGAACCAGGACATCGAGGTCGAGAACGACGAGACCCACTGGGTCGGCCATGACCGCAGCAAGACCATCGACAACGACGAGACCGTGCACGTCAAGCACGATCGGACCGAAACGGTGGACAACCACGAAACCATCACCATCGGCGTGAACCGCACCGAGGAAGTGGGCAACAACGAGAAGATCACCATCGGCGCCAATCGCACTGAGCACGTGGTCAGCAACGAAACCATCACCATCGGTGCCAACCGCACGGAAAAGGTCGGCGCCAACGAAAAGATCAGCATCGCCAGCAACCGCACCGAGGATGTCGGCGGCAACGAGACCATCGACATCTCCGGCAACCGCGACGAGACGGTCCAGGGCAACGAAGGGATCGAGATCAACGGCAACCAGAGCACCCGGATCGGCCAGAACGAATCTCGTGAGGTTTCCCGCAACCGCGGCACGCAGATCGGGCAAAGCGACAACCTGGACGTCGGCAAGCACTTTTCCCTGACCGCCGGCGACTCCATCAGCCTGACCACCGGCGCGGCCAGCATCACCTTGAAGAAAGACGGCACCATCGTCATCAGCGGCAAGAACATCACCATCGACGGCTCGGGTGCCATCAACGTCAAGGCCAACCGTAACGTGGTGATCAAAGGACAGAAGATCCTGCAGAACTAGGACAGTGGAGGTTTCTAAATGACGGTTCAGCACTCACTACCCGCCCAGGCGCGCATCGACTCGGTGATCATCGGCACCCTGCTCGAGCTGCCCGACGCAAGCGCGCCCAGGGTCACCTACCCGGGCTGCCCCAGCAGCGACGGTGTAATCGCTCGTTGCACCGCGTTGCTGAGTACCGCGGACATCGGCAGCCAGGTGGCCCTCATGTTCGAAGGCGGTGACCCGCTGCGTCCGCTGGTGATCGGTCGCCTGCTCGGCGCCCTGCCCGCTCCCGTCGCCAGTGTGCGGCTGGATGAGCAATGCCTGGAGTTGAGCGCCGAACGCGAGATCGTGCTGCGTTGCGGCAAGGCCAGCATCACCCTGACCCGCGCCGGCAAGGTGATCATCCAGGGGGCCTACCTGTCCAGCCGCTCCAGCGGGGTCAACCGCATCAAGGGTGGCTCGGTGCAGATCAACTAGACAGGTATCCGCTCCATGGAACTGCTCAATGCCAGCCCCCTGGTCACGGCCTATACCCTCGGGGTGGCGCGCGATGGCCGCGAATCCCTGGTCGTGGTGGCCAAGGGTACTTTCAATCTGCCCCTGGACGGCCGCGCCGCGACACTTGCCGCGCACCAGCCGCCGCTGCTGATGGCCGACACCTTTTTCGGCGAACCGGGCCTCAGCGCCCCCTCGCAGGAGATGGACTTCGCCCCGTTCAAGCCATTTTGCGATGTGCTGGTGTGCGGCAAGGCCCATGCCCCCGGCGGGCGCCCCGTGACGCAATTGACTGCGGGCATACGCGTGGGCCGGATGAGCAAGGCCTTTTCCGTCCTTGGCCCCAGGCATTGGCAGCCAGGGGTGCTGGGCGTTGCCCCCGGGGTCCCCCAGCCCTTTACCCAACAGAGCATCACCTATGCCCAGGCCTATGGGGGCTCCCACCCCATGGCCAACGCTCCCGAGATGCGCCACGGTTTCCCGGACAACCCCAGCGGTTGCGGCTGGTTTCCCCGTGGCACCGATGACCTGGACATCGTTGGCCGGCCCATGCCCAGCACCGAGGAGTTGGGCAAGCCGGTCGACAGCCCCTTTGGCGACTTTCGCCCCATGGCCCTCGGCCCCATCGGCCGCAGCTGGCCGCAACGCGCGCGCTACGCCGGTACCTACGACGATGCCTGGCTGGCCGACAGCTTTCCGTTTCTGCCGGAGGATTTCGATACCCGCTACTTCCAGGCGGCCCCCGAAGACCAACAGATCGACTACCTGCGCGGCGGTGAAGAGGTGCTGTTGCTCAACCTCAGCGCCCAGGAACGTGCCGGGTTTCGTATCCCCGAAATGGAGGTGCCGGTGACTTTTTTCCTGAAAAAAGGCGGTCACGAGACCGTGTCGGCGGTGATCGACACTCTGCTGATCGACACCGACACCGCCCAGGTGCAGTTGACCTGGCGTATCTCGCGCCCGCTACGGCGCAATGTGTTCGAGATAGCCCAGGTGCTGGTCGGCACCATGCCCACCGGCTGGTGGCGCGCCCGGGAACTGGGCAAGGACTACTACCCCTCGCTCGGCGCCCTGGTCAAAGCCAGGCGCGCCACGGAGGACAGCCACGGATGAATGCCCTTAGCATTATCGGCTCCGGCATGGTCAGCGCCGTCGGCCTCAGTGCCCCGGCGAGTTGCGCGGCGATCCGCTGCGCCATCGACAATTTCCAGGAAACCCGCTTCATCGACCGCGCTGGCGAATGGCTGATGGCGGCCAGTGTGCCGCTGGAACAGCCCTGGCGCGGCCGCACCAAACTGATCAAGATGGCCGCCCGGGCCATTGCCGAGGCCCTGCACAGCACCCCCGGGCTGGCCCCGGAACAGACCCCGCTGCTGCTGGGGCTGGCGGAAGGCGAACGCCCGGGACGGCTCAAGGATCTGGACAGGACGCTGCTGCACGCCATCGAAGACGAACTGGGCCTGCGCTTCCACCCTGCCTCCAGCATCATCGTTCACGGCCGGGTCAGCGCTGCCGTGGCCCTGCTCGAGGCGCGCAAGCTGCTCTACCAGGGAGGGCATCGCCACGTACTGGTGGCCGGCGTCGACTCGTTCCTCAGCGCCGCGACCCTGACCGCCTTCGAACAACGGGAGCGCCTGCTGACCAGCCAGAATTCCAACGGTTTCATCCCGGGTGAAGGCGCCGCGGCCGTGGTGCTGGCGGCTCCTGTCGCCAGCGAACAGCCGCAACTGCTCTGCATCGGCCTGGGTTTTGGCATGGAAAAGGCCACGGTGGAGGCCGAAGACCTGCCGCTGCGCGCAGACGGCCTGACCCAGGCGGTGCGGGCGGCCTTCGGCGAAGCCGGCTGCGGCCTGGAGCAGATGGATTATCGCCTGACGGATATTTCCGGCGAGCAGTATTACTTCAAGGAAGCGTCCCTGGCCCTGAGCCGCAACCTGCGGGTGCGCAAGGAGTTCTTCCACCTCTGGCATCCCGCTGACTGCATCGGCGAAGTCGGCGCGGCCATCGGCCCGGCCATGCTCGCCGTGGCACTGGCCGCCAGCCGCAAGGGCTATGGCGAGGGACCGAAGATTTTCTGCCACCTGGGCAACGATGCCGGACAACGGGCCGTCGCCCTGCTCAGCTACCAGACAGTGAGGGCTGCCTGATGGCCAACCAGGTGTTTGCCAACAATATGGAAGTGTCCTGCAAGTCGGCCGACGGCAAGTCGATCGCCTGCTTCCCGGATGTCTGTTTCACCCCGCCCCAGGCCCCGCCTACCCCGCTGGGCGTGCCCATCCCCTACCCCAACACCGGCATGGCCAAGGACACCACCAAGGGCACGCGGACGGTGAAGATCACCCGCAAGGAAGTGATGCTCAAGGACCAGAGCTTCTTCAAGACCAGCTATGGGGATGAGGCTGGAAACGCACCGAAGAAGGGGGTCGTCACCAGCCGCAACAAGGGCAAGGTGTATTTCACCTCCTGGTCGATGGATGTGAAGTACGAAGGCAAGAACGTCGTCCGGCACATGGACCTGACCACCCACAACCATGCCTCTCAACCGGGCAATACCATGCCCTGGCCCTACACCGACCGCATGGCGATGGCCAAGGACCTGGCCCAGTGCGAGGGCGAAAGAAAGCGCGCGAAAGACGCCTGCAAGGACACCGAGCAGAAAATGATCTGCCCGGATATCAGCAAGCTGCAGGCCGCGACCAAGGCCAGGAAGGCTGCCAAGGACGCCGCAGGCGACGGGTTCAAGGACAACCTGGCCTACGCGGCCAAGCACGCCGAGGTCCAGAGCGAATATTCGTCCCTGGCGCAAACCATCAACGCCGATCCTTGTCAGAAAGCCATGCGCTGTTTTCTCGTGCCCTTCAAGCCCAACCGATGCTGCCCGGGACAGACCGGCGACCACCTTATCGACTCGGCGTCCTTTACCGACGGGCCGGCCTTTCCCGGCCAGCCCAGAAGCAAGCACCCGACCAAAGCCGGCTGGAGCAAATACATGACCGACAAGGCCCCGGTCATGTGTGCGGAGGGGCCCAACCAGACCACCGCGACCCACGGCCAGATGCATACCCGGCGTGGGGTGGTGGCCCTGCACGAGGCCGATGCGAAGGGTGAATGGCCAAGGTCCAAGGCGACCCATACAGGGGCCAAGGCGGCGAAGAAAACCTTTCCAGATTCAGACTGCAGCCAGGAGTGCCTGGAAGCCCAGTTGAACAGTTATCACGACAAGGCCAAGGACCCTGGGCCAGAGAAACCGATCAACGCTAGTGCGTCGATGACCAGTGATCCGCATGAGCGTGGCAAGGCGGTGGCCGAGATGTTCGCCAGTGAGTCTGCCCGTTAATTCATTTACACCCGGAGAGCAACATGGATACACGAGATCCACGATTCAGCGGACTGAGCATTACGACTGGAGCTGTTCGCTATTCAGACCTGAGTTATTTGATTGCCACCAACGACGCCTCTGTCAGTGAAGGTTACGCCGACTCACTGCTGTTCACCCTGGATCGTGGAACCTGGGGCGCCGGCACCGTGCCCTGGCTTGCCTGTTCCGGAACCGTCTGCCACGTGCCGGCCGAACGTTACCTGGTGCTGGGCACCGATGGTTCGGTACGGGCCAGTGGCGGCGGCGTAGTCAAGGAGGAGGCCCCCATCGCAACCTGCGGCGTCGACCCGAAAAAGCGCGGCCCCCTTCGTGAAATCCGCGGTATCGCCAAAGGTCGCGCCTATGCCGTGGGCACTTGCCGGCAGGCCTATGTACGCGACGGCGAAGACCAGTGGCGCTGCATCGACCAGAGCGCCCAGGGCGGCGACACCCCGATCACCGACACCAGCTTCGAGTCCATCGATGGGTTCAGCGAGCAGGAAATCTATACCGTCGGCTGGGAAGGCGAAATCTGGAAGTACGACGGCGCTCGCTTCACCCAGCAGAACAGTCCCACCAACCTGGCGCTGTACAAGGTTCGCTGCGCGCCGGACGGTTATGTCTATGCCTGTGGCCAGCTCGGGACCCTGCTGCGGGGCCGCGACGAGCAATGGGAAGTGATCGAGCATGACAGCACCCGGGAAGACCTCTGGGGCATGGAGGTGTTCGACGGACAGCTGTACCTGTCTTCCACCCATTTCGTCTATCGCCTCGAGGACGGCAAGCTCAAGCCCGTGGACTTTGGCGACGAGGCACCACAGAGCTGCTATCACCTGAGTGCGGCCGACGGCATCCTGTGGTCCATCGGGCCCAAGGATGTCATGGAGTTCGACGGCTCGAGCTGGACCCGGCGCCTGCGCATTGACTAACCCCACAGCCCCAGCCGGCCTCGGCACCAGGAACGACGCTTGATGAACACACTGCCGCTGGTCCTTGACCTGCATGCCGAAGAAGCCGCTTTCCTCGCCCTGCTGCGGGATCATGCATTGCGCGCACCGCATTACGACCTGGATGACCTCGACAAGCTGGACCAGCGCATCGACGCGCATCTCGACGGCCTGCGCATTGCCGGTGCACGGGGCCAGGAGGTCCTGCTGGCGCAGCTCGGGCCTCGGGCCGTCGGTGAGATGTTCGCCAGTGTGGTGCTGGCCTTCGAGGCCGAGGATGCGCCCCTGTTGGCGCGGCTCAGCGAACACTTGAGAACCGCGGTGGACACCGAGCGCGGTTACCTGATGGCCCTGGGCTGGCTCGACTGGCAGTGCCTGTTGCCCTGGATCGAATCCATGCTCGCCTCCTCCGTGCCGCTGTTCCGCCGTCTTGGCCTGGCGGCCTGCGGCATGCATCGCTACGACCCCGGCCCGGCCCTGCTGGCCGGGCTTTGCGCTGCCGAGCCCCAGCTGCTGGCCCGCGCCGCCCGTACTGCCGGCGAACTGCGCCGGCACGACCTGATGGCGAACATTCGCCTGCATCGCCTGCATCAGGAGGACGCCACGCGCTTCTGGGCCAACTGGGCCACCGCGCAGATGGGTGATCAGAGCGCCCTGGAACTGCTGCGCCCGTTCGCCGAGCAACCGGGGGAATTCCAGTACCGTGCGCTCTGCGTGTTGCTGGCCTGGCAACAGCGTGAGCCGAGCATTGCCTGGATACGCCAGTTGCTCGAGCATCCCGAACAACGCCGCATCGGCATCCAGGCCATTGGCCTGCTGGGTGATCCGGCTGGCGTGCCCTGGCTGATCCAGCAGATGAGCGAGCCGCCTTATGCCCGGGTCGCTGGCGAAGCCTTCAGCCTGATCACCGGCGCTGACCTGGCGTTGCTCGACCTGGAGCTGCAGGACCCGCCGGACTTCGATGCCGGCCCGAATGACGACCCGCACGATACCCATGTCGCCATGGACCCCGATGAGAACCTGCCCTGGCCCGCGCCACAGGCCATCGCTGCCTGGTGGCAAGCCCATGGTGGTCATTTCCAGGCGGGGGTCGGTTACATAGGGGGACTGGCGCAGAACCAGAACAATTTTCGCCAGGTGCTTGCCCGAGGCCAGCAGCGCCAACGCCTAGCCGCCGCCTGTGGCTTGGCCCGCTTTCAGCCGAACGAAGTGCTGTTTCCCACCAGCGCACCGACACGGCGACAACAGAGGCTTTTGGGAAACACGGCGAAGTCCGGGCGATGGACCGGGGCCAATGCCTGACTGCCGCGGCGCTGATCGGCGCTCCCGGATCGACAGCAGGTCGGCGCCGCCGAGCAAGGCTTGCTCAGGTTGATGCGTAGGTTCTCAGGCAACACTCGAAGATCCCGACACCGCGATCCTCGCTGTAATCAATGGAGAGTTGTGTGCAAAAGTCGCTGCTGATCAGCCGGACTTCATCGCTTTTGGCTTGATCAAAGTCGAACCCTGTACAAAGGCTACGCGCGCTTTCCAGCCTGTAGGCTCCGCAGTATTTCCAGTCGTCATCGATCAGCAGATAGACCCTGCGATCAGCCATTCTGGATGAAGCAAAATCAAGGCTTGCAGCGGCCGAAGCAAACTCCAGCGGCTCGCAGCTGCTTTCATTGCGGGCCTGCAGCTCGCTGATCAGCTTGTCTGTTTCAGGCAGGCGCAAAAGCCGTGCCGGATCGAAGTCCGAGTGCAGAAGCAGCTCGATTTTGTCCTTGTAGCCGGCCAGGCGTTTTTTCCCTTGAGCCTTTCGATAAAGGATTGCTCTTGAGTAGCAAGCAGAGTTCATTGGCAGCACTCGGTTTTCAAATAGCAGGCCCTGCGCTTGGGTCAATGCAGGCCGCAAGCAGCTCGTGTTTGATCAGCTCTTTTCTGGCAGCGCTCTGATCGGCCCCGGTCATGTCCCACAGGTAAAAGCCTCGCCGTTGCTTTGCCAACAGCGCTTTCTCATAGCCTTTCTCGGCAAACTTGACGACCTTGCCCGATGGACTGCCATAGCGCTGGATCGGCAACTGCATCAGTCCAAACCACTGTCGCAGCAGCCCACTGACCTCCGTCAGGCTGACCGCGGCGTTACTCTTCAGCTGCGCGGCAAAGAAGTTGTAGTCCTGGCTCATGCCTTTTATCTCTTGGTCCTTGAGGTCATCGATGGTGCTCCGATCCTGGTCGGGGTTGTGCTGGACAGGCGTCCTGCTCCCCGTTCGCGGGCCTACCCCAGTTGCAGGAAAAACCCGCCGAGCTGGGCACCTGTCCGTGCTGCAAAGTCTTCATCGAGAAACAGGTAGCCCATGCCATCGGACAGAATGCCTTTGTGCGCAGGCAACGCCTGGTCCAGGTCGCCCCCATAGATCGACAGCCTCCGGCGCCCTGCAGGAAAGGACAGCGCCGACTGCAACCAGGCATCCACGCCATCCAGCTTGGAAGCCAGGTTCTCGTCATCGTCAGGATCGGCGTTCGCCAACAGGCGGATGCTTCCCCGTTCCAGCAGCGGCGCTGGCGCCTCATGGCGTTCAGCTGCGGCGCGAAGGTAACCCATGACCACCGCTTCGCAGGCACCCTCCCGGGCACGCAGCCTTCGGTAGTGGGCCACCTCGCCGGGCTGATAGGGGATGAACAGCGAAACCCAGTAGCCGCTGCCCTTCAATGCCGGGCAAAACCAGCTGCCTGGAATCGCCAGCAAGTGGGTCAAGGGCACTCCTTCAGCGTCACGTGGCCAAGCCAGCGCCTGTGGCAGGCAGGCCCCGCCTCCCGCATAGGCAGCGTCGCCGGCAGGCGGCTCGGGGCTGAAGAGCAACTCGTCAAACATCCGTGTCTCTCCGTTCGGTTGTCGCCGGCATCGGCAGCCGAGTGAATGGGCTGTGCCGCCGATCAGGCGGCGCGCAGATTACCACGGTCAGCGGGTTATTCCGTACAGCCCGCCTCCTGCCCGCCCTACTGGCCTGATGCCATTGACGAGATCCCCTCAAGGGTGGTCCCATGCGCGCCAGTTTCAGGTGTCCCATGTCGTCGTGCATGGGGTTAAACGGGAAGCCGGTGCGTCATTTCGATGATCAGTCCGGCGCTGCCCCCGCAACGGTAAGCGAGCGAAGCATTCGACAGACCACTGTGCCAAGGCATGGGAAGGTGAATGCTTCATGCCCCTCGCAAGCCCGGAGACCGGCCTGCAACTTCGTTTGACAACCCCGCGGTGGGCGGGCGCAGTCCGGTTTGCGTGGGCGCGGCTGCCCGCGATTCCCTATGCGTTGTTCCCTCCGGGATTCATTCATTCCTTATCAGTAGTAGGAATCATGTCCCGTAACTCTCTGTTTCAATATCTGGCGAGTCCTTCGCTGCGTTTTACCCTCTTGCCGTGCATGGCCATGTGCACCTCGGTTTTCGCGCAGGAGCAATCCTCCCTGGCGTTGCCCGAGACTCAGGTCAGCGGGGTTTCAGAGCACTTTGAACTGCCCCTGAATACGCCCCTGCCCGCCGGCTCCCGTCTCAACCTGAGCGCCCTGGAGACACCGGCCAGCACCAGCAGCCTCGGCAGCGACGCCATCCTTAACCGCAACAACCTGACCGTGCAGGACGCCGTCACCCGTTCACCGGGCATCACCAGCGCGGCCACGCCGGGCAATGGCAACACCGCGCTGTCGGCCCGCGGCTTTACCGGGCACACCTCGGTCATGACCCTGTTCGACGGCGCACGCCTGTACACCGGCGCCGGCAGCCAGACCTTTCCAGTGGACCCGTGGATGATCGAGCGCATCGACGTGATTCGCGGCCCGGCTTCGGTGCTGTATGGCGAAGGGGCCACCGGCGCGGTGATCAATGTGATCCCCAAGAAGCCCTTCGACGGTGACATCCGCAACCGCCTGCGCCTGGGGTATGGCTCCAATGATCGCCAGCAACTGGGCCTGGACAGTGGCGGTTCGCTGAGTGACACCCTCAGCTATCGCCTGACCCTCAACCAGCAACAAAGCAATGGCTGGGTGGATCATGGCGAATCCCGCAACCTGGCGCTCAGCGCCGCGCTGCGATGGCAGGCCAGCGATGACCTGAGCTTCACCCTGGCCCATGAACGGGGCGAGAGCGAACCCTCGAACTATTTCGGCACCCCGCTGATCGCAGGCCAGTACCGCGACAGCCTGCGGGACAAGAACTACAACCTGCGCAACGCCGTGCAGCGTTACAACGACGAGTGGACCCGTTTCAATACCGACTGGCAGCTCAGCGACGACGTCAGCGCCAGCAACCAGCTCTACTACATCAAGAGCCGCCGCCACTGGCGGAACGCCGAGGCCTACAACTGGATCAGCGCCCGGGACCAGTTGCTGCGCGGTGACTACCTGGAGATCAAGCACGACCAGGAACAGATCGGCGACCGCCAGAGCTTTACCTTCAATCACTCGCTGTTCGGCCTGGACAGCAGGACCGTGGTCGGCCTGGAGTACAACCGGATCCGCTTCGGGGTGGCCAACAACTCGCCCTACAAGGACCTGGGGGGTGACTACATCGCCCCCTGGAACCCTGCTCCCGGTTACTTCCAGAGTCAGTCGCCGTTCTCGGCGCAGACCGAAAGCACGACCCGCACCTTTGCCCTGTTTGCCGAAAACCGCCTGCAGCTGTCGGAGCGCTGGTCCCTGGTCACCGGCATTCGCCGCGACCAGAACCACATCGACCGCAATGACCTGCGAGCCGATTCCCGCAGCGACCGCAGCCTGAGCGGTGGCAACTGGCGAGCCGGCCTGGTGTTTGCCGTCACTGACCAGCTCTCCCTGTATGGCCAGTACTCCACCAGCGAAGACGGGGTCAACAACCTGATCAGCCTGAGCCCGAGTCAGCAGCAGCTGGACCTGACCGAATCCAAGCAGACCGAATTCGGCCTCAAGCAGCAGTTTTGGAGCGGCCGTGGCGAATGGACCCTGGCGGCCTACCACATCGTCAAGAAGAAGCTCCTGACCACCGACCCGGTCACGCGCCTGGCGCAACAGGTTGGCCAACAGTCCTCCGACGGCCTTGAGGCCTCCCTGGAACTGGCCCTGGAGCAGGGCTGGAAGGTCTCGGGCAACGCCTCGGTGGTGCGTGCCGAATACGATGATTTCAATGAAATGGTCGGCGCAAAACCGCTGTCTCGCGCAGGCAACCGCCCCACCAATGTGCCGCGACGCACCGCCAACCTGTGGCTCAACAAGGCGCTGACCCAGAGCCTGGAGGCCGGCATGGGCCTGCGCTACGTCGATGCCCGTTATGCCAACACTGCCAACACCGTCGATGTCCCGGGCTACACGGTGCTGGATGCCAACCTGGGCTGGCAGGCCCTGCCCGATGTGCGCCTGGGCCTGCAGTTGAACAACCTGCTGGATCGGCGTTACGCCGTGGCCCAGCAGAACAGCGGCCAGCAATGGTTGATGGGCGAGCCCCGTTCATTCTTTGTAACCGCGGACTATAGCTTCTGACCCAACGACTGCCGGCGGCCTGCTGGTCGCCGGCAGCCTCTGCCAATCGAGGTTGCACACCGGCCTGGCGCCGCTTTCCCTTGGTCCAGCGCCTGTGCCTGCTTGCGCTGCCGGCATTGCCACCCCATCGCCAATCAATGTCTATGCTCTGACAGGCGCACTTTGTGCGCCGTCCCCGGATCTTCTCCACCACATGGAAAGCAACCCTATGAAACCGCTCCGCACGCTTGCGTACGCTGGTGCCTTCGCCTCGACCCTGTTCACCTGGAGCCTGAGCGCTCATGCCGCAGACATCCCCCTGGGCAGCCAAGCCATGGAGGGGCATATCGTCACCCAGGTTCTGGCGGTGGACCCGGCCAACTACCAGGTCACGGTAGAAGGCCTGGACAAGAGCCCGGTGCCGATCCAGCTCACGGACCAGGCCAAGGCCCTGCACAACCTGAAAGTCGGCGACAAGGTCGACATACAGGTCATGCGCTCGGTCGCCTACGTGCTCGACACCAACGTTGGCGGCGCCCCCGGGGTCAGCAACGAAACGGTGACGGTGCGTGCCACCCCGGACAATCCCAACCCGGGTGGCGAGGCTATTCGCCGGGTCAAGGTCACCTCGAAGATCACCCAGATCGACTTGAACCAGCATGAGGTGACCTTGCTGCCGCCGGAAGGCAAAGTCAGGGTCCTCAAGGTTGAGGATCCTGACCTCCAGGTCCGCATGAAGAAACTCCAGGTCGGTCAGACCGTCGATGCCATCTACACCGAAGTGCTGAAAGTCAAAACCTCACGCTAGGCACGTGCATGCGCCCGCAACCGCCGGGCGCGGTCGAGCAGGCGCGTGGCGCCGGACGAGCGCTGGAAAGGCATGCGCGCGGATCGGCCATAGACACCGCTCATGCCCCTGCCCTGCGCTGAGGATAAGCACAGGGCCTGGGGCCGCGGCTATTGGCACAGGCTGTCAGAACTTCTCCGGGATATGCCGGTACGGATAGTCCGCCTCGCGATAGCCGTCCGGCTTCTGGCGCTTGGGCAGGGTCACCTTGGCGCGGGGCACGGCCTTGTACGGAATGCGGCTGAGCAAGTCGGTGATGATGTTGAGCCGGGCCCGGCGCTTGTCGTTGGAGTCGGCCACCAGCCAGGGGCCGTACTCGGTGTCGGTGGCCTTGATCATCGCGTCCCTTGCCCGCGAGTAGTCATACCAACGGCTATAGGACTTGAGGTCCATAGGCGTCAGCTTCCAGATTTTCCGCCCGTCCTTGATCCGCGCTTGAAGCCGGCGGGTCTGTTCCTCCTCGCTGACCTCCAGCCAGTACTTGAGCAGGATCACCCCCGAGTCGACGATGGCCCGCTCCACCAGCGGTACGGACTTGAGGAAGTTGTCGGCCTGGGCTGGAGTACAGAACCCCATCACGCGCTCGACCCCTGCCCGGTTGTACCAACTGCGATCGAAGATCACCACTTCACCGGCGGCGGGCAGATGCGGCACATAGCGCTGCAGGTACATCTGGCTCTTTTCCCGATCGGTAGGCGCAGGCAACGCCACCACCCGGAACACCCGCGGGCTGACCCGCTCGGTAAGCGCCTTGATCGTCCCACCCTTGCCGGCACCGTCGCGCCCCTCGAAGATGATGCAGATCTTGATGCCCTTGTGCATCACCCACTGCTGCAACTTGACCAACTCCACATGCAGCTGCTGCAGGTGAGCCAGGTAGTCCTTGTTCTTGAGCCTGGAGCGTTGGGGGCTGGTGCCCTTTGCGGCGAGCTTCTTACCTTTTGCCATGGTCAAAGCCTCACAAGTACAGGTCACTGGTTGACAATGACCAGGCTTGAAGGTCCAGACTCTGGTCGCGTATGTCCGGCTCGGGCACAGGGAAAACCTCTGTCGGCGCGGGCCGGTTTGAGTGTAGTGCGAAACAGTCCGCTGACGATTCTGGGCCGTGATTTCGCGGGAAACCCTTGCAATTCCTGGCCCCCGAATCGCACTTTACAAAGCCTCAAAACACACTAACGTCCAGATGAAAGTAGATCATCTGGGTCTATCGCGAGGAGAGATGACAATGGCTACGTTCGAACCCGGACACCTGCATATCGAGCGCCATGCGCTGAACAAGGACGACGTCAGCTACAACCTGTGCATCGACTACCAAGTCACCCAGGACCCCAGGGAAGGCAAGGGCATGCTGTTCACCATGCATGGCAGCATCCAGGGCAAGGAGCTGAAGGAAACCTTCTACCTGCCCAAGGACCAGGCCTACAACTTCGCCAGCAACGTGACCAAGATCGCCGAGAAATACGGCATTCCCAAGGCCATGAGCAGCATCGGCTCGATCCACAAGCACTACGACGCCATGTTCGAAGATGTGCGGGTACAGCTGAACATGAAGTCTGGCGATCCGGTCAACCCTGAACATCTGGAATGAGCCGCTGCAGCGGTCTTAGATCCGTTGCCGCGGCATCACGGGGGGCTGCAGTTGCTGCCGGGGCAGCCTCTCGGAGCCGCTGCGGGGATTTCCCGGATCGGTAGACGGATCAGGGTGAGCCGGTCCGTTGCTGCCGGTTCCCCTAGGGTATGGCGTAGATCTTGAACAACTGCCCGGGGTATTGCCGCCAGGTCTGCGCGGCGCTGCAGCGGGTTCGGCCCCCTGCCCCCTGTCGTCCGCAGGGCGGGCAAAAAATCAAACCTTTGCCTGGACCGGGGCTCCATCGTCAGGCGCCCCCCAGCGTCGCCCCTACTTCGAACAGGCCATTGCCCGGGCCTTGCTCAATCGCTGAGCGCTCCTGCGTCCCGCACGGGTGATGTGCCGAACCGCGCCCTCTCCCGCCAATGGCCGGTGATTCTTATCGGCCGCGCCTGCAACGGCCAGCGCGGCCGACACAGGCCAGGCAAGCAGATTGAACTCCGCCCTCCCCGGACTTTCCCAAGCAATAGAAGCCGGTTCGCCCAACGCTAGACAACGCTCTCTGGAGTATCTCAATGGCCCAGCCCCTCGATGAGCACCCGCACCCACACGACGTCGACGCCACGCCGCAGCCTGCCAGCAAGTCGCTTCGCGGTGGCCCGGCAAAGGCATTGCAGTACTGCATCCAGCGGCATGACGCGAGCCACCTGCACTATGACTTTCGCCTGGAGCTGGACGGTGCCCTGAAGAGCTGGGCGATTCCCAAGGGGCCGTCCCTGGACCCCAGGGTTCGGCGTCTGGCGGTGCATGTCGAGGATCATTCGCTGGACTACGTCGATTTCGAAGGGCGCATCCCTGAAGGTCATTACGGCGCGGGCGAGGTGATTGTCTGGGACCGTGGGGTCTGGATTCCCGAGGGCGACCCGCATCAGGGGTATGCCAACGGTAGGCTGCGCTTTCGCCTGCAAGGGGCAAAGCTTCTGGGCAACTGGAGCTTGTTCCGGACCCGCATGGCCGGCAACCAGGAGCAGTGGCTGCTGGTCAAGTCTGCCGATCCCCAGGCCCGCCAGCAGGAAGACTACGACATTCTGCAGGCGCGCCCCCACAGCGTACTCAGCGAGCGCACCTGGCTGGCGCCCAATAGCCAGTCGTCCAGACCGCAGTCCAGGGGCGTTAGCCGATGGAACCTGGTCGGCCTGCTCTGGGCGCGGCTCGTGGGGCAGTGGTACCTGGTGGCCCTGAACCTGCGCCGCTTGCAAAAAAGCACCGCGAATGAGCAGAAGCCGATCTTGGAGTTGCCCCGATGAACCCAGCCACCCTGTCCTTCCTCCAGGTTTTCGCCCAGCGGCCCCAGGGCCTGGACCTGGACCTGGACCCGCAATTGCAGCGCTGCCTTGATCAGTGCAGGGCCTGCGGCCTCGATCAACTGCCCCTGCCCGGCCAGGGCCATACTCTGCAGCGCTGGCGGGTATTGGCCGAGGTCGCCGGTGCCGACCTGGCGCTGGCCAAGCTGTTCGAAGGCCATACCGATGCCCTGGCCATCATCGATGAGTGCGCTGCCAGCCATCTGGACATCACCGGCAGTTGGGGCGTCTGGGCAGCCGAGCCGCCCAGCGCACGAGTGCGCATCGTCGCCCGCGACGGTCACCAGGTGCGCCTGCAAGGGCGCAAGGCCTGGTGCTCGGGGGCGCTGCAGCTCGATTGCGCCCTGGTCACCGCCTGGGATGAGCAACAGTGCCCACAGTTGGTTGCGGTCAGGCTGGACCAGCCTTCCCTGCGCACTTTTGAGCAAGGCTGGCAGGCCGTGGGCATGGCCAGCACGGCAAGCGTCGATGTCCAGCTCGATGCCTGCCAGGGACAACTGGTGGGCAGCAGCGGTGAGTACTTGTCACGGCCGGGTTTCTGGCACGGTGGCGCCGGCATCGCCGCGTGCTGGTACGGTGCGGCCCAGGCCCTGGGCGGATACCTGCTGGAACACTGCGAGCGGCGCGCCGACCCGCACGCCCTGGCTCACCTGGGAGCAGTGGATGCCGCTCTGGCCGGCGCCCGGGCAGCCTTGCGCGAAACCGCGGCGTGGATCGACGAACAGCCCGAGCGCGATGCGCAACTGCCGGTCCGGCGCCTGCGGGCCCAGGTCGAAGACGCCGCCGACAGAGTCCTCAGGCATGTCGGCAGAGCCCTGGGGGCGACGCCCTTGTGCCGCAACAGCCACTTTGCCCGCCTGAGTGCCGACCTGCCGGTGTTCATGCGCCAGAGCCATGCCGAACGTGACCTCGCGGAGCTTGGCCGACAGCTCCCTGGGACCGCCCACAGGGAGTGGCCGCTATGAACCAGCAACCGGTGTTGAACCCGATCCAGGCGCCGGGAACGCCGCTGGCCCAGTGGCAGACCTGCGGGTTGCTGCAGGCCACTCCAGCGATCCGGCATGAGCAGCTGCTGCCTCCCGGCTGCCGCCTGGTGGTGGTCGCCCCGCACCCGGACGATGAAATCCTTGGCTGTGGCGGGATCCTCGCCGGCATGGCCGGCAGGGAGACCGAGGTGCTGCTGGTTTCAGTCAGCGACGGTGAAGCCAGCCACCCGAATTCCACCCACTGGAACCCTGGGCGCCTGCGCCAGCAACGCCCTCGCGAGAGTGCCGAAGCCTTGCGCCGCCTGGGCTTGCACCTGCCCCAGCTGAGCTGGCTGCGCCTGGGCCTGGCGGACAGCGCCGTGGCCAGCCGCGAGCGCTGGCTCGGGGACCACCTGCGGACGTTGCTGCAACCCGGCGATCGGGTGCTGAGCACTTGGCGCCAGGACGGCCATTGTGACCACGAAGCCGTAGGCCGGGCCTGCGCCCAGGCCTGCCGGATCAGCGCTGCCGAGTTGATCGAGGTGCCCATCTGGGCCTGGCACTGGGCGCACCCGAACGACCCACGGCTGCCTTGGCAACGGGCCCGCAAACTGTTTCTGCCGCGCGATGTACTGGCCCGCAAGCAACACGCCATCGCCGCCCATGCCAGCCAGGTGCAGGCCGACGGCAAGACCCCGCCGGTCCTCGAGCACGAGGCCCTGGCCCGCCTGCTGCAACCCTTTGAACTGGTGTTCATATGAGCGTACCGGCGCACTACTTCGAACAACTCTTCAAGCACGACGATGACCCCTGGGCCTTCCGCAGCCGCTGGTACGAGAAGCGCAAACGCCAGCTGCTGCTGGCCAGCCTGCCTCGCCAGCGCTACCGGCGGGTGTTCGAGCCCGCCTGTGCCAACGGCGAGCTCAGTGCCGGGCTCGCCGAACGCTGCGAATACCTGCTGTGCCAGGACCTCAACGCCAAGGCGGTGACACTGGCCACCGAGCGCCTGCGTCCCTGGCCGAACGCCCGCGTTGTGCAAGGCAGCCTGCCGGATGACTGGCCCGATGGCGAGTTCGACCTGATCGTGCTGAGCGAAATCGGCTACTACCTCGACCCCGCCGCGTGGAGCCACGTGTTGCAACTCGCCGCTGCCAGCCTGGCTGCGGATGGCGCGCTGCTGCTCTGCCATTGGCTGCACCCCATAGAAGGCTGCCCGCAAACCGGACGCCAGGTCCACCAACTGCTGGCCGAGCGCCTGGCGCTGCACCGTAGCCTGTACCACGAGGAGACGGATTTTCTTCTTGAGTGCTGGTGTGCCCAGCCTTGTGCCCTTGACCTGAACGAGGCCTGCCTATGATTGCCGTGATCATCCCTGCCCATAACGAAGAACAACTGCTCGGCCGCTGCCTGCGGGCCCTGGCCCAGGCCACCCTTGGGGCATCGGTCAGCGGCGAGGAGGTGCAGACAGTGGTGGTGCTCGATGATTGCAGCGACGCCAGTGAAGCGGTGGCGCGTGCCCATGGGGTGGAGGTGCTCAAGGTGGTGGCGCGCAATGTCGGCCAGGCTCGTCGCGCCGGCGCGGCCTTGATGCTCGAGCGCGGGGCGCGTTGGCTGGCGTTTACCGATGCCGACAGCTGCGTACCGGCCGACTGGCTCCTGTGCCAGCTGGCCTTTGCCGCCGATGCGGTGTGCGGCACCGTGCATATCGAAGCCTGGCAGCCCCACCAGGGGGCCGCCCTGCGGGCACGCTACCAGGCCCACTACCAAGATCGCGAAGGGCATCGGCATATCCATGGCGCCAACCTCGGCATCTGCGCCCGCGCCTATGCTCGGGTCGGCGGTTTCCAGGCCTTGGCGCTGCACGAGGACGTGCAACTGGTGAATGACCTGCAGCAAAGCGGTGCCCGTATCGTCTGGACCGCACGCAACAGTGTCTCCACCAGCAGCCGCAGTGACTGTCGGGTGCAAGGCGGATTCGGTGATTTCCTCAGCAGCCTGGCAGGCCAGGGGTAACGGGCCTGCCAGATGGGGCGGACTCCACCCGGCAGGGAGCCCATCGAGGGCCAGGTGCTGAAGGGACAGACAGCGCCGGCCGCTTGTTTCGGAGCATGGCGCCGCCCGGCACTGAACGTGGCTCGCTCACAAGGCCTGCAGAAAAGCCTTCAGTGCCTTCAGCTCGGTGCGGTCCAGGGCCAACACCTGGAACTGCGCCGAGGTCACGGGAAACTTCGGATCGTGCAGTTGTTCCCCCTTCGCAACAGGCCTGGGCATGCCACTGTTGTAGAACAGCAGCACCTGCTCGAGGCTGCTGGCCAGTCCATTGTGGAACCAGGGGCCGGTACGACTCACCAGGCGCAGTGAAGGCGTACGGAAACGCCCGACATCTTGCGCCAGCCCGGTGACCTCATAGCGCCCCAGGTCTTGGCGGCGTCGCCCATAGAAGGTCAGGCCTGCATTGTGGAAGCGGTTGTCCTGCAGGCCCGGGCCGAAGTGGCAGTTCATGCAGCGGGCCTTGGTACGAAACAGGTGCAGCCCCTGCAATTGCTGGTCACTGAGCGCCTGTGCCTGGCCCCGCAGAAAGCGCTCGAAGGGCGTGCGTTGTGCAACCCGCAGCAGTCCGCGCTGATAAGTCGCCAATGCCGCCGCCACCTGCTCGGCACCCAGCGCCTGTCCGGGAAACACCTTGGCGAACTGCGGCGGATAGTCCGTGCTGTCACGCAGCCGGGCCACCAGCTCCGCGACGCTGAAGGCCATCTCCTTGGGGTCGACCACCGGCATCAGGGCCTGCATCTCCAGGCTGTCGGCGCGCCCGTCCCAGAACAGATGCCCGGCCAGGCCGCTGGTCACCAGGCTCGGCGCATTGCGCCGGCCCGCTGCCCGGTCATGCCCGAAGGAAACCCGACGCCCGTCGGCAAAGGCCAGGTCCGGCTCATGGCAGGAGGCGCAGGCGATCTGCCCCGAGCGCGACAGGCGCGGGTCGAAGAACAGCTGGCGGCCCAGTTCGGCCTTCTGCTCGGTGTAGGGGTTGTGTTCCGGAGCCGGCGCCCGCTCGGGCAACGGGGCCAGCTCTTGCCAGGCCACACCGGCATCCACCTGGGGCGCCGGCCACTGTGCGGAGGGCCGGCTGTACATCGCGCGCAGGCAAGCCGGTTCGCTCAGTGTGCAGGCCAGCACCGGCAGCGGCCCGAGCACCAGCAGCATGCCGAGCATGACCACAAGACGCTTCAGAGACCGGCGCATCTCAGAACGCGTACCCGACTTCGAGCCAGTACTGGCGGCCCACCTCATAGGTCGAGACCGAGTTGCTGTTGACCAGCTGGTTGGCATTGACCGACTTCTTGTCGAGCACGTTGAACACATCGACATTGACGAACACCGTCTGGTCCTTGGCGGTGGGAATGCGCCAGCCCAGGCGCGTGTCCCAGGTCAGCGCGGCCTGGAATTTCTGTTCCTCCCAGACGTCCACCGAGGTCCCCATGTAGTCCACATTGCGCCCCGTGTCGCCAATGCGCTTGTAGCCGGCGCGGTAGCGCCAGAAGTTGCTCCATTGCAGGTTGGCCTGGGGGATCTCGGTGATGGTGGTCAGGCGGGCCGTCCAGGGCCGGTTGAAGTTGCTGGCCGGGCGGTCGTCATAGTTGATGAAGCTGCCCTGGTACTGGATCACGTTGTTCTGGTAGTAGAGGTTTTCGGCAGCGACGTAGGTCGGCGCGGAGGCCTTGCTGTCGGTCCAGTTGAGGGCCAGTTGTCCCCCGGTCTGGGTGCCCAGCAGGGTCCAGCGTTGCAGCGGCGTCACCGTCAGGGTGTAGGTGTCGGTCTCGCTTTTGCCGTCGTTGGTGTAGGTGGTGTAGTTGCTCGCCAGCGTCGGGTCCGTGGAGGGCTCGCCCAAGGTCTTTCCGGAGACCTGCACCACCTGGTCGCGGCCCTTGCGCTTGACATACTTGAGGGCGTATTCGACCCCGGCCCATTGCTGCACCACCCCCAGCATCAGCTCATCGTCGTAGGGAATGTCCAGCTGATTGAAACGCACCTGGTTGGCGGCGTTGGACTTGACCACCCAGGGTTTGTCCAGGCTGTCGCGGGTTTCGCTGAAGCGCAGGCGATTGCGCCCGTCCTGCAGCTGCCAGCTGCTGACGCTGCGTCCGTAGTAACGGTTGATCCCGGCATTGAGCAAGGTGGTGCGGTCGCCGAACAGGTCATATTCGAGGGAGAAGCGCGGCGCCCAGGTGGTCTTGTCCATGTAGTCGTCGCTGTCCACGCGCACGCCAGGGCGCAGGGTCAGTTGGCCGATGCTGATCTCGTCCTGCAACCAGCTGCCCCAGGAAGTGGTGGTGAAGTCGAACTCGCCGGGCGCGTAGCGGGTACGGCTTTTCATGTACTGGCCCGCCCAGCCGTTCAGGGTCTGGCCCATGTTGCAGGCAACGTTGTCGGTAACCCCGGCGCTGTTGGTGCAGGATTTGGTGGCCGCGGGGGCAACATAGGTGCTGCTGTCGGTCAGGCGCTCGTAGCGCACGTACTGGCGGGAGAACTCCAGGCCGGTCTGCGGGCGGTGGGTCATGCCCAACCAGTCAACGCTGCGCCAGTCGGCATTGAGCTTGTACTGCCAGGTGCGCTGCTGCTGCTCGATATCCCCCCAACCGCCTTCCAGGGTGTTGGAGGTGGCCTTGTTGCCGATGCCCCAGTCCTTGGTGGCCGACTTGCGCCAGTTCCAGTAGTCGGCCGAGTCCGACTGGCGGCTCTGTTCCTGGCCGCTCCATGCCAGGTGCTGTTCGACCCGCGCCAGCTCGCCGTCCCATATTGTGCGCAGGTTCAGCTGGGTGCCGCCGACCTTGTTGTCGTAACCCGAGTTGGCGACGTTGGCGCGGAAGTAATGACTCTCCTCCGGCGCATGGGTCACGCTGGTCTCGACAGTGAGCTGATCGCTGGCTCGCCACACCGATTTGAGGAAGTAGTTGTCGATGCGCCGTTCCTGCTTCTCCTCGTGAAAGCCCATTTCGTCGACGTTGGTATAGGAATAGAAACCCAGCGGGATGGTCGAGCGCTTCTGACTGAAGCTGCCGAGCAGGCCGAAATTCTCGGTCAGGTGCCCCTGCAGGGTGCCGCGAACGGTGACCTTGTTGAACCTGGGCTGCTCGTCGGGGGAGCCGGAATTCTCCATGCGCTGCTCTTCGCTTGCGTCGACGTGGTATTTGGTCCAGGCGGAACGGGTGGTCTGCACCGAGAACTTGCCGTGCAGGGCCTGGGTCGGCGCGCGGGTTTGCGCAT
This sequence comes from Pseudomonas sp. FFPRI_1, assembly GCF_055384485.1. NCBI lineage: Bacteria > Pseudomonadati > Pseudomonadota > Gammaproteobacteria > Pseudomonadales > Pseudomonadaceae > Pseudomonas > Pseudomonas sp. FFPRI_1. The sequence goes on along the minus strand of NZ_AP029168.1, from coordinate 3,959,075 downwards.
CGATGACGCCGCCGTTGAAGCCGCCATAGGCCGCCGGCACGTTGCTGTCCAGGACCGTGATGTTCTCCAGCAGGTCGGTGTCCAGTGCCAGGCCCTGGCTGCGCCCCGGCACCGCGTCCAGCAATTGCACCCGGTATTCGGCCGGGTCGATGTCATTGTTCATGTTGATGCCATCCACCAGGAAGGCATTCTGGTAGAACTGCGCACCGTTGATGCTGATGTTGGCCGGGCTGATTTCACCGGGTGTCTTGCTGCTCAGTTGGGCGTCGTCGAACTGTACGTTGGGATGGCTGCGCAGCAGGCTGGTGATGTCGCCATTGCCGGCCGGCATCGCTTCGATCGTCGCGCGATCCACGCGGGTTTCACCCTGGGGCAGCAACCATTCACCAGGCACCTTGGTATTGCCCAGGCGGATCGGGTCGGTACGCGGGCGGGTCACTCGTTGCAACAGCAGGGCATCGTCGCCGATGTACTTCCATTCCAGATCGCTGCCCTTGAGCAGTTTCGCCAGCGCCTGATCGACGCTCAACTCGCCCTGCACTGCCGGAGCCTTCAGGTTGAGCAACAGTTGGCTCTCGACGCTGATCTGCAGGCCGGTCTGCTGGGCCAGCGCCATCAGCGCCGCACCCAGGGGCTGGCGCGGAATGTCGATGCTGTGCCGCGCTTGCGGATCAGCGGCCAGCAGCGGCAACGACACCGACAACCCAACCGACAGCCAAAGTAGACGCGCGCTGCGCCGGCAACCCTGAAAACTTGCTAGGGGGCGAATGGACATGCTCTGGTGACTCCCCGTTCAGTGCGAACAATACGCACCTGTTAATGAGAATGCTTACGATTAACTCAACGGGGCAATAAACGAACGGCGATCGCGAACTTCCAGAAGTTTTTGAAAATTATTGTTTTACCGGCGCCTGGGGCTCTTCATCGATCAGAGTGAGGTACGGCCCCCACTGCCTGAGATGCGCGCCCAGCGGTGCGATGGCCAGCTGCAGCGCGCTGACCGGCGAGCGCAGGTTCAGCGAAGCGGTGATGCGCCGCTCGCCCAGGGCGGAGTCCGTCAACAGCAGTACGCCGGGGTAATAGTCGCGCAGTGTCTCGATCACCTCGGACAGCGGCCGGTCATTGACCAGCAACTGCCACTGGCGCCAGGGGGCAACCTGGCCAGGCAACAGTCGACCGCGTTGTGGCGGGCTGTGGTCCAGGCCAAGGCGCAGGCTATCGCCGGGGCCCAGGGCCGGAGTCGCCAGTTCGCCGCGTCCATCACGAACCTGGACTGCGCCACTCTGCACTGCCACCTCTACGGCATGGCGGCTGAGGTCCACATCGAACGCAGTCCCTACGACCCTGACCGTCACGTTTGCAGCCTGCACCGTGAACGGGCGCGCGGCGTCGTGGCTGACCTCGAAGAACGCTTGCCCCCTGAGCAGGGTCACGGCCCGCGTACCCGGCTCGAAGGCCACTCGGATGGCACTGTCACTGCCCAGTTCGATGCGGCTGCCATCACTCAGACGCAGCTGTCGGTGCTCGCCGACGGGGCTGGCCAGGTCGGCCGGTGGTGCTCGCCCGACCAGCAACAGTACGCAGGCCGCCAGCGCGGCGGCGGCCATTGCACGTCGCCACCCGTGGCGCCGGCCCCGCAGTTTGTGCACGCTGGCTGGCACAGGTTGCGGCTCGGGCGTATCCAGTGGCTGCAGCAGACCACTGAGCAGCCAGACTTTCTCGGCCTTGCGCCAGGCGGCGGCATGGCGCTCATCAGCGGCCAGCCAGCGTGCATGGGCCTGGTGCAGCGACAGGTCATCGGGCGCGGCGCGGCATTGCAGCAGCCAGTCCATGGCTGCCTGCCATATAGGGTCGTGCTGCAGTGGAGCGGATACAGGGGAAGACAAGGGAGTCTCAGTCATCGGCCAGGTGCTCCGCACAATGGGTCAGTGCGTCCCGCACCAGCTGGTGCGCCAAGCTGGTGGAAATCTGCAATTGAACGGCGATTTCCTGGAACGTCATGTGCTGCAGGCGGTGCATGTGGAAGGCCCGGCGCGTGCGCTCCGGCAGCAGCGTCAGCGCGTCCTGCAGCAAGCGCAACTGGTCGCGGTGCAACGCCTGATGTTCCGGCGAAGGTGCGGTCGATGGCAACTCGTCGAGCAACTCGCCACCATCGGGGTGGCGGTTTTCCAGGGTCGAGCGCCGCAGCAGGTCGAAGGACAGGTTGCGCACGATACGGTACAGGTAGCCCACCGGGTTGTTCGGCTGGGCTCCTCCTGGGGCCTGGCCGCAGAAACGCAGCCAGGCTTCCTGGACCACCTCCTCGGCTTGAGCCCGGCAGCCGACGATGGGGGCCGAGTAGTCCACCAGCGCAGCGCGATGGGAAAGGTAGAGCTCGAGTTTGTCGCTGGGGCAAGACACGGCGGCGATCATTCAAGGCTGGATCAGACGAGGGGGTCGGCATTCTGCCCTTAACTGCAAATGATTATCAACTACAAACCTATGCGCACGGTCCCTGCCACTGACGCTTGAACCCATAGCCACGCCACGTGCAGACTGGCTGGCAGCCCAACTACAACTAAAAAAAGGATCCTCCCTGTGCGAACGTTTGACTTGATTCGTGATGCTGTCCTGCCGGAATTTCGCGAGCGCGTGGCCGAATACCTGGTCGAGTATGAAACCGTGCTCAATGCAGGCAGCGCCGACCCGCAAACCCGGCGCGCCGTGGCCTACCAGTTGCGGGGCTACTTGCGCGGGCTGAACACCACCCGGGTGCTGGGCATGGCGCAATGGGAGGAACTGGACCGGCGGGTGATCGCGTCATGGCTGGCCCCGTCCCAGGAGGACAGCAGCGCCCCGTGAGCCCGTCACACTTGGCATGGATGCAGCGTCGTGCATTGGGGTTTTTCTGATCCAGAGGGTCATTGGCGTTGAAGCACCCGGGTTTTTCTGCACAATGCATGCATCTGAATATGGATTCGAGGTTCACTGATGCACCTGACACCCCAAGACGAACGACTCATCAAGGCATTAGCCCAGGCCATCGTTGACCGCCCCCGGGCGACGCTCAAGGAGTTGGCCGAGTCCGCTGGGGTCAGCAAGGCCACGTTGCACCGTTTCTGCGGAACCCGTGACAACCTGGTGCAGATGATGGAGAACCATGGTGAAACCATACTCAACCGGATCATTGCGGCGATCGACCTGGAGCACGGTGAACCGCTGGCGGCGCTGCGGGCCTTGATCAGCGAACACCTGACCCACCGTGAAATGTTGATGTTCCTGCTGTTCCAGTACCACCCCGACACGCTTTGCTCGGATGACGACGACCGCTGGCAGGGCTATTGCGATGCCCTGGATGCCTTCTTTCTGCGCGGTCAGCAGCTGGGGGTGTTTCGCATCGACATCCCTGCGGCGGTCTTTACCGAGCTGTTCCTGACCATGATCTTCGGCATGGTCGATGCCGAACGCCGCGGACGGGCCGCCAGCGCCAATTCATTGAATGTACTGGAACAGCTGTTCCTTCATGGCGCCCTCGTTCCTCGCCCTCAATGATGCCATCGCCCCTGCCCTGCCTCCCCGATCGCCGTCCCCGGTAGAAAAAAAGAGCCCCGTGAGTCAAGGACCCACAGGGCTAAAATTGGTTGGATGCGGCCAACCAAAGGAGCGGTTACCGATCGCCCATGGCCATCGGTCTATTGCGCCGGCCAGCCTCCGCCCAGGGAGCGGAACAGGTCCACCAGGGCAATCTGCCGCTGGGTGCCGATCTCGATCAGCGCGGATTCGTTGACGAAGCTGCTGCGTTGCGCATCGAGGTAGCGCAGATGGCTGTCGATCCCTCCTTCATAACGGGCCTTGGCCAATTTCAGCGTTGCACTGCTGGTGCCGGCCAAGGCGCGCCGTGCGGCCTCTTCGCGGCGCAAGGTATCAGTGGCCGCCAGGGCATCGGCGACTTCACGAAAGGCCACTTGTATCGTGCCTTCATAGGCTGCCACGGCAGAATCCTTGCGGGCTTCGGCCAGGCTCAGTCCGGCGCGATTGCGGCCGGCATCGAACAAGGGCAGCGACAGGGTCGGCACGAAGCTCCAGGAGCGCGAGCCGCCGTCGAACAGGCCGGACACCTGCGCACTGGAGGTGCCGAGGCTGCCGGTCAGGCTGATCCGCGGGAAAAACGCCGCGCGCGCCGCACCGATATCGGCGTTGCGCGCCCGCAGGCGATGCTCGGCAGCCAGGATGTCCGGGCGTTGTTCCAACAGCGCCGAAGGCGCACCAGGCGCGATGTCCTGTACCAGCATCGGCTGCGAGTGCGGCCCCTGGGCAATGGAGTGCACCGCATCAGCGGTGCCCAGCAGCAGCACCAGGGCATTGAATGCCTGTTGTTTCTGGCGCAGGTTGCTTTCCTGTTCGGCCCGGGACTGTTCCACCAGCCCCAGGGCCTCCTGGTAATCCAGGGCGGTGGCGGCCCCACTGGCCCGGCGCTGACTGATCAGCGCCAGGGAGCTTTCACGGCTGGCCAGGGTCTGCTGGGTCAGCAGCCAGCGCCGCTGGGCGCCGTCATGGCTGAGGTAGGCCTGGCTGACCTCGGCAATCAGGGCAATGCGGGCTGCGCGGGCGGCCTCCTCGGTCGCCAGGTACTGCTGCAATGCCGCGTCGCTGAGGCTCTTGACCCGGCCGAACAGGTCCAGCTCGTACTCCGGCAGTGCCAGGCCCACCTGATAGGTGCTGGCAACCCCGGACTGGCCGTTGCTGGCCAGGTCCGCCGGCAGTCGCTGGCGATTGCCGCTGGCGCTGGCGCTCAGCCCCGGCACCCGCTCGGCCCGCTGGATGCGGTACTGCGCCCGGGCCTGTTCGATGTCCAGCAGGGTCTGGCGCAGCGGACGGTTGTTGTCCAGTGCGGTGCCTACCAGGCGCCGCAGTTGCGGATCGAGGATAAAGCTCTGCCAATCCAGCTCGCTGGCGGCCGAGACGGATGGGCGGGCGCCGCTCCAGTGCTCGGCCACCGGCGCGACCGGGCGTTCATAGGTCGGGGCCAGAGAGCAGCCCCCCAGGACCAGGGGCACCAGCAACCACAGGGGCAAAACGGCAATACGCATGGGGATCACTCCAGGCCCGGGGCCGGTTGTTCGACGGTGGCGGGTTTGGAGCGCAGCAGCGACAGGACCCAGACAAAACAGATCGGCACGAACACCACCCCCAGCAAGGTCGCGCTGAGCATGCCGCCGATCACCCCGGTGCCGATGGCCCGCTGGCTCGCCGCCCCGGCACCGGTGGCCAGGGCCAGGGGCACCACGCCGAGGATGAAGGCCAGGGAGGTCATGACGATCGGGCGAAAGCGCAGGCGTGCGGCCTCGATGGCGGCGTCGCGCAGGCTGTAGCCCTTCTCCCACAGTTCCTTGGCGAACTCGACGATGAGAATCGCGTTCTTCGCCGCCAGGCCGATGATGGTGATCAGGCCGACCTTGAAGTACACGTCGTTGGGCATGCCGGCGAGCATCACCGCCAGTACCGCACCCAGGGCGCCGATCGGCACGATCAGCATCACCGTCAAGGGAATCGCCCAGCTCTCGTAGAGCGCCACCAGCAGCAGGAACACCACCAGGATCGCCAGGGCGAACAGCTGCGTGGCCTGGCCGCTGGAGAGCTTTTCCTGATAGGACAGACCGGTCCACGAATAGCCGATGCCCGCCGGCAGCTCGGCCATCAGATGTTCCAGCTCGGCCATGGCCTGGCCGGTACTGAAACCTGGGGCGGCGTCACCGGAAATCCGGATCGACGGGTAGCCGTTGTAGCGCACCAGTTGCACCGGGCCTTCCTCCCAGTGGGTGGTGACGAAAGCACTGAGGGGCACCTGCTCGCCACTGGCATTGGGCACATAGAGCCTGAGCACACTTTCCGGGGTCATCCGTTCGCCCTGCTCGGCCTGCACCACCACCCGCTGCTGGCGCCCGGCGTTGGAGAAGTCGTTGATCACCGCGGAACCGAACGCCGTGGACAGGGTGCTGTTGATGGTCTCGAAAGTAACGCCCAGGGCCCGGGCTTTCTCGCGGTCGATGTCCAGCCGCAACTGCGGAGCCTCGGCCAGGCCTTCCATCATCGCGTAGAGGATCTTCGGGTTGCTGTTGGCCTGCATCAGCAGGCGATCGCGGGCATCCAGCAGGGCTTGGCGACCCAGGCCCGCACGGTCCTGCAGGCGCAGGGCGAAACCGCCCGAGCTGCCCAGGCCGTCGATCGGCGGTGGCGTCACCGCAGTGATGGTGCCATCGCCATAGCCGTAAAACTGCTCATTCACCGCGGCAGTCACGGCGGCGGCCGACTGGTCCTTGCCCCGTACCGACCAGTCCTTGAAGGTCGGGAACGCCAGCGCGGCGTTCTCGCCCATGCCGGAGAAGCTGAAACCGGTGACCAGGAAAGACGAAGCCACCGCCTCCTGGGCCATCAGCATACGCTCCAGGTCCTGGCTGGTCTGGTCGGTGCGACTGCGGCTCGCGCCGGGTGGCAGTTGCACGTCGACAATGGCGTAGCCCTGGTCTTCCACCGGGACAAAGGATTCCGGCAGGCGCAGGTAGAAGAATCCGAGCAAGACCACCACCCCCAGGTACACCAGCATGCAGCGCCCGGCTTTGGCCACCAGCGCGCTGTTCATCCGCGAGTAGCGCTGGGTCAGGCGAGTGAAGCCGTTGTTGAAGGCGCCGAAGAACCCGCCCTTGTGGTGATGCCCGTGGGGGATCGGCTTGAGCAGCGTGGCGCACAGCGCCGGGGTGAAGGTCAGCGCGAGGAAACCCGAGAACAGGATCGATACCGCCAGGGACAGGGAAAACTGCTGGTAGATCACCCCCACCGAGCCGGACATGAACGCCAGCGGCATGAACACCGCCGAGAGCACCAGGGTGATGCCGATGATCGCTCCCGACACCTGGCCCATGGCCTTGACCGTGGCCGCCGCCGGCGAAAGGCCTTCTTCGGCCATGATGCGCTCGACGTTCTCCACCACCACGATGGCGTCGTCCACCAGGATGCCGATGGCCAGGACCATGCCGAACATGGTCATCATGTTCACCGAGAACCCCAGCAGGTACATCACCGCCAGGGTGCCGGCCAGGCACACCGGCACCACGATCGACGGAATCAGCGTGTAGCGCACGTTCTGCAGGAACAGGAACATCACCAGGAACACCAGGACCATGGCTTCGATCAGGGTGTAGATGACCTTTTCAATCGCCACCTCGACAAAGCGCGAGGTGTCATAGGGCACGGAATACTCCACGCCTTCCGGGAAATACGCCGACAACTCGGCCAGGCGCTCCTTCACCGCCGCGGCGGTCTGGATCGCGTTGGCCCCCGGTGACAGCTGGATGGCGCCTGCCACCGCTGGTTTACCGTCCAGGCGCGAGGAAAAGTTGTAGCTCTCGCTGCCGATGGCCAGGCGCGCGACATCGCCGAGCACGACCCGGGAGCCATCCTGGTTGGCCCGCAGGACAATCCGCGCGAACTCCTGCGGGTCATCCAGGGTGCCCTTCACCGCCAGGGTTGCGGTCAACTCCTGCTCGGAACTGCCGGGAGCACCGCCGAAGCTGCCGGCCGGTACCTGCACGTTCTGCCCGCGAATGGCGTTGCTCACGTCATCGATGGATAGGCCGTAGCCCACCAGTTTCTGCGGGTCGATCCACACCCGCATGGCCGCTTCGGAGGAGAAGAACTGCAACTTGCCCACCCCCGGGACGCGGCGCAGCTCGTTGTTGATGTTGCGCGCAGCATAGTCGCCCAGGGCGGTGGTATCCGAATTGGCTGCGGCGTCCTTGTAGCTCAGGGCATAGATCAACAGGAAACCGGCACTGGTCTGCTCGACTTCGATGCCTTGAGTCAGCACGGCCTGGGGCATGCGCGCCTCGGCCTTCTTCAGGCGGTTCTGCACATCCACCTGGGCCAGTTGCGGGTCGGTGCCGGGCTCGAACGTCACCAGCACTTCAGCAACGCCGTTGGAGTTGTTGGTCGACTCGAAATACAGCAGGTGCTTGGCGCCGTTGAGCGACTCTTCGATCACGCTGGTGACCGAATCCACCAGCACCTTCGCCGACGCGCCGGGATAAGTGGCAGTGACCGTAATCTGCGGTGGCGCCACATTCGGGTACTGGGCCACGGGCAGTGCTGGAATCACCAGCAGGCCAGCCAGGGAGATGAACAGCGCCATGACCCAGGAAAAGTTCGGGCGCTTGATAAAAAACAGAGACATTGCTGATCCTCGTGGCGATCCGGGTCTCAATGACCCAGGGCCTGTTGCTCAAGCGCCTGCTGCGGCGCGACCTTGGTGCCCGGCTGCAAGCCTGCACTACCGCCAACGATGACCTGGTCACCGCTCTTGAGCCCTTCGCTGATCTGCCAGCGCGAACCCTGCATGGTTCCGGTGCGCACCCCGCGCACCTGGGCCCGGCCGTCCTCGTCCACTACCAGCACCCGGGCGTTGCCGTCACCGCCGCGCTGGACTGCCCGCTGCGGCACCAGGATCGCCTGGTTGTCGGTACCCTGCGGGGTACGCACCCGCACGTACATGCCCGGCAGCAGGATGCCGTCGGCGTTGTCGAACCTGCCCCGCAGGGAAACCTGGCCAGTGCTGCGGTCCACCGCTACATCGGTGAATTGCAGCGCGCCCTGGCGCTCATAGGAGGTGCCGTCGACGCGGATCGACAAGGCACGGCTATCGCCGGCTGCCAGGCTGCCATCCTTGAAGGACTGGCGCAGGCGCAAGGCGTCGGCGGCAGACTGGTTGAAGTCGACGTAGATCGGATCCAACTGCTGGATACGCGCCATCAAGGTCGCCTCGCCCTGCCCCACCAGCGCACCCTCGGTCACCAGGGCTCGCCCGACCCGTCCGGAAATCGGCGCGGTCACCGAGGCATAGCCCAGGTTCAGGCGCGCGTTTTCCAGGTCGGCCTGGGCGCTACGGGTGGCCGCCTGGGCACTGCGCAAATCAGCACTGGCGGTGTCGAAGTCCTGCTGGCTGACCGCCTCGATCTTCACCAGTGGCTCATAACGCTTGACCCGAGCCTGGGCCTCCAGGACCACCGACTGGGTGCGGGCCAGCTCGGCCTCAGCCCGGGACAGCGCCGCCTTGAGCGGCGCCGGATCGATCTGGAACAGCAGATCGCCGGCCTTGACGTCGGCCCCTTCGTCGAAACGCTTGTGCAGGACGATGCCTGCGACCCGGGCCCGCACCTCGGCAACCCGCATCGGTTCGACCCGCCCAGGCAGTTCCGACACCAACGTCAGGGGCTCGGCCACCACGGCGACCACTTGTACCGGAAACGCTACTTCGGCGGCTTCCTGCTGTTCACTTGCCGGTCCACATCCGGCCAACATGATGGCGACTGCCAACGAGCCGGCCATCCCTACTGCACGCAAATTGCCCATGTATCACCCGGCCTTGTCTGGAAACGGCTCGAATGGTACTTTTCAAATCCTGATGAGTCAAATATGTCTCATATGAAATATTTAAGGCTTCGCCTCTTCACCTTGGAGAACGACCCTCGACATGCACGCGTTCGTCAATTCCTCACGCCCAGCGCAAATCGCCCAGGCTGCACAGCCTCATGATGAGCGTCTTCTCAAGCGCCTGACCCTGGCCTTTATCGACCGTCCTCGGGCCACCATGCGTGAACTGGCGCAATTGGCCGGGGTCAGCAAGGCCACCCTGCACCGCTTCTGCGGCACCCGGGAAAACCTCGGGCACAGGCTGGAAGCCCATGCCCGGGGTGTGCTCGAACGCATCATCGACAATGCTCGATTGCAGCAGGCCGCGCCCCTCGAGGCCCTGGCGTGGCTGATCGACGAACACCTGGCGCACCGGGAGCTGCTGGCCTTCCTGATTGCCCGCTACCGCCCGGATTTTCTTGAAGTGAGCGGCGAAGATTCGCCCTGGCGGTTCTACCTCGATGCCCTTGACGATTTTTTCCTGCGGGGCCAGCAGCAGGGAATACTGCGCATCGATATCACCGCGGCGATCTTCACCGAGCTCTTCATCACCTTGATCTACGGCATGGTGGATGCCGAGCGCCGCGGGCGTGCAGCCAGCGCCAATTCGGCCGACGCATTGCTGCGGATGTTTCTGCATGGGGCCTTGCAGGACGGGCCTGGCGAGCAGGCCCGCTGACCAGGCTGTGTGCCTGGGGCTCATCCCTGAGCTTGCACTCAGTCCAGTTCCTTGCCTGCGGTTTCAGGGGCCAGTTTCAGCCCCACCAGGGACAGCACAATGGCGGCAAACATGTACCAGGCCGGCGCATTCGGATTGCCGGTGAGACTGACCAGGCCCGTGGCGAAGAGCTGGGTAAAGCCGCCGAACAGGGCCACCCCCACGCAATAGGCGATGGACATGCCGCTGGCCCTGATCTGCACCGGAAACAGCTCCGGCAGGATCGCCAAGTTAGGCACGATGGTGTAGGTCAAGGGGATGCTGAGCAAGGTCACCACCAGCAACAGGACTCCGATGTTCGGGTGCTGGTTGATGAGCAGGAACGCCGGATAGATCGCCACCAGCAGAATCGGCAATGGCCAGAAGATCGACTTGCGGCGCCCGATGCGATCACTCAGACGGCCAGCGTGGGCCGACAGCAGCAACGGCGGCAGGCAGGCGAAGATCGCGGCCCAGGTCGCCACGCCCAGGGGCATGCCCAACACACTGATGGCATGGTTGGCCAGGTAGAACTGGATGGTGTAGATCGGCACCGTGGCGCCGATCACCAGCAGCACCCCGGCGAGGATCTGCCGCGGATGCGCCAGCAACAGTTGCACCTGGCTGGAACTGCTGGGCCGTTGCTGGTGCCGGACGAGGTTGCGGTGCACCTCGGGCTCCTGCAGCCGGTGGCGGATGTATTCGCTGACCGGAATCGCCAGGATGCCGATGGCAAAGACCAGTCGCCAGCCCCAGCTGTCCATCGCTTCTGCCGTCAGCAGATTGCTCAGGCCCATCACCAGTACCCCGCCAAAGACGATACCAAGGCTCTGGCTGAAGGTTTGCCAGCTGCAGTAGTAGCCCCGTGAATGCTTGTCCGCATACTCCATCAGCATGGTGGTGGAGGTGCCGATCTGGCCGCCAACGGCAAACCCCTGGATCAACCGGGCCACGATGATCACGGCCGGCCCGAACAGCCCGGCCTGGGCATAGGTGGGGGCCACGGTGAACAGCAACGAGCCGATGGCCATCAGCCACAGGGTCAGGCGCAATGCCGCTTTGCGGCCCACGCGGTCGGCGTACAGGCCGATCACCAGGCCTCCCAGCGGGCGCATCACGAACCCGGTGCCGAACACCGCCAGTGACAGCATCAGGGGAATCAGCGAGTGGTCGCCAAAGGGAAAGAACAGCCGGGCCATCAGGGTCGCCAGCATGCTGTAGACCAGGAAGTCGTAGAACTCCAGGGCGTTGCCCACGCAGATCACGGCAATGGCCCGGGGATTCTTCGGCGGGCTTGATTCGGTGCAGGTTTCGAGCAGGGTTGTTGTTGCTTTTGTTGTCATCAACGGATCCTCTCAGGTTGTCGATTCAGGCCAGAAAACGCTGTGCCAGCCGGACCCAGAAACTGGCCCCCAACGGCAGGGCCTGGTCATTGAAGTCATACCCCGGGTTATGCACCTCACAGCTGCCCACGCCGTCGCCGTTGCCGATCAGCAGGTAACAGCCCGGCACCTGTTCCAGCCAGTAGGCGAAGTCATCGCTGGCGCATATCGGGCGCATGCCCTGCACCAGGCCCTGCTCGCCCAGCCAATCGCGGATCACCTCGGCGGCCAGGTGGCTGGCGCTCGGATCGTTGACCAGCACCGGATAACCTTCGCCAACGATCACCTCGGCCCTGGCGCCATAACCCTGGGCATGCAGGCGTGCCAGGTCCTCGATCCGTTGTCTGAGCATCTGCCGCACCTGGGGCTGCAGCGCCCGGACACTCAGGCGCAGCTCCGCTTGCTCGGGGATCACGTTGGGCGCATCACCGGCGAGAAACGCACCGACGGTGATAATCGCGGTTTCGCTGGGTGGCGCATTGCGCGAGACCACGCTCTGCAACGCCATGACCAGGGACGCACCGACCAGCACCGGATCCACCGCCTTGTCCGGCATGGCGCCATGCCCGCCGGTGCCATGGATGAGGATGCGTATGCTGTCGGTCGAGGCCATGCAGGGCCCGCCGAGCACTCCGAACTGGCCGAGCGGCATGCCCGGTGAATTGTGCAAGGCGAAGATGGCAGCGCAGGGAAACAGTTCGAACACGCCCTCATCGAGCATGCGCTTGGCCCCGGAACCCCCGTGGCCCTCCTCCGCCGGCTGGAAGAACAGGTGCAGGGTGCCGCGCCAGGTCCGTTCCCGGGCCAGTTCGCAGGCTGCGGCCAGCAGCATCGCGATGTGCCCGTCATGGCCACAGGCGTGCATCTTGCCGGGGGTGCGGCTGCGCCACGGTTGTTGCCCCTGTTCTTGTATCGGCAAGGCATCCAGTTCTGCCCGCAGCCCCAGGGACGGCCCGCTGCCATTGCGCAAGGTGCCCACCACCGCGGTGCCGGCCAGGTGCTGATGGACCTCGTAGCCCCATTCGCGCAGGTGGTGGATCACCCGCTCCCGGGTGAGGAATTCTTCGTAGCCCAGCTCGGGCTCGGCGTGGATCGCCTGCCTGAGTTCGATCATGGCCGGGGTGATATCGGCGATGCCGGGGGTTATCCAGGTTTTATGCATGGGGTTATGTCCTGAGCGTCAAGGAAGGCTGGCACCGCCATTGAACCGGTCCAGGCCTTGTGGCTAACCTAGCGCCGCGAACCGGCGGACATAAGCCGCAAAAACGTTGTCGTGACAACCTTTGGTATTCAGGAGAGGCAAGCCCGTGAAGTTGCATCAATTGCAGGCGTTGATCGCGGTGGCCGAGGGCGGTGGGATACGCGCCGCCGCTCGCGGGCTGGGATTGTCCCAGGCGGCCGTGACCCGGGCCCTGCGCGAGCTGGAGGATGAACAGGGCCTGCCCTTGCTGACCCGCCATGCAGGGGGCGCACGGCTGACGACCGCGGGGCAGATCCTGCTGCCCCACGCCACGCAGATCGCCAACCAGTTGCAAAATGCCCAGAGGGATTTGGCCAGCCTGCGCGGAGAAACCCCGTCCAGGCTCTGCGTCGGGGTCACACCCTGGCTTGGGCAGACGCTCCTGGCCCCGGCCGTGCGGGCTTTTCGCCAAGCGCTGCCGGCCGTTCAACTGGAGTTGTACGAAGGCTTGCAGGCGGTCAGCCTGCCGTTGCTGCGCAGCGGTCTGATGCACCTGACCCTGGGCCCTGCCAGTGCCCTGCCCGCCCAGGAGTTCGTCCATCTGCCCCTGGCGCGCTATCGCATGCGGGTTCTGGCATCGCGCGCTCACCCGCAACGCGCCGCCCGCTCACTGGGGCAATTGCTCGATGAAGACTGGGTAATGAACTTCAGCCAGTCCAGCTACGCTGCGGTGATCCATGAACTGTTCAGCCGGCACGGCTTCAGCGTGCCGCCCGGACGCATCGTGTGTGCCCAGTCCAGCGCCATGCTCAGCAGCCTGATCGTCGATGCCGGCATGCTCGGCTACTCCCCCGAGCCCATGCTCCTGTGCGCCCCCTTGCGCGAAAGCGCCCAGGCGCTGGAGCTGGAGGAGCCCCTCGAAGAGGCCGACATCAGTGTGATTCACCTGCGCGACCAGCCCCTGGACTCGGCCGCCCGCTGCTTTATCCAGTGCCTGCAAACGACCCTGAAAGCCTGCAACCGCTCGCGCGAGGACCACCACCAGCGCCTGGCCAGAATGCTCAGCCTGCAGTTCTGAGCGGATCAGGCGCTCGGCAGAATATCCGTCACCTCGCTTTACCCTTAAACTGCCCGGCAGATCACCCTTTTCCCCATGCCACAAGAGCTCTCCATGACCAATCCGGACCTGACCTTCATTCCCGATCCCGACGCCGACTCCATTTCCTCCGACGTTGCCGGCTTCGGCGGCCTGCTGGTTTCCACCCAGATCCCCACCCGCGCCGACGGCAGCCTGGAACTGGGCGACATCAGCGCGCAGAGCGAATGCACCCTGCAGGCGCTGAAGGTGGCCCTCGAAGGTGCCGGCAGCTCCATGGACCGGGTCCTGCACCTGACCATCTACCTCACCGACATGGCCGACCGCGCCGCCTTCAACCAGGTCTACCAGCGCTTCTTCGCCAAGCCCTGGCCCGTGCGCGCTGCGGTCGGCGTCGCCGCCCTGGCAGTGGAAGGCATGCGTGTGGAAGTCACCGCGATGGCCGCCAAGGGCTGAACCGGCTGCCACAGCTGCGGCCGTGCGATGCCGGCGGCCGCCATCGGGCAGCACACAGGTGCCGGTCGAGCGTTTCGCCGCTACAATGCGCGCCTCGACCGTGACAAGCCTGATTAAAAAAATATGTCCTTGCCCAAGCATCACCTGGAACTGCTCAGCCCTGCCCGCGATGTGGCCATCGCCCGCGAGGCCATCCTGCATGGCGCCGACGCCGTGTACATCGGCGGCCCGAGCTTCGGCGCCCGTCATAACGCCAGCAACGAGGTGGGTGAAATCGCCCAGTTGGTGGAGTTCGCCCGGCGCTATCACGCCCGGGTCTTCACCACCCTCAACACCATCCTCCACGACAACGAGCTGGAACCGGCGCGCAAGCTGATCCACCAGTTGTACGACGCAGGGGTCGATGCGTTGATCGTCCAGGACCTGGGGGTGATGGAGCTGGACATTCCGCCCATCGAGCTGCACGCCAGCACCCAGACCGATATCCGCACCCTGGAGCGGGCCAGGTTTCTCGACCAGGCCGGTTTCTCGCAGTTGGTATTGGCCCGTGAACTGAACCTGAAGGAAATCAGCGCGATTGCCGCCGAAACCGACGCGGCCATCGAGTTCTTCATTCACGGCGCCCTGTGCGTGGCGTTTTCCGGCCAGTGCAATATCTCCCACGCCCAGACCGGGCGCAGCGCCAACCGTGGCGACTGCTCCCAGGCCTGCCGCCTGCCCTACACCCTCAAGGACGAGCACGGCGGCGTGATCGCCTACGAGAAACACCTGCTGTCGATGAAGGACAACAACCAGAGCGCCAACATCCGCGCCCTGGTGGAAGCCGGCGTGCGCTCGTTCAAGATCGAGGGGCGCTACAAGGACATGGCCTATGTGAAGAACATCACGGCCTACTACCGCCAGCGCCTGGACGACGTTCTCGAAGACCGTCCGGACCTGGCCCGGGCGTCCAGCGGCCGCACCGCGCACTTCTTCGTCCCCGACCCGGACAAGACCTTCCACCGTGGCAGCACCGACTATTTCGTCAGTGAGCGCAAGATCGACATCGGCGCCTTCGATTCGCCGACCTTCACCGGTCTGCCAGTGGGCACCGTGGAAAAAGTCGGCAAGCGCGACCTGCAAGTGGTGACCTTCGAGCCGCTGTCCAACGGCGACGGCCTCAACCTGCTGGTCAAGCGTGAAGTGGTGGGCTTTCGCGCCAACATCGCCGAGGCCCGCGGCGAATTCGAGGAAGACGGCGAGAAGCGCTACCGCTATCGGGTCGAGCCCAACGAGATGCCCGAAGGCCTGCATCGCCTGCGGCCCAACCATCCCCTGAGCCGCAACCTCGACCACAACTGGCAACAGGCCCTGACCCGCACCTCTTCCGAGCGCCGCATCGGCCTGTCCTGGCTCGCACGCTTGAGCGCGGAGCGTCTGGAACTGAGCGCCACCAGCGAAGAAGGCATCAAGGCCAGCGTCACCCTGGATGGCCCGTTCGGCGTGGCCAACAAACCGGAACAGGCCCTGGAGCAATTGCGCGACCTGCTGGGGCAACTGGGCACCACCCTCTACCACGCCACCGACATCAAGCTGGACGCGCCCCAGGCGTATTTCATTCCCAACTCCCAGCTCAAGGCCCTGCGCCGTGAGGCGATCGAAGCCCTGGATGCGGCACGCATCACCGCGCACCCACGGGGTAGCCGCAAGGCCGAGAGCAACCCGCCGCCGGTGTACCCGGAGTCGCACCTGTCGTTCCTGGCCAACGTCTACAACCAGAAGGCCCGGGACTTCTACCACCGCCACGGGGTGCAGTTGATCGACGCTGCGTTCGAGGCCCACGAAGAGCACGGCGACGTGCCGGTGATGATCACCAAGCACTGCCTGCGCTTCTCCTTCAACCTGTGCCCCAAGCAGGCCAAGGGCGTGACCGGCGTGCGCACCAAGGTGGCGCCGATGCAACTGGTGCACGGTGACGAAGTGCTGACCCTGAAGTTCGACTGCAAGCCCTGCGAAATGCACGTGGTGGGCAAGATCAAGGGCCATATCCTCGACCTGCCGCTACCAGGCAGCGCCGGCGATTCCGTTGTCGGCCATATCAGCCCTGAAGACCTGCTCAAGACCATTCACCGCGCACCGCACTGAGTGACCCGCGAGCGTGGCCAGGGGCCGCGCTCGCCTGCTCCCCCGTCAAGCCGGCAGGCGGGTGGTCATGTGCCGGTAGCGTTGCGTGCCGCAGCGCAGGCAGCGCTGACACAGCAACTGGCCCTCGCTGGGTTGTTCTTTGGTGCACCACCGGCAACCACGCACCAGACAGACAATGCTCATGCCCCTTCTCCCGATGCCCTTCTTGCCGGGCTCCTACCCTGACTGACCACGCGGGCTCCCGAAGGTTTGGCCGGATGTGCCGCGCCCACCCATGAGCCGGCTCAAGACCCCGGGTTGGTCACCTGGATGTACACCGCCCAGCTCCCCAACAGCAGCCAGAACACCGCGAACAACCAGGGGGAGCGCATGGAAAACAGCAACGACTTGCGATAGCCCTTGTGGCTCGATTCGCTCTCGCAGAACAGTGGCGATTCGTCGTAGGCCAGGCCCATCAGCGGCTCACTGTGCAGCAGGTGGCTCTGCTTGAAGTGCCAGTGATCGATGATCTCGTACGCGGCCCTGATCCCCGGCCAGGCATTGAGGGAACTGAGGATTCCCAGCAACGCCAGAAACGGCGGCACCGACAGGGTAAAGAGCTTGCCCCACTCCGGATTGAGGTTGGCCATGCAGGACGCGAAGGCGATCACCAGAAAGGCCTGGGCCGTCAGGTACGCGTCGGTGCGGTTGGCCAGGATGGTGGTTTCGTACTGGATTTCCCGGCGGTAGAAGTCCAGGCGCTCCTTGGGTGAGCCGAACATCTTGGCGTTGTGCTCGCTGAGTTCGGCTTCATCCACCTGGGACATGAGGATTCTGGGCACGGCAAGGTCTTCCTCGGTTATGCAGTCAATACTGCGTCTCAGCCTTTGCCGGCATTCGACGCGGCGGCGTCACGGCTCAACGCCTTGGGGCCGACGCAGAGCCAGAGCAGCAGCCCCAGCAAGGGTAAAAAGATGATCACCACGATCCACAGCCCCTTGTTTTCGGCCCGCGCAGCGCTTTTGAGCAAAGCCTTGATGGCCCAGAGTTCGGCCAGCAGCACCAGCACTGCCAGAGCGATCCAGATGTATTCGATAGGCATGAAGTTCCTCCCGGTCTGAACTGCTTTAGGTGGGCGGCGCAAGCGAGGGTTCATTAAGTTTGCGCACTGGCAGCTCCCCGGACAGGGAAACGGCGGACAAGGCCCTGCACGCGGTGACATCCTGATTGAATTTAACGCTGCTTGTTGCGGTCTATAGCGCGCCTCTCAAGTCGCAAACAGGTATAGTTGCCGGCTTGCCTGGCGCGTCGCGGGCAGCTCGAGCTGCAGGGCTTTATCAGGACTTAATGGTTGCCGTGTGTTGGTAAGACTTCTATTGATTGCACTACTGCTGGCGGTATCGGCCTGCAGCTCCAATTCCTCCAGCCCTGGCGGCAACGCGCCCCTCAAGGCCGGTGAGTATCGGGTCAAGCGTGGTGACACGCTGTATTCGATTGCCAGCCGCAATGGCACGAACTGGAAGGAAGTGGCGCGGCTCAACGGCCTCCGGGCGCCCTATACCGTGGAAGTCGGCCAGGTGCTGCGGGTTGGCGGTGCGGCCAGGACCACCCGGGTGGTCAGCAGCAAGTCGCGCAGCACCGCCAGCAAGAGCAAGGGCAAGGCCGCGCCGCCTGCCCCGCCGATGCCCAAGGTCACCTTGCAGGGCTGGAGCTGGCCACTGCGCGGGGTGCTGATCGGCCGCTTCTCGCCCACCGGCAAGCTCAACCAGGGCATCCGCATCGCCACCACCCAGGGCCAGCCGATCCACGCCACCCTGGGCGGCAAGGTGGCGTTCGCCGGCTATATGCGCGGCTACGGCAACCTGATGATCCTCCAGCACGGCCCCTCCTACACCAGCACCTACGCCTACAACAGCCGCCTGGTGGTCAAGGAGGGCCAGATGGTAATCAAGGGCCAGAAGATCGCCGAGGCCGGGTCCCAGGACACCGACCGCGCCCAGTTGTATTTCGAGATCCGCGCCAACAGCGTGCCCGTCGACCCGTTGCGCCTGTTGCCGCCGGGCTGAGTGGCGTCTTGCCCCACAAGGCGCCGGCTGGACGCAGAAGAAACAACTCGGGGGTTTCAAGCATGGTAGTGGCCAGGGCCGGCGCTATCATTTGCCGGAGGGTTTGAGCGGGGGTATTTCAGCCCCTGGCGCTCGAAGTCCCTGTCCCGAGACGGGGCCGGCACAGCACCTGGGTTATCGTCCCGAGCGGTAACCTGCCCGCCAACCTGCTCTTCCTGCGTCCCCCTTACTGCCATGCAGATACAACCATTGGCCTGGATAACTCATGTCCACGAACACTCACGCCTGCAATAAAGCGCCGTCCCGAATCTTTCTGGTCTTTCTGACGCTGTCACTGATGGTGTCCTTGATGAACAGCAGCGTGCCGACGCCGCTGTACCCCTTCTATAAGCAACAGTTGCAGTTGAGCGCCGTAGAGCTGACGTTGATCTTCGGCGTGTACGGCGTCGGCGTCCTGCTGTCGCTGCTGACCCTGGCCGGGATCGCCGGGCGCCTGCCGGACCTGCGCAAGCTCTTGCTGCCCGCCGCCAGCCTGGTGGTGCTGGGCGCCTGGCTTTTTTCCCAGGGCAACTCCCTGTGGCAACTGGGTAGCGGGCGGCTGATCGCAGGCCTGGGCTCGGGGGCGATGACCGTCGGGATCAACCTGGCGCTGTTGCGCTTCGGCCCCGCCGACAACGGCAAGCTCGCGGCGCTGCTGGCCACCCTGGCGATGGTCAGCGGGCTGGCCCTGGGCCCGCTGCTCAGCGGTGCCGCCCTGCAGCTGGAGCTCTATCCCCTGATGCTGCCGTTCTGGTTGATCATGCTCCTGGGGCTGGCGGCCTGCGTCGGTGTGCTGGGATGCTGGCCGTCAGCGCCGACCCTAGCGCCGACCGTTGCCGACCCGCCGCCGATCAAGTCCCCCGGGCTGGTCCAGAGCCTGCAGGGCATTGGCCTGCCCTATCACCTGTGCGCCTGGGCGGTGTTTTTCAGTTGGTCGTTTGCCGCCTGCGTGTTCGTCATCGGCCCTGGAGCCGCCGAGCAACTGCTGGGGCTGCAGGACCACGGAATATTCGGCTACGGCATTTGCGCCTATCTGCTGATCGCCGGGGCCAGCCAGCTGTTCTGCCAGCGCCTGGAGGCCCGGCGCGCCCTGCTGGGCGGCCTGCTGTGCCAGAACCTGGCCTTCGTCATGCTGCTGATGGCCTTCTACCAGGGCTCCTTGCTGTTGGCGGTGCTGGCCATGATCGTCGGCGGCTACGCCTACGGCGCAATCTTCGTCGGCAGTGCCCGGCTGATCAACCAACTGGCCCAAGGCCGTAGCCACGGCACGCTCATCGCCTACTTCTACATGACCATCTACGGCTTCAATGCCGTGCCGATTCCCCTCGGCCTGCTGGTGGACTCATCCGGCATGGCCCGGGCGATCAACAGCGCGCTGATCGTGTTCCTCGTGCTC
Source organism: Pseudomonas sp. FFPRI_1 (assembly GCF_055384485.1). Lineage (NCBI taxonomy): Bacteria > Pseudomonadati > Pseudomonadota > Gammaproteobacteria > Pseudomonadales > Pseudomonadaceae > Pseudomonas > Pseudomonas sp. FFPRI_1. The sequence goes on along the minus strand of NZ_AP029168.1, from coordinate 3,939,219 downwards.
GGCAGCGCGCTGTTGCTGATGGCCCACAGAACCCGCCTGGCCTGCCCGCGCCCGTGACCGCGGAGCCGGGTCCAAGCCACCACCGGCACCGCTAGCTGCCGCTCTTGACCTTGCTCCAGACCCGGGTGCGTACCCGCTCCAGTTTCAACGGCAGCGGCTCCAGCGGGAACAGAGTGTCGAGCACCGCCTGGCTCGGGTAGACGCTGGGGTTGTCGCGGATCTTCTGCTCGATCAGCGCCTTGGCGGCCAGGTTGCCGTTGGGGTACTTCAGGTAGTTGGTGGTCTGGGCGATCACTGCCGGGCGCAGCATGTAGTCGATGAACTGCAGCCCCTGTTGCGGGTTGGGTGCATCGTTGAGCAGCACCAGGCTTTCGACCCAGATCGGCGCGCCCTCCCCAGGGATGCGGTATTCGATATGCCGGCCATTGCCGGCCGCTTCCGAGGCGGTCCTGGCGTCCAGCACGCCACCGGCCCAGCCCAGCACCACGCAGATATTGCCGTTGGCCAGGTCGGTGATGAATTTCGAGGAATCGAAGTAGCGCACATAGGGGCGCAGCTTCAGCAACAGGGCCTCGGCCTGGCGATAGTCCTCGGGCTTCTGGCTGTTGTAGGGCAGGCCCAGGTAGTGCAAGGCGATGGGAATTACTTCGCCTGGGGCATCCAGCATGGCCACGCCGCACTGGCTGAGCTTGGCCAGGTTGTCTTCCTTGAAGATCAGGTCCCAGGAATCCACCGGCGCGTCGGCGCCGAGGATCGCCCTGACCTTGTCGGCGTCATAGCCGATGCCGGTGGTGCCCCACAGGTAGGGCACGGCGTAGCGGTTGCCCGGGTCGTTGCCCTGGACCTTGGCCAGGATCTGCGGGTCCAGGTGGGACCAGTTGGGCAATTGGCTGCGGTCCAGCTCCTTGAGCACCCCGGCCTTGATCAGGTTCGGCAGCAGGTCGCCGGTGGCCACCACCACGTCGTAGCCGCTGCGCCCGGCCATCAGCTTGCTCTGCATGACATCGCTGTTGTCGAACACGTCGTAGGTCGCAACGATCGAGGTTTGCGCCTGGAAGTCCTTGGTGGTGTCCGGGGCGATAAAGTCGTACCAGTTGTAGATGTGTACCTGGGGCTCGGCGCTGGCGGCGCAGGCCAGGCTGAAACTGAACACCAAGGCCAGGGCCCGTCGGGCGCAGCGCATGCTTGTCATCGGGATACTCCACAGCGCCGGCTTCCGCCCCTGGGGGGACAGCACCGTGCCTGCTGATAGTGGGATTGTTGTGGCAGGAATCAGAGCGCTGAAGCTGAGTCAGGGAATCAACAGTTCACGACGACCGTCCGGGTGGTCGATGCGTTCGCCGTTCAAGAACAAGCGACGGTCGCTGAGGTAGTGGTAATCGCGGCGGGCAGCCTGGAGCTGCTGCGGATCGAGGCTGACCACCTGCCGGCACTCATCGCGCCCGGCCTCGAACAGCACCCGGCCGAACGGATCGATGGCGGCGCTGCCACCGGCGAACACCAGCCCGTCGTCGCCCTCGCCGACCCGATTGACCATCACCGCGAACAGCTGGTTCTCCTGGGCCCGGGCCATGATCGCGGTGCGGTGCACCGGCCCATAAGGGTCCATATTGCCGTTGCTGACGATGATCAGCTCGGCCCCCAGCTGCGCCAGGGCCCGAGCGCTTTCCGGCAGCTCGATGTCGTAGCAGATCAGGAGGCCGACCCGCAGGCCCTTCCACAGCACCGTGGCATAGCGGTCACCGGGGCGAAAGTCGCCGCGCTCCGAGGGCCACAGATGGGTCTTGCGGTAATGCAGCGCGATGCCTTCGGGGGTCAGCAGCAACGAGCTGTTGTAGTAGTGGCCTTCGGCACTTTCCGCCAGGCCGATGACCACCGCCACATTGCGCTGGCGCACCACCTGCAGCACCGCCTGCACGCTCGGCCCGTCGAGGGGCTCGGCGCACAGCGGCAATTGTTCGGCGCCGACGAACCCGCTCAGGCAGGTTTCCGGAAACACCAGCAGATCGGTGTCCGCGGCGCAGGTTGTAATGGCTTCGAGCACCCGCCCCAGGTTATAAACGCTGTCGCCGTCACGGCCAGCCAGTTGCACCAGTTCAATCTTCATCTCTGATCCTTGCACGCGTTGGAGGCGTCGCCGATGGCCGCTACAGGCACCGGCGACCCTTGGAGTATGGAGCGCCGCACAGCGGCAAAGAATCACTTCGATGGGGTACCCCGCTATGGGTAGCGAAACGCACCTGACCTTGCAGGATGTGGCCTGGCACGACGCCGTGGGCCGCTTGATCGAAACCCTGGACCAGGAGCATTTCTGGAGCGCGCTGGTACGCCTGCTCCGCCACTACGTGCCGGTGGACAACTGGGTGGTGCTGATCTTCAGCCCTGGCCGGCCCCGGGTCCTGGCCGAGTCCGCGGCGGCAGACGGCGAGCCGGACGCCCTGTTCCAGGACTACCTCAAGGGCCTGTACCTGCTGGACCCGTTCTACATCCACAACCGGGAAACGCCCCGCAGCGGCCTGTTTCGCCTGGAGGACGTGGCCCCGGAATGCTTCGAGCAGACCGACTACTACCAGCGCTATTTCCGCCTCAACGTGGTGGCCGACGAGGTGCACATCAATGTCCAGCTCGATGGCCAGCGCACCCTCAGCCTGTCCCTGGGCTGCCAGTGCCGCTTCAGCCCCGAGCAGACCGCCCTGCTGGGGCTGGTCCAGCCCTGGGTGGCGGCGCTGATGCGCCAGCGCCTGGTGTTCGAGCGCGAGCCGGCGGATCTGCCCCAGCCCGCGCCCAGCTGGCAGAGCCGCCTGGAACAGGCCACCTGGCAATCAGGCACGGCCCTTTCGGCACGGGAAATGGAAGTGGTTCAACTGCTGCTCAGCGGCTGCTCGAACAAGGAAATCGCGCGCAAGCTGGCGATTTCCGCCGAAACCGTGAAGGTGCATCGCAAGCACCTGTACAGCAAGCTGGGGATCAAGTCCCAGTCCGAGCTGTTCGCCCTGTTCCTGCAGGCCCAGGAAGGTGGCGAGCAAGGCTAGAGAGGCAAAAAAAAGCGAGCGGACCACTCAAGGTGCGCTCGCCAGATCAAATCGTGGATCGGCCCGGCTGCGGGCACCCGCAGCGGTCGGTCAGGCAACCCGTCAGCGGGTGCCGGGCCATCGCTTTCAGCGGCGCCAGCCCACCTGCTCCAGGGCCGCCAGCAGGCCCTCGGGCTTCAAGGCCAGGACTTGGCGGCCACAGCCGCTCAGGTCATCGGCGGCCAGCATCGCATTCAGGATCGCCTCCTCCACAGCATCCGCAGCGGCCAGGAACAGTGCCGAGATGTAGTCGTTGTTGACCATTTGCACAGCCGTGGTCGGTGCCCCCGGATGCCCGTGGTTGGCCACCGGCAGGTTGCGGTTGCCCACCGAGAACGCCAGGAAGATATCGCCGCTGGAATCCTCAGTCCCGCCACCGACCCGGGCCAGGCCGACACTGGCTCGCTGTGCCAGCCGGGTGCACTGGTGCGGCAACAAGGGTGCATCGGTGGCAATGGTGATGACGATCGAACCCATGCCCGGCTCGCCGACATGGCCCGCGCCCTTGAACGGCGATGCCACCTCAGCCAGCACCCGGCCCACCGGGTAGCCCGCTACGCGCAACTCTTCGCGCACGCCATAGTTGGCCTGTACCAGTGCACCCACGGTCCAGCCCCCCTGCTCCTGGCTCAAGACCCGCGATGCAGTGCCGATGCCCCCCTTGAATTCATGGCAAATCATCCCGGTGCCGCCGCCGACATTGCCCTCGGCCACCGGCCCCGAACGTGCCTCGCCCAGGGCCGCCGCCACATGCTCGGCCGTGACATGCTGCCCCCAGATATCGCTCAGCACCCCGTCGTAGGTCTCCAGCACCACCGGCATGCACCAGTAGGTGTGTTGCCTGGCCATCTCCCGCTCGGCCGCCACCAGCGCATCGCGGACCACACCCACGCTGTGGGTGTTGGTGTAGGCAATCGGCGAAGCCAGCAGGCCCGCCTCGCGAATCCACTCCAGGCCCGTGGCGTCACCATTGCCATTGAGCACATGGACCCCGGCAAAGCAGGGTTCCAGGTGCGCCGATCCGCTGCGCGGCTCGATCACCGTCACCCCGGTATGAATCGACGCCTCGGCGGTTTCCAGGCTGAGGGTGTGATGGCCGACCCGCACGCCGGGCACATCGGTAATAGCGTTGTAGACGCCTGGGGTACCCGAACCCAAGGTGATGCCAAGGTCGCGTAAACGCATTGTTGCACTCTCCACATTCGATCGATTAAGGGCTCGAAGTGTAGGAACCTGCACTGCAATTGACGATAACCCTCATTTGTTACCCCCAGCAGGTTAATGCCCTGCGGGTAACTAAAGCCCACCGACCGCTTCGCAAAAGTTACTGCCGACGGTGATAAAAGTTAATAAAAGCAGACCCGGCAATATGCATGATCAGCACAAATCAGCAGGCGGACCCTGCTCTTCGAAAGAGCCAGGCGATTCAACTCGCAATCATCAACTCGATAATCAACCGAACACAGCCCGCCCTGAGAAGTTCATCTCTGAAGTTGGGAAAACCCTTGGCAGTTAACGCGGAGCAAACCAGGGTGCCGGCACTTCAGCCTGAACGGTAATCGTCTTGACCTGGGTATAGGCATTCAGGGTTTCGCGGCAGAACTCACGGCCGATGCCACTGTTCTTGTAGCCGCCAAAGGCGGTGCCATCACTGATATTGGAGTAGCGGTTGATCCACACCGAACCAGCCTCCAGACGGTTGGCGGTGGCCATGGCGTTCTTCAGGTTCGCGGTATAGATCCCGGCGGCCAGGCCGTATTCGGTGTCATTGGCCTGGGCGATCATCTCTTCGTAATCGTTCCACTGGATCAACGACAGCACCGGACCGAAAATCTCTTCCTGGCAAATACGCATGTGATTGCCGGCGAGCAACACCGTGGGCTGGATGAAATAGCCCGCCTCGCAACCGGCAACTTCGGCCCGTGCGCCCCCTACCAGCAGCGTGGCGCCCTCGGCTATGCCGATATCGATGTATTCCAGGACCTTGCGCCCCTGATGGGCCGAGACCAGGCAACTGACCCGGGATTCTTCATCCAGGGGCGAGCCGACCCTGACCCGCCGGAACGACTCGATCAGCTTGTCCTTGAAGGCCTCGAAAATATCCCCGTGGACAAACAGCCGGGTGCCGGCCAGGCACGACTGGCCGTTGTTGTGAATCGCCGCGAAGGTGGCGTTATCCACCACGGCGTCAAGGTCCTCGACATCGGCAAAGACGATATTCGCGCTCTTGCCCCCCAGCTCCAGGGTCGCCGGCACCAGGCGCTCGGCAGCCACCCCGGCGACAATCCTGCCCACTTCGGTGCTGCCGGTGAACGACAGTTTGCGCACCTGCGGATGGGCACTCAGGGCCGCCCCCACCACTTCACCGAGGCCGGTGACGATGTTGACCACCCCGGCGGGGAAAATCCGCGCGATATGCCGCCCCAGCTCCAGGGTCGACAGCGAGGCATTTTCATCGGGCTTGAGCACCACGGTGTTGCCCGCGGCCAAGGCCGGCGCCAGCTTGAATGCCGCCATGATGGCCGGTGCGTTCCAGGGAATGATCTGCCCGCAAACGCCCAGGGGCTCACGCTTGCCCAGGGCATAGCCACCAGCGATCTCGCGACCATGGTCCTCATGGGCCAGGATCACCGAGGCAAAGTAGCGGTAGTGCCGCACTGCGGTTTGGTAGTCCTTGCGCACTTCACTGATGCAGCGCCCAACGTCCAGGGCATCGATCCGCGCCAGGCGTTCACTGTCGGCCTCCACTGCATCGGCCAGGGCATTGATCAGCCGTGCGCGCTCCTGCTGCCCCAGGGCTTTCCATCCGGCAAAGGCGCCATGGGCAGCACTGACCGCACGATCAACATCCTGTTCATTGCAGTAATGGATAGTTGCCAGGCACTTGCCCGTCGCCGGGTCCTGTGCGGTAAATGTGCCGTTATTGTTTATTTCAAATACGCCGTTAATCAACGGCCCGTACACTTCAGAAAATTCGACGTTCATGATCCTGCCTCTTGAAATTGAAACTCTCGACAAACTGCTATAGGGATAAAAATGGTGCTTTATATATCTCGCTGGATAATCACGGTGTTAACATCCCTCTCCCACTTTCAACAACACAACGGATGACCAATGGACCCGCTCTCAGGTGTTCTGTCTTTATTGCGCATTCGCAACTATCACTCTGCAACATTGAAACTGGCAGGCGATTGGGCATTCAGCTTTCCTGAAAATGCCGGGATCAAGTTCACCACCGTGGTCCAGGGTGGCTGCTGGTTATTAGTTGAAGGCGAACAACCACAACAACTGCAACAAGGTGATTGCTTCCTGATGACCCGAGGCGTTCCCTTCGCCCTCTACAGCGATATGACTCAGGTTGCGCTGGATTCCACCCCGTACTTTCGACGGCTCGCCGAAGATGAGATCGCCCTCGATCACGGTGGCGAGCAGACCCAACTGGTCGGCGGCCGCTTCGAGTTCACCGGAGTGCCGGCCCAGGTCCTGCTCAGCACCCTGCCGTCACTGGTCCACATCACCGGGGCTTCAGCCCAGGCGTCCATCCTGCGCTGGGCCCTGGAGCGATTTACCTCGGAGCTGCGCCAACACAAGCCGGGGCGCTCGCTGATGACTGAACACCTGGCTCACATCATGCTCGTTGAAGTGCTGCGGGCTCACCTGAACGCCCTCGGCAGCGAAGGCACCGGCTGGTTTGCCGGCCTCGCCGACCGCAACCTCAGCGCCGCGCTGAGTGCACTGCATGCCGACCCGGCGCGACGCTGGTCCGTGGAAGAGCTGGCCCAACGGGCGAACATGTCGCGCTCGGCCTTCGCCCTGCGCTTCAAGAGCATTGTCGGGGTCGCCCCCATGGAGTACCTGACCCGCTGGCGCATGCTCCTGGCCAGCGACCGCCTGCGCAATGGCGACGACAGCATCTCCAGCATCGCCTTCTCCCTCGGCTACGAATCGGAAAGCGCCTTCAGCACCGCGTTCAAGCGGGTGATGAGCGAAGCGCCGCGGCACTACCAACGCGGGCAACAACGCCGCTAGCGCAAGCCACCGCCGATGATCAGGGTCTCGCCGGTGATCCAGCCGGCAGCGTCCGAGGCCAGGAATGCCACCGCCGGCGCAATGTCCCGGGGGCTGCCGATCCGCCCCAGGGGCGTGATGGACTCGATCCTGCTGCGGAACTCGTCGGCGAAGAAACCACTGGCGTGCACACCCTCGGTCTCCACCAGCCCCGGGTTCACCGAGTTGACGCGGATCTTCCTGGCCCCCAGCTCATTGGCCAGGGTGCGGGTAATGGCGTCCACCGCCCCTTTGGACGCGGTGTAGACCGTGGAGTTGGCCGGGGTGAACGAGGTGACACTGGAGCTGATGTTGACGATGCTGCCACCGGCCGGGTTGAAGTATTCGAGGGCGGCCTGGGAGCAGAGAATCAGGCCCAGGACATTCAAGTCGAAGTGGCGGTGGAAGGCTTCTTCGGTGACTTCGGCCAGGGCCCCGGTGGAATAGACCCCGGCATTGTTGACCAGGATATCCAGGTGGCCGTACTGATGGCCGATGGTCTTGAACAACGCCTTGACCTCAAGGCTTTTCGAGACATCGGCCTGGATCGCAAAGGCCCTGCCGCCCTGCTCGACGATCTGCGTCACCAGCCGCTCGGCATCGGCCTGGCTGCGGGTGTAATTGACGATGACCGTAGCGCCCTCTGCGGCGAGCTGCCTGACGATCTCGGCGCCGATGCCCTTGGAGGAACCGGTCACCAGGGCGATTTTCTTTTCCAGTTTTTTCATGCTTGAACCTTCTGCTGCGCTCGTCAGTCATCTGTTCGCCCAGTGGCACCGGGCGATGGATTGAGCTTAAGCCTGAGGTCCGAGGGTGTTAATCACTGAAAAGCCGGGAAACTTGCTCCAGCGTCCAGGGCAGTGCAAGGCCCGCTCGCCGCGTTGTAGCAGGAACAGGGTGAAGCGAAGGCATGACGGCAGCTAAACAAGGCTGATCTACAGTTACGGATCACAACAGGCTTTGCAGTGGATGCCGAATATCGCCCTCCCGGCCATTCCACCACGCGGGCAGCGGCAGCAGTTCCACTGCCACGCCACCGCGCAGCAGTCGCTGGTGCAGCTCCTCCAGGTAGACCAGCGTCTGTATTCTCGGCTCGACCTGCATCAGCGCTTCCCAAGCCAGTTCAATGTACCGGGCATGAAGCGGCGCCGAGTACTGGGGCATTAGCGATAGGATCCCGTCCTGCTCCAGGCCGAAGTTACCCAGGTAGCTCATTGCGTTCTCGGCCACTACCGCCTGCTGCCCAGGGTTTCTCGGGCGCCGCATGAGCTGCTCCAGCTGCTGTACTGCCTCCGGTGTTCGATACAAGGGGGACGTCATGGAGTTCAGGACCCAGAGATATTTCGACTCCCCCTTGAGATAGGCGTTGGCGATTCCGTTGGGTAGGAAGAACAGCTCCAGGGCCCGACTGATGAGCTCCGGTATTACTGACTGGCTTATATCCTGCAGGTAAGCCATTCGCAGCTCCGGGTCCTGTCGGCTGTAGGTCAGGTTGTTCTGCAACTCCTGGGCCTGACGATAAACCACCGTAGGGTCGTTGCAGCGCCGGGCGATGTCGCGGGCCAGCGCCCGTTCACGCTGGCGCAGGTCGCGCTCAAGCGCGGTGTCATCCTGGGTCGAGTAGTTAAAGAAGGTCCTGATCGCCGTAACACAAGTCTCAGGTTCACGACCGACAACGGCCAGCACGCCTCCCAGCTCGCCGCCGTACAAGAGCGCCATCAGTTCAAGCAGGTCAGCACAGTTTTCAGAGACACGTTCAAACCCGTCGCGCGAGTAGCTCGAACGCGCCTCGTTGCACAGTTGGGCATAGAGAATATTGACAGCCTTGAGCATGTCCGCGGCCACGGCCGCTTCAGCTTCGCCACTTCGATCCACTGCGCCATGAATGAATTCATCAATGATTCGCGGGGTTCTGTGCTCAAGCCAGGCGTCGAAAAACCCTGTGAGCTCGGAAGAGGTAAAGGCCGGTACGCCCACTGCCAGGCTCATCTCGTAGTGGATTTTTTCCAGCCACGACTGGCTATCGATCCGGGCTTTGATCACCTCCTCGAACAGCCCCAGCGCCCAGATGCCTTGCGGGCTGTTGGCGGCATGGGGCGTCATGGCCAGCGCAGCCTGCCGGTGCAGGTTGCACGCCTCTTCATTGGGCGAAGCAAACATCAGTGGCCTGAATGCATTGACGATCTCCTGGAAGTGCTGCGTGAAATACTCCGCCATGCCCGGCTCGCTCTCGCGCAACAGGGTCTGCAGGATAATCCCGCGCCAATCCAGCTCATCCTTTGCGTGCCGATCGCGGGCTGCGCCGAAGACCGACAAGCTGCGGCAGATGCGCTTGGCGTAGCGCGGGTTGCCGGGAAACCACTGGGCGCACTGCTCGATGGCCAGGGCCGGCAGGAACCCACAGCTGTCCGCCAGACTTTTAGCCGCCATTCTCTGCACCTGCTTGGGCGTTGGTGCCGGCAAGGTGAAGGGCAGGTCGATGATCTTGTCGAGAAAATGCTGGGCAGACTCGCCAAAGGCCGCGGAATAGCTGTGCAGCGCCCGGCTGACCAGCGCCTTGTCAAAGGCCAGGACAAACACGAAATCCGGCCAGTCGAGCAGTTCCCGCAGGGCCAGCAGCGTCTGCGGAATCACCTGCGGATCGGCCCGGTCGAGGTCGTCGATGAAGACGATCACCCGCTTCTTTGCCAGTTTTTCGTGCAATGCGCTCAGGTCTTCTGCATCCAGCTGCAGCATGCCGCTGAGCTTGTCGAAAACCACTCCGGATACCTGAGCTGCGGCGCTGATCACCGAGGCGTACTCGGCCGAGTCTGGAAGCGTCACCTGGGCAGTGGAGTTCGACACTTTGCTCAGGGTGTCGGTGACCTTTTTACTCAACCGCTTCAACCAGGGCTGCAAGGGCTCGGCCAGGTTCCTGCGGTGCAACTCCGTGGTCAATTGCAGATAGAACTGCGCCATGAACCCCGCCTCTCCGGTGACCTGCCACACGGGCAAGCGCACCACGATGTCACCGGTCTCCTCGGCAATCTGCTGCAGAAAATTCAGCACGCTGGTCTTGCCGCTGCCCCACGGGCCGTACAGGCCGATCCGGGTGGACCTGCCCGTGGGCGTCGCGGTGATCATGCGCTGGATCAGCTTGGCCACCGGCCAGCGGTCCAGGAGATCGTCGGCGCGTTGAGTGAGCGCCGCATCATGCCCGCCCGGGGCGCTGGATACCTGTGTTGCCGACATCTGCCTAGATCCTTGTGCTGGTTTGCGTTTGCCTGCCGGGCTGGATGAGCCGCAGCCCTATTGCTGCTGCGGCTTGATCAGGTCGATGGAAATCATCTTGTGCATGCCACTGAGCGGCACCATGCGCTTGATGTCCATCTGGTAGAAATCGGTCACCGGGCTGATGGACGCCGGCATGCCGGGGGTGCAGCCGGTCAGGCTGTAGAGGTTCATGTAGTCGGCATTCGGCTCGCCCACGGTGCCCTGGCGCATGGACAGGCTGCAACGCAGGCTGCCCTTGAGCCCCGGGCCGCCGTCACCCTGGACTTCCAGGCGCAACGGGCAGACACCCATGCGTCGCCCGCCCATCCAGGGGTCCTGGGCCTGCGGGCATTCCTGATCGCCGACGGTGGCCATGACCTGGCCCACCAGCTGGCGCAGGTCCTTGTTCTGGTCGGGCCAGACTTCGCCGTTGTCGACCATGCGGTCCTTGATGAACAGGGTGTAGCGCACCGGGAAACCGACCTTGTTGCTGAGCATGAAGGCGCCCTGGGAATAGGCCAGCTTGTCACCGGCCTGGCAACCGGCGCGGTCGGTGACGGCAAACTCGGTGGTGTTGAGGTTCTTCATGTCGGTGCCGCCGTTGAAGCGGATCAGGCACTGGGCCTGCCGGCCATCGCGGCAGCCGTTTTCCATCAGGCGCAAGCCTTTGCCGACCACGGCGCTGTCGTCGATGACAAAGCCGTTGAAGTTGCTCATGTCGCTGGGCAGCACGCGGTTGACTCGCAAGTCGACGAGAAAGTCGCCGTTGGCCGCCAGCGAAGGTTCCAGGTTCATCGAGAAGCGCGCGTTGCACTGCTGCTTCAGGGTCACCTTGAAGTTCTGCACGTCCGGCAGGCCGCCGATCATGCCGGCGGCACCGAACGGCAGGCCGAGCACGCTGCCCAGGGTGGTGAGAATGCCCGAGACCATGACCTTGGTCTTGGCGTAGGCGTCCAGCTCGTCATTGGTCAGGTTGCTGACTTGCGCGTCGCTGAAGTTTTTCGACTGATTCCAGTTGAAGCTGGTGGTGGAGCGGATGGTCCCGCTGAGCCGGGCCTCGTCGCAGGCTCCGCGCTCCTGGCAGAACTTGAGGTTGAAGCCCCAGTCCTTGCTGAAGATATCGAGGAAATTGAACATCGGCTTGCTCAAGGCCATCACCAGCATCCCCTGCTGGCGCGCGCCGATCACCACCGGCCCCGTTTCCAGGCCCTTGACCGTGGCATACCGGGGCACATCGACCGGGTACTTGCGCTCGAAGTCCGAGGAGTTGACGTTGAACGGCGGCTCGAAGGTGATGGGATAGTCGCCTTCGTTCTCGATCACCAGGGTGATGAAATCAGGCTCCGCGGCCTGGGCTTCAAGGCTTAGAGCGGCCAATGGCAGGCCCAGCAGGCAGCTTGTCAGCAACGTTGTCTTGCAATGGGTCCAGAGTCGAGTTCTGCGCATCGCCAATCCTTGAGCATGGGTGAGGGGCGCCTACTTTAAATGCTTTATGGCGCATTGCCACTCCCCCCTCTTGTGCTTATTCAGGATCGGCGTCGCGGGCCCATTCGGCCGCCGTCAGCGCCACCTCGCGGGCTATGCCCCAGTCCAGTTCGGGTTGCACCTTGAACACCTCAGCGTCGTTGCGAATGCCGGGCCAGGGCCGCGACGTACGGCACTCTCTACCGTGCAAACATGCCGATTCCGAGAATCGAACTTCCCCGCACCATTGTTTTTTTCCAGAAGCCGGCTTGCGGGCCAGCAGGACCGCGGGGGTGTTTGCGCATGCCTTCGCTGGCCGGCCAGCGCCTAGGCTAGACGGGCACCGATCAGCTCGAACGACGTTTCAACGTCTCACTGGGCAATTCCCTGAACAGCGCCCGATAGCTGCTGGAGAACCGTCCCAGGTGCCAGAACGACCAGTGCATCGCCACCTCGGCCACGGTGGTCTCGCTGGGCCCGCGGCTGAGCAGTTCGCGGTGCGCGCTGTTGAGCCGGCGCAGGCGCAGCCACTGGCTGGGGGCCATGCCGGTAAAGGCCTTGAACGCGCTTTGCAACTGACGCAGGGAAACCCCGGCCACCTGGGACAACTCCAGCAGGTTGAGGGTTTCCTCGGGGACGTCGGCGGCCCATTGCGCCACCCGCTGCATGATCCCCCGCTCCTCGTTGCGCCGTTGCAGGCCGCCCGGGTCCAGGCGCACGCAGGCGTTGTCGAGGATGTACAGGCAGTCGTCCAGCAGTTGCTGGGTCAGGGCTTCGCGGCTGGGTGGGTCAAAGGTCTGGGACAGGCGGGTCAAGGTGGAACTCAGCCAGCGACAGAACAGGGCGTTCTGCTGGTTGGTCAGCGGCGCCATGAACAGGCCGTCCAGGCGCTCCAGCCCCAGGCCCTGGCGCTGGACGAACTCGGGGCCGAACACCACCGCCACTTCCTGGTAGTTCTCCGGGGTGATCCAGATATTGCGGCTCTCGCCATTGAGCAGGTACAGGGCGTTGTCGCTGCGATCGAAACAGAACGCCAGGGCGCCCTCGGGGGCGCTGAAGTTCTGCTCGACCCGGGTGTTCATGCACTCCTCGTAGATCTCTACGCCCTGCAGGTCGAGGTAGCGCACCAGGCCATTGAAATGCCCGGGGGACATCTGCTGGTAGTGCTGCACCCAACCCGGGGTGGCACGGACCTGCTCGGCCACATCGAAGGTGTTGAAGGCTTGAACCTGGAGCGGATTGGACGCTGTCATCGGGGGACCTTGCGCACTCTTTTGGTGCGCTTTGGTGCTGCTTAAAGTGGATAGATGGAACAACAAGGCTCGCCCAAGATAGTCGCCAATGCGCCGCAGGGGAAGCCTTGCCGGGATACTCCCGCTCACCTCGGAGCAGGTACAACCAATCATCGAGGTCTTTATGAATGCCCCTTTCGATCAGCTTTCCTCCTGGCTGAAAGATCACAAGATTACCGAAGTAGAGTGCGTGGTCAGCGACCTGACCGGCATTGCCCGCGGCAAGATCGCGCCCACCAACAAGTTCCTGCATGAGCGCGGCATGCGCCTGCCGGAAAGTGTCCTGCTGCAAACGGTAACCGGGGATTTTGTCGACGACGACCTGTACTACGAACTGCTGGACCCGGCCGACATCGACATGGTCTGCCGCCCCGACTCGTCATCGATCTACCTGGTGCCCTGGGCCATCGAGCCCACCGCCATCGTCATCCACGACACCTTCGACAAGTTCGGCAACCCGATCGAGCTGTCGCCGCGCAACGTGCTGAAAAAAGTGCTGCAGCTGTACACCGACAAGGGCTGGCAGCCGATCGTTGCCCCGGAAATGGAGTTCTACCTGACCCAGCGCTGCGAAGACCCGGACCTGCCGCTCAAGGCGCCGCTGGGCCGTTCGGGCCGCGCGGAAAGTGGTCGCCAGTCGTTCTCCATCGATGCCGCCAACGAATTCGACCCGCTGTTCGAGGATGTCTACGACTGGTGCGAAGCCCAGGGCCTGGACCTGGACACGCTGATCCACGAAGACGGCCCGGCGCAGATGGAAATCAACTTCCGCCACGGCGACGCCCTCGATCTGGCGGACCAGATCACCGTGTTCAAGCGCACCCTGCGCGAGGCCGCGCTCAAGCACAACGTCACCGCCACCTTCATGGCCAAGCCGGTGGCCGACGAGCCCGGCAGCGCCATGCACCTGCACCAGAGCGTGGTGGACATCGCCACCGGCAAGCCGATCTTCGTCGACGCCAACGGTGAGAAAAGCAAGCTGTTCCTGCACCACATCGGCGGCCTGCAGAAGTACATCCCCAAGGTGCTGCCGATGTTCGCCCCCAACGTCAACTCGTTCCGCCGCTTCCTGCCGGACACCTCGGCCCCGGTGAACGTCGAGTGGGGCGAAGAGAACCGCACCGTGGGCCTGCGGGTGCCGACCGCAAGCCCGGAGGCCATGCGCGTGGAAAACCGCCTGCCCGGTGCCGACGCCAACCCCTACCTGGCGATCGCCGCCAGCCTGCTGTGCGGCTACCTGGGCATGGTCGAGGGCATCGAGCCCAGCGCCGCGGTGGAAGGCCGGGCCTATGAACGGCGCAGCCTGCGCCTGCCGATCACCATCGAGGACGCCCTGGCCCACATGGAAGACTGCCCGACCATCGAGCAGTACCTGGGGCGCAAGTTCGTCCGCGGCTATGTGGCGGTCAAGCGTGCCGAACACGAGAACTTCAAACGCGTGATCAGTTCCTGGGAACGTGAGTTCCTGCTGCTCAGCGTCTGAGTACCCGCAGTCTGCAATCCACAAAAACCAACCCGAAGAGGTGTCGACATGCGTCTTTTGAAAGCAGTGATCCCGGCCGCACTGGCGGTCTTGTGCAGCACCGCCGTCCAGGCACAACCCAGTGTCAGCGTGTACAACTGGACCGACTACATCGGCCAGACCACCCTCGCCGACTTCCAGGGCAAGACCGGGGTCAAGGTGATCTACGACGTCTTCGACTCCAACGAAACCCTGGAGGGCAAGTTGCTGGCCGGGCGCACCGGCTACGACGTGGTGGTGCCCTCCAACCATTTTCTGGCGCGCCAGGTGAAGGCCGGCGCGTTCCTCAAGCTGGACCGCTCGCAGTTGCCCAACTGGAAGAACCTCGATCCCAAGCTGCTGGCCCTGCTGGAGCAGAACGACCCCGGCAACCAGTACTCGGTGCCCTACCTGTGGGGCACCAACGGCATCGGCTACAACGTCGACAAGGTCAAGCAGGTGCTGGGCATCGACCATATCGATTCCTGGGCGGTGCTGCTGGAGCCTGCGAACCTGAAGAAGCTGCAGCAATGCGGGGTGTCGATGATGGACTCGCCGGATGAAGTGTTCCCGGCGGTGCTCAACTACCTGGGCCTGGACCCGCGCAGCGAGAACCCCGAGGACTACAAGAAGGCCGAAGCCAAGCTATTGACCCTGCGCCCCTACATCACCTACTTCCACTCCTCCAAGTACGTCTCGGACCTGGCCAACGGTGATATCTGCATCGCCTTCGGCTACTCCGGCGATGTGTTCCAGGCCGCCAACCGGGCCAAGGAAGCCAAGAACGGGGTGAACATCGCCTACTCGATTCCCAAGGAAGGCAGCAACCTGTGGTTCGACCTGCTGGCGATCCCCGCCGATGCCGGCAACGTCAAGGAGGCCCACGCCTTCATCAACTACCTGCTGGACCCGCAAGTGATTGCCAAGGTCAGCGCCTATGTCGGCTATGCCAACCCCAACCCGGCGTCCCAGCAGTACATGGAGGCCGAGCTGGTGAGCAACCCCGAGGTGTACCCGCCTCAGGAGGTGCTCGACAAGCTGTACATTTCCACCACCCAGTCGCCGGCCATCATGCGTTTGATGACCCGCTCCTGGAGCAAAGTGAAATCCAACAAATGAATCAGCAAACTGTTTTCACCCACGCCAACGAGCACGCCCGCTCCTACTACGCCGCATCCGCTGGCGAGCTGCCCCGCTATCCGCTGCTGGAAGGCGACTTGCAGGCCGACGTCTGTGTGATCGGCGGCGGTTTCACCGGGGTCAACACCGCCATCGAGCTGGCCCAGCGCGGGCTGTCGGTGATTCTCCTGGAGGGCCGGCGCATCGGTTGGGGCGCCAGTGGCCGCAACGGCGGCCAGTTGATCCGCGGCATCGGCCATGACGTCAGCGGTTTCGCCCGGCATGTCGGCCATGAAGGTGTGCGCTACCTGAACCGCGCCGGCATCGATTCCGTGCAAGTGGTGGCCCGCCGGGTCATCGAGCACGGCATCGATTGCGACCTGCGCTGGGGCTTCTGCGAACTGGCCAATACGACGGCGCAATTTGCCGCCTTCAAGGCCGAGCAGGAGGAGCTGGCCGCCCTTGACTACCCTCACCCCACGCGCCTGGTGGCGCCCGAGGACATGCAGCAAGTGGTGGCATCCTCGGTGTATGCCGGGGGCCTGGTGGACATGGGTTCGGGGCATCTGCACCCGCTCAAGCTGGTGACCGGCGAGGCTCGGCTCGCCGCATCCCTGGGGGTGCGGATCTTCGAGCAGAGCCCGGTGCTGGAGCTGCTCCACGGTGACAGCGTAAAGGTGCGCTGCGCCACCGGCACGGTGCGAGCCGGGCGCCTGGTGCTGGCCTGCAATGCCCACCTGGATGAACTGGAGCCGCGCCTGAGCGGCAAGGTACTGCCCGCGGGCAGCTACATCATCGCCACCGAGCCCCTGCCCGAAGCCCTGGCTGCCCGGTTGATCCCGCAGAACCTGGCGCTCTGTGACCAGAAGGTCGGCCTGGACTACTACCGGCTCAGCGCGGACCGGCGCCTGCTGTTTGGCGGCGCCTGCCATTATTCCGGGCGCGATCCGACGGACATTGCCGCCTACATGCGGCCGAAGATGCTCAAGGTGTTCCCGCAATTGGCCCAGGTCGCCATCGACTTCCAATGGGGCGGCAAGATCGGCATCACCGCCAATCGCTTTCCCCAGGTCGGGCGCCTGAACCAGTACCCCAACGTGTTCTACGCCCAGGGTTACTCCGGCCATGGCCTCAATGTCACCCACTGGACCGCGCGCCTGTTGGCCGAAGCCATCCATGCCGGCCACAGCCAGGGTCTGGATGTGTTCAGTGCGGTGCCCCACATGACCTTCCCCGGCGGCCCGGCCTTGCGAACCCCGCTGCTGGCCCTGGGCATGCTCTGGCATCGCCTGCGCGAAACCCTGGGTTAACCCGCGAGCGCGCCCCCGGATGTGCCGGGGGCAACCGGATCAGGGCTGGATGAAGCGCAAAATGGCCTCGGCCACCGCAGGCGCCGCTTCCCGCTGGGGGAAATGCCCGACGCCTTCCAGCACGGTGCGCTGGTAGCGCCCGGAGAAACAGGCCTCACGGCCCGTGGAACTGTCCGGATGGTTGCAGCCATCCACGGCGCCATGCAGCACCAGGGTCGGTACCGCCAAAATGGGCGCCGGGTCGAGTTGCGCCTCGGCCGCCTCGTAGGCCGGGTCACCCAGCGCCATTCCCCAGCGATGCTGATAGGAATGCAGCACCACGGCGGCCCAGTCTTCGCCCTCGAACGCTTGGGCGGCTTGGCGAAACGCTGCCTCGCTGTACCAGCCCGGCGGGGACCAGGAGTCCCACATCATCCGCGCAAAGGCCTGGCGCTCTTCGCTCACCGTGCGTTGTCCACGGGGGGTGGCCATGAACCAGTGGTACCAATAGTTGCGGACCTGCTCCAGGGTCAAGGGTTGTTGTGGATGGTTGGTGCCATAGCCCACCGACAGCATCACCAGGGCCGACGCCACGTCCGCACGCAAGCCACAGGCATTGGCCACCGCCCGAGCCCCCCAGTCGTGACCGACCAGCAGCGGCTGTTGCACCTCAAGTGCGTCGATGAAGTTCAGCAAGTCCACCCCCAGCGCCGCTAACTGGCCGCTGCGCAAGGTGTTGCGTTGTCGGAAACGGGTCGGCGCAAAACCGCGTAGTACCGGCGCCAATACCCGATAGCCAGCCGCTGCCAGAAGCGTTGCTACGCCGTGCCAGGTGTGCGCGCTGTCCGGCCAGCCGTGTACCAGTACTGCGGTCCTGACCCCTTCAGGGTTCCATTGCAGATAGGCCACCTCAAGTTCAACGGTGGTAACGAATGAATAGGGCTGCATGCTCGACTCTCGCTCAAGAGAAAGCCCCATCCTAGGCAGGCATTGCCGATTGATTGCTGATGAATCAGGTCGTACTGTTGATATTTCCTGATGAGTCGAGCTGCAATGAACTCCCCGATCAGCGCCCTTTCCGCGACCCTCGACCTGCAGTTGCTGCGCACCTTCCTCTGCGTGGTCGACGCCCACAGCTTCGCTCTGGCGGCCGACTGGCTGGCCCTGACGCCTTCGGCAGTGAGCGGGCACATCAAGCGCCTGGAAGACAATCTCGGGGTCAAGCTCCTGGCCCGCACCACCCGCCGCCTGGAACTGACCGCCCAAGGCGAGACGCTTTACGCCTATGGGCGAAACATCCTCAACCTGGAACGAGAAGTTCGCGCCAAGCTCACTGGCAGCCCCCTGCAAGGTCGCCTGCGGGTCGGCGCCTCCGAGGACTTCGCCAGCACCTGGTTGCCTTATGTGTTGCAGTCTTTCAGCCGTGCCCATCCCCAGGCCAGCGTCGAGCTCAAGGTCGGAGTCACCAGCGAACTGCTGCAGTTCAAGGACCTGGGCCACCTGGACCTGGTGTTCGGCAAGCAATGCCGGCGGGTCGAACAGGAAGGCGAGTTGCTGTGGGAAGAGCCATTGGTCTGGGCCTATAGCAGCCAGTTGTCACTGGACCCACTGTCTCCCCTGCCCCTGGCGGTGTTCCCTGAGCCCTGCGTGTACCGTGAGTCGGCCGTCGATGCCTTGTCCCAGGGGCAGCGGGCCTGGCGCCTGGCCTTCGAGAGCAGCAGCATGGCCGGGTGCATCGCCGCGGCCCTGGCGGGGTTTGCCGTCACCCCGATCGCCCGCAGCCAACTGCGTGAGGGGCTCTGCGAGCTGGGTTCCGAGCAGGCGTTGCCGGAGCTGGCCGTGGCCCGGTTCTATGCCTTTGCCGAAGGGGGCAGCCCGGCGGTGAGGGCCCTGGTGGCGTCAGTGCGCGAATGGGGCAAACGCAAGCGCTTCGTGGGTGATAGCCGGATCTGAGCTTACTGCCAGCGCCGGGCACGGTGTGGGGGTCAATCCGCACCTTGAGCGGCAAAGTGACGATTCAGGAAGTCCAACAGCAGGCGATTGACCTCAGGCGCCTGCTCGTTCTGGATCCAGTGCCCGCAGTCGCGCAGGGTGTGCTGCTCGAGCTGCGCCACCACCGCCGGCATGCGCTTGAGGGTATGGGCTTCGAGCACGCCCACCGGGTCACGATCCCCCAGCAGGAACAGGGTCGGTTGCAGCACCTGGGCCTCCTTGAGGAACTCGCTGCGCTGCCAGTTGCGCTCGAAGTTGCGGTACCAGTTCAAGGCCCCGCGAAAGCCGCGCTCGGCAAACGTCTCCCGGTAGGCCTGGAAATCATCCTCGCTGCACCAGTCGGGCAGCCCGGCGGGGACTGCAACGCCATCAAACAGCCGGGCATCGGCAGGCTTGAGCTGCAGCAGCGCAGCGACGTTGCCCATGAACAGTCGCAGGCTGGCGTCGATGTCCGCGTCCAGTTCCGCCTCGGCCACACCCGGCTGCTGGAAGTAGAGGATGTAGTTGAAGTGCTCGCGGTGGACTTCGGCCATGATCTCGCTGGCCGGGCGTTTCGGGCGCCCGGCGAAAGGCACCGAAAGCGTGACCAGGGCCACCACCCGCTGCGGCTCCAGCAGCGCCAGGTGCCAGGCCAGCGGTGCGCCCCAGTCGTGGCCGACGATGCACACCTGCCGATGGCCGAGCAGGTCCATGGCCTGCTGGATGTCGGCGCACAGGGTCAGCAGGTCATAGGCCTCTACCGCCTGGGGTGCCGAGCTGCGGCCGTAACCGCGCAACTCCGGCACAAAGACCCGATATCCCGCCGCCACCAGCGCCGGTACCTGATGCCGCCAGGAATGCCAGCACTCGGGAAAACCGTGCAGCAGCCAGACCGGGCGCCCCTGCTCCGGGCCGCTGATCCGAACACTGAGTTCAATGCCATTGACGGCCAGGAGGTGCGGTTCAGGGAATAACATGGCGCGGGCTCCAGAACAGGTTCAGGGAGCAGAAACTAGCAGAGGTTGCTTCACCCCTTGAGAATCATTGATCGCTGGAATGATCCAGGTGCTTGTGCAGCCGCTGGCGCAGGGACGCGACGCGCGGCTGCAGCTCGGGGTCAACCGGGAATCAGGCCGGCCAGGGACTGGGATTGCTGGCGGATCAGGCGCTGGGTATTGAGGACTTTCTCCAGTGCCTGCTCGGAATCCGGGTCTTGCATCGGTGCACGAATCGCCGCCGACACCAGGCTGATCAGCTTGGCCATGACTTCAGCGTCGGTGGCCGGGCGCCCCAGGCTCATGGCCTGCATCAGCAAGCGCAGTTCTGTGCCGGCCATTACCCCGGAGATCGCCTTGAGGGCGAATTGCAGGCGCACCCCGAGTTCGTTGCGCGGCAGATCCGGCAAGGCCAGGGCGAAACCCTTGAAGAAGCGCTCGAACACCGGCTGGTAGTGTTCCTTGAGGTATTCCTGAATGAACGGCGAGGTGTCGCTGTACACCCGGCCGAGGAAGCGAATGAACGAGCGCCCCTCCAGCCCACCACTTTCATCGCTGCGCTCCAGGCCCATGGCCGGTGCGAACAGCACCCCCAGAAGGGTCTCGCAATCCAGGGGGCCGTCCGATTGTTCCTCGCATTTGGCCAGCAGTTCGAGGCGCTGGTCATTGAGCGGGCCCAGGCGCTGCATGAGCAGTGCCTTCATCAGCGAATCCTTGTCGCCAAAGTGGTAGTTCACCGCGGCCAGGTTGACCTTGGCTCGCTCGGTGATCTGGCGCAGCAGCACCGCGTCGTAGCCGTACTTGATGAATAATGCCTCGGTCGCTTCCAGCAGTCGGGTCTTGGTGACATTGGGGGCACTGAGTTTCTTGGCGACCATGGAGGACTAACCTTTGCTGGGATGAAAAACTGACCGTTCGAACAGTGTTTTAAAAAAAAATTTGATTTTTTATACCCGTGAGAAGCCCTAAAAGCAAGCGCCTGGGGGACTCTCGAAGTGGCCGCAGGCCTTTTTGTGACCCGTGGGTTCCTGTAGAAAAACCGCCGAAAAAAGCCCTCAATTACCCGGTTCAGACGGCTGGCGCGCCAGGATGAACGCAGTTACTATTCAAACAAAGTTTTTAAAATAATAAATAAAACCAGAGCTTGGCGCTGCCCTCGAAAATCCCGCCCGATGAGTCCCGTGGCGCGACCCCGACCAGCAGTCCGTCGAGCCAGCCGGCGCAGTAAGCGATGACAGAGACGATAATCGAGCAAGGTTTTATCTCCCTGCAGGGCATAGGCAAGAGCTATCGGCTGGCGGAGCAACCGCTCCATATCCTGAAGAACGTTTCCCTTTCCATCGAAGCCGGCGAAAGCTGCGCCATTCTCGGCGCCTCCGGCTCCGGCAAGAGCACCCTGCTGAACATCCTCGGCCTGCTGGACCTGCCCGACAGCGGCGACTATCGCTTTGCCGGCCATGACATTTTCCGCGCCAGCCCGGACCAGTTGGCGGCGATCCGCAACCGGCAGATCGGCTTCGTGTTCCAGAGCTTCAACCTGCTGCCGCGCCTCAGCGCCCTGGACAACGTCGCCTTGCCCCTGAGCTATCGCGGCGTGGCCCGGCGTGAATCCCTGGAACGGGCCATGCACATGCTCGAACAGGTAGGCCTGGCGGAACGCGCCGGGCATCGCCCGGCGGACCTTTCCGGCGGCCAGCGCCAGCGGGTGGCGATCGCCCGGGCGCTGGTGGGCGAACCTGCGGTGATCCTCGCCGACGAACCCACCGGCAACCTCGACAGCCACACCGCCCAGGACATCATGGACCTGCTGCTGGCGCTCAATCGCCAGCAGCAGGTGACCCTGATCATCGTCACCCACGACCCCAACATCGCCCTGCGTCTGGAACGGCAGATCCGCGTCACCAACGGCGTGGTCCAGGAGGCCTGCCCGGCATGAGCCTCAAGGTCGAGCAAAGCGCCAGCCAGTTGCTGCATGAAGCCTTCGTCAGCCTGCGAACCCTGGGCAAGCGCTCGATCCTGGCCCTGCTGGGGATCATTATTGGCAGCTCATCGGTGGTGGCCCTGATCAACATCGGCCACAACGCCGCCAAAGACGCCGCGGCGATTTTCCAGGACATGGGCACCGACACCCTGGCGGTGCAGTTTCCCGATACCTCGGCAGGTCGTACGCCGATGCCGGCGACCCTGGACACCCAAGCGCTGCACCAGGCCCTGCCCACGATCCTGCACATCGCGCCGATCGCCCTGTTCAGCGGGCCGGTGGTCTTTCAGGGGCGCAGCACCAACGCCAACCTGGTGGGCAGCACCGCGTCCCTGGCCAATGCCATGCGCCTGCAACTGCAGGAGGGGCGTTTTCTTTCAGAGTTCGACGCCACGCAAACCTACGCGGTGGTCGGCGCCCAGGTCGCCCAGGCCCTGGGCAAACCCCACGCCCCCCTGCGCCTGGGAGACCGGATCCGCATCAACGACTACCTGTTCCAAGTCATCGGCATCCTGCGCAACCAGCCCGCCGCCGTGCTGATTCCGGTGCAGACCAACGAATCGCTGTTCATTCCCCTGGAGGGCATGCGGCGGATTTCCAGCAGCCCGCAGATCAGCAACCTGATTGCCCGGGCAGCCCCGGCCCAGGACATGGGCACACTGGCCGCGGCTCTCGGCACGCAACTCAAGCACATGCTCCCGGGACGTGGCGTGGAGGTGCAGGTACCGCAGAAGATCATCGACGGCATGACTCGCCAAAGCCGCACCTTCGGCTACCTGCTGATGGCCCTGGGCGGGATCTCGCTGGTGGGCGGCGGCGTCGGGGTGATGAACGTGATGTTGATGAACGTCTCGGAGCGGCGTCGGGAGATTGGCATCCGCATGGCCCTCGGGGCCCGGCGTCGAGACATTCGCAACCTGTTCCTGCTCGAAGCGGTGACCCTCACCGCAGTGGGCGCGATGTCCGGGGCCGTGCTCGGCATGGCCGCAGCCTACACCTATGCCCGGGTCTCGGGCTGGGAGTTTTCCCTGGCTTCGGCGTCCTTGCCCCTGGGCATCGGCAGTACCCTGTTGATCGGGCTGTTCTTCGGTCTGTATCCCGCCATCTCGGCCTCACGCCTGCAACCGGTGGAGGCCCTGCGAGATGAATAGCCCGCGCCGCGCCGCGCTGTTGCTGCTGTGCCTGCTCAGCCCCCTGGGCCAGGCCGGTTCCCAGGACATGAACGTGGCCCGCCAAGCCTCGGCCCCGACCATGCGCAGCGCCTATGACCGCAGCGTGATGCTCAGCCAGCAGCAGACCGACCTGACCTTGAGCGATGCGGTGTACCTGGGGCTGCGCAACAACCGCGGGATTCGCAGCGCCTACCTGCAGCGGGTGGCGCAGAAGTTCGACCTGCGGGTGTCCGAGGACACCTTCAACCCCAAACTCTTGCTCAGCGCCACCTCCCAGGCCAACCGCGGCAGCAACGATGGCGTACGCAACACCACCCTCAACCCCTCCTCGAGCCTGCTGGGGGAGTACGGCACCCGCCTGAACCTGGCCTGGCGACAAGAGTTGAACAACGCCAACCATGCCGGCTACTACCGCCGCGACGGCCTGGACCTGGCCATTATCCAGCCGTTGCTCAAGGGCGCCGGCTGGGACGTGACCACCGCACCGGTGCGCCTGGCCCGGATCAACGAGCAGGCCTATCGCCTCAACCTCAAGGCCAGCGTGGCCCAGACCATCACCGACATTATCGGTGCCTATCGCGAACTGCTGCGGGCCCAGGAACAACTGGCGATCGTGGAGGATGCGCTCAAGCGCGCCAATGCCCTGCTGGAGGTGAACAAGGCGCTGATCGGCGCCGGGCGCATGGCCGAGTTCGAGATCGTGCAGACCGAAGCCGATATCGCCACCCAGGAACTGGGGGTCGAAGAGGCCCGCAACCAGGTGGACATCAATCGCCTGTCCCTGCTGCGCCTGCTGGCCCTGGACCTGTCCACCCGCGTTCGTGCCAGCGAGGGGTTGCAGGCGGCGCGCATCAGCATCGATCAAAAGGAAGCCCTGCGCATGGCTCAGGTCCAGCAGCCCGCGTACCTGGCGACGCTGCTGGGCAGCCAGCAGGCCGACCTGAACCTGGTGATCGCCAAGGACCAGAGCCGCTGGGACGTCTCGCTGGTGGCCGGTGCCAACCAGGTGCGCAACCGCTACGACAACGACGGCGGCAGTGGTTCTGGGCGTACCTGGGACAGCTACGCCGGGGTTCAGGTACGGATTCCCATTGGCGACCTGAGCACCCGCCAGGCCGAAGTCCATGCCCGGGTCGACGTGGAAAACCAGGAGCTGGTGCAGGCCGATGCCCGCCAGGCCCTGGAACGCAGCGTCAATGATGTGGTGCGGGACCTGGGCACCCGCTGGCGGCAATACGAAATTTCTCAGCGGGCCGTGGAGCTGTCCAAGCGCAAGCTGGACATCGAACGGGAAAAACTCAGCGCCGGACGCTCCAGCAACTTCCAGGTACTGAGTTATGAAAGCGATTTGCGCACCAGCGAGAATGCTCGCCTCAATGCCCTCATCGCCTACCTCAACGCCCAGAGTCAGCTGGATCTGACCCTGGGCATGACCTTGGAGACCTGGGACATTGCGCTCAATGACTTCTGACCCACGATCACCGCGCAAGCGCTACCTGCAAGGGGGCGTGGCCGTTGCCCTGCTGGCCCTGGCGGTCGCGGGGCTGCTGGCCTCCCGGGCACCGGCCGACCCGAGCCCCGACAACGGGCGCTGGATCCAGGTGAACAGCGCGCCGCTGATTCATCAGATCGGCCTGGTGGGCAAGATAGAACCCCAGGCAACCATCAGCTTGACCGCGCCGTTCGATGGCAATGTCCTGGCCAACCTGGTGGAACAGGGCCAACGGGTCGCCGCCGGCCAGGTGTTGCTGAAAATGGACCCCAGCCTGGTGGAGATTCAGCTGCGCGAGGCGCTCTCGGCCCAGCTCAAGGCCCGCCGCGCGGTGCAGGAACTGCAGGACTGGAACAACAGCGCCCAGGTCACCCGGGCCCGACGCACCCTGCGCACTTCGCAGATGACCGTGAGCAATTCCGAACGCAAGCTCAATGAAAGCCAGAACCTGTTCGCCCGTGGAATCATTCCCCGCAACGAGCTGGACGACCTCAGCCAACTGCTGCAGACCCAGCGCCTGGACCTGACGGCGGCCCAGGGCGAATTGCAGCAGGCGCTGAACCAGGGCACCGGTGAGTACCGGCAGATCGCCGACATGGAACTGACCAATGCCACGGTCAAGTATGAAGCCCTGCGCACGCTCCTGGCGGGCAAGGATGTCACGGCGCCGTTCGCCGGTATCGTGGTGCCAGCGCCGGGGATCAACCTCGCCCAGGCGGCGTCGACCGGCGCCGCAGGCCCTGTGCAGACCGGCAGCAAGGTCGGCCAGGGCCAGGTGCTGTTCGGGCTGGCTAACATCGAGCAACTGAAAATCGTCAGCAAGGTCTCGGAACTGGACATCAACCAGTTGCACCAGGGCCAGAGCGTGGAGATCCTTGGCGACGGCTTCGACGGTGAGCGCCTCAGCGGCGTGGTCGATATCGTCAGCAGCCTGGCCTTGCCAGGGGACGCCTCCAGCGGCAGCGCGCAGTTCCCGGTGAGCCTGTCGATTCCCAAACTGAGTCGCGAACAACTGCAGCGGGTGCGCCTGGGCATGAGTGCGCGGCTGACCATCATCACCTACCGCAACGACCAGGCGATGGTCGTCCCGCCCGCCGCGATCCAGCGTGGAGCAGACGGCATGAGCGTGGAGTACCGGGCGAGCGCCGATCAGCCGGCAAAGCGGCTGTCGGTGAGCGTTGGCCAATCGACCGCCGAGGGGGTCGAAGTGTTCGGCCTGCAGCCGGGCCAGGTGCGCCTCCCCGGCGCCCCGTGACGCCCCCACAGACACCCACAACACCCCCGTAGGAGCTGGCTTGCCAGCGAAGGCGCCAGCGCGGGCGCTGCAGATCTTGCGGAGCTCTTCGCCAGCAAGCCGGCGCCGACACAAACACCGTCGGCGTGTCGGCGCTGGCGGCCGTTCAGGGGCTCAGCGCAAGGCCCGGCGCAGGACCTTGCCCACCGTGGTCTTGGGCAGCTCCTCGGTGCGGAACTCGACATAGCGCGGCACCTTATAGCCGGTGAGGTATTCGCGGCAGTGGGCCAGCAGCTGTTCCTGGGTCAGGTTCGGGTCCTTGCGCACCACGAAGATCTTCACCTTCTCGCCGGTCACCTCGTCCTCGATGCCGATCGCCGCCACTTCCGCCACCCCCGGGTGCAAGGCCACCACGTCCTCGATCTCGTTGGGGTACACGTTGAAGCCGGACACCAGGATCATGTCCTTCTTGCGGTCCACCAGGCGGATGAAACCCTGCTCGTTCATCACCCCGATGTCCCCGGTGGCCAGCCAGCCGTGACGGTCCAGGACCTTGGCGGTTTCCTCCGGACGCTGCCAGTAGCCTTTCATCACCTGCGGGCCACGGACCTGCAACTCGCCCTCCTCGCCCAGTTCCGCCAGCTCGCCGTCCTCACGGATGAAGCGCACCCAGGTGGACGGCAGCGGCACGCCGATGGTGCCGGTGAAATCACCTTCACGCATGCGTGCGATGTCGATCGGGCTGATGCTCACCACCGGCGAGCATTCGGTCAGGCCGTAGCCCTCGATGATCGGCACCCCGGTGACTTCCTTCCAGCGGCGGGCCACCGAGGTATGGGTGGCCATGCCGCCGGCGATCGCCAGTTTCAGGTCGGAGAAATCCCGGCCGCGAAACTCCTCGTTCTCCAGCAGGCCGTTGAACAGGGTGTTGACCCCGACGATGCCGCTGAACTTTTCCTTGCGCAGGATCATCTGCACCCGCTTCACGTCCCGGGGGTTGGCGATCAGGATGTTGCGCCCGCCCAGGCACATGAACATCAGGCAGTTCACTGTCAGCGACAGCACGTGATACAGCGGCAGCAAGGTAACGTTGGTTTCCTGCTGGCTCTCGTCCAACTGGTCGCCGACCCAGGCCTTGGCCTGCATCAGGTTGGCGAGGATGTTGCGGTGAGTGAGCATGGCGCCCTTGGCATCGCCGGTGGTGCCGCCGGTGTACTGCAGGAAGGCGATGTCCTCCTGCTTGAGCTCCACCGGACGATGCTCCAGCACCGAGGCCTGTTTCATCATCGCCGGAAAGCGAATGGCCCCAGGCAGGTTGAATGCCGGGATCTGCTTCTGCACATGGCGCAGCACGAAATTCAATGCCGCGCCCTTGAAGGTCCCCACCAGGTCACCAATCGAGGCCACCACGATGTTCTTCAACTGGCTGCCTGGCATTGCCTGCTCCAGGGTATGGGCGAAGTTCTCGAAGATCACCACGGTCTCGGCACCGCTGTCCTTGAGCAGATGCCGCAGCTCATGGGCGGTGTACAAGGGGTTGACGTTGACCACCACCGCGCCCACCAGCAGGGTGCCGAACAGGCAGATCGGGTACTGCAGGCTGTTGGGCATCATCAGCGCCACCCGGTCGCCCTTCTTCACCCCTTTCGACTGCAGCCAGGCGGCAAAGGCGAATACCCGCTGTTCCCACAGGTCGTAGCCCATCTCGGTGCCGATGCTCACATAGGCGACCCGCTGGCGGTACTTGTCCACGTGCTCGAGGAACACTTCCCGCAGCGACGGGTAGCGGTCGATCTCGGCTTCGATATCGCTGGGCACACCCGGCAGGTAAGCGTTCAGCCAGATGCGCTCGACAGGTTGCAGGCTCACGACACTCATTGGCAGTCTCCTTGTTATTTTATTTTTCGACGATGGCGGTGATACCCAGCCCGCCTGCTGCACAAACGGAAATCAGCCCGCGGCCGCTGCCGCGTTCATGGATCGCCTTGGCCAGGGTCGCCAACAGCCGCCCACCGGTGGCGGCAAACGGATGCCCGCAGCCCAGGGAACCGCCGTTGACGTTGAGCTTGCTGCGCTCGATGCTGCCCAGGGCGCCGTCGAGGCCGAGCTTGTCCTTGCAGTAGTCGGGGTCCTCCCAGGCCTTGAGGGTGCACAGCACCTGGGCGGCGAAGGCTTCGTGAATCTCGTAGAAGTCGAAATCCCCGAGGCCCAGGCCTTCCCGGGCCAGCATCCGTGGCACCGCATAGGCCGGGGCCATCAGCAGCCCTTCGCTGCCATCGACGAAGTTCACCGCCGCGGTTTCCCCGGTACGCAGGTAGGCCAGCACCGGCAGGTTGTTGGCCGCGGCCCAGTCTTCGCTGGCCAGCAGCACCACCGAGGCGCCATCGGTGAGCGGCGTCGAGTTGCCGGCGGTCAGGGTACCGTTGGCGCGGTCGTAGGCCGGGCCCAGGCCGGCGAGCTTCTCCAGGCTGGCATCGGCCCGCAGGTTGTTGTCGCGCTGCAGGCCGCGGTACGGGGTCATCAGGTCATCGAAAAAGCCGCGCTGGTACGCCGCATTCAACTGTTGGTGGCTGGTGAGGGCCAGCTCATCCTGGGCCAGGCGCTTGATCTGCCAGCGCTTGGCCATTTCCTCGCAGTGCTCCCCCATGGACAGCCCGGTACGCGGTTCGCCATTGCGCGGCAGCAACGGCTTGAAGAACATCCCCGGGCGCACCTTGAGCAGGCTGCGCAGCTTGTCGCCGGTGCCCTTGGCGCGGTTGGCCTGAAGCAGCGTGCGGCGCAGGCCTTCGTTAATGCCGATGGGCGCATCGGAGGTGGTGTCGGCGCCGCCGGCGATGCCCACTTCGATCTGCCCCAGGGCGATCTTGTTGGCCACCAGCAGCGCCGCTTCAAGACCGGTGCCGCAAGCCTGCTGCACATCATAGGCCGGCGTCTCGGGCGCCAGGGTGGTGGACAGCAGGCTCTCGCGGGCCAGGTTGAAATCCCGCGAGTGCTTGATCACCGCCCCCGCGGCGAACTCCCCCAGGCGCTGGCCCGACAGGCCATAGCGGTCGACCAGGCCCTGCAACGCCGCCACCAGCAGGTCCTGGTTGCTGTCATTGGCATACACCGTGTTGGAACGGGCGAACGGAATCCGGTTGCCGCCAATGATCGCCACCCGGCGCACCGGCGCCGGATTGAAACTGTACTCAGCCATCAACGAGCTCCCCAGATAAATAGACCGCGCATGTGGGGCTTGTCCCCCGCGTTGTTGCGCACTTCGAACTCATGGCGTGGACCATCCGGCAGACGGTTCCACAGGGTCACCGCGGCCGGCAGGAAGATCGGCAGCTTGAACTCGCAGTGCAGTTGCGCCGCGACCAGCGGGTGCGGTGGCTGCTGGGCCGCCAGGGCCCGCCCCAGGGTCCACATGCCGTGGGCGATGGGCCGCCGGAATCCGAACAGTCGGGCGCCGAGCCAGGAGCTGTGGATCGGGTTGAAATCCCCACTGACCTGGGCAAAGCGCCGGCCCAGGTCGCCCCCCAGGCTCCAGCGCTGAGTGCGTACCAGGGCCTGCTCGTCGAGATTCAGGGAGCTTTCCCAGGGCTCGCCGATGGGCCCGGCGACACCCCGCCGCAAGTACAGGCTGTCACTCTCCCAGACCAGGTCACCGCCACTGTGGACCCGGGTGGCAATGGACAAGGCCTGGCCCTTGGGATGGGCCAGCCAGCGTTCGGCGAACACTTCCAGGCGCAGGGCCTGGCCCTCTTCGAGCCTCTGGTACTGACGGATGCGATTGGCCAGGTGCACCATGCCGCTGGCCGGGTAGGGAAACGTGCGGTGGGTAAGCAGCAGCAGGTGCAGGGGAAACGCCAGGGTATGGGGAAATGCCAGGGGCACCCCGTGTTCCCGGCGAAACCCGCAGGCCTGGGCATAGCGGGCAATGTCCCCAGCCTGCAGTTCCACCGCCGGGCGCACCAGGCGCTCGGCAGGCAGTGGTGGCGCAGCCTCGAGCTTGGGTTTGCGCAAGCTGCGGATGCCGTCGTAGAGCAATTGGCCCCGGGACGGCGGCGGTTCGATGATGCGGATCGCGGAATCGGCATTCATGGTTCAGGCTCCCAGCAGGCTTTGCCCGCAGACGCGGACCACTTGGCCATTGATCCCGCCGGAGGCCGGATGGGCCAGCCAGGCGATGGTCTCCGCCACATCCACGGCCTGCCCGCCCTGGGACATGGAATTCATCCGCCGTCCCGCCTCGCGGATCATCAGCGGGATCTTCGCGGTCATCTGGGTTTCGATGAACCCCGGTGCCACGCCATTGACCGTGATCTGCTGGCGTGCCGCCAGCGGGGCCAGGCTCTGCACCAGGCCGATGACCCCGGCCTTGGAGGTCGCGTAGTTGCTTTGCCCGAGGTTGCCGGCGATCCCGGAAATCGACGAGACGCAGACAATCCGTCCACCCGGGTTCAGCCCCTGGCCCTCCAGCAGCGTCTGGCTGAGCAGCAGCGGCGCCTCCAGATTGACCGCCATGACCTTGCGCCAGGCGGCCTCGGTCATCTTCGCCAGGGTCTTGTCCAGGGTGATTCCGGCGTTGTGCACCACGATATCGAAGGCGCCGTGCTCACCGACGAACGCCAGCAAGCGCTGGCCGGCGTTGGCGGCGGTGATGTCCAGGGCCAGGGCGCTGCCCCCCAGGCTGGCGGCGGCTTGTTGCAGCTCGGCCTCGCTCTGGGGAATATCCAGGCACACCACCTGGGCGCCTTCACGGGCCAGGACCTTGGCGATGGCCAAGCCAATGCCGCGGCAAGCCCCGGTGACCAGGGCGCGCCGGCCGCTGAGCGGCTGGTGCCAGTCCAGGTCCCTGGGCAGCTCCACCGGTTCGCCAATGCGCACCACCTGGCCCGAGACATAGGCCGAACGCCGGGACAGGAAGAACCGCAGGCTGCTGTCCAGCTCGGCTTCGGCGCCGGGCTCGACGTACAGCAACTGCACGGTGATCGCCCGGCGCAACTCCTTGCCCAGGGAACGCACGAAGCCTTCCAGGGCGCGCTGGGCCACCGCCTGGGCGAGTTCCTTGCAGTGTTCCGGCGGCGTGCCCAGTACCAGCACCCGGCCGTGGGCGGCCAGACGCCGGACATTGGCATGGAAGAAGCGGTACAGCTCGTCGAGCTGGGCAATGTCCCCCAACCCGCTGGCGTCATACACCAGGCCCTGGACCTTCACCGTGGAAGGCGCAGTGATGCTGGCGGCCTGGGCCGCCACCGTGTCCGTGGCGGCGAAGATCCGTTGCAGCTCACCCAGCAGGCGCCCCTCGGGTGCCGCGGCGAGCACCACCGGGTTGACCAGGTGGCTGCCCTGCCCTTCGCGCTGGCGTTGCAGCGGCATAGGTTGCGGCAGGCCGGTACGCTGGGCCAGCCAGCGGCCCCACCCGGAATTGACGAACGAAAGATAACCGTCAGACATAAAGAGATCCCGATCAAAACCAGTAGAAGGTCAATAGGCCGAATCGCTGGCCGTCACCGCGTCTTCGCTGCTGGCCGCGCGTTTGCGCGAGGCCGGCTTGGCGCTCTGCTCGAGGTGCGCCTGACGCTGTTGCAGGGCTTCCAGCAGACCGAAGTCCTGCGGGAAGTCGTCGACCTGGATCGCGTGATCGCCGTATTCCACATACCGGCCCAGCAACTCGTCCTCGTCCTGGCTGATCAGTTGCAGTTCCAGGGCCTTGACCCGCCAGATCACGAACGCCTCGCGGGAGATCGGCAGCGGTGCCAGGGTGCCCTGCTTGATCGCCGGCTTGAGCCGTGCCTCGATCAGGTCCACCTGGGGCTGCAGACGGAACGCCAGTTCGCCATAGGCCAGCTTGTCGATGTCCGGCTGTGGCATGTAGGAGTCTGCCAGCAGGCGATCGCGGGTCGGGCCCGGGGTCTGCACCAGCTCGGCGACTTCGGCCAGCAAGCGGTCGGAGGGTTTGTGCTGGGGAATGCCCAGGGGGAAGCTCAGGCCGCGAATGATGCGCGCCGCCGCCCGGGACGGATAATTGTCCAGCACCTCGGCCAGGGCTTCATGCGCCCGCAGCAGGCAGTCCTGGGCTGACCAGTGCACCAGCGGCAGGTCGCTCTGGGGACGGCCATCGTCCTCGAATCGCTTCAGCACGCAGGACAGGATGTACAGCTGGGACAGGATGTCTCCCAGGCGCCCGGTGATGCTTTCCTTGCGCTTGAGGGCACCGCCCAGCACGCCCATGGAAATGTCCGAAGCCAGGGCCAGCACCACCGATAGACGCTGGATCTGCCGGTAGTAAGGGGCCAGGGCCTTGTCGGCCTTGGCCGGGGCCTTGATCAGGCGCCCGCCGCTGAGCCCATGCACCGCCGCACGTACGGTGTTGGCGAAGACAAAGCTGATGTGCCCGAACATCGCGCTGTCAAATTCCTCCAGGCCCTTGCGCCCGGTGTCGCGTGCCGCTTCCATTTCGCGGAACACATAGGGATGGCAACGAATCAGCCCCTGGCCGTAGATGATCAGGCAACGGGTCATGATGTTCGCGCCTTCCACGGTGATGGCGATCGGGCTTTGCTGGTAGGCCCGGGCCAGGAAGTTGTTGGGCCCCATGCAGATGCCCTTGCCGGCGACGATATCCATGCCGTCGTTGACGATGGCTCGGGCCCGTTCGGTGACGTGGTACTTGGCAATGGCCGAGATCACCGAAGGTTTTTCTCCCGCATCCAGGGACGCCACCGAAACCTTGCGCACCGCATCGCAGGCATACAGGTGCCCGGCCATGCGCGCCACGGGCGCCTGTACCCCTTCGAACTTGCCGATAGGCAGGCCGAACTGCTTGCGCATCGCCGCATAGGCGGTGGTGCCGCGTACCGCGACCTTGCCCATGCCGACGTTGGCCGAAGGCAGGGAAATTGCCCGCCCGGCTGCCAGGCACTCCATCAGCATGCGCCAGCCGTTGCCCACCTGGTCACCTCCGCCGATCACCCATTGCATTGGGATGAACACGTCCTTGCCGGTGGTCGGGCCGTTCTGGAACACCGCGTTCAGCGGCCAGTGGCGGCGCCCGGTGTTGACGCCCGGATGGCTCGTGGGGATCAGCGCGCAGGTGATGCCCAGGCTGCCCTTGCTGCCCAGCAGGCCGTCCGGGTCCTCGGCGCGAAACGCCAGGCCGAGCACGGTGGCGATCGGCCCCAGGGTGATGTAGCGCTTGTCCCAGGTGACGCGAAAGCCCAGCACTTCCTGGCCTTCGAACTGGCCTTTGCAGACCACCCCGACATCGGGAATCGCCCCGGCGTCGGAGCCGGCATAGGGGCTGGTCAGGGCAAAGCACGGGATGTCTTCACCCCGGGCCAGGCGCGGCAGGTAGTGCTGGCGCTGGGCCTCGGTGCCGTAGTGCAGCAACAGTTCGGCCGGGCCCAGGGAGTTGGGCACCATCACCGAGATCGCCGCCGCCGAGCAACGGGTGGAAAGCTTCATCACCACCTGGGAGTGGGCGTAGTGGGAGAAGCCTTTGCCACCGTACTGCTTGGGAATGATCATCCCCAGGAAGCCGGCGTCCTTGGTGTACTGCCAGGCCTTGGGCGACAGGTCCTGCCAGACCTGGGTGGTTTCCCAGTCGTTGGCCATGTCGCACAGGGTTTCCACTTCATGGTCCATGAACGCCTGTTCTTCGGCGCTCAGGCTCGCGGGGGCCGAGTCCAGCAGGCGTGGCCAGTCGGGCTTGCCGCTGAACAGCTCGGCGTCCCACCAGACCGTGCCGGATTCGATGGCCGCGCGCTCGGTGTCGGACATGGCCGGCATGATCTTGCGAAACATCGCCAGGGCCCGGCGCGTGAGCAAGGCCCGGCGCAGGGGCTTGACGCTGAGCAGCGCCGCCGGCAGCAGCACCAGCAAGGTGCCGAGGGTCAGGCCCAGGGTTCCCGACAGGTTGAACACATACCCGGCCGCCAGCCAGGCCAGGCCGGCAGCCAGCCACAGGGCCGCAGTCGCCTGTCGGTAAGCCAGTGTGAGTGCGGCGGCGAATCCCGCCAATAACCAGACAATCATGGAATACCTCTCTTGTTCTAACGAGACGACGACTTGGAGCCTGGGCGTTGTGCCGGCCCCTCGAAGCTCACCCTACAAAGGAAACTGACGCGTTTCAAATTTTATTTTTAAATATTGTTTTGAGAGCTTTCGGCAACGCACAACGGCCGAACGATGTCAGCCAGGGCTTGGGAAAATGGCGGGCCAAGACGGGTCCTGAGATGACCCGTCCCGCCGACGGCAGTAGCACAGTCCTTTGTACTGCCGTCATTTCGAGGGGTGGGTAAGGCGCTTACCCTCAGAAGTGATAAGTCGCGGAGAGACTCACCACCTCGCCCTTGGCGTCGACCTTGCCGTCCAGGCGAGAGCCGCCAAGACGATCCTGGTTCTGGGTCTGGATCCGGGCTTCCTTGACGAATTGCCGTGAGTAGGCGCCGTCGATGGTCAGCCCTGGAACCGCCTTGATGTCATAGCCGAAACCCAGCGAGGTGAACCAGCGATCGTTGTCCGGAATCCGCGGGTCACGGGTCGAGCCACGGGTCGGCGTCTGGTCGAAGGCCACACCGGCACGCAGTGTCAGCTGATCGGTGAAACGGTAATCGCCACCCACCGAGTACATCATCGAGTCCTTGTAGCGGTAGGGAATCGAAATGAGGGTGTTGCCATCGGACTTGAGCGTCAGGTCCTTGAACGACGACCACTGCGTCCACAGGGCGCTGACACCCAGGGTGAAGCGATCATTGAACACGTGTACCCAGTCGATCCCGGCGCTGGCCGGAATGTCCAGCTGAGCCGAGGCGTTGGCACCATCCGGGTACAGCTTGAGCCCCGGGTAGGCGATTTCCACCAGGGACGGCCCCGAAGAGGAATCGGTGTAGGCCCGGCCCAAATCGTCGGCGCGAATATTGTATTTGCCTTCCAGCTTGTTCTTGATCTTGGCGTGATAGTTGACCCCCAGGGTGTCCCGTTCGGTGGGCTTCCAGGTCACCCCGGTAAACCAGCCGACGGAGGTGTTGTCCACCTTGACCCGCATCAGGTTGGAACCCACGCCTGAAGGCGCGCCCGGCAGCAGCGAGACCCCGGCGGCACCACTCAAGTTGAGGTTCTGACTGACAAAGCCATTGGTGTGTTGCAGGATCGCGCCCAGGCCGAGGGAGAATTGATCGTTGACCTTGAACGAGAAGGAACCGGAGACCCCCGCCGTTTCGATCTTGGTGTCCACCGCAAAGTCCTGCCCCTTCCAGCCGTTGTCCCAGGTGCTGCGCATGCCCATGGGAACCACCTGGCTCAGGCCAAAGGCAAAGCGATCATTGATCGGCATGACCAGGAAGCCGGTCGGCAGCCAGGCGGTAAAACCACCCTCGCCACCATTGCCCTCAAGAGGGGTCTGGGCGAAAGGGTCGTCGATCGGAGAACTGGACGCCGGATTGCCTTGATAGTCGTAGGCACTGCCCTTGTATTTCATCTTGATTCGCGCGTAGTCGACGGTCATCTGAGCCACGTTGTGATCGATGAACGCCATGGCCGCCGGGTTGTTGTAGGCCGCACTGGGATCATTCTTGAACAGCGAGCCGCCACCGAATGCCCGGCCCCAACCGGGGGTGCCATAGGTAGGAGTAGTAAAGCCGCCTGCTTGCACTGGTCCGGAACTGATCAAGCCACCCAGCACCGCCAGACCGACGACCACCTGGATCCTCTGTTTCTTATTATTCATGCCCCACTCCTTATTATTATCAACCGTGACCGGTCACCACCGATCCAGGGTGTTGCAACAGGCGCCTCTGACGAGGCGCCTGTTTTTTTCAGCAAGTGATCAACAGGCTGAAGTCACATCAACTTCATGGAGTAACGGTGAAGGCTGGGCTTGGGTTGACGCTAAGAGCAGTGATTTTGCAGCTGCCGACGGTTTGCGCCGAAGGAATGCTCAGGGTGTTGGTCGCGTTGTTCCAGGTGGCGTTGATGGTCACCGGAGTGCTGCTGCAATTGGAGAGGATCTTGAAGTTGACGCCCGTTACAGTGCCGGCAGTAGCGCTGGAGGCAGTCAGGGTCCAAGGCAGGTTCAGCAGGACCGGCACGCTGCACAGGGAGTTGCTGCCGCTGACCGTGGCACCGGTGATCGCAGCACTGGAGCCGTTGGCGGCCACGGTACCGGTGAAGTTGATGTTGCAGGTGACCGGCAGGCCGAACGAAGCAGGCGAAGATACCGCGATGGTACCCGGTGCCGAGAAGGTTGCCCCGGCAGGAGCGATGGTTGCAGCGCTGGCCAGCGACGCGGCGCCCATGCAGATAGCGAAAGAAGCTACGGATACCAGAGTCTTGATGCTTTGCATTGTTGTTTTCCTCAAGATTTAGGCAACAGGCAGTTGCCAGGGGGTTATCAGCCTTGCCAGGGGGTCGATGACGCCATCGGCTCTCGGACTCGACCGAATTCGGTGCTGGAGCACGCTAGGGCGATACCGACCCGGTTTGAACCACCGGTGCTTGCGCAATCAATCGCAGTTTCATCAGCGTCCCTCCATGGATTCTGTAGTGCCTCAGGGTGCGACCCGAAACGTGGGCGGCATCTGGATCGATACGGTCTTGATGGTGCAGCCACCGTCAAGGCTGACCTGGGCCGCCTCGAGTTTCCCGGTGCTGTTGTTCCATGAGCCTTCGGCGGTGGTCGGCCCGCAGTCACCGCCCACCAGGGGCGCGTGCACGGTGACCTGGATGCCGGACATGGCACCACTGGTTTCATCCTTGGCGATCAGTTTCCAGGGCAGGTGGGTGGCTTCGACCTGGCCGCACTTGAGGCCGCCGCTGAAGTCGACCTTCTCGACGCTGGCGAAACTGCCATCGGCACTGACCTTGCCGCTGACCTGGATGGTGCAGTCGGCATTGATGATGCTCTTGGCAAAGCTGATGGGCCCCTTGGCGGTGAACTCGCTGTTGGCCGGTTCGATGCGCGCGGCATCGGCAGCGCCCATCAGCGATACCCCCACCAGGACCACGAACAGACGGGCAGCGAACAAAGGTGAGATAGACATCCGTGACTTCCTTACAGTTGCTTATTGTTGTTGTCGGTCAACCTGCTTAAGGACTTCTGTGTTGCTCTGCTCACACTTCAAGCGGGGGAATCGCCGGCGAACACCGCAGGTTCACCAGCACTTGAAGTGGTGAGCAGTACGACTAAAGAGCGGTGTCTCAATCGGTGTTGCTGAAACCGTAGCGCTTGAGCAATTCATCGCGCTTGGCCGGGTGCATGTTGGCCAGGCGTACATCTCCCGCGTAGTGCGCCAGCACCCGGTGATCCATCAAGCGCCGCCAGAGCGCCGGCACGTAGGCCCAGACGATCATGGTGGCGTAGCCGTAGGGCAGCTGTGGCGACTCGTCGAAGTGGCGCAGGGCCTGGTAGGCACGGGTCGGGTTGGCGTGATGGTCGGAGTGACGCTGCAGCTGGAACAGGAAGATGTTGGTGACGATCCGGTTGCTGTTCCAGGAGTGACGCGGCGAGCAGCGTTCATAGCGGCCGTTGGGCTGTTTCTGCCGCAGCAGGCCGTAGTGCTCGACGTAGTTGACCACCTCCAGCAGGGAGAAACCGTAGATCCCCTGGATCACCAGGAAAGGAATCACCGCCACCCCCAGCCAGGCAATCAGCACACCCCAGAGCACCACGCTGTACAGCCAGGCGCTGAGCACCCCGTTCTTCCAGTGCAGGGTCGGCAGGCCGAGCTTCTCCAGGCGCTGGCTTTCCAGATGCCAGGCCGAACTCAGGCTGAACCACACGGTGCGTGGCAGGAAGCTCCAGAACGACTCGCCCAGACGCGAACTGGCCGGATCTTCCGGGGTCGCCACCCGCACATGGTGGCCACGGTTGTGTTCGATGAAGAAGTGCCCGTAGAAGGTCGAGGCCAGGGCCAGCTTGGCCAGGAACTTGGCCATCCCGCGGTTCTTGTGCCCCAGTTCATGGGCAATGTTGATGGCGATGCCAGTGGCCGCGCCGGTGGACATGGCCATGCCCAGGTAGGTGAACCAGCCGACACTGCCGTGCAACTGTGAGCGCTCGGTGAGGAAGGCGGCGAAGCTCGCCAGGCTGCCGTGCAGGTTCAACTGCTCGCTCAACTGCAACAGGCCGCCGGCGATGATCCAGTCCACCCCGCTGACCGCCATCCAGGCCGTCACCACCAGGGACAGCACCGAGAGCACGGCGCAGCTGTAGACGATGAAGCGGTAGTAGGGTTGTTTTTCCAGATCAGGGACCGCCGACTCCGGCGGGTTGCTGGCGTCCTCCCCCATCAGGCCGTCAATCAGCGGGATCAGGCCGAAGATCACCAGTACCCCACTCCACCAGAACACCTGGACACCGGTGGCCAGGGCAAACAGACCGGCCAGCAGTGGGGTGATCATGGGCAAGGTGCCGAGCCACCACAGGTGGCGCTTGCCATCGGTCCAGACGCCGGGTGCCGCCACGGAAACAGTCATGGCAGCCTCCGCAGGATGGCAGTCGGCAGAGGTGCTATAAAGGACAGCGCGGTGGCGCCGTTCAGAGCGTGAAGGGATGAAAAAACAAAAGCGTGAAATGGCGTTATTTTCATTATTTTAATCGCTCAATTGCACTTTCAAAACATTTTTTTAAAAAAATAGCTCGGGTTCGTTAGCTCGTCAACTATTTTTTCGGCTTGTTTCGAATGTCACCCGTGAAGCGTTTACCACTGCTGTCGAAGCCGTGACGCGAGCGCTCAAGACCGCCCTCGCCACCCCCTCAACTTGCTCTTGAAGCCGCGAACGGCGGATGCAGGATCGTCGCGCTGCGCTGCGGCGCAGCCTGGGAAGCAACGTGCCGGACCATGGCCACCACCCGCTCGACCGC
This sequence comes from Pseudomonas sp. FFPRI_1, assembly GCF_055384485.1. Taxonomy (NCBI): domain Bacteria; kingdom Pseudomonadati; phylum Pseudomonadota; class Gammaproteobacteria; order Pseudomonadales; family Pseudomonadaceae; genus Pseudomonas; species Pseudomonas sp. FFPRI_1. The sequence continues at coordinate 3,900,489 of NZ_AP029168.1, read as the reverse complement.
GCTGATGGGCAGCATGTGCCCACGGCCCGGGACCACCTCCAGCGTCAGCCCTGGCACCTTGCCGACCATGGACTCGCCATGCCGGCGGTAGTTGAGTACCGGATCGGCCGAGCCGTAGATCAGCCCGACCGGCAGCGTCAGGCTGGGGTAGTGCTTGACCATGTCCGGCAGGAAGCGATTGACCAGCGCAATCTCGCTGGAGGCGTTGTAGAAGTTTTCCGAACGCATGCCCAGCAAGCCGCCGCCACGCTCGGCAAAGTCCTCGGGCACCGGGTCCGGGGCAAACACCGCCTTGACCAGAGCGCGGCGCCCGAGCATGGCCATGGGTGCCGCCAGGGTCAGGGCCACCCAGCGCCGCAGCAATGCCGGGCGCACCCCCAGGGACAGGAACACCAGCGGCAGCATGCGTTGCGGATGGGTCAGCGGCGCCACCAGCACCAGGCCGGAGACCGACTGTGGGTGATCCAGGGCCAGGGACAGGGCAACCGCGCCACCCAGTGAGTGCCCGAGCACCAGGGGTTGCCCCAGGTCCAGGGTGCGAATGAACTTGGCCACCAGGCTGGCCTGGGCCGGCAGGTCCGCCGACGCGCCCCGGGCCCGGGTGGAGTAACCGGAACCGGGGCGGTCGATGGTGATCACCCGGAACTGCTCGCGCAGCTGCGGCGCCAGGGAGTGGGTCAGGTTGCGTGCGCAACCGGACAGGCCGTGGATCATCAACAGCGCCGGCCCCCTGCCCTCGTCCGTGTAATGAATGCGCTCGCCGCCGATCTCCAGGAACCGCCCATTGATCGGCACCTGGCGTTCGATCCGTCGATTGATGCGATAGCTCACCACCCCGAGCACCGCGCTGACCGCCAGGAACACCGCTGCCGCTACCAGCCACTCCATAACGCGCCCCCTCAGCTTCCCTGCGCCGGCGTCCGGGATCAGGATGATCCGGCTCGCGGCTGTCGCCTTAGGTCCGGTACCGCCGGTGACGTCCCATCCTTGATCCGGATGAGCCCCACACAATCCACTGGCGGCCGGTGCAGGTGACATTTCCAGGTAATTTATTTAAATTAATTTTTAAAACATTATTTTAAATTGTGCAATCCTGAGTTTTCACCCACCGACGAAAGTCACCCCAAGCGTCACCACAATCGAGGTACACACCATGAATGCGTACTCGCCACCCAACGACCCCGAGGTCGTTGACATCGCCATCATCGGCGCCGGCTTCGCCGGACTGTGCATGGCGATCAAGCTCAAGGAAGCCGGGCTGGAAGACTTCCTGGTTGCCGAACAAGCCGCGTCCCTGGGGGGCACCTGGCGCGACAATCACTACCCCGGCTGCGCCTGCGACGTGCAATCCCACGTTTATTCCTTCTCCTTTGCCCCCAACCCGAACTGGACCCGGCAGTTCGCGCCCCAGGCGGAAATCCGCGACTACCTGGAGAACTGCGCCCGGGAGTACGCCCTGGCGCCCTTTCTGCACTTCAACATGGGCCTGGAGCGGGCGGTCTTCGATGAGACCCGCGAGCGCTGGCAGCTGCGCTTTGGCAATGGCCGCGAAGTCAGTGCTCGAGTGCTGATCTCCGGCATGGGCGGCCTGTCGCGCCCGGCGATCCCGGACATCCCCGGGCTCGACAGCTTCACCGGCAAGCGCTTCCACTCCCAGCAGTGGGACCACCGCTACGGGCTGCAGGGCAAGCGGGTGGCGGTGATCGGCACCGGTGCCAGCGCGATCCAGTTCGTGCCGAAAATCGCCCCGCGGGTGGCCCAGCTGAAACTGTTCCAGCGCACCCCGCCGTGGATCATGCCCAAGCCCGACCGCGAACTCGGCACTGTGGAGCGCTGGGCCTTCAAGCACCTGCCGTTCACCCAGCGGCTGATGCGCTCGGCGCTGTACTGGGCCCTGGAAAGCCGGGTGATCGCCTTTGCCCGGCGTCCCGGGTTGATGAAAATGGTGCAGCGGGTGGCCTTGCGGCACCTGCGCAAACAGGTGCTCGACCCGGCCCTGCGCCAGCGCCTGACCCCCGACTACACCATCGGCTGCAAGCGCATCCTGATTTCCAACGACTACTACCCGGCCCTGTCTCGGGGCAACGTGCGGGTGATCAGCGATGACATCCAGCGCATCGACGGCGACGCCGTGGTCACCGCCGACGGCAGCCGCCACCCGGTGGACTGCATCATTTTCGGCACCGGTTTCCAGGCCACCGACCCGATCCCCCGGGGCCTGCTGTTCGGCCGCCAGGGCCAGGACCTGATGGATAGCTGGGCCAGAGGCGCCCATGCCTATCTGGGGACCTGCCTGCCGGGTTTTCCGAATTTCTTCATGATCATCGGCCCCAACACCGGCCTGGGGCACAACTCGATGATCCTGATGATCGAGGCCCAGGTGGACTACCTGCTCAAGGCCCTGGAGCAGATGCGCCAAGGGGCAATTGCCACCCTGGAGGTCAAGCCCCAGGTCGAGAGCCAGTACAACCAGCGCCTGCAACAGCGCCTGGCCGGGGCCATCTGGTCCACCGGCGGCTGCCGCAGCTGGTACCTGGACCCGCGCAGCGGCCAGAACACCACCCTCTGGCCCGGCTCCACCTGGGCCTTCAGGAAGACCGTGCAGCACTTTGCACTGCAGGACTACCTGACCACCCACCTGCCCCATCCCGGTGTGCTCGCCACGCCGGCTGCAGCACGCCCATTGAACCTGCAAGAGGCTGCCCTCGATGAAAAACTTTAACGGTAAAGTCGCCGCCATCACCGGCGCCGCCTCCGGCATGGGCCGCGCCCTGGCCGTGGCCCTGGCCCGGGAAGGCTGCCACCTGGCGCTGGCGGACAAGAACCCCCAGGGCCTGGCCGAGACCGTGGCCCAGGCCCGGGCCGCCACCTTGCTGGCACTGCGCATCAGCAGCCAGGAACTCGACGTCGGCGACCGCCAGGCCATGTTCGCCTGGGCGGCCGCCACTGTGGCCGAGCACGGGCAGGTTAACCTGATCTTCAACAACGCCGGGGTGGCCCTGTCGAGCACCGTGGAAGGCTCGAGCCTGGCTGACCTGGAGTGGATCGTCGACGTCAACTTCTGGGGCGTGGTCCACGGCACCCAGGCCTTCCTGCCCTACCTCAAGCAGGCCGGCGAAGGCCATGTCATCAACACTTCCAGCGTCTTCGGGCTGTTCGCCCAGCCGGGCATGAGCGGCTACAACGCCACCAAGTTCGCCGTGCGCGGCTTCACCGAATCCCTGCGCCAGGAACTGGACCTGCAAGGCAACGGCGTCTCCGCCACCTGCGTGCACCCGGGGGGCATCCAGACCGAGATCGCCCGTTCCAGCCGCATCTGCGACAACGTCAAGGGCTTCCTGATCGACAACGAGCAACAGGCCCGCGACGACTTCGAGAAACTCTTCATCACCTCGGCGCAGACCGCCGCCAAGGTGATCCTGCTGGGCGTGCGCAAGAACAGACGGCGAGTGCTGATCGGGCGCGATGCGCACTTCCTCGACCTGTTCGTGCGCCTGCTGCCCAGTGCCTACCAGGCCCTGGTGGTGTGGATCAGCCGGCGCATGGCGCCCAGGCCCGGCAAGGCGCCGGCGGTCTACGAAACCCAGGACGAGCGGGGCCTCTGAGGCCCCATGCCGATTCATGTCTAGAGGAGCGCCAGCCATGCTGCCCATCCGCCGTGACATCAAGGTCGAGCTGCCTGCCGACCGTGCCTGCGACTGGCACGAACAAGGCAGCCACGTGAGCCACTTCTTCAATGCCCTGTCGCTGCTGTTCCCTGCCGGCGAGCTGTTCTTCATGGACAGCGTGCGCCATTACCGCGAGCAGATTCACGACCCCGAGCTCAAGCGCGAGATCCAGGGTTTCATCGGCCAGGAAGCCATGCACAGCCGCGAGCACCTGCGCTACAACGACCTGCTGCAGGACGCCGGGCTGCCGGCCCATCTGCTGGACCGGCGGCTGCGGATGATCCTCGACTTCCAGAAGAAACACTTCCCCGCGGCCTTCAACCTGGCGATCACCGTGGCCCTGGAGCACTACACGGCGATCCTCGCCGACCTGCTGCTGCGCGACCCGAGCCGCTTTGGCGATTCGCTGGCGGGCTATCGGCAGATGTGGCTGTGGCACGCCCTGGAGGAAACCGAGCACAAGGCGGTGTCCTACGACGTTTTCAACAGCGTGCTCAAGCCCGGGCCCAAGCGTTACCTGATCCGCACCGGAAGCATGCTGTTCACCACCCTGACCTTCTGGCTGGTGGTGTTCGACTTTCACCTGCGCATGCTGATCGCCGACCGCCGGCGCGGCGGCCACTGGCGCGGCCTGTGGCAGGTGATCAAGTACCTCTACGGGCCCAAGGGCGTGTTCCCGCGGATCGCCCTGCCCTGGCTGCAGTTCTTCAAGCCGGGCTTTCATCCCTGGGATCACGACAACCGCGAGCAATTGCAACGGATCGACGGCCTGGTCCAGGACATCGAACGCACCCGGGCCGCCGCGGCCAAGTGAGCGGCAACAGCGCGCTGCAACAGCGCCCGGCCCTGAGCCCCTGCGCGTACGCCAGGGGCTGCTAACCTGCAGCGCACCTTTTGTGCTGCGAGCCTGCGCCATGATCCTGATCCTGCTGCCCCACGCCGACTACGATCCCACTGAAAGCAGCCTGCCCTGGCAGGCTGCCAGGGAGGCCGGGTTCGAGGCGCAATTCGCCACGCCGCTGGGGTTTGTGGCCTACGCCGACTCGCGCCTGGTGAGCCTGGGCTTCGGCCCGCTCAACCCGCTGTTGATGACCCCGGCCGCCGACCTTGAGCGCTACCACAGCATGACCCGCGACCCGGCGTTTCTCAGCCCCCTGAACTACGCCGAAGTCGATCCGCAGGCCTTCGAGGGCTTGCTGATTCCGGGCGGGCATGCCCGGGGCATGCGCAGCCTGCTGGAATCCGTGGAGGTCAGGCGCATCATCCTGGCGTTCTTCAAGGCCGATAAACCCGTGGCCGCGGTGTGTCATGGCCCCCTGGCGCTGGCCCGCTGCATCGACCCCGAAAGCCGGCGCTCGGTGCTCTACGGACGCCAGGTCACCGCCCTGCTCGCCGGCCCCATGGAACTGGCGGCCTGGATCGTCACCGCGCCGTGGCTGGGGCGCTACTACCGCACCTACGACCACAGCGTCGAGCACGAGATCAAGCAGGCACTGGCCAGCCCGGCGGACTTTCTCCGCGGCCCCTGGCTGCCCCGCCGGGACTCGGCGGCGCATCCCGAGCGCGGCTTTGTGGTGCGTGACCGCAACCTGTTGACCGCACGCTGGCCGGGGGACTGCCACCGCTTCGCCAATGAATGGGTAACCCTCCTGCAGCAGGCCCGCGAGGCAAAACCTCAGGCCGAGCAGGTCGCGCGCTGACCCGGCTTGAAGGCATGGCTGCGTGCGCCCCACACCAGCATCAGGCCCGCCAGCGCCAGAGCGGCCATGGCCCAGGGAAAGGACACCGCGCCATAGCGTTGCAACAGCAGGCCTCCGACCACACCGCCACAGGCGATTCCCAGGTTGAAGATCGTCACCAGCATCGACTGGGCGACGTCCGCGCCCTCCCCGGCCACGTCCGCCACGGCGGTCTGGAGCAAGGTCGGGGCGCCGCCGAAGGTCAGGCCCCAGGCGCCAATGCCGAGCCACAGCAGCCAGGGCTGGCTGGCGCCGATGCCCAACAGCAGGCAGGCCAGGGCAAAGCCGGCGAGGCTGCACAGGGTCAGCCCGCGCAACCAGCGATCGACGCCGAGCCCGGTCAGCCAGATCCCCGCCAGAGAGGCCAGGCCGAACACCAGCAGGGCTCGATCCAGGGAAGCCGCCTGGCCCAGGGACGCCAGGAACGGCGCGATGTAGGTGTAGAGAATGTTGTGGGCCAGGATCCACACGAAGATCACCAGCAGCGCCTGGGGCAGGCCCCGGGTGAGAAAGATCCGCGCGATCGGCTGGCGCTGGTGGGCCGACTGGCCGGGATAGTCCGGCACCGCCAGGCGCACCCAGAACCACAGCAGCAGCGCCAGCAGCGACAGCCCCCAGAAAATCTCCTGCCAATCCATCCGCGTTCCCAGCCAGGCCCCCAGGGGCACCCCCAGGCACAGGGCAATCGGCTGGCCGCCCCCCACCACCGCCAGGGCCCGGCCCTGCAGCTCGGGCACCACCAGACGCCGGGCATAACCGGCCAGCAAGCCCCAGACCAGCCCGGCGGCCATGCCTGCGGCAAAGCGTGCGGCCAGCGTCAGCAGATAGTTCGTCGACAACGCGGTGAGGCTGTTGAACAGCAACAAGCCGCCGATGGCCAGCAACAGCAAGGGCCGGCGACGCCAGCTGCGGGTGAGCGCGATCAGCGGAATCGCCGCGGCCACCGAACCCAGGGCATAGACACTGATCAACTGCCCGGCCAGGGCCTGACTGATGCCCAGGCCCTGGCTGATCTGCGGCAGCAGGCCGGCGGGCAGTGTTTCGGTGACGATGGCGACAAAGCCGGCCAGGGTGAAGGCCAGCAATTGCCAGACCGGCAGCCGGTTGGAGGCGGCCGGAAGAGATGAAGAACGATTCATGAACAGGTGCTCACACAAGAAAAAAAAGTCCACCGCGTAGGAGCCGGCTTGCCGGCGAAGAGGCCCTTGAGCCTTGCATCGCCCTCGAAGAAGTGCGCAAGACATGCAGCGCCTGGACGGCAGCCTTCGCTGGCAAGCCAGCTCCTACAGCAGTCAGATACACCGTGCAGGACCCTGTAGGAGCCGGCTCGCCGGCGAAGAGGCCCTCGAGCCTTGCATCGCTCTCGAAGAAGTCCGCAAGACATGCAGCGCCTGGACGGCAGCCTTCGCTGGCAAGCCAGCTCCTACGGGCATTCAGCCGAGGTAGGACGCGGCCATGTCCTTGTCTGCGTGCCCCAGGTCCAGGGCCCGCTGAAAACGCTGGATGCCCGCCTCGGCCAGGTCCAGCCGAACCCCGACCTTGTGGGCCGCAGCCACCATCAACTCGGCATCCTTCAAGGCATTGGCCAGGGTGAAGCTCGGGCTGTAGTCGCCACTGAGCATGGCTTGGGTCTTGGCCTGGAAATAACCGCTGTCCAGGGGGCCACCGCTGACCAGTTCCACCACCAGCGCCGGGTCCAGCCCCAGGCCCTTGGCCAGGGCCAGGCTTTCTGCTGCTCCGTGAGTCAGGGCCAGGACCCAGCTGTTAAGGGCCAGTTTCAGGCGACTGCCCGCCCCCGGCTGCTCACTGACCCAGAGCACCCGCTTGGCGATGGCGTCGAACAGCGGCTGCAACGATGGCCGATAGGTACCGGAACCGGCCCCCAGCACCACCAGTTGCCCCTGCTCTGCCGGTTGCCGGGTGCCCAGTACCGGCACGTCATAAAAGACCAGCCCCCGGGCCTTGGCAAAACCATGCAGCTCATCGATAGCGTCCACGCCGACCGTGGCCATCTGCAGCCAGATGACGCCGTCTTGCAGCCCCGGCGCGGCCTGTTGCATGGCCTGCAGAACGGCAGGCCCATCCTTGTTCAAGGTGATGATCACCTGCGCCCCGCGCACTGCCTCGGCGGCCTGGTCAAACACCTGGATGTCCTCCGCCAACAGCGCCTGGGCCCGCTGTGGCGTGCGGTTCCAGGCGTGCACCGCAAATCCCTTGCGCCGCAGATTGCGCGCCACCGCCGCGCCCATGATGCCGATGCCCAATACCGCGATGGTTGCTGGTTGCTTGTCCATCTGTGTGTCTCCAATGTTGATCGAATTATGGAATGGTCATTCCAATACAAGGCAAAAAAAACGCCCGCTCCGATAGCAACCGACTTGCCAGCGAAGGCGCCCTTGAGCCTGATAGCGCTGAGGGCCTCTTCGCCGGCAAGCCGGCTCCTACGGGAGGGGCTGCGCCGGGGACAGGCTGGCCAGCGTCACCTCGACCACATCCAGCAAGCGCTGGCGCCGCTCATTGGGCAGGCTGCCCTTGCCCAGCACCCGCAGCCCCTGCACGGTGCACACCACAAAACTGGCCAGGGCCCGGGGATTGTTCTGCGGATTGATCTCGCCCTGCTCCTGCCCCTGGCGCAGCACCTGCTCCAGGGCGCTTTCAATGCGCTGAAAATTCTGCGCGACGATCTGCGCCACCGCCGGGTCCTGCCCGGCCATTTCCAGGGACGCATTGGCCGCCAGGCAACCCAGGCGTTGGCCGTCCTCCAGCTCGTTGTCGACAATGCGCATCAGCAAACGCCGCACCCGCTCCAGCACCGGCACGTCCGCGCCGAGCAATTCGATATTGGCACTGGTCATCTGCTGGTAGCGCTTGAGCGCGCAGGTGTAGAGGCCATGCTTGCTGTCGAAGGCGTTGTACAGGCTGCTGCGGCTCAGGCCGGTGCCTTGCACCAGGTCCTGAATGGAGGTGGCCGCGTAACCGCGCTGCCAGAACACCTGCATGGCCGCATCGGCAATCTGCTCGGGGTCGAACTCCTTGGGACGCACGGCTGTTACCTTTCTGGAATGATCGTTCCAAAGACTAGAGATCCAGCCGGCAGCCGTCAACCGGCCCGGGCAAAAAAAGCTCCGGGGCGGTTTTCGGGCCTAGGAAACCGAGGTTGCCAGGGGCTTGTTCAACTCGCCGATCTTTTCCAGGCGGGCACGCACGATGTTGCGACTGATATTGAGCAAGCGCCCGGTCTGCAACTGGTTGCCGTGGCAATAGCGATAGGCCTCACGGAAGATCGTCTCTTCGATGTGCTCGTACAGGTCCGGAATGTTCTGCTCGAACAGCGCCTGCAAGGCCCGGCCCAGGTCTGCCGGCGCCTGCGGCGTCGATACCGCCAGGGGCGCCTGTTCCTGGCGGATGCCCGAGGAGCGCATGTCCACCAGGTGCAGGTCCCCCGGTGCCACTCGCTGTTGGCGGCACACCAGCAAGGCGTGGTGAATGGCGTTTTCCAGCTCGCGGATGTTGCCCGGCCAGCTGTGCTCCAGCAGCTTGCGTTCGGCCTCCTCGGTCAGCGAGGCGCGGTTGTAGCCCAGGCGCTGGCAGTGTTCTTCAAGGAAGAATTCGGCCAGGGGCAGGATGTCCCCCGGGCGTTCGCGCAACGGTGGCAGGCGGATGGTGGCCACGTGCAGACGGTAGAACAGGTCTTCGCGAAAGTGCCCGGCCACCACCGCATCGGCGAGGTTGACGTTGGTGGCCGCCACCAGCCGCACATTGATCGGAATCGGCGTACGCGAGCCCAGGCGCACCACTTCCCGCTCCTGCAGCACCCGCAGCAGCTTGACCTGCATGTTCAACGGCAGGTCGCCAATCTCGTCGAGGAACAAGGTGCCGCCGTTGGCCGCTTCGAACCAGCCGGCCTTATGGGTGGTGGCGCCGGTAAAGGCGCCTTTTTCATGGCCGAACAGTTCGCTTTCCACCAGGGATTCGGCAAAGGCCCCGCAGTTCACCGCAACAAAGGGCTCGCGCCCGCGGCGGCTCAAATGATGGATATGCCGCGCCACCAGCTCCTTGCCGGTGCCGGTCTCGCCAATGATCAGGGTATTGGCCTCACTGGGGGCCAGGCGCTCGATGCGGCTGAGCAATTCCTGGGAGCGCGGGTCCTTGAACACCAGAACGGTGGCCCGTACCGACTTGGTCAATTCGCGGGCGTGTGGATGAGTGATCAGCGACATGGTGCATTCCTGGCAGTAAAAGCGCGGGTTCAATAGTGCACGAAGATATTTAGACTAAATAATTATTAATTAATCTTTAGATATTCCTTTTACGAATATAAGCAATGACTGCGCCTTGCCTGCTGCTGGAGCAGCAATCGGCCAGCACCCAGCTGTTCGCCGATCAGCAACAGAAGCCTGCGGCGGCTCGCCCCGACTCTTCTGAAACCCTTGCCCTGCAAGGCCTGCAGCGATTTTTCCGGACCCTGGCATGCAATCTGCTCTCTCCCTGCCAACACCGGCCCCCACGCCGCTGCAACCAACACCGCCCCCTGTAGGAGCTGGCTTGCCAGCGAAGACATCCGCAAGGACGACACAAGGCTCAAGGGCCTCTTCGCCGGCAAGCCGGCTCCTACAGGAAACACCGCCACACCCCGTAGGAGCTGGCTTGCCAGCGAAGGCGTCCGCAAGGGCGACGCAAGGCTCAAAGGCCTCTTCGCCGGCAAGCCGGCTCCTACAGGAAACACCGCTACACCCCGTAGGAGCTGGCTTGCCAGCGAAGGCGTCCGCAACGGCGATACAAGGCTCAAGGGCCTCTTCGCCGGCAAGCCGGCTCCTACAGGAAACACCGCCACACCCGTAGGAGCTGGCTTGCCAGCGAAGGCGTCCGCAAGGGCGACGCAAGGCTCAAGGGCCCAGGTCGAGATTCGCTCGGGCGATGACGGCAAACATTTTTAGGGAGAGTGCAATGCAAGCTTTATGGCGCAACACCCTGGCCGCATTGGCCGCACTGCTGATCAGTGGCACCGCCCTGGCCAACCCGGCCCCGGCGTCGGTGAAGATCGCCATCGTCGCCTTTACCCAGGGCGGCAAGCCGGTGTTCGGCGGGATCGCCGGGCGGGTCATCGAGGACGGCTGGCTGGAGCAGCAATTGAGCCAGCGCGGGATCAAGCTGCAGTGGATCGCCCTGCCCCACGCCGGCGCCGGGCCGCAGATCAACGAAGGTTTCAGCAACAACAGCATCGACTTCGCCGTGCGCGGCGACCTGCCCTCGGTGATCGCCGGCGCCGGCGGCGTACCCGGCAAGCTGATCGTGCCCGGCGGCAGTGGCAACAATATCTATCTGGTGGTGCCGACGAACTCCACGGCCAAGAGCATCGAGGACCTCAAGGGCCAGCGCCTGGCCCTGCATCGCGGCCGGCCCTGGGAGTTTGCCTTCAGCAACTTCCTGGCCAGCAAGGGCCTGAAGCTCGACGACTTCAAGATCGCCAACCTCAACCCCCAGGTCGGCGCGGCCGCGGTGTCCGCCGGCAAGGTCGACGCCGCGGTGCTGCTCAGCGAGGCCTATGCCCTGGAAGACAAGGGCGTAGGCCGGATCATCTGGTCCACCAAGCAAGGGGCCAATGACTGGCGGCTGATCTCCGACCTCTGGGGCACCGACAGTTTCATCGAACAGCACCCGGATATCACCCAACTGCTGGCCACTGCCTGGGTCAAGGCCGCCTGGTGGATTTCCCAGGAACAGAACCAGGACGCCTATTACCAGCTGTCGTCCCGGGCCGGCACCGCCGAGAGCGTGCTGCGTCGCGACGACCAGGGCGATCCGGTGGCCTGGAAGGAGCGCTGGGCGCCCAAGAGCGACCAGCAGCTCAAGGCTCACTACCAGGCGCTGAGCACCTACGCCCTGGCCAACCAGCTGATCCGCACGCCCTACGACATCACCCCGGCACTGGCCACCGGTTTCACCAACCAGGCGCTGATCGATTTGCACCTGAGTGACTACTGGCCCGCCCTGCGCGGCCAGATCGCCACCCATCCCTGAACCCTGAACACGAGTCTTCTTGATGAAACTGTCCGCAAAATTCACCTTTGGCCTGAGTGTCCTGGCCGTCTCCCTCTCGGCCCTGGCGGCTCCAACCTACGCGCCCAAGCCCGATCCGCTGCAGGGCGACGGCCGGGTCTCGGCCTTCTACGCCTGGCAGGACGCGATTCCCGCCACCCCGGGCAAGCTGCTGCGCAGCGAGCCCCTGGAAGCCACCCTGAGTCTGCCCAACGCCGCCAGCGCGCAACGGATTCTCTATACCTCCACCGACGGCATCGACGGCAAGACCCCGGTGGTGGTCTCCGGCACCCTGTTCCTGCCCAGGGGCAAGGCTCCCGCCGGCGGTTGGCCGGTGGCCAGCTGGGGCCACGGCACCGTAGGCGTGGCCGACGTCTGCGCACCGTCCTGGCAGGGCCGCTCCTACCGTGACGTGCAGTACCTGAGCCGCTGGCTGGATGAAGGCTTTGCCATTGTCGCCACCGACTACCAGGGCCTGGGGGTGCCCGGCGGCCATCCGCTGCTGAACAACCGCATGGCTGCCTACGGCATTCTCGACGCCGCCAAAGCCGTGGTCGCCGGGGTGCCCGGGCTGGCCAACAAGGTGCTGATCGTCGGCCAGTCCCAGGGCGGCGCCGGGGCTTTCGCCTCGGCCGCCTATGCCGCCAGCTACGCCCCGGACCTGGGGGTCAAGGGCAGCATCGGCACCGGGGTGATCTACACCATCGGCGCGAAAAATGTCGGCGAGCAGGATCCGAACAAGGTCGATGCCTCCCTGGCCTACGGTTTCTACACCCTGCTGGCCGCCCAGCAGTACGACCCGAGCATCAACCCCAAGGACTTCTACACCGACAAGGCCCTGCCGCTGTTCGAACAGGCCCGCACCAGCTGCCTGGCATCCCTGGTCAGCGACGTGGTGGGAGTCGGGCTGACCCCGGCCAACGCCAAGAAGGACTACCAGGGCAACCAACTGGCGGCCTGGCAGCAACAAGTGTCCTACCCGACCCTGAAAACCGCCCAGCCGGTGTTCATCGGCACCGGCGCCGAAGACAAGACCCCGGCCGCCGCCACCCAGGTGGCGCTGATGCAGGACGCCTGCAAGGCCGGCTCGGTGGTCGAGGGCCACCTGTACAAGGGCCTGGGCCACAGCGAAACGGTCAATGCCTCCCTCAAGGATTCGGTGCCCTTCGCCCACAAGGTCATCAGCGGCCAAGCCATCACCCCCGTCTGCAACCCCAGCGTGCAATAACCCGGAGCCATTGCCATGAGCATCGAATTCTTTACCCGCCTGCCCCTGCACGGCGAAACCCAGTTCCTTCCCGGCGACCCGCGCAACCGTGGCGACTGGCACCGCGGCGGGCCCAGCACCGGCGCCGTCTCAGGCTTCAGCGTCGGTGACCACTTCACCTACATCGACTACCTGGGGCAGATCGCCCGGGCCGCGGAAATCAACGGCTTCGGCGGCGCGCTGATGGTTAACGCGCCGTCCGGCGAAGAGCCCTGGACCGTGTGCTCGCTGCTGGCCCGGGAAACCCGCACGCTGAAGTTCGTCACCGCCTTCCAGCCCTATCACTACACACCCTGGGTCGCGGTGCAGCAGGCCGCCACCTACCAGCGCGCCACCGGCAACCGCCTGGTGTGGAACATCATCAATGGCGGCTCGGACGCGATTCAGCGCCAGGTCGGCGACTTCAGCGACCACGATGAGCGCTATGCCCGCGCCAGCGAGTTCATGGACCTGGTCAAGGGCTACTGGCACAACGAGAACTTTCACTACGAAGGGCGCTTCTACCGCGCCGAAGGCGGTGGCCTGCGCGGGCCCTTGAAGAAGGCCGAGCTGCCGCTGATCTGCACCGCGGGATCGTCCATCGCCGCCCGGGAGTTCGCCGCCAAGCATGCCGATTTCTACCTGATGCGCGCCGAACACCCGGACGAGATCGCCGCGCTGATCGCCGACATCCGTGAGCGCGCCTTGCAGTACGGGCGCAGCGACATCCGCTTCGGCCTGTCGATCGACGTCATCACCCTGGAGACCGAAGAGCTGGCGCGCACCGAGGCCAAGCGCTTCTTCGACGAAGGCATCGCCAAGGGCGCGGTCAAGGCCGTGGCCGCCCATGCCGGGCTGCGCACCGCGCGCAAGCTCAGCTACGAGAACGGCTTCGCGCAGAAGAACGAGACCCAGGGCTTCGACGACTTCTTCATCCACCCCAATGTCTGGACCGGCTTCGGCTACATCGGCATTCCCCCGGGCTGCGCCCTGGTGGGCAGCTACGAAAACGTGGTGGCGCGCATCCGCGAGTACCACGCCATCGGCATCGATCTGTTCTTCCTCGCCGGCTACCCGCACCTGGAGGAGGCCTACCGCCTGGGCGAGCACATCCTGCCGCACTTTCGCGGCGAACGCGCCGCCTTGAACCGCCAACCGCAAGCGCCGCTGGAACTGCGCAGCGCCAACGGCCCGGCCGGAGCCTGATGCCATGAGCCAGGACCCCTCCGGTTTCAGCCGTCGCAGCTTTTTGAGTCACAGTGCCTTGTTCGGTGGCGGCCTGCTGCTGGGCGGCGGCCTGCTGGCCGGCTGCGGTGCCGAAAGCTCCAGCGGCACAGGCAGCGTGACCGCCACCAGCCACTCGCCGCGCTACGGCGGGCGCTTGCGCCTGGGCATCCTCGATGGCAACCAGAGCGGCAACCTGGACGCCCACAAACCCATCGGCAGCGGTATCGTCCGCGGCTTTGCGCTGTACAGCAAACTCTGGGAATGGGACGAACAGATGCAACCGCGCCTGGCCCTGGCCGAGTTTGCCGAACCCAATGCCGATGCCAGCAGCTGGACCCTGCGCCTGCGCCAGGGCCTGGAATTCCACCACGGCAAGAGCATCGACGCCGACGACCTGATCTTCTCCATCCGCCGCCTCACCGACCCGCAGCTGGCCTCGCCCTACGCGGCGCTGCTGCACTGGGTCGACCGCGACAACCTGGTGAAGCTCGACGAACGCACCGTGCGCCTGAGCTTTCGCCAGGGCCGCAGCTACATGCCCCTGGCGGAAACCTGGGTCAACTTCGGCGGCATAGTGCCGGTGGACTACCACCCGGTGACCAACCCGGTGGGCGCCGGCCCCTACAAGCTGAAAAGCTTCACCCCGGGCCAGCGCTCGCTGTTCACTCGTTTCGACAACTACTACAAGGACGGCCAGCCCTACGCCGACGAACTGGAGATCATCGACTTCAAGGACCAGGTGGCGCGCCTGGCGGCCCTGCGTTCCGGGCAGATCGACATGGCCAACGTGATGCCCACCGAACAGCTGCAGGTGCTGCAACGGGACCCACGGGTACGGCTGTTGAAATCGGTGACCGGCAACTGGCTGTCCTTCGACATGAACCTGGACAAGCCACCGTTCAACGACCCAAGGGTGCGTGAGGCCTTCCGCCTGCTGGCCGACCGCGAGGAACTGGTGCGCCGCGCCCTCAATGGCCAGGGCCGGGTGGCCAACGACCTCTATGCCCCCAGCGACCCGACCTTCAACCACAGCCTGGGCCCGCGCCCCCACGACCCACAGCGCGCGGCGCAACTGCTCAAGGAGGCCGGGCAAGAGAACCTGGAGCTGGAACTGGTGACCACCCCCGGGCCGGGCCTGACCTCGGCCCTGGTGCTGGCGGAACAGGCCAAGCGCATTGGCGTGACCCTCAAGGTTCGCCAGGTGGATCTGGCGACCTTCCAGGGCCCGCAGCGCGACGACTGGACCCTGAGCACCGGCGGCAGCATCGGTGCGCCGTTCCTGGCCAGCGCCATCCACACCGACGCGCCGTTTGCCGTGTCCAACAAGACCCACTTCAACGACCCGCAGTTTGCCGAAGTGTTTCTTGCCGCCATGGCCCAGCCCGACCTGCAACGGCGCACGGCCCTGGTGCACCAGGCGCAGCAGATCCAGTACGAGCGTGGCGGCCTGCTGATCTGGGGCTACGCCGACCTGCTGGACAGCGTCTCCACCCGCGTCGGCGGTGCCCACGAAGAACAATCGCTGTTCAGCACCTGGCGTTTCGAAAGGTTGTGGCTCAACGACAGCGCCTGACCCCGTAGGAACTGCACGATCTATCTGACTGCTGTAGGAGCTGGCTTGCCAGCGAAGGCGTCCGCAAGAGCACCGCCAACCTCAAGGCCCTCTTCGCCGGCAAGCCGGCTCCTACAAGGAACTGCGCGATCTATCTGACTGCTGTAGGAGCTGGCTTGCCAGCGAAGGCGCCCACAAGAGCACCGCCAACCTCAAGGTCCTCTTCGCCGGCAAGCCGGCTCCTACAAGGAACCACCGCAACCGCCACACAACCCGTAGGAGCTGGCTTGCCAGCGAAGGCGCCCGCAAGAGCACCGCACGCCTCAAGGTCCTCTTCGCCGGCAAGCCGGCTCCTGCAAGGAACCACCGCACCGCCACACAACCCGTAGGAGCTGGCTTGCCAGCGAAGGCGCCCGCAAGAGCACCGCGAGCCTCAAGGTCCTCTTCGCCGGCAAGCCGGCTCCTGCAGAACACCCATGCGATTCAACATGAGGCTCATGTGCCATGCCCTCCAACGCCTTCGCTCGCCCCGCATTCGGCCCGGCTCTGGCCGTAGTGATGCTTTCACCCCTGACATCGCCGCTGTGCGCCGCCGATACCCAGCTGCAAACCGTGACGGTCCAGGCCAGCAGCCAGCCCGATGACGACGCCCTGCCCACCCGGCCGCCGACTTCAGTGTATGGCGGCACCGAAACCAAGGTTCTGGACACCCCGCGCTCGATCACCCAGATCAACGCCGAACAACTGGCCAACGACCCGATCCGCAGCGCCGACGACCTGGTCAAGTACGCCCCGGGCATCACCCGCGGTGGCGGGCAGAACGCCGGTATCGCCCCGCAGTTCCGCGCCCAGGGCTCGGAGGTATTCCAGGACGGCCAGCGCGCCTACGGCGTGCGCCATCCGGCCAACTTCAACGCCTACGAGGGGGCGGACATCGTCGCCGGCCCCTCCTCGGTGACCTACGGTTCGGTGTCCGGCAGCGGTGGCTACGTCAACTACCTGAGCAAGAAGCCCAACTTCAGCGCATTCAAGACCCGTCTCAGCGGCGAGCTCGGCGCCTGGGTACCTGACGGCCAGTCCCGGGATTCCAGCAAGTTCAGCATCGACAACACCGGCCCCCTGAGCGATCAGCTGGCCTACCGGGTGAGCATCAGCAAACAGCGCCAGCAGGACTACTACGACAACGTCGACAACAATTTCGACGCCTTCTACGGCGCCCTGGCCTGGCGCAACGACAACCTGCGGGTGGACTGGAACGCCAGCTACGACAACTACTACGACTACAACATCACCCACGGCTGGAACCGCGCCACCCAGCAACTGGTGGACAGCGGCAAGTACTACGCCGGGCGTGCCACGCCGATCATCCAGAATGGCAACAGCCTGTGGTCGCCGGTGCTGGCCTCGGGCGCGGCCAATGCCCCGACCCTGGGCTGGGTGCAGCGCCAGCGCAACGCCCAGGGCCAGTACAGCGTGGTGGATGGCAGCTTCCAGGCGGCCTCGCCCAACACCCAGGCCAGCCCCGGCACCCTGCGTGGCTGGGTGTATGACCCGAGCCTGGCGGGCAACGGCCTGAGTTCCCTGTCGCCCCAGGCCGGGCAGCGCCGCGAAGACCAGAACAGCTCGCGGCGCTTCACCACCCAGTTGCGGGTCGAGGCCGATCTGTCACCGACCATCACCCTGGCCAACAGCACCTTCTACCAGCGCTCCAGGGACCTGACCGACGCCGTCGGCGCCTTCCAGGTGCAGTCCAGGGACAACCTGCTGGACAACCGTTTCGAGTTCCGCTCAGGCAATGAAACCCGGCTCGGCAACCTGACCCTGCGGGACGACAGCAACAGCGGGCTGATCTACCGCCGCGAGTTCAACCAGTCGATCGCTGCCAACAACCACTTCGGCTCCACCATCAACGCCTACGACCTGACCCAGGACCCTTCCGGCAAGAACCCCGGCGACCTGCTGGGGCTCACCGGCAGCAACCCCGCCGGCGGCAACGGCGCCTGGATCGGCCAGCCCGGGGTGCCCCAGTACTCCAACTATTACGGCTGGCTCAACCTGGGGGCCATGTACCCCGCCGGCCACGGCCTGTACGCCGAATCCCTGGCGCCCTACACCGCCGAAAGCACCTGGACCACCAAGACCCTGTTCAGCCAGCACAACCTGCGCCTGGGCGACCGGGTGGGGCTGAACATCGGCGCCAGCCGCAGCTGGATCGACGCCGAGATCGACAACCCCTTCGTCCTCAAAGGTGGCAACGACCGGCACGACAGCCACAACTACCGGCTGTTCGCCTTCCAGGTCAGCCCCTACGTCAAACCCACCGAAAACAGCACCCTGTACTACACCTTCGACCGCTCCCTGGCGGTCAACACCGGGTTCTTCTCCAACGGCCTGGGCTGGGGCAGCGGCAGTGGCGCCAACCAGCTCAATCCCCTGGCCTTCCAGAGCCTCAGCGTGCTGCATGAACTGGGGCTGAAGGTCGAAGCCATCCCCGACCAGCTGTTCATGACCCTGGCCACCTTCAAGCAGGCCCGGGACCAGTCCCCGGACAGCAACAACAACATCGCCCGGCTGATCATCAAGGGCACCGAGGCCACCCTGCGCTACCAGCCAGACCCGCACCTGCGCAGCGGCCTGAACCTGTCCAGACTCAGCGCCTACAACGAATTCACCTCCCAGGCCGGCTTCGCTTCCGCCGGGTTCATTGCCGACAACGGCACCGTGTTCGGCGACAACAACAGCCTCAACCAGCGGCCCTCCGGGCGCTTCGACGCGGTGCAGATCCCCGAATACACCGCCAGCGGCTACCTCGACTACCGCTTCGACTCGGGCTTTGGCGCCGAACTCTCCGGCTGGTGGACTAGCAGCTGGTACCTGAACCTGAGCAAGACGGTGAAGATCCCCGACGAATACAACCTCGACCTGGCCCTCTACTACCGCCAGCCCCAGTGGAGCAGCACCTTGCGCGTGCTCAACCTGACCAACGAGCTGAACTTCGTCAGCGGCCTGGCCGGCTCCACCAACACCTTCCTGCAGCCGATGCCCGGACGCACCGTGCTGGCCCAAGTGGATTACCGCTTCTAACCCCCTTTTCCCACACGCTGCCCCCGAGGAAACGCCCCCTATGAGCATCGAATTCGTCGGCATGATCTTCCCCCGCCAATGGTCCGAAACCCGCGGCATCCGCAGCCCGGACTTCGACCTGGCATTCATCCGCGAGCACGCCCGCGCCCATGAACACGCTGGCTTCGACCGGGTGCTGATCGCCAGCGGCCCGGGCAGCGCCGACAGCCTGCAGATCGCCGCCTACGCCGCGGCCCACACCGAGCGCCTGGGCTTCATGATCGCCCACCGCCCGGCCCTCAGCGCCCCCACCGTGGCCGCCCGGGCCTTTGCCACCCTGGACCACACCACCGGTGGCGGGCGCATCCGCCTGCATGCCATTACCGGCATCACCGCCGAGCCCCAGGAAGGCGACACCCTGCTGGACAAGACCGAACGCTACAAGCGCACCGACGAATACCTGGAGATTGTCCGGCGCACCTGGACTGCCGAGGAACCCTTCGACTTCGAAGGCCGCTACTTCAACATCAAGGGCGCCTTCTCCCCGGTGAAACCCCTGCAACAACCGCAGATTCCGATTTCCTTCGGCGGCTCCTCCGACATCGCCTACCAGATCGCGGTCAAGCACGCCGACCTCTATGCCCTGTGGGGCGAACCCCTGGACGGGGTTGCCGAACAGATCGGCAAACTGAAGGCTGCCGCCAGCGCCGCCGGAGTGAGCGCGCCCAGGGTCAGCCTCTCGGTGCGGCTGATCCTGGGGGCTACCGAAGAGTTGGCCTGGCAACGGGCCGAGCAGATCCTCGCGCAGATCCAGGCCAACCCGCAGTTCGCCGCTGGCAGCCCCTGGCAGCAGCGCCTCAAGGGCACTGGTTCCGAACGCCTGCTGGCGGCGGCAGCCCGCGGCGACCGCCACGACCGCGCCCTGTGGATGCCCACCGCCACCGCCGTGGGCGCCTACGGAGACACCACCGCCCTGGTTGGCACCCCCGAGACCGTGGCCCAGGCCCTGCTGGACTATGTCGACCTTGGCGTCAGCACCTTCCTCAACCGGGGTTACGACCCGTATTACGACACCGTCGACTATGGCCGCTGGATCATCCCTGCCGTCCGCGAAGCCGCCGCCCGCCGCTCCCCCGCGCCCCACCCATCCCGGTAGGAGCTGGCTTGCCAGCGAAGGCACCCGCAAGGGCAACACAAGGCCTAAGGGCCTCTTCGCCGGCAAGCCGGCTCCTACAAGGACCTGCACGGTCTATCTGGCTACTGTAGGAGCTGGCTTGCCAGCGAAGGCGTCCGCATAGACAGCACAAGGTTCAAGGGCCTCTTCGCCGGCAAGCCGGCTCCTACAGGGACCTGCACGATCTATCTGACTGCTGTAGGAGCTGGCTTGCCAGCGAAGGCGTCCGCACGGGCAATACGAGACTCGCGGCGCTATTCGTCAGCAAGCCAGATAGCATCCCACAGGGGATAGTCGTGCACGCGAGTGACGAGGCCGGCGCGGATCGGGTTGGCGATGAGGTAACGGGCAACCAGGCGCAGGTTTTCTTCGCGACGCAGGGCGCGGTCGTGGTAACCCTTTTGCCAGAGCCGACCGCTCCGGTGCAGGCGAGCGTTGATATCCCCCGCGCTGCAGGATTTGATCCTGCGCATCAGGCTCGACAGCGAGCAACCGCCCAGCTCCAGCAGCCAGTGAAAATGATCCGGCATCACCACCCAGGCCAGGGAATGGGCCAGCCCGTGGAGCTCGGCCTGACGCAGTTGCTGCACCAGCAGGCGGCCGATGCGCCAATCATCGAAGATCCGCTCTCGGCGGTGGGTCACCGCAGTAAGCAGGTAGATCTGGCCAGTTTGCGAGTAGCGCCCGATGCGCAGCCGGTTGCCGTGAAAACGCTGAGGCATGCTGTTGCCCTCCAAATGCCGGGGTGACATTGGAAGGCTAATGCGTGGGGGGCGATGGCGACGGCGGATTGTGGCTCGGGGTGTGTCTGTGGCGCTCCCTTCGCCGGCAAGCCGGCTCCTACGGATGCGCGCGGACCCTGTAGGAGCTGGCTTGCCAGCGAAGGCGGGGCAATGGTCTCTGAAGATGTCGTTCATCCCCCAAGCCGCGGCGAGTTCTCCAGCAGGGTCCGGGTATAGGCATGTTCGGGCCGGCCCAGTACCTGATCCACCGTGCCCTGCTCCACCACCCGTCCCTGCTTGAGCACCAGCACTCGGTCGGCAATGGCGCGCACCACGCCCAGGTCATGGGTGACGAACAGCAGGGTCAGGCCCTCTTCCTGCAGTTGCCGCAACAACGCCAGGATCGAGGCCTGCACCGACACATCCAGGGCCGAGGTCACTTCATCGCAGATCAGCAGTTTCGGTTCGCACACCAGCGCCCGGGCAATCGCCACCCGCTGGCGTTCGCCCCCCGACAGGCTGTGGGGATACTGGTCCGCCAGGGCCGGCGACAGCGACACTCGCTGCAACACCGCGTCCACTCGGGCCCGGGCCTCGGCGCCCTGGATGCCGAAGAAATGCTCCAGGGGCGCGCTCAGGGTCTGGTACAGCGTGTGCCGCGGGTTCAGCGCCCGGTACGGGTTCTGGAAGATGTACTGGATCTGGTGCCGCAGGCCTTTCTCGCGCTGGCGCGCCGCCAGGCTCAAGGGCCGGCCGGCATAGCGCACCCGGCCTTGGGCGTTGTCGCCCAGTCCCGCCAGGGCCCGGGCCAGGCTGGTCTTGCCGGAGCCGGACGCGCCCACCAGGGCCAGGCACTCTCCAGGCGCCACCTGCAGTGACACATCAAAGAGCACCTGGCGGTCATAGGCCAGGTTCAGGTCTTTGACCTCCAGCAAGGGCACCAGCCCGGCTCCGGGCGCCAACTGCAGCGCGGGCCCGGGTACAGGCTCCGGCAGTGCCTGGCGATGGGGATCGACGCAGGCCACCTGGACCTCGGGGGCAAGGGTGCGCAATGGCGGTTCGAGCACGCTGCATTGCGGGCCGCGACGCGGGCACCGGGGGGCGAAGGCGCAACCCCGGGGGCGCTGTCCCGGCGCCGGGGCCTGCCCGGGGATCGCCAGCAATGGCCGGCGCTGGCCGACGTCGGGAATCGCCGCCAGCAAGCCCCGGGTATAGGGATGGGCCGGCTGGCGAAACAGCGCCTCGCGGGATGCGCTTTCGACGATCCGCCCGGCATACATCACCAGCACCCGGTCCACCAGGTCCTTGATCACCGCCAGGTCATGGGAGACGTAGATCGCCGCCACGCCCTGGCTTTTGCACAGCTGGCGCAGGGTCGCGAGGATGTGCGCCTGGGTGGTCACATCCAGGGCCGTGGTCGGTTCGTCCAGGACAATCAGCCTGGGCCGCAGGACAAAGGCCAGGGCCAGCATCACCCGTTGCTGCTGGCCACCGGACAGTTGATGGGGAAAGCGCCGGAGGAACTCGGGGTCTGCCGGCAGCCCGACATTCTCCAGGGTTTCGACGATCCGCTGCTGCTGCGCGCCCCGTGCCAGGTGCTGCTGATGCACGGCCAGGGTTTCGCGCAGCAGGCTGCCGATGCGCAGGGACGGATTCAAGGCGGTGGCCGGGTCCTGGGCGACGTAGCCGATCAGGCTGCCCCGGGCCCGGCGCAAGGCCTGGCCCGAGAGCTCCAGCAACGATTGACCGGCCACTTCGACCCGGCCGTCGACGATCCGCGCGCCCTGGCGGGCATGGGCCAGCAGCGCCGTGGCCAGGGTGGTCTTGCCCGATCCGGACTCCCCCACCAGGCCGAGGATCTCCCCGGTGGCGACGCTGAACGACACCCCCGAGAGCACATCCACCTCGGGCGCCAGCTCCACCCGCAGGTCGTCGACCTGCAGCACCCGCACGTCCCGGGCAATTTCCGCGACCGCGTTCATGGGCGCTTCTCCCCGATCCGCGACTGGCTGCGCCCAATGCCCTCGGCAAGGATGTTGGTGCCATAGGCGAAGATCCCGATCAGCAGCGCCGGGGCCAGTACCGCCCAGGGCTGGACCAGCAGCCCGGCCTGGTTTTCATTGATCATCAGCCCCCAGTCGGCGGCCGGCGGCGCCACGCCATACCCCAGGAAGCTCAGGCCCGAGAGCATGCCCACGCCCCAGGTCAGCATGTTGCCGAAATGCACCAGCAAGGGCGTGAGGATGTTGGGCAGGATCTCCCGGGACACAATCCGCCACTGCGAATACCCCATCATCTGCGCCGCCTCGACGAACTCCTGGCCGGCCACCGCCACCGCGCTGCCCCGGGCCAGGCGCACCACCCCGGGGGTGAAGGCGATGGCCACGGTGAGCACGATCAACCAGGGCGCACGCCCGAGCATGGAGACGATCAGCAGCACCAGGATCAGGTCGGGAAAGGCCAGGGACACGTCCGCCAGCCAGCTGATCAACTGGTCCAGGCGGCGCCGTGACAGGCCTGCCAGCAACCCCAGGGTGCCCCCCAGCAGCAAGGCGATGGACGCCGCCGCCAGGGACATCCACAGCACCGACAGGCCACCGCTGAGCAGGCGCGACAGCACGTCATGGCCGAGAAAGTCATAGCCGAGCCAGGCTCCGGCAGCGGGCGCACCGTAGACTGGGCCGAGCATCTCGGTGCTGCCCCGGGGCGCGAGCCAGGGGCCGAACAGCGCCAGCAGCACCACCAGCAAGGTGATCAGGGCGCCCTTGCGGGTTTGCGGTTCGGCCAGCCACAGGCGCCAGCGGGACGTACGGAAATCACTCATGGATCGGTTCTCATGCCGCAGGTTCAGGGGGCCTTGGGCGCCGAGCGGCGCCACCAGGGCTGGATGCCGCGCCGGTTGCGGCGGATCAGGCCGACCCGCCTCGCGGTGCGCAGTTTCGGGGTGAGCAATACCGTGGCCAGGTCCGCCAGCAGGTTGATCAGCACCACCCCCAGGGTGATCACCAGCACGATGGCCTGGATCATCGGCAAATCACGCATCTGGATCGCCGAGTTCAGCGAGGTGCCGATGCCCGGGTAGCTGAACACCACTTCCGCCAGCAGGGCCCCGCCAATCAGCGTGCGCAGGGTCAGGGCCAGGCCCTGGATGGCCGGCACCAGGGCATTGGGCAAGGTGTGGCGCCAGACGATGCGCCACTGCGGGATGCCCCGTAGCCGCGCGGCAATCACATAGTCGGACTCCAGGGCTTCGATCATCGCCGCACGCAGCATCCGCGTCAGGTAGGGCAAGGCTGACAGCGCCAGGGCCAGCGCCGGCAGCACCAGGAACTGCAACTGCCGCCACAGCGGCAACTGCGGGTCGAGGATCGACACCGCCGGCAGCAGGTCCATGTGGGGCATGGAGAACAGCAGCACCAGGCCAATGGCCAGGAGAAACCCCGGCGTCGCCTTGAGAAAGATCAGCAGCGATAGGCTCCAGCGATCCAGGCGGCTGTCCCGGCGCAGGGCCAGGGCCACCCCCAGGCCCAGGGCCACGGGCACCACCAGGGCCATGACCCCGGCCAGCAGCGCCAGGGTGTAGCCCAGCCGGGCAAAGAGCACCTCGGCCACGGGGGCATTGGAATCCAGGGACTGGCCCAGGTCACCGGTCAGGGTCTGCCCCAGCCAGTGCCGGTATTGCTCCAGCAGCGGCCGGTCCAGCCCCAGCTGGCGTTGCAGGGTGAGGATGCTGTCCAGGGGCGCATCCGGGCCGAGGATCACCCGCGCCGGGTCCGAGGGCAGTGCCTGGGTGGCGACGAACACCACCAGGCTGATGACCCAGGCGGTGAGCAGGCCATAGCCCAGGCGACCGATGAACCAGGACAGCCAGGCTGGGGTTCTGGAGGCTTTTGCGCAGGGTTCAGACATGGTTCAACCACAACTCGTCGAAGCGCCAGGAGGCGAAGGTGGTCTGTTCCGGCGTCAGGCCGCCGACCCGCACCGAGGCGGCGTCCAGCACATCGTTGAAGCCCCAGATCAACAGCCCGCCACGTTGGTGCTGGATGGCCTGGGCCTGATGCACCAGGGGTTTGCGCAATTCCAGGTCGGGCTGGGCCAGGGCCTGTCGGTAGAGCTCGGTGAAACGCGGATCGTGGAAATTACTGCGGTTATAGATGGCCTGGGGCGCGTCGTTGTGCAACGCCGAGGCAAGAAAGCCCCGGGCCGGGGTCGACCCGGGCGACAGCAGCCAGTTTTCCCGCTGGGGCCCGTTGAACACCGAGCCGTCGACCTGGGTCACCTTGATCTGCACCCCGGCCTTCTTCGCCTGCTGGGCGAACACCAGGGCCGCATTGACACCAGCACCCGGGGTGCTGGTCAGCTCTACCCGCAAGTCGCTCTGCCCGGCCTGGCGCAACAGCGAGCGGGCCTGGTCCAGGTCGTAGGGGCGCTGGGCAATGCCGTGGTTGTAGGTCGGGTCGTGGGGCGAATACAGGTCATTGGCGATCCGCCCGAAACCGTTGAGGCCGCGATCCACCAGTTCCTGGCGGTCGGCCAGCAGGCGAAACGCCTGGCGTACCCGCTCGTCCTGGAACGGTGCCTTGGCCAGGTTGAGGTTGAAGCCGGTGAACGAGGTGCTCGGCGAGGCATAGAACCTGAGCCGCGGATCGGCCTTGAGCAGCGCGCTGTGCTCGGCCTGGACCCCACTGGCCACATCGATCTGCCCGGCTCGCAGGGCGGCGGCCCGGGAGACCTGATCCTTGAACTCGATGATTTCCAGCTCGTCGGCATAGGGCTGCCCCGGCTTGTAGTAGTTCTCGAAACGGCTGTACAGCGAACGCTGGCCGGGAATGAAGCGCTTGAGCCGGTAAGGGCCGGCGCCCACCGGGTTGGTCTGCGGGTGGTAGTCGGTGGGCACGATGCCGCCGAAGCTGATCAGGGTCTCGTCCAGGGGAAAGAAGCTCTGGCCCTGCTTGAAGCGGATCTCGATGGTGCGCTCGTCCAGCTTGCGCAAGGCCTGGCGGTCAATGGCCCCCACCAGCCCGGCGAAGGGTGACGCCAGCTGCGGATCGGTCAGGCGCAGGATGGAAAACAGCATGTCGTCGGCGCCGATGCTCTTGCCGTGGTGAAACTCCAGCCCCGGCTTGATGCGGATGGTCCAGGCGCTGGCATCGGCATTGGGTTCAGCGAATTCCGCCAGGGCCAGGCGGGTGCTGACGTCCGGGTTCCACTCCCAGAACTTGCTGTACAGCGCCCAACCACGAATGATCCCGCCGCCCACGGGTTTATGGGCATCGAGGTTGCCGGACTGGTCGCCATCGATGATCCCTACCCGCAGGCGTCCGCCGCGCACCGGCGTGCTAGACGCCAGCGCCGCAGCGCTCAACGCCACGCCACTGTCGCAGCCGCCGAGCAGGCTGGTGCCCAGCAACAGGCCGCCACCCACGGCCAGGGAATTGCCGAGAAACTCCCGGCGGGAAAACACCTCGCTCATGGCTCGCTCCTCAGGCCTGCTCGCTGGCAACCGCCGGCTCTCGGGCCGGCGCAGTGGCCCCCAGGCGCGGTACTTCGAAACCGTGATCCAGGTCCAGCAGCGGGAACAGCAGGTCTGCCACCCGATGGGCTTCGTCGATCAGCGGAAAGCCCGAAAGAATGAAGGCCGAAGTGCCCTGCTCCTCGTATTCGCGAATACGTTCGGCCACCTGCTCGGCACTGCCCACCAGGTAGGTGCCTGCAGCCGGACCGAGGATGTTGAAGCCGAACAGGCTCGGGCCAAGCCAGACATTGGGGTAGATCTCCAGGTCCCGGGCCCTAGGCAGGCGCCCGGCACGGATGGCCTCGACATTGCGCTGGATCTGCGGATCGTCGCTGTGGAAGCTGTCCAGGGTTTCTCCCGGCGGCAACTGGCGCTCGATGGAGGCCCGGGCGGTCTGCAACGAGGTGCGCTGCAGCAGCTTCTCGGCGTGGGCCCAGGCCTCCTCCGCGGTTTCCCGGACAATGATCTGCAGGCGCGTGCCAAAGCTCAGCTCGCGGCCGATCTTCGCCGCTTCGGCGGCCACCTTGCGAAACTTCTCGCCAAGCTTCGGTGGGGTGTTGGCAAAGCTCAGGTACACATCCAGCAACTGCACTGAATGCGCCACTCCCGGGCCGGAAGTGCCGGCACCCCACAGCGGGATTCCGGGGCGCTGCCTTGGTGCGTGCCAGCCGCCCAGGGGATGGCTGGCCGCAGCCGGCGAGCGCGGCGCCAGCCTGACGTAGCGACCGTCGTAGCCGGCGGTATCGCCGGCGTAGAAGCCCTGAAAGGCCCGCCAGTACTCCAGGCTGAAGTCATAACGTTCATCGTGGGGATAGTGCACCCCGAGGGTGGCCAACCCGGCGTCGCTGCCGTTGACCACATTGAACAGCAAGCGACCGTTGGAGAACTGATCGAAGGTCAGCGCCCACTTGGCCAGCACCGCCGGTGACAACTCCCCCGGATGCTGGGCCACCAGAAAGCGCAAGCGCTGGGTGGCATCGATCAACGCCGCCGAGACCGCCAGGCTTTCATTGGGGCTCGAGCCCAGCAGCGAGCCGTAGTAACCCAGGCGATCACTGGCCACCGCCAGCTGCTTGAGGTGTTGAAAATCAGTGTTCCAGCGCCCTTCCGGCTCCCAGGGATAGGGGCCATCGGGGGTGGTGAGGTACCAGAGAATCTTGACGGCCATGTGCCTGTTCCTTGAATGATTGAACGCCTTTGGCAGCGTTCGGGCGTTGTCCTGGCGAACGCTTTCGCTGGCAAGCCAGCTCCTACAGCAGCCAGATAGATCCCGTAGTCCCTGTAGGAGCCGGCTTGCCGGCGAAGAGGCCCTCGGGTCTTGCATCGCTCTTGCGGACGCTTTCGCTGGCAAGCCAGCTCCTACAGCAGTCAGATAGATCCCGTAGGGACCCGACCCGGCGCGGCGCGACTCGGTGGGGCGTCAGGTCAATTGCGCCGGTCGATGGCCGGCACCAGGCCCAGTTCGCTGGCGCGCTCGTAGAGGCCGCTCATCTTCCATTGCTGGGTCAAGACCCCCGGCCCATAAGGACGGGAGCCACCCAAGGCGTCGGCCAGCAGTTGCAGTTGCGCGCCCTCCTCCAGCAGCAGGATGAATTCCGCCGTGGCCCGCAAGCCTTGCTTGCCCCATACGGTGGAGCCGCCATTGGCTTCGAGAATCGCCAGATTGAAGGGGTTCTGGGCAATGCTGTCGAGGATGAAGTCCACCTCGGGCTGGCGCCGGTCGATGTACACCGGCAGCTCCCGGGCCAGCTGGTAACGCTGCACCGGTACGTAGTGGAACGGCAGGCTCCGGTGGGTCTGGGCCCAGGCCCCCAGGTACGGCGAATGCACGTGGGACACGGTGGTGATGTCGGGGTGTTGCTGGAACAGCTTGGTGTAGCGCCCCAGGCCGCCCTTGCCCTGGCCGAGGATGACCTTGCCGGCAAAGTCGGTGACCGTGGCCTGCAACGGCTTGTGGTAGTTCCACGGGCCGCCGTAGTTCACCGACACCAGCAGTTCCTGGCCCGGCACCCGCTCGATGAAGCCCACGGTGCCGTTGGCGGTAATGGTCCGGGTTTCGCGAAACACGGTGAACGCCTGTTCGGCCTCCAGCAGCACCTGGTCGATAAAGGCCTGCAGTTCCTGGGTAATGGGTGTTTCGTTGATCAATACGGTCATGGCGATTCTCCGGGTTCAGGCGCGGCGCTTGGCCAGCAGTTCATGGGCGGCGAGCAATGGGCGTGGATCGACCCAATCGGCAATGGCGAAATCCCGTTCCAGGAAGCCGTGCCGGTAGAGGAAGTTTTTCTGGATATCGAGAAACTGAAGACGCTGGGGCGACAGGTCCGGCGCCAGGGTGGTATGGAAATCGCCGCGGTAGGCCTCATTCACACCGGCACTGCCGGCACGGGTTTCCTCTTCCAGGATGGCGTTCAGCGCCGGGCGGTTGTGCGCCGCCCAATCGGCGGCGCGCAGGGTCTGGGCGAGAAAGCGCACCACCAGGTCGAAGTGGTTGTCCAGCAGGCTCTGGTGCACGGTGATCGGCCGCGGGGTGCCGTTGTTGATGCGGTAGCGCGGCTCGGCGATCAGGTCCAGGTCGATGCCCACCACCAGCCCCAGGCGCCGTGCGGCATCGGCGGCCGCCGCGCCCTTGACGTAGACCGCATCCACCTCGCCGCGCGCCAGGTAGTCCAGGCCGGACCACAGGCGCTGCAAACCTTCCTGGGGGTTGGCTGCCCGCTCCTGGTCCTGCAGCGCCACTTCCACCAGTTCGACATCATCGAAGCTCAGGCCCGCCAGGCTCAGGGCGCCCTTGTAGCCGTGCAGGCTCATGGCCCGGGCAATGCTCCCCGGACGATTTTCACCCCAGGCCGGCAAGGCCAGGCGCTTGCCCTTGAGGTCCTCGGGGCGGCGGATGCCGGAGTCCGGGCGTACCAGCAGGGTCTGCCACTCCTCGATCCAGGTCAGGCCGATCAACCGGCTCGGCGAACCGGCGGCGCGGGCCGCCAGGGCCGGGACGTTGCCGCCCTCGCGAAACAGCCCGGGCAGTTGGTGATCGTAGTGGTGATGGCCCAGTTGCCGGGCTTCCTGCAGGGTCGCCACCGGCAGGCCGTCGGCGGCGAACTCCTCGCTGAGCCAGCCCAGCTTGTAGGCGATTCCGGACGCGGTGGGCACCGGGCAACGGGTGAACCAGATCTGCTCCAGCTCGGGCTGGGCAGTGGATAGGGGTAAAGAGGCAGCAAGCGTCATGGACCGGTTCCTGTGCAATGGCGGTTGCCGGAGCCATTGCAGCGCCCGTGCCAACCGGGCAAGGCCGCGGATTACGGGGCCTGCGCCGCTGCTGGCGAAATCGACGCGAGGCCGACTGCTGCCCGGCCAGCAGCATTGCACGGCGACTGCTGCTGTTGGAGCAACGGGCCGACGGACATTGCTGCTGGAGCAGCAACACCTGCTTTGGCCGCGCCTGACCACCCGCCCAAAGGCCTTGTTGCACAAGGCCTGCAACGGATTTTTCGCCAGCTGAAAAGGCCCTGGCGCAGAACTTGCTCAAGCCCCTCACAACACCTGCTGCAAGGGTTGGCGGGCCAACGAAGGCGTTGCCAGGACTGGTGCAAGGCTCAAGGGCCCCTTCGCCGGCAAGCCGGCTCCTACGGATCAGGCCGATACACACGCCCCTGTAGGAGCTGGCTTGCCAGCGAAGGCGTCGCCAGGACTGGCGCAAGGCTCAAGGGCCCCTTCGCCGGCAAGCCGGCTCCTGCGGTGGATCGATTCCTTTGATAGAGGTAGACACATGAGTAGCGTACAAACCCTTAGCATCGCGCCGGTACGCGTCCTGCGCAGCGAGGCCGAGGCCATCGCCGCCGCCCGGGAGATCGCCACGCAAATCGCCGCCATCGCCGCCGATCCCCAGGCCAATGGCCAGTTGCCCCGGCGCCAGGCCGAGCTGCTGTCCACCAGCGGCCTGACCGCCATCGGTGTACCCAAAGCCTTTGGCGGCCTGGGGGCCTCGGTGGCCACCATCGTCGAGACGGTGCGCCTGATCTCGGTGGCCGATGGCGGCGTCGGTCAGTTGCTGCAGATCCACAACGTGATGCTGCGGGGCATCTTCAATGGCTACCCGGATGCCGTACGCGACCGCCTGATCAGCGATGTGCTGGCCGGCAAGCGCTTTGGCAACGCCCTGGCGGAAGTCGGCGGCAAGAACAAGTTCGCCCTCAAGACCCGCATCGAACGTCGCGCCGACGGCAAGCTGATCCTCAATGGCAGCAAGTTCTACTCCACCGGCGCCTACCTGGCCGAGTGGATTTCCCTGACCGCCGCCAGTGAGGACGGCGGTGCCGGAGTGCTGCTCAACCGCAACACCCCGGGCCTGACCCTGGTGGACGACTGGCACGCCTTCGGCCAGCAGAACTCGGTCAGCGGCACGGTGATTTTCGACAACATCGAACTGGACGAAGACTTCGTCTCGCCGCGCAAGGGCCCGATGAAGCGCACCGGCCTGACCTTCCCGCAGATCCTCCATGCGGCCATCGACACCGGGATCGCCGCCGGCGCCCTGGGAGCGGCGGTGGACTACCTGAAACAGCACGCCCGGCCCTGGGTCGAAAGCGGCGTCGACCACGCCAGCGAAGAGCCGCACATCATCAAGCAGATCGGCGAATACGCCGTGGCCCTGCGCGCCGCCGAATCCTTGCTGCGCGACGCTGCCCGAGTGTTCGACGAACACGAGCAGGACCCGGACAACAAGGA
Source organism: Pseudomonas sp. FFPRI_1 (assembly GCF_055384485.1). Classification (NCBI taxonomy): domain Bacteria; kingdom Pseudomonadati; phylum Pseudomonadota; class Gammaproteobacteria; order Pseudomonadales; family Pseudomonadaceae; genus Pseudomonas; species Pseudomonas sp. FFPRI_1. The sequence goes on along the minus strand of NZ_AP029168.1, from coordinate 3,869,816 downwards.
ACTGCAGGACCAGTTGATCCTGTCCGTGGCCACCGCCCGGGCCCTCTCCGACAGTGCCTCGCTGAAGATCTCCAGCGACATCTTCTCCCTGCTGGGGGCCAGCTCCTCCTTGAGCAAATGGAACCTCGATCGTTTCTGGCGCAACGCCCGGGTGCACACCACCCACGACCCGATCCGCTGGCGCCTGCACCACGTTGGCAACTACTACCTGAACGGCGTCGACCCAGGCGAATACACCGCCATCCTCAATGCCAAGGAGCAACAGGGAGCGACCCGCCCGACCCCATAACCCAACCACCGCCGCCCCCCGCGTAGGAGCTGGCTTGCCAGCGAAGGCGTCTGCAAGAGCGATGCAAGGCCCAAGGGCCTCTTCGCCGGCAAGTCGACTCCTACAGGGACTACGGGATCTATCTGACTGCTGTAGGAGCTGGCTTGCCAGCGAAGGCGCCTGCAAGAGCGATGCAAGGCCCGAGGGCCTCTTCGCCGGCAAGCCGGCTCCTACAGGGACTGCGGGATCTATCTGACTGCTGTAGGAGCTGGCTTGCCAGCGAAGGCGCCTGCAAGAGCGATGCAAGGCCCGAGGGCCTCTTCGCCGGCAAGCCGGCTCCTACAGAGACTGCGGGATCCATCTGACTGCTGTAGGAGCTGGCTTGCCAGCGAAGGCGCCTGCAAGAGCGATGCAAGGCTCAAGGGCCTCTTCGCCGGCAAGCCGGCTCCTACGGGGGTGTCCGACTTTTTTGAATGAGCCCTGCATGATCGAAAAACACCCTCTCTTGCGCGCCTTGGCGATCTACCGGGAAATGCCCTGGCGCTTCGCCCTGGTGGCGCTGCTCTATATCGCGGTCAATCTGGGGCTGGTCTGGCAACAGTGGCTGATCGGCCATGCAATCAACGATGTCAGTGCCGGGCGGGCGGTGCAGCGTCTGGCAGACGGCAGCCTGGACGCCCGCCTCGGCTGGTACTGGTTGTGGCTGATGCTGGCGGTGGCCCTGGGCCGTGGCGCATTGCAGTACGCCGCCAGCGTCTTGTCCCTGGTGCTCAGTCAGGAGCTGTTGACCCGCCTGCGCGAACGCATCCTGCAGCAGGTCCAGGGCCTGCACCTGGGCTACCACTGGCAGCACGGCATGGGCGAGATGATCACCCGTACCACCCGCGATGCGGACAAGGTCCGCGATGCCCTGATCAGCTTCTGGCGCCAGGTGGTGGAGACGCCCCTGGTGGTGCTGGCCACGGTCGGCCTGCTGAGCTGGTACAGCCCCTGGCTCGGCGTGGTGCCGTTGTTGCTGACCGCCTGCGGGCTGTGGATTTTCGTGCGCCAGACCGGGCACCTGGTGAGCCTGGACCGCGCCGTGGGTGCCGCCTACGACCGGGTCAACCAGGACCTCAGCGAAGGCATCGGCGGCGTGCGGGTGATCAAGTCCTTCGCCCTGGAGCACAGCCGTGTCCAGGGCTTTGCCGCCCAGGTCGCGCTGTTCGCCGAACAGGCACGCCGGGCCCTGGCTTATTCAAGCTCGCGGATTCCCCTGCCCCAGGCGGTGGTCGCCCTCAGCCATGTGTGGGTCCTGGTGTATGGCGCCCATCGGGTGGCGGCCGGGCAATTGGCAATCGGCGAGCTGGTCAGCGCGCTGTTGATCGTCACCACCCTGGTGTTTCGCATCGAGGGCATTGGCCGGGTGATGCAGACCTTCGCCGACGCCCGCTCCAGCGCCGAACGCATCTGGCACCTGCTGGATGAGCCGGCCGGCATTCGCAGCGGCACGGCCCTGCTGCCACAGACGCCTCTGGGGCTGAAGCTGGAAGAGGTCAGCGTCAGCGCTCCGGGCGGTGGCCGGCAGATCCTCGAGCACTGCTCCCTGACCTTGCAGCCCGGCGAGATCGTCGCCCTGGTCGGCGCCACCGGCACCGGCAAGAGCCTGCTGGCCAGCCTGCTGCCGCGCCTCACGGAAGTCGGCGCAGGCCGCCTGCTGCTGGGCTCCGAGCACAGCGGCTGGCAGGACGTGCGCGACCTGGACCTGGACCAACTGCGGCGCCGAGTGCATGTGGTGCCCCAGGAAAGCTTTCTGTTTTCCGACACCCTGGCCGCCAACCTGCGCCTGAGCGCCCCCGCTGCCAGCGACCGGCAACTGCGCCAGGGCCTGGCCCTGGCGGCCGCCGAAGAGGTACTCGAACGCCTGCCCCGAGGGCTGGACAGCCGGCTCGGCGATCGCGGGGTGACCCTGTCCGGCGGCCAGCGCCAGCGCTTGAGCCTGGCCCGGGCCCTGCTCGGCGAGCCGGACATTCTCTGCCTGGACGACGCCACCAGTGCCCTGGATGCCATCAGCGAACGCCAGGTGCTGCACAACATCCGCCAACTGCGCCGGGACCAGGGCCGGGCCACCACCCTGCTGCTGATCTCCAGCAAGCTCTCGACCATTCTCCTGGCGGACCGGGTACTGCTGCTCCAGGACGGGCGCATCAGCGCCAGCGGCCGTCACGCCGACCTTTTGAACACCAACGCGCACTACCGCGAACTGCTGGGAATCGACCATGGCTAACCCAATCGCCGGCAAGGCCCTGAGCGACATCGAAATAGAAGAAATGCTCGCCAGGCAGGCCCTGGACCGCAGCATGTTTTCCCGCCTGCTGCCCCTGTTGCGACCGATTCGCGGGGCCATCCTGGGCGTGATCGGCATCGAGCTGCTGCTGGTGTTCACGGTCTTTCTGCGGCCCTGGTTCGTCCGTGAACTGCTGGACCATGGGTTGGTGCTCGACCAGGGGCACTGGTGGCTGGACGAGTCGCTGCTGCTGTGGCTGGGACTGGGGCTGGCGGCCAGCTGGCTGGGGCGCTTTGTCCTCGCCGGGCTGTCACAGTTCGTCGCCGGCAGCGCGGCGATCCGGGTGCTCAACGACCTGCGGATCAAGGTCTTCGCCCATGTCCAGGCCCTGAGCATCAGCTACTTCGACCAGACGCGTGCCGGACGGATCATTTCCCGCGCCGACCGCGACGTCGACAGCCTGGAGCCGCTTTTGATCCAGGGCCCGCCGGAGCTGTTGGGGGCCCTGCTGCGCTGCGGGCTGGCCGCGGTGATGCTGTGGCGCATCGACCCGCGATTCTTCCTCAGCCTGGCGGCCACGGTGCCGCTGCTGGCAGTGGCGACCTGGGGGTTCAAGCGCATCTCCCAGCGCAACTGGGCCAAGGTCGCGGAGAACCGCAGCCGTTTCACCGCGCACCTGGTGGAAAGCGTCAGCGGCGTGCGCATGCTCCAGCAATGCGGCCAGCAAGGGCGCAACTTGCAGCGCTATCGCGGCCTGCTGGAGGACTTCAATCAGGCGCTGATCCGCGGCAGCCTGCGCTCCAGCTGGTTCGCCCCGTTCACCGCCCTGCTCAGCTCCGCCGGCATGGCCGCGCTGTTGCTGGTGGGCGCCTTTGGCCTGGCCAGTGCGCAAGTCAGCGTGGGCCAGGTGGCGGAAAGCCTGTTCTACGTGTTTCTGTTTCTCGGCCCCTTGCAGGAGCTGTCCGACCTGTTCGAACGCTACGCCACCGGCTCGGCCTCGGCCCAGCGGATCTTCCTGCTGCTCGATACCCGGCCCCAGGTCCTCGACCCGCACAAGCCGCCCCCCTTGCAGCGTCCACGGGGCGACGTCAGCTTCGAACAGGTGCGCTTCGCCTATGACCCCAACAGCCCGACCCCGGTGATCCATGACCTGGACCTGCAGATTGCGGCCGGGGAAGTGCTGGCGATCGTCGGCCCCTCGGGTCACGGCAAAAGCACCCTGGTGCAATTGCTGACGCGTTTCTACGACGTCCAGGGCGGCGCCGTGAAGCTCGACGGCATCGACATCCGGCAACTGGCCCAGCATGACCTGCGCCGGGCCGTGGGCGTGGTGCTGCAGGACAATGTGCTGTTCAGCGGCAGCATCCTTGACAACCTGCGCCTGGCGGCTCCCGACGCCGATGACGCGACCCTGATCGCGGCGGCCCGGGAGCTGGGCGCGGACGAAGTGCTGGAGCGCCTGCCGCACCAGTACCACAGCGAGGTCGGCCCCCTGGGCGGGCATTTGAGCCATGGCCAGCGGCAACTGGTGTGCCTGGTACGGGCCTACCTGGCCAACCCGGCGGTGCTGGTCCTGGACGAAGCCACCTCGGCGGTGGACATCCACACCGAGCAGCGCATTCAGCGCGCCCTGCGCCGTCTGTGCGAAGGGCGCACGGCGATCATCATCGCCCACCGCCTGGCGACCATCCGCGATGCCGACCGGATAGCCGTGATCCGCCATGGCCGGCTGGTGGAACAGGGGCCGCATCAGCAGTTGATCCGGCAGAACGGTGCCTATGCTGCGTTGTACCAGGCTTACCTGCGCAGCGCCGACCAGCCCGGCGGCGCAACCCCCGCAGCCCCTTTCGCCGACAAGCCGGCGCCGACAAAAGCACCGCCGCTATCGCGCCAGCTGTAGGAGCTGGCTTGCCAGCGAAGGCGTCCACAAAGACAGCACAAGACTCAAGGGCTTCTTCGCCGGCAAGCCGGCTCCTACAAGAACGACGCCGCTATCGCGCCAGCTGTAGGAGCTGGCTCGCCAGCGAAGGCGTCCGCAAGGACAGCACAAGTCTCAAGGGCCTCTTCGCCGGCAAGCCGGCTCCTACAAGGACGACGCTGCTATCGCGCCAGCCGTAGGAGCTGGCTTGCCAGCGAAGGCGTCCGCAAGGACAGCACAAGGCTCAAGGGCCTCTTCGCCGGCAAGCCGGCTCCTACAAGAACGACGCCGCTATCGCGCCAGCCGTAGGAGCTGGCTTGCCAGCGAAGGCGCCCGCAAGGGCAGCACAAGGCTCAAGGGCCTCTTCGCCGGCAAGCCGGCTCCTACGGGGGTATTGGGCGGCGGCGCCTCTGTTGCGCGCTCAGCAACGGTTGCTGACCGGGTGCTGCTACAGCAGCACTCGCCCTCGCCAAGGCCACTGGCATGGCCCCTCAATCCCCTTACCTGCGGCATCAGCGGCCCATGGCATGGCCGTTGCAACCACTCCTGAAGGCGTCTTCGCACCCGCGCGGCGCAACGCGTTACTGAATCAGGAGCACCCATGAGCACTGAATTTTTCTGGCGCCTGCCGCTGGGCACCGACGGTCCGCAGTTGAGCACCGACAAACACAATCGCGGCAACCCCCAGCACCGTCCCGGGCATATCGCTCCCGGGCGTTTGCCCAACGGCGAGGCCGACGGTTTCACCTACATCGACTACATCGCCCAGGTGGCCAAGGCCGCCGAGCTCGCCGGCTTCGAGGGTGCGCTGCTGCCCACCGGCCCCGAGCCGTGGATCGCCGCCGCGGCCCTGGCCCGGGAAACCCGGCGCATCCGTTTTTTGATCGCCTTCCAGGCCACCTGGACCCTGCCCGCCTATGCCGCCCAGCAGGCGGCGATCCTGCAAAACCTCAGCCACGGCCGCCTGGACTGGAACATCATCACCGGCGGCAACCCGGTCAGCCAGCGGGCCAACGGCGATTACCTGGACCATGACCGGCGCTACCAGCGCACCGGCGAGTTCCTCGACATCATCCAGGGTCTCTGGGACAACGAGCGCTTCTCCTATGAGGGCGATATCTACCAGCTGGAGAACGGCGCCCTGCCCCCGGGCCTGCAACATGAACGCAAGCCTGGGGTGTACTTTTCCGGTTTCTCCGACGCGGCCCTGGACGTGGCGGCCAAGCATGCCGACGTCTACCTCAACTGGGCCGAGCCCATCGACCAGCTCAAGCCGCATATCGAACGGGTTCGGGAGCTGGCGGACAAACAGGGCCGCACGGTGCGCTTCGGCCTGCGGGTCGACCTGTTCGCCCGGGAAACCGAGGAGCTGGCCTGGGCCGACCTGCGCCGCCAGTTCGACAGGCTCGAAGGCAAGAGCAGCCTGATCGCCAAGAACTTCACCAGTGGTTCCGATTCCGTCGGCGGCGCCCGACAGACCGCCTATCACCAGAACATCGACCGTTTCGACGACCTGATCCTCGGCCCCAACCTCTGGGCCGGCTTCGCCAAGGCCAAGCCCGGCCCCACCGTGGGCCTGGTGGGCAGCCACCAGAACATCGCCGAACGCCTGGTGGAATACCGCGACGCCGGTTTCTCCACCTTCATCCTGGCCGGCAACCCGCACCTGGAAGAAGCCCTGCGCATCGGCCAGGAAGTGCTGCCCCTGGTGCAGCAACGCCCCGTCGCCCAGGCGACGCCCTTGCAGGCGCGTGCCTGACGCCTTAAGGAGCCCGTTCATGTCTCATCCTCTGGACACCCTCTGGTACACCCGCTGCCCGGTCCCCACTGGCCTGGGCATCGCCGTGCAGCAAGGCTGGCTGCAGGACAGCCTCAGTGCCCTGGGCACCCAAGTGCAGTCGCTGCGCGAGTCCGCCGACCAGGCCGTGCGTGAATCCCACTTCGACCACAGCCTGCGCAACTCGGTGCGCCACGGCGGCAGCATCCCGGCCCTGTGGGCCCGGGCCCAGGGCCGGGAAACCCGGTTGATCGGCCTGTCCTGGGCCGACGAGGTGCAGTTGATCCTGACCCGCGCCGACAGCGGCATTCACAGCATCAAGCAGCTCAAGGGCCGGCGTTTCGGCTTGCCCGACTGGGCCGCGGCGCAGATCGACTTCACCCGCGCCCAGGCCCTGCGCGGCCTGGAAAACGCCCTGGGCCTGGAGGGCCTGCAAGTGGGCGACCTGCAACTGGTGAACTACCGCTACGGCGGCACCTTCAGCGACCCGCAGGTGCAGACCCTGGCCGACACCCCGGTCAGCGCCCAGCCGGCCAGTGGCCGCAACCTGGAACTGCAGGGCCTGCTGCGGGGCGAGGTCGACGCGATCTTTCTCAAGGGCGCCAGCGCCGCCCGCCACGCCCACGAGTTCGGCCTGCGCACCCTGATCGACACCGGTGCCCACCCTGACCCGCTGATCCGCTGCAACAACGGCACGCCACGCACCCTGACGGTGGACAGTCATCTGCTGGAGCAGCACTTCGACGTCGCACAGGGCATTCTCGGCGCGGTGCTGAAGGCCGAAGACTGGGCCCACAGGCACCCCGAAGACACCCGCCGCTACCTGGCCCGGGAAACCAACAGCAGCGAGTACTGGGTCAGCGCCGCCTATGGCGACGACGCCCACCTACGCCTGCGCACCGGCCTGGATGAACAGGCCATCGCTGCGCTGCAAGACTTCAGCGCCTTCCTGCGGCGCTGGCGCTTCATCCCGCAACAGGTCGACGTACGCCAATGGATCGACCGCCGGCCGCTGGATGCGCTGCTGGCTACCCCTACCGCTCTGGCCGGCTGACCGCGCCAGGTTTCATGGATTCGAACTGAAGACCCTTATGAGCAAATCACTCGATACCCTCTGGTACACCCATAGCCCGGTGCCTACCGGGCTCGGCATCGCGGTACAGTCCGGACGCCTGGCCGAGGCCTTCCTGCCGTTCGGCACCAATATCCAGTCCCTGCGCGAATCCAGCGAACGCGAAGTGCGCGAAGCCCACTACGATCACCACCTGCAGAACTCGGTGCGCCATGGCGGCAACATCCCGGCCATCTGGGCCTACTCCAGCGGCGTGCAGACCCGGGTCCTGGGGCTGTCCTGGAGCGACGAGGTGCAGTTGATCCTGACCACCGCGGAAAGCGGCGTGAAGAGCATCCGCGACCTGAAGAACCGGCGCTTCGGCCTGCCCAAGTGGGCCAACGTGCAGATCGACTTCACCCGGGCCCAGGCCCTGCGCGGCCTGGAGAACGCCCTCAGGCTCGAAGGCCTGGCCGTCAGTGACGTCGAACTGGTGGACTACCCCTATGGCGGCACCTACAGCGACGAGCAGAAACAGCACCTGTACGGTTCCGAAGTCAGCCTTGGGGTGACCCGCTTCAGCCGCCGCAACAACGAACTGATCGGCCTGCTGCGCGGCGACATCGACGCGATCTTCCTCAAGGGTGCCCACGCCGTGCACCTGGCCAACGAGTTCGGCCTGCAGGTGGTGGTGGACACCGGCTCCCACCCCGACCCGCTGATCCGCTCCAACAACGGCACGCCCCGTACCCTGACCGTGGACACCCACCTGCTGCGCGAGCACTTCGATGCCAGCGTGAAAATCGTCGACACCGTATTGCGCACCGAGCAATGGGCCTGGGCCAACCCTGAAGAAACCCGGCGCTTTCTCGCCCGAGAGCTGAACACCAGCGAGTACTGGGTGGCGGCCGCCTATGGCGAGGATGCCCACCGACGCCTGCGTACCACCCTGGATGCGCGGTCCATCGAGGCCTTGCAGGACTTCACCGACTTCCTGCACCGCTGGCAGTTCATTCCCCGACGTTTCGATGTACGGGAATGGATCGACTTCAGCGTGCTGGAGACGGTCATCGGCTCCACCTCCCGAGTAGCCGTCTGACCCGCCGGCAAGCCGGCCCCTACCGGGGAACACCGCAATCACCCGGGACCTGTAGGAGCTGGCTTGCCAGCGAAGGCGTCCGCCAGTTCGGCGCAAGGTTCGAAGGCCTCTTCGCCGGCAAGCCGGCTCCTACGGGGGAAACACCGCAATCACCTGGGACCTGTAGGAGCTGGCTTGCCAGCGAAGGCGTCCGTCTGTTCGGCGCAAGGTTCGAAGTCCTCTTCGCCGGCAAGCCGGCTCCTACGGAGGGAACACCGCAATCACCTCGGACCTGTAGGCGCTGGCTTGCCAGCGAAGGCGTCCTCCAGTTCGGCACAAGGCTCGAAGGCCTCTTCGCCGGCAAGCCGGCTCCTACGGGGGAAGCACCGCAATCACCCGGGCCCTGTAGGAGCTGGCTTGCCAGCGAAGGCGTCCGCCAGTTCAGCACAAGGTTCGAAGTCCTCTTCGCCGGCAAGCCGGCTCCTACGGGGGGAACACCGCAATCACCTAGGACCTGTAGGAGCTGTCTTGCCAGCGAAGGCGTCCGCCAGTTCAGCGCAAGATTCGAAGGCCTCTTCGCCGGCAAACCGGCTCTTGCGCTTGTGTTGGTGAGGCAGCATTTCGCGGGGTACGCGGTGCTGCTCCAGCAGCAGCCACCCAGCAACTTCTGCTGAATCCACCGCAGGTGTTTTACCCCCTCTCCAATGCGGCTGTTCGCCTCGGCGCAAGCTGCCGTTTTTACGGCCCAAGCCTTTGGCTTTAATCATTTGTTTTCAATCACTTAGCAAATCAAAACAGCCATAAAAAACTCTTGGCACGATCTCTGCTCCTGCCCCTTCAGCGAAACTTTAAATGGGGGAGATTCACATGCATACGCTTAATCCGATCACCAAGAGTCTATGGCTGGCGCTAGCCATCACCGGGAGCTCATTCAGCCAGGCTTCACTGGCCGCTGAAACCACCGAGGCCGACACCACCAGAAACAGCACCGAGCCCGCCTTGAAGACGGTGACCGTCACCGCCCAGCACCGGGAGGAAACCCTGCAAGAGGTTCCGGTGGCGGTGTCGGCAGTCCAGGGCACCAGCCTGGTGACCGACGGGGTGCGCAACATGGGCGACATCACCACTTTCATTCCCAACGCCTCGGCCAAGAACCCCGACGGCGACGGCCGGCCGCGCTGGTATATCCGTGGCCTGGGCACCGGTGATACCGGGGCCGCCACGGTGTTCCCAGTGGGCATCTACGCCGATGACGTCTACCTCAATGCGCCGATTGCCGGTGGCGGACCGTTGTTCGACCTGGAGCGCATCGAGATCCTGCGCGGCCCCCAGGGCACCCTGTACGGCAAGAACACCACCGCCGGTGCGGTCAACGTGATTTCCAAGAAGCCGACCTTCGACACCGACGGCTACGGCACCCTGGGCATCGGCAGCAAGAGCGAGCGCATCCTCAATGGCGCCATCGGCGGCGCCCTGGTGGATGACCGGCTGGCAGCGCGGCTGTCGCTGTATTCGGAAGAGCGCGACGGCTTCCAGAAGAACCTCACCGACGACCATACCTACGGAGACGTCGACAAGAAGGCCGTGCGCCTGCAGTTCCTGGCCAAGCTCAACCCGGACCTGGACGCCCTGCTGAAGATCCACGCCCGGGAATACAAGGGCGACGGCAGCAACGGCTCGCTGCCGGTGGGGCGCTACTACAACGTCGGCTACCAGCGGCCCAACGGACGCAACATCGCCCTCAACGTCAACGAGGACGCCAAGCTCGATCACGACGGCACCTCCCTGACCCTGAACTGGCGCCTGGGGGACTACACCCTGACCTCCATCAGCGCCTACGACTACATTCGCGGGCAATCCACCAGCGACGCCGACTACACCCCCTACGAGGTCAATGGCGCGGCCATCAGCGACAACCGCTACAACCAGTACTCCCAGGAGCTGCGCCTGGCTTCGCCGCAGCAGGAAACCCTGCGCTGGCTGGCAGGCGTGCACTACTTCCATGAGGACCTCGACAGCTCGGCCAAGCGCCTCATCACCCCGGGCCCCACGCCCAATGGCAGCGGCTCCAACCAGACCGGCGGCGCCACCGACTTTCGCGACCTCAACTACCAGCACACCACCGACAGCTACGCGCTGTTCGGCAACCTGACCTACGACTTCACCGACAACTTCACCGTCACCGGTGGCCTGCGCTGGACCCAGGAAAAGAAAGACATCGACCTGGACCTGACCCAGCTCACCCGGGCCACGGCCAACGGCCCGCTGATTCCCCTGGGCGCCGCCGGCAGCAATGGCAGCCGCGACGAGAGCAAGACCTGGGAAGCCTGGACCTACGACCTGACCCCGGAATACCGGATCAACGACAACGTCCGGGTGTTCTTCCGCTATGCCCACGGCTTCCGCTCTGGGGGCTTCAATACCGGGCTGTCCACCAGCCTGGCGCAGCTGACCACGGTGGACCCGGAACAGCTGGACGCCTACGAGATCGGCCTCAAGTCGGAATGGTTCAACCACCGCCTGACGGCCAACGCCAACGTCTTCTACTACGACTACTCGGACATCCAGGTGAACCTGCTGACGGTCAACAACGGCGTGCTCACCACCGCCCTGACCAATGGCGCCAAGGGCAAGGTCAAGGGCGCCGAGCTGGAGCTGGAAGGCCAGCCCACCGACTACCTGCACCTGCGGGCGGCGATCTCGTTCCTGGATACCGAGTACACCGACTTCAAGAACACCAACCCCAACACCGGCGCGATCACCGGCGACTACAGCGGCAACAGCTTCGTGCGTTCGCCGCGCAACGTAGTGTCCCTGGGGGCCGACTACACCATTCCCCTGGAGATCGGCGGCAAGCTGGTGGCCGGTGGCGACGTGAGTTTCCGCGACAAGGAGTATTTCCTCGCCGACCGCCAGAGCAGCGCCGACAAGACCCTGAGCCAACCCCACTACACCCTGGCCAACAGCCGCCTGACCTGGTTCAGCCCGGATGAAAAGCTCAGCGTCACCGGCTTCATCAACAACCTCACCGACCGCCGCTACCAGGTCCATGGCCGGCCCAACGGCACCCTGGGGCAATACGTCATCACCTACGGTGACCCGCGCACCGTGGGCCTGAGCGTCACCAGCCGCTTCTGACGCCGCAGCACTGCGCGCCCTTTCCGCTAGGAGCCGGCTTGCCGGCGAACAGGCCCTCAAGCCTTGCGCTGTCCATGCGGACGCCTTCGCTGGCAAGCCAGCTCCTACGGGAGCGAGAACCCGAACCCTGATTTCCGGGCCGCCGGTATCGCTAACCACCGCCGCACCCTGTAGGAGCCGGCTTGCCGGCGAAGAGGCCCGCAAGCCTTGCGCCGTCCATGACGACGTCTTCGCTGGCAAGCCAGCTCCTACGGGAGCGAGAACCCAAACCCTGATTTCCGGGCTGCCGGTATCGCTAACCACCGCCCACATCCACCCTGTAGGAGCCGGCTTGCCGGCGAAGAGGCCCGCAAGCCTTGCGCCGTCCATGACGACGCCTTCGCTGGTAAGCCAGCTCCCATGGGCCGGTTGGGGCCATCCATTTCAGAAGGAATCCAAGCATGTTCCATCGTCATCCGTTGGCCGGCGCCGTGGCGCTGGTCGTCGGCAGCCTTGCCGTGCCCGCGTTCGCTGCCCAAGCCTCAAGCAATGCCCCCGGCGCCAGCGCCGATCACCTGGACACCGTGGTGGTGCTGGGCACCCGGCGCAGTGATGTCACCGCCCTGGAAAGCGCCGCGCCGGTGGACGTGCTGTCCGCCACGCAGTTGCAGCAGACCGGGGCCAGCGACCTGTCCGGCGCCCTCACCGCCCTGTCGCCGTCCTTCAGCTACCCGCAGTCGCCCCAGGGCGCCTTCTCCGGTTCCATCGCCCAGGGTGCGTCCCTGCGTGGGCTGGCCTCGGACCAGGTGCTGGTGCTGGTCAACGGCAAGCGCCGCCATACCAGCGCCAACGTCACCCGCCAGAGCCTGGTCAACGGCCGCGGCGCGGCGGCCGTGGACCTGAGCCTGATCCCCCTGAGCGCCATCGAGCGGGTGGAAATCCTGCGCGACGGCGCGGCGGCGCAATACGGCTCCGACGCCATCGCCGGGGTGATCAATATCGTGCTCAAGGAAAAGGACGAAGGCGGCAGCCTCGGCTATCGCTTCGGTGGCTACGACAAGGGCGACGGCCTGCAGCGCAAGCTCAGCGGCTGGAAGGGTTTCAGCCTGCCCAACGACGGCTTCCTGACCCTGAGCTTCGACGCCGGCAGCCAGGACCCGGCCAGTGACACCAACCCCGACAACCGGATTTTCTACCCCGGCTCCACCAGCACCAGCACTCCCCGGGAACAGAACAACCGCTACCGCACCTGGCGCTGGGGCTCGGGCAATGTCTCGGACCAGTACAACTTCGCCGCCAACAGCGAGTTCGGCCTGAGCGAAGGGCTGACCGCCTACGGCTTTGCCACCTACTCCCACAAGAACACCGATGCCGAAGGCTTCTTCGACCCGCCCACCACCTTGCGCAACAACTACGGCAGCGACGCCCTGCAACGCTACCCCGACGGCCGCCTGCCGATCACCCGCTACGCGCTGGAGGACTACGCCCTGACCGGCGGCCTGCGCTATGAGGACGAGCGCCTGGGCAAGTTCGACCTGGCCCTGAACCATGGCGACAACAGCCTCAAGTCCACCGACCGCAACGCCATCAACCCCAGCTGGGGCGACGCCAGCCCGGCGAAGATCTACACCGGCAAGCGCGAGGCCGACCAGACCAACCTGACCCTGGACTGGGTGCGGGACTTTCCCACCGAGCTGCTGTTCAAGCCCCTGACCCTGTCGGCGGGCCTGGCCTGGCGCCAGGAGAACTATGAGCTCAGTGCCGGCGAAGCCGCGGGCTGGCAGAACGGGCCGCTGTTCAATACCGCCGACCCGGTCACCGGCCGGCGCATTCCCGGCTACTACTCGGGCATCACCCAGGTCGACGCCGCATCCCTTGAGCGCAAGGTCTGGGGCGCCTACATCGACGTTGAAGGACAGATCACCGAGAAGTTCCAGGCCGGGGTCGCGGTGCGTACCGAGCACTATTCGGATTTTGGCGACACCACCAACGGCAAGCTGTCGCTGCGCTACGACTTCACCCCGCAACTCGCCGCCCGGGCCACCGCCAGCACCGGCTACCGGGCGCCGTCCCTGGTGCAAAGCGGGCTGTCGTCGTTCAGCGTGCAGGTGGTGGAACAGCCGCCGGGCAGCGGCAACTACGTCGAGGTGCAGCAACGCACCCTGCGCGCCGACAGCCCGGAGGCCAAGCTGCTGGGGGGCAAGGCACTGAAACCCGAAGAGTCCACCAACTACTCCCTGGGCCTGGTCTGGCGCCCGCTGGCCAACGCCTCGGTGACCCTGGATGCGTACCGGATCAACATCGACAACCGCATCACCCTGTCCGACCAATTGCCGGCCGCGGTGGTCACGCCGATCTTTGCCGGCACCCCGTACGCCAACATCCAGAGCGCGGCGTTCTACACCAATGTCGCCGACACCCGCACCGACGGCGTCGAGCTGACCGGCAACTACCAGCTGGACCTGCAGCAATGGGGGCGCCTGAACCTGTCCAGCGGCTACAGCCAGAACAACATCCGGATCACCGCCCTGCGGGACGTGGGCAATATCGCCGGCTCGCAGATTGTCGGCCGTACCACCCAGGGCCTGATCGAGGACGGCACGCCGAAGAACAAGCTGACCCTGAGCGCCAACTGGCTGTACGACAGCTGGGGCCTGACCCTGGCCCAGCGCCGCTACGGGCAATGGAAAAGCCTCAATGCCAGCAACCCGACCCTGGACCAGACCTACAGCGCGCAGTGGGTGACCGACCTGGACATTTCCTACCGCTTCGACAAGGCGCTGAAACTGTCCGTGGGCGCCATCAACCTGTTCGATACCCACCCGGACAAGGCATCCGGGGCGCAATTGTATGGCGTGCCGAAATACTCCATCACCAGCCCCGAGGGCGCCCAGGGCGCGTTCTACTACACCAGCCTCAGTTACGACTTCTGATGCCGGACTGCTGCCGGGGTGTTGCCCTGGCAGCAGTGACTGCTGCCCAGGCACCAGCGGCGCTCCTCCCGTAGGAGCCGGCTTGCCGGCGAAGGGGACCTTGAGCCTTGCAGCGCCTGGACGGACGCCTTCGCTGGCAAGCCAGCTCCTACAAGGGTGGGATGGCACAGGTCTTGCGATAGGCAGCGGGTACTTCGCCGATATAAGAACCGCCATGGCTCATTCCTTGCGCTGCATCCTCACTTCCCTGACCTGGCTGATCTCGCCCCTGGCCCTGTTGCTGCTCTGGACCCTGGTGGCCGACGCCGGGATCTTTCCGCGCAATCTGCTGGTGCCCCCAGCCCAGGTGCTGCAAACCTTCGAAACCCTGCTGGCCAGCGGCGAGCTGCTGGAGCACTTGCACAACAGTCTGTCGCGCCTGGGCCTGGGCTTTGCCCTGGGGGCCCTCGGCGGTCTGGTGTTCGGGGTGTTGATGGCCCTGTCGAAAAGCGTCGAGGCCTACTGCGCGCCGCTGTTCCATACCCTGCGGCAGGTCCCCAGCATTGCCCTGATCCCGCTGTTCGTGCTGCTGTTGGGCATCGATGAAACCTTCAAGATCGTCATCGTCGCCAAGACCGCGTTCTTTCCGGTGGCCCTGGCCGCCAGCGAGGGGGTCAAGGCCATTCCCCGCAGTTACTTCGAGGTGGCCGACGTTTACCGTCTGCGCTGGCCAACCCTGGTGTGGAACATCGCCCTGCCCGCCGCCGCGCCGCCGATCATCACCGGGCTGCGCATCGGCCTGACCCGCTGCTGGGTGGTGCTGGTGGCCACCGAGCTGCTGGCCGCCGACAGCGGCCTGGGGCAGATGATCGAGATGGCCCGGCAGATGCTGCGCATCGATGTGGTGATGGTGGGGATAGTGGTCACTGGGGTGATCGGCTTTGCCCTGGACTTTTCCTTGCGCCGCCTGGAGCGGCGCGTGCTGCGCTGGCAAACCCGCTAGGAGCTTCCCATGACATTTTTACTGACCCGGCTTCGCGGTCTGTTGCTACCCCTGCTGCTGATCGGCGGCTGGGAATACCTGTCGCGCCAGGACGCCGCCGGGGCCTATGCCTTCGTGCCGCTGTCCACCATCGCCAGTGCCCTGCTGGAGCTGCTGGGCAACGGCGAGCTGCTAGTCAACCTGCTGGCCAGCCTGGGGCGGGCCAGTGGCGGCCTGCTGCTGGGCGCCCTGGCCGGGGTGGTGCTGGGGGCGCTGATGGCCCAGTCGGCCCTGGCCAACCGCCTGATCGGCCCGTTGTTCCATGCCATCCGCCAGGTGCCGATGCTCGGCTGGATTCCGCTGATTGCCATGTGGTTCGGCAACGGCGAGTTCTCCAAGATGCTGATCGTCAGCCTGGCGGCCTTCTACCCCATGGTGCTCAACACCTACCAGGGTTTCAGCCAGCTGGAGACGCGCTACCGCGAGGTCGGCCAGGTGCTGGTGCTGGGGCCCTGGCAACGGTTGCGGCACATCCTGCTGCCGGCGGCGCTGCCGAGCATTGCCACCGGCCTGCTGCAGGCCCTGGCCTTTGCCTGGGTCACGGCGGTGGGCAGCGAGCTGTTCCTGTCCTCCGGTGCCGGCCTGGGCAACCTGATGATGAATGCCGAGGCCGGCTCGCGCATGGAGGTGATCGTGCTCTGTGTGCTGTGCATCGGCCTGTGCGGCTACCTGATGACCCTGCTGCTGACCCTTCTGAGCCGCCGCCTGCTGCGCTGGCGGCCAACCCGTTAAGGCCCCTCCCATGAATGCAATCGCCCAACACGCCCCACTCCATCGCCAGCAGCAACAGTCCGGCGCCCTTGAAATCCGCGGCTTGAGCAAGCGCTACCAGATCCAGGGCCAGTCCCTGCCGGTGCTGCAAGGCATCGACCTTGACGTGCGACCCGGCGAGTTCATCAGCATTGTCGGCGCCAGCGGCTGCGGCAAATCCACCCTGCTGCGGCTGATCGTCGGCCTGGAAGGCGACTACCAGGGCCAGATGCTGCTGGATGGCAAGCCGGTGACCGGCACCAGCCTGGAACGCGGCATTGTGTTCCAGGACCATCGGCTGTTTCCCTGGATGACCCTGACCCAGAACATTGCCCTGGCGCTGAAGAACCACCCCCTGTCCGAAGCGGAAAAACAGCAGCGGGTGGCCGAGCATATTGCCCTGGTCAACCTGCAGGGTTTCGAGCAGGCCTATCCCCATCAACTGTCCGGCGGCATGGCGCAACGGGGAGCGATTGCCCGGGCGCTGATCAACCAGCCCAAGGTGCTGTTGCTGGATGAGCCCCTGGGGGCGCTGGACGCCCTGACCCGGGTGCGTTTGCAGCATGAGCTGCAACGCATCTGGGTGCAGCAGCGCTGCACGGTGATCATGGTCACCCATGACATTGAAGAAGCGCTGTACCTGGGGGACCGGGTGATCGTGATGGACGCCCATCCCGGGCGGATCAAACATGAGATTCGAGTCGACCTGCCCCATCCGCGGGACCGCAGCTCCCCGGTGTTGCAGGGCTACAAGGAGCAGCTGCTGGAGGAATTGGTCGGGCATTGATTGTCGGGGCGCACCGCGAATACGTGGGGGCCGTAGGAGCTGGCTTGCCAGCGAAGGCGTCGGCACCGGCGATGCAAGGCTTGCGGGCCTCTTCGCCGGCAAGCCGGCTCCTACACAGGTAGTGCCGCGATTGCGCTGGGGCCGTAGGAGCTGGCTTGCCAGCGAAGGCGCCGGCACCGGCGATGCAGGGCTCACGGGCCTCTTCGCCGGCAAGCCGGCTCCTACACAGGTACTGCGGCGATTGCGCTGGGGCTGTAGGAGCTGGCTTGCCAGCGAAGGCGTCGGCCGGGGCGATGCAGGGCTCACGGGCCTCTTCGCCGGCAAGCCGGCTCCTACAAGGGGAGCCGGGGTGGCGCCGGCAATATGGGGCTCAGGCGTGGGACCAGCGTCGGTGCAGGGCCCGGGCGCAGGCGTCGAGGGCGAATCCAAGGACGCCAATCAGCAGCACCATGGCCATCAGTTCCGAGTAGGCCAGGCGGTCTCGGGTATCAAGAATGAAGTAGCCCAGGCCGGCGCTGACACCAAGCATTTCGCAAGGCACCAGGACGATCCACAGGATGCCGATGGACAGTCGCACCCCGGTCAGGACGTGCCCCACCACGCCGGGCAGGATCACCTTGCGCAGGGTTTCCCAGCGGGTGGCGCTGAGGCTGCGGCTGAGTTGCAGCCAGCGTGGGTCCAGTTGGCGTACGCCAGCCGCGGTGTTGAGCAGGATCGGCCACAGCGCGGCAAACGCCAGGAGGAAGTAGATCGGCTGGTCCCCGACCCCCATGAGCATCACCACCACTGGCATCCAGGACAGCGGCGAGATCATCCGCAGAAACTGGAACGCCGGGGTGGTGGCCGCCTCCAGGTGCCGGTAGCTGCCCACCAGCAGGCCCAGGGGCACGCCGATCAGCAGGGCCAGGAGCAGCCCCACGAGGATGCGCTTGAGGCTTACCAGCACATGCTCATACAGCTCGCCGCGCCCCAGCAGTTCCAGCAGGCTGGCGAAGGTTGCCTCGGGGGAGAAACGCGCCGCCAGGCCATTGCCGTCACCCAGCAGGTGCACCCCCAGCCACCAGCCCAGCAGCAGGCTCAACAGCCCGGCAAGGCCCAGGACCCAGTGGCTCAGGGAGGAAGGTTGCTTGCCCATCAAAGACCGAACTCCTCGCTGCGTTCGAAGCTGTCCGCCAGGCCGAAGGCCTTGAGCCCGCCCACCGCGGCGATGGCGTTGCGCACGAAGCGCTCGTCCACCAGGTCCTTGGCGGTGTGGGCCGGATCGAGGCCGGCGAGAAAGCCCTTGTCGCCCTCGATCAGGGTGTCCTTGAGGCGCTTGACCAACTCTTCGGTGTAGCTGGGAAACGGATAGGGCTGGAAGTCGATGCGCTGCTCATCCCAGTGGCTGTGCTGGATCGCGCCGCTGGCCAGGTAGGCCTCGCGGTCGGCCGCCGCCGGCGCCAGCACCCGGTTGAGCACCTGGGGCGCATGAGGCGTGTAGCGGTTGGCGCCGTCCTTGGACAGCAGTTGCGCGGCCTCGGCGCGGTGGTCGCGGGTCCACAACTGAGCCTTGACGATGGCGTTGACCACCTTCTGCGACCATTCGGGACGGTTGTTCAGGTCATGTTCGTGCATGAACACCACGCAGCAGGCGTGGTTGCGCCAGACATCCCCGGTAAAGCGCTGCACCCGGCCGACCTTGAGTTCCTCGGCCAGGGCATTGAAGGGTTCGGCGACGATGTAGCCGGCAATCCGCTTGCTGGCCAGAGCCGGTGGCATGTCCGACGGCGGCAGCACCAGCAGGTTGACCTCGTTGGCCCCCAGGGTGCTGCCGGCGGCCTTGCTCACCGGCACCAGGCCGTGGTCGCGGAACAGTTGCTGCACCACCACGTTGTGGATCGAGTACCAGAACGGAATCGCCACCGACTGCCCGGCCAGTTGCTTGACCTCGGTGATCCCCGGGGCCACGGTCAGGCCCGAGCCGCCGACGTGGTTCCAGGCCACCACCTTGGCCGGCACCCGGCTGCCGTAACGGGCCCAGACGGTCATCGGCGACAGCAGGTGAATCACGTTGACCTGCCCGGAGATGAACGCCTCGATCACCTGGGCCCAGCTGCGCAGCAGCACCGGGCGCTCGGCCTTGATGCCTTCGGCCTCGAACAGGCCATTGTTGTGGGCCACCAGCAGTGGCGTGGCATCGGTGATCGGCAGGTAGCCGATGCGCACCGGTGCATCCGGCTCCTGGGCGGCGCGGGCTTGCAGGCTGCTGAGCAGCGGCAAGGCGCCGCCGGCGGTCAGCAGCGCGCTGAGTTTGAGGAAGTCACGACGGGTGTGGGTGAAGTCGTCCAGGCACATGGTCAATCTCCGACGATGCAGGCAAAGGGGAATGAAGGGGGTTGCGGCTCGCCCGCCGAAGGGTTTTGAGAATCTCGATACGCAGGGCGCCCAGTTCCTCGATCCGTTCGGCACGCGGCGCCGGCAGGTCGATGCGCCACTGGCCGAGGGTACGCGCCGGGCTGTCACCCAGTAGCAGGACCCGATCGGACAGCAGCAGGGCTTCGTCAATGTCGTGGGTGATCAGCAAGGCGGCGGTCTGGTGCTCGCCAATCACCTTGAGCAGCAGTTGCTGCATGTCGGCCCGGGTCACCTCGTCCAGGGCGCCGAACGGCTCATCGAGCAGCAGCACCTGAGGCTGGCGGGCCAGGCAACGGGCCAGCGCGGTACGTTGCGCCATGCCACCGGAGAGCTGCGCCGGGTAGCGCTGGCGCGCCGGCGCCAGGCCCACCGCGGCGATCGCGTGATCAATCCGTTGCTGGCGCTCCGGTGCACTGAGCCGGGGCTGGCGGGCGAAGTCCAGGCCGAACGCCACATTGTGCTCAAGGTTCAGCCAGGGCAGCAGGCTCGGGTCCTGAAACGCCACGGCGACCCGCGGGTGGGGCGCGGTGATCGGCTCCCCCAACAGGCTCACTGTCCCCTGGTGGGCCTGCTGCAGGCCGGCCAGGACCCGCAGCAGGCTGGACTTGCCGACCCCGCTGGGGCCGAGGATCGATACCACTTCGCCGGCTTGCAGTTGCAGGTCGAAGCCCTCCAGCACCCTGTGCCAGCCGCCCTGCGCGGCATACCCCAGGCTGATCCCCTGGGCGTTGAGCAGCGCACTCATGCGGCTGCGTTCCGTGCCTGGCGCTGCAGTTCGGCACGCAGTTGCACCAGGCTCGGGGTGACGATCGGCACGAACGCCGATTCACGCCAGCGCCGGGCGAAACCACTGCCGTATTCGTCCAGGTACGCCTTGCCGCCGCTGGCCTGCAGCTCCAGTTGCAGCGCATTGGCGGTGGCCTCGGCCAGGGCGATGCGCACCCGGAACAGCGCCGCCGGCTGAGCCAGGAAACGGCCGTCGAGCAGGCCGCTCTTGAGTTCGCTGATGGTCTGCTCCAACTGCTCGCGCTGGTCCTGCAAGGCCGGCAGCAGAAATGAACGGGCGCCTTCGATGTGACGCCCCGCCTCAACCAGGGCGCGACGCGCCAGGCCGATGGCCAGCGAACATTGCAGGCCGAGAAAGGCCGGGCGCACCGCCGGCAGGAACACCCGGGCGTCCTCGTGCAGCAACCACTCCCGCGGCACTTGCACCTGATCCAGGTCCAGGGCCGCGGTGTTGCTCGACTGCAACCCCATCAGTTGCAGGTCGTCGGAGCGCTGCAACCCGGCCAGGGCATCGGGAATCGCCAGGATAAAGGGCGCACCGCCCTCCTCGTGCTCGATGGCCGCGGCCACCACGAAGCCGCTCTTGCGCAGGTTGGTGACCCAGTGCAGGCGCCCGCTCAGGCTCCAGCCGTGGTCCTGGTCCTGCGCCCGGACCTGCAAGGCCTCGATCCCCGACAGGTACTTCATGGCGTTGGACAGCCCGGTGGCCCCTGCCAGCTCGCCGTTGAGCAGCGACGGCAACAGGCGCTCGCGCAGCGCCGCATTGGGGCTGTGCAGCAGGTATTCGACAAAGGCGCGCTGGCCCCAGAAGACAAAGGCCGCGGCCAGGGAGTGGCTGGCGACGGCGGCCATCACTTCCAGGGCATCGGTCAGTTCACCGCCGCTGCCGCCCTGGGCCTGGCTGATGCCGACCCGCAGCACACCGGCGTCGGCCAGGCGCGCCAACACTTCCTGGGGGTCGCAGTGGCCCTGGTCGAGGGCCTGGGCCTGGGCATCCAGCCATTCACTCAATTGCGCATCGAGCATGGGTTTTCTCCTTGAAGGGGACGCCGGTCAATCACCGGCGTGCTGATTCATTGACCTTGCACGGACCAGCGATACTTGGCCAGTTCGGGGTTCAGTTCGGTGCCGGCGAACACGTTGGCAAAGTTGCACAGGGTCGCCAGGCTGATGCCCAGGATCACTTCCAGGGCATTGCCTTCGCTGTATCCTGC
Organism: Pseudomonas sp. FFPRI_1; assembly: GCF_055384485.1. NCBI lineage: Bacteria > Pseudomonadati > Pseudomonadota > Gammaproteobacteria > Pseudomonadales > Pseudomonadaceae > Pseudomonas > Pseudomonas sp. FFPRI_1. The sequence goes on along the minus strand of NZ_AP029168.1, from coordinate 3,848,456 downwards.
GGCCTTGAACTCGGCATAGCCTGCGTCGCTGACCTTGCCCCGGGTGGCGATCACTTCACGGGCGAAGGCGGCCAGGGCTTCCAGCCGGGCTTCGGGCAAGGTGCTCTGCTCACGCAGGGCACTGACCACCGGGTCGGAGAGTTTGGCCTTGTTCAGGGCCACCGAGGTATGACCTGCGACACAGAAATCGCAGCCATGGGTGGTGGCGGCAATCAACTGCACTACTTCACGTTCGGCCAGGCTCAGCTCGGCCTTGCCGTTGAGCGCCGAGACCGTGACATAGGTTTCCAGGGCCGCCGGCGCATTGGCCAGGATGCCCAGCAGATTGGGGATGAATCCGGAATTCTTCAGCGCGTTCTCAAGAAAGGGTCGAGCGGCTTCGGGGGCGCTGTTCAAGGTGTGTAGAGTGACGCGGGACATGGAGTGGACTCCTGCTGTGGGGTGTGCGCCAAGTCTGTTGGTTATAAGAAATTCGATCCATATTCTAAAGTAGCTATTACTTGCTCCTGAGTGTTTCCCTTAGATGATTTCATCAAGCCCACTGGTTGATTGGTTATTAGAAGGCCTGGAACTCGACGCCAGCCTGTTTCACGTCGGACGCTACTGCGGTGGCTGGCACGCCAGCACCCAGGGCCTGGCCCGGGCCAGCTTCCACCTGATCGTGCAGGGCCATTGCTGGCTGCACATCGACGGCCAGCCTGAAGCCTTGCGCCTCGATAGCGGGGATGCGGTGTTCCTGCTGCAGGATCTGCCCTACCGATTGTCCGGCGCCGAACAACCGGACCTGGCGCGCCAGCTGCCACGCCAGGCCATGACCGCCCTTGATCCCCAGGCCCAGGACGGTGTCGGGCTGGTTTGCGGCTTCTTTCACTTCAAGTCCGGGCTATCGTCGCTGATCATCGATGGCCTGCCGGGCTGGCTGATCCTGCGGGCCGGCGATCCGTCCCTGAGTGCCGCCCGGGCACTGTTCCAGCTGATTCTCGAGGAATGCCAACGCACTCCCGCGCCGTCTTCGGCCCTGCTGGAGCGCCTCAGCCACTTGCTGTTCCTGTACGTGCTGCGCCAGCAGGTCAGCACCAACCAAGACCTCGGCGGGCTGGTGGCCCTGGCCCGCCACCCGGGGTTCGCGCCCCTGCTGGAACAATTGATCCAGCACCCCGGCCAGCCCTGGCCGCTGGAAAGCATGGCAGCCTGCACCGGGCTCTCGCGTTCGGCATTCTTCAAGCGGTTCAACGAATTGGCCGGACAATCCCCCGGCCAGGTGCTGCTGGCCCTGCGCATGCGCCATGCCTGCCAGTTGCTCAAGGCCAACCAGACGGTGGAGCAAGCAGCCGCCGCCGTGGGGTATCAGTCCATCGCGGCGTTCACCCGAGCCTTCACCAAGGCCGTGGGACTGCAACCGGGGGCCTACCGCAAGCAGCATGAAGGGCGCTGAGCCCTGGGTCAGTGAGGACGGTCTCAGAGCTTGGCGATGGACACTTCCGTGGATTTGACGAAGGCAATCACCTCACTGCCGATCTTCAGTTCGAGGTCCCGTACCGAGCGGGTGGTGATTACCGAGGTGACGATACCCGAGGCGGTCTGTACGTCGATTTCCGAGACCACCTGGCCTTCGTGGATCTGCTTGATCACACCTTTGAACTGGTTGCGCACGTTGATGGCTTGAATAGTCATGGGAAAAATCCTTCGCAAGGGCCGGAATCAGGAGTTGAGCGGCTGGTGGTTAACATGCACCCTTGGAAAAAGTCTTTAAAGGAATAAATAATTAGTATTTTATTCCTTTATCGAATATATGATTTCCCCCCCCTTGCCGCCCTCGCCCCCCCAGGGCCTTGACCCCTGCTGACGGCTTTGCTTCCCTGTGCCCCTCACTGACGCCATTCGACACCTACCAGGAGGTAGCCATGCGCATGTTGCAACTCGCCGACACACAGGTTCCGGTCATTGGCCAGGGCACATGGCGAATGGGTGAGGGTCGGCAGCAGCGGGATCAGGAAGTCGCCGCGCTGCGCACGGGTATCGACCTGGGCATGACCCTGATCGACACCGCGGAGATGTACGGTGAGGGCGGCGCCGAAGAAGTGGTCGGCCAGGCCATTGCCGGACGCCGCGACGAGGTGTTCCTGGTGAGCAAGGCCTATCCCCACAACGCCAGCCTCAAAGGCTTGCCCCTGGCCTGTGAGCGCAGCTTGAAACGCCTGGGCACCGAGGTCATCGACCTGTACCTGCTGCACTGGCGTGGCCAATACCCGCTGACGGAAACCGTCGAGGCCTTCGAACGCCTGCGCGAAGCCGGCAAGATCCGCCGCTGGGGTGTCTCCAACTTCGATGTGGCCGACCTGGACGAGCTCGATTCAAGCGCCTGCGCCACCAATCAGGTGCTGTATAACCTCGAGTCCCGTGGGGTCGAGTTCGACCTGCTGCCGGCCTGCCAGCAGCGGCACATGCCACTCATGGCCTACTGCCCGATCGGCCAGGGCGGCGCGTTGCTGGCCGAGCCGGCGCTGCAGCAGGTCGCCCAGCGCCACGGGGTCGACACGGCCCAGGTGGCCCTGGCCTGGCTGCTGCGCCAGGAGGGTGTGTTGGTGATTCCCAAGGCGGTACGTCCGGCCCACATTCGCCTCAATGCCCAGGCGGCGGATTTACAGCTGGCACCGGAGGACCTGCAGGCCCTGGATCAAGCCTTCCCTGCCCCGCGGCGCAAGCAGCGTCTGGAAATGGTCTGAACCGGCAGCGACCTGACAAGACAATCGATTCTTGAGAACCGTTGTCGTTTAAAACGCTCAAAAAGCCCTAGTTTAGAGCCCAAAAACAACAATGCTACTTTGTACCTAGTGATTTAAGAATCGTCTGATCCCTGCTTGGCATGCCCCCCAATTACAGTGGGCGGATGAGATTAAAAAGCTACCTGCATCAGATCAATCCTCTTTTTTCCAGTCCTGAAGCAGCCCGTCGGCTGCTTCGTGTCGTGGCGCTGATTCTTTTGATTGGCCTGCTAGGCGCCGTTTACAACTTCCTGCGCACCAGTTTCAACAACGAATTGTCACAACGGCGCAGCTACATGAGCAGCGCCATCGCCGAAGCCCAGACCTTCTTCACCAGCCGCGAGGCGCTGCTGGAAAGCCTGAGTCTTTCGGCCGTGCATCGCTCTCGAGGGGACGATAGCAACGCAGACTCCGAATCCGATCCGAATGAGGAAATCCACCTGCAACTGGGCGCCCCGAATGAAAACCAGTGGAGTGTCTGGCTGACCCAGCGCATGCGCGACTACCTGCAGAACAAACAACTGAACCTGCTCTATGTCCGCGACGGCGACCCGCCCCAGGTGCAACGCCTGTTCAGGACACAACCGGAATCGGCCTATTTCCCCAAGATGCTGCTCAACAAGCTGAGCGAGCTGGACCTCGACGACGTGCCGCCCGGCGAAGAGTTGTGGTTGATGGACCACTCCGCCGGTGCCGCCCACCTGTACATATTCACCCGCCTCGACGAACGTTTCCCCAACTCCGGCTGGCTGGGCCTGGAAATGGACGGCCAGAGCGTCTCCACCGCCCTCAGCGACCAGAGCGCCGGGGACTTCATGATGTTCAATTCCCAGGGCGGATTAATTTTCAGCACCACCCCCAGTGCCCGATTGAGCGCGGACGTGCAACGGGTCCAGGGAGGCAGCTTCTTCGGTTTTCTTGGCGGTCGCTGGTGGCCGGACCACCTGGTGATACGCAAGCAGCTGGGGTCATCGGATTGGCAACTGGTGTACTCCTTCGATCTGCACAACCTGCTCAAGAGTCTCTGGCCGCAAATACTTGCGGCCTTGCTCATCAGCCTGCTGGGCATGGGCTTGATCAGCCTGCTCACGCATTGGATCGAAGTGCGCCTGATCAGTCCGGCGCTGCACCGGATCCAGGCCCTGATCGAAAGCGAAGCCTTCAGCCGCGACGTGATCCAGATCGCCCCGGTAGCCCTGTGCGTATTGCGTCGCAGCGATGGCCGGGTGGTGCTGGAAAACACTCTGTCCCAGCAGTGGCTGGGCAATGGCAGCGAACGCGACCAACTGTGTGCCGGCTGGATCGAACAGGCCTTCAACCCCAGCCGCCCCAACAGTTCGGACTACTTCGAGACTGCTGACGGGCGCCACCTCTACCTCAGCTCGGCTCCCACCCGCTACAAGGGCGAGGATGTGCTGTTCTGTGCCTTCAGCGACATCAGCGCACGCAAGCAGATCGAGGCGGCGCTGGAGGAAGCCAAGCGCCTGGCCGACACCGCCAATGAAGCCAAGACCCTGTTTCTGGCCACCATGAGCCACGAAATCCGCACCCCGCTGTACGGTGTGCTCGGCACCCTGGAACTGCTCTCGCGGACCCATCTGGACAACCAGCAGAAAGACTACCTGCGGGCCATCGAAGGATCGTCCGGGACCCTGCTGCAACTGATCTGCGACGTGCTCGACGTGTCCAAGATCGAAGCCGGGCAACTGGCCCTGGAACTCAGCGAGTTCTCCTCCCTGGACCTGGTCCACGAGATCATTCAGGGCTACGCCGCCGCAGCCCAGGCCAAGGGCCTGCAGTTCTATGCCTGCATCGAACCGCAATTGCCGGAAGTGCTTCTGGGTGATGTCACGCGGATCCGCCAGATCCTCAGCAACCTCTTGAACAATGCGGTCAAGTTCACCGACTCCGGGCGCATCGTCCTGCGGGTCAGGGTCGACAGCCGCGATGGCGAACGCAGCAACATCCTCTGGCAGGTATCGGATACCGGCCGCGGCATTGCCCAGGACGATCAGGCCTTGATCTTCGAACCCTTCTACCAGACCGAGGGCAATACCAACGTCATCGCCGGCACCGGCCTCGGCCTGCCGATCTGCCAGCGCCTGACCCAGTTGATGAACGGCAACCTGCGCATGGTCAGCGAGCTCGGGCTGGGCAGCAGCTTTACCTTGACCCTGCCGCTGGAGGCCTCCTCGACGATGCCGGGCACGCCAATGATCAGCCCGTTGCTGCCAGAGATGATCTACGTGGTGTCGCCGGTGCGCGAGCTTGCCGAATCCGTGGCCGGCTGGCTGCGCCGCTGGGGCGCCCGGGCTCAGTTCAGCCTGCCCACCCAGTCGGATCGCTGCCGCGGCCATGTCCTTATCGAGCTGCACCCCGGGGCACTGGAACACCGGCTGGAGCCCGACTGGCAAGGCCCGCTGGTGCTGGCCAGTGGCGACGGTCACAACGAGCCGCGGATCCATGGCGGCAGTTGGCAGGTCAACACCAACAACCTGCGGGCGATCCATCAGGCCGTCAGCCAGGCCCAGGGTGTATGGGTGGCCCAGAGTGAAGAACACCCGGATATCCGCGAGTTGAAGAAGCTCAGCCTGCATGTGCTGGTGGCCGAGGACAATGTGATCAACCAGTTGATCCTCAAGGACCAGCTGGAGGAACTGGGCTGCAGCGTGGAACTGGCCTCGAACGGTGAAGAAGCCCTCGCCATCTGGAGAAGCGGTCAATTCGACGTGGTGTTGACGGATGTGAACATGCCGAAGCTCAACGGCTATGAACTGGCCAAGGAGCTTCGACGTCTGGGCTGTTCGATCCCGATCATCGGGGCGACGGCCAATGCAATGCGCGGAGAAGAAGAGCTCTGTATTGCAGCCGGGATGAACCACTGCCTGGTGAAGCCCTTTGCATTAAGAGCGTTGTTCAACTATCTGGCGCCTTATGAAAGAGCTCCCCATGAAGTCCTGTAGCATTTTGATCGTCGAAGATCAGCCGTTTCAGTACATGTACCTGCAACACCTGTTCAACGAGCTGGGCCCCTATCAACTGGAGGTTGCGCGCAATGGCGCAGAAGCTCTGGAGCGTCTCAAGCATCGGCACTTCGATCTGGTACTGACTGACTTGCTGATGCCCGGCATGGACGGCGTGCAGTTCATCCAGGGCCTGGCCGACCAGCGTGCCCGCCCGGCCCTGGCGATCATGAGCGCCTCGTCCCGGCGCATGCTGATGGGGGCAAGCCTGGTAGCGCGCAACCTCGGGCTGCGGGTGATCGGGCTGATATCCAAACCGGTGAACCTGGCAGCCTTGCGCAGCCTCACCGCCCAGTTGCCCGGCCTTCTCAGCGCGGCTGAAAAGCCCGCCCTGGGCGTGGAGTGCAGCCGTGAAACCCTTCTGGATGCCCTGCGCAACGGGCAGATCCAGGCCTGGTTCCAGCCCAAGAAGGCCCTGAACAATGGGCGCATCGTCGCCGCCGAGGCATTGGTGCGCTGGATGCATCCGCAACACGGCATGCTGCTGCCTTGTGATTTTCTCCCCGAGCTCACGGTGGAGGGCCTGGAAGAAGACCTGCTGTGGCTGATCCTGCAGCAGGCCCTGGACGCCCAGATGCGCTGGCGCGACAACGGCTATGACATCCCGGTGTCCATCAACCTGCCGACCCACCTGCTCAACAGCCCGGATCTGGCCGACCGCCTGCACGACTTCGTGATCCAGCGCCAAGGCGTACCGAACAAGATCTGCTTCGAACTCATGGAGTGCTCGACCCCGGAACACATCAGCAACTTCTATGCGGGCGCCTGCCGCCTGCGCATCAAGGGCTTCGGCCTGTCCCAGGATGATTTCGGCAAGGGCTACAGCTCCTACATGAACCTGGTATCGACTCCGTTCACTGAATTGAAGATCGACCGCGGCCTGGTCCAGGGCTGCCACAACAATGAAGAAATGACCCAGGCCTTGACCAGCATCATCGCGCTGGGCCGGCAGTTGGGCCTGACTGTCGTGGCCGAAGGGGTGGAGAGCGCGCAGGAGCTCGCCCTGCTGAGGAAAATCGACTGCACCCAGGTCCAGGGGTTCCTGATCTCCCATGCGGTCTCTTCGCAACAGTTTCAGCAACTGCTGGCCCAAGACGGACCGGCAACGATGTATTAGCCGATGAACCCATTGCTCACCCGCGCAACAGTCACTCATCGCTGACGGCCTTGCTTCAGAGGTAGGAATCTCAAGATCGAGGCCCTTATACGTGTTTGGGAAATCAGTGATGAAAAACAGCAACACCTTCCTGGAGAACCTGACTCGCAGCTCGATCCGGTTGAACAAAGGCATGTTGATCCTGCTGGGCCTGGCACTGCTGTTGTTCGCCACTCTCTACTGGACCACCCAGCGCCTGATTGACGAACAGTACAGCAGCGTACGTTTCCACTTCGCCCGGCTGATGGAGAATGTCCAGGAGCAGGAACTGTTTCTGCGCCGCCTGGCAGCGCACCATGCGGTCGACTCGATGATGAGCGACGAGCCTCACGCCCTGTACCTGCAGCGGCCTTTGCCCAGCGAGGGCAACAATGCCTATGAAGGCCAGGAATACCCCTACTCGATTCCCTTCAGCCTGAACTTCAATCACCAGCAGCTGGCCATCGGGGAACTGCCCAAGGTGTTCGCCCTGGGCGTGCACCTGTCGACCTTCTACAGCGCCTTCTGGTCCACTTCGCACTATCCCGCGCCCCGTACCTTCATCTTCAACGCCTACGGCAATTTCGACATCAGCGTGCCGGCGGCGCGGCACATGCGGGGCAACCCCTGGCGCAGCGAGATACCCTACAACAGCGTGGTGGAGCGGGTGCTGCGCCACCTGACGGTGAAGAACAACGGCTTCCCGGACCGCCAGGTCTATTGGGAGCGGTACAACCAGCCGGACTCGGCGGATGTCGCCCCCAAGCTGCTGGCCTTCATCAACCTGCACCTGGGCTCGGAACAGTTGCACATCAACGGGGCCAGCGACTGGGTGGTAGCGGCATCGCTGCTCAACCTGGACGGTGTCAACAACATCGAACGGCTCATGCACTGGTCGATCTATGACGATTTCACCCTCATCGACCCCTCGGGCCTGGTCCTCACCGGCGCCAATGACCCTGCCAATGCCTTGCAGGAAGGCTTGAATTTCGGCCTGCGAGGAATGACCTTCAAACTCACCAGCCAGTCCCCGGCGCTTTGGACCGGGCTCTACACCATCAGTTACCAGAGCTATTTCGACTATGCCCAGTGGGCGCTGCTGGGCCTGCTGGGCCTGGCCCTGGGCGCCGTTGCCAGCGGCTGGGCGGCGTGCCGCTGGTACCGCAACCACGTGGTGATACCCGCACAACTGGCGCACCAGACCATCGCCGAAAGCGAAGCCTTCAACCGGGTGATCATCGACACCGCCCCTACCGGCTTGTGCGTGGCGCGCCGGGACAACTTCAAGGTGCTGCTGGAAAACCACCAGGCCCGGCACTGGCAAGGCACGGCAAAGCTGCTGTCGCTGCTGCAACGTGACCAACGCCTGGTCGACGCAGGGGAAACCTATCTCGACATCGATGGGCGCCACCTGCAGGTCGGTTTCGTCTCGACCCGCTACAAGGGCCAGGATGCCCTGCTCTGTGCCTTCAATGACGTCACCCATCACGTCGAGGATGCCCAGGCGCTGGATCAGGCGAGGCGCTCGGCAGATGCTGCCAACGAAGCCAAGACCCTGTTCCTGGCGACCATGAGCCATGAGATCCGCACCCCGTTGTATGGTGTGCTCGGCACCCTGGAGCTGCTCGGGCTGACCACCCTGGATCCACGCCAGAGCGACTACCTGCAGACCATCCAACGCTCCTCCAGCACCCTGTTCCAGCTGATCAGCGACGTGCTTGACGTGTCGAAGATCGAGTCCGGGCAGATGAGCATCGACCCGGTGGAGTTCTGCCCGCTGGACATGCTGGAGAACGCCCTGCACTCCTACGCCGCCTCTGCCGAACAGCGCGGGCTGCTGCTCTACGCCTGCATCGACCCGAACCTGCCGGCCCTGATGCTGGGAGACGCGACACGAATCCGCCAGATCCTCAACAACCTGTTGAGCAACGCGATCAAGTTCACCGACAGTGGCCGGGTGGTGCTGCGGGTCCGGGTGCTGACGCTCGAAGAGCGAGAGGCCTGCATCGAGTGGCAAGTCACCGACACCGGCATCGGCATCTCTGCCCAGCAGCAACCCTTTCTGTTCGATCCCTTCTATCAGGTGCGCGATGCCTCCAGCGAGGCCGGGGCCGGGCTCGGACTGGCCATCTGTCAGCGCCTGAGCCAGATGATGGGTGGCCAGATGCAGGTGATCAGCGAGCCTGGGCTGGGCAGCAATTTCTCCCTGCGCCTGAGCCTGCAGCACCTGCCTGGAGCCCTGCCGGCAACTCCGCTGGTGCCCGACGGGCCTGCGGTCTATGTCCGCGCGCCGGTGCCGGAACTGGTGAAAAGCACCTGCGACTGGCTCGGCCGCCTGGGGGTCCAGGCCTACCCGCTGCCCAACGGCTGGGAAGACCAGCCCCAGGAGCGGCTGCTCATCGACCTGCTGCCCCGGGGCTCCCTCGCGCCCTGGTCCGGGCCTTGTCTGAGGGCTGTATCCAGCGGGCACACCAGCGACAGCCGCCAGGGGGAAAAATGCCAGGTCGACGCCCACGACATCCGCGCCATCGCCCGCGCCGCAGCCCTGGCGCGCCAAGGCCTTCCCCTGCACCTGACTCCGCATCAGCCGAACTCCTTGCAGCCATTGCACCTGCACATCCTGGTGGCGGAGGACAACCCGATCAACCAGGTGATCATCAAGGAGCAACTCGAGGCCCTGGGTTGCCAGGTGACCCTGGCGGCCAATGGCGAGCAGGCCCTGGAGCAGTGGGAACCGCAGCTGTTCGACATCGCCATCAGCAACGTCAACATGCCGATCATGAATGGCTACGACCTGGCCAGGGAGTTGCGCCGACGCGACCCGCAACTGCCGATCATCGGCGTCACCGCCAATGCCATGCGCGAGGAAGGCAGCCGTTGCCTGGCCGCCGGAATGAACACCTGGATCGTCAAACCCATGAACCTGCAGACGTTGCGAGGCCAACTATTGAAGCTTTGCCAAAGCACTCCCCCCCCACCTCCGGCGCCTGCAACGCCGACGCCGGCTGAAGCCCGGCCCAGGGTAGACACCGCCCCTGTGCCTGCGGGCAACACCCTCCAGCTCTCGGAAAAGATGCGCCCGCTGTTTGTCAGTACCATGCACGAGGACCTGCAACGGTTGACCAAGGCGTTGGAGACCGGGTCCGCCAACGCTGCCGCCGAGCGCCTGCACAGCATCGCCGGAGCCATGGGCGCCGTGCAGGCCGTGGCACTGGCCAGGGCTTGCGCCGAACTGGAGTGCCAGTTGCTGGAAAACAGCCTGAGCCCGGCTCTGGTTGCCCAGGTCCGGCAATTGATGCAGCGCCTGTCGGAACTCCTGCTGCCCCTTGAATAATGAGCGCCAGGGTTTAATGTACCGTCAGTCTCGGGTTTCTTTATTAATTAGCGTCTTACACGGGTGTGTTTGTCATGGAAAAACTGAAAGTAGTCATTGCTGACGATCACCCGATTGTGTTGCTCGGCGTTCGCGAGCTGATGGAGCGCGATGATCGATTTGAAATCGTTGGTGAGGCGGTGTGCTCCAAGGGCCTGGTCCAGCTTCTGGAGGCGCGCCCGGTGGATGTCGTCATCACCGACTACAACATGCCCGGGGACTCGCCTTACGGCGACGGCCTGAAACTGGTGGAATACCTCAAGCGCAACTTCCCCCATTTGCAGATCCTGGTCCTGACCATGATTTCCAACCAGTTGATCCTCACCCGCCTGCATGAACTGGGGGTGGTCGGGGTGATCCAGAAGAGCCAGTTGCACGAGGAAATCCAGACCGCCCTCAAGGCCATTGCACAAAAAGGCATCTACCGCAGCCTGGAGCCGGCCTCCAACTCGGTGCTGGAATCCAACGTGGCAATCGATGCACGAATCTCCACCCTGTCGCCCAAGGAGTTCGAGATCCTGCGCCTGTTCGTTTCCGGCAAGAGCGTCAGCGACATCGCCCGCAGCCAGAACCGCAGCTCGAAAACCATCAGCGCGCAGAAAATTTCCGCGATGCGCAAACTGGAAGTGCAAAGCGACCAGGACCTGCTGACCTACTGCATTGGCCGTAATATCTTCAACTGACCCCACCCCAAGGTACCAATCGACAATGGATACTCTGTCATCACGCAAGGCAGCTGACCTGCGGGAGCTCGAACGCCTGCAAGGAGCCTGGGAGCAGACCGGCATGGAAGACGGCGGTGTATTCGACCCACCGGACGAGCACAGCGCTCCCGGTGCCCTGACCCTGATCGAAGGCAACCGGTTTCGCGTGGTCACGGTGGAGGGCGAGCAACTGCTGGCCGGAACCTTCACCCTCGACAGCAGCACCACGCCCAAGTCCATCACCTGGATCGACAGCGTCGGCGCTGATGCCGGACAGCCCCTGCCCGCCAGTTATCAGCTGAGCGACGATCACTTCGTGTTCATCGCCGCCGACACCGGCCAACCCCGGCCAACCCGTTTCCACACCGGCCCGGGCGAAACCCTGCGGCGCTTCATCCGGGTCCGTCAGGGCCAGTGAACCCCCGGGGCTTGGCACCTGCCAGGCCCCTCTTGCCGAGGCTTCAGGACCCAGGCCCGGTGCCGCCCCTAGCCGGCAACCACCGACCCGCCGGGCCCATCGAGGGCCCACCAGCCCGGCAGCAGTTGCCTGACCCGCGGCTCGGCAAAGCGATCATCGATCAACATCAGCACACCCCGGTCCGCCTGGCTGCGGATCACTCGCCCGGCGGCCTGCACCACTTTCTGCAGCCCGGGGTAGAGGTAGGTGTAGTCATAACCGGAGCCGAACAGCGCCGCCATGCGCTGCTTCATCTGTTCGTTCAAGGGGTTGAGCTGAGGCAGCCCGAGGGTCGCGACGAAGGCACCGATGAGTTTCGATCCCGGCAGGTCGATGCCCTCGCCGAAGGCTCCGCCGAGCACGGCAAAACCTATGCCCTGCCCCTCGGCCCGAAACTGCTGGAGAAAGTCCTCGCGGGATGACTCGTCCATGCCCCGGGACTGTTGCCACAAGGCAATCTGCGGATGCTCAAGGGCCAGCAACTCGGCCACTTGCTGCAGGTAATCGAAACTGCTGAAGAAGGCCAGATAGTTACCCGGGCGCGCCTGGAACTGGTGCGCCAGCAACTCGACAATCGGCGCCAGCGACGCTTGCCGATGAACGTAGCGCGTGGAGATGCGGCTGACGATGTGCACCTCCAGTTGCCGGGCCTCGAACGGTGACTCGACGTCCAGCCACACGGTGTTTTCCGGCAGCCCGAGCAGATCGGCGTAGTAATGCCGGGGATTGAGCGTCGCGGAAAACAGCACGCTGCTGCGGGCCGCCGTCAACCGAGGGCGCAGCAGCGCCGCTGGCACCACGTTGCGCAGGCACAGGCGTGACAGGCTGCGCTTGGCGCTCAACACGCGCTTGCTGATGTCGAAGATGAACTGCTGCGGCTCGAACAGCTCCGCCACCCGGGCAAATTGCAGCAGCTCGAAATACAGGCCCTGCAGCTCGCTGTCCAGGCCCTCGGGGTGCTCGTTGAAATAGTCGCCCAGGGCCGCAACACACAGCCCCAGCGCCTTGAGCAACGCCGTCGGCAGCCGGTCATGGGCCTGATAGGGCGCGACCTGGTCCTTGTGCAGGGCATTCCACTCGCGATTGAGACGTTGCAATGAGCTTTTCAAGGCCTGGGGCGCGCTGGCACGCACCTTGGCCAGTTGCTGCTGGTCGAGTCTGGCGCTGTACATCCCGCGTCCGCGCTCCACCAGATTGTGGGCTTCGTCCACCAGTACCGCGACCTGCCATTGGTTGGCCTGGGCCAGGCCGAACAGCAAGGCGCTGAAATCGAAATAATAGTTGTAGTCGGCCACCACCAGATCGCTCCAGCGGGCCATTTCCTGGCTCAGGTAATAGGGGCAGACCTGATGCTCCAGGGCCACCTGGCGCAGCGCCTGGCGGTCCAGCATCGGCACCTGGCTGGCCGCCTGGCGCGCCGCCGGCAGGCGCTGGTAGAAGCCCCTGGCCAACGGACAGGAGTCGCCATGACAGGCCTTGTCCAGGTGCTCACAGGCCTTGTCCCGGGCCACCAGCTCCAAGACCCGCAACGGCAACTCGGGCTGGTCGGCGAACAGCACCCGGGCCGCATCGAGGGCCAATTGTCGTCCCGGGGTCTTGGCGGTGAGAAACAGCAGCTTGTCCAGTTGCTGCGGGGCCATGGCCTTGAGCATCGGGAAGATCGTGCCCAGGGTCTTGCCGATGCCGGTGGGCGCCTGGGCCAACAGGCAACGGCCAGTGCTGACCGCCTTGTACACCGACTCGGCGAGGTGACGCTGGCCGCGGCGAAACTCGCCATGGGGAAAACTCAGGCTGCGGGTGGCCTGGTCACGGGCTGTGCGGTGCTGCATTTCCTGCTGGGCCCAGTGCAGGAACAGCGCGCATTGCTGGTTGAAGAAGTCTTCCAGCACCTGGGCGCTGTGCTCCTGTACCAGCGATGTTTCCTGCTCGCTGAGGACGTCGAAGTACACCAGAGACACGCGGATGACCGGCAATTGCAGGCTCTGGCACAGCAACCAGCCATAGACCTTGGCCTGGGCCCAGTGCAGTTGCCGATGATTGTCGGGCATGCGCGCCAGGTCGCCGCGGTAGGTCTTGATCTCCTCCAGCAGGTTCTGCGTCGGGTCGTAGCCGTCCGCCCTGCCCTTGACCAGCAACTCGCCGTAGCGCCCCTCCAGCGCCACTTCACTCTGGTACTCGGGGTTGCGGCGGGAGGCCACGGTACGGTGCCCGTGCATGCCCTCCAGCGCGGTCGGCGACGGGGTGAAGCGCAGGTCCAGATCACCACTCTTGGCGCTGAATTCGCACAAGGCCCGGACCGCGATGCGATAGCTCACCCCTCGCAGTCCTGCCACTGCACATAACACACCGTCACCGGCATCCGGTGCTCCTGGCAGAAGTCCAGCCAGCGCAACTGGTTGTCCTGCAGGCGATCCCCCGGGCCCTTGACCTCGATCATCCGGTAGGTTTTCTCCTCGGGCCAGAACTGGATCAGGTCCGGCATCCCCGCGCGGTTGGCCCGGATGTCCAGCAGCAGGCGCTGGAACCAGTGCTTCAGGTGCTCGGCAGGCAGGCAGTCGAGGGCCTGTTCGAGCAGTTCCTCGGTCAGCGCCCCCCAGAACACGAAGGGCGATTGCAGGCCCCACTTTTCGGCAAAGCGCTGGCGGATGCTGTCGCGGTAGCGGCCATCGTCCAGTTCCGCCAGGCAGCCCTGGAACAGCGCGCTGCGCCGCTCATGGAAATCTTCGCTGAGCAGGTCCACCGGCCCGCGCTGGAACGGATGGAAGAAGGCCCCCGGCAACGGAGCGAACACCGCCGGCCAGCAGAGCAGCCCGAACAGCGAATTGATCAGGCTGTTCTCCACGTAGTGCACCGGCCCCTCGGGCTGGTGCAGATGCAGCTGGACCCGTTGCTCAACGCTCAGTCCCTGCCCGTCCTGGGGCAATTGCAGGTCCAGGCGCTGCACCTCGCGAGCGGCCGTGCGTGGCAGTGGCGGCCCGCCCAGCTTGCGTCGCAGCCTGGGCATGACCCGCAGCAACTGCTGGGCCTCGGCGGCACTCTCGGGGGCAGCCGCTGCCTGCTCCGCCAGGGCCAGGGCCGCCGGGTACTCTTCGCTGCGCTCCAGCACCCGGATCAGCCGCAAGCGCGCCCCGGGGTAGGCACACTGCTGATAGATTGCCCGGGCCAGGGCCCAGTCCGCCAGGCGCTCGCCGTGCTGGCCCAGGAGGAACAAGAGTTTGCCCCGGCGCTTCTCCAGCCAGGGGTTGGCGGTGCTGAACGCGGCGATTCGCTCCAGCACCTGGGGCAGTTCATCCCCGGCCTCGAATCCTTCCTGGCACTGGTGCAGGTAAAAGAAGCCATCGACGTCGTCACGGCTGCGCAGGCCGCGGGCATCGGCGCTGATCTCGACTTTTTCGTAGCTGTAGATGCCCAGGTCCGCCAGCACGAACTCCGACCAGTCCTGGTACAGGTTGCCGAAGAACATCAGGCGCAAGCGGTCGCACAGTGGCATGAGCGTCAGGCTCAGCAGCCTGTCATCCAGCTCCGGGCACCATTGGCCAAACGCCTGGGGTTGCGGGTGCTGGGCCTGCAGCGCCTCCAGCCACTGGCTCTTCTTCGCCTTGGCCGGCAGCGCCAGGGCCTTGAACGCCTGCTGCAACTCGGCCTTGTGCAGCAAGCCGAACAACTCCTCCAGGCTCAGCGGCGCCTGCTCGTCGACCCAGCCCAGGGCCAGCAGCGGCACCAGGGCCCGGGCGCTGTCGCCAATCTCCGGGTAACTCAGCTTGCCCAGGCGAAAGTGCCGCCCCTTGCGCATCACCATGCGCACCAGCAAGGCCTGGGACGGCTGGGCCAGGGCCGTGAAGTCACGAATGAAGCACTGCTCGGCGTCCGTCAGCACATCGGCATAGCGCAGCTCCAGCCAGCTCAACACTTGCTGGAAGTTGTGCAGGTAATAGAGGGGGTTTTCGAGGGGATTGGAGGTCACGGAACTAAGACGCCACGGCGGGTTGAATACTGGTTATGCGTACAGATAACAGCCGTTGCCCCGCTCTGGCAAACACTATTGGATAAATGGCGCGGCGAAGTTTTTTACAATGGCCCACAGAACTTTTGTCGTCTTCACTACACCAACGGGCCATGGCTATAGTGTCCAGCGCATCGTGGATGCACCACTACTGACGAGAAACCTGTATGAACCTGAAAAACCTGGGATTGCTCCTGCTCGCTGCCCTGACCTTGGCCGGCTGCGCCTCGCCCACCGTGGTGACCTTGCAGAACGGCACGCAGTACCTGACCCGTGATCAGCCCAAGACCAAGACTGCCGATGGTTTCTATGAATTCCAGGACATCTCCGGCAAGACCATTCGGGTCAAGGCGGACGATGTGGCCACCGTCCGCCAGGAAAAATGATTCACCGCAGCACTTCAATGCCCCCAGAGCAAGCCTCCCTGCCCCGGCTCGCAGAAAAACCCCGGCACCGGCTTGCCACGCTTGGACAACTCCTGGCTCACCTGCCGGCAGCGATCACGCTCCCTGGCATTGGCGTTATCAATGCTGATGTTGCCTGTGGTGTCCGGCGTCGCGTCGTCCTTCAGACGAAACTGCGCCAGGGGCTGCTCCGGGTCCAGCTGGAAAAGACTGGGGGCAGGCTCCTCGGTGGTGGCTGGCGCGGGTAAACCGGGCGGCAACTGATCCACGGTCACCCCGTAGCGTTTCAAAATCGAGCTGTGAGGCAACTCCTCGGCCGATGCCATGCATGCCCACAGGGCCAGCACCAGACCGCTCGCATACCTCTTGCTGTTACTCACTGTCAAAACTCTCCTGTCACTGCCTTGAATCGATTGCGGTTGCATCCCTGAAACCTTGCGTACCTCTAGTAACGCATCAGCGGGCTGCAGCTTTACCGGTATTGGAGTCGGCATTTGACTGACAGGTCACTTTTTTTATCCAGGCAAGGGCCCGGGGCCCGTTGCAGGCCCCGCGCCCTTTCGGTATCAGGCGATGGTGATGCCCGAGCCGTTGAGGTGGTCGAGGCTGACTCCCACCAGGGTCACCGAATCCTGGCCGAAGGTCAGCACCGTGTCGTTGCCACTGCTGCTGGCATGGGCCCGGTAGTCCTGGTCCGGCAGCACCCCGGCCACGCCCATGAACACCAGTTTGTCGCCGCCCTGATAGCCGACGATGCGATCGTTGCCGAAATGGCCATTGAACAGGAAGGTGTTATTGCCGCCCCCCGACTCCATCAGGTCATTGCCGTTGCCGCCGACGAACACGTCGTTGCCGCGGCCGCCGACCAGGTGGTCGTTGCCATCCAGGCCAAACAGCCAGTCGCCCCCATCATGGGCCCGAAGCAGGTTGTCGCTGCCATCGCCCTTCACCGACGAGGCGTACTGGGTCAGTTGGTTGCCGGCCTTCAAGCCCTGGTCGGTAACCTGATGGAACACATCGTCCTTGAACAGGCCCCAGAGAAACCCCGGCTCCTTGCTCTGGATCGCGCCGATGTCACGGGTGATGCTGATCCCGCCCTTGGCGTCGCGCACGTACAGGGTGCCGGCACCGTCGCTGGCGAAGCTGTAGTTGCTCACCGACTGCTGCAGGTCCAGGGTGTTGTGGCCCTGGCCACCGAGGATGATGTTGTAGCCGCCCTCGTCGCGGAAGGTGTCATTGCCGTCGCGACCCTCCAGGTAGTCGTTGCCGCGGCCGCCCTGGATCAGGTCGTTGCCGTCGCTGCCGATGATGAAGGTGCTGCCCTTGTGGGTCTCGGCATTGCGGTTCAGGTCCTGGACCCAGGTACTGGCCCGCGCCGGGTCCGACAGGTTGGCGACGACGATGGTCGAGTCCTTGCTGGTGAAGTCGTAGAACTTCGATTCCAGCACCCGGGTCAGGCCATCGCCGTAGCCGGTGGGCAGGTGGGAGATCCAGGTGGGGATGTTGAGGATCGAGAACGGCAGCACGTTCCACAGGGTCGAGGCGTAATGGTCGTTGAAGTTGACGATGTTGTTGGTGGCCGAGTCCTGGTGCGCATCGTGGACCCCAAGCGACGCCAGGTTGAAGCTCGAACCGTCCAGGGCACGGAACACCGGGTCGTTCTCGTAGCCGATGTTCAGCACCTTGTCGCTGGCGCTCTGGGTCGGCGAGGCATAGGCGATGTAGTTGGAGTCCTTGTAGAACCCGGACCAGCGCTCGCCGCTCAGGTCCGCCAGGCTGTTGACCGCCAGCCCGCCCAGGCTGTGGCCGCTGACCAGGATGTCCTTGCCGGACAGGCCATGGGCCTGGGCAAAGGCCGCGACATCGCCCAGCAGCGTGCCGAAGGCCTCGCCGGCGTAGTTCTTCGCATAGTCCTTGGGCCCCAGGGCCGCCAGCAGGTCATTGATCACATCGCCGAGGGAGTCGCTGAGCAGCGACTCCCGGGGGCCGCTGGTGCCGCGAAAGCCGATGCCGATGGAGCTCAACTGGCCCTGGGCATCGTACTTGCCGAGGATCTCCACCTGGGCCGTACCGTAGCCGGCCTTCTCGCCAAAGAAGGTGCCCCGGGCATCCACCTTGCCGCCATAGCCCAACTGCTCGGCACTGATGGTGGACCAGCCGGCCTGGTTCAGCGCCTCCTTGGCGGCCTTCTCGGAATCGGGGTTCCAGGGAATCCCGGGGATCACCCCCTGGGAATCGCTGCTGCCGATCAGCGCGGTGACCAGGGTCGCTGGCAGGCCCAGGCCGAAGCCGTTGTGCTGATAACCCACGGCAAAGCCGTTGTCGAGGTTGTGATAGGAGTACAGGGTAATCGCCATGGCATCGGTAAACAGCGCCTTGGAATCCTCTGCAGTGAAGTTCTTGTAGTCAAACACACCCATGGTATTGCCTCTCTTTTGTTGGAATTGTCAGAGATAGCTCCGGCCACCCAGGCCCGTTGCCAGGCCTGGGTGACGCGGTACAACACCTTTCAGCGGTGACGCGGCGTCAGAACGCCCAGTCCAGGGTCAAGCCGACCCCATGGCTCTTGTCCTTGCTGCCCAGCACACCGTTGTAATCCAGATTGACTCGGGTCGCACGCCCCAGGACCACCCCGGCACGTGCGCCGACCACTGCTGCATCACGTTCCAGGGACAGGCTCTGGACCTTGTACTCTCCCCCTCCCGCGGCAAAGGCCAGGTGCTGGTCGGAGCCGGTGCCGCTCAGGTTGTGCTGCCAACCCAGGGTCGCGGACAACTCCAGTGCCTGTCCTTGCGCCAGCGCCAGGCGCTGGCCGGCACGCATGCCCAGGGTCGAGAGCCAGGCCTCGCGATGGTCATCCGAGCCTTTGAGTGCCGCAGCGCCGCCCTGTTCCTTGAAGGCGTCACTGGCGATATTGACGTAGGCCAGGTTAACGAAAGGTTCCAGGCGCCCTGGGCCCTGCTCGAACTGCCATGCCGCCTCACCGAACAGTTGGGCGCTGCGCGCATCGCGCTTGCTCTTCTGGCGGTCGGCGACCCCGGCGTACTGCAACTCGCGCTTGACCTCGATCCGGTGCCAGCTGTAGGAACCACCCAGGCTCAGGCGCAACGCCTCCTGTTGCCGGCCCAGGTAGGTCCCCAGGTGATAGCTGTCGACCTTGGCCGAGGAATGAGTGCCGTCACCCATGTTCAACGAACTGTCACTGTAGCCGGTGAAGAAGCCCAGGCGCGTGGCCTCGTCCACGGCGCCATCGATCCCCGCCAGCAAGCCGCCGATGGAGGTGCTGTAGCGTGCATGGTCGGCGTCGCCATCGGCCTTGCCCCAGGCGCCCAGGGTCTTCATCCAGACCCCGTTGTCCTGGCCCGTGCCTGCCGCCGCAGGCACCGCAGGCGACTGGCGCAGGCGTTCGCCCATGGCGTCGCGCAGGTAGCGGCTGTCGTTGATCAGCAGGCTGCTGATGGCCGGGTGAATCTCCCCGGATAATTGCTGGAAGGCTTGCTGGGCACTGGCTGCCGAAGGTGCCAGCAACAGGCTTTCGAACAGCGGATTGCCAGCCCCCAGTTGCTCGGTGGCGGCGCCCACGGCGCGCTGGTTCGGGGTCAGGCCGATGCTGCTGAAGGAAGTGGCATTGCGCGCCACCGCCAGTTGCACGCCATTGGCCGCGTAATCCAGATCGCCCGTCAGGAACAGCGCGTTGGATTGCACCGCGCCGAAGCGCCCCTGGATACCGCCGGCCGCATCGATGATATCGAACTGGCGCCCCAGCAGGCTCGGCACGCTCTGCCGACTGAGCAAGCCCGCGCCGCCTTCGCCTTGCAGTTCCATGGACAACGTGGCGCCACCGAGCAGCGCCTGGCCGTCGGCAATCAGCCGATCGCTGCCGCTCTGGGACACTTCCACCGCGTAGGTCGAGCCCGGCAGGAAGGTCACGTCGGAGGCGACATGCAGGGTGCCGACCGAGTTGCCCGGGGCCACGGTGGCACCGGCATTGACCATCAGCCCGCCGACCCGGCCGCTACCGCCGAGGATCCCGCCGTCATTGACGGTCACCGCCGACACCAGCGAGCCATTGACCGCCAGGCGCCCCTGGTTGACCAGGGTCGGGCCGGAATAGGTATTGCTGCCGCTGAGCACCAGGGTGCCGATGCCCTGCTTGGTCAGGCCGCCATGGCCACTGATGTCGTTGCTCCAGACATCCCGGCCGCAGCTGATGTCGTTGCAGCGCCGCTGGGTTGGCTTGCCCACGTCCACCAGGGCCCCCACCCCCGGCAGGTCAGCGACGAACTGGGTTGCGCCATAGGCACCGGGAACCCGCAGGTCCACGGGGATGTCCTGCTCCGCGACCAGCATGCCCGGGCCGTGGATGCCCTTGCCCAGGTCGATCATGCCCCAGCCGTACAGCGAATCGATGCCCGGTGCGCCCAGGTCGGTGGCGGTGGTGCGTAGCACGCTGGCGATCTGCGCCCCGCTCATGTAGGGAAAGCGCTCCATCAGCACCGCTGCGGCCCCCGCCGCGTGAGGGGCGGCCATCGAGGTGCCGTTCTTGTTGGCATAGCCCAGGGTCATGTTGTCCAGGTTCGTGCCACCGATCACCGAGCTGTAGATCCGTGTGCCGGGGGCCGAGACGCAGAAACTGGCGGTATAGCCGCAGCGCGAGGAAAAGGTGCTGATGACATAGGGGTCGGCGCTGGCGGTATCGGGGTTCTGCTGCAATGCGGCGACGGTCAGCCAGTTGGGAGCGATCTCCGGGACGAAGTAGCCAAGGCCGGCAATGGCATCCGGGTTGTTCAGGTTGTAGTCGTTGCCGGCGGCGAAGATGGTCATCACCCCACTTCGGGCCGCGGCAATGGCGCCGTCGTAGGCGCCCCCCGGCAAGGTGCCCAGCAGCGGCTGGATCTGCGCGAACTGGGCCCGTGCATCCTCCAGGGTGAAATGCGGGAACGCCGGGTCGCGGCCGCCCTTGTTGAAGCGGTCGGTGATGCCGATGCCCCAGCTGTTGTTGATGATCCGCGCGCCACTGGCCACCAGGCCATCCCAGCCAGCCTTGTACACCGCGCCGTCGTTGCCCAGGACGATGCCGTCTTCCGGGCCCGGGTCACCGTTGTCGGCACTGATGATCTGCGCATCGT
This sequence comes from Pseudomonas sp. FFPRI_1, assembly GCF_055384485.1. Lineage (NCBI taxonomy): Bacteria > Pseudomonadati > Pseudomonadota > Gammaproteobacteria > Pseudomonadales > Pseudomonadaceae > Pseudomonas > Pseudomonas sp. FFPRI_1. The sequence goes on along the minus strand of NZ_AP029168.1, from coordinate 3,827,463 downwards.
AAGCCACCCCGTGCATGGCCCCGCCATCGCGGCTGCCGCCGGCGATCCCGCCGACGTGGGTGCCGTGGGAGCCGAGCTTGCCGTCCGAGCCCACGGACGGACTGCCGTCATAGCGAAAGGCGTCACCGGCCTTCACCGGAATATAGGGATCGGTGTACTGGCGGATGCCGCTGGTGATCAGGGTGATGACCTTGTCCGGACCGACGAACTCCGGGTGCCGGGCATACACTGGCTGGTCGAAGATCCCCAGTTTGACGCCCTTGCCGCTGTAGCCGGCGGCATAGGCGCTGTCGGCATGAATGGCTCCCAGGCCCCAGTCCGCCTTGAACTCGGCGCTGCGCCAGCTGCTGGCGTCGCCAGCACGACCGGCTTCCACATAGGGCGCGGCCTGGGCCCCGCCGATCAGTGCCACGCACCCCAGCAATGCCCGGCTCAGCGGGGTGCGTACCCCGCCCTGTCCTGCCTGCGCGCGATCCTTGCGTTTGACTCTCTTCACTACGACCTTCCTTAGTTGTGTTGGCAAATATCCCTGCGGCCAATCCCGCGCCGCTGTCGAGTTCAGTGGCGCCTCAGAAGCGCCACTCGAGATTGAGTCCTGCTCCATGCTGTTGCTGTCGACTGGCCAACTGCCCCTGGTAGTCCAGGCTCAGGGACAGGTCCCGGGCCAGAGCCAGGCGTGCCTGGGCACCGACCTGCGCAGCGTCGCGCACGGGCGCGGCGCTGTTCACCGCAAAGCCCTGGTCGCTGCCGGCAAAGGACAACGGTTCGCGGGCCTGGGCGCCATTCAGGCGGTGCTGCCAGCCCAGGCTCGCCGACAGTTCCAGGGCCTGTCCCGACGCCAGCCGCAGCTGCTGGCGACCACGCAGGCCGAGGGTGCCGAGCCAGGCATCGCGCTGGTCGCGGTCGCCCTCCAGGGCCGCGGCGGCGCCTTTCTCGTGGAAGGCATCCCGGTCCAGGTGCTGGTAGGCCAGGTTGACGAAAGGCTCCAGCACCAGGGGCGCCAGCGGCACGGCATAGGCCGCCTCGGCAAACACCTGGGTGCTGCGGGCATCGACCCGGGCCTTCTCCCGGCCGGATACATCGGCATAGGCCAGGTCGCGACGGACCTCGGCGCGATGCCAGCTATGGCTGGCGCCCAGGCTCAGGCGCAGCGCGTCCAGGTCGTGGCGGGCATAGGCCCCCAGGTGATAGCTGTCGACCTCGGCCTTGGCCCGGGTGCCGGCGCCCATGTGCAAGGCACTTTCGCTGTAGCCAGCCGCCAGGCCGATACGGGTCTGCTCGTCGAGGTCGCGGTCGATACCGGCCAGCATGCCGCCAAGAGAGCTGTCATAGGCAGTGGTGCCCTTGGCGCCCTCGACCCGCCCCCAGGCCCCCAGGCCCTTGATCCAGCCACTGGCAGTCGCCGGCTCCGCTCCCGCGTGCCCCAGGGCCGGGCGTTGCAGGCGTTCGCCCAGGGCGTCGCGCAGCACCGAGCCCTGGCTGACCAGCATCGAACTCAGGGCCGGGTAGATCTCCCCGGACAATTGCTGCAGTGCACCCTGGGCCACCGCCGCCGAAGGCGACAGCAACAGGCTTTCATAGACCGGATTGCCCGCCGCCAACTGTTCCACTGCAGCGCCGGTCGCGCGCTGGTTGGGGGTCAGGCCGACGCTGGCAAAGGAGGTCGCGTTGCGCATTACCTGCAACTGCACGCTGCTGGCCGAATAGTCGAGGGCTGTGCCAAGAAACAGCGATTCGGGCTGGACACTGGAAAAACGCCCGACGACGCCACCTGCCGCTTGCAGAATGTCGTACTGGCGGCCAACCAGGCTCGGCACCTGCTGCGCGGCCAGCACATTCCCCCGAGGCTCGGGCACCAGGTCGACAGCGGCACCATTCAGGCTGGCCTGGCCCGTGGCGACGATCCGGTCGCTGGCACTCGGGGACAGCTCCAGCACATAGGTCGAGCCCGGCTGGAAGTCGACGTTCCCCGCCACATTCAAGGTGCCGATGGAGTTGCCCGGCGCCACCCGGGCACCGGCCGCAGCGCTGATCCCGGCGACCTGCCCGGAACCGCCCAGGGTGCCGCCGGCATTGACCCTGACCTCTGACGCCAGCGTGCCGTTGACCGCCAGCAAGCCGCCATTGACCGTGGTTGGACCGCGATAGCTGCTGTCGCCGCTGAGCACCAGCCAGCCGGCCCCGGACTTGACCAGGCTGCCCTGGTAGATCCGCGCCGCCGCTGCCGCATCGCGGGCCATGCCCAGGGCATAGTCGGTCTGCTCCTGCTGGCTGGCTCCCGGGCTCAGGCCATGCTCCCAGCCCCGGTCCTGCAGGGTCTGCCGCCAGGCCTGGCGTTCGGCGGCGTCCTCGGCCTGACGCTGGATAAGCGCCTGGTCCGAAAGGCCGTTACTCCAGACATCCCCTTGGCCGCGCCCCAGGTTGACGTTGAATTCGCCCAGCAGTTGCCCCGGCCCGTGCATCGCCCGCCGCAAATCCGGCACGCCCCAGCCCACCAGCGCACTGGGCCCCTGGGTGGGCGAGCCGTCGAGCTGCCGGGCGGTGGTCAGCAGTACTTGCAGGGCCTGCTGGTTGTCCAGGTAGGGATAACGCTCCATCACCAGGGCCAGGGCGCCGGTGGCATGGGGCGCAGCCATGGACGTACCGTTGTAGGTGGCGTAGCCGCCGCCGGGCACGGTGCTGGTGATGGCGGCGCCGGGCGTGGCCAGGCACCAGTACTTGGCGATGCCGCACTGGTTGTATTTCTGCTGGTTGTTCTTGTCCAGCCCCGAGACCGCCAGCCAGTGGCCTTCCAGTTCCGGCTGAAAATACGGCAGGGCCGAACGCACGCTGGCATTGGCATAGCCGCTGTTGCCGGCACTGAAGACATTGATCACCCCGCGGCGCGAAACCTCGGCGGCGGCATCGAGCCAGGTGCCCTGTTGGAAATGCTGGGCGTAGGCTGCCCGCAGGCCGTCCAGGGTCTGGTAGCTGACATCCTTGGGCTGGCTGCCCCAGCTGTTGTTGATGACCCGCACCCCGGCCTCGGCCAGGGCGGAGTACACCGCCTTGAAGTACTGCGGGTCGGGGCTGGGGCCAAACAGGAAACTGTCGTTGTGATTGGTATTGCCTACATACACCTGGGCGTTGAAGGCCACGCCGTGCATGCCGTTACCGTCGCGGGCCGCGCCCATGGTGCCGGTGACGTGGGTGCCGTGGCTGTCATTGGCGCCATTGAGCACCCCGGAGACGCTGAACGGCTTGCCATCCCGATCGTTTCCCGTGGCGGTGAGCGGATGAAAACGTGTGGAACTGGCCTCGGGATGGGCGGCATCGAACCCCGAGTCCAGGGCGCCGATCTTCACTCCTGCACCGCTGTAGCCGGCGGCATAGGCCTGGTTTGCCTGCATCCGTTCCAGGCCCCAGTCCTGCAGGTATTCGGCGGAGCGCCAACTGGCAGGGTCCCCCAGCCGTCCGCTGTCCTGATAGGTGGCCTGGGCCGGCAACGGCAGTCCTGTGGCAAATGCCAGGCACAGGGTGCCCGTCAGCGCCTTGAGCTGATCGCACTTCACATCCATGTTGATGACTTCTCGATTTTTGTTGTTGTTGGACCGTCCTTCCGGGACCGATCGTTGTGTTGCCTGTTACCGCCTGGGGCCGGGGCCCGTCCTCTGGTTTTCCTGCTTGTTGAACCCGGGGAGTGAAGCGCCCTCCCCGAACACTGCCGTCAACGCCACGGCGCCCCTCAAGGACGCCGCGCCTGCTGCTTGCCTCAGGCGAACACGATGCCCGAGCCGTTCAGGCCGTCGAGGCCGACCCCCACCAGGGTCACCGAGAACTCGCCGACACTGAGCAGGGTGTCGTTGCCGTTCTGCGACAGGTGCTGGCTGTAGTCGTATTGCCCATCGACACCCGGCACGCCCATGAACACCAGCTTGTCGGTGTTCTGATAACCGTGGATCAGGTCCAGGCCGAAATTGCCGCTGAACAGGAAGGTATTGGCCCCGCCGCCGGTGGAGTGCATCACGTCGTTGCCGCTGCCACCGACAAAGGTCACGTTGGCCTTGTCGCTGCTCAGCAGGTCGTCGCCGCCATGGCCGAACAGCCAGTCGCCATCGACGCTGGCCACCAGGGCGTTGCCATAGGCATCGCCGTTCAGCGAGTGGTTGTAGGCGGTCCACTGGTTGCCATTCTGCAGGCCGGCGTCGGTCACGCTGTAGGTCACGTCCTTGCCGAACCACTGCCAGAAGTTGCCGGCCTCGTGGCTGACCAGGGCGCCAACGTCCCGGGTCATGCTGATGCCGCCGTAGGCGTCGCGGATGTACAGGGTGCCGTCGCCATCATTGGCAATGGAGAAGTTCTTCAGCGGCTGTTGCAGCTCCAGCACGTTATGGCCCTGCCCGCCATGGATGATGTTGTAGCCACCATCGTCGCGAAAGCGATCATCGCCGGCGCCACCGTCCAGGTAGTCGTTGCCCTTGCCGCCATGCAGCAGGTCGTTGCCCTGGGTGCCGATGATGAAGGTGCTGCCGCTGTGCTTCTCGGCATACAGGTTGAGGTCCTTGACCCAGACCTGGTCGCGCTTGCCTTCCGACAGGTTGGAGATCACCACGGTGGAATCGCGGCTGGTCAGGTCATAGAAATCCGATTCGATCAGGCGGTTGAGGCCACCGGCATAGTCCACCGCGCTGTGGGCCGACCAAGACTGCGGATTGAGAATGCTCTGGGGAATCAGCTTGCCGAGGAACGACGAGTAGTGATCGGTGAAGCTGACGATGTTATTGGTCGCCGACTCCTGGGGCTTGTCGTGGGTGCCCAGGGACGAGGCGTTGAAATGCGTGCCGTCCAGGGCGCGGAACACTGGGTCGTTTTCATAGCCGATGTTCAGCACCTGAGGGCTGTTGGCGCTCTGGGTCGGCGAGGCGAAGGCCAGGTAGCTGGCGTCCTGATAGAAACCGCCCCAGTGCTCACCGCTCATCGCCGCCAGGCTGTTGACCCCCAGGCCACCCAGGCTGTGCCCGGTGACCAGCACATCGCTGCCGCTCAGGCCCTGGGCCGCGGCAAACGCCGCGACCTTGCCCAACAGGTTGTCGAAGGCCAGGCGGCTGTAGTTGTCGGCAAAGCCCGGCACGAAGGCGGCCTGCAGGTCGTTGATAGCGTCCTTGAGGCTGTCGGTGCCGCGAAAGCTGATGCCGATGGACAGCAACTGCCCGCTGGCGTCGTACTTGCCCAGCACCTCGACCTGGGCATCGCTGACGATCGCCTGCTCGCCGGAAATGGTGCCCTGGGCACTGACGTTGCCCTGGTAGCCCAGCTGGCTGGCGCTGATGGGGCGCCAGGCGGTGCCCGGCAGCGCCTCGCCGGTGGGTGCAGAGGCATACAGGGCCAAAGCGATGGCCTCGCTGTAGAGGGCCTTGCCGTCACCGCCAAGGGCGGTCTTGTAATCGAAGATACTCATGCTCGTTCCTCTTTTTTATTGTCCCTGAGCCTGCAGTCGGCAACGCTTCCTAAGGCTGAGCGCGCTGGCCGAAGGCCTCGTCGACCCTGGCCAGGTCTTCTTCGCGCAAAGTGCCGGCGTAATAGTGCAACTTGGTCCAGGCCATCAGGTAGTCATAGCGGGCCTGGGCCAGATCCCGCCGGGTGGTGTAGAGCTGCTGCTCGGCATTCAGCGCATCGAGGTTGACCCGCTCGCCCCCGAGGATGCTCTGCTTGGTCGAAACCACCAGCGCCTCGGCCGAGGCCAGGGCCTTCTGGTAGGCGCGCAACTTGCTCACACCTGATAGACAGGCACTGAACTGGCGGCGGAGTTCAATCAGGGTTTCCCGGGTCTTGCCGTCCAGCTCGTACTCGGCCTGCTCCATGGAGCGGCTGGCCTGACGGGTAGAAGCTGAAACCCCACCACCGGCGTACAACGGCAGGCTGAGCTCGATACCCAGGGTGTTGGTGTCGTAGCGCTGGTTGTAGGTGTTGCCGCTTTCCGATTCGTTCTGGCGCATGGTGGCGTAGGCACTGAGCTTGGGCAGGTGTCCGGCGCGGTTGCGCTCCACTTCATAGCGCGCCACTTCCACGCGCTGGCGCTGGGAAGCCAGCACCGGGTTGTTGCTCAGGGCCATCTCATGCCAGGTGTCGTAGTTGGCCGGAATCAGGGAGAACGACTGGAAGTCGGCCTGCAACGGGTCCAGGTCACCCACGTCGATGCTCGGTACGCCGATCAGGGCCCCCAGCTCGCGCAAGGCGGCGTCCTGTTCGTCCCGGGCCTCGATCTCTTCGGCGGTGGCCAGCTCGTAGCGCGACTCGGCTTCGAGGATGTCGGTGCGGGTGCCCTCGCCCTGCTGGAACATGTGCCGGTTCTGTTGGAACTGCTGCTCGAAGGCCTTCTTCTTGGCCTGGGCGATGTCGATCTGGTCCTGGGCGAACAGGGCCTTGGTGTAATAGCTCAACACCCGAACCAGCAACTCCTGGCTCTTGCTGCGAAAGTTCTCGTCGGCGAACAGCGACTGGGCCACGCCCTTGCGGTAGTTGGCATAGGCCTCGTAGTCGATCAGCGGCTGCTGCACGGTCAGGGACGAACCGTAGCTGTCGTAGTTGCGTTTTTCGCTCACGGTGCCGCGCACGGTGTCCAGGTAGGTGACCTTGGAGTTGTTGTGACCCTTGTTGTAGCTGTAGCCCACCTTGGGCAGCAGGCCTGCCCGGCCGATGGCGCGGTTTTCCAGGCCGGCATCGCGCTCCTTGATGGCCCCCAGGAACACCGGGTCATTGCGCAGCGCCTGCTCGTAGATCTGGAACGGGCCCATGGCCTGGGCGCCCTGACAGGCAAACAGCGCCAAGGCCGCCGCGAGAATGGAAAGCTTACTCATACGACGCGACATCCTTATTCTTCGGTCAGTGCAGAGCCAGCCCGGTCAAGCAGAGGCTTGAACAGGTAATTGAGCAGCGAACGTTCGCCGGTACGTACGAACATCTCCGCCGGCATGCCGGGCTTGATCACCAATCCATTGAGCTTTTCCAGGGCCTGGTCGCTGACGCTGCTACGTAGTACGTAGTACGGCATCCCGGTTTTCTCATCGATCATCTGGTCGGCGGAAATCAGGCTGACCTCACCCGGCACCCGTGGCGTGCGGGTCTGGTTGAAAGCCGTGAAGAGGATGTCCACCGGCAGGTGGGGCCCGACCTTGTCCACCAGATTCACCGGCAACCGCCCCTCCACTTCCAGGTGCGTGCCCTGGGGCACGATCTCCAGCAGGGTCTCGCCCTGGCGTACCACCGCGCCTTCGGTGTGCACCCCCAGGTTGACCGCGATGCCGTCGGCGGTGGCGATGATCTCGCTGTGCTGCAAGTCGAAACCGGCGGAGGTCAGTTGCTGTTCCAGGGTCTGGGTCTTGAGTTGGGCTTCGGCCAACTGGCTGCGCACCTCCTTCTGATACTCCTCGTTGTGCTGGGACAGCTTGAGCCGCGACTCGACGATGCCCTGCTCGACCCGCCCGCTCTCCCCGGTGTTCTGTGCCAGCTCCTGCTGCACCTGGGACAGTTGGCGCTGGTACTCCAGCAGCCGGTTGCGCGGGATGTAGCCGTTGTCCGCCAGGGGCTGCAGGTTGCTCAGCTGTTGGCGCAGGGACTCGGCCTGGCTGCTGAGATCGGTACGCGCCCGGCGCATCCCCGCCAGTTGCGCGGTGGCGCCTTCGATATTGGCGCGGATTCCCGCCTGCTCGCGATTGAACGCCTCGCGCCGGCTGCTGAACAACTGCCGCTGGCCTTCCAGCACCAGGGCCAGGCGCGGGTCATCGCTGTTGCTCAGCGCCACCGGAAAATCCACCTGCTTGAGGTTGTCGCGCTCACTGCGCCAGCGAGCCAGACTGGCCATGGCCATGCGGTACTGGGCCTGCAGCGACTGCACATCGGCCGCCACCTGGGTCTGGTCCAGGCGGAACAGCGGCTGCCCCTGTTTCACCGCCTCGCCCTCGCGCACCAGGATCCGGCTGACCACGCCGCTGCTCATGGACTGCACCGCCTTGCGCTTGCCGGACACCACCACCGTGCCCTGCACCGGGATCCCCTGGTCCAGGGGCGCCATGGCCGCCCAGACGAAGAAACTGCCGGCGCCGGCCAGGGCCAGGATCCAGCCCATGCGGGCAAAGAAGCCGGCGTCCCGCTCAACCCGTTCCGGCGCGTAATCCTGTTCGATCATCATGTTGCCGTCCTTGCTCATGCGCCTGAATTCCGTGTCGGGGCCGAATACTGGCGGCTCATGCTCAAGCCACCGGGAGCCGCTGCTGCGGGCCTGTCCCTGGGCGCTTCCTGCGCCTGCGCCTGCCCTTGCCCTTGCCCTTGCCCTTGCCCTTGCCCTTGCCCTTGCCCTTGAGCCTGAGCTTGTGCCTGGGACTGGCCGCCAGCCAGCGACCTGAGCACTTCCTGGCTGGGGCCGAAGGCCTGCAAGCGACCGTCATTGAGCACCAGCAGCTTGTCGGCCAGGGCCAGTACCGAGGAACGATGAGTGACCAGCACCACCGTGGTGCCGCGGGCCTTGAGCTGGGAAATGGCTGCCGCCAGGGCGCTTTCGCCCACGGTATCGAGGTTGGAATTGGGCTCGTCGAGCACCACCAGGCTCGGGTTGCCATACAGCGCACGGGCCAGGGCCACTCGCTGCTTCTGGCCGCCGGACAGGCCACTGCCGTCGTCCCCCAGCACCGTGTCGTAGCCCTGGGGCAGACGCAGGATCAGCTCGTGCACGCCAGCCATCTGCGCGGCCTGGACCACCTGTTGCGGATCAGCCTGGCGAAAGCGCGAAATGTTCTCGGCGATGCTGCCGGTGAACAGCTCGATGTCCTGGGGCAAGTAGCCGATATAGGGCCCCAGCTCATCGCGGTTCCAGCGATGGATGTCGGCACCGTCCAGGCGTACCGTGCCCCCCAGGGTCGGCCACACGCCCACCAGCACCCGGGCCAGGGTCGATTTGCCGGAACCGGAAGCGCCGAGCACTCCCAGCACTTCACCGGCGTTGAGGCTGAAGCTCACTTGCTGCAGGGTCGCGACCCGGCGCCCTGGAGGGCCGGCGCTGACCTGCTCGAAACTCACCTGCCCCTTGGGCGGTGGCAGCGACATGGCGCTGTCGCTGGGCGGGAACTCGCGCAACAGCGCATCGAGGCGCCCATAGGCCAGCTTGGCCGAGCTCCACTGCTTCCATACCGCGATCAACTGGTCGATGGGGCTCAACACCCGCCCCATGAGGATCGACCCGGCAATCATCATCCCGGCGGTCATGTCGCCCTTGATCACCAGCCAGGCGCCCAGCCCCAGCACCAGGGACTGCAGGCACAGGCGCAGGGTCTTGCTCAGGGAACTGATCACCGACCCGGTGTCGCTGGCCTGATTCTGCAGCCCGAGAAACCCCGAATGCACGGCGAACCAGCGCTTGCGCAACGCGCCGAGCATGCCCATTGCCTGGATGGTCTCGGCGTTGTGCAGGTGACTGGTGGCCAGCTGGGTGGATTTTTGCGAATAGCCGCTGGCCTCGCCCAAAGGCTTCTTGGTCATGGCCTCGTTCAGGCAGGCCAGGGCGATCAACAACACCGCACCCACGGTGGCGAACACCCCCAGCCAGACGTTGAAGGCGTAGATCACCAGCAGATAGATGGGGAACCAGGGAGCGTCGAAGAAGGCGAACAGCGCAGGCCCCGTGAGGAACTGGCGGATATGGGTCAGGTCGCCCAGGGACTGCCCGGCATGGCCTTCGCCCCGCGCCAGGTTGCGTTCGAACGCGGCCTGGTAGACCCGCAGGTTGAAGCGCCGCTCCAGCTGGCTGCCGATGCGGATCACGATAAAGCTGCGTACCACTTCCAGCAGGCCGATGAACACGAAAAAGCCCACCACCATCAGTGACAGCATCACCAGGGTGGTTTCATTCTGCGAAGACAGCACCCGGTCGTAGACCTGCAACATATAGATGGAAGGCACCAGCATCAGCACGTTGATCAATGCGGTGAAACAACCAACGCTGATCAGGATGCTCTTATATTCGCCCAGTGCCTTGAACAGCGGTGCAGGAGGAGTGTTCTTCACCATTTTTAACATTTTCCCTGAGCGGTTAATTCGTGCCCGGTAGCGATGAACCAATATAGTGCACAACTAACAAGCCACCCTCTTAGTTTATAAATCAGACGAACACGAACAATTCGGACAGCTGTATCCAACAGCAGCCCGAGCATGTTTACGTCGTTCAAGAGAGTGGCAATATACTGGCCGCCAACTTAATAGACGAACACCGAGGCCTATTAATTAGCCCCACGCTGTAAAACAATCAAGCCGTCGGCTTTCAAGCGTGCTTCATAGAGCCCGTCCTTCTGGCGGCTGAAGAAAATGACCTTCGAGCCTTCGCGGCCGGTGATGGCAATACCGTCGGGTTCAGGGAACCAGCCCACCGCGGTTTCACCGATCCACTGCGACAGGCAGTCGGCGCCGTCGCCCAGGGCCGCATTCTGCAAAAGGTCCAGGGTGCAACCCTTGCCGGGATCGGCCGCTTGCTGCAACTGCCAGTGTCCAACCAGTTCCGAGGGGTCCGCCAAGCGCAGGCTGCTTGCCATGGTCATTGCTCCATAAAAGATCATCAGTGTCGCCAGCAGCCAACGGGCTGCCGTGCAACGCAAGGTGTGTGGGGTCATGGGGTGCTCCATCCGCCCGGTAGACTCGCTCAGCCCCGGGGTCAATGCAAGAACGCCGGGCCGCGCATCGGCGCAGCCCCGCGTCTACTTCACTCAGGCGACGATGTCAGTGACCGCTGCCTGGCCGATGGTGCTGACCAGGAAGTCCGCCACGCCATGCCCGGAGAAATCCACGGACAGGGTGCTGACGCCACCGGAGGTGGTGAGGATGGCATCGCCCGCCGCGCCGGTGAAGGCGTTGACGAAATGCAGCCCCGCACCCTTGGTGATCCCGGTCAGATCGATCTTGTCCAGGCCGCTGACAAAATCCATGATCTGATCGGCCGCACCCGGCTTGGAATCGGAACTGGCAGCGAACACGAAGGTGTCCGAGCCCGAGCCGCCCCAGAGCTTATCGGCCCCACCGGCACCGTAGATGATGTCGTTGCCGGCACCGCCACGCAGTTCGTTGGCGGCATTGTTGCCGATCAGCAGGTCGTTGCCCGAACCGCCAATGGCGTTCTCCACGGTCACGCCCTGGGCAATGGACACGTTACCCACCATGCCGCCAACGTCGGAGAACGAGGCTTCATTGAGGTTGATCTTCTGGTTTTGGGTAAAACCGGAGAAGTCCAGGGTATCGTTGCCGCCACCGTCCCACACCGAGAACACCAGCTTGTCCGAAGACGAACTGGCGCTGTAGAAATCACGCCCGGTGTTGGAGTTGAAGCCGTAGGTGGTGTCGCCGGCACGGGTGGCGTAGTTGGCGCCGTAGAGCTTCTGGATGGCCGCGATATCGTCCATCAGCGGGCCGGACGAATAGGCTTCGACCCCGCCCTTGCTGAAGTTCTGGCTGGTATTGCTTTCACTCCAGTAGCTCATGACGCTGTAGCCACGGGTGTCCTGGCCGTAGGAGGCGTCCTTGTAGGTGGGATTGCCTTCGCCGGCGTTGTAGTCGCCAGGGTGAGCCAGGCCCAGGGTGTGACCGATCTCATGGGTCAGGGTCTGACGGCCATAGTTGTTCAGATCGGGGTTCTTGTTCTGGGTGTAACTGCTATTGATCAGGTACCACGACGTCCCGTCATACCCGGCACCGGTGCCTGGCAGATAGGCAAATGCCGCCGCGCCATCCTGGCCACCGCTGTAGTTGCCGAACGTCATGTGACCGTCGCCACCCGAGGCTTTCTCGGTGAAGACCACATTGGCCACATCGGCCCAGGACTGCATGGCCAGCACTGCCTGGGCCTTTTGCTGGGCGCTGAACTGGCTGAACCCGGAGATGCCATGCTTGTACATGGTGCTCGAGGAGGCCGAGGTCAGGAAGGTATAGGTCAGATCGATCTTGCCGTTGGCGTTCAGGTCCTTGTAGGCAGCACCGTCACGCAGCAATTGCGTGGCGGCCTGATCCACCGAGAACGACGGTTTGCCATTGACCGTGAGATTGCCGCCACGGTCGTACTGGTGGCTGAAGCTATTGATCTGGTTATACGCCGAACTTGCTGCCGCCAATGGCACCAGTTGTTGTTCGGCAGCATCAATAGCGTTCACTTTTACTTTCGACATAAACACACTTCCTTGTAATCAATGGAACAGTTTTTGTCAGATAGCGACAATCCCTGGCGAGATCGTCCTATCACTCGCCCTAAGCAGGCGCAAGAAAACTGACACAATTTGAAATCTGGCGTCCACTACTTTTTTGACGCCAAATTCCACTGTTCCGACGAACTCCAGCAAACAATGACCATACAGTCGAAAGATTCTTTTTCAACTGATTAACGGCAGCCATTGTCCGACAATCTACAATTTAATAATTAAATATCCATATAGACAGTTATGCCGACTGTGTCGCACTTCTTAGTCCGTCAACTTCTGTTCCAACCAGTTAGTTCCAATGCCTCGAGCAGCACTTGCGAGGTCAATGCCGGCACGTGCACCCCGTCGGCGCTGGTCATTGGCTCGCCGGCGAGCAGGGCGTTGATGATGGCCTCCTCCACCGCTTCGGCGGCAGCGCTGAACAAGGGCGAGATGTGATCGTTGTTGAGCATGGCCAGTGAAGTGCTGAATCCCAGGTCCTTGCGCGAATAATCCGCCGTGGGCAGGTCCCGGTTTCCCGTGGCAAAGGCCAGGAAGATATCGCCACTGGAATCCTCGGTGCCGCCTCCGGTGCGGGCAATGCCGATGGACGCACGCTGCGCCAGGCGCTGGCATTGATGGGGCAGCAAGGGCGCATCGGTGGCCAGGATCACCACGATCGACCCCATGCCCGGCGTGCCACGCTCGGCAAAGGGCGAGGCAATCGCTCCCAGGTGGCGCCCCACCGGGTAACCGTCGACCCGCAACTCCTCGCGCTTGCCATGGTTGGCCTGGACCAGGGCACCGACGGTGTAGCCGCCCTGCTCCGCACTCAGGCGCCGCGAAGCGGTGCCGATGCCGCCCTTGAACTCGTGGCAGATCATCCCGGTGCCGCCGCCCACCGCCCCCTCGGTCACCGGACCGGATTCGGCCCGGGCCATGGCTTCGAGCACCTGTTGCGGGCCGACATGCTGGCCCCAGATGTCATTCAACAAGCCATCGTAAGTCTCCATCACCACCGGCATGCACCAGTACACCGCCGGGTCCTCCAGGGCCTCGCGCTCCAGGGCAATCAGCGTATCGCGCACCACGCCGACGCTGTGGGTATTGGTGATGGCCAGCGGCGTGGTCAGGGTGCCGGCCTCGCGAATCCACTCCAACCCCGTGGCGTCGCCATTGCCGTTGAGTACATGGCAACCGGCAAAGCAGGGTTGCTGCCGGGCATGCCCGTCCCGGGGCTGGATCAACGTGACCCCGGTGCGTACCTGCTTGCCTGCCAGCGTGGTGTTCAGGGTGCTGTGCCCTACCCGCACCCCCGGAACATCGGTGATCGCATTGAACGGGCCCGGTGTCCCCAGGCCCAGGCTGATGCCCAATTGACGTGCTCGCATAACCACTCCTTACAATTTCTGGAACGCCGGGCTGTACCGGCCGTTAGTGCCATAGAGGATCACCGACAGCGCCAGCAGGCCGATAATCACCATGATGTCCCGCAGCGACGCCTCAAGAAACAGATTGATCAACAGATACCCCGCCCCGAGCACCGCCAGCAGCGCCGGCAACGGCCACAGCGGCATGCGATACGGGTGCTCGCGATCACGCAGCAGTATCCGGCTCATCAGCGCACTGAGGGCCACGATCAGGTACACCAGCATGATCAGCAGCACGCTGAAGGATGTCAGGTCCGCCAGGTTGGAACTGAAGCTGAGCACCGCCGAGGGAATTGCCAGGAACAGCGTCGCCAACCAGGGCGAATCCCAGCGCGGGTGAATCCGAGTGAACAGGCGGTTGATGGTTGGCGTCCACAGAGCGTCGCGGCCACTGCTGAACACCACCCGACCGATCTGGATGACGATGGCGACAATGGCGTTGAACACCGACAGGAAGATCCCGGCACTGACCACCCGGGCCAGGGTTTCATTGCCATGGCTGGTCAACAGGTAGCCGATGGGGTCGGGGCTGGCGAGCATCGCACTGAGCGATGGCGCGCCTATCAGCAAGGCAGTAATCGGCACCAGCTCGATGATCACCACCAGCGCCAGAGACCAGAGCACCGCCTTGTGCACGCCTCGCCCCCGGCACTTCATGTCTTCGGCCAGCAGCACCGCCGGCCCATAGCCGTTGTAGGAAAACAGGCCAATGCCCACGGCGCCGATCACCAGCGCCCAGGGTGCCATCTGCAACACGCCGTGATCGACGATCTGCGGTTGCAGAAGGATGCTGATCGGCTGCGCCGCGTTGCCGAACCCCAGCCAGACGATCACCAGCAGTGCCGCAATCTCCAGCAACAGACAGGTCCCGGTGATCCAGGCGTTGAGCTTGATGTTGAGGATGCCCAGCAGGTAGCTGCAGACCACAATCACCAGAGCCACGGTCTGGGAGTCGAAATTCGTGCCCAGGGCGTTGTTCAGGTAGGTGGCGGCGCCAGTGGCCAGCACCGGCGGGATGAACAGCAGCATCACCAGCACCGTGAGGAAGGTGGCGTAGCCGGCCATGCCGCCGAACACCCGCTTGGCGTACACGTATTCGCCACCGGCGCTGTTGTGGGCCCGCCCCAGTTCGGCGTAGCAAAAGGCAAACATCAGCGCCAGCAGGCCGGCCATGACGAACGCCAGGAACACCCCGCTGCCGGCCTGATGGATGGCAAAGGGCGCGATCACGAATACCGAACTGGCAGGGGTCACGCCGGAAACCGTGATCGCCACCACATCGAACACACTCAAGGTTGGTTTCAGCGCACCGTCTGGCGCGGAGGGAGAGCTCATGTCGTTATCCTCGTGTTTATTGTTGGTTTGAGGCAGAAACGAAATTCATCGGGCGGTGTGTTCTGGGACACACTAGGTGGGACCACTCTAGGCAGTCGGGGTGTGGCGACCAATTCCCCTATTGGAGTACTCCTCTTGACGGCAACCGGCAAATCGACGAAACCGTGCCAGGACACTTTCTACGGATCAACGGAGCAACGCCTGTGAGTAATCTGTTCAGGGAGGTCGGCCTGCACGCCGGCCTGGGTCGCACCCTCACACTGATCGGCCACCCGCGACTCTGGAAACAGCTGATCCTGTTGCTGCACCAGGCCACGCCGTTCGACAACGCCCTGGCGATTTTCTACCCGGTGGATGGGCCGCCCCGGGCCCTGGAGGAATATGACGCGGAACCCAGCAGCAAACCGGCGTCGATGCTCACCTACCTGAACGGCCTGTACCTGCTGGATCCGTTTTTCCAGGCCTGCCGCGAGGGCTACCCCAGTGGCTTGTACCGCCTGGAGGAAGTGGCCCCGGATCACTTTCGCCAGAGCGAATACTTCCTCAGCTACTTCCACGACAACGTGCTGGAAGATGAAGTGCAGTTCATCCTGCAACTGCCCGATAGCGGCACCCTGTCCCTGTCATTGGGCCGGCAGCGGGTGTTCAACAGCGATGAAATCGGCCAGCTCACGACCTTTGCCGCCTGGGTGCTGCCGCTGATGCAACAGCATTGGCAACACAGCCAGATACGGCCCCAGACTCCGGTGGCCGAGGAAATGGCCAGCCAGATTCGCGACGCCCTGAGCCATTTCGGCAGTGCCGTGCTCTCGGACCGTGAGCTGGAGATCGCCCGGCTGATCCTCCGCGGGTTCTCTTCCAAAGCCATGGCTGAACGCTTGAAGATCTCGCCGGACACCATCAAGGTGCACCGCCGGCACCTCTACGCCAAGCTGGATATCTCCAGCCAGCCCGAGTTGTTTTCGCTGTTCATCCAGTCCCTGGGGCATGACCTGGAAAACCCCTGAAACCCTTGCACTGCGTGCTGTTGCCTGTCGTTTCGGGTTTCTGCGTTTTTGCCTTCCTGCCTGCGTGCGGACTTGCCCGCCTGTCTACCTACCTCCTGCATGCCTACCTGTTCCTCCTGCATCCCTGCCTGTTCCTACGGCATGCCTGCCGTAGGAGTTGGCTTGCCAGCGAAGGCGCCCTCGGGAGCAATACAACATTCAAGGGCCTCTTCGCCGGCGAGCCGGCTCCTACAGGGTCAGCAGAGGTCTCTTTGAGACGGCGCGGAAGTCCGGCTCCTACGCGTTCAGGGAGCGGGCACGATAATCCCGGGGCGACTGTTCGAAATGTTTCTTGAAGGTCCGGCTGAAGTGCGCCGAATCGGTGAAACCCCATTTGAAGGCGATGTCGGTGATCGACTCGTTGCGCAGGTGTGGATTGCTCAGGTCCGCCGCGCTGCGCTTGAGCCGCGCGCGCTGGATGAAGCGACAGACGCTGTCCCCCTGCTCTTCGAACAGTCGGTACAGCTGGCGCACCGAGATGTTCAACTGACCGGCCAGGGACACCGGGGTCAGGCCCGGCTCGTTGAGGGATTGCTGGATCAACTGCCGGGCCTGATCCTGCAAGCCGCTGCCATGCAGGCGCTGGTCAAAGCCGTCCAGGGTGCCGATGGTCTGGCGCAGGGTAGGACCAAGCAGGGCAATCAACGCTTCCTGCAAGGCCTGACCTTCCTGCTGGGCGGCGCAGCCCTGCAGTTCGCCGGCACAGACCTGCTCCACCAGCAGGCGCATTAGGCGACCGCTGGCGCAGTTCTGCGACAGCTTGCCGAATTTGCGCTGCTGGGCCGGCAGGTGGCGATAGACCTCTTCCCGGCACAGGTGGAACGAGGCGTGCTCGATCAGGCCGTGGGGCACGATCTCGCAGGCCCCGGCGGAATCCAGCAGGGCCATGTCGCCAGGAGCCAGTTCGACGCTCTCCCCGCCCTGGCTCAATCGTGCGTGGCCACTGCGCTGGATGATCAGGAAGCAATGGCGATCGTCGTCCTGGTCGACCTTGGTGCCCTGCCGGGAAATCAGCCCGGCGTTGGTGCGGATCTGCGCCACTTCCAGGCCGGCATAATCCTGCAGGCCCACTTCTCCGATGAACAAGGCAGGATTGCGCGCCGGACGGGCATCGAATCGACCGCAAACGCCCTGCAGGGCGCCTACCCAGGAACTGAAACTATGCGAAGCAAGCACTGTGCACCTCCAGAAGCCGGTTCAGACCGCCTTTGTTGTTATGGCGATATCATTAACATGTTATCTATTTGCCAGGCAAGGCGCCTGACAGCATGGATAGTCTGTTATGGCTTAAGCAGGGTGTATGCCAGTGCATACGGTTATGTCAGTCAGAATTCTCGCAGAAGGTTGTACAACTGGACGAAGCTGCCCAACAGCGCTGTTCGCTGCTCTGCGCTCAAGCGGATGTAGCGCCTGAACCCCGGCAAGCGGTTGACCACTTCGCTGGCGCCGAAATGCTCCAGGTGTATCTGCCAGCCCTGGTCGTCACGGCGCAGTTCCAGGCGCTTGAAGTCCAATGGCAGCAAGTGCCCCAGCAACTGCGGATCGTTGCGCAGCCTTTGCAGCAACGGGTCCCATTCGCCAGCCTCACCGGCGAGCAGGCGCGCGGCAACGCCCTGGCGGCGAATCGCCCCGGTGTGGCGCATGCGAATGCGTGCCTGCCGGGACTGTTCGCAGGGTACCTGTACGTGCCACTCGCACACCACGATGTGCATCAGGAACTGCGCCTGGGCGCGTTCCTGCACAACGAGTTCCAGGCCGCTTCGTGGGCAGCGGAACACCCCTTGCGCAGCACTGTGCTGTGTAAAATCAAGCCCGACCAGGTCCCGGCGCACCTGCCCCAGTGTCACCCCCGGCCGATAACCCGAAGGCGGCCGGTGCCAGAACTCAGAAAGGTTTAGTCGCCAGCTTGAAAGGCTCATCAGACAGGTTCTCCCGGGAAGTGGCGGTTGCATCCGGCGCCAGGTTCAGGGCCTGTTCCAGGACCTCTTCCACCGGCACCGGGCGAAACGGATTGACCTTCTGCACCAGCAGGGTCCAGGCCAGGGCATACAGCGCGGTCAGCCCCAGCATGCTGCCGAACGGCACATAGATATCCCGCGGGTTCATCCCTGGCGGGGTAATGAACCACATGCCCAGCAGGATACCCACCGAGGACAGGATCTGCGGCAGCGGAAACCAGGGTGATTTATAGGCACGAGGCAGGTCTGGCCGGCGGATGCGCAACATCACCACCGACAGGGTGACCAGCAGGTAGGCGGTGCTCCAGGCACAGACCGCCGCCAGCACCAGATGCATGATGCTGTCAGTGCTGCCCCCCAGCCACCAGGCGTGCAGGCACGGGATCAGCACCGCCACGGCAATGCACAGCAGCGGCGTCTTGAAGCGCGGATGCAGGTAAGTGAAGACCTTGGGCAGCGCACCGTCCAGGGCCATGCCATAGAGAATCCGCGGCAACCCGGCCATCAGCGTATTGATGGTGGCCGCACCGGCGAACAGCAGGCCGATCCCCAGCCAGATGCGGCCGAAGGGCCCCATGATCTGCTCGGCGAAATGCGGGATGGCCATGGGCGTGTCCAGCAAATGGACACTGCCATCCTCGCTCAGGGCAAGGTTCTCCACCTGGCGCTTCATCGCCGCGCCATAGATGAACATGCACAGCGCCACGCCCACCAGCCCCAGGGCCATGGCGCGGGGAATGGTCCTCGCGGCCTTGCGCACATCGGGGGCCAAGGGAGTAACGAACTCGCAGCCAACGAACATGAACATGGCCATGCCCACCAGGGACAGGATGGTCGGCAGGTCGGTGCCCACCATCGAGGCCCCGAACCAGCCGTCCAGCTGCACCGCCGGCGCCTTGATCACCCCCAGCACGCCAAACACCATCAGCGTGATCCACATGCCGAAGGTCAGGATCACCTCGGCACGGCTGAAGGCGGTGATCCCCACGGCGTTCAGCAGGCCGAAGAACAGTACCAGCCCCACTCCCACCAGCCAGGCGCTGCCGCTTTGCTCCATGAGGGTATTGAGGGATTCGAAATTCACCAGGGCCATGATGCCGCTGAGGATGGTTTCCGCGGTCCCGGCGAACACATGCACGATCAGGTAGGCGGACAGGGTCCCGGTTATGGCGAAGAAGCGCCCCAGCCCGCAGGCCAGGTAGTCATAGACCGAACCGTTGGTGGGCAACAGGCAGGCGGCTTCGGCAAAGGTGGTGGATTGCGCCAGCATCATCAGCAGGGCAATCAGCATTGCCACGGCGAATGCACCGCCGCCGATGCCAAAGCCAGTGGTGGCGGTGAGGATCACCGGGCTGGCCATGATCAGGCCCACGGCGCTGGCCAGCGCGGTGGGGAAACCGACGACACCCTGGTCCAGGTGGCGGCTGAGTCTGTCGTTGAGCGACATGGTGGCAAACCTCGAAAGCATGGGTTGATGATTGTTGTTCTAGGCATTTCAAGGGCACGCCCGGCAAAGGCGCAGTAGGTTGGCTGTCTGGCGCAGCTCAAGGATGAGTGTTGACCGGTTTCCCGGCACCGGGTCCTGCAACGCAAGCGTGCTGGCAAGGGCTTCCTCGCCGGCACGCCGATTCACGGGGGGTCAATAGGCGATGCACACCGACTTGTTCTCGGTGTAGGCCTCGATGGCTGCATGCCCCATTTCGCGGCCGATGCCCGATTGCTTGTAGCCGCCAAAGGGCATCGACGGGTCCAGCATGTTGTGGGTGTTGACCCAGACGGTGCCGGCCTTGATCTGCGGAATCAACTGCATCACCTGCCCCAGGTTGTTGGACCAGATGCTCGCCCCCAGCCCGTACTGGTTGTCGTTGGCCAGGGCCACCACCTCCTCCAGGGTGTCAAACGCCGTGGCTACCACCACCGGGCCGAAGATCTCCTCGCGCACCAGTTGCGAATCGCCGTGGGCATCAGCCACCACGGTCGGACGCACATAGAACCCCTGGTCACCATGGGCAACGCCGCCACAGAGCACCCTGGCCCCCTCCTCGACGCCACGGGCGAGCATGCGCAGCACCCGTTGCTGCTTGGCGGAAACCAGCGGATTGATCTGCGCCTGTTCATCCAGGCCCGGGCCGATGCTCAGGGAACCGGCGATGTCCACCAGCCGTTCCAGCACCTCGGTGTAGATCTCGCGCTGGATGTACAGCCGTGACCCGGCCGTGCAGACCTGCCCCTGGTTGAAGAAGATCGCCGCCGCAGCGCCGGCGGCAGCGGTCTGCGGATCGCAGTCGTCGAGCACGATCACCGGCGACTTGCCCCCCAGCTCCAGGGAGAAGCGCGTCATGTTGTCCACCGCGGCATGGCCAATCAGCTTGCCGACCTGGGTCGAGCCGGTGAACGCCAGCTTGTCGATCCCCGGATGAGCGGCCAGCGCCGCCCCTGCCTCCGCGCCGCTGCCGGTCACCACGTTGACCACCCCGGGGGCGATGCCCGCCTCCAGGCACAACTGGCCGAGGCGCAGCGCGGTCAGTGGTGTCTCGTCTGCCGGCTTGAGCACCACGGTGCAACCGCAAGCCAGGGCCGGAACGATTTTCCAGATGGCCATCAGCAGCGGAAAGTTCCACGGCACAATGGCCCCCACTACCCCTACCGGCTCCGGCACGGTATAGGCCCGGTACTGCGCCCCGGGGACTGCGGCGATGGAAACATCCAGGCTCTTGCCTTCGATCTTGGTGGCCCAACCGGCCATGTAGCGGGTGAACTCCGCTGCCGCGCCCACTTCCAGGGCCCGGGCCAGGTGAATCGACTGCCCGTTGTTGAGGGTCTCCAACTGCGCCAGTTCCTCGCCATGGGCCTCCAGCAGGTCCGCCAGTTTCAGCAGCAGGCGCTCCCGGTCAGCCGGGCGCAGCGCCTTCCAACTGCCTTCGAAGGCCCGGCGCGCGGCCGCTACCGCCAGGTCGATATCAGCCTGGGCGGCGGCGGCCACCTGGGTCAACTGCTCGCCGCTGGCCGGGTTGTACACCGGCATTCGCGCACCGCTGAGCGCCGGCTGGCTATGGCCGTCGATCAGCAGACCGTGCTGGCTGTCTATGAATGCGGCGACGCGTGGGTCGATGGCAACGCTCATCTTGATTCCTCTGGATTGGACCTTGTTCGATAAGGACTCTGAGCCCAAAGGCCGTCGCCGTCTTGACCCTGGCTGCCGCAAAACTTGGCCCTGGCTGCCAGCCAGCAGCGCAGGACTGGGACGCATAGCCATCCATGCCCACCACCTGGCAGCCTGGATCAAATGCCCTGGCACACAGAAGCAAGCCAAGCGTCTATAAATGACGCACTAATAGACCCACGCTGTCCGTGCGTTATCAGGAGACTCAACGTGAGCGAACCAAGCCGTTTCTGGCACCCCATGCTGCACCCCAACGAAATGAAGCAACGCGAGCCGATCCGCATTGTCCGTGGCGATGGCTGCTACGTGTATGACGACAAGGGCCACCAACTGGTGGATGGCGTTGCCGGGCTGTGGAACGTCAACGTCGGCCACAACCGCAAGGAAGTGAAGGCCGCGATCACCGCGCAGCTCGACGAACTGGAGTACTTCCAGCTGTTCGACGGCGTCAGCCACCCCCGTGCCGAAGAACTCTCGCGGGTGGTGATGAACCTGCTGGAGCCCGAGGACATGCGCCGGGTGTCCTTCAGCTCCGGCGGCTCGGACGCCATCGAGAGCGCCCTGAAGCTGGCTCGCCAGTACTGGAAGCTCGAGGGCCAGGCCGACCGCACCAAGTTCATTTCCCTGCGTCAGGGCTACCACGGCACCCACTTCGGGGGAGCCTCGGTCAATGGCAATACGGTGTTTCGCCGCAACTACGAGCCCTTGCTGCCAGGCTGCTACCACATCGACACTCCCTGGCTGTACCGCAACCCCTACAGCCAGGACCCGGAAGAGCTGGGCAAGATCTGCGCCGACCTGCTGGAGCGCGAGATCCAGTTCCAGAGCCCGGATACCGTGGCGGCCTTTATTGCCGAACCGATCCAGGGAGCTGGCGGGGTCATTGTGCCGCCGGCCAACTACTGGCCGCTGATCCGCGAAGTTTGCGACAAGTACGGCGTACTGCTGATCGCCGACGAGGTGGTCACCGGCTTCGGTCGCAGCGGCTCGATGTTCGGCAGCCGCCTGTGGGGGGTCAAGCCCGACATCATGTGCCTGGCCAAGGGCATCACCTCGGGCTACATCCCCCTGGGCGCCACCGTGGTCAACCGGCGGATCGAGGAAGCCTTCGAAAAAAACGCCAACTTCACCGGCGCCATCATGCATGGCTACACCTATTCCGGGCATCCGGTGGCCTGCGCCGCGGCCCTGGCCTGCCTGGACATCGTGGTCAAGGAAGACCTGCCGGCCAACGCCGCGAAGATGGGCGACTACATGCTGGACAAGCTGCGGCCCTTCGCCGAGCGCTTCGACAGTGTTGGCGAAGTGCGCGGCCAGGGCCTGATGCTGGCCCTGGACCTGGTGGCGGACAAGAGCACCCGTGAACCCATCGACCCCATGAGCGGCTACGCCAACCAGGTGGCGCAGATCGCCCGGGACAACGGCGTCATGGTGCGCCCGGTGGGCACCAAGATCATCCTCTCGCCGCCTCTGGTGATCCAGCAGGCACAGGCCGACGCCATCATCGACGCCCTGGCCGAGGGTTTGAGCAAAGCCCGCCGCTAGTCACCAGCACAGGCTGCGGTCGACGGGACGACGATCGCAGCCTGCCTCCTGCCTACCGGAGCTTGCCAGGTACCCTGCCCATGGTTTTCACTCGGCACAGTACTCTGCATGCTCCCTGCACGTAATCGTCTTTCCTACCCGAGCTGCTGCCCGGCGGGCAGTCCAGGAGCCCTCCGATGATCCCATCCGCTTCCTTGCCCGGGGCCCATGAGCTCGGGCAACGCTGCATTGCCGCCTTTACCCGGGTGGTGCCAGCGACCCTGTGCGCGTTCTACCGCATCGATCCGCACCTGCAGGCCCAGGACTTCTCGCTGCACCGCATGCCCGCACAGATGCATCAGTCGTACCTGCAGCGCTACCGCCACTACGACCCGCTGCAGCCACGCCACTGTGCCGCCGCGGGCCGCCCGGTGCTGTCGCTGCACATGGGCATGGCCCAGCAGCAACGCCATGAAGCCGAGGTTTACCAAGGGTTCCTGCAACGCCACGGGGTACTGGATGTGGTAGAGATCCTCGCCTGTGACGGCGAGCGCCCCATCGCCGGCCTGTCATTGCTGCGCGACAGCAGCCTGGGGCGCTTCAGCGTCGACGAACTGGAGACCTTGCACACCTTGCAGGGCCTGCTGGAAATCGCCGCCCTGGCCCCCTATTGCCAAGTCGATCAGCGCCTGGCCGGGCTGACGCCACGGGAACGGGAGATTGCCTGGCTGCTGCGCGACGGCGCGGACAACAAGACCATCGCCCGGCGCCTGGACCTGGGGCTGCCGACGGTCAAGACCCACCTGGTCAACCTGTTTCGCAAGGTCGGGGTGGTCAATCGCACGGAACTGGTGGGCACGCTGTTCTTGTAGGGCGTCGCCCATCAACCATCCGGTTGATGTTCAGCCCCGGATCGAAGGCTGAACATGGGGCTCTCCCTCGACAGACAAGAGCCCTGCCATGAACTCGCAACCTGAATGGATCACCGTCGGCGCCCTGGCCGACGGTTTTGCCGGTGACAACCATATCCTCCCGGCGCTGGATGACCTGGATGGTCGTACCCTGACCCTGTACTTCGACAATGGCTGGCAGATCGAGCACCGCTTCGGCGCCCGGACCCTGCGCTGGAACCGCGTCGGCGAACCCGCCAGCATCGAGTTGCCCTACCGCGCCACGGCGCTGCGCCCAAGCCTCTACCTGGTGGACTTTCTCAAGCAGGAGCAAGGCCAGACTCACTCCATCAGCCTGATCCTCGATCTTGAGCAGCACTGCTTCACCGCGGTTGTCGGGCAAATGCCGAGCCAGGCCGAGGCCAGTGTCGACCTGTTCAGCCGAGCCCTGGCCGGTGGCGAGCTGACGTCGGTCAAGGCGCAGTTCCTCCACGGCAGCCTCGACACGCCGCCCACGGCAAACACCCCACGCCATGAGCCCACCGACGAGTTGATCGGCTTGCGCAACCAGTATGTCTACAGCGCCAGCGAAGCCTATGAACACATCTACCTGAACGCCAATTTCTACAGCTGGCAATGCCTCAAGGGAGTCGAGCAAGGGCTGGCCGATACCGACCGCTGCCACTCCTACAAGATCGCCGACCAACTGTACCTGTTCGTCTGGCGCGAGAAGATCGTACCGACCCTGGGCCTGGTACTCATTGACCTGAAGGCCGGGCGTACCGACGGCAAGATCTTTGGCTACCAGGGCGCGGACTTCAGCAGCGCCGCCAACTTCCCGGTCGGCGCCCTGGCCCAGGTGCTCAACCGCACCCAGCACCGCTGATTCCACCCCTGTCGCAAGTCCCGAAAGCCCCCGAATGGCCTCGGTACCCGCGCCAGCCCACCCTCTTGTTCACAGGACACCGCCATGACCCTGGGCCTTGATCTGCAACGTGTCGCCAACAACTATCAATCCGAACTGCAACGCTTTGCCGAGCAGCACCCGCGCTCCGGCGCCTTCTACCAGGAAAACCTCCAGCACTGGCTGTACGGCGCCCCACTGCACTGGATGCAGCAATGGCCGGGCTCGTACCCGATCATGGTGGCGGACGCCCAGGGCGCGTCCCTCACCGACTGCGATGGCCACCAATACGTGGACTTCGCCCTGGGCGATACCGGCGCCATGTTCGGCCACGGGCAACCAGCCGTGGCCGCCGCCATCGCCGAACAGGCCCGGCATGGTTCGACCCTGATGCTGCCCACGGCAGACAGCCTGTGGGTCGGCAAGGAACTGAAGCGGCGCTTCGGCCTGCCCTACTGGCAGGTCACCACCTCGGCCACCGACGCCAATCGCTTCGTCCTGCGCCTGTGCCGGATGATCACCGGACGCCACAAGGTCCTGGTGTTCAACTGCAACTACCACGGCAGCGTCGATGAGTCCCAGGTGGAGTTCGACCCCCAGGGGCAGATGATTCCCCGAGAAGGCGTGCACGCCAATGGCTTGCAGCACGAAGCCACCACCCGCCTGGTGGAATTCAATGACCTGCCGGCCCTGGAGGCGGCCCTGGCCCATGGCGACGTGGCCGCGGTATTGACCGAACCTTTCATGACCAACGTCGGCATGGTGCCACCCGCCCCGGGCTTTCATGAGGGCCTGCGGGCGCTGACCCAACGTTTCGAGGTGCCGCTGATCATCGACGAGACCCACACCCTGTCCTGCGGGCCGGGTGGGTATTGCGGCGAACACGGGCTGCAAGCGGATTTTTTCGTCGTCGGCAAATCCATTGCCGGCGGCATCCCCACTGCGGTCTGGGGGGCCAGCCAGGCCATGGCGCAACGGATCTGGCAAGTGCTGCCGCATTTCCAGCCGGGCCAGGCGATCAACCATTTCGGCTTTGGCGGCACCTTGGCCGGCAATGCCCTGCAAATGGCCGCCATGCGCGCCACCTTCAGCGAAGTGATGACCGAGGCCAACTACGCCCACATGTTCCAGCTCGCGGAACGCCTGCGGGCCGGGGTCGAGGCCATCATCGACAAACACCGCCTGCCCTGGCACGTGACCCGCATCGGGGCGCGGGTCGAGTACCTGTTCATGCAGCAGGCGCCGCGCAACGGCGGCGAGGCCCACCATGCCCGCCATGGACTGATCGAGGCGTACCTGCACTTGTTCCTGCTCAATCGCGGCGTGCTGCTGACCCCCTTCCATAACATGGCCCTGCTGTGCCCCTACGCCAGCGCGGAACAGGTTGACCTGCACAATCAGTTGCTGGACCAGTGCCTGGCCCAGGTCGTGCCGGGAGCCCAGGCATGAGCCGCGCGCACAGCGGGCACGTTGCCCTGGTCACCGGCTCCGGCCAGGGCATCGGCCGAGCCATCGCTCAGTTGTTCGCCGCCCAGGGCGCCAAGGTACTGCTGGCCACCCGCAGCAAGGCCTCCGGTACCGAGACCCTGCGCCTGATCCGCGAGGCCGGAGGAACCGCAGAATTACTGACCCTGGACCTCGGCACCCGGGCCGCCGCCGAGCAGGCTGTGGCCGCCGCAGTGGACACCTTTGGTGGCCTGGACCTGCTGCTGCACAACGCCGGGATCTTCCCCATGCAGAAGCTCGCCGAGCTGGAGGACGCGACCCTGGACAGCACCCTGGCGGTGAACCTCAAGAGCTGCTTCTGGCTGACCCAGGCGGCCTTGCCGGCACTGCGCCAGGCCACCCAGCCCAGGATCGTCATCACCTCCTCGGTCACCGGACCGCGCACGGCGATTCCCGGATTGGCCCACTACGCGGCCTCCAAGGCCGGGGTCAACGGGTTCATTCGTGCGGCAGCGCTGGAGTTGGCGGAGTACGGGATCACGGTGAACGGGGTCGAACCGGGGCTGATTGCCACCCAGGCCATGGACAATCTGGGTGATGGAGCGCTACTGGCCAGGGGCATTCCCCTGGGGCGCCTCGGCAGCCCGGAGGACATTGCCTGGGCCATGCTGTTCCTGGCCTCGAAACAGGCGGGATACATCACCGGGCAGACCCTGGTGGTGGACGGTGGCGCCCTGCTCCCGGAAAACACTCAGTTGTAGGCACCACCCAGGCCGCTGCCCCGGGAGGGGCAGCGGCCCGACACTCAACTGCCAGTGCGGATCTTGTTCCACAACCGGGTACGGATGCGGTCGATGTCCAGCGGCATGGCCTCCAGGGCGAATAGCTTGTCCATCATCGCCGGGCTGGGATAGACCTTGGTGTCGTTCTTGATGGCCGGATCGATCAGGCTGTCGGCCTGCTGGTTGCCATTGGCGTAATGCACGTAGTTGCTGACGCCGGCCATCACTTCGGGACGCAGCAGGTAGTTCATGAAGGCATAACCGGCCTTCTCATCCGGCGCGTCCACCGGCATGGCCACCATGTCGAACCAGATCGGCGAACCTTCCTTGGGGATCGAGTAGCCGATCTGCACCCCGTTCTTCGCTTCCCGGGCCCGGCTCTCGGCCTGCAGGATGTCACCGGAGAAACCCACCGCCACGCAGATATTGCCGTTGGCCAGGTCGCTGGTGTACTTCGACGAATGGAAGTAGCTGACATAAGGCCGAACTTTCATCAGCAGCGCCTCGGCCTGCTTGTAATCCGCCGGGTTCCTGCTGTGGTGCGGCAGGCCCAGGTAGTTCAGGGCCGTCGGCAGCAGTTCGGGGCCGTTGTCGAGGATCGCCACACCGCACTTCTGCAGCTTCTGCATGTATTCGGGCTTGAAGATCAGGTCCCAGGAATCCAGCGGTGCATTGTCCCCCAGCACTTCCTTGACCTTGGCCACGTTGTAGCCGATACCGGTGCTGCCCCACAGGTAAGGGAAGCCGTGCTGGTTGCCCGGATCGTTGACCTCCAGGGCCTTGAGCAGCACCGGACTGAGGTTCTTCCAGTTGGGCAGTTGGCTCTTGTCGAGCTTCTTCAGGGCCCCGCCCTGGATCTGCCGGGCCATGAAGTGGTTGGAGGGAAACACCACGTCATAACCGGATTTTCCAGTCATCAACTTGCCGTCCAGGGTTTCGTTGCTGTCGTAGACGTCGTAGGTGAAACCGATCCCGGTTTCCTGCTGGAAGTTCTTGGTGGTGTCCGGGGCGATGTAGTCCGACCAGTTGTAGATCTTCACCGTGTCGGCGGCCTGGGCCAGGGAGGCGGCCAGGAACACCGGGCCGAGTGACAGCAATGCGGATGTCTTGCGGATCATGAGTCGATACCTGTGGCTGGTTTTGTTATTGGCAGGCAATCAAGGGATCAGAAAATCAAAACGTAGGTCTTGCGCACGGTCTCCTGGATGTCCCAGATCCCGGTGCTGTTGGCCGGTAGCATCAGTGCGTCTCCGGCTTCTATATGCAGGGTTTCGCCGTTGTCAGGGGTAAAGGTGCAACGGCCCTGGATGAAATGGCAGAACTCCTGGGCGACGATCTGCCGCCGCCAGCGCCCCGGCGTGCACTCCCAGATACCGGTCTCGACCCCATCGCTGCGCTCGACGGCCGTCACCGAGGTCACGGCCACCGGGCTGCCCAGGGGCACTGCCACTGGCGCCGATTCATCCAGGGTGACGCTGGCGGTGTTCTTGAATTGCGTAATGCTCATGGTTGTACCTTTCAACGAAAAATCCGAACGGACGTCGTTCAGTGCATGAAGCCGGCTCAGTGCATGAAACCTTCCATGAACCCGGCGATCCGGCTGGCCATCCTGCGCCGCCATGGAGCCGAGGCCGGATTGGCCAGGGTCTGGTCCTCGTGGACAAAGCTGCGAATGATCGCGTTGTAGCCCAGCCAGCGGCATGGCTCCGGCTCCCAGGCGCGCAGGGCCTCCAGGCCACGCTCAGGCAGGACCCAGGGCTGGCGCAGCAGTTGACTGTCACGCTGCAAAATCAGGTCGGCCAGGGTCCGTCCCCCGAGATTGCTGGCCCCCACGCCCTCACCGCCGTAGCCACCGGACAGGGCAATGCCCTTGCGCCGGTCGCAGAGCATGTGCGGCTTGAAGTGCCGGGACATGCCCAGGTTGCCGCCCCAGGAATGGGTGATGCGTACATTCTTCAATTGCGGGAACAGCTCGCCGAACAGGTAGCGGCGCAGCTCCACCTCGTCCCGGGTCAGGTCGAAGTCGTGGCGCAGTTGGCTGGCGAACTGATAACCGCCACGGGCACCGAACACCAACCGATTGTCCATCGAACGCTGGCCATAGGTGACCTGGCGGCTGCTTTCACTGAACGCCTGGCCCTGGCTCAGGCCGATTTCCTCCCAGGTCGACTCCGGCAACGGCTCGGTGGCCACCAGCAGGCTCTGCACCGGTAACTGATAACGCCCGAGGGGCGGCAGGGTCACCGAGTAGCCCTCCACTGCCGGCACTATCCAGCGGCTGCGCACCGCCGCCTGACGGGTCTGCAGGCTGCCGGACTGCCAATGGGTCACCGGGCTGTTTTCATAGATACGCACCCCCAGGCGCTCCACCGCCCGGGCCAGCCCCCGGACCAGCTTGGCTGGCTGGATGGTGGCGCAATGGGGGGCGTAGATGCCGCCATAGGGCTTGGCCACGCGGATTTGCTGGGCCAGCTGTTCCGGGCTGAGCCAACGATAGTCATCCTGGTTCAGGCCCTGGGCGTAGAGCGAATCCAGGTACTGGCGCAGGCTGGCCTCCTGCTCGGGGTAGCGAGCGGCGCAGTACAGCACCCCGCCCTTGCGGTAATCGCAGTCGATGCCTTCACGTTCGATGACGTTGGCCACTTCGTCTGGAATGCCATGCAGCAGATCGAACGAGGCCCGACGCTGCTCCGGTGACAGCCCGGCCAACAGGCGATCCTCCCCCAGCAGGTTGCCCATCAGCCAGCCACCATTGCGCCCCGAGGCGCCAAAGCCGGCGGTCTGCGCCTCGATCACCGCCACATTCAGTTGCGGCGCCTGGCGCTTGAGGTAATAGGCGGTCCACAGCCCGGTGTAACCGGCACCGATGATCGCCACGTCCAGATCCAGGTCCTGCGCGAGCGACGGCCGCGGCAGCAGCGGCTCGTCGAGCTGGTCCATCCACAAACTGATACTGCGCCACGCTGGCATGCAAGCACTCCGCAACCCGAACTTCGAATGCGGCGATCCTAGTGCCTGACCTCAAGCGCTGTCTTGCGCGCGTGCACGCAAAGAAATTTGCTTGGCGTAGGCCTTGGGTGACTGCCCGGTATGCTGGCGAAAGCAGCTGTAGAACGCCGACAGCGAATTGAACCCGGCCGCGAACGCCAACTCATCGATGCGCACCGGTAGCGAGCTCTGGTCCAGGGCCCTCAGCACATGCTGCAAGCGGGCCTGGTTCACATAGCGATAGAAACTCTGGCCCAGCACCTGGTTGAGCAGGTAGGAGATCTGATTGCGGCTATAACCGCACTCCCGGGCCACCCGTTGCAGGTCCAGCTCAGGATCGAGATAGGGCTGCTGGTGCTGGAAATACTGCTGCAGGTCCTCGGCCATGAAACTCAACTGGCGCGGCGACAACCCCAGGCGGCTGACCGCCGGACGCAGGCCACCGGCAGACTTGCCGGTCGCCGGCTCCCGCACCAGGGAGGCGTATTCGTTGACCCGCCAGATCAGCCCGTCGCGCACGGTGATCGCCTCGCTTGAGCGAAATGACACCAGCCCCTGACCACCGCGCAGGGTCACCTGGTACTGGATGAACGCCGTGTTGCCATCCAGGCGGATGCGATCGCTGTGTTCCAGGGCCTCATCAGGAGCCCGCGGCATGCTGACCCGCACGTATTCGCGCAGCTCATCCAGGCCCAGGGTGCGATTCTGGAAAAAGTCGTGGTACTGGATCTCGGGATGGTAAAGCGCCATTACGCCATCCAGGTCGCGATGCTTCCAGCACAGGTGATAGCGCATCACGGTCTCGCCGGTGGCCTGGGTTTGCAGCGGCCCGTCGTCAGGGGCAGACATAAGCTACTCGAAGCGGCAAAAGCGCAGCTTGCCGAACTTCGCCGGCCCCTTCAATGCCTGGTCGATGGCGCAAGGCCGCGGCCTTCGGCGCTTGTGGCTGACAAGACATGACTTGCATCAAAATTCCAGGAATGAACCGCCGGACGGCGGCTAAAAAACCTGCGAATGGTCACCGGCCGGTGCTATTTTTAAAACCTCAACCGATCGGGTCATTGACGATCCGGTCGTTCCTACCGCGAGCACAAGGAAGCGCTCAATGAATCAGGGTGGGCCACCGATGAACAGAGTCTGGGCCAGTAAAGTCACCTTTCCCAATGCTTGCCAGCTGATGCGCTGGCATTTTCACCCCATGGGTTTCGAGGCCAGCATGGACGCGCCTGGCAGCATGATCGCCCGGCTCTTCGACCGTGCCAGCGGCGAAACCATGATCGCCATTGCCGGCATCCCCTGCGCCACCGTGATGAGCGCCGCCGATGTCGAGCGAATAATCGAGGCGGTGGAAGATGAGCTGGAGGCCTTTTCTCCGTCCCTGTCATTCAAGGCCTGAAACACCCCTTTGCCCCTTAGCCCGCCGCACCGGCGGGCTTTTTCATGCTCATTGGCGCAGGTCCTGGAAGTAAGGTTTGTCACGGGGGACTCGCGCCGAGGCCCTGGGCGCATTCCCGGAACCCGGCTCCTGGCGATCGACGTACCAGTAGCAATGCTTGACCGCTCGCGTGATGCCCACATAGGCCAGGCGCAGGATCTCGTCCTTCTGTGCGCTGTCATAGGGCTCGGCGTCGCCGTCCTTGCCCAGCCCGGCCATGCGATACACCTGGTTCTTGTAGGGCGAACCGCTCAAATGCTGGCAATCACCCAACAGGAACACCGCGTCTGCCTGCAAGCCCTTTGCGCTGTGATAGGTCAGCTGTTTCAGCCGGCGAGCGGCAGGCGGCAAGCTAGAATCAACATTAACTATCTGTGAAATATGCTGCTCAATCAATAGCTTATCGCTAGTTTTTCGAAACAGCATCAAGATCGAATCACCCTGCCGATAGTGCTCTTCCAGACGCTGGGCCAGGGCCTGATCGTCGCGATCCAGCACCTGCACCGGCCACAGCTCCCTCGGCTCGCCACTGGCCTTGGCCTTTTTTCCGGCAATGGCCGGGGCCGCCCGGACGATATGCTCCGCGGCATCGATCACATGCTGATGGCTGCGATAGTTGTCGCTGAGCATCACCCGGGTGGTGCTCGGAGACGGGAACTCCTTGTCGAATTCGATGAAGTACTTGGGCGAACTGCCGCGCCAGCCGTAGATCGATTGCCAGTCGTCACCGACGCAGAGCAAGGAGGAATGCTGCGCCCCGCGCCCTATATGCAAGGCCGTGCCGCGACTGCGGATCTCCCTGAGGCAGGCCTTGATCCAGGAGACGATCTGCGGCGATACGTCCTGGAATTCGTCGATCATCAGGTGCGACATCGGCCTCAGGCAGGCGTCGCTCAGCAGCTTGAAGTTCTCCGGCGAACGTTCGCTGAACAGGGCGAACATCCGGTTGTAGCTCATGATGGGCGGCGACTGATCCAGCAGATGATCCTCCAGGGCCCGCCAGAACAGGCTCAAGGCCTCGAAGAAATAACGATCGGGGTCGTCCTGGGCAAAGCTCATGTTGCCTACGGCTTCGCCGACATCCAGCCCCAGGTTCTCGATAAAACCGGCGGCGGCGACAAAACAATCCAGCAACGGCGCCGAGGCCAACTCACCCTTGACCTTGTAGTCGAAGCCTGGCCCGGCACTGACCTGCGCACTGAAAGCGCCCATCGAGCGTTTTGATGCCTCATAACTATCAAGCCAAATCAATGGCTTACGACAGAAAGCTTGAAACAGGGTGCGCTTCACTGCCCACTCGGCCCGCACCGTCAGCTTGGCCCCGGGCCGAGTGATCTGCGGGCTTTCCCGCGGGTCGAACCCGAGCACCACCCAGGCATCCAGCTCGGCGGCATAGCCGTGGCAATGAAAGGTCGAGCCGTTGATTTCAAAGCGCTGGCGTTGTGGCTCGATTCCTTTGATCGGCCAGGCACCGGCGCGGATCCACAGGTCCTCGACGGTGTCGCAGAGCTCCTCATCACGCTTGGCGGCCAGCTCGGTGACCGCCACGCGCTTTTGCACATCCGGGTGGTCGCGCTCCAGTTCCTTGAGCTGCAGGGCATGGCGCAACAAGGGCTTGAGCGCCAGGCGAAAACGCTCATCACTGCTGTAAAGCCCCTGATAGCAGGCATTCAGCTGCTGGCGCTGGGCAGCATTGATCCGCAGATCGAAGGGATTGCTGTCCACCTCATCCTCGGCGCCCTGCAGGCGCTCGCTGAGGTTCTCGAAGGCCTGCAGGCGCTCGAACCCCGGCAGGCTGCGAACCATGGGCAGGATTCGCGAATGGAAGGTACGCACCAGGTCCCGGGCCTCACGAGGGTTGAGCACCCGGCCCCACAAGGCAAAGACCTCCAGCAGCTTGCCGATGAAGTCCTTGCGCGACTCGCGGGTGAAGGTCACCACGGTCAGGGCATCCAGCTCGAACCCCAGGTAGTGCACCAGCAGCAACAGGCGCAATACCAGCGAGGTGGATTTGCCAGCCCCGGCCCCGGCAATCACCGCGGTGGCCGGGGTATCACTGAAGATCATCTTCCACTGCGCTGCACTGGGCTGCGCCTGGGGCGGCAGCAAGCGGGCGACATCGGCCTTGAAGCGCTTCTTCACCTCGGCGCCCAGCGGCAGGCGCCAATCATCGAACAACCGGTCATCCACCCCCGGCAGCCGGTGCTCGGTGTCGCGACTGTCCCGGATCAGCAGCACCTGGCGGCCTTCCTCGAGCCCTTCAAGTCGCCCCTCCTGATAACCGTATTCCACCCCTGCCGTATGCCCGCTGCGAAAGCCGTCGGCCTGGCCGTGCAGCCAGGACGCCCGATGCTGGGCCCGCAGGCGATTCAGGCCATGCCCGAAAAAACGCGCCGCCAGGCGCTTGAGCCACGGCATCTGGGCCAGGGGTAGCAGTTCGGGGGGCAGATCGGGATTGTGTTGCGACACGCGGACTCCAGGGTGTGAGGCTGAGCGGTAATGGTCGCCGGATTCTTTCATGGCATCCAGCGAATTGCTTGCAAGTCATTAACTTAAGCGATGAACCGAAGGTTTGACAGCAGCTTGCGGGCAAAATAACCATCGAATTATACGATTGAATTCCAGCATTTTTTGCGCTTTTTATCGATCAATGACTGATAGATGATGCACGCCATCAACCCACGGTTATCGTTCTCTGGCCCGCAATCCCGGCGCCATGACGAGCCCTTTTGAGGAGACGATCATGCTTGAACTCAGACCCTTCAGCTCCCTGGGCGGCGCTCACCACGGCTGGCTGGATGCTCACCACCACTTTTCCTTTGCCGAGTACCACGACCCCAAGCGCATGCACTGGGGCAACCTGCGGGTCTGGAACGACGACGTGATCGCCCCCGGCACCGGCTTCCCGCAGCACCCGCACCGGGACATGGAAATCATCACCTACGTCCGCGAAGGCGCGATCAGCCACCAGGACAACCTGGGCAACAAGGGCCGCACCGAAGCCGGTGACGTACAGGTGATGAGCGCCGGCACCGGCATCGCCCACAGCGAGTACAACCTGGAAGCCACACCGACCAAGATCTTCCAGATTTGGATCATTCCCAACCAGGCGGGTTCTGCGCCGTCCTGGGGTGCCAAGCCTTTTCCCAAGGGCCAGCGCGAGGGCTTCGTGACCCTGGCCAGCGGCAAGGACGGCGACGGTGAAAGCCTGCGGATTCGCGCCGATGCACGGCTGGTAGCGGCCAACCTGAAAGCCGGCGAAACCGCCGAGTACCACCTGGACAGCGGGCGCAGGGCCTATCTGGTGCCGGCCACCGGGGCGATCGAGATCAATGGCTTGCGCGCCGAAGCTCGAGACGGTGTGGCGGTACAGGATGAGCAGGTGCTGCGGGTAACCGCCCTGCAGGACAGCGAAATCGTCCTGGTGGACCTGGCGTGAATCGCCGCGTGAAATGAAAAGGGGCGACCGTGATGGTCGCCCCCTTTTTTTTCGCCGGCGAGCCGGCTACAAAGACCGCGCAATGAACAACGACCGTAGGAGCTGGCTTGCCAGCGAAAGCGCCCGCAAGACCTGTATCCGTCTTAAGGGCCTTTTCGCCGGCCAGCCGGCTACGCGGATCAGTTGCCGCTGATGGCCGTGTCCACCAGGGCCTGGGCTTCCTGCACCAGTTGCTTGAGGTGGTCGTCGCCGATGAAGCTTTCCGCGTAGATCTTGTAGATATCCTCGGTGCCGGACGGGCGAGCGGCAAACCAGCCGTTCTCGGTCATGACCTTCAGGCCGCCAATCGCCTGGTCATTGCCCGGGGCCTGGCTGAGGATCTGGCGGATCGGTTCGCCGGCCAGTTGGGTCGAGGTCACCTGTTGCGGCGAAAGCTTGCTGAGCAAGGCCTTTTGCTGCGGATTGGCCTTGGCATCGACCCGCACCGAGAAGGGCTCGCCCAGCTCGTCGCACAGGGCGCGATAGGCCTGGTTCGGATCACGGCCGGTACGGGCGGTCATTTCAGCAGCCAGCAGGGACGGAATCAGGCCGTCCTTGTCGGTGCACCAGACACCACCGTCCTTGCGCAGGAACGAGGCGCCGGCGCTCTCTTCGCCGCCAAAGCCCAGGGAACCGTCGAACAGGCCGTCGGCAAACCACTTGAAGCCCACCGGCACCTCATACAGGCGTCGGCCCAGGCGCGTCGTCACCCGGTCGATCAGGCCACTGCTGACCACGGTCTTGCCCACCGCAGCATCGGCGCGCCATTGCGGACGGTTCTGGAACAGGTAGTCGATGGACACCGCCAGGTAGTTGTTCGGCGCCAGCAGGCCGCCACTCGGGGTGACGATGCCGTGGCGGTCGTGATCGGGGTCGCAGGCGAAAGCCACGTCGAAACGTTCCTTCAAGCCGATCAGGCCTTGCATGGCGTGGCTGGAGGACGGGTCCATGCGGATCTGCCCGTCCCAGTCCACCGACATGAAGCGGAAGGTGGCATCCACTTCGCGGTTTACCACTTCGAGGTCCAGGCGGTAGTGCTCGGCGATCGCCGACCAGTAGTTCACCCCTGCTCCCCCCAGCGGATCCACGCCCAGGCGCAGTTGGGCATTGCGGATCAGGTCCAGGTCGATGACGTTGACCAGGTCGGCGACATAGGTGTTGAGGTAGTCGTGGCGATGGGTGGTCTCGGCCTTCAGCGCCTGCTCGTAGCTGATGCGCTTGACCCCGGCGAGCCGGGCCGCCAGCAGTTCATTGGCCTTGGCTTCGATCCATTTGGTGATGTGGGTATCGGCCGGGCCGCCGTTGGTAGGGTTGTACTTGTAGCCACCGCTTTGTGGCGGGTTGTGGGACGGGGTGATGACGATACCGTCCGCCAGGCCACTGGTGCGGCCGCGGTTGTAGCAGAGGATGGCATGGGACACCGCCGGCGTCGGGGTGTACTCATCATTGGCCGCGATCATCACGGTCACGCCGTTGGCCGCCAGCACCTCCAGGGCGCTGGCCCCGGCTGGAGTCGACAGGGCGTGGGTATCGATGCCGACGAACAGCGGGCCAGTGATGCCCTGGGCTTCGCGGTACAGGCAGATGGCTTGGCTGATGGCCAGGACATGCCATTCATTGAAACTCAGATCGAACGAGCTGCCGCGGTGCCCGGAGGTGCCAAAAGCCACTCGCTGGGTCGGCACCGCTGCATCGGGTTGACCGGTGTAATACGCCGTAACCAGTCGCGGGATATCGACCAGCAACTCAACGGGTGCCGGTTTGCCCGCAAAAGGACTGAGAGTCATGCAAAACCTCTGAAAAAGGATGGTTCGGGAATGGAGCGCAGTTTACTGGCAGTTTGACCACGGCGCGACGAAATCTATCCCGGTACAGCCCCGCCTTTTCGAGCTGACTCATGTAGGCATTGGCTGGCGTAGGAGCTGGCTGTGTAGGAGCTGGCTTGTGTAGGAGCTGGCTTGCCAGCGAAGGCGCCTGCATGAGCAACGCATGACCTAACGCGCCCTTCGCCGGCAAGCCGCCTCTTCTACACAGGAGCCAGATGCAAAAACGCCAGGCTAAGCCTGGCGTTGGTCAATCAGGCCGGTTCGACCTGCAGCGCGACCCGCTCACGGCATGGACACTCGTCCATGTAGCGATGCGCCTCGACAAACTCATCGAAAGGGAACACCCGGGTCTTCAACGGCAGCAACACCCGGTCTGCGGTCAGCTGGTTGATGTCGCGCAACGCACGCTGCAACGCCACCTGGTCCTGAAGGATCCCCAGTTCCGGCTTGCCAGTGAAGTTGCCGATGCAGTGGACGAAGAACTGGATGTTCTTCTGGAACGCCGCACAGGCCGGGAACGGCGTCTGGTTGCCGCCTTGCAGGCCATACAGCACCAGGCTGCCGCGCGGCGCCAGGACATCACCGAGCATCGACATCTGCGGGCCACCGAGACCGTCGAACACCACGTCGACGCCGCGATTGTCGGTGAGCTTGTTGATCTGCATCAGCAGGTCCTGCTCTTCGGTGACGATCACCTTCTCGGCACCGAGGGATAAGAGATACTCACGCTCTTGCGCAGTCTTGGTCGCGGCAATTACTCGCACACCCAGGGCCTTGCCCAACTGCACAAAGGACGGGCCGGCGCAGTGGCTGGCGTCGGTCACCAGGGCAAACTGCCCGGGCTTGACCCGTGCCAGATCGGCGTAGGCGAAATAGGCGATCAGCAGCGGCGTGTAGTGCACCGCCGCTTCAATCGGGCTCAGCACGTCCGGGTAACGAGTCAGGGCCGAGCGCGGCAGGACGATCAGTTCGCCATACACCGGGTAATCATTGGGGCTCTCGGCAGGAAAGCTGGCGACCTTGTCACCAACGGCAAGGTCATCGACGCCCTCGCCCACGGCGGTGACCACACCGGCCATTTCATGTCCGAGACCGGACGGCAGCCGGGCATGGGACGACGCCAGGTTCTGCCGCCAGAGCACGTCATACCAGCTGATACCGATGGCTTCGACTCGTACCTGCACTTCGCCTGGGGCAGGCAACGAGGCCGCATGCTCTTCGCATTTGAGCACCTCGGCCGGGCCAAACTTGTGAAAACGAATCGTGCGGGACATCGCAAACCTCGTCAAATTAACCTCTAATGCCGCGAACTTTATCCGGGCTTTGAAAGCAAGACTATCAGTGCCTATTAATAGTCGACATGTCTGTCATTGATTTCGTGCCCTTGGAAATCAGGGCGTACAGCCTGCCGGAGCACTGCCCGACTACAAACAAACAACATTTAGCCGGTGCAGAGTACCAGCCTTTACCCGTAAGATTCACGCCGACCTTTGTACTGACAGGGTCGCTACCGTCAAGTTCGCTGACTCTGCCAGGACTCCAGATGAATCGTAATGACCTGCGTCGTGTCGACCTGAATCTGTTGATCGTGTTCGAAACACTGATGCACGAACGCAGCGTGACCCGCGCCGCCGAGAAACTCTTCCTTGGCCAGCCGGCGATCAGCGCCGCCCTCTCGCGCTTGCGCAACCTGTTCGATGACCCACTGTTCGTGCGCACTGGCCGCAGCATGGAACCTTCGGCCCGGGCAGTGGAAATCTTCGCCCTGCTGTCGCCGGCCCTGGACTCGATCTCCACCGCGGTCAGCCGCGCCGCCGAATTCGACCCGGCCACCAGCACCGCGGTGTTTCGCATCGGCCTCTCCGACGACGTCGAGTTCGCCCTGCTGCCGATGCTGCTCAAGCGCCTGCGGGCCGAGGCCCCGGGCATCGTGCTGGTGGTACGCCGGGCCAACTACCTGTTGATGCCATCGCTGCTGGCCTCTGGCGAGATCTCCATCGGCGTCAGCTACACCGCCGACCTGCCGGCCAACGCCAAGCGCAAGGTGCTGCGGCGCAGCCTGCCGAAACTGCTGCGCGCCGACACCGTGCCCGGGCCTTTGACCCTCGACGACTTCTGCGCCCGCCCCCACGCCCTGGTGTCCTTTGCCGGAGACCTCAGTGGTTTTATCGATGAAGAGCTGGAAAAACTCGGGCGCAAACGTCATGTGGTACTGGCCGTACCGCAGTTCAACGGCTTGAGCACCCTGCTGGCCGGCACCGACATTCTCGCCACCGTGCCCGACTACACCGCCGAGGCCCTGACTGCTGCCGGCGGCGTGCGCGCCGAAGACCCGCCGCTGCCGGTGCGCAGCTTCGAGCTGCACATGGCCTGGCGCGGCTCCCAGGACAATGATCCGGGGGAGCGCTGGTTGCGTTCGCGGATTCAGATGTTCTTTGGTGATCCGGATAGTCTTTAGGCGTCGTCGGGCAGGCTGTTCGGCTAATCATTTCTGTCTTTCCACAAACCATGGAGCTCCATTGACTTCCAGTGGATTGCTACATTGGGGGCATGTTTTGGATGGTTTGAAAAGGATGCCCCCAGTCTAAGGCCCAACAGTTCCGCTCTCGAAAAGTCTCCCCTGCGCTGTTCCCAACCGCCGTCGAACGCTAGTCGATAACCTCAGTTAATGGATGAACCTCCATACGAGAACAAGTGAGGAGTCGTGTGAACGACAATGATGGTAGCGCACCATCAATAGATGTTGTCCGTAAGCTTGCGCTTGCACTTCACAAAGCCCGCGCTCCAAGGCGGCAGCGGCAGGTGGCCGTGTACAACGACGCCGAGGGCCAGGAGGACACTGCATCAGGGCGCCCCTACGCCACCCCGTAGCATCCATGCCCCTGCAGGGGGGATTCGGCAAATTCGCTCAAGCGCTGGAAATAATCCGCCACTGCCGGCAACCACGGATGCTCGAACGGCGTGTCGAACCAGCGCTTCACCGAAAGTCCCACAGGAATATCCGCCTGGGTATGTGGTCCGTATTTATTAATGGGGTCGGAAGGCTCCGTTAGAGTCAAGTCGTTGTCAGACAGGCCCCATTACTGATGCTTGAAATTACTGAGGATGGCTCACGTAAACGCCGCGACGTTCAGATGAAATGCGCTAAGCATTAAATCTCGAGCTGAAATGACATCTCCATCCAAGATCGTTCAACTTTCCGATCATCTGCTCAGTCAAGCCATTGGCTCAAGCGTTAGAAACATTGGATACTGCCAATGCGCCAGCACCCATCTTTCAAGGTTGAAATGACACATGGCAAGGAAGAAAGCCAAAAACTCCGGTGGCACCGGCATACTTATCATTTTTGCTCTGGCATTCAGTGCTCTCGCTGCGATCCCCAAAAACGCCTGGATAGCGATCGGTGTCATAGCGGGTATCGGCACGATTATGTGGCTGCTGGCCGAACGCGGAAAACGCCGGCTCAATCAGCTTCAAGAATCGGCTGCAAAGAATATACGCCCGCAAAAGCCACAAGGCTTAGGCGTAACGTTTTCCATGCGTGAGGTCTCGACGAGCAATAGGGACAATGAGGAAAGCCCCGAGTTTTATACGGTGCAACTTGGCTCTCCCCCTGCCAATACCTTTAAAATTCCAAGTATCAGTTCACAGAAGGCCGACGCCCGCTGGGTGCCTGCTGGCGAAATCATCGAAGTTGCCGGCTTCTCCCTGCCTGGCGGCATGCTTTATATCGGGAGCACACTCGATAGCAAACATGATGCTCAAGAGCCTTCACTGATCAACCCAAAGCTTCGGATTGCCAAGAACTACGTCGACCTCAACGAGCGACTGATGTCTTATTGGCCGAGTTTTCACTCCATTACACCGCAAGCGCGACGCGGATACCTGCAATGGCTCGCAGGTGGGCGTAGTGATCCGTTGGCGGATACCGGCTATGTATTTTTGTTTTTCTACGGTTTGGAACGTCGAGCCCTCATTGATCCTATTTACGATTCAAAGGTGAATAATGAGATGCCTCTTATAGTCGACGAGGTCCGGCGCCTACTGAGTATTTATAGAGGAAATGGGTCATTCCGAGGCTATGCAGAAAGCTTCCTCGACTACTTGGGCAACCGCGCCGTTGACGCGAATCTCTACCTTGGCCTGCCGCCCAACGTGGCCGAGCACAGCTACGAAATGCCTCTGCCGCTGCGCATTGGTTTAGGTCAGCACGCGTCCAATAAGCATCCGCTGACTGCCGATTGGGCACTGGCATGGGCGTTGGCCGACCCCAACATCAGTAAACGTACGCCAGTCATACGCTGCAAAGATGTGTTTTCACGCCTGTTCAAGCTCAAGTACGAAACCTCTTATCCTGCGGGCCTGACACTGGCGCAGAACAAAACCAAGCTCAAGGCCAGCTATCGCCCTGCCTCTGCCGTAATAAAGGCCCCCACCCTTACCCTAGGGGATCTGCCTGACGTCATGGCAACCTCGGGCACACGTAAAATTTTGCAACTGCTGGTCGAGCAATGCACCAGCGAAGTTGAGCCCTACAGCCGTTATTTGGGAAGAAACCCTGAAAGCGCAGAGGCACTTGAGGGGCTCCTGCAGCTTCCTGTCGCGCTCTGGCCGAAGGCAGCCCACGACGAATTGGATGAGTTGCAGTCCAGGATTGGTAACGACCTGGTCGTCATGAGTTTTGGAGAGCTCGCAGGGCGCTTTAAAAGCGCGGGCGCATTGTCTCGAGACAAAGTACTCGCTCTGGCCCGCGCATTGGAGTCGCTGCATATTGGAATGGAACCCGACGTACTGGGTGGTAGCAAGACGCCAAAAGCCGAGGACCGGATCGCGTTGTTTGTAACCCAGCCTGAAGATGGATCACTCCGTGCGTCTGCTGCATACAACGC
Organism: Pseudomonas sp. FFPRI_1; assembly: GCF_055384485.1. Lineage (NCBI taxonomy): Bacteria > Pseudomonadati > Pseudomonadota > Gammaproteobacteria > Pseudomonadales > Pseudomonadaceae > Pseudomonas > Pseudomonas sp. FFPRI_1. The sequence goes on along the minus strand of NZ_AP029168.1, from coordinate 3,786,184 downwards.
CGCATCGGTAACCCTTGATTTGGCTAGTGCGGTGGCTTCGGCCGACGGTGATACCTCCAACGAAGAAATCACACTGCTTGCTCAACATATCGACTCATGGAGTCACTTGAGCGGTGCCCATCACAAACGCCTCAAGGCACATCTGCAAATCCAACTCCAACAACCGCCCACGCTTGCTAGCCTTAAGAAAAAGCTCGATCCCTTGCCCGTCGATGCAAAACGCACCATTGCCGGCTTCCTCGCTCATCTGGCGCAGGCCGATGGCATCGTCAGCCCTACGGAAGTGAAGTTGCTGGAGCGTGTGTATAAGGCACTGCAATTGGATAGCCAGTTGCTTTACAGCGACCTCCATGGGGCGGCAGCCGGTGTGGGTATTGCCGTGACGCCTGCCACCACTTACCCATCCGCCGAACCCGGCGCGCAGCCTGCCTCATCTTCGAAACAAGGTTTCGTCCTTGATCATGATCGGATTGCACAGCTTCAGCGGGAGACGGAGGAGGTCTCCGCCCTCCTCGCCAGGGTGTTCACTGAGGATCAGGTTGAGGAGGCGGAGCGGCCGACTGAAAGCGCTGAACCGAATTCGGAGTCGAGCGCGGACGTGCCAGGGCTTGACCTGGAACACTCGGCGTTCCTCCGCCTGTTGATCTCTCGCCCGGAATGGAGCCGCGCAGAACTGGAAGCCGCTGCCAGCGACATGGAGCTCATGCTCGATGGCGCTCTGGAACAAATCAACGACATGGCTTTTGAACGATTCGACATGCCCGTCACAGAAGGCGACGACCCGATCGAGATAAACACAGACATCCTGGAAGAATTAGCCCTATGAGCACTATCAGAGCCAAGGATCGCGATGCGGTCATTCAATCGTTACGCGCGGGCGTAGTGCCACGTGTTGGTCAGCACCTGATTCAGGTTGGCCGTGTGGGTGAGCTTGATGCTCTGATCAAGGATGTCGAACGTCTGGTGGAGAGCGGATCAGCGTTTAGGGTGGTGATAGGCGAGTACGGCGCAGGTAAAACGTTCTTTCTGAACCTGGTTCGTGCTATCGCCATGGAACGAAAACTCGTGACCATGCATGCCGACTTGAACCCTGACCGCCGGTTGCATGCCACTGGGGGGCAAGCTCGCTCGCTTTACTCCGAACTAGCCAAGAACATGTCAACGCGCACAAAGCCTGACGGTGGTGCCATGCAAGGCATCGTGGAGAAATTCATCTCCCAGGCCAAAACAGAAGCCAAGGCAGCGGGTACCGACAGCGAGACAGTTATTCGTAAGCACTTGGCCGAGTTGACCGAGATGGTCAATGGGTACGACTTTGCCGAGGTGATCGCTGCCTATTGCCGCGGTTTTGAGGAAGGCAATGAGCAACTGAAGGCCGACGCCATTCGTTGGCTGCGCGGAGAATTCACCACCAAAACCGATGCCCGCGCTGCCTTGGGCGTGCGGACCATCATTGATGACGCCTCCGTCTACGACCAGCTCAAGTTGCTTTCCAGATTCGTCAGGCTCGCAGGGTTCGGTGGCCTGATGATCTGCCTCGACGAACTGGTTAACCTCTACAAACTGGCGAATACGCAGGCTCGTAATGCCAACTACGAACAGATCCTCCGCATCCTCAACGACTCATTGCAAGGGTCATCCGAAGGGTTAGGTTTCGTGCTGGGCGGCACGCCCGAGTTTTTGATGGACACTCGTCGAGGGTTATTCAGCTACCCTGCCCTGCAGTCGCGATTGGCTGAGAACTCGTTTGCCAAAACCGGACTGGTGGATCTCTCAGGGCCGGTCATTCGCCTTACCAGTCTTACCCCTGAAGACTTCTATGTACTGCTTCAAAAACTCCGCCACGTATATGCCGGCGGCGATGCTGAAAAGTATTTGCTGCCTGACGAGGCGCTTCCTCTGTTTATGGCTCACTGCAACCAACGCCTAGGGGAAGCCTACTTCCGCACACCGCGTACCACGATTACAGCGTTCATCAATCTACTGGCCATCCTGGAGCAAAACCCAGGGGCCGATTGGCGAACACTGCTAGGGGCAGTCGAGGTCGCCAAGGATTCCGGCGGTGAAGATGATATGAAGGTCGATGCGGACGATGAACTTGCCACCTTCACACTCTGATTCATCAGGCTTCGAACAGCTAGAGCCCCGGATCCAGCGCTGGATTTGGGCTGAAGGTTGGACCTCCCTTCGCGACGCCCAGGAATGGGCCGTGCCTGTTCTGGTGCACGCCGATCAGGACGTCATCATCGCCGCAGCAACAGCCGCTGGCAAAACCGAAGCCGCCTTCTTGCCCATCCTGACGAATCTGCTCAATAACGATGATCCGCCTGGTGCGGTGCTGTATATCAGTCCGCTCAAGGCCTTGATTAACGATCAATGGGACAGGTTAAGCCGACTCTGTGAGCAGCTTGAGATCCCTGTGGTCGCTTGGCACGGAGATGTTTCATCCAGCAAAAAACACCGTTTTCTCAAATCATCTGAGGGCGTGCTGCTAATCACTCCCGAATCTCTTGAAGCATTGTTCGTCAACCGTGGCTCAAGTCTCGGCGGGGTATTCCAACACCTGCGCTATATCGTCGTGGACGAACTACACGCTTTCATCGGCAGTGAGCGAGGCAAACAACTTCAGTCATTGATGCACAGGGTTGAACTTGCTGCGGGGAGGCGCCTCCCCAGGGTTGGGCTTTCAGCCACCCTCGGCGATATGAAGATGGCGTCAGCGTTTTTGCGCCCAGCCAATGCCGATAACGTTACCGTTATTGAATCGAAAAACGCTAACCAGACACTTCAGGTGCAAGTTCGCGGCTACATTCAGCCGCCAATGAGCGAGCTTAAAAAGAAACCTGCTCAACCCAATGAGCAGGAGGGGAATGAAGACGAAACGGAAAATGAGGCAAGCCCCGACTTCGCAATTGCTGAGCATCTCTACCAGGTACTACGCGGCAGCAATAACTTGATCTTCCCGAACAGTCGCTCCCAGGTTGAATGGTACGCAGATCAACTGCGCCGACGATGCGAGAAAGACGGCGTGCCCAACGAGTTCTGGCCTCATCACGGCAGTCTCTCGAAAGACCTGCGGGAGCAGGCTGAACATGCACTGAAAGCCGGCGACCGGCCAGCATCTGCGATTTGCACTACAACACTTGAACTCGGAATAGACATCGGCAGTATCAAAACGGTGGTGCAAATTGGTGCCCCACCTTCCGTGGCAAGTCTGCGTCAACGTTTAGGGCGTTCCGGCAGACGCCCAGGAGAGAAAGCAACGTTACGCGTTTACTGTAAAGAATCACCGCTCACGGATAAATCTGGCTTATCTGATCAATTACGCCAAGGGTTGGTACAAACCATTGCCATGGTTCGACTGCTGACCAGAGGTTGGTTTGAACCTCCCAGAGCCCAGGGCATTCATGCCTCCACCTTGGTTCAGCAATGCCTTTCGATCATTGCTCAATGCGGCGGCGCTTCGGCTGCCGACCTATGGAAAAACTTGATTGCTGAAGGCGTATTTCAAGGTATTGAAAAGCCAGACTTTGTGAAACTACTCAAATCTCTGGGTGAGCACGAATTGATTGTCCAGGACAGCTCAGGATTGCTGCTGCCAGGAACAGTTGGCGAGCGCATGATCAATCACTATGAGTTCTACAGCGCATTCACCAGCGATGAAGAATTCCGTCTGGTATGCGACGGTAAAGCCTTGGGCTCGGTCCCCGTTAGCCGTCCGCTGACCAAAGACCAACGCATTATCTTCGGTGGCCGTCGCTGGCAGGTGCGTGATGTTGACCTGCAGGCCAAGGTCATCATTGTCTCAACGGCACGCGGCGGGGCTCCTCCACAGTTCGATGGCTTGGGCGCCATGGTACATGACGCCGTACGTGAGGAGATGCGAGCAGTCTTGGCGGACTCCAATCCCTGCCCGTTTATCGATCAAGGCGCCAAGATTTTACTCGACGAGGCCCGAAAAACTTTTGCCTTATCGGGGCTAGGCGAGCGCTACCTTATCGAGTCGAGTGGGAAATGTTATTTGATCAGTTGGCTTGGGGATTACGCTAATGATGCTCTGCGTCTGCTGCTCAATCATGTGGGCCTATCCTGTGATAATTCGGGCTTGGCTATAGAGATCTATGCAAACATCGATCAGGCAAGAGAGGCACTCAAGACTGTGGGCACGTTGGACCCTAGCGATCTCAATTCGCTTTTGGAGGAGGTGCAAAATATGTTGCGCGAAAAGTGGGATTGGGCGTTGCCGGAGTCGTTACTCGTGAAGTCTTTTACCTCGATATCGCTCGACATTTCCACCGCTATTTCCTTTGCCCAGATACAGTGGGCGAGCTGAATCTGAACAAGGTCAAGGTAAAAGTTATACGTGAAACGCATGCGAACATACCCAATCACAAAAGTTGTCCTTTACCGTGGAATGTAAATCAGCAGACCACTTTGATCGATCTCAGTTGAAATCAACTCTTGCTGCACTTGAATATCGTTGTCGTTCATAAATGCCAGCTGCAACGCGTTACCTTTGAGGATCTGATGTGTTTGCACAGCCTGCTGGCCAAACAACGTCAACGCATCTCCTCCCTCGTAATTGCCTGGGGCAAAACGGTGCAGTGGAGCAGCTAGGAGGCTGGCGAGTTCTTTACCGAAGTCGGCGTGCTCCGACTGAAGGCGTACTGCCGCATCAACCGCCGCGACTGACTCTCCCAATTGATAGAGCGATTGCACCTTGCCCTGCGCGGCGATGATCCAGGAACGGTAATTCATCGCAAACTCGATATTCCGGGCGTAGTGCTTACGCTCGCTCATTAGCTCTTGAGTGACCCGCTTGAAGTAATATTCCGCTGTGTCAAACTGGCGCTCGGCGTGCATCAGTTTGTTCTGAGCAAAATCGGCAGACTTGTATGAACGCAGTGACGACAGCGCGCCTGTCGCACTCATCACAGGCGCCAGATGGCTGATAAATGCCTTCCTGTCCTGCCATTTCTGGCCGTCCTGAAGCTGCTCGACACCAGACTGAATACCCTCCAATTTACGTTCGATGCCCTGAAGCTTGCGATAAATCATCGCAAAGCCGATTGTGCTTACAGCTAGGTTGGCCATTTGCAACCCCATCAACACCTGGCCCTGCATCATCAGTTGCGAGAGCTGCCCGTTAAGCACTTCTGAGGGCGGTTCAGTGCTTATGGTGTCGCCCTCCTTCAGCCAGGCAACGACCTTTTTAGTGACTTTATCCCGTATGACCCCACCCACTCGCTCAAGCTCGCCAGATTCCAAACCGGCGGCCAGCCACTCAGGCACCTTAAACACCACACTCAAATCAATCATTGAAAGCTTCCTTCATACCCGCTGTAGCGTGTGCGCAAATCACGCGCTGCCTCAGCATGGCAATGTGCAGAACAGAAGGAACCGTCACGCGAAAGGCCGGACCCGCGAGGTCAATCGCAGTCCATACGCCGGTGATGGCCCAGCCAATTGGCCCCGCCAATGCTGCTATTCCCCTGCCTAATACAGCGCTGCCTGCGACTCTGGCACCCACTCCGAGTAACTGTTTGGCCACCGCTCCGGCAATTATGCTGGACAACTCGTAGGTCAGATAACTCGCTGCCTTGGCGCCCAGTAGGGTGACCAATGAAGATCCCGATAGCAGCGCGCTCAGGTCCGCCTGACCTAAGCCGGCCTCCTTGAGGATTGCTTCCATATCTTCACGCGCCTGGCCATCGGCTTTTTTCAAAGCATCGCGAAGTATCTTTTGAATCAGCTCTTCTTCCAGAGCCGTAACGGAAGTGAATTTGCTGGCCTTGAGTACACCGAATTTACTCGCGACATCTTGCACGACTTCAAGGTACTCAGGACCTTCCTTGCGAAACAGATTAACGAAGGAATTACCCCCGAACAGGCGTATCTCCTGGAGTATCTGCGCTGCATATTGGTGATGATCCGGCGCGTGCGATTTGTACAGTTCGTGACTGGAAAGACTTTCTGTACTGGCCTCCAGGATATACTTGACCAACGGCGCAAGATCCTCATTTGAGCATTGCGCCAATACATCTGCAGTCGAAACGTCCATCAATACCTTTCTCCCTTAGCTAAACAGCTACAGATGCCGCAACCTAACCCAATCACCTTGCTTAACTGCAAAATGAGCGGGATTAATTCGTGTGGAGCCATCGCCGGTCCGACGACAGCCAAAAATATGTAATAGCCACGCAAAGGCGCTACCGCCTGACTTCTACCTTGTAGAACAAATTCTCAACCATCAGCCGCCGTCGATCAGACGTCACCGCATCCTGAATCAGGCTCGCCAAGCGCACGTAGTACTTGCACTCTTTCTGCGTACCCAAATCCGATACCGGTTTAGCCGCTTGAATAAAGCTCTCATAGGTACGAGTGGTATTAGCCATCAGCTCGCCAATACCTGGCAGCGTCATTGCATCCTCCTGGCGCGCAGGCGGCCAGGCAGGTTCGAACGTGAGATTATTCTCACTGAGTTTGACGGTGAGGAACATCTCCGCCTTGCCCGTGACCTCATTCACCCAACACGGTGGAAGGTCGCCGCCGCGCCCCTTGTTTAAGCGGTTCTGCAGGAACTGAACTTGGCCCCGTAAGTCTTTATTCGCTTTCTGCAACTCAACCGGATTTACGCCGCTTTTTTCTGCCTGAACCAAGGCCACAGCATGCTTGATCGTTTGCTGGAGTTGATCATTTGTTGTCCCGAAAGCCGCCTCTAGCATGTCTTCTTGGGCCTTTAACGCCGCGACACGCTTCACCACATCGGTAGGCTGCGCGTCGCTTTCGTCATCAGGATCGACAACCAGCTTTTTCAACTGCTCAAACGACATCATGGTTTCTAGTATCAGTTGCTTGGCGTCATCACCTTTTTTCTGGCCGGCCACTTCCATCAACGCTTTTTCGATGGCTGCAAGAGCAGTCAGCTCTTGATCTTTTTGGGTCAAGAGCACTTTCAAGCGATCCAGCTCTGCATTGGCTTTCGAGGCATCTATCAGTTTGCTGATGATCTCATCAGGCTTACGCACACCTAATGCGGTCATACGTGCCTTCAACGCCTCGGCTACTGTACTGATCGCCTTTTCACGCATATCCAAATCCTGGAAGGCGGCCATTTTCTCATTCAACGCCTGATTTTTATGGGTTAACTTAAAAATCTGGTACCCCATTAACAACAACAAAATAAAGCAGACGATGATAAAGATTTCGGTAAGCGAGAGCTGAAAAACCTGATCGTTCTTTCCGCTCATTAGGCGGTTCTCGCATCAGCTGGGCGGGCAGGCTCAGCATGTTGATTGGCCGCCTCCCCAATCGATACATCGCCGATCTTAGTGATCAGAGCATCCATCTGGCTGTGAGCGGTTTCGATCGCACGATTGTGCTGCTCCATGCGTGCGGCGATCCCCTGATGCTTTTCATTACTATCAACCAGTGCCTGAATCAGCGGCGCCAAGCTGAACTCAAGACGCTCAGCCAAAACGTCTCGGTTGGTCTGAGTGACCTCACGTACACCTTTCAGGGCATCGGTGACTTCAGTGCTCAGTCGCTCTACCGTATCGGCGTTTTCGATTCGAATGCTCAGGGCCTCCAGCTTGTCTGCAATGCGTTCAACCGATTGCTGGCGAGTCTTGATTTCGTTGAGGTACTCCTCTTGTTGGTCGTCCAGCGAATCCAGATACTCTTTCTGCACACGCTCAACGCTGTCCATGACTTCTTTGCTCTGCTGTTTCATCGCATCCACCAAACGCTCCTGGCTCGTCACAATTGCGCCGACCGCGACTAGGTTTTCATCCAGAGTCTGAGTTTTGGCGTTCAGGTTGCGTATGGCCGTGGTGACTTGGCGGGTGGCAGTTTTGACATCTTCGGCGAGGGATGCAACACCTTCACTGACGCTGTCCGTTGTGCCTGCCAAGGTATCGATTGAACCACCCAACTTGCGGGTGAACAGGTCATCTGGAAAGATCATTTGCTCTACACGATCACGCGCCATCGTGCCGAAATCCAACGCGTTATCTTCCATCTGACGCAACGTGATGGCGCTCTTTTCGGCCAGTTCATTAATAGTGATCAACAATTGGTCACTGGCTAGCCGAGTGTTTTCCAGGATGAGCGAAAAGGCTTCATTGCTCTGCTGCGTAGCATTGGCAAAGTAAGCATCGGTGACGTTGATGTTGTGCTCATACAGCGCCTTGACCTGCTCCTTCACACTCTGCACAGCCTCTCGGGAAGCGATATCGACTTTATCCCGGAACACTTCGAGCTGCTGGAAGCTATTGTCAAAGGAGATAGCGAGGTTTTCGGCTGCGTGAATCGCCCGTTCTTCGACACTTCTGACCGCGTCGTTGGCGTCGATACGAAATCCGGTATGAATAACTCGCGCTAACATACCCAGCGCGGTACTGACCATTGCGGCGCCAAACCGAGTAGCCATTCCATTCAGGTTATCGCCTAGGCTCTCAATATCCAGCAAGCAGATGATGATGCTGGCGACAGTGAACAGAAAACCCAGGTAGTAAACTGAGTCGGCAAACTTTGCCAGGGTGAGTTGCTTATCCCATTTTTGTCGAACCGTATAGCCAATGGCCCAATAGCCCACCATCACCGAAAGAGGAAAAACAAACCCTAGCCACTTAGGGTCTTTTAGCAACAGGCTGGCAATCGACAGGCTGATTTTCAGTACTACGGCGATCGCAAAGTAGGTGCTGACGCGCCTGATCCATTTATTGACGTCCATTTACAGCCCCTCAACCCGAGAAAACCCTTCCACGGATACACCGTTATCTTGAAAATATTGCTCCCAGAACACTGCCAACTTGTTGCTCTGCAGCACTTTTTGATCAGCCGCCAACAAATTGATCGCCACACTGCTACCGTTCAGCCCCGGCGCTGCAGCATTTTGCCCATAAGCAGTTTTGCGAAACTCCGCATACTGCGGCAGGGAGGCCTTATACATGCTGAACTCCGACATGTTTGCCAGCATGTCCGAGTAAATCACCAGCCTGCGTTCACCTGACACATGCGCTCGCTCAAATCCATTGATGCCTACCAGCTGCAGCATCTGGAAAATTGGCGAGTTTTTACTGCGCTCCTCCAGCGAGATCTTGTGCACGATGTCATCGAACGGTTTTACGAATTTTTGGTTAAAGTCGCGATCAACAAACTTTTTGTTACTGGTCTGTTGGTTTCTATCCTTCCACTGCCCAGGATTGCAGCGCTCAAATAGCGGTTTTTCATTGCTTTTGAAGTCTTCACCGAGTAGAAACACCGAGAGCAGGTAGCCTTCGGGCAGCTCCTCAGTGACCATCGTTTTCAGCCGTTGGCCCAAGGCAACTTTCTGAGTAAACGGGAACGGCGACGTGTTGTCGATCAACACCACGTATTGCCCTTTAGGCCCCGTAGACGGGCAAAGAGTCTCCTTATCGAAGGTTTCACGGGTGAAGTTGATATAAATCATCGCGCTGGCCGCAATCAGGGCGACACCACCGAATATTACGCCGACAGCTTTACCGGAAAGCCCTTTTTTTTGGGCATAAATTGCCATCCTGACCTCCTTAAAATAGCTGCTGCAGCGGCTGTACTTGATCGTATTTCTGGTTAAAGGACGATTGGATCCGCGCTCTGATCGTCTCGAGACTGGAGATCATTTCGTGCATCAAGCGTTCTTGTTCCGCCAGTTTTAGCTCGTCCTTTTCGGTGCCAAAATTGGGCATCTCGACCTCAACAAAAGTCACCGGCTCGTCGAAATAGGCCGGCGGCGGATTATCGCGAGGTCGGGCCATTTCGTTTTCAATTCGGTATGTGCGAACCAGACTGTTCAGTGTTTCGTCGGCCAGCACCATACGCTCATCCACAACTTTCTTGATGACCGCTTTTTGGCTCATGCTTCGCTTGAAGTTTTGGATGGCTGATGAGGCACGATCAACGTTCTGGTCGATCAGCAGCAATGATTCGACCTTGCGCTGTTCAAGCACTTGTCGTAAGGCCTCAATTGCAAAAACATACCTGCGTTGCGAGTCTTCGTAAGCTAGGTAAGCCCTCGCGTACCCTGGATAACGATCTGTCCAGGTATAACCTTTATAAACAGCTATCAGCCCGAAAATAACCGTCAGGGCAAATAACGCGCAAGAGCTGATATCTTGGAATGGAAGGACCGACGTGTGGATATAGCCGAGAATCAGAGCAATCGATGATTGCGATTCATCTTCCAGTTGAGGCAGCACAAAACGGAAATACGCAGTTCCTAGACCAATAATGACCATGCTCAGCAAGGAGGCAGCGAACGCGAAATATCCTGCAAAAGCCAGAGAGGGTTTTACATGGTTTTTATAAGTACCGGCCCTGCCGAGAAAAAAGCATACAAGCACGTTGAATGCCGAAAGCATCAATGCAGTGACAAATCCGCCCACATATCCGCTGGCCATGCCCTCTGAAAACAAAAAAGCGTTTCCCGCCCCCTCAATGACAATCATCGCGATCAGCAGGCCACCATTCTTCCATTTCGCATCGCCATCAGATGCCTCTGCAAGCCGACCTTGCAACTTGTGCTGCTCGCGAAACGCCTCCAGCGAACGAGCCTTGTCCTCAGCTAGCTGCTGAAGCTCCGATAGCTCGCCGTCCATTTTTGAAATGTCTTGATCAGCGTTTCGCTCAAACTCATCACCTAATGCAATCGTGCGCTTGATATCCCGGGTCACGTCAATCGAGTCCAAGCGATTATCCAGAATTTTGAGCGACCGCTCGCCGTACTTGAGTATCTGCTCGCGCATTCTGCCGAGCACCCCTCGAATACTGTGCTCAACATCTGACAACTGGGTAGCTGTACTGGACGGCACACCTGCTGCTCCACGCAGTTTTGCCAACTCAACGACCCGTAGTTCCCGTTGGATTTTCTCAGGATCAATTTTTGGCAGTACATCGCTATCCGGCTCATCCTTCCGACTGAATAGCTGGACGATGAAAGCCAGGAGCTTTCGAAAAAAACTCATTTATAGAACCACAAAAAATCAGAAATGGAGGGGATGCAGAGATAGGAGAGCACTAGGCTTACGTCCAATAGGACGCATAGAAATACGCGAGTGTCGCGGCCATCCCTGCGCCAGCGTCGAGTAGTGGCTAAATAATGCCAAGCGCTACAGATAAGGGCAACAAATCAGTACAAAAATATTTGATTCTGGACAAATGGTCAGTGCTGTTCTGGGAATACCAGCCGCCCTGTTCTAGCGAGCCTCGCTTAACAGGCGATCCGCTGGATATTTCCGCATTAACCCCATACTGTCCGCCGCAGAAGCCTTCAGCCAATGTCCAGACTGAATCGCCCCGGATTCTCTAGACACCTTGCAAGCTCATTGCGTAACGCTTTTCAAACTCTACCGGCGACAGCTGATTGTTGAAACCATGGCGGCGTTTCGCGTTGTAGAACATCTCGATGTAATCAAATACATCACTACGAGCATCTTGCCGCGAGGTGTAGATTTTCCGCTTGATCCGTTCCCGTTTCAGAAGCTGGAAAAAGCTCTCGGCCACGGCGTTGTCATGACAGTTGCCTCGGCGACTCATGCTGGCAATCAAATTATTTGCCTTCAAAAAGCTGCGCCAATCGGAGCTGCTGTACTGGCTACCTTGGTCGGAATGAACCATCACCTCTTGCTTCGGCTTACGCCTCCAAATCGCCATCAACAACGCATCAATAGCCAGATCACTGGTCATCTGCGACTTCATTGACCAGCCAACGACCTGACGAGAAAACAGATCCAGCACCACCGCCAAATACAACCAGCCTTCATACGTACGAATGTAGGTGATGTCGGTGACCCAAACCTTGTTGGGCTCCACGACATCGAACTGGCGCTTCAGCAAATTAGGTGAGGCGACCGCTGGCTTGCCGCCATACTTTCCAGGGCGGCGTCGATACCCTGTCTGAGAGCGCAGCCCTTCAAGACGCATCAGCCTTGCCACACGATGACGACCACAATCTTCACCGACCTCGCGCAGATCGTCATGGATTTTGCGATAGCCATAAACGCCGCCGCTCTCCAACCATGCATGCTTGATCAAACCCAGCAGTCGCTGGTCGTCTTTAGCGCGTGCAGATTGCGGCTCAGACAACCAGGCGTAATAACCGCTGGGATGGATTTTCAGCGTCAGGCATAGCCGTCGAATGGAATAGTCGCCGGCTCGCTGCTTGATGAAGGCGTACTTCAACCGCACTCCTTGGCAAAGTACGCGGCGGCCTTTTTTAAGATGTCTCGCTCTTCAGTGACCCGCTTGAGTTCTGCTCGCAGACGACGCAGTTCAGCGTGCTGATCATCGTCCTGCTGCCGTTCTTCTTGAGGTTTGCTGTAGCGCTTTATCCAGGCATAGAGGCTATGCGTCGACACGCCGAGACGGGCCGCTACCTCAGCAACGGGTAGCTTCTTTTCGGTCACGTGATTGACTGCTTGGATTTTGAATTCTTCGGGATAACGTGGGTTGCTCATGGCACCTCCTGATTGGCCTCAGTTTAAGGCATGGAGGTGTCTACAAAATCCGGGGCGATTCAACTGGGACCAAGCGACCAAGGCGCTGGAGGACAAAATTAAGTACTTCAAACGCATAGGAAGCGGAACAGATCTATCGAAATCAATTCAGGAAACCTCCAAGAGTCTTCAAGGAAAACGAATCTGGAGATCAAAACGTCCCGCTCCGAAGGGGCCATCAATGTGAGTGGTTGCTAGAGTTCCAACGACAACCGGGCAGTATGTCAGCGGAGACGACGAATGAAGTACCCAGGCCACCCCACTGATGAGACTCCGCCTTCGTGGTACCACGACCGGGTGCAGTCCTACATCGAGCAGGAGTTCCAGAACGCGACTGAGGATCTCGCGAGTGCCATCGAGAGCGAACCCTACTCGACGATGGTTCGCGAGTTTTTACAGGGCTTTGAGGCGCGCCTGGTTACCGTTCCCTAGGCTGGATCAACACATTTTCAACACCTGGGCAATCTCGATCGCCAGTGCATCACATGCGAATGGGGGCAAAAATGGGGGCAAACCAAAACTTTCTTGGCCTGAAAATACCGTGCTAGAGCCAAGTCAAAATGTTCTTTGGTGATCCGGATAGTCTTTAGGCGTCGTCGGGCAGGCTGTTCGGCTAATCATTTCTGTCTTTCCACAAACCATGGAGCTCCATTGACTTCCAGTGGATTGCTACATTGGGGGCATATTTGAGGGCATGTTTTGGATGGTTTGAAAAGGATGTCCCCAACTCAAGGTCCAACACTCCCTTCGCAAAAAATCACCCGCTGCTGTTCCCTGCCGTCGTAGAGCGCTATCCGATCACCTCAGTCAATAGCTGACCCTCCTTACAAGAGCAAGCAGGGATAATCGAGTGATCAACAATGATGGTGGCTTGGAGCTATCAATGGATGTGTCCATAAGCTTGCGCTTGCTATTTACAAAGCCCGGCCGCCAACCCTCATCATCCTTGCAAGGACATCATGGTGAGTATTCCAAGCCCATCAGATAAAGGTGCGGGACCGGATAGCCTTTGAGATCGACCAGTGTCGCCTTCAACATCCACCGATTACTGGATGTGTGTTGCAATCCAAGGTAGTGGCACCATGATCTCAAAATTGTTAAAATTGCCTCCTTTTAGTAGCTCGCAGGATAGCTAGCAATGGATAGCGACGAGGCTTCACAACAGGAAAAAAAATCGAAATCTGCCTATTTCGATCTCAAGGATGCTTATCAAGAGGTATCTGGAGCGATAGGTGCCAAAGACACTGCCTTGGCTGGAGCCAAGCTTTTCGGCAAGGGGCTGTTCAATTCCGTTCTTTACGCAGGTACTTCGGCAGTAAAGAAAGTACGTGAAGCAAATGGACTGAAAGAAGCATATCAAGACTTGCCGGATGCACAGTTACAGAAACTGCGCGACACAGGCAGGCTCGAAGAGAAAATGGCAGCCAACGCCGTTTTAAAAAACCGCCAAGGAACTGATCAAGAGGTATAGATATGTCGTGTAGTCAATGCGGAGCTGGTAATCACACACTGCGGAACTGCCCTAACGTTAATCGATGCTCTGTATGCAGCAAACCCGGGCATAATGCTCAAACGTGCCCGGATGCCAGACGTTGCAGTATTTGCAGTGGGCGCAGTCATGATGCCCGTAACTGCCCAATGAAAAAATAAAGTTAAAGGAGGGATAGTTGCTTTGTGGAGGAGCTAGAAGTATCTCCTTACAAAATAACTTTCCCTCTTCTATTCAGTGACAAACTTGCGACATCTTATGCGAAACTGACGCTTTTCAGCACCATCCTTGACCGATCTCACCGAAGGGACTTTGCCGCTTTGTCCTGTTCCCAACGGGTGATGTCTTCAACTTCGTTTGTCGCATCGGATCCGAGCATCAGGGTCTGCTGGGGGAAGAGCCCCATCAAGTGTGGCACCCGCGCAAAGTCCTTTACTGTCTCGGCCCACTCGTAGCTGTACTCAAACTCTTTGGTGATCCGGATAGTCTTTAGGCGTCGTCGAGTAAGCTGCGAATCTGACTTCTTCAGGATCTTGCCCAAATGCGATATCGCAAACGCACTGGGGTATTTCGCCAAGTACGAGCGCCCCGACCTAGCCACCCAGCGCGGGCCGACGCTGGCCAAGCAGCTCAAGACCGTGTCTGCCAAAGGGTATAATTCTCCCTGTTGGGCCGACAATTTCTTCTGGCCGTTTTACGGTGATGGTTCGTCGCTGAAGGCAACGAGTCTGCGCGCGCTTGCTGAAGTTATCGAATCGATCAAGTCGCGGACATCAGCCAGCGCAGCCATGACCGAGCACTGCTGCTCGAATCCGAACGTGACCTGGAGCTGATGAAAAACCAACGCCGCGCGTTTCTGACAGACCAACTGGCCATCAGGCCGCCAAGCCCCAGTACCGTACAGAACACCATCAACAATGCGGAAAAACTCGCGCAGACGATTGCCGATGTGGCGAATGCCAACGCCATCATCAACCTGGCGAGCATGGGGCTAATGGCTTTCAACGCGGTCCTCACCGCCTAGGGCTTCCCCGCGTCCCCTGCATGGGAGAAAACCCGTGAAAAACACAGGCTCTCGGTGAGTTGTCATGGAGCATTGGCCATGGCTTCTCCCCCCTAAGGCCAAGTCAAAATGGCCTTCGGCGATTGCGAGAGTCTTTTAGGGAATGGAGCCTGAGTCTTTCAGGCCGCATCAGCTCGGCTCAGCGCCATCCAGAATCCACAGCCAGATCTACATCTGCTCTGCTCCATCGTCTTCCAGGGGATTTCAGCCACCGCGGTGCTGCTTCAGGATGCTCCAGGCTTCCTCGTTAATCCGGTAGTTCTTATCAGCCTGAAGCAGGATGACGCCCTCGGCGCACAGGCGTTTCAGCACTTCGCGCACACGGGCAGATGTCATCCCGGCCGATACCGTCCCTAGATAGGCATGCACTCCCCGGACGCCTACCGCACGCCCCTCCAACGCGGCTGCGATCAGCGCGTTGAGAACCTTGAAGCGGATAAGGCTGGTACGCAGGCCATAGACTCGAAGCAACTCGCGGATGTGCCCATTCGGGCTGCGATCACATTCGATTGCCAACCGCTGGGTCAATGTCCGCAAGGTTGAAGGCATGCCTGCTGCCGCAGAGCCCGAGCTGTTCAACACGCGAAACTCCCTTTTCGATTGGACCAGATGAGGTTGCAACTCTTGCTGTGGCAACCCCTCCCGCAGCGGTCAGAAGTCAACGGTGGCCGACAGTTGCAACGTGCGCGGATAACCTTGGGAGAATGCGCCATACGAGGCAACGCCGGACCAGTACTCACGATCAAAGACGTTTTGCACCGTGGCGCGGAACGTCGTCGGCCGGCCTTCGATCTTGGTGGCATAACGCGCGCCGGCATCGAAGCGTGTCCAGGCATCCAGCTCCTGGGTATTGGCCTGGTTAACGTATTGGCTGTCGGTGTAAATCGCGCCGCCGGTCAGGGTGAAACCTTCAAGCCAGGGTGTATCCCATTCAGCCCAGAGGTTGGCTTGTACGTCAGGCACACCGACCGGCTTGTTGCCACGGTTGGCCACGGTCGCCGAATCGGTCAACTCGCCATCAAGCAGCGTCACGCCCCCCATCAGGCGCGTGCCGGGTGCAACTTCGCCGAACATGCTCAGCTCGATGCCGCGGTTGCGTTGTTCAGCCTGCACAGAGAACAGGTTACCGGCGCCGACTTCGCCACTGGGTTTCTCGATCTGGAACAGCGCCACGGTGGTCATGAAGGTGCCGTGTTCATACTTGACCCCCAGTTCGTGCTGCTTCGATTTGTACGGGGCGAATGTCTCACCGGCGTTACTAGCCGTGCCGGGGGCAATGTCTCCTTTGCTCAACCCTTCGACATAGTTGTAGTAGAGCGAGACCTCCTCCCAAGGCTTGATCACCACGCCAACCAGCGGGGTTGTGGCGCTGTCGTTGTATTTCGAACTGACCGAACCCGCTGGGTTGTAGTTACGAGACTCGATGTCCTGCCGACGTACACCCAGGGTCAGCTGGAAGCGCTCATCGAACATCAATAGCGTGTCGGTCAATGCGACGCCCGACAGCTGCGATTCGGAAATGCGCAGCACTTTAGGCGAATTGATGTATTGCTGCGGCACCTCGACCGGATGGTAAATGTTCGAGCGAATTTCAGTGCCGTTGTTGATTCCACGGGACAACTCGTCCTGGTACCGGGTTGCCATCAAGGTGGTCATGTGGCTGACCGCACCAGTAACGAACTCACCGCGCAGACCCACATCGACGGTCGATCGATCAACGTTGAATTTGTAGTAGCCGGGAATATTGCTGGTATCACCGGCCTCGTTGAGGATTCTCGGTACCTGGTCAGACATCCGCTTGACATCCGATTTGCCGCCACCGGCATGGGCAAACAGGCTGAGCGTATCGCTCAGGTCATATTCGCCACCGAGCAATGCCGACTGCTCCTTGGTGTCCGACCAGCCCCACTTCTGCGGCAGACTGGTACGGCCATTCGGCGCGGAAGGAACCTCAACGCCTGGCGCTATGGTGAACGGCCGCGAGGCGCCCTCATAGCTCTCTTTCTGGCTGATGAAGTCCAGATTCAAGCGCAAGCGCTCACCACGATAATCGAGGGCAATGGCACCGACACCCAAATCTCGGTGCTGGTCATTGACGGCCGTATCTCCACCTTGCAGGTTACCGTTGAAGCGCACCCCGAACTGATTCTCCGAACCGAAGCGGCGGCTGATGTCCAGGTGACCTCCCACCTGGGAATCGGAGGCGTAACTGCTGGTCACCCGGGTCAAGTCCTCGTCCAGCGGGCGCTTGGGAACGATGTTGATCACTCCGCCGACACCGCTGTTCGGCGAGATGCCGTACATCAGTGCACCCGGCCCCTTCAGCACTTCGACACGCTCGGCGTATTCGGTAAATACCCGGTAGTTGGGCGCTACCCCGTACACACCGTCGTAGGCCAGCTCTCCGAGGTTGCCTTCGCCGACGGGAAAACCACGGATGAAAAACGAGTCGACGATGCCTCCCGTCTGACCGGTCGAACGCACCGACGGATCACGCTCCAGCGCATCGGCAACGGTGACTGTTTGCAGATCGGCCAGGGTCTGGGCGGTGTAGCTGGTGACACTGAAGGGGGTGTCCATCACATCCTTGTTGCCCATCATGCCCAGCCTTGCACCGCGGGCGACCTGGCCGCCGGCGAGCACCTCCGGCAGCGACGTCGGGCCGCTGTAATAGCCATTGATCGTGGTGGAGTCGAGCATCAACCCAGGGTTGCTGGAGTCGGTCGGCGTCGCCGCTGGAGTGTTTGCAGTCTTGTCGGCGGCAACCTCTTGTTGCTCGGGGCCCGCGGCCCAGGCACTGGCGCTTCCGGCGACCAACACAAAATTCAGCATGGCGGTACGAATGGCGAGTGCTAGCACCCGCTCACCACAAGGACGACTGACAACAGGCATGACGTGAGGATCCTATTCAGCATGGGTAATGGTTATTACTCCTATTGCCAGTCGACCCGCGAAAAAGTATCACCCGCGGTAAAGTTTTTTGACTTGAGCGGGTCGAGTCACGCCATGCGGCTGTTCCAGCAAGATCAGGGTCACCGGCAATGGGGGCCAAACCCATAACGAGGGGGATATGGAAATATCTTTGCGCACCGGGTGCTGTTTTCACCCAAGGTCAAGACGGGTAGTCTGCTGACCCGCGGTCTCATCGAAACGCTGTACATCTTCGTATTCGGCACGGTGTTCCTCACTCGTCAACACCAAACAAACCTGTGACTGACCAAGGAACAGGGTGTGATCAACTCTTGGTTGTGGGAGGTCCTGTGGGACGAGAGCGACCTTGTCTTCAAGGCCATGCGCCAGCGTGTCGCGCCGGCATCGCGGGAACCGCAACCTCAGACAGCTCCATGGCCGTGCCCCTTGCTGCCCAGGCGGTTGCTGCAGTGCAACCACTGTCGCCAACCCTCTCCGGCCTGCCCGCTCGCTAGCCTTTGATCGAGGTCGATTCATGTCCCATGCAGGTGTCATTCAGGGTTCGCGAGTCTGGGTCCTGATTTATCTTCTCTTTGCCATCCAGCTGGTTTCCATGGGCGCGATGGAAATGAGCGGGCCATTCTGGCCTCTCCACCTGCGAGGACTCACCACCTCGGAATCGCTTTTCAGCTTCGCCAGCATCGCCGTGTACGTCGGGCCGATGCTCGGCATCATGCTGAGCAGTGCATTCTGGGGCCGCATAGGGGACCGCTATGGCCACAAGCTGATGATGATCCGCGCGCTCGCCGGTTTGTCGCTGACCCAACTGGGGCTGGCTCTCTTCAGTGATATCTGGGCCATTCTGATCCTGCGGTTCCTGCAAGGCGCCTTCGCCGGCTACATCGCTCCGGCACAGGCGTATGGCGTCAGCATCGAGGCCCCGTCGCGGCGGGCGCGGCTGTTCGCCATTCTGCAGATTTCAACCAACGTCGGCTCGTTGCTCGGCGCAGTCGTCGGTGGCTTGATCCTCGATTACGCAACGTTCTTCTGGATCAACATCACGGCCTCGGCGCTGTGTGCGGTGTGCACGCTAATCGCGGCAGTCACCTTGCCGAATGTGCCACCGGTGAAGCGAGCGCCGGTCATCGACAAGGCCTCGCCGGCCGCTCGCTGCGCCAGTCTCTGGCAAGGTTCAGCGCTGCTGCCGCTGCTCAGTGTGATGGGCATTCTGCTGCTGGCGCGGATGCTGCCCCAGAGCGTTTTCTCACTGTATGTCAGCTCGATATTCGAGGTGAGCCACTCAGTGGCCGGCTTGTGCTACGGCTTGCTGGCGTTGGGCTTTATCCTTTCCGCCACGGCATGGTCGCGGTATTTCGAACACCGCAGCCAGCAGGACACACTGCATCGGATCAGCTACATCGTCATGGGCTGTATCGCCCTGACCGCCGTGGCGGGCATCACCCGTAATCCCCTGGTGTTTGTCATCGCCTACTTCATCTGGGGTGTATTGCTGGGTGCCACGACCCCCGTGCTGATGGCGCTGATCTCGAAAACTGCCGACAACTCGCGACAGGGCCAGGTACTGGGGATCGCCCAGGGCACTGCCCAATTCGCCTCGATCGCCGGCATTTCTGCGGGTGGCATGCTCAGCCAGGCCTATGGCTTGCAGTACACCTATCTGTTCGTGTGCCTGGCCTACCTGGTGGCACTGATTTCGTTGATGACGCTGCGCTACCGCCCTGCAGCAGGGCAGCCGAACCCTGCCTCGCCAGAGGATTGATCTGCTGGCTTCTGCTTTGAAAACCAGCGTACTGAAGTGGTCCCGCGCTGCCGATCCCTTCCAACGCTCCGGCGCCTGATGCCGGCCCTTCTCGACCTGCATGCGCTGCTCCAGCGGGCAGTCGCCGCCCTCAACAGTCGCGCCGAGGCACCAGGTATCGAGCCCCGGAAATGCGCCAACAGCGTGTCGCACATCCACCCGATGAACACTTCACGGCGCTGTCTGCCAAGCGCCTTGCAGGGATGCCGTTCGGCGCTTGCGTCCTGGTCGGGTTGTAAATTACTCTTGGGAATACTTCTCAATTGCATGAAAACCTGCAGCCATGAGCGAAACCCTTCCCGCCAATAACGACAATCATCTGCGCGTGATCGAAGCCCTGTACAGCGGCCATCATGGCTGGCTATACGCGACGCTGAGAAAAAAACTGGGTAATGCCATGGATGCTGCGGATCTGGCGCAGGATACCTTCGCCCGCATCCTCGCCTCCCAGGTCACTGTCATCGAACAACCCCGGGCGTACCTGAGCTGCGTGGCCAAGGGCATTCTGGTCAACTGGTATCAGCGCAAAGCACTGGAACGCGCCTACCTGGACGCCCTCGCCCACATTCCCCCACAGGAAGTGCCTTCACCGGAACTGCGGTTCATGGTGCTGGAAACCCTGCACGAAGTTGACGCGATGCTCGACGCCTTGCCGCCGCTGGTCAAACGTGCGTTCCTGCTTTCGCAGATCAGCGGCTTGAAATACGACGACATTGCCCAGCAATTGGGCGTATCGCTGATCACGGTCAAGCGCTACATGAAGCAGGCCTTCATGCAATGCCTGTTGCTGGCGGAGTGAATGCTCGCACGTCCCGGTGAACCGTCCCTCAAACACCAAGCCCTCGAGGAGGCAGCCGACTGGCTGATCCGCATGGGTGAAGGTGAACTCAGCGACCCGGAGCAGGCCGAGTGGGAGCGCTGGAAAGCCAGCACGCCCGAGCGCGGCCACGCCTGGGCACGAGCGAAATTGTTACAGAGCAAACTCGGCGGCCTGCCGCCATCACTGGCGATGTCGACACTGGATCGCCCCAGCAGCCCTGAGCGCCGAGCAGCGCTGGGCAAGCTGGCGATGATTCTGGCGGTCCTGCCGGTCGGTTGGGGTAGCTGGAAACTGGCAGATTCCCAGCAATGGACCGCCGACTACCGCAGCCCTGTCGGCCAACAACGGGAGCTGACATTGGCTGACGGCTCGAAAATCACGCTGAACACCGACACCGCCATTGACGTGCGGTTCGATGCCAGCCAACGGCTCATTCACCTGCGCGAAGGTGAAATCCTGGTGCAGACCGCGCCAGATGATGCACCGCTGCCCCGGCCCTTTCTGGTCAGCACCCGCCAAGGCCGGATGCAGGCGCTGGGCACGCGCTTCACGGTGCGCGAACGGCAGCCACGCACTCACCTTGCGGTGCTCGAAGGCGCGGTTAAAGTTGAACTGGCAGACAATCGAGGCGCAACACCGCTGATCATCAATGCAGGACAAGGTACCGACTTTTCTGCCCACACCTTCGGCCCGATCACCGCCACCGACCGTTACACAGGCGCCTGGACACGTGGCATGTTGATGGCCGACAAGATGCGCCTGGCCGACTTCATCGACGAACTGACGCGCTATCACCGGGGCATTGTTCGCCTCGACCCTGCGTTGGCCGACCTGCGGATTTCCGGTGCCTATCCCATCAGCGACACCCCACGCACGTTGAATATGCTGGCGCAGACCTACCCGATCCTGGTCCGCGGCCATTTGAATGGTCTCTGGATCATGCTCTCGCCCGCCTGAGCCGATAAAAAAATCGCCCCACCGGTGATACTTTTTTTGCGCTCGGCTGGCTATTGAGAAGAAGAACTCTACTGCCCTGTTCATAGGTCCATCCATTCATGCCTGCGGCACGCCATCTGCATCCGGATCGTCAGTTCAAACCCATTATTCGCAGTACGTTGCTCAGCCTGGCCCTGATGGGCAGCATTTGCCCATTGGCCTTGGCCGTCGTGCCTGCACAACTGGACGCTGTCGAGATCCGTGCCTACAACACGCCTTCGGGACCGCTCGGCGCGACCCTGTCGAGCTTCGCCGTGGACGCCGGTATCGCCCTGTCGTTCCAGCCCTCGTTGACCGAAGGCCTGACCAGCCCGGCACTGATCGGCCATTTCTCCACCCAGGAGGCGGTCAAGCGCTTGCTGCAAGGCAGTGGCCTGGAAATGGTGTTGCGCAGCGACGGTACCTACACCCTGATCCAAACCCGGGTGACGCTGGACGAGACGACGGTGATCGGTGCTGACAAGCGCGGCGATACCCTGCCACCGAGCTATGCCGGTGGACAGGTCGCCAATGGCGGGCGCCTGGGCATCCTCGGCAATACCGATGTGATGGATGCCCCCTTCAGCATCAGCACCTACACCTCGGCGCTGATCAAGGATCAACAGGCCGTCACCGTCGGTGATGTGCTGGAACGCGATTCGTCGGTGCGCTCCACGGGACAGGCCGGAGGGATTGTCGACTCGTTCTTCATCCGGGGTTTTCCCGTTGGTGAAGGCAACCTCGGTGAGCTGGCGTTCGACGGCGTATACGGCGTGGCACCCAACTACCGGGTATTTACCGACTATGCCGAGCGCATCGAACTGGTCAAAGGTCCCGGCGCCCTGCTCTACGGCATGGCGCCCAACAACGCGGTCGGCGGCGTCATCAACGTAGTACCCAAGCGTTCTCTCGACCAAGACCTGACCCGTTTTACCACCCGTTACGCGCTGGATTCTCAGCTGGGCGGCCACCTCGACGTCAGCCGACGCTTTGGTGAAGATCGCCGGTTTGGGGTGCGCATCAACGGCAGCAGCCAATTGGGCGACACGGTGATCGATGCTCAGTCCCGTCACGTTGATATCGGTGCAATATCCCTCGACTACCAGGGTGAACGCCTGCGCACCAGCCTGGACTGGCTCAATCAGCAAGAACGCTTCGACGCCGCTTCCCGGCCGTTTCTGATCGCCCCGGGGGTAGATATTCCCTCGGCAGCCAACGGTCGTATCAATGTCAGCCAGGATTGGGGCTGGTCGCGAACCCGTGACAAATCCGCCCTGCTCACCGGTGAATATGATCTCAGCGACGCCCTGGCTGTTTTCGCCCATGCCGGCGGTGGCAAGTCGGATGTTGCACGGATGTCGGACCAGACCCCGACCATTATCAATGCGGCTGGCGACACCTCTTCCATCCCCGGTTACTACAAATTTGAAGTCAAGCGCTACACCCTCGACGCCGGTGTGCGCCTGCGCTTCGATACCGGGCCCATCAGTCACCGCACGACCGTGCAGGTCAGTCGCTATCGCGATGTGCTGTCCCGCGGGATCATCTCCGGCGCACCGATCCTGTCGAACATCTATCACCCCGTGGATCGCCCCGAACCCGCGATCCCCAAGCCGGATACGCCGAAAGTGTCCGCCAGCGAACTGACCGGCGTGGCGCTGGCCAACACCCTGGCGTTACTTGACGAGCGCGTCCAGGTGACCCTTGGCGTGCGCAAACAGAACATCAAGTCCGACAACTACAACGCGGCCGGAGCCGTTTCCACGGCCTACGACGACGGCCGGACCACGCCGCTGTTCGGTGCAGTGCTCAAGCCCTGGGACCATGTTTCACTCTATTACAACTACCTTGAAGGCCTGAGCAAGGGCGACGTTGCCCCCTCCACCGCGTCGAATGCCGGGGAGATCTTTGCTCCTTACGTTTCCCGCCAGCACGAACTCGGGGTCAAGGTCGACTACGACGTATTCACCTCCACCCTGGCCCTGTTTCAAATCACCAAACCCAGTGGTGAGCTGGCGTCCGGGGTGTTTGCGGTGCAAGGCGAACAACGCAACCGCGGGCTGGAACTGAACGTGTTCGGCGAAGTGGCACCAGGCACCCGGCTACTGGGTGGCGTGACCTTGCTTGACGCGCAACTGAGCAAGACGGCCGTCGCTGGCAATCGTGGCAATAAACCGGTGGGCGTGCCGCAAGTCCAAGCCAATCTGTGGGCCGAATGGGACACCTCATGGATCGAAGGCCTGACGTTGACCGGGGGAGCGATCCATACCGGCAGCCAGTACGCCGACCTGGCCAACACCCAGAAGCTGGATGACTGGACCCGCTTTGATGTCGGTGCACGCTACTCCACTCGCATCGATCAGCGGCCGATCACTTTTCGCGCCACCGTGCAGAACGTGCTCGACCACAAGTACTGGTCGGGCGTCGCCTCCTACGGCGCATTTTCCCAGGGTTCACCGCGCACCTTATTACTCTCGGCAACTGTCGATTTCTGAAACGTTCAGCCGGCTGACGGTGTGAACCGTTGGCCGACCTGACTTTGCAAAGGCTTTGACCATGGTGATTTTCGATCGACGCAGCCTGGTTGTTGCGGCGCTGCTGGCTGGACTGCTGAGCCTGTTTTCCCTGGTGCCCCTCAGTACCCACGCATCCGAGGCGAACGCAGTACGTACCGAGGTCAGCGACCTGCTGGGACGCAAGGTCAAGGTGCACCTGCCGGTCAGGCGGGTCATTCTCGGCGAGGGCCGACAGCTGTATCTGGTCGCCGCACTGGACACACACAACCCCTTCGAACGCATCGTCGGCTGGCGCAAGGATCTGATCCAGTCTGACCCTGACACCTACAACGCCTACCTGCGCCTGTTTCCCGAGATTGCCAAGGTTCCAACCTTCGGCGGGTTTGAAGACGGGACCTTCGATATCGAACAGGCAATAGCCCAGCAACCCGATGTGATCATCCTCAATATCGAAGCACAGCATGCAACCGAAGATGCACGCTATATCGAAAAGCTTGACGCCCTGGGCATCCCAGTGGTGTATGTCGACTTTCGCAACAACCCGATGCAGAACACCGAACCGACCATGCGCCTGTTCGGCCAACTGTTTGGCAAAGAGCAACGGGCCCAGGCCTTCATCGATTTTCGCAACCAGCAGATTCATCGCGTCACAGACGTCATCGAACGCAGCCACCCGCCCCGCCCCGACGTGTTCATCGAACGCATCGGCGGCTACACCGATGATTGCTGCCTGAGTTTCGGCAACGAGAACTTTGGTCGTTTCGTCGACATGGCCGGGGGCAACAACATAGCCCGGAGCATCATTCCCAGCACGTTCGGCCAGTTGAACCCCGAGCAGGTCATAGTCGCCAACCCGGCGCACGTGGTGGTCACCAGCGCCAACTGGGAAGCCTTTGCCCCGGGAGGCCACTGGGTCGGTGTCGGCCCCGGCGCAGACATGACCCAAGCCCGGAAGAAGCTTGCCTGGTACACCCAACGCCCGGCCTATGCGGGTATCAAGGCCCAGGAGCATCAAGCCTTCCATGCCATCTGGCATCAGTTCTATAACAGCCCTTACCAGTTCGCCGCTATCCAGCAGTTGGCGAAATGGTTCCATCCAGAGTTGTTTGCCGACCTCGATCCGGACGCATCATTGCGCGAGCTGCATGAGCGTTTCCTGCCGGTGCCGTATGAGTCGGGCTACTTCGTCAGCTTGCGCAAGCCCGAGGTCAAACCATGAGCACGCTAACCCAGGCCGTGGCCCGGCAGCGCGAAACCTACCGCCGTTTGGTGCTGCGCAAGTGCCTGATCCTTGCCGGGCTGGCAATCGTGTTGATGTGCAGCGTGCTGCTCGACCTGGCGTTGGGCCCGGCCAACTACAGCGTCAAGGACGTGCTTGGCGCGCTGCTTTCGCCGAGCAGCGCGGCCCCGCAGGTGCGCGTGGTCATGTGGGACATTCGCCTGCCGGTGGCGTTGATGGCGGTGGCCGTCGGGGCGGCGTTGTCGCTGGCGGGCGCGCAGATGCAGACCATCCTCAACAACCCGCTCGCCAGTCCGTTCACCCTGGGCATTTCCGCAGCCGCCAGTTTCGGTGCCGCCCTGGGGCTGGCATTCGGCGTCGCCCTGTTCCCGCTGGCGGCACAATTCATGGTGCCGCTGAACGCCTTCATCATGGCCATGCTGTCGGCGTTGCTGATCCACTTCCTGAGCCTGCGACGTGGCGTGACCGCCGAAACCATTGTGCTGCTTGGCATTGCCCTGGTGTTCACCTTCAACGCCTTGTTGGCGCTGGTGCAGTTCTTTGCCACCGAGCAAGCGGTAGCCGCCGTGGTGTTCTGGACGATGGGCAGCCTGACCAAAGCCACCTGGCCGAAACTCGGGGTGATCTGCCTGGTCATCCTCATCACACTGCCGATCTTCGCCAAACGCGCCTGGGCCTTGACCGCCCTTCGCCTGGGCGACGACAAGGCCGCCAGCTTCGGCATCAACGTCCGCAGCCTGCGCTTTCAGACACTGATCATGGTCAGCCTGCTGGCCTCGTTTCCAGTGGCCTTTGTCGGCACCATCGGCTTCATCGGCCTGGTCGGGCCGCACATCGCCCGCATGCTGATCGGTGAAGACCAGCGGTTCTTCCTGCCGGCCGCGCTGCTAACCGGCGCATTGATTCTGTCGGCCAGTTCCGTAATTAGCAAAGCACTGATCCCCGGCGCGATTTTCCCCATTGGCGTGGTCACGTCACTGATTGGCGTGCCGTTCTTCATCTCTCTGATCCTCGGCGGGAAGAAAAACTCATGGTGAAGTTGCAACTTGAAAACCTCGGCGCCCAATACGCGCAGCGCGAGATTATTCGCGGTGTTTCGACGGCGGCTTTTTTCGGTGGCCAGGTGGTCGCCGTGGTTGGCCCCAATGCGGCCGGCAAATCGACGCTGTTCAAGCGCATGGCGGGGCTGATCGACGGCCCCGGGCAGGTGATATTGCAGGACTCGAAAAAAGGTCCTGCAGGCATCAGTTACATGCCTCAGGGTCTGAATGCCAGCGCGCGGTTAACGGTCTATGAATCGGTGTTGCTGGCACGCAAGCAACTGGCACCGGGATGGACCGTGCACGATGACGAATTGGCACTGGTCGACGAGACCCTGACGGCGCTGGGCATCAGCGAGTTGTCCTTTCGTAACCTCGGAGAGCTCAGCGGCGGTCAGCAGCAGTTGGTGTCCATCGCCCAAACCCTGGTCAGGGAGCCGGAGATACTGCTGATGGACGAACCCACCAGCGCCCTCGATATGCATCGACAGGTTCAGGTGCTGAACTTCATGCGCAGTCTGGCCCGCAAGAACCAAGTGATTGTGTTCATTGCCATCCACGACCTCAACCAGGCGCTGCGTTTTGCCGATCAGGTCCTGGTGATTGCCGACGGCACCACTCAAGGCAGCGGCCCGAGCCAGGAAGTGATTACCGAACTGATGCTGCGCAGCGTTTACAAGGTCGAGGCCCGGATTGAGCAATGCAGTCGTGGGCACCGGCATATCGTGATTGACGGGATTGTTTGATCAGTTGGTGTGATCGCCCCGCAACAGCGGCTTCTCGCAACGTAGATGCATCGGCGGGACAACAGCGATCGAACCTGACTAAGCAGCTCCTCCTGAAGGTGAAACTAGAACGTGTATGGCGATGCGATCAGGCCAACCCCAGCCAGGCGAGCTGTGACATCACTCAATGCATCGTAGGAGTTACAACAACGTGCGGCTGTAGATGAACACCACCTGTTCACGAGCTGAATATGGCCTGAATCACCTCCGGACTTCTTCTCTCACAGACTGCCTTGCACAGGGCCTGAAAGCCACTAACCGTGCTCTGCTGCTGGTCCTCGGCAAGCCCCGTTGGAAACGCTGGGCCTGTTCCAGTCGAGCAATCACCAGGTGGTGCATGGCTACGGCGATATACAGGTGCGAGCGGCCCTGCCCCATGAACAGCGTTCTACTGTGAGCGCTTTCGACACGGATCATCATGTCTTCGGACGTGTCTGGTGAGAGAGAACGGCACTACAAGGCACAGATATTTTCGGGAACGAATGCGTGAAGGACGTAGAAGCGGCGCAGGAGGCTGTAAAGTTCTGGCGAGCTTGTTTCCATGTTTGACCTGCCGCACCCAATCAATCCTTCCGGGTATCGAGAACGGAACCTCATCGCAGGGCGCCTGAAGGAACGACACCAACGGGGGCACACGGCTGAACGTATGGAAAAAGTCCTGCTGCAATGGCCACGCTGCACCGTTGTCTTAAGGAGGCCGCGATACTACTTTTTGTCCAGAGTGCTCAAGCTGGTACAGAAAGGCTTGCTCGTTAGTACGTCGATTTTCCAAGGCCTGGAAGTCAGAGTTGATGGCTCTATTTTCCACTGTCTCCTTCGCCCCACACTATGCCAAATAGCCATCACCCAGATAAAGTACGCCCTTTTGATCTCAAGCTTGGCGTAACGCTCCCCTCCTCCGGCTAGCCTGATTGGAAATATGCACGCCACTTGAGTCATGTGACGAAGGAACGGAGATTACGACTTATGGCGGATTTGCTGGTCAAACACCTGAAAAATAAATCTGCTGAACATTCAGCGTTAAACCTGCTGGCCAGCCAGTGGGACTTTGACGAGAGGTTAATTCCCAAGGCGCTGCAAACCATCAGCGGATTATTTCCTCACTACAGCCGCCACGACGAATCACACAGCAAGCAAATACTGGTCAACATTGAAAGGTTGCTTGGGGAAAATATAAGCCTGCTGTCCGCAACGGACACCTGGCTGATTCTGGAAGCCGCTTACTGGCACGACATAGGCATGGTGGTGCCCCATGCTGACCTTGAAAAAGCCATTAATGAACCTGGCTTTTCAGACTATGTCGAGTCTCTCTGTGCCCAGCCCTATCACGATCTGCACGCCTTTGCCTGTGCATTTAGAAACAGATCGGATACCGGTCTGATTTTCGAGAACAACAGCCCCATTGAAATGCTCATCAAGTTACGAGAATTTCTGGCCGAGTGGTTTCGAAGAAAACACCCGGAACGAGCCGAAGAAATAGTTCGCTCTCCCATGGCGTCGATTGGCCTGAGTTCGCCCCGCACCGAACTGATACCTGCGCGGTTATTCAGAATGCTCGGCCGAGTCTGCCAGATGCACGGCTCAACCTTTAAAGATCTGATGGCTCCTGGGGGATTGCCGTTTCGTGAGTCAGGGCTAGGCCAGGATGACTGCCATCCAAGATTCGTCGCTTGCATGTTGCGAATGGGCGATTTGCTAGACCTCGATGACAATAGATTCTGCCCGGTCATGCAAGGGATTGCCGGAGAGCATCGTTCGCCCCTAAGCAAGGCGCATGAGGATAAACATGCCGGCATGCGTCATCTCAGAATCGATCCTGAGCGCATTGAGCTCAGCGCAGAATGTGAAACAATCGACGGCTATCTCGAGGCATTCAAATGGTTTGACTGGCTACAACAGGAAGTCGCTAACCAGAGAGAAAACTGGCGGGACATAGTCCCTAACAGGGAGTTAGGACTACTGCCGACGTTGGGACCGATTTCCGTAAAACTCAGCGGGGACTTGCAGATCCTCAAAGATGGCGAGCGTCCTGCATTTACTCTCGACTCGGAAAAAGCCATCAAACTACTCCAAGGTGAAAACCTCTATGGCAGTAAACTTGCTTGTATTCGCGAGCTCTTGCAGAACGCTGTTGACGCGACACTGCTGAAATTATGGCTAACCAACAAAATGCAACACATCTCCCCTACTTGGGACAGCCCTGACAACTCGATGGGCCTGCTTGAGTCACTGCCAATAGTTGTCACTCTTGAAGAGATGAAAAAGCAAGATGTCACATCAGATAAAACAACATGGCACCTTAAAATAAGGGACTGTGGCACAGGTATTACCCAATCCGATCTGGAGTTCATGCTGAGGATTGGAAGTTCTCAAAAAAATCTGAGCCGTCAAAAAGTTATTCAACAGATGCCCGAATGGATGAAACCTTCAGGTGCCTTCGGCATCGGCCTGCAAAGCGCTTTCATGCTGTGCGACGAGCTATCCATCGTCACCAAGAACATCACCAACAACGATATTTTTTCCATCACGATGTATAGCCCCACCGGACCGAAAAACGGATTGGTTGTTTTCAGGAAGCTCCCCGCAGACCTGTCACACCCCTATGGCACAGAGATAAGCCTGAAGCTTGAACTGGACGCCTTTCCCGAAGACTGGTCAGTAAACAACGAAGAAACGACTGCCTTCAAAATCGTTCAAAAACATGACCCCATACTCGATAATTCTCTCCCCTATCAGGCAGCAAGCATTTTTGACAAGGTTGCCGACTTCGCCCAGAGCTCGTTAATCCCGATCACAGGATCGCTCACAACCAGCGATGACAAATATGATCTGCCTGACGCTGACCATTCAAACAACGACAAGGGTGCAGATAGCTGGCGTTTCATCGAGATAGAAAATATCCAGCTCAGGATGCAATACAAACCACATATAGCATTCGATCAAGACGAAACATTCTTGACCTTTTACCGAGGGCAGTATTTCCAGCCCGGCAATCTTCACATTCCCAATGTAGACATCAAGATTGACATTTTATCTGGCACTGCGGACTCCTGGTTGAGCTTCAATAGAGACAAGGTCTCTCAAAATGCACATGCGAAGTTGAAAAACCTCACCCTGAAAGCACTTATGCATTGCATAGAAAAGGATCTTGACGCACCGCACGACAAGCGTTTCGACCGCTTGAATTGCTGCAGAAAGGACTATTCACTATTTTTAAAAATAATGGAATATCACTATGGCGAGCAGTGGGCGCCACTGGCCAATATATTGGGTGACGCATGGACCGACTTAAAACCCAAAACCCATGAAAATACAATCAGAGACTGTTTAAGACTTTCAAGTTTTACGTTAGCGGCAACAAATTACATGACAGAGTCTTACTCGAGTACTTTTGACATAACCTTCTACGAGTCCGACTTTGACGTCATGAGCGGAATAATCCTCAAGGAATGGTCAAAAAAAACCAATTCAAGTATTAAAATTACAACTTCTGAGTTCCCGCTACCCGAGTCGCTACTAAAATATGCAGCCGACTTGGAAAATACTGACTCGCCCTTAGAAGATAACCGCAGGATACAAACCCTTTACTACAGCCTCAAACTTTCCACCCAAGACCCCTGGGATGATTCCGCAATATCTACCAAACTCAACGCCGTAGTTAGAAGCAACTACGGAAACTCCCGTTACTTTTTTTACGCAAATCAAGAATTCCAGAGTCTATCCCTCAAGCCAGGGACCGAGCTGAACGCATTCAATATTTTCGACCATGATCTTAACCGCAACAAAGTCCTGCTGCCCTTCCTGTTTCTGGGAAATGCACAGGAACAAGCCATAAAAATCCAGCTCCTCCCACAACAACTAGAAAAGCTAAGCCGGTGGACCCAGCAGCACCTAATACACTGGATGGAAATAGAGGAAATTTCTGCCGCTTATAAGCATTTGGCATCCTACATAGATAAAATAATGGTCCACTCAAAGGGTTGGACGAACGCTCGCTGCGAATAAATCACTTCATGAATACCAGCCTCTCTGCGTCATATGGAGAGGTTTCTCTGCCCGATAAAATTCTATCCAGATGTTGTCTCTGGGACAGAGCCCGAATACAGGGAGTGTCCGATCACTCCCTGCCCGACCCAAGCCCCCGGCAATCTGAAGGAGCCAAAGCGCTCAAACCTCGGTGAGATCTTCACCTGGATTGCGGCGGCATATGCCGCCAGAATCCCAGCCCCACTCGCTCCTCAGAAATCCACCGTAGCCGACAGCTCAAAGGTGCGCGGCGCCCCCAGGCCCAGGCTGGACAATAACGGCGTCCCCCAGTAGGCCTTGTTGGTCAGGTTGCTGACGTTACCGCGCAAGGTCACCGGGCGGCTGGCAACCTGCAGGGCGTAGCGCGTGCCCACATCGAAAATGGTGTAGCCCGGAATCGACTGCGAGTTGTCGGCGCTGATGTACTGCTGGGACACGGAGGTGGCGTTGGCCGTCAGTGTCAGGCCCTCGATGACCGGGGTATCCCATTCCACCCCCAGCTTGCCTTGCAGCGTGGGCTGGCCGATGGCTGTCTTGCCTTCGTTGACACCCCCCGCGGTCTTGGTGAGTTTGGGGTCGACACGGGCCACGCCGCCCATCAGGCGCACGTCGCTCAGCGGCGAACCGAAGAAGCCCCACTCGATGCCACGGTTACGCTGCTCGCCACCAAAGGAAAAGATCTCGGTGTCCGGGTCGAGATAACCGCTGGGGCGGGTGATTTCATACAGGCTGAGGGTGTGGGTGAAGTCACCGAGATCAAGCTTCACACCAAGCTCTTTCTGCTTGGACTTGTAGGGCGCGAACACCTCTCCCACGTTTTTCGCCCCCATCGGCGCACTGGCGCCTTTGCTCAGGCCTTCGATGTAGTTGGCGTACACGGAAACCTGGTCGGTGACCTTGATCAGCAAGGCCGCCGCTGGCGTCGTGGCGCTTTCGTCATAACGATCGCTGCGCTGTCCGGTCTGGGTGCTGAAGCTGTCGGTGAGCACCTGCTGGCGGCGTACGCCCAGGGTCAGTTGGACCTGGTCCTCGAGAATCGACAGGGTGTCCGCCAGGCCATAGCTGGTCAGCCGGTTTTCAGTGTGGGCAATCAGCGGCCAGCTGGCAGCCGCGGCCGGGCCCCAGACCGGGTTGTAGATATTGGTGACCCAGTCCGCCCCGGGTACCGATCTGCGCCCATAGTCCTTTTGCTTGTCACCGTAGTGGGTGGCATTCACCGACCAGTTATGGCTCACGGGCCCGGTCTTGAAATCACCTTTCAAGCCCAGCTCCCCCGAGGTCTTTTCCAGGTCCTGCTTGAGCTGGCCCATGCTGGTGCGAAAGTCGCCCGCGTCATTGAACACCGTAGCCATCATGGTGCCGTTGTAGGCGTAGTGGGTCTTGCTGGCGCCATAGGCGGCATAGGCCATCAGGTGGTCGCTGAGGTCGAACTCGCCGCGCAAGATCGCGCCCTTGTCCCGGGTTTCGACATAGCCCCAATCGGGATTCAACAGGGTGTCCGACTTCGGTGGCTTGGGCACCGAGACGCCGGAAGCCAGGCTGATCCCGCGGTTTTGTCCGCGGACGCGGTCCTCGCTGTCATAGAGATCGGCGGAAAGCCTGACCCGTTCGCCACGCCAGTCCAGGCCCAGGGCGTTCAGCTGGGTCTTGGGCTTTTGATGGTCGATCGCCCCGTCGCCATCCCGGTAGACACTGTTGAAGCGCACGCCAAACTGCTGGTTCTCACCAAAGCGCCGGCCCACGTCCAGGTGCCCGCCGTACTGTGCATCGGACATGTAGGTGGTGGTCAGGCGCGTCAGCGGCTCCTCCCCGGCACGCTTGGGCACCAGGTTGACAGTGCCGCCCACCGAGCCCCCCGGCGGCATGCCGTTGAGCAGGGCCGACGGGCCCTTGAGCACCTCGATGCGCTCGTACATTTCCGGCGAGATCCGGTAATAGGGGGCCATACCGAACAGCCCGCCAACCGTCACGTCGCTGATGCTGCTGGCGAAACCGCGGATGGAGTAGTTCTCGCTGAAGGTGCCGGTCAGGCCGTTGCTGAATACCGCCGGATCGGTGGCGGCAATGACCTGGGTGATGTTCTTGGCCTGGCGGTCGGCAATGTATTTTTCTGTGTAGCTGATGGTACTGAACGGCGTCTCCATGAAGTCCTTGTTGCCCAGCAGGCCGACCCGGCCGCCGGTCGCCACTTGCCCGCCCGCATAGGTGGGCGGCAGCTCGGCGGGCAAGGCCATCTCGCCCTGCACTGTGGCGACTGGCAAGGTTAATCCGCGCTCCTCTTCCTCGGCACTCGAACTTTCGGCCTGTGCGGGAAGCCCGATCACCGCCAGACTCAAGCCCAGCAGCACCGTCTGCACGGCGGCAGCGGTACGGTTCAGGGCAAAGACTGCACAGGGTGGCGCAATACGGGGGTGGGAATGGCGTTTGCTCACGCTAGAACTCCGTTGTGAGATGAAGGCAGGGTTGTTGTATTTTTTAAAGCTGAATCGAAGTGCTGTTTTTAATGAGAATCGCTAATAAGCAAATATTCACGTGGCAACGGCCAAGGCCGAGTCAGTCCCGATAGCCCTTGAGGACGTCGGCGATCATCAGTTTCAGGGAGGTCGGGCTGGCCCCGGTGACATACCAGGCTTGGGCGTCGACAAAGATCACCCGGCCGTTTTTCCAGGCATTGGTCTGGCGCAGCAACGGGTTGCCCATGCTCTGGGCGTCCATCACCGGGCGCCGCTCCATCACTGCCGTGCGGTCCACCACATAAAGGATGTCGGGGTTGGCCTGCTGAATGAACTCGCTGGAAATCGGCTGACCGTGCAGGCCGGCCTCGGCCGTCGGGCTGGCGGGCTTGACCCCCAGGGCGTTGAAGATGAAGCCATATCGCGACTGCACGCCGAACGAGCTGAAGGCGCCGTTGTTGTGCAGCACCACCAGTGCTTTCTCGGGGCGACCCTGGGTGATACGCCGGGCCTCCTCGACCTGGGCCTCAAGCGCCGCGGCTTGTTCCCGGGCCAGTGCCGACTTGCCGAAGATCTGCCCCAGGCTCAGCAGGTGGTCCCTGATGACTTCGATGTGCCGGGTCTCGCTGTCGCGGTAGTCGACATCGAAATGCAGCGTCGGCGCCATCTCGCTCAGCTCCCGGTAGTGATTGGCCTGCAGCGAGGTGATCAGTATCAGGTCGGGCTTGAGGCCATGGATCCGCTCCAGATTGGGCTGGACAATCGCCCCCAGGTCCTCGACGTTCGCCGCGTCCTTGTAGCGGGCAAGAAAATGCGGGACGAAGTCCTTCGGCATGCCCGCCACGGTAATCCCCAACTGGTCGAGGAAGTCGACCTCATTCATGTCCAGGGCCACTACCCGCTGCGGAACATGCTCGATCAGCGTCGAGCCCAACTGGTGCTGCACGGTGACCGGTGCATGGTCCGCCGGCGCCAAGGGTGGCGCAGTGGCGGCCGAGGGAGGTGCGCCGGGTTTGTCGTTGCAGCCCTGCACCGCGACAGCCGCCCCGATCAGCAGGGCCAACGGCCACCGCCGGTATCTGTGATTGAACATCATTGCCGTTCTCTTATGGGTTGAAGTAGTTGCACAGGCGCCCGCGCTGGCCATGGGTGATCTCGAAGTCCAGGCCGTACAGCTCGCCCAGCCGGGCTTCGGTCACCACCTCGGCGACGCTGCCGGCGCACTGCACCGCCCCGCCCTTCATCGCCACGATGTGGTCGGAATAGCTGGCGGCAAAATTGATGTCGTGGACCACCAGGATCACCGTGCGCCCCTGTTCGTCGCACAGGCGCCGCAGCGCGCGCATGATCTGCACGGCGTGCTTGATATCGAGGTTGTTCAGCGGCTCATCCAGCAATAGGTAATCCGTCTGCTGGGCGATGGTCATGGCCAGGAAAGCCATCTGCCGCTGGCCGCCGCTGAGTTCGTCGAGGTAGGCCTGGCGCAGCGGCTCCAGCGACAAGAAGGCAATGGCCTCGTCGATGACCCGCCGGTCTTCCCGGGTCAGCGCACCACGGCTGTAGGGGAAGCGCCCGAAGGCAACCAGTTCCTCCACCGTCAGCCGCAGGTTGAAGTCCGGGGCCTGACGCAAGGTGGCGACGCGCCTGGCGTACTCAGCCACAGGGATGCCGGCCACCGGGCGGCCCTCGATGCGCACCTCGCCGCGGGTGGGCGCCATCAACCGCGCGATCATCATCAGCAATGTGCTCTTGCCGGCGCCATTGGGGCCGATCAGCGAGGTCAGCCGCTGTGCGGGAAAACAGGCATCGACGCCGCCCACAACAGTCTTGGCGCCGTAGGCCTTGTGCAGGTCGTGGACAGTGATCATGGAGTTCCTCGGGTACGCACCATCAGCACCAGGAAATACCCGCCGCACACCAGGTTGACGAGAATGCCGACGGTGGTCTTGTAGTTGAAGACATGCTCGACCAGCAGTTGGGCGCTGATGAACATGCCGATTGCAATCGCGCTGCCCAGCGCCAGCGTGACCCGGTGGCGCAAGGTCCGGCACAGGGCATAGGTGATGTTGGCGACGAAGATGCCCATGAACGCCGTGGGCCCCAGCAGGCTGGTGGAAACCGCCACCAGGGTGGCGATCAACGCCAGATGCAGGCGCACGCTGCGCCGATAGTCGACGCCCAGGGACATCGCCTGGTCCCGCCCCAGGGACAGCACATCCAGGGTTGGCAGGGTCTTCAGGCCCACCAGGCACACCGCCGTGACGAGCAGCCCCGAGTACAACAGTTGCTGCGGTTGCACCCGGTTGAAAGAGGCCTGGCTGTAGCCCAGCAGCACGGAAAACTCGCCGGGGCTGACCTTGAGCTGGACAAACTGGGTGAAGGTGGTGATCACCATGCTCAGCACCAGCCCAAGCAGCAGCAGGACATACAGGTTGTTCCTGCCGCTGCGGAACAGCCAGTGATGGATCAGCCACGAATAGGCGAACATCACCAGCACCGACAGCAGAAAGTTGCCGGTGATCCCGAGCAACACCAGGCTGTAGGTGCCCAAGAACAGAATCAGCAGGGCCTGCAACAGCAGGTAGACCGCCTCGTAGCCCATGATCGCCGGGGTCAGTATCCGGTTGCCGGTGAGGGTCTGGAACGTAATCGATGACCACGCGATACAGACCCCGCCAATCAGCATCGCCGCCAGCCGGGCGAGCCGCTTGGGAATCACGTAGGTAAAATCCAGCCCCGAACCGGCGATCACGAACACCAGGGCCAGCACCAGCACCCCTGCCCAGGCCAGGTACTGCGAATGTCGGCGCATCATCGCTGCCTCCAGAAGATCAGCGCCAGGAACAGCACGCCTCCCACGCTGCCGGCGGTCAGGCCGATGGGCACCTCGAATGGGTAGATCAGCAGGCGCCCGAGGATGTCGCAGACCAGCAGCAACGATGCCCCCGACAAGGCCACGATGGGCAGCGTACGGCCCAGGTTGTCGCCATAGCGCAGCGCCACCAGATTGGGAATGACCAGCCCGACAAAAGGGATCGAGCCGACGGTGATCACCGTGGCAGCCACGGTCACCGCCACCAGCAACAGGCCCAGCGCCACCGTCGCCCCATAGTTCAAGCCCAGGCTGCTGGCCAGGTCCTCACCCATGCCGAGCACGGTGAAACGGTGGGCATAGAGGTAGGTCAGCCCGACGATCGGCAGGATCAGGTAGATGATTTCGTAGTTGCCCTGCACCACCCTGGAAAAGTCCCCCAGCAGCCAGCCCTGCATGCTTTGCATGATGTTGTTGCGATAGGCGTAGAACTCGGCGATGGCGCTCAACACCCCGCCGTACATCAAGCCGATGACCGGCACCAGCACCGCGCTCTTGAAGCGGATACGCCGGATGATCAGCACGAAGAGCAAACCCGCGACGAAGCAGAACAGCAGCGCGAACAGCATCCGCCCCAGGGTGCCGGCCGTGGGTGCCAGTACCAGCGACGCCAGGATGCCGAGCTTGGCCGCGTCCAGTCCGCCCGTAGTGCCGGGCTCGACAAACTTGTTGCGCACGATGTGCTGCAGGATCACTCCGCACACCGCCAGGCCGATCCCGGTCAGCACCAACGCGGCCAGGCGTGGCAGGCGGCTGGCCGTCAAGGTCAGCCAGGCATCGCTGGACAGCGAAAACAGCTGCGACCACTCCAGCTGTCGCACCCCCACCAGCAGGGATGCAACGCACAGCGCCAGCAACAACACAAACCAGGGGGCCCGCATCAGTGGGCTTCACTGTGGGACGCTGCAGCGATCCGCCAACCCTTGGCGGCCTGACGCTGTTCGAGGTAATGCGCATAGCGCCCGCAGCTGGCACGCAATACCGCCGGCGGGCCCTGCTCGACCAGTTGGCCCTCTTCGAGCACCAGGATCTGATCGGCCATCGACACCGTGGACAGTTGGTGGGCAATCACCAGCAGGGTGCGCCGGCCGCGTAACCTGGCCAGCGTCTGGGCAATGATCAACTGGTTCTCCGCGTCGAGGGCGGCGGTGGCTTCGTCCACCAACAGGATCGGGGCGTCCTTGATCAGCGCACGGGCAATCGCGATGCGCTGGCGTTCACCACCCGACAACTGCGCACCGCCCTCGCCCACCGCTGTCTGCAGGCCCTGGGGCAGACGCTGGATGAGTTCGCCGACGCCGGCCTGCTGCGCCGCGTCGAGGACTTCGGCATCGCTGGCCTCGGGCTTACCGATGCGGATGTTGTCGGCAATGCTGCCCTGGAACAGATAGCTGCCCTGGAAAATCTGGCTGATCTGCCCGGCCAACTGAGCGCTGGACATCTGCCGCACATCGACACCACCCACCCGTACGCTGCCCTGGCTCGCCTCGAAAAACCGCGCGACCAAGCGCAGCAGCGTGGTCTTGCCCGAACCGGAGGCGCCGATCAGCGCCGTCAGGCTGCCAGGGGCGATCTGCAGGCTGATGTCACGCAGCACCTCGGGCTGATCCGGCCCATGGCGCAAGCTCACCTGGCGCAACTCGATCGAGCCGTCACGCGGGGCCTGCGGCTGATCCGGCTCGACCAGGGGCTGGACCGCAAACAGTCGCTGCACGGCTTCGAGCTGGCCGTAGGCGTTGCGCAGAATCTCCGCGTAGCTGGCCACGTCCAGCAACGAATCGATGTAGCGGCTGGCCAATATCAGCGCGACGATCACCGCCACCACCGAGCCCGTTTCCAATGTGCTGTCCAGATGGACGTTGAGCCACAGGGCGGCGGCAATCAGCAAGGCGGCGAAGATCGCCTGCACCAGCCAGGCATTGAGCACCACCGACAGCGAGGTCTGGTAGATCAGCCGCGTGCCCGCTTGGCGCTGCCGGTCGATGGCCTGTTCCAGCAGCGCAGTACCACCGCCTTCCCCGTTGAACGCACGCAGCACCGACTGGGCCTGGGCGAATTCGACCATGCGCTGGCTGGCGTCGGCAAAATGCCCCTGGAAGGCCTGGTCCGCGTGGCGCCCCAAGCGCGCTATGAGCAGCAGGCCGGCCGCCAGGATCGGCAGCGCCAACAACGCGATCAGGCCCATGGTCCCGTGCAGGAAAAACAGCGCGACCATGATCACCAGCGGTGTCACCGCACCACTGATCACCGGGGTGAACACGTGGGCCGGGAGTTGCGCCACTGCCATCATGCCCTGGCTGATGAGATGGCCGAGACGGCTGGTGTTGTCCGCGTTGAACCAGCCCAGGGGCAGGCGCGTGACGTGATCGCCGATGCGCTGCC
Organism: Pseudomonas sp. FFPRI_1; assembly: GCF_055384485.1. NCBI lineage: Bacteria > Pseudomonadati > Pseudomonadota > Gammaproteobacteria > Pseudomonadales > Pseudomonadaceae > Pseudomonas > Pseudomonas sp. FFPRI_1. Next base: position 3,747,279 of record NZ_AP029168.1, on the reverse strand, counting down.
GCGCGCCCTGCAAAAGGCTCACGCCCACTGCCACCCCCGCTCTCTCCACCCGACGCCGGCAGGCCCAACAGGCGAGCATGCCGGCCAGGGTCAGGAGCAGCCAGGGCGCCGCAGCACGTACATCACCCACCAGCAGTCGGCTGAGGACCGGCACCAGCGTCACTAGGGTCAGCCCGCTGAGCAGGCCATACACCACCGCCAGCCAGACGTAGCGACGCAGCACCGGCATATCGCTGCCCAACAGTTGCACAAAGGGCTTCAGCATGACGGCACCACCCGTGGTTCAGAGTGTGAGTAGCCGCCCTGCGCCCACAGCTGCGCATAGAGTCCGCGGCGGGCGAGCAATTCGCCGTGGCGGCCCTGCTCAAGCAGCGCGCCGTTGTCGAGCACGATGATCTGGTCGGCGTGCATCACCGTGTCCAGTCGATGGGCGATGACCAGCAGCGTGCGGCCTTCGGCAAAGTGCGCCAGCGCATCCTGGATCGCGGCCTCGCTTTCGGCGTCGGCCGCCGCCGTGGCTTCGTCGAGCACCAGCACCGGCGGGTCGAGCAGCACCGCGCGGGCAATGCTCAACCGCTGCTGCTCGCCGCCGGACAAGGCTGCGTCTTCACCGACCACCGAGTCATAACCGCGTGGCAGGCCGAGAATCCGCTCGTGGAGGTTGGCGATGCGCGCCGCCGCCTCGATCTCCTGCTGGCTGGCGCTGGGCCTGCCCAAGGCAATGTTGTCGCGCACACTGGCGTGGATCAGGCGCACGTCCTGCAGCACGAAGCCGATGTGCCGGTACAGGCTGGAGCACTCAAGATGGCGCAGGTCCACACCGCCCAGGGTGATGCGGCCCGTGCTCGGGTCGAAGAAGCGCAGCAGCAACCGGGCCAGGGTCGACTTGCCGGCACCGGAGCGACCGACAATCGCCGTGGTGCTGCCCGGTGCGAGACAGAAGCTGACGTCTGTCAGCACCTGGTGCTCGGCGTCATAGGCATGGCCAACCCCCTCGAAACGCACCTCGCAGCCTTTGGGCGACTGCTGCATATCGGGCGCCGGCGCCTCCAGCACCGGCGTCTGCAGCAAGGCCTGCACCCGGCGGGCAGCGCCGGTGGCGTGGCTCAGCTCATGGGTGATGTAGTGCAGCAACAGCAAAGGGCCGCACAGGCCGGGAGTGACCAGCACGAACGGCAGGACATCCGCCGCCGCGATCCAGCCCTGGGCCACGAACAGCGTACCGAACAGCAGCACCACGCTCAGCACCGCGACCGGCGCGATCATCGCGTTGGCATTGGCCATCGAGGCCACCAATGGACGAGTGAAACCGATGAACGCCTGGGCGAACTCATCGATCGCCTGGCGATAACGGCTGTGCGCCTTGCCGCTGTCACCAAAGGCCTTGACCACCGCAATACCGTTGACGAACTCGACCACCGCGTTGTCGATGCGTCCCATCCCGGCGGAGAACGCCTGCATGTTCGCCTCGCTGGCCTTCATTGCCCGGGAGAAAAACAGGAAGAACCCGGGAAACGGCAGCAGCGAGACGATAGCCATGCGCCAATCCATGGCGAACAGGTAGATCAGCGAGATCAGGATCGCCCCGCCCGCGCGCCCCACGGTGGTGTAGAAATGCGCGGTCAGGCTGTGCAGCGTGTTGATGTCGTCCTGAATCGCCTGCTTCACCTCGGCCGATGCCCGGCTGCTGAACCAGCCGAGCGGCACCCGGCTCAAGCGCTGGACGATCGCCCGGCGCAGGTGGTGGGTCATGCGGTTGTCTGCCAGGTGGGCCAGCAACTCGCCAAGGGAAATCAGCAACATGCCGGCAAACAGGCAGGCCACCCCGAGAGCCACCGCCCACCCCATTTCGGCCGCGGCGATGCCGCTGTCAGCCAGGGCGACCCTGGCGATGTGGGCAATGACGGCCAGCGGCACCAGCGTCAGCATGGCGCCGGCGGCGGCCAGCAACGCGGCGACAATCAGCCGGCCACGAATAGGATTGAGCACCTGGCTGATCGAGCCGGGCACCACGGGGTTGGCCGGGGCCGTGTGTTGAGGATCCATGGAAATCGAACATCCGCAAATTCAAAAGGATGGAATGGCTCGCGCCTGGCCGTCACACCGCACGGCCTGCCGGCTGGCGGCAGTGCCCGATGCAATGACGGGCCGGTCGGTCTTGGGTGAGTGCGATCGAGGCTGGCTGCAAGGGGGATACAGAGGGCGTGGGATCAGCATGGAACAGCCTTGGAAATCAGAATCTCAATTAGTTGCATGACTATAAACTAATTTGCGAAATGCTGACAAGACAGCTAAAAGACTGTCACCACCGATCAAGGACCCACCATGAAAGCGCCACCACAGCCCGCGACCCGCGGCCGCCCTCGGACCATCACCCGCGAGCGCATCGTCAATGCCGGTATCGAGATGGGCTTGCCGAGCATCACCTTCGTCGGCGTCGCCGCGGCACTCGGGGTCAGCCATATGGCGCTGTACAAGCACGTCGCCAACCTGGAAGCGCTCAAAGGCATGGTTGCCGAGGAGATCTTCACCCGCTGGCAGATCCCCCGGGCCGAGGCTGGCCAACGCGGCGGACTGCGCGAATACATGACCGTGTTTGCCACCTCGGTGCGGGTCTTCGTCAAGGCCCACCCGGGACTCACGCCCTACGTCATTCGCCGCCTGGCGGCGACCCAGCCCATGCTCAGCAAGATCGACGAACACCAGAGCCACATCGCCCAGGCCTATGGCCTTTCCAAGGATCACGCGCGCTGGTTGCTGGCGACCGTGGCCTTCCACGGCATCGCCGTGGCCGACACGGTGTATTCGGTCACCGGCCGCGAACCGCTGATCGAGGCCGATCGGGCAGCGGAGGAAACGGAGATGGAGGCGGAACTCGACCAGGGCATGCAGGCACTTATCGTCGGCGCCCTGGTCATGCTGGAGGAACAGGCGCAGACATCGCCCGCCCAGCCATAGAGTGCCGGCCACGCCCCGGGTCTTCGTCACTTTGCCAAGGCACCCCGGGCCAGGGCCCACCATCGAGAGGGTCGACGGTGGGCCAAGCGCCTTCAGCAAGCGAGGCCCGCTTCGGCCTGGGTGGCCTCAGTGCGCTGCGTGCAGGGCTGGCCACACCCGGCGGGAACACCTCGCAGGACTGAAGACAGGTGCGCCGCGATCGAGGCGAGGCCGTTCAGTGCTCAGGCAAGGGACCAGGAATCTGCAGCCCCATAAAACCGCACTTCAGCCCATGCTCCCCTGCCCCGGCAAACTCAACGCGACTCGTTGCGGCGGTACAGGGTCAGGCCCAGGGCAAGCAATGCCAGCATGCCGGCACTGCAGCGGTTGATCCACTGCATCACCCTTGACGAAAACGTTCGCATCGCCTGTCGCCCGCCCAAGGCGTAGAGGCTCATCATCAGGCAATCGATGAGTGCGCTGGTGACGGCCAGGATCACGTATTGCTCAGCGACGGGTTCCGCGGGCTGGATGAACTGCGGCAGGAAGGCTGAAAAGAACAGCACGCCCTTGGGGTTTGAAAGACCGACGAACAATGCCCGCATAAAGGCCGAGCGCCCCGTTGCCGAACGAGCCACGGTCGTCTCCGACAACGGCCGAATCGGTGCATGCCAAAGGACCCAGGCCAGGTACAGCAGGTAGGCGGCGCCGGCCCACTTCACCACTGAGAACAGTTGCTCGGAGGCCTGCAACAACGCCCCCAGGCCACAACCGACGGCGGCGATCAGCAGCAGGTCCGACAACGCCGCCCCGGCGATGCCGAACGACGCCACCCGCATCCCGTGGCCCGCACCATTGCTCAGTGCCAGGAGCATCGACGGACCAGGCGTCATCATCACCGCGCTTACCGCAACGACATAGAGGAACAACGTGGAAGTGGCCATTACAGGGAGGCTCCGGCGATCGTGGAGAACAGACAGTGGCGCCAATGTAGCTTTCCCACCACCTGGCCGGCAATGGCGCCGCCGATGCACCGCGAGCACCAGCCCAGCCATGCTTGCCGGAACCGCCCTTGGGCAAACCGAGCGATGACGCTCAAGGTGTTTCCCTGGCGAGCAGCACTGCCGGCTCCACCTGCTCAATCCGGATCGCGGCCGGGCCCTGTGCCCCGCCTGTGTAGAAACAACCACCCGTAGCCTTGACAGGCCGTCATGGGGATCAGCCCCGCACCTCGAACGCGGGAAACAGTTGCCCCAGGGCCTCCCACAACGCGGGCAACGGGGGCGGCGCCGGCGCCTTCGACAGACTCGGGTCCAACATGTCGGCCGTGCGCACCCGCTGTACCACGAACCGCGTGACCCCGCGCTCATTCAAACGCCGGGCCAGGCTCAACAAACCTGATGGCTCAAGCAAATGCCAATGCACCGTGGTGCGGCACTCATAGGCGATGCCGCTGGCCAGCAGCAGGTCCAGGCTGTGCCAGTTGGCCATGCCGCTGCCGCGCACGCCGGTGATGTTCGCGCAGTCCTCGGCCAGGGCCTTGACGTCGAAACCGATCCAGTCGGCACCCGGCAGGGCCCGGGCAAAAGCCGCCGGGTTGATCCCGGCGCTGTGCAGGCCAACCTTGAAGCCCAGCGCTCGGACCTGCGCCATGGCATCCGGCAGGCAGGCCTGCAGGGTCGCTTCACCACCACTGAAAACCACTGCTTCGAGCAGGCCCTGGCGCCGCTGGAGGAATGCCAGGACCTGCTCCCATTCCAGTTCCTGGCGACCGCGTGGGGGGATCAATAGAGGGTTGTGACAGTAACGGCAGCGCCAAGCGCACCCCTGACAAAACACCACGCACGCCAGCCTGCCTGGGTAATCAAGGGTGGTCAGGGGCACCAGGCCCCCGACCCGCAGTGTTCGACTCACGAGTGGCCGGCCGTGGCGGCTCCCTCCTGGAAGTGCCGCCGCTCGTGGTGCTCGGACTGTTTACCAGGGTTGAACGCCGACACCGGGCGGTGATAGCCCATCACCCGGGTCCAGACTTCGCAGCGCTGGCGTTGCGCCACAGGCAGGGTTTGCAGTGCAGTCATGGTGGAGCTCCTTGCGGTTGAGTGGATCGAAATCAATCGACGTGGCCCGACGCGTGCGCCAGCAACAGGGCCTCGTCGCATTTGGGGCAGAACTCATGCTCGCCCTCCAGGTAGCCGTGCACCGGGCAGATGGAAAAAGTCGGGGTGACGGTCAGGTAAGGCAGCCGAAACCGCCCCAGGGCCTTGCGCACCAGTTGCTTGCAGGCCCGGGCCGAGGAGATCCGCTCGGCCATGTACAGGTGCAGCACCGTGCCGCCGGTGTACTTGCATTGCAGTTCGTCCTGCAACTCCAGTGCCTCGAAAGGATCATCGGTATAGCCCACTGGCAGTTGCGAGGAGTTGGTGTAGTACGGAGCCTGCTGGCAACCGGCCTGGATAATCCCGGGAAAGCGCTTGAGGTCTTCCCTGGCAAAGCGATAGGTGGTGCCTTCAGCGGGGGTTGCCTCCAGGTTATAGAGGTGTCCGGTTTCCTCCTGGAAACGCACCAGAGCGCCCCGCACATGGTCCAGCACATCAAGGGCGAAGCGCCGCCCCTCCGTGGTGTGCAGGCCCATCTGGTCGTTGCTGAAGTTGCGCAGCATCTCATGCAGGCCGTTGACGCCGATGGTCGAGAAATGATTGCGCAAGGTGCCCAGGTAACGCTTGGTGTAGGGATACAGACCGGCGTCCATATGATGCTGGATCACCTTGCGCTTGACCTCCAGGCTCTCCATGGCCAGTGCCATCAGGGTATCCAGGCGCTGCAGCAAACCACTGCGGTCGCCCTTGAACAGATAGCCCAGACGCGCGCAATTAAGGGTTACCACTCCCAGCGAGCCGGTCTGCTCGGCGGAACCGAACAGGCCGCCACCGCGCTTGAGCAGTTCACGCACATCCAGTTGCAGGCGACAGCACATGGAGCGCACCTGATTGGGCTGCATGTCCGAATTGAGGAAGTTCTGGAAATACGGCAGGCCATAGCGCGCAGTCATCTCGAACAGGCGCTCGGCGTTTTCGCTGTCCCAGGGAAAGTCATGGGTGATGTTGTAGGTCGGGATCGGAAAGGTGAACACCCGGCCCTTGGCATCGCCCTCTTGCATCACCTCGATGTAGGCCCGGTTGAGCACGTCCATCTCGGCCTGCAGCTCGCCATAGGCAAAGGGCATTTCTTCACCGCCGATCACCGGGATCTGCTCGCGCAGGTCCTGGGGGCAGACCCAGTCGAAAGTCAGGTTGGTGAAAGGGGTCTGGGTTCCCCAGCGCGACGGCACGTTGAGGTTGTAGATGAACTCCTGGATGGCTTGGCGCACTTGCTCATAACTGAGCCGGTCCTTGCGGACATAGGGCGCCAGGTAGGTATCGAACGAGCTGAAGGCTTGGGCTCCGGCCCATTCGTTTTGCAGCGTGCCTAGAAAGTTCACCATCTGCCCCAGGGCGCTGCTCAGGTGCTTGGGCGGACCGGCCTCGACCCGCCCCGGCACGCCGTTGAGGCCTTCATGCAGCAGCATGCGCAGCGACCAGCCCGCACAATAGCCGGCGAGCATGTCCAGGTCGTGGACATGCAGATCGGCCTCGCGGTGGGCACGGCCTATGGCTTCGCTGTAGACCTCGTCCAGCCAGTAGTTGGCCGTGACCTTGCCCGCCACGTTGAGCACCAGCCCGCCCAGGGAGTACCCCTGGTTGGCGTTGGCCTGGACTCGCCAGTCTTCACGGTTGAGGTATTCGTTCATCGAGGCCGCCACCTCGATCAGGGTCTTGCGGTCGCGTCGCAAGCGCCCGTGCTGCTCCCGGTAAACGATATAAGCGCGCAGAGCTTGAAAGTGCCCGGCGTCCATCAGCACCCGTTCGACTCGATCCTGGACCTGCTCGACCTGCAACCTCGTGCAGGCTTGCAGACGAGCCAGTACCGCGTCGAGCAATCCCTCGGCCTGCGCCTCGGCGTAATCACCGCTGGCCTTGCCGGCGGCGATCAGCGCCTGACGGATCTTGTCCGCAGCAAAGGCCACCAGACTGCCATCGCGCTTGTACAACCCGTTGTGGCCTACCCTGCTCAGCGTGCTGTCCATCCGACCTCCAAAAAACTACATATGGATATTTAATAAGCAACAAAACACAACATGTAGTGCAGGCTACGGATAAAGACCGGGGAAACAATTGATCGACATCAAGATCGGCAGCAACTGTCGCGACGCCGGGCACGAGCCCGGATTCAACCACCGCTCATGTTCATGAAGCGCAGGATCTGGACCTCACCCTCAGGGCTGAAGTCATGACGCAAGGGCTTGCGTTGCAACGCCTGTCGCAAGGCACTGACCAGCGGCTGGTCATCCAGCGGGTAGCGTCGCAGCAAGCCGCGCAGGTCCACGGAGTCCTCCTGGCCCAGGCACAGCAGCAAGCGTCCCTCCACGGTCATGCGCACGCGGTTGCAACTGCCGCAGAAGTTGTGACTGTTGGGCGAGATGAAACCGATGCGGGTATCCGGGTGGTGCGCCAGACGCACATACCGCGCTGGGCCGCCGCTGTTCTCGGCGCTGTCGAGCAAAGGATGCCGGGCCGCAATCAGCGCCCGCACCTCATCGCTGGAACACAACGACTCCGCACGCGAGCGCCCCACATCACCCAGGGGCATCTCTTCGATAAAGGTGATGTCGATGCCCAGGTCGATGGCGTACTGCAGCAAAGGCAGCACCTCGTCGAAATTGCGCCCCTGCATCACCACGCAGTTGAGCTTGACCCGCTCGAACCCCGCCGTGCTCGCCACGTCGATGCCACGCAATACCTGGTCGAGGTCGCCGTTGCGGGTAATCGCGCGAAAGCGCTGGCGGTCCAGGCTGTCGAGGCTGATGTTCATGCGCTTGACCCCGGCGTCGACCAGCGGCCGGGCCAGGCGCTGCAATTGCGAGCCATTGCTGGTCATCACCAGTTCGCGCAAGCCCGGCAAGGCGGCAATGTGACGGCACAGGTCGACAATCCCCGGGCGAATCAGCGGCTCGCCGCCGGTCAGGCGGATCTTGCGCACGCCCTGGCCAACGAACAGGCTGGCCAGGCGCTGCAATTCCTCCAGGGTCAGCACCTGCTGACGCGGCAGAAAGGTCATGTTGGCAGCCATGCAGTACAGGCAGCGAAAATCACAACGATCCGTTACCGACATGCGCAGGTAGTCGATCTGTCTCCCGAAGCCGTCCTGCATCACATTGCCCATCGCCTGCCTCCTACTGCACCAAGGGGGAATCGGTACCCTGCAACTGGATCCCGCAAATGTCTGCCGCACCGATCAGGGTCTGCAGGTACTGCACCACCGCCTTCTGCCACACGCCCTGTTGCAACTGGGTGCGGATCGCCGTGGCGACGGCCTCATAGGGCAGTGGCTGGCCTTCGATGCGCTGATCGATGCTCAGCACATGCCAGCCATAGCGGCTTTCCAGCGGTTGCTCGGCCAGCCCCGGCGCCAGGGTGAACAACTGGCGCTCCAGCTCCGGCACGGTCTGGCCCTTGCTGATCTGGCCCAGCTCCCCCCCCTGCGCCTTCGACGGGCAGGCCGAGTACTGCAGTGCCAGCTCGGCAAACTGTTCCGGGAAGCGCCTCAGGCGCTCCTGGAGCATCTCGGCCTGCACCAGCGCCAGGCTGCGCGCTTCGGCATCATCCGGGGCGCACTCGAGCAGAATGTGCCGCACTGCCAGCAACGGTGCGCTGTGAAAGCGCCCTCGGTTGCGGTCGTAATAACGCTGGCAGGTGGCTTCGTCACACCCAGGCACTTGCACCTCGCGCTCCAGCAGCAAACGGGTCGCAGCCTCCTCCTGGTTCTCCCCGGCGCCGACCTGCAACTGCAGCCCCAGTGCGGCGATCCGCTGCTGCAGCAGCTCGCGTATCACCAGGGCGCGAGCCGCCATGAACATCGCCTCCTGGCGATCGGCGGCCGGGTGGTATTGCAGTTCCTGGGCCAGTGCCTCAGGGCTGATCGGCACCTGATTGACACTGATGATCGGCCATTGCTGTTCACTGCTGGCGATCAGTTGCGCTGGGTTTTCCAGCACGGGCACAGCGGCCTCGACGACCACCGGCTCCTGGCGCGAAGACGCGCAGCCAACGCCGCCGCCACTACCGCCGCCACATCCACATCCGCTTGACATGATTGCCTCCTCAAACTTTCTGCCGAACGATCTGATAGCGTCGTCCCAGGTACCAGATCGGTGCGCTGACGATGTGCACCAGACGGGTGAACGGGAACAGCACGAACAGCGTCAGGCCAAGGAATACGTGCAGCTTGTACACCAGGCTGACCGGGGCGATGGCCGCTGCCGCCGCCACGGGACGCAGCAGCACGGTGTTCTGTGCCCAGTCGGCCAACCTCACCATGACCGATCCGTCCATGTGGCCGGTGGACGCGACGATCGTCAGCAGGCCCAGTACCAGCTGTGCCAGCAGCACCATCAGGATCAGGATGTCCGAGGTGCTGGACGTGGCGCGTACCCGCGCATCGGTCAGCCGTCGATGGATCAGCATCACCAACCCGAACAGGCACACCAGGCCGAAGAAGCCACCTGAGACCATCGCCAGCAGTTGCTTGTGTTCGGTACTGATCACCGAGTGATAGACCGAGGCGGGTGTCAGCAGGCCGACGAAGTGCCCGGCCAGCACGAACAGCACGCCAATATGGAAGCAGTTGCTCGCCACGCGCATGCCACGCCCGGACAGCATCTGGCTGGAGCCGGCCTTCCAGGTGTACTGGGACAGGTCGAAACGCGCCCAGCTGCCCAGCAGGCAGATCGCCAGGGCTACATAGGGATAGACCCCGAACACCAACAGATTCCACTTAGACATTGTCCACCTCCCCGGCCGGCACGCTGGCCGGCCCTTGATGCTGAAAATCGACCCAGTGCAGCGGCACCGCGCTTTCTTCGCGAGCCTTGCCGGGGGCACTGGGCAGCGAGCCACACCGCTCCTGCTGCTCGGCCTGGAGAAAGTCCACGGCCTCCTCTTCCCAGACCTTGTCCAGGGCTTCAAGTGAGTCGTCCCGCTGCTCGGCCGCCACTTGCTCGCGCAGGTCGGCCACCGCCTGGTGCGGTTCAGCGCCGGAGATCTGCAGCAGGGCCCGGAAACAGCTGGCATAGGCGCTCTCGCGCTCCTCCAGGCGTGCGGCCAGCAAGGCCAGCAGGTGCGCGACGTCGGCCAGGCCCTCGCGGGCCTCGAGGCTTTCCCGGGTCGAGAGGTATTCCAGGTACAGCGGGATGTAGTCCGGCAACTCCTTGACGCCGATGGCAAAGCCCGCCGCCTCATACTGGGCGAGCATGTCGACCATGGCCTGGCCACGGTCCCGCGACTCGCCATGCACATGTTCGAACAACCGCAGCGACAGTGCCCGGCCCCGGCCGAACAGCGCCCCGTAGTGTTCCTGGCCATCCATCAGGTCGTTGCTGCAGATCAGTTCCAGCAGCTCGAACAGCGCCCCGCGCTGATGCGGGCTGATTTCCCGGGACTGGATGATCGCCTGTTCCAGTTCATCGCGACCGGCGACCAGGGCCTCGGTCGGGTAATCGAGCAACAGCGAAATCACTTTGAGAATGCGCATGCTCAGTCCTCCCACAGCTGTACGGTTTTGAGGATGTCGCGGCGGTTGGCCTTCTTCGCGCCGAACAGGTTGGTGTCGGAGCTGCCACTGCAGCCGCTGCCGAAACTGAAGCCGCAACCGGAACGCTCGGCAAAGGCGTCGCTCATGGCCTCTTCACGGTGCGCGCTGGGCACCACGTAGCGGTCTTCGTAGTTGGCGATGGCCAGGTAGCGGTACATTTCCTCGACCTGGCCGACGCTGAGGCCGACGTCTTCGAGCACTTTCAGGTCCTGCACGCCCTCGACCTGTTCCGCCCGCTTGTAGGCACGCATCGCCAGCAGGCGCTTGAGTGCGCGCTTCACCGGTTTCTCGTCGCCGGCGGTCAGCAGGTTGGCCAGGTAGCGCAGCGGGATACGCAGACTGTCGACATCCGGGATCACCCCGCTCATGCCCACGGTACCCGCGGCGGCGGCGTTCTGGATCGGTGACAGCGGTGGCACGTACCAGACCATCGGCAGGGTGCGGTATTCCGGGTGCAGTGGCAGCGCCAGCTTCCAGTCGACGGCCATCTTGTACACCGGCGAACGTTGCGCGGCGTCGATCACCGACTGCGGCACGCCATCCTCCAGGGCCTGACGGATCACCGCCGGGTCGTTGGGGTCGAGGAAGATCTCCAGTTGCTTCTCGTACAGGTCATGCTCGTTGGCCGTGCTGGCCACGTCACTGATGCGGTCAGCGTCGTACAGCAGCACGCCGAGGTAGCGAATGCGCCCAACGCAGGTTTCGGCGCAGACAGTCGGCATCCCGGCCTCGATCCGCGGGTAGCAGAAAATGCACTTCTCGGACTTGCCGCTTTTCCAGTTGAAGTAGATCTTCTTGTACGGGCAGCCACTGATGCACATGCGCCAGCCGCGGCACTTCTCCTGGTCGATCAGGACAATGCCGTCCTCTTCACGCTTGTAGATCGCCCCGCTCGGGCACGCGGCCGCGCAAGCCGGGTTCAGGCAGTGCTCGCACAGGCGCGGCAGGTACATCATGAAGGTGTTTTCGTACTCGCCGTAGATGTCCGCCTGAATCTGATCGAAGTTCCTGTCCTTGCGGCGCTTGGCAAACTCGCTGCCCAGGATCTCTTCCCAGTTCGGCCCCCACACGATCTTCTCCATGCGCTTGCCGGACACCAGCGAACGCGGGCGTGCGGTGGGCTGGTGCTGCCCCAGGGGCGCGGTGTGCAGGTGCTGGTAGTCGAAGTCGAACGGCTCGTAGTAGTCATCTAGGCCCGGCAGGTCGGGGTTGGCGAAGATGTTCGCCAGCACCCGGAACTTGCCGCCGATGCGCGGGCTGATGCTGCCGTTACTGTTGCGCGCCCAGCCGCCCTTCCATTTGTCCTGGTTTTCCCATTCTTTCGGATAACCTACCCCAGGCTTGCTTTCGACGTTGTTGAACCAGGCGTACTCCATGCCCTCGCGGCTGGTCCAGACGTTCTTGCAGGTGATCGAACAGGTGTGGCAGCCGATGCATTTGTCCAGGTTCAGGACCATGCCAATTTGTGAGCGAATCTTCATCACAGCACTCCTTATTCCATCGCGCCCGACAGCGGACGGGGCAACTCATCGCCACGCGAGCCGTCGAGCCAGTCGACCTTGGCCATCTTGCGCACCACGACGAACTCATCGCGGTTGCAGCCGACCGTGCCGTAATAGTTGAAGCCGTAGGCCTGTTGGGCATAACCGCCAATCATGTGGGTCGGCTTGAGCACCACTCGGGTCACCGAGTTGTGGTGGCCGCCTCGGGTCTTGGTGGTTTCCGAGCCCGGCACGTTCACGATCCGTTCCTGGGCGTGGTACATCATCACCATGCCTTCCTTGACCCGCTGGCTGACCACCGCGCGGGCCGTCAGGGCACCGTTGACGTTGAAGCACTCGACCCAGTCGTTGTCCTCGATACCGGCCTGCTGCGCGTCGATCTCCGACAGCCAGACGATCGGTCCGCCGCGGCTCAGGGTGAGCATCAGCAGGTTGTCGCTGTAGGTGCTGTGGATGCCCCATTTCTGGTGCGGAGTGATCCAGTTCAGGACGATCTCGGGGTGGCCGTTGCTGCGCTTGTCCTTCACCCCGGCAATGGTCTGGGTGTTGACCGGTGGCCGGTAGCTCATCAACTGCTCACCGAAGGCCTGCATCCATGGGTGGTCCTGGTAGAACTGCTGGCGGCCGGTGATGGTGCGCCACGGGATGTTCTCGTGGACGTTGGTGTAGCCGGCGTTGTAGCTGACGTGATCGTCTTCAAGGCCTGACCAGGTCGGGCTGGAGATGATCTTGCGCGGCTGGGCCTGGATGTCGCGGAAACGAATGGCCTCGTGCGCCTTGGGCAGCGCCAGGTGACTGTGGTCGATGCCGGTGAAGGCCGACAATGCCGCCCACGCCTTGACCGCCACATGCCCGTTGGTTTCCGGCGCCAGGGACAGGATCACTTCAGCGGCGTCGATCGCGGTATCGATCTTCGGCCGGCCCTGGCTGATCCCGGCAGCGGTCTCGCGGTAGTTCAGTTCGCCAAGGAACTGCACTTCCTCATCGGTGTTCCAGTTGATGCCCTTGCCGCCGTTGCCAAGCTTCTCCAGCAGCGGGCCGAGGGAGGAAAATTGCTTGTAGATATTCGGGTAGTCACGTTCGACCACCTGCAGGTTGGGCGCATTCTTGCCAGGCTGCGGGGCAACGCCGGCGGTTTTCCAGTCGCTGCCGCCGAACGGCTGGGCCAGCTCACCAACGCTGTCATGCATCAGCGGCACGGTGACCAGATCCTGCTCGACGCCCAGGTGCCCTTCGGTCATGCGCGAAAAGGCCTTGGCGATGCCCTTGTAGATTTCCCAGTCCGAACGCGATTCCCAGGCCGGGTCGATGGCGGCCGACAACGGATGGATGAAGGGATGCATGTCCGAGGTGTTCATGTCGTCCTTCTCGTACCAGGTCGCGGTCGGCAGGACGATGTCGGAATACACGCAGGTCGAGGACATGCGAAAGTCCAGGGTGGTCACCAGGTCAAGCTTGCCAATGGCGCCCTCGTCGACCCACTCGGCCTCGCTCGGCTTGCATTCGGCACTGTGGCCGATGTCTTCGTTCATCACCCCGTTCCGGGTGCCCAACAGGTACTTGAGCATGTACTCGTGGCCCTTGCCGGAGGAACCCAGCAGGTTGGACCGCCAGATGAACAGGTTGCGCGGGAAGTTCGCCGGGTTGTCCGGCTGTTCGCAGGCAAAGCGCAGGCTGCCGTCCTGCCAGCCCTTGAGCACGTAGTCCTTGGGCTCCATGCCAGCGGCAGCGGCGTCACGGCAGACATGCAGCGGGTTGCGGTTGAGCTGCGGTGCGCTGGGCAGCCAGCCGGCACGTTCGGCGCGGATGTTGTAGTCCAGGGCGTGCTCGGGAAACTGGCTCTTGTCAGCCAGCGGCGAGAGCACGTCGTGCATGCTCATCTTCTCGTGGCGCCATTGCGAACTGTGGGCGTAGAAGAAGCTGGTGCCGTTCATCTGCCGTGGCGGACGGTTCCAGTCCAGGCCAAAGGCCAGTGGCAGCCAGCCGCACTGCGGACGGAGCTTTTCCTGGCCGACGTAGTGAGCCCAGCCACCGCCGGTCTGGCCAACGCAACCACAGAGCATGAGCATGTTGATCAGCCCACGGTAGTTCATGTCCATGTGGTACCAGTGATTCATCGCCGCGCCGACGATGATCATCGAGCGGCCCCGGGTCTTGTCGGCGTTGTCGGCGAACTCGCGGGCGATCTGGATGGCCTTTTCACGGCTGACGCCGGTGATCGCTTCCTGCCAGGCCGGCGTGCCCGGCACGCTGGCGTCGTCATAGTCCCTGGCCACATTGCTGCCACCCAGGCCACGGTCGATGGCCAGGTTGGCGGCCGACAAGTCGAACACGCTGGCCACCTTGGCTACGCTGCCGTCGGCCAGGGTCACACTGTGCACCGGCACCCGGCGAAACTGCACGGCGTCGCCGGCAACGTGCTGGAAGTGCTCGTGGCTTTCACCGGCAAAGTACGGGAAGGCCACTTCGGCGACCTCATTGCCGATCAGGCTCAGCTTCAGGTCGATCGCCCGACCTTCACCGCCCTCCTTGGCGAGGATGTTCCACTTGCCCTGCTCACCCCAGCGATAGCCGATGGAGCCTTGCGGCGAGACCAGCTCGCCGCTCTCGTCGAGTGCAATGGTCTTCCACTGCGGATTGTTGTCCTGGCCGAGGTTGCCGGTGAGGTCCGAGGCCCGCAGGAAACGATCCGGCTGGAATCCGGCTCCCGGTGCGAAGCCGGTCACCGGCTTGAGCATCACCAGCACCGGCAAGTCGGTGTAGCGCTTGACGTAGTCGGTGAAGTAGGCGCTCGGTCGATCCAGGTGAAATTCCTTGAAGATCACATGGTTGAAGGCCTGGGCCAGGGCTGCGTCAGTGCCCTGCTTGGGGTTCAACCACAGGTCGGTGAGCTTGGCCACTTCCGAATAGTCGGGGGTGATGGCCACGGTCTTGGTGCCCTTGTAGCGGACCTCGGTGAAGAAGTGCGCATCCGGGGTTCGGGTCTGCGGAACGTTCGAACCCCAGGCGATGATGTAGTTGGAGTTGTACCAGTCGGCCGACTCCGGCACGTCGGTCTGCTCGCCCCAGACCATTGGCGAAGCCGGTGGCAGGTCGCAGTACCAGTCGTAGAAACTCAGGCATACGCCGCCGATCAGCGACAGATAGCGCGAGCCTGCGGCGTAGCTGACCATGGACATGGCCGGGATTGGCGAGAACCCCACCACCCGGTCCGGCCCGTATTGCTTGACGGTATAGACGTTGGCGGCAGCGATGATCTCGTTGACCTCATCCCAGTGGGAGCGAATGAAGCCCCCCATGCCGCGCTTGCTCTTGTACGACTCGGCCTTGGCCGGGTCCTCGACAATGCTTGCCCAGGCCTCGACCGGTGCCAGGGTCTGGCGCGCCTCACGCCATAGCTTGAGCAGCGGTTTGCGAATCTTCGGGTACTTGAGCCGATTGGCACTGTAGATGTACCAGCTGTAGCTGGCGCCACGGGGGCAGCCCCGCGGCTCATGGTTGGGCAGGTCATTGCGCGTGCGCGGGTAGTCGGTCTGCTGGGTTTCCCAGGTGATCAGACCGTTCTTCACGTAGATCTTCCACGAACAGGAGCCGGTGCAGTTCACTCCATGGGTGGAACGCACGATCTTGTCGTACTGCCAGCGCGAACGGTAGACGTTCTCCCAGTCGCGGGACTCCTTGCGAGTTTCCCCGTGGCCCTGGGAAAACTCGCCTTGCTTGCGGTTGAAGAACCGCAGTTGATCGAGCAGATGACTCATGATGCTTTCCTCTCAGGCTTGCTGTGGGGTTCTGTGCCCCATCCAGGCAACAGTTGGATTCGGGTCATGTCAGCAGGGGGTTTCGGCACCCTTGCGGGCGTACCACCACCAGGTCACGACAATGCAGCTCAGGTAGAAACCCACGAACATGTAGAACGCCATCGCCGGGCTGCCGGTCAGGGTCATGGAGCTGCCGAAGGTCTTGGGAATGAAGAAGGCGCCGAAGGCCCCCATGGCCGAGCTGAAACCGAGCACTGCGGCCGACTCCTTGCCGGCATCGCGGATCGCCTGTTCGCGAGCCGCAGCGCCTTTGCCGCTGGCGGCCCGCTCATGCAGGGTGCGGAAGATCACCGGGATCATGCGGAAGGTCGAACCGTTGCCGATGCCGGTGGTGATGAACAGCAACATGAACATGCCGAGAAAGCCGTAGAAGTTGCCGCTTGTACCCGGCTGCGGTATGAACCCCAGCACGCCGAAGACCATCGCGATCATCAGGACGAAGTTCCACAGGGTTACCCGGGCGCCCCCCAGCTTGTCTGCCAGCCAGCCACCCAGGGGGCGCACCAGCGCCCCGACCAGCGGGCCGAGAAAGGCGAAGGTCAAGGCGTTGACCTGGGGAAAGGCAGTCTTGATCAGCAGCGGGAAGGCCGCCGAAAAACCGATGAACGAACCGAAGGTGGCCAAGTACAGCCAGCACATCAGCCAGTTGTGCTTGCGTTTGAAGATCACCGCCTGTTCGCTGAACGAGGCCTTGGCGCTGGACAGATCGTTCATGCCGAACCAGGCCAGCAAGGTCACGATGATGATGAAGGGGACCCAGATGAAGCCGGCATTCTGCAGCCACAGCTGGCCACCGTCCGCCAGCACCTGGGGCTGCCCGCCCAGCATTCCGAACAGGCCGAAGGTGATGGCCAGCGGCACACAGAACTGCATCACCGAGACACCGAGGTTGCCCAGGCCGGCATTCAGGCCCAGGGCCGTGCCCTGCTGCGACTTGGGATAGAAGAAGCTGATGTTGGACATGCTCGAGGCAAAGTTGCCACCCCCCAATCCGCAGAGCAGCGCGATCATCACGAACACGCTGTAGGGGGTGTTCGGATCCTGCACGGCAAAGCCCATCCACAGCGACGGGATCAGCAGCGACGCTGTGCTCAGGGCCGTCCAGCGCCGGCCGCCGAAGATCGGCACCATGAACGAGTAGAACACCCGCAAGGCAGCCCCGGAGAGCCCCGGCAGCGCTGCCAGCCAGAACAGCTGGTCGGTGGTGAAGCTGAAGCCGATGGCATTGAGGCGCACGATCACCGTGCTCCACACCATCCACACGGCAAAGGCCAGGAGCAGTGCAGGAATCGAGATCCACAGGTTGCGGGCCGCGGTCTTCTTGCCGCTGCGCCCCCAGAACGCGGGATCTTCCGGGCGCCAGTCGTGAATCACCGGGCCTTTGTCAGGGGTGTTAAGAACCGACATGTTCTTCTCCTTGGGTCAGGCTGGAAAACGGATACGAGGTCGCCGGCCGCTGCTTGCCCAGCAGCGGTCGCTTGCGGATTTCGCTGAGGTACATCCAGGTGAGCGACACCCAGACCACGCCGTACATCAGCATGAAACAGGAGGAGCGCACGCCGGTGAGGTCGACCAGGGCGCCGAACAGGATCGGCAGGATGAAGCCGCCCAGGCCTCCGGCCAGGCCGACGATGCCGGAGACCGCGCCCATGTTCTGCGGGTAGTCGCTGGCGATGTACTTGAATACCGAGGCCTTGCCGAAAGCGAAGGCGATCCCCATGACGAACAGCAGCACGGTGAACAGTGCCGGACTCAGGCCGATGTGGAAATCCACCGGGCCATTGACGGTCTGCACCTGCAACTGGGTTTGTGGATACGACAGCAGGAACAGGCAGATCCAACTGACCCACAGCACCCACCAGGTGACGCTCTGGGCGCCCCAGCGATCCGACATCCAGCCGCCGACGGCACGCAGCACGCCACCCGGCAGAGAGAAGCAGGCGGCTAGCAGCGCAGCGCTTTGCAGGTTGAAGCCGTATTCCTCGACGTAGTACTGGGTCATCCACAGGGCCAGGGCTACATAGCCGCCGAACACGATCGAGTAGTACTGGCAATAGCGCCACACCGCCGGCTCGGACAAGGCCTTGAGCTGCTCGCCGAGACTCGCCCCGGCGACGCTGCGATGGGCCTTGTTCTCGGCGCTGAGGAACCAGAACAGCAAGGCGGTAATGAACAGGATGGCGCTGAAGACTTTCGGCACCAGCTGCCAGCTGCCCGCGGCAATCAGTGCTGGAGCGAGAAACTTGGTGACCGCGGCGCCTGCGTTGCCAGCGCCGAAGATGCCCATGGCCAGGCCCTGGTTGTCCTGCTCGAACCACTTGGCGACATAGGCGATGCCCACCGAGAACGAACCACCGGCCAACCCCACGAACAGCCCCAGTACCAGGAACTGCCAATAGGCGGTGGCGTGGCTGATCAGGTACAGCGGCAGCACGCAGGACAGCATCAAGAGGAAGAACACGCTGCGCCCGCCGAAGCGATCGGTGAGCATTCCCAGCGGCAGGCGCACCAGCGAACCGGTGAGCACCGGCGTCGCGGCCAACAGGCCGAACTGGGTTTCGTTCAGGTGCAGCAGTTCCTTGATCGGCACGCCGAGCACGGCAAACATCATCCAGACCATGAAACAGACAGTGAAAGCCAGCGTACTCATGCCCAGTACCAGGCCTTGGCGTATTCGCGGTTGAGTCATAAGGGGCCTCCAGTCGTTAGCTATGGCCGCAGACTAGAGAGGCAAACCCCGGAAAAACTTGACCCTGATCAATGAACGCCAGGCGCCTCCATGCCTATGCTTGCGCCGCCTACCTCCAACGAGGTAGAGCCAAAAAACCTCTAAACCCTTTGTTTATCAGGGTCTTGCCGGGTTTCCTCGGGGCATCGCCAGGAAAATGACCGTTGCAAACTCTTTAGAGGTAGAGCGCCAGGGAACGGCTGCGGAACAATCAGCTGGCACACCCTGGAGCACCCCATGCGCCGTTTCCCCCTTCCCGCCCCTGGCCGTCGTCCATGATCGGCTGGCTGCGCAGTTCCTTGCCCGCGCGCGCGGGGCTGGCGGTGATCCTGATCACCGTGCTGGCCCTCGCCAGCTCCCTCAGCGCCGGGCTGATCGCCTGGTTCAGCCAGGGCGACGCGGCGGCGATCAACACCGCAGGCTCGGTGCGCATGGAAACCTACCACCTGAGTTGGAAACTCGCCGCCGGTGCCGGTGAAGCGGAAATCCGCCTGATCAGCGATAGCCTGCAGCAGCGCCTCAATAGCCCGGCCCTGAAGGCGGTACTCGAAGACGGCAACAACGCCGCGCTGCAGACCAGCTACCAACAGTTGCAGACCTACTGGCGCCAGACCCTGCTCGCGGCCTTGCACAACCGCGACGCCGCAGGCTTTCAAGCCAGCGCCCAAGCCTTCGTCGACCAGCTCAACCAGTTCGTCAGCCTGCTGCAGCAGCAGAACGAACATAAGCAGAGCTGGCAGCAGGTAATCCAGGGAGCCGCGCTGTTCACCACCATGATCATCCTGCTGTTTGGCCTGTACGAGCTGCAGTACGGCGTGATCACCCCACTCAAGGAGTTGGTGGACGCGACTCAGCGTTTTCGCTGCGGCGAGTTCCAGACCCGGGTCAATCACCAGTCCGCAGACGAGCTCGGCCAGTTGGCCACCAGCTTCAACGCCATGGCCGAAACGATCGAAGAGTCCCATCGCACCCTGGAAACCCAGGTGCGGCAAAAAACCCTCAACTTGCAACAGGCCAACGCTGCCCTCGAACTGCTGTACCAAAGCAGTCGCAGCCAGGCCACCCGCCTGGCCAATGCCGAAGGCCTCGATGAGCTGATCCGCCGCTTCCAGCAGCGCCTGCCAGGCTTGCGCCTGTCGCTGTGCCTGCACGGCCAGGTACAGGCACCGGCCTCGCAGTTGCTCATGTTGCATGGCACCGACAGCCGCAAGATCTGCGCCAGCAGCGACTGCGCCAGTTGCCAGCGCCACCCGCGCAGCCATAGCCAGACCTTCAGCATCAGCAACCAGGGCAGCACCCTGGGCGAGCTCAAGGCGCACTTCATCGATGGCCAGGAGCCGCAAGCCTGGGAGACCGAGCTGATCCAGGCCCTGGCCAACCTGATCGGCACCTCGCTGTCCCTCAAGCGCCAACGCGAACAGGATCATCGGCTGGTGCTGCTGGAGGAACGCGCGATCATCGCCCGCGAACTGCACGATTCCCTGGCGCAGGCGTTGTCCTACATGAAGCTGCAAGTCAGCCGCATGCAAACCCTGCTGCGCCGTGGCGAGCCGGTGGCGACTCTGGAGGTCGTCACTGGCGAGCTGCGCGAGGGGCTGAACACCGCCTACCGGCAACTGCGTGAATTGCTCACCACCTTTCGCCTGCAGATCCACGATGCCGGGCTGGTACAGGAACTCAAGGACACGGCCGAGGAGTTCTCCCGCCGCGGCGAATTCCAGGTGCACCTGCATGTGGATAGCCTGGCCTTCGAACTCTCGGCCAGCGAGCAGATCCACCTCTTGCAGATCACCCGCGAGGCCCTGTCCAACTGCCTGCGCCATGCCCACGCAGAGAACGCCTGGCTGGAACTGCGCCAGAACGGTGAACGTGTCTACCTGTCGATCGAGGATGACGGACGCGGCTTCAGCGGCACCCACGACCTGCGCGAACACCACGGCCTGAATATCATGGATGAGCGGGCGCGCAGCCTGCGCGGGCAATTGCAGATCTTTTCCCGCACGCCGCAAGGCACCCTGGTACGGATGGAATTTCGCCCGGAGTTCTTCGGGCACCTGACAGAAGGCAATCCCTCATGACCCCCTCCCCGCGCTACCGGATCCTGCTGGTGGACGACCACCCAATGATGCGTCGCGGCATTCGCCAGATGCTCGAACTGGAAGACGACTTCGAGATTGTCGGCGAAGCCAGCCATGGCGAAGAGGCCCTGGCCCTGATCGAACCGTCGCGCCCCGACCTGGTGCTGCTGGACAACAACATGCCGCAGATGAACGGCATTGAAACCCTGCGCCATCTGCGCAGCCTGAACTTTGCCGGCAAGGTCCTGCTGTTCACCGTGTCCGATGCCGAAGACGATATCCGCGACGCGCTTCGGCTAGACGCCGACGGCTACCTGCTCAAGGACATGGAACCGGAGCTGCTGATCCCCTACATCCGCGACGCCATGAACGGTGCCCTGGTAATCAGCCCGGGGCTGACCCGGGTCATGGCCCAGGCCTTGCGTTCACCACCGCGTCAGTCCGAGGTCGAGCTCACCGAGCGCGAGCGCCAGGTGCTGCGGACCATCGCCGGCGGCTACAGCAACAAGGTCATCGGCCACAAGCTGGGCATCACCGAAGGCACGGTCAAGGTGCATGTGAAGAACCTGCTGCACAAGCTCGGCCTGCGCTCGCGGGTCGAGGCCGCCGTCTGGGCCATGGAGCACTTGCGCCACAACGCCTGACGACGCCTGTGCAGGCCGGCCTGAGCAGCGCGCCTGGCCGGCTAGCCGGGCTGGGCGCCGGGCTCGCTGGCCAGGCCCTTGCCGGCACGCTGCAAAGCGCGCCACAACCCTGGCGGCAGCACCTCTGGATCGAGGCTGTCGATCAGGTTCTTCAGGGCCAGCCCCAGTTCGGTATCGCCCTCGATCACCAGGCGTCGACGGAAAAACAGGGTGTCGGGATCTTCCTCACGGCTGGCCAGCAGCAGGAACTCGCGCCAGTTGCCGCGGACCGTGACATCGGCCCTGGCCTGCCGGGCTATCTGCAGGCCGTCGCGATGCCGGGTCAGGTACCAGGTCAGGTCCAGGTCGACAATGCGCAGGCACAACCAGCGTCCGCGCAGCAGTTCGAACTCACCGTCGGCCAGGGGCTCGGCCAGGCAGCGCTTGAGCATCTGCTCCAGGGCCAGCCGCTGCAGGCTGAACGGCACCCGGCGCAGCAGCGGCAACACCCGCTCGGCGCCCTTGAGCAGCCACGGTCCATGGTTCAGCACAGCCCCACCTCCTCTACCCGCAGCATGCCCGCCTGGCCATGCCAATAGCCGTTGCAGCCGTCGACGAACAACGGCGGCGCGGCGCCCTGGCACACCCGGGCGAAAGCCTCGATCACCTCGGGCATGCCCTCGGCACGGGGGCTCAGGCGCAGCAGATCGGCGCCGCAAGCCACCAGCCCCGGATAGTCGGCCAGCAGGTTGGTGACCTCGGCCGACAGGGTCTGGATGCCATTGAGGGTGAACAGCGCCTGGCCCTCCTGACTGCTCAGGGCCAGGCCGTCGGGGTGCTTGATGCAGCAGAACTGGCAATCGTCCTTGGGCCGGTTTTCCGCCCGAGCGGTAAAGCAGCGCGCCGAATAGGCCAGCGGCAGGTGGCCATAGGCGAACACCTCGACCTCGGGCAACGCCCGGCCCTGGCCGGCGAGCTGGTCGAGCACCGCGCGGATCAGCGTCGCCGAACACTCCACGGGCGGCACCCAGCGGATCATCCCGCAGTCCTGCAGCTTGGCCAGGGCATGGCCGTTGTACAGGTTCAGCGCTGGGCCTGCCACGAACGGCAGCTTGCGCTCGACGAGGAACTGCACCGCGCCCATGTCGTTGGCCTCCACCAGCCACTGGCCGTTATCACACAGGCGGCGCAGGCTCGACAGCTCGGAGGCGGCCTCGATCAGGGTCAGGCTCGACAGCACGATCTGCGCCGAACCGGCTTCCTGCAGCTCGCGGCCCAGGCCCAGCCACTGGTCCAGGTTCAGCGCCCGGCGCTTGGAGCACACGGTCTCCCCCAGGTAGATCGTCTCCAGCGGCAGGCTGGCCATCTGGCCATAGAATTGCGTCAATCGTTGCTTGTCCCAGTAGAAGAGCACGGGGCCCAGGCTGAGTTTCATTGCACATCCCTCATTGCCATGAACGGTGATAGGCACCCAGGGTGGTCTGGCTGCCTTCGGAAAGACCGGCCAGCACCCGGCGCCACTGGTCCTTGACCGCGAAGCGTTGCGGCGCCAGACGGTGGGCGTCCAGCGCTGCGCGCCAGACCTGGGTGACCTGCTCGACATAGGCCGGGCTGCGCTGGCGCCCTTCGATCTTCACTGCCTGCACACCGATCGCCGCGAGCTCCGGCAGCAGGTCGAGGGTGTCGAGGCTGGTGGGTTCTTCCAGGGCATGGAAGCGTTTGCCGCCGACCATGAAACGCCCCTTGCACAGGGTCGGGTAGCCCGCCGGCTCGTCGGCGCCGTAGCGGTCGATCAGCACCTCGCTCAGGCGCGCACTCAGGCCCTCGGCATCCTCGCTCCAGCGCACCGCCTTGGCCGGCGAGCAGACGCCGCACAGGTTCGGCGACTCGCCGGTGACATAGGAAGACAGGTGGCAACGCCCCTCGGCCATGATGCACAGGCTGCCGAAGGCGAACACCTCGATGGGCACCGCGCTGTTGACCGCCACCTGGCGCACCTGGGCCAGGGACAGCACCCGCGGCAACACCGCGCGGCGGATGTTGTAGTGCTCGGAGTAGAACGCCAGGGCAGCGGCATTGGTGGCCGAGCCCTGCACCGACAGGTGCAGGCTCAGGTGCGGATGGCGCTGGGTGGCATAACCCAGCACTCCGGGGTCGGCGGCGATCAGGGCATCCACGCCATGGTCGGCGGCGCGATCCACCGCCCGCTGCCAGCGCTCCCAGCCCTGGGGCTGGGGATAGGTGTTGACCGCCACATAGAGCTGGCGCTGGTGCTGGCGGATATGGGCGACGGCGGCGTCGAACTGCTTGTCGTCCATGTTCAGCCCAGCAAAATGCCGGGCATTGGTGTCATCGCGAAAACCGACGTAGACCGCATCGGCGCCTTGGCGCACCGCAGCCTTGAGTGCAGGCAGGTTGCCTGCCGGACAGACCAGTTGCATGGGCATTCCTCTTCAAAGGACCTGCTCCACTCGCCTGTCGTGCAGACCGCGAGCAGGCCCGGAGCGCTGGAGAAAGCGCTGCCAGTCTAGCCAGGGCCCCCGCGGGCACCTTGACCATAATCAACCGCGCTCACTGCATCAGCTCGGCAAACGACAGGAACTGCACCTTGTCCTGCCGCTGCAGCCGTTGTTCGCACTCCACCAGCGCCAGGCCATCGGCCCAGCAGGCAGCACTGAGCATCGCCGAGCTTTGCTGCGGGTGCAGTTGCACGCTGCAGCCCCCCGTACCATCGGCCACCAGCCGGGCGCGCAGGTACTGGCGGCGCCGGTTGGCCTGCAGCCAGTCGAAACCGGCCGGCAGGCCAACCGGCTGTGGCAATACATCGCGCCGGCCCTGGGCGCGCAGCAGGAACGGGCGCAGCACCACCAAGGCGGTGATCAGCGCCGCTGCCGGGTTGCCCGGCAGGCCGAACCAGGGCTTGCCCGCCACCCGGCCAAAGGCCAGGGGCTTGCCGGGCTGGATCGCCAGGCGCCAGAAATCCACCTGCCCCAGCTCCTGGATCGCCTGCTTGAGATGATCCTCCTCGCCCACCGAGACCCCGCCGGAGGTCAGCAGCAGATCGCACTCCTGCGCCGCCAGGTACAGGGCCTGCTGGCTGGCCTGGAGTTCATCGGCCATGGCGCCGTAGTCGTGCACCTGGACACCCCAGCCTTGCAGCAGCGCCGACAGGCAATAGCGATTGCTGTTGTAGATCTGCCCCGGAGCCAACGGCTGGCCGGGCTCACGCAACTCGTCACCGCTGCTCAACACACCGACCCGCAGCGGCCGGTAGACCTCGACCCAGTTCACCCCACAGGCTGCCAGCAGGCCCAGTTCCTGGGCCCGCAGGCGCTTGCCGGCGGGCAGCAGCAGATGGCCCTGGCGCACCTCTTCGCCGGCCTTGCGCACGTGCTCGCCACCCCTGACCGCTGGCAGCCACAGCTGTTGGCCTTCGACCCGGCACAGTTCCTGGGGCACCACCGTGTCGGCGCCCGGCGGCAAGGGCGCCCCGGTGAAGATGCGCAGCGCCTGTCCGGGCAGCAAGGCCCTGGTCGCCGGCTGGCCCGCGGCGATGCGCCCGGCCAGGGTCAGGCAGCCGCCAGTGGCCGGCAGGTCGGCCGCGCGCAAGGCGTAACCGTCCATGGCGCTGTTGTCCCAGCCGGGCAACTGGCGCGGGGCATGGATAGCTGCCCCCAGTACCCGGCCCAGGGCCTGGTCCAGGGCCAGGCCATGCACCTGCGGTGGGCCGGGCGCACGCTCGAGCAAGTGAGCGATGGCCAGGTCCACCGGCATCAGCGCGCCGCTGTTGCAGGGGCTGGCGTTCATGGTCGTGCCTCACATGCCTCGACCGCCGTGCCGGGTTGCGGCTTGAGATGGGGGGCGAAGTTGCACGGGCCGGTGCGGCTGTCCAGTTGGTTGTGCAGGATCTGCGTCCAGGCGGTGCGGCACGCCCCGGGCGAACCGGGTACGCAGCACACCAGCACGGCGTTGCTGACTCCGGCCAGGGCCCGGGATTGCAGGGTCGACATGCCGATCTCTGCCAGGGACACCTGGCGAAACAGCTCGCCGAACCCTTCCACATGCTTGTCCAGCAGCGGCAGCACCGCTTGCGGCGTGTTGTCCCGAGCAGTGAAGCCGGTGCCGCCGGTGGTCAGCACCACCTGCACCCTGGGGTCGGCGATCCAGCGCGAGAGCGTGGCGCGGATCTGGTAGATGTCATCCTTGACCAGATCACGCTCCACCAGCACATGGCCGGCGGCCTGCAACAGGTCGACCAGGGTCTGTCCGGAACTGTCGGTATCGAAGGTGCGGGTATCGCTGATGGTCAGCACCGCGATATTCAAGGGCTGGAAACTGCGTTGCGACAAATGGGCCATGACCAGGGTCTCCTCTGGCGGGGGGATGGGGAATGGGTCCAAGCCTGGACCCAAAGCTGCGCTGAACCCATCCCTCCTTGGAGGTACCTCCGGGGGTGCGACTCAAGGTGCCAGGCGCCGGCGTCGCCACTGGCCGTCCTGGCGGCGGTAGTCGAGACGGTCATGCAGGCGGTCGGCGCGCCCCTGCCAGAACTCCAGCCGCTCGGGCCGCAGGCAATAGCCGCCCCAGTGCTCGGGACGGTGCAGGGGCTCGTCGACAAAGCGGCGGATGGTCTGGGCCCGGCCAGAAGAAGGTCATGGCGGCATGGGGATTGGCGGCCAGCTCCAGGCCCTTGGCGCTCAGGTAATTGCCGAAGAAGGTGAAGCCCTCGTGGTTCACGCCCTTGAGCAACAGCACCCGGCAGTGGGGCCGGCCCTCGGGGTCCACCGTCGCCAGGTGCATGCTGTTGGCCTCCACTGGCGGGCTTTCGGTTTCCCGGGCCTGCTCCAGCCACTGGCCGAACATCAGCAGCGGATCGTCCAGCGCGCGCTCTTCGCGCAGGCCACCTAGGGTGTAGTTACGGCGCATCTGGGCAAGGGACAGAGGCATGGCGGTGATCTCCAGGGAAATGACCCGCAGTCTGTAAGGGCCACCCCCGGCGCACCTTGACCGCCATCAACGCAACCGGAGCTATTTGAGCCGCAGGCGCCTGGCCAGCTTGTGCAGGTTGCTCGGGTCCACCGCCAGCAACCGCGCGGCGCCGGCCCAGTTGTCGCCACTCTGGCGCAGGGCCTGAACGATGCACTGGCGCTGGCAGGCATCCACCGCATCGCCGAGGGAGGCCAAAGGCTGCCCCGGTTCGACTGCCTGCTGCGGCGGCTGCGGCAACGCCGTCGCGCTGTCCAGGTCCAGCACCTCGGGTTCCAGGGTGATGATCAGGCTGCGACTGCCATCGCGACTGAGCTGCTTGAGCGCGGCGCGGCCGATCACGTGCTCCAGTTCACGCACGTTGCCCGGCCAGTGGTAGCCCAGCAGCGTGCGCTCGGCCGCCGCCGACAGGCGCAGGCCGCGCAGCCCCAGGCGGGTGCGATTGAGCTCGAGGAAGTGCCCGGCAATCATCAGCACATCGTTGCCACGCTCGCGCAGCGGCGGAATCGGCACCGGGTACACCGACAGCCGGTGATAGAGATCGGCGCGAAATTGGCCATCGCGGATGCTGTCGGGCAAGTGGCGGTTGGTGGCGGCGATGATCCGCACATTGACGTACAGCGGCTTGTCCGCCCCCAGCCGCTGGATCTCGCCATTTTGCAGGGTGCGCAGCAGCTTGGCCTGGACGCTCAGGGGCAGCTCGCCCACCTCATCGAGAAACAGTGTGCCGCCATTGGCCGCGTCGAAGCGCCCGGCACGATCGCTGGTGGCGCCGGAAAACGCGCCCCTGACATGGCCAAACAGCTCGCTCTCGGCCAGGGATTCAGGCAGGGCCGCGCAGTTCACCTGCACCAACGGCTTGTGGCTGCGCCGCGACAGACGATGCAAGCGCCGGGCGAACAGCTCCTTGCCGACCCCGGTTTCCCCCAGCAGCAGCACCGGCAGCTCGGAATCGGCCAGCACATCCAGCTCATTGAGCAATTGGTGCAGTACCTCGCTCTGGCCGAGGATCTCGCCCTCGTCCTGCGGCCGGCGCATATCCGCAGGCTCGCTGCGCGACAGGCGCAGGCTGCGGTTTTCCTGCTCCAGACGGGTGACCCGCACCGCGGCCTCGATCTGCAGGGTGCAGCGCTTGAGCTCGTCCCGAGCATGCGCGTCGAAGGTCCCGGCCTGCAAGGCATCCAGGGTGATCGCGCCCCAGATGCGGCCCTCCACGTACAGGCTGACGCCCATGCAGTCATGCACGGCCAGGGGCTCGCTGAGGGCCGTGTCGAGCAAGCCGTCGTAGGGGTCCGGCAGGCGACTGTCGGGCTCGAACCAGGTGGGCTCGCGCGACGCCATGATCGCCGCCAGGCGGGGGTGCTGGGCAATCACGAAACGCCGGCCGAGGGCTTCGTGCACCAGGCCGACGGTGGCCAGCGGCCGCAGGCTGTCGTCTTCCAGGCGCAGCAGGCCGACCGCGCCGCAGTTGAAGTATTCCCGCAGGGTCTGCACCAGGCGTTGCAACCGCACGGCATTGGGCAACTCGACGATCAGGTCGGCGGCCAGGCTTTCTCGCAACATGGTAGTCCTCACCCTATGTGGTCATATCTACCCGGATGTATCGGGGTGGATTTCACCACACTGCATGAATCGGCCATTGATTCCGCGCAAGTAAAGCTGGCATGGCTGATGCAGCCACCCGGGAAATCCCTACCACAGACCAGGATTTCCCTGATGAACCAGACACAGTCCCCGAGCGAAATCATCGCGCACATTCTGTCGCGTTATCACCAGCGCCACCGCCAGCAGTTGCCGGAACTGATCCACCTGGCCCGCCGGGTGGAGCAGGTGCATGCCGCCGACGACCGCTGCCCCACTGGCCTGGCCGAGCACTTGCAGGGCATGCAGCAGGAACTGGAAGGCCACATGCTCAAGGAGGAACAGGTGCTGTTCCCGATGCTGCAGCGAGGCATGGGACGCCAGGCCTCGGCGCCGATCCAGGTGATGCGCCTGGAGCACGACCAGCATGGCGACGCCCTGGAGCGACTGATGCAACTGACCGACCAGATCACCACCCCGGATGGCGCGTGCAACACCTGGCGCACCCTGTACAGCGGCCTGCAGGAGTTTCGCGACGATCTGCTGGAGCATATCCAGCTGGAAAACGACGTGCTGTTCACCCAGGCCCTGCAATAACCCCCCCGCCCTGCGCCCAAGCGCCCTCCCGCACCGGCCCGCCCCCTGGGGAGCGGGCCGGACCCGGCCGGTCAATGCCAATAGAACATGGCCTTGGCCAGGATCACGATCAACAGCATGTGGCCCAGGATGCTGCGGCGGATGCCCAGCGCCCGAGCTTCGCTCAAGCGCCCGCCGAGCAACCAGAACGCCAGCAACAGGTAATGGCCGATGATGCTCAGGGCCAGCACGATCTTCAGCCCCAGCAGGCTGGCGAAAGGGCTGGCCAGGGGCTGCGCCAGGGCCAGGCGATGGTGCCAGGCCAGGCCCAGTCCGGCGCCATACAGCAACAGCACCACCCCATGCAGGACCTTGCGCGAGCGCACCGACAGCGCCTGGTCGACCCCGGCCTGGGCCGTGGCCGGTATCTGGCGGCGCACCGCCGGCCAGATGGTCAGTTCGAAGAACAGCGTGCCGATGAAGGCAATGGCCGCCAGCAGGTGAATCAGCAACAGATAGGGATAGAACATTCAGGCTCTCCCGGCACTCAACCTGGGTGGCCGTCGACCCGTGGCCGCAGCAGCATCGGCCCATAGCGCCAGGCGTACAGGGCAAAGGCCAGGGCCCAGCACAGGCCCGCCAGCCACAGCCCGGCCAGCGGCAGCCAGGGCACCAGCAGCACCCGGCAGGCACCGGCCAGGTTGATCAGGATAAACCCCAGGGTCATGCCCGCCGGCGGCTGCAACGGCCGCCCGGTATGGCCCAGGCTGACTCGGGCGATCATCGCCAGGATCATTCCGGCCATGGCGCCGATGGTCAGGCAGTGCACCGCCAGGCTCGGGTTCAGCGCCACACCGCCATGCCACAGGGCCATGCCCAGGCACGCCAGCGCCAGCCAGGCATAGGCCAGGTGCAGCGACCAGAGCAAAGGCACCTGCCACAGGCCGCGATCATGCCAGCGCCACAAGCGCAGCAGATGCCCACCCGCCAGGGCGGCGAACAACAGGCCCAGCCACCGGTTCGGGGTCAGCGCCAGGCCACCGGCATACAGCAGGGCCACCAGCGCCGAGCCCCCGAGCAACAGCCAGTCGAGCCACGGCCAAGGCGCCACCGCCGCGGTGCGCCCCAGCCCGCGCTGGGTGAAGAAGGGAATCACCCGTCCGCCGATCAGGCCCATGATCGCCGCCACCAGCCAGATCGCCGCGAGCACCGCCTGGCGCTGCCAGCCTTCGTCACCTTGCACCAGGCCGTACAGCGCCAGGCCATCAACCGCCGCGAGCAACAGCAGGACCACCACCAGCGGGTAATTGCGTTGCTGGCGCACCCGCCACAGGGTTCTGCTCATCACCCCTGCCACCAGTAGCGGGAACCCCAGCTCAAGCACTACCAGCAGAGGCCAGGGCGGGTTCGCCAGCCAGGCCAGCCGTGCCGCCAGCCACAACAGCGCCAGCCCCGCCAGCGGTTTGCCGGACAGTCCCGGCTGGCCGGTCCAGGTCTGTACCGCGGTCAGCAGAAAGCCGGCGATGATCGCCAGCCCGAAGCCGAACACCAACTCATGGCGGTGCCAGGCCAGCCAGCCGCCGGCCGGCTGCCAGTTACCCAGCAAGCCCTGCAGCGCCGCGAGCCACAGCGGCACCGCCAACAGGGCCAGGACACAGCCGGCGAGGAACATCGGACGGAACGCCAGGCGCAGCAACGGCACTACGGCCAGGGCCTTACGGCGATCAAGTACTTGCATGAACCACTCCTTAGCTTGTTGCCGGTGCCATAGACGACCTCCGGCCACCACCTTCTGCCCTATACCGGCGGTTGTCGCTGCTGCACATCAATCAAGCGCTGGATGAGCGAGTTAGCCACAGCGACCGGCATGGCTGTCCCAGGCAACTGTGCAAGGGTCGTGCCCTGGGCCGGGCAACGGCCGGCCGGCGAGTCGGCAACCGCAACAGGGTCAAAACAACCCGATCACGGTCATTTCAACCCTATTCATCAGGGTCATTTCAACCCTAGCGCTGCCACAGGCCGGGAATTGTCCAGGCCGCAGCCTGGTCCGGGTCTTGCTCCGCAGCCCTACCCACAGTTCCTGGAGTCATCATGAAAAACCTCATCCAGCCCCTGGCCTGGTTCTTCGTCCTCGGTGCCCTGTTGGCCACCGCCAGCGGCCTCTCGCTGAGCCTGTTCTGAGTTCGCGCCCTTCCCTTTTACCCACGAGGACAAGTAGCCATGGTGTTTCACCGAGTCCATCACCAGATCCTGCGCAGCCATCACCTGTTCGAGCCCCTGGACGACGAACAGCTCGACGAGCTGCTGGCCAACAGCCAACTGCTGAACATCGACAAGGGCGAACCACTGTTCCGCCAGGGAGAACCGGCCGAGGCGTTCTATTTCGTGATTGCCGGGGCGGTGAAGATCTACCGGCTGACCCCGGAGGGCCAGGAAAAGGTCTTCGAGGTCATAGGCCCGCGGCAGACCTTCGCCGAAGCCATGATGCTGATGGACACCGCCAACTACGTGGCCTCGGCCGAGGCCGTCGGCCCGTCGCAGCTCTATCGGCTGTCGAATGCCGCCTATGTCCGCCTGCTGCAGCGCAACAGCCGCCTGACCTTCGCGCTTCTGGGCAAGCTCTGCATGCGTCTGCACCAGCGGGTCAACGAAATCGAGACGCTGTCACTGAAGAACGCCACCCACCGGGTGGTGCGCTATCTGCTCACGCAGTTGACGCAGGCCCAGCCGGTGCAACGCCAGTTCGAACTGCCGATGGCCAAGCAACTGATCGCCGGGCACCTGGCGATCCAGCCGGAAACCTTCTCGCGGATCATCCGCCGCCTGATCGACGACAAGATCATCAGCCAGGATGGCCGGCTTATCGTGATCCTCGACCAGCCACGGCTGGAGCAGTTCGAATGAGCGCCCTGTGCCAATGCCTGTATTGCCAACAGGACAATGGGGCCCGGGCCAGCCACTGCCAGCACTGCGGCATGCCGCTGCCGACCGCGGCGGCGCAGCTCGGGGCTCGCCGGCAACGGCGCTTTCTGTGGTTCTGCATCGGCCTGACGCTGTTCTGCCTGGTCATGGTGGTGTGGCTGCCACGCTAGGCGGGCGAGCCTGGCCCGGCTTCAGGGCTGGGTCAGCTGACGATAGAGCTGCGGCAGGCGCAGGGGCAACTGCTCGGGCTGATGGATCAGGCTGTAGCCGTTGCTGCCGAACAGGTACGGCAGGTAGGCGCCGGCCTCGCGGTCGATGGTGATGCAGAACGGCGTCAGCCCCTGGCACCGGGCTTCACGCAGCGCCTCGCGGGTGTCCTCGATCCCGTAGCGACCCTCGTACAGGTCCAGGTCATTGGGCTTGCCATCGGTGAGCAGCAACAGCAGCTTGCGCTGCCGCTTGCGCCCCTGCAGCAGGCGCGTGGCCTGGCGGATCGCCGCGCCCATGCGGGTGTAGTAGCCGGGCTTGAGTCCCTGGATCTGGCCACGGGTTTGCGCGTCGTAGGCCTGTTCGAAGCTTTTGAGCAGCGTCATGCGCACCTGCTGCCGACGCAGCGAGGAAAAGCCGTACAAGGCGAACTCGTCACCGAGCAGCGACAGGGTCTCGCCGAACAGCAGCAGGCTGTCGCGGATCACCTCGATCACCCGCTGTTCATCATTCAGGTGCGCATCGGTGGACATCGACACATCCGCCAGCAGCAGGCAGGCCAGGTCACGCCGGGTCTGGCGGCGTTCCAGGAACAAGCCGCGCTCGACGCTGCGGCCATGGCGACGCTCGACCTGGAAGTCGAGCCAGGCTTGCAGGTCCAGCTCGCTGCCCTGGGGCTGTCGGTGCAACCACTGGCGCTGGTTGCGCAACTGCTCGAATTGACGGCGCAAGCGCCGCGCCGGCGCCTGCAGGTGGTCCGGCAGGGCTTGCGGCTGGCAATCCCTGGGCTCGAACAGCTGCAGGTTGACCCGGTTGTCCTGCAGGCGGCCCAGGCGATAATCCCATTCCGGCAACTTGATGCCCTCGCCCAGGGGCAAGTCGTCGACGTCCGCCGGCGGCAGGTCGAGGTGCAATTTGAGGCCGCCCCCCTTGCGGGTGCGGGTCCGGGACAGCGTCAGGTGCTCAAGATCCTCGGCCACCCGGGCGGCGTCCGGGTCCTGGCTGTGGTCCTCCCAGCGGTCGAGGGCAACGTGCTCGGTCCAGCTGAACAGGTTCTCCAGGCGCACGATCAGCAGCCCTCCCTTGGCCGGCGCGTCGTCGATGCGTGTGGCGCGCTTGCGTCCACCCTGCTGCTCGCCGGTGCTGGCCGGCAGTTGGTAGTCGCTCTCTTCAATCGCCACCGCTTGCGGGCTGGCCAGGTGTTGCGGCGGGTACAACCACAGTGGCAACGGCCAGGCGGCCCGCTCGCTGCGGGGAAACTGCTGGACACTGCCCGGCTCGCGCAGGGCCTGGCGCAGGGCACGCTCCAGGGCCGCCTCGGCAGGGTTCAGCGAGGCCGGATCGGGGCGCAGTTGCAGGTGGGCGTCCACCAGGCGCCGGTAGCGCCCGGCCAGCCCCGGGTAATCCGCCAGCAGCGCCCGGGTCCAGCGCTGGTTGTCCCGGCCCCAGTGGCGCATGGGCTCGGCGCGGGCGGCAAGCAGCGCCAGCCAGCGATAGAGTTCCTCGTTCAGGTGCCGATCGGCAAACACCGCCAGGCTCGCCGGCAGATGCAGGTGTTGCCCGTCGCAGCAGGCCAGCGGCGCATGCCGGCAAGTCCCGGCGATTTGCTGCAGCAGGTTGCGGCGCAGCAACAGCTCGCGTTCGCTGGCGGCCTCGACGCTGTTGCCGGCGGCGCCGCCCATGGCTCGGTAAAGCAGCCCCAGGGCCCGCTGTCGGGGGGCCAGCTCGACCCGCGCCGCGGGAAAATCACTGCTGGCCCGGCGGGTGATGAAACGATGCCAGGCACTGCCGATCCATTCTTCCAGTTCAAGCGTAAAGGCCATTCGGGCGTCTCCTCCCCTACCCCGCAGGAAGCGGCCCAGCGTGCAGCCGGGCCGCGTTGTGTCGGCACCGCCGGACTCAGGAGCGCACCACCCGGACCGCCGCCGGGTCTGCGCGGCCACGCTGGCGGAAGCTCGACAGGTAGCAGAGCAGCCCGGCCATGAACCCCAGGCCACTGACCAGGCGCGCCCAGAACAACCCGCGCAAGTGCTCGACGGTGGACATGAACGGCAAGGCGCTGCCGTCTTCGGCCCAGCGTTGCAGCAGGATCTGCACCACGCCGGCGGCGGTGAGCAACAGGGTGATCATCACCATCGACAGGGTCATCAGCCAGAACCCCCAGACCTCAAGGGTCTGGGCCCGCTCATCCGGCGCCTCGCCCAGCCCGCGCAAGCGGGGCATGGCGTAGCTGATCAAGGTCATGACGATCATCGCGTAGGCCCCGTAGAACGACAGATGACCATGAGCCGCGGTCAGTTGCGTGCCGTGGGTGTAGAAGTTGACCGGTGCCAGGGTGTGCAGGAACCCCCAGACCCCGGCCCCGAAGAACGCGGTGACCGTGGTGCCCTTGGCCCACAGCGTGGCGGCGCGGTTGGGGTGCTGGCGTCGACGGTTGCGCACCATGCTGAAGGCGAACAGCACCATGGCCAGGAACGGCAGCGGCTCCAGCACCGAGAAGATCGAGCCGAGCCACAGCCAGACCTGCGGCGCGCCAATCCAGAAGAAGTGGTGGCCGGTCCCTATGATCCCGCTGATCAGCGCCATGGCGACTATCACATACAGCCATTTCTCCACCACCTCACGGTCGACGCCGGTGATCTTGATCAGCACGAAGGCCAGCATCGAACCCATGATCAGCTCCCACACGCCTTCCACCCAGAGATGCACCACCCACCACCAGTAGAACTTGTCCCGGGCCAGATTGGCGGGGTTGTAGAAGGAGAACAGGAAGAACACCGCCAGCCCGATCAGGCCGGTCATCATCACCATGCTGACCGTGGTCTTGCGGCCCTTGAGCAGGGTCATGCCGATGTTGTAGAGAAACCCCAGGCACACCAGCACTATGCCCAGCTTGGTGATGGTCGGCTGTTCCAGGAACTCGCGGCCCATGGTCGGCAGCAGCTCGTTGTGGGTCAGCCGGGCCAGGCCCGCATAGGGCACCAGCAAGTAGCCGAGAATGGTCAGTACCCCGGCCACGGCGAACACCCAGAACAGCAGGAGCGCCAGTTTCGGGCTGTGCAGCTCGCGATCGGCCTCCTCCGGAATCAGGTAGTAGGCCGCGCCCATGAAGCCCAGCAGCAGCCAGATGATCAGCAGGTTGGTGTGCACCATGCGCGCCACGTTGAACGGAATGGCCGGGAACAGGAAGTCGCCGATCACGTATTGCAGGCCCATGATCAGGCCGAACAGCACCTGTCCGAGAAACAGCATCAGGGCCAGCACGAAGTAGGGTTTGGCCACGGCCTGCGAAGCGAATTTCAGATGTGGATTGGCAATGCTCATCACTCAGCCCTCCTTGTTTGGCGGCCAGCCATTGGTGTCGATGTTCGAGCTCCACCTGAGGAATTCGGCGATATCGTCGACCTCTTGCTCGCTCAGGTTGAACTGCGGCATGGCCCGGCGCCCGGGCACGCCCAGCGGCTGCATCTTCATCCAGGCCTGCATAAAGGGCTTGAACCCCTCCTCGCCGCCACGACGCTGGTAGACGTTGCCCAGCTCTGGCGCGAAATACGCACCCTCGCCCAGCAAGGTGTGGCAGCCGACGCAGTTGTTCTGCTCCCAGACCGTCTTGCCGCGCACCACCGCCTCGGTCAACTGCGCCTGGTTGCTGCGTTTGGGAAAGGTCTGTTCGGTGTGATAGGTCAAGGCCAGGAAGATCAGGAAAAAGAACACACTTGCGCCGAAATAGATGTTCCTGGCCATGCCTTTGGTGAAGGTCTCTGACATGCTCGCGTCCTCATTGCTTGGCGTGGCCATGATAGAAAGCGCGCGGTCGAGAGCGACTTGATGGCAATCAAGAAAGCCCGATAGTTTTACTCAGGTATTGCCACTGCGGGTGCCGAACCCGGTTCAGGAAAAGTGCACATCGATCACATCCATCAGCGCCGCGACGGTCACCGGGTCATCGCTGAGGGGTTCGGCCAGGCACGCCAGGCAGGCCTGGCGCGGGTCCATGCCGGCACCGATCAGGCGCGCGGTGAAGATCAGCAGGCGGGTCGAGGCCACCTCCTCCAGGTCATGCTGGTCGAGCCGGCGCAGGGCCTGGCCGAGCCTGACCAACTGGCTGGCCAGGGCGCCATCGACCCCGGCCTCGCGGCGGACGATCTGCTCCTCTTGCGCCACGTCCGGGTAGCCAAGGCGCATGGCCACGAAGCGCTGCCGGGTGCTGGGCTTCATGCCCTTGAGCAGGTTCTGGTAACCGGGGTTGTAGGAGGCCACCAGCATGAACGAGGGCGGAGCCTTGAGCACCTCGCCGGTGCGCTCCAGGAACAGTTCGCGGCGATCGTCGGCCAGGGGATGCAACACCACCACGGTGTCCTGGCGCGCCTCCAGCACTTCGTCGAGGTAGCAGATGCCGCCCTCGCGCACTGCCCGGGTCAGGGGGCCGTCCTGCCACCAGGTGCCCTCGGTACCTATCAGGTGACGCCCCACCAGATCGGCGGCGCTCAGGTCGTCATGGCAGGCGACGGTGTACAGCGGCAGTTGCAGGCGCTGGGCCATATGCTGGACGAAACGCGTCTTGCCACAGCCGGTCGGGCCCTTGATCAGCAGCGGCAGGCCGTGGCGCCAGGCGTGTTCAAACAGCAGCGGCTCATTGCCCTGAGCCTGGTAGAAGGGTTCGCAGCGGGGTTCGGAAAGGTCCATGGGATACCTGGATAGCGACGGGTTGGCGGTCACGCTAAGAGCCCCGGCGGCAACCCGGCAAGCATCGCGCTGAGCAAACTTGATCGCGATCAAGCGCGCCGCGCCATGCTGCGGCACACCTGCCCCGCCCCGCTGTCAGCGGCGAGTGTCGTGGTCCAGCCAGTCAAGGCTGGACGCCGGCGACGGCGGCGTCGGTTGCTCGAACAGCTGGCAGATGGCATCCACCTCCAGGCGCCCGGCCGGCAGGATGCTGATGAAATCTTCCCGCAACGCCACCAGGCCGGCGCGATTCATGGCCTCGAGCCGGAGCCAGGCACCCGGGAAGAACTGCCGGAAGACCAGGCCATGGCGCCGTTCTATGGCTCGCACATCCAGTTCCAGGTCGCAGGCCAGGCGCTCCATCACCTGCTGGCGGATCTGCGCCCCCGCCAGGTGACGCCAGCCGCGCCAGGTGGCCAGTTGCCCCTGCTGCAACTGGCCCAGGTAATCGCCCAGCACCTCGCTGTTCTGCGCATGCAGCCCATCGAACCGGCTGACCGCGCCCAGCCCCAGGCCGATCTGGTCGCAGTAGCCATGCCGGGTGAACCCCTGGTAATTGCGACTCAGGCCGCCGCGCTCCTGCGCCATGGCCAGGTCGTCATCGGGGCGCACGAACAGCCCCAGGCCAATATGCAGGTAGCCCGCCTGAGGCAGGTGTTCGAAGCACAAACGCCGCATCAGGGCCTTGTCCTGCGGGCTGCTGGGGGCTTGCCGCGGCCCCTGGGCATAACGCCGTGGCGGCTGGGCATAGTCGAACACCTGCAGCCGGTCGGGCTCGAGCTCGACCAGGGAACAGAGCTTGTGGGCAAAGCTGTCCGGGGTCTGCCAGCCGCGACCATACCCCAGGTCAACGCTCACCTTGCGGTAACCGAAGGTACGCGCCGCGTCGAGCAGCGACTGGATAGGTCCCGGGTCCTGGTGACGGGCCGGCGCACCCTCGCAGGCGCAACCGCTGTCCGGCACGCCGATGCTCACGTGATTGAAACCCAGGTCGCGCAGCCGCTTCATGCTCGCCCAGTCGCTGCCGGGCAAGTCGACATCGACGCTGTAGTCGCCGCTGTCGTGGTCGAGGAAGTTGAAGCGCTCGCGCAGCAGGCCCATCAGCCGTTGCAGAGGCGCGGAGTCCAGGCCGCCGCCGGTGAAGTGGAACTGTTCCACCCCCGACACATTGCCCAGGTGGCAGGTCACCAGGCGGATTTCCCGGGACAGGGCAGCCAGGTAGGCCTCGCTGGCCTGGCCTGGGGCCGCCAGCGTAGCGGGCAGTTGCAGGTTCAGCGCCAGGGGCCGGGGCTGCTGCCGACTGGCGCGCAATGCCCGCAGCACATCCAGGGAGCCGACGCCGGCGTGGAAGCAGCCTTCCTCGACATGACAATGGGGATCGAGCGCCCCTGGATCATGCC
Source organism: Pseudomonas sp. FFPRI_1 (assembly GCF_055384485.1). NCBI lineage: Bacteria > Pseudomonadati > Pseudomonadota > Gammaproteobacteria > Pseudomonadales > Pseudomonadaceae > Pseudomonas > Pseudomonas sp. FFPRI_1. The sequence continues at coordinate 3,709,510 of NZ_AP029168.1, read as the reverse complement.
GCACGCCCCGCCCGCTGCGAGAGTGAAAGACTTCGAACATGACACAAGCTCCGAGACGGGCCGCAAAACCGCAGTGTCGACCGGCAACCGCCCTGGGGTCTTGACCTGCATCAAACCCGACCGGGGTGCCGGTGAGGTGCCGTGGCTACCAGGCGATGTAGAACATGGCCTTGGCCAGCACCACTATGGCCAGCAAGTGAATGAAGACGCTGCGGTGGATGAAGCTCACCCAGCGGGCGGTCATGCGCTCGGTGCGAAACAACAGCATGGCGCCAAGGAAATGCACCAGCACGCTGATGGCCAGCAGGATCTTCAACGACAGCAAGGTGCCGAACGATGACTGCAAAGGCGCCGCCAGCAACGGCCAGTAGCGCAGCCAGAGCATGCCAATGCCGGCGCCGAACAGCACCAGCAGTACCCAGGGCATCAACTGCCGGGCCCGGCGGCCGATGGCCTGCTCGAGCAGCAGCATGACCCTGGCCGGCAACTGCCGGCGGAAACTTTCCAGAAACAGCACCTCGAAGAACACCGTGCCAATAAATATCAGGGCGGCGAACAGGTGCAGGGTCAGCAGCACGGGATAGATCATCATCCCCTCATGAATGGCCGGAGCGGACCCCAGCCTAGCGCTGCGGCTGCCCGGCGCGCTTGATGCCAATCAAGTAAATCGTCGCTGCCGGTACCAATCGGCATGGGGCTGGTCCCAAGGCAATGTTACCCAGGGCGCAATAGATATTTGCGTCGGAAGGAATTGATAGCACCCTAACGAAAGGTGCATGCTAGAGGGCTCGCTCGAGTCTCATATCATTCCGAATGATAGTTACCTTCGCTTCATTCGATTCGTGAGATATCACCCTGCCGAGCATCATCCGCCCATCTCAAATTACCTTGGCGGATGTACCCATGGACCAGTCAGTCAAACTCTTACGTTTTCCACTAGCCGTGCTTGCCGTGCTGGTGATGAGCGCTTGCGGCAAAGCCCCGGAAACCGCCTCCGCCCCGCCCGCCGCCAAAGTCAGCGTGGCCAAGGTGCTGGAACAGCCGGTCAACGAATGGGATGAATTCACCGGGCGCCTGGAAGCGCCGGAAACCGTGGAAATCCGCCCGCGGGTCTCGGGCCAGATCGATCAGGTGGCCTTCACCGAAGGCGCCCTGGTGAAGAAAGGCGACCTGCTGTTCCAGATCGACCCACGCCCCTTCCAGGCCGAAGTACGCCGCCTCGAAGCCCAGCTGCAACAGGCCCGCGCCACCGCCACCCGCAGTGCCAACGAAGCCCAGCGCGGCCAGCGCCTGCTGACCAGCAACGCGATTTCCGCCGAACTGGCCGACACCCGTACCAGCGCCGCCCAGGAAGCCCGGGCCGGGGTCGACGCGATCCAGGCGCAACTGGATGTGGCCAAGCTCAACCTGAGCTTCACCCGGGTGGTGGCGCCCATCAGTGGCCGGGTCAGCCGCGCGCAGATCACCGCCGGCAACCTGGTGACCGCCGATGTCACCCCGCTCACCAGCCTGGTCTCCACCGACAAGGTCTACGCCTACTTCGACGCCGACGAGCGCGTGTACCTCAAGTACACCCAACTCGCCCGCCAGGGCCAGCGCGGCCAGACCACCCCGGTGTACCTGGGCCTGTCCAATGAAGAAGGCCACCCGCACCTGGGGCAGATGAACTTCGTCGACAACCAGGTCAACCCCAAGACCGGCACCATCCGTGGCCGTGCGGTGTTCGACAACAACGACGGCAGCTACACCCCGGGCCTCTATGCGCGCCTGAAACTGGTAGGCAGCGGCACCTACTCGGCAATGCTGATCAGCGATGAAGCCGTGGGCACCGACCTGGGCAAGAAGTTCGTACTGGTGATGGACGCCGACAACAAGCCGGCCTACCGCGCCGTGGAACTGGGGCCGAAGATCGAAGGCCTGCGCATCGTGCGCAACGGCTTGAGCAAGGACGACACCATCATCGTCAAGGGCTTGCAACGGGCACGTCCGGGCGCACCGGTCACGCCTGAAGTGATCCCCATGGCCAGCAAGGAAACCCTCGCCGCCCTGGCCCAACAACGCCAAGCGCTGGAAGCCAGCAACCTGCCGCAGGTCACCCCTGCCAAAGGCGCTGCGGCTCCCGCCGTGAAACTCGCCGCTGCGACACCGCGCGGTTAAGGGACGACTCTCAAGATGAATTTTTCCCAGTTCTTCATATCCAGGCCGATCTTCGCCGCGGTGCTGTCGCTGCTGATCCTGATCGCCGGTGCCATCTCGCTGTTCCAGCTGCCCATCAGCGAATACCCGGAAGTGGTGCCGCCCACCGTGGTGGTGCGTGCCAACTTCCCGGGGGCCAACCCCAAGGTCATCGGTGAAACCGTGGCCGCGCCCCTGGAACAGGCGATCACCGGGGTCGAGAACATGCTCTACATGTCCTCGCAATCCACCGCTGACGGCAAGATCACCCTGACCATCACCTTCGCCCTGGGCACCGACCTGGACAACGCCCAGGTGCAGGTACAGAACCGCGTGACCCGTACCCAGCCCAAGCTGCCGGAAGAAGTGACGCGCATTGGTATCACCGTGGACAAGGCCTCTCCGGACCTGACCATGGTGGTCCACCTGACCTCGCCGGACAAACGCTACGACATGCTCTACCTGTCCAACTACGCCCTGCTCAACATCAAGGATGAGCTGGCGCGCCTGGGCGGTGTCGGGGATGTGCAGCTGTTCGGCATGGGCGACTACTCGCTGCGGGTCTGGCTGGATCCGAACAAGACCGCCTCGCGCAACCTGACCGCCACCGACGTGGTCACCGCCATCCGTGAACAGAACCGCCAGGTGGCCGCCGGTGCCCTGGGCGCGCCGCCTGCGCCGACCGCCACCAGCTTCCAGCTGTCGGTCAACACCCAGGGCCGCCTGGTCACCGAGGAAGAGTTCGAGAACATCATCATCCGCTCCGGCGACGACGGTGAGATCACTCGCCTCAAGGACATCGCCCGCATCGAGCTGGGGTCGAGCCAGTACGCCTTGCGTTCGCTGCTCAACAACCAGCCGGCGGTGGCGATCCCGATCTTCCAGCGCCCGGGCTCCAACGCCATCGAGATCTCCAATGAAGTGCGGGCCAAGATGGCCGAACTGAAGAAGAGCTTCCCGCAGGGCATGGACTTCAGCATCGTCTACGACCCGACCATCTTCGTCCGTGGCTCCATCGAAGCGGTGGTGCACACCCTGTTCGAAGCGCTGATCCTGGTGGTGCTGGTAGTGATCCTGTTCCTGCAGACCTGGCGCGCCTCGATCATCCCGCTGGTCGCGGTACCGGTGTCGCTGATCGGCACCTTCGCGGTCATGCACCTGTTCGGCTTCTCGCTCAACGCCCTGTCGCTGTTCGGCCTGGTGCTGGCCATCGGCATCGTGGTGGACGACGCCATCGTGGTGGTGGAGAACGTCGAACGCAACATCGGCCTGGGCCTGAACCCGGTGGAAGCCACCAAGCGCGCCATGCGTGAAGTGACCGGCCCGATCATCGCCACCGCCCTGGTGCTGTGCGCGGTGTTCGTACCGGCGGCCTTCATCAGCGGCCTGACCGGGCAGTTCTACAAGCAGTTCGCCCTGACCATTGCCATCTCCACGGTGATCTCGGCCTTCAACTCCCTGACCCTGTCGCCGGCCCTGGCCGCGGTACTGCTCAAGGAACACCATGCGCCCAAGGACCGCTTCTCGAGGATCCTCGACACGCTGCTGGGGGGCTGGCTGTTCAAACCCTTCAACCGCTTCTTCGATCGCGCCAGCCATGGCTACGTCGGCACCGTGCGCCGGGTTATCCGCGGCAGCGGCATCGCCCTGTTCCTCTATGCCGGCCTGATGGTGCTGACCTGGTTCGGCTTCGCCCACACCCCGACCGGTTTCGTCCCGGCCCAGGACAAGCAGTACCTGGTGGCCTTCGCCCAACTGCCGGACGCCGCCAGCCTGGACCGCACCGAAGACGTGATCAAGCGCATGTCCGACATTGCCCTCAAGCAACCGGGCGTGGAAAGCGCGGTGGCCTTCCCTGGCCTGTCGATCAACGGTTTCACCAACAGCCCGAACAACGGCATCGTCTTCGTCACCCTGAAACCCTTCGACGAACGCAAGGACCCGAGCATGTCCGCCGGGGCCATCGCCGGTGCCCTGAACGGCAAGTACGCGGATATCCAGGACGCCTACATGGCGATCTTCCCACCGCCGCCGGTACAGGGCCTGGGAACCATCGGCGGCTTCCGCCTGCAAGTGGAGGACCGCAGCGGGCTGGGTTACGACGAGCTGTATAAGGAAGTGCAGAACGTCATCACCAAGAGCCGCAGCGTGCCGGAACTGGCCGGGCTGTTCACCAGCTACCAGGTCAACGTGCCCCAGGTCGATGCTGCCATCGACCGGGAAAAGGCCAAGACCCACGGCGTGGCGATCTCCGACATCTTCGACACCCTGCAGATCTACCTGGGTTCGCTGTATGCCAACGACTTCAACCGCTTTGGCCGCACCTACCAGGTCAACGTCCAGGCCGAGCAGCAGTTCCGACTCGAACCCGAGCAGATCGGCCAGCTGAAAGTGCGCAACAACAAGGGCGAGATGATCCCCCTGGCGACCTTCATCAAGGTCAGCGACACCGCAGGCCCCGACCGCGTGATGCACTACAACGGTTTTGTCACCGCGGAAATCAACGGCGCAGCGGCCCCGGGCTACAGCTCCGGGCAGGCGGAAGCGGCGATCGAGAAACTGCTCAAGGAAGAACTGCCCAACGGCATGACCTACGAATGGACCGAGCTGACCTACCAGCAGATCCTGGCTGGTAACACCGCGCTGTTCGTCTTCCCGCTCTGCGTACTGCTGGCCTTCCTGGTGCTGGCGGCTCAGTACGAAAGCTGGAGCCTGCCGCTGGCGGTGATCCTGATCGTGCCCATGACCCTGCTGTCGGCGATTACCGGGGTGATCGTCTCCGGTGGCGACAACAACATCTTCACCCAGATCGGCCTGATCGTACTGGTGGGCCTGGCCTGCAAGAACGCGATCCTGATCGTCGAGTTCGCCAAGGACAAGCAAGAGGAAGGCCTCGACCCGCTGGCCGCGGTTCTGGAAGCCTGCCGCCTGCGTCTGCGGCCGATCCTGATGACCTCCTTCGCCTTCATCATGGGCGTGGTGCCCCTGGTGATCTCCAGCGGCGCCGGTGCGGAAATGCGTCACGCCATGGGTGTCGCGGTGTTCTCCGGGATGCTCGGGGTGACCTTCTTCGGCCTGCTGCTGACCCCAGTGTTCTATGTACTGATCCGCAACTATGTGGAGCGCAGCGAGGCGCGCAAGGCCGCCCGCGCTCTGCAACTGGAGGCGCAACAATGAGTTCCAAAGTGTTCCTGCCGAGCCTGCTGGTGCTGGCCCTGAGCGCCTGCGCCGTGGGCCCGGACTACCAGACCCCGACCACCGAGGCGGCGCACATCAGCGCCGCCACCGATGGCGCCGCCGGGCAGAAGAACTTCGACCGCGCACGTTTCGAAGGCATCTGGTGGCAGCAGTTCGACGACCCGACCCTCAACCAGTTGGTAACCCAGTCGCTGCAGGGCAACCGTGAACTGCGGGTGGCCTTTGCCCGCCTGCGGGCCGCCCGGGCGATTCGCGATGACGCCAGCAATGACGCCATGCCGACCATCACCAGCCGCGCCAGCAGCGACCTGGCCAAGGGGCAGATCCCCGGCCAGACCACCAAGCGGGTCAACAGCGAGCGCTACGACCTGGGCCTGGACATGGCCTGGGAGCTGGACCTGTTCGGCCGCATCCAGCGCAACCTGGAAGCCACCGACGCCGACCAGCAGGCCGCCGAGGCTGACCTGTACCAGCTGCAGGTGACCCTGATCGCCGAGCTGGTGGACGCCTACGGCCAACTGCGCGGTGCGCAACTGCGGGAAAAGATCGCCCTGGCCAACCTGAACAACCAGCAGGAGTCGCGCAAGATCACCGAAAGCCTGCGCGACGCCGGGGTCGGCGACCAGCTCGACGTGGTCCGCGCCGATGCGCGCCTGGCCTCGGTGGAGGCCAGCGTGCCGCAACTGCAGGCGGAACAGGTGCGCCAGCGCAACCGTATCGCCACCTTGCTGGGCCAGCGCCCGGATCAATTGAGCGTCGACCTGTCGCCGGCGCAGTTGCCGGCGATCGCCAAGGCCCTGCCCATCGGTGACCCGGGCGAACTGCTGCAACGGCGTCCGGACATCCTCAGTGCCGAACGCCAGCTGGCGGCAGCCACGGCGCGCATCGGCGTGGCCAAGGCCGACCTGTTTCCCAAGGTCAGCCTCAGCGGCTTCCTCGGCTTCACCGCCGGGCGCGGTTCACAGATCGGCTCCTCGGCGGCCAACGCCTGGGCCCTGGGCCCGAGCATCACCTGGGCAGCCTTCGACCTGGGCAGCGTCCGAGCCCGGCTGCGGGGTGCCAATGCCAACGCCGATGGCGCCCTGGCCAATTACGAACAGCAAGTGCTGCTGGCCCTGGAAGAGTCGGAAAACGCCTTCAGCGACTACGGCAAGCGCCAGCAACGGCTGATCTCCTTGATTCGCCAGAGCGAATCCAGCCGCGCCGCCGCCGACCTGGCCGAGATCCGCTACCGCGAAGGCACCGTGGACTTCCTGGTGCTGCTGGACGCCCAGCGTGAGCGCCTGGCCGCCGAAGACAGCCAGGCCCAGGCCGAGGTCGACCAGTACCGCGGCATCGTCGCCATCTACAAGGCCCTCGGTGGCGGCTGGCAGCCGGACACGCTGGCCAGCAAGTAAGGATTTGCAACGAGCTCCTTTGGTTGGCCGCAACCAACCAATGTTTAGCCCCGTGGATCATTCGGTCGCGGGGCTTTTTTTTGCTCGTCTCGCGGACGCCTTCGCCGGCAAATATCCACGCACTCCCTGCCAGCCGTAGGCGCTGGTTTGCCAGCGAAGGCGCCCGCCAGAACACCACACGGCTCAAGGCCCTCTTCGCCGGCAAGCCGGCTCCTACAAATATCCGCACATTCCCTCTGCCAGCCGTAGGAGCTGGCTTGCCAGCGAAGGCGCCCGCCAGAACGCCACACGGCTCAAGGCCCTCTTCGCCGGCAAGCCGGCTCCTACAAATCTCCCCACATTCCCTCTGCCAGCCGTAGGAGCTGGCTTGCCAGCGAAGGCGCCCGCCAGAACACCACACGACTCAAGCCCCTCTTCGCCGGCAAGCCGGCTCCTACAAATACCCACGCATTCCCTGCCAGCCGTAGGAGCTGGCTTGCCAGCGAAGGCGTCCGCCAGAACACCACACGACTCAAGGCCCTCTTCGCCGGCAAGCCGGCTCCTACAAATATCCACACATTCCCTGCCAGCCGTAGGAGCTGGCTTGCCAGCGAAGGCGCCCGCCAGAACACCGCACGACTCAAGCCCCTCTTCGCCGGCAAGCCGGCTCCTACAAATATCCGCACATTCCCTGCCAGCCGTAGGAGCTGGCTTGCCAGCGAAGGCGCCCGCCAGAACACCACACGACTCAAGGCCCTCTTCGCCGGCAAGCCGGCTCCTACAAATCTCCCCACATTCCCTGCCAGCCGTGGGAGGTGGCGTGGTGATAGAGACCGTCGATCATGCAGTCGGGCATAGCGATTGGACAGGCTGCCGGCAGGCTCCTAATCTTCACCCGCCGTGTAGTCGCCCTGGCCCATCCCCGATGATTGTCCGTCCCAAGCCCAACCTGATCAGCATCCTCTTCGCCCTCAAGGGTTCGATCGCCAAGCGCATTGCCTGGCGCTGCGCGCTGGTGACCCTGCTGGCCTCGGCCATCGTGCTGATAGAAACCCTGGAGCCGAGCTATTTCTCCAAGGTCAACGCCACGCCCTTCACCCTGTTGGGGCTGTCGCTGTCGATCTTCATGAGCTTTCGCAACAACGCTTGCTACGACCGCTGGTGGGAAGGCCGCAAGCAACTTGGGCAACTGATCATCGAAGTGCGTTCGCTGATCCGGGAAAGCCTGGTGATCGAGGGCAATCCGGAGCGCGAGGGCCTGCTGCGGGACCTGTGCGGTTTCGCCCACAGCCTGATCGCCCGCCTGCGCCATGAAGACGAGGCCCCCGCCCTGCGCCCCTGGGCCCAGGCCAGCCTCGACCCCGGCCACCCGAACCTCACCGATGCCCAGTTGCAGCGCATCGGCCAACGCTGTTCGCAATGGGCCGGGCAAGGGCTGATCAGTGAATGGCGCTACACCCAGCTGGAAACCCGGCTGGTCAGCCTGAGCCTGGTGCAGGCCTCCTGCGAGCGGATCCAGAACACCCCGCTGCCTTTTCCCTACACCCTGCTGCTGCACCGCACCATCTACCTGTTCTGCATCATCCTGCCATTCGCCATGGCCGAGCCCCTGGGCTGGCTGGCGCCAATCTTCACCGCCATCATCAGCTACACCTTCCTGGGCCTGGACGAGATCGGCAACGATCTGGAAGACCCCTTTGGCTACGACGACAACGACCTGCCCTGCAGCGCCTTGCTGCGCGGGCTGGAGCGCGAAGTCCTGGCGGCCCTGGGGCAGTCTGAACTGCCACCGCCGCTGGCTCCGCAGGAATTCGTCCTGACCTGAGCCGGGGTTTGACTCGGGCCGGTTCCTGACCGAAGCTTGCGCCTTCAAAAAGTCGTCAGCCATGGATTCCTGCATGACCCAGCCCCGCCGCTACCTGCTGCTCAGCCTGCTTGTCGTCATCGTCCTGGCCCTCGCCTGGAGCTTCCTGCGCAGCAGCCCGCCAGCGGTTCCCGAGGCCATCAAGCACGGCTATGGCCAGGCCCTGGAAAAGGCCCGCACCGGCCAGCCTGGTGCGGCACGGGTGCTCTATCAGCAGTTGGGACGGCCCGACCTCAGCGACCAGCAGCGCATCCGCCTGCTGGCGGTATTGCCCAACTACCCCAGCCCCCAGGCCCTGAAACTGGCGGACGCCGACCTCCTGCACCCCTCGGCCGAGGTCCGCAAGGCGGCGATCAAGAGCGTGCTTGGCCTGGTGCCCAGCGGCCAGCGCAGCCTGCTCCTGGGCCCGTTGCTCGATGATCAAGAACAGAGCGTGCGCTTTGCCGCGGTGGATGCCCTGCTGGGGCTGTCGCCCGATGACCAGGGGCTGTACTTCGGCCCGTTGCAGCAGGTGATCGACGAGTACACCCAAGTGCTCAAGACCCAGGGCGACAACGTCGAGGCCCAGTACCAGCTGGCGCGCCTGTACCTGCACAACGCCGACTTAATCAAGGCCCAGCAGACCCTGGAACAGGCGTTGCGCCTGGCGCCGGACAACCTGCAGGCGGTGGTGCTGCAGATCGAAGTGCTGGACAAGCAGGGCCAGAGCGACGCCGCCCGCCAGTTGCTGGCCAAGCAGCTGCAGGCCCAGCAGGACTCGGCCTACCTGCAACATGCCCTGGGGCTCTGGTTGCTGCACCACGGCCAGGGGGAGTTCGCGCTGCTGGGCCTGTCCCGGGCGGTGGAGCTGGAACCCAACAACGCCGCCTACCGCTACGACCTGGCCACCACCCTGTACAGCGAGAAAGAACTGGAAGCCGCACAGAAGCAGCTGGAGGAAATCGTCCAGCGCCAGCCCTACAACCGCAAGGCACGGGTGCTGCTGATCAACTACTGGAAGGAAAGCGGCCAGTTGCAGAATGTCCAGGTGCTGCTGGCTCAGCTGGAACAGCAGAACCCCGATGACCCGGCGTTGCAGCAGGGGCTATAAGCCCCCTGCGCCCTGCCCGCCAGCGCCCCCTGGATAAAAGGTTGAACCGCTTTCGCCGCCGACGGTCAAGTGAACAAGCAGCGATGGCAAAGCGTTCGCGCCGTCGCTGGCCAACTGGACCCATTGTGCGAGGGCATTGATTGTCGACCTCAACCGCGTTGCTCAACCCCAAAGCCGCCACCGGCATCGAAGGCCTGGACAATATCCTCAGCGGAGGGTTGTCCCGCGGCCACGTGTTCCTGCTGGAAGGCGAACCCGGCACCGGCAAGACCACCGTGGCCTTGCAATTCCTGCGGGCCGGCGCCCAGGCCGGTGAACGCTGCCTGTACATCACCCTCTCGGAAACCGAGCGCGAGCTGCGCCAGGGCGCGCAATCCCACGGCTGGGAGCTGGATGAGAATATCCACCTGTTCGAGCTGACCCCACCGGAAAGCCTGCTCAATGCCGAGCATCAGCAAAGCCTGCTGTACTCCTCGGACCTGGAGCTGGGGGAAGCCACGCGGCAGATCTTCGAGGTGGTGGAACGGGTCAAGCCGACCCGGGTGGTGCTCGACAGCCTCTCGGAAATCCGCCTGCTGGCCCAGAGCTCCCTGCGCTACCGACGACAGATCCTGGCGATCAAGCACTACTTCGTGCGCTATGACGCCACCGTCCTGCTGCTGGACGACCTGACCACGGAATCCCTGGACAAAACCGTGCACAGCGTGGCCCACGGGGTGATCCGCCTGGAGGAACTGACCCCCAGCTACGGCGCCGAGCGCCGGCGCATACGGGTAGTGAAGTACCGCGGCCAGAAGTACCGCGGCGGCTTCCATGACTTCACCATCATGGGCGACGGGGTGCACGTGTTCCCGCGCCTGGTGGCCGCCGAGCACCGTGGCCGCTACGAACGCCTGACCCTGACCAGCGGCATCCGGGAAATGGATGCGCTGCTCGGCGGTGGCATCGAGACCGGCTCCAGCACCCTGATCCTCGGCCCTGCGGGCACCGGCAAATCATTGATCTCGATGATCTTCGCCGCCGCAGCCGTGGCCCGGGGCGAGAAAGCCGCGCTGTTCATCTTCGACGAAGAGCTGGGGCTGCTGTTCGAGCGCATGGCCAACATGGGCATCGACCTGAAGGCACTGCAGGCTTCGGGCAACCTGCTGATCGAGCAGGTGGACGCTGCCGAGTTGTCGCCCGGAGAGTTTTCCCATCGGGTCCGGCGCTGTGTCGACCTGGGCCAGATCAAGACCGTGGTGATCGACAGCATCAATGGCTACCAGGCCGCCATGCCCGAGGAAAACGCCCTGGTGCTGCACATGCACGAGTTGCTGCTGTACCTCAACCGCCAGGGTGCGGCGACCTTCATGACCGTGGCCCAGCATGGGCTGGTGGGCGACATGCAGGCCCCGGTGGACATCACCTACCTGGCGGACACGGTGATCCTGCTGCGCTACTTCGAGGCCCTGGGCAAGGTACGCCGGGCCATCTCGATCATCAAGAAACGCACCGGCAGCCATGAGTCGACCATCCGCGAGTACCGCATCAGCGGCCACGGGCTGACCATTGGCGAACCCCTGGAAGCCTTCCAGGGCGTGCTGCGGGGTGTGCCTACCTACCTCGGCGAGGGCAAACCGCTGCTCGGGGACGAGGGGCAATGAGCACTGACCTGGCCTTCGCCGAGCGTACCCTGGTGCTCACGCCCCACGGGCGTGACAGCCAACTGGCGCAGACGATGCTCGACGAAGCCGGCTTTCGCAGCCTGGTCACCCCTCACCTGCCGGCGCTGTGCGAGGCTCTGGAGCAAGGCGCAGGCCTGGTGATCATCGCCGCCGAAGCCCTGCGCGGGGCGGACCTGGAACCCCTGCTGCGCCATCTGGACCAGCAACCTGCCTGGTCGGACCTGCCGATCGTGCTGCTGACCCAGCACGGCGGCCCCGAACAGAACCCGGCGTCACGCTTCAGCCCACTGTTGGGCAACGTCAGCTTTCTTGAACGGCCCTTCCATCCCGCGACCCTGATCAGCCTGGTCAGCGCCGCCCTGCGCGGCCGCCGTCGGCAGTACGAAGCCCGGGACCGGTTGATCGACCTGAGCCAAAGCGAACTGCGCCTGCAACGAACCCTGGAAACCCTCGAACAACAAGTGGAAGAGCGCACCGCGCAACTGCGGCACAACGAGGAAGCCCTGCGCCAGTCGCAGAAAATGGAAGCGGTGGGCCAGCTCACCGGCGGCATCGCCCATGACTTCAACAACATGCTGACCGGCATCATCGGCAGCCTGGAACTGCTGCGTCGGCGCCTGGCCCGGGGCCGCACCGAAGACCTGGACAGCCTGATCGACCTGGGGGTCACCTCGGCCAACCGCGCCGCCGGCCTGACCCATCGGCTGCTGGCGTTCTCCCGGCGCCAGTCACTGGATTCCAAGCCCGTGGAGATGAACGCCCTGGTGGCGTCCATGGGCGAATTGCTGCAGCGCAGCCTGAGCGAAAGCATCCAGCTGGACATGCAGCTCGATCCGCAGCTGTGGGTCGCCGAGGCCGACCCGAACCAGCTGGAAAGCGCCCTGCTCAACCTGGTGCTCAATGCCCGGGACGCCATGCCCCATGGTGGCCGCCTGCTGGTGGAGACCCTCAACCAGCGCCTGGCCCCGGACTTTACCGAGGCCCACGACAATCTCGACCCCGGCGACTATGTGCTGCTGCGGGTCAGCGACAATGGCTGCGGCATGCCCGAGGCCATCATCAACCGGGTGTTCGACCCCTTCTTCACCACCAAGCCCATCGGCCAGGGCACCGGCCTTGGGCTGTCGATGATCTACGGCTTCAGCAAGCAGTCCCGCGGCCACGTCTCGCTCAACAGCATGGTTGGCCGCGGCACCGAGGTCAGCCTCTACCTGCCGCGTTTTGGCGGCGCCCTGGAACAGGACGAGGACCCACAGACACAGCAACCCTTGGCCGCACAGAACGGCGAGACCGTACTGATTGTCGAGGATGACCCGGCAGTGCGGGTGCTGGTCAGCGCGGTACTCAGCGAGCTGGGCTACGCCTTTCTGGTGGCCGCCGATGCACGCAGCGCGATGCCGATCCTCGATTCGCCGCAACCCATCGACCTGCTGATCAGCGACGTCGGGCTGCCGGGCATGAACGGCCGGCAACTGGCGGAGATCGGGCGGCAGATCCGCCCGGAACTGAAGGTGCTGTTCATCACCGGCTACGCCGAGCACGCCGCCGTGCGTGGCGGCTTCCTCGACCCCGGCATGCAACTGATCACCAAGCCCTTCACCTTCGACCTGTTGACCGCCAAGGTACGGGAGATGATCCGCGACTGAGGGCCCGGTTCAGGCCAGCAACCGCTGGATCTGTTCGTGCAGGCTGTTGAGGTCGAAGGGTTTGGCCAGGATCGGCGCCTTGCGGGTGATGGGGCTGGCGCATTCAAGGATCTCGTTGGGGTAGCCGCTGATGAAGATCACCTTGAGATCCGGGCGCAGCTTGACCGCCGGTTCGGCGATCATCACCCCGGTAATGCCGCCCGGCAGCCGGTAGTCGGTGATCATCAGGTCCAGGTGCGGCTTGCTGGCGAGGATCTCGAATGCCTGCTCGCCGTTTTCGGCCTGCAGCACCCAGTAGCCCAGGCCCGACAGGTAGTCGGCCAGGAGCATCAGGATCACGGGTTCATCTTCGACGATCAGTACGACGTCTTGTGCATCTTCACTCATGGAAAACCTTTGTTCGGTCAATTGCTGCTGTTACGACCATTGGGTCACGCAGAGGTTGCGTCTGCGTGACGCTTTTCGCGATTTCGCCGGCCAGCCGGCTCCTACAAATATCCAGGCATTCCCTGCCAACCGTAGGCGCTGGCTTGCCAGCGAAGGCGCCCGCCAGAACACCACACGACTCAAGGCCCTCTTCGCCGGCAAGCCGGCTCCTACAAATATCCACGCATTCCCTGCCAGCCGTAGGAGCTGGCTTGCCAGCGAAGGCGCCCACCAGAACACCACACGACTCAAGGCCCTCTTCGCCGGCAAGCCGGCTCCTACAAATACCCGCACATTCCCTGCCAACCGTAGGAGCTGGCTTGCCAGCGAAGGCGCCCGCCAGAACACCACACGACTCAAGGCCCTCTTCGCCGGCAAGCCGGCTCCTACAAATATCCAGGCATTCCCTGCCAGCCGTAGGAGCTGGCTTGCCAGCGAAGGCGCCCGCCACAACGCTACACGACTCAAGGCCCTCTTCGCCGGCAAGCCGGCTCCTACAAATATCCGCACATTCCCTGCCAGCCGTAGGAGCTGGCTTGCCAGCGAAGGCGCCCGCCAGAACACCACACGACTCAAGGCCCTCTTCGCCGGCAAGCCGGCTCCTACAGTCAGGCCAGGGGCAGGCTTACGCGGAACAGTGCACCTTCGCCAATCCGACTTTCGACACTGATGGTGCCGCCGTGGGCGGTGACGATCTGCTCGGAAATAAACAGCCCCAGGCCCAGGCCCGCCGACACATGGCTGGCACTGACTCGCTCGAACTGCTGGAAGATCCGCGCCTGGTTTTCTTCGCTGATGCCGATCCCATGGTCGCGGACTTCCACGCACGCCTCCCCGGCCTCGGCAAACACCCGCACCTCGATCGGGCTCTTGGCTCCGTAGCGCAGGGCATTGGTCAGCAGGTTGGACACCACCTGCTCGATGCGGAACTCGTCCCAGTTGCCCTCAAGCGGTTCTTCGGCCTGCAGGGTCAGGGACGATTGCGCCGCCTCCACCTGGGGCGCGAAGTTCTCCACGAGCCCGCGCACCAGCTGCGCCAGGTCGAACCGTGACGGGCGGATCGACAGCTTGCCGGTGCGGATCCGCGAGATGTCCAGCATGTCCTCGATCAGGCGGATCAGGCTTTTAATCTGGCGCTCGTCGCGGTCGACCATGGCGTGCATCTTGTCCAGGCTGAAGGCCGCGGCGTTCTCCCGGGCCAGGTGCATCTTGCGCAGCTGGGTCTCCAGGATCAGGCCATTGAGGGGGGTGCGCACCTCATGGGCGACGATGGACATGAAGTCATCGCGCATGCGCACCGCCTGCTCCAGTTCGCCCTGGGTGGCCTGGAGCTTTTTCAGCAAGGCTTCCTGCTCGCGACGGCTCTGCTCCAGCGCCTCGACTTGCTGCTTCATGGCCTTGCTCTGGCGATACAGGTCGACGAACACGTTGACCTTGCTTTTCACCGCATGGATGTCCAGGGGCTTGTGCAGGAAATCGACGGCGCCACTCTCGTAGCCCTTGAACGCGTAGTTCAGCTCGCGTCCAGCGGCGCTGACGAAAACGATCGGAATGTTCTTGGTCTTCTCGGTGCCGCGCATCAGTTCGGCCAGCTCGAAGCCGTTCATGCCGGGCATCTGCACATCGAGGATGGCCATGGCGAACTCATGCTGGAGCAGCAGCGACAAGGCTTCGTCGGCCGACAGTGCCTTGTACACCGTGCGGTCCTCACGCTTGATCAAGGCTTCGAGGGCCAGCAGGTTCTCCGGCAGATCGTCGACGATCAGCAGCTTGGCTTGGATATTACTTAGCATGGGATTCGTTCCAGCTCGGCAAGCAGACGGCTGATGCCGCGCAAAGGGAGAATGTAATCCGGTTGGTGCAGGGCCAGGGCCGCGTCCGGCATGGTCGAGACATGGGCTTCATCGGGGTCCTGGACGATGGTCAGGCCGCCTTGGCGCTTGACCTCGGCCAGGCCCCGGGCACCGTCCTGGTTGGCGCCGGTCAGGAGCACCGCCGCCAGGTTGTGGCCATAGGCATCGGCGGCCGATTCGAACAGGTAGTCGATGGCCGGGCGCGAATGGTGCAACCGCTCCTCCTGGCTCAGGGACAGGCTACGGTCCTGCTCCACCGACAGGTGATAGCCGGGCGCCGCGAAATACAGGGTGCCGGGAACGATCTGCTCCTTGTCGTCGGCCTCCTTCACCGGCAGCGCCAGGCGCCGGTCGAAGACGTCGGCCAACTGGCTGCGGCGCTCGTCGGGCAGGTGCAGGACCACGATCACCGGCAGCTGGAAGCCCTCGGGGAAATCACTGAAGAGGTTCAACAGCGCCTCGACGCCACCGGCGGATGCACCGACCACTATGGCTTCGACCCGCCGCCGCCAATGCGGCTTGGCATTCTCCCGGTTCATGTCTTGCGATAGATCCGTTCTTGTTTGACCAGGGGCTCGAAGTGCTTGCCGTAGGCAGAAAAGTCCAGGGTCTCCTTGCTGCCCAGTACCAAGAAACCACGATGGCAGAGTGACTCGTGAAACAGTCCGAAGGCCCGATCCTGAAGTTTTTTATTGAAATAAATCAATACGTTACGACATGAAATTAATTGAGTTTCTGAGAATACGCTATCGGTTGCCAGGCTGTGATCGGCAAAGGTCACGTTCTCCCGCAGGCTCTTGTCGAAGATCGCGTAATCGTAGGCCGCGGTGTAGTAGTCGGCAAAGGAACGCTGGCCACCGGCCTGCTGGTAGTTGTGGGTATAGGCCCGCACGTTCTCCAGGGAGAAGATGCCCTGCTTGGCTTTTTCCAGGGAACTGGGGTTGATGTCCGTGGCGTAGATGATGGTGCGCTCCAGCAGCCCTTCCTCGCGCAGCAGGATGGCCATGGAATAGACCTCCTCGCCAGTGCTGCAGCCGGCGATCCAGATCTTGATCGACGGGTAGGTCTTGAGCAGCGGCACCACTTCCTGGCGGATCGCCAGGAAATGCGAGGGGTCGCGAAACATCTCGCTCACCGGAATGGTCAGGAACTGCAGCAGTTGCATGAACGCCGTGGGGTCGTGCAGCACCCGCTCCTGCAGCGCCGAGATGGTCTTGCAGTCGAACTGGCGCAGGGCGTGGCTGACCCGGCGCTTGATCGAAGCACCGGAATAGTCGCGGAAGTCGTAGCTGTATTTGAGATAAATCGCTTCGATCAACAAGCGCAGTTCGATTTCGGTATTACGCTCCACTAAATTCTTTCCATCTTGGGTAGCCAGACTCGGATCAACGAGAACAACCGGTCGAGGTCGATGGGCTTGGCCAGGTAGTCGTTGGAGCCCGCCTGCAGGCAGCGCTCCTGATCATCCTTCATGGCCTTGGCGGTTACCGCGATGATCGGCAGCTTGCGCCAGCGCGGGTCCTTGCGGATCTGCACCGTTGCCTCGAAACCGTCCATCTCCGGCATCATCACGTCCATCAGCACCAGGTCGATGTCCTCGACTTCATTGAGTTTCGCGATGGCTTCATGGCCGTTACGGCCAATCACCACCACCGCGCCCTTGTGTTCCAGGGCGCTGGTCAGGGCGAAGATGTTGCGCACGTCGTCATCCACCAGGAGGATCTTGCGCCCCTCGAACACCTTGTCGCGGCTGCGGGCGGTCTTGAGCATCTTCTGCCGTTCATGGGACAACTGGGATTCGACTTTGTGCAGAAAAAGCGTCACTTCATCCAGCAGGCGCTCCGGCGAGCGTGCGCCCTTGATGATGATCGAGCGTGAATACTTGCGCAGCTCGGCCTCTTCGTCCCGGGTCAGGTTGCGCCCGGTGTAGACGATCACCGGCGGGAAGGAGCAGATGTCCTCGGTGGACATGCGCTTGAGCAGGTCGTTGCCGAGCATGTCCGGCAGCTTGAGGTCGATGATCATGCAGTCGTAGACGTTCTCGCGCAGCAGGTCCAGGGCATCCTGGGCCAGGCCCACGGCGGTGATCTCTATGTCATCGTCGCCGATCAGCCGAGCAATGCTGTCGCGCTGCAGGTCGTCGTCCTCCACCAGCAGCACGCGCTTGACCTTCTGCGTCAGCTTGGCTTCGAGGCGGGCGAAGACGTCCTTGAGCTCCTCGCGGGTGGTGGGTTTTACCGCATAGCCCACGGCGCCCATGTGCATGGCCGCTTCCACCCGGTCTTCCACCGAGATCACATGCACCGGAATGTGCCGGGTCTGGGCATGCTCCTTGAGCCGCTGCAATACGGTCAGCCCGGAATGGTCGGGCAGGCGCATGTCCAGCAGGATCGCATCGGGAAGGAACTCGCAGGCCAGGCTGTAGCCTTCGTCGGCGCCATGGGCCACCAGACAGTGGTAACCCAGCTCGTGGGCCAGGTCGAAAAGAATGTGGGCGAAGTTGGCCTCGTCCTCCACCACCAGGATGCAACGGCTGCTGAACGGCGCCTTGTCGCGGTCATCGGCAAAACGCGGGATCTGCAGGCTGTCCGCCTCGACCACTGCCACGGCAGGGGCGGCGAGCGCTGGCGGCGCCAGCGCGGCGACCGGAACCTGAGGCGCCAGCACCGGCGCGGCAGCCTCGCTGTAGTGCTCCGGCAGCACCAGGGTGAACACGCTGCCACGCCCCGGCTCGCTGCTGACACTGATGGAGCCGCCGAGCAGGGTCGCCAGGTCCCGGGAGATCGACAGCCCCAGGCCGGTACCGCCATAGCGTCGGTTGGTGGTGCCATCGGCCTGGCGGAAGGCTTCGAAAATGCTCTCCTGCTGGTCCCCGGCGATACCAATCCCCGAATCCTGCACGGCAAAGGCGATGCCGGCGTCCGGATGGGCGCTGACACTCAGGCTGACCTGGCCCTTCTCGGTGAACTTGACCGCGTTGGACAACAGGTTCTTGAGAATCTGCTCGACCCGCTGGCGATCGGTGAACAGCATCTGCGGCACACCCGGTTGCAGCTCCACCTTGAACTCCAGGCCCTTGTCCGCCGTCAGCGGCTGGAACAGGCTGCGCAGGCCGTCCACCAGGCGCGGCACACTGGCGTTCTCCGGGCGCACTTCGAGCTTGCCCGCCTCGACCTTGGAAATATCGAGGATGTCGTTGATCAGGTTCAGCAGGTCATTGCCGGCGGAATAGATCGACTCGGCGAACTTGACCTGCTCGGCGCTGAGGTTGTCCTGGGGGTTCTCCGCCAGCAGCTTGGCCAGGATCAGTGAGCTGTTGAGCGGCGTGCGCAGCTCGTGGGACATGTTGGCGAGGAACTCGGACTTGTACTTGCTCGAGCGCTGCAGCTCCTCGGCACGGGCCTCGAGCTGGAGCTGCGCCTCGTTCAGCTCGCCGTTCTTGTGGTCCATGGCGTCGCGCTGGTCGGCCAGTACCTGGGCCTGCTCCGCCAGTTGTTCGTTGGTCTGCTCCAGCTCCACCTGCTGGGTTTCCAGGTGCGCCTGGGATTCCTTGAGAATCCGCGACTGCTCTTCCAGCTCTTCGTTGGCGGTCTTGAGTTCTTCCTGCTGCACCTGCAGCTCTTCATTGAGCTGCTGGGTCTCGGCCAGCACTTCCTGCAGGCGCTGGCGATAGCGCGCAGCCTCGATGGAGGTGCCGATGTTGGCGGCAATCAGTTCCAGCAGTTCCACATCGCGGTCGCTCAAGGCCCGCAGGAACCCCAGCTCGATCACCCCGTTGACCCGGCCGTCGTCGGTGGTCGGCACCACCAGCACACTGCGTGGCGCGCCCTCGCCGAGGCCGGAGCTGACCTTGAAGTAATCCGCCGGCACCTGGTCCAGGCGGATCAGGCGCTTGTGCTGTGCAGCCTGGCCCACCAGGCCTTCATCGCTGTACAGCGACTGCTCCTGCTGTTCCTGCTCCCGGGAGAAGCCATAGCTGGCCACGCGCTTGAGACCGCCGTGCTCTTCACGGACATACAGCGCCGCCACCGGGGTATCCAGGTAGTGGGCGCAGAACTGCAGGATGTTGCGGCCCAGCAGGTTCAGGGTCAGTTGCCCGAGCATCTGCTCGGCCAGTTCGGTCTGGCCGTTGCGCAGCCAGGCCTGCTGCTCCAGGCGCCGGGCGCTTTTTTCCTGGGCCTCGAGGTTGTCGCTGTAGCTTCTGGACAGGCTCAGCAGGTCGCGGCGCCCGACATAGGCCAACAGGCCGCTGATGCCCACCACGAACAGCAGATAGAGAACCACGCTGAAAATCGTCGTGCGGCTGACGTTTTCATTGCGCTCCAGGCGCAGCTGCTGCTCCATGGCCACCGCATTGTCGTACTCCTTGCGTACCTCGTCGGTCAGCCGCTTGCCGCGCCCGGCCTGCACCGCCGCCCGGTAGTCGCCGCTCTGGCGGCGCAAGTCGATCATGCCCTGGGCGTAGTTGTTCCACTCCACCTGCAGGGCTTCGAGGCGCTTGAGGCGGTCCACCTGCTGCGGGTTGTCCGCCACCAGCTCCTGCAAACCGCGCAGTTCGCTGATGATACGGGGCTTGGCCACCTCATAGGGGTCGAGGAAATGCTCGTCGCCGGTGATCAGGAAGCCGCGCATGCCGGTTTCCAGGTCAATGGTCAGGCGCGCGGCCTCATTGAGGTTGTTGATCACCCGGTCAGTGTGCTGCACCCACTGGATGACCGACAGCAGGTAGGTGATCAGGGACACGAAAAAAACCGCGCTGAGCACGCCAACACCCAGCGGCAGGCTGATGTTGCGGGTCAGCAGCTTGCGAAAACTCTGCTCATCAACCGAGGACGGACGAATCATTTGACGGACCTGGCTGCCAGTTAAAAAAACGAAGTTTGCCCCACATTCGGCCATGACAGCTATTTTTTATAAGCGTCGGCCCCGCCATTGCGATTTGACCTGCCCCGGGACAAGGGAAGCGGTTATTCTTGGCAACGCTTGTACAGCTGCGTTTTTTTGTACAGCTTCGGGAACTTGTGACAAGCCGCCACTTACTGATGCACAGGGCCCATTGCTACGCTGCCCCACCGAATTCATTTCTTGAGAGTGTCCCTATGCCCGCCAGCGCTTCCACCATCCTAGTCGTCGAAGACGATGCCATCGTGCGCATGCTGATTGTCGATGTGCTCGAAGAGCTCGAATTCAGCGTTGTCGAGGCCGACGGCGGCGAGGCGGCGCTGGGCCTGCTGCAAGACCTGGAGCAGCCCATCGACCTGCTGATGACCGATGTCGGCCTGCCCGGCATCAACGGTCGCGAACTGGCGGAGCAGGCCCGCCGGTTGCGTCCCCAGTTACCGGTACTGTTCGCCAGTGGCTACGCCGAGTCGATCGAGGTGCCCGCAGGCATGGCGGTGATCGGCAAGCCGTTCTCCATCGATCAGTTGCGCGACAAGGTGCGCGCCATCCTCGGCTGACCCCATCCGTCGGCGGCCCTGGGCTGTGGTTTAATGGCGGCCTTTTTTGCCCTTGCCTGCCAGGAATGCCCGCTGATGAGTCCCACCGCCGCAACCAAAGTCCTGATCATTGGTTACGTCTGGCCCGAGCCCCGCTCCTCCGCCGCCGGCGGGCACATGATGCAGATCCTCCAGTGCTTTCTCGACCAGGGCTGGGAACTGACCTTCAGCAGCCCGGCCAATGAAGGCGAGCACAAGGAGGACCTCCAGGCCCTGGGCATCCGCGAGTGTCCGATCGAGCTCAACAACGCAAGTTTCGACCGCTTCGTCGCCGAACTGGCGCCGGACATCGTGCTGTTCGACCAGTTCATGATGGAAGAACAGTTCGGCTGGCGCGTGGAACAACACTGCCCGAGCGCCCTGCGGGTCCTGGAAACCTCGGACCTGCAATGCCTGCGCCATGCCCGGCACCAGCGGCTCAAGGAGCACCTCAAGCGCGATGCCGACGAGGACGACTTCAGCCCCTTGTTCGCCAAGGCCGCGATCGAAGAGTTCCGGCACATGGCCGAAACCGACCTGGCCAAGCGCGAAATCGCCGCCCTCTACCGCTGCGACCTGAGCCTGATGGTTTCCCAGGTGGAAATCGAGTTGCTGGTCGAGCAGTTCGGCCTGCCAGCGGCCCTGCTGCACTGGTGCCCATTGATGGTGGAGCCATTGGCCGGGGACTTCATGCCCTTCGAGCAGCGAGCCCACTTCCTCAGCATCGGCAACTTCCGCCATGCGCCAAACTGGGACGCCGTGCTCTGGATGAAGAATCGTGTGTGGCCCCTGATCCGCCAGCAACTGCCAGGCGCACAGTTGCACCTGTACGGCGCCTACACCCCGCCCAAGGCCGCGGCGCTGCACAATCCGGCCCAGGGCTTTCACATCATGAACTGGGCCGAGGATGCGTTGCAGGTGATGAGCGCTGCGCGCATCTGCCTGGCGCCCCTGCGTTTTGGCGCCGGAATCAAGGGCAAGCTGCTCGACGCCATGCTGTGCGGCACCCCCAGCGTGACCACGCCGATGGGCAGCGAATCGATGCTCGAGGCGGGCCTGCCCTGGCCGGGAGCCGTGGCCGAATCGGCCAGCGCCCTGGCCGCGGCGGCGGTGGCGCTGTACCAGGATCAGGCCCGCTGGCAGCAGGCCCAGGCCCGGGGAGTGGCCTTGTTGGCGGCACGTTATTGCCAGCAAGTGCATGGCCCGGCGCTGATCCAGCGCCTGGAGCACTGCCGCCAGCACCTGGCGCAGTTGCGCCGGGACAACTTCACCGGTTCCATGCTGCGTCACCATCATCACAAGAGCACCCAGTACATGGCGCAATGGATCGAAGCCAAGAACCGCCCGGCCAGCCCCTGATCGGCAACTGCGGCCGTGGGGCAAGCGCCACCACAGCGGCGTGACCCGGCGTTGCTGCGCAACGGCAACGCCCGCTGCGACCTCGGCCGGCCACAGTGCCGCCATGGCCACCGAGGCTGGTGCGCACGTCGGGGGCGAGGCATTATCAACCCGGCCAACAACAAGAACAGACCCGCGCCATGAGTCGACCCGGCAAGATCACCGACCCCTCCTATGAACTGATGGACGACCACAACGGCCGTTCCATCATCTATCGCCAGCACGGTTTCCCCTGCCCGCTGGTGCGCTGGCATTTTCACAAGGAATACGAACTGCACCTGATCGTCGCCAGCTCCGGCAAGGTGTTCATCGGCGACTACATCGGCAACTTCTATCCCCAGACCCTGTTTCTCACCGGCCCCAACCTGCCCCACAACTGGATCAGCCAGGTGGCCGAGGACGAAGTGGTGAGCAAGCGCGACATGCTGGTGAACTTCACCGACGAGTTGTTCGACAACGCCAGCCAGGTATTCGCCGAACTGAAGAACCTCGGTCCGCTGCTGGAGCGGGCCCAGTGCGGCATCGAATTCCGCTGCCCGCACACCATCGCCCAGGCCGTGACGCTGATGCAGTGCATCGCCGACTCCAGCGGCATCACCCGCCTCGGGCACTTCTTCATCCTCATGGAACTGCTCGCCGCCTGCGACGACTACCAGTTGCTGTCCGGCACCACCCGCATGCAACTGGCGGATGAGCACAGCATCGACCGCACCAACCGAGCGGTGGACTACATCTTTGCCCACTACGCCCGGGAACTGCCCCTGGAAGAAGTCGCCGACTACCTGGGCATGAAGCCCAGTTATTTCTCCCGGGTGTTCAAGCAAGCCACCGGACGCTGCTTCATCGAGTTCGTCAATCGCCTGCGGATCAGCAAGTCCTGCGAACTGCTGGCCGATGGCAACAAACCGGTCACCGACGTGTGCTTCGAGTCGGGCTTCAACAACATTTCCAACTTCAACCGGCGCTTCCAGCAGCTCAAGGGCATGACCCCCTCCCACTACCGCCGCCTGGCGGTGCAACGGCTGACCGAACAGAACCTTGGCTGAGCCCCATGCTCGGCGCAGGGCTCAAGGGCCTCTTCGCCGGCAAGCCGGCTCCTACAAGAGCACCGCCGATATCGCGCCAGCTGTAGGAGCTGGCTTGCCAGCGAAGGCGGCCTCACGCCCGGTGCAAACCTCAAGGACCTCTTCGCCGGCAAGCCGGCTCCTACAAAAACACCGCCGATATCGCGCCAGCTGTAGGAGCTGGCTTGCCAGCGAAGGCGGCCTCATGCCCCGCACACACCTCAAGCGCCTCTTCGCCGGCAAGCCGGCTCCTACAAGAGCACCGCCGATATCGCGCCACCTGTAGGAGCTGGCTTGCCAGCGAAGGCGGCCTCACGCCCCGCACAAACCTCAAGGGCCTCTTCGCCGGCAAGCCGGCTCCTACAAGAACACCGCCGATATCGCGCCAGCTGTAGGAGCTGGCTTGCCAGCGAAGGCGGCCCCACGCCCAGCACCCGGGACAATCCCCCCCACAACCAACAAACCGGTCTAGGCTTGGTAAATGAGACCCGTTCAGCTTCCGTTCAGCAGCTGTCAATAATCTTCATTTAGCAATGAGTATCATTATGTTACAAATTGTTTTCCGCCCCTTGCTACCCGTTGGTGATGAATGCTCGTTCCATTTCTGATCATGTTGCGCGAAGGGATTGAAGCCGCGCTCATCGTTGGCATCATCGCCAGCTACCTGAAGCAGACTGGCCGTGGCCAGTGGATGCCCGCAGTGTGGATCGGGGTGTTTCTCGCGGCGGCCCTGGCCCTGCTGGTGGGGGGCGGTCTGGAGCTGATGAGCGCCGAGTTCCCGCAGAAGCAACAGGAACTCTTCGAAGGCATCGTCGGCCTGGTGGCCGTCGGCATCCTCAGCTCCATGGTGTTCTGGATGCGCAAGGTGGCGCGCTCCATCAAGCATTCCCTGCAGGCATCCCTGGATCACGCCCTGGCCGGGTCTCGGCACCAGGTCATCGCGCTGATCGCCATGGTGTTCTTCGCCGTCGCCCGGGAAGGCCTGGAAACCGTGTTCTTCCTGTTGGCGGTGTTCCAGCAGAGCGAAGGCCCGGGCGCGCCCATCGGCGCCCTGCTGGGGCTGATCTGCGCGATCATCGTCGGCTTCCTGATCTACACCGGCAGCATGCGCCTGAACCTCGGTGCGTTCTTTCGCTGGACCGGGCTGTTCATCCTGGTGGTGGCTGCCGGGATCCTCGCCAATTCGGTGCAAGCCCTGCATGAAGCCGGGGTCTGGAACCACCTGCAGACCGTGCTCTTCGATTTCAGCGCCAGCCTGCCCATGGACGGTCCGCTGGGTTCGGTGCTGGCCGGCATGTTCGGTTACCAGGACGCCCCCACCATCAGCACACTCGGCGCCTATGTCTTGTACCTGGGCGTGACCCTGGTGCTGTTCTTCCTGCCCGGCGGCGCCCCGACCCAGGCACCCGGCCCCTCGTCTTCCGTTTCCAGTCAGTAAGGCTCCCCATGACCCAGCAAGCCTCCCCCCAGGCCTCACCTCCCCGCGCACTGCGCTGGGCGGTTGCCGGCTCGGTGATCGTGATGATCGCCGCCGGCGGGCTGTTCTACTACGCCTCGCAACTGGCCGCCAGCAAGCGCCAGGCCCATCAGGGCGAAATCACCGTGACCATCCATCCCCACAGCTGCGAACCCAATGCCCTGACAGTCCCGGCCGGGCGTGCCAGCTTTCGCATCGTCAACCGATCGGAACGCGCAGTGGAGTGGGAAATCCTCGACGGCGTGCTGGTGGTCGAAGAGCGGGAAAACATCGCCCCCGGCCTGAGCCAGGTGATCAACGCCAACCTGCTGCCCGGGGACTACGCCATCACCTGCGGGCTGCTGAGCAACCCCCGCGGCACCTTGCACGTGACCCCCACCGCCGAGTCCGATGCCCAGGCCAAGGCCCGGCCGTCGATGGTGGCCTTCATCGGCCCGCTGTCGGAGTTCAGGGTCTACCTGAGCACCCAGGGCAGCGCCCTGATCAAGGCGGTGAGCGCCTTGCAGCAGGCCATCGACGCCGGCGACCTGAAACAGGCCCAGGCCCTGTACCTGCCGGCCCGCGCCGCCTACCAGCGCCTGGCGCCGGCCGCCCAGCGCCTGGCCGAACTGGACAACGCCATCAATGCCCGCGCCGACTACTTCGAGCAGCGCGAGCAGGATCCGGGGTTCAGCGGCTTCCACCGCCTGGAATACGGCCTGTTCCAGAAGCGCGACCTGGCCGGCCTGGACACCGTTGCCCAACGCCTGTCCAGCGACGTTGCCAGCCTCAAGGAGCAACTGCTGGCCCAGACCCTGCCCCCAGAGCAACTGGTCAGCGTGGTGGCACGCAACATCCGCAGCCTGGCCGACCTGCGGGCCAGCAGCGGTGAAGAGGAACGCTACAGCCACAGCGACCTCAACGGCTTTGCCGCGAACCTGGAAACCACCCGCAAGGTCATCGACCTACTGCGGCCGCTGCTGGCCAAATCCGCGCCGTCGGTACTGCCCCAGGTGGACAGTGCCACCAGTGCCCTGGGCGCCCGCCTCGACAGCCTGCGCGACGGCTTCGGCTATGTGGACTACGACCAGGTCAGCGCCGCACAACGCAAAGAGATCGCCGACAAGGCCAAGGCCCTGGCCGACGCCCTCGACCGTATCGATCCCGCACTCGGCCTTTCCGGCCTGTAACCAGAACGAGCCTTCAATGAACGATTCAGATCCGTCCAACCCGTCCTTTTCCGCCCAGCGCCGGCGTGTGCTGCTGGGCATGGGCGCCGCCGGCGTGGCCCTGGCCGGCAGCAGCCTGAGCTGCCCGGCCATGGCCGCCCCTGCCGCCCAGGTCACCGAAGCCCCCAGCAGCGACAAGACCCAGGACCGCCACGCGTTCCACGGCCAGCACCAGAGCGGCATCGTCACCCCGCGCCCCGCCTCCGGCATGCTGGTGTCCTTCGATGTGCTGGCCAGTGATCGCGATGACCTGGAGCGGCTGTTCAAAACCCTCAACGAGCGCATTGCCTTTCTCATGCACGGTGGCCCGGTGGCCCAGGTCGACCCGAAACTGCCGCCCCTGGATTCCGGGATCCTCGGCCCGGTGGTGACCCCGGACAACCTGACCATCACCGTCTCGGTGGGCGAGTCGCTGTTCGACGAGCGCTTCGGCCTGGAAGCCGCCAAGCCCAAGCGCCTGGTGCGCATGGTGGGCTTTCCCAACGATGCCCTGGAACCGGCCTGCTGCCACGGTGACCTGAGCCTGCAGTTCTGCTCCAACACCGCCGACACCAACATCCATGCCCTGCGCGACATCGTCAAGAACCTGCCGGACCTGCTGCTGGTGCGCTGGAAACAGGAAGGCAGCGTGCCGCCCCAGGCCCCGGCCAAGCCCGGCGAACCGGCGCAGAGCGCGCGCAACTTCCTGGGCTTTCGCGACGGTTCGGCCAACCCCGACTCCAACGACCAGAAAGCCATGCAGCAGATCGTCTGGGTCCAGCCCGGCAGCGACGAGCCGGCCTGGGCGGCCCATGGCAGCTACCAGGCGGTGCGCATCATTCGCAACTTCGTCGAGCGCTGGGACCGAACCCCGCTGCAGGAGCAGGAAAGCATCATTGGCCGAATCAAGGCCAGCGGCGCCCCCATGGACGGCCGCCAGGAAAGCCAGGTGCCCGACTACGCCCGGGACCCTCACGGCAAGGTCACCAAGCTCGACGCGCACATTCGCCTGGCCAACCCGCGCACTGCGCAGACCCAGCAGAACCTGATCCTGCGCCGGCCGTTCAACTACTCCAACGGGGTCAACAAGAACGGCCAACTGGACATGGGCCTGCTGTTCATCTGCTACCAGGCGGACCTGGAAAAAGGCTTTATCGCGGTACAGACCCGCCTCAACGGCGAACCCCTGGAGGAGTACCTCAAGCCCACTGGCGGCGGCTACTTCTTCACCCTGCCGGGGGTCAATGGCGAGCAGGATTTCATCGGTCGCTCGCTGCTCGATGCGACCCGCCCCACCACCACCGCCTAACACCAAAGACACAACAACCCCCACGGAAAAGTCCCATGAAAAAGTCGCCTCTCGCTGTGTTGCTGACCCTTGGCTTGCTCCACGCGCCGCTTTCGGCGTTCGCCGCCACCGCGCCCCTGGAGCTGGTGGGGCCGATTTCCGACTACAAGATCTACGTCACCGAACAGCTCGACGAGTTGGCCAGCCACACCCAGCAATTCACCGACGCGGTGAAGCAAGGCGACCTGGCCGCTGCCAAGAAGCTCTACGCGCCGACCCGGGTCTACTACGAGTCGATCGAACCGATTGCCGAGCTGTTCAGTGACCTCGACGCGTCCATCGATTCCCGGGTCGACGACCATGAAAAAGGCGTCAAGGCCGAGGACTTCACCGGCTTCCACCGCCTGGAATACTCGCTGTTCTCGGAAAACAGCACCGAAGGCCTGGGCGAGTTGGCCGACGGCCTGAACAAGGACGTCAAGGACCTGCAGACCCGCGTTGCCGGCCTGACCTTCCCACCGGAAAAAGTCGTCGGCGGCGCCGCCGCGCTGCTGGAAGAAGTGGCCGCGACCAAGATCTCCGGCGAGGAAGACCGCTACAGCCACACCGACCTCTACGACTTCCAGGGCAACATCGACGGCGCGAAGAAAATCGTCGACCTGTTCCGTCCGCAGATCGAGAAGCAGGACAAGGCCTTTGTCGCCAAGGTCGACAAGAACTTCGCCACGGTGAACAAGATCCTCGCCAAGTACAAAACCGCCGATGGCGGCTTCATGACCTATGACAAGGTCAAGGAAGCCGACCGCAAGGCCCTGGTGGGCCCGGTCAACACCCTGGCCGAAGACCTCTCCACCCTGCGCGGCAAGCTGGGCCTGAACTGAGCCCCAAACCCTGCTCCGCCTGTAAGAGCTGGCTTGCCAGCGAAAGCAATCTTGAGTTCGACACCCGCCTCAAGGCCCTCTTCGCCGGCAAGCCGGCTCCTACACAGGCAAAACAGCACCCCGCCACACCCGTAGGAGCTGGCTTGCCAGCGAAAGCGATCTTGAGTTCGACACCCGCCTCAAGGCCCTCTTCGCCGGCAAGCCGGCTCCTACACAGGCAGAACAGCACCCCGCCATACCCGTAGGAGCTGGCTTGCCAGCGAAAGCGATCTTGAACTCGACACCCGCCTCAAGGCCCTCTTCGCCTAAAACACCATCACCGATATAGATAAACCTGGGCTGTGACACGTTATCCCGTTAACGTTCACGGCCCATCGGCTTTCATGGAAGACCCTTCATGCCTCGCTCCACAGCCGCCAGCGCGCCGCTGACCGCCAGACCCTTCTCCCTGGTGCCACTGATGGCCGCCTACATGGCCTGCACCATGTCGATGATGGCCTTCGTTTCGCTGATCGGCCCGATCTCTCGGGCCCTGCACCTGCAAACCTGGCACGCCGGCGCCGCGGTCACCGTGTCCGGGGTGATCTGGATGCTCCTGGCGCGCCCCTGGGGCCAGGCCAGTGACCGCTTCGGCCGACGCCGGGTGCTGTTGCTGGGCACCGCCGGCTTCACCCTGGCGTACTGGGCGCTGTGCCTGTTTATCGACCTGTCCCTGCAGACACTGCCCAGCGTCGCGGTGGCCTTTATCGGACTGATGCTGGGCCGCGGACTGATCGGCGCCTTCTATGCCGCAGTGCCCGTAGGCGGTTTCGCCCTGATCGCCGACAACGTCGAACCCCAGCATCGGGCGCGGGCCATGGCCACCCTGGGCGCTGCCAACGCCGTGGGGCTGGTGGTGGGCCCGGCAGTCGCCGCGTTGCTGGCCCGCTACAGCCTGAGCCTGCCCTTCTATGCCATGGCGATCCTGCCGTTGCTGGCATTTTTTGTATTGCTGTACAAACTGCCGCGCCAGGAACTGCACCTGGCCCAGGCCCCCAGCCGGGTGCGGCTGAGTGACCCACGGCTGCGCCGGCCCATGGTGGTGGCCTTTGTCGCCATGCTGTGCGTGTCGATCGCCCAGATCACCGTCAGCTTCTACGCCCTGGACCGGTTGCACATGAGCCCGGCCGACGCCGCCCAGACGGCCGGGATCGCCCTGGCGATGGTCGGGGTGGCGCTGATCTGCTCGCAGCTGGTGGTGCGCAAACTGGAATGGCCGCCCCTGCGGATGATCCGCTTCGGCGCCTTGCTGTCAGCCGCGGGTTACGCCGGCAGCATGCTGGTGGACAGCGCCTGGGGCCTGTGGCTGGCGTTCTTTGTCTCGGCGGCAGGCATGGGCGGTGTCTTTCCGTCATTTTCGGCCCTGGCGGCCAATGCCGTAGAGGCCTCGGAACAGGGCGCGACCGCCGGCAGCATCGGCGCCGCCCAAGGTTTCGGCGTGGTCATCGGCCCGTTGGCGGCAAGCCTGATCTATGCGCTCGAACCGCGCCTGCCCTATCTGCTGGCCGCCGTGCTGCTGGTGCTGGTAGCGATCTGGCCGAATCCGCAAACCAAGGCCCACTGAAACGGCCCCGCCGCCCACCAGGCGGCGGGCTCGGCGCCCCAGGCCCTGGGCCGGGACATGGATCGGGAGACCGTCAGCGCCTAGAGCATGCGGTAGAGCAGGCGCTCGATACGCACCCGGCTGACCCGGCGCAGGAACTTGCCCACGGCCTCCGGGTAGTCCACCAGGCTGTCCAGGTACTGGAAGTGCTCGATCCGCCGGGTGTGCCGGTAGATCAGCGCCTGCTCGGCCTGGCGCGCCGCCAGCAACTCGCCCTTGGGGTCGTCCAGCAACAGCGCGTTTTCCAGGTCCAGGCGGAAGGCCCGCGGGTTGAGGTTGTTGCCGGTGAGCAAGGTGTAGCGCTCGTCGACCCACATGCCCTTGAGGTGGTAGGTGTTGTCGCCGTCACGCCACAGGTGCAGGTTCAACAGACCGCTGTCGATGGCCTTCTGGTGACGCTTGGCAAAACGCCGCAGGCTGATCTCGTACAGGTACGGCAGCGCAGCGATGACCTTGAACGGCTCGCTGGGGGGGATATAGAAGTCGTTGGCGGTCTTGTCGCCGACGATGATGTCGATCTTCACCCCGCGCTCCAGGGCGCGGTTGATCTCCCGGGTCACCACCAGTGGCAGGTTGAAATACGGGGTGCAGATGGTCAGCTGGTGCTGGGCCCCGGCAATCAGCTCGCAGATCACCCGATTCAACGGGTTGCCCTTGCCCACGCCCAGCAAGGGGCTGACCGATAGCCCGCTCTTGTCCAGGCCGCCAGCGGTGGTGTCGTAGGTCGCGTGCTTGAGCCGGCTGCGCAGGTCACCGATGTCGTTGCGCAGGCTGCGGGTGGTGGGCAGGTTTGGCAGGTCCAGGCGATGCACCGCCCGCGACGCCACCAGGCCATGCTGTACCAGATGGTGCATGGAGTCGGCCAGGGCCTGGTTGTGCAGCAGGTGATAACGGTCGAAGCGATACTTGTCGAACTTGTGCAGGTACACGTTGTTCAGGCTGGCGCCGCTGTAGAGCACGCGGTCGTCGATCACGAAGCCCTTGAGGTGCAACACCCCGAACAGCTCCCGGGTCTGCACCGGCACGCCGTAGATCGGCACCTCGCTGGCGTGGCTACGGGTCATGTCCTGATACCAGGCGGAGTTGCCCGGCTGCTTGCCGGCACCGATCAGGCCGCGCTGGGCGCGCAGCCAGTCCACCACCACCAGCACTTCCAGTTCCGGCCGGGCGGCCTTGGCGGCGTGCAGCGCATCGAGGATTTCCTGGCCGGCTTCATCCTGTTGCAGGTACAGCGCGACGATATAGATACGCCGGGTGGCCTGGGCAATTTGCTCCAGCAGAGTACGGCGAAATTCCGCAGCGCCACAAAGGGTGGTGAAGGCCTCGGCGGCCAGGGGGAAGCTGCGCAGCTTGGGCAGCAGGGAACGTTTGAAAAGCGACGGCATAGGGCTCGCGGTGGCTCAAATCCAAAGAGCGCAAGAGCTTACACCATGGGCCGGCCCGAGTCCCCTCCCTGGCACGGATAAGCCCTGGCTGACGCAACAGGCCGGACCGCCGCCAGCAACTCATGCACCTTGCCTGGCCTGGCGCATGAGTTGCTGGCGGCGCATCACGCCAACCTGTCCCGAGCCAGGATAAATAATCGTTGTTGACCAAGGAGAACGATCGTTCTACTCTTGCTCGCATGAACGAAATCATTCCCTCAGAAACACGCGACATCATCCTCGACGTTACCGAGAAGCTGATCTACAAGAACGGCATAGCCGCCACTGGCATGGATCTTCTGGTGAAAACCGCCGGGGTATCGAGAAAGAGCATCTACCGCTATTTCGACAACAAGGACGAGTTGGTGGTGGCCGCCCTCGAACGGCGCGACCGACGCTGGATGCACTGGTACAAGAACGAGGTAGGCAAGGCCGCGACCCCGGCACTGCGACTGCTGGCGCTGTTCAGCGTGCTCGGGGAGTGGTTCGAGTCCGAAGGATTTCGCGGCTGCGCCTTTATCAACACCAGCGGTGAAACCGGTGATCCCCTGGACCCGGTGCGCCTGGTGGCGAAACAGCATAAACACAACCTGCTCGACTATGTGCGCGAGCTTTGCCAGGACCATGGCGCGCAACATCCCTCGCAATTGGCGGCCCAACTGCTGATTCTGATCGATGGCGCCATTACCGTTGCCCTTGTCATGGGCGATCACTGTGCTGCTGATAATGCGCAATGCATGGCGCGTAAGTTATTGGACCTCTGATTGTTTTAAACAAGAGTAACTTTTTTGTTTGAACAGCAACTTTCATTGGAGACAGGTCATGTCATCTAACCCACAATTGCGCCCGCCGCTTCCCCCCTTCACCCGCGAGTCGGCGATTGAAAAGATTCGCCTGGCCGAAGATGGCTGGAATTCCCGGGACCCGGAGCGGGTATCCCTGGCCTACACCCTGGACACCCAGTGGCGCAATCGCGCCGAGTTCGCCCACAACCGCGAGGAAGCCAAGGCCTTCCTCTCTCGCAAATGGGCCAAGGAGCTGGATTACCGGCTGATCAAGGAGCTCTGGGCCTTCACCGACAACCGCATCGCCGTGCGCTATGCCTACGAATGGCATGACGACTCGGGCAACTGGTTCCGCTCCTACGGCAATGAAAACTGGGAGTTCGATGAGCAAGGGCTGATGGCTCATCGCTTCGCCTGCATCAACGACATGCCGATCAAGGCCAGCGAACGCAAGTTCCACTGGCCCCTGGGCCGCCGCCCGGATGATCACCCGGGCCTTTCCGACCTGGGCCTGTAACCGACCCGCGCAACACCCACCCCCTGTAGGAGCTGGCTTGCCAGCGAAGGCGTCTGTAAGTCTTGCGCCAGGCTTTCGGGCTCTTTCGCCGGCAAGCCGGCTCCTACAGATAGCCCGCGCAACCACCACCCCGTAGGAGCTGGCTTGCCAGCGAAGGCGTCTGTAAGCCTTGCGCCAGGCTTTGGGGCCCTTTCGCCGGCAAGCCGGCTCCTACAGATAGCCCGCGCCACCACCACCCCGTAGGAGCTGGCTTGCCAGCGAAGGCGTCTGTAAGTCTTGCGCCAGGCTTTCGGGCCCTTTCGCCGGCAAGCCGGCTCCTACAGATAGCTCGCGCAACCACCACCCCGTAGGAGCTGGCTTGCCAGCGAAGGCGTCTGTAAGTCTGACAAGCCCGGCCCGGGGCGGATCGCTTCAGGCGGCAACTTCCTGGTCCTTGAGCCGGGCCTGGGCTTCCAGTTCGCGCACCAGCGGCAGTACGCGCTTGCCGAAATATTCAACCTCTTCCTGGAAATGCAGGAAGCCCGCCAGCACCAGATCCACCCCCACCGCCTTCAAGGCGACAATCCGCTCGGCTATCTGTTGGGGGGTGCCGATCAGGTTGGTCTTGAAGCCGTCGTTGTATTGCACCAGGTCCTCGAAACTCGACTTGGCCCAGTTGCCCTCGCCCTCCGGTGAGGCCTTGCCTGCCTGCTTCGCTGCATCGCCAAAGGCATTGACCGCCTCGGGGTCGGCCTGGTCGATGATCTGCGCCAGCACCGCCCGCGCCTCCTCTTCGGTGTCCCGGGCAATCACGAAAGCGTTCACGCCAATCCTTACCGAATGCTGGTTGGCCGCAGCCTTGGCGCGGATGTCATCGACCTGGGCCTTGATCCCCTCCACGCTGTTGCCGTTGGTGAAGTACCAATCCGAGACCCTGGCTGCCATGTCCCGCGCCGCTCGCGAGCTGCCGCCCTGGAAGATTTCCGGCTGGCCCAGGGGCTTGGGCTTGAGGCTGTAGTTGTCGAAACGGTAGAAATCGCCCTTGAAGGTGAAGTTGTCCTGGCTCCAGACCCCACGCAAGCAGCGGATGAACTCCTCGGAACGGCGGTAGCGTTCGTCATGCTCCAGCCAGTGTTCGCCGATGGCCTGGAACTCGCCCTTGAACCAACCGCTGACGATGTTCACCGCGATCCGCCCCTCGGTCAGCTGGTCGATGGTCGCCAACTGCTTGGCCGCCAGGGCCGGCTGCCAGGGACCGGGCAGGATCGCCGCAATCACCTTGAGCTGGCGGGTGGCCGCCAGCAGCGCATGGCTGAAGGCGACCGACTCATGCTGGTACTCGGCACCGTAGCCCGCGGTAAAACGGATCTGCGTCAGGGCGTACTCGAAGCCGGCCTGCTCGGCGATCTGCGCCAGCTTGCGGTTGTAGTCGATGCCCCAGTGGGTACGCTGTTCGATCTTGCTCACCACCAGACCGCCGCTGACGTTGGGCACCCAGTAGGCAAATTTCACGGCTTGCTGACTCATGGTTTGGTCCTCGGGACGCAGATAAGGTGCAAGGAGCAGAGCAGCAAGCGTGCCAGCCCCGCGCATCCGCCCCCAGGCAGCCCAGGGCGACTGCCCGCAAGCCCCGCGGGCCCTGCCGTGATGCTCAACGACAGCCGCCTCTGCAAGGCGGCTCCCCCCATTTAGGGGCTAGCGCCAGAAACGCCTGAAAACCTGAAAAAACAGGTGATTTGCTGATGGGCTGTTGCCAGGGCAACAGTTGCTCGCGGATCAAGCGCCCTCGGCCCCAGGCAAACCGCCCCTTCACCAGTCGGCATGCTGTGTGCAATCAGCTTCGGCCAGCACTGTTCTTTTCTGCCGCACTCAGGAGCCACACCATGACTGAACATCAGGTAATCAACCCGCTCTCCGTAGGCGTCGACTACGAAGCCCTGGCTGAAGGGTTTCGGCCGATCTTCCAGCGCATTGCCGCCGGCGCCCTGGAGCGCGAGCAGCAGCGCAACCTGCCCCATGAACCCATAAAGTGGCTCAAGGCGGCAGGCTTCGGTGCGCTGCGAGTGCCCGTGGAATATGGCGGGGGCGGCGCGTCCCTGCCCCAGCTGTTTCAGTTGCTGATTGAACTGGCCGAGGCCGACGCCAACCTGCCCCAGGCCCTGCGCGGCCACTTCGCCTTTGTCGAAGACCGCCTGAATGCCCCGCCTGGCCCAGCCCGAGACCTGTGGTTCAAGCGTTTTGTCGAAGGCGACATCGTCGGCTGCGCCTGGACCGAGATCGGCGCGGTGGAAATTGGCCAGGTGAACACCCAAGTCTCTCCCTTTGGTGAGAAATGGCGCCTCAACGGCGAAAAGTTCTACAGCACCGGCAGCCTGTTCTCCGACTGGATCGACGTCTATGCCCGACGCAGCGATACCGGGGGCGACGTGATCGCCGCCGTGCGTACCCACCAGCCGGGCATCGAGCAAAGTGACGACTGGGACGGCTTCGGCCAGCGCACCACGGGCAGCGGCACCTCGCGCTTCAAGGATGCCGAGGTGGACGCCGAGAACATCATCGACTTTGCCACCCGCTTCAAATACCAGACCGCGTTCTACCAGTTGGTGCTGCTGGCGGCCCTGGCCGGCATCGGCCGCGCGGCCCTGCGCGATGTGGCCCATGAAGTGCGCGAACGCAAGCGGGTCTACAGCCACGGCAACGCCTCAC
This sequence comes from Pseudomonas sp. FFPRI_1, assembly GCF_055384485.1. NCBI lineage: Bacteria > Pseudomonadati > Pseudomonadota > Gammaproteobacteria > Pseudomonadales > Pseudomonadaceae > Pseudomonas > Pseudomonas sp. FFPRI_1. The sequence goes on along the minus strand of NZ_AP029168.1, from coordinate 3,674,393 downwards.
GGGTCAGCGCCGATGCCCAGGTGCAGCAGGTGGTGGGCGAGATTGGCGCCCTGGTGTACGCCGCCGAGGCTGCGACACTGCGCGCCGCAGCACCGACGCAACGGGCCTACCTTGCGCGTTTTGCCGGGGATGAACAGCGGGAACGCGCAGCCAACGTGGCGGCGGAGATCGAGTCGGCCACGGCCCAGGTGGCCGTGACCGAGCTGATCCAGCGCGCCACCAGCGAACTGTTCAATGCCCTGGGGGCGTCGGACATTCGCCAGGGCAAGGCCCTGGATCGGCACTGGCGCAACGCCCGCACCCTGTCCTCGCACAACCCGGTGATCTACAAGGCGCGGATCGTCGGCGACTGGCAGATCAACGGCAACGAGCCGCCCTTTGTCTGGCAGATCGGCAACGGCCCCCAGCGCTGACCTCAGGCACAGCCCTTGTAGGAGCTGGCTTGCCAGCGAAGGCGTCATCCGGATGGGCGCTCGGCTCGGGGGCCTCTTCGCCGGCAAGCCGGCTCCTACAGTAAAATCTCGGCGCACCGCCCCGTAGGAGCTGGCTTGCCAGCGAAGGCGTCATCCGGATGGGCGCACGGCTTGGGGGCCTCTTCGCCGGCAAGCCGGCTCCTACAGTAAAATCTCGGCGCACCGCCCCGTAGGAGCTGGCTTGCCAGCGAAGGCGTCATCCGGACGGGCGCTCGGCTCAGGGACCTCTTCGCCGGCAAGCCGGCTCCTACAGCGAAATTTCGGTGCACCGCCCTGTAGGAGCTGGCTTGCCAGCGAAGGCATCATCCGGATGGGCGCCCGGCTCGGGGGCCTCTTCGCTGGCAAGCCGGCTCCTACAGCGAAATTTCGGTGTACCGCCCCGTAGGAGCTGGCTTGCCAGCGAAGGCGTCATCCAGACGGACGCCGCACTCGGGGAGCGGCATCAGACCAAGGTCGTGGCGGTCGCGCAGCGGGCGGGGTTGCAGGTAATATGTCGCACTTTCGCGCAGCCCCCTTTGCGCTTCTCGCCGAAATAAGCCGACCCCATGCCTTTCGAACTCAGCGTAGACCTGACCACCCTCGCCATTCTCGCCCTCGTGGCCTTCATCGCCGGCTTCATCGATGCCATCGCCGGCGGCGGCGGCCTGCTCACCACCCCAGCCCTGCTCACCGCTGGCCTGCCGCCGCACCTGGTGCTGGGCACCAACAAACTGAGTTCGACCTTCGGCTCGGCCACCGCCAGTTTCACCTTCTATCGGCGCAAGCTGTTCCACCCCCGGCAGTGGACCCACGCCATCGTCGGCACCCTGGTGGGCGCCCTGACCGGGGCCATCGTCGCCCACTACCTGCCGGCGGAATGGCTGAACAAGATGCTGCCGGTGATCGTCTTCGCCTGTGGCCTGTACCTGTTGTTCGGCGGTACGCCCAAGGCGCCGCTGGACAGCGATGCCCCGATCAAGAAGAAATGGCAATCGAGCCAGGGCTTCAGCCTGGGCTTCTATGACGGCGTGGCCGGCCCAGGCACCGGGGCCTTCTGGACGGTGAGCAGCCTGCTGCTCTACCCCATCGACCTGGTCAAGGCCAGCGGCGTGGCCCGCAGCATGAACTTCGTCAGCAACATCGCGGCGCTGTCGGTGTTCATCTTTTCCGGGCAGGTGGACTGGATCATCGGCCTGAGCATGGGCCTGTCGGTGATGGTCGGGGCTTTCTTCGGCGCCCGCACCGCCATCAGCGGTGGCGCCAAGTTCATTCGCCCGGTGTTCATCACCGTGGTCCTCGGGCTGACCGTGCGCCTAGCCTGGCAGCACTGGTTCAGCGTGGCCTAGGCGGCGCGCCACATAGAGATCGATCAGGTAGCGGGCAATCGAGCGCGAGGCCGGCAACGGCGGTAGCGCATGCACGCTGAACCACTGGGCGTCCTCGATCTCGTCTTCCTGGGGGATGATCTCGCCGCCGGCGTATTCGGCATGAAAGCCCAGCATCATCGAATGGGGGAACGGCCAGCACTGGCTGCCCACGTACTGGATGTTCGTGACCTCGATGCTCACCTCTTCGCGCACCTCGCGAATCAGGCAATCCTCCGCCGACTCGCCGGGCTCGGCAAAGCCTGCCAGGGTGCTGTAGACCCCGGTGACGAAGCGCGGCGAACGGGCCAGGAGGATTTCGTCACCGCGGGTGATCAACACGATCATGCTCGGCGAGATGCGCGGGTAGCTGCGCAGATCGCAAGGCTGGCAATACATCGCCCGCTCCCCCGGCACCTGGGCCATGGGCCGCCCGCAACTGCCGCAGAAACGATGCTCTCGGGCCCAGGTGCCGATCTGCGCGGCATAGCCCAGAACCTTGTACAGGGTGTGATCGCCCTCCAGCATGAAGGCCCGCAGGCCTTTCCAGCCGCAGCCCGGCACTTCGGCGCGGGCGCTCAACTCCAGCAGGTACACCGGCTCGCCATCCAGGTGGCCGATGCCGTGTTCCGCCAGCAGCGGCAGGTCCTGGCCCTTGAGCCAGTGCCGGGGGAACAGCGCGCCGTTGTCGTCATAGAGAAAACCGTCCGGGCCGCGGGCCACGGCCCAGCCGCCGGGAAGGTCGGTGTCGAGTACTGCGGTGGTCCAGCGTTCAATCATCGTCAATCAATCCAGGAATTCGGGTTTCTGTTTGCTCATGTGGGCGGCGATGGCCACGCGCAAGTCGTTGGACTGCAACATGGCAGCGTTCCAGGTGGCGACATATTCCAGGCCGTCATCAATCCGGTGGTCACGCATGTAGCTGAGCATTTCCTTGGTGCCGCTGACCGCGATCGGCGACTTGGCGGCGATCTCCCGGGCAATCTCCATGACCCCGTCCAGCAGGCTTGCGGCATCGCTGTAGGTACGGTTGACCAGGCCAATGCGGCGTGCTTCCTCGGCGCCGAAGGTGCGCCCAGTGTAGGCCAGCTCACGCAGGATGCCGTCGCCGATGATACGTGGCAAACGTTGCAATGTGCCGACGTCCGCGGCCATGCCGATATCGATTTCCTTGATCGAGAATTGCGCATCGTCGGCGGCGTAACGCATGTCGCAGGCGCTGATCAGGTCGATGGCACCGCCCAGGCAATAGCCCTGGATCGCCGCCAGCACCGGCTTGCGACAATTGTCCACGGCATTGAAGGAAGCCTGCAGCTGGAAGATCTTGCGCCGCAGCAGGCGAGCATTGCGGCCCACGTCCTTGCCCAGCTCGTTGGCCACGCCGGCCAGCATCATCAGGTCGATGCCCGAGGAGAAATGCTTGCCCGCGCCGCTCAGCACCACCACCCGCACCGCATCGGTGTCGTCGATCCATTGGAAGATCTCGACGATCTCGCTCCAGAACGCGGCGTTCATGGCGTTGATCTTTTCCGGACGGTTGATCTGCACATGGGCGATGTTGTCGACGAGTTCGACGCGAAAGGCTTGGTATTCGGTCATGGCAGTGATCCTTTACTGGGCAGAAAATGAGGGCCGAACTATAGCAAGGGGCAGCGGCGAGCCGTAAGGCTGCGCATTGGACAAAAGCGGGACTGGCCCATCCCCCCGGCAGCTGCCTGTGACCTTGCGGGCTGGCGTGCGGCCCAGCCCTGTTGCGGCGACAGGGCTCAGCCCGGCTTTACGCAATGGAAGGCGGCGGTCTCGTAGGGCACCGTCACTTCGGCCCGGCCGCGTAGTTGCGGCTCGCTGTCGATCAGTGCGGCAATCTGCCGGTCCACGGCCTGGCGCTCGGCCTCGGGCAAGGCGGCGATAAAGCTGGTGGAGCGCACACGATTGAAAATCACGTTTTCCACCGAGCCGCTGTGCCCCTGGCTGAAGTGCTGCTCCTGCAGGAGGCCGAATCCCGGGTGGGGAAAGACTTGGCGCCAGGCGCCGGTGTAATAGCGCGGGGTATCGCCCTGCAAGGCATTGACGATGCCGTCCAGGCGCGCCACCCAGGGCACCCGGGCATCGCGCAGGTTCCAGACCAGGGCCAGCTTGCCGCCGGGCTTGAGCACCCGGTGGATCTCGTCCAGCGCCGCGTTGCTGGCGAACCAGTGGAAGGCCTGGGCACAGACCAGCACATCCACCGAGGCATCGCGCAAGGGAATCGCCTCGGCGCTGCCGTCCAAGGCCTGGGCCAGAGGCAAGGCCGCGGCGAGCCTGGCGCGCATCTCGGCCACCGGCTCCACGGCGATCACCTGGGCCCCGGTGGCCAGCAGGCGGCCGGTGAACTTGCCGGTGCCGGCGCCCAGCTCGACCACCACCCTGCCCGGCTCAAGGCCCAGCGTCTCCCGCAGCCAGGGGTCGAGGGCTGAGGGATAGTCCGGCCGCCCTCGCACATAGGTATCGGCGGCCTGTTGATAGCCGTCGGCCGCAGCATGATGAATCGCCTGCTCGTTCATGAATGAACCTCCTCATTGCGGGTGAGTGGCGATCAGGATAAACCGTGCCCGCCAACAGACCGCATGAAATTCCTGTCAGTTGCCCCCGCTGCAGGAGCTGGCTCCTACGGGGAACGGCACGGACTATCTGACAGCTGTAGGAGCTGGCTTGCCAGCGAAGGCGTCCGCACGGGCGATGCAAGGCTCAAAGGCCTCTTCGCCGGCAAGCCGGCTCCTACGGGGAACGGCACGGTCTGTCTGACTGCTGTAGGAGCTGGCTTGCCAGCGAAGGCGTCCACACGGGCGATGCAAGACTCAAGGGCCTCTTCGCCGGCAAGCCGGCTCCTACGGGGGACGGCACGGTCTAGCTGCCGGCTCCTACGGGCGTGAGCGGTGGAGTCAGACTCTGGGCGCGGGCGGCAGGCTCAGGCGAAAACGCGCGCCGCCCAAGGGCGAGGCCTCCACCGTCAGGGTCCCGCCCTGGGCCTCCAGGGCCCGACGGCTGATGGCCAGGCCCAGGCCGAAACCGCCCGTGGAACGATCGCGGCTGCGGTCCAGGCGATAGAACGGCTCGAACACCCGCTCGCGCTCGTCGTCGGGAATGCCGATGCCGTCATCGTCGACCCAGATATCGCAGCCCTCATCGCTCACCAGCACCCCCACCTGGATGCGCTTCTCGCAGTAGCGGGTGGCGTTGCGCAAGAGGTTCTGCAGGGCTCGGGCGGTCAGGCGCGGGTCCAGGGTGAAACGCTCCAGAGTGCCGTGCAGCAGCACATCGATGACGATGTCCGATTCCAGTTCGTCGTCGACGCTGCCCAGGATGCTGTCGATGAACTCGTCCAGGGACACCTCGACCTGCTCCGGCAGGCAGGCCGGGTTCTGCAGGCGGCTGTAGGACAGCAGCTCCAGCACCAGTTCATCCAGTTCGCGGATATGCGCCACCAACCCTTGCAGGCGTTCGCGGCTGGCGGCCGGCAGGTCGTCGGAGAGCACCAGGGCCAGGCCGAAGTCCAGCCGGGTCAGGGGCGTGCGCAACTCGTGGGACACCGCATTGAGCAGGTCCCGCTGCTGGTTGAGAAGGTTCTCGATGTCCCCGGCCATGGTGTCGAAGACATGGGCCAGGCTGCCGATGTTGGAGCGGGCGGACAGTTGCGTGCGCTCGCTCAGGTGGCCCTTGCCGAAGCGTTCGGCGGTGCGCTTGAGGCGCTCCAGGTCATGCCAGTGGGGCCGGACCCAGAGCAGCAGGCAAGCCAGCAGTACCGCGACGATGAGCACGTTGATGCTCCAGTACAGCAGGTTGACGTCCAGCGGATCCGGCGGCACCACCAGCTTGACCGCCAGTTGCTCGTCCAGCGGCGACACCGCCAGGGTGCGCCAACCCCAGTCCCCCAGGCGCACAACTTTCTCGCCGCGCTGCAGGCGCTCACGCTCGTAGCTGCTGAAGTCCGGGTCGTCGATGCGCACCAGGGCCACTTGCAACGGGTGGAACTCCTGGTCCATCTCTGCCGCCAGGGCCGGCCACTGCACCGCCGGCATAGCCCGGAACTGCTTGACGATCAGGCTCTGCAGCCCGCGGGACTGGTCCAGGTTGTAGTCCAGGAAACGCTCGTGGAAGACCTTGATCACCAGGTCGGGAATCAAGTAGATCGAGGCACTGAACGCAACGATGGTGATCAGGTACAACCGGACCAGGATGCGCAGCATGGTCTCAGCATTCCCACTCGGAACGGCTGAATAGGTAGCCCTTGCCCCACACCGTCTTGATCTTGCGGGCCTCGCCGGCGTGATCGTCGAACTTGCGCCGCAGCTTGGAAATCGCCACGTCCACCGAGCGGTCGGTGCCGTTGAACTCGATGCCTCGCAAGCGCTGGAGGATCTGGTCGCGGCTCAGGACCTCACCGGCATGCCGGGCCAGTACCACCAGCAGGTTGTACTCGCCACTGGACAGCTCGACCAGCTGCTCGCGCCAGGTCACGGTGCGCTCCGACAGGTCGATGCACAAGTTGCCCATGAGGATCTGGTCGCTGGCGGTCTGCGGTTCACTGAGGCTGCTGCGGCGCAGCAACGTACGGACCCGAGCCAATAGCACTCGCGGTTCGCAAGGTTTTGTCACATAGTCGTCGGCGCCCATTTCCAGACCCAGGACCTGATCGTGGCTATCATCGCGGGCCGTCAGCATCAGGATCGGCAAGGTGGCCGAGTCGGCGCGCAGCAACCGGCAGACCTGCAGGCCGTCCAGGCCCGGCAGCATCAGGTCGAGGATCACCAGGTCCGGCGGCGTGGCCCTGGCCCGCTCCCGCACCTGGTCGCCACGGCTGATCACGCTGACCTGATAGCCATTGCGCTCCAGGTAACTGGCGATCAGTTCGGAGAGCGCGGTGTCGTCTTCGACGAGAAGGATGTTGGGCATGACATGGGGTCTTTATTGAAGAAATACAGAGCGCCGGCGTCCCTTATAAAGCACCGGGCACCACCAGCAAGTCGCCAAGGATATACAACACTGGCCATGGCGGCGCGCCCGCTTCACACTTTTTCACACAGCACCTACACAGCTTCACAGCGGGCCTTGACCCATGCCCTTAGCATGCCGAGGTCATTATTGGGGTATCAGCATGTCGAATAAACTCTTTGCGCCAGCCTGCCTGATTGTTCTGGCAGCGGCGCTGAGCGCCTGTGGCAACAACGAGGGCGAACAGGCACCACCGCCGGCCAAGGTGCGGATCGAGACGATCCAGAGCCAGGCATTGTCGATCACCAGCGAACTCAGCGGGCGCATCGCCGCACCGCGGATCGCCGAAGTCCGCGCCCGGGTTGCCGGGGTGGTGCTGCAGCGCACCTTCCGCGAGGGCTCCGACGTCAAGCAGGGCGACGTGCTGTTTCGCATCGACCCGGCGCCCTTCAAGGCCGATCTCGACAGCGCCCTGGCCAGCCTGCGCAAGGCCGAAGCCGTGGCCTTCCAGGCCCAGTTGCAAGAACAGCGCTACTCCAAGCTGATCGCCGAGCACGCCATCAGTGGCCAGGACTACGACAACGCCCGGGCCAATGCGCGCCAGAGCGCCGCGGACGTCGCCGCCAACCAGGCAGCCGTACAGCGGGCCCGGCTCAACCTCGGCTATGCCACGGTCACTGCACCGATCTCCGGGCGTGTCGGCCGCGCCCTGGTCACCGAAGGCGCCCTGGTAGGCCAGAACGAAAGCACGCCCCTGGCGCTGATCCAGCAGTTGGACCCGATCCACGCCGACCTGACCCAGTCGACCCGCGAACTCAACGAGCTGCGCCGAGCCTTGCGTGCCGGACAGTTGCAGCAGGTCGGCAAGGACCAGGCCAAGGCCACCCTGATCCAGGATGACGGCAGCCTCTACCCGTTGCCGGGCAAGCTGCTGTTCGCCGACATCAGCGTCGACCCCGGCACCGGGCAGATCATCCTGCGCAGCGAGTTCCCCAACCCGGACCTCGACCTGCTGCCCGGCAGCTTCGTGCGTGTGCGCCTGGAGCAGGCCGTCAACCAGCAAGGCATCAGCGTGCCGCAGCGGGCCATCCAGCGCGACAGCGCGGGGATCGCCCAGGTGCTGCTGGTGGATGCCCAGAACCAGGTGGTGCAACACCCGGTGCAACTGGGTGGTGTGCTCAAAGACCGCTGGATCGTCACCGAAGGCCTCAAGCCCGGCGACCGCATCGTCGTCGAAGGCCTGCAGCATGCCCGCCCGGGCGCGCCGGTCGAGATCGATGACAGCCCCCTTGCGTCCGTCCAGAACCCTGGCCAGTAGGTAGTACAACATGCCGCAATTCTTTATTGACCGCCCGGTATTCGCCTGGGTGGTCGCCTTCTTCATTCTGCTGGCGGGCGCCATGGCGATTCCCCAGCTGCCGGTGGCGCAGTACCCCACCGTGGCGCCGCCGCAGATCGAGATCTACGCCGCCTACCCTGGCGCATCGGCGCAGACCCTGGACGAGTCCGTGGTCAGCCTGATCGAGCAGGAGCTCAACGGTGCCGACCACCTGCTGTACTTCTCGTCCCAGAGCAGCCTGGGCAGTGCCACCATCACCGCGACCTTCCAGCCGGGCACCAACCCGGAACTGGCCCAGGTCGACGTGCAGAACCGCCTCAAGGCGGTGGAGCCACGCCTGCCCCAGGCGGTGACCCAGCAAGGCCTGCAGGTGGAGAAAGTGTCCGCCGGCTTCCTCTTGCTGATCACCCTGACCTCCAGTGACGGGCGCCTGAACGATGTTGCCCTCAGCGACTACCTGGCGCGCAACGTGATGAACGAGATCCGCCGCCTCGATGGCGTCGGCAAGGCCCAGTTGTACGGTGCCGAGCGGGCCATGCGGATCTGGCTCGACCCGCAGAAACTGATCGGTTTCAACCTGACCCCGGCCGACGTCAACGCCGCGGTGGCAGCGCAGAACGCCCAGGTTCCGGCCGGCAGCATCGGCGACCTGCCCAACCCCGCCAGCCAGGAAATCACCGCGACCATCCTGGTCAAGGGCCAGCTGTCCAGCCCTGAAGAGTTTGCCGATATCGTCCTGCGGGCCAACCCCGACGGTTCCACGGTACGCATCGGCGATGTGGCGCGGGTGGAAGTCGGCAGCCAGGAATACCAGTACGGCACCCGCCTCAACGGCAAGCCGTCCACCGCGGTGGGCGTGCAGTTGTCCCCCGGGGCCAACGCGCTGAATACCGCGACCCTGATCCGCGCCAAGATGGATGAGCTGTCGCGCTATTTCCCGGCCGGTGTGGAGTACAAGATCCCCTACGACACCTCGCCTTTCGTCAAGGTCTCGATCACCAAGGTGATCTACACCCTGGCCGAAGCCATGGTCCTGGTGTTCCTGGTGATGTTCCTGTTCCTGCAGAACATCCGCTACACCCTGATCCCCACCCTGGTGGTGCCGGTGGCCCTGATGGGCACCTTCGCCACCATGCTGGCCCTGGGGTTCTCGATCAACGTGCTGACCATGTTCGGCATGGTGCTGGCCATCGGCATCCTGGTGGACGATGCCATCGTGGTGGTGGAGAACGTCGAGCGGATCATGGCCACCGAAGGCCTGTCGCCCAAGGAAGCCACGCGCAAGGCCATGCAGCAGATCACCGGGGCGATCATCGGCATCACCCTGGTGCTGGTGGCGGTGTTCATCCCCATGGCCTTCATGCCCGGCTCGGTGGGGGTGATCTACCAGCAGTTCTCGCTGTCCATGGCCACCTCGATCCTGTTCTCGGCGTTCCTCGCCCTGACCCTGACCCCGGCCCTGTGCGCCACCCTGCTCAAGCCCATCGCGGCGGGCGAACACCATGAACGCACGGGGTTCTTCGGCTGGTTCAACCGGCGCTTCGAACGCCTCAGCGACAGCTACCAGGGCGGTGTGACCTATGCCCTCAAGCGCAGCGGCCGCTACCTGCTGATCTACGGTGTGCTGCTGGTGATCATGGCGCTGCTGTTCAGCCGCCTGCCCTCCTCCTTCCTGCCAGTGGAGGACCAGGGCTACACCATCACCGACATCCAGCTGCCGCCTGGCGCCAGCCAGAACCGCACGATCAAGGTGGTGGAGCAGATCGAAGCGCACAACGCCAGTGAACCGGGAGTCGGCGACAGCACCATCATTCTCGGCTTCAGCTTCTCGGGTAATGGGCAGAACGCCGCGCTGGCCTTCACCACGCTCAAGGACTGGTCGCAACGGGGCAGCAAGGATTCGGCAATGTCCATCGCCGACCGTGCCAACGCCGCCCTCAGCGCGATCAAGGATGCCGTGGTATACGCCGTGCTGCCGCCACCGATCGATGGCCTGGGCACCTCCAGCGGCTTCGAGTTCCGCCTGCAGGACCGTGGCGGCGTCGGCCACGCGGCCCTGATGCAGGCCCGGGACGAGTTGCTCAAGGCTACGGAAAAGAGCCCGATCCTGGCCAACGTCCGGGAAAGTGCCCTGGCCGAAGCGCCGCAGGTGCAACTGGAGGTCGACCGCAAGCAGGCCAACGCCCTGGGCGTGTCCTTTGCCGATATCGGCAGCCTGCTGTCCACTGCCCTGGGGTCGTCCTACATCAACGACTTCCCCAACCAGGGGCGGATGCAGCGAGTGGTGATCCAGGCCGAAGGTGACCAGCGCAGCCAGGTCGAAGACCTGCTGCGCCTGAACGTGCGCAACAGCGCCGGCAAGATGGTGCCGCTGTCGGCCTTCGTCCGCGCCAGCTGGAGCCTGGGCCCGGCGCAACTGACCCGCTACAACGGCTACCCGGCGATTGCCGTCTCCGGCGAGCCGGCCCCGGGCCACAGCACCGGCCAGGCGATGCAGGAAATCGAACGCCTGGTGGCCCAGTTGCCCACTGGGCTGGGCCTGGAATGGACCGGCCTGTCGCTGCAGGAGCGCCTCTCCGGCAGCCAGGCACCACTGTTGCTGGGCCTGTCGCTGCTGATCGTGTTCCTGTGCCTGGCGGCGCTCTACGAGAGCTGGTCGATTCCGACCTCGGTGCTGCTGGTGGTGCCGCTCGGGGTGCTGGGTGCGGTACTGGCGGTGACCTTGCGCGGCATGCCCAACGACGTGTTCTTCAAGGTGGGCCTGATCACCATCATCGGCCTGTCGGCGAAGAACGCGATCCTGATCATCGAGTTCGCCAAGAGCCTGTACGACGAGGGCCATGACCTGATCGACGCCACAGTGCAGGCCGCGCGCCTGCGCCTGCGGCCGATCATCATGACCTCCCTGGCGTTCATCCTCGGCGTGGTGCCCCTGGCCATCGCCACTGGCGCCAGCTCCGCGAGCCAGCAGGCGATCGGCACCGGGGTGATCGGCGGCATGATCACCGCGACCCTGGCGGTGATCTTCGTCCCGGTATTCTTCGTGGTGGTGATGAAGCTGGTGAAACGCGGTTCGCCCAAAGACTGACATCGCTGCATGGGGCCCCGGTTCCGGGGCCCCTTCTTTTCCTGCCCCCGCTTCTGGTCTCAGGCCGCCATGGCCGGGCATACCCGTGCCTGTGGGCAATCCAGGGCAAAAGGCCCGGGAAAGGCCGCAGCGGATTTGCCCGGTGGGTTGCCCGCCAGCAGCGCTGGAGCCTTGGCCGCCTGGCTGTGATGGGCGATCTGGTGATTGCATTCGATGGCCCGCGCCACTGCTCCGGCCGAACCCTGGCCCAACCCCAGCAGACTGGCACCATTGGTGAAGAACGCGAGGAAGGCGGTGATCATCAGCCGGCGCCCTTTCATCAGCGTCTCCCCGCTTCGGCATGCAGCGCCGGGCCCTGGCCGCTTGCCGCGGCGGAGTCGATCACCGCAGCACTCGGCAGGCCCGCGGCCAGGCTGGCCCAGAGCATCACAAGCAGATACAGCCCCAGCGCCAGGTAGGCGCCGTGCTTGGCGGAACTGAGAATCGAACGGGCCATGATGATCTCCTGAGGCGTTTTCGTGCCCAGAGGATCTATCAATCAAACGCCAGTAAAAAGACGTTTATATCCATAGCCATCATCAATTTTCTTGATGCTTGAAACGCCCGTCTCAGTCCTGCAACAGGCTGCTCAGACGCTCGCGGGAAGTCTCCGGCTCGCCTTCGACAGGCTGGGCAGAGGACAGGATGGGGGTGGAATAGAGCAACAGCAGAACCACGGTCAGACGCATCACCATGCTATCGATCCTTGCTCGGGAAAGAGTCAATAATTCAGCGTCAAATTTAAACACATGGCGATATGACACTACCAAGCAAAATTTGCCTGGTGTGTGCAATGCGTCGCAAACAGACAACGCAGCAACGACATGCCCCGGCGCAGGAACTGGCTGGGCAGGCGCAAGACTCAGGGGCCTCTTCGCCGGCAAGCCGGCTCCTACAGCCTGGCGACATCTCAGGCGGACCGTAGGAGCTGGCTTGCCAGCGAAGGCGGCGTCATGGGCGATACAAGACCAGGGGCCCTTTCACCGGCGGGCGCAATGCCGCCCGGCCGGCTTTTACCGGTTCATTGCTGGGCTTTGTGATCCAGGGCGGCGTAGAAGTTGGCGCTTTGCTGCAGGTACTTCTGGGTGTAGGTGTTGGTGCTGGACTTCTTCTGGCTGATTTCCACGTTGGCACTGGCGGGCAAGGCCACGCTGGCGGAAATGGCCGAGGCTGCGATCACGGAGAAGAGATTGAAGTTCATGCTGGTAACCCTCGTATTCAGTTGGCTTGCCTGCCCGTGTGGGCCGTGAAGCAAACTTACTCCCGAGGGTTGGAGGGAAAAAATTCTTTGCGGCAGTAGCCACTATCAGCGTCATTAATAGAAGGAGTCAGGCCCCGGCTCCCGGGGCCTGCGGTCTATTGACGCACCATGAACTTGATGTCGCTGGGTGAATCGAAGGGCAGTTTCTGCACGGTCTTGCCTAGAAAACCGGTCTTGGCATCACGTTCGATGACCACGATCTCATTGCTCTTCTGGTTGCCGATCAGCACATAGCGGTTGCTCGGGTCGAGGCTGAATTCCCGCGGGTGATCACCCTCCACGGAACGCCGCTGGATCTCCTTGAGCTGGCCGTTGGCCGGATCGATGGCAAACACCAGCAACTGATTGGCGGCGCCACGGTTACTGACATACAGGTACTGGCCGTCCTTGGAGGCGTGCAAGGCACCGGCGGCCTTTTTCTCCTTGCCGCCGTTCGCCGCCAGGTCAAGCAGTTGGCGCTGGGTCAGCTTGCCGTCCTGGTAGTCGAAGACCGCCACTTGGGCACTCATCTCCATGGTCAGGTAGGCATGCTTGCCATCGGCGCTGAACAGCAAGTGGCGCGGGCCGCTGCCCGGCGGCAGCTGGACGAAGGCCGGATCGGCCGGGCTCAACGGATGCTCCGGGTTGGCCTTGGGGTCATAGCGGTAGACGAAGATCTTGTCTGCCCCCAGGTCGTTGGCGAACAGGAACTTGCCGTCCGGGGACGGCACCGACGAATGCACGTGGGCCGACTGCTGGCGCTCGGGGTCGACCCGGCTGGCCGGGTGGCTGCTCAATTGCACCACTGGCGACAGGTGGCCATCGTCGCTGACCGGCACCACCGCCAGGCTGCCACCCGGGTCGACATCCACCGAGTAGTTGCTGACAAACAGGTAGTCGCCATCCGCACTGAGGCTGGAGTGGGTCGGCTCGTTGCCCTGGCTCTGGACCTGGTTGATCAGGTTCAGTTGATGGGTCTTGGGCGCCACGCTATAGCTGCTGACACGACCAATGGGATCAGCCTGGCCCGGGCTGTTCTCATTCACCGCGAACACGAACTTCTGGTCCTTGGACAAGGTCAGCCAGGACGGGTTGGAGCTCTTGACCACTTGCAGCGGCTTGGAGTCGATCTGCCCGGTGCGCTCATTGAAGCGCAGGCGATACAGGCCCTGGCTCTGCCCCTGGGTGTAGGACCCCACCAGCAGCTCCTGGGTTTCCGCCGGCGCGGCTTGCACCGCCATGGCACCGACACTGCCGGCCATCAGCAGCGGCCAGAAATTACGCATCTTCATGCTCTTGCTCCTCTTCGTCGCGGGCAGTGAACGCACTCATGCACACCAGGCGGTGCTCGCCGGTGTCGGCTACCAGGGTCCAGCTCTGCAGCGCCTGGTCGAAGGTCGCGGCCTGCACCTGGGCCAGGGTGAAGCTCCAGCGCTTGGCGGCGCGGCCGTCCATGCACTCGATCAGCAGGCGCTGGTCATCGAGGGTGAAATCGAAGGCGTGCAGACCGTCGATCTCCAGCATGTCGCAGGCTTCAAGGGCAGATAGCAAAGTGTCGTTGGCAGCGGTCATAGCGTTCAATCATTTGGTGGAAAGGCGCAATGATAGCTGATTCACCCACCTTGCCTGACAGTGGATCTTGCACCCAGTGCAACCACGGGGGCGACCTGCGACACCGACCTGCCCAAGGCACCTTCACCGCAAGGACCTCACCGACGAGAGCGGTGTATTGGACTGCCGCGATTCAGGGCTGCACTGTTCACCACGCAAGCGCTTCAGGCCGCGCGCTCGAGCTAGCGCAGGGCAACGGCAAAAAAAAGCCGCAACCCGGAGGTTGCGGCTTGGAGTCGATTATCTTCAGATCAATGGGCGAACAGCGAGTTGCCCTTCTGCCCTGCCAGCTTCTCGGGCTTGATCAGGAACCGCGCCAGGGCCGGCAGCAGCCACAGCGCCCCGAACATGTTCCACAGCAGCATGAAGGTCAGCATCAGGCCCATGTCGGCCTGGAACTTGATCGCCGAGAAGATCCAGGTGCACACGCCAATGGCCAGGCACAGGCCGGTGAACAACACCGCTTTGCCCGTGGAGCGCAGGGTCTGGTAGTAGGCTTCCTGCAGCGGCAGGCCGGCCCGCAGGAAACTCTCCAGGCGGCTGTAGATGTAGATCCCGTAGTCCACCCCGATCCCCACCCCCAGCGCCACCACCGGCAAGGTCGCGACCTTGACGCCGATGCCCATGAAGGCCATCAGGGCGTTGCCCAGCACCGAAGTCAGCACCAGCGGCAGGACGATGCACAAGGTCGCGGCCCACGAACGGAAGGTGATCATGCACATGCCGGCCACGCACAGGTAGACCAGGATCAGGATGGTCAGCTCGGACTCCTTGATCACCTCGTTGGTGGCGGCCTCGATCCCGGCGTTACCGGCGGCGAGGATGAACTCCAGGCCGTCCTTGTTGTGCTCGCTGGCAAACTCCTGCACCGCATGCACGGCACGGTCCAGGGTCGCCGCCTTGTGGTCGTTGAGGAACACCAGCACCGGCGCCAGGGAACAGTTGTTGTTGTACAGGCCGTCGGCCCGGGCAATGGAGTTGTTGAGCACGTCAGGGTTGCGCGACAGGGTTTCCCATTTCAGGTTGCCCTCGTTCATGCCCTTGATCATCTGCTTGGACACGGTCACCAGGGAGATCGCCGACTGCACGCCCTCGGTGTTCTGCATCTTCCACATCAGCTCGTCGATCGGCGCCATGGCTTCATAGCGCGAGCAGCCTTCGGCGGCGGTCTTGACCATCACCACCAGCACGTCGGAGCTGGTGGAGTAGTTGCTGATGATGAAGTTGTTGTCCTTGTTGTAACGCGAATCGGGACGCAGTTCCGGGGCGCCCTGGTCGAGGTCGCCGATCTTCAGGTTCTGGCTGTACCAGAGGCCGCCGGCAAAGGCCACCAGGGCCAGGGCGATGGAGATCGGCGCGACTTTCGGGCTGGCAAAGTTCGACAGCAGGCGCCAGAACGGATGCTCGCGGGAAGCGTCCTTCTTGCTGCGCTCTATAGCGCGCTTGCTGATGCCGACGTAGGAAATCGCCACCGGCAGCAGGATCAGGTTGGTGAACACGATCACCGCCACCCCGATGGAAGCACCGATGGCCAGTTCGCGAATCACTCCGATGTCGATGATCAACAGGGTGATGAAGCCCACGGCATCGGCGAGGATCGCGATCATCCCCGGCAGGAACAGCTGGCGGAAGGTGCGCCGCGCCGCCGTCAGGGCATTGTCGGCATCACTGGACTGCAGGGCGATGCCGTTGATCTTCTGCACCCCGTGGGAGATGCCGATGGCGAAGATCAGGAACGGCACCAGCATCGAATACGGGTCCAGGCCAAAGCCGAAGGCGTGCATCAGCCCCAACTGCCAGACCACCGCCACCAGGGTGGTGATCAGCACCGCGATGGTGCTGCGGATGCACCAGGTGAACCAGTACAGCAGCACCAGGGTGATGATGAAGGCCACGCCGAAGAACATCACCACCATGATCAGGCCATCGATCAGGTCGCCGACCTTCTTGGCAAAACCGACGATGTGGATCTTCACATTGGGGTTCTGCGCCTCGAACTTGTCGCGGATCTTCTCTTCCAGCTGGTGGGAGAATTTCTGGTAGTCCAGGGCCAGCAGCTTGCCCTGGTCCTCGGGGTCCGGGTAGGACTCCAGCAGCGGCACGTCAACGATGCTGGACTTGAAGTCGTTGGCCACCAGGCGCCCGACCTGGCCGGACTTGAGCACGTTGTTGCGCAGCAGTTCCAGGCTGTCGGCCGAGCCGTTGTAGCTTTGCGGAATGACCTCGCCACCGGCGAAACCTTCCTCGGTGACTTCGGTCCAGCGCACGCTGGGGCTCCACAGGGACTTGAGCCCGGAACGGTCGACCCCGGGGATGTAGAACACCTCGTCGTTGATCTGCCGCAGGGTCTCCATGTAGTCCTTGGAGAAGATGTCGCCGTCGCGGGCTTCCACCGAGATGCGCACGGTGTTGCCCAGGTTGGCCAGGTCGTTGCGGTGCTCCATCATCCGTTCGATGAACGGGTGCTTGAGCGGGATCATCTTCTCGAAACTGGTGGACGGCCGGATCAGGGTCGCCTGCCAGAACAGGAAGGCGCTGACCAGCAGGCAGATGAAGATCACTGCCGGGCGGTTGTTGAAAATCAGGCGCTCAAGAAAGTTCGCCTTGTCCTGGTGATGACTGCTCATGGAATTCCCCACCTTCTTATTATGTGCCCGGCCTACTTGCCAAGTTCAGCGCCGGTTGCCGCAGCGACCCGCACACCGCCCTGCCCGGCCAGGATCAGGTTGCCGTTGCCGGCTCCCGTCACCGCCGACAGCGAGATGCGGTCCGGACGGTTGAACACGCTGAAGGTCTGGCCATGGTCGCTGCTGTGGATCACGCTGCCGCCGTTGCCGACGATCACCAGCGAGCCGTCGTCGAGCAGCGTGGCGCCGGACAGGCCGAACTCCAGGGCGCCACGGGCCGCGTTGAGCTCCACCTGTTCCCAGGTGCCGCCAAAGTCCGTGGAGCGATAGAGGTTGCCGCGCAGGCCATAGACCAGCAGGGTTGCTGGCTGGCCGGTGGCGATCACGCCGAACAGCGAGCCTTCGTAGGGGCCTTCGAGGCGCTCCCAGGTCTGCCCGTCGTCGGCCGAGCGGAACATGCTGCCCTGCTCGCCGACGATGAACAGCCCGGAATCCTTGACTTGGGCGATGGCGTTGAGGTGGAACTGGTCTTCGTTGTCCAGGCGGTCGCTGACGTCTTCCCAGTGCTGGCCGCCGTCAGTGGTTTCCAGCAAAGCGCCGTAGGCACCCACCGCGTAGCCGGTGCGGGTGTCCTTGAACCACACATCGAGCAACGGTGCTTCACGCTTGAGGTCCTGGAACTGACGGCTCCAGGTTGCGCCGCCATCGCTGCTGGCCAGCACCTGGGCGTCGTGGCCGACGGCCCAGCCGTGCTGGTCATCGACGAAGAACACCGCGGTGAGCAATTGCCGGGTCGGCACCTTGGCCTGGGTCCAGTTGGCCCCCAGGTCGTCGGAATAGAGAATGTGCCCGCGATCGCCCACCGCCACCAGGCGCTTGCCGGCGTGGACCACATCGAGCATCAGGCTTTTCGCGGCCTTGGCCGATTCGATGGAGTAGACAGTATCCGCTGCATTGGCAGCGGCCAGGACCGGTGTCGATAACGTCACGACAGCCGACAGCGAGAGCGCTGTAGCCAGCAGTGCGAACGTGCGCAGTGCCGGCGGGCGGCCAACAACCACACCCATGACAGGCTCACTCATAGACCATTCCCCCATTATTATTGTCAGGTCATTTGACCTATCAGGGCGCCTTCAGGGGTTGCAGTGGCCGGATCGATCGCGACGATCGTTCTGAAACCTGCAATCTAGAGCCCCTTTGGCTGCGGGCTATCCTATCGGGCTTTCGAAAGGTCTGACAATCGACGCCACGTTATCTTTTGTTAATCACCCCGCCCCCGTCGTCGCCTTGAATGCGAGCGCATTCACTGGGCTGATGGGGCGTTGCAGCCCCCTGTCCGACAGCCGTGCGCAAAGGCCTCTGAAGCGGCTCAGCCTCGCCTCTCAGGGCAACGTCCCGTTCCGGGAACAAACACTGATCCAGGGCGGGGTTCCTCCCCCCCTGCCTTGGCTATCATGAGCGAGGCGGGTTGCAGGTCCGATGACGTTCAGGAGTGAGCCATGATTGCCATACGCGTGGCCTTCAAAGCCGGGCTGCTTGGGCGCCAGCACTGGGCCCGCAACCTGCTGGCCGGGGTGATTGTCGGGGTGGTCGCGCTGCCGCTGGCCATGGCTTTTGCCATCGCTTCCGGAGTCAAGCCGGAACAGGGGATCTACACCGCCATTGTCGGCGGCCTGCTGGTGTCGCTGTTCGGCGGCAGCCGTGTGCAGATCGCCGGGCCCACCGGGGCCTTTATCGTGATTCTCGCCGGGGTCACCGCCAAGTACGGGGTCGACGGCCTGCAACTGGCGACCCTGATGGCCGGGGTGATCCTGTTCCTGCTGGGCATCAGCCGCCTCGGGGCACTGATCAAGTTCATCCCCGACCCGGTGATCCTCGGCTTCACCGCCGGTATCGGAGTGATCATCTGGGTCAGCCAGTGGAAGGACTTCTTCGGCCTGCCGGCGGTGGGCGGCGAGTATTTTCACCAGAAACTCTGGCACCTGCTGCAGGCCCTGCCCGGGCTGCACCCGGCCACCACCCTGCTGGCCCTGCTGAGCCTGGGGCTGTTGCTGGTGGTGCCAAGGATTGCAATGCTCAAACGGCTGCCCGCGCCCTTGCTGGCCATGACCCTGGCCACGGCCCTGCAGTCACTGTTCCAGTTCGACGGCGTGGCCACCATCGGCAGTGCCTTCGGTGGCATTCCCCAGGGCCTGCCATCGTTGCAGTTGCCGGAGATCAGCCTGCCGCGGGTCCTGGACCTGATCGGCCCGGCGTTTGCCATCGCCCTGCTCGGGGCCATCGAATCCCTGTTGTCGGCGGTGGTCGCCGACGGCATGGCCGGCACCCGCCACGACTCCAACCAGGAACTGATCGGCCAGGGCCTCGCCAACCTGGCGACGCCCCTGCTGGGCGGTTTTGCCGCCACCGGCGCCATCGCCCGTACCGCCACCAATATCCGCAACGGTGGCAACAGCCCGCTGGCGGGCATCACCCATGCGCTGGTATTGGTGCTGATCGTGCTGTTCCTCGCGCCGCTGGCGGCGAATATCCCGTTGTGCGCCCTGGCGGCGATCCTGTTCGTGGTGGCCTACAACATGAGCGAGCTGCACCACTTCAAGCGCATGCTGCAACGGGCACCGCGGGCCGACGTGGCGATCCTGCTCTGCACCTTTGTCCTGACCGTGTTCAGTGACCTGGTGATCGCGGTGAATATCGGCGTGATCCTGGCCATGCTGCATTTCCTGCGGCGCATGGCTTCCTCGGTGGAAGTGCAACAGGTGGTGGAGCAGGATCTGCAGAGCGAACTGCACAGCAGCGGGCAATTGCACCTGCCGCCGGGGGTGCTGGTCTACACCATCGAAGGGCCGCTGTTCTTTGGTGCGGCAGAAACCTTCGAGCGGGCTCTGGCACAGACCCACAGCGATCCGCAGCTGCTGATCATCCGCCTCAGGCACGTGCCTTTCATGGACATCACCGGCTTGCAGACCTTCGAGGAAGTGATCGAGCAACTGCACAAGCGCGGGATCGCGGTGAAGCTGTGCGAAGCCAACCTCAGGGTGCACGCCAAGCTGGAGCGGGTGGGCATCCTGCACGCCATCGGCGCGCAGAACTATCACCGCGACTTGAGCGAAGCGCTACAGAGCAGAATCCCCGCTGCCTCCCCACCACCACCGTTCTTGTAGGAGCTGGCTTGCCAGCGAAGGCGATGCCGGGAGCGATACAAGGCTTGAGGGCCTCTTCGCCGGCAAGCCGGCTCCTACGGGGGGTATGCGATGGCCTTGGGTCACCGTAGGAGCTGGCTTGCCAGCGAAGGCGATGCCAGGGGCGATACAAGCCTCAGGCGAGGCTTTTGCTCACCACTTCGAACACGTCGCTGGACAGCTCGCCGGAGGCGCGGATGCGCTCCAGTTCGCCCTTCATCAGTGCCTGGCGGGCGCTGTCGTACTTGCGCCAGCGAGTCAGTGGCGCCAGTTGCCGCGAGGCAATCTGCGGGTTGAAGCCATTGAGCTCGATCACCAGGTCGGCGAGGAAGCGATAGCCCGAACCGTCGGCCGCGTGGAAGTTGATCAGGTTCTGCCCGGCAAAGGCTCCCACCAGCGCCCGCACCTTGTTCGGGTTCTTGATGTTGAACGCCGGGTGCTGCATCAGCGCCTTGACCCGCGCCAGGCCACCGGGCAGCGGGCTGCCAGCCTGGACGCTGAACCACTGGTCCATGACCAGGGCGTTGTCCTTGAAGTTTTCGGCGAACACCGCCAGGGCCTTGGCCTTCTCGGTCTCGAACGGCGAGTTCACCAGCACCGCCAGGGCGGTCAGGCGCTCGGTCATGTTGTCGGCGCTGTCGAACTGCTCGATGGCAGCTGCCAGCACCCGCGGCTGATGGGTCAGCATCAGGTACGACAGGGCAATGTTCTGCAGCGCACGACGGGCAAAATGCTCGGACTCGGCCACATAGGCCGTGGCCTTGGACACCTGGCGATTGGCCTGATAACGCTGCCACAGGCTGTCGAACAGGCCCTCGGCCAACTGCTGGCGAGCAAACTCGCGGGCGGCATGGATGGCCTCGACATCGGCCACTTCGCTGATTTCCGTGAGGTAGGCCTCGCCCGGCAGCGAGAGCATTTCGGCAACCATGGCCTGGTCCAGGCTTTCGTCCGCCAGCACCGTGCCCAGGGCCGTCAGCAGCCGCTCGTCCATCACCATGGCCTGCCCCTGCTGATGCTGGCCGATCAGTTCCTGCAACACCTGCACCGCCAGTTGCTGGCCGGCGTCCCAGCGGTTGAAACCGTCGCTGTCGTGCTGCATGAGGAACATCAGCTGGTCGCGGTTGTAGGGGAAGCTCAGCTTCACCGGCGCCGAGAAGCCCCGCAGCAGCGAAGGCAACGGCTGTTCGGCGATGTCAACAAAGGTGAAGGTCTGCTCGGCCTCGGTCACCGAAATCACCCGGGACGTGCCCTGGGCCGCGTCTTCGCCGGACAGGCGCAGGGCGATGCCCGCCCCTTTGGAGTCCAGCAGGCCCAGTTCCACCGGGATCACGAACGGCAGCTTCTCGACCTTGTCCGGGGTTTGCGGACAGCTCTGGCGGAAGGTCAGGCTGTAGGTTTTCGCAGCAACGTCGTAGGACTCGCTGACCGCCAGGCGTGGCGTGCCGGCCTGGCTGTACCAGCGCTTGAACTGAGTCAGGTCGACGCCATTGGCGTCCTCCATGGCCTTGATGAAGTCGTCGCAGGTCACGGCCTGGCCATCATGGCGCTCGAAGTACAGGTCGCTGCCCTTGCGGAAGCCTTCGGCGCCGAGCAAGGTGTGGATCATGCCTACGACTTCCGAACCCTTTTCGTACACGGTCAAGGTGTAGAAGTTGGAAATCTCGATAAAGCTTTCCGGGCGCACGGCATGGGCCATGGGGCCGGCGTCTTCGGCGAACTGGTGGGTGCGCAGGTAGGCCACGTCCTGGATGCGCTTGACCGTGGCCGAGTTCATGTCCGCGGAGAAACCGGCATCGCGGAACACCGTGAAGCCTTCCTTGAGCGACAGCTGGAACCAGTCGCGGCAGGTCACCCGGTTGCCCGACCAGTTGTGGAAGTACTCGTGGGCGACAATCGCCTCGACCCGCTGGTGAGCGGCGTCGGTGGCGGTTTCGGCACGGGCCAGCACGGCGCTGGAGTTGAAGATGTTCAGGCCCTTGTTTTCCATGGCGCCCATGTTGAAGTCGTTGACCGCGACGATCATGAAGATGTCCAGGTCGTACTCGCGGCCGTAGGTTTCTTCGTCCCAGCGCATGGATTTTTTCAGGCTGTTCATCGCGTGCTGGCACTTGTCGATGTTTTCCGGCTCGACATAGATGCGCAGCGCCACATCGCGACCGCTCATGGTGCGGAAGCTGTCTTCGACGCACCACAGGTCACCGGCCACCAGGGCGAACAGGTAGGCCGGTTTCATGAACGGGTCTTCCCAGGTCGCCCAGTGCCGGCCGTCTTCGCCGGGGCCGCTGGCGATGGGGTTGCCGTTGGACAGCAGCACCGGGTAGCGGTGCTGCTCGGCCACCACGGTGGTGGTGAAGGTGCTCATCACGTCCGGGCGGTCGAGGTAATAGGTGATCTTGCGAAAGCCTTCGGCCTCGCACTGGGTGCAGAACATGCCGCTGGACTTGTACAGGCCTTCCAGGGCGGTGTTGCTTTCCGGGTGGATCTTCACACTGGTATCCAGGGTGAAGCTGGCACTGGTGGGGTGCAGGGTCAGGTGGCTGTCGTCGAGCTGGTAGTCGGCGGCCGTCAGTTCACGGTCGCCCAGGGCCACCGAGAGCAGCTCCAGCTGCTGGCCATCCAGCACCAAAGGCGGCAGGCCGGCACCACGGGCCGGGTTGCGACGCATCACCAGCTGCGCATGGACCAGGCTGTGGTCCTCGAACAACTCGAAGGTCAGGTGCGTTTCGTCGATCAGGTACTCGGGGGCCTGATAGTCCTTCAGGTAGATCATCTTCGGTTGATCGGTGCGCATGGCGAATTCCTTCTACTGATGCACGGCGAGCTGGTAGGCCGTGTACTTACGAATATTGATCACGCCAGTGTCGAAGATCAGGTACTGGCCCTTGATCCCCATCAGCGTGCCTTCGGCAATCGGATTCTTGTCCAGGTTGAAGCTGACGATCTTGGTCGGGTACTGCTCGACCGGGTAACGGATTTCCAGGGGCTCAAGGTCAGTCACCGGCTGGATCGCCTGCAGGCCGAAACGCTCTTGCAGGGCCAGCAGGCCCTCGGCGCAGGAGGCGAACAACTGCTCGCGCACCTCGACCAGGTCAACGGCCGGCGCATCGCCCTTGAGCAGCGCGCGCCAGTTGGTCTTGTCCGCCACCTGGGAACGGAACAGGTCTTCGACGAAGCCCGACTGCTGGCGGGTGGCCACGCGCATGATCGGCAGCGCCTGGCTCGCGCCCTGGTCGAGCCAGCGGGTCGGCAACTGGGTGGCACGGGTGATGCCGACCTTGATCCCCGAGGAGTTGGCCAGGTAGACCACGTGGTCGGTCATGCAGAACTGCTCGCCCCAGGACGGCTCGCGGCAGGTACCGGCGTCGTAGTGGCAGCGCTCAGGGCTCATGATGCAGAGATCGCACTGGGCCAGCTTGGTCATGCACGGGTAGCAATAGCCCTGGCTGAAGCTGGTCTTGGTCTTGCGTCCGCAGTGGGAGCAATGGATCGCCCCCAGGTATTCCAGGCGCAGGCTGCTGCCGATCAACGGGTTGACCGGTACCTCGCTGTCGCCCAGGCGAAAAGCGTATTCAACGTTCGGCCCGTCAAGGCGCGCCGACATTTTGCTGATGGAGCCGCGGCCGATCTCGATCAATGGATGGCATCCGACTTGAACAGGATGTTCGGCACCGGCTCGGACTTCGAGGCGCACTCCTGCGCGCCCATGTAGCCGGTGCGCTGGTCTTCCGGCAGGTTCTGCAGTTCCCAGGCGATCATCGCCTGCAGGGACAGTTCACGCTGCTCGGTGGTGAGCTTGCGGCCATCGGACCATTTGCCGATCTCTACGGCCAGCTTCAGGCTCTGGTAGATCTCGGGGGTGATGTTTTCGATCATTTCGACAAAGGACGACATACAAGACTCCAGCGTTTAAAGGGCCAGTCGACGGCGGCTGTACAAGCCGCCCAACAGACCGGTGAGGCATCCGATAAGCAAGCCGCCAACGTGGGCGGCGTTGGCGATTTCCCCGAAACCGATCATCGAGACCAGCCCGGACAGGCACAGCAGCAGCCACACCAGCATCATCACCAGCACCCCGCGAGGCAGGCGGTAGATGGGGTTGGGTGACAGCAATTGATAGATCCAGCAATGCCCGAGCAAACCGTAGAGCACCCCGGACAGGCCGCCGAACAGGGTCGGGCCACTGAAATAATATTGCGCGTAGTTGGACACCAGGCTGAACAGCAGGGTCAGGCCCAGCAGGTTGATGCTGCCCTGGCGCATCTCGATGCGCCGCCCCAGCTCCCAGTACCACATGCCGTTCATGGCGATGTGCAGGATGCCGAAGTGCACCAGCATCGGCGTCACCAGGCGCCACCACTGCCCCGCTGCCAGGCTGTCGGCCAGGGGGGTGAACTGGATGTAGTCGCCCGCCACGCGAAAATCGAGGAAGGTGAACCAGCTCAGCGTCTGCAGATTGTCCCCCAGCAAGGTGATGCCGCAGACCGCCAGGCTCAGCAGCAGGATCAGCGCCGTGATCGGGCTGCGGCGCAACTGCTGGGCAATGCCGACGCGCGCGGGAGCGGCCGCCTGAGGGATATCCAGTTGCTGCTCGGGATCGCCCTGGGGGAAGCGCTGGTACAGGCCGCGCACGTCCTCGCTGATGGATTCGGGCGCCCAGAGCACCTGCTCCCCCGCCTCTTCGCTGACCCGATGGGGTACCTGCATACGCTGCAGCAGCTTGATGAAGCCGCTGAGGTCCACCGTCAGGGGCAGGCGCAATACCGCTACCGCACTCATCGCAATACCTCGGGTCGCTCGACGTCGACCCAGACAAATTTATTCGGGTCCAGACGCTCTTCCTGGTCCAGGCGGTACGCGGCGAGCTTGCCGTAGAGCACCGCGCTGTAGTCCAGGCACGCCAGGTTGGGGAGGATCGGCGCCGGCTTGCCGCTGCGCCAATAGTGACCGACGAACAGCATGGGTTCGTCGGCGCCGTAGCGCAGCAGGCTGTTCTTCTCGGCCGGGGACAGCGGCGTGCGCGCCACTGGATCGGGCAAGGCGTCGGGCTGGAACACGATGTCGCCGTAGGTCTGCGGGTCGTCCTCCCAGAACTTGGTGCGAAAGAACGCCCGGGTCAGGCCATCGCCACTGGTCATGGTCAGGCCATGGGGCAGGCGCATGTCAGTGCCACGCAGCAGGCGGTCGAAGGCCATGCTGGCAAAGCTGTCGGGCAGCGCCGACGCTTCGAGGAAGGCCCGGTCGATGCAACCGTCGGCGAACTGCTGGCGCAAGGGCGCGATCAATCCCCCATCCCAACAGGCATGCACCACCCGGAAGCGTCCGGCATCGACGAACAACGGCAGCTCGTAGAACCATTCGAGGAAGTCGTGCCAGTCCCCGGGGTGCTGTTCGAACTGGGTCAGGGTTTCGTGGATCAGCCGGGCATGACGCGGGGTGTGCTCGCGCACGAACTGCTTGCCGCTGCCGGCGGGCGCAGGCGTGCTCCAGCCCAGGGCATTGAATTCGTGATTGCCCATGATGCACAGCGCCTGTCCGGCCTCGGCCATGTCGTGGACGATATGCAGGGACTCACGGATCCGCGGGCCGCGGTCGATGATGTCACCGAGAAACACCGCCATGCGCGACGGATGCCGCCAGACGCCGCCCTGCTTGTGATAACCGAGCCGATCCAGCAAGTGCTCCAGGGTCAGGGCGCAACCGTGCACGTCACCAATCAGGTCGTAGCTACGCGCGGGATCGAGCATCAGTCGCCTCCACCGCCCAGTCGGCTGCCCCAGCCAAGCTTGGTCCGGCAGACCTCGTAGTAGTTGTGGTCCAGCGGGTGGATCAGGCGCAGTTTCTGTGCCTTCTTGCTGACCGTGATGGTATCGCCCGGCGCACAGGTAAAGTGGTTCTGGCCGTCACAGGAGACTTGCGGATAGATCTGCATATCTTTGGACACGACGATTTTCAGCTCACTGTTGCCATCGACCACGATCGGCCTTCCAGACAAGGTATGGGGGTACATCGGCACAATCACAATGGCATCCAGCTTGGGATGCATGATTGGCCCGCCGGCGGACAGCGCGTAGGCGGTGGAGCCCGTCGGCGTGGCGACGATCAGGCCGTCGGCCTTCTGGCTGCAGACGAACTGGCCGTCGATATAGATCTCGAACTCGATCATCCGCGTCGACTTGCCCGGGTGCAGCACCACGTCGTTCAGTGCATCGCCCTGGCCGATGGCCTCGGCATGCCGGCGCACTTCGGCTTGCAGCAGGAAGCGGTTCTCCACCAGGTAGTGGCCGTCGAGCACTTCAGCGACCTTGACCTCCAGCTCATCGGGACGGATGTCGGTGAGAAAGCCCAGGCTGCCGCGGTTGATCCCCAGCACCGGGATGTTGTGCCGCGCCAGGGCCCGGGCGGCACCCAGCAGGCTGCCGTCGCCGCCGACCACGATGACCATGTCGCAGACCTCGCCCAGCAACTTGCGCGAGGAGGTCTGCAGGCCATGGCCCGGCAGCACCTCGGCAATGGTGTCCTCGAGGATCACGTGCAGGTGGCGGGCCAGCAGAAACTTTTTCAGTCGGCGCACTGTGTCCAGCACCTGGGAACTGCCCAGGCGACCGATAATGCCGATATTGCGAAACTGCTCCATGGGGCTCCTGCGGGGTTCGGGTACGGGCGAAACTGAGGATTATGGGCGAAACCCGGCGTTAGACAAAATCCTTTCAGCCACGCGGGCTTAGCAACCCCGTGCGCAACTGCGAGTGGCACGCATTTATCGCGATCGAGGCGGGTTTGCGTCTATGCTCGCAACATGCTCCTGTTCCCGGATCTGCTTAACCTCCCCCGCCAGTTGCGTCAACCTGAAGTCCGCGACCTCGCCTGGGTCATCCTCGCGCCGCCGATGCTCAGCCAGACGCCCTGGCCACAGCGCCACCCCCTGGCCGGCAGCGACTGGGTGCAGGCGCCGCAACTGCTGGCCCACTGGCTAAGGCGCCTGGACCTGGACAGCAACGCCCTGCGCCAGTGGTTGACCCGGGGCCCGACCCGGCGCCTGGGCCTGTACTACGAACGCCTCTGGCAATTTGCCGTGCAACATGCCCCCGGCGTCGAGCTGCTGGCGGCCAACCTGCCGATCCGGCGTGGCGGCCATACCCTGGGCGAACTGGACATGCTGCTGCGCGATGCCGAGGGTGTGCATCACCTGGAGCTGGCGATCAAGCTGTACCTGGGGCCGCAGCACGGCAATGGCGTCGATAGCGCGCAATGGCTTGGCCCTGGCTGCCACGACCGCCTGGACCGCAAGCTGGCGCACCTGGACGAGCATCAACTGCCGATTTCCGCCCGCGATGAAAGCCGCGAGGCCCTGGAGGCGCTGGGCATCCAGCAGTTCAGCGCCCACCTGTGGCTGGGGGGTTACCTGCTCTACCCCTGGCCGGGCCACGCCGAATCGCCGCGCGGGGCGCACCCGCAGCACCTGCACGGGCGCTGGCTGCACCAGCGGGACTGGCCCGCGTTCATCGTCCAGAGCCCCCCGGGACGCTGGCAACCCCTGCCCCGCCACGCCTGGCTGGCGCCGGCGCACTACCCGGCCGAGCACACCTGGAGCGCTGCACAGCTGCAGCAATGGCTGGCCGAACTCGAGCCCCACGCCCCTGCGCAGCTACTGGTCAGGTTGGAGGAAACCCCGGAAGGCGACTGGGAAGAAGCCGAGCGGCTGTTCCTGGTGGCCGATCTCTGGCCCAACGTCCCCACACCCCAGGCCCTCACACCCAGAGACCGCCCCTCGTAGGAGCTGGCTTGCCAGCGAAAGCGTCCGCAAGACCGGCGCCAGGCTCACGGGCCTCTTCGCCGGCAAGCCGGCTCCTACGGAGGAGCACCGCAATCACCTGGAACCTGTAGGAGCTGGCTTGCCAGCGAAAGCGTCCGCAAGACCCGCGCCAGGCTCACGGGTCTCTTCGCCGGCAAGCCGGCTCCTACGGGGGAGCAGCGCAATCACCTGGGACCTGTAGGAGCTGGCTTGCCAGCGAAAGCGTCCGCAAGACCGACGCCAGGCTCACGGGCCTCTTCGCCGGCAAGCCGGCTCCTACGGGGGAGCAGCGCAATCACCTGGGACCTGTAGGAGCTGGCTTGCCAGCGAAGGCGTCCGCAAGACCGGCGCAAGGCCCACGGGTCTGTTCGCCGGCAAGCCGGTTCCTGGGCTGGGCTCGCGCTAGGCCAGGGAAAGGCGCAACGCCAGCGCCACCAAGGTGATCAACAACACCGGCAGGGTCAGCACGATGCCGACACGGAAGTAATACCCCCAGCCGATATGAATGCCCTTGCGCTCCAGTACATGCAGCCAGAGCAAGGTGGCCAGGCTACCGATGGGGGTGATCTTCGGCCCCAGGTCGCTGCCGATGACGTTGGCGTAGATCATCGCCTCCTTGACCACCCCACTGGCCTGGCTGGCATCGATGGACAAGGCGCCGATCAGCACTGTCGGCAGGTTGTTCATCACCGACGACAGTCCGGCCGTCAGCAAGCCGGTGCCCAGGGCCGCGCCCCAGATTCCGCCGCTGGCAAAACCGTCGAGCCAACCGGCCAGGTGAGCGGTGAGTCCGGCGTTGCGCAGGCCATAGACCACCAGGTACATGCCCAGGGAGAAAATCACGATCTGCCAGGGTGCTTCCTTGAGTACCTTGCGAGTGGAGATCCGATGGCCCCGGGCAGCGATCACCAGCAGCAAGGTGGCGCACGCAGCCGAAATCGCGCTGATGGGAATGCCCAGCGGCTCCAGGGCAAAGCAGCCTGCCAGGAGAATCAGCAGTACCCACCAGCCGGCGATGAAGGTGGCCCGGTCATGGATTGCACTGGCAGGCAGCGCCAGCTGTTGCGGATCGTAGTCCTGGGGTATGTCGCGGCGGAAGAACCACAGCAGCACCGCCAGGGTCGCGGCCACGCTCACCAGATTGACCGGCAGCATCACCGCTGCGTAGCGGTTGAAGCCGATCTTGAAGAAGTCCGCGGAAACGATGTTCACCAGGTTCGATACCACCAGCGGCAGGCTTGCGGTGTCGGCGATGAACCCGGCGCCCATGACGAAGGCCAGGGTGGTGGCTGCGCTGAAGCGCAGGGCCAGGAGCATGGAAATCACGATGGGCGTCAGGATCAGCGCCGCGCCATCATTGGCGAACAGCGCCGACACCAGGGCCCCCAGCAGCACCATGTAGGCGAACAGGCGCCGGCCCCGGCCCCGGCCCCAGCGCGCCACGTGCAGGGCCGTCCAGGCGAAGAAACCGGCCTCGTCCAGCAACAGGCTGATGATGATCAGCGCGACGAAGGTGCCAGTGGCATTCCAGATGATCTGCCACACCACCGGGATATCGGCAACCTGCACCACCCCGCAGAGCAGCGCCAGGACTGCCCCCAGCACTGCGCTCCAGCCCACTCCCAGGCCCTTGGGCTGCCAGATCACCAGGGTGATGGTCAGGAGGAAAATCAATACCGCAATCAACATGGGCAACCGCCTTTGAAGAGGATCGTAAATGAGCGGGACTCAGCAACAGCGCTGCGGACGGTCGGCCATGGCTTGCAGGCGCTGCACATCCTCCGCCAGCCAGGGGCCGTTGCCCTGCAAGGTGCCGTGCAACAGGCTGTGGGCCCAGCCGTCCAGGCCGGGGTGCAGACGGTAGTAGACCCATTGCCCCTGGCGCCGGTCGGCCAGCAGGCCGCAACCGCGCAACAGCGCCAGGTGCCGGGAAACCTTCGGCTGGCTCAGGTCCAGGGCAGCCGTCAGTTCGCAGACGCACAGCTCCCCTTCCCGGGTGATCAGCAGCACGATGCGGCTGCGGGTTTCATCGGCCAGGGCCTTGAACAACTCGGCAGGATTGAGAGAGACGGACACCAGCTGCGCTCCTGGAACGGGAGCGGCAAATATATGGAATTTCGTATATGCGGTAAAGCGCGGATTACCCCGGGCATTGCCGGCAGGCAGGTACCAGAAGGAACCCGCCCGCCGCCGTGCAGGTGCTCAGTCCTTCTTCTGCTGTTCCACCCATTGCCCATAGGCATTGATGAAGCCCTGCAGGAACGGCCGGGTGGCCTCCGACAGCTTGCCGGACTCGTCGAACGCCGAACCCGCGCCGCCCAGGTAGGCTTCGGGCTGCTGCATGCACGGCACATTGAGGAACACCAGGGACTGGCGCAGGTGGTGGTTGGCGCCGAAGCCGCCGATGGCCCCCGGGGAAACGCTGATCACCGCGCCGGGCTTGCCGCCCCAGGCGCTCTTGCCATAAGGGCGCGAACCGACATCGATGGCGTTCTTCAGCACGGCCGGTACCGAACGGTTGTATTCCGGGGTCACGAACAACACGGCATCGGCGGCGCTGATCTGCTCGCGAAAATGGGTGTAGGCCGCCGGCGGCGTTGCCTCGATGTCTTCGTTGTAGAACGGCAAGTCGCCGATCTCGACGATGTTCAACTGCAGGTTGGCGGGCGCCAGCTCGGCCAGCGCCAGGGCGACCTTGCGGTTCAGGGACTGTTTTCTCAGACTGCCGACCAGCACTGCGACCTTGTAGACATTGCTCATGGAAGACTCCAACCGTTCGCTTGAGGAAGGCCCTAGTTATAGATGAGCCGAGGGGTTGCCTGCTACCCGGCACCGGCAATTTTTTGTCCTGGGCCCCGCCGTGCGAC
Source organism: Pseudomonas sp. FFPRI_1 (assembly GCF_055384485.1). NCBI lineage: Bacteria > Pseudomonadati > Pseudomonadota > Gammaproteobacteria > Pseudomonadales > Pseudomonadaceae > Pseudomonas > Pseudomonas sp. FFPRI_1. The sequence goes on along the minus strand of NZ_AP029168.1, from coordinate 3,643,818 downwards.
ACGGCCCGGAGCTGCGCCACGGCCATGGGCGGAATATTTTTTCCTGCCGGCAAAACTTACCCCGTACCCTCTGGGTCTACAGCACCGAAATTTGCGTGTTTTATCTCCAGAGGCTCTAAAAGATGGCAGCAGTACTTGTCGGACAATTCCATGCAAGAGATGCCGAGGGACGAGTGTATTCAGTGCACGAATTCCAGGAATCCATGCCCTCGGAGGAAGGCCTGGCCGGCTCGGAGCCCGTGACCACCTATCGCCTGGCGATTGGCGACCGGGTCAAGAAGCTCGATGACAACCAGTTTCTGCTGGTGCAGTCGGACGTGACCATAGTGCGTGAACCCGAGACGTACGTGAGCGAGTGACCCCACACCTCGCCGTGTGCCGAGCAGCCGCAGGCCGGCGCCGCAGCTCGTGGCCACCCACGCGGCGATTGCAACAGCGCTGAAGCCCTTGCGGCCCCTCTCGCGGCCCGGGGCCGCGGCTACAGATTCCTGGCCTGCACTTGGGGTAGGATTCGATGCTTGACTCCCCAACCGGCTGGATATGGATTTCAAGCATGCGTTTACGTCATATCGAAGTGATTCAGGCGCTCCTGCAAACCGCTCACCTGGGCACCGCCGCCGAGTTGCTGCAACTGTCGGTGGCCGAGGTCGAAGCCCTGCTGCGCGATGCCGAAGGCCAATTGGGCTTCATGCTGTTTGCCAGCGTGCGTGGACGCCTGCAGGCCACCCGCGAGGCCCGCGAACTGCAAGCGGCGATCACCGGAGTCTATGACGCCTTCGAACCGGTGCAACGCCTGGCCGACAGCCTGAGGTTTCACCAGGCGCCACCCTTGCGCATCATCGGCACCCCGCCCCTGGTGCAACAACTTCTCCCCCGGTGCATTGCCGCCCTGCGCCGGCGCTTCGCCGACACCCCCTGCAGCCTGCGCAGCCAGAGCACCCGGGCGATGGTCGACAGCCTGCTGCTGCGCGACTGCGACCTGGGCCTGAGCCTCTACGACCCCGAGCACCCGGACATCGACAGCCAGGTCCTGGCCCAGGGCAAGCTGTTCCTGATCGCCCCCCATGGCTGGTTGCAGCCCAAGCAAAAATACGTGGCCCTGCAGGACCTGGCCGGCCAGGCCATGGTCGGCCTCGAAGGCCAGGACCCGCTGAGCCTGGTGCTTACCGGCAAACTGCAGAACCTGCGACCCAGCCCGGTGATCCAGACCCGGGTACAGACCTACCAGATGATGAGCAGCCTGGTGGAAGCCGGCGAAGGATTGGCCATCGTCGACCCCTTCACCGCCGCCGGCGCGCGCAGCGCCGGGCTCGATGTCAGCCCCCTGTCGCCCCCGGTCAGCGTCACCCTGTATGCCCTGCGCCGCGCCGGCAGCGACGGCTCGCCACTGCTGGATGCCCTGCTGCAACTGCTGACGGAGCAGGCCGAGGCACTGCTGGCGGGCTAAGGCTGGGCAAGCTCGGGCTCATCGGCAAACAATCGGTACCAGAAGATCGCCACCTCGCTGGTTTGCGCATCGATGCCGCGATAGCGCAGGTGATCCACGCCGCCCACCACATAGCCGCAACGCTCATACAGGCGACAGGCGCCCAGGTTGTTGTTCTGGGTCTCCAGCATCACCCCCGGCAACTGTTTCTTGCGACTCCAGAACTGCGCCACCTCCAGCAGCGCCCGGGCCACGCCATGGCGTCGCGCCGGTGCATGCACCGCCAGCTCGTCAATATGCGCGTAGCCGTTCCAGTTGGTACTGATGACCATGTGGCCCACCGGCTGGTCGTCGAGGAAGGCCATGAAAATCTCGCTGTCCGCTGCGTTGCGGTAGCTGCTGAACTCTTCCGGGTCGATGCCATAGCACTTGCGGTAAGGCACGATCTGGCGCAACGGCCAGTCACTGACCGACACACCGCGCTCGGCCTCGGCGTAGGCGCCGACCTGGAAGCTGAAATCACTGCCCCAGACATAAGGGGCAAAACCTTCATCGGCGACGCGGATCGCCAGGCCCGGGTACCGGGGATTAACAGCGGGCTGCATAGTGGGGAAACTCCTCACGCTTTGATGCAATCGACGGTGTATTGCCGTCCATTGCCCTGGTCGTCATGTTGCAGCCCGTGCACGTCGGCGACAAACCCCGGGAAGCTGCTGTCGAAGGCTCGGGCAAAGGCCAGGTAGTCGATGATCGAGCGGGTCGACTCGGTGAAGCGCTCACCGGGCATGATCAGCGGGATCCCCGGCGGATACGGCACCAGCATCACCGCAGCGATGCGCCCTTGCAGCTGGTCAATCGACACCGCTTCGACTTCGCCGCGCACCAGATGGTCGTAGGCGTCGGCGGGTTTCATCGCCACCTCCGGCAACACCGTGTACATGCGCTTGAGGTGCTTGGCCGTGGCGTTGCTGCGGTAGCAGGCATGCAACTGGTCGCACAGGTCCTGCAGGCCCATGCCCTGATAGCGCTGCGGGTCCTGGCCGGCCACGCTGGGCAGGCAACTGGCAAGGCTGGCATTGGCATCGTAGTTGCGCTTGAACTCCAGCAGCTCGGTCAGCAGCGTGCTCCACTTGCCCTTGGTGATGCCCATGGAGAACAGCACCAGGAACGAGTAGAGCCCGGTCTTCTCCACCACCAGCCCGCGCTCCCAGAGGAACTTGCTGACCACCGCCGCGGGAATCCCGTGCTCGCTCAGGGCGCCGCCAGCGGTCAGGCCCGGCATCACCAGGGTCACCTTGATCGGATCGAGCAGCACATAGTCATCGGTGACCCCGGCAAAACCGTGCCACTCGCCTTCCGGCTCCAGCAGCCAGTCTCCGGTGCGCACCTGGTCGATGCCCTCGACCCGCTCCGGCTGCCATACCGAGAACCACCAGTCATCGGCGGCGATGTTCTGCCGCAGGTTGGCCAGGGCCCGGCGAAAGCTCAGGGCCTCGTCGAACATTTCCTGCAACAGTGAGCGCCCCGCGGGCCCTTCCATCATCGCCGAGGCCACATCCAGGGAGGCGATGATGCTGTACTGCGGCGAAGTGGAGATGTGCATCATGAAGGCTTCGTTGAAACGGTCCCGATCCAGCTGCCGGGCGCCGCCGTCCTGCACATGGATCATCGAGGCCTGGCTGAAGGCCGCCAGCAACTTGTGGGTCGAATGGGTGGTGAACACCAGGGGGCTGTCGGCGCTGCGGGAAGTGCCCATGCCGTAGCGCCCGGAGAAAAACTCGTGGAAGGCCGCGTAGGCATACCAGGCTTCGTCGAAGTGCAAAACCTCGACGCTGTTGCCCAGGCTCTGCTTGATCAGTTCGGCGTTGTAGCACAAACCGTCGTAGGTCGAGTTGGTGACCACCGCCAGCTTGACCCGGGGCGCCCGGTCACGGGTCAGCGGGCTGGCGTCGATCTTGGCCTGGATCGACTCGGGGCTGAACTCGCTCAGGGGAATCGGCCCGATGATCCCCAGTTCGTTGCGTTCCGGACACAGGTACAGGGGGATGGCCCCGGTCATGATGATCGAATGCAGCACCGACTTGTGGCAGTTGCGGTCCACCAGCACCAGGTCATCGCGGCCAACCATGGAGTGCCAGACGATCTTGTTGGCGGTGGAGGTGCCGTTGATCACGAAGAACGTGTGATCCGCGCCGAAGTTGCGCGCCGCTCGTGCCTCGGCTTCCGCCAGAGGGCCGGTGTGGTCCAGCAGCGAGCCCAGCTCCGGCACCGAGACCGACAGGTCCGAGCGCAGGGTGTTCTCACCGAAGAACTGGTGGAACGCCTGCCCCACCGGGCTCTTGCGATAGGCCACACCACCGCCATGGCCCGGGGTGTGCCAGGAATAGTTGGAGTCGGCGGTGTGCTGCACCAGGGCCTTGAAGAAAGGCGGCAGCAGGCCATCAAGGTAATTGCGTGCCGCCCGGGCCACCTGCCGGGCCAGGAACGGCACCGTGTCCTCGAACAGGTAGAGAATGCCCCGCAGCTGATTGAGCTCGCTCATGGCGTCGGCAGGCGCATTTTCCAGGGTCACCTGCTCGCCCAGGGCGAAGATCGGCAGCAGTGGCGCCCGCACCCGGGCCAGGCGGATCAGCTCGACCATGTTCTGCAGCAGGTGGGTGTTTTCCCCGGCCCCCTCGGCGGCGATCAACATGCAGGCCAGGCCGTGATGGGTCGCGGCAACCAGCCGACCTTCGGCATAGTCCACGGCGGAGAAAATACTGAAACCGTCCTTTTCCAGCTCTCGGGCAATGCCCCGCACCCGGTCCCCGGCGACCGTGTCGGCCTTGATGTCGCGGTGCACGATCAGGATCGGAAACTGCAGGTCTTTATACATGGGGCTGGGCGTCCTGAGACGGCGGGTGGGCTCCGCCAATGGAACTCAGGGTAGAAGCTGGGGGCGCTTCGTGTCACCCCGGGCAGGGAGAGGGTGTAACAAAACGTCGCCCTGGGATAATTGGCCGCTCCGCTTCGAGGCTGCTGTGGCCTGGAATCGTCCCCGGCCACCTCGCGAAGCTACAGGCCTCGCGCCTGCAAGAAGCCCGCGCCGCCAGGCCCGGGGCATAACCCGGGAGCAGGCTGCCTGGGCATCACTGCTGGGCTTCGAGCAACTGGGTCCACAAGGCCGGCGCGCCGGCGGATTTGGCAATGATTTCCAGGCGTGCCTGATGCTCGGCCAGCTCGGCCTCGCTGGCGCGAATGATCCGCCCCCGCGCACGCTCGGCCGACAAGCGCCGGATCTCCGTGCTCTGGCCAGCCGAACCATCACCGTCCGAGGCATTGCCAGCCAGCGACAGGCTGGTCTGGCCACCGGTCATGGTCAGGTAGACGTCGGCGAGGATCTCCGAGTCGAGCAAGGCGCCGTGCAGCTCACGGCCGGAGTTGTCGACGTCATAGCGCTTGCACAGGGCATCCAGGCTGTTGCGCTGGCCTGGGTGACGCTCACGGGCCATCAACAGGGTGTCGAGGATGGTGCAGTGCTGGGTGATGTCCGCCCGGTCCTGGCGGCCCATCAGGGCGAATTCGTTGTTGATGAAGCCAACGTCGAACGCCGCGTTGTGGATGATCAGCTGCGCGCCCTGGATGAAGTCGAAGAACTCGTCGGCGACTTCGGCGAAACGCGGCTTGCCCACCAGGAATTCGTTGGTGATGCCGTGAACGCCGATGGCGCCTTCATCACTCTCGCGATCCGCTTGCAGGTAAACGTGGAAGTGCCGGCCGGTCAGGCGCCGACCGATCAACTCGACGCAACCGATTTCAATGATCCGGTGGCCGTCGGTCACCGGCATGCCGGTGGTTTCGGTATCGAGTACAACAGATCTGTTGGCCATCAGGGGTCAGTTCTCAACGCTGGAAGTGTTTCAAAGCGCGGGATTTTAGCACGCTCTGGCGGCATGACACCCATGGCGGATTCATCAGCCGGCCGCCTGCGCAGTTTTTAACAATCCTTAGCAAAGCTGCTGCAGTTCATTGCGCCGCAAAGCGCTAGGGTGCCGGACGATACTTTTCGCCGGACCCTGCCCTGCCATGACCCCCAGCAAAACCCGACTGGCCTGCGCGCTCTGCGCCTGCCTGTTCGCCGACCTCGTCCAGGCCAGCGCCCTGGTGATCAGCACCGACATCAGCATGAGCCTGACCCTGAGTTCAACCGAAGGCAGCTCCAAAGCCAGCAGCTCATTCAAGGACGACAAACTTGTGCTCGCCGCCCAGAGCGATGCTGCGGCCTTCGTGGCCAGCGCCGGCGAAATCCGTGGCGCCCGGTTGGAAGCCGCCCTGATGCACATTCGCCAGGTGCTCGCCGCCCCGCCCTGTACCGACCTGCAACTGGCCAGCGCCATGCTTGCGCTCTGAGCCCCAGGTGGCTGCGCGGCTAATTCATCGCCCGCCCCAGCCGTTTCTTTATGTGAACAAGGCTATTGCGTTACCGTGCCGCCTCACCCAGGCACGCGGGCGCTGATACCCGGCGTTGCACTCACCCACCAGGAACCGCCCTCCCATGCTCAAGACTCGACAGATGTTCCCACTGCTGTTGGCCTTGGCCTGCATCAGTGGCTGCTCTTCCCTTGCCCGCACCGACAGCGACAGCCAACAACGGCCGCTGATCGTCGCTCATCGCGGCGGCGCCGCGGACTTTCCCGAAAACACCCTGCTGGCCATCGACAACGCCCTGCGCAACAAGGTCGACATGCTCTGGCTGACGGTGCAACTGAGCAGTGATGGCGTACCGGTGCTGTACCGACCAGCCGACCTGAGCGCCAATACCCAGGCCACAGGCGCAGTCAACCAGCACACCCTGGCGCAGTTGCAGGCCCTCAATGCCGGGTGGAATTTCAAGCAGACGGCAGCCGATGGCCAGGTGAGCTTTCCCTATCGCGCCCAGCCACTGCCCCTGCCGTCGTTGCGCCAGGCGCTGCTGGCAATCCCCGAGTCGGTGCCGGTGATTCTCGACATGAAGGCCCTGCCGGCTACCCCCCAGGCCCAAGCCGTCGCCCGCCTGCTGGAACAGCTGCACGCCTGGAACCGGGTGCTGATCTACTCCACCGATGCCAGCTACCAGCAGGCTTTCGCCCCCTATCCCCAGGCTCGGCTGTTCGAATCCAGAGACAGCACCCGGGATCGGCTGGCCAGCGTCGCCCTCGCCCACCACTGCAACGCACCACCTGCACCCGGCAGTTGGGTGGCCTTCGAGTACCGGCGCCCGGTGCAACTGGTCGAGACCTTTACCCTGGGCGAGGCCCGCTCCCAGGTCGATGCCCGGCTGTGGACGCCCGCTGCGGTGGATTGCTTTCAGTCACGGGGCAAGGTGCGGATGCTGGCGATCGGCATCAATAGCGCCGAGGACTACCAGGCGGCCGCCTGCCTGAAGATGGATGCGGTACTGGTGGATTCGCCCCGTGCGACGGCGCAAATGAAGCAGCGGCTCGAACGGCCGCTGCCTTGTCGCTGATTGCCCGCTCAGGGCATCAGGGCTGTTTGTAGCCGCGGACCTCGTCGACGCCGCGGTTGGCCAGTTGGTCGGCCCGCTCGTTGCCGTGATGGCCGGTATGGCCACGCACCCACTTCCAAGTGACCTTGTGGCGGTTGACCTGTTCATCCAGCTTCTGCCACAGGTCGGCATTCTTGACCGGCTCCTTGGCCGCGGTTTTCCAGCCGCGCTTCTTCCAGTTGACCATCCACTCGTTGATGCCCTTCATTACATACTGCGAGTCGGTGACCAGCAGCACTTCGCACTCGCGCTTGAGCTCTTCCAGGCCGCGAATCGCCGCCATCAGCTCCATGCGGTTGTTGGTGGTGTTGGCTTCACCGCCCCAGAGCTCCTTCTCGACGCCCTTGCACACCATCAACGCGCCCCAGCCACCGGGGCCGGGATTGCCCTTGCAGGCACCGTCGGTAAAGATTTCTACGCTATCGCTCATCCACGCCTTCCATCAGAAAATTGCCATTGGCCTGTCGAGCACAGTCGACAGTGCCCAGGGCCGGACAATCCGGCCGGCTGTATAAAAAGAAGGTTTCAATCGGTCATCAGGGCTCGCTGTTACGGCGATTGACCTTGGCCATGGGCAGCGGCACCAGCTTGCCCATCGGCTCGCGCCGGACTTGGCGCACCGGGCGCAGGCCCACGGCGATCTTGCGTGCCACCAGCAGGTAGAACCCGCCTCCGGACAATTGCCACTGCCCGGCACGGCGTTCCCAGCCGGCCAGTCGCGCCTGCCATGCCAACGACGCAAGCGGCGGACGATAGCACCCGAAGCGGCGTTTCTCCAGCGCAAAGCCCAGCAGGTTGAGCCAGTCGCCTACCCGCGAGGGGGCAATGCAGCGGGCCTGGCGCAGGGCATCGTGGGCGAACACATGGCGCAGCCCCCAGGTGCTCCAGGGGTTGATTCCGACAATCAACAGGTGCCCGCCCGGACGCACGCTGCTCGCCGCCTCCCGCAGCAGGCCATGGGGCGACAGGCAGAAATCCAGACCGTGCTGCAGCACCACCACGTCCGCGGCGTGCTCGCTCAAGGGCCAGGCCTGCTCCTCGCAGACGATCTCGACCCCGGGCAACGGCGCCCCGAGGCGCACATTGCGCTGCACCTGGGGCGCCGCCGGCGGGGTTTGCGCCGAAGGGCCGTAGTGCACCAGGTAGCCGCCGAAGAAACGCCCCAGCTCCTCTTCGAGCATGCGCCGCTCTTCATCCAGCAGAAATTGCCCCAGGGGGCCGGACAGCCATTCCCGGGCTGCACTGATCAGGGCCAGCCAGTCGGGATCTGCCTGAGCGAAGGCTTTATCGGTCATTGCATTCTCCAACACGCCAAGAAGCACTAAGATGCGCCATTGTTTTCTGCTTGGCGAATTCGAAGATGATACAGATCAGTGCCCTGCCCGCCTTCACCGACAACTACATCTGGTTGTTACAGGATCATCGCAGCCAGCGTTGCGCAGTCGTCGACCCGGGGGATGCGGCGCCGGTACTGGCCTGGCTGGAACAGCACCCGGGCTGGCAGCTCAGCGATATCCTGGTGACCCACCATCACCATGACCATGTCGGTGGTGTCGAGCGCCTGAAGCAACACAGCGGCGCCACGGTCTACGGTCCGGCGCAAGAGAAGATCCCCGGGCGCGACGTGGCCCTGGATGACAACGGCCGCGCCAGCATCCTGGGCTGGGAATTCGAGGTGTTTGCCGTCCCCGGCCACACCCTGGGGCACATTGCCTATTACCACCACGGCCTGCTGTTCTGCGGCGACACCCTGTTCGCCGCAGGTTGCGGTCGCCTGTTCGAAGGCACCCCGGAGCAGATGCACCACTCCCTGGAGCGCCTGGCGGCATTGCCGGACGACACCCTGATCTACTGCACCCATGAATACACCCTGAGCAACCTGCGCTTTGCCCAGGCCGTGGAGCCCGCCAACCCGGACATCGCCCAGCGCCTGGAAAAAGTCAGCCAACTGCGCGAACACGGGCGCATGACCTTGCCGTCGACCCTGGCCCTGGAGAAACTGACCAACCCTTTTCTGCGTACCGCTGAAACATCCGTTAAACAAAAAGCGGACGAACGGAATGGCCAGGATAACCTGTCCCAAAGTGCGGTCTTTGCAGCCCTGAGGGCCTGGAAAGATAAGTTCTAGGCCGGTGCCGGATTGGCACAAAAATTCTGAATGGTTGACCGCACCCCGGGTGCTTCCTAGAATCGCCCGACATTTTTGCCCGGAACTTACTTCCAGCCAATGTCGTCATCTATTCGTTTTCCCATCAGTTCAGACGCATTGACGCGCTTGGCCCAGGCCATCGCGGTAGCTGTGTCAGCGACTCTTGCGGGCTGCCAAACCACCGGCCAAGCCCCGCAGAGCGACGCGACACACACTCAGAATTTCAACGCCCGCATCAAGCAGAAACCCATCTGGCTGAGCAACCAGCCAAGCCCGCAAGTTCCCCAGGATGTCTGGGAACGCATGCGCCAGGGGTTCCAATTGCAAGACGGCCTGGGCGTCAACCCGCGTATTGAACAACAGCGCCTGTGGTTCGCCAGCAACCCTTCCTTCCTGGAAAACGCCGGCGAGCGCGGCAGCCTCTACATCCACTACATCGTCGAGCGTCTCGAAGAGCGCAACATGCCGCTGGAACTGGCCCTGCTGCCGGTGATCGAGAGCGCCTACAACCCGCTGGCCTATTCCCGGGCCGATGCGGTGGGCCTGTGGCAGTTCGTCCCGGCCACCGGGCGCTACTTCAACCTGCGCCAGACCCGCTTCTACGATGGCCGGCGCGACATCACCGCCTCCACCACCGCGGCCATGGACTACCTGACCCGCCTGCACGACATGTTCAACGGCGACTGGCTGCTGGCACTGGCGGCCTACAACGCCGGCGAAGGCACCGTCAGCCGGGCCATCGAGCGCAATGAAAAGCTCGGCCTGCCCACCGACTACTGGAACCTGTCGCTGCCGACGGAAACCCAGGCCTATGTGCCCAAGCTACTGGCCCTGGCCCAGGTGGTCCTGACCCCGCAAGCCTATGGCGTGAACCTCAACCCGATCGCCAACGAACCCTACTTCCAGGTGGTCGAGATCAACCAGCGCATGGACCTGTCCAAGGTCGCGGCGGTGGCCAACATCGATGAGGACGAGCTGTTCCAGCTCAATCCGGCGTTCAAGCAGCGCACCACCATCGACGGCCCCCAGCACCTGCTGGTGCCGACCTCCAAGGCGCAGTTGCTGACCACCAGCCTGTCGACCATGAAACCCGAAGAGCTGATCAGCAAGCGCTCCCTCAAGCCGGTGTTCGACCGTGATGAAGGACGTGACTCGCTGCGGCCCAAGCGCATTTATCGGGTCAAGAACGGCGACAACCTGACCCTGATCGCCAAGGCCAACAAGGTCAACGTCCAGGATCTGCAGCGCTGGAACAAGCTCAGTGGCAAGAACCTCAAGGTCGGCCAGACCCTGGTGATGCAGGACACTCGCAAGGTCGCCAGCAAGAAGACCCGCGTAGCCAGCAACGCCAAGAAGAAGTCGACCCAGTACAAGGTCAAGCAAGGCGACTCGCTGTATATGGTTGCCAAGCGCTTCAACGTCGAAATGCAGCACCTCAAGCGCTGGAACCCCCGCGCCGGCCAGGCCCTCAAGCCCGGCCAGATGCTCACGGTCTACCTGTCGCACTGATCGCAACGCAGCCCGCTGGGGCCAGGGCGCTTGCCCGGGCCCCAATGGGTCGTACCGGCAAGCGCCGCGTAACCGATGCGCCCTGGAACCTGGAGCGTTGCACGCGCCAGCGCGAGCACGCTCCGGCGCCACACCCGCGACTGAAAAAGCACGCTTTTTCCTGCTGATACAAGCTGTTACTGTACGGAGCACAAAGCCCAAGCCGCCTGGATCGGATCTCTGACTCGATGCGTCCCCTCCTCCTGCTCTTCATCAGCCTGGCCTTGAGCTTTCCCGCAAGCGCGACGATCACTGAAAGTCATGGTTATGCGCAGTTTGGCACGCTCAAGTACCCGACCCGGTTCACCCACTTCGACTGGGTCAACCCCGCAGCGCCCAAAGGCGGCACCTTGCGGGTCATGGCGTTTGGCACCTTCGATACCCTCAACCCCTACACCTTCAAGGGCACCAGCCCGGTGGCCACGGCGAATTTCCTGCAGTACGGGGTCAATGAGCTGAACGAGCCGCTGATGGTCGGCACCGGTCTCTATGCGCCTTCCGGCGACGAGCCCACCTCCAGCTATGGCCTGATCGCCCGTTCGGTGGAGTACAGCGAGGATCGCAGCTGGGTGGTGTTCAACCTGCGACCCGAGGCGCGCTTCCACGACGGCCAGCCCATCACCGCCTACGACGTGGCGTTTTCCTACCGCCTGCTGCTCAAGCAGGGCCACCCGCAATACCGCACCAACCTGCAGGAAGTGCAGCGGGTCGACATCCTCGGCCCCCAACGCATCCGCTTCGTGTTCAAGCGCGCCGGCAACCCGTTGCTGATCCTGCGCCTGGGTGAGCTGCCGGTGCTGCCCCAGCACTACTGGAAGGACCGCGACTTCAAGGCCACCACGTTCACCCCGCCCCTGGGCAGCGGCCCCTACCGCATCACCCAGGTCCAGCCCGGGCGCCAGCTGGTGTTCGAGCGGGTCAAGGACTACTGGGGCAAGGACCTGCCGGTGAACCGCGGCTTCAACAACTTCGACCGGGTCGAGGTGGAGTTCTACCGTGACAGCGATGTCGCCTTCGAAGCCTTCAAGGCCGGCGAGTTCGACATCTACATCGAGCACCAGGCGAAGAACTGGGCCAACGGCTACAACTTCCCGGCGGTCAGGCGCGGCGAGGTGATCAAGGCCCAGGTGGCGCACCAGATTCCCACCCAGACCCAGGGCCTGTTCATGAACACCCGACGCAGCACCTTCGCGGATGTGCGGGTGCGTGAAGCCCTGGGGCTGATGTTCGACTTCGAGTGGACCAACCGCACGCTGTTCAGCGACGCCTACAAACGCACCCTGAGCTATTACCCCAACAGCGAGTTCTCTGCCACCGGCCTGCCGGTCGGTCATGAATGGCTGCTGCTCTCGCCCTACCGTGAGCAACTGCCGGCGAGCCTGTTCACCCAGGCCTTCAGCCTGCCGCAAACCGAAGGCCGCGGCATCCCCCGGGAAACCCTGCGCCGGGCCCTGGCGCTGCTCGCCGAGGCCGGCTGGAAGCTCAATGGCCAGCGCCTGCAGAACAGCGCCGGACAGCCATTGCGCCTTGAGCTGATGCTGGTCAACCCGAACCTGGAACGGATCCTCCAGCCCTACGTGGAGAATCTGTCCAGCATCGGCATCGACGCGCGCCTGCGCACCGTCGACCGGGCCCAATACAAGCAGCGCCTGGACCAGTTCGACTACGACATGATCCTCATGACCCTCAACCAGACCCTGAGCCCGGGCCTGGAGCAATGGCAGTACTTCCACTCCAGCCAGGTCGGGGTCAAGGGCAGCAAGAACTACGCGGGCATCCACAACCCGGTTGTCGACCACCTGCTGGAACAACTGCTGGCCGCGCAGAACCGCGATGAGCAACTGGCCGCTGGCCGGGCCCTGGACCGGGTGCTGTTGTGGCAGCACTACATGATTCCCAACTGGTACCTCAACTATCACCGACTGGCCTACCGCAACCGGTTCGCCTTCGTCACCACGCCGCCCTACAACCTGGGGTTGAGCGCCTGGTGGCTGAAGTCCTTGGAGAACACCCGATGATGCCTCTGCGTGCCTTGCTCCAGTGCACCGGCGGCTTGTTGTTCGGCGCCATCGCCTGCTGTGTCCAGGCCGCGCCGCAACATGCCATGACCCTGTACAACGAAGCGCCGAAGTACCCGGCGAACTTCCAGCACTTCGACTTCGTCAATCCCGACGCGCCCAAGGGCGGGACCTTCCGCATGGCCGGGTTCGGCGGCTTCGACAGCCTCAACCCGTTCATCAGCAAGGGCGTGCCCGAACTCAATATCGGCCTGGTCTACGACACCCTGCTGTACCAGAGCCTGGACGAACCCTTCACCGAGTACGGCCTGGTGGCGGGCAAGATCGAGAAAGCCCCGGACAACAGCTGGGTGCGCTTCTACCTGCGCCCCGAAGCACGCTTCAACGACGGCCAGCCGATCCGCGCCGAGGACGTGGTGTTCAGCTTCCAGACCCTGATCAGCGCCGGCTCGCCGCTGTACCGCGGCTACTACGCCGACGTCGACCAGGTGATCGCCGAAGACCCGCTGCGGGTGCTGTTCAAGTTCAAGCACAGCAACAACCGCGAGCTGCCGCTGATTCTTGGCCAACTGACGATCCTGCCCAAGCACTGGTGGGAGCACCGGGACTTTGCCAAGAGCAACCTGGAGATTCCCCTGGGCAGCGGTCCCTACCGGGTGACCGAGGTCAAGGCCGGACGCTCGATCCGCTACGAGCGGGTCAAGGACTACTGGGCCAAGGACCTCCCGGTCAACCGCGGTTTCTACAACTTCGACGTGATCACCAGCGACTACTACCGCGACAACACCGTGGCCCTGGAAGCCCTCAAGGCCGGCCAGTTCGACTACTGGCTGGAAATGACCGCGAAGAACTGGGCCAACGCCTACAACGTCCCGGCGGTGGCCCGGGGCGAACTGATCAAGGAAGAGATTGCCAACGGCAATCCCACCGGCATGCAGGGTTTTGTCTTCAACACCCGCCGCCCCCTGTTCCAGGACGTGCGGGTGCGCCATGCCTTGAGCCTGCTGCTGGACTTCGAGTGGAGCAACAAGCAGCTGTTCAACGGTGCCTACACCCGCACCCGCAGCTACTTCGAGAACTCGGAAATGGCCGCTACCGGCCTGCCCGGCCCTGAAGAACTGGCGATCCTCGAACCGCTGCGTGGGCAGATTCCCGAGCAGGTGTTCGCCCAGGCGTTCAGCCCTTCGGTGTGCGACGGCAGCGGGATGATCCGCGCCCAGCAGCGCCAGGCCTACCAACTGCTGCAGGAAGCCGGCTGGAAGATCGTCGATGACAAGATGGTGGACGCCCAGGGCAAGCCGGTGGTGATCGAGTTCCTGCTGGCCCAGACCGACTTCGAGCGGGTGCTGCTGCCGTTCAAGCGCAACCTCAGCGACCTGGGGATCGACCTGGTGATCCGTCGGGTCGACGTGTCCCAGTACATCAACCGGGTGCGTTCCCGGGACTTCGACATGATCGTCGGCAGCTTTCCCCAGTCCAACTCCCCGGGGAACGAGCAGCGCGAGTTCTGGATGTCTTCCAGCGCCGACAAGCCCGGCAGCCGCAACTACATCGGCCTCAAGGACCCGGCCATCGACAGCCTGGTGGAAAGCCTGATCAACGCCGACTCCCGCGCCAGCCTGGTGGCCCACGCCAAGGCCCTGGACCGGGTCCTGCAGTGGGGCTACTACGTGATACCCAACTGGCACATCAAGACCTGGCGCGTGGCCTACTGGAACCATATCGGCCACCCGTCCGTGGCGCCCAAGTACGACATCGGCATCAACACCTGGTGGGTCAAGCCCAATGCCAGGCCCGCCGTGGAACCGGCCCCGAACGACAACCAGGCGGCTGCGGCCGACGCGGTGCACTGACATGCTGGCCTATATCGTTCGTCGGCTGCTGCTGATCATCCCCACCCTGCTGGGCATCCTGCTGATCAACTTCGTGATCATCCAGGCCGCCCCCGGCGGCCCGGTGGAACAGATGATCGCCAAGCTCGAAGGCTTCGACGGCGCCACCAGCCGCATCGCCGGAGGCGGTGCCGAGGTCTCGGTGGCCGGCTCCAGCTACCGCGGTGCCCAGGGCCTGGACCCGGCGCTGATCAAGGAAATCGAGCACATGTACGGCTTCGACAAGTCGGCACCGGAACGCTTGTGGATCATGATCAAGAACTACGCCACCCTGGATTTCGGCAACAGCTTCTTCCGCGACGCCAAGGTGGTGGACCTGATCAAGGAAAAGATGCCGGTGTCCATCTCCCTCGGGCTGTGGAGCACCCTGATCATGTACCTGGTGTCGATCCCCCTGGGGATCGCCAAGGCCACCCGCCACGGCAGCCACTTCGACGTCTGGACCAGTTCGGCGATCATCGTCGGCTACGCGATCCCGGCCTTCCTGTTCGCCATCCTGCTGATCGTGGTGTTCGCCGGCGGCAGCTATTTCAACTGGTTCCCGTTGCGCGGCCTGACCTCCAACGACTTCGACCAGCTGAGCTGGGGGCGCAAGATCCTCGACTACTTCTGGCACCTGGCGCTGCCAGTCACCGCCCTGGTG
Organism: Pseudomonas sp. FFPRI_1; assembly: GCF_055384485.1. Classification (NCBI taxonomy): domain Bacteria; kingdom Pseudomonadati; phylum Pseudomonadota; class Gammaproteobacteria; order Pseudomonadales; family Pseudomonadaceae; genus Pseudomonas; species Pseudomonas sp. FFPRI_1. The sequence goes on along the minus strand of NZ_AP029168.1, from coordinate 3,628,618 downwards.
ATTGGCCACTTCGCCACCATGACCCTGCTGACCAAGAATAGCTTCCTCGACGAGATCAACAAGCAGTACGTGATCACCGCCAAGGCCAAGGGCCTGACCCAGCGCCGGGTGCTCTACGGCCATGTGTTCCGCAACGCCATGCTGCTGGTGATCGCCGGCTTCCCCTCGGCCTTCATCGGCATCTTCTTCACCGGTTCCCTGCTGGTGGAGGTGATCTTCTCCCTCGACGGCCTGGGCCTGATGAGCTTCGAGGCGGCGATCAACCGCGACTATCCGGTGGTCTTCGGCACCCTGTTCATCTTCACCCTGCTGGGGCTGGTGGTGAAACTGATCGGCGACCTGACCTACACCCTGGTCGATCCGCGGATCGACTTCGACAGCCGGGAGCATTGAGATGAACCTGTCCCCCCTCAATCGCCGGCGCTTCGAACGCTTCAAGGCCAACAAGCGCGGCTGGTGGTCGCTGTGGCTGTTCCTGACCCTGTTCGTGCTGAGCCTGGGCGCCGAGCTGATCGCCAACGACAAGCCGCTGGTGGTGCACTACGAAGGCGGCTGGTACTTCCCGGCCCTCAGGCGCTACCCGGAAACCACCTTCGGCGGCGAATTCCCCCTGGAAGCCAACTACAAGAGCCCCTACATTCGCGAGCTGCTGGCGCAGAAGGATGCCTGGGTACTCTGGGCGCCGATCCCCTTCAGCTACCAGAGCATCAACTACGACCTGCGGGTCCCGGCGCCGGCGCCGCCCTCGGCGGACAACCTGCTGGGCACCGACGACCAGGGCCGCGATGTACTGGCGCGGGTGATCTACGGCTTTCGCGTGTCGGTGCTGTTCGCCCTGACCCTGACCCTGCTCAGCTCGATCATCGGGGTCATCGCCGGCGCCCTGCAGGGTTTCTACGGCGGCTGGGTGGACCTGGTCGGCCAGCGTTTCCTGGAGATCTGGTCGGGGCTGCCGGTGCTCTACCTGCTGATCATCCTCGCCAGCTTCGTGCAACCGAACTTCTGGTGGCTGCTGGGAATCATGCTGCTGTTCTCCTGGATGAGCCTGGTGGACGTGGTGCGCGCCGAGTTCCTGCGCGGGCGCAACCTGGAATACGTGCGCGCAGCCCGGGCCCTGGGCATGCAGAACGGGGCGATCATGTTTCGCCACATCCTGCCCAACGCCATGGTCTCCACCATGACCTTCATGCCCTTTATCCTCACCGGCGCCATCGGCACCCTGACCGCCCTGGACTTCCTCGGTTTCGGCCTGCCCCCCGGCGCGCCGTCCCTAGGTGAACTGGTGGCCCAAGGCAAGTCCAACCTGCAGGCGCCCTGGCTGGGCATGAGTGCCTTCGCCGTGCTGGCGCTGATGCTCAGCCTGCTGGTGTTTATCGGCGAATCCGCCCGCGATGCCTTCGACCCGAGGAAATGACATGACCCAGGACAACCTGATCGAAGTCCGCGACCTGGCCGTCGAGTTCGTCACCGGCGACCGCGCCCAGCGGGTGGTGGAAGGCATCAGCTTCGACATCAAGCGCGGCGAGACCCTGGCCCTGGTGGGCGAAAGCGGCTCCGGCAAATCGGTGACCGCCCACTCGATCCTGCGCCTGCTGCCCTACCCCCTGGCTCGCCACCCGAGCGGTAGCATCAACTATTCCGGGCACGACCTGCTGACCCTGAAAGAAAAGACCATCCGCCACATTCGCGGCAACCGCATCGCGATGATCTTCCAGGAACCCATGACCTCGCTGAACCCGCTGCACTGCATCGAGAAGCAGATCAACGAGGTGCTGGCCATCCACAAGGGCCTGACCGGCAAGGTGGCCACCCGGCGCACCCTGGAACTGCTGGAACTGGTGGGCATTCCCGAACCGCAGAAGCGCCTCAAGGCCCTGCCCCACGAGCTCTCCGGCGGCCAGCGGCAACGGGTGATGATCGCCATGGCCCTGGCCAACGAGCCGGAACTGCTGATCGCCGACGAGCCCACCACGGCGCTGGACGTCACCGTGCAGTTGAAGATCCTCGAACTGCTCAAGGAGCTGCAGGCACGGCTGGGCATGGCCCTGTTGCTGATCAGCCACGATCTGAACCTGGTGCGGCGGATCGCCCATCGGGTCTGCGTCATGCAAAAGGGCTGCATCGTCGAGCAAGCCTCCTGCGAGGAGCTGTTTCGCGCGCCGCAGCACCCCTACACCCGGGAACTGCTGGCCGCCGAGCCCAGCGGCCTGCCGGCGGCCAATGAAGTCGGCCCGGCGCTGCTGCAAGTGGACAACCTCAAGGTCTGGTTCCCGATCAAGAAAGGGCTGCTGCGCCACACCGTGGATCACGTCAAGGCGGTGGACGGCGTTCACTTCAGCCTGCCCCAGGGCCAGACCCTGGGCATTGTCGGCGAAAGTGGCTCGGGCAAGTCGACCCTGGGGCTGGCGATCCTGCGCTTGATCGGCAGCCAGGGCGGCATTCGTTTCGAAGGCCAGCAACTCGACCAACTGTCGCAGAAACAGGTGCGGCCGCTGCGCCGGGAAATGCAGGTGGTGTTCCAGGACCCCTTCGGCAGCCTCAGCCCACGGATGAGCGTGAGCCAGATCGTTGGCGAGGGCCTGCGGATCCACCGGATCGGCACCGAGGCAGAGCAGGAACAGGCGATTGTCGACGCCCTCAAGGAGGTCGGCCTCGACCCGGCTACCCGAGACCGCTATCCCCACGAGTTTTCCGGGGGCCAGCGGCAACGGATCGCCATTGCCCGAGCCCTGGTGCTCAAGCCACGGCTGATCCTGCTGGACGAGCCGACCTCGGCCCTGGACCGCACCGTCCAGCGCCAGGTGGTGGAACTGCTGCGCAACCTGCAACTCAAGTACAACCTGACCTACCTGTTCATCAGCCATGACCTGGCGGTGGTCAAGGCCCTGAGCCACCAGCTGATGGTGATCAAGCACGGCCAGGTGGTGGAACAGGGTGACGCGCGCAGTATCTTTGCCGTCCCACAACATCCCTACACACGGCAATTGCTGGAAGCCGCGTTCCTGGCTCCGGCAAGCGCCGAATAATCTGCAACAGGAGTAGCAACCTATGGGTTTTCTCGCTGGGAAGCGTGTATTGATCGTCGGTGTCGCCAGCAAGCTGTCGATCGCCTCCGGCATTGCCGCCGCCATGCACCGTGAAGGCGCCGAGCTGGCCTTCACTTATCAGAACGAAAAACTCAAGGGCCGGGTCGAGGAATTCGCCGCCGGCTGGGGCTCCAGCGCCGAGCTGTGCTTCCCCTGCGACGTGGCCAGCGACGAACAGATCGCCCAGGTCTTCAGCGAGCTGGGTAAACAGTGGGACGGCCTGGACTGCATCGTCCACTCCGTAGGCTTCGCCCCCGGCGACCAGCTCGAAGGCGACTTCACCGACGCCACCACCCGTGAGGGCTTTCGCATCGCCCACGACATCAGCGCCTACAGCTTCGTGGCCCTGGCCAAGGCCGGTCGCGAGCTGATGAAGGGCCGCAACGGCAGCCTGCTGACCCTGTCCTACCTGGGCGCCGAGCGCACCATGCCCAACTACAACGTGATGGGCATGGCCAAGGCCTCCCTGGAAGCCGGCGTACGCTACCTGGCCGGCTCCCTGGGCCCGGAAGGCACTCGGGTCAACGCCGTCTCCGCCGGCCCGATCCGCACCCTGGCCGCCTCGGGGATCAAGAACTTCCGCAAGATGCTGGCGGCCAACGAAGCCCAGACCCCGCTGCGACGCAACGTCACCATCGAAGAAGTCGGCAACGCCGGCGCCTTCCTCTGCTCGGACCTGGCCTCCGGCATCAGCGGCGAGATCATGTACGTGGACGGCGGTTTCAACACCACCGCCATGGGCAACCTCGAAGAGTGAAGCCCACGGGCAAGCCCCTGAGGGGTGCCGCCGCCCCCAGGGTCTAGCCGCTGGCAGACGCCGGTGATACCACCGGCGTTTTTTCGCCTGCCAACCCAGCCCTTCTGGCTGCTTCCCGGCGGCCGTGAACAAGCAGCCGCCCTGGCCCTCGTTTTCCCCTGCATGCCCGCCCTGGTTCACCCCGCACCAGGGTCAGCAATCACCGCAGCGCTTATTACACGAACCGGTACGTTTATAAAAAAGCAAAAAACTTACTTGCCTAACTAACAACCTTTACTACGCTCTCGAAGTCGCACTGAAGCGACATCTTTTACTACTCAGGAGCACTACCCATGAAAGCCATCAGCCTTGAATCGAAAAAAATCGCCAACCTGAACTGCCTCACTGCGGCTAAATCCCGCTAAGTGAAGTAGTGGATGGGCTGGAGTGCTACATCCTCCAGCCCCATCTTCAGGCAAAGTTCAGGGCTATCAACAACAATGCATATAAACCCAAACTTCTTCATTATTGCGCGCCCGCCTTTCACTATCGTCTGGAACTATAAGGAGCACACTCAGTACGAACTGGATGCATCCTATTCCACACGCCTGATACAACTTGTGGAAGACCCCGCCTTATTTGATGGCGCTGATGAAATCGATGGCGCATTCCTCGCCGCCGGGCTCTTGTCCGCAGAGCCGTTTGCCGAGCCCGAATGGGGCTGGGACGAACTGTCGAGGATCTTCCATGTCGGCACCAAGAACCTGCCCTTCGAACAGCTCCCCAAGGACATCCATGAATGGTCGGCGCTGTACCTTGAGCATTGCCAGCAGGTGCTCGACACCCAGCCGCCCACCGAGCGCTTCGACCAGGCCAGCCCGGCCGAGCTGATCGAGTTGCCGGCACCATTGCTGGAAAACACCGGCAACGCCCTGGCCCAGGTCCTGCTCAAGCGCAAGACCTCACGTTCCTTCCACACCCGGCCCATGGCCCTGGAAGACCTCGGCAACCTGCTCTACCTGTCCCTGGGCTACCTCCGGGAACGCCAGGCGGATCCGGACGAGAGCGCTCCAGAAACGCTGCGGGCCAGGCGCGCCAGCCCTTCCGGCGGTGGCCTGAATGCCTGCGAGGGCTACGTCTATGCCGCCCGGGTCGAAGGCCTGACACCCGGGATCTACTTCTACCATTCGCAACTGCATGCCTTGCAGTGGGTCCACTCGCTGCCCAACCAACCGCTGGGGTTGCTGCTGGCCGGGCAGCACTTCATCAATGACTTGCCCATGGGGCTTTTCATCACCGCCCGCTTTGACAAGTTATGGTGGAAGTACGAACATTCGCGCGCCTACCGCATGGCCTATGTGGAAGCCGGGCATATCTCCCAGACCTTCCAGCTGGCCGCAACGGACCTGGGGCTGGGCACTTGGCTGACCGGGGCATTCAATGATGAACAAGTAGAACAACTGCTGGGGCTGGACAACTCGGCAGAACAACCGTTGTTCTTCGTCGGCAGCGGCTACAGCGACGGACAAGCACAATGCAAGGAACTGAGGGCGCTAATAGCCGATCAGGAGCAAGAACAATAATGGCAACTTGGAACATGCCCGAAAACCCGTCGTCCACACATCGCCACTGGACCTTGGGTGATTGGGATAATCGTTCCGCGGTGCGCAGCAAGAAGAGCAGCTATCAACTTCCAGCGCCCCCTGAAATCCAACAACAACTAATAAGCAAAGACTGGTTCCCGCCAGCCTTTATCCACTACTTCAAACACCCGGCCATTCAACAGGCATCGCGCGCCGTGCAACAACGCCTGGCGGCCAATCACCTGGTGTACTTCCTCAACTACACGACACTGCTGGAGCACAAGGTCGTCAACCGCTCGGTGCAGACCCTGATCCACGACGAGCTGCCCTTGCACTTGCCACAGGCCATGAAGATCGCGGCGTTGCAGCTGTACACCGATGAGGGCTACCACGCGCTGTTCTCCTTCAAGCTGGCCGAGCAGGTCGCGGACTACTACCGCATGGCCGCCTGGGATTCGCCGCCCAAGCGCATCCGCCTGCTGCTGGAACGGCTGGCCGCCAGCCATGACCAGGGGCGTCCGCTGCTGTGGTTCCTGATCGGTTTCGTATCGGAAACGATCATTGCCAAGGAACTGCTGAGCCTCAGCGACCAGGGGTTGGTCAGCACCGTGTACCAGATGTTCAGGGAGCACCTTGAGGACGAGGCGCGCCACAGCCGCTATTTTTCCGAGGTGTTCCAGTACCTGTGGCCCAGGCTCGCTGCCGGCCAGCAGGAAGATTCGGCGCGCCAGTTGATCGAGATCATCATGATCTTTTCCGAGGTGGACGAGCCCTGGCTGGAAGCCAGCCTGACCAGCGTGGGCCTCTCCAGCACCCAGGCCCGGGACATCGTGAACCAGTTGCAGCAGCCCGAGGCCCGCGCGCAGCGAGCCCGCTCCAGCGCCGCAGCCACACTGCTGGCGATGAAACGCGCCGGTTTCTTCGAGGAACAGGCGCATTACGCGCTGTTCAGCCAGGCAGGACTGATCGATGCCTGAAACCAAGGCGCGTCCATCCACGAGCAGCAAGGTCGGCGCCGTCATGCTGCTGATGGCCATGGTCATGCTCGGCGTGTTCCCCATCGACGTCGTGCTGCCCTCCTTCCCCTCCTTGTCCCGGCACTTTGGCACCACCCCTTCGGACATCGCCTTGTCCGTCAGCCTGTTTGCCGTCGGCATCTCCCTGTCGCAACTGCTGATCGGTCCCCTGTCCGATGCCCTGGGCCGCAAGAACCTGCTGCTGGCGGGAATGGCGGTGGCGATAGCCGGAGCATTGGGTTGCGTGTGGGCCACGGACTACGGGTATTTCCTGCTGTTCCGGGTGGTCCAGGCCGTAGGCTGCGGCTGTTTCGTGCTGTCCCAGGCCCTGGTCCAGGACCTCTTCGTCGGCCAGGAGCGCGACCGCCTGCGGATCCTCATGGTGACGGCCAGCGGGGTGTGCATTTCCCTCTCGCCGCTGGCCGGCACCTTGCTGCAGGAGTGGCTGGACTGGCCAGGCAGCTTCTATATCTTCAGCGCCCTGGCCGCGCTGGTGTTCCTGAAGGCCCTGGTGTCGCTGGACAATCCCCCGCGCCCCCTGGCAACCCAGCGCATCCAGGTGTTCAAGGCCTACCGCCAACTCTGCAGCCACTTCAGCTTCATGGCCTACTGGCTGATTTGCGCCATCGTCTTTGCCTGCCACTTTTCCTTCATCGTGGTCTCGCCGCTGATCTTCATGGAACAGTTGCAGATGGACAGCTACCAGTTCTCCCTGACGCTGTTGCTCTATGGCGCGGCCTATGTGCTGGGCGGCACGCTGGCCGGGGTGCTGAACAAGCGCATGCCATCGACCACACAGATCGTCACCGGGCTGTGCCTGATTCTCTTCGCCGGATTGACCATGGCGTTGCTGGCAAGCCTGTACGGCCTGACCCCGGCCACGGTGCTGGTGCCCATGATCATCTGCACCGCGGGCACCACCATCACCCGCCCGGCAGCCACCTCCAGGGCCATGGAGCTGTTCGCCGAGTACGCCGGGACCTCGGCCTCGGCGGGCAATACCCTGATCTTTATCAGCGGCGGCCTGATCAGCGCCCTGGTCAACCTCAGCCCCTATGACCTGCAGTCGACCCTGGCCTTGAGCTTCGTGGTCCTGAGCAGTGCCGGCCTGGCGCTCAATGCCAGCATCAACCGTCGCGCCAGGGTGGCCAGCCTGGCCTAGCGCCAGGCCCGCCCCCGGCCGCCCTTGGCCGAGGGCGCGCCCCTGCCTAGTGGGCTTTCTTCAAGGCCTGCTTGTGCAGGTACATGGCCTTGTCCGCATCGGCCAGCAGCGACTCGACATCCGGATGACGCTCGGCGTCGTACTCGATCTGGCCCACGCTGAAACGAATGTCGTAGCCGCGCTTCAAGGTGGCATTGCGCTCGTCGAGAATTTCCCGCAGGCGCGCCATGATCGCCGAGGTCTCGACATGGTCGGCGGCGGTCAACAGGGCAACGAACTCGTCACCGCCCAGGCGTCCGATCACGTCGCTCTCGCGAAAGGCGATGCGCAGTACATCGGCAAAGGTCTTGAGTGCCCCATCGCCTTCGGCGTGACCGTAGCTGTCGTTGATCTGCTTGAAGTCATTGAGGTCGAAGAACAGCAGGGTGGCCGGTTTCTCCAGGCGCTTGCAGACCCCCAGGGCGTGGCGGGCCAGGGCCTCGAAACCACGGCGGTTGGACAGCAGGGTCAGCTCATCCATGCTGGCCATCTGGACCGCGGCCAGTTCCTGCTCGGCCATCCGCGCCAGGTCGCGCAACAGCGCTCGCTCCTCGTCATCCAGGTTGCGCGGCTTGAGATCGATCAGGCACAAGGTGCCCAGCTTGCTGCCATTGGCTACGGTCAGCGGGCAGCCGGCATAGAAGCGGATCTTCGGGTCGCCGACCACCAGCGGGTTGTCATGGAAGCGCTCGTCCTGCTCGGCGTCGCACACCGTGAGGATCTGGTCGCCGAGGATCGCATGGCCGCAGAACGAAATGTCCCGCGGGGTCTCGCTGGCCTCCAGCCCCACACAGGACTTGAACCATTGCCGGTCGCCGTCCACCAGGCTGACCAGGGCGATGGGAACATTGAACAGGCGCTTGGCCAGGCGCGTCAGGCGGTCGAAACGCTCTTCCGGTGAGGTATCGAGGACATTCAGCTCCCGCAGGGTCTGGATCCGCAGGGCCTCATTGTTGGGTTTGCTTGGGTACAACATCGCTGACTCCGTTCGCGGTTTAGACCGCAAGCGTAGTCCAAAATACTCATCACCACGGCTCCCGCCCCAGGCCGGGAGCCCTGTCACGGCCTCACTCTCAGAGCCGCGCGGTGAGCAGAATCCGCGCATAACCAGCGACGAACACGGCGAACGCCAGCCCGCCCAGCAAGGCCGAAAGGCCCAGCCCCAGGCTGCTCCAGGCGCCATGCAGCCACAGGCCCCAGATAACCTGGGCAAGGCAGGCAAAACCGCTGCCGGCGAGGAAAAACGGCCTGAAGCCCAAGCTCCACAGTGGCTGTCCGGCCCATTGCCGTCAGCGTTCAGACAGGCTCACAGGCGGCGCTCCCCTTGCACAGTGAAGAGCAAATTGCAGTAGCGGATCATCTTCAGCACTCCTTGGCCAATCAGTGGCCCAGGTTAGCTATCAGGTTCCATGCCAGCGTGGCGCCCCAGGCCAATCGGGCATGAGCGCCTTGCCGGGTCTTTATGACCACGACCGCCAAGAGTCATAAAGAGCCAGTAAAAGGTCAATACGACTACCAGGCAGTCAAGCCGCAGCGAGTGAAAACTGCAGGGCCAGGATCGGCGGCGATGCCAGCGCCCCGGGCTCAGTCGGCGCTGGCCGCCAGAGCATCACGAGCCCGCTGGCTGACGAACCCGGGAATCTGCTCCCCGGGCAATGACTTGCTGTAGTACCAGCCCTGGATGATCAACTGCGAACTGGACTGCAGGAAGTCCAGTTGCTCACGGGTCTCCACCCCTTCCACCACCACCTTGAGCTTGAGGGTCTCGCAGAACCGCAGCAGGCCGTTCAGCACCTGGGCGCCCTTGGGCTCGCGCTGCGCGAGGACGAAGCTGCGGTCGATCTTGATCCCGTCCACGGCGAACTGGTGCAGGTAGCTCAGGGCGGAAAAGCCGGTGCCAAAATCATCCAGATAGACCCGGGCGCCCTGGGCATGCAGTTTGTCGATCCACTGCTGGGTCTGTACCGCGTCCCCCACCAGGGCATCCTCGGTGATCTCCACCGAGACCTGTCCATGGGCCCGGGCAAGGATCTCCAGCAGGCGCCGGCCATGCTCCGCCGACGCCAGGGTCGCGCTGGACACATTGATGGTGATGGGCAGCTCGAAACCGATCTTGCGCCAGGCCAGGTGCTGGCGCACCGCCTGGGAAGCGACCCAGAAGTCCACCTCGGGCATCAGCCCGGCCTGGCCCAGCCACTGCAGCAACTCCCAGGGCGACTGCACCTGGCCCTCGCGGTCACGGGCGCGCATCAACGCCTCGCAACCGGTGCACAGCCCGCTGTCCTTGGCCACCTGGGGCTGATACTCCAGATGGAAGTCGTACTCGCTCAACTGCTGGATGCGCGCCAGCTGCAAGGCCTGCTGGGCCGCCAGCTTGTAGGAGGTGGCCATCGGGTCCAGCTCGAACAGCCGGCCGCGCTCCTCCAGCCCGCGAAAGGTGGTGTCGAAGGTCTTCAGGTAAACCTGCTGGGCGCGTTCGCCCTGGCGCTGGATGCTGCGCACATAAGGCATGTAGATCAAGGTCCCGACCGCCAGCAGCCCCCCTTGCAAGAGCACCGCGCCCCAGTCGCCCTGGGTGCTCAGGTAGGCGTTGAGCAGCACCGGCGAGGTAAAGGGCACGCTGACCAGCGCCGGGCTCACCCAGCCGAGCTGCACCACCAGCAACGCCAGGCAGGCGTTGACCACCGGCACCAGTATGAAAGGCACCAGCAACCGCGGGTTGAGGATGATCGGCAGGCCGAACAGCAGCAGTTCGTTGACGTTGAACAGCGACAGCGGCAGGCTCGCCACGGCCAGCAGGCGCATGGAACGGCTCTTGGAAAAACCGAGGATCGCCAGCACCAGTGCCAGGGACCCGCCGGAGCCGCCAATGAAGGCGAAGCAGCCCAGCAAGCCGCTGTTGAGGGCAAAGCGCAGCGGCTGGCCGGCGACGTGGTCCGCGGCGTTGAGGAGCACCGCCTGGTCCATCACCGCCATCAACGGCTGCATGGCGTAGGTGCCATGGATGCCGAAGAACCACAGCAGCGAATTGGTCGAGGTGAGAATGATCGCGTGCAGGTATGAGCTGTCCAGGCTATCGATGTCCATCGGCCGCTGGATGTAGGCAAAATCATGGATCTGCAACAGCAGTTGCAGCACGCAGACCAGCACCAGGGAGGTCAGCAGCCCCGGCAGCACCATGTTGATGGTGCCCTTGAGGTTGTGCCCCACCAGCCCTTCGTCCACCAGCCGGGTCCAGCGCCGGCGATGCAGCCAGGCCACGGCCGGCACATTGACCAGGGGCGAAGCGATGGCGATGAACAGAATGAAGGTGGCCGAGGCCAGCGGGTAGTCGCGCATCAGGTAGATGGCGATCACCACATGGGACAGGCAGAGGAAGGCCACCGGCAGTTGCGGCAGGCGGTGCTGGATCGCCAGCATGTAGCCGATGGAGGCCGCCACCAACAGCGGAATGATCGAGCTGATCCGCTGGTGCAGGCCCGTCAGCAGCTCCACCACGGCGCTGGGGGCACCCAGGGCCTGGGCACATTGAGCGAGGATCAGGAACACCGCCGACACCAGCAGGCTCGGCAACAGCCAGAGCAGGCCCTCGCGTATCGAACGCAACGACTCGGCACCCGCCAGCAACGCCAGGCGGTGGGTGAAAAACAGCTTGAACCCCAGTTGCCGCATGAGCCTCTCCCCCTGCTACTGCACGTCGTTACCCCGCAGTTGATCCCCGCCACAACCTGGCGGCACCCGACCGTCAACAGGGGATGCAGGCGAAGATACCACTGAAGAAACCTCCGCCAGCAAGCGCTGAATGTTCGATTGCTCTGTGTTTTATCGTCCCCGCTGCCCAGGACTTGATCCCGTCGTCGCCCCGCCTGCCCGGGCCCCGCACCACGACAATGGCGAATCGATATCATTTGCAGGGCTCAAGGGCTTTTGCTTTAATCGCGATCAATTCCCATTTACACCCAAGCCCGCCACCGGATCCCGCCCTTGCCCTCCACGCCATCCGCCCGCCCCTGCCCGGTTCACAGCCTCTACGACGCCCATCACCACTGGCTCTACGAACTGTTGCGACGCCGCCTCGGCCACGCCTGGGATGCCGCCGACCTGGCCCACGAGATCTTCGTGCGTGTGCTCAAGCGCCCGCCGGACCTCCAGGACGAGGTCCACCAACGCTCCTACCTGGCGACCATCGCCCGCGGCTTGTGCATCGATCACTGGCGCCGCCGCCAGCTGGAACAGGCCTGGTTGCGGGCACTGGCGGCCTGTCCGCCCGCCGTGCAGCCTTCGCTGGAGCAGCGAGCGATCATCGTCGAGACCCTGCATGAAGTGGATGCCATGCTCAACCGCCTGCCCCAACGGGTGCGGGCAGCCTTTATCCTCGCCCAACTGCACGGTCGTCCCTACAAGGCAATTGCCGAAGAACTGGGGGTGTCGGAACGCATGGTGAAGAAGTACCTGGCCCAGGCCCTGGTGCATTGCGCACTGCTCGAGGCCGAGCTCGACGGCCTGCTGGTGGAGTGACCCGGCATGGGCGATCAACACGGCGGCCGGCTCAGTCACGCCAGCCTGCAACAGGCGGCGAACTGGTATGTACAGCTGCAGGACGAAAACGTCAGCGATGAACAGCGCCATCATTGGCAGGCCTGGATCGACCAGCACCCGGAACACCGCCAGGCCTGGGGCTATGTGCAACGGGTCAGCCAGCGCCTGCTGCCGTTGCAGGACGCCAACGCCCAAGGCGCCGCCGGCCGGGCCCTGAGCGACACCCGGCGCCCGCCCCTGGGCCGGCGCCAGGTACTCGGCGCCCTGCTGCTGGTCGGCCTGGGCTGGGGCACCTGGCGCGCAACCCCGCTGCCCCAGGCGCTGGGCCGCTGGCGGGCGGACTACGCCACCGGCACCGGCGAGGTACGCGACACCCGCCTCAGCGACGGCACCCAGCTGTGGCTCAACGCCCTGAGCGCAGTGGATGTGCGCTACAACGCCGAACAGCGGCGGGTGCTGCTGCATCAGGGGGAAATCCTCATCGACACCGCAAAGGACCCGCTGCGGCCCTTCCTGGTCGATACCGAACACGGTCGCCTGCAGGCCCTGGGCACCCGTTTCAGTGTGCGCCGGGAAACCGCCCGGACCCTGCTCAATGTCTATGCCGGCGCCGTGGAGGTACGCAGCCTCGATGGCAGCCGTTCGCAGCGGGTCGAGGCCGGCCAGCAACTGCTGTTTGGCGCCGCCGGGTTTGACCCGCTGGACAGCGCCAGCGCTGCCCGCGAAGCCTGGAGCCGGGGCCTGCTGCTGGCCGACAACCTGCCCCTGGAGCAGTTGCTCGACGAGCTCGGACGCTATCGCCCCGGTCACCTGGGGTGCAGCCCGGACATTGCCCGCCTGCCGGTGATGGGGGCCTTCCCCCTGCACGATTCCGACCGCGCCCTGGGGTTGCTGGAGGCGGCCTTGCCGGTGCGGGTCAAGCGCCTGGCGTCCTGGTGGGTGACCCTGGAACCCCGAGGCTGAACGACCCTGCTCGATTTATTTTCAGGCAGCGGTTCCCTTTGCTGATTCTGCTTCGGTTAACCCGGCAACAGCCCTCACATTGCCGAGCCACAAGGGAACCCCATGCCAACACCCCGTCGTCACCGCCTGCGTCAGTCGTTGCGCCCCCTGACCCTGTGCAGCGCCCTGCTGTGCCTGCCCGCTCCCTGGTCCCACGCAGCCGACGCCCCCGGCGGCCGGCAGGCGGACGCCGCGCCGCACAGCTACAACATCGGCCCCGGCCCCCTGGTCACGGTGCTCAACCGCTTCGCTGAACAGAGCGGCGTGTTCGTCGCCGGCCACAACGACCTCGCCGCCGGCAAGCAGAGCCCAGGACTGCAGGGCCAGTACAGCGTCGCGCAAGCCCTGCAACAGTTGCTGCGCAACTCTGGCCTGCAGGCCCAGGCCGTCGCCGGCGGCTACGTGCTGCAAGCCCTGCCGGCCGGCAGTGGCTCGCTGCAACTGGGCACCACCCAGGTTTCCGCCCAGGGCCTGGGGGCAATCACCGAGGACAGCCACTCCTACACCACCGGCGCCAGCGCCTCGGCCACCGGCCTGAGCCTGTCGCTGCGGGAAACCCCGCAGACGGTGACGGTGATCACCCGCCAGCAGATGGACGACCAGGGCAGCACCAGCATCGCCGATACCCTGCGCCGCGCCCCCGGGGTCAGCGTGCAGAACTACGACAGCGAGCGCTGGGAGTTCTCCAGCCGCGGCATGCCGATCACCAACTTCCAGTACGACGGAGTCAACTCGACCTACGACGGGGTCTACGACTACGGCACCACCAGCACCGACATGGCCACCTTCGACCGGGTGGAAATCATCAAGGGCGCCACCGGCCTGATGACCGGCTCGGGCGATCCCTCGGCCACCGTCAACCTGATTCGCAAGCGCCCCACCCGGGCATTCAAGGCCTCGGTCACCGGCACCGCCGGCTCCTGGGACAACTACCGCAGCGAAGGCGACATCTCCGGGCCGCTGACCGAGAGCGGCAACGTCCGCGGGCGCTTTGTCGGGGTCTACCAGGACCGCAGTTCCTACCTCGATCACTACCAGAACACCAAGGACATCGCCTACGGCATCCTCGAAGTCGACCTGACCCCGGACGCTCTGCTGACCTTCGGCCTCGACCAGCAGAACACCCGCTCCCGGGGCGCGACCTGGACCGGCTTCCCGATGTACTTCAGCAACGGCGCGCGCACCGATTTCTCCCGCTCCTTCAACCCGGCCACCGACTGGAGCCGGCGCGATTTCAAGAACCAGACCCTGTTCGCCTCCCTGGAGCAGAAACTGGCCAATGACTGGACACTCAAGGTCAGCTACGACCGCAAGCGGCGCCAGCACGACACCTTCCTCGGCTCGGCCAGCGGCGGCAACCCGGACCCGGCCGGCGGCAACGGCATGTTCATGTACATGGGCAAGTTCAAGGGCGACCAGGTACAGGACAACCTCGACCTCAACCTGCGCGGCCCCTTCAGCCTGTTGGGCCGCGAGCACGAACTGATCGCTGGCTTCATGGTGATGAACGCCAAGCAGGACATCCCGGTGCACGGCTCGGTCTACCCCATGCTCGGCTCGAGCATCTACGACTGGCGTGGCGAGTTCGCCAAGCCGGACATCCCGAAGATCGGCGACACCGACCTCCTCCAGCGCCAGACCGGCGCCTACCTGGCCACCCGCCTCAAGCCCAGCGATGACCTGGCGCTGATCCTCGGCACCCGGGTCAGCGACTTCAAGGGCATCGACAACACCACCTACCTGGACCCGACCCAGGCCGATGTCCGCACCCGCTACCACCAGACCGGGGTGGTCACGCCCTACGCCGGCCTGGTCTACGACCTCAACGACAACTACTCGGTCTACACCAGCTACACCAGCATCTACCAGCCGCAGATGAGCAAGGACATCAACGGCAAGCTGCTGGACCCGGTGGAAGGCAACAGCTACGAAGCCGGGATCAAGGCCGAATACCTGGACGGCCGAGTCAATGCCAGCTTCGCGGTGTTGCGCATTGAACAGGACAACGTCGCACAACTGGTCAGCGGCTTTGCTAGCGATGCCGTCTACCGCCCCACCAAAGGCGCCACCACCAAGGGCTTCGAAGTGGAGTTGGCCGGGGAAATCCTCGACGGCTGGAACCTCTCCGCCGGCTACAGCTACAACCACACTCGCGACGCCCGGGGCGGCTACGTCTACGGATCGGTGTTGCAGACCACCGCCCCGCAGCAAACCGCGCGGCTGTTCAGCTCCTACCGCCTGCCCGGTGCCTGGGACAAGCTGACCCTGGGCGGCGGGGTCAACTGGCAGAGCGAGTTCTTCGGCAATGTGTTCCAGCCCGACCCCAGCGATCCGGTGAATGGCGGGCACGATTCGCGGATCACCCAGGACAGCTACTTCCTGGTGGATGCCATGGCCCGCTACCAGTTCAACCAGCACCTGAGCTCGACCCTCAACGTCAAGAACCTGTTCAACAAGCAGTACTACACCGGCCTCGGCAACTTCGGCACCGGTTTCTACGGCGAGCCGCGCAGCCTGCAACTGGCCACTCGCTGGGATTTCTGAAGCCGGCCGCGGCGCACCGATCTGCGGTGCGCCGGGCGGTTCCCGGGTTGACTACGCTTGTTCAAGCGTGATCAACCCGCAGAGGACCGACACCATGCAACGCATTCAAACCATCACCCCCTGCCTGTGGTTCGACCATCAGGCGCAAGAAGCCGCGCAGTTCTACTGCTCGGTGTTCGAACGCTCGCGCATCACCCACGTCAGCCATTACGGCAAGGCCGGCGTCGAATTCCATGGGCGCCCCGAAGGCTCGGTGATGAGCGTGGTCTTTGAACTCGACGGCCAGGCCTTCACCGCTCTCAATGGCGGTCCGGCATTCACTTTCAACGAAGCGATATCACTGCAAGTGCACTGCCGGACCCAGGCCGAACTGGATCACTACTGGCATGCCCTGGGCTTCGGTGGCCCGCTGCAGGCACAGCAGTGCGGCTGGCTCAAGGACCGCTTCGGCCTGTCCTGGCAGATCGTGCCCCAGAGCCTGGCGCAGATGATGTGCGACCCCGACCCAAGCCGCTCGCAACGGGTGATGGAAGCTTTGCTGCAGATGAAAAAGCTGGATGTCGAACGCCTGCAACGAGCCTTCGACGCCAAGGGGTAATACACTCGTGCCAGCCCCGTAACGATGGACAGCTGCCGATGAACACCACCCTGCCCGCCGATCAAGCGCCGCGCTTCTGGCGCGACCCGAGCCTGCCGTTCATCGAGGCCCGCTCCATCGCCGACGGACGGCAGGTCTGCTACAGCCGCCACGCCCACCAACAGTTCTCCATCGGCTGCATTACCGCCGGCCACAGCACCTACCTCAGTGGGCAAGCGCAGTGGCGGGTCAGCGCCGGCACCGTGGTGCTGATGAACCCCGGCGTGGTGCATGCCTGCAACCCCATCGACGACCAGCCCTGGTCCTATCGCATGCTCTATGTCGATACGCCCTGGCTGACCCGCCTGCAGCACGAGCTGGGCGTGAGCACCGACCTGGGCTTTCGCCCGTTCCAGGAAACCCACTGTCACGATCCGCAGCTGTTTGCCGAGCTCGAGCAGCTGTATCAGACCCTGGTGGACGAACACGCCGATACCTTGCACAAGCACAGCTGTGCAGTGGCGTTCTTCTGTGACTTGCAGCAGCGCCTGAACCCCGCGCAGCAGGCCGCGCCCGGCAACCCTGACAAGCTTGAGCAGGCCGCGCGGTATATCCGCCAGCACTGCACCGAACCCCTGGCGCTGGAGGACATCTGCCAGGCGGCGCAGCTCTCGGCGTCCTACCTGATCCGGGCCTTCAAGCAACGCTTCGGCATCTCGCCGCATGCCTACCTGGTCAACCAGCGAGTGCAGTTCGCCCAGGCCAAACTGCGCAACGGCGCCTCCATCGCCGAAGTGGCACTGGCAAGCGGCTTCGCCGACCAGGCCCATCTGCAGCGCGCCTTCAAACAGCACCTGGCCGCCACCCCTGGCCAATACAGAGCAGCGCAGAACCGCTTCAAGCGGCAAGCGTGCCGCTAGAAGCTCAGCACCTGCTGCTTGCCGCTGACGGCTTGAAGCTTGCCGCTTGCCGCTCGGCCCCTGCCTTCACACCATCAGATAGGCAGCGCTGGCGACCAGCAGCCCGGCCATGCTGCGGTTGAACAGGCGCAGGCTGGCCGGGTTGTCCAGCCAGTGCCGCAGGCAACTGCCGGCATAGGCCCAGCAAGCGATCGACAGGTAACAGATCACCAGGTACACCGCCGCGAACAGCCACACCAGGCGGGCCTCGCCCTCGGCGGCAAAGGCCCCCATGCCGGCCACGCAGGCCAGCCAGGCCTTGGGGTTGAGCCACTGCATCAGTGCGCCATACCAGGCCGAAGGGGCTCGGGGTGCGCCTGTGGTGCCCAGTCGGCCGTCGTCGCGGGCCAGCTTCCAGGCCATGAACAACAGGAACGCCACGCCGAACAGACGAATCCCCTGGGTCAGCAGCGGCCACCGGCGCAGCAGTTCGTGCAGGCCCAGGCCAATCAGCACCAGCAACAGGGTGAACCCCAGCGTGGCCCCGCCGACGTGCCGCAGGCTGGCCCTGAAACCAAAACGCGCGCCGCTGCCAAGGGCCACGATGTTCACCGGCCCCGGGGTAATGGATGCCGCCAGGGCAAAGGCCGCCATGGAAAACACTACGCTCATCACTTGCCTCTCTTGTTCGGATGGGATCAACCGCAGGAGAGATTAAGGAGCGCGGGTAAAACCGTATTGAAGAAAATCACCCTCGACAATGTCCGTGCCCGAAAAGGGTGCCTGTCTTGCACAACAGCTGCTCTGCAAGTGCAAGCGAGCGGTAGCGACCAGCCTCGCCAAACAGCAACTTGCGAATGCCAAGCTACTACTAAAGTCGCAAACTTTTCCAAAGCAGCAGCGGACACTTTCATCCACTTTAATATATCTATTGGCTATTTAAAACCTGCTGTTAAATTGCCTCTGGCGATCAATTATTAAAGCGGATCACCAATGCATTAAGTTCAAGGGCGGTTGACTCAAGATCCCCCCCGATACTTGAAGAGTGCACGGCAATCTCCGCGTTCTGATCCGAGACCCGGGCAATGTTGGTGATTTGCTCGGAGATTTCCTCGGCCACATGGGCTTGCTGTTCGGAAGCGGCGGCCATCTGCTGGCTCATCTGGTGAATGCGCTCCACCGCCGCGTTGATGCCTTCCAGGGCCTCTTGGGTGCTGACCACCTGGGCCACTCCGGAGCGCGCCTCGACACTGCCCTGGCGCGCCACTTCCACGGCCCGGCTGGCCACGTCCTGCAAGGTGAGGATGATGCGCTGGATGCTCTGGGTCGACTCCCGGGTCTTCGAGGCCAGGGCCCGCACCTCATCGGCCACCACCGCGAAACCGCGCCCTTGCTCCCCGGCTCGGGCCGCCTCGATCGCGGCATTGAGGGCCAGCAGGTTGGTCTGTTCGGCAATGGCGTGAATCATGTTGGCCGCTTGCTGGATCGACTGGGTTTCCTCGGCCAGGCCCTGCACCGAATGGCTGACCGCATCCACGGTGTCCGCCAGTTTCTCGATCACCTGCCGGGTCTTGCGGGCCTCCTGGGACCCCACCTGGGTCAGATTGTTGACCTGGTCGGCGGCCGAAGCGGTGTCGTGGATATGCACCGACACCTGGGAAATCGACGAGGCCATCTGGTTCATCGCCGTGGCCGCCATATCGGCCTCGTCCCGCTGCTGGCCCAGGGCCGACTCGGCCTGTGCCGACAGGTTCTTGCTGGTGGAGGCCAGGGCAGCGGCCTGGTTGGCGTAGTCTCCCAGGCGGCTGAGGGCGGTGCGGATCTTCGCCGACTCGCTGATCAGAATCATCTGCAGCTTCGCCACCGGGCCCTGCTCATCGGTGTAGGTGCGGGCAATCAACTCGCTGTCGAAACTGCCCAGGGACACCGAACTGATACGCCCGAGCAGCTGTCGCGTGTGGTAGATGCCATAACCCTGCACCGCGCAACAGCCGAGTACCGCCACTGCCAGCGCAGCCCAGGGCCCACCCAGCCAATAGGCCGTGGCACCGGCGACCAGGACCAGCAGCGGCGGCAGGGCAAAACCAGCGACGCGGCCCAACCGGTTGCGCCAGGGCAAGGCCAGGTTGTTGCTGCGCAGGCGCTGGTACAGGGCACCGGCCCGTTCCACCTGCTCACGCTCGGGCTTGACCCGCACCGACTCGTATCCGGCAATCACGCCCTGGCTGAAGATCGGGGTGACATAGGCATTGACCCAATAATGATCACCGTTGTTGCAACGGTTCTTGACGATGCCCATCCAGCTCTTGCCGTCCTTGAGGTAGGACCACATATGGGCGAATACCGCCTCGGGCATGTCCGGATGCCGCACCAGGTTGTGGGGGCTGCCAATCAGTTCGTCCCGGCTGAAACCACTGACCGCGACAAATTCGTCGTTGCAGTAAGTGATCTTGCCGCGAACATCGGTGGCGGAAATAAGTCGTTGTTCGCCAGGGAACACCCGCTCACGCTGAGACACCGGGAGATTGTTTTTCATCTGAAAAACCTCGCAGGAAAGTAATGGCTTGCCAGTCAATAGCAAATAGCGACTTACGCATCCTGCGATTATTCGAAGACAGCTTCTGCGCACCTGCAGAACTTCCCCGGAACTCCCGAGCCATGACCCACTGCAACTCAGCCTCCAGAAAACCGAGTCTAGATACGCCATTTAAAACAGCGCATGAATATTTTCAGGCAAGCCGATTGGTAGCCCGCCAATTTCAACTTCCCATGACTTGAATCAATACTTAGCCTGGCAACTAACACCCTAACTAACGAATGCTCCTGCCCTGTCCTTTCCACTGCCGACGGCCGGCCTGTCGAGCTACAGGATGGAAAAACCACCGTTCATCACCTACCTTCTGCCCACCGGGCAGGCCGTTCAGCAGCGTGCCCGGCCGGGTTAGCCATCCTGCCCGACACCTCAAGCCCAAGAGCCTCGCCCATGCCCGCTGCCACTGCCCACACTGCCCGCCTGCTGCTACGGGCACCGACCCTGGACGATCTGCCCCAGGTCTGCGCCATTCATGGCGATCCGCACACCAATCGCTTCAACCCCAACGGGCCGGCCAGCGACGCCGCCAGTGGTGAAAAGCTGCACGGCTGGATTGACCATTGGCAACGCTACGGCTTCGGCTACTGGGCGATCGAACGGCTGGACCGGCCACGGCAGATCATCGGTTTTGGCGGCATCATGCAGGCACATTTCGGCCATGAGGCCGGGCTCAACCTGTATTTCCGCTTCAGCCCCGAAGCCTGGGGCCAAGGCTACGCCAGCGAAATGGCCCGGGCCGCGCTGCAGTTGGCCTTCGAGGAGCTGCACGCGCCCTGGGTGATCGGCCTGGTCAGGCCCGACAACCTGCCTTCAAGGCGCGCCCTGGAACGCCTGGGGCTGAGCCTGAATGGCCAACTGGACGATTTTCCCGGCCTGCCCCCAAGCCTGCTGTACCGGCTCGATGCCGACGACCATGGCCTGACCCTGGCCGGCCCGGAACGGCGCGCCGACTGATGCAGACCGTCACACTGCAAGCGGCCACCCGCGACACTTGGCCCTGCCTGGACAACCTCATGCAGTTCTACCTGCACGACCTCAGCCAGTGGCTGCCATTGGCGCTCGGCCCCCAGGGGCTGTACCCGATCCAGGCCCTGGACGACTACTGGCGCGACCCAGCGACCCGCCCTTTTCTGCTGTGGGTGGCCGGCGAGCTGGCAGGGTTTGCCGTGGTCGATGGGCAACACGGCAACGGCACCGGGCACAACCTGGGCTACCTGTTCATTGCCCGGCGCTTTCGCCGCCAGGGCGTCGGGCGGCAAGTGGTGCAGCAGCTGTTCGAGGCCTTGGAGGGCCCCTGGCAAGTGATGCATTTCGATGCCAACCAGCCGGCCCGCCAATTCTGGAGCAGGGTGCTGACCGACCTGAGCCAGCACTCCGGGCGCCCGCAGTCGGTGATTGCCCAGGGCCATCCCTGTACGTTGTACCGTTGGCCCGGCCCCCTGCCCTCGATCACGCCCTGAGCATTGACAAACGCCGCGCCGACTCTTAAAACTGAGCGCCTGATTTCGGAGCCTGTAGCCCCCATGTCGACAATCCGCACCTTCAACCCCAACGCCATTGGCCTGCCGGCCAAGGCTCAGGTGCGTGTGGCTTGCAGCTCCAAATCGAAGAAACAGTCGCTCATGTGACCGGGGCGCTGTGTCCCGTCAGATGAGCTGACAGGACCTAAAGCGCAACGGACTCCCCCCTGCTTACCGCCCTTCTACTCTTCTGACGACGACCCGACGGTCAACCATCAGGAGAACACGCATGTCATCGTTTCAAGGTATCTGGGTCCCTATCGTCACACCGTTCACCGACGGCGCCATCGACTTCGCTGCGTTGCGGCGCCTTTGCGCCCATCTGCTGGAAAGCGGCGTGGCCGGGCTGGTGGTCTGCGGCACCACCGGCGAAGCCGCAGCCCTGGACAAGGACGAACAACTGGCGGTACTCGACGCAGTGCTGGAACAGGCCCCCGCCGGGCGAGTGATCATGGGGCTGGCGGGCAATAACCTGAAGTCGCTGCTGAGCCTGCAGGAGCAGATTCTCAAGCGCCCGGTGGCCGCCTTGCTGGTGCCCGCGCCCTACTACATCCGGCCCTCCCAGGCCGCCCTGGCAAGCTTCTTCCACAGCGTCGCCGACGCTTCCAGCGTACCGCTCATCGTCTACGACATTCCCTACCGCACGGGGGTGACTCTGCACCAGGACACCTTGCTGAACATCGTGCGCCATCCACGGATCGCCGCGGTCAAGGACTGTGGCGGCAACCTGGAAAACACCCTGGCACTGCTGGCCAGTGGCGAGGTGCAAGTGCTGTGCGGGGAAGACCTGCAGCTGTTCAATGCCTTGTGCCTGGGGGCCTGCGGGGCCATTGCGGCTTCAGCGCATATCCGCCCGGAACTGTTCGTGCAGTTGCTGCAACAGGTTCAGGGGCAACAGCTGGAGGCGGCCAGGGCGACCTTCATGCACCTGGTGCCACTGATCCAGGCTCTGTTCGCCGAACCCAACCCGGCGCCGGTGAAAGCGCTGCTGGCCCATCAGGGGTTGATCCAGCCACAGCTGCGGGCGCCGATGCTGGACTGCAGCGAGCAAACCGGCGCGCGCCTGAAAAGCCTGCTGGCTGGCCTCTAGCCCAGCGAGGCTCGACAGGCCCGTGGAGGGTGTTCCGGCCGCTCTTGCAGCAACGCCTGTGCAAGGGCCGGCCGGGAATCGAAGCGCGCTTCAGCGAATCGGTGGGATGCGGATATCTCCCGCACGGCACTGGTTCTTCACCCCTTTGCCACAGGCACCGAACGCCAGCTCCCGGGTCAGGCACACCCGTACCTCGGACAGCTCCGGACCGCTGCAGATCACCGCGATGCCGTTGTCGGCAAGCCCAGGGTTGCTCTGGCGAAACTGCTGGGCAATCTCCGTGGCTGGAAAATAACGCACCGCCGTCGAAGGCTGCAGCGCCTCGGGGATCTGCACCTTGGCCAGGGCCTTGTCTGCCGCGTCCAGGTAGCCCATGCCACCCAGGCCGCTGCAGGTGCCGTGCTTGGTCCACTCATGGTTCATCAGCTTGGCCGTGGGAAACAGGGTCAGGCCCTTGGCCCGCTCTTCCTGGGTCAGGGGCGTCAGCGGCGGACAGGACTGCGGCCAGCCGCCCTTGGCGTATTGCGGCCACAGGCCGTGCAGGACAAAACCGTAGCCCTTGCCCGAGCACTGCTCGTTCTCCGGGTGCATCAGGCAGAAGGTCGGCGACCAGGACAGGGTCAGCAGGTAGTAGTCGAAGCTCCCCGCTACCGAGTCCCGCTGCTGCTTGGGTTGTCGTGCATCGCTGATGCCGACCATCCCCAGGGTCAGCACCAGGGCCGCCATCAGGGTAAAAAACTTTCTCATTGTGACCTCTCCTTGGGGAATCGGATCGTCCTGGCCCCGCCATCGGGGTGGAACGGCGTCGGGCCGCCAGACCTTCTTGGCATGCAGCCATTGCAGGAACATGACAGCGGCCGCCTGGCGTCCCCGGTAAACCGGCCAGGCGCAGGAGCGACAAAATACCAGTGAACGCCTGGGCATGCTGGGCTATCGACGCCCGCGAAGGCCACCCGCCCGCCGGCGGCGAAGAAGCGCCGCCCCGGGCCGGGGGAAACCAGGCCCCTCAGGCCTCGGGCACGCTGACAAAGATGCTGTAGCGGCCGCCTTCCATGGCCTCGAACGCGATCAGTTTCTGCACCAGGGGCTCGCTGAGCACCTTGCCGGCATTGAGCAGCAGCATGCCGTTGTCGGCATTGAGGTTGCGCCGCAGCACCATCCCGGCCGCCAGCTCACGGGTCCCCAGGACCCTGACCGTTGGATCATCGACGGTCACATCATTGAGGTAGGCGGCGCAGACCCGGACAAAGTCCTCCACTAGGTTCGGGTCGTACAGGCGGCCGGCGTATTTGCGAATGAACAGCAAGGCCTCGTCGCTGTTCATTCGCCGTTCCAGGATCAGCCCGCACTGCAGTTCGATGAAATCCACCGCCAGCTTCAGCAAGCGAGCCCCCCAGGGAATGGCCTCGCCCTTGAGGTGCTGGGGAAAACCGCTGCCGTCCCAGCGCTCCTGATGATGGAGGATCAGCCGCGCGGCGTCCTGCATCGGCTCCAGCGCCATCAGCACCGACTCGCTCTGTTCGGGATAGGCCCGGTAGCGGGCCTGATCGGTGTGGCGCAACAGGTCGGACGGCGCCCCCAGCATGGTGTCGCTCCAACTCAGCTTGCCGATGTTGTACAGCGCTGCGGCCATGGTCAGGTCGCGGCTGGAGGCCTCGTCCAGGCCCTGGCTTGTGCAGCAGGCGCGTACCAGCTCGATGATCTTGCGGTTGGTCTGCTTGTCCGCGGGCAGGCGCAGGTTGGCCAGCAATGAAAACACCTCGGTGGCGGTCACGTAGCTGTGCTTGAGCTCCTCATAGGCCAGGTCCAGCATGTCGGCGGTCTGTTGCAGCTCGGCGGTACGCGAGACCACCCGCTGTTCCAGGCCGGCATTGCTGGTCTTGAGTTGGCGGTTCTGCTCCAGGACCAGCTGTTGCAAGCGCTTGAGCTCGCGCTCGGCGTGCTGGTGCTCGAGGGTCTGGCGCAGGACCAGCAGCAGTTCCTCGTCGTTCCAGGGTTTGCTCAGGTACTGATGGATCTGCCCGTCGTTGACGGCGTTGATGATGGTGTCCAGGTCGGCATAACCGGTCAGCAGGATGCGCCGGGTTCCCGGACTGAGCTCGCGCACCCGGGCGAGCAAGGTGGCGCCATCCATGACCGGCATGCGGGCATCGCTCATCACCAGGTCGACGGGGCGTTCAGCGAGGATTTCCAAGGCCCTGGCACCGCTGTCGGCCAGCAGCACTTCGTAGGGCTGGCCACGCAGCAGGCGCCTGAGGCTGTTGAGAATCGACTCTTCGTCGTCCACCAGTAGCAGGCTGGGACGCGGGGCCAGGGTGGAGGGCTGTGGCGCTTCCATGTTGCGTGTCTCCCTGTGCTGTACATCAATTGCCGGCCAGGCCGCTCCCGTCACTGGGCAGCTGCGGGGTTGCCCAGACAATCCTAGATGTTTTTTTCATTTTCACCCTCGCCCGGCCCCGGAAAAAAAACCTCTCCCGAGCGCCAGCCCAGTGACTATGCTGACAGCGTTGGACGCACGCTCGAAGCACTAGGGAAAGTCTATGGACGCTGGCTGCGATGCACAGACAAGAGCGCAAGACGCCCCTGAGCCGGCCCCCGGGCGCGTTAACCGGCGAGTGCTGATTGTCGACGACAGCCCGTCGATCCACGAGGACTTCCAGAAGATCCTGGTGCCTGTCCACAACCTCGCGCTGACGCAAGCCGAAGCCCGGCTGTTCGGCAGTGCCACGACCGAACCACCCCCGTCCTTCACCCTCGATTCGGCCTTCCAGGGCCGCGAGGCCCTGGCCAAGGTCGAGTCGGCCCTGGCCCTGGGCACGCCCTATGCCATGGCCTTCATCGATATGCGCATGCCACCCGGCTGGGACGGCCTGGAAACCATCGAACAGTTGTGGAAGGTCGACCCCGACCTGCAGATCGCCCTGTGCACCGCCTACTCCGACTACTCCTGGGAAGCCATGGCCGAACGCCTGGCATTCGGCGACCAGTTGCTGATCCTGAAGAAGCCCTTCGACAGCCTGGAGATCCGCCAGATGGCCAGTGCCCTGACCTGGAAATGGCAGATGGCCCAAGATGCCCGCCAGCGCCTCGACGACCTGCAGCGCATCATCGAGGAGCGGGTCGCGGAGCTGCTCAAGGTGTCCCACCTGTTGCACTACGATGTCCTTACCGGGCTGCCGTCCAGCACCCTGCTGGGGGACCGCCTGGGTCAGGCCATGGCCCGGGCCCGGCGCTACGGCCTGCAGTTGGCGGTGGTGTTCCTCGGGCTGGACCGCTTCAAGCGCATCAACAACGCCCTGGGCTATCCGGCAGGCGATGAGCTGCTCAAGGCCATCGCCCACAGCCTGCAACACAGCATGCGTGAATCGGACTCGGTGTTCCGCTACGGCTCCGACGAGTTCGTGGTGCTGGTCCACGACCTGCACCTGGCCGATCAGGTGCGCGGCGTTGCGCAAAAGCTCCTGGCCACGGTGAACCAGTCCCATGCCATCGCCGGGCACGATCTGCGGGTCACCACCAGCATCGGCATCAGCCTCTATCCCGAGGATGGCCAGGATGCCCTGGCGTTGATCAAGAAGGCCGAGATGGCCATGCGCAACAGCAAGGAGCAGGCGCCGGGCAGCTACGGTTTCTTCACCGAGGACATGACCCGCCGGGCCCGGGAGCAGCAGCACATCGAATCGGGCATCCGCCAGGCCCTGGAGCGCCAGGAGCTGCGCTTGCACTACCAGCCGAAAATCCACCTGGCGACGGGCAAGGTGGTGGGGGCCGAGGCCCTGATCCGCTGGCACCGCCCGCAACAGGGCTGGATCAGCCCGGCGCAATTCATACCGGTGGCCGAAGACTGCGGGCTGATCACCCGCATCAGCCAGTGGGTGCTGACGCAAGCCACGCGCCAGTCGCGGGCCTGGCAAAGCGCCGGGCTCGCACCGATCCGCCTGTCCGTGAACCTCTCGGCCAGCGACTTCCGCCAGCCCCAGTTGATCCAGCAGTTGCAGGGCGCACTAAAGGCCAGCGCCCTGGACCCAGGCTTGCTCGAACTGGAAATCACCGAAGGAGTGCTGATGCAGAACGTCGAGCTCACCCTCAATACCCTGCAGGCGATCAAGGCCCTGGGGGTGCGCCTGGCCATCGACGATTTCGGCACCGGTTACTCCAGCCTGAGCTACCTGCGCCGGTTTCCCGTGGATGTGCTGAAGATCGACCAGTCCTTCATCCATGGCCTGAGCCAGGAACCCAAGGATGCAGCGCTGGTCAGCGCGATCATCACCCTGGGGCGCAGCCTGCACCTGAACGTGATTGCCGAAGGGGTGGAAACCGCCGAGCAACTGGCGTTTCTCAAGCACCAGGGCTGTGAAGAAGGCCAGGGCTACTACTTCAGCAAGGCCCTGCCCGCCGAGGATTTTGCCCGGCTACTGGCTGCACAACCCCTAGGGCACCGCCCATGACGGCGATCCTCGAACGCCGCGTCGGTCAACGCTCCGGTGGCCTGCGCCGACTGGGCCTGCTGTTGTTCTGGGCAGGGCTTGGCGCCGGCCTGCCCGCCCACGCAGCACCGCTGGACGAGCCGCTCAAGCCCTTGCCCGCGGTGCCGGCCCTGGATCGGCAGCGGGTCGAACTGGGGCGGCGACTGTTCAACGAACCGCGCCTGTCACTGGACAACAGCCGGTCCTGCGCCAGTTGCCATTCCCTGGCCCAGGGCGGGGCCGACGGCCGTCCGCGGTCCCTGGGAATCAACGGGCAACTGACCCGGGTCAATGCCCCCAGCGTGTTCAATGCCGCGCTGAATTTCCGCCAGTTCTGGGACGGCCGGGCCGAGACCCTCGAAGCACAGATCGACACTGTGCTGCAAAGCCCCATCGAAATGGGCAACAACTGGCCCAACCTGATCCACACCCTGAACCAGGACAGTGGCTACCGGCAGGCCTTCGGCGAGCTGTACCCGGACGCGATCACTGCCGCCAACGTGCAGGATGCCCTGGCGACCTATGAAAGAACCTTGCTAAGCCGCAACTCGCGGTTCGACCAGTATCTGGAAGGCAATACCGAGATCCTCAGCCTGGAGGAAAAGTACGGTTACCAGCGCTTCAAGGACTACGGCTGCATCGCCTGTCACCAGGGGGTCAACATCGGCGGCAACATGTTTCAGAAGTTCGGCGTGATGGGCGACTACTTCGCCGCCCGGGGCAACCCCGAGGCGGCTGACCTGGGACGCTTCCAGGTCACCGGCGACGAGCAGGACCGCTACGTCTTCAAGGTGCCCAGCCTGCGCAACGTCGCCGTCACCGCGCCCTACTTCCATGACGGTTCGGCCCAGAGCCTGGAACAGGCGGTGGAGGTGATGTTCAAGTACCAGTTGGGGCGTAACCCCAATCCTCAGGACACGAGCCTGATCGTCAAGTTTCTCAAGACCCTCACCGGCGAATGGCAAGGCAAGCCCCTATGAAACTGCCGCGCCGGCTGCCGGCAGCACTCCTGACCCTGGTCACCCTGGGCTTGGCCCTGACGCTGGCGTTCCTCTACCTGAAAAGCATGATTGGCCAGCCTTCGAACTATGCCCTGTCACGGGACCTGATCGGCCATATCAAGCAACTGAACGCACAGTGGGAAACCGAAGTGCTCAAGGCCCGGATCGCCATCACCCACGACTACGACCCGCTGGTGGTTCCGCTGCAGCAGATCAACCAGATCTGGAGCCACTTCGATCAAGTCTCGACGCGGGGCCACACCGACCCGGCGGCCTGGCAAGCCAGCCGCCAGGCGTTCCTCGACGCCCTGCGGGAAAAGGCCGAACTGGTGGAGCGGTTCAAGTCCCACAACTCCGTGCTGCGCAACTCCCTGGCGTTCCTGCCCACGGCCGAAGACGATATCCAGCGCCAACTGGCCGGCCTGGACGATCAACAGCGGCTGCTGCAGCAGAACATTGCCATCGACACCTACGACCTGCTGCTCAGCAGCCTGGAGTTCGCCCAGGTGTCCAGCGACGACAAGGCCGCCGATATCCTCCTGGGGCTGAACAAGCTGGCGGTCAACAAGGAGCGCCTGCCCGAGGCAATGCACGATCCGGTGGACATCCTCAGCAACCATGTCTCGGTGATCCTGCGCGAACAGCCGGTGGTCAATGAACTGCTGGAGCGCATCACCTCGATCCCGGTGGCCGAGCGCCTGGACGCCATCACCGACCTGCTCAACCGCGACCAGTTGCAAGCCGACCTGCAGGATCAGAAGTCCCACCAGTACCTGCTGGTGTTCTCGGCGCTGCTGATTGTGTTGATCCTCTACCTGATCGTCCGCCTGGTGCGCAGCTACGGGGTCATCCGCCGAGTGAACACGGCCTTGCAGAGCGCCAATGAACACCTGGAGCAACGCGTCGAGGAACGTACCCGGGAACTCAAGGAAGCCCAGAGTGAACTGCTGGACACCGCGCGCCAGGCCGGCATGGCGGAAATCGCCACCAACGTCCTGCACAACGTTGGCAACGTGCTCAACAGTGTCAACATTTCCAGCGAGATCCTCAGCCGCAAACTGCGCACCAGCAAGGCCCTGGGCCTGGGCAAGGCGATGCAGCTGGTCAACCAGCACCGCGCCGACCTCGGGCATTTCTTCAGCCAGGACGAAAAGGGCAAGCTGCTGCCCGACTACCTCAACCAGCTGGTGGAAGCCATTGCCGGCGAGCAGCAGAGCATGAGCGCCGAGCTCGCCCAGCTTGGGCGCAGCGTCGACCACATCAAGGAAATCGTCGCGACCCAGCAGTCCTACGCCGGGGCCTCACGCCTGATCGAACCGCTACGGGTGGCCGACTTGATCGACGATGCCCTGCGCATGAACTCCGGGGCCTTGGCCCGGCATCAGGTCGCCGTGGTCAAGGACTACGAGCAGGTGCCGCCGGTGATGGGCGACAAGCACCGCCTGCTGCTGATCCTGATCAACTTGATCAGCAACGCCAAATACGCCATGTCCAACCTCGAAGACCAGCCCAGGACCCTGACCCTCAGTGCCCGGGTGATCGAAGGCAAGACCTTGCGCATCAAGGTCAGTGACCAGGGCGAAGGCATCGCCCCGGAGAACCTGACGCGAATCTTTGCCCACGGTTTCACCACCCGCAAGGAAGGCCACGGTTTCGGCCTGCACAGTTGTGCCCTGGCCGCCGTCGAAATGGACGGGCAGTTGAGCGTGCACAGCGACGGCCCGGGCCTGGGCGCCACCTTTACCCTGGACATTCCACTGATCAGCGCCGAGGGCCAATGATGGATGAGCTGAACAACCGCCGTATCCTGCTGATCGACGACACCCCGTCGATCCACGAGGACTTTCGCAAGATCCTCACCCCGGCCCCTGACGACGACCAGCACCTGGACGACCTCGAGGCCCAGCTGTTCGGCGCCCAGTCCCGCCCCCGCCAGCAAGCCTTCGAGCTGGATTCGGCCTACACCGGCCAGGAAGGCCTGAACAGGGTCTGCCAGGCCCTGGACCAGCAACGCCCCTATGCACTGGCCTTCGTCGACATGCGCATGCCCCAGGGCTGGGACGGGGCGCAGACCATCGAACGGCTCTGGCAACAGGACCCGCGCCTGCAGGTGGTGGTGTGCACCGCCTACTCCGACTACTCCTGGGAAGACCTGCTGGAGCGCCTGCAAGGGCACGACCGCCTGCTGATCCTGAAAAAGCCCTTCGACAACATCGAGGTCCAGCAGATGGCCAGCACCCTCACCAGCAAGTGGGAAATGACCGCCCGCGCGCTGTTGCAGATGCACCACCTGGAGCACCTGGTGGAACAGCGCACCGAAGACTTGAAACAGGCCGGAGTGGCCCTGCAACAGGAAATCGACGAACGCAAACTGCTGGAGAACCAGTTGGTGCAATCGGAGAAGCTGGCGTCCCTCGGTCAACTGGCAGCAGGGGTTGCCCATGAAATCAACAACCCCATCGGTTTCATCTCCTCCAACCTTGGCAGCCTGGCAGGTTACCTGCGCCAACTCGAGCAGATGCTCGCCGCCTATCGCCAGAGCGAAGAGGCAATCGCCGCACCGGAGCTGCGCAAACAGCTGCAGAGCCTACGGGAAAGCATCGACCTGGACTTTCTGCGCGAAGACATTCCGCTGCTGATCAAGGAATCCAAGGACGGCATCGGCCGGGTCGAACAGATCGTCAAGGACCTGAAGAACTTCTCCCGGGTCGACACTGATCAACAATGGCAACTGGCGGACCTGCAACAAGGCATCGACTCGACCCTGAACATCGTCGCCAACGAGCTCAAGTACAAGGCCGACGTGATCAGGCACTACCAGCCACTGCCGCAGATCGAGTGCCTGCCCTCCCAGCTTAACCAGGTGGTGATGAACCTGGTGATGAACGCCGCCCAGGCCATCGGCCCGGAGCGCGGCACCATCACCCTCAGTACCGGCGTGGAGGGGCAGCAGGTCTGGCTGGAAGTGAGCGACACCGGCGCCGGTATCGACCCCCAGCACCTGCAGAAGATCTTCGACCCGTTCTTCACCACCAAGCCGGTGGGCCAGGGCACCGGCCTGGGCCTGTCGCTGTCCTACGGGATCGTCAAGAAGCATGGCGGACAGATCAGCGTCCGCAGCCAGCTCGGGGCCGGCAGCACCTTTCGCCTGGAACTGCCGATGCGCCAGCCCGCCGCCGCGCCACACACCTGAACCGCCGACAACACTGCCCTGCCCTCCCACAGGAGACTCCCATGCGCCGTCCCAATGACCCGATCAAGCAGGGCAAGGCCGCCCGCAGGCACTGCCCGCGCAGCTCGCACGCGGACCCCGGGCAGATCAAGCGCGATCCCTTGCCCTTGATCGAAGCCTCGAGCCAGGGCCGGGTGCAGGCCCTGGTGGCGCTGCGCTATGGGCGCATGCTGGTGTCACCCTTCACCTTCTACCGCGGCAATGCCCTGCTCCAGGCCCATGATCTTGCAACCACGCCGGACATGGGCCTGCGTTCGATCATCTGCGGCGACTGCCACCTGATGAACTTCGGCGGTTTTGCCACCCCCGAGCGCAACCTGCTGTTCAGCGTCAATGATTTCGACGAGGTCCACCCCGGCCCCTGGGAATGGGACCTCAAGCGCCTGGTGGCGAGCTTCTTGATTGCGGCTCGCCACCTGCGCCATGGCACCCGTGTCGAAGAGCGGGTCTGCCGCGAACTGGTGGGAGCCTATCAGCGCAGCATGGCCACCTGTGCCGGGCAGAGCGCCCTGGAAGTCTGGTACGACGCCCTGACCCAGGACAACCTGCTGCTCCAGGCCCAGGACAACCGTTCGGCCCTGGAGCATTTGCAACGGGCCATCGACAAGGCCGCGCGGCGCACCCACGCCGGCCTGCTGCCGAAGATCAGCGAACGTGACAGCCAGGGCCAGCTGCGGATTCGCGATGACTTGCCGGAGATTTTCCATCTGCACAAGGAAACCTCGCTGCTCGATGAAGGTGACGACTGGCTGCGCCTGGAAGACTGGCGGCCGCTGTACGACACCTTCATGCGTGACTATCGCGGCACCTTGCAGGCCGACCGGCGCGACCTGCTGTCGCGCTTCAATGCCTGCGACCTGGCGTTCAAGGTGGTGGGCGTGGGCAGTGTCGGCACCCGCTGCCTGGTGGCGCTGCTCACCGACAGCCAGCAGCGACCGCTGTTCCTGCAGTTCAAGGAAGCCCGGCACTCGGTGCTCGCCGGCTATGTGGGCGAACGCTCGCGGCCACGGCACAACGGCCAGCGGGTGGTGGAAGGCCAGCGCCTGATGCAGTCCGCCAGCGACCTGTTCCTGGGCTGGACCACCGGGCCCAATGGCCGGCACTTCTACGTGCGCCAGTTGCGCGACATGAAAGTCTCGGCGGAACTGGAGACCTTCGACGAAGACACCTTCGCCGCCTATGCCCGGGTCTGTGGCCGGGCCCTGGCCCGCGCCCATGCCAAGGCCTCGGGACAGGCGCCGCTGATCAGCGGCTACATCGGCAAGAGCGACACCCTGGCCGAGGCCCTGTGGCACTACGCCCAGGCCTATGCCACGCAGAACGAGCGGGATTTCGAGCGCTTCCAGCAGGCCTGCCGCCAGGGCCGGCTGCAGGCCCGTTCTGAAGCCGACTTTGCCGCCGACCACCTGCCCTGAGGCCCCTGCTCACAGGATCGAGCGCGAGGCCCGGGCGCCAGCATCGCACAGCGCCAGCAGCGCTGCGCTGTCCAGGGGCGGGCTCAGGTGCGGCCCCTGGGCTTCGTCGCAGCGGATGTCGCGCAGCACCCTGAGCTGTTCCGGGGTTTCCACCCCTTCGGCAATCACCCGCAACGACAGGGCATGCCCCAGGTCGATGATCGCCTCGACAATGGAGCGAGCCGTGTCATCCTGGCTCAGTCCGGCGACGAAGCTGCTGTCGATCTTCAAGCCGTCCAGGGGAAAGGTCTGCAGGTACTGCAACGCCGAATGGCCGGTGCCGAAGTCGTCCAGCAGCAGGCGCACCCCCAGGGCCTTGAGCCCCTGCATGATGCCAAGCACCTGCTGGCTGTTGTCCAGCAGCGCCTTGTCGGTCATGTCCAGTTCCAGCCGTGAAGGGTCAATGCCGCTCTGGCCGAGGACCGTTCTGACCTGGGCCACCAGTTGCCCACGCTGGAACTCGGTGGGCGACAGGTTGACCGCCACCAGCAGGCGCTCGGGCCAGGTCCGCGCGGCGCGACAGGCAGCGTGCAGCACCCAGTTGCTCAGCGGCAGGATCAGGCCGGTGTCCTCGGCCAGCGGCCCAAACACCTCCGGCCCCAGCAACCCATGCTGGGGG
Source organism: Pseudomonas sp. FFPRI_1 (assembly GCF_055384485.1). Classification (NCBI taxonomy): domain Bacteria; kingdom Pseudomonadati; phylum Pseudomonadota; class Gammaproteobacteria; order Pseudomonadales; family Pseudomonadaceae; genus Pseudomonas; species Pseudomonas sp. FFPRI_1. Next base: position 3,595,460 of record NZ_AP029168.1, on the reverse strand, counting down.
TGCTGCCAGCGCACCAGGGCCTCGGCCCCCACCAGTTGCCCGTCGCCCAGGCGGTAGCGCGGCAGAAACTGCAGGAGCAGTTGGTCCTGCTCGATGGCATGGCGCAGGTCACGCTCCAGGCGCCGTCGCTCGATGATCCGCACATTCATGTCGGCGGCATAGAAACGCCAGGTGCTGCGGCCCGCGGCCTTGGCCTCGTACAGGGCGATATCGGCGAAGCGCAGCAGTTCTTCGGCCAGAACGGCATCGGTCGGGGCCCTGGCAATGCCGATGCTGGCACTGATGAAGACTTCGTGTTCGGCAATGTAGAACGGCTCTTCGATGCGCTCGATCAGGCGCCGGCACAGGCCCTCTATTTCAGGCGCGGTCACCTGCCCCGGCACCACCAGGACGAATTCGTCGCCACCGACCCGGGCCACCAGGTCCTTGCTGCGCAGGCACTGGGACAGACGCTGGGATACTTCGTGCAGCACCTGGTCGCCGGCCGCGTGGCCCAGCAGGTCGTTGACCGGCTTGAAGCGGTCGAGATCGACGCTGAGCATCAACAGCGGTTCCTGCAACGTCGGCGGCGTCAGCAGCTTGCCTTCGAGGAACTCCTGCATCCGGGTGCGGTTGGCCAGCCCGGTCAGGGCATCGTGCTGGGACAGGTACTCGATGCGCCGTCGAGCGGCGACTTCTTCGGTGATGTCGCTGGCGGTGCCACGGTAGCCGCCGACGGCCATGGCCCGGACCGAGAGGCGGCAAACCCGTGGTTGCCCCTGGCCGTCCTCGTAGGCGCACTGCAGGATCGCCTGGGAGCGGCGTTCCGGCGCCGCCAGCCAGGTGCGCAACGAGCCTTGCTCGGGTTTGAGCAGGTCATTCATCGGGCTGCCCAGGGCGGCCTCTCGCGCCAGACCGGTGACCGCCTCGAAACGCTCCGACAGGTAGGTGAAGCGCAACTGCGGATCGACCTCCCAGATCCAGTCGGAGGCTGCCTCGGCGACATCGCGAAAGCGCTCCTCGCTGGCGGCCAGGGCCGAGCGGCTGGCGCGCAAGGCCTCGACCTGCTGGTCCATGACCTGGGCCGCGGCACCGGCCCGGCGCAGCAGGAACAGGGCCATCAGCCCCACCAGCAGGCCGGCCAGCAGCAACAGTGGCATCACCAACACCAGCAGCTGGTGCCCCGGGCGCGCCGGCCGCCACTGCAGGGTGCCGGCCCCGTCGGGCAAGGCCAGGGTTGGCAGGCCGTCGGCCGGTGTGCCCGGGGCCACTTGCAACTGCTCGATGCCCATGCCCTGCCCCAGGGCCAGCAGGCGTGCCGGGTCCAGCCGGGCGACAAAGATCAGCACCGACTGCGGTCCGGCATCGGGCCGCACTTGCGGGTCGTTGCCCGGGCTCAAGATGTCGGCCACTGCCAGCGCCGGGGTGCCGGCGATCGACAGGTAGCGCTGGCTGGCCTGGCCGCCGGCCGTGCGCCGGGCCTCCTCCACCAGGGGCGCCAACTGATCCCCCAGCCACTGGCCAGCATCCATCGACTCCAGGCGCCCGGCCACCAGCGAGTAGACGGTGTGTCCTCTGGGGTTGACCACGAACACCCCGTCGAACCCCAGTTCGCGGTACAGGGTGGGGCCGAAGTTCTGCCGGGTGTAGGCCCAGTCGAGGTCGACGCTCAGGTGCAGGTACTGGTAGGCGTCGCCCCACAGGGCGTAGTCCTTGAGGGTGGTACGGGCATTGGTGTCGAAGGTCTGCAGGGCCTTGTCGATGTCCAGGCGGTTGTGCCGCTCGGCAGCGAGGTTCTGATCGAAGGCGATATACACCAGCAGCACGCCGGTAAACAGAAACAGCGCCAGCAGCAGGCCCGAGCATCCGAGCAAGGTGGCTCGAGTCAGCGCCCGGTTGGAGGTGCTGCGACCTGAAGAAGGATCAAGACCGAGATTTTCCATAATGCTCCAGGCGCCATGGCGACAAACCGACCGGCATGGTTCAGACCGCGCCGGGCCTTTGACGAAGCTCCCGCTTGCCTATTGACGATAGACAGTATTTTCCCGCCAAGCGTGAAGAAACGCCCGGAACCGGGCGCTCAGGGCCATGGCCAGGCCCTCAAGCGCCGGCAGCGGATCCAGCCCCGGCCAGGACCATGGCCGGGGATCAGGCCTGTTGCGCCTGCGGGACAATCACCGGCAATTGTTCAACCTGCTGATAGATCCCCAGGCCCAGGCGCTCACCGATGCTGACCATGGCATCGGCGCCCGCCGACGGCCCGCCGATGCGCAGCACCGCGTCGCAGCGCTCCAGCAGGCGCTCGGCGTAGGCATGGAACTGCGCGTTGTACACCGCATCGCCGACTTCGAGCGAGCCTGCCAGGCGGGTCAAGGGCAGCGCCACCCATTCCCCCAGCACCGGAAAGTGCCCCGCTGCCAGCACCTGGGCCGCACACCGCTCCATGGCCTCGACGTTGTCAGCCAGCCGGGCCGGGTCATCCTCGGTGCCGGAACGATAAGGCCCGGCCACCAGCACCATCAGGCTACGGGGCTTGAGCAAGTGCAACTGCAGGTACTGCAGCAGCATGATGGTCTTGCCGTCGACGATCTCCCCGGAACCGATCATCGCCAGGGCCTGCTCGAAGTCCAGTTCCAGGACCTCGATATCCTCCCCTTCGTGTTCCAGGCCACCGCCTGCGTTGACCCGATCTTCGGCCTGGTAGCGGCCGATGAAGAAGTGCACCCGCTCGGTCACCGAACCCGGGCTCATGAAGGCATCGAAGACCTTCTGCACCGCCTGCACCCGGTAGCCGGTCTCCTCCTCCGCCTCCTGGCGAATGCGCACCTCGGGGCTGGCGTTGTCCAGCAGGCCGGCGGCGGTCTCGATCAGGTAGCCGCTGTGGTCGTTGACAAAGGCCGGCATGCGAAACTGCCGGGTCAGCAACACCGTGCGCTGTTCAAGGTTGTACAGCAGGATGGTCGCGCCATTGCCCCGGTCATAGACCTCGCGGACCTGAGGCTGCCAACTGCCGTCGCGGCGACGCAGCTCGAAGCTGAATTTCTTCAGCACATACCAATTGCTGGACAGCAACTCCTCGCCGGTGACGCGGATCGATTCCTCGCTCATGGCTGTACCTCCCGCTCCGGCAGGCGGTCGCCCAGCGACGCCTGGAGTTCGGCGATCAACTGATCGCTGGGAGGCGGCGGGTTGATCTTGCCGCTGGCGGCCTTGTCCCAACAGGTCTCAAGGTCGATATCGTGGGGAAACTCGTTCATCCGATGCATCCGTTGCGGTGGTCAGGTGGCCTGGGCCAAAGGGGCTACAGGCTACCTCAATCCCCCCTCAGAGCCACCAGCGCAGAAGGAAAAAGAAACCCATGCTCAGCAGCATGCTGACCAGGGTATTGCGGGTGTAGATCACCAGCGCGATGGCCACCAGGGAGCTCAACAGGTAAGGGTTGTCCCACTGCAGGTTCAACTGGTGGTCGGGCATGAACACGATCGGCCCGCAGATGGCGGTGAGCATTCCCGGCACCGCGAAGCCGAGGAACTGCCGCGCATTGCTGCTCAGGCGCAGCGGCAGGCGCGGTTCGAGGAACACATAGCGGTTGAGAAAGACCAGCAGGCCCATGCCCAGAATCACTGCCCAGACCATCATGTGCGCCCCCGATACAGCTTGTTGCAGAGAAACCCCGCAGTCATGCCCGCCAGGCCCGCGAGGACCAGGGCCGAGCCCCATTGCCAGTAGCTGAACAGCACCGAGCAGAACAGCGACACCGCGACGCAGACCACCGTGGGCAGGTTGCGCACCAGCGGCGTGATCAGGGCGATGAAGGTGGCGGCAATGGAGAAGTCCAGCCCCAGGTGCTCCAGCCCGGGAATGCTCTTGCCCAGGACGATGCCCAGCAAGGTGAACAGGTTCCACGCCACATAGAAGGTCAGGCCCACGCCCAGGGCGTACCAGCGGTCGAATTGCTGCTTGTCATGGGCGCTGGTCAAGGCGAACAGCTCATCGGTGAGCAAGAAGCCCAGGCCGACCCGCCAACGGCCGGGCAAGGGCGAGATCACCGAGCGCATGCTCATGCCGTAGAGCAGGTGCTGGGAGGTCAGGAGCAAGGTGGTCAAGAGGATCGAGAAGATCCCCGCGCCGCCCTTGAGCATGCCGATCGCAACCAGTTGCGCGGCGCCGGCAAACACGATGCTCGACAGGCCCTGGCCCTGCAGTGGTGTGAGATTGGCCTCGATGGCCATGGAGCCCGCCAGCAAGCCCCAGGGCGCAGTGGCCAGGGACAGCGGCATGATGGCAATGGCACCGCGCAAAAAGGCGGCGCGGGGAAGAAGAACGCGGGTCATAACAGCCTGCACGCAAGAAACGGACAGTGACTGTGCCAGCCCGCCGCACGGCTGGCTTGAACAATCTTGCGCAATTGCCTGGCCATGGCCTTACCCTGCCGTTGCCGTTGCCGTTGCCACTGCCACTGCCACTGCCGTTGCCGCTGCACGGGGCCGCTACTGCGCGCCGCCGAGGGAGCGCCAGGCCGCCGCCGCCAGCTGTTCGCGGTAGCTTGCGGGGCTTGCCTGGACCCGCCCGGACAACCAGGCCCGGCAGTAGTTCTCCGCCGGGCCGACGATCAACGAAGGCACCAGTTCCGCCGGCCAGCGCTGCAGCAGGCCATCCTCGGAGCGCTCTTTCATCCACCCCAGCAGGGTGCGGTTGCGCAGCCGGTTGCGGTTCGCCAGTTCCTCGGCGAACGGCCCCTTGGCCACGGCGAAGCGCGCCTGGAACTGAAAGCGCGCCCATTCCGGCTGCTGGTCGACCCAGTCCACATAACTGTGGACCAAAGCCTGGACCCCCTGCTGCAACGTGCCGGCCGGCTCCAGGTACTGGTCGCGCAATTGCCCCTGGTCTTCCAGGGCGGCGAAGAACAGCGCCGCCACCAGCCCTTCCTTGTTGCCGAAGTGGTGATAGATGGCACCGACGCTGGTGTCGCATTCGGCGCGGATCATCTCGATGGTGGTGGCTTCCAGGCCTTGCTGGTTGAAGCTCACCAGGGCCTGTTTGAGGATCGCGCGCTTGAGTTCGGCGCGCCGCCCCGGGTAGCGGCGCTCCAGCAGTTGGGTATCCGGCATGGCTTGGCAGGTCCTCGCAGGTTCACGGAAGCGGGCCCCTCGGCCCGGTTTGCACAGGCCTGGCAGCTTGACAGATTTTCCGTTAGCAGAATATTGTTCTTTTACAGAATATTATTCTGTTTAATCCCGATAACCCTGCAAGAGGCATTTCCATGAGTCAGGTGCTCAGCATGTTCAATTCCGCCGGCGCGGAAAAATTCACCCAGATGGCCTGCCAGATGGCGCCCTACTTCGCCACCATCAACCCGTTGATCGACGAGCTGCAGCCCGGCCATTGCCAGGTGCGCCTGCCGTTTCGCCGGGAGATCACCAATCACCTGGGCACGGTGCACGCCATCGCCCTGTGCAACGCCGCGGAACTGGCGGCCGGGGTCATGACCGACGCCAGCATTCCCGCCGGCGCGCGTTGGATTCCCAAGGGCATGAGCGTGCAATACCTGGCCAAGGCCAAGGGCAGCGTGCGTACGGTGGCTGATGGCAGCGCCGTGGACTGGGCCAGTGCCGGCGACAAGGTGGTGGCGGTAACCGCCTTCAACGAGGAGGACCAGGCCGTGTTCACGGCGCAGATCACCATGAACGTGAAGTTGGCCTGAGCAGAAACGACAACGCCCCTCAGGCTTGAGGGGCGTTGCAGTGAAACGCTACGTCAGGATTACAGCTGGATCAGGTTGTTGATCTTCACGTCCGGATCGACGTCGGCTTCGTAGTCGACCCCCGGGATCTCGAAACCGAACAGGCGCAGGAACTCTTGCTTGTAGCCGACGAAGTCGGTCATCTCGTAGAGATTCTCACTAGTGACCTGGTCCCACAGCTGCTTGACCCGGTCCTGGACCGCCGGTTGCAGTTCCTTGTAGTCGGCACGCAGGCGGCCGTCCTGGTCGATCACCGGCTCGCTGTTGTACAGGCTGTCCTTGTACAGGCCGTAGACCTGTTCGATGCAACCTTCGTGGCTGCCCTGCTCCTTCATCACCTTGAACAGCAGCGACAGGTACAGCGGCATGATCGGGATCGCCGAGCTGGCCTGGGTCACCACGGCCTTGAGCACCGAAACGCGAGCGTCGCCGCCCAGGTCGGCCAGTTGCTGGCGCATGCCAATGACTTTCTGGTCCAGGTCCTTCTTGGCTTCGCCGATGGAACCGTTCCAATAGATGTCGTGGGTCAGCTTCTCGCCCAGGTAGGTGAAGGCGGTGGTCTTCGCGCCTTCGGCCAGGACCCCGGCTTCATGCAGCGCGTCGATCCACATCTGCCAGTCTTCGCCGCCCATCACCGCCACGGTGCCGTCGATCTCTTCCTGGGTCGCCGGCTGCAGGGTGGTTTCCTTGACGATTTCCTTGTCGGTGTCGACACCGCGCAGGGTCACGGACTTGCCCAGGGGCTTGAGGGTCGAGGTCAGCACTTCACCAGTCTTGGGATGGGTGCGGCGCGGCGCGGCCAGGCTGTAGACCACCAGGTCGATCTTGCCCAGGTCGCGCTTGATGGTCTCGATGGTCTCGGCCTTGACTGCATCGGAGAAGGCGTCGCCATTGATGCTCTTGGCGTACAGGCCCTTTTCCTCGGCAAACTTGTGGAACGCCGCGGTGTTGTACCAGCCGGCAGTGCCCAGTTTGCCGTCAACGCTGCCGCGCTCGAAGAACACCCCGAGGGTGTTGGCGCCGCAGCCGAACGCTGCGGTGATCCGCGCCGCCAGGCCATAGCCGGTGGAAGCGCCGAGTACCAGTACGTTCTTCGGCCCTGCGTCGATGGCGCCCTGCTGGGTGACGTAATCGATCTGTTGCTTGACGTTGGCTTCGCAACCCACCGGATGGGTCGTCACACAGATAAAGCCGCGAACGCGGGGTTTGATGACCATACAGAATCTCCCAATTTCAATGTGCCAGACGCCGATGACGGCGGCGGCAGTGTCACTTGCTAAGTCGTAGACGCTCGCGATGGCTTCGCGTCACCAACCGATCGAATTTGCCCGGCAGGACCCGGCTTTTACCCTGCGTCCATGGCCTGCCGGAAGCGCAGGGCACCCTGCCAGGGGCGAGACTCTAGCAGTTGCGCCGATGCGCCACAGCATCCGCCCGGCGAAATCTCCTCGCCCCCGCCCCCGTCGCGCTTGCCACCACGGCTGGGGCCTGGAGGGTCAAGGCATCATGTCCACCTCCAGGCGCTTGCCCTTGGTGCGTTCCTCGTACCAGTTCTGCACCACGTCCGGCAGGCTTTCCTTCCACTCCGGCACGCTGGTGTAGTAGCGCACCCGCACCTCGTCCCCGGGGCCTGTCACCTTCAACAGCGCCACCCACAACTGGCCCTGGGCGCTGCGCACGAAAATCGCCGCATTGGTGTCCGCCAGTCCCCGCAGCCACATATCGGTGACCTCGGCGCCCGGCAGATCGGCAGAAGTCTGGCCGGCAGCGGTTTGGTCGACAAACACCGAGCCGCTGTCCAGCAGGGTCTGGTAGTCGTCCTTGAGCAACTGCCGCGCCTGGCGATCTTCACTCTCGGTGCGCACCAGCGCCATGCTCAAGAGGCTGTACTGATTGGCCAGGGCCTGCTTGCTGGGCACATAGAGCCCGTCGTAAACCACCCCGCTACCGGCGCCACAGGCAAAGGCATCGCCTTGCTGGTCCACCTCCAGCAGCCCCTGGCGGGCGCGGAACACCAGCGTGCAACCCTCGACGCTGTAGCTGGCCTGGCCACCCTTGATCCGTGCCTTGCCGTGCAACGCGCCGGAGTTGGCTCCGCCCATGGCTGAAAGATCGAAGCTCAGGCGGTCCGTGCCCTGCTGCTGGATCACCAGGTCCCCGGCGTAGAACGGGCTGATGGACACCCGCTGCCAGGTGCCCTGCCAATTGAACGGCAGGTTGATGTAGCGCAGCACGCTCAGGCGGCTCAGGTAGGCCCCGCGCAGGCAGGCCAATTGGGCCGCGCACTGGTCGCGCTCCCGGAGCCACTGACGCTGATCCAGGCGCAGCGCCTTGGGGTCCCTGGACTGGGCCAGGGTCGCGGTCCAGGCCTCGCCCAGCTGGCGGTCCAGCCCGGCGGTGTAAGGGTCGGCGCAAATCGCCTTTTCACTGGCACTGGCGGCCTTGCGGCAGTCGAAACTGCTGGCCTGCAGGGCCGTGGCACAGGTCAGGGCGGCAAGCGCCAGGCCGCTGACCTGCAGAGGACGGATAAAGGCTGAAAACATCGAAAGATTCCATTCTGAAAAGGCCGCGCAAGAATACCTGCGACCAAGGGCCCAGAGGACTGTCACGAAGAAAAAAACCTGAGCTGGCAGCCACTGTCGAGCGCCGGCCCAGAGCGTCTGGATTTTCTCGCGACAGCCACTGGCGAGTCGTACTAAGCTCTGTCTTTTTTCACTGCCAAGGTCACTGGATGAAGCGGATTCTGGGGGCGCTGTTGCCACTTGTGAGCCTCTGGGCCCATGGAGCGGAACTGCGGCTACTGACCGACAATCACCCGCCGCTGCATTTCCAGCAGGGCGAGCGGATCGTGGGGTTCGGGGTCGATGTGGTCCACGCGCTGGCGCAGCGCAGCGGCGACCAGGTGACGGTACAGCAACGGCCGATGCTGCGTGCCCTGCGCGATGCCGGAGAAAACCCCGACACTGCGGTGTTTACCGTACTGCGCACCCCCGAGCGTGAAGCGCGCTACCAGTGGGTCGGCCCACTGATGCAGACCGAGACCGCGCTCTATACCCGCGACAGCGATGACCAGCCGGTCACCGACCTGAGCCAGACCCGCGGGCAGATTGCCGTGCCCCGCAGGTGGCTGATCTACAGCTACCTCAAGCAACAGGGCGTGGAAAACCTGTGGGGCGTCGACAGCCCGGAAATCATGATGCGCCTGCTGCAGGTGGGCCGCGTGCAATACGTGGTGGCCGACACCATGAGCGTCAACACCTTTGCCGCCGAAGAGGGTTTGCGGGCCGACCAGTTGCGCTACCAGATGCCGTTGATGCACCAGGACGCCTACATTGCCTTTTCGCCCAAGGTCGACGCCGCCCAGGTGGCGCGCTGGCAACAGGCACTGGAGGCCATGAAACGCGATGGCAGCCTGCTGCAGATCAAGCAGCGCTGGCATATCGACCAGGCCCGTTACCACGCCACAGAGGATTGAACCCGGCATGAATGCGAAAACCCTGGTGACCCACTGGGTTGCAGAAAAACAGCACTACCTGGACCAGCTTCAGGACACCCCGGGCTCCCGCGCCGCTGGGCTCCTGCGCGACCTCGCGCTGCCCGCCGAGCAACAGGCCCAGGTCCTGGCATTGCTCGACTGCGCCCTCACCGACCAGCTCTACACCTTGCTGCTGGGCCTGGACGGCGCAGCGAGTGTCGGCGGCCTGCAGCATGACTTTGCCCTGTACAACGAAGCCGGCCAGGCGCTCACCGGCAACGGCGAGCTGGAGGCCGAGGCCTACGCCCAACTGCATGAACAGCAGTCCTGATCCGTCTACTGGCGCTGCAATTGCCAGGCTGCCTCCAGGGCCGGTTCTACCTATGCAGGCTCAAGCCGCTGCGCGCCGAGCCACAGGCTGAAATCCATGGCCTCGATGCGCAAGGTCAAGGCGGGGTGATCGCCGGGATAGCGGCGCAGCGACAGCTCCAGAGCCGTGGCGGATTCATGGCTGGAGAGCAGGTCCCACAGGCTGCCCTGCAGGTCCAGCAGCACCCTCGCGCTAGCGCGTTCCACCAGCCTGGGGTTGTGCAGCCAATGGCTCATGCGCATTTCTCGCCACGTTGTGCTGAGGCCGAGGCGGCCCTGGAAAAACTCTTCGTCGTCGCTCATCGGCGGCTCCAACCGGTCCCCACGATCCGCGGGGCCGCCAGGGTAGCGCCCGGAACAACCGACGGCTAGCGGATTTGGCCGCGCCAGGCCATTGCGGGCTCCTCTCCAGGGCACGGATTCGCTACTATGCTCAGCCCTTTCGCCATCAGCCGCAGTCTGCTTCGGAGCCCCCATGCCCAACCCCAAGGACATCGCCAGCGACAGCGCTACGCCGATGATTCCCGAGCAGCGTCGCGAACAGATCCTGCGCCAGTTGCGCAAGCACCAGGTGCTCAGCGTGCACCAGTTGATGGAGATGTTCGACTGTTCGCACATGACCGTGCGCCGCGACATCGCCCTGCTGGAGCAGGAAGGCCGGGCCCACTCGGTCACCGGCGGGGTGCGCATCGCCAGCCAATTGCACAGCGAGCCCAGCCATCAGTCCAAGGCGGTGGTGGAGCTGCCGCAGAAGCAGGCCATGGCCAAGCTGGCGGCGAGCCTGCTGCAAGCGGACATGACCGTCTACCTGGACGCCGGTACCAGCACCCTGGAAATCGTGCCCTACATCAAGGCCCTGTCGGGGATGACTGTGGTGACCAACGATTTCGGCGTGGCCCAGGCCCTGATGGACGCGCCCCAGGTGACGGTGATCCATACCGGGGGGCAGCTGGACCACTCCAACCACTCCTGTGTCGGCGGGCTGGCGGTGGCCACCCTGCGTCAGATGGTGACCGACGTGGCCTTCATCTCCACCAGTTCCTGGGACTTGCGCCGCGGCATCACCACGCCCTCGGCGCTGAAGGTCGAGGTCAAGCAGGTGGCGATGCAGTCGGCGACCCAGGTGGTACTGGTGGCCAGCAGCTCCAAGTACGGCACCTTCAGCATGTACAAGATCGCCGAACTTGCGCAGTTCGACATCATCATCAGTGACGCCGCCCTGGCCCCCGCGGCGGCGGACGGGATCCGCAAGCATGGCGTGGAACTGCTGCTGCCGGCACAGTCCTGAGCCAGCGATAGCCCCCCCTGTGGCGAGGGGCCTCCGTGAGCCGCTAGCGGCTTGGTTCAGTCTCGGCCATGAACAGCCCCAGTTCACGGGCGTAGAACCGAGCCATGCCGGTGGTGCCGTGGCCACGGGTTTCGGCGCTGGCGGGAATCAGCAGCAGGCGAGCATCTTTCACCTGTTTCAGCGCCGCTTGCAGGGTGCCGGTTTCCGGCGGGTTGCGCTCGTCATCCGCGGCGTTGATCACCAGCACTGGTGCCTGGATCTTGCCCAGCCCCGGCGCGGCGTTGTAGTCCGCCGAAGACTGCCACTGGTAGATGAAGTCATTGGCATCGGCGCTCTGGCTGGCCTTGAGGCGCTCCTCCACCAATTGGTCGGCCTGGGCCCGGGTCGGCGCCAGGGCCTGATAGGCCAGGGTGCCGCCGCTGGTGCCGGTGGCGAACAGCGCATTGGCCAGGCGCAGGGACGGCGGCTGTTGCCGGTAGTTGCCCTGCTCCCAGGCCGGGTCCTGCTTGATCGACTCCACCAGCAGGCGGCGCATCATCCAGTTGCGCGAGGACATTTCCCCGGGCTGGGAAGCCATGGGCACCAGGGCGTCCATCATCTGCGGCCACTTCTGGCCCCAGATCCAGGTCTGCATGCCGCCCATGGAATTGCCGATGATCAGCCGCAGGTGCTTGACCCCCAGCCCTTCGGTCAGCAGCCGGTACTGGGCCTGGACCATGTCCTCGTAGTTGTACTGGGGAAAGCGCGCCCGCAGGCCGTCCGAAGGCTTGCTCGACTGGCCGACGCCGATGCCGTCGGTGGCGATGATGTAGTACTTGCTGGCATCCAGGGGTTGCCCAGGGCCGAACAGTTCACCGCCAAAATCCTTGCTCAGCAGGTCGCTGGCCGGCCGGTAGGTGCCATGCAGATAGAGGATCGCCGGATGCTTGGGGTCCCCTAGGGTGATGTAGTGCAGCTTCAGGTTGGCCAACTGCTCGCCGTTGTGAAAGGTGAACTGCGGTGCCAGCCAATCACCCTCGGTGGCCGGCGGCAAGCTCGCGGCCGTGGCCAGCGCCATACCGCCCAGGGACAAAATCAGGCCGAGCGCGGCCCGGCAGGCAAAACGCTGCATGGGAAAACTCCTGTGCTTGTTGTTATGGGAGAGGCCCCCTGGCGCGGCAGGCGCCAAGGGGCAGCAGCCGCTTAGCGCGCCTGCCAGTCCCGCAGCCATTGCAGGCCGACGGAGGTGTCGCCACGGGGGCGGTATTCGCAACCGACCCAGCCGTCGTAGCCCAGCTCGTCCATCAGTTGGAACAGGTAGGGATAGTTCAGCTCGCCCAGGTCCGGCTCGTGGCGATCCGGCACCCCGGCGATCTGGATATGGCCGATGCCGGCCAGGTCGCGACGCAGCTTCACCGCCAGGTCGCCCTCGACGATCTGGCAGTGGTAGCAGTCGAACTGCACCTTGAGGTTGGCGGCGCCGACTTCCTTGCAGATGGCCTGGGCCTGGTCCTGGCGATTGAGGAAGAAGCCCGGCATGTCCCGGGTGTTGATCGGCTCCAGCAGCACCGTGACTCCGGCCTTGGCCGCCTGGGCCGTGGCGTAGGCCAGGTTCTCCAGGTACACCCCGTGATGGCGGGCGCGGACGCTTTCCGAGGGCAGCAGGCCGGCCATCACGTGGACCCGCGAGTTGCCCAGCACTGCGGCGTACTCCAGGGCCTTGTCGAACCCCTGGCGGAACTCCTGCTCGCGCCCGGGCAGGGAAACGATGCCCCGCTCCCCCGCCGCCCAGTCACCGGGCGGGGCGTTGAACAGGGCCTGCTGCAGGCCGTGGTCGTCCAGGCGCTGCTTCAGCTCCTGGGGGCTGTAGTCGTAGGGAAACAGGTACTCCACGGCGGTGAAGCCATCGGCCGCGGCGGCCGCGAAACGATCGAGAAAGGCATGTTCCGGGTAGAGCATGCTGAGGTTGGCAGCAAAACGAGGCATGGGAACTCCAGGGACAAAAGGTCAGACAAACGGCCAGATCAGCAGGGTAATACAGAACCCCAAGGTGCCGAGCAAGGTGGTGATCACGGTCCAGGTGCGCAGGCCGTCCGCGACGTTGAGCCCGGCCAGCTTGGTGAAGATCCAGTACCCGGCGTCGTTGATATGGGACATCGCCAGCCCGCCACCGCCCATGGCCAGGCACAGCAGGGCCATGTGGTTGGGGCTCAGGTTGAGGGTGGCGATCAGCGGCGCGATGATCCCGGCGGTGGTCACCAGGGCCACAGTGGTGGAGCCCTGTACGGCGCGCAGCAACATGGTCAGCAGAAAGCCCAGGGCCAGTACCGGCAGGCCGGTGGTGCGCAGCATGTCGGAGACCACCGCACCGATGCCGGTGTCCACCAGCACCTTGCCGAACACCCCGCCGGCCCCGGCGATCAGGATCACCATGGCCACCCCGGGCAAGGCCGAGCCGATCACGTCGGAGACCTGGCTGCGGCTCCAGCCGCGGCGTGAGCCCAGCAGCCAGGCACAGAGCAAGGTGTCCAGCAGCAGCGCCACCAGCGGCGCGCCGAGTACGGTCAGCACCCCACGCAAGGTGGACTCCAGTGGCAACAGGGAGGTGGCCAGGGTGCCCAGCAGGATCAGCACGATGGGCAGCAGGATCAGGCTGACAATCAGGCCGAACCCCGGGGGTGGCGCCGGCGGCAGTTTCGCCGCCAGGCTGCCGGTGGATTCCTCCAGGCCCATGTGCGCCACGGCGGCCACCGCCTGCGGGCTGGCCGGTTGCTCGGAGCCGTTGTTCCAGGCCGCCAGGTCTTCATTGGTGACGTGGGGGCCATAGACTTCGGCGCGGATGTCGTCGGTCATCGGGTAGTTGCGCCGGGTCATGCGCCCTGCCACGCGATAGCCGACGTAGCACAGCAGCGCGGTCAGCGGCAGGCCGAACATCAGCACCCGACCCAGGTCCGCGCCCAGTTGGCTGGCCGCCGCCACCGCGCCCGGGTGGGGCGGCAGGAAGGCGTGCACGGTGAGCAGCGCGGCGCACATCGGCAAGGCGAACACCAGCAGCGGCTTGCGCGCACTGCGGGCCACGCCGTAGGCCAGGGGCATGAGGATGATCACCCCGACTTCGAAGAACACCGGCACGCCGATGATGAAGCCGGCGATGGTCAGGGCCAGGGGCGTACGGCGGTTGCCGAAGCGCTCGATCAGGGTCTTGGCCAGGGCCTCGGCGCCCCCGGACAGTTCGATGATGCGCCCGATCATGGCGCCCAGGGCAATGATGATGGCGATGTGGCCAAGGGTCTTGCCCATGCCGCCTTCGATGGTGGCCACCAGGTCCGCCGGTTTCACCCCGGCCACCAGGGCCACCAGGATGCTCACCAGCATCAGGGCGACAAAGGGTTGGAACTTGTACTTGAGCACCAGGAACAGCAACAGGGCGATGCCGGCCCCGGCGGTGATCATCAGAATCAGCGGGCTCATAACGACAGCCCCCCACAAGGTTGCTGGCGTAAGTGGCAGAGCGTGCTGGAACCCGTAAAGCCTGTGCAGTCATTCATCTCGGGATGTCCTGTTGTTATTGTTTTTTACCGGCAAGCCGCTCCCCGCGAGAGCGCGATGGCGCTCCCGGGGGCGGCTTGACGTGAAGCGTTGTCAGTGATTACCAGGCGGCGCCGAACGCATCCCGCAGTTCATCCAGGGCGTGCTGATCCAGGGGCTCCGGACGCGGCTGGCTCATCAGCCACAGGCGCGCGGTTTCCTCCAGTTCCTCCAGGGCATAGCTGGCCTTGGACACGCTGCTTTCCCAGACCACCGGGCCCAGGCGTTCGAGCATTACGCCGCGTACGCGGTTGGCCAGTAGCGCCACCTGTTCGGCGACCTTGGGCGACCCCGGACGCTGGTAGCCGATCAATGGAATGTGCCCGACCTTCATCACCTGATACGGGGTCAGCGGCGGCAGGATGTCGTCGTCGCGCCAGACCCCGGCCAGGGTCAATGCCACCAGGTGGGTGGAATGGGTGTGCACCACCCCGCCCACGCCGGGATTGCGGTCATACACCTGGCGATGCAGGGCCAGGGTCTTGGACGGCTTGTCGCCACTGACCCACTCCCCCGCCAGGTTGACCTTGGCAATGGCCGCCGGATCGAGGCGCCCCAGGCAGACATCGGTGGGGGTGATCAGCCAGCCATCGTCGAGCCGGGCGCTGATGTTGCCGGCGCTGCCCACGGTGTAGCCGCGCTGATAGAGGCTGCGGCCGACGTCGCAGATTTCCTCGCGCAGGGCGCTTTCGCGGCTCATGGCTGACCTCCGGCCAGTTGGCCCAGGGCCTTGGCGAAAAAGTCGCGCCCACCGAAATTGCCGGACTTCAAGGCCAGGGCCAGGGGCTCGCCGCCGCTGCTGACCGTGGCCGGCACCCCGGGATCGATCTGTGCACCGATCTGCAACAGCCGCACCCCCAAGGCCTTGACCACCGCACCGGAGGTTTCGCCGCCGGCCACCACAAAACGCCGTACGCCGTTGTCCCGCAGGCCCCGGGCGATCTCGCCCAGGGCGTTCTCCACCAAGGCACCAGCGCGCTCGACGCCCAACTGGCGCTGCACCGCCTTGACCTGCTCCGGGGTGCTGGTGGCGTAGATCAGCACGGTGTCCTGCTGCTCCTGGACAAAGGCCAGGGCCTGGGCCACCACCGGTTCCCCCGCCGCCAGGGCCAAGGGATCGACGCGCCAGGCCGGACGCTCGGCCTCAAGCCAGGCGTCCACCTGGGCATTGGTGGCCGCCGAGGCACTGCCGGCCAACACCACTTCGCCCCCGCCCACCGGCGGCAGGCTCGCGGCATCCAAGTCCCGCAGCTTGCCGGCACGACGGAAGTTCTCCGGCAGGCCCAGGGCCAGCCCGGAACCGCCAGTCAACAGCGGCAGGTCGGCGCAGGCCGCGCCAAGGGTGTAGAGATCGGCGTCGGACAGCGCATCGGCAATCGCCATGGCGATGCCCTTGCCCCGCAGTTCGGCGATCTGCGCCCGCACCGCGTCCACGCCCCGGGCCACGCTGTCATAGCGCAGCAGGCCCACCGGCAGGGTGGTCTGCGCCTGCAGCACGCGCACCAGGTTGGCGTCGGTCATCGGCGTCAGCGGGTGATGCTGCATGCCCGATTCATTGAGCAGTTGATCTTGGACAAACAGGTGGCCGCGGAAAATCGTCCGGCCATTTTCCGGAAACGCCGGGCAGGCCAGGGTGAAGTCGCCTCCCAGGGCCTTGAGCAACGCTTCGCTGACCTGGCCGATATTGCCCGCCGCGGTGGAGTCGAAGGTCGAGCAGTACTTGAAGAAGATCTGCTCGCAGCCCTGCTCCCGCAGCCACTGCAGCGCCGCCAGGGATTCGGCCACCGCCTCGCCCACCGGGGTGGTGCGGGATTTCAGCGCGATCACCAGCGCGTCGGCGTCCAGGCCAGCGGCGACCTCGGCGCTGGGAATGCCAATGCTCTGCACCGTGCGCATGCCGCCGCGCACCAGCATGTTGGCCAGGTCGGTGGCGCCGGTGAAGTCATCGGCGATGCAGCCCAGCAACGGGCGCGGATTGGAAGTGCTCATCACAGGCTCCTCAAACGGCATCGGGCTTGGCCACGGGCAACTCGATACCCGGGAAGATCTTGATCACCGCCGAGTCGTCCTCACGGCCAAAACCGGCGCTGGAGGCCTGCATGAACATCTGGTGCGCGGTGGCCGACAACGGCAGGGGGAATTTGCTGGCCCGGGCAGTATCCAGCACCAGGCCCAGGTCCTTGACGAAAATGTCCACTGCCGACAGTGGCGTGTAGTCGGCCTTGAGGATATGGGGCACGCGGTTCTCGAACATCCAGGAGTTGCCGGCGCTGTGGGTGATCACCTCGTACAGGGCGTCGGCGTCGACCCCTTCGCGCAGGCCCAGGGCCATGGCTTCGGCAGACGCGGCAATGTGCACCCCGGCCAGCAGCTGGTTGATGATCTTGACCTTGGAGCCCAGGCCGTGGGCATCCCCCAGGCGGTAGACCTTGCCGGCCATGCCGGCGAGGATGGCTTCGGCCTTGGCGTAGGCGGCGGCCGGGCCGGAGGTCATCATGGTCATCTCGCCGGCGGCAGCCTTGGCCGCCCCTCCGGAGATCGGCGCATCCAGGTAGAGCAGGCCCAGGCCTTCCAGGCGCTGGCCCAGGTCCACGGCGTAGGTCGGGGCCACGGTGGCGCAGCCGATCACCAGGCTGCCGGGGCGCAGTGCCGCTGCCGCCCCGCCCTCGCCGAACAGCACGCTTTCGGTCTGCTCGGCGTTGACCACCACGCTGATGATCACATCGCACTCGCCCGCCAGTTGC
Source organism: Pseudomonas sp. FFPRI_1 (assembly GCF_055384485.1). Taxonomy (NCBI): domain Bacteria; kingdom Pseudomonadati; phylum Pseudomonadota; class Gammaproteobacteria; order Pseudomonadales; family Pseudomonadaceae; genus Pseudomonas; species Pseudomonas sp. FFPRI_1. The sequence continues at coordinate 3,578,295 of NZ_AP029168.1, read as the reverse complement.
GCCGCCGAGGCGCAGGCCACTCCACCTTCGGCAGCGAACTGCTCGGTGACCGCCGCACGGACGTCGCAGGCGTGCACCTTGAACCCGCTGCGCAACAGCGAACGGGCGATGCCCAGGCCCATGGCGCCAAGACCGATGACGCCGACATTGTTGTTATTCATGGGGGACTCCAGAAATAGCCCAGGACTGTGCCGCGCCGGACAGGCGCCAGGCAAGAACCGGGCAGGACAGGGAAATCCGGATTGCAGGTCCGGCAATTGCAAAACAGGCAGCGGCAACAGGCGACGTGCCAGACGGCAAGCCCGGAAGGTGCAGGGCACCCCGGACAGGTGCCGATAGAGGCAGGAGCGAACTGATCATCTTGGCCATCCTGTTGCTGTTGTTATCAGGTTGAACTTTGGCTGTGAACGATCATCCACCAATGAACGGATTATGTGAAGAGCTTTTTCGATCTAACATTTTTTAACATCGTAATTTTCTGCCCGCTGCGCCCGCCACTGGTCGGAACATCAGGGTCCAGCCGCCAGCCCCTGCTACAAACTCTCACAGCCCTGATCTGGATCAGCATTGAACGCAGGATCCTGACCGAGGCTCAGGACATGAAGATCGCTGACTGGCGGTAGCACCCTTCATCGCAACCCCGTTGACGCCCCCGCTGACCAGGGGCCCAATGGTCCGTCTCGTTATGCTTGGATAAGGATGATTCAACATGGCAAACATTGAAGTTCTATCGGGCGATTTCCTGCAGGGTGCCGGTGAGTACCGGCATGGCACCTTCAGGCTCAAGACGGTGCTCAACAGCGCCGGCGTCGAGATCAAGGCATCGGCCTTCAAGAGCCTGGAGATCGCAACCGAAAGCCCCATCGCCAACAAGGACGCGTTTGGCTATGGCATTGCCGGTGCCATGCTGTTGGGGCCGGTGGGCGCAATTGCCGGCTACCTGATGGCCGGCACGGAAAACGAAGTGACCTTCATCGGCACCCTCAAGGATGGCCGGCAATTGATGGCCGCCACCGACAGCAACACTTACAAGGATATATCCCGGCACTTGCTGAACTGATAATCCGCGAAGTTATATCCAGTGCTCATGACGCCCCTCCGTCATGAGCACTTTTTCGTTATATCCCTTATATATCCGCCACGCCCGCGCAAGTGAACTCTTCCCTTAAGCTGAACCTCAGCTGAAACTTCATCGCCAAATAAAGATTCAAGGCAATTTAGCCTTGACTCGGGGGACCCTCCTGAGTAAATTGCGCGGGCCGGTAAATCCGGCCCTTGTTCAACTCACTAAAGAAGCCAATGGACACAGTATCTAGACGCTGTCTGGTCACTGCCGCTGCGCAGAGCCAGGCATTAAACCCTGAAAATGACGGGACTCGACTCCGCGGTCGGGTAAGCTGCGCTAGGGCTTGACGCTCCAACGTAACTTGCCTCCCCGGTACCAGTCCGGTCGCGAGGCAAATGTTATGAACTTCTCTTCTTCTGTTGTAATGCCCGGTGTGCGCGCCTTTGCCGCGACCATGCGGGTCAAGCTGTGCCGGGAGCCCAAGGCCCTGGCCCGCTCGCCTTTCTCTTCCCCATCGCCAGCCAGCGCCACCGCCCTGCGGGCCAATTGGCGTGTCTGCCCGAAAAGTGGCCAGTTGCAGCAACGCTGGAGCCTCGATGACAGCCAGGACCCGCAGAGTCGGGGCGCAGCCCTGCTCTGGCAGCAGGCCGGACTGATCGTCGGCCTGTACCTCGGGGCGCGCACTTAGCCTTAAATCAGCGGATATCTTCCGTTGTTTCCAAGCGAAATCCTTAGTTGGGAATTCGGTGGAATCCTATTGCCTGTCAGTTATAAAACTTGCCGGAGAAAGTTATGGAAGAGGCCAGTAGTAGGTTCGCTGCTCATTCAACTTCATTGTTTGAGCAGCGAACGTTAAAACCTGAAAAACGCCAAGATCCGAATCGATCGCTAACCTGCGGCTCGACATACTTGCGCTCGCCTTTAATTAGTTGAGTTGTTGGTGTGTTGTGCCGCAGTCAGGCGGCAGGAGCACACGATATGACTGTAAAGAACGCAACGCCCCGGAACCAAAGCGCCAGCAGCGACAGCAACAAACTGTCGATGCGCGCCGCTCGCGAAGCCCAGAACGGCCTGGCCGTGACCCTGGCCAACGTCAACTCCACCACCGCAGGCCTCACTGAACTGGACGCCGAAGGCCGCCTGCAACGGGATGGCCACAACGAGGTCGCCCACGACCGTCCGCCCCACGCCCTGGTGCAATTGCTGCAAGCCTTCAACAACCCCTTCATCTATGTGCTGATGGCCCTGACCGGTATCAGTTTCTTCACCGACTTCTGGCTGCCGCTGCAGGCCGGCGAAGAAACCGATCTCACCGGGGTCATCATCGTGCTGGTGATGGTGCTGGCCAGCGGCCTGATGCGTTTCTGGCAGGAGCATCGCTCGGCCAAGGCCGCCGAGGCTCTCAAGGCCATGGTTCGCACCACCGCGGCAGTGGTACGTCGCGAACAGATGGGCATGCAGTCCCGGGTGCGCGAAGTGCCGATGCGCGACCTGGTGGTGGGCGACATCATCCGCCTGTCCGCTGGCGACATGATCCCGGCGGACATCCGCCTGATCGAATCCCGTGACCTGTTCATCAGCCAGGCGGTGCTGACCGGCGAAGCCTTGCCGGTAGAAAAGTACGACACCCTGGGCGCAGTACAGGAAAAGTCCGCCCATGCCCAGGCGGCTGACCAGCAGGACCTGCTGGACCTGCCGAACATCTGCTTCATGGGCACCAACGTGGTCAGCGGCACCGCCACCGCAGTGGTCGTGGCCACCGGTGCCCGTACCTACTTCGGCTCCCTGGCCCGCTCCATCGTCGGCTCGCGCTCACAAACCGCCTTCGACCGCGGGGTCAACAGCGTCAGCTGGCTGCTGATCCGCTTCATGCTGGTGATGGTGCCCATCGTCCTGCTGATCAACGGTTTCACCAAGGGTGACTGGGCCGAAGCCTTCATGTTCGCCCTGGCGGTGGCCGTCGGCCTGACCCCGGAAATGCTGCCGATGATCGTCAGCGCCAACCTGGCCAAGGGCGCCGCGGCCATGGCCAAGCGCAAGGTGGTGGTCAAGCGTCTCAACGCGATCCAGAACTTCGGCGCCATGGATGTGCTCTGCACCGACAAGACCGGCACCCTGACCCAGGACCGGATCATCCTCGAGCACCATGTCGACATCAGCGGCAGCCGCTGCGATGAAGTGCTGCAACTGGCCTGGCTCAACAGCTACCACCAGAGCGGCATGAAGAACCTGATGGACCGCGCGGTAGTCAGCTTCGCCGAAGAGAACCCGCACTTCACCCCGCCGGCGGCCTGGCGCAAGGTCGATGAGCTGCCGTTCGACTTCGTCCGCCGGCGCCTGTCGGTGATCCTCGCCGATGCCCGCGGCCATCACCTGCTGGTGTGCAAGGGCGCCGTGGAAGAGATGCTGGAAACCGCCACCTGGGTCCGCCAGGACGGAGTCGCCAGCAAGCTCGACGACGAACGCCGCGCCGCCCTGCTGAGCCTCGCCGAAGACTACAACCGTGACGGTTTCCGCGTGCTGCTGGTGGGCACCCGCGACCTGCCCCGGGACCAGACGCAGACCCAGTACAGCGCCCGCGACGAACGCGACCTGGTCATCGAAGGCTTGCTGACCTTCCTCGATCCGCCCAAGGAAACCGCAGGCCCTGCGATTGCCGCCCTGCGCGACAACGGCGTAACGGTGAAAGTGCTGACCGGCGACAACCCCATCGTCACCGCAAAGATCTGCCGCGAAGTCGGCCTGGAAGCCGGCGAGCCGCTGCTGGGTCGCGACATCGAGCTGATGGATGACCAGACCCTCGCCCGCCTGGTGGAAGAGCGCAGCGTATTCGCCAAGCTCACTCCGCTGCAGAAGTCCCGGGTGCTCAAGGCCCTGCAAGCCAATGGCCACACCGTCGGCTTTCTCGGCGACGGGATCAACGATGCCCCGGCCCTGCGCGATGCCGACGTCGGTATCTCGGTGGACAGCGGCACCGACATCGCCAAGGAATCGGCCGACATCATCCTCCTGGAAAAGAGCTTGATGGTGCTGGAGGAAGGGGTGATCAAGGGTCGCGAGACCTTCGGCAACATCATGAAGTACCTGAACATGACCGCCAGCTCCAACTTCGGCAACGTGTTCTCGGTGCTGGTGGCCAGCGCCTTCATCCCGTTCCTGCCGATGCTGGCGATCCACCTGCTGTTGCAGAACCTGATGTACGACTTCTCCCAGCTGGCCCTGCCGTGGGACAAGATGGACAAGGAGTACCTGGCCAAGCCGCGCAAGTGGGACGCCAAGAACATCGGGCGCTTCATGCTGTGGATCGGGCCGACCTCGTCGATCTTCGACATCACCACCTTCGCCCTGATGTGGTACGTGTTCGCCGCCAACAGCGTGGAAATGGCCGCCCTGTTCCAGTCCGGCTGGTTCATCGAAGGCCTGCTCTCGCAGACCCTGGTGGTGCACATGCTGCGCACCCGCAAGATCCCGTTCATCCAGAGCACCGCAGCCCTGCCGGTGATGCTGGCCACGGGGCTGGTGATGGCATTGGGGATCTACGTGCCCTTCTCGCCCCTGGGCAGCATGGTCGGCCTGGTGCCGTTGCCGTGGGAATACTTCCCTTGGCTGGTGGGCACCCTGCTCGCCTACTGCGTGGTCGCCCAGACCATGAAGACCCTGTACATCCGCCGCTTCAAGCAGTGGTTCTAAGGGCTTGAAGCCTTAGTGGGACAGGCGCGACCGGCCACCGCCGGCCGCGCCGCACAGCCAGAGAACGACCCGTTCAGCGTCGGCGCGCTCACGCCCTGCCGAGGCTGACGCCGTTCGCCTGCAAGGAGCATCGCCATGTACCTCAAGGCTTTTTCATGCTTGCAGCGCGCCCTGCGCGGGCTGCTGGTCATTGTCCTCAGCGGCTGCGCCCGCCTGCTCACGCGTTTGAGCATCCGGCTCTATGCCCGCGGCCTGCTGAGCGCGGTTGAAGTTCGATTTCTGCTGGGTTTCAGCGCCGCCATCACCCGCGCCTCCCTGCGGCTGGCGATTGCCTGAACCTGACACAGTCCCGGGAGAATACTCATGTCGGGCACCACACTCTTGATCAACCTGGCCGGCGCCATTGCGCTGCTGCTCTGGGGCTCGCAGATGATCAGCGGATCACTCCTGCGCGGCTTCGGCAGCCCGCTGCGCCAATGGCTCGGACAACACTTGAACAACCGCTGGCTGGCGCTGCTCTGCGGCGTCGGCATCACCGGCGTGCTGCAGAGCAGTACCGCGGTGAGCCTGATGGCCAGCTCCTTCACTGCCGCCGGCACCCTGGGCCTGGCCCCGGCCCTGGCGGTCATGCTGGGGGCCAATATCGGCTCGACCCTGGTGGTCCAGCTGCTCAGCCTCGACCTCTCGCTGGTGACCCCGGTAGTGCTGCTGGCGGGCTTCATGACCTTTCGCCTGCGCGACGACTCACGCTTTGAAAGCATCGGCTGCGCACTGATCGGCCTGGGCCTGATGCTGCTGGCCCTGGGGCTCCTGGGGTCGACCCTGGGCGCCGTGGAAAGCACGCCGGTGTTCCAGCTGGTGATGAGCAGCCTCGATGGCGACCTGCTGCTGGCCTTGCTGGTGGCGGTAGCCCTCACCTGGATGTGCCACTCCAGTGTCGCGGTGGTGTTGCTGATCGCCTCCCTGGCCGGCACCGGCCTGCTGTCGCCAGTCACCAGCATGGCGCTGGTGCTCGGGGTCAACCTCGGCGGCACCCTGCCATCGCTGTTCAGTGCCAGCGGCAACGTCGCCCGGCGCCTGCCCCTGGGCAACCTGCTGGTGCGCCTGGTCGGGGTGGTCCTGCTGCTGCCGTGGATCACCGCCCTGGCGCAGTGGCCGGTGATCCAGCAACTGCCACCGGCGCTGCTGGTGGTGTACCTGCACAGTGCCTTCAGCCTGGTGCTGGCGTTGATGTTCATCGGTTTCACCGAGCCACTGGGCAAACTGCTGAGCCGGCTGCTGCCGGCCCCGGCGCCGGTCACCGACCCCGGCATGCCGCAGTACCTGGATGAAGCCGGGCTGGAGGTGGCCAACATCGGCCTGGCCAACGCCGCACGTGAAGCCCTGCGCATGGCCGACATGCTCTCGGGCATGCTCGATCGGGTGCTGCAGCTGTTTCGCACCTCCAGCCTGAGTCATGCCGAGCAGGTACGGCAGATCGATCAGTCCCTGGACCTGCTCAGCGCGGCGATCCGTGCCTACCTGGCGGACATCGGCAAGGAAGGCATCAGCGACCAGGACGCCGACCGTTCCCAGGAGGTCTTGTTGCTGGTGATCAACCTGGAACACGCCGGCGACATCCTGTCCACCAGCCTGGCGCAACTGGCGGTGCGGCGCCTGCGCCGTGGCGAACCGTTCTCCGAGTTCGAACTGGGCACCCTGTACCCACTGCACCAGGAACTGCTGGAGAGCCTGAGCCTGGCGATCACCGTGTTCCTGCGCGAAGACCTGAACACCGCGCACCAGTTGGTGGCACGCAAGGAAAACGTGCGTCGCCTGGAAGCCGCCGCCAGCCGCGAGCACTTTCGCAAACTGCGCGAAGACAAGGGCGCCTGGGCCGAGTCCGGCGACATCTTCCAGCGCCTGCTGCGCGATTACCGCCGGGTCCACCACCACATCGCCGCCCTGGCCTACCCGGCCCTGGAGCGCGCCGGCGAGCGCGACATCGAGCACGGCTACCTCAACGACCCGGTGCCCGAGGAGCGCCCGGATCGCGCCGACAAGGAGACCGCCCGATGCGCGTCCTGATCTGTGCCGGCCGCTACTACGCCGACAACCGCCAGTGCCGCCAGGTGCTCGAAGCCTTCCAGCGGCTGCACGAAATCCGCGTGGTGATCCACGGTGGCAGTCAGTTCCTCGGCGCCCATATCGAAGGCTGGGCCAGGGAAACCGGGGCCGACATCGTCCGCTACCCACCCAACTGGCAACTCCATGGCAAGCACGCCGAACGCCTGCGCAACAGCTTCATGCTCGGCGACAGCCGCCCCGACATCGTCATCGCCCTGCCCGGCGGGGAAGACACCGAAGGGTTGCTGCTCCAGGCCCGGGCCCGGGGCATCCAGACCCTGACGGTGGATGACTGAAGATCCCCCACGCACTGCCCCTTGACGCCGGCCCCCGACCAACCGGCCCGGCCCCCTACACAGAGTGAGATTCGTCATGTCCAAGCACAGCCCTTATCGCTCCTCCCGCAGCCACAACCTGCCTGCCGCGAAAAGCCGCATGCTCAAGCGCAACCTGCTGTTCCTCGCCCTCACCGGCGGCATTACCGGCACCCTGGCCCTGTGCTCCAAGGCCCAGGCCGCCGGAGGTGCCTATGTGGTGGATGACGGCGCCATCAACGCCCCCGGCGAATGCAACGTCGACGTCTGGTACCAGAGCACGCGACACCAGCGTTCCGAGCACAACAGCGTGATTGCCCCGGCCTGCACCTTCAGCCAGTTGCCCTGGGTGCAACTGGGCGCGGCGATCCAGCGCCAGCAGGCCGATGGCCAGGGCGAGACCCAGCTCAGCCCGCAAGTCAAGATCGCCCTGCTGGACCGCGAAGACCTCGGCCTGCAACTGGCCCTGGCCGGCTCGGCGCACTGGGCGCTGAACCGCAACCACAGTTTCGACGGTGGCGACCTGAGCCTGCCGCTGACCTTCAGTGCCAGCCCAAGCCTGCGCCTCAACCTCAATGCCGGCTGGGCCCACGCCTACGACGATGGCGACCAGAGCCACCGCTGGACCTGGGGCAGCGGGGTCGAATATGACCTGGCGCCCAGCCTCACCCTGATTGCCGAGCGCTATGGCCAGCGCGGCGGCGAACAGGCCTGGCAAGCCGGGCCACGGCTGCACCTCGGCCAGCACCTGGACCTGGACCTGGACCTGATCTTCGGCCAGCACCTGACCGAAAGCCGCGACCGCTGGCTGACCACCGGCGCGACCCTGAGATTCTGAACCCGGGGTTTGCCACCGCCCCCTCAACCGCCCCCCATCACCGTAGGAGCTGGCTTGCCAGCGAAGGCGTCAGCATGGGCGATGCATGACTCAAGGGCCTCTTCGCCGGCAAGCCGGCTCCTACAGGGTTCCGCGTCGCCGGGGGCTGGCCCGTAGGAGCTGGCTTGCCAGCGAAGGCGTCGGCATGGGCGATGCATGGCTTGAGGGCCTCTTCGCCGGCAAGCCGGCTCCTACAGGGTTCCGCATCGCCGGGGGCTGGCCCGTAGGAGCTGGCTTGCCAGCGAAGGCGTCGGTAGGGGCGATGCATGGCTTGAGGGCCTCTTCGCCGGCAAGCCGGCTCCTACAAGGTTCCGCCTTTCCGAGGACTGGCCCGTAGGAGCTGGCTTGCCAGCGAAGGCGTCGGCATGGGCGATGCATGGCTTGAGGGCCTCTTCGCCGGCAAGCCGGCTCCTACAAGACTCCGCGTTGACCGGGGGCTGGCCCGTAGGAGCTGGCTTGCCAGCGAAGGCGTCGGCATGGGCGATGCACGGCTCAAGGGCCTCTTCGCCGGCAAGCCGGCTCCTACAGGATTCCGCGTCGCCGGGGCTGGCCCGTAGGAGCTGGCTTGCCAGCGAAGGCGTCGGTAAGGGCGACGCACAGCTTGCGCGCCGCCCGGGCGGTTCAGGCCGGTAGCGGGTACAGGGCGTCGTCGAACTGCTCCAGCCGTGGAAACACCAGGGGCTGCTCGTCAGTCAGTTGCTCCAGGCGCCGCTGGTAGCTGTGCAGGAATGCCTGGCGGGCTTCCTGGCTAATGTAAGGCACGTGCCAGGCGACAAAAGGCTCCAGCACGTCACAGCCAACATAGGCCAAAGTGCCCCGCAGCAACGGGCGCAGCATGTCCTCCAGCGGTCCATGGATCGCCCCCTCGCCAAACATGTGCTCGCGCCCGCCCAGGGTCAGGGTCACCAGGGCCTTCTTGCCCGCCAGGCCGCCCTGGTCATAGAAGCGCTTGCCGCCATAGCAGACCCCGGACACCAGCACCCGGTCGATCCAGCCCTTGAGCATGGCCGGCACCGAGAACCAGAACACCGGGAAATTGAGGATCAGCAGGTCGGCCCACAGCAGTTTGTCCAGCTCGGCCTGGATGTCCGCGGCAATGCTTGCGCTCTTTACTCCCAGGCGCTGTTCCAGGGCATACACCAGGTAGTCCGGGTTGGCCCGGGCGGCAAAGTCTTCGGCGCTGGCCACCGGGTTCCAGTTCATCGCGTACAGGTCGCTGACCTGCACCTGGTGCCCCTGGGCCTCCAGGGTGGCGACCGCCTGGTCGCGCAAGGCGGCGGTAAAGGATTGCGGCTCGGGGTGAGCGTGGACGATCAACACTTTCATGAACATTCCTCAAACAGCGTGCAAGGTGGAAGATGCGGCGCGACGGGCCAGCAACTGGTCGAGCCAGTCGGGGTCCATCTGCGGCTCGGATGAAAACAGCAGCCCGGTGTAGTCCTGGTACGGCGGGGTGAAAATGCGCTGGCGGCTGCCCTGGTCCATCACTCGCCCGCGCTGCATCACCAGCACCTGGTCGGCAATGGCACGCACGGTGGCCACATCGTGGGTGATGAACAGGTAGGCCACCCCCAGCTGCCGCTGGATCCGGTCCAGCAGCTTGAGCACGCCCTCGGCCACCAACTGGTCGAGGGCCGAGGTCACTTCGTCGCAGATGATCAACTGCGGCTCGGCCGCCAGGGCCCGGGCGATGCAGATCCGCTGTTTCTGGCCGCCGGACAGCTCCCGGGGCTGACGCTCCATGTAGGTCGCCGGGTCCAACTCGATCATCTCCAACAGCTCGCCGACCCGGGCCCGCAATGCCCGACCCTTGAGCCCCAGGTAGAAACTCAGGGGCCGGCCGAGGATGTCGACGATGCGCTGGCGCGGATTGAGGGCGGTGTCGGGGATCTGGTAGATCATCTGGATCCGCCGCAGTTGCTCCTTGCTGCGCTGGCGGTAATCCAGGGGCAAGGCCTGGCCGTCGTACAGCAATTGCCCGGACCCGGGGGGCAGCAGGCCGCTGATGACCCGGGCGGTGGTGCTCTTGCCGCTGCCGGACTCACCGATCACCGCCAGGGTCTGGCCCGGGTACAGGCTCAGCGAGACATCCTGCAGCACCGGTTGCCGGCCATAGGCAGCGCAGACCTTGCGCAACTCCAGCAACGGGCGCTCACCCGCCGGTTGCGGCTTGGGCTCGGTGCTGAAACTGCGCACCGCCCACAGCGACTTGGTGTAGTCCTGCTGCGGATCACTGAGCATGCGCCGGGTCTGGGCCTGCTCCACCAACTGGCCATGGCGCAGGACCATGATCCGGTCGGCCATCTGCGCCACCACCGCCAGGTCGTGGCTGATGTACAGCGCGGCGCTGCCGTAGGTCCTGACGCCGTCGCGGATCGCCGCCAGCACTTCGATCTGGGTGGTGACGTCAAGGGCGGTGGTCGGCTCGTCGAAGATGATCAGGTCCGGGTGGCAGGCCATGGCCATGGCGGTCATCACCCGTTGCAACTGGCCGCCGGAGACCTGGTGCGGATACCGCTGGCCGATCTGTTCCGGGTCCGGCAGGCGCAGCAACCGGTACAGCTCCACCGCCTCGGCTTCGGCCCGGGCGCGCTCGATCCCGCCGTTGACTACCGCGCTTTCCACGTGCTGGTCGATCAGCCGCTGGGCCGGGTTGAACGAAGCCGCGGCGCTTTGCGCGACATAGGCGATGCGCAGGCCGCGCAGGCGGCGCAGGGTTTCCTCGGGGGCCTGCAGCAGCTCTATGCCGTCGAAGCGCACCGAACCGCCGCTGAACCGGCAACCATCACGCACATAGCCCATGGCCGCCAGGCCCAGGGTCGACTTGCCGGCACCGGACTCGCCGATCAGCCCCAGCACTTCGCCGCGTTGCAGGGTCAGGTCCAGGCCCTTGATCAGGGGATGCCAGGCCTCCTGGTAATGGCCGTCGATGCGCAGGCCGCGGATTTCCAGCAACGGATTGGCTTGGGATTCGGCCATGTTCAGCCCTCCTTGAGGCCGCTGGACCGGTGCAGCATCCAGTCGACGACGAAATTCACACTGACGGTGATCAGCGCCACCGCCAGGGCCGGCAGCAGCGGACTGAAGTCACCGAAGGTGATCAGCACCGCGTTGTCGCGCACCATGCTGCCCCAGTCGGCCGTCGGCGGCTGGATACCCAGGCCGAGGAACGACAAGGCGCTGATGAACAGAAAGACAAAGCAGAAGCGCAGGCCGAACTCGGCAATCAGCGGCGCCGCGGCGTTGGGCAGGACCTCGCGGGTCACCAGCCACCACAGCCCTTCGCCACGCAGGCGTGCGGCCTCGACAAAATCCAGGACCACGATGTTCATCGCCACCGCCCGGGCCAGGCGAAACACTCGGGTGGCGTCCAGCAGCGCGATCACCAGCACCAGGGAAACCGCGTTGGTGCCGACCACGCTGAGGATCAGCAAGGCGAAGATCAACTGCGGAATGGCCATCAGGATATCCACCAGACGCGACAGGCCCTGGTCGACCCAGCCCCCGCGCAAGGCGGCAACCAGGCCGCCCAGGCCGCCTAGCAGAAACGCCAGTGCGGTGGTCAGGAAGGCAATGCCCAGGCTGTTGCGCGCGCCGTACACCAGGCGGCTGAACAGGTCGCGGCCCAGGTTGTCGGTGCCCAGCAGGAACTGGCTGCTCCAGGGCGCGAAGCCCTCGCCCACCACCTGGGTTTCGCCATAAGGCGCCAAGAGCGGCGCGAACAGCGCCACGAGGATGTACAGCAGAATCACCAGCAGGCCGAAACGCGCACTCAGGGGCGCCCGCAGCAAGGTTTTCAACAGGCTCATGGACTACCCCTTGGGATGCATCAGGCGCGGGTTGCTGGCGATCGACAGCACATCGGCACTGGTATTGAGCAGGATGTAGGTGGCGGCGAAGATCAGGCTGCAGGCCTGGACCACCGGGATGTCGCGCTTGGCCACCGAGTCCACCAGCAACTGGCCGAGCCCCGGGTAGACGAACACCACCTCGACCACCACCACCCCCACCACCAGGTAGGCCAGGTTCAGCGCCACCACGTTGACGATCGGCGCCAGGGCGTTGGGCAAGGCATGGCGCAGGATGATCCGCGACGGACGCAGGCCCTTGAGCCGGGCCATCTCGATGTAGGGGCTGGCCAGCAGGTTGATCAGCGCGGCGCGGGTCATGCGCATCATCTGCGCGATCACCACCAGGCTCAGGGTCGCCACCGGCAGCAGCGAGCGTTGCAGTATCGTGCCCAGGGAAGCGTCCGGCGGCAGGTCGGACAGGCTCGGCAGCCAGCCGAGCTTGACCGAGAACACCAGGATCAGGATGTAGGCGACAAAGAACTCCGGAAACGACACCGCGCTCAAGGCCAGGGTATTGAGCAGCCGGTCGAACCAGCCGTTGCGGTACAGCGCCGCCAGCATGCCCAGGGCCAGGGCCAGGGGCACCGAGACCAGCGCCGCCAGCGCCGCCAGGCTGAAGGTGTTGCCCAGGCGCGCCGCCACCAGTTCGGTGATCGGCCGCTGGTTGGCCAGGGACAGCCCCAGGTCGCCGTGCAGCAGCTGCCACAGCCAATGGCCGAAACGCGCCAGCGGCGCCTGGTCCAGCCCCAGCTGGGCGCGAAAGGCGGCCACGGTTTCCGGGGTCGCCGCCTGGCCGAGCATGGCCTGGGCGATGTCCCCGGGCAGCAGGCTGACCGCAAGAAAGATGATCACCGACACCGCGAACAGCGAAAACAGGCCCAGGGCCAGGCGCTGCAGCAGCAGATTGCCAAGTCTTTTCACCGACTCATTCCTCGAATGCACAGGGCTGGCCAAGGCCACTCCCGGGATCTGCAGGTGGCCACCGGGGGCGACGCCAGCGCCCTCCCCGGTGACCGCCGACTCAGGCCTGCCACCAGCGCTCGATCATCCGCAGGCCGTCGAGTTCGCCATAGGGCGCAGTGACGCCGCCATGGCTCACCCGGTTCGAGCGGGCCGCCACGGAGCTGGCGAACAACGGCACGATGGCGCCGCCATCATCGCGGCACAGGCCCTGCATTTCGTTGTACATCTCGCGCCGCAACGGGTCGTTCATCTCGCCCCGGGCCGCATTGAGCAACTGGTTGAAGCGCGGGTTGTCCCAGCGGGTTTCGTTCCACGCCGCGCCCTTGGCATAACCGATGCTGAACATGCGGTCGGCGGTCAGGCTGCTGTACCAGAAGGAGGTGGTGAAGGGCTGCTTCATCCACACGTTGGAGAAGAAGCCGTCGGCCGGTTCGCGCACCACTTCGATGTCGATCCCGGCCTGACGCGCCTGCTCCTTGAACAGCACCGAAGCGTCCACCGCGCCGGTGTAGGCGGCATCGGAGGCCTGCAGGCGCACCTTGAGCGAGTCGACTCCGGCCTGGCGCAAGTGGAAGCGCGCCTTGTCCGGGTCGTAGCCGCGCTGCTCCAGGGCACTGTTGATGAAGCGGCTACCGGGCTGGATCGGGTGGTCGTTGCCCACCAGGCCGTAGCCATGCAGCACCGCGGCCAGCAGCGCCTCGCGATCGATCGCGTACTTCATCGCCAGGCGGATGTCGTTGTTCTGGAACGGCTGGCTGTCGCAGAGCATCGGGAAGGTGTAGTGCTGGGCGCCCTTGGTTTCCTCGATCACCAGCTTGGGGTTGCGCTTGAGCAGGCCCACGGTCTTCAGGTCGACCTTGTTGATCACATCCACCTGCCCGGTGACCAGGGCGTTGACCCGGGCGGTGCCGTCGCTGATGGCCAGCAGCTCGGCAGCGGCGAAATGCGCCCGCCCGGCTTTCCAGTAGTCGGGGCTGCGCTCAAGCTGCATGCGCACCCCGGGTTCGAAGGAGCTCAGGCGGTAGCCGCCGGTACCCACCCCGGAACGCCAGTCGGCGAGCCCATCCTTGGCCGGCATGATCACCAGGTGATAGTCGGCCACCACATAGGCGAAGTCGGCGTTGCCCGAATGCAGCTCGAACAGCACCGTGTCGCTGCCTTGGGCGCTGACCTTGGCCACATCGCCGAGCACGGTCTTGGCCGCCGAGGTGGACTGCTCGCCCAGGTGGTGCTGGATCGACGCCACCACGTCCTCGGCGGTCAGCGACTTGCCGTTGTGGAAGGTCACCCCGGGACGCAGCGTGAAGGTCCAGGTCCGCGCATCGGCACTCGACTCCCACTGCTGCGCCAGCTCGGGGATCGCCGTGCCGTCCACGGCAATCTCGCTCAGGGTGTTGTACACCGCCGAGAAGCCGACAAAGGTGAAGGTATCGCTCCAGGAGCCGGGGTCCAGGGAATCGGTGGTGCTGCCCCCCGCCAGGCCCAGGCGCAGCACACCGCCGGCCTTGGGCTGCGGTTCTGCGGCCCGGGCACCGAGCGGCAGGCCGAGGGCCAGGGCCCCCGCTACCGCCACGGCACTGGCGCTGTATCTGAGGAAGTCCCGGCGCGGCAGGCATACATCATGGATCGCTTGAGGAATCTTGTTGTTGTTATCGCTCATGGCATTGCCCCTGATCAAAGCAGAGAAAATGTTTCGACTGGATGCTGCTGTTGTTATTTATATTTGTTACCGTAACAAATACATTAACCTCGGCACAACGGAAAATTTCTGCTGCTGAACACGCTTGTCCAAGGCTGTCATACTCGTTTTTTCAAAGGGACTTACGGACACTCATGAGCCAGTCGACCCGCCTGATCACCGCCTCCTACATCCTCTCCTTCGTCGCCGCCAACGCGCCGCAGAAGCTGCGCACCGAGACCATCGCCAAGTGGGTCAAGACCCACCCTACGCGGGTCCGCAACCTGGTGTCGCAGATGGTCAAGGCCGACATCCTGACCTCCTGGCGCGGCCCCAGGGGCGGCCTGACCCTGGCCCGCCCGGCCAGCGAGATCACCCTGCGCGACGTCTACGATGCGGTGCAGGAAAGCTCGCTGATCGCGGAAAAGATCGACAACCCGTTTTCCGGCATGGAAGACCACTGCAAGGTGTTCGAGGTGTTCACCCGCCTGTTCAGCCTGCTGGAAAGCAACATGCGCCTGGACCTGGCCAGCATCACCGTCGACCAGCTGTTCGTGGCCTTCGACCCGCCCCTGGAAAGCGCCGGGGAACAGCCACCGCCCAGCAACCGCCCGGCAACGGCCAAGGCCAAGACTTCCCGGGCCTGAGCCGCCGAACACGGCGGTACGCCATCGCGCCACGGCTAGCGGCGCCCTCTTCACTCCAGCCCTGCACCAGCGGCGCCCTACCCACCGCCAGCGGTTTGCCTAGGCCATCAGTTGCCCCGCACAACGGGCAATGCGCCGGCAGGCTTCGCGCAGGGCCTCGGGCTCCAGCACCAGGCCCAGGCGGATATGCCCGGCAGCGCTGGGGCCAAAGGCCTCGCCGGCCAGCACCGAGACCCCGTGGTCGTCCAGCAGGCGCTCGGAAAACGCCTGGGCACTGAGCCCGGTGGCGCGGATATCGACCATCACAAACATCCCGCCATCGGGCTTCAAGGGCCGCGCCCCGGGACAGTCCGCCAGGCAATCGCAGACCAGGTCCCGGCGCTGGCGATAGGCCTCGGCCATGGCTTGCAACTGCGGCAGCGGCTGTTCCAGGGCGACGATGGCCGCGTCCTGGATAAACTCCGGCGAGCCGTAGAGCATGCACAGCGCCAGGTTCTCCAGGTGCGCTGTCAGGGCCGTGGGCGCCACCACCCAGCCCAGGCGCCAGCCGGTCATGGCGTGGGACTTGGACAGGCTGTTGAGGGTCGCGGTGCGCTCGGCCATCCCCGGCAGGCTGGCCGGGCTGACATGCTCGCCCTCGTACAGCAGCTCGCTGTAGACCTCATCGCAGATCAGCCACAGGTCGTGTTCGATGCACAGCGCCGCCAGGGCCTCCCAGGTGGCCCGGGGAATGCTCGCGCCGGTGGGGTTGTGCGGGCTGTTGAGCACCAGGGCCCGGGTCTTGCCGGTGATGCGCGCGGCCACCGCCTCGGGCTGTACCCGAAAGCCATCCTCGGCCCGCACCGGCAGCGGCACCACCTGGGCATTGCAGGCGCCGAACACCGCTTCGTAGGTGACGTACATCGGCTCGGCCACTATCACTTCGTCCCCCGGGTCCAGCAGGCACTGGGCCACGCTGTACAGGGCGCACTGGGCACCGGCCAGCACCACCACCTGTTCGGCATCCACCACCTGGCCGCTGCGCTGCTGGTGGCGCCGGGCAATGGCTTCGCGCAAGGCGCGCTTGCCGCGCACATCGGCGTAATGGGTGTGGCCGGCCTGCAGGCTGTCGATGGCCGCCTGGACCACCGGCTGCGGGGTGTCGAAATCCGGGTCGCCCACCGACAGCAGCCAGACGTCCTCGCCGCGCTCGCGCTTGGCCAGGGCCCGGTAATGAATGTCCCAGGCGGCGGCGCCGTCTCCGGCAATACGTTGGGTCAGTTGAGAAAAGCGCATGCACAAGCTCCAGGAAAAAGGGATGTTCAGCGCGCGCAGGCGTGCTTGAGTTCGATCAGGGTCACGCCATCGCGGGCAAAGCCGCTGCGCAATGCCTGCTGCAACTCATCGAGGCTGGCGGGCTGGCTGACGCTGCAACCAAAGGCCCGGGCCAGGGCGGCAAAATCCGGATTGCGCGGCAGCACGCCAATGGGCTCGATGTTCAGGTCGAGCATGTCGTCGCGGATCTGCCCCAGGGCATCGTTGTTCCACAACAGCACCACCAGCGGGCTGCGCAGTTCCTCCACCGCCGTGGCCAGTTCCTGCAGCGTGTAGAGAAAACCGCCGTCGCCCACCAGCACCAGCCCTGGGCGCTCGGGGGCACCGAGCTTGGCGCCAATGCCCGCCGGCAAGCCGTAGCCGAGGGTGCCGTAGCCGGTGGGATGCAGCCAGCTGCGGGGGGCTCGGCTCGGGTACAGGTAGTTGCCGCTGTAGGCCAGCTGGGTCATGTCGCTGGCGATAAAGCCGTGCTCCGGCAGCTCGGCGGCAATGCGCTGCAGGATCGAACGGTGAATCTGCTGCAACGGCCCCTGCCCGTTCTGCAGCGCCTGGCGCAGATCGGCCACCGCGTGAATCGCCGCCCCGGCTTCGGCCGGTGTGTGTGGCAAGGCCTGGAGCAAGGCGTCCAGGGTGGCCTGGGCATCGCCGTGCAAGGCCAGGGTGCAGGGGTAGAAGTCATTGAACTTGCGCGGGTCGATGTCCAGCCGCAGCAGCTGGCCATTCAGCGGCAGGCGCTCGCGCCAGTAGTCGGTATCGGCCATCTCGGTGCCCACCGCCAGCACCACATCGGCCTGACTGATCAGCTGCCAGCCGGGCTCCACGCACAAGGTTGCCCCGGCGTTGAGCGGCGCCTCGTCCGGCAGCAGGCCCTTGCCGGCGACACTGCTGAAGAACACCGCCCCCAGGCGGGTGCTCAGGGCCCGCAGTTGTTCGGCGGCGTGCAAGGCGCCACCGCCGGCGATGATCATCGGCCGCTTGGCCTTGCGCAGTGTGTCCGCCGCCTGACGGATATCCGCCGCCGCGGCCGGGCCACGCCCGGGGCGGCGCACCACCTCGCCGGTCCAGTCCCGGGCCACCTTGGCCGCCAGCACATCCAGGGGCACGCTGATGTGCACCGGCCGCGGGCGCTGGCTGTCGAACACGGCAAAGGCCCGGGCGATCAGCTCCGGCAGGTCTTCCGGGCTCAGGGCCAGGGCCGAGAAGGCGGTAATCGGCGCGGTGATGGCGCGCTGGTCCTGGGTTTCATGCAGCGAGCCCCAGCCCTTGCCCAGGCTGGCGCTGTGGTTGACGCTGGAAATCACCAGCAGCGGAATCGAGTCGGCATAGGCCTGGCCAATCGGCGTGGCGACGTTGGTCACCCCCGGGCCGCTGATGACGAAACACACCCCGGGCTTGCCACTGACCCGGGCGTAACCGTCGGCCATGAAGCCCGCGCCCTGCTCGTGCCGGGTCAGCACATGGCGGATGCCGCTGCCGGGCAGCCCGCGGTACAGCTCCAGGGTATGCACCCCGGGAATGCCGAACACCGTCTCCACGCCGTAGCCGGCCAGCAGGCGCACCAGGGCCTGGCCACCGGTCAAGGTCTGATCGTGCATGTCTCTCTCCTCAAGCCTGGCCAAGGCGAATCAACGCATCGACCGCGACGGTGCCCTGGGCACCGACCAACAATGGGTTCACATCCAGTTCCAGCAGGTGCCCGGCGTGTTCGCAGGCGTAATCCGCCACCGCGCCAATGGCCGCCACCAGGGCCTGCAGATCGGCCTCGGGGCGTCCACGAAAGCCTTGCAGCAAGGTAGCGCTGCGCAGGCTGAGCAAGGCCTGGCGGATCGCCCCCTCGGTGGTCGGCAGCAGCAGGCTGCGGCTGTCCTTGAGCAGTTCCACCAGCACCCCGCCGGCGCCGATCACCAGGGCCAGGCCGAAGTCGTTCTCGCGCTTGATGCCGACAATCAGCTCCGCCAGGGGCGGCGCGGCCATGGGCTCCAGCAGGACCTGATCGAAGGCCACACCCGGCGCACGCTTGGCAATCCGCGTGCGCATCAGGCGCAACGCCGCGCTCAGGGCTTCAGGGTCCTTGAGGTTGAGGGCCACCGCCCCGGCCTCGGTCTTGTGCGGCAACTGCGCGCTGACCGCCTTGAGTACCAGCGGATAACCGACAGCGGCCGCTGCGCTCAGGGCCTGCTCGGGGGTGCTCAGCACCCCGTCCGGGATGCTCAGGCCGAAGCCGCGCAAGGCCTGCTTGGACTGCCACTCGTCCAGCACCACGCCGGTGCCGTCCAGGGTTGCCGGACACAATGGCAGCAGGGCCGACTCCCCCAGGGCCAGCAACGCCGGGCGCTGCTGTTGATAGGTCACGATCCGGCCCCAGGCCGCCAGCCCATCCTCCACCCCTTGCAAGGCCGGAATGCCATGGCCGTGCAAACGCTCCCGAGCACTGGCCGGCAGCAGCTCGGGAAAGGCCGAGGTCACGAAACCGCGCTTGCCGTGGCGCTGCAACGCGGCGCAGAACAGCTCCAGCAGCAGGTCGCATTCCTTGCGCTCGCCGGTGAACTCGGCCGGGTAATCCAGCACCAGCATGGCGCTGTCAGCCTCGGTACGCAGGGCGGTGTCGAGCATGCTGTGCAGGGCCTGGGCGTCGCCCCAGATGGCGGTGGTGAAATCCAGCGGGTTGACCAGATTGGCGTAGCCCGGCAGCACCGCGGCCAGCTCGGCGCATTGCCCGGCATCCAGCCTGGGCAACTGCAGGCCGTTGCGCTCGGCGTAGTCGGCGATCAGCCCGGCATCGCCCCCGGAACAGGCCAGGGCCATCAGCTGTGGGCCGGCCGGCAACTGCCCGCAAGAGGCGGCCTTCAAGGTCTCGACAAAACTCACCGGGCCGCTGACGCGGATCACCCCCAGGCGCTGGAACAGCGCGTCGTACAGCGCGTCCGATCCCGACAGCGAACTGGTGTGACTCAGGGCCAGCTCGGCGCCGATCTGCGACGCCCCGGTCTTCAGGGCGATGATCGGAATGCCCTTCTCCAGGGCCTTGTGCGCCGCCCGGGCAAAGCCCGGCACGTTCTTCAGGCCTTCCAGGTGCAGGCCGATGGCGGTGACCCGCGGCTCGTCCAGCAGCACGTCCATCAATTCGGCAATGCCCAGTTGCGCCTGATTGCCCACCGAGGCCATGTAGGCCACCGGCAGCGAACGATCGCTCATGGACAGGTTGTAGGCGAAGTTGCCGCTCTGGGTCAGCACCGCCACGCCCCGTTCCACCGGTTTGCCGCCATGGGCCACCGGCCACAGCGCGGCGCTGTGCAGGTAATCCAGCAGGCCGTAGCAGTTGGGCCCCAGCAGGGCCATGGCGCCGGCGGCCTGCAGCAGTTGCTGTTGCAGGGCCTGGCCCTGGGCGCCGGTTTCGGCAAAGCCCGAGGCGTAGCAGATCACCCCGCCGGCGCCCTTGGCCGCCAGCGCCGCGACGCAGGTCAGGGTCAGCTCGCGGTTGGTGGCGACGAACACCGCATCCGGGCCGCAAGGCAGTTGTTCGATGCTGGCCACGCAGGGCACACCATCGAGCTCGGCATGCTGCGGGTTGACCAGCCACATCGGCCCGGCAAAACCGCCTTCGGCGCAGCGGTTGAGGGCCCGGGCCATGCTGCGCCCGCCGACGAAGGCCAGGTGCCGCGGGGCTAGCAGGCGCTTGAGATTGTCACGTAGAGTCTGGGACATGACGGCAATTCTCCAGGGCGCTCAGCGCATCAGCGGCCGCAGCAGTTCACGGGAAATGATGTGGCGCTGGATCTCCGACGTGCCTTCCCAGATCCGTTCGATCCGCGCGTTGCGCCAGATGCGCTCCACCGGCCCTTCGTCCATCAGGCCCATGCCGCCGTAGATCTGCACCGCCTCGTCGGCGACCCGGCCCAGCACCTCGCTGGCAAACAGCTTGGCCATGCCGGCCTCGCCATCGGTCATGCTGCCCTGGTCCATCTTCCACGCGGTGTGCAGGGTCAACAGCTCAGCGGCGCGGATCTGCGTGGCCATGTCCGCCAGCTTGAACGACACCCCCTGGTAGCTGCCGATGGCCTGGCCGAACTGCTTGCGGTCGGCGGCCCATTGCAGGGAAGCATCCAGGGCGCGCTGGGCCTGCCCCACGCAGTTGGCGGCGACCATCACCCGTCCGGCGGTGAGCCAGGCATTGGCCACTTCCCAGCCCTTGCCCACCTCCCCCAGCACCTTGCTGGCCGGCACCCGGCAGTCATCGAAGAACATTTCGAAGGTGTGGTAGCCACGGTTGCTCACGCACTTGGGGCCACGGCGGATGGTCAGGCCCGGGGTGTCGCGGTCCACCAGGAACGAGGTCACCGCGTTGCGCTGGCGGCCGTTGTGTTCATAGGTGCCGGTGACCGCGAAGACGATGGCGAAATCCGCGTGCCCGGCGTGGCTGATGAAGTGCTTGCTGCCGTTGAGCACGAAGTCGCCACCGTCGCGCACGGCGCGGGTCTTGATCGCATTGGCGTCAGAGCCGGCGCCGGGCTCGGTGAGGGCGAAGCAGTCGACCTTGCGCCCCTGCACGCAAGGCAGCAGGTAGTCGCCGATCTGCGAGCCGGTGCAGGCCATGAGGATTTTCGACGGCCGGGCGACGAACACATGCAGGGCCCAGGAGCACTTGGCCAGCTCGCGCTCGATCAGCGCCTGGGACAGGTAATCCAGACCGCCACCGCCCACCTCCTCGGGCATGTTGAAGGCATAGAAGCCGGCGGCGATGGCCTTGCTGCGGATTTCCCCGGCAAGGTCGGCACTGACCTCGTCGGCGCGGTCCACCGCCTCCTCGTGGGGCAGCAACTCCTTGCTGACAAAACTGCGAACCGCATCCACCAGCATTTCTTGTTCTTGGCTGAGTTGGAAATTCATGGCGCTACCTGTGAGTGATTAACGGTGCAATAAACGAGTGATCTGCCAGGGCTCCCTGCCGCCAAACACCTTCCCGTAGGAGCCAGCTTGCTGGCGAAGGGGCCCTTGACTAAGGCGCTGCTCTTGCGGGCGCCTTCGCCGGCAAGCCGGCTCCTACAAAATGGGTGCATGGCCCAGGGGCCCTTTCGCCGCGCCTGGCCGCTCCTACAACCCTTGGAAACGTGGGGGACGTTTTTCGCTGACAGCGCGCAGGGCTTCGGCGCCGTCGGCGCTGCGCCCGCACAGCAGACCGGCGGCCAGTTCCGCGGCCAGTTGCTGGGGCAGGCTGCGCTCGGCGCCCTGGCGTATCAGCTTCTTGGTCTGGGCGAAGGCGAAGGTCGGGCCCTGGGCCAGGCGCGCAGCCAGCTCGCTGACGCTGCCGATCAACTGTTCATCGGCGCACACCTCGCCGACCAACCCGGCGGCCAGGGCCCGTTCGGCGCTCCACAACTCATCGAGAAACAGCAGGCGCTTGGCCTGTTCGCTGCCGATCAAGCGCGGCAGATGCCAACTGGCCCCGGCGTCCGGCGAGTAGGCCATGCTGGTGTAGCCTGCCTTGAACCGCGCCGACTGCCCCGCCACCCGCAGGTCGCAGCACAGGCTCAGGTCCATGCCGGCGCCCACGGCGGTGCCGTTGATGGCGGCGATGGTGGGTTTGTCCAGGCTGTGCAGCCGAGTCATCAGGGCATGGGCGGTTTCGGTCCAACCGTAGCTTTCCAGGGCGCCGCGGGCTTCGGCTTCGGCCCATTCCGCCAGGTCGGCCCCGGCGCAGAAACTGCGGCCAGTGCCGGTCAGCACCAACACCCGCACCGCCGGATCGCTGTTGCAGCGTTCCAGCAGAGCGTGCAGCTCCTTGAGGGTGGGAATGTCCAGGGCGTTGCGTTGCTCGGGACGGTTGAGGGTGATCCAGGCTACGCCGGCTTCGATCCGGCTGAGCAGCGACGATGAAAGGGTCATGGGCGTCCTCGAATTATTGTGGTTGGCGTGAGGGGGTGACTTGAGGGCCATACTAAACGAGTGTTCAACAAGGCGGCAATTGCTTGCCCGAGAGCCTGGCTGCAGCCGAAAAAGCGACCTATCTCATTGTTTTTGTTTGGAAAAAACTAGCGCCACGAGGATGGTGGCGAGGTTGCTGTTACAACTTCGAACAACCCTCGACAAAGCCATACGGCGCAGAGCCTTTATGGCGAGGGGGCTTGCACGTGTTGGGGTATTGCGGCCGACCTGATCCCTGCGTGGTGCACGGTCCATCTGACTGCTGTAGGAGCTGGCTTGCCAGCGAAGGCGTCCACCCAGGCGATGCAAGCCTCAAGGGCCTCTTCGCCGGCAAGCCGGCTCCTACGGGGAGCCGCACGGTCTGTCCGACTGCTGTAGGAGCTGGCTTGCCAGCGAAGGCGTCCACTCAGGCGATGCAGGACTCAAGGGCCTCTTCGCCGGCAAGCCGGCTCCTACAGGGAACCGCACGGACTATCTGACTGCTGTAGGAGCTGGCTTGCCAGCGAAGGCGTCCACCCAGGCGATGCAGGACTCAGGGGCCTCTTCGCCGGCAAGCCGGCTCCTACGGGGAACGGCAGGGTCTGTCTGACTGCTGTAGGAGCTGGCTTGCCAGCGAAGGCGCCCGTCCAGGCGATGCAAGTCTCAAGGGCCTCTTCGCCGGCAAGCCGGCTCCTACACGGCTGCGGCGGGTTGCAGTTGGCGTTTGCGCTGCATCAGGTAGTAGGCGCCGTAGCACAGGGCGATAAAGCCCGAGCCCCAGTACAGGGACGGGCGCTGGGTTTCGTCCAGGGCCAGGAACACGAACAGCGAGCTGCACAGGACGATGCACAGCAGCGGCACCAGGGGGAACCAGGGCGCGCGGTACTTGAGTTGTTCAAGCTGCCCGCCTTCGCGCAGGAACTGGCGGCGGAAACGGTACTGGGCCAGGGCAATCACGATCCAGGTCACGGTACCAGCCATGCCGCTGACCGCCATCAGCACCATGAACAGGGTGTCGGCGGCAACCACGCTGGTGAGCAGGGAGATCAGGGCAAAGCACAGGGTAATGGCCAGGGCTCGCAGTGGCACTCCTTGTTTGCTCAGGGGCGACAGGGCCTGGGGCGCCATGCCGCTCTTGGACATGGCCCAGAGGATGCGCGTGGAGGCATACAGCCCGGAGTTGCCCACCGAGAGGATCGCCGTGAGGATGACGAAGTTCATCAGGTCGGCGGCGTAGGGAATGCCCACCATGTCGAACACCTGGACGAAGGGGCTTTCCACCAGCCCGGCCTGCTGCCAGGGAATGATCGCCGCCAGCACCATCACCGCTAGCACGTAGAAGATCAGCACGCGGAACACCACGTTGCGCACGGCGCGGGGAATGCTTTTTTCCGGCTGGTCGGTCTCGCCCGCCGCCACGCCCATGATTTCGCAGCCCTGGAAGGCGTAGACCACGGTCATCATCACCGCGAACACCGCCGGCAGGCCGTTGGGGAACAGCGAGTCGCCCTTGAGGTTGTCGAACATCGGCGCCGGGGCGCCGCCGGGCAGGTCGATGACGCCAAAGATCACCAGCGCACCGACCACGATGAAGCTCAGGATCGCCAGCACCTTGACCCCGGCGAACCAGTACTCGGCCTCGCCAAAGGCCCGGGTGGCCAGGGCGTTGATGCCGAACAGCAAGGCCACGAAAAACGCCGACCAGTACCAGATCGGCACCCCGGGAAACCAGCGCTGCATCAGCATGCCCGCAGCGGTGAACTCCAGGCCCACGGTGGTGGCCCAGCTCATCCAGTAGACCCAGCCGATCATGAAGCCGGTGGCCGGGCCGATGTACTTGGTGGCGTGGGCCTGGAACGAGCCGGACACCGGCATCTGCACCGACAGCTCGCCGAGGCAGACCATCACCAGGTACATCAGGAACCCGGCCACCAGGTAGGAGAGGATCGCGCCCCAGGGCCCGCCCTGGTTGATGGTGACCCCGGAGCCCATGAACAGCCCGGTGCCGATCACGCCCCCCAGGGACAGCATGAAAATGTGCCGGCTCTTCAAGGCCCGGGTCAGTTGAATGCCTTTACGTTCGGTGGTGGTCATGGCGCACCTCAACAGTCGGTGAGGCGCGCAAGGCGCAGCGAGGGGAACGTCGGAAAGGCACAAGCGGCTTGCAGGCAGTTCATTATTATTATCTCCAGTAAGCGTCGAAGACCGCGGCAAGCGCGGCTTCATCGATTATTGGAAAGCCATGTAAGTTCGGGTTGAAGCAAAAGATCGAAGATGTAAAAAGTCGTAAGGAATTTGTACGTCAGGGCGCCAGCAAGCGCGCCAGCATGGCCCGGGACTGCTGCCAGGTGGCCGTCAGGCCCAGGGCCTGGGACGCCAGCAAGGGCCGGTCGCAGGCAATCGCTGCGTCCTCCAGGGCGCGCAGCACCCGGGCCAGGGCGCAAAAGCCCAGGGAGTCGGCGCTGCCCGCCAGGCGGTGGGCCTGGTGCTGGATGGCGGTGCAATCCTCGGCGGCCAGGGCTTCGATCAACGGCGGGTACTGCTGGTCCAGGGTCTCGCCCAGGACCTTGAGCAGCCCCTGCAACTTGTTGTCCCCGAGCAGGGTGCGGTGGGTGTCCAGCAGCCCGAGGTCGACGACCCCATCCTCGCTCGCCGTCAACCGGGGCCCAACCTGCCCGGCCAGGACCTGGCGCAGGTGGTCCAACTGCAGCGGCTTGCCGAGGATGCCCTGCATTCCGGCCTGCAAGTAATCACGAACCAGGGACGGCTGGACGCTGGCGGTCAGGGCAAACACCCGGGCCTGGCGATTGGGCCCCGGGCGCCGCCGCAGTTCCTGGCACAGTTGCACTCCGCTGATGCCGGGCAGGTGCACGTCCAGCAGCAGCAAGTCGAAGGCCTGCTGCTGACACAGGGCCAGCGCCGCCTCCCCATCCTCCGCCAGCCAGACCTGATGGCCCTCGCGCTCCAGCAGCCCGCTGGCCACTTCGCGATTGAGCGCCACGTCCTCCACCACCAGGATCTTCAGCCCTCGGGCCGGCCCGTGTATCCGAGGTGCCTCCTGCGCCACCGAGCTGATGCCCAGGGACAGTTCGAACCAGAAGCAACTGCCCTGCCCCAGCTCGCTGTCGACGCCAATGCTGCCGTCCAGTTGCTGCACCAGGTGCTTGCAGATCGCCAACCCCAGGCCAGTGCCACCATAGCGCCGGGCCACTTGATCGCTGGCCTGGACGAAACGCTCGAAGATCTTCTCGCGCATCGACGCGGCGATGCCGATGCCGTTGTCGCGCACACAGCAGCGCAGGTGCTGGAGCGGCCCACGGCCCTCCAGCAATTGCACCTCGACCCGCACCCAGCCGTCCTCGGTAAAACGAATGGCATTGGCCAGCAGGTTGCTCAGGACCTGGCGCAGGTACTGTTCGGCGCCCTGCTGCCGGGGCGCCAGGCATGGATCGACCCGCAGTTCCAGGCGGGTGCCATTGGCTTGGGCCCGGGGCTCCAGCAGGGTGATGACCTCGTCCAGCAACTGGCGCAGGGAAAAGTCCCGCACCTCCGGGCGGCTCTCGCCCTCCTCCAGGCGCGCAAACGACAGCAGCTCGTTGAGGATCGCCAGCAGGCCTTCCCCGGCCTGGTGCAAGGCCTGTAAACGGCGCTGGTCGCGGGCGTCCAACGGTGCCCCGCGCAGCAACTCGGCCATGCCCAGGATGCCGTTCAACGGCGTGCGCAGTTCGTGGCTCATGGTCGCCAGAAAACGCGACTTGGCGAGGTTGGCCGCCTCGGCCTCTTCCTTGGCGTGCTCCAGGCTCGCGGTGCGCCGCTGGACCCGCCGTTGCAACTCGTCGCGCTTGTCCTGCAACGCCAGCCGGTCGCTCTCGCGGTGCTGGATATCGGCCAGGATCGCCCCGCGCATCTCGTCCAGGGCCCGGGCCACGGTGTCGATCTCATCGCCTTCCGGCGTCTGCCGTTTGTCCAGTCGCAACGGCTCGTGCAATTCACCGCTGGCCACCCGCCGGGCAAAGTCGGCCATGAGCTGCAGGTGCCGGGTCACCAGGCGGTGGAACAGGCCGGACAAGGCCACCGCCAGCCCGCAGAGAAACACGCTCATCCACAGCAGGCTGGCCAGCCCGGTGGCGTACAGGCGTCGGTACACCGCCCCCAGGTCGGTACTGACCTGCAGCTCACCCAGCTCCCGCAGCGGCCCCGAGGGCGGCTGGTAGCTGAGGGGAAAGCGCTCCACCCGCAGCGGCCCGATCAGCTCGCTGCTGCCCTGCTGCAGGTCGAAATCAGGGCTCACCAGGTGCACCCGGGCCACGTCGGAAAAATCCACCAGCCCCTGCAACTGCACGGTCAGCTGTTCCTGGTTGAGGTCCCACAGGTTGCGTTCCAGGCTGCCCAGGTAGCCGGCGCGGATCAGCTCCATGCGGCTGTCGATCTCGCGCATTTCCCGACGGTATTCGAAGTACAGCTGCACCGCGCTGGCCAGCACCGTGAAGCACAGGCTGAACAGTAGGATGAACAGCAGCAGGCGCCGCAGCAGGCCGCCGGGACGGGGACGGATCATGGCGCCGCCCGGGTCGATTGCAGCATGGCCCGGTAGTCGTCCTGGCTCTGATCCAACCAGCGCTGAATCGCTCCGCTGTCCACCTGACGCTGCAATTGGGCGTCGATCTGCACCATGCGCGCCGCCAGGGGCGAGTGCCGCGACACCGCCAGGCGCAGGTAGTCGACGCTCAGCGCCTGGGGCAAGGCGACGA
This sequence comes from Pseudomonas sp. FFPRI_1, assembly GCF_055384485.1. Taxonomy (NCBI): domain Bacteria; kingdom Pseudomonadati; phylum Pseudomonadota; class Gammaproteobacteria; order Pseudomonadales; family Pseudomonadaceae; genus Pseudomonas; species Pseudomonas sp. FFPRI_1. The sequence goes on along the minus strand of NZ_AP029168.1, from coordinate 3,551,137 downwards.
TGTCCTCGGCACCGGGCATTTGTTCGATGAACAGTTGCCCGGTGCGGCGTTCATGGGGGATGAAGTCGATGCGCTGGCGGATCAGCTTGCCGAAGTTCTGCTGGCTGCTGGAGACCCATTCGATATTGCCGTGCTGCACCACTTCACGGTCGAACTGCTGGCCGTAGCTTTCCCCAAATAGCAGGCCGCCGCGGTAGGTGGTCAGGTCCTGGAGCGTTTCAAAGTGCGGCGCATGGCGACGGTTGACGAACAGCGCCACCTCTTCACGCAGCACCGGCACCCGGGAAAACACCAGGTCCTGTTGGCGCTGGCTGGTGCTGTAGGCCAGCACCACGTCCACCCGGCCGGCCGCCGCGTCCAGCAGGCAGCGCTTCCAGTTGCCCAGCACCACCACCTGCACCTGGTAGCCCAGGTCCCCCAGCACCTGGCGCACCAGGTTCGGCGCCAGGCCGCGCACCTGCTGGCCATCGCTCCAGGAAATCGGCGGGTACACCGGGTAGTCGCAATAGCGCAGCAGCGGCCGCGCATCCGGCCGGGATTCAAGCATGGGCTGGGCCCAGGCGGCGCCCGCCAGCAGCATCAAGCACAGCCCCCAGGCGCAGCGCCGCAATTCAGGCGGCCACGCTGGCGGTGAACAGGTAACCGGCACCGTGAATGGTGATGATCAGCTCCGGCTCGGCCGGGTCATCGTGCAGCTTGCGCCGCAGGCGGCCCACCAGCACGTCGATGGAGCGGTCGCTGGGCACCCACTCGCGGTTGCGGATCTGGTCCATCAACTGGTCGCGGCTCAGGGTGTGGCCGCTGTTACGCAGGAACACGCTGAGCAACTGGTATTCGCCGTGGGTCAGCAAGGTCTCGCTGCCCCGGGGGTCGATCAGCCGACGGCGGTCGGTGTCCAGGGCCCAGTCGGCGAACTGCTTGACCGGGCTCGGGCTCGCGGCCATGGGTTGCGGCAGGCGGGCATGGCGCACGCGGCGCACCAGGTTCTTGGCCCGGGACACCAGCTCGCGCGGGTTGAGGGGCTTGATCACGTAGTCGTCGGCGCCGCATTCCAGGCCGACGATGCGGTCGATGTCATCGTTGCGCCCGGTGATCAGGATGATCCCCACCTCCGAGCGCACCCGCAGCTCGCGGGTCAGGGTCAGGCCGTCCTTGCCCGGCAGGCGGATATCGAGCATCAGCAGGTCCACCGTGTGCTGGTCGAGAAAGGCTTCCGCCTGTTCCGCGGTGGCAGCGCAGTGCACCTCGTAGCCTTCCTGAGAGAGATAAGCGTGGAGCAGTTTGCGAATCAGCGGATCGTCGTCGACGATCAATACCCGAGGAGTCATCGCCTGTGTTCCTGATTATTTTTATTAGAAAGATCACCTACAGCGCAGCAGCCTAGCCATTACTGAACAACCGATCAACAGCCCTGCGTCGGGGGGATAAAACCGCGCCCGGAGCTGGCCAGCAGGCCCTCGACCCAGGCCTCGCAGATCTGCACGCCCTGCTGCGGGCTGAAGGTTCCGGGGTTGAGCCCGGATTCCAGCCACAGGCCGTCGAGCAAGGCGCTGAGGCTGATGGCCGCCAAGTCGGCGTCGAAGCCTTTCCAGCCCTGAATGCCGGCCAACTGGCCCAGCAGGCTGGCCAGCTCATTGCGGTATTCGCCATAGGAATGCTCGTGGGCCAGGTTGATCGCCTCGGCGGTCTTCACCGCGCCCCAGAACGCCAGCCAGGCATCCAGCAGCCGTGGGTCCAGCAGTTCGGCGCAGAACGAGGCGCGAAAGAACGCCGACAGCCGCTGCCGGGGATCAGGTGCGGCCTGCTCCATGGCCTCGCGCAGCAGGGTCATGACCCGCCCGGTGATCGCGCGATAGGCCTCGGCCACCAGCTCGTCCTTGCCAGAATAGTGATGGCTGATCAGCCCCACCGAGACCCCGGCCTCGGCGGAAATCTTGCGGATCGACGCGCCCTGGAAACCGTGGAGCTTGAGGCAGGTCAGGGTCGCCTCGATCAGCTCGGCCTTGCGCAGGTCGGGTTCCAGACGGGAAAAGCGCGCTTCCTGGCTCATGGGGCGGGTTCCTTGGACGGTGGCGGGAATGTGCAGCTGAACGACTGTACAACAGGCGTCCCGCGAGCATCCAGCCCCGCCTTCAGGCCATCCCCCTTCAGGCCCGATAGTCGGGGGCGATGCGTTCCAGCAACCGCAACAACGCCGCCCAGGCCAGTTGCATGGCATCCGGGTCATTCAGCTCGCCTTCCTGCAGCGGCCGCCCCGGGTCGTTGAACTGACGCTCGGTGTGGGCGCAGACCGCGTCCGGCGGCAGGACGATCTCCCCCGCCGCCTGGGCCGCCAGCTGGATTTCGCAGGCCTTCTCCAGGTAGTACATGCGCAAAAACGCCTGGCTCACGGTTTCGCCCACGGTGAGCAAGCCATGGTTGCGCAGCATCAGCACGCTCTTGTCCCCCAGGTCGGCCACCAGCCGTTGCTGCTCGCCCAGGTCCAGGGCCACGCCTTCGTAGTCGTGGTAGGCCACGCGGCCATAGAACTCCATGGAGATCTGGTTCACCGGCAGCAAGCCGCATTTGAGCGCCGCCACCGCGCAACCGGCCTTGGTGTGGGTGTGCAGCACGCACTGGGCGTCTTCCCGGGCACCATGAATGGCGCTGTGGATCACGAAGCCCGCTGGGTTCACCGGGTACGGCGACGGCTCCACGGCCTGGCCATTGAGGTCGATCTTCACCAGGTTGGAAGCGGTGATTTCCTCGAACATCAGGCCGTAGGGGTTGATCAGGAAGTGATGCTCGGGCCCAGGCAGGCGCACCGAGATATGGGTGAAGATCAGGTCGGTCATGCGAAAGTGCGCGATCAGCCGGTAGCAGGCCGCCAGTTCTTCGCGCAGGCGCTGTTCGGTGCTGCTGCGCTCGGTCAGGGCGTGAGGGCTGGGAGCGATGTTGTTCATTATTGGAGTCCTCCAGGCGGTTGGGCTGGCAAACAATAGGGCCGGACATCGTTGGACGTCCAGCCCGTTGGGGCTACTTGCTGGCCCAGGCGTTGAAGCGTTCTTCCAGTTCCTCGCCATGGTCGACCCAGAACTCCACGTTCATCGCCAACGCACCCTTGAGGTTCTGTTCCGAGGTCGGCACCCACTGCGCCAGGGCCGGGTCGAGCTTGGCCGCGGCCAGGGTGTTGGTCGGGCCATAGGGGATCTGCTGCACGTAGTTGACCTGGGCTTCTGGAGTGTTGGCAAAGGCGATGAAGCGCTTGGCCTGGTCGACGTGTTTCGAGCCCTTGATGATCGCCCAGTAATCCATGCCGTACAGGCTGCCGGGCCAGACCACCGCCAGCGGCGCGCCGGCCTGGGCGGCCACGGCGATGCGGCCGCTGTAGGTCGAGGTCATCACCACATCACCGGCGGCCAGCCACTGCCCCGGCTGGGCCCCGGCTTCCCACCACTGGATGTACGGCTTGAGCTCGGTCAGCTTGGCGAAGGCCCGCTCCACCCCTTGCGGCGTGGCCAGGACCTTGTACACGTCCTCGACCTTGACCCCGTCGGCCATCAGCGCGAATTCCAGGTTGTACACCGCGCGCTTGCGCAGGCCGCGCTTGCCGGGGAACTGCTTGACGTCCCAGAAATCCGCCCAGGACGCGGGCGCCTTGGCCAGCTTGTTGCGGTCGTAGGCAATGGCCACGCTCCACACCAGCACCGCCGAGCCACAGGGCTGGGCAGCGTCGGGAATCAGCTGCTCGGCACGGCCCAGGGCCTTCCAGTCCAGAGGCTCGTACATGCCCTCCTCGCAGCCGCGCATCAGGTCCGGGCCTTCGATCTGCACCACGTCCCAGTCGACATTGCCGGTGTCGACCATGACCTTGATCCGGGCCATTTCGCCGTTGTATTCGCTCTGGATCAGCTTGCTGCCATCGGCCTTGCTGAAGGGTTGGAACAACGCCACGTCCTGGGCTTTTTGTCCGGCTCCGCCGTACGCCACGACCACCATGTCGGGGGCTGCCTGGGCAATGTCCTGGCCCAGGGAAAAACCCAGGGCCAGGCTCAGGGCCAGGAAGGAACAACCGTGCTTGCGGGTGAGCGCTTTCATCTGTGAATCCTCTTCGCGGTGCCACACCGGCAGGCGCCGGCACAGCCCTTTTTTATTGTTGTGAGGTTCGCGCCAAAAGCGGGCGCAGATCGAAGCTACTGCAAGCACCAGTAAAAAAACAAGTTGATTTTTTACTACAGGTAAATTTTGATAGCGACATAATAACAACGCCGAGGCCCTGCCCCCTGCCCTCGGCCCGCCTGGAGTCACCGCAATGACCAGCGCCTTCCCGCACCTGTTCGCACCCTTGCAGATCCGTGGCAAACGCCTGAAGAACCGCATCATGTCCAGCGGCCACGACACCTCGATGCCCACCGACAACCTGGTCAACGAACAGCTGATTGCCTACCACCGCGCCCGGGCCGAAGGCGGCGTCGGCCTGATCGTGCTGCAGGTGGCCGGGGTCCACGACAGTGCGCGCTACACCAGCCACGTGCTGATGGCCACCGACGACGCCTGCATCGACGGCTACCGGCGCCTGGCCGAGACCTGCCATGCACACGGCACCGTGGTGCTGTCGCAGATCTTCCACCCGGGGCGGGAAATCATGGAGTCCGCCGACGGCCTGCTAGCAGTGGCCTACGCCCCTTCGGCGGTGCCCAACGAACGCTTCCGGGTCATGCCCCGGGCCCTGGACCAGGAGATGATCGACGAGATCATCCAGGGCTACGCCGACGCCGCCCGGCGCCTGCACCAGGCCGGACTGGACGGCGTGGAACTGGTGGCCAGCCACGGCTACCTGCCGGCGCAGTTCATCAACCCGCGGGTCAACCGCCGCAGCGATGGCTACAACGGCGAGCTGGAACAGCGCCTGCGCTTCATCCGGGAAATCCTCGACGCCATGCGCGCCAGCACCGATCAGGACTTCATCATCGGCCTGCGGATTTCCGCCGATGAACGCGACCCCGAAGGCCTCACCGAAGACGAATCCCTGGCCGCCGTACAACTGCTGCAAGGGCAACTGGACTACGTGCACATAGTCGCCGGCACCTCGGCCTCCCTCGGCGGCGCGGTGCACATCGTCCCGCCCATGGCGGTGGAAGCGGCTTATCTCGCCCGGGAAGCCGGCACCTTCAAGGCCGGGCTGTCGATCCCGCTGTTCGTCACTGGGCGCATCAACCAGCCCCAGGAAGCCGAGGCCATCATCGCCAAGGGCCAGGCCGATGTGTGCGGCATGACCCGCGCGCTGATCTGCGACCCGCAGATGCCCAACAAGAGCGACAGCGGCCACGCCGAAGACGTACGCGCCTGCATCGCCTGCAACCAGGCGTGCATCGGCCACTTCCACAAGGGCCTGCCGATCTCCTGCATCCAGCACCCGGAAACCGGCCGCGAACTGCTCTACGGCCAGGCCAGGCCCAGCGCCCGCGGCAAACGCATCCTGGTGGTGGGCGGCGGCCCGGCCGGGATGAAAGCCGCCGCCGTCGCCGCGCAACGGGGCCACCAGGTCACCCTCTACGAAGCCAGCGCGCAACTGGGTGGCCAGATCCAACTGGCGCAACTGCTACCCCGGCGTAGCGAATTCGGCGGCGCCAGCACCAACCTGCAACGGGAAATGCAACTGGCCGGTGTCGAAGTGGTACGCAACACCCGGGTCGACCGCGCCCTGATCGAGCGTGAAAACCCCGACCACGTGATCATCGCCACCGGCGCCCAGCCCTATTGGCCGAACTTCGAACGCGGCGGCGACCTGCAAGTGGTGGACGCCTGGCAAGTGCTGCGCGATGAAGTACAACTGGGCCGCAGCGTGGTGGTAGCCGACTGGCGCTGCGACTGGATCGGCCCCGGCATCGCCGAACGCCTGGTGCGCGCCGGGCACCAGGTGCAACTGGCGATCAACGGCACCCACTGCGGCGAAAGCCTGCCGCTGTACGTGCGCGACCAGATGGCCGGCGAACTGCACAAACTGGCGATCCCGATCATCCCCTACGCCCGCCTCTACGGCTGCGACGACAGCACCGTGTACCTGCAACACACCGCCAGCGGCGAACCCATGCTCCTGGAAAACGTCGACAGCCTGGTGCTGTGCCAAGGCCACCAATCGGTGGACGACCTCGGCCAACAACTCAAAGGCCTGGTGCCCTTCCAGCGCATCGGCGACTGCCTGGCACCGCGCACCGTCGAGGAAGCCATTCACGAAGGCTTGAAAGTCGCCTGGGCGCTTTGAGGCTGCTTTATACTCCAGGGCTTTTGCAGGACGGGTGCCCGGATGCGCCCGTTCACCTGGTCCGGAGCCCGCCATGAATCCCAGCAGCAAGACGCCGCCCGCGAGCACCCCGCCCGAGCCCGGCAGCGACAACCAAGCCCCCGGCGGCCCACAGTTTCTTGGCACCCGCATCCGCGGCCTGCGCAAACGCCGCGGCCTGACCCTCAGTGAACTGGCCCAACAGAGCGAACTCACCGCCGGCTACATCAGCCAACTGGAACGCAACCTCGCCTACCCCTCCATCCCCGCCCTGTTCAACATCGCCCGCAGCCTGGGCGTGACCATCCAATGGTTCTTCGCCAGCGAAACCCAGACCGCGCCCGAAGACCAAGGCTATGTCGTGCGCAAGAAACAGCGGCTGCAGGTGAATTATGAGAACGGGATTATCGACCAGCTGCTGACGCCACAGCCGACCCGGCAGCTGGAGTTTTTGCACTCGCGGTTTCCGCCGGGGACCTACAGCAAGGAGAGTTACAGCCATGAGGGCGAGGAAGCCGGGTATGTGCTGTCGGGGAGCTTTGAGCTGTGGGTGGGGGAACGGTATTTTCAGTTGAGTGAGGGGGATAGCTTTAGCTTTTCCAGTCAGGAACCGCATAAGTACGGGAATCCCGGGGAGGAGGATGCGCTGGTGTTGTGGGTGATAACGCCGCCGACGTTTTGAGGGGGGCGTTGCTGAGCGGCAGCGCCGTGCACCGCTCTTTTGCTTGCTGATAACTAGCTATCACGGGCAGGAAAGTAGAATTGCTGCCGTACCACTCGTTGAACTGGACCTCGGTCAGCGGAGCGGGTTGCTCGCCCATTTCATCCCAGGCTCGGTTAATCATGTGCTCCCAGTCTCGGGCGACTTCCATGAGTGGCGCTGCTGCTCCCCAGAAGTGTCCGGCCTCCAGCGTTGCCCTGACTCGGCCGTTTAGCTCAGCGAGGGTGGCGCCGTCTTCCAGATAGCGCCGCCCGGACTCTAGCAATTTCTGAGTTCGGTGATTTCAACGGTCATGTCTGGTCCCTTAAACAGAGCGTTTGGATAAGCAGCCAAAAGCGGACACTCACCTCAGGTACAGACTTTTACCAAAATAGTCATTCAGATAGATGTCTACAAAAACTAAGTGAGTTCAATATCTTGCTCATCCGAGGTTATTTAGACGGATTCAGTTTAGAGGATGTGGCCACGCGGGGACCTTTGCTCTTGAACTCACGAGGTAGGATCCCGGGAGCCTATACGCTTAACGGCGGACGCCGCGCCACAGATACGTTGACGCGGCAGCCCCCAGAACACCTCAGGACTAGCGAATCCAGTTACAGATCAGGTCGTAGATGTCATTGTTGATACGAATACCGAGATTGCTGTTGTAGCCTCCTCCGCCGTATGCATGGACAGCGTGGGCAATCCGATGATTCTCGGCATCGTACTCGAATACCGGACTACCGCTCTGGCCACCCTCCGTATCTAGTCCGTAGCGTAGGATTCTGTCTTCTATGTGATCGATCCGACCGGCAGTGAACCACTGGGTACCGAGCCTTTTATCCGCAGGATATCCGGCAGTGTTGACGATCATACCGGCCAGATCATTGTCGCTATAGGAGGCAATCCCGAACCAACCAAGCCTCTCGCCAACATTGGTCCCTAGCCAAATCACACCCACGTCCTGTGTTATATCGCCGCTATTCGACCAACCATCGTGCACGGCAAACTTCGTCGATTGGTAGTAGCTGAAGGGAGCCACATTACCGTCCCGACCAGGGATCACGTAAATATTTGATGCCCAATTCCGCTCTTTGTGGCTGTAGAGGTTGTGGCCGGCGGTGATAATAGTCTTCGGGCCAACCAGCCAACCAGTTCCAAGCAACTGCCGCTCGTTGAGTCCCTCGATCACGAGCTGACAGATACACCGCCAGGGCAACATCGAACTGCTTGGCACAGGTGTTCGGTCGTCATTTCCGATCGCATGCTGGGGAACTGCAAACTCTAGGTAGCTGGAGTCCCCAAGGTAATCATTTCGTAACTTAAGGGGTAACGGCCGGTGGGGGAATTCTTGTGCAAGTACCCTGGACACGTTAAATCCTGCTACGGATTCGAGCCTGCCACCGTTATTGGTCTGGATCATGAAGTCAGAGCGATAGCGCTCTTGCAGCTTAGATTTCTTAGCCATGGCAACCTCCGCTATATGATCGCTATTGACCTACTGTTCCGTTGTTCGAGGGCAGAGTCCTATCCATACCACCTTGCCCACTGTTGTTTTTGCCCCCCAAACCATCCATTGCGCTTCCAGACTTCGCGGTACTCAGGCCAACATGGATACTAATCAGGCCATCGTTCGATTTTTTCCCACCATACAGAGAGCTCTCAGCGTTCAGCGCTCTGGCGCTAAATTGGGCCTTGTCTAACTCAGATTTAGCCTTGATTGTTTCCACCTCTTGCTTAGCCAGTGCTGCATACTTCCCGCTTGAATCGATCCGTAACTGAACCAGTTCACTTACTGCGCCGAACGCAGACTTAACAATCTCAATTGGTGCAGCTGATACGGCTAGTGCCGAACTCGGCTTGACCGTGTCAACCGACTTTAGAAGTCCATCCTGTAACTTGATGTCGTGGGTGTTTTGAACAAATGGCCACCGATCGACAGGTAACACATATGTCGGAGAGCCATTAGGAAGCCCCACATATGCTTGCTGGGACGCCCCATTAGGGCCATTTAATGTAACTAGATAGGGCTGATTGATCCTGTAGCACACTCCCTTTTTGCAGTCAGAATCACTGGCAGCGGGTTCGCCAACCATGGAAACATTCTGAGCTACAGCCGGACTTTCATTCGGCTTAACCACAACGATCTCAAATTTTCCGAAGCCGTAAAGTTCAGCTAAATCTTTCGCTATATTGCATGTATCAGTAGCCGGATCACGCTTGCAAGCAAAGTTTTTGCGCACCTCTAGGTGCTTTTTTATGGCGGCATTTAGTTTGGCGTTGACTTTGCTCGTATCACCTTCTGGGTCAATCAGGCCGCGGTATACCAAGGTTGTGCTCGAACCACCTGCGTCGGCCGTTGCGCTTTCAGCTACTAACGTTTTTATGATGTTGGAGACCACATTCAGCGATTCATCTTTGGAGTCGACCTTTACCGATTCCAGAAGCCCTGTGGATGGCACAACAACGATGTCCACCTTATCTGAGCTAAAGGGGTTCCCTGCTCGTGTAAGCACAAACCGTTTCGAGGTGTCTCCTTTCAGCACTGGCTCCCCTACCGAAAAGGTAAAACCGTCGCCTGTATCTGAAAGCTCAACTGGTAAAAGCGACTTCGGTAGCATGTAGGCGACCCCTGACGTGGAAGTAGAACTACTTCCAACGATGCTTGTAGTACACCCGATCATACTCAGAACTGCTGCATAGACTGCACATTGAAGAACTGGTTTTGATTTCATGCCCTAGCTCCTTGGTTTGCATCCGATACGGGGGAGCCTTATGACGTGCACTCCTTACCGTGGCAAAAATGACTATAGGAGTACTTTGTGAAAATGCGTAGTTGAGCAAGGAATCTAGTACGTTAATGGAAGTATTAGACCCAGAACGAAGTACACGCTGGCTGGCGACCCCTTGAGTTCTGCCTTACGACCATTGGTGGATACTAATAGCCGTTATCCTAGGATTAATCAGTCGCCCGGGCACTGCTCGAGGTTAGAGGTAGGGCTTCACCCCGGTCCAACTCAGCTTGTCCTAATCAATTACAAACGAATGGCTATGTGCATTCCCGAATGGAGGCGGTGTTGACACGGTCTATCGGAGTTCCCGGCGGAGACACTGTCAAACAGCCCAGCGCAAGGCGCTGTTGCCGCAACCACTTGCTGAACTGAACCTCGGTCAGCGGAGCGGGTTGCTCGCCCATTTCATTCCAGACGCAGTTAATCATGTGTTCCCAGTCTCGGGCGACCTCCATGAGTGGCGCTGATGCTCTCCAGAAGTGTCCGGCCTCAAGTATCGCCCGGCTTCTAACAATTTTCTGAACTCGATGATTTCGACGGTCATGTCTGGTCCCTTAAACAGAGCGTTTGGATAAGCCGTCTTTAGGTTGATGCGGAGGATGTCTGATCTTCTGTTATGACTTCACCCGGGGCTAGCATAGTCGTATGCAGTACCGGCGCTTGCTTACGGCTAAAAGCGACCATTAGATTGGGGCGGCTGATCGTTCGCACCCACTCACTTTCCTGGAAACTAACGCCCCTTAGAACCTGTTGTTGAGCGCACTGTTTAGAACTCGTATACAGAAAATCGCTGGAAGTGCGCCCTCCCGCCAGTAGCACTTTTAGCTTTGAAATAGAGACCAACTTTTCCTGGGTTTGGGGTGGCCAGAATATCGAACGAATCAACTTTTTTGTTATTCAAAAAAAATACGACATAGCGGCCTTGCTGAAAAATCCCGACTGTATTAATTGCGGCATCTTTTTCGATCGGTAAGGGGCGCCACTTCTGTTCATTCTGTTCAGAAGCCCATAGGTAGTAACTGTTTCCGTGATTATTTATAAGGAAATAGATTCCGAGACCTTGAATCTCTAGAGTGTCGACATTGTTGTCACCGGCCAAACGCGCGGACATGTAGAAATGTGGACTAAACTCCTTCTGATACTGAACGCTAGCGCCGCTATACGCCCCTTCCCTAGGCTTAATGTTTACATTGAAGTAACCATCAATAGGCGCGCCCTCTGTATCTAGTTTGTTCTCTCCATCAACAGTGAAATCAGTGGTTTTTAGGCCAAGATACTCCTTCGCGCCTCCAAGGTCTGGAACAGTGGAGATGCCGAGTATGGATTCTCCAGAAACGTTGTAGTGCTCAATCTGGCCAGAGACAGGAAGCGCTGGCTTGACCGTCGTCACCATGGAAGGCGTCTCTTTTGCTGATGGCTCTCTCTCAACTACGGGAACCTCTCGAGCGTGCTTGATTTCTTCTGATGCTGTCGGTGGGGTTCCAAAGCCCAGGAGCGCCTCCTTGACTTTTTCTGGGATGGACTGCCAAACGAGAAAGGCGCAAACAAAAAATACGGAAATTACGATGAGTAGCTTGCCATACTTGCTTCCTTTTACGCTGCCATATATGTCCTCAACTATTTTGTCCAACATATTAGCTCCCTTTTTTCACGAATGAATTTTCTCAGCGTCCAACTATAAGTGGGCGACAAAAGTGGCGTAATACTTTCCACTAATTTTGTCTGATTGCGCTCCTTGCCTGTGCGTAACTCCCTGCTCTGTCTGAGTGTTGTGCCAGAAACACAACATGCAACAAGGAGGAAAGGCGATATGGCTTTTGGCTACATCACAGAGCCTAGCAGCGTATCCATGGTCTGCAATTGGCCGTAAAGCAGCCTCACCAACCAAAGAATGCCAGCTATCAGCTAGCTGGAGCGCAACCTCCCTCCCCACACCTCACTATTTAACTTCGCCCGCAGCCTGGGCGTGACCATCCAATGGTTCTTCGCCAGCGAAACCCAGACCGCGCCCGAGGATCAAGGCTATGTCGTGCGCAAGAAACAGCGGCTGCAGGTGAATTATGAGAACGGGATTATCAATCAACTGCTGACGCCACAGCCGACCCGGCAGTTGGAGTTCTTGCACTCACGCTTTCCGCTGGGGGCCTACAGCAAAGAGAGTTACAGCCATGAGGGCGAAGAAGCCGGGTATGTGCTGTCGGGGCGCTTTGAGCTGTGGGTGATCACGCCGCCGACGTTTTAAGGGGGCTGTTGGGTGGGGTAACTCAACGGCTGCTAACAGCCAATAGTAGCCGCTCATAAACGACCGCTGTCGGCCAAGAGCGGACCGTCAATTTTTTTGACTCCAGATTAAAATCTCTTCTTGACGGTAATTAGTAGGGCTAGATGTTGTAAGGACGCGCCCAGCAAGTGAATACCAGGCGCTCAAATACTCTCTACTTGTTAGGTTCTGGAGAGATTTGATTTGTAGAGTTTTGCCACCTATTGAGACACTACCATGTGAGACTTTACTGCGGCGAGCCCAGGTTGTCCTTCCAGTGTCTGAACATTATCCAACGTTCTCTCAAGCCATTCGGGATGATCATTCAACCACTTTTTCACGGCAGCACGTGGTGCGAGACCGCCATTGATCACGTAGTCCATCATGGTGTTTTCGGCATCTATAGAAAACTCCAGATTCTTCAGCAATCTCCCCACGTTAGGGCATTCATCCAGATAGCCCGTACGTACGTCGGTCCGCACTGAGGATGCGCCGTAATTCTCTCCATAGTACTTATCGCCACCTGACAAATATTCCAGCTCAATATTTTTGTTCATTGGATGAGGGGCCCATCCCAGAAACACGATCCAGTCATTCTTTCTTATTTGCCTGCCAACCTGAGTCAACATGCCCTTCTCACTTGACTCAATCAAGCTCCAGCTACCCAGGTTATACGCGTTATCCGCGATAAGGTTCTGGATCGGTTTGTTTCCGCCCGGCTCTACCCCATAGATTTTCCCGCCAAATTTTTCCTTGTAAGTGTCCAGGTCGGCATAGCTTTTCACACCTTGCTCATAGACGTATCGCGGAACCGCCAAGGTAAATTTTGCGCCGGTGAGGTTCACTCGCACGGTCTGAATAGACTTGTTGTTGTAGTAGGGCTGAGCCGCCTCGATCAACGCCGGATCCCATGTTCCAAGGAACACGTCGATGCTCTTGCCCTCCATCGCCTTGTAGGCAATACCCGTCGACAAAGTAATGATTTTTGGGGCGTAACCCAATCCCTCCAGTACTGCGGTGGTCAAGGAGGTGGTCAAGGTGATGTCGGTCCACCCTACCTCTGCGAATTGAGGTGTGCGGCATGCCACAGGATCCGCAGCGCCGGCAATCCCCTGGAATGTCATCAACAGCACGGCACAACCGATAGCACTGCTTTTCATATTGGATCCCCTTGGGCTTTCTTGTTTTTTGGAGAACCTAGTGATAACTTTTTTTTCATTCATCGTCCAATGAAAAAAGAGAGTGCCCCATGCCGAAGGTCGGAATGCAAGAAATCAGAAAAAAGCAGCTCGTCGAAGCGACCCTCACCCTCATTGGTGAGCAAGGCATGGCAGGTACGAGCATGGTCCAAGTCAGCGCACGTGCGGGGTTGGCCAACGGCATCGTGCACCACTATTTTTCAGACAAGAATGCTTTGCTTGAAGCCACCTTGAGAGAGCTGAACAAACGCATAAATGCCGAAATTTTTGCGCGTCTACGAACCTCCACAACGCCTACGGGGCGCGTTCTTGCGTTTGTAGACGGAAACGTCAGTGCCTTGAACCTGACAAGGGAAAACGTCGCGGCCTGGCTCGCTTTCTGGGCCCAAGTACCTCAGTCCACAAAATTGCAGCGGATACAAAACGTCGTCGCGCGGCGAAGCCACTCATTACTTTTTTATGCCTTGTCGAAGACCATGGATAAGGCAGCAGCCCACTCCAAAGCGCAGATGATCGCGATTTTCATCGACGGTTTATGGTTGAGGGCTGCGGTCGATTGCAACCCAGACACGATTGATGATTCGCGTCGCTTGGCTTACGAATTCCTCAACAACGTGCTTGGTTATGATCTGGAGGCGTAGAAATGACACCTGAAGAATATAAAAGTCTCGATGCCGTTGGACTTGTTCAATGGTTGCAGTCCGGAAAAGTCTCTCCACTGGAACTGGTGAACCTCGCAGCCAGAGAAATTGAAACTCAGGACCCAAGCCTGGGCGCGGTTGTTGCTATCGATATCGAAGGCGCGCAGCGAGTGGCGCTAGATCCCAAGGCTGGACCACTCTCAGGTGTACCGATCCTGATAAAGGACACCAATGTCGATGTACAAGGTTTTGCAACCCGGCACGGGTCCCGGTTATACGAGAACGCCACACCGGCGCAGATCGACAGTGAATTTGTGAGTCGATTGCGCAAAGCTGGGGCAATTATTCTCGGGAAAACCAAAACTCCCGAGTTTGCCGGAGACTTTGTAACTGAGCCGCAATGGCAAGGTCCTTGTCGAAATCCCAGGAATCCGCAGTACGCCTCTGGCGGATCAAGTGGTGGCTCGGCGAGCGCAGTGGGCGCGGGAATGGTACCCGTTGCGCATGGCACCGACTGTGGTGGGTCCATCAGGGTGCCAGCTTCCGTTTGTGGCGTGGTTGGGCTGAAGCCAAGCAGAGGACGCAACCCGGTGGGCCCTCATGTCGGTGAGTTTGTCGGAGGCCTCGATTCTGAGCATGTACTGACCAGGACTGTTCGCGACACCGCATTACTGCTGGACGTCCTGTCTGGCTATGAGCCTGGTGCCCCCTATGCTGCCCCTCCCGCACCTGCATCATGGCTGGAATCTTTAAAGACAAAATCACCACGATTGAAAATTGCCTTCGCCTGCTGCCGCCCAAACGGTTCGAGTATCGATAATGCAATTCACAAAGCTATTTTGAATGCCGTGGATTTATTAAGTAAGGACGGCCATGAGTTACGTCCGTTCAAATGGCCAGATATGAGCAACGCCGGTGCAGCTGCTGCACTATTCTGGCAGATGGAAATCGAGGCGTTGATGGAACACCAAGCGCAAGCTCGTGGGTTCCCGATCTCTGATAAGGATGTTGAATGGATTACGTATGAGTTTTACAAATGCTCGCGGCAGAGAACGGCGCTGGATGTTCACCATGCCCGTGCCACGCAGAACAAAGTAAGTCGTGACATGGCGAATTGCTTTACGACCATAGATGTTCTTATCACCCCTACCGTAGCGCTTGCCCCACCGTTGGTAGGTGGCTTTGTTACCACAGGGGAAAGGCATTTGGACGAGTGGTACAAAAAAGCTTACGCATTCTCTCCTTTCACTGAAGTTTTCAACTTAACTGGCCAGCCGGCCATCAGCATTCCCGTAGGGATCATGGAGAATGGTCTTCCCATCGGGATGCAGATTGTTGGAAAGTTTGGTGATGAGGAGACTGTTCTCAGACTTGCAAGTGAAATTGAAAAAAGCTCACTATCGACAAGCCTATTTTCAAAGGTCTGATCATGCATGTAGCTGTCCTTCACGAAGGGCAGCTAAGGGCTGAAAGCTACCTCCTCAGATCACAAAGACGCCGCCTATCAACCAACAATGAGCGGCGTTTCTATCTGCTTAGTACGGCGTAGCCTTAACTCAGAGCCCCCTCTCTCAGCCTCCCTTCCCCCCCAAAAAAACCCACATCATCAATCAGCGCCTTGCCCATCTCTGCCAGGAAGTGCGCAGCCCAGGCATAGCGCTCGCCTTGCTCTTCCATAGCGGCATCCAGCGCAAGTTTCTTGGCGTAGTAAAGCAAAGTAGAAGCCTGCTCCAACGCCTGCTGCAAAGGCACATCCGCATTGACGCGAAACAGTGTTAGTTCAGGATCGGCGCAGTTGCCAAAGGTGACAAAGCCCTGGGTTTTGATGGGGGTTGAATGGTTCATCGGGCACCTCCCGCCAGGGTCTGGCAGCAGAGGCTATTAAGCGGAGGAAGGCGAAAGGAACAGCAGCAAATTTCGGACAGATTACCGGCAGACATGATTGAAACTCCCTGATCAAAAATGTGCCTGCATCTGATCGGGTTCTCAGGCCAGGTCGCTGATTTTGCAGCGACCGCAGCAGACTAGGCGGTCTGTTCACATTGGGGCAACGGCTAAACCGTCGCCGGTTATGTCCAGGGCTTTTGCCCACAGGTATGCTCGACGGGTTATTGCAGATAAGGATATCCAGCCCCCATGACCGCCCGTGAACAGCTCCACCGCAATGGCTATGCCCTGCTGCGCCAGGCCATCCCGCTCGACTGGCTGGCGGACCTGCGCGCCACCTTCGATGCCGGAGTAAAGCCGTCGGACCAATGGCCCGTGCCCCGTGGCTGGGACTGGCGCCATTCGCAGTTGGATATGGATGCACAGGTGCAGGCCCTGTGCCGCTTGCCCCAGGTGCTGGCGGTGGTGGGCGAATTGATCGCCGAGCGTTTCTTTCTCGCCCAGGTGGAGGGGCGTGAACCGCTGGCCGGGGGTGGTCATCAGCAATTGCACCGGGATTTTTCGGCGCAGCGGCCAGGGGATGTGGTGAACGCTATCGCCTATTTCGACGACTACGGTCCAGAGAACGGCGCGACGCGCCTTGTGCCCGGCAGCCATCGCCCGGGGATGGAGCAAGCAGCGTTCGATTTCGCCGACGAATCCCGCACGGTGCAGCTGTCAGGCCAGGCGGGGGACATTCTGCTGTTCGATGCCGATCTGCTGCATGGGGCCAGTCTGAACCCCAGCGGTGCGCGCCGGCGTTCGCTGCTGATCGCCTACTTTGCCGAGCCGCTGTACGCCAGCCATCAGCAAACCGCGAGCCTGCGCAATGTTCAGATGGACACCCGCGAGCGCTTCGATCCCAAGGATTTTGCCCTCGTGGGCTGAGGGCCCGCCCCCTTTCTTATGAACTCTGGATGATCAGGGCCCCGGCCATCAGGTCTTCGTCATCAATGCCTTGCTTCAATAGCAGGTAGCCGGTTCCACCAACCAAAATGCCCCTGTGCCCTGGAGCGGCCCTGTTCAGCCGGGAGTTGTTGATCTGCAGCACATAGTTCAAGCCTGGGCGTGTCTCTTGCCCCTGAATCCAGGCGGGTATTCCGGCGATCTTGGCCAGGCCGTTTTCTTCGCTGTCCTGCCGCGGATTTGCAACCACGTCGATTCGCCGCGCCGGGGTGATGGGCTGTCCATAACCATCTACCTGTCGCGCCGCGGGCCTGTAGGCCAGCACCTTGCCGCCCTCTTGCATGGCCTGGTCGATGTAGGAATCGCTGACGCTTGAGTAAGGCGTAAACAGCGAAATCACCAGCTCGTCATTCAATTGCATGGCTGCTAGGTATCGATTGATAAAGCTGGCCGGCAGGCTGGCAAGGTGCAGCAAGGGGGCGCCCGTCGAGTCGCTGGGCCAAGGGATGGACTCAGGCAGATAGGGGTTGCCGCCGAGGTAGGCGGAGTCCTGGTCGGGGTCTTCGGGCAAAAACACTAGTTCGTTAAACAGGGTCTGTTCCTCTCAGGTGTGCCGTTGCCCAGGTGGTTGCGTGGGCGGGGGGCTTGGCGCTGCTTTCAGTCCGCAAGGCGGCTGGCCAAACGTTGCAGTGCCTGGGCCAGTTCCAGGGCCTGTTCTGCTGTCAGCTCCACGGGGTCGTTGTGTTCGGTGCAGGCCTTGAGATGAATTGCACTGCCCTGCTCTATCCATAGGCGCACGGCGCCCTCGCTGCTCTCGACATAATCCGTTGTGCGCTCAGCCGGCATGTTCACTCACCTTGTGCGTAGGCCGTGGCCAGTTCCAGCAGGCGGGTAAAATTGGCGATGGCGAAATACAGGTCATCGCGGCTGTCGCCGTCCCAGTCTTCGATGGCTTCGCGGGCGGCCTTGAGTGAGGCGATGCGGGTTTTGATCTCGGCGATTTCCTCGGCGCCGCACTGGGTGGCGATGGCCTCCCAGCGTTGCTGGGGAATGTCTTGCTGTACAGATAGCCCGGCTTTGGCTTGGGCAATCAGTGCGGTGAGTTGGCTCATGGGGTATTCGTCCTGAAACAACGGCCTTTGAATCGGGGCGCGATCGCGGGCTGGAATGTGCAGAGGCGCGGCTTGTGCGTTAGTCGCTTTGAGGCGGGTCACTCTATCGGGTTCAAGCCCAAACAACGACCTCAAGAGTGGAGACAAACCCATGTCCGCCATACCACTGGAGAACTCGTTGCCGGCGTCTCCCCATGGGAGGCCGACAAGGTCACATGTCGCTAAGCGTCCTGTGAACGCAGCGTGCTGTTACAAGGGCAAGGATGTCCGAGCAACTGCCATGACAATGACCGGCTATGGGCGGATAGCGAACCTCAACGGCTCGCTTTCAGCGTTTCAAGCATCGCCTCGGCGGCCAGGGCGTGGACTTTGCGGGTCGGGTGCCATTCATCCCAGTAGTAATGGGCATCTGCATCCGCACACACGGGTTTGACGTCCGGATAGGTGGCTTGGCACGGGGTATCCAGCTCCTTCAGGCCCGCCACCTCGGGTGCCGCGCGAAGTTTGTTGCTGAAGGCCAGGTGGTCGAAGTAACTAAGACTGACGTGATGGGCGTTAGCCAGTGTTGTCAGCACGGCTGGCAGTTTTTGGTCGAGTATCTGCTGGTATTTTGTTGCGTTCTTGACTTGATTGCCCTGCACCACAGCCGGCACATGGCTCAAATCCGTAGTCCCCACCACCATCAGGTGCTTCGCGCCTGCGGCGATCAGCGCCTCGGTGCTCTTCTGTATGTTCGCCACGCTGTTGTGGCTTAGCACGTCAATCGTTTCTGGATGCGAGAAGTCGGCCCATTCAAAAAAATCGTTGGCTGAGATGAAAATGAAATACAGCGCATTCGGATCCGCCTTGTGTGTTTTAGCGGCTTGCAAATGATCGGCGATCTGGCCGAAAACCCCAGTGTCGCGAGAGGGCTGCATCCAGGCGTAGTAGTTGCCGCTGCCGCTTTTGGCGCCGCCAATCGCGTAGTCGGTCAAGGGGATTTTCAAGGCCTGCGCCAAGTGCTCGACGGCGGTGGGACCATTGCTCCAGCGTCCCTGCCAATACAACGAACCGGGTAGCGCCTGTGCATCTTTGACCTTCTGTGCGGCCATTGTTCGGGTGAAGGTTTCACCCGCACCGTTGTCAGAGTAGCTGTCACCAATAGCATAGAGATGATCGTAGCCAGGGCCGCCAAAGGCGGTTGATGCCGTCATTGTCATTAGAGCGACCAAGCAAGCGCGTCGAATCATCGAATGTCTCCCAGATGGTCGTCCTAGACTACCGCTGGCGACGTTTTGCCTTGCCACGGTTGCGACCTGCATTTAGCCGGGGGCGCAAAGAGTGTGCTGTTCGCGACAGGTCGGTGGCGGGTTGGTCCAGCGTAAACGGCCAGCATTCACTCATGCAGTTTTTTCAGCCCTGAGAAGGCTGCAGGCTGACCAACAGCCTTGCCGGGCCAGTGCATCGCTCCAGCGCGTGCGGGGCGCGAAGGCGGCGGATGGTAATCCACTCGCGGGTGGCCCGACGTGGGTTGTGCACGAAGGGATTTTTATCTCGCCTGTTGCCCTGGGTGCTTGGCAGCGCCGCCCGGGTCGGCTTCAATAAACGCCCTTTTTCATGTTCAGGAGCTAGAAGGATGCAGCTTTATTACCGCTGGGCGGCCGCATGGGTCATGGCGTGGGTACTGGGAGCCGGGCTGGCCCAGGCCGAGGAACGGCCACAGGTGGCGGACAAGATCGTGGCCTACACCGGGCCCCACGGGGTGAAGGTCTGGACCCTGCGCATCGGTGAGCGCAGCGCCCATCAGGCGCTGGTGCAGGTGGAAGACGCCGACCACGACTGGAACCTGCGCATTCAGAAAATGAGCGTGGAGCAAACCGATCGCGACACCCGTTACTTCACTCAGGTGGACGGGCAGAAGTTCGTGGTGCTGCTGCTTCAGGAAGGCTATGGCGAGCTGCATCTGCCGGGTGAGGCCAAGCCGCTGAAGGTGGGGTATGACAGCAACCTGTCCAGCTACGGCGATGCCCAGGCGTTTCTCAATGAGTACCTCAAGACCCAGTAAGCGCGTGGCGGGCGCTATATGGCCCGCCTTGATTGCCGCCAGTCGTGCTCGAAACGCCTCGATCGCGCCGGCAAAAACGCCTCCCTAGGGAGGCGTTATCGTTTTACCCGGTCTGAAGTGGCCTTGAAGCAGATCAAGCGACTCGGGGCCATCACCTGCCGCTGCCTATCAGTGAGCGATCCTGCGCTGCATCAGGTGCGTTTGAAAAACAACATTGCGTCAACGAACCGCTGAGCCTTCTGCTGCGTGTCGACCTGCGAGCTGTTCAGCACGCCACCTGCCTGGTTCCTGGTCTGTACGACCCAACGACCACGCTTTGAGTAGAGCGTGACGCTACCTATCGAGTTGAAGTAGATACGGGTTTGCACCGCTTTGGAGGAAGTCTTGGAGCTGCCGGCTGCTATGGCCCCTACACCGATAGGCGTTGCACTTGCAAAGCCACTGGTAGCAGAAATGGTCCCACTGCCGTAGCCAATATATTCGTCCGTGAAGAACACTTGTTCGGGCCTGGTTTTCAGCGGTTGTTCCATCAGTACCTGTTCAATGATCGATTCCGCCTGACTCTGTGTAATAGGCAATGCCTTGTATTCAACAACCTTTGCTACGCAACCTGTAAGTAACAGTAGCGCTGCGATGACAATAGCTTTCATCCCTGACTCCCTGAATTGATGCAGGGCATTTTGCCATAGTGGACCCAGCACCGCGCGAGTTCGCAGAGCCTTTTGCCTGACACTGATTCTGGGGGGAACAGGAGGGTCGAGGAATCCGCCAGCACTTGCCACAGACAGCCGTAGCCCTCGACCTGAATACTCAAGTCGAGGGCCGCCAATTGCTGGACGTTAATCCCTTGCCCTCAACGCAAATCGAACCGATCCAGGTTCATCACCTTGTCCCAGGCCGCGACAAAGTCGCGCACGAACTTCTCACCCGCATCCGCCGCGGCATACACCTCCGCCAGGGCCCGCAGTTGCGAGTTGGAGCCTAGCAACAGGTCCACGCGAGTACCGCTCCATTTGTATTGCCCGCTGGCGCGGTCGCTGCCTTCGAACTGTTCGCGGGCCTCGGACAGGGGTTTCCATTGGGTGCCCATGTCCAGCAGGTTGACGAAGAAGTCATTGCTCAGGGTCTGCGGCCTGGTGGTGAATACGCCGTGGGGCGATTGCCCGACGTTCGCCCCCAGCACTCGCAGGCCGCCCAAAAGTACGGTGAGTTGCGGTGCGGTCAGGGTCAGCAGTTGCGCTCTGTCCACCAGCAGGGCTTCGGCGGTGACGCCGGAAACCGGCTTGAGGTAGTTGCGAAAGCCATCGGCCACGGGCTCCAGCACGGCGAAGGATTCGATATCGGTCTGTTCCTGGCTGGCATCCATGCGCCCTGGGGCGAACGGCACGCTGATGCTGTAGCCGGCATTTTTCGCCGCCAGTTCCAGCGCCGCGCAACCGCCGAGGACGATCAGGTCCGCCAGGGATACGCGTTTGCCAGCAGCCTGGGCGCTGTTGAAGGCGCTCTGCACCGCTTCCAGGCTGTGCAGCACCTGGGCCAGTTGTGCCGGCTGGTTGACCTCCCAGTCTTTTTGCGGGGCCAGGCGAATCCGTGCGCCGTTGGCGCCGCCGCGCTTGTCGGAGCCGCGAAAGGTCGAGGCCGAGGCCCAGGCGGTGGATACCAGCTGCGCCACCGACAGCCCGGACAGGAGGATCTGCTCCTTGAGCTGCTGGATGTCCTGGGCGTCGATCAGCGGGTGATTCACCGCGGGAATCGGGTCTTGCCAGATCAGTTCTTCGGCCGGCACTTCCGGCCCCAGGTAGCGGGCCCGGGGGCCCATGTCGCGGTGGGTGAGTTTGAACCAAGCGCGGGAGAAGGCTTCGGCCAGTTGCTCGGGGTGCTCATGGAAGCGCCGGGAGATCGCCTCGTAGGCCGGGTCGAAACGCAGCGACAGGTCGGTGGTGAGCATCGACGGCGTGCGGCGTTTATTCGGGTCATGGGGGTCGGGCACGCTGTCGGCCCCGGCGCCGGCCTTGGGTTGCCATTGGTGGGCGCCGGCGGGGCTGGTGCTCAGTTCCCATTCGAAGCCGAACAGGTGGTCGAAGAAGTCGTTGCTCCAGCGGGTCGGGGTGGTGGTCCAGATCACTTCCAGGCCGCTGGTGATGGCGTCGCCACCAACGCCTGTGCCGAAGCTGCTGTTCCAGCCCAGGCCCTGTTGTTCCAGGCCAGCGGCTTCCGGTTCCGGACCGACGTGGCTCGCCGGGCCGGCGCCGTGGGTCTTGCCGAAGGTGTGGCCGCCGGCGATCAGGGCCACGGTTTCTTCGTCATCCATGGCCATGCGGGCGAAGGTTTCGCGGATGTCGCGAGCTGCCGCCAGCGGGTCGGGGTTGCCGTTGGGGCCTTCCGGGTTGACGTAGATCAGGCCCATCTGCACCGCCCCCAGGGGGTTCTCCAGTTCGCGGTCGCCGCTGTAGCGCTGGTCGTCGAGCCAGGTGGTTTCGCTGCCCCAGTAGACGTTGTCTTCCGGTTCCCAGACATCCTGGCGGCCACCGGCATAACCGAAGGTCTTGAGGCCCATGGATTCCAGGGCGACGTTGCCGGTGAGGATGATCAGGTCGGCCCAGGAGAGCTTGCGCCCGTACTTCTGCTTGATCGGCCAGATCAGCCGCCGGGCCTTGTCCAGGCTGACGTTGTCCGGCCAGCTGTTGAGCGGGGCGAAGCGCTGCTGGCCGCCACCGGCACCACCGCGGCCATCGGCGATGCGGTAGGTGCCGGCGCTGTGCCAGGCCATGCGGATGAACAGCGGGCCGTAGTGGCCGAAGTCCGCCGGCCACCAGGGTTGGGAATCGGTCATCAGTGCCAGCAGGTCGCGCTTCACTGCGGCCAGGTCCAGGGTGTTGAATTCGGCGGCGTAGTTGAAATCTTCCGCCATGGGGTCGGACAGGTGCGAGTGCTGGTGAAGGATCTTCAGGTTCAGTTGGCCGGGCCACCAGTCACGGTTGCTGGTGCCTTCGCCGGCGGTGTGTTTGAACGGACACTTGGATTCGTTGGACATGGGACTCTCCTTCGGTCATCCCTACCCGGCTGCTCGATATGGGCCCGAGGCTGGACGTGCGTATGAAAAGCGTAGTGAACGGCAACCGAAGGTAAAAATAGACCCGCTTGATGACCCTGGCAGAAAAAAACCATGACGCCTGCAAGGTTCCTGCGCGGGCGCCCTGCCCTCTGGAAACCTGTTCTGGATCTGGCGAACGGCGCCCAGGCTTTTAGCCCAGCCGATGGGGAACAGCGGCCTGAGCCTGGGCATCGAGGCGGCGCTGGGTATCGACGTCGATCTGCTGGCGCAGGGCCTGGAACAGCGGGCTGGCATCGGTATAGCGGCGGCCGTAGCCGAGGTTGAAGCGGTAGTCGAAACCCGCCGGGTTCTGCCCCTGGGTGTGTTGCAGCAGGGTTTCCAGCTTGTCCAGGGCCTTGACCGTGCGCGCCTCGGCGCTGCTGGCGCCTTCGTATTCGTCCCACAGCTCCAGCAGGCGCTGGCGCGCCGGAGCGTCCAGGGTGCGGGCCAGCAGTTGCAGGTCCTCGCGCTCCTGCTGGCTCTTGTCCGGGTGGCCGGCCTGCTCCACCGCCGGAATATCGCCATGGATGGCCTCCCCCAGGTCGTGGACGATGCACAGCTTCAGCACTCGCAGCAGGTCCAGCTCGCCCAGTTGGTCTTCCAACAGCAGCGCCATCAGGCACAGGCGCCAGCTGTGCTCGGCGGTGCTTTCCTGGCGACCGCTGGAGGTGTGGGCGCTGCGCAGCACGTCCTTGAGTTTTTCCGCTTCACGGAGAAAGTCGAGACGGCCGCTGAGAAGTTCGCTGTTCATGCTCAAGCCTGTGTTGGTGGGCGAAAGTGACTGGGCAATCATCCGCACCAAGCACCGCGGACGCTGGCCAAGCAGACTAGTCAGCCACTGCATCCAGGTCCACGGATAAAATATCCGTGGCGAGGCTCGACTGCGCTCAGAGGGTTTCCACCAGCCGCACGGCGTTGCCGTCGGACAGGTTCAGGCGAGTCCAGCGGCACCGGCTCGGGGCAATGGGCACGATGGCCGAATCGTTGTGGCCGCTGAAGAATTCCACGGACGGCGGCGCCAGCAGCGAGCGCCAGCCCAGGTCGTCGAGCGCGGCCTCCTTGCAGACGATTTCCTCGGTACAAAAGCCCCACAACGACTGGCCCAGCAACTCACTCAGGGGAAGCCCGAACTGCCCGGCACGGGCCGGCGAACAGGCCAGCAGCCGATGGGTCAGGTCGCACACCAGGTGCACCGCTCGCGGGCTGTCGCTCACCAGCCGGGCCAGGGCCTGGTCGGCGCTGGCACTGAGGTTGGCGGCCAGCAGTTGCTCAAGACGCGCGCGCTCGGCCGGCTCCATTGCCTGCTGGCCGTTCTCCCAACGGGAAATGCTCGACTGCGCCACGCCGAACAGCTCGGCGGCGTGCTGTTGCTTGACCCGGTGCAGCAGGCGCCAGCGCCGCAGGGCCAGGCCCAGGTGCGGGGCGGTAAGGAAGGAGGTGGACATGGCAATGAACTGAGTGCAGGAACAGGCCGACAGTCTGGCAGTGCCAACGGTTGCCAGGCAAATGCACCTGACCAATGAAAGCGCCCGCCTCCTCAATAAGGGCTGGACAGGGCGTAAAAAGCCCCCAAGACTTCCATCCCCGCTCAATCACCCCCTGAACCGAACAAGCAGCCGGTAACCCGTTCGCCAGCCGTGAAGAGCATCACCTCGACCTTATCTGCCATGGAGTGCACCCGCCTTGCTCAACGTTCTGTTTGTCTGCAGTCAGAACCGCCTGCGCAGCCCCACCGCCGAACAGCTGTTCGCCGACTGGCCGGGCATCGAGACCGCCTCGGCGGGCCTCAACCACGACGCCGAGGTGCCCCTGGGCCCGGAGCTGGTGGAGTGGGCCGGGCTGATTGTGGTGATGGAAACCCGACACCGGGAAAAGCTGCGCAAGCGTTTCAAGGCACAACTGCGCGAGCAGCAGATTGTGTGCCTGAACATTCCCGATGATTACGACTTCATGGACCCGGAGCTGATTCAGTTGCTGCGCCAGAAGGTTCCGCAGTTTCTTCCCGATATTGCCGAGGCTCGCTGATCTGCCGTTGATATTCAGGGCCCCGCCGGAGCTGCGGGTGGAATTGAAGAGGCTCGGCTAGGCGTTCCCCGCCAGCCCCGGGAGCTTGCCTCGCCGTTGCCGCAGGCGCCTCGTCGATTGACGGATCGCTGGCGACGCCTGCGCCAGCCGCTACAAGGAGCCGAGGGCGGCGATCAGTTCGGGCGAGGCGTTGTACAGCGGTGTGTGGCCTTGCAGCAGAATCTGCGCGCTGCGCCGGTAGGCCGCCCCTTCGATCAGCAACTGCGCGCCCTCCAGACGGGCTTTGACCAGGGTCTGCAGAACCCCCGCCGGGTTCTCGATGGCAACCCGATGCTCACCCAGGGTCGCTCCCAACCGAGGTACTTCAGCCAGCATCCGCTGGGCCACGGTACCAGGCGCCAAGCACGCCGCCGCCAGGCAGCAGCCCCCGGACACCGCCAGGGACGGATGGGCGTTCTGCGGGGTGAAGTAACGGGTGGCGATGTCGCCGCCCTCCCGGGCCGGGCTGACCATGCAGATCTTCGGAATGGTCTCGCTGCGCCGCAGGTCGTCGGCGCTCATCAGGCCGCCATCGCGCCGGCGCAAGCCCATGCGCAGGCCGCCCAGCACCATCAGTTCCAGCAGGCGCGCCTTGAACTGCGGGTCGGCGTCCAGTTGCGCCGGGGTTTCCTCGCCGCTCTTGCCCAGATCCGCCGCAAGGACGATGACCATGGGCACCGCCACATCGATGCAGGTGGCGGCGATGCCGTCGAGCACGTCCTGCGCCTGCCCAGTGGGAAACAGCGTCCCGGTCTTGGCCCCCACCGGGTCCTGGAGAAACAGGTCGACCCCGGGAAACACCCCATTCACCCCCGGGATGCGCGTGTCGCTGAGCAACTGCCCGTGGGCGAACCCCAGGCGGGCATACAGGGTGGTCCGGGTGTTGCTGTTATAGATCTCGATCTGCCCGCTGTCCCCCTCGGGGGTCAACCAGCCCCGTTGCCAGGCATACAGCGGCAGGGCCGCGGACATGTTGCCGCAGTTCACGCTCCAGTCGATGGCGCTCTTACCCGCCGCCATCTGCGCCAGGGTGCTGATCATTCGCGACTCGCCCGGGCGACGCTCGACAATGAACACCTTGTTGCTGGTGGGCCCGCCCCGGCCGAGGCCGGTGATCTGGTTGTTGCCCGGGCACTCGCCCTGCAGCGGTACGCCCATCAAGTGGCGCAGCAGCTCTTCCACCAGGGCCTCGTCCTCGGGCAGCGCCTCCCGGGCCAGGATCAGGCCGGTGGAGGTGCCGCCACGGGCGTGGCACACGGGGAACTGGGGGATGCCGGCAGGGCTGGAACGGTGCTCGGGCAAGTCTGACATGGTCGGCGCGTCCGTAATCGGTGAGCAGCAAATGCCGTTGCCCAAGCTCAAGGGGCAATGGCGAGCCATGATAAACCGCGGCGGATGATCCGTGTGGCCGCCTGCGGCTCCGTCGTGCCGGGCACAGCACGCAACCGGGGCCCGACCCAGGCCACCTTGGCGGCGCGCCCGCTCCAACGGCCTCTGCAAGGCCGGCCCGCCGCGGAACACGCCGCTCGTCTTCTTCAGGTTTTTTTACCGCAGCGTCATTTGACTAACGGTCTTGGGGATCTAGATTCCACTCGCGACTGCATGGAAGTGCATCAAGCCCGCCGTCGGCATGCCGGGCCAGCGTACTGATGCTCGGTGGTCGCGTCCCGCAAATGTGAGAGCCACCGCGCCTGGGCAACCCGGGCCTCCAACGCGACAGCAGGGAGCTGGACATGAACGACAACATCCTGGACATCATGATCACCATTGATGTGGACACCATCCTCAACAGTGAGGGCCAACAGTTCGACAACAACGTGTTCCATATCCAAAAGACCGACTCGACGAAACCCACCCACCTCTATGACTACACCAACTCGTCTGGGCGACTTTCCACTCAGGCAATTTATATGGTGGCCCGGCGCAACGAGACCAACCAGATCTCCGAGGGGACCGATGAACTGGTGGTCAACGTCCACGAGGGCGACCATATTCGCTGGCGAACCACCAGCCTGTCCAAGGGGCTTGACTACGCCGTGCTGCTGTACAAGTACAAGCAGTCCGACCCGCCGGTGACCGATACCGACCTGGACCATGTGCAGAACGTCCGAGCGCAGGTCCTGGACCAGACGCCCCTGCCCATCATCGACGTGAACAACCCTTCCGGCCCCCCCATCGCGCAAGTGGTAAGGAACTTCTACTGGGAAGGTGACGCCATCCGCCAAGGCAGCATTACCTACACCTGGGCCTTCATGATCGTTGACCGCGACAACAAGGTCGTCGGTTACTGCGATTGGGACCCCTATATCAACATCAGCTGATCAGGGTTGCCCCTCTCCCTGCCATGGCAGCGAGAGGGGCTTGCCGCGGTCCTGCGCTGCCTCTTTGCAGTCTTTACGCTGCAGAAGCTTCGCCCGCCCTTGACCCGCCACGCTGGCTATTACTCACCGGGTAGGGAGGCATCAAGCTAGGTTCAAGCAAGCCTGATAAAGGGCAATGTAGAGTTTTCTTAGAGACGTCTATCGTCCAGAAACAGCCGTTTAGAGTATGCAACGTCATTTCACCCCATTCGCCTGTCGTAGGTGGAAAATCACCAGTCCCAAGCTCAGACTGCAAAGCAGCTAACTGGAGCGTTGCCGCGAGCCGATCATTGACTCATTACCGAGGTGAAAAAGCCATGAAGCGGACTTCCAGGCTGTTATCCGTGTTATTGGTGCTCTTCACGCCTATCAGTTTTGCCAATAAGGCTGCAGGCGTATTTCTGCCAATCGAAGCGTCAAGTATCAATCACACCATGCGTAAGGATGCAGCCATGAGTCGTTACGAAGGCAAACCTTTTCTAAAGCTATTGGATTTTTACGTTCTGAAATCCATCGGCAGGATTGAGCCAGAGCAGTTGAGCGCCTTGGCTCAACTGGAGCCCAAACTACGCGAGACTTATGCCACCCAGGGAACGTGGTTTGAAATAGTCGCCGAGCAGATGGATCTGCCAAATGACTTTCCCAATCGTATCCATGCCAAATGGGATTCCTATTCCAAATACATGCAGCAGAATGGATTGACTGCCGACCCAATGGTGTTCACCTACCAGTTTGTAGATACCAACCTGATCACCCATTAAGACGTCCGCTTTGGGGCTGACTTCGATCATCCGAGCGGAAGCTTCGGGTCGCTAGCTGCCATTTGCGATGGGCTGCTCTGGGCAGGAAGCACAGAAGATAAGCAAACCCATGAACCGGGTATCGACCCTGCACGCAATGATGGCAATATGATTGCTCTTGGAGAAAGTAGCATTCGGCGCGAGACGAAGCCGGATGTCATGCGCATAGGGATATGAAATATGGCTTCGATTCAGGTGGATGGTGAGGACAAGACTGAAAAGATCAACGACTGGGCGATCCGCTGGAGCGACAAGTACGAAGCCCTGGAACTGACCTGTCACTTCCCCTCCCAAAAAAAATACACCCGCCCGCTCATCAACTGCCAAGTTTCGCCCACCCGCGAGTTGACCCATGTATTGCTGCACAAGCCCGGCAGCTCGATCGTCACGCCCATTGCCAAAGCTACGATTTACGGCGAGCGATATGCCGTCGTGCACTACCCAGGCACCAAAAAGCCCTATGTCTACAAGATGGACGGTATCGGCTTTACCGCCCCGACATCGATGAAGGAAACGCCGGCCTTCCGCTATTTCACTACCGTGGCAAATACCCGACAGGATCACGCTGAGTCAAAGACTGATCGTGAAATTGCCAGCAATGTGGTGCGCCAGCTCGAAAAACTGCCCGCCATCGCTGGCACTGCCTTGCAAGCCTATTGCACGGGGCGCAACGGCACGCTGGCGCCGGGTCAGGGGCTAATCTATCCGTTCGGACTTAACGAGAGTCAGCTACAGGCGGTCGAGCGGGCGTTCAGTGCGCAAATTAGCGTGATCGAAGGCCCGCCAGGGACCGGAAAAACCCAGACGATCCTCAACATCCTCGCCAATGTTTTGTTACGTGGGCAGACGGTAGCGGTGCTGTCCAACAACAATGCTGCCGTGGAAAACGTCTACGAAAAGCTGGAGAAATACGGCCTGGGCCACTTGGTCGCCAAGCTAGGCAGTAAAGACAAACGTCAAGCCTTCTTCGCCGACCTGCCTGTGTGGCCATCAAGCGCACCCGAGCAGGCACCGTCCCTGGATGAGATCCAGGCGTTGCTGACCCGCTTGAAGCAGCACCTGCAAGACCACAACAGGGCGGCACAACTGCAAATCGAGCTGGACGAGTTGATCATTGAGCGGCGCTACCTGCAGCAGTGGCAGGCGGAAAGCGATGTGCAGGCCACAGGCCCGCTCGACAAGTACGGCCTGACACCGCGCAAGACTGCGGACCTCATGGCCTACCTGGCTTACCTCGGCGAGCAGCGCATTCATCTCAAAGACCGCATCGAGCTACTGTTCAAATTCAGAATTTTTCGTACCAAACCCTTCGCCGAGGGCGAGGCGCGCATGGCCATTTTCCATGCACTGCAGATGCACTACTACGACAAATCGCTACGGGACAAGGAAGCGGAGCTGCGGGCGTGCCGTGAATCGTTGGCACACGCGAATTTCACGGCCCAGCTGAAAGAACTGACAACAGCATCGATGCACCATCTGAAACAGCATCTGCAACTTCAGGTACCGCCGTCGGACAGCTTTGATGTCAAAACTTACTGCCGGCATTTCGATGCCTTCGTGCAGCGCTTCCCTATCCTGGGCAGCGGCACGCACTCCATCGTCAATTCGATCGCGCCGGGAGCGGTCCTCGACTACGTGATCATCGATGAAGCCTCTTTGCAGGATATCGTGCCGGGCATCCTGCCACTGGGCTGCGCCAAGAACCTGATTGTCGTTGGAGACAACCGCCAGTTGCCGCATATCCCTGTGGTACTGGGGCTTCAAGCGCCCGCCGAGGCCTACGATTGCGAGCACTACAGCCTGCTGGATTCGTGCATTGCCGTGTTCCAGGACACGCTGCCCAGAACTCTGCTGAAAGAGCATTACCGCTGCCACCCCAGGATCATCCAGTTCTGCAACCAGCAGTTCTACGACAACGCACTGGTGCCGATGACCGAGGACAAGGGCGAAGCCCCCCTGCGCCTAGTGGTGACAGCCAAGGGCAACCACGCCAGGAAGAACACCAACCTTCGGGAATTGGACTCCCTGCTGAAGGTGCTGGAAGACGAAGGGCAGCCCGTCGGAATGGACAGCGAAGGCCGCGGTTACATCGCCCCGTTCCGGGCGCAAGTCAACCTTTGCGACACGCACTTGCCGACGGATTTCATCAAGGACACCGTGCACAAGTTTCAGGGGCGCGAATGCGACGAGATCGTCTTCTCCACCGTACTGGACAAGAAGCGCTACAACCAGGCGCAAACACGCCTGGATTTCGTCGACGACCCACGCATGATCAACGTGGCAGTTTCGCGGGCCAAGCATCGCTTCACTCTGGTGACCGGCGACGAGGTGTTCACTGACAACAATGGCCACATCGCCGCGCTGATCCGCTACATCAGCTATTACGCGCAGGACGAACAGGTCGTACGCGCGCCGGTGGTGTCGGCATTCGATTTGCTCTACCGCGAGTTCGACCAGTCTCTGGTACGTTTGGACGCCCGCCTGCGGCCCGAGGATTCACGCTACAAGTCCGAGCAGATCGTGGCACAGTTGCTACGCGAAGCGCTGTCAGCCCCGGCGTGCCAGGCATTGAAATACCACACACAGATCCAGCTGGATAAGCTTGCATCGCCGGGCAGTCTCGACTGGACGGAGCCCCAGCGGGCGTTCATGAGGCGCGCCAGTTGCGATTTCGTGATCTATTTCAAAGTGGGCAAGAAACCGATAGGGGTGATCGAGGTCGATGGCGGGTACCACGACCGCCCCGTGCAGGCAGCTCGGGACGCCATGAAAAATGAGATTTTGGCTAGAAGTGGCATTCCTATTCTGCGGCTGCGGACCGTTGAGAGTGACATTGAACGGAGAATTGACGACTTCGTCGGGCAGTGGGCTGGTCCTACCCATGGCGCATAGGCACGGGGTCAGAGGCCGTCATTGGCTGACGGTGGCAATCGACCCATACCTGTCATTCGTGAGCGACAACAGTCGGCCAAAAACGGACGGTCGGTGACCTGCAAACACAGCGACGAGGCCTGTGCCCTTCAACGGTGATTCATCACTCTAGCCACCCAGCCACCGCTCAGGGGTTCAGATACTTGATGACAGCACCGGCAAACAGCTCTGGCTGATCAAGCATGATGAA
This sequence comes from Pseudomonas sp. FFPRI_1, assembly GCF_055384485.1. Classification (NCBI taxonomy): domain Bacteria; kingdom Pseudomonadati; phylum Pseudomonadota; class Gammaproteobacteria; order Pseudomonadales; family Pseudomonadaceae; genus Pseudomonas; species Pseudomonas sp. FFPRI_1. Next base: position 3,519,856 of record NZ_AP029168.1, on the reverse strand, counting down.
GTGAAAACTGCCGTCAATGCGCCTGAAGCTGATGTTTGGGGTCGAGGCATAGGCGTTACGGAACATTGCATCAATCTGGGATGCCTCTACGCCGTAATGCAGGTCGTAGGCATAGACGACCTCGACCGGCACCTTGATGCGTCCAAGCTCAGGCCGGAGGTCGGTAACCATCAGTTCATACATCGCATCGGCCATAGTCTTTCGGTCCGAGTTTATCCCCGCTGCGACCAGGCTTGGTCTGGCCGCTTCGGTTTTGGCGAGACGGGCGATGGAGGCCTGCTGCATGGCGTCCACCTGCTCAGGCGTTGCCGCTAACATTGCATCGCGCATCGCAGCAGCATGCGGCGCCGCCGTTTCACTGGTCGCGGAGGGGTCAAACAGCAACGTATAAAAGGGCATCGCATCGACAATCATCAGGCGTCCCACTTGATCGGGATGACGAGCACCTAACATCAGCGCCACCTCACCACCCAACGAATGACCGATGATGACAGGCGCCTCGATGCGCTGGCTGCGGATGTATTCAGAGACAGCTTCGACCGTCGGCGCGATTACTCGACCGTCTGTATTGGTTACAGCAGGTGAGCCAGCAAAACCAGCTACCTGTACGAGATGGAGACGGTGGCTCTGCCGTAATCTGGAGGCCAAATCAGCCCATACTTCGTAGGACGACGCAAATCCTGGAATCAAGATAATATCTGTTCCCGAGCCTTGTACCAGAACCGAGATACCACCCTGCTTGACAGTGCCTGTGGGCAGAGGCGCAGCCTGGATCGGCGATGCAGACAGCAGCACCAGCGTGGTGACAACTCCGGCAAGGATCATTCCTGCATGCATGGCATTCTCCTTTTCGTGCAATACGAAATGACACTTACGATGCCAAGGTTGCCAACTGCAACGATGGAGAGGCCATTGAGCGGGTTCATAGCCATTCCTTTGACCGAAAAAAAATCATTGCCACTATACGGCGCACAAAAGCATCAGAAAACTATCCCCGCATGCAATCCTTGGTGCCTGCTTCGGATCGAAGCGGCCACTCTGCACCAGAGATTCAAGCTGCGCATCCATCACCTAAAATTGTTCAACCGCCCCTTCATCTCTTATTCTCAAGACCTGACCTGCCACCGCCCGCCGGAGCCCCATGAACCTCGCCACCCTGACCTTATTCCTACCGGCCTGCTTCGCTCTGAACATGGCGCCCGGCCCTAACAATTTGCTGTCCGTGAGCAACTCCACCCGCTACGGCTACCGCACGTCGTGCCTGGCAGGCGTCGGTCGCCTGTTGGCGTTCGCCGGGATGATCGCCCTCACCTCCGCCGGGCTGGCGGTGGTGTTGCAAACCTCGGAGTTGTTGTTCTACGGGATCAAGATCCTCGGGGCCTCCTATCTGTTTTACCTGGCGTATCAACTGTGGCGGGACAATCCGCAGGCGAAGTCTGAGTCGACGGCGGCCAAGGCAGGGTTGTGGGCCCTGGCCCGCCAGGAATTCCTGGTGGCGGCAGGCAACCCCAAGGCGGTGCTGATCTTCACGGCGTTCCTGCCGCAGTTCGTCGACCCGGCGCAACCGGTAGGCGCGCAGTTCCTGGTGCTGGGGGCGCTGTTCCTCGGGCTTGAACTGATCGCCATCAGCGCCTACGCCTACATGGGCCTGCACATGCGCCGCTGGTTCGCCGAACCCCGGGGCAAGCGCCTGTTCAACCGTGGCTGCGCCGTGCTGTTGTCGGGGGCGGCCTCGGTGCTGCTGATGGCCCGTCGCGGCTAGTTTGCCCAGGCCAACAGCCCATGCCCCCAAGCACCAAAGCACGGCGCCTGGGGGCTGGCCAGAAACCTCCAACGCCTGGCCACTCGCCCCCGGCCACCGCAGCCTGAAGCGCAGAGCCCGGCTGGGCGCTGTGGCAAAGCCTTGGCCTGGCGATGCATCACTGCCCGGTCACCGTGCGCCGGCCAGGCGCAGGGCGTAGTCGCGAATATCTCCGGGCCAGAGCTCAATGCACTGTTGCAGGCGCGCAAGGTCCGCGGCGAACAGCGCCCGGGTGGCCTCTTCATAACCGGGCAGATCGCCGCCCATGGCCAGCATGAACTGGTAGGCCGCCTCTTGTGCGGCCCGTTGGCGCTGCGCTCCGGCGCCATTGCGGCGCGCCTCATCCACCAGCCGGCGCAGCACCGCCGAGGCACCGCCCGGCTGCTCGGCCAACCATTCCCACTGGCGCGGCAACAGGGTCACTTCCCGAGCGATGACCCCAAGCTTGGGCCGCCCCCGCCCCCGGGGCGCTGCCTCTTCACTCTCGATTGGCGCGGCGGCGGGCTGACGCGGGCGATAGCGCCCGTTGCCAGGCGGCGGCGTGGCGGCCAGGCGCTGATGCACGTCCTCCACACTGCCTCGCAGGTCGAGATCGACGACCCGGCCGCTGGCATCGTCGAACACCAGCAACGGCTGCGGCGTCGCCTCTTCGCTGGCACGCTTGACCGCCAGCGCCACCTCCAGCAACGGGCCGGCCGCCAACACCTGCTGGGCCTGGAAAGCGGTAACGGGTTGGGCGAGGAAATCAGACATGGCAGTAGCCTCAGGGAAACCAGGCTGAATATTACCCGGACATTAATCAAAGACTCAATATCACCCGGGTAATATTAAATGCACGGACCGTCAGCGCCGAAAAACGCCGGCTACTCCGCCGGTTTCGGCGCCGGCTCACTGTCGGCGGGTGGCTCGATGCCCCAGTCGCCGTCCAGGTACCAGTCGTCCCCGAACATCTCCGCCGGGTGCATGGTGCGGTCCGAACCGTTGCCGCAGGCCAAGGCATTGGCCGCGCAGTAGCGGTCGCAGCCCCAGCAGATTCGCTCGGGGTGCTTGGGGTTCAGGGGAAAGGGCTTGGCCATGGCGGCTCACGGAACCTGGATGGAGGAGCCTGCAGCTTAAAACCCCTGGGGCCTTCGGCGCTTGATCCCGATCACAACGGCAGGGTGCGGTCCTGAATCACCTGCTTCATCACCAGGGTCGAGGTCAGACGCTGGACGTTGGGCAAGGTCGACAGGCGTTCGTCGTACAGCCGCTGGAACGCCGGCAAGTCGCGGGTGATCACCTGCAACAGGTAGTCGGGTTCGCCAAACAGCCGCTGCGCCTCGACGATCTGGGCAATGCCCTGCAAGGCGTTTTCGAAGGCCGCCACCGCCTGGTGATCACCTTCGCGCAGGGTGACGAACACCATGGCCGAGAAATTCAGCCCCAAGGCGCTGGGCGCCAGTTGCGCGCGATAGCCGAGGATCACCCCGGACTGTTCCAGTGCCCGCACCCGACGATGGCACGGCGACAGGCTGAGGCCGACCCGATCCGCCAGGTCGGTGACCGACAATCGGCCATCAGCTTGCAGCTCGGCAAGAATCTTCTGATCAACTCGATCCATTTAGATAATTCTCCCCTATCCAAGATCAACACTTGGAATATTAGAGAAAATATCCCCCTCGATCTTCAATATTCTTTCTCCGAACCTTCAAGCCACTGTTCGCATCGCTGTTGCGCGGCGGACGACCACCTGATGCCCGTGAGAAAGCACCATGCACTCCCCCTTTGGCAAACCGCGCTTGCCGCTAAACCTAGCGACGCTGCACTTCATCCACGCCACCTGCACCCGCTCGAGGTAACCGCCATGGAACCGAGCATGCTGGCCGCGTTCTGGGCGGTGTCGTTGTTGTTCGTGATCACCCCCGGCGCCGACTGGGCCTACGCCATTTCCGCCGGGCTCAATGGCCGGGTGGTGATTCCCGCGGTGTCCGGGCTGCTGAGCGGGCACCTGCTGGCAACCCTGGTGGTGGCCGCCGGCGTCGGCGGGCTGGTGGCGCGCTATCCCCTGGCCCTGTCAACCCTGACCGTGGCTGGTGCCGGTTATCTGCTATGGCTGGGTATCGGCCTGCTGCGCCATCCGTCCACGCCCCAGGCCGGCGCAGCCCAGGCCGACGCTTCCTGGGCGCGCTGGTCGTTCAAGGGCCTGTGTGTCAGCGGCCTCAACCCCAAGGTCTTCCTGCTGTTCCTGGCCTTGCTGCCGCAGTTCACCAGCCCCACGGCCGCCTGGCCAGTGCCGCTACAGATCCTCGCCCTGGGCCTGTTGCATGCCGTCAGCTGTGGGCTGGTCTACCTGCTGGTGGGTTTCGGCTCACGCAGCATCTTGCAGGCGCGGCCGGTGGCAACGCTGTGGGTCAGTCGCCTGTCGGGCGGGTTGATGATCCTGATTGCCCTGGTGCTGCTCGCGGAACAGCTCCTGGCTTGAGCCATGCCCAGCTTCAGAAAACGGGCCGCGCGAAGGCTGCCAGGCTTGCGCCAAGCGCTGTCCCAAAGCCTGCCGACTGCCAGCCTGGTGCCCGACGGGCCATGCCATCACCGGTGCCACTAGCCCATTTGTGCTAATCGACCCCAGGCATCCGCCGCCGCTATAGTCCCCCGCCCCCCACAGTGTTCCCCCGTACCGCTGCATGGCGGTGCCCGGGCTCTTTGCGTCTTGAAAAACCATAACAGGCAGGAACGGGCCCGATGCACCCAAGCCTTGCCGAACGCTTCGCTATTCTCTCAAAGGACTGTTTTCAATCATGAAACTCACCATCACCAGCCTCCTCCTCGCCGCTGTCGTGCTGACCGGTTGCGCCACTCCCAAGCAGTGGGAAGCCACCGGCGGCAGCAAGAATGACGGCGTAGTCCAGCTGTCCTATGAACAGGGTCAGTTCGAAGACGGCCAGAGTTCGGCGGCCCAGGGCCTGAGCGCCGCAACCGAACGCTGCAAGGTCTGGGGCTACAAGAGCGCAGAGCAGTCGGGCAGCGAAAAATCCGTCTGCCGGACCATGGGCCAGTACAACTGCCTGCAAACCACCGTGACCCAGGACTACCTCTGCAAGCGTTGACTCAACGAGCCTTCCCCGGCTCCCGAGCCTATCCCCATCCTGCAGCGCCTCCCCGGCGCTGCTGCTCACGGTGTTACCAGAACGGTCACCCCCCCGTTGCGCCGTGACCCGAAAAGGACCCTACGGACCAGGCGGGGAAACGGATGTGGGCCGACTGCATAATTTTCTCTGACAGCTTCTGCTGGGTCGCTATTATGGATCACCATGAACCCCAGCCCAGCCACCCGCCAACCCTGTCCGCCCGGCGCCTGCATCTGCGAGCGCGAGCAGTTGCTGGACACCCCCGGAGCCGACCTGCGCATCCTCAATCTGACGCGCCAGGAGGAAAAGCGCCTGCTCGAACGCCTGGAAAACCTCAAGGACCTGGCGGACCTGGAGCACATGCAACGGCGGATGTACGAGCAACTGGGCATCCGCGTCGACATCAACCCCAGTGACCATGGGGTGCGCAGCATGCGCGGTATCGCCATCTCCCTGGGCGAGCTGCCCGGGCTGTGCCGCAAGACCCGGCAATCGATCCCGGCCGCCATCCGCCGGGCCATGGAGCAGCGCCCGGAAATCGCCTACCGCCTGCTGGACTCCCAGGACCTGTTGCGCGGCACCTGAATGCTGCGCTCTCAGCCGTCAGGCTGGCCGCTCAAGGCTTGCAGCCTGGCGCCTGAACCCGGAAACTTGCCGCTGCTTTTTCCAGGACCTCTCTCATGCAAAACACCCCACTGAACGCCGCCGACTTCGAAGCCCTCGAAGACACCCTGCTCAAGTACGGCGACGACCACTCGGTACTCAACCCCTGCGAGCTGGACGGCTACTTCACCGCACTGGTGTCGGGCCCGACCCAGGTCGACATCGCCGAATGGTTCCCGGGGATCTGGGGCGGCGAGAACCCCAACTGGGAAACCCCGGAGGAATGCCGGCAGTTCATCGATCTCTGTGTGCGCCACATCAACACCCTGGCCGAGCAACTGGCCAGCGATGCCCAAGGCTTCCACGCACGTTTCGAAACCACCGAGCACCAGGGCCAGAACCTGCTGCTGGCCGAGGAATGGTGCTTTGGCTACCTGCGCGGGGTGGCGGTGGGCAACTGGCCACAGATGCCGGCGCCACAGACCGCCTGGCTGCAGACGATCATCGACTGCGCCGAGCAGGACAACTTCGAACTGCCGGCCGATCTGGACCTGGACCAGCATCGCCAGCAAGTCGCGGCCATCGAACCGGCAGCGCGGGCGCTCCACGACTACTGGCTGACCCAGCGCTAAGCTCCCGCCAAGGCAGGATCCGACCGATAAAAACGCCGCTGGCCCTCCCCGGGCCAGCGGCGTTTTCATGCCTGCCATAAGGTGCTGCGCAGGGGGTTACAACAACTGGCGTTGCACCGCTTCATCCAGGGTGCTGCGGGCCAGTTCCTGGACCACGTCGCGGGTGTCCTGCTGGAAGGGAATGGCGACGATCAGCAGCAACTGCATCCAGGTGCGCACCGACTCGCTCTTGCGAATCCGCCCCAGCTCCTTGCCGGCCTTGTCCTTGAACACGGTTTCCTGGGTGAAGGTGTTCTTCGCCATGGACGGAATCACGAAAAAGGTCGCGCCGGTGATGATGGCCGAAGCCAGGCTGAACTGTTCATTGCGCTACAGGGTGGCTTCGGCATAGAGGTCGGCTTCGACCTTGTCGGTGCCGCCCCGGGAAAGGCGGCACAGGCCCGCTCCCGGACCTTATTGATAGTCCTCTTCATAGGCCTGGAGCAGATTGAACAAGTGCTCCTGGGGCATCGCGCAGTCCTGCAACGGTTCGGGCGCAACCCCGTGCCATGGCTCATCGGGGTCGCTTTCGACAATCAGCAGCGGCACCAGGGCCTCATTGAAGAAGGCGAGGATGTCCCGCAGTTCCTGTTCACGTTGCACGTGGTCGTTGTGAAACAGCTTGGCGCTGTAGAAGAAGCCCTCGGCACCACGGCGCAGATGGCCCTGGGCAACGCTCAGGGACAGGCCCAGGCGCTGATGGAGAAACTTCACCAGCGCCAGGCTGCTGGTGGGGGTCGCCACGGCGATGCTTATCCGCGACATGGCAGGCTCCTTGAAAAAACCCTGGCTATCCGCCGTGCAGTTACTCGGGTTGCCACAGTTCGAGACCCTCCATGTGGCGTTCGATGTCATCCATGTGGTCGTCTCCCAGGGTGCAGTCGAACGGCTCGCTGAGAATCCTGCGCACCTGGGCCAGGCGCTGGGTGACCTGCTGGCCATCGATGAAATCAGTGGTGGCGCGCTGGTAGTCGGCCACGGGTTTATCCATGTAATAGGCGCCCATCTTGTGCAGCGAGATCAAGACGAACTCCAGTTCCGCCAGGGCTTGCAGTGCCTGCTCCCCCGAGAGGGTGATGGTGCGGTTGCTTTCCAGCATCGATTACTTCCTTGGCTCTCAACAATTGGACAGACCGCCGCTACCTGAGTAGCGTGCGGCGCACACGTCAATCCGACAGGCCCCCAAACATGCAGATCAGGGACTATCAAAGCCGCGATCTGGAAGCGTTGCTGGCACTCTGGCTGGACGCTTCAATCCAGGCCCACCACTTTGTCGACCCCGACTTCTGGCGCAGCAAGGTCGAGGACATGCGCAACCTCTACATTCCCAATGCCCAGACCCGAGTGGCCGAACGCGACGGCCAGCTCCTGGGTTTCTACTGCCTGCATGAGGATCGACTGGCAGCGATTTTCGTCGGCGTGCAGCACCAGGGCCAGGGCTTGGGCACGCAGCTTTTGGCCGATGCCCGCGAGCGCCGCTCACGCCTGGAACTGGCGGTGTATGCCGCCAACCTGCCGAGCATCGGCTTTTACCGCCAGCAGGGTTTCCAGGTGATCGACAACGGCATCGACCCCGATACCGGCCAGGCCGAACTGATCATGGCCTGGCCGGGCGGAACAACCGGCCTGACTGACACCCTCAGCGACTCGGGGCCGGAGCCAGCTTGAGCCGGGTCGGGTCGATGGCGCAGGCCATGTTGCGCAGCTCCCCGAGCAACGACTGACGAGGGAATGCAGCCCACTGCGCAAGATCTTCCTTGCGCATGACCTCCACCCCCTGGGCGAACGGCGCGGAAAAGTACACCCGGCCAAACTGCGCCGACTCATCCTTCTCGCAGTTGATCACCCGAGTCGCCCGCGAGCTGTAGATCGGCGGTTTGCCGCCGCCCAGCTGAGCAGGCTTGGCGTAGTTGTTGACCAGATAGAACTGCCGCAGGTTGGGGTTGTTCTGGTAGAGGGCCAGCGAGTTGGCAGCGAAGTAGGTGCCCAGCTCCGGGGTCTCCAGCACCTTGAACATGCCCTCCGGACGCTGCGGCGCCGGGGCCTCCTTGGGAGTACCCGAATGGGCGCAACCGGCAAGCACAAGCGCCGCGCTCAAGCTCAACAGCTTGCTCATCGGCCCGCTCCCTGGGCCAGGTCCGGCCGCTCCTGGTGCAGCAGCGGCTGATCGACGCTGCCCTGCAACGAGCAGAGCAAGCGGGTCTTGCCGCCTTCATCGCTGAGCATGAGGATCTTTTCCGCAGCACCCGGCGCCGGGGCGATGCCCGAAGCGGCGCCTGGGTTGTCCTGCCAGGGCGCCGCAGCGTTGGCCTTGATCTGCGGTCGGGAGATGAAGTATTCGCCGGCCTCCTGCCAACCGGCCTGGGGCAGCGCGGCCATGACGGCCTCGCGGCTGGCATCGATGTCAAAGCCCCAGAAGTGGAAGGTGCCCTGCTCACCCAGGTCGAACTGGCGATCGTAGTAGGCGGTCAGGGGCAGGCCCTGATCCAGCAGCGGGCGGGAAAACGCCGTCAGCGCGGTGGCGCTGTCGCGGCGCTCCGCCACCGGAATCCAGGCGATGCCCTGGCGTTGATTCTCCGCCAGCTTCACCACTTGCCCGAGTTCGGCGCGCTGTTGATACAGGGCCTTGAAAAACTCCGGCTGGCAGTCCAGCAGGCTCTGGCTGAGGCTGGCTGCCTGGGCGGTGCCGGCCCACAGGCCGAAGAGCAAGGCCAGCAGCGGCGTGCTGGAAAGGCGGGGCAAGGTGCGCGTCCGTTGCATGGTCTGGAGCATCCTGAGCAGGCGAAAAAACCGCGACTCTACTCCCGCAGGCAGCACCGAGACAAATCCGCCTGCAGGCGCCAGGCCTGCTGGGCAGAGCGGCGCCGCAGCCGCGTCAGAGGAAAATGCCGCCCTTGAGGTACAAGGCGCCGTAGCCGCTGATGATCACCCGCCCGTTGTCCAGCACCTGACATTCCAGCTGGCCCTTGCGCGCCCCACCCTGCTGCGCCCGCAACTGGCGCTTGCCCAGGCGCGCGGCCCAGTAAGGCGCCAGGGAGGTATGGGCGGAACCGGTGACCGGGTCTTCATTGACCCCGACCCGCGGGCCGAACCAGCGCGAGACGAAATCGAACTCCCGGGACGGCGCCGTCACGGCGATGCCGCGCACATCGAAGGCGGCCAGGGCGGCGAAATCGGGCTTGAGCGATTCCACCAGGCGTTCGTCGTCCACCACCAGCAGGTAATCGTCGGTGCGGTACAGGGCCTCGGCCGCCGGCAATCCCAGGGCTTGCAGCAGGGCCGGAGGTATCGCCACGGCCTCGGGCTGCTTGGCGGGAAAGTCCATGGACAGCAGGCCGCCCTCGCGGCTGACCCGCAACTCGCCGCTGCGGGTGGCAAAGCGCAGCACGTCGCGGCGCTCGCCCAACTGCTCGAACAGCACCCAGGCCGCCGCCAGGGTCGCGTGCCCGCACAGGTCGACTTCCACCGCGGGGGTGAACCAGCGCAGTTCGAACACCTCGCCGTTGGGCACGAAATAGGCGGTTTCCGAGAGGTTGTTCTCTTCGGCGATGCGCTGCAGGACCTCGTCCGGCAACCAGGCCTCCAGGGGGCACACCGCCGCCGGGTTGCCGCCGAAGACTTGGGAGGTAAAGGCATCCACTTGAAAGATATCGAGCTGCATCGCGGTCATTCCTCGGCGCCTTGGGCGCGGATCTGTTCCAGGTAGTTGTAGATGGTGTAGCGGGTCACGCCGAGGGCCGCGGCGGCCTTCTCGATCCCGCCCTTGACGATGAACACGCCGCGGTCCTGCATCTGCCGCACGGCGTCGAGCTTGTGCTGCCGGGTCATGCGTGCGCCGCCGGGACAGGCGCCCTGGATGATCTGGGCCAGCAACTGCTCCATGTCCTGGGGCTCGGCGATTCGCGGCTCGGGCACAGCCCCCAGCCCCAGCATCTGCCCCAGGCAGGCGTGGGCCGCGGCGATGCCGCTCAGGTCACTGTTGCTGCACAGGCTGGCAAAGGGTTGCCCGCCGCTGTCGCGAAAGACCACGGTGGAACTGCGCAACTCGCGGCCGTCGGGGGCTTGGGTCGGGTAGTTTTCCAGCACCAGGGGCGTGCTCCCGGAGCGGTCCTCCAGGGCCCGCAACACCGCGGCGAACCCCAGGTCATGCCGGGGGCCGCCCAGCACTGGGCCACCCACTCGACGCCCGGTGACATGGCCGTTGGCAATGGCGACGATCGAACGCTCGGGCTGGTCGAGGTCGTGCAGGACGATTTCCACATGGGGGCCGACCACACCCGCCAGCATCTTCAGGGTGCCGTGCAGCACCTGCAGGACCAGTTGGCGCTCGGCAAGGACGGGGTCGGCAGTGGGGGTCATGGTGCTCTCGGTGAGTAAAACGGCAGCAAAAATTATCAACGTTTTGTTGAATTAACAACTTTTTGTTTAATTGATTCCGGTCACCTCCAGCCAACATGGCAATTGCATAGCCAGGGCCATTGCTGCAATATTCGCGAATGTTAAACGTTCTCATTTAAACCCCTTTCCTTCACGTGCCCTCCTCCATGACTCCCTCCCTGCTTCTTGTCGAAGACGACGCCCGACTGCGCGACGACCTGGACCTGCATTTCCGCCAGCGCGGCTTTACCGTCACCCCCTGCGCCGACGGCCGCCAGGGGCTGGCCGCGGTGCGGGCCGGCCACTTCGACCTGGTGCTGCTGGACATCATGCTGCCGGGCATGGACGGCCTGGAACTGCTGGACACCCTGCGCCACGAACAGGGCACGCCGGTGATGCTGATGTCGGCCCTGGGCGCCGAGCAGGACCGCATCACCGGCTTCACCCGGGGCGCCGACGATTACCTGCCCAAGCCCTTCAGCCTGGCCGAACTGGATGCCCGCGCCGACGCCCTGCTGCGGCGCATGGCCCGGGTGCAACAGCAGCAGGCCACGCGCCAGGACCCGGACCTCGACTTCGACGACCAGGCCCAGGACGTGCTGCACCAGGGCCGCGCCGCGGGCCTCACCGGTTCCGAATACCGGCTGCTGGTGACCCTGCGCGAGCATCCCGGGGAAACCCTGAGCAAACCCTTCCTCTACCAGCAGGTGCTGCACCGCATCTACACCCGCCTGGATCGCGGCCTGGACGTGCACGTGTGCAACCTGCGGCGCAAGCTCGTCGAACTGGGCGTGCAACATCTGCAGATCCAGGCGGTGCGCGGCGCCGGCTACATCCTGGTGGAAGCGGAACGCCCCTGATGCGCCGCCATCCCCTGCTGTGGAAACTGGCCCTGCTGCAGATCGGCTTCTGCCTGCTGCTGACCTGGATCATCTGGACCTGGGGCCTGTCCGCCGAGCGCAGCACCTATTTCCTCGCCCCTGCCGACCGCCAGTACCTGGCCAGCTACGCCCAGCAGGCCGAGGCGGCCTGGCACCAGGGCGGCGCGGCGGCGGTGGACGCTTTCGAACAACGCCTGGCCGCCGAGGAAGACACCTGGGTCGCGGTGCTGGGCGAGCGTCTGCAACGCCTGGGCAGCACCGCGCTGACCGCTGAAGAAGCCAGCCGCCTGACCTTCATGCGCAAGCTCGACTGGCCCATGAGCCGGCGCCTGCAGGACCAGTTGCCCTACGTCAGCATCGAGTTCCCCGAACACCCGGAGCAGGGCCGGCTGGTGCTGCAACTGCCCGAGCGCCTGCTGCCCAGTGGCCTGACACCCTGGACCCACCTGCTTAGCCACGGCGTGGTGCCGACCCTGCTGGCCGCCCTGCTCGGCCTGCTGCTGTACCGCCACCTGGTGCTGCCGCTGAACCGCCTGCGCGACCGCGCCGATGCTTTGCGCGCCGACGACCTGGAAAGCCAGGGCCTGGGCACGCCCCTGGTGAACCGCCACGACGAGCTGGGGGAGCTGGCCCTGGCCTTCGAGCACATGGCCGAGCGCCTGCGCCAGAGCCTGGCCCAGCAGCGCCTGCTGCTGCGCACCTTGTCCCATGAGTTGCGCACGCCCCTGGCGCGCTTGCGCATCGCCCATGACAGTGCACTGCCAGAGGAGCAGTTGCGTCAGCGCCTGGACCGGGAAATCGCCGACATGCAGCGCCTGCTGGAAGACACCCTGGACCTGGCCTGGCTCGACACCGAGCGCCCGCAACTGGCCACCGAGCCGGTGCAGGTGCTGTCGATCTGGGAAGCCCTACGCGAGGATGCCTGCTTCGAAAGCGCCTGGGACGCCGAGCGCCTGCCCTGCCTGCTGGACGCCGACTGCCGGGTCCAGGTGCACCTGGACAGCATCGCCCAGGCCCTGGAGAACCTGCTGCGCAATGCCATCCGCTACTCCCCCGCCGACGGCCGGGTGAGTTTGCGCGGCTGGCGCGAAGGCGCGTACTGGCACCTGTGCCTGGAAGACCAGGGCCCCGGCGTCGCCGAGCAGGACCTGCAACGCATCTTCCAGCCCTACCAACGCCTGGACTCGGCCCAGGGCGACGGTTTCGGCCTGGGCCTGGCCATCGCCCGGCGCGCCGTCGAGCTGCACCAGGGGCGGATCTGGGCCAGCAATGGCCAGCCCGGGCTGTGCATGCACCTGCTGCTGCCCGCCGCCTAGGCCCGGCAACAACCGCACCTGCGCGCAAAACAGGCCTGGTCCAGGCCTGGAAGTGTTTAGAAAGTTAATGCGCTTTACTCGCAAATAGCAGTCATTATCATTCGTGATCTTCCTGTTTCTGCTTCTGTCCGGAGATCACCGATGTCCATGCGCTCGATGCGTCCTTTCGCCCCTTTCCTGCTGTCCGGCTGCTGCCTGCTCAGCCAGGCCGTGCAGGCCGCCAACGACGGCACGGCCCAGCCGGCCCTGGAGCTGGAACCGCAGTCGGTGATCGCCACCGCCAAGGAAGAAACCAAGCAGGCGCCGGGGGTCTCGGTGATCACCGCCGAGGACATCCAGAAGCGCCCACCGGCCAATGACCTGTCGCAGATCATCCGCACCATGCCCGGGGTCAACCTCACCGGTAACTCCACCAGCGGCCAGCGCGGCAACAACCGGCAGATCGACATCCGCGGCATGGGCCCGGAAAACACCCTGATCCTGGTGGACGGCAAGCCGGTAGGCAGCCGCAACTCGGTGCGCTACGGCTGGCGCGGCGAACGCGATAGCCGCGGCGACACCAACTGGGTGCCGGCCGACCAGGTGGAACGCATCGAAGTGATCCGCGGCCCGGCGGCGGCCCGCTACGGCAACGGCGCCGCCGGCGGGGTGATCAATATCGTCACCAAGCAGGCCGGCACTCAGACCCACGGCAACGCGACAATCTACAGCTCGTTCCCGACCCACAAGGACGAAGGCGCCACCCAACGCATGAGCTTCGGCCTCAACGGCCCGCTGACCGACACCTTGAGCTACCGGGTCTACGGCAACGTGGCCAAGACCGATTCCGACGACGCCGACATCAACGCCGGCCATGAATCCCTGCGCACCGGCAACCAGGTCGGCACCCTGCCCGCCGGCCGTGAAGGCGTGCGCAACAAGGACCTCAACGGCCTGTTGAGCTGGCACCTGACCCCGGACCAGACCCTGGACTTCGAAGCCGGCTTCAGCCGCCAGGGCAACATCTACACCGGCGATACCCAGAACACCAACAGCAACAAGAATGTGCAGAGCCTGCTGGGCCACGAGACCAACCGCAGCTACCGCGAGACCTATTCGCTGACCCACCGCGGCGAGTGGGACTTCGGCAGTTCCATGGCCTACCTGCAATACGAGAAGACCCGCAACACCCGGATCAACGAAGGCCTGGCCGGCGGCACCGAAGGCATCTTCAGCAACAGCGAGTTCTACACCGCAGTGCTGCGCGACCTGACCGCCCATGGCGAGCTCAACCTGCCGCTGCATGCCGGTTTCGAGCAGACCCTGACCCTGGGCAGCGAATGGTCCCAGCAAAAACTCGACGACCCCAGCGCCAACACCCAGAGCACCAGCGAAGGCGGCGCGGTCAACGGCCTGACCTCCAGCAACCGCGACACCCAGTCCAGCGCGCAGATCTTCTCGCTGTTCGCCGAAGACAACATCGAACTGCAACCGGGCACCATGCTCACCCCGGGCCTGCGCCTGGACCACCACAGCATCGTCGGTGACAACTGGAGCCCATCCCTCAACCTGTCCCACGCCCTGAGCGACAGCCTGACCCTCAAGGCCGGCATCGCCCGCGCCTACAAGGCGCCGAACCTGTACCAGCTCAACTCCGACTACCTGCTCTACAGCCGCGGCCAGGGCTGCTACGGCCAGAGCACCAGCTGCTACCTGCAGGGCAACGACAAGCTCAAGGCGGAAACCAGCGTCAACAAGGAACTGGGCCTGGAATACAAGGCCGACGGCTGGGTCGCCGGCCTGACCTACTTCCGCAACGACTACAAGAACAAGGTGGAATCCGGCCTGGCGCCGGTGAGCCGTGCCAGCGGCGGCAGCGGTGCTTACCGCAACTCGGCGATCTACCAGTGGGAGAACGTACCCAAGGCCCTGGTGGAAGGCCTGGAAGGCACCCTGACCATTCCTCTGGCCAGCCAGCTGACCTGGAACAACAACTTCACCTACATGCTGCAATCGAAGAACAAGGAAACCGGCGACTACCTTTCGGTGACCCCGCGCTACACCCTTAACTCGATGCTCGACTGGCAGGCCACCCAGGACCTGTCGCTGCAGGCCACCGTGGCCTGGTACGGCAAACAGACGCCGAAGAAGTACGACTACCACGGCGACCGCGTCACCGGCAGCGCCACCCAGCAACTGGCGCCCTACGCCATTGCCGGGGTCAGCGGCACCTACGCCCTGACCCGCAACCTGAGCCTGACCGCCGGGGTCGACAACCTGTTCGACAAGCGCCTGTTCCGTGAAGGCAATGCCCAGGGCGTGAACAATATCGCCGGCGCCGGCGCCGCCACCTACAACGAACCCGGGCGCACCCTGTACACCAGCCTGACTGCATCGTTCTGAGCCATCACCAAGAACCCGCCGAGAACGCCTGATGAGAACTTTTTTCCTGCCCCTGGCCCTGGCCTGGGGCCTGGCGGGAGCGGCCCTGGCCGCCCCCGCCCCGGACCAGCCCATGGACCGCAGCCTGCTGCAACGCCAGGACCTGCCCTACCGCTTCACTAGCCTGCAACTGGACTCCGCCGACGGCCAGCGGCACTACCAACTGTGGATCGGCAAGCCGCTGCAGGCGCCGCCGGCCCAGGGCTACCCGGTGCTGTGGATGCTCGATGGCAACGCCGCCATCGGCGCCCTCGACCCCGAGCAGCTCAAGCGCCTGGACCCGGGCCAGGCGCCGCTGCTGGTGGCCGTGGGTTACCAGACCCCGCTGCGCATCGAACGCAACGCCCGCACCTTTGACTACACCCCCCAGCAACCGGGCATCGCGGAGCAGAAAGACCCGTTGACCGGGCAACCCAGCGGCGGCGGCGAAACCTTCCTGCAACTGCTGCGCGAACGCATGCGCCCGGCAGTGGCGGCGCAGGTGCCGATCGACGCCGGGCAACAGACACTGTGGGGGCACTCCTATGGCGGCCTGCTGGTGCTGCAGGCACTGTTCAAGCACCCCGGGGAGTTTCGGCATTACGCCGCGGCGAGCCCCTCGCTGTGGTGGGGCGACGGCTTGATCCTCGGCCAGGCCCAGGGCCTGGCCGAGCGCCTGCAGGGCCATCATGCGCAATTGCTGCTGATGCGTGGCGGCGCCGAACCGGGCAACCCGCGCCAGCCGCCGGGGCCCGAGGCCGACCAGCGCGCCAGGCAGTTGCAGGGGCAACTGGCCCAGGTGCCGGGGCTGGCCCTGGACTACCACAGTTTTGAAAAACTCAGCCATGGCGAAACCCTGGCCGCTTCCCTGCACTACGTGCTGCAGCGGCTGTACCTGCCGGCGACCAAGGACTGAAAACCCGGCGCCCGGGTGCAAGGCCCGGGCCACGAGTTCCAGCGCAAGAGACCGGGTGCAGGCCTTGGGACGGCGGGCTAAGCTGCCGCTCGCCCCGCCACCTGTTCCGGATCACCGATGCCCACCTGCCCCGCCACTCGTTTTCTTGCCGCCCTGGATGCCGACTGGGCCGCGCTGATCGCCGCCGTCGGCCCCTGCCTGCACCAGCCCCGCCCGGAGCGCGAGCCTTATCAGGCGCTGGTGCGCGCGGTGGCCTACCAGCAACTGCATGCCCGCGCCGGCGACGCCATACTCGGCCGCCTGCGCGCCTTGTTTCCCGGGCAGGACTTCCCCACACCCCGGCAACTGGCCGATGCCAGCCTGGAGAGCCTGCGCGGCTGCGGTTTCTCCGCGCGCAAGGTGGCGACCCTGCAGGGCATCGCCCAGGCCACCCTGGACGGCCTCGTGCCCGATGCCGCCAGCGCCCGCGGCCTGGACGATGAACAGTTGATAGAACGCCTGACCCAGTTGCCTGGCATTGGCCGCTGGACTGTGGAGATGCTGCTGATCTACAGCCTTGAGCGCGCGGACATATTGCCGGTGGATGATTTTGGCGTACGCGAAGGCTACCGCCGCCTGAAAGGCCTTGAGCAACAGCCCGGCCCCCGGCAACTGCGTCAGATCGGCCAGGCCTGGAGCCCCTGGCGCACCACCGCGGCCTGGTACCTGTGGCGCGCGCCATCGGCCTGACCCGCTCCTGGGCATTGGTCGTTGAACCGAACCCGGCAGGCCACAACGCGATCCCACTGTAGGAGCTGGCTTGCCAGCGAAAGCGCCCGCAAGCGCGACCCAATATCCAACCCCTGAACCGGCGTCGCCTGGCCGCTGCGCGGTTCGCCGGCTCCTACGGAAACATGCCCTTCTGTAGGAGCTGGCTTGCCAGCGAAAGCGTCCGCAGGCGCGACCCAATATCCAACCCCTGAACCGGCACCGCCTGGCCGCTGCGCGGTTCGCCGGCTCCTACGGGGATATATCGTTCTGTAGGAGCTGGCTTGCCAGCGAAAGCGCCCGCAGGCGCGCCCCAATATCCAACCCCTGAACCGGCACCGCCTGGCCGCTGCGCGGTTCGCCGGCAAGCCGGCTCCTACGGGGATATGCCCTTCTGTAGGAGCTGGCTTGCCAGCGAAAGCGCCCGCAGGCGCGCCCCAATGTCCAACCCCTGAACCGGCACCGCCTGGCCGCTGCGCGGTTCGCCGGCAAGCCGGCTCCTACATCCCCAGCCAGTTGGGCAGGGCCAGGGAGATCAGCGGCACGTAGGTCACCAGGATCAGGAACAGCAGCAAAATCATCAGCCACGGCATGGCCGCGCGGATGGTCTGGCCCAGGGTCAGGCCGGTCACCGCCGAGGTCACGAACAGGTTCAGGCCCACTGGCGGGTGCACCAGGCCAATCTCCATGTTGACCACCATGACGATCCCCAGGTGAATCGGGTCGATCCCCAGCTTCATGGCAATCGGGAAGAAGATTGGCGCCAGGATCAACACGATCGCCGAGGGCTCCATGAAGCTGCCCGCCACCAGCAGCACCACGTTGACCATCAGCAGGAAACCGATCGGCGTCAGGCCTTCGGAGATCACCCAGGCGGTGATTTCCTGGGGGATCTGCTCGGTGGTCAGCACGTGGGCGAAGAGCATGGCGTTGGCGATGATGAACATCAGCATGATCGACAACCGGCCCGACTCCAGCAGCACCTTGGGGCAGTCCCGCAGCTTCATGTCGCGGTACACGAATAGCGCGACGAAGGCCGAGTACACCGCCGCCACCGCCGCCGCCTCGGTGGGGGTGAACATGCCGCTGTAGATACCGCCAAGGATGATCACCAGCAACAGCAGGCCCCAGAAAGCCCGGCGCGCACTGCTCAGCCACTCGCGGAAGGTGGCTCGCGGTTGCGCCGGCAGTTTCTTCACTCGGGCCACGATGTAGATGGCGATCATCAGCAGCAGGCCCAGCAGCAGCCCGGGGATCACCCCGGCCATGAACAGCTTGCCCACCGAGGTCTCGGTGGCCGCCGAGTACACCACCATCACGATCGACGGCGGAATCAGGATGCCCAGGGTCCCGGCGTTGCAGATGATCCCGGCGCCGAACTCCTTCGGATAACCGGAACGCACCATGCCCGCCACGGCGATCGAACCCACCGCCGCCACGGTGGCCGGCGAGGAGCCGGACAAGGCAGCGAACAGCATGCAGGCCAGCACCGCGGCAATCGCCAGGCCGCCACGGATATGGCCGACGCAGGCATTGGCGAAATCGATCAGACGCTGGGCCACGCCGCCGGTGGTCATGAAGGCCCCGGACAGGAGGAAGAACGGAATCGCCAGGAAGGTGTAGGCGTCGGAAGTCTCGAACAGCTTGATCGCCAGGGAGCTCAGGGAATCCTGGCTGAACATCAGGATCGACATCGCCCCTGAAAGGCCCAGGGCAATGGCGATCGGCACGCCGAGGAACATGAACACCAGCAGGAACAGGAACAGACAGAGCACGGCCATCAGTCACGCTCCCCGTGGTTGCCGGCCAGCTTGCTGGCCTCCCCTGCTTCATCCGCCAAGCCCAGGCCGACCTGGCGCCGGGTGAGGATCCGATAGAAGATTTCCAGGTAGCGGATCAGCACCAGGGCAAAGCCGATGGGCACGATCACCACGATGTGGCTGATCCGGATGCCGAAGCGATCCAGGTCTTCGGCGCCGATATGGGCGGCCATGATCGCGCTCAGCCACTTGTAGCTGGCGACCATGAACAGCCCGGCGTACACCAGGCAGCACAGGCAGGCCAGCAGCGCCAGGTAGCGCTGCACCGGGCGCGGGGTCAGGCGCACCAGGGCGTCCACTCCCAGGTGCCCGGCGGTGCGCACGCCATAGGAGATGCCGAAGAAGATCAGCCAGCCGAACATCGCCTTGGTCAGGGCCACGCTCCAGGTCATGTCCTGGGCCAGGCCCATGGTGGCGTCGCCCAGAACGTTGAAGAAGGCGCTGCTGGCGACCCATTTGTCAGCCAGAGCGAAGAACAGGGTGTAGATGTTGTTGAGCATCACGTAGACGAAGGTCACCAGGGTCATGGTCGCCAGTAGCAGGGCAATCAGGCCCTCCTCCAGGTGCTCCCAGATACGTCTCAGGGACTGCATAGAGATACCTCGCGAAACGAGCAGTGGCCGTCCGCTGCGGACGGCCGGGAGGGATGATCAGGGGCGCTGGTTGGCGGCGTCGGCGGCCTTGATCAGGTCGGCGCCGATCTCGTCCTCGAACTTGCTCCACACCGGGCGCACGGTGTCGCGCCAGGCCTGGCGCTGCTCGGGGGTCAGTTCGATGATTTCGCTGGTCCTGGCCTCGACGATCTTCTGCTTGGCGCTCTGGTTCAGGGCTTCGGCCTGTTTGTTCACCTCCACCGAGACCTCGGCCATGATGCTTTCCAGCTCGCCGCGCACGTCTGCCGGCAGGCCGTTCCAGAAGCTCGCGTTGGTGATCACCATGTAGTCGATCAGGCCGTGGTTGGACTCGGTGAAGTACTTCTGCACCTCGTTGACCTTCTGGCTTTCATAGTTCGACCAGGTGTTCTCGGTGCCGTTGACGGTGCCGGTCTGCAGGCCCTGGTAGACCTCGGCGAAACTCATCTTGCGCGGGTTGGCGCGCAGGGCCTTGAACTGTTCTTCGAGCACGCTGGAGGCCTGCACGCGGAACTTCAGGCCGCGGGCGTCCTTGGGTTCATGCAGGGGCTTGTTGGCCGAGAGTTGCTTCAGGCCGTTGTGCCAGTAGGCCAGGCCGAGAATGCCCTTGCCCTGCATGGCCGTCAGCAACTGCTTGCCTTCGGCGGCCTGGAAGCGGTCCACCGCCGCCAGGTCGTCGAACAGGAATGGCAGGTCGTAGATCTGGATCTGCTTGGTGTACTGCTCGAACTTGGCCAGGGACGGCGCCAGCATCTGCACATCCCCCAGCAGCAGCGCCTCCATCTCCTTGCCATCGCCGAACAGCGACGAGTTGGGATAGACCTCGACCTTGACCCGCCCCGGCAGGCGTTCCTCGGCGAGTTTCTTGAACAGCAGCGCGCCCTGGCCCTTGGGGGTGTTCTCGGCCACCACGTGGGCGAACTTGATGACGATCGGGTTGCCGGTGGATTCGGCGGCCTGGGCCAGGCCGGCGGTGAACAATGCAGCGGCACAGCACAGCGCCCTTGAAAGCTTGAACATGGACATCACCTTTTTATTGTTGTGATAGAGGCAAGAGTGCCCAAGGCGCTGCGTATAGAGAATTTCGAATTTTTGATACCCGCGTTCACCCCAGCCGAACACTCCCTCTGTAGGAGCCGGCTTGCCGGCGAAAGGGCCCTCAAGCCTGGCACCGCCCCCGCCGACGCCTTCGCTGGCAAGCCAGCTCCTACAAGGGCGGTGCCTGGGAAATCGGCGTCAACCCCCGCCCCGTAGGAGCCGGCTTGCCGGCGAAAGGGCCCTCAAGCCTGGCGCCGCCCCCGCCGACGCCTTCGCTGGCAAGCCAGCTCCTACAAGGGCGGTGCCAGGGAAATCGGCGCCAACCACCGCCCCGTAGGAGCCGGCTTGCCGGCGAAAGGGCCCTCAAGCCTGGCGCTGCACCCGCCGACGCCTTCGCTGGCAAGCCAGCTCCTACAAGGGCGGTGCCTGTGAAATCGGCGCCAACCGCCGCCCCGTAGGAGCCGGCTTGCCGGCGAAAGGGCCCTCAAGCCTGACACCGCCCCGCCGACGCCTTCGCTGGCAAGCCAGCTCCTACAAGAGCGGTGCCTGGGAAATCGGCGCCAACCCCCGCCCCGTAGGAGCCGGCTTGCCGGCGAAAGGGCCCTCAAGCCTGGCGCTACACCCGCCGACGCCTGCGCTGGCAAGCCAGCTCCTGCAAGGGGGCAATTGAACCGCGCGCGCGTAACCCCTACAGTCTCGCCTCCCGATATCACCTTGAGGTCAATGATGGCCGCACTTCGCCTGACTACCCTGCACACCACACAAGCGGTGCTGGATGCCTTTCGCGACAGCCAGGTGCCCGCCGAGGTCCTGCTGGAGGGCAGCGGCATCCAGCTGGCGGACCTGGACCTGCCCAACAGCCTGATCAACATCAGCCAGGAAATGCGCGTGTTCAGCAACGCCGTGGCCTTGCGCCAGGACCTGGGGCTGGTGCTGGGGCGCAACCTGCACATCTCGGCCTATGGCATGTTCGGCCTGACCCTGCTGACCAGCGCCACCCTGCGCGAGGGCTGGTCCCTGGCCTTGCGCTACCCGCTGCTGCTGGGCACCTTCTTCCACCTCGACCTGGAGGTCCGCGACGGCCTGGCCTGGCTCACCGCCGACCAGTACAGCGAAACCGAGCTTGAGGTGTTCAACACCGACTTCTGCATGTCGTCCTACCGGGTCACCTGCCAGGACCTGCTGGGGTGCTCGCTGCCCCTGCACGAGGTGCATCTGATGCATGGCCCCCAGCCCTACCTGGACAGCTATGAACAGGCCTTCAACTGCCCGGTGCGCTTCAATGCCGGGCGCAATGCCATCGGCTTCGACCTGGAATGGCTGGACCGGCGCCTGCCCCTGGCGGACCTGGTGACCCAGAACGACATGCTGCAGCGCTGCATCCGCCTCAATGAAGAACTCAGCGCGCGGCCGACCTGGATCGACCAGGTGCGGCGCATCCTCAATGAACAGCTGCACGCGGTGCCGGATTTCGACAGCCTGGCGCGCCAGGTGCACTGCTCGCCGAGCACCCTGCGCCGGCGCCTGCGAGCCCAGGACACCAGCTACCAGCAACTGCTGGACGAGCTGCGCTATGCCCGGGCCCAGCAACTGCTGGGGCAGCACAGCCTGCCCATCTACCGCATCGCCGAAGCCCTGGGCTTCAAGGAAACCGCGAGTTTCCGCCATGCCTTCCAGCGCTGGAGCGGTGTCGCCCCGGGGCGTTTCCGGCAGTTGGCCGGCCAGCTCGGGCCACTTTCAGACTGTGCTGAAGAATGACGTCAAATATCCCCTATTGACCGTTGCAAACATTCTCTCCACCGGCCATCCGGCCAAGAATGATCCATCAGATGGTTCTGAACATTTCAGACATGGAGTTGTCGCATGAAATCGCTGCACGCCGCCCTCACCCGCCTGGCCATGGCCTGCTCCCTGGGTGCCCTCGCCGCAACCTGCTCCCAAGCCGCCCTGGCCGCCCCCGAGCGCACGGTGAACATCTTCAACTGGTCGGAATACATCGCCCCCAACACCATCAAGGACTTCCAGGCCGAGAGCGGGATCAAGGTCAAGTACGACATCTTCGAAAGCAATGAAGTCCTCGAAGCCAAGCTGCTCACCGGCAACAGCGGCTACGACGTGGTGGTGCCTTCCAGCGGTTTCGTCAGCAAGCAGATCAGCGCCGGCGCCTTCCAGCCCCTGGACCGGGCGCAACTGCCGAACTGGAAGAACCTCGACCCGGCGCTGATGAAGCTGCTGGAACAGAGCGATCCCGGCAACCGCTACGTGATCCCCTACATGTGGGGCACCAACCTGATCGGCTACAACCGTGACAAGGTCCAGGAACTGCTGGGCAGCGACGCCCCGGTCAACAGCTGGGACCTGGTGTTCAAGGAAGAGAACCTGAAGAAGCTCAGCCAGTGCGGCGTGACCTTCCTCGACTCGCCTGCGGAAATGCTGCCCCTGGCCCTGCACTACCTGGGCCTGGACTCCAACAGCCAGAACCCCGAGGACTACCGCAAGGCCGAGGCCCTGCTGCTCAAGCTGCGTCCCTATGTGCGCTATTTCCACAGCGCCAAGTGGATGGGCGACATCGCCAACGGCAACATCTGCGTGGCCGTAGGCTACTCCGGCGGCTTCCTGCAGGCGGCCAACCGCGCCAACGAAGCCAAGAATGGCGTGCACATCGAAATGCGCATTCCCAAGGAAGGCACCCTGGTGTGGATCGACACCGTGGCCATCCCCGCCGGCGCCAAGCACGTGGACACCGCCCACGCCTTCCTCAACTACCTGATGGAACCCAAGGTCATTGCCTCCATCAGCAACTACGTCGGCTACCCCAACGGCGTCACCGACTCCAAGCCGTTCATCCAGCAGTCGTTGCTGGACAACCCCGATCTGTTCCCCAGCGCCGAGACCATGACCCGCCTGTTCCCCCTGGCGCCACTGCCAGCCAAGGCCGAGCGGGTCCGCACCCGTTCCTGGGTCAAGGTCACCAGTGGCCGCTGACTCACTCACCCCGAAGCTGCTCCGGGCCGCCGCCAATGGCGCGCCTGGAGGCTTTCCACGCGGGCTTGCAGCCAACGCCCCGCGTCCTTGAAAGAAGACTTGCCCATGTCGTTGTCCACCCCTAGCCAACCGGCGCTGCACCTGCTGTCCATCGAGGCCTTGCTGCAGGGTTTTGCCACCCGGCAGTTCACCCCGCTGGACCTGCTGCACGCACTGCTGGCACAGATCGAGCGCCATGAACCGCAGCTCAACGCCCTGTGCGAACGTCAGGACGCCGCCGCCCTGCTCGCGGCCCAGGCGTCCACCGCACGCTGGGCGGCCGGGCAGCCCATGGGCCGGCTGGATGGCATTGCGATTCTGGTCAAGGACAACAGCGACATTCAGGGCTGGTACACCCGCAACGGCTCGAAGGCCCTGCTGGAGCGACCGGTGATGACCCGCGACAGCAGCCTGGTAGCTCGGCTGCGCGAGGCCGGGGCGATTTTCATCGGCAAGACCACCCTGCCGGAACTGGCCAGCACGCCCCTGACCGACAGCCCGCTGACCGGGATCACCCGCAACCCGTGGAATTTCGCCCTGCATGCCGGTGGCAGCAGCGGCGGCAGTACCGCAGGGGTCGCCGCCGGCTACGCCCCGGCCGCCACCGGTAACGATGCCGCCGGGTCGATCCGCACCCCGGCAAGCTTTTGCGGGGTGATCGGCTTCAAGCCCAGCCATGGCCTGGTTTCCGCCTGCCCGAGCATCGACCCCGGGGGCATGGCCGCCGAAGGACCGATTGCCCGCCATGTACGGGACATTGCCCTGCTGATGGAACACCTGGGCATCTACGAGCCCGGCGAGCCCTTTGCCTGGCCCCACGCCACGGGTGACTTCCTGGGCAGCATCGAGGACGGTGTCAGCGGCCTGCGCATCGCCTTCAGCGCCGACCTGGGCTACGCCGCCCATGTCGACCCGCAGATCGCTGCCAGTTGCCTGGCCGCAGCGCAGCTTCTGCAGCAGGCCGGGGCGACCCTGGTCCTGGCCTCGCCGGACATCGGCAACCCGGCGCCGAACTACCTGCGGGCCTGGCCAGTGGAAGTCGCCTGCGCCGTGGCCCAGGAAATTCCCGCCGAACAGCAGCACCAGGTGGGGGACTTTCTCCAGCAGGCCCAGGTCCGGGCGCGCCAGCTCAATGCCCTGGACTACGCCTGCGCCGTGCAGGAGCGGCATCAGGTTGCCCAGCGGCTGCATGATTTTCTCGGTGACTACGACTTGCTGCTGACCCCCACCGCGGTGGTCGAGCCGTTCGCCGTGGAGCGCCAGAGCCCGCCCGACTGGCCCAGCGATGTCAGCGCCATGTGGCAGCCGACCACCTTCCCGTTCAATTTCAGCCGCCAACCGGCGCTGAGCATGCCCTGCGGCCTGAGCGCCGCGGGCTTGCCCATCGGCCTGCAGATTGTCGCGCGCTTCGGCCGCGACTCACTGGTACTGCAAGCCGCCCGGGCCCTGGAAAAACGCCTGCCCGCCGGGATGTTCACGCACCCCAGCGGGCTGGCCGAAGCAGCGATCGCATCACCCGCAACACGCTAGACCCGCACGGCACAACTGGCTGGCGCCGCAGAAGCGGCGCCGACGCACGGACAAGGAGGTGGACCATGAATTCTTCAAGCAGTTGGTATCAAGACACCCAATTCGACCACGACATCTACGTGATGATCATCCGTGAGCCGAGCTCGCCCAGCCTTGATCCGCACCAGTCCGGTTCCAGCTACAGCTACGTCGGGCGCCTGACCGGCCACGGCCAGCACCCTTGCTTCTCCGTGCATTTCGCCTGCCCGCCCTACGGCAACGACTACAGCTGCACCGATGCGGCGTTGCAGGCTGGCCTGGCCCATGGCCGGGCGCTGATCGAGCACTGGCGCACCCGGGGCCGCAAGCCGCCGACGCCTACCGCCGAACTGGCCCTTTCCAGCTACAGCAACTGATTGCTGCCAGGTTGCATGGCTGGCTGGCGAAGCAAGGGTTGTCGTAGGCTGCGCGCTCATCCGGCCATCGGCCATTACCGAGGAGCATCGATCCATGCCCTA
The DNA here is from genome assembly GCF_055384485.1 of Pseudomonas sp. FFPRI_1. NCBI lineage: Bacteria > Pseudomonadati > Pseudomonadota > Gammaproteobacteria > Pseudomonadales > Pseudomonadaceae > Pseudomonas > Pseudomonas sp. FFPRI_1. The sequence goes on along the minus strand of NZ_AP029168.1, from coordinate 3,494,496 downwards.
CATCAACCTGCAGATCACCCGCGGCGCCACGCGCCAGCAGAAGGCCCAACTGGTCAAGGAGTTCACCGAATCGCTCGTGCGGGTGCTGGGCAAGAACCCCGAGCACACGCACATCGTGATCCAGGAAATCGAGCACTGCGATTGGGGTTTCGCCGGCGAGCTCAGCGACGGCGACAAGGCCTGAGCTCGCCTATTCGTCGACCGCCAGTGACATCAGGTAGTGCCTGGCCTGGCGGTACTTTTCCAGGCGCTGCAAGTCTTCGGCGCCTGGCTCGGGGATGCGCGACAGGTCGCTGTTTTCCGCCAGGTCCGCCAGTTTCACCTGCCGCGCCAAGGGGTTGGCGCCGGCGCGGCGGATGAACGCCGGATAATCTTCACCTTCCACCTTGGTCAGCGCCTGCAGCGCCGCCAGCACTTCTGCGCTGAAACCTTCGTCGCGCAACTGCTCCTGGGTGACCGGACAGTCTTCCAGCACATCGTGCAACACCGCGACGATCCGCGCCGCGGGCTGGGTCAGGCGCAGCATGACCCGCAGCGGGTGCAGGATATAGGGAGCGCCCCCCTTGTCGACCTGCCCGGCATGGGCTTCGGCGGCCAGCGCGATGGCGCGCTCCAGGCTGCTCATCGCAGGTTGCTCAGGTTGTTGGCGCTGGCTGCCGGGCTGTGCATGGGCCACCTCAGGGGGAAAAGACGGCCCATACTACCCCGCCCCCCGGCCCTGGCGCAGCGACTTCACGCCAGGGCCAACAGCCGCTGGGCACGAAGCAGCACCGGCGCATCGACCATCTGCCCGTCGACCTGATACGCCCCGGCGCCGTCCTGGCCGCCCTCCACCACCCGCTGCGCCCAGGCCAGTTCATCGGCGCTGGGGGCCAGGGCCTGATGAATCACCGGCACCTGCCGTGGATGAATGCACAGGGCCCCGGCAAAGCCCATGGCGTAGGCATGCCGGATCGAATCCGCCAGGCCCTGGCTGTCGGCGATTCCCGGGTACACGCCGTCCAGCGGCGCCTGCAGCCCTGCGGCCCGGGAGTGCAGGATCAGCGCCAGGCGCGCCTGGTCCAGGGCGAACTGCGCCGCCGGGGTGGCGCTGCTGAGGTTGAGGTCCAGGGCCAGGTCCAGGCCGCCGAAGGACAAGCGCTGAACCCCGGGCGCCGTGGCGATCTGCGCCAGGGCCAGCAGGCCCCGGGCACTTTCGATGATCGGCCAGACCGGCCGCCCGCTGGCGGCGGCCCGCGCCACCTGGGCGGCGCTTTCGACCTTGGGCAGGAGGATCCCCGTCACGCCGGGTTGGGCCATGCAGAACTCCAGGTCGGCCTTGTGCTGGGGGTGGTCCGGGGCGTTGACCCGGACCCAGGCCCGGGCTTCGGGATGTTCGCCGAGAAATGCCTGGAGGTGGTTGCGGGCCTGGGCCTTGAGGGGCTCCTCGACCGCGTCCTCGAAGTCGACGATCACCGCGTCGGCGCCGCTGGCCAGGGCCTTGGCAAAACGCTCGGGACGGCTGCCGGGGACGAACAGCGCGGAGCGGACAATGGGGTTGGACATGTTCGGATCCTTGTTAATGGAAGACCAATTGCGGCCAGGCTTGCTGCCCGGCTCCTACGATAAGAGCCTGGTGTTTCCCTGCCCTCTGTAGGAGCCGGCTTGCCGGCGAAGGCGATCTCAGGGGCCCCTTCGCTGGCAAGCCAGCTCCTACGATAAGAGCCTGGTGTTGTCCTGCCCTCTGTGGGAGCCGGCTTGCCGACGAAGGCGATCTCAGGGGCCCCTTCGCTGGCAAGCCAGCTCCTACGGGGAGGTGGGGGTTGAGATGACTCCGCGGGCTTGCAGTTGCTCGATGCTTTGCGCGCTCAGGCCCAGTTCGGCGAGGATCGCTGCGCTGTGCTGGCCCAGCGCCGGGACAGCGTCCATGCGCGGTACAAAGGCGCTGTTGCGCGCCGGCGGCAGCAGCGCCGGCAGGCGGCCCGCCGGGCTGTCCACCTGGCGCCAGGCTTCCCGGGCCGCCAGTTGCGGGTGCTGCCACACGCCCTGCATGTCGTTGACCCGGGCGTTGGCGATCTGCGCCTGCTCCAGCCGTTCGATCACCTGGGCCACGCTGAGCCGGGCAAACCCCTCGACAATGATCTGACGCAACGCCGCGCGGTTGGCCGATCGCTTGAAGTTGGCACTGAAGCGCTCATCGGCGGCCAGTTCCGGCAGCTCCAGTACCTTGTCGCAGAACGCCGCCCATTCACGCTCGTTCTGCAGGCCGAGCATCACCGTGCCGCCGTCACCGGCGGGAAACGGGCCGTAGGGATAGATGGTGGAATGGGCTGCCCCGGCCCGCGGCGGCGGCTCGGCCCCCTCGAAGGCGTAGTACATGGGGTAGCCCATCCACTCCACCAAGCTTTCCAGCATGCTGATGTCGATGCGGCTGCCCAGGCCGGTGCGCCCCCGCAGCAGCAGAGCCGAAAGAATCCCGCTGTAGGCGTACATGCCGGCGGCGATGTCGGCAATCGAGCAGCCGGCCTTGGCCATCTGCTCCTCGCCGGGGCCGCCGGTCACCGACAGAAAGCCGCCCTCGCTCTGGATCAGCAGGTCGTAGGCCTTTTTCCGCTCATAGGGGCCGCCTGCGCCATAGCCGGAAATATCGCAGACGATCAGCCGTGGAAAACGCTCATGCAGGGCTTCGAAGGACAGCCCCATGCGCGCCGCCGCCCCCGGTGCGAGGTTCTGCACCAGCACGTCGGCGCCGGCCAGCAGGCTGTCCAGCAAGCCCTCGGCTTCAGGCTGCTTGAGGTCCAGGGTCAGGCTTTCCTTGGAGCGGTTGGTCCACACGAAGTGCGAGGCCAGGCCCTTGACCCGCTGGTCGTAACCCCGGGCGAAATCGCCGCTGCCGGGGCGCTCGACCTTGATCACCCGGGCGCCCAGGTCCGCCAGCTGGCGGGTGCAGAATGGCGCGGCGATGGCGTGCTCCAGGCTGACCACGGTGATGCCGTCCAGGGGCCGTGGCGGTGCTGTGTTGTCAGTCATGTTCGGTCCTCGCCCTGTTGGATGTCGGGCATTCAGAGCAGTGAGTTGAGGTCGGCGGCGTCATGCAGGGCCCAGATCCGGCGGATCAGCTCGGCCCCCTGCTGCGGGGTGCGGGCGCCAGAGAACTGCAGCAGGCGCTGGAACTTGTCTTCCAGCTCGGCCCGGGACAGGCCATTGCCCGGATCACCCTTGGGCTCGTCGATGGCGCCGTGCAGGGTGCGGCCATCCAGGCACTGCACCTCGACCCGGCCCAGCCAGCGCCTCGGATAGGCAGCATCGACTTCAGGGTCCAGTTGCATGCCGACCTTGTCGCGAAACGCCGCGACCCGTGGGTCGTGCAGTGCGTGCTGCTGAAACTCCGGCAGCCCGGCCTTGCCGTGCACCGCAATCAGGCCCAGCACGGTGCCCATGGAGAACTTGGCCTGGTGCACGGTTTGCGGCACTTGCACCCGGCCCAGCACGTCAATGGCGCCCTGGTGGACCCGGGCTTGCACCCGGGCAATCTGCTCGTGCTCCAGGCCCTCGCGCTGCATCAGGGCCAGCAAGGCGTCGGCAGCGGGATGGGTGTGACGGCAGGACGCGTGGAACTTGAACGAGGTCTCCAGCAGCGCCCAGCGACTGCCGAGGCGGTCGCTCAGGCACGCGGGCCTGGCATCACTGGACATGCCGGCGGCCATGCCCTGCTCGCCTTCGAGGATATTGCGCGCGCCGCTCAGGCCGTCCCGGGTCAGGTAGGCGGCCAGCAGGCCATCGGCCGCAGCCTTGGCGGTGTGCAACTGCTTGGAATCGGCGGCGTCGCGCAGAAACTCCCAGAGCCCGGCGGCCTGGGTGCCGGCGCTGCCCAGCAGATTGATGAACTGCTCGGGATCGAACTCCATCAGCTTGCCCACCGCCACTGCGGCCGCCAGGGTGCCGACAGTGGCCGTGGTGTGGAAGATCCGGTAGTGGGAACGGCCCATGAATTCGCCGATGCGAATGCCCGCTTCATAACCGGCCACCGCCGCCAGCAGCAGCTCGCGGCCCGACTTGCCCAGGTCCTGGGCGGCCGCCAGCGCCGCCGGGAACACCACGGTGGCCGGGTGCAATACCGAGCTGTTGTGCAGGTCGTCCTGCTCCACCAGGTGCGATGAAGCCGCGTTGACCAGGGCGGCAAAATACGCCGAACTGCTGCCGCCATTGACCAGGATCGCCGCCGGCCCGGTGGCGGGCCCCATGTGCCGGGCATAGGCCTCGAACAACGGGATCGGATGCGCGCCCCGGGCTGCCAGGGCCGAGCCCAGCCAGTCGAGGAACAGCTCCTCGCTGCGTTGCACCACCGCATCGGGCAGATCGTCGTAGCGCAGGCCGGCCAGGAATCCGGCCAGGTCGTGGGTATGGCTCATCGGGGATTCCTCAGAAGCTTCGGGGCAGCTCGAGCAGGTGCTCGGCCACATAGGACAGGATCAGGTTGGTGGAGATCGGCGCCACCTGGTACAGCCTTGTCTCGCGGAACTTGCGCTCGACGTCGTATTCGCAGGCAAAACCAAAACCACCGTGGGTCTGCAGGCAGGCGTTGGCCGCTTCCCAGGAGGCCTTGGCGGCCAGGTACTTGGCCATGTTGGCGCTGGCCCCGGCGTTACGCCCACTGTCGTATTCCGCGCAGGCACGCCAGCGCATCAGGTCGGCGGCCTCGATCTCGATATGGGCCTCGGCGATGGGAAACTGCACCCCCTGGTTCTGCCCGATGGGCCGGCCGAACACCACCCGATCCCGGGCGTAGGCGCTGGCCTTTTCGATGAACCAGCGGCCATCGCCGATGCACTCGGCGGCGATCAGCGTGCGCTCGGCATTGAGGCCGTCGAGGATGTATTTGAAGCCCTTGCCCTCCTCGCCGATCAGGCTGTCCGCCGGCAGCTCGAGGTTGTCGAAGAACAGTTCGTTGGTCTCGTGGTTGACCATGTTGGCGATGGGTTGCACGGTCAGGCCGTTGCCGATGGCCTCACGCAGGTCGACCAGGAAGATCGACATGCCTTCGGATTTCTTCCTGACCTCGGCCAGGGGCGTGGTGCGCGCCAGCAGGATCATCAGGTCGGAATGCTGGACTCGGGAGATCCACACCTTCTGCCCGTTGATCACGTACTTGTCGCCGTGGCGGATGGCGGTGGTCTTGATCTTGGTGGTGTCGGTGCCGGTGGTGGGTTCGGTGACGCCCATCGATTGCAGGCGCAGTTCGCCGCTGGCGAGCCTGGGCAGGTAGTAGCGCTTCTGCGCTTCGCTGCCGTGACGCAGCAGGGTGAACATGTTGTACATCTGCCCGTGGACGGTGCCGGAGTTGCCGCCGCAGCGGTTAACCTCTTCGAGAATCACCGAGGCTTCGGCCAGGCCCAGGCCGGAGCCGCCGTATTCCACGGGGATCATCGCCGACAGCCAGCCGGCCTCGGTCAGGGCCTTGACGAAGGCTTCGGGAAAGCCCTTGCGTTCGTCGATGGCACGCCAGTAGGCGGCATCGAATTCGCCACACAGGGCACGCACGCCTTCACGAATGGCGTTGAATTGTTCAGGGTCATGGGGGGTCATCAACAGGCTCTCCGTCCCGGGTTGTTGTTGGAATTCAGTCGAATTGCACGGCGCCGCGCTGGGCCAGCCCGGCTTCGTCGCCGGCCCAGAGTTCGGCGTGGCCGGGGGCGCTGATGCGCCCGCCCACCACAAAGGGCTGGGGGGCGATCAAGGGGCGCAGGCCGCGGTAGGCAAAAGCCCGCAGGCGCGCCGCCGGGTTGGCGCGGCAGAAGGCTGCCAGGCTCAGGGTGGCGATCAGCGGGCCGTGCACCACCAGCCCCGGGTAGCCCTCGGTGGCGGTGGCATAGGGCTGGTCGTAATGGATGCGATGGCCGTTGAAGGTCACCGCGCTGTAGCGAAATAGCAGGGTCGGGCTTGGTTCCAGCCTTTCCTGCCAGTCGCCCTCGATCAGTGCCTCGCTGCCCTGCAGTCGCGGTGGGGTTGGCTCGCGGTAGACGATGTCCTGCTCCTCGCGCAGGGCCAGCCGGCCATCCTGGGAATATTCGTGGCAGAGGGTGACGAACAACAGCTTGCCGGTGCGCCCGGCCTTCTCCTCGACCTGGATGATGCGGCTCAGGCAACTGGCCTCGGCGCCGGCGCGCAACGGCTCATGGAACTCCAGGCGACCACCGGCCCACATGCGGTTGCGCCGGTCTGCCGGCGGCAGGAAGCCGCCCCGGGCGGGATGACCGTCCGCCCCCAGGGCCGAGGCCGGTTGTGGTTGCTGAAAGAAGCACCAGTGCCACAGGGGCGGCAGGGCCTCGCCGGGGGCGGGCGTTGCCTGGCCCAGGGTGGCGGCGATGCGCGCCAGCAGGCAGTGGTTGAACGCGTCGTCAATTCGCTGGCTGCGGCCGATCCAGGCACGGGGGTCGATGGCACTCATATAGGCAAGATCCTCATACGCAAGGGTGATGGCGGCCATCATGCAAGGGCCGACCGCGTACCGAGAATTTGCATTTCTATAAACCGGCGTTCGTTTATGCTGAACGCCTTGCGCCCACAGGAGCCCGGACATGCATTTCGATCTGGCGGACCTACGCCTGTTTATCCATATCGCCGAATCCCCCAGCCTGACCCAGGGGGCACGCCGGGCCTTTCTCTCCCCCGCCGCCGCCAGTGCGCGGATCAAGGCCCTGGAAGGCCAGCTCGAAACCCGCCTGCTGTACCGCGACAGCCGCGGCGTGGAGGTCACTCCGGCCGGTGAACGCCTGCTGCAGCACGCGCGACTGATCATGCGCCAGGTGGATTACCTGAAAAGCGAGTTCACTCAGTACGGCGGCGATTCCACCGGGCACATCCGCATCTTCGCCAACACCACGGCGGTCACCGAGTTCCTGCCGGAAATACTCGCAGGCTTCCTGTCCCAGCGCCCAGGGGTCACGGTGGACCTGCAGGAGCGCCTGTCCCGGGACATTGTCCGCGGGGTGCTGGACGGCACCTCGGACATGGGCATCATCGCCGGCCCCGTGGAGGCCGCCGGCCTGCAGGTGCTGCACTTCAGCACCGATCACCTGGTGCTGACGGTGCCGGTGGACCACCCGCTGGCCGCCCAGGCGTCGGTGACCCTGGAACAGACCCTGGATTACCAGCACATCGGCCTGCATGAAGGCAGCACCTTGCTGAGCTTCCTGCGTGAACACGTGGAGCGCCTGGGCAAGCAGTTGTCGCTGCGCATCCAGGTGTCGAGCTTCGAGGCGATCTGCCGCATGGTCGAGGCCGGGGTCGGCATCGGTATCCTTCCCGAGTCCGCCGCACTGCGGCACAGCCGGACCATGCAGCTGGTGACGGTGAAGCTGGATGAGAGCTGGGCGATTCGTGAACGCAGCATCATCGTCCGCGAACTGGAAGCCCTGCCCGGCACCGTGCGGGCGCTGATCGCGACGCTGATGCCAACGGCGCTGCAACCCGCCACCAGCCAGGCTGGCGAGTGAGGCCGGCCACGCCTCGGACACGGCAAGGCCCCAGGGGCTAGTGCCCCCGGGGCATGGCTGAGGTGGTCAGGCTGAAGGCGTTACTGCGGGCAGCCATTGCTGATCCAGGCACTGAGTTCATCGATCTGCGCCTGGGGCATGGAAGGGCCGCCCGGAGGCATCGGGCCGAACGCCCCTTCCGGCCCCCAGTAAGTGCCCGCGGTGCCGCTCAGGGCGTAGATGATGTTCGAGTGGGCGCCATCGCCCTTGCTCAGGATCGGCAGCGCCTGGCCGGTATTGGGATCCTGTACCCCAGGTACGTTGCCGGTGACGAAGGCCTGATAGCTGGTCTGCCAGAAGGCCCCATGGGGAGCCCCCGATATGGGCAGGTTGTTCTGCGCGACGTAGCTGTCGAGAAGGTTCTGCACATCCTTGAAACTGTTGAGCGCCATGCTTATTCCCCTTCGATATGCGGATTGAACAACTGCAGATAACGCACACTGGCGGCCGCGGCCGATTCGGCGCCCGCGGCCTCGGGCAGCCGGACATTGCCGCCCTGCAGGATGAAGCTGAAGTCGTAACCGGCGACCTGGGCGTTGCCATGGCAGCCCATGCAGCCCCCCATGTTCACCCCCTGCACCGCGGAGGTTCTGCTCGGCTGGGAGAACACGTTCGGCGGCGGTGGCGTACCGGCCGCCTGAAAGGAGGTCGGCGCACCGTTGGTGGCAATCCGCCCCCTGAACTGCTGCAGGGTGTAGTCGGTTTCCACCATGATATTGGCCTGGTAGTAAACCCCGCGCCCATGGCTGATATCGGTCCTGGATATCTGCGTGGTGTCGAACGGCTGGGCCTGGACCGAGACCAGCTTGTAGTACAGCCAGGGAGAGTTGCTGATCTTGCGAGCCTGGTTGTAGTCCTGGATCGCCCGATGCGCGGCCTGATTGACCTGCACCACATCCGGGGTGATCGACTCATAGCGCTGGTTGACGCAGATCGGCCCGCCAGACGGTAGCCCGGGTTTGTTCTGCTCCTGAAAATACAGCTGCTTTCCAGGCTTGCAGAAACCGCCACTGGCCTTGACCAACGGCAAGTTGGGTTGCTGGGGAGTCGGTATCCCGTCCTGGTAGTTCAACCTGGGCGTGGTGGGATCGACAGTCGGCGGACGGTTGACGATGGTGCCGTCCTGGTCTTCTACCGCCCGGCCATTGGCCAGCAGGATGTTGTCGGCCTGCTCGAAGGTGGCATAGATGAAGCTCGGGGCGCTGGGGGTCTTCTGGATGATGTGCAGCGCAACCATGGCCCACTGATCCTCGAAATAGCAGAGGCCGCTGTTCGGCGCCTTCTGCCGCTCGTAGAAACGCACGGTCTGCACATGGAATCGCGATGGATTCTCCCCGGGGCCGAGCTTGCGCCAGGCCGACTTGACCTCGATGGTGCCATTGGGAAAGTTGACCCGCGGGCCAGAGGGGAATACCGGCGGCTTCTGCTTGACCGCTGTATTGAAGGCGTTCGCGGCCTGACGCAGCGAGGGGTTGGCGTACCAGTACTGATTGGCCGCCACATAGGCGTATTGCACCTGATTGGCCTTGGCCAGGAAGCGCACCAGCTGGGGCTGGGAGTTGCCGCCGACAGGGGTCGCAGGCGATGCCCCGGCGAACATCTGGTCGAGACCGATCTGGGTGGTTTCGTCGAGGTTGATCCAGGCCGGCTGCCGCACCGGGGCCTGGCCGGCGCAGGCCTCGACCTTGACCGCGTAGTTGTAGGTAGGGGGAAAGTTATAGCCATAGTTGCCCCGCGCCCCGGAGCCCGGATAGCCGGGTGGTCCGACACTGGCGTTGCCATTGCCCGGGAAAATCTCCACCTTGCTGCGGTAGGTCTGCCACACCAGGGGACCGGTCTGGGCACCGAACAACTGCCGGGTATCAGGCACATCGCGCTGCCCGGCCTGGGCCGGCCAGTTGAGGGCAATGAACTCCTGCCAGGCGAACGCCGCAGCCTGGGCCAGGGATGCCTGGGGCGCGCCTCCGGGGATATCGGCGGGCACCGTGGGTGAGATGCTGATGCTCACCGGCGCCGCCTGGGCGAACGCCCCCAGCAGGGCCATGCCACTTCCGAGCACGCCGAGAACGAGCTGCCGTGGGATAGGGTTGCTGCCACGCTGACGGTCCATGTCCTGCCTCCTGGGTATCCTGATCGACAGCGTAGATCAGGGTTTGCGCGGGCCAATACCGGTGAAAAGACCATTAGGCACTAGGGTTAATAGCCAAATGCCTGCACGGTTTTGCCCAGGCCAACCACCGGGCCAGCCCCCGTGCGGCACTGCCAGCGGCTAGGCTTGGGCAGGTTGCTGACGCACTCCCGGAGGTCCCCATGCAACTCGAAGGTTCCTGCCACTGCGGCGCCGTCCGCTTCAGCCTGGACAGCGCCCACCCCTACCCCTATCAACGCTGCTACTGCTCGATCTGCCGCAAGACCCAGGGCGGCGGCGGTTATGCCATCAACCTCGGCGGCGATGCCGCCAGCCTCAAGGTTCAGGGCCGCCGTCACATCAGCGTCTATCGGGCATTGATCAAGCAGCCCGGGGCCCACCGGGCCCGACGCAGCAGCGCCGAGCGGCATTTCTGCAGCCTCTGCGGCTCGGGACTGTGGCTGTTCAGCCCGCAGTGGCCGGAGTTGATCCACCCCTTTGCCTCGGCCATCGACACGCCCTTGCCGGTGCCGCCGGAGCACACCCACCTGATGCTCGATTCCAGGGCGCCCTGGGTGGAGATCGACTGGCACCCCCATGACCTGCAGTTCGAGCACTACCCCGAGGAGTCCATCGCGCAATGGCATGCGCGCCTGGATCTGCAGCGATAAGGGGCCGCCCCGACGGTGCTGCGCCGGTTTGCCGCACCCGGCCAAAGGGCCGGCCCAGAAGGCGCGGAACCTGACCGGTGATCGCCAGCGGGCCGGTGACAGCGCAGATATTGATGTCGGTCAAGGGTGTGCCTCGCCTGCGGGGTGAAGCTCTAGGCAATTGCTCGCCCTTTGGTTTTCCGGAGACTTGATCATGTCCAGCAGCGCTCTCGATATCCTCGTCCAACCGCCCTTCCCGGCACAGCAAGGCCAATACTGGATCGACGCCTTGAGCGATGGCAGCCATGTGCTGATCCGTCCGCTACGGCCCCAGGACCGGGAGCGCGAGAAAGCCTTTATCGAAAACCTCTCCCCGGTGACCCGGCACCAGCGTTTTCTCGGTGAGATCAAGGAAGTCGGCGAGCAACTGCTCGATCAGCTGATGGATGTCGGCACTCCGCAACGAGTCGCCTACGTGGCCCTGGTGCACGACAACGGCGAGCTGCGGGAAGTCGGTATCAGCCGCTACGCCCAGGTCGACGACCAGCCTTGGCGCTGCGAATTCGCCGTGACCATCGCCGATGAATGGCAAGGCAAGGGGCTTGGGGCGCTGCTGATGCAGCACCTGATCGACGAAGCCCGGCACAATGGTTTCCAGCAGTTGTATTCGGTGGACGCCGCGTCCAACTACAGCATGCGCCGGCTGGCGAAAGTTCTCGGCATGCGCAGCGCCATCGATCCCGACGACGCCACCCAGGTGATCCACAGCCTAGCCCTGTAGCCGCTGCGCCGCGCCTCAGCCCGAGGCGCGGCCGCACTGCCCGCAGAACCGCGCCCCGGCGGCCAGTGGCGTACCGCATTGGGCACAGCCCGCCGCCACCAAAGACGCCGCGCATTGCTGGCAGAACCGCGCGGATGCCGGGTTCAGCGCCCGGCATTGCGGGCAAGGACTGCCCCCTTGTGTGGAGGCCCCGGCGCCGTGATGACCGCCCCGGGAACCGCCGTGACCACCATGCCCGCCGCCATGCCCAGCGCCATGCTGCCCCGCCAACAACCGCTTGAAAAAACCCATGTCGATCACTCCACTGTGCTGTGATCGCCAGTAAAAACCCTGTAGCTACTACAGAGTCAAGCCATTGCGCTCAGGTGCTCGTAGAGAATCCCCGAGCCGACAATGATCAGCACCAGGCCGCCCAGCACTTCTGCACGCTGCCCCATCACCGTGCCAATAGCCCGGCCGAGCATCACGCCCAGGGTGACCATGGTCATGGTCGCCAGGCCAATGGCAGCCGCCGCCACCCAGATGTTCACGTCGACGAAGGCCAGGCCCACCCCCACGGCCAGGGCATCGATGCTGGTGGCAAAACCGGTGGCGGCCAGCAGCCAGAAGCCCTGCTTGCGTGGTGCCTCTTCTTCGGCTTCGGTTTCCAGGCGCAGGCCGTTGCAGATCATGTGCAGGCCCAGTACCAGCAGCAGGCCGAAGGCTATCCAGTGGTCCCAATGGGACACCCATTGGCTTGCGGCCTGGCCGATGAACCAACCCACCACCGGGGTGATGGCTTCAATGACGCCGAAGATCAAGCCAATGCGCAAAGCTTGCAGCAGGCGTGGCTTGAGCATGGCCGAGCCCTTGCCCACCGCGGCGGCGAAGGCATCGGTGGACATGGCAAAGGCGAGGAAAATGATCGAGGCTGGGTTCACGTTGAGTCTTCCGGTCGGGCTTGAGTCCACGACATGCCCACGCGCCCGACTTCAGCGCAGGTATGTCGATGGTCTCACCAACCGAAACGGTGCCCGTACCACGGCAGGTTGCCGAGAGTGTTGATACGGGCGCCACCGCGGTGCGCGGTGGCAGGTTACTCCCCAAAGAGACGCGCAGCTTACCCGGGCATTTGTGAAAATTTCATCAGCGCCTCGCCACGTCAGCTCCAGGCACCAGGGGCTGGCGGCGTGAGCGCTATCGGGGCTTAACACTCTTTGACAGTTTCCCGACAAAGCTGCCAAAGACTGCTGCGCCGCCCTTCCCTAGCATCCGCACATCCAATTGGCCCTCGGGTGCTGCATGTCCCGCAAACGTCTCGGCCTGCCGCTGGTGGGCCTGCTCTTGAGCAACCTTGGCTGCAACGGCCAGCCGCCGGCGCCGCCGCCCATCGCACCCGGTGATTACGCCAGCATCATCGGCTACCTGAAGCAGTACATCCCGCAGCAGATGGCCGAGCACCAGGTGCCAGGACTGTCGATTGCCCTGGTGGACGGCCAGCAACTGATCTGGGCCCGGGGCTTTGGCTTCGCCGACCAGGCCCGGGGCCTGCAAGTGACCGAGAACACGGCCTTTCGCGCCGGCGCCCTGTCGCAGTTGCTGACCGCCACCGCGGTGATGCAACTGGTGGAGCAAGGGCGCCTGCAGCTGGACGCGCCGCTGCAGGACACCCTCAGGGAGTTCTATGTGCGCTCGCGTTTCCACGAGGACCAGGATGCCGCCGACCGGGCGGTAACCCTGCGCCGCCTGCTCAGCCACCAGGGCGGCATTCCCAGCGAATACCTGCGCGACGCACATCGGCCCGACGCCCTCGATGAACTGCCGAGAAAGCTCAGCGGGCTTTGGCTGAGCAACGCCCCGGGGACCCAGACCGCCTACTCCAATCTCGGTTATGCCTTGCTCGGGGCAGCGGTGGAGCGCAGCAGCGGCGTGGATTTCGAACAGCAATTGCAGAAGAGCCTGCTGCGCCCGCTGGGCATGAGCCAGTCGAGTTTCGTCGGTGACAGCCGCACCCAGCCTTACCGGGCAAGGGGCTACGAAGACGGCGCGAGCAGCGATGCCCTGGTCCGCGACCTTTCCGCCCAGGGCTTGTGGACCAGCCCGCGGGACCTGAGCCGCTACCTGCGCATGCTGTTCGCCCAGGGCCGGTACCAGGACCGGCAGTTGCTGTCAGCGGCCTCCATCAACGAAATGGTCCGCGCGCAGAACGCCGGCAACCCGCTGGATTTCGACTGTCAGGTAGGCCTGGGCTGGTTCCTGTCGCCCTGCGGCGAGGAGTGGGTCCGGCCGGGTATCCGTACCTGGCGGCACAGCGGCTTTGGCGCAGGGTTCCATGCCCAGGTCAGTGTGCTGGCCGAGCAGCAGCTGGCGGTGATCGTGATGAGCAATGCCAACAGCGGCGAGGCCCTGGCCCAACCCCTGGTGCCCCAGGTTCTGCGCATGCTGTTGCAGGCCCACGGCAGCTCGGCACAGCCACCGCCGGCCACAGCCCCGCAGGCCAAGCGCCGGCGGGTTCCGGAAGCCGCGGATCGCCATCTGCTGGCGGGTTTCTACGCCACCCGCTGGGGCGTGCTGCGGATTCGCGACCAGCACCGACGCCTGTACGCCGAGCTGGCTGGCGAGCGCTACGAGCTGCTGCGCGACGAACAGGGCTGGCTGCGGGTGCGCAAAAGGTTGCTCGGGCTCTGGAATCAGGACCTCGGCCCTCTGGGCCAACTGCAACTGGACGTGATGAAGGTCCAGGGCCATCGGGTGTTCACCGCCAAGAGCCACGGCCAGTTGCTGGCGGTGGGGGAACGGGTCGAACCGGTGCCGCTGACGGACAACTGGCTGGCCACGGTCGGCACCTACCAGGCCCTCAACGCCGACTCAAGCGCTGCCCCCATCGACGGCATGAACATCGCCCTGGAGGACGGCTTCCTGATGATCCGCAGCCTGCAGCAAGGTCGCGCCCTCACCGACTACATCCTCGCTCCGGTGGACAACGCCCACGCGGTGATCGCCGGCAACGGCCCGGGCCTGGGCGATACCGTGCGCCGCCAGATCAATGGGGTGAACCTCCTGGGCTACTCATTCAAACGTACCTACAACGCCAACTACCTGAGGTTCTGACTGACGATGAAACGCCTGAGACGCTCCACCACCACCGCCTTGTGGGCCGGCACCCTGGGCCTGACCGCGGTCTCCCCCGCCCTGCACGCCGAAGACTGGAAATATGGCGTGCACGCCGGGGTCGCCAGCGTGCCGCGCTACAGCGGCAGTGACGAACGCGCCGTGGCGCCGATTCTCGGCGGCGAGATCGTCAGCCCCTGGGGGGTGTTCCTCAATACCGACCAGGGCCTGGGCTGGGGCAATGAATGGGGGGACTTCTCGTTCAGTACCTGGGTCGGCCCGAGCGAGGAACGCCGCGACAAGAACCACCTGGGTTCGGGCTCCAAGCGCCTCAAGGGCATGGGCGAAATCAAGTCCCGGGCGCAGTTCGGCGCGCACCTGGGCTACGACCTGGGGCCGTTCGAACTGGGCGCCACCCTGACCCACGCGGTGAAGAAGAACAGCAACCGTGACACCGGCTCGGCCTACAGCGCACTGGAACTGAGCATTGGCAGCAACCTCTACCAGGGCCGCTTCGGCAGCCTGGACGCCAGCCTCAACAGCCTGTTCGGCAACGCCGACTACATGCAGACCTGGTACGGGGTGAGCGACACCCAGGCGGCCCACAGCCGCTTCGGCGCCTACCGGGCCAAGGGTGGACGGGTCAGCAGCGGCGCCGACCTGGCCTGGACCCTGCCCCTCAATGAGCAGACCAAGGTCTCGACCCTGCTGTCGATGAAGTACCTGAGCAAGGAAGCCGGCGACAGCCCGATCGTCGATCGGCGCATGCAGACCAGCATCGCCACTGAGCTTGAGTACAGCTTCTAAGAAAGGGAACACGCGGCCCGTGATCACCGGCCGCGTTGTTGCGCAGGTTCAGGGCTCCGTGGGCGAACCTCAGTCGAGGTGGGCCCAGGTCATGCGGAAGGAAGCACCGCCCCACTCCGAATCTGCCACTTCCACCTTGCCGCCATGCCATTGCGACACCCGCCGCACCAGGGCCAGGCCCAGGCCGAACCCACCGGTACGCCGGTCCCGGCTGGCATCAAGGCGGGAAAACGGCTCGAAGATCTTCTCCCGGCCGTCCACCGGCACCCCCGGACCGTCATCGTTGACCCGCACTTCGTAGCCATGCTCCAGGCGCACCAGGGACACCTCGACCCGGCGGTCGGCGTAGCGGATAGCGTTGCGCAGCAGGTTGATCACCGCCCGGGCCATGAACCGCGGCTCGATGCGCACGTACTCCACCTGGCAGGAACGAATCAGCAATTGCACCCCGGCCGCCTCGGCCTCCAGGGCCACGCTGCCGACCACGCTGTCGAGCCAGCTCTGGGCCTGGATGTTTTCCCGATGGAGGGTGGCCGCGCCATGTTCCAGGCTGGCGTAGCTGAGGAGTTCGGAGACCATTTCCTCCAGCTCGCCGAGATCGGCATACATGTCGGCGATCAGTTCGCGGTTTTCTTCCGGGTCCGGCTGTTGCTGCAACTGGTCCAGCTCGAAGGACAGGCGGGCAATGGGCGTGCGCAGTTCGTGGGACACCGCGTTGGTCAGCTCGCGCTGATTGGCGATCAGGCCCTCGATGCGCGCCGCCATGCGGTTGAAGTGCTGGGCCAGGTCGCGGATGTTGGAACGTCGCGACAGGTGCAGCCGGGTGCCCAGGTCGTTGTCGCCAAAACGTTCGGCGGCCAGGCGCAGGCGCTCCAGGTCGCGCCAGTGCGGGCGCACCCAGAAGTACAGGACGATGCCCAGCAGCGCGCCGAGCAAGGCATAGGCGGCGATGTTGTAGAGCAGGGTCAGAGGCGGATCTTCCGGCAGCTTGATGCTCAACAGTTGCTTGCCGCCGTCGATGCTGCCGATGAATTCGGTGAACTCCTCGCGCACCACCAACTGGTTGGAATCCAGCAGGGCCTGTTCGCGCACGCTCAGGTCCAGGTCGTCGGCCTGCACCAGCTTGAGCAGCAGCCCGTAGTGCGGCTTGAGCTGCTCCAGTTGCTGTTGGCGCCCGGCCTCGTCGAACGGCCGCAACTGTTCGCTCAAGCTGTAGGCCGGCCCGCGAACCGCATCGCGGTTGTAGGACTCGATCAGGTCGGCGGCCAGGTAGTTGATGAAGATGTGCTGCACCGCGGTCATGGCCCCGGCGAAGCCCAGGGCCAGGAACAGGTAGAGCCCGAGAAACAGACGCAGCATTCAGACCTCCCAGGCGAACGGATTGAACAGGTAGCCCTTGCCCCACACGGTCTTGATGCACACCGGCTCGCGCGGGTTGTCCTTGAGCTTGCCCCGCAGCTTGCTGATGTAGACGTCGACACTGCGGTTGAGGCCGTCGAACTCGATGCCGCGCATGCGGTTGAGGATGTCATCCCGGGACAGGGTCTTGCCCGGCGCGCTGGCCAGCAGCCAGAGCAGCTCGAATTCCATGGTGGTCAGCTCCACCGGCTCGCCCGCCAGGCGCACCTCGCGGCTGTTGCGGTCGATGCTCAGCACGCCGAATGCCAGGGCCCCGCGCAGGGTGGTGGTTTCCGGCACCTGGCGCCGTTGCAGGGCGCGCAGGCGCGCCAGCAGCACCGCCGGTTTTATCGGCTTGATCACGTAGTCATCGGCGCCGGATTCCAGGCCGAGGATGTGGTCCAGGTCGTCTTCCTTGGCGGTGAGGATGACGATCGGGGTGTCCGCCACGGCGCGGATTTCCCGGCACACGTGCAGGCCGCTCTGACCGGGCAGCATCAGGTCGAGCACCACCAGTTTCGGTTTGAATTCAAGAAATGCCGCCAGGGCGGTATCGCCGCGGTGGACCGTCAGCACTTCAAAGCCGTGCTGGGACAGAAAATGCGCGATCAGCCCGGCGAGCTTCTCGTCATCTTCCACCAGCAACACCTTGCCAAGACCCAGGTTTTCCATATTTGCCAATCTGTGAGCGCACACTTGTGCGCGCGCATTATAGGGGGCAAGAGGTTAAGGAAAGGATAACGCAAGCCACAAAACCCGGGACCTGCAGCGGTTTTGCGCGATATTTCATTCTTTTAAGAGTTTTTAACAATTTGCCCCTGCTTTTACACAAGGGCAGGCGTTCACCAGGCCGGCACGCCACTGTGAAAACGGAACTCCGGATCCGGCGACTCGATCAGCTCCTGCTCCGCCGCCCGCACCCGATCGATGACCTGGGCGATGTCCTTGGCGTCGCCATACTGATAGGCCAGCTTCAGGTAGCCCTGGTAGTGCCGGGCCTCGCTCTTGAGCAGGCCGAAGTAGAACTTGCCCAGCTCCTCGTCCAGGTGCGGCACCAGGGCCTCGAAGCGCTCGCAGCTGCGGGCTTCGATAAAGGCCCCCACCACCAAGGTATCCACCAGCTTCACCGGCTCGTGGCTGCGCACCACCTTGCGCAGGCCCGAGGCATAGCGCCCGGCATGCAACTGGCGCAGCTCGACCTTGCGCCGCTTCATCAGGCGCAGAACCTGTTCATGGTGCACCAGCTCTTCCCGGGCCAGACGCGACATCATGTTGATCAGGTCGAGGTGGGAATGGTACTTGGCGATCAGGCTCAGGGCGGTGCTGGCGGCCTTGAACTCGCAATTCTTGTGGTCGATCAGCAGGGTTTCCTGGTCGGCCAGGGCCGCCTGGACCCAGGCATCGGGCGTGCGGCAGCCAAGAAAGTCGGGAATTTCAGGAAAGTTCATCGGCACATTTCCGAACAATCAGCCACGACCGCAAAGCGGCAGGCAGCACTATCAGTGATCGTTAACATGAGGCTCACGGGACAAAAGGCTTCATAGCGAAAGGCCGGCGATTATACCGGCCGGGCCGCAGACCACCAGCGGCCGCGATTGATATGCATCAACATCCGGCTCGGGCGCCAGCAACTATAGTTGTGCACGCTAGGGTCTGTTCCCGTTTGGTGACGAGCCGCGTTGCTGGGCCAAACGAGAACAGACCCTAACCGTTCATCCCTTCCTGGAGATCCCGATCATGCAAAGTATCCGCAGTATCCTGGTGGTCATCGATCCCACGCCCGGCGAAAGTCTCGCCCTCAAGCGCGCCAAGCTGATTGCCGGGGTCACCCAGGCCCACCTGCACCTGCTGGTCTGCGACAAGAAGCACGAGCATTCGGCGCTGCTCAGCGTACTCAAGAGCAGCCTGAGCGGCGAAGGCTATAGCGTTACCACCGAGCAGGCGTGGAACGAGAGCCTGCACGAAACCATCATTGACGTGCAGCAGGCCGAAGGCTGTGGCCTGGTGATCAAGCAGCACCTGCCGGACAACCCGCTGAAGAAGGCCCTGCTGACCCCGGCGGACTGGAAGCTGCTGCGCTACTGCCCGACCCCGGTGCTGCTGGTCAAGAGCGCCACGCCCTGGAGCGGCGGCGTGGTCATGGCGGCGATCGACGTCGGCAACATGGACGGCGAGCACCGCACCCTGCACGCCAGCATCGTCGACAACGGCTTCGACATCGCCAGCCTGGCCAAGGCCCAGTTGCATGTGATCAGCGCCCACCCGTCACCGATGCTGTCGGCCTCCGACCCGGTGTTCCAGCTCAAGGAAACCATCGAGAAGCGTTATCGCGAGGAGTGCAAGGCGTTCCAGGCCGAGTTCGATATCGACGATGCGCACCTGCATATCGAAGAAGGCCCGGCGGATGTGCTGATTCCCCACATGGCCCACAAGCTCGGGGCGGTGCTGACCATCATCGGCA
The DNA here is from genome assembly GCF_055384485.1 of Pseudomonas sp. FFPRI_1. NCBI lineage: Bacteria > Pseudomonadati > Pseudomonadota > Gammaproteobacteria > Pseudomonadales > Pseudomonadaceae > Pseudomonas > Pseudomonas sp. FFPRI_1. The sequence goes on along the minus strand of NZ_AP029168.1, from coordinate 3,475,667 downwards.
CCGTGGCCCGCACCGGCTTGTCGGGGGCCTTGATCGGCAACACTGCCGAAGTGGTGCTGGACTCTCTGGACAGCGACGTGCTGGTGCTCAAGCCGGCGGACATCATGGATCACCTGGAAGAACTCGCCGCCAAGGCCTGAGCCCGTTCCCCGCGACGCCACTGCGTAACCTGCGTCGTCCATGACGACGCCTTCGCTGGCCAGCCAGCGCCTACAAGGGCGGTGCCTGGGAAATCGGCGCCAACCCCCGCCCCGTAGGAGCCGGCTTGCCGGCGAAGGGGCCCTCAAGCCTGGCGCTGCACCCGCCGACGCCTTCGCTGGCAAGCCAGCTCCTACAAGGGCGGTGCCTGGGAAATCGGCGTCAACCCCCGCCCCGTAGGAGCCGGCTTGCCGGCGAAAGGGCCGTCAAGCCTGGCGCCGCCCTCGCCGACGCCTTCGCTGGCAAGCCAGCTCCTACAAGGGCGGTGCCTAGGAAATCGGCGCCAACCGCAGCCCCGTAGGAGCCGGCTTGCCGGCGAAAGGGCCCTCAAGCCTGGCGCCGCACCCGCCGACGCCCTTGTAGGCGCTGGCAAGCCAGCGCCTACAAGGGCGGTGCCTGGGAAATCGGCGCCAACCCCCTCCCCGTAGGAGCCGGCTTGCCGGCGAAGAGGCCCTCAGGCCTGGCGCTGCACCCGCCGACGCCTTCGCTGGCCAGCCAGCGCCTACGATGGCATTTGCGAGGGGCAAATCAGCCCAGGGCTTCCTTGAGAAAACCCGGGGCGATATAGCGCTGGTAATGGGCTTCGGAGAGCAGGAAGAATTCCCGATCAATGGCGTCGCGCAACTCCGGCAGGCCCCAGTCGCGAAACTCCGGCAACAGCACCATCCCGTAGGCATCCAGCTGAATGATCACTCGCGCGCCGCGGGCAATCAGCTGGTAGGCCCAGCAATACTCCGACTGGTGCGGCACGAAGCGGATCTTGCGCTGCTCCAGTTGCGCCCGCAGGCGCTCGGGATCGAAGACTTCCAGCTTGCCGGCCATCACCTGCACCAGCAGTTGCTCCAGACGCAGCCAGACCGCGCGCTTCTCCTGTTCGTTGTAACCGTTCCAGTTGATCACTTCATGGTGGAAACGCTTGCAGCCACGGCACACCAGGTCACCGTAGACAGTGGAACAGAGGCCGACGCAGGGGGTCTTGATGGTCTGATTGGGCATAGATAGACAGCACGCAGGAAAACAAAACAGGTCGCAATGTTAGCCCTTTGTCTAACATTGATCACCCCTCAAAGTTTAATACGCCAACTTACGTTCAGGCTTTTTTTACCGTAGAATCAGCCAGCCTTTTTAGGCGCCAATGTCCGTTTGAAGCTGTTTTCAAAGCGTCACGAGCACAGTCGTTCCTTCAGAGCGGTGTTGGCGAGGGATTTTTCCAGCGGGGAAAAATCCAGCGCCAACCCTCATCAGCTCCCGTTCTGCAGGCGTAAAACTTTGAAAGCAGCTTCTGTAAGGAATTGTCGGTAATTCTGGCTAAGTGGCCCACAACGCCACGCAGCGCATGAGTACGGCAATTTCGGGATGAGCGTCCCGGACACCCATTTGGGACCACTGATGAGGGTAATAACTGTGCTTGAAGCCTACCGCAAACATATCGAAGAGCGTGCAGCACTGGGTATCGTTCCCCAGCCGCTTAACGCCGAACAAACTGCAGGCCTGGTCGAGCTGCTGAAGAATCCCCCGGCTGGCGAAGAAGCTTTCCTGGTTGACCTGATCACCAACCGCGTTCCACCAGGAGTCGACGAAGCCGCCTACGTCAAGGCCGGTTTCCTTTCCGCCCTGGCCAAAGGCGAAGTCTCCTCCCCCCTGATCGACAAGAAACGCGCCGTTGAACTGCTGGGCACCATGCAGGGCGGCTACAACATCGTGACCCTGGTGAACCTGCTGGACGACGCCGAACTGGCGCCCGTGGCCGCGGCTCAACTCAAGCACACCCTGCTGATGTTCGACGCCTTCCACGACGTCGCGGAAAAAGCCAAGAACGGCAACGTTCACGCCCAAGGCGTACTGCAATCCTGGGCCGACGGCGAGTGGTTCAAGAACCGCCCGGTACTGGCCGACAAGATCAGCCTGCGGGTGTTCAAGGTCACCGGCGAAACCAACACCGACGACCTCTCCCCTGCCCCTGACGCCTGGTCCCGCCCGGACATCCCGCTGCACGCCCTGGCCATGCTGAAAATGGCCCGTGATGGCATCGTGCCTGACGTGCAAGGCTCCATCGGCCCGATGAAGCAGATCGAGCAGATGCGCAACGACGGCTTCCCGATCGCCTACGTCGGCGACGTGGTCGGTACCGGTTCGTCGCGTAAATCGGCCACCAACTCGGTGCTGTGGTTCTTCGGCGACGACGTTCCCTATGTGCCGAACAAGCGTGCTGGCGGTTTCTGCTTCGGCAGCAAGATCGCTCCGATCTTCTACAACACCATGGAAGACGCCGGCGCCCTGCCGATCGAATTCGACGTGTCGAAGATGAACATGGGCGACGTGATCGACCTGTACCCGCACGCTGGCAAAGTCTGCAAGCACGGCACCGACGAAGTCCTGGCCACCTTCGAAATGAAGACCCCGGTCCTGTTGGACGAAGTACGTGCCGGCGGCCGTATCCCGCTGATCATCGGCCGCGGCCTGACCGAGAAGGCCCGCGCCGAGCTGGGCCTGCCTGCGTTCGACCTGTTCAAGAAGCCTGAAGCCCCCATTGAAAGCACCAAGGGTTTCACCCTGGCGCAGAAGATGGTCGGCAAGGCCTGCGGTCTGGCAGAAGGCCAAGGCGTTCGTCCTGGCACCTACTGCGAACCGAAGATGACCACCGTGGGTTCCCAGGACACCACCGGTCCCATGACCCGTGACGAACTGAAAGACCTGGCGTGCCTGGGCTTCTCCGCTGACCTGGTGATGCAGTCGTTCTGCCACACCGCGGCGTATCCGAAGCCGATCGACGTGACCACCCACCACACCCTGCCTGACTTCATCATGACCCGTGGCGGCGTGTCCCTGCGTCCGGGCGACGGCATCATCCACTCGTGGCTGAACCGCATGCTGCTGCCAGACACCGTCGGCACCGGTGGTGACTCCCACACCCGTTTCCCGATGGGCATCTCGTTCCCGGCCGGTTCCGGCCTGGTAGCGTTCGCCGCGGCCACCGGCGTCATGCCGCTGGACATGCCGGAATCGATCCTGGTGCGCTTCAAAGGCACGATGAAACCTGGCATCACCCTGCGTGACCTGGTCCATGCCATTCCTTACTTCGCCATCCAGAACGGCCTGCTGACCGTCGAGAAGAAAGGCAAGAAAAACGCCTTCTCCGGCCGCATCCTGGAAATCGAAGGCCTGGAAGGTCTGACCCTGGAGCAAGCGTTCGAACTGTCCGACGCCTCGGCCGAACGTTCGGCTGCCGGTTGCACCATCAAGCTGTCGAAAGAGTCGATCACCGAGTACCTGAACTCCAACATCACCCTGCTGCGCTGGATGATCGGCGAAGGCTACGGCGATGCACGTACCCTGGAACGTCGTGCTCAAGCGATGGAAGCCTGGGTTGCCAACCCGCAACTGATGGAAGCCGACGCCGACGCCGAATACGCCGAAGTGATCGAAATCGACCTGGCCGACATCAGCGAGCCGGTACTGTGCGCGCCGAACGACCCGGACGACGCCCGTCTGCTGTCCAGCGTTGCTGGCGAGAAGATCGACGAAGTGTTCATCGGTTCGTGCATGACCAACATCGGTCACTTCCGCGCTGCCGGTAAACTGCTGGATCAAGTCAAGGGTCAGCTGCCAACCCGTCTGTGGCTGTCGCCGCCGACCAAGATGGACGCTCACCAACTGACCGAGGAAGGCTACTACGGCATCTACGGCAAGGCTGGCGCACGCATGGAAATGCCGGGCTGCTCGCTGTGCATGGGTAACCAGGCTCGCGTTGAGCCCAACAGCACCGTGGTGTCGACTTCGACCCGTAACTTCCCCAACCGTCTGGGCGATGGTGCCAACGTCTACCTGGCTTCGGCCGAACTGGCGTCGGTGGCTTCGATCCTGGGTCGCCTGCCGACCGTCGAGGAGTACATGGAATACGCTGGCAAGATCGACAGCATGGCGGCCGATATCTACCGCTACCTGTCCTTCGACCAGATCGCCGAGTTCCGTGAAGCGGCAGCCAACGCCAACATCCCGGTGGTGCAAGCCTAAGGTTGTAGCGTTGTAAGAAAGAACGCCGCGTATCCTGCGATACGCGGCGTTTTTTTATGCCTGGGACAAAGCCCCGGCCTTCCAGCCCCGCAGGCTTTCCTGCAGCGTGTCATCGACGCTGGTGCCGCTGAGCAGCACCTGGTATTCGCGGCTCGAGGGCAAGGCCGCCAGCGCATCCCTGGCCTCGTGCTTGAGGCGCGCCAGGGCCAGGTGCTTGTGCTCCAGGCTGACCTGGCGGAAGAACTCGTCCAGGGCTTCGATGCTGGTGCCGTCCAGGTCTGGCGATTCCTCCAGGCTGAGGATGATGCTGTGGATCGGCGCCTCGACCTGGCGGATCAAGCGCAATGCCCCGCCCAGGATGCGCTCGGCATTGGCGAAGAACAGCGCCTCCCCCGGACGCAGGATCAGCACCCCGGGCACCTGCCGCGCCTGCGGATGCCGGCTCAGGTCGACGAAGTCATGGCCGCTGCCCAACTGGCCGAGGATCTGGATGTCCGCCGCCGACATCTGCCGCAGCATCAGCAGGATGCTGATGCCCACCGACAGCAGCAGCCCGTCCAGCACCCCCAGCACCAGCACCGCGGTGACCGCACAGATCACCAGCAGCCGATCCCGTCGCCAGATGAAGTAGCGCCCCAGGGGCTGCAGGCTCAGGCCGTGGCCCAGGGCGTACATGACGATCGCCGCCAGCACCGGCTCCGGGGTCAGGGCGATGTAGGGCAGTACCGTCAACACGATTAGCAGCATCACCGCTGCCGCCGTCAGCCCCGCCAGGCGTGAACCGGCACCCGCGGCTTCGTTGGCCGAGGTGGCCGAGTAGCCGGCACCGGCGGGCATGCCGTGGAACAACCCCGACACCAGGTTGGAGGCGCCCAGGGCCAGCAAGTCGCGGTTGGACGAAACCCGGTCGCCGTGCTTCAGGGCAAAGGAGCTGATGGAGCCGTAGGACTCGGCATACAGGATCATCACCAGGGCAAAGGCCAGTTCCCCCAGGCGCAGCCAGTCGGCAAAGGGCAATTGCGGCAGGCTCGGCACTTCCAGGTTGAGCTCGATGACGCCGATCAGTGCTACACCGTGGGCCGGCAGGTTGAGCCATTGTCCGGCGCCGATGCCGATCACCACCGCCACCAGCCCGCCCGGCACGTAGCGGATCCGCGAACAGATGATCAGCACCAGCAAGGCCCCCGCAGCCACTGCCGCCCCGGCCCAGTTCCAGCGCGGCCATTGCTCCAGCAACTGCGGCAGGAAACGCACCAGGTTGCCGTTATCCAGGTGCACCCCGACCACCGTGGCGAACTGCTTGAGGATGATGGTCAGCGCCAGGCCGAAGGCAAAGCCGCGCAACACCGGCTTGGCGATGAAGGCGGTGACCCCGCCGAGCCGGAACAGGCCGGCGAGAACGAAAAACGCCCCGGTCAGCAGCACCAGGGCGAAGGCCAGGCTCAGGCGTAGCTGGGCATCGCCGGCGGCCAGGGACAGGGTCGCCGCCGCCAGCACCGCCGCCGATGACGAGGTGGCCGAGACAATGGCGAAGCGGCTGGTGCCGAACAGGCCGTAGCACAGCAACCCGGCGAACAGGGCAATCACCCCGGCCTGGGGCGGCAAGGCGGCGATGCTGGAATAGGCCACCGCCTCGGGCAGCAGCAGGCCGGCGATGGAGAGCCCGGCCAGCAGGTCCTGGGTACGCCGGGGCGCGGGCGTGGCAGGCGCCTGCCCGGGTTGATCAGTCGACAATCTGGCCCACCCATCCTGGCAAGTAACGTGCGTCCTGGCTGCGCGCCAGCTTCATCGCCCGGGCCTGAACCTTGACCCCCAGCTTGCCCAGCGCGTCGCTGTCGATGCGCCGGCGGAAAAAGTCGGCCCAGAGGAACTCGCTGAACGGCGTGGCGTCCTTGGCAAAACCGCCGGCACGGCGCAATTGACCGGCCAGGCTGCGGTAGGGATCGTCCTGCAGGTCGAGGATGCGCTTGGGGATGCGCTCGAACGATCGACGGATGCCCAGTGCATCGTAGGGATGGGCCCACTGGTTGAAGGCCATCACTTCCCAGAAACTTGCCGGCTCGACGAAGGACAGGTCCTTGAGCACCAGCAGCGGCACTTGCTTGACCTCCTCCTGCAACAGGGCCAGGCCAAAGTGGTGGTGGTCGACCATGTAATAGCGCTGCTGGGGACCCAGCACGCAGGGAAACCAGTGGTCATCCAGGGCCGCCTTGCGTGCTTTGCGCTTGAGCTGCTGCCACTCCTCGCGCTTGGCCTGGACCTCGGCCAGGCCGACGGTGAGCTGGGTCGGGTGCAGGGTCTCCAGCCGGGCGCGGATCAACTGCGGGTGGGCACGGGGCATGAACGGACTCCAGGCAGGAACAAAATCATCAGCGTAGACCTTTATTCCGGGAACCCGCGGATCTGCGTCAAGCCCCTGGAACAGGCCCGCGCCAACCGCTAGCCCCTCCATCAACGCGGCGCGCAAAGCACAACGCCGCCGGTGCTGTGGAGCACCGGCGGCGTCGTGGGTCCCGGGCGCTGAGACTTAGCGCGTGGTGGCCAGGGAGAACACCAGCGCACTGATGGCCACCAGGCCCACCAGGGTCACGAAGACATTGGAGGCCTGGCCGCGGTAGCGGGCCATGGCCGGCACCTTGCGAATGGCGTACATGGGCATCAGGAACAGGATCGAGGCGATCACCGGACCGCCAAAGGCTTCGATCATCTTCAGGATGCTCGGGTTGAGGGTCGCCACCACCCAGCAGATCACCAGCATGAAGGCTGCGGTCATGCGGTCCAGGGCTTTTGCACCAGGACGTCGACGGCCCTTGAGGATCAGGCCCTTGAGGCCTTCGCTGGCACCGATGTAGTGGCCGAGGAAGGACTTGGCAATGGCCACGAAGGCAATCAACGGCGCGGCGAAGGCGATGGTCGGATTGCTGAAGTGGTTGGCCAGGTAGGACAGGATCGACAGGTTCTGTTCCTTGGCCTCGGCCAGTTGCGCCGGCGACAGGGTCAGCACGCAACTGAAGACGAAGAACAGCACCATGGCCACCATCAACAGGTGGGCCCGGGACAGGATCTGCGAGCTGCGCTGTTCGGCGTGCTGGCCGTAGCGGCGCTTCTGGTCAACGGCAAAGGCCGAGATGATCGGCGAGTGGTTGAAGGAGAACACCATCACCGGGATCGCCAGCCAGAGGGTGTGCAGGAAGGCCGAAGGCGCCGGTACGTCGCTGATGGTGGTGAGGATGCCGCCGTTCCAGTGAGGGATCAGGAACACCGCGAGGAACAGCAAGGCAACGATGAAGGGATAGACCATCAGGCTCATGGCCTTGACGATCACCTGCTCACCGCAGCGCACCACGGCCAGCAGGCCGAGGATCAGCACCAGGGACAGCAGCGCTCGCGGTGGCGGCTCGATATGCAGCTGGTTGGCCATGAAGCTGCCGACGGTGTTGGTCAGGGCCACGCTGTAGATCAGCAGGATGGGGAAGATGGCGAGGAAGTAGAGCAAGGTGATCAGGGCACCGGCACTGAGCCCGAAATGCTCTTCCACCACTTCGGTGATGTCTGCGCCTTCACGCCCGGAAAGCACGAAACGGGTCAGCCCGCGGTGCGCGTAGAACGTCATGGGGAAGGCCAGCAGCGCCAGGATCAGCAGCGGCCAGAAGCCGCCAATGCCCGCATTGATAGGCAGAAACAAAGTACCCGCACCGATGGCGGTGCCAAACAGGCCCAGCATCCAGGTGGTGTCTTGACGGTTCCAGCGGCTCAGGGTCGCTGGGGCCGCCGTTTCAAAGCGTTGATCAACGCTGTTGGCCTGATCATTCATCCGGTGGGATCTCCACATTCCGGTCAATTGCCATATCGGTCAGGGCCAGTCGGAGTACCCGACAGGCAGTGCCCCGCCGAAACAGAGGGGGCGCGATTGTCCGGGATTCCGAGGGCGCTGCATAGACTTAGCTGAGGAACGGTTTATACGCTGCAGATTTGCCTGGCGAGGTGTCTGGTCCGGCCTTCTCCCTCAGATTGCCGGTCACGCCTTGCGGTCCGCCGCCGAGCCCCTCCTGCCCTCCCGGCTGCAAGGCACGCCGGCGCCGGGGTCGGACCGCGTTGACAAGCTTCATGGCGCGACGGCATGATCGGTCCCCATGAATATCTACGCGCTGAACCCTGCCTCCACCACCACGACTGCCTCAGGCGGGTCGTGTGGTGGCTGTGCAGGATGAAGCAAGCACAGTAGAACCAAGGCCCCGCCAGCAATGGACGGGGCCTTTTGTTTCTCCGTCCACCTGGCACTACAAGGAGAGACAAGATGCCTTCATCCCATGCCAAGCGTGCCCTGCTGGTGATCGACATGCAGGTTGGCCTGTTCAACGGACCGGACAAACCCTACAAGCGCGAGCAGGTCCTGGAAAACATCAATCAGCTGATTCGCCGCGCCCGCCAAGCCGGAGCGCCGATCTTCGCCGTGCGCCATACCGGCCCTGCCGAATCGCCGATTGCCGCCGGCAGCCCGTTCTGGCAGTTGCTGCCGACCCTGGAGCTGGATGAAGCTCAGGACAGTGTGCTGGACAAGACCCGCCCCAACTGCTTTGCCGGCACCGACCTGGCCCAGCGCCTGAAGGAGGCCGGGGTCGAGGAACTGGTGGTGGTCGGGATGAAGACCCAGTATTGCGTGGACGCCACCTGCCGCGCTGCCAGCGACCTGGGCTTCGCCGTGCTGCTGGTGGAAGACGCCCACACCTGCATGGACACCCCGCTGCTGGGGGCGAAGAAGATCATCGCCCACCATAACGCCACCTTGAACGGCCCTTTCGTGCGCCTGGCCAAGACCCCGGACCTGACCTTCTAGAGAAGCCATCCCCTACCCCACCCGGGTCGCGCCGGCAACGGCGCAATGCCCCGGGAAGGGCCTTGCCAGGCATTGCCAAAAAGCCCGCAAAACCGCACTCTTGAGCCCTTTCCTCGCTTTTATGGAGTTTTCCATGAGTGCCACGACAGTCGCCGGGTGCGTGCTCTACAGCCTTCACCCCGCCACCCTGGCGCAGTTCTATGCCGAGCTCCTCGGCTGGCCGATCAGCGAACGCCATGACGACTACCAGCAACTCGTGCACCAGGGCTTCGAACTGACCCTGGTCCAGGTGCCGGCGGCAATTGCCGCGGGTATCCAGTTGCAGGCCCCGCCCCAGCCTCGCAGCGATTCAGCCTGCAAGCCGGTGTACCAGGTGGCCGACCTGCAGCAGGCCCGCCAGCGTGCCGCCGCAGCCGGTGGCCGGTTGTACCCCAGCGAACGCGAATGGCTGTTCAAGGAGGCCCGGGTCTGCGACGGCGTCGACCCGGAAGGCAACATTTTCCAACTGCGCCAGCCCCTGCCCCGCTAACCCCCTGGAGGAAGCCCCCGATGCGTGCCACCGTCCTGGTCCTGGTTGAAAACGTCAACGCCTACCTGCCCCTGCTGGAGCAGCAGGGTTTCCACCTGATCCTGGCGCCGACGCCCGCCGAGCGGGCCCGGGCGATCCGTGATCACGCCGGGCAGATCGATGCGGTCCTGACCCGTGGCCCGCTGGGCCTGACGGCCGCGGAGATCCAGGCCCTGCCGCGCCTGCAGATCATCTGCGTGATCGGCGCCGGTTATGAACAGGTGGACCTGCAGGCGGCGAGCAACCGCGGGATTGCGGTGACCAATGGCGCCGGGGTCAATGCCTCGTCCGTGGCCGATCACGCCCTGGCCCTGCTGCTGTCCCTGGTGCGCGGGATTCCCCAGGCCGATGCAGCGGTGCGCCAGGGGCAATGGCCGAAAATCACCCGCCCGTCCCTGGCCGGCATGCGCCTGGGGATTCTCGGCCTCGGCGCGGTGGGCCAGGCCATTGCCCGGCGCTGCGCCCTGGGCTTCGACATGCAGGTCAGCTATCACAGCCGCCAGCCCAGGCCGGAACAGCCCTACGGCTTTTGCTCGACCCTGGTCGAACTGGCCCGGGCCTCGGACGTGCTGGTGATCGCCACCCCCGGCGGCGCCGAGACCCGGCACCTGGTGGACGGGCCGGTGCTGCAAGCCCTGGGGGCGGAAGGTTTCCTGGTCAATGTCGCCCGGGCCAGCGTGGTGGATACCGACGCGTTGCTGCAAGCCCTGGAGCAGCGACGGATTGCCGGCGCGGCCCTGGATGTGTTCGATGACGAGCCCCAGGTGCCGGACCGCTTCAAGCTCCTGGACAACGTGGTGCTCACGCCCCATGTGGCCGGGCTCTCGCCCCAGGCCAGCCGCGACACCGTGGCCATGGTCGGGCGCAACCTCAGCGCGCACTTCGACGGCCAGCCGCTGCTGACCCCGCTGGCCCTGCCCGCGGCGAACCGACTGGCGCCCTGAGCAGCGGGCAATGTCTATGCTGGTAGGGCCGGCCTGCCAGCCAAGGTGTTTTATTTCCCGATCTGAAGACCAGAAATCCCACACGCTGCGAAGCTGGTGCCTACCGTCTCGGGGGAAGATTCAAACGCTTGTATCAAAAGCAATGATTGTCCGGCAACACGCGTACCTATAAAGGCCCGCCACGATTGTGAGGGGCCGGTGGGCGCATTAGATTAGCCAATAATCTCTGGCCTCCAGAATAAGCAGAAGGGATAAGCATGGCGCTTACAGACCAATCCACCCGTACTCGATCCGGCGAAGAACTCGATGCCAGCCTGATCGACCCGTACCTCAAGGCGCACATCCCCGGGCTCAGCGGTACACCGCAGATCAGCCAGTTCCCCGGTGGCGCCTCGAACCTCACCTACCTGCTGGAATACCCCGGGCAGGAGTTCGTCCTGCGGCGGCCGCCCTTCGGCCACAAGGCCAAGTCCGCCCACGACATGGGCCGTGAGTTCCGCATTCTCAACCAGCTCAAGGACGGCTTTCCCTACTGCCCGAAAGCCTATGTGCACTGCACCGACGAGTCGGTGATAGGCGCCGAGTTCTATGTCATGGAACGGGTCAAGGGCATCATCCTGCGCTCCGACCTGCCGCCGGAACTGGGGCTTGACGCCGACCAGACCCAGGCCCTGTGCAAGAGCTTCATCGACCGCCTGGTGGAGCTGCACCAGGTCGACTACCACGCCTGCGGCCTGGGTGACCTGGGTCGCCCCGAAGGCTACGTGCAACGCCAGATCAAGGGATGGAGCGAGCGCTACGAAAAAGCCCTGACCCCCGATGCGCCGCAATGGACAGCGGTCAAGGCCTGGCTCAACGACAAGATGCCCGCCGACCACCCGACCTCGAGCATCGTGCACAACGACTACCGCTTCGACAACGTGATCCTCGACCCGCAGAACCCGATGCGGATCATCGGCGTACTGGACTGGGAACTGACCACCCTGGGGGATCCGCTGATGGACCTGGGCAACAGCCTGGCCTACTGGATCGAGGCCGCCGACCCGGCGCCGGTGCAACTGATGCGCCGCCAGCCGAGCAACGCCCCGGGCATGCTGAGCCGCCAGGCGTTCGTCGACTACTACGCCGAGCGTTCGGGGATCGAGATCGGCAACTTCGACTTCTACTACACCTACGGCCTGTTCCGCCTGGCCGGTATCGTGCAGCAGATCTACTACCGCTTCTACCACGGCCAGACCCAGGACAAACGCTTCGCCCAGTTCATCCACATGAACAAGCTGCTGGAGCAGATGAGCCTGCAGGTCATCGCCAAGTCCAGCCTCTGACCGCGCCCCGGCGCCCGACAGCCACAACAAGGAAAAACCATGTCCAAGACTCAGATGTTCGACCTCGACGGCAAGATCGCTTTCGTTTCCGGCGCCAGCCGCGGTATCGGCGAGGCGATAGCCAAGCTGCTGGCCCAGCAAGGGGCCCACGTGATCGTTTCGAGCCGCAAGCTCGAGGGCTGCCAGCACGTGGCCGACGCCATCATCGCGGACGGCGGCAAGGCCACGGCGATTGCCTGCCACATCGGTGAGATGGAACAGATCAGCCAGGTCTTCGCTGGCATCCGTGAACAGTTCGGACGCCTGGACATCCTGGTCAACAACGCCGCCACCAACCCGCAGTTCTGCAACGTGCTGGACACTGACCTGGGGGCCTTCCAGAAGACCGTCGACGTGAACATCCGCGGCTACTTCTTCATGTCGGTGGAAGCCGGCAAGCTGATGCGCGAGAACGGCGGCGGCAGCATCATCAACGTGGCCTCGATCAACGGCGTATCACCGGGGATCTTCCAGGGCATCTACTCGGTGACCAAGGCCGCGGTGATCAACATGACCAAGGTCTTCGCCAAGGAATGCGCACCGTTCGGCATCCGCTGCAACGCCCTGCTGCCGGGCCTGACCGACACCAAGTTCGCCTCGGCCCTGGTGAAGAACGACGCCATCCTCAAGACCGCCCTGGCGCAGATCCCCCTCAAGCGCGTGGCCGACCCGAGCGAAATGGCCGGCGCAGTGCTGTTCCTGGCCAGCGATGCCTCCAGCTACACCACCGGCGTCTCGCTGAACGTGGATGGCGGCTTTCTCTCCTGAATCCTGAAAAGGCAGCCTGGGGGCTGCCAGCCCTCGCATCAGGTTGAAGGTTTTCCTGACGCCCCCCGGGCTGGGCGGGCCGCGAAGAGCGGGCCTGCCAAACAGCCCCGCAGGTGCAAGCTCCCTAGCCACAGCACAAGCGGCAAGCCACAAGCCACAAGCCACAAGCCACAAGTTTGGAGCTTGAAGCTTGAAGCTTGAAGCTTGAAGCTTGCCGCTTGCCGCTTGCCGCTTGCCCCTCAATTTCATTTCCACCAATTGCAATTATTGAATTTTTATTCCATAACACACCTCCCTACAATAATAATTCTGCAGGTGCGGTTATGGATGAACTTGGTATTGGCTTGATCGGCACCGGTTTCATGGGCCGTGCCCACGCCCTGGCGTTTCGCAGTGTCAGTGCGGTGTTCGAACTGCCGGTGCGCCTGCACCTGGCGGCCCTCGCGGATGCCGATGCCGAGCGTGCCGGGCACTGCGCCGCAGCCTGGGGCTTTGCCCAGGCCCACACCGACTGGCAGCAACTGATCGCCAATCCCCGGGTTGGCCTGGTGGCCATCACCACCCCCAATCATCTGCACTTTCCCATGGCCATGGCTGCATTGGCGGCGGGCAAGGCGGTGTACTGCGAAAAACCCCTGGCGGTCAGCGTCGATCAGGCCCGGCAGATGCACCACGCGGCTCAGGCTGCCGGGGTAGTGACCCGGGTCGGCTACAACTACCAGCACAACCCGATGATCGTCCTGGCCCGGGAACTGATCGGCAGCGGCGAGCTGGGGCAACTGGTGAGTTTCCAGGGGGAATTCAGCGAAGACTTCATGGCCGACCCGGATTCGCCCTGGTCCTGGCGCTGTGATCCACAGCACGCCGGTGGCGCCCTGGCCGACCTGGGCAGCCATCTACTGGCCATGGCGCGCTTTCTCATGGGCCCGGTACAGGCGGTATGCGCCGATACCCAGACCGTGCACCTGCAGCGCCCGACCCACGCCGGCAGCCAGGAACGGCGCGGCATTGCCGTGGACGATCAGGCCCACGCCCTGCTGCGCTTCGCCAATGGCGCCCGGGGCACCTTCTGCAGCAGTTGGATCAAGCACGGCTACAAGAACCATTTGAGCTTCGAAATCAGCGGCACCCTCGGTACGTTGGCCTTCGACCAGGAGCGGCTCAACGAACTGCGCCTGTACCGAGTCGGCCAGAAAGGCTTCCAGCGCCTGCTGGCCGGGCCCACCCTGCCCGGCTACGCGGCCTTCAGCCCGGCACCGGGGCACCAACTGGGATACAACGAGCTCAAGACCCTGGAGGTTCAGGAACTGATCATGGCCCTGGGGGGGCAGGGTCGCGATGGCACGGATTTCCAGGAAGCCTGGGAAGTGGAGCGCCTGGCGGCGGCGATCCGCATTGCCGCCCAGGAACAGCGCTGGGTGACACTGTAGGAGCCGGCTTGCCGGCGAAGGCGGTCTTGCGGGCCTCTTCGCTGGCGAGCCAGCTCCTACGGCTGGCAGAGAAATCGTGGGGGATCTGTAGGAGCCGGCTTGCCGGCGAAGGCGATCTTGCGGGCCTCTTCGCTGGCAAGCCAGCTCCTACGGCTGGCAGAAATATCGCGGGGGATCTGTAGGAGCCGGCTTGCCGGCGAAGGCGGTCTTGCGGGCCTCTTCGCTGGCAAGCCAGCTCCTACGGCTGGCAGGAATATCGCGGGAGGTTCTGTAGGAGCCGGCTTGCCGGCGAAGGCGGTCTTGCGGGCCTCTTCGCTGGCAAGCCAGCTCCTACGGCTGGCAGAAATATCGTGGGGAGTCTGTAGGAGCCGGCTTGCCGGCGAAGGCGGTCTTGCCGGCCTCTTCGCTGGCAAGCCAGCTCCTACGGCTGGTAGAGATATCGCGCTGGGGTTACAGGGGGAGCGCGGCCAGGCGTGCGGCCAGGGCCTTGGCTTGCAGGGCGACGTCGGTGACGGCGGTGCTTTCCCACCACAGGCCACGCAGGGGTGGACCGAGGGCGAACAGGCGCTCGGCCACTGCGCCCTCGGCGTTGTGCACCGCGCCCGTCGGGTCGGCGCTGATGCCCAGGGCCAGGGGCCCCGGCCGTACCAGGCCTCGGGCCAGCAGTTGCCGGGGCAAGGGCCGCGCCACTCGCCGCCAGTCGTATTCGATGCCGCTGGAGTTGATCAGTGCGTCGCCCAGCATCCGTGTGCGCTCACTCGTCCCGCGATAGCGCAGGACAATCGCCAATTGGCCATCAGCAGCCGGTTCCAACCCCTGGTAGCACGCGGCGTGAATCCGCAACCGCCCTTCCCCGTGCAGGCGCGCCAGCAATTCGGCGCTCAAGGGTGGCGAGCGGTGGTGGTGACTCTCCCACCAGGGCCGCACATGCCGCACGAACTGTCGGCGCTGTACCTCGGTGGCCTGGCTCCAGAGCCGGCCGATATGGGCCCGCACCGTGTCCAGGGGCGCCTGCCAGTCGATTCCCCGGGCCTGGGCCTGGCGGCATTGGCGACGCAGCTCGCCCATCAGTTGGCGCGGTGTGCGGATGCTCGGGTCCTGTGCCAGGAAGTCGCTCCAGGCTGGGGGCTGGCGCCGTACATGGGGCAACAGCCCGTGGCGGGAAAACACCTCGATGGGCCCGCGATGCCCGGCCTGCTCCAGGGACACCACGGCATCGACCATGGTCAAGCCGGCGCCAATGATCAGCACCCGGGCCTGGGGGGCCAACTGCGCCATGGCCGGGACATCCCAGGGATCCAGCGCCGCCGCATTCAAGCCGCTGGACTCGGTCTGGGGGGTACGCGCCGCCGGGAACATGCCGGTGGCCAGCACGGCAACGGCGCCGTGCAACTGGCGGCCGTCAGCCTGGGTCAGGCGAGCCCCGGCAGGGTCGATTTCCAGGTCCACCGCTTCGCCGCGCACATGCTGCACCGAGGACAGGTATTGCGCGCCGGCCACCCGAGCTTCGGCCAAGCGTTGCTGAACATAGACGCCAAACAGGCCCCGGGGCGGGAACAGTTCGCTGACCGGCACGGGCTGCTGCGCCGACTCGGGCCAGCCACCGCCGGCAATATGCTCGGCCAGCCATTGGCTCAGGTCATCGGGGTTGTCCGGGTCGACGCTCATGCGCGCCGCATTGCCGTTCAGGGTATGCCCCAGTTCCACGGCGCTGTAGGCCTCGCCGCGCCCCACCTCGCTGCGGGGCTCGATCACCAGGATGCGCCGCCGGCCTGGCAGGCGCAGCAATTGCGCCGCGAGCAAGGTGCCACTGAGGCCACCGCCGATAATCAGGATTTCGGCGTCTCGGCTGGCCGCTAGCGCAGGGGTCTGGTTCATGGAGTGCTCACGGTCGATGTTGGCCCTGGAAACAGTCATGCCGCACCTCGGCGCACGGCAAGCCTGCTGGAGCGCCAGGTTACTGCGTGGCCCGGCGTTCAGGAAGCGTGGCGGCGCCTTGCGCACAGGTTTCCGGCGCTGGAGGCAATGTCCGCGAGAATCATAAACGCCGCAGCCAGGCGAACCTCATCCAGCGATACCAAAGAACTAGAAACCCCGGCTCGTTCGTCCTCCGACCAACAGCGCCAGTAGTGTGTGCCTGCTGGGTAAAGACCGGGCTCTGGCCACTTTCCAGCCATTGCTGCAGCAGCAACGGCAACCCGTCAGGCTGGCGTCCACGGGACTCGTTCCAAGGCCCGGCGCTGGGTGCGGCGCCGAGCCAACGCCCCTCGGGCCGGGCAGTCTCCCTGACGCCCAGCAACTGGACAAAGGTCAGCGACTGCACTCGCGGCCTCGCTGGCAGCGCAGACAATGGCTGATGGCTGATCAGCCAGCGCGGCGCCAGGGCCGGCTCGGCCAGGGAATGCCAGAACGCCAGTGGCACAGGCTCGGAAACAAAGCCGTGACTCGGCCGCCAGCGCCAGAGATGGCGTTGCAACACCTGGGGCGAACACTCCGCCCCCAGGCACCGCACCTGGGCCCCCAGGCTCTGGGCAGCCAGGGCCAGCAGCAACATGGCGGGATCGGCGTCGCCACTGAGCAGCAACTGCGAACCGGCTGTCAGCTCGTGCTGGCGCAGGCCATCGGCCAGGCGCTGGACATCGCGCAGCACATCGATCCAGCGCCACACCCACCAGCGCCCCAGGCGCCTGTGACGCAAGGCCGTGCGCAAGGGGCTGACCCGGGCCCAATGACCCAATTGCGCCAAGGCCTCAGGCAACTGCAGCAGGACGGCGTCGTCGGGCCCGTTGCAGGGTGGACAGGAAGACAACTGATTCATGGAACACCTCGCTCGTGCAGACAAGAGCGTGCGGTGGTCCGCTGGCTGGATCAGCCGTAGCCGCAGGGTGCATCTGCGACCACAGCCTCGACATTCAGGGTCATGCGCTCTTCTGCGCCGCCTGGCGCTGCTGGCCGAGGTTGCGCCAGGCACTGCCCGGGTGGCTTTCGGGCAGGCGCGGGCCCGCACCGAAGAGTTTTTCCCGCAGGGTGCCCGGGCCGTAGTCGGTCTTGTACACGCCGCGCTTCTGCAACTCCGGCACCAGCAACTCCACGGCATCGATAAAGGTTTCGTGGGTCAGTGCATAGGCCAGGTTGAAGCCATCGACGTCGGTGTCCTCGACCCATTCCTGGAGCAGGTCGGCCACGGTTTCCGGGCTGCCGACAAACAGCGGGCCAAAACCGCCGATGCCCACCCAGTCGGCCAGTTCGTGAGGGGTCCAGACCTTGTTCGGATCTGCCGTGGAAAAGGCCTCCACCGCCGACTGGATGGCGTTGGTGTGCACATGCTTGAGGGGCTCGTCGGGCTTGAAGCGGCTGAAGTCGATGCCGGTCCAGCCGGAAATCAGCGCCATGGCCCCCTCATAGCTGACCCAGGATTTGTACTCTTCGAACTTGGCCCTGGCCTTGGCATCGGTCTCGCCAAGGATCACCGTCTGCAGGTTGAAGATCAGCACCTTCGACGGGTCGCGCCCGGCCTCGGCAGCGCGGCGACGGATATCGGCCACGGTGTTTTTCAGCAGGACCTTGGACGGCGCGGCAACGAACACGCATTCGGCGTGCTCGGCGGCGAACTGCTTGCCGCGGCTCGACGCACCGGCCTGGTAGAGCACCGGGGTGCGCTGCGGCGAAGGCTCGCAGAGGTGGATGCCCGGCACCTGGAAGTGCCTGCCCACGTGCTGGATCTCGTGGATCTTGCTCGGGTCGCTGAAGATTCGCCGCTCGCGGTCCCGCAGGATCGCGCCGTCCTCCCAACTGCCCTCCCAGAGCTTGTAGCAGACCTCCAGGTATTCCTCGGCGTAGTCGTAGCGGGCGTCGTGCTCGGTCTGGGCCTGGTGCCCGATATTCTTCGCCCCGCTCTCCAGGTAGGAGGTGACGATGTTCCAGCCGGCGCGGCCCTTGGTCAGGTGGTCGAGGGTAGAGAGGCGTCGGGCGAAGGGATAGGGGTGCTCGAAGGACAGTGAAGCCGTCAGGCCGAACCCCAGGTGCTCGGTGACCAGGGCCATGGGCGGAATCAGCTGCAACGGATCGTTGACCGGCACCTGGGCCGCCTGGCGGATCGCCGCCTCGCCACGGCCCTGGTAGACGTCGTAGATGCCCAGCACATCGGCGATGAACAAGCCGTCGAACTTGCCCTTTTCAAGGATCTTCGCCAGCTCGGTCCAGTACTCCAGGTCCTTGTACTGCCAGGAGCGATCCCGGGGATGCGCCCAGAGCCCCGGCGACTGATGGCCGACACAGTTCATGTCGAAGGCATTGAGGCGAATTTCACGGGACATCGGACCACCCTCCTGCAACCTGGGGCAGCACGCCGTTGAGGCGGTAGTTGCCGATCAATGAGTACTTCAAGCGCAGCGGGTCGTGCAGCGTCGAGGGCTGCGGACTGCGCTGGCCGGTGAGTTCGAATTCGGCATTGCCGCTGGCCAGCAGCGCTTGGGCGGCGGCAATCGCCGCCTCGGTCAGGGCGATATGGATCTCGGCCGGGTCCTGTTTCGCCTGCACTTGGCGCTGGGCTCGCTCCTGCAGGGCGGCGGCCACTTCGATACGGATCTGCAGGTCGCCAAAGCGGCTGATCACAAAAGGGTCTTCATTGGCCCTGGGCAGGCCGTTGGCGGACCGCGCCTGTTCCCGGACATGCTCCAGGGTCCGCTGCAACAAGGTCCGGGCTCGCTGCAGGTCCTCGGCGCTGTGGGCCAGGGCCGTTTCCGGGCTGTCGGGTCGAGTCAATGCATTCATCGGGGGCGTTCCTTCAGTTCCAGGCGTGACGGGCCGGCTTGACGCCGTTGAGCAGGTAGTTGCCGATCAGGTGATATTTCCAGCGGGCCGGATCGTGCAGGGTGTGGGTGCGGGCATTGCGCCAGTGGCGGTCGAGGTTGTACTGGCCCGACACCGAGCGGGTGCCCGCCAGTTCGAACAGCTTGCTGGCCGCCAGCAAGGCGCTTTCGGTCGACAGCACCTTGGCCTGGGCCACCACCAGCGAGGCATGGGCAACGCTGTCTTCATTGGCGTTGAGCAAGGCCTGGTCGATGGCCTGGGCGGCCTTGACCAGGATCGCCTCGGCGCCGTGGACCCGCCATTCCAGATCACCGATCGCCGCCAGGGTGAAAGGGTCCTGCCAGCCGTGGTCCAGGCCACTGTCGATCCAGGGGCGCGAGCGCCGGGCATGCTGTTTGGCGTCTTCCAGGGCGGCCACGGCAATGCCGGTGTCCACCGCGGCCTGGATGACCTGGGAGATCGGGCCGTCGGCGGTGGGCTGGTCGAAAGCCCGGTGGGCCGGGATCACCGCGCTGCGCGGGACCTGCACCGCCTGGAGGCTGACCCGGCCACTGGCGGTGGTGCGCTGGCCGAAACCGTCCCAGCTGTCGATCACCGTCAACCCGGGGTTGTCGCGCGGGATAAAGGCAATGTGCGCCTGGTTGTGCTCGTCCACCGCCACCGCCGGGACTATATGGGCGAACAAGGCGCCGGTGCAGTAGGACTTCTCACCGTCGATCCGCGCCTGCTCGCCGGTAAAACGGATCTGCGTCTCGAAGGCCCCGACGTGCTTGCTGCCGGCTTCGGAAAACGCATTGCCGAAGCGTTGCCCCTGCAGCACCTTGGCGAAGTAATGGCGCTTCTGCTCCTCGCTGGCGGTCTGCAGCAGGATGTCCACCACCCCCAGGTGGTTCTGCGGTAACTGGCCCAGGGAGGGGTCGGCGGCGGAGATCAGCTTGATCACCTCCACCAGGGTCACATAGGACACTCCGGCACCGCCGTAGGCCCGGGGAATGGTGATGCCCCACAGGCCGCTGGCAGAGAATGCGTCGAGTTCCGCCAGCGGCAGACGCCGTTCGCGATCGCGTACCGCCGCCTCCACCGCGAAGCGCTGGGCCAGCGCCCGGGCGACGCTGATCGCCTCGGCATCACTGCGGATGATATGGGCACTGAGTGGGGGTTGAGCTGGGGCTGTCATGGGCCGACTCCGCTTCCTGAAGATCAAGATGAACCCCCGTGGAGGGGTTCCTGTCAGCAGCGTTGCAGAAGTCGAGCCAACGACTTAAATGCTTCTATTTCAATAAGTTATAAAACAATTCGAATAATCGACATCAACTGAAAACCAGCAGAATGTTCAATCACTGTTGCTGGGCCAACAGTGGCCACCGAGGCTCGCCCTCAGATCACCACATTGCGCACGAAGCGCGTGGCCTGGGTGCCATCATTGCGATAGCCGTGGGGCACATGGCTGGCGAACATGAAGAACTCACCGCTGTGCAAACGCCGCTCGCTGTCGCCGAAGAACACCGTCAGGCTGCCTTCGAAGACATAGATCTGCTCGCTCCAGCCCTGGGCGTCGCATTCCGAACGGTAGATCTCCCCCGGCTCCAGTTGCCACTCCCAGAGTTCCACTTCGCGCCGGGCCTCGGCCTTGGCCAGCAGTACCGCCTTGCTACCGGGAATGACACCGGCCCAGGCCAGTTCGTTGATACGGCTCGGGTCCGGGGAACCGGGGGCCTGGATCAGGTCGCTGAAGGCCACATCCAGGGCTTCGGCCACCCGGTCCAGGGTGCCGAGGCTGACGTTCTTTTCCCCCGCTTCGATGGCCACCAGCATTCGCCGGCTGACATCGGACTTTTCCGCCAGGGCGCTCTGGCTCAGGCCTGCGGCATGGCGCAGGCGCCGCACATTGAGGCTGACGTGTTGCAGGACCGAAGCCCGCTGGCTGTTTTCTTTGTGCACTATATTGCTCACTCTCCAGGCCTGCGCAGTATACTGCCCAACTTCCGGCGCATTGTGCGTCCCCCTCAGGTAGCACGCAAGGCCATGACGTCCAGCCCCTCCCGCAGATTGCAGTTCAAACTCAGCAAGGCCGAAGCCGTACTGGTGCTGATCACCATGATCTGGGGCGGCACCTTCTACCTGGTGCAACAGGCCATGACCGTCAGCGGGCCGATGTTCTTCGTCGGCCTGCGCTTCGCCGCGGCGGCCTGCATCGTCGCCCTGTTTTCCCTGCGCCACCTGCGCGGCCTGACCCTGTTCGAGCTGCGGGCCGGCGGCTTTATCGGCACCGCCATCATGCTCGGCTACGGCCTGCAGACCGTGGGCTTGCAAAGCATCCCCAGCAGCCAGTCGGCCTTCATCACCGCTCTTTACGTGCCCTTCGTGCCACTGCTGCAATGGCTGTTCATGGGCAGGCGCCCGGGGCTGCTGCCGAGCATCGGCATCATGCTGGCCTTCACGGGGTTGATGCTGCTGTCCGGGCCCAACGGTGCCTCCCTGGACTTCAGCCCGGGGGAGATCGCCACCCTGATCAGCACTGTGGCGATCGCCGCCGAGATCATCATGATCAGCAGTTTCGCCGGGCGCGTGGATGTGCGCCGGGTCACCGTGGTGCAACTGGCCGTCACCTCGCTCCTGGCCTTTGCCATGGTGGGACCGACCAGCGAGGCGTTGCCGGGGTTTTCCTGGCTGCTGCTGGCCAGCGCCCTGGGCCTGGGCGCCGCCAGCGCGGCGATCCAGGTGGCGATGAACTGGGCGCAGAAAAGCGTCTCGCCGACCCGCGCCACCCTGATCTACGCCGGTGAACCGGTGTGGGCCGGGGTGATCGGGCGGATCGTCGGCGAACGCCTGCCGGGGCTGGCATTGCTGGGCGGCGCCTTGATCGTGTTGGCGGTGATCATCAGCGAATGGAAACCCAAGGCAGAAGCCGGGCAACCGAGTGGCGAGGCGCTGGAGTCCTGAGCACCGGCCCGCGGAAAGGGCCGGCTTGCCGGCGAAGGCGGTCTTGAGGGCCCTTTCGCTGGCAAGCCAGCGCCTACGGCTGGTAGAGATATCTCGGGGAGCCCGTAGGAGCCGGCTTGCCGGCGAAGGCGGTCTTGCGGGCCTCTTCGCTGGCAAGCCAGCTCCTACGGCTGACAGAGATATCGTGGGGGGACTGTAGGAGCCGGCTTGCCGGCGAAGGCGGGCTTGGATGCCAGCGCCTACCGGGACTCGGGGCCGTAGAGCCAGGTGGGGACGGTCAGCGAGCCCTTGTGCTTGGGTTCCAGTAGCACCCGCTCGTGTTCGGGCTCGCCGTGATAATAGAAATAGGCGTGGTAGAGCCTGTGCCCTTCGGCAAAGGCGCGGTCGAAGTAGAGCACCGTGCCCGGCGGCAGCACGTAGCTGCGGTCATCCCCCAACGGGCCTTCGATGACCAGGGCCTGGCGGGTCTTGAGCATCTCGGGGCGGTTGAGAAAATGTTCCAGTCCGAGCCCCAGGGCCGCGCCGAAACAGGTGAACAACAGCGCGAAACATACGCGTCGAATAATCCGGCCCATGGCCGATCCTTGATTGAGGTGCACCGTCAGCGATCCTTGTAGCGGGTTGTCTTGGGCAGCGCTTTTGCCCTGCAGCTCCCGGTAAGTGGGCGCATCGGGCATTTGTCTCCTACCTTTGAAAGCGCATGTAACATTTCTTATGGCAGCCTGGCCCAGCATGGCGGTTGGTGATCCAGGGCCTGGCACGTATTATGCGTCATACTTTTCCGCAGATTAGAAGCCTATGTCCCTGATAGTTCTACTGCTTCTGCCATTCATAGGCAGCTGTCTGGCGGCCCTGTTGCCGCACAACGCACGCAATACCGAATCCCTGCTGGCGGGCCTGGTGGCCCTGGTCGGCACCGTCCAGGTGGCCCTGCTGTACCCGCAGATCGCCGATGGCGGAGTGATTCGCGAGGAGTATGCCTGGCTGCCGAGCCTGGGGCTGAACTTCGTGCTGCGCCTGGACGGTTTCGCCTGGCTGTTTTCCCTGCTGGTGCTGGGCATCGGCACGCTGGTGTCGCTGTACGCACGCTATTACATGTCGGCCCAGGATCCGGTGCCGCGCTTCTTCGCGTTTCTCCTCGCGTTCATGGGGGCCATGCTGGGCCTGGTGATCTCCGGCAACCTGATCCAGATCGTGTTTTTCTGGGAGCTGACCAGTCTTTTCTCGTTCCTGCTGATCGGCTACTGGCACCACCGCTCCGATGCCCGGCGCGGCGCCTACATGGCGCTGATGGTCACCGGGGCCGGGGGATTGTGCCTGCTGGCGGGGGTCATGCTGCTCGGCCATGTGGTCGGCAGCTACGACCTGGATCAGGTACTAGCTGCCGGCGACACGATCAGGGCCCACGCCCTCTACCCGATCCTGTTACCCCTGATTCTGCTCGGTGCCTTGAGCAAGAGCGCGCAGTTCCCCTTCCACTTCTGGCTGCCCCACGCCATGGCCGCACCGACACCGGTCTCGGCCTATCTGCACTCGGCGACCATGGTCAAGGCCGGGGTGTTCCTCCTGGCTCGCCTGTGGCCGTCGCTGTCGGGCAGTGAAGAATGGTTCTGGATCGTCAGCGGCGCCGGGGCCTGCACCCTGGTGCTGGGCGCCTACTGCGCCATGTTCCAGAACGATCTCAAGGGCCTGCTGGCCTACTCCACCATCAGCCACCTGGGTCTGATCACCCTGCTGCTGGGCCTGAACAGCCCGCTGGCGGCCGTGGCGGCGGTGTTCCATATCCTCAACCACGCCACCTTCAAGGCCTCGCTGTTCATGGCCGCGGGGATCATCGACCACGAAAGCGGCAGCCGCGACATCCGCAAGCTCAACGGCCTGATCAAGCTGATGCCCTACACCGCGACCCTGGCCATGGTTGCCAGCGCCTCCATGGCCGGGGTGCCGTTGCTCAACGGCTTCTTGTCCAAGGAAATGTTCTTCGCCGAAACCGTGTTCATCAACTCCAGCGCCTGGGTCGAGATCGCCCTGCCGGTGATCGCCACCATCGCCGGCACCTTCAGCGTCGCCTATGCCCTGCGCTTCACCG
The DNA here is from genome assembly GCF_055384485.1 of Pseudomonas sp. FFPRI_1. Taxonomy (NCBI): domain Bacteria; kingdom Pseudomonadati; phylum Pseudomonadota; class Gammaproteobacteria; order Pseudomonadales; family Pseudomonadaceae; genus Pseudomonas; species Pseudomonas sp. FFPRI_1. The sequence goes on along the minus strand of NZ_AP029168.1, from coordinate 3,451,700 downwards.
TCGATGTGTTCTTCGGCGAGCCGGCCACCGACCTGCCCCATACGCCCCACGAGCCGCCGCGCTGGATGCGCGCCCCGGTGGAGCTGCTGGTGTTTACCTGCCTGCTGGTGGGGATCTTCCCGGCACAGATCATCGGCCCGCTGCTGGCCGCCGCCGCACTGCCGGTGGTGGGTGGCACCCTGCCCGAATACAGCCTGGCCATCTGGCACGGCCTCAACGCGCCGATGATCATGAGCCTGATCGCCATGTCCTGCGGCATCGTCCTCTACCTGCTGCTGCGCAAGCCGCTGGTCCTGGGGCGCTTCGCCTATCCGCCGGGGGTGGGTCGCTTCAACGGCAAGCGCCTGTTCGAACGCAGCCTGGTGAGCAGCATGCGCCTGGCCCGGCGCCTGGAACGGCAACTGAGCACCAAGCGCCTGCAGAGCCAGTTGTTCCTGCTGGTGCTGGCGGCCGTGGTGGCCGGCCTGATCCCCATGCTCTACAGCAGCCTGACCTGGGGCGACCGGCCGAAGATCCCCGGTTCAATCGTCTTCGTGACCTTCTGGCTGCTGGCCATCGCCTGCGCCCTGGGCGCCGCCTGGCAGGCCAAGTACCACCGTCTCGCGGCCCTGACCATGGTCAGCGTCTGCGGGCTGATGACCTGCGTGACCTTCGTCTGGTTCTCGGCCCCGGACCTGGCCCTGACCCAGTTGGTGGTGGAGGTGGTGACCACGGTGCTGATCCTCCTCGGCCTGCGCTGGCTGCCCCGGCGGATCGAAGAAGTCTCGCCGCTGCCCAGCAGCCTGCCCAAGGCGCGGATCCGTCGCCTGCGCGACCTGAGCCTGTCGATCGCCGTGGGCGTGGGCATGGCGCTGCTGTCCTACGCCATGCTGACCCGCCCGACGCCCAACGACATCTCCTCGTTCTACCTCAGCCGGGCCCTGCCCGAAGGCGGCGGCACCAACGTGGTCAACGTGACCCTGGTGGACTTCCGCAGCTTCGACACCCTGGGCGAGATCACTGTGCTGGCCGCGGTGGCACTGACCGTGTTCGCCCTGCTGCGGCGCTTCCGCCCGCCCAAGGAAAGCATGCAATTGCCGGCGCAGCAGCGCCTGCTGGCACCGGACGTGGTCACCGACCTGGTCAACCCGCGCCAGGCCAGCGACACCGCCCTGGGCTTCATGATGGTGCCGGCGGTGCTGGTGCGCCTGCTGCTGCCGATCGCCCTGGTGGTGTCCTTCTACCTGTTCATGCGCGGGCACAACCTGCCGGGCGGCGGTTTCGTCGCCGGGCTGGTGATGTCGGTGGCCTTCATTCTCCAGTACATGGTGGCCGGCACCCAGTGGGTCGAGGCGCAGATGAGCCTGCGGCCGCTGCGCTGGATGGGCACCGGGCTGCTGTTCGCCCTGGCCACCGGCCTCGGCGCGCTGTTCTGGGGCTACCCGTTCCTCACCACCCACACCCTGCACGTGGACCTGCCGCTGTTCGGTGATATCCATATCGCCAGCGCCTTGTTCTTCGACATCGGCGTGTATGCCGTGGTGCTGGGGGCAACGCTGCTGATCCTCACGGCCCTGGCGCACCAGTCGGTGCGGGCCCACAAGCCGGCCAGCCAATCCAAATCCCTGATCAAGAGCGGAGCCGCCTGATGGAAGAAGTCATCGCAATCGCCATTGGCGTCCTCGCCGCCTCCGGGGTCTGGCTGGTGCTGCGGCCCCGGACCTTCCAGGTGGTGATGGGCCTGTGCCTGCTGTCCTACGCGGTCAACCTGTTCATCTTCAGCATGGGCAGCCTGTTCATCGGCAAGGAGCCGATCGTCAAGGACGGCGTGCCCCAGGACCTGCTGCACTACACCGACCCGCTGCCCCAGGCGCTGGTGCTCACCGCCATCGTCATCAGCTTCGCCATGACCGCACTGTTCCTGGTGGTGCTCCTGGCCTCCCGGGGCCTGACCGGCACCGACCACGTCGACGGCCGGGAGCCCAAGGAATGAGTCTGTTGTCGCACCTGATAGTCGCGCCCATCCTCCTGCCGCTGCTGACCGCGGCGATCATGTTGCTGCTGGGGGAAAAGCACCGCCCGCTCAAGGCCCGGATCAACCTGTTCTCCAGCCTGCTGGGGCTGGCCCTGGCCTGCTACCTGCTGTACTGGACCCAGGCCCAGGGCGCCACCGGCTCTTTCGGCGTGTACCTGCCGAGCAACTGGCAGGTGCCCTTTGGCATCGTCCTGGTGGTCGATCGCCTGTCGGCGCTGATGATGGTGCTCACCGGAATCATCGGGGTCAGCGCGCTGCTGTTCGCCATGGCCCGCTGGGACGGCGCCGGGGCCAGCTTCCACGCGCTGTTCCAGATCCAGTTGATGGGCCTCTACGGCGCCTTCCTCACCGCCGACCTGTTCAACCTGTTCGTGTTCTTCGAAGTGCTGCTGGCGGCCTCCTACGGCCTGATGCTGCACGGCTCGGGACGGGCGCGGGTGTCTTCGGGGCTGCACTACATCACCATCAACCTGCTGGCCTCGTCGCTGTTCCTGATCGGCACGGCAATGATCTACGGGGTCACCGGGACCCTGAACATGGCCGACCTGGCAATGAAGATCCCCCTGGTGCCGGAAGCCGATCGCGGCCTGCTGCATGCCGGCACGGCGATCCTGGCCATCGCCTTCCTGGCCAAGGCCGGGATGTGGCCGCTGAACTTCTGGCTGGTGCCGGCCTACTCCTCGGCCAGTGCGCCGGTGGCGGCGCTGTTCGCCATCATGACCAAGGTCGGGGTCTATACCGTGCTGCGCCTGTGGACCCTGCTGTTCTCCGGGCAAGCCGGGGCCTCGGCGTATTTCGGCAGCCAGTGGCTGGTGTACGGCGGCCTGGCGACGATCTTCTGCGCGGCCCTGGCGATCCTCCCCGCCCAGCGCCTGGAACGCATGGCCAGCCTGAGCATCCTGGTCTCGGCGGGCATCCTGATCTCGGTGATCGGCTTCGCCCAGCCGGCCCTCACCGGCGCGGCGCTGTTCTACCTGTTCAGCTCGACCCTGGCGCTGTGCGCGCTGTTCCTCCTGGCGGAATTGATCGAGCGTTCGCGCTCGGCCAATGAACTGCCCCTGGAAGACGAAGGCGAAATCCTCCCGGCGCCCCTGGAGTCCCTGCATCCGCCCCGGGGCAGCAACCTCGACGACGAACAGAAGGTGGTGGTCGGCCAGGTGATCCCCTGGACCATGGCCTTCCTCGGCTTGAGCTTCATTGCCTGCGCACTGCTGATCATCGGCATGCCGCCGCTCTCGGGGTTCATCGGCAAGCTCAACCTGATCGCCGCCCTGCTCAACCCCCTGGGCCTGGGCAGCAGTGCCGAGGCACCGATCCCGGTGGCCGCCTGGTGCCTGCTGGCGTTGCTGATCCTCTCCGGCCTGGCCTCGCTGATTGCCTTCGCCCGCGTGGGCATCCAGCGCTTCTGGAGCCCGGAGGAGCGGCCGTCGCCGGTCCTGCGGCGTCTGGAATGCGTGCCGATCGTGGTCCTGCTGGGGCTCTGCATCCTGCTGACCTTCAAGGCCGAGCCGCTGCTGCGCTTCACCCAGGCCACCGCCGACAGCCTCAACCACCCCGAGCATTACGTGATGGCGGTGCTGGGCACCCGTACGGTGCTCGGCCCCGAGGCCAAGGCCGCGCTGTCTGTGGAGGTGCAACCATGAAGCGGCTGTTCCCCGCCCCCTTCCTGTCCCTGGCGCTGTGGCTGCTGTGGCTGGTGCTGAACCTCTCCCTCAGCCCCGGCAACCTGCTGCTGGGGGGCCTGCTGGGCTTTCTCGCGCCGCTGCTGATGCGCCCGCTGCGGCCACTGCCGATCCGCATCCGCCGGCCCTGGACCATCCTGCGCCTGTTCCTGCTGGTGGGCCGCGATGTGCTGGTGTCGAACCTGCTGGTGGCCTGGGGAGTGCTCAACGAAGGCCGGCGCCCAATGCGCTCGGCCTTCGTCAAGATCCCCCTGGACCTGCGCGATGCCAACGGCCTGGCGGCCTTGTCGACCATCACCACGGTGGTACCGGGCACGGTCTGGTCGGAACTGTCCCTGGACCGCAGCATCCTGTTGCTGCACGTGTTCAACCTGGAGGACGAGGCGCAGTTCATCCAGCACTTCAAGGCCACCTACGAGCGCCCGCTGATGGAGATCTTCGAATGAGCGTGCTGCTGACCAACGCGATCCTGCTCAGCCTGTTCCTGTTTTCCCTGGCCATGGTCCTGACCCTGGTGCGCCTGTTCAAGGGCCCCTCGGCCCAGGACCGGGTCCTGGCCCTGGACTACCTGTACATCCTGGCGATGCTGATGATGCTGGTGCTGGGCATCCGCTATGCCAGTGACACCTACTTCGAGGCGGCGCTGCTGATTGCCCTGTTCGGGTTCGTCGGCTCGTTCGCCCTGGCCAAATTCCTCTTGCGTGGCGAGGTGATCGAATGAACAGCCTGGAACAACTGCCACTGTGGGTGGAGGTCCTGGTGGCCCTGCTGTTGCTGATCAGCAGCCTGTTCGCCCTGATCGGTGCCTTGGGCATCCTGCGCATGAAGAGTTATTTCCAGCGCATGCATCCGCCGGCCCTGGCCTCGACCATGGGTTCGTGGAGCGTGGCCCTGGCCTCGATCCTGTATTTTTCGGCGCTCAAGTCCAGCCCGGTGCTGCATGCGTGGCTGATCCCGGTGCTGCTGTCGATCACCGTGCCGGTAACCACCCTGCTGCTGGCCCGGGCGGCGCTGTTTCGCAAGCGCATGGCCGGCGACGACGTACCGGCGGAGGTCAGCAGCAAGCGCCGGGAGGCCGGTAACTAAGGCGGTTTTGCAGCGCCTGCAGCGGGCCGTCACGGCCCGCGTAATGGCCTCAGGCCCAGGCCAGCACCAGCAGCCCGGCCCCCAGCACCACACACAGGGGGGAATAGAACAGAGTGTCGAGGCGGGCGAATCTCGAGTCCCGCACTTCTTTGAAAAAACCCACCAGCTCGGAGTCGCCAATGGCCCGGGCGAACATCAGCAGGGCAATGCCGCTGATCACCCACTGCAGCGAGGGGTGGGTCACCGTCGGCAAGTAGAGCCCGACCCGCAGGCACACCAGCATCGCCACCAGCAGCAGCCCCACCGCCACCAGCAGCGTGGCCAAGGTCGGGGGCCGGAACGCCGGCTGGGTCTGGCCGGGAACCGGTCCCGGCACCTCGGGTATCACCGCATCACTGCCACGTTTGCCGCCAGCGGCCCAGTACAGATGGATCAGGCTGGTCATCAGGAAAATGCCGGCCACCCCCTGTGCGAGCAGAAGATTCATGTTCAGACGTCCGTGTAGAAAATGTCGCTGAAGAATGGACCCGATTGCTCGTTTTTGTAAGTACGTTCGTCGCCGTCGATGGTAAAGTGCCGCCCCATGAAATTCGCCCGTTCCGATCGCTCGCTCGTTGCCTGGATGCTCTACTGCTGCGTCCTGTTCAACGTGTTCGCCTGCAGCATCGGCCACGGGCAGATGCTGGGCATGCAGCTCAACGGCATCGGCGGGCAGTTCTGCAGCGTTGATCCCAACACCCAGGCGCCGCTGCAGCAACCCGCCGACCAGGGCTCCCTGCCGACCCTGTCCAAGGCCTTTGGCTGCCCGCTGTGCTCCAGCGGTGGCATGGGCCCGGCGCTCAACTCCAGCGTCAACCTGGCGCTGCTGCCGCAGCCCCAGGCGCCGCCAGTGGCGGCCCAGGCCCAGCCTCACCTTCCCGCCCGCTTTACCTGGCCCACGGCCCATCCCCGGGCACCGCCCCTCGCCTGATTCTTGCTCGAGCTCAACCTGCCCACTGCGCCTTTTGCGCGGCGCGCGTTCGTGGGCCCTTTCCTAGCCAAGAATTCAGGATGCACCGATGAAACACCTACCTTTGCTGGCCAGCCTGCTGGGCTGCCTGTCCGTCAATGCCTGGGGCCAAGCGGGCCTCGAACTGGCCCCCACCACCATTGGCGCCGAAGAACCGGACGCCGAGCCCGGCCTGTCCCTGGAGCAATCCAGCGGCATGGCCTCGCGCCTCGGCCTGAGCCTGCGCGAGACGCCGGCCTCGGTGGCCGTGGCCAATCGCCAGGACATCGAGCGCCGTGGTGCCCAGACCTTCCAGGACGCCGCCAACACCCTGCCCGGGGTCAATGCCAGCGCCCCGCCGGGCTTCGGCGGATTCATCTCCTACCGGGGCTTCACCAGCAGCCAGATCACCCAGATGTTCAACGGCATCAATGTCGCCACCGGCCTGGCAAGGCCGGTGGACGCCTGGATCTACGACCGGGTGGAACTGGTGGGCGGGCCTTCGTCGCTGATCAATGGCGCCGGCTCCGTGGGCGGCTCGCTGAACTACGTGACCAAGCTCGCCGAGCGGCGCGACCAGGCCGCCGAGGGCCTGCTCAGCTACGGCAGCTACGACACCACCCAGAGCGCTTTCGGGGTCAACCATCGGTTGAGCCCCGCCGGCGCCGAGACCCAGCACTACGCGCGCCTGGATGTCAGTCACAACACCAGCAACGGTTACATCGACCGCCAGCAGCGCGACGCCTGGAGCCTGGCGTTCTCCCTGCTCAGCGACCTGACCCCGGACCTGTCCCACACCCTGGCGCTGGAATACCAGGACGAGCACGAGGACAGCCCCTACTGGGGCACCCCGGTGCGCAACCCCAAGGCCGGCGAGATGAAGATCGACCGGCACAACCGCTTCAACAACTACAACGTCGCCGACGGCCTGTATGAACAGCGCACGGTGTGGCTGCGCTCGATCATCGACTACCGGATCAGCCCCGACACCAGCTTGCGCAACACCCTCTACCACCTGGACAGCCAGCGCGACTACCGCAACCTGGAGACCTACCAGTACAACGCCGACAACAGCCGGGTGGACCGCTCCACCGCCTACCTGGTACGGCACCAGGGCGCGCAGAGCGGCAACCAGTTCGAACTGCGCCACGAGGACCGGCTGCTGGGCCTCGACACCACCTGGTCCACAGGCTTCGAATACAAGGTCAACAGCAGCACTAACTCGCCAGCGAACGTACCGGCCAGGAACAGCGTCGACCCGGACAACTTCCAGCCCGGGTATTTCTACGGCCTGCCGGGCACGCGCCAGGGCTGGGTCAAGGACAAGACCAACCAGGTCACCACCCGGGCGCTGTTCATCGAGAATCGCCTGGCCCTGAGCGATGAACTGTCACTGCTCAGCGGCCTGCGCTACGACGCCATCGACCTGGACGTGACCAACCATCGGCTGGTCACCGCCAGCAATCCACGCCACCTGAAACGCAGTTGGGAGCCGGTCACCGGACGCCTCGGGCTGACCTGGCAGTTCCTCCCCAGTGCCAATGTCTACGTGCAGTACAGCACGGCCGCCGAACAGCCCAGCGGCCCGCAGAACTTCGAGGTGTCCACCGGCAAGCAATGGGAAGTGGGGAGCAAGTTCGACTACCTGGATGGACGCGGCACGGCGACCCTGGCGGCCTACCGCATCGAGCGCAAGGACTTCGCCGTGACCGATCCACTGGACCCGGCCAACAGCCTGCCGGTGGGTCAGCAGACCTCGAAGGGCATCGAACTGGCCAGCTCCCTGCGCATCACCCCCAAGCTGCTGGCCGAGACCAACTTCGCCTGGGTGGATGCCGAGTACGGCGAGTTCAACGAGAAAGTCGCCAGCGGCGCGGTGGTCTCGCGCAAGGGCAACACCCCGACCAACGTCCCGCGGCGGGTGGCCAACCTGTGGCTGACCTACGACCTGGCCCCGAGCTGGCAGACCGGGGTCGATGCGCGCTACGTGGCTTCGGTGTACGCCGACAACGCCAATACCCTGACCCTGCCCGCCTACACCCTGTATGGCAGCTTCCTGCGCTACCAGGTCGACAGCCACACCAGCATCACCGGCCGGGTGCGCAACCTGACCAACGAGACCTATGGCAAGTTCGCCCATGTATCGCCGGCTTATTACCTGGGTACGCCACGCACCTTCGAACTGGCGGTGCAGACCCGCTTCTGATCCGGCTGCGCGCGTAGGGGCTGGCGCATGGCTTGCGGGCCGGTTCGCCGGCAAGCCGGCTCCTACGGGGACATCGCGGGGTGTCAGGACGAACGTAGGAGCTGGCTTGCCAGCGAAGCTTCGGGGCTCGCGCATGTCGCGCGGGCCTGTTCGCCGGCAAGCCGGCTCCTACGGGATTATCGCGGGGTGTCTGGGCGAGCGTCGGAGCTGGCTTGCCAGCGAAGCTCCGGGGCTCGCGCCTGTCACGCGGGCCAGTTCGCCGGCAAGCCGGCTCCTACGGGATTATCGCGGGGTGTCAGGGCGAGCGTAGGAGCTGGCTTGCCAGCGAAGCTCCGGGGCTCGCGCATGTCAGGCGGGCCTCTTCGCCGGCAAGCCGGCTCCTACGGGATTATCTCGGGGTGTCAGGGCGAACGTAGGAGCTGGCTTGCCAGCGAAGCTTCGGGGCTCGCGCCTGTCACGCGGGCCAGTTCGCCGGCAAGCCGGCTCCTACGGGGAGATCGCGGGGTGTCAGGGCGAACGTAGGAGCTGGCTTGCCAGCGAAGCTCCGGGGCTCGCGCATGTCGCGCGGGCCTGTTCGCTGGCAAGCCGGCGCCTACGGCAGGGAGGCGGCGACTTTGGCGGCGATGTCCTCGGGCAACCAGTTGCGCCAGAGGTCTGGGTGCTGCTTGAGGAAGGCCTGGGCCGCGTCACGAGGGGCGCTGTGGTTTTCACTCATCTGTGCCAGGGCCTGGTTCAGGGGATCGATGGGCAAGTCGACCTGGTTGAAAAAGGCCACCAGCTGCGGGTACTGCTTCTGGAACGGCGCGGACACGCCAATCGACAGCTTCGAGGCCAGGGAGCGGCTCGGGCGCGGGTTGGGGTGGTCGGCGTCGGTCAGGGTCTTCCAGGCCTCGGCGTCGAAAGGCGGCTCCTCCAACTGCACCAGCTTGTAGCGCCCGAGCAAGGGCGTGGGCGACCAGTAATAGAACAGGATCGGTTTGCCACGGCGGATCGACGAGCTGATCTCGGCGTCCAGGGCCGCGCCGGAACCGCTGCGGAAATTCACGTAGCTGTCCTGCAGGCCATAGGCCTTGAGCTTCTGCTGGTTGACGATTTCCGAGGTCCAGCCGATCGGGCTGTTGAGGAAGCGGCCCTTGCTCGGGTTCTCCGGGTCCTTGAACACCTCCTTGTAGCGCGCCAGGTCGGTCACGCTGCGCAGCTCCGGCGCCAGGGCCTTGATGCCCCTGGCCGGATCGCCCTTGATCACGTATTCCGGCACCCACCAGCCTTCGGTGGCGCCCTTGACCGTGTCCCCCAGGGCCACCACCTTGCCTTCGGCCTCGGCCTTGACCCAGACAGGGCTGCGGCCGGCCCACTCTTCACCGATCACTTGGATGTCGTTGTTGGCCAGGGCGGTTTCCAGGGTGATGGTGGTGCCGGGCAAGGTGTCGGTGGGCAAGCCGTAGCCACGCTCGACGATCACCCGCAGGATCTCGCTGATCAGGCTGCCGCTTTCCCAGTTCAAGTCGGCGAAGTGAATCGGCTGCGGCGCCGCTCCTGCCGCCTGAGGCGTACTCAAGGCGGCCAGGGTCAACAGGCTGCCGGCCAGCAGCGCTCGAAATCCTTTCATCGGGATACACCTCTTGCAGTCGGGACGGGGCAACGGGTCTTGCCGTGACTCACGCAAGGCCCCTGAAGCTTTAAGTCAACTGACTGTAGTAGAGGTTCCGCATTTGCAATCCTGGATCATCCCAGGCCGGCCTTCAGGGATCCGCCGGCTCCTGCAGCCGCTGCAACTCGCGGCGCACCATGCTGGCGTAGGCCGCCGGGCGCAGGTTGTACAACTGGGCGGCCACCCAGTTCAGCCAGGCCCCCTGCAATTGGGCCTTGCTGGCGAACAGGCGCTGGGCCTCGTCGCAGGCCGCCTGCTGGTGCATCTGGTGAAATTCGGCGCGACTCTGGCTCATCACTCGCTGGCCTTGAAGCTCACCAGTTCGCCCTTGCGGAATTTCGCGGCCTTGCTGGCCACCGCCTTCAGGGTCTTGCTCAAGCCTTCCTGCAGTTGCTCATTGGCGGCGAAAACCATCACCACCGAATGCCCTTCCCGGAACACGATCCCCTGCCCCTGCGGGCTGCTGACAAAGGCATAGTCCCCCAGGCCGTAGACCGTCAGCTTGATCTCGCGAAAGCGGATCTCCAGCTTGCCGCCTTCCCGGCTGGGCAACACCGCTGCGCGAAAATGATCGCCGACCTTGAGCTCCAGGCGCGGCTTGTCGTCCACCACCAGTGCCGTCTCGGTATCGATCTCGGCGATGTAGAAGCCTTCGGCGGATTGTTCGGTGATGTAGACAAAACGGGATTGGAACTGTTTGACCAGCTTTGCGCGCAAATCGCCCAAAACGAACAACGCATGCATTTCAAGATTACTTACTGCCAAGGAACACTCCCCGATACTCAAAATGGTGCCGCCCGAGGAAAAACGGACAGCACAAAAAAACCGCCATGACGGCGTGGTCACCTCAATCACTGACCTAAAAAACACACAAATGAACCTGGCACTCCCGGCCACGGCGCTGGTACCGGCACTGAGCAAGGGGCATTTCGCCGATGCACCAGGCAGATGTCGAAGGCTTGAGGAGTAGGCTCTGGAACCCTGCAAAGCGTGGCGGCGCGACATCCGGGACGAGGGCAGAAACAGGCTCCAGGCCTGGAGGCCCCCGGGTCATGCGTCCAACAATCGACAGCCGCTTCGGGTTGCAGAGGCAATTCTAGAGCAACTTAGTGCATTTCGACTATTTAAAGCGATCGACCTCGGCACACTCGAGCATTGATACAAAGGTCACTCTTGCACTGCAACAGGTAACGTTGCCCGGAGTCGCCGCTCGAACGTCCCTTATTACCCCCACACATACTCTGCAACTGTGGCCTGTATTGTTGAAGTCCATCACAAGAAGTTTCCACGTAGATCATCAGAATAATCTCCGCCTGGAGTCCAGATGACATAACTCAGCCCGCCGCCACGCAACAACTGCCATACTCTGCCATTGGTTGGGCCTGGGCCCCTGGCACAGGTTCAGCACTCACTCATCTCCAAGGGAAGGCTAGAAGTGACCGAACTAGATATTGGCGAGTTTTTCATTCGTGGCGAGTGCAGAGAAGTCGAAGGCGAGTTCCAAGCCGTGATTGCCATGCGCGCCAAACCCCCACTGACCCAGATCACCTTCCACCAGGTGGAACGCGATCGCTGGTTCAAGACCGCTGAAGAAGCCATGACGGCGGCCCGGGAATCCGCCAAGGCCCTCAAGCTGGCCATCGACCAGGGCGCCCTGAACGCCTGATTGCCTGACGCGCTCGCCAAGGACCCGGCGGCGCGACCGCGACCCAGGCGAGATCCGCTCAAGCGCATCATGACGATAAGCTTGCAGCCAGTGACTCGCCTGCACGCCCTGCCCCCGCACCGCGCCTCCCCCTCTTTCCCCTGCCGTGCCCCGCCCACTGCGATCGAACTTGCACGTCGCCAGTGCCTCAGATGCTCAGAGGCAACGATTGGGTTGCCCCATCAAGCCAGGAGATCAGCATGCAAGCACCGACCCATACCCTCGAAGGCCTGTTCGACCAACTGGGCCTGGATTCGAGCCCGGCCGCGATTGAGGCCTTCATTGCCCGGCATTCGCCCCTGGGCGAAGACCGCAAGCTGGTGGATGCCCCGTTCTGGAGCGCGCCCCAAGCGGCCTTCCTCAAACAGCAACTGCAGGCAGATGCCGATTGGGCACCGGTGGTCGATGAACTCAACCTGCGCCTGCACCAGGCAGGCTAGGCAGAATGCTTGAGGGGCTGCTGGCCAGGTTGGCACTGCGCCAATTGTTCCTGCCAGGCCTGCCGGCACTCCTCGGCTTCGCTGCGGCTGGCAAAGGCGGTGCCGCGCTGCTCGCCATTGACCAGCACCACCCAGCACGCCTTGCGCCCCAGGGCCCGCAGCGCACTCGGTACGCCACTGCCTATCATCACTGCCACATCGACTTTGCTGTGCATGGAGCCTCCTCGGCGAATTAGTTAGCTGCCTAACGATATCGGCATACTAATCACTTCGGCGCTCCTGAAACAGGCGGTTTGTGCACAGCAGCGTTACCTGCCTGGTAACAATCGCGTCTTCAGGCGGTGCTGCGCGGTGGCGCCTGCTCGGGTTTATAGCCCAGGCGCAGGCCACCCCAGTGCCGGCCACGGACCATGATCGGCACCGACAGGTCGTGCATCAGTTCACCGGTATCCCGGGTGTAGGTCTGCAGCAACAGCGGTTGCTGGTGGCTGCCACAACGGATGCCGGTGCGGTCGGAGAACTTGCGCTTGCTGCGGTTGTGCAGATTGTCGACCTGCGGGTCACCGGTCAGTGGCTGGGAGAACACCGTGTTGTGGGTCGGCACGTACCCTTCCTGGGTGCAGGCAATGGCGAACACCAGGCCGTCATGGCGTGGCAACAGCGATTCCTGGATCGGCGGCAGCACCTGATCGGTGTAGCGGTCGAAGCGGGTCTGGTACTTGGCCGGGTCGGTATTGGCGATCACCTGGTAGTGCCGGTCGAACAGGTCGTCGAGGCTGATGCGGTTCTGCTCCAGGTCCGCCTCGAACTGCTCGGCGATGCGCCGCGCGCCTTCGCGAGCCAGGTCATAGATGCGCTGGTGATAGTCGTCCAGCCCGACCACGGCCAGGCGTTCGCTGATGGTTTCCGCCTGCCCTTCCATCTGCACCGCGGCCTCGGCCAGGCGACGGGTCTGCTGGTCGCTGACCGCCAGGTCGCTGCGCATCTGCTCCACGGCATGGAACAGGCTGTCCAGTTGCTCGCGATTGGTCTCGGCGCCGCGGGCGATCTCGCTGACCTGCTCTTCCACGCCCGCCGCCAGACGGGCGATGTTATCCAGGTGACGGCCGGTGTGTTCCACCTGCTCGACCCCCAGATTGAGGTCGTCCGATAGCTGGCGGATCTGCTCCACCACATCACTGGTGCGTTGCTGGATATCCGCCACCATCACCCCGACCTCATCGGTGGCGGTGGCCGTGCGTCCGGCCAGCCCGCGCACCTCGTCGGCGACCACCGCAAAACCGCGACCGTGTTCCCCGGCCCGGGCTGCCTCGATCGCGGCGTTCAGGGCCAGCAGATTGGTCTGGCTGGCAATGGACTGGATCACCAGGGTCACCCGCTGGATTTCCTCGCTGCGCTGGCTCAGGGCCTCGATCAGCTCGCGGCTGCCATTGGCCCGCTGGCTCAGCGAATGCATGCGGTTGATCGACTCGCCCAGCACCGTACGCCCTTCGGCGCTGCTGGCATGGGCCTCGCTGGCGGCCCCCAGGGCCTGCTGGCTGAGCTGCGAGGTGGCCTGTTCGGTCTTGATCATCACCTGAGCGTTGCCGACGATGCGCGCCGCCGCGTCCAGTTGCGATTGCAGCTTGCTGGCCAACTGGGTCACCGAATAGGCCACCCCCGCCGCCGACAGCGCGTTATGGGTGGTGCTGTAGGACAGGTCGCGGGTCAGGCTGGAAAGCTCGTTGTCCGCGCTGGCCACAGGCGCCGCCGGCACCTTGCGGGTGCGCAGCCGCGGCAACCAGACCACCAGCACCGCCAGGGGCAGGCACACATACAGCGACCAGCCGCCCAGCGCCTGGGCACTGAACAACCCCATCAACGCCGCGCTCTGCAGCGACGGCGCCCACCAACGGGCGGCAGCGGGTGCTGCCAGCGGTTGCGCGACAGGCACCGCTAGAGATCCTTCTCTTGACATCGGGGTCACCCCATTTCGTTCTAATTGTTTGCCAGCATTAGACGCCACTAGAAGGCCATTATCCATGGTCCATTAGTAGGAAAAAAAGCAGCGGCAAGCGTCGAGCCACAAGCAGCAAGCATTGTGTGCCGGGCATTATTCATGGGTCTGGGAAGGCGGGGGTTGCAGGAGATCAATGAAAAGCAGCGGCAAGCGGCAAGTTTGTAGCGGCAAGCAAGCGGGGGGAGTTGGAGATGGGGGCGGTGGGCGCGCTCCTTGCGCCCGGACTGGCGATGCTTCAAGCGTGTGGATCAGATCCGATCTGAGGAAGGCGATCTGGGAAACTCATTGGCCCGATGCCCCTCTTGCCGCTTGAAGCTTGCAACCTGAAGCTGCTGTTATCAGGCCTGACGCTGATGCTTGTCGATCTGCTCGTGGCGCTCTTGGGCTTCGATGCAGTACTTGGTGGTCGGGCTGATCAGCAGGCGCTTGAGGCCGATCGGCTCGCCGCTGTCGTCGCACCAGCCAAAGCTGTCGTCGCTGATCCGGCCCAGGGCCTGCTCCAGTTGCGGCAGCATGCGCTGGTCGCGATCAATGGCGTTGACCAACCAGGTGCGCTCTTCTTCGACAGAAGCAGCGTCGGCCGGGTCAGCCGGGGTGTCCAGGCTTTCAATGGCGATCCGGTTCTGTTCGATGCGCTCGTGGGTTTCCACCTTCATGGCTTGCAACAGATCGCTGAAAAAAGCGTGCTGCTCGGCATTCATGTAGTCATCCGCCGGCATGGCCAGCAACTTTTCCTTGGTCATTGATTTCTCTATAAAAAATACGTGCATTAAGGCGAATTCAAACTGTTTCCGGTTGACCCGTCAGGTCATCAGAAAGGCGCCATACCTTCCAAGCGCCACCCGGCACTCAATTTACGAGGGGCGGCAGTCTAAGGCCGGTTTGAGGGCGCAGCAACTGAAATGACAGTCAATCTGTCCGACAAAGCTGGCAAAGCCCGCAATTGCGGGCTTTGGTGGCGTCTATCGGAGTGCGTTTATAACAAAAAATTCCATATGCGCAGGTCTGTTAGAAGACAAACGGCAGTGCCGCGCAGCGGATTGCTGCCTGTGCAGCGGTGCAATAGAGCGTATTTCCCAGGCGTTTTGCAAGCGCCAATGAAAGGTTTCAGCGTTTGAGCTTGCGCTTGTTGCGGTACTGGTCGATGACCACCGCCGCGACAATGATCAAGCCCTTGATGATGTCCTGGATATAGGCATCGACGCCGACGAAGGTGAAGCCGCTGGCCATGACCCCGAGGATCAGCGCACCGATCACCGTGCCAGTGATGCGCCCCACCCCGCCGGCCAGGCTGGTGCCTCCGATCACCGCAGCGGCGATGGCATCCAGTTCGTAGGACATGCCCATCCCGGCCTGCCCCGTGGCCGCCCGCGCCGAGGCCACCACCCCGGCCAGCCCCGCCAGCAGCCCGGCGATGCTGTAGACGATCACCAGGTGGCGCTTGACGTTGATCCCCGAGGTGCGCGCCGCCTGCATGTTGCCGCCAATGGCGTAGGTGTACTTGCCGTACCGGGTATAGCGCAGGGCGATGTGGAAGATCACCGCCACCACCAGGAAGATCACCACCGGCATCGCCCCATGCCCGATCGCCGTGTAGGAGTCGGACAGCATGCTCACCGGCTGGCCCTGGGTGTAGTAGCGCGCCAGGCCCCGGGCCGAAACCATCATCCCCAGGGTGGCAATAAAGGGTGGAATGCCGGTCAGGGCAATCACGCTGCCGTTGATGGCCCCCGCCAGCAGGCCGACGCCGAGCCCGGCCAGCACCGGGATCCACACCGGCAGGTCGGTCAGTGAAGGGAACACCGCGCGGCTGAAGTCCGAGGTCTGGGCCAGGCTCGCGGCGATCATCGCCGACAAGGCCAGCACCGAGCCGGACGACAGGTCGATGCCGGTGGTGATGATCACCTGGGTCACGCCGATGGCCAACAGGCCGATCACCGACACCTGGAGGATCATCAGCACCAGGCGCTGGGAGTTGAGCAGGAAGCTCTGGTCGCGAACGATCCAGCCGAACAGCTCGAACACCAGAGCGATGCCGATCAATACCAGGAGGATGCTCAGTTCACTGGGCAGCCGCCGACGGCGCTTGTGCGTCGCCACTGCCGGTTTGTTTTGCAAAATTGCGTTCATAACCCGTCCACCTTGATCAAGGCCGCCACCGGCGCGAATCACCCCGCTGCGGCGCCCATCGGTTGAATGTCTAGTGCACCCGGTCCAGGCCCGAGGCCAGTTGCATGACCCGCTCCTGGGTCGCCTCGCAACGGTCCAGGGTGCCCATCAGTTGGCCCTCGTGCATGACCATGACCCGGTCGCTCATGCCCAGGACCTCGGACAGTTCCGAAGAAATCATGATCACCGCCATGCCTTCCTCGGCGAGGCTGGCGATCAAGCGGTAGATCTCGGCCTTGGCCCCGACGTCGATGCCCCGGGTCGGCTCGTCGAGGATCAGGATCCGTGGCTGGGTCATCAGCCAGCGCGCCAGCAGCGCCTTCTGTTGATTGCCGCCGGACAGGGTGTCGATGCACTGCTCCAGGGACGGGGTCTTGACCCGCAGCTTGCGGCACATGTCTTCGCACAGGGCGCGCAAGGCCTTGTGCCGGACGAAGCCACCACCGGCGTAATGGGGCAGCACCGCCACCTCCATGTTTTCCAGGACCGACAGGCAGGGAAACAGGCCGCTGAGCCGACGGTCCTCGGTCAGCAGGGCAAAGCCCTGGCTGATGGCCATGTGGGGTTCGCGGATATGCAGCACCTGGCCGTCGAGGTGCACCTGCCCGCCATCGCTGGGGGTGATGCCGAACAGGGTCTCCGCGACGTTGGTCCGGCCCGAGCCCATGAGCCCGGCGATGCCGAGGATTTCCCCGGCGTGCAGGTCGAACGACACGCCGTCGAACACCCCGTCCAGGCGCAGGTCGCGGACTTTCAGCAGGCATTCGCCGATGGGTTGCTCACGCACCGGAAACAGCTGGCTCAGCTCACGCCCCACCATCATCGAGATCAGGCTGTCGCCGTCCAGGCTGTCGGCCCGTTGCAGGCCGATGTAGGCGCCGTCGCGCAGCACCGCCACTTCATCGGCGATGGCAAACACTTCGTTCATCTTGTGGGTGATGTAGATGATGCCCTTACCCTGGGCCTTGAGGTCGGCAATGATCGAGAACAGGTGCGTCACCTCCTTGTCGGTGATGGCCGAGGTCGGCTCGTCCATGATCAGCACGTCGGAGTCGTAGGACACCGCCTTGGCGATCTCCACCATCTGCCGTTCAGCGATGCTCAGGCTGCCCACCAGCTCTTGCGGGTCCAGGTCGATGCGCAGGCGCGCAAGCAAGGCACTGGTGCGCTGGTGCATGCCCCGGTGGTCGATCATGCGCAGGCTGTTGAGCGGTTCACGGCCGATCCAGATGTTCTCGGCGATGCTCATGTGAGGCATCAGGTTGAGCTCCTGGTGAATCATCGCGATGCCTGCCTGCAAGGCCGCCAGCGGCGAGCCGAAAACCACCGGGCGGCCCTTGAGCCGCAGCTCGCCGGAGTCGGGCGAGTAGATGCCGGCGATGATCTTCATCAGCGTCGACTTGCCGGCACCGTTCTCCCCCATCAGCGCCAGCACCGTGCCGGGGCGCACCCGCAGTTGCACCTCGGACAGGGCCACCACCCCGGGAAAGCCCTTGCTGACGTTGATCACTTCCAACAGATATGGCCCGGTCACCGGCGCCGCGGACAGCGGCCCCGGATGGGCAAGACTCGAAGCAGCGTTCATGATCGGCGACTCCGGCAGCCGGGCATCGAGGCCGCCCGGCCAGCGTGATGAAGGTTGAAGGACAGGCCGGCTATTTGAACTGGGCGACGTTTTCCGGGGTGATCAGGCGATAGGGAATCCACACCGCCGCCTCCACCGGTTGCTGCTTGACCATCTTCACCGCGGTCTCCACCGAGCCCTCGGCCTGGCCCTTGGCATCCTGGAACACCGACACCGCCAGTTCGCCGCGCTGCACCGCCCGCAACCCGTCAGGCGTGCCGTCGACCCCGGCGATCAGCACACTGCCCTTGGCCACTCCCGCCTGGTTCAGGGCCATGGCTGCGCCAATGGCCATCTCATCGTTGTTGGCCACCACCGCATTGAACTGGCGGCCCTGGGTCAGCCAGTCGTTGACCAGGGTCATGCCCTTGTCCCGCAGCCAGACCCCGGTCTGCTCCTGGTCGATCTTGATTCCCGGGTACTGGGCCAGCACCTCCTTGACGCCCTTGGTGCGATTGGCCGTGGAGTTGTTCGCCAGGTCGCCAAGGAGAATCACGATGCTGCCCTTGCCGCCCATTTTCTCGGCCAGGTACTGCATCTGCATCTTGCCCGCCTCCAGGTCGTCGGAGGCCACGGTGACCACGCCCTTGGGCAGGTTCAGGTCATCGGGGCGGCGGTTGACGTAGACCAGGGGAATCCCGGCCTTGACCGCCGCCTCGGTGATCTTGCGGGTGGCGGCGGTGTCCACCGGGTTGACCACGATGGCGTCGACCTTCTGGCTGATGAAGCTTTCCACCTGGCTCAGTTGCTTGACCACGTCGCTGCGGGCGTCCTCGAATTGCAGCTGGACTGCGTCGGGCATGGCCTTGGCCTTCTGGTCCATGGACTCGCGCAGGTAGGTCAGCCAGGTGTCGTCGAACTGCGACATGCTCACGCCGATTCTCACCTGGGCCAGCGCCGCGCCGCTGAACAGCATCAGCGCCAGGGCCAGGGAAACCACTCGGGTCTGGATAGTCATCAAGGGTCTTTCTCCATCATTCTTGTTGGTTTTCATGGATGAGCCGCCGCCGCGCCTCAGGCCGGCGAGTACAGGATGGGAGCACCGGGCATGCAGCACAGCAGGGTTCCCCGGTGCTCGACGCACAAGCAACCGAGCATGGACAACCAGCAGGAGGACCAGAGAACGCGAGGCAGCTCGCGAAATGAGAGGGCATGTGCGCGGGACAGCCGTTGCACAACACAGCGAAAGGTTTTCATCGACGGCACCTGTTTGTTCTTGTTGGTTGGTTCTCAAGTCTTCAAGCGCGGCTTGAAGGGCCTGGAAACCTTGATAGTCGGCAACCTGGAAACGACTTTATTGGAAAATAATTTCCATATCAACTCATTTTAGAATTTTATTCTATTTCCTTTTCAGCCTCGCCAAACCCGGCCATTTCCACCACCTGGCGGTGCAGCGCACTGCGCCTCGCGGCGTCCAGCACCCGGGTGGTGGCCAGGGCTTCGGCGGCCGTCACCGGCACCTCGCCGCGCCCCTGCAGCGCCTCCAGCAGTTGCCGATAGAAGCACGGCCAGGCGCCGCGCTCGGATGGCACCCGCTGGCGTTCGCTGCCCTGCTCGAACCAGCCCCAGCGCCGATGCTCCTCCACGCCCCAGTGCTCGCCTTCGCTGGCCGGCGACAAACCGGCCAGCAGCGCCTGCTCCTGGCCGTCGAGGCCGTCCACGGTGTAGCAGCCGGCACTGCCGGTGAGGCGAAAACGCGGACCCGGGCTGTTTTGCAGGCCACTGCCCGCCAGGTGTGAAACCACGCCATTGACGTGGCTCAGGGAGACAAAGAAGCCATCGTCCAGGGACGGTTCCGGGCCGCAGTACTGCAGCTCGGCATAAACCCGCGCCACCGGGCCGAACAGCAGCAAGGCCTGGTCCACCAGGTGGCTGCCGAGGTCCCGCAGGAAACCGCCGCCACTGGGGCTGGCGGCCTGCTGCGGCACATAGCGCTCGATGCGTGATTCGAAACGGCTGATGCGCCCCAGGGTGCCGCGCGCAAGCAGCGTGCGCAGGGTCAGAAAATCCGCGTCCCAGCGCCGGTTCATGTACACCGCCAAGGGCACCTGGCGCCGGGCGGCGGCGTCGATCATCCGTCGCGCCTGGTGCGCATCGCTGGCAAAGGGCTTGTCGCTGACCACCGCCACACCGCGCTCGATGGCCTCCAGCACCAGCGCCGGGCGGCCCTCCAACGGTGTGGAAATCACCAGCACATCAACCCCCGCCTGCACCAGTTGCCCAAGGCTGTCGAACGCCATTACCGCGGGGTGATCCTCGGCCAGCAAACGTCGGCGCCCGGGGTCGCGGGTCACCACCCCCACCAGCGTGGCGCCGGCCAGGCTGGCCAGCAGCGGTGCATGAAAAAACCGGCCGCCATGGCCGTATCCCACCAGTCCTATCCGCATGACCTCTCCTTGCAGTGACGGCTGCGCCCATGGTGCCTGGCCTTCCTCGCAATGCCGGGAAGGCAGGCCCGCAAACCGCAGCCCTCGGCCGAGGGACGGCACCTCAACCGTAGAAAGCCGGGCGTTGGGGCAGGTGCACCGGGACAATCGCCCCGCTCTCCTGAGCCTGGATGCAGGCATCGGCGGCCACCGCCGCGGCAAAGCCGTCCCAGGCCGACGGCCCCCCCACCTGCCCGGCCTGCACGCTGTCGATAAAGGCCTGCAGCTCGACGTCATAGGCGGCAATGAAGCGGTCTTTCCAGTCCATCAGGATCGCGTTGGACAGCTTGGCCTCGCTGCGCAACTGCACCTGGGACGGCTCCGGCAGGCGGGCAATGCCGCTCTCGCCCACCACTTCACACTGGATGTCGTAGCCGTACTGGCAATTGACGAATATCTCCACGTCGATCCGCGTGCCCCTGGCGGTCTCCAGCAACACGATCTGCGGGTCACGCAACTGGGCGTGGGCCTTGCGGGTCTGGCGCGGGAACAGCACCTGCACCGACACATAGTCGTCGCCCAGCAGCCAGCGCAGCACGTCCAGTTCATGGATCAGGGTGTCGGTGATGGCCATGCCGGTCTGGTAGTTTTCCCCCACCCGCGGGTTGCGGTGGGCGCAGTGCAGCATCAGCGGCTCACCGATCCGCCCGCTGTCGAGCACCGCCTTGAGCGCCTGGTAGCCGGCGTCGTAAGGCCGCATGAACCCCACCTGCACCAGGCGCCGGCCGTGGGCGATCTCGGCCTCGACGATGCGCCGGCAGCCCTCGGCAGTCACCGCCAGGGGCTTTTCGCAGAACACCGGCTTGCCGGCGGCAATCGCTGCCAGCACGAACTCCTCGTGGCTCGGCCCCCAGGATGTGACCAGCAGCGCCTGCACCTCCGGCGCCCTGATCAGGGCCTGGCCATCCGGGTAGACCTCGGCGTCGAGCCCGAGCTCGCCCACGACCCTGGCCGCCTGTTGCAAGTTGATGTCGGTCACCGCCACCACCCGACTGCCGCGCAGGGTCTGGCTGCAACGACGGATGTGATCCTGGCCGATGGCCCCGGTACCGATGACGCCTAGCTGCAAAGACATGGACCTACTCCTGTGATGGTGGATGCCCGCGCGGTCAGTACTGCCGCGCCTTGGCCAATTGCTGGTTGATCCGCTGGGCCGCCGCGGCAACCCGCTCACTGGTGGAAACCTCGGCCACCGCCACGTGCCACCAGGACAGGTAGCCGTGGATCATGGTCTTGGGCAGTACCTTGATGTCGATCAGGGTCGACACCGTCTGGCGCCGGGCATCGGCCAGGGCTTCATGCAATTGCGCGAGGCTGCTGACCTTATAGGTCTTGCAGCCATAGGCCGCGGCGCTCATGGCGTAGTCCACCGGGATCAGGCCGCCATCGAGCTGGCCGCTGTCCGGGTTGCGGTAGCGGAATTCCGTGGCGAAGCTGTCCTGGCCCTGGCCCAGCTGCAGGTTGTTGATGCAACCGAAGGCCATGTTGTCCAGCAGCACCACATTGATCTTGCGCCGCTCCTGGATCGAGGTGACCAGTTCCGAGTGCAGCATCAGGTAGGAACCATCGCCCACCAGGGCATAGACCTCGCGTTCGGGCTCGGCGAGCTTGACCCCCAGGGCCGCACTGATCTCGTAGCCCATGCACGAGTAGCCGTACTCCACGTGATAGGTGTTGACCCCCTTGCTGTGCCAGCTGCGCTGCAGGTCGCCGGGCAGGCTGCCGGCGGCGGCAACGATCACCGCCTGATCGCCCAGGGTCTGGTTGAGCACCCCGAGCACCTGGCTCTGGGTCAGGCAGGATCCGGTCAGTTCGATGAACTCGCGCAGCACGGCAGGGTCCAGCGAATCTTCGACTTCCGGGACAAACCCGGCAGCCTGGTACTGCACGCCATGGAGCCGTTCCACCTCCGCTTCCAGCTGGGCCTTGGCCGCCTCGACCTGCCCGCCCCAGGCGGCACCATAACCGCTGCCCGCCAGGCCCTCGGCCAGGGCCTGGAGGCCGCACCGGGCATCCGCCAGCAGTTGCACGCCGTCGAGCTTCAAGGCATCGCCAGGGTTGACGTTGAGGTTGAGAAAGCGCACCTCGGGGTGCTGGAACAACCACTTCGACGAGGTGGTGAAATCGCTGTAGCGGGTGCCGACGCCGATGATCAGGTCCGCTTCCCGGGCCAGCAGGTTGGCCGCCAGGCACCCGGTTTCGCCGATGCCGCCGACATTCAACGGATGGCTGGAGAGCAGCGCGCTCTTGCCGGCCTGGGTCTCGGCCACAGGGATCGCAAAGCGCTCGGCAAAGGCCTGCAGCGCCTGGTTGGCCCCGGCGTACTTGACCCCGCCGCCACAGATCAGCAGCGGCTTGCGCTTGCCCCGCAGCAGCGCCACGGCGTCAGCCAGCATGGCCTCGGTGGGCGGCCGGCGCTCGATGCGATGCACCCGCCGGGCAAAGAAGCTCAAGGGGTAGTCATAGGCTTCGGCCTGCACGTCCTGGGGCAGCGCCAGGGTCACCGCGCCGGTTTCCGCCGGATCGGCGAGTACCCGCATGGCCTGCAGCGCGGCGCTCATCAACTGCTCCGGGCGGTTGATCCGGTCCCAGTACTTGCTCACCGCCTTGAAGGCATCGTTGGTGCTGATGCCCAGGTCATGGAACTGCTCGATCTGCTGCAGCACCGGGTCCGGCTGGCGGCTGGCGAACACGTCCCCGGGCAACAGCAGCAAGGGAATGCGGTTGGCCGTGGCGGTGGCCGCGGCAGTCAGCATATTGGCCGCGCCGGGGCCCACCGAAGCGCTGCAGGCATAGACCTGGCGCCGCAGCCGCTGCTTGGCGAAGCCGATGGCGGCGTGGGCCATGCCCTGCTCGTTGCGCCCCTGATGCACCTGCAGCCCGCCGGGATCCTGCTGCAGGGCCTGGCCCAGCCCCAGTACGTTGCCATGGCCGAAGATGCAGAAGACCCCGGCGACGAAGCGCTCCTGAACCCCATCCACCTCGAGGTACTGGTTGTCGAGAAATTTCACCAGGGCCTGGGCCATGGTCAATCGAATCGTGCTCATGTCTGTTCCCTGCAAGAAAAACCACGCTAGGCCCGCACCCCGTCACCGCCGGCGCGGGCTCTGATCCTCATGCCCCTGCGAGCCGCCCGGCGCCTGGAATGGCGGCCTTCAGGTGATCGATGCTGGCCTGGAGCGCCTGGCGGATGTCCGGCAGCTCATGGACGCTGGCAGCAAAAGGCTCGAACGACAGGTAGCCGGCATAGCCGCCCTTGAGCAGCGCGGCGATCTGCTCGGGATTGCCGAGAACGTCTGCCTCGCCCACCAGCACCCGGTGGCTGTCCTGCAGGTCGGCCAGGCTGCTGCCCCGCGTCTCGACGCCGGAGATGTGCACCAGCCCGGTGAGTTCGGCAAACAGCTCGGGCTGCCCCGCCAGCGTGTGGTGGAAGGTATCGTGCACCAAGCGCAGCACATCCAGCCCGCCGCAGGCCTGCATGGCCTCCAGCGCCACACGTTTGGAGCGCAGGGCGCTCTGCTCAAAACCCAGGGGTTCGACCAGGCCGCGCAGGCCATGGCGCCGCAGGACCGGAGCGATCTGCCCCAGGGCCTGACCCAGGCCGGCCGCGCGCTGGGCGTCGGTGCGCGAGTCAGCGGCCTCGTTGAGCGGGCACAGCACCAGCCCCTCGGCGCCGCAAGCCACGGCGTAGGCCACCAGTTGCAGCAATTGCCGCTGGCGCTCGGGGTTCCACAGGTCGAAGGGGTACAGCGCGTTGATCGACAGCACCCTGATGCCGCGCTCGGCGCACCATTGGCGCACCTGTTCGGGCGCGGTGCCGTCCTCGATCTCCAGGCCCTCAAGGTCGTTGCGCAGCTCGATCGCGTCGATCTCCAGGGCAACGGCCAGGTCAAGGAACTCGGGCAGTGACAACTGCGGTGCAACCATTCGGTTCAAGGCAAAACGCAAGGGGTGATGCATGGTCCTGACTCTCCCACGGGGCATTGGCCAAGCAAGGGTTTCAGAGGTCCAGCAGCCAGCTGTGCTGCGGATCGTTATGGAACTGCCAGACCCGCTTCGGCCCGGCCATGACATTCAGGTAATAGGACTCGTAGCCATAAGGCACGCTGACCGGGTGGTAGCCCTTGGGCACCACCACCAGGTCGTGGTGCTCCACCGCCATGGCCTGGTCGATGCTGCGATCGTCGGTGTAGACCCGCTGGAACACGAAGCCCTGGGGCGGGTGGACCTGGTGGTAGTAGGTTTCCTCGAGAAAGCTCTGGCGCGGCCAGTCATCGGTGTCGTGCTTGTGCGGCGGGTAGCTGGAGGAGTGCCCCGACGGCGTGCGCACCTCCACCACCAGCAGCGAATGGGCCGGCTCGCTGTCCGGCAGGATGTCGCAGACATAGCGGGTGTTGGCGCCCCGGCCGCGCACGCTGCGCTTGCACTGTTCCGGGCGGATCAACCGTGGCCCCAGGCCGGCCT
Source organism: Pseudomonas sp. FFPRI_1 (assembly GCF_055384485.1). NCBI lineage: Bacteria > Pseudomonadati > Pseudomonadota > Gammaproteobacteria > Pseudomonadales > Pseudomonadaceae > Pseudomonas > Pseudomonas sp. FFPRI_1. Next base: position 3,427,246 of record NZ_AP029168.1, on the reverse strand, counting down.
CGCGGGAGCCGGGGGCAGCGCAGACGGCGATCTGCACCTCGCTCAGGGCGCTGACCTGCACCTGAGTATCCGGCGGCAAGTAGGCGGCGAACGGCGACAGCTCCTCGAACACCGAATGGCGCTCGCCGAGATTGTCCCACTGAAACCGGCCCTGCCCCGGCGTCTCGCCGTGGATATCCACCCGCCCGCTGAGCAACACCAGGCACAACTCGCGGTCACCGGCACTCAGCGCCAAGCGCTCGCCAAGGCTCAGGCGGTAGGCGGCGAACCCCACGTAGTGCAATGCGCCGTCCGTGAGCTGGACCAGGGTCCGGCCGGTGGCGGCCGCCTTCTGCAACAGGCTCATTGGCCAGCCCTCCCTGGCCGGGCGCGGTCGAGCAAGGCGCGCAGCGTGTCGTAGCCCTTCTGGGCATAGGCCTGGCTGGGAGCGACTGCCGGATCCTGCTCGGCCTCCACCACCAGCCAGCCTTGATAACCGGCGTCCAGCAGCACTTCCAGCAAGGCCGCGAAGTCGATATCGCCGTCGCCGGGCACGGTGAAGGTGCCGTTGATGATGCAATCGGGAAAGCTCCAGAGGTTATTGCGTGCCAGTTGCACCACCGCCTTGCGCACGTCCTTGAAGTGCACATGGCAGACCCGGTCGATGTGCCGGCGCAGTACTGCCAGGGGGTCACCGCCGCCCATGTAGCAGTGGCCCGAATCGAACAGCAGACCGACCTCGGGGCCGGTGCGCCGCATCAGCTGGTCGATGTCGGCGGCGGATTCGACATAGGCGCCCATGTGGTGGTGATAGGCCAGGCGCACCCCCTGGGACAGGGTGAAACGCGCAAGCTCGGTGAGCTTGTCGGCGTAGTCCTGCCAGGCCTGTTCGGAATGAAAGCGCGGGCGCTCCACCAGGGCAATGGGCTGGCCCTGGATCGAATCGGCGACCTCGCCGTAGACCAGCACCGTGGCGCCGTTGTGTGCCAGCAGTTGCACATGGGCGGCGATGGCATCGATCTCCTGCGCCACCGAACGCCTGGCCAGGCGGCTGGAATACCAGCCCGACACCAGGGCCAGGCCGTAGGGCCGCAGCACATCGGCCACGCCCTGGGCGTCCCGGGGGAACTTGCCGTTGAGCTCAAAGCCTTCGTAGCCGATGGCCTGGCCCTCGGCCAGCGCCGTCTCCAGGGGTGTTTCCCCGCCCAGGAACGGCAGGTCGTCGTTGCTCCAGGAGATCGGGTTGATGCCAATTCGAATCGCGGGCATGGCTGCACCTTTTATTGTTGTTCAGATAACGCTTGAAGATCCCCCGCCACCCGCGCGAGGCCCTGGTGGCAAGGGAGCTGGCTCGCGCCAGATCACATGGCGGCGGCACAAAATGCCGACCGGCCCCTTTCAGCTACTGCGCGGGGCCTGTCGAGGAGTGCTGTGCACTCCAGCGGGAGCAGGCTCCCTGGCCACGGTTCCAGCTGTGCCTTGCTTTGTTTGGATCCGGGCAGACGCCCTTCTATGGCCCCCGGTGCTTGCCCTGTGCCCTGGGGTTGGGTCGCTGCGGGCGATCACGGCGCCTGCCGCGCACTGCGCCAGGCAGCGATCAATTGCTCAAAGGTGCCCTGCACCCGGGCGATCAGCGCCTGGTCGTCGATCTCCCCGGCAAGCCAGGCCCGGCTGGGTTCCTGGAAGATCGTGCGGCCCACGGCAAACCCCCGGCAAGTGCGACTCTGGGCCGCCTGGCGAAAGCTTTCGGCCAGGGTCGCAGGTGGCGCATTGAGCCCCAGCAGCACCACGCCCCGGCAATAGGGGTCGCGCTCCTGGATCAACTGGTCCAGGCGTTGCCACTGCTCGGCGCTCTGGCCCTCGATCTTCCACCAGGCCGGGTAGATGCCCAGGTTGTACAGACGCTTGATGGCCCGGTACAGCTCCTCCGGGTGGGCACCGGGCAGGTCCCTGGGCGGGATGATTTCCAGCAGCAGCTCATGGCCGCTGGCCTGTGACGCCTGGTACAGGCCCTTGATCTGCGCTTCCTGTTCCAGGCGCAGCAGGGGCTCGTCGTCGGGGTGGTACTGCACCAGGCACTTGATGATCTGCTCCTGGGGCCAGGTGAGCAGGTTGCTGCCGATCGAGCGCCCGTGTTCGAACGCCAGGGGGCGCGAGCCTTGCACCTCCACCGGGCGCGCGACCCACCAGCCACGGCCGGTGGCGGCGTTCAGCGCATCCTGGGCAAAGCGCTGGTCGGCCAGCAGGCCAACGTCGGCCTCGATGCCCTGGCGGCGCAGGTCGCCTTCAACCCGTTGCACGGCCTCGATGAACAGTTGCTTGAGCTGGCCGATGGCCTTGAGTTCGCGGCCGCTCTGCTGGGCCAGTTCCACCAACTGTCCGCGGTGGTCGAAGGCGAAGATGAACAGTGGCCGCCAGGCCTTGCGCGGCACGCTGACCTGATGCAGGCGCTGCAGCACCGGGTCCTGGTCCGGGCGGGTAATGGGCAGCGGGCTGGCGAACAGGTATTGCAGCTCCGCCGGGGTCGGCATGGCCGGGGCACAGGCATGGCGCGACACCACCAGGCCGCCACAGGCATTGGCCAGCTGGCAGCAGCGCTCATCGTCGGCCCCTTGCAGCCAGCCACTGAGAAAACCGGACATGAAGGCATCGCCGGCCCCCAGCACATTGAGCACTTCCACTTGCACCCCGGGGTAGAGCCTGGCGTCTTCCAGGCGCTGTGGAATCGCGCCACGGATCACCATGCAACCCTGGGGGCCAAGCTTGAGCACCAGGGTCGCGGCCGTCAGCTCGCGGACCCGGCGCAAGGCCGGCAGCAACTGCTGATGGCCGCCGGCGATGAGAAATTCCTCTTCAGTGCCGACGATCAGCTCAAAGCGCGGCAGGATGCCCTGCACATGCTGGCTGACCTGCTGGTCGGCGACAAACCGGGTCTGCCCATCGGCCTTGCCCGCCAGGCCCCAGAGCACCGGGCGATAGTCGATGTCCAGGACCCGCAGCACAGCATGGCGCTCGGCATGCTCCAGGGCCTGGACGCTGGCCCGATACACGCCGTCGGCGGAGAAATGGGTGCCGGTGATCAGCAGCGCCTTGCTCGAAGCGATAAAGGCTTCGTCGATGTCCTCGGCGGCCAGGGCCATGTCGGCGCAGTTCTCGCGGTAGAACACCAGGGGAAAGGTTTCGCGATCCTTGAGGCCCAGCAGCACCAGGGCGGTGAGACGCTCGGGGTCGACCTTGACCGCACTGACATCGCAGCCCTCGCGCTGCAGCGATTCCAGCAGGAAGCGCCCCATGTGATCGTCGCCGACCCGGCTCAGCATTGCCGACTTCAGGCCCAGCCGCGCGGTGCCGAAGGCGATGTTGGCGGACGAGCCGCCGAGGTACTTGGCGAAGCTGCCGACATCCTCCAGCCTGGCCCCCACCTGCTGGGCATAAAGGTCAACGCCCAGGCGTCCAAGGCAGATCAGATCCAATTGACGCCCACTGGCAAAACGAGTCTGGCCCATGCTGGCTCCTGTTATTTTTATCAGCCGCTGCCCACCGCCCTTGTCGGCGCCGCAGGCCCTCTAGGTGGATGCAGACTAGAACGTCTGTCGGCCTCAATCAATATTTATTCCATAAATTTTTTACTTGGAATATTTTTTCCATTAAACTTTTTTGCAGCGCCCAGGGGTGCGGCGTGCATCGTTTCAGCAAGGCGCCGGAGCCGCGCTCTTCGAAGATTTTCCCGGCAGCGACCCTGTAGACTGCGCCCAGCCACCCCATTGCCAGGGGGCGACGCCCGCGGTCGCCGCCTCAGCACCCGTCAGAAGGATTCCTTATGTCCAGCACCGATCAGCCGGCCTTGTCCGAGAGCACGCCACAGAGCGACCTCGCCAGCCCCCCGATCAATGCCGAGCGCCTGCTGCAGTTGATTACCCGGGAATACGAAGGCCTGCCCCGCCAGCTCAAGCGCATCGCCAGCTACATGAGCCAGCAGAGCGACCGGATCATGGTCGACCGGATCAGCGACATTGCCCGGGAATGCGAAGTGCACCCCTCGGCCATCGTGCGATTCTCCCAGCGTTTCGGCTTCAGCGGCTTCAGTGAAATGCAGGCGCTGTTTCGCGAGGCCTACACCCACAAGGCGACGCCGGTACAGAACTACCAGCAGCGCATCCGCAGCATGATCGCCAACAAGTCGCAGAAGGCCAGCGGCGGCGACCTGGCCCGGGAATGCATCAGCGCCACCCTTTCCGGTATCGAGCGCCTGGGCCTGGAGCTGGACGACGCGACCTTCGACAAGGCCGTGGAGCTGGTGGTCAACGCCGACAACATCTACGTGGTGGGGGTGCGCCGTTCCTTCGCCGTGGCCGACTACCTGGTGTACAACCTGCAGCACACCAACAAGCGCATTCACTTGGTGTCGGGCCTGGGCGGCAGCTACCGGGAACAGATGCGCAGCATCCGCCCCAACGACCTGGTGATCGCCATCAGCTTCACCCCCTATGCCAAGGAAACCCAGCACTGCCTGCGCATCGCCCAGCACAACCAGGCCAAGACCCTGATCATCACCGACAGCACGCTCTCGCCCCTGGCCAAGCGGGCCAACGCGGCGCTGCTGGTCAATGAAGGCAGCTCCTTCGCCTTTCGTTCACTGAGCGCCACCCTGTGCCTGTGCCAGGCGCTGTTCATCGCCGTGGCCTACCGCCTGGAACTGAAGATGGACGAGATACACGAACAGGGCGGCTTCGACGACTAGCCCGACACCGGTCCATGGCTGTGGGCCAGCAGGGCACCCGGGCTGCCGCCCCCGGATAGCACCAGTGCGTTTTGGTCCTGACCCATGGCCCACCTCCCGCGCCGCGTCCGGCGCTGCAGAAGCTCAGCCTAGCCGCCTGCCAGCAACCGACGGGGCGCTTGCGGTGGCCCTACTCGTAGATCTTGCCGCAGTACAGGAACACCGCGAAACGCTGCCAGGGCGAGGCCTCCACCAGCCTCTGGGTGGCACCGATGCCAGTGGCCTCGGCCCAGGCGTGGGCGCCGTCGAGAAAGTCTTCGATGGAGTGGTTCTGCCAACTGTCGGCCTCGCCGGCCTGGACAGTGCGCTGCGCCTGGCGGCGGTCGGCAATCAGCGCCTGGACGAAGTCGAGGAAGCTCTGTTCGTCATGCACTTGCTGCAACCGTTGTTCAAGGTCCATGGGGCTCTCCGGGGTCAGGACGCGCCCTGCAGCGCCAGGCCCTTGCGCAGCAGTTCCTTGCGCAGGATCGGCCGGCCCGGGCAATGCACGCCGTCCAGGGTGCTGCACTCTAGCAGCCGTTCGAGCTGGCGGGCACTGTCCGGGCTGCCGGTCAGCAAATAGCTGGTGCCCTCGCTGAGGCCGATCAGGTTCAGCAGCCAGTCATCGCCCCACTGCCCCAGCACCTGTTCGATCAGGCTGCGCTGGCGCGCCAGCAGGCCCTCGGCGTGCCACAGGGTCAGCTGGGCGAAGCGCCGCGGCAGGTTGCTGGAAGGTTCGAGCAGCTTGAGGTCCTTGAGCAGGGCCTGGGGCAGTTGCGCTTCGATCTGCTGCTGGCATTGCTGGAAATAGTCTTGCGCCCAGCCGGGCCCCAGGTCGGCCAGTGCCGCCAGGGCGGCGTAGGCCTGGCGGTCCGCCGCTGTGCAGCCCCGGTCGGTGAAGTTCAGGGTGTTGTCGAGAATCCCCGCCGCCAGCAGTTGCGCGCTGTCACGGCTGATCCTGGGCAGCAGCCCGGAGTCGCGCCAGCGCTCGTAGACCTGGGTGCAGGCGGCGCCGATCTGGCGGATATCCGCGTGCCGGCCCAGGCGTTCGTCCCAGAAGGCCTCGAAACCCGGGTGATGGTCGATGACCTCCACCACGCGGTTCAGGTCCACCAGCGGGTCCAGATGCAGGTGATTGGAAATGTCCACCAGCACGAACCGGTCAGCCCCTTGCGGGACATGGCGGTCCAGGCCCTTGAGGCGCTGGCGGAACAGCACCGGGATGCTCTCGTTGAGCGGTGCGCTGCTCAAGGCCCGGGCCGGGCGACCGCTGAGGTTGAGCCACTCGGCATAGGCGATGCAACCGGCGTAGGCGTCGATATCCAGATAGGCCGCGCCGGAGGTGACAATGATCATGACGTCCCTGTAGTGCACAAAGGCCAGAGGCCGGGGCACCGAGGTTGCCCGAGCGACATGACAGACAGATGACAGTCAGCGGCCATGTACACGCCCCGCCTCGGCCACCAGCAGCGCCGCCAGGCGCGAGCCGCTGAAGCGGATCTGCGCCAGGCTCAGGGCCGCGTAGCCGACGATCACCGCCGCCGGCCGGCGCGCCTGCTGGCAGTGCTCGGCCAGCCCCTGCAACAGCAGGCCCTGCTCGGCGGCGCGTTGGCGAAAGCCCGCCTCATCGCTGCCCGGCGGCAGCTCCAGCAGCAGGTGCAGCCCGGCCTGCTGGCCGCTGACGCGGTAGCAGCCCGGCGCCTCCCGGGCAAGGATCGCCAGCAGCAGGTCGCGGCGTTCCTGATAGGCCTGGCGCGCCGCCCGCAGGTTGCGCAGGAAGGCGCCACTGGCGATGTAGTCGGCCAGGGCCAACTGCTCGATCACCCCCACCGAGCGCCCGGTGTTCTGCAAGGTCGCCAGCAACTGCGGGCGCAGACGTTCAGGCACCAGCATGAAGCCCACCCGCAGGCCGGCGAACAGGGTCTTGTTGAAACTGCCGCAGTAGATCACCCGGTCATCCCGGTCCAGGGACTTGAGGGCCGCCAGGGGCGCGCTCTGGTAGTTGAACTCGCTGTCGTAGTCGTCCTCCACCACCCAGGCCTCGCTGTGCCGGGCCCATTCCAGCAGGGCCAGGCGCCGGGACACCGGCATGGTCATGCCCAGGGGCGCCTGGTGAGCCGGGGTGACGTAGACCATACGGGCATCGCGATGGCGTTGCAGCTGCTGCACATCGATCCCGTCCTCCTCCAGCGCAATCGGCATCAGCCGCGCTCCGGCCAGGGCGAACAGGCTCTTGGCCGACAGGTAGCCGGGGTCTTCCAGGCACACCTTGTCGCCGGCCTGCAGCAGGCTGCGGGCCAACAGGTCGAGGCCGTGGCGGATGCCGGTGGTGATCATCACCTGCTGCGCCTCGCAGGCGATGCCCCGGTGCTGCCCCAGGTACTGGGCGATCTGCTGGCGCAGCGCCGCCAAGCCGCCGGGGTCGGCATCCCACAGCGACTGCGCCGAGGCATTGCCCAGGGCCCGGGTCAGGGAACGGGTCCAGCGTTGCAGGGGAAACAGCGCCGGGTCGGCCAGGCGGGCGACAAAGGGCTGGCCGGCCCGCACGCTGAGGGGTGGGTACGGTGGCTCATGGTCATCGGCGGCGAGCGGTGCCACTCGGGCCGGGGCGCTCAGGTACAGGTCCGGCACCACCGCGCAGACCCGGGTCCCGGAACCGCTGGCCCGGCTCACATAACCTTCGCTGCGCAGGCGGTCGAAGACCACTTCCAGGGTGCCCCGGGACAGGCCCCAGCGCTGGGCCAGGGTGCGGGTCGAGGGCAAGCGACAGCCGGCCGGCAGGCGCTTTTCCAGGATCGCCTGGCGCAGAGCGCTGTAGGCGCTGTCCTGTTTGCCCGGGGCTTCAGGGCAGTGCTGGGGCAGCGGCAGGTCGAGGGGCACGGGGTGTTTGCCACGGCTCATAGTGGTCCAGTCAAAAGCGGCCTAAATGGTGCTCGGCATTAAACCACGAGGCGCTTAATTTCAGCGCCTTAGCCACCTGCCCCGAGCCTGTCATGCCGCCAATCGCCAACGCCCCGCCCCACTCCATCACCAGCGAACGCCCCCTCGCCCCCTGGCTCTGGACCCTGTTGCTGCTGGTGGTGGTCTGCCTGCCACGGATCAGCATCGACCTGTACCTGCCGGCACTGCCGGCCATGGCTGACCAACTGAAGGCCAGCGATGCCCAGCTGCAGCTGACCCTGAGCCTGTACATGCTCGGCTATGCCCTGTCGATGCTGCTGGGCGGCCCCCTGTGCGACCGCTACGGGCGGCGTCCGGTGCTGCTGGCGGGCACCGCGCTGTTTCTGCTGGCCAGCCTGGCGTGCATGCTCGCCACCTGCGTCGAAGCACTGATGGCCGCACGCCTGGTGCAGGCCCTGGGCGGTTGCTGCGGCACCCTGGTGGGACGGGTCATGGTGCGTGACCGCTGCGCGCCCGAGGAGCAGGCACGGTTGCTCGGGCTGTTGTCCATGGGCATTGCCCTGTCGCCGATGCTGGCGCCGCCCCTGGGCAGCCTGATCAACCATCTGCTGGGCTGGCGCGGGCTGTTCCTGTGCCTGAGCCTGGTGGCCGCGGCAGCCTGGCTGCTGATGTACAAGCGACTGGCCGAAACCCGGCCGCCAGCCCCGCAGCCGGCGGCCGGCGAAAACCTGCTGCGCCTGTACCTGCGCCTGCTGAGCGAGGCCTATTTCATGCGCTATTCCCTGGCCATCGGCTGCCTGTACTGCACCTATTTCCCGTTTATCCTGCAGTCGCCGGCGCTGTTGCAGCGCCAGCTGGGGTTGTCTCCCGGGGTCTATGCCCTGGTGTTCGCCGCCACCGTGGCCGGCTACCTGCTGGGCTCGCGATGGTTCCAGCGCTTGGCGCCACGCCACGGTGCCGACCGCCTGATCAGCGCGGCCTGCCTGTTGAACCTGGCCGGCGCCGGCCTGTTACTGCTGACTCGCAGCCTGTGGCCCGACAGCCTGTGGGCGATCGTGCTGCCGATGCTGGCGCTGATGTTCTCGGTGGGCCTGGCGATTCCCGCCTGCCAGCTGGCGATCCTGCAGCCCTATGCGGCGGTGGCGGGCACGGCTTCGGGGCTGTTTTTCTTTATCCAGATGGCCATGACCGCGGGCTGCGGGCTGCTGGCCAGCCTGTTGGTGGACAGTCCGGGCGGTTCGCTGCAGGCCCTGACCGGCCTGTTCAGCCTGGCCCTGGGCCTGGTCTGGTGGTGCCTGCGGCCACGGCTGCGCTAACCCCAAGATAGCCGCGGCACGGCCTGCGCCAACGGCTGCAGCAAAGCCCTGTTCAAGGCCCGCGCAATGCCGCTAAATTAGCCGCGCCGCTCCCTTGCGTAGTACCACTCAAGACCAGGAGATACTCGATGCAGCTTATTGGAATGCTCGATTCACCCTACGTGCGCCGCGTGGCCATCAGCCTCAAATGCCTGAAGCTGCCCTTCGAGCATCACTCGGTCTCGGTGTTCAGCACCTTCGAACAGTTCCAGGCGATCAACCCGGTGGTCAAGGCACCGACCCTGGTCTGCGAGGGTGGCGAGGTGCTGATGGATTCGAGCCTGATCATCGATTACCTGGAAACCCTGGCCGGCGGTCAAAACAGCCTGATGCCCCAGGCGGCGCCCCAGCGTTTGCATGAGTTGCGCCTGATCGGCCTGGCCCTGGCGGCCTGCGAGAAGTCGGTGCAGATCGTCTACGAAAGAAAACTGCGCCCGCTGGAGAAACAGCACGGCCCCTGGCTGGAGCGGATCGGCGGCCAGTTGCAGGCCGCCTATGCCGAGCTGGAGCGAGAGTTGCAGCATCAACCGCTGCCCCGTGACGGCTCCCTGAGCCAGGCCGGGATCAGCCTGGCGGTGGCCTGGAGCTTCAGTCAGATGATGGTGGCGGACCAGTTCGGTCCCGAGCAATTCCCGGCGGTGCGCGGCTTTGCCGAATACGCCGAGCAACTGCCAGTGTTCCTTGCCACCCCTGCCGCCTGAGCCCAGCGCCTACAGCGACCCTGCACATCCGCGCAGGGGCCGGCTTGCCGGCGAAGAGGACCGCAAGTATTGCAGCGTTGTTGAAGCCGCCTTCGCTGGCAAGCCAGCTCCTACAGCAGGCAGATAGACCGTGCGGTCCCCTGTAGGAGCCGGCTTGCCGGCGAAGAGGGCCGCGAGTATTGCAGCGCTCTTGAAGCCGCCTTCGCTGGCAAGCCAGCTCCTACAGCAGGCAGGTCGACCGTGCCGTTCCCCGTAGGAGCCGGCTTGCCGGCGAAGAGGATCGCGAGTATTGCAGCGCTCTTGAAGCCGCCTTCGCTGGCAAGCCAGCTCCTACAGCAGACAGGTAGATCGTGCAGTTCCCTGTAGGAGCCGGCTTGCCGGCGAATAGGATCGCGAGTATTGCAGCGTTGTTGAAGCCGCCTTCGCTGGCAAGCCAGCTCCTACAGCAGGCAGGTAGACCGTGCCGTTCCCCGTAGGAGCCGGCTTGCCGGCGAAGAGGGTCGCGAGTATTGCAGCGCTCTTGAGCCGCCTTCGCTGGCAAGCCAGCTCCTACAGCAGGCAGGTAGGCCATGCCGTTCCCTGTAGGAGCCGGCTTGCCGGCGAAGAGGACCGCAAGTATGGCAGCGTTCTTGAAGCCGCCTTCGCTGGCAAGCCAGCTCCTACAGCAGGCAGGTAGACCGTGCCGTTCCCTGTAGGAGCCGGCTTGCCGGCGAAGAGGACTGGAGGTCAGGCGGGGAGCGGCTGTTTTTTCGCCGGGGCGGTGGCGAAACGCCGGGCCAGGAATGGTGTGATGTCCAGCGGCAGAGGTTCGTCGTTCACCAGTTTGTCCAGCAGTACACCGGTAATCGCCGAGGTCAGGATGCCCGTGCGGAAATGCCCGCAGGCATTGAGGTAGCCCTCGATCCCGTCCATGGCCCCGAGGATCGGCAACTCGTCCGGCGAACCCGGGCGCAATCCGGCCCAGCAACGCTTGAGGTTGACGTTGGCCAGCTCGGGGATGCAACGCACCGCCCCCTGCACCAGGCCATTGATTTCCGGGTAGGTGGTGCTGACGTCGAAGCCCTTGTCCTCGGTGGTGCTGCCGATCAGGATCTCGCCGTTGTCCTTCTGCGCCATGTAGCAGTCGCTGGTGGTCAGGCAGCCATTAAGCAGCTTGGGCATGCGCTCGGTGAGCAGGATCTGGCCCTTGACCGGCTTCACCGGAATCTCCACCCCGGTGGCCTGCAGGCTGAGTTCGGCAGCCCAGGCGCCGGCGGCATTGATCAGGGTCGAGCAATGGAACACCCCGGCCTCGGCGGTCTGTACCCCAGTGACCCGGTTGCCCTGGCGCAGGACGCCGGTGACGTTGGTGTTGAAATACACATCCACGCCATTCTGCCGGGCGCCTTCGGTGTAGGCGTCGGTCAGGCGGAACGGGTTGACCTGATGGTCGCAGAGGAACTCCAGGGCGCCCTGGGCTTCGTGGCTGATGGTCGGCTCAGAGGCCCGCAGGGCCGCCTGGTCGAGCCAGCGCACCTGGTCCGCCAGGTGCGGGATGCAGCCGACGATGTGCTCGGCGTAGAGGCGGTCTTCTTCGTCATAGATAACGAACTTGAGCCCGGTCTGCTCGAACTTGAAGTCCATGCCGTGCAGGCCCATCAGCTCGCGGTGCAGGCGCGGGTACAGCTCGTTGGACTGCAGGGCAAAGTCGAAGAACGACTGCGGCAGGATATGCGGGGTGCTGGAGTCCACCACCACCGCCGAGCCCTGGGCCTCGCGCTTGCGGTTGGCCGACATCATGCGAAAGAAGATCACCCCGCAGCCCAGGCCCACCGATTCACCGATGGCCCACAGGCCGCCGGCCGAGGCGCGGCTGGCGTTGCCCGGACGCTTGGCGTCGATCAGCGCCACCTTGAGGCCCTGGCGCTTGGACAACTGATAGGCGCAGGACGCCCCGATCACACCGCCCCCGGCGATGACCACGTCGTAATGCTTAGTCATGTTGCGAGACCTCCTGGTCAGATGGCGGGAATGCCGAGAACGGAATCGGATCGAGGGGGAAGCGCGGGCGTATCCAGCCCACGTCCTTGCGTCCGGTGGCCTGGCGCAGGCGATCGCTGCAGTAGCCCACGCACATCCGCCCCTGGCAGTCGCCCATGCTCACCCGGGTGCGCATCTTCAGGCTGGCCATGTCCTGCACGCCCTGGGCCAGGGCCCGTTCGATGTCGTTGCGGGTGGTGTGCTCGCAACGGCAGATCACCGTGTCGCCCTTGGGCAGTTCTATCTGTCCAACGCCACGCGCGGTATAGCGGTCCACCGCACCGCGAAAGCGCAGGATCGAGGCCAGCTTGCGCTCATAACCCTCGCGCCGTTGCAGGGCTGCTTCGCCGCTCAGGACATTGCGCTGCATGAGGATCGACAGCGCAGCGATGCGCCCACTGAGCATGGCCGCCTCACCGCCGCGAATGCCGCCCATGTCGCCGGCCAGGTGAATGTGCGGTTCGCTGCTCTGCTGCCAGGCATTGGCGTCGGCCCGCAGGTAGCCGTCGTCGCTGAAGCTGTGCTCCAGGCCCATCTGCTGGCTCAACTGGGTACGCGGAATGAAGCCGTAGCCCACCGCCAGGGTCTGGGCGGCCACGCGCTGGGCCTTGGACATGTCCGGCTGCCAGTCGCTGGAATAAGGCGCCAGGGTGACCACGTTCAAGGCGTCCTGGCCCTGGGCCTCGACCACGCCCCAGCCGTAGCGCAGGGCGATGCCGTGCAGCTTGAGGTAGGCGAGCATGCTCAGGCCATCGAGAAACAGTTGAGGTTTGTTCAGCAACGCCAGGCTCTGCTTGGCGATCTTGCCCAGGGCACAGGCTTCGTACACCCCGGCCACCCGCACGCCCGAGGCATGCAGCTGGCACGCCACCAGCGGCAGCAACGGCCCGGTGCCGGCGATCACCACCGGGCTCTGGGGCTTGACCACCCCGCTCTTGATCTGCAGTTGCAGGCCCCCCAGCAGCTTGACCCCGGGCAGGGTCCAGCCGGGGAACGGCACACTGCGCTCATGGCAGCCGGCGGCCAGCAGCAACTGTGAATAGGCCACCTGCTGCACCTGCTCGTCGGCGTCCAGCAGTACCAGGCTTTCATGGCCCTCGGCACCGACCACCCGGCTGTTGAGGCGCACGTCGATCAGCTGTTCGTGGTCACCAAAGTCGCCGTGCAGCTTGGCCAGCATCTCGCAATAGCGCGGCCCCAGGTAATCGAGCTGCACGCCATCGCGCAGCGGCCCGCGGAACACCACCCCGCCCAGGCGCGAGGCCTCTTCGATCAAGGTGCTGTGCACGCCGTGCTCGGCCAGTTCGATGGCCGCAGCCATGCCCGCCGGCCCACCGCCGACGATCACCGGATTCAGGCTCATAGGCTGGGCTCCGTCTCGTTGATGCGGTTGCTCAGGGTCTGCACCTGCATCCCCGGCTTCACCAGGGTCTGGCAGGCCCGGCGCTTGTGTCGGCCATCGATCTGCACCAGGCAGCAATGGCATACGCCCATGCCGCAATAGGCTCCGACCAGCTGCCCATGGTCATTGCGCGCCACCTGGCGCAGGCCGGTGGCCTGGATCACGCTGAGGACGGTCTCGCCCAGGGCAGCGGTGACCGGCTGGCCATTGAGGCTGATGGTCATGTCCGCATGCTGCAGCGGCTGGATATCAAAGTTGCGGTCTATCTGACGCATGGCGGTTCATCCGTGAAAAGTGAGTGGGGTTGCCGGCATCCCGCCGCCCAGGGTCCCGGGGCGAGGACGTGGCAACACCGCGGTTCCGATAACGCTGTCAGAACCGAGCGCGGGCCAATCTAGTGGTTTTGTCAGACAAGAATATTGATCTGGGCCAAGCAAAGGGCTGCGCCAGGCACGGTCGCAGCCTGTGGCGCACCGAAGTGAGACCCTGGACACAAAAAAAACCGTTGCCGGCAAAGGCCGGCAACGGCAAGGGGATGAAGCGGGAAAGCGGGCTTAGTGCATGAAGATGGCGATCAGGATAATCACCGGGATCGGCACACCGAGGAACCACAAGAGTAATGAGCGCATGGGAATTCTCCTGGATCAGTTGACGGGGGTGGGGGCGACGGTACGCGGCTGGGCATCGCTGGCGAGCCACACCACGGCGTCCCGACGGCGACCGCCGAAGGTGGCCGCGAGGCTGGCGAAGAAGGCCCCGCACAACAGCGCGATAAACATCCACAGCGACGACCAGGCCGCCACTTTAGCGGCGCTGTCGGCAGCTTCCTTGGCCGCTTGCTTGGCCTCTTCCACGGCCTGGCGGGCCTTGGCGAAGACTTCATCGACCCGGCGCTCGGCATCGGCCTGGCTGAGGTTGGTGCGCTGGGCCACCAGTTGTGCCAGGTAGCTGCGATCCTCGGGGGCCAGTTGGCCGTCGTTGCTCAGGGTCCGCACGAAGATCCGCGACACCGTCCCGCGGGCCGCGTCATCGCTGACCGCTGCCGGGCGATCGTCGCGAAACAGGCTGTCGACGAAGTAACCGTAGTCGCCCTCGCCGCCCTGGCTGGCCGCGTGGCCGGCCATCTGGGTCGCTGCGCCAACCGCTCCGGACGCCACCTGGGCGCCGGCATGCACGCCGCCGCTGATGACGCTGCTGACCGAGCCCAGCACCAGGGTCGCGGTGACCAGGGTGGCCACGGCCCATGCCAGGAAGCCATGGGCGGTATCACGGAAATACACTTCATCGCCATGCAGGTTGGCCCACTTCACCCGCAGGCGCCCGGCGATGTAACCGCCCAGGCCGGCGGCAATGATCTGCGTCAGGGCCAACCAGACGATGCTGGAGATGCCCAGCCCCTTGGCACTGACGCCGCTGCCGGCCCAGGGCGAAACCGCGGAAAAGCCCAGGCCCAAGCCCAGCAGTAAAAGGATCAGCGACAAGGCCGCCGCCGCCGCGGCACCGGCGAAGATCGCCGCCCAGGACACCCCCGAGTAATGGCTCGAGGCATCCGCGGTGGCGACCAGGTGTTCAGAGGGTCTGTTCATTGTTGTTCTGCTCCAGGCATGAAAAATGGTGTTACAACTCTCGAGGGGAGAATTGCAGTCACCGTGCCAGTTGCACGAACTTTACAAACCCTTGAATTTCAATGAGTTGCGATAAAGAAATAATCCGCGATCGTGCAATTTACCGACCCGGGGGTTTTCGGGCGGGCGTTCTGCACGGCCCGCCCGGCGCTCAGGCCCGCCAGCCCAGGTAGAGCTCCCGGCCCCGGGTGGCGCACCAGTGCAGCACCAGCACCAGGACCCACAGTGCCAGCAGCCAGTTGGCCAGCAGCGCCAGTTGCGCGATGCCCTGCCCCCACAAGGCAAACAGCGGCAATGCCAGCCAGGCCGAACGGCGAAAATCCAGCAGGCGCAGGATGCCCGGCACGACCACCGCCATCAGGGCGATCACCAGGACGTCCAGGCCGCGATACCCCAGCATCCAGCGCGCATAGCGCGGATCGGCGGCATAGGCCTCCAGGTAGCCCGGCAGGCGCAGCGCCAGATCCACGGCGAGGTTCAGCAACAGGCTGGCCAACAGCAGCCACAGCAGGCCTTTGAAACGTGATGCGTATTTCATTGCACAACACCTTGATACAGAGAAGGTCCACCGGAGGTTTCAACGCCGCTTGTAGCTCTTGCTGCCAGCGGGGGTCAGGCAGTACACCCCGCCCCGGGGGCCGGTGCAGAAACTGCCACTGCCACAACTGCAGCCCTGGGCATCGCGCAGTATCGGCTGGGCCCGAGGCGTGGAAGAAGGTTGGCCGAACATCAGCGCACAGTTCTTGTTCGAGGCGCTGATGGAGCCGTCGTTGCACAGGAACAGCTCGCCGTCGCAGCGGGCGACGCCGCCCTTGCGACCGGAACAGGGCTGATTGGCCGCCAGCACCAGCGTGCTGCCCAGCAGCATCAGGCACAGCAGGGTCAATGGCTTCCAGCCGACCCGGATGCGGGCATTCATGGTTGCGCCTCCTGGCAAGAAACCGGCCGGATAATATCAAGCTTCCCCCCTCTGGCGCACTCAGGCTCGAACGCTTTGCCAGGGAGGCCGTTCGCGGGACCCGCGGCTCGATCGAACAGTGCCCCTGCCGGTGCTGCAATTACCAGCGGTTTCCCGGGGCACGGGAGCGCAAGTGAAAGTTTTTTTAGGAACCTGGCGCAGGTTTCTTGGCAATATGCCTTCCTGTGTGATGAACCGCTGAACAGGTACAAACCCATGACCCGCATTCTGACCATCGAAGACGACGCCGTGACGGCGCGGGAGATCGTCGCCGAACTGACCAGCCACGGCCTCGACGTGGACTGGGTGGACAACGGCCGCGAAGGCCTGGTACGTGCCGTCAGTGGCGACTACGACCTGATCACCCTGGACCGCATGCTGCCGGAGCTGGACGGCCTGGCCATCGTCACCACCTTGCGCACCATTGGCGTATCGACGCCGATCCTAATGATCAGCGCCCTGTCCGACGTCGACGAGCGAGTGCGCGGCCTGCGCGCCGGCGGCGACGACTACCTGACCAAGCCCTTCGCCTCCGACGAGATGGCGGCCCGGGTCGAGGTGCTGCTGCGGCGCAAGAGCACGGTCAAGGATTTCGACACCAGCCTGCGGGTGGCCGACCTGGAGCTGAACCTCATCAGCCGCGAGGCGACCCGCGCCGAACAACCGCTGGTGCTGCTGCCCACCGAATACAAGCTGCTGGAATTCCTGATGCGCAACACTGGGCAGATCCTCTCGCGGATGATGATTTTCGAGGAGGTCTGGGGCTATCACTTTGACCCGGGAACCAACCTGATCGACGTGCACATCGGCCGCCTGCGCAAGAAGATCGACCCGCCCGGCATGACCCCGTTGATCCGCACCGTGCGAGGCTCGGGTTATGTCATTGCTGAACCCCTCTAAAGGCTGGCGCTCCTCCAGCAGCCGCCTGCTGGCGCTCTACAGCACGCTGTTCGTGGCCTGGAGCTGCATCCTCATGGGGGTGTTGTACTACGAGGTTTCCACCTACCTGGACAGCCTGGCCAAGCACTCGCTGATGCAGCGCCAGCACCTGTTCGCGCGCTTTGAGGGCGACCAGTTGGTGGAGGCCCTGACCACCAGCATGACCTTCGACATGCGCGCCATCGACGCCTACGGCCTGTTCGATGAACAGCGCCGGCCGCTGAGCGGGCCGATCCGCCAGATCCCCGACGACCTGCCCCTGGACGGCAAGATCCACGAGCTGAAGAACTGCATCGATTCCGACGACCCGAACCTGCCCCGCGACAGCTGCGATGCGGTGGCCACCCACACCCGGGACGGCCGCTGGCTGGTGCTGGTGCGCGACAACGGCTCGCTGTTCGCGGTGACCCGGATCATCCTCCACGCCCTGCTCTGGGGCATTTCCCTGACCATCATTCCCGGGGCTGCCGGCTGGCACCTGCTGCGCCGCCGGCCGCTGCGGCGCATCCGCCAGATCCAAGCCAGCGCCGAGGCCATAGTCGCCGGCGACCTGACCCGGCGCCTGCCGCTGTCGGACCGGCGCGACGAACTGGACATGCTGGCGGCCATCGTCAACGCCATGCTCGAACGCATCGAGCGGCTGATGCACGAGGTCAAGGGTGTGTGCGACAACATCGCCCATGACCTGCGCACCCCGCTGACCCGCCTGCGGGCCCAGCTCTATCGCCTGCAGCAACAGGCCGAGGAAGGCACGCCCCAGGCCTTGCAGATGGACCAGCTGCTGGCGGAAGCCGACACCCTGATGGCGCGCTTTCGCGGTTTGCTGCGCATCTCCGAACTGGAAGACCAGCAGCGGCGCTCGGGTTTCCTCGAGCTCGACCCGTTGCCCCTGCTGCAGGAGTTGCACGACTTCTACCTGCCCCTGGCCGAAGAAGGCCGCCTCAACCTGGTGCTGGACGTGCCTTCGAGCCTGCCGCGCCTCACCGGTGACCGGGCTTTGCTGTTCGAGGCCCTGGCCAACCTGCTGAGCAATTCGATCAAGTTCACCCCGCCGGGGGGCGAGGTGATCTTGCGCGGCCTCGACGACGGCGGCAGCCCGCGCCTGGAAGTGCTCGACTCCGGCCCGGGCATTCCTGCGGCGGAACGGGCAGCGGTGTTCCGGCGCTTCTACCGGGTGGATGAAAACAACGCCCAGGGCGGTTTCGGCCTGGGCCTGTCGATCGTCGCGGCCATCGTCAGCCTGCACGGCTTCAAGCTTGAGGTGGGCACCAGCGAACGCGGTGGCGCGCGCCTGAGCCTGGACTGCCGGCCGAGCCTAATCGCCGAAAGCTGAGAAGCGGCTGGCGAACCCGAGACCTGGCCAGCGCTGCCTGCCGCTCGATGGCTGCCCAGGCCGGCCCCGGGTGGATCAGGCCCTGGGCAACTGCCAACCGTAACGCACCGAGAGCATGCGCAAGGCAAAGCAGCCCAGGCCCGCCAGCCAGGCACACCACAGCGGCGGCAAGCCCAGGCGCCGGGCGATGACCAGGGTGGCTGCGCCGAAAAACGCCGAGCTGGCGTACAGGTCGACCTGCAGCACCAGGGGAATGCGCGCCAGGACAATGTCCCGCAGCACCCCGCCGCCGACCCCGGTCACGGTGCCCATGAGCATCGACACAAACGGCGAGATGCCGAAGTTCTGCGCCTTTTGCGTCCCTGCCACGGCAAACAGCCCGAGCCCCGCTGCATCCAGCAGGATCAGCCATGGCCCGGACAGCCCCAGCACCCAGTCCCGGGCGACAAACGCCAGCCCGCCCATCAGCAGTGCCAGTGCCGGGTAGCGCCAGTCGGCCACCGCCTTGGGCGGGGTCGCGCCGATCAGCAGGTCACGGGTCACACCGCCGCCCAGGGCGACGATCAAGGCGATCACCATCACCCCCAGCAGGTCGAGCTGGACGCGCATGGCACTGATGGCGCCCTCCACGGCGAACACCGCGGTGCCCGCCAGGTCCGCCACCAGGACGATGTTTTCCAACCGCCGGGGCACGCCCTGGGCCCGGGCGTTCATCCTTCTGCCCCAGGTGTGGGCGGGATCATCGAAAGGTTGTGCAAGGGCAAGGGCAAACAGCGGAACGAAGGCATGCGCGGACACCTGCAAAGGCTGGCGGCAGCGGCCGGGACCCCGGCCTGCAACCCTTTGCTTATAGTCCAGCGCGGCTGGCGCCGCCATTCACCGGCGCGCCATGCCCCGGGTCGATCAAGGCGCCAGGTCGACCTGCCCGAGGGAGTTGCTGTCCAGCTCGTAGAGCAGCTCGTCGATCATCCGCAGCACATCGGCCTCGCTTTGCAGCGCCTTGACCCCAAGGCCGGTCACCACCAGGTCGACCCGACCGCTTTGCGGCTCGAACACCCGCAGGGTCAGGGTCCCATCACCAGCCTGGCTGAAGCTGCAGGCCAGCGGCGCCAGGCGTTGTTCGATGTAGCTGCGCAACTGCGCTTGGGTGATCACCGCCGGCATCTCAACGACGCCGCAGCAGCAGGCCCGCAAGCAGGCCGGCAGCGGCCAGCACGGCCAGGCTCAGCAGGGGTTTTTCCCGCACCCAGCGTGCGCCCTGGTCCAGGGCCTGGGCATAGTGCTCTTGCAACTGGCCCGCGGCCTCGCGGGCCCTGCCCCGGGCCTGCATCGAGTCATCGTCGAGCCATTCGCCCAGCACGGACTGGGCCTTGCCCGCCGCCTTGTCCACGCTGCCCTTGATCTGTTGATTACCCATTCCGGCTTCCCTTTGCTGTGGTTTATCAACCGCACAAGCCCGTTGCAGAGCCTTGCGCAGAATCACAGCGTAAAAAAAACCACGCCTCGGCAACAGGCGCATTTGCACTGTCGGCACTGGTGCATTTGCACCAGTTCAACCGGCCGAGCGCTCGCCAGTGCCGACAAACAAGCCCCGCTCACGGGCCCAGACGATGGCCTCGCCACGGCTGTGCACGTCGAGCTTGGAATACAGGGTAGCGACATGATTGCGCACGGTGTTGGGCGCCAGCTTCAACTGCGCGGCAATTTCCTTGTCCGCCAGCCCCTGGTAGATCAACCCGAGCACCTGGCGCTCACGGGCGCTCAGGTCGGCGGACGACACCCCGGGGCCTCGGCGGCCTTGGGGCGTTTCACATTGGCGAGTTTTTCGATCAGGGTCTGGCTGAACCAGGACGCGTCGCGCATCACCTCTTCGATGGCCGCCACCAGCTCCAGTTCGGAACGCTTGCGCTCGCTGATGTCCATCAGCACCAGCAGGTAGCAGGGGCTGTCCTGGATGTTCAGGGTGTCGGCGTAGGCCACGCAGTCGATCTGCTCCGCGCCCTTCTTGCACAGTTTGAGGTCCAGGCCGTCGATCCGGCCGGCCTTCTCCAACTGGCCGAAGAGTTGCGCCGCCACCCCCTCGCAGATGAACCCGGTGGCCGCCACGGTCTTGCCCAGCAGCTCCTCGCTGCAGTAGCCGCTGGTGTTGAGAAAGGCCTCGTTGACGTCGACGATCTGCTGCTCGGCACTGCACACCAGGGTCGGCACCGGGGTCAGACGGAACGACTTGGCGAAACGCTCCTCGCTCTGGCGCAGGGCAATCTCGGCCTTGCGCCGCGGCTCCAGGTCCATGAAGGAAAACAGCATGCAGTCCTCATCGTTGATGTCCAGGGGCTGGCCGGCGACGATCACCAGCTTGCTGCCGCCCTCGGGCAGGCGCAGTTCGGCCTGCATCTGCGGGATGGTCGCGCCCTGCCCCAGGCGTTCGACGGCCAGGTCCTTGTGCTCGGCATCCTCCAGCACATCCAGCTCGTACACCGAACGGCCGATCACCTGGTCCCGGGCGTAGCCGGTCATCTCCAGGAACCCCTGGTTGACCTTGATGTAGCGCAGGTCGCTGAGGCGGCAGATCACCGCCGGCGCCGGGTTGGCGTTGAAGGTCTTCTCGAAGCGCTGCTCGGCGCTGGCCCAGTCGGTGGCATCGCTGAGAATCAGCACCAGGGACTCCGGGGCGCCGCTGCGATCGGTGAGGATCATGCTGCGCACCCGGTGGACCCAGTGCCGGGGCTCACCGTCGATCTCGGCCTGCACCTCCACCACCACATCGCTGAAGGTCTCGCCGGCGGCCACCCGGCTGATGGGGTAGCTGTCCAGGGTCAGTGGATGGTTGTTGCGGTAGCGCAGGGCATAGCGCCGCGCATATTGCCGAGCATTGCTGCCCAGCTCGCCGACCTCGCTGACCCCGTGCATGGCCAGTGCCGCCTCGTTGGCCCAGAGCAGGGTCTTGTCGGGGTCGATGAGGATCACCCCGTCGGACAGCCCGGAGATGATCTGCTGCAATTGACGGCGATTGGTTTCAGTGGCGAGTACGGCCTGGCTCATGGCATCTCCGGAGGAAACCCGGCGCCGCCGCGAACGGCCAGGGCACCGGATAGAAGGGATTGAAACTACGACCGCGGCACACCGCCATCGTGCCCTGAAGCATGCATCGCGAGAACTGGAGCCCCCTCTTCCCAGAGGTTAAGCTGCCAGGCCCGGGCGGATACGCCAGAACCTGCCCCTCCTCAAGGAGCGAAGCATGATCACCATTCGTGAGGCCGAAGGCCGCGACATCGATACATTGCAGGCCATCGGGCGTGCCACCTACCGCGAGCACTTCTCCTCGATCTGGACCGCCGACGGCATGCAGCAGTTTCTGGCCCAGGACTTCGCCCCGCAGACCCTCGAAGCCTCCCTGGCCGCCAGGCACCTGCACCTGTGGCTGCTGGCCCTGGACGAACAGCAACAGCCCATCGGTTTCGCCAAGCTCAACTGGGGCCGCCCGACCCCGGGTAGCGACCGGCTCGGCGCCGAATTGCAGAAGATCTACCTGCTTAAGTCCCAGGCCGGCAAGGGGTATGGCCGGCGCCTGCTGGAACATGTGCTGCAACGGGCCAGTGCCGCCGGTGAGTCGTGCCTGTGGCTGGACGTGCTCAAGAGCAACACCGGTGCCCGGCGCTTTTATGAAAGTGCCGGCCTGCGGCAGATCGGCGAAGTGCCGTTCAGCACCGACATGGAGCAGATCGGCATGTGGGTGATGGCCTGCGACCTGCCGCGCACCGGCGAACGCCCGGCCTGACGCTCGAGATCCCACCCAGGGGCAGCGCCTGCTCCGTCGGCCCCTCCCTCCAGAACCCTGCGCGTTCAGCCCCCAGCGGCCTGAACCTGCAGTGCCGGCAACACAGCGACTAGTCCGAATAGACGATGCCCGGCCCCCGCTGCATTTCCGATAGCCCCTCTCCCCCGCTCCACAACTCTAAGGTAGCTCGACGCAAAAACAGACATTCAGAAGCAGCAATGAAAAAAACAACAACGCCTTACGCGCGCTCCGCCTTGCTCGCAATTGCCGGTTCCCTGCTCCTGTTCAGTTCCCCGCTGGCCGCCCTGGTCTGCGAAATCGCCGACGCCCCCGAGCGTCTGCCGCCAGATCTGCTGGAGCGGCGGATCGAGATGCCGATCAGTGCCGGCAACATCGACATCCGCGATGTTGCCTCGGCGCATCAACAGTGGCGACACCGCCGAGCTGCACCTGGAGGATGTGCTGGTCAGGGCCAACATCCAATTCGTCCGCGAGCAGAGCCCACTCTTTCGAGCCTGGCTGCATGGCCTGCTCAATGACCAGGGCCCCCCGGTTCTCTACCACTGCACTGCGGGCAAGGATCGCACCGGCTTCGCTTCGGCCATGCTGTTGCTGGCCTTGGGGGTGCCGGAAGCAACGGTGATGGAGGACTATCTGGCGTCCAACCGCTACCTCGGGAAAAAAACCGCCGGATCGCCGAACACGTCAGGCTGGCGTCAAAAGGCCGTACCGATCCTGCCCTTCTGCAGCCCTTGCTCGGCGTCGAGGCGCGCTACCTGCAAGCGGCGTTCATGGCCATGCGCGAAGACTACGGCTCGGTGGAGAACTACCTGCGCGAGGGGCTGGGGGTCGATGCCGCGTTTCGCTCGCGGCTGCAAAGCAGGCTCCTCGAAACCGCCGCCCCCTGATCAGCACCGGCACTCAGAGACCCAGGGCCTTGAGCCGCCGGTACAGGGTCCGCTCGCTCAGGCCCAGGGCCTTGGCCAGCTCACTGCGGGGCCCCTCGAACACCTCCAGGGCATGGGCCAGTTGCTCCAGGTCCTTGCCACCGCGGCGGCGGCCGGGCGGCGCTGGCGGCGGCGTGCTACGCAGCTCCGGCGGCAGGTCCGCCAGGCGGATCATCCCGTCGTCGCTGAACAGCCGCGCCCGTTCGAGGATGTTGCGCAGCTCGCGGATGTTGCCCGGGTAGGTGTACAGGCTCAGTTGGGCCAGGGCCTGGGGATCGACTCGCGGCACGACCCCGGGATCGAGGCGGCGCAGCAAGCTGTCGATCAACAGTGGCAAGTCGTCGCTGCGTTCGCGCAAGGCCGGCAGGCGGATCGGGAAGGCGCTGATGCGGTAATACAGGTCCTGGCGGAAGGTGCCGGCGGCAACCATTTCCTTGAGCGGCTTGTGGGTGGCCGCCACCAGGCGGAAATCCGAGTGCACGGTGCGCAGGCTGCCCACCGGGCGAAAGCTGCCGGACTCGATCAGGCGCAGCAGCTTGACCTGCATGGCCAGGGGTACTTCGCCGATCTCGTCGAGAAACAGGGTGCCGCCATGGGCCGCTTCGGCGAGGCCGATCTTGCGCTGCAAAGCGCCGGTGAAGGCGCCCTTTTCATAACCGAACAGTTCGCTTTCCAGCAGGCTTTCGGTGAGCCCGGTGCAATCCACCACCACCAGCGGCCCGCTGGCCCGGGGGCTGCCGTCGTGCAGGGCGCGGGCGAACAACTCCTTGCCGGTGCCGGATTCACCCTGGAGCAATACCGGGATCGGCGCCGGCGCTGCCCGCTGCAGGGCGCTCAAGGCTTCGTTGAACGCCGGCGAGCGCCCCACCAGGCCCTTCTGCTGGGGCTGCACCGAGGCCACGGCCACCGAACTCAGGCGCTCGACATAGGCCACCACCGTGCCGTGCTCGCCAATGATCGGCCGCAGCTCCACGTCCACGTGCTCCGGCCCCCGGGGCGTGTGGTGGATGTGCAACATGCGCTCCGGCACCCGGCTGTCATGGGCCTTGCGCATCGGGCAGTGCTCGCCGGCCTGGTCGCAGGGCACGGCGAACTGGTGGGACACCCGGTAGCACTTGGCGCCCACGTGGGGCTTGCCGGCCACGCCGAACTGGCGCTGGTAGGCGGTGTTGGCGGCGATGATGTTGTAGTCGGTGTCCAGCACGATGGTGGGCTGCGGGTCGTGTTCGAGGTAGGACACCAGGGCAGACATCGGTGGCGGGACTAGGTCGGTGGCAATCAGGGACATGGGCAACTCCGGGGCAGAGGCGGCAGCTTAAAGCATGGGCGCCATCACTGCCATTTTCTGCCAGCAACTGCCAACTAACTGCCAGGCCCGGGTGACAGTCCTGGCGAGACCCCATCCCCAGGGGGCTGAAAAACCGTCTAAACCAATGAACAGACGCCAAACGACGCCGTTTCGGGTTGGCACGCTTATTGACACTTCAAGGAACGAGCGTCAGCGCAGACTGCCCTCACCTTCATTGCCTGGAGTGCCCCATGATCATCAGCGACACGCTGCGTGTAGAAGCGTTTTTCGACAGCCATACCTGGACCATCAGCTACCTGGTGATGGACCTGGCCAGCCGCCACTGCGCATTGATCGACAGCGTGCTGGACTACGACCCGAAATCCGGCCGCACCCACACCGAGTCCGCCGACCGCCTGATCGCCCGGGTGAAAGAACTGGATGCCCGGGTCGACTGGATCCTGGAAACCCATGTGCACGCCGACCACCTGTCGGCCGCCGCCTACCTCAAGGCGCAGCTCGGGGCCCAGGTGGCCATCGGCAATCAGATCACCCGGGTGCAGAAGGTCTTTGGCGCGCTGTTCAACGAAGCCCCGGCCTTTGCCCGGGACGGCAGCCAGTTCGACGTGCTGCTCGAAGACGGCGCCGAATTCGCCATCGGCGGCCTCACCGCGCGGGCCATGCACACCCCGGGGCATACCCCGGCCTGCATGACCTACCTGGTACAGGTCGGCGACGAAACCCTGGCCTTTGTCGGCGACACCCTGTTCATGCCCGACTACGGCACCGCCCGCTGCGACTTCCCCGGGGCCGACGCGCGGACCCTGTACCGCTCGATCGGCAAGATCCTCGCCCTGCCCCCCAGCACCCGGCTGTTCATGTGCCACGACTACCTGCCCAACGGCCGCGAGCTGCAGTACATGACCACGGTCGCCGAACAACGGGCCAACAACATCCATATCCACCAGGGCGTCGACGAGGACAGCTTCGTGAAGATGCGCGAAGCCCGCGACGCGACCCTGGACATGCCGGTGCTGATCCTGCCTTCGGTGCAGGTCAACATGCGCAGCGGGCAGTTTCCCGAACCCGAGGACAACGGCGTCAGCTACCTGAAGATTCCCCTCAACACCCTATAACTATGACTCCACACGGAGACCTTGCCATGCGTCCCATCAACCCCGCCCTGCGCGCCGTCGACGGCAGCCACCAGGTGCTGATCGTCGGCGGCGGTGCCGCCGGCATCGCGGTTGCCGCGAGCCTGCTGTCCCGCGATCCCCACCTCGACGTGGCGATCATCGACCCGGCCAAGACCCATTACTACCAACCCGGCTGGACCCTGGTGGGTGCCGGAGTGTTCAGCGCCCAATCCACCGTGCGCGACATGGCCACGCTGATGCCCAAGGGCGTCAAGTGGATCCAGAACGCCGTCAGCCGCTTCGAGCCGGACAACAACGCCCTGGTCCTGGCCGATGGCCGGGTGCTGGCCTACGACCAGTTGATCGTCTGTCCCGGGCTCAAGCTCGACTGGGCGGCCATCGACGGCCTGCCAGCCACCCTGGGCATC
Source organism: Pseudomonas sp. FFPRI_1 (assembly GCF_055384485.1). Classification (NCBI taxonomy): domain Bacteria; kingdom Pseudomonadati; phylum Pseudomonadota; class Gammaproteobacteria; order Pseudomonadales; family Pseudomonadaceae; genus Pseudomonas; species Pseudomonas sp. FFPRI_1. The sequence continues at coordinate 3,401,698 of NZ_AP029168.1, read as the reverse complement.
AACGGCGTGACCTCCAACTACCGCTTCGACCTGGCGCCCTACACCTGGCAACTGGTGCAGCAACTGCAACAGGGCGAGGCACTGTTCAGCCAGCCACCGATGCCGATCAAGTGCGCCGGAGCGCCGCAGAAGGCCCTGTACCTGTCCTGCGACCACTGGCTGCGCCACGGCCGCCTGGGAGCGATCAAGCCAAGCTTCCTGAATGCCGGCGGCGTGCTGTTCGGCGTCGCCGACTACGTGCCGGCGCTGATGGAGTACATCAAGAAATACGCAGTCGACCTTGCCTTCAGCCACAACCTGGTAGCGGTGGACGGCCCGGCCCGGCGCGCGACTTTCGTTCGTACCCTGGCCGACGGCACTCAGGAAACCCTGGAACGGCCGTTCGACATGCTGCACGTGGTACCGCCCCAGTGCGCTCCGGACTTCATCCGTGAAAGCCCCCTGGCGGATGCCGCCGGCTGGGTCGACGTGGACCCCGGCAGCCTGCGCCACACGCGCTACGTGAACATCCACGGCCTGGGGGACGCCACCAACACCAGCAACGCCAAGACCGCCGCGGCGGCGCGCAAGCAGGCGCCGGTGGTGGCCAACAATGTGCTGGTGGCCCTCAAGCGCCTGACCCAGTTGGCGCAATACGACGGCTATGGCTCCTGCCCGCTGACCGTGGAGCGGGGCAAGATCGTCCTTGCCGAGTTCACCTACGGCGGCAAGCTGGCGCCGAGCTTCCCGCGCTGGCTGCTGGACGGCCGTCAACCGACCCGCCGCGCCTGGTGGTTGAAGGAGCGGATCCTGCCGCCGCTGTACTGGCGCGGCATGCTCAAGGGCCATGAATGGCTGGCCCAACCGCACCCGGCCACGGACACCCCGAAAGCATGAGCGAACACAGTCTGCTGGGCGCCGGGCTGGGGGCGATCATCGGCGCGATCCTGGCCCTGACCGGGGCCGGTGGCGGCATCCTCGCGGTGCCGCTGCTGGTCTTCGGTCTCGGCCTGAGCATGGTCGAGGCCGCCCCTATCGGCCTGCTGGCGGTGGGCCTGGCCGCCAGCGTCGGCGCGGTACTGGGGCTGCGCCAGGGCATTGTGCGCTACCGCGCGGCGGGGTTCGTCGCCGGGATCGGCATCCTCATGGCGCCGCTGGGCCTGTGGCTGGCCCACCGCCTGCCGAACATGCCCCTGGCACTGCTGTTTTCCCTGGTGCTGCTGTACGCCTGCGGGCGCATCCTGCGCAAAGCCAGCCTGGAACTGAAACAGGGCCAGGCCGCACCGCGCCCGGCGTTCCTGCCCTGCGTGCTCAACCCGGCCCAGGGCCGCCTGCGCTGGACCCTGCCCTGCGCCCGGGCGCTGACCTTGACCGGGATGCTCTCGGGGCTGCTTTCCGGGCTGCTGGGGGTGGGCGGCGGTTTCGTGATCATCCCGGCCCTGAGCCGCTACACCAACCTGGACAGCAAGAGCATCGTCGCCACCTCGCTGGCGGTGATTGCCCTGGTGTCCCTGGGCAGCGTGGTCACCGCCAGCGTCAGCGGCGTGATGCACTGGGCCGTGGGCGCGCCCTTTGCCCTGGGCGCGGTGCTGGGCCTGGTACTGGGGCGCCAGGTGGCCAGCCGCCTGGCCGGGCCACGGCTGCAGCAACTGTTCGCCGTCACCGGCATATTGGCCGGGCTGCTGCTGGCCGGTGGCGCCCTGGGGCTGATTGCCCACTGACGCCTTCGCCGGCAAGCCGGCTCCTACATCAACCTACGCACCATCACCCGTAGGAGCTGGCTTGCCAGCGAAGGCGCCCTCACCGACGCTAACGTTGCAAGGGAAAAATGGCGGCGCCACAACCGGCCCCTTCGCCGGCAAGCCGGCTCCTACATCAACCTACGCACCGCTACCCGTAGGAACTGGCTTGCCAGCGAAGGCGCCCTCACCGACGCTGGCGTTGCAAGGGAAAAATGGTGGTGCCACGACCGGCCCCTTCGCCGGCAAGCCGGCTCCTACATCAACCTACGCACCGCCACCCGTAGGAGCTGGCTTGCCAGCGAAGGCGCCCTCACCGACGCTGGCGTTGCAAGGGAAAAATGGTGGTGCCACGACCGGCACCTTCGCCGGCAAGCCGGCTCCTACATCAACCTACGCACCGCCACCCGTAGGAGCTGGCTTGCCAGCGAAGGCGCCCTCGCCGACGCCGGCGTTGCAAGGGAAAAATGGCGGTGCCACGACCGGCCTCTTCGCCGGCAAGCCGGCTCCTACAAGGAACAGGATATGCTTCTGGATTATCTGCATTTCACCCCCTGGTCGGCCCTGGCCGGAGGCGGATTGATCGGGCTTGCGGCCAGCTTGCTGATCGTGGCCAATGGACGCATTGCCGGGATCAGCGGCTTGCTCGGCAGTCTGCTACAACCCGGCACGGACGGCTGGGGGGAAAAGTCCCTGTTCATTATCGGCCTGCTGCTCGCGCCCCTGCTCTGGGGCCTGTTCACCGCCCTGCCAAGCGTCGAGTTCCAGAGTGGCCTGCTTGGCCTGGTCAGCGCCGGCCTGCTAGTGGGCATCGGCACCCGCTATGGCGCCGGTTGCACCAGCGGCCACGGGGTCTGCGGCATTTCCCGGCTGTCACCCCGTTCGCTCATCGCCACCCTGTGCTTCATGGCCACCGGCTTCGCCACGGTCTGGGTGCTGCGGCATCTGCTGGGGCTGACGGCATGAGAAAACTCTGCGCATTTATCGCCGGCCTGCTGTTCGGTATCGGCCTGCTGTTGGCGGGCATGGCCAACCCGGCCAAGGTCCTGGGTTTTCTCGACCTGGCAGGCCAGTGGGACCCGTCCCTGGCCCTGGTGATGCTCGGCGCCATCGGCATCGCCTGGTGGCCCTTTCATTGGGCCATGGGCCAATCCCGCTCGTTGCTGGGCGCACCCATGCAGATCCCCGCCAAAACCAGCATGGACCGGCGCCTGATCGGCGGTAGCCTGCTGTTCGGCATCGGCTGGGGCATTGCCGGCATCTGTCCCGGGCCGGCCCTGGTGCTGCTGCCCGGCGGGCACTGGCAAGCCTGGGTGTTTGTCCTGGCCATGCTCGTGGGCATGCTGCTGTTCCAGCGCCTGGAAGCCCGCCGGCAACCCTGAACTGCACAGCGCCCCGCCTGCAGCGCACCCCTGGCAAGCTGGCTTGCCAGCGACAGCGTCCTCGCCAGCGCCGCTGACCTGATAGAGGCTTCACGGCGCCAGGCCCGGCCTCTTCGCCGGCAAGCCGGCTCCTACGACGCAAGTGGCCAGGGAAAGATTGGCCTCTGCCGGTCAACCGCGCAGGCGGCGACTATGGCCCGGACCTGTGTCCCCCAGGAGTACGCCATGTCGACCACCCAATCCCTTGAACAGTGCCTCTGGCGCAAGATCGGCCGCTATACCTCGCGAATCGGCCGGACCTTGATCCAGAAAACCCTCTGGCTCTACTACGCCGCGCAACGACCGCAAACCCCGATCTGGGCCAAGACCACCATCTACGCTGCCCTGGGTTACTTCGTGCTGCCGTTGGACATCATCCCCGACCTGATCCCGGGAGTCGGATACGCGGATGACCTTGGGCTGCTGGCCGGTTCAGTGGTGGCCGTGGCCGCCCACATCAACGCCGAGGTCAAGGAGCAAGCCAGCGCGCGCCTGGCGGACTGGTTCGGCAGTGAACCAGACTGAACAAGGGGCAAGCGCAACGGCTGGGGGGCGGCCCTGGTGTTCATCCGACTCACGAGAATACTTAGGAGCGCCGGCACCAGATGGCCGCCGGACTCACCGCGCTTGCGTGTCCAGGGCATAAAACTCCTGCAGCTTGGCTTGCAGCAGTTTCTTGTCTGGCAGTTGGGTCCGGTACTCGGCGATCAAGGCCGGCGACAGTGAACGGTTGAGGGCATATTCCACCACCTCGTCCTCCTTGCTGGCACAGAGCAACACGCCCAGGGCCGGGTTTTCATGGGGTTTGCGCACTTGGCGATCCAGGGCCTCCAGGTAGAAATCCAGCTTGCCCAGGTACTCCGGCTCGAAGCGCCCGACCTTGAGTTCAACCGCCACCAGGCAATTCAAGCCACGATGGAACAGCAGCAGATCCAGGACAAAATCCCGCCCGCCGACCTGCAACGGATAGCCTGAAGCGACAAAGCAGAAGTCGCGCCCCATTTCGATCAGGAAATTCTTGAGCTGGCGCACCAGGCCCTGATGCAGATCGGCTTCGTCATGCCCCTGGGCCAGGTCGAGAAACTCCACCATGTAGGCATCCTTGAAGACCTTCAGGGCCTCGGGGCGGGCCTGCCTCAAGGTTGCCGAGGCGCTTGCCGGACGGGTCAGGGTGCGTTCGAACAGGGCCGACTTGATCTGCCGTTCCAGCTCGCGCCGTGACCACTGCTCGCGGACCGCCAGATCCAGGTAGAACTCACGTTCCCTTGGCCCTTTGCTCTGCCCCATCACCACCAGATGGTGGCTCCAGGGCAATTGTCGCACCAGTGGTGCGACTTTCTCGTGATCACGATAGGCCTCGTAAAACTGGCGCATGCGGAACAGGTTGGCCCGGGTAAACCCCCGCAGCCCCGGCTGTTGCCGCGCCAGGTAATCCGCCAATTGCCGGACCACGCCATCCCCCCATTCCGCCGCCTCGATCTTGCGGCTGATATAGGCCCCGACCTGCCAGTACAGTTCCACCAGCTCGGTATTCACCGCGCGCAGCGCCCGTTGCCGCGCGGCGGTGATCATCTGCGCCACTTCACCAAATGCCGCATCGGTGGATGCACTTGCCACTTGTGCCTGTTGATTCATGAGCAATGCCCGATTGACAGGAAACAGGCCCCTATCATCCCGTGGCCCGCCATCAACCTGTAGTCAGCCCTGTCTCTTTCCATTGAGCGAAAGGTCCTGATGCGAGTGGCGCAAAAGCACCACTCAGCCCGGCATGCACGCAAAGTCATGGGTACTGGCCACCTGCTTGCCCTTGGCGTCATACAAGCGCGCCGACACCTCAGTGCCCAGGGATGACTCCACCAGTTTGTAATGCTCGCCGGCCTTGAAGCCGCTGTAGCTGACATGGCCATTGCAGTCTTGCTGGTTGGAATCGCCGACATTCTCTTCAAACAGGGTCACGTCCAGGCGGTGGGCACCGGGCTTGACCTGGAAATAACGGCCATCGTCGATCTTCTGCCCGTCCACCCGCTCGGCCATCAGGTCGTTGGGCGCCTCTTCCTGTAGGCCGATCCAGGCCTGGCTGGGGTCGGGCTGAGGCATGGGCCCAGCGCAGGCAGAAAGCAGGCATGTCAGGCCCAGGGCGGGGATCAGCAGCAATGGTTTGAGTGTCATGAAGCAGTACCTCGGCAGTTGAAAAAACGTTTACAGGCAGCTGAACGGCCGGCTCTGGGCCACTTGCCGACCCTGGGCGTCCAGTAGCGCGGCGCTCACCTCCTGGCCCTGGCTCGATTCCAGCAGTTGGTAATGGCCGCCGGCCTGGAACCCGGCATAGTCCAGGCGGCCCAGGCATTCAGGCTGCGCCGAGTTGCCGTTGGCCCCTTGCAGCAAGGCCATCTGCAAGCGGTGCTGGCCGGGGCTGACCTGGAAGTAGCGGCCATCGTTCAGGCGCTTGCCATCGACGCTGTCGGCCAACAAGTCGTTGGGCGACTCCGGGGAAAGATCGATCCAGGCCTGCTGCGGATCGGCCTTGGGCAAAGGCCCGGCACAGGCCGAAAGCAGGCACACCAGGCCCAGGCCCGGCAGCAGCAACGAGGGTTTGAGGGACATGGAAGAAACCTCGCAAGTGACAGAAAGGAGTGCGACGCAGGCCCGAGACAATCGCCTGTGTCGATGCCGATCCAGCTTGTCGAGGCCCCGGTGCGAGAACAAATGAATCCACATGAAAGGAAATACAGGCCTTAGCTAAAACTTCCTTCACCTGGCTGAAAGCCGCGTGTTAGGTGGGTCGCTGCAGGCTGCCGAGGTTTGCAATCCCACTCCCTCGGAGGTTTTCGGCATGCTCGGGCTGGTCAAGACCGCACTGCTCAAGCCCTACACGTTCATCGTGCTGGCGATTTTCATCTGCATCATCGGGCCCCTGGCGGCCCTGCGTACCCCCACCGATGTGTTCCCCGATATCGGCATTCCGGTGGTGGCGGTGGTCTGGCAGTACAACGGCCTGTCGCCGGACGCCATGGCCGGGCGGGTGATCTACACCTACGAGCGCTCCCTGAGCACCACGGTCAACGACATCGAGCACATCGAATCGCAGTCGCTGCCGGGCATGGGCATCGTCAAGATCTTCTTCCAGCCCGGGGTCGATATCCGCACCGCCAACGCCCAAGTGACAGCCGTTTCACAAACCGTGCTCAAGCAGATGCCGCCGGGCATCACCCCGCCGCTGATCCTCAACTACAGCGCCTCGACGGTGCCGATCCTGCAGATGGCCTTCTCCAGCCCGACCCTGTCGGAGGCGAAGATCCGCGACCTGGTGCAGAACAACATCCGCCTGCCCCTGAGCGCCCTGCCCGGCCTGGCCATGCCCACGCCCATGGGCGGCAAGCAGCGCCAGATCACCCTTGACCTGGACCCGCAAGCCCTGGCCGCCAAGGGCCTGTCGGCCCAGGACGTGGGCAATGCCCTGGCGGCGCAGAACCAGATCATCCCGGTGGGCACCGCCAAGCTCGGCGGCGATGAATACACGGTGCTGCTGAACAACAGCCCGACCGCCATCGAGGAGCTCAACGACCTGCCGATCAAGACCGTGGACGGCGCGCTGATCACCATCGGCCAGGTGGCTCACGTGCGCGACGGCTCGCCGCCGCAGACCAATATCGTGCGGGTCGACGGACGCCGGGCGGTGCTGATGCCGGCGCTGAAGAACGGCAATATCTCCACCCTGTCCATAGTCAATGGCATCCGCCAGATGCTGCCGCGAATCAACGAAACCCTGCCGCCGGCGCTGAAGACTTCGCTGCTGGGGGACGCCTCGGTGTTCGTCAAGCAGTCGGTGGGCAGCGTGGCCCAGGAAGGCATCATCGCCGCCCTGCTGACCAGCGCGATGATCCTGCTGTTCCTCGGCAGTTGGCGCTCGACCCTGATCATCGCCGCCTCGATTCCCCTGGCGGTGCTTTCCGCGATTGCCCTGCTGGCGGTCAGCGGCCAGACCCTCAACGTCATGACCCTGGGCGGCCTGGCCCTGGCGGTGGGGATCCTGGTGGACGACGCCACGGTGACCATCGAGAACATCAACTGGCACCTGGAACAGGGCAAGGCGGTGCAGGACGCGATCCTCGACGGCGCCAAACAGATCGTCGGCCCGGCCTTCGTCTCGCTGCTGTGCATCTGCATCGTCTTCGTGCCGATGTTCCTGCTGCAGGGCATTGCCGGCTATCTGTTCCGGCCCATGGCCCTGGCGGTGATCTTCGCCATGGCCAGCTCGTTCATCCTCTCGCGGACCCTGGTGCCCACACTGGCCATGTACCTGCTCAAGCCCCATGCGCCGCAAACGGGCCCCGGGCATCACCCGGAAGACGCCTTCATCAACCATCACGAAGGTGAACCGCACGCCCAGCCACACAGCGCTCTGGTCCGCGGGCTGCTGGCCTTCCAGCAGGGTTTCGAGGCGCGCTTTTCCAACATTCGCGACACCTATCACGGCCTGCTGCAGCTGGCCCTGGGCCGGCGCAAGAGCTTCATCCTCGGCTTCCTTACCTGCGTACTGGCGTCCTTCGCCCTGCTGCCAAGCCTGGGCCAGGACTTCTTCCCCGCCACCGACGCCGGCGCCCTGGCCCTGCACGTGCGCCTGCCCCTGGGCACGCGGATCGAGGAAAGCGCGGCGGCCTTCGACCGCATCGAAGGCCGCATCCGCGAGGTGATCCCGCCGGAGCAGCTGGACAGCATCATCGACAACATCGGCATTCCCTTGAGCGGCATCGACATGGCCTACAGCAACAGCGGCACCATCGGTCCCCAGGATGGCGATATCCAGATCACCCTGAAACCCGGCCACGCCCCCAGCGCCGACTACGTGAAGCAACTGCGCCAAGCCTTGCCGGAAAGCTTCCCGGGCAGCCAGTTCGCCTTTTTGCCGGCGGACATCAGCAGCCAGATCCTCAACTTCGGCGCTCCGGCCCCGCTGGACGTGAAAATCTCCGGGCCCAACGCCGAAGCCAACCGCGCCTTCGCCCTGGAACTGCAACGGCGCCTGCAGCATGTGCCGGGCATCGCCGACCTGCGCATCCAGCAGTCCACCGGCTACCCGTCCTTGCAGGTCAAGGTCGATCGCCTGCGGGCCAATGGCCTGGGGATCACCGAGCGCGACGTGACCAACAGCATGGTGGCCTCCCTGGCCGGCAGCTCCCAGGTGGCGCCGACCTTCTGGCTCAACCCGAAGAACGGCGTGTCCTACTCCATCGTCGCCGCCACCCCGCAGTACCGCCTGGACAGCCTGCCGGCCCTGGAAGCGCTGCCGGTCACCGGCAGCAACGGCCAGTCGCAGATCCTCGGCGGCCTGGCAGACATCTCCCGGGTTGAAAGCCCGGCGGTGGTCAGCCACTACAACATCCAGCCCACACTGGACCTGTACGCCAACGTCCAGGGGCGCGATCTGGGCGCCGTGGCCCACGACATGCAAAAGGTCCTGGACGACGCCGCAGCCCTGCGGCCCAAGGGCGCCACGGTCAGCCTGCACGGGCAGATCGACGCCCTGCACCAGGCCTTCAGCGGCCTGAGCCTGGGCTTGCTGGGGGCGGTGGTGCTGATCTACCTGCTGATCGTGGTCAACTTCCAGTCTTGGGTCGATCCGTTCGTGATCATCACCGCGCTACCGGCGGCCCTGGCCGGGATCGTGTGGATGCTGTTCTTGAGTGGCACCTCGCTGTCGGCGCCGGCGCTGACCGGGGCCATCCTGTGCATGGGGGTGGCCACCGCCAACTCGATCCTGGTGGTGAGTTTTTGCCGCGAGCGCCTGGCGGAGCACGGCGACGCCCTCAAGGCCGCCCTGGAAGCCGGCTACACACGCTTTCGCCCGGTGTGCATGACCGCCCTGGCGATGATCATCGGCATGCTGCCCCTGGCCCTGTCCGAAGAACAGAACGCGCCCCTGGGCCGCGCGGTGATCGGCGGGCTGCTCCTCGCCACCGTCGCCACCCTGATTTTTGTCCCCGTGGTCTTCAGCCTGGTCCACGGCCGCCGTCCCCAATCCGCTGTTGCTGGAGAAAACACCCATGTCGCCTGATCACACCCCCTCGCGCAAACGCCTGATGCTGCTGGGCATAGGCGGCCTGAGCCTGGCCGCCCTGCTGGTGGCCAGCGGCCTGGCCGCACGTACCCGGCATGAACGGGCCGTGGTCGCCTGGACCGAAACCGCCGCCGTGCCGCAGGTGCTGGTGTTCCAGCCGCAGCACAACCTACTGGGCGACACCCTGCGCCTGCCGGCGCACCTGGAAGCCTGGAGCAAGGCGCCGATCCACGCCCGGGTCAGCGGCTACCTCAAGGACTGGACCCAGGACATAGGCGCCAAGGTGACCGCCGGGCAAGTGCTGGCCCATATCGACAGCCCCGACCTGGATCAGCAAATGGCCCAGACCCGGGCGCGGATGATCCAGGAGCAAGCCAACGCGCGGCTGGCCCAGACCACCGCCGAGCGCTGGCAGCACCTGTTGGCCAGCCATTCGGTATCGCGTCAGGAAGCCGATGAAAAAAGCTCCAACGCCGCCGCGGCCAAGGCCAATGCTGACGCAGCCGCCGCCGACTACGCACGGCTCACGGCGCTGGAAGACTACAAGACCATTCGCGCGCCGTTCGCCGGCACCATCACCGCCCGCCACACCGACATCGGCCAGTTGATCAAGGCCGACAACGACAGCGACCCGGAACTGTTCGACCTGGCAGACACCCACAAACTGCGGCTCTACGTACCGATCCCACAGAACTACGCCAGCGTGATCCGCCCCGGCCTGGAAGCGCAGTTGACCGTGCCCGAGCACCCGGGCCAGCACTTTCGCGCGCAACTGGTGGGCGACTCCACCGCCATCGACCCGCGCTCCGGCACCCTGCTGGCGCAGTTCGTCGCCGCCAACCCGGACGGCGCCCTGATGCCCGGCGACTATGCCGAGGCGAGCCTGGCGATTCCCGCCGACACCCACGGCGTGAGCATCCCCGCCAGTGCCTTGATCTTCCGCGCCCAGGGCACCCAGGTGGCGCTGATCGACGGTTCCCGGCACGTGCACCTGCGCAGCATCCATATCGGCCTCGACCTGGGCGAACGGCTGGTGATCGACCAGGGCCTGCAAGCCACGGATCAGGTCATCGACAACCCGCCGGACGCCCTGCGCGAAGGTGACCTGGTGCAACTGGCGGACGCAGGAGGTGAGCATGCGCCCAAGGCTTGAACCCCTCGCCGCCCTGCTGTTGCTGGCCCTGCACGGCTGCTCCCTGGCGCCCCACTACCAGGTGCCGGCCATCGAGCTGCCGGCGCAATACCGCGAACAGAACAGCGATGGCCCCTGGCACCCGGCCGCCACGCCCCAGGGGCTCGCCGAGCACTGGTGGCTGCTGTACCAGGACCCGCGTCTGGACGACCTGCAACAGCGCCTGCTCCGGGCCAACCCGGACCTGGCGGCAGCCCTGGCCCACTACGACGGCGCCCAGGCCTACGCCAGCCAACTGCACGCAGGGTTGTTCCCGCAGATCAGCGCCAGCGCCCAGCCGTTGCGCCAACGCCAGTCGGACAGCCGCCCCCTGCGCGGCAGCAGCCAACCCTCGGTGTACAACAGCAACAGCGCCGGTTTTGCCCTGAGTTTCGACCTCGACCTCTGGGGCCGGATCCGCAATCAAGCGGCGGCCGGCGATGCCCAGGCCCAAGCCTCCGGGGATGACCTGGCAGCCGCGCGCCTGAGCCTGCAAAAACAGTTGGCGAGCCTGTATGTGCAACTCAATGGCCTGGATGCCCAGAGCCGGATCTTGAGCCACTCCCTGGAGGATTACGCCCAGGCCCTGCAACTGACCCGCGACCGTTATCAAGGGCAGATCGCCTCGGAACTGGACCTGACCCGGGCCCAGAGCCAACTGGCCAGCGCCGAGGCGGAACTGGACGAAGTGCGGGCCCAGCGCAACCTCAGCGAACACGCCATTGGCGAACTGGTGGGCGAACCGGCCAGCCAGTTCAGCCTTGCGCCCTCGGAACAGCTGCTAAGCCTGCCGAGCATTCCCCAACAACTGCCCAGCACCCTGCTGCAACGCCGGCCGGACATTGCCGCGGCGGAACGCCGGGTGTACGCCGCCAATGCCGGCATCGGCATCGCCCGCGCCGCCTGGTATCCGGATTTCAGCCTGACCGGGATGCTCGGTGGGCAGACCCAGGGCGTGGGTAATCTGCTGGCGGCGGGCAATCGCTACTGGGCCTTGGGCCCCCTGATGAACCTGCCGATCTTTGATGGCGGACGGCTGAGCGCCAATGAACGCCAGGCCCATGCCGAGTTTGAAGAGGCCGCCGCGCATTACCGTGGGCAAGTGCTGCGGGCGGTGCGCGAGGTGGAGGACAACCTGGGGCAACTGCGGGATCTGCGCCAGGAAGCGCTGGATCAGCAGGCCGCCGTCAATGCTGCCCGGCACACGCAGTTACTGGCCATGAACAGCTATCAAGCGGGGGCCGTCAGCTACCTGGATGTAGTGACAGCGCAGACCGCTGCCTTGCAGGCGCAGCGGGGGTTGCAGGCGGTGCAGACAAGGGAGTTGCAGGCGAGTGTGGGGTTGGTGGTGGCGTTGGGTGGGGGGTGGAAAGGTGGGGCTTGAAACCTGAAGCGCAAACCTTGTGGCGAGGGAGCTTGCTCCCGTTCGGCCGGCCGGCGTCCCGGCGCGCAGCGGTCGTAAAACCTGAGGTTGCGGTCTTCTTGGTGTACATATCCATTGCTGCGGTAACGGCGGCTGGCGGTTTCGCTCTTACAGCGAGTCACTTTGGAAAAGCCCCAAAGTAACCAAAGGGCTCCTGCCCCTCCACTCGGTGCCTCGCCTAGGCTCGGCATGCCCTCACTCCGGCATTGATCCGTGGGCCGCCGCCACAGGCCATCCATGGCCTGGGGCGGCTAACCCGGCGTCCTGCCGGGTTACCCACGGCTCAATGCCTGCGTTCGGCCATCGTGTCTAAGGGGGCAGGAAGATCAAAAGCAAAAGCAAAATCTGACGGCGGCCTTGCGGCCGGCCTGAAGAGAATGTGGGGGTGATCCCCCTCCTCCCGTAGGAGCTGGCTTGCCAGCGAAGGCGTCCGCAAGATCACCGCCCCATCCAAGGGCCTCTTCGCCGGCAAGCCGGCTCCTACGGGGTGCTTGGCTTTGGCTTTTGATCTTGATCTGCCTGCCCCCTCCAGAAGGCCGAACGCAGGCGTTGCGCAGGGGGCAGCTCGGCAAGGATGCCGAGCTAGCCGCCATCAGGCCATGGATGGCCTGTGGCGGCGTGCCCCCGGAGCGGCGCCGGAGTGAGGGAACCCCGAGCCCCAGCGAGGGGCCGGATGCGGGGGCAGGAGCCCTTTGGTTACTTTGGGGCTTTTCCAAAGTGACTCGCCGTAAGGGCGAAACCCTAAGTGGCCGTGACCGCAACAATGGATATGTACCCCATCAAAACCAGCCACCAACAGTCGACACAACCACTCAAACATCGCCTTCAATGCCCGGTTGCACCGCTCTGGCATCCCCCCTATAGTTCGCCCTCGCGGCAAAATCCGCGAGCGACCTTGGCCGGTCGAATATAGGAACGCATCAGCGTCCAAAACATCATTGCAGGCGCTTTTTTTGTGCCTGTGATTTTGTCTCATGGCGGCTGTGCGTGGGACACCTTCGGGTGTGCCGGTTTCCTATAGCCGGTCGGCCAACCCGCGTACAGCTGCCACCCTAATTCGCTTGGCCGCGGAAGGTGGCAGCTCAATTTATAGGAGCTGCACCGATGACTGACCATCACCTCCCCCGCTTCACCCCCATCGACACCCACGACACCGAACACCCGGTGTTCTACCTCGACACCCAAGCCCCCTTGAGCGACCTGGCCAGCAGCGCCGCCCACCGTTTCACCGTGGTCCGCGACCTGATGGACAGCCTGTCCAGCCTGGAGCTGAAAGACATCAGCGATTGCGATCTGACCCGCATCACCCGTGGCGTGCACCTGCTGACACGAGAAGGCTGCGCGGTGCTGGAAGTGATTCAGTGGCGGGTGGCGTAGAAGCCTGCGTATCTGCAAACGATCAGATATGACAGCTGCTCAGGCCGTTCTTCTCCAGGTAACGCTGGTGTTCTTCATCCGCCAGTTCAAAGCGCCCCAGTGGCACGACCACCGTGGCTACGGGTTTGTTGAGGCGTCCGGAGTCTTGCAGGGCGGTCTTGGCCGCCCTCGCCTGTTCGGCCTGCACGGCGTTGGTGTGGAAGATCGCCGAGCGATATTTCACCCCGCCATGCTCGCCCTGGCGATCCACCGAGGTGGGATCGTGCAGGCCCCAGAAGTGCTCGATCAGGCGGGTATAAGCCAACACCTGCGGGTCAAAATCCACCTGCACCACTTCTATCTGCAAGGCTTCGTCCGCCGCTTCCACGGCGTAGCCGACGCGGCTGTCCACTACTCCAGGCAGGGCCCGGAACGCGGCTTCCGCGCCCCAGAAGCAGCCGGCGCCGAAGGTCGCCTGTTCAATCCCACTCATTGAATCGCTCCCACTTTTTCACCGCTGGCACCCAGCCAGCCATCAACGATCTGCGGATGCTCCGCCACCCATTCCTTGGCCGCCTGCGCCGCCGGTTGCTGTTCCTTTTCGATCTTGAGGATCAGGTCGTTCAGGGCCTGAGGCTCGATGCTGAAGTTCTCCAGGAACGCGGCAATTCGCGGTGCGCGTTTTTGCAGGGCACTGGAGGCCAGGACATACACCCGGGCATCCGGGTAGGCGCAGGTGATCTTGCTCTTGCTCAGCCAGTCGGCATCCACTGTCGGGCTGATGAATTTCCAGCAGCCATCGGCCTTGTACAGCGGGTCGCCCTTCTTGTTGTCCTGGGCATAGCCGTCGAACGCCGGTTCATCCAGGCGGCGCAGGTCGAAGGCGGAGAAGATCCAGTCCGGGGTGTAGGCGTAGAACACCACGCCGCGCTGGGCCTTGTAGGCCGCGGCGAGCTTAGCGTAGGTCACCGAGGCTTCGGTGGACACCGATTCGAATTTGTCGGCAAAGCCGAAGTCCTTGGCCTTGATCTCGCCGATGTAGGTGGACTCCCAGCCCGCCGGGCCCACCAGCAGTTGCGCCTTGCCGCCGCCCAGGGGTTCGAAGAGTTTCGCCACTTCCGGCTTTTGCAGGTCGTAGACCGATTTCACGCCGTATTTGTCTTGCAGGTAGCCGGGGATATAGAAGCCCTGCACCCCCAGGTACGGCTGTTTGTTGGGCACCAGGGAGCGGGTGCCACCGGTGACGTATTTGGCCCAGGCGGCAGACTGGTTGGGCAGCCAGATATCGGTCAGCACGTCCACCGAGCCGTCGCCCTTGGCAGCGGCGGCAAACAACACCGGCACGTCGCCGGCCAGGTAGGAAACGTCGCCGTCGAGGCGGCTCTTGATCACTTCGCCGAGGATGTTCTGGATGGCGATGGCGCCGGTCCAGTTCTGTTCGCCGATAACGATCTTGTCCTTGGCCAGCACCGGCAGGGACAAACCCAACAGCAGCGCGGCGGCGCCAAGGGTACGGGTAAACGACTTGTTCAAGGGACACCTCATGATTGATGCAATGTGCGATCCCGCTGGCGCAGGGTCGCTTGAATGATGCGGTCGGGAATCAACGCGCAGAACACGATTGCGGCGCCGGCCAACATGCCCTCGCCGCCCTTGATGTTGCGCAGCGCGGTCATCACGTCGTAGCCCAGGCCGCCGGCGCCGATCAGCGCCGCCACCACCACCATCGACAGGCTCATCACCAGGGTCTGGTTGATCCCCAGCAGCAAGGAACCCGCAGCCAGGGGCAGCTCGACCTTGGTCAGGATCTGCCACGGCGTGGCGCCGTGGGCCAGGGCCGCTTCGACGGCGGTCTTGGGCACTTCCTGAATCCCCAGGGCGGTAAGGCGGATCATCGGCGCCAGGGCGAAGATCACCGTGGCGATCACCGCCGGGGTCTTGCCCACCGAGAAGAACGCCACCGCCGGGATCAGGTACACGAAGGTCGGCAGGGTCTGCATCACGTCCAGCAAGGGGGTGATCAGGCGCCGGGCCAGGGCGCGCTTGGCCAGGAGGATGCCGGCAGGCACGCCGATCAGCAGCGAGATCAGCACCGAGGAACCCACCAGGGCCAGGGTGGCGATGGTCCGTTCCCAGAAGCCGAACAGACCGATGTAGAGCAAGGCGACGGCGCTGGTCAGGGCCAGGGCGGCGCCGGCGCTGCGCCAGGCCAGCAGCACCAGGGCCAGGGCCGGCACCGGCCAGGGCAGCCAGCCCAGCAGGCTTTCGATGCTTTCGATCACCGTGCGCACAGCGACTATCACGCCGACGAAGGTGCTTTCAAAGGTGACTTGGGACCAGCCGATCAACTGGTCGATGGCCGCCGCGGTGCCCAGCAGCACTTGGCGGTCGGCGGGGAATTGCAGCCAGGGGCCCGAAGCATCGGCGGCCAGAACCCGCCACAGCACCAGGGCCTGGCACAGCAGCAATACCAGCCACGGCAGGCGCCAGTCGGAACGGCCCTGGCGGCTGGGGCGCCGGGCCAGGGTCAGGCTCAACAGGCGGCTGCACAGCAGGCCGAGCAGCGCCAGGGCGCCCCAGGCAAGACTGGCCGTGGCCAGCCCCTGCCCCAGGGCTGCGGCTGCCCCCAGTTCCAGGGCGAACCCCAGCCAGTACAGGCCACCGCGACCGCTGGCAGCCAGGGCCGCCGGCCCCAGCAGCAGGGCCTGGGCCAAGGACAACCCAGGGCTGGCCGGAGCCGGCGCCACCCCGCGCTTGCCCGGGGTCGGCAAGACCGTCACCGGCGTGTCGCTGCGGGCCCCGTGGTCCTGAAAGAAGTCCGCCACTTCGGCATCCGCCGGTTGCTCCAGCAACTCGCTGGGGGTGCCCAGCTGGATCAGTTGGCCGTGGCGCAGCACGGCAATGCGGTCCGCCAGGCGCAAGGCTTCTGCCGGGTCGTGGGTCACCAGCAAGGTGGTGATACCGCGCTCGCGCACCACCCGCAGAAAGTGGCTTTGCAGGTCGCGGCGGATAGTCGGGTCGAGGGCACTGAAGGGTTCGTCCATCAGCAGGATGTCCGGTTCGCTGACCAGGGCCCGGGCCAGGCCGACCCGCTGCTGCATGCCGCCGGACAGTTCATGGGGGTAATGCTCGCCCCAGCCGTCCAGGCCCATGGCTTGCAGTTGCAGATCGGCCGCGGCGTGGCGCTGGGCCTCGGGCTCGCCGCGCAATTCCAGGGGCAAGGCGACGTTGTCGCGCACGCTGCGATGGGGCAACAGGCCAAAATGTTGGAAGACCATGCCGATGCGCCGGGAACGCAGGGTGCGCAGTTCCTCGGCCGAGAGTTGGCTGATGGCCGCACCGTCGATCAGCACCTCGCCGCTGCTGGGCTCGATCAGCCGGTTGATATGCCGCAGCAAGGTGGACTTGCCACTGCCGGAGGTGCCCATCAGGCACAGCACTTCGCCACGGCGCACCTGGAGGCTGACCTGCTGCACCGCCGGCGGCGCGCTCTGGCCACGGCGGCGGGCGTAGTGCTTGGTCAGGTTGCGCAACTCCAGCACCACCTCGGCGGGGCTCGGTGGCGTGGCGGCTGAGGCTGGGACGGCGAAAGCCTCTTGGGCGTGAACGGCAGACACGGGAACTCCTGACGCCGGGCGCGTGATGGCGTAGCCGGCGGTGAACAAGAAAAAAAGAGGGGGCCTGTTCGCCGGCAAGCCGGCTCCTACAACGGCATCGCGTGGTGCATGTAGGAGCTGGCTTGCCAGCGAAGGCAATCTAACCAGCGATCACAACTTCTTGGGGCTCCACAACTGCACCGCCCGGGCATCCACTGGCTTGGGCAAAAGCTTTTCCTGGTAGAAGGCATCGGCAATTTTCTGCTGCTCGCCCAAGGCGTCCAGCTTCACCGCCTCCACCTGATAGGTGCGGCGGCTGTTGGCCAGTTCCACGGTCGGTACATCCAGGTTGCCCCACAGCGGGCCCAGCAGTCTTGCCGCCTCGGCCGGATGCGCCTTGACCCAGGTGCCGGTCTTCTGCAGCTCGGCAAACACCTGATTCAGCACCTCGGGATGGGCCTTGGCGTAATCGCTGGATGCCAGGTAGTACCGGCGATAGCTGGCCAGCCCCTGGCCGTCGTGCAGCACCCGCGCGCCCTGCTGGCGCTGGGCGCTGGCGACGAAGGGTTCCCAGGTGACCCAGGCATCGACCTTGGCGGTTTCCAGCGCCGCGCGGCCATCGGCCGGGGTCAGGTACACCGGCTGGATATCAGCGAAGCTCAAGCCCGCTTCGCGCAAGGCAGCGATCAGCAGGTAATGGCTGCCGGCAGCCTTGGTCACGGCGATGCGCTTGCCCTTGAGGTCGGCCAGGGACTTGAGCGGCGAGTCCTTGGGAATGACGATGGACTGGGCGGCGGGTGATGGGGTTTCGGTGGCGAAATAGGTCAGCTTGGCCCCGGCGGCCTGAGCGAAGACCGGCACCGTGTCGGCGACATCGGCGCTGATATCGACATTGCCCACATTCAGCGATTCCGCCAGCGGCAGGCCACTGGTGAATTCGTGCCAGGTGATCTTCACCCCCTGCCCCGCCAGCTGTTTTTCCAGGGTGCCCTGGGCCTTGAGCAAGGCCAGCAGGGTCGAGGATTTCTGGTAGCCGATGCGCAGGTCAGTGTCGGCCTGGGCATTCAAGGCCATGCCCAGCGCCAGGCCGGCCAGGGCGGTGATCGACAAGCTGCGACGCAAAGCAAAGGGCAGGCGCATGGGGGCGAACCTTCTCGGAGACAGGAAAGTCGCTAAAAGCTAATCGATCTAACAAACAGGAAATAAATACTTTTTAGGAATTAGCTTAGGTTCGTGCGGCTGACCGCCCCTAACGGTCACAAGGCTTGGAACCGCCGAACTCGGTTTTGCGCAGGCAGAAGAAGCCGTTTTTCTTCAAGGTCAGCGGGGCCACGGCACAAGGCAGCACGGCCTGATTGACCTCGATCGACACCCGCTCGCCCTGCAACTCGCGCTCGTCCAGGCGCAGCTCGCAACTGCCCGCCTGGTCGCCTGCTGCGTAGCCGATATGGCTGATCACCCGGTTGTCCAGCTTGATCACCAGGGGGTTCTGCGCCGCCGAACAGGCCGAGAGGCTGGGGTGGCGGGCGTTGATGCTCAGATGGTTGTCATCGCCGGTGGCCGCCGGGACCAGGGGAATGAACAGCAGCGACATCAGATGGTGGGACGGCGCGGAGGTCAGCTTCACATACAGCGGCTCGGGCCCGCAGGCCAGCTTGAACGCGGTGCCCTGGTCATATTTTCCCTTGCTGGCGTCCTGCCAACCGCCGAGGCTGTCGGCCTTCCAGTCGTGGCCCCATTTGTAATCGATACAGCCCCCCAGGCTCAGAGCCAGGGCCAGACAAAACGCCATCCTGTGCATAGTCGATATCCCGTGCGAAAAGTTCGCCAGTGTACGCCAGGACCAGCGGCTGACGATGCCCTTGTAGGAGCTGGCTTGCCAGCGAAGGCGTCGGCATGGGCGGTGCAAGTCTTGCGGGCCCCTTCGCCGGCAAGCCGGCTCCTACGGGGATGGTGGCGTGGGCAGATTGGTGAAAACACCGCAGGCCCCCGGGTAGGAGCTGGCTTGCCAGCGAAGGCGTCAGCACTGGCGATACAGGTCTTGCGGGCCTCTTCGCCGGCAAGCCGGCTCCTACGGGGATGGTGGCGTGGGCGGATTCGTGAAAACACCACAGGCCCCCGGTAGGAGCTGGCTTGCCAGCGAAGGCGTCGGCACTGGCGATGCAGGTCTTGCGGGCCTCTTCGCCGGCAAGCCGGCTCCTACGGGGATGGCGGCGTGGGCGGATTCGTCGATACACCACAGCCCCCCGGTAGGAGCTGGCTTGCCAGCGAAGGCGTCTTCAAGGCCGATGCAAGGCTCAAGGGCCTCTTCGCCGGCAAGCCGGCTCCTACGGTTGGCGTTGGGCGATGGATTGGGAGGCGGCGAGCATGGCGCGCAGCAGCACGGCGCAGCCGGCGGCCAGGTCGTCGGGGTCGGCGTTCTCGATTTCGTTGTGGCTGATGCCGCCTTCGCAAGGCACGAAGATCATTCCCGCCGGGCCCAGTTCGGCGACGAAGATTGCGTCGTGCCCGGCGCCGCTGACGATGTCCATATGGGACAGGCCCAACCCTTGTGCGGCACCGCGCACCGCATCGACGCACACCGGGTCGAAATACAGCGGTGGGAAGTCCGCAGTCGGGGTCAGTTCGAAGCTCAGGCCGTGTTCTTCGCAGGTGTTGTCGATCACCTGGCGCACTTCGGCAATCATCGAATCCAGGCGCGCCGGCTCCAGGTGACGGAAGTCCAGGGTCATGCGCACCTCCCCCGGGATCACGTTGCGCGATCCTGGATAGGCTTGCAGGCAGCCGACGGTGCCACAGGCGTGAGGCTGGTGGCCGAGGGCGGCGCGGTTGACCGCCGCCACCACGGCGGCGGCGCCCACCAGGGCGTCCTTGCGCAGGTGCATGGGGGTCGGGCCGGCGTGGGCTTCGACGCCCCGCAGCTTGAGGTCGAACCACTTCTGGCCCAGGGCGCCGAGCACCACGCCTATGGTCTTGCGTTCGTCTTCAAGGATCGGCCCCTGCTCGATATGGGCCTCGAAATAGGCGCCCACCGGGTGCCCGCTGACTTGGCGCTTTCCGGCGTAGCCGATGGCGTTCAGGGCCTCGCCGACGCTGACACCCTCGGCGTCGGTCTTGGCCAGGGTATCTTCCAGGGTGAATTTTTCGGCGAACACCCCGGAGCCCATCATGCACGGCGGGAAGCGCGAGCCTTCTTCGTTGGTCCACACCACCACTTCCAGGGGCGCCTCGGTTTCCAGCTTGAGGTCGTTGAGGGTGCGCAGCACTTCCACCCCGGCCAGCACGCCGAAGCAGCCGTCGAACTTGCCGCCGGTGGGCTGGGTGTCGATATGGCTGCCGGTCATCACCGGTGGCAGTTGTGGGTTGCGCCCGGGACGGCGGGCGAAGATGTTGCCGATGCCATCCACCGTGACCGTGCAGCCGGCCGCTTCGCACCATTGCACGAACAGGTCCCGGGCCTGGCGGTCGAGGTCGGTCAGGGCCAGGCGACAGACCCCGCCCTTGACCGTGGCCCCGAGCCGGGCCAGCTCCATGAGCGACTGCCAGAGGCGGTCGCGGTTGATGTGCTGATGGCTGGATTGCAGAACCTCGACGGCAGCGTTCATGGTGATCTCCTCAGGCATTTCTTCTGATGGTGTCGGGGGATTCGTGCCAGCAATCGCCCGGGATAATGGCCCGGCAAAACCTGTATCTGTAGGAGCCGGCCGGGCAATGCTCCGCTTGCCGGCGAAGAGGCCCTCGAGCCGTGTACAAGGCTGAGGACGCCTTCGCTGGCAAGCCAGCGCCTACAACAAACACCGCCAGCCCACCGTAGGAGCCGGCTTGCCGGCGAATAGGCCCTGGAGCCTTGTGCCGTCGTGGCTGACGCCTTCGCTGGCAAGCCAGCTCCTACGGGAATGGTGGTGAGCGAGAGCGCTGGTTGGGTGCTCATGTCGGGGTCTTGGCGGTCGCTACCTGGGGGCTACGCAGGCTGCACAGGCCGTAGTAGATCAGCCCGCCCAGGGCCGAACCGGTGAACCAGCCGTAGCTGTAGAACCAGTTGAAGGCGCTGCTGCCCAGGGACATCAGGGTCAGCGCCACCGGCACGCCGAAGGCGATGAAGCCGTGCCAGTTCCACGCCGGGTAGACGTCGTCGCGGTACAGGCCGGCCAGGTCCAGGCGCTGTTTCTTGATGATGAAATAGTCCACCACCATGATCCCGGCAATCGGCCCCAGGAGGCTGGAGTAGCCCAGCAGCCAGTTGGAATACACGGTCTCCAGGCTGACGTCGGAAATCAGCAGGCCGAGCTTTTTCAGCAATTCGTGGCCCATCAGCGCCAGCCCCACCAGGCCGGTGAGGATCACTGCGGTGGTGCGGCCGATCAGCTTCGGCGCCAGGTTCTGGAAGTCGTTGGTGGGCGAGACGATGTTGGCCGCGGTGTTGGTGGACAAGGTGGCGATGATGATCAACGCCATGGCCAGGGCCACCCAGCCCGGGCTCTGGATGTGGCCGATCAGGCTCACCGGATCGGAGACGGTGACCCCCACCAGTTTCACCGAGGCGGCGGTCATCACCACCCCCAGGGCGGCGAACAGGAACATGGTCAGCGGCAGGCCGAAGATCTGCCCGAGGATCTGGTCCTTCTGGCTTTTGGCGTAGCGGCTGAAGTCGGGAATGTTCAGCGACAGGGTGGCCCAGAATCCTACCATCGCCGTGAGCCCGGCCATGAAGTAACTGGTGACGCTGGCGCCCTCGGGACGCTTGGGCGGGATTGCCAGCAACTCGCTCAGGGACACATTGGGCAAAGCCCACACCAGCAGGCCGATACCCACCGCCACCAGCAGCGGCGCGGACAGGGTTTCCAGCCACTTGATCGACTCGGCGCCGCGCAGCACCACCCACAGGTTGAGGGTCCAGAAGATCATGAAGCCGATCACCTCGCCGGTGCCGCCCAGGGCCTTCCAGCCCTCGAAGATCGAGCCCAGGAACAGGTGAATCGCCAGCCCACCGAACATCGTCTGGATGCCGAACCAGCCGCAGGCCACCAGGGCGCGGATCAGGCACGGCACGTTGGAGCCGATGATGCCGAACGATGAGCGCAGCAACACCGGGAAGGGAATGCCGTACTTGGTGCCGGCAAAGGCGTTGAGGGTCAGGGGCACCAGCACCACGATATTGGCCAGGAGGATCGCCAGCAGCGCCTCGCCAACGCTGAGCCCGAAGTAGGCGGTGAGCACCCCGCCCAGGGTGTAGGTGGGCACGCAGATCGACATGCCGATCCATAGTGCGGTGATGTGCCATTTGTTCCAGGTGCGCTCCTGGACCTTGGTCGGTGCGATGTCGTGGTTGTAACGGGGGCTGTCGAGTACGTCGCTGCCGGCGTCCAACTCGTACAAGCCTTCGCGCTCGGTCACCTGGGATCTGATCTGTTGCATGGCCGCTCCACTGTTGTTCTGATTATTTTGCTCATCAGGGCGGCAGGCGAAGGGTTCGCGCACCGGACGATGGCCGGAGAACTTACGACTTCCAGCCTCTGGCACATCGACCTGCGGCGGCACTCAATAAAGATGCCAAGTACTTGCGCGGTCGCTGCTGCACAGTCGGCGGAATCCATGTAAACAACTGATGTCATTGGGTTTTATTCAAGCAACTTGCAAGTCCCTGGTTAGTTGCCAATTCACTCAGGCTGGGTGTTTGGCAAGTTGTCCATTCGGTCAGGACCCAAAGCAGTGCACATTTATTTTTTTAATTATTTATTGGTCTTCCCAGCGCCTCCTCAAGCAGCTGATTCGACATAGGAAATCTCGACTATTTTTTGATCCTGTCAAGTGCGTCAAAATGGTGAGGCGCTGCACCATTTTGCGGATTTGTGTTTTTAATCGTTAAATTTCAGCAACTTATATTGAATATAAGCTTATAAAAAATATTCTTGCTGTTTCTTGTAACTCGGGCTAGCTTCTATTCCTGACACCGCTGACAGGATTGTATAGTTGTCAGCGCGTTCAATAAAAAAGTTAGAACCGGCACAAGCCGGTCATGCCTGCGAGGAACTCGGAATGTCTCTGTTGATCCGTGGCGCCACCGTTATTACCCATGATGAAAGTTACCAGGCCGATGTACTCTGCGCAGAGGGCCTGATTAGAGCCATCGGCAACAATCTGGATATTCCCGCAGGCTGCGAAGTGCTCGATGGCAGCGGCCAATACTTGATGCCCGGCGGCATCGACCCCCACACCCACATGCAACTGCCCTTCATGGGCACCGTGGCCAGCGAAGACTTTTTCAGCGGCACCGCGGCGGGTCTTGCAGGCGGCACCACCTCAATCATCGACTTCGTGATTCCCAACCCCCAGCAGTCGTTGCTGGAAGCCTTCCAGCAGTGGCGCGGCTGGGCCGAAAAATCCGCCAGCGACTACGGTTTCCACGTGGCCATCACCTGGTGGAGCGAGCAGGTCCGCGAGGAAATGGCCGAGCTGGTGCAGCACCACGGCATCAACAGCTTCAAGCACTTCATGGCCTACAAGAACGCCATCATGGCCGCCGACGACACCCTGGTGGCGAGCTTCGAGCGCTGCCTGGAACTGGGGGCGGTGCCCACGGTGCACGCGGAAAACGGCGAGCTGGTGTATCACCTGCAACGCAAGCTGCTGGCCCAGGGCATCACCGGGCCCGAAGCCCACCCGCTGTCACGGCCCTCGCAAGTGGAAGGCGAAGCGGCCAGCCGGGCGATCCGCATCGCCGAGACCCTGGGCACGCCGCTGTACCTGGTGCATGTCTCGACCCAGGAAGCCCTGGATGAAATCAGCTACGCCCGGGGCAAGGGCCAGCCGGTCTACGGTGAAGTGCTGGCCGGACACCTGCTGCTGGACGACAGCGTGTACCGCGACCCGGACTGGCAGACCGCCGCCGGCTACGTGATGAGCCCACCCTTTCGCCCCCGGGGCCATCAGGAAGCCCTGTGGCGCGGCCTGCAGTCGGGCAACCTGCACACCACCGCCACCGACCACTGCTGCTTCTGCGCCGAACAGAAAGCCGCCGGCCGCGACGACTTCAGCAAGATCCCCAACGGCACCGCCGGCATCGAAGACCGCATGGCAGTGCTGTGGGACGAAGGGGTGAACAGCGGGCGCCTGTCGATGCAGGAGTTCGTCGCCCTGACCTCCACCAACACCGCGAAGATCTTCAACCTCTACCCGCGCAAGGGTGCGATCCGCGTTGGCGCCGATGCCGACCTGGTGCTCTGGGACCCGCAAGGCAGCCGCACCATCTCCGCCAAGACCCACCACCAGCAGGTGGACTTCAACATCTTCGAAGGCAAGACCGTGCGCGGCGTGCCCAGCCACACCATCAGCCAGGGCCGGCTGGTGTGGGCCGACGGCGACCTGCGAGCCGAACGCGGCGCCGGGCGCTACATCGAGCGCCCGGCCTACCCGGCGGTGTTCGACCTCTTGAGCAAGCGCGCCGAGCGGCACAAGCCGACGGCGGTTAAACGCTGAGACCGGGGGGCGTTGCCCCCCTATCGCGAGCAAGCTCGCTCCTACAGAAACCCATGCCCCCTGTAGGAGCTGGCTTGCCAGCGAAGGCGCCCGCAAATCCCTTGCAAGAGTCAAAGGCCTATTCGCCGGCAAGCCGGCTCCTACGGATAGGGGTGATCTCAGCTACAGAAAATGCCCGTCAGAGGCAACCAAGAAACGAACCGTGAGGCCAAAACCGTGATCAAGACCTTGAACCACTTGCCCCACCCCACCCTGGACAACGCCAGCCTGGCTGGCCATTTCACCGACCTGGCGCCGCCGCTCAATGCCCGCCAGGCGCACCTGGAAGCCTCGCGCTGCCTGTATTGCTACGACGCGCCCTGCGTCAATGCCTGCCCCAGCGAGATCGACATTCCCTCGTTCATCCGCAATATCCACACCGACAACGTCCAGGGCGCGGCGCAGAAGATTCTCTCGGCCAATATCCTCGGCGGCAGCTGCGCCCGGGTCTGCCCCACCGAGATCCTCTGCCAGCAGGCCTGCGTGCGCAACAACGCCCAGGAATGCGCGCCGGTACTGATCGGCCTGCTGCAGCGCTATGCCCTGGACAACGCCCACTTCACCCAGCACCCGTTCCAGCGCGCCGCGCCCACCGGCAAGCGCATCGCCGTGGTCGGTGCCGGCCCGGCGGGTTTGTCCTGCGCCCACCGTTGCGCCCTGCATGGCCATGAGGTGGTGATTTTCGAAGCCCGGGACAAGGCCGGCGGCCTCAACGAATACGGGATCGCCAAGTACAAGCTGGTGGACGACTTCGCCCAGCAGGAGCTGGAATTTCTCCTCGGGGTGGGCGGCATCGAGATCCGTCACGGGCAGAAACTCGGCGACAACCTGAGCCTGACCCAACTGCATCAGGAGTACGACGCGGTGTTCCTCGGTCTCGGGCTGGCCGCCAGCAAGCAGCTTGGGCTGGAACATGAACAAGCCTCCGGGCTGCTGGCCGCCACCGACTACATCCGTGAACTGCGCCAGGCCGACGACCTCAGCCAGTTGCCCCTGGCCAACCGCTGCATTGTCCTCGGCGCCGGCAACACCGCCATCGACATGGCGGTGCAGATGGCGCGCCTGGGGGCCAGCGATGTCAACCTGGTGTACCGCCGGGGCGTGGAGGACATGGGCGCCACCGAGCACGAACAGGAGATCGCCAAGGCCAATCAGGTGCGCCTGCTGACCTGGGCCGCCCCCGAGCAGGTGCTGCTGGATGACCAGGGCCGGGTGCGCGGCATGCGCTTTGCCCGCACCCGGCTGGTGGAAGGCCGCCTGCAGAGCACCGGCGACACCTTCGAACTGGCCGCCGACGCGATCTTCAAGGCCATCGGCCAGGGCTTCGACGGCGCCGCCCTCAGCGACCCGCTGGCCCGGGAGCTGCAACGCTGCGGCGAGCGCATCCAGGTGGACGAACAGCTGCGCACCAGCATTCCCGGGGTCTACGCCGGCGGCGACTGCGTCAGCCTCGGCCAGGACCTCACCGTGCAGGCGGTACAACACGGCAAGCTGGCCGCAGAAGCCATGCATGCCCGACTGATGCTCAACCAGGAGGCTGCATAAATGGCCGATCTGTCGATTGTCTTTGCCGGTATCAAAGCCCCCAACCCGTTCTGGCTGGCGTCCGCGCCGCCCACCGATAAGGCCTACAACGTGGTCCGCGCGTTCGAGGCCGGCTGGGGCGGCGTGGTCTGGAAAACCCTCGGGGAAGACCCGGCGGCGGTCAACGTGTCGTCGCGCTACTCGGCGCACTTCGGGCCCAACCGCGAGGTCATGGGCATCAACAATATCGAGCTGATCACCGACCGCTCCCTGGAGATCAACCTCCAGGAAATCACCCAGGTGAAGAAGGACTGGCCGGACCGGGCGCTGATCGTCTCGCTGATGGTGCCCTGCGTCGAAGAGTCGTGGAAAGCCATCCTGCCGCTGGTGGAAGCCACCGGCGCCGACGGCATCGAACTGAATTTCGGCTGCCCTCACGGCATGCCGGAACGGGGCATGGGCGCGGCGGTGGGCCAGGTGCCGGAATACGTCGAACAGGTGACCCGCTGGTGCAAGACTTATTGCTCGCTGCCGGTGATCGTCAAGCTGACGCCGAACATCACCGACATCCGCACCGCGGCCCGCGCCGCCCATCGCGGTGGCGCGGATGCGGTATCGCTGATCAACACCATCAACTCCATCACCAGCGTCGACCTGGAACGCATGGTGGCCCACCCCATGGTGGGCAGCCAGAGCACCCACGGCGGCTATTGCGGTTCGGCGGTCAAGCCGATTGCCCTGAACATGGTGGCCGAGATCGCCCGCGACCCACAGACCCGCGGCCTGCCGATCTGCGGTATTGGCGGCATCGGCAACTGGCGCGATGCGGCGGAGTTCGTGGCCCTGGGCTGCGGCGCGGTGCAGGTATGCACCGCGGCGATGCTGCATGGCTTTCGCATCGTCGAGGAAATGAAGGATGGGCTGTCGCGGTGGATGGACAGCCAGGGCTACTCCAGCCTGCAAGACTTCAGCGGGCGCGCCGTGGGCAACACCACCGACTGGAAGTACCTGGACATCAACTACCAGGTGATCGCGAAAATTGACCAGGAGGCGTGCATCGGTTGCGGCCGTTGTCATATTGCCTGCGAAGACACTTCGCACCAGGCGATAGCCAGCCTCAGGCAAGCGGACGGCACCCATAAATATGAGGTGATCGACGACGAATGCGTGGGTTGCAACCTGTGCCAGATCACCTGCCCGGTGCAGGACTGCATCGAGATGGTGCCTCAGCAAACCGGCAAGCCGTTCCTCGACTGGCTGCATGATCCGCGCAATCCCTACCGCGAAGCGGTGTGACCCACGCACCTGCTGTAGGAGCTGGCTTGCCGGCGAAGGCGGTCTTGCGGGCCCTTTCGCTGGCAAGCCAGCTCCTACAGCTGGCAGGAATATCGCGGGAGGTTCTGTAGGAGCCGGCTTGCCGGCGAAGGCGGTCTTGCGGGCCTCTTCGCTGGCAAGCCAGCTCCTACGGCTGGCAGAGATATCGCGGGGGATCCGTAGGAGCCGGCTTGCCAGCGAAGGCGGTCTTACGGCCCCTTTCGCTGGCAAGCCAGCTCCTACGGCTGGCAGGAATATCGCGGGGGTTCTGTAGGAGCCGGCTTGCCGGCGAAGGCGGTCTTGCGGGCCCCTTCGCTGGCAAGCCAGCTCCTACGGCTGGCAGAAATATCGCGGGGGTTCTGTAGGAGCCGGCTTGCCGGCGAAGGCGGTCTTGCGGGCCTCTTCGCTGGCAAGCCAGCTCCTACGGCTGGCAGGAATATCGCGGGAGGTTCTGTAGGAGCCGGCTTGCCGGCGAAGGCGGTCTTGCGGGCCTCTTCGCTGGCAAGCCAGCTCCTACGGTAGGCGGCGACAGGCTCAGGGCTCCAGGCCGATGCCCCGCAGGATGACGCTGGTGACGGTCTGTACCGCTCGTTCGAATTGCAGGTCCGACAGGGGCTGGTGGTCGTTGAGGATCATCACCTGGTGGTCGAAGTCGGCGTAGTGCTGGGTCGAGGCCCAGATCATGTACAGCAGGCTTGAGGGTTCCACCGGCAGGATCCGCCCGTCCTCGACCCATTGGCGGATCTTCGCTTCCTTCATCTTCGCCCAGTCGTACAGGCTGGCATCCAGGGCCTCGCCCAGGGTCGGGGCACCGTGCATGATTTCGTTGGCCCAGACCTTGGAGCCATAAGGCCGGCTGCGGGAATGCTGCATCTTGGCGCGGATGTAGCTGCTGAGCACCACCCGCGGGTCGTCGAACATCTCGAAGCACAGGGCGTCCTGCTTCCATACCTCCAGCAGGTCCAGGAGCACGGCGCTGTACAGCTCGTTCTTGGTGCTGAAGTAGTAATGCAGGTTGGAACGCGGCAGTTGCACTTCTTCGGCGATGTCGGCCATGGCGGTGCCGGCATAGCCCTTTTCAGCGAAGATTTTCTCGGCACCCAGGAGGATTTTTTCCACGTTGCTGCGACGAATCTCGATCTTGTGATTGCCCATGAGGGCTCCTACGAAAACAGTCTGGGGCAAGACTAGCATTCGTCCGCGCACTGCGGGGAGGCGTTAGGGCTGGGACATTGCGGGACGACGCCGGTCTTTCGCCGCCCGGCGGTATTGGGTAGGATCGGCCTCCCGCTCATTTGCAGCAGCCACTGCGGTGCTCCGTCCAGGCGTTAATTCGCGACACGGGCATACAGGTCTCTGCCCGAATGCCGGCCCTGCCCCATCGCCGGCCATCTGTCCTGTTACCGATGGAACATGCTCATGAAGATTCGCCCTCGCGTCGCTGCGGACGACGCCCTGCTGACCGCGCTCTGGGAGCGTTCGGTGCGCGCCACCCATGACTTTATCGCTGAAGACGATATCCAGCGCCTCTACCCGCTAGTGCGCGACAGCTACCTGCCGGCACTCGACGTTCTGGTCTGGGAAACTCCCGATGCCAGCCCCGGCGGCTTTATCGCCACCAGCGACGACACGGTGCAGATGCTGTTCATCGACCCGGCCCTGCGCGGCCAGGGCATCGGCCGTAGGCTACTGGACCAGGTGCGTCGCCCTGGCCTGAAGGTCGACGTCAATGAACAGAACCCCCAGGCCCACGGCTTCTACCGGCACTACGGCTTCGCCGACTGCGGCCGCTCGGAAACCGACGGCGAAGGACGACCGTTTCCGATCATCCACATGCAGTTGCAAGATCGTTGAGCCCTGCCCTCTTTGTTAAAGGTAATCCTCTCATGTCACTGAAAAACCTCTTCACCACTACCGCCCTGCTCGCCTCCCTGCTGGCGGCCTCCTCGGCATTGGCCCACGCGCACCTGAAAGGCGCCACGCCGGCGGCCGACAGCAGCGTGGTCGCGCCCACCGAACTGCGCCTGGTGTTCACCGAAGGCGTGGAAGCGGCCTTCACCCAGGTCACCATCAGCAAGGACGGCGCCCCTCTCGAAGTGAAAGGCCTGGCCACCGAAGGTTCGGACAAGAAGACCCTGGTCGTCACTCCGGCCGCCACGCCGCTGCAAGCCGGCGAGTACAAGGTGCAATGGCACGCGGTGTCGGTGGACACCCACAAGAGCGAAGGCAGCTACAGCTTCAAGGTGAGCCCGTAATCCATGGCGTCATGGCTGGTGCTGTGCCGCTTCGTGCACTTTGCGGTGGTGCTGACCCTGGTCGGCGCCTGGGTGTTTCGCCCGCTGTTGCTGGGCCGTGATTCAGCGCAGAACGAGCATGGCGCCGTGCAGCGACAGCTCGATCGGCTCAGCCGCTGGTTGACGCTGATCGGTCTGGGCAGCGGCCTGTGCTGGCTGCTGCTGATTACCGCCAGCATGGCCGGCTCCTGGTCGGCGGCGCTGGACCCGACGACCTTGCAATTGGTGTTGGGCAAGACCTTTTTCGGCCAGGTCTGGACCTGGCACCTGCTGCTCAACCTGCTGTTGCTGGCGCTGCTGCCGACCCCACTGGGCCGACGCCTGCCGCTGCAACTGGGGCTGGGCGCTGTGCTCCTGGCAACCCTGGCGCCGGTGGGCCACGGCGCCATGCTCGATGGGGTGCAGGGGCAGTTGCTGATCCTCAATCAGATCGTGCATTTAAGCTGTGTGGCCATCTGGCTGGGGGGCCTGCTGGTGCTGTTGCTGGTGTTGCGGCAGCCCGCGGGCCTGTCTGTCGAACCGTTGTTGAAGCGCTTCAGCGGCGTGGGTTATGGGCTGGTCAGCGGTTTGCTGATAACCGGCCTGATCAATGTGCGGGTACTTACCGGACAGTGGTGGCCGACCCCGTTGTTCAGCGGCTTTGCCCTGATCCTGCTGATCAAGGTGCTGCTGGTGGCGGGGATGCTGGGGCTGGCGCTGTTCAATCGCTTGCGGATTCGCGGTTGCGACCGGCGCCTGGGCACCTTGCGCAACAGCGTGCTGGCGGAGTGGCTGCTGGGCGTGGCGGCGGTGGCCGCCGTGTCGTTGCTGGGCACCTTGCCGCCGATGCAGGCGCTGTAAACCACAGCCTGTAGGAGCTGGCTTGCCAGCGAAGGCGTTCGCCCAGGCCATGCAAGGCTCAAGGGCCTCTTCGCCGGCAAGCCGGCTCCTACGAAAAAGCATTGGGTGCGGGTAAAACACAATCCCGTAGGAGCTGGCTTGCCAGCGAAAGCGTTCGCCCAGGCGATGCAAGGCTCAAGGGCCTCTTCGCCGGCAAGCCGGCTCCTACGAAAAAGCATTGGGCGCGGGTAATCCACAATCCCGTAGGAGCTGGCTTGCCAGCGAAGGCGTCCGCCCAGGCCATGCAAGACTCAAGGGCCTCTTCGCCGGCAAGCCGGCTCCTACGAAAAAGCATTGGGCGCGGGTAAACCACAATCCCGTAGGAGCTGGCTTGCCAGCGAAGGCGTCCGCCCAGGCCATGCAAGACTCAAGGGCCTCTTCGCCGGCAAGCCGGCTCCTACGGGGTGTCAGTGGGGGTGGCGCGGGTGTCGATGCTGACCACCACCGATAACCCCGGGCGCAGGCGGTCGAGCTCTGGCTGGTCGGGGTCGACGGTGATCCGCACCGGCACTCGCTGGGCAATCTTGACGAAGTTGCCGGTGGCGTTGTCGGCCTGCAGCAAGGCGAACTCGGAACCGGTGGCCGGTGAGATCAACTGCACCCTGCCGGTGAATTTGCGATGGTTCAGGGCATCCACGGTAAAGCTCACCGGCTGACCGATATGCACATTGTCCATCTGGGTTTCCTTCATGTTGGCGATCACCCACAGCTGGCTGGGCACCAGGGCCATGAGTTGCGCCCCGGAGTTGACGTAGGCCCCCAGGCGCACGCCGATCTGCCCCAATTGCCCATCCCGGGGTGCCAGCACCCGGGTGTTGGACAGGTCGATCCGTGCCAGTTCCACCGCCGCTTCGGCGCTGGCCACCGCCGCTTCCAGGGAGCCGCGGTTGACGATCACGGTCTGCAGGTCCTGGCGGGCGATTTCCAGTTGCGCCTGGGCCTGGGCCACGGCGGCCACGGTCTGGGCATTGGCCGCGCGGGTCACGTCCAGCTCGCGCCGGGACACCGAGCCGTCGGCGATCAACGCTTCGTTGCGCTGCAGGTCGGCCGCGCTCTTGCGCGCCTGGGCCTGGCTGTCGGCCAGGGCCGCCTGGCGCAGCTTGATGGTGGCCTCGGCGCTGTTGCGTTGCTGCAGGGCATTGGCCAGGGCGGCCTTCTGCACCGCCAGTTGGGCCAGGGACTGGTCCAGGCGCTGCTTGTAGATGCGGTCGTCGAGGCGCACCAGCAGGTCGCCGGCCTTGACCTGCTGGAAGTCCTGCACCGGTACTTCGAACACATAGCCGCTGAGCTGCGGGCCGATGATGGTCACCTGGCCGCGCACCAGGGCGTTCTCGGTGCTCTCGATGGCGCTGGAGAACGGCGGCAGCTGCCAGGCGTAGAGCACGATCAGCACACCAACGATGGCAATCGCGGCAAACCCCAGGGAGGACACAATACGCACCGCCAGCGGGCGCGGCTCGGTGGCCGGGATGGTCGGCGGGCCATTGGGCTCGGGGCTCGAGGCAATGGCGTTGGTGGTGGGATTGATCGGTTCGCTCATGAAGAAGGGGCACCACGTGGTTGGACAGGGGCCGGGCTGGCGGGCGCGACGGCTTGGGTCGTGCTCATCAGCCACAGGCTGCGTATGAAGATCCAGATCATGGTCAGGACGGCGATCACCGCAATCAGCATGAACACATCGTTATAAGCCAGTATGTTGGCCTCGCGGGTGGCCGCCGTAGCCAGGGCGCGCATGCCTTGCAAGGTGCGCAGGTCCGGGTCGGCGATGACCTTGCCATAGGCCGCCGCGCCGCTCTGCACCCGCGCCAGTACCTGGGGGTCGAGCAGGGTCAACTGCTCGACGATATGGCTGGAATGGTATTTCTCCCGGGCGATCTGGAAGGTCCCGAGCAGGGCCGAGCCGATCAGCCCGCCGAGGTTCTGGCAAATGCCGAACAGCACCGAGAAGCTCACCAGGTTGCGCGGGTTGGTCAACACGTTGCGGGTGCCCAGGACCATGGTCGGGCCGAGGAAGAAGGTGCCGCCAAAGGCCAGCAGGAACTGGCTGAGGTACATGTTGGCCGGACGCGTGAGGTTGCTGGAGAAGCTGTCCATCACCGAGCCCACGGCCATCAGCGCCAGGGAAATGATCAGCGGCATCAGCAGGTGCGCCGGGTTGATGGTCAGGGCGCTGGTGGCCAGCCCGGCGATGCTGCCCAGCAGCATCACCCCGTAGAGCAGGCGCATCTGCTCGCTGCCCAGGTTCAGCGCCTGGAGAAAACCCACGGCGCCGGTGGACTGCTCGGACAGCACCATGCGGATCAGGATCACCGCCAGGGCCAGGCGGATCATCACCCCGCTGCCCAGCCAGCGGGTCATCAGCATCGGGTTGCTGCGGTTATGTTCGATGCACAGCCCGGCCAGGATCAGCACGATGGAGGCGGCGCTGGCGTAACCGATCCACGGCGCTTCCAGCCACCAGTCGATGCGCCCCAGGGACAGCACCGCACACAGCAGCGCCACGCCACTGGCCAGCAGGGCGAAGGTCAGGAAGTCGAGTTTCTCGAAGGTACGAAAGCGATCCCCCGGTGGCAGCTTGAGCATGAACACGCAGCCCAGGGAGGTCAGCGCCAGCCCCAGTTCGAACAGATACAGGCCGCGCCATTCGGCGATCTGCAACAGGTCCTCGGAGAACAGCCGGGCCAGGGGCAAGGCCAGTTGCGAAGCGCCCAGCCCCAGCACCAGGGCCTTGAGCCGCCACTTCGCCGGGAAGGCCTGGACCATGTAGTACAGGCCCAGGGAACTCAGGGCCGCGCCCACCATGCCGTGGGCCGCACGCACGGCGATGGCCGAGCTCAGGTCGTTGACGAACAGGTGGCCAAAGGTCACCAGGGCGTAGAGCACCAGGAACACTTCGGTGAAGGCGCGCAGGCCGAACTGCTGGCGAAACTTCACCAGCAGCAGGTTCATCGACACGTTGGTCATAACATAGGCCGCCGGCAGCCAGGCCATTTCCGCGGTGGTGGCCCCCAGCGCGCCCTGCAGGTACGGCAGGTTGGCGATCACCAGCGAGTTGCCCAGGCCGCCGGTGATGGCCACCAGCAAGCCCACCAGGGCATAGGCCAGGCGCTTGTGGGTGGGATGCAACGGTGTGGACGGAGAACCGGGCAGGCTGGGCTTTTCGTGGGGCTGCCAGTTGCGCGGCGCGTAGTGATCCATGCAGTGACCTTGTGCGGTGCCAGGCTGCGGTGCAGCCGCGGGCGATGTTCCTGGTGGTTCGCCAGTGTGCCGCAAAACCCGGAATCCGGGCGAACCGGCTACCGGCGAGATGAATTTTATTTTAATGCGCTGGCGCCGGCGCGTTTTTTTCGAAATCCTGCTGCCTGCGCCCCGCCCCACTACTCACGACTCTCGGCCGTCACTCCCTGGAGCCCCAATGCCCCTGCACGCGAGCAACCTGCCGTTTATCAAGATGCACGCCAATGGCGATGACTTCGTGCTGATCGATGCCCGTGGCCGCGACCAGCCGATCACTGGCGAACAGGCCAGGGCCCTGGGCGACCGCCGGCGTGGCATCGGCTTCAATCAGTTGGTGGTGCTCGGCGATTGCCCCGAGACGGCGGCTCAACTGACCTTCTGGAATGCCGATGGTTCCAGCCTTGCCACCTGCGGCAGCGCGACCCGTGGCGCCGCCGATCTGCTGATGGACGAAAGCGCCGTCGAGGCGCTGCAGGTCAGGACCGAACGGGGCATTTTGCACTGCCGACGCCTGGAGGATCATTCGGTCTCGGTGGAAATGGGCGAACCGCAGTTCGCCTGGCGGGAGATTCCCCTGGCCGCCCCCCTGGACAGCCTCGCCCTGCCCCTGCCGGGAACGCCGGCAGCGTGCAGCATGGGCAATCCCCATTGCAGCTTCTTCGTCGACGACCTGGCGGGCCTGGACCTGGCCCACCTCGGCCCGCTGACGGAGAACGACCCGTTGTTTCCACAGAAGACCAACGTGCATTTCATCGAGGTGATCGACCGCCAGACCATCCGCCTGCGGATCTGGGAGCGCAATGGCGCCATTCCCCTGGGCTCGGGTTCCTGCTCTTGCGGGGCGGCGGTCAATGGCATTCGCCGAGGATTGCTCGACAGCCCGGTCCGGGTGCTGTGCGATGGCGGCCCGGTGACCGTGAGCTGGGACGGCCAGGGCACGGTGCACCTGGCCGGTCGCGTCACCCGGGTGTTTCAGGGGTGGCTGTAACCCCGGGGCATTGGTGCAGCCAGGGCTACATCCAGCCCAGCCACTTCCACCAGGTCATGGCGAACACCAGCATCAGCAGATAGCCCACCAGGGTCACCAACAGGCCGACCTTGGCAAATTGCCGGGCGGTGAAGGTCTCGGTGCCCAGGCAGACCATGTTCTGCGGGGCGTTGATCGGCAGGATGAAACCGTAGCTGACGACAAAGCCCAGGAGCATGGTCATGCCCAGGCGGTTGATCTCACCGGGCAGGGTCTGCAGCACGGCGATGAGGATCGGCAGCAAGGCCGAGGTCAGCGCCGTGGCGCTGGCGAACCCCAGGTGGATGAGGATCAGGAAGGCCGAAAGAATCGCGAACACCGCCAGCGGGCCCACCTGGTCCAGCCCGGTGTGGGCCACCACCTGGGTGCCCAGCCACTGCCCGGCCTGGGTGCTGAGCAGCGCCGTGCCCAGGCTGATGCCGACCCCGAAGACAATCACCGTGCCCCAGGGAATCCGTGACTGCACGTCCTTCCAGGTCATGATGCCGATGCGTGGCAGCAGCAGGATCACCAGCCCGGCGTAGGTGGTGGTCGTGGTGTCGAAGGGGTGCAGCTTGCCTTCGGTGGACCAGGCCAGGAGCAACAGCAGCGACACTGCCAACAGGCGTTTCTGCGGCCCGGTCATGGGGCCGATTTCCGCCAGGGATCGGGCCACCGCTTCCTGGCCGCCAGGGATGCTGTCGGTTTCCGGGGGCAGCAGCTTGAGCACCAGCCACAGCAGCACCAGGGACATGATCACCGCCCAGGGCGCCCCGGCGATCAGCCAGTCGAGCCAGGCCACGCGCTGGCCGAGCATCTTGTCCATGAAGCCCACGGTCAGCAGGTTCTGCGCCGCGGCGGTCTGGATCCCGACGTTCCAGATGCTGGTGCCCTGGGCCACCACAATCATCAGGCCAGCGGCGATGTTCGAGCGCTTGTCGACGCCGAACGCGGCAATCACCCCCATCATGATCGGCACCACGCAAGCACTGCGGGCGGTGGCGCTGGGCACCAGCAGGCTGAGGAGAATGGTCACGGCGATAGCGCCGATGAGGATGCGCCGGGTGCTGGTGCCGACCCCGGTCAGGGTCACCAGGGCGATGCGCCGGTCCAGGCCGGTGTGGGTCATCGCGGCGGCGATGAACAGGGCGCCGGCCACCAGGGCCAGGGCCGAGTTGGAGAAGCCGGTCAGCGCCATGCTGATGGCCGCCGAACTGCCGTAGATCTGCGTCGGGTCCTGCAGGGTTGGCGCGGTGCCGATGAGGAATGCCATCAGGGCGGTGATCATGATGGCGCTGGCCTCGTAGG
The DNA here is from genome assembly GCF_055384485.1 of Pseudomonas sp. FFPRI_1. Lineage (NCBI taxonomy): Bacteria > Pseudomonadati > Pseudomonadota > Gammaproteobacteria > Pseudomonadales > Pseudomonadaceae > Pseudomonas > Pseudomonas sp. FFPRI_1. The sequence continues at coordinate 3,365,878 of NZ_AP029168.1, read as the reverse complement.
ACACCGCCTCGCTGATCCACACCACCACGGCAAATGCCAGGATCGCCAGCATGCGATGCCCGGCCACCGGCAAGTCGGCCGGCAGGGGCAACAGCAGTACGCCGACCAGGGCCAGCACGCCGATCAGCAATCCAATCGGTAATACGGCCTTGGCCGCGGGCGCCGTTGTCACAGGCGTTGTCATGGGCCTTTTCCTTTTCCATTGGACAGGTGCCAAGGATCGCTCAAAACGCTCAAAAGTGCCTTGATAAGGGTCAAGCCCGCGGGTTTGCCGTACCGCGCCGGTCCTCCCGGAGGGGCCGGCAAGCCCAGGCTACCCGGAGCTTTCTCCCGCCTTGGCGGTCCCTCGGCTGAACGATGGAAAACTTGTGGAAATATATTTTTACATTTCTACAGATTTTTCATCATTTTGGAGTCAGAGTGCTATCAAGGCGACAAGGAGTCGAAACGTTTTTAGCTGTATCACTATCACTCCAACCTGCAAGGTGCCTCTATGGTGACAAGAAATCTGAAACTGACTTCCAGGGCGCTCGTGAGTTTTGGCGCCATTTGCGTATTGTTGATCGGCTTGGGGGGATTGGCACTGTGGAAAATGGGACAGATTCACGACGCGGCGCTCGACCTTCAGACCAACTGGCTGCCCAGCGTCAGGCAAGCCACGAAAATCGAATCCTCAACCTTGCGTGTGCGCCTGGAGGCCCTGCACTACGCCACTGAGACCGAAAGCCAGAAAGCCGCCTCGCTGGACAAGCTGGGCAACCTGAAAACCACCCTGGCCCAGGCGATCAAGGACTACGAGCCGCTGATCTCCAGCGCCGAAGAAAAAACCAACTACGAGCAGGTCAAGCGCGGCGCCCAGGACTACCTGGACAAGCTGACGGTGATGATCGACAACAGCAAGACCAATACCGCCGAACAGACCAACACCTACATCAACCAGGTCACCGTGCCCCTGGCCAACAGCCTGCAAGCCTCGATCGAGGCGCTGATCCGCATCAATGAAACTGGCGCCGAGCAGTCCGCAACCCTGGCCGGCCAACAGTTTGACAGCGGCCTGACCCTGACCTGGGTGATCATCGTGCTGGCCATTGTCCTGACCATCCTGATCGCCACCCTGTTCACCCGCAGCATCATCCGCCCGGTGCTGTCGCTGCTGGCCACCACCCAGAAAATCGCCGAGGGCGACTTGCGTACCCAGGTGGAAGTCAGCGGCCAGGACGAACTGACCGATCTGCAAACCTCCACCCAGGCGATGCTCGACAGCCTGAAATCCACCATCCGCCACATTGCCGATTCCTCGACCCAACTGGCCTCCGCCGCCGAGGAAATGAGCGCCATCACCCGCGAGTCCAATGCCGGTATCCAGCAACAGAGCATGGAGACCGACCAGGCCGCCACCGCGGTCAACGAAATGACCGCCGCGGTGGAGGAAGTGGCGCGCAACGCGGTGTCCGCGTCGCAGTCGACCCAGGCCTCGGAACGCTCGGCAGGGCTGGGCAAGGAACGGGTCGAACAGACCATCCACTCGATCGAGAAACTCACCGGCACCGTGGAGCACACCCGGGTGGAAATGGCCGGCCTGGCCCAGCAGGCCCAGGACATCACCAAGGTTCTGGACGTGATCCGGGCAATTGCCGAACAGACCAACCTGCTGGCCCTCAACGCCGCCATCGAAGCCGCCCGGGCCGGCGAGCAAGGCCGCGGCTTTGCCGTGGTGGCCGACGAGGTGCGCGCCCTGGCCCACCGGACCCAGCTCTCGACCCAGGAGATCGAGCAGATGATCCAGGGCATCCAGTCGGGTTCGAACAAGGCCATGCTGTCGATGCAGCAAAGCAGCGAGGACGCCAGCCAGACCCTGGCCATCGCCCACGAGGCCGGCGCTGCCATCGGCCATATCACCCAGGCCATCAGCGACATCAACGAGCGTAACCTGATGATCGCCACCGCCTCGGAAGAGCAGGCCCAGGTCGCCCGCTCGGTGGACCAGAACCTGATGAGCATCCGCGACCTGTCGCTGCAAAGCTCGTCGGCCGCCAGCCAGACGTCGATCGCCAGCAGTGAACTGTCGGGCCTGGCGGTGAGTCTGAACAAACTGGTGGCACGCTTCTCCCTCTGAGCGCTGGCGCGGACTGATTCCGCGCCCGCTCGCGAGGCTCAGGACGAATAACGGCAAGGAGCTTTATCGTTCGGCACCGGCCGGCCCCCAGGGGGGCCGCCGGGACTGGATCGGGCGGAGGGTTTCAGCGTGCTCAAACGCATATCCATCACTCAGTTGCGCATGGGGATGTACATCCACCAGTTCGACGGCTCGTGGCTGGATCATTCGTTCTGGAAGGCCGGCTTCGTGCTCAAGAGCCCGTCCGACTACCAGCGTCTGCGCCAGTCCAACCTCACCGACCTGTGGATCGACTTGAACAAGGGCCTGGACCTGGCACCGGACAGCCCGGCGCCTGCGCCTGCCCCTGCCCCGCTGGTCAAACCCGCGGCCCCGCGGCGGGTCGAGCGCTCCGAGGAAATCCAGCGGGCGCTGAAACTCTGCGCCCACTCGAAACAGGCCGTCATGGCCATGTTCCAGGAAGTGCGCATGGGCCAGGCCATCGAACTGGCCCAGGTGGACAATCTGGTGCATAACCTCTCCGCTTCGCTGCTGCGCCACCCCGACGTGCTGATCAGCCTGGCCCGGCTGAAGACTGCCGACGACTACACCTACATGCACTCGGTGGCGGTGTGTGCGCTGATGGTGGCGGTGGCCCGTCAGTTGCAACTGCCGGCCACCCAGGTGCATCAGGCCGGGGTGGCCGGGCTGCTGCACGACATCGGCAAGCTGACCATCCCCGACAGCATCCTCAACAAACCGGAAAAACTCTCGGCCGACGAGTTCGAGCGGATCAAGCTGCACCCCGCCGCCGGTGGCGCGATCCTGCGCCAGAACCCGCACCTGGATGCGCTGGTGCTGGACGTGTGCCTGCACCACCACGAAAAGATCGACGGCAGCGGCTACCCGCACCGCCTGGCGGGGGAGCAGATCAGCCTGTTCGCGCAGATGGGCGCGGTCTGCGACGTGTATGACGCAGTGACCTCGACCCGCCCCTACAACCGCGGCTGGGACCCGGCCGAAGCGCTGCAGAGGATGTCCGGCTGGACCGGGCATTTCGCCCCGCGGGTGCTTCAGGCCCTGGTCAAGAGTGTCGGCATCTACCCGGTGGGCTCCCTGGTGCGCCTGCACAGCGGGCAGCTGGCGGTGGTGCTGGAACAGAACCCCGACTCGTTGCTGATGCCCAGGGTCAAGGTGTTCTTTTCCACCCGCTCGGGAATGCCTCTGCCGCAACGGGTCATCGACCTGTCACGGCACCAGGGCAAGGAACGCATCGTCGGCCGCGAAGACCCGCAAGACTGGGATTTCAAGCAGCTCGACCGGCTCTGGAGCGAGAGCCCCGCCTGAGCCTCAGGTGCCCAGGGTCAGGCCGTTGGCCGGCAACGGCAGTGCGGTCTTGTAGCGCACCTGCTTGAGGGCAAAGCTGGAGCGGATATTGGCCACCCCGGGGACCTTGGTCAGGAAGTCCATCATGAAGCGCTCCAGGGCCTGGATGGTCGGCACCAGCACGCGGATCAGGTAGTCCGGGTCGCCGGCCATCAGGTAGCACTCCATGACTTCCGGGCGGTCGGCGATGGCCTCTTCGAAATGCTGCAAGGCCTCTTCCACCTGCTTCTCCAGGCTGACGTGAATGAACACGTTGACGTGCAGGCCCAGCAGGTCGGCGTCCAGCAGGGTCACCTGCTCGCGGATCAGCCCCAGCTCTTCCATGGCCTTGACCCGGTTGAAGCAGGGAGTGGGTGAAAGGTTCACCGAACGGGCCAGGTCGGCGTTGGTGATGCGGGCATTCTCCTGGAGGCTGTTGAGAATGCCGATGTCGGTACGGTCCAGTTTACGCATGAGACAAAACAACCTGTTTTTTATGTTTATGCAGATTTTTTATCTGCAAATGATCTCCAGCGCAATGAAACAGAGATAAATATTCTCTCTCACCCGGCCTATGATGTTTGTAGGACAAGATTTCCCTTACCCAGGGAATGACTGCCAGCTAGCGCGCCCAATTACAAGAAATCCACAAGATCGAGCGTAGAAAGCCATGACCACAGCGTATGCACCGCTACGCCTGCACGTTCCCGAACCTTCGGGCCGTCCCGGCTGCAAGACCGACTTCACCTACCTGCGTCTGAACGATGCCGGCCTGGCCCGCAAACCCCCTATCGATATCGAACCTGCCGACTGCGCCGACCTGGCCCGGGGCCTGATCCGTGTGCTCGACGACCAGGGCAACGCCCTGGGCGAATGGGCCGACGACGTGCCTGTGGCCATCCTGCGCCAGGGCATGCGCGCCATGCTCAAGACGCGGATCTTCGACAACCGCATGGTGGTTGCCCAACGGCAGAAGAAGATGTCCTTCTACATGCAGAGCCTGGGCGAGGAAGCCATCGGCAGTGCCCAGGCCCTGGCGCTGAACATCGACGACATGTGCTTCCCCACCTATCGCCAGCAAAGCATCCTGATGGCCCGGGAAGTGCCGCTGGTGGAGATGATCTGCCAACTGCTGTCCAACGAGCGCGATCCGCTCAAGGGACGCCAGCTGCCGATCATGTACTCGGTGAAGGAATCCGGGTTCTTCACCATTTCCGGCAACCTCGCCACCCAGTTCGTGCAGGGCGTGGGCTGGGGCATGGCCTCGGCGATCAAGGGCGATACCAAGATCGCCTCGGCCTGGATCGGCGACGGCGCCACCGCCGAGTCGGACTTCCACACCGCCCTGACCTTCGCCCACGTGTACCGCGCGCCGGTGATCCTCAACGTGGTCAACAACCAGTGGGCGATCTCCACCTTCCAGGCCATCGCCGGCGGTGAAGCCACCACCTTCGCCGGACGCGGCGTGGGCTGCGGCATCGCCTCGCTGCGGGTCGACGGCAACGATTTTGTCGCGGTCTACGCCGCCTCGCGCTGGGCCGCCGAACGCGCCCGCCGCAACCTCGGCCCGACCCTGATCGAATGGGTCACCTACCGCGCCGGCCCGCACTCCACCTCCGACGACCCGTCGAAATACCGCCCGGCCGACGACTGGAGCCACTTCCCCCTGGGCGACCCGATTGCCCGCCTCAAGCAGCACCTGATCAAGATCGGCCAATGGTCCGAAGAGGAACACACCGCCGTCAGTGCCGAGCTGGAGGCCCAGGTCATCGCCGCGCAGAAGGAAGCCGAGCAGTTCGGCACCCTCGCCGGCGGCCAGATCCCAAGCGCCGCGACCATGTTCGAGGATGTCTACAAGGACATGCCCGAACACCTGAAACGCCAACGCCAGGAACTGGGGATCTGAGATGAACGATCACAACAACAATATCCAGCTGGACACCGCCATGACCACCACCACCATGACCATGATCCAGGCCCTGCGCTCGGCCATGGATGTGATGCTCGAGCGTGACGACAACGTCGTGGTCTTCGGCCAGGACGTCGGCTACTTCGGCGGCGTGTTCCGCTGCACCGAAGGCCTGCAGGCCAAGTACGGCACCTCGCGGGTGTTCGACGCGCCGATCTCAGAAAGCGGCATCGTCGGCGCAGCCATCGGCATGGGCGCCTACGGCCTGCGCCCGGTGGCGGAAATCCAGTTCGCCGACTACGTCTACCCGGCCTCGGACCAGATCATTTCCGAGGCCGCGCGCCTGCGCTATCGCTCCGCCGGCCAGTTCACCGCGCCGATGACCCTGCGCATGCCCTGCGGCGGCGGGATCTACGGCGGCCAGACCCACAGCCAGAGCATCGAGGCGATGTTCACCCAGGTCTGCGGCCTGCGCACCGTGATGCCGTCCAACCCCTATGACGCCAAGGGCCTGCTGATCGCCTCCATCGAGAACGATGACCCGGTGATCTTCCTCGAACCCAAGCGCCTGTATAACGGCCCGTTCGATGGTCACCACGATCGCCCGGTCACCCCCTGGTCGAAACACCCCGCGGCCCAGGTGCCGGACGGCTACTACAAGGTGCCCCTGGACGTGGCAGCCATCGCCCGCCCGGGCAAGGACGTGACCATCCTCACCTACGGCACCACGGTGTATGTGTCGCAAGTGGCGGCCGAGGAAACCGGCATCGACGCCGAGGTCATCGACCTGCGCAGCCTGTGGCCCCTGGACCTGGACACCATCGTCAAGTCGGTGAAGAAGACCGGCCGTTGCGTGGTGGTACACGAAGCCACCCGCACCTGCGGCTTCGGCGCCGAACTGGTGTCGCTGGTGCAGGAACACTGCTTCCACCACCTGGAAGCCCCGATCGAGCGCGTTACCGGTTGGGATACGCCGTATCCCCACGCGCAGGAGTGGGCATATTTCCCAGGGCCGTCCCGAGTGGGCGCGGCGCTGCAACGGGTCATGGAGGTCTGAATGGGCACGCACGTTATCAAGATGCCGGACATCGGCGAAGGCATCGCGGAAGTAGAACTGGCGCAGTGGCATGTCAAGGTCGGTGACCAGGTCGTGGAAGACCAGGTGCTGGCGGACGTGATGACCGACAAGGCGATGGTGGACATCCCCTCCCCGGTGCACGGCAAGGTCATTTCCCTGGGCGGCGAGCCCGGTGAAGTGATGGCGGTAGGCAGCATCCTCATCAGCATCGAAGTCGAAGGCGCGGGCAACCTCAAGGAGTCTGCCCAGGCAACTGCACCGGCAGCCAAAGAGCCGGCTGCTATTAATAAGCCTGCAGCCGCCCTGCCGGTGGCCGCCGCAGCCCAGGCGGAAAAACCCGTCGCCAGCCAAGCCGCCGCCTGCCGCCCAGCGCCCCAGGCGCCGGTGGCGCGGGAAGCCGACGAACGCCCCCTGGCCTCGCCGGCGGTGCGCAAGCACGCCCTGGACCTGGGCATCCAGCTGCGCCTGGTGCAAGGCAGCGGCCCGGCCGGACGCATCCTCCACGAAGACCTGGACGCCTACCTGGCCCAGGACAGCCAGCCGCTCAAGGGCTACTCGGCGCCGGGGGCCGGTTATGCCGAACGCCACGACGAAGAGCAGATCCAGGTGATCGGCATGCGCCGCAAGATCGCCCAGCGCATGCAGGAATCCACCCAGCGCGCCGCGCACTTCAGCTATGTCGAGGAAGTGGACGTCACCGCCCTGGAAGAGCTGCGCATCCACCTCAATGAAAAGCACGGCGCCACCCGCGGCAAGCTGACCCTGCTGCCGTTCCTGGTACGGGCCATGGTCGTTGCCCTGCGCGACTTCCCGCAGATCAACGCCCGCTACGACGATGAAGCCCAGGTCATCACCCGCCTCGGCGCGGTGCATGTCGGGGTCGCTACCCAGAGCGACGTCGGCCTGATGGTGCCGGTGGTGCGTCACGCCGAAGCCCGCAGCCTATGGGGCAACGCCGAGGAAATCTCGCGCCTGGCCCAGGCCGCCCGCAGTGGCAAGGCCGCCCGGGATGAACTGTCCGGCTCCACCATCACCCTCACCAGCCTCGGCGCCCTGGGCGGAATCGTCAGCACCCCGGTGCTGAACCTGCCGGAAGTGGCGATTGTCGGGGTCAACCGCATTGTCGAGCGGCCCATGGTGATCAAGGGCCAGATCGTGATCCGCAAGATGATGAACCTCTCCAGCTCCTTCGATCATCGGGTGGTCGACGGCATGGACGCTGCGCAATTCATCCAGGCCATTCGCGGCCTGCTCGAACAACCCGCCACGCTGTTTGTGGAGTAAGACATGCCTCAGACTCTCAATACCCAGCTGCTGATCATCGGCGGCGGCCCCGGCGGTTACGTGGCGGCGATCCGCGCCGGCCAGCTGGGCATCTCCACCATTCTGGTGGAGGGCCAGGCCCTGGGCGGCACCTGCCTGAACATCGGCTGCATCCCGTCCAAGGCGCTGATCCATGTCGCCGAGCAGTTCCATCAGACCCGCCACCACAGCCAGGGCTCGGCCCTGGGCATCGAAGTGGCGGCGCCAACCCTGAACATCGGCAAGAGCGTGGAATGGAAGGACGGCATCGTCGACCGCCTGACCACCGGGGTTGCCGCGCTGTTGAAGAAAAACAAGGTCCAGGTGATCCAGGGCTGGGCCAAGGTCATCGACGGCAAGACCGTGGAGATCGACGGCGCCGACACCCGCATCCAGTGCGAGCACCTGCTGCTGGCCACCGGTTCGAAAAGCGTCAACCTGCCGATGCTGCCCCTCGGCGGGCCGATCATCTCCTCCACCGAGGCCCTGGCGCCCAAGACCCTGCCCAAGCGCCTGAGCGTGGTCGGCGGCGGCTACATCGGCCTGGAGCTGGGCATCGCCTACCGCAAGCTCGGGGTCGAAGTCAGCGTGGTCGAGGCCCAGGAGCGCATCCTTCCGGCCTATGACGCCGAGCTGACCCAGCCGGTGCTCGAATCGGTGAAACAGTTGGGGATCAAGCTCTACCTCAAGCACAGCGTGCTCGGCTTCGACGCCGCCAGCAGCAGCCTGCAGGTGCGCGAGCCCAACGGCGACACCCTGAACCTGGCCACCGACCAGGTGCTGGTGGCGGTGGGCCGCAAGCCCAACACCCAGGGCTGGAACCTGGAAGCCCTGAACCTGGACATGAACGGCGCGGCGATCAAGATCGACAACCGCTGCCAGACCAGCATGCGCAACGTCTGGGCCATCGGCGACCTCAGCGGTGAGCCGATGCTCGCGCACCGGGCCATGGCCCAGGGCGAGATGGTCGCCGAGCTGATCGCCGGCAAGCACCGCGAGTTCAACCCGGCGGCAATCCCGGCGGTGTGCTTCACCGACCCGGAACTGGTGGTGGTGGGCAAGACCCCGGACGAAGCCAAGTCGGCCGGCCTGGATTGCATCGTCAGCAGCTTCCCGTTCGCGGCCAATGGCCGGGCCATGACCCTGGAATCGAAAAGCGGTTTCGTGCGGGTGGTGGCGCGACGGGACAATCACCTGATTGTCGGCTGGCAGGCGGTGGGGGTCGGGGTCTCCGAATTGTCCACGGCCTTCGGTCAGTCCCTGGAAATGGGCGCACGCCTGGAAGACATCGGCGGCACCATCCACGCCCACCCGACCCTGGGTGAAGCGGTCCAGGAAGCAGCGCTGCGAGCACTGGGCCACGCCCTGCATCTGTAAGCATTCAGGGGCACACAGGACACTGCCCAGGTAGGAGCGAGCTTGCTCGCGAAAGGGCTGACGGGGATAGCCACGCGTTCGCGCCGAGGCCTTCGCGAGCAAGCTCGCTCCTACAGGGGCTATGGGGGCTGTTATGGGGACGCTTCATAAGCAGGCTATGTTTTTTTGCTCCCCCTCCCATCGTCCGGGATGCGGGACGCCCCCGGAATGCAGTATTGTTGTGCCCATCCAAAAAACGTCAGAAGCCTTGAGCCGTTCCGACGGTTGTTAAGCGATAGAGGGTGTCATGGGTAACGAAAGCATCAATTGGGACAAGCTGGGTTTTGACTACATCAAGACAGACAAGCGCTATCTGTCGCACTGGCGTAATGGCGAGTGGGACAAGGGCACCTTGACCGCTGACAACGTGCTGCACATCAGCGAGGGCTCCACCGCCCTGCACTATGGCCAGCAATGTTTCGAAGGCCTGAAGGCCTACCGCTGCAAGGACGGCTCGATCAACCTGTTCCGCCCGGACCAGAACGCCGCCCGCATGCAGCGCAGCTGCGCACGCCTGCTGATGCCCCAGGTGCCCACCGAGCAGTTCATCGAGGCCTGCAAGGAAGTGGTTCGCGCCAACGAGCGCTTCATCCCGCCTTACGGCACCGGCGGCGCCCTGTACCTGCGCCCGTTCGTGATCGGCGTCGGCGACAACATCGGCGTGCGTACCGCGCCGGAGTTCATCTTCTCGATCTTCGCCATCCCGGTCGGCGCCTACTTCAAGGGCGGCCTGACCCCGCACAACTTCCTGATCTCCAGCTACGACCGTGCAGCCCCGCAAGGCACCGGCGCGGCCAAGGTCGGTGGCAACTACGCCGCCAGCCTGATGCCCGGCTCCGAGGCCAAGAAGGCGCACTTCGCCGACTGCATCTACCTCGACCCGCTGACCCACCGCAAGATCGAGGAAGTCGGCTCGGCCAACTTCTTCGGCATCACCCACGATGACAAGTTCGTCACCCCGAACTCGCCTTCCGTGCTGCCAGGCATCACCCGCCTGTCGCTGATCGAACTGGCCAAGACCCGCCTGGGCCTGGAAGTGATCGAGGGCGACGTGTTCATCGACAAGCTGTCGGACTTCAAGGAAGCCGGTGCCTGCGGTACCGCCGCCGTGATCACCCCGATCGGCGGCATCGAATACCAGAACAAGCTGCACGTGTTCTATAGCGAAAAAGAAGTCGGCCCGATCACCCAGAAGCTCTACAAAGAGCTGACCGGCGTGCAGACCGGCGACGTTGAAGCGCCAGCGGGCTGGATCGTCAAGGTCTGATCCCCCCTGCTTCAGCCAGGCCCGCCCCTGCTTGCCAGGGGCGGGCTTTTTCATGCCTGGAATCTGTCTGTGCGTTCCTGGCAGAGCGGCGTCAGACTTTTCTTGCGGAGCTTTGGCAACGATCCATAGGACAAGCTTTATCATTCGGACCTCAGCGCCTCCCTCAACCTCGACAACCGGTTCGATCGCAGCGGCTACAGCAACGCCGGTTCCTGCGGCAACCAGGGTGCCCCGCGCAACCTGACGACCAGCTTCAAGTACAGTTGCTGCCGAGGGCCGAGCCCCACCAGGTGGCGCCTTGCCACAGCCCGCGGTGCCCGTCTTCCTCTCGACGAAGGCGGGTCCCTCCCTAGAGGCCGGTTCCGAACAACTTCAACACCTGTCGCGCCCCGTCCACCACCAGCAACGCAGCCTGGGAGGCCATGAAGGTGTAGAGGAAGCTGCCGATCAACACACAGAGTTCGAACCAGACGAACATCGGCCAGTTGTCAGCACGCAATGGCCGATCCTGCATGAGTTGCCGCACCGCGTTGCGCGGCAGGTGATAGACAATCTCGAAAATCTTCGTCTCGCGAAAATTCTTCAACAGCGCATACAGCACGGCAAACCCGGTGACGGCTGCCATCCACCAGAATCCGAAGAGCTCCACAGCGCTCTGCCCCTGCCCGTGGTAGCGAGTACTTTGCTGGAAGAAATGCACCCCCACCGCCGAAACCACGGGCATGACCACCCCGAAGTAGATCACCAGCCCCAGGCTGGCCATGGCCACACCGCTGGCAAACACGCTGATGCGGATCACCCAGGCCAGGAACCCGGGGGAGAACTTCGAATAGGCCCTTTGCGTTTCGATCACCAGCAAGGGGATCAGCATGGTCAGCACCCCCACTGCGATGTCCACGGCCTTGAACCCGGTCTTGGGCAACAGCAAGGCCATCAGGAAGGTCGCGCCCCGGCTGCCGATCCGCCACATCATCTTGGCGTCGTCGCTGACGGTCTTCGACCAGAACACCTCGGTAATCCCTTTGCCGTCATCCATGGCTGCCTGCCTCATTGTTCGAAGCCGCCCATTGTCATGGATGGCCCCGACCAATGCCCAGGGCTATCGCTGTGCACCTGGCCAATCCGCTTGCCCGGCCGCGCCGCCACGGCGCTGGCCTGGCCATCACGCTGCTTGCCGTGGCGGGCTTCGCTGATCAGTGCGGGAATCAGCGGGCCTTCCGGCAGGTGCTTCCAGAACCGCGCCGGCAAATGCCCCTGCATGGCCTTGGGGTTGAGCCGTGCCGGGTTGAAGATATGGCTGTAGTAGGCCAGCCACAGGTCGCCCTTGGGGTCTTCGATGGTCTGCGCCAGGTGTTGCCAGGCACGCGGGCACTGGCGCAGGTGGATCAGCCGCTGGCCGTCATAGCAGACCCCGTCCCGGGGCGTGGCGATGATCCAGCGCTGACGCCCCACGCGTCCGATGAAGTGCTCGCTGGCACTGGCCAGGATGTCGTGGGCCGGCTCGTGCCAGGCCACGTACTGCGGCTGCTCTGCGAGGTTCGAGCGGCCTTCGGGCACGCTGACGAAGCGGACGAAGGCATGCAGGTGATGGGCCTCGCGGTCCACCTGCCTGATCCGTCGTTGCAGCTCGCTGCCCAGCGCATCGCCGCTGAGCATCGCCGTGCGATCACCGTGTGCGACCCGCCACAGCACTTCGTACAGCAGGCTCCAGCGCTGCTCTCCGCACCAGGCACCGGCCCGCTCCAGCAGTGGCAACAGCGCCAGGGGAATGCGCGCGCGAAAAGGGCCCGGCTCCTGGGCGAGGTCTTCATCGCTGGCGAACAGGTCGGCTGCCTGCTTGCCGGACCAACTGACCCGGCTCGGGTCGATGGAATGGCTGAGCAGCCAGCGCGCCTGCTGGCGCCAGGTGTCGAACAGGTCGTCGCAGTCCAGGCTGATCATCCCCACAGCCCCATCTGCTGCGGCTGCGGGCGATCGCGCAGTTGCTGGTAGAGCGAGGCACTGCTGCTTTCCGCCTGCTGCGGGTGATAGTCGCTGGTGATGAAGAACGGCTTGGCCTTGCTCAGCACGCAGCGCATGCGCGCCAGGTCTTCGAAGCGGATCCGCCGCTCGCGGCGCAACGCCACCAGGCGCTGGGTGGTGCGCAGGCCAATCCCCGGAATCCGCGAGATCAGCGCCGGCTCGGCGCGGTTCAGGTCGAGGGGAAACACGCTGCGATTCTCCAGGGCCCAGGCCAGCTTGGGGTCGATGTCCAGGGCCAGGTGCCCGGGGCCCTTGAACAGCTCGTTGGCACTAAAACCGTAGCCCCGCAGGAGGAAGTCGGCCTGGTACAGGCGGTGTTCGCGCATCAGCGGCGGCGCCGCCAGGGGCACGCTTTTCGGGCTGTTGGGAATCGGGCTGAAGGCCGAGTAATAGACCCGGCGCAAGCGGAAGTTGCCATACAGCGCCTGGGCACTGTGGAGGATGGTGCTGTCGTCGGTGTCATCGGCGCCGACGATCATCTGGGTGCTCTGCCCGGCCGGGGCGAAACGCGGCGCCCGGGGCTCGTTGAGTACCGTCTGCTCGCCGGTGTAGATGGTCTGCATCGCCTGCTTGATCGAGCCCAGCTGTTTTTCCGGGGCCAGGGTCCTGAGGCCCTGGTCGGTGGGCAACTCGACATTCACGCTGAGGCGATCGGCATAGCGCCCGGCCTGCTCGATCAGCGCCGGGTCGGCATCGGGAATGGTCTTGAGGTGGATGTAGCCGCGAAATTCATGCACCTCGCGCAGCAGCTGCGCCACCCGCACCAACTGCTCCATGGTGTAGTCCGCCGAGCGAATGATCCCGGAGCTGAGAAACAGGCCGCTGACACAATTGCGCCGGTAGAAATCCAGGGTCAGGTGCACCACTTCCTCGGGGCTGAAGCGCGCCCGGGGCACGTCGCTGGAACGACGGTTGACGCAGTACTGGCAGTCATAGAGACAGAAATTGGTCAGCAGGACCTTGAGCAGCGAGACGCAGCGCCCATCCGGGGTATAGCTGTGGCAGATGCCCATGCCGTTGCTCGAACCCAGCCCGCTCTTGCCCTCGGAGCTGCGCTTGGGCGCCCCGCTGCTGGCGCAGGAGGCATCGTACTTGGCCGCATCGGCGAGGATGCTCAACTTGTCGATCAACTGCATGGTCGGGGCCCGGATACTGTTTTTATATACAGTACAGAGTAAAAGCCCGGGACCACAAGGGCGTTGCCGGGGGCAAAGTGAAAAAAATCTCGCCAACCCGTCGGCAGCCTGGTGCTATTGGCGAAAATCCTTAACATACGCCCGCCCCCACGCTCCTCTGGAAAGGACTCTGCGCCATGCATCGCCTCTACCGTTTCTGCCTGTTCGGCATCGCCCTGCTGTCGAGCCTTGCCGCCAGCGCCACGTCAGACAACCAGGCCCTGTTCGACAGGCTGTATGCCGACATCCAGGCCCGGCAAGACTGGCAAGCCCAGGCCAGGCAATGCCCCGGCGACAACATGCCGGCCAGGACCGCGACACGCAGCATGCAAGCCAACCGCTGTGCATCCCCTGGGCAACTGGAGGCCTGCCTGCAGCGCTGCGAAGCCGGCGACGGCAACGACTGCTACTGGCTGGCAACCACCCTGCAACAGGCAAAGGGCCCCGCGGACGGCTATGAAGCGCTGTACCAGCGCGCCTGCAGCCTGGGGCTGGTCTCCGGATGCACCAACCGCGCCGCTGGCATGCTCACGGCCGATGCCGACAGCCAGGCCGTCCGGCACTGTGCGGTGCAGACCTTCAACAAGGCCTGTGAGCTGGATGATCCCTGGGCCTGCACCATGTACGGCTTCCACCTGAGCCGGGGCATAGGCGTAACCCCCGATGTCAACCTGGCATTGAAGGTGCTGGAAAAGTCCTGCAAGCACGGCCCCGCCGACCCGGCCTGCAGCGGCGCCCGCCAATTGCAGGAAGAAATCCGCAACGCCGTTGAGGCGGCGAAACGCTGAATCCCTGCGCCTGCTCGCGAGGCGGCTGGGTTCTCAAGAGCTGCGCGGCGCAACCGGGCTTTCGCGGTTGCGCTTGAGACGCTGGCGCAGCCATTCGTAGCCGCTGACCATGACGATCCCCGACAGCACCAGCAGCGCGCCGAAGATGAAGCTCCGCTCCAAGGGCTCGTGCAGCAGCCACACCCCAAAGCCGATGCCGAACAGCGGAGTCATGAACGACAGCACTCCAAGCCGCGAGGCCGGGTAACGGCGCAGCAGCGTGAACCAGATCAGGAAGCTGGCGAAGGACACCACCAGCACCTGGAACCCCAGGCTGGCGATCACCAGGGGAGTGAAATGGATCCGTGTCTGGCCGAACAGCAGGGCCGCCAGGCCGAGCCAGACGAACGCCCCCAGCAACTGGTATTGCAGAGTGCGGGTGGTCGGGCTGGAAGCCAGCCGCGAACAGCGCACCACCACCGTGGTGGCGCCCCAGGCAACCCCGCCCAGCACCCCGAGAAAATCCCCCAGCAGCACATTGCTGCCGCCACCGTGTCCGGCCGTGGAGGGTCCGCTGAAGGCCACGACTATGCCGCCAAAGGCCACGCCGATGCCCAGCCATTGCGCAGGTTTGAGGCGCTCGGCGGGCATCAGCCAATGCAACCCGAGGGCGGCGAAGATCGGCGCGGTATAGAGAAAGATCGCCATGTGCGAGGCCGTGGTGTAGCGCAACCCTTCACCCACCAGCAGAAACTCCAGGGCGAACAACCCGCCCACCAGCAGGCCCGGACGCCAGTGGCCATCACCCAGCCCCAGGCTCTCGCCGCGCCAGCGCATCAGCAGCCCCACCAGCAGCGCCGCGCCGCCGGAACGCAGGGCAATCTGCAGCACGGGGGCAATGTCCGGCGCAGTAGCCTTGAGCGCCACCTGTTGCAGGCCCCAGATCGCGCACAGGCCGACCATCAGGCTACAGGCGGTGGCATCCAGGGGTTGGCGAGTGGCCATGGCAGATCCTTCATGGAGAAAAAGTGATGAAGGATTGTCCGCCTGACAGTTTTCCTAGATATAGTTTTATTCCGCCAGCCCATAGCACTTATCCGCCAACCGGTGCCCACCGTGAACAAAGCCGCGCAACTGCTGCACCTGCCCCCTTTCAGCGAAGCCCTGCCGGCGCCGATCTTCTTTCGCGCGGCCAACCTGCCGGCCCACGCCACCTACCCACGCCACCGCCATCCCTGGGGCGAGTTCGTCTACGCCTACAGCGGGGTGATGGAAATCGAATTGGGCGACCACCATTACCTGGCGCCACCACAGTACGGCATCTGGCTGCCGCCCAATGTCGAGCACATGGGGTTCAACCGCCACGAAGCCTGCCACTGCTCGCTGTACCTGGCGCCCGAGCTGTGCACCGCCCTGCCCGCCCGGCACTGCGCCCTGAGCCTCAGCCCGCTGGTCCTGGCGCTCCTGGACGACCTGCGCCAGGCGCCGCCGGGGCTGCCCCAGAACGACGAACAACAGCGTCTGCTGCAGGTGCTGGTGGACAAGCTGGGGCATGCCTCCTGCGCCGGCAGCTACCTGCCCTCTTCCGATGACCCGCTGCTGGGGCCGGTGCTGCGCACCCTCAAGGCCAACCCCGGAGACCCGCGCTCGCTGCCGCAACTGGCCCATGCCGCCCACACCAGCGAGCGCACGCTGATGCGTCGCAGCCAGCAGGAGCTGGGCATGTCCCTGAGCGAATGGCGTCAGCGCTTGAAAGTGGTGCAGGCCCTGGCCTTGCTGGAACAGGGCCAGACCGTGGAAAGCATTGGCCTGGACCTGGGCTACAGCAGCGCCTCAGCCTTTATCAGCATGTTCCGGCGGATGATGGGCACCACACCGGATGAGTACCGCCGTCAATCCATGGGGCGGGACTGAGCCCGCGCACCTATTGATGCTGAACCTGCATCATTGAACTGACCTGCACCTGCGCGTGCATCTGCTCCATCCCTCCTCCCCGGCGCATGCCGCGCACCGGGCAGGCATCCAGGTAGTCCAGGCCCACCGCCAGTTTCAGGTGGCGCTCGGGCCGGGCCAGGCGGTTGGTCACATCGAAGCTGTACCAGCCGTCGTCGAGCCAGGCTTCGGCCCAGGCATGGCTGGCCAGGTGGCTCTGGTCCTCGGTGCACAGGTAGCCGGAGGCATAGCGCGCGGGAATCCCCAGGCTGCGGGCACAGGCCAGGAACGCATGGGTGTGGTCCTGGCAGACCCCGGCGCCTCCGGCAAAGGCTTCGGCGGCCGTGCTGCCGACTCCGGTGGCACCCGGACGGTAAGGCATGTGTTCGGCCAGGGCCTGCATCAGGTCGATCAAGGCCGCGCGATCACGGCGTTGGCCGCAGTGGCGCCGGGCAAACTCGCTCAGGGCAAGGTCGGCCTGGCTCAGGTGGCTGCTGCGCAGGAACGGCAGCGGCGACTGGCTGTCGCCCTCCACGTCCTGGTCCGGGTCGATCCGCACCTCGCCAAAGGCTGAGAGGACAATCGCCCCGTGGGGCTCGTCGAGGGTCATGACGTGGAGGATGTTGCCGTAGGGATCACGCTGGGCGCGCACCCGGCGTGGCAACTCCAGGTGCCATTCGAGGATCTGCTGGCGCGTGCTGTCCTGAGGCGTGAGGCGCAGGAACTGGATGCTGGTGCAGACTTCGTCGGCATAGCTGTAGGTCGTGTCGTGACGAATGGACAGTTTCATACCACCTCCAGATAGGACTCGTGCACGGTCTGCCCCAGGTGGCGGACCTGGGCGATGGACTCGGTCAGCCATTGGTGCAGTCCGGAATCGAGGATCTCGTTGATCCCGGTGTAGCGCAGGCGCGCGTTCAACTCGGCAGCCAGGCGCTGGGCCGGGCGGCCGTTGTCTCCCGGCAGGCCGGCGAGGATCTGGTCCAGCTCCTCGATGCAGGCGTGCAGGGAACGCGGCACATCGGCCCGCAACAGCAGCATCTCGGACACCTGCTCGGCGCCCGGAGCATTGCGGTAGATCTCGTTGAACGCCTCGAAGGACGACAAGGCACGAAGCAAGGCGCTCCACTGGTAGTAGCCGCGGGCCGAGTCGTCGCTGACTTCCTCGGATTCCTCGCCGAACATTTCATAACGCACGTCCAGCAGGCGCAGGGTGTTGTCGGCGCGCTCGATGAAGGTCCCCAGGCGAATGAAGCGGTAGGCGTCGTTGCGCATGATGGTGCCGGCGGTGGCACCGCGAAACAGATGGGAGCGCTCCTTGACCCACTCGCAGAACTGGCTGATGCCGTAGCGCCCCAGGCCATTGCGGGCGATGTTGCGCATCTCCAGCCAGGTGGCGTTGATGTTCTCCCACATGTCTGCGGTGATCCGCCCGCGCACCGCGTGGGCATTGCTGCGGGCGGCCCGCAGGCAGCTGTAGATGCTCCCCGGGTTGCTGTCGTCGAGGGCGAAGAAATGCAGCATGCGCTCGGTGTTGAGTTCACCGTGGTGCTGGTGGTAATCCTCCAGGGTGCCGGCCGCCAGCAACGACATGGCCAGCTCGGCATGGCCATCGCCGCGCCCGGCCTGGGGCATCAGCGACAGCGAATAGCTGACTTCGAGCATGCGCGCCAGGTTCTCTGCGCGCTCCAGGTAGCGGGACATCCAGTACAGGTCTGCAGCGGTTCTTGAAAGCATGGTTCAGTCCTCCACCACCCAAGTGTCCTTGGTGCCGCCGCCCTGGGACGAGTTCACCACCAGCGAGCCCTCGCGCAGGGCCACCCGGGTCAGGCCGCCGGGCACCAGGCGGGTCTCGCGGCCGGACAGCACAAAGGGGCGCAAATCGATATGCCGCGGGGCGATGCCGCTGTCGACGAAGGTCGGGCAGGTCGACAACGACAGTGTGGGTTGAGCGATATAGGCCTCGGGCCGGGCCTTGAGCCGGGCGCGGAACTCCTCGATCTCCGCCGCCGTGGCCGCCGGGCCCACCAGCATGCCGTAACCGCCGGAGCCCTGGGTTTCCTTGACCACCAGGTCCGCCAGGTTGGCCAGTACATGGGACAGTTCAGCGGGCTTGCGGCATTGCCAAGTGGGCACGTTGTTGAGGATCGGCTCCTCGCTGAGGTAGAAGCGGATCATCTCGTCGACATAGGGGTAGATCGACTTGTCGTCGGCGACCCCGGTGCCCACGGCGTTGGCCAGCACCACGTTGCCGCAGCGGTAGGCGGCAATCAGCCCGGGCACCCCGAGCATCGAGTCGGGGTTGAATGACAGCGGGTCGAGGTAGGCATCGTCCAGGCGCCGGTAGATCACATCCACCGCCTGGGCACCGGCGGTGGTGCGCATGAACACCCGGTCGTCACGCACGAACAGATCGGCGCCTTCGACCAGCTCCACGCCCATCTCCCGGGCCAGGAACGCGTGTTCGAAATAGGCGCTGTTGAAGCGTCCCGGGGTCAGCACCACCACGGTCGGGTTATCCAGCGGGCTGGAGCTCTTCAGGGTGTCGAGCAGCAGGTTCGGGTAGTGGTCGATGGGCGCCACCCGCTGGGCGGCGAACAGCTCGGGAAACAGGCGCATCATCATCTTGCGGTCTTCGAGCATGTAGCTGACGCCGCTGGGGGTGCGCAGGTTGTCTTCGAGCACGTAGTAGCGGCCATCACCATCGCGCACCAGGTCGACCCCGGCGATGTGGGCATAGATTCCCCGGTGCAGGTCCTGGCCCTGCATGGCCATCTGATAGCCTTGGTTGGCCAGCACCTGCTCGGCGGGAATGATGCCCTCCTTGAGAATCCGCTGAGCGTGATAGATGTCGGCAAGAAACAGGTTCAGCGCCTGCACCCGCTGGATGCAGCCGCGCTCCACGGTGCGCCATTCGCTGGCCTTGATGCTGCGGGGAATGATGTCGAAGGGAATCAGGCGCTCGGTGCCCTGCTCGTCGCCATACAGGGTGAAGGTGATGCCGGCGCGATGGAACAGCAGGTCGGCTTCGCGCCGGCGCTGGTCCAGCAGTTCCAGGGGGGTGTCCGCCAGCCACTGGGCGAAGGCTTGGTAGTGAGGGCGGCAGGCGCCGCTGGCGGCATACATCTCATCAAAAAAAGCGCGGGACATTGCCACTCCTTGCCGTCAGGTCAACGGCTTCTTATCTGAATCCTGTGTGGGTGAAACCCGGCTTCACGCTTGTACAGGGGGCCCTGGTCTTCGAGCACCTCCTGAATCCCTCGATCGGGGCGGCGATGCCGGCCCCTGGAACTGTGATAGCAATCGCTATGCCGCAAATGCACAAGCACCCACACCGGCAGCGGCCCAGCTCGGCCGGCCCAGCCTATGCGACAAATAGATTCAAAAAGGCGACAAAACATTCATCCAGCCATGGGCATCGCTGATGCCCCCTGGGCTTCAAGCGGGGGTCATTCGGGGGCCGGACGAGCAGAATCGGTGCATCAAGCCTGGGAAGGGTTTTCTTTTGCCCCGTTATCGGGAGTTTTCCGCACCGGGCCGGGCATTTCTCCCTGCGCCCGGCCCGGGCCAGCACAGGCTGCGCACCATTGAGGTTCAAGGGCCCGGCCGGCTCCCCCGGGAGAGCACTGGCGTCGGCTCAGGTGCGCCCAGGCAAGCGCTTGAGGATCCGCGCCACCGCCTGCTGCGGGGACAGCTGCGCGCTGTCCAGGCGCAGGTCCGGCTCCCACGGCTGGTAGTCGTGGTCGAGCACCGACTGCCAGCTCGGCGGCTGCAGGCCCGGTACATCCAGCTGCCGGGTCTCGACCCGCCGCCGGTGTTCCTCAAGGTCGGAACACACCACTTCGATCTCCAGCAGCCCGACTCCCGAGTGGCCGGCCAGTTCGCGCCAGGCCTGGCGGCTCTCGGCCACCGGATTGACACAGTCCGCCAGCACCGGGTTGCCCAGGGCCAGGTTGGCCTGGGCCAGTTGTAGGGCCAGTTGATAGCCGGCCTTGCCGACCTCTGCCAGGCCGGCGTTGCGCAAGCCTTGTTCGAGGCTGTCGATACGCAGGTAGGTGGCCTTCAGGTGTGGCACCAGGGCGCGGGCGATGGTGGTCTTGCCGGTTCCCGGCAATCCGCTGAAAACAATGAGCATGCAGGTTCTACCCAGGTCGAGGGAGCCCAGCTTCGGCATAAACGCTCCGCGCGTCCAGGCTTTATCGCGCTCTTGGCCCCTGCTGGCGGCAGCAGGAGCGACCCGACACCCGGCCGGCCGCGCGGCCCACCGGCTGACCAGGGCCGTCCGCCAGCCGCGCCTAGCGGACAACGGCCGGCGCAGCTCGCGGCCAGGCCTGCAGGTCGGCGGCCGACATCGGCCGGGCGTACCAGTAGCCCTGGGCCAGGGTGCAGCCCATTTCCAGCAGCAGGCGCCGTTCAAGCGCGGTCTCCACCCCTTCCACCACCAGGCTCATCTGCAGGTTGCGGGCCAGGGCCAGGGAGGCGCCGACCACCGCTCGGCAGCGCGGCTGGCGCACCAGTTCACGGACGAAGTGGGCATCGAGCTTGATCTGGTTGAAGGGCAGCTCACACAGGCGCTGCAAGGACGAATAGCCGGCGCCGAAATCATCGATGGCCAGGTTGCACTCCATCATCCGCAGGCGCACGAGGTTTTCCAGGCTGATGGCCGGGGCCTCCACCAACCCGACCTCGGTGATCTCGAACGTCAGCAACCGCGGCGGAATCCGGTGGCGCTCGATGGCCTGGCGGATGTGCACGACCACCTCGCTGCACGCCAGTTGCCGGGGTTGCAGATTGAAAGCCAGTTCCAGTTCCTCGCCGCGATCCAGCAGTTGGCGCTGCAGCGCCATGCCCTGATCCAGTTGCTGGCGCAAGACCTGGTCCAGCAGGCCTGCGCTTTCCAGTGCCTCGAGAAAGGCTCCCGGGCCCAGCACTCCGAGCTGCGGGTGGTGCCAGCGCATCAGCACCTCGGCGCCGCAACAACTGGCCTGCTGCAGGTTGAACTTGGGCTGGTAATAGGACACGAACTGGTGCTGCTCCACCCCCTGGCGCAACAACTCAGGGCTGACCGCGACCAGCTTCGGCGGCAACGCTGCAGGCAGTTGCGGCTCGTCCTGCCGATAGAACTCGAGCATCGTCTGCAGGTCCGCCAGCGCTGCCGGCTTGCCTACGTCGCCGAGGACGATCAGGCCATGCAGGCTGACCATCTGCAACACTGCCCGGCGCAGGTCGGCCTCGATCAGGCTGAACAGAATCACCGCCCGCACCAGTCGCTCCTCGCTGGCTCGGCGGAGGAACTCCAGGCCGTCCATTCCCGGCATCTGCAGGTCGCAGAGCACGATGTCGGCCGCTCCCTGCTCACGCAACAGGCGCAACGCACTCAAGCCGTCGAACGCTGCCAGGGGCGCCTTCACCCCCAGGCGGCGCAATTGCTCCACTGCCAACAGTTGCTGCACGGGGTGGTCTTCGAGCACCAGTATCTTCAAGGTCTTCACGGGAGCATCCTGGAGTGGAACGGCGGTGACCGACAAGGAGCCCACGGCGTTTCACCGAAACCATTGCCGCAGACCTGCCGACGCGATGACCTGGAGCGCGTGGATAAAAACAAGCGTATCCCTAACACTGCGCCGGTCAAGGCGTGAGCCGTACCTTTGGTCCGTGCTCCGCACAGCCCTTGTTCAGCACCCGGCGGATCAGGAAAATAGCCTGTTTGGGCCCCGGGCCTTGAACTATATTTCCTCCATTCGCTGCCTTGCCCATACGCTGCTTGACCGACCCTTGCGCCAATCGCTGACCAGGAGCCCCGATGCCCCGTTTTATCCTGCTGCCGGCACTGGCCTGGCTGGCCTGCCTGCCAGCCCTGGGCGACAGCGCAATGCCCTTGCAACTGCTCAACTACGAGTCCCCCCATCACCACGAGCTCGCCCTCGACGCCACGGACTGGCAATGGCTGCGCAACAAGCGCGAACTGGTGCTGGGAACCTCGCGGCAAAACCTTCCGCCCCTGGAGATGGTCACCGAAAGCAACGAGTTCGAGGGCATCACCGCCGACTACCTCGGCCTGCTGGAGGACTCTCTGGGGGTGAAGGTGCGGATCCGCGCCTACCCCAGCCGCGAGGACGCCTTCAGCGCCCTGGCCAGGGGCGAGGTCGACTTCATGGGCAGCGTCACCACCGGTGAAATCCAGGCCCGCCATCTGTTGCAGAGCGACAGCTACATCGTCAATCGGCCGACCCTGGTGGCCCGCCTGGGCGGCTCGCCGTCAATCAAGGACGGGCTCCAGGGGCGCAGCCTGGCCATCTCCGGGGACGCGGTGACCGCGCAGGTCGCCCACCAGATGTACCCCAAGGCACGGATCGAGACTTTCCCCAGCGCCGATGCCGCCATGGCCGCCGTAGCCTTCGGCCAGGTGGACGTTCTGCTCAGCGATGCGGTTTCGGCGCAGTTCCTGATTTCACGCAATTACAGCGACTACCTGCGGGTGATCTACAGCGGCCCGGCCGGCACCTCGGGTTTTGCCTTCGCCCTGAGCCCGGACAACCACCAGTTGCAGCGCCTGCTCAACCAGGCATTGCAGGCGGTGCACAAGGAGCAGGACATCAGCATCCGCAATCGCTGGGGCGACCGCCTGCTGCTGAGCCTGGACAAGACCGACCTGAGTCCCGATGAACAACACTGGATCGAGCAGAACCCCCTGGTGCGCATCGGCATCCACCGCTACCTGCCGCCGCTGTCCTACTTCGATGCCGACGACAACTACCTGGGGATCACCGCCGACCTGCTGGCAATGCTCGAAGCCAAGACCGGACTGACCTTCGTCATCACCCCCCAGACCAGCCTCAAGGACCTCAACGACGCCGTACGCGCGGGCCGGGTGCAGATGGTCGCCGACCTGGCCCGCAACCCTGAGCGCGAAAGCTACCTGCGCTTCACCCGCCCTTACCTGGTCGGGCCCTACATGCTGATCACCCGTGACGAACCCGGGGCCCCCAGGAGCCTGGAGGAGATGGCCGGCAAGACCCTGCTGATCGGCAGCGGCCATGCCCTGCTGCCGATGCTGCGCGAGCGTTTTCCCCAGGTGCACCTGGAGGAAGTGCAGACCAACTTCGAGATCCTCACCCTGCTGCGCGACCACAAGGGCGACGGCGCGGTGCAGGCGGAGATTTCCATCAGCTTCAACATGCCGCGGATCAAGGAAGACCAGCTCAAGGTCGCCTCGGTGGTCAACCTGCCCCTGCTCAACGAGTCCTTTGGCATCCGGCGCGATCAGACGGAGCTGTTCAGCATCATCGACAAGTCCCTGCGCAGCATCGCCCCCGACGCCATCACCGAGCTCAACAATCGCTGGCGCTCGAAGGCCGCGATCGCACCGCCCTCCTGGCGCGACTACCGCTACATCATCTACCTGGTGGGCGCAGGCTCGGCGGTGCTGTTGCTGATCGCCCTGGCCTGGGGCTACGCCATGCGCCGCCAGGTCAACCAGCGGCTGCACGCCGAGCAGGCGCTCAACGACCAGATGCGTTTCATGGACGCACTGATCAACGGCACGCCGAACCCGATCTACGTGCGCGACCTGGACCGCCGCCTGGTGATCTGCAACGACAGCTACCTCAAGGCCCTCGGCGCCCGGCGCGAAGAAATGCTGGGCACCCACTTCGAGCAGTTGTCGGTCCCCGAGGCCCGGGAGTTCGCCGTGGACTTCCAGGCCATTCTCGAAGGCGGCCAGCCGATGCTGGTGGACCGGGTGGTGCACCTGCAGGGCAAGCGCCTGAACGTCTATCACTGGATGCTGCCGTACCGTAACGGCCAGGGCGAAATCATCGGGATCATCGGCGGCTGGCTGGACATCAGCGAACGCCAGCAACTGCTGGAGCAGCTGCAGCAGGCCAAGCAGGATGCCGATGAGGCCAACCGGGCCAAGACCACCTTCCTGGCGACCATGAGCCACGAGATCCGCACCCCCATGAGCGCGGTGATCGGCATGCTCGAGCTGGCCCTCAAGCGTGCCGACCAGGGCCAGCTCGACCGCTCTTCGATCGAGGTGGCCTACGGTTCGGCCCAGAGCCTGCTGGACCTGATCGGCGACATCCTGGATATCGCCCGGATCGAGAGCGGGCACCTGAGCCTGAGCCCCGAGCGGGCCAACCTGCGGGAACTGGTGGAGTCGGTGTTCCGGGTGTTCGATGGCCTGGCCCGGCAAAAAGGCCTGCGCCTGGAGCTGGACCTGGACAGCAGCGCCAGCGGCGACGTGCTGGTGGACCCCATGCGCTTCAAGCAGATCCTGTCGAACCTGATCAGCAATGCGATCAAGTTCACCGACAGCGGCAGTGTCCAGGTCAGCCTCAGGGCCAGCCCCGACGACTCGTCCCAATTGCCCGTGCACCTGACGGTCAGGGACACCGGCATCGGTATCGCCGCCAGTGACCTGCAGCGGTTGTTCCAGCCCTTCAGCCAAGTGCCCGGGCAGCACCAGAACGCCCGGTCGGGCACCGGCCTGGGCCTGGTGATCTGCCGCACCCTGTGCGAAATGATGGGCGGGCACCTGACCTTGGACAGTCGTCCCGGCGAGGGAACCCAGGTACTGGTCGACCTGCAGCTGAGCCGCCTTGAAGCCTTGCCGCAACAACCCCAGGCCGCACCGGCGATCGAGGTGCTGGCCGCCAGGCCCTCGCTGCACATCCTGGTGGTGGACGACAGCCAGGCCAATCGCCAGTTGCTCTGCGAACAGCTGAAGTTCCTCGACTATTCCCCGAGCCAGGCACGGGACGGGGCCGAGGCCCTCCTGGCATGGCAGCGGGAAACCTTCGACCTGGTGATCACCGACTGCAACATGCCGGTGATCAACGGCTACGAACTGGCCCGCAGGATCCGCGCCGCCGAGCAGGCCCAGAACCGGCCGCCGGTGCAGATCTTCGGCTTTACCGCCAACGTCCAGCCCGACGAAGAGCAGCGCTGCCGCGATGCCGGAATGAATGGCTGCCTCTTCAAGCCCATCGCCCTGCCGGAACTGGACCGCCGCCTGCGCCAGTTGGGGCCCTTGCCGCGGCCGCCACTGAAGATCGACAACGCGCGGTATGACATCCACCAACTGGACCACCTGACCGGCGGCGATCCGCAGGTCATCCAGCGGGTACTCAAGGGCCTGCACCAGAGCAACCGGCAGGACCTGAAGCAGGTCCGCGCACTGCTCGCCAGCGACCGCACGCAAGGGGTAGCCGACCTCGCCCACCGCATCCTCGGCGCGGCGCAGATCATCAAGGCCAAGGCCCTGATCGACGAGTGCAATTACCTGGAAAACGCCTGCGACGACAGTGCCGAGAGGGAGCGGATCAAGGCAGCGTTGACCCGCCTGGAACAGGCGATGATCGACCTCGACCGCGACCTGCAGGGATCCATCACAACCGAATGAACCCGGCGCTTCGGCCCTGGAGGCCCGGGCGCTCCTGCCGGGCCCCCACCAGGCGACTCAGCCGCCCAGATGCTGCAGCTCCCGGGCGGTAGACGCCGACAGCGGCCTGGACGGCTGGATCAGGGCCATGCTGAAGCGCTTGCTGATGTAGCGCCCGCCCGTGGCGGTCAGGGTCAGGGCGCGGCTGTCCAGGTCCTGGGTCAGCCACTTGCGCTCCAGCAGTGACCGCAACAGTGCCGCGCCCAGGGCACCTCCCAGGTGCGGGCGGCGCATGCTGCAGTCCAGGCACGGGCAGGCGAAGCGCCGGCGCAAGGTGGCCAGTTCGGCCACCTCGATACCCAGGCTCTTGAAGAACTCGACGCCGCTGTCGCTGACCCGGTACTCCTCGCCCTCCTCGGCCGCCAGCAGCCAGCCGGCTTCGAGCAGTCGGTCGTGCAACTGCACCCCCAGGGTGCCCGCCAGGTGGTCGTAGCAGGTACGGGCGAACTGCAGCCGGTCCGGCGTGCGTGGGGTAAAGCTCGGCGTGCTGCTTCGGTCGATCACCATCAGCGCCTCCAGGGCCTGGGCCACCAGCGGGTCGCTCAGGCAGTAGTAGCGGTGCCGGCCCTGGACCTGCAGCCGCAGCAGGCCGGCATCCTTGAGCTTGGCCAGGTGGGCGCTGGCGGTGGAGGGGCTGACCTCGGCAATCGCCGCCAGCTCGGTGCTGGTCCGGGCATGCCCGTCCATCAGCGCACAGAGCATCCGGGTACGGGCCGGCTCGGCGATCGCCGCCGCCACATTGGATACCCCCAGGTCGTTTTGCACTGCATTCATATTTCGCTCCCTGACGAATCATGTCTTCGAAAGGATGAGGATAGTAGCAACCTGGATATCTGCCGAACAAAGAGATAAATCATGGACCCGATCAGCGCTGCTACCCATTTTGACCCATACGACTTCTACTACGCCCGCCTGCGCGCCCGGGGCGGCCTGACCTACGATTCCCGACTCGGGCTATGGGTTGCCAGCAGTGCCGAGGCGGTGGCCGCGGTGCTCGATCACCCGGCCTGCCGCGTGCGCCCGGCCCATGAAGCGGTGCCCCGGGCGATTGCAGGCGGCCCCGCCGGCGAGCTGTTCGCCCGCCTGATGCGGATGAACGACGGCCAGCGTCACGCTTGCCCTCGCGCGGCCATCGAACCTGGCCTGCAAGCCCTGGCAGGCGTCGACCTCAGGGCCTGCCTGGCCCAGTGGCACCCGGCCCTGGAGGCGCCGAGCTGCGCCGCCGACCTGCATCGCTGGCAATTCCGTCTGCCGGTGGCGCTGGTGGCCGGCCTGCTGGGAGTAGCCGCCGAGCAGCGTGAAGCACTCGCCCTGCGCACCAGCGAGTTCGTCGCCTGCTTCTCGCCCCTCAGCGATCCGGCCCAGTTGCAGGCGGCCCAGAGTGCCGCGCAGTACCTGAATGGCCAGATGCAGGCCCTGGTAGCTGCCGAGGAACACAGCCCGCTGCTGAGCGACATCCTGCGCCTGCGGGGCGAGCTTTGCCCGGCGGACCTGTGCGCCAACCTGGTGGGCCTGCTGGGGCAAACCCACGATGCCTGCGCCGGGCTGATCGGCAACAGCCTGGTTGCCCTGCTCGCAGACCCGGCGCTCTGCCAGCGCCTGCGCCAGGCGCCCGGCCAGCTCGGCGCCTGGCTCATCCAGCGCCAGCGCCTGGACCCGCCGGTGCAGAACACCCGGCGCTTTGTCGCCGAACCCTGCACCGTGCATGGGGTCGAGTTGCAGGCCGGCGATACCTTGCTGGTGCTGCTGGCAGCCGCCAACCATGACCCGGCTCTGGCCGCCGTCACCGGCAGCGACCCAGCCCACCAGGGCTTCAGCTTCGGCAGTGGGGTGCACCGGTGCCCTGGCCGGGGGCTGGCGCTGAACATCGTCCAGACCCTGCTGCAGGCCCTGTTGCAGTCGCCAGGGCTGAACCAACTGAAGCTGGAGCGGCACTACCTGCCTTCGGTCAACGGGCGCATCGCGCTGTTCAGCGACCGGCCGCAGGTGAGCGCATGATTGCCGTGATCTTCGAGGTCTTGCCGCACCCCGAGCGGCGTGAGCACTACCTGGCGCTGGCCGCCGGCCTGGGCGCCCGGCTTGCCGGGATCGACGGGTTCATTTCCATCGAGCGCTTCCAGAGCCTCGGCCAGCCGGAAAAACTGCTGTCGCTGTCGTTCTGGCGCGACGAGCAGGCCGTGGCCCGATGGCGCACCCTGGAGTGCCATCGCCAGGCGCAATCCCAGGGACGCACGGGGATCTTCGTCGACTATCGCCTGCGGGTCGCCACGGTGCTGCGCGACTATGGCCTGCATCAACGCGAGCAGGCCCCCGAGGACAGTCGCCAGGCCCATGGGCCCGGCAAGCAGGAGCCGAGCAATTGAAGCCGGCGGTCTTGGCAAACGGCGCCGCACTGGGGTAAAAGGTGCGCCCGCCAGCGCCGCGGTTCATCGAAAAAGGAGTGAGCATGCTGTTTGTGGTGATGCTGGGGGGCAAGCACCCCAGAGCGAAGATCGAAGTCCACGACGTGCAGTTCGTGGTTGCCGACAGCCTTGCGGCCGCCTACCCGCAACTGCGCGAAGGCTGGTTCGGCAGCCCCGCCGGCCTGCACATCGACTCCTGGATGAAGGTCGACGGGGTCGAGGACTACCGGCTCGAACTCAGCCCCCTGGCCCCGGCGGCCGATGCACCACGCCTGTTTTTCCTCAACCTGGGCGGCTACGAGGCCGCCACCTTCGGTGAAGCTCATCGTTACCTGCTGGTGGTGGCCCGGGACAGGCTCGAAGCCAAGGCCAAGGGCAAGCAGCAAATGCTCGCCCACTGGCACAAGCCCCACACCGACGCCTTGCTGGATGTCGACGACTGCCTGCCGGTCGACCTGGTCGACGGGCGTTATGTGCACCTGGTGCACGGCCCGCACCAGGGCATCGTGCAGCACAACGACTACATCATCCTCGGCTAGCCCCGGGGCCTGGCGTCGCTAAAAAATGCTCGGGGGTGCCGGCGGCGCCCTCGCCCAGGGGTATGATCGGCCAGCGCAGCCGCTGCCTTTCAGGGAGAAACCGCCGATGCCCCTCCACCTTCGCCCGGCCCGGGTCGATGACAGCCCGCACCTGAGCCGGATCGCCCGCCAGACCTTCGCCCTCGCCTGCCCGCCAGACACCCCGGCGGCAGAACTCCAGGCCTTTATCCGCGACCACCTGCAAGCGGAGCATTTTGCCGCGCTGCTGGAGACGCCCCTCAAGCAACTGCGGGTGCTGCTGCAGGACCGGCAGATCATCGGCTACAGCCTGATCAGCCTGCGGCCCGAACCCTTGGCAATTGCCGAAGCCGACGGCATCGCCGAGCTGACCCGCTGCTACCTGGCCGCCGAGCATCATGGCAGCGGCGCCGCCCAATACCTGCTGCAACAGACCCTGGCGCAACAACCCGGGCCGCTGCGCCTGACCGTCAGCGAAACCAATGCCCGGGCCATTCGCTTCTACCAGCGCAACGGTTTTATCAAGGTCGGTGAGACCCTGTTCCAGTGCGGCGCCGATCCCCAGCGCGACTGGGTCATGGTGCGCCGTCAGGCCATGCCCGAATCGGCAGAGCCTGGACCGGCGCCCAGGTAGCTCAGCGGCAGGTCGGTGATGTCCAGCACCTGGCTCAGCAGGAACTGGCGCAGGCGGTCGATCCGTTCCTGGCGCGGACTGTCGCGCAGCCATACCAGGTAATAGCCGTCGCCCGAGGCCAGGGCCTTGGGGAACGGCAGGCTGAGCCGCCCCTGGCGAATGTCCTGAGCCACCAGGTGCAGGTCGGCAATCGACAGGCCGTGCCCGCCCATGGCGGCGGAGATGGCCTGGTCCAGGGTGTCGAACACATTGCCCCGATCCAGGGGCACCTGCTCCAGCAGGCCCTGGGCCTGCAGCCAGCGGCGCCAGTCCCGGCGATCGGCCGAGGGGTGGATCAGTTCGGCACGCTGCAGTCGCTCCAGGGTCCAGGAGGCTGCGTCCGGTGCTTGCGCCGGCCCCACGGGAACCAGCCACTCATCGAACAGCTTGCAGGCCTCGACCCCGGCCCCGAACTGGCCGTTGCCCAGGAGGATCGCGCAGTCGTACGGCTCGGCGTAGAAATCCACATGATCGAGGTCCATCCATACACTGGCCAGTTGCACCGGCAGTTCGGGATGCTCGCGCTTGAGCTGTTCCAGGACCCGGAGCAGCCAGCGCATGGTCAGGGTCGAGGGCGCCTTGAGCCGCAACTGGCCACTGTTGACCCGCAGCGGCAGGCAGGCGTCCTCGATGATCCGAAAACCGGCCTTGAGCTCCCGGGCCAGGCGCTGTCCGGTATCGGTCAGCACCAGCCGTGGACCATGGCGCTCGAACAGGCGGCAGCCGAACTGGCTCTCCAGGGTGCGGATGTGCCGGCTGATGGCGCTCTGGGTCAGGGACAGCTCCTCGGCCGCCCGGGTGAAGGAGCTGGAACGGGCCGCCACTTCAAAGGCGCGCAAGGCATAGAGCGGCGGTAGGGACTCGACCATCGTCAGGCACTCATGATGATTAATAATCATAGTAGGTCACAGCTTTTTGCGTTTTTCAACGCAGGGCAAAGCCCCCAAGCTGAGCGCCTGTGCAATGAATCAGGTGAATGTCCGTGGATGTGAATATATCGCTGTTACTGGCCTACATGCTGAGTGTGCTGATGCTGGTGGCGACCCCGGGGCCGGTGGTGACGCTGATCATCAGCACCAGCATCAACGCCGGTCCGCGCCAGGCCCTGCTGACGGCCCTGGGCACTCATGCCGCCTCGCTGCTGCTGGCCCTGCTGGCGGTACTGATGCTGACCACGGGACTGGCCCTGGACCCGCGCCTGATCAGCTGGATCAGCCTGTTGGGCTGCTGCTTCATCGCCTGGCTGGCGCTGCAGGGGCTGCGCGAACTGCGCACGCCCGACAACGGAGACGCCCCGGCCGGCGCTGCACGGCGCCGGGGCAAGGGCCTGGCCACCGGGTTTCTGGTGGGCATCGGCAACCCCAAGGACATTCTGTTCTTTGTCTCGTTCTTCCCCCAGTTCATCCAGGTCAGCCGCTCGGTGCAGCACAGTGCACTGCTGCTGACCCTGGTCTGGGTACTGATCGATTTTGCCGTGCTGGGGGCCTATATCCTGGTGGCCCGCCAGGGCTTCTCGCTGAAATACAAGCGCCTGGTGACCGGGCTGTCGAGCCTGGTGCTGCTGGCGGTGGCCGTGGTCGGCCTGGTTTATTCACTACTGGAGCTGTACCGCCCGGGCGTCAGCTAAGGCGCCCGGGATTGCGCCTCAGACGTTGCGCAGTTCCAGGGTCAGGTGCGACAAGCCGGGCAACGACGCAAGACGTGCGCGCAGCACCTCGACACTGAGGGAAGCCTGGGCCACCACACTGACAATCGCTGCCCGGGCCCCGGGGCCGACCTGCCACACGTGCAGGTCGACGATGCTGGCGTCTCCCGCCGCCTCCACCGAGGCGCGGATCTGCGCAGCCACCGCCGCGTCGCTGGCATCGAGCAACACCGCCGCGCTGGACTTGATCAGGGCATAGGACCAGCGAGCGATCACCAGCGCCCCGACAATGCCCATCACCGGGTCCAGCCAGACCCAGCCCAGGTAGCGCCCGGCCAGCAGCGCGGCGATGGCCAGCACCGAGGTCAGGGCATCGGCCAGCACGTGCACGTAGGCCGAACGCAGGTTGTTGTCGCCGTGCGCCCGATGATGCTCGTGATGCTCGTGATGCTCGTGATGCTCGTGATGCTCGTGATGCTCGTGATGCTCGTGATCATGGGAGTGGCCGTGATGGGCATGCCCGCCGCCCAGCAGCCAGGCGCTGAGGATGTTCACCAACAGCCCCGCCACGGCGATCAGCGTGGCTTCAGCAAAGGCCACCGCCGTCGGCTGGAACAACCGCAGCAGGGATTCGGCGCCGATCCCCAGGGCCACCAGCCCGAGGATGATCGCCGAGGCGAAGCCGGCCAGGTCACCGACTTTGCCGGTGCCAAAACTGAAACGGGCGTTGCCGGCGTGGCGCCGGGCAAAGGCATAGGCCGCCGCCGCAATGCCCAGGGCCCCGGCGTGGGTGGCCATGTGCAGCCCGTCGGCCAACAGCGCCATGGACCCGGTGACGTAGCCGGCGACGATCTCCGCCCCCATCATCACCACCGTCAGCAGCACCACCCACAGGGTACGCCGGGCATTGTCATCATGATCAGCACCGAGGAACTGGTGATCGTGGGCGAGACGGGCAGCCTGCTGGGACAGATTCATCAGTGCACTCCTACTTGGCATAACGGCGAATGGCGGCGAGCAGTTCAGCCACGCCCTGGGCCCGCTCGGCGTCGCTGAGCTCGGGGTTGGCCACATGCTCCAGGGCATGGGCCTCGATGATCTCGCCCATCAGCCCGCTGATGGCGCCCCGGGTGGCGGCCACCAGGTGCAGGGTCTTGCCACAGTCGGCGCCGCTCTCCAGCGCCCGCTCCACAGCCTGGACCTGACCGAGAATGCGCCGGACCCGTTTCAGCAACTGATCTTTCTGTGCCTGCGTATGCGACATACCTATACCCCCTATACCTATATGAGACAGATCCTGCGCCCTTATCTGGCCTGCCACAAGTCACTGGGAGAAAAATGCTGCCCTCGGCAACCACGGATCAACGGCTCGTCCCACAGAAATAACTGCGGCCCGGCCACTGCCGTGGATTAACATAGCCAAGTGCTACTCCTTCCTCAGGACCTGTCCTTCCATGTTGTCCAGAATCCGATGATTGCCGTCTGGTCCCTGCTCTGCCTGACCCTGCTGCTAGCCCTGCTGGCCCTGTGGCTGCTGTATCGCGAACGCCGTGCCCAGGCCGAACTGCGGGCCTATCGCGCCCTCGCCAAGGGCGCGCCCGATGATGCCGAGCGCTTCAAGCGCAGCCAGTACTTCGCGCGGATCGGCACCTGGGACTGGGAAGTCGACACCCAGCGCCTGTACTGGTCGGAAGCCATCTACGGCATGTTCGGCTTCAAGGTCGGTGAAGTGGTGCCCTCCTATGAGCTGTTCTGCTCCTGTGTGCACCCGGATGATCGGGCCCGGGTCCGCGCCGGCGAGTTGCATTGCCTGGAGACCGGAGAGAACCATGACGAGGAATACCGCGTGGTGTGGCCCGATGGCAGCGTTCACTGGCTGCGGGAAACCGGCAACGTGGTGAAGAACGTGCACGACACCGCCATCAAGATGATGGGGGTGGTGCGCGACATCACCGATGAAAAAGTCTCCACCCGCCAGTTGCAGCAACTGGCGCATTTCGATCCGCTGACCGGCCTGCCCAACCGCCTGATGCTCGAACAGCGCCTGTCCCGGGCCCTGGAACAGGCGCGTCAGGACCAGACCCGGGTGGCCCTGGTGTTCGTCGACCTCAATGGTTTCAAGGCGATCAACGACCAGTTCGGCCATGCCGCCGGCGACCGGGTGCTGAGCGCCACCGCCCAGCGCCTGCAGGGCATCCTGCGGGCCAGCGACACCGTGGCGCGCATTGGCGGCGATGAGTTCGTGGTGATTCTCGAGGGCCTGTCACCCGGGCTCGACCTGGACGAGGAAGCCCGGCGCATTGGCGAGAAGATCTTCAGCCAGCTGTCGCCGCCGGTGGAGGTCGACAGCCAGCGCCACAGCATCGGCAGCAGCCTGGGAGTGGCGGTGTTTCCCGACCATGCGGGGCGCATGGACCAGTTGCTGCACATTGCCGACCTGGCGATGTACGAAGCCAAGCGCAGCGGCAACAACCAGTATCGGCTGGGGCAATAAGGCCGCCGCCCGTGTCAGGCGTCGCTGGCCGCGCCGAGCAGTTGCTGGCGCAGATAAGCCAGAGCGCCCTGGAACAACGGGTGCCATTCATCCGACGGTTCACTGGCCAGGGGATGCCAGAAAAACCTGAACAGGTGCCCGGAGTCATCCGTGCAGAAATGACTCCAGGCCTCGGGCAATCCATCCGCCACCTGGCATTCATGGAAGGCCCAGGTCTGGCCGGTCAGGGCACACTGCCAGAGCCCCAACGGGCGCAGTGCCAAGCCCTCGAGACCCGCCTCCTCGGCCAGCTCACGCAGGGCCGCAGCGCTCGTCGACTCGCCTGGCTCCCGTGTGCCCTTGACCAGTTGCAGCCCGGCCAGGGGATGGCGGAACGCCAGGATCTCCAGCGCCCCCTGGCGCCGCAGTACCACCGGACAGGCTTTATTGGCCAGCATGGGTTTTTCCTTTCAAGGCGCGGACGCGGTATCAGTCGTCCCGGGTCAGCACTTCCAGCAACTCGATCTCGAAGATCAGGTTGGCGTTGGCGGGAATCGCGCCCACGCAACGCTCGCCATAGCCCAGGTGCGCCGGCACCAGCAGCTTGCGCCGGCCGCCGACCCGCATGCCCATCAGCCCCTGGTCCCAGCCCTTGATCACCCGCCCGGTGCCGATCACGCACTGGAACGGCTTGCCGCGATCGTAGGAGGAATCGAAGCTGGTGCCATCCTCCAGGAACCCGCGGTACTGGGTCGTGATCAGGGCCCCCTTGACCACCGCCTTGCCATCGCCCGGCTGGATATCGATCACCTGCAACTCGTCACTCATCATTCGCTCTCGTGCAAAGCATTGCCCCGTCCGGGGACTGCGGGAGGCTTTTTCGCAGAAATGCCGCGCCTTGGCAATCACTCATGGCGCGTCGCGATCAAGGTGCCCGTGGCGTCGAAGATTCCCTGCAGCGCCGCCTCCAGTTGCTCGAGGCTCGCCAGCCCGGAGCGCCACCGCACCTCCAGGCTGGACAGCCCCTGGCACCAGGCCAGCGCCTGCGAGAACTGCAGGGTCAGATGGCCCGGCGCCAACTGCACCCGGTCAATCCCGCCGTAGCCGGCCAGGCCCTGCCCGCCCAGCTCGACGTAGTAGGTGTCCATGCCCAGCGCCCGGTCCTGCTCGTCGCACTCCTGCGCGCGCTGCAACAGCAGGTACTGCCCGGGCTCGGCCGGGTCATCGGCCAGGCCGAGGATGGACACCTCGTCCTCGGTGTAGGCGCTGTAGGTCACGGCATCAAACATCAGCTTCATCAAGACCTGCTCCTCTTCTCGCACTGTGCATCCCGGCCGCTCGCCCGCGCTGGCACTTGGTCACTGGCGCACCAAGCCGTATTCGTAGTCCAGCCACTCCTGCTCGAAAGGCTCCAGCAAGTACTCAAGCACGGCGTCGAACAGCACCGTGGCGGGCACATTCACTGAGTAGAAGCGCTTGCTGAACCCTTCCCAGGTGCATCCCAGGGCGTTGATCCGCTCCAGCACCTCGGTGATCCGCTCGCTGCCCGCGCTCATGAACACCAGGCGCAAGGTGCTGTTGCCACTGCTGGTGGCGACCTGGTGAAACCACTTGAGGCCATCGTCGCCGACCCGCACCTCGACCTCATCGTCCAGGCACACCTCCTGGGAGTAGAACGGGATATTGGCGATCCGGTAGAACCCCGAAGCCTGGCGCTCGGCCCAGACCCCTTCAGTGGTGGCCGGCGGATAGTCGTCGACGACCGACAACCTGAGCATGATCTTGTCCATTACCTGTCCCTGGAGCTTTGAGAAGAACGCTGCCTGCCACCCGTCGGGGCGCGGAACGCGGAGCGCTTTTTCGCAGAATTGCCACGCCTTGGCAACACTCGTCGCGGGCCGCTGAGAGAAATCCGTGCATTGCCCACAAGGCATTGGCGCAACCGGGGCGCGGCGCATGCGCCCTCGCCGCTCATGCCAGCCGCCCATAAAGGCGCACGGCACAGTGTCACTCAAAGGGGTTATTCCGTTACCATGGCGCCCCCACGCCTGCCCCAGATAAGGACATCCCATGGCCCCCGCCGACATCGCCGCCGTGGCGCTGCTCGCCTTGCTGATGCTGTACATCGCCAGCGTCTACAACACCCTGACCACCCGCCGCCATCGCTTGCAGAACGCCTTTGCCCAGATCGAAGTGCAGCTCAAGCGCCGCTATGACCTGAT
This sequence comes from Pseudomonas sp. FFPRI_1, assembly GCF_055384485.1. NCBI lineage: Bacteria > Pseudomonadati > Pseudomonadota > Gammaproteobacteria > Pseudomonadales > Pseudomonadaceae > Pseudomonas > Pseudomonas sp. FFPRI_1. The sequence continues at coordinate 3,330,133 of NZ_AP029168.1, read as the reverse complement.
TCCCAACCTGCTGGAAACCGCCAAGGGTTACCTGCAGCACGAACGCGACACCTTGACCGGCGTGGCCAACGCCCGCAGCAATGCCCTGCAAAGCCTGCAATCGGCAGCGGCGCACCCCGGCGACAGGCAGAAGATCGCCCGCCTGGGCCAGGACGAAGGCGCCCTGGACAGCGCCCTTGGCCGCCTGCACCTGAGCCTGGAGGCCTACCCCCAACTGATGGGTTCGCAGAACATGGCGCAACTGAGCGAGGAGCTCACCAGCACCGAGAACAAGGTCGCCTTCGCCCGCCAGGCGTTCAACGACGCGGTGACCCACTACAACCTCTACAAGCACAGTGTGCCGGCGCTGTTCTTCGCCGCCCTGCTCGGCCATCGCAACGACGCTGCGCTGCTGCAGTTCGCCGACACACTGCTGATTCAGGACGCTCCCAAGGTTTCCTGGCAGTAACTCCACGGGCCTTGCGGCCCATCGTTCGTCCCGCGGAAACAAGCATGAAGTTTTTCCAGCACCAGGCCCGCGCCAAGCATCGCACCCTCAAGCTCCTGCTGTTGATGGCCCTGGCCGTGAGCTGCCTGATCGGCATCAGCAGCCTGGGCATCGGCCTGCTGTTGCGCGAGCTGCTGCAGGAGTCCAGCCAGCCCAAGGTGCTGAGTTGGACCATAGTCGCGGTGGTGGCGCTGATCATGCTGCTGGTGGTGCTGCTGGGCAGCGGCTACAAGACCTGGCGCCTCAGGGCCGGTGGCAAGGTGATCGCCGAACTGCTCGGCGGGCGCCTGATCAACCACGCCCCCCGGGGGATCCATGAACAGCGGCTATTGAACATCGTCGAGGAAATGGCCCTGGCTTCGGGTTCCACCCTGCCCGGGGTGTACGTGCTGCCGGAGGACTCGATCAACGCCTTTGCCGCCGGCCTCGACCCCGAACAGGCGGTGCTCGGGGTCACCCGGGGCGCCATCAGCCGCCTGGACCGCGACGAGTTGCAAGGCATGATCGCCCATGAGTTCAGCCACATTCACAACGGCGACATGGGCCTCAACACCCGGCTGCTGTCGGTGATCCACGGGCTGCTGGTGTTCAGCCTGGCGGGCCTGGCGCTGTTGCGCCAGGCCGAGCGGCAGCACCTGTCCAGCGACCGCAACCGCTTCATCTGGCAGATCGTCTTTGCCGTGCTGGGCCTGGCCTTGCTGATCCTCGGGTCCCTGGGCAGCCTGCTGGGCAACCTGATCAAGGCCGCTATCTGCCGCCAGCGCGAGTTTCTCGCCGATGCCTCGGCCGTGCAGTTCACCCGCAACCCCCAAGGCATCTGCGGCGCCTTGAAAAAGATCGGCGGCTGCAGCGCGGGCTCGCGCATCAGCGCCTTCAGCGCCGGGCAATACAGCCACATGTACTTCCACCAGGGGGTGAAACTGCGCTTGGGCCGCCTGCTCGCCACCCACCCGCCGCTGGCCGAGCGCATTCAGCGCCTGGACCCGCAGTGGGATGGACGCTTTGCCACCCTGTAGGAGCAGCACATGCCCGACGATCCGCGCCTGAATCCGGCCGCACAAGCCGAACACCTGCAGGCCGCCGCCAGCCTGCTGGGCCAGCGCCTGCGGGGATTGACCCACGCCCAGTACCTGTACAACGGACAGGTACTGACCGATGACTGCGGCGACCTGCAACTGGATGGCCAGGACGGCCGCCAGGTCAGCCTGTTCCTGCTCGCTGACGGCGAAAGCGTCGGCGCCGCACAAAGGCCCATGCGCCTGCCCGCAAGCTTCGAACTCGAGGCCGGCGTGCACTGCGCATGGGAGGCCCGCGACCTCTTGCGCAGACTGGCAGCCAGCCACCTGCAGGGCGCCTTGATCGTCCGGGTACAGGGGCTGTTCGACCATTGGCCAGAGCTGGGCCGCACCTTTCTCTGCGGATTTCGGATCGACTTCGACAGCGGCGACTTTGTGGTGTTCTACAACCAGGGCGATGAAGCCACTGCCCTGCTCAACCAGTTGCCAGCGGGCACCCAGGGGGCCCAGAGCCTTTGGCGTGACCTGTCCTGAAGGATCGCAAACCCGGCCCCACCCTTTATCCTGCATTCATTTTTGCGCTGATCATCGCGGCGACCAACCGCCGGTGAAAGCGTCACCGATGGCTGACTATCATCAGCCATCGAGCCATCCGCGCAGCGTTTTACCTGGAGTCCTGCCCATGCCCCATGAAGGCAACCTGCTACAAGCCGCCGTCGTGTTCCTCTGCGCCGCGGTGCTGATCGTGCCCCTGGCCAAGCGCCTGCAACTGGGGGCCGTGCTCGGCTACCTGCTGGCCGGGGTGCTGATCGGCCCGTCGGTGCTGGGGCTGATCGGCAACCCGCAAAGCGTCAGCCATATCTCCGAGCTGGGGGTGGTGCTGCTGCTGTTCATCATCGGCCTGGAGCTTTCGCCGCGACGGCTGTGGGTGATGCGCAAGGCGGTGTTCGGGGTCGGCCTGGCCCAGGTGCTGCTGACCGGTGTGGTGATTGGCAGCGTGGCCCTGTTCCTGTTCGGCCAGCGCCTCAACAGCGCCATCGTCCTGGGCCTGGGGCTGGCACTGTCGTCCACCGCCTTCGGCCTGCAGAGCCTGGCCGAGCGCAAGGAACTGAACAGCCCCCACGGGCGCCTGGCGTTCGCCATCCTGCTGTTCCAGGACATCGCGGCCATTCCGCTGATTGCCATGGTGCCGGTGCTCGCCGGCGGCAACCACGACACCAGCACCACCCAGGACCTGGGGCACGGCCTGCAGGTGCTGGGCAGCATCGCCGTGGTGGTGGTCGGTGGCCGCTACCTGTTGCGCCCGGTGTTTCGCATCGTCGCCAAGACCCGGCTGCCTGAGGTGTCCACCGCCACCGCCCTGCTGGTAGTGATCGGCACCGCCTGGCTGATGGACCTGGCCGGGGTGTCCATGGCCCTGGGCGCGTTCCTCGCCGGGCTGCTGCTGGCGGATTCCGAATACCGCCATGAACTGGAAGCGCAGATCGAGCCGTTCAAGGGCCTGTTGCTGGGGCTGTTTTTCATCAGCGTGGGCATGGGCGCCAATATCAGCCTGCTGTTCAGCACGCCGGTGGCGGTGCTGGGGCTGACCCTGTTGCTGATCGGCCTCAAGCTGCCGCTGCTGTATGTGGTCGGGCGCCTGGTCGGCAGCTTGAATCGCGAGAGCGCGCTGCGCCTGGGGGTGGTACTGGCGGCGGGCGGCGAGTTTGCCTTCGTGGTGTTCAAGATCGGTCGCGACCAGGGCCTGTTCGCCGCCGACCTGCATGACTTGCTGGTGCTCACCATCACCCTGTCCATGGCCCTGACGCCGCTGCTGTTGCTGGCTTGCTCGCGGCTGCTCAAGCCCAAGCCAAAACCCCTGGAGATGCCCGAGGAATACCGCAAGATCGACAGCGACAGCCCACGGGTGGTGATTGCCGGGATGGGCCGCATGGGCCAGATCGTGGCGCGGATCCTGCGGGCGCAGAAAGTCCCCTTCGTGGCCCTGGACACCTCGGTGGACACCATCGAGCTGATCCGCAGCTTCGGCGGCATGCCGGTGTTCTACGGCGACCCGATGCGCCCGGAAATCCTCAAGGCGGCCAAGGTCGGCGAGGCCGAGTACTTCGTGATCGCCACCGACGATCCGGAGACCAACATCAAGACCGCCGAGCAGGTACGCAAGCTCTACCCGCACCTGAAGATCATTGCCCGCGCGCGCAACCGCCAGCACGTGCACCGGCTGGTGGACCTGGACGCCCAGGCGGTACGGGAAACCTACTACTCGAGCCTGGAGATGAGCCGCCGCACCCTGGTCGGCCTGGGTCTGAGCCAGGCCCAGGCCGATTCGCGGATCCAGCGCTTCACCCAGCATGACGAACAGTTGCTGGCGGCCCAGCACAAGGTCTACGACGATGAGGCCAAGGTCCTGCAGACCGCCCAGGAAGCCCGCAGCGAACTGGCCCGGCTGTTCGAGGCCGACGAACAGGACGAACAGGTCGAGAGCCCGTTGCCGCCGATGCGCTGAGGATGCACGCCGTTCGCTGGCAAGCCAGCTCCTACAGCAGGCAGGTAGACCCTGCAGTTCCCTGTAGGAGCCGGCTTGCCGGCGAAGAGGACCGCGAGTATTGCAGCGCTCTTGAAGCCGCCTTCGCTGGCAAGCCAGCTCCTACAGCAGACAGGTAGACCGTGCGGTCCCCTGTAGGAGCCGGCTTGCCGGCGAAGGCGCTCTCAGGAACACCGGAAAACGATCTGCATGACGCAGCACGTCCTCCAGCGGCTACCGACAAATTCTGTCAGTAGAGGGCGTGTAGAGTGGACGCCGCCCCCGGCTTTGAATGGATACGCCCCATGAGTTCTACCCAAGAGCAGGCCCCCGCCCTCAAGGAAATCTTCAACCAGCAGCGCCTGCTGCATATCGCCGACGCCATGCACGCGGTGCACCCGGCCTTCGACCGTCAGGAGTTCCTGCAACGGGCCGGCCACGACCTCGACAAGCTGTCGCTGATGCAGCGCCTGGCCCGAGTCAGCGAGAGCCTGCACCAGGTGCTGGACCTGGACTACCCCACCAGCCTGGAGCTGCTGCAAGCCCTGGCGCCGCGCCTGAACAGCCGCTTCGTGTGCATCTTCCTGCCCCACTACGTGGCCAGCTACGGCCTGCATGACTTCGAGCTGTCCATGGCGGCGCTGAAGTATTTCACCGGCTTCGGTTCATCGGAATTCGCCGTGCGCCACTTCTTGCGCCAGGACTGCCAGCGCACGCTGGCCGTGATGCACGAGTGGGCCACGGACAGCGATGAACACGTACGCCGCCTGGCCAGCGAAGGCAGCCGTCCGCGCCTGCCCTGGTCGTTCCGCCTGGAACGGCTGCAGGCCAACCCGGAACTGGCGGCGCCGATCCTCGAACGCCTGCGTAATGATCCCAGCCTGTACGTGCGCAAGTCGGTGGCCAACCACCTCAACGACATCACCAAAGAGCACCCGCAGTGGGTCCTGGAACGTCTTGAAGGCTGGCCCCTGGAGCAGCCCCACAGCGCCTGGATCGCCCGTCATGCCCTGCGCAGCCTGATCAAGCAGGGCGACCGCCGGGCCCTGGCGCTGATCGGCGCCGACCGCCGGGCCGAAGTCGAGGTCCAGGGCTTCGAAGTAACGCCGACGGCGCTGCACCTGGGCCAGAGCCTGAACCTGTCGCTGCAGTTGCTCTCCACCTGCGCCGAGCCCCAGCGCCTGGTGGTGGACTACGCCATCGACTACGTCAAGGCCTCCGGCGCCACCGCGAGCAAGGTGTTCAAGCTCAAGACCTTCACCCTGCAAGGCCTGGCCCAGGTGGAGCTTGGCCGCAGCCAGCAGATCCGCGAATTGACCACCCGCCGCCACTATCCCGGGCGCCACGGCGTGCGATTGCTGGTCAACGGCGAAGCTCTGGCCAGCGGCTATTTCCAATTGTTGATGCCCTGATACTCTGGCGCCCACCTGCTCTCTCACCCCTCAAGGAAGAACACATGGCAATCATCAGCCAATGGGCCAAGTCCATCGCCAAGCTCCTGGAAAGCAGCTATGAAGTCAGCAGCACCATCGCCAACCACAGGACGGTGCTCGGCGATGCCCGGGAGAGTTTCATCCGCGACGTGCTGCAGCGCTTCCTGCCCAGCAACGTCAGCGTCGGCTCGGGGCAGATCATCGATGCCTATGACGGCATCTCCAAGCAGATCGACCTGATCATCTACCGCAGCGATTTCCCCATCCTGCGCACCTTCGGATCCGCCGACGTGTACCTGATCGAAGGGGTGGTCGCCACCATTGAAATCAAGTCACAGCTCAACGAAGCGAGGCTGTTCGAAGCCCTGGAAAACGGCAAGTCGGTGCGCAACCTCCAGGTCTCGCTGCTGGGGGAATCTGTCGATCACTACAGCAGCCTGGTGTATGGCGCATCATTCGCAGAACTGACGCCGACGCAGTCGTTCTCCGTCAGGGACCAGCTCCTGCCACCGACCTACATCTACGGCTACCACGGCTATACGGGCAACAGCGTGGAGGCCCTGCGCACAAGCCTGAACAGTTGGCACAACCATCTGCACAGCCACGGCGAAATGGATGTCACCCTGATGCCCGAAGTGATTGTCACCCAGGGCTGCGTGACCCAGAAAAACCTCAACAACGCCCTGAAGCTGCCACGGGCCAATGCCCAGGACCTGGAAGCCAGCCGGCAGGCCTTCAACGAGGAACTGCACAGCGACCTAGGCAAGCGCGATTTTCTCGGGTACTTCCGCGAGCGGGATGATCAGGGCTTCGACTATGGAATCGCCATCAAGGCCTGCGACTCACCCTTGCAGTACCTGATTTCCAGCCTGCTACAGACCATCACCACTCGCATCGGCTACCCGCAACTGGGGAACACCGGCATCCAGTACAACCTGCTGAACTATCACCTCAGCGCTGAAATGGAAGGCGGCTGGTCGGGGGCAGCGGTGAACTTCATCAAGGTGGCGGACCCGAAACTGGATTTCGCCAAGTCCCAGGGAATCTGGCGCTGAGCGCCTTGCCGGCCGCCACGGGGCTCAGCTTTTGCCGGCAGTCGGCGAGAGACTTATCAAGTGCTCGCTGCAGCCGAAACCGCCCACCGCATCGTCGTACCAGAACACTTCCACCACCGCGATGCAGTCGTCATAGGACTGCCCCTGCAGCGTGCCGTCGGCCTTGAACACCCGCAGGTAGCCACCAACGCTGTAGCGCGAGCTGTCGCCATCGCCGGGCATGGTCATGGTGGGAATCCAGGTGCGCCAGCTGAACAAGCGGTACTTCTGGTAGTAGAAGGCTTGGTCGGGGCTGTAGTCGCGGCCCTGATACGGCGTGCCGTAGTAGAACGAGCCATAGGCCTGGTACGCCAGGTACAGCGCCAGGGCGGCGCCGAGAATGAGGTTGATCTTTTTCAACGCAGGGTCGTTCCTTTTACCCGTGGAAACATCAAGAAGGCTGCAGGCCCAACATGCGCAGGCAGGCCTGGACAATGGCCTCGGCCAAGGCCCGGCCATCGTCCTCGCCGGCGGCGATCACATCGTCGGTAGCGCCATGCACCCCGGCGTAGATCAGCGAAGCCACGACCTCCGGCTGGGCCAGAGACCAGGTGCCCGCCTGCTGGCCACCTTCGAGAATGCCCAGCAATTGCTGGAGGATCGCGCTTTTTTCCGGGTTGCCACGGTCATGGTGATGGTGGCTGGGGTAGACGATGTCGTGCAGCCGGTAGGTCTCCAGGTAAACCTGGACACTGGCGCGGATCCAACTGCAGATCCGCGCCTCCCAGTCGTCCTCGGGGCAGGCATTCACCGCCAGTTCCAGGCGTTCGAGAAAGTGCCGGGTATAGCGCTGCCCGAGGGCCACCAGCATGTCGTTCTTCGATTCGAAGTAGTGATAGAAGGTGCCCTTGGCCACCTCGGCCCGGGAGACGATTTCACTGATGGTGGTGGCCTCCACGCCCTGGCTGAGGAACAGCGCCTCGGCGGCGGCCATCAACTCTTCCAGGCGCACCTCGGCGGGCTTGGTCCGCGGCCGTGGCTGATCGGCCGTGCGCTCGTGGGGCGAAGAGGGTTTCACGTTCATGAAGCAATCCGGCTGATGCACAAAGGCCGACAGTCTAGGGGAATTGCCCGGGAAAAGAGAGTTGAGAAAGCATATCATTTTCCATTGACCGACGGTCAGTCGAATACTAATCTGATGCCGCCCGCTGCCTTTCCTGCCCAGCGAGGGAGTCGTGTCATGCAACGCTATCGTCGCCCGGCCCTGGTGGCCGCCGCTTACCTGGGGACCTTCCTCGCGTCACTGGACATCAGCATCGTCAACGTCGCCCTGCCGACCCTGCAGCAGGCGCTGGCCACCGACCTGGCCGGCCTGCAATGGGTGGTCAACGCCTACGCCATCTGCCTTTCTGCCTTCATGCTCTCCGCCGGCCCCCTGGGCGACCGCTTCGGCCACAAGCGCGGCTGGCTGGCCGGGGTGCTGCTGTTCACCCTGGGCTCGCTGCTCTGCGCCCTGGCCCAGGACCTGTCGCTGCTGCTGGCCGGGCGCGCGGTGCAGGGCCTGGCCGGGGCCTTGCTGATCCCCGGAGCGATGCCGATCCTCAGCCACGCCTTCCCCGATCCCCGGCAACGGGCCCACGTGATCGGCGGCTGGTCGGCCTTCAGCGCCCTGGCGCTGATCCTCGGCCCGCTGCTGGGCGGCCTGCTGCTGGAGTCCATGGGTTGGCAGAGCATCTTCCTGATCAACCTGCCCATTGGCCTGCTGGCCCTGGTCCTGGGCCTGTGGGGCATCAGCGAACGCAAGCACCCGCAACACGCCGCCCTCGATCCCCTGGGCCAGGCCCTCAGCGTGTTCTGGCTGGCGGCCCTGACCTATGGCCTGATCCTTGCCGGCGAGGACGGTTTCGACAGCCCGGGGGCCCTGCTCGCGCTGCTGCTGGCCGGCGCCGGGCTGCTGGCTTTCGGCCTGGTGGAACGCCGGGTGTCACGACCGCTGGTGCCCCTGGAACTGTTTCGCCAGCGGCCGTTCGCGGTGGCCAACCTGGCCTCGTTCATCCTCGGGTTTTCCTGCTACAGCAGTCTGTTCTTTTTCTCGATCTTCCTGCAGCAGATCCAGGGCTGGTCTGCGGCCGACACCGGCTTGCGCCTGCTCCCGCAGTTCATCGTCATGGCGACTGTGTCCCTCCTCTTCGGCCGCCTCAACGCCCGCCTGCCACTGCGCTGGCTGATGGTCGGCGGCTATGGGCTGGTGGGCCTGGCGATGGCTGCCATGGCCGGCTTCGCAGCCCACACGCCGTACTGGCAGGTGGGCAGCCTGTTCGCCCTGCTGGGCCTGGGCATGGGCCTAGCGGTGCCGGCCACTGGCCTGACCGTCATGGCCTGCGCCCCACCGGAACGCGCCGGGATCGCCTCGGCCAGCATGAACGCCCTGCGTCAGACTGGCATGAGTGTCGGCATTGCCCTGCTCGGCAGCCTGATGAGCGCCCAGGCGGTGCGGGCCCTCAGCGCATCGGCGACCCTGGCGGGCATCCAGGGTGCCAGCGACCTGGCCCGGCAGGCGGTGACCGAACACCGCCTGCCCCTGGACAGCCCACTGCTGGGCGAACTCTATGACGCCGCCATGACCAGCGGTTTTCGCCTGGCCATGGCCCTCGCGGGGGGCGCCTGCCTGTTGGCCATGGGCGTGTTGCTGGCTGGCCACAGGCACACCGCACAGCCTCAGCGACGTGAGCAGGTGCTGGCGCCTGAGACCCTGCAGCCAAGCGCCGCAGCCAGCCCGTCTGCCCGGCCGCCGGACTGAGGCCGCGGCTTTCACGGTGTCGCAAACACACAGTCCAAGGTCGAATCCAGCCTGCCACCCCCACCGCTGTCGCCCATACTCAAGGCTCACTTCTCCGGTAATGGAATACGCCCGTGAACCTGCCCTCGGCCCTGCCTGAAAGCGCCCCTGCCCTGGTCAATCCGCTCCGCCTGGGCCAGGACGACCTGGAGCATTTCAAGACGCGCGGTTACATCAAGCTGCGCCAGTTGCTGACCCCCAGCGCCATCCACCAGTTGCGGGAGCTGGCCGACAGTCAGCTGCGTGCCGCGCCCCCGCCCCCCCCGGCCCACAGCGACGGTTTCACTCGGCTGACCCACCGCCTGGGACAGGTCGGCATCCTTGAGCGCCTCTATCAGCAACCGGCATTCGCCCAGGCGCTGACCTTCCTCTGCGGCAGCCGGCTGATCATGTGCGAGGCCCAGAGCTTCGAGCTGGGGGTGGGCCGCACGGGGTTTGCCTGGCACTACGACTCGCTGAACTTTCGCTACATCCGCCCCCAGGACCCGGCCTTCAGCCTGTGGTTGCCGTTGCAGCCGATCCACCCCGAAGGCCAGGGCGGTGGCATGGCCTGGGTGCCGCTGTCGCTGTTCTCGGCCCAGGAGAATTTCCAGTTCTCGCGGCTGCTGGCGCAGAAACTGGCGCGGGGCGAATCGGTCGACGAGTTCTGCGCCCTGCTGCACCAGACCTACGCCACTCCCGGGGTGCTCACCGACTGCTTCGAGGAGCAGCGCATCGAACAGGCCTTCGAGCCCGGCGATGCCCTGCTGTTCAGCAAGTACCTGTGGCACCGCTCCAGCCCTCTGCTGGACGGTGAGCTGCAACGGCGCCAGGCGATAAGCCTGCGCCTGGTGGACTGGCGCGCCTGCCTCGACCCGCTCTTGCAGGACGGCGAGACCCGCAGCGCCGGCGGGCTGGGCATGGGCCGCGCCGGCGGACCGCTGAATGCACAGTCCTATGGCTCGCGCTTTGTCGACATCAAGCCGGGAGCGCCAATCCGCAGCTCGGCCCATTGCGGGCCGATGCTCTGAATGCCCAGTCGGAACTCATCCACATCGCCTGGGCAATACGGCTATCAGCAAGCGCAAGACAGAGGATGCGTGACGGGATGACGACAATATCCGAAGCAGCAACAGGACTTCAGTAGAGCAGTATCGTGCGTCGATATGCACTATTCTTGCACCGCCCGGCACTTTGTCAGTGCTGCACGGCTAACCTCTGCTTTGTTGATAGGGATATTGCAATGCTCATCAGTTCCGCATCGCCACAAGAACTTGTCGATTGGTTTCACACCCGGCAAGAGCCCCTAACTCAGCAACCGTTGCTCTGCGTGTTGCTTGCCCCGCGCAACGCCGATCAGAAAAAGCTCACCAAGCTGATCGCTGATCTGGATGACGTCGATAGGGCAATGGGGAGCAAAGTTGGCTTTATCCTGCTAGACCCAAAGGCCACCACCACGTTGGCGATCGACCGGTCTGGAGGAGAGGTTGCTGCCTTTCCAGGTCAAGTACTCTCCTCTGCGCAACACCCCGGTGATGACATAAGAGCTCTTCGAGACGAGCAGGCTTTCCAAGACCTGGGCCAAAACTGGGAAAAAGTACAACAAAGGATTGCCAGGGACACGTCAAAGGCCACCGCCCGATTCGTCCCCGAATTCTTGGAACTCTTCGAGATATCCCCCGAGGATCAGCCATGCCTCTGTGTGCTAGTGAAAGGGCTCGATGAGTCGGTGGTATTGCCCTTGGGGAGGGATTGGAGTGCAGAGCAACTGATCTCACTGTTAGAGAAACTGCGTGTCATCGCCAATCAGCTGCCAGACTTTCACAGCGCCTTTCAAAGCGTCAAGACAGCGGGTCCGGAACATCTCCTACCAGCACTGAAAAAAGCCACCAAGGAAATTGACGAGCACATTCTGACGCTTGAAAGCGTGTTGGAAAAAATCCACTCACGTTATGCCGGCACTGCCGATGACCACACGACTCTGGCAACCTTTCACGCTGACCGTTATCCCGGCACGGCGCAGCTCCAAAGGGTATTCAGCCAACTGTCCTATAACTCGGTTGCCGCGTTCCAGGATGACCTGCAGGTAAAGAGAGCGGGCAAACTGATGTCGCAGATCGGCGAGATCAGGAACAAGATTCATAGAAATGATCAACAATGCAGGCAGGTCGCCTTGTCCATCGCAGACAAGGCACAGCTCATCGTCGAAAGTCGCACACAGATGCTCGATGCCCTGAGCCGACTGCAAGCCGGGGCCTCACGCGTGGTCAGCACCAGCACCCTCAACCGCCAGGCGTTAGGCAACCTCAAATCCGGCCTGGAATGGATAGATCTGGGAGGTAATGCCCAGGAGAAACTCACCCGCGCAGTGGGTTGGTGCGTGAAACTCATTGAGACCTATTGAACCGTCGTGACTGACTGCCAAGGGCGTAACCCTGGAGCCCAGGTAATCTGCGTGCCGAGCGGGCGCATCGACTCAAAACAAACCGCAACCGTGGGCTCACACCTCTCTATGCCCTTGCGCCGCGGGTGCTACAGCGCCAGCTAGCCAGCCCACGATTACGGCGATTGCCGCCTCTTCACCAGTGCGCTCACTCCAGCCCACTCTGTGGCCCCAACAACAGCCCCTGCTCCTGAATGCACAACTGCACCAGGTAATCCCAGACCACCCGCAGCCGCACGGACTTGTGCAGCTCGCGGCGGGTGCTGATCCAGTAGGCACGCTGGATGCGCTCGGCCGGTAGCAAGGGCACCAGTTGCGGGTCGTCCGCGGCCATGTAGCACGGCAGCACGGCAATCCCCAGGCCCGAGCGGGCCGCTTCCTGCTGGGCGATGACGCTGGTGCTGTGGAACACCACCTGGGGGTTGCGACAGAAGCTGTTGAGGAACATCAGTTCCTGGCTGAACAGCAGGTCGTCGACGTAGCCGATCCAGGCGTGGCGGCCCAGGTCTTCGCGGTGCTGCAGGGGCGGCGCGCGGTCCAGGTAGGCCTGGCTGGCGTACAGCGCCAGGCAGTAGTCGGTGAGCTTGCGGGTCACCAGCATGTCGGCGCTGGGACGCTCCAGGTGGATGCTGATCTCTGCCTCGCGGTTGAGAATGCTGACAAAGCGCGGCACCGCCACCAGTTCCACTTCAAGCCCCGGATAGCGTTCGAACAGGCCATACATGCGGCTGGCGAGGAACTTGACCCCCAGGCCCTCGGTGACGCCGACGCGGATCTTGCCCAGGGGCGCGCTGGACTGGGTGATCTCCTCCTGCACCAGCAAGGCGACGTTCTCCATGGCCTCGGCATGCTTGAGCAGCGCCTCGCCGGCCGGGGTCAGCTCGTAGCCCTGGGCATGCTGGACGAACAGCGCGGTGCCCAGGGCCTTCTCCACGGCCTCGATGTGCCGGGCCACCGTGGCGTGGGTGGTGTTCAGCCGACGCGCGGCGGTGAGCAGGCGGCCGCTGCGTTGCAGCTCGAGGAAAAAACGCAGGTCATTCCAGTCGAACATACAAATTCCTTGTCGATGTCGCAGGTCGTCACTGTTAGAAAACGCACAGCGGGTGGGTAAAAACTAACATTCTTTTAACGAAAGCTAACAACTAGGATGGCTCCCAATAAGAACGAAAAACGAGGTTACGGATGCTTCCTGCCTTTGACGCCTACGACTACATCGTGGTCGGCGCCGGCCCCGCCGGCTGCCTCCTGGCCAATCGCCTGTCGGCCAACCCCCAGCACCGGGTCCTGTTGCTGGAAGCCGGCGGCCGCGACAACTACCCCTGGATCCACATTCCCGTGGGCTACCTGTTCTGCATCGGCAACCCGCGCACCGACTGGTGCTTCAAGACCGAGGCCGAGCCTGGCCTGCAAGGCCGCAGCCTGAGCTACCCGCGGGGCAAGGTACTGGGGGGCTGCTCGTCGATCAACGGCATGATCTACATGCGCGGCCAGGCCGCCGACTACGATGGCTGGGCCGCCGAGGGCAACCCGGGCTGGGGCTGGAACGATGTGCTGCCGCTGTTCAAGAAGAGCGAGAACCATTTTGCCGGGGGCAGCGCACTGCACGGCGCCCAGGGCGAATGGCGAGTGGAGCGCCAGCGCCTGTCGTGGCCGATCCTCGATGCCTTCCGCACGGCCGCCGAACAGAGCGGCATCGCCAACACCGATGACTTCAACGGTGGCGACAACGAGGGCTGCGGCTACTTCCAGGTCAACCAGAAGGCCGGGGTGCGCTGGAACGCCGCCAAGGCCTTTCTCAAGCCGATTGCCCAGCGCCCCAACCTGGTGGTGCTGACCGGCATCGAGGTGCAGCGGCTGATCCTCGAGGACGGCCGCGCGGTGGCAGTCCGCGCTCACTGCCAGGGGCGCCTGGAGAACTTCAAGGCGCGCCGGGAGATCATTCTCTGCGCCGGCTCGATTGGCACGCCGAGCATCCTGCAGCGCTCCGGTATCGGCCCTGCCCCACTCCTGCAACGCTTGGGCATTGGTGTCAGCCATGCCCTGCCCGGAGTCGGCGGCAACCTCCAGGATCACCTGCAACTGCGCCTGATCTACAAGCTGGAAAACGCCCGCACGCTGAACCAGATCGCCGGCAGCCTGTGGGGCAAGATGGGCATGGGCCTGCGCTACCTGTATGACCGCAGCGGCCCGCTGTCGATGGCGCCCAGCCAGTTGGGGGCCTTCGCTCGCTCGGGGCCGGAGCAGACCCGGGCCAACCTCGAATACCACGTGCAGCCGCTGTCCCTGGAGCGCTTCGGCGAGCCGCTGCACAGCTTCCCGGCCTTTACCGCCTCGGTCTGCGACCTGCGCCCGCAGAGCCGGGGCCGGGTGCAAATCCGCTCGCTGGAACCGGGTGATGCGCCGCTGATCCAGCCCAACTACCTGAGCCATCCAGAGGACCTGAGGGTGGCCGCCGAGGCCATCCGCCTGACCCGGCGCATCGTCGACGCCCCGGCCCTGCGGCCGTTCAAGCCCAGTGAGTACCTGCCCGGGCCCGAACTGCAAAGCGATGCACAATTGCACGAGGCTGCCGCACGCATCGGCACCACCATCTTCCACCCGGTGGGCACCTGCCGCATGGGCGCCGACGCCGATGCGGTGGTCGATGCGCAACTGCGGGTGCATGGCATTCCGGGCCTGCGCATCGCCGACGCCTCGATCATGCCGCGCATCACCTCCGGCAACACTTGCTCGCCGACCCTGATGATCGCCGAGAAAGCCGCCGAACTGATTCTTGCCAACGTTCCCAGGAGCAGCGTCCAGACCAGAGAACCCGCCACCCCGGCATGACCGTAGGAGCCCGCTTGCCGGCGAAGGCATCCCCAAGGCCGGCTCCTGGCTCACGGGCCTCTTCGCTGGCAAGCCAGCTCCTACGGGACAACAGCAACAGATGCACCTGATGTAGGAGCCGGCTTGCCGGCGAAGGCGTCCCCAAGGCCGGCAACTGGCTCACGGGCCTCTTCGCTGGCAAGCCAGCTCCTACGGGACAACAGCAACAGATGCACCTGATGTAGGAGCCGGCTTGCCGGCGAAGGCGTCCCCAAGGCCGGCAACTGGCCCAAGGGCCTCTTCGCTGGCAAGCCAGCTCCTACGGGACAACAGCAACAGATGCACCTGATGTAGGAGCCGGCTTGCCGGCGAAGGCGTCCTCAAGGCCGGCACCTGGCCCAAGGGCCTCTGCGCTGGCCAGCCAGCTCCTACGGGTGAGGAAAACAAGATTCAGCGCGCGCGATGAATCTGCAACAACGGCACCGGTCACGGCGCCGGCAGTGGAACAACAACAATAATCACTGTAAGGAAGCCCCCTATGTCAGAACACGCTCAGCCTCTCAATGCGCCCCTGGACGAGTCCGCCGCCAAGGGCAGCCAGAAGGTGATCTTCGCCTCGTCCCTCGGCACGGTGTTCGAGTGGTACGACTTCTTCCTCTACGGCGCCCTGGCGGCGGTGATCAGCAAGCAGTTCTTCGCCGGGGTCAACGACACCACCGCGTTCATCTTCGCCTTGATGGCCTTTGCCGCAGGCTTTGTGGTGCGCCCCTTCGGCGCCCTGGTGTTCGGCCGCCTGGGAGACATGATCGGGCGCAAGTACACCTTCCTCGCCACCATCATTCTCATGGGCCTGGCGACTTTCGCCGTGGGCCTGTTGCCCAATTACGCCAGCATCGGCATCGCCGCGCCGATCATCCTGGTGGCCCTGCGCATGCTCCAGGGCCTGGCCCTGGGTGGTGAGTACGGCGGCGCCGCGACCTATGTCGCCGAACATGCGCCCCAGGGCAAGCGCGGTTTCCACACCAGCTGGATCCAGTCCACCGCGACCCTCGGCCTGCTGCTGTCGCTGCTGGTGGTGCTGGCCTGCCGTTACTTCACCGGCGATCAGTTCGAGGTCTGGGGCTGGCGCCTGCCGTTCCTGCTGTCGATCGTGCTGCTGGGCATTTCCACCTGGATCCGCATGAGCCTGCACGAGTCGCCGGCCTTTCTGAAAATGAAGGAAGAAGGCAAGGCAAGCACCGCACCGATCAGCGAATCCTTCGGCAAATGGGAAAACCTCAAGGTGGTGCTGATTGCCCTGTTCAGCATCAACGCCGGGCAGGCGGTGACCTTCTATGCCGCGCAGTTCTACGTTCTGTTCTTCCTCACCCAGTTCCTCAAGATGGACCCGGCCCTGGCCAACAGCCTGCTGATCATCGCGGTGGTGATTGGCGCGCCGATGTTCATTTTCTTCGGCTGGCTCTCGGACAAGATCGGGCGCAAACCAGTGCTGATGCTTGGCCTGCTGCTGGCCACGCTGCTGTACTTCCCGATCTTCAAGGCCCTGGCCCACTACGCCAACCCGGCCATCGACCAGGCCAGCCGCCAGGCGCCCATCAGCGTCATTGCCGACCCGGCTACCTGCACCTTCCAGTTCGACCCGGTGGGCAAGGCGCGCTTCGACAGCCCCTGCGACAAGGTCAAGACCTTCCTGGTGAAACAGGGCCTGCCCTACAGCAGCGTCGCCGCCCCCGCCGGCAGCCCGGTGCAGGTGAATGTCGGTGAGGTGAAGCTCGACGGTTTCGATGAAGCGGCCCTGCGCGGCGCCGTGACCCTGGCCGGCTATCCGCAGCAGGCCGACAGCCAGAACGTCAACAAGGCCATGGTGGTGGCGCTGATCGTTGCCCTGATCCTGATTGCCGCCATGTGCTACGGCCCGCTGGCCGCGCTGATGGTGGAACTGTTCCCGACCCGCATCCGCTACACCTCGATGTCCCTGCCCTACCACATCGGCAACGGCTGGTTTGGCGGCTTCCTGCCGACGGTGTCGTTCGCCCTGGTGGTGTATACCGGCGATATCTTCTATGGCCTGTGGTACCCGGTGCTGATCACCGGGGTCAGCCTGGTGGTCGGCCTGTTGTGCCTGCATGAGACGCGGGATGTGGATATCGACCACGTCTGACGGGGGTTCGCTGGCAAGCCAGCTCCTACAGGGGGATTGCCGGCGGGCTCGGTTTTGTAGGAGCCGGCTTGCCGGCGAAGGCGTACCCACAGGCGGCGCCAGGCTGGCGGGCCTGTTCGCTGGCAAGCCAGCTCCTACAGGGGGATTGCCGGCGGGCGCGGTTTTGTAGGAGCCGGCTTGCCGGCGAAGGCGTATCCATAGGCGGCGCCAGGCTGGCGGGCCTGTTCGCTGGCAAGCCAGCTCCTACACGGGAATTGCCGGCGGGCGCGGTTTTGTAGGTGCCGGCTTGCCGGCGAAGGCGTACCCATAGGCGGCGCCAGGCTGGAGGGCCTGTTCGCTGGCAAGCCAGCTCCTACAAGGGGATTGCCGGCGAGCGCGGTTCTGTAGGAGCCGGCTTGCCGGCGAAGGTGTACCCATAGGCGGCGCCAGGCTGGCGGGTCTGTTCGCTGGCAAGCCAGCTCCTACAGGGGCGGGGTCAGGTGTTGTTGCAGCCCTTGGCGATGGAGTCTTCGTTGGAGGTGTAGGGCCGCGACGGCTCGAGGTTCCACTCGGGCTTGTTGCGGGCAATGTTGAAGTGGCAGACCAGTTGCCGGCGCATGCTGCCGACGCTGCTGTCGCGGTTGTCCGGGTTGTTCTTCCACTGGGCATCAAGGTAGTGGTCGCTGGCCAGTTCGTTGAAGAAGTTGTTGGTCTGGTTGTCTTTGACGTTGCGCCCGCAATCGGTAGGAGTCACTTCCAGGGTCATGACCTTCTTGCCGAAGCCCGGGTCGTCGCGCTCGACCCACACCGCGCTCTGCACATAGCGCTCGCAGCTGTTCTTCTCGGTGATGGGGTAGATCACCTGCTTCTTGTTGTCATAGACGAAGCTTGCATCCTGCGCCGGGGTCTGCGGCAGCTTCATGTTGATCACCGGCAGGTATTGCTGCACTGCCTTGTACCACTGGATCTGGTTCAGGCGGGCGCCCTCCAGGCCCGGATCCTCGGTGTAGAACAGGGCCAGGATCGACGGCGACTGCGGCGGCTTTTCCTCCCACTTGGCCAGGCGCAGTTCATTCTGGGTACCGAAGGATTCCGCGGCGATTTGCGCCATGGAGCGAATGCTCTGGTAGAACGCCGGGCCGGCGGCGGTGTTGCGCTCGTCACGCACATCGAAGGAGCACTGGCGCGAGTGATCGCCGCGGTTCTGCCGGTAGTTGGCGCCCCACTGCTCGGCACTGGTCACGCCGATCTCGTGGCAGTACTTCTCGACATTGCCCGGGGTGCGCCGCGAATCGGTGCAGCCCTGCTGCCCGCGGTCGTCGGTGGCGGCATCGATGGGAAAGGAACAGAGCACCGCATAATCCTGGTGGTCCTTGGGGTTGCCGAAGATGGTGTCGAAGATGAAACCGCTCTGCAGCCCGTAGGCCAGCTTGCGGTATTTGGAGTCCTTGCGCAGGTAGGACGCCGAGACCCCGCCGCTGGCCTGGCTTTTCGGGCTGATGCTGTAGAACTGGTAGTCGGTGGAGGGCCAGGTGGCGCGAAACAGTACGCCGGAGCAGAGAAAGGCCGGCTTCGACGGGCCGCCGCAATCCTGGCGGGTGTCGTTGTACAACTGGGTCAGGCGGGCCACCGTGTCACTGCCCTGGTCGGCGTGGGCGGAGGACAACAGGCACAGGCTGGCAAGGCTGACAGCGCAGGCGATCGAGGTGCTGCTTGGTTTCATGACAAGACGTCCGTGTGGTGTGAAATCCTTGGCCAGCCGCTTGGCCCGGCCGGCAATGCACACAGAATAGAAACGCTTTCTAGCGATCCGTGACTCTTTGCCCTGCCTGTCCCCGATGACCGCCGCAGGAGCCCTGCCCTGCAGGCCTGCCGGTGACCGTCAAGGGGCGAGAGCCGGCGCCGCTTGAACAAAATCCGGCTTTGCGCCACTGTCTCGACACTTTTTCCGGCGGAGTGCGAGCATGCTGTTGATCTTTCCCGCAGTGGTTGCCCTGGCGTTGATCCTGGTGCTCTGGCGCCGTCAGGCCGCCCTGGTGGCCTTGCGCCGCGAAGCCCATATCCGCGATTTCAGCCTGCCGCCGCGGCTGTTCGCGCCGCTGCGCACCCAGCATCCGCACCTGAGCCTCAAGGACTGCCAACTGGTGGCCCAGGGGTTGCGGCAGTTCTTCCTGGCCTATCTGAAAAGCGGCCAGCGCTATGTGTCGATGCCCTCCCAGGTGGTGGATGATCTGTGGCACGAGTTCATCCTGCACACCCGCGACTACCAGGCATTCTGTGACAAGGCCTTCGGCCAGTTTCTCCACCACACCCCGGCAGCGTCCCTCCGCCAGAACCCCGCGCAGCAGAGCGACCTGGGCCTGCGCCGAGTCTGGCGCCAGGCCTGTCTGGAGGAAAACATCAACCCCGCCAGTCCCAGCCGCCTGCCGCTGCTGTTCGCCCTGGACAGCAAGCTGAAGATCGCCAAGGGTTTTCACTATGTCGCCGACTGCCAGTCCCTGCGCCGCGTGGCGGACAACGGCACCAGCAGCGTGATTCACTGCGGCAGCGACTTGCACGGCAGCGATTCCACCAGCGCCAGTGACAGCAGCAGTAGCAGTGACAGCAATGACAGTTCGCGCTTTGGCGGCGATGGGGGCAGCGGCGGCAGTGATGGCGGCGGGGGCGACAGCAGTGGCTGTGGCGGGGGTGGGTGCGGCGGCGGAGGCGGTGACTGAAGCGATCGGCCTGAGGAGCGACGCCTTGCGCGCCGCTCCCGGAGTGCCCGGTGATCAGGCGATGATGTCGGTCACCGCAGCCTGGCCAACGGTACCCACGGCAAAGTCCACCGCGCCATGACCGGTCAGGTCGATCATCAGGCTGGTCTGGTTGGTCTCGGCGTAGTAGGTGAGGATCGCATCACCCGCATGGCCGGTGAAGCCGCTGACGAAGTTCAGGGTCGCGCCACCCGTGGCGAACTGCGGGATGCCGGTGAGGTCGATCTTGTCTTCGCCACTGACGAAATCCATGATCCAGTCCGGTGCATCGAAGGTCGAGTCCGACGCCGCACCATACACGAAGGTGTCGGCCCCGGCCCCACCCCACAAGGTGTCGCCGCCACCGCCGCCGTAGATGATGTCGTTGCCGGCACCGCCTTCGAGGAGGTTGGCCACCGCGTTGCCGATCAGCAGGTCATTGCCCGAGCCGCCGATGGCGTTTTCCACGGTCACCCCGTGAGCGATGGAAACGTTGCCCACCAGGCCGCCGACATCAGAGAAACCACCCTCGTTGAGGTTGATCTTCTGGTCCTGGGTGAAGCCGGAGAAGTCCAGGGTATCGTTGCCGCCGCCGTCCCAGACTGCGAACACCAGCTTGTCGGAGGCGCTATGGGCGCTGTAGAAATCCCGCTCGGTGTTGGAGTTGAAGCCATAGACGGTGTCGTCGGCACGAGTCTCGTGGTTGGCGCCGTAGAGCTTCTGCACCGCGACGATATCGTCCAGCAACGGCGCCGAGGCGTAGGCGCCGCCGCCGTCCTTGCTGAAGTCCTGCCCGGTGTGGCTCTCGCTCCAGTAGCTCATCAGGCTGTAGCCACGGGTGTCCTGGGCGTAGGTGACGTCGTTGTAGGTGGGGCTGCCGCTGCCGGCGTTGTATACGCCCGGGTGGGACAGGCCCAGGCTGTGGCCGATCTCGTGGGTCAGGGTCTGGCGACCGTAGTTGCCGTTGCCCGGGGTTTCGTTGACCCGGTACTGGTCGTTGATCAGGTACCAGGACTGGCCGTCGTAACTGCTGCCGGACGGCAGGTAGGCAAAGGCCGCGCCGCCGGTGCTGACGTTGTAGTTGCCGAAGCTCAGGTGCCCATCACCGCCCTTGGCGGACTCGGTGAAGGTGATGTTGGCCACGTCCGACCAGGACTGCAGCGATAGTTGAGCCTGAGCCTTCTGCAGTGCACTGAACTCGCTGAAGCTACCCAGGGCCGGGTTGTAGTTGGCCGGTTTGGCAGTGAGGAAGCTGTAGCTCAGGTCGATCTTGCCGTCGCCGTTCTGGTCATGCCAGGACAGGCCCTTGCGCAGGATCGAGTCCGCCGCCTGGTCAGCGGTGAAGGATGGCTTGCCGTTGACCAGCTCGCTGCCGCCGCGGTCGTACAAGTGGCTGAAGGCCTGGACCTGCTGGTAGGCGTTGCTGGCCTGAGCGAACGGATTGATCTCGTTCCCGGTGGCTTCCAAGAATGCTTTTGACAGTAGCTTTGACATTGTTACGTCCTTGTTCCAGACAAAAAGAACCTGATAGAACACACACGACCCCGCTTGCGAGATCGTCCTATCACTCGCCCATTGAGGCCCAGGAAACCTGACATATTCGTCAAGCGTGCGTCCACGGTTTTTTTTGTCCTACAAAAGCCTGAAACCGCTCTGGCCCGGGGTCAATATTCCGCTCGCGCAAGGTCGCGGCAAACGCTAGGCTAGCCACTGATCCGGGGCACAAGACGGCGCCTGCCTCTAGCGTGCCCGGCGCTTTTCCAAGAGGAGTGGGTGATGCGCAAAATCCTGTTGTTGGGCACCTTGCTGATTGCCGCCGGTGCGGCCCATGCCGAAGGTATCCCGCTATTCAACGTTTCCTGTCCGGGCAATCTGGCGGTCAGCGCCGACCAGGGCGGGCCGGTCTACATCAACGGCAAGGAGATCAAGCACAGCGCCGTGGATGACCGGCATTTCCAGGTCAAGGCGCCGCAAATCAGCCTGTTGATCAGCGTCGAGGACGACGAATCGGTGACCGTGAAGTACACCGACGCGCACGGTGCCAGTGGCCTGTGTGAAGCCGTGGACGACTGACCCACAACACCTCCCTCTCCCCTGCAAGAGCCTGCCATGCACATCAGTGAAATTCCCTTCGCCACCACCGACTGGTCGAGCATCGAACCCACCGAGCATCCCGGCGAGAGCGGCAGCGCCTTGTGGCGCACCCGCCAGTTCGGCCCGATGCGCGTGCGCATGGTGCAGTACACCCCCGGCTACCTGGCCGATCACTGGTGTTCCAAGGGGCACATCCTGCTGTGCCTGGAAGGCGAATTGCACACCGAACTGGAAGACGGCCGGGTGTTCGTGCTGACCCCGGGCATGAGCTACCAGGTAGCGGACAACGCCGAGCCACACCGCTCCTACAGCGCCGTGGGGGCCAAGCTGTTCGTGGTGGATTGAAGGCCCTTAGAACAAGCCCATCTGGCCACCCACCAGGGTGCTGAAATCGTCCTGCACGAACGGCAGGATGGCGTCCGCCACCGGTTGCAGCTGCCGACTCAAGTAGTGTTCGTAGTCGATGGCCGCGCGGCGATTCTCCAGGGGCTCCGGGCCGGCCTGGGTGATCACGTAGCTGATCCAGCCACCGTTCTGGTACTGCAACGGCCGGCCCTGCTCGCGGTTGTACTCGTCCGCCAGGCGCGCCGCCCGCACATGGGGCGGCACGTTGCGCTCGTAGTCGTCCAGGGGCCGGCGCAGGCGCTTGCGGTAGATCAGCAGCTCATCCAGTTGCCCGGCCAGGGTGCGCTCGACGTAGTCACGCACATAGTCCTGGTAAGGCTGGCGATGAAAGATCCGCTGGTACAGCTCCTGCTGGAATTCCCGGGCCAGGGGCGACCAGTCGGTGCGCACCGTCTCCAGGCCCTTGTAGACCATTTCCTGGCGGCCGTCGGCGCGCTGCACCAACCCGGCGTAACGCTTCTTGCTGCCCTCCTCGGCACCGCGGATGGTGGGCATCAGGAAACGCTTGTAGTGGGTTTCGAACTGCAACTCCAGGGCGCTTTCCAGGCCGTACTCCTGCCGCAGGTGTTCGCTCCACCACTGATTGACCTGTTCCACCAGGGCCCGGCCGATGTGCGCGGCCTGTTCCTCGCCATGGGCGCCGCCGAGCCAGACGAAGGTCGAGTCGGTGTCGCCGTAGATCACTTGGTGCCCCTGGGCCTCGATCAACTGTCGGGTACGGCCCATGATCTCGTGGCCGCGCAGGGTGATGGACGACGCCAGGCGCGTGTCGAAGAAGCGACAGCCACTGGAGCCGAGCACCCCGTAGAAGGCGTTCATGATGATCTTCAAGGCCTGGGACAGCGGCGCATTGTGTTCGCGCTTGGCCAGCTCGCGGCCTTCGGCGACCCGGGTGATGATCGAGGGCAGGCAATGCCGCGTACGGGAAAACCGGGCGCCGCGAAAGCCCGGCACCGAGTGTGCATCGTCGGACTGGCGCAGCCCCTCCACCAGGCCCACCGGATCGATCAGGAAACTGCGGATGATCGACGGGTACAGGCTCTTGTAGTCCAGCACCAGCACCGACTCGTACAGGCCGGGCCGCGAGTCCATGACAAAGCCACCCGGGCTGGCCTGGGGCGGCAGCTCGCCGAGGTTGGGCGCGACAAACCCCTGGCGATGCATCAGCGGCATGTACAGATGGGTGAAGGCCGCTACCGAGCCACCGCTGCGGTCGGCGGGCAGGCCGGTGACCGTGGCCCGTTCCAGGAGGAAGGTCAGCAGCTCGGTCTTGGCGAAGATCCGCGTCACCAGCTCGCAGTCCTTGAGGTTGTAGCGGGCCAGGGCTGGCTTGTCCTCGGCGAACATGCGGTTGATCTCGTCCATGCGCTGGTAGGGATTGTCGATCGACTTGCCCTCCCCCAGCAGGGTCTGGGCAACGTTTTCCAGGCTGAACGAGGGAAAACTCCAGGTGGCCGAGCGCAGAGACTCGATGCCGTCGATGATCAAGCGTCCCGCCGCCGATGCGAAGTAATGGGTGCGGCTGCCGTGCTCGCGCCATTGCATCTCCGCGCCACCGCGCCCCAGGCGCAGGGGCACCGCCAGGCGCCGGGCATGCTCGTGGAGCACCCGCAGGTCGAACTGCACCAGGTTCCAGCCGATGATTGCGTCGGGGTCGTGCACCGCCAGCCACTGGTTGAGCCGCTCCAGCAACTGCTCGCGGCTGGCGCAGAACTCCAGGTCGAAATCCACCGCGCTGTCCTGCGCCCGAGCCTTGCCCAGCATGTACACCTGGCGCTGGCCGCACCCTTCCAGGGCAATGGAGTACAGCTCGCCGCGCTCGCTGGTCTCGATGTCCAGGGACACCAGTTTGAGGCGTGGTCGATATTCCGGCGCCGGTTTCATCTGCGCATCCAGCAGCAGGCCGTCCGCGCCAGGCTGCCCACTGAAGCGCACCGGTGCAGTGATGAAGCGCTCCATCAGGTAGCGTTCCGGCGGCCGTATATCGGCCTCGAACACCTCGACCCCGGCACGGCGCAGGGTCTTGTCCAGGCGTATCAACTGGTTGTGCTGCGGGCAATACAGGCCCAGCACCGGGCGCTGCTGGAAGTCGCGCAATTGCAGGGGGCGAAGTTCCACATCCGGATCATCGGCCAGCAGGCGCTCGGCCTGGGGCCGCTGGGCAGCCGGGACAAAGGCCACTGATGTCTGCAGTGGCAGGCGGATCCGGCGCGGTCCCTGATCGGTGGCCAGCCAGAATTCGACTTCCGTGCCCGCCGGCGTGTCGCGCCAGTGCCGCGTCAGGACGAAGCCTTGTTGTACATCCACCACTGCAACCTCAGAGCTGTTTCAAGGCGCCGATTCTACCTGCCCTGGCGGGCGAAAGGGTGTCTGGATAATGGCTTTGCGGCTTTTGTCAGACAATATGTAGTGCCTGAAAATTTTCACTACAAAACCGTTGACGAGAGGATTTCGGCCTTGCATGATGCAGACGTCTCCCCGATCGGGGGACAAGGCAAAGGTGTTATGAGCAAGCTCGTCTGACCGCCGAGCTGTGACCCGGATGTGTACTGCCCACAAGGCAGATTGATGAAACTGACCTGGCATGAACGTCCAGTACAAAGGACGGGAAGCTGGCGAAAACTCTTCAAGATGCTTGTGGCCGATGGTGGGAATGTCGGCAGCTTCATCCAGGTTTGCGCTGCTTCTCTTCGTTGTGACGCTATTGCGTAGCAGTTAATCAAGGCAACTACACGCATCAGGCTCTGGGCCTTATCTGTATCCGACAGACACCCTCTGTCGCCCTGTTTCCGGTATCAGGGTTCAACTTACCGAAGTAGCAAGATGAATTAGCGAATCAACTTAGACAGATCGATAAATGGTCAAGGGGGCTACAAATGAATCTTAACAATCAACCCACTATTGATGAATTGGCACGTATGTTCGCCGCACAGAAAGACAGCCACGACAGCCACATCCTGTGGATTGCCAAGTCGGGCCAAGTGCATATCGACTGCCTGTCGCCCCATAGCCATGAAACAGAGTTCGACCAAAACAACCAGGACCTGGCGGCCCGCCTGAAGATGTACCGCCGCGGCCAGGGCTACGTTGGCAAGAAAGCCGCCGCCGACAAGGACTTCATCGGCCGGGTACTGGAGACCCTGAAGACTGAATGGCAGTCGTTGCGCAGCAACTCGGAAGTTCGGGTCATTGATCGCTTCTGTTAATTAAAGTCGCGTGATCAACGGGTTAACCCCCCGTTGATCCCACTTCATCCTGCAACACGGGGCAAGACTGACTTCCCCGTGTTGCAGCCAGCGATACCAAATCCACGCCCTTCTCAACTTGCCAGCCGCTGGCGACAAGTTGATCGGAACATCTCTACATATCTTCAGCAGCCGATGAAACCCTTGGACCTGCGCTGAGCCTACTTGCCAGTCAGCGATGCCGGGGGGGCAAAGTGTGGATCGCGGCGCTTGAGTCCATAGTTGCCCATGTGCAGGTAACGCTCGTTCATGTTCATGAACGGTTTGATCATCGGCGCAATGATCAGAAGAAACGCGATGGTGCCGATGCCGAATGGCCCGCCCATGAGCCAGCCAATGACGAACACCGAAATCTCCAGCACCATCTTCGCCAGGGTAAAGGACCAGCCGAGCTTGTTCATCATGCTGATCACCAGCAAGTCGATGACCCGGATGCCGATCCCGCTCATGATGATCAGCGCCGAAGAGTAGGCACAGAGCCCCAGGCCAATGGCGAGCAACACATAGGGCCCCAAGGCCGCCGCCAGCACCCCGTCAAACTCCAGAAACAGCCAGAGATCGATGAACAGGCCCGTCAAGGTCGTGGTCACAAAGGGGCTGAGCGGCGGCCACTGTTTGTTCCACAAGGCCCACCAGAGCAACAAGCCCACGGAGAACAACGCGGAGCAGGCCCCCAGCCCTACCTTCAGATGGTTGTTCAAGGCGATGACAAAGACATCCAATGGATCGGTGCCCAATTGGCTGACGATGAAGAACAGCGCCCCCAGCGAAAAGATCATCACGCCTATCAAGTACATCGCCAGGCGATTCGGCGTCAGCCAGGCGCGAGCAGAAGCGGCCAGGACGTTCTTGATGCCCTTGGGCTGGTGGAGTGGTTCCCTGATCATATCGTTTCCCTTTTTTCAAGATGGATGCATCCGTTGTGTCCTGCCATGTGCCCGCTCACTTAGGGCTCATGGAGATAAAACTCATGCCGTTGCTGACATGGCGAATGGTGACCCTGGAATTGTCGATGCCACCTCCGCAAATCTCGTTCTGCACTTCATGGCTGGCCTGGGCCAGGTACAACCCACCCAGCACCGAGGCTTCGGTGCCCTGGGGGGAATGCATCACCAGGGGTGGGTTCAAGGAGGGTTTCAGGTAGCCCGGCTCGCGCAGCAGCATGCCCACCTGATGGGGGATTTCCGGAAAGCGCCCGAGCATGCCTCCCCCGAGGCAGATCACTTCCACCCGGAACAGCTCCACCAGGTTGGCCGTGGCCAGCGCCAGGGCCTGAACCGCCCGCAGGCGCCAATGGTTGAGCGTGGCCTCGTCGGAAAAGCCCATCGAGGCGACAAACTTGTCCAGTGAACGGAACGAGGCATAGGCCTGCAGGCAACCCGCCCTCCCGCAACTGCAGGGCGCCCCTCCGGGCCACACCAGCAGGTGTCCCAACTCGCGATCGGGCAACATCCGGCCTTGGTAGACCACACCGCCGCCAACCCCGGTCCCCAGGGAAAAATGCACCAGGTTCGAAGCCCGCATGACCGTGGCATCGCCGAAGGTCGCAGCCGTTCCGTCATCGCACCAGATCACCCGTTCGACCCCTTCGATGCGAAAGGCCGGGCCGATGGCCAGGCCCTCCCAGTCGGGTCGATTGGGCCAGCGGATGATGGTGCCGTCGGCATTGATCGTCGGCGCGCTGGCGATCACCAGGCAATTGATCGGGCCGTATAGCGCTATCTGCTGGTCCAACAGAACCACTGCCTGTTCCAGGATGCTGTGCGGAACACAGCCGGCCGGAATCTCGATGCGTTCACGCTGCACAACGCGTCCGGCGACGCTGAAGTGAAGGGCCATTTTGCTGCCGCCCAGGTCGATACTTGCGCAATGCATCAGAAGCGCCCTCCGCCATCGACCGCGATCACCGCACCGTTGATATAGGAAGCCCGGGCTGACGCAAGAAAGCCGACCACCGCCGCCACTTCCTCGGGGCGCCCCAGACGTCGCAGGCCAATGTGCTGGCACACCTGCTGCTCCTCGGCGGCACTGTAATGGGTCGGTGGTCCGGCCACCGCCCCCGGGGCCACGACATTGACAGTGATGCCGAACCCGCCGACCTCGAACGCCAACGACCGGGCATAGCCATGCAGCGCCGCCTTGGACGCGGCATACAGGCTTTGCCCGGGCATCCCGCTTTCGCCAGCCAGCGAGCCCAGGAGCACCACGCGCCCGGCTCGCTGGCCGAGCATGGGGCGCACCACCTGGCGCACCAGGCGGATCGTCGACTCGACATTGAGCTCGAACAGCCCATCGCCATCGAGTTGATTGCTGAGCAAAGCGGACTTGCGCAGCATCTTCGCGGCACAACAGACCAGGGCGTGAATCGGTCTTGAATCGGCGGCCAGGGTGGCCAGCATCCTTGTGGTTTCTTCTGCGCAAGTCAGGTCGCAAGCGACCGGAGTCAGTGTGCCAGGCAGCTCGGCGGTCTCGGCGACCAGAGCTTGCATACGCTCGATGTTGTGCTGATAGACCCCGAAGACCCAAGCGCCTTCACGAACCAGCTCTTCACATATCGCAGCGCCCAGCACACCTGAAGCCCCTGTGACAAGGCACACCCGTCCATTCAGTTCCAGCATGATTTTCCCTATCTGCGATCGAATTAATCAGGCAGCTGAACCGCTACCCTGTATGACACCCGGTACTGCATGGTTCCTGCCGTCGCCACAGGGAGCTGGCGAAAGTACTTGTCTTCGAAGCAGCTCAAACAGGGCGCTCCGTTGTGGTCATAGGTCTCGACCACGCATAGCCTCAACAGAGCGCCCAGCGGCGACCTGTGCAGCGGCCACTGACCACAGGAAAGCCCCGCCTGCTGTGACAGCAGGCGGATCATCAAGGGGTCTACGGCAATCCACTCGCCACAGATCTGCAGCTCGGCCCAGTAATGGCCGGTGGCATAGGGGGAACTGAGCAGCAGGCCGAAGACCTGCCTGGCAGGCAAGCCAAGTGCCTTGGCCCGCTCGACCAGCAATTTCGAGAAGCCACCGCATTCGGCCAGCTTGTGCCGGCTCATGAATTCAAGATCCCAACGAACTCCGTCATGCAGCATGTAGAACTGCATGTCGGCGCTGACTTCTTCGACCAACTCCCGAAATGGGCTCGGCAGGAGCAATATTCGGCCCGGTATGACTAGGTTTTGGCGGTAGAAGTCACCGCCCTGCGGTGCCTGCAGCACACACAGGCGCTCTGCTGCAGTCAGCACCTGGATCGGTCCCTGGGGCGGGTCTTTCTCGTTGAGCGCGTACACCAGTTCGACCTGCCGCTGGCGATCGGATTGGCGAAAGGCGGCAGCCCAGCTGCGCATGGCCAATTTGTGCAGCGATGGCAAGCGCAGGTGCAAGGACAGGCTGTACAGGTCATCGGGGTCGAAGTACTCCCCGTGCTCCTGAAGACGCGAGGCCAGGCCGATGGATTTCAGCGCCGCCAGATCACTGTCGACAAAACCGTAGAGTCCCGCCTCCCCCGCCGCCACGCTGAACCGGCGATGGTGATCCTCGACCTTGCCCAGGTTATCGAGAACGGCATGCGCCAACGGCTGCCGAACAAGCGCCGGGCGGGTCATGCGAAGCTCGTCATTTCACATTGAGCAGCAGCCTGGCAACCGCTCAGCCCGGCGATGGTCGGGGCGATCTGCTGCAACTCGAGAGGCCCCGGAGCGGCCTTGATCCTGGCCCCGTCCAGCAGCACGAAGCCGCAATCGCGATGCCATCCCGACTGCGCGGTGCGTCGGACGTGATTGGCCCAGCGTGGGTCGCCCAAAGGCGGGCGCGTGGGATCCGCCGGGGTCACGATCAGGCTCGGGGCACGATGGGTATGGGGCCCCTGGTACACCTCCTCTCGATGGCGAACGCTGGCCAGCGCCGGTTGCCCGTCGGCCAAGCGGATATCGCTCAGGCATTGCATCACCGCCTGGCGCTGGGCGGCGCTGGCGCGTCCTTCATTGCACAGGTCAGCGCAGAGCATGACCCCATGGGAACCTTGCACCGTCTCCAGGGCAACGCTGCGCTGGAGATCAACCTGCCCTTGCTCGTCGAGCACTTGCAGGCCCGCGGCCCGCAAGTGCTGGTCAATGGAAAAGAACCCCGCCAGCTCGCCGAAGCCCATTTCGGAAAACACCAGCATCGACTCCGGGGCCAGGGACTGCAGACGCTCACAGGCACGGTCGATGAAGTCATAGGCCTGCAGAATCTGCGGGCGCTGCGCGGGCTCGGGGTCGAGCATTTCGTACCACAGAAAATGGGACAGGCGATCAGCCAGGGTCAGGTTGACGATCATCACGTCCGCCTCTTGCGCAAGCGCCATGGCGCTGTCGAGCTGATGCTCGGCAATCCGGAAGGCCTGGGCCGCAAACTCGTCGAAGGGCTGCCCGGTGTAGAACAGCGACACGTCATGGGCATAGCGCACCCCCTGGGCATTCAGGTCACGCAGCAGGCTGCGCGGGTGGCTGGTATTCATCGAGTTGTGCATCGGGTAGGTGATCAGCGTGCCATTGAGCGGCTGCGGCGGATGAGTGAGCTGCACATTGATCACGGCAAAGCGCTGGCCGGCCATTTCCGGCCACTCCCACAGCCGTGTGGCCATGACATCGGTGGTTTCGAGAATCCGTGGAATTTCCCCCGAACTGTGGGCGCTCCAATAGGAAAAACAGCCATGGCGTCCCGGGTTGACCCCTGAGAACGCGGTGGCCAGATTGCTCGGTTCGTACGGCACCGGCCCACAATTCAAATGTCGATAAGAGTGCGCGCCAAGGCGCTGCGAGAACCATGGAAGCCGGCCTTTGGCAACTTCGGACTCCAGTACCAGCGGATCCATCCCTTCGGCAATGACAACTAATGTCTTCATAATATCAATTAGCCTCTTATCATCCCTGACTCCGGCAAACTTAGTGCATGCCGGACCAACACTTAGACATGACCGCAAAGTGACAATCGCTTTGCAATGTCGCGAATACCACCCCGTCAAGAAAGCAAATAAAAGGCAGCCGGATACAAACAACCCCTTTAATTAAAAAGGAGAGTTACATTGAGAATCCCAGATATGAAATGACACTTTCTTGACGTCAGCTATTTTTATAAAGCGCGCTCACGCCCGCTGCCAACCCCTCACAAACCCATTGAAACCGGGGCCTTCAGAGCGAATCAGCTATTTGCGAATTTTTAACACAGGGATTAACCCGAACACGACAACTGCAACTCGGAGAGTATTTCACAATATTACAAAGCATTGCTAAAAATAACCTTGCATTCGGATTTTAATCCCGTGTTATCTTCACGACGGTTCTGAAAGTAACAACTACAGAAC
Organism: Pseudomonas sp. FFPRI_1; assembly: GCF_055384485.1. Lineage (NCBI taxonomy): Bacteria > Pseudomonadati > Pseudomonadota > Gammaproteobacteria > Pseudomonadales > Pseudomonadaceae > Pseudomonas > Pseudomonas sp. FFPRI_1. The sequence goes on along the minus strand of NZ_AP029168.1, from coordinate 3,299,611 downwards.
CACCACTCAGAAACAACAGAACCTGCAGTGCGACAAATCCGACACCCAAATACAACTTCAGGCATAACACTTTAAACACCGGAGTTCTTTCCGAAACATCTCGGTAAAACTCTGCTTGCCTGTTGATTCAGCAACCTCTCCAAGGGAATGGATGTATGACCCTGGCTATTGATGGCGGTACCCCTGTTCGACAAACCCCTTATCCCGCTTGGCCACAGTTTGGCGCCGAAGAAGAAAGCGCTCTGCTGCGCAGCCTGCACCAGGGCCAGTGGTGGCGCATGCAAGGCCGCGAGAACCTGGACTTCGAGCAGGCCTTCGCGCAGTTGCACGGCGCCCATTCGGCCTTTGCCGTGAGCAACGGCACGGTAGCAATTGAAATCGCCCTGCAAGCTGCGGGCATCGGTGCCGGTGACGAGGTCATAGTGCCGGCCTTCACCTTCATCTCCACCTCGATGGCTTGCCAGCGCATCGGCGCCACGGCAATTGCCGTGGATGTACTGCCCGACACTCTGTGCATCGATCCGGCCGCCGTGCTGGCCAATATCGGCCCCCGCACCCGGGCGATCATCCCGGTACACATGGCCGGGCACATGTGCGACATGCTCAGCCTGTCGAGAATCGCCGACCAGCATCAATTGGTGATCATCCAGGACGCCGCCCACGCCCACGGCGCGCGTGGTCACGCAGACACCGGGATTGGCGAATATGGCTCCCTGGCCTGCTTCAGCTTCCAGAACTTCAAACTGATGACCGCCGGTGAAGGCGGCCTGGTCCTGTGCCCCAATGAAGAGCTGCGCGAGAAGGTCTTCCTGTACGGCAATTGCGGGCGCCCGCTGGGTGATCGCAGTTATCAGCACACCGTGGTGGGCACCAACGCCCGGTTGAGCGAGTTCAGCGCCGCGGTGCTCGGGGCCCAGCTTTCGCGCCTGGAGCAACAGACTCGCGTGCGCCAGCACAACGCCCACCTCCTCAGCGAAACACTGGCCCGCCAGGGACTGGTCTGCGCGCAGGTACGTACCCGGGACGCCCACACCCATCCCTACTACATGTTCCTGTTCACCCTCAACGACCTCCCGGGCCAGCGCGTGCTGGATCGCAACCAGGTGGTGGACTGCCTGGTGGCCGAAGGCATCCCGGCGTTCCGCGCCTATCAGGCGCTGTACCGCATTCCCAGTTTCTGGCAGGCCCCCGCCCCCACCCGCCAGGACCTGGCCCAGTGCATCGCCGCCTGCCCGGTGACCGAGCACATTGCCCAGCGGGGCATCTGGATCCACCACCGCGCCCTGCTCGGCAACGAACAGGACACCCTGGACATCGCCACGGCCATCGCCAAGGTCCACCAGCACCTGGCCGGCGAACGATGATCAAGCCCCGCGTCGCCCTCGTCGGGGCTGGCTGGGTGGTGCGCAACATCTGGGCACCACTGCTGGTGCAGCACCACGCGCAGATTGTCTCGGTGATCGATCCCCAGGCCGATGCGGGCGAGGCTTTCCCAGCCCTGTCGCCTGGCCCGCGCTGGCATCGCTGCATGAGCGACCAGGCGTTGCAGGGCTGCAACCTGGCCCTGATCTGCTCGCCCAACGTGCATCACGTGCAGCAAGCCTTGAGAGCCATGGACCAGGGCCTGCACGTGATCCTGGAAAAACCCGCCTGCCTGTCCTCCGAGGAGGCCGAGCAGCTGATCCAGCGTAGCCGTGAAACCGGTGCCGATCTCCTGGTCAGCGCCGCGGCGGCTCACCGCAGCGATGTCCGGGCCATGGTTGCGGCGCTCGCCGAGGGCGCCGTGGGCAACGTGCACTGCATCGATGTCAGCTGGCGCCGCAGGCACGGGGTGCCGCGCCCGGGTTCCTGGTTCACCCAGGCCCGCCAGGCACTGGCCGGCTCGGGTGCGGACCTGGGCTGGCACCTGCTGGAAGTGGCCCTGCACGCACTGGACTATCCGCTGATCGAGGCCGCCTTGTGCAACCACGTGCCGGCGACGGCCGATGAAGGTCGGCACCAGGCCAGTTGGCGCGCCGACCAGGACCCGGGGCAGATCGGCATCGTCGAAGTCGAGTCGCAGTCATTCAGTTGCCTGCAGGCCCGGGGCGGTACGCTGGTGCGCATGAGCACCGCCTGGGCCTGCCACCAGGAGCGTGATGAAACCCGCATCACCCTCTACGGCAGTGCCGGCGAACTCTGCCTGCGCACCACCTTCGGCTTCAGCCAGAACCGCATTCAACAGCCCAGCCTGATGCTGACCGCGAACGGCACCCAGACCCCACTGGCCTTCACCGCCGAGGACAACCTCGCGCCCTACCGGGATTTCCTCGGCAGCCGTATCGCCCGCCTGGGCACTTGTCCGCAGAGCCGCGAACTCGAGTACCGCAAGCTGCGCTCGCTGGCCTCGGCGATGTCCTCCCTCTACCCCCATCTCACGCCATCCTGCGGCGCGCGGTCAGGTGACTGACCCCACGCCGCAGCCAGGAGCCGCTCCCATGGCCAGTTCCACATTGCTCAAAGACAAGTTGCTGCAGCTTTCCAAACTGTCAGGACCGATTGTCGTGTCGCGCATCGGCTTCCTGCTGCTGTCCCTGGTGGACACCATCATGGTTGGGCGCTACGCCACCGAGTCGCTGGCAGCCATCTCTATCACCCACGCCATTGCCGACACCTACATGCTGATTGCCGCGGGGTTGCTGTTCGGCATCCTGGTCATGGGCTCGATCGCCATCGGCCAGCAGGACCCGCGCGCCGCCGGCCTGGCCGCCCAGCGCGGGATCGTCCAGGCCATCGGCCTCGGGCTGGCCTGCGCCCTGGCCAGTGTCGCCAGCCTGCCCTTGCTCGCACGGTTCGGGGTGCAGGCGGAACTGGCCGCGGCCATTGCCGAACTGATGGTGATCGTGGCGCTGGGGTTGCCAGCGATCCTGATCTATATCGCCTACTCGTTTTTCCTCGAGGGCATCTCCCGGCCCATGCCCGCGACCCTGGTGATCCTGGGCGGCAACCTGGTCAACGCGGTGCTGTGCTATGCCATGGTCTACGGCGAGTTCGGCCTGCCGGAAATGGGGGCCCTGGGCTCGGCCTGGTGCACCACCATTGTCCGCCTGTTGATGGCCCTGGCGATCGTGCTGTATGTGCACCGGATCATGGCTGACCGGGCCGACTTCGGGATCAACCAGCGCTTTGCCTGGGCCTGGCCGCAATGGCAGATGCAACGCCGCATCGGTTACGGCGGTGGCTTGAGCTTCGGCATCGAGGCCCTGGCCTTCATGCTCATCGCGGTCATGGCCGGCGTGGCCTCGCCGCTGATCGCCGCCGCCTGCGCGGTGCTGGTCAACATCCGTTCGATCCTGTTCATGATCCCCATGGGGATCGGCTTTGCCACTTCGATCCAGGTGGGCATGGCCCATGGCAACCGCGACCTGGCGGACATCAGGCTGTCAACCCGCGCCGGCCTGCTGCTGGGGGTGTCCCTGAGCTCGCTCTGTGCTCTGGTCCTGGCGGTCCTGCCGGGCCCTTTGCTGGGGCAATACAGCCATGACTCGCAGCTGTTGGCCGTGGCCCTGCCGAGCATCCTGCTGTTGGCTCTGGCGCTGCCTCTGGATGCCTGGCAGGGGATCATGTCCAATGCCCTGCGCGGCCGCGAAGACGCCCTGGCGCCGACCCTGATCCATGCCATTGCCTACCTGCTGCTGATGGTGCCCCTGGGCTGGCTGCTGACCCTGCACTGGCAACGCGGCCTCAATGGCCTGGTGGAAGCCATGCTGGTTGGCAACCTGGTCGCCGCGGTACTGATGACCCAGCGTCACCACCAGCTCAATCACCAGCCCGGCCAGGCCGGCCCCGCCGCCAGCCTGCGCGACGAGGGTGCCTGATGCAACTTTCGGTGATCATGCCGGTGCATGCCAAGGCCGAACGCCTGCGCCTGACCCTGGCCAGCCTGCAACGCCAGCAGACGCGCTGCAGATTCGAGACGGTGATCGTGGCCGACGCCGCCCAACCCGCTGTACTGGCCCTGATCGACGCCTTGCCGGGCGCACGGGTCGTCCGTTCGCCGGGCCTGGGGCGCGCCGCAGCGCGAAATCTCGGGGCCAGTGTCGCCGGGGGCGAGGTACTGCTGTTTCTTGACGATGACATCCTGGTCCAGGACGGTTTCTTCGAGGCCCACCTGCAGGCCCAGGAGGAACGCGAAGGCCTGGTACACGGCCGGCTACGGGAGCTGATTGCCCTGGGCCCGGTGAGCGATCCGGCCCTGGGCACCGCCGGCTGCCCGCCGATCCTGGTGGAAGACCTGCTGGCCGGGCGCTGGACAGCGCAAGGCGCGCGAACCCTGGCCAACCCCCTGGAGCAGGCCGCTGAACATCCACGGGCTAACCAATGGCCCTGGCTGGCCTGTGCCGGGGCAAATATTTCCCTGTCCCGCAGCGCCTGGCGACAGGTCGGAGGGTTCGACGCCTCCTATGGCCGGCGCTGGGGCATGGAAGACCTGGACCTGGGTTACCGGTTGTGGCGGGCCGGGGTCAGGCTGAGCCTGGAACCCCGCGCCTGCGGCTACCACATGTCCCATCACAATCCCCAGCGCTGGGAGGACCACCGGCATAACCTGCAACTGTTCCAGGCCCAGGCCCCGATTGCCGAGGCCCTGGCCCTGGATGAACTGCTCTCGCCCACCGGCTCGGTGCAGCGCTACATTGCCCGGGTCGACCAGATTCGGCAGAACGCCGTGTCCCCCTGCACCCGGCAGTGACGCTGCAGGGCCTGGAGAAAACGCCTCTGGCCGGCAAACAGCATCACGACCTGGGAGCGGTAGCACAACGCAGCATCGCGCCACGCCGGCCATGAACAGGCGATATCCTCGGCCTGCAGCTGCAGGCCCAAGGCCTGCACATGCCGCTCCAGCGCCTGCTGCGACATCTGATCGGCATAGGGAAACTCGCTGTAGAAGTACAGCCGATTGGTCAGCCCGCGCGCCAGGCAATGGGTCAGGCAATGATCGACGTGAGCACCGATGGCCAGCGGCGCGCAGACCACATCCTGCGGCCGGAGAAACCCTTGCAGCGCAGCCACCAGGGCCGGCTCCGGCTCCGGCCAGGATGCCGGGGTGGAGTCCAGAAACAGTGACGCCAGGCTGGCGTGCGCAAAGCCTCCGGCCTGGTCCAGGCGCAACGCACCATCCGCCGCCTCCAGGTTCGAGCAGCCGTAGCCGAGGATCGTGGCGGCGCGCCGATCCTCTGCACGACGTTGTCCAGGGGTGGAAAAGCAGCGCCAGCGCTGCTCGGGTGCACGGGCCTGGATCAGCCCTGCTCCGGCGTCGCCGGCAAACAGGCTGAGCAGCTGGATGTCCTGGTGCGGTGCCCAGCGCGCCAGGCCGCTACCCAGGGACCAGACGCCATCGTCCGGGTGCGGTGACAGCACCACCACCCGTCCATTTCCCAGCTCACCGAGCATTGGCGGTGCTGCCGGCATACAGCTGGCCCAGGCGCAGGAACCGGGAAATCTCCCGGTCATTGCGCTCCACCACCCGACAGCGGCCCATCTTCAGGGGCGAGAGCTGGATGTCCGGAAAGTTGCGCATCTGGACCCAGGACAGGTGCGCAAAGGCCTGGTGCAACGCCTGTAGCTCGGCCTCGCACGCCGGCACTCGCAACGCCAGCGGCACCTCGGCCAGGCGTCGAGCGCTGGCACTGAAGGCCTCCTCGAAGGCACTGCAAACATGGGTTTCGGGACAGGGCACGCAGTAATCCAGGTACAGGCCAAAGCGCAGCAGCGCCTGATGCATCTCGGCCTCCTGCTTGACCTGTGCCACTGAAAGCACATCGTGGCTGCCGAAATTGAGGTAGCCGCTGCGCATGGCCGGCGGTGCCTTGAGTGACTGCAGGGCGCGACAGACGAACATCAAAAGCCCCCCCAGGTCCTTGAAGCCATTGACCGCAAAGCAGTCGAATTGCCCAGCCAGGCTCTGCGGCAAGGGCTGGAAGACATCGTAATGGACCACTTCGATATTGTTGAAACCCTGCTGCGCCGCAACCCGGGCAATGGTCACCAGCAACTGCGGGTCGATGTCTGCCACGACGATCCGCCGACGATAGCCGTGTACCGCGAGAAACAGCGAGAACAACGCGTCGTCCCCCAACAGCAACAGCGCCTCGTGATTCAAGTCACCCAGGCTCTGCATGATCTTGTAGCGGCGGATCAAGGTCTCGTAGGTCTCGATGGATTGACTGTACTGGCTCTGCTTGTCGCTGATGAGATCGGTGAGGATCTCGCGAAAGTGCGGGTTCAAGCGCAGGCTGTCGTCGCCCACCAGATGCAGGCCGCTGCCCGGCAGCGGGACCTCGTCCGCCCCCTCGCGGACAAAGCGCTGCGCCGAGCCCTCCGGCACCACGCGCAACTGCCCCTCGGCCAGCAGTTGTGCCAGGCACCAGAGCACCTGGCGCACCGTCAGGCGCGACGACAACAGTTGATAGACCCGCTGGGGGCTGGCGAGCTTGCACAGCAGGTCGTCCAGTGCCGCGGGATCCGCGGGTAAAGCGCTGGACAGCATCGCCAGTCCTGTCTGTAGATCCGTTCGAGTTGCAACGAGCGTAGGCATGCAGCCTCCTGTAGGCCTGGTGGAAATGAGATGCCGTCAGAGCACGGCGTGCAGAATGTTCCCGGCACAGCGGCCGTGAAAGAAATTGACTCCGACTTCCAGGGTCTCGCCGCGCCGGTCGGAAAACCCCAGTCCGGTGCCGAACAGCCCGGGCACCGCTGCGCCGCCGACGGTCAGTTCGTGGGTCTGCGGGTGCTTGCACAGGTTGCCGTCGAGCTGGTCGAGGCTCAGCTGGCGGCCCTGGCCATCCAGCAGCCCGGGCACCCGGGGTCGGTAACCGGTGGCATTGATCAGCAGCGCGCCGCGGGCGAGCCAGGGTTGCGGGTCAGTGGCGCCGATGTGCAGCACCACACTGGCCCACGCTCCGGCCTCGATCTGCAGCAGGGTGTCCTGGGCCGCGCCGCGCAAGCCGCAGAAGCGGTTGACCTCGCCGCTGTCCTCATCCACCCGGTCCTGGGCGCGCAATGGCGCGGCCACTCGGGTCGAGGCCGCCCACAACGCCGGGCGCCGGCGGCACAGAACCTGGATCGAGCCGGGGCCGAGCCAGCCGGCGAAGCGCTCGAGCAAATAGCCGACCACGGAAAAGGCGCTGTGGCTGCCACCCAGCACGACCACGGCTCTGCCCTGCTCCAGGGCCTGCAGCAGCGCCGGATCGACCTGCCCGCGCAATACCCGGTCGGAGCACAGCGTCGAGGCCGTCGACACGCCCTGCTGGTGCTGCAGGTCACGCACCCGGGCACCACAGGCCAGCACCAGGTAACGGCTGGAACGGCTACCCCAGCTGCCGCTGACCGTGAAACCGCCAGCCTCGCAGCGGATTGCCTCGACCCCGTGGGCAAAATGCACCGCCGCGTTGGGGTGGGCCAGACACAGCTCGATGATCACCTGCGCCAACTGGCGCAAAAACGCCGAGACCTGCACCAGTGGCACCACCTGGTCCGGGGCCTGCAGCCAGCGCTGTACCTGGGGCTGCTGCAGGCACTGGGCAAAAGCGCCGTCGCGGCGGATGCCGGCAAGAAAATCGGCGATCGGCGAATTGGCTTCGATCTCGTAGCTCAGGCAGTCCCACTGCTCCAGGGAGCCACTGCGCTCATGCACCTGCACCCCACAGTCGAGCATTTGCCGCAAGCGGCCGTTGCGGTCTGCAGTAATGAACAGACCCAGGGCCGCAGGCCCGAATCCGATGATCTGTAGCAAGGTATCCATGGCGTTATCCCTTAAGGCGACTGCATGGGATCGAGCCGGCGTTTGCCGGCGCGATCAGAATGAATAGGAAAGCTCCAACGCCACGTGGGAATCACTGGCCAGCGCGTCCCAGACCACATCGCTCGCGGAGCTGTTGATCAGCACCGCGCTGACACCGGCCCGCACGGCATCGCTGAGCCCCAGGTCGAGGGAGGCGCTGAGCATGTTGTTGCCCAGGTCGGAGGCCTGCGCGGTGTAGCCCAGGAACACCGAAGACAAATGGGCATCATTGAGTTCCAGGCGTGCGCCTAGCAGGAACTTGCGATCGAAGATGCTTACCGGCGCCAGCCGCTGGTCACGGTCGTGGTGGTATTCACCGATCAGGCTCAGGTCGGCATCGCGCCAGGCCCGGGTAATGGCGTACTCCAGGCCCACCGACAGCTTGCGCGAGTTGTAGGCACTGTCCGAGACCCGCTGGTCCAGGGCCTCCAGTTTGTACAGCCACTGCTCCCTGACCCAGATCGCATCCAGCCCCCATTGCGCGACCTCGGTGTACTGGGCCACCAGGCTGTCGCCCTCGCGGCGAAATGCCGGTGAGCGATTGGTGCCCTTGAAGTAGCTGAGGCCGATGTCCAGGTCGGCCACCGAGATGAAGTAACGCGCCGCCAGGTCCAGGGAGTCCGGATCGCCGCCGTGGATGTACTCGGCCGGCGGCTGCACCCGGTAAGCGGCAAACCGCGCCGGCTCACTGTAGAACTGCACCGGCTCGAAACCGTCGAGCAGGTACAGGCTCAGGTGCCCGGGCCCCAGGGTACTGCCGAGCTTGATGGCCTTTTGCGAGAGTTTTTCCTCCGGCTGCAGGCCGTCGAGGTTGTCGTAGGTGTTGATCACGTCCACCAACTGGCGGGTCTCCATGACGCCCCAGTGCTCCTTGATCCGCCCCACCTTCAGCTCGCGATTGTCCTGTTCCAGGAGCACGAACAGCTCATCCCAATAGAAACTCGGCCGCGGGTCCTTGGACCCGCTCTCCAGATAACGCGGGTTGACCACCAGACGCAGGCGCAGGTTGTCCCAGCTCTGCAGGTACTGGTAGTCCAGGCCCAACTGCGCGGTGCCGGACAGATGCCCATCGTCGACGCCCTCGGCCGGCGACGAGGTGAAGAAGTAGCGCTTGAGCGCGATCTTCGCCGACAACCCCTGCTCCGCCTCCGCGTGCACCTGGGTGACGCTCCAGCACAGCCCCAGCAGCAACGCCTGGAGCCTGCGGTGGCCCGTGCCTGGGATCATTGCGTCAGGTTTCCAAGCCTTGCCGGCTCAAAGGCGTCCTCGCGGATGCCGGTACGAAACTGCACATCGGAACTGACCAGGACGGTTTGCCGACCGGTGATGTGGTTGACCATGGTCATGTTCAGGGCGCGCCAGTAGCGCCCGAGGAACAACTGATAGTCACCCAGGGTCAGGGTCTTGAACTTGCTGCCCTTGCGGTCGTAGTACTCGGTCTTCATCTGCCGGTAGTCGGTCTTGTTGTACCAGATCCAGATCGACGAATAGCCCGAGTACGGATACAGCGGCACCTGCTTGACCACCGCGCACTGGAACTCGCCGCAGGGTTCGTCACGCAACCACTGGTAGTCGTAGTTGCCGACCTCCATCGAACCGATGTCCTCGTAGGAAAACTCGCTGCCCGAGAACGAACCGGAGCGGTCGGCCGCCGCCACCCGCTTGACCCGCTTGAGGGCCGGCAGGTACAGCCAGACCTGGTCGCCCTCCTTGATCTTGGAATGGATCAGCACCCGGGAATTCTTGATGTTCTCCGGGGCCTCGAAAGTCAGCAGTACCTTGTCACCCACCGCCGTACTGGCGGTTTCAAAGCTGTTCATGCGCATGAAGCGGTCGGTACTGGCGCCCTCCTTTTCCACCAGGGTCAGGCGGATCCTGGCACTGGTGTCCTGGTAGCCCAGGTCACTGTCGCGCCAGCGATGGGCGTATTGCTGCCCCAGTTCCTGCTCCGGGCTGGCCAGCGAGGAGGCCTGGTACAGCAGCGCGCAGAGTGACAGGCAGGCGCTGGATACGGCTTTGCAATTCATGGTCGGTTCCTTCTCTGGATTCGGTCGGGGTTCAGGCTTCGCGGGTGGCCAGTCGCGTGGCGGCGCGGCCCCACAGGAAGCGGTCAAAGGTCAGCAGCACCAGGGGCAGGCACAACGCGTCGAAGATCAGCCCGAGGAAGATCGCGATGACCGCCAGCAAACCGAAATCGGCGTTCATCGAAAACGGCGACAAGGTCATCACCATGAAACCCGAGGCCAGGATCACTGCGTTGGCGAACACCGACGGCAACACATGCTGGTAGGTCAGGCGCAGCGCCTCCCGTGGCGGATGGCCCTGCACCAGGCGCAGCCCTTTGTAGTGGCTCATGATGTGGATCGTGGCCTCGACGATCAGGCCGTAGACCACTACGCAGACATTGATCGCCGCGGTATTGATCTCGCCGCGCCACAGGCCCCAGAGGCCGAACATGATGAAGAACGGAAAGACGTTGGGCAGGATGCTGATCAACCCCAGGCCGGCATTGCGCAGGAACAGCGCAACCATCAGGGTGATGGTCACCAGCTCGAACAGCAGGCCATTGACCATGTACTCGATGCTGATGTGCGTGAGGTTGGCGAACACCACCGCCTCGCCGGTGCCCAGGCCCGGCACCAGCGCCGAGCGATCGGCGTGGGCCTGCCACCAGTCATCGGCGCGCTGCTTGATGTCGCGGATCTGCTGGGTGTCGAGCCGGGTCAGGGTCACCACCAGGCGCGTGGCAGACTTGTCGATGTTGATCTGGCTGCCCAGGTCGAGGCCGAACGGCAGCGACATCTCGTAGACCAGCAGCATCTGCGCAGCCAGCGCCGGGTCAGTGGGCAAGCGGTACTCGTCAGCCTGCCCACCGTTCATGGTCTGGTTGAGCTTCTTCAAGGCATCGCCGAGGGTCGTGACCGAATCGACTTCCGGCTGGGCCCTGAGCCACTGGGCGAAACGATCCAACTCGGTGAGAAAGCCCGGGTCGGATATATCGCCCTTGGCCGAGGTGGCGACATATTCCAGGCGATAGATCCCGGACAGGTTGTCCATGGCGAACTCGGTGGCGTTACGCACCGGGATGCTGGTGTCGAAGTTCTCCACGATGCGGTCATTGATCAGGTTGTTGCGCGCCGGCTCGATGGCCAGCACGAACAGCACCACGAACCCCAGCAGCCACAGTTTCGGGTAGCGCAGCAACGGCTCCATGTACAGCGAATAGCGCCGGCTGGCGGCCCCTTCCAGCGGCTTGAGTCGCAGCAGCGGGATCAGCACCGCGGCCACCGAGAGGGTCACCAGCAATGCCATCAGGGCACCGATGGCCGCCAGCACCCCGAACTCCTTGTAGGGCGGCGAGGCAGCGAACACCAGGCTGTAGAAGCCCACGGCATTGGTCGCCGTGCCAATGGCGATGGGCTTGATGGTGTCCTTGATTGCCGCGCAAGCCAGGTCCACCCGGCGGTTGCCGTACTCGCCGCTCATCTGCCGCGCGGCGGACAGCACATGCATGATCTCCGCCACCGAGGTGGCCAGGACGATGGTCGGCAGCAGCCCGGTCAACGCCGTCGCCTCGAAGCCCAGCCAGCCGCTGGCACCCAGGGTCGCGGCGGTGGCCATGCTGATGGCGATCAGCACCACCAGCAAGGCGCCGAGGCTGCGCAGCATCAGCACGGTCACCAGGAGAATGATCAGGTACATCAGCGGGGTGAGCACCGCCATGTCCTGCTGCGCCGCTGCCGGGTAGGCCGCTTCCACGGCTGCCAGGCCGGTCAGGTGCACCTGCAGTTGCGGGTTGTTGCGGGCAAACTCATCCAGCAGGCGCTGGCCTTCGGCGGTGGCCGCCAACGCCGCGTCCAGGGTCTGCGGCGGAAACTGCAGGGTGACCAGCACGCCCACCGTCTGGCCATCGCTGGAAACCAGGCGCTTGACCAGTTCGATGTCGTTGCGGCCCAGGCGCTCCATCAATTCGATGTGCGCCGGCGTCAGGTCGCTGGGCTCGCGCACCAGGGCTTCGACGTGCACCGTGTCGCCTTCGGCGAACACATGCTGGAAGTTGGTCACCGAGTCCACCCGGTAGGCGTGGGGAATGTGCCAGGCCTGTTGCGTCAATTCATGCAACTGCTCCAGGTATTCCCGGGTAAACACCGTGCCCTTGGGGTTCTTGATCACGAACAGCAAGGTGTCGGACTTGCCGAACTGCCGGTGCAGGGCGTCCAGTTGCTCGACGGTTTTCTCGCCCTCGGGAAAGAACGCCCGGTAGTCGGCGGCAAAGCGGATCGAGGTCATCCCCCAGGACAGCCCCGCGACCAGCGCCACTACCAGGGCGAACAACCAGAAACGGTAACGCTTGAGCACGCGCTCGAAGGTCGAAGTGGCCATCAGTGCTGTCCTCCACCGATGCGCCCAATGACCGCCAGCAACTGCCCGACGCCATCGTCGACACTGCACCCTGCCGTCTCGATCAGGCACTCGCAGGCCACCGGTGGCTCGTAGGCGCTGTCAATCCCGGTGAACTCCGGCAACTGGCCACTGCGGGCCCTGGCGTACAAGCCCTTGGGATCGCGCGCCTCGCACAAGGCCAGGTCGGTGGCGACGTGCACTTCTATGAACGACGGTGCGGCAAACAACGCCCGTGCTCGCTCGCGGTCCTCGACAAACGGCGAGATCGCACTGACCAGGACGATATAGCCACTGTCGTAGAACAACCGGGCCACTTCCCCCAGGCGACGGATATTTTCCTTGCGGTCGGCTGCACTGAACTTCAGGTCGCTGTTCAACCCTGCACGCAGGTCGTCGCCGTCCAGCACCCGCACGCGCGCGCCCAGTTGCCCGAGCCGTGCTTCCAGAGCCCTGGCCAGGGTCGACTTGCCGGCACCCGAAAGGCCGGTGAACCAGACACACAACGGTCCGTGGGCAAGCCAACCGGCCGCCTCGTCGAGGGACGCGATGGCGCCGCTATTGCCCATGTCATCGATATTCACTGTCACGTCTCTCATAAACAGATCCAGTAGGTTCACTCGTACACCGAGCGGATGATTCGGCAGGGATTGCCTGCCGCCAGTACTCCGGCCGGGATCGAGCGTGTCACCACGCTGCCGGCGCCGATGACGCTGCCGTCGCCGACCTCCACGCCACCCAGCAGCACCGCTGCGGCGCCGATCCAGACATCGTTGCCCAGCACAATCGGCGCCGCCCGCTGCACGCACTTGAGGCGACCGTCGATGCGCACCGTGCGCGCCCGGGGGTCCATGGGGTGGGCAGTGGTCATCAATTGCACGTTGGGCGAGAGGTAGCTGCGGTCGCCGATGAGGATCCGGTTGCCGTCCAGGAAGGTGCAGTTCATGTTGATGAACACCTCATCGCCGATCTCGATATGCACCCCGTAATCACAATAAAAGTTGGGTTCTATCCAACTGTTCCTGCCCACTCGCTTGAGTAACTTCGCCAGCAGGGCCTGCTGTTCCTTGAACGCCAGCGGGGAACAGTCGTTAAAGCGCCGTTGCAATGCCTGGGAGCGAAAACGCATGCGTGCAAGTTCCAGGTCTGGAGTACAGAACCACTCTCCCGCGAGCATCAACTCATGGGCCGAACGACCTTCGTCGATCACAATGGGTGGGGATTGGGAAACGTCCATGTCCAACTCCGAAGTTCTGGAAAGTCAGGCCTGGGGCAACTTTTCATAGGTCGATATATGTTTGAACGAACCTTCGACGAAGGGCGCCTGGTCCCAGTTCGACCAGCGCTGTACCAGGCGCATGCCGGCCAGTTCGGCCATCAGGTCCAGTTCTGCCGGCCAGGCATAGCGCAGCTCTACCGGAATCACTTTCATCCCCTGTTCCTGCATGCGGATGAAGCGGCAGCTGACCCGCTGCGCGACAGCGTCCAGGCGCGAGGCTTCCAGCAGCACCTCATTGCGCTCCAGGCCGCCGACATAGACCGGCTGGTCCTTGCCGTAGCGCGACAGGTCCGGGTAGAACGTCTCGATCACCAGGCGTCCATGGTCCTTGAGCAAGGCGCTGGTGGCCTTGAAACAGCTGACCTGGGCGGCCTGGGACAGCAGCAGGAACAATGAGCTGAAGGTGCAGAAGGCCAGGCTGAACGGCCCCCCCGCCACCCCCTCAAGGGTGGCGAAGTCCGCCTCGGTCAGGGGAATGCCGGCCGCACCGGGCTTGGCCCGGAGTTTCTCCAGCATCGACGGTGAGGCATCGACGCCATGCACCTGCACCCCCCGCTCATGCATCGGCAGGGCAAAACGCCCGGTGCCGATGCCCAGTTCCAGCACCGGCTCGCGGGTGCCCGCCATTGCCACCAGGACCTCGATGGCATTGGCCGGGGCCTCGCCATACAGGTCGTCATAGATATCGGCCAGGGTCTCGCCGTAAGTGCTGGCATCGCTCATGTGCTCATTCCACTCTGTGGTTTTTTCAGGGCAATAAAGTCCCGTGCGGGGGATATGATCCCCCGCAGGAAACAACCGTTAGTTAGGTGTTCAGTTCAAAAGACTATTGATTGAGTGCTTGCCTTACATAGTCAGCAAGATGCTTCTTTTGAACATCCGATACAGCAAACAACTTTATATGCCGGCGGAACTTCCCAGTGCCTTCGAGCACCCCGTGCGGGTCATCGAACAAATAGCCCTGGCCAAACTCCACCGATACATGGTCGGTGTAGGCATAGACCCCGCAGAACGGTGCCACACGGGAAAACATGATGCCCCCGTACTTGACCATCTCCGCGACTGTGCCGCTGGTTTCCTCCACCACCTGACGCACTCGCTGGACGATATCCAGCAAGGCGCCGTGGGTGCTGCCGATGTCCTCGAGCAACGCCAGGACCGCATCCTCGGTGTTACGCATGGTCAGGCACTCCCTGGCGCTCTGCGGATTCAGGCCCAGCGTTCACTGGCCCACCGGGGTGCACAATTCGACCAGGGTTCCGGCCGGGCACCGTACATAGGAAACCACCTGCCCCCAGGGCTTTTGCTGTATGGCTGCATGCTCCGTGGCCCCGGCGGCCAGCGCCTTGGCGTGGGCCTTGGGCACATCGTCGGTGACCAGGGCAATCTCGATGCCCAGGGGTTTGTGCTGAGGGCTGCAGAACTGATAGCCGCCTTCGCAATTGGAGTCCGCCAGGCCACGGCTGGCGAAGGCCAGGGTCGTGGCGCCACTGTCGAGTTCACCGTAATCGCCGGACTCGTCGAGGAAGCGGCGGGAGAAACCGAAGGCGTCCTCGAAGAAACGGATCGAGGCTTCGACATCGGGGACATAAACAATCGTGTATCCAAACTTCACAGTGTCACTCCTTTAATTACCCTGTTTATGAGGTTCGTGGCGCCTGGGTGGCGCCCATGGAACCAAGGCGAATTTTCCCGGTAAGCGGCGCGATCCGCCAGTGCAGAATCAGCCTGGAACAGCATTTTCAGACACTTGCCGTCATGGCCCGCAGCCATTATTGAGGCCTCTGCCGAGGCGGCCCGTGGCAGCCCGCCGCTCTTGTCACGACCGCTCATGGGCCTGCCTGCCGGCCATCCGCCGCGAAGGCATCACGCCCCGCCGCGACAGCCAGGCAGTCCACGATCTGCTCCAGGGCTGCCCCGGAAAGGATGCTGTAGTGATCACCGGCCAGGGTCAGGCAATGAGCGTCCCGGGCCTGCTCGGCCAAGGGGCACAGCCCGCTGGACGCGCGTTCGACGCTGGCTTGCAGGTGCCAGGTCGGGCAAGCCAGCGGTCGATAGCGATAATCGAGCAAGGCCGCATAATGCCGGCAGAACAGGGCAAAGCGCTCCTGGGTGGCACTCTCGCAGACCTCAGGCACCGCCTGGCCTGCAGCCTGGATCTGGGCGCAATGCTCCAGGTCGTACTGAAACAACTGCTGCAACAGGCTCGGTGGCAAATCCAGCACCGTGTCCAGCGGCGCTCCCGCGTCGAGGGTCACCAGCGCCAGTTGCCGATGGCCACGGTCGCTGAGCAGGCGGGCCATCTCCACTGCCAGCACGCCACCGAACGACCAGCCGGCGAGCACCACCGGACGCGCCGCCTGCAGGCTGTCCTGCAACTGCTCCAGGTACTCCCGGGCCTGGTCCTGAAGCGTATCGAAACGCTGGCCGGCGTCGGCACACAGCCCCATCACCTGGAAATCCTCGCGGGTGGCACGAATCAGCGGCCAGTAGCACGACAGCGCCCCGCCCACCGGGTGCACCAGTACCAGCAAGGGTTGCTGGCCGTGGGCAGCGGCGCAAAAATCCACCCGGTTGCGATGCCGCTGCCCCGTGCCCTGCACATGACCGAGCAAGGCGTTGACCGAGGGATAGGAGTAGATGTCCGCCAGGCTCAGGTCCAGCCCCAGTTCAGTGTTCAAGCCCAGCAGGATATGCACCGCGTGCAGCGACGAGGCGCCCCGCTCGAACCATGAGTCAGCCGGGCCGCGCACGGCCGGCAGCACCCGCTGGACGCAACCCAGCAGCAGCTCCTGCCGGGCTGAGAACCCCGGGTCGTGCGCCGGCACGCGGGGCTCGCAGAGGCCTGGTAACAATGCCACCAGTGCCCCCCGGTCCACCTTGCCGTTGGCGGTCAGCGGCATCTGTGGCAGCGCGAAGAGCTGCACCGGCAGCATGTAGGGATTGAGGTACTGCGCCGCGAATGCCAGCAATTGCTCGGCATCGGCTGCCGGCTGGCCAGCGACGAAGAATCCGTACAAGGCCCCGCCAGCATCCACGCACACCGCCACCTGCTCGACCCCGGGCGCACGCCCCAGTACCGCGTCGATCTCCGCCAGTTCCACGCGCATGCCATTGAGCTTGACCTGCAGGTCCTCGCGGCCGAGGAACTCGATCTCTCCGTCCATCCGCAAGCGCCCCATGTCACCGGTGCGGTAGACCCGCTGCTGCAGCCCGGGCTCGATGAAGAATGCCTGTTCGGTCCGTTGGCGATCATGGATGTAGCCCGCCGCCAGGCCGTCGCCGGCGATGTACAGCATGCCCTTGACCCCAGGCGGGCAGCGTCGGCCCAGGGCGTCGAGAATATAGAACCGCTGGTTGCTCAAGGGCCGGCCGTAGGGAATGCTCGGCCACTCCGGATCCACTTGCTGCACCTCGAAACAGTTGGACCAGATGGCCGCCTCGGTGGCGCCCCCCAGGGCCACGAAACGCGAGCCTGGCGTCAGCTCCCGCAGGCGCCCGGGTAACCCCAGGGCGATCCAGTCGCCGCTGGCCATCCACAGGCGCACGGTCGCTGCCGGCGTCGGCAGGCCCACCGCCCTGGCATAGCCCAGGGCCATTTCCATGATCGCCGGGACCGAGTTCCAGACACTCGCACCGTGGGTCCGTGCCGCGTCGAGCCAGGCCTGGGGCTCGGCCCGATCGCCATGGGCCGGCAGGATCAGCGCACAGCCGCACAGGGCCGGCATGAACAGGTCGAATACCGACAGGTCGAAGCTGAACTCACTGACCCCCAGCAGCCGGTCCTGGGCGTCGATGGCAAAGCGCTCGCGACAGTCCTGCAGGGTATTGAACGCCGCGCGATGACTGATCGCCACCCCCTTGGGCGTGCCCGTGGTCCCGGAGGTGAACATCAGGTAGGCCAGGGCGCTGTCGACCGCCGGATAGGCCGGCGCGATACCGGGGCCCTGCGCCTCGGGCGATGCCAGCCAGTGCCGGTAGTCGAGCGACCAGTTCACCGGTGATGCGAGTACCGCCGCGATGTCCGCGGCATCGTCGCCCAGCACCGTGGTGGCCGCCGCCTGGTTGATGATCGAGTGCACCCGGCGCACCGGGGAGCTCTTGCTCACCGGAACATAGGTCGCACCGGCCATCAGCACCGCGTAGATCGCCACGACGTTGGCGCTGTCCCGACTGCCGCGCACCACCACATGGTCGCTGGGGCCCACGCCGTTTTCATTCAGGTGGCTGGCCAAGCGACTGGCCAGGCGCAACAGCTCGGCAAAGCTCAGGCTGGCGCCATCGCTCAACACCGCCGGCGCATCCGGACGCAGCGCTGCCTGCCGGGACAAACCCTGATGCAGGGACTGACCCGGCAGCGGCTGCGAGGTGTGATTGAAGGCATCGACCTGGGCCAGCAACGGCGCGGTCAAGGCCAGCTCGCTCAGTTCCCAGGCCTCCGGCTGGCCGGCCAGACGCTCCAGGGCCCCATGGAAATGCTCGAAGGCCTGGGCAATCAGCCCGGGCTCGAACAGGCCCTCGCGCTCGTCCCAGGACAGGCACAGGCCCGCCTCGCTCGCAAAGGCCTGGGCATCGATCCAGATCTGCGGCGTCATCATCGCGTGATCGGTCTGCTGCAGTGGCGGCGCCGGCAGGTCCATCTCCAGCAACGAGGAAAACACATAGGGCATCGGCGGCTCGGTGCCGTCCTGGCGCTGATCGTGTTCGCGGATCCACTCTCGGACCACCGACACCCCATCGTAGGCGGCGTGCTGCAAGGCGGCATACAGATCCTGCTGGACCCGCTGGGCGCAGGCGGCGAATGCCAGGGGCTGGGATGGCAGGTCGAGCAGCAGGGTATCGGCAAAGTTGCCGATGGTGCGGGCGAACTCCGGCCCCAGCAGTGTCCGGGTGCTGTACATCACGCTGCAGGTCACCGTGGCCCTGCCCGACCAGCGCGCCAGGGTTTGCAGGTACACCGTCAGCAAGGTGGCATTGAGCGATACCCGGTGATGCCGCGCAGCCGCCGCCAGAGCCTGCTGCAGCGCCGGCGCCAGGAGCGCCCGATGCTCGATGAAACGCGCCGGCGCCGAGGGCGCTTGCCTGCGGCGTGCCAGCGGCAGGTGCGGGCCGGCTGCCAGCTGGGGAATCTTGTCCTGCCAGTAGTCGCGGGCCTTGAACCTTGCCAGGCGCCGCGCCCGGCTCCACGCCGCCACCTGGGCCGGTGCATAGCCATCCGCTGCCAGTGGGGCATTCCCGGCCACCAGCGCCAGCAAGTCGCCGATGAAAATCTGCACCGCCGGAGCATCGAACAATGCCAGCCGATAGACCACATGCAGGCAGCGCTCCTCGGCGCCTGCCACCAGCACCAGGCGAAACAGCGGCTGCTCCGCGGTCAACGGTGCAATGGGCATGGCGCTGTCGGCCAGGGCCGTGCAACGCCGCGGATCCGCGCCCTTGGCGGCGGCCTGCTGCTCGACAACCAGCCGCGGCACGGCCATGGGCTTGAAGCGCGGCGCCTGGGCATCCAGGGTGTAGGCCAGAATCGGATGCAAGGCCAGCAGGCGCGGCAGTGCCGCCTGCAATTGCGCCGCCGTGGGCACCGCACCGGCATAGACCAGGTGCAGATAGGCGGCACTGCCCTGGCTGAACGCCGAATGCTCCCCCAGCCAGTAGGCCTGGCGCAGCCCGCCGAGGTGAGACGCCAGTGGGTCCGGGGGGGCCAGGTAGGCCAGCAAGCGGCTCCTCTCATGGCCCACCGAGTGGCGGATGTCGTCCGGCAGCCCGGCTGCACCGCAGTAGTAGCGCAGGCGCCCGCCGTCCTCATAGAGGTGCACGCCGCGTTGCTCCCAATCCTCGATCAGGGTCGCCACCGCCTGGCTCATAGCTCGCCCTCGGAGACTGCGCCGGCACGGCTGCTGGTTGCCGTGCGCAACAAGGCGTCGACAAACTCGCCCAGGGTCGCGGTGCCGACAATCAGGGTCAGGTCGATGCCGTCCTCGCCGCACAATGGCGGATGCCGCTGTTCGAGCAGAGCGCACAGTTGCAGGGCCTGGAGCGAGCTGCCGCCGATGGCAAAGAAGTTCTGCCCGGCGTTCAGTTCGTCCTGCGCCACCTTCAGCAGGCCGGCGCAAAGGCCCAGCACGTCGTTCATCAGTTGGGCCCGCAGCGGTACCCTCGTCGCACTATTCATGGCCAGCTCCCACCAGCGCCGCCGCAGCCAGGGCGTAGCCGTCGGTGCCCAGGCCGGCAATGAAGCCGTGGCACAGGGGCGCCAGCAACGAACTGTGACGGAAGCTCTCGCGGGCAAACAGGTTGGAGATGTGCACCTCTATCCAGCGCCCCGGATAGTCCTGCAACGCATCGCGCAGGGCCCAGCCGGACATCATCAGCGCCCCCGGGTTGATGATCATCGCTTCGGCCTGGTGCTGACTTTCGATGAAATCGATCAGCTCGCCTTCGTGGTTGCTTTGCCGGGCCAGCACCGTCCAGCCACGGGAGGTGGCGACCGCAGTGACCTCGCGGGTGATCTGGTCCAGGGTCTTGGTGCCATAGACCTGCGGTTCGCGCAGCCCCAGGCGGCCCAGGTTGGGGCCGTTAAGCAGGAGTAATGTCGGCATGGCGAGCCACCTCCAGCAAGGCCAGGATCTGGCCTGGCGCAGTCAGTTGATAGGTACTGGGATAGCGCCGGATCTCCTCGCCAGGATGATCCCAGAGCGCCAGCGCGGTCTGCATGCCCGCTGCCTGGCCGCACTTCAGGTCGGCCAGTGCATCGCCCACGAACAGGCAGCTCGACGGTTCCAGGTGCAGTTGTTCGACGATCATCCGTGCCATGTCCGGTGCCGGCTTGGGGTTGGCCACATCGTCGCTGCCGACGATGCAGGAGAAATGCCCCAGCAGCCCCAGGTACTCGAGAATGGCTACGGTTCGTCCATGGTCCTTGCCCGTGGCGATCGCCATGGGGATGCCCCGGGCCTGCAGGCTCGCCAGCAGCGCCCCGACGCCCTCGAACACGCGGATGCGCTGCATTCTCGCGTTGCTTTCACGCATGAACACCGGGTGCATCTGCGCCGGCAGGCCCATGATCTTCATGATCTGCACGAAGCTGCGCCCCAGGTGCTTGCAGTACTCGCTGAACGGCGGCGGCTCGACGCCCGCCCCCAGCACCTCGGCATGGGCTGCGTGATACGCCTCGCGAATCACTTGCTTGCTGTCGATCAGCGTTCCGTCGAGGTCGAAGATGACCGCACTGATGGGCAATTCAGACATGGGTCGCAGCCTCCATCGCCGCTTGATGATTCAGCCCCCGGTCCACCGTGGCCGCCATCGACTGCACCAGCAGGGGCAAGGGCGAGAGAAACGCCGCGACCCTGGTGAATTCGCCGTTCGGGTCTTGCAATACCCGTTGATAATCCAGCTCCAGAACCTGCATGTTCGGCCGCGAGCGGACCCACGCCAGCACCTGGGTCACATGCTCGCGATACAGCCGCGCCAGGTCCTCGGCTTCCTGTCCTCCCCAGACCTGGCCGCTATGGTGCTCGGCCATGTCTCGCTGGGAACGGATCACCGCGTCGATATCGCGATGCATGAACAGCACCCGATACCCGTGGGTTGCCGGCAGGTGCTGGAGAAAGCGCGATACCAGCTTGACCGCGCGGCCGCGGGCCTGGTCCATCCAGCCCAGGTAACCGTCCCGCGACTTGACCGCTTCCCATTCGAAATAGCCATGGGGGTTGCGCTCGTCACCCTGGCGCAGGTTGTCGGTCAGCGGCGCCAGGCCGGCACTGGCCAGGGCACGCATCATCATCGAGGTGCCGGAACGCGGCAGCCCGGAAACCACGGACACGAAGCCGCCATCGCCGGCCACGCAGTCCTGTACATTCATGCATTCAAATTGCTTAAGCATCCCAGCTCCTCACTCGTTGTTCCCCGGCTGCCCGGCGCCCTCGGCGGCGGCCTGCGGGCTGCACTGGACCAGGCCCAGGCGATTGCCGAAGGGGTCCTCGATCACCGCCTTGTAGCTGCCCCACGGGGTCAATCCCGGCGCTTCGATGAGCATCACCTGGGGTGGCATCCGGGCAACCAGCGCATCCAGCTCCGGCACCATCAGGTCCAGCATGCTGGCCGGCGATGGCCGCGCCATCAGCGGGTCTTCGATCAGGCCGAACCCGGCACCGGCCTGCTCGTCCACCTCCAGGCTGATCCAGCAGGTCGGGGCAAAGCGCCGGCTGACCTGCAACCCCAGGACCTCCACGTAGAAGGCTTCGGCAGCCGCCAGGTCGGGAACCGCCAGGGTGGCGAAACACAGGCTCGACGGACTCAGCATGGCTGGCACTCGCGGGTTTCCTCGGACAGCGGCCGGGCTCCAACCTGAAATTCGAAGCCCACTCGATGGCGAATCAGCGCACACACCACCGAGGCCTCGATGCTCGCCGCCAAGTGCTGCATCAGCGTCGCCAGCTGAGCGGCCGGCCAGCCTTCGACTTGCAGCTCAAGCTCGATGTCCTGCAGATGGACCGGGGTCGGCGCCACTTCACACATGCCGCGAATGTCCACCATGGCCCGCACATCCAGGCGTACCGCGCCGGGCAACTGCTGGCGTCGGTTGAGCTGCGCCAGGACATCGGCGGCAATCGCCATCAGCAGGTATTCCTGGGGATTGGGGCCCCAGTCGATACCCGCCAGCTGCTTGGGCTGGTCGATGGGAAAGCTCCGCAGGTCCCGGGGATCCTGGTGGACGAAATCAGCCCGCAGCTGAGTGCCATAGAGCCATTGGCAATCCAGGGACAGGGCCTGGCCCTGAGACTGCGCAGCCCCCCGGGGCGCCTGGTCGAGGGGGCAAAACCGTTGCCAGGGACCTGCGCCCTCGGCATCCACCAGGCGCGCCGACAGGCCCAGGGCCTGGACGAAGGTCTGGTGATTGGGGCTGTGGGTCTTCACCGCCTCGATCACTTCCAGCGCCTCGCTGATTTTCTTGTCGGTTCCCGAACGGATGTCGTAGCGCACCTGGGGAGCGGCGGCACCTGCCTCCTGCAGGACTGCACTGGTGGTCATGGACAGATGATCGACCGTGGTCCGTCGCGCGGAAAACCCCGACACCGCGGACACCAGGAAACACCCCGAAAGCGCCGCCAAGGCCAGTTCCTGCGGCCAGGCCGGGTCCAGCAGGCCGTGGCAGTGCAGCGCCGGGCTGGGCTGGATCGGCACCTCGAAATGCCGAGGCGCGCGCAACAGGCCGATCACCGCCGGCGCCACCCCCGCGAGCATGCCGGCGGCAGGCGAACAGTGCGCATAGGCGGCGTAACGGAAGATCGCCTGGGCCGGCTCTTGCTGGATCTCGTGGACGATCTCGCTGAAGCCCGAGATGTTCATTCCGTTTCTCATGGCTGACGCCCTCCTTGGTAGACCTGGCGCAAGGCCTGCTCGAGATCGGCACACAGGTCATTGGGGTCCTCGATTCCCACTGAAAGCCGCACCAGCCCGGGATTGAGCCCGATCTTTTTCTGCTGTTCGAGGGTCAAGCCGCTGTGGGAGGTATTGAACGGCAGGCTCACCAGGGACTCGACACCGCCCAGGCTGGTGGCACAGGTGATCAACTTGAGGTGCTCCAGCAACTCCAGGGCCGCCGGATCCCCGCCCTGCAGTTCAAAACCGAGCATGCCGCAGGTGGCCTGGCCGGCGTACTGGTACAGATGGGGGTGGGCATACTCCTCGGCGTACACCGAATGCACCGCGGTCACCCGCGGGTGGCGCTCGAGAAAGCGCGTCACCTGCCTGGCTCCCGCGGCATGAGCCTGCATGCGCACTGCCAGGGTCTTCATGCCCCGCTCCAGGAGAAAGCACACGAAGGGGTCCAAGTTGCCGCCAAAACGCAGCAGTTGGGCCCAGATCCGGTCCACCAGCTTGCGGCTGCCCGCGACCGCGCCACAGGTGGCATCACTGTGGCCGTTGAGGTACTTGGTCGCCGAGTGGATGACGATGTCGGCGCCCCACTCCAGGGGGCGGCAACTGATCGGTGAAAGGAAGGTGTTGTCCACCACCAGGAGAATGTTCTGCTGCTTGCACAAGTCGGCAATGGCCAGCAGATCGATGGCCTTCATCAGCGGGTTGGACAGCAGTTCGAAGAACATGATCTGGGTCTGCGGGCGGATCGCCCGGCGGATCTCGTCCAGGTCCAGCGGGTCGACATAGCTCACCGAGCGCCCGGCCTGGCTGATGTCCGCGTGCAGCAGGCTGTAGCTGCCACCGTACAGATCGTAGGAAGAAATGATGTGGCCGTTGCGGTTGGTCAGGGCGAACAGGGTCGAAGCAATCGCGGCCATGCCCGACGACAGGACCAGGGCACTTTGCGCGCCCTCCATGGCCGCCACTTTCAACTGCACCGACCATTGCCCCGGGTTGCCGTAGCGACTGTAGGTGGGAATGTCACGGATGTAGCCTTCCAGGAACGATTCGTAGGTGGTCTGGCTGAAGCGGAAGGTGGTGCTGGGAAATATCGGCGTGCCCACGGCCCCGGTCACCGGGTCCTCATAGGTGCCGGCGTGCACGCAGAGCGTCGCCGGAGCCTCGCCGGCGGTCAGCCAGCGATTGTTCTCCATCGCAGGTCCAGCCAGGCGCTGGCGGTTGAGCTGGTTGAGCCAGGGCAACTGGGCGTCGGTGCCGGGACGATTGGCAAACACCGCCTCAGTCTTTTTTGCATCGTTCACACGAATTCCCTCGTCGTTCGATTCTTCCGGGGGCCTCGGCGGGTGCCGGGCCGCCCACGTCGGCGTGCGCTGGAAACCGCGCAGCCGACCTTGGCAAAGAGACACATGCCGTCATCGCCCTCAGACGACCCGAGCCTGGGTCTTGTCGGCGACAAAGGCTTCCAGGCGCTCCAGCGAGTTCACCAGTTCAATGGACAGCTCGTTGTCCTCGATGGAGAAGCCGAACTCGGTTTCCACCTGGATCAGCAACTGCAAGGCGTCGATCGAGTTCAGCCCCAGGGTGCCGATCAGGTCGCCACCCGCGAGGTCCTCGCGGCTCAGTTCACGGCCCACGGTGCTGGAGAACACTTTGATCAAGCGGTCGGTATCGGTCATTTTTTAGCTCCTGCTGAATAACATCGTGCATTGATAAATCGTCGATTCGCGGCGCCAGACTTCCTCGCCGACGAACCCCAGGCGCGCCAGCGCCGCAACCACCTCGGCCTGCCTCGGGTACTGGCAGCCACCATGGGTCAGCCAGTCCACGCCGACGGCCGCCGAGGCCGTGTCGCAAAAGAAAATCTCGTCGATGATCAACCGCCCCCCTGCTCCCAGGCGCTCCAGCAAGGCAGGCAAGGCCTGGGCCACGCAGGGCTGGTGCAAGGTGTTGTCGAGCACGATGACGTCGAACAGGCATTCATCGAGCTCGGCCAAGGTTTCCCGGCTGTCCACCGGAATATCCGCTGCCGGAGGATTGAGCCCCCCCAGTTGCACGATCCGGCTGGCGTTGCAGTCCAGGCGTCGGCGGCCCAGCAAGGCCTGGGTGTACACCGCGCCGGTGGCGCAGATGTCGAGCAGGCGCAGAGCGCCCGCGGTGTGCTGCAAGGCCTTGCGCCAGGTCAGTTGCGCGGCCAGTTGCTTGTCCGCCCCGGACACTGCGCGCTGGTAGCGGCGCTGCAATTGCGGCTGCTTGGGACTCTGCTCGAAGGCGCGCCGGTCGAGGCCGTCATGCAGCACCGCCAGCAGCTCGTCGAGGCGGTTCCAGTGCCGGTTGTTGAATGCTTCCAGGTCGAGCACCGGAGCCAGGGCCTCAAGCTCCTGTGGCTGCACCTGGGGCCCCGCCGCCTCCTGTACCAGGCCGTTGGCCTGGGCCGTGTCGAAGGCCACCGCCAGGGTCTGCGCATGCAGCCCGGTTCGCTGGGCAATCTGGTCGACGCTCAGGCCCTGGGCGCTGAGTTGCAAGGCGCCGCACTCCCACAGGGCCAGCAGCAGTTGCGAGCGCTTGTAGGCGTGGGCCGCGTCCAGCAATACCCGGCTGGCGGCCGGGCGGTAACGGCGACTGAGCAGCGGCTTGCCGTTGCTGCTGCGAGCGATCAATGCCGTGCGCTCAAAGCGATCGGGCACCTTGGCCGCCGCCAGGTTCTCCTGGCAATGCTCGCGCAGGAGCCCGGGGTTCCAGGGCCGCTCGGCACTCCAGACCACGAAGGCAAAAATATGGTCGTTGCCGGACTGGGCCGACTTCACCGCCCGCACCGAACAATCGACTACGTCGGGGTGGCTGGCAAGCACCGACTCGATCTCGAAAGGCGAGATCCAGCGCTCGCCCCGACGGATCGCCGTACTTTCGCGACCGACGATGCTGTAGCCGGCCGGGCTCTGCTCGGCGATGTCGCCAGTGTCGTAGATCCGCCCATCCTCGAGCCGCACCTTGAGTGCAAACGGCTGTCCCGGCGCCCCCGGTTCGAGGACCTCGATGCCCGGCATGGGCTGGCCGATCGACAACGCGGGCAACGGCGCCACGCCAGCAAACAGCGCACCGCTTTGCGTGCTGCCATAGTTGCGCGACAGGCCCAGGCCGAACGCCTGGCGAAATTGCCCATCGATGCTTGCATCCACCGGCCCGGCACCGGACATCACCACCTTGAGCTGGGCCGGGCGCTCACCTTGGCCAACCCGCTGGGCCATCAAGGTCGCCAGCAATGGCGTGACCACGCAATGACTGGCGCGCAGGCGCAACGCCTGCAGCGCCGCCCCCAGCTCCGTAGGCTTGCAGATTTCCACCTGGGCCCCGGCCAGCAGCGCTCCCCACAGCCAGCCCAGTGCATAGGCGTGGTACACCGGGGCGATGAACAGCACCCGATCCTCGCGGCTCAGTTGCAACAGTCGGCAGTACCGCAGGCCTTCGTCGCGCCAGCTCTGCAGGTCGCGGAAAACCAGCGACGGTTCGCCGGTGGTTCCCGACGTCAGCAGGTAGATGCCACGCCTCTGTGGCTGCGCGGCCTGGCCCTCAGGCGCAGCAGCACCCGGTTCAAGCACCGTCACCCGCAGTTCACCCTGCTCCAGCTGCACGCTGTGGGTGATCGCGCCCTTGGCGGCATACCGCCGCAACTCCTGGGGCTTGGCATCGCTGGCCACCAGCAGCGGCGACAACCCCTGCTCCAGCAGCATCAGCAACAGCGCGGCATGCTCGAGGCTACTGTCGAACACCAGCAGCAGGCGTTGCTGGCCGCTGCCCGCCAGTTCCCCAAGCTGCCGGGCCCACTGGCTGCGTCGGGCTGGCGGCAGCGAAGTCAGCAGCGCAGCGCTGCTCAGTTCGGCAAACCAGCTGTCGTCGATCCGTGACTCAGGCGCCATGTCGATACGCTTCCTTGGCTTGCTCGAGCAGGGTCCTGACGGCCGGTGGAGCGTAGGACGGCGCGCGGCACAACTCGTCCAGGCTGATGGCGTCCTCGAAATACAGGCTCAGGGTGTCCCAGGGGGTGAAGCAGCCCTTGCAGGCATCCAGCCGTGGTCGCTCGGCGAGCAGCAACTGATAGAACGGCGAGCGGTTCACCGGCGCCAGGGCCTTGTTCCAGTCCCGTTCCAGCACATTGCCCATGTTGTGGAACCAGATGTTCGGGCAGGGGGTGGCGACGCCGTCGCTGAAGGTCGACAGCACCAGGCGCGGCAGGTGGCAGCGCCAGGTGCGCCGGCCCTGGTGATAGAACGAACTGAGGCGGTCCAGGTAGGCCTTGGGGGGCAGGATCTGCGGGTAGCGCTCACGCAGTTCGAACAGCTCGTCGATGAAGGAATACTGCTCGGGGCGGACCTTGAAGGTCTCGCTGTCCGGGCCCCGGACGGGGAACGGAAACAGCTGCGGCGGATTGTCCGCAAACCCGGAGCACCACTCCACGAACTCGCGCAGATACGGCGCGCTGCGGTCATTGAGCACGCCATAGATTTCCAGCGGCAGGCCGGCCTCGATGACCATCGCGATGCGCTCCATGATCATCTCGTGGATGCGCGGCGACAGGACCCGGTAGCTGTTGCCCTGGTAGTTGCTGCTGTCGAGGGAGATCTGCACCACGACATTGCCCAGTTGCGCCAGGCGCCGGACCTTGTCCCGGGTCAGCGGCAGGCCGTTGGTCTGGACGATCAGCACTTCATGCAAGGGAGACATGGTCTCGATGAAGCTCATGATGCCCTTGATGATGAAGATCTCGCCGCCAGTGAGTTTCAGCAGCGGTGGCTTGAAGGTGCGGTTGACCCGCTCGACGATGGTCTGCAGGCGCCGCCCCAGGTCGCTGTCTTCGCTGTAGACGTCATGCACCGGTGGTTGAAAGATCAGCTTGCCTTCATGGGACGATTTCATGTTGCTCTGTCCGGTCAGGCAGTAGGTGCACCCCAGGTTGCAGGAGTCTTCGTTGATCACCAGGTCGTTGCCTAGCAACTGGCTGTGACCGAGGAAGTTCACCGGTTCGGCATTCGTCATGGCTCAAGCCCCTTTGCTGAACTGGATGTCGCGCAGGCTCAGCCCGGCGCGGTGGAGTTGCATGCTGATGCCCAACTGGACCTGGCGCAGCTCGCCGAGCTTGACCCGATAGAACTGCTCGACCTCGGGGCGCCGCTCATGGGCATAGGCGTCGTCAAGGGTTCCCAGCTCGGCCAGGTCGGTCATCTCGGAAATCAGCGCGTAGTTGAAGTCGCTCATGAGCCGGCGCAGTTCGGCGGCCTTGGCTTCGCCCGCTTCGAGGATCGCCGTCCCCCGCAAGTCGCCGATAACCGCACGCCGCAAGCGGGACATGAAGGTGTGCATGACGATGTCGTAGGTCTCGAACTCGAACACCGCCGGTTCCTTTTCGATGACCATTTCCGAGGCGTACTTCTCGCCGTAGAGCAAGGCGCTGATGGTCGACAACTGGCGCACCCGCGGGTCTTCGAAGTCGTAGCTCAGGGCATTGAGCGATACATCGAAATCATCATGCAGCTTGCCCTCGCCACGCAGGGTCTCGACCGCCTCGGCGCCGGGATAGAGCTCCAGGCGCACGGTATAGCGGCGCAGGTTGTAGCCCATGTACTCACGCAGGAAGAGGTTGTTGTCGCGAATCTCCTGGAAGGTCGACCAGGGGTGATAGGCAATGAATCCGAAGGCCACGTAGATGCCGGCGCCGCGCACCAGTTCGATGGCCCGCTTGTTGTCCTCGACCGTGGACTTCTTCTTCCAGCGGTCCAGGCCGATCTGTGACCCCGACTCGATGCCGATCAGGACCTTCTCCAGGCCCGAGCGATACAGCAGGTCCAGCAGCGGCTGGTCTTCGGGGTGCCAGTTCTTGGCCTGCATGCAGCAGTTGTAATAGATCTTCAGGCCACGATCGAGCACGCCCTGGGCGATATCGGCGATCCGCTGCTTGGCGAACGGCGCACCGCCCGGATCCTCGAAGGTCGAGTCGACGAAGTCGAAGGTGTTGAAGTTGTACTTGTGATAAAGCCGCTCGATTTCGTCGACGATGTTGTCCGGGGTCCTGGCCCGCCAGAGCTTGCCGGGGTTGATCTTGTTGCCGGCATGGGGCGCGTTGCAGAAGGTGCAGCGCGCGGTGCAGCCACGGGTGGTGGCCAGGCGCAGATAGGGCAGCTTGCCACTGTTGAGTTCGAACTGGTCCCGTGCCGGCTCGGGCAGCATGTCGAGCTCCGGCACCGGCTTGCCAATGGGGTTGTCGATGACGAACCCGCCCTCCTCGCGCCAACTCAGGCTCGGGACCCGGGCGTAGTCGCCGTGATCCCAGAAGGCCTCGACGTAACGCACCAGCGGCACGTCGCCCTCGCCGCGCACCAGCGCGTCAAGGAAACTCCAGTTGGGGTTGCTCAGCAACTTGGAGCCCAGGAAGGTGGCCAGCGGGCCGCCGGCCAGGAACGCCACCTGTTCGGGCAGGGCCGCACGCAGCGCCGAACCGAAAGCGGTGGCATGGCTGACGGTGACCGTGGTCAGGGAGAAGCCGATGAGATCGGGCTTGAAGGCCACCACCTCAGCGATGGCGATCTCGTCCCCGTGCTGGATCGACTTGACCTCGACCACCAGGCACTCGGCCCCCAGGTCCCGCAGGATCGACACCAGGTAACTGACCCCCAGGTGTTCGGAACTCATGACCAGGTCGCCATCGAGCAACACCGGAAAGCACACGCGCATCGGCTGAGGCTGGCGAAAGTCGACACTGGACTGCAACGGATTGGCCACTGGCACGTCGATCGGGTCAGCCAGGTTGGCCAGGGGAATCAAGCCGTCGGCGGCGTTGGTGAACTGCACGGTTTCCATTAAAAATACCCAATTTGTTGTAATTGGCTGTCCATGAAGCGCTGTTCTTCTTCACTCATTCGCTGCCCTCCGCAGCCTTGGCGGCCAGGCTCGCGGCGGGGCTCATGAGGCGGTTCCACCAGCCAGTGGCCTTCCAGCCCTTCAGGCACCGGCAGCCCCAGGTGGGCCAGGATCGTCGGGTAGATGTCTTCGATCCGCGCTTGCAGCGCGGTATCTTCGGGAAAGGTCGAACCACGGATAAACACGATGCCGTCAGGACGGTGCACACCGCGCTGGGTCGGCGTGCTCCAGACTTGCCCGGTGAGCGCCGGGGTCGGCATGACGCTGAAATCCCTGGGGATCAACAGGTAGTCGGGAGCGTCCTGCAGGCGTGCGCCGGCATATACCTGCTCGGCCTTGACCAGGCTGAACCAGGGCTGGCCCTGTTCATCGAGCACCTGCGCCAGGGCTGTGCGCAGGCGTGCCTCGGCCTCTGGCAACTGCTCGGCGCGCAGTACCCCCTGGGCTTCGCGCCCCAGCAGATTGGCGTTGACGCCGAAGCAGCCAGGGGTGGGCATGTAGAACTCGGTGCGCGACCAATCGACCACTCGCCGGTAGCTGCCGGGGGCATCGAACCAGGAACGTGCCCCCGGATCGTCGTGGGACGCCTCGGCACCCGAGTCCTGGAGTTCATAGCGGGTCGCCAGCAGGCCCTGTTGTTCGAGGAACTCGTGGACGCTGAAGTCCGCTTCACACCGCCCAAAGCCATGGTCGGAAGCCACCACCACCAGGGTGTCATCGTCGGCCAGGGTCAACACAGTGCCCAGCGCCTGATCGATATCGATGTAACACTGTTCCACCGCAGTACTTGGTGCCGAGTTGTCGCCCCAATAATAATGACTGACACGATCAACTTCAGTGAAGACTACAAACAGTGCATCTACCGGCCGAGTGCGCTGCAGGAAACAGCAAGTATCGGCACGCCCCCTGATAAACTGCCGCGCCTGTTGGCAGTAATCTTCCTGGCCGCGATACATAGTGACAATATCTGAATGATAGTGCAGGCCCGCTTGCATCAACTCATGCATCAAATTGGCGGGCGAGGTATATCTCAGGGTCTTCGCCAATGGCCAACTGATCATATAGCCGTCTTGCAAGTCTGCCGGCGGATGAGTCATGGGAATGTTGTAGGCACCGACTTTCAAGCCTTGGCGCTCAAGGGTCAGCCAGCAGGGTTCACGCCCGTAGTCGGCCGCGTTCATTGCTCGGAAACGATAGTCCGCAGACTGGGTCGACCAGAACTGGTAGATCCCGTGTTCTCCCGGAGAAACCCCGGTAAACATTGAGGCCCAGCCTGGTGCGGTGTGCGGCGGGAAGGTCGACTGCAGCACCCCATGGGAGGCACGCCGACGCAGGGCACTGAAGTTCGGCAACAGCCCCCGAGCCATCAACTGCTGGAGTACCTCATGGGACGCCCCGTCGACACCGAAGACCAACAACTTCAACTTCTGATCTTCCATGATCACACCCCTCCAACACTGGAATTCAACTGAATGAACTTTTATCGAGACTGCAGAATTGCACTTATAACAGGCGCAACTCGCCAGAGGCGCCATTCCGACGCAACTTAAATTCACGTATTAAGTTCAAGACTCGCAACTGCCGGCCACAGCCAGAACAGCAGCCAAAACAAACTAACACTGACCCAAAACAAAAAACCCGGAAAAGAATTTCAGACTTGTAACAAAATCAATCCGAGTATGAATCGATATTTCCAGCAAGGCGTGAACACGCAGTGTGCGGACCGGGACAGTACTCTGACGCCTGCGAGTTGCGATAGATGAGCCTGCCATTGAGGCGATGAATCAATGGCTCGGTTTCCTGTGGCCCCTTGCCGAGGCCGGTCGCGGCGTTACCTGGGGCATACGCCGTTGCGCGGTGCCGCGCCAAGGTCCTGCCTGCGCCAACAGGGCCCCGAAACAATTTGAATCAACCTCTTACATACTCAAATAACCCTCCGGCAATTTGCCTGGAAACCCTGCCCTGGCTCCCCCATCATCGACGCCTGCAATCTGGCCTGCGCAGCCTTTCACTCACCGACCCGCGCCATCCGTACGGGTGTCGAAACAGGGAAGTCCTATGAACCCGAACGCCAATGCTTTTTTTGGAAGGCACACGCTGGGCGAGCTCTATCAGATCGCCCCGGAAAAGCTCAATGACCTGGATGCCTTGACCCGGCTGCTGTGTGCAGCCTCCGCCGAAGCCGGCGCGACGGTCTGCGGCACGCTGACCAAACGCTTCGAACCACAAGGTGCGACAGTTCTGGTGATGCTCGAAGAGTCACACGCCTCCTTCCATACCTACCCCGAGCACGGAGCGCTGTTTCTCGATATCTTTACCTGCGGCACGACCTGCGACCCGGTCAAGGCGTTCGACTACATCTGCTCGAGCCTGGGCTGCAACGTCCGGGCGATGAAGATCGTCGAACGGGGCGAAGCGCAAACCTGCCTGCCAGCCAGCCTTGCACCGCCTGTGGTACGGCACCAGACCGCCTCGGTCGATCCTTAGGGGCCAACTGCACGGCCTGCGGAGCCTCGCGCATCGACCAGGACGCTCTGGCAGAGCGCCCTCGTCGGCCAAGCCCGCGGCGAGGCGCCGTTTTCCGGCAGCGTTGCTATAGCGCCCGGCTGGCGAAGGTATAACGCCCCAGCACCTGCGCCAACTGCTCGGCGCCTGCAGCGCAGCGGTAACTCGCCAGCAGGCCCTGGTTGGCCACCTGCTCGACCTTCAGGTCCTCCAGCTGGATGTCCAGCAAGGCCGCTTCCTGGCGCACCACGGCCTCGACCTCGGCCATGACCAGCGCCGGTTTGAAGATCTTGCCTACTCCCGTCAACGGCAGGGCCTCCATCAGCACCACGGCCTTGGGCAACGCGGCACGCTCGGTGATATGGCGGCTGGCGTAGTCCAGCAGTTCGGCGCTGCCGACCGTGCTCCCGGCACGCACCTGGACATAGGCCACCGGCACTTCCCCGGCATGGGCATCGGGCCGGCCGACGGCGGCGCAAAGAGCGACTTGCGGGTGGCCGACCATGACCTCTTCGATGCTTTTCGGATCAATGTTGTGACCACCACGGATGATCAGCTCCTTCTTGCGGCCGGTGAGCCAGAAGTAGCCATCGGCGTCGCAGCGGCCCAGATCGCCGGTGTTGAACCAGCGCTGCCCGGCGCCCGCGGCACCACTATCGGTGGTGAACCAGACCGACTCATTGTGCTCGGGCTCCAGGTAACCGATGAAGACGTTGGGGCCGCTGATGCAGATCACGCCCTCTTCATCCACCCCGGCCTCGCGCCGCCAGGCGCCCTGTTCATCGAGGATCATTACCCGCATGTCCTGCCACGGCAGGCGCAGGCCGATGGAGCCGATGCGCGACTCGCCGTCCGCAGGGTTGATCGACGAGGCACAGGTGCCCTCGGTCAGGCCATAGCCTTCGAGCACCCGCTGGCCGCTCTGCTGTTCGAACTTGCGCAACAGCTCCCGGGGCATCGGTGCCGCGCCGCAGACCGCTGCCGTCAGCGAACTCAGGTCATGAGCGCCGCTGGGCACCTGCAGCAGGCCGGCATAGACCGTCGGCACCGCCGAATAGCTGCTGACCCGGTGGGTCTCGACGATCTCCCAGAACCGCGGAATCAGCCCCGGGGTGCGAAACCCCATCGGAGGCGCCAGCAGCACATGCCCGCCCTGGGCAAACACCGCAAGGCCCGTGCCCACCAGCGCATTGATGTGGAACAGCGGCAACGCGGTGAGTACCGTGTGCCCCTGGCGCAGGATCGGCTCGCCGATCACCGCATCCAGTTGCCCGCAGAACAGCACCTCGTTGCGCTGGCTGTGGCAGGCGATCTTCGGCAGGCCGGTGGTGCCGCCGGTGCAGTAGTAGGCCGCCACATCGTCCTGGCTCGGTGGCGCGAACTGCAGGCACTGCTGCGGCTCCCGAGCAAGCTCGACGTCAAAATCCAGCAGCGGCACCCCCGCCAGTGCCGTCGGCAGCTCCTGTTCCGGCCCGCCGCCGGGCAGGTGCTGCAGCGGGTCGATGGCCAGCACGCCCTGCAGGCCCTGCACGTCGCGAATGGCCCGCTCGACCCGCAGGCCGATCTCCTGATCCGGCCCGGGGCAGACGGTGATCACCCAACGGGCCTTGGCCACTCGCAGCAATTCGGCGATCTGCGGGCCATCGAGCAGCGAGTTGACCGCGAAGGCGATGCCCGCGGTCTGGGCGCCCCACATCGCGATATGGGCTTGCGGCAGGTTCGGCAGGATCAGAGCCACCACATCGTTGCGCTGCACGCCCAGGCGGCGCAGCAGGTTGGCCGCGCGGGTGATGTCGGCGAACAGCCGGGCATAGCTCCAGCGCACGGGTGAAGCCTGATCCTCGACCCGCAGGAAGAAACTCAGGGCCGGGGCCTCGGGCCACTGGCGTGCACTGCGCTCGAGCAGCCCGTAGGTGCTGCCGATCTCGGCAAAAGGCTGGGGGCCGGCCTCGATGTCCAGGATGTCCTGATAGTTGCGTAGCATGGCGTGACCTCGACTCATGGTTGTTCTTGTCTTGAGATGCTGGCACGGGGCGCACTACATTACTTGGCATCTGGTAACGACCACTTGGCATCCGGGAACAAAATGACCCGTACTTCATTCCTGGTCAGGGCCTCTGCCCTGACCGGTTTCACGCGGTTGGTGGAGCAGCATGGCGGGAGCCCGCAAAGCCTTTTGGCCGCGCTCGGCCTGACCTCGGCCCAACTCCAAGACAGCCACTTCTGCCTGCCCCTAGAGCAGGTCGCGCGGTTGCTGGAGCTGGCTGCCCAGCGCCTGGCCCTGCCCGACTTCGGCGCACGCCTGGCGAGCCTGCAGGACATTTCGATCCTTGGCCCGGTGGCCTTGATCGTGCAGCACGCCAGCCATCTCGCCGATGCCTTGCAGCAGGTGGCGCGCTACATGCCCTACCATTCCCCCGGGCTGCAGGTGAGCCTGGCCGTCGAGAGCGGGCAGGCGGTCTGGCGCCTGCAGCATGACCCCAGCGTCAGCCGCTCGGGCGACCGGCAACTGACCGAGCTGGTCTACGGCATTGCCATCGCCTTCCTGCGGCAGGTGACCGGCAGTGCCGGCGCGGACTGGCGCCTGCGCTTGCAGCATGAGGGCGGCCTCAGTGCCGAGGCCTATCGCGCACGGTACGGCTGTCAGGTCGAGGTCGCCCAGGCCGACAGCGCCCTGGTGTTTCCCGCGGCCCTGCTCGACACCTCGCTGGCGGCCCCCAGCCAGGCAATACTCGAGGCCAGCGAACGCCTGGTGCGCCAACTGATCCAGCGCCACCCGCTGGACCTGGGACGCCAGGTGGAGACCCTGGCAGAACGCCTGCTGATGACAGGCACCTGCAACCTGCCGACCTTGGCCAGGCAACTGGGCATGCCCCGGCACATGCTCCAGCGGCGCCTGCTGCTACAAGGACTGCGGGTGGAGCAGATCATCGATGACCTGCGCCGCAAACGGCTCGATGCACTGCTGCCGCACCCGCAGATTCCCCTGACCGAAGTGGCGTTCCTGCTGGGCTACGGCGACCCCAGTTCCCTGACCCGGGCCTGCTATCGCTGGTTCGACCAGAGCCCCAGCGCCCGCCGGCAACAGCTGCTGTTGCAACCCTGAGAACCGCGCCCTGGGGCTTTCGCCTCGGGGCGGGCCCCAGCTGCCGAGGCCTGTGGCAGCTGCCCTTGTGTCACGTTGCTGGCAAGGCCGCTTCGACCTGCCTCCCGGCTAGCCCGAGGCACTCGCCGGAGGCGCAACCCCGGCGACGATCATGTCCACCGCCTGCTGGGCAATCGGCGACAGGGTGCGCCCGGCATGGGCCATCAGCGCATTGTTGATGGTCAGCAGTTCCGCCGGCCAGGGCGGCTGGATGCGCGGCATCAGGTCCACCAGCAGGCCCTCGCGCAGGTCCCGGTCGAGCCAGGAGCGCCAGGTCAGCAGCAACGAATCGCTGCTCAGGGTGGTTTCGCGCAGCAGGTTCAGGTCGTTGGAGCTCAGGCTCCAGGGCAGCAGGGTCCCGGGGGGCAAATCGAACAAGGCGTACACCGACGCCTCGTTGGAGGGCACCACCCCGCTCCACTGATAGTCGAGGATCTGCGCACGCTGGATGGGGCCGTCCTGCCGGGCCAGGGGATGGTCGCAGCGGCAGAACACCGACGCTGGCTGGGACGGCAGGTGGATGATCGAGAACCGCGGGTCGAACTCCTGGCCGGCCTTGATGCTGGCCACGACGAAATCCAGCTGTTCGGTTTCCAGCAGGTGGCACAGCTGGTCCCAATAGCCAACCTGGACATTGAGCACCAGCCGGGGAATTTTCTTGCGCAACCCGATGAGCATCTCGACGGTGTTGAGGGTCGAGGCCATCGGGCTGATGCCAAAGCTCAGCTCACCGCCCTCGGCCCCAGCGATATCGCTGGCCTGGGCCACCAGCTTCCGCGCGCACCCGAGCAGCTCATGGGCACGGCCAATCAACTGCTGGCCGGCGGCCGTGAGGATCACCGTGCGCGTATCCCGATCGAACAGGCGCACCCCTAGGTCGGCCTCCAGGGACTGGATGCTGCGGCTGAAGGCCGTCTGCGACAGGTTGGCCCGGGCCGCCGCACGGGAGAAGTGCAACTCCTCGCTCAGGTACACCAGGTGACGCACACGCTTCAAGTCGATTAAGTCGCTCACTGCATCAATCCTTCCCAACCTTTGCATTGGACACTCTTAACACGCTCCCAGAAGATTCTCCAGCACCAGCACCAGCACCAGCACCAGCACCAGCATCGCCCGGCAGGCACCGCGTACTGCCTCCAATAAAAATAACGATGGGGAAGTTCTGTGGCACACCAATTCCAGCTTGATCGCTTGCGTCCTCTGACCCTCGGCGCCGTCATCGCCCTGGCCGCCAGCACCGAGGGCCAGGCCGCGGCCTTCGATATCGGCGAGGTCCAGGGCCAGTTCGATTCGACGCTGTCCATCGGCAGCAGCTGGGCACTACGCAACCCGGACCGGGGCTTCATCGGCACCTGGAACGGTGGGCATGGATCCAGCCAGAGCGCCGACGATGGACGCCTGAACTTTCGTCGCGGCGAGACCTTCTCGAAGATCTTCAAGGGCATCCACGACCTGCAACTGAGCTACGGCGACAGCGGCCTGTTCCTGCGGGGCAAGTACTGGTACGACTTCGAACTCAAGGATGAAAGCCGGCGCTACCTTCCCATCAGCGACCGCCAGCGCAAGGAGGCCGCCAAGTCCTCGGGTGCGCAACTGCTGGACGCCTTCGTCTACCACAACTATTTCATCGCCGAGCAACCGGGCAATGCGCGCCTGGGCAAGCAGGTGGTCAGCTGGGGCGAGAGCACCTTCATCGGCAACGGCATCAACGTGATCAACCCGAGCGATGTCGCGGCGTTCCGCAGGCCCGGGGCCGAGATCAAGGAAGGGCTGATCCCGGTGAACATGCTGTTCCTGTCTCAGGGGCTGAGCACCAGCCTCTCCGCCGAGTTCTTCTACCAGCTGGAATGGGACCAGACGGTGCTCGACAACTGCGGCACCTTCTTCGGCTCCGACGTGATGGCCGACGGCTGCAACACCCGCATGGGCTTCTCGCCACCCTGGGACCCCAACGGCCAGTACCACTTCACCCGTGGCGGCGACCGCGACGCCCGGGACAGCGGGCAATTCGGCGTGGCCCTGCGCTGGCAGGTCGAGGCGCTGAACAACACCGAGTTCGGCCTGTACGGGATGAACTACCACAGCCGCGCGCCCTTCGTCGGCGGCACGGTGGGCAGCGCGCCTTTCGCGGTCAAGCCGGGAACCCGGGCGGCCAGCGCCGAATATTTCATCGAGTACCCGGAAGACATCCGCCTCTACGGCCTGAGTTTCTCCACCACCCTGGGCAGCACTGCGGTGTCCGGTGAACTCAGTTACCGACCCAACATGCCGTTGTCCCTCAATGGCAGCGACGTGACCATCGCCGCCCTTGCCGGACCGATGGCCGCCGACCTTGGCGCGCCGATCTTCACCAGCGGCCACGCCCGGCCCGTGGCGGGCGAAAGCTTCCACGGCTATGTGCGCAAACCGGTGAGCCAGGCGCAGATGACCTTCACCCACTTCCTCGATCAGATCTGGGCCGCCGAGCGCCTGACCCTGATTGCCGAGGTCGGCTACAACCACCTGGGGGACCTGGGCAGCAACACCCTGCGCTTCGGCCGCGACAGCCTCTTCGGCAACGGCGAACTGCCGGACAACCGCAACTGTGTGGTCATGGCCAACCCGGTCAACCCGCAGAACTGCAACAACCAGGGTTTCTACACCGCCAACTCCTGGGGCTACCGAACCCGTGCCCTGCTCGACTACCAGAACCTGATCGCCGGGGTGAACCTCAAGCCTAACCTGTCCTGGTCCCATGACGTGCATGGCTACGGGCCCAACTTCAACCAGGGCAGCAAGGCCATCAGCCTCGGCCTGGATGCGGACCTCAGCAACACTTACACCGCCAGCCTCTCTTACACCGACTTCTTCGGTGGCCGCTACAACACCTCGACCGATCGCGACTTTGTCGCCCTCAGCGTCGGCGTGAGCTTTTAAGCCAAATCAGCCCACTGAACGGGAAGCGTGACATGACAGGTTCGACAGCCTTTATCCACGGCGGTGCGTTGGCACTGCTGCTCTGCACTTCGGCCATGGCGGCGGTCTCGCCCGATACGGCCAAGCAACTGGAAACCACCCTGACCCCGCTCGGCGCCGAGCGCGCAGGCAATGCCCAGGGCACCATCCCGGCCTGGACCGGCGGCCTGGCGAAGGATGCCGGCGCGGTCGACAGCGCGGGGTTTCTGGCCAATCCCTATGCCGGCGAGCGCCCGTTGTTCAGCATCACCGGGCAGAACCTGGCGCAGTACCAGGATCGCCTGTCCCCCGGCCAGGTGGCGATGTTCAAGCGCTACCCCGACTACCAGATGAACGTCTTCCCCACGCACCGCAGCGCCAGCGTGCCGCCGAGCATTGTTGAAGCGGCACGGCGCAACGCGGTGAACACTCGATTGATCGCCGGCGGCAACGGCCTGGAGAACTTCACCAAGGCCTTTCCCTTCCCGATTCCGAGCAACGGCCTGGAGGTGATCTGGAACCACATCACTCGCTACCGTGGTGACAGCGTGAAGCGGCTGATGGTGCAGATCGTGCCGGATGTTCGTGGGGTCGCCACGCCGGTCACCTATGCCCACCAGTACGTGCTGCGTGAGAGCCTTGCTGACTACGACCCGGCCAAGCCGAGCAACGTGCTGTTCTACAACAAGCAGACGGTGGTGGCGCCGGCCCGCCTGGCGGGCAACGTCGAGCTGGTCCACGAGACCCTCGACCAGGTCAAGGAACCGCGCCAGGCGTGGATCTACAACGCCGGCCAGCGCCGGGTGCGGCGCGCACCGCAGGTTGCCTATGACGGCCCGGCCGCCAGCACCGACGGCCAGCGCGTGGTGGACAACTACGACCTGTTCAACGGCGCGCCAGATCGCTACGACTGGCAGTTGCTGGGCAAGCAGGAGCTGTTCATTCCCTACAACAGCTACCTGCTCGATTCGCCCAAGCTCAAATACGCCGAGATCACCCAGGCCGGGCACATCAACCAGGACCTGGCGCGCTATGAACTGCATCGGGTCTGGCATGTGGTGGCGACCCTGAAGCCCGGCCAGCGCCATGTGTACGCCAAGCGCGACTTCTACATCGACGAGGACTCCTGGCAGGCCGCGGTGATCGATCATTACGACGGGCGCAATACCCTGTGGCGCCTGGCCGAGGCCCACCAGCTGTCGTACTACAACAGCCAGGTGCCCTGGTACACCGCCGAGACCCTGAATGACCTGGTCAGCGGCCGTTACCTGGTGCTGGGGCTGAAAAACGAAGAGAAGAGCAGCTACCAGTTCGGGGTCAAGGCGCTGGAGGCCGAGTTCACGCCGAACGCCCTGCGCCAGAGCGGGGTGCGCTAAGCGCCACGGATTCGCCCGCAGCGCGGGCTCCTGCTGACACCTAGCAGGAACCCGCGGCAGCGTTGAACAGGGTACGGCTACGCCCCTGCACGGTTGATCAGCGATGCCAAGCACCACCTGCCACTCTTTGGAAAATGCCATGAAAAGCACACCCGTTTCCTCGCTTGCGCTCGACTACACGCCAGCCGAAACCGCCTCGGCGGACCGCAGCAAGATGCGCCGAGTGGTGGTCGCCTCGTCCCTGGGCAATGCCCTGGAGATGTACGACTTCACCGTCTACAGCTTTTTTGCAGTGATCATCGGCCAGCTGTTCTTCCCCGCCGACTCCCCCCTGGCCTCGCTGATGATGTCGCTGGTGACCTTCGCCCTGGGCTTTCTGGTGCGCCCCCTGGGGGCAATCGTGATCGGCCGGGTGGCGGATCGCTACGGGCGCAAGCAGGCCCTGACCCTGACCATCGCCCTGATGACCCTGGGCACCGGGATCATCGCCTTCACCCCGACCTACTCCAGCATCGGCCTCTTCGCCACCTTGCTGCTGGTGTTCGGCCGGCTGCTGCAGGGTTTTTCTGCCGGCGGTGAAGTCGGTGCCGCCTCGGCCTTCCTCATGGAATCCGGACGTACCGATAACCGCTGTTTCATGGTCTGCTGGCAAGGCGCAAGCCAGGGCGCCGCAGCATTGCTCGGTGCACTCTCCGGGCTGCTGCTGACCAGCCTGCTGTCGGAACAGGCCCTGCACGGCTGGGGTTGGCGCATGCCCTTCATCATCGGCCTGCTGATCGGCCCGGTGGGCTGGTACATCCGCAAGCACCTGGATGAAACCCACCACAACCCCGACCGGCCGACGCCCTTTCGCGACCTGTTGCGCCGCCACGCCCGAACCCTGGGGCTGGGCATCCTGCTCATGGCCAGCTCGACAGTCAGCTCCTACATGGTGGTGTTCTACATGCCCACCTACCTCACCCGGACCTTGAACTACAGCAGCAGCTTCGCCTTTTCGCTGGTGGCCTTCGCCTGCGTCCTGCTGGCCGTGGTGCCGCCCTTCGCCTCGCGCTTCGCCGACCGCATGCCACGGCGCAAGCCCTTGCTGTACTGGCTATGCGGGGTGCAGATCATCGTCACCTACCCGGCCTTCATGCTGCTCGGCCAGCACAGCACGTTGCTCTGCCTGGTGGCGGTGGCGCTGCTGATCCTGCCGATGGCCATCAGCGGTGGCGCCGGCCTGGCGCTGTTGATGGAAGCCTTTGCCCGCGACGAGCGCGTGACCGGGCTGTCGATCATCTACAGCTTCGGCGTGACCCTGTTCGGCGGCTTCTCGCCGCTGATCGTCACCGGGTTGATCGCCCTCACCGGCAGCCCGCTGGTGCCGGCCTGGTACCTGTGTGGCGCCATCCTCCTCAGCGGCCTGGCCCTGCGGTACTACCCGGAACACCCCGGCCGCCCCTGAGCCGGTTCGCTGTCCACTCCCATACCTGCCAACAAGGAAACTGCCGTGAGCCCCGACAACCTGCCACATCGACTGCAAGCCAGCGCCGAGCGCTTCGTGACGATTCGCCGCGACATCCACGCCCACCCCGAACTGGGACAGGCCACCCTGGACACCTCGGCCCTGGTCATCCGCCTGCTTGAAGAATGGGGCTACCAAGTGCACACCGGGGTCGGTGGCCATGGCGTGGTGGGGGTCCTGCGCCGTGGCCAGGGCGGCAAGACCCTGGGCCTGCGGGCCGACATGGATGCCCTGCCGATCGAGGAAAAAAACGGCCTGCCCTGGGCCAGCCGACACGCCGGGCTGATGCACGCCTGCGGCCACGACGGACACACCGCGACCCTGCTGGCGGCGGCCGAGCAACTGGCCTTGCACAGTGACTTCAACGGCACCCTGAACCTGATCTTCCAGCCCGATGAAGAAGGCCTGACCGGCGCCAGGAGCATGATGGAGGACGGCCTGTTCCGGCGCTTTCCCTGTGATGCGGTGTACGCCTTCCACAACATGCCGGGGTTCCCGGTGGGCTACGCGATCATCAAGAGCGGCGGGGTCATGGCCTCGTCCGAGCGGGTGTGCATCACCCTCAAAGGCCGCGGCGGGCACGGCGCCATGCCGGAGCGCACCCTCGATCCGATCCCGGCCCTGGGCAGCATCATCGGCGCGTTGCAGACCGTGGTCTCGCGCAACGTCAGCGCCAGCGACGCAGTGGTGGTCAGCATCGGCAAAGTGCAGGCCGGCACCGCCACCAACATCATCCCGGAGACGGCGATGCTGGAACTGAGCGTGCGCACCCTCGACCCGCAGATTCGCCAACAGGTCGAACAGCGGATCCGCAGCATCGTCCAGGGCCAGGCCGCCTCGTTCGGCGTCAGCGCCGACATCGACTACCAACTGCTGGCCCCGGTGCTGGTCAACACCCCCGCCGAGACCCGGCAAATGTTCGAGGCCGCACATCGGGCCCTGGGTGCCGACAACGTGATGGAGCAGGTGTCATTCAAGGCCATGGGCAGCGAAGACTTTGCCTGGATGCTGCAGGAAGTGCCCGGCTGCTACTTCGGCCTGGGCAACGGCACCGGGGAGTTCAACGGCTGCTCGGTGCACAACGATCACTACGACTTCAACGACGAACTGATTCCACTGGGCGCCGCCTGCTGGGTCGAGCTGGTGCAGGCCTACCTGCGCTGACCGCCCCAGGCAACACCCCCGCAGCCAGTGGCGCGTGGCCCCGCGCCAGCGCCAATCACCTCGTCCCTGCAGCAGCCGCGCCGCCCTTGCGTCGCGCGGCCCGCTCGGAGCTTCTTAACCAGGATCACTGCCATGACTCAAGCCACTGCCATTGCCGACATGAGCGCCGTCGAACTGCTGGCTCACTACCGTGCCCGGCGCCTGTCGCCGGTGGACGTCACCGAAGATGCCCTGGCACGCATCGAGCGCTTCAACCCGTTGGTCAACGCCTATTGCTACACCGACCCGCAAGGCGCTCTGCAAGCTGCCCGCTGCGCCGAACAACGCTGGTTCAAGGGCCAGCCCTGCGGCGCCCTGGATGGCTTGCCCACCTCGATCAAGGAACTGACTCCGACCCGTGGCATGCCGACCCGCAAAGCCTCGCTGACCATTGCCGCCGAAGGCCCCTGGGAGGTCGACGCGCCCGTCACCACCTTTATGCGCGACGCCGGAGCCGTGATACTGGGCAAGACCACCAGCCCGGAATTCGGCTGGAAGGGCGTGACCGACAGCCCGTTGTACGGCATCACCCGCAACCCCTGGGACACCCGCATGACCTGCGGCGGCTCCTCCGGCGGCGCCGCGGTGGCCGCCGCACTGAACCTCGGCGTACTGCACCAGGGCAGCGACGCCGGCGGCTCGATCCGCATCCCCAGCAGCTTCACCGGCACCTTCGGCTTCAAGCCGACCTTCGGCTACATCCCGCAATGGCCGGCCAGCGCCACCACCCTGGTGTCGCACCTGGGGCCCATGACCCGTAGCGTCGACGATGCCGTGCTGTTCCTGCACACCCTCGCCCAGCCCGACCCGCGCGACCCACTGCTGGGCGCCCCGCGCCACACCCCGTGGCTGCCCGAAAGCACCGACCTCAAGGGCCTGCGCATCGCCTACAGCGCAAACTTCGGCTACGTCCAGGTCGACCCGCAAGTGGCTCGAGTAGTCGCCCAAGCGGTAGCCCGCCTGGAACAACTCGGCGCCCGGGTCGAAGCCGTCGACCCGGGCTTCGACAACCCACTGGAACTGTTCAGGACCGTGATCAACGCCGGAGCCGCAAGCCTGGCCAGCCACCTGACCCCGGCGCACAAGGCCCTGCTCGACCCCGGCCTGCTGCGCTTCACCGAGCAATGCCGGCACACCACCCTGGCCGACTTCACCGCCGCCCAGGAAGCCCGGGCCGCCCTGATGGCCCGGATGAACGCCTTTCACCAGCGCTACGACCTGCTGGTGTGCCCGATGCTGCCCATCACCGCCTTCGAAGCCGGGCACGACACCCCGCCCGGCTCCGG
Organism: Pseudomonas sp. FFPRI_1; assembly: GCF_055384485.1. Lineage (NCBI taxonomy): Bacteria > Pseudomonadati > Pseudomonadota > Gammaproteobacteria > Pseudomonadales > Pseudomonadaceae > Pseudomonas > Pseudomonas sp. FFPRI_1. The sequence continues at coordinate 3,255,866 of NZ_AP029168.1, read as the reverse complement.
CCTCGACGACTGGCTGCATTGGTCGCCGTTCAGCTACCCGTTCAACCTGACGCAGCAACCCGCAGCCTCCCTGCCTTGCGGCTTCTCGGAGCAGGGTTTGCCCATCGGCCTGCAAGTGGTGGCAGCGCGCTTCGCTGATGATCAGGTACTGAGGGTTTGTCGGGCGTATGAAAGCACCTTTGCGCGAGAGCAGCTGAGGGCTCCGCGGGTGAGGGTGTGAGGTGGCGAAAAATGGAGGGGTACGACTTGATGGATGTGACGACAAAGCGAATGCAGGAACAGGTGCTTCAGTAAGCAAAAAGGGCGGCTTGAAAGTCGCCCTTTTTCTCTTGCGATTGATCGGATACCTGTCGTTCAAAGACTTACTTGCTCTCTTTGGTGATAGAGCCTAGAACTGCATCCTTTACCGGATGATGCTCTCCCAGATCGCTCAGTACCTTCAGTGTTTCGTCAAACACTCCGCATCTACTACTCTACTTATCAGGGATCACCCCCCTCAAAGAGCTACAAAAATCATCTACTGCTGAAAATTCAATACTAGCTTCAAATCCGAAATACACATTTGAAGAATCTTCATCCCTTCCTCCAAAATTAAATAAAAATCCAATCAAAAAACATCCCTCCTCCAAGCTTTCAGCCTCTCCAGCCATAAATTTTATTTAAAAATCATTTTCCAACGGCATAAAAACCAATGACCCATCAACCTTATCGGCGAGCACTGAGACTTTATGCCTATCAAAATACTCTATAAGTCTTTTTATATCGCTAAAATTCAAACTACAAAAAATCTATCTGCTAAACAACCAGAAAATTTATCATTCCAATCACAGACAACATCAAATCAAAAAACAATTCTTAGCCTCTTTACTTTTGACAAGAAACCTCAGCACCCCTGCTTCGGATTTAAGTTCAATCCTCACGCCACTTCCTCACTTAAAAAGGAAAATTTTCCCAGCCTTGGTTTCGGGCCATCTTCTGAACATCAAGCCTATCAAAATTACGCATATCAGTAACAATACCCTCTTCCCCCTCAACAACCAAACTATACTTTTCCTTACTACCAGCTACCGCTTTCTGAACAAAAACAACAGCACCATCACTTTGATTGACTTTATGTGCTGCATTGTTAATCACATCATCAACCTGTTTAAGATCCTTAAAACCATGACGTCGCAAGTTTTCAACCGAGGGACCTGTCAGTACACGCCCCTCAGAAGTGCTAGATGAATTAGACATCCCCCCGGATTCAGCTTGTGCTCCGGAGTAACAGAAGCCCCAACCGTCTGCCCCCCATCCAGCTGCATCCCGCCAGTACGAGGTGTAGTGACAACCCCATCTTCTTCAGCGTAAACGCCACTGGTAGGATTCTTGCCTGACGTCTCAACAATCGGGCTAACCAGCTTTCGATTTTCATCATCAAGCAGATGGATTGGAAACACCATCTGAGTGGTCAACTTCCATACAGCCATCGCAATCGTTAGTTGCCTCTATACCTCTTCTGCTTTTGCGCTTGCACTACTGCTGACACTCTCCACCACAGAGTTGACCGCGCTGCGCATTTTGTCCTGGTTGTCTGGTGTTGAGGCTTGATAGAGCAACGCCGTTGCCAGGGCTCCATACAATCCGGCGCCTAGCCCTTGTACTAGCAGAAGTGAGCCACTGGAAGGGCTCCTCAGACCTGCCAGCATCTCTGCTAGCTCAAGTGACTTTTCCGGACTTTCACGAGCGATATCCTTCATCCGGGCGACAAAGAACTTAGCGGCATCTCCATTCGCTTCACCGACTTGCGAGCGGATCAGAAAACGAATTACACGCTCAGAACACTAACCATCAAGTAGCGAGAAATTACCTAATCGGAAATTTTGAGACCGAAAGCTCCAACCCTTTAATAACACCAGAAATAGTTTTTTGATCGATAGAAAACTTTACCAACTTCTCACAATCAACACCATATACATAGTCCAATCCTTTGGGGTGAAATCCGAAATCCAAAGACACACACAAAATTTTATCAGCCAGATAAGAAAACGCTAACTCGCCTTCTGTGAAGTATATTCCTTTTTCAAGCCTTCCGACCAAAACACTCCGAAACCAATCGAGAAGTTCAACTAACTCAAAGGTCCTTAAACATGCCTCTTTTGCACTCCAACTAACACCTTCTCCGTCCTCCACCTGCACTTCGACCAGCAGCCAATTTGCATCGTCCGAATCAGATGCGGAAGGAAACTCATAAGAGCACACTTCCAATGAAAATCTTTTATTCTCATCACAGATATCAATCATTTTACAATCCGATTTTTTTCAGGCCTAAAGGTCACAATTTTATTGGTTTCTGGATTTATAATCACCTCCAGCCCTTTATATGAAAATCCTACTTCACCTCTTCCTGCGTCAAACTTTGATCCTTTATTAAAAATCTTCGAAATATCATTCAGTGTTTCAAAACCAATTGCCTTTGTACGTGAATCCTTCAATCTCGTTATCGCATGATTAGACAGTACAAAACCAGTCCCAGAGAATAGCCTATCAAGCTCCTGATGCGTTAGATCTCGCAAAGGTCGATTCTGATCTAACCCTCTAAATATTATAACTTCTTCAGAATATACAAGCCCCGGATTCAGCTTGTGCTCCGGAGTGACATAAGCCCCATCCGTCTGCCACCCATCCAGCTGAGTGCCGCCAGTATGAGGCGTAGTAACAACCCCACCACCTTCAGCGTAACCCCCACTGGAGGGATTCCCGCCTGACATATCAACAATCGGATTGACCAGCTTTCGATTTTCATCATCAAGCAGATGAATTGGAAACACCATCTGAGTGGTCAATTTCCATACAGCCATCGCAATCGTTAGCTGCCTCTGCGCCTCTTCTGCTTTTGCGCTTGCACTACTGCTGACACTCTCCACCACAGAGTTGACCGCGCTGCGCATTTTGTCCTGGTTGTCTGGTGTTGAGGCTTGATAGAGCAACGCCGTTGCCAGGGCTCCATACAATCCGGCGCCTAGCCCTTGTACTAGCTGAAGTGAGCCACTGGAAGGGCTCCTCAGACCTGCCAGCATCTCTGCTAGCTCAAGTGACTTTTCCGGACTTTCACGAGCGACATCCTTCATCCGGGCGACAAAAAATTTAGCGGCATCTCCATTCGCTTCACCGACTTGCGAGCGGATCAGATAGTCCATGCCCTCCGCGCGCTTGTTCTCATCCTTGCTGACCAGTTTGCGGGCATTCTCACGAATCACCAGCACGTTATTCACGTGCTTTGAAGCAAACTCGATATCACTTCCCGCGGTCATCAGCACGACCATACTGGCCACGAGCTCATCAAGTTTTAAGATCGCGTCCCGACTGTTCTCCCCATACAGCTCAACGTTCTTCTTCCAAGCTGCATACGTCTGCTTAGGACTCGCCACCGCTCCCAGCGAAGAACTACTCGCATACAAATCCGTACGCGACTCTTCATCCTTGGTGATCTCATACGCCTTGCTCACATCCCGGTTCAGCCCGGCGGTTGAATCGGCTCCGGTCTCGGCGTCCTTGCGCACCACGATCTCGCCCGCTCCAACGGTGGCACGCACGATCTGCTCGCGGTCTTTCTGGTAGTCCCAGCCGCTGACGCTCCAGCCGGTTTCGCCCTCCTTGCCTTTACCCACCTGGCTGCTGTCTTGGGTGGTGCCACTACCGGAGCTGTAGGTGCCGCCGACGTTCAGGTAATAACCGTGCTCCTTATCCTTGCCAGCCATATCGCTGAAGCCCAGGGTGCTGGTGTCCAACTTGAGGTTGCCGTTGTCGGCGGCGATCAGCGCACCGTCGATCTGAGTGTGGTTTTCAGTGCGGATATCGACCTTGTTCTTGCCGGTGATGCGGGTTTGTTCTTCAACCCAGTCGGTCTTGCCGGTGGTCTGGCCGTAACCGACCGAACCACTGAGCCCTGGGGCAGGACCAAAGGTGGCGGTGACGCTGATGTCGAATTCCTTGCCCTTGACCTTGCCGGTATCGGCAACCGAAGCGACGTTCAGGTCCCCCCCGACACGCCCGATCACCTCATCACCACGCAGGTTGGCACCAGAAATGTTGGTGTCCTTGCCACTGGTGAAGCCCAGACGGTCCCCGGCATAGAGATAGGCCTCTTGCTGGCGCTCGCCCTCACGCTCCAGATTGCCCTTGCCCATGCTGACGCTGGCGTAGACGCCCACGCCTTCCGAGCCAAAGGTGAAGCCCATTTCCCCACCGCCGCTGTTGCGGTTGTTCTCGCTGCTGTGGTCGTTCTGCGCGGCACGAATGTTCAGGTCGTTGCCAGCGTCCAGATCGATATTGCGTCCGGCCTGAGCCTGGGTCCCGGTCAGGGTCAGGTCATTGCTGGCTTTGAGGTTGATATCGCGCCCTGCATCAAGCTGGGTAACGGTGGAGGAGCCCTGGCTGCTCTCGCCGTTGGCAGTGCCAAAACTGCCGCCAACACCAATCTTGAAACCGCCGCTGGTGCCGCCATGAATACCGCCCCAGCTTTCACTGTTGCGGGTTTCCTCACTGATACTGCCTTTGGCCACATCCAGAGTGACGTCGCGCCCGATGACGTTGATATCGCGTCCGGCGCCCAACTGGCCGCCCTTGACGGTCACGTCGTTATTGGCCGTGAGGTTCAGATCGTTGCCGGCGTGCAGGGTCGATGAGCGATTCCCCTGCTCGACAATCTCCTGGCTACTGCTCTGCTTGCTGTTGCCCAGCTTGACGTCCGCCGTCGGGCCTGCGAGGAACTGGCTGACCGAGTCGATGGCCTTGAGACTGCTGGAAGCCTTGCTGACGTTGTTCTCGCCGTCGCCAGCACCATTGACCGCGTCCTTGGTCTTGCCATAGTTGTGGTTGAGGGTGACGCCCAGGCCATTGCGCTCGCTTTCACGCTGCTGCTCGGTTACCCGTACTTCCTGGGCCGCGTCGATCTTGATGTCGCGGCCGGCCACCAGGTTGATGTCGTGATCGGCGCGCAGGTCGGAGCCGACTTGATTGATGTCGCGCTTGGCGTTGATCGACAGGTCTTCACCGGCGCTGATCTGGCTGGCGGCGGCAGTCTGTTGTTCGACGCGGTTCTTTTCCTTGTTGCGTTCGGCACCGGCGAAGAAGCTGACGCCATTGTCGTCACTGCTGACGCCTACGCCGACTTGCTTGCTCTTTTTCCAGTCCAGCTCCGCCGAGCTGTTTTGCGCCGCGACCACGTTGACGTCGCGCCCGGCGTCAAGACTGACATTGCGTCCGGCGCTGATGCCGCTGCCTACCACGTTGATATCGCGTTCGGCCTTCAAGGTCGCATCGCGATCAGCCAGTACCTGGCTGCCCACGCTGGTACTGCTCTGAGCCTGACGCCCGGACTCCTTGGCCGAGGCAAAGGAAACGCTGGCTCCCGAGGTCGAGAGCCCGACCTTTCTCTTGTACTGCTCGCTGCGGCTGTAGGCCGTGTCATTGGCCGAGACCAGGTTGATATCACCCGTGTCCTTGACCAGCCCGGCGCGCAGTTCGACATCGTTACCGGCCGTGGCTTCGCTGGCCCGCAGGCGGATGTCGTTACCGGCGGCCACTACTACGTCGTTGCCGGCGTCCAGTTGACTTCCTACCTGGGTCGCGGTGGTTTGCAGCTGACTCTTGCCGCTTTTCGACAGACCGAGGAAACCGGACTTGGTCTTCTTGCTGTAGGAGCCGTGCTCTTCGACTCCTGAGAGGATCGCCACGTCGCCGGTAGCGCCGACCATCAGGTCTGCACCCGCCTTGAGCTGGCTGCCAATCAGCGTGATGTCGCGGCCACCGTTGATGCTCATGCCGCCATCGGCTTTCTTGCTGGTGTTGAGGGTCAGGTCTTTACCGGCTTCCACCACCGAGGCGACGTTGGTGCTGTGGTAGCTCTCCTGCTGTTTGCTGCTGCTCTGACCAAAGGAGCCTTTGCCCTTCTTGGACATGAAAGAGGCAGTTTCATCCTTTGCGGACAGCACATTGAGATCGCGAGCGGCATCCAGGGCGACGTTTTGCTCGCCCTTCACCTGGCTGGCTACCAAGGTCAGGTCCTGACCTGCCTTGATCGACAGGTCACCACCCGCCTCTATGCGTGAAGACTGCTGGCGAACCTGATCGTCAGAACTTCTACCGTTACTGGTTTTGAACGAGCTATGACCCGCATTGGCCGCAGACTCGATGGTCACATCTCGCGCTGCAACCATCGACAAGCTTTGCTGGGCAGCAACCTTGCTCGCCACAACTTGAATGTCTTGACCTGCTGTTGCTTTCAGACTGCCAGCTATCTGGACGTCACTGGCATTTTGTGTGGTCTGACTACGCGTCCAGAGACCTTTCTTGAACTGGCCATTGCTGCTGTTCGCCTGTTCGGTGGACGTAATGGACAGGTCACGCCCAGCGCTGAGCAGCGCATCACCGCCTGCGGTCAATGCGCTACCGGTATTTTTCAGGTCCCGGCTTGCAGTCAGGGTCAGATTGTTGGCGGCCTCGATACGCGCTGCACTATCAACAAAATCGCGCTGCTCATTACTGATGGAAGTGGAGCTCTGATGGCGAGTCAAAGTGCGCTCGTTAACCACGTCCCCATCAGTTGCCGTCAAGGCCACATCGCGCCCTGCGATAACGCCACCGGCCTTGTTCAGCAGATCCTTGCCCGCCGTCAGATTCAGGCCCTTGCCCGCCTCCGCCAACCCACTATTGACCAGGCTATCCCCCGCCACCGCCGACAGGTCATTGGCCGCGCGCAGGGTGCCGACGTTGCTCAAGTCCTTGCCGGCAATCAGGCTCACGTCCTTGCCCGCGATCAGGGAGCCGTTGGGCGCCAGGCGGTTGTTGGCCTGGGCCAGGTACAGCACCGGCACCAGTACCTGTTCACCATTCAGTTCATGGTTTTCCAGCCAGACGATGTCGTGGGTCAGGGCGGCGACTTGTTCGGCGGTCAGGGTTACGCCCACCGACAGGTCAAGCTGTTGCTTGCTCTGGAGCGCGTTGTCCATCAGGTGCTTGAAAAGCTTTTCGTTGCTGTCCTGGCCGTCGATAAAGCGTTGGCCGGTGCGAGCGACCATGGCTTGCTGGATCAGTTTCTGTTCGTAGAAACCATCTCCCAGGCGCTTGGCACTGTCGTCCGGGTTGTAGCCGAGGTTGGACAGCAGGTAGTCCGAGCTCATGAACTGCTTGAGGCTGGTCAGCGCCGGGTTGGTTTCGATCAGGTACTTGTGCGGCCGGGACAGGCTCGCGGCGTCCGGCAGGCCGGCGATCTGCGCAGGCGTCGGGGCCTGGGCCAAGGCGCTACCCTGGCCGCTGAGGCGGAACAGGCCGTTGCCGCCGGTGGGCAGGCTGAAGCCCGGCAGCTCCAGGGGGTTGACCTGTTGCTGGGCCAGCTCCGGGGGCAGTTGTGGGTTGATCCGGATCGGCGTCGAGTAACCGTTGCCGACGCCGGTGTCGGTCAGGGTCTTGCCGGCGCCGACGTACTCGTAGAAGGAGCGGATCACGCTGTTGTCGAGGGTCTGGTCGGTCTTGAGGTTGACCTTGCCACCGGCCTGGATGGTGGCGGCGAAGGATTGGTCGCCGTCCACCACCTTGCTGCTGGAGGACAGCATCACCCCGGTCCAGGCAATGAAGGCGCTAAGGTCGGAGGCGAAGCTGCTCGAAGGCGTCGGGTTGTTGCGGGCATTGAACGCGGCGGCGCGGGCAGCGGCGGTGCCGGTTTCGTTGACGAAGCTCCAGTAGCGCCGCAGGGTGGTGATTTCCTGGGGCTGCAAGCCCTGGTTGTGGACGGTCTGGGCCTTGATGTTGATGTCGCCGGCCGCGGTGATCAGGCTGCTGGTGTTGGTCAGGGTCTGGGTGTCGATCTGCAGGTCGGCGCCGCTGTTGAGGCTGGCGGCGGCGCTGCTGTCGGTCACTCGCAGGCGATCGGTTTCGGCCACTTCCCACAGGCCGTTGATGCGGCCGCCGCCGCGGTCGTCGCAGCCGGCGCCGGGGATCAGGGCGCAGGACAGGCGGGTGATGCTGGCCGCGCTCTTTTCGTGTTCGGTGTACTGCAGCACGTCCATGACGTTGTTGAGGGTGCTGGCGGCGATGGTCAGCTTGCCCAGGCTTTCGATATCCCCGGAGCGGTTGTCCAGCAGGTCGGCGCGGGTTTGCTGGTCGTCCTTGGCGATCAGCACGGTGCCCAGGCTGTACACCTGGGCGTAGCGGTTGGTGAAGCTTGTGGTCAGCAGCTGCAGATTGCCGCCGCTGGAGATCAGGCCGTGGTCGTTGACCAGGGTGGCGGCAGTGAGGTTCAGGTCTGCGCCGCTGCCCAGGGTGCCGAGGTTGTGGATGCTGGCGGCGTTGAGCTGCAATTTCTGGCTGGCGGTGATGCGCCCGGCGCTGTTCAGCGCGCCATCGATCTGCAGGGTACTGTTGGCACCGCCGGCGATGCTGGCGCTGTCTGCCAGGTCCAGTTGGGCAGCGTGCAGGTCCAGTTGCCCGAGGCTGCTCAGGCGGCCCTTGCCGCTGTAGTTGCCGCTCAGGTCGAAGTTGAGCGCGGCGTCGCTGCCGATCAGGCCGTCGTTGCTCCAGTGGCTGCCGCTGCCGGTCAGGCCGGTGCTTGCCAGGAGCTGGCCATCGGCGGTCTGGGTCAGGTGGTCGACCTTGACTCGCAACTGGTCGGCCTGGATCGAGCTGCTGTTGGTCCAACGCTCGGCCTCAAGAGTCAGCTGGCCGGCGGTCTTCAGGCGGCCGCCGACGTCTTCGAGGTTGGCCATGGAAATGCCGAACACCCCGCTGCCGCTATGCAGCAGGCTGCCGCCACGGTTGTTGAAGCCGCCGGCGTCGAAGCCCAGGTCATGGTTGGCGGTTTCCAGAGAGCCATCGCGGTTGTCGAAGGTGCCTGCGATGCTGAACCGGGTCTTGCTGGCCAGGCCCAGGGCTCGCAGTTGCCCACGCTGGTTGTCCAGGCTGGCGGCGGTGGTGGCCAGGGTGCTGCGGCTTTCGATCAGGCCCTGGCGGTTGTCCAGGGCGCCCCCCAGCTCCAGCTCGATCTGCCGGGCGCTGATCTGGCCGGCGCGGTTGTCCAGGTCCTTGGCGCTGATATGCAACGCCTGCTGGGCGAAGAGCGCGCCGTCGCGGTTGTCGAGGCGGCCATTGGCGGCGGTTTCCAGGATGGCGCCGCCGTTGAGGGCAGACACCTTGCCGGCCCTGTTGTCGAGGTTGGCCGCCTTGAGCGTCAGCTCGCCCTGCTGGGCAATGACCTGCCCGCCCTGGTTGTCGGCAGTTACGGAAACTTCAAGGCCCAGGCTGGTCTTGGCCTGCAACAGGCCCTTGGCATTATCCAGGCGCTCGGCATTGAGTTGCAGGTCGGCTTCGCGGCTGAGGATCTCGCCGCCATCGCTGTTTTGCACCTCACCACTGGCGCTGATCAACACCGAATCATTGGCCGCTACCCGGCCCTTCTGCCGGTTGTCCAACTCTTCGGTGAACAGCCGCAGCCACTGCTGGCTGGAGAGTTCGCCTCCCTGGTTCTCAACCTTAGTGCTGCGCTTGAGCAGCAAGGGGCCAGCAGCAGACAGGGTGCCCTGGTTATTGATCAAGTGTCCCAGCAGGTCGAGGGTGGCGCCCTGCTCGCCGCTGAAGGTGCCGTGGCTGTTGTCCAGGTCGCGACCGATAAACTGCAGATCGCCGGCAGCGTTGAGCGTGCCGCCCTGGTTGCCCAGGGTCATGGCCTGCAAGGTCAGGGTCGCGCCGCTGTCGATGGAGCCGCCCTGGCTGTTGTCCAGCCGGTCGCGCAGTTTGAGGCTTTGCTCACCGGCGCTGGAGATCACCCCCTGGTGGCTGTTGTCGAGGCTGGCGGCCTTGACGTCCAGGGTTTGCTGGCTGACCAGGGCACCGCCCTGGCTGTTGTTCAAGGCGTCGTTGAGGGTGATGTCGACACCGCCCTTGAGGCTGGAGACGGTGCCCTTGTTGCTGTTGTTCAGGCCGATGCCATTGAGGGTCAGGCCCTGCCAGCCCGAGAGCAGGCCGCCCTGGTTGTCCAGCTCGGCGCTGCCGGTGATCTTCAGGGCCTGTTGCGCCAGTACCACGCCGCTGAGGTTGTCCATGCCGGCCAGCACCAGGGTGCTGCGGCCCTGGCTCGACAGCTCGCCGCCGCTATTGCCCAGGTGGCCCAGTGTGGCTTGGAGGGCATGCTGGCTCTTGATCAGGCCGCCCTGGCCGTTGCGCACCAGATCGGCATTGAGTTGCAGGCGCTCGGCGCTCAGCAGCTTGCCCTGATGACTGTTATCCAGAGTCCCGGCACTGACCGTCACCTGGCGCTGTCCGCTCAGGGTGCCGCCCTGGTTGTCCAGGCTCCGGGTTGCCGTGACCGTCAGATCACGGCTGGCTACCACGCTCTTGTCACTGTTGTTCAGGTTTTGCGCCGTCAGCGTGACATCGCCGTTCGGGTTGCGGCTGTTGTCGAGGTTGACCCCGGCTTCGATGATGCCGTGGTTGTTCAGTTGCCCGCCGCTGCCCAGATTGATGCTGTTGGCCGCCGCCAGGGTGCTGCGGTTGCTCAGGTCGCCCCGGGTCTGCACCTTGAGATCGCTGCCGGCGTAGACCACTCCCTGGGCATCGAGGCTGCCGGCCTTGATCGCCACCGCGCCCTTCTCGGCGCTCGCGTCCGCCATGCGCAACTGGCCGTTGGCATCGAGCTGGATGTCGCCACCGCTGGCGATCAGCTTGCCGTCGAGCTTGACCCCAACCCCAGCCTCGGTGCCCACCAGCTTGATCGCCCCGGCGTACATGCCGCCCAGGGCGCTACTGTCGATGGCCAGTTGCGGTGCGTCTGCCGGGTTGGCGGTGCGTGCCGTGGCGCTCAGGGTCTTGGCGTCGACGTCGTTGGCCCCGGCGATCAGCGCCAGGTGCTGGGCCTGGATCTCGGCGTTGATCCTGGCGCTGCGGGTGATGATTTCGAACTGGTCGACGTTGCTCGCATTGAGCCCCGCGCCTTCGATGGCGACGCTGCCCTGGTCCACCTGATAACGCTGGATCTGGCCGTTGTCGATCACCGGCTTGCCGGTGGTCAGGGTGGCTTTCGGGGTGTTGATGAAGCCGCAGCCGTTGCAGGTCACGCCATAGGGGTTGGCGACGATCACATGGGCCGACTGCCCGGCCACTTCGGTGTAGCCCTTGAGCTGGCTGGGGCTGCCGCCGTTGACTTCGTTGAGGATGATATTGGCCGAGCGCCCGCCCAGGTTGGAGTTGCCGAGGATGATCCCGCCCAGTTGGGTTTGCTGGGTACGGCCGGTGGCGTTGTTGAGGATCACCCCCTGCTGGCCGACGTTGTAGTCGCTGAACTGGTTGTGGGACAGGCCGCTGCCATTGGGCGCGGCGATGTTGACGATGGGCACGCCATTGCCGGCCTGGCCCAGTGTGGTGCCACCGCCGTTGACCACGATGCCATCGGCCATCGCCACCACAGGCTGCCAGAACATCATGTTGGCCAGGACGAACGCCAGGCCCCGCTTGGGCAGCCCCCAAAACGACTCCCGCGCTTGCAGGGTGGCAGAAGGTTGGCGGGCCAGAAAGGCAAACTGACGAACATCCATGTCGTGTTTCTCAGGTCAGGAGCGCAAAGCAAAACGCGCGCTGATCGGCACAAGGGCTCACCCGGACAATGGGCAAGGCACTTGTCTGCGGACAACTTTAAGGAGATGGGGAAGAAGCGAGCCGCCAAGGGAAACCGGGCAAGGCACCGCGCAACCTCATGCTCTGGGTGACGAACAACAGGTTCGCGCCTGGAAACGACAACAGGATCTGAGCAAGAAGCGCGATACCCATGCGCCGCTATTCAGGCATCAATTTGCCTGAAGCCTTGCCGATGGAAGGCAGGGGCAACGGACGCCGATATTAGGACCGCTCCGGCCATCGAGGATGTAGGACTTTTCTGAACAGTTAAGAGAAGTGTCGATATCTCTCGGTAATGAGGGGCATCGCAACCACAGTAACGGGAGATCAGCAGGAGCCGGCGAACCAGCTCCTGCAAGGGCTGGATGTTGTATCAGAAGGCAAAGCACGAACAACCAAACGACCCCCAAAAGCCCTGGAAGTCGCTCACCGGCACCGATGATTGACGGGCCCGCTCATGGCCATGGGCGTGCACGGCACAAGGCCCGCTGCAGTGGTGCACCTGTTTGAGCAGTGGCGATGCAGGCTTCCAGTGCCCCGGGACCTTGACCACCGGCGACCAGTCGGGGGTCACCGGCAAGGTCGGCGGGGCCAGTTTGTCGAACTCCCCTGCCCCATGCACCACCTTGCCGTCCACCACTGTGAGCAGGGACTCGATCCACTTGATCGCCTCTTCCTCGACGCTGAAGTAGTCCGCCGAGAGGGCCACCAGGTCCGCCAGTTGGCCAACCTTGATCTGGCCTTTCTTGCCCTGTTCCGAGGAGAACCAGGCGCTGCCGTGGGTGTAGAGTTCCAGCGCGGTGTCGCGGCTCAAGCCCTGGGGATACAGCTCCAGGCCGCCGACGGTACGGCCGCTGACCATCCAGTACAGCGAGGTCCAGGGGTTGTAGCTGGAGACCCGGGTGGCGTCGGTGCCGGCGCCCACCGGAATGCCTTCGGCGAGCATGCGCTGGATCGGTGGGGTCATCTCGGCGGCCTTGGCGCCGTAGCGCTCGACGAAGTATTCGCCCTGGAAGGCCATGCGGTCCTGGATCGCGATGCCGCCACCCAGGGCCCGTACCCGCTCGATGTTTTTCGGGCTGATGGTTTCCGCGTGGTCGAAGAACCACGGCAGGCCGTTGAACGGGATATCGCGGTCGACTTTCTCGAACACATCGAGCATGCGACTGATGGATTCGTCATAGGTGGCGTGCAGGCGGAATGGCCAGCGCTGTTCCACCAGGTGGCGCACCACCGGCTCCAGTTCCTGCTCCATGGTCTGGGGCAGGTCCGGGCGCGGTTCGAGGAAGTCCTCGAAATCGGCGGCGGAAAACACCAGCATCTCCCCTGCCCCGTTGTGCCGCAGGAAATCGTCGCCCTGGCCGTAGGTGACGCTGCTGGTCCAGTTCTTGAAGTCCGCCAGTTCTTCCTTGGGCTTCTGGGTAAACAGGTTATAGGCGATGCGCACGGTCAGTTGCTGCTTGGCCGCCAGCTCGTTGATCACCTGGTAGTCGTCCGGGTAGTTCTGGAAACCGCCACCGGCATCGATGGCGCTGGTGACCCCCAGGCGATTGAGTTCACGCATGAACTGGCGCGTGGAGTTGACCTGGTAATCCAGGGGCAGCTTGGGGCCCTTGGCCAGGGTCGAGTACAGGATCATCGCATTGGGCCGGGCGATCAGCATGCCGGTGGGGTTGCCATTGGCGTCGCGCACGATCTCGCCACCGGGCGGGTTCGGAGTGTTGCGGTCGTAGCCCACCACTCGCAGCGCGGCGCGGTTGAGCAAGGCACGGTCATACAGGTACAGGACGAACACCGGGGTGTCGGGCGCGGCCTGGTTCAGTTCTTCCAGGGTCGGCAGGCGTTTCTCGGCGAACTGGAATTCGTTCCAGCCGCCCACCACCCGCACCCACTGCGGCGCCGGGGTGCGCTGGGCCTGGTCCTTGAGCAGGCGCAGGGCATCCACCAGGGAGGGCACGCCTTCCCAGCGCAGCTCCAGGTTGTAGTTGAGGCCGCCGCGGATCAGGTGCAGGTGAGAGTCGTTGAGCCCCGGGATCACGGTGCGTCCCTGAAGATCGATGACCTGGGTCGCGCTGCCCCGCAGGGCCATGGCCTCGGTGTCGTTGCCCACGGCGATGAAGCGCCCGTCCTTGATGGCCACGGCACTGGCCCGGGGTTTGGCCCGGTCCACGGTGTGCAGGCGGCCGTTGAACAGGATCAGATCGGCAATTGCGTTGGTATTCATGGCACTACTCCGGATAAAGGTCACAAGGGGTATCAGGCCGCGCCGCGCGGTTGCAACCAGCGGCTGAACAGGCGGGTGACCCGGGGCATGAAGACATAGACCACCAGCAGCACGATGCTCAGGGTGATCAGCACCGTGGCCGGCACATAGGTGCCCAGCCAGGGCAACAGGGTGAACACGGGCTTCCACAACTGCGGCACCAGAAAGCTCAGCGGCAGGATCACCAGGAACGTCACGCAGGCTTGTTTCCAGCGCGGTGGCGGGGTCGGCGCACCGCTGTCCTGGGGGGTGAACCAGAACTCGCGGTCGGCGTTGATTTCGGTCTGGTCACCGTCGGCCAACAAGTGCTGGGCCTGCTGCACCAGTTCGCGGCGGTCAGCGGAGTCCAGCCAGTGCTGCAGCTGTTCGGTGCTGGCAAAGCGCAGGACGCTGGTGAACAGCCCGAGGCCGCCGCTGTGGCCGCGGACCACGTCGATCCCCAGGTGCCCCGGGTAGCTGCGGGCCTTGGCGATGATCTGGCGCAACCAGGTTTCATACTCCTGGTCGCGGCCTTTCTGGATCCGGTGGCGTACCAGCAAGGTCACGACACCGTCGGTGAGTTCGATATTCATCAAGGGCTCCACAGTGCGGGAAGGAGGATCGCGTCGGGCGCGGCCCGGCAGCACCGACGCTACACAGTCAAGCTCAGCCCTGCTGGATGAACGCCAGCAGGTCGGCGTTGAGCAACTCTTTATGGGTGTCGGTCAGGCCGTGTGGTGCACCGGCATAGACCACCAGCCGAGCATTGGCGATCAGCTTGGCCGAAGCCCGGCCCGCGGCGTCGATCGGTACGATCTGGTCGTCGTCGCCATGCACCACCAGGGTCGGGATGTCGAACTGCTTCAGGTCTTCGGTGAAGTCGGTCTCGGAGAACGCCCGGATGCAGTCGTAGGCATTCTTGTGCCCGGCCTGCATGCCCTGCAGCCAGAAGCTGTCGATCATGCCCTGGGACACCTTGGCCCCCGGCCGGTTGAAGCCGAAGAACGGACCACTGGCGATGTCCTTGTACAGCTGCGAGCGGTCGGCCACGGCGCCGGCGCGGATGCCGTCGAACACCTCCAGCGGCAGGCCCCCGGGGTTGGCCGCGGTCTTGAGCATCAGCGGTGGCACCGCCGAGATCAGCCCGGCCTTGGCCAGGCGCGCGGTGCCATGGCGACCGATGTAGCGCGCCACTTCGCCGCCGCCGGTGGAGAAGCCCAAAAGTACCGCCTGCTGCAGGTCCAGGTGCTCGATCAGCTGCGCCAGATCGTCGGCGTAGGTGTCCATGTCGTTGCCGTCCCAGGGCTGGCTGGAACGCCCGTGACCGCGGCGGTCGTGGGCGATGACCCGGTAGCCGTGGTCAGCCAGGAACAGCATCTGCGCCTCCCAGCTGTCGGCACTCAGCGGCCAGCCATGGCTGAAGACCACGGGCTGACCGCGGCCCCAGTCCTTGTAATAGAGTTCGGTGCCGTCGCGGGTGATGAAGGTGCTCATTGCAAGTGTCCTTGGGTTCGAGGGAGGAACACCGGACACCCATGGCATCCGGAACTGTGCAACCTTGGGCAAGCGTAGAAGCTGGCCCGCTGGCGAAGGGGTCGAATGCCCCCTGGGCCGACGAACTCCTTGGTTACAGCTGACGCTGGGGCGCCTTGTGCACCATGGTGTAGGCGTAGTCCACGCCCATGCCGTAGGCGCCGCTGTGCTCACGCACCAGGTCCATCACCGCGTCGTAGGTGTCCTTGTGGGCCCAGTCACGCTGGTATTCGAGCAGCACCTGCTGCCAGGTCACCGGCACCGCGCCGGCCTGGATCATGCGCTGCACAGACATGTCATGGGCTTCCTGGGTGGTGCCACCAGAAGCGTCGGTGACGATGTACACCTCATAGCCTTCAGCCAGGGCTTCCAGGGCCGGGAAAGTCAGGCAGACCTCGGTCCACAGCGCCGCCATGATCAGTTTCTTGCGCCCGGTGGCCTTGACTGCCGCCACCAGCTTGCGGTCTTCCCAGGAGTTCATCGACGTGCGCTCGATGGACTGCTGGTCCGGAAACACCGCCAGCAGTTCCGGCCAGATGTAGCCGCTGAAGCTCTCGGTTTCCACCGAGGTGAAAAGAGTCGGCACGTTGAAGATCCTTGCCGTCTTGGCCAGGGCCACGGTGTTGTTCTTCAGGGTCTGGCGATCGATCGACTGCACGCCGAAGGACATCTGCGGCTGGTGATCGATGAGAATCAGGGCGGAGTTGCTGGGGTTCAGCAGTTCACGAATGGACATGGCGAGTTCCTTTTGCAGTCAGAGAGTGAGGTTTGAACATGACCGGCTGATGGCGCCGGCGGCGCCCTGGTGTGCCCGGCTTGGTGGCTAATTTAGGGGCTGGCTGAAAAAGGGACAATTCCCTAAAATCGAGAATCATTGATTCCAAAAAAGGGACAATAATGGACCGTATCGAATGCATGCGCGCCTTCGTCGTCACTGTCGACGCGAACGGCTTTGCTGCCGCCGCACGAGCGATGGACGTGCCGCGCTCCAAGGTCAGCAAGCAGATCCAGGCCCTGGAAGAAGCCATCGGTGTGCAGTTGCTGCAACGCACCACCCGCAGCCTGCACCTGACCGCCGCTGGCGCCGAGTACTACGAGACCGCCCGCGAGGTGCTGGCGACGGTGGACGAAGCCGAACAGCGCGCCCGGGACGGCGTCGCCGAGTTGCGCGGGGTATTGCGGGTCAACGCCCCCATGTCCTTCGGCCTGCGCCGGCTTGGGCCACTGGTGCCGCTGTTCCATGAGCGACACCCGCTGATCGAGCTGCAACTGGTGCTCAGCGACCAGCAGGTGGACCCGGTGCGCGGCGGCTTCGACGTGACCCTGCGCATCGCCAGCCTGGTGGATTCGTCCATGGTGGCCCGCCAGTTGGCACCGGCGCCACGGATCATGGTGGCCTCCCCCGGCTACCTGGAACGGGCCGGTATGCCTCGCCATCCCAAGGACCTGAGCGGCCACCAGTGCCTCAACTACGGCTACCTGCAAAGCGGTGTCAGCCTGCAATTGAGCAACGGCAACGACCTGCAGCGGGTGCACGTCACCGGCCCCTTGCACGCCAACAATGGCGACCTGCTGGCCCAGGCCGCCGAGGCCGGCATGGGCATCGCCCTGCTGCCGGACTTCATCGTCGAGGAGGCCCTGGCCGCCGGGCGCCTGGTGCCGGTGCTCGGTGAATGGCAAGCGCCGCCCATCAGCATCAACGTGGTCTACCCCACGGCGCGGCGGGTACCGCAGAAGACCCGCGCCTTCATCGATTTCCTGGTCAGCCAGCTCAGTGACCAGGCCCCGGCCTGAAACCACCCGCGGCCCTGGCGGACCAACGACCGCCGCTGCGCGCAGCGGGTCTCCTACACTCAAGGAAGGTCCCCGACAGGTGCGCACTGATCATGAAAATCTCTCCCCAACTGGCCGTCTCCAGCCTGCTCGGCGCCCTGGCCTACCTGGGCCTGGCGATCTACGGCAGTGGCGGTTTCGCCAGGTTCTTCAGCCATCCACCATTGACCCTGATCGCCCTCGCCACCCTGCTGATGGTGGTCGCTTCGCTGTACAGCGAAGTCAACCTGAGCAGCGGCGAACAGGAAGACCAGGGCAACCGCTGGGTGCTGCCGGTGTTCGGGGTGATCGGTCTGTTGAGCGGTTTCCTTCCGGCCTATAGCGATCGCGTGGAGTTCTGGACCTTCGGCGCTGAGGGCTTGCGCTGGCTCGGCGCCCTGCTGTTCATCGCCGGTGGCGTGCTGCGCCTGTGGCCGGTGTTCATCCTTGGCCGGCGCTTCAGCGGCCTGGTGGCGATCCAGTCCGGCCACCGCCTGGTCACCGAGGGCCTGTACCGGCATCTGCGCAACCCCAGCTACCTGGGCCTGCTGGTGAATGCCGTGGGCTGGGCCCTGGCGTTTCGCTCGGGGCTGGGACTGTTGCTGGCGGCCCTGACGCTGATCCCGCTGATCGCAAGGATCCGTTCCGAAGAGGCATTGCTGCTGAGGCATTTCGGCAACGACTACCAGGCGTACTGCGCCCGCAGCTGGCGCTTGCTGCCGGGCATCTACTGACCCCGGCAAGCCCTTCTGTAAAATAAATTACACACCGGGAGTTGACCTCTCGCGAGGCTCTGGCACGGGGTTCTTCCTCCAAAGAGCAACCCCGTGAACGGGATATCGAGGCCTCTCCCCCCCTTACATTGGCGAGTGGATTCTTGCAGTATTGATCCGCCCCGGGCCGCGGATCCCGTTATCCGCCCCCTCGGCACTCGGTTCATGCCCAGAATAATCACAACGAACTCGACAGCGAGATCACCTGGCCGATGCCTCACCTGAGCCCGTTTCACGGATTCGACAGATTAGCTTCCGCGCCCATCAGTGGCAGCGGTGGTGCTGTCGACGCTCGGTGCTTGCGGCCCTTGCTTGCCCTTCTCCAGCCGCCTCATGAGGTTCATGAGGAGCGCCCCGGCGTTATCGGTTTGCCCCTGGCGGACAGGTGCTGCCCATGAAACTCCTGGTCAACCTGCCCATGGCCCTCTGCCGCTCGCGCCTGCGCCACTCCTCACGCCCTCCGGATCACTCGCCTACGGTCTGATCGCACGCCCCCGGGCGTGTCGCTCCCCGAGCTGCTTTCTGCCCTTGCAACCGAGCCCTGCGCGGCGTCGTTGCAGGACCTGAAAACCTGCGCGCCCTGAACGGCGCAAGCGAGTCATCCATGAATTTTGCTCCCCTCGACGAAGCCCATCGTTTCCTTGCCGCCAACCCCGATATCGACATGATCGAGCTGTTCATCCTCGACGCCAACGGCGTGCCCCGGGGCAAGCTGCTGCACCGCGAAGAACTGCTGGCGGTGTACCAAAGCGGCAGGCCCCTGCCCAGCACCATCCTCGGCCTGACCCTCAACGGCGACGACGTGGAAAACTCCGGGCTGGTGTGGGATGTCGGCGATATCGACTGCCGTGCCTATCCCCTGGAGGGCAGCCTGGTGCGCCTGCCCTGGCGGCAGATTCCCACCGCAGCCGTGCAGGTCAGCATGCACCCGCAAGAGGGCCTGCCCGCCAGCATCGCCGACCCGCGCCACCTGTTGATCAAGGTCATCGACGGGCTCAAGGCCGAGGGCTACCACCCGGTGATGGCCTGCGAGCTGGAGTTCTACCTGCTGGACAGCAAACGGGACGCCCAAGGCCACCCGCAACCGGCCCTGGATGCCGATGGCGGCCGGCCACGGACCACCCAGGTCTATGGGCTGCGCGAACTGGAGCAGATCGAGCCGTTCCTCGCCGACCTCTATGCGGCCTGCAAACTGCAAGGCATTCCGGCACGCACGGCGATCTCCGAGTACGCCCCCGGGCAGGTGGAAATCACCCTGGAGCACGGCGACGCCCTGGCGGCCATGGACCAGGCCGTGCGCTACAAGCGCCTGGTCAAGGCCGTGGCCCACAGGCACGGGATGCAGGCGACCTTCATGGCCAAGCCCTTCGATCACCTGGCGGGCACCGGCATGCACATGCACGTGAGCATCGCCGATGCCGAAGGCCGCAACCTGTTCGCCGCCGAAGACCCCGCCGGCACCCCGCTGCTGCGCGAAGCGGTGGGCGGCATGCTTGCCTCGCTCCTGGAGTCACTGTTGCTGTTCTGCCCCAACGCCAACTCCTACCGACGCTTCCAGAGCAACAGCTATGCGCCCCTGGCCCCCACCTGGGGGGTCGACAACCGCACCGTGAGCCTGCGGGTACCGGGCGGTCCAGCCAACAGCCGACACATCGAACACCGGATCTGCGGCGCTGACGCCAACCCCTATCTCGCCGCGGCGGCGATCCTCGCCGGGATCCATCGCGGCCTGCGCGAACACCTCGACCCGGGCGAGCCGGTCCAAGGCAACGGCTACGCCCAAGCCAGCGAACTGCTGCCCACCGACTGGCTGACCTCATTGGTCGCCCTGGAGCAGTCGGCCTGGGCCCGGGATGCCCTGGGCTGCGAGTTCCTCGGCGTGTACCTGGCGGTCAAGCGCGCCGAGTACCGCCAGTTCATGGCCGAAGTCGGTGAACAGGACTGGCGCTGGTACCTGACCCAGGCCTGAGGCCCCGTTACCGATCTGCCGTGCGCGGCTCAAGGGCGCTCAAGCAGCGCCGAGCCCGCCGGCCCAGCGCCAGATTTCCAGGCCCTGGCCGCTGCCTGCTCGCAGCGGCCCGGCTCACTTTTTCACGAGGATCCAACCATGACCGCCGCCTTCGATCCGCGGACCCCGGCAGCCGAGCGCTGCCCCAGCTATTACAGCGCCACCCTGAACCAGGAAACTCACTACCCGACCCTGCAAGGCACCCATCAAGTGGATGTGGTGATCATCGGCGGCGGTTTCACCGGCGTCGCCACCGCCGTGGAGCTGGCCGAGCGCGGCCTGAAAGTGGCCCTTGTCGAAAGCCACAAGATCGGTTGGGGCGCCACCGGGCGCAACGGCGGGCAAGTGACCGGCAGCCTGTCCGGCGATGCCGCGATGCGCAAGCAGATGCGCGACAGCCTGGGCGAGGAAGTCGATGACTTCATCTGGCAACTGCGCTGGCGCGGGCACCGGATCATCCAGCAGCGAGTGGAGAAATACGCCATTGCCTGCGACCTCAAGCACGGCCACTTGCATGCCGCCTACAAGCCCAGCCACTTGCCGGGCCTGCGTGCCGACTACGAAGAGGCCGTGCGCCGCGGCATGGGCGACGAGGTCAGCCTGCTGGACCGGGCCCAGGTGCGTGGCCTGCTGGAAAGCGACCTGTACCACGGCGCGATCAAGAACACCCGCAACCTGCACCTGCATCCATTGAACCTGTGCCTCGGCGAGGCCCGCGCCGCCGAGAGCCTGGGCACGCTGATCTTCGAACACAGCGAGGTGCTGCAGATTGTCCACGGCGAGCGTCCGGCGGTGATCACCGCCCAGGGGCGCATCGACGCCAACCAGGTGCTGCTGGCCGGCGATGTCTACCACAAGCTGGAGCCGGCGAAACTCAAGGGCAAGATCTTCCCGGCCATGGGCGGCATCGTCACCACCGAGCCGCTGGGTGACCTGGCCAAGCGCCTGAACCCCGAGGACCTGGCGGTCTACGATTGCCGCTTCGTCCTCGACTACTACCGCATGACCGCCGACGGCCGCCTGCTGTTCGGCGGTGGCGCCAACTACAGCGGCAAGGATTCCCGGGATATCGCCGGCGAGCTGCGCCCGTGCATCGAGCGCACCTTCCCGGCGCTCCAGGGCGTGGCCATCGACTTCCAGTGGAGCTGCGCCATGGGCATCGTGATCAACCGCATCCCGCAACTGGGCAAGCTCTCGGACAACGTCTGGTACTGCCAGGGCTACTCCGGCCATGGCGTCGCCACCAGCCACATCATGGGCGAGATCATGGCCGAGGCCTTGACCGGGCACCTCGGTCACTACGACACCTTCGCCGCCTGCCAGCACATCCGCGTGCCCTTCGGCGACCTGCTGGGCAACCCGATGCTGGCGGCCGGCATGTGGTACTACCAGATGCTGGAGAAACTGCGCTGAGGCAGCCCCGGGGTTCGCTCAGTAACCCCGCCAGGCTGACTCGCCCCTTGCCCCGCGAAAGCGATCCGGGCCGCAGTTCGGGGCAAAAAAAGCCCTCCGAAGAGAGTCGGTGGATTACACCTGAATCTGCGGCCACCGCATTCGATCAGCGACTTGCCGTGCCTTGAAAACACGCCAGACGTGGTAGATTCGCCCACCGGCCACCCGCGCCGCATGTTCAGAGAATCAGCCATGAACCACCTGTTGTACCAGGGCGGCTGCCTGTGCGGGCAGGTCCGCTTCGAGGCCCGGGGCCCGGCCGCCAATCCCCATACCTGCTCCTGCACACTGTGCCAGCGGCACAGCGGTGCATTGACCCTGGCCTGGGTCGAGTTCCCCAGCACCCAGGTGCGCTGGACCGGCCCCGCAGGCGTCCCTGCGACCTTCAGATCGTCGGACTATTCAAGCCGGGCGTTCTGCCGGGAATGCGGCAGCTCCCTGGGGGCCATCGACGATCAGCCGACCATTGCCCTGCTCCTGGGCTGCTTCGACGAAAACCGCGACCCGGCCCTGATGCCGGACAGCCATTCGTTCAGCGACCGCTGGCCCGAGGGCTGGGAGCCTGTGCCGGCGACGCAAGAGAAAGACAGCCAGCATGAGTGAAACACCGTCCCACTGCAGCGCCCCCCTGGCCTCGAATGTCTGGACCTGGTACGGCCAGGACCAGTACCGAAAGATCATCCTGCTGGGAGAGCTGGGCCCGGCCCTGGAGTTCCTGGCCGCGGAGGCCGACCGCCAGCGCACGGAGGTCGGTTGCTGCGCCGAGTGTGGCCTGTGGTCCAACCACCTGGATTATCTCGAGGGCTTCGTGAAGCACTTTCCGGCGTACCTGGCGCCCACTCTGCATCCGCGCCTGCAGGCCCTGTTGAGCGGCTGTGAAGCGCTGTGCCGAGAGGCCTACGGGGTGACGCTGGAGGACAACGGCTTCAAACACCCGCAATGGCTGCCCCTGCGCCAAGAGGCGCGTGAGTTGCTGGGCATGCTGGGTTGGCAGGACGTGCGCGAACATATGCCCGAGCTGCTTGAAGAGTGCCGGGCGAGCTTGAGGAAATGGCCGGACTGAAGGGCTTGTGCCGGGGTTGGCAGAGCGCCTACAGGGCTGGGGGTAATGAAGCAGGAGCCAGCTTGCCGGCAAAGGCGCTCTAACGGACTTCATTCGCTGGCAAGCCAGCGCCTGCAAGCTGGGGGTGACGGGGTAGGAGCCGGCTTGCCGGCGAAGGCACCCTTGCGGGCCTCATTCGCTGGCAAGTCAGCCCCTGCAAGCTGGGGTGACGGGGTAGGAGCCGGCTTGCCGGCGAAGGCACCCTTGCGGGCCTCATTCGCTGGCAAGTCAGCCCCTGCAAGCTGGGGTGACGGGGTAGGAGCCGGCTTGCCGGCGAAGGCGCTCTTGCGGGCCTCATTCGCTGGCAAGTCAGCCCCTGCAGACTGGGGGTAACGGGGTAGGAGCCGGCTTGCCGGCGAAGGCGTCGGGTCAGGCGGGAGTACGTGGCAAGGCGCGTTTGTGGGCGGTGCGCCGGTAGGCGCTTTCAATCAGTTGCCGCACGCTATCGGGCACCGGTTGGCCCATCAGGTAGGCGTCGATTTCTTCGTAGCTGCAACCATAGGCGTCTTCGTCCAGCTTGCCCGGAGCCAGCTCTTCAAGGTCCGCCGTGGGCGCCTTGCGTACCAGGTGTGCGGGAGCGCCCAGGGCATCGGCGAGCATCCGCACCTGGCTCTTGGTCAGCCCCGAGAGCGGTGCCAGGTCGCAGGCGCCATCACCGTACTTGGTGAAGAATCCCATCAGTGCCTCGGCGCCATGGTCAGTGCCCACCACCAGGCCGTTGCTGAAGTTGGCAATCGCGTACTGGGCCAGCATCCGCGCCCGGGCCTTGACGTTGCCCTTGGCAAAATCCGTCAGGGCTGCCGAAGGTTGCAGGCCGTCGATCCGTACCTGGGCCATCAGCCCATCGACGCAGTCGCCAATGTTGCTGGTGGTGATCTGGTCCGGGCCGATGAAATCCAGGGACGCCTGGGCGTCTTGTTCGTCGGCCTGGATCCTGTAGGGCAAGCGCACCGCTATAAATTGCGCCTCCCGTCCTGCCTCCCGCCACTGTTCCACCGCCAGTTGGCACAGACGCCCGACTGTCAGTGAATCGACGCCGCCGCTGATGCCCAACACCAGGGTCTGGCAGCCCGAGTCCTCCAGTACCTGCTTGATGAAGTCGATGCGCCGGGCGATCTCCGCGCCCTCGCCGCCCGGCACCAGTTGCCGGTCGATACCCAGTTCCCGGGCAATGCGCGCTTGGGTTTGACTGCTCATATCAGGCCTCCAGGGGCGAGTGGGCAAGGTTGACGTTGAACACTTGGGCCGCGTACTTGAGGAACGATGGGTCTTCGCAGACGTTCTTGATCGGGTCGTCGGAGAACTTCACCACCGGCTCGCCATGCACCTGCACCAGTTTCATCACGATGCTCAGCGGCTCGACGCCTTCGACATCGCAGGCCAGGCTGGTGCCCATGCCGAAACCGAACTTCGCCTGGCCGCGCACGTGGCGCAGGATCGGCAGGCATTTCTCGAAGTTCAGGCCGTCGGAGAACATCAGGTCCTTGGTCCTGGGGTCGATGCCCAGCTCGCGGTAGCGGCCCAGGACCTTGTCGGCCCATTGGATCGGGTCCCCGGAATCCTGGCGCAGGCCGTCGTACAGCTTGGCGAAGTACAGGTCGAAGTCCTTAAGAAAAAAGTCGGTGCTGATGCAATCGGTCAGGGCGATGCCCAGGCGGCCGCGGTATTCGCGAACCCAGTTCTCCAGCGCGGCGTTCTGGCTTTCCCGCAGGCGTCCCAGTTGCTGGTGCACCATCAGCCATTGGTGGGCCATGGTGCCGATCAGCGGCAGGTCGAACTCATAGGCCAGGTGGGCGTTGCTGGTGCCGACGAAGACCCCGGGGAAATCGCTGCGCATGATCTTCACCACTTCGCGCTGGGCCTTGAACGACAGGCGCCGACGGGTGGAAAAGTCCGAGACGCGGAACTCGGCGAGCTCTTCCCGGCTGGCGTTTTTCTCCAGCCATTCGAATTTCTGGTAGAGCCGGCGGGTCACGTCTGCCAGCTCCACATCGGGGTATTTATCGCGGTTGCGCAACTCGCTGACCATGGCCAGCACCGGCTGCTCGAACATGATGCAGTGCAACATCGGCCCGCGGACGCGGATGCTCAACTGGCCGTCGATCGTGCTCACGTGGATGTAGCGCAGATTGAAGCGGAACAGGCCGAGGAACTGTTCGAAGTCCGGGGTCAGGTACTCGCGGAACTTGCGGTTGAACAGGAAGCGCTGCTCGCCCTCGCGCATCTGCAGATTGGCCAGTTTCTCCAGCTCTTGGCGGATCTGTGGGATCAGGTGCACCAGGGACTCTTTGGAACGGACGATGAACTGGTACTCGACATCGACATTGGGGTGCTGGTGCAGTACCGCCTGCATCATGGTGAAGGTGTAGTAGTCGGTGTCCAGCAAGCTCTGGATGACACCGTTGTTGCGATCGAATGCACTTTCCATGGGGCTTTCCTTAAACGCTGGCCAATCTGGCGGTTTCTTCACGAGTCGCGGCGACCGCGATGCCCGCTTGCTGCATGTCCTGTATGGCCTGGGTGGCGCCTGCCTCGCTGATGGCACGGCAGGCCGGCAGGTGCAGGATTACCTTGAAACCGGCGGCGGCCAGTTGCAGGGCGGTGGTCTTGACGCAGAAGTCCAGGGCCAGGCCGCCGACGATCACCCGTTGCACGCCCTGGCTGTTGAGGTACTCGATGACCCCGGTGGACAGCTTGCCGTGCAGGTCGTGGTAGCAAGCGCCGTAGGGGTGCAGGTCCGGCTCCACGCCCTTCCATACGAAGTAGTCGTAGTCATAGGGCGTAGGCAGCTCGTCCAGCAAGGTGAAACCTTCGGTGCCCGGTACGCAGTGGCTGACCCAGGTCAGGTCGGCGTGTTCCAGGCCGGTGGGCTGGAGCATCTGCTGGTGCTCGGCCACCACCCAGGGCGCCTGGGGGCTGTGGGCGTCCTTGCTGCCGATGCGCAGGCTGGCCAGGGTCGCCATGAAATTCAGCTCGCCACCGATGCGCTCGCCCTCGGCCACCGGCAACTCGTCCGGGCACAGCGGGGTGAAGCTTTTTTGCGCATCGACATCGAAGGAAGCGGTCTTCATCACGGGACTGTTCATGGGGGTTCTCTCCTCTGCATGGAACAAAAGGTACACGTCATGTACTTTCAGTGCAAGCCATCCACCAAGTTTTTTATCGGCTTAAACAACAACCCCAACCAAATAGGAATATGAACAAGGTTATTCCCCAGACACAAAACCGATGATAAGGTACATGTCGTGTACTAATAGAGAGAAAGCCGATGTTTGAACTGGCGCTTTACGGCGGTGCCTTCAACCCGCCCCATGCCGGCCATGCCCGGGTGATGCTCGAAGCCGCCCGGCATGCCCGGCGAGTGCTGGTGGTCCCCAGCTTCCGCCATCCGGATGGCAAACAGATGGCCGATTTCAGGCAAAGAACCCGCTGGTTGCAGGCCATCACCGCCCACCTGCAACCCGAGAGTCCGGCGGAACTGGCGGTGAGCCGCCTGGAACAGCAACTGGCCCTGGCCGATCCCGGCCCGGTCTACAGCTACACCCTGCTGCAACGCCTGGCGGACGACCTGGCCCTGGATGGCAAGCGCATCGCCCTGGTGGTGGGCAACGACGTGGCTCAGCAACTGCCCAGGTTCCATCGCGGCGAAGAGCTGCTGCGGCGCTTCTCCATCCTGTGCATCGCAGAACAGCCCGGGGTGCGCAGCAGCGTCCTGCGCCAATGCCTGGCCCGCGGCGAAACACCGCCCAGTCAATGGCTGGCTCCGGGGATGAATCCGCTAAACTACGGCCTCTACGCCGTCCACGGAAATTGATATGCACCACCGTCCTCCCCTCCCCAGCGCCTACCTGCACACCATCGACCTGTGCCTGCTGCGCTACAACCGCGAGCGCGGCGAGCTGGAAATCCTGCTGCACCAACGGGACACCGAACCCTTCGCCGGGCACTGGGCGTTGCCGGGCATCGTGGTCAACGGCGATGTCGAGGACCGCAGCCTGAACGATGCCGTGGAGCGTCTGCGGCGCTCGGCCAAGGTCGACCTGCCGGTGGCCTGGATGGAACAGGTGGGCACAGTTGGCGACGCCTTTCGCGACCCCCGTTGCTGGTCGTCCTCGACCTTCTACCTGGGGATTGTCAGCGACCCCGTGGAGCCTGCCGCGCAGCAGGGGTTCTTCGCCCTCGCCGAGGTCGCCAGCGGTGCCTTCAAGCTGCCCTTCGACCACAACAGCCTGGTGGCCCAGGCCCATGAGCGATTGCTGTCCAAATCCCTGTACAGCAGCCTGCCGCTGATGTTTCTCGGCAACGAGTTCAGCGCCCCGGAAGCGGTGAACATCTTCTCCCTGGTGCTGCAGCGGCCGGTGCTCAAGACCAGCATCCGCCAGCGCCTGCTGAAGATGACCGAGGCCGCCTACCTGCGTGAAACCGGGCGCAAGAAAAGCGGCGACGGCGGCCGGCCACAGGCCACCGTGGAACACCTCAAGCCTGGCGAACTGTACTTGTTCGATCGTTGTTTTCTGGAGTGATACCCCCCATGAGTTCCATCCCCGACAACCAGTGCCTGCTGGAAACCCCCTACTTCAAGGTGGTCCGCGAACAGGGCTATTTCATCATCAAGGAAGCCCAGGCGGTGAACGGTGTAGTGGCCGTGCCGACCCTGGCCGATGGCCGGCTGATGCTGGTGGACCTCAGGCGCCGGGCCATCGGCGGCCAGTCCATCGAGTTTCCCCGAGGCGCCATCGACGCCGGGGAAACGCCCTGCGCGGCCGCCGCTCGGGAATTGCTGGAAGAGACCGGCTGGCAGGCCACGGCGGTACGCCAGCTGGGGCTGCTGCACAGCAATACTTCGCTGATCGCCAGCGCGGTCGCGGTGTGCCAGGTGCAGATCGCCGAGCAGGATGGCGCCGCTACCGATGGCGAAGTCGACGCGCTGCTGTGGGTCAGCCGCCAGGAGCTGCTGGCGATGGTTGCCGCCGGCAAGATCACCGATGGGCACACCCTGTCGGCGGCGCTGATGCTGCTGGCCAGCGAGTCGGCCTAGGTTCTGTCGACCTCTGGCCGGCCCCATTTCTCCAGGGCGAAATCGACGAAGCTGCGCAGCTTGGGCAGGCGGTAACGGTCCTGGGCATACAACAAGTGCATCGCCCGCAGGGGCAACTGGTAGTCCTGCAGCACCGGCACCAGCCGTCCCTGTTGCAGGTCCTCCTCCACCAGTGCGTCGGGCATCATCACCAGCCCCAGGCCGCCTCGCGCTGCGCGGTGCAGGCCGGACGAGGTGTTGGTCAGCAATGAACCGGACACCGGAATCAGCAGGTCGCCCTCGGGCCCGCGCAGAGGCCATTGGGTGGCCGTGGAACTCCACTCGTCACCAGCCGGATAGGCGAACGCCAGGCAGTTGTGCTGGCGCAGGTCGTCCGGCACTTGAGGAGTGCCACACCGTTCCAGGTAGGCCGGCGCTGCGCAGATGGTCAGGGTGTAGTCCTGCAGGGGCCGGGCGATCAGCGAGGCGGTGTCCAGGCTACCCAGGCGGATGGCCACATCGAAGGTACCGTCGCTCAGGTCGAAGCGCTGGTTGGCCAGGGTCAGCTCCACCTTGACCAGGGGGCAGCGCTGGAGGAATTCGCTCAGGGCCGGGGCCAGGCGCTCGGTGCCGAAGGTCAAGGGCGCAGTGATGCGCAAGGTGCCGGAAGGCTGGTCCTGGACCTGCTCCGCCAAGCGCTCGGAATCCGCCACCAACCCCAGCACCGCCAGGCAGCGCTGGTAGTACTCGGTACCGAACTCGGTCAGGCGCTGGCGGCGGGTGGTGCGGTTGAGCAGGCGCAGCCCCAGGCGCTGCTCCAGGGCCTTGAGGTGATTGCCCACCATGGTGGTGGACAGGCCGCATTCACGGGCCGCCGCGGTCATGTTGCCCGCCTCCACCACCTTGACGTACACCGACATCGCCTGGAACAGATCCATTATCAACCCTGACTTGAAGATGATTAAAGAAATGACGAGTTTATCTAGCTCCGGTGGCTAACGATACTGGCGCCACACCCACCCGAGATGGAGTTACCCGCCATGAGCGCCGCCTGCCTGATGAGCACCTACCAGCCCCTGTCCCTGAGCTTTTGCAAGGGCCTGGGCACCCGACTCTGGGACCAGGCCGGCCGCGAATACCTGGACGCCATCGCCGGCGTGGCGGTGACCGGAGTCGGCCATTCCCACCCCCGGCTGGTCAGCGCCATCAGCGAACAGGCCGGCCTGCTGCTGCACACCTCCAACCTGTACAACATCGACTGGCAGCAGCAACTGGCGGCCAGGCTGACGGCCCTGGCCGGCATGGACCGGGCCTTCTTCAACAACTCCGGGGCCGAGGCCAACGAAACCGCGCTCAAGCTGGCGCGCCTTCACGGCTGGCACAAGGGCATCGAGCAACCGCTGGTGGTGGTCATGGAGAACGGGTTCCACGGTCGTACCCTGGGCACCCTGTCGGCCAGCGACGGGCCGGCGGTGCGCCTGGCCTACGGTCAGTTGCCGGGGGATTTCCTCAAGGTGCCGTTCGGTGACCTGGCGGCCCTGGAGGCCGCCGCTGCCGAGCATGGCCCACGGATCAGCGCGGTGCTGATGGAACCGGTCCAGGGCGAGAGCGGCATCCAGCTGGCACCCGCGGGCTACCTCAAAGCCCTGCGTGAACTCTGCACCCGGCGCAACTGGCTGCTGATGCTCGACGAGATCCAGAGCGGCATCGGTCGCAGTGGTCGCTGGTTCGCCTGCCAGCACGAAGGCGTGGTGCCGGACGTGATGACCCTGGCCAAGGGCCTGGGCAACGGCATCCCTATCGGCGCCTGCCTGGCCCGGGGCAAGGCCGCCCAGTTGTTCACCCCGGGCAGCCACGGCAGCACCTTTGGTGGCAATCCCCTGGCCTGCCGGGTGGCCTGCACGGTGCTGGAGATCATCGAGGAGCAAGGCCTGCTGGCCAACGCCGAGCGTCAGGGTGCGCTGCTCCTGCGGCGGCTGGGCGAAGAACTCAAGGGGCATCCCGGGGTGCTGCAGATTCGCGGCCTGGGACTGATGATCGGCATCGACCTGGCCAGCCCGGCCAGTGGCCTGGTGCAGATCGCCGCCCGGGACCACGGCCTGCTGATCAACGTCACCCGGGGCAGGACCATCCGCCTGCTGCCACCGCTGGTGATCGACGAGTCGGAAGTGGAAATGATCGTTCACGGCCTGTGCCAGACCCTGAACC
This sequence comes from Pseudomonas sp. FFPRI_1, assembly GCF_055384485.1. NCBI lineage: Bacteria > Pseudomonadati > Pseudomonadota > Gammaproteobacteria > Pseudomonadales > Pseudomonadaceae > Pseudomonas > Pseudomonas sp. FFPRI_1. The sequence goes on along the minus strand of NZ_AP029168.1, from coordinate 3,226,076 downwards.
AGCTGTGAGCCAGGCCGTCCGCCCCGCGGACAGACCACCGGGGCACGGGCCAGGCCCGCCCCCGGCAAGCCTGTTCAGTCGTCCAGGGCCTTGGGCGCGGCAGCCGGCTTGGCCGCTTTGCCGGCCTTGGCATTGGCCGGCTTGGCTTCCGGCTCGGGGGCCGGGGCTGGGGCGGCGGCCTGCTTCTCGGTGGCCGGCAGTTGGTCGACGGCAGCGAACACTTCCTTGAGCTCGATGGCCCCGGAGTGCTCGAGCTTCTTCTCGCCGTCCTTGCCCACCAGGATCACCTTGGTCTGGCCGCTCGCCCCCAGTTTGAGGCTGCGGATCAGGGCCATGGTGGATTGCGGGTCGATGTCCTTGCCGTCGCGCTGGCCGATGGTGTTGATCACCGTGTACAGGACCATGTTGCGTTCGTTGAAGGCTTGACGGGTGGCCGGTTCGTCCAGGGACTTCTTCAGGCTCACCAGGGTCGGGTCCACGGTGCTGGGGGCGATCACGATCAGCGGCCGGGACTTGCCCAGGTCCTGGGTCAAGGGGCCATCGTTATCGGCAGCCAGGATGGGACCGGCAACAGCCAGCAGAGTAGCGAGGGTCAATGACCGAATGAACATGCGTCTCTCCTTATGTTTTCCACGCTGTAATGATTGCGCATTGCGAGAAAAGGTCCAGGCCGGGACTCAAAATCTGACATTTTTTTGGCCGCGACCGCGCCGCTTCCCTCCCCACCTGCCCACGCCGCACCCGACAAGGGCTGCAGCCATTTGCGCGGCGACCCGCGAACTGTTCGCAGCAAGGTTTTGTTGCATTTAGCCCGGATTCCGCCGCTGGAACAGCCGCGCAGGTCCAGGGTTCCCATGCTCGGCCTCACGGCAAACCATCACTGGGATCGCTCACGGGATCCAGGCGACTCGACCTGTCAACAGCGCAACGGGTAGCACTCCCTAGTGCCTGGAAGACACTGATGCAGCGAGTGCCAATTGCCACCGAGTGCACAGTTTTATAGTTGAGTGAATATTGCAAAAGACAATCATCGTCAACGCAAGATCACTGGTGGTCAACTTGCAACACTGCCATTGAAGTGATACTTGCCAACACTCTCGATATGTCCGCACCGGCCACGAAGCGACTGGACAATTACAACTTCCAACAATGGAGTTGAATGTACAGCGCGTCATTTTTTGAACGCCAGAAAACAGGCAGGCAATAAGCCAGAACCGCAGTCTATAGCCCTCGCCCTCCTTTGCCCGGGTAAGCTAACCCAGGCTCGGAGCCCACCGAGAACAACCGGCGACACAGTAGCGAATACTTATCCGGACCACGAAGTAGCACAGGGCATATCGAACTTGTTCGAATATTGACCTGAAACAAATATTCACGACACCGAACTACTTGTTCTTTGATTGCCCGTCGAACTATAGTGCGGCGCGGCACGGACAGCCTGTTACAAGATAATTATCACACCGGCAACTCGTTACATTCCCGAACACTATCCCACTACGGATTTTTTCGAATGAGCGTCCGATCCCGATGATTCCCCTTCTCGTCTGCGATGACTCGAGCATGGCCAGAAAGCAGGTACTGCGTACCCTGCCCAGCGAGTGGCGGGTGTCCGTGACCCAGGCCAGCAACGGGCGGGAGGGCCTTGAAGCCCTGCGCCGCGGATTGGGAAAGGTGGCGCTGCTGGACCTGACCATGCCGGTGATGGACGGCTACCAGGTGTTGAGCGCGGTGCAGGAAGAAGGCATCGACGCGCAGATCATCGTCATCTCCGGCGACGTGCAGGAAGAAGCCGTGCGCCGCACCCGCGAGCTCGGGGCCCGGGCCTTCCTCAAGAAGCCCTTCGATCCGCAGCAACTGCGTGAGTTGCTCAACCAACTGCAACTGCTGGACAGCGCCGACTCACCGCTCACCCCGCACCTGTCGCCGGCCCCGCTGGTGAGCTTTCGCGATGCCTTCCGGGAAACCGTGAATGTCTCCATGGGCTACGCCGCGGCGCTGATCGCCAGGGTCCTGGACGTCTTCGTGCACTTGCCCATTCCCCACGTCAATGTGCTGGAAGCCGGCGAGTTGCAGATGCTCCTGGCCGACGCCAATCGCGCCCGGCAACTGACCGCCATCTGCCAGAGCTACATCGGCAGCGGCATCGCCGGCGAGGCGCTGCTGATGTTCTACGACTCGGAGGTGGCCGACATCGCCCAGTTGATGGAGCAAGGCACCGATCCCTACCAGGAAATGGAAGTGCTGATCGACCTGTCCAGCGTGCTGATCGGCGCTTGCCTGAGCAGCATCGCCGACCAGTTGGACGTGTTCTTCTCCGTCGGCCATCCCCAGGTCCTGGGGGAGCACACCAGCATCGACGAGTTGATCGTGCTCAACCAGCAACGCTGGAAAACCACCCAGGCGGTGGAGATCAGCTACAGCCTGGAGGAGCAGAACATTCACTTTGACCTGTTGCTGTTGTTCACCGAGGGTTCCATGGCCTTGCTGGAACAGAAACTCGCCTACCTGATGAATTGAGCCATGCCCAGACGAATGGATTTCAGTGAGTTGCACTGGTTGCTGGCGGTGGTCCAGAGCATCGACGTGGGGATCGTGGTGCTCGACCTCGAGTGCCGGGTCCAGGTGTGGAACAGCTTCATGGAAAACCGCTCCGGGGTGCCGTCGAAACAGGCCATCGACTGCTCGTTCTTCGAGCTGTTCCCCGAAGTCGAGCGGCCCTGGTTCAGCCGCAAGGTCGGGCGTGTGGTAGCCCTCGGCACGCCAGCCTTCACCATCTGGAAACAGCGGCCGTACCTGGTGCGCTTCAAGAACTACCAGCCGATCACCGGCCAGGGCGAGTTCATGTACCAGAACACCACGCTGCTTCCGCTGCGCTCCGCCAACAGCGAGATCCATCATGTGTGCCTGGTGATCTATGACCTCACCGATGTGGCGATCAACAGCCTGGCACTGCAGAAGGCCAACCAGCAGCTGCAGCACCTGTCGCGCACCGATCACCTGACCCAGCTGTACAACCGCGGCCACTGGGAACAGCGCCTGCAGTTCGAGTACAGCCGCCACGGCCATGGCATCGCCCTGCTGATGCTGGACATCGACCACTTCAAGTCGATCAACGACCGCTACGGCCACCAGGCCGGCGATGCGGTGATCAAGCGCCTGTCGGAGCTGATCCACGAGCACGTGCGCGACAGCGACGTGGCCGGGCGCTATGGCGGCGAAGAGTTCGCCATCCTGCTGCCCCACACCGACCTCGCCGGGGCCCGCACCCTGGCCGAGCGCCTGCGCCAGTCAGTGCAAGCCCAGAGGGTCCTGCACAACGACCAGGCCATCGCCTTCACCATCAGCCTGGGCATCGCCTGCCTCGATCGGCCATCGCGGGATCATCGCTGCCTGATCGAATGGGCCGACCAGGCGCTGTATGCCTCCAAGCACGCCGGGCGCAATTGCGTGAGCACCTACGCGCCCTGAGCCGCGGGCGGGGTGCATCGAATCCCTGCGACGGGATAGACTGCGGCCCTTTGCGGTCCATCCAGGGGCCGCACTGCCCCTCTCTGACGCTACAAGGAGTCCTGCGCAGATGGCCGATTCGAGCCCCCCACTGTCCCCGCAACAACAATGGCATCGCGCCGTGATGATCTATGCCAAAGGCGTCAATCGCTACGTCGAGGCCGGCAACCGCGAAGGCTGGAAAGGCCTGAAAGAACCCTACATGCCGCGCACCGAGAAGCTGCTGGAGGCCTGGCAGGCCGCCCTGGAAGAAAGCAACCGGGGCGGCCACGACCCGGCCCGGCGGGCAGCCTTTCGCCAGGACTGGCCGCCGGCGCACTTCCCGCTGTCGCCACTCCTGGATCAACAGGGACAGATGATCCCGGCCCTGGCCCTGCTCGACGACGGCAGCCTGCTGGCACGCATCGGCGCGCCCTACCAGGCCGGTTCCGTGGTGCATATCGCTGACGGCCAGAGCCAGGTGCTGGAGCAGGTGGAGTTTTTTGGTGTGTGCCCGCAGCGGCGCTATTTCGCCTGGGGCCGGGCCGAAGGAATCCAGGTCACCGATGGCTGGAACGGCCCGCAGGTGGCCAGCCTGGCCTGGCCAGACCCGCTGGCCGGCCTGCCCGAAGGCCTGGAACTGGAAGCTCGTGAACGCCCCAACCCCAGCGCGCTGATCCCCTTCCCCGATGGTCGCCGGGTGTTGCTGGTAAGCGCCGACGGCATCTTCGTGCTGCACGCCGAAGGCGCCACCCGGCTGCTGCGGCGCCTGGAAGACATAGAGCAGGACCTGAAGGACGGCGTGGTCGCCGATGACCTGAACATCGGCCTGTGCATGGAGCACGGCGCGGTGTCCCCGGACGGCCAGTGGATCGCCGTAGGCGAACAGTGCGGCTCGCACCTGGTGTACGACGCCCAACTGCGACTGGTGGCACAGATCGGCCCGGGCAGCGAGTACCCGCACTTCGCCTGTTTCAACCGGCGCGGCGATCGCCTGCTGCTCAATGCCTGCCACTTCTATAACGGTGCCAGCCTGGGGGTGGCGGTGGCCGACCTGCCGGGGCTGTCCACCGATTTCTACAGCGACGACCCGCGCACCCCGGTGCTGCAGGACGGCGCCCGGGTGTACGCCGCCACGTCCCGGGGCGACGAGTTCATCATCGGCGATGCCTACGGCTACCTGCGGGCCTTCAGCGAAACCGGCGAGGACCGCTGGCAGCACTATGTCGGTTCGAGCTTCAGCGCCATGGACATCAGCCCCGACGGCAAGACCCTGGTGGCCGCGACCTATGCCGGGATCATCGTCAGGATCGCCCTGGACACCGCTCGCCCGGACTGGCAGATCGGCACCGGCGAGCACCATGAGGTGGAGCGCTGGCTGTTCTGGAAGGACTTCGCCCAGCCCCTGCAGTGGTAGAGGGCTTCAGGCGCTCTCGCGGGAAAACCAAACCTGGATCTGCAGGTGGTCCGGATCGTTGATCGCCTGCAGGTACTCGTCGAGGCTGACCTCACCGACACAGGCCCGGGCCCCCGGCGCCGGCACATGGCCCGCAAGCACCTTGCGCACCACCGCCACCGCCGCGCAGCTGGGAATCTCCGGCCCGTGGTCGTGGCTGCCGGTGAGCTGCGCAGTCATCGACAGCGGCTGGCCATCCAGCCCCAGGCCGTGGACATCGACATACATGGCGCTGAGGCCGTCGCCGAATGCCTCGAACCAGGTGCCGCAGCGGTGCAGGCGCGCCGCCCAGGGTGCCGGATCGCGGATCAGGCCGACCTTCACCAGCTGCGCCAGCAGGGCATTGGCCAACCCGGCGACCTTGAGCCCGGCACCGGCCTTGAAGCTCAGGGTGTGGGCGCCGTAGCGCGCGGCGAACAGGTCCAGGTCCGGCACATCGACGTTGGCCAGCAGGCGTGTACCCAGCCTGGGCAGGGTGCGCAGGGTCAGGCCCTGCCAGCCGATCACCGCAGCGGGCCGGCCATCCTTGAGTTGCAGGATGGGCCGCCCGGCGTAGGCCAGCACGCCCTGGATGGTCGACAGCCCGGGCATCTTCGCCGAGGAGGAAATGCCGTGCTCGATGCGCTCGATGCGGGAGAAACGCCCGCGATGCTCATCGATGATCGCCGACGACAGGGTCGGCACCGAACTGCAGCCACTGAGGATCGTCACCCCGGCGGCCCGCGCCTGGGCATCCAGCACGTCGATGCCGCGCACGAACTGGCGGCAGTCGGCCAGGTCGCAATAATTGACTCCGGCTTCGATGCAGCCCCGGGCCACTGCATAGGACTGGCCCTGGAACGGCCCGCCGGTGTGGATCACCCAGTCGATGCCCAGGCTCTGCAACGCCGGCGCCCATTGCGGGCCCATGGCATCGCCGCACCAGCCCTCGCAGGAGGTCGCGCCCTCGGCCTGCAGGGCGGCGACCTTGGCCGCCAGCTTCAGGGGGTCGCGCCCGGAAATCACCAGGTGCAACCCGGGCATATGGGTCAGATAGCGGCAGATAATGCTGCCAAAATTGCCATAACCACCGACCACCAACACCTTGAGCGCCATTGCCTGCATCCTTGAACAAAAACCGTCGCGCCACTGAAAAGCCGCAATCCGAGGCGCGGCAGCTTGGTTGATTTGCCCGGGATCGACAAGTGCCCGGGCTCTTGGCCGGCGGGTCGCGAAACCTGCGGAAAGTTCTGTAGTGAATCTCGGAAACATCTGGTTAGAAAAAAAAGCCAATGCCGGTCCGGCATAATGCTATGCAAAATCCTCATCAACTAGGGCCTCGGGGCGTGATAGCCTCGTCCTGCTATGTCGGCCTCGCATAACAAACTCGCCGGTTCGCGCAACCGAGCGGGACAAAGACGCCTTGCTACCCACCTTGTTTCATCTTCATCTGCCCAACTAACGTTTCGCTGTGAGCCGCTCTTTCCCCGGCTCGCCAAGGGAACTGATTGCAAAATTTGACTCGACCTCAAGGTCGATCTCTCGATCCTATCTCGGAGCTGTTATGTCCAGGCTTTCCCATCAAGATTTGCGCCGCGGTTTCCGTGAACTGATCGCTTCCAACTCCTGCTACCACACCGCTTCCGTGTTTGACCCGATGTCTGCCCGTATCGCCGCCGACCTGGGTTTTGAAGTCGGCATCCTCGGCGGCTCCGTGGCCTCGCTGCAGGTTCTCGCAGCCCCCGACTTCGCCTTGATCACCCTCAGTGAGTTCGCCGAACAGGCCACCCGCATCGGCCGCGTGGCCCAGCTGCCGGTGATCGCCGACGCCGACCACGGCTACGGCAACGCCCTCAACGTGATGCGCACCGTGGTTGAACTGGAACGCGCCGGCATCGCCGCGCTGACCATCGAGGACACCCTGCTGCCGGCGCAGTTCGGGCGCAAATCCACCGACCTGATTTCCGTCGCCGAAGGCGTCGGCAAGATCCGCGCAGCCCTGGAAGCCCGGATCGACTCGGAACTGGCGATCATCGCCCGGACCAACGCCGGGATCCTCCCGGTGCAGGAAATCATCAACCGCACCCAGCAGTACGAGCGGGCCGGCGCCGATGCGATCTGCATGGTCGGCATTCGCGATTTCGAACAGCTGGAACAGATCAGCGAGCACCTGAGCGTGCCACTGATGCTGGTGACCTACGGCAACCCGGCACTGCGCGACGATGCGCGCCTGGCCGAGCTGGGGGTGAAAATTGCGGTCGACGGCCACGCCGCCTACTTTGCCGCGATCAAGGCCACCTACGACTGCCTGCGGGAACAGCGGCAGATCTTCACCCAGGCCTCGGACCTGAGCGCCACCGAACTGGCTCACACCTACACCCTGCCCGAGGACTACATCGTCTGGGCCCGTGAGTTCATGAGCGTCAAGGAGTAACCCTAGCGATCGGCCGGGTTGGGGCGCAAAGCGTCAACCCTGGGCCGACTGCAGCGCGCCTTCCACGCAGTCGAGGATCTGGCCGATGGTCCAGGGCTTGCGGATAAAGCTCACCGGATAACGCACCCCGGAACTCTCCGGGGTCTCGAATCCCGACATCACCAGGATCGGTATCCACGGCCAGTGCTCGTGGCACAGGTTGCTCAGGCTGGCGCCATTGAGGGTGCCGGGCATGGTGATGTCGGTCAGCAGCATGGCCACGTCCGCGGCACGTTTCTGCAGAAAGGCCCAGGCCTGGTCGGCGCGCTCGCAAGCGTGGGTGGTAAAGCCCTCGTCCTCCAGGATCTCGCACAGAAAACCCAGCACCGTAGGCTCGTCCTCCACCACCAGGATCAATCGGGGTGAGGCGCCCTGCTGGGCTGGCGACGCTGGATTCATGGGGTGGGCACTCCCTGGGAGGATGAACTGGATACGGACCGGACCGCTGACAAGAGTTATGAGCGGTGCCGGACGGATTAATTCACTTTCAGAACGCCTTGCGACGAGTTTTTCGGACAGGTCCGAACAGAGTCCGGATAATCATCTGCCCACAGCCCTCGACCATGGAGACACACGGTTCATGGAGTTCGATCCCCAACGCCTGGCCCAGGCCCGGCACCTGCTGGTGTTCACCGGCGCCGGCGTCTCGGCGGAAAGTGGCATCCCGACCTTTCGCGATGCCTTGAGCGGTTTGTGGGAACACTTCGATCCGGCACGCCTGGCCACCCCCCAGGCCTTTCGCGAAGACCCGGCGCTGGTCTGGGGCTGGTACGAATGGCGGCGCCTGAAGGTACTCGAGGCCCAGCCCAACCCCGCGCACCTGGCCATCGCCGAACTGGCCCGGCGGGTGCCACGCCTGACCCTGGTCACGCAGAATGTCGATGATCTGCACGAGCGCGCAGGCAGCTCCGAAGTCCTGCATCTGCACGGCAGCCTGCACACGCCCAAATGCTTTGCCTGCAATCGCCCGTTCAACGGCCAACTGCCGGTGCCGGAGCTGCCGGAACAGGGGGCCAGCCTGGAACCGCCACGCTGCAGCGGCTGCAACGGCAAGATCCGTCCCGGGGTGGTGTGGTTCGGTGAAGCCCTGCCACAGCAGGCCCTCAAGGATGCGTTCAAGGCGGCCGATGAATGCGACCTGCTGCTATCGGTGGGCACCTCGGGGCTGGTGCAACCGGCGGCGCAGATTCCCCTGCGGGCCCTGCGACAGGGCGCCTGTGTGCTGCACATCAACCCCCAGCCCCAGGCCTGCAGCGCCCCCGAGGAATACAGCCTTACAGGCAAGGCCGGTGAGCTGCTGCCGGAACTTGTCCGCCGCGCCTTTGCCTGACTCCAGGGCGGCTCAAGCCGAGCCGCCTGCCTCTTTCAAGGAAGCCTGCAGATGTCACACCCTACTGGCGCCTCATGGCTTGAAGCCGCCTGGGCGCAACGTGAAGAACAACTCTACCCGAAGCTGTTCGGCGACCTCGGGCCCGGCATCTACCCCCTGGACATGACGCTGTTCAGCCAGGTCTTCGCCCAGAGCGAGGTCGATCCGCGCTGGTTGACCCACGGCGTGTTCGAGTCGCCGCCCAACGCCGGCCGCAGCAGTTGGCTGTACGTCACCTCGGGGCTGTCCAACGCCTGGGAAGATGAGCAGCCCGAACCGGACGGCGACTCCGGCCTGGGCCTGGAACTGTTGCTGGAAACCCCCGAGCAATCGCCCTGGGCCTTGCGCCTGCTGCGCAACTTCTGCGCCTACCAGTTGCTGCTGGCCGCCGAGCGTTTTGCCGGGCAACATCCCCTGGGCCCCTGGGACCGGATGCGCACCGGGCAGCCGATCACCGGGGGCGACAGCCTGCTGCAAGCCCTGCTGTTCATTCCCGCACCCGGGTTTGCCGGCCCCTGGCAACTGCCGAGCGGACGCTTCGAGTTCCTGCAATTGGTCGGCGTGACCCTGGACGAACATGCCTGGGGCCAGGCCCACGACTATCAGGCCCTGCAGCAGCGCCTGGCACAAGCCGGGGCCTCGCCCTTGGTCGATCCGGCGCGGGGCAGCGTGCTCTAGCATCCGTGTACCCTGCCCGGCTTCGCGCCGGGCCGGATGGCGATTCAGGCCCGGGCCAGCCGCGACTTTCTGAGCAGCAACTGCAGCCCCCGGGCAATGCCCGGGACGGCCCGCAGATTTGGGCCAGGGGCTCGGTGCAACATTTTTTGCCCCCAGGGCCGGCCGCAATGAGTTAGATTCAGCCAGCGCAGGATCGGCAAATCCGCTTTACTCTCTCACTCGACCCCAGGAGTAAACAGCCTCCATCGGCGGTCCCATTCACTGCCCTGCTCTTTTTTCGCCACTGCCCGCCTGCGTCGCGGTGGCTTCGCTTTCAGGAATTCATTAATGCCGCAAAGACACGTGATCAATGCTTCGGTCAGCCCGAAAGGCAGCCTGGAGACGCTCTCGCAACGCGAAGTGCAACAACTCAGTGCCGCCGGCTCCGGCAGCATCTATACCCTGTTCCGCCAGTGCGCCCTGGCCATTCTCAACACCGGCGCCCACGTCGATAACGCCAAGACCATCCTCGACGCCTACCACGATTTCGAAGTACGCATTCACCAGCAGGACCGAGGCGTGCGCCTGGAACTGCTGAACGCGCCGGCCGATGCCTTCGTCGACGGCGAGATGATCGCCAGCACCCGGGAAATGCTCTTCAGCGCCCTGCGCGACATCGTCTACACCGAGAACGAACTGGGCAGCCAGCGCATTGACCTGGACAGCTCCCAGGGCCTCACCGACTACGTCTTCCACCTGCTGCGCAACGCCCGCACCCTGCGCCCCGGCGTGGAACCGAAAATGGTCGTGTGCTGGGGCGGCCACTCGATCAACACCGAGGAATACAAGTACACCAAGAAGGTCGGCCACGAGCTGGGCCTGCGCAAACTGGATATCTGCACCGGCTGCGGCCCGGGCGTGATGAAGGGCCCGATGAAGGGCGCGACCATCGCCCACGCCAAGCAACGCATGAGCGGCGGCCGCTACCTGGGCCTGACCGAGCCCGGGATCATCGCCGCCGAGGCGCCGAACCCCATCGTCAACGAACTGGTGATCCTGCCGGACATCGAGAAGCGCCTGGAGGCCTTCGTCCGTGTCGGCCACGGCATCATCATCTTCCCCGGCGGCGCCGGCACTGCAGAAGAGTTCCTCTACCTGCTGGGCATCCTGATGCACCCGGACAACCAGGACCTGCCGTTCCCGGTGATCCTCACCGGCCCCAGGAGCGCAGCGCCCTACCTGGAGCAGCTCAACGCCTTTGTCGTCGCCACCCTGGGCGAAGCGGCGCGCAAGCACTACCAGATCATCATCGACAACCCGGCCGAAGTGGCGCGGCAGATGACCGAGGGCCTGAAGACCGTCAAGCAGTTCCGCCGCGAGCGCAACGACGCCTTCCACTTCAACTGGCTGCTAAAGATCGACGAGGGCTTCCAGCACCCGTTCGACCCGACCCACGAGAACATGGCCAACCTGCAACTGAGCCATGCCCTGCCGCCCCACGAACTGGCGGCCAACCTGCGCCGGGCGTTCTCCGGCATCGTCGCCGGCAACGTCAAGGACCAGGGCATCCGCCTGATCGAACAGCAAGGGCCGTACAGCATCCACGGCGACCCGGCGATCATGCAGCCGCTGGACGAGTTGCTCAAAGCCTTCGTCGCCCAGCACCGCATGAAGCTGCCGGGTGGCGCGGCCTATGTGCCCTGCTACCGCGTGGTGAGCTGATCCGGCGCCCCGTCAAGCGTTGAACGACGCCGCGTTGCCCTCCCGGGAGCGCGGCGTTTTTTTTGCCCGCCGCACAGCGTGGCGAGGGAACTGGCTCGCGCTCGAGCGTGCAGCAGGCGCATTCCCTGAATCCCCAATGCCCCTGAACACAACGCGCCGGCCATTGGCGTCGCTGCGCCGCCCCGGTGCTGGCAGGCGCCCGCCTCACCGGCTCTACCGGGGCGCTTTGCGTCGGTACTTCACCTTTGGCTAGAGGCACAAGCATTTCCTAGAGGGCAGGACAGGCACAGCTCCCGAGCATGCCTCGACCCCGTTGAGCGGGGCCCTATAAAAAACGCGCAGCACCCGGCGACAGTGCCCACAGGTGCCAGCCGTTACCGGCGCAAAGCAGCATGCAACGAACAAGCAATGCGCGGCTCCTGTCTCCCCTGCCTCTGCAGCCCCCACCCCCTGACTGGCGCCCAGGCCCTGGCCTGAGCTGCGCCCTGCCGGGCGGCCAGAATCGTCCTCAGCATGCCCCTGCAACCCTGTTCCACGGGCGTTGCACAGGGCTGGGCACATCGAGTTTGACAGCCTCCCGAGCACTGTGGAATAGTTTTTCAAAAAAATGGAACCGAATTCCATTTATTCATTTCTATCGAAAAAGGCCCGTCATCGTGAGCGAAGTCCCCGCTGCAACCCTGCCTCCTTTGGACTGTGACCTGCTGGTGATCGGCTCCGGCGCCGCCGGCCTGGCCTGCGCCGTAACCGCTGCCTGGCACGGTCTCAAGGTAATAGTGGTGGAAAAGGACGCGACGTTCGGCGGGGCCAGCGCCTGGTCCGGCGGCTGGATGTGGGTGCCAGGCAACCCCCTGGCCCGTCGTGCCGGCATCCATGAAGACCCAGAGCAACCGCGCACCTACCTGCGGCATGAATTGGGCGCGCGCTACGACGCGCCGCTGATCGACGCCTTTCTCGACAACGGACCGCAGATGGTGGCGTTCTTCGAGCAGCACACGGCCCTGCAGTTTGTTGACGGCAACGGCATTCCAGACATCCATGGCCGGGTGCCCGGCGCCGGCGTCGAGGGTCACCAGGTCATTGCCGCGCCCTATGACGCCCGGCACATCGGCCCGTTGCTGGCACGCCTGCGCAGGACCCTGCGGGAAACCTCGTTCATGGGCATGCCGATCATGGCCGGAGCCGACCTCGGGGCCTTTCTCAGCATGACCCGCTCGTTCAAGTCCCTGGCGCATGTCGGCAAGCGTTTTCTCCGTCACCTGCGGGACCTGGCGCTGCACGGCCGGGCCATGCACCTGGTGAACGGCGTGGCGCTGATCGGCCGGCTGGCAAAATCCGCCGAGATGCTGGGGGTACAACTGCTGGAATCGGCGCCGGCGCGTTCACTGCTGCAGGATGCTCAGCGGGTGCATGGCGCCCTGGTCGACACGCCCCAGGGGGCTCGGGAAATCCGCGCGCGCCGTGGCGTGGTGCTGGCCAGCGGCGGTTTTGCCCATGACCCGGTACGGCGCCAGGCCCTGTTTCCCCGAGCGCCAGGGCCCGATGAGCACCTGGCGCTGCCACCGTCGAGCTGCTCGGGAGACGGTATCCGCCTTGGTGAGTCCGCCGGCGCAGTGCTGTCCCGCGATCTTGCCAGCCCGGTGGCCTGGGCCCCGGTGTCGCGGGTGCAGCATGCCGACGGCAGTGTCGGGCATTTTCCCCATATCATCGACCGGGCCAAGCCCGGGCTGATCGGCGTCCTGGCCAGCGGCAAGCGTTTCGTCAACGAAGCCGACGGCTACTACGATTACACTGCGGCCATGGTCGAGGCCGTGCCCGCGGGGCAGGAAGTGGCCTCATGGCTGATCTGCGACCACCGTTTCCAGCGCCGCTACGGCTTGGGCTACGCTCGCCCCTTCCCTTTGCCGGTGGGCCCGCTGGTGCGCAGCGGCTACTTGCAGCGGGCCGACTCCATCGAGGCCCTGGCGCGGCGCTGCGGCATCGACCCGCAAGGCCTGGCGCACACGGTGCAGGGCTTCAATCAGCAGGCCCGGCAAGGCCAGGACCCCGAGTTCGGCCGGGGCTCGACCGCCTACAACCGCAAGCAGGGCGACCCGCTGTACCCGGGCCCGAATCCGTGCGTGGCGCCGATCGAACAGGGACCGTTCTACGGGGTTAAAGTCCTGCCCGGCAGCTTCGGCACCTTTGCCGGGCTCAGGACCAACCCTCAGGCCCAGGTACTGGATGCGTCGGGCACGGCGATCCCCGGGCTGTATGCGGCGGGCACCGACATGGCCAGTGTCATGGGCGGGTTCTACCCGTCCGGCGGCATCAACCTGGGGCCGGCCATGACCTTCGGCTACATTGTCGGGCGCCATGCGGCAGGCATCAGCGCCTATGAAGTGACACTGGAACAGCCTCCCCACGCCAGGACCGCAGCTGCTGCCACACGCCACGCCTGAGGGGGAAGCGCAACTGGTTCAGGGACTAAAGCCCGTGCCGCTGTCCAGCCCTACCGCAGGTTGCGCCGCTTGCAACTGGCCCTCGATCTGCCGACCGAGGTAGTAGACCCCGGCCATGACCCCGTGCTCGGGGTCGTGCAGTTGCCTGAGCCATACCTGGTCGAAGGCCTTGCCCAGGTCGCGGCGCGTCTGCTCCTGCAGCGCCTCGCGGTCATTGTCGTGCACCAAGGCCCGTACGCCCGCCACCCCCACCGAAAGCAGGGTGCCGGCCACCCGGCCCACGGCCGCCGCCACCGCACCGGCCACACTGCGGCCGGCGAACTGGGCCTGGAGCTTGTCGCTGGTCACCAGGGCCACCTGGGCAATGCCCGACGTTGCATCCCCCTCGCTCGCGGGTGCCCCGTGGATCTGCTGCAACAGCGGCCCATAAGCTGGCAACCGGGCGATGGGCTGCACCTGGATCAACTGCTGCAGCGAGGCCCGCTGCCCGGCCTGCGGACCGAGATCGATGGCGGTGATCCGCCCAAGGTGCTGCTGCAACTGCGGCGCCGGCAGTTGATGACGCGCAGTGATGACCGCCACCTGCCGGCGCAGCAGCTGCACATAGAATTCCATGGCCTCGCCGGTGATGTCGTCGGCATCGATCTCCAGGGCCACCGGTGCCAGGACCCGCTGTTGATACTGCTCCTGCAGGTAGGCGGCCAGGCGCCTGGAGGACGGGTCGGCATCGCCGCGGCTGTTGAGGGAATACCAGCCGACCTTGAGCGACAGCCATTCCTGGGTCCAGTAGCCGGTGAACCAGGGAATGAAGGCCTCGTCGGTTTGCTCATAGATCCGGGTGCGCCAGTGCTCCATGGAACCCCGGGCATAGACCTCGACCTGCGCGGTGGCAGAGCGGCAAGCCTCCAGCAACTCGCCATCCACCTGTTGCCAGGTACCTGGAGCGACCGGAGCCGCCACCGGTTGCTCAGGGGCCCGGCTGGCACAACCGGCCATGGCGATGAGCGCCAGGCACAGCAGCCCCCGACTCAGCCAGGGGAGCAAGGGCAGCGGGAGCGCAGCGCCTGCAGGCACAAGGCATTTCCCTCCCTGAAGGGCAGTGTCGGCGACAGCGGCCGCCAGGACTTCCAGCAGTATAGGTAGCGTCCCCTGGCCCTTGGGAAAATCCCCGGCCGGCGTAACGCAAATCCCCACCACGCTGCCCGCGCCATCGGTATATTGCGCGGGGCGCCTGCGCCACGGACCCGTCTCCCCCACAAGGAACCTTCATGCTCTACCGCATTGCCGCTGACAGCCTGGTGCTGTTTCACCTGTCATTCATCGTCTTCGTGCTGCTGGGGGGCCTGCTGGTACTGCGCCATCCCCGGCTGATGCTGCTGCACCTGCCCGCTGCCGCCTGGGGCGTGGCCGTGGAGGTGCTGCACCTGGAATGCCCGCTGACCCGCTGGGAAAACCTGCTGCGCCACGCCGCCGGGCAGGACGGCTACGGCGCCGGGTTCATCGAGCACTATCTGATCCCGCTGATCTACCCTGCCGGGCTGACACCAGGTATCCAGCTGTGGCTGGGGGCCCTGGTGCTGCTGGTCAACCTGTCGGTCTACGGCTACCTGGCCTGGCGCTGGATCCGCTCGCGCAGCGCCTGATCCAGGCCCAGCAACCGGGACGGCCAGTCAGCCCCGGTTGCACCTTGCGCCCTTATCTCCGAATCGCCGGGCTCAGCACCTCGACGTGCAGCCGAGCGTGACCCAGGCGTTTCGCTATATACTTTTGTATATTGCGAATCCGCCCCACGAGACTGTCCCATGCATCGCCCTTCATCCACCATGGCCAGCCTGCCCTCGCCCGCCGTCGACGCCGGTTCGGCACGCCCCCTGACCGCAACGCCGGCAGGCCGGGAACGCCACTCCCGGCTGCGCCACCGCCAGCTGATTCTCGACGCCGCCCGCAATGAATTCGCCGCCAAGGGTTTCAGCGCCTGCCAGACCCTGGACATCGCCCTGCGCGCCGGGGTGCCCAAGGCCAATCTCTACTACTACTTCCACACCAAGGAAAACCTCTACGCCGAGGTCCTGCTGCCCTTGATGGAACCCTTGCAACAGGCTTCGCGGCTGTTGCACGAGGAGGCCGAGCCGCGACAGGCGCTGGCGGCCTACATCGAGGCACGGGTGCAGATCGTCCAGGGCTATCCGTTGCGTTCGAAGATTCTCTGCAGCGAACTGCTGCATGGCGGGCAACAGCTGCCAGCGGCCTGGCGCGAGAGCCTGGAGGCACAGAACCGCAGTGAAATAGCCTGCTTGCGCCGTTGGGCCGAACGCGGGCTGATCGCCGCCGTCGATCCGCAACACCTGCTGCTGTTCATCGGTGCAGCGACCCAGATCTACCCGACCCTCGGCTGGCAGATCGCCCTGATGGAGCACAACGACGGCCCCAGCGCCAAGGACTTCCAGGCTGTTGCCACGACCCTGACCCGCATGGTCCTGGGTGGCGCGCTGCCCGCCTCGGACATGGGCTCCGGGCTGCCGGCCCGAGCCCTGGCGATCTAGCCCGGAGTACTTGCCGCGAGACCTTCGCAGGCCTGGGTCAAGGCTTGCCAAGTGGACTCGTCGGCAGGGATCAGGTGCTCGATGCGCAATGACGCCACGGTGATGTCCTGGGGCATGCCGAAGGTGGTGAAGGTGGAGAGAAAACGCAGCTCGCCCTGGGGCCCGCGAACCCGGGTCAGCAGCAACGGAGTCGTCAGGTCCGGGGCCCCTGCCGATTCCCCGGGAAACGGCAGGCTGGCCAGCAGCGCCGCAAGCTCCGGGTCCACCGCGGCCTCCTGCGCGGCCCGCTGCCAGGCCACCTGGCGGATCTCTTGCGCGTTGACCAGGCAGTCCCCGAAACCGCCGGGCGCCAGCAGGGTCGCCAGCAGGTTGAAGCCCTGTTCGAGCGCCTGCAACGGCAGGCCCAACAGTTGAAACAACGCCTGGGTTGCACGGTTGGCCACCAGTACCTGCCAGTGGCTGTCAATCACGATGGCCGGCGCCGGATTGTTGGCCTGGAGCAGGTGCATCAGGGCCATCCGTACCGGTTCCAGGCCCGGATCGTTCAACCCCAGGGCGGCGTAGCGCGGCGCGTAGCCGGCAGCGAGAAACACCCGATTGCGGGTTGGCAACGGGGTGTCCAGGGTGCTCAGCAGGCGGTGCAACAGCTCGGGACTGGGCTGCGCACGACCGGTCTCGACACAACTCAGGTGGCGTTGCGACATGCCGGCCTGCAAGGCCAGCTCCAACTGGCTCAAGCGCCCCTGCTGGCGTAGCTGACGCAACAGCAGGCCCACGGTAGGCGAGTCGACGGCGGCGGGGGCATGGGGTGGCAACATGGCTCGGGGGCATCCTATGGAGACGGTTGTGCGGCCTCGGCGATCAGCCGACAGGCTTGAAATAGATCAGTTCGGGATCGTCATGGTCGAGGTTCTCCACCACCCCGCTGGGCACGAAGCCGGCCTTGGCAATCAACCCCCGGGCCGCCTGGTTGGAGCGGTTGGTGGAGATGAACAGCTTGGTCGTCCTGCAGGCCTGCTGCGCCGCTGCCAGCAGCCGCAGGGCCACGCCCCGGCGCTGCTGATCAGGCGCCACCACCACCAGGGAGACGAACCCCTGGTCGAAGAAATCATGATTGAGCAACAGGTAGCCGAGCGCCCGGCCGGACTCCACCTCGACCCAGCACTGCCCTTGCTCGACCGCCCGGCGCAGGGCCTGGCCGCGTTCGGGGTGGGCATCGGCATAGGCATCGAAACCGAGCATGGCCGGCACATCCTCGGCCCGGGCTTCACGGATCAACCGGCCTGTGGCCGGAGCCGCTGTCTGTGGGTTCATCACTGCTCGCTCCTTGAAGGTGATCGTCGTACCGGGTGCAGCTGACAGGATCGGCTGGCGGCCTGTCTATGACCTGTGGGGTCATTGAGTAGCGACGGGCTTGCCACTTAGCCTGTTTGCCTGTCGTTGTTCAAGGAGTTTCATCGTGAGAAAGACACTCTGGGTGCTGTGCGTGGCCCTGTTCGCCGGTCATGAACTGGACGCCGTAGCCCAGTCCGAATGGCGCCTGCTGTATGGCTTGCGCGACCTCGACCCAAGGCTCGGCCAGGCGCTGTTCATTGCCCTGCACGTGCCCCTGGTTGCCGCGTTGATCTGGCTCACCGGGCATTCGCGCCCTGCCCTGCGCCGCAACAGCCAGCGATTGCTGGCAGGGTTCGCCGTGGTCCATGCAGGGCTGCATTACAACCTGCGGCAACACCCGCTGTATCTGTTCGACTCGCCCTGGTCCCAGGGCCTGATCTTCGCCTGCGGCGCTGCCGGCCTGCTGTACCTGATGCTCGACCTGGGCCGCCAGGCCAGCCACCCACACCCTTGCTGATGGAGTACCGTCCCATGCACCGTCCCTACCCGGCACTCCTGGCCCTGCTGGTCTTCAGCGGCTACACCCTGTTCACCCTGTTCCAGGCCGAGCAGTCCCTGCTGCAGTTCGGCCTGCAACTGCTGTCGCGGCCCGACACCGCGCAAGTGGTAATCGACCTGTACCTGATGGCGCTGCTGGCCTCGGCCTGGATGCTGCAGGACGCCCGCCACTGCGGGCGCTCGATCGCCTCGGTGCTGCCCTACCTGCTGCTGACGGCGATCTTCGTCTCCATCGGCCCGCTGCTGTACATCGTGGTGCAAGGCTGGCGCCGCCCGCCACCGGCGTGGGCCCAGAAGCATTGAAAGCCGAGCTCAGGCCAGCCACCGCCGTGTGGCGAACAGTCCTGCCGGTACGATCTGGGTGGTCAGAACCACTGTCGCCCTGCACCGGCTCGAGCCTGCAAACGGCGTGGGCTGTGCTCCCTGGCCGTGCAGGATTGGCGACCCATGATTCATGGACAACAGGCGGAAAACAGCCACCCAGACACTGCGTAAACAACGAACTTGCCGAGCAGCTATTGATGCAAGTCACGAACTAACCACAACTAATAACACATGATCAAAAGTTTCAATTCTTTATTAAAACCCAATCAAAGCATTACTATTAAGACACTCTAAAAATCATAAAAAAATAAATTTCAGCGCCTGGCTTGTTTTCCTGATTTGCTGTGCTAGAAATATGTTCCACCACTAACCAAGCCAACTAAAAAGACTTTCCACAGTCTCGACAACAAGCGCCTTCCAGCAACACCACAGCGTTCTTCAAAGCAACTAATCAGCACTGCACCACTGGTAAAACCTTCACCACGGATACACAACGCAAACAAGGATGTCGTATGAAAATTGCAGGACTTTCAGGAATTCTTCCTTCGCGAATCGTTACAAACCAGGATGTTCTCAACTTGGTCGAGGAGCATTCGAGAAATACTTTTGAGGATGACTTGCCAAAAACCTTGAAGACCATAGGCAAGTTACTGGATAAAAGCGGAATCGAAACACGGCACTGGCTAGGTGCCGGTGAAAAGCCGATGGAACTGATGGAAGCTGCATTTGATTCCGCCTTGGCACAGGCCAACATCAGCAAGGCCGACCTGGACTTGCTGATCTACCCCAATGTGACACGCGGGTTCATTGAGCCAGCCAATAGCACCTTCATCTGCAAGGCCCTGGGCCTGAACTGCAGAAACTTTGACGTGGTCGACGCCTGCAACGGCTGGGTAACGGCCATGGATGTCATCAACAGCAAGATGGAAGCAGGCGAGATACGCTACGCGGCCATCGTCAACATGGAATTCGGCATGTCTGACGGCGGACCGGTGATGCCCAAGAACTTTACTTTGCAGTCTCCATCGGAACTGGCATACAAGTTCCCAAGCTTTACCATTGGCGAGGCGGTAACCGTCACCATACTCAGCAATCAGGCACCTGGAAACTTCAAGTTCTCTTATATCAACAGGCCTGACCTGAGCGACTTGTCGACCATTTCCCTGCCGGACTGGAAGCAGTTCTGCAATGAGGATGATATGGCGCGCATTTCACCGACAGGTGGCCAATACCAGTTCAACTCCTACGCCGCGGCGCTGCATGAAGATGGCAGGAACGAAGCGATAAAAGTATTCAACATGCACAAGGCACCTGCTTCCGACATTCACAAAGTATTCATTCATACCGGTTCACCCAACATGTGGGAACACATTGGCGAACTTATCGGCATTGAAAAGAAACTGCATCACGTCGGACATAAGACAGGCAACATCATTACCGCATCGATTCCTTATGGAATCTTCGATGCGGTGAGCCAGGGCAACGCCGAGAAAGATCAGTTCTGCATGGGATGGGCCGGCAGCGGAGGCATGGTTTTTTCCGCCCTGTCATTCAGTTTGTAAGGCTCCGTTGAACGACCATTTCAGGGCAGGTTTGCGCTGCAAGTCGGCTCTCTAGAAGCGCAGTCGAGTTCTCCGGACACACGCCAACCAACTTGCCGCGATACTGCGGCAAGTTGAGAGTTCCATGCCCCTGAGTATCGAGTCGCCTCGCCTAGGCTGCGCCCGAGTTTCTCGTGTTCTCTTTCTGTGCCCCTCAATGACAACCGTGCAGCCGGTGTCTGCGACCTCGTCTGTTCAGTTGCCCCCATCGACTCGGCAACCCGAGGGATGCCCGCCAGGTGCAGCGCCGTGCCACGAACCTGATGAACCGGCACCGGCCTCATGCGCAAATCGCTATAGACCGCGCTTCCAAAACCGTACCGTCACCCTTTCTGTTGGGCCCCTCTCAGGAGCGTGCTGAGCCTCGCCCCCGGTGTCCCGGAAAGCAGATCGGGCCCCTGGCACTGCGCTCGTGGCGCAGTGCCTAGGCGCGCTGAAGCACAGATCAGATCAGGCGCTGGATCTGTTTGTGGCGCCACACCAGCTTGAAGTAGCAGACCTGCAGCGCCAGCATGCTCAAGTAGGCCACCGGGAACGCCATCCACACCCCTTGCAGGCCGTAGTGCGCATCCAGCAGGTAGGCTGCCGGCACCTGGACCCCGATGATGCAGAAGATCGAGATCGCCACCGGCACCAGCACTGTGCCACTGGCGCGCATGATGCCGCCCACCACCGCCTGGAAGCCGAACACCAGGAGGCTCCAGAGCATGATGTGCAACAGGTGCTCGGCGTTCACCAGGGCCGCCGGATCGATGATGAACAGCCCCAGCAGCCAGTGCGAGATCAGGTAGCCCAGCAGCACCAGGGCCCCCGTCAGGCACAGGTTGATCGCCAGCCCCGTGCGCAGGATCGGGGTGATGCGTTCCAAGCGCCCGGCACCGATGGCCTGGGCACCGAGGATCGAGGCCGTGATGGCGATCGACAGCGCCGGAAACTGCACATAGTTGACGATCTGGGTCACCGCGCCATAGGCCGCGGTCGCCTGGGAGCCGTGGCGGTTGACCAGGGCCAGGATCACCAGCTCGGACAGCGAGATCACCACCATCTGCAGCCCGGTGGGCAGGCCGATGCGCAGCACCTTGGCAAGGATCGCCGGGCTCAGCTTCATCGCCGCGAACAGCGCCCGGTCCGGCGCCAGCGGGTGCTCGCGGCCACGCAGGCGCCAGACCAGAAACCCCATGGCCAGGATGTTGCCCACCAGCCCGGCATACGCCGCGCTCTGGATGCCCATGGGCGGCAGGCCCAGCCAGCCGCGAATCAGCGCCGGGGTCAGCAGCAGCCCCGCCAGGGTCGAGACCATCAGCGCCAACAGTGGCGACAGGGTGTCGCTGACGCCCCGCAGCAACTGGGTAAAGAGCACGAACACCAGCAGTAGCGGCATGATCAGCATCATCACCTGGGCATACCCCACCGCGTCGTCCAGCACGTCGGCGGGCGTGCCCAGGCCCTGCAGCGCCGGCCGCGCGAAGAGGATGCCCAGCAGCGCTCCCGACAACCCGATCAGGGCGCCGAGCAACAGGGTCGTGCCGGCCACGGCCTTGACCGTGCCCAGCTCCCTGGCGCCCCAGGCCTGGCCGATCAGCACCGAGGCCCCGGCCCCGAGGCCGATCACCAGGGCAATGAAGAAGAACACGATGGGAAACATCCCCGACACCGCCGCCAGGGCCTGGGTGCCGAGCAACTGGCCGATGTAGATACCGTTGAGGGTGCCGGAGAACGACTGCAGGAAGTTCGACAACACCATGGGCAGCAGGAAGATCAGGTACACCTGCCAGAGCGGACGCTGGGCGGGAATCGACATGGAGCGGGCAACCTCGGATCAGGAGCACGGAGGGCCACGGGGCCCTGGAGAGTATGGCGACCGGCTGTTATAGGTTCAGCGGTTCAACCGTCGCGCCAGCCACAGCGGCAAGCGCGACCTACCCGGGTTTACATCAACGGTTGAGGTTGACCACCACCCGCCCGCGGACCTTGCCGTCGAGCAGTTCCCGGGCCACCGCCGGCACCTGTTCCAGGCCCACTTCACGGGTGATCAGCTCCAGGTGCGCCAGGTCCACCTCGGCGGCCAGGCGCTCCCAGGCATGCACCCGTTCATGGTAGGGCCGAGTGACGCTGTTGATCCCCAGCAGGCTCACCCCACGCAGGATGAACGGCGCCACCGAGGCCGGAAAGTCCATGCCCTGGGCCAGCCCGCAAGCGGCCACCAGACCATCGGCGGCCGTGCCGGCGCAAACGTTGGCCAGGGTATGGCTGCCCACCGAATCGATGGCCGCCACCCAGCGTTCCTTGGCCAGGGGGCGTCCCGGCTGGGACAGTTCCCCTCGCTCGATGATGCTCGACGCCCCCAGCCCCTTGAGGTAGTCGGCCTCTTCCGGGCGCCCGGTGGCGGCGATCACCGAATAGCCCAGGCGCGACAGCAGGCTGATGGCAAAGCTGCCGACGCCACCGCTGGCGCCAGTCACCAGCACCTCGCCACGCCCGGGCTCCAGGCCGTTACGTTCCAGGGCGATCAGGCACAGCATGGCGGTATAGCCGGCGGTGCCGATGGCCATGGCCTGGCGCGGGGTGAAGGCCTCGGGCAGGTGGATCAGCCAGTCACCCTGCAAGCGGGCCTTCTGCGCCAGGCCGCCCCAATGGCTTTCACCCACGCCCCAGCCATTGAGCAGCACCTGCTCGCCAGGGCGAAAACGCGGGTGACTGCTGGACTCCACCGTGCCCGCCAGGTCGATCCCGGGGACCATGGGAAACTGGCGCACCACCGGGCTCTTGCCGGTGATCGCCAAGCCATCCTTGTAGTTCAGGGTGCTGTAGGCGACCCGCACGCTGACATCACCCGCGGGCAGCCGGCCCTCGTCCAGCTCGGTCAGTCGGGCACGATAACCTTCGGGGTCTTTGTCGATCACAATGGCCTTGAACATCATGGACTCCTGTTGGCAAGGGAGGCTGCAACGGCGTAGAGCGCGAACGCGCCATCCTACGCAAGCCTTCGGAAGGCGTCCATGAACCCCCCACCCGCCTGAGGATTCCTCAGGTGGCCGGGTCGGCGCTGCCGGTCATTGAGCGCCTCCCCCCCAGCCCTCGCCTGCGACGCCTGAAATGGCCCGGGCCGTACCCGGCGTCCCCTATCACCGCGTAGCCCAGCGCGACTGGCCTGCCAGAACGGCAGCGATGAGCATACCGGGCATGGCAACAACGGCGCCTGGAGCGTTACCATGCCGCGGCGTTTCTACCCTGACCGAACGGATTCTCGACCTTGTCTCACCTACTGGAAAAAGCCGCCGCACGCGGCGATCTCGTGGCCCTCGAACGCCTCCTTGATGCCGGTGCGGACCTTGAATGGCAGCACAAGGGCACTGGCCGCACGGCCCTTCTGGCCGCCACTATCGCCGGGCACCGGCCGGCCGTGACGCTGCTGCTGGCCCGTGGCGCGAATGTCCAGCAACCCTGCAAGGCCCTGGGCTACAGCCCCCTGGCCTGGGCCGCCAGCCATGGCGATACCGCCATCGCCGAGTTGCTGATCGCCCATGGCGCCGCGCTCGAACACGCCAGCCCCGAACTGCAACGCACTGCGCTGATGAACGCCGCCCAGGCCGGGCACGAGGCAATGGTGAGCTTGCTGCTCAAAGCCGGCGCCGATCCCCTGCCCCTGGACTTCCAGCAGCGCAATGCCTGGTCCCTGGCCGAAGAGAAGGGCCATACCCAGATCATGCAATGGCTGGCGCAGGCCGGTGCCGGGGCGCCGCCAGCGTCCGCACCGCCCCCCTCCCTGCCCTGGCCGCCGCTGGCACCAGGCAATGACAACAGTGGCGATCCGGTCACCCAGGTGCGGGCCTATACCCTGGCCCTGGAGGCTTGGGAACAACGGGGCAATGCCCTGGGCCACGAGGCTGTCGACGCCGCCTTCTGGGCCGAACCGCAACAGCTCCTGGAGCGTTTCTGCACCCTGCGGCCGCGGGCCTACCCCCGAGCCTCCTACGGCTACCCCACCACCTACTCCGCGGCCGACGAACTTCTGGGCTGCCAGTTGCTCAAGCCCGCCCAGGCCGAAGTGCTGGTGCGTGATCCGGCCTCCCGGGCGCTGTGCTACGAGCATCGCTTCCTGGTCAAGCGGGTCGCGGGGCAATGGCGCATCGACAGCGTCAAGCGTCGCCTGGCCGGCACCCCGCGATGGACCCACGCCATTCTGTGACCCGCCTGCCACTTGCACGCCCCTCTCTCCTTTCAGGACCTGCACAAATGAAATACGACGATGCCTGCTGGCACTACGGCGGCGACTTCCCCGCCGACCTGCCCACCAGCGCCGGGGCCACCCATATCGGCCTGTTCCTGGCCTGGATGCTGATCAACGACTTTGCCAGCGAGGAACTGCTGGACGATGTCGAAGAGGAGATCGGGCAAGTCCACGCCCGCACCCTCGATGGCCGTGAGTTCCTGTTGCGGATACTGGATGAAAAGCTCAGCGAGGGTGATTTCAACGACGAAGGCAATGCCTTCGCCCTGGCCTACTACAAGGGACGGGACAGCGGTCGGTTTTCCAGCGACTACGAACAGATCCTGGCCCCCGAGCCTGGCACCATCTACCGGGTGGAAAACAGCTGGAGCAACTATGACCGGCTGGCAGCGGTGATGGACAAGCGCCTTGCGCAATGGCGCGCCATGGGGCGACCGCAGTACATCGACTGAACGCCGGCCGCCGGCAATTGTGGTTAAATGCCGCCCCCGAAAATTGCCGGCCCCACCGATGACACCTCTAGCTCTCGCCACCCTCAACCAGCACCTGCTCACCGCCCTGGCTACGGCCCCCAGCGAAACCCGGCGCCTGTTCCATGGGCGCGGGCGCTGCTGGCCGGGGCTGGAGCAACTGACCGTGGACTGGCTGCAAGGGGTGTTGCTGGTGTCGCTGTTCAAGGCCCCGGAAGCCGAGCAGCTCGCGGCCCTCAAGCAGCTGCTGGTCGCCCTGGGCGATACCGCACAATGGCACGCCAGCGGCGCCCGCAGCCTGATGCTGCAACACCGCTACCTGCCCGACAGCCATGGCGAATGGCTGCTGGGGCAGGCGGTGGACTTCTGCACCATCACCGAGGAAGGCCTGCGCTACCAGGTGGACCTGGGCAGCAAGCAGAACAACGGGCTGTTCCTCGACATGCGCTACGGGCGCAACTGGGTCCGGGCCCAGGCCCAGGGCCAGAACGTGCTCAACCTGTTCGCCTACACCTGCGGCTTCTCGGTGGCGGCGATCGAGGGCGGCGCCGAGAAGGTGGTCAACCTGGACATGTCCCGGGCAGCCCTGAGCCGCGGCCGCGACAATCATCGGCTCAATGGCCATGACACCAGCCGAGTGAGCTTTCTCGGCCATGACCTGTTCAAGTCCTGGAGCAAGGTCAAGCAAGGCGGCCCTTATGACCTGGTGATCATCGACCCACCGTCGTTCCAGAAAGGCAGCTTTGTGCTGAGCAAGGACTATGCGCGGGTGCTGCGGCGCCTGCCGGAGCTGTTGACGGCCAATGGCTGCGTGCTGGCCTGCATGAACGACCCGGCGTTTGCCGTGGAGTTTCTGCTGGAGGGGATGGCCGAGGCGGCGCCGGGGTTGCGCTTTGAACAGCGGCTGGAGAACCCGCCGGAGTTTCCCGATGCCGATCCGCAGTGCGGGCTCAAGGCGCTGGTGTTTCGTCAAGGGCAATAGCGGATTGGGGGGTTGGCGAGTGGGGCATTTTACGCCCTGTCCGTAGGAGCCGGCTTGCCGGCGAAGAGGCCCGCAAGTCATGCAGCGCCTGGGCCGAAGCCTTCGCTGGCAAGCCAGCTCCTACAGCAGGCAGATAGGCCGTGCAGTTCCCTGTAGGAGCCGGCTTGCCGGCGAAGAGGCCCGCAAGTCATGCAGTGCCTGAGCCGACGCCTTCGCTGGCAAGCCAGCTCCTACAGCAGGCAGATAGGCCGTGCAGTTCCCTGTAGGAGCCGGCTTGCCGGCGAAGAGGCCCGCAAGGCATGCAGCGCCTGGGCCGACGCCTTCGCTGGCAAGCCAGCTCCTACAGCAGGCAGATAGGCCGTGCAGTTCCCTGTAGGAGGGGCATGTGCCCCCCCCAAAAAGCCCAAAGCCCCCCTTCCCTCACAGCGCCATCCGATACTCGATAACCCCGGGCTTGTGCGCCACCCAGTCATACAGCCGCTGGGCGCGCTTGTTGCTCTCCTGTGTGTGCCAGTACAAGCGCCCACAGCGCTGTTCCCGGGCAAAGGCCTGCACCCACTCGATCAACCGTTTTCCCGCACCACTGCCCCGCACCGATGGGGCTACATACAGGTCCTCCAGGTAACAGAAGTCGGTTAGCGCCCAGGTCGAACGGTGCAGCACCGAGTTGACGAAACCAATCAGTTCATCGCCCTGCACCGCCACCGCTGAAAACACCGGTTCCCGGGGATCGCAAAACCGTTCGAAAGCAAGCACGCTGACCTGCTCATCCAGCGTCACTTGATAGAAGTCCTGGTACGCCAGCCACAGCTGCAACCACTGCTGGTAATCCCCAGGCTGAATCGGCCGTATGCTCACTGCGTGTTGTTGATCACTCATTGCACTCTCCTTTGAAAACCCACACCAGGCATCAGGTCCCGGGTGGTGAAGAGCGCCAGCTTAGGGGCTCAATGGCAGGTTTGATCAGGCCAGTTCAAGCCTCATCAGCAGACCACTTTACGAGCCCCAGCGAACCTCACACCTCGGGCTGGTGATGGGTCACGCAGTGGATGCCGCCGCCACCGGCAGCGATGGCGTCGATGTCCAGTTGGATCACCTTGCGCCCGGGGTACAGGCTGCTGAGCAGGTTGAGGGCCTTGGTGTCGGCGGCCGAGTCGCCGAACTGCGGGGAGATCACCGCCCCATTGATCACGAAATAGTTGATGTAGCCGGCGGCGAAATCGTCATTGCCACGGCTGAAACGACTCTTGCGCGGGTTCAGTGGCGGCGACACGGTGTGCACCTGCAGCTTGCGCCCGTCGGCATCGGTGGCGTTGCGCAGGATCTCCAGGTGCTTGAGGGTCACGGCGTGGTCATAGGAGTCCGGGTCGTTGTCGAGGTTGGCCAGCACCACCCCGGGTTCGATGAAGCGCGCATAGAAGTCGACGTGGGCATCGGTGATGTCCTTGCCCTTGATCCCCGGCAGCCAGATGATCTTGCGCAGCCCGAGGCGGGCCTTGAGCTCTGCTTCGACCTCGGCCTTGCTCCAGCCGGGGTTGCGGTTGCCGTTGATCCAGCTGCTCTCGGTCATGATCCCGGTGCCGTGGCCATCCACCTCGATGCCGCCGCCCTCGCCCACCAGTTCGCTGCGCAGGTAGAGCGCTTCGGCGGAATCGGCCATGCGCCGGGCCAGGCGCGCATCCTTGGCATGGCGCTGCTTGTTGCCCCAGCCATTGAAGTTGAAATCCACCGCGCCCAGCCCACCCTGGCCATCGACGACGAAGTTGGCGCCGATGTCGCGCATCCAGATGTCGTCCAGCTCGGTGACCACGTAGCTGACGTTGCGGCTGCCGCACAGCTCCTCTGCCAGGTCGCGCTCGGAAGCACGGCAGAACACGGTCAAGGGTTCATAGGCGGCGATCGCCCGGGCAATGCGCCCGAGGGCTTCTTGTACATCGCCGGTGAAGTCTTCCCAGATGGCGTCCTGGGCGCCGAAGGCGATATAGGCCTGGCGGTGGCGGTCGCCCTCGTCGGGCAGGTACCAGCCTTCCTGCTCCTGGGCTCGGGCCCGGCTGGCGTCGAGCCCCAGGCCCAGGGACGCCATGGCGCCGAAACCGGCCAACAGTGAGGCCTGCTTGATGAATACACGTCGGGTGGGCATCGGTCTTACTCTCGAAAAGGGCTGTAGATACGTTAGTACAGAGTGGTGAAAGCCCGCGGGCCATCAATCGACGACCGGCGGGGATATGGCCCGCGGCTACTTGACCGCCGCGGTCTTGAACTTGGTCCAGGTGCGCATGCGCGCGCGCATGTCGGCCTGGGGAATATCCTTGCCGGGAATCAGCCGCTCATAGGTTGCCGCGTCCAGGTAGATATCCGGGTTGTTGCGCATCTGCGGATCGACATCCGGCCGCGCCTTGGCGTTGGCCGTGGGGTAGCCGGTGAAGTTGCTGATGGCCGCCATGTTCTGCGGGCGCATGACGAAGTTGATGAAGGCGTAAGCGTACTCCGGGTGCCGCGCATCCTTGGGGATCGCCATGTTGTCCATCCACACCGTGGTGCCCTCGCGCGGTACGCGGTACTCGAAGTCGACCTGCTTGCCTGCCGCATCGGCGGTGCGCTGGGCCTGGGTCATGTCGCCGCTGTAGCCCAGGGACAGGCACAGGTTGCCATTGACCAGGTCGGTCACCGGTTGGGACTGGAACTTGCGGATGTAGGGGCGCACCTTGAGCAGCAGTTCACTGGCCGCCGCCAGGTCCTCGGGCTTGGCGCTGCGCGGCTCGCGTCCCAGGTAGTTGAGGACCACCGCCAGCACCTCGTCGGGGGAGTCGATCATCGAGATGCCGCAGTCGGCAAACTTCGCCGCCAGCTCCGGCTTGAACAACAGGTCCAGGCTGTTGACCGGGGCATTCGGCAGGCGCTGGGCGATCTGCTGGGCGTTGTAGGTCAGGCCGATGGTGCCCCAGGTATAGGGCACGGTGGCCTGGCTGGCGTGGGGGTAGTGGCTGCGCAGTTGCTGCAGGCCGGGCTCGATGTCCGCCAGGGCGGCGATCTTCGTCGGGTCCAGGGCCTGCAGGCTGCCGGCCCGCATCAGCCGCTCGGCCACGGTGTCCCCCGGGAAGATCAGGTCGTAGCCACTGCCGCCGGTCATCAACTTGGCTTCCAGCACCTCGCTGCCGTCCATCACGTCGTAGATCACCTTGATCCCGGTTTCAGCGGTGAACTTGGCCAGGGTGTCCTCGGCGAAGTAATCCGCCCAGTTGTACAGGCGCAGGGTCTGATCATCGGCCTGGGCCGACGACAGTGCACTGCCGAGCAGCAACCCGAACGAGGCCAGCAAGCATGGGTGAGTGATGTGCATGTCAAACCCCTTGGTGGGTCCAGCGTGGGTCCAGGTGACGGCCGTCCAGGCTCAGCAACGCGCCGTACATGTCGGGGCGGCGGTCGCGGTAGATGCCCCAGGTCAGGCGCTCCTCGCGCATCGCCGCCAGGTCCAGGCCGTGCAGCAGCACGCCCGGGGTCTGGCGATCGGCTTCAGCCAGCAGGCGCCCCTTGTGGTTGCAGATGAAGGACGAGCCATAAAAGCTCATCTGCAACGCCGGGTCGGTAGTCGCCACTTCACGGCCGACGCGGTTGGCGGCCACCACCGGCAGCAGGTTGGCAGCCGCATGGCCGCGCATGGTCATCTGCCAGTGATCACGGGAATCCAGGTCGGCGGCGCCGGGCTCGGAGCCGATGGCGGTCGGGAACAGCAGCACCTCGGCCCCCTGCAACGCCAGGCAGCGGGCGGTCTCGGGGAACCACTGGTCCCAGCAGATACCGATCCCCAGGCGGCCGAAGGCGCTGTCCCAGACCCGAAAGCCCGTGTCACCGGGGCTGAAGTACTCCTTCTCCTGGTAACCGATGGCGTTGGGGATGTGGGTCTTGCGGTAGACCCCGAGCAGACGGCCATCGGCATCGGCCACGCTCAGGGAGTTGAAGCAGGCATTGCCGGCCCGCTCGTACCAGCTCAGGGGCAGCACCACCCCCAGCTCCCCGGCCAGGGCGGCAAAGCGCTTGAGCACCCGGCTGTGGGCGTATTCCTCGGCCAGCTCCTGGTGCTTGTGGTGCTGCTCGATGCAGAAGTACGGGGTGGCGAACAGCTCCTGCAACAGGATCACCTGGGCGCCCTCGGCCGCCGCCTGGCGCACCAGTTGTTCGGCCTGGTCGAGGTTCTGTTCGAGGTTCCAGCTGCAGGGCATCTGGGTAGTGGCAACGGTCAGGATCGTCATGGTTCAGCCCTTTACCGGCCAGGCCGGCTGCTGCTGGGTGATGCAATGCACCCCGCCGCCGCCATGGGCCAGGTGATTGATCCGCACCGGCACCACTTCACGCCCCGGGAACGCCAGGGCCAGCACCTCGGCCGCCTCGCGGTCGGCGGCGATGCCATAGGCCGGCA
This sequence comes from Pseudomonas sp. FFPRI_1, assembly GCF_055384485.1. NCBI lineage: Bacteria > Pseudomonadati > Pseudomonadota > Gammaproteobacteria > Pseudomonadales > Pseudomonadaceae > Pseudomonas > Pseudomonas sp. FFPRI_1. The sequence goes on along the minus strand of NZ_AP029168.1, from coordinate 3,196,032 downwards.
TGATGATTGCGCCATTGACGATATAAAAGTTGGTGTAGGACGCGCAGAACACTTCGGCCTGGGTGTCCACCGCCTCGCTGGCCTCGAACAGTTCGAGCATTTCAAAACTGCGGCCCCGGGCGTCCCGCGCCAGTTGCAGGGCACGACGGTTCTCGCGCACCACTTCGGCGTACACCGAGTCCGAATCGCGGGTGGCATCCACCAGCAGCACTCCGGGACGGGCAAAGGCGCAGATGCCGTCGACATGGCCGTCGGTCATGTCGCCAGTGACGTGATCCGGATCGCCCGGCAGCCAGATGGTTTTCTTCACCCCCAGCAGGCGGCTGAAAATCTCCTCGATCTCGGCCTTGCAAAGGCCCGGGTTGCGGTTGGGGTTGAGCAGCACCGATTCGGTGGTGATCAGGGTGCCGTCACCGTCCACATGAATTGCCCCGCCCTCGTTGGCCAGGGGCGTGCCGAAGCATTCCAGGTCGAGGGAGTTGAGCACTCGGCGGGCCAGGCTTTCATCCAGATCGTGGGCCGACTTGCCGCCCCAGGCATTGAAGCGCCAGCTGACGCCCGCCAGCCCCTGCTGCGGATGCGCGATGAAACTCGGCCCGGAGTCGCGGCACCAGCTGTCGTTCACCGCCAGGGGGATCAACTCGACATTGGCCCCGCACAGGGCACGAGCGCTCTCCAGGGCCGCAGGGTCGACCACCAGTTTCACCGGCTCGAAGCGCGCAATGGCATTGACCACCCGGGCGAAGTCTTCCTGCACCTGAGCCAGGGTCACGCCCCAGCCGGACTCCCAGAGCGCCTGGTTGTGTGGCCAGACCATCCAGGTGGCGGCGTGCACGGCCCACTCCGCGGGCATGGACCAGCCGTTATGTTGATTGTCATTGCGCAGCATGGGCATTGCACCTCTCAGTTAAGGTTTTGTTATCAGCCAACAAAACACCAATGTTCGATAGCGCCCATGCTATGGCTTTGAAAAAGCCGCAACAAACGATAGATTTAGCCCATTACTGATCAGCTGGACTTATCAATCATGTTGAAACACTGGCCACCTCTGAATGCCTTGCGCGGCTTCGAAGCTGCCGCGCGCCTGGGCAGTTTCCACAAGGCCGCCGAAGAACTGCACCTCACCCAGTCGGCCATCAGCCAGCAGATCCGCAGCCTGGAAACCTTCCTCGAACAGCCGCTGTTCTTCCGCACCGGGCGCAGCGTCAGCCTCACCGATGCCGGGCATGACCTGCGCAGCACCACCCAGTCGCTGCTGCAGCAACTGGCGGTGGGCATCCGTCGCCTGGAGCAGTACCGCAAGCCCAACCAACTGGTGGTCAACACCACCCCGGCGTTCGCCCGCCACTGGCTGCTGCCGCGCCTGGGCGAGTTCCATCGCCTGCACCCGGAGGTCGACCTCTGGCTGTTCACCTCCTTCGAGCCGCCGGACATGAGCACCCAGACCATCGACCTGACGATTCGCGACGACCTCAGCGCCCAGGCCGAATGCAGCTACCTGGAGCTCTACAGCGACCGCCTCTACCCGGCCTGCCACCCGCGCCTGCTGGAACAGCCACGGGAATGCCGCACCACCTTGCACGGCGAACGGGAAATGGACTGGAGCCACTGGGTGGTAGAAGGCGGCGCGGACATTGGCCAGGGCAGTAGCGGGTTGAATTTTTCCGACCCCGGGTTGCTGCTGGACGCCGCCTGCGCTGGCCATGGGATTGCCCTGGTCAGCCAGTTGCTGGCCGAGCAGGCGCGCAACGAGGGGCAACTGGCGCCGCTGTGCGAGCAGAGCGTACGCGGCCCGACCTGGTCCTGGCTGATTCATCGGGACAGCGAAGGCAGCGCCCTGACCTGCAGTTTCAGCCAGTGGTTACAGGCGGCGCTGCACGCTCAAGAGAACTAGAACACCTGCACCCGCACTACCGGGCCCGATGCAAAACCATTTTCGATTTTTGCCGGTAACCCGAACCACGGCGACGCCTTAAGCTGGCGCCGGTGCAATCCGCACCGCCATTGAGGAGCCGTCCGTGCCCCCTGTCCACGACATCAACTGGCCGCTGTGGCTGTCGACCATGCTGCCCATGGCCCTGAGCGCCGGCCCCGGCAACCTGATGGTGGCCAGCTCCGGCGCCCAGAGCGGTGTGCGTCGTTCACTGCGTTTTATCCTCGGGCTCGACCTGACCTATTTCCTGCTGGCCTTGCTGGTGGGGCTGGGGCTGTATCACAGCCTGGCGAACCAGCCGCAACTGCTGTGGGGGCTGCGGGTCGCCGGCAGCCTGTACATTTTCTGGCTGGGCCTGCGCCTGTTGCTGCGGCCCCTGCGCAAGCCTGGCGAACGGGCCGTGACCCTGCAGTTTCGTGACGGCGTGGTGCTGCAACTGGGCAATGTGCAGGGCCTGGTCATGTTGCTGGTGATGTTCTCCACCTTCAGCCCGGAAACGGACGTGGGCAGCACCGTGGTGCTGACGCTCAGCGCCGCACTGATCGCGGTGAACCTGTTCGGTCATCTGCTCTGGGCCTGCCTGGGCTCAAGCCTGCAGGTCCTGCTGCGGGCCCGACCCAGGCTGCTGCTGGCCCAGAATGCCCTGTTCGGCGTGATGCTGATGGCGGTGGCAATCTGGATCTTCCTGCGCAACGGCACTGCCTAGCCGCAAACGCGCAACACTCACTCCCCGCACAACCCATGGCGCGCCAGCAAGTCGCAGAGAAACTCCACCACCCGTTCGACCCGCTCCTGGCCCTGGGTCGCCAGGTTGCGCAGCAGCCAGATATCCGCACGGTGGGGCGGAGTCTGGGGCAACACCCGGTGCAGGCCCAGAGGCTCTGCGATGTACGCCGGCAAGGCGGCAATCCCCAGCCCCGCCTGCACCGCCTTGAGTTGCGCCTCCAGGTTGCCGGTGCGCATCCACAGCGGCTGGTCGCCGCTGAGCTGATCCAGCCAGCGGGCCAGGGGCATGTGGGCCAGGGTCTGGTTCCAGCCGATCAGCGAATGCTGGCGCAAGTCCGCCGGCTTTTCGGGGCAGCCATGGGCAGCGGCGTAACCCGGGGAACAGAACAGCGCCTGGGTCAACTCGCCGACCCGGCGCAGGGTGAAGTTGCCGGCTTCCGGCCGTTGCAGGCGCAGTAGCAGGTCGCTGTGACTCTGGGTGAGCTTGACCGAGCGCGCCGCATTGACGAAATCGAAGCGGATCTGTGGATGCTGCAAGCGAAACGGCGCAAGCGCGGGAATGATCAGGTGGCTGCCCATCAGTTCCGGGCAGTCGATGCGCACCACCCCCGCCATGCGCGCTCCAGGCCGGGACAGTTGGCGCTCCATCAGCCGGAAGCGCTCCTCGGCCTCCAGGGCCATGGGCAGCAGGGCCTGGCCGGCCTCGGTGAGGAAATAGCCCTGGGTGGTCTTGAGAAACAGCACGCTGTTCAAGGCCTGCTCCAGCATCAGGATCTTGCGCGAAACCGTCGAGGCCGACACCTTCAGCGCCTGCCCGGCGTCGGTGATGTTGCTGGCATTGGCGACGGCTATGAAAAACCGCAGATCGTCCCAGTTCACGCTTACCTGCCCTATCCCTGAAAACCCAGGCCGAGGATCTTATGCGAAAAAAGTACCGCAGAGGTCAGACTTTTCTCCGGTAAAGTGGCCCAGGTCTTTGCTGCCAACGGATCTGGAGCCCCCATGCTGGAACTGCATTCCCCTCGCCTTCACCTGCGCCCCTTGAACGCCCATGACTGGGACCTGTTTCTGGCCCTGCACAGCGACCCGGAAAACCTCCGCTATGTCTGCGATCCGCTCTCCCGGGCGCAGATCGAGGAGCGTTTCACCTCGCGCCTGCCCCACTGGGACATGGATGCGAGCCATTGGCTGTGCCTGGTGATCCGCGACCGCCACAGCGGCGAAGAACTGGGCTTCACCGGCCTGCGGGTCAGCGACCGGCCCAGCGCCGAAGCCGAAGTCGGCTACCTGCTGGCCCCCGCTCATCAAGGCAAGGGCCTGGCCACGGAATCCCTGCGCACGCTGATGGAGTACGCCCGCCACAGCCTGGGTATCAAGCGCCTGGTGGCCACGGTCACCGACGGCAATGCAGCGTCGTGCCAGGTCCTGGAGCGCTGCGGTTTTGTCTTCCAGCACTGTGATGAACGAGCATTCCAGAGAGGTGGCGAAGTGTTCGACGACCTGATTTTCAGCTGCCCCCTGACCGCCTGAACCCGAGCTTGTCAGCCCCCTCCCAGGCCTGCCCGGTGTGGGTTTTTCTTGACAGCGAAAAATCCCAACGGCTATTGTCTGACAACCTGACTACCAAGGCTTTACCCTCCCATGCTTGAACTCCAGCGACCCGACTCTCTCGTTGTGCGGGTGGTCAATGCGATCCGCACCGAGATCGATTCCGGCCGCCTGGCCCCCGAATCGCGCCTGCCTACCGAGCAGCAGCTGGCCGAGCAGTTGAACGTCAGCCGCTCGGTGATTCGCGAAGCCATTGCCCAGCTCAAGGCCGACGGCGTGCTGATCGCCCGTCGTGGCCTGGGCTCGTACATTTCCAAGACCCCGGCCGGCACCGTCTTCCGTTTTCCGCAAACCCGAGGCCGTCTGGCGGATCTGGCGCAAATGTTCGAAATGCGCCTGTGGATCGAGACCCAGGCCGCGTCGATCGCCGCCCAGCGCCGCGACGCCGCTGACCTGCAGCGCATGCAACGAGCCCTGCAGGAAATGCACGACCAGCGCAGCGACCTGGAAACCGCCGCCCTGGCCGATGTGGAGTTCCACCGGGCCATCGCCGAAGCCAGCAAGAATGACTATTTCGTGGCTTTCCATGATTTTCTCGGCAGCCAGCTGGCCAGTGCCCGCAAGACCGCCTGGGAAAACTCCGCACTGCCCCAGGTAGGCGGTTCGGCGGATGCCATCCAGGAACATCAGGCGCTGTACCAGGCCATCGCCGATGGCAACCGGCAAGCGGCCGCAGCCTGCGCCGATGCCCACTTGCGCGCATCGGCCAAGCGCCTGGGCCTGGAACTGCCGACTACCGATTAACCATTGCTAGAAAATTCACGCCTCACGCTGCACGTTTGACAGCCGGCGCAAGCCTGTAGAGTTTTGTCGGATTAGTTAGTCTGACAACCTGATAACCAGACCTGAAACAAGTGATCCAAGGTACCCAGAACAATGATCTATGACTTTTGCATCATCGGCGGCGGCATCGTCGGACTGGCCACCGCGATGGAGATCCTAAAGCGCCAGCCCGGCGCGTCGCTGGTGATCCTGGAAAAGGAAACCGTGCTGGCCAAACACCAGACCGGGCACAACAGCGGGGTGATCCATGCCGGGATCTACTACGCGCCCGGCAGCCTCAAGGCTGACTTGTGCAAGCGTGGCGCCGAGGCCACCAAGCAGTTCTGCAGCGAGCACGGGATCAAGTTCGAGGTCTGCGGCAAGGTGCTGGTGGCGTCCAACGCCCTGGAAGTGCAACGCATGGAGGCCCTGTACCAGCGCTCGCAGCAGAACGGCCTGAAGGTCGAGCGCCTGGACGCCGAGCAACTGCGCCAGCGTGAACCGAACATCGTCGGCCTTGGCGGGCTGTTCCTCGACGCCACCGGCATCGTCGACTACCGCGAAGTCTGCGACACCATGGCCCGGGTGATCCGCCGCGACGGTGGCGAAATCTGCCTCAGCCAGACCGTGACCGCGATCCAGGAAAGCGCCGACAGCGTCACCGTCAGCACCCACGGCGGCAGCTGGCGGGCGAAGAAGCTGGTGGCCTGCGCCGGACTGCAATCGGACCGCCTGGCGACCCTGGCCGGGATCAGCATCGACCACCAGATCATCCCCTTCCGTGGCGAATACTTCCGTCTGCCGGCGTCGAAGAACGACATCGTCAATCACCTGATCTACCCGATTCCCGACCCCGAGCTGCCGTTTCTCGGGGTGCACCTGACCCGCATGATCGACGGCAGCGTCACCGTGGGGCCCAACGCGGTACTGGGCCTGGGCCGTGAGAACTACAAGAAGTTCTCGATCAACTGGCGCGATGTGGCGCAGTACGCCAGCTTCCCCGGGTTCTGGAAAACCATCTGGCAGAACCTCGGCTCCGGCACCACCGAGATGAAGAACTCGCTGTTCAAGTCCGGCTACCTGGAGCAATGCCGCAAGTACTGCCCGTCCCTGGAGGTCGACGACCTGCTGCCCTACGAAGCGGGGATCCGCGCCCAGGCGGTGATGCGCGACGGCAGCCTGGTGCACGACTTCCTGTTCGCCGAAACCCCGCGCATGTTGCACGTCTGCAACGCGCCTTCACCCGCCGCCACCTCGGCAATTCCCATTGGTTCGATGATTGCCGACCGGATCTTCCAGGCGGATTGAAACACCCCGCGCCATGCCGTTCTTGCCCTGTGCCCAAGCACAGCCAGCAGGGCTGCGTGCCGCCGCAACACCTCCGGCAACGCCTTTTTCGGCGCGCTGGACATGGCTCGCGTCAACTCGACAATAAATACAATGATCCAAGAGGATGTACAGAATGACCGCAGTTGAAACCGGCAGTACTGCAGCGGAAACCCCACAACAAACCAAGAAGCGCCTGCGCAAGGTCGCGGCGGCGACCATCTTCGGCTCGATGCTGGAGTGGTACGACTTCTACCTCTACGCCACCATGGCGGCCATCGTCTTCTCGAAGATCTTCTTCGACAACAGCGACCCGAAGACCGCCACCCTGATGGCCTTCTCCACCTTCGCCATCGGCTTTATCGCCCGGCCCTTCGGCGGCATCCTGTTCGGCTACCTGGGGGACAAGTTCGGCCGCAAGCAGGTCCTGGTGCTGACCTTCTGCCTGATGGGCGTGTGCACCACACTGATCGGCCTGATCCCCAGCTACGCCTCGATCGGCATCTGGGCGCCGATCCTGCTGGTGGCCATCCGCATCATCCAGGGCCTGGGGGCCGGTGCCGAGCTCTCGGGCGCGGCGGTCACCTCCTATGAACATGCCAGCGAAGGCAAGCGCGGCAGCCAGGGCGCCTGGCCGGCACTGGGGCTGAACCTGGGCCTGCTGCTGTCGTCGCTGACCATTTACCTGCTGACCATCAACGGCAACGAGTTCCTGCTGGCCGGTGGCTGGCGCATCCCCTTCGTCTGCAGCATCGTGCTGGTGGGCGTCGGCCTCTGGGTGCGCAACAGCATCCCGGAAACCCCGGAGTTCAAGGAACTGAAGAAGGACGCGCCCAAGGTCCAGGCCTCGCCCCTCAAGGCGCTGCTGAAAAATGACCTCAAGGGCCTGGGCGTGGTGTTCTTCGTGGCCATCGGCTACAACGCCCTGAGCTACATCTTCAAGACCTTCTCCCTGGCGTACCTGACCCAGTACAAGGGCGTGGACGTACACGTCACCTCGCTGTCGGTGACCATCGCCAGCCTGATCGCCATCGTTGCCGTGCCGTTCTTCGGCTGGCTCTGCGACAAGTGGAGCAGCAGGACCGTGCTGGTACTCGGCGGCGTGTTCTCGCTGCTGTTCGCCTACCCGTTCCTGGCCCTGCTCAACACCGGCGAAAGCTTGATGATCTATATCGCCATCGGTGTCGGCACCGGCATCCTGGCGCCCATGATGTTCGCGCCCCAGGGTTCGTTTCTCAGCCGCCAGTTCCCCACCGCGACCCGCTCCTCGGGCTTCGGCACCGGGCGCGAGATCGGCACCGCCATCGCCGGCGGCCTGGCGCCGCTGGGCGCCCTGTCCCTGGTGACCGCCTCGGCCACCCACTCCACCGATGGCGTGGTGATCATCCTCGCCGTCGCCGCGGTGCTGGTGGTGGTGTTCGCCCTGTGCGACCAGGGCCGCAAGCACTCGGCATTCAAGAACTGAGGTTGGCGGCTCCCTTCCCAGGCCGCTGCAGCGGCCTGGGGAGACTCTGCTAAGGTGGCCGCTAAACTCGCATCACAGGCCACCCCATGTCACCCAATAGCGCATTCGGCGTCGATGCCGACGGCTTGATCAGCCTTCCCGCCGAACCACCCTTGCAATCCGAATACCGCGCCCTGCTCGACGAGCTGCGTACCGCCCTCTGCGCTCCCGCCAGCCCACCGCTGCACAGCCTCTACCTGTACGGCAGCGTCGCCCGTGGCACGGCCACCCTCGGGGCCTCCGACCTCGACCTGTGCCTGGTTCTGCAAGATCCCGCCGACACCGCCCAGCTCCTGCATTTGGAAAACCTGCGCCAGACGCTGCAAGCGCGGCACCCTTTAGTGTCGAAGATCGATTTCGATATCGGCCACCTTGAACAGGTGCTGGCAACCCAGAACCTCGACAGCTGGGGCTATTGGCTCAAGCACCATTGCCGCTGCCTGTGGGGCGAAGACCTGCGCTCGCGCTTTGCACCTTTCAGGCCCAGCCGGGACATTGCCCTGGCGGTGAACGGCGACTTTCTCGCAGTGCTGAACGACTACGCCATGCACCTCGACCACGAACAGCAGCCCGCTGAGATCCTGCGCCTGCAACGGGAGGCATCACGCAAACTCATACGCGCCACCAACCTGCTGCGCCAGGAGCAGGAGCCAAGCTGGCCCCAGAGCCTGGATGAGCATGTGTGGCTGTTTGTGCAGCGCCATCCCGAGATGCGAGGGCCCATCGGCGAGTTCTGGCAAATAGCCGAAGCAAAGACATTAGCCTGTGACGGTTTCACCACGCGCTTACGGAACATCGGACAGTGGATGGCTCTACAAGCCTTCCCAGACTCTGCAATTTAGTTAACTACTGCTTCAGCTCACCAAGACACTGGCCTGCCAGAAGGATAATGCTGCCCTGAAGGCTCCGGCACCTGTCTTGCAAAACCCCGGCTGAAGGCATGGCAAGCCCCTTATTGGCAATCACAAGGAGAATCAAAAGTGCTATCCCAAAAATTGATCAATGCACTACAGAGCTCGAAGGGTATTGCAGACAATCACTATCTAGAACGACTACAACCAGCCTTGGCAGAACTTGATCAGGCCTACCAAGACAATCCAGCACTCACTGAATATGTCATGCAACTGGACGAACTCCTGTCCAAGCCTCATTTCGAGCTGGAACCGCACCTCACCAACAAATTTGCACAACTATTGGGTGAGGCACATTTCTGGTTGCTCTGCACTCAGGCAGAGCTGAACCTCAAGCGCGTCTCCGAACAGAACGGCAAAAGAACCCCAGACTTCGAATTGTGCTCACATCCCGGCGAAGCTTTCTTTGAAGTCAAGACGCTTTCTGTCGCGACAGGCGACCTAGGAGTGGCCAAAACCATTGCCGACTCTCTGCTGACTCAACTCGATCTGGAAAGGCAGTTGCATGCAGGCAAGAGAGTCGCTTGCGCAACAACCGAGATCGCATCCTATGGGGAACAGGATCATGGCTGCCCAGACTTATTGCACGCCACACGGGTAATGATTGAAAAGGCTCGACAAAATTTCAAGACAGATCAGTTCGCCAATCCAAATACATTCCTCGTACTGAATCTTTGCATGCTGCACCCGATCGAAAGCCACCCCCGGATACTGCGCCCTTCCTATCCTGATCTCGATGGCCAATACCCCACTTCAGTCACCGGTCAACTCTGGGCGCTCGCTTTCGGACACCCCGAAATGCTTGTACAAGGCCATTCTGAATTCGAAGGCAAGCCCTTTGTACTCGGCAAACTGGACAAAGAAGGAATCTTGCGCGAGTTCGAAAATATCAAAGGCATTCTCTTCATGATCCACCCGTTGCAAGAGCCTACTTGTGTCTGGGCGCTGTTACGCAGCTACGAGAAGTTGAATGATGAAAACCCGCAACTGCTCGAAGAAATTCTGCGCCTTACAGGCATCCATCAGTGGAACGATGAATTGGATTGCAACGGCTTTGTCTTGAACTGAAATGCCGCGTTCAAGGAGAGCCTGCGGACCCCACTGACCTCCTGCACTCTCCGAGACTGGTGCCTGACATTCAGATCTGCAGCACCTCGACTCCCTGCCGACGGTAATCCTCGATATCCCCGGAGATCACCTCCTGCTCGGTAATCAGCCGGTGCAAGCGGTTGCAGGGCACCACGACGAAGGGCTCCATGGCCCCGAGCTTGTCGGCGGTGGTCACGGCGATGACCTCGCTGGCACTGTCGAACATTGCCTGCTTGATCGGCACCTCGTCGAAATGCAGGGAGCTGATGCCGATCTCCGGGTGGATCGCGCAGACCCCGGTGAACAGCAGGTCGGCCTTGATCCCCTGAATCATCCGCAGTGCCTCATGGCCGCTGGCGGACAGGGTTGCCGGGTTGAGCTGGCCGCCGGCGAGTATCACCTTGACCTTGGGGTATTCGGCCAGGGCCACGGCAATCATCGGCGAGGCGGTGACGGCAGTCAGGCTGATGCCCGCCGGCAGCGACTGGGCGATGTGCAGGGTGGTGGAGCCGGAATCGAACATCACTGTCTGCCCCTCCCGCACCCACTGCACGGCGAACTGCGCCAGGCGCACTTTCGCCTCGCTGGTTTCACCTACCCGGGTGAAATAGTCCTTGCCGCTGTCCTTGGGCCGCGGCAGCGCACCACCGTGGACCCGCTGCACCAGGCCACCGGCATCCAGCTCCGCCAGGTCGCGGCGGATGGTGTCGTCGGAGACCGCGAAATGCCGGCTCAGCTCGGCCGCCATGACCTTGCCGTCGCGCTCCAGCAGCAGAAGGATTTTTTGCCGACGCAAGGATGGCAGCTCGGCTATCGGGTGTTGACTTTGCATGTTTATGCCCGCTATTGCGTTTTTTCGCAAAACTACACAGACAATCAGGCAAAAACAAGCAGCCCGATCAGTTGATCAACTGCGGCGCCCGTGAGCTGTACAAGGCCGCTTCTCCGAGGCGCTCGCGCACCAGCGCCTGGGCCTGGCGGGTCATCTGGTCCAGCTGCCGGTCGCGTTTCTTCTCCGCTTCCAGCATCGCCTTGCGCCCATGCTGGGCCAGCAGGTAGGTGTGGATCTGCCGTACTTCCACCGATTGGTAGATCGGCGCCACATCCAGCACCGCCAGCAGGCCGTCGCTGCCGTGGTCGCGGGTGTTCATCAGCACTTGCGGGCCGCGGGCGCCCAGCAGTTGGAAGCCCAGGGCCTCGAAACAATCGACCTTGGCCACATTGCAGGCGAGCTCCGCATGCGGGTAGCGCGCCAGCATCGTCTCCAGCATTTGCCGGGCAATCCCCTGGCGCCGCCGACCTTGCAGCACCGCCATATAGGCCACGGCGCAGGCCTGGGGGTCGTCCTTGAATGGCAGGTACAGCACAAAACCCAACACCTGCTCCGGGTCCTGACTGTCGCTGGCGACCACCAACTCCACCGGAATCCCCCGGGAACCGTCCATGGCCTGCAGGTACAGGTGCACCTCAAAACCAACGCCGTACTGGTACAGGTTGTACAGCGGGTTGCTCGGGGCAATGGCCACCGCGCTGATGTCGGTGATGTAATCCACCACCATCTGCTGGATCTGGCTCTGGATGGCTTCGGGCGGCGGGGCTTGGAACAGGGTGATGCTGGACATCGAGGCGGTGACTCCGAGGATTGAGGCGTGCCCGAGGGCTGCGGGCGCCGCCATGATAACCCGTCACGGGAGGCACAGGCGCATGACAAGCGCGCCGAACTGAACGCTGGCACTGTCGAAAAAACGGGGGATGCATCTTCAGGGAAGCGCTGGCTAGGCCAGCCAGTAGCGACCGCAGCAAAGCTGCCGCCGCTACCCAAGCGAGGGGCGGATGCACGAGGGCATCCGCGCTGCCCCGCCCGACGAACGCGGGCGGGGCCGAGGCTTACAGCGCCATGTCGGCCGCTGGGTTGCTCTCTGGTTTGGCCAGGCTGGCCGGAGCCTGAGGCGCCGCGCCCTTGACCGGCGGTGGCGGGGTCAGTTGCAGTACTTCAGCGGTGTAGGCCCATTCTTTGGCCACACGCTCAGGGCTGTCGTTCAGGGCCGTACCGTAGCTCGGCACGATCTGCTTCAGCTTCTCCTGCCAGGCCGGGGTCGCTACCTGGTCCTTGAAGACCTTCTGCAGCACGCTGAGCATGATCGGCGCGGCGGTCGAGGCACCTGGGGAGGCGCCCAGCAGGCCGGCGATGCTGCCGTCTTCGGAAGCGACGATCTCGGTGCCCAGTTTCAGCACGCCGCCCTTCTCTTCGTCACGCTTGATGATCTGCACGCGCTGACCGGCCTGCCACAGGCGCCAGTCTTCTTGCTTGGCGTTGGGGAAGTATTCCTTCAGTGCGGCGAAGCGGTCGTCATCCGACAGCATCAATTGGCCAGCCAGGTACTCCACCAGCGGGTACTGCTCGATGCCCACTTTGGTCATCGGCCAGAAGTTGTGGGTGGTGGTGCTGGTCAGCAGGTCGAAGTACGAACCTTCCTTGAGGAACTTGGTGGAGAAGGTGGCGAATGGGCCAAACAGGATCACTCGCTTGCCGTCCAGCACACGGGTGTCCAGGTGCGGAACCGACATCGGTGGCGCGCCAACCGAAGCCTTGCCGTAGGCCTTGGCCAGGTGCTGCTCGGCCACGCTGGCGTTGTCGGTCACCAGGAACGAGCCGCCCACCGGGAAGCCGGCGTATTCGTTGGCCTCGGGAATGCCCGACTTCTGCAGCAGGTGCAGGGCACCGCCGCCGGCGCCGATGAACACGAACTTGGCGTCGGTCTCGGTTTTCGAACCGTCTTTGAGGTTCTTGTAGGTCACGCGCCACGAGCCATCGGTGTTGCGCTCGATCGCCTGCACTTCGCTGGACAGCTTCAGGTCGAAGTTAGGCTGGGCCTGCAGGTGCGCGACGAACTGGCGGGTGATCTCGCCGAAGTTGACGTCGGTGCCGATCGGCGACCAGGTGGCGGCGATCTTCTGCGCAGGATCGCGGCCTTCCATCATCAATGGAACCCACTTCTTGATCTGCTCGGCGTCTTCGGAGTACTGCATGCCGCTGAACAGCGGGCTGGCTTGCAGGGCTTCGTAACGGGCCTTGAGGAACTTGATGTTGTCATCGCCCCAGACGAAGCTCATGTGCGGCGTGGAGTTGATGAACGAACGCGGGTTCTTCAGGACGCCGTTCTTGACCTGCCAGGACCAGAACTGCCGGGAGATCTGGAACGCTTCGTTGATCTCGATGGCCTTGGCGATCTCGATCTTGCCGTCCTTGCCTTCCGGGGTGTAGTTCAGCTCAGCCAGGGCAGAGTGACCGGTACCGGCGTTGTTCCAGCCGTTGGAGCTTTCTTCTGCGACGCCATCCAGGCGCTCGACCATCTCCATCGACCAATCCGGTTGCAGCTCGTTGAGCCAGACCCCGAGGGTCGAACTCATGATGCCGCCGCCAATCAGCAGTACATCCACTTTCTTGGGCTCAGCCGCGTGCGCGGTCGTGAGGCCTATGGACATCGCCAGCCCGATCAGGGCCGTGTTCACCTTCTTAAACATTGTTTAGTACCTACGATAGAACGCCATCCGCCGCCCCATCCTCGATCCTGCACGGCCCCGGATGAATCCTGGACTCGCCCATTCAAAAGAACTGGAGGGTGGGCACACAAGGCCGACGAGACTGGCTCGACCTCAGTTTTATATCGCTCCGGCGCTGACTTCTTATCGTTTTTGGCTTCAGCTACTTGAGTGACACGTGTTTCTCAGGGCACGTCACGGGACGCAACCCACAGGCCGTTCGGCCCCAATCCTGCCCCTGCGCCGGCGTCGCTGGACGCACAACGATGGCGCCCGTTGTCACAGGGGCCAGCAGGAGAAAAAGGGTCGGGGCTGACCAGAAACGGTCAACGAACACTGCCTGACATCAAGCTCGACGGGCTTGCCAAGACACTCCCGCACGCTTGCAAAGGACCCGATCAGGCCATTTGAAGCAAAGCACAGGGAAGGTATTTTTGCACAAACGATGAACCGATTCAGCGCAAGAATATCATTACGGCATCAGCCTGTCTTGGCTGGAACCACTGCCTGGGCCTTGTGCAAAGCCGCGATTTTCTACGACTCCCGCCGCAGGCAATGCGTCACAGCGACGCTGGCTTGAGCAATGCCCTGAAAGACTGGCACCGGCCCCAAAGAAGCATCGGGGCCAGGCGCCTAGAGCGTGATCAACCTGGTGCCAAGCCTTATCGGGCGGGCAAAAAAACCTTTGTGTTCTAGCCAGCACCAAACCAAAACGCCATTATGGCGCTCGATAAAACTCATAGAAGCCAATGGAATGCTGCACGCCTTTTGCCACGGAAAAAGCCGCCTGTTCAAACGTTACCTCGGACACCGGGATGAAGGCGAAACCAGAGTCTGTGAAGAAGATGAAATCACCGCTTTGATCATGGGGCCGCTGGACTATCTACCTGCCCAAGCCATCGGTGCATTCTGGAGTGCCGTGGTCGAACAAGGCGGGCAGTACCCAACGCTGCCCTTCCCTGCCGGCCCTGTCGACCGGGCGCGTATGCACTTCTGGCCACGCCGAGGCATCGAGCCGGACCTGTTTGTCGAACTGCACTGGCCCAGCGGGGAACGGCGCCTGCTTCTAGTGGAGTTCAAATGGAATGCACGCCTGAGCGGTGATGATCAGTTGCATCGACAGTGGCAGGAGTTCCTCTCGCCCTGCGAGCGTGATGAGGCGTATCACCTGTTTATCGCCCCGGAACTCAGCGCCGGCCTGAACGCCCTGAGCGAACAGGACATCTGGAATGGGCGGCTTCTGCTACGGTCGTGGACTTCGATTCTCAGCGTATTGCGCAACCTCACAGGTCCCGAAGCGGTGCTGCTGCAGCGCTGGTCGATCCAGGTCTGCCGTTTTCTCGAGCAACTGGGGATCAAGCGTTTCCAGGGGTTTACCCAACTCAGTGCTCCTCCCCCCATCAACAGCCCTACGGTTTTCTGGACCCCAGTAAACGGCTTCGCCACACTCAAACCGCCTGCCCCGCTGCCATCCACCCAGCACTCTTCTGCCTTTATCTGGAGCTCCATGCCATGACCATGATGTCCGACCTCGGCAAGGCGATCAGCGAAAACATCGCGTTCGTCAGCAAACTTGGCGCCGAATGCGACCGTCTGGCGCAACTGATCAGAGAGGAAGTCAGCCGCCTGCTGCTAACTTCGGAAATCGCCCGGCGCTACCGCGCAGGCGGCGAGTGGCTTCAGGTCAATGCCGAAGATGACCATGGCTGGGTAATCACAGATATCTCCAGTTCATTGCCCCTGGTCATCAAACCCAAGCGCTCCGTTAGCGACTACCTGATCGTGCAAATCAGCCTTACCGGCATGGGAGTCGATGCCCTCGATAATCACGAACCCCTGATACACATCGGCCGATTCAACGCCCCCATCGATTTCGACATCATCCACATGATATTTCCACTGGATGTCGAGGACAGTGACGAGCCGGACCTGGAAAACCAGCGACTACTGCGCTGGCCAGATGGCTACTGGTGCTACAGCCTGCGCCTGACCGATATCAATAGCCTCGCTGATGTTCGGCGCTGCATCATCAACCCCATGACCGCGTTGCTGCTGGAGAACAGCGCGGTGAAGCAGCTGTCGGAGGCCGGTGCAGTCAGGTACGCAAAAGTACCGAAGGAGCCCGGCCAGTTCCGGGCATTACCCCGCTGACAAACACCCTGAACCGCAACACGCTCTGAACCCAAGAACAACAAGGAACACCCATGCACCCCACTTCCCTGCAAGACACCACCGCCCCCGAAGGCATCTGTTTCGGTTGCGGCAGCAGCAACCATCACGGCCTGCACATCAAGAGCCACTGGCACGAGGACGGCGTGCACGTGGTCGCCGAGCACCTGCCGGAATCCAAATACTGTGGCTGGCCGGACCTGGTCTACGGCGGCCTGATCGCCATGCTGGTGGACTGCCACTCCAACTGGACCGCCATGGCCTACCACTACCGCAACGAACAGCGCGAGCCCGGCAGCCTGCCACGCATCGACTGCGTCACCGGCAACCTGGGCATCAAGTTCATCAAGCCCACACCCATGGGCGTGCCCCTGACCCTGCGCGCCAGGGTCGAGGGTGAAGTGGGCCGCAAGAGCCAGGTGATCTGCGAGGTGTACGCCGGCGACGTGCTGACCGCCATTGGCGACTCGGTGTTCGTGCGGGTCGATACCTCGCAACTCGCGGCAGCGGCTCACGGTAGAGACGCCTGAGACCTGCAGCCACCGCAAGCAGAGGTGCCCGGGAGTCGCAAGGCACGGGCACGCTCTGCTAGATTCCGCGCCCTGACGCGCACCTTCTATCCCCACTCTTGAACAGGAACCTGCCCCTGACCATGGACATTCAGGACATCCAGCACCGCCTGGCCAAGCCGGCGTTGAAGTTCACCGCCGGCGGTTTCCGCCCAACCTACAGCGACGAGGAAAGCTGGCTGGGCCGGGTCTTTCTGTTTCGCGAGGATGAAGAACTGCCACGCAACAGCGCCGGGGAAACCCTGCTGCCGTTCGCCCAGTTCTATCTGCCGGCGCTGCCCTTTCACAACCCGCTGCTGGAAGGCGTGCGGGTGCTCACGGTGTTCGTCGCCAACCCCTTTCCCGAGCCCCTGGAACCCATGGGCGAGCGCTGGCTGATCCGCGAATACCGTGCCGAGGACGTGCTGGTGCGCAAGGAACTGACCGCCACCGGGGCCTTTCTCAAGCCCTTCCCGCTCAAGCCCGAGGCAGTACCCGCCGACTTTCCGCTGTGGGACGGCGGTGGCGTGCCCGAGGATCTGGAACGGGAAATCGTCGCGCTGGAACAGGCCGGCACCATCGAGTGCTACTACGACCTGGTGGAGCACTGCTACGAACATAAGCTGGGGGGCTACCCGTCCTTCTGCCAGTCGGGGATCGATCCAGGCGACGGCTTCGAGTTCGTGCTGCAGATTTCCTCCGATGCCAAGATCAACCTCAATGTGGTCCACAACGGCAGCCTGATGTTCTGGAAGCATCGCGAGAGCGGCGAGTGGGCGCTGTACTTCGACTTCTATTGAGGCATCGCGGTTAACGCCGATTTCATCCGCCAGCGGGTGAAAAGCCTCGGCGCCGGGTGCATCATGGGCGCTGTCCATTTCCCGGGAGACTTGCATGCCCATGCGCTCACTGCTCTTGCCCGCCGCAGCCCTGGCCCTCGGCTTGTTGGCGGCCACCGGCGCCCTGGCCGACGACCAGTCGCAACTGATCGAGTCGATCAACGCCTACCGCAGCCAACCGCAACGCTGCGCCAACCAGGCCTCCTCGGAGCTGCCGCCACTGGCCAGCGATCCACGCCTGGTGCTGCCGGTGGACAACGTCGGCGACCTGCAGCAAGCCCTGGCCCGAGCGGCCTACCCCATGGTCAACGTGCAGGCCATCAGCCTGTCCGGCCCCCGGGATGCCCAGGCGGCGATGCAGGCGGTGCGCGAGAGCTTCTGCCAGGTGGTGCTGGACCCGCAGTTCGTCGATATCGGTGTCAATCGTCAGGCCAACCAGTGGCGCATCGTGCTCGCCCGGCCGCTGTTGTCCGCACGCCTGGGGGACTGGCAGGCCGAGGGCCAGCAACTGCTCGCGCAGATCAACAGTGCCCGCGGCCAACCCCGCCAGTGCGGTGGCCAGAGTTTCGCCGCCACCGCGCCCCTGGCCTGGAACGCCACCCTGGGCAGCACCGCCGAGGAGCACAGCCGGGCCATGGCCAACCAGAACTACTTCGACCACAAGGACCACGACGGCCGCACCCCAGGTGACCGCGCGGAACTGGCAGGCTATGCCGGCCAGCAGGTGGGCGAGAATATCGCCGCCGGCCAGGACACGGTGCGCAAGGTGGTGGACGGCTGGCTGGCCAGCCCCGGCCATTGCGCCAACCTGATGAACCCGGCCTACAGCGAGCTGGGCGCGGGCTACGCGGTGGACCCGAAAAGCGATGCCGGCATTTACTGGACCGCGATGTTCGGCGCCCCCTGAGCCCGTGCCCGGGGCGTGGCAGCCACGTCCCGAAGCGGCAACCGGGCACCCACGGCAACAAAGGAGCGACACTCACTCGCCCCGACCTCAGCGGTGCGACGCCGTTTGGCCCGCACCACCATCGGTCGGCCGCCCTCACGGTGCGCCTGGGGCTTCTATGCTTGTAGCCCTGCCTTCGGATCATTCGTACGCCCTCACACAGGAACGCTGATCATGCAAACCTTCGGTTACGCAGCGCAGTCCGCCGGGGTTCCCCTGGCGCCTTTCACCTTCCAGCGTCGCGCCCTGCGCGCCAACGATGTGGCGATGGAAATCCTCTATTGCGGGGTCTGCCACTCCGACCTGCACCAAGCGCGCAACGACTGGGGCGCCAGCCGCTACCCCATGGTCCCGGGCCACGAGATCGTCGGCCGGGTCACCGCCGTCGGCCCCGAGGTCAAGCAGTACAAGGTCGGCGACGGCGTCGCCGTCGGCTGCATGGTGGACTCCTGCCAGGTGTGCGACCAGTGCCGCAAGGGCGAAGAACAGATGTGCCGCGAGCACAATACCCAGACCTACAACGGCCTGGACCGCATCACCCGCGAGGTGACCTACGGCGGCTACGCCAAGCACCTGGTGGTGCGCGAGGAGTTCGTCCTGCGGGTGCCCGAGGGCCTGGACCTGGCCAAGGCCGCGCCGCTGCTGTGCGCCGGCATCACCACCTATTCGCCGCTGCGCACCTGGAATGTCGGGCCTGGCAGCCGGGTCGGGGTCATCGGCCTCGGTGGCCTGGGGCACATGGCGGTCAAGCTGGCGGTGGGCATGGGAGCCAAGGTCACGGTGCTCAGCCGCAGCGCCGACAAGCGCGCCGACGCCCTGGCCCTGGGCGCCGATGCACTGCTGGTGTCCAGCGACCCGCAGGCCATGGCCCGCGCCCAGTCGAGCTTCGACCTGATCATCGACACCATTCCGGTGCGCCACGATGTCTCGCCCTACATGCCCCTGCTGGACATCGACTGCACCCTGGTGATCGTCGGCCAGGTCGGGCCGATCGACGAACAACTGACCCTGCCCATGCTCCTGGGCCGGCGCCGGCTGGCCGGCTCACCCATCGGCGGCATCGCCCAGACCCAGGAAATGCTCGACTTCTGCGCGCGCAAGAACATCCTCCCGGATTGCGAAATGATCGCCATGCAGGACATCAACCAAGCCTTCGAACGCATGGAACGGGCCGATGTGCGCTACCGCTTCGTGATCGACATGGCGTCCCTGGGCAGCGGCGCCTGACACCCGCAGTTGCCCGCTCGCACGTGAATGAAGGGACGGTGGCGGCGCCTTTGCCCAGTGTTTTGCACCGCCCTGTCGATATCCCGTCACACCGCTCCCTCTGGCGCACCGCGGCCCGCATCCGGGCCGCGGCGCGCCAAAGGAGGCGACCGACCTTCATTCGATAGCGAGACGACTCAATGGTGATTGTGCTGATCCTGTCAGGGCTGGCACTTAGGGTGGCGATGCAGTTCGCGATTGTCTGCGTGGCCCTGAAGCATTCCTTGGGCAATGCCAGCCTCAGCCTGTTCATTTCCTTCTTGGTGTACGCCTGCGCCAGGAAAGACTCGCAAGCCCGGCCCTTTCTCTGGGGCTGGTACCTGGGCATAGGGTTATTGGTCGCGGGGGGTCAGGCCTCGGCCTAGGGAGCGCGTCACAGGCGGATTCCGCCAGGCACCACGCAAAAGCCCCGAATCTTCGGGGCTTTTTTCATCAGGCCTGGCTGCAGCTCATTGGTTGGCCGCCATCTGCCCCGCTTCGCCCTGGCTCACCAGGGCCTTGAGCGATGCGTCGAACTGCTTCAGGGCATCGACCTGCAACTCGGTCTGCTGGTTGATCTGCGCGGCGATCTCCGGCGCCGCCTTGCCCCGTACCCAGACCGACGGCAGTTCCTTGGTCTGGATCCCGGCGGCCTGGCCGATGTACTGCAGGTTGGCGTCATAGAACTTGGCGATGAAGCGCGCCTCGACCTTGCTGTTGCGCTTGGTCACCAGTTGGTTGTAGGTGTCGAGCATCACCACCACATCGGGGTGGGCCTGGACCACCGCGTCAAGGCTGTCATAGACGGTCACCGAGCCGAAATGCTGCTGCAGCGAAGCCAGCAGCCAGTCGATTGCCCGCTTCGGGTCCGAGCTGTTGACGAAGGCTTGGCTGATGCGCGGATCGAGGCCGGCATTCTTCGCCCCGTTGAGCGCCACCGAATGGTAGTGCTCCAGGTATTGCAGGGTGCTGATGGTGTTTTCGCTGTACAGCACGCCTACCGACTGCGCGTGTTGCAGGTCGGCGCTGCTGTCGGCCATGGGCAGGAAGTGGCAGGAGGCGTCGTCAGTGGCGAGGGTCGCCGCAGAAGCCCCGGTTGCCGCGATCAAAAGCACCACAAGGGTCACTAGAGTCGAGATTTTCATCGGGTGTTTCCTTCTGCAGCAAGCACGGTGTAAGCGCTATCTTCCTCCTTTGCCGAAAAAACGGAACCTGCACTTTTTGATGATAACTATCGATTGCAGCAATGGTTGACAATGGGCACCGATGCGCCTCGAAGGCGCTGGCCTGCGCCGTTCGCGCCCTTCGATAAAGCCGTCAATTTCTGGCATACAGCTTGCCCTCGCCCCGATAGAATCAAGCCCCCTTTTTCTGCAAGACGAGTCCGGACCATGGATGCTCACTCGATACTGACCTACACCCTGGTGGCAGCCATCGCCATCGCCAGCCCCGGCCCGGCGACCCTGGTGGCGCTGCACAACAGCGTGGCCTACGGCGCCAAGTCCACTATCTGGTCATCCCTGGGCAATATCAGCGGGCTGTTCTGCATGTCTGCCGCGGCCATGCTCGGCCTCGGGGCGCTGATTGCCAGTTCCGAATGGATTTTCAACGCGGTGAAGATCGTCGGTGCCGGCTACCTGTTCTACCTCGGTGCCAAGCAGCTGTTCAGCAAGAGCCAACTGCTGAGCGAAGCCAGCGCAGACAGCACCCAGGTTGGCAAGCCGCCGCGCCTGAAGCTGTTCAAGTCGGCCTTCCTGACCGCCGCCACCAACCCCAAGGCAACCATCTTCTTCACCGCCCTGTTCCCCCAGTTCATCGACCAGCACGCCGCGCTGCTACCACAGTTCTTCATCCTGACCCTGATCTTCATGGCGCTGTCGCTGACCTCCCTCAGCGTCTACGCGGTGCTGGCCTCCCGGGCCAAGGGCGTGCTGACCCGGCCAGCCCTGTCCAAGTGGGTCAACCGGGTGGTGGGCTCCACCTTTATTTTCTTCGGCACCACCATCCTGGCCATGCGCCGGCAAACGGCCTGAACCTCAGACGCGATGCAAATAGATCTGCTCAAGGAATCGCTGCTGGGCCACTGGGAAATCGCTGCCGGCGTGCTGCAATGCGAATTGCAGTTCGGCAGCCGCCTGGTCTACGTCCAGCACCCCAGCAACGAACCGCCCCAGCGCCGGCTCGCGGTCGCGCAGCACGGGGTGCAGGGCGCCTGGGACGACATCCCCCAGGCCCTGGCCTTTGCCGAGCGCCTGTGCGTGCCCGGCATACGCAAGGTCTGGCAGCTGTATGCCCAAGGCCTTCTGTCGTGCCCGCCACTGGAGGTCTATTCGATTCACTTCGGGATCAACAGCCCTGACCCGTCCTACACCATTTCCCAGAACCCGGATTTCGACTGGGAGGCCAGCCTGATGGTGGAAGACGAGCTGGGACAGGCGCACCGTCTGTCTCTGGCCGAATACGAACCTGAGGAAGACTTCTGGCTGAGCGTACGGCGCCTGGGCCCCGGCCAATTCCAGAGCGATACCTGATCAGCCCTTGTTTTTCTGCAAGGCCTTGAGCCGGGTGCTGGCCCGCTGCACGGCGGCCATCTTTTCCGGGCGCTTCATGCGCTTCCATTTGCGGATGTCGTCCTTGCTGCGCCCGCAACTCAGGCACAGGTCGCCACTGAGCCGGCACAGGGCGATGCAGGGGTTGTCGATTTCCTTGGCCATCGCTCAACCCCGGCCCGGGCGCAGACGCTTCAGGCGCTGCGCCCAATCGCCAGCATTGATCCGCCGGCACTGCTCTTCGCTGTCGAAGAACACACGGGTTTCCAGGGAGTCGAGGTGAACATCGGCCTCTTCCAGGGCCCGGGCCGTCAGTTCGAGCATCCGCGCGCCCTGCCCGGCCGCCAGCGCCTGCTCCTTGTGGGCCTGGGTGTCGAAGACCCAGACCACCACCAGGCTCGCCGCAAAGGCGGCGTAGTCCACCTCGTGGGTCAACCAGGAAAAACCGACGATTTCGGCCTTGGCCGCTTCGCAGGCCTCGGTCAGGGTGGCGGCCAGCAGGCGCTCCGTGGCCGCCTGCTGGCGTTTGTTGAATGGCATGACAAGCCTTGAGTCGCAGCTAAAAGGCCGCACACCATACCTCAAGCCACTCGCCCGCGGCGGCGCTTTGCGGCTAGGCTAGTGCGCTCCTGCCCGCTTCAAGGAAGAACGCACATGCAAAAGACCTCCTTCGCGCTGCTCGTGGCAGCGCTCCAGCTCGCCAGTGCCAGTGCCCTGGCGGCCACGCCGCCGGTGGCCGACGCCATCTGGTTCAACGGCCCGATCATCACCATCGACGACCGCCAGCCCAACGCCCAGGCGGTGGCGGTGAAGGACGGCAAGATCCTCGCCGTCGGCGACCGCCAGCAGGTTCTCAAGAACCAGGGGCCGACCACGCGCATGCTCGACCTCAAGGGCTCGACCCTGCTGCCGGGGTTCATCGACCCCCACGGGCATGTGTCGATGGTGGGTTTCCAGGCTGCCAGCGCCAACCTGCTGCCTCCGCCGGACGGTGCCAACAGCAACATCCCCGAGCTCCAGCAGACCCTGCGCAGCTTCGAGCAGCAGTCGCCGATCCCGGCGCAGTTCGGCGTGCTGTTCGGTTTTGGCTACGACGACTCCCAGCTCCAGGAACAGCGCCACCCCACCAAGGCTGACCTGGACGCTGTGAACAAGGACATGCCGATCGCCATCGTCCACCAGTCCTCGCACCTGGGGGTGCTCAACAGCAAGGCCCTGGTGCTGGCGGGGATCAACGCGTCGACGCCCAACCCGGATGGCGGGGTGATCCGGCGGGTCGAGGGCAGCCAGGAACCCAACGGGGTGCTGGAGGAAAATGCCTTCTTCATGGCCCTGGTGAAGATCTTCCCCAAGCTGACCGCCGACCAGGCCGTGGACATGCTCAGCGCCGGACAGAAGCTGTACATCAGCTATGGCTACACCACCCTGCAGGACGGCCGCTCCTCCCCGGACCAGGTGCGCACTGCAATCAAGGCCGCCAGCGACGGCAAGCTGCTGGCGGACATCGTCTCCTACCCCGACATCCTCACCCAGGGCACCAAGGAACTGCTGGTTGCGCCCTGGTATCACCCGACCAACCAGCCAGTGGTCTATGACCGGCACTTTCGCATCGGCGGGGTCAAGCTGACCCTCGACGGCTCGCCCCAGGGCAAGACCGCCTGGCTCAGCCAGCCCTACTTCAAGCCGCCCCAGGGCCAGGACGCCAGCTATGCCGGCTACGGCGTGGTCAAGGACGACGAAGCGCTGGCGATCTACAAGGAGGCCTTGGCCAACCGCTGGCAGATCCTTTCCCACACCAACGGCGACCGCGCCATCGAGCAGTTGCTGACCTCCATCAAAGCCGCGGAAAAAGCCTACCCCGGGGTCGATGTGCGCCCGGTGATGATCCACGGCCAGACCCTGCGCCAGGATCAGGTGGCCGAGCTCAAGCAACTGAAGATCTTCCCGTCGCTGTTCCCCATGCACACCTACTACTGGGGCGACTGGCACCGGCAATCGGTGCTCGGCCCCGAGCGTGCCGAGAACATCTCGCCCACCCAGTGGGTGCTCAAGGAGGGCCTGAAGTTCACCACTCACCACGATGCCCCGGTAGCCCTGCCGGACTCGATGCGAGTGCTGGCGGCCACAGTCAACCGCACCACCCGCAGCGGCTACGTGCTGGGGCCGGACCAGCGGGTGACACCGCTGCAGGCGCTGAAGGCCATGACCCTGTGGTCGGCCTACCAGCACTTCGAGGAAGACCGCAAAGGCTCCATCACCCCGGGCAAGCTGGCGGACTTCGTGGTGCTTTCGGCCAACCCGCTGACCGTGGCGCCCGCGACCCTGAACGAAATCCAGGTGCTCAAGACCGTCAAGGAGGGCCGGGTGATCTACGAACGCCCAGCCAAGCTGGCGCAGCTGCCGCCGCCGTTCGGCATGCATGGCGACCCCTCCCTGCCGGCGCCTGCGGGCATCAAGGCGGTGGCCCAGGGCGACGGTGACCTGGGCCCGGCGCTGGATGTGATCTACGACAAAATGACCCCGGCCCACCCCTGAGCCGCCACTGAAAACGCCGCTTCCCGATGCCGGGAAAGCGGCGTTGTCCTACCCGCCGGAACTGCGTCCCGAGCGCCGTTGTTGCGCCACAATCAAAGCGCTGTGTGGCGCGGGAGCCTGCTCCCGCTCAATTGGCCGGCGCTCCGGGGCGCAGCGCTCAAAATGACCGCTGCGCACAACCGCGACAGCCGCCCTCCTCGCAGCCGCCAGTTGCTTAGATCTTGCTGCCCAACGCCGCCGCCAGCACCCCGTCATGACTGTAGATATCCGGCGCATACAACAGCTGCCCATGGCTGTCGGCCTGCACCGTCCAGTAGCTCAGCAGGATCGGCACCGGCTTGGCCAGGCGGAACTCATGGGTCAGGCCGGTGGCCAGCAGATCATTGGTACGCAGCCGCTCCGCCGGGGTCAGCAGCCAGTCCCGCAGCTGCAACGCCTGCTCGACCCGCACGCAACCGGAGCTGAAGGCCCGCGGCCCCTTGCTGAACAACGCCTGGCTCGGCGTGTCGTGCAGGTACACCGAGAACGGGTTGGGAAAACGGATGGCGATGCGGCCCAGGGGGTTGCGCGGCCCCGCACCCTGGCGCAGGAGGATATTGCCCGGGCGGTCCCAATCGATGTCCTCGGGGGCCAGGGGCTGGCCGTTGGCGTCCAGCACCTGCAGGTTCTGGCGGTTGAGAAAGCCCTGGTCACGGCGGATTTCCGGCAGCTTGTCCTCCTTGAGGATGGTCGGCGGCACGGTCCAGGTCGGGTTCAGGGTCAGGCGCGTGACCTGGGATTTCAGCAACGGCGTCTGGCGCTCGGCGCGGCCGACCTGGGTGCGGGTCTGCCAGACCACGGCGTCATGCTGGTAGAAGGTCAACTGCGCCGCAGCGACGTTGACCAGCACCAGGTTCGGCTCGAAATCCTGGGCCAGCCAGCGCAGGCGCTCGAGGTTGACCCGCAACTGCTCGCGGCGCTGGGCCGGGCTGATGTTCATCTCCTTCAAGGTGCCCGCGCCGACCACACCGTCGGCCTGCAGCGAGTGGCTGAGCTGGAAGTGCTTCACCGCACTCACCAGGTCACCACTGTAGGCATTGTCCGGGTTGACCGCCGGGCTCTGCAGGTAACCTCCGTGGTAGAGACGCTCGGCCAGTTCCGGCACGCGCTTGTCCTGCATGTCCGGGCGCAGCAGGGGCCCACTCCCTACCGCCTGCCACTGGGGCAATGGCTGCTGGCGTTGCTGGGCATAGGCCTGGCGCAGGTTGTGGTACTGGGCAAGCTGGGGACGCGCCCGCTCAAAGGCCCCGGCGATGTTTTCAAGCCCAGGCACCGCGATCGCCAGCAAGGTCGCCTGGCGATCCTCCGGCAGCGGCTGGGCTCGCCACACGGGCTCGAAGCGGGTTTGTGAGAGGCGCCCGTAATGCAGGTCCTGCAGGGCTTTCAGGTACTGGTGGCTGATATCGATATCGGCGCACAGGCCATCCCCTGCCGGGGTGCTTGCCGGCAAGTGGTAATGCCCCGGGTCCAGGCCGTCATCGACCAGTTGCGCCAACTGCGCCTGCAAGCTGGCCAGGCGCCCGTCGACGGCCCAGGCTGGCTGCTCGCCATGCTGGCGATAGAACGCCTGCAACTGCTGCTGGGTGGGCGGGTCCAGGCGCGGAGCCAGGGCCGGACATGCCTGGGCCAGTTGGCTCAATGCCAACTGCAAGGGGCTCGCCGACTGCAAGGGCGGCTCTTCGGCCAGCGCGACCAGTGGCGCAGCGAGCAGGCACAGGCTCAAGTAACATGCGTGTTTTTTGAACAACTGCTTTACTCCAATCCGTGGCCGTCGGTTTGACGGCCAAGCGTTATGGCAGATGCGGAAAACAATCAAGCCTGGGTGATAAACATATAGACCAGACTGCCGGGATAACGACAGGACGTCAGGAGCTGAAGTGACCATGGGGATGCTTTATACATGTTGACCTTCTTGTGCCGATTCTGCCTGGCGGCCCTTGCCCTGGGCGCCATTTGCAGTCCTTCCTTCGCCGCCAGCAAACCCCACCCTGCCACCAGCCCCGCGCTGTACGCCAGCCTCGCCCACGCCGCCCCGGAACTCAATCCCCTGGCCCTGAAAAGCGCCTTGAA
This sequence comes from Pseudomonas sp. FFPRI_1, assembly GCF_055384485.1. NCBI lineage: Bacteria > Pseudomonadati > Pseudomonadota > Gammaproteobacteria > Pseudomonadales > Pseudomonadaceae > Pseudomonas > Pseudomonas sp. FFPRI_1. The sequence continues at coordinate 3,169,690 of NZ_AP029168.1, read as the reverse complement.
CGCCATGCAGTGCGCGGTCAACAGCGGCGCCCGGCAAGCCCGGCACCTGGCGGTAATCGATTACTCGCAACCTTCCACCGCCCGACGCCTGTGGATCTTCGACCTGCGCAGCAAGAAGCTGGTGCTGCGCGACCTGGTGGCCCACGGGCAGAAGTCCGGGGAAAACTTCGCCACCCAGTTCTCCAACCGCCTGGGCAGCTACCAGTCCAGCCTGGGCCTGTTCCGCACCCAGGAAAGCTACGAAGGCAGCCACGGCTACTCCTTGCGCATGGACGGCCTGGAGCCCGGCTTCAACGACCGCGCCCGCGATCGCGACATCGTGATCCATGCCGCCGACTACGTGAACCCGTTGTGGAGCCAACGCCAGGGCCGCATCGGCCGCAGCCAGGGCTGCCCGGCCGTGCGCCCGCAAGTCGCGCGCCAGGTGATAGACAAGCTCAAGGATGGCCAGTTCATGTTTTCCTGGTACCCGGACCAGCGCTGGCTCAAGTCCTCGCCCTACCTCAACTGCCAACCCCGCCAGGTGGCGAGCATCCTCAATGCCAATGGCGGCTGACAGGCCGCGCTGACACCCCGGCGCCAGCCCTCTCGCGGGTTGCATCGAGCGCCGGTGGCGAGATACCGTTACCAGCCTGGAACGCCACCTCGCCCAAGCCGGACGCCATGTCTATACAGCACAGCCTGCTCCTCCATGATCCCGGACCACGCCCGGCCTACTACCGGGTTGCCGAGCACTTATGGGGCACAGGCTGCAATGTCGATTCCGATGGTGACAGCCGAACTCCCGACGATGAGCAGTGGACCGAACTGACCCTGAGACTGCGCGATGCCAGCGAGCAACGCCTGGACATCGACCCACTGTCCCTGGTGCCCCTGATACTGATCATCCGCGCCTCGCAAGCGGCGCTGGCGGAAAAGGCCGCGCACTTCATCCAGTCGGCTGCAGGCGGCACCCTCCAGCACCCCATCAAGGACCGATAAGGATGGGCCCTGCCCCCTGGCAGCCGCTCACCTTCACACACTGGCAGCGCACCCATGACTCCACCCGAGATCGACTTCATTCCCGACTTCATCGCCGACCCCCACCGGCTGTTCAGCCAGCTCAAGGATTCTGTGCTGTGGGACGAGCGCATGCGTGCGCGCAAGACCGCAAGCTTCGGCGCGCCCTACGATTATTCGCAGATCACCTACCCTGCCGTGCCGATGCCCGAGCTTCTGCAACAGCTGTGCGGGCCCATCGAGCAGCGACTGGGCTTTCGTCCCAACAACTGCCTGCTCAACTGCTACCCCGACGGCCAATCCTCCATGGGCTTTCATTCCGACGCCAATGAACAGTTGGTGACCGGCACCGGCGTGGTGATCGTTTCCCTGGGGCATGCCCGGACCATGGTCTTTCGCCACAAGGAAAGCGGCGCGACCTTCGACTACAGCCTGGCCAGCGGCTCCCTGCTGCACATGTCGGACGAACTGCAAAAACACTGGCTGCACGCCATTCCCAAGGCGCCGGGCGCGGGCGAGCGCATCAGCCTGTCGTTTCGCCAGCTCACCACCTGCTAGTGCTGGAGTCGGTCAGGATCGGCCCTTGACTCGAGGGCCATCCCATCGACAATGCCCGGCTGTGCTCACCCGTCATCCCGAGGCCCCATGCAGTTGCTCCCCTGGTCCTATCCCTGCCCCGAAGGCTTTACCCTGCGCGGCCTGCGCTCCGCGCCTTCGGGCAAGCCGCTGCTGCACTTTCTCCACGGCAACGGCTTCTGCTCCATGGCCTATCGACCGATGCTGGCGCTGTTGGCCGAGTCCTTCGACCTGTGGCTCAGCGACGTGCAGGGCCACGGCGACACGGACCACGGCGGCCCGTTCCTGGGCTGGAACCGGACCGCGGAACTGGCGGCCGAGGCCTTCGAGGCCGGGCTCGGAGCCTACGGCGAGGTGCCCCGCTACGCGGTCGGCCACAGTTTTGGCGGGGTGCTCACCTGCCTGATCGTGGCCGAACGACCGCAGCTGTTTCGCAAGGCGGTGATGCTCGACCCAGTGATCTTCAGCCCGTCGATGATCGGCTCGCTCAAGCTGCTTTCGGCCCTGGGCCTGAACCGCCGCCACAGCCTGGCGCGCAAGGCCGCTGCCCGCCGCCAGCGCTGGCCGGACCGCGCCTCGGCCAAGGCCGCGCTGGCCAACCGGGGGATCTTCAAGGGCTGGAGTGACGAGGCCCTGGAGGCCTATGTCGAACACGGGTTGAAGGACACCGCCGAAGGCGTGGCGCTCAAATGCGCCCCCGAGCGCGAGGTGGACATCTTCAGCTCCTTTCCCCGCCGCCTGTGGCGTTCGCTGCGCCAGATACAGACCCCGAGCCTGGTGATCCACGGCCGCGACAGCTACCCCTACGTGGCCCGTTCGGCCCAGCGCTGGGCAACGCTCAATCGGCACCTGAGCACCCAGGTACTCGACGGCCAGCACTGCTTCATGCAGGTCGACCCGGTGACCAGCGCGCGCTCCATCGAAGGCTTTCTTCAGACCGAAGGCCACTGAAAGCCGCGGGCCAGGCGCCCGCGATAGATGTCACCGTGCTATCATCGGCGGGTTTTCCAGGCAGGTCGTGCAACCTGCCAACCCTGGAAAGCACGGACAAAGGCGCCGCTCAGATGCGCCAGCCGCCTGCCTTGTGTGCAAAAAGCCGACGGTGCCGTGGAGCCTGCTCCACCGCGCACCGCACCGATGCAAACCGCGACTTGCTTCGCCGGTTGTACTTTTTGCCGCCACAAGGAACACCATCATGCTCTTGAGAACGATGAACATTTCCCGCCGTGCAGGGTTCAGCTTTGCCCTGATCGCCCTGCTGGCCCTGGCCCTGGGAGGTTTCTCCCTGCTGGAAATGCAACGCATGAACCAGCAATCCCTTGAGGTCGACCAGAACTGGCAGCCTTCCATCGTCGCCGCCAATGCCCTGGCCCTGACCAGCACCCAGATCCGCACCCTGACCCTGCGCATGCTGGTGGTACGCGATAGCAATGACGTGCAGGCCCTGCTTTCGCGCCTCACCGAGCTCGACCAGCAGCAGGACGAACAACAGCAAACCTACGAAAAACTGATCAACGTCGAAGACGAGCGCGCCGCCTACGAGCGCTTTGTCAGCGCCAAGGCGCTGTACCTCAAGGACCAGCACCGGATCGTCGAACTGATGCGCCAGGGCCACAAGGAAGCGGCGATCGATATCGTCGACGGTGGTCCGTTCCTGGCCAATGCCGATGCCATGCTCAAGGAATTGCTGACTATCATCGACGTCAACACCCGTGGCGGCGTCGCCGCAGCGGCCCAGAGCAACCAGGTGTTCCAGAGCGCGATCGGCATGGTCCTGTTGATCATGCTGGTGGTGGTGGCCCTGACCGTGGCCCTGGCGATTCTCCTGACCCGCAGCATCGTGCGACCGCTGGGGCAAGCCGTGGCCGTGGCCGAAACCATCGCCAGCGGCGACCTCGGCCAGAGCATCGCGATCAGCGGCAAGGATGAACCGGCGCGCCTGCTGCACGCCCTGCAAACCATGCAGGCCAGCCTGCGCGGCACCCTGCAGCGCATCGCCGATTCCTCCAACCAGTTGGCTTCGGCCGCCGAGGAACTGCACGCGGTCACCGAGCATTCGAGCCAGACCCTGCACCAGCAAAGCAACGAAGTGGAACAGGCCGCCACCGCGGTCAACGAAATGACCGCCGCCGTGGAAGAAGTGGCACGCAACGCCGTGAGCACTTCCGAAGCCTCCCAGGAAACCGACCGCACCGCCCATCACGGCCGCGAGCAGGTACAGCACACTGTCGACTCCATTGGCCAACTGGCCGAGGACGTGACCCAGACCTGTGAGCGGGTCGAGCATCTGGCGGTGGATGTGCGCAACATCGGCCAGGTCCTGGAAGTGATCCGTTCGATTGCCGAGCAGACCAACCTGCTGGCGCTCAATGCCGCCATCGAAGCAGCCCGTGCCGGGGACGCCGGGCGAGGTTTTGCCGTGGTCGCCGACGAGGTGCGGGCCCTGGCCCATCGCACCCAGCAGTCGACCCAGGAAATCGAAAGCATGATCAACACCATCGAGGAAGGCACCGAGGGTGCGGTCAGTGCCATGCGCACCAGCAACGAACGCGCCCACCTGACCCTGGAAGCCGCCCGTGCCTCGGGCCTGGCCCTGGACCAGATCACCCAGGCCATCACCATGATCAACGAACGCAACCTGGTCATCGCCAGCGCCAGCGAAGAGCAGGCCCAGGTGGCCCGGGAAGTGGACCGCAACCTGATCAACATCCGCGACCTGTCGACCCAGACCTCGGCCGGGGCCAACCAGAGCAACGCCGCCAGCCAGGAGCTGTCACGCCTGGCAGTGGACCTCAACGGCCTGGTTACCCAGTTCAAGCTATAGGGACAGCGGCAAGCGTGGAGCTTGCCACTTGCGGCTGTGGTCAATACGCGTAGTGGGCGATCACCTGGCGGACTTTGCTCAGGGCGGTGCGCAGCTCTTCCAGGGTCACCGAGCCCAGGGCCAGGCGGATCGCATGGGGCACCGGGGCAGCACAGGCAAAGGGGCCTGCGGTAGAGACCGAGACCTGTTCGTGCAATAGCGCCATGGCCACCTGGTCGGCGCGCACTTCCTCGGGCAAGGGCAGCCAGAGGAAGTAGGCGTCGGGATGGCCGATGTATTCCAACCCTTCCAGCATCTCGCGGGCCAGGGCCTGGCGCTGCCTGGCATCGTCGCGTTTCTCCTGCTCCAGGCGCGCCACGGTACCGTCGTCGATCCAGGCACAGGCCATGGCGGTCATCACCCCCGGAGTGTTCCAGGTGGTGCAGCGGATCGCCCGTTCGATCGACGCCACCCAGGCCGGCGGCGCCACCACATAACCCACCCGCAACCCGGTGGCCACGCTCTTGGAAAAACCGGAGACGTAGACGGTGATTTCCGCTGCCAAAGCTGCCAGGGGCACGGGCGGGTTGTCGGCGAGGAAGGCGTAGGCCGCATCTTCGATGATCAGCAACCCATGTTTGCGGGCGATCGCCACCAGGCGCTCGCGCCAGGCCAGGTCCAGCACCCAGCCCATGGGGTTGTGCACGGTCGGCATGGCGTACACCGCCCGTACCCGCCGGCGCTGGCACAGGCGCTCCAGGGCATCGAGGTCCGGCCCTTGGGCCGTCAGGGCAATGGCCTGCAACTCCAGGCCCTGGGCGTCCGCCGTCACCTTGAAGCCGGGGTAGGTCAAGGCGTCGGTGGCCACGACGTCACCGGGTTTGAGCAAGGCCATCAAGGTGGTCGCCAGGCCATGCTGGGCACCACTGACTATCAGCACCTGCTCACCGGTCACCGCCAGCCCGCGGCAAGCCAGGTGCCGCGCCACCGTGGCCCGCTCGTGGCTGCGGCCAGCATGGGGCTGGTAGCGCAGCAGGGCTTCCAGGTCACCGGCCGATGCCAGCTGGCGCAATGCGCCCCTGAGCAATTCAGCCTGCCCGGGCACGGCCGGGTAGTTGAAGTTCAAGTCCAGGGTGCCGGCCGCCACGGCCTGCTGGTCGACGCCCTGGCCCGGTGGCAAGGCCGTTTCCCGGACAAAGGTGCCACGACCGGTTTCACCGCTGATCAGGCCCATGGCCTCCAGTTCGGCATACACCCGCGAGGCGGTCACCAGCGCCAGGCGCTCCTGGGCCGCCAACTCGCGGTGAGTGGGCAGGCGAGTGCCAGGAGCCAGCACCCCACTGCGGATATCGGCGGCAAAGGCATCCACCAGTTGCTTGTAGCGGGCACGGGCCATCGGGACTGTATCCATGACAATTTTTTGATTGTGCTGATTTTCGATCCTAGGATGGGCGCAACGCAAGCCCGGCCGACGCTGCCGTGGGCTTGCCCCTGCCAACCCTAGCGAGCCCCTTGAATGGAACGGACACCGAACCTGCAATCCCCAGCGCTGGAAAAGACTGCCAGTGGCTGGCTCAACGGCTTTATCGGGGTGCTGATCTTCAGTGGCTCCCTGCCGGCGACTCGCGTCGCGGTGCTGGAGTTCGACCCGCTGTTTCTCACCGTGGCTCGGGCCACCCTCGCCGGGCTCCTGGCACTGTGCATCCTGCTGCTGTTCAAGGAACGACGGCCGACCAAGGCCCAGTTGCTGCCCCTGGCTATCGTCGCCATCGGCGTGGTCCTGGGCTTTCCCCTGCTGACCGCCCTGGCCCTGCGATACGTGACCTCGGCCCACTCCATCGTGTTTCTCGGCCTGCTGCCCCTGGCCACCGCCGTCTTCGGCGTGTGGCGCGGCGGTGAACGGCCGCGCCCGGTGTTCTGGCTGTTCTCGGTGCTGGGCAGCCTGCTGGTGATCGGCTACGCCGTTGCCCAGGGCCTTAGCGCATCCCCCGAAGGCGATCTGCTGATGCTCCTGGCGGTACTGGTCTGCGGCCTGGGGTATGCCGAAGGCGCCAGACTGTCACGGACCCTGGGCGGTTGGCAGGTGATTTCCTGGGCCCTGGTGCTGTCGTTGCCACTGATGATTGTGCTGAGCCTGTGGAGCGCCCCCGCCTCGTTCAGCGGCATCAGCCTGCCGGCGTGGTTCAGCCTGGGCTATGTCTCGCTGTTCAGCATGTTGATCGGGTTTGTCTTCTGGTACCGCGGGCTGGCCCAGGGTGGGATCGCCGCCGTCGGCCAACTGCAGTTGCTGCAGCCGTTTTTCGGCCTGGCCCTGGCGGCCGGCCTGCTGCATGAGCAGGTGAGCCTGGGCATGCTTGGGGTCACCGTGGCGGTGATCCTGTGCGTGGCCGGGGCGCGCCGGTTTGCCAAGTGAAACCGAAGGCAGCGGCAGAGTTCATCGGCTCTGCCACTGAGGGTGACAAGGAAGTGAAGCAGGAACCGCAAGCAGTCCCGGGTCTAGGTCGGAGAAATAGTCGCAAGCGCACCGATCGCGATGGTCAAGGCTAAAAATCCAAACAAGAAAAACGCCATCTTAGTCATCAGGCCTCCTGAACATTAGGGGTGCGGTGCAGCGCAGGCGGTCTTCGGAGGAAGGCCGGCCGGGCGCGCCATTTTCGAACCTTGGCTGTTCTGATTACAGAGGCAGATGAGCGAGAAAAATACGGATCAGATGGGGCGATCCGCAGTACAGATCACGCCTCGTCGGGGTAATGCTGGTCGCCGCTACGGATGAGTTCCCCCCCCCAACGCCTGACTCTGATGCTTGGTGCAGCGCAGGAAATGGCCGCAGCCACGGTGCCCCTGAGGGTTGAACTTCTCCCGTTGGCCAATCTCGATCATCCGCAGCACGCCCACGGCCCTTGCGCCGCTTCTGGCCTCATAAGCTGACGGCCTCCATCACCTCCCCTGGCGGGGAACACAGGAGCAGAGGGCCGGCATTCTCGGGCAAGTTCAGTGGCGGCCTTTTGACTGGGACCATGAGCAGGCGCCCTGATGGAATCCGCTGAATGAAAAAGCCAGCCGCGCCCTCAAGGGCTGCGGCTGGCGTGCCATGGGCCGCCAAGGTTCAGGCCTGTTCTTTACGCAGCTGCCGGGCGGCGCTGACCATGTGCACCAGGGCCGCTTCGGTTTCCGCCCAGCCGCGGGTCTTCAGGCCGCAGTCCGGGTTGACCCACAAGCGCTCGGCAGGCACGCGCTGAGCAGCCTTGCGCAGCAGGCTGGCCATCTCCGAGGCATCCGGCACCCGTGGCGAGTGGATGTCGTAGACGCCCGGGCCGATCTCGTTCGGGTAGGCGAAGGCTTCGAAGGCATCCAGCAACTCCATGTCGGAACGGGACGTCTCGATGGTGATGACGTCCGCATCCATGGCGGCGATGGACTCGATCACATCGTTGAACTCGCTGTAGCACATGTGGGTATGGATCTGGGTTTCGTCACGCACGCCAGAGGCGCACAGGCGAAACACCTCGGTAGCCCAGCCCAGGTAATGCGGCCAGTGGGCGCGGCGCAGGGGCAGGCCTTCACGGAACGCGGCTTCGTCGATCTGCACGATCTTGATGCCGGCGGCTTCCAGGTCCAGCACTTCGTCACGCATGGCCAGGGCCAATTGACGGGCCTGTAGTTCACGGCTCACGTCTTCACGGGGGAAGGACCACATCAGCAGGGTAACCGGGCCGGTGAGCATGCCCTTCATCACCTTGTCGGTCAGGCGCTGGGCGTAGCGGATCCACTCCACGGTCATGGCCCTGGGGCGGCTCAGGTCGCCGAAGATCAGCGCAGGTTTCACGCAACGGGAACCGTAGCTCTGCACCCAGCCAAACCGGGTGAAGGCATAGCCGTCCAACTGCTCGGCGAAGTATTCGACCATGTCGTTGCGCTCGGCTTCACCGTGCACCAGCACGTCCAGGCCCAGGCGCTCCTGCACTTGCACCGCGTGTCGGATCTCGCTCTGCATGGCTTCGGTGTACTCGGCCGCGCTCAATTTGCCGTGCCTGAACGACTGGCGTGCCAGGCGAATGGAAGCAGTCTGCGGGAACGAGCCGATGGTGGTGGTGGGGAACAGCGGCAGGTCGAGGCCGGCGCGCTGCCGGGCGATCCGCTGGGCAAACGGCGACTGGCGCTGGCTGTCCCGGGCGGTGATGGCCGCCACGCGGGCCTGCACCGCGGGCTTGTGAATACGTGACGAGGCGGCACGCCCGGCCTGCACCGCACGGCTTTGCGCCAGGGCCTCGAGTACAGGGGCTGCCTCGGGCTCGCTCACCGCGCGGGCGAGGATCGCCACCTCTTCGCACTTCTGTACGGCAAAGGCCAGCCAGCTCTTGAGTTCGGCGTCCAGCTGGTCTTCACGGGCCAGGTCCACCGGACAGTGCAGCAGCGAGCAGGACGGCGCGACCCACAGGCGATCACCCAGGCGTGCATGGGCGTGCCGCAGAGTGGCCAGGGCTTTGTCCAGGTCGCAGCGCCAAACGTTGCGGCCGTTGACCACCCCCAGGGAAAGAACCTTGTAGGCCGGCAGGCGGTCGAGAATGGTCGGGTACTGATCGGGGGCGCGCACCAGGTCGATGTGCAGGCCATCCACCGGCAGGTTCGCCGCCAGGCCGAGGTTTTCTTCCAGGCCGCCGAAGTAGGTGGCCAGCAGTTTCTTCAACGGCTCGCGCTGGATCTGGTTGTAGGCACGCTCAAAGGCGTTCTTCCATTCCTGGGGCAAGTCCAGCACCAGGATCGGCTCGTCGATCTGCACCCACTCCACGCCCTGCTCCGCCAGGCGCTGGAAGATCTGGCCGTAGAGCGGCAACAAGCGGTCCAGCAGTTCCAGTTTGTCGAACTCGGCGCCCTTGGCCTTGCCCAGCCACAGGTAGGTCAGCGGGCCGATCACCACGGGCTTGATCGAGTGCCCCAGGTCGCGGGCCTCCTCGACTTCTTCGAACAGTTGCTCCCAGCCCAGGTGGAACTGCTGGTCGGCGCTGAACTCCGGCACCAGGTAGTGATAGTTGGTGTCGAACCACTTGGTCATTTCCTCGGCGTGGGCACCGCCGCAACAACTATCGCTGCCCCCACGGGCCATGGCGAACAGAGTCTGCAGGGAAGCCTTGCCATCATGAGGGCGGAAACGCTCGGGGATTACGCCGAACATCAGCGAGTGGGTCAGGACCTGGTCGTACCAGGCGAAATCGCCCACTGGCAACAGCTCGATCCCGGCCTTCTTCTGCAGTTCCCAGTGAGCCTGGCGCAGGTCGCGGCCAACGGCCCGCAGGCCGGCTTCGTCGAGCTCGCCTTTCCAGAAGGCCTCTTGCGCTTTTTTCAGTTCGCGGTCGCGGCCGATGCGCGGAAATCCAAGGGAATGGGCCAAAGCCATGACAAGACACTCCAAGCTGTTTGATGGAGGCCATTGTCGACAGCAGGTCGCAGGTGAGACAAACTCAATTTAATCCTGATCACTACAAATTTTACTCATGATCGCAGGGTCGATATCCGCTACCCCAAGGCAGTCCAGGCCATGGGTTCAACCCGCTCGGGCTGGCGCCAGCTCAAGCGCGCGGAGGATGTGCTGCCGTTGCGGCGTGAGGCCAAACGGGAGTTCCGCGGGAGGCTGGGTGAAGCCCTGGCCAACGACCTGCTGACCTGTGACCTGGGCACAACCCACCGGCGGATTGGCCAGCCAGGCAAGGCCCGGCGGCCAGCGAGCCGTGCCTGGCGCATGAAATCAGCATGGCAAGGCCTGGGGATTCACCTGGGTTATCGGCGGGCCAACTTGTACCGAACGCAGTCATCGTAAAAGCTTTTGCGCAAGGCTTCAGGGCGCATTCGCGAGCCGCTGTCGTAGGTCTGCTCAGTGATGCCCAGGGCCATCATGCGCATCCAGCCCTTGCTGAACTTGTAGGTCTGGATCTTCTGCCGCGCCGCATACAGCGACACCCCGGACAGTTTCAGCTCCTGAGCCCTGGCTGCCGTCCCCGCGCCCCAACTGCAAACATAGCGATCATTGGCCAGCAGTTCCCGGGCCTGGGCCGCTCCCGCCCCGCCCAGCAAGGCAAACGAAGTCAGCGTAATCAATACATGGCGCATTTTGCGGTCACCTAACCACCTGAAAATAAAGTGATTTTGGCGAGATCTGAGGAACTGCGGGGCCAGCACTTTGCCTTATTCGATAAGGCAAAGTGCCTGCCACTGATGGCTCGTCAGGCGGTACAAGCGTACGGGACGATCATGCAACCTCAGCAACTGGAACTCGCTGAACCCGGCTTTCTCGGCCACCCGCAAGGACGCACCGTGGGCCGGCTCGATGATGACCACCACCGAGGCCAATTGATGCTGGCAAAACACCCACTGCAACACCCCACGGGCAGCTTCCGAGGCCAGCCCCCGATTCCAGAATCGAGTGGCCAGTCGATACCCCAGGTTGGCCTCCTGGACCTCACCCACCTGCTCCGGGCTGACGCCGCAGAAGCCCACCAGCTCGCCACTGCCCTTCTCCACCAGAGCCCAGGGCCCGATGCCAAGCTCGGTGTAGCACTGCAGGCACCATTCGATGAACTGCAGGGTCGCCTGCTCATCACAGACCCCGCGCAAGGAATACTCCATCACCTGCGGATCGCTGAGGATGGCGGTCAACGCCGGCAGGTCGTCCCGTGACAACGGGCGGGCGATGAGGCGTGGGGTTTCAAACAACGGCACTGATGGCTCCTGGCGAATACGGCGTGGGTATCTGCTCGACACGTCCTGCCCGCCCAGCATCCTGGCGATCGGCGGGACCTGATTCTCGATCCACTCCAGTATTCCAGCAAGGAATGCCGGGATAAAAATCGCGCATTTTATTTCTCACCGCAGATCTCTTAGCGTGTCCACTTCACCACCGGAGATCATGCCGTGCCCCCTTCCCGCCCATGCCTGTATGTCGACGCCCAGTTCACCAGCCCCTACGCCCTGTCGGTGTTCGTGGTGCTGCGGGAAAAAGCCATCGACTTCGAACTGCTGACCCTAGACCTCGATGCCGGTGAGAACCAGACCCGGGACTACGCCCGGCTGTCCCAGACCCAACGGGTGCCGACCCTGGTGCTGGACGGTTTTGCCTTGTCGGAATCCTCGGCCATCGCCGAATACCTGGAACAGCTGTTCCCCGACACACCGGTCTACCCGGCCGACCCGCGGCAGCGGGCCAAGGCGCGCCAGGTCCAGGCCTGGCTGCGCAGCGACCTGCTGCCGATTCGCCAGGAGCGCTCGACCCTGGTGGTGTTCTACGGCTGCAAGGGCGCCGCCCTGTCGCCGGCGGCCGAGTCGGCGGCGCGCAAGCTGATCGCCGCTGCCCAGGAGTTGTTGGCGGACGGCCGCCCCTACCTGTTCGGCCAGTGGTCCATCGCCGATCTCGACCTGGCCTTGATGCTCAACCGGCTGATCCTCAACGGCGATCCCATGCCGCCAGCCCTGGTGGAGTACGCCCGGCGCCAGTGGCAACGGCCGGCGGTGCAGGAATGGCTGCACCTTCAGCGGCCGACGCTCTAGCCGCAGGCCGGAGCGGGTGCGCTCGCCAGGCCCCATGGCCTGATCGATGTCACGGGCAGGACGAACTGGACACACAGGACCTGCAACGCCGGGTGATGCCCCTCCTGGGCTACCTGGCGAGAGGCTCGAAGTGATCAACCCCGGGCCTTGGCCGGCGCCGAGGTATTGAGGATCACGGCAGCACGGATCAGCGCCAGCAAGGCGGGCTCATCAATATGCTGGCCGGCATGCCAGTCGATGGCGCGGCGGGTATTACCCTCCAGGCTGGCATTGAACAGGCCACTCGGGTCCGCCAGGGCGGCGCCCTTGGCAAAGGTCATTTTCACCACCGACTTGTAAGTCTCGCCGGTGCAGAGAATGCCGGCATGGGACCACACCGGCACGCCGCGCCACTTCACTGCTTCCAGTACGTCAGGATCGGCCTGGTGGATCAGCGCCCTGATTCGCCCAAGCATTTCGCCTCGCCAATCGCCGAGCCCGGCGATCTTGGCATCAATCTGCGCGCCGGCCGTGGCGGCGCTCCCGACCTCTGTGGCATCACTCTTCAACTGAGACATGACCGGTAGCCGCCCTCGCTGGATGGTTGCCACTTGAGTATTGATGAGCGAGGCCTTTTCTCAAGCTGCCCTGCTGTTTCCCGGACCGGTAGAACGGCTACGATCCACTCCCCCGCGGCCTATTGCCGTCGCCTACACAGGGATAAGCCGATGATCGAGAAAAAGCGCCTTCACCTGCTGTTCGAGTGGGGAGGCGGAACACTCTGGAGCGCCAACGATTTGGCCCGGGCCTGTTTACGGCCTGGGCCGGTCGAGGAACAACTGCCCATCGACCCGACAATACTGGAGCAGCTCAATGCCTTGTCGCAGTGGCATGACAGTGCCCTGGACTGGGCCGACCCGCTGGCGCCCAGCCCGTGGACGGCGCAGGAGCAAGCGCATTTCGACCACGCCGCGCTTGCTCTTGTCCAGCTACTGGAGGTCGAACTGGGCAGTGACTATGAAGTGATCTACCAGAGACTCTGAGCGGCCGCCCTCTCTGCCGCGATCACGGGCTACCGTCATGCCAGCAACCGATACCCGGCCCCATCAGCCCTGCGGCTGACGCATATAGGCAAACATGTGCTGCACATACTCGGCCTTGCCCAGGGGCACGCCGTTGTGTCGCAGGATGTTGTAGGCCGTGACCAGGTGGAAATAGAACTGCGGCGTGGCCCAGTTCAGCGCGTATTCCTCTCCGGTCATGTCGAAGACGATAGCGTTGGGCAACTCGATGGCCACCGCTCGCCGGTCGCTGCTGTCGATCAGCCGCCGATCCGCCGCGGCAAGAAAGGTCAGGGTGCTCTCGATCAGCACCTTGGCCTCAGCCATGCTGGCCGGCGCCGCCAGCGTCGTGACCGGTTGGCCGCTGAGACGCTGGACCGCTTCCCGTGCCTGGGTACAAGTGAAACGCACCTGGGCGGCCAGGTTGTGCATGTCTGGCGCCAAGCGCGCATCCAGCAGGTTTTGCGGGTCGAAACCCAACTCCCGGGCCCGCTCCTCGCCCTTGGCCAACAGGGTGCTCAAGGCGCGCAACATCTGGGCAAAACAGGGGACGGTCACGGCGTAGATCGACATGCTGATTCCTCGAAGGATGATTGACAGGGGAAACCCGCGCTCGGTTAACCGGTGCGCGCAAGGGACTGATCCTAGCAGAGCGCGGCCCTGGCCCGATGCCCGTCCCGCCAGCCTTCCAGGCGCAGAAAAGTACCCCTGCCCCCCCTCTGGCTGTTATGGTGCGGCCCTGTGAAAATACACCGCCTGACCCTGAGGAAAATGACCTTGAGCAGTGAAGCAAAAATGACCGGCGACCTGTTCGAAGTCGACAAGCGCCTGGCACTCAAGCCCATCGTCGACTTCAACAACTACCTGCGCGCCGCCTTCATCGACGGCCCCTGCCGCTGCGGTCGCTGCGTCGCCAGCCAGGGTGACGAAACCGGCTACCAGTACCCGCACACCTTCAACTTCGCCGGCCGCGTGGCCAACCGCCGCTTTGCCTCCACTGCCGGCAGCGATGTGCTGCTGGCCCTGAAGAAGGCCTGGCTGTCCTACACCAAGGCCGAATTGCCGGCCAGCGGCAACCTGGAACTGGACACCGTCAAGGAGTTCGTCGAGCCGGAACTGCACAAGGTGCTGGTGCCGTTGTTCGTGACCTGCGGCCTGGTCCAGGATGTGGACGGGCAACTGCAACTTCAGGCGCAAGTGGCAGCCTGAGCCGGCGTCAACCTCAAGCAACGTTCCGACAGTGCCCTCCATGCTCCCCGGTGAGGGCCCAGAAACCAGCACCGGATCCGGCCCTCAGCCCTTGCCTGAAACATGAGCCGGGTTGCCGGAGCGCCTCGACCGATCAGGATCTTGGAATGGAATCCAACCTGCTGCCCTTCGACGACACCCGTTCGATCCTGTACCGCGAGGGCTGCCTGTACTTCTTGCCCCTGGCCACGGTCTTCGAACTGATGCACATGCCCAACGCGCAGAAGCACCTGTACGAGCAGGCTCAGCACCCCGGCTGGCTGACCTGGAAAACGTTCAGCAAATGGTTTCAGCGCCCGCCGTCAGCCATGCAGATGCGCCCCAGCCAGTTGGGCAAACTGCTGAGAATGCTGCGCAGCCGCCCCAGCATGCAGCCGGTACTTGAGGACGCGCTCGCCAAGGACGTGCTGTGGCGCCCTTATGTCGAATGGTCGGGAATGCTCGCCGGATCACTGTTCGCCCACGCGCAATGCACGACGTACTGGAAAGCCAGGCTGCAGGACGAATGGGACCTGGTTTGCAGGCAACTGCCCATCGCCGGCTCCCTCCGGGCGCGGGTTGCCTTGCTGGCCGAGTCCACGCTGGCTCGCGAACTGGGATGCCCCGGTACACCCGAGCGACTCCTGGCCTTGCTGGCCACCACGGAAGATGACGACGCGCTGCTCAAGCACACGACGCTCCACCACTGCAGAATCGCGGATTGTGTCTCGGTGCTGCTGCGCTTTGCCGCCTGGCTGGTGGTCGATGGCAGCCTGATCAACTGGCAACTGCTTGCACAGGATGGTTTCCAGGACCCACTGCTCATGGAGCAGTTCCTGCCCAGGGTCGGGCCCCAGCCACAGCAATGGAGCAATCCGCTCGGCGATTGCCTGGAGCATTTTGCCAGGCTCTGTCGCAGCCCCAGCAATGTCAGCAGTTGCGCCGCCCTCGGCCAGCTCTGGGCGCAACACCAGTACCACAAGGGCCAGATCCTCGACCTGGCCTCCAAGCAGCGCTCGCTTCGCGATTGGATCAGCGGCACCAAGGGCCGGCCGCAACCCGCCAATGTGCGTTCGCTGGCACAAGCCGTCAGCCTGGCGGCCGGTGCCGTGCGCGGCCTGGAAACAACTGAGGATGATCCGCTGGTCGACAGCCTGGCGCACATGCTGCATTTCGCCGAAACCTGCCGTTTCCTGCAACAGGAAATGACTCGCGCAGGCCTTCCGGACAGCCAGATCAGCCAGGTCTTCGCTTGCTATGGGCAAGAGTACCGCCGGGCCCGACAGCTCCTCGGCGTTCCTCTGCCCGAATCATGAGGGCCGGCCCAGCGCCGGCCCTGCAATGACTAACCCTTGGACTGCTGGTGCACCTGATTGGGGTTCAACTGCTTGCCCCGGTTGCCCTGGGCCTGGTCATAGATGCGGTTGGTGCCTGGACTGCCCTTGTTGGCGTTGCGAATATCGCCACGGGCATCCTTGGGGTTCTTCTGATTCGCGGCCATGTCATTCATCCTCCTCGCGATGGTCCCAGTCGTCAGGGCGCTCGTCGTCGCCCCGGGAGCTCCAATAGGCATCGTGCTCCGGGTTCAATTGATTGGCTCGGTTGTCATCGTCGTGCTTGGCCATGCTGGCATCCTCGGTAATTGATGGGTGATCAAGGAGATCGCCCCCATCATCAACCGCTGGGTGGCAAACCCGCAGGAATTGGCCGGGAAGAAAGTCCACCACCCAGCCACCCTGGCTGCGCCTTGCCGCCCCCTGCCAGGTCGCTCACAACCAGCGCCTGACCCGTGCTGCATAGGCACTGAAATCCTCGGCAAACAAACCGGCCAGGGCCCGCTCCTCGGGCATGATCTGGAACCTGTTGATGTACAGGACGAAACCCGCTACCCCCAGCAGCGCCAGGGGCGAGGCCAGGTACAGGCTCCAGGCCAGCAGGAACAGGGCAAAGCCTGCGTACATCGGGTTGCGGGTATGCCGGTAGATGCCCGAAGTGACCAGTGCCGAGGCGCGCTCCGGCTGCAGCGGGTTGACGGTGGTCCTGGCCCGCCGGAAAGAGATGCCACCCGCCAGGACCAGGAACAGCCCCACACAGAACACCGGCAGCGTCAGCAGCCAGCGCGTGCCCAAGGTCAGGTCGAGGCTTGGTGTCCAGCGGCCGGCCAGGCCCATCAATACCCCGAACACCAGGGTGACAATGGGTGGCGGGATCCGGTGTTCCAATGACTGCATCATGGTGTTCCCCTGCGCCTTGCCGTGCCAGGAATCCGAACCAGGAATCCCCGGCCTGGAGCTGGTTGGTGGTCCGGCCCCCTTTGCTGTCGCTCGAGGCGGAACAGGCGAATGCCGGCGAAAATGGAAAAGGCAGGATCAGGAGTGTTGAGAGGGTAAGGTGATGGGCTCACTATGTCGCTCCTTGCAGCCAGGGGGCCGGACCGCCACTGCTGTCACTGTGGCGCTACAGTAGCAGGCCGTTTATAAAGGCTTCCTTCCTGCGCGGCAATGCTGCCCCTGAATCTGCGGAAACCATCAGCATGGATAACCAACATCAAGGCAGTTGCCTGTGCGGCGCGGTGACTTACCAGGTCTGCGGCCCGCTCAAAGCCGTGACCCACTGCCACTGCAGCAAATGCCGGAAAAGCCATGGGGCGGCCTTCGCCACCTATGCCAGCGTACCTCGCTCAACCCTCGGCATCAGTGACCCCCAAGCCCTGCTCAAGAAGTATGAATCTTCACCCGGCGTACTCCGCCAGTTCTGCTCCTCCTGTGGTTCCTCACTGTTCTGGTGGGATGCCCAGGGCGAGTTCCGCGATTGGATCTCCATCGCCATTGCTTCTCTGGACACGCCATTTTGCCCCCCCAAACAGAAGCACCTTTGCGTAGCCATGAAAGCCGACTGGCATGCCATTACCGACCAGCACCCGCAGGTGCAATGAGCACTGCCCCTCGATAGGCGTGCCAGTGAACATGGAGATTCCCGGTAACAAGATGACCCAACCGTTCAGCTACGTATGGCTACTGCCGCTGCTCGAGCAGCCCTATCAGGCGGTCGTGAGCAGCCAGGACCGGTACCTCGCAGGGCTCGTTAACCGAATCGAAGCCCCGGTACCCGAGCCAATCGCCTTGCGCGAGCTGCTGTTGACCGCCCTGGAATCCGACTCCGCCTATTGGGCGCAATGCGCCACACGCTGGCTGGAAGACGGCTTTCCACTGGATCCTGCGCTGCGGGACACCCTGCTGCGCCTGGCTTCGCAAAAAAAACTCGCACAATCCGTCCGCCACAGGCTGGTCATCCTCGCCCGGCGCTGGCAACGGCTGGAACCTCAGGGCTGAACCTCGGGAAAAACCCTCTCGGTGCGGCTATCGAGCAGCCACGTCCCTGGGCTTGTAGAACAGGAAACTGCCGATCTCGGTGGTCTTGATATAGGCCTTGGCCCAGTCCGGCGACACACTGCGATCGTGGAAATACAGCGCGCCTTGGGTGCGGTCCTGGAGTTGCTGGTTCAAGGCCTTGCGGGCGATTTCCTTGGCGATGCCGTAGCGCCCTTCTTCCTCGACCTGGTCAGGACGGCCGTCGCACCACCAGGAAAACTGGCAAGGGCTCTTTTCCGAGCCTTGCTTGACCACCTCGCACAGGGTCCCGGGAAAACCCTCGTGCCCCAGGCGGTTCAAGACCACATTGGCCACGGCTTCCATGTCGGCGGATTCACCGCCCTTGGCTTCCCAGTAGATCGTCCGTGACAGGCAGGTGATGGCATCGTCCACCGGTGCCTGGCCTGCGGGATCCACCGCCTGGACTTCGGTCTTGGTGATGGCCGCGGCCTGGGGGGCCGCTTTCGGACTTTGCCTGTCCGCGGCCTTTTGCTCCAGAGCCTGGGCCTTGTCCTGGGCCGCTTGCACCGCCGGTTGCGGATCCACGGCCCAGGCCCGACCGACAAGTACCAGCAGCATCAGGCAGGTGACGCTTGAAATGAAGCGCATATTCGAACCTTCCCAGTGAGTCTTGCTGCCCCTCTGGCCGCCACAGGCTAGCGTGCGCGAACAGATATTGAACCGATTCAGGTGGGCACGCTGGCGCTGACTGGGGCGAACGATTCGCCAGGGAGCCTTGTTGAGTCGACAGCGCCCGGCGCCAATCATTCCCGGGGCAGGCGGCCCATCAGCGGCGCCCTTCAACCGTCGCATCATCAGCAGCAATGCTGGCCTCAAGGCGTTCTGGCAGGTGGCGGGCCCTCCTCTACCTGCCTGACCAATCACCGCACGTGGAGCTGGCGCTCAAGAACACTGGCATGCACCTCCAGCACTGGGCGCCTGCAAACCGCCGATGCCCTCTTGCTCCCGATGAAGGGAGCCGTTTCCGGCAGCGCTGCAAGCCTGGCGTCGGCCCTCTGAAATAACTGGTATTGATATGAATTCTCATTAAAATACCCGCCCATTCACGCGGCTACCGAATCCAGGCAGTGGGGAGCGTCGGTATGGATACAGGGGACAACCAACACAAGCTCAGCACGCTGTTCATCGGCCAGCGTGGTGCGCTGATCCGCATGCTGTCACGGGTGGTGGGCTGCGCCAGCCTGGCCGAGGACCTGGCTCAAGAAACCTACCTGCGAGTCGCCAAGGCCTTGCATGCCCGGCCTATCGAGCACCTGCGACCCTTTCTCTATCAGACCGCCCAGTACCTGGCCTTCGATCACCTGCGCAGCCAGCGCAGCAAACGGCGCTTCGAGTGCCAGTTGGGGGATGACAACCAGGCCAGTGAAGTGGCAACCCCGGCACCCGGCCCGGAAACCCAGGCCCAGGACCAGCAGCAGTTGCAGCGGTTTGGGCAGGTCCTGGCGACCTTGCCCAAACGTCAGCAACAGATCCTGGTTTTGCATAAACTGCAGGGGCTTTCCCAAGGCGAAATCGCCCAACGCTTGCAAGTGTCCCTGAGCACGGTGGAAAAAGACCTGCGCACCGCTCTCAATGCCTGCATCAAAGCCACTGACCGACAGATCCCATGACTGAACGCCCGCGCCATGCCAGCGCCCAACAATGCGCACAAGAACAGGCGAGCGACTGGTTCAGCCAACGCCAGGCGCTTGAGCACGATCCCTGTCTGCGCCAGCGCTTCGAGCAGTGGCGCAACGCCGACCCGGAGCATGCCAACGCCTACCAGGCCATGGAAAACCTATGGAACGACCGCGCGTTCGAACAGGCCCTGCAGGACCTGGCAAGCGACCTGGAGTTGCCTCCCGCCATGGTCGCACGGCCTCGTCGTCGTGCCACCCAGCGTTACCTGGCCGTGGCTGCGGCCCTGCTGCTGATGCTCGGTGGCGGCTGGATGACCGACCTGCCGCTGCGGCTGCAGGCCGATCACCTGACCGCGACCGGCAAGATCGAGCCCCTGGACCTGGCCGATGGCTCGCACATCGTGCTGGGCAGCCACAGCGCCATCAGCACCGATATCGACAAGCACCACCGGCGCATCCGCCTGTTGCGCGGCGAGCTCTATGTCGAAGCCTTCCATGACCCGACCCGGCCACTGACCATCGAGGCCGGGCACGCCACGGTGACGGTGGTCGGCACCCGGTTCAGCGTCAGCCAACGCGGCGACGAGGTGACAGTCGCCGTGCGCGAAGGCCGGGTGCGCCTGACCAGCGCCACCGGCGACAGCAGCCTGCTGCAAGCCGGGAATTGGCAACAGCTGACGGACCGCCAGTTGCAACCCTTGCATCAGGACGGCGGCGAGCGCCAGATGGCCTGGACCAGCGGCCGCCTGTCGTTCCAGGACGCGCCCCTGGCCCAGGTGCTGGGCGAGCTGCGTCGCTACTACCCGGCGCCCATCCTGCTGCTCGATAACAACGCGGCCCGACAACGGGTCAGCGGCAACTACCAGGTGGATGATCCGCTGGCGATCGCCCAGGCCCTGAGCAAGGTGACACAGACCCGAATAACCCGGCTGCCGGGAGGCGTTCTGCTGGTTCGATAAGCGTCATGGGCTGCATTAAGGGCCCGAAAAATAGTTTTACGGCTTTGTCGCAGCCAACCCGTCAAGGTGTTTGCTTTTGCAAATAATTCCTATTCAGCACGGGGCTCGCATGCACCTTTCAACCCACAACCCGCTTCCTTGCCGCAGCCTGCTGGCCCTGGCCATCTGCCTGGCGTGTACCCAGGCCCTGGCTGCCCAGCCCGCATCAGGCACTGCTTCCAGCCAGGTACAGAACACCCACAGTTTCAACATCGCCCGCCAGCCATTGGCCAATGCCCTGGATCAACTGAGCGTGCAGAGCGGCCTGCAGATCGCCTATTCGGCAGACCTGGCCCAGGGCCTGGAATCACCGGGGGTCAGTGGCCAGATGAGCGCCACCCAGGCCCTGGCCCGATTGCTCGCCGGAACCGCGCTGGGGTATGAGCCCAACGGCGCCAACGGGGTGATGCTGGTGCGCCAGCCCCAGGCCGAGGGCTCGATGGACCTGGGGGCCTCGCAAATCATCAGTAACCAGTTGGGCACCGTCACCGAAGGGTCCGGCTCCTACACCCCGGGCACCATCGCCACTGCTACCCGGCTGGTCCTGAGCCCGCGGCAGACACCGCAGTCCATCACCGTGATCACCCGCCAGCACATGGAGGACTTCGGCCTGAACAACGTCGACGACGTCATGCGCCACACCCCGGGCATCACCGTGTCGGCCTACGACACCGACCGCACCAACTATTACGCTCGCGGTTTTTCGGTCAACAACTTCCAGTACGACGGCATCCCCTCCACCGTGCGCAACGTTGCCTATTCGGCAGGCAACACCCTCAGCGACATGGCCATCTATGACCGGGTCGAGGTACTCAAGGGCGCCCCCGGCCTGCTCACCGGAGCCGGCTCCCTGGGAGCCACCATCAACCTGGTGCGCAAGAAACCCACCGCCGACTTCCAGGGCCACGCCACCCTGGGCGTGGGCTCCTGGGACAACTACCGCAACGAACTGGATGTCAGCGGCCCGCTGACCGAAACCGGCAATGTCCGCGGCCGGGCGGTGGCGGCCTACCAGGACAAGAAATCCTTTCTCGATCACTACTCACGCAAGACCTCGACCTACTACGGCATCCTCGAATTCGACCTGTCCCCCGACACCCTGCTGACGGTGGGCGGTGACTATCAGGACAACATTCCCAAGGGTTCCAGCTGGTCGGGCACCTTCCCCTTGATCAACGCTCAGGGCGGCCATAACAGCATGTCGCGCGCCTATAACAACGGCACCACCTGGAGCGGCTGGGAACAATACACGCGCACCGCCTTCGCCATGCTCGAGCACGACCTGGGCGATGGCTGGGTCACCAAGCTGCAACTGGACCACAAGATCAACAGCTACCATGCCGAACTCGGCTCGATCCAGTTCGACGAGCCGCAGACCGACGGCACGGCCAAGATCAACGCGCAGAAGTACACCGGAGACACCACCAGCGATTCCGCCGACCTCTATGCCAGTGGACCTTTCAACCTGTTCGGCCGCGAGCATGAACTGGTGATCGGCGGCTCCATCGGCACCTCGCGCTGGACCGGCAAGGGCTACTGGAGCCCCGACTTTCCGGGGGCCAACGGCAATGTGGTGGACTTCTACAACTGGAACGGCAAGATCGAGCGGCCGATCTGGGGCGCGCCAGCCCAACGCACCGACGACACGGTGCGCCAGACCGGCACCTACATGACCACCCGACTGAACCTGACCGATGAACTGAAGCTGTTGCTGGGCGGGCGCGTGGTCAATTACCACCTGACCGGGCTAACACCCTCCTACAAGGAAACCGGACGCTTCGTCCCCTACGTCGGCGCGACCTACGACCTGAACCACTACTTCACCGCGTACGCCAGCTACACCGATATCTTCATGCCCCAGGAAAGCTGGAACAAGGATCGCAACAGCAGGCTGCTGGAGCCGGACGAAGGACAGAACTACGAACTGGGCCTGAAGGGCGAATTCCTCGACGGGCGCCTGAACAGCAGCCTGGCCTACTTCGAAGTGCACGAGACCAACCGTTCGGTGCCCGACGACGCCTACAACAATCAGACCCCGACCCCGGACAACTATGCCTTCAAGGGCGCCAAGGCGGTGACCAAGGGTTACGAGCTGGAAGTGTCCGGCGAACTGAGCCCGGGCTGGCAGGTCCAGGCCGGCTATACCCACAAGATCGTGCGCGACGATGACGGCCAGAAGATCTCCACCTTCGAGCCTGAGGACCAGGTCAACCTCTACACCAGCTACAAGCTCAAGGGCGAGCTGGACAAGCTGACCGTCGGCGGCGGTCTGCGCTGGCAAAGCCGGGGCTGGAACTCGCTCTACAACTCGCCCCTGCAGCGCAATGAGGAGATCTCCCAGGATGCCTACTGGCTGGTGGACCTGATGACCCGCTACCAGATCAGCAAGAACCTCTCGGCCACCCTCAACGTCAACAATATCTTCGACAAGTCCTACTACACCAACGTCGGTTTCTATAACTCGGCGGCCTACGGTGAACCCCGCAACTTCATGCTCAGTACCCGCTGGGACTTCTGATGCACTACGCCCCGGACGGCTTGTCCGGGGCACTGATCAGGCTCGCTCAGCCACCCCCCGGGCAAACCTCCTCGACGAATTCTCGGCGCCAATCCCACAGGCACTGGCGCCGACCGTCGTCATGTTGCATGGGGCACTTTCGCCGAGCGCCTCAGCCGAGCATTCCCGACTGTTCGAGCAAGTCCTGCAGCCCTTCGGGAACCAGCGGCGACTGCGCGGTGAAGCTGCTGCTGTCATGCCAACTGGCGGTGAAGGGCGCGCCGTCGCTTTCCTGGGCATCGAGATGGGATCGCTGATAAAGGCTCGGGTCCTCGAACCGCGCGTCATACACCTGGACGATTTCATGGCAGGGTTTGCCGGCATAGACGAACAGGCTTTCCAGAGTGCCGATCAGCCGCAGTTGGTGGATAGGCAGCCCCAGCTCCTCGTGTATTTCCCGGACGATGGCCTGCTCGCTCCTTTCACCAAAATCGATACCGCCGCCCAAAGGACGAAAGAACGACTGCTGGGTGTGCGGATCATGGAAGCGGTTGACCAGGATCTTGCCCGCCTGATGAAAAATGCACAGCGCCAGGGCGCGAATACGGGGTTGGGTCATGAGCTGCAGTCCATTGGCCATAATTGGGCGCGGCATTACAGCACGCTTCGGGGGCCCGGAGCCAACGCTTGAAGTGTCCGTGGAGGACCGTGGGCAGTTCAGGCACACCCCGCGTGCCCGCGCGTCTCGGGGCTGCTCGAATTGGCTGGGCAGACGGCAACCTGAAGCCGCCGGTTTCAAGCCCCTTCCAGTGCGTCGGCAAACTCACGCAGTTGCACAGGGCGCAGCAGCAACGAAGCATTGACCTGCCAGTCGCACTCATCGTCAGAGGTCGACCCCATAAAGACCCTGAGCATGAGCGGCGCTGCAGCGAACGTGCTGACACTCACCTGGAACCCCAGCTCCAGGCACATGGAGCGCCATTGCAGCGGCGTACCAGAAGACAGATCAGCCGCCAGCCGCAGGAAATCAGGCAATGGGGCACACCCTTCCACCGGCTCATTGCCGACGACGATTGCAGCATCGAACTGGGTGCCCTGTAACTGCACGCTGAGGATGCGATCGGCTTCGCCGGCCTTGCTACTGACAGACAAGGCCAAGCCATCTTTCTGGCTGATCAGCGCGTGCATTGCGAATCTGCGTATCGGTCCCGGAACTGGAGGTGGATGCCGGTTCCACCGAGACCAGCTTCACCCTCAGCCCCCATAGAAATAATCCGCCGCCAGCGCCGGCAGCTCTTCCATCGCCGACCAGAGCTGCTCATCCAGCTCGCCACTGATCAGCTCATGCTGCTCATCACTCAACAGCCCCGGAATGTCCCACAAGCCCTCAAGTTCGGGATGATCCTCAAGGTGCGCAATCAACTGCCGTTGCCGGCTGACCAGCTCGTGGGTGGTGTGAGCGCCGATGGCCGCCAAGGCATTCAGCGCCAGCTGGCAGGTCTGCTCGCCCCAGTTGCAGAAGAACTGCAGGAAACCGCCGTTGTAGCCGTCCGCCTCCAGGCGCCACAGGGCAACGATGGATTGATCCGTGGAACACAGGGCATCCAGCGCCCAATCCAAGGCCTTCAAGCGCCCCATGGCCTGCTCGCACAGGTGCTCCCAGATCCAGTCGTGGCCCTCCAGGGTGATGCCGTCCGGCGCAAGGTGCGGCCAGCACACCGAGCGCCCCCGGGCCTGGATCAAGCAATCCGCACGCTGCTGGTCGCTGGCTGCCTGCAGTGCAGAAAAACGCTTCAGGGGTTGGCGCAGCCGCAGGCCATCAGCCCATTCCAGGCAGAGCATTTCAGCATCGAAACCAACCTGGGTGATGGGGTTATCGTTCATTCGAGACGCCTTCCTGGGTCATGCATCGGATAAGGGTTTGCCGTCTAGTTTCCGGCCGCAACACCGGGTTGCCGGAACAGCCGATTGAGCAAGCTGAACAGTCCACCGGCCAGCAACCCTATCAGCACAAAGGGCACGATTCCATGGGTCAGCAGCGGCCCCCAGAAGCCCATGCCAGCACCTGGCCCCTGGGGATTGATCACAGGCCAGGGCACCCCCGACAACCCGCCGATCAAGCCACCACTGAGCCCGCCGCCCATGACATGGCGCCAGGCAGTACGCAGCCAGCGCTCCACCAGCCATTGCACTGGCCAACAGACCAACATGCTCAGCCAGGCCCCGATGGCGGCACCGAGAAGCAGTACCACCACAGTTTCCGAGCCCTTGGGATAGAGCAAGGCAGCGAGGCCGCCCAGGGTCAGGGCGCCCGCCAGGGGCAGCGCCAGCAACCGCCACCCACTCGGCCGCTCGGATACCGCAAGCCGTTGTACGGCACTCTCCAGCAGGCTGTACAGCGCGCTCCAGGCCAGCCCTCCTCCCACCGACAACAGCACCAGTTGCAGGGTGGAAACCCGTATCAGGAGACAGGCCACCAGAGCCTGGATCAGACCACTGAGAACATGCCGTCCTCTGAAGCCGGGGCATCGACGATCGCTCAACAGCAACAGGGGAATACCCAGGCACAAAGCGATCAGAGTGCCGAACAGAAACCCGGAAAAGAGTTGCGTCCCATTCCAGCCGTTGACCAGCCCCTTGGCCCCGGCATAGACCAGACCGCCCGACAGCAGCACGGCCCACAAGCGAAGTTCAGGGTTGGGTTTCATCTCGTCCCTCATGGACTGGTATCCTGTTGTGCATTCAACAACGCCTGCTGGTGCGCTCCCGCCAGATCCCGCATCACGCTGGATACTCGGGCCGGCAACGATTGAAAAAGGTCATGGATCGATGTTATCCGCGCAACAAGCATGTGCCAGGGTCCTGGCCGACCACGCCGGCATTCTACGGGAGGGAGTCGAGGAACGCTTTGTTATCCAGTCGTGCACCCTGACCACCAGAGGCGACTACTGGGCCGTTTGCTGCAACAGCGAGGACTACGTCGTACACGGGCTGGCCGAGTACTGTTATGTGGGTGTCAGCGCCCATCTGGTCGACGTCGAAACCGGCGCCATCGAGACAGTTGCCAACTGCACCAGCGTTGAGGAGTACCTGCAGGACAAATATGACCTGCGGGCTGCTGCCGGTAGCGTCTATGTACTGGCTCCGGCCTTTGGGCGTGACGACAAGCCAGCGCTGATCAACTTGCGACGCAAGCTTGCATGCACCTATCCCCAAGCCCTTGCACTGCTCTCCGGAGAGCAGGCCCATTGGCTGACGGCCAGCCGCAGGCGCCTCCAGGAAGCACAACGACTGCTCGCCAGCCAGGGCATTGCCACGCGCATCGAGTTGGCTCCCGAGGTTCTGAACGGCATCGAGATTGACGTCGAAGTCTGGTACGCCGAGGCCGCGCTCGAGGCTCTGCGCAAAAGACTGGCGTGACGGCCGCGCCTCGACGAGACAGGGAAACGCTGCCATGACGCTGAAGACCTGCCTTAAAGGCGCACCTCCCTGAAGGCTGGGTTCGCACTTATTGGCCAGATGAAGTCGTCGCGCGGTTGAAGGCCGGTAATATCAGTGCAGCCAACCTCGACCATGACCTGGGAAGAAGTGCGGCACCGGCTATGAGGGGATCCCGTGGACCAAGGAAGCCGTTGCCCTGAATGATTTCCGTCCGCCGCTGATTCACTTGTATTCAGCCAACGCCAGCGCTGTTGAGAAGTTGCTCGCGGGAGCACGGTCGATCAAACAGCTGGCCAAGCAAAACCAAACTATCAGTTGCAGATAGCCGAGTCTGGAGAACAATCCACCGATGAGCAGCATCCTCTACGGTTTCATTCACTGCTTCGATGCTTCGCCCGAAGCCCAATCCTACAACCAGGCCATCCTGCACAGCTTGCCGGTGACCGGCGCAATGATCAGCAAGCCGCTGTTCAGCCTGTTGCCAAACTCCCGGGAGCATTGCTATTACGGCCACTTGATACAATTTTCCATGTACTTCAAGGATTTCTACGCTATCGATGAGGACTGGCTGACTCAGTTCGAGCGCTTGTTGCAACGTCTGTATTGGGACAGCAGCGAACTCATCCACACCTACACTGGCGAGCGCCGTACCTGGAATTCGACACAAACCCGGGAGTGCGCGCAGGCACAAGGTTTGAAGATCGACTCAAGGCAGGTGTTTCCCTCATTCCATGGCCTGGGGCCGATCGTGAACCTCCACGATCCGGTGGATGACGGACATTGAGTGATGTCGCGAGCACCCAGTGCAGCGCCTGGGGGTAAAGCGAAACCTGATTGCTGCTCGCGGCATCAATTCGTGACATCGGTCTTTAAAAGAGACAGCTGAACCAGGTCATGATGGGCACCCAGCCAGTAACCCGCCTCTCTTGATACACCTTCCCGGACAAACCCCACTCGCTCCAACAGTCTGAGAGACTTGAGGTTGTGCGGATGCACCTGGGCCTCGATCCGGTTCAGCGCCATATGCTCGAACCCCCAGCGCACGCAGGCGTGCAGCGCCTCGCCCATCAACCCCTGGCCCTGGGCCGCTGGCGCCAGTTCGAAACCTATGGCGCAACTGCGCCACTGGCGGTTCCATTTGAACAAGCCGCAAGTACCCAGCAGCCCGGACTCCGCTTTGCCCTCGATGCCCCAGCGAATACCCGGGTTGGGCAAGGTCCGCCAACTGGCGAACAAGGCCAGCAACTGCTCGGCCTGAGCGTACTCGGTCAGTGGGTCGGTGCCGAACCACTGCATGGCCTCGGCATCGCAGTGAATGGCGAACAACTTAGGAACATCGGCCCGGGTCAATTCCCGTAGATGCAGGCGCGGGGTGTCGAGCAGGGGGAAATCGCTCATCGGACCCAGGACTTCAACGGGCACCCAGCCGGGCGGTGATTCGCGCATACTCGTCCTTGATCGGCTCGAAGCCGTACTTCTCCTCCAAGCGTTTGACGATGAAATGCCCGCGGGCCATGTCCTGGTAGAAGTCGGTGAACAGTGCATTGATGGTGGCGCCGGTAAAGGCGCCGATCACCGGCACCGCTTGCGCTGCGAACTTGCTGGAGATGGTCACGCCGAAACGCGAAGCGACTTTCTCGATCAGCAGCGCCAGCCACTTGCCCACCTGCCCCGGCGACAGCCTGCCTGCGGCGCCGGCACCCTGCTTCGCTGCCATGGCCGCCAGTTCCTTGGACAATTGCTGCATGGCCTGGGTAGTGAAACTGCGGGTAATGTAATAGCCGGTTTCCGTAGCGTCATCGGCCTGGGTATTGCCGCCCATGGCAAACACCTCGATGCACGCCTGCTTGGTGGCGAAGTCATCCAGGTCGAAACCTTCACTGCGGGCAATATCGGCCACCGAGCGCATCATGATGGTGGTGGAGATCGGCAGTTCGACAAACAAAGCGGCAAAACCAAAGGCCCCACCTACCGCACCCGAGGTAGCCGCATAGACCTTGTGCAACAGGGTCGAGGCCTGCTTCTTCGGGCTGTTTTCCAGGCTCCACAACGCTGCGTCGGCGGAGGAATGCAAGGCCGCCACCACGGCGCCGTTGATCTTCTTCGAGACCGATGCCGGCAAGGCCTTGACCGCGCTCTCGATGGGCGAGCCGATCAGGCCGGAGATCCTCGCAGTCAAGGAGGGAGACTCCAGCAAGGCCACCGCCTGCCGCAATTGCTTGTAGTCCTCGGGATGGTCCTGGATGCTCAATCGCTTCTCCATTGAATGATCTGTTGTGCGCTTATCAATCATCTTTCTGCGGCCTGGTCGGGTGGGCTGCCTTGGCGCAGGAACACCTGCATTCAGTCAAACCCTACATCAGCGGCGGACTCCGGGTATTGGACCGTCATCCTGGCCAGGCATTCCGTCATCAAGCGCGCATCCTCGGGCAGGCGCTGGCACAGCGCCGGCCAACCCACGAACTGAATGTGAAGAGGCAGGCAGACCAGCCCACTGATGGCGTCCCAGAACGCATCCCAGTTACAGCCGTACCAGTCGGGAAAATCCAGGGCGTCTCTCAAGGTCAGATGCAATTGCCGAGAGCTCGTCACGGCGCTCAAGTCCACTGTTATCACCGCTGCACGGTCCATCGTCTGCATCCAAAGGGGTTATGTCGGTGAGCAGGATAACTTAAGTCTATGGTGCCGGCAGGCTTGGAGGACATGCCCTCCCAGACAGTACCGGGTCGTGATCGATGATCACTCACCAGATCTGGGCCAAAGGCTCAAGGTAGAATGTCGTGGCTTACGGATAGCGCCGTCAATGAGCATGCCGCCACTCTTTCCTGCAAGGACACCGACACGATGAAAACCCTGGCCAACCTGGCATTCGATTACATCTGGCACCTGATGTTTACCGATGAGGACTATCTGGAACAGGACTTGTCCGTGCGCATGCTGGAGTCCCTGGAGACCTATTTCGCAGTGATCTCCGACGCGGAAAAAGCCGCCCTGGCCCTAGTCGCCAGGGAAACCCAGGCCCGTTTGCTCGCACCTCCCGATGAACATGGCTATACCCCCAGGAGCCTGGTGACCGCCGAGCAGAAGGCGTTTCTGGAGCAAATGATCTCGGGGGAGTTCTTCAGCCAGTTCGATTGACTCACCATCGCCCTGCTCGAGCCTGACTCCTGTCGGTCATCGAAGGACGCTATCCGCCAGAGGACAACTGACATGTCTGCAGTATCCGATCACACGCTCTTCATTCCTCTGACTTCTGGATGAAGCCATAGTGCTGTCCGAATTCGTCAGCCGCTTCAGCAACAGCGATCGGTTGACCCTTGAAGATCAAGCAGAACAAAAGAGCCTTGTGGAACCTGTGCTGTGTATTGGAAAAGCACCTGAACCTACCCGAGGGCCGTTACGCCGATCTTCTGCAGGCCGCTCGTGAGCGGCTCAGGGATGAATAGTCAAAGGCAAACGCTTTCTACGTCGTATCCGGCCATGCCCCCCTACTGAGATTTACTCATTTACCCCAGTATCAACCTGAAGCAGGTAGCAATTTGATGGATATCCAATTTCGCGGGAACGCACAGCCTGAAAACCCAGCCGTAGGCACATGCGATGAGTACAACCTGAGTGCAATTTCCAGCCTGGATGAGCTGATTGAGGCCTATCGGAAGATCGCAGCCAGCCACCCCGGCTTCAGGCCACTCATCTCGCTTGATGACCTGTCCCAGGCCCGCTACACCTCCGGGCACGCGCGCAACAATCTGGGCCTGGACGACGCCTCCGATCAGGACATCGTCGGGTTGCCTCCCGAATGCTTCGAGGACGGGGAGTACCTGGGTTATCCAACCACCAAAGCCGAGTTTGCCATCTGCTTGCGCAATTTCACCGATCTGGTCGCAGCCTCCTCGTTCGAAGACGCCTGCGCCCATGGCCTGACCCTCGATGAGCAAGCTCTTCAAGAGTGGATTGATTATCAGGAGAATCCTGTTTCACTGCTCGACCAGCCCCTCTCGGCACTTCTGGTTCCAGTCGAACATGCCTGTCAGGCGCTGGCTGCTTTTCCCAACGGCTATTTCAGTTGCGACCTCAACCCCGCGCAAAATTTTGCCGTCGCGCGCCATTTTGCTCTCACCCATGGTTATGAATTGATGGGGGTGGGCGCCTCTTATCTTGGTTTCCTGCGTGCAGAACCTCCCGAGCCATCCGTAGCCAAGGCTGTGGCGGCTGACTTTTGTGCGCTCTACAACACCGGCGATGAACACCGGCAAGCCTTGATTTCAGTCGTTACCAAGGCTATTTCCGATCGGAGCTATCTATGGCTGCGCTATGTGGAATAGCGCTTGGCGAGAGGGCCCTGAAAGCCGCATGGCGCATGTCGCCACGCGGATAGAGGGTTAGCCCAGGTCCCCCTGCTCTTCGTGGGCTGAAGGAGCCTGAGCGCCCCAGTACATGAGTGGCCCGGGGGAGCAAGGGACGGCCCAGGGTTTGAAGACTGAAGGGTCCTGACCAGTCTTAGGCCGCTGCCTGCACCTCATGCTCGAGGCATGAGGACGCTTGCCAGAGAAGCTTTTGCAGAAAACCCAAACCTTGGCACTGTCACCGGATGCTGGCAGCCGGACAGTGTCACCCGAGGCATCCATCTCCTGCGGCTTTTATCTCGCGCAAAAACAAAACCCCAACTGCTTTCGCAATTGGGGTTTCGGAATTTAATCTTGACGATGACCTACTCTCACATGGGGAAACCCCACACTACCATCGGCGATGCATCGTTTCACTTCTGAGTTCGGGATGGGATCAGGTGGTTCCAACGCTCTATGGTCGTCAAGAAATTCGGGTACTGAGCCGTCTTTCGACGTATCAGCAAATTGGGTATGTAATAGCTTTGTGTGTTTGCAAACTTTCGGTTCGTTTCGTCTTCACACACCGCAATTCGCTTCTAAGCAAATTGCTTGGGTGTTATATGGTCAAGCCTCACGGGCAATTAGTATTGGTTAGCTCAACGCCTCACAGCGCTTACACACCCAACCTATCAACGTCGTAGTCTTCGACGGCCCTTTAGGGGATTCAAGATCCCAGTGAGATCTCATCTTGAGGCAAGTTTCCCGCTTAGATGCTTTCAGCGGTTATCTTTTCCGAACATAGCTACCCGGCAATGCCACTGGCGTGACAACCGGAACACCAGAGGTTCGTCCACTCCGGTCCTCTCGTACTAGGAGCAGCCCCTCTCAAATCTCAAACGTCCACGGCAGATAGGGACCGAACTGTCTCACGACGTTCTAAACCCAGCTCGCGTACCACTTTAAATGGCGAACAGCCATACCCTTGGGACCGGCTTCAGCCCCAGGATGTGATGAGCCGACATCGAGGTGCCAAACACCGCCGTCGATATGAACTCTTGGGCGGTATCAGCCTGTTATCCCCGGAGTACCTTTTATCCGTTGAGCGATGGCCCTTCCATACAGAACCACCGGATCACTAAGACCTACTTTCGTACCTGCTCGACGTGTCTGTCTCGCAGTCAAGCGCGCTTTTGCCTTTATACTCTACGACCGATTTCCGACCGGTCTGAGCGCACCTTCGTACTCCTCCGTTACTCTTTAGGAGGAGACCGCCCCAGTCAAACTACCCACCATACACTGTCCTCGATCCGGATAACGGACCTGAGTTAGAACCTCAAAGTTGCCAGGGTGGTATTTCAAGGATGGCTCCACGCAGACTGGCGTCCACGCTTCAAAGCCTCCCACCTATCCTACACAAGCAAATTCAAAGTCCAGTGCAAAGCTATAGTAAAGGTTCACGGGGTCTTTCCGTCTAGCCGCGGATACACTGCATCTTCACAGCGATTTCAATTTCACTGAGTCTCGGGTGGAGACAGCGCCGCCATCGTTACGCCATTCGTGCAGGTCGGAACTTACCCGACAAGGAATTTCGCTACCTTAGGACCGTTATAGTTACGGCCGCCGTTTACCGGGGCTTCGATCAAGAGCTTCGCGTTAGCTAACCCCATCAATTAACCTTCCGGCACCGGGCAGGCGTCACACCCTATACGTCCACTTTCGTGTTTGCAGAGTGCTGTGTTTTTAATAAACAGTCGCAGCGGCCTGGTATCTTCGACCGGCATGAGCTTACGGAGCAAGTCCTTCACCCTCACCGGCGCACCTTCTCCCGAAGTTACGGTGCCATTTTGCCTAGTTCCTTCACCCGAGTTCTCTCAAGCGCCTTGGTATTCTCTACCCAACCACCTGTGTCGGTTTGGGGTACGGTTCCTAGTTATCTGAAGCTTAGAAGCTTTTCTTGGAAGCATGGCATCAACCACTTCGTCACCTAAAAGGTAACTCGTCATCAGCTCTCGGCCTTAGAATCCCGGATTTACCTAAGATTCCAGCCTACCACCTTAAACTTGGACAACCAACGCCAAGCTGGCCTAGCCTTCTCCGTCCCTCCATCGCAATAACTAGAAGTACAGGAATATTAACCTGTTTTCCATCGACTACGCTTTTCAGCCTCGCCTTAGGGACCGACTAACCCTGCGTCGATTAACGTTGCGCAGGAAACCTTGGTCTTTCGGCGTGGGTGTTTTTCACACCCATTGTCGTTACTCATGTCAGCATTCGCACTTCTGATACCTCCAGCAAGCTTCTCAACTCACCTTCACAGGCTTACAGAACGCTCCTCTACCGCATCACTTACGTGATACCCGTAGCTTCGGTGTATGGTTTGAGCCCCGTTACATCTTCCGCGCAGGCCGACTCGACTAGTGAGCTATTACGCTTTCTTTAAAGGGTGGCTGCTTCTAAGCCAACCTCCTAGCTGTCTAAGCCTTCCCACATCGTTTCCCACTTAACCATAACTTTGGGACCTTAGCTGACGGTCTGGGTTGTTTCCCTTTTCACGACGGACGTTAGCACCCGCCGTGTGTCTCCCATGCTCGGCACTTGTAGGTATTCGGAGTTTGCATCGGTTTGGTAAGTCGGGATGACCCCCTAGCCGAAACAGTGCTCTACCCCCTACAGTGATACATGAGGCGCTACCTAAATAGCTTTCGAGGAGAACCAGCTATCTCCGAGCTTGATTAGCCTTTCACTCCGATCCACAGGTCATCCGCTAACTTTTCAACGGTAGTCGGTTCGGTCCTCCAGTCAGTGTTACCTAACCTTCAACCTGCCCATGGATAGATCGCCCGGTTTCGGGTCTATTCCCAGCGACTAGACGCCCTATTAAGACTCGCTTTCGCTACGCCTCCCCTATTCGGTTAAGCTCGCCACTGAAAATAAGTCGCTGACCCATTATACAAAAGGTACGCAGTCACAGAACAAAGTCTGCTCCCACTGCTTGTACGCATACGGTTTCAGGATCTATTTCACTCCCCTCTCCGGGGTTCTTTTCGCCTTTCCCTCACGGTACTAGTTCACTATCGGTCAGTCAGTAGTATTTAGCCTTGGAGGATGGTCCCCCCATATTCAGACAAGGTTTCTCGTGCCCCGTCCTACTCGATTTCATGACTAAGAGATTTTCGCGTACAGGGCTATCACCCACTATGGCCGCACTTTCCAGAGCGTTCCGCTAATCTCAAAGCCACTTAAGGGCTAGTCCCCGTTCGCTCGCCACTACTAAGGGAATCTCGGTTGATTTCTTTTCCTCAGGGTACTTAGATGTTTCAGTTCCCCTGGTTCGCCTCTTGCACCTATGTATTCAGTACAAGATAACCATCTTATGATGGCTGGGTTCCCCCATTCAGACATCTCCGGATCAAAGTCTGTTTGCCGACTCCCCGAAGCTTTTCGCAGGCTACCACGTCTTTCATCGCCTCTGACTGCCAAGGCATCCACCGTATGCGCTTCTTCACTTGACCATATAACCCCAAGCAATCTGGTTATACTATGAAGACGACATTCGCCGAAAATTTGCATTCTTAATTAAAAGAGAACTCACAAATTTTACCTTAGCCTGATCCGTTACCAGTGAAAGTAACGTTCAGTCTATCTTTCTATCACATACCCAAATTTTTAAAGAACGATCTAATCAAAAGACTAGAAATCAACATTCAAAGTGAATGCTCATTTCTAAGCTTTCAGAAGCAGTTTATGGTGGAGCCAAGCGGGATCGAACCGCTGACCTCCTGCGTGCAAGGCAGGCGCTCTCCCAGCTGAGCTATGGCCCCATAACAAAATTGGTGGGTCTGGGCAGATTCGAACTGCCGACCTCACCCTTATCAGGGGTGCGCTCTAACCAACTGAGCTACAGACCCAATTTCGAGCTTGTAACTGTTAGCTTGGAGCTATCAGCTTGGAGCTTAAAGCTGCTTCTATCGTCTTCTTCAATGAATCAAGCAATTCGTGTGGGAACTTATGGAGCAGCTGATGTCGTCGATTAAGGAGGTGATCCAGCCGCAGGTTCCCCTACGGCTACCTTGTTACGACTTCACCCCAGTCATGAATCACACCGTGGTAACCGTCCTCCCGAAGGTTAGACTAGCTACTTCTGGTGCAACCCACTCCCATGGTGTGACGGGCGGTGTGTACAAGGCCCGGGAACGTATTCACCGCGACATTCTGATTCGCGATTACTAGCGATTCCGACTTCACGCAGTCGAGTTGCAGACTGCGATCCGGACTACGATCGGTTTTATGGGATTAGCTCCACCTCGCGGCTTGGCAACCCTTTGTACCGACCATTGTAGCACGTGTGTAGCCCAGGCCGTAAGGGCCATGATGACTTGACGTCATCCCCACCTTCCTCCGGTTTGTCACCGGCAGTCTCCTTAGAGTGCCCACCATAACGTGCTGGTAACTAAGGACAAGGGTTGCGCTCGTTACGGGACTTAACCCAACATCTCACGACACGAGCTGACGACAGCCATGCAGCACCTGTCTCAATGTTCCCGAAGGCACCAATCTATCTCTAGAAAGTTCATTGGATGTCAAGGCCTGGTAAGGTTCTTCGCGTTGCTTCGAATTAAACCACATGCTCCACCGCTTGTGCGGGCCCCCGTCAATTCATTTGAGTTTTAACCTTGCGGCCGTACTCCCCAGGCGGTCAACTTAATGCGTTAGCTGCGCCACTAAGAGCTCAAGGCTCCCAACGGCTAGTTGACATCGTTTACGGCGTGGACTACCAGGGTATCTAATCCTGTTTGCTCCCCACGCTTTCGCACCTCAGTGTCAGTATCAGTCCAGGTGGTCGCCTTCGCCACTGGTGTTCCTTCCTATATCTACGCATTTCACCGCTACACAGGAAATTCCACCACCCTCTACCATACTCTAGCTTGCCAGTTTTGGATGCAGTTCCCAGGTTGAGCCCGGGGCTTTCACATCCAACTTAACAAACCACCTACGCGCGCTTTACGCCCAGTAATTCCGATTAACGCTTGCACCCTCTGTATTACCGCGGCTGCTGGCACAGAGTTAGCCGGTGCTTATTCTGTCGGTAACGTCAAAACAATCACGTATTAGGTAACTGCCCTTCCTCCCAACTTAAAGTGCTTTACAATCCGAAGACCTTCTTCACACACGCGGCATGGCTGGATCAGGCTTTCGCCCATTGTCCAATATTCCCCACTGCTGCCTCCCGTAGGAGTCTGGACCGTGTCTCAGTTCCAGTGTGACTGATCATCCTCTCAGACCAGTTACGGATCGTAGCCTTGGTGAGCCATTACCTCACCAACTAGCTAATCCGACCTAGGCTCATCTAATAGCGTGAGGTCCGAAGATCCCCCACTTTCTCCCGTAGGACGTATGCGGTATTAGCGCCCGTTTCCGGACGTTATCCCCCACTACTAGGCAGATTCCTAGGCATTACTCACCCGTCCGCCGCTCGCCACCAGGTACAAGTACCCGTGCTGCCGCTCGACTTGCATGTGTTAGGCCTGCCGCCAGCGTTCAATCTGAGCCATGATCAAACTCTTCAGTTCAAACATCTTTGGGTTTTGAGAAAACCCTAAACTTGGCTCAGCAATCGTTGGTTACATCTTTGATTTCTCGCGGAGTAACTTGTGATGCTGATAATCTTTTTGACTATCAGTCTGACTCCACAAGCACCCACACGAATTGCTTGATTCAGTTGTTAAAGAGCGGTTGGTTAAGATCTTTCGTCTCAACCGAGGCGCGCATTCTACAGCAGCCTCATTTGCTGTCAAGTGATTTTTTAAGAAGTTTTCAAAGTTTCGCTTGGAAATCCTTAACAACTTCAACCACTTGCGCTTCCGATCTCTCGTTAGCGGGAGGCGAATTCTACAGCGTTACACGCTGCTGTCAACACCTCTTTTTCACCGCTTTCGACCGAGAGGATCGAATCGTTAATAGGGCGAAAACACACTGCCTTATTAACTGCTTCTGGCTTCGATGAACTGAAGCGTAAGCGCTGTCGAAAACTGCGTAACTCGTTGAATCTCAAGGAGTTTTCCGTTTCGACTGCGCCGGAAGTGGGGCGAATTATAGACCTGTAGAATCTGTCGTCAACACTTAATTTGTTTTTTCTATGAACCCTGGCGCAGAGCAAGGCCTTGGTCGAAATCCCCAGCCTCCCACCAGCTAATAGAGAGCACCCGGGCAAACAACACCACTAATGAGAAAACGATGAGTCTGAAATGAGGCCCTTATCTGGGAGAAGGCATGGGCGACTACTATATGGTCCCACTAGCAGCGACTCTGGATGCCCTGCGTCCTAGAAGTTCGCTGGGGTGTTGGCGCTGATGATCTCAGCTTCATCCTGCCCGATATTGCGAAAGCTATGAGGCAAAGTGGTCGGAAAGTAATAGCCGTCCCCCGGGTTCAACACACTCACCTGCCCGTCCACCGTCAACTCCACGGTGCCACGGGTAACCAGCCCACACTCCTCCCCTTCCGCATGCACAATCGCTTCTTCGCCAGAGCTGGCGCCCGGCGCATATTGCTCGCGCAAAAAGCGCATCTGCCGATTCGCCACCGGCGCCCCCACCATTAATAGACGCAGACCGTCGCGGCCCAGGTCCGGTTGTTCGTTGGCCCGGAACACATATTGGTGCTCGCGAGGCGGTTGGTCGAAGGTGAAGAAGTCGGCCAATGACATGGGGATGCCTTCCAGCAGCTTCTTCAGGGAACTGACGGAGGGACTGACTCGATTCTGCTCGATCAGGGAGATAGTGGCATTGGTCACGCCGCTACGACGAGCCAGCTCACGCTGGGAGAGTTTGTAGCTTTCGCGAACGAGTTTGAGTCGGGTGCCCGTGTCCATAACAGCCTTATGTGAGAGGAACTTAAGGGTAAGTTGCGGCGGTTGGGTCGCGATTATCGCGAACTGGCTGCCCCTGGAGCCTGAAACGGCGGCTATTTAAACATGTTTGACACAGCTACTGTAAAGACCGGCGATCAGGGAAATGGGCGGTGAAATTTATG
Source organism: Pseudomonas sp. FFPRI_1 (assembly GCF_055384485.1). Taxonomy (NCBI): domain Bacteria; kingdom Pseudomonadati; phylum Pseudomonadota; class Gammaproteobacteria; order Pseudomonadales; family Pseudomonadaceae; genus Pseudomonas; species Pseudomonas sp. FFPRI_1. Next base: position 3,132,199 of record NZ_AP029168.1, on the reverse strand, counting down.
CAGGATTGGTGGAGGCTACAGGTACAAAAAATCACCCGTTGTAGGTGAGGAAACCTGCTATTGCTGAAGGGCATAGCGTTGACAATCCAGGGGACCAAGATTCGCCCGCAGGATTCGATCTCCCGGATTACGACTGCCGTGCCGCAGGGCGGGACAAGCGCCCTCGCCACAAGCAACAGTACCGGCATTCTCGCTCATCATCAGACGCCCTCTATATAGAAGGCGCCTGACAATGCCCATCAGATACCGAAGCGATCACGCAGAGCGTAGTACGCCGCGCCCATGGCGGTCAGCGGAGCCTGGAAGGTACGCCCGCCAATCATCGGCATATGTGGCAGCGAGGCGAAGGCATCGAAACGCTCGGCGTCGCCACGAATCATCTCGGCGATCAACTTGCCCGCCAGGTGTGAACAGGTCACGCCGTGCCCACTGTAGCCCTGCATGTAGTAGGCATTCTTTTCGATACGGCCAAACTGCGGCATGCGCGACATGGTCAGCAGGAAGTTGCCGGTCCAGCGGTAGTCGACCTTCACGTCCTTGAGCTGAGGGAAGGTCTTGAGGATCTTCGGCCGGATCAGTTGCTCGATATCATCCGGTTCACGAGCGCCGTAGACCACTCCACCACCATACAGCAGGCGGTTGTCGCCGGTCAGGCGGAAGTAGTCCAGCAGGTAGTTGCAGTCTTCCACGCAATAGTTGTTGGTGATCAGGCTGCGCGCCAGCGATTCTGGCAGTTGCTCGGTGACCACGATCTGCGAGCCGCAAGGCATGCTTTTGCGGGTCACGCGCGGATCCAGGTCCTGCTGCAGATAGGCGTTACCGGCAATAAGCAGGTATTTGGCGCGGACCACACCCTTGGCGGTGCGGACCACGTTGGGTTCGCCGTAGGTGATTTCCACCGCCGCCGATTGTTCGAAGATTTTGCCGCCCAGCCCGATAATGGCGCTGGCCTCACCCAAGGCCAGGTTCAGCGGGTGAATGTGCCCACCCTGCAGGTCCAGCAGGCCGCCGATGTAGTTCTTGGTACCGACCTCGCGATTGATCTGGGCCTTGTCGAGCATCTGCAGATTGTTGTTGCCCAGGCGCTCCCAGTTACGCTTCTGTTCCGCCAGGCCTTTGAGCTGCTTGTTGTTCAGGGCAGCGAAGATGCCCCCGGGGCGGTAGTCGCACTGGATGTCATAGTGCTGGATGCGCTGACGGATGATGTCGGCGCCTTCGAAGATCATGCTGCCGAGCACTTCGGCGCTCTTTTCGCCGTAGCGTTCTTCGATCACGTCCACGTCGCGGCTGTAGGAGTTGACCAGTTGTCCGCCGTTGCGCCCGCTGGCGCCGAAGCCGACCTTGGCCGCTTCGAGCACGGTGACGCTGTAGCCCGCTTCCGCCAGAAACAAGGCCGAGGACAGGCCGGTGTAGCCGGCGCCGATCACACAGACGTCGCACTCCACCAACTCTTCGAGCTGCGGGTAGTCGGTGGTCTGGTTGCGGGTCGCGGCGTAGTAGCTGTTCACGTAGGTTTGCATGAGAAATTCCCCAGCGGGTACGGGCCCAGGCCCGCCGCCGCTGTTGTTATAAGAGTTAGAGCTTGATCCAGGTCGCTTTGAGCTCGGTGTATTTGTCGAAGGCGTGCAACGACTTGTCGCGGCCGTTGCCGGACTGCTTGAAGCCACCGAACGGTGCGGTCATGTCACCGCCGTCGTATTGGTTGACCCACACGCTGCCTGCGCGCAAGCCACGGGCGAAGCGGTGGGCACGGCTGAGGTTGGCGGTCCAGACCCCGGCTGCCAGGCCGAAGATGCTGTCGTTGGCAATCTGCAACGCTTCTTCTTCAGTGTCGAAGCTGATGATCGACAGTACCGGGCCGAAGATCTCTTCCCGGGCGATACGCATGGCGTTGGTCACGCCGTCAAAGATCGTCGGCTCGACATACAGGCCGCCGGTGCTTTCCAGGGTGCGCACACCACCGGCCAGCAGTTCGCCGCCCTGCTCCTTGCCGATCTCGATATAGCGCAGCACGTTGTCCAGCTGACGCTGATCCACTACCGCGCCAACCCGGGTTTGCGGGTCGAGGGCGTGGCCCGGTGTCCAGCCCTTGAGGGCCTCCACCAGCAACGGAATGAACTGCTCGCGGATCGAGCGTTGCACCAGCAGGCGCGAGCCGGCGGTGCAGACTTCGCCCTGGTTGAAGGCGATGGCCGCGGCGGCGGCTTCTGCTGCTTCACGCAAGTCCGGGGCATCGGCGAACACCACGTTGGGGCTTTTGCCACCGGCTTCCAGCCACACCCGCTTCATGTTGCTTTCACCGGAATACACCAGCAGTTGCTTGCCTACCGCGGTGGAGCCGGTAAAGGCCAGCACGTCCACATCCATATGCAGGGCCAGGGCCTTGCCGACAGTGTGACCGTAGCCCGGCAGCACGTTGAACACGCCTTTGGGAATGCCGGCCTCCAGGGCCAACTGGGCGATACGGATCGCAGTCAGCGGCGACTTTTCCGACGGCTTGAGGATGAAGGAATTACCTACCGCCAGGGCCGGGGCGAACTTCCAACTGGCCATGATCAGCGGGAAATTCCACGGCACGATGGCCGCCACTACGCCAGACGGCTCGCGGGTCACCAGGCCCAGTTGATCGTGGGGCGTGGCCGCGACTTCATCGTAGAGCTTGTCGATAGCCTCGGCGTTCCAGCGGATCGCATTGGCGGTAGCAGGAATATCGATGGCCAGGGAGTCGCCAATCGGCTTGCCCATGTCCAGGGTTTCCAGAAGCGCCAACTCTTCCTGGTGCTCAAGGATCAGTTCCGCAAAACGAATCAGGATGCGCTTGCGCTCGGCCGGGGCCTTGCCCGACCAGACGCCGGAGTTGAACGCCTGGCGCGCCACGGCAACGGCCCGGTCGGCATCGGCCTGATCGGTGCTGGCCACCTTGGTCAGAAAGCGCCCGTCCACCGGACTCAGGCACTCAAACGTTGCGCCGCTGGCGGCGTCGCAGTACTGGCCGTCGATAAAGGCACGGCCTTCAAGGGTGAGGGACTGGAAGCACTGCTCCCAGTCGCTGCGGGTTTTGCTCATGGTGTCGACTCCACGCAGGAAGGGTCTGCACGAAAACCGCCTGCACCGGGTTGCAGGCCGGCTCGGCAAGTTCTCGTACAGCCCTGAGGAACGATCATCAGACCGTGTGCAGGTACCAGTTGTATTCGAGGTCGGAAATGGAGTTTTCGAACTCGGCCAACTCGCTTTCCTTGCAGGCGACAAAGACGTCGATGTACATCGGGTCGATGTACTTGGCCATCACCTCACTGTCGTCCAGCACCCGCAGGGCATCCCGCAGGTTGGTGGGCAGGCTCGGCTCGCTCTGCTCGTAGGCGTTACCTTCCATGGCCGGGCCAGGCTCGATCTTGTTGGTCAGGCCGTGATGGATGCCGGACAACACCGAAGCCATCAACAGATAGGGATTGGCGTCGGCGCCGGCCACTCGGTGCTCGATGCGCACGGCATCGGCGGACCCGGTGGGCACGCGCACGGCCACGGTGCGGTTGTCGATGCCCCAGGTTGGCGAATTCGGCACGTAGAACTGTGCGCCGAAGCGGCGGTAGGAGTTGACGTTGGGGCACAGGAACGCCATCTGCTCCGGCAGGGTTTCCAGCACACCACCGATGGCGTGACGCAGAGCCTCGTTGGTTTGCGGGTCTTCACTGGCGAAGATGTTGTTGCCCTGCTTGTCGAGGATCGAGATGTGCACGTGCAGGCCGTTGCCGGCCTGGCCCGGGTAGGGCTTGGCCATGAAGGTGGTGTCCATTTCATGGTCGTAGGCGATGTTCTTCACCAGGCGCTTGAGCAACACCGCGTAGTCGCAGGCCTTGATCGGGTCGCTGACGTGATGCAGGTTGACCTCGAACTGCGCCGGGGCGCTTTCCTTGACGATGGCATCGGCCGGGATGCCTTGCTCCTTGGCACCTTCGAGAATGTCCTGCAAGCAGTCCACGTATTCGTCGAGGTCGTCGATCAGGTACACCTGGGTCGATTGCGGACGCTTGCCGGAAATCGGCGAACGCGGCGACTGCGGCCGGCCGTTCACGTTGTCCTGGTCGATCAGGTAGAACTCCAGCTCGAAGGCAGCGCAGATGGTCAGGCCCAGGGCGTCGAACTTGCTCACCACCTGGCGCAGCACTTCGCGCGGGTCGGCGAAGAACGGCTGGCCTTCGATCTCGTGCATGGTCATCAGCAACTGCGCGGTGGGACGCTTCTGCCAAGGCTCGACGGACAGGGTGCCGGGGATCGGATAACAGATGCGGTCGGCGTCGCCGATGTCCAGGCCCAGGCCGGTGCTTTCCACCGTGGAACCGTTGATATCCAGGGCAAACAGCGAGGCCGGCAAGTTGATGCCCTTCTCATAGACCTTGTGCAGCGCGGTGCGCTCGATGCGCTTGCCGCGCACCACACCGTTCATGTCTGCAATCAGCAGATCGACGTAGAGAACCTCGGGGTGTTTTTTCAGGAAGGCATTGGCTTCATTGAGCTGAATGGCACGCGGGGGGACCGACATGATGCACCTATTGTGTTAATTATTATGTTCACTGCTGTGACACGCCAGCAGTCAACCCGAAAGAAAAACCGGAGTCAATAGCCAACAGAGGCTGCCATTCGTCAATTATTTTGCCTCACGAAAGGTCGATACACCGCGCAATCCGCGCCGCCTGCGGGTTTCAAGCGAATAACGTTTAGAATTTTTTACATGGAAGTTGTTAATTAAAATCAACGAGGATAAGCTCTGGAAAAACTCGTTCCAGCGTGAATTTCGAGGTGATAAAAATGGCATTCAAGCCATTGATCGGCGTTACTGCGTGCGTCAAAGAGATCGGCCTGCACCCCTACCACGTCAGCGGCGACAAGTACTTGCGTGCTGTCAGCGTCGCGGCCGAGGGCCTGCCCCTGATCATTCCTTCCCTGGCGGATCTGATCGATATCGACGATCTGCTGCGGCAAGTGGATGGGCTGCTGTTTACCGGCTCGCCGTCCAATGTCGACCCCTTCCATTACCAAGGCACTCCCAGCGAGCCGGGCACCGCCCATGACCCGCAGCGCGATGCCACCACCCTGCCCCTGCTGCGCGCGGCGATTGCCGCCGGCGTGCCGGTGCTCGGCATCTGCCGCGGCTTCCAGGAAATGAACGTGGCCTTCGGCGGCAGCCTGCACCAGAAGGTGCATGAACTGCCGGGCTACATGGACCACCGCGAAGCCGACGACCCACGCATCGAGGTGCAGTACGCCCCGGCGCACCCGGTGGCGATCCAGCCCGGCGGAGTGTTCGAAGCCATGGGCCTGGCCGGCGAGATCCAGGTCAACTCGATCCACAGCCAGGGCGTCGACCGCCTGGCCCCGGGCCTGCGGGTCGAGGCCGTGGCGCCGGACGGCTTGATCGAGGCGCTGTCGGTGGAACACAGCCAGGCCTTTGCCTTCGGCGTGCAATGGCACCCGGAATGGCAGGTGCTGTCGAACCCGGCCTACCTGCGGATCTTCCAGGCCTTTGGCGACGCCTGCCGGCAACGGGCCGCGCAACGGCGCTGAACCACCGGCCCCGGCCAGCCAGCACCCCAGACGATTCATCACGCCCTGCCCCGCGGCGAGCGCGCCTGTGCGCGCCCGACGTTCGGCGTGAGCAACACACGGCAAGACCACAACAACAAATAGCGTCAGGCCGCCAGGGAGGCAGCGCCGAATCAACCCGCCCCGGCGGGTTGGCAATCAACCTTTAAGCCCGGCCGAATTGGCCAGGCTGCTGACACCTGTTGGGAGTTTCACATGGCAAACGCCTCCAGCACTTACCGGAAGGCCCTCGAAGGCAACCCGAGCCCGCAAAAGGTCCTGGTGAAGATCGATCGCGTGACCAAGAAGTTCGATGAAACCGTGGCCGTGGACGATGTGTCCCTGGAGATCCACCAGGGCGAGATCTTCGCCCTGCTGGGCGGCTCCGGTTCCGGCAAGTCCACCCTGCTGCGCATGCTCGCCGGCTTCGAACGGCCCACCGAAGGCCGCATCCTGCTGGATGGCGTGGACATCACCGACATGCCGCCCTATGAGCGGCCGATCAACATGATGTTCCAGTCCTACGCCCTGTTTCCCCACATGACGGTGGCCCAGAACATTGCCTTTGGCCTCAAGCAGGATCGCCTGCCGGCCAGCGAGATCGATGCCCGGGTAGAAGAAATGCTGCGCCTGGTGCACATGACCCAGTACGCCAAGCGCAAGCCGCACCAGCTCTCCGGCGGCCAGCGCCAGCGCGTGGCCCTGGCCCGCTCCCTGGCCAAGCGCCCGAAACTGCTCTTGCTGGACGAACCCATGGGTGCCCTGGACAAGAAGCTGCGCTCGCAGATGCAACTGGAGCTGGTGGAGATCATCGAGCGGGTCGGGGTGACCTGCGTGATGGTGACCCACGACCAGGAAGAAGCCATGACCATGGCCCAGCGCATCGCCATCATGCACCTGGGCTGGATCGCCCAGACCGGCAGCCCAGTGGACATCTACGAAGCCCCTGTGAGCCGCCTGGTGTGCGAGTTCATCGGCAACGTCAATGCCTTCGACGGCACCGTCACCGAAGACCTGGAAGGCTACGCGATCATCCACAGCCCGGACCTGGAGCAGAAGATCTACGTCGGCCACGGCGTCAGCACCTCGGTGCAGGACAAGTCGGTGACCTACGCCATTCGCCCGGAAAAGATGCTGGTCACCACCCTCAAGCCCGAGGCGCGCTACAACTGGTCCAAGGGCAAGGTGCACGACATCGCCTACCTGGGCGGCCACTCGGTGTTCTACGTCGAGCTGCCTGGCGGCAAGATCGTCCAGTCGTTCATGGCCAACGCCGAGCGCCGTGGCGCGCGGCCAACCTGGGATGACGAAGTCTACGTCTGGTGGGAAGACGACAGCGGCGTGGTACTGCGCGCATGAGGACCTCGGCCATGACTCTCAATCAGCGTTTGACCCGTGTGCTGCCCAGCGGCCGCAAGCTGGTGATCGGCATTCCGTTCCTCTGGCTGTTCCTGTTCTTCATGCTGCCGTTCTTCCTGGTGATGAAGATCAGCTTCTCGGAAGCGGCCCTGGCGATCCCGCCCTACACCGAAATCTACAGCTACGCCGAGCAGAAATTCCAGCTGCTGCTGAACCTCGGCAACTACGCCATGCTGGCCGGTGACGAGCTGTACCTCTCGGCCTACCTGGGCTCGTTGAAGGTGGCGCTGCTCAGCACCCTGATGTGCCTGGCGGTGGGGTTCCCCATGGCCTACGCCATCTCCAAGACCGGCAAGGACGCGCAAAACGTGCTGTTGCTGCTGATCATGATGCCGACCTGGACCGCGATCCTGATCCGCGTCTACGCCTGGATGGGCATCCTCAGCAACAACGGCCTGCTCAATGCATTCCTGCTGTGGACCGGGCTGATCTCGCAGCCGATCGAAATCCTCAACACCAACACTGCCGTCTATATAGGCGTGGTCTACGCCTACCTGCCGTTCATGGTCCTGCCGCTGTACGCCAACCTGGTCAAGCACGACCAGAGCCTGCTGGAAGCGGCCTCGGACCTGGGTTCGAGCAACTTCAACAACTTCTGGAAGATCACCGTGCCCCTGGCCAAGAACGGCATCATCGCCGGCTGCATGCTGGTGTTCATCCCGGTGGTGGGCGAGTTCGTGATTCCGGAACTCTTGGGCGGCCCGGAAACCCTGATGATCGGCCGCGTGCTGTGGCAGGAATTCTTCAACAACCGTGACTGGCCGGTGGCCTCGGCCCTGGCGGTGGTGATGCTGGCGATCCTGATCATTCCGATCTTGTTGTTCAACCGCAGCCAGGCCAAAGAGATGGAGGCACGGGCATGAAGCGTTTCGAATTTTCCAAACTGATGCTGGTGCTGGGCCTGCTGTTCATCTACCTGCCGATGCTGATCCTGGTGATCTACTCGTTCAACGCCTCCAAACTGGTGACGGTGTGGGGCGGCTGGTCGATCAAGTGGTACGTCGGCCTGCTGGACAACCAGCAACTGATGGGCTCGGTGATGCGTTCCCTGGAAATCGCCTGCTACACCGCCATTGCCGCGGTGGCCCTGGGCACCCTGGCGGCCTTCGTGCTGACCCGGGTCACCCGCTTCAAGGGCCGCACCCTGTTCGGCGGCCTGGTCACCGCACCGCTGGTGATGCCGGAAGTGATCACCGGCCTGTCCTTGCTGCTGCTGTTCGTGGCCATGGCGCAGTTGATCGGCTGGCCCATGGAGCGCGGCATCGTCACCATCTGGATCGCCCACACCACATTCTGCGCTGCCTACGTAGCCGTGGTAGTCTCCGCGCGCCTGCGGGAGCTGGACCTGTCCATCGAAGAAGCGGCCATGGACCTGGGGGCGCGACCGTTCAAGGTGTTCTTCCTGATCACCATCCCGATGATCGCGCCGTCACTGGCAGCGGGCGGCATGATGTCCTTCGCCCTGTCCCTGGATGACCTGGTACTGGCCAGCTTCGTTTCCGGCCCGGGTTCCACCACCTTGCCGATGGAAGTGTTCTCGGCGGTGCGCCTGGGGGTCAAGCCGGAGATCAACGCCGTGGCCAGCCTGATTCTGCTGGCGGTGTCCCTGGTAACCTTCCTGGTCTGGTACTTTGGCCGCCGCGCCGAAGCCGCCCGCAAGCGGGCGATCCAGGAAGCCATGGAATTCACCGCCAACGAATCCTGGCAGCCACCGGCAGCGAAAAAACCCGAGGTACGAACACCTGCGACGGCCTAACCGCCTCTTCGCCAGCAAGCTGGCTCCTACGGATAACCCAAACCTGTAGGAGCCAGCTTGCTGGCGAAAAAGGCTCACCCCGAACCCTCGAGTTGCACACGCAGCAATCTGCACAATAAGAAATGGAGTTGTAGTGATGAAAATGCTTGGCAGGACTCTGCTCTCACTGTCCTTGATGGGCGCACTGGTGACCGGCGCTCAAGCCAACGACAAGGTGCTGCGCGTCTACAACTGGTCGGACTACATCGCCCCGGACACCCTGAAGAAATTCGAGGCCGAGACCGGTATCCACGTCACCTACGACGTCTTCGACAGCAACGAAACCCTGGAAGCGCGCCTGCTTACCGGCAAGTCCGGCTACGACATCGTGGTGCCGTCCAACAGCTTTCTGGCCAAGCAGATCAAGGCCGGGGTCTACCAGGAGCTGGACAAGTCCAAGCTGCCGAACTGGAAGAACCTCAACCCGGTGCTGCTGAAGAACGCCTCCGCCAGCGACCCCGACAACGCCCACGCGTTCCCTTATATGTGGGGCTCGATCGGCATTGGCTACAACCCGGACAAGGTCAAGGCCGTCTTGGGCGCGGACGCACCGACCAACTCCTGGGACCTGCTGTTCAAGCCGGAGAACGCCGAGAAGCTCAAGGCCTGCGGCATCAGCTTCCTCGACTCGCCGACCGAAATGCTGCCGGCGGCCCTGCACTACCTGGGCTACCCGGTAACCAGCAAGGACAAGGCGCAGATCCTCGAAGCCCAGGAGCTGTTCATGAAGATCCGCCCTTCGGTGACCTACTTCCATTCCTCCAAGTACATCTCGGACCTGGCCAACGGCAATATCTGCGTGGCCGTCGGCTACTCCGGCGACGTGCTGCAGGCCCGCTCCCGCGCCGAAGAGGCCGGCAACAAGGAGAAAGTCGCCTTCAGCATTCCCAAGGAAGGTGCCGGCAGCTTCTACGACATGATGGCGATTCCCAAGGACGCCACCAACGTCGACAACGCCTACCTGTTCATGAACTTCCTGATGCGCGCGGACATCATTGCCGAGGTCACCAACAGCCTGGGCTACAGCAACGCCAACGCGGCAGCCACGCCGCTGGTGGACGAGGCGATCCGCAACGACCCGGCGTCCTACCCGCCCCAGGACGTGCTGGCTAACCTGTACGCGGTGCCCGATCAGCCGATTGCCATCCAGCGGGTGATGAACCGCGGCTGGACCCGGATCAAGCTGGGCAAATGACACCCCGGCGCCCGCCTTCATGGCAGGCGCCCTCCCCCTCTTCCGTTCATGTCGCGCCTTACCACCGCGACACTTCTGCGAACGGCTTCACCCGGCTCCCTCGGTTGGGGTGAATCCTTGGCGCCTTCGGGCGCCTTTTTTGTCGGCGGCCGTCGTTCGCGGCAAGCGCCACATGGCAAGTTGCCATGGCTTTGGCTAGATTCAGCAAGCCCGATCCTGCCCCGCTCAACCACCCCGAACCGGTCCCTCGATATGCATGCAAGCTTGCGCGCGTTTTTGCTGACTACGGCCTTGTTCCCGCTACACGCCAGCGCCGCACCACCGGTACTGGCCCTGGTGCCCCTGCCGGCTGCCGCCCAGCCGGCCCCGGGCAGCCAGCACATCATCGGCAACCTGCCCCCGGCCACCTCCCAGCAGGGCCTGGGCCTGTGCTTCAGCCACAGCGCCGCGGCGGTGTTCAACTATTACCAGTGCCAGGCGGCGAAGGAGGATTGCACGCGGATCGACAAGAACCAGCTGGCGGCGCCCCTGGACATGGCGCGCTACGGCCGCAAGCCCACCGGGGATGTGGACAGCGTCGGCTCCTACGAGGACATCGACGAGGGCGGCGACCCGCTCTACACCCTGGAAACCGCCGCGCTGATGGTGGGGCACGCGGTGTCCCAAGCGTGCTTTTCCGAAGAGAAACTGTTCAAGGACCGCTTCGTACCCAGCGGCGCCATCACCGCTGAAGACATCAAGGCCCAACGCGCGGTGCTCAACGCACTGGACGATTTCTATCAGCAGCACCGGCTCAAGGCCCCTTGCACCGACTGCAGCGCCAGCGATGCCCAGGTGGCGCAGCTCAAGGCGATCTATGCCACCACCCGGGATGCCGGGGGTATCGGCCGGGCCTTGGGCCAACCGCACTTCGGCGGTTTCTTCGCGGCGATCATCATTCCCCCCGAATGCCGGCGCGCCAGCCGCCGGGCGTTCTTCGAATTCAAGGACAAGATGCAGATCCGCGCCCTGCCGGAGAACGCCCGGCAGCAGCACTTCGCCGGCCTGTACCAGGCTCTGACCCAGGCGCTCGACGCCGGCAACCCGGTGATCATCGCCAACGTCTGCCTGTACCGCGACGCCGGGCAGAAACAATGCCCGGCGCAGTACCAGCACAGCCTGGTGGCCTATGGTCATGCCCGCCTGTGCACACCCCAGGGCCAGTGCCAGGAAGGGCTCAAAGTGCTCAACAGCTGGGGCGAACAATGGCAGAGCCAGGAAGGCCAGCAATGGTTCGATGCCCGGCACCTGCTGGACAGCACCGGCTACGGCAAGCAGAGCATCGGCTGGCTGGAAATGCGCCCGCCAGCGCCGCAGAACTGAAGCGCCGCCTGGGACGAAAAAACCCTCTGCCGCGCCGCGCCCTGGGTCATAATCCGCCGTCGTCGATCATCAGGACCATCACCCGCACGGCCGCGAAAGCCTGCCGGCGCGGCCTGCCTTCAGGGAGCAGTACCGATGAAATCCACCGTTCAGCCTTGCCCGTTGCCCCATGACTCCAGCATCGCCGCCCTGGCCCCGGGGGCGACCTTCATCGACTGCCGCCGCACCCTGGCCGAGGACCCCGAGCGCAGCGCCATGCGCCACCTGCTGTGCCTGATGAGCCAGACCCCGGCCTGGATCGACCGCATGATGGGCCTGCGCAACCGCGTGGTGCAGCTGTTCGGCCTCAAGGACCTGGGCCCCCTGACCCGCATCGACCTGGCCCGGGCCGACGAGGACTACCAGCCCGGCGACCGGGTCGGCATCTTCACCCTGGTTTCCCAGCGCCCCGACGAGGTGCTGGTGGTGGACCGCGACAAGCACCTGGACGTGCACCTGTCGCTCAACCTCCAGCCACTGACCGCCGAGGGCAAGCGCCCGGTGGTGCTGTCCACCGTGGTCCACCCGCACAACCGCCTGGGGCGCCTGTACATGCTGCCGGTGGCGCCGTTCCACCGGATCATCGCGCCCATGACCCTGGCCACCATCAATCACCGCTGAGCCTCCCTTTCCAAGGATCTTGCCGTGCACACACCCGATTTCGATGTTGTCGTCGTGGGCCTGGGCGCCATGGGCGCCGCCACCCTCTATCAACTGGCCAAACGCGGCGTGAAGGTGGCGGGCATCGACCGCTTCGCCCCGCCCCATGACCAGGGCTCCAGCCATGGCGACACCCGCATCACCCGCCAGGCGGTGGGTGAAGGCGCGGCTTATGTACCCCTGGCGATCCGTTCGCAGCAGATCTGGCGCGAGCTGGAGGCCGAGCTGGATGTGCAGTTGTTCGAACAGTGCGGGGTGCTGGTGATGACCGCCAGCACCGACCCGCAGCGCCCGGCCGATGCCCGGGACTTCACCGACAACAGCATCGAGCTGGCCCGGCGCTATGGCATCGAGCACCAGGTGCTGGACGCCGCCGAGATCCGCCGGCGCTTCCCGCAGTTCGCGCCGCTGGACGACAGCGCCCGAGGCTATTTCGAACCCGGTGGCGGTTTTGTCCGCCCGGAACGCTGCATCGACGCGCAACTGACCCGGGCCCGGCAACTGGGGGCCACCCTGATCACCGGCCAGACGGTGCTAGAGCTCGAGTCCGGTGCCGAGGGGGTGGAGATCATCAGCGCCGGTTCGTCGATCAGCGCCCGGCGAGTCATCGTCAGCGCCGGCATGTGGTCGGCGCAGCTGCTGGGGGCGCCCTTCGACGCCCTGCTGCAGGTCTGTCGCCAGCAGTTGTACTGGTTCCGCCTCGATGAGCCGCACCACTACCCCGCCCGTTCGCCGAGTTTCATCCTGCACAGCGCCGACGACCTGGACACCTGCTACGGCTTCCCGCCGATTGCCGGGGAAGGCAGCGTGAAAATCGCCACCGAGCAGTACAGCACCAGCAGCCAGCCGGACAGCCTCGACCGGCAACCCAGTGCCGCCGATGCCCTGCACCTGTTCCGTGGACTGGTGGCGCCACATATGGCCGGGCTGGCGCCGGAGCTGGTGAAGGCCAGCGTCTGCGCCTACACCGTGACCCCGGACTCGGGCTTCATCATCGACCGCCACCCGCGCCTGGCCAACGTCACCGTGGTCAGCGCCTGTTCCGGCCATGGCTTCAAGCATTCGGCAGCGATTGGCGAAGCCCTGGCCCAGCAGCAGGTGGATGGCCACAGCGAAATCGACCTGGGGAGTTTTTCCTTGCAGCGCTTCAACTGACACTGACGGCTTGCTTATGGGGGGCGGTGATGAAAAAAATCCCCTGGCTGACGTTTTTCGCCGTTTATCTGCCGTTTTCAGCCTTGCCGGTTGCTCGAGTCTCTACGATTCTTTAGAAACCCTCAGGGCGGTGCATCGCCGCCCCACGCAGAACAACCGGAGCGCCCCATGAAGAGCGTCGCAGAACTGCTGAAACTCAAGGCCAAGCACAACCAGCAAGTGCACACCATCGCCCCGCACCAGATGGTCCTGGAGGCGCTGATGGTGATGGCCGAGAAAAACGTCGGCGCCCTGCCGGTCCTGGACAATGGCGTGGTGGTCGGGGTTATCAGCGAGCGCGACTACGCGCGCAAGCTGGTGCTCCACGGGCGGTCGTCGGTGGGCACCCCGGTCAGCGCCATCATGAGCTCGCCGGTGATCACCGTGGACTCCCACCAGAGCGTGGAGACCTGCATGAGCATCATGACCGACAGCCACCTGCGCCACCTGCCGGTGGTGGAGAACGGCCAGTTGCTGGGCTTGCTGTCCATCGGCGACCTGGTCAAGGAAGCCATTGCCGAACAGGCCGACCTGATCCGCCAGCTGGAGCAGTACATCCGCGGCGAATGAACCCCGCCCCTGCAGGAGCGGGCTGGTCAGCTGGCCGGCGAATAGGCCCGCGAGCCCGGCATCGCCTGGGCGAGCGCCTTCGCTGGCAAGCCAGCTCCTACAGCAGGCAGATAGACCGTGCAGATCCCCGTAGGAGCCGGCTTGCCGGCGAAGAGGCCCTTGAGTCCTGCACCGCCCTCGCGGGCGCCTTCGCTGGCAAGCCAGCTCCTACAGCAGTCAGATAGACCGTGCAGATCCCCGTAGGAGCCGGCTTGCCGGCGAAGAGGCCCTTGAGCCTTGCATCGCCTGGGCGGGCGCCTTCGCTGGCAAGCCAGCTCCTACAGCAGGCAGATAGACCGTGCAGCTCCCCGTAGGAGCCGGCTTGCCGGCGAAGAGGCCCTTGAGCCTTGCATCGCCTGGACGGGCGCCTTCGCTGGCAAGCCAGCTCCTACAGCAGTCAGATAGACCGTGCAGCTCCCTGTAGGAGCCGGCTTGCCGGCGAAGAGGCCCTTGAGCCTTGCATCGCCTGGACGGGCGCCTTCGCTGGCAAGACAGCTCCTACAGCAGGCAGATGGACCGTGCAGCTCCCTGTAGGAGCCGGCTTGCCGGCGAAGAGGCCCTTGAGCCTTGCATCGCCCTCGCGGACACCTCGCTGGCAAGACAGCATCTGCGATGCGCAGTTGGCATCTATTGGGGAAAGTGCACGCGCACTTCGAAGCCATCGTCGCGCCCAGCGGCTGGCGAGGCCAAGTGCATCTGGCCACCCACTCCATGGACGATGCTCTGGACAATCGCCAACCCCAGGCCGGAGCCGCTGGTCTCGCTGTTGCCACGCACGAAACGCTCGGTCAGGCGCTGCAGTACGGCCAAAGGTACCGGCGGCCCGCCATTGACCACCCGCAAACAACCGTCGGCGCTCAGGCTGATGTCCACCGCCTGCGCCGGATCACCGTACTTCAAGGCGTTCTCGATCAGGTTGCGCAGCAGGATGCCAAAGGCGTCCGGGTCGATGGCGGTGCAGACCCGGGCCGCCTCCGGCAGTTGCAAGCGCAGGCGCGAGGCAGCGCCGCGCTGCCATTCCTCTACGCCATGGGCCAGCAGCGGAATCAGATCCTCGGGGGTTTGCGACAGCAGCCCGCCACCCTCGGCCTTGGCCAGTTGCATGAGCTTTTCCGAAAGCCGGACCAGTTCCCGCAGGCCGTCCTCGATCTTCGTCGCCCGGACCTGCAACGGCCCCTGCGGGGCTGCCTGACGCAGGCGCTGGATCTGCGCCAGGGTCGCCGCCAGCGGGGTGCGCAGTTCATGGGCGCTGTTGGCGGTGAAGCTGCGCTCGGACTCCAGGGCCTTGCGCAGGCGCTCCAGCAGATGATTGACCGCCTCGGCCAAGGGATCGATTTCCGCCGGCAGGTGCGCCACCTTGATCGGTGACAGATCGCCCACCCCCCGGGATTCCACCGCCCGACGATAGGCCAGCACGCTGCGCAGGCTGATACGCACGAACAGCCAGGTGCCCAGCAGGCTGATGGGAATCAGCCCGAGCAAGGGCAGCAGCATGGCGAGCAACGCCTCCCGCGAGGCTTCGCGGCGATGGGCCAGGGGTTCGGCGATCTCGATGACAATCGAGCCGTACTCGACGCTGGCGCTGTACAGGCGGTATTGGCCGGTGGTGGTAAAGCCCGGGCTCGGCCGGTGGCTGAAGATTTTCAGCTTGGCGTCGTGGGAGCGCATCAGGATCCGTCCTTCGGCGTCGCGCACCACGTAGGTCAGGTATTCGCTGTCCATCTTCAGGGTTGCCACGTGCCGTGCCCGCCGCGGCCCGCGGCGGTTGCCGATCTCCAGCGCGGCCAGGGGCAGGATGCGCTGGGCGGTGGCTTCCAGGGCGCTGTCGAAGGTTTCGTCCAGCTCGTGCTGGACCACCAGCCAGGTGCCGGCGGTGGCTCCCAGCCAGAGCAGGGTCATGCCCAGCGTCAGGCCCAGGCTCAGGCGTTTGTGCAAGCTGATGGGACGCTTCATGCCGGCATCAGCCGGTAGCCCATGCCGCGCACGGTTTCAATCAGTTCGCGGCCCAGCTTCTTGCGCAGGCGGCTGACGTAGACCTCGATGGTGTTGCTCTCGATTTCCGCGCCGAACGCATACAGCCGCTCCTCCAGCTGGGGCTTGGAGAGCAAGGCGTTGGGGCGCTGGACAAAGGCCTCGAACACCGCCCACTCGCGGGCGGTCAGGTCGATGCTGCTGCCGCCGCGCTGCACGGTGCGGGCGCTCAGGTCCACGTGCAGCTCTCCGAGGCGGATCTGCGGGTTGGGGTTGCCGCTGTAGCGTCGGGCCACGGCGGCGACCCGCGCCGACAGCTCGAACAGGTCGAAGGGCTTGACCAGGTAGTCGTCGGCGCCGGCGTTGAGCCCGGCGATGCGTTCGGATATCTGGTCCTGGGCGGTGAGGATGATCACCGGCGTCGCATCCCCGGCGCTGCGGCGCTGGCGCAGGAACTCCAGACCACGGCCGTCGGGCAGCATCAGGTCCAGCAGGATCAGGTCGTAGGGCGTGCTGGCGACACTGGCCCGGGCCTGTTCCAGGCGCTGCACCCAATCCACGGCGTGACCATCGTCGGCAATCTGCTCGCGCACCGCGTCCCCCAGCCCTGCCGCATCCTCCACCAGTAACACCCGCATCGACGCTCTCCTCTGACCTGTGTGCTGCTGCACCTTAACCGCTGAACCTGACGGGAGCCTGAAGCACCAGCGGCCTGGGCAGGGTAACCAGAGCCAGGTCCTGGCGACGGGAGACAGATCAGCAAAAGCCCATTCAAGGGGCAGCGCCTGGCCGTGAAGTTTTTTCAACGCCCTTCAGGTTGCTGTCAGCTAGGCGGTCCAGGCTGCAGCCACATTCATCGAAAAGGACCACCTCATGCACAAGCTTGTCGTCGCCGGTTGCCTCGCCACTGCCCTGGCCCTGCCAGCGCTGGCCCAGGCCCGTGAAGTCACCCTGACCACCCATCTCAAGCCCTACAGCGGCAGCGGCGCCTACCTGGCGATCTACCTCACCGATGCCAACGGCGCCTACCAGAAGACCCTCTGGGTCGCCGGCAAGAAGGCCAAGTACTACAAGCACCTGCCGGGCTGGGCCCGTGGCGGCGGCATGAGCAGCGCGCAGTACGACGGCGTCACCGGAGCCAGCGTCGGCAGCGGCGAGAGCCTGACCGTCAGCGCCGAACTGGCGGACAGCCTGATCGACGCCGGCTATCAGATCCGCATCGACAGCGCCGTGGAGGACCAGCGCGACATCCGCGCCGACGTGATCCTGCCCCTGACGCTCCAGGGCGCGGGCCAGCCGGCCAGCGGCGGCACCTATGTGCAGTCCCTGCGCTACGACCTGTAACCCCTGCCAGGAGGCCCGATCATGTTGCGTTCGTTGCACTCGATTCCCGGATTGCTCGCCGCCCTGCTGGTGATGTTGCTGGCCATCAGCGGCGCGACCCTGGCGCTGAACCCGACCCTGGAGCGCCTGCGCACGCCGCCACCGGCAGCAGGCGAAGTCACGGTGGCGCAACTGGCCGGGCGCCTGGCCGGCCAACTGAGCGGGATTGAACAATTGCGCCGCACCCCCTCGGGCACGCTGATCGTCTACCACAACCAGGACGGCCAGGCCCTGGCCAGCAGCGTCGATCCGCGCACCGGCGCCGTGCTCGGGCCCTACACACCCTCGGCCTTGGCCCGCTGGATCAAGGAGCTGCACCGCTCGCTGTTTCTCGACACCCCTGGCCATCTGGTGTCGGCCCTGGGCGCCCTGGCGATGCTACTGCTGTCGGTGTCCGGCGCCGCGCTACTGGCCCGCCGGGCCGGTGGCTGGGCCAAGCTGCTGCGGCCGTTGCGCGGCAGTTTCAGCCAGCGCTGGCACGCCGAGGTCGGGCGCCTGACGCTCCTCGGCCTGCTGCTGTCGGCCCTGAGCGGGCTGTACCTGTCGGCCACCACCCTCGGCCTGATTGCCGAGGGCGACCGCAGCGAGCCGCCCTTCCCGATCCAGGTCAGCGCCGGGCCGGCCCTGCCGGTGGCCCGCCTGGCGGCGCTCCAGGCCCTGGACCTGAACGATCTTGAGGAACTGGTCTACCCCGACCCGGGCCCCCCCGGGGACCTCTACAGCCTGCGCACCCACAGCGGCGAAGGTCAGGTCGACCCGGCCAGCGGCAGCCTGCTGGCCTTCCAGCCCTACACCGATGCGCAGCGGGTCTGGAGCTTCATCTATCAACTGCACACCGGAGAAGGCTTGTGGTGGCTGGGCCTGCTGCTGGGCGTGTGCGCCCTGGGGGTGCCGCTGATGAGCATCACCGGCCTGTGGCTGTGGTGGCGTCGACCTCGCAACGCCGCCACGCTCGACGACAACAGCCCCGCCCACAGCGCCGACTGCGTGATCCTGGTGGGCAGCGAAAGCAACAGCACCTGGGGTTTTGCCCGGACCCTACACCAGGCACTGGTAGCCGCCGGGCGCCAGGTCCACAGCGCGCCGATGAACCAGTTCAGCGGCTTCCCCAAGGCCCGCCAGCTGTTGATCCTCACGGCGACCCACGGCGACGGCGATGCCCCAGCCTCGGCCAGCAGCTTCCTCGACCGCCTGCGACAACACCCGCCGGCGCCCACCCTGCAGTGTGCCGTACTGGGCTTCGGCGACCGCCAGTTCCCGCGTTTCTGCGGCTTTGCCGACCAGGTGCAGAACGCCCTGGACGCCAGCGACGCCCCGCGCCTGCTGCCCCCGGAAAACATTCATCGCCAGTCGCCCCAGGAGTTCCAGCGCTGGGGCCAGGCCCTGGGACGAGCCCTGGGCTTGCCCCTCGACCTGCAGCATCAGGCCCGTGCCCGGCCCAGCCATGAGTGGCAACTGGTGGAATCCGTGGCCTACGGCGATCAGGTCCAGGCGCCGACGCGGATCCTGCGCTTCAAGGCTGCCGACAGCCGCGGCCAGCGCCAGCCTTCATTCCAGGCCGGCGATCTGGTGGGCATCCTGCCCCCCGGCACCGCCCAGCCGCGCTTCTACTCCCTGGCCAGTTGCAGCAGCGACGGGGTGCTGGAGATCTGCGTGCGCAAGCACCCCGGCGGCCTGTGCTCGGGCATGCTCCATGCGCTGCCAGAGGGCGCACTGATTCGGGGTTTCATCCAGCCCAACCCGCAATTTCGCCCACCCCAGGGCCAGCAACCGGTGATCCTGATCGGCGCCGGCACCGGAATCGCGCCCCTGGCGGGGTTCATCCGCGGCAACCGCGCCCGCCAGCCCATGCACCTGTACTGGGGCGGACGTCACCCGGCCTCGGATTTTCTCTACGAACCGGAACTCAAGGGCTATCTGGCCGACCAGCGCCTGACCGCACTGCGCGCGGCCTTTTCCCAAGTCCAGGAACCCGGCTACGTGCAGGACCGGCTGCTGACCGACGCCCTGGCGGTACGCCGCCTGGTGGAAAAAGGCGCCCAGGTGCTGGTCTGCGGCAGCCGCGACATGGCCAGGGGTGTGATCCAGGCCCTGGACGAAGTTCTGGCGCCCCTCAACCTCAGCGTACTGACCCTCAAGGCCCAAGGACGTTACCGTGAAGATGTCTACTGAAACCATTGGCCTGCAGCGCTACAGCCTCAACGGCCCGACCATGGGCAGCCGCTACAGCGCGCTCTTCTACGCCGCCCCGGGCCTGGACGCCGGGGACATCGCCGAGCGCCTGGCCCAGAGCGTGGCGCAGGTCGAGCAACAGATGTCGGGCTGGAGACCCCATTCAGATCTCAACCGTCTCAACGCCGCGCCCCGGCATCGCTGGATCAGCGTGCCCCGGGAGCTGATGAAGGTCATCACCACGGCGCTGCGGGTCAGCGAGCAATCGCGCGGCGCTTTCGAGATCGCCGTGGGTGATCTGGTCCAGGGCTGGGGTTTTGGCCCTGCACTGCGGCCCTTGGAGCTGCCGGCCTTACGTGAACTGCGCCGGCAACCTCGCTTCCCGGCCGGCAAAGCCCTGGTGCTGGAGCCCCGGCGCCATCGCTTGCGCAAGCGCGGCAAAGTGCGCCTGGACCTCAACGGCATTGCCAAGGGCTTTGGCGTCGATGAACTGGCCCGCGCCCTGGAAGCCGCGGGCATCCGCGCCTATCTGGTGGGTATCGACGGTGAAATGCGCGCCCGGGGCAGAAAGCCCAACGGCCAGCCCTGGACCGTGGCGGTGGAAAAGCCCCTGCAAGGCGAACGCCAGGTCATGGGCATGATGACCCTGGAGAATGCGGCCATCGCCACCTCCGGCGACTACCGGCAACGGGTGGAGATCGCCGGGCAGTCCTACGCCCATACCCTGGACCCGGCCACCGGCGCGCCCCTGGACAACCACCTGGCGTCGGTCAGCGTGGTGGCCAGCAGTTGCATGCTGGCCGACGCCTGGGCCACCGCGCTGCTGGTGCTGGGTGAAGTCGAAGGGCCACGGCTGGCTCGGGAACGCGGCATGGATGCCTTGTTCGTGATCCGCGACGGAGCGCAGTGGCGAGAGGTGTTCATTGTCGGTGGCCAATTGCAGGCCCAGATCGATACCCACTGACGCCCGCCGGGATGGATGCCCGGCGCCACGAACCGCCCTGATCTGCCAGAGCCGGTTTACCGAGGCAACGAATGGCGAGCAGCCCATCGCCTTGGCCGATGCCTTGGCTCACAGGGCATC
This sequence comes from Pseudomonas sp. FFPRI_1, assembly GCF_055384485.1. NCBI lineage: Bacteria > Pseudomonadati > Pseudomonadota > Gammaproteobacteria > Pseudomonadales > Pseudomonadaceae > Pseudomonas > Pseudomonas sp. FFPRI_1. The sequence goes on along the minus strand of NZ_AP029168.1, from coordinate 3,111,736 downwards.
AGCGGCGGTGAAGAATTGCCGTCCATTGCTCTTGAGCAGATCCAGCAGGACCTCAGCCGCCGGCGACAGGTAGCCCTCGGCGCGCACCAGCACCACGATGCTGCGGCGCATGCAGGTTTGCGCCAGGGGCACTTCCCGCAGGTGGGCGATGCCCTTGAAGTCGTCCAGGGTTTCCCGGGCCAGGAAGCTCAACAGCCCGGTCTTGGCGATCAGCCGCGGCAGCAGGGAAATGCTGTTGGTCTCGATCTGCACCGAGGGCAGCGGCAGTTCGTGGCTCTGGAACACGTTGTCGATCCAGCGCCGCGCCGACACCCGGGTGCCCGGCAGTACCCAGCGGTAGGCGCACAGGTCGCGCAGGCCCATGGGCGTGGCGAATATCGGGTGGTCGCGGCTGGCCACCACCACCGCCCGGTCTTCGAACAAGGTGTGGTGGCTCAGGTGCGGGTCGCCCTCGAACATCGGGCAGATAACCATGTCCAGGCGCCCGGAACGCAGGGATTCGCGCAGCAGGTCGTCCTGGCCGATCACCAGGTTCAAGGTGATGTCCGGGGCGCGCTCCAGCAGGGTCGCGGTCATCTGCGGCAGCAGGTGCTCGGCCATGCTCGCGGCGCAGCCCAGGCGGATATTGCCCAGGACGCCGCTGGCGAAATCCCGCACCTCGCGGTGGGTCTCGGCGATGTTCTGCTGCAATTGCCGGCTGCGCCGCTGCAGCAACTCACCCACGGCGGTGAGCTTGATGCCCCGGCCTTCACGTTCGAACAGCTTGGTGCCGAAGGACTCCTCCAGGCGCTGGATGCTCTTGGTCAGCGCCGGCTGGCTGCGGTTGAGCTTCTGCGCCGCCCGGCCCAGATGGCCAAGCTCGGCGATGGTGTCGAAATAGGTCAGGTCGCGCAGGTCCATGATCGATCAACAATAGTTATGAATTGATCACAATTAGAAACTGGACTTGATCAATCGCGCTATCAATAATTTGCTTCGGCGCAGGTTTACCGCTCCCGCAACAGGAGTGGCCAGCGCCTTGGAGAGTCGTCTTGTGGCGCCATCGCTTCGTCTATCCCTGAATACCTGGCCCCAGGCGCTGCAATGGCCGGCCTGGCTAGTGCTAGCCGGCATCAGCGGCCAGTTGCTCAAGTACCTGGAAATTCCCGCCGGGCAGTTTCTCGGGCCGATGCTCACGGCGATCCTGTTTGGCGTGTGCGGTGCCAGCATCCGCGTGCCACGCCTGGCGTTCCGTCTGGGCCAGGGCTCGGTGGGCATGCTCGCCGCCCACTCCATGACCCTGGGCGTACTGACGGCCATGTTCCAGTCCTGGCACGTGATGCTGGTGGCCACCCTGCTCACCGTCAGCCTCAGCGCCTTGGTGGGTCTGGTGCTGGTGCGCTTCGGCGGGATTGCCGCCAGCACCGCGGCCTGGGGCACCGCGCCCGGTGCGGCCTCAGCCATGGTGTCGATGGCCGACGAGTTCGGCGCCGACTCGCGGGTGGTGGCCACCCTGCAATACGTGCGGGTGGTGTGCGTGGTGATGGTCGGGGCCCTGGTCAGCCACTGGATCGGCGCCCCGGCCAGCGGCAGCGAAGCCCACGCCAGCCAGATGGCCCTGCACGGCATGAGCATGCTGAATGTTGGCCTGAGCATCGTGGCGATCGTCTGCGGGGTGCTGCTGGGTTCGCGGGTGCCTGCCGGTGCGCTGTTGGTGCCGCTGCTGCTGGGCGGCGCGCTGCAGGTCAGCGGCCTGTTGCAGATCAGCCTGCCGTCCTGGCTGCTGGCCTGTGCCTATGGCGCCATCGGCGGCTATATCGGCCTGCGCTTCGACCGCCCGACCCTGAGCTATGTGTTCGGCCACCTGCCGGCGATGATCGGCGGCGCCCTGCTGCTGATCGCTCTCTGTGCCCTGTCCGCCTGGGGGCTGGCCCTGTGGATGGACAAGGACTTTCTCTCGGTGTACCTGGCCACCAGCCCCGGCGGCCTGGACGCCATGGCGATCATTGCGGTGGACACCCATTCGGACGTCGGCCTGGTGCTGGCGATGCAGACCCTGCGGCTGTTCGCAGTGATCGTCAGCGGCGCATTTTTCGCCCGGTTGATCATCAAGTGGTCGCGATAAGCATCCGCGGCGGCGGCCGATCAGTTAAGCGCTGGCGGGAACGAAAAATATCCCGTGGCGAGGGAGCTTGCTCCGTCGCCACACCTATCAGTGCCTGTCCTTGATTGATCGGCATTAGCACCCAAGGCGTTTTTTTTAAACAACCTGAAATAGTAAATCCGCGCGACGCGAAACCTGCCGCTGCTCGCCGTCGGCCTTATGCTCTGGGGCTTTGCACGGTTTTTACGGCCTCTCTGGGCGGTTCGCAAAGCCCCCGAGCAGGCCTTTGATTGACGAATAAGAAACGCCTTAGCGCCAGCTCTTGTTAACATCGCGCACATTTGCGTGAAGATTTAATGACAGGCAGGTTATTTGTGAAGTTGATCCGTCGTTGCCTACAACACCCTCTTGCTCCTCTGTTCGCCCTGTTCGGCCTGCTGTTGCTGGCGCCCATGGGCGCGCGCCTGGCCCTGGGCTGGTCCGACCCTCTGGGTTATCTGTCCGACCTGGCCAGCGCCAGCCTGTTGACCGTGCTGTTGTACCGCCGCCCCTGGTGGCTGGCGCTGCCGGTGCTGGTGATCTGGGCCCTGCTGACCCTGGTCAGTGCCGAGTTGGTGAGCGCCGTGGGCCGCATGCCCAACCTCGCCGACCTGCACTACCTGGTGGACCCGCAATTTGTCGGCAACTCCACCGGGGGCGGGCTGGCCCATCCGGAACTGGGCCTGGCCCTGCTGCTGGGCCTGGTACTGTGGCTGGTGGTCCAGCGCAGCAGCCGCGCCGCGAACCTCCCGGCCCTGCCGCGCCATAGCTGGAGCCTTCCCGTGGTGCTACTGCTGACCCACGGCACCGTCCAGTACCTCAAGCCCAGCGAGGCCGACCAGTGGCAGTTGTTCAACCTGCCCCACCAGGCCCTGGCCACCGCCACCGGCCAGGTGCAGATGCAGGTGGAGGACTGGCTGGCGGGCGACGTCGCCGATGTACCGCCCCCCATGGCCGGCCTGACGCGCCTCGACCTTGAAGGCCAGCCGCTGCTGCAAAGCGCAGGCCGGGCGCGCAACGTGCTGCTGATCACCCTGGAAGGCATTCCCGGGGCCTATATCAGGACCAACCGCGAAGCCCTGAACAGCCGCTACCAGGAAGACCTGATGCCCAAGCTCAGCGCCTGGGCCGAGCGCGGGATGAACACCCCGGACTACGTCCTGCACAGCCACCAGACCATTCGCGGCCTGTACGCCATGCTCTGCGGCGACTACGACAAGCTCGACAACGGCACCCCCAAGGGTGTGGAGATGCTCACCCAGAGCCAGCGCAACACCGCCTGCCTGCCGGCGCAGATGCACAAGTTCGGCTTCAACACCCATTACCTGCAGGGCGCCGGCCTGCGCTTCATGGCCAAAGACAAGATCATGCCGCACATCGGTTTCGATTCGACCCACGGCCTGGAGTGGTTCAAGAACGACAACTACCTGGAATTCCCCTGGGGCAAGGACGACAAGGCATTCTTCGAGGGCGCGCTGACTTACGTCGACCAGCTCAAGCAGAAGAAAAAGCCCTGGATGCTGACCCTGCTGACCGTGGGCACCCACCAGCCCTACTCGGCCCCCGAGGAATACCTGGAACGCTATGACACGCCAAAACAGGCGGCCGTGGGTTACCTGGACGATGCCATCGACCAGTTTCTCAAGGGCCTTGAGCGCAAGGGCGTGTTGAAGGACACCCTGGTGATCATCACCTCCGACGAGTCCCACGGCATCGACGGCGTGCGCCTGGCTTCGTCCTGGGGCTTCAACCTGATGCTCGCCCCCGAGCAGGCCCAACTGCCCCATCTCAAGAGCGGGACCTACGGCCACGTCGACCTCAGTGCCTCGGTGCTGGACTACTTCGGCCTGCCGGTGCCCGCCAGCCTCAGCGGCCGCTCGCTGTATCGCGACTATGCCCAGGGCCGGGAAATCATGTCCTACACCAACGGCAAGCTGCGCTACCACGACGGCCAGGGCACCTTCACCGAATGCGACTTCCAGCAGCGCTGCCGTTACTACGCCAGCCCTGGCTTCATCGCCGACAGTGCCAGCCTCCAGGGCCAGTACGGCGGTGTGCGCGCGCGGCAGATCAGCGCCCGGGCCACGAACCTGGACCGCAGCCTGCTGCAGTCGCCGCTGAACCAGCATTACCAGTTCGGCAGCCCGGCGATCATTCCGCTGCAGGCGCAGATCAAGGACGACTGGGCCGATAACCTGATCGGTGCCCAGTACCTGGAAATGCCCAAGGGTTCCCAGACCCGGGTGCGCTTCACCGTGCGCTCCGCCGACCCGCAGCAGAACGCCTACATCCTGCTCAAGGGCAAGGAGCTGGAACAGGATGTGCCCCTCGGGCTGCCGGAGGAAATGCTGGTAACCCCCGACCAGCCGCTGCAGATGGACTTCAGCTTCGACAACCCGCAGACCCGCAAGGCGTTTTCCTTCCACCTGCTGGGCTACGGCCTGGGGGCGGTGGAAGTCAGCGACTTCAGCGTGATCACCGAGTTGCCGGGCCAGGACGACAGTGCCGGGGAAATGGCCCAGGACGCCGACAGCGAACACTCCAGCTAATCCCGCTGGGCCAGGCTGAAACCCAGGTTTCAGCCTGGCCCAGGTAGCCCCCCTGCCCTCACCCCCCGCCTGCCGGCTCGCCGCTGGCAACCGCCGCACCACGCCGGACCTTGCACAGCAGCAGGCTGAACACGCAGCCCAAAAGCAACACCGCGATGGACAACAGCCAGGCGTTGGCGAAGCCACCCTGAGCCTGCTGCACCAGGCCGAACAACAGCGGCCCCAAGGCGAAGCCGGCAAAGAACCCCGCCGACAGCAGGCCCGAGGCCGGCGCCGGGCTGCCGAAGGCCGGGTCCCGCAGCAACATGCTCATGGCGATGGCATTGGTGGCGACCGCAGTCAGGCCCATGCCCAGGGCACCGAACCACAAGGGCCAGTGCGCCTGCGCCGTGGCTTGGGCGGTCACCCCCAGGGCCAGGCAGGCCAGCAGCAGCAAGCCGAGCAGCAGCCAGCCTTCCTCCCGCAGCCGGGCGCCCAAGGGGGTCAACAGGGTACGGGCGAGGATGCCCATGGCGCCGAACCCGGCCACCATGGCCCCGGCTTCCGCGCTCGATACGCCCTGGCGGGCGGCGAACACCCCAAGAAAGGTCACGAAGGACGAAAGCACCAGGCCCACGCACAGCTGCACGCTCAACAGCAGCATCAGGCGGCTGTTCGGACGGACCAGCCCCAGGCTCAGGGGCTGTCTCGGGGCGGCCACGGGCGCCACTCGCGGCCCCCACAAAGCCAGGGCCAGGGCCGGCACCAACAAGATCGCCAGGGCGCCGCGCCAGCCCAGGCCGGCGGCCAGGGTCGGCAGCAACAGGCCGCAGAACAATGCCGACAGTTGCACTCCGGATTGCTTCAGGCCCACCACTGCCGGCTTGTTTGCAGGCTCGACGCACTCCAGCACCAACAGGTTGGTCACCGGGTTGGCCAGCGCCTGGGCCACGCCGCACACCGCCAGGGCCAGCACCAGGCCGGCAAACCCTGGCAGGGTCAGCAACAGCCCGTAACCTGCCAGGGTCGCCCAGAACAGCAAGGCCAGGGCCCGCCGGCTGCCCAGGGCCCTGACCAGTGGCCCGGCCCACAGCGACAGCAACGCAGCCAGGCCAAAGGCGCTCATCACCAGCCAGCCCAGCCAATGGGGGGCTATGGCCAGGTCACTGATCAGCAGCGGGCCCAAGGTGCCGATGGCGTAGAAGATCAGCATCGGCAGGGCCATGGCGCTGACCAGCACCGTACGTAGCCAGAGGCTGCGGGCGCGACTGCCGTTGAAAGGGTGTTGATTCATGATTTCTCCCCGGCAAGGTGCACGCCAGCGGTTGGCGGTGATCATCCTTGCTCGGGAAACAGACTAATCAGATACGAGAACGCTTATCATGTGCGTTCGCATGCCATCCGGATCAATTAGCATGCGGAACGCTGCACACCCAAGCCCAGGAGCCTGAACATGGCCGTTTCCTCCAAGCCTTCCCAGACCTACCACCTGCCGGCCAGCCAGCCGCGCCAGCACAGCCAGATGCCGGGCGGCTGGTGCCGCCAGCAGTTGCCGCAGGCCTTGGGTGAATGCCATTTCGAGACACTGTGCCTGGATCAGGACCTGACCCTGGTGCGCTCGCGCTACCGTCCCAACCGGCCCCTGGTGGAAGAGGCCCATAGCTGCCACGAGGGCCGCTTGCTGGTCATCACCCTGGCGCTGCAGGGCCGCTCGGGTTTTTGCGCCAGCGATGGCTCGACCCTGGCGTTCGATGCCGGGCAAACCACCGTCACCACCTTCCCGGCCAGCCAGGGCGAGCGCCGCTACGAGGCGGCCAGCACCGTGTCGCAACTGCGCCTGCTGGTGGGGGAACGCCTGCTGGAAAAATACCTCGGGGCACAACGGGCCCGGCAACTGCTGGGCCACGGCCCCTTGCGCCAACTGGCCCGGCAAACCACCTCGGCGGCCAGCAGCGGCCACGCCAATGCCTTGCTGTGCCCGGCCAGCCAGGACCATTCCGGGCACCTTGAACGACATATCCATGCCCTCAGCCTGCTGTCCCTGCAACTGCAGGCTCTGGCCCCCGCGCCCACTGCCGAAAACTGCCGCTTGAGCGCCGACGACATCGACAAGTTGCAGCAGGTGCGAGACCTCATGTTCGAGCAGATGCACCAGCCCCTGACCGTGGCCTACCTGTGCGCGGCCGTGGGCCTCAATGAGTTCAAGCTCAAGCAGGGCTTGCGCGCGCACTTCAACACCACGCCCCAGCGCATGCTCCTGGAGCTGCGTATGGCCCGGGCCCACAGCCTGCTGCAAAGCGGTTGCCAGGTGGCCCAGGTGGCCTATCGGGTGGGCTACGGCTATCCCGGCAACTTCAGCGCGGCCTTTACCCGGTTCTACGGCAAGTCCCCCAAGTCGGTATTTGGCCCACGGCGGTGAACGGCGCAATCGGCCAAGACCATCGAAAACACTGGCGTGCCCGGGGCTTTGCGGCTATTTCTGATGCTCGTCCCTTGGCCACCGGAAACCCGTTCCCAATGATCGACCTTCCTGCCGCCGCCCTCGAACAACTCGCCGAGTCCCTGAGTCGTCAGCCCTTCATGGTCCTCACCGGAGCCGGCATCAGCACCCCCTCGGGGATTCCCGACTACCGCGACAACGAGGGCGTGCGCCGTGGCCGCCAGCCGATGATGTACCAGGAGTTCCTTGGCCAGCCCGAAGCCCGTCGCCGCTACTGGGCGCGGGCCATGCTCGGCTGGCCGCGCATCCGCCAGGCCCGGCCGAATGCCGCGCACCAGGCCCTGGCACAGTTGCAGGCGGCCGGCCGGATCGCCGGGGTGATCACCCAGAATGTCGACGCCCTGCACGACGAAGCCGGCAGCCTGGAGGTGATCGAACTCCACGGCAGCCTGCAGCGGGTCTTGTGCCTGGACTGCGGCCAGCGCAGCCAGCGGGACGCCATCCAGCAGCAACTGCAAGCGCACAACCCTTACCTGGCCGGCGTCGACGCGGTGCCGGCACCGGACGGCGACACCCTGCTGGACCCGGCCTTCGAGGAACGCTTCCAAGTGCCCCATTGCCCCTACTGCAACGGCTCGCGCTTGAAACCCGACGTGGTGTTCTTCGGCGAGAACGTGGCCCCGGCCACCGCTGCCCGGGCCCTGAGTGCCGTGCACGAAGCCGCAGGCCTGCTGGTGGTGGGCTCATCGCTGATGGCCTATTCGGCGTTTCGCCTGTGCCGCGCCGTGGCCGAACAGGGCAAGCCGCTGCTGGCGATCAACTTCGGCAAGACCCGCGCCGACGAACTGCTGGAGCTCAAGCTCAATGCCCCCTGCGATCAGGTACTGCCTTGGCTGGCCGAACGCCTGCTGCGCTGAATCAGCCGGTCACCAGGCGCTCGCCGAAGTTTTCCTCACGCAGGATATCGAACAGCGCCTGGGCCGCGGTGGACAGCTCCTCCCCCGGCTTGGTCAACACGCCGATGGCCCGCTCCACCACCGGTTTGCCCAGGGTCAGGCAGTGCCCGCCCAGCTCGCGCATCTGCTGGGCACACAGCGCCGGCACCGCGCTCACCCCCAGGCCACTGGCGACCATGCGCCCCACCGTCGCCAGCTGATGGCTTTCAAACTCCACCGGCAACTGCACGCCCCGGGCCCGCAGGTGATCTTCGAGCATCACCCGCACCGTGGACGGTCGCTGCAGGGTGATGAAGGGCTCCTGCAACAGCGCCTGCCAGTCGATCTCGCTGCGCTGGGCCAGGGGCGAATCCTTGGGCACCACGGCGATAAAGCGGTCGATGTACAACGGGGTGAACACCAGGGACGTGCTGTCCTGGGGCTCGAACGCCACCCCCAGCTCCACCTCGCGGTCACGGACCATTTCCAGCACCTGCTCGTTGACCACGTCGTTGACCGTGACGTTGACCTGGGGGTAGCGGGCGCGAAAATGCTTGAGGATCGGCGGCAGCAGGTTACCGGCAAAGGACGGCATCGCCGCCAGGGTCACCCGGCCCCGTTGCAGGGTGAAACGCTGGCGCAATTCGTCCTCGGCGTTGTCCCAATCGGCAATCAGGCGCCGCGCCAGAGGCAGCAAGGCCTCGCCTTCCGGGGTCAGCGCCACGTTGCGCGTATTGCGTGTGAACAGGCGCCCGCCAAGGCCTTCCTCCAGCGCCTTGATCGTCAGGCTCAGGGCCGACTGTGACAGGTGCAGCCGCTCGCAGGCCAGGGCAAAGCTCAAACTGTGGGCCACCGCCAGAAATGCCCGTATCTGTTTAACCGTCATCTGTCATCCTCGGGAAAGCAGCGGCAAGCTATAAGCCATAAGCCATAAGCCATAAGCCATAAGCCGCAAGCTTGGAGCTTGGAGCTTGGAGCTTGGAGCTTGGAGCTTGGAGCTAATTATGCTGTTTATCCAATCAATCAACCTTAAAAATCAACTTAACAAATCAATCCCGCAGCGCAACACTGGCCCACAAACGGCTGGCCAGCCGCCTACGAACAAGAAAGAGGAAGGTGCAAATGGCAGGTTTCGACAAGCGCGTGGCGTCCTACGAGGAAGCCCTGGAAGGTCTGCAAGACGGCATGACCGTGATCGCCGGCGGCTTCGGCCTGTGCGGTATCCCCGAGAACCTGATCGCCGAGATCAAGCGCCGCGGTACCCGTGACCTGACCGTGGTGTCCAACAACTGCGGGGTCGACGGGTTCGGCCTGGGCGTGCTCCTGGAAGACCGCCAGATCAGCAAGGTGATCGCCTCCTACGTGGGTGAAAACGCCCTGTTCGAAAAGCAGCTGCTCAGCGGCGAGATCGAAGTGGTCCTGACCCCTCAAGGCACCCTGGCGGAAAAAATGCGCGCCGGCGGCGCCGGGATCCCGGCCTTCTTCACCGCCACCGGCGTTGGCACCCCGGTGGCCGATGGCAAGGAAACCCGTGAATTCAAGGGCCGCACCTACCTGATGGAAGAATCCATCACCGGCGACTTCGCCATCGTCAAAGGCTGGAAGGCCGATCACTTCGGCAACGTGGTCTACCGCCACACCGCGCAGAACTTCAACCCCCTGGCGGCCACCGCCGGCAAGATCACCGTGGTCGAAGTGGAAGAAATCGTCGAGCCGGGCGAACTGGACCCGACGCAGATCCACACCCCCGGCATCTACGTCGACCGGGTCATCTGCGGCACCTTCGAGAAGCGCATCGAACAGCGCACCGTGCGTAAGTGATCGCCCTTCCCCAGCCCGACTAAAAGGACAACAAACATGGCTCTTACCCGCGAACAAATGGCTCAGCGCGTCGCCCGCGAACTGCAGGACGGCTTCTACGTCAACCTCGGCATCGGCATCCCGACCCTGGTGGCCAACTACATCCCCGACGGCATGGAAGTCATGCTGCAATCGGAAAACGGCCTGCTGGGCATGGGCGCCTTCCCCACCGAGGACGAAGTCGACGCCGACATGATCAACGCCGGCAAGCAGACGGTCACCGCGCGCATCGGTGCTTCGATCTTCTCCTCTGCCGAATCCTTCGCGATGATCCGCGGCGGCCACATCGACCTCACCGTGCTCGGTGCCTTCGAAGTGGACGTGCAGGGCAACATCGCCTCGTGGATGATCCCCGGCAAGCTGGTCAAGGGCATGGGCGGCGCCATGGACCTGGTGGCCGGTGCCGAGAACATCATCGTCACCATGACCCACGCCTCGAAAGACGGCGAATCCAAATTGCTCAGCCGCTGCAGCCTGCCGCTGACCGGCGCCCAGTGCATCAAGCGCGTGCTCACCGACCTGGCCTACCTGGAGATCGAGAACGGCGCCTTCATCCTCAAGGAGCGCGCCCCCGGGGTCAGCGTCGAGGAAATCGTCAGCAAGACCGCCGGCAAGCTGATCGTGCCGGACCACGTGCCTGAAATGCAGTTCGCCTGAGGAGCCCCATCATGCAAGACGTCGTCATCGTTGCCGCCACCCGCACCGCCGTGGGCAGTTTCCAGGGCTCCCTGGCAAACATTCCCGCCGTTGACCTGGGCGCCGCGGTCATTCGCCAACTGCTGGCCCAGACCGGCATCGACCCGGCCCAGGTCGACGAAGTGATCATGGGCCAGGTGCTCACCGCCGGCGCCGGGCAGAACCCCGCCCGCCAGGCCGCGATCAAGGCCGGCCTGCCCCACGCCGTGCCCGCCATGACCCTGAACAAGGTCTGCGGCTCTGGCCTCAAGGCCCTGCACCTGGGCGCCCAGGCGATCCGCTGCGGCGATGCCGAAGTGATCATCGCCGGCGGCCAGGAAAACATGAGCCTGTCCAACTACGTGCTGCCCGGCGCCCGCACCGGCCTGCGCATGGGCCACAGCCAGATGGTCGACAGCATGATCAGCGACGGCCTGTGGGACGCCTTCAACGACTACCACATGGGCATCACCGCCGAGAACCTGGTGGAGAAATACGGCATCAGCCGTGAAGCCCAGGACGCCTTCGCCGCCGCCTCCCAGCACAAAGCCGCCGCAGCCATCGAGGCCGGGCGCTTTGTCGACGAGATCACCCCGATCCAGATTCCCCAGCGCAAGGGCGAGCCGCTGACCTTCGCCACCGACGAACAACCGCGCCCTGGCACCACCGCCGAGGCCCTGGCCAAGCTCAAGCCGGCGTTCAAGAAAGACGGCAGCGTCACCGCCGGCAACGCCTCGGCGCTGAACGACGGCGCCGCCGCGGTGATGCTGATGAGCGCCAGCAAGGCCCGGGCCCTGGGCTTGCCGGTACTGGCGACAATCGCCGCCTACGCCAACGCCGGCGTCGACCCGGCGATCATGGGCATCGGCCCGGTCTCGGCCACCCGCCGCTGCCTGGACAAGGCCGGCTGGACCCTGGACCAGCTGGACCTGATCGAAGCCAACGAAGCTTTCGCCGCCCAATCGCTGTCGGTGGCCAAGGAACTTGAGTGGGACGCGAACAAGGTCAACGTCAATGGCGGCGCGATTGCCATCGGCCACCCGATCGGCGCCTCGGGCTGCCGGGTGCTGGTGACCCTGCTGCACGAGATGATCAAGCGCGATGCCAAGAAAGGCCTCGCTACCTTGTGCATCGGCGGCGGCCAGGGCGTGGCCCTGGCGATCGAACGCTAACCTGCAAAACCCGCCCCCTGTAGGAGCTGGCTTGCCAGCGAAGGCGTCCGTGAGATCGCCTTCGCCAGCAAGCTGGCTCCTACAGGCAAGGCATCCGAGAGACCGCTTTCGCCAGCAAGCTGGCTCCTACAGGCAAGGCGTCCGTGAGATCGCCTTCACCAGCAAGCTGGCTCCTACAGGCAAGGCGTCCGAGAGATCGCTTTCGCCAGCAAGCTGGCTCCTACAGGCAAGGCGTCCGTGAGATCGCCTTCGCCAGCAAGCTGGCTCCTACAGGAAAAGCTCGTTCCTGGTTACGCCAGGTCCAGCTGTACGCCGTCTGCCGCGCCCTCGACCGTCCATTGACGGGGCCAGTCACTGTCTTGTTCAACACTGCTGAAGCCGTGATAGACCACGTTCAGCTGGGTGGTCTGGGCTGTCACTCCATTGCAGATCAAATACAGAGTGGCGTTGGCATCCGCTTGCAGAACATAAAGGACCACGTTGCCTTGGGCAGGTATGTTCACGTTGGCCAGGTTGTTGCCCTGGGCAGTGTTCCTGATGGCAACTTGCTGCGCTGCGGCGGTGTTGTTTCGTGCGTGAATGGCGATAGGCATTTTATTCAACTCCAGAACCAGTCAGAGGATTGAGTCACGACGATCCGGACCTGCCTGAGGCTTGCCACAAGCTCGGACGGACCCAGGACCATCCTCTGTAACTGTCTGCCGCCATACGAGAGGGACATGTTTCCCCGGAACGCAAGGCTTCCATCATCGGTGCCAGGCGGTGCACTTCGAAATGAATCCAGGGGGCAGGCCCCATTAGCCAGACCGGCTCAGGCGTTGCCTTCCTGCGCGCCCTGCACTATCCGCTCGACCTGCTCCTGCAGCGCCTTGGCCTGGGCGCGCAGCACCGTGCAGAAACCCTCGACAAAACTCGACGAAGGCCGGTAGTCCGGGCGGATCAGCATCACCCGATAGGGCACCGACATCTGCAGCGGACGGATCGCCAAACCACGCCCCACTTCTTCCATGGCGCTCAGCGGGTTGATGATCGCCACGCCCAACTGCTCGCGGACCATGGCGCACACCGAGGCGGCATTGGTGGTTTCCACCACCACCCGGCGATCCACCCCGGCCTGGCGGAAATGCTCGTCCAGGGTCTGCCGGTAGATGTCCAGGCCCGACAGGTTGATGAAGTTCTGGCTGCCAAAGTCCGCCAGCGACAGCCGCGCCTTGGCCAGCAGCGGATGGCCCTCGGGCAGGATGCAGACCATGTCGGCGCAAAACAGCAGCTCGCCCTGGGTGCCTCGGGGCAGGTGCTCGCTTTCGGTCAGCCCCAGGTCGTGGCGCTGGGCACTCAGGGACTCTTCCAGCAGCGGCGATTCCTGGGCACTGATGCTCAGGCCGATCCCCGGGTGGCGGGCCTGGAAGTCCTTGCACACTGGGGGCAGCAAGGTCTGGGAAAACAGCGGCAGGCAGCTCAGGCTCAATTGGCCGTGCTCGAAGCGGCGGATCGACTGGGCCACGCTGTTGATCCGCTCCAGGCCTACATAGGCCCGCTCCACCTCTTCCAGCAACAGCATGGCCTGGGCCGTGGGCAGTAGGCGCCCGCCCTCGCGGTCGAACAGCTTGAGCCCTGACAGGCTCTCCAGGCGCGCCAGTTCGCGGCTCACCGTGGGCTGGGAGGTGAACAGCAGGCGCGCGGCGCCAGTGACGCTGCCGGCCTGCATGATGGCGCGGAAGACTTCGATGTGGCGCAGGGAAATCTGCACGGACAGGCTCCAGAATTGAACTCAGCCCATATCAAAACTGAATCACACGACAAAGAATAGATATTTTATTGAATGACCAAGAATCGGCATGCTGGCCGCTCTCTTACTGACCACAGATTGCATTCACCATGGCCATCCCCTTCTCCCCCGAACAGCTTGTCGCCGCCGCCCGCCAGTACGGCACTCCGTTGTGGTGCTATGACGCCGCCACCCTCAAGGCGCGCATCGCCCAGCTGCAAGCCTTCGACGTGGTGCGCTACGCGCAGAAAGCCTCGTCCAACCTGCACCTGCTACGGTTGATCCGTGAAGCCGGAGTGCGGGTCGACGCCGTGTCCCTGGGGGAGATCGAGCGGGCCCTGCTGGCCGGTTTCAGCCCGGTCGATGCGGGCATCGTCTTCACCTGCGACCTGTTCGACACCGCAACCCTGCAACGGGTGGTAGAGCTGCAGGTAGAGGTCAACGCCGGCTCCATCGACATGCTCCGCCAACTGGGAGAAAAGTCCCCGGGCCACCGGGTATGGCTGCGCATCAACCCGGGCTTCGGCCACGGCCACAGCCGCAAGACCAACACCGGCGGCGAAAACAGCAAGCACGGCATCTGGCACGACCAGGTTGGCGAAGCCCTGGCAGTGATCCGCCAGTACGGCCTGCACCTGGTGGGCCTGCACATGCACATCGGCTCCGGGGTCGACTACGGGCACCTGGAACAGGTGGGCGCGGCCATGGTGGCAGCGGTGAAGTCCCTGGACCACGACATCGAGGCCTTCTCCATCGGTGGTGGCCTGTCCACGCCCTACCGCGACGGCGACGAGCCAGTGGACGTGCAGCGCTACGCCAACGCCTGGAACACCGCACGCCAGGAAATCGAAGCCTACCTGGGCCACGGCGTGCGCATGGAGATCGAGCCGGGGCGCTTCCTGCTGGCCGAGGCCGGCTGCCTGGTGAGTGAGGTGCGGGTGGTGAAGACCGCCGGCCAGCATCACTTCGTACTGGTGGACACCGGCTTCAACGACCTGATGCGCCCGGCCATGTACGGTGCCTACCACGGCATGAGCCTGCTGGATGGCAACGGCCAGCCGGTGGACCGCCCGCAACAGCCGACCGTGGTCGGCGGCCCGCTGTGCGAATCCGGCGACATCTTCACCCAGGACGATGAATGCCTGACCCCGCGCCTGCTGCCCCAGGCGCGGGTCGGCGACCTGCTGGTGCTGCACGACACCGGCGCCTACGGCGCCAGCATGTCCTCCAACTACAACAGCCGGCCCCTGCTGCCGGAAGTGCTGTTCGAACACGGCCAGCCTAGGTTGATCCGCCGCCGCCAGCCATTGGCCGACCTGCTGGACCTGGAGCTGGGGCTCTGAGGGCATAACCGCCCCTTGCCCCCTCGCTGCCCTGGAGCATGGCCAGGCTCTGCTCATGCTCCCGGTGCAGTAGACAGTCGAGCAACCTTCACCTATGAGTTAACTCACCGAGTTTCTCTCAGCGAAGGACTGTGCAATGAGCAACGACAAGAGCGCGAATCAGAGCGGCAAAGGCGAGAGTGGCGGCGGCCTCACGTCGATCATGAACGTCGTCCCTAGCGTCTATTACGACCTGATAGCCCGGATCTGCCCGGGCATGGCGTTCTGGATCGCCCTCTCATTCAAGTACCCGATCCTGCCGGGTGTTGAACAACAGGATGTACCAAGCGCCATCACCGGGGCCTTGCTGATTATGCTGGTGATCCTGAGCTACGTGTCCGGCATCGTCTTCAGCGGTTTCGCCGTGCTCTGGGACCTGCTGTCCATAGCCGTGTTGACCTGCACCAGGAACATGACCGAGCTGCTGGGCCTGAACAGCCGGCAACCACTGCCCTTTACTCGGAAATGGAAGATCGTTTCAAAAAACATCGATCAGGTCGCCAAGGCAAACGAAGGCGCGGGCAAAGTCCTGGTCAAGGCCATGGCCGAGGTCACGCTGTGCCAGAATCTGTTGACCGGTTTCGTGGCCTTGGCCGTCCTCGAACTAAGCTACAAGACGCCGAACTTCATCCCTATCCCCCAGTACAAGACCTTGTACTTCTGCATTGCCGTGGCGCTTGTCACCTCCATGCTGTTTCGCCAGGCGATGTTTCTTGGCCGAGTAAAGGACCTGCATGAACTCTACGTGGAGCACTAGAGCAACGGCCAAGGCCCGGAAGCTCCGGGGAGCACTGCCGTTATCGCAATAGAGCCCTAGCAGGCCAGGGCTCCCAGACCCCGGCCATTGGCTTACTGGATGTGGCGACCATACTTGCTTGCGCCACTGCGGCAAGAGTCGAGACCTGACTGGCCTGCGTCTGCTCCAGAGTCCCTGCCTTTCGCCTGGCTACCAGCGCTCAAGCTTGAGCCTGTGGGGCTGGCTGTCTACCGTATCGTCCTGCTTGCGGGTGACCAGGGGCGCGCCCTCGGCATCGTAGAACTGCACCAGCAGCTCGGCGCTGTCGGGGTGCAGTTCGATCCGCGCAAAATTGTCCGCCTGGGTGAAGGCCCAGGTGCGGTAGTCCATCACGCCCGGGGCATTCTGCAGGGGAAAGCTGTCGGGGGTCTGCGCCGAGCGGGAGTTGTGCACGTAGCCGGCCGGATCGCCGTCGGCAAAGGAGAAGGGCCAGTAGAAGGCCGATGAGGTCACGGCGTAGGACGTGATCCCCTGGACTCCGTTGCTGAACTCCAGCTGGGAAATGTTCGAACAATGAATATCCCCGGACAGGAACACCACGTTCTGCACCTTGTTCAAGGCAATGGTTTCCAGCACCGCGCTGCGGGTGGTGGGAAATGCCGACCAGGAGTCGCTGTCATTCTTGCGTCGGTCGTAGCGTTCGCCCTTGCCCGCCGTATCCACGCCATTGGGCACGAACACGCTGGAGCTGACGATGAACTTGGGAATGTTGCCGCGATCGTTCTGCATGTGCAGCAGCCAGGCACAGAGCCGGTCGAGCTGGCCCGGTTCGGACGGGTGTAACGATGGCCGGCCCAGCAGATGGTTGTCGGCCAAGGCCCCGGGCACATCGTCGAGAAAGCGCTGGGTCCGGGTGTCGAGGACGAAGAATGGGTAGTTGGCACAGGAAAAATCATAGAACAGCTGGTTGACGGCCTGATGTTTCAGGTAGACATCGTTGCCGGTCATCTCGCGCCCCTGGACATAGCTGTCTTCGAAGCGCGGGCCGTGGCTCCACTGATAACTCATGTAGGCCCCCATGGCCCAGTTGAACAGCGTGCGCTTGCTGCTCTTGCCGATGCGGTCCTGGGTCCAGTTATCCTCGATTTCATGGTCGTCGAGGATCATGTAGGTGGGCTTGCGCGCCAACAGCCGGCTGATGTTCGGTGAGCCGAAAGCCGTGTGATAGCGCTCCTCGAACTCCTTGTAGCTGTCTGCCCGGCCGATGGGCACATAGCGGTTGAATTCGTCGGCGTAGATCTGGTCGCCGACCATCAGCACAAACTGCACATCGTCCTGGGCCGTCAGCATCGGCCCGAAGATCGCATCCGAATCCTTGCGTTGCCACGGCAGCCCCGGATAACGGCAGGACCCCAGGAGAAAGTTCAGGGGCTGGGGCTTGCCCGTTTCAGGTGCGCTGGCGTGGGTGGTGAACTCGGCCTCGACGTACACCTTGTCCGGGCCGCTGCGATTCAGGTCGCTGGCCCAGGCCGAGGCCGCCGGCAAGCGTTGCACCACCGACTCGCTGGGCACCTCGTCATCGATGGAGCCAGAATCGTCGACGTTCAGCGATGCCATGCGCACCCGGTACTGGGTGGCGGGGGTCAGGACAAAGGGCTTGAGTTGCTTGCGCTCGGTCTCGTTGCGCCACAGGTTGAGGTCCACCCCCAGGTTGAAAGTGCCGGTGCGGTGGTATTCGCGACGCAGGCGAAAGTAGAAGATGTTCTCGCCGGCGACCCGACCGTTGCTGCCCACCACGCCGATCACCCCGATGGTGCGGATGTCCTCGGCCACGCCCTTCTCGTCCAGGGCATCCGATGCGGCGATCCATAAGCGGCAGGAGGTATCAGTGGTATGGCCGACGATCGGGCCTAGCGACGGGGTGCGTAGGGTGCTCATGGGGACCGCTCCTTGCGTGATGGTGCTTGCAGATTAGCCCGGGCGCGGCAGCTCACAAGGACGCTCGCCGGATGCTGACAGCCGGTCGCTGAAGGCCAGGATCAGCGCCAGGGCAATCAACAGCGCGGCCAGGCCATAGGTCCCGCGCATGGCGGCGCCGACCGCCTCGGGCGGGGCCCGGGTTATGCCACTGGCGCTGCTGATCCAGGCGAACAGCGCGCCCATGGCGGCGGTGCCGCTGATCAGGCCGAGGTTGCGCGACAGGCTCAGCAGCCCGGCGCTCAATCCGCGTTGTTGCGGTGCCACATCGAGCATCACCAGGCTGTTGTTGGCCGCCTGGAACAACGCGTAGCCCGCCGTCACCAGGGCCAGCGGCGCGAGGTAGCCTGCCAGGCCCAGGCTGGCGGGCAGCAACGCCAGGGCCAGCAGGCCGAGCAGCATGCCCAGCAGGCCGCCGCGGGACATGCGCCGCGCGCCCAAGCGGTCCACCAGGCGCCCCGCCGGCCAGCCGCCGAGGGTCGCCACCAACGGCCCGACCGACAGGCACAAACCCACCGTTTGAAGGTCGAGCCCCAGGCTGCGGGACAGGTAGAACGGCCCCACCACCAGGGTCGACATGATCACCGTGGACACCAGCAGGGTCATCGCCAGGCAGGCGCCTAACTGGCGCTGACGCAGCAAGGCCGGCTGGAACAGCGGCGCCGGCACTCGACGCTCCACCCACACCAGCAACCCGCCGGCCAGCCCGGCAAGCCCCAGCAGTCCGAGGTTCAGGGGGGCCAGCAGGCCCTGCCCCAGGGTCAAGGCCAGGGCGTAGGCCCCCAGGCCCAGGGCCAGAAGCAAGGTGCCGGGGTAGTCGAAGGCCAGGCGCCCAGAACCCACGCGCCGGGCATCGGCCGGCAGGCTGCGCCAGGCCAGCACCAGGGCCAGGAGCCCCAGGGGCAGGTTGACCAGGAAGATCGAGCGCCAGCCCAGGCTGCTTATCAACCAGCCCCCCAGGGACGGCCCGAAGCTGGTGCCCAGCGCCGACAAGGTGCCCAGCAGGCCCATGGCACTGCCGGTGCGGGCCTTGGGTACGCTGTCCGCCACCAGGGCGATGCTCAGCGCCAACATCAGCGCCGCGCCCACGCCTTGCAGGGCCCGGGCCGCCAGCAGCCACCCCAGGCTCGGGGCCAGGCCGCAGCCCAGGGACGCCACGCTGAACCAGGCGATGCCGGCCAGCAGCAGGCGCCGCCGCCCCAATAAATCCCCCAGGCGGCCGACGCTGGCGATCAGCGTGGTCACCGCCAGCAGATAGGCCAGGACGATCCACTGCACCTGCTGGAAGCTCGCCTTCAGGGCCTCGGACAGCACCGGCAATCCGGCGTTGGCAATGCTGGTGTCCAGGGACGGCATCAGCATCGCCAGGGACAGGCTGGCCAGGGCCCAGCGGGCGCGGCCAGGCAGCGGTTCGACAGCGGCCGGGGCCGGGGTACTTGAGGTCATGGGCAAGGCTCCATACAGGAATGGGCGCCAGCCTAGCCAGGCGCCAGACCTGGCGAAAGACGCACGCCTTACAGTTAATCAGTGCAAACAACGCCTTCTCAGCCGTCGCCGTGCTAGATTTCGCCCATGACCAGTCCCGACCTGAACCTGTTGCTGACCCTCGATGTGCTGCTGAGCGAAGGCAGCGTGGCGCGGGCCGCCGAGCGCCTGCAACTGAGCCCCTCGGCCATGAGCCGGGCGTTGGCGCGGCTGCGGCAAGTCACCGGCGACCCGCTGCTGGTGCGGGCCGGGCGCGGCCTGGTGCCCACGCCCCGAGCCCTGGAGCTGCGCCAGCGCGTCGGCACTGTGCTGGAGAACGCCCAGGCGCTGCTGCGTCCGGCCGAGCAAATCGACCTCAAACACCTGGTGCGCACCTTCACCCTGCGCAGCCGCGACGGCTTCGTCGAGAACTTCGGCCCGGCGCTGATCAGACGCCTGCGCACCGAGGCGCCCCAGGTCCGCGTGCATTTCGTCAACAAGCTCAACCGCGACAGCGCGCCCTTGCGCGAGGCCAGCGTCGACCTGGAAACCGCAGTGGTCGATGAACACACCAGCCCCGAACTGCGCACCCGGGCGTTGTACCGCGACCGCATGATTGGCGTGGTGCGCGCCGGGCACCCGCTGAGCCGGGGCAAAATCACCGCGACACGCTATGCGGCAGGCCAGCACATCCTGATCTCGCGCCAGGGCCAGGGCCCTGGACGCATCGACGAAGCCTTGAGCGCCCTGGGGCTGGAACGGCAAATCGTCGCCCAGGTCGGCGGCTTCTCGGCGGCCCTGGCCCTGGCCCGGGGTTCGGACCTGATCGCCACGCTGCCCGAGCGCCACACCGCCAGCCTGCGAGACGGCCTGCACAGTTTCAGCCTGCCCCTGGCGCCCCTGGAAATGACCATATCCATGCTCTGGCACCCGCGCATGGAGGCCGATCCGGCCCATCGCTGGCTGCGCGGCTGCGTGTATGAGCTGTGTGCCGATCAAGGCCAAAACCGTTGAACCCGACCCCGCCACCGTTGATGCCGGCACACGCTTTCTGCCACAGGACGGCCCCCAGCCCCAATGCCGATCCGTTAAACGCAACGGCAAACAAAAAATGCCGGGTGGCGAGGGAGCCTGCTCCCGCTGAGGTGGCGCAGCCACCGCCAATGGCCGGCCCCGAGCTGGCCAGGAGGTCCGCACTCGGCTTGACCACCGCACGACTGAACGGGAGCACGCTCCCCCGCCACCTATAGCCTGGTGGCGCCTTGACTGATCGGCAGCAGCCTTCAGACCTCAACCCCGCAGCAACACCTATCGAGCCCTGCCCCATGCCCACCCGCCCAACGCTGATTCCCGCCCTGACCCGTGATCACCTGCCCGCCGCTGTCGCAGTGCTCTGGGGCATGCTCCTGGCCGCCGGGCGAGCCTGGGAGCCCAGTGATTATTTCTGGAGCAACTTCGCCTGGTACTGGTTGCCCCAGGCCCTGATTCTCGGCCTGTTGCTGCTGACCCGGCCAAGCCTGGCGCTGTTCACCGGGGTCGCCCTGGCCCTGTCGGCGCACCTGCAGCTCATGTGCCTGTGGATCAACGCACCAGAGGATGTGATGGGCTGGCTGTTCTACCTGTTCGACTTTCCGGGGGCACTGATCGGCACCCTGATCGCCCGCTACCGGGCGCGGCGCATCGCTCCCGAGCAGTGGCTCAAGGGGGGCCTTTCAGGCTTTGCCTGGGTGGCCATCGGCCTGGCAAGCAACTTCCTGCTGGTGCTGAGCACTCAGCACTGACCCGGCAAAGGCACGCAAGCAGGGTTCAACCTCAGTACGGGCATACTGCCCAACCCAGGGCCCACCACCAGGCGCCGCCGCGGCTCAGTGAAGACTCGGCAGACCTGGTGCTGCATCTGCGGGGAAATGCATAGGCCGCCCTCCGCACGGAGGGCGGGCCGGTTGGCCTCAGCTGTGGCCCTGGCTCAGGTTCGACAAGCGCCCGGACAGGGCCTGCATCGCCTCGCTGACCTTGTCCAGGGCCTGGGCGTCCCGGGCGTTGTCTTCGCTGATGCCGTGGATACGCACCGCCAGTTCGTTGATTTCCTGGGTCACGTGGCTCTGCTGCTGCGCCGCCACGGCGATCTGCTGCGCGCGCTGGGAGATGTCGTCGAAGCTGGTCACCGTGCTCGACAGTGCATCCGAGGCGCCGGAGGCTTCGCCTACGGCCTGGCGGGTACGCGCCTCGCCGGCCTGGATCGCCTGCACCGCCTGGCGTGAAGCCTGCTGCAGGTCGTTGATCATGCCACTGATCTCGTTGGCCGAAGTCTGGGTACGTCCGGCCAGGGTCCGCACCTCGTCCGCCACCACCGCAAAACCGCGGCCCTGCTCACCGGCCCGGGCCGCTTCGATGGCCGCGTTCAGCGCCAGCAGGTTGGTCTGCTCGGAGATTGCCTTGATCACGTCGAGCACCGCGCCGACCTGTTGGCTGTCCTGTTCCAGGCGCTGGATCACCGCCATGGCCTCGGCCATTTCCGCAGACAGTTGCTGGATCGACTGGCTGTTGGCATTGACCTTCTGCTGGCCGTCCTGCACCACCACCAGCGACTGGCGGGCGGTGTCGGCGCAGTTGTTGGTGTTCTGCGCCACTTCCAGGGCACTGGAGGACATCTCGGTAATGGCCGTGGCCAACTGGGTGTTTTCCTGACGCTGCTGCTCGGCGCGCTGGGCCAGGGTGCTGCTCAGCTCCCCCAGGCGCCCGGCTTCACCGTGCAACTGCCGGGCTTCGCTGGCGATCTTCTGCAGCATCTGCCGCAACTGCCCGGCGTAGCGGTTGACCGCACCGCGCAAGGCGCCGATCTCGTCGGCCCGAGCCACGTGCAACTCGGTGTTGTCGGTAGCCTGGCCACGGCCCAGGGCATCGATCTGCTGGGTGGTTTCTTCCAGTTGGGCGATCAGCTTGTGCCCGCCGAGCCAGGCGAAGAACAGCAGCAAGGCCAGCAACGGCAAGAGGAACAGCAGAATCTCGGTGGTCATGGCCCGGGCCAGGCCGGTGACCTTCTGCTCCGGGGTCACCAGGCCGATGGTCCAGCCGCTGCCCGGCATGCTGAACAGGCTGACCCGCACCGCCTCCTGCAAGCGGCCGTCTTCTGCCAGGTCGACGCTGCGCACCTGGCCAGGCGCTGCCGCCTTGGCCAGCGCCTCGGCCACCGGGCGCAACCAGGGCTGCTGCTGGCTCAAGGTATCGAAGCTGAGCATCTGCCCTGCACCACCGGCCTGGGCATCGGGGAAGTACAGAACGTTGCCGGCCTGGTCCAGGGCGAAGGCATACCCGCCGGTGACCGAGCCCTGCTCCTTGAGGAAGCGCGCCAGGTCATCCAGGCGCAGGTCGATGGTGGCGACCCCGGCAAAGCTGCCGTCCTGGCGATAGGGCACGCTGCAGGTGGTCATCGGCACCTGGGTCACCGGGTCCTGGTAGGCCTCGGACCACAGGCAACGCCCGGCCGCACTGCTGCGCGCACCGGTGTACCAGGCTTCATGGTGATAACCGGCGCTGCCGGCGGCGTTGTAGTCATCGGAAAACGCCAGGGGCCCGGCATCGCTGCGGGCCCAGAAGAAACTGCGGCGCTCGACGCCGGGGGCGAACGCATTGGGCTCCGGCCAGATCCCGCCGCCGGCAATCGCCTTGTCACCTTCATGGTCGATGACCTTGGGCAAAGTGGCCATGAACAGCGCCGGCTCCTTGGGCAAGCCTTCCACCAGGTGGGCCATGCTCGCGGTCACGCCTTCGATGCCCGCCAGCTGCAGTGCCAGCTGACGGACGATGGCGCTGCCGGTCTGTTCGATCAATGCCGAGCTCGCCTCCACGACTCTGGGTTGTCCCCGCAGGGTCATCACGGCAAATACCGCCAGCGCCGTGAACAGCAACAGCAGCACGCTGCCGAGGGTCAAACGATGAGACAGACGAACCGGTAGCAAAGCCATGACGAACTCCGTATCAATGGGCATTCAGGAGTTATCGACCACGGCTGCGGTTCACTTGAGAAAAGAGTGACGCCGCTCACATCCCCAAGGGACCTGAGCGGCGTCCAGGGGCGACCGTCACCCCTGCCCATCGCGTTCGCGCTGGCGCAGCGCGGTGACCGTCTCGCCGCCCACGCCCCAGTTGTCGGTGGGGATCTCCTCGATCACCACGAAAGTCGAGGCTGGAGGCTTGTTCAGCACCCGTTGCAGCAACTCGGTGACCCCTTCGATCAGGGCCCGCTTGTGTTCGGCGGTGACCCCTTCCCGGGTCACCTGGATCTTCACGTAGGGCATGTCCTGCTCCTGTTCACACTGACCAAACACCGCTGGCGGAACCGCCGTCCACCGCCAGCACCGTCCCGG
This sequence comes from Pseudomonas sp. FFPRI_1, assembly GCF_055384485.1. NCBI lineage: Bacteria > Pseudomonadati > Pseudomonadota > Gammaproteobacteria > Pseudomonadales > Pseudomonadaceae > Pseudomonas > Pseudomonas sp. FFPRI_1. The sequence goes on along the minus strand of NZ_AP029168.1, from coordinate 3,088,310 downwards.
TGACAAACGTCGAGTCGGTCAGGTACAGCACCGCCTCCACCACATCCTGCGCCGTACCGATGCGACCGGTCGGGGCCAGGGTCTTGAGCCCCTCCCGGGTCTGTTCGTCAGCCTGGTGCAAAGGCGTATCGATGATCCCCGGAGCCACCCCGTTGACCATCACCTGGGCGCTCGCCAGTTCCAGGGCCAGGGCACGCACCGCCTGGTTCAGCCCGCCCTTGACCAGCACCGGCAACAGCGCCGGCACCTGGGTATTGGGTTGCAGGGCGATCGATGCGGTGATCGCGACAATGTGCCCGGTGCCCCGGGCCGCCATGTGCCGGGCCGCTGCCTGGGCCGGATAGAAGAAGCCCTTGAGGTTGGTGCTGACAATCGCCTCAAAATCTTCCTCGGTGTAATCGCCCACCGGCTTGGGAATGAAGATCCCGGCGTTGCTGATCAGGATGTCGACCTGGCCGAAACTCGCCAGGGCCTCATCGAACAGGCGCTGGCTGGTTTGCGGCAGGCCGATGTCGCCGGCCACCAGCCGCAGGTTCGACGGATGGCCCAGGCGCGCCGCGGCTTGCTCCAGGCGTGCCAGGCTGCGCCCGTTGCCTACCACGTTGTCGCCCCGCTTGAGATAGGCCTCGGCGATGGCAAAACCCAGGCCGCTGGAGGCACCGGTGACGATGACGGTACGAGGGGTATTCATGCACTTGCTCCTGTTGATCGAGCCGCTGGCCCGTGATGGAGCGTCACTTTAAATAGCAATCAATGATTGAAAAATAAGGCCCATGGCACTTCAATTGATACCCCATGTAATCAATGAGCCCACCATGAGCCGGCATTTCGACGACCTGCAACTGGGCAGCATCGAGCTGTTCTGCCTGGCGGCGGAAACCGCCAGTTTTACCGCCGCGGCAGCCACGGCCGGGGTCACCCCGGCGGCGGTCAGCCGGGCCATCAGCCGCCTGGAAGAACGGCTCGGCGTACGCCTGTTCGTGCGCACCACCCGCCAGGTGCGCCTGAGCGACGCCGGGCGTGCCTACTACCAGGAATGCCGCCAGGCCCTGACCCAACTGGTGGAGGCCGAGCGCCAGGTCACCGGCGGCCAGAGCGTGGCATCCGGCCTGTTGCGCATCAGCCTGCCGACGCCCTATGCCTATTTTCGCCTGATGCCCCTGCTGCCGCTGTTCCACCAGCACTACCCCCAGGTGCAGGTCGACCTGCACGTGAGCCACCGCAATATCGATTTCGCCGAGGACGGCTACGACCTGGCGATTCGCGGGCGCGAGCCGCTGGACTCCAACCTGATCGCCCGGCGCCTGGAAGATGCCGAGCTGGTGGTGGTGGCGACCCCGGGCTACCTGGAGCGGGCCGGCATCCCGGACACCCTCGACGCCCTGGCCGCTCACCAGTGCATTCAGTTCGCGCTGCCCAGCACCGGGCGCAAGGTGCCCTGGTCTTTTCAGGTGGATGGCAAGCCGCTGGAGCTGGACACCCACGGCAGCTTCTGTTGCCTGGAAGACTTCCTGGCCACGCTGATGCTGGCCAAAAGCGGGGTTGGCTTGATGCAGGTTTATCGCTTCACGGTGCAGAGCGAGCTCGACAGTGGCGAGTTGGTGGAGGTGCTGCAAGCATTCGGCGGCCGCTCACGGCCGTTTATCCTGCTCTACCCCGAGGCACGTCATGTGCCACAGCGGGTGCGAGTGTTCATCGACTTTCTGTTGCAGCAAAGCCAGGGTGTGGCGCGATCACCGCAAGCCCCGGACTGAAGATCACGATCAAGCCACAGGACGGCTGCGCCCTGCGGCTTGATGGGTCAGCGCGGCGACTTCAACCCTCGAGCACCAGCAGGAACTGGCTGTAGCGATCGATGGCGTCCTTGGACAGTTCCAACCCTTTCTCCCCCATGCGCGACATCCACTTGCCGTTGTCGCCGCGCAGGGAAATCTGCCCGCTGGCGTTGTCGATGGCGTAGGAGAACTGACAGTACTGGTCGATGCTGTCCTTGGACAGTTCCAGCCCCGTGGCGCCCATTCGCGACATGAACTTGCCGGAATCGCCCTGCAGCGCGAGCTTCTTTTCACCGCCGATCTGTATCAGCACCACTTTGAACTTGCTGTACTGATCGATGGAGCCCTTGGAGAGTTCAAGGCCGGTGGCGCCCATCCGCGACATGTAGTTGCCCGAGTCGCCGCGCAGCGAGATGACGCTACCGTTGTCGATATTGCGTTGTGGTATGACGATCATGGTTGGCACTCCTTGTTGACTGGCTGTGTTCCTTGCTCCTGCGGGAGGTACGGCAACGAACCGCCGAGCTTCCCGCAGAAAGGCCCGGCGGCCCTGGACAGCCTGCCGCAGGCGCAGTGTAGTCGAGCCACAATCGGCTCCCGGGAAGGCGCAAAGACAACAGGACCAACGGTTGCAGGGGCTCCGGCGTGCTCAGATCAAAGCGCGATTGCACAGCGCAGACAGGGCATCCGTAGCGATAAACAGCAGGCATTTTCAGGGCGCGGCAAGCGCCCAACGGCTGGCACACCAGCGGCCCGGACGCAATGCCCGGGGCCACCTGGAGGAAGGGCTGTGGCGACTGTTTCAGCTCGGTTGGTTGCCCATGTACAGGTCGAAGTTTTCGATGTAGTCGGTGAGATTTTCTTCCAGCATCAGGCGAAATTCCTCGACGAAATAGTCCACCGCCTGCTGCTTGGCCGCGGCCAGCTCTTCGACATTGCGGCAACCGCAGGCACTGACCCAGGCACTGAAGCGCGCGTTGGCGTACATCAGCGAGGCACTGGCCTTGCCCCGGCTGCTGTCGGCGATATGGGTGTTGGCCAATTCGATGATGGCGTCGGCACGGTTGAAGAAATCCTGATCCGTTTCATTGGCCACGGAGCGTTCCTCTTGCTGGCTGGAAAATAAGGCGCGGGAGTATAAGGGTTTGCGCCCGCAAGGCCGATGGTTTTCTACCACCGGCCCGCACGCAAGAGGTTCAGGCACGGCTGCCAGGCGCCACCGGCAGGGCCCGCAGGTACTGCGCCAGGAGCGCTTCGCTGGGCTGCTGTGAGCGCAGCACGCAGTTCTCTGACGCCTGCAATGCCCGCTGCAGATGCACTTCGCCCTGCTGCCGATCGCCCCGCAGAAAAGCCCGCAGGGCCTCGCAGCGCGGACGCAGCCAAGGGGCGAACCAGTCAATGTCGCGGTCCATCCCGTCGTTCCACAGGCAGCTGGCATCCTGCTGCTGGCAGGCGCGGAGAAAACCCAGCTCGATGCGTAGCAGAGTGATCAGGGTGCTCATGCCGGTCAATGACTGCCGATGGCTTTGCAGCACCGCTTCCAGCTCCGGCTCCAGTTGCAGCGCCGCCTGCCAGTCCCCCTGGTTCAGCAGTGCGCCGAGACGATAGTCGAAGGCCAGCAACGGCTGGGGCATCGGGCCCTGGGCCAACAGGGCAATATCGGCAGCCGGTAGCTGCTCGCTGGGCACCCCGGCGGCGGTCAGGGCGAGCAGGCGCATCGGGGCCAATGCATCAGCCTGGTCGTCACGGTGCCGCCACCAGGCAATCAGCAATGCCCCATCGCTGGCATGCACACTCAGGGTCGGCAGCAAATTGGCCAGTGCCATGCACAGGTTGATCACGGCAAACGCCAGGGCAACGGCCGCCACCAGGCCCTGGCCGAGCCCGGCAACCCCCAGGCAGGTCATGCCCACCAGCAGGTTGAACACAGGCCCCATTGCCACCATCCACAGCATTTGCTGGCGCAACGGACGCCGGGGATTGGCCGCGGCCATCACGAAACCACCAAGCCGGCGGCTCTTGAGCTGGGGCGACCAGCGCACCTGCCAGCCCCGACGCCGCACCTGGATCTCCAGCGCCGCGACACGCATCAGCAGCACCGGCATGGCATTGAACCTGGCCCCCAGGTAATGGCCGCCTTCGTGCACGGCCAGGGCCACCAGCACCAGGCCAGCGGAGAGGATCATCGACAGGAATGGCTGCAGGTCGGAGTGCAGGCCGAAGCGCAGGTGCAGGCCGATGATCAGCGCCGCGCCCAGCCAGCTGGCCAGGCCCAGGAGTATCTGCAGTCCACGGATCAGGGTGTTCAGAGCACCGAGCCCTTTGTTGCGGTTCATGGCGGCCGTCCTTGGAGGTGCGAGGGTAGATGCGGGCGCGCAGACTGCCAGTTTCCACCCTGCCCATTCAACCCGGCAGCGCAGATAAAACGCTCAGGCTGGCGCCGCCCTTCAGGCCTGCGCTCGGCACTGCAGCTGCAACAGCTGGTCGGCCAGGGGCCGGCAGTCGATGCGTACCGGCAGGAACGCCTCGATCACCGCGATATTGCTCTGCAGGTGCTCGGTCATGCGCAGGGTGGTGAAACTGCCGCCGCCGGCCAGGGCCATGGGCAGCAGCAATTGGTCCGCCAGGTGCTCGGCCACCGCAGCCGTGGACCCCAGCCAGTCCCGGGCCTGGTCAATGGCCAGGTCGGCGACATGCTCCGCGCGCAGACTGTTCTGGCCGAACGCGCTGAACAACTCGGTCAGGTGCTCGAAGACGAACTCCAGCAGCAGGACATTGCCCGGGCCATATTGCTCGTCCAACTGCACCGGGCTCAGGCTTTCCCAGGGCAAGTCCAGGCGGTTGCCGACCCGGCGCAGCTCGCGCTCCGCCACATGGGCCGGCAAACCGGCACTCAGGGCCCAGGCCCGGCGTTCGAGCAGGGCGCCGCGCTGCTCAAGGTGCAGGGGGCGCAGGGTCGAAGGCTGGATAAATGCCTCCAGCTCGCCACCGCCGGCCGGGACGAAGCCATGGCGCAGCAGTTGCAGTTCCACCTGCCCGCCCATGCGCCGCAGTTGCGGCAGCCAGGCCTGCTGGAGGAAGTCCACCGGCGGCGCCAGGGGGTTATGGGTGCCGCCGCTGATGTGCACGCGGCTGGGCTGCGGCGCCTGCAACAGCGCCGGCAGCAGGGTCTGCAGCACCAGGGTGCAACTGCCGGCGGTGCCGATGGCGAAGCGGTAGTCGCCGCCACGGATCGGCCCCGGTTCGAAGGTCAGGGCCTGGGAGCCCAGTTCCGCGCCCGAAGTCCGCGCACCGCAGATCTGGGCCGCCGCCAGCACCGCAGTCAGGTGCTGACGCATCAGCCCCGGACGGCTGCGCTTGGCGCGTATATTGACGATCCGCAGGGGCTTGCCGGTGAGCATCGACAAGCTCAGGGCGCTGCGCAGTACCTGGCCGCCGCCGATGGCGCCGTCCAGTTCGATAACCTCTTGTTTCATCACATTCCTCAAGCGTAGTGCCGGACGGTTTCCCGCAGGTAGGCGTCCAGCACGGCAGTGTCTTCATGGGTGCGCGCCAGCTTCGGCACCGGGCGCTCCAGCTCGGCGGCGATAAAGCGGTGCAGCGCCAGGCGCCGCGGCCCGTAGGCCGACTCATCGGCGCTGCGTTTCAGGGCCAGCAGCTCCTCCACTTCGTCCAGCAAGGGCTGATCATCGACGGTGGTCAGCAGCTCGGCGAAGGTCATCGGCGGTCGGCCGCGGCCCTGGTCGATCCAACGCACCGCCAGTAACGGCCGCAGGACGTAGAAGTACTTCTTGAACCGCACGCTGTCGCCTTGCAGGTAACCGCGAAAGTTCTTCCTGGCCATCGACAGGTAATGATTGCGCGCCGCCGGCGGGCTGTAGAACGCCTCCGCCAGCGCCCGCAAGCGCGCGGCTGCAGCCGGCTCGCTGCGATACACCAGGGGTGAATCCAGCCACTCCAGCAAGGTCGGGTTGGACTTGCGCAGCAGCCCCAGGGTCTTGCGCAATTCCCAACCGCTGATGTCCAGCTCATCGTCCAGCGGGCGCTCGATCACGTCGCGCGCGGTGTCCACCTGGATGAACCACTCGGGTTTTTCCACATAGACAAAGCGCACGTCGTAGTCACTGTCGGTGGAGGCAAAACCCCAGGCACGGCTGCCCGACTCGCAGGCATACAGCACCTTGACCTTGCGTTCGCGCTCGATGCGCGCCAATTCTTCCAGTACCCGTTCGCGCATGGCGCAACTGAGGGGGTGACGCTCTTCTTCGGTGTACATGTGCAACATCCTGTTCAATCGGTGGCACTGGCCATCAGTACCGCCAGGGTCCGGCGCCGGGGGTTCCAGATGCTCAGGCACCAGACGCCCCACCACTCCAGGCCCTCCTCAAAATACGTGCTCCAGGGCGGCATTTCCGGCCCCACGCGGACCTCGGTCACCCACTCCAGCTCCAGGTTGCTCACCCAGTCGATCACCACCGGCCCGGCCTCGGGCTCCAGCCCCAGCAGCGCCAGCCATTGGCGGAAGATCACCTCGGGGCGCTCCCCGTTCTCGGCAAACTGCGTGCCGTAAGGCGGATCGCTGAAGGCCGGGTACAACCCCATGGCGTCGCCCGCAGGCTGGATCAGGGTCAACTGGCGAATTTGCTCGGCATCCAGTTCACGAGGTTGTGCCCGCTGCACCTCCCAGCGCATCGGCTGGCCTTGGCCGACGTTGGCATAACACGGGTCTTCACTGCGTTCTTGCTGCACCTGTCGGAACAACACACTCAGTGCCTGGCGATGCAGCTCGAGGTCCACCGTCGCCTGGGGTGCTACGGCCAGCACAGCGAAGTCGAAGACGCAGAGCGCCTCTTTCATCTGCCGGCGCGAGGCCTGGCCCTGTTCATTCTCGATCGGTGTCAGCAGGGCTGATTGCATGGCCACTCTCTCCATTCTTCACAGCAGGCGCGTAAGCGAACCTGCGGGTAATTCACCGGTTTCTTCCAGGGCCTTCACCCGTTGCGCCAGGGCCTCGCGCAGCGGCTTGGGGGTCACCGGGTCGAACATGCCGTAGCGGGCATCGCACCAGCGGGCCAGGGCCTCGCGCCAATAGGCACGTTCATCCGTTGCCTGCCCCAGGCGCCACAGCAGGTATTCCAACTGCCGCCAACTGGGCTTGAGCCCGAGCATGGCCCAACGCCGCGCCTTCGGCAGCTCATGCCACTGCTGGTCCAGGCGCAACTCCAGGGCTTCGTCGAACACCGCCCAGGGCTGCTGGCGCAACAGGCCCAGGGCGCAGTCGAAGACCTTGTCCGAGGGATCGTCGAGGGCCACCAACTGCTCGCTCATGCCGCGCTCGCCCAGGGTTTGCAGGGCCTGCAGGCGCACACTCGGCGCCGGCGAGGCCAGGGCCTGGCGCACCATGGCGTCGGCCTGCGGTTCCTGCAGCTCCCTGACCAGCCCCAGCAGCCCCAGCCACTGGCGCTTGTTGCCCGGGGCCGGCTGCTGCAAGCGGGCCAACAGCACCTCCCGCGGGTCCAGCCCATGGCGCGGCGCGGCCCAGTGGGCCAGGCAGCGCAAGGCCCCCGAAGGGTCGAGCAGGGCCTGGGCCAGGTACCCGCGACAATCGGCAAGGCGCGGCAACAGCAGCCGCAAGGCCTTGACCCGCACACTGGCACCGCAGCTGTGCATTACCGCTTCCAGCAAGGGCAGCGCCTGCGCGTCGGGCAGTTCGGCGCAGGCGTCCACCGCCATCTGCCGCACGCTGACCTCCGGGTGACGCAGGGCCATGGCCAGCAGCGCCGGCCGGTCCTCGACGCCCTTGAGCAACAGCTCGAAGACAAAGCGCGCAGCCTTGCCCCGACAAACGCCAAAGGCCCCATGCACCTCGTCGCGCACCTGGGCCAGCTGCAACACCGCGGTGGCCCGCTCCAGGGTTGCGCCGTGGTCGGCCCGCTGCTTGCCGCTCAGGGCCAGCAGCGGTGCCAGGGTCTGCAACAGCAGCCCGGCGTGCTCCGGCGCCCAATACGCCTCGACCGCATCGGCCGCCTCCTGGCGTACCTGGGGCACCCAGTCGTTGAGGCGTTCCAGAAGCGCCGCCAAGGCCTCGGCCGAGGGCTGCGCGGACAAACCGCGTACCGCTGCCTGACGCACGAAACCGTTGCCGAAGCGGCTCAGCTCCAGCCAGGCACTGTGCCTGTCCAGGTTTTCCAATACCTCCCTTACCCGGCCGCTTTCATAGTCGCTCAGCTGGGAATACCAACTGAGCGGGACCGGTATCAAGGCTTCCATGTCGTCCATTGTTCTACCCCTTTACGCACACCACCTGACGCAGGGTGTGCAGCACTTCCACCAGCTCGCGCTGGGCGTGCATGACTTGGTCGATGTCCTTGTAGGCCATCGGGATTTCATCGATCACCGCTTCGTCCTTTCGGCACTCCACATGGGCGGTAGAGCGGATCTGGTCGGCCAGGGTGAAGGTGTTCTTGGCCTTGGTCCGGCTCATCACCCGGCCTGCGCCGTGGCTGCAGGAGCAGAACGCCTCCTCGTTACCCAATCCACGGACGATGAAGCTCTTGGCCCCCATCGACCCCGGAATGATCCCCAGCTCGCCCTTCTTCGCCGACACTGCCCCCTTGCGGGTCACCAGCACCTCTTCACCGAAGTGGCGCTCCTTCTGCACGTAGTTGTGGTGGCAGTTGACTGCCTCCAGCGCCACTTCAAAGGGCTTGCTGATCACCTTGCGGGTGGCCTGGATCACCAGTTGCATCATCAGCTCGCGGTTGTGCCGGGCAAAATCCTGGGCCCAGGCCACGGCTTCGACGTAATCATCGAAGTGCTGGCTGCCTTCCTCGAAGTAGGCCAGGTCACGGTCCGGCAAGTTGGCGATATGTTGACGCATATCGGCCTGGGCCAGGTGAATGAACAGGTTGCCGATGGCGTTACCTACGCCGCGGGAACCGCTGTGGAGCATGAACCAGACCCGGTTGGCTTCATCCAGGCAGACCTCGATGAAGTGGTTACCCCCTCCGAGGGTTCCCAGGTGCTGGCGGTTGTTGCTGTTGGCCAGGGCCGGGTACTTATCGGTGATGGCCTTGAACCGTGGCTGCAGGGCCGCCCAGGCCAGGTCAGTCTGCTGCGGCACATCACCCCAGGCCCCCTTATCTCGACCGCTACGGGGCGAAGTACGACCGTGAGGCACCGCCGCCTCGATGGCGCTACGCAACCCGGCCAGGTTATCCGGCAGGTCGGAGGCGGTCAGCGAGGTACGGGCGGCGATCATTCCGCAACCGATATCCACCCCGACCGCGGCCGGGATGATCGCGCCCACCGTGGGGATCACGCTACCGATGGTCGACCCCTTACCCAGGTGCACGTCGGGCATCACGGCCAGGTGCTTGAAGATGAACGGCATCTTCGCGGTGTTCATCAATTGCTGGCGCGCTTCGTTTTCCACCGGTACGCCCTGGGTCCACATCTTGATCGGCTTGCCGTTGGCGACTTCCAGCAGTTGGTAGGTTTTTTGTTCCATGTCGTTGACTCTTTTTCCTGTGGCCGGTGATTCGGCCTTGTTCAATAGGGTGTGCAGGAGCCGGGGCGCAGAAAATCATCTGGAGGGCCTCTTCGCTGGCAAGCCAGCTCCTACGGGACAGCGGTGTTCGGTACAGACGGCGACAAGTGGAGGTGGAACATGCAGCGCGCTCTGCCACTGAGCTAGCACCTTGCGGTGAACGGGACTCGAACCCGCGACCACGCTGTCCTGTAGTTCCACCGGCATTCGCCGGGTCAATCGGTGCAGGCCGGGCCTGCGGGCAGCGACAAGGGAACAGGCACATTTGCTCTACCCACTGAGCTACAGCCTTGCGGCTGGCGGGGCTCGAACCCGCGACACGATGTAGTACCTGTGGCATTCGCTGCCATCCCGCCGAAGCGGGGGAAAAACGGCGACGACAAGGAGTCGATGAAACAATGCACTCGCGTTCTGACCATTGAACCACGGCGCCGTTTTCCAGCACCGGCGGGAATCGAACCCGCATCTCGAACCTTGGATGTAGTTCCATCAGCATTCGTCGCAAAAAACAAAAAGGGTGGCACGACAAAAGAAGTGACTGATTGCCGGAATCGAACCGGCTTGACCAGGATGTACAGCCACTGGCATTCGTGCCCTCACCGGCCCTGACAAGAGTTGCTGAGACGCCTTTAGATGTAGTCACAGCGGCATTCAGGGCCAATGATCAAAAAATCGGTGGTGTGCGCCGGCTCGCCGGCGCACGGTTTATCTCCTGTTCTGCCGATCAGGGCTCCATTGCCTCGATCGCCTTGACCCAGTGCTGCGCACCGTAGTTGCCAGCGGTGAACTGCGCGATCACATCGAACACCGCGTCACTGAAGCCGCCGACGTTGAGGATGTCCTCGCGGTCCGGCGCCTGGGTCGTGGCCCCGGGTTGCATATCGATGCACACCAGCCGCGCCTGCGGGTTGATGGCGCGGATCCGCTCCCACTGGCGCAGGGTTTCCGTGGCCCCATGGCGCCGTGCATCGATCCACGACTCGTTGTCCGAGACCAGGATCAGGGTGTCCACGCGGCTCTTGGCGTTGGCCAGCTGAGCCAGGGGCGCCGAGCAGTTGGTACCGCCCCCGCCGATGTTCGCCAGCTTCTGCGCATTGCTCATCACGCTGTCCCGCGGGTTGAGGTGGATGTTCACCACTCCCCGCTCGAACGGCATGACCCGCGCCGCCGGCTGCTTGCGCAACACCGCGGCCGCCACCAGTGCAGCCACATCGATGCAACGCACCGCCGTGGTGGCGCCCTGGCGATAGCCGGTGACCGGGCTGTGCATCGAGCCCGAGACATCCGGGCAGACCACCACATTGCCTGCCAGTGCCGGCACGTTGGCCAGGGACAGCTCCAAAGCATCCTGCAGCGCCTCGCGGACCTGCTGCGGCACCTCCTCGCCCGCCATGCGGTACGCCGCCAGCAACTGGTACGGGTAGACCCGGGCCTTGGCCACCTCCCCCGCATCCGCCAGCCGCGCCGCCACGTACTCGGTGCAACCGGGCACCTGGAACGCGCCGTGGCGGGCCAGGGTGTTGAGGTTCATGCGCAGCCCCTGCCAACCCATGTTGCGGGCCTGTGCGGCCCATTGTCCGGCGCTCAGTGTCTCGTTGCCGAGCAACTGGAACGGCACCTGCGGCACCTCCTGTGTCGCCCCGCTGCGAAACGCCAGCAGTTCGCGGGTCAGTTGCGGCAGCGCCTGCACATCCACCGGCTTGCCGATCAACCAGGCAAAGAAGGCTTCGCGCCAGGCCTCACTTGGCTTGGGGTGAACCATCTTCACCACGTCCGCCAGGGACGGCTGGTTACCCACCGAGGCCTGCAACAGCTGACGCTCGGTGGCGTTGTTCAACCAGCTCTGCACCAGGCGCTTGGGCTGCGAACCCAGGGACTTGCGTCCGGTTACGCCGCTGCGCAGGATCTGCACGAAGTTGCGCAGCATCTTGCCGTTGTCCACCACCTGGGCGAACAGCTCCGGCACCAGGGACGAGCGTTGCGCCGTCAGTGCTGCCAGCAGCAGCGCCGGCATGTCCTTCATGTGGCCTTGCTGCCGAGCGTAACGGGCGGCCTGGGCGACAAAGCGGCTGTCCAGTTCGCTGACCAATTGCAGCACCGCTTCCAACTGGCCTTCAGGCGAGGTGTAGAAGGTCGAGTTCAGGCAACCGGTGACCGCCAGCTGGGCCAGGCGATGCTTGGCGTTGTAGCCATAGGCCGAGGCCTTGGAAGCGTTCAGGGTGTTGCTCGCCGGCGCTTTTGCCTGTTGGCTGTTGAACAGCTGGATGTTGGCCATCTTGGCGTCTCGCTCTGTTGTCTTGTTCGTTGCCAGATACATTGCAGCCGCTGTGCCAGGTTTTATTTTTTCACAAAAATATTTATTAACTATTTGATTTTAAAGGTTTTTATTTTTTATCGATTGTTCTTGAACAAGTTTTGAAGACAAGCACCTCGATATTTTTATATCTTTGCTTATCGCTATTTATCTTCAGGTATAAACATGTCGAGCAAGCCCACGGTGGCCATAGGTTTTGTCGGCGCCACCCTCGATCGCGTCGGCAAGGGTGCCAATCGCTGGAGCCACTGGCGGCCCAGCGTCGGCCTGTGCCAACAGCAGGATGTGCTGATCCACCGCCTGGAACTGATCCACGGCGTCGACGCCCGGGACATCAGCCTGGCCGGGCGGATTGCCGATGACATCCGCCAGGTATCGCCGGAGACCGAGGTGCGCCTGCACCCCATGGGCCTGAACAACCCCTGGGATTTCGAGGAGGTGTACGGCGCCCTGCACGACTTCACCAGCGCCTACCCGTTCGATACCGAGCGCGAGGATTACCTGGTGCACATCACCACCGGCACCCACGTGGCGCAGATCTGCTGGTTCCTCCTGACCGAGGCGCGCTACCTGCCGGCGCGGCTGATCCAGACCTCACCGGCGCGGCGCCGCGACCCGGGGGAACACGCCACCGGTACCCACGCGCTGATCGACCTCGACCTGTCGCGCTACGACCGCATCGCCTCGCGCTTTGCCCACAAGCGCCTGGAAGGCCTGGCCTTCCTCAAGTCGGGGATTGCCACTCGCAACCCGGCGTTCAACCGCTCCATCGAACAGATCGAACGCGTCGCCGTGCGCTCCAAGGCACCGATGCTGCTGATCGGCCCCACCGGGGCCGGCAAGTCGTTCCTGGCCCGGCGCATCTATGAACTCAAGCGCGGCCGGCATCAGGTGCAGGGGCGTTTTGTCGAGGTCAACTGCGCCACCCTGCGGGGCGACGGCGCCATGTCGGCGCTGTTCGGGCATATCAAGGGCGCCTTCACCGGTGCGCAGAATGCCCGGGACGGCCTGTTGCGGGCGGCGGACGGCGGCATGCTGTTCCTCGACGAGATCGGCGAACTGGGGCTGGACGAACAGGCGATGCTGCTCAAGGCCATCGAAGAAAAGCGCTTCTTCCCCATGGGCTCGGACAAGGAGGTCGAGAGCGACTTCCTGATCATCGCCGGCACCCACCGCGACCTGCGCGGGCGAGTTGCCCAGGGCTTGTTCCGCGAAGACCTGTTTGCCCGGATCAACCTCTGGACCTTCGACCTGCCGGGGCTTGCAGGACGCCGCGAAGACATCGAGCCGAACATCGATTTCGAGCTGGAGCGCCATGCCCGCGAGCAAGGGCAACTGGTGCGCTTCAACCTGGAAGCCCGTCGCCGCTACCTGGCCTTCGCCAGCTCCAGCGAGGCGGCGTGGCTGGGCAACTTCCGCGAGCTGTCGGCGTCCATCACCCGCATGGCCACCCTGGCCGACAGCGGGCGCATCGACCAGGCCCAGGCCGAGGAAGAGATCCAGCGCCTGCGCCATGCCTGGGGCCTGGAGAACGAAGAGGACGAACTGCAGGCACTGCTGGGCGACGAGGTGGAACTGGACCTGTTCGACCGCCTGCAACTCAAGGCGGTGCTTGCCGAATGCCGCCGCGCCGACAGCCTGTCGCAGGCCGGTCGACGGTTGTTCGGGGTGTCGCGCCTGGGCAAGTCCAACCCCAACGACGCCGACCGGCTGCGCAAATACCTGGCGCGCTTCGGGCTGGACTGGAAGCAGCTCCATCCCTCGTGAGCGCGGGCTTCAGTCCCGCGGCAAGGGCACGGCGAACACCCCACTGGCGCGGGCCACTTCACGCTCGCCGACCTGCAACAGCACCGTGGCAAAGGCCATCTGCCGGCCGCGCCTGGCATGTTCCAGGCGCACCTCCATCCACTCCCCCACCTGCACCGCGCCCAGGTAGTCGAGGGTCATGCTGGCGGTGATCAGCGGCAACGGCGGGTCGCTGGCAAAGGCCATGGCGTAGCCCATGCCGATGTCCGCCAGGGTGGCGATGATGCCGCCGTGCACCGTACCGCGGCCGTTGGCGTGACGAGCATCGGCGCGCAGGCCCAGGCGCAGTTCACGGCCACTGCCGCAGCCATAGACCGGCCCGATCAGCTCCAGCAGCGGGCTGCTGCGGGACAAGGGGGTAAAGCCTTCGGGGATCGACACGACATCCATGAAACGCTCCTGGCAATGAACTGGCATGACAGATGCCAACCCGCAGAGGTGTAGCGCCTCAGGCCCTGCGCAGCCATCAGTATCAACCCGAGAAATTATCGCCAATAAGCCCGAGACGGCATGGGGTGGCGCGCCAAAGCCCGGTAAGATAGGCGCCCTGGCATTCAGCCACAGACCCATGCAATCAAGGAACCTCCATGCGGTATCAGGACGATCACTCCTCGCGGCTACGCCGGCTGCCCCTCATCCTGCTCGGCAGCCTCGCCCTCGGCGCCTGTTCACCCAGCCATGACAACAGCTCTGGCATGGCGATGGGCGGCGCCCAGGGCAAGGCCGGCGCGCTGCTGGCCTACGAGCACGAGCTGGGCCTGTCGCTGCCCGCCGCACAGATCGCTCCGCGCCTGGAGCAAACCCGCCAAGCCTGTGAAAGCGCCAAGTTCGGCCCCTGCAACATCCTGCGCCTGGAGCAGGGCCCCTACCGCGCCCAGGTGATCCTGCGCATCGCTCCCAGCGGGGTCGAGCCGATGGTCGGCCTGGCCGCCGAGGGTGCCCAACTGGGCGAGCGCATCACCACCGCCGAAGACCTGGCCGACTCCGTGGCCGATGTGCAGCGCCAGCAGGAACGACTCAAGAGCCAGCAGCGACGCCTGGATGAACTGGCGGCGCGCAAGGACATCAGCGTCAGCGACCTGATTGCCCTGAGCAAGGAACAGGCGGTCATCGAAAACGAACTGCAGGCCCTGGCCCAGGTCGCCGCCGGCCAGCAGCGACGCCTGGACACCAACCGCCTGACCCTGAACTTCACCCCCAGCGACAACGCCGAGCGCGGCTCCAACCTCAAGCTCGCCTTCAGCAACCTGCTGGACAACATGGCCGACGGCACTGCCGAAGCCCTGGAGAAAGGCAGCTATGTACTGCCCTTCGTGATCCTGGCCTTCCCCCTGGCCCTGCTGTGGGTCTGGCTGTGGCGCAAGTTCGTGCGTCGCCGCCACTGATCGGCAACCAATAAAAAGCCCGGCTATTCAGCCGGGCTTTTTATTGGGCTCGCGCAATGCCCTAGGCGCCCTGGGCTTGCAGCGCCAGCAACAGGCGTTCCAGGCCGATGCCGAAGCCCGCACCCTGGCGATAGGCGCCGGCCCCCACCACTTGCTGCTGCGCTCCGAGTTGCGGGCAGCGGGCCTCAAAACCCTCGCCATTGAGGTAGTAGGTCAGCCCGCGCTTGACCCCCAGGTTGAGCTCGTATTCCAGCCCCAGGGCATCGAGAAAACCGACACACAACGCCCGCGCCTGCTCCAGCGCCTGCTGCGGATCAGGTCCGAGGATCTCCAGGCCCAGCTGGGTGAACTCGCGGTAACGCCCGGCTTGCGGGCGCTCATAGCGGTAGCAGCGGGCGACATAGAAAAAGCTCGCCTGTTCGCGCCCGGCGAGCAGTTCGGCAGCGGTTTCCTGGAACAGCGCGGTGGCTTCCGGGATCAGGCAGCAGGCCCGCCCGGCCTTGTCGTTGAAGGCCCACATCTGGCCGATGACTTCGCTGCCGCCGGCCTTTTCGATAAAGGTGTCCTGGCCCCACAGCGCCGGGACTATGACTTCTTCAGCGCCCGCTTCGATGAAGCCAGCTCCGGAACCTTCCTTCCAGGATACGCAGGGTGGCGGCTTGTTCGCCGCTGATCATTCGGGTGCCACGAAGCATGGTCATGGGTGTTTCCTCTGGTGTGTGACAGGCAAAAAAAAGGCGCCTTGCAGGGCGCCTTGGTGGTGTCTCGACGGTCAGTGATTGCCGGAGCGGGTCACTGACGGCTCGATGCGCATACGCGACCACGGCCCCTGGGATGAGGTCCGGTGATGATGGAGGCGAGTACGGCAGCGGAAAAAATTCATCGCGCATCCTGGCACGGACCGCAGCAGGCTGACAAGCCTGCTGCAGGAGACTTTGTATCGCTGCCGATCTCGTCGGCCGGCCTGCGACAAGCCTCGCCGAACCCCTGGTGGATGGCGCGCAAGGGCTCTGCAAAAGGCCTTGGCGACGCTATCAGCGACGTCGATATTCACCATCGAGCCAATGCAGTTCTCAAAAAACTGGCGCGGCGTAGGATCGGCTCCATTCCCGACAACAGCGACCCCCGGAGCACCCCAGCATGAAACGCCAACTTTTCCTCAGCCTGGTTTTCTCGGCCTTCGCCGTCAACGCATTTGCCGCCACCAGCGCCTACCCGGTGATCACCGAAGGCGGCTCGGATCGCCTGATTGAAAGCCGCGTGGCCGAAGGCGGTTCTGATCGCCTGATCGAACGTCGCGTAGCTGAAGGCGGTTCCGATCGCCTGATCGAACGTCGCGTAGCTGAAGGCGGTTCCGATCGCCTGATCGAACGCCGCGTAGCTGAAGGCGGTTCTGATCGCCTGATCGAACGTCGCGTAGCTGAGGGCGGTTCTGATCGTCTGATCGAACGTCGCGTGGCTGAAGGCGGCTCGGATCGCTTGATGCAAAACCGCGCATGAGCCACCCAAGCGTCGTTGCCGAAAAGAAGCCCGGTCCAAGCCACCGGGCTTTTTTCATTGCGCGCTGCAGCAGGATTCACTTCTGGTTTTTTGCCATGCAGCGCTGGTAACGCTCATCCACCCTTTTGGCAAACCAGGCCGTGGTCAGTTGGCGGGTGATCTTCGGGCTCTTGAGTTCGATGCCGGGCAATTGTTGACGCGGCACAGTCTTGCCTGCGGCCTGGTCGGCCAGGGCAAACACCTGGCGATACAGTGGCGTATCCTCGAACTCCGGGCTGTCGCCCTTCTCCAGCTGCTGGCGAATACTCGGGTTGCGCAGGCCCAGTTGCCGGCCCAGGGTGCGCACCGCCAACTCGGTGCTGCCGGGCATGATCGAGTCGTAGCGGATCAAGTCGCCATCCAGCGCCAGGCGAATCCCGCTGACCCGGCTCACGGCACTCTGGAACGCGGCGTTGCGGCTGGCGTACCAGCCGGCGTTGAAGTCGGCGAAGCGATACAGCGGCTGCGGGTAGTTCACCGGGTACCCCAGCAGATGGGCGATGCCGAAATACATGCCGCCGCGGCGGCTGAAGACCTCATGACGGATCGACCCCTGCAGCGGGTACGGATAACCCTCGGCATGCTGCTCGGCGAACGCGATGCCGACTTGCATCGGCCCGCCGGTGTGCACCGGGTTGAACCCGCCGAACAGGGTCTTGCCCATGGGCACCTGGCCGATGAAGTCATCGAAGATCGCGCTCAACTCCTTCTCGGTGCGGGCCTTGGCCAGGCGCTGGCTGTAGGACTGGCCATCACTGGCATGCACCTGCAGCGCCGCGCTCACCAACAGCGCCGGCACATGCACCTTGGCGGCGCGGCGGTCGATCTCTTCCCGGGCAATGCGCCCCAGCCCCGGCACCACCGGGTCGACCTGGAAGGTCGACTCTTGCTCGGTCACCGCCAGCACCGCGCACAGGTTGCCTGGGGTCGGCTCCAGGCCCTGGGCACTGAAGGCCACCTGGATATCCCGGGCCCAGCCCGGGCGATCGGCCACCGTGGGCGGCAACAGGCGCAGGACTCGGGCCTGGACCTCGGCCGCCGGTACCGGCGGAGCCTGGCTGACGCGTTGGCCGGCACAACCGGCCAGGAGCACCAGCGCGGTCATCATCAACAGTCGACACAAATACATAGGGCTCCCAATGGCCAAGGTTCAAACCTGTCCTGGTTCACGCCTCGCAACGGCGTGGCAGCGACGACACCCCATTGGGGTGCAGAGACAATCGGCGGCCGCTCGCCGCAAGACAGCGTGCGAACGGCATTCAGCCGCTGGTCATCCGACCCGAGAATAGCCGCCATGTTCAGCCGCAGCGATTTCCAGCAACGGGCCCCGCCATGATCGCAGCGCCCCGCAGCCCGCGGGATGCCCCCTGCCTGCTCTTCCCGCGGGACGCCCGGGCCTGAACCCGCGATGCAGCAAAGCCGACACAGGCACCTCGGCTCTTCTATGCTGTGAGGGTTTCCCCGGCCTACACTGGTCGCCCTCTCGGACTGGAGCGCCTTGCAATGCTGACCCTGGACTTCTTGATCACCAGCCTGATCGTCGTGCTGATTCCCGGCAGCGGCGTAATCCTGACCATTTCCGCCGCCCTGGTGGCCGGGCAGCGCGCCAGCCTGTTCACCGCCATCGGCTGCACCGCGGGGATAGTGCCGCACCTGCTGGCGTCGATCCTCGGCCTGTCGGCGATCCTGCACACCAGCGCCCTGGCGTTCCAGGGCCTGAAGTTTGCCGGGGTCGCCTACCTGCTGTACCTGGCCTACGCCACCTGGCGCGATCGCTCTGCCTTCGCCGTGGACAGCAACGCGGTCAGCCGCAGCGCCGGCGCGCTGATGACCAAGGCCTGCCTGCTGAATATCCTCAACCCCAAGCTGACGATCTTCTTCCTCGCCTTCCTGCCCCAGTTCATCGCCCATGACGGCAGTGACCCGGTCCCGCAGATGCTCCTGCTCAGCGCCGTGTTCATGGCCATGACCTTCTGCGTGTTCGTGCTCTACGGACTGCTGGCCAACCTGTTCCGCCGTGCGGTGATCGAATCGCCCCGGGTGCAGAACTGGCTGCGCCGCAGCTTTGCCGCCAGCTTCGCCGGGCTCGGCCTGAACCTGGCCTTCGCCCAGCGCTGAACCCCCGCGCCAGCCTGGCCCGCAGCCAGAGGCATGAGATTGATCTGCAATCGAGGGCAAGGACATGAACTGCAGCGACGTACTGATCATCGGTGCCGGGCCCACCGGCCTGGTACTGGCGCTGTGGCTGCGCCAGCAAGGGGTCAAGGTGCGGATCATCGACAAGACCGCCGGCCCCGGCACCACCTCCCGGGCCCTGGCGGTACAGGCCCGGACCCTGGAGCTGTACCGCCAGCTGGACCTGACCGAGGCCATCGTCCAGCGCGGCCACCATGTGCCGGCGGTCAACCTCTGGGTCAAGGGCGAGCGCGCCGCGCACCTGCCGTTCAATGCCATCGGCGAAGGCCTGACGCCCTACCCTTTCCTGCAGATCTTTCCCCAGGATGAACACGAGCAACTGCTGATCGAGCGCCTGGAGCAGCTCGGCACCCGGGTGGAGCGCAACACCGAACTGCTGGCCTTCACCGACCACGGCAACCTGACCAGCGCCCGGCTGCGCGGCGCCGATGGGCGCGAGGAACTGTGCCAGGCGTTCTACCTGGCCGGCTGCGACGGCGCCCGCTCCACGGTGCGCAAGACCCTGGGCACCGGCTTCCCCGGCGGCACCTACCAGCAGGTGTTCTACGTCGCGGACGTCGAGGCCAGCGGCCCGCCCATCGATGGCCAGTTGCATGTGGACCTGGACGAAGCGGATTTTCTCGCGGTCTTCCCCCTGGCCGACAGGGGCCGCGCACGGCTGATCGGCACGGTGCGCGACGAGCGGGCCGAGCACCCGGAAAACCTGCGCTTCGAAGACGTCAGCCAGCGCGCCATGCGCCAGCTCAAGGTCGAGGTCAGCCAGGTCAACTGGTTCTCCAGCTACCGGGTGCACCACCGGGTGGCCGAGCATTTTCGCCAGGGTCGGGTGTTTCTGCTCGGCGATGCCGCCCATGTGCACAGCCCCGCCGGCGGCCAGGGCATGAACACCGGGATCGGCGACGCCATCAACCTGGCCTGGAAGCTCGCCGCCGTTCTCGCGCGCAAGGCCGAGGACAGCCTGCTGGACAGCTACGCCAGTGAACGCATGGAGTTCGCCCGACGCCTGGTGTCCACCACTGACCGGGTGTTCAGCTTCGCCACCGCCGAAGGCCCGGTGGCCTACCTGTTGCGCACGCGCCTGGCGCCCCTGCTGCTGCCGAAGATCGCCGCCTTCGACAGCGCCCGGGAATTTCTCTTTCGCACCGTGTCGCAGATCACCCTCAACTACCGGGGCATGCCCCTGAGCGGCGGCAGCGCCGGGCACGTGCACGGTGGCGACCGCCTGCCCTGGGTGCGGGACGGCGAGCACGACAACTTCGACAGCCTCGCCCACCTCGGTTGGCAAGTGCACGTGTACGGGGTCACCAGCGACGCCCTGCGCACCTGGTGCAGTGAACAGCGGGTGGCATTGCAGGTGTTCGACTGGCGCCCGGCCCATGGTGCGGCCGGGCTGGTGCGCAATGCCTTCTACCTGCTGCGCCCGGACACCTACGTGGCCCTGGCCGAGCGTTCGGCCGACCCTGGGGTGCTGGAGCGCTATTTCCAGGAGCGCGACCTGCGGCCCTGATCAGCCCTTTCAATGCTCCTTGATACTTGGCCAACGCTCGGCGAACTCGGCCACGGTCGCCGCCTTGATCCGCGCCAGGTCCCGGGGATAGTCGACGCCGGGGTTTTCCTCGAAGCGCGTGGCGCTGAACTGGCCGTTGCTGGCCCGCAGGATGTAGCCGCTGTCATGGCAGAGCTCGCTGAGCAGAAACAGCACCCCCGGGGTGACCCATTCCGGCTTGAGTTCCTGGGGCGCCTCGGTCACGCCCCACATGCGGGTCTTGGCCACCGGCGACACCGCGTTCACCAGAATCCCGTGCTCAGCGCCCTCCTTGCCCAGGGCATTCATCAGGCCGACCTGGGCCATCTTACCCGCGGCATAGGCCAGCAACCCCGGTTGGGCATGGCGCAGGTACAGGGCCCGGTCCGAGGTGGTCAGCAGCACCCGGGGCGCCGGCGAGCGCTTGAGGTGCGGCCAGGCCTGCTTGCACAGCCACACCGGCGCGTAGAGGTTGATGTCGAGCATGCTCTGGATAAACCCGGCATCGCTCTGCTCAAGCGACTGGTAGCCGACCCAGCCTGCGTTGTGAATCAGCATGTCGACGCCGCCAAATGACTCCAGCGCCAGCGCCACCAGGGCCTGGCAGCCGGCCTCGTCGGCCAGGCTGGCACTGTGGCCGACCACCCGGGCACCCTCGGCGCGCAAGGTGCGGACAGCCGCCTCGACCACCCCGGGGTCGGCACCGCCTCCCTGCTGATCAGTGCCCAGGTCACTGATCACGACCTGGGCGCCACATGCGGCCAGGGCCCTGGCGTAACTCAGGCCCAGGCCCCGTGCGGCGCCAGTGATGATGGCGGTTCTACCGGTGAAATTCATGCTGGACCCTCCGTTTGCGCAAGAGAGTAACAACAGGAAAGTCATTGGCTTAATACTAAATAGAGGCCGCTGTGAGCGCTTTTTAATATCAGTCACAAACCGGTGAAACCTTGCACCCAAAGGTTTAGAGTCCATTGCTCCCGAGCACGCCACCCCGCCAGCCTCGGCCCTAACTGACAAGGACCCCCGCCATGGTCGAGACGCGCCTGCTGCGCCAGTTCATCGTCGTCGCTGAAGAGCTGCACTTTCACCGGGCCGCTGCGCGGCTGCACATGGCCCAGCCGCCGTTGAGCCAGGCCATCAGCCGGCTGGAGGCAAGGCTCGGTTTTGGCCTGTTCGACCGCAACCGCCGCGGGGTCGCGCTGACCGCGGCCGGCACGGCCTTCCTGGCGACCGCCCGAGACACCCTGGAGCACCTGGCGCAAGGCATCGAGCAGGCGCGCAACGTCAGCCTGGGCATGGCCGGCACGCTGACGGTCAGCTCGATTTCCATCGCCTGCTACCCGACGCTGCTGGACGCCCTGCGGCAGTTTCGTGAAGAACGGCCCAAGGTCCACCTGCAGCTGCGGGAACTGCCGTCTGCCAGCCAGGCCCAGGCCCTGTTCAGCGGTGAAGTGGATATCGCCTTGATGCGCCACCTGCCACTGCCGGAGCCGACCATCGTTTCCCGGCGCATCCTCGCCGAGCCGATCGTCCTGGCCCTGCCCGTCGAACATCCCGGGGCCCAGGCAGGTGCGGTGGACCTGAAGGATTTTGCCACCCAGGACTTCGTCTTTACCCCCAGGGACCTGGGCAGCGGTTATCACGACCAGTTGCTGGCCCTGTGTGCCGATGCCGGTTTCATCCCGCGGGTGGTCCAGGAAGCGGCGCAGATCCACACCCTGGTCGGCCTGGTGGCCTGCGGCTTCGGCGTAGCCCTGGTGCCTGAATCCATGGCCCGCTCGGTGCGGCAGGACAAGGTGGCGTTTCGTCCGCTGCGGCCCATGGCCGGCACCACCGACAGCAGCCTGGGCCTGTACCTGAACTGGCGCCAGGACAACCACTCACCGCAGTTGCAGCACCTGCTTGGCCTGCTGGCACCAGCAGCGGTGCCAGCAGGCCAAGCAGGCCAGCCCCTCCAGGGCTGAGCGCCGTAGCATCCCGGCCCTGGCTCGCAGCGTGCCTGCAGCCCGATTTAGAAGCTGGCCTTGACTGACAGCGTGAAGTTGCGCGGTTCACCATAGAAGTTGCCGAAGTTCTCGGTGCCGATGGTGGTGTAGTAGCGCTTGTCGAACAGGTTGTTGCCGTTCAGCGCCAGGGACCAGGTGTCGTCGATGCGATAGCCGATGCGGCCGTTCCAGATCGCATAGCCGGCCTGGGAAATGTGTTTGCCGCTGGAGGGCGAGACCCGGTAGTTGTCGCTCTGTGCATTGACCCCGGCCCCCAGGGTGAAGCGCTCCAGCGCGCCGTCCAGGGCGTAGTCGCTCCACACCCGCAACAGATGGCGCGGCACGTAGGAGTTGAACGGCTGGCCGTCGGTGGCACTGTCGGCGTCTTCCAGGGTCTTGGTCTGGGTATAGGTGTAGCCGGCCAGCAGTTGCAGGCGCTCGACCGGCTCGCCACTGACCTCGGCTTCAAACCCCTGGGCGCGAACCTTGCCCGAGCTCATCGAGCAACTGCTGTCGGGGCAGGCCGGGTCGTCCTGGGCCTGGTCCTGCTGAATCGTGCGGAACAGGCTGAAGGCGGTGTTCAGGCGCCCGTCTAACCATTCGCCCTTGATCCCAGCTTCGTAGCTCTTGCCCACCAGCGGCTTGAGCGGCGCACCACTCAAGGTCTGATAGCTGCCCTGGGGGGTGAAGATGCTGGAATAGCTGACGTAGGCCGTCAGGTTTTCGTTGAGGTCATACAGCAGGCCGGCAAAGGGCGTGACCTCGCCGGTTTCCTTGGCCGAGGTGCGTTGCGGGGTGCGGGTGTTGAACCAGTAGGAAACCGAATCGCTTTGCGACTTGTACCAACTGACCCGGCCGCCCATCACCAGGGTCAGCGGATCGGCAAGTTTCAGGCGCAAGGTCGAGTACAGGCCCTGTTGCTGGATTCGCGTGTCCGACGGGCCGCCGCGGGTGGCGTTGGTTTCGTAGAGGCCCGCGTCCGGCTTGGGCAGGTGGTGATCGGGGTCCAGCACGTTCTGCCGCTGGGGCAAGCCGGCCACGGCGTAGAAGTCGTCCTTGATCGAGCGGCTGGCGTTGGCGCCGAAGGTCAGCTCGTGCTCCTGGCCAAAGGCCTGGAAGTGCCCGTCGACATAGGCATCGAAGCCGTAGTCCACCTGGTCGTAGTCGTAGATGCTGCCCAGCATCAGGGTGCTGGAACGGCTGGCCCCCACCGGCACCGAACCGCTGGGGAAGGCGTACTCGATGTCCTGGGTATTGCGGGTGTAGACCCCGGCCACCTTCAGCGCCCAGTCGTCGTTGAGTTGCTGGCGCAGGTCGGCGAAATAGGTCGCGCGCTTGCTGCGCGAGTTGTTCCAGGCGGTGTTCAGGCAGGTGGAACGGCCCAGCTTGAGGTCGCTGCCGTCGCTGTAGCGCGGCAGGCCGCCCCAGCACGGGCGCGAGTCGACGTCTTCATAGGCCATGCCCAGGCCCAGGGTGGTGGCGTCGCTGAGGTCGAAATCCAGGGCGCCGTAGTAGACCTGGTCCTTGCGCTCGCCCAGGTCGTAGAAGTACTGCCGGGTCTGCTGGGTCACCACCGCCCGGCCGCGGACGGTACCGGCATCGTTCAACGGCCCGCCGGTGTCCACCTGGGCCCGGTAGTTGTCCCAGCTGCCGGCGGACATCGTCAGTTCAGTGTGCGGCGTGGCCTGGCCGCGCTTGCGCACGAAGTTCACCGAGCCGGCAGTGCCGCCCGCGCCCTTGAGCATGCCGGCGGCGCCACGCAGGATCTCCACCCGGTCATAGAAGGCCATGTCGCTGCTGAAGCTATCGGCCTGTACGTAGCTGCTACCCATGTCCAGGGGCACGCCGTCGTACTGGTACTGGCCGGTCATGCGAAAGCCCCGGGAGTAGAAATACTTGCCGCCCATGGGCGAGTCGTAAAGGGTGATACCCGGGGTTTTCTCCATCACCTGGTCAATGGTGTTGAGGTTCTGATCATCGAGCATCTTGCGGGTGATCACGGTCACCGACTGCGGGGTTTCCTTGAGCGAGTGCTGGCCCTTGCCGATGGTGACAGCGCCGGTGGTGTAGGAACCAGAATACTCGGTGGTGGCCCCCAGCTCCTGGCCCTGCACCTGGGTGGTGCCCAACTCCAAAGCGCCGCTGCCCTGGGGCACGGGGCGCAGCACGAAGCTGCCGTTGCTCTGCGGCTCGGCCTGCCAGCCGCTGCCGGCGAGAATCCGCGCAAAGCCTTCCTGTACCCCGTATTCACCCTTGAGCCCCGCCGAACGCAGGCCGGCGGTCTGCCGGGCATCGAAGGAAATTGCCGCGCCGGCAGCGCTGGCGTAACGGCTGAGCACCTCGGTCAGGTCACCGGCGGCAATATCGAAGCGGCGCACCGCGGTCTGTTCGCTGGCCGCCACTGCGGTCAACGGCAGCAGTGCCGCACCGTAGACCGCCAGTGCGCCCCAAAGCCCGACCTTGATCGCCTGGGCCAACTTCGACTTGTGAACATCAGACATGCTTTGCCTTCCCCGCTAACGAAAATGAATCCACTGGGGGATAAGCCGGACCAGGAGGGGCAAACATGCAAAGACCATTGATTTTTTTCGCCCCGCGGATTCAACCCACGCGGCTATCGGAAACCCGTACCCAGTAGCGGGTATAGCGCTTGATCTGCAGGGAGAAACCGCTTTCCAGCGCCGCCAGGGCGCGGTCGGTGTCATCGATGGGGAAGGCCCCGGAAATCTTCAGCCCGGCAATCTGCGGATCGCACTGTACAACCCCGTGGCGGTAGCGCGACAGGTCGGCCAGCAATTCCCCCAGGGGCCGGTCGATGGCGATGATGCTGCCCTGGCGCCAGGCACCCACTGCGGCATCGTTGGGCCGCAGCGCGGCAAAGCCCCCGGCGCTGAACGCCAATTGCTGGCCGGCCTCGACCCGACGCGGCGCAAGGCCTGCGCCCAGGCTGACCTGCACCGCGTGCTCCAGCACCGCCACCTGCTCCTCACGCTCATCGCTGCGCAGCACGAAGCGAGTGCCCAGGGCCAGCACCTCGGCGTCCCGGGTGAAAACCCGGAACGGCCGCTGCAAGGAATCGGCAGCGGTGCTGACCAGCATCTCGCCCCACAACAGCTGCACCTTGCGTTGCTGGCTGTCGAACTGCACGTTGATCGAGGTGTTGGTATTGAGCAGTAGCGAAGTGCCGTCCGCCAGGCGCACTTGCCGGCGCTCGCCGATCCGGGTCCGGTAG
Organism: Pseudomonas sp. FFPRI_1; assembly: GCF_055384485.1. Lineage (NCBI taxonomy): Bacteria > Pseudomonadati > Pseudomonadota > Gammaproteobacteria > Pseudomonadales > Pseudomonadaceae > Pseudomonas > Pseudomonas sp. FFPRI_1. The sequence goes on along the minus strand of NZ_AP029168.1, from coordinate 3,063,004 downwards.
TCTGCCAGCAGTTGCTGGGCGCTGTCGCTGCGCCAGCCCAGCCAGCCCAGGGAACCGGCCGAGGCCAGCACCACCAGGTTGCGCATCAGCTCGCGGCGCGAGCGCCCTGCCCCGCGCAAGGTGGAACCGGCCAGGCCGCCGGGCAGCGCCGACATCTGCTCGCCCAGTTGCTGCATGCGCTCCCACGCCTGGCGGTGCAAGGGGTCGGCGGCCAGCCATTCGCGCCAGGCTGCCTGCTCCTGCTCGCTGGCGCTGCCGGAGCGCAATTGCGCGTACCAACGGGCCGCGCCGCTGATGGCCTGGCGCTCGCCGACGCTCAGTTGCAGGCCGGCGAAACTCATGACAGCTGCATCCGCATCTGCATCAGGCAGCAATGCTCCATAGCCTTGGCCATGTAGTTGCTCACGCTGCGCACGGAAATCTGCAGGCGTTCGGCGATCTGCTCGTAGGTCAGGCCGTCGCACTGGGACAGCAGGAAAGCCTGTTTCACCTTGGGCCCCAGGCCATCCAGCAGCCGGTCGATTTCCATCAGCGCCTGGAACAGCACGCTCTGCTCCTCCGGCGACGGGTGCTCGCCCTCGGGCACCAGGGCCAGGGCTTCGAGGTAGGCCTGTTCCAGAGAACGGCGGCGAAACAGATCGATCAGCAGGCCCCGGGCGATGCGCGACAGGTAGGGCCGCGGCTCACGGATCTCCACTGCGTTGCGCGCCTTGAGCACCCGCACGAAGGTGTCCTGGGCCAGGTCAGCGGCATCGAAGGCATTGCCCAGGCGCTGGCGCAACCAGCCCTGCAACCAGCCATGGTGATGGGTGTAGAGGTCGGTGACGGCACAGCGCAGGGATAAGTCGTCGGCGGGCATGACAGTAAGGATTCATATTTGATAATGAATCGCATTGTCATGTAGAGGCGGAAGTCTTGGCAATAGCCACGAACGCCGGACGACGTTCGTGGCGGTACTGCGGGGCCTAATCAGATCCCGGCCAGGGCCAGGTCCATGGCGAAGTAGGTGAAGATCAGGTCGGCGCCGGCACGCTTGATCGACCCCAGGCTCTCGCGCACCACCCGCTGCTCGTCGATGGCCCCGGCCTGGGCGCCGAACTTGATCATCGCGTACTCGCCGCTGACCTGGTACGCCGCCACCGGCAGGCGCGAAGCCTCGCGGATGTCGCGGATGATGTCCAGGTAGGCCCCGGCAGGCTTGACCATCAGCGAGTCGGCGCCTTCCTGCTCGTCCAGCAGAGACTCGCGCACCGCTTCGCGGCGGTTCATCGGGTTCATCTGGTAGCTCTTGCGGTCGCCCTTGAGCGCACTGCCGCCGGCTTCACGGAACGGACCGTAGAGCGCCGAGGCGAACTTGGTGGAATAGGCCATGATCGGCGTCTGGGTGAACCCGGCGGCGTCCAGCGCGCGGCGGATGGCCTGGACCTGGCCGTCCATGGCCGCCGACGGCGCGATCACATCGGCGCCAGCGCGAGCCGCGGCGACCGCCTGCTTGCCGAGGTTGGCCAGGGTCTGATCGTTGTCCACCTCATGGCCGTGCATCACCCCGCAATGGCCGTGGTCGGTGTACTCGCAGAAGCAGGTGTCGGACATCACGATCATTTCCGGCACAGCGTCCTTGGCAATGCGCGACATCCGCGAGACCAGGCCGTTTTCCTTCCAGGTATCGCTACCGTCGCAGTCCAGGTGGTGGGACACACCGAAGGTCATCACCGACTTGATTCCGGCGCGGGCGTAGCGCTCGATCTCCCCGGCCAGCTTCGACTCGGGAATGCGCATCACCCCGGGCATGCTCTTGATCGGCACGAAGTCGTCGATCTCTTCCTCGACGAAAATCGGCAGCACCAGGTCGTTGAGGGTGAACTCGGTTTCCTGGAACAGGCTGCGCAATTGTTCGGAGCGACGCAGGCGACGAGGACGGGCTTCTGGGAACTGGCTGGACATGATTTTTCCTAAGGCTGAGCGCGGGCGAACACGAGCTATGTCGAAAAAAGGCCCAAAGCTTATGCCCCCGGCCGCCGCGGTACAAACCCGTGCGCCTCAAGAGAGCCTTGCCAAAGCCGTAACAATCGCCACAAAGCCCCGTGTTTGCGTGGTTCCAGGCGTTCGGCGAGGCGCACCTGCGACCATCTGACGCAACAGGAGCAGAGGAACAGCGGCAAGCTGCAAGCGGCCCCTGCCCCCTTCTATTCCGGTTCGCTGCCCTGGAGGTTGAGGGTGTAGCTCTTCAGGGGTGTTTTGAAGTAGGCCATGCCTTGGTCGTCGACCGGGCCCCTGAGCACGATTTGCTTGATCGTGTCGACAATTTCATCGGCGTCGTTTTCAGCTTGAATGGTCGCCTCGATGCATTCGCCAGACGGGTAGCCCAGGGTTCGAACGATCAGGTTGAGGTCGACGTAATGGTCTGCCTCGCCCCCCACGACAGGCTCATCGTCCGGGCCCTGGGTCCAATATATTTCAACGACTTTGCCCGGCGACGGCGTGCGCGGCAGGTTGCACGTGGCCTGTATGGCAATCGCCTTCGCGCCGGGGGGGTGCGCCGGGTTCGCAGAGGCTGCGGATTCGCTGCCCGGTTGCTTTCCAGGCAAGGCCGCGGCATGGGGCTGTTGCTTGACAGGCGCGGTGTCTGCAAAACAGAGCAGTGGAACGAAGACCAAGCAGCCCAGCAGGCCTGTCAGCAGCATGCCGGGCTTCACTCTTTCGCGCCCAGGCGACAGCACTTGCGGCGCCTGTTTGCCTACGGGCCAGTGTGACCGGGCCAAGGCCAGCAGCTCCTTGCAGGACACCACCCCAGCCCCACCGACCAGGCGTGGTGCCTGCTTGCGCTGGCCGGCGTCTTCGCCGGCACCAAGGCCCAGCAGGATCATGGCTGGCCCGGCACAGTGGGCGAGGATGGGTGGCTGCCTCCTTGAGCCTTAGCCGGGAGATGTCCCAAGCGTCCTTCGATGCACGTCAGCGCCGTGCCGCCGATCCAGACTTCGTCGCCAATCCGCGCCACCTCGATACGCCCCGCACGCCCCATGCTCAGGCCCTGGCTGACGCTGTAGCGGTCCGGGGCCAGGCCGGCGCCCAGCAACCATTGGGCGATGCCGGCATTCAGGCTGCCGGTGGCGGGGTCTTCGGGCATGCCATCGCCGGCAATAAAGGCCCGCACTTCGAACTGGGCGTCGGTGGCGTCACGCTGCGGGTCACAGGGAGCGATCACCCCCACTGCCAGGCCGGTGAGTTGTGGGTAGTCGGGTTGCAGGTCGAGTACCTGCTGGCGCTCACCGAGCATCACCGCCAGCCAGCCGGCGCCGTTGTCGACCCACTGGGCAGCGACTATGGCCCCCTGGGCCAGCCCCAGGCCCAGGCGTACCTGCTCCAGCAACTCGGCGTCTACCGGGCCGGCGCGCAGCAGTGGCGGCGCCAGAAACGCCAGTTGATCCCCCTGGCGGCGGATCCGCACCAGGCCCACTTCGCATTCCTGGATGATCTCCTCGCCCCGGGGCACCCCGCCGGATTCCAGCCAGGCATGGCAACTGCCCAGGGTCGGGTGGCCGGCGAAAGGCAGCTCCTGGAGGGTGGTGAAGATCCGCAGGCGGTAGTCGGCACGGGGGTCCCGGGGGTTGAGAATGAAGGTGGTTTCGCTGAGGTTGGTCCAGTTGGCGAAGGTTGCCATCTGCGGGTCATCGAGCGCGTCGGCGCCGAACACCACGGCCACGGGGTTGCCCTTGAAAGGCTGGGAACTGAAGACGTCGACCTGTTTGAAATCAAGGGAGCTCATGCGCGGTCCTGTGCAGGGTGGCGGGTGGAGGGGGAGTTTACTGTGGTTGGGGGGGCGGATGCGGGGGCAGAGGCCTTCACTTACTTGGCCCCCCGAAGCGACTCGCGGTAAGAGCGCAACCATAAGCTGCCCTGACCGCCAATACAAAACATGTAGCGCCCGCCGCCGCGAAGGCAGAATCGCCAGAAACGGCTACCGCAGCAGCGGGCATGCCCTCGATCAAACAGCCTTGGGAATCTCCAACCCCCTCACCACCGCCGGCCGCGCCAAAAACTTCGCCAGCACCCGCTGCACATCGGGAAACCCGTCAATCCCCACCAACTCCCCCGCCTCATAAAACCCGATCAGGTTGCGAATCCACGGGAAGGTGGCGATATCGGCGATGGTGTAACGCTCGCCCATGATCCACTCACGCCCTTGCAGATGCTTGTCCAGCACCCCCAGCAGACGCTTGGACTCCGCCACATAACGATCACGCGGGCGCTTGTCCTCGTAATCCTTGCCGGCAAACTTGTTGAAGAACCCCAGTTGCCCGAACATCGGCCCGATGCCGCCCATCTGGAACATCAGCCACTGAATGGTTTCATAGCGCGCGGCAGATTCCTGGGCCAGCAACTGCCCGCTCTTGTCCGCCAGGTAGATCAGGATCGCCCCCGACTCGAACAACGCCAGAGGCTGATCCCCCGGCCCATGGGGATCGAGGATCGCCGGAATCTTGTTGTTCGGGCTTACCGAGAGAAACTCCGGGGTCATCTGGTCCTGGGTCTCGAAACTCACCCGGTGCGCCTCGTAAGGCAGGCCAATCTCTTCGAGCATGATCGAGACCTTGACCCCGTTGGGGGTCGGCAACGAATACAGCTGGATCCACTCTGGGTAATTCGCGGGCCATTTCTGGGTAACGGCAAAAGCGGACAGGTCGGTCATGACAGGCTTCCAGTGACAGGCAAAGGGGAACTGCGCAACACGCAGGCAACGGCTGGGGATTATCCGCCCGGGATTCTTAAATCGGCAACATGCAGCGGTTAACCTGCCGGTCAATCGAACCAAACGCCATTCAGGGACTCAGAAAGCACAGCCTGCCCACAGGCTCAATGACAGGGAACGCCGGTTTGTCAGCCGCCACTCATTGCCTCGAAGAATGACACGCCCATGCCCCTGCCCTATCGCCTTGCCCATCGCCTCAAGCAGCGCTCCTACCTGCTGCTGCCGGCCCTGCTGCTGGCCAGCGCCCTGTGCCTGTCTTTGGAGTCCAGCGTCAGTCGTGCACAACCGGCGGACGGCACCCAGACCCTGGTGTTCCTGCGCCACGCCGAAAAACCCGCCGGCGGTCTTGGCCAGCTCAATTGCCAGGGGCTGAACCGGGCCATCGACCTGGCTTCACTGCTGCCGGAGAAGTTCGGCAAGGCCCAGTACGTGTTCGCCGCCGACCCGACACGCAATGTCGAGGAAGGCGAACTGGACAACTCCTACAGCTACATCCGCCCGTTGATGACCATCAGCCCCAGCGCCATCAAGCTCGGCCTGCCGGTGAACATCGACTTCGCCGCCAACGACACCAGCGACCTGGCCGACGAATTGCTGCATGACCGTTATCACAACGCGATCATCTACACCGCCTGGTCCCACGGCTATTTGCCAGAGTTGATCAACAAGGTCGCCGAACAGGCCGTTGGCGAAAAACGCCCGATCACCGAAGACTGGGCCTCCAACGACTACGACTCGCTGTATGTGCTGACCCTGACCTGGCACAACGGCAAGGCCCGCCTCCACAGCCAGAGCTACAAGCAAGGCCTGGACAACGGCGAGCAGAGCTGCCCGAGCTGATCAGCCCAGGGCATCGAGCAGGCGGTACCAGGCAATGCCGGCGCCCAGGTACAAGCGTTGCGAGCCGTGCAGCGGAATTGGCCGCAGCGGCGTGACCGGGAACGGGAAGCCCTGCCCGGCCTCTACCAGGCGCATCGCCAAGTGCTTGCCCAGCAGGGTCGACAAGGCAATCCCACGACCGTTGTAGCCCAGCAGGATCGACAGCCCGGGCGCAGGCTCGTGCAACTGCGGCAGAAAGCTCGGGGTCAGGGCCACGCGCCCACTCCAGCGGTACTCGATAGGGATGCCTGCAAGCTGCGGAAACAGGTTCAGCAACGAGCGCTCCAGGTGGTTCCAGTCGGCATCCCGACGCGGCTCGGAAAACGGCCCGCGCCCACCCAGCAGCAAGCGCCCCTGGGCATCCTGCTTGAAGTACAGCAATAGGCGCCGGGCATCGGAGCACACCTCGCCGCCCGGCAAAATGCTCTGGCGCAGCTCGGCAGGCAGCGGCCGGGTGGCGATGATGAAACTGTTGGCGGCGATCACCGTCTGGCGCAGCCCCGGCCACAGGTCGTCGGTGTAGCCATTGGTCGCCAGCAGCACCTTCGAGGCTCGCACCCGGGCGCCGCGCTCGGTCTCCAGGGTCCATCGCCCGCCATCGCGCTGCAGTTGCCGGACCCGGCTCTGGCCGTGAATGCTCACCCCTAATCCCAGGGCCACCCGGGCCAGGCCCCGGGCGTAATTCAAGGGGTGCAGGCTGCCGGCCCGCGGGTCGACCCAGCCGCCCAGGTACTGCGGGCTGCCGATGCGCTGGCTCACCGCAGCTTTGTCCAGCAACTCCACGGCCACGCCGCGCTGGCGCCACTGCTCGGCGCGCTGCTCAAGGGTGTGCATCGCGGCGCCGGAAAACGCCGGCTGGATCCAGCCCTTGCGGGTGGCGTCGCAGCGAATGCCGTGCTCCTTGATCAGCTCGAACACTTCATCGGCCGCCGAACCTACCGCCTCGATCAGCGCGTCGCCCTGCACCGGGCCGAACTTGGCCAGCAACTGCTCGGGGTCGAACTTGAGCCCGGGGATCACCTGCCCGCCGTTGCGCCCGGAGGCGCCCCAGCCGGGCTCGCCGGCATCCAGCAGGCAGACCCTGGCACCGCTCTGGGCCAGGCGCAGAGCGCTCACCAACCCGGTGTAGCCGGCACCGACAATCGCCACATCGACCTCCCGGTCCTCGGCCAGCGCCGGGGTGTGCTCGGCCGGCATGGCCGTGGCCGCCCACAGCGAGGGCGGCATTGCCAAGGTGTGGGGGGCGTTCATGCCTGCACCTCCGCACCCTGGTTGAGCAGGCGTCGCAGGAAATCCTGAGTGCGCGGATGGCTCGGGGTGCTGAGCACAGTCCGGGCCGGGCCGGCCTCGACGATGCGTCCGCTGTGGAGGAAGCACACCTGATCCGCCACGTCCTGGGCAAAGCCCATTTCATGGGTGACCACGATCATGGTCATGCCCTCGTCGGCCAGCTTGCGCATCACTGCCAGCACCTCCCCCACCAGTTCCGGATCCAGGGCCGAGGTCGGCTCGTCGAACAGGATCGCTTCCGGGTCCATGGCCAGGGCCCGGGCAATGGCCACCCGCTGTTGCTGGCCGCCGGACAGTTCATCCGGATAAGCGTGCATGCGATGGCCCAGGCCGACTTTTTCCAGCAGGGCCTCGGCGCGCAGCCGGGCCTGCTTGGGGTCCTGCTTCTTGACGTAGATCGGCCCCTCGGTGACGTTCTGTAAAGCGGTGCGATGGGGGAACAGGTTGAAGCGCTGGAACACCATGGCCACCCGGGTGCGCAATTCATGGATGCTCTTGGCATGGCGATCGACCCGCGCGCCACTGACCAGGATGTCGCCTCGTTCATAGCTTTCCAAACCGTTGATGCAGCGCAGCAGGGTCGACTTGCCGGACCCCGAGGGACCGATCAGGCACACCACTTCACCGCTCTGCACCTGCAGGTCGATGCCTTCGAGCACCGCCACGCTGCCAAAGCTCTTATGTACGCCCTTGATCTGGATCATGGCTTTCTCCGGGTGCTGATGCGCGCTTCCAGGAGGCGCAGGGCAAAGGACAGCGGCAGGCTCAAGGCCAGGTAGAGCAAGGCCACCAGGGTGTAGACGGTCATGTTCTCGAAGGTCGAGGACGCGATCAGTTGCCCGGCCCGGGTCATCTCGGCCACGGTGATGGTGGACACCAGAGACGAGTCCTTGAGCATCATCACCAGGGTGTTGCCGTAGGGCGGCAGGGCAATGCGCATGGCCTGGGGCAAGACCACCCGGCGCATGATCATGGCGCCGCGCATGCCGATGGATTCGGCGGCCTCGATCTGCCCCTGATGAATGGCCTGGATACCGGCACGGAAGTTTTCCGCCTGGTACGCCGAGTAGGCGATGCCAAGGCCGATCACCCCGGCCTGCATGGCCGACAGCTGGATGCCGAAATCCGGCAGCACGAAGTAGATGTAGAACAGCTGGACGATGATCGGCAGTCCGCGAATGACGTTGACCACGCCAATGGCGAACAGGGAGATCGTCCGTACCTTGGAGACCATCATCAAGGCGAACAGCAGGCCGATCAGCGAACTGAGCACGAAGGACCCTACCGTGACCTGCAGGGTGACCACCGCCCCTTTCAATAGAATGGGCAGGAAGTCCAGAGCGTTCTGGAGAAACATAGGAAGACCCGTGGAATCAGGAATGGACAGAACAGGCCCGGCCGCACGGCCGGACCACTGCGCAACGTTGATGCAGGCCCAAGGGCCGGATCAGTCGAGCTTCCAGTGCTTGACAATGCGTTGCAGGGTGCCGTCGGCCTTGATCGCGGCGATCCCGCGATTGACCTCGGCGAGGGTCTGGGCATCGCCCTTGCGCACGATCAGGCAGACGTCGCCCATGACCACCGGCTGGTAGCCCTTGACCAGGCGCACCTTGTTCTGAGTGCCCTGGGCCAGTTGATAGGCGAGGATCGGGCGGTCGGCGAAACCGGCCTTGATCCGCCCCAGGGCCAAGTCGCGCATCAGGTCGGGAATCGAGTCGTAGCCACGCACTTCCTTGAAGATCCCGCGCTTGTTCAATTCGTCGATGAACACCGTGCCCACCTGGGCGCCGACAGTTTGCCCGGCCAGGTCCTGCATGTTCTTGTAGTCAGTGGCGTCGTCGGCCTTGACGATCAGCCCCTCGCCGTAGCTGAACACCGGGTCGGAGTACTGCACCACCTTCTCACGCACCGGGGTGCGCAGCATGGCGGCGGAAATGATGTCGATCTTGTTCGAGGTCAGCGACGGAATCAGAGCAGCAAAGGTGGTCTGCTGGATCTCCACGCCGAAACCGCCGGCCTTGCCCACGGCCCGGGCGGCATCGATCATCATGCCTTCGATGCTCTGGCTCTTGACGTCAAGAAAGGTGAACGGAATGCCGGTGGCGGTGGCCCCGACCTTGTACTGCGGCTCGGCCCGGGCCGAAACCGAATGGCCCAGGCCAAGGGCGCAACAGAGGGCAAATACAGCGGGTGCAAGGACGCGAGTGCGGGTATGCATGGCGAATCTCCCATTGGACGGTTTTATTGTTTGAAGTCCGTGATGGATAGCCTCTGGTGTGGAAGGCAGGAGGCATAAGCCCGACTATAAACAATTTACAAAAATCGTAAAGAGATTTATAAATATCGAATATCGATATTCAAAACACAAAATAGCCTGAAAGGACTGGTCATGAGCGATAACAACAACTCCCTTTTCAACCAGTCACTGGAGAAGGGCCTGGCGGTGCTGCGGGCCTTCAACGCCGCGCAACGGACCATGAACCTGGCGGAAATCGCCGCCGCCGCCGACATCAACAAAAGCTCGGCGCAGCGCATGATCCATACCCTGGAACAGCTGGGCTACGTGCGTAAGCACCCGCAGACCAAGCGCTTCCAACTGACCCCGCGGGTGATGGAGATCGGCTACAACTACCTGGCCGCCGACACCTTGGTGGATGTGGCCAACCCGTTCCTTGCCGAACTGGCCCAGGTCACCGGAGAAACCACCAACCTCACCGAGCCTGATGGCCTGGACATGGTCTATGTGGCGCGCTTCGTGGCGCCCAAGTTCATTCCCATCCACATGCCCATCGGCAGTCGCATTCCCATGTACTGCACCGGTTCCGGGCGCGCCTACCTCAGCGCCCTGCCCGCCGCCGAGGCCCTGCAGATTCTTCAAGCCAGCGACCGCAAGGCCCACACCCGGCACACCCGCACCGACCTGGACGAGATCCTGCGCGAGATCGACGCCACCCAACGCCGCGGATATGCCCTGAACCCGGAAGAACTGTTCCTGGGCGACATGGCGATAGCCGCGCCGATCCTCGACGGCAAGGGCCTGCCGGTGGCCGCGGTGCACGTGGTGGTGCCCAGCAGCCGCTGGACCCTGGAAGAAGCCGAACGCAAGCTCGCGCCCTCGGTGATCGAATGCGCCCGAGCCATCCGCACCTCGATACGCACGCTCTAAGCTTTAAGCGGCAAGCGGCAAGCGGCAAGCATGCGGTGAGGCTTGAGACTTGCAGCTTAGGGAGGCGCCAGCGGCTACAATTCGCGCTTATTGTCTTTGTGTGGAATTCCCTTCATGTCCAACCTCACCCCCACCCGCCCGGCCCAAGGCTGGGCGCTCTGGTGGAAACCCTTGCTGTTCCTGCTGATCGCCGCCATCGGTCTGTACTACGTGAAGTGGTCGCCCTACTACTTCAAGGCCTTTGCCGCCGCCGACAGCCACAGCATCGGCGCGTCGATCCTCAACGATCAGCAAAGCTCGCCCTGGAGCGCGGCCCTGGCCTATTCCCAGGTGTATTTCCTGGCGATCTGGAAAGCCGCGGTGCTGGCGGTGATCCTCGGCTCCCTGCTGCAGGTGCTGATCCCCCGGGACTGGCTGCTGCGGCTGTTCGGCCGTGCCGGCTTTGGCTCGACCCTGCGCGGCGGGCTGTTCGCCCTGCCGGGCATGATGTGCTCCTGCTGCGCCGCGCCGGTGGCCGCCGGCATGCGCCGGCAGAATGTCTCGGTGGGCGCGGCCCTGGCCTTCTGGATCGCCAACCCGGTGCTCAACCCGGCGACCCTGGTGTTCATGGGCTTTGTCCTCGGCTGGGGCTTTTCCGCCCTGCGCCTGGTGGCGGGCATTGTCCTGGTGCTCGGCGTGTCGCTGATCGCGCAGCGCATCGCCGGCCCGGAAACACTCCCGGAAGCCGCGGTGGACGCCGTGGTCGAAGCCAGCAGCGTCGACCAGCAGCCATTCCTCACCCGCTGGGGCAAGACCCTGTGGCAACTGTTCTGGAGCACCATCCCGATCTACATCCTCGCCGTGCTGCTGTTGGGCGCGGCCCGGGTCTGGCTGTTCCCGCACATCGACGGCGCCATGGGCAACAGCCTGCTGTGGCTGGTGCCGCTGGCAATTGCCGGGACCCTGTTCGTGATCCCCACGGCAGCGGAAATCCCCATCGTCCAGACCATGATGACCCTCGGCCTGGGCACCGGTCCGGCGGTGGCGCTGCTGATGACTCTGCCGAGCGTCAGCCTGCCGTCGCTGCTGATGCTGCGTAAGGATTTCGATGCCCGAGTGCTGGTGACCGTGGCCGTGCTGACCATGCTGGTGGGGATTGTCTGCGGCTTGATCGGCGCGGCGTTGTTGTAGGGCTGGAAGGCCCTTTCGCTGGCAAGCCAGCTCCTACGGTCGGTAGGGAGCTGCCCTGTAGGAGCCGGCTTGCCGGCGAAGGCAATCTCGCGAGCAAGCCAGTTCCCGCGGTTGGTGGAGAGCGGCTCTGTAGGAGCCGGCTTGCCGGCGAAGGCAATCTCGCGAGCAAGCCAGTTCCCGCGGTCGGTGGGGAGCTGCCCTGTAGGAGCCGGCTTGCCGGCGAAGGCGATCTCGCGGGCAAGCCAGCTCCTGCGGTCGGTGGAGAGCTGCCCTGTAGGAGCCGGCTTGCCGGCGAAGGCAATCTAGCGGGCAAGCCAGTTCCTGCGGTCGGTAGGGAGCTGCCCTGTAGGAGCCGGCTTGCCGGCGAAGGCGATCTAGCGGACAAGCCAGCTCCTACGGTCTGTAGGGAGCTGCTCTGTAGGAGCCGGCTTGCCGGCGAAGGCGATCTAGCGGGCAAGCCAGCTCCTGCGGTCGGTGGGGAGCTGCCCACGCAGGAGCCGGTTTACCAGCGAACGGGTCAGCGCGGTGAACGCTGACGCAGGTAATCGAGCACTGCAGCATGGTCGCCGCTGAACTCGATCCGCGCGCCCTTGCTCTCGCGCTGGAAGGCGTACATCGGGTCGTAGTATTCGCCCAGCAAGCCTTCGATCCAGGCCCGGTGCCGTTCCACGTCGCCGCTGCGGGCCTGTTCCGCCAGCGCCGCTTCCATCAGCAGGAACAGCCGCTGGTGACGCTCGCCACCGAGGCGCTTGTGGATCTTGTTCAAGCTCTCCAGCAGGCGTTCGGCAAACAGGGCGAAACCCGACTCGCCATGCAGCGCGACAAACTCGGCGCTGAGGTTCACCACGTAGTCGTCGAGGATGCGCTGCACCCGGCTGTCGAGGCGGTCTTCCAGCCAGACCATGGGCAAGCCCTGCATGCTCTGGTACAGCGGCAGCGGCAAGGCGCAGCTGCCGATCATGCGGTTCTCGTCTTCGAGGACGAAACTCTGCACGCCGCGATCACGTTTTTTCAGCAGGTCCACTGCCAGGCGGTTTTCGAAGTCGATGTTGCTCGGCTGCCCGGTGGCGCGGCGGCCAAAACTGGAGCCGCGATGGTTGGCGTGGCCTTCCAGGTCCAGGGCGTTGTCCAGTTGCCCCAGCACCTCGGTCTTGCCGGTGCCGGTCATGCCCCCCAGCAGCACCAAATCGCACTGTTGCAAGGCCTGCTCGGTGGTCTCCAGGAGGAAGGTACGCATGGCCTTGTAGCCACCGCCGACCCGCGGGTAGTCGATGCCCGCCTCCTTGAGCCACTGCTGGACGATCTGCGAGCGCAGGCCGCCGCGAAAGCAGTACAGCAGGCCATCGGGATGGGCCTTGGCAAAGTCCGCCCAGGCTTGCACCCGTTGGGCCTTGATCGCCCCGGACACCAGTTGGTGGCCAAGCACAATGGCCGCCTGCTGGCCCTGCTGCTTGTAGCAGGTGCCGACCCGCTGGCGTTCCTGGTCGGTCATCAGCGGCAGGTTGAGCACCCCGGGAAAGGCGCCCTTGGTGAATTCGATCGGCGCCCGGGTGTCCATCATCGGCCGGTCGTTGAGGAAAATAGCGCGGTAGTCGGTGCAGTCCAAAGGCATCAGAACACCTCGACCGCGTGACTCTGTCGCTCCACCAGTTCGCCGATCGGCGCCAGTTCCAGGCCCAGCTCCGCCGCCAGGGCGAGGAACTCGGCATTGCCTTGCGGGGTCACCGCCACCAGCAGGCCACCGCTGGTTTGCGGGTCGCAGAGCACGCGCTTGTGCAGTTCCTGCAGGCGGCCGATCTTGTCCGCGTAGCTGCTGTAGTTGCGCAACGTGCCGCCAGGCACGCAGCCCTGGTCCAGGTAGTACTCGACTCCCGGCAGGCGCGGCACGCGGTCGTAGTGAATCTGCGCGGTGAGGCCGCTGCCATCGGCCATTTCCACCAGGTGCCCGAGCAGGCCGAAACCGGTGACGTCGGTCATCGCGGTCACCCCTTCGAGCTTGCCGAAACGGCTGCCGGGCTTGTTCAGGGTGCACATCCAGTCACGGGCCAGGCCGATGTCGGCGCTGCGCAGCTTGCCCTTTTTCTCGGCAGTGGTGAGCACGCCAATCCCCAGGGGCTTGGTCAGGTACAGCAGGCAGCCGGCGGTCGCGGTGTCGTTGCGCTTCATGAAGCGTTTTTCCACCAGCCCGGTCACCGCCAGGCCGAAGATCGGCTCCGGCGCGTCGATGGAGTGGCCACCCGCCAGGGGAATGCCCGCCGCGTCGCACACGGCACGACCGCCGCGGATCACTTCCCGGGCAACCTCCGGGGCCAGCACGTTCACCGGCCAGCCGAGAATGGCGATGGCCATCAGCGGGTCGCCGCCCATGGCGTAGATGTCACTGATGGCGTTGGTGGCGGCGATGCGGCCGAAGTCGAACGGGTCGTCGACGATGGGCATGAAGAAGTCGGTGGTGGAGACCACGCCGCGTTCTTCGTCGATGGCATAGACCGCCGCGTCATCGCGCGAAGCGTTGCCGACCCAGAGCTTGGGGTCGAGGTTCTGTGCCCCACTGCCGGCCAGGATCACCTCCAGTACCTGGGGTGAAATCTTGCAGCCACAGCCCGCGCCGTGGCTGTACTGGGTCAGGCGGATCGGCTCGCTCATGGGGCACCTCGTCAAGTCTGGGATCGGGATTCTAGCAGAGGGGTCAGGAATTTGGCCGGGGCGTTGCCTGATGGAACAGCATCTGCCAGCGCCCCTCGCGGTGGCGCCACAGCGAGCTGCGCCAGGCACTCGAGGCCGGGCGCTCGCCGGCTGCGGCGTTATGGCACAGATAGGTGGCCTGGGCCAGATCGGGGCCCAGGCACTGCACGGCGAACGCGCTGATGTGCCGTTCGATGAAGGCCTGCTGCGGCAGGTCGGCCAGCACCTGGGCCTTGTCCCAGCGCCCACCGCTGGCGCCGAACTCAAGGAATTCATCGGCCAGCAAGGCCTCCAGCGCCTGGCGGTCGGCCCGCACTTCGGCCTGTTGCAGTTGGCGCTCGAGCAACAAAAGGTGTTCGGACAATGCCATGTTCACTCCTGAGGTGGCGGCAGATCACTGGCGCACTCTAGCATCCGTGCCCCTCAGGCCGGACCACGGCGGGCGGCTTGCACCAAGCAACAGCCCCGGGCTCTGGTTAGGCTTGCACAGCCCCGCCAGGACCGATGCCCCCCACAAGAACGCCCCGCCGCGTGCCGTTCAAGGTGCCGGCCGGGGCGCTGCGGCTGAGGCTGATGGCCCCGCGGCTCCCAGCTCTGGCCAAGGTCGGCAAATTGCGGGTTCTTGGCGGCAACGTCCAGGCGCTTGAAGCGCTATGCCTGCCTCTCTTTGCCTGGGGGGCACAACCCACGCGGCCAAAGATCCCGACACGTACCAGAACCCGTTGCACCCCTGGGGGCAGGCCATGGCCAACACGGCCCTCAGGCGTAGTCAACTCTCCCGGTGTCTTTGGCCCGGCCGCTCCGTGATAGGGCAATTCAGGACTGGTGCTCAGCGCAGAACCAGCGATACTGCGCTGCAGCATGAGGGGCCGGGCAGCGACCCGCCGTTCACTCAACCACTAAACAGGCCTGGGCCATGAGCACTCGACAAACCACCGCCGGCGACATCCTGCTGATCCCTATCAGCGAGGGCTTCAGGCCGGCGAAGGTGCTGTACGTTTCACAACGCTACAAGGACACGATCCTGCTGGGCCTGTACGCCACCCGCGTCACCATCCAGCAGTTGCCCAACGAGCTTGCAGACAGTTTTGCACTGCGGCTCTACACCTCGAAGGCGCCGGTGCAAAGGCAGCGCTGGCACTGGGTCGGCCATGAGGCACTGCGAGAATCGCAAACCGGACTCGACCTGAGAGTTGTGGCTGGCGAGCTCTGGCAAGGTGATCAGCATCTTGGCACGGCATCGCCAGAGCAACGCCGG
Organism: Pseudomonas sp. FFPRI_1; assembly: GCF_055384485.1. Classification (NCBI taxonomy): domain Bacteria; kingdom Pseudomonadati; phylum Pseudomonadota; class Gammaproteobacteria; order Pseudomonadales; family Pseudomonadaceae; genus Pseudomonas; species Pseudomonas sp. FFPRI_1. The sequence continues at coordinate 3,047,806 of NZ_AP029168.1, read as the reverse complement.
GGCTTGCCCGAAATGCTGGTAATGGGTGCGGCGCTCGTCGAGAAAAAAGCCGCGGCCATCCTTTAACCCGGTGCTGCGCGGTACAGCAAGCAGACGCCCGACAAAATGCCCCCCATGCCCAGGCATCCGCGAAGCCGTTGTACAGCCGCGCCAACCGACCCGCAGGATGCATGGGCCTGGAGGTGCGCCGCTGCACTGCAGCGCCCGTGACCACCACCGAGCAGCGCCAAGCACCAGGCAAAAAAAAGCCGCCCTTGCGGGCGGCTATCAACCTGTCTCGCTTCAAAAGCCCAGGGTAAGGCTCAAGGTCATGGCATGGTCCTTGGTTTCCTTCGACAGTTGCCCCGAGTAGCCGATGCCCAATTTGCCGGCCGGGCTGATCTGGTAATCCACACCGGCCTCCAGCAAGGCGCTGTCCTTGGCGATCGGCACGCCCTGGGTGGTGAACGCCGTGCCGCCATCGATGAAGCTCAGGTCGGCATCGGGCTTGGTATCACCGTAGGCATGGCGCCAACCCACCGCCAGCCGCGGGGTCAGCTGCTGGCCGTTACCCAGGGTGATGCGCTTGCCGGCACGCAAGCCGACCGTGGAGAAGGTCACGTCCTGGCTGGACTTGGCCTCCAGCGCCGCAGCCCTGCCCTTCTCCTTGCCGGTGTCGCTGTCGTAGTTGACATAGGCCAGGCCCACGAACGGTTCCAGGGCAATGCCGCCGGCGTCCAGGGCATAACCCACTTCACCGAAGACCTGGGCACTGCGGGCGTTATAGTCGGCTTTCAGGCGGTCGTTGTAGCTGCCGACACTGACGTTGCGCTTGGTCTCGATCTTGTGCCAGCTGTAGGCCGCCCCCAGACGCACCGCCAGGGCGTCGTACTGGGAATTGACATAGGCCGCCAGGTGCGTGGTGTTGACCGTGGCATCGGACTGGCGCTGGCTGGCGCTCAGGTCGCTGCGGGTGTAGCCGACCGCTGCACCGGCACGCCAGGTTTCATCGAGCTGACGATCACTGCCCAGGATGAACCCGGAGAGGTTGCGATCGAGCTTGGCGGTGTTGCTGTTGCCGTCCATTTCGCCCCAGGTGCCGAGCACCCGCATCCAGCCGACCATCTCGCCCTGGCAACCGCCACTGCTCAGGCGGTTTTCACTGCCGGCCAGGGCCTGCCGTGGATCGTCCTGGGCAGCGCAGGCCGGTTGCCGCATGCGGTCATTGAGGGCATCGCGCACATAGCGTGAGTCTTCCAGCAAGGCGCTGACGGTACTGGCGTGGATTTCACCCGACAGGCTGTCGAAGGCACTTTGCGCTCCAGCGCGGTCGAGCCCCAGGATCTGGTTGTTGAGCTGGTCTGCCGGATCGTCGTCGTCACCGGAATAGGCCGCCAGGGCAGCCGCCACCGCACGCTGGTTGCCGGTCTGGGCAACGTCGGTGAAGCCGGTCTGGTTGCGGCTGACATTCAGGTCCACCTGATTGGCGCCATACACCAGCGAGGTATTGAGGAACACCAGTTGCGGCAGGTTGCTGCCGGCGAAGGTGCCGGTGATACCGCCCGCGGCGTTGATCAGCGAATAGCTGGTGGTGCCGCTGGACGGCGTCAGGCCATTGATCTGCAGGTTGCCCCCCAGGCTGGCGGTGCCGCCCACTTGCAGCACCGGGCCGCTGGCCGAGGTCGGTGTCAGTTGCAGGGTGCCGTTGCTGGCGTTGCTGAAGTTGCCGGCGACGCTCAGCTTGCCGGTCGGACCACCGGACACCACCAGGCCGCTGTTGCTCAAGGAACCGACACTGCCGTTACCCTGCAGCGTGGCGCCGTTGCTGACCGTGACTTGCCCGGCCAGGGAGGCCGGGGCATCGCCGAGTTGCAAGGTGCCCTGCTCCACCGCCAGCGTGCCACTGAAAGGCTGGCTGCCATTGATCAGCAGCAGGCCGGCGCCTTGCTTGATCACGGTGCCGGTGCCGCTGAGCACCCCGTTCAGCACGCCGTTGGTGTTTTGCAGGAACAGCATCCGGGCATTGACCAGCATCCGTCCTTGCAGGCTGGTGGTGTTGCCCGCCAGGGTGCCGCCACTGACGGTGGTACCGCCGCTGTAGGTATTGGCGCCGGTCAGCAGCAAGAGGCCAGCATCGGTTTTCTCGATGCCGCCGCTGCCCACCAGCGGTGCATCGATCTGAGTGCTGACCCCGGCATTGATCCGCACCTTGGCCAGGCTGCCATCAGGTGCATTGGTCGGGGTCAGGCTGCCATTGCTGCCGGCGACAAAGCTGTAGCCGCTGTCCAGTACCTGCAGGCCGGTAAAGTTCTGGTTGCCAGCCACCGTGACCGTGCCACCCTGCCCGCCAAAGATTGCGAACTGATTGCCCGCGCCCTGGCTCTGGGTGCCGGTGGGGTCGGTCCAGTTGGTGCCCGGCCCCCAGGTCCCGCTGCCGCCGGTGATGCTGCCATCGGCAGTTGTCTTGCCGCCGTTCCAGAATTGCACCTGCCCCGCCGCCCCCTGCACCAGCAGGTTGACCTGGTTGGCCAGCGCCGTCTGCAGGCTGAGGGAGGCCGGCAGCACACCGCCGGGCAGCGTGCCGTAGCTCAAGCCGTTATCGGTGAGATGGCCGCCATAGCGGAACAGCTGGTAGACACCAACGCCAAAGCCACCGGCGTCGGTGATGTTCAGGCTGCCGTCCAGGGTCAGGTCGCCGGCGACATTGACCACGGTGGTGGAGCCGGAGGGCTGGCCCAGGGTGAAGTCCAGGAGGCTGCCGGAGGACAGCGCCAGGGAGCCCAGCGACAACGGCGTGGCACCGCCGCCGGCCTTGAGAGTGGCGCCATTGGCCAGGCTCAGGGCACCGCCGATCTGGCCGCTGCCGCCAACGCTGGCACCACTGGCCACCTGCACGCTGGCGCTGGCCAGGGACCCATTGACCAGCAACGAACCGGCCTGGACCTGGGTATTGCCGACAAAACCATTGTTGCCCGTGAGCAGCAGGCTGCCGTTGCCGCTCTTGATCAGCGCACCATTGCCGCTGAGGCTGCCGGCGTAGGTGCCATCGCTGGCTTGCTGGAAGGTCAGCGAGGCGTTGTTGAGGATCGAGCCTTGCAGGCTGCTGCTGTCGCCCAGGGTGGTGCCGCCGTTCAGGGTGGTGCCGCCGCTGTAGCTGTTGGCGCCACTGAGCAACAGGTCGCCCGTGCCATTTTTCACCAGGCTGCCGTTGCCGCTGATGACGCCTCCCAGGCTCAGGTTCTGAGTGCCGGCCAGGGTCAGTTGGGCCCCCAGGTTGATGGCATTGGCCAATTGCAAGGCCACAGGGCTGTCCAGCTGGGCATTGCCGGTCACCGCCAGGGCCCCGCTGCCCAGGGCCGCGTTGTTGCCCAGGATCAATTGCCCGGCGTTGAGCTGGGTCCCGCCTTGGTAGCTATTGACGCCATTGAGGGTCAGGCTGGCGGCGCCATGCTTGATCAGGCTACCGCTGCCGCTGACCACGCCGCCCAGGGTCAGGGCATTGGAGCCGGCAACGGTCAATACGCCGTTGAGCACGCTGGCGTTGCCCAGGGTCACAGCGCTGTTGCTGTCCAGGGTGGTGCCCTGGGCGGCGGTCAGCACACCGCTGCCCAGGGCGCTGTTATTGCCCACCACCAGGGTGCCGCCATTGAGCGCGGTGCCGCCGCTGTAGCCATTGACGCCGTTGAGCACCAGGGTGCCGCTATCGAGCTTGGCCAGGGTGCCGCTGCCATTGAGTGCCACGCCCAGGCTGGCGGTGACGTTCGGGTCGACTCGCACGGCGGTATTGCCGGTGCCGCCATTGACCAGGTTCAACTGCCCGGCACTGCCGCCGACCAGGGAATAGCCATCGCTGACGAACTGCATGCCCGTCAGGTTCTGGGTGCCATCCACGGTAACGGTCCCGGCTGTCCCCTGGAACACTGCAAAACTGCTGCTCCAGGACTGATTGGTGGTGCCGTTGGCGGATGTCCAGTTGCTGCCGGCGCTGTTCCAGGTGCCCGCGCCGCCATCGATCGCCCCGTTGGCCACGGTTTGCGCCCCATCCCAGAACTGCACCGTGGTGTTGGGTGCGGTCACCAGCAGGTTGACCTGGCTGCCCACTGCGGTCTGCACCTGCAGGTTCCCCGGCACCACGCTGCCGGGCACGCTGCCGATCACCAGGCCATGGTCGGTCAGGGCACCGGTGTAGTTGATCAGCCGATAGACGCCACTGCCGAAGCCACCGATGTCGCTGACATTCAGGGTGCCATCGAGGGTCAGGTTGCCGCCGACATTCACCAGGGCATTGCCGCCGCCCGTCACCGGCGTGCCGAGGCCGGCATCCAGGTTCGAGTTGGCGCCGAGCACCAGCGAGCCCACCGACAAGGTGTTGCCGGAACTCAGGGCCAGGTGGCCGCCGTCGGCCACGGTCACCGCACCGGTGAGGCTACCGGTGCCGGTCAGGGTGGCGCCGCTGTTGACCGCGACCGAGGTGCTGGCCAGGGTTCCGGAGACGTTGAGGGTCCCGCCGTTGACGCTGGTGGCACCGCTCAGGCCATTGCTGCCGCTGAGGTTGAGGCTGCCGCTGCCGGCCTTGCTCAACTGGCCGCTGCCATTGAGGCTGCCGGCGAAGCTGCTGTCGAGATTGTTGCCGCCCAGAGTCAGGGTATTGCCGGCGAGCACTTGCACCGTGCCGCTGCCACTGAGGCCACCCAGGCTGCTGGAGCCACCCAGGTTGAGACTGGTGCCGGCCCCCAGATTGACCGTCGTGTTATTGCCCAGGGCGCCCGTCCCCAGCGTGTTGAGGCTGCCGCCCACCAGGTTGAACAGGCCATTGAAGCTGTTGTTGCCGGTCAGGGTCAGCGCACTGTTGCCGTGCTTGTTCAGGGTGCCGCTGCCGGCCAGCACCCCGCCCAGGGTCAGGTCGTTGTTCCCGGCCAGGGTCAAGCCGGCGTTGAGGTTCAGGTTGTTGTTCAGGGCCAGGGCGCTGCTGTTGTCCAGCGTTGCGGCACCGGCCACGGTCAACGCGCCAGTGCCCAGGGCCGCGCCGTTGCCCAGGGTCAGGGTGCCGGCATTCAGGGTGGTGCCGCCCTGGTAGCTGTTGACGCCATTGAGACTCAGGTTGGCAGCACCGTTCTTGACCAGAGCACCGGCACCACTGACCACGCCCCCCAGGCTCAGGTCGTTACTGCCAGGTAGGGTCAGGCTGGCGTTGAGCAGCAGCGCGTTGCTCAGGGTGAGCGCGGTGTTGCTGTCCAGGTTCGAGGCGCCGCCCACAGCCAGGGCGCCGCTGCCCAGGGCCGTGGCGTTGCCCAGGGTCAGGGTTCCGGCATTCAGCACGGTGCCGCCGCTGTAGCCATTGCCACCGTTGAGGGTCAGGTTGGCCGCGCCGTTCTTCACCAGGCTACCGGCGCCATTGACCGCGCCATTCAAGGTCAGGTCGGCGCTGCCGCCCACTGCCAGGCTGCCGGCCAGGTTCAGCGTGTTGCCCAGGCTGACGGCGCTGCTGGCATCCAGCTGGGTGCCGCCTGCAGCGTTGAGCGCACCGCCGCCCAAGGCCGTGTTGCTGGCCAGGATCAGCCCACCGGCATTCAGCGCAGTCGGTCCCAGGTAGCTGTTGTTGCCGCCCAGGGTCAGGCTCGCCGCGCCGTTCTTGAGCAGGCCGCCAGCACCGCTGAGCACACCGCTCAGGGTCAAGGCCTGGGAGCCGCCGATCGTCAGGTTGCCGCCCAGGTTCAGGGCATTGCCGAGATTGACCGCGCTGTTGCTGTCCAGGGTGGTGCCGGCGGCGGCGGTCAAGGCCCCCGTGCCCAGGGCGCTGTTGTTGCCGACCACCAGGGTGCCGCCATTGAGCAGGGTGCCGCCGCTGTAGGTATTGGCACCGTTGAGCACCAGGGTGCCGGTGTCGAGCTTGGCCAGGGTGCCGCTGCCGTGGATGCCGACTCCCAGGGTGGCGGTGACGTTCGGGTCGACCCGGATCGCCGTGTTGCCGCCCGTGCCATTGACGGCGTTCAGCGCACCGGCGGCGCCGGCCACCAGGTTGTAGCCGTCCGTGAGGAACTGCATGCCGGTGAAGCTTTGGTCGCCCGCCACGGTCACGGTGCCCGCAGTCCCCTGGAACACCGCAAAGTCATTGGCCCAGGCCTGGTTCAGGGTGCCGTTGACCGAAGTCCAGTTGCTGCCCCCTGCGTTCCAGGTGCCGCTACCACCGTCCACCACGCCGTTGGCCACGGTCTGGCTGCCGTCCCAGAAACGGATGTTGGCATTGGGCGCCGAGACCAGAATGTTGACCTGATTGGCGACACCGGCCTGCACCACCAGATCACCGAGGTTGTAGCCCACCGGCACGCTGGCGATATTCAGGCCCGGACCGGAAAGGCTGCCGGTGTAGTTGATCAGGCGATACACACCGACGCCGAAACCGCCGGCATCGGTGACATTGAGCTGGCCGTTGAGGGTCAGGTTGCCGCCCACGTTCAACAGCGAAGTGGTGGAAGGCGCTCCCAGGTTGGCATCCAGGTTGGCACCGCTGGCCAGCGCCAGGGCATCCATGGACAGGGTGCTGCCGGAGTTCAGGGCCAGGTGGCCGCCGCTGGCGATGTTCACCGCCCCCAGCAGCGAGCCGCTGCCGGTCAGGGTGGCGCCGCTGTTGACGGTGACGTTGGCGCTGCCCAGGGAGCCGCCGACATTCAAGGTGCCTCCGCTGACCAGGGTGTCGCCGGTCAGATCGTTGATTCCGCTCAGGCTCAGGATGCCGCTGCCCTGCTTGGTCAATTGGCCACTGCCATTGATATTGCCGCCAAAAGTGCTGCTGGTATTGCTGCCGCCGACACTCAGGGTCGCACCGGGGCTGAGTTGCAGCGAGCCGGTGCCGGACAGTCCCGCCAGGCTGTCACTGGCCCCCAGGTTGAGGCTCGCACCGCTACCGATGTTGGCCCCCGAGCTGTTGCCCAAGGCGCCACTGGCCAGGGTGCTGACACTGCCGGCAAGGATATTCAAGGTGCCGCTGAAACTGTTGTTGCCCAACAGGGCCAGGTTGCTCAAGCCGTTCTTGACCAGGCCACCGCTGCCACTGATGCCCCCGGCAAGCACCAGGTCGTTGTTGCCGGCCAGGCTCAGGTTCGCGTTGAGCACCAGGTTGTTGGCCAGACTCAAGGGCATGCTGTTGTCCAGGGTTGCCGCGCCGCCCACCGTCAGGATGCCGGAGCCCAGGGCACCGCTGCTGCCCAGGGTCAGGCTGCCGGCATTCAGGGTGGTGCCGCCCTGGTAGCTGTTGTTGCCGTTGAGGGCTAGGTTCGCCCCGCCATTCTTGATCAAGGCCGCGCTGCCGCTGATGCCGCCATTGAGGGTCAGGTCATTGCTGCCGGCCACGCTCAAGGCACCATTGAGTATCAGGCTGTTGTTCAGGCCGATGCTGGCACTGCTGTCCAGGTTCGCGGCGCCGCCCACCGTCAGGGCACCACTGCCCAGGGCCGAGCCATTGCCCAGGGTCAGGGTCCCGGCATTCAGGGTGGTGCCGCCCTGGTAGGTGTTGAGACCGTTGAGGGTCAGATTGGCTGCGCCATTCTTGATCAGGCTGCCCGCGCCACTGACCAGGCCGCCAAGCCCCAGGTCGGAAGTACCGCCGACCGTCACCCCGCCCGCCAGGGTCACCTGGTTGGTCAGGGTCAGCGCAGTGTTGGCGTCCAGCGCGGTGCCGGCTGCCGCATTGAGGATGCCGTTGCCCAGAGCGCTGGCATTGCCCAGCACCAGCTTGCCGGCATTGAGCGCGGTATTGCCCAGGTAGCCGTTGGCGCCATTGAGCACCAGGTCGGCGTTGCCGTTCTTGATCAGGCCTCCGGCGCCATTGATCAATCCACCCAGGGTCAGGGCATTGCTGCCGCCAAGGGTCAGGTTGCCCAGCAGGTTGACGTTGTTGCCCAGGCTGGCCGTGGTGCTGGCATCCAGTGTGGTGCCGGCGGAGGCGTTCAGGACGCCGGTGCCCAGTGCTGTGTTGGAGCCGACAATCAGCGAACCGCCGGTCAATGAGGTGGTGCCCTGATAGCTGTTGTTGCCGTTGAGGGTCAGGCTCGAGGTTCCCGTCTTGATCAAGCCTGCGGTGCCCCCGATCACCCCGCCCAGGGTCAAGGCGTTGCTGCCTCCCACCGTCAGGTTGGCGTTGAGGTTGACGGCGTTGTTCAGGGCCAGGGCGCTGCTGTTGTTCAACACGGCGGTGCCGGCCACGGTCAGCGCGCCGGTGCCCAGGGCCGAGCCGTTGCCCAGGGTCAGGCTGCCGGCATTGAGCAGGGTGCCCCCCTGGTAGGTGTTGCTGCCATTGAGGGTGAGGCCGGCCGCGCCATTCTTGATCAGGCCGTTGGGGCCACTGATGACGCCGTCCAGGGTCAAGGGGTTGAGGCCGTCCAGGGTCAGGTCGGCGTTGAGCACGATGTCGTTGAGCAGGTCCAGGCTGGCGCTTGACGCCAGGTGTCCGGCGCCGGCCACGGTCAACGCACCAGAGCCCAGGGCGGCATTGTTGCCCAGGGTCAGGGTGCCGCCGTTCAGGGTGGTCCCGGCCTGGAAGGTATTGGCCCCGTTGAGGACCAGGTTGGCCGCACCGTTCTTGGTCAGGCCGCCATTGCCCCCGACGACCCCGGCCAGGGTCAGGTTGGCACTGCCGCCGATGTTCAGGTTGCCGGCCAGGTTCAGGCTGTTGCCCAGGGTCACTGCAGAGCTGGCGTCGAGGCTGGTGTTGGCAGCCGCATTCAGGCTCCCCAGGCCCAGGGCCGAATTGCTGCCCACCACCAGTGAACCGCTGTTGAGCGCGGTGTTGCCCAGGTAACCGTTGTTACCGGACAGGGTCAGGCTGGCAGCGCCGTTCTTCACCAGCCCGCCGGCACCGTTGAGGGCCCCGGCCAGGGTCAGCGCCTGACTGCCACCCAGGGTCAGGTTGGCCGCCATGTTCACGGCATTGGCCAGGGTCACCGCCGTGGTGCTGTCCAGGGTAACGCCGGCCGCAGTGTCCAGGCTTCCGGTGCCCAGCGCGGTGTTGCTGCCCAGCAGCAGGGAGCCGCCATTGAGCGAGGTGGCGCCCTGGTAGGTGTTGTTGCCGCTGAGGGTCAAGCTGCCAGCACCACTCTTGTTCAACCCTCCCGTCCCCGACAGGACTCCACCCAGGCTCAGCGCGTTGCTACCGAGCAGGTTCAGGTTGGCGTTCAGCGTCAGATTGTTGCTCAGGTTCACCGCGGCACTGGTGTCCAGGCTGGAGCTGCCAGTGACCGTCAGGTTGCCGGTGCCCAGCGCCAAACCGTTGCCGAGCACCAGGCTCCCGGCAGCCAGGGTGGTGGCGCCGGTGTAAGCGCTGTTGATGCCATTGAGGGTCAGGCTGCCGGTGCCTGCCTTGGTGATTGCGCCGGCGCCGCCGACCGTGCCCGACAGCGTCAGCGCACCGGTGCCCGTCGTGCTCAGGCTGTTGTTGAGCGTGAAGTTGTTGGCCAGGTTGACCGTGCCCGGGGTCGAAATTGTGCCCGCGCCGCCGACGATCACGTTGCCAGTCCCCAGGGCCAGGTTGTTGCCCACCTGCAGCGAGCCGGCATTGAGCTGGGTAGTGCCACTGTAGGTGTTGGCGCCGTTGAGGGTCAGTTGTCCGCTGCCGGCTTTGGTCAGACCACCCGTGCCGGAGATCACGCCGCCCAGGGTGGTGCTGTTGCTGCCTTGCAACGTCAAGCCGCCATTGCCCAGGCTGACCAGATTGCTGAGGGTCAGGCCGGCGATGCTGGCCTGGAGTATCCCGCCGTTGGAGGTCAGCACCCCGCTGCCGAACGCAGCGCTGTTGTTGTACTGCGCCACGCCGCCGTTGAGGGTGGTACTGCCGCTGACCAGCGGCCCCTGCAGGGTCCAGGTGCCGCTGTTGAGAGTCAGGTTGTTGAAGTTGATGTAGTTGGCGCTGGAGGCACTGCCCGCGCCGGAAGTACCGCCCCCAACCCCGAGGTTGTTCTGCAGCACCAGGGTATTGGAGCCGGCGGCGCCACCGTCGATCTGCCCAGTGGGGGCAAAGGTCAGGTCGATGCCCAGCAGGCCGCCCAGGCTGATGCCCACCCCACCGCCACTCAGCACCGAGGAACCGGTGACGGCGGTGAAGGTGTTGGTGCTCGCGGCCCCCATGGAGACACCACCGGTGATCGAGCCGGTGTTGGTGAAACGGTTGCCACCGGTGGCAGATTGGAAAGCCACCCGGCCCACCAGGGAGCCGTTGTTGGTCATGTTGACCTGGGACCCGCCATGCACCGCCACCACCGGGGCGTCGGCACCCAGCAGGGTCAGCCCCAGCAGGGACGATGAACCGATGGAGCCGTTGTTGACAATGGTGGTGACGCCCCCCGCAGCGTTGTTGACGTTGAGCGCCATGCCGTTGAGGGTGGCCAGGTCCAGGCCGAGAATTCCCGCGGTGCCGTTCATGGTTCCGGTGGCGGTGTTGTTGATGTTCACATTGCCCGCCGCACCATTGCCGATCACCGCGCCGTTGCTCAACAGCGTCACCACCCCCAGCAGCGAAGGGTCGATGGTGCCGGAGTTGTTCAAGGTAATGTTGTTGCCAGTGAGGTTGATCGCCGTACCACCGAGCAACGAGTTGAAGGTCGCACCGTTGCTGACGGTGACCGTGAGGTTATCGGCAGTACTGGAAAACGCATTGGTCAACAGCGACGTGGCGTTGCCACTGCAGGTGACCAGGTCCCCCGTGGTCGGCGTGGCCGGTGTGCAGGCTGCCATGGCTGTCGGGCTGAGCAGCCCCCACACCAGCCCGGCAAGGCCCAGGCGAATCGCCATGGAGAGGGGAGAAAGAGGGGCAACATCATCCTTGAACTGACCTTTTTCCACGCTCAACTCCTTGATCGGTCAGGCTTCTCATCCGTGAACCGCTGCGCGAGCTGAAGGTGTCATCCGTTTCAAGGGCGCAGGGACGTAAAAACCTGACAGTAGTGAAATCTCCTGAGGACGAAACCTAGACGAAGCGCGCAACCTCGCCTGGTTTTCGGCGCCGTCAAATAGCATTAATACTTTGGTTGAAAATGTCGGATTAAACGTTTAACCAAGATAAATATTGGTTATTTTTCAATTAGTTAGAAAAACCGCTTATCTCAAATACGATTGTATCCACAAGATTCAAAACCTCCTTCTGCGGCGTTCTGGACGGGTAAATCCTGACCGTTTCATCAACCTTTCCCCTGCCCTTTTCGCCAGCACTTCTGCCGGCCGCCAGAACCGCCGCCGTGGCGCTGTCACTCAACCTTGCGTTGAAGTTGGTATGGCATATGCAAACGTTTGCGTGCAGCCTGTTCACCTGTGTTCGCCACTTTTCTCTGGCGTACCCATGACAGGGACTTCATCTCGCACGAACAAGGACTTTCCATGCCCAGCAACACCCGACACCTGGCGGCCCCCTCGCCGTCACTTGTTTCCCTGCTCCTGGCCGGCGTTACAGGACTACTCAGTTGCACCACCCTGGCCCAGCCCCCCAACGCCGATGAGTCAGCCCAGGGCGAAAGCCTCAGCGCCGATGTGAAGTCGGCCAAGCCCGGCGCCTACCTCTCCGACTGGTACAACCAGGACCTGATGCTGATCGGCAGCAAGGACATCAGCTTCGGTCCACGCCCGGCCGACGATATCTACCTGGAGTACGAATACTTCGGGCGCAAGGGGCCGTTCGAGCTGTACGGCTACATCGACCTGCCGAAGATCCTCGACATCGGCAACAGCCACGACAAGGGCATCTGGGACCATGGCTCGCCGCTGTTCATGGAGCACGAACCACGGATCTCCATCGACTACCTGGCCGGCCGCAGCCTGGCCGTCGGCCCGATCAAGGAGTGGTACCTGGCCTTCGACTGGATCTACGACCACGGCAGCCGCACCGCCAACCGCGCTAATACCCTGTACAGCGGTCTGGGCACCGACATCGACACCCATTCGCGGGTCAACCTGTCGGCCAACTTCTACGGCCGCTACCAGTGGGAAAACTACGGCGCCAGCAACGAGTATTCCTGGGATGGCTACCGCGCCCAGCTGAAGTACATCGTGCCCATCGACCGTTTCAGCAACGGCGCGTCGCTGACCTACATCGGCTTCACCAACTTCGATTTCGGTTCCGACCTGCACAAGGACAACCCGGCACGCACCGCCAATGCCACGGTGGCCACCAACGTGCTGCTGTATTCCTTCACCCACCTGCGTTTCACCCTGGTAGGCCGCTACTTTCACAACGGCGGCAATTGGGAGGACGGCAGTGTGCTGAACTTCGGCGACGGCGAATTCCGCGCACGCTCCAATGGCTGGGGCTATTACGCCGGGGTTGGGTATCAGTTTTAACAGCAGCGGCAAGCTGCAAGTGGCAAGCGGTGATGAGTTGCAATCTGGGTCTGGCAGGATAAACGCCAAACAACGGCAGTCATGGAGGTGTTATGCGGGGAATTTCGTGGATGGTGGGGCTCGGGCTCGGCGGGGTGCTGGCCAGCGGGGGGGGGCCGCCGAGGCGCCGATCAAGCCCAAGGTGGTACTGATCAGCATGTTTGCGCCGGAGGCGCAGCACTGGATCGAGCGGCTGGAGTTGAAGCGCGAGATCAGGGTGCCGGGGCTGGCGGCGCAGTACCCGAACATTCGTTGCAATGACCAGGATGTGTGCCTGTTGACCACGGGCATGGGCCAGACCAATGCCGCGGCGTCGACTCTGGCCCTGGCCCTGTCGCCCAAGTTCGATTTGCGCCAGAGCTATTTCCTGATCGCCGGGATCGCCGGCATCAGCCCGCACCAGGGCACCATCGGCACCGCCGCCTGGGCCCATTACCTGGTGGAGTTCGGCACTCAGTGGGAGCTGGATTCACGGGACGCGCCCAAGGACTGGCCGACCGGCTACCTGGGGATCAACACCCAGGGGCCGAACCAGAAACCGCCCCTGGACTACAAGACCGAGGTCTTCGAGCTCAATCCGAAGCTCCAGGCCAAGGCCTTTGCCCTGAGCCACAAGGTGGCCTTGAGCGAGAGCAAGGAGTCAGCTGCCTGGCGCTTGAAATACCCCTATGCGCCGGCCAACCAGCCACCGGTGGTGACCCGCTGCGACACCCTGGCGGGCAACACCTGGTTCTCCGGCACCCGCCTGAGTGAACGGGCCGAGGTCTGGACCCGGCTGCTGACCGATGGCAAGGGCCTGTACTGCACCACCCAGCAGGAAGACAACTCCACCTACGAAGCGCTACTGCGGGCCAGCCGCGAAGGCCTGGTGGATATCCAGCGCCTGGCGGTGGTGCGCGCCGGCTCGGACTTCGATCGCCCGGCACCGGGCGCCAGTGAAGTCGACAACCTGCTGAAATACGCCGACCAGGGCGGCTTCGCCCCGGCCCTGGAGAACCTGTACCGGGCCGGCAATCCGCTGGTCCAGGACATCCTCAAGCACTGGTCGACCTGGGAAAAAGGTGTGCCCGAGAGCTGATTGCTCTCCCGGGAGCGGCCAGGTGCGGCCGGGCGGCGTTCCGCTTGCCGGTGATGGAGGTCCCAGGGGCCTCTTCGCCAGCAAGCTGGCTCCTACACAAAGCACACAGCGCACGCCTCCCCCGTAGGAGCCGGCTTGCCGGCGAAAGCGATCTCAAGGCCTCCTTCGCCAGCAAGCTGGCTCCTACACAAAGCACACAGCACACGCCTCCCCCGTAGGAGCCGGCTTGCCGGCGAAGGCGATCTCAAGGCCTCCTTCGCCAGCAAGCTGGCTCCTACACAAAGCACACAGCGCACGCCTCCCCCCGTAGGAGCCGGCTTGCCGGCGAAGACGATCTCAAGGCCTCCTTCGCCAGCAAGCTGGCTCCTACACAAAGCACACAGCGCACGCCTCCCCCGTAGGAGCCGGCTTGCCGGCGAAGGCGATCTCAAGGCCTCCTTCGCCGGCAAGCTGGCGCCTGCGCAGGGATGGCCGCTACGTTCAGGGGATGAGGATGATTTTTTCGCCGCGCCCCTGGTTCACTTCGGCATAACGCTCCAGCCCCCGCTCCAGCGGCGACTCGACCAGGCCTTCCGGCAGCGGCAGCAGGCCTTCATCGAAATAGCGGCCGAACTGCTCCAGCATCGCCGCGCAGGCCTCGACGCCATACAGCAGCGAGTTGATCCCCACCACCGAGCCGCCCTTGCGATACAGGGCCAGGGCCGGCAGTTGCACATGGCCGTCCAGGGGGGCGGCGATGATCGCGATGCGGCCAAAGGTGGCCAGGGCCGGCACCGCGGCGGGCAGCCAGAACCCGGTGGTGTCGAAGATCACCTCGGCACCGCCGGCATACACCTGGTTGACCTGTTCGGCCAAGGTTTCCGGCTGCTCCAGCAACAGTGCGTGATACCCCTGGGACTGCAGGTCCCGCACTTGTTCCGGGCGCCGTGCTGCCGCCAGTACCTGGGCCCCACGCACCTTGGCCAGGGCCAGGGCCGCCGTGGCTACTGCGCCGCCACCGATCACCATCAGGCGGGTGCCACTGGCTACGCCGCTGCGCTCCAGGGCATCCCAGGCGGTGGTGTAGGGCACGCCGAGGCTGGCGGCCTGGGCAAAGCTCAGGTGCGTGGGTTTGCGGGCCACGCCCTTGGCCGCCAGGACCACGTACTGGGCGTGGCTGCCATCGGCGAAAAAGCCCAGCTCCTTGCCGGTGCCCCAGACTGCCTGGCCCAGCAGTTCGGCTGGCCCCTGCTCCACCACCCCGGCGAAATCCCGTCCGGGAATCCGTGGCACGGTGGTGTAGGGAAAACGCCCGAGAACGTTCTTCACATCACTGGGGTTGAGGCCGGCGGCCTTGATCCGTACCAGGACCTGATCGGCCCCCGGCACCGGGGTCGGCACCTCCACCCATTGCAGGGAAGCGAGGTCGCCAGTGGTGGAAAATTGCAGTGCTTGCATGATCGGTTCCATCGGATAGAAGTGAGGGTTCAAGACCACCACTGGGCCAGCAGGTGCCGCCCCAGGGGCCACAGTTGTTCACCGCCGAGCATGCCCAGAAGTCCCACCAGGGCAATCGCCGGTGGCGCCGGCGAGCGCACCTGCAAGGCGCCGTAGAGCAGCCCGACCAGCAGGCCGACCGCCAGGGAAATCAGGTAGTTCATGTTGCACTCCGGAAACGTTGGGGGCATGCCGACCAGGGCGCCGACCTCGGGGCCCGGCCCTTGCCGAACCCAGCCACACAGTGGCCAGCGATTCGGGGCCCGGGTGATCCGCCGGGTTGGCCCTGGGCACCTCTTCGCGGCGCTGGCTGCCTGCGCCAACGGCGACAGCTGGCCCGAGGTGGCGTGGTGTCTGGAGCAAAGTCTAGGCAACAGGCGTCGCCGGCATCGGCCAAGTGCTTCGGGATTTCGGCCAAATGCAGCGCAGAAGGCTCAGGCCTGAGGTTCGCCGGCGGCGTAATGGGAGGGTGCCACCCCCAGTTCGCGGCGGAACATGTCACTGAAACTGCTGGGGGAATAACCCAGCTCACGGGCGATGCGACTCACCGGCACGCCCTGGATCAGCTCGGCCGCGGCCATGGCCAACTGCACCTGGCGTCGCCAATCGGCGAAACCCAGGCCCAGTCGCTCCTTGAACAGCCGCGCCAGGGTGCGCACGCTGGCCCCCGCCGCGTCGGCATGCTGCTCGAAGCTGATGCCCACCGAAGGCGCGGCCATCACCGCCTGGCACAGGTTGACCAGGCGTCGGTCGGAGGTGTCCGGCAAAGCGATCTTCAGCTGCGTGCGCCGGGCCCGGCGCAACTCCAGCAGGGCCAGGCCCACCAGGGCTTCGTAATAGTCCGGCTGCCGGGCTTCGGGGTCATCCACCAGGCGCAGGATCAGCTCACGCAGCAGGCTGTCCACCTGCAGCACCTGGACACTGGAATCCAGGGTCGCCGCCAGGGAGGGGCGCAGGTAGATATTGCGCATCTGCAGGTCGCTGACCACACGAATTCCATGCCTCACTCCCGGCGGCAGCCACACCGCCCGCTGCGGCGGCACCACCAGCGCCTCATGGGGCGTCTCGACCCACATCACTCCGCTCATGGCATAGAGCAACTGGCCCCAGGCGTGCTCGTGGGGTTCGATGAACAGGCCTCGCGGGTAGGTGCGGGCCAAAGGCTGCACGGGGATCGCGGTGTCGCTCAGGTCGGGGGGTGCGGCTAGGGCCATGGCAAGGTCGCGGCGGGTCGGCGGGCGCCCATGGTAACCAGGCCCGGCAGCCGTCGCCAGCCTCTGCCCGGCGCGGCGTAGCACCCGAGCCCAGGGCGGCCATCAATAGAAGCAGCGCTTCGGCCCGGGCCCTCACAGCGTCATGACCGTCGGTGCCACGGCCCGGCAATTTGAATGAATTTTTCCGCGCCGGGGGAATCATTGAAAGATCACAGGGAGGAATAACGGTTCTATGAACAACGCAAAACTTTTCGTCATCGAATACACCCTTCACGGCGCCCCCAAGTCTTTCATCATCCGTCAGGAGAAGATGGACAATGCCGAGGCCTGGCACTGGGCCAGTTGCGACGCGGGGGTCGGGCGCATCGGGCGCTTTGGCCGGGAACAGGTGAAGAAGACCAGCAAACCCATGGCGGAGAAATTCGGCATCGAAAACGTCACCTGGCGGCCTTCGGTCTAGCCGAGGCGGGCGGGCGGACGGAGCCGCCCGCCCTCGCCGTTCAGCCGTGGGCGCCCTTGGCGCATTTGCAGCCCTCGGTGGAGGCGCAAGGTTCGCCATGGGCGTGATGGTCGGCGCACGCCTGGCAGCAGTAGTGCTTGCCGTGGCGGACGATGGAATGGGCACCCAGCTTGCAGGTACAAGCCGGACAGGCGCAGGTTTCATTGGACATGGCATGGCTCCTTTTCCAGGGGGCTCGAGGGTCGGCGCCTGGCAGCGACCCCACCACGACGCGCCCCGAGTCTTCACAGGTTAGGCCAGCCCCTCCTCCAGCCCCGGCGCAGGCGACTGATGGTCGCAAACGCCCTACGGGCAGCTGCGCCCTCTCAGTCCCAGCCTTGCAGGCGCAAGGTCGCCCGGACCAGCCTCTGCTCCTCGTCCTCGATGTCCTTGAGGTTCTGTGCAATGCCCTGGATATGCGCCACCGCGGCCTTGCGCGCCTGCTCCGGCAGGCGCCCGGTGACCGCGTTGTACAGCCGCGCATGCTGGCGGTCGATCTGGCGCTTGGGCGCCGGGCGGTGGTAGAGATTGTTGACCGAGGCCAACACCGAATTGAGCAGCAGGTCGGTCAGCGAGCCCAGGGTCTGCACCAGCACCGGGTTGTGCGAGGCCTCGCAGATGGCCAGGTGGAAGGCATGGTCCAGGCGCGCCAGGGCGGCCGGTTCCAGGGCCTGGGCCTGGGCATCGAGCAGCGCCTGGTAGCTGCGGCCGATCAGCACGAAATCCGCCTCGGTGCCCCGCAGCGCCGCCAGCCGTGCCGACTCGCCCTCCAGCAGGCTGCGCACCTCCAGCAGGTCGTAGAGGGTGCGCGGCTGGGAGCGGAACAGGTGCATCAGCGGCGAGCCCGCAGCCGGCGCCGTCAGTTGCGCCACCTGGGACCCGCGGCCCTGCACGGTGTCGATGATGCCCCGGGCGCGCAACAGCTTCAGGCCCTCGCGCAGGGCAGTGCGCGACACCCCGAGCTTTACGGTCAGGCGCCGCTCCGAGGGCAGCAACTGACCGGTCTTGAACACCCCGTCGACGATCAGCCGCTCGATCCTGGCGCAGACCACGTCTGCCACCTGGGGCCGGCGGGGCGCTGGCTGGTCCTGCATGATCCCTCCCACTGGTATGACCAGTTATCTTGCTGCAATCCAGGGCATTCAACAGGCTATGCAACGCACTGATAAATAGCTGATTTTCGGAAAGCCTGGGCAGTCGATAAAAAACAAAGTGGTTCGACCACCGCCGGCACACATGGACACTAAGGCCCGGCAGGCCAATCATGCAAGGCAACCGTTCTGCCGTCGCGACCTGATAAAAACCACACAAGGTCCTTAGCCGCCCATGACGATTCTCTACGACGAAACAGTCGATGGCGCCCTGCCCGACGTCGACCGCGAGCACCTGATCCGCACCCTGCGCCAACAGTTGCCGGAGCTGGAGCTGCTGGACCAGCCGCAACAACTCAAGCCCTATGAATGCGACGGCCTCAGCGCCTACCGCACCACGCCGATGCTGGTGGCCCTGCCCCGTCATCTGCACGAGGTGCAGCGGCTGTTGCAGATCTGCCACGCACAGCGGGTGCCCGTGGTGGCCCGGGGCGCCGGCACGGGCCTGTCCGGGGGGGCCCTGCCCCTGGAAAAGGGCCTGCTGCTGGTGATGGCGCGTTTCAAGGACATCCTCCACATCGACCCCGCC
The DNA here is from genome assembly GCF_055384485.1 of Pseudomonas sp. FFPRI_1. Taxonomy (NCBI): domain Bacteria; kingdom Pseudomonadati; phylum Pseudomonadota; class Gammaproteobacteria; order Pseudomonadales; family Pseudomonadaceae; genus Pseudomonas; species Pseudomonas sp. FFPRI_1. The sequence continues at coordinate 3,029,520 of NZ_AP029168.1, read as the reverse complement.
GCGCGCTGCGCCCGGGTCCAGCCGGGGGTGCGCAACCTAGCGATTTCCCAGGCCGCAGCGCCTCTGGGCCTGTACTACGCCCCCGATCCTTCGTCGCAGATCGCCTGCTCCATCGGCGGCAATGTCGCGGAAAACGCCGGCGGCGTGCATTGCCTGAAGTACGGCCTGACCGTGCACAACCTGCTCAAGGTCGAGACCTTCACCGTGCAGGGCGAGGCCCTGACCCTGGGCAGCGATGCCCTGGACACGCCGGGGTTCGACTTGCTGGCGCTGTTCACCGGCTCCGAAGGCCTGCTGGGGGTGATCACCGAGGTCACGGTCAAGCTGCTGCCCAAGCCCCAGGTGGCCAAGGTGCTGCTGGCAGCCTTCGATTCGGTGGACGCCGCCGGCCGTGCCGTGGCCGACATCATCGCCGCGGGCATCATCCCCGGCGGCCTGGAGATGATGGACAACCTGGCGATCCGCGCCGCCGAGGACTTTATCCACGCCGGTTACCCGGTGGACGCCGAGGCCATCCTGCTGTGCGAGCTGGACGGCGTGGAAGCCGATGTGCATGACGATTGCGAGCGGGTGCGCCAGGTGCTGGAACGGGCCGGCGCCAGCGAGGTGCGCCTGGCCCGGGACGAGGCCGAGCGCGTGCGCTTCTGGGCCGGGCGCAAGAACGCCTTCCCGGCGGTGGGGCGCTTGTCGCCGGACTACTACTGCATGGACGGCACCATCCCCCGCCGCCAGCTGCCAGGCGTACTGCAGGGCATCGCCCGGCTGGCCGCCGAGTACCAGTTGCGGGTGGCCAACGTGTTCCATGCCGGCGACGGCAACATGCACCCGCTGATCCTGTTCGACGCCAACCAGCCCGGCGAGCTTGAGCGAGCCGAGGCCCTGGGGGGCAAGATCCTCGAACTGTGCGTGGCGGTGGGCGGCAGCATCACCGGCGAGCACGGGGTGGGCCGGGAGAAAATCAACCAGATGTGCGCCCAGTTCAACCGCCACGAACTGACCCTGTTCCACGCGGTCAAGGCGGCCTTCGACCCCAGCGGCCTGCTCAACCCGGGGAAGAACATCCCGACCCTGCACCGCTGCGCCGAGTTCGGCGCCATGCACATCCACCACGGGCAACTGCCCTTCCCCGAACTGGAGCGATTCTGATGAACGTAGCCAGCGATTTCGACGCCGCCGAGGCCTTGCTGGAACAGGTGCGCGATGCCTTGGCGAGCAACACCCCGCTGCGCATCCAGGGTTCCAACAGCAAGGCCTTTCTTGGCCGCGAGAGTGCCGGGGAAATCCTCGATACCCGCAGCCACCGCGGCATCGTCGGCTACGACCCCACGGAGCTGGTGATCAGCGCCCGGGCCGGCACGCCGCTCGCCGAGCTGCACGCCACACTGGACGCCGCAGGGCAGATGCTGCCCTGCGAACCACCGGCCTTCGGCGCGGGCGCGACCCTGGGCGGCATGCTTGCCAGCGGCCTGTCCGGGCCGCGCCGGCCCTGGGCCGGGGCGGTGCGCGATTTCGTCCTCGGCACCCGGATCATCAGCGGCAGCGGCCAGCACCTGCGCTTTGGCGGCGAGGTGATGAAGAACGTCGCCGGCTATGACCTGTCGCGGCTGATGGCCGGCAGCTACGGCTGCCTGGGCGTGATCACCGAAGTCTCGCTGAAGGTCCTGCCCAAGCCCCGTCAATGCCTGAGCCTGAGCCTGGAAATGGACCGCCAGCGGGCCCTCGCCCAGCTTGCCGAATGGGGCCAGCAGCCCTTGCCCATCAGCGCCGCCTGCCATGACGGCGAACGCCTGCACCTGCGCCTGGAGGGCGGTGAAGGCTCGGTGGCGGCGGCCCATGACCGGCTCGGCGGCGAGCCCCTGGACCCGGGCTACTGGAACCAGCTCAACGAGCAGCAACTGGACTTCTTCAACCCCGGCCTGCCGCTGTGGCGCCTGTCGGTGCCGCACAACACGCCCCTATTGGCCCTGCCCGGCCAACAGCTGCTGGACTGGGGTGGCGCCCAGCGCTGGCTGAAGACCGACGCCAGCGCGGCCGAGATCCGCACCGTTGTCAGCGCCGTTGGCGGCCATGCCAGCTGCTACAGCCACGGCCTGCAAGACAGCCCGTTCCAGCCCCTGGCGCCGACCTTGCTGCACTACCACCAGCGCCTCAAGGCGCAACTGGACCCGCAAGGGATCTTCAACCCCGGCCGACTCTACGCGGAGCTCTAGACCATGCAGACCACCCTCAGCCCCAGCGCCCGGCAACTGCCCCGCGCCGAGGAAGCCGAACGCATCCTGCGCAGTTGCGTGCATTGCGGTTTCTGCAACGCCACCTGCCCCACCTACCAACTGCTCGGTGATGAGCTGGACGGCCCGCGCGGACGCATCTACCAGATCAAGCAGGTGCTCGAAGGCGCACCGGCAACGGTCGAGACCCAGCAGCACCTGGACCGCTGCCTGTCGTGCCGCAATTGCGAGACCACCTGCCCGTCCGGGGTCGACTACCACAACCTGCTGGACATCGGCCGTGCCGCGGTGGATGCGGCCCTGCCTCGGCCCGCCGGCCAGCAATGGTTGCGCCGCGGCCTGCGGGCGCTGAGCGCCAACCCGCAATTGTTCAAGGCCCTGATCCAGGGCGGCAGCCGCCTGCGCCCGCTATTGCCCCAGGCCTTGCAGGACAAGCTGCCGCGCCGGGTACCAACAGCCAAGCCGCGCCCTGGAATGCGCCATGGGCGGCGCGTGCTGCTGCTCGAAGGTTGTGTGCAGCCGGGGCTGTCACCCAATACCAACGCCGCGGCAGCGCGGGTCCTGGATCGCCTGGGCATCAGCGTACAACCGGTCAGCGAGGCCGGCTGCTGCGGCGCGGTGGACTATCACCTGGATGCCCAGCAAGCCGGCCTGCAGCGCGCCCGACGCAATATCGACGCCTGGTGGCCGCACCTGCAACTGGGGGCCGAAGCCATCGTCCAGACCGCCAGCGGCTGCGGCGCTTTCATCAAGGATTACCAGCACCTGCTGGCCCATGACCCGGCCTACCGCAGCAAGGCCCAGCGGGTCAGTGCCCTGGCCCGGGACCTGGTGGAAGTGCTGCGGGATGAACCCCTGGAACAGCTCGGCGCCCACAGCGACCAGCGCCTGGCCTTCCACTGCCCCTGCACCCTGCAGCACGCGCAACAACTCGGCGGTGCCGTGGAAAGCCTGCTGCAACGCCTGGGCTTCCACCTCACCGCGGTGCCTGACAGCCACCTGTGCTGCGGTTCGGCAGGCACCTACTCACTGACCCAGCCGGCCCTGGCCCGGCAACTGCGCGACGACAAACTCTGTGCCCTGGAAAGCGGCCGCCCGGACCTTATCGCCACTGCCAATATCGGCTGCCAGAGCCACCTCGACGGCGCCGGCCGGACCCCGGTGCGGCACTGGATCGAAGTGCTGGAAGCTGCCCTGCCCTGAACCTCACGCCCCTGGAGATCGCCATGCAGCACAAAGCCGTACTGGGTCAAGACGAAGCCCGCCGCATCCTCGCCGCCGCCCGCACCGAGGCCCAGCGCCACCGGTGGGCGGTGAGCATCGCCGTGGTCGACGACGGCGGCCATCCCCTGGCCCTGGAGCGCCTCGACGGCTGCGCGCCGATCAGTGCCTACATCGCCACCGAAAAGGCCCGCACCGCGGCCCTCGGCCGGCGCGAATCCAAGGCCTACGAGGACATGGTCAATGGCGGGCGCAGCGCCTTTCTCTCGGCGCCGCTGCTCACCTCCCTGGAAGGCGGCGTGCCGATCCGCGTCGGCGGCCAGGTGGTCGGCGCGGTGGGGGTTTCCGGGGTCAAGTCCGGTGAAGACGCCCAGGTGGCACTGGCTGGCGCCGCCTGCCTGGAGGGCGACTGAACAGGTTCAGGCGCGGCGTACGCTGCTGCGGTACATGAACAGCAGCGCCAGGGCCAGGCACAGCATCGCCAGCAGGCGGCTGGGCGACAGTTCGATGGCCGGGTTGCCGAACCAGCCGAAGTTGTCGATCAGCATGCCCATGCCCAACTGCCCGAGAATCACCGCCACCGTGGCCACCGCGGTGCCGACCCGGGGCACGGCCCCCACCATCACCAGCATGTAGACCACGCCGAACAGCGCGCCGGTCAGTTGCCATTTCGGCGCCTGCAGCAGGCTCATGGCCTGGGGCGGCTGGAAAAACACGATCAGCAGCCCGGTGATCAGGGCACCTACGGCAAAGGTCAGCAAGCTGCTGCGCAACACACCGACGCTTTCCCCCAGGCGGCCATTGATCGCCGCCTGCACACTCAGCACCGCACCGGCGGCCACCACCACAACCAGCAATAGAAACAGATTCATCTTCAACCTCGGGCAATCAGGATCAGGGCCAGCACAATCAGCGCCAGGGCCAGCCAGCGTTCGGCATTGACCGGCTTGCGGGCACTGCCGAACCAGCCGAAATGGTCGATCAGCACGCTTTTGCCCACCTGCCCGGAAAGGATCGCGATCATGGTCATGGCAATGCCGATATGGGGCGTGGCCAACGTCAGCACCACCACGTAGATCGGCCCCAGCACTCCGCCCAGCAACTGCCAGCGCGGCAACTGGCTGAAGGCCGGGCCGGGCTGCGGGCCGCTGAACAACAGCAGCAGCAACAGCAGCGCCGTGCCCACGCCGAAGATGCTCAGGGTGGCCCACAGATGGCCCACCTGGCTCCCCAGCGGGCCCAGCAGGCCAGCCTCCACCGACAGGCCCATGCCCGCCAGGATCACCAGCGGCAACAGCATCAGGCGCTGCCAACCGGCAGCGGGTGGAGCGCTTGCCACCGGGTTGGGCAGCGGTACTTCTATGGTTTCAGAGGACATGCAACACCTGCTCGTGATCAAGGAATGGCCGGCATTATCGATTGCGCATGCTTTGCGATAAATGGGAGCATGCCGACAACACCTTTGCGCAAAACGCACAGCAGGATCGACCTATGCACGGCTTCAACGACCTCGGTTTCAAGGCCTTGCGCCTGTTTATCGCCGTGCTCGACCAGGGCAGTTTTTCTGCCGTGGCGCGCCGCGAGGGGCTGGCGCCCTCGTCCATCTCACGGCAGATCCAACTGATGGAACAGGCCCTGGGCCAGCAGTTGCTCTACCGCCACACCCGCGCCGTCAGCCCCACCGAGGCCGGGCGCCTGCTGGGGCACCATGCGCGGCGAGTGCTGGCGCAGTGGGAAGAGGCCGAACAGGCGTTGCAGGAACAGCAGGACGAACCGGCCGGGCTGGTGCGGATCAACGCCCCGGTGGTCTTTGGCCAGCGCCACCTGTCGCCCTGGCTCGGTGAACTGCACCGGCGCTACCCGAAGCTGCAACTGGATATCCAGCAGACCGACAGCTACATCGACCCCTTGCAGGACGGCACTGACCTGCTGTTTCGCATCGGCACCCTGGAAGACTCCTCGATGCAGGCGCGCCTGCTGGCCCCGCAGCGCTACCGGGTAGCGGCCAGCCCGGCCTACCTGGCCCGGCACGGCACCCCGCAGCACCCGGAGCAACTGCACCAGCACCAGTGCCTGGCCTACAAGGGCGAGACCGGCCAGCAGCGCTGGCTCTTCCGCCAGGGCCGGGCAGACTGGACGCCCTACAGCGTCAAGGGCCCGCTGACCGGCAACCACGCCGACACCCTGACCCAGGCCGCCGAACAGGGCCTGGGGCTGGTGATGTTCCCTTCCTGGCTGATTGGCGAAGCCCTGCACCAGGGCCGGCTGGTGGCGTTGTTCGAAGACTTCGACGTGGCCACCAGCCTCGAACCGCAACAGATCGCCGCCCTCTGGCCCGGCAGCCGACGGCTGTCAGTGAAAGTGCGCACGGTGATCGACTTCTTCGTCGAGAAATTCGGCCCCGAGCCTTACTGGGATCGCCGCCCCGCCCCGTAGAAGCTGGCTTGCCAGCGAAGGCGGCGGCAAGACTTGGCCAGAATCCAAGGGCCCCTTCGCCGGCAAGCCGGCTCCTACAAGAGCGCGCCATTCACCCAGCCGTAGGAGCTGGCTTGCCAACGAAGGCGTTGGCAAGGCTTGGACAGAGTCCAAGGGCCCCTTCGCCGGCAAGCCGGCTCCTACAAGAGCGCGCCATCCAACCACCCGTAGGAGCTGGCTTGCCAGCGAAGGCGGCGACAAGGCTTGTGCAGAGTCCAAGGGCCCCTTCGCCGGCAAGCCGGCTCCTACAAGAGCGCGCCATTCACCCTGCCGTAGGAGCTGGCTTGCCAGCGAAGGCGTCGGCAAGGCTTGTGCAAAATCCAAGGGCCCCTTCGCCGGCAAGCCGGCTCCTACAGGGCCATTTGCAGGATCAGCCAGGCATTGGCCGCGCTGATGATGGCGAACAGGCTCCAGGCCAGGGCCTTGGTCGGCCAGCGGTTGACGAACTCGCCCATCAGGCGCCGGTCGTTGGTCATGCGGATCAGCGGGTACAGGGCAAACGGCAGTTGCAGGCTGAGCACCACCTGGCTCAGCACCAGCAACTGGCCCACGGCGCCATCGCCCAGCAGCCAGACGCCGATGAACGCCGGGATCAGGGCCAGGCCACGGGTGATCAGGCGCCGCTGCCAGCAGGGAATCCGCAGATTGAGGTAACCCTCCATGATCACCTGGCCGGCAATGGTCCCGGTGAAGGTCGAGCTCTGCCCCGAAGCCAGCAGGGCCACGCCGAACAGCACGCTGGCCAGGGCCCCGCCCACCAGCGGGTCGAGCAGGTGGTAGGCGTCCTGGATCTCCACCACGTCACTGTGGCCGGTGTTGTGAAAGGCCGCAGCGGCAAGGATCAGGATCGCCGCGTTGACCAGCAGCGCCAGGGCCAGGGAACCGATGGTATCGATCCGCGCCAGCTTGACCGCCTCCCGGCGGCTGGCCAGGTCCTGGCCCACCTGGCGGGTCTGCACGATGGAGGTGTGCAGGTAGAGGTTGTGGGGCATCACCGTGGCGCCGAGGATGCCGATCGCCAGGTACAGCGGCGCGGCGTCGCTGATGGCTGACAACGACGGCACGAAGCCCCGGGCCACCTCCGGCCAGTAGGGTTTGATCAGCAGCAGCTCGATGAAGAAGCACACGCCGATGGTCGCCACCAGCGCCAGCATGATCGCCTCCAGCCGGCGAAAGCCGCGGTTCTGCAAGGCCAGCACCAGCAGGGTATCGAAGGCGGTAATGACGATCCCGGTGCTCAGGGACACCCCCAGCAACAGGTGGAAGGCCAGGGCGCAGCCCAGCACTTCGGCGAGGTCCGTGGCGATGATCGAGACCTCCGCCAGCAGCCACTGGGTGCGCGCCGAACGGGTGCTGTAGCGCTCCCGGCAAAGCTGCGCCAGGTCGCGGCCGGTGGCAATCCCCAGGCGCGAGCAGAGGCACTGCACGGCCATCCCGGCCAGGCTCGCCAGCAGTACCACAAACAGCAGGCTGTAGCCGTAGCGCGAGCCGGCCTCGATGGCCGTGGCCCAATTGCCGGGGTCCATGTAGCCGATGGAAACCAGCAAGCCGGGGCCGGCGAAGCGCAGCAGGCGCCGCCACAGCGAAGCGCTGGGGTCGACGGACACGGAACCCGCCACTTCCGGCGGGCAAAAGGGGGCAGTGGCTAATTTCGGCAGGCTGAATTTCACGGACGCTTCCACGGCAGATTGGCGCAGGGGCCCAGCTTAGACGTTTGCGCGAGCGCGCCCAAGCCTGAATTTTCTGTCTTGAGGGGAGTATGCTGCGCAGCTTCCACCCCCGCAGAAAACTGCTGCGGGTATCGACTTTATTTCCAGGGTGCCCTGTGAACAGCTGCGAAACACCTTCAGCAGACGAGCGCCTGCCGCCCTTTCTGCAACCCGGCGACCGGGTGCTGCTGTTCGACGGCGTGTGCAAGCTGTGCAATGCCTCGGTGCGTTTTGTCATCGGCCATGACGCTGAACGGCGGATCAAGCTGGCCTCGGTGCAATCGCCCCAGGGCCAGGCGCTGCTGGCCTGGTTCGGCTTGCCCACCGAGTGTTTCGACAGCGTGGTGCTGATCGAAGGCTCGCGCCTGTCCCAGCGCTCCGAGGCCTTTATCCGGCTGATGGCCCAGCTCCCCGCACCCTGGCGCTGGCTGCGCCTGCTGCGCGGGGTGCCCCGGCCACTGCGGGACTGGGTCTACGATCGGATTGCCCGCAACCGCTACCGCTGGTTCGGCCGCTACGATGTCTGCCTGTTGCCCAGCCCGGACCACCAGGGACGGTTTCTCGACGACGCCCCCTCCCCCTGAGCATTTGCGCCTACGGCCCCAGGAGTTGCTCACGCAGGTGCGGATTGCGCGTGCGCGGATCGAGCCAGATCGCAAAGAAGGCCTGGGCAAAGGCCTCGTCATCCACCTCGTGCTGCAGGCGCTGGTCAACGAAGAACTGCACCCCACGACCGGGCAGCCGCACCCCGGTGAGGGTACGGCCCGGCGTGACATCGACAAAGGACAGCTCCATCTGCCGCTGCCACGCCTCGAGCTGCCCCGGGCTGACGCTGGCCCCGGACAGACGCTTGATCTCATCGAGGCTGGCCTGCACCAGGTCGTCGCGGCTGAGGTTGCGCCGGTAGGTCAATTCCAGGGCAAAGGGGCGGTCGGCGGCCAGGGGCGTGAGCGTGCTCCAGAGCCGCGCCCGGTAGACCTTGAAGCCGAACCAGCTGAACTCGCCGCTGCCCACCAGGCGGGCATCGGGCAAGGCTTCCTGCCAACCGGCATTGGCCGTGGCGCCGAGCAGGAGCAACAGCCACAGGCCACCACGGATGCAGTGCAGCAATCGGTCTTTCATTCACCCTGCCCTCCAGCAGTAGGCCAGCGCCCGGCAGCAGGCGCTGGCCCGAAGAACGGAAAAGGACCCGAGGCCGCCGATCACTCAGCTGGCACGCCCTGTATCAGGGCCTGACCTCAGGTCCGCAACGGCGGGGTCGGCCACAGCCCCGTGAGACGCTCCCCGGGCGTGCGGTGCCGCGCCGCCCCATTGAACCCTGCCGACCGGCCCTTGCGCCGGCCGGCCTGTGCCGCCCTTGTCCAGTGATACGCGCCAAAGGCGCATTTGGATGCTAGCGTGTCGCACCGTTCATCCACCGAGTGCACCCATGCTGCTGTTGAAACTGCTGACGGTTCCGGGCTTCCTGCTGCTGATCTCCCTGGCGGGAAAACGCTGGGGGCCCAATGTCGCCGGCTGGCTGGCCGGTTTTCCGGTGGTGGTGGGGCCGATCCTGCTGTTCCTGGCCCTGGAGCAGGGTCAGGCGTTCGCCGCCCATGCCGCGGTGGCCGCGCTGTCGGCGGTGTTCGCCATGATTGCCTTCAGCGTCGCCTACAGCCATGCGGCGCAGACCCTGGCCTGGCCCGGTGCCCTGGCGATTGCCACGCTGGTCTGGGCACTGCTGGCCACGGCCATCGCCCAGGTTCCGGCCTCCCTGGGGTTCTCCATCTTCTGCGCCGCCAGCGCCCTGCTGCTGGCGCCCCGCGCCTTCCCCAAGGTCAGCTCGGGGCCTGCCCTGCCCGCGGCAACCTCCGACCGGCTGGCTTACCGCATGCTCGCTGGCGCCCTGCTGACCCTGGCCGTGACCCTGCTGGCCAACCACGTCGGCGAGCGCTGGAGCGGCATGCTCGCGGTGTTCCCGGTCCTGGGCAGTGTACTGGCGGTATTCTCCCATCAGAGCCAGGGTGCAGCCTTTACCACGCTACTGCTGCGCGCCCTGAGCACGGGCCTGTATTCCTTCGCCGCCTTCTGCCTGGTATTGGCCCTGGCCTTGCCCGCGCTGGGACTGGCAGCGTTCGTACTGGGGGTGGCGGTGTCGATGCTGGTACTGGCCTTGAGCAAGCACCTCTTGCAACCGAGCGCTGCTGGGGATGAGCGGCGCTGACCGAGGAGCCCCTGAAAAGTGACCGGGACCACCGGCGATTGAGGGGATGAGCCCTTCCCTGGCCATAGGCTCCGGCGCCGCTGAGCAGCCGCCGCGCGTCCATGGGGTTGGCCCTGGGAGCCAGCCCGGGCGAACAGCTCCATGCCGCCCTTGCCGGTAAGGACCTGGGCCATTGGTCCGGCGTAAGAAATCCCTCTGGAGCAGGCTGTGACGGCCGTGGGATGATGCGCGCCTTTGATCCTCTGCCCGGAGATTGTGCATGTCATCCTTCGCAACAAAAGCCCTGGTCCTGGTGTTCGCCACCCTGGCAAGCCTGGGGGCGCTGAACGCCGTTGCCGCGAGCCAACCCACGACCAAGCAGGGCTCAGGGGAGAAGATCTCGCTGCTCGGCGGCAAGCTCGCCTTCACCCTGCCCAAGGGCTTCAGCGCCTCTCCCCTGGCGCAAGGCAGCGAAACCAATGGCACCGAGGGCGCCAGTGGCACCCTGTACGCCAACGCGACCACCCGCAGCGTGGTGATCGCCGCGCAGAACACCATTCCCAATGGCGCCCAGGTCAAGGACAACGACGCGGCCTTTCTCGATGAGGCGGTGAGCGGCTTTCTTTCGCAACAGGCCGCCGCGCTGCCGGACTTCAGCAAGCAGAGCGAGAAGAGCATGACCCTCAAGGGCCTGGGTGTACGGCAGATCGACAGCACCGCCACCCAGGGCGGCGGGCAGACCCTGAACTCGACGCTGATCGCCGGGTCCGGCACCCGCATGGCGGTGATCCAGGTGATTTCCCGGGCCGCCGATCCGGCCGGCCACGCCGCCTTGATGAAGCAGATCCTCGGTCAGTGAGGCCCCGGCCGGTTCAGGGATAGAGCCCCTGCAACCAGCGGCTGAGGTCGTTGATCTCGGCCTCGCTGATGCTGTGGCCCATGCCCGGGTAGGCATGGAATTGCGGCTTCAGCGACAGGCCCTGGAGCAGGTGATTGGCCTCGATCCCATCGCTGTAGGGCAAACGCTGGTCGGCGGTGCCGTGGCCGATAAAGATCCCCAGGCGCTGCAGGGCCGGGTTGTTTTTCACCTGCGCGGCCAGCACCGGCAGGATCTTCCCGCTCAGGGCGGCAATCCCGCGCACCGACTGCGGATACCGCAGGCCCACTTCATAGGCCATCACCGCGCCCTGGCTGAAACCCACCAGCACCACTTTATCCGGCTGGGTGTGGTACTTGGCGACCGCCGCCCGGACAAACTGGCCGATCAGGCTGGCACTGTCGGCCAGTTCCTCGGTCACCCCGTCATAGGCGCCCTGGCCCTTGCGGTGGAACCATTGGTAGCTGCCCTCTTCCAGGGTCTGCGGCGCCCGGGCCGAGAGGTAGGTGTAGCCCGCCGGCAACCCCTCGCGCAGGCCGAACAGATCGGCCTCGTTGCTGCCGTAGCCGTGGAGGAAGATCACCAGCGGCTGGTTGCGGGTCTCGGCAGGCGCCTGCTCCATGTAGCTCAGGGGCAGGTCGTCGTGCAGCGCGCTGCCGGCCTCGACCCAAGGTGCGGCCAACAGCGCCAACAACGCCAGGTAGCGGATCATGTACTGCTCCTTGAAGAGAAAAACCGAATCGCCAAAGCCTAGCATTGCCCGGCCCGAAGGATCATCAGCGCGGTACTGGCCGCCTGCCTTTGCACCCCGTATCCTGCGCGGCCATTCAAGGAGGAAACGTCATTGAAGCGGCATCTTTTACCCTTGCTGTTCAGCCTTGGCCTGAGCACTTCCCTGCAGGCTGCGCCCAGTGCCGAGGCCGAGCGCGCCTTGCAGAACGCCATGCAGATAGCCGAGGACAACCAGCAACGGCTGGAGCGGATGATCGAGCAGGAACAGCAGTTGGACACCCAGGCAATGGTCCAGGTCATGCAGCAGGTGACGCACAACGTTGAGCTCTACGAGCGCCAGTTGCGCCAGGCCAGCGATGGCGGGCACGGGGTCGCCAGCTACCTGCTGGCGAACCTCGAAGAACGCCGCAAGACCCTCGCCAGCAAGGACTACAGCGCGCAACACGCCAAGGCCTGCGGGCTGTACCAAAACGCTGCGGACCAAGGGCTGCTGGCGGCCGCAGTGCTGCTGTTGCGTGACTGTGACACGGCGTTCCAGCGCGTCAAGTTCGATGACCCCGAACTGCTGCGCCTGCGGGCACAGCTGCTCAAGGCCCTGGAACAACCCGATCCCTATGGGGAGCACTACCCGTTGCCGGCCCTCAACTCCTTCTGTTTCAAGCCAAGCAAGATGCCCGAGATCGAGCCGGAGCGGCCGCTGGCCACGCTGCAAAATCTCTACACCCCGGTGCAGTTGAGCCTGGAGCAGTTCCGCGCCGACGGTTACTACCTGCTGGCACTCAAGGACGATATCGAGAAACCCGCGACCCGAGGCTATTTCCAAAAAGTCCGGGCCCTGGCTCCAGACTGCCTCGACCCCATCAGCCTGGGGAACATGTTCGAGGCCATGGCAAAAAAAGCCCCCTGAACCCGCTGCCTCACCCCCTGGCTGGCAGCCCGCGCCAGGCCAGGGGCAGCAGCAAGAGCACCACAAGCAGGAACCCCACCTGGGACAGGTAGAAGGTTTCCAGCCACTGGCGGTGGGCGGCCACATAGAAACTGTTGTGCAGCACATCCACCAGGATGATCCCCAGGGTCAGCCCCAGGCCCCAACGCGGGCGCCGCCACAACAGCAGCACGGCCAAGGGGTCGAACAGGGTCAGCGCCCCCCAGAAAGCCCGGCTGGCCAGGGGCGTATCGTCGCCGTAGCCATAGTCCCAGAGCAGGCCGTGCTCGAAGGCCGCGTGCAGGTGGTTGAAGCTGGCCGCCAGCAGGCACAGGGCGAACAGCAGGCGGATGCACAGGGACGGTCGGGCCATGGATGTCCATTCATTGCAGGGGCTTTCGTCACAGGCCGGCGCTGCGCGCCAGACCCGGTCGCCGGCGTGCGCTTTCAATCGTTGATCAGCTTGCCCGCGCGTATCGCCGCGCGCCCGGCCACCTTGGCCAGCCAGATCCCCGGCTGGGTGTAGCGCCCGCGGTCGAGGGCGAAGAGCACGCCAGAGGTGCCGGCCCGCACGGTGCTGAGCCGATCGTTCAAGGGATCGACCACTTCGAACAGGGCATCGCCCTGCTCCACCCACTCCCCGGCTTCACGCAGAAAACTGACCACCCCGTGGTGCGGGGCGAACAGGTATTCGGTGCCCTCGAAGGGCATGCCTTCGCAACAGGCGGCGGGCGCCGCCGGCCAGTCGCCGCTGATAAAGCCCTGCTCGGCCAGAAAACCGAGGATCGCTTCACAGTTGGCCCGGGCCTGTTCCACCCGGGTATCGCCCATGCTGCCCAGCTCCAGGGTGGTGGCCAGGTTGGCCGGAGGAATCGCCGCCCGAGGAAAATCCCGGGCCAGGCGCAGCCAGGGCGACGAGCAGGACTCGTCGAAGGAACTGCCGCCGGAGTCTTCGCACAGCAGCGCCACCCCGGCCTTCAGGCGCGCCGCCAGGGATTGCCAGCGGGGCCAGTGCTGGGGCAAGGCATAGAGATGGATCGCCGCCTCGAAGTCGCAGTGCAAATCGAGAGTGACATCGGCATCGCAGGCGTGGCGCAGCAACAGCCGATGCAGGGCTTCCAGCTGGGAGGCTGGCGCCGGCAGCTGTTCCAGCACCTGGACCATGGTGCGGCGGATCAGGGCGATGTTGGCCGCGGCATCCTCCCCCAGTTGCGCGCCGATCAGGTTCCCCACCGGAACGCTGAGTTCAACGAAGGCGCGGTTGAAGTTCTTGCCGCTGCCCAGCTCGAAACGCCCCAGGTGGCTGCCCTGCACCTGCTGGTCCAGGCCGATGGGATTGGCCACCGGCACCAGCTCGATCACAGCCTGCAACTGGCCCCGGGCCTCCAGTTCGGCCAGGCGCTGCTTCAATTCCCAGGCGGTGCGCATGCCCGGCAGTTCATCGGCGTGCAGGCTGGCCTGGATGTATACCTTGCGCGGCCCATTGCCGAAGCGGAACACGCTGAGCTGGCGCGAAGTGCCCAGGTGGCCCCAGGGCAAGGAATGGTCGATGCGTTGCATGGTGGCTCCGGGATCAGAAAAGGCGTGGCGCAGGATAAAACAGCCGCGCACAAAAAAGGTGGCGAGCGCATTACGCCCGCCACCTTTTTTCAGTGCCGCGGCTTACTCGCCGTAGACGTCGAAGTCGAAGTACTTGTCCTGCACCTGCTTGTACTTGCCATTGGCGCGGATCTCGCTGATGGCGGTGTTGAATTGCTCCGCCAGCGCCTTGTCGCCCTTGCGCACGGCAATGCCGGCACCGCCGCCGAAGTACTTCGGATCGTTGTACTCGGGGCCTACGAAGGCAAAGCCCTTGCCGGCATCGGTCTTGAGGAAGCCATCGTTGAGGTTGACCGAGTCCGCCAGCAGCGCGTCGACGCGGCCGGAAACCATGTCCAGGTTGGCTTCTTGCTGGGAGCCGTAGCGCACCAGGTCGATGCCCGCCGGCACCAGCACTTCAGTGGCGAAGCGGTCGTGGGTACTGGCGCGCAGCACACCGACCTTCTTGCCCTTGAGCTCGGTCAGCGGGTCCTTGATGCTGGTCCCGGCCTTCATCACGAAGCGCGCCGGGGTGTGGTAGTACTTGATGGTGAAATCGACGTTCTTCTTGCGGTCGTCGGTGATGGTCATGGACGACAGGATGGCGTCGATCTTCTTCACCTTCAGCGCCGGGATCAGGCCGTCGAATTCTTGCTCGACCCAGGTGCACTTGACTTTCATCTGCTCGCACAGGGCATCGCCCAGGTCGACGTCGAAACCGGTGAGCTTGCCATCGGGGGTCTTCATCGAGAACGGCGGGTAGCCGGCTTCGATACCGATGCGGATCGGCTTGGCCTCGTCGGCCGAAGCAGTCAGGGAAAACAGCGACAGTGCCAGGGCACCGAACAGCACAAACTTGTTCATTTATAACTCCAAGAGCCGGAGACTTTTATTGGCAGAATTCGATTGTGTGACATCGAAGTGGCCAGCAGTCTAGAGCGGCGTCCGGGAAGCAAATTGTTTTTATGCGACAAATACTTATAGAAAAAACACAGCGCTGGGCGGGGCCTTTCAGCCCCGCTCGGGCGTGGTGCACTGCTCCGCGAAAAACCCCGGGCAACGCCCTGCAATGGTGCCGCCGCCCGGTCCTCCCGGTCCTTGCTAAAGCCGCCTCACTGCATGCCGGCGGCAGGCACGGTCAACAGGCGCAGGCGATTGGCTGGCCCTCGGCCCGCGGCGCCTGGGTACTGAGCTGGAAGCCTTCGTCCAGCCAGCCGGTGACGCCTCCGATCATCTCCTTGACCGGGTATTCCAGGGCCGCCAGTTTCAGCGCCGCCTTGTTCGCGCCGTTGCAGTGGGGCCCGGCGCAATACACCACGAACAGGCTGTCCCGGGGATAGGCCGCCAGGGTTTGCCCATCGAGGCGGTTTCCCGGGAGATTGATCGCCCCCGGCACATGCCCCCGGGCATAGGCCTCGGGGCTGCGCACATCCACCAGGACAAAATCCACCTCCCCGGCCTGCTGGCTGGCGTAGACGTCGGAACAATCGGTTTCAAAGCTCAGGCGATTGGCAAAGTGCATCAGGGCGATGGCCGAAGGGGCAGCGGCGGTATTGCGTACCAGGCTGGTCATGAGGACGCTCCAAAAAGTCACGGTGGGGTGGGAAACACTGTATCCACCCGGCCCCGGGCGCTACAGTGGCGCCTCGGACAGCGACTGGTAATTTTCCGCCAAATGAACAATCAGCCCGGCCTGGTGGCCATCCTGGCCTACGATGGCCTCTGCACCTTCGAGTTCGGCATCGCCGTGGAGATCTTCGGCCTGGCCCGGCCGGAGTTCGACTTCCCCTGGTACACCCAGTGCATCGTTGCCGTGGACCCGGGGCCGATGCGTGCCATGGGCGGTATCCAGGTCCTGGCCGACGGCGGCCTGGAGCTGCTGGACCAGGCACGAACCATCATCGTGCCCGGCTGGCGCAGCCGCGACGAAGCGCCACCGCAGGAGCTGCTGGAAGCCCTGCGCCGGGCCCATGAGCGTGGCGCACGGTTGCTGTCGATCTGCTCTGGCGTGTTCGCCCTGGCGGCCAGCGGCCTGCTGGACGGTTTGGGCGCCACCACCCACTGGCGCTACGCCGCGGAGCTGGCGCAGCGCTTCCCGAACATCCAGGTGGACCCGGACGTGCTCTACGTCGACGCCGGGCAACTGATCACCTCCGCCGGCAGCGCCGCCGGTATCGACGCCTGCCTGCACCTGGTGGCCCGGGACTTCGGCACCCAGGTGGCCAACAGCGTGGCCCGGCGCCTGGTGATGTCGCCGCAGCGCACCGGTGGCCAGGCGCAGTTCATTCCGGCCCCGGTCAGCCGCACGCCGCGCAGCGACCTGTCACGGGTCATGCAATGGGCCCGGGAACGCCTGCACCAGCCACTGACGGTCAGCGAACTGGCAGCCCAGGCGCTGATGAGCGAACGCACCTTCCTGCGGCGCTTCAGCGAGGCCACCGGTGCGGCGCCCAAGGCCTGGCTGCAACATGAGCGCCTGGCCCGGGCCCGGGAGTTGCTGGAAAACGGCAGCGAAACCACGGAGACCATCGCCCTGCGCTGCGGCTATCACTCGGTGGAGAGTTTCCGCGTGGCCTTTCGCAGTCGGGTGGGCCTGGCGCCCTCGGTGTACCGTGAGCGCTTCGGCCGGGGGGCGCCCTTGCAGGGGCCGGCAGGCTGAAACCGGCCACACCACCCCGGCCGGCTGTCGCGGGGCGGCTCAGTCCCCAGGCTTGCGCAGCAGGTAGGTGTCCATGATCCAGCCATGGCTCTGGCGCGCTTGCAGGCGCACGCGGCGGATCTCGTCGGCGACCTCGTCGAGGCGGCCACTGATGAGGATTTCATCCGCGGTGCCCAGGTAGGCCCCCCAGTAGATCTCCAGGTCCTGATCACGCAACTGGCGGTAGGAATCCTCGGCATCGAGCATCACCACCAGGCTGTCGGCGTCACTCGCCTGGCCTGCCGCCAGGCGCCGCCCGGTGGTGATTTCCACGGAACGACCGATGCGGTTCAACGGCACCTTGTGCTGCGCCGCCAGGGCCTGGACGCTGGTGATGCCGGGGATCACCTGATAGTCGAACTGCGCCGCGCCGCTGGCCAGGATCGCCTGCAGGATGCGCAGGGTGCTGTCGTACAGGGCCGGGTCGCCCCAGGCCAGGAAGGCCCCGGTTTCGCCCTCGGCCAACTCCTCGTTGATCAGGCGCTCGAAGATCTGCTGCTTGTCCTGGTTGAGGGCCTGCACGCTGTTCCGGTAGTCCACCTCGCCCCGCTGGCGTTCCGGGGTCTGTGCCTCGACGAACCGATAGGGACGCTCGGTGATGTAGCGTTCGCACAACTCGCGGCGCAGGTCGATCAGCGAGTCCTTGCTCGGCCCCTTGTCCATGAGGAACACCACATCGCAGCGGTTCAACGCCTTGACAGCCTGCATCGTGATGTAGTCGGGGTTGCCGGCGCCGATGCCGATCACCAGGAGGTTTTTCATGGGCCATGCTCTCGCTGCTGTTTCAGCGGACAAGTATGGGCCGCCTTGGCGGGGTGAGAAAAGCCGCAGTGGCCGCGGTGGGTTCTAGCCCCTCGCGATTGGCCGGGCGAGAACGCTCCTGGCCGCCGCTACTGACGAAGCGCTGGGCGGCGCCCCGTCAGCGGCGATGCCGATCAGCCATGGCCCTCCCCGGGGCGTTTTCCTGGCCGCCTCGAGGGGAAGCGCTCAAGGACGCTAGCGCGGCGTGAGTCCGCCGGGATGCCCGAAAGGACCTTAAAACAAGAATCTCCTTATAGGCCGGAAAAATTCTCATCCTTATTCTCTGCAGCATTCTCACGCAGCGACTCAATCAGGTGACGCCCAAATCATGCACAGCGAAATGTGGGAGCTCCTGTCTCTCGATCTTGCGATCAATGCCTCCCTCCTGCCCATCGTCCTGCTGCAGTACGTGGCCCTGGTAGGAATCTTCAGTACCCTGCTGATGCTGCGCCAGGATGCCCAGCGCCTGATCCAGTCGAAAAAGATACTCCTGGGCTTGATCCTCGGCGTCAGCAACGCCGCCTTGATCGCCCTGGCCTCACAGTTCATGCAGACGCCGGTGAAGGTCTTCCTGAGCAGCGACATGCTGTTTCTCGCCGGTTTGCTCGGGGGCTGGTGGGGCGGAATCAGCTGCCTGGTACTGGTGGCACTGGCACGTTTCTGCATTGGCGGCGTCGGCCAGTTCGAAGAGGCACTGTTCAGTTTCAGCCTGATGACCCTGGGAGGCGTGCTGCTGCATCGCTGGTTCGAATCACGCCGCCTGGGCGACCTGACCTTCAAGGACATGGCCCTGGTGCTACTGGTACGCCTGGGCGCCGCGATCGCGCCCATGCAGGTAATCGACTGGATGGGCAGCGTCAGCTCGGTGATCACCGCGCAACTGCTGTCCCTGCGCCTGGCCACGACCCTGCTGTCGCTGCCGATGCTCATCCTGATCTTCGCCATGCTGCGTCGCGAGGCGCGCTATCAACAGGCCCAGCGCCGCCTGCTGCAACTGGCGGTGACCGACCCGATCACCCGCCTGCCCAATCGCCGGGCCCTGGGCAGCTACCTGGACCAGTTGCTGGTGCGCACCGGCCAGCGTCCCGGCATCCACAGCCTGATCGTGATCAAGATCATCAATCTCAAGGACCTGGTGGCCATCCACAGCCACGACTGGACCGACCAGTTGCTGGTCAGCCTGGCCGAGGCACTCGACACTGGCGCCGCCGGCCAGGTGTTGCACGCCTGCTCGGTGCCCAGGCGGTTCATGTTCTCCGACCTGAGCCTGGTAGTGGCCCTGCCCAACCGTTCGATCCACTTCATTGAGGAATCCCGGTTGATCGCCACCCTGCAGGCGGCCCTGCTGGACCCTCTCACGGACGGCAGCGGCCTGTCGCCGAAGCTGCAGTTCTGCGTGGTCGACGCCTGCGCCGGTGCCAGCGCCAACATCACCCTGCGCAATATCAGCCTGGCCCTGCAGGACTCCCGGCAGCCGGTGCGCTACCTGCGCCAGTCGCTGATCGAACGGGCCCAGAGCAAGGAGCAGATCCGCCTGCAACTGCTGGAGTGGCTGCGCCTCGATAACCCGCCCTTGCACTACCAGCCCAAGTTCTGCCTGGAGCGGCGCACCGTGGTCGGTGCCGAGGCCCTGCTGCGAGCCCGGGATAGCCAGGGCCAGGCGATCTCGCCACTGTTGGTCCTCGATGTGGTGCGTCACCAGGACCTGCTGCAGGCCTTTGAATGGGCAACCATCGAAGCGGTGATCCGCGATGCCCACCTCTACAGCGCGGCCGGCCTGCCGGGGCCCCTGGCGGTGAACGTCTCGGCCACCACCCTGAGCGACGTGAACTTCGCCACGCGGCTGATCCAGCGCCTGGCCAGCGCCGGCCTGCCCGGCCAGCGCCTGGCCCTGGAACTGACCGAGAACACCTTGCTGCTGGACACCCGGCAAGTGGCGCGCAACATGCTTTTGCTCAAGGAGCACAAGGTCGCCCTGGCCCTGGACGACTTCGGCACCGGCTACTCGGCCCTGAGCATCCTGGCCAAGTACCCGTTCGGCGAAGTGAAGATCGACCACTCGATGATTTCCTTGCTGCATTACGAACGGATGCGCACCGCGGTCTCCATTGCCCAGGAAAGCGCGCGCCTGTACCAGGCGACGCTGACCGCCGAAGGGGTCGAGACCCAGGAACAGATCGATATCCTCACATCCATCGGCATCGGCTACGCCCAGGGCTACTTCTTCTCCCCGGCGGTGCCCCTGGCCGAGCTGATCGAACTGGGGCTCGCCGCCGAGCAGTGCGGCCGTGATCGTTCAGGCTGAAACCGGCGGCCTGCTGCCGCGAAGCCGGCAGGCCCGGCAAGTAGCAGCCGCGGCCCGGGGCCAGGCGTGGCGGGTTTCAATCACGGCCCTGCAGGCGCAGGCGCCAGCGGCCGGCGTGACTCAGGTCAAGCCTGGACAACGGCTC
The DNA here is from genome assembly GCF_055384485.1 of Pseudomonas sp. FFPRI_1. NCBI lineage: Bacteria > Pseudomonadati > Pseudomonadota > Gammaproteobacteria > Pseudomonadales > Pseudomonadaceae > Pseudomonas > Pseudomonas sp. FFPRI_1. The sequence continues at coordinate 3,009,644 of NZ_AP029168.1, read as the reverse complement.
GATGTCGATCAGGTTGAAGCTGGCCAAGGGCGCTTGCAGCGCCTGGAGCATCACCGCGCGGATGACAAAGGGATGGGTCACCGCCAGCCAGTGCCCCGGGCGCTCGGCCATCTGCTCCAGCCACTGGGCCACCCGCTGGCACAGAGCGGCCACCGACTCGCCGCCCGGCGGAGCCTGATGCGGGTCCTCCAGCCAGGCCTGCAGAGCCTCGGGCTGCTGTTGTTGCAGCGCACTGATGGACAGGCCCTGCCAAGTGCCGAAGGCGCAATCGCGCAAGGCCTCCTGTACCTCGGCTTCGGCGCTGAACAGGCCGGCCGTCTGCCGGCTGCGCAGTTCCGGGCCGCAGAGCACCCGCGTCGAACGCCTGAGCTCGGCGGTGCGGCTCAGGGCCTGGGCCTGCCAGTCCAGCACCAGGGGTTCGTCCAAGGGAAAGCACGCCTGCTTCTGGGCGGCGGTACGGGCGTGGCAGATCAGGGTCAGACGGGTGGCCTGCACAGTGCATCACTCTGGCGTTATCGGCAGGGAGGCGTAGCCTGCCGGGGCGGATATGGCATTTTATTGCAGATGTACCAGGCAGACATTTCGAAACGGCAAGCCGCTGTCAGCCCGGCGTGGTCGCGCCACTGTATTCGGCCTTGTCGCCGTACGCCAGGCCCCGTTTCTCTGCTCGTCACCCGCACCGCGGCGCGTCAGCCCTGGAGGTTTCAATCACTGATAGCGCTACCACGCAGGCCGATTTTTCCCTGCCCAGCACTGCCTTGGGCGGGCTCTTGGCCCTGGTGTTCAGCTACAGCCTGGGCCTGGGTTTCGCCTGGCTCGCCACGCAGCAAACGGCTGCAACCGCGCAGCAGCCACGACGCCCGCTGCAAGGGCTGATACGGACAAGCCCGCCTCAGCGGGCTTGCTCCCCCGCAGCTCAGTGTTCTGCGCGCACCCCGGGCCTCGCCAGGTACAGCACCTCATAGCACTCGCTTCCCGGGCGTGGCCGAGGTGGCTGCGCCGAAAGCGTGAAGCGCACCAGTTGCCAAGCCTGCAGGTCCAGGGCCAGGACCACGGCGAAGGTGTCTGGCTCCTGGGCCCGTCGTTGATTGCCCAGCACCTCGCTGGCCAGCAACTGCTCGCGCTGCGCCCCTGGCTCGATGGCCTGGACCTCGCGGTACAGGGCCCGGGCTTGCCCGGCCGGGCCCCGACGCCAATCCAGGGGCAGCCAGGATTCGATGTGCGGGCGGCCAAAGGAGTCGATCACCCCTTGAAAACCGGGGCCCATCAGCATCTTCCCGGCGCCGGCCGCGTCCTGCCACAGGTAGATCGAGGCATAGAGGTTTTCGGTGGCCCCGTGGACACCCCGTTCGCGCCCGGCAAACACCTTGAACACCAGGCCCTCGACCCGATCCCACAGCGGCCCGCGTTCGGCGGCACGCTGGCGAATCAGCTGCATCGGGTAATCGGCCGGCAAGCGATGGGAATACTGTTTGGCAAACATGGCGACACTCCGTGGGGGCTAAGGAGTGGCCAGCTTGCGCAGGCCCAATGATTACAACAAGATATCGTCGAATATATCTGTGATAAGGATTGAATATGTCAGAGCCGGGCAAGCCACTGGACATCGATACCGTGCAGGCCTTTGTGCTGATCGCCGATTTCGCCAGTTTCACCCGGGCGGCCCAGGCCCTGAACACCTCCCAGGCGGCCATCAGCCTCAAGCTCAAGCGCCTTGAAGAGCGCCTCGGCCAGCGCCTGCTGGAACGCACCCCGCGCCATGTGCGGCTGACCCCGGCGGGTGCGCGTTTCAGCCAGGCCGCGCGGGAACTGCTGCGGGCTCACGAGCGGGCCCTGGGGGAATTGCACAACAGCGCCCCCCGGCGCTTGCAGGTAGGCATCAGCGACCATGTGGCCGGCCCCGACCTGCCGCAGTTACTCCAACACATTGCCAGCTACGACCCGCTGCTGCTGCTGGAAGTGCACATCGATTCCTCCCGGGAGCTGACCGCGCGCTTCGATCGCGCTGAGCTGGACGCGGTGATCGTGCGCAACGAAGGCGCCCGCAACGATGGCGAAGTGCTGGTGGTGGAAAGTTTTGCCTGGTTCGCCGCCGCCACCTGGCAGCACACCCACGGCAGCCCCCTGCGCCTGGCGACCCTGGCCGCGCCCTGCGGCGTGCGCCAACTGGCGGTGCAGGCCCTGGACGCGGCCGGCTGGCCCTGGGTCGAGGTGTTCATCGGTGGCGGGGTGATGGCCGTGGGGGCCGCGGTGAGCGCCGGGCTCGGGGTCGCCGCCCTGGCTTCGCGCGTGGCCCCGGCAGGCGCCCAGGACGTGACTGAACGCCTGGGCCTGCCACGGCTGCCGGTGAGCGAGGTGGTGCTGCACGCCCGCGCCACCGACGAACGCTCCGCGGACACCTTGCGCGCCCTCAGCGCGGCCTTTCGCGGCGCCCTGCTGCGCTGAACCTCAAACCGGCGCCGGGGCCTGCTCCAGCAGGGTCTCCAGGCACAGGCCGTTGCGCCGGTAAAACCGTTCCAGCTCGCGCTGCTGGGGTTCCTCGCCGGTGAAGATGCGCAGGTACTCCGGGATGTAGCGCATGCGCTGCAGGGTGGTTTCCTGGGTCTTGAGGCTGATGTAGCCGATCTGCGTCAGGTAGATGCAGCGGGCCCGGGTAAAGGCCGCATCCTCGCCCATGCCGAAGCGCTGGAACATGCGCTTGAAGGCCTGCACCCGCTGCTCGTCGGCCTTCTCCAGCTCCAGGGCCACGTCTGCCGACTGCAGGGCCCAGCTGCGCATGGCGAACTCGAACTGCGAGTCGAACAGCGCGGGGTTCAGCCAGCAGTCGAAGACATTCAGGATGGCCTCGGTGATCGACTCGGCATAGGCCTCGGAGTGGGCCAGCAAGGTGTCGGTGTTCTTGCTCTTCCACAGCCCGATCAGGGCTTCGAGCAAGGCTTCGCGGTCCTCGAAATACCAGTAGAAGCTGGTGCGCGAAAGGTTGAGTTTCTTCGCCAGGGGCATCACCCGCACCGCGTCTACCCCGGACTCCTTGAGGCTTTCATAAGCGGCGTCGAGCCAGGCCTGCAGCGAGCCTTTGTCGTTTTTGGAACTGGAGGTCGTATTTTTCATGAAGGGCATCCTAGCCCCTCCCCCAGGCCCTCGCAAGGCGCCATGTTCACTCATGTCGATTTAATTGACACAGGTGTACATTGGGTTCTATGTTGATTTCGCCTGATACACCTGCTGAGGGACGAAGATGAACCACGACCCGCTTCTGCAACCGTTCCAGCTCAAGCACCTGACCCTGCGCAACCGCATCATCACCACCTCCCACGAGCCGGCCTACCCCGAGGACGGCATGCCCAAGGCGTTGTATCGGGCCTATCACGTGGAGCGGGCCAAGGCCGGCGTGGCCATGACCATGACCGCAGGTTCTGCGGCGATTTCCCGGGACAGCCCGCCGGTGTTCAACAACATCCTGGCCTACAAGGAAGAAGTGGTGCCCTGGATGAAGGCCCTGGCCGACGAGTGCCACGAGCACGGCGCCGCAGTGATGATCCAGCTCACCCACCTGGGCCGCCGCACCCGCTGGGACAAGGGCGACTGGCTGCCGGTGGTGTCGCCCTCGCACCAGCGCGAACCGGCCCACCGGGCCTTTCCCAAGCGCCTGGAACACTGGGACATCGAACGCATCATCAGCGACTACGCCAGCGCCGCCGAACACATGCAGGCGGCCGGCCTGGACGGCATCGAACTGCAAGCCTACGGCCACTTGATGGACCAGTTCTGGTCGCCCCTGACCAACGACCTCGACGGCCCCTACGGCGGCTCCCTGGACAATCGCCTGCGCTTTACCTTCGACGTGCTCAAGGCGATCCGCCAGCGGGTTGGCAACCGCTTCATCGTCGGCCTGCGCTACACCGCCGACGAGGTGATCAGCGGCGGCCTGGACAAGGCCGACGGCCTGCGCATCTCGCAGCTGCTCAGCGAGTGCGGCATGGTGGATTTTCTCAACGTGATCCGCGGCCACATCGAAACCGATGCCGGGCTCACCGACGTGATTCCGATCCAGGGCATGCGCAACGCCCCGCACCTGGATTTCGCCGGCGAAGTGCGCGCCCACACCGGCATGCCGACCCTGCACGCGGCAAAGATTCCCGACGTGGCCACCGCGCGCCATGCCATCGCCAGCGGGCTGGTGGATCTGGTAGGCATGACCCGGGCGCACATGACCGACCCGCACCTGGTGCGCAAGATCATCGAGGGCCGCGAGGCCGACATCCGCCCCTGCGTCGGCGCCAACTATTGCCTGGACCGCATCTACCACGGTGGCGCCGCCTACTGCATCCACAACGCCGCCACCGGCCGTGAAACCACCATGCCCCACGAGATTCCCAAGGCCGCCCGCAAGCGCCAGGTGCTGATTGTCGGCAGCGGCCCGGCAGGCCTGGAAGCGGCGCGGGTGGCCGGCGAACGCGGGCACCAGGTGACGGTGCTGGAAGCCGCCGACCAGCCCGGCGGGCAGATCCGCCTCACCGCCCGCTCGCCGCGGCGCAAGGAAATGCTCAGCATCATCGACTGGCGCATGGCCCAGTGCGCACGCCTGGGCGTGCAGTTCCACTTCAACACCTGGGCCGAGCCGGAAACTGTGCTGGCCCACCGCCCCGACCTGGTGATCATCGCCACCGGCGGCCTGCCCCACACCGAAGTACTGGAATCGGGCAACCAGTGGCTGGTATCGAGCTGGGACATTCTTTCCGGCGACATCAAGCCCGGGCGCAATGTGCTGGTGTATGACGACGCCGGCGACGCCGCCGGCCTGCAGGCTGCGGAAGTCATTGCCCTGAGCGGTGCCCGCACCGAGATCATGACCCCCGACCGCGCCTTCGCGCCGGAGGTGATGGGCATGAACCTGGTGCCCTTCATGCGCTCGCTGCAGACCCTGGACACCACCTTCACCGTGACCTACCGGCTCAAGCGCGTGGAGCGTCACGGCACAACGCTGATCGCCCACCTGGGCAGCGACTACGGGCCCCTGGAAAAACACCGGGAGTTCGACCAGATCGTGGTCAACCACGGCACCCGGCCCCTGGACGAGCTGTATTTCCAGCTCCTGCCGCGCTCGCGCAACCAGGGCGCGGTGGACTACGGGCAACTGATTGCCGGCCAGCCACAGAGCGTGGCGGACAACCCCGAGGGGGAATTCCAGCTGTTCCGAATCGGCGACGCGGTGTCGTCGCGCAATACCCACGCAGCGATCTACGACGCCCTGCGGCTGCTCAAGGATCTCTGAACCCGGGGCCCAGGCGCCACCAGAGCGCCGGGCCATGACCTGATTCACTGCCTCACTGTCGACCCGCACCTCTGGATTCCGGTGCTGCGGGCCCCTGCGGAGTTGCGCCATGAACAGTCGTCAACCGTTGCATCAGCCTGTGCCCCCACGCCCGCAGCCGGCCTTTCGCCAGGACCGCGCCGTCACCGACCACCGCCTGGCCCCGGTGGACCCGGACCTGCTCCAGGCCCACGCCGCCATCGACCGGGTGGCCCTGCGTCGCTACCGCCTGGAGCGCATTCGCCAGCAACTGCGCGAGCACGACTACGCCGGGGTGCTGCTGGCCGACCCGATCAACATCCGCTACGCCACCGACACCAACAACCTCGGCCTGTGGGTCATGCACTCCCCCAGCCGCTATGTGTTCATCGCCACCGAGGGCCCGCTGGTGCTGTTCGAGTTCAGCAGCAGCCGGCACAACAGCGAGGCCGTGGAGACCATCGACCAGATCCGCCCGGCGATTCCCTGGCTGTACTTTCTCGCCGGCCCAAGGGTCGAGGAAAAGGCCAGCCAGTGGGCCGGCGAAATCGCCGCCCTGATGCAGCAACACGCTGGCCACAACCGCCGCCTGGCGGTGGACCGCTGCGACCCCCTGGGCAGTGCCAAGCTGATCGGTCACGGCTTGCAGCTGTTCGACGCCCAGCCCCTGATGGAACAGGCACGACGGCTCAAGTGCCGCGAGGAAGTGGCCAGCCACCGGGTATCCATGGCGGTCTGCGACCTGGCCATCGCGCGCATGCGCCACAGCCTGGTGCCGGGGGTCACTGAGAACCAGCTGTGGAGCATCCTCCACGGCACCAACGTGGCCCATGGCGGCGAGTGGGCCGAGAGCCGCCTGCTGAACTCCGGCCAGCGCACCAACCCCTGGTTCCAGGACGCCTCGGACAAGCCCATCGACGCCGGCGAGATGGTCTGCTTCGACACCGACATGGTGGGCCCTGGCGGCTACCTCTCGGACATCTCCCGCAGCTTCGTCTGCCCCGGCAAAGCGGTGGCGGCCGAGCAGCGCCGGCTGCTGGAAACCGCCGCCGAGCAGATCGGCCGCAACCTCGAACTGCTACGCCCCGGCTGCTCGTTCCGCGAATTCGCCGAGCACTGCTGGGCAGTGCCGGAACGCTACCGCCACAACCGCTACATGATGATGCTGCACGGTGTCGGCCTGGTCGACGAATACCCCAGCGTGGCCTACGCCGTGGACTTCGCCGAGTGGGGCTACGACGGCCACTTCGAGGAAAACATGGTGGTCTCGGTGGAGAGTTTCATCGGCGAGCAAGGCGCTGCCCAGGGGGTCAAGCTGGAAGAACAGGTGCTGATCACCGCCCGCGGGCCCGAGATCCTTTCCCGCACGCCGCTGCTGGATCTCTAGCACTGGCGCACCCGCCGTTCCCGGTCGTCGACCTTGTTCCGGCCGGTCCAAATGGGAGAACACCATGAACCTGAACCTGCAGACCCACGCCGCTGTTTCCGTGGCCGCCGCGACTGCGCCGCCCTTCCTGCAACTGCACGCCATCGGCAAGCACTTCGGCCCCTACCAGGTCCTGCACGAGGTCAGCTTCGAGATGGAACAAGGCCAGGTGCTGGCCATTATCGGCCCCAGCGGCTCGGGCAAGAGCACCCTGCTGCGCTGCATCAACCAGCTGGAGCCGCCCAGCAGCGGGCGGATCAGCATGGCCGGCCTGCAGATCGACGCCCAGCGCCCGCCCAAGCACGCCGAGCTGGTGCAACTGCGGCGGCGGATCGGCATGGTGTTCCAGTCGTTCAATCTGTTTCCGCACCTGACAGTGCTGCGTAACGTCAGCCTGGCGCAGGTCCGCACCCTGGGCCGCAGCCCCGCCGAAGCCGATCGGGTGTCCATGCAACTGCTGGAGCGAGTCGGCCTGGCGGACAAGGCCGGCCACTACCCGGCGCGCTGTTCCGGTGGCCAGCAACAGCGCATCGCCATTGCCCGGGCACTGGCCCTGGAACCGCAACTGATGCTGTTCGATGAACCGACCTCGGCCCTCGACCCGGAACTGGGCCTGGAGGTGCTGGCGGTGATGAAGGAACTGGCCCGCGACGGTATGTCGATGATTGTCGTGACCCATGAGATGCACTTCGCCGAAACCGTGTCCGACCGGGTGCTGGTAATGGCCGAGGGGCGGATCATCGAACAGGGCGCCAGCCAGACGGTGATGCGCCACCCGCAGAACGAACGGGTGGTGAAGTTCCTCCAGGCCGTGAGGAATCGCTGATGCTCACCGACCTGTCGCTGATGCTGCGCGGCGTGCCCTGGACCCTGGCGCTGACCGGCGCGGCCTTCGCCATGGGCCTGATCCTCGGGTTCGCCCTGTGCGCCCTGCGCCTTTCGCGCCTGCCGCTGGTGAGTCTGTGCGCAGCGCTGATCATCCTCACCCTGCGTTCGATCCCGCCGATTGTCTGGCTGTTCTTCATCTTCTTCGGCCTGGGCAGCGAACTGCTGCCGATCTCGCCCTTTGCCGCCGCAGTGCTCGGCCTCGGGCTGATCACCGCGGCGCAGATGTCGGAGGTCTATCGCGGCGCCCTGCTGGCGATCCCCCGCGGCCAGTTCGAAGCGGCCACGGTGCTCAACCTGAGCCGCCGCCAGCGCTTTTTCGACGTGATCCTGCCGCAACTGGTGAAAGTGGCGCTTCCCAGCGCCGCCACCTACGCCATCGGCCTGCTCAAGGACTCCGCCGTGGCCTCGACCCTGGGAGTGGCCGAGGTCAGCTTCCAGGCCTACGCACTGTCCCAGAAAAGCTTCTCGGGGCTGGCGGTGTACGCCACTGCGGCCCTGGTGTACCTGGTCCTGAGCCTGCCGGTGGCGCTGTTCTCGCGCTGGCTGGATAGCCGCCTGCGGCAACGGAGCGCGACATGAATCCCGTGCTGGAGATGTGGCGGCAATGGCTGCCGGAACTGTGGCCGGGGTTTGTCCTGTCACTGCAGATCACCGCCCTGTGCCTGAGCCTGGGGATTGCCCTGGGCCTGGTGCTGGCCCTCGGCGTCTCGAGCCGCTCGCGGCTGCTGCGCTACCCGGCGCTGCTGGTGGTGGAGATCGGCCGCGGGGCGCCGGCGCTGATCCTCTTGCAGTTCTTCTACTTCGGCCTGCCCTCGGCCGGAATGACCCTCAGCTCCTACTGGGCGGCGGTGCTGGCCCTGGCCTGGTGCACCGGCGCCTACACCAGCGAGATCATCCGCGCCGGCCTGCAGGCGGTGCCCCGGGGGCAACTGGAAGCCGCCGGGGTCATGGGCCTGACGCCCTTGGACAGCCTGCGTTTCGTGATCCTGCCCCAGGCCCTGAAAGTCGCCCTGCCGTCGTTGCTGGGCTTCTCGATCATGATGTTCCAGGCCACCTCCCTGTGTTTCACCATCGCCCTGCCGGAGCTGGTGAGCCGGGCCTCGTCCATAGGGTCGACGACCTTCGAATACATGCCGGTGCTGTCCCTGGCCGGGCTGATGTACGCCGCCGTCTGCGCCCCCGCCACCTTGCTGGTGGCGGCCCTGGAGCGCCGGCTGGTGCGCCACCAGCAGCACTGATGCGGCCTTTGGCCGTGCACTTTCCCACCCACGACAGGCAAGGTGAAACCATGACCCGCACGCTCAAACAGTTCTTGGCACTCTGCGTCCTGCTGCTCATCGGCAACGGCGCCTCAGCGGCCACCTGCGAACCCGCCCACCGCTTCGAGACCCTGACCCCCGGCGTGCTCAGCGTGGCCGCCTGGGTGTTCCCGCCCTACTCCATCCCCGGGCCTGACAACCAGCTCAGCGGGGTCGATGGCGAGATCATCAAGCTGATTGCCGCCCGCGAATGCCTGCAGATCAAGGCCACGGTGGTGGACCCGGCGGCGGTGATCCAGTCGGTGATCGCCCGGCGGGCCGACGTGGCCATCGGCGACTGGTACCGCACCGCAGCGCGCAACAAGGTGCTGGGGCTGTCGGCGCCGCTGTACCTGGACATGATGGGCATCATCTCGGCCCAGGGCCTGAGCACCCCGGCGCAACTGGAGGGCAAGCGTGTTGGCACGGTGCAGGGCTACCTGTGGCAGGCCGACCTGCAGAAACTCCTGGGCAGCCAGTTGGTGCTCTACCCGAACCCGGTGGCCATGGCCCAGGACCTGATGGCTGGGCGCCTCGAAGCGGCGGTCGACAGCTACGCCGTGGCGATGGCCTCCCAGGGCAAGGGTGCCTATCCCGGGCAGGTGGTGAAAGTTGCCGAGGCCGATGCGCGGGTCCAGGCGACCTTGCAACCGGGGCAGGTGGCGTTTCCCTACAGCCAGCGCAACAGCGCCCTGGGAGAGGCCTTGAGCGCCAATATCCAAGCCCTGCATGCATCGGGGGACATTGCGCGGATTCTGCAGCAGTTCGGCTTGAGTGCCGAGGCAGCGCAGGTGGGAGAGGCACGCCTGGTGCCTTGAGCCAAGGGGGCAAATGGCGGCGCTCTGGGGGCGCGGGCGCCTGCTGGTCGGGCACGGGAAATTGCTGCCTGCCGCTCGGTTGGCCGAGGCACCGGTGGCTAGAACCTGAATCTCGCGGCTGGTGGCTGGGGTTTGGCCGGTGCTGCGGTCAGGGCTACTTGGGGTGCGCTGTTACAGCGGCTTACTGTTGAACAGCGCAAACGAGGCAAAACGCTTTGCCCCGGCAGGAGGCCGAACGCAGGCCAAGCCAACACAAGTCCCGCGCTACACCTTCTACCCCCCCCCTTTCCCGCCAAAAAACGCCCCCACCTCAAGGCATTTCGCCACTAATGCAAAATTCACTAGACATGTAGCATCCATTACATAAATATCATTTAGACATTTTATGAAATAAAAACGACATCCCGTGTCCAAGGCGCCCCGATGCCCTCTCTACGAGACCTGATCACCGACCCCGCCCTCGAGCTCACGCCCTCCGAGCGCAAGGTGGTGCGCGCCCTGCTCGACCATTACCCACGCAATGGCCTGGGCCCGATGTCACGCCTGGCAGAACACGCCGGGGTCAGCGACCCGACCATCGTCCGCCTGGTGAAAAAGCTCGGGTTCAGCGGCTACGGCGAATTCCAGGAAGCCCTGCTCAGTGACATGGACGACCGCCTGCGGTCCCCCAGCACCCTGTTGCACCCCCGCGCCCAAGTGGCCCAGGGCGACACCTGGGGCCGCTACCTGGCCGACAGCCAGCGCGCACTGCAAGACACCCAGGCCCTGACCCAGCCCGAAGACATCCGCGTGCTCATGGACTGGCTGCTCGACAGCCGCCATCAGCTCTACTGCTTCGGCGGACGTTTCAGCAGCTTCCTCGCCCATTACCTGCTTAACCACCTGCGGCTGATGCGCCCGGGCTGTTTCTTCCTTGAAGACAACGCGCAACTGCCGGACCGCCTGTTCGATGTGCAACGCCAGGACGTGGTGCTGCTGTTCGACTACCGCCGCTATCAGTCCCAGGCCCTGCGGGTGGCCAGCGCCGTCAAGGCGCGCAATGCCCGGGTGGTGCTGTTCACCGATATCTACGCCTCGCCGCTGCGGGAACTGGCGGACCTGATCATCAGTGCCCCGGTGGAATCCCTGTCGCCATTCGACACCCTGGTGCCGGCGCTGGCCCAGGTCGAGGCATTGATTGCCTGCCTGACCCCGCGCAGTACCCATCTTGATCAGCGCCTGGAGGGTGTCGATGCCCTGCGGGCGGAATTCGCTACCCACGTGCTGGAGGAAAAATAAGGATGTTCAGCCTGCCCCATCGTTCGCCCCGGGACTTGCCCTTCGTCGTCGATCACACCGCGCTGCTGCTGGTGGACATGCAGCGCGCCTGGCTCGAACCGCAGTTCGACCCGCACCTGCAAGGCCCCGAGGGCGAGGCATTTCTCAAGCGCGCCCGGGAGGTGGTGATTCCCAATCAGCAAAAGCTCCTGGCGGCGGTGCGTGAAGCCCGGCAGAACGTGCTGCACACCCTGATCGAAAGCCTCACCGCCGACGGCCGCGACCGCTCCCTGGACCACAAGCTGTCGGACATGCATTTGCCCAAGGGCAGCCCCCAGGCGGCGATCATCGATGAGCTGACGCCGGTGGAAAACGAGATCGTGCTGCCCAAGACCTCGTCAGGGGTGTTCAACTCCACCAACATCGACTACGTGCTGCGCAACCTGGAAACCCGTCACCTGATCATTGCCGGGATAGTCACCGACCAGTGCGTGGACATGGCGGTGCGCGACGCCGCCGACCGGGGCTACCTGGTGACCCTGGTGGAAGATGCCTGCGCCACCTACGGCGACACCCGGCACCAGGCCTGCCTCAACGCCATCAAGGGTTACTGCTGGATCACCGACACCGCCACCGTGCTCGGCCGCCTGCGGGAGATCCGCGGGTGAGCCGCGGCCAGGGCATCGAGGCCCTGACACCGGTGGCGATGACCAGCATCGTCACCACCGACCTGATCGGGGTGACCCGCGGGCGCTCGTTTCCCAGTGATGAGCTGGAGCGCTATCGGCTCGGCGGCTGCGGCTGGGTGCCGGCCAACAGTGCCCTGACCCCCCAGGACCTGATCGCCGAGGACAACCCCTGGGGGGCCTATGGCGACCTGCGGCTGATCCCCGACCTCGACAGCCGGGTCAGTGTCGGCGCGGGCCCGGATGCCTCGGCGCCAGCGCTGGACTTCATCCACGCCGATATCTGCGAGACCGATGGCCAGCCCTGGGCCGCCTGCCCGCGCACCTTGCTGCGCGCCGAGGTGGAGCGCTACCGCGAGCTGGGGATCCAGGTCACTGCGGCCTTCGAACACGAATTCAACCTCGACAGCGGCAGCCAGCCAACCGAACACCTGGCCTTTTCCCTGGAGGCCCAGCGCCAGGGCGCGGCCTTCGGTGGCTGGCTGCTGGCCGCCTTGCGGGCCGCCGGGGTCGAGCCGGAAATGTTCCTCCCCGAGTACGGCAAGCAGCAGTACGAAATCACCTGCCGGCCGACCCAGGGCCTGGCCGCCGCCGATCGGGCGGTGAACGTGCGCGAGATCACCCGGGAAATCGCCCGGCAAGCCGGGCACCGGGTCAGCTTCGCGCCCAAGACCGCCGAGAACGCAGTGTGCAACGGCGTGCACCTGCACCTGAGCCTGCAGGACCTGGAAGGCGAACCGCTGCTCTACGACGCCCACGCGGTGAGCGGCGACGACCTGTCGAACCTCGGCCAGCACTGGGCCGCCGGGGTGCTCAAGCACCTGCCGGCGCTGTGCGCCTTCACCGCGCCGACGCCGATCTCCTACCAGCGCCTGCAGCCCCATCACTGGAGCGCCTCCTACGCGTGCCTGGGCCTGCGCAACCGCGAAGCCTCGCTGCGCATCTGCCCCACCGTGACCATCGGCGGCAAGCCCGCGGCGCCGCAGTACAACCTGGAGTTCCGCGCCCTGGACGCCACCGCCTCGCCGCACCTGGCCATGGCGGTGATCCTGATGGCCGGACGCCTGGGCATCGAGCAGAAGCTGGCGCTCAACGCGGTGACCGACAAGGTCCCCGATGAGCTCAGCGCCGAACAGCGCCGGGCCAGCGGCATCGTGCCGCTGCCCGGGACCCTGCCCCAGGCCCTGGAATGCCTGCGCAGCAACACGGAGTTGCTGCAGCTCTTGCCAGCAGCGCTGCTGGCCACTTATTTCGCCGTCAAACAAAAGGAAGTGTCCCTGACCCAACACCTGAACGCTGCCCAACTCTGTGAGCACTATGGACACCTGTACTAAATCCGCCGAGCTGGGGTTGTATTCCGAGCCGGCCTATCGCCTGTTCCGGGAAGACTCCGAGCATCCGCTGATTCTGGTGTGCGAACACGCCAGCCACTACATTCCTCCGGCCCTGCACGACCTGGGCCTGGACCCGGTGGCGGCGCGCGAGCACATCGCCTGGGACCCGGGCGCCCTGGAACTGGCCCAAAGCCTGTCCCAGGCCCTGGGCGCGACGCTGATCGCGGCCAACTACTCGCGCCTGCTGATCGACCTCAACCGCCCGCGGCATGCCCCCGACAGCATCCCGCTGCAAAGCGAGATCTATCAGGTGCCGGGCAACCAGCAACTGGACGAGGCCACCCGCGAGTACCGCCGCCAGCAGCTGTTCACCCCGTTCCACCAGCGCCTGCAACGCATCATCGACCGGCGCCTGGCCCAGGGCCGCGAAGTGCGGGTGGTGGGGATCCACAGCTTCACCCCGATCTACTACGGCCAGCCGCGTTCGCTGGAGGTCGGCGTGCTGTATGGCAGCGCCACCGACTACGCGGCGCGAATCCTCGAAGGGCTGTGGAGCCTGCCGATCAAGGTCGCCGGCAACCAGCCCTACGAGATCGACCCGCTGAGCGACATGACCGTGCCGGTGCACGGTGATGCCCGTGGCCTGGCGTCGGTGCTGATCGAGGTACGCAACGATCTGCTGCGCACCCAGGAGGCGGTGCAGCACTGGAGCGATACACTGGCGCCGCTGCTGTAGCCGCTGGTGCAGGAAGGTTTCACCGGCGCGCCCCGAAGGACTCACCCGGCGCGCCAGAAAAGCTGTTTGCAGGACCGGTACAACAACTAGAAAAACCGCTGTGGTGTGTCTTTAAACCCTGCCAGGTTCAAACACGAAAGCGCGGCCCGCGGTGTCAATGACGACCCCCAAGGCCACGCCTTTACCCACTAACACAGGCTCAAGGAGAACGGCTTCATGGAGATTGAAGAATTCGGCTACAAACAGGAACTCAAGCGTGGGCTGAGCCTGCGTGACCTGGTGGTCTACGGGATGATTTTCATGATCCCCATCGCCCCGTTCGGGGTCTACGGCTACGTCAACCAGGAAGCCCCGGGCATGGTGCCCCTGGCCTACATCATCGGCATGGTGGCGATGGTCTTCACCGCCCTGAGCTATGGCGCCATGGCCCGGGCCTTCCCCATCGCCGGTTCGGTCTATTCCTATGCCCAGCGCGGCCTCAACCCCCATGTCGGTTTTCTCGCCGGCTGGCTGATGCTCCTCGACTACCTGCTGATTCCGCCGCTGCTCTATGTCTACGCGGCCATGGCCCTCAACCACCTGTACCCGGAAGTGCCCAAGGTCGGTTTCATCCTGGCGTTCCTGGTCAGCGCGACCTTCGTCAACCTGAGGGGCATCACCTTCACCGCGCGGATGAACATCCTGTTCCTGCTGGCGCAACTGGTGGTCCTGGGGATCTTCCTGTTCTACGCCTGGAATGCCCTGCACGGTGGCGCCGGCAACGGCCAACTGACCCTGGCGCCGCTGTACAGCCCGGAAAATTTCCACTTCGGCATGCTGATGCAGGGTGTGTCGATCGCGGTGCTGTCGTTCCTCGGCTTCGATGCCATCTCCACGCTCGCCGAAGAGGTCAAGGGCGACCCGGGCCGCAGCGTCGGCCGCGCCGCGCTGATCACCCTGGTGGTGATGGGCGCGATCTTCGTGGTGCAGACCTGGATCGCCACTGACCTGGCCGCCGGCATGGGCTTCAAGTCCGCCGACACCGCCTTCTACGAGATCGCCGAACTGGCCGCCGGCAGCTGGCTGGCAACCCTCACCGGGGTGGCCACGGCACTGGCCTGGGGCGTGGCGGTGGCCATCACCTCGCAGGCCGCGGTGTCGCGCCTGCTGTTCGGCATGGCCCGTGACGGCAAGCTGCCCAAGGTGCTGGCCAAGGTCCACCCCAAGCACAACACCCCGCACATCAGCATCTACCTGGTGGCGGTGCTGTCGCTGCTGATCTGCTACCTGTTCATCAACTCGGTGGACACCCTGACCTCACTGGTCAACTTCGGCGCCCTGAGCGGCTTTATGCTGCTGCACATCACCGTGATCAACTTCTACTGGCGCCGGCAGAAATCCGGCCAGGTGGTGCGTCACCTGATCTGCCCGGTGATCGGCTTCGTGATCGTCAGCGCCATCATGTACAACATGGGCGTGGACGCGCAGAAACTCGGGGCCATCTGGATTCTCGCCGGGCTGGTCTACCTGTTCCTGCTGAACAAGCTGGGCAGCGGCGGCGCCCTGCCCGATCCGCTCAAGCAATAGTCGCACCCGCGCGGCGCCCGACGGCGCCGCGCCACCCCGGAAGCGGCCAGCAAGAGCCGCCCCGGGAACAGGCCGCAGGATGCCGCGGCCGTGGAACTGCGTGGTCACCGACAGTGATGTCTGGCCGCTTTGCCTCCAAGGGCAAAGCGGCCCTCGATACAGGAGTACACCCATGCTGGCCTTGCGTCCCGTGGCGTTATCCGATTTGCCCCAACTGCGGCGTCTGGCCCGCGAACGCCTGCTGGGCGTGACTTCGCTGGTGGACGACGAAGCCTACCTGCGAGAGAAGATCCTCGATTCCGAGGCCTCCTTTGCCAAGACCGAGGCCAGCCAGGGCCCGGAAAACTATTTCCTGGTGCTCGAGGACCCGCACAGCGGCCAACTGCGCGGCTGCTCGGACATCCTCGCCACCGCGGGGTTCTCCAGCCCCTTCTACAGCCTGCGCAACCGACCCTTCATCAGCAGCTCCCGGGAACTGAACATCCAGCACGGGGTGCCGACCCTGTCGCTGTGCCAGGACCTCAGCGAGCAGACCCTGCTGCGCAGCTTCCACGTGGACCCGGAGCTGGAGGGCACGCCCCTGGCCCAACTGACCTCGCGGGCGCGCCTGCTGTTCATCGCCGCCCACCCCCAACGCTTCGCCGACAGCTGCATCAGCGAGATCGTCGGCTACAGCAACGACACCGGCGAGTCGCCGTTCTGGGCAGCCGTGGGCCAGCACTTCTTCGACCTGCCCTATGTCGAGGCCGAACGCCTGTGCGCCTTGCAGGGCCGTGGCTTTCTCGCCGAACTGATGCCCCAGTACCCGCTGTATATCCCGATGCTGGCGCAACCGGCCCAGGACTGCATCGGCCGGATTCACCCCGATGCCCGGGAAGCCTGCGACATCCTGGTCGACGAGGGGTTTGCGCCGACCCAGTATGTCGACCTGTTCGATGCCGGACCGACCCTGCAGGCGCGCAATAACCAGCTACGCTCGATCATCCAGAGCCGCGTCGCGATCTGCCACCTGAGCCCCCAGAGTGGCCAGGGCCGGCACTGGTTGCTGAGCAATGACCGGTTGCAGGGGTTTCGTGCCATCGTCGCCCCCCTCGACGAAGCCCCCGGCGATGTGGTCGGCCTGGATGCATCGATGCTGCAGGCCCTGCAACTGACCCCGGGCGAAGCGGTGCGGGGCGTTGCCCTGTGAACCGCGGGTCACTACCGTCCCGGCGTCGCCACTGCCCGGGAACGCGACAAGGAGTTGTTCGATGATCGTGCGTCCGATCCGCCTCACCGATCTGCCGGCGGTCCTGAACCTGCTGGAAGGCAGCTGTCGCGAGCTGAACAACCTCTCCTCCGAGCCCGAGCACCTGGCCCATCGGCTGCGCTGGGCGCAACGGGCGTTTGCCGGCCAGGTGGAGCGGGCCGACGCCGACTACCTGTTCGTGATGGAGGACGACGAGCAGCAGGTGATCGGGGTCTGTGGCCTGAGCGGCGCCATCGGCCTGCGCGAACCCTGCTACAACTACCGGGTCGGCACCACCCATGGCAGTGCCCCGGAGCTGGGCATCGAGAAACAGATCCCGACCCTGTTCCTGTGCAACGAGATGACCGGGCAATCCCAGCTCTGCTCGCTGTACCTGCGGCGCGACCAGCGCCAGGGCTACACCGGCCGCCTGCTGTCCACTGCGCGCTTGCTGTTCGTCGCCGAGTACCCTGGCTTGTTCGGCGACAAACTGGTGGCCGAACTGCGCGGCCAGCTCGATGACCAGGGCCGCTCGCCGTTCTGGGACAGCCTGGGCCGGCACTTCTTCAAGATGGGTTTCCAGCAGGCCAGTCGCCTGTCGAGCCTGGGCAGCAAGTCGTTCATCGCCGAACTGATGCCGCGCCAGCCGCTCTACACCTGCCTGCTCAGCCCCCAGGCCCAGGCCGCCATCGGCCAGGCCCACGCCAGCACCGAGCAGGCCCTGAACATCCTGCGTGACGAAGGTTTCAGCCATCAGGGCTGCATCGACATTTTCGACGGCGGGCCGCTGATCGAAGCCGAAGTGGCCAAGGTCCGCAGCGTGCGGGAAAGCCAGGTCCTGCCCCTGCGGGTAGGCAGCCCGGACGACCAGGCGCCGATCTGGCTGATTCACAACCGGCGCCTGGAAAACTGCCGCATCACCGCCGCCCCCGGGCGCCTGGTCTCCGGCAGCCTGCTGGTGGACCGCCTGACCGCCAAGCGCCTGCAACTGCAACCGGGGGACACGGTGCGGGCGGTTTCGCTGCTGGCCTGCCCTGCGCGCCAAGCGACCCAGGCGCAGCTCCACCTGACGCCAGCCACCAGAGGCTGGACCACCCGCAACGCGGCCCTGGTCCAGGATCCGGCATTGCTCTAGCCCCGGGCTCGAACCACGCTCGCAGACACAGGCTGCGCCCAACAACCCCGGCGCTCTCACGGGCCATGGCGCCGCGTCACCCGGGCAGCCGCTCCGCGAGGCGCGCCGCCGGATTGCCACGGCCGCAATCCGCCAGCCCCAGCCACAGCGGCTTGCAGCCGACCGGCGTTCATCCCCGGCCCCCGGCAACACCTGCATGCAAGTGCAACGTTGACGAAGCTGTGGCGCAATGTTCAGATGCCGCCCAGTTTCAGGTGCCTCATGCCGCCGTGCATGAAGTGAAACGGGAAACCGGTGAGCCCTTTGCGGCAAGTCCGGTGCTGCCCCCGCAACGGTAAGCGAGTGCTGCATTCAACAGGCCACTGTACTTGGGTATGGGAAGGCGAATGCAGCGAGCCTCGTGAGCCCGGAGACCGGCCTGAAGCCTGTGTTTGGCAATCCTGCGGTGGGCGGGCATGGGCCGGTATGGTCTCGTGCGCGTGGCCGATACCTTCTCCTGCATGCTTCCCGAAGTCACCTTCGAGAAGACCAAGAATGACCACAATCGATACGTCCCTTGTGCGCACCTGGCGCACCCCTGGCCACTCCCTGAGTGGCGCCTTGCTCGGCTGCCTGTTCAGCCCCCTGCTCCTGGCCGATGACGGTCCCCTCAGACTTGAACAGCAATTTGTTTCCGCGCCATCGGTGGAGTCCACCACCGTCGCCGAAATGGCGAAATTCGGCAGCAAGGTGCAGATCATCGAGCGCCAGCAGATCGAGCGAGCCGGCCCCAGCAGCGACATCACCCGGGTCCTGCAGATGTACGTGCCGGGCCTGTACGTGGCGCCCAAGAACGGCCCCTTCGACTACGGCACCTACTCGCTGCTGGGCGGACGCAACGACGACACCCTGATCCTGCTGGACGGCGTGCGCCTGAACAACCGCCTGTACGGCGGCCTGTACCTGGACACCCTGCCGGCCAACGCCATCGAGCGCATCGAAGTGCTCAAGGGCGGCCAGAGCCTGCTGTTCGGCACCCAGGCGGTGGCCGGGGTGATCAACATCGTCACCCGCAGCCCGCAAACCCGCGAAGCCTCGGGCGAGGTCAACCTGGGCCTGGACAGCTTCATGGGCAGGAGCGGCGATGCCCGGGTGGAACGGATCGTCAGCAACGGCTTCGGCGACCTGGGCCTCTTGGCCTATGTCAGCCACAACGTCTCCGATGGCTACCAGCCGTTTCGCAACAGCGCCTACAGCGCCAGCACCCGGGACAAGAAACGCGCCTATGAGGTGAGCACCTTCGGCGCCAAGGCGATCCAGGGTTTTGCCGACGACTCGCGCCTGGAACTGTTCTACCAGTACAGCGATGCCAACCTGGATTTCGCGCGGGCGGTGAACAACAAGAAGACCACCAACGACCGTATCCAGCAGATCGCCACCGCGACCTTCGAACAGCGCCTGGACGAACGCTTCAGCTACTTCGTCAAGGGCCATGTCAACGACTGGGACACCCGCTACACGCGGATCAACAGCACCGAGACCGGCGCCACCAAGGTGATCAACCACAACGACTACTGGGGCTTCACCGACTGGGGCCTGCAGGCCGAGGGCAAGGCCGAACTGGACGGCGGCCACGTCCTGGTGTTCGGCAGCGACAACCAGTGGTTCAAGGGCCAGGACGATGTGCTCAAGATCGACGACAAACAGGCCCGGGCCAGCGCCCTGTACACCCAGCTGCGCCCGGTGTTCGAGGCCCTGCCCGACTGGCACCCGAGCCTCGGCGTGCGCCACGAGAAGATCAGCGGCGGCGAGAGCGCCACGGTGGGCATGCTCACGTCGTTGTATGAGCTCAACGCTAACTGGCAACTGCGCGGCCAGTACGGCAGCGCCTTCAAGCTGCCCAACGCCGAGCAACTCTACGCCAACGAGGACGACGAAAAGGGCAACCCCGACCTCAAGCCGGAAAAGAGCGTCAATGCCGAGCTGGGCCTGGACTACAAGGGCAGCCTGCTGGCCGGTGAGTTCAACGCCAGCGTCACCGCCTACCGGCGCAAGATCGATGACTTGATTGCCCTCGATGGGATCCACTTCGTCAACGGCGAGGCACAGGTCAGGGTCCGCGGTATCGAAGCCGACGGACGCTGGCAGTTCAGCCCGCAGTGGAACCTCTCGGCGGACCTGACCCGCAACCTGGTGGAGTCGCGCAACGGCGTGACCTTGAGCAACATCCCCGGTTTCTTCGCCCGTTCGCGCCTGGGCTTCGAGTCGCTGGACCGGATGTGGGGCGTGGGCGGCGCGATCCGCTACATCGGCCAGATCGACAGCCCAAAGAAGGTCGACTACGGCCACTACTCGGTGGTGGATGCCGACGCCTACCGCTACCTCGATGGCCCCCAGCGACATCGCCTGAGCCTGCTGGTGGAGAACCTGCTGGACCGCGACTACGCCACCAGCATGACCAGCACCTCGCCGGCGGTGGACAACCTCGGGCGCCCCTTCACCACCGAAGTGCGCTACACCTACCGCTTCTGAGGCCGACCGACATGCATGAAGACTATCAACGGGTGCTGTTCGTCGGCCCCGGCCTGCAAGGCGGGGCCTTGGGCGAGGCTTTTCGCAAGGCGCTCAAGGCCCTGTGCGGCGAGGGCGAAGCCCCGCGGGTGATCGACACCCTGGACGGCTTCGACAGCCTCTGGGCGGCCCTGGACGAACCCTTGCCCGGGAACGGCGCAGCGCTGCTGGTGGTGGACCTGGAACCCACGTCCGACAGCGCCTACCTGGACTGGCTGCGCGATGAACTGGGGCGCCTGGCCCAGGCCCACCCCCAGGCGCCCAAGCTGTGGGTCACCGCCCAGGCCCTGGGGCGTCGCGGGCTGGACGCGGCCCAGGCCTGGGCCAGCATCGGCCAGCGCGAGCGGCACCTGCCGTGCGACAACGTCAATGCGGTGGCCAGCGACCCGGACTGGTCCCGGGTGCCGCCCCATGCCCGCCAGGTGTTTCTCTGCACCGGCCCGCGCTGCGTGCGACGCGGTGCACTGGCGCTGTGGAAGACGCTGCGCCGCGAACTGCTGCGCCTGGATCTCATGGAGAAACCCGGCGGCGTGCTGCTGACCCGCACCGCTTGCCAGTTCCCCTGCAACCTCGGGCCGGTGCTGACCGTGCACCCCGACGGCTGCTGGTACCGGGTCAGTGACGACAGCCAGGTACTGCGCCTGGTGCAGGGCCATCTGCGGGAGGGTGAAGCCGTGTCGGACCTGCTGATCCCGTCCCCCTACGCCGGGGCTGCGGATGCCTAGACCGATACTCGGCGCCCTGTTCTGGCTGGCCTGCCTGCCGGCCCTGGCGGACAGCTATGAGAACTGTGGCCGGAGCTGGCACCTCGAGCGGCCACCGCAGCGCATCGTCGCCCTCAACCAGCACAGCGCCGACCTGCTGCTGGCCCTGGGCGCCGGCCCTTCGATGATCGGCGTCGCCTACCTCGACGACGATGGCCAGGCCCAGCGCCAGGGCCAGTACCACGGGGTGCCGGTGATCTCACGCCAGTACCCCTCGGCCGAGGTGCTCTACAGCTTGAAGCCGGATCTGGTGGTGGGCGGTTTTGCCTCGGCCTTTCCCGACAACTTCAGCTCCCGGGAACGCCTGGGGGCCATCGGCGTCGGCAGCTACCTGCTGGAGTCGGCCTGCGCCGGGCATGACCAGGATTACTTCGGGCATATCCGCCGCGACCTGTCGACCCTGGGCCGCTTGCTGCACCAGGAAGACCGCGCGCGGCAACTGATCGCCCAGATGGATGCCGACCTTGCCGCGGCGGCAACCCTCTACCAGGGCCGCACGGCACCCTCGGTGTTCTACCTCGACAGTGAGGTCAATGGCCTCGCCAGCCAGGGCCAGCGGGGCTTTGTCGGGGTGCTGCTGCAAGCCGCCGGCGCGCGCAACCGCTTCGCCGACCTCGACCGCCCCCGCCTCGTGGTGGACAGCGAGACGCTGTTGGTCAGGGACCCCGACGTACTGCTGCTGGCCGACGCCCTATGGTCGCCGGCCACACGCAAGCGCCAATTGCTGCACACTGACCCGGTGCTGTCGCGGCTGCGGGCAGTGCGCGAGGAGCGGCTGATCGACATCCCCTTCACCCAACTGGTGCCGGGCATCGCCAGCGGCCGCACCGCCCTGGAACTGGCCCGACGCCTGCACCCCGCCCTGTAGGAGCCGGCTTGCCGGCGAAGGGAACACCGCCAATCCCACGGCATCCCTCCCGACGCCTTCGCGGGCAAGCCCGCTCCTACCCACCACACCGTCCGTAGGAGCCGGCTTGCCGGCGAACGGAACACCGCCAATCCCACGGCATCCCTCCCGACGCTTTCGCGGGCAAGCCCGCTCCTACCCACCACACCGTCCGTAGGAGCCGGCTTGCCGGCGAACGGAACACCGCCAATCCACGGCATCCCTCCCGACGCCTTCGCGGGCAAGCCCGCTCCTACCCACCACACCGTCCGTAGGAGCCGGCTTGCCGGCGAAGGGAACACCGCCAATCCCACGGCATCCCTCCCGACGCCTTCGCGGGCAAGCCCGCTCCTACCCACCACACCGTCCGTAGGAGCCGGCTTGCGGGCGAACGGAACACCGCCAACCCCACGGCATCCCTCCCGACGCCTTCGCGGGCAAGCCCGCTCCTACCCACCACACCGTCCGTAGGAGCCGGCTTGCCGGCGAAGGGAACACCGCCAATCCCGCGGCATCCCTCCCGACGCTTTCGCGGGCAAGCCCGCTCCTACCCACCACACCGTCCGTAGGAGCCGGCTTGCCGGCGAAGGGAACACCGCCAATCCCGCGGCGTCCCTACCGACGCTTTCGCGGGCAAGCCCGCTCCTACCCACCACACCGTCTGTAGGAGCCGGCTTGCCGGCGAACGGAACACCGCCAATCCCACGGCGTCCCTCCCGACGCCTTCGCGGGCAAGCCCGCTCCTACCCACCACACCGTCCGTAGGAGCCGGCTTGCCGGCGAAGGGAACACCGCCAATCCCACGGCGTCCCTACCGACGCCTTCGCGGGCAAGCCCGCTCCTACCCACCACACCGTCCGTAGGAGCCGGCTTGCCGGCGAAGGGAGCACCGCCAATCCCACGGCCCCCCTCACAGATGCCTTCACCGGCAAGGGGCAGGCCTTACAGAGGGTTCAACACTCGGCGCGAAGGCGACTCCGGCGGATGGCAGGTGACGTTGTTGCGGCCGCCGGTCTTGGCCGCGTACAGCGCCTGGTCGGCGTCGTTCAGCCAGCCCATGGCGTCCCCGTGCTCGGGATTGAACGCCGCCAGGCCGATGCTCAGGCTGACCTGCAACGCCGGACTCTGCTCGTAGCCCAGGGCGCCGAAACGCCCGCGCAGGGCTTCCATCAGTTCGGCGGCATGCTCCAGGGGCACGTCTGGCAGGATCACGCAGAACTCGTCGCCACCGTAGCGTCCGGCCTGATCGCTGGCCCGCAGGTTCTGCCTGAGGATCCTGCTCAGCTGGCGCAGCACCACGTCGCCGGCCACATGGCCGTAGGTGTCGTTGATGGCCTTGAAGTGATCGATGTCGATCAGGGCAATGGCGCCGCCCTGGGCCTGGCGCCGGCAACGCTGGAACTCGATCTCCAGCTGATCCTTCCAGGCCCCGTGGTTGAGCAGCCCGGTCAGGCTGTCGGTGCGGCTCAGGGCCAGCAGCTCGCGCTTGTGCCGGCCCAGGGTCACCGCCTGCTGGTAGCAGATATAGCCCAGGGACAGCGGGTACAGGGTCAGCATCGGCAGGCAGGCATACACCTGCATCGGGCTGCTCTGGGTCACGAATGACACGCCGAACAGCCACAGGGCGATAGCGATGCCCAGAGCCTGGGCCGCGCAGCCGGCGAAAAAGAAGCGCACCCCGCCCAGCGCCATGTTGTGCATCGCCATCATGCCCAGGGTGGTGGTGGTCGGCAGCGGGTTGAAGTGCATGGCCGCCACCCAGAAGCCCCCCATCAGCGAGTCCAGCAGCAGGTTGCGGTGCTCGGCGCGAAACGGCACCCGCGCCAGACGCGCCCATTGGTAGGCCAGGTGCGGCCAGGCGAAGGCATTGAACAGCATCAGGCCCCAGACCCAGGGGGCCGGTTGCAGCGCCAGCATGCCCGCGCCAACGCAGAGAAACCCCAGGGCCAGGCCCAGGGTTCGTGACTTGTAGAGCCTCCTGGCCAGTGACAGTCCCTTGCCTGCGGTGTACGACGCAGAAACCAAGTCGCCTCCGTCCCGCGCTGGAAAAGAAGTTGGATCGAATGGGTAGAAATCAACCGGTGAAAGTCTATCAGCCCTCATTCAAAGCGCCATCACCGCAAGTGCCCCGCGCCCTCTGCGCGCGACCGTTGCTCGGAAACGCCCTGCCCCCTGCGCTGCATTCATTTGCAGAATGAAGTTCAGAGGAACTTTCGTTTGTCAGCCCCTCCCGGGCCCAGCAGAATCGAGACCGACCCGCTCCTCTCACGCCTCGATCCACTGCTACGGGAACCCTGTCCATGAGCAACCAGCGCTTCGTCAGTCCTGACCTGATCCGCCAGGGATTTTCCCGGGCGATGTCGGACATGTACCGCGAGGAGGTGCCCCTCTATGGCGCCCTGATGGAACTGGTGGCCCAGGTCAATGCCCAGGTCCTGGAACAGCAGCCGGCCATTGCCCGGCAGTTGCAGCACAGCGGTGAGCTGCAGCGCCTGGACCTGGAGCGCCACGGCGCGATCCGGGTCGGCACGGCCGAGGAACTGGCGACCCTGGCCCGGCTGTTCGCGGTGATGGGCATGCAGCCGGTGGGCTACTACGACCTGACCCCGGCTGGGGTGCCGGTGCACTCCACGGCCTTTCGCGCGGTGCACGAACAGGCCCTGCAGGTCAGCCCCTTCCGGGTCTTCACCTCGCTGCTGCGCCTGGAACTGATCGACAACCCCGAGCTGCGCCAATTTGCCGAACAGGTACTGGCCCGACGTTCGATCTTCACGCCCAAGGCACTGGAGCTGATCGACCAGGCTCAGGCCCAGGGCGGCCTCGACGCGGACGCCGCGCAGTGCTTTATCCAGGAAGCCCTGGAGACCTTCCGCTGGCACCACCACGCCACGGTGACCGCCGCCCAGTACGCCACCCTGAGCGCCCAGCACCGGTTGATCGCCGACGTGGTGGCATTCAAGGGCCCGCACATCAACCACCTGACCCCGCGCACCCTGGACATCGATGACGTGCAACGGCTGATGCCTGCGCACGGCATCACCCCCAAGGCGGTGATCGAAGGCCCGCCACGCCGGGCCTGCCCGATCCTGCTGCGCCAGACCAGCTTCAAGGCCCTGGAGGAAGCCGTGGCCTTTGTCGACCAGGAGCACAACCAGGGCAGCCACAGTGCCCGCTTCGGCGAGATCGAACAGCGCGGCGCGGCCCTCACGCCCAAGGGGCGGGCGCTCTACGACCAGCTGTTGAACGCCGCCCGCGATGCCCTCGGGGACTTCCCCAGCGAGGCCAATGCGCGGCGCTACGAGCAGTTGATGCAAGAGCACTTCGACGCGTTTCCCGACAGCCACGCCGCCATGCATGAACAGGGCCTGGCCTATTTCCGCTACTTCGTCAGCGAGGCGGGGCTTGCGGCCCGTGCCGAACCCGCGCGCCCCAGCTCCCTGGAGGCCCTGCTGGCCGCCGGGCACCTGGGCTTCGAGCCCCTGGTGTACGAGGACTTCCTGCCGGTCAGCGCCGCCGGGATCTTCCAATCCAACCTGGGGGATGACAGCCAGAGCCACTACGCCGGGCAGTCCAACCGCCAGGCCTTCGAAACCGCCCTGGGCCGCAGCACCCTGGATGAGCTGCAACTCTACGCCCAGGCCCAGCAACGCTCCCTGCAGCAGTGCGCCACCACCCTCGGCCTGCCCGCGCTGTAGTCCCCTCCCCGGCGCCGCCAGCCAGCCGATGCAGTGAACTCGCCCCATGTTCAGGAGCTGGCGAGAGGGTTATTCTCTCGCCACTTGCGCCAGGTTCCGCGGCGCCTCACCACCAGGGATGGACACGGCGAATGAGATTCGCGATCGGCCTGTTTTTATGCGCGGCACTCGGCGGCGCACTCACTACCCACGCCGCAGAAACCGTCAACGACATCACCCAGCTCAACCCCATCGTGGTCGACCGGGTGGCACACCCCAAAACCCTGGAAGAGATCGTCGAGCTCGTCGCCACCCACTCCGGCCCCATCGCCATCGGCGGTGGCCGCTACAGCATGGGCGGCCAGACCGCCACCGAGCACGCCCTGCAGATCGACATGCGCAGCTTCAAGCAGATCCTCGGGTTTTCCCGGGAGCGCAAGGAAATCACGCTCCAGCCCGGCATTACCTGGCGCGCCCTGCAAGACTTCATCGACCCTTACGACCTGTCCGTGAGCATCATGCAGAGCTACGCCAACTTCACCGTCGGCGGCGCCCTGAGCGTCAACGCCCACGGCCGCTACATTGGCTACGGCCCGCTGGTGAGTTCGGTGAAATCCATCAAGCTGGTGCTGGCCGACGGCCAAGTGGTGGAGGCCAGCCCGCAGCTCAACGCCGAATTGTTCTACGGCGCCATCGGCGGCTACGGCGGCCTGGGGGTGATAGTCGAAGCCACCCTGCACCTGAGCGACAACGTGCGCTTGCTGCGCACCTTCGAAGAAATGCCCCTGGCTGACTACCGCGACTACTTCGCCGCGCAGATCGAGCACAACCCGCAGGTCATCCTGCACAACGCCGTGCTCTACCCCGACCAGTACCAGACCCTGCGCGCGGTTTCCTACCGCCGCACCGAACTGCCGCTCACGGTGCAGGAGCGCCTCACGCCCCTGAACCAGAACTACTGGAAAGAACACAAAGCCATGAAAGTGGTGAGCCAGTGGCCCGGCGGCAAGACCCTGCGCCAGGAGGTGATCGACCCTCTGGTGCTGAAGAAGCCGCAAGTGTCCTGGCGCAACCACGAAGCCAGCCTCGACGTGCGCGAACTGGAACCCGACTCCAGGGCCAAGCGCACCTACGTGCTGCAGGAATACTTCGTGCCCCCCGACCAGTTGGAAAGCTTCATCCAGGAGATGGGCACGACCCTGCGGGCGCACAAGGTCAACGTGATCAACCTGTCGATCCGCCACGCCAAGGCCGACCCCGGCACGCTGCTGGCCTGGGCCAAGACCGAGGTCTTCGCCCTGGTGCTGTACTACCAGCAGAGCACCACGCAAGCCGCGCGCAATGAAGTCGGGCAGTGGACCCGCGCCCTGGTGGACAGCGCCATCAAGCACGGCGGCAGCTATTACCTGCCCTACCAGATCCACGCCACGCCGCAGCAGTTTCGTGCCGCCTATCCACGGGCCGGGGAGTTTCTCGCGTTGAAGGCCCGGGTCGATCCGCAGAACAAGTTCCGCAATAAGTTGTGGGATGCGTATGGGGTTGCTGCCGGGGAGAACGGGACGCAGCCATAAGGCGCCTCCCTTCGAGCATGAGCCAGCGCCAGGAGAATCGTTGCTGCCGGGGGCGGCCGGCGAACGCTGTGCCTGGCCGGGGCGGCATACCCTGAGGCCTGGCTTATCGGGCCAGTTGCTGATCCGCCGCGAGCACTTTGCGCTGTTGCAGGTAGATAACCCGGTCTCCGTCGAAGGCAATGACTTCGTTGGCACTCAAGGCCACGCCGTTATCCCCCTCATATTTGAGCCAGCCTTCACTCCACAGGTCGCCGCTTTCATAACGAACCTGAACGAAGTAGTAAGGCGGCTCGGAACGGGTTATTTCGATAAAGTGCCCACCGTCCGCAGCGCCTTGCCAGTGAGCGGCAGGATGCTCGGGCAACACAGGTACCACAGGATTGGAATAGTCCATGAAGACAACCACCAGTGAAAGTGCCAGTAACGCCAGGACACCCACCGACATGAGAAAACGCTTGAACCAGATCATTCCAGGATCTCCACTGCATTCCATGGCCCGCGACCAGGGTGGTGGGGCCAGCGCGCATTCTGTTGAAGGCCCTGGTGCTGCGCAATAAAAACCGCTGCACACGTGCCAGGCAATGGCCTGCCCTTGCGCCTTGTCCGGGGCTGCTGCGGGGACCTGGCGTCAATGGCAAAATGGCCCCTCCTGTTCCCCCTGCACATCGGAAAATCCTGGCATGCGTATCACCCTGACCGAGCTGCACCTCGACCCGCCACACCCTCTGCAGGTCAGTTTCAGCAGCGCCTGCGGCGACGGCCGGGGCCAGTGGCTGGGCCCCCTGCCCCAGGTTGCACAGGACTATGAAGTGGAGCTGAGCCTGGAGGACGAATTCCACTGGAATGCCAACATCAGCGCGGCGGCCCAGGGTCCGGCACGCCTGCACTGGCAGCGGGGTGCGTTGCAGGTCAGCGGGCAGCTGCTGCAGGTCGAAGCGGATGGGGCGGCGGCCCTGGCCGTCGATCGCTCGATCATCCTGCTGTCGTTGCAGGGCGGCCCGGCGTGTACGCCACAGTGCGTCAAGCTGCGGGCGCGTCAGGTCAGCCTGCGGCCAATCGATCTCTGAGCGCTCAGGTCGAGCGGCAGCCGATCCACTGCAAACAACCACGAAGGACTTCAGTACAAGGAGTAAAACGCCGTTGGCAAGGCGTGACGGTCGCGCAATGCAACCCAGGGAGGGTGTTCGCCCAGTGCTCTGGCCTTGGCAATCCTTGCACCGGTAAAGAGCCCTTGCACCGGGCGAACGGTTGGCATTCTAGTGCAACTGAATGGGAAAGTCCGAGGACAGAATCTGAATAAAACTGAACAGCGCCACTATCCGCAAAATCCATGGCCTGGAAACGATTCTGCCCTGCCCCGTCAGCCCTCGTGAGCCGTGGTGACCTGCAGAATATCGGTGTAGGTCACCAGCACGCTCTGGCCCACCTTGAGGTCCTTGAGACGCTCCTGGACCTCAGGCTTCTCCACGCTCACCACCTTCTTGTTGCCCGCCGGGCCTTCGAAGGTCAGCTGGTTTTTCTTCAGGTCGATGGCGCTGATCTTCAGCTGCAATTGCACCTGGCGGTACGCCGCGCCACCGGGGTTGGGATTGTCTGCGGTGGCACGCACCACGCCGCTGGTTTCACTGGCGTCGGGCTTGCCCTTGAGCACATCGGTGTCCAGCATCGCGACCACCGAGTGGGTGACGGTGACCTTGACCTGGTCGCCGCTCTTGAGGTTGGCCAGGTCCTTGGCCTGGTCACTGAGTTGCACATGCACCGGCTTGCCCCCGGCACCTTCGAGCACCACCTGGTGCTTGGCGGCATCCACCGAAATGACCTTGGTCACCAGTTGGTCGGCTTCAATGCTTCCCGACAGCGGGATATCCGCCGCCTGGGCGCTGAGGCTGGCGGCGCCGAGCACAGTGGCCAGGGCAATGGCGCGGGTCAGGGTATTGAGGGTTTTCATGGTTCTACCTTCCTTAGTGGTGAAAAAACCTGTCCGACGGTTCAGGTCAAGGGACTGAGCATAGACCACCCCTGCGCCTGCACCCGACCGCTGCGCCCACCGGTCGCAGTGCTTCAGTAACCGGTCATTTCCAGATAACCGCTGCCGGTATGGCTGCCGCCCAGTGTCACCGGCCCTTCCCAGTAGGGAATGCTCAGGTTCATCCAGGCCTGGGGGTTCAGGGCGCGGGTGGTGATGTCCAGGCCCTTGTCCGGGATCTTCAGGCCCCAGCGCGTGGGGATCCGTCGCCCGGCCACCTCGCTGTACGCCAGGGGGGTCAACTGGATCTGCTCGCGGTTCAGGCTCCGGGCCTGGCCCTGGGCGTCGATCCAGGTGCCGGTGATGTAGGGCCCCTGCGTGCTGTCGCGGACCCGGAACAGCATCAGCCGCTCGCCACTGTCCAGGTGCAGGGAAAACCAGTCCCAGCCGGTCTGGCCGGCGGCCAGGGGCTGGCTGCTCCACTCGCGGTCGAGCCAGGCCGGCCCGCTGACCTGATAGTCCTGGCCATCGATCTGCAACTGCCCTGAAGCCTGGAAGAACGGCTGGCTGTAGTAATAGGACGCCTGGCCCTGGTCGGACTTGCGGCTGTAGCCACCCTCGCCCTGGAGCACCAGGGGCCGGCTGCTGGTGAGTTGCAGCTGATAGGCGAAGCCCTTGCCACTGGCCTGCACCTGCATTCGCGCCAGGGGATCCTGGCCCGGCGCCAGGCTGCGCAGTTGCCAGTCATCGATCCACGCCTGGAACGGCTGGGCAATCACCCCGGCCTGCCCGACACCGCCCCGGGCATGGCGCTCGGCCGCGTAGTGGCGGGTAGCGGAGGTCGCCGCCGCATGCCCCAGCCAGACCAGGGGCGCACTCCAGCCCGGTTGCTCGGGAGCGGCGCGCAGAGCGCTGCGAAACAGCGTCCACTGCACGCCGAAATGCCGGCCCTGGGCGTCGCTCAAGTCGGCGGTGAGGTACCACCACTCGATGCGAAACCCATCATGGGCGCCATGGTCGGCAGGAAAGCTGAACGCCCGCCCCGGCACCACCGGGCTGAAGGTCGCGGCCTGGTTGCCCAGCCCGGCGAACCCCTGGGGCGCCTCGGCAGGCTGGTCGCAGCCACTGAGCAGCAGCGCCGCCAGGGCCAGGCAGCAGCGGTACAGGGGCTCAATCTTCATGGGCAAAGGTCCTCAGCAGATCCGCCGGCTGCGCCCGCTGCAGCTGCCACAGCGGCCAGGCCGACGCCAGCAGGGTCGCCAGCAATGCCAGCCCCAGCAGCTGCAGCAGTTGCCCCGGGAACACCCGCAGCGGCAGGCGCCAGCCAAAGGCCTGGACGTTGATCACGCTGTCCAGGCACCAGGCCAGGAGAATGCCCAGGGGCAGCGCCAGGACCAGGGTCAGCGAGGCCAGCAGCCAGGTCTGCCCCAGGTTCAGCAGCATCAACTGGCGCCGCCCCACGCCCAGGGCCCAGAGCGGCGCCAACTGGCCCAGGCGGCTCTGGCTCTGGGTCAGCAGGCTGATGAACAGCGCCACCCCGGACACGCCCAGGGTCAGGCTGTTGAGGGCCGCAGTGGCGGCGAAGGTGCGTTCGAAGACCTGCAGCGACCAGCCCTTGAGCCGGGCCTGATCGATGATCCGGCTGTCGTCCAGCTGGAAATGCTGCTGCAGCGTGCTGAGCAGCGGCACCATGGCTCCCGGCTCCAGGCGCAGGTTGAACCGGTTGGGGGTCAGCTGCGGCCAATGCTCCAGCAGGTGCCGGGCATTCACCAGCAAGTGGCCCTTGGGGTTGCCGTAGTCGGCGTAGATCGCCACCACCTGGGGCGTCCATTGCCCCGTCGGCACCGGCAGGCTGAGCCGGTCCCCCGGGTGGACCTTGAGGCGCCGGGCCAGTTGCTCGCTGAGCATCAGCGTGTCCGCCGCCGCCAATTGCTGCCAGGGATCATCGCCGAGGCTTTCCAGCAACGGCCAATGCTGAAGGTAGAACGGATGGTCGATCACCCCGTACAGGTCTGCCGGCCAACCCTGCACCTGCATCGGCACCTGCCAGCTGGGCAGCACCGCCGTCACCTGGGGCTGGCGCGGCAGCCAGTCCAGCAACTGCCGGGCCTGCTCCGGGCTTTGCGGATTGACGTAGAGCTCGGCGGACAGGCGCTGCTCCAGCCAGTCGTTGAAGGTCTGGCGAAAGCCTGCGGTCATGCTGCCGGCGCCGATGTTCGCCGCCAGGGCCAGGAGCAACGCCATCAGCGCCAGGCTCAGGGCCGGCAACTGCTGCCGGCAGTCCGCCAAGAACCACTGCCCCAGCACCCCACGGCTGCGCCCCAGCAACGCCCCCAGCAGTGCATTGAGCAGCACCGGCAAGCCCAGGGCCGCGGCCAGCAGCAAGGCCGCCATCAGCACAAAACCGCTGGCCAGGCTATCTCCGAATTGCCAGGCCGCCAGGGCCACCAGCAAGGCCAGCGTCGCTACCCAGCCCTGGCGCCGCAGCCAGCGAGCGTGGGCCTGGTGCCAGGCCTGGGGATTGGCCAGGGCCAGAAGCGGCAGACGCGCCGCGCGCAACAGGCTGGACGCTCCGGCCAGCAGCGCGCCCAACAGGCTGAGGCCGATTCCACCGAGCCACCAGCCGGGGCTCAGGTGCAACTGCCCGGCCACTTGCGCGCCGTACAACCCGTGCAGGCTGGCGGCCACATCCGGCAGCAGCACCCCGGCCAGCAGGTAGCCGCTGGTCACCCCCGCCACCCCGCCCAGCAGCGCCAGCCCACCCAGTTCCAGGGTCAGGCAGGCCAGCAGCATGCGCGCGCTGACGCCACAGGCGCGCAAGGTGCGCAGCAGCCCGCGACGCTGCTCCAGGGCCAGGCCGATGGCGGCATGGACAATGAACAGGCCCACCACGAAGGACAGGAAACCCAAGGCATCCAGATTCAAATGAAAGCTCTCGGTCAGGCGCGCCAGGTTGTTCTGCGACTCGCCCGGCTGCAGCACCAGTTGCCCGTTCAGTTGCTCGGGCAAGGCTGGCGCGTCGGCAGCCACGTCCCTGGGCAGCAACAGGCGTGTCACCTGCCCGGGCAGGCCGAGCACCTGCTGGGCAAAGCCGATGTCCATCAACAGCAGCCCCGGGGCCATGTCCGCCCGCACCTGCAAGGGCGGCAGGCGCTGGCCGTTGCTTGCCTCAAGCTGTTGCCCTGCTCGCCAGCCCAGGCTGGCCAGGGTCTGCGGCGCCACCCAGGTCATCCCCGGCGGGCTGAAGAACTCGATGACCTGCTGCAACCCCAGGGCCTCTCCGGCCACCGCGGAACCTGTGGGCAGCGACAGCGGCTCGATGCCCATCAGTTGCAGGCGCTGATCCTCATGCTCTTTGAGCTGGACCCGGCCCTGGAGCACCGGCGACACCGGCCAGCCGGCGCGGCGCAAGGTCACGAACAGTGCCTGGGAAAAATTCGCCCCGTCGGCACGGGCCAGGCTGGCCTGGGGCTCGCCACCGATCAACTGGCTGGCCCGGGCATAGCTGTCGCGAGCCTGGCTGTTGAGGGCCAGGACCCCGGTCAGCAGGCTGGTGGCCAGCCACAGTCCGGTCAGCACACTGAAGAACTGCACCGGGTGCTGGCGCCAGTGGCTCAGCAGCGCCTGCAGCGTGGTGCCCATGACCGCCATCAAGCCGCACCCGATCCGGCCAGGCGGCCTCGTTGCAGCACCACCACCTGTTGCAGGCGGCTGGCCACGCGCTGGCTGTGGGTGACCATCAGCAGGCTGGTGGGGCTGTCCGCCAGCAACTCCAGCAACAGCTGCAAGACCTCGTCACTGGTGGCTTCGTCGAGGCTGCCGGTGGGCTCGTCCGCCAGCAACAGCCCGGGCCTGGACGCCAGGGCCCGGCCCAGGGCAACCCGCTGCTGCTGGCCGCCGGAGAGCTGCTCGGGGTAGCGCCGCAGCAGCTCACCGAGCCCCAGGCGCTCCACCAGTTGCGCCTGCCAGACAGGATCGAAACGCCCTGCCAGCCGCGCCTGGAAGGCCAGGTTGTCTGCGACCCGCAGGCTGCCGATCAGGTTGAACTGCTGGAACACCAGGCCCACCTCGGTACGGCGCCAGTTGGCCAACTGCTGTTCGCTCATCTGCTCCAGCTGCTGCTGGCCGATGCGGATACTGCCGCGGTCAACCTTGTCCAGGCCGGCCACCAGGTGCAGCAAGGTGCTCTTGCCACTGCCCGATTCGCCCATCAGCGCCAGGCTGCTGCCCTGCCCCAGCTGCAGGTCGACCCCCTGCAGCACCGCCAGCGGCCCCTGGGGCGTGGCGTAGCTCTTGAACACTCCTTGTACGTGCAGCATGGCCAGGCTCGTCCGACTGAAGAAGGCCTCAAGAATAACCCGTGTCGTGCCCTGGCCGGGGCAAACCTTCAAGGCCCCCGGGCAGGCGATGCACCAGGGGCCGGCCAACCGTGGCGTGCCCCTATCGGCCCGGCGCCACGAAATATAGTATTGCGCCCCTTTTCCCCCCATTGCAGGAAGCACCGATGAACTACACCCAGGCCCAGTTGAGATACCGCCTCGCCATCGCCGCAGGCGCATTGCTGTTCAGCGGGGCGCTGATCTCGACCTGTATCTCGACCCTGAAAATGCTCTATTGGCGCCTGGACAGCTACACCACCATGGCCTCGGTGATCAACCAGCCGATCAAGTATTTCGTGTACCAGGTCAACGCCTACACCCAGCCGCTGAACTGGTTCTGGGACAACAGCCCGCTCCCCAGCTTCATCGACCTGAGCTACCCGTCCCACTGGAAATTTTTGGTGATCTACCTGCTGATCTTCGTTGGCGCGGCGCTGTATGGCTGGGGCCGGAGCCTGATGCGCAAGGTCGAGGAAGTCGAGCCGCTGATCCAGGCCCGGCTCAATGCCCCGGCCGAGGAAGGCGTAGCGGCCATGACCCTGCAGCAACTGGAAGACACGACCCCGGTGGAGCCCGGCGTCAGCTTCCTGTCCCAGACCCACTGGCTCTGTGTGCGGCCGCTGTTCTTCGCCGCGCTGTACCTCGGCCTACTGTGGATGCTGGGCATCCTCTGATCCCGCTGGCGGCGGATCGATCAGCGCGTCGGCCACCGGGTACTTGACCACCACCCGGTTGCGATACAGGCATTCGCGGCGCAGCAGCTCGGGGTTCTGGCCCTTGGTGCTGATGTCGCGCCAGATCTGGTTCTCGCGGTACACCCGCGGGCCCTCGCGAACAAACCGGTGGGCCTGCTGGTAGACGTGATAGCGCCAGTCCCGCGGTTGCTCACAGAGCAGTTCGCCCTCCAGCTGCTGCGCTGCCACCCGCAGCTTGAGCTGGAACGTCAGGGGCCCCGGGTTGTGCAGCACCAGATCGATGTAGTTGTAGAAGATCGCCGCCCCGGACCCGAAGGGCAGCACCCGACCCTGGTCGGGGAACGGGTCAAAACTGTGATTGGCCCGCTCCACCACCTGCAGCGGCGAGTGGATCGCCATCCAGTGGATCAGGTTGCTCAGTTGGCAGATGCCACCGCCGATGCCACTGCGGGCCTCGCCGAAGGACAGCTCCATGCCCTCGACAAAACCCCGCTCGCGGCTGGGCCGGCCCACCAGTTTGCAGAAGGAAAAATACTCCCCGGGCGCAATGCGCACGCCGTCGATGCAGGCCACCGCCAGGCGGAGGTTGATCACCTTGTTGTGCTGCAACGCCAGGTCGGAATCCCCCAGGGTGCGGATCAGTTTCGAGGTGTGCTTGATGAAGCGATGGGGCAAGCGCGGGCTGCCGGCTTCGGGCCGGGCATAGCGGCGCCCGGAGAAACGCCAGGCCAGGTGGCGCGCCAGGCGCCTTTGGCGAACCCGCAGCCAGTACAGCGCAGGGTGATACGACGACAGGGGTTTCATCGATTCATTCACGGCGTGCCGTGGGTCCTTGAAGGAAAAAACAGCGGCATCTTAGCCGCTGCCTGGCACCTTCACTAGCCGCCGCCCCCTAGCCCAGCAACTGGCTCAGCACGGCCCGCAGCTTGCCCGGCTTCAGCGGCTTGTTGAGCAGCGGCGCCCCCAGCTGCTGCAAGGCCCGGCGGCACTGGTCGCTGCGGTCGGCAGTGATGATCACTGCCGGCAATGGCTGCCGGAAATGTTCGCGCAACTGTGCAACCACCTCGCAGCCGGTCACCCCGTGGTCCAGGTGAAAGTCCGCGAGGATCAGCTCCGGTGCCCGCCCCTGCAAGACCTCCAGGGCCGCGGCCTGATCGGTGGCAGTGACCACCTCGCAGCCCCACTGGCCCAGCAGCGCGGCCATGCTTTCGAGAATGCTCAACTCATTGTCCAGCACCAGCAGGCGCCGCCCCGGCAGCGGGTTGCCGGTGCCCGGCTGCGGCGCCTGCTGAGCCAGGGGCAAGGGCACCCGGGCGGCCAGAGGCACGTCGATGCTGAACCGCGAACCGCGCCCGGGGCGCGAATCCACCTGCACCCGGTAGCCGAGGATTTTCGCAATTCGCTCGACGATCGCCAGCCCCAGGCCCACGCCCTTGCGATCGGCGGCGCGCCCCACATCCAGCTGGTTGAATTCAAGGAAGATCGACTGCAAACGGTCGGCGGCGATGCCGCGTCCGGTGTCCCACACCTCCAGGCGCAGGCAGTCGCCCCGGCGCCGGGCCGCCAGCAGGATGCTGCCGTGCTCGGTGTAGCGGCAGGCATTGCTGAGGAAATTACGCAGGATCCGGGTCATCAGCCGCAGGTCGGTGAACAGGGCAAAATCACCAAAGCGCACCCGCAACCCCAGCCCCGCCGCCTCGGCCACCGACTGGAACTCCGAAATCAGCGGCGCGAGCATTTCATCCAGGCGGTAGGTGGCCAGGTCCGGCTTCACCGCCGCCTGGTCCAGCTTGGAAATATCCAGCAGGTCGGTGAGCAAGTCCTCGGCGCCTTCCAGGGCCTGGTGGGTACGCTCCACCAGCAACTGCTCGGGGGCCGGCAGGTGGCGCTCGCGCAGGGTGGAAATCAGCAGCCGCGCGGCATTCAAGGGTTGCAGCAGGTCGTGGCTGGCGGCGGCCAGGTACTTGTCCTTGCTGCGGTTGGCGGCCTCGGCGGCGTCCCTGGCCTCGCGCAGGTCACGCTCGATGCGCTCGCGGCGGGCAATCTGCTGCTGCAGGTTGCGGTTGGCGTCCAGCAGCTCATCGGTGCGCGCCGCCACCCGTTGCTCCAACTGATCGTTGAGCTGTTCCAGGTGCTGCTGGGCCAGCTTGCGCTCGGTGATGTCGGCGACAAAGCCTTCCACCAGGCCGTCCTGATCCGGCTTGAGCAACAGGTTCATCAGCACATCGAGGCTGCTGCCGTCCTTGCGCCGCAGCTGGGTCTCATAACCCAGGAGGCTACGTTGTTTGTGCAACTGCTCAGCGATCGCCGTCAACTCCTCGACGCCACCGACAAACAGATTGCCCGCCAAGTCCGCCAGGGAGAACAGCACCTCCTGGGGGTCCTGGTAACCCAGCATTCGCGCCAGGGCCGGGTTGGCCGCGCGCATGCCGGCTTGCAGGCTGGCCTGGAAGATCCCGTGCACCGCATGCTCGAACAGCCACTTGTAGCGGTTGCGTTCGGTTTCCAGGTCGTCCAGGCGCGCCGCCAGCTCCGGGTAATGGCTCTTGCGCGCCGAATGGTTGCCCAGCCCCAGCAGCCCGGCCAGGGCCCGTTGCTGTTCCTCAGAGGGCCTCGCCATAGACCACCTCGACATCGCGCTGGCTGGATTCGCGAGGGTTGGTGAGGATGCACGGGTCACCCATCGCGTGCTGCGAGAGGAACGGGATATCGCTGCTGCTGACCCCGTGCAGGCCCAGGGTTTCGTGAAAGCCGATGGCGTGCTTGAGGGCAATCAGGTGCTCCACCAGGCGCCCGCAGATCTGCCGCTGGTTGAGGCCGCGGCAATCGATGCCGAAGGTCTCGGCGATCACCTTGAAACGCTCCGGCGCCGAGTTGTAGTTGAAGGCCACCACATGCTCCACCAGCACCGCGTTGCACAGCCCGTGGGGCAGGTCGAGAAAGCCCCCCAGGCTGTGGGACATGGCATGCACCGCACCGAGGATGGCATTGGAGAACGCCAGCCCGGCCTGCATGCTACCGAGCATGATCTTCTCGCGCAGGGCGATGTCCGCGGGGTTGGCGATCATCTGCACCAGGTTGCCATTGATCAGGCGCATGGCCTCCAGGGCGTGGGGGTCGGTGAGCGGCCCGTGGCCGGTGGAAACGAAGGCCTCGATGGCGTGCACCAGGGCGTCGATACCGGTGCAGGCGGAGAGGAACGGGTCCATGCCCAGGGTGGTTTCCGGGTCGATCAGCGACACATCCGGGACCACCGCCTTGCTGACGATGGAGAACTTCATCCGTTCCTGCTGGTTGGAGATGATCACGAACTGCGAGACATCCGCCGAGGTGCCAGCGGTGGTAGGGATCATGATCAGCGGCGGGCTGGGCATGCGGATGGTGTCCACCCCCTCGAACTCGAGGATGCTGCGCCCGTGGGCGGCGACGATGCCGATGCCCTTGCCGCAATCCATGGGGCTGCCGCCACCGACCGCGACGATCACATCGCAAGCGTTTTCCCGGTAGATCTGCGCGCCGTGCATCACTTCCTCCACCCGCGGGTTGGGCGACACCGCGCTGTACAGGCAGTACTCCACGCCCTGGGCCAGCAGGCTGGCCTCGACATCGGCGACCCAGCCGGCGGCGATCACCCCGGGGTCGGTGACCACCAGCACCTTGCGCGCCCCGAAGGTCTTCGCATAGTTGCCGACGTTGTGCCGGCAACCGGCGCCAAAGATGATTTCCGGAGAGACGAACTTGCGCAGCAGACTGAGATTCTGGCCCATGGGGGGAAGCCTGTTTTCTTATTGTTCTGGAGAAGAACGCCAGCCTAAAGCATCCCGCGATGAAAGCAATCCGACCATTGGGTGGTGGTATGCGCCCTGTCTGCCTCTGCCCCTGCAAGAGCCGGCTTGCCGGCGAAGGCGGTCTTGCGGGCGCCTTCGCCAGCAAGCTGGCTCCTACGGTGTGCGGTGTACGGGTCAGAGGTGAATGTTCATGCCGTCGTACGCCACTTCGATGCCGCGGCGGGTCAGTTCCGCGCGTTCGGCGGAATCCTCATCGAGGATCGGGTTGGTGTTGTTGATGTGGATCAGCACCTTGCGCGCACGGGGGAAACGCTGCAGCACCTCGAGCATGCCGCCAGGGCCGCTCTGGGCCAGGTGGCCCATCTCGCTGCCCAGTTTGTCGCCCACTTCACACAAGCGCATCTCGTCATCGCGCCACAAGGTGCCGTCCACCAGCAGGCAGTCGGCGCGCGCCATCCATTCCAGCAAGGGCCGGTCCACCTGCCCCAGCCCCGGGGCATAGAACAGGCTGGCGCCGCTGCGCCGGTCCTCTATGAACAGGCCGATATTGTCCCCCGGGTGCGGGTTGCCGCGATGGGGCGAATACGGCGGCGCGCTGCTGCGCAGGGCTATGGCCCGCAGGGCGATATCCGGGCAGGCCGGCAGGCTGAACTCGCGGCCATCGAGGTGGATGGGCTGCCACTGCAAGCCGCCATGCCAGTGGCTGAGCATGTTGAACAGGGGGAAGCCGCTGCTCAGGTCCTGGTGGACCATCTCGGTGCACCAGACCTGATGCGGGCAACCTTCGCGCAGGCTGAGCAGGCCGGTGCAATGGTCGATCTGGCTGTCCAGCAGGATCACCCCGGCCAGGGCCGTGTCTCGCAGTTGTCGGCCCGGCTGCAGCACCGGGAAGGATTCCAGTTGCTGGCGGATGTCCGGGGAGGCGTTGCACAGGATCCACTCGCTGCCGTGGTCGCTCAGGGCGATGGACGACTGGCTGCGGCGCCGCGCCCGCAGGGTGCCGTTGCGCACGCCGGCGCAGTTGCGGCAATTGCAGTTCCACTGGGGAAAACCGCCCCCCGCCGCGGAACCGAGAATGCGAATGTGCATGGCGTGCTCCTGAAGGGCAAAAGGCTCCGGCCGACACCAGCACCGGCCGAAGCGGGACGGCTCAGCGGTTGGCGAAGTACATGGTCACTTCAAAGCCGATACGCAGGTCGGTGTACGCGGGTTTATGCCACATGGGGTCAAGCCTCTTGTTGTGCCGGGGGATTCCGGTAGAGGCATTAATGCACGGGGAGCGCAGGGGCCGAATGCTACTTTGGGACGAACCGGCGGGGTGCGTTGGTAGGGGGAGATTGGTGGTTGGGGGGGGCTAGCCTCGGTAGGAGCCGGCTTGCCGGCGAAAGCGATCTTGCGGGCCCCTTCGCCAGCAAGCTGGCTCCTACACGGAGGGCGGTGGTGGGGCTTGCCTCTGTAGGAGCCGGCTTGCCGGCGAAGGCGATCTTGCGGCCCTCTTCGCCAGCAAGCTGGCTCCTACATGGCTGGCGGTGGGGGGCTTGCCCCGGTAGGAGCCGGCTTGCCGGCGAAGGCGATCTTGCGGCCCTCTTCGCCAGCAAGCTGGCTCCTACATGGCTGGCGGTGGTGGGGCTTGCCCCGGTAGGAACCGGCTTGCCGGCGAAGGCGATCTTGCGGGCCCCTTCGCCAGCAAGCTGGCTCCTACAGGGGCTGTGTATCGTGTGCTGGACCCACAACGCACACGGGGAGGTGCCCACCCATGAGCCCTCCCCGTGTCCGTCCCGCACAAGCACGGCGGCACCCAACCACCGCGCCTGTTGTTGCCCTTAGAAGAAGCCCAGGGGGTTGATGTCGTAGCTCACCAGCAGGTTCTTGGTCTGCTGGTAGTGGTCGAGCATCATCTTGTGGGTCTCGCGGCCCACCCCGGATTTCTTGTAGCCACCGAACGCGGCGTGCGCCGGGTACAGGTGGTAGCAGTTGGTCCACACGCGCCCGGCCTGGATCGCCCGGCCCATGCGGTAGGCGCGGTTGATGTCGCGGGTCCACAACCCGGCCCCCAGGCCGAATTCGCTGTCGTTGGCGATCGCCAGGGCTTCGGCTTCGTCCTTGAAGGTGGTCACGCCCACCACCGGGCCGAAGATTTCTTCCTGGAACACGCGCATCTTGTTATGGCCCTTGAGCAGCGTCGGCTGGATGTAATAGCCGCTGGCAAGGTCGCCCTCCAGGCGCTCGGCAGCGCCGCCGGTGAGCAGCTCGGCGCCCTCCTCCTGGGCGATCTGCAGGTAGGAGAGGATCTTCTCGTACTGCTGCTGCGATGCCTGGGCGCCGACCATGGTCTCGGTGTCCAGCGGGTTACCGCGCTTGATCTTGACGATCTTCTTCATCACCTCGGCCATGAACGGCTCGTAGATCGACTCCTGGACCAGGGCCCGGGATGGGCAGGTGCAGACTTCACCCTGGTTGAAGAACGCCAGCACCAGGCCTTCGGCGGCCTTTTCTATGAACGCAGGCTCGGCCTGCATGATGTCTTCGAAGAAGATGTTCGGGCTCTTGCCCCCCAGCTCCACGGTGGAGGGAATGATGTTTTCAGCGGCGCATTTCATGATGTGCGAGCCCACCGGGGTCGAGCCGGTGAAGGCGATCTTGGCGATGCGCTTGCTGGTGGCCAGGGCCTCGCCGGCTTCGCGGCCAAAGCCCTGGACGATGTTCAGCACCCCGGCCGGCAGCAGGTCGGCGATCAGCTCGGCGAAGACCATGATCGACAGCGGCGTCTGCTCGGCGGGCTTGAGCACCACGCAGTTGCCGGCGGCCAGGGCCGGGGCCAGCTTCCAGGCGGCCATCAGCAGCGGGAAGTTCCACGGGATGATCTGCCCGACCACACCCAGGGGTTCGTGGAAATGGTAGGCGGTGGTCAGTTCGTTGATTTCCGCGGCGCCGCCTTCCTGGGCACGGATGCAACCGGCGAAGTAGCGGAAATGGTCGGCGGCCAGGGGCACGTCGGCGTTGAGGGTTTCGCGCACGGCCTTGCCGTTGTCCCAGGTTTCGCTGACCGCGAGGATCTCCAGGTTCTGCTCGATGCGGTCGGCAATCTTCAGCAGCACCAACGAGCGCTCCTGGGCGCTGGTCTTGCCCCAGGCCTCGGCGGCGGCATGGGCGGCGTCCAGGGCCTGGTCGATGTCCGCGGCAGTGGAGCGCGGGAATTCGGCGATCACCTCACCGTTGACCGGCGAAGTGTTGCTGAAGTACTGGCCGTCCACCGGCGGCACGAACTGGCCACCGATGAAATTGCCGTAGCGTGGCTTGAAGGACACGACGGCGCCTGGGGTTCCGGGTTGTGCGTAGATCATGCTGGGCCTCTGCTGGTCGATGCCTGTCCACGACAGGCGATGGCTCGATGGTAGAGAGCCCCGCAGCGCTGACGAATGCATCGTTGGCAGGGGGGCCCTCGTCATTTGGTCGTAGGTTGAATGCCTGCGTCCATGCTGCGTCCTGGTGTGTGGGAGCCGGCTGGCCGGTGATGGTGGTCTGGCGGGCCTCTTCGCTGGCAAGCCAGCTCCTACGGCTGGCAATGAGAGGGTGTGAGTTCTGTAGGAGCCGGCTTGCCGGCGATGGCGGTCTGGCGGGCCTCTTCGCTGGCAAGCCAGCTCCTACAGCTGGCAATGAGAGGGTGTGAGTTCTGTAGGAGCCGGCTTGCCGGCGATGGCGGTTTGGTGGGCCTCTTCGCTGGCCAGCCAGCGCCTAAACGGGGATGGTCAGGGCAGGTCGACCCGCTGCATGCGCTTGCGCTCGTAGCCCGGGTACAGGTGGCTGACGCTGCGGATCAACTCGTAACGGGTCAGGCTGATGGCGGCGAAACGCTCGGGAATCGGTGCGCGGATCAATTCGGCCATGTCGTCGCCACGGGCCGCGCCGGCGCTCAGCAGTTGGTGCAGCCAACCCAGGTAGTCGCGCATTTGGGCAAAGGGGGCGGCGCTGCTGGCCACCGGGCCGTGGCCAGGAACGATCAGGCGCCAGGGCAAGGCTTGCAGGCGCTGCAGGTCGTCGAGCCAGACTTCAAGCCCCGGGCTGTTGGGGGTGGTCAGGGCGCGCTGGTAGAACACCAGGTCGCCGGCGAACAGCACTCCGGTGCGTTCGTCGAAAATCGCCAGGTCGGCGCCGGTATGGCCGGCCAGGGCCAGCAGCCGCAGGCGGTGCCCGCCAATCTCCAGTACCCCGGGTTCCAGGGTCCGGTTGGGCAGCACCACCTCGGTGCCGCGCATCCAGTCGCCCACCAGGCGGTAGAGGTTCTCGGCCATGGCGTCGCCCTGTTCGCGCAGCCGGTCGGTGGTGCCGGCCAGGGCCGCGATGGGCACGTCGCTGAAGGCCTGGTTGCCCAGCACATGGTCCGGGTGATGATGGGTCAGCAGCACCTGGGCCAGCGGTTGCTCGGTGGTGGCGGCGATCGCCTGGCGCAGGGCTTGGCCGTAGCGTTTCGACGGCCCGGTGTCGATCACCAGCACGCCGGCCTCGGTGACGATGAACCCGGTGTTGACGATATTGCCGCCGTTGTCCCGGGAGAAATTCTCGGTGCCGCCTTCCAGCAGCCAGGTGCCCTCGGCGATCTGCCGGGGCTTGAGGCGGTAGTCCAGTTCGGCCCAGGCCGGCAGGCTCAGGCTCAGGCTCAGACACAGCAGCAGTATCCAGCGCATGGCTTGCTCCTCGGCTCAGGGAATGGTCGCTTCGAACTGATTGCCGTTGTTGTCCCGCAACAGCAGGCGGGGTTGCCCGGGGGCCTGGATATCGAACCCCAGGTTTGGGTTCTCGCTGACCGCCGGGTACAGCTCCAGGCGCGCCAGCACGCGGTTGTCGGCGTCCAGCAGTTGCACCTGGTTGAGAAAGAATTCGGGGATGCCGCCGAGCAGGCCGTTGTCCATCGGGTGCGACACCTGCAGGCGCAAACGGCTGGCGCTGCCCCGGGGATAACGCGCCCCCAGCACCTCGCCGACGTGCTCTTCCCAGCCGGGCTGGCTGCGCACCAGGCTGGGGGCGGTGCAGCCACCGCCGGCGGCGTCGATCAGGGCCGAGCCGACGTGCCACAGGCCATCGCGGGTCAGCACCGCGGCGCGCAAAGGCGTGGCCTGTTCGATGCGGATTCGGATCGACAGCCAGGGCGCCACCCCGGCGCCCGGCTCGAAATCGACGATCCGCGGCAACGGGTTGAGCTCGGCCCAGGCAAGGATCTTCACCACCTCGCCGGCCAAGGCCCGGGCGTCGATTTCCAGCGGCACCTGGCGTGCATCCTCGGCAAACGGCGGCGCCAGCAGCTTGACCCGTTCATCGAAGACGAAGGGTGCGTCCGCCAGGATCTGCCGCTGGTAGTAGGCCCACATCACCGACGGCACCGGGTCCGGGCCGGGCTCGATGCGGGCCGCAAAGGCCAGCGGCGACACCAGCAGCAGGCCGCCCAGGTACAGCCCCCTGAGGCCCATGGCCGTCACTCCTCGACGTGCACGCTGTCCAGGTAGGTGCGCACCGCCCACAGGGCTTCCTGGCTCAGGTAGTCGGCCATCTTCGGCATGTACACCCGGCCATCGCGCACCGCGCCGTGGCGCACCCGTTCGACAAACCACTCGTCCCCGGCGTCGCCGACATCGAGCATGCGCAGGTCCGGGGCAATGCCGCCGGACTTGGCTTCCAGGCCATGGCAGGCGGCGCAGTTCTGGTTGTAGGCCGAGGCGCCGATTTCCACCGCCTTGTCCCGCTCGGGGCTGGCGCGGTACGGATTGACCGCGGCCCAGCCGTCGCCGTCCAGGGTCACGCCAGCGTCCTTGACCGGGGTCAGGCCCTTGGTTTCCACCGCCTGGGGCACTACGTTGCCGTGGGCCCATGCACCGCTGCTCAACAGGCCGGCCAGCAGCCCGGCGGCCAGCCAGGCGTTGTGTTTTCTTATCATTGTCATGCCCTCAAGATTGCACGCGAGGCCTCTCGACAGAGGCCGTGGCGCCATCTTAGAAACAGCCCCCGGGGCAGCCGTATGCTGCTTTGGTGGCCGGGCCTTACTCCCTTGGTAGTAGGGCTTGTGGTGCGGGTCTAAATCAGGTGCCGGCTGGGAAGTTTTCCCGGCAAGCGCGGGACTTTTTCCGTATCTCCAGGCCACGCCCCGGCACACCCTAGTCAGGCCAAAACCTCCACTGGGAACTGCCACCATGAGAATAAGAACGCTACCCACCCTTTCCCCGCTGACCCTGGCCATGCAGGCCTTTGTGCTCGCCGGCAGCCTGTCCCTGAGCGCCGGCGCCAGTGCCGCCACCGCGGCTGCACCGAGCACCCGCAACGTCACCTGGGAAGACATCGCCAACGACCACCTGACCACCAAGGACGTGCTGCAGTACGGCATGGGCACCAACGCCCAGCGCTGGAGCCCGCTGGCCCAGGTCAACGACCAGAACGTGTTCAAGC
The DNA here is from genome assembly GCF_055384485.1 of Pseudomonas sp. FFPRI_1. NCBI lineage: Bacteria > Pseudomonadati > Pseudomonadota > Gammaproteobacteria > Pseudomonadales > Pseudomonadaceae > Pseudomonas > Pseudomonas sp. FFPRI_1. The sequence continues at coordinate 2,965,271 of NZ_AP029168.1, read as the reverse complement.
TGACCCCGGCCTGGTCCTACTCCTTCGGCGACGAGAAGCAGCGCGGCCAGGAATCCCAGGCCATCGTCAGCGACGGCGTGGTCTACGTCACCGGCTCCTACTCGCGGGTGTTCGCCCTCGACGCCAAGACCGGCAAACGCCTGTGGACCTACAACCACCGCCTGCCGGACAACATTCGCCCGTGCTGCGACGTGGTCAACCGCGGCGCGGCGATCTACGGCGACAAGATCTACTTCGGCACCCTCGACGCCCGGGTCATCGCCCTGGACAAGAACACCGGCAAGGTGGTGTGGAACAAGAAGTTCGGCGACCACAGCGCCGGCTACACCATGACCGGCGCCCCGGTGCTGATCAAGGACAAGAGCAGCGGCAAGGTGCTGCTGATCCACGGCAGCTCCGGCGATGAATTCGGCGTGGTCGGCCAGCTGTTCGCCCGCGACCCGGACACCGGCGAAGAGGTGTGGATGCGGCCCTTCGTCGAAGGCCACATGGGCCGCCTGAACGGCAAGGACAGCACCCCCACCGGCGACGTCAAGGCGCCGTCCTGGCCCGACGACAAGACCACCGAAACCGGCAAGGTCGAGGCCTGGAGCCATGGCGGCGGCGCCCCTTGGCAGAGCGCCAGCTTCGATGCCGAGAGCAACACCATCATCGTCGGCGCCGGCAACCCGGGCCCGTGGAACACCTGGGCACGCACCTCGAAAGACGGCAACCCCCACGACTACGACAGCCTGTACACCTCGGGCCAGGTCGGCGTCGACCCGAGCACCGGCGAAGTGAAGTGGTTCTACCAACACACGCCGAACGATGCCTGGGACTTCTCCGGCAACAACGAACTGGTGCTGTTCGACTACAAGGGCAAGGACGGCAAAGTGGTCAAGGCCACCGGCCACGCTGACCGCAACGGCTTCTTCTACGTGGTGGACCGCAACAACGGCAAATTGCAGAACGCTTTCCCCTTCGTCGACAACATCACCTGGGCCAGCCACATCGACCTGAAGACCGGGCGCCCGGTGGAAAACGAAGGCCAGCGTCCGGCCAAGCCGCTGCCGGGTGAAACCAAGGGCAAGCCGGTGGAAGTCTCGCCGCCGTTCCTCGGGGGCAAGAACTGGAACCCCATGGCCTACAGCCAGGACACCGGGCTGTTCTACATCCCCGGCAACCAGTGGAAAGAGGAGTACTGGACCGAGGAAGTGAACTACAAGAAAGGCTCGGCCTACTTAGGGATGGGGTTCCGCATCAAGCGCATGTACGACGACCACGTCGGCACCCTGCGCGCCATGGACCCGACCACCGGCAAGCTGGTCTGGGAACACAAGGAACACCTGCCGCTGTGGGCCGGGGTCTTGGCGACCAAGGGCAACCTGGTGTTCACCGGCACCGGCGACGGCTTCTTCAAGGCCTTCGACGCCAAGACCGGCAAGGAGCTGTGGAAATTCCAGACCGGCAGCGGCATCGTCTCGCCGCCCATCACCTGGGAACAGGATGGCGAGCAGTACATCGGCGTGACCGTGGGCTACGGCGGCGCGGTGCCGCTGTGGGGCGGCGACATGGCCGAGCTGACCAAGCCGGTGGCCCAAGGCGGTTCGTTCTGGGTGTTCAAGATCCCGAGCTGGGATAACCAGAGCGCCCAGCGCTGACCGTCACCGTCCTGTCTGTGGCGAGGGAGCGTGCTCGGCTGTGTCGCGCAGCGCTCCCGAAGCCCGCCCCCGGGAGGTGCCAGGCACACCCCGGGGGCCGGGCTCTGCACGGCTGCGCCCCCAGGGCGCCGATCGAGCGCAAGCCCGCACCCTCGCCCCACCCGCCTTCACTCCCGCCTGGAGAACCGCACCATGAACTACCTGCCACTGGCCCTGATGTTGATCCTCTCCCCGGCGTTGGCCATGAACGTCGACGACGACGGCAACGACGTACCGCTGACCGTCAACGGCTGCCTGATTGCCGAATCCAGCCAGTGCCCCGGGGCCAACCTGCGGGGCGCCAAGCTGGCCAACCAGGACCTGCGCAAGATGAACCTGGCCGGCGCCGACCTGCGTGACGCCGACCTGCGCCACGCTCAGCTGGACCTGGCCAACCTGGAACAAGCCCGCCTGCAGGGCGCCAACCTGACCCGCGCCAGCCTGCAACAGAGCAACCTGCGGCTGGCGGACTTCACCGACGCCAAACTGGTGGCGATCCAGGGCTGGGGCCTGTTTGCCCAGGGCGCGCAATTCAAGAACGCCAACCTCAGCGCGGCCTACCTGCAATTTGCCCGGCTGTCCGGAGCCAAGCTGCAGCAGGCCAACCTGCAGGCGGCGGATTTGGAAATGACCTGGTTGAGCAAGGCGGATCTGCAAGGGGCTGACCTGAGCGATGCCAATCTGCAGGAAGCGAAGTTTGGCGAGAGCAATCTGCAGGGGGCTGATCTACGGGGAGCGCGGCAGCATTACGGGAATTTTCAGGATGCCAATATGGAGGGGTGTGAGGGGTGTCCTCGGACGTGGGATAAGTAGGGGGATGAGTGCGTATCGGGTGCTGCGGTAGCGGCGGCTGATGAAGGGTTAAGTACATATCCGATGCGGCGGTAGCGGCGGCTGGCGGTTTCACTCTTACAGCGACTCACTTTTGAACAGCCGGAGTGCCGGCCCAGGCAAAAGTAAGCAAAACGCTTCTGCCCCTCCACTCGGTGCCTCGCTAAGCTCGGCATGCCCTCACTCCGGCCATCGTGTTTAAAGGGGCAGGAAAATCAAAAGCAAAGGCAAAAGCAAAAGCAAAAGCAAAAGCAAAATCTGACGGCGGCCTTGCGGCCGACCTGAGGATAAGGCCGTGTGTAGCGCCCCGTAGGAGCTGGCTTGCCAGCGAAGGCGTCAGCCAGAACGATGCATGACTTTAGGGCCCCTTCGCCGGCAAGCCGGCTCCTACGAAAAGCGCGTAATACGCGCTTGGCTCTTGCTCTTCAGGCCCCTTCCCAGCCTTAGCGAGGGGCCCATGGAGAGGCGAGCGTTGTTGGTTCTTTTTTTGCTGGGCCGGCACTCCGGCGACTGTAAAAAGGGACTCGCCGTAAGGGCGAAACCCTAAGCCGCCGCTACCGCAGCACCGGATATGTACTCCATCCTCCTGGCCGCAAAGGCGAAACCGCAATTAGCCCGCCACCCGCACCACCCCCATATCAATCCCCAGATGCACCAGCTCGGCATGGGAGCTGACCTGCAGCTTGCTCTTGAGCAAGGTCAGATAGTTCGACACCGTCTTGCCACTGATACACAACTGCTGCGCAATCAGCCGCGCCGGGGTGCCTTTGGCCAGCATCACGAAAATCTCCATCTCGCGCTGGGTCATGCTCTGCAAGCGCGGGTCGCTCTCGTCGCGCAACGGCGTGCACGCCAACTGCGTGGCCAACCCTTGCTCGATGTACGCATGCCCGGCCAGCACCCGGTGCACCGCGTCGATCAGCACCTGGGGGGCCGAGCTCTTGGTCAGATACCCCGAAGCCCCCGCTTCCAAGGCCTGGCGCACCAGGGGCAGTTCGTCGTGCATGCTGAAAAACAACACCCGCAACTGCGGCAAACGCTGGCGCAGGCGCCGAGTGGTCTCCAAACCACTGATGCCCGGCAAGGCAAAATCCATGATCACCAGTTGCGGCACGTCTTCCAGCACCCGGGCCAGGGCTTCTTCACCATTGGCCGCTTCACGTACCCGCATGCTCGGCAACACCGCCTGCAACAGGCTGGCGTAACCCTGACGGACCACCGCGTGGTCATCCACCAACAAGATATTCATCAGGCCTCCAAGGGCACATTCAGGGCCAGCGCCCAACCGGCGCCGGGGCAGTTGATGATGCGCAGCTCACCACCCAGGCAGCGGGCCCGTTCGGCCATGGAATGCAGGCCGACACCCGCTCGCCGGGCCTGGGGTGCACCGCGACCGTTATCACGGATCAGCAGGCGCAGCCCTGAGCCGCTGCGTTGCAGGCGTACCCGCACCTGGCTGGCGCCGGCGTGCCGGGCGACGTTGGTCAGGGCTTCCTGCAACAGGCGATAGAGGTGGGTCTTGCTCGCCCCCGGCAATGCCGGCAGGCGCTGGCCAACCCGCAGCCGGCATTCAATCCCCTGACGTGCTTGCCACTGCTGCACCAGCAACCCCAGGGCTTCGGCCAGGGGCAGGTGGCCCAGCACCACCGGGTACAGGTCCTGGACCATGGCGCGAAAACCCTGTTGCAGGTGCTCGCAGTTGAGCTCCAGGGATTGGGCAGTGCTGGCCACCAGGGCCGGCTGGTCCACCACCAGACGCAGCAGGCAGGCCTGGGCGCGGATGCCGGCCAGGTATTGGCCGAGGTCGTCGTGCAGGGTCTGCGCCAGGTGGTTGCGCTCTTGCTCCTGCACCGCCAGCAGGGTCTGGGTCAGTTGCTGGTTGTCGGCATGGGCCTGCTCCAGGGCGCTGGCCATGCGGTTGAAATGTTCGGCCAACTGGCGGGTTTCCGGCAGCGCGGTGCTGCGCAGGCGCACCGCCATCTGGCCGTCGGAGACCTGGCCCAGGGCGTGCAGCACTTCATCGAGCCAGGCCCGGCCACGCCCCACCGCCCAGCCGATGCTCAGCAGGCTGAGCAGCAGCGCCAGCGCGCACAGGCCAAACCATTGCTGCAAGGCCTGGCGCACTTCCCCCAGTTCAGCGGCGGCATTCACCGCAATCAGCACGCGCCGGCCGTCATTCAGTTCCAGTAGCCGAGCACTGGGCGGGTTGTTACCCAGCAGCAGGCGCCCCAGCCAGCCATCGGCAGCGACGGTACCGAGCGGCGCCGGGTCTTCATCCGGCGCCAGCCAGTGCACCCGCACATGCCGCAGGCTGCGGGTCAGTTGCGGTTGCAGGCTGGCGGGCTGACGTTCGGCACTGTCCCCCAGGTACTGCACCAAGGCCTCGGCGGATTGCACTTCGCGCGCCACATCGTCCGCCGCCTGGCGCAGCAACAGCCCGGCGCAGGCCAGGGTCAGCAGGGCAAAACAGGCCGTGACCCACAGATTGATCCGCCACAGGGCCGACATGCCTAGCGCCCCAGCGCCGCCGGCTGGCTCGCCGCCGGTGCCGACCGTGAGCCGTGCAGGCGATCGACGCCGATCAGGCTGAGGATCAGCAGCAACGGCAAGAGCAGCACTTTCAGGATGCGCATGGGGAGGTCCTCCGGGTGGCCATGGCCGCTGCAGCCCATGCTAAGGCCAGCGCAAGAGTGCCGGCCTACTACCTTGGTACTGCTGCCCCGCTACTTTCTGCATAGCCGGCGAACACCGGCGTCGGCCAACCGCCGGCAAGCCCCCATCCCGGCTTTGCCAACACCCTCTTGGCGGCAGGGTTTTCTACGACTTTGGTACTGCTTTTGCTGTCGATGGTCGCATTCACAAAAGGCCCTGCCCTGGCATGTAATGGGCCTATAACAAAAAGGATAAAAGCCTTATGCCCCGTGCCTTAGAGACCCTGGCTGCGCTAACCCTGAGCCTGGCCCTGGGCGCCGCCCAGGCCGCTGCCCCGCTGTTTTCCGCCGAGGGCTATCGCACCCGCCTGTACCGCAGCCCGACCCCGCTGCAGATCGACCAGGGCCGGATCATCGACACCCCGGGCCTGCAACAACTGCTCAAGGAGCAACCGGCGCCACTGCTGATCGACGTCTACCGCCGGCAATGGCTGCAGGGCCGCTTCATCGACAGCGAGCCCCACGCCAACCTCCCCGGCAGCCACTGGCTGGCCAATACCGGCGACGGCGAACTGAGCCCCGAATGGCAGGCCTATTTCGCCGGCAACCTGCAACGCCTGAGCCACGCCGATCCGCAGCGCGCCCTGGTGTTCTATTGCCGTGCCGATTGCTGGCTGAGCTGGAACGCGGTAAAACGCGCGGCAGCCCTGGGCTATAGGAACCTCTACTGGTACCGCGACGGCCTGGATGCCTGGGAAGCCGCCGGCCTGCCCGTGGAAGCGGCCCGGCCGCACCCCTTTCCCTGAGCGCCGCAGCACGGCGTTGCCGCCCCCATAACCACAATAACGAGGTGAAAGGCCATGTATAAAATTCTGATAGCCGACGATCACCCACTGTTTCGCGAAGCCATCCACAACGTCATCAGCGACGGATTTCCCGGCAGCGAGGTGATGGAAACCGCCGACCTGGACAGCGCCCTGGCCCTGACCCAGGAACACGACGACCTCGACCTGATCCTGCTGGACCTGAACATGCCCGGCATGCACGGCCTCAACGGCCTGATCACCCTGCGCAACGAAGCGCCGACCATTCCGGTGGTGATCGTGTCCGCCGAGCAGGACAAGCAGATCGTGCTCCAGGCCATCACCTACGGCGCCGTCGGCTTCATCACCAAATCCTCGCCGCGTTCACAGATGACCGAGGCCATCGAACAGATCCTCAACGGCAACGTGTACCTGCCGCCGGACATCATCCGCACCCAGAAAAGCCAGCCGGGTCGGCGCAACAGCGAGACCCCGAGCTTCCCCCCGGAACTGCTCCAGGCCCTGACCCGCAAACAGCTGCTGGTGCTGGAACGGATGACCAAGGGCGAATCCAACAAGCAGATCGCCTACACCCTGGACATTGCCGAAACCACGGTGAAGGCCCACGTCTCGGCGATTTTGCGCAAGCTCAATGTGCACAACCGGGTGCAAGCGATCCTCAGTGCTGGGGATATTGATTTCGGCGCCTACCTGCGCCGCTGAATTCAGATGAGCGTGCCGCCGATCCTGTAGGAGCCGGCTTGCCGGCGAAGGCGGTCTTGCGGGCCCCTTCGCTGGCAAGCCAGCTCCTACAGCTGTCAGTGATTTCGTGGGGGGCCCTGTAGGAGCCGGCTTGCCGGCGAAGGCGATCTTGCGGGCCCCTTCGCTGGCGAGCCAGCTCCTACAGCAGTCAGTGATTTCGTGGGGGGGCCTGTAGGAGCCGGCTTGCCGGCGAAGGCAATCTTGCGGGCCTCTTCGCTGGCAAGCCAGCTCCTACAGCAGTCAGTGATTTCGTGGGGGGCCCTGTAGGAGCCGGCTTGCCGGCGAAGGCGGTCTTTCGGGCGCCTTCGCTGGCAAGCCAGCTCCTACGGTTGTCAGGGATGCCGCGTTGGGCTCAGCAGGTGGCTGATGGCGGTCTTGAGTTTCATCGGCCGCACCGGTTTGTGCATCAGGGTGTGGCCCAGTTCGCGCAGTTGCTGTTTGAGCTCGTTGCTGTAGTTGGCGGTGATCATCATCGCCGGGATCGCCAGGGCGCGGCGGGCATTGATCCGTGCCACGGCATCGATGCCGTTCTGTTGCTGGTCCAGGTGGTAGTCGGCAATCAGCAGGTCGGCCTCGGCACGGTAGTCGTCCACTTGGCGCGCCAGGTCTTCTTCGGACAAGGCGGTGATCACTTGGCAGCCCCAACCCTCAAGCAAGGTGCGCATGCCGGCGCAGATCGCCGCGTCGTTATCCAGCACCCAGATCCGCGCGCCCTGCAAACGTTCCAGCAGGGCTTCCCCCAGCTCCGGACGCGGCGCTGGCACCGGCGCGCTGGCGCTGATCGGCACTTGCACGCTGAACACCGAACCGCGCCCCGGCCAGGAGCGCACGCCGATGCGATGCCCGAGAATCCCGGCAATCTTCTCGACAATGGCCAACCCCAGGCCCAGGCCGCGATCCTGGTCCGGGCGCTGCTCTTCGCCACGCTTGAACTCCTGGAAGATTTCCTCCAGACGTTCGGCGGCGATGCCCATGCCGCTGTCCCAGACTTCCACCGACAGCCAGTGCCCCTGGCGCCGGCAGCCCAGCACCACGCGGCCCTGGCGGGTGTAGCGGATGGCGTTGCTCAAAAGGTTGCGCAGGATCCGCGCCAGCAGTTGGATGTCGCTGCGTACCAGTGCCGAGCAGGCCACGAAGTGCAGTTCCAGGCCCTCGCTGCGGGCCACCTGGGCGTACTCGGCGGCGAGGTTTTCCAGCAGTTCGCTCAAGGCAAAGGGTGCGATATCGGCCTTGATCACCCCGGCATCGAGCTTGGAAATGTCCACCAGGGTGCCCAGCAGGTTTTCCACATCCTCCAGGGAGTTGCTGACATTGCGCACCAGGGCGCTGCTGGCCTGAGGGTCGCGACGCTCGAGCAAGGCGCTGGTGAACAGCCGCGCGGCGTTCAGAGGTTGCAGCAGGTCATGGCTGACCGCGGCGAGGAACTTGGTCTTCGACAGGTTGGCCCGTTCGGCCTCGGCCTTGGCTTCGCGCAAGCGTGATTCGACCCGGCTGCGCTCTTCGATCTCGCGCAGCAGTTGCTGGTTGAGGGTGGTGAGTTCGGCGGTGCGTTCGCGTACCCGCAGTTCCAGGTTCTGGTAGGCCTGATGCAGGGCCTCGGCGGTGCGCCGGCGCTCGGTGATGTCGCGGATCAGCACGAAGATCCCCACCACCTCGCCATTGGCCAGGCGGTTGGGCACGTAGGAGCGCAGCATGTAGCGCTCCTGGTTGTTGATGTTGGTCTCGGCGAATTCGAAGGTCACGCTCTCCCCGGCCAGGGCCCGCTCCACATAGCTTTCCAGGCGCTGGTAGTGCTGCTCGCTGTGCACCTCGCGCAGGCTCTGGCCGAGCATCACGCCCCGCGGCCAGCAGTACCACTCCTCATAGACCTTGTTGGTGAACTCGTACACCAGGTCGGCATTCAGGTAGGCGATCAGCGCCGGCACATGGTCGGTGATCAGGCGGATCCAGCGTTCGCTTTCACTCAGGGCCTCGGCGTGCTGGTAGCGTTCGGTGATGTCGGTGAAGGTGTTGACGAAACCGCCGGTGGGCAACGGATGGGTGCGAATCTCCAGCACCCGGCCATCGCTCAGGCGCTGCTCGCATTCGTGGATCGGCCGGCCGTTGGTGTCGCGGCTGTCGGGGCTCAGCAGGCGCAGTTCGCTGTCGCCGATGACCTCGGCAAACAAGCGATGCGCGGCCACCGGGGCCAGCCCGCTGAGTTCGAGGAAGCGCCGGTTCCACAACTCCAGCACGCCCTCGGCGCTGACCATGGCCACGCCCTGGGACAGGTTGTCCACCGCCCGTTGCAGCAGGTGGGACTTTTGCGCCACCGCCTGTTCCCGGCGCAGGGTTTCGCTGTGCTTGACCTCAGTGATGTCGGTAAACAGGATCACCCGCCCGCCTTCCCGGGTCGGCCGCTCGCTGACCTGCAGCCAGCGGCCGTTGTGCAGGCGATAGAGCAACTGCTCTTCACCGCCACTGCGCGGTTCCTCGCTGAACAGCCCGGTGCTGGTCAGCAACCTGCGCACTTCCGAGAGGCGCATGCCGGCCATGATCCGCACCCGGCTGTGGCTCCAGAAGGCGCGGAAGCGGCTGTTGAACAGGACAATGCGCTGCTCCTGGTCGAACAGCACGAAGGCGTCGGAAATGCTCTCGATGGCGTCGATCAGGTGCTGGTGCGCCGTCTCGGCCCGCAGCCGCGCTTCGCTGAGCAGATGGTTGCCGGCCTTGAGCTCGGCCATGGCCTGGTTCAGGGCGTCGGTGCGTTCGCGCACCTGCTCGGCCAGCACCACCGAATGCTGGAACGCCGCATAAGGATCGTTGCCGCGGGTGATGCCGGATTCGACCCGCTCGATCAGCGCGCTGTTGATCCGCCGCAGCTTGCGGTTCTCGCGCTGCAGGCAGTCGAGCTGGGCTTGCAGCTCAGCGGCGGGCCGGAGTTCGACTGCGGGCAATGGCGACCCCGGTGAAGGTCTGGTTGATGTGCATGCCATTGAACTGCTCTCCGTAGGTATTGAAACCCATCACCCGCTGTTCCCGCAAAAAGGCCCCGATCTGCTCCAGGCTGCCCTGCCCCTCCAGCTCCAGGCGGCGCAAAAAGCAGTCGCAGCCAATGGTCAGCAACAGCACGCCGAGGCGCTGCTGCAAGCCGTCGAACAGCTGTTGCAGGTTGGGCAGCAAGGGGCCGGGGGTCATGGCGGTGAGGACGATGCCGTTCTCCACCGCGCAGTAGAAACTCAGGCTCAGGTCCGGGTGCACCTGCTGCACCGCGCGCACGTAAAAGTGCTGGTTGATCCGCACCGCCAGCGGGTGGGCGGCGAACACCCGATGGTCGAGCTGCGCCAGGGGCACGCCGATCAGCCGCGCGTACTCCTCGGCGGCGGGCTCGGCGTTCAGTTCATAGACCCGGCGTAAAGTACTGTCGGCGCCAGTGACCACCAGTTTTTCTTCCCGGGGCTGGATGTGGTGGGTGGTGAACACCTCGAAATCCAGCCAGGTGTTGACCAGCACCAGCACCGCCGCGCCGCTGTGGAACTCGCCACCGAAATACACGTGGGTGTGGGTCAGGTAGTTGTCATCGCCGGCCGAACCGCCGAAATGCGGAATGTCCCCCAGGGCCGCGCTGAGGGCAGCCAGGACCATTTCCTCGCGGCTCGACAGGCCGTCCAGCAGGGTCAGGGCGAAGCTGTTGCCCTTGATCGGCGCCAGGGTGTTGCTGCGGCAACGGCCCACCAGGCGTTCGACCATCTGCTGGGCGTCGATCAGGCTGAAGTGCTCCATCTGGTCGATCAGTTCGGCGGCGATGGAGAAGTGCCGGTGATCGAAACCGATGGCGGTCACGCAATTGCGCCCGTAGCCCAGGGGAGTGATTTCCCCGGCGCTGGTGCAGCCCACCAGGGGGATGCAGCCAAAGCTCTGCTGCAGGGCCGGGCCCAGGGTGTGCAGCGGGTATTCGGCGGAGCAGAAAAACAGCACGAAGCCCAGGTGCGGATGCAGCAACTGGCTGGCCAGGTCCTGGGCCACCTGCTGCGGATCGACGGCCTGGGACATGGCACTGACCACGCCCTCGCTCTGGGCTTGCTGCATCGTCGCCTCCGGCGCGGGTTGTCTGAGCAATGAGTGTACGAAGCCGGCCCCGGGGCACGAATGCTACTTGGGTAGCGGGTAGCCGGTTCCATGGGTGTAGGTGCGTGACCGCCTGAATGCCCAACCACCGTGTAGGAGCTGGCTTGCCAGCGAAGGCGTCGGCCGGCCTGGTGCAAGGCTGGCGGGCCTCTTCGCCGGCAAGCCGGCTCCTACAGGGGAAGGCGTAGATACGGGAAATAGAGGGAAAGCCAGGCGCGACCTCCGTAGGAGCTGGCTTGCCAGCGAAGGCGTCGGCTGGTCTGGTGCAGGGCTGGCAGGCCTCATCGCCGGCAAGCCGGCTCCTACACGGGAAGGCGTAAATACGGGAGATACGGGGAAAGCCGGGCGCGACCTCCGTAGGAGCTGGCTTGCCAGCGAAGGCGTCGGCCGGCCTGGTGCAGGGCTGGCGGGCCTCTTCGCCGGCAAGCCGGCTCCTACAGGGGAAGGCGTAGATACGGGAAATAGAGGGAAAGCCGGGCGCGACCTCCGTAGGAGCTGGCTTGCCAGCGAAGGCGTCGGCCGGTCTGGTGCAGGGCTTACGGGCCTCTTCGCCGGCAAGCCGGCTCCTACAGGGGAAGGCGTAGATACGGGAAATAGAGGGAATGCGGGGCGCCGGCCCGGGCGCGATGCGCACGCCAGGGCCGGCGCTGGGGTTACCAGGTCAGCACGGCACCCACGGCGAAGGTGTCGGTGTTTTCGTTCTGCGCATTGGTGTGGTGGCCGTCGATTTCGAACTGGTTGTACTCGGCCACCAGCTTGAGGTTGTCGTTGATGTCGTGGAACAGCGCCACGCCCCGGGTCTGGTAATCGGCGCCGCTGCCGACCACGCCGTTGCCGTCGTCCTTGGTCTTGCCATAGGACAGCGCCAGGCGGTTCTTGCCCACCTTGTACGAGCCCTGCAGCAGGTAGCCCTTGCTGTCGACATTGCGCAGGGTGGCCTCGCCGGCATTGTTGGTGAAGAACGGGTTGATGCCCTTGGCCTGGAACCCGGAACCGGTCAGGGACAGGCCGCCCATCTTCGCCTGCAGGCCATAGCCCAGGCCCTTGGAAGTCACCGACTGCACGTTGGGGTCGGTGTTGTCGGAGGTCTGGTAGCTGCCGTTGAGCCAGCTGTAGAACTTGGCCCCGCCCAGGTCGAACTGGTAGGTGATCTCGCTCTCGGTGCGCGGGTTCTTCTGGTAGGCCTTGCCCAGGGCGCTGCTGTCGTTGGTGTCCACCGGGTCGAGGATGCCCACCGCCACCCGCAGGCCGTCCATCAGCGGGCTGCGGTAAGTGATCTGCGACGACGGAAAGGGATAGGGATAACCGCTGCCGATGTTGCCAAACGACACCCCGCCGCCGTCCACCAGCCCCAGGCTGTCGCTGACCTGGCCGTACCCGGCGAGCATTTCATCGAGCAGGATGTTGGACCGGGCGAACAGGCCGAAGTCCTTGCCGATCAGCACCTCGCCCCACTCCGGGTTGGCCACGGTGCCGTAGAACTGGCGCACGTCGATGGCGGTGTCGGTGCCGTTGGTTTCGCTGTCGTTGATGGTGACCCAGAACGAGGCCCGGGCGCCGAGCTTGAGGTCGTCCACCTGCTTGCCCATGGTGAAGCCCAGGTAGTTGGGCAGAAAGCCCATCTTCACCCGCGCCTGCCGGCGGTCGTACTGGTCGCCGGCGCGGTCGACGTCGCTGTTGACGTAGAAGGCATTGATGTAGCCGTCGGTGGCGAAGGTGGTCTGGTCCTTGTCGTACAGCAGGATCTCGGCTTCGGCGACAGAGCCCAGGCCAAGGGTCGACAGGCCGACGATCAGGGCCGGAATCAGGGGGTACTGGCAGTTCTTATTGTTATGCATGGCGCACTCCGCAATCGGGGGACGAGTTGTCGGAGGCGATTATCGAAACCCGCCAAGGCCGCCCATAGGCTGCCTTGGGGGCAAGTTCACGGTGCTTTCGAGGGGCTGGCAGGGAGCGGCAAATCCGATCCACGACCAGCCCGCTACCGGGCCCACTACCTGGAGTAACACCAAGGGCTCATGGACCCGGGTGCGAAGGGATCAAGCCCTTAGTCGTCGGCCGTTTAGTCGTCCCCCGCCAAGGCCCGCAGTCGCGCCAGCTCGGCAGCGGCCAGGGGAATGCCCTCTTGCAGGGATTTGGCCCGGGTGCGGTAGCGCCGATCCCCGGGCATACGCTCCAGGCCCACGGCCTGCATCTGCCGCACCAGCTCGCCGCTGCGCTGGGCAAACCGCCCGCCGCCGAGGTGGTTGGGGTCGATGACGATCAGCAGTTGCCCGGTCCAGGGCGTCTGCGCCCCCGGGTGTTGCGACCAGTCGAACTCGAAGGAGAAGTTGCCACCGGTCAGCGCCGCCGCCAGCAGCTCCACCATCATCGACAGCGCCGAGCCCTTGTGCCCGCCAAAGGGCAGCAAGGCGCCGCCGTCGAGAATCGCTGCCGGATCGCAAGTGGGCTGGCCGTGGCGGTCCACCCCCATGCCCGGTGGCAGTTGCTCGCCCTGGCGCTTGGCGATCTGCACATCGCCGTGGGCAATGGCGCTGGTGGCCAGGTCGAAGACGATGGGTTCGGCGCCCTCGCGGGGGGCGGCAAAGGCAATCGGGTTGGTGCCGAACAGCGGGCGCTGGGCGCCATGGGGCACCACGCAGGTCATGCTGTTGACCAGGCTCAGGGCCACCAGGCCTTCTTCGGCGAAGGGCTCGACATCCGGCCACAAGGCCGCGAAGTGATGGGAATTGCGAATCGCCAACACCGCGATCCCGGCGCTGCGGGCCTTGCTCAGCAGCAGCTCGCGAGCGGCGGCCAGGGCCGGCTGGGCAAAGCCGCCTGCGGCATCCACCGCCACCACGCCGGGGGCCACATCCTCCACTTGCGGCACGGCCTGACCGCTGACCCAGCCACTGGCCAGGGACGACAGGTAGCCGGGAATGCGGAACACCCCGTGGCTGTGGGAACCATCGCGCTGGGCCCGGGCACAGTTGTCGGCCAGCACCCGGGCCACCTCGGCAGAGGTGCCGTGGCGAAGAAAAATCCGTTGCAGCAAGTCGGTCAAGGCAGGCAGGTCGAGGTACTCGACATCAGCCTGCGCCAGGGTCGCGTGGGACATGGTGGCTCCATTGGAATTGTTATTGGAAGGTGCCTGACTATCGCGTCACGCCAGTTAACTGTCAAATATTGACTTAATGACAGAAAACATTCATTTTCCATTGTCAACGGCCAATAACAATGAAAACCCATGAGCCAATCCATCAAACAACGCCTTGAAAGCAGCCTGTCCAGCGCCACCGCGTCGGGCCGGGCGATTGCCAGCTACATGCTGGCCAACCTCTATGAGCTGCCCTTCCAGACCGCCGCCGACATCGCTGAAAAACTCGGCGTCAGCGAGTCCAGCGTCGGGCGGTTCTGCCGCGCCATCGGCTACAGCCATTTCAAGGATTTGAAAAACGACCTGAAGAACGACCTCGGCGAAGGCCCGTGGCTGGTGGGCGACCGCCTGCAGGAATTTCGCCAGCAGCCCAACCCGGCGGCCCAGGGCCTGCCCCGCAGCTTCGAGCTGGAAGTGGCGGCGCTGGTCAAGGTCTACGAATACAGCCTGACCCCAGCCTGGCAGACCGTGGTCCAGCGCCTGGCCAGCCGGCGCCGGGTGTATGTGGCGGGGTTCCAGACCGAGCGCGGCATCGCCGCCTCCATGGTCCACCTGCTGCAATACCTGCGCGACGGCGTGCACCTGGTGGACGGCTCCGCCGGGCATTTCGCCGACGTGCTGCTGAGCCCCGCCGAAGACTGCGCCCTGGTGGTGTTCGAGGCCCGGCGCTATTCGCGCCACGCCCTGACCCTGTGCCACAAGGCCCGCGAGGCGGGGATTCCAGTGACCCTGGTCACCGACACCTTCTGCGACTGGGCCGAGCAGAACGCCGACGAGGTGTTCCGCGTGCCCACCGAGTTCAACCTGTTTTGGGAATCCACCGCGGCCATGCTGTCGCTGGTGCACCTGCTGATCAACGAGGTGTGCAAGCACCTGGGACCCGAGGTGGAAAAACGCCTGGAAGCCACCGCCGCCCTGCATAACGAATTTGTTGGCTACACATCGTCCACCCGCGCAAAACAATAAATAACCGAGGTGCTCCATGAACAACGTCCTTCGCTTCGCCGGCGCCTGCGCCCTGGTCATCGGCGCTTGCACCGCCCAGGCTGAAACCCTGAAGATCGCCACCGAAGGCGCCTACCCGCCCTTCAACTACGTGGACTCCAACAACCAGCTGCACGGCTTCGACGTGGACATCGCCAATGCCCTGTGCAAGCAGATGCAGGTCGAGTGCCAGATCGTCGCCCAGGACTGGGAAGGCATCATCCCGGCGCTGCTGGCGAAGAAATACGACGCCGTGGTGGCCTCGATGATCGCCACCGACGAACGCAAGAAAAAAATCGCCTTCAGCAACCACTACTACCGCACCCCGCTGTCGGTGGCGGTGGCCAAGGACTCGGACATCAGCGATGCCCAGACCAACTTCAAGGGCCGCACCGTGGGCGCCCAGGCTTCCTCGACCCAGGCCATCTACGCCGAGGACCACTACGGCCCGGCCGGCGCCGACGTGAAGTTCTACCCGACCCTGGACGAAGCCAACAGCGATCTGGCGGCCGGGCGCGTGGACGGGGTGATCGCCGACAAGTTCCCGCTGCTGGCCTGGGCGGAAAGCGCCGGCAAGGACTGCTGCAAGATCATCGGTGACGTCAACGGCACCACCGCCGATGCCTCGATCGCCGTGCGCAAGGAAGACAACGCCCTGCGCGAGCGCCTGAACAAGGCCCTGGACGAGATCGTCGCCGACGGCACCTACAAGCAGATCTCCAGCCGCTACTTCGCCTTCGACATCTACTGACTGGCCGCCTTTGCCGCTGCCTAAGCCCCGCGTTCCCTTGAACGCGGCGGCGCCCTGCACGGTTCATTCTTCCAGAGGGTTCGCGCATGTTCGAACAGCTGTCACTCCTGTCCTTCGCCAGCGGCGGCTGGGGCTCGGCCCTGCTCGCCGGGGCCCTGGTGACCATCGCCCTGGCCCTGGCGTGCGTGCCCATCGGCCTGCCCCTGGGCTTGCTGGTGGCCCTGGCCGCACGCTCGAAAAACCGCTGGGCACGGGCCTGGGCCACGACCTTTTCCACGGTGTTTCGCGGCCTGCCGGAGCTGTTGACCCTGCTGATCATCTACTACGGCTGCCAGATCGCCGCGCAGAAAATCCTCGGCGCCCTGGGCTACCCCGGTGAAGTGGCGATCAACACCTTCGTCGCCGCGATGATCGCCTTCAGCCTGGTGTTCGCCGCCTTCTCCAGCGAGATCTGGCTGGCCGCGTTCAAGACCCTGCCCAAGGGCCAGTACGAAGCCGCCAGCGCCCTGAGCCTGTCGCGGCGCACCACCTTCACCCGGGTGCTGCTGCCACAACTGACGCGCATCGCCCTGCCCGGCCTTTCCAACAACTGGCTGTCGCTGCTCAAGGACACCTCCCTGGTGTCGACCATTTCCCTGGTGGACCTGATGCGCCAGACCAACCTCGCGGTCAGCGTGACCAAGGAACCCATGCTGTTCTACAGCGTGGCCTGCTTTGGCTACCTGTTCTTCTCGGCGCTGTCGGGGCACTTGTTCAGCTTTCTTGAACGGCGCTTCAACCGTGCGCAACGGAGCCTGCAGCCATGAACCTGGATGACCTGCTGAACCTGTTCCTCAACCAGGAACTGCTGGAACGCTACGGCCCGCGCTTTATCGACGGCCTGCTGGTGACCGCCAAGCTGGTGGCGATTTCCTTCAGCCTGGGCGCTGTGCTCGGCCTGCTGATCGCCCTCGGGCGGCTGTCCAGCAATCGTTTCCTGCGGCGCTTCACCGGGGCCTATGTGTACTTCTTCCGCGGCTCGCCGCTGCTGGCCCAGCTGTTCATGCTGTATTACGGCCTGGGCTCGTTCAAAGGCTTCTGGCAGGACGTGGGCCTGTGGTGGTTCTTCCGCGACGCCTGGTTCTGCACCCTGCTGGCCTTCACCCTGAACACCGCCGCCTACCAGGCGGAGATCCTGCGCGGCAGCCTGCTGGCCGTTGCCCAGGGCCAGCGCGAAGCCTGCAAGGCCCTGAGCCTGTCGCGCTGGACCGCGTTTCGCAAAGTGATACTGCCGCAGTCGCTGCTGATCGCCATCGGGCCTCTGGGCAACGAGCTGATTTTGATGATCAAGGCCAGCGCCATCGCCTCCCTGGTGACCATCTACGACCTGATGGGAGTGACCAAACTGGCCTTCTCCCGCAGCTTCGATTTCCAGATCTACCTGTGGGCCGCGGTGCTCTACCTGCTGATCGTCGAAGTGGTGCGGCGCAGCCTCAAGTACCTGGAAGGCCGCCTGGGCCGGCACCTGAACTGAACCCTTTAGCGGGCCGCCGCGCGGCCCCTGTCATAAGGACTGAAACATGCATTGCCAAACCTTAGTTCTGGGCGCCGGGATCGTCGGCGTCAGCAGCGCCCTGCACCTGCAGGCCCGCGGCCGCCAAGTAGTGCTACTGGACCGCCAGCCTCCGGGCAATGGCACCAGCCACGGCAATGCCGGGCTGATCGAACGCGCCAGCGTGATTCCCTACGCCTTCCCCCGGGAAGTGACCAAGCTGGTGCGCTACGGCCTCAACCAGCAATCGGACGTGCGCTACAGCCTGCGCCACCTGCCCAAGGCCGGCCCCTGGCTGCTGCAATACTGGCGCCACTCCTCGCCCAAGGGCCTGGCCGCTGCCACCCGCGCCATGCTGCCGCTGATCGAACGCTGCGTCACCGAACACCTGGCCCTGGCCCGCCCGGCCAACATGCTGGAGCTGATCGCCGACGGCGGCTGGCTCGAAGCCTTCAACGACCAGCAGGCCTTCGACTTCGCCCAGCGCGCCGCCGCCGACCTGCGCGACTACGAACTCAACTACCGGGTACTGGACCGCGCCGAACTGCTGGCCCTGGAACCCGGCCTGCACCCCGACATAGTGGGCGGCCTGCACTGGCTCGACCCCAAGACCGTCAGCGACCCCGGCGGCCTGACCCGCGGCTACGCCGAACTGTTCAAGCAGCGCGGCGGCCAATTCGTCATCGGTGATGCCCTGACCCTGACCCAGATCGAAGGCGGCTGGCAGGTGCAGAGCGAACTCGGCCCGATCACCGCCCAGGAAGTGGTGGTGGCCCTGGGCCCGCAAGCCAGCGGCATCTTCGAACCCCTGGGCTACCGCATTCCCCTGGCGATCAAGCGCGGCTACCACATGCACTACGCCGCCGTGCCCGGCACCCGCCTGCAGCACCCGATCCTCGACCCGGTGGGTGGCTACGTCCTGGCGCCGATGGTGGGCGGCATCCGCCTGACCACCGGCATCGAATTCGCCGACCGCGACGACCCGATCAACGAAATCCAACTGCGCCGCTGCGAAGCCCTGGCCCGAAACTTCTACCCCCTGGGCGAACGCCTCGACGCCGAACCCTGGCTGGGCCGCCGCCCGTGCCTGCCGGACATGTGCCCAGTGATCGGCCCGGCCCCGCGCCACCCTGGCCTGTGGTTCAACTTCGGCCACGCCCACCACGGCCTGACCCTGGGCCCGGTGAGCGGCCAACTGCTGGCGCAGATGGTCACCGGCGAAACCCCGTTTACCGACCCCACTCCTTACCGCGCCGAGCGCTTCAACTGACCGACGGAGAACCGCCATGCAGACCCAGACCGCCCCGCTTCCCGCCGCTTCCGAAGCGCCTGCCCGCCCTGCTGCCGACCCACGTGAAGTGGTGATCGATATTGCCGGGGTGAACAAGTTCTACGGTGCTTTCCATGTACTGCACGACATCGACCTCAAAGTGCGCCAGGGCGAACGCATCGTCCTCTGCGGGCCTTCCGGCTCGGGCAAATCGACCCTGATCCGTTGCATCAACCGCCTGGAAATCGCCGAAAAAGGCCGGATCCTGGTGGACCGCACCGACCTCTCGCAAAACACCCGCGAAGCCGCCCAGGTGCGCAGCCAAGTGGGCATGGTGTTCCAGCACTTCAACCTGTTCCCGCACATGAGCGTGCTGGACAACTGCACCCTGGCACCGATGACCGTGCGCGGGTTATCGCGGAAAAAAGCCGAAGAACTGGCGCGGGGGTTTCTGGCCAAGGTGGGGATCGAGAACCAGGCGGATAAGTACCCGAGCCAGCTGTCCGGTGGGCAGCAACAGCGCGTGGCGATTGCCCGGGCGTTGTGCATGGAGCCGAAGATCATGTTGTTCGATGAACCGACTTCGGCGCTGGACCCGGAGATGGTGAGTGAGGTGTTGGATGTGATGGTGAAGCTCGCCGGGAGTGGGATGACTATGTTGTGTGTGACCCATGAAATGGGGTTTGCGCGGCAGGTGGCGGAGCGGGTGCTGTTTTTGGATGGGGGGCGGATTGTGGAGGATGCGCCGCCGGAGGCGTTTTTTGGGGCGCCGAAGAGTGAGAGGGCTAAGGCGTTTCTTGCGCAGATTGTGCATTGAGATGGGTGGGCATATCCGTTGCTGCTGGTCGGCGCCCTGCAACGAGTCAGGTTGAAACGCCACGGTGAGCAAGGGGCTCAGCGAGCTTACTGTGGCGAGGGAGCTTGCTCCCGCTCGGCCGCGCAGCGGTCGTAAAACCTGAGTTTGCGGTCTTTTGGGTGTACATATCCGTTGCTGCGGTAATGGCCACTTAGGGTTTCGCTCTTACAGCGACTCACTTTGGAAAAGCCCCAAAGTAAGCAAAGGGCTCCTGCCCCTCCACTCGGTGCCTCGCCTAGGCTCGGCATGCCCGAACTCCGGCATTGATCCGTGGGCCGCCGCAATGGGCCATCCCTGGCCCAGTGCGGCTAACCCGGCGTCCTGCCGGGTTACCCACGGCTCAATGCCTGCGTTCGGCCATCGTGTTTAAGGGGGCAGGCAGATCAAAAGCCAAAGCAAGAGCAAAAGCAGACGGCGGCCTATCGGCCGGCCTGTTTAATCGCCGTTCGCGTTCTCTGTAGGAGAAGGCTACGAACGACTGCGAAGCAGGCGTAGCGATCTCAAGGCTGGCTATCTATGCAATTTGAACTACAAGTGATACTCAGCATTTTCGCTCGCCGTAGCCATGGCACCTACCAGCACAAAAAGCAGATCCTGCACCGCAATATCTGGAGCAGAACCTAAGTCCTCCGTCACCAAAAGGAAGCAAAAAGCTAAATCAACGAACGCAAAATATTGCGCACTGCAATGATCAAGACCGACAGTAACCGACAATGAGCTACCGTTCTTGACAGACAGCTGTCGGCCAAAAGCGGACAGTCTAACTAGACTAGGCTGGTGTCCCTGAGGCTCGAAAGTATCTATGAAACTCGGGGCGATTCAGAGAGGCTGATCTTATTTTCTGAAAGAGAGCCTACATTGCATAGCGTTTTACGTGCATACCTGCCTGCCCGAGTGAACGAAGCCATTTATTCATGCTGTATACTTTTGTCGTGTGATATATCAGAGTTTTTAAAGTCTCTACCTCGAAAGGGATGGAGAGAGAAACGCAAGCTGTACTAGTAAATTAGTTTTCGCCATATGCAACATGTGACTTCATTTGCAACTATCTCTAGCTAAGGATCGGCAATGCCAAAAATCAAAATAACCGTCGCAACAATCGGGCATGTTCAGGCGGAGTTCCAAAATAAAAACTTGAAAGAGTGGAAGTCTTCGATATTTGAAGTGGCTGGAGAAATAGAAAACTACTCCCTCAACTGTCAATCCGACGGTCATGAGTGGGAGTTCACAGACGCAGCTCTAGAAAAAGTATTGCCTACGAGTTTTACTGGCGATTTTTTGGTGTCCATAGTTAATGTGCCAATTGAAGGGAATTGGTATACGCGACGTCTCACGTCCAATAGAGTGGTATTTTCGTTTCATGAAATAAAGGATATACTTAGACACTCAAATATTCCATTGGAGAATGTAATTTATCGTCTTTTTTACGCATATTCATTGCTTTTCATAAGAAGCGGAAACCGCATACCCACAAATGCAGAGCATACCAACTTTACTCACGACGAGACTCGTGGGTGTATCTTTGATATGAATGGTATAAAAACAGATATTGTTCATTCATGCCACAAGCCTATCCTCTGTTCAAGTTGCGCAGAGCGGTCTCGCCAAGAAAAAGTTTCAAGTGAAACTATCGAAAAATGCCAGTCCGAGCTACGTCGAATACAAAAAGATCTTTTCTATAAAATTACAGATTTCATAAAACAGTACCCTGTATGGTCATTCGCAATCTCCGGTATCACGGCAATAGTGATAGGTGCAACGGGATCAGTTGTTGGTTCTTACGTATATGAGGCGATAAAGCGCTGAGTTGCTCCCAAATTTTCATGAGCTTAATGACCGCTTTTGGCCGGTTGCAGCCGTTCACGACGGGCAGCTACCGGCCACTCGCGTAATAGACCCCAGATCATGCCAGCCCACAACCGGATGCTGAGCCATTCGAGAAGGCTGCTATCGCTGTACCCTCTTAATGGAGGCAGTAAGTCATGGGGCCAGTGACACGTTCCAAAGCGTCTCTTCGCATCAGCGGACCGGAACTTGATGGCAGTGAGATAACCACGCTTCTTGGGTGCCTACCAACCTTCGCGATAACCAGAAGGGTAAGACAGCCCACGTGGCAGCCCTTTACAAGCCAAGCGCCACGGGGTGTTCAAAGACCCAACTGATCCTGCTCCTTACCCGCTGGGTAACCCCAAGCAAGTGATTAGAGGATCGAAGTCTGTGATAATGGCCAACAGCCACCAAGGAATGTGCTGACCTTGGCACGAAAGCCTACCTCTGTAACCCCTCCGCGGCCGAAGCTAAGGCTCACGCCTACCTCTCCATCTCCGACTTATTGATGCAGGAGGCGAAGTATAGATTTCATAGGCAACTGCCTGCGAACTCCCCTTCCGACCCCATCATTAAAAGGAATAGTGAGCGCGTCTTTTAACCAGATACCGAAGCTACGAAAGAATAGGGGGGGGGCGGCCTGATTTAAGAACAATAAGGTGAGCGACGCCTCTTCAGCTCCAGTGCATCGGCAGAAATACCAGCGAACAATTGAATTACATGTTGGGCATTTTGCCCGTACGCTCAAGCTGCAAGGATGAAGGTTCTGGAGAGTAACTATGAGTCAGGAAAATGGCTATTCCAATTGGGAATCGAGGATCCAGCAGGGTCTTAATTTGTGCGATCAGATGCTGGCAAATGGGGAGGTAGGGGCAGCCCTCGCGCATCTCCGTGGCCTGGAGCTTGGTGATGAGGTGGATACTAGGGCTGTAGCCATTCAAATGCTTCATAGCGCTGGTTTGGCGGATCACGCGTATGACGAGTTCAAAAAGCTGATACTCCCGGCTGATCCCGAACCAGAAGTACTGCTACGGATGGCTCATGTGTGTGCGGACGCTGGAGCTGACGCTGACGCTAAGGACTTGCTAGACAGAATTGTCCATGATGAACTCATGTTGAGCTCTCTCTATATTGCTTCCCGCATCGCCGAACGAATTGGCGATGCAAATCTGCGGGCACAATTCGAGCTGCGCATGATCACTGAACACGCTTCCGATAGTGGTGTCCGGAACTTGGTCTTGGAGCGGGCATTAGCCGACGAACGTTTCGCTGAAGCGGCAGCTCTGCTTCACCCCGATTTCATGAGCTCGCGCGAGTATCTATATCAACTGCAGCTGCTGGCCGATTCTGATTCGCTTGATACTAAAGAAATGGTGATACTGGCTGAGCGTTCATCTGGCAAGCTAGTGCCACTAGCTATTCTTCGATACTTGATTGCAAGACATGAGGTGGTCGCTGCGATCAATGTCGCACACTTACTCGCCGGATCGGAGAAGGAGGAAGAAGTCAGGGAATTGTTGGCCGTTCTCGACGCATTTCTGCTCAGAAGAGGCTTAATTGACTTCTCGTTGGTTGAGGACAAGGTTGCGAGAATCATCAAGGAGATCGTTGGGTACCTGGCTGTCCGACCGCAGCATGGCTTCGTTCGACAGCGCCTGATTGAGTTGCTGTCGGTAGATCGTAGTGGCGACACAGGAATTCCGCTCCTCTTGAAAGTTGTCTTCGATCTTATCGAAGAAGGAGGACTTATCCTCGGACCAGACATATATCCGGCGTCTAGTTCGATGAAAGCTCTATTAGAGAGCAGAATCCCGGAAATTTGCACGCAATGGCTTAAGGATCGTGAGCCATGCATCCCCGGCAAAACTACACTTCCACGCGAGCTGATCTCAATCGACCCAAACGTCTGTATGGCAACCATCTGCGAGATGATGAGTTCGGGGGCCGTTGCACTTGAGTCACGTCAGGACGTAGAGATCTTGAAGCACTGGCTACTTCTTGGATGCGGCATTGCGCCCCATACGTCTTCGCCTGGTTTCACTACTGTATTGTTCCGGGTAGCAATGACACGACTAGGTAACGCTGGGTACGCGCAGCAGGCCAGAGACCTCTGCGAAGAGCAGCTTTCTCAATGCGGCGATTCACGATCTACGGCCCAGGCCGCGTGGTTCAGCATGGCCGATGTCTACAGCCGCCTTCAGGACCGTCGCACCAGTTTGGTTGCTTTTGCGTGTGCTATTGCGGGTCCCAATCTGGGGCAGACACCGTTGACTAGCTTCAATGAGATCAATCTTTGGGTACGGCTGCTTAGGGAGTCTGGATTGCTCGACCATGCCTTGGAAGCTCTGGAGATATCCAACAAGGCCCTGCAGGCCCGCGGAAGCTATGACAAGCATCGACATGAGCAGCTTCATATCAGACTGACTATCGAACTTGAAATGGTTCTCCGCGATCTTCCAGCCCGAGCTGGCGAGATCCCGGATCTACTCCTACGTACCGCCGAAGCTGGTCAAGAGGCGCTTGATCGCGGCCAGGACGGTGTTCAAACCATGGCTCTGCTTGGCCAGCTCATGAAGATTTCCAAGACTTTCAACGTTGAGGTCCCGGCAAGCGCAGCTCAGACGATGAAGGTACTCGCTAGCCATACCTTCTCATCAAAGCCGTTCGTCCAGACCTTAATGGATGGGGAGAACCCTATTCGCGACCTTTGGACGCAGTACACATCAGTAGAACCCGCAAAGTTCGCCAACGATGCCGCATATGACTCAACGCAGTTGACCGTCGCAGCGAGAACGTTGCTGACTCTTGAACGCGATAGCATAGAGCCTGCCGAACTCTTGCTGCCGTTTGAGCTTCTAGCCGACAGAGGCGTCGCCGCTCCGGGATGGACGCGACACCCAAGCCCCCCTTCCGGGTTTAGGTCCCTTTCGCAGATTGTGGCAGTAGCTGAACATCTGAGTGAACGCGGGATAGCATTGGTGCTGGCCGCGTTCGATAACCTCGGTCAGTTATTATCCCTCAGATATGAGGGAGGCCAGTTC
The DNA here is from genome assembly GCF_055384485.1 of Pseudomonas sp. FFPRI_1. Taxonomy (NCBI): domain Bacteria; kingdom Pseudomonadati; phylum Pseudomonadota; class Gammaproteobacteria; order Pseudomonadales; family Pseudomonadaceae; genus Pseudomonas; species Pseudomonas sp. FFPRI_1. The sequence continues at coordinate 2,941,039 of NZ_AP029168.1, read as the reverse complement.
ACTTTCGTGGAAGAGAAGGAGTTTAGCTACGACAGCTTCAAGAGCTGGTCGAAGTTGTACCCCTATGACTACTGCAAAGACGTTGGAACGCAAAGCTGGGAAAAGGAGCATGCAATGCATAAGTCCCTGGCCGAGTGCAAATGGCAGACACTTCCGGCGAGCGCGACCCTGGTCATAATGGAGTCAGAGCTACGCTCGATGCCGAGCAATCTGCTATGGACCAGCAATGGTTTTTTCGGAGCGTCTCAACCTGTTGGTGCCGCACCTTCCATGGCTTGGCTCGCAGAATCGTTCAGCCGTCGCCCTGCTGACGAGCCGCGACTGAACGCCTGGATATCCAATGCAGGTGATCCGACCCAGACCCTCAACGTTCTACTCGGTTATCTGGAGGGAGAGTTTCAGGAATACGGAGTGGCACTGGATACAAGCAACCATCCGCCCGCAACACTTGCGGGCTCGGACTTAGTATTTATAGCGGCACATGGACGGGTCTCCCCCGAAGGCAATTACTTCCATACCTTAAATGACGAGGGGTCGCTAAAGGTTCCTGCTGATGTGGTCGCGACAGCTGTTCGCGACTCACGTGTTGCGGTGTTGTTTGTATGCAGCGGTGGCCGCTCGGATAAGGTGCCGGATGCTAACACTACGAGTGGTTTGGCAAAGGAGCTTCTTTCTAATGGGTGCTCGACAGTCATCGCCTCGCCTTGGCCGATGGAAGCAATGGTCGCAGCCAGCTGGGCGCCAAAGTTCCTCAAGCACTGGAGGTCAGGCAAGACCGCGATTCAGGCCTGCCACGATGCCAACAGGGAGATTAGTGGTGATCCCTCTCGAGCCTTGGCGATGAATCTCTACGGAGATCCCTGTCAGATCTGGTCGTAGCCCAGTGGCGATAACGCTTTGGGACTGGGAACCCGAACGATCATAAGCTACAACGGTTTCACCCCAACCCTAACCAAGAACGACGGTGTCCACCAGTAAACACCTGGACACCATCGTCTTCAACGTCTGAGCTCGGAGAGACCTAGCCGGGGACACTAGATCGCTTGGATTTCCTAGGCATTAATGACCGCTTCTGGCCAAACTCTGCCAGTGGCTTCTGGCGTATAGAGTTTTGTAAAACAAGATGGCGATTCAAACCTCATCACATAACTGCCGTAACCACTGCCCCCACGAAACACCGCTTCAAACATCCCCACCAACACACGGTTGCACCTTACTCGCGCGCGCCCTATAGTTCGCCCTCGCGGCAAAATCCGCGAACGACCTTGGCCGGTCGAATTACAACGACGCATCAGCGTCCAAAACACCATTGCAGACGCTTTTTTTGTGCCTGCGATTCTGTGTTATGGCGGCTGTGTGCGGGACACCTTCAGGTGTGCCGGTGTCGTTGTAGCCGGTCGGCCAACCCTCACACAGCTGCCACCCTCAATTTGCTTGGCCGCAAACGGTGGAAGCTCTACAACGAGTAACGACCATGGACGATCAATCGATTTCCCGCTTCTCCCCCGTCGACACCCACGACGCCAACCAAGCCGTTTTCTACCTCGACACCCAAGCCTCCCTGAGCGATCTGGCCAGCAGTGCGGCCCATCGTTTCACCGTGGTGCGGGATCTGATGGACACGCTGTCCACGCTTAACCTGAAAGACATTGCCGACTGCGACCTGACGCGGGTCACCCGAGGGGTGCATCTGCTCACCCGGGAGGGTTGCGCGGTGCTGGAGGTGATTCAGTGGCGAACTGGGCAGGAGCCCTGAAGGCCACTGAATTCAATAAGCGCGTAAAACGCGCATGGGTTTTCTCCGGCTTTTGATCTTCCTGCCTCTTCAGGAAGCCGAGTGCAGGCATTGCGCAAGCGTCAGCAAGGGCGATGTATGACTTACGGGCCAATTCGCCGGCAAGCCGGCTCCTACGACAGCGCGTATAACGCGCTTGGCTTTGCCTTGGCTCTTGATCTGGCTTTTGATCTGCCTGCCCCTTCAGGAGGCCGAACGCAGGCATTGCGTAGGGGGCAGCTCGGCATGGATGCCGAGCTGGCCGCCCCAGGCCATGGATGGCCTGGGGCGGCGTGCCCCCGGAGCAATGCCGGAGTGAGGGAACGCCGAGCCTAGGCGAGGCGCCGGATGCGGGGGCAGGAACCCTTTGCTTACTTTGGGCTGGGCCGGCATTCCGGCTTTTCCAAAGTGAATCGCTGTAAGAGCGAAACCATAAACGGCCGTGACCGCAGCAACGGATATCTACATAGAGCCGTATGAAGTCAGGTGGTGCGAGCGCCTACCATTCGAAAGCCCATGAGCGAAATCGTTATCTGGACGACCAGAACCAGGCACAGCAATACCGCTGCCATTCCCCAGTCACCGTGGTCGGCAATAACCCCCAACGTCGCGATCATTATCGTGGCACCAATATTGCCGACTAACCAGAAAATTGAGGTCGCCGTCCCAGACCTGGAGAGTCCGGCAGTGTCGGCTATCAGTTGCAGCAGAAGAGGCAGCGGAGATAACAGCGCGGCACCGATCACGATCCCTGCCAGGCTCAATATCCAAGGGGAACCCGAGGTGAAAAGCAGTACCGTACCTCCCCCTGCCAACAATGAAACCCCGGACAGAATGCCCCCCACGCTTGCACCGCTACGCACCAGTAAAGGCATGAACGTCATACCCGCGATACCACCGGCCAACATCAGAACAACGATAAATCCTGAAACCTGGGCATCGATCCCCTGACGCAACAGGATCGGCTCCAGCCATGTCGTAATGGCGGAGAAATAGCCGTTGGTTAAAAAAATCATCAGCAAAACAGCCGTGAACGGAGCCGTGCGCAATAAATCGATACCCTCCGCCAGTAAATGGCCGCCGGACTTGGTCGGGGCGGACGTTGTTTGCACAAGAGGGCCATCTCGCGGGACATAAATGAAGGTCAATAGCGCAATCAGCCCCAGGATCGCGACGTCAATCAACAACGAACTGCTGACGTTCCCCTCCTCCGTCAACGGGACAATCATGAACGCGGAGCCTATACCCAGGAAAATCACCGTACTGAACAGCGTCGTGACCCGCACATGTTCGTCTTCAGAAAACCAGGTGATCATCAACTTGACGAGCAGCGACATGGTCAAGGGTTGAACAAACCCGAACAACAGTTGGCCGGCAAGCAGGTATTCATAATGGGGTTGTAACACCCGGATCAAGGCCGCCAACAACATGGCAATGGCGGTGATACGCAAGGCTGTTTGTACCGATATCCGGTCAATCAGGCCACCGCTGGGAAGTGCCAGCGGTAATGCAAGTGCCGTCACAGCCAAAGACAATGAACCGACTTCCCCATAAGTAATACCGTACTGGGTGGACACCTGATCCGTGATAGGCGCAAAGCGCATCCACTCATACTGGGTCAACGCCAGCATGCCGGAGTAAATACAAAGAATACGGTAACGTACTGGGATCACTTTAATCTCCCGCAAGAAGACACAAGTGAAGTCCGGGGCGAATGCGCCGGACCTTGAGTTCACACTGTGCAATCAAAACGCCCTCATAGGGCATTGGTTGTCAGCAACCTTAATACTTGATTCCGGTTGCCAGGCTCCAGTCACCGTATTGCGTGCGGGAAACTGTAATATCGCGAAAACCGGCGATCGTCAGCAGCTCCCTTATCTCGGTCTCTGACAATTGCTGACCCTGGGTCCAAAGCAACATGTTCGCGTTATAAGCCGCGACATTATGTGGGCCAGTCTTGTCTTTATTAAAAAACATCTCATGAAGAATGATACGGCCGCCGCTGGGCAGTGCATCAAAACTCTTTTTGGCCAGAAACAGACACTTGTCCAGCGGCCAATCATGAAAGATATCACTGTAAAGATGCACATCGGCGGCTGGATACTCAGACGCCCAGATGTCTCCTTTATGGGTTGTGATGCGCCCCGCCATTCGGTACTGCTCGACGTAGGTATCGGCAATATCGCAGACATAGGGAAGATCAAAGATCACGGCATTCAGTTCAGGCCATTTCTCCAGCGCACAAATAGAGTGAACACCCGAACCACCGCCCACATCCAGAAGACAGCGATACCCGGACAGATCAATCCGACCCGACCAGGCCCGAGCCGGTCCTTTGCTTTTACTGTGCATCGCCTTGGTGAAAATTTCGCTGTGTAACTGGTCCTGGGCATTGTTCTCAAACAGATCAGTCTCACCGAACAACCCGGACTCTCCACTGAGCATCGACTCTTTGAAGAATGCATAAGAGAACGCATCTTCTTTGTGGCGTGCGGATTGCAGGACACCACTGAACGAGGTCTCCGACTTTCGGGTCAGAAACGCTTGCGCCAAAGACGTCAGGCCATAGCACTCCCCACTCTTCTCAAGCAGCCCCTGACTGGTGCACATAGCCACAAGCGCCTGAGCGGCCCGAGGTGCCAGTTCCAATGCCGAGCCGATTTCACCCAGCCTCAGCGCTTTGCCTTCAAGCAGATCAAACAGTTTTACTTCATCCGCAAAAAACAAGGTGTAGGTATTGATAAACCCGAAGTAGATATCAAATATCTGTTTATCACTGTGATGCTCCGTGTGCACTGTACTGTCCATGTAGATGCATATCCCATTTCAAAAATGCCGTTGAAGACCATCAACGATGCCGTGACAATAGAAACCCTCAACAACACGATCAAACGCCTGCCTGGCCTCGTGCGAAGCGTTGCCCACCAGGTAACCATATGAACAGGCCTTCAACATCTCGATGTCATTACAACTGTCCCCGAACGAGATGACCCTGGCGGGGGAAATCTCATGTTTCTTGACGATGAAATCGACCCCCTGCTTCTTTCCGCACCCCGGGTGCATGATGGCTACATCGTAGACATTCTCAGGGTCGCCGGCGGCGGCACTGGCGTAGGTAATCGAGGCCTCAAGACCAACCTGCAAACAGAGTCTATGGATCTGCTCGATGGCGATCGCTTCATTGCCATCGGCATTCAAGTAATAACCCCGAATGCGTTTTTGCTGGAAAGCCTCCGACTGCAACGTCAACTCAATACCCTTTTGCTCGAACAGGGCGCTCAGCCTTATGACCCGCTCTGGAAAGGTTCCTGCGCCTTGTAACGGCCAACCCTCATCCTCCAGAACACTGTCCGGGTGATTCCAGTACAACTCGGTTCCCAGACTGGTCAGTGCAAAGTCCCAGGGAAATTCGGGGTATCTCTTCATCTTGTCCAGGACCACCGCTTGACTGTTTCCCGTAGCCCAGCCAAACAACAGGTGGTGCTTGCGTTTCAGTTGATTCAAACAGCTTTCCAGTTTGTCTATCCCGGCATCCGCCTCTCGAGATGACAAGACCGGCATGAACGTCTCGTCAAAATCAGAAACTATCAACCAGGTGTCTTTGCTCGTCATACCTGCTCACTCTCTGATGAGTCCCATGGACTGTGAGGATATTTCAATCCGGGAAAACTCCCCGGCCGCTCCCTCGGAAAAGGGCGACTGCACACTAAACCCGACGCGCACTTCATCCGGGCAGTTGCTCACATAGAACGCCCGATGAAAAACCACGGCACCCTCAGAGCCACTCAGATAACACGAGAACACATCCCCACTTCGCGAAATGAACAGCCGCACAGGCTCATCGTTTACCTCGATGCCATTGACTTCATCGCTATAGGGCGATGAATGCACCGATACGATCTTCTTGTTGCTGCCGTACTCTTCAACACCGAACTTCAGCTTGTGCAGCCCGACTTCAAGAAAGAGCCCAGCAGCATCAAACTTGGCCAGGCTGAATAACTTGATGTCAGCGCCAAGGGCAAACTCTCCCGTCACCGACGTGAGCAAAGTGCCCAAGCTGTCCACCGTATGAAGCCCTGGAATATTGAACGAATCGCTACCGGGTTCGCTTCGCATTTTCAGAACCGGCGCTACATAACGCAGCTGTGCGCAATGCTCGGCACCGAACACACGATCACTAATCCTCAGTACGGTGTTCGGGTCTTCGCGCAAAAGAGGCGTAGTGCCAACGGTGTCATCCATACAGGTTCATTCCGCCATCGACCGACAGGGATTGAGCCGTGATGTCTTCGTTCTCAAGCACCGCCAGACAGAACCGGGCAATGTTTTCCGGGATCTGTGTACGACCCAACGGGATCAGGCCCTCCATGCGAGCCCACAAGTCATCCAGAGACTCGTTGGGCTCGATGAGGCGGTTCTCCAGGTACTTCCACATATTGGTTTTGACGATGCCGGGGCAAACGCAGTTGACCCGGATATTGTGAGTGGCCAACTCCAGCGCCAAGGCGCCAGAGAAGCCCTGCAACCCGGCTTTCGCGGCGCAGTAGGAAGATATTCCAGGAAAGGCGACTTTTGCGGCAATGGAGCTGATGTTCAGGATCGCGCCGCCCTTGCCTCTCTGGATCAGTGCGCGGGCAGCTTCACGCGACGTCAAGTAAGGTGCTGTAAGGTTGGTTTGCACGATCGCGTCAAACTCGCTCAGCGATGATTCAACCGTGTTGATCAGGTGGCTGCTGCCAATGGCGTTGACCAGGCCGTAAAAGTGCTCTGACTCATGGACAACGCCCGCTACGGCTTCTATGACCTGGGCTTCAGACGTTGCGTCGACCGCAATGGCCTTTACCGAAAGCCCTTGCTCCACAAGATCCGCCGCCAGCGTGCGAGCCGCCTGATAACCACTGACATCCTGAGTTTGATAGTGGTTGATTGCATTGGGTGTCCGGTCGGTATCAAAGATGTAGACATGAACACCTTCTTTGGCCAGTACTTCAACAATCGCGGAGCCGATGCCTCTGGCACCGCCCACGACGATCATGGTTTTACCGGACAACTTGCCTTGCGCTTTATTTCCCTGCGTCATAAACCACTGCTCCTGAATCCATAGAAAGCCCGCCGAACCCTATACAGGGCTCAGAAAACCAATAAGTAGTTGAAACTGCATTTAAACGTGTGAAGTCTAATTAACTAATGCGTACGGCGGATCAGCCAACAATGCACCCAGTGCTCGAGGTGCAACATTTTCCTGGAAAGTCTCGATTGTTGGCCACTCATAGGCATCACCGGAAACCTTGCGAACTCGGACCAGCAACCGGGACTCAATGTATTCAGCCAGGTTGAAGCGACCACTGTTATGTTCTACGACAATAATTTCGGCACATTGGCTCAGCATCTCTTTAACCAGCTCAAGATCCGGCCGAACGGACAGGAACCGGATATGTGTGCATCTTTTTGTCGTGGCGACCTGAAAGGCTTCGTACGCCATCGACTCCGCTGACACTATCAATGAACCGGCGGCAAACTCGGGCTGAAAAATATAGATATCTTCAGACAGCTTCCGGTACTTCTCTCTCAGGGCGCACACTCTTTCCATGGGCTGGTCGTACATTAAGTACAGGCCGTTTCCACCCTGTGCTTTCTGCCGATGAATACAGGCCAACAGATCGAGAGGGTCTGTCAGTTCGTATACGGTTTCTTCCGTCAGCAAGCTGAATACGGTTGAGGCGTATGTAGCTCCGCCCCACACACCGTTCTTCCGAGCGCCAATGACATGCAAATTACGACAGGCAATCAAAGCAGAGTGCAGTACATCTATCGCGTTGAGGTAATACTTGTCATCGGTCAGGACAAACTTCAGCTCATCATCCGGGCACCCCATCGCGCAGGTCAGCAACGCTGACTCGGCCAGGCCGGTGTTGCAATAACCGGACAATGACTTAAGGCCAAACCGAGCGGCCAGATCCGCAGTGAATACATGGACAGGTGCCCCTGAGCGAACTTCTTCGATAATGTCGGCCGTTCGACTGCAACTGGAAGCTTTCCTCAGATCATTCTTCTGCTGATCGTCCGTTGACGTCATCAAACTCTGATGGCTGGCACGTTTGAAGGAGTGAACGCCTTTTTCGGTATGACAGATGATCGCGGCCGAGCGATGGTCCTTCTCTGCCTGGCGAATGTGTTCACTGATCGCCTGGGTGTCGTGTCCATCCACTTCATAAACATCAGAGAAGTAGGCGGCCAAATACTCCGGCCTCAACTTCCCGGGAAGTGGGTCAATCCCTCTGCCATTGTTGTCCACTATCAACGTCAGGTTCTTGACCTCAAGTTCGCCAATCAGGCGAATCGCCTCGAAAGACACCCCTTCGTTCAACTCACCGTCACCCGCCACACAGATAACACGTGCATCACGATTGGTATTCGCCCGCCCCAACGCAATGCCCACTCCCTCGCCCAGGCTATGCCGCATGCTGTAGGCAAAACCGTAGTGTTTATTGACAACAGCCGGAATCTTGTCGTGAACCGCAGCCAAAAAAGCCAAAGGCATACCATTGAGCACATGACGATAAGCATAAAACAATGGCGCAATATGCCCCCTGCCAATCACCAGATCCTGATTGGCCACCCCTGCCGCATTGCAGAGTTCCAATGCAAACAGTGCTTCGGCAATGTTCAGTGACGACAGGCAAGATGCCAGGGTTCCGTAACCGGCAATTTCATGAATCCGCTCCAGGCAGACCCTTACGTCTGAATAGAACGGCGTAAATTGTCTGGCGATGGCTACCGACAGTTCGTTGATCGTCTGGCACTTCGACGACTCGGCAATACCGACTTCAATTTCCTCATTGGCACGCACATACTCATCGGCCGTCAGGTACGCCTTCCGTTTATGCACGCTTTGACGAATGCCATATAACGGCGTCAACAGGCTGGCAACTGGCTCGAGGTCATAACTGACTAATTGATTCATTCAACACCTCGAACACGTCACTTAGCGTTTCTTCTGACATGATGTAGGCGGGCGCCAGGCAAGCCCAATCTTCCTCACCTCGGATAATCAACTTCCTCTCAAAGCACAGCCCACCCAATTTCTTGCCTGCCTGCTCCCCAAGGCTTGAGTCCAGGGTTATGCCGATCAGCAAGCCGTGGGATTCAATTCGGGCGATCCGCTCATTCCCGGCGATTTCCTGACACAGCGCCTGAGTCTTTGTAATGAGTTTTTGTAGCTGCCCTGCGGCCTCTATCTGTTCCAGCACGCGCATCGACGCATTGATGGCCGCGATCGAAACCGGGTTGCTTGCATAGGTATGCGAATAGGAAAACGGGATCCACGGCTCTGGCTTGTCAAACACCGAGGCGATTTTATGGGATGTCGCCATAGCGGATGCCGGGTAATAACCACCGCTGATGCCTTTCCCGAGCGCGACGATATCGGCAGAAACCCCAAACTGATGGGTATTCAAGAACTCTCCGGTTCGAGAGGCGCCGGTCACGATTTCATCGGTAATCATCACAATATCGTAACGGTCACACAGTTCACGAATACCGATCAGGTACTCGCGGGGAGTTTGCCGCATCCCTTTCAAATGGTTGACCGGCTCGAAAATAATGCAAGCGATCTGCTCCGCACCATAATGAAGAATAATATTCTCCACATCCGCCACACTGTGCATTTCCAAAGCCTGACCTTCGTGAACGACAGGGAATGGCGGGTTGATCCGAATCGTGTCGTAACCGCTGCAACGCAGGTCCTTGAAATCGTTCCTGCCGGTAATACTGTGGGCCCCCAAGGTGGCGCCGTGATAGGAGTGCTTGCGGCAGATCACTTTCTTCTTGAACGTATTGCCTTTGCGCTGGTGATATTCCAAGGCCATGGCAATCGACGACTCGATGGCTTCCGAGCCGCTGTTGACATACAACAAGCCGCCATCTTCCATCTTGGCGCGTTTGAGCAGCAGCTCTGAAGTTTCAAACAGCTCGGACGAATAGAAATGATCCTTGGGGTGGAAAGGCAGATCCGTCAACGTTTTGGAAATATGCTGCTTGATGGGGTCGCACGAATACCCGAACGGTACGTTAAACATGCCCGAAATCGCATCCGTGTAGATGCCACCCTCTGCATGAACACTGACATCTTTAACAGAGCCAACAATTTGGTCTTTCACGCGTGACTGATAGACAAACATCCCTTTATGCCCTCTATTGATTAGATCGGATAAACCTGAGAACCAGCGCCCAGCACTTTACTGTGTGGCGGAACCGACTTTGCCACGACAGCACCCGCACCGATAATTGACCCCTTACCCACTGTGACGCCCGGCAAGATTGTTGCGCCGCCGCCAATCCATACATCATCTTCAATGACTACAGGTGCACCCGATTCTATATAACGACGCCGCTGCTCAAGATCCTTGGCATGGTTAGAGGTATAAATACCGACATGAGGTCCGATAAACACACGGTTCCCGATGTTTATTTCAAACGCATCGAGGAACACCCCATTGGCGTTAATAAAAACACCGTCACCAATGTTTATGTTCGAACCAAACTCACAAAAGAAATTGCCCCACTGTTCAAACCCCTCACCCACTGATCCGAACAGGAGTTTATAAAGCGCCTCCCGACCATCAGGGTTATTGCTGATGGAGGAACACAAAGCACGGGCGGTGCGCCTACGGGCAACTAAAGCAGGTTCCGCTGCATCGAATGTCATGAACTCACGCATACGCCACCCTGTACACACTGGCGTAACATAGAGCACTCATGCCGTGCTGATCGTCAAGTAAACGGGGGCAAACAAGACGATCATTAGTTTCGCGCTTGCCACTACCACCAGCAACTAACGCCCACACTTCCCCAATAGCCTGATTCCCTTCAGCCATCATCATCTCCATCTACTATTTATTTTTTAAATATACTTCGGCACTTCCTGAAGTTTTTCCACCTTCTACACTCGACACCAGCTCTTGGCAAATTCGTTATTACGTCAGTCGTATTGTTATGTCACTGTTTTCAGGGCCTGTTACTTTCGTTCTGGATTGAGTGTGACGGCGCCGATGGACTGCCAATTACGCGTCGCACCTGACCAGCGATGCGTAGGTTGATAAGGGACTTGCTGCTACATGGCCAGCACCTCTTGATCTTCGCCGCGATGACGCTGCGCAAGGGGTTACGAAGTGGATGCGGTTGTGGCGGAGCTCATGGTTGTACCAGCGGATAAAATCTCGCACCCGGCTGCGAGCGGCGTCGAAATTTGCAAAGCCATCCTTGGGCCGTTGAGAGCAGTGCCTTTATCAGCCAGTAACCAGCGACTGCACTTGCGTGGTCGCCCCGGCTTACCGGGAATTCGTACCTGATCCAGCAGCGGTTGTGCATGGGCGATATCGCTGGCTTGGCCGAAGAAAGCATGAAACGTAACGACACGCCATTGGCGTCACAGATCATGTGCATCTTGGTAGTAAGGCCACCTCGACTAGGCCCAACGCATGATCCAGTGGTTCTTCAGCCCCCTTTTTTTCCGGTTGCTGAAGAGGCTCGGGTTGCACGTACCGCAGTGGAGTCGATCATCCAGGTGTCCAGATCGATCAGCCCTTCACGGTTCAATTGGATGTGCAAGCGCTCCAGTATCCGGTCAAACGTACCGTCGTCGCGCCAAGTAGCGCCCGAGCACGAACCCACAGTGGAGTACTAGACGATCATCGCTACGTGGACGACCCAGTTTCTGCTCTGGAGAAACCAGATCTTGATCAATTCCCACGATGCGTCGGGGAGTTCGTAGCGCCTTGTCATGTGGGCCTCCAGCCAATCATGGCGGTAATTCCACCCACACCGACTTTTCGCACAAAACCTAGGGAAAGCGGACGCTCGATCCAGAGGCTGCTGCCGACATGACCGCGTTACGCACGGGCAAAGGGGCTTGCTCGGGGTGTTGCTGCAAAAAATGCCTGATCGCTTGATCCTGGCGGTCCACCACGCATACGTTCACGCTAGGGCTAGGGACGGTGCATTCGCCAAGCGCGAGGAACCCGCAGTTCAATACGCCGTACACCGCAGCCGGTTGCGCGACGGCCGAGCAGCCGTAGACCATCTCGCCAAGGTAATTGAGCTGCCCTTGGGTGACGGTGAAACGCAGCGGTTTGGAGTAAGCCCCCATGACCCCGCGACGGTGACCCAGGCGGCTCACTTCATAGTCACCGGCAGGTAGCCATGCCGAGTAATCATCCTTGGGTCCCCAGCCATAAGTCTTGTCGCTCTTGATATCGCGAAATTCAAGGTAGGTTCCGTAGGGGCCGCCTTCCAGCAGCGTGCCGACCACTAGACCCGCGTTTTGCGCGTTGTAAACAGGCGAATTCAACGCCATTTCAGATGGCATTGACGAACAACCGGCCAGTAATCCAATCAGGCCAATTGCAAAGATGTTGCGCGAGCCAAACATTCCGCTACCTCGGTGGGAGACAAAGAAAAAACCCAGAGAAATTCAGGGACGACAGGCGCGCTGGACGGTAGCGACTGCCTTCTTTAGCATGATGGCCTTTCGCCCATCCGTGCATCAAGGACGATCTATCAACATGTTCTGTTTTTCCCAATGGCGCGTGCGTGGCGCTGTAAGCATTGCCGCGCTGGTACTTGGCGGGTGCAGTTTCAATGGCACCTACCCGGACGCCAGTGCCCCCGATGCGGCGAAGCTGCGCTTTATCAGCAGCAGTGACAGCTCGACGCTCGACTTGTTCGATGCCGAACACTGCGGCGGCCAAACCACAGGGCTGCTCAATAACCTGTTCAGCGCCAATACCCGGCGACGGGCAGCCATGAGTGCCGCTGCACCCGAGGATGCCAAGGCCTACTTGGAAGTGCGGCTGCAACCGGGCCATGAGCTATTCGCGCGAGCCAATACCTTGAGCACCGGCAGCGTGTGCACCGTGGGGTTCAACTTCACCCCGCAGAGCGGCGGCGAGTACGAAGCGGACTTCCGCCAAGTAGGTCGCACTTGCCAGGTCACCCTTAGCCGTCTGCGCCAGATCGATGGCAAGACTGTGCGCTCGCCGATCGTGCTGACCAACAAAGGCCTGCCCGCCTGCGTCGGCCACAACCCTATTTTCCCCAAGCCCGCCGAAGCACAACCGCAGTCAGCGGAACGTGCAGCGCTGATCGCGCAGATCGTCGACGCGAGTGTCGTCGCGAAAATGAAGCCCGACGCCGAGGACTCCCCTTCGGACCAGAAATCACTGCTCGACAAATCCATAGCGGAACGCAAACAGCGCCTCGCCTTCAGCCTGCCCGATGCCTATTGGACTGAGTATCAGCAGAACCTGGAGCAGTTCGCCAATGAGATGAGGGGCACCAAGGCCCGTTCATTGCAGTTGTACAAGGATTACTACGGCAACCGTCTGGGTCTGCTCGACACCCCTGCGATCAAGGAACTGCTGCCCGACAGCGAAGCGGCCGACCGTAGCAAGGCAATGTCGACCAATAATGAAATGCTCGAGTACTACTACCGAACCCAGCAAGCACTGCTGAAGGAAACACTGAGCGCACATCAGGCACGCATGGCCGATCTGGATCAGCGCTTTGAGGTGTGCAAGCGTTTCACGGCCTGCTGGCAACGTTGAATCGGGGGTCGGCTTGAAAATACTGGCCGACGCACGTATGCCGCCTTAGCCCTGAGCAGGGGGCAGCTCGGCATGAATGCCGAGCTAGCCGCCATCAGGCCAGGGATGGCCTGTGGCGGCGTGCCCCCGGAGCAATGCCGGAGTGAGGGAACACCGAGCCTAGGCGAGGGGCCGGATACGGGGGCAGGAGGCCTTTGGTTACTTTGGGTTGGCCAATATTGCGGATTTTCAAAAGTGACCCGCTGTAAGAGCGGAACCCTAAGCGGCCGTGACCGCAGCAACGGATATCTACCCCCCCCCCGTACCCAAGCACACGCGGAAAGAAGGTGCCTGCGCGTCATCGTTGGCGAGCTTCGCTGGCAAGCCAGCTCCTACAGGACTCGCTGCGAAATCGCCAGCTTCCTCCTTTTCACCCAACAACCCGCCCCAACCGCAGCGCCACGCTCGCCGCCTGCTCCGCACTGACCACATTGGTAAACCCCATCACCAACCCCTGCCGCCCCCCTTCCCCCAGATACCACTGCGACAGCGGCTCCACCGCAATCCCCTCCTCCCGAGCCCGCTGGGCAATCTGCACGTCGTCCCCCTCCCCCAGCCCAGCCACCACATGCATGCCCCCCGCCTGCGGATCTATCTGCAAACGCCCACCCAACTCGTGGTGCAACGCCTCCACCAGCCACTGCCGCCGATGCGCATACAGGCCGCGCATTTTGTTCAGGTGCCGGGCAAAGTGCCCCTCGTTGAGAAAGGCCGCGACCGTCGCCTGCAGCAGGTGCGGGCAGTGGTTGTGCAAACGATCCGCCTGGCGGGCGAACGCTGGGGTCTGTTCGGCGGGCACCACCAGGTAGGCCAGGCGCAGCCCTGGAAACAGCACTTTGCTGAAGGTGCCGGTGTAGAGCACGCGGCCCTGCTGGTCGAGGCTCTTGAGGGCCGGCAAGGGCTTGCCCTGGTAGCGGTATTCGCTGTCGTAATCGTCCTCGATGATCCAGCTGCCCTGACGGTTGGCCCAGTCCAGCAAGGCCAGGCGCCGCGGCAGCGACAGCGACACGCCCAGCGGGCTCTGGTGGGTCGGGGTGACCACGGCAAAGCCGGCCTCTGGGGCGCGAGCGATGCCTTGGGCGACGTCCAGGCCTTGATCGTCCACGGGCACCGGCACCAGCTGTGCGCCGGCTTCCAGCAGTGCGCTCCTGGCCATGAAGTAGCCGGGCTCTTCCAGCCAGCAGGTGGCGCCCGGGCCCATCAGTGTGTGGCTGATCAGGTCGAGGCAGGCGCGGTAGCCGGCGCAGACGAAAATCTGCTCCGGCTGGCAGTTGATGCCCCGGGAAATCCCCAGGTAGGTGGCAATGGCCGCGCGCAACGGGGCGTAGCCGCGCGAGTCCGGGTAGATCAGGCCTTCGAGGCCCGTCTGTCGCAGTTGCCGGCCCGCCAGGCGGGTCCAGAGTTTGCGCGGAAAGGCATCCAGTGCCGGAAGGCCCATTTGCAGCGGCAACGGCAGCGTGCCGGCATGGGTGGCCTGGTAGGTGGTTGGAATCACCGGGGCGTGTTCTATGGACGCGGCAACCGGCGCCAGTTGCGGTGTGACCATGGTCCCGGCGGCCCCGCGAGCAATCAGGTAGCCCTCGCCTATCAGCAACTGGTAGGCCGCTTCCACAGTGCCTCGCGCCAGGTTCAGCTGAGCCGCCAAGGCGCGAACCGCCGGCACGCGGTCCCCCGGGCGCAGGCGGCCATCGGCGATGGACTCGCGAAACCGCTGATAAAGCTGGCGATAGATCGGCGCCGTCTGGCTGCGGTCCAATTCGAAAGGAAGGATCATGGCCTAGTCATTTATGCATTTTTTGGCTCTGTAGCTTAAGCCATCGACCTTCTAAAGTGGGTCATCTCTTTTCAGCGGATGACGGACATGCCCTACACCCTTCAACACCTCGAAAGCGAAGCGGCCCTGGCGGCCAGTTTTGACTTGATGCGTGTCTTGCGCCCCCACCTCACCAGCCCGGCGGCCTATGTCGCCCAATTGGCCCGGCAAACCGAGCAGGGCTACCGTTTGCTCGGCGCGTGGGACGCAGAGCGCATCGTTGGCCTGGCGGGTTACCGCGAGCTGGAAAACCTGCTCTACGGGCGTTTCATCTACGTCGACGACCTGGTCGTGAGCCCAGACCTTCAGCGCAGCGGCTTGGGCGCGCGGCTGTTGAGCGCGGTGCGGGATGAGGCCGTGCAGCATCAATGCGAGCACTTCGTGCTGGATACCGGCCTGCATATGCCCCTGGCCCAGCGCTTCTATTTTCGTCAGGGGTTGCTGGCCCGGGGCATGCACTTCACCCAGCGACTTCAGGGTGGGGAGCCGGCATGAACAACCTGCTGCTGATCAACGCCAGCCCCCGTGGGCAAGTTTCCCGTGGCAACCAGCTGGCACTGGAACTGGTGAGCTCCCTGCGCCAACGCTATCCGCACCTTGAACTGGTCGAGCGCGATCTGGGTGCGCAGCCGTTGCCACCATTGGGCCTGGACTACGCCCACGCCCTGACCACCGCCACGCCCTTCGACGCGCCGCTGTTCGAGGTGTCCGAAGGCTTGATTCGTGAGTTGGAGCGTTGCGATGCCCTGCTCATCGCCACGCCCATGCACAACTTCACCCTGCCGGCGGCGCTCAAACTGTGGATCGACTATGTGCTGCGCATTCACCGTACCTTCAGCTCCGGCCCAGAGGGCAAGGTTGGCCTGCTCAAGGACCGCCCGGTGCATGTGCTGGTGAGTTCCGGCGGCTTTCACCAGGGCGAACGGGCAGCCCAACCGGATTTTCTGACGCCTTACCTGCGCCAGGTGCTGAACACCCTCGGCCTGTTCGACCTGCAGTTCACTTATCTGCAGGGGTTGGTGTTCGGTGACGAGGCCGTGGGTGCAACCCTCGAAGAGGCCCGCAGCGCACTGTCCTTGCAGCCACTGTTCAACCCTCTCGTTTGTGCTTGATCACTTTTTCCCCTATCGGAGTTTCACCATGAGCCAACTCAGACTGCCCTTTGCCACTCTGTCGCCGGCCGCCTATCAAGGCCTGCTCGCCACCAACAGCGCCCTGGCCGCCAGCCACCTGGGCTTGCCCTTGCTGGAACTGGTGTATTTGCGTGTGTCGCAGATCAACGGCTGCTCGTTCTGCCTGGGCAAGCACTCGCAGACCCTGCGCGAGTGTGGAGTGGCGCAAGACAAGCTGGATTGCCTGGCCGGCTGGCGGGTCAGCGAACTGTTCAGCGAACGCGAGCGCGCGGCCCTGGCCTGGACCGAAACCCTCACCTACGTCCACGACAAGGGCGCGCCGGACAAGCTGTACGAACCGCTGAAAGCGCACTTTAGCGAGGTTGAGATTTCCGACCTGACCTTGGCCGTGTCTTTGATGAACGCCTTTAACCGGCTGGCGGTGGGTATGAAGCTCTGAGAGTGAGGTCGCCGTTGACAGTGTTGGCTTTGGGGCTTCCGGCCCCTGTAGAGAGGATGGTCGAAGGCAGGCATTGAGCCGTGGGTAACCCGGCAGGGTGCCGGGTTGGCCGCCACCCGCCTCCAGGTGCACGCGGTAGGCAGGTGCCTGCGCGTCATCGTTGGTGAGCTTCGCTGGCAAGCCAGCTCCTACAGGGGATCGGTTGCAGGTGGGCGATATCAGTCGGTCGAGGGGGCGCCGTTTGGCGCCCCTCTTTATCCGAGGAAAGCTCCGGTGGCGCCGGCATCGGCCAATGCAAACAGCAGTTCTTCCAGCACTTCTGCTGGAACCGATCCCAAGTCAATCTTGAACCGGTACCCCTCCTCCGTAGCCTCCGGGTCCGACACAAAGTGCAGCACCCCTTGCAGCCCTTCTTCGGTTGGCGGGTTTTCATCTTCGCCATCGAACCACGCAAAGAACCACGTGCGAATCACTTCAGAGGCCTGCTCAAGGCTCAAGCCTTGCACTTCCAGGGGCAACCAGTCCCAGCCAAAGGGCGAGATCCCCACTGCCATCTGCTCAATCGCAAAACGCACTGGCTCAAAGCCCAGCTCGGCTTCGGAGTCGACCTGCACCGGTTCCCCACTCTCGGCTGCAATCACGTCCACCCGGCAAGGTGTGGCCATGGCTCCTTCAACCGCCAGCGAGCCGTCGCTGTTCCGGTAGGCCGGCTCAACATGCGCGGCCCCCTCTGCGGCGATACGCGCCAGGGTCTCGACATAGGGTTTACGAATGGCGGCAAGCAGTTCGCTGACGGTCATGGATCTGATGACTTCCTTGGCATGGGGCCCGTCGAGGGCGCTGTCTTCGACGAGCGGGTAATGGCTGGCTGAAAAATCCGTCGCAATAGTGCATTGGGCGGCAGTGCACGTCCATGAAAAGCCCCTCCTGCCGAGCCAGAGTCGCGGCTCGACAATTTCTGGCTTGCTCTATACATATGGATATCCGTATATTCGATTTTCCACATACAAGGAGCGAGCATGATCACGCCTCCCGAAGTCTTCAAAAGCCTGGCCGACGAAACCCGCGTGCGCGCCACCCTGCTGATCGCCGATCAGGGTGAGCTGTGCGTCTGCGAGCTGATGTGTGCACTCGACGACAGCCAGCCGAAAATCAGCCGCCACCTGGCGCAATTGCGCAGCAGTGGCTTGCTGCTCGATCGCCGTCAGGGCCAGTGGGTGTATTACCGCCTCAACCCCGAGTTGCCGGGTTGGGTCCAGGAGATTCTGCAGGTGACGGCCAAGGCCAACACCGCCTGGCTCAAGGACAACGCCGCGCGCCTGCAGAACATGGATGGCCGCCCCGTTCGCGAAGCCGCCTGCTGCTGACCCTTTCGGCCCTGGCCCTGCGCCTGAGCCTCTGACGTCCGCCCCAAGCGGAGGAGCCTTCCCATGCGAGTCCTGTTCATGTGCACGGCCAACAGTTGCCGCAGCATTCTTTGCGAAGCCCTGTTCAACCACCTGGCGCCCGAGGGGTTCGCGGCGGTCAGCGCCGGCAGCTTCCCCAAGGGCCAGGTGCTGCCACGTAGTCTGTCGACCTTGCAGCAAGCCGGCATCGCCACCGACGGCCTGTACAGCAAGGGCAATGACGCCTTCGCCGACAACCCGCCGGATATTGTCATTACCGTCTGCGACAAGGCGGCCGGTGAAAGCTGCCCGGTGTATTTCGGCCCGGCGCTGAAGGCCCATTGGGGGCTGGCGGACCCGTCCGATGTGCGCGGTGAAGAGGCAGCGATCGACGCTGCATTCCGCGCCACCCTGGCGCAGATCGAGCAGCGCTGCACGGCCTTCTTCGCACTGCCCTTCAACCACCTCAGCCGCGATCAGCTCAAGACCGAGCTCGATCGCATCGGTACGCTCTAAGGAGGACCTATGTCCGAGCACCTGCCCAACCTGGACTTGAACCTGTTCGACGGCACGCCCGCATCGACGCCGGACGCGCACCAGCCGCGCATCCTGCTGCTCTACGGCTCCACCCGCGAGCGCTCCTTCAGCCGGCTGCTGGTCGAAGAGGCCGCGCGCCTGCTGGAGCATTTCGGTGCCCAGACGCGGATCTTCAACCCCTCCGGTTTGCCCTTGCCCGACGATGCCCCGGCGGACCATCCCAAGGTCCAGGAACTGCGGGAGCTGGTGCTGTGGTCGGAAGGCCAGGTCTGGTGTTCGCCAGAGCGCCACGGGGCGATGTCGGCAGTGTTCAAGGCGCAGATCGACTGGGTTCCGCTGGAGCTCGGCGCGGTGCGTCCGACCCAGGGCAAGACCCTGGCAGTGATGCAGGTCTGCGGCGGCTCCCAGTCGTTCAACGTGGTCAATCAACTGCGGGTGCTCGGACGCTGGATGCGCATGTTCACCATCCCCAACCAATCCTCGGTGCCCAAGGCCTACATGGAATTCGACGACGCCGGGCGGATGAAGCCTTCGCCGTTCTACGACCGGGTGGTGGATGTGATGGAGGAGCTGGTGAAGTTCACCCTGCTGCTGCGCGACCGCCAGGCGTTTCTGGTGGACCGCTATTCCGAGCGCAAGGAAAGCGCCGAGCAACTGATGGCCCGGGTCAACCAGCGTTCAATCTGAAGGGGTGCAAAGACCCCTTCGCAGCCTGAAGGAGAAGCCTGCCTAGCAAAAGCAAGATACATAACTCCAGACACACAATTGAACCTGCGCTACTATGCGCCTGGAGTTATAAAGCGCCTCTCACCCCGACCAGGAGATGGAGGTGCAAAGCAGACTGTTGATCAAGGAGCTTGAAGCCGCAGGCTGGGTGCTGGAGCGAGTCACCGGCAGCCATCATCTGTTCCAGCATCCCTACCGGCCCAACACCGTTCCCGTGCCGCATCCGAAGAAGGATCTGCCACGGGGAACGGTCCGGGCCATCAGGAAACTGGCCGGGCTGCTCTAGCGCCCATCACCCTTCGCATCTGTTTTGAGGAGATCCCCGTGCAATATCCCATCTGCATCGAGTGGGGCGACGAGCACACGGCCACTGGCATCCAGATTCCCGACATTCCCGGCGCAGTCACCGCCGGCGACACCTTCGAGGCCGCCTACAGCGCCGCCGTCGAGATTGCCCACCTCATGCTCGAAGAGCTGGCCCGCGCCGGGCAGGCCATTCCCCTGCCCTCTGCCACCCAAACGCACCGCGCCCATCCTGATTACCAGGGGATGGGCTGGGGCCTGCTGGAGATCGACATCACGCCTTACCTGGGCAAGACCGAGAAGGTCAACGTGACCTTGCCCGGTTATGTGATTCAGCAGATCGACCGTTTTGTCCGAGCGCACAACATCAAGAGCCGCTCGTCCTTTCTGGCCGATGCGGCGCTGGAAAAGCTCGGGCGCTAAGCACAGATTCAAGAGCGCACAGCACGAACGCAGAACGCCGTTGGGTAGGAGCCGGCTTGCCGGCGAAGAGGTCCGTAAGCCATGCATCGCCTGGGCCGGCGCCTTCGCTGGCAAGTCAGCTCCTACGGGGGCCCAACCAGCACACATTTCTGTAGGAGCCGGCTTGCCGGCGAAGAGGTCCGTAAGCTATGCATCGCCTGGGCCGGTGCCTTCGCTGGCAAGCCAGCTCCTACGGGGCCCCGACCAGCACACATCTCTGTAGGAGCCGGCTTGCCGGCGAAGAGGCCCGTAAGCCATGCAGCGCCTGGGCCGGCGCCTTCGCTGGCAAGCCAGCGCCCTCCCATCCCCGCTCCGCCAATGAGCGCTTCAACAACTAGCTGAAAACAAACCTGCGTAAAGTACTACTAAGCACTGAGACTTTTCTTATATCTAATACTGACGTTCACCATCAGGATTCCCTCTTAAATAATTATATTTTCGAGGAGTACTCCATGAAAAAAACTCTCGTTTCAATCGTCTCAGTAACTGCACTCAGCCTGTCGAGCCTGACCATGGCCGCCGATCTCGGCCCCGCCTGTAACGAATACTTCAAGCAAATTGATGAGTTGGTGGCAGCCAGCCCTCAAGGTGAAGCAATGAAGGCGCAATATGAAGCAGCAAAAACACAAATGATGTCGATGCCGAGCACAGCTCAAGAACAGGCGTGCAAGCAAGCTTCCGAGATGATGAAGCAGGCCATGACCAATATGCCGGCCAAGAAGTAATTCAATAGACACGTATACCCGCTGTACGTGCCACTTCACGTCATCAGCAGTATTCCTGTAGAACCACAACAATGAATATAGTCATCTTGGTTGCCGGTATTTTCTGTGTATACCTGGCCGTACTTTACCTGTTCATGAAACGCAAGAAATCCAGCCAGCTCACACACTTCAAATCGCGGCACTCCAATGCCCCACTCGACGAAAAGCAAAAAAGAGCATTGGCATTTGGTGGAATTCTATTTAGCAATCGATTTGAAAAGATCCTGACCATCCTTCCAGAAGACAACCTGGATAAATACATCTCAGGACTCAGGAGCGAATGGCAGATCGACAACTCCGACAGCGCGAAGGAAACCTTGAGCGAGCTGGCCAACCTCTCCAGGAGCAAAGATCTCGATCAACATATCGAGGCCCCGCTTCCCGAGGTCAAAGCCGTTCAGAAGAGCATCGCCAAAGAATTGGGCATCTCACTGGCGACGGTAGAAAATACCCAATCCACCTTTGCCTGGGACACCATGAGAGCGGTGTCGTTGGCCAGATGGTGTTACTGGGCGGGGTATCTGACAGAACAGGAAACCTGGGCCTTTATCCACGAATCTGCCGAGACCGCCAGCCGGCTTGGAGCAGGCTGGGAGGACTACACCGTATCCTTTTTGCTTGGCAGGACCCTTCACGGCTTCGAGCTTGACGACATCGGCTCCATGGCCAAATACGTCCTCAACAGCAAAGCCAGGGGCAGCCAGGACACCGATATTTACTTGAAGTACTCGTACAAATAACACCTGCAAGACACCCTTGCGCCGGAGGCTTCACAAGCACCCGGCGCACAATATCCTATGACCTTCCAGTTCCCGTTAACCACAACGGGTAGCTGTTCCCTCCCCGCGGCTTGTGCAGCCCTGCAATCATCGCCACCTTGCAGCGATTTGCTGCCTGCCGGTCGAGGCCCGTGCCGCTGGCGAACGCTGCATAACAGCCTCAATGCATTATCAGCACTGGCTGCTGGTAACCGCTGCCGAGCCCTCAGTCCGCCTGATCCTGATCCTGCTCAAGTCTGCTGCGCAGCTGGTTCAGAACACGCTGGGTGGTCTGGATCTCCTCAACCTCCAGCCCTTGCGCCAGCTCGTTGATCCAGGGCGCTTGCAGCTTCAATGCCTGATCGAATGCGGCCTTTCCCGCCGCCGTCAGCAGCACCAGCTGCGCCCGGCGGTGGTGCGGATTCGGCTGGAATTCCAGCAGGCCATCCTTCACCAGGTCATTGACGATGCGTTGAACATTCTGCCGGTTGGCGCCCATGTCGCGGGCAATCCATGACACCGGCTGCGCCCGCTCGGCAGCCACGATCGTGCCAAGCAGTTGCCAGCGGGCGCTGGTCAGGCCGATCTCGGCCACCAGGCGGTCGCCTGCGGTGAGCATGCGCGCACTGGCTCGAAAGAGTTCGAGGACCAGATCGGTCATGGCGCGTCCAGCGGGGGTGTGGTTTGGTTTTTTCATGCCGCGAACTTTTCCATATTGACATGATGATGTCAATCGAGCTAGTTTTGCCCATCGCACCACTTTGTCATCATGTTTACATTATGGAGACCGTCATGTTGTCCATCCGCCCGCTCGATCCCGTGGTTCCCATTCACCAGCAACTCCAGTGCAGCGAATCGCCGGTGGTGCTGGTCAACCTGTTCACCGTCGACCAGGACGATATCCCCGACCTGCTGCGTGCCTGGGAGCTGGATGCCAACTGGATGAAGCAGCGTGCCGGGTACATTTCCACCCAGCTCCATCAGGCCATAGGTGGCAGCTGCATGTTCTTGAACTACGCGGTATGGGAGTCGGTGGAGCGCTTTCGCGAAGCCTTCAGCCACCCGGATTTCGCCAACGCCCTGGGCCGCTACCCCTCCAGTGCCCTGGCCATGCCCCATCTGTTCACCAAGGTCGCCGTGCCGAATATCTGCACAGTGTGAACACAGCCCAATCGACTGACGGGAAGCGCCCCATGCTCAAACGACTCCACCTGAGCGCCAGCCTGCTGGCCCTGCTGTGCATCGCCACGTTCTTTGTCTCGACCCTGCTGGTGGAAAGCATGGGAAGCCGGCATTCCATCGCTCAGCTCAAGCACCTGATCGTCAGCCCCGGGCTCTGGGTGCTGATCCCGGCGATGGCCCTGGCGGGAGCCAGCGGCATGGGGCTGAGCCGGGCACGACAGGGACGCCTGATCGCCTCGAAGAAAAAGCGCATGCCCTTGATTGCCGCCAACGGCCTGTTGCTGCTCGTGCCCTGCGCAATTGCGCTCAACCAATGGGCGTCGGCAGGCAGCTTCGACACGGGGTTTTACCTGGTGCAGATCATCGAACTGATCGCTGGGGCCACCAACCTCACCTTGATGGGGTTGAACGTACGCGATGGTTTGCGGCTTAGCGGTCGGTTGCAGAGGGCCATGCCTCAGGGCCGGTAGGCCATGCGTTGCCTGGACGGGCGCCTTCGCTGGCAAGCCAGCTCCTACGGTGGCCCAACCAGCACATATCTCTGTAGGAGCCGGCTTGCCGGCGAAGAGGCCCGTAAGCCATGCAGCGCCTGGACGGGCGCCTTCGCTGGCAAGCCAGCTCCTACGGTGGCCCAACCAACACGCATTTCTGTAGGAGCCGGCTTGCCGGCGAAGAGGTCCGTAAGCCATGCAGCGCCTGGACGGGCGCCTTCGCTGGCAAGCCAGCTCCTACGGGGGCCCGACCAGCACATATCTCTGTAGGAGCCGGCTTGCCGGCGAAGAGGCCCGTAAGCCATGCAGCGCCTGGGCCGGCGCCTTCGCTGGCAAGCCAGCTCCTACGGGGGCCCAACCAGCACGCATCTCTGTAGGAGCCGGCTTGCCGGCGAAGAGGTCCGTAAGCCATGCAGGGCCTGGACGGGTGCCTTCGCTGGCAAGCCAGCTCCTACGGTGGCCCGACCAGCACGCATTTCTGTAGGAGCCGGCTTGCCGGCGAAGAGGTCCGTAAGCCATGCAGCGCCTGGGCCGGCGCCTTCGCTGGCAAGCCAGCGCCTACGGAGGGGACAGGCCATCGTAGGGCAAAAAAAACGCGCTCAAACCTTGAACCGCGCCACCAATCGGTTCAACTCGATCGCCAGATTGGCCATCTCCCCGCAGGCGCTGGCCGTCTGGCTGGCCCCCGCCGAGCTCTGGATCGATAGCTCGCGAATGCTGGTCAGGTTCTGGTCCGCTTCACGCGCCACCTGGGCCTGTTCTTCCGAGGCGGTGGCGATCAGCAGGTTGCGTTCGTTGATCTGGGTAATCGCCTGGGCAATCTGCTTGAGGGACTGGTCGGCGTTCTGCGCCACGGCAATCGAGCTGTTGGCCATCTCGGCACTGACGTTCATGGCGCTCACCGCGTGGGTCGAGTCGGCCTGGATCGCGGTGATCATCTGTTCGATTTCCTGGGTCGACTGCTGGGTGCGGTGGGCCAGCGCCCGCACTTCATCGGCCACCACCGCAAAGCCGCGGCCCTGCTCGCCGGCCCGCGCCGCTTCGATGGCGGCGTTGAGGGCCAGCAGGTTGGTCTGTTCGGCAATGGCGCGAATCACTTCCACCACTTTGCTGATGTCCTGGGCGCGGCTGGACAGGGCCTTGACCTGCTCGCCAGTGCTGGCGACGTTGCCGGCCAGGCCTTCGATGGCTTTCAGGGTCTGGGCCACGTTGTCGATGCCGGAGCGGGTGAATTCCATGGACTCGCGGGAAGACTGGGCGGCAGCTTCGGCATTGCGCGCCACCTCGTCCACCGCCGCGCTCATTTCGGTCACGGCGGTGGCCGCCTGGCTGACTTCGTCGTTCTGCCGCACCAGCCCGCGGCTGGCGTCTTCGGTCACGGCGGTCATTTCTTCCGAGGCCGAGGCCAGCTGGGTGGAGGAATCGGCGATGTGGGCGATGGTTTCCCGCAGGTTGCTCTGCATCTGCGCCAGAGCGGCCAGCAGGCGGCCGGCTTCATCGCGGCCACTGACGCCGATCTCCCGGGACAGGTCGCTGCCGGCAATGCGTTCGGCCACGGCCAGGGCGTCGCTGATGGGTGAGGTGATGCTGCGGGTCAGCACGGTGGCCAGCACCACGGTGAGCACCACGGTCACCCCCATCAACACCAGCACCAGGGTCAGGCCGCCGCTGTAGACCGACGCGGCAGTAATCCCCGCCTGCCTCGCGCCCTCGTCATTGAAGTCCGAGAGTTTGTCCATCTTCTCTTGCATGGCATTGGTCATGGGGCTGATGCGGGTATTGATCAAGGCAATGGCCGCGGCGTTGTCGCCACTGCGCAGCAGCGGCTCCAGCTCGTCCAGCAGCTTGAAATAGCCCTGCACATCGGTCGCTACCGCCTGGTACAGCTCACGCTCCGCCGGCCCGGTGATCAGGGGTTCGTACTGGCTGATGGTGTTCTGCAGGGTGGATCGATAACCGCTCAACGAGGCGATGCGGGTCTGGCGCTGCTGTTCGTCGGTGGTCACGGTGATGCGGATGCTTTCCAGACGCAGGCGCAAGACGCCGGTCTTCATCTTGCCGATCTCGCGGATGCTGGTCATCCAGTTGGTTTCGACATCCTGCTCGGAGTCTCGCAGCTTGCCCATTTGCAGCACCGCGACAATGCCCAGGGCGAACACCACCAGGACAATGAGCGAGAAAAAGGCGGCAGACCTGGGTGCAAGATTCATTGTCCTGACGTTCATGTTTTATCTCTCTAATAGAATGGTCGGTACTTCCCTGCTGTCGTTCCACGCTATCGACTGAGTGTCAGAGAGCGGCAAACAAGCCGACGACTGGGTCAGCGGCCCACCCGGCACGGCAACGTCGATACTCACTCGGGTCAATCCAGGCCTGTCGGGATCGCAGGCCCCACTCCGTCCTTCTGCGCCCATGAACCACCCCCTGGGCGGGTGAGCATCAGTTAAGTCGAATAACGCGGCCCGCGCCGTCTCGATTGTTCTGGGCAATGGCACCTGGAGCCCGGTGTGTATCCACCGGGGGGCCTAACAAGCCATAGCAGATGATGGCATTTTGTCACTACCGTCGATCCGATCGCGGTTAAAAACCCCTCGCCGCCCGCTCGACAAGGTTGCGCCTGAACGAGGCAAGACCCGGCAAACCCACCCTGGCTTCGCCCACGCGCCAGAACGGCGACCACCGACTGCCCCCTGAAGAAACCAGTCGCTATGGCATACAATGCCGCCCCCCCACGTTCTGAAGGATCAGCAATGTCCATCACCAATCCAGCAGTCATCGATATCTGGGCAATCCCCAATTCCGCGCCCGACAGCCTGTTGTTGATCATGGTCGACCCCCTCGAATGGGGTGACGAAGCGGCACACAGCGAACACCTGCTCATGCTGCAAGAGAAGATCAACACCTACATCACCTTTATCGAAAGTGACGAGATCTACAGCGAAATCCCCGATGCCTGCGGCAAGCACCTGATTATCCGAGTGCTGGGTTTGCACGAACTGCCAGAGCAGGTCGATTGGTTTTTCAAACGCATTACCGAGATCCTCAACGAGCGCGGCATCGGCTTCGATTTCGAGCTCAAAGTGAACGCAGAAGCTCCCAGCCTGTAGCTCGCCCCCTGCGCGCTCCCCGATCGAGCAGCGCGCAGCAATACCTCATGCCGGCCGGATCAGCGCCCGATCAAGCGCCATGCAATCCACATGCTGCTCATGGAAAAACCTCGATCTCCTCTTGCCGGTGCGGGCGCTCGGAACAGGCTCGCGCCACCGTCATCAGTGCGCCCTCCCCCTCCTTCCGCAACCGCGCAATCAGTGCAGTTCGAAAACGCTTCGAGCACCCCGCCCGCGTGACGGCTGGAGCCAGCAAACCCCATGGGCCCTTGCCTGTTGTCAGGCGGCCGGCCAGGGCACTGAGAGTGAGCCGGGCGCGAATGAAATTCTATTTGAACTCGAAATACTCTCTCATCATTGCAATGGGCTTCATCGGTTCCACATTCAAGAAACCCAACACCTCAAGAAACCACGAGAGGTTATCTCCCAACACGGAAAGATCGTCCTCATCATTCGCCAGCAGACAAATGGCCAGTCGTGCCTTCAATACCTCCCGATCCTTGAGCTCCCGTACTGCTCCTTGCTCATCAATTTTTGCCCACCAGACCGCAGCCTGCGCCTTGCAGCGCTCAATAGGAATTTCCCCGGCGACATAGGCTTTCGCCAGACGCAAAGGATCCTGCTCGCAGTCGGAGAACTGGATATCCAGTTCTTGCAGAACCTTGATCAGGAAGCCGAGCTGGTGTTTGAGCGCAGCAGAGCTTTCAGTGGCCCGAATAATTGAACCGATATTGAATTTCTTGAAGTCATCCGGATTCATGCATCAACCTTGAAACTGAGTAAAGGATCATGACGATGGGGCCCGATCATCATCGGCAACGCGCACATCCTATGGCCAAATATCCATTACGCAACGGTTGCTGGAAAATCGCTGGTTCGGTTCTCGCCATCAGGGCCCTGCCCGGCCACTAGAACAGTTCCTGCAGCGTGCGCTGCATGTCCGCGGCGCCGTCGACGGATGCCCCCTCTCCCTCGCCCACCGACGGCAGATTGTCACTCCTGAACACCTCCATCGCCGTGCGGGAAGAATCCGCACTGGCCGCCGAGCCATCCTCCAGGTTGATGCGCCGGGTCACGATGCCGGCCGGCTGCGGCTGGGAATAAGGCGCCGTGCCCTCAAGCGCCGCGGTCATGAACTCCATCCAGATCGGCAGCGCGATGGTCACGCCCCATTCACGTCGACCCAGGCTCTGCGGTTGATCGAAGCCGGCCCAGACGCTGGTGACGTTGTGGCCGTTGTAGCCGGTGAACCAGGAGTCCTTGGCCTCGTTGGTGGTGCCGGTCTTGCCGCCGATGTCCGGGCGATGCATGGCTGCGGCGGCGCGGCCGGTGCCGCGCTGGACCACGCCCTGCAGCAGGCTGGTGAGCAGGTAGGTGGTGCGGCTGTCGACGATCTGTTCCGCCGGTATCTCGGGGGCCGGCTGCTGCGGGGTGGGCGCCGCTGGCGGACGGGCCTGGAACAGGATCGCGCCCTTGCGGTCTTCGATCCGTTCGATGAAGTACGGGCTGATCTTGTAGCCGCCGTTGGCGAAGGTACTCCAGCCGGCCACCACCTCCATGGGCGTGACCGAAGCGGTACCCAGGGCCAGGGACAGGTTGTGGGGCAGGTCCTCGCGGTTGAAGCCGAAGCGCGCGATGTAGTCGATGGTCCGCTCCACTCCCATGGCTTGCAGCAGGCGGATGGAGACCATGTTGCGTGAACGGTTGAGGGCTTCGCGCAGGCGAATCGGCCCGAGGAAGGTGCGGTTCTCATTTTGCGGGCGCCACACCGGGCCGGCGTCGCCGCCGCCCACCACAATGGGCGCATCGTTGACCAGGCTCGCCGGGGTGTAGCCGCTGTCGAGGGCCGCGCAGTAGATGAAGGGCTTGAAGCTCGACCCGGGTTGACGCTTGGCCTGCAGCACGCGGTTGAAGCTGCTTTGCTGAAAATCAAAGCCCCCCACCAGCGCCTGGATCGCCCCGTCTTCCGGCGCAACCGACACCAGCGCGCCCTGGGCCCTGGGCACCTGGCTGAAGCTCAGCAGCGGCTCGTTTTGCCGGTCGACGCGCACCACATCCCCGACCTTGACCACATCGGCCGGCCGCGCCGGCACGCGCCCCAGGGCGCTGTGGCCGAGGTAGGGACGCGCCCATTTCATGCTGCTCCAGGGCACGGAGTGTTGCTGGCCGCTGGCGTCCACCAGGCTGATGCTCTGTTCGAAGACCTGGGTCACCGCCATCGCCTGCAAGCCGCCATAGGCCGGATAACGCTTGAGTTGCTCGGGCCATTGATCGCTGACCTTGCCGGCAAAATGGCCTTCGGGGCCGCGGTAGCCGTGGCGCTTGTCGTAGGTCTTCAAGCCGTTGCGCAACGCCGAGGTGGCCGACGCCTGCAACTGGCTGGGCACCGTGGTCACCACCCGCAAGCCCAGGGTATAGGCCTCATCGCCAAAGCGCCGGAGCATGTCCGCCCTGGCCATTTCGGCGATATAGGGGGCATCGACCTCCGGCTCCGGAGCGTGGTAACTGGCATCGACGCCTTCCGCCAACGCGGCTTGGTAACGCTGCCGATCAATGCTGCCCAGCTCGTACATGCGCCCCAGGATCCAGTCGCGACGCTGCTGGGCCCGGGCCGGGTTATTGATCGGGTTGTAGCGCGATGGCGCCTTGGGCAGCCCGGCAATCATCGCCACCTGGGCCAGGCTCAGCTGCGCTACCGGTTTGCCGTAGTAGATGTTGGCCGCCGCCGCGATGCCGTAGGCGCGCTTGCCCAGGTAGATCTTGTTCACATACAGGTTGAAGATTTCCTCCTTGCTCAGGCTGCGCTCGATCTGCAGGGCCAGGAGGATCTCGGTCAGCTTGCGCGACAGGGTTCGCTCGCGGCTGAGGAAGAAGTTCTTCGCCACTTGCATGGTGATGGTGCTGCCCCCGGAGCGCACGTGGCCGCTCTTGAGCAGTTGCAGCGCAGCCCGCAGCAGGCCGACCGGGTCGACCCCGGCATGCTGATAGAAGTTGCCGTCCTCGGCGGCCATCAAGGCCGAGCGAAAATCCGGCGGAATGTCCGCGCTGGCAAGGGGTATGCGCCGCACTTCACCGAACTCGGCGATCAGCTTGCCATCCCGGGTGAAGACCTGCAGCGGCTCCTGCAGGTGCACGTCCTTGAGAGCCTCGACATCGGGCAGTTGGGGTTGCAGATAAAGGTAGGTGCCGCTGGCGGCGAGCAGCAGCACGCTGATCAGCGCCAGCAGGCTCCAGCCCAGATAGTGAATGACTCGCACCCGTAGTTTCCTCATTGAACGTTTTTGAATTCGAACGCGGCGGGCCCTGAAGCCCTGGCCGGTGTCTTGCGCGCTACAGGCTGCAGCCTCGTGCCTGCCGCGTCAGCCCCACATGGACAACGCCTGCGCGGCTAGCTGGCATTCACCGTCAGCGGGCTGGGGTTGGGCTCCAGGGCCGCCGGTGCCGCGAACTGCGCTTTCAGCTGGCCACGGCTATCCAGCAGCCAGGCATCCATGACCTTGCGCACCACCGGACCGGCGACCCGGGCCCCGGCCTCGCCGTTCTCGATCATCACCGCCACCACGATGGCCGGATGCTCGGCCGGGGCGAAGCCGACAAACAGCGCGTTGTCCCGGTGGCGTTCATGGGTCTTGTTGCGGTTGTAGCGTTCGCCCTGCTTGATCGCCACCACCTGCGCCGTGCCGCTCTTGCCGGCGATGCGGTACTGCGCGCCCCGGGCGGCAGCGCGGCCGACGCCACGGGGGTTGTGCATGACCATTTGCATGCCCTGGATCACCTGATCCCAGGTTCGCGCCTGTTTCAACACGATGTTGGGCATCGGCTTGGGGTCCACCGGCGCCTGGCCGCCCACCGCCAGCGCCAGGTGCGGCCGGTGCCAGACGCCGCGGTTGGCGATCAGGCTGGTGGCCTGGGCCAGCTGCAGGGGCGTGACCTGCATGTAGCCCTGGCCGATGCCCAGGATCAGGGTTTCCCCGGGGTACCACTGCTGCCGGCGAGTGGCGCGCTTCCATTCCGGCGACGGCATCAACCCCGCCGCCTCTTCGAACAGGTCGATGGACACCTTTTGCCCCAGGCCGAACTCGCTGAGGTAGCTGTGCAGCCTTCTGACCCCCAGCTTGTGGGCCAGGTCATAGAAGTAGGTGTCATTGGAGCGCATGATCGCGTCGTACATGTCCACCCAGCCTTCGCCGCCGCGGTTCCAATTGCGGTACTTGTGCTTGTAGTTGGGCAGCTCGAAGTAACCCCGGTCGAACACCTGGCTGGTGGGGGTGATCACGCCGCTGTCCAGGCCGGCCACCACCACCATGGGCTTGATGGTCGAGCCCGGCGGATAGAGCCCGCGCAGCACCCGGTTGAACAGCGGCATGTCCTCCGAGTCGCGCAGGGCGGCGTAACCGGGCGCAGAGATGCCCTTGACGAAGGGGTTGGGGTCGAAGCTCGGCCGGCTGACCATGGCCAGCACCTGGCCGGTGGCCGGGTCCAGGGCCACCACGGCGCCGCGCCGGTCCCCCAGGGCCTCCTCTGCCGCACCTTGCAGCCGCACATCCAGGGTCAGGACGATGTCCTGCCCGGCAATCGGATTGTGCCGGCGCAACACCCGCATCACCCGGCCCTGGGCGTTGGTCTCGACCTCTTCAAAGCCCATCTGGCCATGCAGGGCGTCTTCGTAGAAACGCTCGATCCCGGTCTTGCCGATCAGTTGGCTGCGCAGGTATCGGGCCGGGTCGAGGCGCTTGTATTCCTGCTCATTGATCCGCCCGACATAGCCCACCGAGTGGGCAAAATGCTCGCCCTGGGGGTACTGCCTGAGAAACTGCGCCTGGACCTCGACACCGGGCAGCAGGAACTGATTGACCGCCACCTGCGCGATCTGTTTTTCCGTCAGGTCCAGCATCAGCGTCACGGGCTCGAAGGCTCTTCTTGCGCGGCGCAGTTCTTTCTCGATCCTGCTGCGTTCGGCCTCGGGCAATTGCAGAATCCGCAGCAGATGGCCCATGACGGCACTGACATCCCCGGCGCGTTCGCGGGTCAGGGTCAAGTTGAAACTGGGTACGTTATCGGCCAGAACCACGTGGTTGCGGTCATAGATAAGCCCCCGCTCTGGCGGGATGAGCCTTAAGTGCACGCGGTTCTTCTCCGCCACCGCCACCTGGTAGTCATGTTG
Organism: Pseudomonas sp. FFPRI_1; assembly: GCF_055384485.1. Classification (NCBI taxonomy): domain Bacteria; kingdom Pseudomonadati; phylum Pseudomonadota; class Gammaproteobacteria; order Pseudomonadales; family Pseudomonadaceae; genus Pseudomonas; species Pseudomonas sp. FFPRI_1. The sequence continues at coordinate 2,909,359 of NZ_AP029168.1, read as the reverse complement.
CGTCACTTGCAGGAAATAAAGCCTGACCACCAGTGCCCCTGTCAGCAGGATCACCAGCACGGCACTGGCCATTATGCGTTTGGAGACGATGGCATCTTCTGTTTGCTGGTGATTGAAGTTACTGATTTGCGGCATGGGCAACTCTTGCTGCATAGGCTTCAAATATCATCGGGAGCCACATTAGTGAGACGCAGAGCCTGCGACATGATCTTGCTGAACAACGGGGCGGATACCAGCCCGCCAAAAAAGCCGTGGTTCCTGGGGTTGTCCACCACCACCACGATCACCAACCTGGGGTTTGCCGCCGGGGCAAAGCCGGCAAACATGGCGCGGTAGGAGTGGGCCAGATAACCCTTGGCCCCCTGGCTGGTCTTTCTCGCGGTGCCGCTTTTTCCACCCACGTGATAGCCCGGAACCTTGGCCCGATAGATGCCCCGGGGGCCTTCAACCACCTGCACCAGCATGTCTTTCACGGTATTGGCGACGCTGGACGGCATCACCTGGACGCCCTTGGGCGCGGCAGAAACCCGCAGCAGCGAAGCGGGCACCCGGACACCGCCGTTGACCAGGGTGGCGTACGCCCTGGCCAGCTGTACCGCGGTAACGGACACCCCATAGCCGTAGGCCAGGGTTGCGGTTTCGGTGGGCCGCCACTCCCGGCGCAGGGGCAGCACCCCGCTCTGTTCACCGGGGAACCCGATGCCCGTGTCCTGGCCCAGGCCCACCCGCTGCAGCAGGTCATGAATCCGCGGCCCGCCGATATCGAAGGCCACCTGGCTGATGGCGACGTTGCTCGAACGCACCAGGATGCCGGTCAGGTCCAGGGTTTCGCCCGCGGTCCTGGAGGCATCGCGAATGGTGTATTGGCCAATCTGCAAGGTGCCGGTTGCCACATGCACCGTATCCGTCGGCTTCCAGCGCCGGCTTTCCAGCGCGGCGGCCACCGAGAATGGCTTGAGGGTTGAAGCCGGCTCGAATACATCGACCACCGCCCGATTGCGCATCATCGACGGCGTCAGCCGGGAGCGGTTGTTCGGGTTGTAGCTGGGCTGATTGGCCAGGGCCAGGATCTCGCCGGTGCGCACATCCATGATCACCACGCTGCCGGCATCCGCACCGTTGCTGGCAATGCCCTCGCGCAGCTCTCGATCGGCCACGTATTGCAGACGCAGATCCACAGACAGCTCAAGCGTCTGCCCGGGCCTGGCCAGGCGTGCAACCCCCAGGTCCTCGATCAAGTGGCCGCGCCGATCCTTCAGTACCAGCTGCTTGCCATCGCGCCCGCGCAGCACATTCTCATAAGCCAGTTCGAGCCCTTCGCTGCCGCGGTTGTCGATATCGGTAAAGCCGATGATATGCGCCGTGGTTGCGCCCGCCGGATAAAACCTGCGGGACTCTTGCAGCGTGTAGACACCCGTGGCCTTGAGCGCCTGCACCGCCTGCATCATCTGCTCCGCCACCTGGGGAGCAACGCGCCGATGCAGGTAGGCAAACTCTTTCTGCGGGTTGCGCAGAATGATCGAACTCAAGCGGCTCTGTGGCACCTCAAGGGCCTGGGCCAATGCAGCCCAGTGGCCTTGCTGGCCCATCAACTCCCGGGGATTGAGCCAGACCGTGGTCACCGGCGTGCTGACGGACAACGGCTGCCCATGGCGATCGGTGATCAAGCCTCGATAGGCCGGGATAGCCACAGAGCGCAGGCTACGGGCATCGCCCTGCCTGATCAGAAACGCCTTGTCGGCGATCTGCAGTTGAATGATCCGGCCGCACACAATGGCGGCCATCACCCCCACCAGACCAACAGCCAGCCTGAAGCGCCATGGAGAACCCGACGCCGGGCCATGGGTTAAAGCCATAAGAGTAAAACCACTTTCCAGCCACTGACCTTTGATAGCGAAACAATGATGTTTCCCTGCGCTGGCCCTGCCAGCCATGAACTTATTCCGATAACCACGTGGGTGGCCTTATATCCAGCCGCTGCAGGACCTGTGAGTTGAGACTGCCGGTTAACGGAAGTTCGCGGTCCAACTGGAACAGAAAGATGGCCTCGGCGGTTTTCTCCCCCACCACACCATCTATTGTTCCCTGATAATAATTTCGCTCTGCCAAGGCCTGCTGTAACTTGCCCACAACTTCTTCGGCCAAAGGGCAAGCCGTGGCGGTTTCAAACAGGCAGGCAGAAAGTTCAAACGCCCAGGCAAAGAGCACCATGACCGCAAGATATTTAACGTGGCGCGCCATACTTCAACCTCTGGCTTAAACCTTTGATCCCACAGCCAAGGCTTGTGCCGGCGCAGAAAAGACCGAACTGACTGGCACTCGCCAAGTATTGGCAACATCAGCAACGGCCCTGCAATTCGAGCCGCAGTTTGTTTAGGCAGGCCATTTTATGGCTGATACAATATAGATCAATGCGCAATTCAAGCTATCTGATATGAACCCTATTGATATCGAAAACATCGACCTGAACCTGCTCAGGGTTTTTGTCGCCCTGGTCGAAGAAGGCGGTGCCAGCCGGGCGGCGCTGCGGCTGGGGGTTACGCAGCCGGCGGTGAGTGCATCCCTCGCACGCTTGAGGGAGCTCTATGGCGACCCCTTGTTTGAACGCACGGGGCGCGGCCTGCGCCCGACCATGCGCGCAAACCAGCTGTACCCCCTGGTGGAAGAAGCCATCAACCGCTGCAGGCTGGCCCTGGCCATGGCCTCCGACGGCCAGCAAGTGAAGGGCCGCACCCTCACCATCGGCCTGTCCGATGACAGTGAAATAGCCCTGGGGCAGAAGATTCTTTCGATGGTGGAGGAGCGCCTGCCCGGCCTGCGCATCCTCTTCCGGCAAACCCACAGCGGCGTCGTGCAAGACATGCTGATGGGCCAGAAGATCGACATCGCCATCTCCGCCGGAGGCCTGTCCTCGCACCTGATTACCCGCATCAGGCTCGGCCGCGGCAACTACCTGGGCATCGCCGACGCCCAGAACTCCATCCCGCTGACCGCAGAAGACTACGCTCAGCGCCCGCACTTGCTGGTGTCGTCCGCAGGTTATGTCGGCATCGTCGACGAAGGGCTGAACAACGTCGGCCTGACCCGCACGATCAAGGCTTCGACCTCGCACTTCGCCGCCGTTCCCTTCCTGCTGGTGGGCTCGAAACTGATCACCACCGTGCCCACCCATGCCGCACGCGCCATGCAACGGATCAGTTCACTGCAAACCTTCCCCTGCCCCGTGCCCATGCCTTCCTACGAGCTGGAGATCGGCATGCGCGTGGGCAGCAAGCACGACAGCGCGCTGCAGATCGTCAAGTCACTGCTGCTGGATTCGATCAAGGAGGATTTCTTTCTGCAGTGAAGGGCTGGGGTTCACAAGCGCCTCAGAACAGACACTTTGCACTGCGCCCCTCATAACCCGAGGGCCGCATCCTGTACTCCCCAACCCCGTTGCCTGAAGGATCAGCCATGTCCATCACCAACCCAAGGGTCATCGATATCTGGGCAACCCCAAAACGCGAGCCCGACAGCGTAATCCTGATCATTACCGACCACCTCGAATGGGGCGGCAAGGCGGAGCAAGGCAAACACCTGCTCATGCTGCAAGAGAAAATCAACACCTACATCGCCTTCATCGAAAGTGGCGAGATCTACAGTGAAATCCCCGGCGCCTACGGCAAGTACCCGATCATCCGTGTCCTGGGGCTGTATGAACTCCCCGAGCAGGCCGAGTGTTTCATGGGCCGGGTTACAGAGACCCTCAATGAAGTGGGCATTGGCTTCGAGTTTGAGCTCAAGGCCGATGAAAGCATTCGCAGCCTGTAGCGCATGAGCTGGGCGGTTGCCGACCGAGCACAGCGTCAGGGTGCCTCATGCCGGCTTGAGCAGCGTCTGGTTGAGGGCAATCACGTCCACATGTTCCTGAGGTGAGAAGTTCTCGATCAGGTCCTGCAGGTGCACATGCTCCAGCCCGTTCGCCGACATCTCGTGTGCCGCGTTGATCAGGAACACACCCAGCTTCCTGAGCGTGTCCGGCTCGGCGAGAATTGAAATCTCATCCAGCTGGATGCTCTGCTCGCTGCCGACGGCGGTTCCATGAAGGGTAAATTTTTTCAGCGTGCTCAAAGGTTGAATTCCTGCACTGGTCAGTCGCTTCTGCATCGAGACCACAGGCAGGATTTGACCAATACCTGCTCGGGGCCCGAGTGCCTGCCTCTGCTCGAAAGCCACCGCCCAAATCGGCCGGCAAGTTCAGGGCGGAGCTATTCGAGATTGCTCCCTGGCGATTGCTCCTCGCCGCCCATCATCGACTTCTTGAAATCAAGCCACTCATGTATTGATTCAAATCGCGAAAGTCCTGAACGCTCCAGGCGTGCGGCGCAATCTTTACCCCGTTCTCGCGCAGCGTTCTTGGAATCAAGTCCCCGTTAGGGCGCAGTATGACCGATGAGACGATTACCCCTGGATAATCATTCAGCCGTTTCTTGAAAGCGGCTGTTGTCAGGTCCGGGGTAGGAGGATTGCTCTTATGAGCCAGTGGTCCGCTTGCCTTGATATCGGCTCCATGGCACACGGCACACCTCTGTACATAGAGATTCTTGCCATTGGCATTATCCGCGAAGGACAGTGTTGCTTGAGCCAGCGATAACAGCCCCAGCGCAGCGATGAGCAATATTCTTGTTTTCACTTTCCATACATCCTTGTTATATAGAGCCATCATCAAACGCGCCGAATTAGTACAGTTCCCCACTAACTCGATAACACCAGCACCGAGACTGTTCATCAGCAATGAGTTCACTTCGCGAGAGATGGACTTCAGCCCAAACGGAGTTTTATTTTAAATCTTTGCTTCACACAGCTGCCGTCAACTGTTTTTTTAAACTAACACCCACTAATGGAGATCGTTAGAAGCCCGCCATTCTCCTTTGAGACGTTATTGCTTGCAAGTATCTCCTGCGGGACTAATGAATAAACTTGCCTTATAGCAACTGCCAAGCCTGCGCAGGAGACCCGCTGTCTTTATTCGCCCCTCCTGTACTTCGCCATCTAAGCGAGAGACGCCTCAAAGCCCCCCGCTCACAACTTGCGAAGAGCCCCCTCCCCCTGATCGTCCAAGGCCGCCGTCGTGATCTTGATCTGCTGGCCCCGTTAACCACGATGGCGAACGCAGGGATTGAACCGTGGCTAACCCGGCCGGGATGCCAGGTTAGCCGCCACCGACCATGAATGGCCGGTGGCGGCAGCCCAGGGATCAAAGCCGGAGTGAGGGCATGCCCCGCGATGCGAGGCACCAAGTGGAGGGGCAGAAGCCTGTGGTTACGTTGGGCTGGGCGACATTCCAGTGCTTCCAAAGTGACTCGCGGTCAGCGCCAACCCATAGAAGGCCGTTACCGAAGCGCTGGAGATTTACCCCGACCTCCCAGCAAGAGCACCGCCCCAAGCAGCCATGACCGCAGCATCGGCTACGCCCCCAAAGCCAACACTGCGCCCGCTACCGCAACGGCACATAAATATCCGTCAACCACTGCTCCAGCGGCGTCTGCGGATAAACACTCAGATACTCAAAAAACAACGGCTGATCCCGCAACTCCTCGCCACTGCCCGGCAGCCAATCGCGATAGATCGGATAGATGGATTCACCGATATGATCCGGCGACCCCACATGCCGCACCACCGCGCAGCGGCCCCCGGCAATGACCATCTCCCGAACATCCGACTCATTGGCCGCCACGGCTTGATGAATCTCCCCGCAGATGGCAAAGCGAAACTCCTGCGGCGGCGTGGTATCGGGATTGCCAAAGGGCACTCCAAAGCTGCGACTCGACGCCACCGGCGACTGCCCGCTCTGCATGCGCCAGTCGAGGAATCGGCGCACGCTTTCACCGACCAGCCCCGCAGGCCCACAGTGCTCCAGCGCTGCGACCCGGGTTTGGGCAAAGTCCACGATTCGTACTTGCATGATGATGCTCCTGGAAAAATGAGGGATAGCGAACACCGCATTCCAGACCTGCCAGCTCGGCTGCTTCCTGAACACGCTCGGCGTCATGCCGAACCCGCGCCTGAACGCCCTGGAGAATGCCTCGGGACTTTCGAAACCCGCACCCAGTGCGGCCTCCAGCACCGAGTAATCTGCCTGAGAGGCCAGGCGATGCGCCGCATCCCGTAACCGCATCAACTGCACATAACGGGACACAGGCACACCCACGAACGCCGTGAACTGCCGATGGAAATGAAACTCCGAGAAGTTCGCCACACGGCTCAAGGTTCTCACCGACAGATCGCCTTCGAGGTTCCCATCGATATAGGCGAGTACCGCGTTGAAGCGTTTCGCATAGGCGGCGTTGATCGACATGTCAGGCACTGGGCAAAGACTCCGGGAATTACGGTAGGCAAAGGATCGGCTATCCCGGCATGAGCACGCCTAGCCGCTCTTGCTCAAGGTGCCCCCGGGTTGCCCGCGGCAGCCCCTCGGGTGCGCACATCCAGGCGATGAAAAAAATCTTCTCCTGTGCTTTTGCTGCTTTACCTGTCTACAACTTCATAGTTTAGGGTGCTACGCCCTACAACGAGGGAAAGGTCATGTATCGCATTTCCGAGCTGGCGCAAAAGGTCGGTCTAAGCCGTTCTACCCTGCTCTATTACGAAAAGCTGGGGCTGATTGCATCCCGGCGCCAGGCCAATGGCTACCGCGTCTATGCCGAGCATGACCTGCAACAGCTGAAGTTGCTGCAACAGCTTCAGGCCGGCGGGCTGACCTTGAAGGAGTGCCAGGCATGCCTGGACACCTGCATAGACCGCTCATTGCTGCTTCAACGCTTGCAGGCCCTGGACCAGGAGATTGCACACAAGCAGCAAGCCCGGGACCTGCTCGCCGCCATGCTGGGGCAAGCGTCCCTGCGCGGCTGGCATCAAGCCCTGGAGCACCAGGCCCCGGGCGCGCACCTGGCCTGGCTGCTGAAGCAGGGGTTCAACGAAAAGCAGGCATTGCGCCTGAAATGGTTATCCAAAGACATGAATGAGCACGACCATTACATGGCCGATTTCGAGCGCATCGTCGAGGGCCTGGAGCGCCTCGGGCCGGGGTCTGCCGAAGACACGTTGCAGGCCCTGCACAGCCTGCCCGTGCTGCCACAGAGCCTGCTGGACATCGGCTGCGGCCGTGGCCCCAGCAGCTTGCTGCTGGCCAGGCACAGCCAGGGGCAGGTCACCGCCCTGGACAACGACCAATACAGCCTGGCCCAACTGCAGGCCGCCGCCACCGCCGAGGCCTTGGCGCAGCAGGTCCAGCCCCTGTGCGCGAGCATGAGCGAGCTGCCCTTTGCACCGGCTTCGTTCGATGCCATCTGGGCCGAGGGCAGCGCCTACATCATCGGCTTTGCCAACGCCTTGCAAGACTGGAGGCGGTTTATCAGGCCGCAGGGATTCCTGGTGATCAGCGACCTGATCTGGCTGACCCGGCAGCCCGCGCCGCAAGCCTTGGCGTTCTGGCACAGCAACTACCCGGACATGGCCACACTGGAGCGCCGAGTGGCGGACATCCACTCGCAGGGCTATCAGTTGCTGCACAGTTTTCCATTGAGCCGCCAAGCCTGGGACAACTACCTGGTGCCCCTGCGTGCGAAGGTCGTCGCACTGTCCGCTCAAGGCATGGGCTCCAGGGCCCTGGCAGACATCCAGGAGGAGCTGGAGATTCACCAGCGCTTCCTGGGCGACTACGGCTATCAGTTTTTCGTCCTGCAGAAAAACCCCGCCTAGCGCTGCCTTGGCCGGCAACCCATTGCACACCCCCGAACCACGGCGCGACAGCCACCTGACGCGGCTTGGGCCTTCGGCCTGAGAGGCCGCGCGCCATACCGTAAAAAGCCACCGCGCTGTTTCTCACTTGGCGCGGCCTGATCCATCCCCATGAAGGAGTCATCGAGATGAACCTGACCATCCGCAACGAAAGCACCGAAGACATCGAGACCATCACTGAACTGACTGCCGCGGCGTTCGCCCAGCAAGCCCACTCCAGCCACACCGAGCACTTCATCGTCAACGCACTGCGCCGTGCCGGGCAATTGACCCTGTCCCTGGTGGCCGAAGAGCAGGACACCCTGGTTGGGCATGTGGCGATTTCGCCGGTCACCCTGTCGGGCGGGGAAGTCGGCTGGTACGGGCTCGGGCCCATATCCGTACGGCCGGACCGACAAGGCCAGGGCATCGGCTCAAGCCTGATGCGAGCCGCGCTGGCCGATTTGCAGAACCTTGGGGCCCAGGGCTGCGTGGTGCTGGGCGACCCTGGCTACTACCAACGCTTCGGCTTCCAAGCCTATGACGGTTTGCAGTTGCCCGGCGTGCCTCAAGGGTATTTCCAGACGTTGTCCTTCGGCGGTGCCTTGCCTGCAGGCACGGTGCACTACGCGGAATCCTTCGCCGCCAGCCAATAAGGCCTGAGGCGCCCGATTCAAGGGCCGCCCTGCCCCCTGGCCGAGCTGTTCAGCGGGCGGCGACCGGACGCCGGGGGCGGTTCAATCCTGTGCTGCCGGCCGTCTCGCCCGGCGGCGCCTCAGCCGACTTCTGCAACCCTGCAATCAAAGTCTCGATAAAAAACCCCAGGCTCTGCGGCAGCACCCGCTTGGGCATGGTCAGCACCTGGATGTCCCGATCGCCCAGGCGCGGGTTGGACAGCGGCACCGACACCAGCCCATCCATGCCCTGCCCTTCGCCACTGATGGCGCTGGCAAAGGCCACCGTATCCGACTGGCGCACAAACTCATGCAGGGCCCCGGAAAAGTTGCAGGTCATCACCTGATCGAAGCTCAGGCCGTCCAGCTGGCACACCAGGTCCAGCAGTTGCCGCTGGGTGGTGCCCTTGGGCGTCAAGGCCACGGGAAACGCCTGTACCTGCTCCAACGACAGCACCCCTGCGTTGGCCAGCGGATGCCCCGCCCGCATCAGGGCGCGAATCGGCGAGCGGATCGAGTAGCACACATTCACCCCCTCCACCGGTTCGGTGCTGAAGGTCAGCCCGACATCCGCCTCGCCGCGACGAATGCGCTGCACGCACTCGTGGGGCGAGATCACATCCAGGCGGTACTCGGCTCCAGGCCGCAGGCGGTAATGCTCCAGCAGCACCCGCGGCAGGAAATACCGCGACAGGCCCTCGGTGGATACCAGGCGGATCACCTTGGCCCCCGGGTAACCCTCGCCGCGCAGTTCGGCCAGGATGTTCTCCTGCTCCAGCCAGGTACGCCGGGCGTGTTCGGCCAGGGCTTCGCCGGCGGCGGTGAGTTGCATGCCCCGCGGACGCCGCTCGAACAGCGCCACGCCAACGCTCTCTTCCAGCAGGGCGATCTGCCGGCTCACCGCGCTGGGGGCGATATGCAAACGCTCCCCTGCGGCGGCCAGGGAGCCGGCATCGATCACCGCCAGAAAGTACCGATAGTCCATCTGCGTCTCCTTGCAGGCATCCAATTTTTAGAATGACGCCTTCAAAAAACAGCAATATACAGATGCCTTGGCCAACTCCACCATGGGCCCGTTCCCCTTGCCCGACCGGAGTTGCAATGACCAAGCAAGCTGCCCTGACTGGCGTGCGCCAGTACCTGGACGATGGCCACTTTGAACAGGACCTGCGGCGCCGGGTGGCGTTTCGCAGTGACAGCCAGGACCCGGCCCACGCCAGCGAGCTGCCGCGCTATTTGCTGGAAGAAATCCAGCCGCTGCTGCAGCGCCTGGGCTTCGACTGCCAACTGCTGGCCAACCCCGAGGCCGGTGGGCCGTTCCTGATTGCCACGCGCCTGGAAGACCCGGCGCTGCACACGGTGCTCAGCTACGGCCACGGCGACGTGGTGCCGGGTTACGCCGAACAGTGGCGCGCCGGCCTGAATCCCTGGCAACTGACCCTGGAGGGCGAGCGCTGGTACGGCCGTGGCACCGCCGACAACAAGGGCCAGCACAGCATCAACCTGGCGGCCCTGGAGCAGGTGCTCAAGGCCCGCAACGGGCGCCTGGGTTTCAACCTCAAGCTGCTGTTCGAAATGGGCGAGGAAGCCGGCTCCCCGGGGCTGCGCCAACTGTGCCAGGAGCAGCGCGAACTGCTGCGGGCCGATGTGTTCATCGCCTCCGACGGCCCACGGCTGAATCAGGCGCGGCCGACGCTGTTCCTCGGCTCCCGGGGCTCGGCGCAGTTCCGCCTGGAGCTCAACACTCGGGACAAGGGCCTGCACTCAGGCAACTGGGGCGGGGTCATGAGCAACCCCGGCGTGGTGCTGGCCAACGCCCTGGCCAGCCTGGTGGACCGCAACGGCCGCATCCGCTGCCGCGAACTGCTGCCGGCGCACATTCCCGACAATGTGCGCGCCGCCATTGCCGACCTGGAGATTGATCGCGACTCCCTGGGCCGACCCCTGGACGAAGATTGGGGCGAACCGGGGCTGACCCTGGGCGAGCGCCTGTTCGCCTGGAACACCCTGGAGATTCTCGCCTTCAGCACCGGCAACCCGCAGAAACCGGTGAACGCGATCCCACCCCGGGCCGTGGCCTTCTGCCAACTGCGCTTTGTTCTCGGCACCCCCTGGCAGCAGCTGGAAAGCCTGCTGCGGGCGCACCTGGACCGCGAAGGTTTCCACCAGGTCGAGATCATCATGGAGCGCTGCTCTCCGGCCACCCGCCTGGACCCGGACAACCCCTGGGTCCGGTTCGCCAAAACCTCGATTGCAGGCAGCAGTGCGCAGCGCCTGGCGCTGTTGCCGAACCTGGCGGGCACCCTGCCCAACGACATCTTTGCCGAAGTGCTGGGGCTGCCGACCCTGTGGATTCCCCACTCCTACCCCGGCTGCTCGCAGCACGCCCCGGACGAACACCTGCTGCTGCCGGTGATTCGTGAAGGCCTGGAGATCATGACGGCCCTGTTCTGGGACCTGGGGGACCTGCCCCGGTCCTGAGGCCATCGCTTACCCCGCTCGACTCTGGTCGAGCACCTGTCGCTCAAAATCCAACAATAAGCAGGAGCGTCTCGTATGACAGAGTTAGCCGCCACCTCGACCGCGATCCGGGTCGAACCCAAGGCCCTGTGGAAACCCATAGGCGCCGCCCTGATCGGCAACACCCTGGAGTGGTTCGACCTGTCGATCTACGCCTACTTCGCCCTGACCATCAGCCAGGTGTTCTTTCCCACGGCCGACCCGACCTTTTCCCTGCTGCTGGCCTTTGCCACCTTCGGCATCTCGTTCCTGATCCGCCCCCTGGGCGCGGCAGTGCTGGGCTCCTACGCCGACCGCCGGGGCCGCAAGAAGGCCCTGACCCTGTCGATCCTGATCATGCTGGCGGGCACCCTGCTGATCGCCATCATGCCCAGCTACGCCACCCTGGGCATCGCCGCGCCGATCGGCATTCTTGTGGCCCGGCTGCTGCAGGGCTTCTCCGCCGGTGGCGAGTTCGGCACCTCCACCGCCTTCATGCTCGAACACGCGCCGCCGCGCACCCGGCACTTTGTCGCCAGCCTGCAGTTCGCCAGCCAGGGTTTTGGCGTGGTCATCGCCTCGACCTTCGGCTACTTCCTGACCAAGCACCTCGATCCCCAGCAGATGCTCGACTGGGGCTGGCGCGTACCGTTCTTCTTCGGCCTGCTGCTGGGCCCGGTGGGCCTGTACATCCGCCGCACGGTGGACGAGTCGCCGGACTTCAAGGCCAGCGAACCAGGGGAGCGCCCATTGCGCGAAGTGCTGGTGACCCAGAAGACCCTGCTGTTGATCGCCATGGGCACCCTGGTGGTGTCCACCGCCTCGAACTACATGATCCAGTACATGCCGTCCTACGCTGCCACCAGCCTGAACATCGCCCAGTCCTCGGGCTTTCTGGCGACCCTCACCGGCGGCCTGATCCTGACCCTAGTCACGCCCATCGTCGGCTACCTGTCCGGCCATATCGGGCGCCTGAAAATCATGCTGGCAGCCGCGGTGGTCTACGCCGTGGCGATCCTGCCGGCGTTCTTCTGGCTCAACAGCCGCCCCAGCGCCAGCTCCCTGCTGTTGGTGGTGGCGATGATGGCCCTGATCAAGGCGGTGTACTTCGCCCCGTTGCCGTCACTGATGGCGGACATCTTCCCGGTGCGCACCCGGGTCACCGGCATGTCCCTGAGCTACAACCTCGGCGTCACGATCTTCGGTGGTTTTGCCCCGGTGATCGCCACCGGACTGATTGCTCTGAGCGGCTCGCAACTGGCGCCGAGTTTCTACCTGATGCTGGCGGCAGCGTTGAGCGTCGCAGCCCTGTTGATGGCGCGCAAAAAACTCGGAATGACCTGAGAGAGGCCTAGCCAAACGCCGTGTAGGAGCCGGCTTGCCGGCGAACAGACCCTTGGGCCTTGCAGCGTCTGGGCGGACGCCTTCGCTGGCAAGCCAGCTCCTACAGCAGGCAGATAGTCCGTGCAGATCCCTGTAGGAGCCGGCTTGCCGGCGAACAGGCCCTTGGGCCTTGCAGCGTCTGGGCGGGCGCCTTCGCTGGCAAGCCAGCTCCTACAGCAGTCAGATAGTCCGTGCAGTTCCCTGTAGGAGCCGGCTTGCCGGCGAACAGGCCCTTGGGCCTTGCAGTGTCTGGGTGGGCGCCTTCGCTGGCAAGCCAGCTCCTACAGCAGGCAGATAGTCCGTGCCGTTCCCCGTAGGAGCCGGCTTGCCGGCGAACAGGCCCTTGAGCCTTGCAGTGTCTGGGCGGACGCCTTCGCTGGCAAGCCAGCTCCTACAGCAGGCAGATAGTCCGTGCAGATCCTTGTAGGAGCCGGCTTGCCGGCGAAGAGGTCCTTGAGTCTTGCAGCGTCTGGGCGAACAGGCCCTTGGGACTTGCAGCGTCTGGGTGGGTGCCTTCGCTGGCAAGCCAGCTCCTACAGCAGGCAGATAGAGCGTGCAGTTTCCTGTAGGAGCCGGCTTGCCGGCGAAGAGGCCCTTGAGCCTTGCATCGCCCGTGCGGGCGCCTTCGCTGGCAAGCCAGCTCCTACTGGACCGGCAAGAAATTCATCAGCAACAAGCTCTGCGCATAATTGAGCCCCACCCGACGGTAGCGCTCGTCGAGCATCTGCGTCAGTAGATCCAGGCGCGCGACGATCTTGCCGAACTCCACGGCAAAACTCAGGTTGCTGCCCTCTTCGGAAATCTCGTTGGAGAACAGCAACAGTACGCCGTTGGCATCCTGGCGTTGGCTCAGCAGCCAGGTGGCCTTTTCGATGTTGCGCGCGGCGTTGCTGACAAATTGCGGGTCGATGCTGTCGGTCATGTAGAACTCGGTCCGCCCGCCATGGGCCGTCACCAGCATGCTGCCAATGGCATAGATGAAGGCTCCGACCCGATCGCCCTGGAACTCCGGGCTCAGGGAATAACTCAAGGCCGCCAGGTCGCGGCGATCCCCCAGGGCCGGTAGCGGCTGGCGCTGTTCAATGGCATTGCGGATCTGCCGCTGGGCCGTGGTGCCATCGGGATAGCCCGACTTGCGCCACTGGCTGGGGTTGCGCAGGTAGAGCTTGCCCATCAGCAGGTACAGGCTCTGCAGGTTGTCGCGCATGCCGATGGTGGCCATGCGGTCGACGCTGGTCTGGAAGAATTCGTCAGGCTTGCCTTCACGAAACTGTTTGGCGATGTCGCGCCCTTGCTGCTGGGTGCAGGCGCTGGCGCTGAGTATCAGCAGCCCGGCCAGCAGCAGGCGCTGAAAGCGGGTTTGCATCATGCAAGAAGAGGGAGCGTAGGCCATCGGCACCGGGTCAGGATTCACGGGCTGCGGCGGGGATCGGCGCGGCCAGGCCTGGTGATAGAACGCAAAACTGTAAAAAAGTGCGATGACCGCTGGCGGCCATCGCCAAATCGCTCGTTTACGAGCGTCGCAACTGACCGGGGGAAACAATGATCTTGACGTTGTGCTCCTTGTTGTTGACCAGCTCTTCGAAGCCCTGGCCAACGATCTCTTCCAGCTGAATCCGCCCGGTCACCAGGGGTGAGATATCCAGGCGGCCATCGGCGATAAAGGCGATCACATCGGCGAACTCACCGTTGTAGGCCAGGGCCCCCAGCACCTGTTTCTCGGTGGCCACCAGCTCGAAGAAGTTGAACTCGCTGGGCTCTTCGAAGATTCCCACCAGCACGCACTTGCCGGCCTTGCGGATCAGGTCGATGGCCAGCTTGGCGGTGTGCTTGTTGCCGATGCATTCAAAGCTGACATCGGCCCCCAACCCGCCGGTCAGGCGCTTGACCTCGGCCAGGGCGTCGCATTCCTTGGGGTCGAGCACGTGGGTCGCGCCGACTTCCAGGGCCTTGGCCTTGCGTGCACCGGACATTTCCAGGGCGATCACCTGGGCCGCACCGGCGGCCTTGGCGCACATGATGGTGCACAGGCCGATGGTGCCGGCACCGACCACCACCACGTTCTGCCCCAGCAGGCTGCCGGCCTTTTTCACCGCGTGCATGCCCACCGCCAGCGGCTCGATCAGCGCTCCGGCCTCGACGGGAAAGTTGGCCGGCAAGGCGTACAGCAGGTTGGCCGGGACGTTGACCAATTCGGCGAAGGCGCCGTTGTTCATCAGCCCGGTAAAGGCCAGGTTTTCACAGATGTTGTACAGGCCGTGGGTGCAGTAGTAGCAGGTGCCGCAGTGCTGGCAGGCGTCGGCGGCCACTGGCTGGCCGACGCTGAAACCCTGGACCCCTTCGCCCAGGGCGACTATCTCGCCGCAGAACTCGTGGCCGAGGATGCACTGGCCCTTGATCCCGGTCAGCGGGTGCGGTGCGTCCACCGGAATGAACACCGGCCCGGCCATGTATTCGTGCAGGTCAGAGCCGCAGATGCCGCACCAGTCGACGCGGATCTGCACCCAGCCGGCAGGCGGCGCGTCGGGCAGTGGCACGTCTTCGACGCGGATATCATGGCGGCCGTGCCAGACCGCGGCACGCATGCTGGGAACCGGCTTGAGGGAAACACTCATCTTGGCTTCTCCTTATTGTTATCGAGCTGCGACGGCCCCCTGGCCGCCGCAGAACACCTCAGTGCTGCTGGATAAAGTCGAGGATCAGGCGGTTGACCTGCTCCGCCGCTTCCATCTGCAGCATGTGCCCCTGCCCCGGCAGCACCTCGATCTGCGCCTTGAGATCGGCGCTATGGCTCACTGGAATGATCCGGTCGTCGCTGCCCCAGATCACCAGCACCGGCTGCGGCCCGTCCTGCACCAGCGGGCGCAGGTCGGCCTGCTGGCGGCCGTCGGCGAACAGGCTGCTAGCAAGCTGCCCGAGGGCCGCCTGCACCCCTTCCAGGCGCTTGTACTTGAGCATGTCGTCGAGCATCTGCCGGTTCACCAGCTCGGCATTGGAGAACAGCTGCACCAGCTGCGGCTTGAGGGCATTGCGGTTGCTGGCCTCGACAAAGCCTTGCAGGTAGTCGCCGTTGATCTCGCGGCCCAGCCCGGCGCTGCCGATCAGGGTCAGGGAACGCACGCGGTCTGGCGCCAGCCGCGCGGTGTTGAGGGACACCGCGCCGCCCATGGAGTGGCCCACCAGATGGGCCGCGGGAATCTCCAGGTGATCCAGCAGCGCCAGCAGCACTTCACTCAATTCGTCGAGGTCGCCCCGTTGCAGGGCCTTGGCCGATTCGCCGTGGCCCGGCAGGTCCAGGGCAATCACCCGGCGCCCGGCGGCCAGGGCCTCGTGGTTGAACAGCCAGTTGTTGAGGTCGCCGCCAAAGCCGTGCACCAGCAGCACTGGCGTGGCGCCTTCACCGCGCTCGAAATAACGGATCAGCCGGCCGCCGATTTCCACCTTCTGCGGCGCCGGGCCGCTGTCTTCGTCGGCGCTGTCGCCGGGCACGAAGCTGGCCTGGAACTGCTCGATCACCGCGTCGATCTCGGCGTCGCTGGCCTCGCCATCGACCACGATGCCCAGCAGCGCGCCCACCGCCAGGGTCTCGTCCTGGCGGGCGATCTGCCGGCGCAGGATGCCGGAGAACGGCGCCTCGACGCTGCTGGAGATCTTGTCGGTCTCCACGTCCAGCACTTCATCGCCCTTGCTGATGCTCTGGCCTTCTTCCTTGAGCCAGGCATCGACCCGGCCCTCGGTCATCGACAGGCCCCACTTGGGCATGGTCAGGGTATGGATCTGGCTCATCAGCGGCTCCACTCGATCACGTTGAGCACGGCTTTCTCGATCTTCGCCGCGTCGGGGATGTACAGGTCTTCCAGGGCGTCGGAGAACGGCACTGGCGTATGGGGCGCGGTGACCATTTCGATCGGCGCCTTGAGGGCGGCGAAGGCTTTCTGCGCTACCAGGGCCGAGATGTCGGTGGCCATGGAGCAGCGCGGGTTGGCTTCGTCGATCACCACCAGGCGCCCGGTTTTCTCCACGCTTTCCAGGATGCTGTCTTCGTCCAGGGGGCTGGTGGTGCGCAGGTCGATCACCTCGCAGTCGATGCCGCGCCCAGCCAAGCTGCGGGCTGCTTCCAGGGCGGTGTTCACCGTGCGCCCGTAGGACACCAGGGTCACGTCCTTGCCGTCGCGCAGGAAGTTGGCCTCGCCGAAGGGAATCGCGTAGGACTCTTCCGGCACTTCGCCCTGCAGGCTGTAGAGCAGCTTGTGCTCGCAGAAGATCACCGGGTCGTTGTCGCGGATCGCCTGGATCAGCAGGCCCTTGGCGTCGTAGGGCGACGACGGGCAAACCACTTTCAGCCCGGGGATGTGGGTCCACAGCGAGGTGAGCATCTGCGAGTGCTGGGCCGCGGCGCGCAGGCCGGCGCCGACCATGGTGCGGATCACCAGCGGGGTCTGGGCCTTGCCGCCGAACATGTAGCGAAACTTCGCCGCCTGGTTGAGGATCTGGTCCAGGCAGCAGCCGGCGAAGTCGACGAACATCAGCTCGCACACCGGGCGCACGCCACGGGTGGCGGCGCCGACTGCGGCGCCGACGTAGCCGATCTCCGACAACGGGGTGTCCAGCACCCGCCCGGGGAACTGATGGTAGAGGCCCTTGGTTACCCCGAGCACGCCGCCCCAGGCGTCGTTGTCGCCGGGGGCGCCGGCACCGCCCGCCACGTCTTCCCCCATGATGAACACGCTGGGGTCGCGCCGCATTTCCTGGGCCAGGGCTTCATTGATGGCCTGCTGGTAACTGATTTTTCTCGCCATGATGGTGGTCTCTTGTTGTTCTGTGGGGCGTTATGGGTAAGCGACGTACACATCGCTAAGCAGATCGGCCGGGCTCGGCTTGGGGTCCGACTTGGCCTTGCGCACCGCGTCCTCGATCAGCGCGTCCACCTCTGCATCGATCTGCTCCAGCTGGCTGGCCTGCAGCAGTCCGGAACGAGTGGTGCTCTGGCGGAACTGCATCAGGCAGTCGTTGTGCTCGCGGTAATGCTTGACCTCGTCGGGGGCGCGGTAGGTCTGGGCGTCGCCCTCGAAGTGGCCGTAGTAGCGGGTCAGCTTGACCTCGATCAGCGACGGCCCCTCCCCGGCCCGGGCCCGCTCCACGGCGGCACCGGCAGCTTCGTGCACGGCGAAGAAATCAAATCCGTCCACCGTCACCCCGGGCATGCCGAAGCCGGCGGCGCGGTCGGCGATGTGATCGCAGGCCACCGACCAGTTGGACGCCGTGGCCTCGGCGTAGCCGTTGTTCTCGGCGATGAACAGGCACGGCAGGTTCCACACCGAGGCCATGTTCATGGCCTCGAACACCGCGCCTTCGTTGGAGCCGCCGTCGCCGAAGAACACCACCGACACGCCGTCGGTGCCTTGCAGCCGGGCGGCCAGGGCCGCGCCCACCACCAGCGGCGCACCGGCACCGACGATGCCATTGGCGCCGAGCATGCCCTTCTCGAAATCGGCGATGTGCATGGAGCCGCCCTTGCCCTGGCAGACCCCGGTCTTCTTGCCGTAGATCTCCGCCATCATCCCGTAGACGTCCACGCCCTTGGCGATGCAATGGCCGTGGCCACGGTGGTTGGAGGCGATGCAGTCATCGTCCCGCAGGTGGGCCATGACCCCGGCCGCCGAGGCTTCTTCGCCGGCGTAGAGGTGGACGAAACCGGGGATCTCGCCGGTGGCGAATTCCACGTGCAGGCGTTCTTCGAATGCGCGGATGGTACGCATCACCCGGTAGGCGTGGAGCAACTGGTCAGTGGTCAAGGGTGTCGACATTTTTATTCTCCAGGGTGTCTTGGGACTGAAGGTTCAAGGGGTGTTGCCGGTGCTCGCGATCGATGGCCAGCAGGCGCTGGCGCGCCGCGTGTTCCAGGACCGCGTTGACGTCGATGCTCAGCGGGCCGCTGGCATCCAGGGTGACCGTGGGCCGGTCGTGGGGGTTGAATTCGATCTCGCGCTCGCCATCCAGGGCCAGGGTGCCGGCGTTCAGGCACAGCGGTTGGGGCACCTCGGGTTGCAGGTAGCCGGCGTCCAGCACCCCGCAGCCCTGCAACAGGCCCGGGGCCAGGGGCACCAGCAGCGCTTCGGGGGATTGCGGGTCCAGGCGCATCCAGGCGCCGTGGGGCTCCTGGCGGGTCACCGGCAGCCACAGCCCGCAGAGGGCGGAAATGCCGATGGACTGGGGTTCGGCAAAGGTCACGAAGACCTGCGCCAGGTCGCTGGCGCGGCTGATGGCCCGGGCGCCGACAAAGGCCAGGGGCGATACCGCCACATCCACCAGGGCCACTTCGCACAGGCCCCGGGCCGGCTCGCGCACCAGCAGGCGCTTGTTGCGCCGCAGGGCGATCTCGGCGGGCACCCGGCCGCTGGCGTAGAGCCCACCGGCGAGGCCGGCGCTGGTGGCTTCGCGCAGTTCCGGGAAAGCATTGTTGGTGCCGGTGGACAGGGTCAGCAGCGGGATATCACCGACCTCGGCGGCCACCGCCTTGTGGGTGCCGTCGCCGCCGAGCACGGCGATCAGCGCCACTCCGCGCTCGGCCATCCAACGTGCGGCCTGGCGGGTGTCCTCGACGCTCTGGCGCAGGGTCAGGTCGAGAAACTCCAGGGCCGGCCAGTGCTGCTCCCGGGCCTGGCGGCTGCGGCTGTTCTTGTGCACCGCGGCGGCGATCCCGGTCATGTCGGTGGGCATCAGCACCTGGGTGATGCCGGTGGCACCGAAGGCCGCCAGCAGGCGCTGGATCACCGAGACCTTGTCGGTGCTGGAGAACAGCCCGGCGTTGGCGGTCAGGCGGCGCACATCGCGGCCCGAGGCCGGGTTGGCGATGATGCCGACGGTGAGGGGGCGGCGGCTCATGGGCTCACCGCGGGCGGAGCACAGGCAGGAGAAAACATCGGGCACCTCGTTCTTATTCTTCGATGGGCCAGTCGGCGCGGGTTGCCAAGGGCTGGTTGCCAAGGGCTAGAGCAAGGCCGGTGCCAGTTGTCGAAAAACCTCTGAAGATGGCCGTTCCAGAGCGGCTGCTGCATCTTTTGCAGAGCGTTGAAGAAAGCGCTCCGTGAGACGTTGCATGTCAGGCTGCACAGGGCTCTGGCGAGACCTTGAGACGTTGCGTCTCACTGTCGTCCCGGCGGCGTTCGGTGCTTGTCGAGGGGCGCGGATCGGCGCTTAATGCGCCCACAACGATAAGAAGCTGCAACCGGAGGCCCCCATGCTTTCCGCACATTCAAGAGCCCACGTGGACTGTGTCAGCCGGGTGCTGAAGAACGCCGCGCACCTGCCCCAGGCCCCCGTCCCAAGCCTGATCCTCGACTCCTGGCGCCGCTCCATGGAGCAGCACCACCTGGACCCCGGCTCCCTGCAAGGGCCGCGCATCCTGTCCCAGGACCTGCTCAAGGAATGCCGCGAGCGCTCCGAGCTGTTCCTGCACATCGCCAGCGAAGAAGTGGCGCGCCTGCATGGCCGGGTGCGCGACGCCGACTACTGCGTGCTGCTCACCGATGCCCAGGGCCGGACCATCGACTACCGTGTGGAGTCGACCCTGCGTAACGACTGCCGCAAGGCCGGGCTGTACCTGGGCACCTGCTGGTCCGAGGGCGAGGAAGGCACCTGCGGCGTGGCCGCAGTGCTGACCGCGCGGGCCCCGGTGACGGTGCATAAGCGCGACCACTTCCGAGCGGCCTTCATCGGCCTGACCTGCTCCGCCGCCCCGGTGTTCGACCCCCAGGGTGAGTTGCTCGGGGTGCTCGATGTGTCGGCGGTGCGCTCCCCGGACGACCGCCGCTCCCAGCACCTGATCCGGCAGATGGTGGTGCAGAGCGCCCGGGAGATCGAACAGGCGTTCTTCATGAGCAGTGCCCAGGGCTGCTGGGTGCTGCGGGCCCACGGCAGCCCGGGGTATGTCGACAGCCAGCCCGACTACCTGCTGGCCTGGGACGACGACGGCGTGCTGCAAGCGCTGAACCCGGCGGCCCGGGACTACCTGCTGCGGCGCCATGGAACATTGCCCCGGCACATCGCCCAGGTGTTCGACCCGCAGCTGCTGCACCGCGCCAGCGACGAAAGCCTGTGCTCCTTGCACAGCCCCGCCGCGCCCCATGCCCTGCACGGTCGCCTGCGGGCACCGCGGCGGGCGCCCAGCCGAGCACGCCTGACGCTGGCTGCCGCCCCCCTGGACCCGCGCGTGGAGCAAAGCCTGCGCCTGGCGGTGCGGGTCAAGGACCGCCACCTGCCGGTGCTGGTGCAAGGCGAGACCGGTTCCGGCAAGGAAGTCTTCGCCCGTCAGCTGCACCAGGCCAGCCAGCGCCGCGACCGGCCCTTCGTCGCACTGAACTGCGCGGCAATCCCGGAGAGCCTGATCGAGAGCGAGCTGTTCGGCTACGCCGCCGGCGCCTTTACCGGGGCCTCCAGCAAGGGCATGCAGGGCCTGCTGCAACAGGCCGACGGCGGCACCCTGTTCCTCGATGAAATCGGCGACATGCCCCTGGCCTTGCAGACCCGTCTGCTACGGGTGCTAGCCGAGGGCGAAGTGGCGCCGCTGGGGGCTGCGCAACGCAAGACCGTGGATATCCAGGTGATCTGCGCCACCCACCGCGACCTGCAAGCCCTGGTGGCTGAGGGCAGCTTTCGCGAGGACCTGTATTTTCGCCTCGGCGGCGCGTGCTTCCAGTTGCCGCCCCTGCGTGAACGCAGCGATCGCCTGGGGCTGATCCGGCAGATCGTCGAGGAAGAATCCAAGCGCTGCGGGGCCCCGGTGCAACTGGGCGATCGGGCGCTGGAGTGCCTGCTGGGTTATCGCTGGCCGGGCAACGTGCGCCAGCTGCGGCATGTCCTGCGCTATGCCTGCGCGGTGTGCGAAGGGCCGCTGATCCAGCTGCAGGATCTGCCCGAGCAGTTGCGCGGCAGCGATGGGCCTGAGGCCCAGCCGGTGCTCCAGGGCAGCACCAGCCCGGAACGCCAGGTGCTGCTGGATGCCTTGGTGCGCCATCGCTGGAAACCGCTGGCGGCGGCCAAGGCCCTGGGTATTTCCCGGGCGACCCTGTATCGGCGGGTGCAGCAGCACGGCATCCAGATGCCCGGCCGCAGCCCGGCCTGAGCCACACCCAGCGACCGTAGGAGCCGGCTTGCCGGCGAACAGGCCCTTGAATGGGGCGGTGATCTTGCGGACGCCTTCGCTGGCAAGCCAGCTCCTACAGCAGGCAGATGGACCGTGCAGCTCCCTGTAGGAGCCGGCTTGCCGGCGAAGAGGCCTTCGGATGGGGCGGCGATCTTGCGGACGCCTTCGCTGGCAAGCCAGCTCCTACAGCAGGCAGATAGACCGTGCAGTTCCCTGTAGGAGCCGGCTTGCCGGCGAAGGGGCCTTCGGATGGGGCGCTGATCTTGCGGACGCCTTCGCTGGCAAGCCAGCTCCTACAGCAGGCAGATAGACCGTGCAGTTCCCCGTAGGAGCCGGCTTGCCGGCGAAGAGGCCTTCGGATTGTGCAGTGATCTTGCGGACGCCTTCGCTGGCAAGCCAGCTCCTACAGCAGGCAGATAGACCGTGCAGCTCCCTGTAGGAGCCGGCTTGCCGGCGAAGAGGCCTTCGGATTGTGCGGTGATCTTGCGGGCGCCTTCGCTGGCAAGCCAGCTCCTACACAAGGCTGCGCGCCGTGGCGAGATCCGCAGGAACCGTGAGGTCGTGGGGTCAGGCTGGGCCGGGCTGGAAACGCGCGCGGTAGCGCCCGGGGCTTTCGCCGGTCCATTTCTTGAACGCGCGGTGGAAGGCGCTGGGCTCCTGGAAGCCGGTCAGTTCGGCAATCTCGCTGATGCTGGCCGCCGAGCGCCGCAGCAGCTCGACCGCCACGCCACGGCGCACTTCGTCCTTGATCTCCTGGTAGGAGCCGCCCTCGCGCTCCAGGCGCCGGCGCAAGGTGCTGGGGCTCATCTGCAACTCATTGGCGAAGGCTTCCAGGGTCGGCCACTGGCTGTAGTGGCTGGCCCGCAGGCGCTGGTGCACCTGGGTGATCAGGCCGTGCTGGTTGCGAAAACGGATCACCAGCCATTGCGGCGCGCTGCGCAGGAACACCTTGAGCGAGGCCAGGTCCTGGACCACCGGCAGGCGCAGCCAGCGGCTGGCAAATTCGATCTCGGTGCGCCCAGCGTTCCAGCTCAGGTTGCTGCCCCACAGCAGCGGGTCGTCGCTGAGACTCAGCCGTGCATGGCGAAAGTCCGCGCGGTCGATGGGAATGCGTCGCCCGCCGAGCCAGCACAGCAGGCTGATCACCAGCACCAGCAAGGTCTCTTCGCCATAACGGCGGCGCTCCGAGTCGGCGCTGTGGTTGTCCAGGCTGATCACCGCACGCTTGCCCCGCAGGCTGAGGCTGCCGCGAAAGTCCCGCAGGAACAGGTTGAAGTTGCCCAGGCACTGGCGCAGGGCCTTTTCCAGGTTGGGCTCCTGGATCAGCCCGCGGCAGATCAGGGCAAAGGCTCCCGGTGGCATGCCGTGGGCGTCGAGCTGGAAGAACTCGTCCTGCAGTTCGCGGATCTGTATCAGCCACAGCGCGGCGAAGGCACTGCCGGGCACTCGCGCCCGGGGCTGGTCGAGCAGCGCCGGGTCAATCCCCGCCTCCTCCAGCACCGCCGCCAGGCGCGCCGGCTGCTCGCGCAGGGCATGGGTCATCACCCGGACAAAGTAGACCGCGACCGAATCCGTTTCACGCATGTAGAGGCTGTGCTCCCGTAGCTGGACCTATGGCAAAAAACGCCAGCCCCCTTGACCGCTTTCGGCATAGGCCGGCCGCGGTGCGGGGCTCTAGACTCTCGCTGGATAATGCGCGGAGCAAGGCGTGCACGCCATGCTCCGCGAAGGCCACGAACAAAGGAAGAGCTGAAGATGAATCTTGCAAACATCGGTGTGATCGGCGCCGGCACCATGGGCAACGGTATCGCCCAGGTCTGCGCCCAGGCGGGCTTGGAGGTGACCCTGCTGGACATCGCCCAGCTGGCCCTGGAAAAGGCCCTGGCCACCATCGGCAAGAACCTCGACCGCCTGATCGCCAAGGGCAGCCTGAACGAGGAGCAGAAGCTCGCCGCCCTGGGGCGGATCCGCATCAGCACCGACTACAGCGCACTCAAGGACGCCCAGTTGGTGATCGAAGCGGCCACCGAGAACCTCGACCTCAAGCTGCGGGTGCTGCAGCAGATTGCCGACCAGGTTGGCCCCGGGTGCGTGATTGCCTCCAACACCTCGTCGCTGTCGATCACCCAGTTGGCCGCCAGCGTCAGCGTTCCGCAGCGCTTCATCGGCCTGCATTTTTTCAACCCGGTGCCGGTGATGGGCCTGATCGAGGTGATCCGCGGCCTGCAGACCAGCGACGCGACCCACGCCCTGGCCATGGAGATGGCCCAGCGCCTGGGCAAGACCGCGATCACCGCCGGCAACCGCCCGGGTTTTGTGGTCAACCGCATCCTGGTGCCGATGATCAACGAGGCGATCCTGGTGTTCCAGGAAGGCCTGGCCAGCGCCGAGGACATCGACGCCGGCATGCGCCTGGGCTGCAACCAGCCGATCGGCCCCCTGGCCCTGGCCGACCTGATCGGCCTGGACACCCTGCTGGCGATCCTCGAAGCGTTCTACGACGGCTTCAACGACAGCAAGTACCGGCCAGCGCCGCTGCTCAAGGAAATGGTCGCCGCCGGCTACCTGGGGCGCAAGAGCGGACGGGGTTTCCATCTCTATGGCTGAGCGTTGCTCGCGCTTTGCCGAAAGCCGCGACAAGGCCCTGGAGCTGTTCGCCAGCAAGGGCTTCGGCCAGGTCGGCATGCGCGAGCTGGCGAGCCATCTGGGCTTGACCCCGGGCTCGCTGTACCACCACTACCCGAGCAAGCAGCACCTGCTGCTGGACCTGATCGAGGAGTTCTTCGACGAGCTGCACGGCACCCTCAAGCGCCTGCAGCGACGCAAGGCCCAGGGCAGTTGCCTGCCGGCGCTGATCCGGGCCCACCTCAAGCTGCACCGGGAGCTGCCGCGGCACTTTCGCCTGGTGGAGCGCGACAGCGGCTGCCTGAATGCCGACCAGCAACAGCGCGTGCACCAGCTGCGCCAAGGCTACGAACAGCAGTTGCTGCAACTGCTGGGCACCCCGCCCGGCCTCAGTGCCAGCCTGCAGCAGGCCACCGCCCACGCCGTGGCCAACCTGCTGAACAATGCCCCCAGCTGGCTCAGTGAACAGGCCTTGAGTGACGGCGAACGCGAGACGTTGCTGGAGAACCTGTTGAGCGGCGCCATCGAACGCCTGATCGGCACCGCGCCGCCCCAGAGCGCGGTGGCCTGAGGCTCAACGCAGCTGCAGAGGGTCGACCAGGCCCGCGGCGATGGCCATGCCCACCAGTTGCGGCAGGTGCTCGGCCTGCATGCGCTTCATCACCCGGGAACGGTAGAGGTCGATGGTCTTGATGCTGACCCCGAGCTGCTGGGCAATCTCACGGTTGGCATAACCCTGCACCAGGGGCAATAGCACGTCCCTTTCCCGTGGGGTCAGGCTGGCCAGCCGCGCCGTCACCTGGGCCTGTCCGGCGCTCTGGCTCTGCTGCCGGCCGGCGCGGCTCAGGGCCTGTTGCACGCTGTCCAGCAGCAGTTGCTCGTTGTAGGGCTTCTCGATGAAATCCTGGGCCCCGGCCTTGAACGCCCGCACCACGATGGGCACATCGGCGTGGCCGCTGACGAAGATCACCGGCAGTTGGATATCCCGCTGGCGCAACTCTTCCTGGACATTCAGCCCGCCCATGCCGGGCATCCGCACATCCAGCAGCACGCAGGCATCCAGGCGCGGATCGACCTGTTCAAGGAACTCGCGGCCACTGGTGAAAGGCATGGCCTTGAGGCCCACCGACTCCAGCAGCCAGACCGTGGAATCGAGCATGCCCGGGTCGTCGTCGACCACGTACACCAACTGCTGCGCCACACTCGTCATGCTCGGGTTCCTGTCTGTGAATGGGAGACTGAATCGGGATCAACCGGGGCGCTGGCCGGCAGTCGGCAGCACATCCTCAAGCCTTGCGCCTGGGGCTCGGCCTGCAGGTCGCCGCCGAAGCCCTCGACGATGCTGCGGCTCATGGACAGCCCCAGGCCCAGGCCGTTGGCCTTGCTGGTGTAGAACGGGGTGAACAACTGCGGCAACTGCTCCGCCGACACCCCGGGGCCCTGGTCGCTGACACTGATCCGCACCCCGCCTTCGCTGGCCGCCGCAGCGTCGAGGACGATCTGCGAAGGCTGCTGCGGGTGCACTTCGCGGTTGGCTTCGATGGCGTTGCGCAGCAGGTTCAGCAGCACCTGTTCCAGCAGCACCCGGTCGGCGTACACCGGCGGCAGATTATCCGCGAGATGCAGCTGGATCGCCACCTGGCTGGCCTGGGCTTCCCAGGCACACAGGCGCACGGTCTCCCGGGCCACTTCGGCGATATCCAAGGCCTGGACCCGGCGCCCGCCCTTGCGCAGGAAGGCCCGCAGGCGCTTGATCACCTCGGCGGCGTGGGTCGCCTGCTCGGCGATCCGCTCCAGGCCCTGGGCGACCTTGCGGGCGGCCTCCGGCTGAGTGTCCAGGGCCTGCAAGTAGCGCAGGCTGGCGTTGGCGTAATTGACCACCGCCGCCAACGGCTGGTTGATCTCGTGGGCGATCCCGGAGGCCAGTTCCCCCAGGGTCACCAGGCGCGCGGTGTGGGCCAGTTCGTCCTGGTGGTGGCGCTGCTGGGCCTCGCGCAATTCACGCTCGCTCTGGTCGTGGGCCACCAGGGAATAGAAGCGCTCACCGCTGGCCGCACGATGGGCCAGGAGCATCAGCGACACCGGCACCGAGGCCGCGCCGTCCAGGGGTTGCAGGCGCGCCTCCAGACTCCAGCGGCCGCTGCTTTCGGCGCGGTTCCAGCCCTCGTGCTGCAGGCTGTGCAGCACCTCTTCGGTGAGAAACGCCGCCAGTGGCGGCATCCCCTGCCCCACCTGCAGGCCCAGGGTGCGCCGGGCCGCCGGGTTGAGGTAGGTCACCGCTCCGCCGGGCTGGACGAACAGCACCGGGTCGGGGTTGGCTTCCACCACGTCCGCCAGCCGCCGCTTGTTTTCTTCGGCCTCGATCCGCGCGGTGATGTCCCGGGACACCGCCACCACCTCCACCACCATGCCGGTGTAGGTGTCGCGAATCGCCCGGCAGGCGGTCTCGAACCACAGGTAGTGGCCGTCGCGGTGGCGGATGCGGTAGGTCATGGTGTGGTAGCCGTCCTGCTCCAGGGCGTCCTGGGTGCGCTGCATCAGCCCGGCCAGGTTCCGCCGGTGGAACAGGCTGCGGGCCAGGCACCCGCGCAGTTGTTCGGGCCAGTAGCCGAGCAGGGTCCAGGAAGCCGGCGAGGCATCGAGGAAACTGCCGTCCGGGGTGTGCCGGGAAATCAGGTCGGTGGTGTTTTCGGTGATCAGCCGGTACAGGCGCCGGGCCTTGGCCGACTCGCGTTCGGCGAGGATTTGCCCGGTGGCCTCCTGGCAGCGGGCCAATACCCGTTGCCGCAGCGGGTCGGGGATGAAGGTCCAGAGCAGGATGCGTTCGCCCCATTGCGCCTCCACGTGCTCGATGGCCCGCTGCTGCTCCAGGCAAGCCCGCACCAGGGCCGGGTGATTGACCGGCAGCAGCGCCGCCGCCTCGCCTTCGGGCTGGCCTTCCAGCCATTGCCGCAGCGCCGGATTCAGGTCCAGGGGCCGGGCCTCGGCGTCCAGCAGCAGGCTGGGCTGGGGGTCATGGCCGAGCCAGGGCGAGTCCGGCAAGCGGCCTTGGCGCTGCAGGCGCAGCCAGTGGCTCAAGTGGGTGGAGTCGGGCATGGTCGATCAATCTCGGGGCCGGAGTGGCGAATTCTTCTTATAGTACAACTACTATACAACTCAGGTAGTACTTCCATATCAATCGACAAACAGTATATAAAAGACCCCGGATAAGTCACCGAGCTTTCGCTGGGTGTGCTGCGTACCTGAGCGTAGGAGCTGGCTTGCCAGCGAAGGGGCCCGTGAGAGCGCCTTCGCCGGCAAGCCGGCTCCTACAGGCGCAGGTGTTCTTGAGAGCGCCTGCGCCGGTAGGCCGGCTCCTGCAGTGGGGGCCCCAGGTACACAGCACACGCCACCCAAGCCTCGGCCAATAGAGCTAATAATCAGCCACCGGGTACCCGAACCATGTCCATCTACGAGCAAGGCCTGGCGCCGACTGCCGTCAACCATATCGCCCTCTCCCCCTTGAGCTTCATCGAGCGCACCGCCGCCGTTTACCCCGATTACCCAGCGGTGATCCACGGTTCGATCCGTCGCACCTGGGCCCAGACCTACAGCCGCTGCCGGCGCCTGGCTTCGGCCCTGGCCGGGCGCGGCATCGGCAAGAACGACACGGTGGCGGTGATGCTGCCGAACATCCCGGCGATGCTCGAAGCACACTTCGGCGTGCCGATGATCGGCGCCGTGCTCAATGCCCTCAACGTGCGCCTGGACGCCGAGGCCATCGCCTTCATGCTGGCCCACGGCGAAGCCAAGGTGCTGATCGCCGACCGCGAATTCCATGAGGTGATCCACGCCGCCGTGGCCATGCTCGACCACCCGCCGCTGGTGATCGATCTGGACGACCCGGAATACGGCGAAGGCCAGCCGGTCAGCGACCTGGACTACGAGGCGTTCCTCGCCGAGGGCGACCCCGAGTTCGCCTGGCAGTGGCCCGATGACGAGTGGCAGGCCATCGCCCTGAACTACACCTCGGGCACCACCGGCAACCCCAAGGGCGTGGTCTATCACCACCGCGGCGCCTACCTCAATGCCCTGGGCAACCAGATGACCTGGGCCATGGGCAACCACCCGGTGTACCTGTGGACCCTGCCGATGTTCCACTGCAACGGCTGGTGCTACCCCTGGACCGTGACCGCCCTGGCCGGGGTCCATGTGTTCCTGCGCCGGGTCGACCCGCAGAAGATCCTCACCCTGATCCGCGAGCATCAGGTCACCCACCTGTGCGGCGCGCCGATCGTGCTCAATGCCCTGGTGAACATGCCGGAGTCGGCCAAGGCGGCCATCGACCACCCGGTCAACGCCATGGTGGCCGGGGCCGCGCCGCCGGCCAAGGTGATCGGCGCGGTGGAGCAAATGGGCATCCAGGTAACCCACGTCTACGGCCTGACCGAGGTCTACGGCCCGGTAACCCTGTGCGCCTGGCACGCCGCCTGGGATGAGTTGCCCCTGGAGCAGCGGGCGCAGATCAAGTCGCGCCAGGGGGTGCGCTACCCGACCCTGGAAGGGGTGATGGTGGCCGACCCGAAAACCCTCGAACCCACGCCCCGGGACGGCCAGACCATCGGCGAGATCTTCATGCGCGGCAACACCGTGATGAAGGGCTACCTGAAGAACCCCACGGCCACCGCCGAAGCCTTCGAGGGTGGCTGGTTCCACACCGGCGACCTGGGGGTGACCCACCCGGACGGCTACGTGGAGATCCGCGACCGGCTCAAGGACATCATCATTTCCGGCGGCGAGAACATCTCCACCATCGAGCTCGAAGGCGTGCTCTATCGCCACCCGGCGGTGCTGGAAGCGGCGGTGGTGGCCCGGCCCGACGAAAAATGGGGCGAGACGCCCTGCGCCTTCATCACCCTCAAGGCCGACCATCAGGAGGTGCGCGAAGCCGAGATCATCGCCTTCTGTCGCGAGCACCTGGCGGGCTTCAAGGTGCCGCGTACCGTGGTCTTCAGCCTGTTGCCCAAGACCTCCACCGGCAAGATCCAGAAGTTCGTCCTGCGCGACATGGCGAAAAACCTCTAGCCTGACTACACCTACCCAGCCCTTGTAGGAGCTGGCCGGGCGGCGCTCCGCTTGCCAGCGAAGGCGCCCTCACCAGCCCATCCCCCGTAGGAGCTGGCTTGCCAGCGAAAGCGCCCTCACCAGCGCCATCGCCCGTAGGGGCTGGCCTGCCATGCGGCGCCAGGCTCTCGGGCCCCTTCGCCGGCAAGCCGGCTCCTACAGGGGGGTGGGGTTTTCGTTATTGATTCATGCGGCCACGGCCGTTCAACCTCCCCTTTTGCCCGAGGTTCCTGCAATGCCCGAATTCAACGCTCCGCTGCGCGACATGCGCTTTGTCCTGCATGAAGTGTTCAACGCGCCCAAGCTCTGGGCCCGTCTGCCGGCCCTGGCCGACACCGTGGACGGCGACACCGCCGACGCCATTCTCGAAGAGGCGGCCAAGGTCACCGGCAACCTGATCGCCCCGCTCAACCGCAGCGGCGACGAGGAAGGCGCCACCTGGCACAACGGCCAGGTGACCACCCCGGCCGGTTTCAAGGCCGCCTACCAGACCTATATCCAGGGCGGCTGGGTCGGCCTCAGCGGCAACCCAGCCTACGGCGGCATGGGCATGCCGAAGATGCTCGCGGTGCAGTTCGAGGAAATGCTCTACGCCGCCAACTCAAGCTTCGCCCTGTATTCGGCCCTGAGCTCCGGCGCCTGCCTGGCCATCGATGCCCACGCCAGCGAAACGCTGAAACAGCTGTACCTGCCGCCGATGTACGAAGGCCGCTGGGCCGGTTCCATGTGCCTCACCGAAGCCCATGCCGGCACCGACCTGGGGATCATCCGCACCCGCGCCGAGCCCCAGGCCGACGGCAGCTACCGCATCAGCGGCAGCAAGATCTTCATCACCGGCGGCGAGCAGGACCTGACCGAGAACATCATCCACCTGGTGCTGGCCAAGCTGCCGGACGCCCCCGCCGGCCCCAAGGGCATCTCGCTGTTCCTGGTGCCGAAGATCCATGTCGACGCCAACGGCGTGCTCGGCGCGGCCAACGCGGTGAGCTGCGGTTCCATCGAACACAAGATGGGCATCAAGGCCTCGGCCACCTGCGTGCTGAACTTCGACGGCGCCAGCGGCTGGCTGATCGGCGAGGCCAACAAGGGCCTGGCGGCGATGTTCACCATGATGAACTACGAGCGCCTGTCCATCGGCATCCAGGGCATCGGCTGCGCCGAAAACTCCTACCAGAACGCCCGCACCTACGCCCGGGAACGGATCCAGAGCCGCTCCCCGGCAGGCCCGGTGGCCAAGGACCAGGTCGCCGACCCGATCATCGTCCACCCCGATGTGCGGCGCATGCTGCTGAGCATGAAGGCCATGACCGAAGGCGGCCGGGCGTTTGCCAGCTACGTCGGCCAGCAGCTGGACCTGGCCAAGTTCGCCGACCAGCCCCACGAGCGGCACAACGCCGAGGCCCTGGTGGCGCTGCTGACCCCGGTGGCCAAGGCGTTCTTCACCGACACCGGCCTGGACAGCTGCGTGCTCGGCCAGCAGGTCTTCGGCGGCCACGGCTACATCCGCGAATGGGGCCAGGAGCAGCTGGTGCGCGACGTGCGCATCGCCCAGATCTACGAGGGCACCAACGGCATCCAGGCCCTGGACTTGCTGGGGCGCAAGGTGGTGGGCAACGGCGGCGTGGCCCTGCGCCTGTTCACCGGCGAGATCCGCGACTACGCCTACCTGCCCGGCGCCGCCTACGCCGCCGAGCTGCTGGATGCGGTGCAGCGCCTGGAAGACCTCAGCGACTGGCTGCGCGAGCAGGCGGTGCACAACCCCTATGCGGTGGGCAGTGCTTGCGTCGAATACCTGCAGCTGTTCGGTTACGTGGCCTACGCCTACCTGTGGGCGCGCATGGCCCAGGTGGCCGAGCACAAGCGTTCCGAGGACCACGGCTTCTACGGCGCCAAGCTGGCCACCGCACGCTTCTATTTCAGCCGCCTGCTGCCGCGCATCCTCAGCCTGGAGCAGAGCATCCGCGCTGGCAGTTCGTCGTTGTTCGGCCTTGAGGCCGAGCAGTTCTGAGCCCCTGGGCCGGGCCGCCGGCGCCCTGCCCCAGGGCGCTAAAAAACCACCGCCCGCAGGTGCAAAACCCCGGGCGGCGCGGCATACTCCGCGCACCCGGACACCGCCCAAGGAAGAAACGTGTTGGCCCCCGCCCTGATCATCGCCAGCTCAGCCATCGTGCTGCTGCTCGGCAGCCTGCACCTGCTCTACACCTTCGCCAGCGACAAGTTCCAGCCCCGTGATCCGGCCCTGGCCGAACGCATGCGCCAGGTGTCGCCGGTGATCAGCCGCCAGACCAGCCTGTGGCGGGCCTGGGTCGGCTTCAATGCCAGCCACAGCCTGGGGGCCATGCTGTTTGGCCTGATTTACGGCTACCTGGCCTGGCTGCACCCGGCGCTGCTGCTGGAGGCCCGTGGCTTGCTGCTGATCGGCCAGGGGTTTCTCGCCAGCCTGTGGGTGCTGGCCATCCGTTACTGGTTTCGCATTCCCCTGGCGGGCATCAGCCTCGCGCTGGTGCTGTTCAGTGCCGGCACCCTGCTGCTTTTCAGCTGACTGACACCCATTGCGCAGCAGCCCTGGCCCTGCCCGACATCCATGAGTCCCACAGCCCCCGGCCATGGCCCGGGGCAAATCACCCACTTCGAGTTTGCCCATGTCCCGCCTGTACACCCTCTGGTCCCGGCTCTACTACCCGCTGTGCTGGATCGCCGTCGCCGCGCCCACGGCCACCATGATCCATTGCAACCTGAAGCTGATCGTCCCCCGGGAAGTCGGCGGCACCCTGTTCGGCGGTTCCATGGGTTTTCTGATGTACCTGGGCGGCTGGGCTCTCAGCGTCCTGGGCCTGGTGCTGGCGCTGCTGACCCGGGTGCCCGGCGCGCGCCTGGCCTGGATCGTCGCCGGGCTGGTGCAGTTGCTGCTGGGCCTGTGGTGGCGGATCAACTACCCGGATGATTTCGACGGCAACCTGATCTTCAGCATCCAGGCCCGGGAGCTGGACTATGTGATGGTCTTCGGCTTTGCCCTGGTCTACAGCGGCGTCTACCTGTTGCGCCAGCAGCGGCTCAAGCCGCGTCCACCCGCCACTGGCAAACTGCTGTTGCTGCGCACCCTGTGGGCCCTGGTGCTCGGGGCGGCCTTCATCCTGCCACCGCTGCAGGCCATCACCCGCAAGCCACTGCCCTATTGCGCCTTCGACCGGGCCGGCAATCAGTTGAGCCTATGCCTAGGCCCGGGCACCCGGGTGATTGTCGACTGAACGGCCCCCTGACTTCATTCCTCCTTTTCTCGACCTTGATGAGTGTGCCCATGTCTCGCCTGTTTACCCTGTGGTTGTGGCTGTACCGCCCCCTGTGCTGGATCGTCGTCGCCATCCCGCTGTCGGTGATGCTGGTGTGCGACGTGCAAATGATGCAACCGCGGGATGTCAGCGGCACGTTGTTCGGCGGCGCCATGGGTTTTCAGCTGTACCTGTTTGCCTGGGTGCTGTGCCTGATCGGCCTGGTCCTGGCCCTGCTGACTCGTATGCCCGGCGCGCGCATGGCCTGGCTGATGGCCGGGCTCGTGCCCTTGCTGCTGGGGGCCTGGTGGCGGCTCACCTACCCGGATGATGAAGATGGCAGCCGCTCCTTCAGCCCCCAGGACTGGGAACTGGACTACATGATGGGCATCGTGTGCCTGTTCGTTATCAGCGGCCTGTACTTCTACTGGCGCCGACGCCTCGTCTCACGGCCCGCCGCCACCAGCGCCGATGTGCTGTTTCTGCAAACCCTGTGGGCGCTGGTCCTGGCGGCGGCGTTCATCCTGCCACCGCTGAGCTTCATCAAGCAGCAATCCCTGCCCCGCTGCGCGTTCAACAAGGCCGGGGAGCAATTGACCGTGTGCCTGAGCGATGATCCGAACGAGCCGGTGATTGTCGACTGAGCCGCCGCTGGCAGCAGCCCGGACACAAAAAAGCCCCGAACCGATCGGGGCTTTTTTTTCTGCCGGGCGCTATCGATGCTGGGTGGTCGGTGCCGCCCTGCGCACCGGCAAGGCGGCAGCAAAGGCCAGGGCTTCTTCCCGGGTGCCGAAAGTGGCGAGCCGGTCACCCGCTGTGCAGACCTTCCAGGGGCCGTGGTTGACGCTCAATACCTGATAACCGTTGATCTGCAGTTTGTTCAGCAGCGGCGTACTCATGGAGACCTCCTTTTTTGTCAGCGTGCCTGGGGCTTGGCCGTTTTACCTTACACCCGCAGAACGGCCCGGCGACGGCCGCATGTCGGCGTGCCGCGGTCATTTCCTCAGGTTGGCCAGGGGATCGTAGGCCCGCGAGCGTTTGCGCCGGTGCTCGGGTTCAGGGCGGTCCAGGGGTGCCCTGGCCGGGCCTACCGGGTCTACCTGGGGGTCGGCCAGGTCTGGCGAATCGGGGTCGAAACCCGGGTCATGATGATTCGAGGCATGCTCGGACGAGCGCGGCCCCGTGGGATTCTTGGCAGTCATGGGCAGCTCCTGTGCCAGCCTGGAAAAGGCCGGATACAGGGGTTGGATCGCGATCCGTTGCGAGGGTGCCGGCAAGCGGACCAATGGCCAGCGGAAAATTGCATTGCGCTGCGCAGCGTCGCAGGATGACGCCCTGACCCACAACCGCTGAAAAGGAAGTGTTGATGACGATTCGTGCTGTGGTTTTCGATTTTGGTGGGGTGCTGTTCGACTGGAGCCCGCACCACCTGTACCGCCAACTGATCCCTGACGACGAGCGTCGCCAGTGGTTCCTCGACACCGTCTGCACCCAGGCCTGGAACACCCTGCAGGACGCTGGCCGGCCCCTGGCCGAAGCCACCCGCAGCCTGGTGGCCGAGCACCCCGAACATGCGCCGTTGATCGAGGCCTATTACGGGCGCTGGCCGGAGATGCTCAAGGGCCCGCTGGATGCGGGGGTGGCCTTGCTGGAGGAACTGCACCAGGCACAGGTGCCGCTGTTCGGGTTGACCAACTGGTCCCAGGAAACCTTTCCCTATGCCTGGGAGCACTATCCGTTCCTGCAGCGGTTCCGCGACATCGTGGTGTCGGGGCAGGAGCGGCAGATCAAGCCGGATGCCGAGATCTACCACACCACCCTGGGGCGGATTCGCGCGCATTTGCCGGGGATAGCGCCCGAGGAGCTGGTGTTCATCGATGACCATACGCCGAATATCGTCGCGGCCAGAGCCCTGGGCTGGCGGGCGATTCATCATGTGGCGGCGAGTGAGACCCGGCGCCAGCTGCAGGAGCTGGGGCTGGTTTGAAAGGGGCGCCTCCCCCGTAGGAGCTGGCTTGCCAGCGAAGGCGCCCGTCCAGGCGCGGCATCACTTGCGCGCCTCTTCGCCGGCAAGCCGGCTCCTGCGCACAGCGCCTGAAGAAGCTTGCTCTTCAGGCCCCCTCCCCGCGGCGAAAAAATCCCCCCTCTATCGCCATCCGCAATCACCTCCCTCCTGCATATCGCCCTTTGGAATGTCCACAAAATCAACCTTTTACCTGCTGTGAATCCACCTGTCGGAAAGCCACAAAATCAATGTGCCATTACCCTGCCAATTCCATCCGCGCTGCTTAACTGCAAAAGCTGCCGAGTACCGCAGCACCCATCCACACCCACGGAAGGCACACGCCATGAGCAATGCATCTCAACATGTGATTCCACCCTACGGGGTGGCCATTCAATCGGCGATCTCCGAAGGCAAACTGCCGCAGATGAAAGCCCTGTTGGCCAAGCGCGGTCCGAAAGAGTCCGAACCCAAGGATCTGCACAGCGCCTACGAACAGCTAGCCAAGGAAGTCGCCCGCCTGGAACAGCACTAGTCGCTGTTTCCCCGTCATTGAATGGAGGCAAAGCATATGTCTGGTTCTATCCCCCAAGAAGGCCTGTTCCCCCTGAGCTACCGCATCGGTACCTCGCAACCCGGGGCTCAGACCCTGATCCTCAACCTGCTGGTGTACACCCCCGAGCACAGCGTGCGCGGCACGTCGTCCATCACTCAGGCGGTCAATCCGCCTCTGGACCTGCACAGCGATGTCTGGGGTCAGTACACCTACCTGACAGTCATGTCACCGAGCACCAGCAAGATCCTCATCACCGCCCAGGGCAATCAGGGCGGCCCGGGCTCCAACTCGGTGATCAACTTCAAGCTGCACCTGGTGGTCAGCGATGACTGGAAGGAAGGCGTGGCCAACTACCAGTACTACAACGGGCACAGCTGGGTAACGGTCAATCAGGTCCCCGCCCATCTGCAGGAATCCGTGCAGTCGAGCACCCTCTCGGCCCCCCAGCATGGCCAGCACAACCGCCCGCTGCCACCGATCTCGGCGCTGTACGCGGCACCGATCCACGGCGCCATCGCCAGCGGCGACCTGGCGCAGATGAAAAGCCTGCACCGAGTGGCCACGCAGCAGCTGGAACAGTTGCCGCTGATCCGCACGGCGCTGGATGCGGCCAAGGCCGAGATCGGCAAGCACGAGCGGCGCTGACTGCGGCAGTCCCGCGAACCTGATGTCTTCTATCGAGATAAGGAGTTGCAGCATGACAATCGGACTGTTCCATACCCGCATCATCGTCGCCAACCCTGTGATCGGGGGGCCGGTGCTGACCCTCGATCTGCTGGTCAACACGCCGCAGAAGAAAGTCAGCGGCGTGGCCCGGGTGACTCAGAGCACCTCGCCACCGGTGCACTTTCTCGCGGATGTCTGGGGCGACTACTCCCAGGTCAAACTGGACCCCTCCAGTGAGGGCCATATCATCCTCAACCTGGCCGGCAACCCCAGCGGGCCCACCAGCCAGATCGCCGAGACTTTCCATCTGCAGGGCATTCTCGGCCTCGACTGGGCCAGCGGTTTCGCCAGTTATCGCTACCAGTACCAGGGCCATTGGCATGTGGTCCAGCATGCCGCCGTGAGCCAGGCGCCCGTGGATCAAGCGGCCAACGCCGAGCTGGCGCCCAAGGACAATCAGCGGCACCTGTATCCGCAGCCGCTGTATGCCGTGGCGCTGCAGCAGGCCCAGAGCAGCGGCGATCTGGCGCGGCTCAAGGCGCTGGTGGCCCAGGGCGAGCAGCAGCTGGCCAACAGTGACAACCTGAGCCAGGCGGTGCAGCAGTTGCAGGCGGAAATCAGCCGCCTGGAACGTCGCTGAGTAAAGGCACCCGGGGCCGGCCGACAACGGGCGGCCCCGGGTTGCGCTAAACCGATCGCGCCATTGCCACACAAGGAAGGCGCGCCTATTTCGATGGGTTGGTGCCGCGTACCGCTGGGTACGCAAGGATCTTTCATGTCAGACAGTCTCCCCGCCCGCTTCCTCAGCGAAACCGACCTCAAGCGCTATGTACCGGTGCACGTGGTCTGGGAAATCACCCTCGCCTGCGACCTGAAATGCCTGCATTGCGGCTCGCGCGCGGGCCATCGGCGCCCCGGCGAGCTGAACACCCAGGAATGCCTGTCGGTGATCGACTCGATCGCCGCCCTGGGCACCCGGGAGGTGACCCTGATCGGTGGCGAAGCCTATTTGCGCAAGGACTGGACGCGGCTGATCCAGGCCATTCACGACCACGGCATGTACGTGGCGATCCAGACCGGCGGGCGCAACCTGACCCCGGCCAAGATGCAGGCCGCGGTGGACGCCGGGCTCAACGGCGTCGGCGTGTCCCTGGACGGCCTGGCGCCGCTGCATGACGCGGTGCGCAACGTGCCCGGCTCCTTCGACAAGGCCCTGGACACCCTGCGCCGGGCCAAGCAGGCCGGGCTCAAGGTCAGCGTCAACACGCAGATCGGCGCCGCCACCCTGCCCGACCTGCCGGCCCTGATGGAGCTGATCATCGACGCCGGCGCCAGTCACTGGCAGATCCAGTTGACGGTGGCCATGGGCAACGCCGTGGATCATCCCGAGCTGCTGTTGCAGCCCTACCAGCTGCTGGAGGTGATGCCGCTGCTGGCACGCCTGTACCGCGAAGGCAGCGAGCGCGGGCTGCTGATGAATGTGGGCAACAACATCGGCTACTACGGCCCCTACGAACACATGTGGCGCGGCTTCGGCGACGACCGCGTGCACTGGAGCGGCTGCGCCGCCGGGCAGACGGTGCTGGCCCTGGAGGCCGATGGCACAGTCAAGGGCTGCCCGTCCCTGGCCACCGTGGGCTTCTCCGGCGGCAACGTGCGCAGCATGAGCCTGCACGATATCTGGCACTACAGCGAAGGCATCCATTTCGGCCGCCTGCGCTCGGTGGACGACCTCTGGGGCTACTGCCGCAGCTGCTACTACAACGATGTCTGCCGCGGCGGCTGCACCTGGACCTCGCACTCGCTGCTGGGCAAGCCGGGCAACAACCCCTACTGCCACTACCGGACCCTGGAGTTGCAGAAGAAAGGCCTACGCGAACGCATCGTCAAGCTTGAAGAAGCCGGCCCGGCATCCTTTTCCGTGGGACGCTTCGACCTGATCACCGAACGCATCGACACCGGCGAAGCGGTGTCCAGCGTCAGCGACAGCGGCCAGGTGATCAAGCTGGCCTGGATCAACCAGGGCCAGGCCTCTCCCGAGGAAGGCCGGATCCCGCCGCGCCTGGCCCTGTGTCGCGGGTGCCTGCAGTACATCCATGCCCATGAGAGCACTTGCCCCCACTGCAACGCCGATGTCGCCGAGGCCGAGGCCCGGCACCAGGAAGACCGACTGCGCCAGCAGGCGCTGATCAATACCCTGCACCAGTTGCTCGGCCTGCCCCAGGAACAGCCGCGCCTGTAGCCCGGCCTTGTCCCCAGCCGCACCGGAGTCGGTGCGGCTGGTGCTAAGCCCTGTGCATGTCATGGAAAAAACGTCTAAAAAAACTTCCCGTGCACGGCCGATTGGGGCTTTGCTATGGAAGGTCTTCCGGCAGGCCCTGGCGCCCGTCGGTTCCTCCGGGGCATTGCCCTGACTGACGCCTGCGAGCGGGAGCAGCAGATGAAAATCAACCCCTACCTGGTCTTCAACGGCGACTGCCGGGCCGCCTTCACCTTCTATGCCCAATGCCTGAACGGCACCCTGGAAATGATGATGACCTTCGGCGAAAGCCCGGCTCGCGAGCATCTCTCGGCCGACTGTCACGAACGCATCATGCACACCCGACTGAGTGTCGGCGGCCAGCTGCTGATGGGCTCGGACACCACCCCCGAACTGCCCTACCAGGGCATCCACGGCTGCTCGATTTCCCTCAACATCGACAGCGCCAGCGAAGCCGAACGGGTGTTCGCCGCCCTGGCACACCAGGGCACCGTGCAGATGCCCCTGGAGGCGACCTTCTGGGCCGAGCGCTTCGGCATGCTGGTGGACCGTTTCGGCGTGCCGTGGATGGTCAACTGCGAGAAGAGCCAGTAACCCCACGACCGCTGCCCGGCGTTGCGCCGAGTCGGCCACAACCGGGAGCGGGTACGCCAATGCACGGCGATGCGCGGAACCGCAGCGGTGCAATGGCCTCCCTGAGCAAGCCCTGGAAGATCGCGGCGGGCGTCGCGGCCTAGGCGTGCACATCGACCCCGATGCGCGCCTGCAGCCAATCCTGGTAGGCCGCGACACTGTCGGTGGCCTGGCTGCCGTTTTTTGCGCTGACGCTCTGTCCGTCCAGCCGTCCGCTCGCCATCAGGTACTGCAGGCCCTTGAGCACATGGGCCGCGTCGCTCTTGTTCAGGCCCTGCACATCGGGCAGTGCGACGCTGTTGTTTTCCGTGTCGAAGCTTGCCCAGCTGGGGTTGGCCCGGTGGTAGGCGGTCATGTTGGCCAGGCTGCGCTCCGATTCGGCAAAGGTCGCGTCGAGCTGCGCCTGGATCTGCGGCGTGGCGTTGGCGACCTGGATCTTCGCCGAGGTCAGGGTGCCGCTCTCCAGAGACTGTCTGAGGGCCACACCGTAAGGCTGTGAAGAAAAAGTGCTTCCTATCATGTCGTTACTCCCTGGTTGGTCAGCTCGGCAGAGCAAAAGCCGGGCCAACAGGTTCCAGGCAGGCCGAGCAAGGCCCGGGAAGTACCGCGCGGGCAGCGTTGTGGCAGGCCCTTGCCGAGACTGGCAACGCCTTGCCTCTGGCGCCACAATGCCGCATTCGGGACAAGCACAAGCCTGCCGGACCAGGGGCTCTCCCGAGCGTTTTCCAGCTCTGCCCAAGCAAGCGCAGATGACGCAGTGGGCAGATTTTGCGCAGTTCATCAAACGGCCACCAAAACCCTGTACTAGGATACGAGGCGACCCTTTGTCGATCCGCTTGAACAGGAGGTAAATCAACCACCCGCCAAACTCGTTGCTATAAGGCAACCTGCCTAGAAAAACTTCACATTCATGGATGAAATGATGAACTCACAAGTACTGTTTCCACACATTGGCAAGGTCATCGCCAGCACCGGTAGCCGCAGTTTTCCGCGCATGCTGCACGACCTGATACTCACCCAACTGGCTGTGGACGCCACCCATATCACCCAGTTGCGGGCCGACCCGGAGCACCCCGCCGCCCGAACCGAGCAGGCCGGCGTGCCGGCCCGGCATCCGTTGTACAGCGACCTCATCGACGTTGACGACCCGCTGCTACAGGCCGGATTCCCCGAGCAGCCCCTGGAGTCCATCATCGTCGCGCCCCCTCAGCACCGCCGCGACCAGGACGCCCCGGCGCAGCTGCACCTGACCGGCCGCAAAGACTCGTACCACTACGTGCTTTCGGTGTATCGCAGCGGCCAGGCCGAACGCTTTTCCCAGCAGGAACGCCTGCTGCTCGAGGACATCTCGCCGCTGTTGCTGCCCATGGTGGAAAAACACATCAGCGCCCTGCAACCGCGCGGCACCTCGCCGGAGCAGGACAGCGCCGCCATCGAGGGCCTGGAAACCCTGCGCCAGCGCTTTGCCGAGCGCCTGGCACAAACCGGCTTGCGCCTGTCCAACCGTGAGATGGAGGTCTGTGTCGGGCTGCTGGCCGGGCGCACCGCGCCGCAATTGGCCGAGCAGTTCCAGCTCAAGGTCAATACGGTGGAGAGCTACCTCAAGCGTGCAGCCATCAAGCTGGGCATCAGCGGCCGGCATTCCCTGCTGCGCTGGATGTACTCCCCCGAGGACACCCCGGTCGACAGCTCGCCGGCCTGATCCTGCGCCCGTTCCATCCCCAGCCCCGCCGGCCCTGAAAGCCGGCGGGGCCTTTTGCCCCGTCCAGCACCGGCTCACCCTTCACGGGCGATGCCCGGCACCAGCGACATGGCCAAGGACGCAAAGCGATCCGCGCCAAGCCGGTCCGCCCCCCGCGGCCAGGCTCTCAGTCCCGGGCCAGGGCCTCGATCGGGTCCAGCCGCGCGGCGTTGCGCGCCGGCACGAAGCCGAAGACGATGCCGATCAGGGTCGAACAGGCGAACGCGGTAATGATCGAGCCCATGGAAAACACCATCTCCCATTCCTTGATGAACAGGGTGAACAGGTAGCCGATGGCGAAGGACAAGGCGATGCCGATGGCCCCGCCGATCAGGCAGACCATCACCGCCTCCACCAGGAACTGCTGGCGGATGTCCGATTGCCGCGCCCCCACCGCCATGCGGATGCCGATCTCCCGGGTTCGCTCGGTGACCGACACCAACATGATGTTCATCACCCCGATGCCGCCCACCACCAGGGAAATCACCGCGATCAACGACAGCAGCAGGGCCAGGGAACGGCTGGTGCGCTGCACCGTCTGCATGATGCTGTCGAGGTTGTTGGTGAAGAAGTCCTTGGTGCCGTGGCGCTGCTCCATCAGCTTTTTCACATGTTCTTCCACCACCTTGCTCGGCTGGCCGTCCTTGATCCGCACGCTGATGCTGTCCAGGTGGCGCTGGCCGAGCACCCGCCCGGCCGCGGTCTCGTAGGGCACCCAGACGTTGAGCAGGTTGCTGGCGGCGAACATGTTCTTGTTCTCCCGGGTCACGCCGATCACCGTGCACGGCAGGTTGCCCACCAGGATCACCTGGCCCAGGGGGTCCACGTCGGCGCCGAACAGGCGGTTGCGGGTGTTGTGGTCGATGACCACCACCTGGGCCTGGCGCCGGGCATCGTTCTCGCTGAAGGAAATGCCGCTCGCCAGCTTGATGTCGCGCACCTGGAAGTACAGGTGGCTGACGCCGTTGACCGTGGCGTTGAGGTCGATGTTGCCGTAGCGCAGCAACAGGCTGCGGCCGACCATCGGCGTGGCACTGTCGACGTAGTACAGCTGGTTCAGGGCCGCCACGTCGGCGGGCATCAGGGTCTGGATCGCCGCCGCCCGGCTGTCGCCGAAGCTGGTCCCGGGAAAGATGTCGATGGTGTTGCTGCCGATGGCCTGGATGTCCTTGAGCACGTAGCGCTTGGCGCCCTCGCCGATGGCCACGATGGACACCACCGAGGTGATGCCGATGACGATCCCGAGCATGGTCAGCAAGGTGCGCATGCGGTGCGAGACCAGTGCCACCCAGGCCATCACGAAGGCTTCCTTGAACAGCCCCAGGCTGGCCACCAGGCGTCGCGCACCGGCCGGCCGCGCGGTCACCGGCGGCTCGCTCGGCGCCTCGTCGGCCGGACGCTGGTTGGCCTGGTCGCTGACGATCTCGCCGTCGCGCACCTCGATGATGCGCTGGGCGTTGGCCGCCACCTTGGGGTCGTGGGTGACGATGATCACTGTGTGCCCGGCGGCGTGCAGTTCCTGGAGGATGCGCATCACCTCCTTGCCGCTGCTGGTGTCCAGGGCCCCGGTGGGTTCGTCGGCGAGGATCACCTCGCCGCCATTCATCAGCGCCCGGGCGATGCTCACCCGCTGCTGCTGGCCCCCCGACAGCTGGTTGGGCCGGTGGCTCAGGTGCCCGGACAGGCCCAGGCGTGCCAGCAGTTCCCGGGCCCGGCCATGGCGCCTGACTTGCGGGGTGCCGGCATAGATCGCCGGCATCTCGACGTTGTGCATCGCGCTCAGGTGCGGCAACAGGTGGTAGCGCTGGAAGATGAAGCCGAAGTAGTCGCGGCGCAGCTCCGCCAGGGCCTGGTCATCGAGGTCGCGGGTTTCCCGGCCGTTGACCTTGTAGCTACCGGCGGTGGCGTAGTCCAGGCAACCGAGGATGTTCATCAGGGTCGACTTGCCGGACCCCGAGGCCCCGGTGATCGCCACCATTTCCCCGGCCTGGATGCTCAGGTTGATGTTCTTCAGGGCCAGGAACTCTCGCTCCCCGGCAATGAAACTGCGGCTGATGCCAATGAGTTCCAACAGTGGCTGGGTCATGCTCAGGCCCCTGCCGTGCCGGGCACCGGATCACCGATCACCACCTTGTCACCCTCGGCCAGGCCGTCCTTGATCTGCACCTTGACGTTGTTGTTGATCCCGGTGCTGACGTTGCGCGCCTGGGCATGGCCCTTGGCGTCCAGCACCCGCACCGCGAAGCTGCCGTCGGCGTTGCGCGGGCCCAGGGCGGCCACGGGCACCATCAGCACGTCCTTGGCGGTGTCGAGGACGATGCGCACCTGGGCGGTCATGGAGATGCGCAGCCGGTGGTCCGGGTTGGGCACATCGAACAAGGCGTTGTAGAACACCGCGGTGTTCTGCTTGGGGGTGCCGGTGGTCTGGGTCTC
The DNA here is from genome assembly GCF_055384485.1 of Pseudomonas sp. FFPRI_1. Lineage (NCBI taxonomy): Bacteria > Pseudomonadati > Pseudomonadota > Gammaproteobacteria > Pseudomonadales > Pseudomonadaceae > Pseudomonas > Pseudomonas sp. FFPRI_1. The sequence goes on along the minus strand of NZ_AP029168.1, from coordinate 2,866,612 downwards.
GAGAAAGTTCTGCGGCGCCGGTTCAGTGCCCCGCAGCTTGGCGTAGTAACGCTTCTCGGCCTCGCCGAGGATGGTGAAATACACCTGCTGGCCCGGGGCGATGTGGATCACGTCGGCTTCCGAGACCTGGGCCTTGACGGTCATGGTGTCCAGGTCCGCCAGCTTCAGCAGCACCGGCGCCAGCTGGTTGGCGATCACCGTCTGGCCTTCCTGGGTCACCACCCCCACCACGTCGCCGTCGATGGGCGCGATGATACGGGTGTAGGCCAGGTTGACCTTGGCCGTGTCGATCTGGATATGGGCACTCTTGATCTGCGCATCCAGGGACAGCAGGTTGGCCCGCTGCACCTCGTAGTTGGACTCGGCGGTCTCGTAATCCTGCTGGGAAATCGAGGCGTCCGACTGCAGGTCACGGTAACGCTCGTAGATCGCCTTGGTCTCCTTGAGCTGGGCCGCGGTGGCGCGGCGCTTGGCCTGCAGGTTCTCCTCGTCGACCTGGGCCTGGCGCAAGGTGTTCTGCAACACCAGCGGATCGATTTCCGCCAGCCACTGGCCCTTCTTCACCTTGTCGCCGACCTTGACCTTGAGGGACTTCAACTGCCCCGAGACCTGGGCCCCGACATCCACCTGCTTGATGCCCTCCAGCAGGCCGGAGGCCAGGACCGCGTTCTCGATATCCCCCCGCTCGACCTTGGCCGTCAGGTACTGCGGCGCCTGCGCCGGGGCCTGCACCGTATAGAAAATCAACCCGGCCACAACCACCAGCAACAGCCCCATACCGATTTTGCGAAACTTCGACTTTTCCATAGATGACCACAAGTGCGTTGAGGGTGGGCTCCACCGGCCAGCGGCAAGCCCCTTGCGAAACACCGTGCTGCCGTTGTGAGCGGTGTTCCAGATGAATGAAACGGCTGCCTCAGCCGGTGGCGGGCACCTCGCCCGCCACCGTCCCCGACACCCCGGGACTCATGACACGACCTCCCCCTGGGGCAGCGACAGACCGTCGTGCCACCAGGCCGCCAAGTGATAGACGTTGGGCGCCTTGAGCAGGCTGAAATGGTTGCCCGGGCCATACCAGACCTGCAGCTCCGTGGCCTGCCGGCGCCAACCGTGGATCATCCCCTGCTGTTCGCGGCGGTTGCCGGCAGCGTCCAGGCTCGGGTCGTCCGCCAGCACCAGGCGCACCTTGCCCCGGTAGCCATCCCGGGGCTGGTAGCGGGTGCGCAAGGCGGTGGCAAAGGTCCGCGCCGGGCCGTGCATGGCCCGAGGATCGGCACGCTGGGAGAGCAAGCCGACCCGCACCATGCCGGCGTGCAGCAGGTGCATCTGCAGGGCATCGTCCTGCGCCGCGAACTGCTCGGGGTCGATGCCCAGGCTCTGCCCTGCGGCCAGTTGCATCGACTCGATCAAGCGCTGCAGGGCCTGGGTGGTGGTGTAGGGCCGCCCCACCACCCCGTTGCCGCCGGGGGCTTCGCTGTCGATCAGGGTCAGGGACGCCACCTCGCGGCCGGCGGCCTGCAGCAGCCCGGCCATCTCGAACGCCACCCAGCCGCCGAAGGAATGACCGATCAGGTGCAAGGGCCCGGCCGGGTATTCCTCTTCCAGCGCCTGCAGGTAATGCCGGGCGGCGACCTCGACCTGGCCGTGGGGCACGCCGCTGCCGTCCAGGCCCCGGGCCTGCAGCCCGAGGATCGGCCACTCGGCCCCCAGGGCCTCGGTCAGGCCGATGAAGCCGGTGATGCTGTCACCGGCCCCGGGCACGCAGAAGATCGGGGTCTGCCCGCTGCGCCCGGTCTGGATCCGCAGCAACGGCTGATGCCGCGGCGCACGCACCGCGCAGGCGCTGCGAGCGTGCTCCAGGGCCTGGCTCATGGCCTCGCCCAACGCCTGGATATGGGGCGCCTTCATCATGCTCAGGTGGTCCCCGGGCACGCTGATGCAGTGCAGGTTGTGCCCCGGCAGCACCTCGCCCCAACCCAGGGTCGGGCTGCGCCGGGACAGCTCGGTAGGCCGCTGCGCGGCGCAGAACAGATGCACCGGCATCTCGAGCGGATGCAGGCAGTAATGGGCCAGGGCATGCCCGTGGGCCACCTCGCGGTCCAGGTAATGCCAGAGCTGATCGGGGGCTGCGCTCGCCAGTTGCTCGAACAAAAGGCCCTGTTCACGGCAGCGTTGCAGCAGGCCGTGGAAGTCCAGGTGGTCGAGGTCCTGCTGCAGCTGTTCCAGGGCCGCCAGGCGCTCAACGCCGGCGGCGCCCTGGGCACTCCAGAACGCCTGGCACTGCAACAGCAGGTGCTGCTGGAGGGCATGCTCCCCGGACCAGCGCGCCTTGCCCTGGTCGGTCAGGCGTGGCACGTAGCTGTCGATCAGGCCAAGGAACTCCACCTGCTCATCCAGCCCCAGCAATTGCTGGGCGATCTCGTAGGCCAGCACGCCACCGAAGGACCAGCCGGCCAGGCGGTACGGCCCTTGTGGCTGCAGCTCGCGCATCACCTGGAGCAAGCGTGTGGCCAGGCATTCCAGGGTGCGCAACTGCGGCTGCCCGACCGCCACGCCCGGCAGGCCGTAGATCGGGAAGTCGCCTGCCAGGTGCTGCCCCAGCGCCGGGAAATACACATCCAGGCCGGTGAACTCGTGCACCAGGAACAACGCCGGCCCGGCGCCGCCGCTGCGTACCGCAATCCATTGCTCCGGGCGTTCCGGCGCGGCCGCACGCTCACTCAACAGACGAGCCATGGCCGCCACACTGGGGTGCTGGAACAGCTCCGCCAGGGTCACGTCGAACCCGGTCTGTTGCAGCCGGTTGACCAGTTGGATCGCCAGCAGCGAATGCCCGCCCTGCTCGAAGAAATGAGTGTGGCGGCCCACCTCGGGCAGTTTCAGGACCTCGGCCCAGAGTGGCGCCAGGCTCTGTTCCAAAGGCGTTTGCGCAGCCTCGTCGGCCACGCTGACCTGGGCCTGCGCCGTCGGTGCCGGCAGGGCCTTGCGGTCCAGCTTGCCGTTGTTGGTCAGGGGCAAGGCGTCGAGGCGGACATAGGCCAGGGGCACCATGTACTCCGGCAAGCGCTCCTGCAGGTGCGTGCGCAAGTCCTCAAGGGCCGGCTCCGCTACCTGTTGCTGCAAGGTGTAGTAGGCCACCAGGCGCTTGTCCCCGGGGGTGTCTTCACGTACCTGCAGCACTCCGTCGCGCAGGCCGGGGAAGCTGGCCAGGTGCACTTCGATTTCCCCCGGTTCGATGCGAAAGCCGCGGATCTTCACTTGCTCGTCATTGCGTCCGATGCACTCCAGCAGGCCGTTCTCCAGCCAGCGGCCCAGATCGCCGGTGCGGTACATCAAGGCCGCGGGCTCGGGGCTGAAGGGGTCGGCGAGAAACTTCTCGGCGCTGAGTTCGGGACGGTTGAAGTAGCCCAGCGCCACGCCCTGGCCACCGATGTACAGCTCCCCCACCACACCGATGGGCACGGGCTGGCCCAGGGCGTCCAGAACGTACACCCGGGTGTTGGACAATGGCCGGCCGATGGGCACGCTGTCGGCATCGGCAGGCAGTTCGCCGGGCTCGTGGGTCACGGCGAAGGTGGTGGTTTCGGTTGGCCCGTAGCCATTGACCAGGCGCAGCTGCGGCGCCTCGGCCCGCATCCGCCGGAACGCCGTGGGGTCGGCCCGCTCGCCGCCGCACAGGAGCATCCGCAGGCCCTTGAAGGCCTGGGGAATCAACTGCACGTACTGGTTGAACAGGCTGGTGGTGAGGAACAGCAGCGTGGCCCCGGAGCTCGCCAGCAACTGGCCGAAGGCTGCCGGGTCGAGCAGGGTTGCTGGGTCCACCACCACAACCCGCCCGCCATTGAGCAGTGGCCCCCAGACGTCCATGGTGCTGGCGTCGAAGGCCGGGTTGGAGGCGAACGCCACCCGGTCCTCGGGGTTGAAGTCGGCATAGCCGTTGTTGATCACCAACCGGGTAATGGCCCGATGGGGCACCAGCACCCCCTTGGGCGTGCCGGTGGAGCCCGAGGTGTACATGAGGTAGGCCACCGTCTCGGACGACTGCACAAGGCTCGGGTTGTGACCGGGCAGGCGATCGAAGCGCAGCCGGTCCAGGTCGACCTGCGGCGTAGCGCTGGCCAGCGCCTCGCCACTGTGCCCCAGAATCATCGTCGCCTGACTGTCCTCGAGCAAAAAGCGCAGGCGCTCTGGCGGGGCCTTGATATCCAGGGGCACATAGGCCGCGGCGCACTTGCTGACGGCCAACTGGCTCACCAGCAGGTCCAGGCAGCGCGGCAACAGCAAGGCCACATGGTCCCCAGGTTGCACGCCCAGCCCCAGCAGGTGGTGGGCCAACTGGTTGGCCCGGGCATTGAGCTGCAGGTAGCTCAATTGCTCTGCGCCATGGACCGCCGCCACGGCGTGCGGATGGGCCAGCACCTGCTCCTCGAAACGCTGGTGCAGGGTCTGCCGGCGCGGGTAGTCGCGCAGCGTCGCGTTGAAGCCCTCCAGCACCTGCCGGCGTTCGGCCGGCGGCAGTACCGCCACCGTGCCAATGGCCTGTTGCGGGTCCTGCTCCAGGGCCTGCAGCAGGTTCTCCAGGGTGCACTGCAGGTAGTCGCACAGCCGCCGGGCATCGATCCCGGCCGCCACCGCCGTGAGCATGAAGCCGTCCCCCAGGTCGTCGATGCTCAGGGTCAGCGGGTAGTTGCTGCGCTCCTGGGCATTGAGCAGTTGCACACCTTCCCAGGCACTGTCCGAGGCTCCTGCCGCCGCGGCTGCGCTGTGGCGGTAGTTGAGCAGGCTGCTGAACAGCGGCGTGCCCGGCTCCACGGCGCTGCAACGCTGCACCAGGGCCAGGGGCGCCTGTTCATGGCCGAGCAATTGCGCCAGGCGTTCATGGGTGGCCAGCAGCGCCTCGCGCACCGTTATCTCCCCCAGGTCCACCCGCAGCGGCAAGGTGTTGATGAACACCCCCAGGGCCCGTTCGGCGCCCTCGCCGCCCTGCATCCTTCCCAGCAGCACGGTGCCGAACACCACCCGCTGCTGCGCCGACAGGCTGCCCAGGACCCGAGCCCAGGCCAGGTGCATCAGGCTCGCAGCGCTGACCCCCAACTGCCGCGCCTGCAACCGCAGGCGCCGGCCCAGCAGGCGGTCCACGGCCTGGCGCGCCTCGTTGACCACGGCCTGGGTGCCCTGCACTTCCTGCAGGCCCAGGGGCAGGGTCGGCTGGTCGATATCACCGAGCATTTCACGGAAGAACGCCGCATGTTCCTCTTCACCGATGCCCAGGCGAGCCTGGGCCACGTAGTTGCGATACGGCACCGCTTCGCCCAGCCGCGCCTGCTGGCCGAGCAGGAAGGCTTGCAGTTCGTGCTGCAGTACTTCCAGGGCCACGTGGTCCATCACCAGGTGATGGAACAGCAACAGCGCCACCACCCGCCGGTTGGCTGGGTCCTGGGCATACACCAGGCGCAGCAGCGGCGCCTGGGCGATGTCCAGGCGATAGCGACGGCTGTCGAAACGCGCCTGCAACTGCTCCAGCACCGCGCCCTGGCCAGGCTCCAGAACGATCTCCTCGCTACTCAGCGGCGCCTGGCGCCAGACCACTTGCAGCGGCTCTTCGAGCCCTTCCCAGAGCACCGCGCTGCGCAGGATGTCATTGCGCTCGATCACCCCCTGCAAGGCCCGGGCAAAGGTTTGCAGGCGCTCGACCCGGTCGAAGGCGAACTGCGCCTGCAGCACATAGGGATCGCCCTGGCCGGCAGCCAGGTGGTGATAGAGAATGCCGGCCTGCAATGGCGCCAGCGGGTAGATGTCCTGGACGTTGGCGGTGCCACCGGGAACCGTGGCCACCACTCGGTCGATGGCGGCCTGGTCCAGGGTCAGCAACGGCAGCAACTGCGGGGTGATGCGCGGACAATCGCGGTAGATCAGGTTGGCCGGCACCTGCACTTCCCGGCCCCGGCCCACGGCGGCGGCCAGGGCCGCCAGGGTCGGCTGGCCGAACAGCACCCGCACATCCGCCGACAGCCCGGCGCGGCGCATGCGCCCGATCAGGCTCACCGCCAGCAGCGAGTGGCCGCCCAGTTCGAAGAAGTGGTCGTGGCGCCCCACCCGCTCGACCTTGAGCAGCTCGGCCCAGAGCCGGGCCAGGAGGATCTCGGTGTCGCCGATGGGCGCCTGGTACTCGCGCACCTGAACCGCCTCCAGCCCCGGCGCCGGCAGTTCCTTGCGCGCCAGCTTGCCGTTGGGGCTCAGGGGCAACGCTTCCAGGTGCACGAACAGCGCCGGCACCATGTACTCCGGCAACTGCTCCAGCAACGCTCGACGCAACGGCTCCAGCGGCAACGCCGACTGCCCCTCGGCGGTGGTGTAGTAGGCCACCAGGCGCTGGTCGCCGGGCACGTCTTCGCGGGCCAGGACCACCGCTTCCTTGACCCCTGGCTGCTGGGTCAGGCGGGCCTGGATTTCCCCCAGTTCGATGCGCAGGCCACGGATCTTGACTTGATCATCGTTGCGCCCCAGGTACTCGATATTGCCGTCCGCCAGGTAGCGGCCCAGGTCGCCGGTGCGGTACATCCGCGCCCCGGGTTCAGCACTGAACGGGTCATCGAGGAACCGCTCGGCGCTGAGTTGCGGGCGATTCAGGTAGCCCCGCGCCACTTGCACCCCGCCGATGTACAGCTCGCCCACCACGCCCCGTGGCACCGGCTGGCGCTGCGGGTCCAGCAGGTACATCCGGGTGTTGGCGATCGGCTTGCCGATCGGCGTGTTGTCCGGGGTCTGCGCCAGCGGGCCGGCGCAATCCCAGGCGGTGACGTCCACCGCCGCCTCGGTGGGGCCGTACAGGTTGTGCAGCGCGGTGGCCGGCAACTGCTGTTTGAAGCGCCGCACCAGGCTGCCCGGCAGGGCCTCGCCGCTGCACATCACCTGGCGCAGGCCACTGCAGTCCTGGGTATCGCCATAGGCCAGGAACACGTCGAGCATCGAGGGCACGAAGTGCAAGGTAGTGATGCCCTGCTCGCGGATCAGTTGCCGCAGGTAGGCCGGGTCCTTGTGCCCCTCGGGGCGCGCCATCACCAGCCGTGCGCCAGTGAACAACGGCCAGAAGAACTCCCAGACCGACACGTCGAAACTGAACGGGGTCTTCTGCAACACCGCATCGTCCGCCGTCAGGCGGTACTGCTCCTGCATCCACAGCAGGCGGTTGACCACCGCCCGGTGCTCGTTCATCGCCCCCTTGGGCTGGCCGGTGGAACCGGAGGTGTAGATCACGTAAGCCAGGTGCCCCGGGGTCAACCCGCTCACCCGCGGGTTGACCCGTGGCTGGCGCTGCCACAGCGGCTGGTCGAGGTCCACCAGGGGCAGGTTCAACTCACCCAGCAATTCGCGGGTCGAGCCTTCGGCGAGCACCGCCAGGGGCGCGCTGTCCTGCAGCATGTAGGCGATGCGCTCACGGGGATAGGCCGGGTCGATCGGCACATAGGCGCCGCCGGCCTTGAGGATCGCCAGCAGGCCGACCACCATGCCCAGCCCGCGCTCGACGCAGATCGCCACCCGCGCATCCGGGCCCACGCCCAGTTGCAGCAGGTGCCCGGCCAGCTGGTTGGCCTGCTGGTTGAGCTCGCGGTAGCTCAGCGACTGCTCGCCGGCCTGCACCGCCAGGGCCTCGGGGCTGCGTTGCACCTGCGCCTCGAACAGCCCTTGCAGGGTCTGTTCCAGGGGGTAGGCGCGGGCCGTGGCGTTGAAGCCTTCCAGCAGTTGCTGGCGCTCCTGGGCATCGATCAGCGGCAGCGCTTCCAGCAACTGCTGGTCGTCCGCCACCATGGCCTGCAGCACCCGCTGTAGGTAACCGACATAACGCTGCATGGTCGCCTCGTCGAACAGCGCCGTGGCGTATTCCAGGGTGCCTTCGATGTGGTCCTGGACCTCCCCCAGGCTCAGGGACAGGTCGAACTTGGCGAAGTGGCTGGCCTCGTGGATGCCCTCCAGTTGCAGGTCCCCCAGCACAAGTTGCGGGCCGTCGCCGTTCTGCCAGGTCAGCAGGGTCTGGAACAGCGGGCTGTGGGACAGGCTGCGCAGCGGCCGAAGGATTTCCACCACCTGCTCGAACGGCAGGTGCTGATGGGCCTGGGCCTCCAGGGTGCGGGCCTTGACCTGGGCCAGCAAGGCCTCCACCCGGGGCGCGGCCCCCAGGTCCAGGCGCAGGGCCAGGGTGTTGACGAACAGGCCGATCAACCCTTCGACCTCGGCGCGCATGCGGTTGGCCACCGGGGTGCCGATCACCACCTCGGCCTGGCCCGACAAGCGCCCGAGCAACAGCGCCCAGGCGCCCATCAGGGTCATGTACAAGGTCGTACCGTGGCGCTGGCTCAAGGCCCGCAGGCCGGCGGTCAGCTGGCTGTCCAGGCGCACCTCGACGCTGCTGCCGGCATAGTCCTGCTGGGCCGGCCGCGGCCGGTCGGTGGGCAACATGAGTAAGGCCGGGGCCCCGTCCAGGGCCTGACGCCAGTACTGCGCCTGCTGCTCCAGCACCGCGCCGCTGAGCCATTGCCGCTGCCAGTGGGCGAAATCGCTGTACTGCACCGCCAGCGGCGGCAACGGGTCGGGCAGGCCACGGCTGAAGGCGGCGTACAGCGCCACCAGCTCGCGGGTCAGCACGCCCATGGACCAGCCGTCGCTGACGATGTGGTGCAGGGTCAGCAACAGTACATGGTGCTCGTCCGCCAAGCGGATCAGGCGCCCGCGGATCAACGGCCCGCGTTCCAGGTCGAACGGCGCCGAGGCCTCGCCTTGGACCAGGGCCTGCAAGGCCTCCTGGGCCTGGGGATGGCCCCGCAGGTTTTCCACTTGCAGGTCCAGCCCGGCTTCCAGCGGCGCGATCAGCACCTCGGCTTCATCCGCGTACTGGGCGAAGCGACTGCGCAGGGTTTCGTGGCGCGCGACGATGCGCTCCAGGGCCCGCTGCAGCGCCTCACCGTCCAGTTGCCCGCGCAAGCGCAGGCCGATGGGAATGTTGTAGGCGGTGTTGGCGCCCTCCATCTGCGCCAGGAACCACAGCCGCTGCTGGGCGAAGGACAGCGGCAACGGCTGGTCCCGCGGGGCCGGCAACAGGTCCGGCAGGCTGCTGTGCGCGGACCGGGCCAGGGCCTCGGCCACCGCGCTCAGCTCGGCATTGGCGAACAGCTCGCCCAGGGCCAGCTCCCGGCCCAGGCGCTGGCGCACCTGGGACAGCATGCGCATGGCCAGCAGCGAGTGGCCGCCCAGCTCGAAGAAGTGATCGTGACGCCCGACCCGCGGCACCTGCAGCAACTCGCTCCAGATCTCGGCCAGGGCCTGCTCGCTGGCGCCCTGGGGCGCCACATAGTCCCGGGACAGCAGCGCATCCAGGGGCGGCAGCGGCAGCGCCCGGCGATCCAGCTTGCCGTTGGCGGTCAGGGGCAAGGCATCCAGGCGCACATAGGCCGCCGGCACCATGTACTCGGGCAATTGCCCGAGCAGTTGCGCGCGCAGTTCACCCGGGGTCGGCGCCCGGTTGCCGGACGCGGTGAAATAGGCCACCAGGCGGGTCTGCCCCGGCTGGTCTTCCCGGGCCAGCAGCACCGCCTCCTGGATCCCCGGGAGCTGGTTGAGGCAGGTCTCGATCTCCCCCAGTTCGATGCGCACACCGCGGATCTTCACCTGGTCGTCGTTGCGCCCCAGGTACTCGATGCGCCCGTCGGCACGCCAGCGGGCCAGGTCGCCGGTGCGGTACATGCGCGCCGCAGGCTGGGGACTGAACGGGTCGTCAAGGAAGCGCTCGGCGGTCAGTTCAGGGCGATTGAGGTAACCCCGGGCCACCCCGGCACCGCCCACGTAAAGCTCGCCCGGCACACCGATGGGCACCGGCCGCTGCTGTTCATCCAGCAGGTAGATGCGCGCGTTGGCGATCGGCCGACCGATGTCCAGGCTGCCGCCGGCTTCGATCAGGCCGGAGGTGGCGACCACCGTGGCCTCGGTGGGGCCGTAGTTGTTGACCAGGGCATAACCCTGCTCGCGGCTGAACTGGCGCAGGCGGTCACCGCCCACCAGCAGGCTGCGCAGGCGCGGATGGCCGAGGTCCTGGCTGAAGGCGTATTCGGCCACCGGGGTCGGCAGGAAACTCACATCCAGCGGCTGGGCACGCCACCAGTGCAGCAGTTGGTCGATGTCCTGGTGGCCGATGCTGGCCGGCGCCAGGTGCAAGGTCGCGCCGCCGCAGAGGGCTGGCCAGAGTTCCCAGGCCATGGCGTCGAAGCCGAAGCCGGCGACGCTGGAGGTGTGCCGGCCCGGCCCCAGGTCGAACGCCTGGCAATGCCAGTCCAGCAGGTTTTCCAGGCTGTCGTGCTCCACCATCACGCCCTTGGGCTCGCCGGTGGAGCCGGAGGTGTAGATCACATAGGCCAGGTGGCGAGTGTTCAGCCCCGGCACCTGGGGGTTGCTCAAAGGCTGCGAGCCCCAGTCCGGCCGGTCGAGGTCGAGCACCGGCAGTGCCGGGGCACCGACCAGGGCCCGGGTCGCGCCCTGCACCAGCAGCACCAGCGGCGCACTGTCCTGCAGCAGGTAGGCAATACGCTCCTGCGGGTGGCTGGGGTCGATGGGTACATAGGCGCCGCCGGCCTTGAGAATCGCCAGCAGGCCGACCAGCATCTCCAGGCCGCGCTCGACACAGATCGCCACCCGCACGTCCGGGCCAACCCCGAGTTGGCGCAGGTGATGGGCCAGTTGATTGGCCCGGCCATTGAGCTCGGCGTAGCTCAGCTGCTGCTCGCCGGCCTGCACCGCGATGGCCTCGGGCTGCTCGGCAACCCAGGCTTGAAAACGCTGGTGCAGGGTCCGGCCCCGTGGGTAGTCGGCGCTGCTGGCGTTGAAATCCTCTAGCAATTGCCGGCGCCCGGCCTGTTCCAGCAACGGCACCTGGGCCAGGGCTTGCCGGTCGTCCGCCACCATCGCCCGCAGCACCTGCACCAGATAGCCGGCATAGCGCTGCACGGTCTCGGCATCGAACAGCGCCGTGGCGTAGTCCAGGGAACCGAGGATCTGCCCCTGGCTCTCCCCCAGGCTCAGGGTCAGGTCGAACTTGGCCACCTGGCTGGCGCCGGCCACGCCTTCGAGCTTCAGCTCGCCCAGCACCAGGTCCTGGGCGAAGTTGTCGACCCAGGTCAGCACCGCCTGGAACAACGGGCTGTGGGACAGGCTGCGCTGGGGCCGGACGATTTCCACCACCTGCTCGAACGGCAGGTCCTGGTGGGCCTGGGCCGCCAGGCTGCGGGCGCGGACCTGGGCCAGCAGTTCGGCCACGCTCTGTTCGCCGCTCACCTCCAGGCGCAGGGCCAGGGTGTTGACGAACAGGCCGATCAGGCCCTCGACCTCGGCGCGCATGCGGTTGGCCACCGGCGTGCCGATCACCAGGTCGCTCTGGGCCGACAGCCGCCCCAGCAGCAAGCCCCAGCCCGCCAGCAGGGTCATGTACAAGGTGCAGCCATGGCGCTGGCCCAGGGCCTTGAGCTGGGTGCTCAGTTGCGGATCGAGCAGGATCGGCACACTGCCCCCGCGATAATCCTGCTGCAACGGCCGCGGCCGGTCAGTGGGCAGCATCAGCAGGGTCGGGGCATCGGCCAGGGTCTGGCGCCAGTAGTCGCCCTGCTGCTGCAGCACCTCGCCGCTGAGCCAGCGCCGCTGCCACAGGGCAAAGTCGCTGTACTGCACCGGCAGCGGTGGCAGCGGGTCCGGCCGGCCCTGGCTGAAGGCCTCGTACAGGGCCACCAGTTCACGGGTCAGCACGCCCATGGACCAGCCGTCGGTGACGATGTGGTGCAGGGTCAGCAGCAGCACGTGGTGATCGTCCGCCAGGGCCAGCAGGCGCCCGCGGATCACCGGCCCCTGCTCCAGATCGAAAGGCATGGCAGCTTCCTGGCGCACCCGCTCGGCCAGGGTCAGGGGCGCTTCGCGCAGGTCCTCGAACACCAGTTCCAGGGCGGCGTCCACCGGGCCCACCAGCACCTGGGGTTGCTCGTCGAGGCAGACGAAGCGGCTGCGCAGGGTGGCGTGCCGGGCAACGATGGTCGACAGGGCCTGCTGCAGCGCCTGGCGATCCAGCTGGCCGCGCAGGCCCAGGCCCACGGGAATGTTGTAGGCGCTGGCGGCGCCGTCCATCTGTGCCAGGAACCACAGGCGCTGCTGGGCAAAGGACAGCGGCAGGTCCTGGTCCTGGGTCGCCGGGAAGATCTCCGGCAACTGGCTGCGCCCGGCGCGGTCGAGCACCGCGGCCACGGCGCTCAATTCGGCATTGGCGAACAGCTCGCCCAGGGCCAGCTCCAGCCCCAGGCGCTGGCGCACCTGGGACACCATGCGCATGGCCAGCAACGAGTGGCCGCCCAGCTCGAAGAAGTGGTCATGCCGGCCCACCCGCTGCAGGTGCAGGACTTCGGCCCAGATGGCCGCCAGGGCGATTTCCGTGGGGCCGGCAGGGGCCTGGTATTCACGGCTGAACAGCGCGGCCTGATCCGGCGCCGGCAAGGCCTTGCGGTCGAGCTTGCCGTTGGCGGTCAGGGGCAAGGCGTCGAGCTTCACGTAGGCCACCGGCACCATGTAGTCCGGCAGTTGCGCCAGCAGGTGGGCGCGCAATTCGCCGGGCAGCACTTCGCCGGCACTGTCCTGCACGGTGAAATAGGCCACCAGCCGCGGGTTGCCGGGCTGGTCTTCACGGGCCAGGAGTACTGCTTCCTGGACCCCCGGATACTGATTGAGGCGAGTCTCGATTTCCCCCAGTTCGATGCGCACGCCACGGATCTTCACCTGGTCGTCGTTGCGCCCCAGGTACTCGATGCGCCCGTCCGCCAGCCAGCGGGCCAGGTCGCCGGTGCGGTACATGCGCGCCGCAGGCTGGGGGCTGAACGGGTCGTCGAGAAAGCGTTCGGCGGTCAGCTCGGGACGGTTGAGGTAACCCCGGGCCACCCCGGCGCCGCCCACATAGAGTTCACCGGCCACGCCAATCGGCACTGGCTGCTGGCGCTCGTCCAGCAGGTAGATGCGTGCATTGTCCATCGGCCGGCCGATGTCCAGCCCCTGCCCGGCCTCGATCGGGCCGGAGGTGGCGACCACCGTGGCCTCGGTGGGGCCGTAGTTGTTGATCAGGGCAAACCCCGGGTCGTGGCTGAACTGGCGCAGGCGGTCGCCACCGATCAGCAGGCTGCGCAGGCTCGGGTGTCCGAGTGCCTGGCTGAAGGCGTACTCGGCCACCGGCGTCGGCAGGAAGCTCACGTCCAGGGGCTGGGCGCGCCACCAGGCGAGCAAAGCGTCCACGTCCTCGCTGCCGTCGTGGGCCGGCGCCAGGTGCAGGGTGGCGCCCACGCACAGCGCCGGCCAGACTTCCCAGGCCATGGCATCGAAACCGAAACCGGCGAGGCTGGAGGTCTGGCTGCCGGGGCGCAGTTCGAAGACCCGGGCGTGCCAGTCCACCAGGTTGCACAGGCTCTGGTGCTCCACCATCACCCCCTTGGGCAGGCCGGTGGAGCCGGAGGTGTAGATCACGTAGGCCAGGTGCGCGGGGGTCAGCCCGGGCACCTGCAGGGGGGCACTGGCCGGGCCTTGCCACAGGCGCGAATCGAGTTCGATCAGCGGCACTGCCAGGGGGGGCAGGCGGCCCAGCAGCTCGGCCTGGGTCAGCACGGCCCGGGGCGCGCTGTCCTGCAGCAGGTAGTTCAGGCGCTCGGTGGGATGGGCCGGATCGATGGGCACGTAGCAGGCCCCGGCCTTGAGGATCGCCAGCAGGCCCACCAGGGTTTCCAGACTGCGCCGGGCGACGATTGCCACCCGGTCGTCGGGGCCGATCCCCAGCCCGTGCAACTGGCGGGCCAGCAGGTTGGCCTGGCGATCGAGTTCGCCATAACTCAGGCTCCGACCCTGGCAACAGGCCGCCAGCGCGTCCGGGTCACGCGCCGCCTGGGCCTCGATGCGCCCGTGGACGGTCTGGCCCTGGGGGTAGTCGACGGTGCTGCGGTTGAAGCCTTGCAGCACCAGCTCACGCTCGGCCGACGGCAGGATCGACAACTGGTCCAGGGCCCGTTGCGGACTGTGCTCCAGCGCCTGGGCAAGGTTCTCCAGGGTGCACAGCAGGTAGCCGAGGATGCGTTGCGGGTCGACCTGGGTGCTGGCCAGCAAGGTCAGGCTGAAGCCTTCGCCGAGGTCGTCGACGCTCAGGGTCAGGGGGTAGTTGGTGCGCTCCTCGGAGTGCAGGGTGCTGATCCCGGCCCAGGCGGCCTGGGCCTCGGCGCTGGCACCCGCGGCGCTGTGGCGGTAGTTGAGCAAGGCGCTGAACAGCGGGGTCGGCGCGCTGACTCCGCTGCAACGCTGGGCCAGGGCCAGGGCCGCGTGTTCGTGGCGGAGCAAGGTGGTCAGGCGCCCGTGGGTGGCCTTGAGCGCGTCGCTCAGGCCCTGCCCGTCCAGGTCCTGGCGAAACGGCAAGGTGTTGATGAAAATCCCCAGGGCCCGCTCGGTGGCCTCGGCGCCTTGCAGGCGCCCCATCAGCACGGTGCCGAACACCACCTTGTGCTTGCCGGCCAGGGTCCCCAGCACCCGGCCCCAGGCCAGGTGGAACAGGCTCGCGGCACTGACCCCGGCCTGCCGCGCCTGGGTTCGCAGGCGCTGGCTCAACAGCGCCGGCAGGGCCAGGCTGCGCTCTTCGATGGCACGGCCATCGCCTTGCACGTCCTGCAGGCCGAACGGCAGGGTCGGCTCGTCGATGTCCCCGAGCATCTGGCGGAAGAAGGCTTCGTGCTCCTCTTCGCTGATGCCCAGCCGGGCCTGGGCCACGTAGTTGCGAAACGGCAGGGCCGGCCCCAGGAGTTCGGCCTTGCCGCTGAGGAAGGCCTGCATCTCATGGCGCACCACATCCAGGGCGCTGTGGTCCAGGGCCATGTGATGGAACAGCAGGATGGCGACGATGCGCCCGCCGGCCTCGTCCCGGGCATGGACCAGGCGCAGCATCGGCGCCTGGCTGATGTCCAGGCGGTAGTGCCGGGCGTCGAAACGCCCGTGCAACTGGGCCAGGACATCACCGCCCGCAGGGTCGCTCTCGACCTCCTGCAGGGTCAGCCCAGCCTCGCGCCAGACCACCTGCATCGGTTGTTCCAGGCCATCCCAGAGCACCGCGGTGCGCAGGATGTCGTGACGCGCGATGACCCCGCGCAAGGCTTCGGCGAAGGCCTCCAGGCGCGCCAGGCTGGCGAAGGCGAACTGCGCCTGCATGACATAGGGATCACCCTGCACGGCACTCACGTGGTGATAGAGAATCCCCTCCTGCAACGGCGCCAGGGGGTAGATGTCCTGCACGTTGGCGACCCCGCCCGGCACCGTGGCGACGATGCGCTCGATGGCCTCCTGGTCGAGCTGGGCCAGGGGCAGCAGGTCCGGGGTGATGCGGGTGGTGTGAAGGCTGATGCCATTGGCCGGCACGGCCACCTGACCGGCCTTGGCCGGCCGGTACTGCCCGGCCCTGATCAGTTCGATCAGCTCCGGCTTGTACTCGCGCAGCCGCGCCAGCAAGGCCGGCTCGCTCAGGGCCTGCTTGTTGCCCTGGACCACCAGTTGGTCACCCTTGAGCACCAGCTGGACGTCCTTTTCCTTCAGTGTCGCCAACAGTTCGATCACGCTCACAGGACGATCTCCATTCGTTCGGTAATTGCCGCGTAGTCCGCCAGGGTCGGGTGTTCGAACAACGCCCTGACATCGGCTTCCAGGCCTTCATCACGCATCCGGCTGATCAGGCTGACCGCCAGCAGCGAGTGGCCGCCCAGCTCAAAGAAATGATCATCGCGCCCCACCCGCTCGACCTTGAGCAGTTCGGCCCAGAGCCGGGCCAGGAGGATCTCGGTGTCGCCGATGGGCGCCTGGTACTCGCGCACCTGAACCGCCTCCAGCCCCGGCGCCGGCAGCTCCTTGCGCGCCAGCTTGCCGTTGGGGCTCAGGGGCCAGGCCTGCAGGTGCACGAACTGCGCCGGCACCATGTAGTCCGGCAACTGCTTCAGCAACCGGGCCCGCAGCTGTTCCACCGGCAGTGGCCGGGCCGCCTCGGCGGTGGTGTAGTAGGCCACCAGGCGCTGGTCGCCCGGCACGTCTTCACGGGCCAGGACCAGCGCTTCCTTGACCTCCTCCAGCTGGCTCAGGCGGGCCTGGATTTCCCCCAGCTCGATGCGCAGGCCGCGGATCTTCACCTGGTCGTCGTTGCGCCCCAGGTAGTCGAGGGTGCCGTCGGCCTGATAGCGGCCCAGGTCGCCGGTGCGGTACATCCGCGCCCCGGGTTCAGCGCTGAACGGGTCATCGAGGAAGCGCTCGGCGCTGAGTTGCGGGCGATTCAGGTAGCCCCGGGCCACCTGCACCCCGCCGATGTACAGTTCGCCCACCACCCCCAGGGGCACCGGCTGCAACTGGGCATCCAGCAGGTACATCCGGGTGTTGGCGATCGGCTTGCCGATCGGCGTGTGGTCCGGAGTCTGCGCCAGCGGGCCGGCGCAGTCCCAGGCGGTGACGTCCACTGCCGCCTCGGTAGGACCGTACAGGTTGTACAGTCCGACCTCTGGCAACTGCGCCTTGAAGCGGCGCACCAGGCTGCCCGGCAGGGCCTCGCCGCTGCACATCACCTGGCGCAGGCCGAGGCTGTCCACACTGTCGCCATGGGCCAGGAACACGTCGAGCATCGACGGCACGAAGTGCAAGGTGCTGATGCCCTGCTCGCGGATCACCTGGCGCAGGTAGGCGGGGTCCTTGTGGCCGTGGGGACGGGCCATCACCAGGCGTGCCCCGGTGAACAGCGGCCAGAAGAATTCCCAGACCGACACGTCGAAGCTGAACGGGGTCTTCTGCAGCACCGCGTCGTCGGCGCCCAGACTGTATTGCTCCTGCATCCACAGCAGGCGGTTGACCACCGCCCGGTGCTCGTTCATCGCCCCCTTGGGCTGGCCGGTGGAACCGGAGGTGTAGATCACGTAGGCCAGGTGGCTCGGGCTCAGGCCGCCAAGCTCCGGGTTGGCCACCGGCTGCCCGCGCCAGCGTGGCTGGTCGAGGTCCACCCGGGGCACGCTCAACTCACCCAGCAGTTCACGGGTCGAACCTTCGACGAGCACCGCCAGGGGCGCACTGTCCTGCAGCATGTAGGCGATGCGCTCGGGCGGGTAAGCCGGGTCGATCGGCACATAGGCGCCACCGGCCTTGAGGATCGCCAGCAAGCCGATGACCATGCCCAGCCCGCGCTCGACGCAGATTGCCACCCGGGCGTCCGGGCCGACGCCCAGTTGCCGCAGGTGCCCGGCCAGTTGATTGGCCTGCTGGTTGAGTTCGCGGTAGCTCAGCGACTGCTCGCCAGCCTGCACCGCCGGGGCGTCGGGGCTGCGCCGCACCTGGGCCTCGAACAGCCCGTGCAGGGTCTGTTCCAGAGGGTAGTCGCGGGCCGTGGCGTTGAAGCCTTCCAGCAGTTGCCGGCGCTCCTGCTGCGGCAGGATCGGCACCTGGCGCAGTGGCCGTTGCGGCGCCTGTTCGAGGTTGTCCACCAGGGCTGTCAGGGCCTGTTCCATGTAGCCGCAGATACGCTGCGCGCCGATCCGCGCCAGGGTCATCGCGGTGAGCCGGAAGCCTTGCCCGAGGTCATCGACGTTGAGGCTCAGGGGGTAGTTGGTGCGCTCCTCGCTGTGCAGGGTCTGGATGCCCTGCCAGGCCCGTTGCACCGCCTCGCTCGGGGCCGCGTCGGAACCATGGCGGTAGTTGAGCATGGCGCTGAACAGCGGCAACGGCGCGGCGACTGCGCTGCAACGCTGGGCCAGGGCCAGGGAGGCATGTTCATGCCCCAGCAAGGCGCTGAGCCGGGCGTGGGTGGCCTTGACCGCAGCGCGAGTGCCACGGTCGTCGAAATCGACCCGCAACGGCAGGGTGTTGATGAACATGCCCAGGGCCCGGTCGGCGCCCTGCCCGGCTTGCAGGCGCCCCAGCAGCACGGTGCCGAACACCACGTGCTCCTGGCCCGAAGTGACACTCAGGACCCGGGCCCAGGCCAGGTGGAACAGGCTCGCGGCGCTGACCCCGAGCAACCGCGCCTGGGCGCGCAGGCGCGTGCTCAGCCCGGCCTCCAGGGACTGCTGGAACTCCTCGATGGCGTCACCGTCGCCCTGCACGTCCTGCAGGCCGAACGCCAGGGTCGGCTCGTCGATGTCGCCGAGCATGTCGCCAAAGAACGCCTCGTGCTCCTCGCGGCTGACCCCCAGGCGCGCCTGGGCCACGTAGTTGCGGTAGGGGATCGCCTTGCCCACCGGTTCCTGCCCCAGCAGGCAGGCCTGGATTTCCTCGCGCACCACGTCCAGGGCGGTGTGGTCCAGGACCATGTGATGGAACAGCAGGATCGCCACGGTCCGCTGCCGGGCCGGGTCCTGGGCATGCACCAGGCGCATCAGCGGCGCACGGCTCAGGTCCAGTCGCGAATGCCGCGGATCGCAGCGCTGGAGCAACTGCTGCAGCGCATCGCCAGCGCTGACACTGACCTCCTCCAGCTCGACCCGGGCCTGGCGCCAGACCACTTGCACCGGCTGTTTCAAGCCCTCCCAGAGCACCGCCGTGCGCAGGATGTCGTGGCGTTCGACAACCCGTTGCAGGGCTGCGGCGAAATCCTCCAGGCGCTGCCGACTGTCGAACGCCAGCTGCGATTGCAGCAGGTAGGGGTCGCCTTGGCGTGCACTCAGGTGGTGGTAGAGAATGCCTTCCTGCAACGGCGCCAGGGGGTAGATGTCCTGCACGTTGCCGACCCCGCCGGGCACCGTGGCGACGATACGCTCGATGGCCGCCTGGTCCAGCTCGATCAATGGCAACAACTGCGGGGTGATGCTCAGGCAATCGGCGGCGATGAGGTTGGCCGGCACCGGCACTTCGCGGCCGCTGCCCACGGCAGCCGCCAGGGCGGCCAGGGTCGGCTGGCTGAACAGCGCCCGCACATCGGTACTCAGGCCCATCTGGCGCATGCGCTCGATCAGGCTCACCGCCAGCAGCGAATGCCCGCCCAGTTCGAAGAAGTGATCGTGGCGGCCGACCCGCTCGACCTGCAGCAACTCGCTCCAGATCTGCGCCAGGGCAATTTCCACCTCGCCCTCGGGGGCCTGGTATTCCCGGCTCAGCCAGGCGCCCTGCTCCGGCTGTGGCAGGGCCTTGCGGTCGAGCTTGCCGTTGGCGGTCAGGGGCAAGGCATCCAGTTGCACATAGGCCACCGGCAGCATGGCGTCCGGCAAGCGGCCCAGCAGATGGTCGCGCAGGTCCTCGGGCGCCGGCCCCTGGCCGCGGGCGTGCAGGGTGAAATAGGCCAGCAGGCGCCCTTGCGCCACCAGCACCAGGGCCTCCTTGAGGGCCCCATGGGTCAGCAGCGCCGCCTCGATTTCCCCGGGCTCGATGCGCATGCCGCGAATCTTCACCTGATCATCGTTGCGCCCCAGGTACTCGATGCTGCCGTCCGCCAGGTAGCGGCCCAGGTCGCCGGTGCGGTACATGCGCGCCTCGGGCTCGGCGCGAAACGGGTCATTGAGGAAACGCTCGGCGCTCAGTTCGGGACGGTTGAGATAACCCCGGGCCACCCCGGCACCCGCCACGTACAGCTCGCCGCACACCCCCAGGGGCACCGGGCGCTGCGCCTCGTCCAGCAGGTAGACCCGGGCATTGGCCATGGGCCGGCCGATGTGCAGCACACCACCGGCGCTCATCCGTCCGGAGGTGGCGACCACCGTGGCTTCGGTGGGGCCGTAGTTGTTGATCACCGCGAACCCCGGGTCCCGGGGGAACTGGCGCAGGCGATCACCGCCCACCAGCAGGGTGCGCAGGCTCGGGTGCCCGAGCGCCTGGCTGAAGGCGTATTCGGCCACCGGGGTCGGCAGGAAGCTCACGTCCAGGGGCTGGGCCCGCCACCAGTCCAGCAGTGCGTCGAGGTCCTGGCTGCCGACCTCGCTCGGCGGCAGGTGCAAGGTCGCGCCGCTGCACAGGGCCGGCCAGACTTCCCAGGCCATGGCGTCAAACCCCAGGCCGGCAAGGCTGGAGACCTGGCTGCCGGGGCCCACGCCAAAGCTTGCGCAGTGCCAGTGAATCAGATTCTCCAGGCTCTGGTGCTCCACCATCACGCCCTTGGGCAGCCCGGTGGAGCCGGAGGTGTAGATCACATAGGCCAGGTGCGCCGGGGTCAAACCGGCCACCTGCGGATTGTCCGGCCCGCTCATCTGCCAGTCGCAGCCGTCGAGATCGATCTGCACGCCCCCGTGGTTCCCCGGCAACTCGCAGGTAGCGCCCTGCACCAGCACCGCCCGGGGTGCGCTGTCCTGCAGCAGGTAGGCGATGCGCTCCAGTGGCTGGCCCGGGTCGATGGGCACGTAGCCGGCCCCGGCCTTGAGGATCGCCAGCATCCCCAGCAGCAGTTGCGGGCCACGCGGCAGGCACAGCGCCACGCGGTCGTCAGGGCGCACCCCGAGCGCCAGCAGGTGCCGGGCCAGTTGATTGGCCCGCCGGTTGAGCTCGCGATAACTCAGCTGCAACGGCCCCTGGACCACGGCCAGGGCCTCGGGCGCTTGCTGCACCCGGGCTTCGAACAGGCCATGCAAGGTTTGCCCGCGGGGGTAGTCGGCGCCCTGGGCATTGAAGCCCTCCAGCAGTTGCTCGCGCTCCGCCACCGGCAATACCGACAGCTGTGCCAGGGGCAGGTCCGGGTGCTGTTCCAGGGCATCGGCCAATTGTTCCAGGGTGCCGAGCATGTAGTCGCCCAGGCGCCGGGCGCCGATCGAGGCCAGGGCCAGCAACGACAGGCCGAAGCCTTGGCCCAGGTCATCGACGCTCAGGCTCAGGGGGTAGTTGCTGCGCTCTTCGCCCCCCAGCAGCTGCACCCCCTGCCAGATATCCAGGCCCTCCTGGGCTCCGGCATCCGCGGCGCTGTGGCGGTAGTTGAGCAAGGCGCTGAACAGCGGCGCGCCGGCCGCCACGGCGCTGCAGCGCTGGGCCAGGGCCAGGGACGCGTGTTCGTGGCCGAGCAAGGCGCTGAGCCGGGCATGGGTGGCCTTGACCCCGGCCCGCACCCCGCCCTGCACATCCACCCGCACCGGCAGGGTGTTGATGAACACCCCCAGGGCACGGTCGGCACCCTCGCCGCCCTGCATGCGCCCCATGAGCACGGTGCCGAACACCACCTGCTGGCGGTTGGACACCTGGCCCAGCACCAGCCCCCAGGCCAGGTGCATCAGCGCCGCAGCGCTGACTCCCAGCTGCCGGGCCTGCTCGCGCAGGCGCCGGCTCAGCGGGTCCGGCAGGGGCACATGGGCCTCTTCGATGTCGCGGCCATCGCCCTGCACATCCGCCACGGCGAACGGCAGGGTCGGCTCGTCGATGTCACCGAGCATCTCGCGGAAGAAGGCCTCATGCTCCGCCTGCCCGGCCCCCAGCAGCGCCTGAGCCACGTAGTTGCGGTAAGGCACCGGGGTGCCGAGGCGCTCGGGCTGGTCGAACAGCAGCGCGCGCATTTCCTCGCCCACCACCTCCATCGCGGTATGGTCCAGGGCCAGGTGGTGGAACAGCAGGATCGCCACCACCCGCTGCTGCGCCGGGTCCTGGGCGTAGACCATGCGGATCAGCGGCGCCTGGGCCAGGTCCAGGCGCCAATGCCGGGCGTCGAAGCGCTGGTGCAGTTGCTCCAGCAGATCGCCCTGCGC
This sequence comes from Pseudomonas sp. FFPRI_1, assembly GCF_055384485.1. Taxonomy (NCBI): domain Bacteria; kingdom Pseudomonadati; phylum Pseudomonadota; class Gammaproteobacteria; order Pseudomonadales; family Pseudomonadaceae; genus Pseudomonas; species Pseudomonas sp. FFPRI_1. The sequence goes on along the minus strand of NZ_AP029168.1, from coordinate 2,844,899 downwards.
CGGGTCCAGGAACTGCTCCAGGACCTGCAGCCGAGCCTCGCGCCAGACCACTTGCAGCGGCTGCGGCAAGCCCTCCCAGAGCACCGCGGTGCGCAAGATGTCATGGCGCTGGATCACCTGTTGCAAGGCCCCGGCAAAGCGTTGCAGGCGCTCCAGGCTGTCGAACGCCAGGCGTGACTGCAGCAGGTAGGGGTCGCCCTGTTCGGCGCTCAGGTGGTGGTAGACGATGCCCTCCTGCAGCGGCGCCAGGGGGTAGATGTCCTGCACATTGGCGACGCCGCCGGGCACGCTGGCGACCACCCGGTCGATGGCCGCCTGGTCCAGGGTCACCAGGGGCAGCAGGTCGGGGGTGATGCGCGGGCAATCGACGGTGATGCGGTTGCCCGGCACCTGCACCTCGCGGCCGCTGCCCACGGCGCCTGCCAGGGCCGCCAGGGTCGGCTGGCTGAACAGCACCCGCACATCGGCGTTGAGGCCGATCTGGCGCATGCGTTCGATCAGGCTCACTGCCAACAGCGAGTGCCCGCCGAGTTCGAAGAAATGATCGTGGCGGCCGACCTGCTCGACCTTCAGCAACTCGCTCCAGATCCGCGCCAGGGCCGTCTCCACTTCGCCCTCGGGGGCCACGAAGGCGCGACTGAGCAGGGCCGAAGGGTCCGGTGCCGGCAAGGCCTTGCGGTCGAGCTTGCCGTTGTTGGTCAGGGGCAGCGCGTCGAGGCGCACATAGGCCAGGGGCACCATGTAGTCCGGCAACTGCTGTTGCAGGTGCTCGCGCAAGGCTTCGCCGGACGGCGCAGGGGTGCCGGCCGGCACCGTGTAATAGGCCACCAGGCGCTTGTCCCCCGGTTCATCCTCGCGGGCCAGGACCACGCCGTCCTTGACTCCGGGGCAGGCCGTCAGGCGGGCCTCGATTTCTCCCAGCTCGATGCGCAGGCCGCGGATCTTCACCTGGTCGTCGTTGCGCCCCAGGCATTCCAGCAGCCCGCTCTGCAGCCAGCGGCCAATGTCCCCAGTGCGATACAGCAAGGCACCGGGGCGCTCGCTGAAGGGGTCGCGGATGAACTTCTCGGCGTTCAGTTCAGGGCGGTTGAGATAGCCCAGGGCCACGCCGTCGCCACCGATGACGATCTCGCCCTGGGCGCCGATGGGCAGCAACTGCTGCCGGGCATCCAGGACATACACCCGGGTGTTGGAAATCGGCCGGCCAATGGGCACGTGCTCGGCGTCCGCGGGCAGGGAGTGGACGTCGTGGGTGGTGGCGTAGGTGGTGGTTTCGGTGGGGCCGTAGCAATGCACCAGGCGCAGTTGCGGCGCCTCGGCCAGCAACCGGCGGAAGGCCGCCGGGTCGGCCCGTTCACCACCGCAGAGGAGGATCCGCAAGCCCTTGAGGGCCTGGGGAATCAGCTGCACGTACTGGTTGAACAAGGCCGTGGTGACGAACAGCACGGTGGCCCCCGAGGCACTCAGCGCGTGGCCGAAGCGCGCCGGTTCGAGCAGGGTGTGGTGATCGATCACCACCACTCGCCCCCCGTTGAGCAAGGCGCCCCAGACGTCCATGGTGCTGGCATCGAAGGCTGGATTGGAGGCGAAGGCCACCCGGTCCTGGGGATTGAAATCGGCGTAGCCGTTGTTGATCACCAGCCGGCTCACGGCCCGGTGCGGCACCTGCACGCCCTTGGGCTGGCCGGTGGAGCCGGAGGTGTACATGACGTACACCGGGGTCTCGGCGGACTGGGCCAGGGCCGGGTTGTGCTCGGGCAACAGGTCCAGGCGCACGCGGTCCAGGTCGACGCGCCGCGCCGGGCACTCCAGTACCTGGTCGCTGCGGGTCAGCCAGGCCACGCTCTGGCTGTCGTGCACCATGAAGCCCTGGCGCTGGGCCGGGGCGTTGATGTCCAGGGGCACATAGGCCGCGGCGCACTTGCTGATGGCCAGCTGGCTCACCAGCAGGTCCTGGGAGCGCGGCAACAGGATCGCCACCGCGTCGCCGGGTTGCACCCCCAGTTCCAGCAGGTGGTGGGCCAACTGGTTGGCCCGGCGGTTGAGTTCGCCGTAGCTCAGTTGCCCATCGCCCTCCACCACTGCCACCCGCTGCGGATGGGCCAGGGCCAGGGCCTCGAACTGCTGGTGCAGGGTCTGCTCACGGGGGTAATCGCGGTCGGTGGCGTTGAAGGCCTGCAGCAGTTGCCGACGCTCGGCGTCCGGCAGCACCGGGATCTGCTCCAGAGCCTGGGTCGGTGCCTGTTCGAGGGCCTGGGCCAGGTGTTCCAGGGTGCACTCCAGGTAAGCGCAGACCCGCGCCCCCTCCACCTGCGCCACGGCTTGCACGGTGAGGCGCAAGCCTTCGGCGTCATCGTCGATGTTCAGGGCCAGCGGGTAGTTGCTGCGCTCCTCGGAATCGAGCACGCGAATGCCCTCCCAGGCCGCGGCTCCCTGGCCATTGGCAGCGGCGCTGTGGCGGTAGTTGAGCAGGCTGTTGAACAGCGGCAGCGACGCCGGCACAGCGCTGCAACGCTGGGCCAGGGCCAGGGACGCGTGCTCATGCCCAAGCAACTGCGAGAGCCGCGCATGGGTGCTGCGCAGCGCTGCTGCCACGCCCTGGGCACCAAGGCTGACCCGCAGCGGCAGGGTGTTGATGAACATGCCCAGGGCCCGATCGGCCCCGGCACCGCCCTGCAGGCGGCCCAGCAGCACGGTGCCGAACACCACCTCGTCACGGCCGGACAATTGCCCGAGCACCCGGCCCCAGGCCAGGTGCATCAGGCTGGCGACGCTGACCCCGAGCCGCCGCGCCTGCACCCGCAGGCGCCGGCACAAGGCCGGTGGCAGGTGCCGCTGGGATTCGCGAATGCCACTGCCGTCGCGGTTGACGTCCTGCAGACCGAACGCCAGGGTCGGCTCGTCGATGTCCCCGAGCATCTCGCGAAAGAACCCCTGATGGTCCGCTTCGCTAAGCCCCAGGCGGGCCTGGGCCACATAGTTGCGGTACGGCGCCGGCGCCGGCAATTGCCCGGCGCGGCCCTGCAGCACGCTGCTGATTTCCTCCACCAGCACTTCCAGGGAGGTGTGATCCAGGGCCAGGTGATGGAACAACAGGCTGGCGAACCAGCGTTGCTGCCCCGGCTCCTGGGCACAGGCCAGGCGCAGCAGGGGCGCCCGGGTCAGGTCCAGGCGATAGCGCCGGGGATCGAAGTGCGCCTGCAACTGCTCCAGGGTCGAGCCCGCGGCCGGCTCCGGCGCCAGCACTTCCACCGCCAGCGAGGCCCGACGCCAGACCACCTGCACCGGTTCGTCGAGGCCTTCCCAGACCACGCTGGTGCGCAGGATGTCGTGGCGCTGGATCACCTGCTGCAACGCCAGGGTGAAGGTCTGCAGGGCGTCTTCGCCGTCGAATTCGAACTGCACCTGGAGCCCGTAGGGATCGCCCTCGGCGCTGCTCAGGTGGTGATAGAGGATCCCCGCCTGCAGGGGCGCCAGGGCATAGATGTCCTGGACGTTGGCGACCCCGCCGGGCACCTGTGCCAGGACCCGGTCGATTCCCGGCTGGTCGAGGTCCGCCAGGGGCAGCAACTGCGGGGTGATGTGCTGGCACGTCGGCTCGATGCGGTTGGCCGGCACCTGCACCTCGCGCTGGCTACCCACCGCCCCTGCCAGGGCGGCCAGGGTCGGCTGGCCGAACAGCACCCGCACGTCGGCGCACAGGTTCACCTGGCGCATGCGTTCCATCAGCTTGACCGCCAGCAGCGAATGCCCGCCCAGCTCGAAGAAATTGTCCTGGCGGCCCACCTGCGGCAGGTGCAACAGCTCCTGCCAGATCCGCGCGATGGCCTGCTCCACCTCACCCTCGGGCGCCTGGTATTCACGCCGGGCCAGCGACTCGCCGTCCGGGGCCGGCAGGGCCTTGCGGTCGAGCTTGCCGTTGGTGGTCAGAGGCCAGGCCTGCAGCCGCACGAAAGCGCTGGGCAGCATGTAGTCGGCGAGGGTCCGCTGCAGTTGCTCGCGCAGGTGCGCGGCGCTTGGCGTCGCGTCTGGCCGGGCAATCACATAGGCCACCAGGCGCTTGTCCCCCGGGCTGTCTTCCCGGGCGATCACCACCGCCTCGCGCACCCCGTCGCAGTCCGCCAGGCGGGCTTCGATCTCCCCCAGCTCGATGCGGAAACCGCGGATCTTCACCTGGTCGTCATTGCGCCCCAGGTACTCCAGGCTGCCATCGCCGCGCCAGCGGGCCAGGTCGCCGGTCTTGTACAAGCGTGCGCCCGGCTGGGCACTGAAGGGGTCGACAATGAAGCGCTCGGCGGTGAGCTGATCGCGGTTGAGGTAGCCGCGGGCGACCCCGGCCCCGCCAACATACAGCTCGCCCACCACGCCAGTGGGCACCGGCTCGCGCCGGGCATCGAGGACGTACAGCTGCAGGTCGGGAATGCGCCGGCCGATGGGGCTGCTGCCCACCAGTTGGGCATCCGCTGCCTGCAGCGGGCGATAGGTCACGTGCACCGTGGTTTCGGTGATGCCGTACATGTTCACCAGCTGGGTGCCGACATTCTCCACCCGGGCGTACCAGGGCTTGAGCATTCCCGGCTCCAGGGCTTCGCCACCAAAGATCACCTGGCGCAGGGAGTGCTTGAGCGAGCTCTGGCCCTGGGCCGCGATCAACGAGCGGAAGGCGCTAGGGGTCTGGTTGAGGATGCTCACCGAGGCTTCGCAGAGCAGCGCGTAGCAGGCCTCTGGCGAACGGCTGAGGGCCTGGGGCACCACCAGCAGTTGCCCGCCATGAACCAGCGCGCCCCAGATCTCCCACACCGAGAAATCGAAGGCAAAGGAATGGAACAGCGCCCACACATCGCGCCAGTTGAAATCGAACCAGTCGCGGGTGGCGGCAAACAGCCGGGTGACGTTGCGGTGCTCCACCATCACCCCTTTGGGCAGGCCGGTGGAACCGGAGGTGTAGATCACATAGGCCAGGTGCGCCGGGGTCAGCCCCGGCACCTCGGGGTTGTCCCGGGACTCGTAGGCCAGGGTCGGGCTGTCGAGGTCCAGCAGCGGCACTTGCAACTCGGCCACCAGGGCCTGGGTCTGGGCCTGTACCAGCAACGCCACCGGGGCACTGTCCTGCAGGGTGTAGGCGATGCGTTCCCGGGGGTAGGCCGGGTCGATGGGCACGTAGGCGCCGCCGGCCTTGAGGATCCCCAGCAGGCCAATGATCATTTCCGGGCCACGTTCGACGCAGATCGCCACTCGCTGGTCCGGGCGCACCCCCAGCGCCAGCAAGCGATGGGCCACCTGGTTGGCACGCTGGTTGAGTTCGCCGTAGCTCATGCGTTGCTGCAGGTGGATCAGCGCCGGGGCCTCGGGCTGGACCCGGGCCTGGGCCTCTACCTGCTGATGGATCAGCAGGGGTTCCGGGTAATGCCCCAGGGGCGTGTTCAGCCCTTGCAGCAGGTAGCGCCGCTCGCTGGCCGGGAGTATTTCCAGGCTGTGCAGAGGCGCCTCGGGCGTGGCCTGCAGGGCCAGGGCCAGGCTCTCCAGGGCGGTCAGCAGGTAACCGCCGATGCGCTCGGCGCCCAGGCGCAGGTCCGCCAGGGCAGTAATACGCAGGTCCTCGCCCAGGTCGTCGATGTTGATCGTCAGCGGGTAGTTGGTGCGCTCCTCGGCCCCCAGCACCTGGATGCCCGGAACCAGTTCCTGGACCTCGGCGCCGTCCCCGGCGTGGCTGTGACGGTAGTTGAGCATGGCGCTGAACAACGGGGTCGGCGCGCTGACCCCGCTGCAGCGCTGGGCCAGGGCCAGGGACGCGTGCTCATGGGCCAGCAGCGCGGTCAGCCGCTGGTGCGTGGCCAGGACCCCAGCACGCACGCCCTGGGCGCCCACATCCACCCGCAAGGGCAAGGTGTTGATGAACATGCCCAGGGCCCGCTCGCCGCCTTCGCCAGCCTCCATGCGCCCCAGCAGCACGGTGCCGAAGACCACCGCCTCGCGCCCCGACAACTGCCCCAGGACCCGGGCCAGGGCCAGGTGCATCAGGCTCGCGGTGCTCACCCCCAGTTGCCGGGCCTGGCTGCGCAGGCGCTGGCTCAGGGAGCGGTCCAGGGTCACCCGGTGTTCTTCGATCTGCCCGCCCGTGCCCTGCACGTCCCCCAGGCCACAGGGCAGGGTCGGCTCGTCGATGTCGCCAAGCATCTCGCGAAAAAAGGCTTCGTGCTGCGCCGCGCTCTGGCCCAGGCGGGCCTGGGCGAGGTGATTGCGAAAGGCCACGGGTGCCGGCAGCTGTGCCCGGTGCCCCAGCAGGAAGGCCTGGATTTCCTGGCGCACCACGTCCAGGGCCGAGTGGTCCAGGGCGATGTGGTGGAACAGCAGCAGCGCCACCTGGCGCCGATTCTCCGGGTCCGCGGCATGCACCAGGCGCAGCAGTGGTGCCTGGCGCAGATCCAGGCGCCAGTGCCGGGCATCGTAGCGCGCCTGCAACTGGCTCAGGACGTCGCCGCCACCAGGCGCCAGCGTCACCGCTTCACACACCAGCGCAGCGTGGCGCCAGACCACCTGCAGCGGTTCGTCGAGGCTTTCCCAGGCAATCGCCGTGCGCAGGATGTCATGGCGCTCGACCACCCATTGCAGGGCCTCGGCAAAGACCTGCAGGTGTTCATCGCTGGCAAACGCGAAGCGCGCCTGCAGCACGTAGGGATCGCCCTCGGGCGCAGACAGGTAGTGATAGAGCATGCCCTCCTGCAGCGGCGCTAGGGGGTAGATGTCCTGCACGTTGGCGGCGCCGCCCGGCACCCCAGCGACGATGCGCTCGATGGCCGGCGGGTCCAGCTGCACGAGGGGCAGCATCTCCGGGGTGATCCGGAACGCCGGGCTCAGCCAGGCGCCGCCCTGCTCCGTCACCAGCGCCAGAAGCTGCGCCTTGTGCTCGATCAGGCGGTCCCAGAGGGCGTCATCCAGCGCCTCGTCATCCCCCTGGACGATCAGGTCCTGCGCCTCCCGTTGAAGACGGATCGCGAGGGTCGAAAGAACTGCCATCAATTCGCTGAACTGCATGAGTAACCTGCCTGAGAATTCGGTAACGGTTGAAGAGAACGTCCTTGTTTCAGATGCAACCTGGCCTTACGCGAAACCTGTAGCCGAACATCGCCCCCCTGCTGCGAGAACGCCGGGGACAGCGCACCCGCCAGGGGCTCCCCGGCAGCCTGGAAACGCTAAAACATCCGCACGGGGGTGTCTGACATGGGAAGCCGGGACAGGGTCCCGGCCCTGTCCCGGGGTTGCACCACGCCGCGCGCCGGCCCTGGGGCCGGCGCATCGGGTGGGGCTCGGCAGGCGCTTAAAGGCGCCGTTGGCGCTTGAGCTGAGGGATAGTGGTGGCGGGGATTTCCAGGCGCTGCAACTGACCCAGGGTGTTGGCTGCCAGCGCCGCCAGGGTCGGCTGGCTGAACAGCAGTCGTGCATCGGCGTACAGGCCCTCCTGACGCATCCGCGCCACCAGGCTGACTGCCAGCAGCGAATGCCCGCCCAGCTCGAAGAAGTGGTCGTGGCGCCCTACCCGCTCGACCTGCAGCACTTCGGCCCAGAGCCGTGCCAGGGTGGTTTCCAGTTCGCCCTGGGGGGCCTCGAACGCCCGGCTCAGCACCGCGTCCGCCCCGGGTTCCGGCAGCGCCTTGCGGTCCAGCTTGCCATTGCCGCTCAGGGGCAAGGCCGCCAGCTGCACATAGGCCGCCGGCACCATGTACTCCGGCAGGCGCTCCAGTACATGGGCCCGCAGCGCTTGGATGCCCGGCGCCGGCACGCCGTCGCGCAGGCTGAAATAAGCCACCAGGCGCTCGTCGCGCATCAGCACCGCCACCTCGCGCAGGGCCGGATGGCTGGCCAGCCGCGCCTCGATCTCCCCCAGTTCCAGGCGCAGGCCGCGCAGCTTGACCTGGAAGTCGTTGCGGCCGAGGAATTCCAGGTCGCCGTCGGCGTTGCAGCGCACCCGGTCGCCGGTGCGGTACAAGCGGTCACCGGCGACGAAGGGGCTGGCGATAAAGCGCTCGGCCTGCAACTGCGGCAGGCCCAGATAGCCCCGGGCGACCCCGACCCCGCCAATGTGCAACTGCCCGCTGACGCCCCGGGGCACCGGCTGGTCGTGGGCGTCGAGCACATACAGCCGGGTGTTGCTGATGGCCCGGCCGATGGGCAACTGCACCGCAGGCACCGGCGCCCCGGGTTCCAGGGTCCAGGCGCTGCTGTCCACCGTGGCTTCGGTGGGGCCGTAGACGTTGTGCAGGCGAGCCCCGGGCAGGCGCTTCTGGAACAGCCGGGCGATGGCTTCGGTCAACTCGCCACCGCCGCACAGCACGTCGGTCAGGCTGTGGCACTGGCCGGCTTCTTCCAGCTGCAGGAACTGCAGGAGCATGGCGGGCACGAACTTGATCAGGGTCACCTGCTGCTCTTGCACCAGTTGCGCCAGGTAGGCCGGATCGCGGTGGCCATCAGGGCGCGCCAGGAGCAGGCGCAGGCCGCTGACCAGGGGCCAGAACAGCTCCCAGACTGAACCGTCGAAACTGAACGGCGCCTTTTGCAGCAAAGTGCCGCCGGCGGCGTCCGGGCACAACTGCGAGCCCCAGTGCATCAGGTTGCCCAGACCGCGGTGCTCCACCATCACCCCCTTGGGTGTGCCGGTGGAGCCGGAGGTGTAGATCACATAGGCCAGGTGCGAGACGTCCAGCCCCGGCACCCGCGGATTGTCCAGCGGCTGCTGTTGCCAGTGGCTGCGGTCGAGGTCGATCAAGGGCAGCGCCAGCGTCGTCAGCAGCTCCCGGGTCGGCTGATGCACCAGCACCGCCTGTGGCTGGCTGTCCTGCAGCAGGTAACGCAGGCGCTCCAGGGGGTACTGCGGATCCAGGGGCACGTAGGCGCCACCGGCCTTGAGAATCCCCAGCAGGCCGATCACCAGCTCCGGGCTGCGCTCGATGTACACACCGACGCGCACGTCCGGCCCCACGCCCAGCTCACGCAGGTGGTGAGCCAGTTGATTGGCCCGCTGATTGAGGTGCTCGTAGCTCAGTCGCAGCTCGCCGGCCTGCAAGGCGATGGCCTGGGGCGTGCGCCGCACCTGGGCTTCGAACAGCCCGTGCAGGGTTTGCTCCAGGGGGTAGTCGGACGCAGTGGCATTGAGCTCCAGCACCAGCTCCCGGTACTCCGCCGCCGGCAGGATCGACAGGCGCTGGAGCGGGGTCTGCGGCGCCTGTTCCAGGGCCTGCAGCAACGCCTCGACAGCGCTCGTCAGGTGGTCCAGCAGGCGCTGCGCGCCGACCTGCTGCGGCGCCCGGGCGCCCAGGCGAAAGCCCGTGTCCAGGTCATCCACCGCCAGCATCAGCGGATAGCTGACCACTTCTTCGCTGCTGAGCAGGGTCACGCCCGGCTGGCCCGGCAACAGCTGTTGCCCGTCGGCGCCCAGCCCATGGCGGTAGTTGAGCAAGGCGTTGAACAGCGGCGTCGGCGCCGCCACCCCGCTGCAACGCTGGGCCAGGGACAGGGGCGCCTGCTCGTGGGCCAGCAGTGCGCTGAGGCGCTCCTGGGTCTGCAGCAGGCCGGCGGCGACGCTCTGCCCCTCCAGTTCCAGGCGCAGCGGCAAGGTGTTGATGAACATCCCCAGGGCCTGGTCGGCGCCCACACCGGCCTGCAAGCGGCCCAGCAACACGGTGCCGAACAGCACGTCCTCGCGACCGCTGGCACGCCCCAGCACCAGGGCCCAGGCCAGGTGAAACAGGCTCGCGGCACTGACCCCAAACTGGCGCACCCGGGCCCGCAGCCGCTCGCCGAGAGCCGAGTCCAGCAGGATTCGGGCCTCCTGCAGATCCAGGGCCTGCCCCGGGCGCTCCTGCAGTTCGAAGGCCAGGGTCGGCTCGTCCACCCGGGACAGGCCCTCACGGAAAAACGCCGCGTGGGATTCCAGCCCCAGCCCTGTGCGCGCCACGTAATCGCGGTAGGCAAAGGCCGGCGCCAGCCGCCCTTGCCGACCGCCCATGTGGGCGGCGATTTCCGCCATCAGCACGGCGGTGGAGGTGGCGTCGTTGACCAGGTGATGGAAACGCAGCAGAGCGAGCCAGCGCTGGTTCGCCCGGTCCTCGGCCCAGGCCAGGGCCAGCATCGGTGCCTGGCGGATGTCCAGCGGGTTGTGGCGCGGATCGTAATGCCGGCACAACTGCTCCAGCACGGCCCCGCCAGCGGGATCCGGCACCCGCTCCTCCACCGTCAGCCGAGCCTCGCGCCAGACCACCTGCACCGGCTGCTCGAGCACTTCCCAGACCAGGCTGGTGCGCAGGATGTCGTGCCGGGCAATCACCGCCTGCAGGGCCTCGGCGAAGGCCTCAAGCTCTGCCCGATGGGCAAAGGCGAACGTTGCGTGCTGCTGATAGGGATCGCGCGCGGTGTAGGTCATGTGGTGGTAGAGCAACCCTGCCTGCAGCGGCGCCAGGGGGTAGATTTCCTGCACATTGGCGGCGCCTCCGGGGATGCCGGCCACCACCCGGTCGATGCTGTCCTGATCCAGCTCCACCAGCGCCAGCATCGACGGGGTGATCCGCTGGCAGCCGGGGGGCACCCGATTGGCCGGGATCTCCAGCGCCGGCTGAGCGTGCACCGCCGCCGCGAGACTGGCCAGGGTCGGCTGGCCGAACAGCACTCGCACGTCAGCCTGCATGCCGGCCTGAGCCATGCGCTGGATCAGTTGCAGGGCCAGCAGCGAGTGGCCGCCCAGTTCGAAGAAGTGGTCCTGGCGCCCTACCCGCTCCACCTGCAGCAGCTCGCACCAGAGTTGCGCCAGGGTGGTTTCCACGGTGCCCCGGGGGGCCTCGTATTCACGGCTGATCAACGCCTGCGCCCCCGGGGCCGGCAGGGCCTGACGGTCCAGCTTGCCATTGCTGGTCAGGGGCAGTGTGTCGAGCTGCACATAGGCCATGGGCACCATGTAGTCCGGCAAATGCTGGCGCAGATAGTCCCGCAGCGCGCTGATCGACACCTCCTCGCGGGCGCTGAACCAGGCCACCAGTTGGCCGTCGCGGGCCTGGACCACCGCCTCGCGCAATGCCGGGTGGGCGCCCAGGCGGGTTTCGATTTCCCCCAGCTCGATGCGCTGGCCACGGATCTTCACCTGGTCGTCATTGCGTCCCAGGTATTCCAGGGTGCCGTCCGCCAGCCAGCGGGCCAGGTCGCCGGTGCGGTACAGACGCGCCCCGGGCCGAGCGCTGAACGGGTCCTGCAGAAAACGCTCGGCCGTCAGCTGATCGCGGTTGAGGTAGCCACGGGCGACGCCAGCGCCACCGACATAGAGTTCGCCGACGATGCCGATGGGCACCGGGCGTTGCTGCTCATCCAGCAGATGGACCTGGGTATTGGCGATGGGCCGGCCGATATGCAAGGCCTGACCGGCCTCGATGCCCCCGGAGGTGGCGACCACCGTGGCCTCGGTAGGGCCATAGTTGTTGACCACGGCAAAGCCCTGCCCCTGGGGCATCTGCCGCAGGCGGTCGCCGCCGATCAGCAGGGTGCGCAGGGTCGGATGGCCCAGGGCCTGGCTGAAGGCGTACTCGGCCACCGGGGTCGGCAGGAAGCTCACGTCGAGGGGCTGCTGGCGCCACCAGGCGAGCAAGGCTTGCAGGTCTTCGAGGCCGTCGCTGACCGGCGCCAGGTGCAGGGTGGCACCGGCGCACAAGGTCGGCCAGACCTCCCAGGCCATGGCGTCAAAACCGAACCCGGCCAGGCACGAGACTTGGCTGGCAGGCTGTAGGTCGAAGGCCTGGCAGTGCCAGTCCACCAGGCTGGACAGGCTCCGGTGCTCGACCATCACGCCCTTGGGCAGGCCGGTGGAACCTGAGGTGTAGATCACGTAGGCCAGGTGTTCCGGACTCAGCCCCGGCACCTGTGGCGCAACCCGCGAGCCCGGCAGCCACTGGCGGCTGTCCAGCTCGACCAACGGCACGCTCAAGGCCGGCAATTGCTCGCGCAGGGCGTGCTGGGTCAGCACCGCCACGGGGGCACTGTCGGTCAGCAGATAGGCCAGGCGCTCCGCAGGATGGGCCGGGTCCAGGGGCACGTAGGCGCCGCCGGCCTTGAGAATCGCCAGCAACCCCACCAGGGTTTCCAGGCTGCGCCGGGCAACGATCGCCACCCGGTCATCCGGGCGCACCCCCAGCCCCTGCAGGTGCAACGCCAGGGCATTGGCCCGCTGATCGAGCTGCGCGTAACTCAGGGACTGCCCCTGGGCCAGCAGGGCAATCGCCTCGGGCGTGCGCCGGGCCCATTCCTCGACCCGCCGGTGAATCCGCTGCTCGGCGGCCGGCGGTCGCTGCGTGGCGTTCCATTGCTCCAGCTGCGCGCATTCGGCAGCGGTCAGCAGGGAAAATTGCCGGACCGGCAAGTCGACATCCTCCAGCCCCTGCTCCAGCACATGGATCAGCCGCGCCGCCAGGGCCTCGACTTCCTCGGCCTGGAAATAGGCGCTGTCGTAGACGTAGTGCATCCATGCGGTGTCATCGAAACTGTTGCTGCGCAGGTGAATCGCCAGGGGCGTCGGCTCGTGGCGGTTGGAGACTTTCACCGACGAGGCGTCCGCCTCGCCATAGCGGTAGTCGAGGTCTTCCAGCTCATAGGACAGCGACAGCTCGAACAGCTGCGCGCGGTCCTCGCGCAACAGGCCGAGGGAACGGTTGAGCTCGCTCAGGGGAAAGCGCTGGTGGCGAAAATCCTGTTTCAGCACGTCGCGCACCGCGCCCACCAGGGCCTCGAACCTCAGCTCGCGGCCAAAGTCCATGCGCACCGCGCTGACCTGGGTGAAGGAGCCCAGGGTCACCTTGAAGGCCGCGTTGGGCCGGTTGAGCACCGGCATGCCGACCACCCATTCGTCACGCTGCCCGGTGCCGGTGAAGTACACGTGCAGCGCCGCCAGCAGCACATGGAAGGCCGAGGCCCCGGCCTGCTTGCCCAGGGCTTTCATGCGCTCGTGCAGGACCGCCGGAAAGGGCTGCACCAGGGTCGCTCCCGGGGTGGGGCCGTCCGCGGAGGCAGGGTGGCGCGCACGCAGCAATGGCTCCGGCAAGGTGCGGTATTTGTCCAGCCAGTAGTCGCGGTCACGGGCGTAGCGGCTGGACTGGTGATAGCGCGCGTCGTCCTCGATGAAGTCGATGAAGGACGGCGCCGACACCTGGGGCTCCTGCCCTTGCACCAGGGCACTGTAGATCCCTCCCAGGGACTGGGACAGTTGGGCAAACCCCCAGCCGTCGAGAATCAGGTGGTGGGCCTCGACTTCCATCAGGTGATGCTCGGGGCTCAGGCGAAACAGCGAGAAGCGGCACAGGCGCTCGCCGTTGAGCTTGAACGCCTGCTGCATCTGCCGGCCGATCTGTGCCTGCGCCGCGGCCAGTGGATCGGTGTGGCCCGACAGGTCATGGAACACCAGCTGCACCGGCCAGTGCCGGTCGAAGTGCTGCAACGGCAGGCCGTCGTCGCAGCCCTCCAGGGACAGTACCGTGCGCAGCACGTCGTGCTTGTCCACCAGCAGTTCCACCGTGCGCTGCATCAGCTCGGGCCGGAAGGGCCCCCGGAGGACCGCATAGCCGCCGATGTTGTACAGCGGCGAATCGCCACGGCTCAGTTGGTCGAGCCAGATATCCCGTTGCCCGGCGGTCAGCGGCCGGCCCGGGCCCTGCATCGGACCCAGGTTCATGGGCGCCCCCGAGCCGCGCAGCGTGCGACAGGCGAGCGTGGGAGGGGGCTGGTTTGTGCGGCGAGGTCGCCCACGACAACGGCAGAAAAAAGCGTCATAAGATCCTTCTCATGTGATGGCCCGGGCACCGGCGTTCGCGGATTTAAGCATCGGCCCCACGGCCTGTATGTCACCCGAAACCCGGACAATTCGGGCCGCCACCGGCCCTGGCCTGGCCCGTTGCAAGGCAATCTGTCGCCTGCTGCCGGGGCCACGCCCGGGACGCTGCGGATCAGCTGAAATGGCTGTAGGAGATTGGCTATCCGTCAACGACGCTCCTGGCTGCAAAAGCGCCTTCGGCAGCGGCTGATCCCTTCGCTATTTCAGCGACTTGCGCAGGCCTCGCGCCGAACGCCTACGGGCTCGACAAGCCCCTCGCAACCCCTTGATCCAGAGCCCTCGACACCGGCAGGCCGAGGCATGCTGTCCCGGTTTTCCCCTACAGACGCCAGGCAAATGCATAGGCTTAAATTACCTTCCGGGAACCGGCTCAGGTTCATGAAGAATCTGCTGCGGTGCACCCTGGCCACCGCGCTTCGATCAGCGATTTGTCTCGATCAAGGATGATAAGGATATGAGTCTGACCAGCAGTATTGCGAACATGGAAACCCCGCATTTCTACTTCGAGATGGGGCAATTGATCTCCAGCACCGGGCACCCGCAATTCGCCAGCAACATGCTCCAGCTGGTGGACAAGCTGGTGCCGGCAACCCAGCTGGTGCTCAGTGAATGGACCCTCGACGAGCGCCAGACCAGCCCGTTGGAGATTTCCCTGCTGGGCCGCGCCGGGTTGCAGGACGACCTGCCACTGCCCGAGCCGCCGCGACGCCACGACCCGCTGCTGCACAAGATGCTGGAAATGGACGACTCGCTGCTGATTCAAATGAATGCCCAGGGCGGCCATTCGCGCAATCCCCCGCACCAGTGCCATCTGGTCTCGCGCAAGGCCAACCGGCGCTGTGTCATCGGCCTCTACCGCGAGCCGTCCCAGGGGGTCTATTCCCTGGCCGAACTGTCGTTTCTCAAGAGCCTCTCGGCAACCCTGCTGCCCCTGCTGGAGCGGCATGCCCAGTTCCATCGCCAACAGGTGCTGAAGAACCTGCGCAGCTGGAGCACCCGGCCCTTCGATGCCCTGCAGCGGACGCCGCTGCAACGGGAATTCGACGAGCGCCTGTCGCTGGGGGACATCAACCTTTCGGCCCGGGAAAAGGAAGTCTGCCTGGGGCTGCTGACCGGCGGCACCGTACCGGAAATGGCCCAGCGCCTGAGCGTCAAGAACAGCTCGGTTGAAACCTACCTCAAGCGTGCCGCCGCCAAGCTCGGGGTCAGTGGCCGCCACGGACTGGCCAAGTGGATGGTCGGCGCCTGAAACCTGCTCCCGTCCCCCTGCCGTCCGCCATCAGGATGTCCTTGTCACGAGGCTGATCAATGCGTAACTCCCCCCTCCCCCTGGCGATCCTGGCCCTGGCCCTCGGTGGCTGCTCGCTGATCCCGGACTACCAGCGCCCGCCGCCACCGGTGGCTGCCCACTACCCCGAGGGCGAGGCCTATGCGCCAGCCAGCGGGGCGCCAGGGGCCAACTGGCACAGCCTGTTCCAGGACCCGCTGCTGCAACAGCTGATCCGCGATGCCCTGGAGAACAACCGCGACCTGCGGGTGGCCGCGCTGAACGTGGCGGCCTACCAGGCCCAGTACCGCATCCAGCGGGCCGACCTGTTCCCCGCGGTGTCGGCCAGCGGCCTGGAAAAACGCCAGCGCCTGCCCGAGCGAATGACCGGGGGCAAGGCGCAGATCAGCTCCAGCTACTCGGCGAACCTGGGCATCAGCGCCTACGAACTGGATTTCTTCGGCCGCATCCGCAGCCTCAGCGAACAGGCGCTGATGACCTACCTGTCCAGCGAACAGGCCCGGCGCAGCGCGCAGTTGAGCCTGGTGGCCAACGTCGCCAGCGCCTACCTGACCTGGTGCGCCGACCTGGAATTGCTGGAGCTGACCCGCAAGACCCTGGCGGCGGACGAGCAGAGCCTGCGCCTGACCACACGCAACGGCAACGCCGGCAAGGTCTCGGCCCTGGACGTGGCCCAGGCCCGGACCAGCGTCGACAGCGCTCGCGCCAGCCTGGCCCGCTACCAGCGCCAGGTGGCCCAGGACCTGAACAACCTGACCCTGCTGGTGGGCGCCCCGCTGCCGGCGGACATGCCGAGGCGTGGGCTGGCCGACGGCATGCTGGCCCAGGTGCCCGCCGGGCTGCCATCGAGCCTGCTGCAGCGACGCCCGGACATTCTCCAGGCCGAGTACCAGTTGCAGGCTGCCAACGCCAACATCGGCGCAGCGCGGGCAGCGTTCTTCCCCAGCGTCAGCCTGACCGCCAACGCCGGCAGTTCCAGCAAGGAACTCTCGGGGCTGTTCAAGGGCGGTTCCGGCGGCTGGTTGTTCCAGCCACAGATCAACCTGCCGATCTTCAACGCCGGCAACCTGCGGGCCAGCCTGGACTATGCCCGGCTGCAGAAGGACATCGGCGTCGCCCAGTACGAGAAGGCCATCCAGACCGCCTTCCAGGAAGTGGCCGACGGCCTGGCCGCGCGCCAGACCTACCAGCAGCAACTGACGGCCCAACGCAACCTGGTGCAGGCGACCCAAAACTACTACGACCTGGCGGAGCATCGCTATCGCATCGGCGTCGACAGCAACCTGGTGTTCCTCGACGCCCAGCGCTCGCTGTTCAGTGCCCAGCAGGGGCTGATCAACGATCACCTGGCGCAGCTGATTGCCGAGGTCAACCTGTACCGGGCCCTGGGCGGCGCCTGGGACGAGACACCGAGCCTGGCCCGCGGGCAGAGTCAGCCCTGAGCGCCTGGCGAGCTTTGCCCAGGAGCGTCCAGGCGCCTTCCGGCCAGGCATCGGGCGGTTGGACGAGGGGGTGTTCGGGGAGGGCGGCGAGTGGGGCAATGAATGAATGTTGCAGGCTGTAGAACCAACCCGGTCAGCCAGGGCAGTAGGCGAAACGTGGACCGGGCAGGCAGGTACAGCAGAGTTGCAGCCCGCCCTGACCAGCCACCGTCATTCAGCGTGTTGCCTGAGGTAGCAGGCCGGGCGAACAGGGAACGAGTCTAGACAGAGGCTCCAGCAGCGTATGTAGGAACATTCTGAATCCAGACCAATACACATCTTGGTTTGGCCCCGGATAAAACAGGCTCGCACCCAGCCCCCGGCTGCGGGGGCCGGCCGCCAGCGCCTAACGGGTACCCGGCACCAGGTCGAGGATTTCATCGATGCCCAGGCACCGAGGCTCCACCTCCAGAGTCCGGCCGTGCTCAAGAATCCCCACCGCCACATCACGCATGGCCATATAGGCACTGCGCAGCATGTGGTTGGCGTAGATCACCGCGTTGAAACCGGCCCCCTCCAGTTCGTCGAAACCCAGGTGCGCATAGCTGGTGGGCACGCAGATCAGCGGCACCCGCGGGCAGTGGCGACGGAACAGCCGGGCGAACTCGAGGATCTCCAGGCCGTCCTTCTTGCGGCTGTGGATCATGATCCCGTCGGCGCCGGCCGCGACATAGGCCAGGCAGCGTTCGAGGGCGTCGTCCATGCCCTTGTCGAGGATCAGGCTTTCACAACGGGCGATGATCAGCAGGTCCTCGTGGCTGCGGCTGCTGCAGCCCACGCGAATCTTCTCGCAGAACTCCTCGATGGAGTCCTGCAGCTGGCTCACCGCGTTGCCGAACAGCGAGTTTTTCTTCAGCCCGCACTTGTCCTCGATCACCACCGCCGAGACCCCGGCCCGGTCGAGCATCTTCACGTGGATCGCGAAGTGCTCGGCCTTGCCGCCGGTGTCGCCGTCGAAAATCATCGGCAGCGAACACACATCGAAGATCTCGCGGATGCCGTGCAAGCGGTTGCTCGGCGAGAGGATCTCGATGTCTGGCAGGCCCTTGTGGGTGGAGTCGGTCAATGAACTGGACCAGATGGCGTCGTACACCAGGCTCGGCCCGGCGCCCCGCTCCAGCCTGGACTGCTCCGCCAGCAGCGCGGAAATCGGACTGTGGGCTTCGAGCACGCGAAGGCAGCGCTTGCGGCGCAGCAACTGGCTCAGGTTGGTTCGGCGAATATCAGCGTCCTGCATGGGATTCACGCGCCTCTTGTAATGGGGGAACAGCGGGTTCGCTCAGGGGTGGGTCATGTCCAGGGCCACCACGTAGCGGTCGAAATCCGCCGCCGAGACATAGCCCAGCTGCTGGGCCACTTCCCGCAGCGACTTGCCCTCGTGGTGGGCGGTCTTGGCGATGATCGCGGCCTTGTCATAGCCGATGTGGCGGTTGAGGGCCGTCACCAGCATCAGGTTCTTCTCGATGTTGGCCTCGATGCGCGCGAGGTTTGGCTCGATGCCCAGCGCGCAGTGGTCGTTGAAGGCCCGGCAGGACTCAGCCAGCAAGGTGATGCTTTCCAGCACGTTGTGCACCATCACCGGCTTGTAGACGTTGAGCTGGAAATTGCCCTGGCTGCCGGCGAAGGCCACGGTGGCGTCGTTGCCGAAGACCTGGGTGCAGACCATGGTCAGCGCCTCGCACTGGGTCGGGTTGACCTTGCCCGGCATGATCGAGGAGCCCGGTTCGTTCTCCGGGATATCGATCTCGCCGATGCCGCAGCGCGGCCCGCTGGCCAGCCAGCGCACATCGTTGGCGATCTTCATCAGGGCCATGGCCAGGGTACGGATCGCCGCCGAGGTGTTGACCAGGGCATCGTGGGCCGACAGGGCGAAGAACTTGTTGGCGCAGGACTTGAACGGGTAGCCGGTGAGCTCGGCGATGATCCGCGCGCATTCGTCGCCGAACTGCGGATGGGAGTTGAGCCCGGTGCCCACTGCCGTGCCGCCGATGGCCAGGTCGTAGAGGCCGGCGAGGTTGTGCTGGATAGCCGCCACGGCGTAGTCGATCTGCTCGACCCAGCCGCCGATTTCCTGGCCCAGGGTGATGGGGGTGGCGTCCTGCAAGTGGGTACGCCCGACCTTGACCACGTCGCAGTACTGCTCGGCCTTCTCGAACAGCGTGTCGCGCAGCACCGAGACGCCCGGCAGCAGGGTTTCGAAGATTTCCGCCACCACCACCATGTACATCGCCGTGGGGAAGGTGTCGTTGGACGACTGGCCACGGTTGACGTGGTCGTTGGGGTGAATCGGCTTTTTGCTGCCCAACTCGCCGCCGAGCATCTCGATCGCTCGGTTGGCGATCACTTCGTTGGCGTTCATGTTGGACTGGGTGCCGGAACCGGTCTGGAACACCACCAGCGGGAAGTGCTCGTCCAGTTGCCCGCTGATCACTTCATCCGCGGCCTTGGCGATGGGCAGCGCAATGGCTTCCGGCAGCTCGCCGAGCTTGAGGTTGGCCAGGGCCGCAGCCTTCTTCAGGATGCCCAGGCTGCGGATCATCGGTGCCCCCCACTGGAAGCGTGCACGGCCGATGGGGAAGTTGTGGATGGAGCGCTCGGTCTGGGCGCCCCAGTACTTGTTGGACGGTACCGAAATGGAACCCATCGAGTCGGATTCAAGACGCATGTGGGTAGTTCTCCAATAAATGAATGAGGGGCCGGCCTTTGGTGCCGGGCAGGCGCCCTGCCCGGCCTGGTGGGCAGGCGCTTACTCCTTGAGTACGGAGGCCATCTTCTCCAGGTGCTGGCAGGCGCGCAGCACGTACTCATCGGACAGGGCAGCGATGCGCCGGTAGTTGATCTGCTGGCCGGTGGCCTGGGTGTAGAGCTTCAGGGCGTCGGTGGCGTGGCGGAAATGCCGGGCCTCGACGGCGCCGCAGTGAACGCTGAGGAAGCCGGCGATGCGGTTCGCCTCCCCGGTGGGGTAACCACAGGATTCGCGCAGCCAGTTCTTCCACAGCGGCGTCATCAGGTTGTACTCGCCGGTGTTGAACAGCTCGGTCAGGGCCATCATCTCCAGGGCTTCCACCAGGTTCGGCGCCAGCGGGCGCTTCTCCCCGACCCAGGTGGAGAACTCCTTGGTGATGGGGTTCAGGTACTTGTCCTGCAGGCGCCAGTTGTCCGAGCCACAGATGGCCGAGGCCATGCGGTGATAGAGCTTGGAATGGTGGGGATGGCCGTGCATCTCACCCAGGCCGACGTCCTCGACGATGATCTCGCCGCAGTGCCGGGCGGCCTCCAGCAGCTTGAGCTTGTTGTCGTCGCCGGGCAGATCCTCGGATTCCTGCAGCAGCCGCACGATGATGCTGGACACCGCATGGGCCGCGCCGTCCGGGCTGCGCCAGCCGCAGAAGAAGGTGCACAGCGAATCCTCGGACCACTTGCGCGAGGTCATGCGCTGGTAGGTCAGGCAGTAGCCGTCCAGCTTGTCGGGGTGGTTTTCAAAGCCCGTCAGCAGGGCCTCCACCAGGTTGCGGTCCTCGACATCCACCAGGGCCTGGTGCACGTAGCCGATGAACTCCTTGCGCGAACTCTCCATGTTTCTCTCCTGTAATTATTCTTCACATCACGGACAACAAGATGAACGACGCCGGCCCGAGCCTCGGCGGGCTCGGGAACGGGCTCGGTCCCCCTGGGGGTTGGGCTGCCGGGAACCGCTTCAGTCGATGACGATGGCCGAGATGAACTGGGCGAAACGGCTCAGGCCTTCGATCAGCTCCTCATATTCCACGGCGTAGGAAATGCGGATGCAGTGGGGGTCGCCACAACCGGAGCCGGGCACCACGGCGATGTGCGCCTCGGTCAGCAGCAGGTCGGCCAGGTGATCGACATCGCGCACCGCTTCGCCGCGGTAGTAGCCGCCGAGCCGGGAAGAGACATCGATATACAGGTAGAAGGCGCCTTCCGGCGGTGCGTAGCTCACCCCTTGCAGGCGATCGAGGTAGGTGCGTGCGGCGTGCAGCTGGCGTTGCAGGAACGGGTTGACCAGGTCGGCAAAGTGCGACGAATCGGCGTTCAGGGTATTGAGCGCAGCGTACTGGGACAGGCTGCTGGGGTTGGAGGTGGTGTGCCCCTGCAGGTTGTGCATGGCCGCGATCACCGGCGCCGGAGCGCAGGCATAGCCAACCCGCCAGCCGGTCACCGCCTGGCTCTTGGAGAAGGAGTCGATCAGCACCGTCTGCCCTTTCAATGCCGGGCACAGCGCGAGAATGTTGTGGTGCTGGTGGCCCTCGCGCACCAGGCCGCGGTAGCACTCGTCGAACATCACCCACAGTTGCCGCTCCTGGGCCAACTGGGCGATGGCCAGCAGTTGCTCGCGCTCATAGACGGTGCCGGTGGGGTTGTTGGGGGTGTTGATGACGATCATCCGGGTGCGCTCGGTGAGCGCGCCACGCACCGCATCCACCGTCAGCCGGTAGTGGTCGGCGCGGGTCTCGATGCACACCGGGGTGGCGCCGGCCAGGCGGATCTGGGTGGGAAAGGTTTCCCAGTACGGCGTCGGCACTATCACCTCGTCGCCGGGGTTGAGCAGCACCATGCAGGCGTTGTACAGCGCTTGTTTGGCCCCGGCGGTGACTGCCACTTCATTGGCGGCGAACGCAGCCCCGGTGCGCTGGCTGACCCGCTGCGCGAGCTTCTCGCGCAGGGCCGGCAGGCCGATGGGCGGGGTGTAGCGGTTGCGCGCATTGGCGATGGCTTCGATGGCCCCGGCGCGCATGTCCTCGCAGGCATCGAAGGACAATTCGCCGGCGGCGAAATTGATCACCTTGATCCCGCTTTCCTTCAGGGCGTTGGCTTTGCTGCGCATGCTCGAGGTGCCTGGGGCACTGAGGCCCAGCGCACGCTGGGACAAGGAAAAACGGACGGCCGTGGCTTCGCTGTTTGTCATTTTTGTACCTGCGAAAACAATCGGGAAACAGAGCGACCCAAACCTGTGCCAATGCGTCCCCGGCAACCTGGAAAGCTGGTCTAGGCTGGTCGTCTTACATTCTGATGACAGTCGCAAATAGCGGCCAATACTGTTTGCGTCGTGATTGATACTGGAAAAACAAGAAATGCTAGAACTGCGTCGTCTGCGTTATTTCGTCACCGTTGCCGATGAATTGCACTTCGGCCGCGCCGCCCTGCGCCTGCGGATCGCCCAGCCGCCCCTGACCCGACATATCGCCGCCCTGGAGGCGCGGCTGGGTATCCGCCTGTTCGAACGCTCGACCCGCACCGTGTGCCTGACCCCGGAGGGCGAACTGTTCCTGCGGCAGGCCCGGGGGGTGATCAGCGCCGTTGGCGAGGCCGAGGCCACGGCGCGCAAGATCGCCCATGGCGCCATTGGCCGTATCGTCATCGGTTATGCCAGCTCGATCCCTTTGTCCAACGCCTTCTCCGAGATGATCCGCAACACCAGCCGCAGCCTGCCGGAAGTGGAGTTGGCGTTTCGCGAGGTGTCCACCGCCAGCCAGCGCCAGCAGTTGATCGATGGCAGCCTGGATATCGGCTTTGGCTGGGGGGCGCCCAAATTGCCGGCCCACGGTTTGCAGTCGCTGGTGAGTTCGCGCGATTCCCTGGTGGTGGCGGTGCCGTCGCGCAGCGCCTTCGCCGGCAGGAGCAGCCTGGGGTTTGGCGAACTGGCGGGGGAATCCTTCGTGACCTTTCCCAGCGCCTACGGCTCGGCCCTGAACACCGCCCTGGAGGACCTCTGCGCCCACAGCGGAATCATCCCGCGCCTGGGGCCGACGGCGTCGCAGATGACCACCCTGGTGTCCCTGGTGGCGGCGGAACGCGGGGTGGCGGTGGTCCCCGACTACACCGCGACCCTGCAACGCCCCGGGGTGGTCTATGTGCCGCTCGCCGAGCCCTATGTGCTGGAACAGACGGTCAGCTGGCGCGAACCCCTGGGGTCGCGCTGCCTGGAGCGTTTCGTCGAACAGGCCAGGACCCTGGCGGCACCGCTGCCGGCCCCTGCCGTGGGGCCTGAATGGCGCCTGCGCGGCTAGCGGCTCCACCAGCCAGCAGCAGGCCCGGACCATCCAGCGCCGGGCCTGCGCTTTCAGTGCATTGGCGGGACCTCAGCCGAGGCTGGGCAAGGACCGGGCGTCGGCGTCCAGGCCGCGCTGCACGTACCAGGACAGCGGCAGGGTCAGCAGCAGGGTCGCGGCCAGCGCCATCACCGCCAGGGGAATCCCGGTGACGTCGCCGAGGCTGCCGAACAGCACCGGGGCCAGTGCCCCGCCGCCGATGGTGCCGGTGTAGAACAGCGAGAAAGCCTGCTCGCGCTTGCCCGCTCCCGCCAGGTCCGGCACTGCGCCATAGAGCACCGAGGAGGTGCCGTTCAGCGCCAGCCCCAGCAGCGGCAGCATCACCATCAACCCCATATAAGGCAGGAACACCGCCAGCACGATCAGGCTGGCGGTGGTGAACTCGGTGATCCACACGGTCTTCATCATGCCGATGCGCGCGCCGAGGTAGCCGCACAGCAGCTTGCCGAAGGCGCCGCCGACAAACAGCAAGGTCAGGGCCAGGCCGATACCGGCGGTGCCGGCGCCCTTGGCCTTGAGCAGGAACGGCAGGAACGTCAGGAAGCCCATGCGCACCGCGCTGTCCAGGGTGCCGGTGAGGATCAACGCCCGCAGGCCGCCGACCGAACCCTGGCCCTGGACGGTCTTCGGCGCTTTCTCCTGCATGGCCTGGGTCGCCGCCCGTGACGGGATCAGCCACCACAACGCCAGCGCAGCACCCAGCCCTAGGAGGCCGATCAGGGTCACACTGGCGCGCCAGCTGATCACGGTCAGCAGCAGCCCCACCAGCCCGGGAATCAGGGTCTTGCCGATGTCCCCGGCGAAGTTGTACTGGGACAGCGCTTCCTTGACCCCGCCGCCAGCCTCATGGGTGTCGGTGATGATCGAGGACGCCAGCGGGTGCTGGGTACTGGCCCCCAGGCCGCCCAGCAGCAGCGCCAGGAGCAGCACCCCCAGCCCTCCCGCCTGGCCCGCCAGCAGGTAGGCCAGGCCGGCCAGGGCGGTGCCGCCCACCAGCAGGCGCTCGCGCCCCCAGCGCTTGGCGCCACGGCTGGCCAGCAACTGGAAGCCGGCCATCATCCCGGAATAGGCACCGCGCAGCAGGCCGATCTGGGCATAGCTCATGGCGAACTGCGCCTGCCAGATCGGCAGCAGCACATAGATCACGTCAGTCAGGCCGTCATGCACCGCGTGGGCGCCGCAACCGGCCACCAGGGAACGGCGGCGCACCGACACATCGGACGCCGGCAATGCCTCCGGGGAGGCGTGATGTTTCAGGTCATTCATTGTCGAGGCAGGCTGCAAAATGAAAAGGAAGGGTCAATCAGCAACAGGATAGGCGAGCCTGGGTCAGCCACAAGCCCCGTTGCCGGGGCCGGGCCGGAGCCATCAACGCAGCAGCTGGGCACAGTCGCGCATTACCCGAGCCTTGCGCTGCAGGTATTCAGCGAAGATTTCCCGCGCCGCCTGCGGGTCGACCCGCACCTGCATGGCATCGACGAACTCGTTGACCGCCGCCACCGCATGGGCGAAGTGATTGCTCTCGGTGCCGCCGGTGTGCACCGTGACCCAGGCCACGGTGGTGCGCGCCTTCTCTGCCGGCACCCCCATGTCGCGGACAAACCACTGCTTGTACAGCGGGTGGATGAACTCCACTTCGCCGTGGGTGTAGACCTCGTGGATCAGGGTGGTCAGCAGGCCTTGCAGCAGATCGTGGTCACGCAGGCGGCGGAAATCCGTCCAGTCCTTGAAGCCCTGGGCCGAAGGCAGGCAGTTTTCCTTGAGCAGCCACTGGTCATCACCGCAGATGGGCGTGGCCATGTTGTAGAACAGGTCCGAGTGCAGGGTGTTGCCCAGGGCGCCCAGGTCTTCATCGGTGATCCGCTGCAGGCTGCCGCAGGCCCGGTACAAACCGTCGGCCGCTGCCGAGCCCTGCCCGGAACGGGCCAGCAAGGTGATGCGGTTGGCCAGCCCAGACACACTGGTGGCGGAGTTGTTGGTCTTCGACCAGCTGGCGAAGAACTTGCGCAGCACCGCAGGCTCGTGGCGACGGGAGGTGAGCTTCTCGAAGGCATGCTCGATGTCCACCAGGGCGCCCTCTTCGCTCCAGAACGCCTCGAACAGCGCATGCTTCAAGACACTGGCCGGCATGTCGTTCAACACAGGTTCGACAATCTTCAGCAACTGGCTCTGCCGGGTCAGTACGTTATTCATGGTCACCTCACGTATTCCTTGTTGGATGATGAATCTATCGGGTTGGACGGTCCGCGAGCGGCGACCGGGGTTTCGGGTTTGAGGGGCTTCCAGCCGCCCCAGGCAATCAGCAACGACAACACTTGGAACAGCACGATCAGCGCCACGCAGCCCGGCCAGCCCCAATGGCTCCAGAACAAGGCCGGGACCACGGCGCCAAAGCTGCCGCCCAGGTAGTAGCAGGTCAGGTACAGGCCCACGGCGCCGGCCTTGTTGTGGCCGGCGGTGGCGGTGGTAAAGGAGTTGGCGGCGGCCTGGGCCAGGAACACCCCGGTGGAGCTCAGGGCCAGGCCCAGCACGATCAGCCACAGCGACGCCAGCAGGGTCAGGGCCGAGCCGCAGACCCCGAGCAATGCCGCGGCCACCAGCAGCTCAGCCTGGGGCCGCGACTTGCTCAAGCGCCCGGCGATGGGGATGACCACCAGGGCCA
Source organism: Pseudomonas sp. FFPRI_1 (assembly GCF_055384485.1). Lineage (NCBI taxonomy): Bacteria > Pseudomonadati > Pseudomonadota > Gammaproteobacteria > Pseudomonadales > Pseudomonadaceae > Pseudomonas > Pseudomonas sp. FFPRI_1. The sequence continues at coordinate 2,819,539 of NZ_AP029168.1, read as the reverse complement.
GCAGGAACACGCTGTAGATCGCCCCCAGGGCGGCGGCGCCCAGATCGAAGGGTGCCTGGCTCAGGTAGAGCCCGGCGTAGGTAAAGGTGGCCACTTGCGAAAACAGCACGCAAAAACCCACACCGTAGGCCGCCAGCAAGGGCCGCCGACACAGCTCGCGCAGCCCGCTGAGGCCGCTGGTTGCCCGGCGCACGGCCAAGGGAGGATTGGCCGGCAGCAGGAAATGAATGGCCACACCGATCAGCAGGCTCAGCCCCCCGAGCAGGACAAAGGCTTCGCGCCAGCCCACATATTCAGTCATGAAACCGCTGATGAAACGCCCGGCAAAGCCGCCCAGCACGGTGCCGGCGACATACAGGCTGGTGACCTCGGTGACGGTGCCACCGCTCCAGCGGTCGCCGATGTAGGCCACGCTGGTGGCAAAGACCACCGGAATCAGCATGCCTTCGACCAGGCGCCAGACCAGCAACTGGGCAAAGCTTGCGGCATAGGCCGCCAGCACCGCCGGTACCGCCAGCAGCAAGGCAGCCATCACAATCACCCGGCGCTGATCGAAACGCCTGGTGCAGCGGCTGACGAAAGGTGCGGTGAACGCCACAGCCAGGGTGGTGACCGTGATGCTCCAGCCGGCCTCGCGGATGCTCACCTGAAAGCTCTGGGCCAATTCCTGGAGAATGCCCTGGGTCGCATACAGGTTGAGAAATGCCGCACAACCACACAAAAACAGCGCGATGCGAGCACAATGCTGACGCGAATTCATGAAACCTCTCGTTTTATGAGCAAAGGCCTTTATAAAATACGTCGCCAAGCCAAGACCAATACCGAATTCAGACCGATCAATACCCAGGGAACAGGATGCTCGATCTACGCAGGTTGCGTTATTTTCTGACGGTCGCCGAAGAGCTGCACTTTGGTCGCGCCGCCCTGCGCCTGCACCTGGCGCAACCGCCGTTGACCCGGCAGATTTCAACCCTGGAAACCGAGCTGGGCTTTCGCCTGTTCGACCGCACCAGCCGTACCGTGACCCTCACCGCCCAGGGCCGGCATTTCCTGCCGTACGCCCGGGCGGTGCTGGAACAGGTGGACCTGGCCCAGGTCATGGCCGGCAAGCTGGCCGCCGGCTGCGCCGGGCAACTGGCCCTGGGCTACGCCAGTTCCATCGCCCTCTCGGACCTGTTCAGCCAGGCGATCCAGGCCTTCGCCCAACGCTTCCCGGACGTGCAATTGACCCTGGTGGAAGGCGCTTCGGTCAGCCAGTGGTCGCAGCTTATCGACGGGCGCATCGATATTGGCCTGAGCCGGATGCAGCCTCCCGGCGAGCACAGTGAAATCCAGGCCCTGTCTCTGGGAGATGAGCCGCTGGTGGCGGCCATCTCCAGTGACAGCCCCCTGGCCATGCGGGACCAGGTGACCCTGGCCGAACTCAGCGAACATCCCCTGATTCTGTTTCCGGCCGACTACGGTTCTGGATTGAACGAGGCGATCGAACAGTTGTACCGGCGTAATGGCCTGGCCCTGCGCCCTGGCCCCAGCGGGCGCCAGATCACGTCAATCATCGCTCTGGTGGCTGCCGGCCAGGGCATCGCCCTGGTGCCGCGCTGCACCCAGACCCTGGCGAAAAAAGGCGTGACCTACCGGCCCCTGGCGGCCGCGGACGCCACCGCGCAGTTGCTGGTATTGACCCGTCGCCAGGGGCACAGCCCGCTGGTGGAGGCCTTCATGGGGGTGCTCGACGAACTGCTGCAGGCGCAACCGAAAACAACGGGGACATTGCTTTCGCCCCCAGGCCAAGCAAGCCAGTAAAGCGCCATCCCTGGGCTTCCCTGCATGCAAATGACGGGTTTGTGCCCTATGGAATGGCCATTCTGGCTTTGAGTTTTATTGACCTGAAGAATCCGCCCAACACGTCAGACCTATACTGAAAAATAGGGAGCCGATTTCCCTGCTGTGACCGATGAGGTGATGTGATTGGGCTGGAATAGTAACGATGGCAAGTGCCATCAGGGCAAGCTGTTCAAGGTATTCGTTTCGCTCAACGAATCATTGGAGATAGAGGACTACATCGATCACTTCCTGCGAACCCGCGGGTATGAACTGACAGAGGCAAACAGGAAGAAGATCGACGAAAAACTTGAGCATATTGCAGACCGGTCTCACCACGCGCTCAGTGAACTGGACCATTGGCTGGACATTCAATTCAGCGGGTAGGACCTCACGACAGGAGCTTGCCGGAACGGATGAGCCGAAAGGAGAAAAGCTGCATGGGGCAATTGGAAACCTCAGCGGCTCCTGAAATGAACAACCCAGCCGATGGCTGGGTTGTTTATTTTCTGGGAAGTTCTTTTCCCGTGACTTCCAGATATTTCTGCTTATATTTCTCGGTCATTTTATCCGCATAACCAGCCGCCGACTTTGTTGCATCCTTTGCCGAGCCGCCCCCTGATTTACCGGCGATGTAGCCACTCAAGGCCTGACCGGCAAAGAACTTCCATGCTTCAATTTCACTCATGCTCTTATCCTCCAATTTGAACAGGGAACCTAACACCCGCCCTGGATGCAGACAACCCGCGACATGGAAACCGATCAGCAAAGGAATGCGAGCTCTCCAGCCTGAAGAAGCTGTCGGTGAGTGACAGGCATATACCCTTGGTGGGCGGTTCGCCTTGCAAGTCAGTCGAGCTCAGCTAGCAAGACACAGGTGGTAATGTATTCGCACTGCCCTCCCCCCTGCAGAAGCCTTTTCCGATGACCAAGAAACACCCGGCGGACACCAACGCTGCCACAGCCGCTGACATCGAACGCTCTATTCAAGCCCTCAATAAAATGGCGGAACGCCTGTGGGGGGACGGTCGAGAAGTAGAGGCAAAGGCGCTCCTGGACGCCCTGGATGGGTTAAACAGGGCACTGGACCGAATCAGAATTGGCGAAAGCCGCAGGCTCAAGACACTCCATTGAAATAGCCACGGCACACCAACCTGGCGTGGAGGTCGGTCAAGAAAACTCAAGGCTTCGGCATTTACCGAGGCCCAAATAACCTGAAGTGAATGCAAAAGCCCAACCCAGCCCCCGGACTTTGTGCACTCGCCCTGCTCGTCGACGCAGCAGACGCCAGGAAATCGATCTGCCGCCGGCTCCACTGCTGATGGATCGACCCAGCACAGGGCTTCAGGAATCTGGAATGCCAGGCAACCCTCTCCATCCCTATCCGGCAAACAATGTGAAATTCTTCACAGTTATGGAGCGTCAGGGTTGAAGGTCAATAATTGACCAAATTATATTTTTTCTCGCCCGAGCGCTCATTTCTAATACGGATATTGTTCTGCGCCAGCTCGGGCCCCTCTGTGCGCAGGCAATCAAACATTGAGGTTTGCCATGCGTCTCTCCAAACTCGTGCCAGTCACCGCTCTGTTCAGCCTGTTCGCCCTGAATGCCCACGCCGCCGACCTGACCGCCCTGACAGGCGCCCTTGGATCGGTTCTAGGGGGGGCCAGCAACACCACGGCCAATGCAAACAACACCTCCTGCCAGCAACAGATCCGCGACCTGCAGGCAAACATCAATGCTGCCAATGCCAAGGGCGATACCTTGCGAGCGAATGCCTTTCAGGCAGCCCTGACGCAGACCAACAAAAGCTGCAGCGGTGCCAACTACAACGCTCAGGCTCAGGTGGACACCAACTCCCAGCGCCAGCAGAACATGAACAAGGCCGCAGATGCGATTAACGCCATTGGAGGCCTGTTCAAATAAACCGGAATGCCCTCTGAAAAGGCCCGCGCTTGCGGGCTTTTTTCTGCCAGTCCAAGAGGCGGCGGTTACTCGACCAACGCGAATTCGTCATGCAAGTCAGCGAACGACAAAGAATCCAGCCTCCCCCAAAAAAAGCGAATGTTGCTGTCCAGAGGAGAGAACGGATTCAAGTTCGTTGAAATGCCCTGCAGCACATCGGCAAAGTGGGTTGCCGATCGTATGAATGATTCGCTAGGGAAAAGAACCTCGGCGAGCGAGACCCAATCCTGGCCAGAGAAGTAGCTGTGAACGCTATTGCCTGGCTTTGTACCGCTCCTGCCAGGCACTGAAGTACAAGGCTATAGCAATCGAGAAAGAGGAAGAGAGGCCATCGATAAAGCATCGATCAGGAGCTGACGCGAGCCTGCACTGGCAGTGCCAAGGGGGAAAACGAAGCCCCTCCCTGCAAATGTCCCAGACATGAAAAAGCCCAACCTGTGAAGATTGGGCTAAGTCATTGAATAATATGGTCGGGACGGAGTGATTCGAACACTCGACCCCTAGCACCCCATGCACCTATTACCTGGAATCCAGAGACCTTCAGAATCCCACAATGGATTGTTATGAGCTAGGCTTTACGAGGTTTCTATCGACTTTCAATGCCGTGACCTTCCACAGAGATCCAACAAGAGCCAACGATTATGTGGGGGTTAATGTAGGGGAAAAAATCTCGACATGACCAAGATTACAGTCAAAGCACTTGAATCACTGACCAAGCAGGATACAGGGAGAATAATTCGCGAAGACGGGAATCTGGCAGGCCGAATTCGGGCCACAAAAGGGGGCATTTCAGTCAGCTTTTTCTACCGCTATCGCTGGGGTGAGGCCAACATGGAATTCGCCTGCGGCACATGGCCGGGCAAATCCTTGGCCGATATCCGCAAAGCTCGCAACCAAGCTCGCGTACTGATCGACCAAGGCATCAACCCCAACCAACATAAGAAATATGCCAAATCGCAGGCTCACAGCGCCGCGAAAGCAGAGGCCGAACGTGAACACGCGCTCAAGATCCAGTCGCTGACTATTCAGGACTTAGCCGATTCCTGGCTGTCAGATGGTGTTGCACGCAAGGATGGTAATGCGGAGTTACGACGCCGGTTTAACAAGGACCTTTACCCAACTCTTGGCAAGACCGCGATCAGCAGTGTTTCCGAGCATGATGTTCGAGCCTTGATACGTACAATCATCAACCGCGGATCCACCCGACAAGCCATTGGTTTTTTCGCCGATATCACCCAAATGTTCAGTTGGGCTAGAAAGCGTAAACCTTGGCGGGCCTTATTGGCTGAGGGAGTTCCGACTGAACTGGTCGATATTACCCCACTAATTCCTACCGACTACGAGGCAGAAAGAAGCCGCATTCTTTCCCCAGCTGAGTTGCTAGAGCTGCACAACCGCTTCCTGCAAATGACCGCCGATTACAACGCCCTCCCCGCGGGCCAAAAATACGACGGCATTCGACCGCTAAAGAAGGAAACGCAGCTTGCGCTCTGGATCAGCCTGGGCACGCTGTGTCGGATTGGCGAGCTGCTCCAGGCCGAATGGAAAAATGTCGATCTGGACCAAAAAACCTGGTTCCTCCCCAGTGAAAACGTCAAAGGCACTCGCGGCAAGAAACAGGATCACCATGTCTTCCTCTCCCCCTTCGCCCTGCATTTCTTTCAGGAACTTAAGGCCCTGACGGGAGACTCCCAATGGTGCTTTCCGAACAAGCAGGACGACGGGCATGTGGACCTAAAGGTGGTGAGTAAACAGGTCGGCGATCGCCAAGCACGGTTCAAGAACCGCAAGGCACTCTCCAGACGGCGTCACGACAATACCCTGGTCCTTGCCGACGGCCAGAACGGCGACTGGACGCCGCATGACTTGCGCCGTACGGGCGCGACCATGATGCAGGCCCTAGGGGTCAGCCTGGACGTCATCGACCGCTGCCAAAACCATGTGCTGGCAGGTTCGCGGGTGAGGCGCCATTACCTGCACCACGATTATGCCGAAGAGAAGAAATATGCCTGGAACCTGTTGGGCGATCGGCTCAATGAAGTCTTGTCCGCAACCTACGAGCACACACCGACCGAGTCGACGTTGTCGTTTCCTGCATATACCGCGAATAGTTATTTACCGCCGTCTTAAGTTGGCGTCTTTAGTGTTGCGTCGTCATCAGCGATTGACGACCCCGTGAGAAGTGGAACCGTTGTCCAACTCACTGTGCCAGTGCAGAGCGTGCCATCGGCAGCCCGGCTCCACCGAAAATATTCTCTAGCCGGTACAGCGCCAAAAGGTCGGCGAACTTCGCCGCCGTTACGTGAAGCAACAATCCTCCGGTCGGGCTGTTTTTGTCGATGTTCTGCGCAGGGAACTAGTGTTTGTATCAGTGTTTCGCGGCACGCCCAGTCCCTCCTGCCATAGCCCAGGCATCAAGTACGTGACCGCTCCCTCCGGTACGGGCGTTACCTGCGAAACCGGCAGACGGACGCGCGAACTATCCTTGTCAGCTACATCCGGCATTTACGTACGATCAAGCGGCTGGATTCACGCTCTGATTGTTCACGCCAACGCTGAATTGACCCACGTGCCGAGGCAAGACTGCCTCATCTCCAAACCTTCAAAAATCCAGCACAGACAAGGATTCGCGTCAGACTGGGTCAGTGAAATCTCAGCAACTGGGGCGATTCGGCGTAGGCGCCAACAATCTATGTTGAGGATGTGATGGAGGGTAAAGAAACCATCTACCAATTGATAAAGCCGGAAACTCAAGCCACCATAACTGCACCTGGTTCAGCATTACTGTACTTAAATACGTCGTCAAAGAACGCTAATCCAGCATGAGTCAGTACCAGATTGCCTTTTGCATTCCTGTAGGCGATCCCACGCTGCTCGAGATTTTTCCTAACTGCAGATGCAAGAGCCTCCCCTTTCATGTTGCTGGCAGACATGACATCTTGTTTGTCTTCTCCCTTCCCGATCTCCTCCATGATCCCATCAGACACACCAGCTTCCCCGTCGCGCAGAATATCAAGCTGGTACCCCTGTTCATGCAGTCCGCGAGCAAGGATCAGCAGCAGAACCTGTATTTTCCTGACCACCTCGCTGTACTCCTCATCGCGCTCGACTGAACGGATGTAGATAAAGCCATTCCGCATCACCAACTCAAACCCGATGTTCAAGTACAAGGGCTTGTAGCTCTGATCGTAGTTATTGAGCATCTCTTCGAAGAGCGGGTTGGGTTTTATTTCACCATTCTCGTAGGTGTCTTTGTTGATCACCTTCCCCGACATCAACTCTTTGTAGATGGCTTGGCTAAGCTGTTGTCTCATTGCCCTGCTCCTCGATCCTCAATTTGTAATAGGTCAACTTCTGCCTGTCGTCCTCAATCACCCCTAACTGGAATCGAGGGGTTAGCACAATGTCCTCTCGGTGCTTTAGCCAAGACACGCCTTCCACTAGGTCAGCAATTTCGTAGTCGCTGATCTGCTGGGCCAGATGTGCGTGAAGCGACGCATGGGCGTCAGGCCCGACCTGAACAGGCCACTCATCTATCAGCCTTCCAATTAGTTTTCGGCGCACGTCTGAAGCACGCCTGGCTTTGAGCACGTCCTCTCCAACCGGCTCAACAGACGTTGTTACTCGGGTGTTTTTGAGTGAATCCAGGCTGCTCCGCAGATGCTCCTGAAGGTGAAGCCAATGATTGCCCTTGAGCAAAGCCCTCTGCCAAGCCTTCGGTTTACCCTCCGGGCGCCCTTCAGTCCGCCCCTCAACGCGGCCCAGTTCCACTCCATGGCCTCTACCCGACTCGAAGCCCTCTCCTACGCCGACCAGGTGCCCAGCTTTCCAAGCCGAGCGCTGCTTGAAACCTACGGCGTCGAGAACGAGGTTGGCGAGACCACTGAAAAAGCCACCCTTTACCGGCATCACGCTTCTGTCAGGGACGGGCGATTTTCCTTCTGCCTCGGCCTGGGCCAGAGGTGATGGGGAATTAGGGTCTGTTGTTGGTGAATCCACTAGCTGAAGGCTCCCTGCTGTCCTAGAGCGTGCCTGACAGACGTGGCACGCCTTTGCGAAGAAAGGTCAGAGGTTAAAACCATAATTGTAACGCCAAGCTTCTAACGCCTGGGTTTGCTCTGCCGGATGAAATGCAAACTACGAGGCAGAGGCGCCATGAGAGCGTCTGCGCAGCTATGGCAGGCCAGGGTATTTTGGATTGCTTTGCCCTGAAAAAGAAGCGTAGTGTCTGCTGCTAACGCCTCACCAACGGAGATGGATCAATGAGCAAAAGTTTTCGTGACCGCATCCAGACAATGAATGCGATGTACAAGCTGCCCATCCATGAGGCTCCGCACCTCTTCCCGGATGCAGAAGATCGCCTCCTGAAATTCAAGCGGACGCTGCTCGACGAAGTCGCCGAGATCGATGACATTACTGAGCAGATTCGTCGAGGAGACGATGCCATCGATGTTCAGGTCGCCATTGCAGACCTTCTCGGCGACGTCATCGTGTATTGCCGCTCCGAGGCAATGAAGTACGGCATCCCTCTTGAAGCCGTACTGGAGCTGATCATGGACAGCAACGAGAGCAAGCTAGGTGCCGATGGCAAGCCTATCTACGATGAGAATGGGAAATTCCTCAAGGGCCCCAATTACTGGAAACCCGAGCCCCAAATCAAGCAGCTCCTGGCAAGCCTCCCAGCCCAAAAGTAACCCCACGTTTCAGAGGTGATAGCTTGGCAATTAACCACGTGGGGAAGTGCCGGAGCCTGGTTGAGATTGAGGAAATCATCTCCCAGATCGAGTACTCCGACAGCGATACCGTGTTTCGCTTCCCTATAGACACCCTCGGCGCTCGACATAGCCCGATGCATGACGCATCGCGACTGCAGATGGTCGTTACGCTCGCTCGCCAAAAACTCGAAGATGACTATCTGGACATTCATCCAAACGCTCAAGAACTGGATGCTCAGCAGGCTGTTTGTGATTACTCACCTGGGATTGCAGGGGTTCGGCTGTCCAAGGGAATACGGATTGGTAGCAAGGAAATTGATCGCCGAGACGTTCTGACCTTCGCGACCAAAAGAATGCAAGCGATGGATGCTCAAGAGTTTGACGACCTTGTCAAAGGGCGCTGTATAGACCTCCTGTGCGTCGGAGGTTCCAAAATCCAGTATCTGAAGCCGCTGTTTTCTTCGCGAGGCAAGGCTAAAGAGAAAGACGGCATGGCCCCAGTGATGCGCACGCTAGTGGATCGTACAACGCAGCAAAGCAGGGCCAAAGTACCTGAGTCCCTGGTCGATGCGCTCGCCTTGTTCTCTGCTGAGCTTATTCAAAACACCCAAGAGCACGCGATCACAGACCATACTGGCAGGCCATATCTCTCGCATGTCGAGGGGGTGCTGATGGGCTGGACACGGTTTTACGAGTCGACCTTCAAAGACGATTTCTCTGGCCACCCTGATCTGAAAAAATACTGGAATGATGAAGCTGCTAGAACCGAAACCGGAGCCAAGAGCCTCCGGGCATTCGAGATCAGCTATTTTGACTCAGGGCCAGGGTTAGTCAGCCGCTTCACTGGCAAACGCGTGCAAGAGATGTCACTCGAAGATGAACGACGAGCGCTTCTCCGTTGCCTGCAGCACAAATCAACGTCGAAATCCCAGACAGCAGCAGGTGAAGGCTTGCCCTCGGTCTTGCAAGAGTTGAGGCAGATCGGCGGGCTGATGAGGATCCGCACGGGAAGGCTGTCGATGTTCAACGCCTTCACGCCTGGCGATAACCGTGACCTCTTTGCTTTCAATGACTGGACTGAAACCAACCTTTCGCCCGTTCAAGGTGCGGTCATTTCTATTCTCGTACCGCTGAGGGCTCAGTGATGGAACGCTTTTATTCCTGGCGGCACCTGAAACACTGCCCCACGCACGGCAGCATTGAAGCCCTAGTGCTCTGCTATAAACGCTGCCCGCTGACCGAAGGCAATGTGTATACCGATGTAGAGACCGCCCTCAAGAGTGATGCCAATCTTCCCGATTGCGTGTACATCGTGGGCTCTACCGAGCAATGCAACACGTTCAAGGCAGCCTGGGATCCGGCCAATCTGCACCTGCAAACCATGATCAAGCGCGGCATGAAGGCTGGCTTTGACTTCGTGAAGCAATACACCTTCGTTGAGTGGGATGGCACAAACTTCAATCAACACGCCCTTGGAGCGCATACGGGCCCTTACAACGTGGATCCGAAGCTTCTCATAACCCGTGGCGTAAACAGCCTTATCGAGAAGAACAGTGCCATTCACCAGGCCCCCTCTGGCCATGTGTTCAAGCACCCTTCCCAACGGCGGAACAAGGTCTTCATCCAAGCAAGGGAAATCGCCTCAGGCGAGGCAGAGTTGTACGTCGTCGCATACTTGATCACGCTATGCCACGGGCAGGCCCTGCAAGGGAGCACCAAGGTTTTCATCGATACCATGGGTATCTATGCTTACGTCAAATGCGCCCTGGCCCTGTGCCGCTCCGAGGCAGAGATAGTCAGCTTCCACTCCTATGATGAGTTGGAGAAGATCAATCCTCCATCAGATCCCTATTTCTGCATTGTCTCCGCCTCGACGTCCGGAAGCATGGCAAAGAAGATGGCAAGCAGCGTTTGGGATCCTCAGCGAATCGCCACCATCGTCGATGTGACGTCCCAGGGACGAGCCGGCGACGTAATGGTCGCGCTTGATAATATGGGGGTCGCATTCCCTGACTTGAAAGTCAGCGACGGCACCCTGATCGAGATCATCGGCGAAAATTTCTCGTCAAAAGCCAAGCCTCCTCGACCAGTCGTTCTCGGACAGCCACATACTCCGAAAGCTTTGGCCGATTTCCATCAGTTTTTTGGTTTTTCGATACACCCTTTCAATACCCAAGTTGGAACGAAGAGCAAGCTGCTGCAGCTTGATGTCATCGAGGTGCTGGAACACGCAGAGTTTAAGAAATGGCTCGACGCAGAAATTGACTGGTCATTCCCCCTGACCGTAAGTCACGTTATCCACGCCGATGACGAGGCTTCCAAAGCTCTCGCAGTGATCGTCGTGGCTCGCCTGCGCACTCGCTTGGCTGCTGGTTCGTCGATTACGGTGCTTCCATACCACGAACTGGAGAAGGACAACTGCAAAGACGCCACTGGCGTAGTGATCGTTTCCACCGTCGCCCGAGATGGCGGCGTGCTTCGCGAAATCAGTCGCGATCTGCGCTCGTACATCAAAGCGTACATTCCGAGGCATTTTCTTTCCCCGATCGGGATCCCCCAGACGAACGCGTCATGGAACCAATTGCGTATGTTCTTGGTTCGCAACCCCACGACCAGGGAGTACGGCTTTTCCAACTGGATACAGCTCCCACTTGGCGAAGACTCCAATGACAACTCTTGGTATCGCTTGATCGAAACTCACAAGGCTCATTCGGAACAAAACATCCATGACCTAGGCCTTGAGCACCTGCCCAACACCTCCAACATCCTGCCGTCCCTCGATCTAGCTGGAAAGGCAGCCTTAAGTGCGTTTCGAGGATTTTTGCTTTCGCCACGAGGCAACCCGCTGCGGCTCTCAGAAGGTTTTCTCTTTTTCGGAAACAAAACCGAGATTGCCAGGCGCTACGCTGACGTTGAGCCCAGCATGGTGCACCTCTCCATGGCAGCCGTGCTCCAAAACGCCCGGGAACACAAAGATCACGAAAGGCGCCTCTGCCCCAATGGCTACGAGTCGTTCGTATTGGCCCCAGAGTGCTTCCTCAGATTCAACGAGGCCATCCTGCAAGCGTGCATGCTGAGGGCATGCCACCCAGCGGAGTTGGACTACTCATCCAGCCCTGAGCTCAGCAAGGTGATGAAAGAGCTGTTAGTGAAGGTGTTTGCACGTTCGGACAAGGACTTCGGCGACGCAGCCCTTGAGTTCGCTGCTGCCATCGCCGTAGGCTCGCTTCGGCTGGCGAAAACGGATATGGAGACTCTGCTGGACGATGCGCTGAAGCAGCACGCTGGCAATACATCCGAATTGCTCGGGATGCTTGTGCTGGCCAAGCAAGCTAATCACTAGAATGACCCGCTGAAAGTTCGGCTTGCCGGCCATGGCATGCCGAATACAGAGAGACCAAGTAGTAGTTCAGACAATGAAGTGGCAAATTCGATGGGCCCAATCAACGGCTCACTAATCTTGCTGGGCTACGGATCTGCGAGCCAGACGGTGGCGTCCGTTGGGACAGGCAGCATGAGCTGCCTGGTCTCGTTAGGCTGAAAACTCCTAGCGCGGCTGATGGATCAATTGAGCCAAGACTCAACAGTTTCCGCACCATACTGTACTTTCCAGGCCTTCAGACCTTTGTGATTTCCCCCCCTTTGGTCTCTATAAATTCACCCGTGTGGGGGTTTACCTGATAGTGCCCCGGTAACATCGATTCGACAGTGCACCACGGCAATTTTTCGGTCTGAACGATGGCGTCCACGCTGTACAGTGGACGTCATGCATGCCATCGGAGCTGATTCGTCGTAAGCAGTGACGATCGCGTTGATCTAGCCAGAGACGGTGACCTCTACAGGCCATCCTCCGCTGAGCCACCAATTGAGCAGTGCATGGATTCGTGATGCCCAGATACCTCAGTAACAGCGCAATACGTCTTTTGGAAGCGAGCCAAGAATCTTTGGCCTTGGCGCTGCATTGCCTGGGCACTCCAAATCGGGGAAGCCTGAGAGTTGAGGTAGCTCGATACTCACCCGGGATTGGATTGATCGGAGCCGCCGCTGAGCAAGCTTTGGCTGCAATTATCGTTCAGGTTCGGGGCGATGAGGCTCTGGCTGCGTCCCCCACCCAGTATAAAAGTGCGCGACAGATTTTGTCGGACATGAGGGATTTAATCCGCGCGCCCATTCCTGCCAGCTCTTTCCTGACCGCAGGCGTAGCCGATCCCGCTCAACATCGCGAGTCGATCCTGCAGGCGTCAGAAGGATTTTCTGTGCTTTTCACCTACCGGGCGACCGGGCTCCATGCTGGCCTTGGTTTGTCTCGCACAGTGACACTGAAACAAGCCGTGAAGGTTCACAGTTTCCTTGAGCTCCTAGCCAGGTCAACTCGTATCCGCGCCTATATGGATCGGTTGCCGATACCACCAGATGAAGTCATCGACCAGACTGTATTGATTGATGACCTCATTCAGAAATTCCAAAGCACCGATGCAATTACCGAGCGGGTCAACGCCTTACGATCTTTGTTCCTGATCCTCCCCGAAGTCCCCCCAGAAGCACCGGAGTGGCTTGAAGCGTTTGACCGCTCCGTGGTCTCGCCACGCCCTGCCGACATCACTTTGCTTTTGGAAACACTTGAACGCGCGGCACCAATGAGGTTCCGTCGCATGAATGCAGGGGGCCAAGCACTACCAGTAGTTGTCCGGCCAAACGACCCAAATGCGTTACCTATCGCCTTGCAGGACATGCGCCAAGCCTTTGGCCACGCGCGTGAGCAGTTTGGCGCAGACGTGGGAAATGCAAATGGACGGCTCGATCAAGGTATTCTGGATCTGCCCCCAGAGTCCTTCTTGCTCGATTTTTGCCTCCAAGGCCCTGAGCAGCTACGCGAGACTCTGGATCGGCAAACGCTCACCGGTCAAGAGGTGTGGCCTTTCGTGGCTACTGCATTGAGCCAGCAAGGAACAGAGCGCCCATACTGGTTCTTGGTATCGATGGTCGACAACATCGGTCAGCTAATCGGCCAGCTTCGCAGGGCTTCGGCGGTATCGGCTCAGGGACAGTTCAAAGAACGCTGTACCGCAGCCATCAGAGCCCTTGAGGCCAAAAGACAGGAGCGCACACTTCCGCCAGCTACTGAAATTGCGACCTTTACCGTCACACAATCTGCTGCGGCTGAAACCGCACGAGAAAGCATCCCCGACTCGATGGAGCGCAACGAAGGCACTGTTCGTGAAGCCTCTTTGGAAGCAATGCCGCCACTAGCCGCGTTATATGCCGGCGAATTCACTGCCGGCCAGGCTTTTCCTGCGGTGTATGCGTCCGAAAATCCAGATTCTAAGAAATACTGGACTCGCCAGTTGCTCATAGCAGCGACCGATGCCAGCGACCGCTCAATGCTCATCACTGCCCTGCGAGACCCTGAATTCGCCAACCTAAAGACGGATGCTCGAAAAGCGCTGCGCCTGGTAGATATTCTGACCTACGGGCCGAATATCGAACTAGGGTGACCACGATCCGTTCAACGACATCGGAGCCCCCCCCTTGCGCATGCCTCGAACCCAGCAAAACCTCACCAGCCTGCGAGACACCTTCAGCCAGATCTTGGGCAACCAGAAAGACCACTACACGGATACACGGATCCCTGAATTGCTTTTCAGGCTAGGGCTGGATGATTGCACTGAGTACAGCTCCAAGAGGCGGCATCTTGAGAACGCAGTAGAAGCTGCGGGTGATGTTCAAATGGTGGCTGCCGCTCAGAGGGCTTTAGAGCTTATTAGTTTCGATGTTCACGAACGCGACCAGCTTCAAGAGCTGGTGTGGGACGATGGAACAGCGCCTATTATTCCTGGTCGCTACCGTCGCGAGCTGGCGGAAAGGCTCAACGCCATCGACCTGTTCATAGACAGGGCTGCGTTCGAACAGGTGCTCAGTGAATTCTGGAAAATCGACACGATGTCGTATGTGAATTTGCTGCGACCGACCCCGACGCTTCGCCAAGAAATTGTCCGCCACTACATCGAAAATCCCGATTGGGATGCGGTGACGATCTTCGACAAGCTCGGAGCGTTTCAGTCCTCGCATGCCCGATTTGGCCGATTCGTCGAAGCCTTGGCTTCCTCGCGGGTATTGCCCAGCGAACCCGCTCAGCGAAAATTCATTGAGATTGTCAACGATACCCTCAAAGCGTGTGGAGTCCACATTGTCGTCGGGGTGGGGGACGATGCCTTCCTGACGGCCTCCTTGGCTTACGTAGGATCAGCCAAGCAGTCCTCCCCCAAGAACCTGATCTTCGCCGCCACCACGAAGCCAGATCTGCGACTCGGCAACGCCCTGGACAACGATATCGAGGTGATGTCCGACCCAACGGATATCCTGATCTATGACCGACCTATCGGAAGCACCGGCCTCTTGTGGCGCGACCTACAGGCTTGGTATGCCCAAACCTATGACATCGAGGAAGGCCAGGCCAAAAATCGCCTATATCGGCGCCTGGAGGCCTGCCTGCCTAAATCATCGCCCCCTCAAGCGCTAGCCTTCAGCAGCTTTTTCAAGGCCTTCACGACACACATTCCTGAACTTCCAGTCTTACTGCCCGAGGTCTGGTTTCACTGGGATCCCCTGACGGTCTCACGGCGCGGCAAGGAGGCATTGCTCAGGTCGCGCATGGACTTCCTTCTACTATTGCCGGGCGGGGTGCGGGTTGTCATCGAGATTGATGGCAAACATCACTATTGCGATGCAACCGGACGCTCAAGTCCCCACCTCTACGCCGAGATGATGGCAGCTGACAGGGCTCTAAGGCTGGTGGGGTATGAGGTCTATCGCTTCGGTGTTCACGAGCTTCAGCAGCCTAATGCCGAGGAGGTGCTGATAATATTCTATCGCTCGCTGTTTGAACGTTACTCATTGCTGCCGGCACCGTGATTCACTGATCCCATAAGCCGAAGATCGCTTAGCCTGAGCGCTGAAAAACTTTCCGCGAAGTAATTGATCAACGCCGATGCTTGCGGCCTCTTCCTGGATTCACATTGCTCCTCCAAATCCACAGATGGCACCATGTGGAAGACCTGAGTCATCACGATAGAATTTCAGCGAGACGCTGGGATGCTCACCCTCGCCCCCCGAAGGCTCACATTTTCAAAATCTACCAAGGAAATCGAAATTCATGGACAGTGTTTTTGAAGGTACCTTCCCTACTGACGCGAGCCCAGAGGAAATCTTCCCGCAAAACGCGCTCTCAATATTGCCATTCGTTCCGGAGGCCATATCAGCCTGGGCGTCAGGAAACGACCTGCATACCTTCATTCACAAACTACTTGAAGGTACTGGTTATGAAGATCAGGCAAATGAAAGGCTGGAGGGAGCGATCAACCAAGCCCTGGCTTTGGCAGACCACTTTGCAGAGACCGCAAGTCATTCAATGCCGGCGCCTGGTGCACGAACCCAAGCACCCGTGATGGTCGACTTTGAGCATGACCCTGTGTTCGGACGGTTAGCCAAGACATTGATAGCTTGGCAAGAGACCATCGGCAACGTCTTGTCCGAAGCAGGATATTTTTCTCTTTCACACATGCTTGAAACCCGGTCTGATCTGATGTGCTCTATACAGCTGGCGGGCGCGCTGTACTACCGTCAGTCCATGCAAGTGCTGCGCGGATTCATCGAAAGCGTCATTTTACCAATCCATTTTTGCAGACGGCCCGAGCTGTTCAAGAAATGGAAATCTAACGAGTACCAAGCGTACTTCGATACGTGGCAAGGACGGAGTTCTATCGCGCCTGAAAAAAGATGGGATCATTTCGACAGAGCTGGAAACTACCATCTCCGATGCCTACAGCCTGCTCAATGGGTATATCCATGGTAGCGAAGAGAAACTGAACAACACCGGCCTGGATCGAGGCGAGTGGGAAGGTCATACATTCCAACAGGCGCGGTTCGAGGCATGGGCGCAGGTCTTTGCCTCACTCATCGAGGCCTCCCTCCCTCTCGTCAAAATCAATTTATCTCAGTGGGCAACAGCCAGGTTAGATTGGGAATTGTTCTGTAGCGTATGCCATGGTCATGACCTCGAAACCAAGCAGCAAAGAATTGACCCACCGATGACTCAGCATCAGTGTAAGCAATGCAGTCATACCTTCTGGAGGAATGAGGACGGCCAACAATTCGTGCATGCAACCGTAGAATTTTTCGACTGATCATTTCATGCGCTCAGGGCTGTGGAGAAGACCTCAACAGCCCGCCATGCAAACAGACTTTTTAGCTGACCTGCACGGGGATAGCCCAAGCCAAGCCCACGAGTTAATATTTGGGTGTTATTAGCTCTCCACGACTCCATGACTCGGGACTCAAGACTCAGGGCTCCCATGACGCTGATCGGGAAGGTTTAAGCTTTGGCCTGTACCCTCACCCAAACCAATCATTCGTGTTTACAGAGAGCCGAAAGCTAGTAAGTCGATCACCGCGCCATGTAAGGGTGACCGACAAACTATACAGTCGGATCAGCCTCGTAGTGGGAAGAAGCCGTATCTCCCACTCTTTCTGCTTTTCGTGAAGTGCTGATAATTCAAATGAGGGATGAGCGCCATATCAGGCTCCTTGTTCTCAAATACAATCACTTGAGAATCTTTGAAGTTGTCGGCAATATCCTGATAGAACGCATAAATCACGTCCGCTGCCACTTCCTCATCATCTTCCTCAGGCTCCGGATCCCCTTCTTTGTATGTCGTCAGTGGCGAATCAAGCACCACAAAGCCAGGGTGGCGCCCAGAGAGTTTTAGTAGATTCATCAGCCCTAGAGCAAATGCAGAAGACGCGATGGCTCGATACCCCTTGCCAAAATTGCCTCTCGCACTCCCACCAATGGTGATATCCCGTGCTTTGAAGTTGAATTCCACCGGGGCGTGATTCGGGAAACTCCAGCGCTGCAAGATATCCTGAATCTCTTTAACCAAAGGCTTGGCAGACTCCTCAAAGCTTTCAGGGGTGTATTTGTTTTGCTCCTCAAGCAGCAATACACCCAGCTTTTTCAGCTCCCCTCTTAGCTTGGCCTTATTCGTAACGTACTTATCCAGCGCCGAGTGATCCTGGTTGAGGCATGAGGCTAGCTCCTTCAGATCGTTCACCAGCTGCACTGAGCTCTGAATCTCTGTGGAGATCAACTTCTCCAGTGCTGCGATGGACGTTTTGGTAGTCTCAGCGGTGGAAGTATTCCGTTCAATCGCTGCCGCCAGGGATCCCTGCGCCTCCCCAAGCTCATGGAGGTTTTTCGAAATTCGCTCCAGCTCGAAGGAAACCCCCTTCTTGATGTCATCGACATCGGTTGTGCATGATTCGGAGTCGAAATGATTGCCACAGGTTGGACAAAGCACCGCGTCTGACTCGTCGAGTAAGACTGCCGCTTGCTCAATTCCCTGTAGACGCTGGCGGTCTGATTCATATTTCTGGCCAAGCATGCCAAACCGCCCCAGTAGGGCCCTATCTTCAGCAATTTTTCCTTCGACCACTTCCAGTTCGGAGATATGGCTGGCCTTTTGGGTGAATAGCCCTTCACTCGAATGAAAAGCGCCTTCCAGCTCAGTTTCAGCCACCTTGAGCCGAAGCTTAACTTGGGTCGTAAAAGAACTGAGCTTCTGGAGTTCAAGCGCCTCAGCCGCGTCGTCACCTGGATAGAATTGCTTGATAATGTCTTCGACAGCAGCTGCCCTGTGCCTCAATGCCCCTTTTGACGCCAACTCCTTTTTAGCCTGTTTAACCCCGGTGTCGTCTTTCCCCGTCAGCAACAGCTTCAGAATGGATGTCTCCATAGTGCGCTCATCTTTCTGACCCGTACCCAGTGGAGAGTACTCAGCCACGATTCGCGTTTCATCCATCAAAAATACTTTTTCGAAATCACGAAGAGAGAACGAAGCGTTATTGAGAGAGGCTGTACCTTTCAACAACAGTTTTCCATTCAACCCCAACCTATCCAGGAATTGATTGGAGATCGAATTCATCTTTGTAGGGTTATGTTTCACCCCCAGGGTTTGAACCTTCCCCTCTTCATCGTAAAAAGTAGGCTTAGAGCTTTCTGACAGGTGCCTCTCAATGGTGAAGGAGCGCCCATCATCGTGCACAAACTTAACCTTGAGAGTGGTGTAGCCCTGCGACTCGTTGATAGGCTTTGGAGGCGAATTTGCGCCAAGGGCAAACTTCAGGCACTGAACAATGTAGGACTTACCGGTGTTGGAGCCGCCTTGAACAACGTTCGCTCCCTTCTCAAAATAAACAGCGGCGTCTGCACGGTCAGGGCCACTCACGACAACGCTTTCAATATACATCAGACCACCCTGTCAATTTTATAAATAGTGCGGCGTTGAGCAACGAGAAAATCAACATTAGCCTCGACCCAAGAAACACGTCTTCTGAAATCCACATGGTATTCACTAATCAACTTGGCGGCAAACACACTACCCGCACTGGCGATAGAGTATCGAACACCTTTCTCATCAATTTGGGAAGTAATCAAACCTTTAGCGGTAAATAGTTTTATGGCGCCTGGGAAAATTTCTCGCCTACGCACCAATTCGGCAAGTCGATTCAAAAGGACTGGATGCAGGCTTGCATCCCCTTGAAAGTCACTACTATAAATAGAGGCATAGTCAAAGAAGATAAGTTCATCGAGATCAAGCTGCCGGGCTAAGCCTGCAAGCAACAGAACAATGCGTGCACCAACTTCCATAGGGCTGTTGTACAAATCCTTTGAGCTCGTCATCTATTTCTTAATCCATTTAAACTTTAGGTCATTCACCAGTTGATGACATAGCCCCTTTCGATCGGAGGTCTGCAAGAAATGCCGAAGTGGATGAGAGTCATATGGAATATTAACGGACTGCGTGCTTACTTCGAGAAAACGTTGATACCCATCATCGAATTTCTTACGCACCACGCTGTGCAAGCCTTCGTGGCACTCACCTTTGAGGCTTTCATAGCATCCTGTAGGAAAAGCATCGCGCGAAAATATCTCCAGTGACTCAGCGCTGAAAAAGTTAATCCGCGCTCGCTCAAGATCTTCCTTATACTCAGAGTCCATGACGCTACTGAATGAATACTCTGCACCATCGGCATCAGAGAACGCATCTAAAAGCGCATCAATATAAATTTTCTCATTATCACCAACAGCGCTGGGCTCAGGCTTCCGAACCTGCGGTCGCTTAAGATGATAGCTTCCAAACCGCGTCGTGTGATATGGCGTCAGGGCGTGCCTATCAATTAACTCCTGTGAAGACATTTCATCAACAAATGAAAAATCAAGGGTATTTATATAATCCAACAGACCACCCTCAAGAGGAATGGACTCCGTCTTCGTAATCTTATCCTTACATACCTTATCCCAACGCTTAATGATCTCAGCCTTGATGCGAGACTTCTTGGACAGCATATCGATGCAATCAGAGCTGCAGCCTTTCGGGGAAACAAAGCGGTACTCACGCGGCAGGGTGTAATCCTCCCTCCACGTGTAGTAAACCAGCTTACCCAGCTCCCCAACTACGTTTGCTACGCTCAGTTTATCTTTGTAGTGCTTGCATTGGTAATTGTCCCACCCCATCGCATGCCGCGCGATGACATCGCGCCCCTTGTCTCCCGCACCAGCACAGCGAGTGACCGATTCGTAGTCTTTACCTAAGTAAGAGACGAACTCCAGCGTAAAGATTTCCCAAGTATCCGCAGACATGATCTGCAGGCGATCCAGGGGATGAACTGTTTCACCTTTTTCTACATCCAGTGCTGTGAGCTCGAATTCCGGGGGTGGAGGGAGCTTAATGGCATTTTCACCAAAAGACATTAGCTACTCCTCTGCGACAAGGTGCTTTGCTTGCTGAGTTGTAATTAGCCCATATCATAATCCGAGGTCGCGCTCCACCTGTAGAGTCTGGATACGATCTGGCATCTCACAAAGGATTTTATTTGGATTCTTCCGCAAGGCGCCCGTGAGCTTCTTCAGGAAACGCTGATTCAACTCCATATTCCCCATCAGTTCGGCAATAATGATTTCAGGGTCAACGTCAGCTTCTTCCAGTCCAATTGCCAGCGCCGCGCGGGCTGCGCCGATGGGTTTGTCCATCGCGTATTCGACTAGATCGGCAGGATGAAAAGCATATTCCTGCTTCTGTTCCTGGCCCTTTTCCTGTTCCTGCTCACTCATGCATGAGTTCCTTAGTTGTCGGCATATTGTTCGTCTGGGGATTCGTCTGGGTTCTTGAGTTATTGGGCTTTCAGGCTTTCAAGCGGGTGCTCTTCTAATCGCATGCACGACTAAGACTCCCAAGTAGCCGCCTCGGGATATGATGGTCGTCTGTCTGCGTTTCTGTGGCGTAGCTGATCCATGCCGAATTCCTACCGCCCTACTCTCCCCTTAGGCGGGGGTGGCTGGGCATCTAAGTGTCCATAGGTAATGGCACAATACTATCTTTATGCGCCGTGCTGGGGAACCCGACGGGGCGCCTGGAGGGCTAACTGGAGGAGCCGTGCGGGGCACTTGGGGACTGAGGTGTAGTGGTCAACTAATCCCGGACACTGCGTTAAGTTTTTCCTCGGCCATTACCGGCGATACCGCTGGTTGAATTGATGCCGCTTCTGCCAGTTGCATCGTTGCATCAGAAGATGGCCAATATCTTGCTAGGCCAAAGACACGCTCTTGTAACCACTACAAGTATCTACTCCGCTTTGAGGCTGCGAAACAAACGCCCCATCGGGGCGTCGTCACGACAGTTTCCACGCCAACTCGTGCTTCACTTGAACCGATAGCGCCACAGCTGCTAGTAGAACTACAGCTTCCGTATTGGCGGCCCTAATCACTACAGCACGCTTTGCCAGGCAGCCATCCTGCTCACACTGTACCAGGTCAAAAAAACCATTGACCATTCCCGAAGCACAGACCTCCCTGAGAGCAGCCTGCTTTAGCTGCCTCCATGGGCTATTGAGCACAATTTAAACAGAAGTAAATCCAGCAAATTTCCTCCTGCCCTTTAAGATATTTCTTATAAATTTTCCAAGTAAAAATTTACGACACATAACGAGTACCATCTGAGATCCAATAGATGGAGTAACAAAAAAATCAAGGTGTTCAATCAGAGCAAACTATTGCTCTGGCACACCCGCACGAACAAAAAGGGATTTTTTGGAAGTTATTTAGAGCACAGTTTTTCTGTGGGTCGCATGAATACAAACTCAATAAAAATACAATTTGTACTCAAACAGCCTTTCTAAAAACCAAAAGGTCCCCAACCATGAGAATGCGCCATCTGCGCTATTTCCTGACTGTTGCCGAAGAACTGAGTTTTGTCCGAGCGGCAGCCAAGGTCCATATCGAACCCTCTCCGCTTTCTCGGGCGATCAAAGAGCTTGAAATCCATCTCGGCGCACGTCTATTAGAACGCAACAAGGGACGCCTTCAACTCACCAGTTCGGGGAAGGCATTCCAGGAAGAAGCGCATCGCATATTGACGCTCATAGAGGCCGCAAGGGTGCGTGTACTGGCAACATCCAATGGGGCCTCTAGCCATCTACGGATTGGTCTGGAGGATGGATTGGCCCAACCACGCATTGCACAGTTGCTGGCTAGATGCCGCGAGGAAGAGCCCCGCACTAACATTCGAGTAATACAGTTGAAGTCAAACGATCTGCCTCAAGCCTTGCGATACGATCAAATTGACCTCAGCTTTACCCTTACCGCCCTAGAGTCTGAGGATTTCATCCAGAGACTTGCTTGGAAAGAGCGCCCCGCAGCTGCAATACCTATTCGCCATCCATTGCTTTCTCTCGAGGAGATCCCACTCAGTGAATTACTGCGATACCCCCTAATCCTTTCCAGCTCTGAGCAAGATACTGAGAGTCAGAAGGTACTGCCTCAATGGCTGCATGATCAGCAGTTACCCAAGCTGAAAATCGCCGAGTCTGCGACGTCACATGAGGCGATGATGATGCTGGTTTCTGCTGGATATGGGGTCACAGTAGGCTTGGAGTCGCAACTCGCACTGTATCGGCACCCGGATGTCATCGTACGGCCACTATCGAGTGAAACGCCTGATGTACCTACCTTCGCGCTAATGCTGAATAGACCTCACTCAGACGAACTACAGCGTTTCCTCGCGCGAATGGAAGCAATGAATAATGAAATCACTCTATAAAGAAACTCTGTTGCCAAAGCCACCTTGAAGCAACAGTTGAAATCCGTACTTTTTTCGCCTGTACCATGACAACAAATGTCTAAAAAAGCATCTACCCCATTAGTTTCGCTCAAGTACTTTAAGTCGTTATTACTTCTAAAGCTCTTGAATTGAATAGTAAGCCCTCGGCCTCAACAGTGACATTTTAGGTCTCTCAAGCGACAAACGAAATCACTCCCGGCCTTGTATTGACGAAAGAACAGCACGACACATAATTTGTGTACTGCCGCCTCCTGTCCTTTCTTTTAAACTCAAAGCTCCATAGATCGTGTTGGTAGCAGTGGCGCATTGAACTGTGTCGTATTTAACCGCAAGACTATGAATACGGTAGTTCCTGTCGACTCATTGATAGATGTGCACCAAAGGCAGTGCTCATCTAATCCCTGGTCACCCGCCACTGAATGCCACCAAGCATCAAGGAGTGACCATCATGCTTTCTCCCGACACCACACCCGCCGTGGAACAGCGCATCCTGCGACGCCCTGAAGTCGAGGCCAGAACCGGCTTCAAACGAGCCCATATCTACAGCCTGATGAAACAGGGCAAGTTCCCACAAGCCTTGCGCCTAGGAGTGCGCGCGGTCGGCTGGGATTCGAACGAGATCAATCAGTGGATCGCTGAACGCCTCCAAGAACGTCGCTGAGGCCAATCCTTTTCTTGCTGAACAGGAGCAAGCCATGCACGTCATTTCAATCATTTCGACCAAAGGCGGCGTTGGCAAAACCACCATCGCCGCGAACCTCGGTGGATTCATCGCCGACGCGGGTTTGCGCGTCCTGCTGCTGGACTTGGATATGCAACCTACGCTGTCGTCCTACTATGAGATCACCCATCGCGCCACCGGTGGGATCTACGAACTACTGACCTTCAACGAGCGCAATCTCTCGCAGTTGGTATCGCACACTGCGGTCGTTGGGCTGGACGTCATTCTGTCCAACGATGAGCATCGGCAACTCAACACCTTGCTGTTGCATGCTGCCGATGGTCGCCTGCGCTTGCGCAACCTAATGCCCATGTTCGAGAAGCATTACGACTTGGTGATTATCGATACCCAAGGGGCACGCAGTGTACTGCTGGAGATGGCTGTGCTGGCTTCCAACGCTGCGGTCTCACCCGTGACGCCAGAGATCCTTGCCGCCCGCGAAATGAAGCGCGGAACACTACGGTTACTCGAGGATCTCGCACCTTATCGCCATCTGGGAATTGAGCCACCACGGTTGCATCTGCTGATCAACCGCATACCCGCCGTTTCGAAAAACGCCAGGCTTATCCGCCAGACGCTACGGCTGATATTTCGTGAACACCCAGACATTCATGTCCTACAAGCCGAGGTGCCGGCAAACGAAACATTCCCCAAGGCAGCCACTCAGGGAATACCAGCCCATCGTGCCGAATACCGGCGTCCAAGTGGCCGGCTAGCTCCCGCTGCACTTGAGGTTATGCGGGGGCTGGCCATAGAACTTTGCCAGCCGTGGCGTGAGCGTTTCGAGCAGGTCACCGGCAAGACCGGAAGGAAGCAGAAGCATGTCGAATGCACATGAGCTGGCTCAAGGTAATGAGCGGCTCCGGCCGCTTATCGAACATGCACTCAGCCAAGGTTGGAGCATTTCGCGATCACCCAACGGTTGTCTTACGTTTCTAAAACCTGGGCTACCTGCGATTTATACACGCCCCACCACCGATCACCTGCCTACCGAAAACACTCAAACCGTATCGGCCGTGCGTTCGGATGACGGGAGTAGCGACCATGGCTGAGCTGTCACCACAGGACATAGCGTTGAAGCTACTGAACGACGGTTTTTCACGCTCAGGTCCGATAGCGGAAGCCTTGGCCGATCCCATCGTCGACACCGCCATGGTGGTGACACTGGATGAACTGCGCTCCTATGAATTGAACCCACGCGTGACGCGCAACCCGCTCTTCGATGAGATCAAGGCATCCATTCGCGAACGTGGACTGGATGCACCACCAGCCATCACCCGACGCCCTGGAGAACCCCACTTTGTTATTCGTAACGGGGGCAACACTCGCCTGGCGATTCTTCGCGAACTTTGGACTGAAACCAAAGACGAACAGTACTTTCGCATCCTCTGCCTGTTCCGCCCTTGGCCCCAGGAGCGCGGAGAAATCATGGCCCTGACTGGGCATCTAGCCGAAAACGAACTGCATGGCGGACTGTCGTTCATTGAGCGTGCGTTGGGAGTGGAGAAGGCCCGCGAGTTCTATGAACTGGAGGACGGAAAACCACTGTCGCAATCCGAGCTTGCCCGGCGTCTGAAGATTGATGGCTATCCCATTGCGCAACCGCATATCAGCAGGATGCAAGACGCCGTGCAGCACCTCCTGCCAGCGATCCCGAACATCCTCTACGCTGGTTTGGGACGACCGATGATCGAGCAGCTCACTGGACTGCGTCGAGCCGCGGCCCGAACCTGGGAAAACCATGCCTCGGAAAAACTGCCCGCCATCGATTTTCCTACATTGTTTCAGGACGTCCTGACAGCCTTTGACGCTTCACCGGCGACCTTCTCGCTGCAGCGAGTTCAAGATGAACTCATAGGTCAAATGGCTGACCTGCTCGGCATGAGCTACGACATGCTGGCCCTACAGATCAGCGACTCGGGCAAACGCTGGGATGCGCTCAGTAGTGATCTCACCAACACAGCTGCGTCATCCACAGTACCGCCTACGGAACCACTCTCTCGTACCCCATCGACACCATTTTCAGATGGTCATACCTCGCCAACCAAAAAGCGAAGCGACGAAACGTCAGACTCCTCTGCCTCAACGACAGATACTGGCCAGCAGCATCAACAGGCAGAAGAGCAAGATGCCCTGCTCCAAGGACACATCATCTCCCCCATCGCCACGACCGATCGCCTACAGTCCATTCAGCGTTTGGTGGACGAACATATTGGGGAAACAGCACCTGATTTCGATAGCAGTGCACTGCAAGCCATTCCGATACAAGTCGATGGCCTTTATCCAATCTCCGACATCTGGTACATCGCACCCAACTTGCAGACACCCGATCACCTACGGGCTCACATTGCGCAATTTGCTCGAGAAATCGCTGCCGAAGCCGGCGCAGCCGACAGCGTTTCCCCCAGCGCTCAGGGTATCGGCTTCACCTGCGCCGACAGCCTCGTTCGAGTCGATACCTCCCCTATCGAGCCGTTCGCACATGCGGTTCTGGTGCTGCTGCATGCACTGAGTGCTCCTTTTCAGCCAGCCCCTCCATCAACCTCAGTTGATCACTCACAACCAGTCGAAAACCTGGGCCCATTGCTGCAAGGGCCAGCACGGACGATCGCCATTACCCAGGAGCGGATCGCTCGTCTGAGCGACGCTGGGTTGGTCAAGCTATTCCGGTTGCTGCGTCTGGCACGCTGCCTTCTGGATCTGGAGGCAGGCGCAAGTTCCCCTTCCGACTCGTCAAACGGAGAGTGAAATGTCCGGTCCTCATCCTCTCAATCAAGCGGTGATCGCGCAGGCACTTCACGACCTGCGCAACGGCCAACTACGCCGAGCCAAGGCCATGGGGTTCGACGACGAGGACCTGGAAGCACTCAAGCACCCCGCCCTGGTCAGCTTGCTGATCAACTCTTCGGTGTCCTGGTGTTCGGTGCGCGTCAACAGTGACGTCCTGAACTACCTGCTGAATCAGGTAAAGGACGTTGCCGAGGAGATTGAAGAAGTCGATCGGCTGCTGCGCCTAGGAGCCAGCACCGAGTTGATCAGCAAGTTCTTCGGCCTGACGCATCAGGAGATTGCCCTGCGTCGATCCGTGATCAAGCTCCCCAAGCGCAAAGGTCGTTACCCGGTACTGACCGAGGAGCAAGACACTGACCTGTGGCATCGCTGGTCGACCAGCGTGAAGGCACAGAAAATCGATCTGGATGATGACACCGTCATGCTCGCCCTCAGTGCAGACCTTGCAGAGTCCACTGCCCTTCCCCTCTCAGTCATCTGGAGTTCCATTAGAGGGTGGATCGACGAAGGGCTACGTTGACCATGGACCACCTGAATCAACATGGAGCCCCAGTAGCGCTGAACAAGCTGTTCGATAAAGCGCTGAATCGCCTTCAAGCACAAACAACTGCCACAGCATCTGTGGCAGTTAAAACGCAAACCGATGGCTTTCTCTTCAGCGGCAACCGCCACGACAGTGTGCCGCGTGCACTCTTGCTGGACAGACGCCTGACCCCGCTGGAACGCAACGCCTGGCAGGTATTTCGCTTTCTGCTCAATGACGACGGCATCACCACGTTTCCCACCTACGACCAGCTAAGCCCCTACCTCGCCTCCACGCCTTGCTCGGACCGCGCCTCCCACGAGACAGTGGCCAAGGCGCTGACGGCATTACGCCTGACCCGCTGGATCAGCCTGGTGCGACGCCAGCGTGATCCAAAGAGCGGCCGTATGTTAGGCAACTTATACGTGTTGCACGACTCGCCGTTGACGCCCTACGAAGCGATGCAACTCGACCCGGAATATCTCGGCCTGGTCAGCCAGGCGTTGGAGCATGCGAGCAAGTCAGTCCAGCGTGTCGGCGTGCATGTCTTGGGTGAGATGGCGGATGATCCTCTGCTCAGCGGACGGGTGCTGCCCACACGACTGCAGATTCTCTTCCAGCAACTGGAAAGACAGGGACTAACGGAAACAGCCAGCTCTCCAAAAACCGCAACCGCCCATGATTCCGAAGACGGTAAAAATACCCTTCTTCGGAATTCGGCCGCCCTGTCTTCGGAATCCGAAGCGGGTGATAACACCAGCAAAACCGACAGGCTTCGGATTCCGAAGGAGGACCGTACAGTACGTATAAAAGACTTAAAAGAAATACGTACAGTACTGCGCGAGCAAGAAAAGCTGCGGTTATGTGAACGCTTCAAAGCCCTGAAAACAGAGCAGCAAAATGGGGCCTTGGCTGCTTTACAGTCGGTCGAATGGGCGTTACACCAGGCGATCCTGGATGAGTGGGATGCACGCTGTCACACCACCAGCGTGCGCAATCCAGCCGGCTATTTGTTCGGGCTGATCCAGAAGGCAGTGCATGGTGATTTTCGAACCTGGGCGGCACAGAAGGCCAAGCCATCGTGGAAGGAGGCACCGATCGAGCCTGCCCCCATATCGACACCCACAGATCCCAAGGTGGCGCACGCACACATTGCGCAACTCCGGGAACTGATGGGGTTGAAGTGATATTGAACAGTGTCCACAGAGGGCCACGGAGGCCTATACCACTGGTATAGCTCTACGCATGATGTGCTTCACTTGGCCACCCGGTCGCATTGGAGTTTGTACTTATCTTCGCTGTTGACATAGATGCCTTAGTGAGTCTTGTAGGTCGTCGTGACATTGCCTCCTTTACTTGTGGTGCACCGCCAGAACCTAGGTCCTCCCACAGCATCGCTGTAGCGGCCGACCAAGTTGGTACCGAAGCCTTCGGCACAATGCAGGAGAAGAAGTCGATACAAACGCGGAGGAACAAAGTACGAGCGATTTTCCACAAAAAAGCAGCAACATCAATATGACACCATGCAAGACATAGTTAAGTGATTGACAGCCTTGTCACCACTGACCACCATCCCAATGCTGAGACTCGTGGTCACTGCCAACCCTGCCCATGTGTCGATCCACCTTTACTTGACCGCTACAGTGAGTGCCGGTCCGTATCGAATCAGGACGATGAACGAACACGCGCTAAAACTCGCCTCCTACTGGCGAAACTCCCTGGCTGATGCCGAGAATGGCAATGGCGCACTAAGTGCTGAGCAAGCTGACAAGCTCACCGAGCTAGCGAACCACCACGTATCGAGCGGTTATCTACCGTTTGAACTCACCCAGACGCTGTTCGTGGACGAGCCAGAAACGGTTGCCACGGTCAAGATCACCCTGCGCCCGCTGGTGTATAAACTGCGCCTGGAACATGGCAAGGCCCGCAAGGGCATGCCGGCAGTGGTCACGCCATTGGTCTGCCGCGTGCTTGTTGCTCGGGATGGGCGCCTGTACCCGACCTCCCAGACGCTCCTGCCGCGCGACATCCTTGAGCCGCTGGATCAGGACAGTTTCACCATCGGCGCCCAGGTCGACTTGGATACATTTCTGACCACCAATCTGATGCCCTATTTCGAGCCGCCAGGCGAAGAGCGAACGCTGAGCGACGAGGAACACCGCGGTCAGTGGCGGACCTACCTGCGTTTTTGCTGGAGAATGCTTCGCACTGTCAGCAAGGGCTGGAAATCTGACCAGGACAGCCTGACTCACGCCGACCATGGTTTGCTGTTCAAGGAAAATAAGCCCGACGGTTTCAGCCGGCACATCTTGCACCTTTACGATTATCTGCGTCACCAGAAGCCCGACGCGCCGCTGTTCGAGCGCTTTGCCCAGCGTGATCCGAGCCCCGATGAACCCTGCCTTGCGCCCCATAGTGGTTTTGCCATGCGCCTTGCCCACGCAGGCGACGAATATGCCCTGGCGCCGGCCCAGCGGGACGCCTTGGCCCATCTGTTGGTAGGCCAGGCGAGTGATGTACTTGCCGTAAACGGCCCACCGGGCACGGGCAAGACCACTCTGGTGTTGTCGGTGGTGGCTTCGCTTTGGGCCAAGGCAGCGCTGGCAGGGGGCGATCCGCCGGTGATCGTCGCCAGCTCCA
Source organism: Pseudomonas sp. FFPRI_1 (assembly GCF_055384485.1). Classification (NCBI taxonomy): domain Bacteria; kingdom Pseudomonadati; phylum Pseudomonadota; class Gammaproteobacteria; order Pseudomonadales; family Pseudomonadaceae; genus Pseudomonas; species Pseudomonas sp. FFPRI_1. The sequence goes on along the minus strand of NZ_AP029168.1, from coordinate 2,790,190 downwards.
CCAACAACCAGGCAGTGACCAATATCATCGCGGCCTTCGGCAAAGACTTCGCCCAGGGCAGCGGCCCCTTCGCCGGACGCTGGCTACCAGACATCCATAGCTTCGGGGCGTATTTCCCAAGGGTTTCAGCCGAAAAGGAGATGTCGAACACCTACCAGACCCAAACTTTTCTCACCAGGCTCGAATCGCAAGAGTATCTGGATCGCGCCCAGGGCGAGTACCTAGCCAAGGCCACTGATGCCCTCCCTGAAGCAATGGAGCCTACTGTCCGGGGCACGGTCGAGTGGCTGCGCCAGCAGATCCAGCTGCGACAACAGCAACTGGCAGGTATCGAGCAAGCATGGCCGGCCCTGGTCGCTGCCCGCGAGGCCATCGCGGTGCAACTGGGGCTGGATCCCCAAGCCGCACTCTCGGAACGCGAGCGGGCCCACGCCGAGCTGCGACAGCAGTTGGCCACTGCGCAACAGCGCCTGAAGGATTTCAGGCATTACCTGGCCCATGAGTCACTCTTCTACACCCTGTTCAGTTGGATCGGCCCAGTGGCGACCAAGCGCCTGCGCCTGGCCAAGCTGCACCTGGACGAGGCCGATCCAGCGCTACAAGGTGCTGTGAGTATCGCTGAGGTCGAAGCACATCTAGCCGCCGCCGAGGCCAGTGCCTGTAAATCCCTTGCAGAGCGCGAGGCGCATCTGCGTCAGGGCCTACAGTTGCTGAAGGACGAGCAACGCACGGTGGCGATATGGCAGGCAGCGATCAGTGTTCTGGCCAAGGCCGGCGAAAAGCCGGCGGCGCAAGTCACCCTAGCCGAGTGCGATGCCTGGGCCGACACTTCGCTGCGCTTCGAGATTTTCTTACTGACCACCCACTACTGGGAGGGTCGCTGGCTCATGGAGCTCGCAGAAGAACTGCCGGCGATCCTCAAACGCCGGGGCAAGAACGGCGCCAAGACCATCGCCGGTAACTGGCGGCGCTGGATGAAGCTGACACCCTGCGTGGTCGCGACGTTCTTCCGCTTGCCCCAGGAGCTGCTTTGCAAGCGTTATGACGATGGCAGCTACATCGACGACTACCTTGTCGACTTCATCGACCTGTTGATCGTCGACGAGGCCGGCCAGGTCCTGCCCGAGGTGGCCGCACCTTCGTTTGCCCTCGCCAAGCAAGCGTTGGTGATCGGCGATACCCAACAGATCGAGCCGATCTGGTCGATCCCGGCCAAGGTGGATATCGGCAATCTTGCCAGTGTCGGGCTTGTAGCCCGCAGCCAGGTGAAGCAGGACTACTCCGCCTTCTGCAAGGGCGGCCACAGCGCGGCGAGCGGCAGCGTCATGGTCATTGCCCAGGGCACCAGCCGCTACCACTACGACCCGGAGCTTGCCCGCGGCATGTACCTGTATGAGCACCGTCGCTGCTACGACTCGATCATCGCGTTCTGCAACGCCCTTTGCTACAAGGGCAAGCTGCAACCGTGCAGGGGGCAAAAGCCGGTAGTGGGCCTGCCTGGGCTGGGTTATCTGCATGTCGATGGACAGTGCAAGCAAGGCAGGCACGGTAGCCGCGAGAACCTGCTCGAAGCGCAGACCATCGCGGCCTGGATTCAAGCCCATGAGGACGAGCTGCGGCTGCACTACGGCAACAAGGCGCTCTGCGAGATCCTCGGTGTCATCACACCTTTCGGCGCCCAGTCTGCGGCCATTGTGGAAGCCTGTGCGGCACTGGGTATCCAGGCTGGCAAAGGTGCTGGCGAAATCACCGTTGGCACGGTGCATTCGTTCCAAGGCGCGGAGCGGCCGGTGGTGATTTTCTCGGCGGTGTACTCCAAGCATGCCGACGGTGGTTTCATCGATCGCCGGGACAGTATGCTCAATGTGGCAGTTTCCCGGGCCAAGGACAGCTTTCTGGTATTCGGTGACATGGACCTTTTCGGTCAAGTGCCAGCCAACAAGCCGCGAGGGTTGCTGGCGCAGTTCCTGCTGGCAGACCCGGCGAGCGAGTTGCAGTTCACCTACCAGTCCAGGAAGGATCTGGATACCGGCCTGAGCCATCTGCATGAATGGGTAGAACACGATGCGTTCCTGAAACAGACGTTGCAGACAGCACGTCAGCAGGTGCAGATCGTCACGCCCTGGGTCAGGCTGCATTGTCTGCAACGCACAGGGGTACTGGATCAGATGCGCGATACGGTGCAGCGTGGGGTCCAGGTCGAGGTGTATACCGATCTCCTACTCAATACCGAAACTTCCCGTTCAATGCCGGAGGGAAATCCGAAAAAGGTGGCGCAGTTCAAAGCAGTGCTTGCCGAGTTGGAGGCACAGGCTATCCAGGTACGGGTGGTAAGGAAGGTACACAGCAAGCTGTTGATGGCTGACCAAGAACTGCTGTGTGTCGGTTCGTTCAACTGGTTGAGCACCCAGCGCGAGGGCGATTTCGTACGCCACGAGACGTCGATGGTCTATCGCGGCGTAGCTGTGCGGAATGAGATCGAGGTCAACCGCAGCAACCTGGAAAAGCGAGTGACTATATATGCGTCATAAGATGAGGCTGACAAGGTGTGCTCATGTTCGGTTTCTCCAGTTTTCATTGTGCCCATCTTATGAGCAAAAAAATGGTCGGGTACATCAGATGCAAGTGAATGCTCAGGTCGAATTCAAATAGAGGTGAGATAAAATTCGAATCCACCAAAAGCCATACTCGCCTATACCACTGGTATAGCTAGACAAACGACCTGCCCCTCATCCAGACACCTGAACCAGCCCATAAAGACGCGCTGATCAGCTGCGGATTCACAACTGACGCCCTTCCGACAACTGTCGATGCTGACGACTCGTAATAACCCCACGAGTCATCATCATGACCAACGACACTGAAACCCTGCAGTTAAACCTTGGGGCACTGCGCAGCGCCATGTCGCTGACGCTGCACACCCACCACGCCTCACGCATCTGGCACGGAAGAGCACCTGCTGAGGGTAAGTCCGGCATCATCGGGCTCAATGGCTTCGTCTCCACCATGAACAAGCTCAAGCGTGGCGCTGAACAGGACGACCCCTACAGCGACTGGTGGATGCTGCGTATCGAGGACAAGCTCAACTTGACCAAGCAGCAGTTGCAGAATCTGTGCGAGCAGGTGGACCAGGCCCTGGCCAATGTTCCGCCAGCACTCAGCCTGGGTGAAAACCTCAACGTCCAGCCGGTCAAACTGCCGCTGTTTGTCGCCTCGCAACTCGGTTTCATGGCGGTCTATCTGTTGGCCGACTATGACAATCTGGCTCGCCGCCTGATCCTGGCGCATCACACTGCCTTGATTGATCGCAGCACGCTTGAGCGATGGCTCAGCGAGGGTGCGCATGCATTGCGCAGCCTGTTCAGCATGGCCCAGCAATATCGCTATTCAGGAACAACCCGTGATGATTTCGCCGCGAACAATGCTGCCGCCCGCGCAGCCTTGGAGAAGTATGGTGAACTGCCCCAGGATGTTTTGGAGGGCGCACGACGCTCGCGTTTTGCGCCGCCCTTCGCCCGCAGTATTGGTTCCAGCTCCATTGCGCCAGAGGACGCAAGTGGTACTGCACCAGTCATTGATAACGCCGTTGAGCCAGAAAACACTCTGTCCGGAGTAAGCAACGATGGGGAGGCTCTGTAATGCGCCAATCTCATCAATTTGTCGCGCTGGAACAGTCTGCTTTCCAGAGCCTGGAACATGCTGCCTACCTAAAAGGCCTTTTAAAGCCTTTTAAAGGTAATGGGCTTGAGACCTGGGCCATCCAGTGCATCGCGTTGCGTGACGGCATGATTGCGTTGGCGCAACGGCACCTGTTACCCCAAGCCCGCAGCTATCCCTTCAATCTTTTGCCCGTACAACTGACGCTGCAAACAACTGGCGCAGGCACGACCTTTCTGCGCTGGCGCAACATCGATCGATCTCGAATGGGCGTGGAGTTGTGGGAGGTCCTGCTGCGCGACTCGGCGACACCGGAATCGCTGATCGATGACCTGTACGCAATGGAGCAGCAGCGCATCGTATTCAACATGCAAATGAGCGGCATCCACTCCATTGCGCGCCAGGCTCAGGATTGCGCCAACAAAACCGCCCGCGCCAAGGCGGTGTACCAACGGCGCGCCGGCGCCACCAACGTTCGAGGAGGCATGTGATGAGTACGTTCTTTTATGGCGAGGGCAACATTGGTTCTGCGCCGGAGTATCGCGAGTTTGCCAATGGCAACGAAGAGCCACACCGGCTGGTGCGCCTGAACGTCTACTTCGATAACCCGGTTCCGACCAGGGACGGATTTGAAGATCGGGGCGGATTTTGGGCTCCGGTCGAGATCTGGCATCGCGATGCAGAACATTGGGCCGGCATTTATCAAAAGCGGATGCGGGTTCTCGTGGCCGGACGGCAAGAGCGGGATGACTGGGAGGACGCCGACGATAAACCACGCACGACTTACAAGATCAACGCGCGCTGCGTGGGCATCCTGCCATACCGGATCGAACGGATAGAGCTCAGCGCCAAACCTACCGTAGAGGAAGCAGGCTTGCCAAGCCAGCATTGACTGTCACTTTAGGGGCGACTGCTTCCACAAACAGCCGCCTCTCATTTCAACGTCGCGATCCACCCTATCGGACATGAAGACTGCTCTAATCACCACTCTACAGGTATAAATCTAGCGCTGAGTCAGTTCGTCCACTGTGTAAAAGCGTCCAGTTGATCCAGCGACCTGCGCTAACTGTGGAGCATCAGTAACACCGCACTCAACAGGAAAAACCTTTGCACCAAACGTTGCAAGCCAGATAGTACGGGTAACACCATTCGTGAAACAGGCATAAGAACCTGACTCCCGCTCGGCCCCTGCTCTCCTATTAAACAACCAAAAACGCCTCTTATAAATCGGACGTACCAACGAGTACTCGGCACATCCAACTCGGGCCACTGGAACGGGATTTTGCTCACCTGCAGCAAAACCATCCTCCGCCCAATGAAACTTGCGATCCATCGACCAAGTCTCTGGTGATCCATTGGCCTCGGCCTCATGAATGCTGTGGGGCTCACGACGCCATGCAGCCAGAAAACGAGACATCTCAACTTCAACCACCGCTCGTTTGTCATTCTGAGATGGGGTACGGTCTATACGCATGAACACATCACCACGTGTCGTGGGTACGCGAAAAATCGCCGAAGTAGCCCCGAAGACATTTGCGACCTTATGGAAGGTTTGCATATTCAAGATATCCATCTCTGATGAATACACGCTGAGTGTTTCGTTGACTCTCAACTCTATTCGCTTATGTCGCGACACCGTCTCTCAGCGCCCATGAGCGCTGCAGCTGGAACCTGAGTCCATAGAAAGCCCGCTCCAGTACTGCAGCACCAACTCTCATTACAGGCATCAAAACGCTCTGTCTACATTCAGCTTGTTTACAGCTATTTCCCCAGCCACCCGGATGATTGCAACAAGGCTCTATGCTCCCAACAGCCACGAGGCATGCCACTGCGTGCTTACGGGCTAGCCCTACATGCCTTCACCTTCTGCAACGGCATGTCTCTCATCGGCGTAACTGTCGAGAGTCGAAGGTCGATTAGTGCAAAGCCATGATCCTTTGAGTGGCTAGCTGTTAGATAGGCTCCGACATCGAAGGATCTCCTGGCTTCTTGAAGATCATTAAATGCAAGCAACCAGGAGATCCTTCGGGTCGGTCGTGCTCAGTGCCGATACCCACCGGCGAAAAATGGGTTCCTTTTGTGCGCGGATGTGCGCCAGTAGTTGCCGGCCCTAACCACGAAGCGGGCCGGGTGCGCTGTGGCAACGGCAGATTTCGATGACAGCTATGCCTTTGCGGCAGACCACGGTGGTATCGCCCTCTCCCGCTGGAGGATCAACCTCCAGCGTCTTGTTCCTCTCCTCCACGCCCCCCAAACGGCTCTCTTGCCCACTGAGTGCAGGCACGGGCTCTGAGTTCTACAGATCAGGAGAAGGCACATGAATGACCTCCCCTTGCACTACGGCAGTGTTTGTAGCGGTATCGAAGCCGTCAGCCTAGCTTGGCAGCCGCTCGGATTGCAGCCAGCATGGTTCTCGGAAATCGACCCCTTCCCCAATGCCGTGCTTGCCCACCACTACCCGACCGTCCCCAATCTTGGCGACATGACACAGATTGCCCACAAGGTGCTGGCCGGGTTGGTTTCTGCGCCAGACCTTCTGGTGGGCGGCACGCCCTGCCAATCCTTCAGCACAGCCGGTGCGCGTCGGGGACTGTCGGATCCACGCGGAGCAATCACCCTCAAGTACTCGGAGCTCGCAGATGCCATTGACCAAACTCGTGAACAACACTGCCAGGCACCATCAGTTATTGTCTGGGAGAACGTCCCCGGCGTGCTCTACGACAAGTCCAATGCTTTTGGATGCCTGCTTGGAGCACTGGCCGGCGAAAGCACTGAACTGCAACCTCCAGGGCCAAGATGGGCAAACGCAGGTTGGGTGTCTGGACCCCGTCGTCGCATCGCGTGGCGGGTGCTCGACGCTCAACATTTCGGCCTCGCCCAACGACGCCGTCGCGTGTTTCTTGTGGCAAGTGGTCGAGCGGGATTCGATCCCGGCGAAGTACTTTTTGAGCGCACGAGCTTGCCTGGGCATCCTGCGTCGAGCGAACAACAGAGGCAAGAAAATGCCGCCCGTCCTACAGGCGGTGTTGTCGATTCAGGCTGGCATGATCGACTGAAAGCAGATGCTGGCAAGCCTACTTCAACGACTTTCTATGGCGGCGGTAATCAGCATTCAATTGATGTCGCCACAAGCTTGACCACCCGGGGTCACAGAGGTGACTTCTCGGCAGAAACCTTCATAGCTCATTCAATGGCTCAATCCTTTACCGGCCAGCAAACCCATGCACTGACAACTGCCAATGAAGGCAAAGGCAGCAGTGAGGATGGCTCCGGGCGTGGAGTTCCTATCATTACGATGCCGAGCACGGAATTCGCATTCGCTCAAAATGCTCGTGGAGAGCTGCGCCTGGGAAAACCTGCCGAGGGCTTGTCAGCGATCGCTACAGCTCCCACACACAGTCCTTCCGAAAGAATCCTCACCGAGTCTTGTGCGGGAGTATCACCAACACTGCGCTGCAGCAGTCAGGGAGGAGAGTTTGCTCATTTGGTGGTTCCAGACATTACAACGAACTTCTTGTATACCCCCGCGCCTCGGCCTGAGGACGCCGGATATGACTGGTCACTTTGGCGTGTACGACGCCTGATGCCAGTAGAGTGTGAACGTCTGCAGGGTATGCCTGACAACTACACGTTGGTGCCATACCGCGGTAATCCCGCAGCAGACACCCCACGCTATCAGGCGATTGGTAACAGCATGGCTGTACCGTGCATTGGCTGGCTGGGGCAGCGCATTCTTGAGCATCTCAAAGAAAATGGGAGCGTTTGAACAGCGATTGCTCAAGGACACTTATTATCCAGATCCTCCGTCAAATGCGGTACATGGCTCATGTCGATTGGGCGCTCAACTTGCAGCCGCCGAAATGCCATTCTGCATCCATGTCCGCTGACGTTGTCAGCAGCATGCCAAGGCGGCCAAGACCTTCAAGGCTGCGACGTGGACCGTCCACGTTGGTTGCTCTTCTCTTCGACGCATTCGCGTCTGCAGTGCTCACCCCTCAAGGGATACCCTCCCTTGCAGGCGGGAGTCCCTTGCATTTCTCAAGGAGTCTCCCATGGATCGCTCAGCCATTCGTGCACAAATGCAGGGCCTGATCGCTGGCCACGTACCCAGCAATGTTCGACGCTTCAAGTTCCGTATCTACGACGACCAGCCCCAAGAGTCGGTGTTTGGATTCTGCATAGACCCCGAGCCGTTCGAAGGAAAGGTGATTGCAAAAACGGACGAGGCCATTGTCATCAAGGTCGGGCGCGCCGAGTTCGCCGTTCTGGATCGGCGCTTGGTCACATCTGAGCCAGACGAAGGCGTCAAGGTAAAGGTCCATCCCTATGCCAGACGGCGTTTCGACGGGCTACGTGCAGACACGCCGGAGGAGCGAACCGAGTTCACTTCGGACGGAACAGCCTTCGTTGTGAAGTCCCATGTACTCGGATCAGCGCCTGCAAAACTTCCGGTCCCGGAACCTGATTGTCCGGAGTTGCGGGATCTCATTCAGCAGTTGGAAAACCTGCCGGCTCCCGATGGTTTTCGCTGCATCACTCATCTGTTGGTGGATGCTGGTGCACACGACTTTGCCCTGGTCGATCCAAAACCCGATGACAACATCGTCAAAACTCCGCCCGCGATCACTTTCACCGTCGCAACGGAGAAGTTTCAAGGGCAGGTTTCTGTGACCTACGAATACGGAGCAGACCTGTACGCCGTGGAACTACGCCGCGACCTGGAATTGGTTAAGCGAATCGATGGAGTGTTCTTCGACTCACTTGGCGAAACCCTGGAGCACCTGATCGATGACGGCAAGTGGCGATTGATCCAAGTCGCCATTGTCTCGAATGGGTGCAGGTCAAAGCTGCACTGATCCCGTGGCCACAGCCGCCCTGCCCTGAATGGCTACTCGTCTTGTGACGGCCAGCCATGCCTTCATCAACCCTTCTCTACACATTGGAGAGAGCCATGCTGCTATTCAAAGGCAATGACCTGCGCCCTGTACTGGCCGAAGCAATTGCCAACAAATGCCGAGTCATTCTCGCCAAAGACGATGGTGTGTATTTCATGTCTGAAAAGTGCGAGCGAACTTCCGAAGGGAAACCAAAGCATATTTCGTATGCCGTCGGCTGCAACCCAACCACCGATGAGTTTGATGACTGGTGGCAACTGGCGAGCAGTGAACTCGGCGGTGATGACTTCGGTGAGCACTTCGATCCATTGGAAAGCGTGTTTACCCGCATCGCTAAGGGGGGCTGCGACCTAAAACTGGCCGCAACTGCGACACATCTGTGCATCGAGCCCGTCTCATCAGATCCGAGCAACAGCTAGTCAACCCTCTGATCCAACAGCCCCCAACTCCGGGGGCTGTCTTTTCTACAGCGACCGTTGGGTTGCGCTTTCGTCTCCAGCTCCCCGGCCTGGGGTGCCTCTGCCACCGGCGTGCATTCGCACGCCAGCCTGGAGACACCCCCATGCACGATCCGTTCAAAATTACCCAGCCAACCTGCATCAGCTTCAGTGGTGGCCGTACCAGCGCCTATATGCTGTGGCGGGTACTACAAGCCAATCATGGCCTACCCGAACACACGCTGATCTGCTTCGCCAACACCGGCAAAGAAGCAGAGGCAACATTGCGCTTCGTTCACGAATGCGCAGAATGCTAGTGTGTACCGATTCACTGGCTCGAGTACTGCGACACCCCCTTGGGATTCACGCAAGTCGACTTCGAAACCGCCAGCCGGTGCGGCGAGCCCTTCGAGGCGCTCATTCGCAAACGTCGGTATCTACCCAATCCAGTAAGCCGGTTTTGCACCAGCGAGTTGAAAATACGTCCCATGCATAAATTTATCCGTCAATACGGCTGGCAGGACTGGGACCAGCTCATCGGGATCCGGGCCGACGAGCAACGCCGTGCTGCAAAAATCAGGGCCCGCGGACACTCCACCGAGTCCACCCACGAAACCATGTGCATGCCCCTGGTCGATGCCTGCGTCACGGTGCACGACGTAAATCGCTTCTGGCAAACCCAAGCGTTCAACCTGGAGTTGCTCACGGTCAATGGCCGGACGCTCGAAGGCAACTGTGATTTGTGCTTTCTCAAGCCTCAACGACAGCGCCTAGCGTTGATTCGGGCCAACCCCAAGGCAGCCGACTGGTGGATCGCAATGGAAGCACTCGACCTGGCCTCCAGACCCAGCGGGGCACGCTTTCGCAACGATGGCCCGACTTACGCAGAGATGGCCCGCTACCTGATCAAGCAAGGCGATCTGTTCGATGCTGACGAAACTTCGACCTCCTGCTTTTGCGGCGACTGAATCAACAAGGAGGCAACAAGGGAACTGCCCCGTGCCGATTTCCGACAGCGCTGTGTCGCCTGCTGTGCAACGCTTGCGCCATGTTCAGCTGACCCCGGTCAGCGACATGCCCAGGTAGCCAAGGTCCTCAAGGCTATGACGTGGCTCTGTCCACATGACCTGTCCAGTTCGCCCGCGCCCGCTTCCGCGAACGCTCATCAACCAGCTGATGATGGGTGCACAACCTGTTCCAACCGGATCGAACGATCCTCAACCCGCGCGGGGTATCTCACACCTCCCGTTGGGTCGGTGTGTCTGCGCATTTTCCCAAGCCTGGAGATTGATCATGACCACTTCGTCCAACGCCCAAACCACCGCCAAGCGCTACTTCGATCTGCACACTTGCGGTATCGGCTATCTTAATCGCATCCGCGAAGTCCGGCCAAAGAAAGGTGAGCCCTTCCTGGCCTGCTCGATCAACGCCTTTACGGGGCCAGTCACCGAGCCTGCCTATCGCTACTTTGATGTCAGGGTTTCTGGCGCAAAGGCCCAGGATCTGGTCCGCAGTTGCAAAGCGGATGTCGATGCCGGTCGTCCAGTGTTGATCGAATTCCGGATGGGCGATCTGTGGGTTTCCTCCTACATCGCGACACAGGGGCGGAATGAAGGCCAACCGGTTGCGGCGCTAAAGGCACGATTGCTGACAGCCTCATTGGTCAGCCAATCAGTCCTCGCAGGCATCGAGTACTACAACCTGACAACCTATGGCATTGGTTATCTGAACCGCATCCGCGACCTCAATTCGAACGAGGGAGACTCGCTTCTCACATGCACCATCGCATCGCTTAACGGTCCCATTGATGAGCCCGAGTACAAGTATTTCAACACCACCGTTGTTGGTGACGATGTTCAAGCTTTAGTCCGTGATTGCCGTGAAGCCGTCAATGCGAAGCAGAGCGTTCTCGTTTCCTTTCGCATGAGCGACATGCAAGCCACTCCATATCTGCGTACCAAGGGTGATCGGGTTGGCGAGTTGGACGCGAGTCTTTCGTCGAGTCTGGTTCACATCAGCATGATCAAAATCGACAGCGAGAGCATCTCCCCCGCCAAGCCAGTGCTCGAAGAGGCTACGGGGGAATCTATCACCTCTCAAAGCACCGCTGATGATGCTCATTCTGCTACGCCAGCCCTGGCCGAATCGGTCTAACTCAATCGGCCCCGTACTCGGGGCCCTCACCTATTTCATCAGCATCCACTACCGCACTCCCCATCACGAGGAGACTTTTATGCTGAACGCATGCTCGCCTCTGACTCAATCACAACTCAGCTACGTCGAAGAGCAGCTATCCAACAACGAAGTGTCCTCGGATCAGGAGTTGATCCAGAGTTTTATCGCCGAAGGTCTCAGTGAGGAGCAGGCAGAATTTGCACTCACCTACCGGCTCAGATACCTGAGCAACATCTACCGACATGATCGCACCCCGATCAGAAGTCCGAAGTCAGTACTCCGGTTCAATCCGCACAGCGGTCTGTTTGAACCTGAGCAAGAGTAACCATCTATCAACCACCCAGCAGGGGCCAAGTCGCCCCGATGGGTGCTTGGCTCCCTCTCTCAGCAAGGAGCCCGCAATGAAAATGGGTACTCGTAAAACCAAGTCTGGAGCGCTGTTCCCTATTGGCGCATTGGTTTTCAGCTATGACGCCGCCGACCAACTGCTGAGAGAAAGCAGCAGCACTGGCAATCTTGCCTACCACTACGACGCCCTCGGGCGACGCATCGCTAAAGCCGTCACGCAAAGCGGCCAGTCCCAGGAAACGAGGTTCCTCCGGCAAGGCCTGCGCCTCATATTGCCGGACATTGATAGCTCCAGATGGAAACACCACTGGCAGCAAAGGAGGATCGGTCATAACTCTGCCGACTAGACCCACGCACGCGCATGTGTGCGCACTATGATGAACAATGACATCATCGTTTGGGCGCTCTTGGTCAGCGCCTTGGCCTACTCGACCGGAGAAAGGTATCACGCCTTGCAAGTCAGACTGAGGCCGATACACAAGGACTTGCCAAAATTGCTGCTCAGTAATTGGCGCGTCTTTTATTCGTACAAGACCTATTTTTATATTCTGATTTTGATACTTATCAAGTATCAACCCACCACAAGCACAACTAAAATCATCTGCGCGTCAAATGAGAAGCACCATTTTTAGCCCCCTGCGCTCCGGGGGGCTTTTTTTTGGTTCTTCACGGATTACCGGGAAAGTTATTCTTGATCTTCATGAAAAAGAACTCACTGCAGCCGGTTGGATTCGTCGAATCACACACGCTCAATCAACTCTCGACCCAATTTAGCCCCCCATGGAAGAGGTCGTAGACCGGGCAGTACAGCTTTGCTAGGAACGCCCCGGTCAATTTGCTGCATGACGGCGGTAAGCAAAAGACCTTCGGTGCGTATCGTTATTTACGCAAATGCGCTTTTTACATCGCGGTTTGAGCAGCTTTTCTGCCTGACGCTTTACCTCAATCACGTCACTCACCCATACCCAGCTGCCGTTTTCGAACCATCTACAGGTTTGACAGAGCGAACATCGTGGTCAGTCGAGCTGTGTTTTTCATCAGCCCACGAAAGCGCACTTTCACATTATCAAACTGGCGCTTGATTACCCGAAACGGATGCTCAACCTTGGCTCGTGCCTGAGCTTTGCAGTACTCAATCTTGGGTTTGGCCTTGTGGAGCACACAGCGTTTACTCAACTTGGAATAGGTAATACGGCGGCGAGCGATTTGACATCACTTGACGATTTTCATGCTTCTCGACACCGGTATATCCGGCGCCTGCATACACTGAAGGCGTGGATAATGGTGTCATCGAAAAGGGTGCCACGGCGCAGCGACAGGCCTTTTCCTACAAATAATCGTTGATGACCACGAAGCGCGTAGGCACGAGCGGATGTAACTCCCGCAAGTACCGGGAGTTTATGATCGTGGTATTTTTCAGGATTGGCGCGCTAAGTGTCAGGAACGCGAACTCGCGCATGGACAGCCCGGATCGGGTGGTCAGGCGAATTTCAGCACATTTGAAAACTAGTTGGGAAATTCCCTAGAGCCATCAGTTCAAACGGCAGTGCCATGGTGGAACAAGGCTGAAACCGAAGACGGCAATATCCGAGCCTTTATTTACCGGGCGTCAAAAACTATTACTCCTGGGGTGATGCAAAACGCTCCTCAACGTTTTGCAATCTTTCCCTGATTTAGCGAATGAAACAGAGTTGGCCAGAGGTCGAACGTCCCGGTCAAAAACCTAGCATCGAGCCTCAAGTCGCTTATACAGACCTATGGGCAAGCTGATCCCCTCTTTCTGCGCCCGGGCCCAGGCCTGCTGCTTGGCCTGCCCCGGAGGGTGGACGCCGAGGGTGGCCAGACGCTGCATTTGCTGCGCCAATCGAGCCTCGAACTGCTCGTCGAGCAGGTGCGGGGCGATGGCGATCACCAACAGCCCCGAGCCCGGCGATTGCGCGCCGCTTCGAAAGTCTGGCGCATCCAGCGACCAGTTAGCCCCAGTGACCCCGCCGGCCAGCACTTCCACCAACAGTGCAATGTTGGCCCCGCGACCGCCGCCAAACGCCAGCAAGGCGCCGTGCATGGCCTCCCGGGCGCTCAGGGTGGCTGCACCCTGGGCATCCACCGCCCAGCCTTCGGGGATTGCCTCCTCGGCCTCGGCTGCCTTGAGGATGTTGACGAAAGCCGTGGCACTACTGGCCTGGTCGATCAGTAACAGACGCCCGTCGCCGCAGGGCGCGGCGAACGCCAAGGGGTTGGTCGAATAGATCGGCTGGCGTTGACCGGCCACGGTCAACAAGGGCGGGCCATTGCAGAAGGCCAGTGCCACCAGCCCTTCGCCACCCAGACGCCGGGTGTAATAACCCAGCTCGCCACAGGTAAAACCGTTGTGCAGGGCAAACAGGCTGATTCCCAGCTGCCTGGCGTTATCGCACAAGGCGTCGAAGGCCTGCTCGAAACCCAATTGCGCGATGCCCTGGCGCGCATCACAACGGATCATCGCCGGCGCCACTTGAGTGACCCGCGGCTTGGCTCGGCCCACAATGCGTCCGCTGGCAAACCCTTGGAGGTAATCGACCAGATGCTCGAAACCCACACTGGCCAGTCCGTGGCCCTGGGCCGATACCGTGGCTTCGGCCAGGGCCTGGGCTACTTCCTGGCTGCTGCCCGCGTCCAGGCAGCAACGTTGGGCAAAAGCCCTGGCCTCTGCCAGCGACAGGCACTTGACCGCTGCATTGTTTGGCATTGATTGCTCCCTGACGCGGCCCCAGAACCACCCGGGCGACCGGCCCCGGGCCATCGGTTATTCCACTAGGCGCGGCGTACCGACGTCGGCGGCTTGTTTATTCAGGCCAAACGAGCCAAGTATCTCGGCAATTTCACCTGACGCATGCAAGGCCTGGATGTTTTCGTTCAGTGCTACGCCTAGCGCGATATTGGCCTTGGTGTGCGGGAAGCCGACCTGCCCCGGCTCCAAGGTGGCTTTAACCCGTGGATCAGGCTCCGAGACCTTGATGCTCTTGCCCTGATACGCCCCCTTCTGCTGCGAAGCCACACCGACGGCGAAACTATCGACGCCCAGCGCAATCCGCTTGGAGGCCAGGTCCTGGGCCATGGCCACCGGGTTGGGGTACAGCACCAGGTTGTCGCCAAAAGCCTTTTTCAAATCGTCGACCCAAAGGTAACCCTGCACCGTGCCGACGCGCTTGCCTTCAAGCTCGGAGATTTTCGAATAACCCTCGCTGGAGATAATCCCCATCATGTCCAGGTACAGCGGCGCGGACAGGCCCAGGGCCTTGCTGCGCTCGGCGGTACGGTACCAGTCACCGATACCGACGTCGGCCCGCCGGGTGATCACTGACTGGATCACCGCCGCCGGATCAACCACCGTCAGCTTGATCTCCAGGCACTCCCTGTCAGCAATACGCTTGATGATTTCGCCATCGACCCCACTCAACTGGTTGCTCGGCCCGGGTATCGAGTAGGGCGGAAAGACCCAGGCCGCCACCGCCAGAACCCCAGGGCTGAGGGTTTCAAACTGGTGGGCCGGCTTGCAGTCCGCCAGGGCAAGGGGAGCACCGACCAGGGCCGAGCCGGCAACCAACATGGAACAAAGGACGGTCCAGCGGGTAACGCGTTTGAATGAGCGGATCATGGCTTCACCTATGCATGGGTTGCGTTAAGAGAACGGCAGCCGAAAGACGGACCGAACGGGTCATGCGTGCTGGCTGGGCGCCAGTTTTTTCTCCAGTGCCGCCACGCCCAAGGTCGCGGGCGCACAGACAGCGGCATACATCAGGCCGGCCAGGGCCAGCACCGGCATGTACTCGAAGGTCGATGAACCGATGGCCGAGGCGCGGCTGACAAGCTCCGGCAGCGCAATGGTGAAACACAGCGACGAAGCCTGGAACATCATGATCGAGAACCCCAGCAACGACGGCAGAGCCACCCGCAGCGCCTGGGGCAAAATGATGAAACGCAGCGCATCGGAGCGATTCAGACCAATCACTTCAGCTGCCTCGTTCTGCCCCTGGGCCACGGCCTCGATACCTCCGCGGATGATCTCGCTGGTGTAGGCCGCGGTGCAGTAAGCCAGCGCCAGGGCCGCCGCCCAGAAGGAACTCAGGGTCAGGCCAGCCGAGGGCAGGCCGAAATAGAAATACTGCAGCAGGATCAACGCAGGCGCGCCGCGCCCCAATTCGACAATCAGCAACGAGGGATAGCGCACAGCCCGGCGGGGCGTCGACACGCCCAGCGCCAGCAGCAACCCCAGGACCACTCCCAGGGCCAGGCTGACGGCGGTGACCTGCATCGACAGCACAAAGCCTTTCCACAGCTCGGGAAACCAGGCCAGCCACATCGTCAGGATCTCATTCATCGGGCAATCCTCTGCTTCAGGGCGGCCGACAACCAGCGTGAAAACAGCGCCACCGGCACGCTGAGAATCAAGTAAACTAGGGCCGCCGCGCTGTACACCTGCAACCCTTGAAAGGTTTGCTGGGACAACTGATAGGCCTGGAAGCTGATGTCGCCGACACCAATGGTCGAGGCCACGGCCGAATCCTTGAGCAGGCCGATGGCATAGGTGGTCGAGGTGGGAATGGCAATACGCATCAGTTGCGGCAGCACCACATCGAAAAAGCGCTGGTACGCCGACAGGTTGAGCACCTGGGCCGCCTCGTACTGGCCCTGGGGAATTACCGCAAAAGCCCCGCGATAGACTTCCGACATATGCGCGGCGGTGATCAGCCCCAGGCCCAGCACCGCGGCAGCGAACGGCGACAAGGCGATGTAGCCGCCTCCGATGCCGAAGAAGATGAAGAACAGCCAGACGATTGGCGGAATCGAACGCAGGGTCAGTACCAACATCGCCGCCAACCAGCGACAGGGCTTGAGCGTCGACATGCGCAAGGCGCAGAGTGGAAAGCCCAGCAGCATTCCGATGCAAAAGGCGCTGAGGGTCACGGCCAGGGTCCAGGGCACACCGCGCAACAGGACCAGCAGAATGTCCGGCATCAGCGATTCCTCACGGCCTGGAGAAACTGAGCCACCCGCGCATGCTGTGGCTCGCGCATCACCTGGGCGCTGGGCCCCTGCTCGATGATCCGCCCTTCGGCCATCACCACCACTCGGTCGGACACCGTCTCGGCAAAGTGCATCTCGTGAGTCACCACCAGCATCGACATGCCCTCGCTCGCCAGTTCCTTCATCACCGCCAGCACTTCCAGGCCCAGCTCGGGGTCGAGGGCCGAGGTCGGCTCATCGAACAGCATCAATTCCGGATCTAGCGCCAGGGCCCGGGCAATGGCGATGCGTTGTTGCTGGCCGCCGGAGCAACGTGCCGGGTAGGCGTTGGCCTTGTCCGCGAGACCTACCCGGTCCAGCAACTGCAAAGAGCGGGCATCCGCTTCCTTAGCGCTGCGGCCCAGGGTGCGGATCTGCGCCAGGCTGACGTTGCGCAGCACCGTAAGGTGCGGAAACAGGTTGAACGACTGGAACACCATGCCGATGCGCCGGCGCAGCTTGAGCAGCTCACTCCTGGGCAGCGGGCGCCCGGCTTCGATGGCCACTCCAGCCATGCTGACCCGGCCCCGGGTAGCGGGCTCCAGCTGGTTGATGCAGCGCAGCAAAGTGCTTTTACCTGAGCCACTGGGGCCGATGATCGCTACCACCTCGCCTTTGGCCATCTCGAAACTCACGTCGTGCAACACCGGGTAGGGGCCGAACTGCTTATGAATCGCCTCCAGGCGCAAGAAGGGTTCGGCGCTAGGCACCGGGCGCGGCGCCAGGGCGGTGGCGCTTTCGATCACGGTCATGCTGCTCATTATTTTTTTCTCCGGACAGGGTAGACGCCATGCCTGCAAAAATCAGGCAACAGCTCCTGTTATCGATCGTCGTCGACTAAGGGGGTACGCGAGAGCTTGATCGCTCCACTTGCGGTAATCAGCACCTGCTCTTCGAGCTTCACGCCTTCATGGCCACCCCGCTCACCGATGTAACTCTCCACCGAGAGCACCATGTTTTCCTCGAAATGGCCGTCATAGCCCCACTCGGCAAAGTCCACCGCGTAGGCGACGCTTGGGTACTCATCGACCAGACCGACGCCGTGCAGCATCATCATGTAACGGTTGTGCTCGAACTGTTTCGGCACCGGCCAGCAGCCCTCGGCAAACTCGCGAAACGACAAACCCGGGCGTAGCAGCTCGAGGTTGAAACTGATTTGCTGCGAGGCGATTTCCAGCAGGTCACGCTGGGCCGCCGTCGGCGCCTTGCCGGGACAGATAAAACTGCGGGAAATGTCCGAGAGGTAGCCCCCTGGCCCGACCATGTCGGTGTCGAAGCAAACCATCTCCCCTGCCGCAATGACCTTGTCCGAGGCGTCCTGGAACCAGGGATTGGTGCGCCGTCCGGAGTTCAGCAAGCGGCTCTCGGCCCACTCCCCGCCCTGGGCGACATTGGTCCCGTGCATGATGCTCCACAGCTGATTTTCGGTGATGCCCGGCGCCAGGCTGGCGCGCATGCGGGCAATCGCCAGGTCGCACACATCCATCGACACGCGGTGGCTGGCAATCTCCTGCACCGACTTGATCAGTCGCGCCTGCTCCATCAACGGCTGAGCATCGAACAGCTGGATGCCCTTGGCCTGGAGTTTTTCAGCGCCCCAGGGGTCGCAACGGTCCACCGCCAGACGCCGATTGCCTGCGCCATACCGGTTCATCAGTTCGGCCACTTCCTGGGCCCAACGCTCGGCTTTCTCCTCGACCCGTGGGCCGGCGAGGAAATACAACCAGGGGATCGCCGAGCGGATTTCATCGATGGTTTCGATGTGCTCGCTGTTGTGCCGGCTGCTGTCAAACTCGAACAGCACCACCGGACCGTCGGTGGCCACAAATACGTAGCGGCTGGGGGAATGCATCACCCACAGGCCGAGGTTATTGGTATCGGTGGCGTAGCGGATATTGATCGGGTCGGCCAGCAACACGCCGGCGTAATCCTGCGCGCGCAGTTGCTGACGAATACGCTCCAGGCGGTACTGGCGCAGCGCCGGCCGATCGATGGCGGCATAGGCCGCCAGCAGGCCGTGATCGACCGGGGCCAGAGCATGGCCGGTGACGCTGGAATCACTGCGATAGTGCAGCGGGCCTGGGGGTACGGCATTGAGCAGCTCGGTGAAATCGGTATCCGTGTGCATGCAACAACCTCCGCTGGGAAGAGTTTGAGGTTTATCAAAACCAGTCAGACCAACGTTCGGGGCAGTAACTTGACGCTAGGGAAACGGATGACGGCTGTCTTTCTTATTGTTCAGGGCACGGCAATAGGCAGTCGCTAGAGGTCCTTGACCAGGCGCAGGGCGTCGTAGATCGCCGCATGGGTATTACGCGATGACACTGCATCACCGATTCGGAACAATTGGAAACGCCCCTGAGGGTTGGTCACCAGGTTTTGCGCGTTACCGGCAATCAGCTCCATGTACTCCACGGCGCCTTCATTGGTGGCCTGGGGCTGGAGCTCAAAATACAGCTCGTCCAGGGGGCGGGTGCCATGGTTGACCACAATCTGGTCCACCAGCCGGGTCTTCTCCAGGTCGCTGTAATCGCTGCCAATGGTCGCCAGCAGCTGCTCGCCCTTACGCTCCACGGCCTTGAGCCGATAGGTGACGGTAAAGATGGTATCCAGCCGTTGCAGTGAGCGCATATACGGCACCAGATTCATGCCCATGACCTCCGGCGCGAACGAGCGGTCGGGCGTCATGATCTCGGTCCTGGCTCCGCTGCGGGCAATGAATTCGGCGGCCTGCAAACCCGCGTGATCACCGGCATCGTCATACACCAGCACGTTGCGTCCGGGCTTCACATCGCCGGAAATGATGTCCCAGCTCGACACCAGCCACTGGTTGCCTTGTTGCAGGACTTCGGTGTGCGGCAGCCCGCCGGTGGCGACGATCACCACGTCGGGGTTTTCATCGAGGACCATCGCCGCATCGGCCCAGGTGTTGAAGCGAAACTTCACGCCCAGGCGCTCGCACTGCGCCATGCGCCAATCGATGATGCTGATCATCTCTTTGCGCCGCTCGGACTGCGCGGTCAGGCGCACCTGCCCGCCGGGCTGATCGGCCACCTCCAGCACCAGCACCTCATGCCCCCGTTCGCCGGCCACCCGCGCCGCCTCCAGACCGCCGGGACCGGCGCCGATGATCAGGACCTTGCGCTTGCGCGCGGCCCTGGGCACCTCATGGGGCATGCTGGTTTCACGGCCGGTGGCGGCGTTGTGGATACAGTAGGCGGAGCCGGCGTTGTAGATCCGGTCCAGGCAATAGTTGGCACCGACACAGGGACGGATTTCGTCTTCACGGCCTTCGATGATCTTGCGCACGATATGCGGGTCGGTCATGTGCGCGCGGGTCATGCCCACCATGTCCACCAGGCCCGAGGCAATCGCGTGGCGGGCGGTGGCGACGTCCGGAATCTTCGCCGCGTGGAAAGTCGGGAAGCCGGTCAGGGCGCGGATCTCCCCGGCGAAGTCCAGGTGCGGCGCGTTGCGCATGCCCTGGATTGGAATGATGTCGGTCAGCCCGGCATCGGTGGCGATATTGCCGCGAATCACGTTGAGAAAGTCGACCATGCCGCTGTCTTTCAGCAACTGCGAAATGTGCAGCCCCTCCTCCTTCTCAAGGCCGCCTGCCAGTACCTCGTCGCCGGTGTAGCGAATGCCGACGATAAATTCCGGGCCCACCCGCTGGCGGATCGCGCTCAGCACCTCGAAGGTAAAACGCAGGCGGTTGTGCAGCGAACCGCCGTAGGCGCCCTCCAGCTCGTTGGTCAGCGGCGACCAGAACTGGTCCATCAAGTGGCCGTAGGCTTGCAGTTCGATGCCATCCAGGCCAGCAGCCTGCATGCGTTCGGCGGCGTCGGCGTAATCGCGAATGATGCGTTCGATGTCCCAGATTTCCAGCTTCTTGGGAAAGGCCCGGTGGGCTGGCTCCTGGTTATGCGAAGGCGACACCACCGGCAACCAGTCGCCTTTATCCCAGCGAGTGCGTCGTCCCAAATGGGTGAGCTGGATCATCACCGCCGCACCATGCTCGTGGCATTCGTCGGTGAGGTCTTTCATCCAGCCGACCACTTCGTCCTTGTACGCCAGGATATTGTTGAATACCGGCGGGCTGTCACGAGAGATCGCCGCCGAGCCTGCGGTCATGGTCATGGCCACTCCAGCTTTGGCGCGCTCGACGTGGTAGGCCCGGTACAATTTCTTCGGCATGCCCTCTTCGGGGTACGCCGGCTCGTGGGAGGTGGTGATAATGCGATTGCGAAGTGTCAGGTGCTTGAGGCTATAAGGCTGAAGAAGCGGATCGTTATTCATATCGGTCTCGCATACTGGTCATCAGGCAAGGCAGACGATAGACCTCCATGTACACAAGTGTCAATGACATTGACACTTGTGTACATTCACCTCACCAATGTCAAACTGACAAGGAAAAAACGCCCATGAAAGCAACCAGCAACAGTGTGGAAGCAGCCGGCCGCGGCTCTCTGGAGAGCTGGCTCAACGCGGCCTATGAGAGCCTCAAGGAATCGGGAGTGGATGCGGTGCGGGTGATGCCGCTGGCGAAGAAACTCAACCTCTCGCGAACCAGTTTCTACTGGTATTTCCAGGACCGCGAAGCCCTGCTCGAAGCCCTGGTGAATCTGTGGAAGAACAAGAACACCTTGAGCCTGGTGAAACAGTCCGAGGCCTATGCCGAATCCATCACCGAGGCGATTCTCAACGTCTTCGATTGCTGGCTGAACAGCGAGTTGTTCGATTCGCAATTCGAGTTCGCCATGCGCAGCTGGGCCCTGCAATCACCCGAGGTGGCGCAGGAAATCCGCCAGGCCGATGCCCAGCGCGTGCAGGCCCTGGCGCAGATGTTCGACCGTTTCGGTTTCGCCCACGATGCCGCCGTCACCCGCGCGCGCTCGATCTACCTGACGCAGATCGGCTATATCAGCATGAACACTCAGGAACCGATGGCGCAGCGCATGCGCTACGTTCCCGAATACTTGAAGATCTTCACTGGCGTCGACCCCCTGCCCCGGGAGCTGGAGCGCTTCTTTCAGCGCAACGGCTTTTCATTGGCCGAGCTGTCGAGATGAGCCCCCACCGGGTTGCAGACCTACTCCGTACCGCAACTTTTGCACCAGGCTCTTCGCCAAGGACCAGCAAGGATTGCAAGAGGATGGGGCTAGGGTAAGCACCAGACCGCCGCATAGCCGTAGGCATTGCCTTGGGACGCTGATTGAACCTTCTGAATCGCTCCGCCAAGCGAAGCGTTCCTCGCACTTGCACCACATAACGCCGGGTCCGGAATTAGTTGACCGCAACACGCTGAAGACAACAGCCTTGGGCGCTAGACGCCGCACCAAAATCGCAATGTTCTTCGCTGGCGTCGTTGCGCCCGCCGGTGCACTGAAAGGCAAACTCAGGGAGCTATATAATTTTTCGGCCGGGAAAGTCGCTAGAGATGCCGATCAGCACTTGAGTGATATCAGCGTCAATCTGAAGTCTGTGTTTTCAGAACTGGGCAGGGATAACGACCGTTTTGGCAACCGCAGAGGAAAAATCGTCAAGTACTCCGAGAGACACTTGCAGAAAAGCCTGTCGCGCCCTGAAAACAGCGGAGTCGGATTCTGCTCGGAACGAATTTTTCCTGTCGATGAGTTTGAACCCTAGATGTGCAACTGCCAGTTGAGCATCCAGTTCAGCCTGGGCCAGGGCCTCTCGATCAGCGCCTGCAACACAGGCTTCTCTATCGAGGATCAGCTCACTGCTGTATCTGCGCGCAATGGCTTTCTGGAGAACTTTGACTACCTGTATGGCTACCGCGAGACACAGGCATACTGAATGGGCTTTGCTGACGGCTACCACATCATCGATGAGGAGCATCCACTCTTTTGGCCAGGGAAAAAGCAGATCGGCAATTGGGCAAAAATGATCCAGGAGTCTCAACATCTCGCCTGCATCAGGGACGTATTCTGATATCAACCTGCTCTCGCCCTCAAGGCCTGAGTCCTTGCCCACTGAAAGAAGAGAGGCGCTTTTAACCGCCTTCAATAGTTTCGGAAAGTGTAAACAATTGCACCACAACGCAAAAAGGACCCAAAGGTCCTTTTTGCGATCGCTGCAGAATTCATTCGAACTCTACAGCGCTATGTTTGGAGCGGGAAACGAGACTCGCATCTGGCGTTCGACCCATTGAAATCTAAGGGGTTTCTTTCATTCCTGAAGCAGGAATGGGCCTGGTTCTGGACTTGCTCTTGTCAGGTATCAAGAGCCTTGGAAAGGAGTTCCAAGCGACGTCTATTGAATACCAGATCTGGCGGTCACATCGACCCCAAACCAATTGAAGCATTCACCCTAATCCACACCGCTCAGCAAAAAAGACGATCGAACTCAGGTAGACGAATTTACATCGAATCGGCGGGCATCAAAGTAGCGATGCTTCCAGTAGCGATTGTCGAGTGAATCAATACGGATTTTCGTGCCTGTGCGCGGAGCATGAACGAATCGATTTTCACCTATGTACAGTCCCACATGATCAACACGACCATTCCTCTTGTTGTCAAAGAACACGGCGTCTCCAGGTTGGAGTTCATGCCGAGAGACAGGTAAATAGTCGTTATCTATCATTGAGGTCGTAGTGCGGGGTATTTCTATACCCGCCTCACTGCGAAACAGGTACACCAGTAATCCACTGCAATCAAAACCTTTGGCTTCGGACATGCCCCCCCATTTGTAGGGTGTGCCGATCAGCTCGTGTGCGCGTCGAATTATTCGTTTACGGGTATCCGCGTTGCTGGCTTGCGTGTTGGTCGGCTTCGCGTCAAAAGCGGTTACAACTTTGTCCCTATAGGGCAAGTATCGCAACGAGGGCTGTGAGTCGAGTCGAACCTGCGTCGAATCAGCCAGGGCGCCGCTATTGAATACGCGATCATTTAATGACAACCAGGCGGGAGGGCCTAGCTCATCTGCTCGACTATCGAGCACAATTGAGCCCAGTACGAGAATGGACGCTACTGATACAGGGAGATACACCTTCTTACCACTCGGGAAAATGAATTAAGAGCGATAGGTTAGAGAAGCTCCGACTGCTTGAATTTAGGAACAATCAGTAATTTTTAGAAAAGTACTCAGTCACGAACGATGCTTTCGTCACAACGTGAAGGCTGCACAGCACGGACATCTACCAGATGACCTGGCGGCCTTCATGCTCCGGAGTTTCTCCACTGCGATACAACCAACATTCGCACAAGCTACGTCTTCGACGCCGCGCAGCAACGATCGACCTGCGTAACATCGTCAACTTCAGAGGTTGCCCAGGAATCCCCATCGAAAGGATATGCTGCAAAAGCCCCTCGATCGCAAAAGCTGACTACTGCTCGAGGACGAAGTCCGCCAGCTGTTTCAACTCCTCCGGTTTCAACTGTGGGAATGGAGGCATCGGAATTTCCCCCCAGCGTCCCACTCCGCCCAAGCCGATGTGTGCGACCAGTTTCGCAACAGCCTGAACATCGCCTTTGTAGCGTTTAGCTACATCACGATACGCCGGCCCGACCACCTTGTGATCGATCGCATGACACGCTAAACAGGTGTTTTGCTCCAGCAACTGCTTAACGTCGGCGACGGGGGCCGCAATCGTCTGCACGGCTGTTGTGACGGGTGGGGCACCGCTTGAGTACGTCGCAGCCAGGTATTCACCGATTACACTCACATCGCTGTCAGTGAGCGGTGCGCCATAGCTGTCTTTCATCTTGCGGACCAGCCCGGTCCACCGTTGCTGGTTGAAACCGGGGGGTTGATACTCGATGTAATCGGCCGAGTGACAGATACCGCATTTCTGTTGGGCCATGGCATAGCCCGGTAAATCGGAGGGCCTCAGAAAAATGGACTCCGCCGGCAACGTTATCGTCAGTGGTGCTGCCTGCGCCGCTGGCACAATCATGTAAAACGCCAGAAGCAGGGCTATGAGTTTTGTCCAGACATGGCGCATTGCTTGACTCCTACACCACATCAATCGGGGTGGTTTCGATGTTGTTCTTCAGATAGATAGAAGGGTTCCAGGAGGCATTGAGCGGCTGTTGCTCACCCAGGTTGCTGCATGCACGAACCTGCAACCCGACCTTGCCTTTGTGCGGGGGGCGCCAAGTAAGAGACCATGCTCGAAATGAATAGCTGCCCAAGTCTTCGCCGAGCATTGCCCGTTGCCATTTTTTTCCGCCATTGTCAGATACCTCAACCCACTGAATGCCGCTACCGCCATCGAAAGCAATGCCTTTCAAGGTGATGGTCTGGCCCGCTTTTACATGATCGCCAGGCCGCAGACTGGTGATAAACGAGCGCACCTTCAACTTGCCAATCGGCCGTGTAGCCTCAGCCACCGTGCCGGGCGCTACGCACTGGCAGTCGTTGTCCGGCACACGATAGGCCTTGGCCATGAAGAAGCCATCAAAGCGATGGTCGATGACGTTTACTTCACTCAAGTGCTTGACCCAATAAGTACCTGCATAACCAGGAACGATCAATTTGATCGGGTAACCGTTAAGCAAGGGAATATCAGTGCCATTCATTGCCCAAGCGATCATCGGTTCGTCGGAAAGCGCCAGGTCGATACTGAGTGACTTGATGAATTGCGGTGTACTGGGCAATACCGGATGGTCAAGGCCGCGAAACGTCACTTGCTGGGCTCCGCTTTGCACACCGGCGTGTTGAAGCACGGTTTTCAACGGTATGCCCGTCCAACGGGCGTTACCCATCGAGCCGTTGCCCAACTGCGCGCCAAATACGCGGGGCGATCCATAGCCTCGGCTGTTGCCGGAGCACTGGTTGACCGCGACCCGCTCGACAGATCGCCCTAGGGCCTTGAGTGCGCGGAGGCTCAAGGTAAGCGGTTTATCCACAAGTCCTTTGATGCGCAACTGGTAAGTGTCCGGGTCTATCGACGTCGGGACGTTGGCCAGGTGGTAGCGAACGAAGAAAGCATCATTAGGAGTGAGTACCGACTCGTTGAACACCGAGAATAGTGTTTCCAGGTGTGGTGGTCGCGCCGTCACACGGAGCATCGGACGCTTCTGTGGGTAGACCACCAACTCGCGCGTACCGTTAGAGAAGCCAAGCGTCTCGGTTTCACTGGCGAAGCTGCTTCGGGGCCTCAACGCCAACCCCGCCGTGACCAGGCCCATGCACTGGAGAAGGTACCTGCGATTGAAGTTGTTACACTCTTCTGTGGACATTGGCTCTACGATCTCGTATGTGATTGGTGGAGTTAGCGCCATTGAGTTGCGGTTACCCGCAATACTCCTGCCTTCGCTCGCCCTTATTCCGCATCAGTGTAAAAGCCGCTTCATCGGGATTAATCGCCTTGTTCGGATCAGGCAGCTACTTCACTAAAACTGCAAGCCTTTTTTCAGACTCTCCCTGATATAAAGAGTCCAAATAATGTAACATGGCAAACACCGCTACAGGAGTGTTTCTGCAATGCATAATTTGCGCCTCTTTATCTCAACCCTCACAATTTCAATCTCAACGCTGGCTTGCACTACACAGTTAACAGAAGAAGGAAGAAATATAAAATTGGTCACAGTCTCATCAGTTCAAGGTTGCAAAATTCTAGAGGCATTCACAGTGAAAGGGTCATCTAATAATGACGCACTGAACCAGGCTTTCAATAAAGCAGCCAAACTCGGCGGCGATAGTATTGGCATCGTCAATATGGGCGAAAATTTCAGCATACAAGTAGCCGCCCTAAGATGTACACGGTGAAAAACTTAGTAAACATTCAGAAATCATGAGCGAAAATTTCAAAACATTTTTATCTCACCCCCTCAACAGATCTGCAAAAATACACGCCGCCGGAAAATTTTTGTCTTCCTCTATTACTTCAACTCAAATATTGGTAATACATTCAGACCTTAGAGAAGATAAGCGTTAAGCCGAAGGTGTTGTATCAGAGATCTTTTTCTGCTTGAACGCCTGGAGCTTCTCTTTTAATAAAGACTCACTGGCAGCAATCATGTCTTTGTACTGTGTATTCTGAAAGCCCCATAATGTAGACGTAAGCTCCTCCTTGTGGCCGACAATAAAAGGAGATGTGGTGACCACATTAATATCATCTTGACTTTCAATGAATCGATCGATTGTATTCTCATAGGGATCCCGGAAATTTTCATCCCATTTAATCACCTTTGAGAAAACACTTGAGTTATACGTATTAAGAACAGTGCTAGTCATTTTATTGATATAAATCAATTCAAGTTCATCGACTAGTTTCGTCGCCTTCACATCCGTGTCGGTGTGTAGATTGGCAATCAGGCCAGAAAATATATCCCAGCTATTATCCTGCTGGGTTGCAAGATATTCCTGAATTCGATCAAAACGCTCTTTCCAGCCATCAAAAAACTCGACATCATCTTCACAGACAGTGAGTTTTTTGAATGCTTGCTCGCAGGCCTTCCGTAAAATAAATTTGTAGCTCAGCCCACAGCCTACCCACCCGAGACTGTGTCGCAAACCTGGAAAATACTGAAAACCTACTTTATTATCTTTTTCAAAATTCTTTCTTCGTTCAATTGATTCCGGAAGACCGAGGCAAATAAATTCAGATTGAAAGTTTATATTGTCCGCCGCAACATCATAAAACTTATCAAAATCGATGATATCATTCGCCAATAAAAAACGCTGAAAATAATACTCAAAAAAATCAGGGACTGCTAATAATCCAGCCTTAATACTAGCCACTTTATCTTGACGAAGATTTTCATCTGAAAGCCAATGATCTATTCGTTCGACCATCGCCTGAACATTTCCAACTTCGACAAAATCTACAATACCTTCAAGGCAAGTATGCTCAACAATATCCGAACTACTTTCCGAGACAATCAGCCCCCCTCTTGAAAGGCACTCATAAATACGAGTCGTTTCGAGCAGAGCTCCTTCATAATAATGAATATTGACAACCACCTTAGCCTTATCGATTTCACGATAAAGCTCATCGCCAAAAAGACCACTTATTACTTTTACCTTATACTTTGCCTCAAGAACTTCAAGATAGCATAGACGCCGTTCATTATTGACATCTCCATAGAAAAGCACATCATACTCTTTCGTCGTCAGCCTAGGCTCTCTAACAGTATGGGCAAATGATATCGGCACATAGTAAAGCTTCTTAAAGTCGATGCCTTTACCTTGAAGAAAGCTAATATTTACAAGCGAATAGTCCAATATAGCATGGGCCTTCTTGAGAGTCTGCAAATACCCCTCTTCAAACCAGCGAGAGCTAACTGATTGCTCCATTTGGAATGCAATATATCTATCTGGCAACTTCGAAAACATTTGCGGACAAATGACAAAGTGAAGTGAAGAGTCAAACCCAAAAGCAGGAACATCAAAAATTATATCAACTGAGAACCCAACCTTCTCCATATTACTCTTTATCAATTCAGCCACAAACATACAATGCTTTGTAGTCAAAACAAAAGCAACAGCATTATTATCAAAATTGGCAAGCGAGGTTTGGGTCGAATAATTATCCCCTAAAAGCCTCACGACTTGATTGGCTGCGTCTTTAAAACCGTTATTTCGGATATAATTGGTGGCACGCAGAAGAACCTTAGGATCCGATCTAATCATCTGGACTGCTTGCCTTATTTGTAACGCATGAACAGTAAAGGCCTGCACAAATGATGTCGCTAACTGTCGGCTGTATCTTAATGGTTTGGTTACCTTCCAGGAGACACTGGCCAAAACCTTATCCAAGAGTACGGCTTTTTCGAATTGCTGGTTAGCGCTACACAAGAGCTGCTTATTTTCTTCCAGCAGTTTTTGCCGCTCATAGACTGACTGTTCATTTTCAAGCTCAAGCCTATTTATTTGTTCACGCATTTTTTCATTTGCTTGTGCCATTTTATTCATAGTATGTCGCACCAACCCGCTTTTTATTATTTTCGCCATAGAACCGTGTTCTACCGAAGCATATCCGTAAACGTTCATATGCCATTTCAATATTTCAAGCTCGGAGGGTCGTTTCAGGCGAAAACGAATATAGTCGGGGCTAAAAACTTCACTAAAAGGCACCAGATAACTAAAAGCATAAAACGCAATGCGCTTGGCTTTTTCCTGATCACCCGCGTTAGTTAAGAATGAAAAAGAACTATCACCCAAGACTGTTACTTTACGCTCGAACAGTAAAGCCTCCAAACCAATACTTGAATTAATCGTGACAACTTCTCTGCATCCAGAAATAAATTCTGAACTATTGACCGAACCGTCAAGTTCCAAGTCACGACCATGACAGAAAAACATACTATTCGGGTGCGTACGTACAACAAAATCTCGCCCATACAACAACTTTGAATACGCAATCAACGAGCTGTTATCGTACCCATTCGAAAAGGCAATCAAGTTGGAATCATCTTCCACTTGCAAAGGGACACCAACGCCATACTTAGGAGACTCAGATGCCACATACTCATTACAAGATGTAAAAAAATTCCTGACATCCTCAACCAGTAATAGATCATCACCAAAAGTATCTGCAACCTCTAGATAACGCTTTTCCGCCTCCGTATTACCATTAACTCCAGTAAAATCAAAGTAGGCAGTCGACAAGTAGTTGGGCGCACGTAGGGGACCCAGCTCGAAGTGAACGACAGGGATATTTAATTTTTTAGCAACCGCTTCAAGAGACGGACAATTCGAGCATGACAGTATCACCTCAATATTTCTAAAGTCATCATTGGAAAGTATTTTCTGAAATTCGACTTCGAGAAAAGGCAAGCGTTCGGTCAAAAACCTTTTGAATGCAAAAATAGGATTGTTACCTGAAACACTCAACAACTCAGAAAAAACACTGTCTTTAAGGTGACTATAACAGTGCCTTGCCATTACTGTTTCGTTTGGAATTTTGTACCCTAGACTTTTAAGAGTAGCAGCCTCAATCTCCCAGCGTTGATCAAGCGTAAAATACTGCCCATCTTTAAGGTAAGAAGACGACATTATAAAGTGCAACGACTCTTCGGATTCATTTAAAAACTTATAGAACATCCAAAGATAAGGTGCTTCCGTTCCCCGAAATGGAAAAGGGGGTAAAAATATGCTCAACATCAGGCGTCGGTTACGTTGAAAGTTATTGGGGAATAAACGACACCCACTTGTTCGCGGGGAGTCCAGAAGCGTAAACGCTGCATCGGTCGGCGCTGATCAAGCTCTTCACGCTCTCCGGAAGAAACACATGCAAGCCCACAGTGCACCAGATATTCACTCGCACTAAGAGGAAGACGAACAGTATATTCAACTCGGCAGCGCCCCCGACGAAGACTTATCGGAGCACCTGCACTTAAATTATTATCACCCCAGACATCTCCGCCTTGAGCTTTACTGAGAGAAACACCCAGCACAACACCTTCAATCTCCTCGGAGGACTCAACAACAAACGAAAAGCGCAGTTGCTCACCCGACTTTATAATTGGGCGTTCCAGAATATTACTTCCGTCCGCTCTATAGATATCAAGAGTCTTGATAATAGCTCGTGCAGAACCAAATCTCTTTTCACCAACTTCACCATTGATCTCACATTTCTGAAACTGCTTCAGCAACTCCAATGAATACACATCGGGAAGTTCTAGCAAAGCGGGCAATTCACTTTGCCTCTTTTCGGGAAAAACTGCTCCTTTCTCGTAAGTTAGGACTGCAGATAAAACGTCTTGAGTATCCATAATCACCTGCCCTTCAGCGAGAACGAGACAACGACTGGCATACTCCAGAATACTTCCTGTGGAATGAGTGACTACCAAAATGGTTGCACCTTGATCCCTCAACTTTTCAATTCTTTTGAAGCACTTGTACTGAAATCCGATATCACCTACTGCCAACGCTTCATCGACAATTAAAATGTCTGGTTCAATACATGCCTGAACAGCAAAAGCCAGACGGACATACATTCCACTAGAGTAGGTTTTTACTGGCTGCTCAATAAACGAGCCAATATCGGCAAACTCTACTATTTCATCATATCTAGCATCAATTTCTACTTCACTAAGCCCTAGAACTCCACCATTCAGGTATATATTTTCGCGCCCAGTAAACTCTGGATTAAAACCAGACCCCAACTCTAACAACGCAGCTACTCTACCGTGAACATTTGCCGCACCTAAAGTACTACTGAGCGTTCCACAGATAATTTGCAGAAGGGTCGACTTACCTGCTCCATTACAACCAATGACACCTACAATCTCGCCCTTGTTGATTTCGAAAGATATATTTTTTAAAGCCCAAAACTCACGATAATATTTTTTCTCTGACAAACCCAGCATTCTTCTAAGGAACGAAAATACAAACTGTTTAAACCTATCTCGCGGACAGTCATATATATGAAAGCATTTGCCAATACCGTCTACCTTAATTACAGACTCAGAGAACATCAGCAAATCCTTTCCGTGTTTTTTGAAACCATGCAAAACCGATCATTGAGAAAAACAGACTTTCAAGAAAGTAAAAGAAAAACCTAACCAGATTGGGGACTTCACCTTGAACCATTACACCTCTCATAAACTCTATTGAAAGGGTCAGAGGATTAAAATACAGGATTATTTGATAGGTTTCCGGCAAGGCAGAAACCGGATAAAAAACTGGAGACATGAACAGTAGCGTAGTAACAAGCACGCCTATAACTTGCGACACATCTCTAAAAAAAACACCAATCGATGACAGCAACCAACCAGCCCCAAGAGAGATAAGAACTAGAGGCATAAGCATGACTGGAACCAATAAAATTGTCAGTGGCGGGCTACTTATAAAGACACTGTAAAACACCAACCAAACAAGCAGACTAATAACAGCATGAAAAAGTGCACAACTCAAAGAAACCACAGAGAGTATTTCCAAGGGAAATACAACTTTCTTTACATAATTTGCGTTAGACAAAACTAAAGATGGCGCTCGATTGACCACCTCCGAAAACATATTGAATACAATAAGCCCCGAGAATAACAATAGTGCAAACTCTGCTTTAGACCCCTCACCTCCACTCCAGCGGGTTTGAAAAACCACACTGAAAACGAAAGTATAAACACCTAAAAGCAATATCGGATTGATCAATGACCAAAGCCCTCCTAAAACTGAGCCTTGATATCGACCAAGAATTTCTCTCTTTGTCAGCATCGCAATTAGTTTACGATTACTCCAGGCTGACCGTAAGGCTTCGACTGGCGAGCCTGAATAACTACCCATAACCCCTACCCACTCAAAACTGATTAATTAAATTTTATTTAATAATATCGCAACAATCAGCCCAAAATTTCCAAACAATGTTTGCCGATGTAAGCCTGCTTGCCGGACCAAGAAAAAACGCTGCAATAGCCTTTGCTTTCTCGCTGCTTTAAAACAAGCAAGAATATAACGACTCTCACTGGTCAATCGGTGTTCCAAAGTTTCAAGTGCTTGAATATTTTGCCCATTCCACGCGCAAAAGCCTCCTTTTAAAAGCACATACACCCGTCTAAAACGTGCAGAAAAACTGGCATTGCTACCCACCAAATTACTATCATGCTGACGATATAAGATTGTAGGTTCAGGATCGTAATAAACTGATCCGCCAACACCGGAGACAAGCTGATATACCCACCAGTCATGCGAAGGAACAACGACATCATCTCCTGCCTGCTGTAGGAGACTTCGCGCAGCCTGGTTAAAAACCATGGTATTGCCTCCGCCAATATTTTGAACCAAAGCATTAGAGAAATGCGGAGGAAATCCAAATTTTGGTGAGTACCCGCAAGGAACACCAAATTTGCTGATCAACTTGGTACGCCCGCAATAAACTGCAGGAATATGACTTGGAACTGTATATAGCCACGCGAGTGCCTTCTGGAGCTTTTCTTCTTTCCAGATATCGTCTTGGTCTGACCAGGCATAAAAATCAGCACTTATATCAGCATGACATGTCAGAAATAAAAAATTGGCAGAAAAGCCTTTTTGCGGCCCCTTCAGAATCTGCAGTTGTCCGCTTTGCCACTCTTTTCTCAGCGCCTGCAGAAAATCTAGTGTTTTGTCTTGAGACCCATCATCAGAGACATAAAGCTGCCAATTACGGTGTGTTTGCCGCTCAAACGAATTGACTTGCTCAGCAAGGAAAGAAGCGCCGTTATATGTGCACATCAATATAGCAACTTTTGCAACTTCTTTATCAACCGCCTTTTCAATATTAGCTGAAGAAGTAAAGAGCGGCGCCACCTCTGTTGAGACTTCTTCTTTCATACTTCACCTTTTTAAAAAATCAAATCCTTTAGCAGACAGACCTCAAGCACTCTCTATCGATTTTCGAACCTCTTCAAGCACTCAATTCACGCCACCACTTAACTGACTAGTGCAACTCTACTTAAACGGTGTTTTTATCAAACCATAAGAAATGACACACAATTCATCTTTGAATTCAAGAATAAACCATCACCCCACCATAAAAAACGGAACAAATAAGAAAATCATCGACATTAATTAGTACAAGTTCTATTTTTCACCCGCCATCCTGCAGAGCCCATTGCGCTCCAAACACCAACTAAAAATCATTGCCCCTCACACTGCACCAAGCAACGGACTCAGAACCTGACATCATGATGTGTAACAACAACAACAACAACAACAACAGTTAGGCACATTCACGCTCACTTATAAAATTTATAACCCAGTAAAAATCGAACATAAAAAAGAGAACATCAGGCCCTCTTAATTTTTAAATCATCTATTTCGCAATAATCTTTAAAGTCAACTCAACCGCCTTTTCATGCACTGAACAAAAAGCCAACAGCCTATATATCAAACGGGCAGGCACAACATAGCCAAACGTTCATATAAGCCTATAAAGCTTAATGCCCGCCGCCGGTCGTTCAATAGTGATTCAGTGCTTTGTAGATTCAATATCAGCTGATCAACAGCATCATTGTGCTCAGGCATACCACGAGGATGTTCAAAAAATCGAAAGCTCCAAACCTGCCAGGACTGTTAGTAATCTCAACAGAACGAGTACAAGCCTACCCTGTCATGCAAAAACCTATACCTTTCCCGCAAGGTGAATTGCTCCGCTCTGCTCAAGCACGGACTCCAACTCTTGTCCCAGACGATGGATCTCCAAGATGGTTGCCCTGTCGGCTCCTGCCTTAGCAAGTTGCAGAATGCGTTGAATCAACTCTTGGACTAACGCAGGCGAGCGCAGTACCGTCATTTCCAGCTCTTCGCAAAACATTCGAAGATTGTCACTTGCTTGCTCTAGTCCCAGTGCCCGAACCTGACTGTCAAGCGCAGTAGCCTGCTTGCTCAGAGCGTCCATTCGGAAGACGCCCAGCGCTCCGCGAAGCGAGTGCAGCTCGTTCAATATCCGCTGCTCATCTATGACATCACGAGCTTGTCGCAACACTTTCAGCGCATCCATGCAGGTTTTCTCGAACATCAGCCGAACTTCTGCCGGGAGTGCCTGCCCACCCAACCAGTCCGCTGCGTCATCCTGAGTTGCCACCGCCGTCTGCACGAACACTGCGTTGTCATCAGTACTGGAAAGGCCACAACTTTCACGTAAGGCCCGCCCGAGTTCGCGCAGTGACAACGGCTTGCTAAGCACAGCCGCCATACCGACAGCCCGACAGCGCTCCTGCTCCTGCAGGGTGACGCTGGCGGTAGCTGCCACAACCGGCATCTGGGGCCACCTCTCTCTTGCAGCTTGGGCCAAGGCATAGCCATCCATGCCGGGCATAGAGAGATCAGTCAAGAGCACATCGAACGCCTCACTTTCCAGGTGGCTCAACGCTTGCTCTCCATTCTCCGCAAGCTGGACCGTACACCCCAACAGCTCTAGTTGTTCCTGAAACAGTCGGCGGTTCACGGGGTTGTCTTCCGCGACCAGAACGTGCA
Source organism: Pseudomonas sp. FFPRI_1 (assembly GCF_055384485.1). NCBI lineage: Bacteria > Pseudomonadati > Pseudomonadota > Gammaproteobacteria > Pseudomonadales > Pseudomonadaceae > Pseudomonas > Pseudomonas sp. FFPRI_1. Next base: position 2,755,764 of record NZ_AP029168.1, on the reverse strand, counting down.
ACAAACCAGGAAGACGTTGGTTGAAGTCCTGGCGAACGGGCAATGGTTGTCCCTGCAGGACATGGCGCAACGCTATAGCTAGTCCTTTGAGTCCATGTATCGTCGTCTCCAGAATATGACCATTTGCAACCGGACCGCACACTCCTTCCGAACGACAATCGATCACCCATGACGATTCGTCTATCAAGCGTTTCTCGTCATTCACGTGCCAGGTTTGACGGTCGCCCCAAAGCACCAGAGCGTCTGCCCTCGTCAGCAGCACCTCACTCAACTGGGCGGGATGCTGATAGATACCGACACTCAACCCCCATCCTCGCAACACAGATGGCAGATAGGTGCGCCAGTCCTCTCTGGCGGCCACAACCAGAATATGCCCATCGGAAAAGGTAGGACGTTCGGCTTGTACAGGCATGCCCAAGGGCACACTCAACTCAAAAGTACTGCCTTTCCCCAGAGCACTGCGTACCGATAGCTTCCCGCCCATGGCCTCGGCGAGGCGCATGCAAAGGGCCAACCCCAAACCGGTTCCGCCATAACGTCGGTTAATCGACTCATCTGCCTGGCGAAAAGCTTGAAAAGCCTGCTGAACTTGCTCATCACTCATGCCGATACCGGTGTCATGCACATCAATGCGTAACATCTGCAACTCAGTCTCCAGCACTACTCTCAAGCTAACCTGCCCTCTCTCAGTGAACTTCAGGGCATTGGAAATCAGGTTGTATAACACCTGCCCCAGGCGTACCGGATCCCCCTTCACGAATTGGGTTAAGGTGTCACTTAAATGACCAGTAAGAAGGATGCCCTTGGCCCGGGCGACTGGTTCGAAGACTGCTAGAACATTGGCTGCCACTTCCAAAGCATCGTATTCAACTCGTTCAAGCTGGAGCTCCCCTGCCTCGATCTTGGAAAAGTCCAGTACATCGCTGATGACCGCCAGCAGACTGTCCGAGGCTCGCCGGATAACGTCAAGTCGACCGAGCTGGCTGTCCAGCGCGGTATGGGTCAACAGTTCCAGGTTACCGAGAATGGCGTTGAGCGGTGTACGAATCTCGTGACTCATCGAGGCAAGGAACGAGGACTTCGCAGCGTTGGCACGGTCAGCGGCCTCTTTGGCTTGAAGCAACCCCTGCTGCAAACGCTTCTTGTCGGTGATATTGATAAACGTACTGACCATGACATCCTGACCGCGAAAACGGGCCGCAGACATGCTCACCGCCAGAGTCACCGGTTCTCCCTGTTCAGTATTGAACGTCATATCCTGGTTGAGCGTTTCGACGCGGCCACCATGCTGGATGTACTGACGCATAAGCTCACCTGGCAAGCCACCATCAACTCCGCGAACACGCCCCTGCATATCAACCATTGGAGGGCTGCTCAGTAGTGCCTCACCACTGTCTATGTTTACCAGAGCCAAGCCCATCGGCGCTGTCTCAATCAGCGTTCGGCTGAGCTGCTCACTTTCAAACACTTGCGCGGAACGTTCCAGCGCAGGCCGCAGAACACGGGACTGAAGCAGGAGCAAGAGACTCCAAGTCAAAGCAATGATGGCGCCTGCGGCGAAGACAGAAATCAGTAACGGCTCAAAAATGCCAATGGCTATGTCGCGCCAGTTTTGATAATAAACCAGCGTCCAGCCATTCTGACCAAGCGACCTGCCATAGAAAAACTGGCCGTCACGATAATCGCGACGGTAGGTACTGCCAAACCCCAACTGCATTCCTTTCTGCGCGGCTTCGATCTGCTTTTGATTGAGCGCGCCACGGCAGGTCACTATGACTTGCCCTGTCTTGTCGAAGACCGCGCAGTCGCCGGAAAACTCAGATCCTGCCAATTCGTTGGTCAGTATTTCCACAGGCAATTCGAAAAATAGTGTCCCGAACGACTTGCCATCAGCACCCAACAGCCCGGTAGCAATGGTAATCGCCGACTTGCCGGTCAGAAGGCTCTGCCGGGGTGCTAACCAACGCAGGGTTGGTATCGACAAAGACTTGGACTTTTCATCGTTCTGCTCATCCCCTCCGGATAGCTTCTGTACCAACTGCCTACGCTGCTGCGCCAGCTTTTGCTGCCAGGCATCTTCTGGCCAAGGCGCCATAGCCAGCAGCATAAAACGCTTATCAGAGCTGATAAGGTAGGAACTAAGTTCTCCAGAATTGCGCTTGACTATGACCGACAAGGCCGGCGACATCAGCTTCGCTAAACGGATATAGGGCCACGCGTCCTGTCGGTTGTTGCTCGTGTTATCTCCTATAAGCAATACCGGGCTGCTGTTCGCCTGACTCCTAACCGCCAGTACCGCCTGACCCGCCTCATATTGTTTCAACAATTGCTCATCTACGGGTTCTACATCCCTTAGGGCGATTTCTATATTCTGTACGTTGTTACGCAGCGTTGCCGTAGTTCGGGCGCTCAGTTCGCTGATATGACGGGCGTCGCTGGCAAGCTCTTCCTGGACTCTACTCAAATGCTCTCGCGCACTGCTCCAAACCTCCAGAGCGCAAGCAGCCAGGACGACAATGGTGATCAAAAGCCCTCCGCCGTTGATCAAAAAAAACTGGTGGCGGCGCAGCTGCCGCAACACTCCATCCTGGACTTGATTCGACATGGCAGGCTAGCTCGAGAGTCACTTAAGGGATATCAAATCTGAAACTCACTTCAGAAAAAAAACGATACGTCTAAACTCATTATGGTCAAATCTCGAACTCAGACTCTCTTCATTAATGTCCTCTGCAGCTCTTGTAGCAATGGCTCAACGAAGCTCAATGCATCCTTTTCGCCATTTTTGAGTCTAGCCTCCACCGCCGCAACCTTACGGCTCGCCGCTGGCATTCGGTAGACACCCAATGCGCCCTTCAGAGAATGTAGTTCAAACAGTAAGCGTTGCTCATCATGCACCTCGAAAGCGTCTCTGATCGCAGCAAATGAAGTCACACAGAAACTATTGAAGGTTGCCTGCAAGTTGGCAGGTATCGGAGCGCCGCTCAGTTGGTCATTCTGTTTGATTGACGGTGCTTGTTCGGAAAACGGCTCTGTCAATACCGTCCCCAATACCTCTCTTAACGCTTTGGCTAAGCGGACCAAAGGTATCGGCTTGACCAAAACTAGAGTAATGCCGGCCGCTTCACAGGCCTCATGCTCCTGAACCGTCGCTGCTGCCGTTACTGCAACCACCGGCATCGAAGGCCAGCGTGCACAGGATTGCCGACTCAATTGATAACCATCCATTTCAGGCATCGACAGGTCGGTAAGTAATACATCAAAACGTTCACGCTCAAGACTGGCTAGCGCTTGTCGGCCATCTTCGACCACTTCGACAAGGCAACCGAGCAAGCCTAATTGCTCTTCGAACATCTGGCGGATCACCGGATTGTCCTCCGCCACCAACACCCGTAACTGCTTAGGTAGCACCAAATGCTGCTGTTCACGAACCGGTAGTACATGCTCTTGAAATACATAGCGCAGCGCATGAGACAGCCCGTACACCCCCAAATTGCTGGTAGCCAGTAGGCGCCCTCGGGCAACGGGATCGCGAGGCCCCTCAGCAGTACACTCTATGACCCATTGAGCCTGCTCCACCAACCGGTTTTCGTCTTCCGGATTCCACTTTGCATCATCTTCCCAAAGGATCAGTCCATCAGCACAAGCCAAAACCTCATCGTCTATCTGTGTTGGATCCAGATAACCAACGGCCCGTATCCCCCATACGTGCAGCACATGCTGCAAGTAAGCACGGTCATCCGCGCGTGATGCCAGAAACAAAACGTGCTTGTCATTGAAGTACGGACGATCGGCAACTCCGTCCCCAGTGTCCATGCGCAAAACCAATCGAAATGAACTGCCCAGGCCTGGAGCGCTGCGCACCGAGAGTCTTCCGCCCATCGCCTTTGTCAACCGCATACACAGCGTCAGCCCTAGGCCAGTTCCCCCAAAACGCCGATAGACTGACTCGTCAGCTTGACTGAAAGCATCGAACGCCTGAAGTACTTGAATCTCTGTCATACCGATACCGGTATCTTCAACTTCAAAACTTAACTCACCCTTATCTTGGTCGTTGATGATACGCAGTGTTATCTGCCCCTCTTCGGTGAACTTGATGGCGTTAGACAATAAGTTGTTTAGAATCTGCCCCAAACGCGTTGGATCGCCACGCAATGAAACCGTGGCGCTATCGCTCAGTTCGCCACGCATCACCAAGCCTTTCGCGCGGGCCATAGGAGTAAAGATTTCGAGCGAGGTGAGCGCTACTTCCAAGGCGTCGAACTCGACCCGCTCGACTCTCAGCTGATCAGCCTCGATCTTGGAAAAGTCCAGCACGTCACTAACAATTGCCAGCAGGCTCTCCGAAGACCGTCGAATCGTTTCCAAGCGCTCAGGCTGAGTACTCTGCGAACTGTGAGACAACAACTCGAGGTTGCCAATAATGGCGGTCAGCGGAGTACGAATTTCATGACTCATAGCTGCCAAAAAAGAGGATTTCGCCATGCTGGCGCGATCTGCCGCCTCCTTGGCCTTTATCAACTGACACTCAAGGTGTTTTTTATCGGTGATATCAATAAAAGCGACCACAAGTACATCGCGCCCGCGAAAGCGGGCCGGAGTCATGCTGACTGAAAGACTGGCATATGGACCTGCGTGGGTTTCAAAGGTGATGTCCATGTTGACGTCGCTGGGCCCTGAATGACTACACAGGCAGTAACGTCGAACCAACTCCCTGGACAAGGAAGAACTGTTGACCCGAATGCGCGCTTGCATCTTTACCATCAGCGGGCTCTGCACCAGCGGCTCCGCCGTATCAATACATAGCAGGCCAAGCCCGACCGGTGCGGTCTCGATTAACGTACGACTGAGCCTTTCACTTTCCAACAACTGTTCCGAACGCCCGATCAGGGGACGAAAGATATAGAGTTTGAAGTGAATAAGTGACGACCAGATCAGTAAAAATAAAGCCAACACACAAAGCCCCCGCCATCCCAGAGGCCAGGCCACGCTTACAACCATGTCGCGCCAAGAGTAGCTCGACACCAGCAACCATCCATTATCACCAAGGCGCTGAGAAAGAAACAGAACACCGTATTCAGAGTATTTAACTGTTTCGGAACCAACATTTTCCAGCAATCTCTGTAACTCAGGATGATCCGCCCTGAAGTTCGTCGATGCGCTGACCACTTCTCCGTCGGGAGAGACAATCGCATAAACACCATGATCGGGCTCTTTTTGCGATGCCCTCAATAGTTCCGGCGCCGGATACTCAATTCCCAACATCGCAAATGGCACACCCTTGTCGAAAATAGGCGCAGAAATACGAATGATACTGCGTCCCGTATAAGGGTTGCTGTGGGAGACGTGCCAATGCAGCGCCTGCGGTTCATCCATGAACACACGACTTTGACTATCGGCCCCCTCACTCAATATATGCAGGTATTGGCCACGGTCTGTAGTGAAACCCTGTCTGGCCGTATGCTCCACCACCGAAATAATGACAGTAGGGCTCTGCTCAAGACTGTAAAGATAGCTGGAAAACCCTTCGGTCTTCATCAGCCGCCCCACTAATGGAATACTTTCCAAATCCAGCGCTAGGTGACGTAGACGACGTATCGAATCATCAGTCATGCCCTTGAAAGTCACTTCAGATACTTCAGGAAGCATCGTGCTCAAGGTTTCATTCGGCGTGAGTTGCTGACTCTGAAACTGTGACTCCAGAGCCGAGTCTGTAAATTTCTGAGTCAACCGCGGCCAGAGCACTTCCGTAACAGCTTCAATATTACGAAAAGCATTCTCCTTCGCCGAAAAATCTTTGAGTAGTTGTGCATGTACAACAGAGAAATTCTGCTGCAGCTCATCCATCTTCCGAGTAAGAAGCCTTTGTGCGTCCATCAGATACACCAATAGCAGCAATACACTCAAAAATATGCCGCCACCATATACTAATACGCGCTGATAGTTGCGTAGGTTACTTAAGGATTCCAATTGGGATTTCGGCACAATGGCACTCGAGCCAATTATTAGCTCGACCTCAGTGATGGATGATACTCCGTGTAAACCAAGCTCACCGTACCTGTCACACCGTTAGCTGTCGCCAGCGGAGCAATCCAGAATGGCAAAACTCTATAAAAATTTTAAATCCATTTGGTATTCAACTAGTGACAATCGCCTGAGGCCGTCCTACGATTAGGATCCAGGCACCTCTGATTGGAAAGTAGTCGGTCTAGCCCCCCCGCGCTAATGGGTCTTGGCAACAAGCCAAGTAATCGTACATCATCCAATCGAGCCCACTTAATAACCTCTGAGTACTGACTCTCAATATCTGAAATCGCGAGGATTATATGCCGAATACTCGTTCTGAACTGCAGGAGATCATTGCAGCTTTTTACGCTATAGACGAAATCGTCATAGACAAAATAATCAAATTTTTGTCCACCTTTCACCCAGAATGCCGCCTCAGCGATGTCATCACAAAGAGTCAAACGATAAACACTAAGCTCATTGAAAATACGCGTATACCTCAACTGATTCCCTGGATTATTACAAAGAAAAAGTACTCTGCACGCCGAACGTTTCATGAGATGTCATCACCAGTAATGTCCTGACTCAAAGCTTACTGCTTATACAATCATGCAAAAATCTGACTAATTCGAAATAAACACCAAAACTTCGAACTGGGCCCAATAAAATCACCCAAACCGCACTCCCCCTGCACCTGGAACAATAGAAAACCACTTATCACTCACTCATATCTCCATGGTAAGCCACACAATTCAACAGCAAACCGATCCACAGGAAAAATATTGTGCAGAAGCACAAAACTTTCGATCTCAACATATTTAACAGCCACTTGGAGCAGTCACCCAAAATAGCCTCCATCAAAAACAACTGCACTTATTTAAAGACGAAAGCCAGAGCAAAAAACCACCTTGGCACTTCGACACTTATACTCGAAGATCTCAATCACGCTACCGTTTAGTTACTTAATATTGACTCAGCATCAACTATCGGCAGCTGAAAAAGGCGTCGGCATCGTCTCATCTGATTGTCTGCCCAGTAATAGCCTAGCCCTGTCATTGACTCATAACCATTCCCCCCATACCAAGTCCAGTGGAACTGTTGATCATGTTTAACCGATGTCCCGGCAGCACGGCGGACATCAGTAATAGCTGGTACTCACAGGCGATTTCTTGAATTATAAATTTACACAGCTCGACAAAAATCACATTGTTTCGTACTTGTCCAATATAAAAAATTCTTTTGTCGTACAGGTATCAGTTAAAAAAATCTCACGGGGAACTACATTGATGGCTGGACAAACCCCCGCGCGCTTTTTCGCGGATCATACGGATCCAATCATGAAGATCGACCTCATCATCGCCGACGACCATCCCGCACTGATTACCGGGATATCCCATGAGCTCAAGATCATTCCTACACTTTGCATAGTCGGAACGGCACGTGACTCAACGCAGATCATAGAACTGCTGTCCAAGTTCCACTGCGATATTCTTATCACTGATTATGTAATGCCAGGCGGAAGTGCTGGCGATGGAATGGCCATGCTATCGTTTCTGCGCAGGCGTTATCCAGACCTTAAGATTATAGTACTAACCACTATCGACAACTCTGCCATCATCACTGAAATTTTTAAATTGGGCATTGGCTCTGTGCTCAATAAAGTAGATGATATTGGCCACTTGATCTCCGCTGTGCATGCTGTATACGCAGGGGCTACCTATATATCTCCGCAAGTCCGATCTTTAACACAGGCTCAGGCTACCAGTGCTTACGCTCGCTCGGGAAAACTGAAACTTACACGCAGAGAAGCAGAAGTAATACGTCTCTACGTTTCAGGGTTTTCCGTAAATAGCATCGCAGAGCAGCTAAAACGTACTAAGCAAACCATCAGCTCACAGAAGAGCAGTGCAATGCGCAAATTGAGTATATCAAGAGATGCAGACCTGTTTCGCTTTGCTTACGAGAATGGTCTGGCTGTTGCAGGGCAGTCAACTGATGCAAATGCGACTACAGAGGTACTACTCAGCAATCCGCACAGTCACCACTAGACAACTTGAATTTTAATTTGACGAATCCAGCAATCGACTTTTTAACTGGCACTTAGGAAAATGATATGCGCAAGTCTGAACGTCGCATCACGACAGGAGTCCTGCTGGACTTTACTCGACTAAAAAGCAGCTCGCAAGAGATGTTCATTTCACAGATGAATGAGTTCCTGCTTTCTTCTTATCGCAAAAAAAAGATCCTAATTGAGCAATGGGAATTTGAAAACTCTGCACCTGAAAACAATAACAAGCAAACTAACTCTAGGTAAGCAATCGCCCCAACAGCTGCGATCAACATAATTGCGTTGCTTACCGCAAACAATCACCACGCTCTGGCCTTGAGAAGCATCTACCCCTATAAACATTCAACATGCAACTCAATATTAAGACCATGCCTGATAGACAAAGAGACGAACAATGACAGATTCATATTCAACAAATCGGCCCAACGCGCTGTTAGTCGATGACAATACCTTTGTTCTGGCCATGCTTTCCGAGCAGCTAGATAAACTTGGATATAATTGTTGCATGGCAAGTGACGGGGTGGAGGCATTAGTCAAGTTCGGGCAAAGCCAATTTGACATAGTCATCACAGACATCAACATGCCTAGAATGGACGGTTACGCCTTGACTCTAAAGTTACGAGAACAAGAAAAACACACCCCGATAATAGGTATCACTGCAAATCCACTATCCGAAATGCTCCATCATGCACTGCAGGCAGGGATGGATACATGGTTGACGAAGCCAATTAGCTTAACTCAACTCAAGAACTGTCTGCTGGACACGCTAAAAAATTCTAGTGCCTAACCTATTTTCGCAGGTCGTAGTCATGATCCTTGATGATCGAGTCTCGAGCTCACATCTAAAATTCTTACTTGGCTCACAAAAAGCCAAACCAAAGCCTGACTAATCCTAATCAAAATTTGGCGCTCGCATAATAAAATCTCAAGACTCAAAGCGAGGTCATGAAATATGCAGAGTTCCCATCAGAAAAACCAAGAAGATCAGCTCTCGGCCTTTAAGATCAAACTCAATACTCTATTGCGCAACCCCTATCTATGTGGAAAAAAAGCGATTGAAATCGCAAAACTTCATATCTCCACTCAGAAAGCCGTAGAAAAAAAATCAAAAACCCAATAGGTCCCAAAACTCTAATGGACTGAAAAGCCCGAATTTGAGTAGCGTCTGAACCTTCGCTGCATGCCAATACTGTTTCGCAGCCCCGGGACTTCAAGACCGATCCCGCACCGGCCCATCACGTGGCCAGAAAAAAACTCAAAAAACCACACCTCCCCGTATAAAATCACTCCCAGTCATATATAGACGTAGACACTTTCAATACTTGTCCTATTTTTTGTGCCAGCCCAATATAAAACCATAAGCACTCTTTCGCCTAAAAGTTCATTCAACATAATCCGCTAGCGCAAATCGCACTTAGAGTGCCTTTTATTGGAACCACTATGAAAACGCTAACTCGCAATCTATGTCTGTTGCTACCAATGTGCTTTTCACTGTCTAGCGTGTATGCCGGTGAAACGCACTGGGGTTACCAAGGCGACCACGGTCCCTCATATTGGGGGGAGTTCGGCGGCGCTTTGTGCTCAAACGGAACACAGCAGTCCCCAATTAATATCGATATGAAACAGGTACGACCACTTAAAGGCAACGAGTCAGACTTGAAGGTCCGTTACGGCGCTGCGGCGCTCAAGCTGGTCAACAACGGCCACACCATCCAGGCAAATGTCATTGACGGCGAGTCAGTGACGTTCAAGGGAGACGAGTACCGCTTGGTACAATTTCACTTTCATACGCCTAGCGAACATCAGATCAACCATCGGTCCTACCCGATGGAGATGCACTTGGTAAACCAGAATAAAGACGGCCGTTTACTCGTTCTTGGGCTCATGCTCGCTGAAGGCAAGGACAACATTCAATTTGCACAGCTGTTGAAACAACTACCTTCAACCGAAGGAAAAGAGGTGCTCCTGGACGCCAAGTCAGCACCGAACCTCAACGCACTGCTTCCTGCAACAAGCCACCATGTTTTCTACCGGGGCTCGTTGACCACTCCTCCCTGCACAGAAGGCGTTCAGTGGGTTCTGTTCGAACAGTCTATCGAGCTATCAAAAGATCAGATCCAAGAATTCCAGAACCTGTTTCCCGACAATCACCGTCCACCGCAGATACTTAACGAACGTGAAGTAGAGGAAGACTGAAGCACTACCAATACTGGCGACCGGGGGTATGTGGACTCAGACTGAAAAACTCTACCCCCATTGTCGTTTTATAACCTTCTGCATCCTCGACCAGTTGCCAAACAATACACCCAACCCCCAACCTCTACTTTGCTCACTCGCTTCCGGTGGCCGCTGCACATGCCTGTGACGGTTTTGCTGTTCGCCTAGACGCAATACCGTCCCCCCTAGCAATGTCCACACTTGAAGTGGATCCGGGTCCATGAGGCGCTCCTGCCTTTGTTGGCGGCAGCTTTACTCATTTTGGTGTTTCAACGATTTTCGTACAAAACCCAAAAAACATTGCTGCCTGAAACTAAAAATTCTTCATCGTCAAGTCTCATTGAGCTAGATTGACGGAAGTATCGCGGCCGAACAAAGGATACAAAAAACCATGAAAATACGACTTCTGCTAGCCGATGATCATCCGGCCCTGCTTTCTGGCTTAGTGCATGAGCTCAATGCGGTCCCCACGCTGGAGGTTCTAGGGACTGCGGTTGAATCAGGAACCTTGGTCCACCTGCTGCAAAACACTCCCTGCGATGTGCTGGTCACAGACTACATGATGCCGGGGGGGAAATATGGGGACGGCATCGGATTGCTGTCCTATATCAAGCGTGTATTCCCGCAACTGAAAATCATAGTGTTCTCAAGCATGGAGAACCCGGCCCTGGTACAGCAGTTGGCCAAGCTTGGGGTAAATGGTGCGCTCGGCAAGACTCAGCATACCAATCAGCTGATCTCGGCAATCCATGCCGTTTATGCCGGATCCAATTACTTTCCCGCCGAAAACCTGATCACTGGCGAGATCGGTATCACCCAGAATCCCGGAGGGAAGCTTAGCCTCACCAAACGCGAATTCGAAGTGGTCAGACTGTTTGTTTCAGGGATGTCGATCAACCAAATAGCCGAGCTGTTACACCGTACCAAACAAACCATCAGCTCCCAGAAGGCCAGCGCCATGCGCAAGCTTGGCATTAACCGTGACGCCGATCTTTTTCGCTATGCCTTTGAGGCCGGCATGGCCACCTCCACTCCCTCCCCATCACAATCCCTTTGAATGCAGCGGGGAAAGGTTAGCCCCATTCCCCGTTAGCCCCTCGCCGACAGATTGCTTCTGGTCAACGCTCACTTCACTCCAGCGACATTTCGTACCCGTCAGGCAGACTCTTTCAAGCATCAACTATCTAATAACGCCTCGGAAAACAGCGTCGTGCAGCCACTTCAGCAGCCGATGCCACACACATTCTTCTATTTTAGAAACGTTGCCGCCGCGGGCTTTTTCAGCCAGCCGACAGCATCGAGGTCAACCATGGCAACTCAAACCGTACAACTCCTTTTGATGGAGGGTAGACACCTGCGTCAAACATTGTCGCTGCGCCCCGGCGCGAAGGGATTCGACCTGAAGATCAAGGCAGGCACAGAAGGTCGCTTTGTGCTGATTGATCAAGAAACCGGGTACGCGCCCCAAAAGATCCGTATGCGCCGAATTGGCAAGCACCTGCTGGTTTGTCTAAAGGGCGACTCACTGGAAGAACCTACAGTCGTCATCGAGGACTTCTTCTTGCATCACACTGAACTGTTTGGAATGGGTGCAGGCAATAGTCATCATGCCTATACACGCCTTGAGCATAAAAACGCGTATGAGCTGACAAACAGCGAGTTTTCAATCCCGGCGCAGCATCTGACAGCCCGCGGCAACTTTCAGCGGCCAACGTTTTTTGGACTTCCCCTGTGGGCAGGCAATCCAGGGAGCAACACACACGAATGCTGCAGTTCACAGAAGTAACGCCCCTATTCCTGCTTATCCAGTTCCGCCTTTATAAAGATAGTGCCTGGACGGCCTCCGCCCAGGCCTAAGCACCTTTCAGGTTGGCCGATCCGATGAGTCATGGGATCGCCCCCTATTCTTCCTCTGCCCTGGCTCGGATCAGGCACTGCGACAAGAGCACCATCCTTGGTGATGAGTGTCGAGCGTAAAGGCGTTAACACCACAAGCCTGCTCGTAAGCAAAATTCCCAGCTGATGCCCAAACCGGGTCCCGTACGAGAAGCGCACAACAAAGTCGCTCCCAGGCTAAAAAAGTCGGTACTCCCTGCTCTCAAAGCACTCTCCCCTGCCCCCGTAAAACAACTCTCGTACTAGTCGCACGCGACCAGGCTGGCATTCGAACTAGCCAGACAGACGCCCTCCCCCCCTGAAACCCAGAATTCCACCCCGTTAGAAAAGAACAGAACGTGCCCCCTTCCAGGCACCTGCAACCCGGCCCGCTCCCACCAAAACAGCTTTCATCCGAGGATTATTTAGATGTCAGTAAGCCCAGAATCAAATCAAGTGCAGGACGTCTTACCGACGCTCGCACCCCCTACCCGGGTAATCGACACCCTGCTCGAATGTGCTCTCTGGATGTCCGAGCGCCAAGGCTCGCCACGCAGTGCCGAGAGTTTCTGTGCCGGTCTGCCTAAAGGGCCGATGCTGACCACTGCTCAAGCGATGGACGCCCTGAAGAATGCAGGGCTGACCTGCGGTCTGGTTCGTCGCCGGGCTCATGAGTTCTCTTCGCACCTGATGCCGATCATCCTGCTACGCAAGGATCAGGGCGCAGCAATCCTTTTCAGTACCCGTCGCGACGAAAAAGGCAAGATGCTGTACCAGGTCATGTTCCCGGAAATGGGCCTGGATTCCCGTGCGGAAATCGACTACCAGGAGCTGAGCGAGTGGTACGCCGAACACGCCATCCTGGTAAAGCCGGCGGCGCGTACCGACACACGTGCGGGTGAGGAAACCCCACGCGCCAAGGGCCACTGGCTTTTCACCACCTTGTGGCGCTATCGCAGCTATTACCGCAGTGCAGCCATCGCGGCAGTCATTATCAACGTGCTGGCCCTGTCCAGTGTGTTTTTCACCATGAACGTCTACGACCGCGTGGTCCCCAACCAGGCTTACGTGACCCTCTGGTCGCTAGCCATTGGCGTCGCCATCGCCATGGGTTTCGAGGCGACTACTCGGTACCTACGGGCGCACTTGCTGGATGTGGCCGCGAAGAAAGCCGACCTGGTCATGGGCTCACTGTTGTTCCGCCAGGCACTGTCCATCCGCATGGAGCATAAACCAGCCTCCGCCGGGTCCTTTGCCAACCAACTGCGCGAGTTCGAATCGGTACGAGATTTCTGCACCTCGGCGACCCTCGCCGCAATCTCAGACCTGCCCTTCGTCTTGCTGTTCGTCGGTGTGATCTTCGTTATCGGCGGTCCGCTGGGCTGGGTTCCGCTGATGATGATTCCTTGCATTCTGCTGATCAGTGTCGTCATCCAGTGGCCGCTGGCGCGCACCATGCGTGAAAACCTGCGTGAGTCTTCGCTACGACAGGGGGTATTGCTGGAGTCCGTGGAGGGTCTGGAAACACTCAAGGCCGTCGGCGGTGAGGGCTACATGACCCGTCGCTGGGAAGCCTTCAGCGCCGCTACAGCCAGCACCTCGATGAAATCTCGCCAATTGTCATCCACGGCGATGAACATGGTGACATTCCTCCAGCAGTCGCAGACCGTCATTCTTATCGTTATTGGTGTGTACCTGATTGGTGCCGGCGAACTGTCCATGGGGGCGATGATCGGTACCGTCATGCTAGCCGGTCGCGCCACGGCCCCACTGACCCAGGTAGCGGGCCTGGCCGTACGCTTCCAGCAAGCCAAGGCCGCGCTGTCTTCGCTGAATCGCTTGATGGAAATGCCGGTCGATAGCGACCCCAAGGCACAGTACCTGAACCAGCCTTCACTCCAGGGTCCGCTGGAGCTCAAGAATGCCGACTTCGCTTATCCGGCCCCGCCAGACAAACCCAACCCACCGGCACTGTCGAAAATCAATGTATCGATCAAACCGGGAGAGCGCGTAGCCATCCTCGGCAAGATTGGCAGCGGCAAATCGACCCTGCTGCGCCTGATGGCTCGCCTCTACCAACCAACAGGCGGCCAGATGCTGATCGGAGGCCTGGACGTGGCCCAGATCGACCCTGCCGACTGGCGGACCGCGGTCGGTTATGTGGGCCAGGACAGTCGGCTGTTCTTTGGCACCCTGCGCGAAAACATCATGATCGGTCGCCCCGATGCTTCAGCCGATGAATTGCTGCGAGTCCTGCAACTGACCGGCCTGGATCTGATGGCCCAGAAACACCCCATGGGTATCAACCTGCCTATTGGCGAGATGGGCGACGGCCTGTCCGGCGGACAGCGTCAGCTGGTCTCCCTGGCTCGTACCCTGCTGGCCCGTCCAAGGATCCTGCTGCTGGACGAACCTACCAGTGCGATGGACACCCAGACCGAGACGATCTTCATGTCGCACCTGGCTCGGGCCAGCGAAGGCCAGAGCATGATCCTGGTCACTCACCGCACTTCACTGCTCAACCTGGTTGACCGGATCCTGGTGGTCGATGACGGCCGCATCGTGGCCGACGGTCCCAAGGACAAGATCATTGCTGCGCTTTCCACCAACGGCGAACAGCCCAGGGCCGTTGCACGCCCGGTCGCCCAAGCCCAGATGCCCCAATGAGGACGGATAACATGTTCAAGAAAATACTGCGCCCATTCCGGCGAGCGCCAAAGTCAACACCTCTGCAAGCAGGTGATGCTGCCTTCATGAGCGACTTGCGTGAGTCGCTGTTGATCCAGTCGACACCAGGTTCACGCAAGGTCCTGTATGTGATCGGCGCAATCATCGTCTGCGGGATCACCTGGGCCAACTTCGCCCGAGTGGAGGAAATCACTCATGGTGAAGGGAAGATCATTTCCAAAAGCCGCGAGCAGATTATCAAGAGCCTGGAAAGCGGAATCATTGAGGAGATGCTGGTCCGCGAGGGGGACGTGGTCGAGAAAGGCCAGACGCTGCTGAAGATCGACCCAACCCGCGCTCAGTCCACCTATCAGGAGATGCACACCAAACTGATGGGTATGAAGGCAATGATGGCTCGCCTGCAAGCCGAGGCCTACAACACCAAGCTCGAGTTTCCCGAGGATGTCCGCGGTGAAAAGCTGATGGTGGAACAGGAGAGCAATGCCTACAACGCACGCAAGCAGGCCCTGAACGACAGCGTCGCGGCGCTGGAAAACAGCTACGCGCTGGTCATGAAGGAAACGGCTCTGGCCGAACCCCTGGCCGCTCGGGGCCTGCTCTCCGAAGTAGAAATCCTGCGCATGCGGCGCCAGGCCAATGACCTGAGGATCCAGGTGGTCGAGCGCCGCAACCGCTACCAGGGCGAGGCCAACGCCGAACTGGTGAAAGTCGAGCTGGAAGTGGCACAGATCACCGAAAGCCTGGTCGGCCGCAAGGATGTACTTGAGCGCACCAACCTGTATGCCCCCGTGCGCGGGACCGTGAAAAACGTACGCATCAGCACCATTGGCGGCGTCATCCAGGCCGGCGAGGAAATCCTTGAGATCGTCCCACTGGAAGATCAGTTGATTATCGAAGGCCAGATCAAGCCTCAGGACGTAGCGTTCCTGCGCCCCGGATTGCCAGCAACAGTGAAGGTTTCGGCTTACGACTATGGCATCTACGGCGGCCTCAAGGGCACCGTGACCCTGATCAGCCCGGACACCATGCAAGACGATAAGAAGCTCGCCGCGGGGCGTCCCGACGCCACTTATTACCGTGTCCAGGTACTGACCGAGACCAGTTGGCTGGAAGCCGGTGGCAAACGTCTGCCGATCATCCCGGGCATGACCGCCACCGTGGAAATCCGCACCGGAGAGAAGACCATCCTGGACTACTTGCTCAAACCCATTTTCAAAGCTCGTGAAGCATTTCGCGAGAGGTAACAGGCCATGCATTTCACGATCAAAAACTTCGTTCGCAACACACTGGCCAGCGCTCTGCTGCTGGCCCCCCTCGCAGCCATGGCGAATCAGGCCGCAATGCCACCCAAAAGTGTCCATTTCTCCGAGTGGCTCAAGGACAACCCGGATGTAGCCCGCCAGCGCACGCTGGGCGCAGTACCGGAAAATGAAATTCGCGCGACAATGTCTGCCGCGCTGCAACAGGCAATCCAACGTAGCCCACAACTGCGCCAGTCGCTTGCGGAACAGAAAGCCGCGCAGGCGGACATCCGTGAGGCCGAAGGTCAACTGCTGCCGCAAATCGACCTAGGCGCCAATACGCGTCCTCGTTCGATAGGTGGCAACGAAAACGCCAATAGCGGGAGCCAGGCGGTCAATCTGAACATGACCACCAATCTGTTTGACTGGGGCCGTACGCGCAGCACTATCAATAGTCGCAAGTCCTTGAGCACAGCGGCCGACCAAGAGTATCTGGTCAGCCTGGAGGGTCTCGCGGAAGAAGTCTCAACGAATCTGGTTGAGCTGGAGAAGAACCGCCGCATTGGCAAGATCAGCCAGCAGTACGTCGATCGCATGAGCGCGCTGGTGGATATGCTCCAGGAAATCGTTACGGTCGACCGTGGTCGAGCCAGTGAGTTGACCCAGGCCCGAGCGCGCCTGCTGGAGGCAAAATCCAATCTGGAAAGTTCCGAAGCCCGTCTGCGCGACACTGAAATCCGTCTGCGCAAATTGATTGGCGAGGCGCCGGTCAGTCTGCCGGAAAACGAATACTGGACGTTGACGACCAGCGATCTTGACCGCCTGGTTTCCGCCTCTCATGAGCATCCTGCCGTACGCCAGGCTGATGCGCGTGCCAAGGCATCCGAAGAGTATGCAAAGTCGCTGAAAGCCGGCGAGAAACCGCAATTGAACTGGGTCGTCAACAAGTCCAGCGGTCGTGATGAACTTGGTCGCGAGCATCCCTGGCAAACCACGCTCAGCGTCAGCTGGCCGCTGTTCCGCGGCGGCTCGGCCAGCGCAGCTCGAGAAGCGGCCTATGCCCGCGCCGACGTCGAGCGCGAACGCAAGGCACAACAGCAACTGGACCTGGAGTACGCCACCAGGACCTCCGAGCAGGATGCCCGCACACTGCTCAACCGCGCGGAATCGTATCGACAGCTGACGAGCGAAACCGACAACGTGCGCAAGGCCTTTTTCGAGCAGTGGTACCACCTGGGCCGGCGCACCTTGCTGGATGTGCTGATCGCCGAAAGCGACTACAACAACAATCGCGTCAGCGAGGTTTCAAGCCGCTTCGATGGCTACCAGGCAGTGCTCAAAAGCTATGCCAGCGCAGGCCGCTTGACCCTGTGGATGAGAGGGCTCAACACCCCCTACTGACGACGACCCTGGTCTCGCCTCCATGCGAGACCCTGGTCCTTTGGAGTTCATTATGAAGATCAAGATCCTCATCGCCGATGACCATCCCGTGCTGGCTAGCGCAATAGCCCATGAGTTGTCGAGCGCTACGACATTGAAGATCGTTGACAAGGTACGCAATTCAACTCAGGTCATTGAACGCTTGTCCAGGCTCTGCTGCGATGTACTGATCATCGACTACCTCACGCCTGGCGGCGATGCCGCAGACGGTCTGGCCGGGTTGGCGCTTCTGCGTCGCCGTTACCCGGAACTAAAAATCATCGTATTCACCA
This sequence comes from Pseudomonas sp. FFPRI_1, assembly GCF_055384485.1. Classification (NCBI taxonomy): domain Bacteria; kingdom Pseudomonadati; phylum Pseudomonadota; class Gammaproteobacteria; order Pseudomonadales; family Pseudomonadaceae; genus Pseudomonas; species Pseudomonas sp. FFPRI_1. The sequence continues at coordinate 2,737,960 of NZ_AP029168.1, read as the reverse complement.
CCATCGACAATCCGACGGTGGTCACACAGATTCTAAGGCTCGGGATTAACTCGGTACTCAACAAGGTCGATGACATCAATCACCTGATCTCCGCGGTACATGCCGTGCACGCAGGTGCCATCTACCTTTCACCCAGGGCTCGCTCCTCAACACACGAGCAGGCCAATATCCTGGCCATGCGTCCATCAAGCCTGCGGCTGACCCGGCGCGAGACTGAAGTTGTTCTGCTTTATGCCAACGGGCTTTCAGTGACCCGCATCGCCGAACAGCTAAAGCGTACCAAGCAGACGATAAGCGCACAGAAATGCAGCGCAATGCGCAAACTGGGGTTCACACAGGAAACCCAACTGCACAGGTTTGTCGATCAGAGCGGCCTTGCTGTTACCGTTGCTCCCAACAGGCTGCAACGCTCAGGCCTTCTGCAAGCATTCCCGCTCAAGAAAACCACCTACGGCAATAGATGATCTGTGAGTTCAATATCTACGCAGTACTCGCCTGCTCACCAGTGACGAGTACTGCTCAGCTCACTGCACCTGGCACAGTCAATTAGCAGCGCAGACACCTCGCCATTGACCTGCAGCCCAGCCCTCATCTGCGCGACCCAGCCCCCTAGCTTCAGCCCGGCTCTCAGACAGTACCTCTTCGAACATGACAGAAAAGCCTCTGGCGTTTTTTTGAGCGCCCTGGCTAAGACTGTGACGCCAGCGTTAGTTTTTTTCTGACACAACCAGCAGTGCATTAGTACTTGTCCTACCATTGTGAAAATGAGGTTTCACAGAGGGAGCAAGCCATGTACTTTCTCAGGATTTGCACGCTAGCAATCGCACTATCCATGCTGAACGCATGCAGCACCAACCTCGAGCTCGTTGCCCCGGACGAGCCAACGCCCGGGCTTTTCAGTGTCAGTTCGACGAACTTTTTGTATGTAGCCAGCGCGGTGCAATGGAACCAAGACTACGCAGTGAGCGCCGCGCACACACCACGGTTGGCCAACGTGAAATATCGCTGCAGCACGGGCTGTGATCTGGTGTTTATCCGGCGCAGTGCCGACGGTGTGATTCCCAACTGGCGCGCCTCTGTTGTTGGCGAGCCCGTCAAGACGGCGGGCATCAATATGCTGATGTTGACGGTCAAGGGCATCGGCACCAATAGCGGCACACGGGTACGCTTGAACCATAAGAATGATCGGGGCGTTTATGCGCTCTGTGACGCCCCGGTAGAAGCAGGCATGTCGGGAGGAGCAGTCTATGGTTCGGATAATGCCGTAGTCGGGATGACCATCGGTATCTTCTTACCCTTCTCTGCATCGCAACACGATCAGAAAACCATGAGTACTTACGTTCCCTATGAAGTCATAGAGCATGAATGGAAGCTGTTCTCTCAAGACCTTGCTGCACAGGAGCGCTTACTGCCTACGGGTCCCCAGGCGCGCACATTGTTGGCCAACAGCTCAGGTACCCGAGCTGGGCCACCGAAATCCGTTGATCGCTAAGTCGGATAACAACTAAAGCTGAACAGCGCGAACCACTGTTCCTGAGCTCTTGGCGCGACCGCGATCCGCCCAAATTGCCTCGTAGAGTGCTTCCAGGTCGCGAGTGAAACCTAGCGTATCGAACAGAGGCGATGTCATGCGCGCGGCCATCAGCCGAGTGCGTAGCGCTGCGCGTTGTTCGAAAGACGTCGCCAAAACCAGCAATTTTTCAACGTAGTCCGCCTCATCCTTTGCGACCAACTCAGCAAAACCGTGCGCCCGCAGCAGGCTGGAACTGACTCGGCTGGCGAACGTCTCGCCCAGACGCGCCACCATTGGCAAGCCAACCCAGAGGGCATCGCTGGCCGTGGTGTGTGAGGTGCAGGGAAAACTGTCCAATGCCAGATCGGCCAGTGACAGTCTGGCCAGATGTTCTGCCTGCAGCAGGCGCGGGGCGAACAGCAGACGCGAGGTATCTATGCCTCTTTGCGACATTTCCCGTCGAAGGTTGCTCCGGGTCTCTTCAACCTCAGGGTCAAGTAACCAAAGCACACTGTCAGGCACCTTCTCGAGCAACAGGCACCAAATGTCGAATTCTCGAGGATTAAGCTTGAGCACTTGATTGAAGCTGCACAGTACAACGCCTGACTCGGGCAGGCCTGCAGCACTTCTGCTTGGGGCTACAGCGATCGGACGATGACGATCGTTAGGCTGATAACAATGGGGAAGTAACGCCAGTGTTTCGCTGAAATGCGCGGAGTGCTCCGGTGGTGTCACGGTCTCATCACCAATGATGTAGTCAGCCAGCCGTGGGTGACCAAGACTGCCCGGATAACCGAGCCAACTGACCAATACAGGGGCAGGTCGGTAAGCGCAAATACCCAGGCGTGCTCCCGTGGTGTAGCCCTTGATGTCCACCAGGATGTGCAGACGCTGCTCACTGATCAACCTGGCAGCCGCTTCATCGCTTAGAGCATTTAACTCATGACGCCGCAAGCCGCTGGCTGCTAGACGACGGGTAAAGGCATCCTCACGCACCGGGCTGTGGTCGAAGAGATGAATCTCCACACGCTCCTGATCATGAGCCTCCAGCACCCCGATCAACAAATGCAGAGTCGCATGGTCAAAGAAATCGCAAGATAGATAACCGACACGCAGCTTTTCTCCGGAGGGCGGCTCCACTTGCAGCGGCATCGACTTTAGGGCTGCAGCCCACCAGTGCGAGGCATAGCGATAGCCTATGTCACGGTGCTGTGCAGCTGTCAGTTCCGGCACATTGATCATGCCCCAAGGGGAAGGTCGGAGCGCCGGGTCCTGTCCCAGTTGTTGCAGTAACGCTGTATCCACACGTGCCAACTGCGACCAGTCCGCCAGCCAGCGCAGCACGCTCTGCAGCTCGGCCCAGTTGCCCAACTGCCTGAGCAGCACTGCGGCCTCTACATAGTGCTTGCGTATCGACAAGGCACCCGCCAGAGCAGTCCGTAACTCCACATTACCCGGAGCCAATTCCAAGGCAGCACGAAAAATCTGGATCGCCTCCTCGCTCCTGCTCTGCTCAACCAGTACGCGCCCCAGATTCAGTTGCAGTAACACATAGCTCGGATGCTGGGCCATGCTCGAGCGATAGAGCACCTCTGCCTCGGCAAAGCGGCGCTTGGTCCGCAGAATATTGCCCAGATTATTACTGGCCGTGGCATTGCCGGGCTGCAACTCAAGACACCTGCGAAACGCGCTTTGCGCAGCATCGGACTGCCCCAGTCGCTGGTGAGCAAGGGCCAGATTCAGGTGATAAGTCCCATCCTCATGAACAGCCAATGCACGCTCGATGTATCGCTGTGCTTGCTGTGGGTCATTACGCAAAAGGCAAATAACCCCATAGACATGCAGCACCTCGTGATTCTTAGGGGCTTTGTGCAGCCACTGTCTGGCCATGTGCTGAGCACGTTCTAACTGTCCTTTACCCACGGCAGATTGTATTGATTGCAGACTGAAGTGCTTGGCGCTATTTTTTTTCATCGTGCAGCGGCTCGCTTGGCGGTGTTCGACTGTAAGTCACACCAGAAGTACGTAGTGCCGAACACTTCTTGAGGCATTGCTCACGATACGAATTGCCCGACCTGGAAGATCTCACGGAGTGAGGACCTATCGTACCGCTCCATAGCTCAAGGCAATACCTGACTCGTACCAAACTCCAAGCCCATCTAAAGCAGGGCGTAGCCAACACCTCAGTTGAATCGAGAAAAAGCCGGCGTCCCCCCTTACGTTATCTGACCACTCGGCAGCTTTCTTACAATGACACCCATGCAGACAAATCATTTCAGATCAATCAGATAGCTTCGACTTTCGCCCCCCTCCTACCCTGCACACTGCGAAAAACTATGACGCTTCCCCTCATTTTGGGCCTGGAAAACACCTTGCCCTGAACCCTGAGACGGCAACTCGCAAACACGATCAGCAGGCTGACGACAGCGTCCGCAAACGGGCGAGTCGATCAGGCAGCTGCGCGCTGTATTAAACATCAACGTCTTATGTGTCCTGCCCAAGGTTGCCATGAAAACTCTTATCGATAGCTCTATCCGCTTTTCAGTCATCACCGACGATTCGACGATTCATATCAGCGCTTTGAGCACTGATGCACCGACACAAATGCTGGTCGCCCGCCCCAACGAGTTGTACGTGCTGGTCGAGCAACAGCAATCCCTGGATGACCTGCTGCTGGCCGAACGCGCTGGCGATGATCTGCTGCTCTCCTTCAACACCCAAGAGCCAGCCACTCCAGCCGTAGTCCTGGAACAGTTCTTCAGTCAGAACAGTCACCTGCACCTGTTGCGCGCCGATGGCCAATTCCTTCGCGCAGTGGACGCACAACAGCCCATCGCCCAAGGCCCAGTGACTTTCACCTCGCAAAGCCTTGGGGCCGTGGCCGCTCAAGTCGAGCATCCCGAACTGAGCCTGCTGCTGGCAATCAGCCACCCCGACCAGGACCTCAAGGCCCTGTCGATCGCGGCCGTTACCGCGGCCACCGAAGCCCGCGCCGAAGCCATGCAAATGTTCATCGCATCCGATGAAAGCAGCGTGCAACCGACCACCTTCGCCTCCGCCAACAGCATGGAAATACCCACTATCCTCAATGCCGTCGACAGCGTCGGAAATGCAACCGGCAACCTGAGCTCCGGCAGTTTCACCGATGATCCAAACCCCAGACTCGTGGGCACTGGCACCCCCAACAGCACACTGATCCTCTTCGATAACGGCGAGCCCGTGGAAGAAATCCACGTCGGCAGTGATGGCCGCTGGTCGTTTACCCCCGAAGGCATGATCCAGGGCGGTCACGTGTTCTGGGTCCAGGCCGGTGAAGGCTCTGGCGCCCTGCTTTCGCCACCCTTTACCCTGGTGCTCGACGGCACTGCTCCCCCCCAGGCCCAACTCGCGCCCCCTCGTGCAGGCTCCGCCACGGGCGAAGTGATCGAAGAAAGTGGTTTCACCAATAGCAATCGCCCGTTCTTCAGTGGTCAGGCCGAGCCCCAGAGCAGCGTACTGATCTACTTCAATGGCGAAGCGTTGTTCTCGGTGCAGGCCAACAGCCAAGGCAACTGGTCCTTCTCGACCAGCCTGTTCAACCTGGCCGACGGCGAGTACAGCTTCTCGGTCGCTGCCGTGGACGCCGTGGGCAACATCGGACCACGCTCTGCCACCTACCCGTTTACTATCGATACCCACCCCCCTGCCGCGCCGCTGATTGAGCAGGTCGAAGACAACGTCGGCGCGCTCCAGGGGCCTCTGGCCTCGGGTGATGTCACCGACGATACACAGCCAGTGTTCTCCGGCAGTGCCGAAGCCCACAGCCAGGTCTTCATCTACGACAACGCGCAACTGATTGGCCAAACCACTGCCGATGCCAGCGGCAAATGGGCATTCACGCCGGAAAAAGCCCTGGACTCTGGCCTGCACCAGATCACGGTGACTGCCGTTGACCGGGCAGGCAACGCTAGCCCGGAGGCCACCTTCAGTTTCACCGTGCAAACCTCACTGGACGCGCCAGTGATCACCGACGTGATCGATGATGTCGGCAGCGTCACCGGCAGCATTGCCAGTGGTGACACCTCCGACGACACCCGGCCGACCCTCAACGGCACCGTCGCCGCGGGCACCACCAAGGTGAATATCTACGACGGCCAGACACTGCTCGGCAGTGCCACCCTCACCGGCACCAGCTGGAACTTCACCGTGCCAGCCGATAAAGCGCTGGCTGATGGTCCGCACAACCTGCGGGTCGTCGCTTCCGATGCTGCCGGCAACACCAGCCCGGACGCCAGTTTCAGCTTCACCGTGAAAACCTCGATCGCCGCGCCAGTGATCACCGGCGTGATCGACGATGTCGGCAGTGTCACCGGGCAAATCATCAATGGCGGCACTTCCGACGACACCCAGCCGACCCTCAACGGCACCGTCGCCGCGGGCACCACCAAGGTGAATATCTACGACGGCCAGACACTGCTCGGCAGTGCCACCCTCACCGGCACCAGCTGGAACTTCACCGTGCCGGCCAATAAAGCGCTGGCTGATGGTCCGCACAACCTGCGGGTCGTCGCTTCCGATGCTGCCGGCAACACCAGCCCGGACGCCAGTTTCAGCTTCACCGTGAAAACCTCGATCGCCGCGCCAGTGATCACCGGCGTGATCGATGATGTCGGCAGCGTCACCGGCAGCATTGCCAGTGGTGACACCTCCGACGACACCCGGCCGACCCTCAACGGCACCGTCGCCGCGGGCACCACCAAGGTGGACATCTACGACGGCCAGACACTGCTCGGCAGTGCCACCCTCACCGGCACCAGCTGGAACTTCACCGTGCCGGCCAATAAAGCGCTGGCTGATGGTCCACACAACCTGCGGGTCGTCGCCACCGATAGCGCCGGCAACACCAGCCCGGACGCCAGCTTCAGCTTCACCGTGAAAACCTCGCTCGCCGCACCAGTGATCATCGGCGTGATCGACGATGTCGGCAGCGTCACCGGCCAGATCCCTGACAAAGGCATCACCGATGACTCCACTCCAACCCTGAGTGGCACCGTCAGCGCTGGCAGCACCGTGCGGGTCTACAACGGTCAGACCCTGCTGGGCAACGCTATCGTCTCCGGCACCACCTGGAGCTTCACACCGCTAACGGCACTGGCCGACGCTCTGTATGATCTACGTGTAATCGCCACTGACGCTGCGGGTAACACCAGCCCAGCTGCTACCTTCAGACTCACAGTCAGTACCCGGTTAACCATTGACTCTGCATACGACGATCAACAGCCGGTCATTGGCACGATCGTCAATGGCGGTTTCACAAACGACACTCAGCCCACAATTTCCGGTCATGCTTCTGCATCGGTAAACGTGAACATTCGTTACGGATCCCAGTCCTACACCGTAACAACTGGAACTGACGGCGTTTGGACGTTTACTCCACCCTCTCCACTGGCCAATGGTACTCACACCTTCACCGCTTCCGTGTCCGGAACAGGGCTGCAGTCGAACAGCTTTTCGCTAACCGTTGATACCATTGCGCCGGGCCCTGCGCATTTCAACGTTTACGATGCCTGGGGAACGGCGATTGGCAGTTCCAGACAGCCTAAAAAATGGTACGTGCAATCAGACTCGAACATGAAGCTGGACGGATACACCGAGCCGGGAGCCGCTATCACTATTTTTGTAACGAATATCACTGATGGTAAAACCTGGACTCAATGGACTGGCGTCGCCGATGCTAATGGCTACTGGCATACCCTGGGAGGGCAAGCGGGTGGTTTGAGCGTAGGTTATTACTGGCTCTACGTTAAGGCAGTAGACAAAGCAGGCAACGTTAGCGCTACGTATGCTACCGATGATTACATCGTCGGTAATCCAAGCTGGCCGCGCCCTCGATCCGCAGCAGTTTTTGCTGCCGAAGAGCAGACTTCCGAGTCGAGTGATCATGCTGCTTACGCCTTGACCGACAGCCCTTCACATACCTCAACAGCCAACGCGACCACGCCCAGTCTTGCGATTGACGAGCAGCCGTTGTTCGGGAGAGTCGTTGATGATGCCAATGACGTAAACGACACTCACGATACCTCCTTCGAACAGACCGATGGCGACCAAGGAGCCGACGTGTTGCTGCTGGATGCCAAGGACATGAGCGTCGACCTGGATGAGCTGATAGGTCGGATCACCGGTATCGAGAAAATCGACTTGGGCAAGGACAGCTCCAACAGCATCAGCCTGAGTGCGCAATCGCTGGAAAGTCTCACCGTGGAGAACCTGCTGCCAACCGATGGCAAGCAGCAATTCGTCATCCAGGGCGATGCCTCCAGCACCCTGCAGCTCAAGGAAGGCCCTGCCGGCAATTGGACCGATGGCGGTGAAACCAACATCGATGGCGTGATCTACCACGCCTACCTGTCGGGAAGCACAGAGCTTCTGGTCGAGCAAAACGTCCAGGTCAACATTCTGTAAGCAACCTGATCCAGAGCGAGGCCTGCTCCAGGGCAGGCCTTTTTTATGTCCTGGCAATAGCCACTCCTTTCCTCTCTGCCGCCAACAATTAGTACCAGTCCAAGTAATCGAGGCTCGGCTTTCAAGCGGATCAGATACACCTCCTTTTCCTATCTACCTATCCTCGCAATGCGAATAATTCATGACGCCTCACCTCATTTTGGGCCTGGAAAACACCTTGCCCTGAACCCTGAGACGGCAACTCGCAAACACGATGAGCAGGCAGGCGGACAGCTTCCGCATACGGGCAAGTCGATCAGACAGCTATGCGCTGTATTAAACATCAACTTCTTATGTGTCCTACCCAAGATATCCATGAAAACTCTTATCGATAGCTCTATCCGCTTTTCAGTCATCGCCGACGATTCGACGATGCATATCAGCGCTTTGAGCACTGATGCACCGACACAAATGCTGGTCGCCCGCCCCAATGAGTTGTACGTGCTGGTCGAGCAACAGCAGTCCCTGGATGACCTGCTGCTGGCCGAACGCGCTGGCGATGATCTGCTGCTCTCCTTCAAAGCCCAGGAGTCTGCCTCTCCAGCCGTGGCCCTGGAACAGTTCTTCAGTCAGAACAGTCACCTGCACCTGTTGCGCGCCGATGGCCAATTCCTTCGCGCAGTGGACGCACAACAGCCCATCGCCCAAGGCCCAGTGACTTTCACCTCGCAAAGCCTTGGCTCCGTGGCCGCTCAAGTCGAGCATCCCGAACTGAGCCTGCTGCTGGCAATCAGCCACCCCGACCAGGACCTCAAGGCCCTGTCGATCGCGGCCGTTACCGCGGCCACCGAAGCCCGCGCCGAAGCCATGCAAATGTTCATCGCATCCGATGAAAGCAGCGTGCAACCGACCACCTTCGCCTCCGCCAACAGCATGGAAATACCCACTATCCTCAATGCCGTCGACAGCGTCGGAAATGCAACCGGCAACCTGAGCTCCGGCAGTTTCACCGATGATCCAAACCCCAGACTCGTGGGCACTGGCACCCCCAACAGCACACTGATCCTCTTCGATAACGGCGAGCCCGTGGAAGAAATCCACGTCGGCAGTGATGGCCGCTGGTCGTTTACCCCCGAAGGCATGATCCAGGGCGGTCACGTGTTCTGGGTCCAGGCCGGTGAAGGCTCTGGCGCCCTGCTTTCGCCACCCTTTACCCTGGTGCTCGACGGCACTGCTCCCCCCCAGGCCCAACTCGCGCCCCCTCGTGCTGGCTCCGCCACGGGCGAAGTGATCGAAGAAAGTGGTTTCACCAACAGCAATCGTCCGTTCTTCAGTGGTCAGGCCGAGCCCCAGAGCAGCGTACTGATCTACTTCAATGGCGAAGCGTTGTTCTCGGTGCGGGCCGACAGCCAGGGCAACTGGTCTTTCTCGACCAGTCTGTTCAACCTGGCCGACGGCGAGTACAGCTTCTCGGTCGCTGCCGTGGACGCCGTGGGCAACATCGGACCACGCTCTGCCACCTATCCGTTTACCATCGATACCCAAGCCCCTGCCGCGCCGCAGATTGAGCAGGTCGAAGACAACGTCGGCGCGCTCCAGGGGCCTCTGGCCTCGGGTGATGTCACCGACGATACGCAACCCGTGATCTCCGGCAGCGCCGAAGCCCACAGCCAGGTCTTCATCTACGACAACGCGCAACTGATTGGCCAAACCACTGCCGATGCCAGCGGAAAATGGACATTCACGCCGGAAAAAGCCCTGAACTCTGGCCTGCACCAGATCACGGTGACTGCCGTTGACCGTGCAGGCAACGCTAGCCCGGAGGCCACCTTCAGTTTCACCGTGCAAACCTCACTGGACGCGCCAGTGATCACCGACGTGGTCGATGATGTCGGCAGTGTCACCGGGCAAATCATCAATGGCGGCACTTCCGACGACACCCGGCCGACCCTCAACGGCACCGTCGCCGCGGGCACCACCAAGGTGGACATCTACGACGGCCAGACACTGCTCGGCAGTGCCACGCTCACCGGCACCAGCTGGAACTTCACCGTGCCGGCCGATAAAGCGCTGGCTGATGGTCCGCACAACCTGCGGGTCGTCGCCTCTGATGCTGTCGGCAACACCAGTCCGGACGCCAGTTTCAGCTTCACCGTGAAAACCTCGATCGCCGCGCCAGTGATCTCCGAGGTACTCGACGATTTCGGCGCCTACACCGGGCAGATCACCAGTGACGGTATCTCCGATGACAACACACCGACACTCAAAGGCACCGTGACGGCCGGCAGCACCGTAGGAGTCTATGACGGCAACACTCTGCTGGGCTACGCCACCGTCACCGGCACTCAGTGGAGCTTTACCGTGCCAGCCGATAAAGCGCTGGCTAACGGCAAGCACGATCTGCGGGTCGTCGCTTCCGATGCTGCCGGCAACATCAGCCCGGACGCCAACTTCAGTTTCACCGTGAAACCAGACCCAGTCTACATCACCTCAGTGATTGATAGCGTCGGCCCCGTCACGGGTGAGATCATCAATGGAGGGATCACCGATGACAGAAGGCCCATGTTCATTGGCGAACTCGATTATTCTCCCTCAGTACGTAGAATCAGATTACTTGTTGACGGCAAATCTTATGGTAGTGAAGTTCTACTTCCTACTGACAAGTTTGAAATCCAGCCTGGTGCGGATCTGCCACTTGGAACGTACACCTTGGAAATTGTAATCTCCACCTATAGTACTAGTATCTTTATATCATCAACGTTCTTCACCTTGACCGTGGTAGCCCCAGGCACTGCACCATTAATCACCGAAGTACTCGACGATGTCGGGCTGATCGCCACCGCTAGCATCTCCGAGGACACTCGTTCGGATACCATCGCCGCAGCCGAAAAAGACGCAGGATCTAATGTACAAACCCTGACTCTTGGCACCGAACACAATGCTCTCGTGCATCCCCAGACTGACGCGCCATCACATACCCTTACAGCAAGCAGTAACAACCAGCCAGACCCCACTGCGCTGTGGATACTGCTTGACGATGGCTCCGAGCAGGGTGTGCTGCTGAACGAAAACACCCTGTCTGAAGTACGCGGTGGAGACGGCAATGACCTCATCGGCATCCGCGATACTTCCTTCAAGTTGATCGATGGCGGCCAAGGCGTCGACGTGTTGCTGCTGGATGCCAAGGACATGAGCATCGACCTGGATGAGCTGATAGGTCGGATCACCGGTATCGAGAAAATCGACTTGGGCAAGGACAGCTCCAACAGCATCAGCCTGAGTGCGCAATCGCTGGAAGGACTCACCGTGGAGAACCTGCTGCTGGCCGATGGCAAGCAACAATTCGTCATCCAGGGCGATGCCTCCAGCACCCTGCAGCTCAAGGAAGGCCCTGCCGGCAATTGGACCGATGGCGGTGAAACCAACATCGATGGCGTGATCTACCACGCCTACCTGTCGGGAAGCACAGAGCTTCTGGTCGAGCAAAACGTCCAGGTCAACATTCTGTAAGCAACCTGATCCAGAGAGAGGCCTGCCCCAGGGCAGGCCTTTTTTTACAAGCCAACCCAATCTTATACAGACGTTAACGCCCAACAAGCGTTCGCTTCTGAACACTGCCAGACCGGCCAGAACCGGACGATTTCAAGCCTTCTTATGGCTGCATAAATCCCCTCCCCCGGCAGCCCCCCTTCTCAATGGGTATTCATACACGATGCAAACAAACAGCATCGAGTTCGCCCCTTTCTCTGTGACGTTACAGGCCTGAAAAGCTGTGCATTCGAGCCTTTAGTACCGGACCACCAAGCGCACTCAACAGTTTCAGACTAATCAGGGAGCGCCGTCAGGACGGTGCCGATTAAATACACCTCGTGGAACAAGATCTGGATGCATCGGCAACCTCGCCGGGCTCAGTACAAATGACTCCTTTTTCCTGAGCCACTCGTCCTCAACTTTCATGCATTTGGCAGCCCTTCTCGCCTTGCCGGTGCATATGACTGACAGATCAACTCAAACTCTGGAAACACGCTCATGACAACGCAATCGATTCAACTTCTGCTGATGGATGGCAAGGACATCAAGCAAGTAGTACCGCTGAAGCCAGATAGCAAAGGCGCTCGCCTGACGATCAAGGCAACGCCTGACGGCAAGTACGTCCTTGCCGATAAGGATTCGGGGATCGCTCCGCATAAAGTTAAAGTGCATCGTTCCGGCAAAAACCTGCTGCTTTTCCTCGAAGGCGACAATCCGGACGACCCTAGTCTCGTCATCGAGGACTTCTTCGACTATCACTCCGAGCTCATCGGCAAAGCTGAAGATGGGGCCTACTACGCCTATGCCACCTCGGGCGAAGATCGCACCGCTGCCTGGTTGCTGCAGGACGGTGAAAACGCCGAACTGGCCCTGGGTGGCGAGCAGATTGGTGGACTTGAAGAAACCGCAGCCTTCGCCCTGCTGCCCTGGGCCCTTGGCGCCGCCGGTGGCGCAACGGCCCTGGGTGCCGCCGGTGGAGGAGGTGGTGGAGGAGGTGGTGGTGGGGGTGGCAACGGTGGAGGTAGCCCAGCACCCGCGCCGTCCAATCCAGTACCTCCGGTAGTGGTAGTGCCTCCGCTGAACGTTACTGATGTGATCGATGAAGTCATCGACGACTTCGGCCCGATCACTGGCAAGATCAGCAATGGCGGCCTAACCGATGACGCCACCCCGACCTTCAATGGCAAGGGCAATGTCGGCGATACCATCATGATCTTTGATGGCAACCAGCAGATCGGCTCCGCAGTGGTGGGCGAAGACGGCACCTGGAGCTTCACCCCGGAAACCGAACTGACGGATGGCGAGCACAAGATCGGCATCCTCATCCGTGGCGAGAACGGGAAAATAAGCTATCCGGAAGGCACCTGGGTGATCATCGTTGACACGACGCCTCCGACCGATCCCGTACTGGGTGACGAAGGTCACGGCCTGCACGAAATCATCGATGACGCTGGCGCCCTTACCGGGCCTATTGCCAGTGGCGGTTTGACCGACGACAACACGCCGACCCTGAATGGTACCGGCGAACCTGGCGATACTGTGATCATCCGTAATGGAGATGAAGAAGTCGGCCGCGCCTTAGTGGGCGAAGACGGTACCTGGACCTTCACCCCCGACAGCGCGTTGCCTGATGGCGAGTACGCCTTCAACGTGATCATGCAGGACCCGGCGGGTAATACGTCTGCCCCCTCCCCGGACTGGATCGTCACTATTGACAGCGTCCGCCCAGAGTCCCAGGTCATTGACGAAATCATCGATGATGCCGGCGCGATCACCGGGCCTATTGTCAGTGGTGGCGTCACCGACGACCCGACACCGACCCTCAACGGCAGCGGCAACCCCGGCGATACCGTGATCATCCGCGACAACGGCGAGGTGATCGGCGAAGTCGTGATCGGCGACGATGGCAAGTGGACCTTCACCCCTGAGCTGGAAGAAGGCGAGCACAAGCTCGACATCATCATCCAGGACGAACTCGGCCGTCAGTCCGACCCTTCTCCGGAGTGGATCGTCACTATTGACAGCGTCCGCCCAGAGTCCCAGGTCATTGACGAAATCATCGATGATACCGGCACGATCACCGGGCCTATTGTCAATGGAGGCGTCACCGACGACCTGACACCGACCCTCAACGGCAGCGGCAATCCCGGCGATACCGTGATCATCCGCGACAAGGGCGAAGTGATCGGCGAAGTCGTGATCGGCGACGATGGCAAGTGGACCTTCACCCCCGAGCTGGAAGAAGGCGAGCACAAGCTCGATATCATCATCCAGGACGAACTCGGCCGCCAGTCCGACCCTTCCCCAGAGTGGAACTTCGAAGTCGACACCACCCCACCCATGGACCCGGTATTGGGTGACCAAGGTCACGGTCTGCACGAGATCATCGACGACGTCGGTGACGTCACCGGCCCGATCGCTAAATACGGCTTCACCGACGACAACACCCCGACCTTCAAAGGCACCGGCGTGGTTGGCGACACCGTGATCATCCGTAACGGCAGCGAAGAAATTGGCCGCGCCGTCGTGGGCGAAGATGGCTCCTGGTCGTTCACACCAGAAACCGAACTGGCCGACGACTACTACGCGTTCAACGTGGTCATGCAGGATCCGGCAGGGAACCAGTCGCAGCCGTCTCCCGACTGGATTATCAAGATCAACTCCGCGCATCCGTACGCCCTACTCGAGATCATCGATGATGTCGGAAGCATAACCGGCGTGATTGCCAATGGTGGCGTCACCGACGACAGCACTCCGACCTTCAAAGGCACCGGCGTGCCTGGCGACGTCGTGATGATTCGCAACGGTGAGGAAGAAATCGGCCGCACCTTAGTGAACGACGATGGTTCCTGGTCGTTCACACCAGAAACCGAATTGGCCGACGGCAACTACGCGTTCAACGTAGTCATAGACAACCCGGAATTCCAGGGGGCGTACCGTTCTCCAATCTGGAGGATCGAGATCGATACTACCGCGCCTATGGATCCGGTGCTGGGTGACGAAGGTCATGGCCTGCACGAGATCATCGACGACGCGGGCGAAATCACCGGCCCGATCGCTGAAAACGGCATCACCGACGACAACACCCCGACCTTCAAAGGTACCGGCGTGGTTGGCGACACCGTGATCATCCGTAACGGCAGCGAAGAAATTGGCTGCGCCGTCGTGGGCGAAGATGGCTCCTGGTCGTTCACACCAGAAACCGAACTGGCCGACGGCAACTACGCGTTCAACGTGGTCATGCAGGATCCGGCGGGCAACCAGTCGAATCCTTCGCCGAGCTGGAACGTCGAAATCGACACCGTTGCACCAAGCGATCCCGTACTGGGTGACGAAGGTCACGGCCTGCACGAGATCATCGACGACGCGGGCGAAGTCACCGGCCCGATCGCTGAAAACGGCATCACCGACGACACCACCCCGACCTTCAAAGGCACCGGCGTGGTTGGCGACACCGTAATCATCCGTAACGGTAGCGAAGAAATTGGCCGCGTGGTCATCACCGAAGCTGACGGTTCCTGGTCGTTCACACCAGAAACCGAACTGGCCGACGGCAACTACGCGTTTAACGTGGTCATGCAGGATCCGGCGGGCAACCAGTCCAAGCCTTCGCCGAGCTGGAACGTCGAAATCGACACCGTTGCACCAAGCGATCCCGTACTGGGTGACGAAGATCACGGCCTGCACGAAATCATCGACGACGCGGGCGAAATCACCGGTCCGATCGCTGAAAACGGCATCACCGACGACACCACCCCGACCTTCAAAGGCACCGGCGTGGTTGGCGACACCGTGATCATCCGTAACGGCAACGAAGAAATCGGCCGCGTGGTCATCACCGAAGCTGACGGTTCCTGGTCGTTCACACCGGAAACCGAACTGGTCGACGGCAACTACGCGTTCAACGTGATCATGCAGAACCCAGCGGGCAACCCGTCGAATCCTTCGCCGAGCTGGAACGTCAAAATCGACACCGTTGCGCCAAGCGATCCGGTACTGGGTGACGAAGGCTATGGCCTGCACGAAATCATCGACGACGCTGGCGAAGTCACCGGCCCGATCGCTGAAAACGGCATCACCGACGACACCACCCCGACCTTCAAAGGCACCGGCGTGGTTGGCGACACCGTGATCATCCGCAACGGCAACGAAGAAATCGGCCGCGTGGTCATCACCGAAGCTGACGGTTCCTGGTCGTTCACACCGGAAACCGAACTGGTCGACGGCAACTACGCGTTCAACGTGATCATGCAGAACCCACTGGGCAACCAGTCCAAACCATCGCCGAGCTGGAACGTCGAAATCGACACCGTTGCGCCAAGCGATCCGGTGCTGGGTGACGAAGGTCACGGCCTGCACGAGATCATTGACGACGCGGGCTCGATCACCGGCCCGATCGCTGAAAACGGCGTCACCGATGACACCACCCCGACCTTCAAAGGCACCGGCGTGGTTGGCGACACCGTGATCATCCGTAACGGCAACGAAGAAGTCGGCCGTGTGATCATCACCGAAGCTGACGGTTCCTGGTCGTTTACACCAGAAACCGAACTGGCCGAAGGCAATTACGCGTTCAACGTGGTCATGCAGGATCCGGCCGGTAACCAGTCCAATCCTTCGCCGAGCTGGAATGTCGAGATCGATACCACCTGGCCCGACGCTCCGACCATCGATGAAATCCATGACGATTTTGGCGACGAGACGGGGCCGATAGCACAGGGCGGTACAACGGATGACAAGACTCCGACCCTGACAGGCAGTACCGAAATCGGCTCGCGTGTCTTTATCTATGATAACGACCAGCTGCTGGGTGAAGCCGAAGTCGATGACCAGGGTCGCTGGAGCTTCACCGCCGAATTGGAAGACGGACCCCATTACCTGAGCGCAGTCGCCCAGGATAAAGCGGGCAACCCCTCGCTGGTTTCCGACTTGTGGACCATCACTGTGGTTACTCCTGCGGTGGTTGCTCCAATCCAAAGCGCAAGCAGCTTTTACCTGGGCCGGGACACGGGCATCGACGTCTATGACTTCATTACCAACGACGGTCTTCCTGGCCAGCCGATCTATGGTGAGCTGGATTCTGCATTGAATGCCGGCGAACGTGTGGAGGTCTCGGTCGACGGTGGCATTACCTGGAGCGCCGCCATTGTTCAGGGTACGCATTGGGTATTCCAAGATCGGACCATCCGCGCCAACGAGAACTCTCTCTGGAACATCCAGACTCGAGTAACGAACGCCGAAGGCCAATCTGGCTCCATAACCTCGCAAGACGTGACATGGGATCGCTTCTTGCCGTTGCGTCCGACATCGGTTGCCTTGATCGATGGCGATGTATTGGTCGGCCTGCCGCCTCTTGGCGGGCGTCCGGAGATGCAACTGGAGGTGGGTGACCGCCTGATCATCGTCGGCAACCGTGGTGATTTCCGCTACGAGCACATACTTACCCAGGAAGACTTCGATGCGGGCAGCGTGAGAATGACCTTGGACCCGTCGATCACCATCGTTGGCGCCGCCACCATCGACCGAGCCGGCAACCCCTCCGGCTACGTCAATGCCGATATCAATGGCTCGCCCATCGTCGTGCCACCAAGATTCGTCTATCGGATCACTGGTGAAGAGACCGAGATCTACGGCACGAATGCCAACGACCTCTATGAAATCACCGATGTCAGCGTACTGGACAAAATCAAGTTGATCGCAGGCAACGGCGGCGGCGGAGACTCGCTCAAGTTGTTAGGCCAAGACCAGGTACTGGACCTCACGGCACTGGGTACACGCCTGAGTTCTGTCGAGAGCTTCGAACTTGCTGGCACTGGCGCCAACACGCTCAAGGTCTCTCTAGGCGATGTGCTGCACCTGGGCACCACAAACTACTGGGTCATGGGCGGCAAGTTGCAAATCGGGGTTACAGGCGACTCCGATGACGTAGTCCAGCTCAGCACGCTGCTGCCCAACGGCATGGACATTGGTGAATGGAACACCAGTGGCGATCCGCTCACTGCAAGCGGCATTCAGTATCAGGTCTACACCCACTCGATCATGAACACCGAGGTACTCGTTCAAGTCGGTGTCACGGTCGAGCTTATTTGAACCAACCCGGGCGACCCAGGGGTCGCCCACTACCGCTAGACCGGGCTTAGGCCCTCCTCGTCTGTTTTTCTTAATATCAACCATGAGATGCATGCAATGAACTTCGCTTTTATCAATGATAGGAACACGCTCTACTTCTATCCGATGAGTGAGCAGAGCACGGAAAGCCAGCCGATTCAGGCTATGGACGGTGCTCGCTACATTGTCACCCAGCAAGACAATGCCTCATTGGCCGATCATGTGCTTACCCAGCGTATCGATAACGACCTGCACCTGAATCTCAGTAATGCGCCCTCGAGCGCAGTGGTAGTCAAAGACTTCTTCCTGACCCAAGGCAGCTTGCATTCGTTGCACCAGAATGGCGAGTATCGCCTGCAGCTCTCGTCCTCCGCTGGGACGCTCCAGGGAGCCGTCACACTGATGAACGCAGAGCCGGTTGTTTTGCAGGACCAGCCCGAGGCAGCGTTCCTGCATAGCATTCAGCGCCAAGCAACTCTTCAAACACTGCATGAAGCGGTAGAGGCGCAAAGCCCATCTGCGGTTGATGGACCTGAACCCCAGAACGCCGAAGCAATGATAACGACCTTTGGGGCTGAAGCACGCTCATCCGCTCAGCCCGGGATCAACAGCATTCTCGACCGGACCGGTGAAGCGATCGGAGACGTCACCAACTTCGTTACTGACGAGCGCTTCCCCTTGTTCCAGGGCGGAGGGACTCCAGGCTCGACGCTGCTGTTCCTGCAAAATGGCGAACCCATCGACATCATTGAGGTTGGCCCTGACGGCCAGTGGTCGTACGTTCCGGGAACCACCACATTGGATGGGGCCTACATTTTCAGTGTCATGGATATGGCAACCGGTAATGTCCTCGGCTCTCCAGTCAGCCTGTTGGTTGACGGCACTTCGCCAACTCGGTCTTTTATCGACAAGATCATGGTTGGCGATACCGTCCTGGAATCTGGTGAGAGCATCGGTAATGTCGCTCCGGTACTCTCGGGTGTCACGGAACGCCAGGGCGTTGTGACCATCTTCGAGGGCAACAGAGCGCTGCTGTCCATTCAAGCCAAGATGGACGGTAGTTGGAGTGTGGAAATCCCTCTGGCTCTCCTCAACAGAGATGGCCAATTTGACTTCCGTATCGAGGTCACCGACTTTGTGGGCAACGTTTCGCAAGTCTCACCCCCTTACAGCATCAACCTTGACAGAGTACCGCCGCCGCCACCGATCATCGATGACGTGCAGGATATGGTCGGCGCTGTGCAGGGCAGCATTGCTTCCGGCAGCGTAACCGACGATCCACAACCGACTCTGTCCGGTACCGCGGAAAAGAACGCCTTCATCTACATCTACGATGGCAACACTGTCATTGGCGAAACCAAAGCAGATATCAACGGCAACTGGTCCATAACACTGACAGCCCCCCTGTCCGATGCCAGCCACAGCCTGACCGTTCGTGCCAAGGATGCGGTAGGCAACCTGTCCGATCCGTCCGCGCCATGGATTCTCATCGTCGACACTACGCTGCCTGAAACCCCCGTCCTGGGTGGCGATGGCCCTGGTATCAGCGAGGTCATCGACGACTTCGGTCCGGTCACCGGTTCGATCCTCAACGGAGGTGAAACTGACGACCGTACGCCGACCCTGAAAGGGACAGGTAAACCTGGCGACACCATGATCATCCGTAACGGCACTACGATCATCGGCAGCGTCACCATCGAAAATGCGGATGGCAGTTGGTCATTCACTCCAGAAAGTGAACTGCCTGACGGCGAGTATGCGTTCAACGTCATCATTAAAACACCATCGGGTAATGAGTCCGCCCCGTCTGCAGAGTGGGTCGTCAAGGTTGACAGCACCACCCGTCCGGACGCTCCGTCCATCGATGGCAGCGGCCCCGGCCTCAACGAAGTCATCGACAACTTCGGCCCGGTCACCGGCCCGGTCCTCAATGGCGGCGAAACCGACGACCTGACACCGACCCTTAACGGCAGCGGTAACCCTGGCGACACCGTGATCATCCGTGACAAGGGCGAAGTGATCGGCGAAGTCGTAATCGATGAAGACGGCAAGTGGACCTTCACTCCCGACCTGGAAGAAGGCGAGCATAAGCTCGACATCATCATCCAGGACGAAATCGGTCGTCAGTCCGATCCGTCTCCGGAGTTCGTGATCAAGATTGACACTACACCGCCAACCGACCCGGTGCTGGGTGACGAAGGCTATGGCCTGCACGAAATCATCGACGATGCTGGCGAAATCACCGGCCCGATCGCTGAAAACGGCATCACCGACGACAACACCCCGACCTTCAAAGGTACCGGCGTGGTTGGCGACACCGTGATCATCCGTAACGGCAACGAAGAAATCGGCCGCGTGGTCATCACCGAAGCTGACGGCTCCTGGTCGTTCACACCAGAAACCGAACTGGCCGACGGTAACTACGCATTCAACGTGGTCATGCAGAACCCAGCGGGCAACCAGTCGAATCCTTCGCCGAGCTGGAACGTCGAAATCGACACCGTTGCACCAAGCGATCCCGTACTGGGTGACGAAGGCTATGGCCTGCACGAAATCATCGACGATGCTGGCGAAATCACTGGCCCGATCGCTGAAAACGGCATCACCGACGACACCACCCCGACCTTCAAAGGCACCGGCGTGGTTGGCGACACCGTGATCATCCGTAACGGCAACGAAGAAATCGGCCGCGTGGTCATCACCGAAGCTGACGGTTCCTGGTCGTTCACACCAGAAACCGAACTGGCCGACGGCAACTACGCGTTCAACGTGGTCATGCAGGATCCGGCGGGCAACCAGTCCAATCCATCGCCGAGCTGGAACGTCGAAATCGACACCGTTGCACCAAGCGATCCCGTACTGGGTGACGAAGGTCACGGCCTGCACGAAATCATCGACGACGCTGGCGAAGTCACCGGCCCGATCGCTGAAAACGGCGTCACCGACGACACCACCCCGACCTTCAAAGGCACCGGCGTGGTTGGCGACACTGTGATCATCCGTAACGGCAACGAAGAAATCGGCCGCGTGGTCATCACCGAAGCTGACGGTTCCTGGTCGTTTACACCAGAAACCGAACTGGCCGACGGCAATTACGCGTTCAACGTGATCATGCAGAACCCGCTGGGCAATCAGTCCCAGCCTTCGCCGAACTGGAACGTCGAAATCGACACCGTTGCGCCAAGCGATCCGGTGCTGGGTGACGAAGGACACGGCCTCCACGAAATCATCGACGACGCCGGTGAAGTCACCGGCCCGATCGCTGAAAACGGCGTCACCGACGACAACACCCCGACCTTCAAAGGCACCGGCGTGGTTGGCGACACTGTGATCATCCGTAACGGCAGCGAAGAAATTGGTCGCGTGGTCATCACCGAAGCTGACGGCTCCTGGTCGTTCACACCAGAAACCGCACTGGCCGACGGCAACTACGCGTTCAACGTGGTCATGCAGGATCCGGCGGGCAACCCGTCGAACCCTTCGCCGAGCTGGAACGTCGAAATCGACACCGTTGCACCAAGCGATCCGGTGCTGGGTGACGAAGGCTATGGCCTGCACGAAATCATCGACGACGCTGGCGAAGTCACCGGCCCGATCGCTGAAAACGGCATCACCGACGACAGCACTCCGACCTTCAAAGGTACCGGCGTGGTTGGCGACACCGTGATCATCCGTAACGGCAACGAAGAAATCGGCCGCGTGGTCATCACCGAAGCTGACGGTTCCTGGTCGTTCACACCGGAAACCGAACTGGCCGACGGTAACTACGCATTCAACGTGGTCATGCAGAACCCGCTGGGCATTCAGTCCAAGCCTTCGCCGAACTGGAACGTCGAAATCGACACCGTTGCGCCAAGCGATCCGGTGCTGGGTGACGAAGGACACGGCCTGCACGAGATCATCGACGACGCCGGTGAAGTCACCGGCCCGATCGCTGAAAACGGCGTCACCGACGACAACACCCCGACCTTCAAAGGCACCGGCGTGGTTGGCGACACCGTGATCATCCGTAACGGCAGCGAAGAAATCGGCCGCGTGGTCATCACCGAAGCTGACGGTTCCTGGTCGTTCACACCAGAAACCGAACTGGCCGACGGTAACTACGCATTCAACGTGGTCATGCAGAACCCAGCGGGCAACCAGTCGAATCCTTCGCCGAGCTGGAACGTCGAAATCGACACCGTTGCACCAAGCGATCCCGTACTGGGTGACGAAGGCTATGGCCTGCACGAAATCATCGACGATGCTGGCGAAATCACTGGCCCGATCGCTGAAAACGGCATCACCGACGACACCACCCCGACCTTCAAAGGCACCGGCGTGGTTGGCGACACCGTGATCATCCGTAACGGCAACGAAGAAATCGGCCGCGTGGTCATCACCGAAGCTGACGGTTCCTGGTCGTTCACACCAGAAACCGAACTGGCCGACGGCAACTACGCGTTCAACGTGGTCATGCAGGATCCGGCGGGCAACCAGTCCAATCCATCGCCGAGCTGGAACGTCGAAATCGACACCGTTGCACCAAGCGATCCCGTACTGGGTGACGAAGGTCACGGCCTGCACGAAATCATCGACGACGCTGGCGAAGTCACCGGCCCGATCGCTGAAAACGGCGTCACCGACGACACCACCCCGACCTTCAAAGGCACCGGCGTGGTTGGCGACACTGTGATCATCCGTAACGGCAACGAAGAAATCGGCCGCGTGGTCATCACCGAAGCTGACGGTTCCTGGTCGTTTACACCAGAAACCGAACTGGCCGACGGCAATTACGCGTTCAACGTGATCATGCAGAACCCGCTGGGCAATCAGTCCCAGCCTTCGCCGAACTGGAACGTCGAAATCGACACCGTTGCGCCAAGCGATCCGGTGCTGGGTGACGAAGGACACGGCCTGCACGAGATCATCGACGACGCCGGTGAAGTCACCGGCCCGATCGCTGAAAACGGCGTCACCGACGACAACACCCCGACCTTCAAAGGCACCGGCGTGGTTGGCGACACCGTGATCATCCGTAACGGCAGCGAAGAAATCGGCCGCGTGGTCATCACCGAAGCTGACGGTTCCTGGTCGTTCACACCAGAAACCGAACTGGCCGACGGTAACTACGCATTCAACGTGGTCATGCAGAACCCAGCGGGCAACCAGTCGAATCCTTCGCCGAGCTGGAACGTCGAAATCGACACCGTTGCACCAAGCGATCCCGTACTGGGTGACGAAGGCTATGGCCTGCACGAAATCATCGACGATGCTGGCGAAATCACTGGCCCGATCGCTGAAAACGGCATCACCGACGACACCACCCCGACCTTCAAAGGCACCGGCGTGGTTGGCGACACCGTGATCATCCGTAACGGCAACGAAGAAATCGGCCGCGTGGTCATCACCGAAGCTGACGGTTCCTGGTCGTTCACACCAGAAACCGAACTGGCCGACGGCAACTACGCGTTCAACGTGGTCATGCAGGATCCGGCGGGCAACCAGTCCAATCCATCGCCGAGCTGGAACGTCGAAATCGACACCGTTGCACCAAGCGATCCCGTACTGGGTGACGAAGGTCACGGCCTGCACGAAATCATCGACGACGCTGGCGAAGTCACCGGCCCGATCGCTGAAAACGGCGTCACCGACGACACCACCCCGACCTTCAAAGGCACCGGCGTGGTTGGCGACACTGTGATCATCCGTAACGGCAACGAAGAAATCGGCCGCGTGGTCATCACCGAAGCTGACGGTTCCTGGTCGTTTACACCAGAAACCGAACTGGCCGACGGCAATTACGCGTTCAACGTGATCATGCAGAACCCGCTGGGCAATCAGTCCCAGCCTTCGCCGAACTGGAACGTCGAAATCGACACCGTTGCGCCAAGCGATCCGGTGCTGGGTGACGAAGGACACGGCCTGCACGAGATCATCGACGACGCCGGTGAAGTCACCGGCCCGATCGCTGAAAACGGCGTCACCGACGACAACACCCCGACCTTCAAAGGCACCGGCGTAGTTGGCGACACTGTGATCATCCGTAACGGCAGCGAAGAAATTGGCCGCGTGGTCATCACCGAAGCTGACGGTTCCTGGTCGTTCACACCAGAAACCGCACTGGCCGACGGCAACTACGCGTTCAACGTGGTCATGCAGGATCCGGCGGGCAACCCGTCGAATCCTTCGCCAAGCTGGAACGTCGAAATCGACACCGTTGCACCAAGCGATCCGGTGCTGGGTGACGAAGGTCACGGCCTGCACGAAATCATCGACGACGCTGGCGAAGTCACCGGCCCGATCGCTGAAAACGGCGTCACCGACGACACCACCCCGACCTTCAAAGGCACCGGCGTGGTTGGCGACACCGTGATCATCCGCAACGGCAACGAAGAAATCGGCCGCATGGTTATCACCGAAGCTGACGGTTCCTGGTCGTTCACACCAGAAACCGAACTGGCCGACGGCAACTACGCGTTCAACGTGATCATGCAGAACCCGCTGGGCAACCAGTCCAAACCGTCGCCGAGCTGGAACGTCGAAATCGACACCGTTGCGCCAAGCGATCCGGTGCTGGGTGACGAAGGTCACGGCTTGCACGAAATCATCGACGACGCTGGCTCGATCACCGGCCCGATCGCTGAAGACGGCATCACCGATGACAACACCCCGACCTTCAAAGGCACCGGCGTGGTTGGCGACACCGTGATCATCCGTAACGGCAGCGAAGAAATCGGCCGAGTGGTCATCACCGAAGCTGACGGTTCCTGGTCGTTCACACCAGAAACCGAACTGGCCGACGGTAACTACGCGTTCAACGTGGTCATGCAGGATCCGGCGGGTAACCAGTCCAAGCCATCGCCAAGCTGGAACGTCGAGATCAATAGCCAAGGTCAGCCGGAGACTCCAACCATCGAGTCGGTCTTCGATGACATCGGTACGGTCACCGGTAACCTGACATCCGGCGATGTCACCGATGACAATCTTCCGCGTATTTCCGGTAAGACCGAACCGGGCAACCGCGTCATGATCTACGATCATGGGCAGCCCATTGGTGAAGCCGAAGTCGATCAAGACGGCAAATGGAGCTTCATTCCAGAAACCGAGTTGAACGATGGCGAGCACAGTTTCACGGCAGTCGCCATCAATGGTGCAGGCACTCGTAGCGACGCTTCTACAGCGTTCGACATGATTATCTACACCGGCAACGGCCCAAGCCAGGTCGCCAAGCTGCTGCACATGGGCAAGGACTCTGGTATGGACGGCGCAGACTTCGTGACCAACAACGGCAGCGCTGGTCGACTGATGTATGGCGAACTCAGCGGTGCACTGGAAGCCGGTCAGCGCCTTCAGGTTTCCACCGACGGTGGTCGCACCTGGAGCGATGCACTGGTGAACGGTACCCAATGGGCCATGCAAGACAAGGCCGCACACAGCGGCAGTTGGAGCATTCAGACCCGAGTACTGGATGTGGATGGCAACTCCGGCTACGTCATGAAACAGAGCGTGACCTTCGACAACTCGGCAACTCGCCCAGCGGCTTCCGCAAGCTTTGCAGGCACGGAGTTGGTGATCGACCTGCCAACCAGTTCCTTGAATGTCGGTGACCGTGTGGTGGTGTTCGGTGAACGGGGTGCCCAGTACTTTGAGCACATCCTGACTCAGGAAGACCTGTTGGCTGGCTCGGTACGCATGGAAGTTGGGGCATTGAGTTCAGCCAGCGTTGCGCTTGTGGATGCTGCCGGCAACATGTCCAACTGGACCAACGTCAATATTCCTGTTCCGCCAAACGCGACTTACATCGTGACCGGCGAGGAGTCGGAGATCTACGGCACTAATGGTCGTGCAGACGTCTACCAGGTGAGCGACCTGAGCCTGCTGGACAAGGTCAAGCTGATCGAAGGCAACGGCGGTATCGATACACTGAGGCTCACCGGCAGCGATCAGGTGCTGGACTTGTCACAGCTGAAGACTCGCCTGAGCTCGATCGAGAACTTCGATATCACGGGTACTGGTGACAACACGCTCAAGCTGTCCCTTGGTGATGTACTGGAACAAGGCGCAACTGGCATGTACATCAGCAGTAACAGTATCCAGGTCGCGGTTCGCGGGGATGCAGGAGATGTGGTCCAACTGAGTGATCTGCTGCCTAACGGCATGGATGGCGGTAGCTGGGTACACAACTCGCGGATCATCGCCAGCGGTATTACCTACGAGGTCTATCACAACAGCACCATGAACGCGGACCTGCTGGTGGAGGCAGGTGTCACCGTGCAAATGGTCTAACCCGAGCCGAGGCACCTGTGAGGGTGCTTCGGATACTGACCCACTCAATTACCTGCCCCCTTTAAGGGGGCAGGCTCATTTACAGCCTTACTTGCCAGCCGCCCTTCAACGATTAGTACCAGTCCAAGTAATCGAGGCTCGACTTTCAAGCGGATCAGATACACCTCCTTTTCCTATCTACCTATCCTCGCAATGCGAATAAGTCATGATGCCTCACCTCATTTTGGGCCTGGAAAATACCTTGCCCTGAACCCTGAGACGGCAACTCGCAAACACGATGAGCAGGCAGGCGGATAGCTTCCGCATACGGGCAAGTCGATCAGACAGCTATGCGCTGTATTAAACATCAACTTCTTATGTGTCCTACCCAAGATATCCATGAAAACTCTTATCGATAGCTCTATCCGCTTTTCAGTCATCGCCGACGATTCGACGATGCATATCAGCGCTTTGAGCACTGATGCACCGACACAAATGCTGGTCGCCCGCCCCAATGAGTTGTACGTGCTGGTCGAGCAACAGCAGTCCCTGGATGACCTGCTGCTGGCCGAACGCGCTGGCGATGATCTGCTGCTCTCCTTCAAAGCCCAGGAGTCTGCCTCTCCAGCCGTGGCCCTGGAACAGTTCTTCAGCCAGCACAACAGTCTTCATCTGCTGCGCGCCGACGGCGAGCTGACACGAGTAATGACGACACAAGGCACTCAGCAACAGGGAGAGGTTTCGTTCGCACTTGACTCGCTGGGCTCAGTTGCCCAAATGACCGAGCACCCCGCACTGGGGCTTCTGCATGGGGCAATGCACCCATCGGACGAATCTCAGAACCTGGCAGCCACAGCTTTTGCCTCGGCCATGAAATCCGCCTCACTCGCAGCCCAGTCTGTCGCTGAAGAGGCGACCATGGTTATTGAGCCGGCTGCCCAGGCTCTATTCCTGGAAAACCAGGAAATGCCACTGATTCTAAAAGCGCTTGATCGCGCTGGAGAAATCACCGGCGAACTTCGCTCTGGAGGCTTCACTGACGACGCGCGTCCGCTTCTGATGGGGACTGGCACACCCAATACTTCTCTGATTCTTTTCGACAACGGTGAGCCCATTGACGAAATCCTGGTGGATGCCAGTGGTAATTGGACCTTTGAGCTTGAAGGGCTCATTCAGGGCGGTCACGTGCTGTGGGTTCAAGCGGGAAGTGGTACCGAAACCCTGACATCGCCCAACTTCACTCTGGTACTCGATAGCAGCGCACCTGCACAGGCGACCATCGACTCGATCAACGAAGGCAGCAGCAGCGGTCCGCAAATCAACTCCGGTAGCCTTACTACCAGTAACAAACCTACTTTCAGTGGCCAGGCGGAAGCCTTTGCCACGGTCCTGATCTACAACAATGGCGAACTGATTGGCACCACTGTTGCCCGAGCTAACGGCACCTGGGAATTCAGCACACGCTTCTTCTCCATGCTTGACGGTGAATACAACATTTCCGTAGCCGCCATGGACGCTGTCGGCAACGTCGGATTAGTTTCGCCGCCGTACCAGATCACCATCGACACTCTGCCTCCCAGCACTCCGACAATCGATCTGGTTGAAGACAACATCGGTAAGTTGCAAGGTAACCTGACTTCGGGTGACTTCACCGACGACAGCAAACCGGTAATCTCCGGCTCAGCCGAAGCCCATTCTATCGTGTCTATCTACGATAACGGCGTACTGTGGGGAACAGTACAAGCAGGCGCAAATGGTGTCTGGGTATTTAATCCTGATACCCCACTGTCTGATGCCAAGCACGAGCTGACCATTCGTGCCAAGGACGCGGCAGGCAACCTGTCAGCGCCTTCTGCTCCCTGGGTTGTCATCGTCGACACTGCACCAATCCAGACTCCCGGCCTAGGTGGCGATGGCCCTGGCCTGCATGAAGTCGTCGACAACTTCGGCCCGGTTACCGGCCCGATCCTCAACGGCGGCGAGACCGACAGCCAGTCCCCAACCCTCAACGGCAGCGGCAAGCCGGGCGACACCGTGATCATCCGTGACAACGGCGAAGTGATCGGCGAAGTCGTGGTCGACGAAGACGGCAAGTGGACCTTCACCCCTGAACTGGAAGAAGGCGAGCACAAGCTCGACATCATCATCCAGGACGAAATCGGTCGTCAGTCCGAGCCGTCTCCGGAGTTCGTGATCAAGGTTGACAGCACCACCCGTCCGGACGCTCCGTCCATCGACGGCAGCGGCCCCGGCCTCAACGAAGTCATCGACAACTTCGGTCCGGTTACCGGCCCGATCCTCAACGGCGGCGAGACCGACAGCCAGTCCCCAACCCTCAACGGCAGCGGCAAGCCGGGCGACACCGTGATCATCCGTGACAACGGCGAAGTGATCGGCGAAGTCGTAGTCGACGAAGACGGCAAGTGGACCTTCACCCCTGAGCTGGAAGAAGGCGAGCACAAGCTCGACATCATCATCCAGGACGAAATCGGTCGTCAGTCCGATCCGTCTCCGGAGTTCGTGATCAAGGTTGACAGCACCACCCGTCCGGACGCTCCGTCCATCGACGGCAGCGGCCCCGGCCTCAACGAAGTCATCGACAACTTCGGTCCGGTTACCGGTCCGATCCTCAACGGCGGCGAGACCGACAGCCAGTCCCCAACCCTCAACGGCAGCGGCAAGCCGGGCGACACCGTGATCATCCGTGACAACGGCGAAGTGATCGGCGAAGTCGTGGTCGACGAAGACGGCAAGTGGACCTTCACCCCTGAACTGGAAGAAGGCGAGCACAAGCTCGACATCATCATCCAGGACGAAATCGGTCGTCAGTCCGAGCCGTCTCCGGAGTTCGTGATCAAGGTTGACAGCACCACCCGTCCGGACGCTCCGTCCATCGACGGCAGCGGCCCCGGCCTCAACGAAGTCATCGACAACTTCGGTCCGGTTACCGGCCCGATCCTCAACGGCGGCGAGACCGACAGCCAGTCCCCAACCCTCAACGGCAGCGGCAAGCCGGGCGACACCGTGATCATCCGTGACAACGGCAATGTGATCGGCGAAGTCGTGGTCGACGAAGACGGCAAGTGGACCTTCACCCCTGAACTGGAAGAAGGCGAGCACAAGCTCGACATCATCATCCAGGACGAAATCGGTCGTCAGTCCGATCCGTCTCCGGAGTTCGTGATCAAGGTTGACAGCACTACCCGTCCGGACGCTCCGTCCATCGACGGCAGCGGCCCCGGCCTCAACGAAGTCATCGACAACTTCGGTCCGGTTACCGGTCCGATCCTCAACGGCGGCGAGACCGACAGCCAGTCCCCAACCCTCAACGGCAGCGGCAAGCCGGGCGACACCGTGATCATCCGTGACAACGGCGAAGTGATCGGCGAAGTCGTGGTCGACGAAGACGGCAAGTGGACCTTCACCCCTGAACTGGAAGAAGGCGAGCACAAGCTCGACATCATCATCCAGGACGAAATCGGTCGTCAGTCCGAGCCGTCTCCGGAGTTCGTGATCAAGGTTGACAGCACCACCCGTCCGGACGCTCCGTCCATCGACGGCAGCGGCCCCGGCCTCAACGAAGTCATCGACAACTTCGGTCCGGTTACCGGCCCGATCCTCAACGGCGGCGAGACCGACAGCCAGTCCCCAACCCTCAACGGCAGCGGCAAGCCGGGCGACACCGTGATCATCCGTGACAACGGCAATGTGATCGGCGAAGTCGTGGTCGACGAAGACGGCAAGTGGACCTTCACCCCTGAACTGGAAGAAGGCGAGCACAAGCTCGACATCATCATCCAGGACGAAATCGGTCGTCAGTCCGAGCCGTCTCCGGAGTTCGTGATCAAGGTTGACAGCACCACCCGTCCGGACGCTCCGTCCATCGACGGCAGCGGCCCCGGCCTCAACGAAGTCATCGACAACTTCGGTCCGGTTACCGGTCCGATCCTCAACGGCGGCGAGACCGACAGCCAGTCCCCAATCCTCAACGGCAGCGGCAAGCCGGGCGACACCGTGATCATCCGTGACAACGGCAATGTGATCGGCGAAGTCGTGGTCGACGAAGACGGCAAGTGGACCTTCACCCCTGAACTGGAAGAAGGCGAGCACAAGCTCGACATCATCATCCAGGACGAAATCGGTCGTCAGTCCGAGCCGTCTCCGGAGTTCGTGATCAAGGTTGACATTACACCTCCAAACGACCCAGTACTGGGTGGCGAAGGTCACGGCTTGCACGAGATCATCGACGACGCGGGTGAAGTCACCGGCCCGATCGCTGAAAACGGCGTCACCGACGACAACACCCCGACCTTCAAAGGCACCGGTGAGGTTGGCGACACCGTGATCATCCGCAACGGCAACGAAGAAATCGGCCGCGTGGTCATCACCGAAGCTGACGGTTCCTGGTCGTTCACACCGGAAACCGAACTGGCCGACGGCAACTACGCGTTCAACGTGATCATGCAAGATCCGGCGAGCAACCAGTCCAAGCCATCGCCAAGCTGGAACGTCAAGATCGACACCGTGGCACCCAACGATCCCGTACTGGGTGATGAAGGTCACGGCCTGCACGAAATCATCGACGATGCTGGCGAAGTCACCGGCCCGCTCGCTGAAAACGGCATCACCGACGACAACACCCCGACCTTCAAAGGCACCGGCGTGGTTGGCGACACTGTGATCATCCGTAACGGCAGCGAAGAAATCGGCCGCGTGGTCATCACCGAAGCTGACGGTTCCTGGTCGTTCACACCGGAAACCGAACTGGCCGACGGTAACTACGCATTCAACGTGATCATGCAGAACCCGCTGGGCAACCAGTCCAAACCATCGCCGAGCTGGAACGTCGAAATCGACACCGTTGCACCAAGCGATCCGGTGCTGGGTGACGAAGGTCACGGCCTGCACGAGATCATCGACGACGCGGGTGAAGTCACCGGCCCGATCGCTGAAAACGGCGTCACCGACGACAACACCCCGACCTTCAAAGGCACCGGCGTGGTTGGCGACACCGTAATCATCCGTAACGGTAGCGAAGAAATTGGCCGCGCCGTAGTGGGCGAAGATGGCTCCTGGTCGTTCACACCAGAAACCGAACTGGCCGACGGCAACTACGCGTTCAACGTGGTCATGCAGGATCCGGCGGGCAACCAGTCCAATCCATCGCCGAGCTGGAACGTCGAAATCGACACCGTTGCACCAAGCGATCCCGTACTGGGTGACGAAGGTCACGGCCTGCACGAAATCATCGACGACGCTGGCGAAGTCACCGGCCCGATCGCTGAAAACGGCGTCACCGACGACACCACCCCGACCTTCAAAGGCACCGGCGTGGTTGGCGACACTGTGATCATCCGTAACGGCAACGAAGAAATCGGCCGCGTGGTCATCACCGAAGCTGACGGTTCCTGGTCGTTTACACCAGAAACCGAACTGGCCGACGGCAATTACGCGTTCAACGTGATCATGCAGAACCCGCTGGGCAATCAGTCCCAGCCTTCGCCGAACTGGAACGTCGAAATCGACACCGTTGCGCCAAGCGATCCGGTGCTGGGTGACGAAGGACACGGCCTCCACGAGATCATCGACGACGCCGGTGAAGTCACCGGCCCGATCGCTGAAAACGGCGTCACCGACGACAACACCCCGACCTTCAAAGGCACCGGCGTGGTTGGCGACACTGTGATCATCCGTAACGGCAGCGAAGAAATTGGTCGCGTGGTCATCACCGAAGCTGACGGCTCCTGGTCGTTCACACCAGAAACCGCACTGGCCGACGGCAACTACGCGTTCAACGTGGTCATGCAGGATCCGGCGGGCAACCCGTCGAACCCTTCGCCGAGCTGGAACGTCGAAATCGACACCGTTGCACCAAGCGATCCGGTGCTGGGTGACGAAGGTCACGGCCTGCACGAGATCATCGACGACGCTGGCGAAGTCACCGGCCCGATCGCTGAAAACGGCATCACCGACGACAGCACTCCGACCTTCAAAGGTACCGGCGTGGTTGGCGACACCGTAATCATCCGTAACGGCAACGAAGAAATCGGCCGCGTGGTCATCACCGAAGCTGACGGTTCCTGGTCGTTCACACCGGAAACCGAACTGGCCGACGGTAACTACGCATTCAACGTGGTCATGCAGAACCCGCTGGGCAACCAGTCCAAACCGTCGCCGAGCTGGAACGTCGAAATCGACACCGTTGCGCCAAGCGATCCGGTGCTGGGTGACGAAGGTCACGGCTTGCACGAAATCATCGACGACGCTGGCTCGATCACCGGCCCGATCGCTGAAGACGGCATCACCGATGACAACACCCCGACCTTCAAAGGCACCGGCGTGGTTGGCGACACCGTGATCATCCGTAACGGCAGCGAAGAAATCGGCCGAGTGGTCATCACCGAAGCTGACGGTTCCTGGTCGTTCACACCAGAAACCGAACTGGCCGACGGTAACTACGCGTTCAACGTGGTCATGCAGGATCCGGCGGGTAACCAGTCCAAGCCATCGCCGAGCTGGAACGTCGAGATCGACACCGTTCCACCAAGCGATCCGGTGCTGGGTGACGAAGGTCACGGCTTGCACGAAATCATCGACGACGCTGGCTCGATCACCGGCCCGATCGCTGAAGACGGCATCACCGACGACACCACCCCGACCTTCAAAGGCACCGGCGTGGTTGGCGACACCGTGATCATCCGTAACGGCAGTGAAGAAATCGGCCGCGTGGTCATCACCGAAGCTGACGGTTCCTGGTCGTTCACACCAGAAACCGAACTGGCCGACGGCAACTACGCGTTCAACGTGGTCATGCAGGATCCGGCGGGCAACCCGTCGAATCCTTCGCCAAGCTGGAACGTCGAGATCAATAGCCAAGGTCAGCCGGAGACCCCAACCATCGAGTCGGTCTTCGATGACATCGGTACGGTCACCGGTAACCTGACATCCGGCGATGTCACCGATGACAATCTTCCGCGTATTTCCGGTAAGACCGAACCGGGCAACCGCGTCATGATCTACAACCATGGACAGCCCATCGGCGAGGCCGAAGTCGATCAAGACGGCAAATGGAGCTTCACTCCAGAAACCGAACTGAGCGATGGTGAATACCAGTTCACGGCAGTCGCCATCAATGGTGCAGGCACTCGTAGCGACGCTTCTGCAGCGTTCGACATGATCATCTACACCGGCAACGGCCCAAGCCAGGTCGCCAAGCTGCTGCACATGGGCAAGGACTCTGGTATGGACGGCGCAGACTTCGTAACCAACAACGGCAGCGCTGGTCGACTGATGCATGGCGAACTCAGCGGTGCACTGGAAGCCGGTCAGCGCCTTCAGGTTTCCACCGACGGTGGTCGCACCTGGAGCGATGCCCTGGTGAACGGTACTCAATGGGCCATTCAGGACAAAACCGCACACACTAGCAGTTGGAGCATTCAGACCCGAGTACTGGATGTGGACGGCAACTCCGGCTATGTCATGAAACAGAGCGTGACCTTTGACAACATCGCAACACTTCCAGTGGTCAAGGCAAGCTTTGCAGGCACAGAGTTGGTGATCGACCTGCCAACCAGTTCCTTGAGTGTCGGTGACCGTGTCTTGGTATTCGGTGACCGAGGTGCCCAGTACTTTGAGCACATTCTGACTCAGGAAGACCTGTTGGCCGGCTCGGTACGCATGGAAGTTGGGACATTGAACTCTGCCAGCGTCGCGCTTGCGGATGCTGCCGGTAACATGACGCCCTTTACCAACGTAAGCACGCCTGTTCCGCCAAGCGTGATTTACACCGTGACCGGCGAGGAGTCGGAGATCTACGGCACCAACAGTCGCGCCGATACTTATGCTGTGAGCGACGTGAGCCTGCTGGACAAGGTCAAGCTGATCGAAGGCAACGGCGGTATCGATACACTGAGGCTCACCGGCAGCGATCAGGTGCTGGACTTGTCACAGCTGAAGACTCGCCTGAGCTCGATCGAGAACTTCGATATCACGGGTACTGGTGACAACACGCTCAAGCTGTCCCTGGGTGATGTACTGGAACAAGGCGCAACTGGCATGTACATCAGCAGTAACAGTATCCAGGTCGCAGTTCGCGGGGATGCAGGAGATGTGGTCCAACTGAGCGATCTGCTGCCTAACGGCATGGATGGCGGTAGCTGGGTACACAACTCGCAGGTGGTTGCCAGCGGCATAACCTACGAGGTCTATCACAACAGCACCATGAACGCGGACCTGTTGGTTCAAGCAGGTGTCACCGTAGAAATGGTCTAACCCGACCCGAAGCACCTGCAAGGGTGCTTCGGATACTTGCCTACTCAATTACCTGCCCCCTTTTGGGGGCAGGCTCATTTCCAGCCTTACTCGCCAGCCGCCTTCCAACGCTTAGTACTAGTCCAGTCAATCGATACTCGACTTTCAAGCGGGTCAGATACACCTCCTTTTCCTATCTCCCTATCCTCGCGATGCGAATAAGTCATGATGCCTCACCTCATTTTGGGCCTGGAAAATACCTTGCCCTGAACCCTGAGACGGCAACTCGCAAACACGATGAGCAGGCAGGCGGATAGCTTCCGCATACGGGCAAGTCGATCAGACAGCTATGCGCTGTATTAAACATCAACTTCTTATGTGTCCTACCCAAGATATCCATGAAAACTCTTATCGATAGCTCTATCCGCTTTTCAGTCATCGCCGACGATTCGACGATGCATATCAGCGCTTTGAGCACTGATGCACCGACACAAATGCTGGTCGCCCGCCCCAATGAGTTGTACGTGCTGGTCGAGCAACAGCAGTCCCTGGATGACCTGCTGCTGGCCGAACGCGCTGGCGATGATCTGCTGCTCTCCTTCAAAGCCCAGGAGTCTGCCTCTCCAGCCGTGGCCCTGGAACAGTTCTTCAGTCAGAACAGTCACCTGCACCTGTTGCGCGCCGATGGCCAATTCCTTCGCGCAGTGGACGCACAACAGCCCATCGCCCAAGGCCCAGTGACTTTCACCTCGCAAAGCCTTGGCTCCGTGGCCGCTCAAGTCGAGCATCCCGAACTGAGCCTGCTGCTGGGAATCAGCCACCCTGATCAAGACCTCAAGGCCCTGTCGATCGCGGCCGTTACCGCGGCCACCGAAGCCCGCGCCGAAGCCATGCAAATGCTCAGCGCATCCGATGAAAGCAGCGTGCAACCGACCACCTTCGCCTCCGCCAACAGCATGGAAATACCCACTATCCTCAATGCCGTCGACAGCGTCGGAAATGCAACCGGCAACCTGAGCTCCGGCAGTTTCACCGATGATCCAAACCCCAGACTCGTGGGCACTGGCACCCCCAACAGCACACTGATCCTCTTCGATAACGGCGAGCCCGTGGAAGAAATCCACGTCGGCAGTGATGGCCGCTGGTCGTTTACCCCCGAAGGCATGATCCAGGGCGGTCACGTGTTCTGGGTCCAGGCCGGTGAAGGCTCTGGCGCCCTGCTTTCGCCACCCTTTACCCTGGTGCTCGACGGCACTGCTCCCCCCCAGGCCCAACTCGCGCCCCCTCGTGCAGGCTCCGCCACGGGCGAAGTGATCGAAGAAAGTGGTTTCACCAATAGCAATCGCCCGTTCTTCAGTGGTCAGGCCGAGCCCCAGAGCAGCGTACTGATCTACTTCAATGGCGAAGCGTTGTTCTCGGTGCAGGCCAACAGCCAAGGCAACTGGTCCTTCTCGACCAGCCTGTTCAACCTGGCCGACGGCGAGTACAGCTTCTCGGTCGCTGCCGTGGACGCCGTGGGCAACATCGGACCACGCTCTGCCACCTACCCGTTTACTATCGATACCCACCCCCCTGCCGCGCCGCTGATTGAGCAGGTCGAAGACAACGTCGGCGCGCTCCAGGGGCCTCTGGCCTCGGGTGATGTCACCGACGATACACAGCCAGTGTTCTCCGGCAGTGCCGAAGCCCACAGCCAGGTCTTCATCTACGACAACGCGCAACTGATTGGCCAAACCACTGCCGATGCCAGCGGCAAATGGGCATTCACGCCGGAAAAAGCCCTGGACTCTGGCCTGCACCAGATCACGGTGACTGCCGTTGACCGGGCAGGCAACGCTAGCCCGGAGGCCACCTTCAGTTTCACCGTGCAAACCTCACTGGACGCGCCAGTGATCACCGACGTGATCGATGATGTCGGCAGCGTCACCGGCAGCATTGCCAGTGGTGACACCTCCGACGACACCCGGCCGACCCTCAACGGCACCGTCGCCGCGGGCACCACCAAGGTGAATATCTACGACGGCCAGACACTGCTCGGCAGTGCCACCCTCACCGGCACCAGCTGGAACTTCACCGTGCCAGCCGATAAAGCGCTGGCTGATGGTCCGCACAACCTGCGGGTCGTCGCTTCCGATGCTGCCGGCAACACCAGCCCGGACGCCAGTTTCAGCTTCACCGTGAAAACCTCGATCGCCGCGCCAGTGATCACCGGCGTGATCGATGATGTCGGCAGTGTCACCGGGCAAATCATCAATGGCGGCACTTCCGACGACACCCGGCCGACCCTCAACGGCACCGTCGCCGCGGGCACCACCAAGGTGAATATCTACGACGGCCAGACACTGCTCGGCAGTGCCACGCTCACCGGCACCAGCTGGAACTTCACCGTGCCGGCCAATAAAGCGCTGGCTGATGGTCCACACAACCTGCGGGTCGTCGCCACCGATAGCGCCGGCAACACCAGCCCGGACGCCAGCTTCAGCTTCACCGTGAAAACCTCGCTCGCCGCACCAGTGATCATCGGCGTGATCGACGATGTCGGCAGCGTCACCGGACAAATCACCAGTGGCGGTATTTCAGACGATAGCCGACCCACCCTCAGCGGTACCGTGACCGCCGGCAGCACCGTGAGGATCTATGACGGCCAGACCCTGCTGGGCAACGCCACCGTCAACGGCACCTCCTGGAGCTTCACTCCGACATCCGACCTGCGGATTGGCGAGCACACCTTACGAGTAGTGGCCACTGACGCGGTTGGCAATATTAGCCCCGATGCCACCTTTGACTTCACTACTAGCACCCCGTTACGCATTACTGCTCTTATGGACAACTTTTATAACTATCAGGGGAATATCCTGACAGGCCAGGGTTCAGACAACCAATCGACGGTGACCAACGACAACACGCCAACCTTTGAAGGAACCGCGCCCGCAAACGCGACGTTCACCCTTGAAATTGGATCCATTGTTTATACTGTGACTGCCGACAACAATGGCAAGTGGACATTCACTCCCCCGCCTTTAAAAGACGGCAGTTACACAGCTATTGCCTCTTTTGTGCAAGATGGCAAGACAGAATCAACGCAGGTGAGTTTCACTGTGGATACTATTGCGCCTGCAGCAACAGAAGTTACAGCCTTTGACTCTGCTGGTAATGCCCTTAGTGGCACAGTAGCATCTGGATCCCTCGGGAACTTCCAAATACCAACACCTGAAAACAACATTATTATCCTCAGTGGAAAAACAGATCCAGGAAATCTTGTTATGCTTGTAAGCGATTATTCGACCTCTCAGCCTCAAGTACGCGCTGATGCCGAAGGTAATTGGTCGATTAGCGTGAACACTCAAGACTTTAAAGCTGGTAGGAATGAATTAAACTTTAGTACCTTTGATCACGCCGGAAACGATCGTTATAAGACAAGTATAAGAATCACACTATCCCCCCCCATCAATGCCCTTATGAGCTTTGATGAGCAGACCGAAATCCCGCCATTTTATATAGGAGAAGGGAGCACCATTAATGATTTCGCTCTTATGCCTGAGCCGAATGATCTGCACTTAGCATCATTGCCGCAATCGGCAACAACCACTGACTCGGAAAACCGGCATCTGGTCGAGGAGTTGTCACAACTAAACAACAAGCCGGCCGATGATAAGTCAGTGATGTCTGAAATCAGTCATGTCGAAGACCATGCCAACAGCATTCATGAAAGCTCTTTCGAGCTCATTAGTGGCAGTAACGGCGTCGATACAGTGCTTCTGGAAGCAAAAAACTTGACCATCGATCTGGATGAGCTGATAGGTCGGATCACCGGTATCGAGAAAATCGACTTGGGCAAGGACAGCTCCAACAGCATCAGCCTGAGTGCGCAATCGCTGGAAAGTCTCACCGTGGAGAACCTGCTGCTGGCCGATGGCAAGCAGCAATTCGTCATCCAGGGCGACGCCTCCAGCACCCTGCAGCTCAAGGAAGGCCCTGCCGACAATTGGAC
Organism: Pseudomonas sp. FFPRI_1; assembly: GCF_055384485.1. Lineage (NCBI taxonomy): Bacteria > Pseudomonadati > Pseudomonadota > Gammaproteobacteria > Pseudomonadales > Pseudomonadaceae > Pseudomonas > Pseudomonas sp. FFPRI_1. The sequence goes on along the minus strand of NZ_AP029168.1, from coordinate 2,699,900 downwards.
CGATGGCGGTGAAACCAACATCGATGGCGTGATCTACCACGCCTACCTGTCGGGAAGCACAGAGCTCCTGGTCGAGCAAAACGTCCAGGTCAACATTCTGTAAGCAACCTGATCCAGAGAGAGGCCTGCCCCAGGGCAGGCCTTTTTTGTTGCCCTTGAACAATCCATCTCAGAGCACACTTTTTCATACAAAAACGATTTTATATCGGTTGCTTTGATACTTGCCCCATACCAGCCCACTTCAGCCACAAGTAAAATTAACCCGTATCAAAATGAGAGGCGTTTTTTGCCCCCAGTGCTCCGGGGGCTTTTTTTGCCTGCTATTCGGGACACCCCGCACCCTCAGTAATCCTGGCTACTTCTTGACCCGATGCGACCCTTCGCGTTGTCCCTACGACAGCTGTTGCACTCGAGCGCTGTACTCCTAACGTTGGAATTGTTAAAGGCTCCGTGTCGGCAAAGTAAGTCGGCACAGGACTTCCTCGACACGCAAAATATCTGACCCAGACAGATACAAATTCCGGCACTACAAGAAAAGTTCTATATCCATACCCTCTACACCCCAGTAGATTAAAGCTCTGTGATACAGGTTAGGAAACCAACAGTTACGCTGATTAGTATCCACCATGAGTTGTTGCTCAGCACATCGCCTCCTACCCTTGAGGAGCCCTTAAGCCGAGTTCGGCTCAGGCAGCCTCCAGGTACACAATAAGTGAAACTTTCTGGTGTATGTCCGAGCCTTCCTCGATTGATGTGCGAGTAGCAGTCAGACTGTATTGCCAAGGCCGGTGACCAAGGATCGGTTGCCAGCCTTGTTTTTATTTTTCGTCTACTTACGAGCACCTTTCTGCTCGTACATCCACACAATCTTTCCGACATGAATGCGCCTGAGCAATTGAATAAAAACAGTCCTCAAACCTACTCCAGACAAAGCCTGTTTGAACCTGAAATCAAACAAGCCCCCATCAGCCGCACACCTGGACAGGTTGTGCGACTGGGTGCTTGGCTTCACCTCTGAGGTAGGAGTCCTCTATGAAGACGAGTGTTCGTAAAACCAAGCGCGAGATTCTATTCCCCATCGGTGCACTGGTCTTAAGCAAAGGTGTTGATCAACTGGTACGCGAGGGCCATTTCGACCCGATGCCCTACGTGCAACGACACCTATGTGGTGAAGGGAAATCAGGTGATCAATCCGCCTTCCACATAAACAATGCTGTGGACAGAGTGGGTGAGTGCCTGAGTTCCTTTCATTTGAGCACCTGCGACCTGCATATTCTGATTGTCACCAACGCCGAGCGCAGCGCAACTCGGGTGTCGCTCCTTAATGAAGAGGGAGATGCACATGAGCTGGTTCAGTAACCTCAACAAGACAGAAAAAAATACCTTCGTCGCCGCTTTTGGTGGCTGGGCGCTGGATGCTCTGGACTTCATGGTTTTCACCTTTGTCATTGCCACACTAATGAGCATCTGGCACATCGACACAGGTCAGGCGGGCATGTTGAGCACTATCACCCTATTGTTCTCCGCCATTGGCGGATGGGGTGCAGGGGTTCTTGCCGACCGTTATGGCAGGGTACGCATCCTGCAAATCACTATCCTGTGGTTCTCCGTTTGTACGGTGCTGATCGGGTTCGCTCAGAACTTCGAGCAGGTTTTTATCCTGCGTGCCTTGCAAGGTCTGGGTTTCGGTGGCGAATGGGCGGTGGGCTCTGTTTTGATGGGTGAAATTGTCCGCTCAGAACACCGCGGCAAAGCCGTGGGAACCGTGCAAAGTGGCTGGGCCATCGGCTGGGGCGCAGCAGCCCTGCTCTACACCTTGGCATTCTCGGTACTGCCTGAAGAGTGGGCGTGGCGTTCGCTGTTCTGGATTGGGGTAATTCCGGCGCTGCTGGTGCTCTACATACGCAAGAACGTCCCCGAACCCGAAGTGTTCCAACGTGCCCAACGCGAACAGAAAGACCGGGCTCAACGCGTTTCGCCCTGGATCATTTTCTCACCTGCACTGCTCAAGACCACGATCCTCGCCTCCCTACTCTGTACGGGAGTACAAGGCGGCTACTACGCAATCACCACCTGGCTCCCGACCTTCCTCAAGACCGAGCGCCACCTTTCTGTGATCGGCACCGGGAGTTATCTGATGGTGATCATCCTTGGCTCGTTTGTAGGCTATATCTGTGGAGCCTACCTCACCGACAGACTGGGACGTCGGGCCAACCTGATCATCTTTGCGTTACTGTCGTGCATCACGATCTTTGCTTACACCCAGCTTGAACTCAGCAATGCACAGATGCTCTTTCTGGGGTTCCCTCTAGGTTTCTCCGCATCGGGGATCTTCAGCGGTATGGGCGCCTTTCTCACCGAACTGTTTCCATCATCCGTGCGTGCCACTGGCCAAGGCTTTACCTACAACTTCGGTCGCGGAATCGGTGCTCTATTTCCAGGACTGGTGGGCTACCTGAGCCAAACCAACAGCCTGGCGTACGCCATCGGCATATTCGCAGGTGGCGCGTACTGTGTGGTGCTGGTAGTCACCATGCTGCTTCCCGAAACCATGGGTAAACAGCTGGACTGAAAACCTGAAGATCACCGTCAAACAAGCGCAGATAAAACCTGACCCGTACTACATCTTTTTCGCCAGCTTTATGGAAACAATCATGTACAGCATGAGCCTACAAACAAAAGGAAGTGAAATTGCTAGTCATCAGCAGAAAGCCCTATAAAAGTCTACGTATCAACGACGAAATAAAAATCAAGGTTATCAAAGTTGAGTCCGACTCTGTTTCTCTACAAATCGCTGCTCCGAAACACGTCACAATTGTTCGATCCGAGTTGCTGAAAAAAGTCATGAGCACGTACGACCAGAATACCAAACCTACACTTTGCTCTCTTGACGGGGTAGCTGAAGTCGAACACCGGGAGCCTGAGTAACCGAACTCTCTATCCTAAAAATAGTAAAGAGTGCCGTTTAACAGGCAACCTCTTCTTAGACGATTCAACGTATTAACACCCATCGCTACAATCCTGCTGATTACCACGGCTCGACTAAGCGTGTTGTTTGAAATCAGCCCAACGCTAAGTCAATGATCCAGCTTGTCAAGAAGATCTATACCCAGTTCCTTGATCAGGTCAGCGGCTTTCCCGTTGGAGCTGGGCTCATCGGCACGCCACCATCGGCTGGAGATCCGCATGGTGTATCGGCGACGGTATTCCGCTGGCGTTATTCCCGTGGCACGTCGGAACAAACGGCGGAACGCGCTGGCATCCTGATAACCGCAGTACTCCATCACTGCCGTCAGATCAATCAGGGTCACTTCCAATAACTGTTTGGCCCGCTCAACCCGCAGACGATGCAGGTAATCCAGCGGTGTCATTCCTTCAACCTCTTTGAAATGGCGCAACAGCGTTCGCGGACTGGCTGCAGCCTCCTGAGCGACCCGATCCAAACTATAGGGTGTTTGGATATGTTGCTGAATCCATGCCTTGGCTCGGAAGACTACGCTGTCTCGGGTTTTTACCGATATGCCTGGAAAGTTCAGGCTGGAATACTCAAAGCGCATTGGATGATAAAGCAGCCCATTGCTCGCGACCTGTGCCATTTCTTCGCCGGCAAAACGTCGGATCAACTCCACCATCAAATCACATACCGCAGCAGGGGCTCCGGCGGTAAATACCGGTCCGTCCACCACCACCGGCCCTTCCATGGCCAACTGCACTTGCGGAAAACTGGCGGCAAACCAGTTAGCGATCATCCAGGGAACGCTGGTGCGCCGGCCATCCAGCACACCAGCACTGGCCAACATCACTGCGCCATTGAAACAGGCAGCCAAGACCCGTCCTTGAGAGTGATAGCGCGCGATGCAGCTCAACTCCTCGGAGCATTGGTCGAGCACATGCTTCAGGTCAGGCACGTTTTTCATCTGTACGCCCGGAACAAAAAGCACCGTCTGCGAGGCTCGTAGAGTTGCATGCCCCCTGGTAGGTGATTGCATGTCTGACAACCAGCCCGGAAGCGGTAATTCATTGCCCGCTGCGTCAATCAACCGCCAGTGAAAAAACGCCCTTCTTTTCTCGGGATTGCGCATCCGCCAGAGGTTATTGAAGGTGCGTAAAATATCGATGATGCTAAAAAGCGTTCCCGTCAAATTATGTGGACCATGTAATAAATCAATACGGACAATCATAGGTTCCCCTGGCGATACCTTGCTGTTTTCTGGCGATATTAACCCCCCTTCTTAAACGCTGTCTTCCTACAAACCTATCGCCTTATTAGTCGAACAAGTGATGCCTTCACCTAAAAAAGTAGCGCAGCCGCTTTTCAAGCCAGTCCGAGTAATACATGTACGATTTGTTCTGGCGATATCAACCCTATAGATGTCTGAATTTACCGTATTACTACAACTTCGCCGGCGATAGACTGAAAAGCGCCGACAATAAAAAACAACAAGCAAAAAGGTAAGCGTCAGTGAGAACAACAATAAGAAATAACTGGGGAAAGTCCGGTAGGCCAGTGGTCGCTGGGCTGGCTACGTCCCTACTCTCTGTTGGCATGACTCCTACGGCAACAGGCGGAGAGCTGGTTTTCGGTGACCTCAAATCAGGTCTGGGTAACGGTATCGAATGGCAGCATGACGACACCTTTCTGAACGTAAAGGGGGCTCTGTCGCTGGGGACCATAAGGCGCATGGACAATCCAAGCCAGCGTCTGACCAGCTCCGAATACGGGATGAACCTCTTCAACGACGGCGATCTCAACTATAAGCGCGGCGATGCGGTTTCCACCTCTGTGGAAACCTATCTGCAAGCAGATCTGAGCCATCGCAACATCGGCCTGCTGGTAAGCGCAAAGGGTTGGTACGACTACGCCCAGAAGCATCAGGGGGTCGAGCACGGCAGCGTACCCAATGGCTATCGCCCCGGGAAACCACTCAGCGATTCGGGTTTTGACTCACTGGCGCGGTTTTCCAATGCGGTGATTGATGATGCGTATGTATACGGCAATTTCCAGCCTGCCGGGCAGGACCTGCTTGTACGACTTGGCGATCAGGCAATCCCGTGGGTCACGCCGACTACCATAGGCGGAGGCTTACAGGCAGTGAATGCCTTTGACTGGGCCGCCGCACGCCGGGCCAGTTCGATTACAGAGGCACGCACCGTGGCGATGCCGGCTCTTTACGCCAAACTGGCCCTGAGTGAAAACCTGTCGATCGACGGGTTCAACCAGTTTGAACTGCGCCCCAGTACCTACCCGGGCTGCGGTACCTTTCTTTCGACCAGCGACTACGCCCAGCCCGGTTGCGACCAGTTCCTTCTTAATGGCAGCGTGTTGAGTTCGATAGCCGGTCGACCTGTTTATACCAGCGACGGCCAGGCGCTCAACAATCCCCTGGACTACGTACCTCGGGGCCCGGACCATCGACCCGGCAACAATCAATACGGCGCCAGCATGCAGTACTTATGGCAAGACGTCGGGTTGTTGGGTCTGTATTTCGCGAACTACACCAGCCGGGATGCACTCACCCAAGTGGTTCGCACCGGTCCTGGAGTTCTGACGCCTCCGGCCGCCAATCAGGGGCAAGCCAAGCCTGCCGGAGTGGCGGCCTATTATCAGCGGGCCTTTCCTACCCGTGTTCGCCTGTACGCCCTCAACTTCAAAACGCGACTGCCGGACGGCACCGGCATTTATGCCGAATACAGTTATCGCCCTAATCAACCTATTGCCTGGAACGGAGCTGACTTCATCTCCGGGCTGCTCGCCGGAAGTGGCCCACTGGGCTACCTCGCCAAAACCCCCACGGGCTACCTGGCACGCGGGTACGACCGCTTTCGCGTCAGCCAGATCAATCTCGGCGCCAGCCATCCATTCGGTCAGGTATTGGGCGGCGAGATGAAATTATCCGCCGAAGCGGGATTGAAGTACGTACACGACCTGCCCGACACCAATGACCGCCGTTATGGCCGAGCCGGTTTCGGCAACGCCCCTTACGGCAGCTCCTCGAAATGCACTGGCCCAGCACAAAAGTGTGCGATGGACGGATTTGTTACCCCATTTTCCTGGGGGACCCGCTTAAAAGTGGAAAACCAGTACAGGAATGTGCTGCCTGGGCTCGACCTGACGCCATCGTTGGCATTCCTCTATGACGTCAAGGGGCATGCCCATGACGGCGTATTCAGCGAAGGCCGACATGCGCAAGTCCTCGCTGTGCACGGTACGTTCAAGAGTGATTACACCTTCAATGTCGCCTACCTGAATACCGGAGGCGGCGACTACAACGTTGTGGCGGACCGAAGCATGTTAGAGGCCAGCGTCGGCCTTCACTTCTAACCGCTCTCAATAGGCGAACCGCATGCGCTCATTTACCGATAATCGACGTCCGCTCGTTGTAGCTTTGCTGATGACCGTGGTCATTATCAGCGTGTTGGACAAGACCATTTTCGCGTTTGCCGGCCCTCAGATCATTGACGAATTGCAGCTTACGCACGAGCAGTTTGGCTTCATCAGCAGTGCGTTCTTCTTTCTTTATTCGATCTCTGGGGTGCTGGTGGGTTTTCTCGCCAATCGGCTACCGAGTCGCTGGATACTCTCCGGCATGGCCCTGGTGTGGATGAGCGCTCAGTTACTCGCCGCGCTATCCACCAGCTTCGTTGCCCTGCTCGCGAGCCGGGTGATGCTCGGCGCCGGTTGCGGCCCCAGCACAGCAGTGACCCAGCATGCCTGCTTCAAGTGGTACACAACACGGGAACGGGTATTGCCCGCGGCACTGATCCAGGTCGCAATCATGCTCGGCGCCATCGCCGGCGCCCTGGCCTTGCCGATGCTGATCGAGCAATACGGCTGGCGCACCGGCTATGTACTTCTAGCCGGTATTGGCCTGGTTTGGCTGCTGCTGTGGCAACTCTATGGCCGCGAAGGCCAGCATGACGAAACCAAGGATAGCGCTGGCAAACTATTGCCCACACTGCCCTATGCTCGGCTGCTGCTGAACCGTACTTTTGTCTGCATTACCTTGGTCGCGTTCTGCAGCTATCTGCCCAATGCCCTGCTCTATAGCTGGTTGCCCACTTACTTGCAAAAGGGTCTGGGTATGACACCGATGCAGTCTGGCTATCTGGTTCTCGCCACGACGCTGGGAGTGATCTTCATCAACTTGCTGGTTTCAAGCCTGGCACAACGCGCCATGAAGCGCGGCGCCAGCCTCCGTGCCGCGATGGTGATTCCACCATTGTTGGCCTGCCTGGTAGCAGCCGTGACCTACATCATCATAGGGTTTACCACAACCGAGCTGACTATGACCCTGGGATTGTTTCTGGTCGGCAGTATCCTCCTCAACCTGTTGTCAGCCTTCGGTTTCAGCATCGTTGCTCACATCGCTCCGGCACGCCAACGCGGCAGCATGCTGGCCATTCATATCGCCCTACTGACCACCGCCGGCATGCTTGCCCCACTTCTGGTCGGCCAGGCCATTGGCTGGCAGGGCGGCGACCTGGTTAACGGTTTCGAGCTTGCCATTGGTCTGTTCGGTATCACGCTTCTGCTGTTCAGTGCACTTGGCTTGGTGCTGATTGACCCGGAACGCAGTCACCGTGAACTCAATGCAAACGCTCCCCGCTCGGATCTAGCACTCGCCAGTACTACCTAGGACGCTCCGTTACCTCCCCAACAACTTGATGGTTGTGCGCCGTATTCATTGCGACTGCCAATAGGAAATCCGTAATGGACTTATCCTGCTTTTCACAAAGTTATGCCGAAGCTCGGCAAAAATTCCTCCAGTCCTGCACCAGCGCCGGGCTTGAGGTTGAGTCTTGCCTTCATCCGTTACCTGGCAGCCAGGGAGAAACGCTGGCTCTCGATGCGGCGCTTTTCGGTTCTCCCAAGGCAGCCAACCTGCTGGTACTGAGCAGCGGCGTGCATGGTGTGGAAGGGTTTTGCGGCTCCGCTGTACAGATTGATCACCTGCGCAACAGCGACTGGATGGCGCGCTGCCGCCGTGATGATCTGGCGCTGCTCTATTTGCACGGGATCAACCCCTATGGTTTCTCCTGGCTACGCCGGGTCAACGAAGACAATGTCGATCTCAACCGTAACTTTATCGACTTCAACCAGGCACTACCCGATAACCCCGGGTACCGCTCCATCGCCTCGTTACTTCTGCCACGTCGTCAACCGCCGACCCTGCTCAGCACGCTTGGCCTGGCCGGATACGCGTTGCGCTACGGGACCCAATCCCTGCAGTCAGCCATCACCCGCGGTCAACACAGCAACCCCGAGGGTCTGTTTTTTGCCGGAACCGAACCCACATGGAGCAACCTGCAGTTACGCCAGATCATCCGCCGCCTGGGCAGCCAATGCCAACGCATCGGTTGGATCGACGTGCACACCGGACTCGGCCCCTATGGCGTTGGCGAGCGCATCTATAAAGGACGCACCGACCCCGAGGCCATTGCTCGAGCGCGGAGCTGGTGGGGTGCGCAAGTAACCACCAGCACAGACGGCACCTCCTCATCGTCGGCTCTGAACGGCACGCTGGATCTGGCGGTGATGGAAGAGTGTCCACAAGCTCAATACAACGGACTGACGCTGGAATATGGCACCCAACCCGGTCCTCGGGTGCTCAATGCACTACGTGCCGATCAGTGGCTGCAAAATCACCCTAGTACCGGAGAAGCCCAACGATCGCGAATCAAACGTCAACTGCGCGAGGCCTTCTACATCGATACCGCCGATTGGAAACGCCAAGTGCTGGAGCAGGCGCGAGCAGTGACCGAACTTACCCGCCTTGGTCTTTACACACCCCTGCCATGCACTACCCCACAAGCGGCAATCAATCCTCCCACGGAGAATTCCGTTCATGTTTCCACACGCTGACTCAAGATCACCAGGCGTTTCAGCTACCCATTGAAGTAATTACGCAGTTGTCTCAAGCCCGACTCCGCTCATGTTTAACAGGTAGCCCAAGCCAAAGGACTGGCTATTCAGGGTGATCTGGCCCCCTACACGCGATGGTGTGGAGCTGAAGCCCACTGTCGGTGCAATACCCACTCAAACCAAAAGGATGTCCAGAATGAATGAGTATTTGATTGAAGCTTTAACAGGCGTCATGCAGACGCTTAAGACCCGACTGGATGAACATGAAACTGAAGTCATCGTCACACTTCGTCGTGTAGCAAAAGGCGAATTGAAGATGTCCGAGACGATTAGCCCTGAGGAGGAACAGCTCGCTCGGACGATTTTCGAATGGGTTGCAGCCACTGGCCCGCGAAAGGTCTTGGCGAAAATCGAGCCGCTATTAACCGACCCCGGCACATTAAAGGGAGAAATCGCGCTTGATAAGATTTTTGTCGATCCTGGATTTGCGGTAAATCTCCCCCCACTGGGTGACCGTATAGATAAACGTACGCTGACCAGGCTGGCGGTTCTTCTGATGAGCTACATTTTCTACGAGCAGTTCCATTACCCACAACCAGAAACCGGTGTATACGACATTGCGGGGAGCACATTCGAAAAAATAAAGTGGGTCTACCGCTATTGGTTCAACCAGCTTGAAGTCGCCGAGAAAGGGTCGAGGCTGGAAGAGTTTTTTGCGGCGCAGGATCTCAATGTCTTGAACAGGCCACCGGCAGATCTCGAAGACAAGTTTCCGGATTTGGATATTATCTCCGTTTCATGCGCGGGAGACTTGCTCGCGGTGGATGTTCTGACCCCGGAAAACACCCCCCACCTGTTCGACGATATCGCCAGCTTCTACAGTACTGCGGACATCGTTAGCGCCAATCTGGAGTCAACCGTCGATAAGAACAGTCCTGTGGGGCGCACTCAAGCGACCGGGCAGCCCGCTCGAATGAATACATCCGAAGCAATGTTCCAGAAGTTCCGCTCCGAAGCGAAGATCAACTTTTTCAGTACCGCGACGAACCACTCGATGGACTGGAGGGAACAGGGCGTCCTCGCCACACTCGATGTTCTCAAAAAGTCGGGTGCTCACTATGCCGGTACAGCCGCAAACCAGGCTGAACAGGACGATATCGTCATTGTTAAGAAAAAGGGTATCAAGGTAGCCCTGCTGTCCTACACATTTGATCTCAATGGTTACAAGCGCCCCGCCACCAAGCCATTCCTTGTCAACGAGGTACGATTCAACGACGTCAAGCCTGCACCGAATTACACACTGATCAAGAAACAGGTGGCCGCGGCAAAAGCCAAAGGCGCGGATTGGATCATTGCCTACTGCCACTGGGGATGGGAGTTCGAGATGTACCCCCACGTCAATGTTGTTGAAGCTGCACGCGAGATCATTGCATGTGGCGTTGACACAATCCTCGGCAACCATGCCCATGTCAGCCAACCTGCCGAAGTCATTCCGCGCCCAGGACAACAGGACGCCTTGGTCGTCTACGCTTTCGGGGATTTCGTCAGTTACCATCCAGAAAGCCGAAACTCAAAACTTGCCTACACCATAAAATTCAATATTGTGAAGTTCATTGACCGAACTCGCCTGTTCAACCTTGAAGCCCTGCCTATCTACATCGTCAATGAAAAACGGGATGATGGCAGCTTCAACTGCCGGATTGTCAAGTTTCACGATGTATTGAAAAACCCCGATAATTACGGCCTGACCGACTTGGAAAAAAGTCAACTACCACACTTACATGACAAAGTCTGGAAAGGCATTCTGTCGCCACTTTCCAATCTCCAACGGTGGCCAAATGATGTTCAGCGCAACACGCAGTAGTGATATGCCTCATCGCCGAACGGCGCGTGTAATAAGCACCGATATCGGACACTAATGCTATTCATTTGAACAAAATATCCAGAGTTCAACGGATAGCGAAATTTTCAATATAAGTGCCGTCCCTGACCTTGATGGTCGAGGACGGCCATCTAAGAATCGATCCAGAAAACAGCGATTCCATCCGTACACGCCTCTCTTTTGATTCAAGACCAACTATTATAACTAAAACTGACATAAGACCAGCATTGACCCAGTGCTGAACTAACAGCCCCCAACCAGATACTTTGCAAAATACCCCCCAGACAGTGACAAGTTGACAACAATCAGAACCGCCGCCACTGCCTCCATGAGAACCACACCGCCCGCCAATTCCGGAGATAAGAATCGGACACCCCCTGTCCTTTTGGACAATCGTGAAAGCCGTATGCCAGACATCCCCTCCTGTACACACCGCCATTCATTTTTCACATAACATGATGTCACCTGTGTCGCAAGACCTTTCCCAATCCACTCTGCGATGACCTGTTGCGCTGTTTTCAAGGAACCATTACGTGTACACAAGCGGACAACCAATCCTCAACAAGCCTAAGCCAACTATTAATGTTCCGCCGTGCAGCACCAAGACGCCCACACAATCCAGACTAGTCAGATATAAATACCACGACCTCATAGCTACAATCACCCCACCTTAAACATAGCAAAATTAAAGTTTTGCCCCCTCTTAAATTTGATGGGTGCCTATTGCGCGCTCAGCGAAACCTTGCACCAGCAATATCAGATCGTATTTCACAGCAAAGCTTCTCACACCTACTTTCCCTGCATTAGTTATTACGCCGAAGTATATTTCCAATCGAGGACAATAGCATTGTGAACACCAACTAAAACCATCACCAAACCCTCTTTCACTTTTGATCAGTCAACATCTGCACACTATCTTTCGCTGCCACCCAACTTAATCGCGAATGGTAAAACCAAAGGTGCTAGGCCCCACTCATAACCGCCGCCTAATTAAGCGAGTTATTTTCCGACATTTTCGATAGCAAAGCACTGTTACGTACAGTCAAGTGCAGGCCCCCCATTATGAAGAATCCACTACATCTCCCTCTGATTCTACTGCTGATGGCTACCTCGTATACCCAGGCAGCCCCCTACGACCTGTTAGATCAAATGTTCGATTTAGGCTCACTGCGCGACGATAATCTTTGGTACAGCTTTTCTTATGAGCTCAGTTCAGACGGCAGTACCGTCGTGGGAACCGCTGATACCAAGGACGGCAACACCCGAGCCTTTCGCTGGACCGGCGCGCTCAACCCCATGCAAGACCTAGGCTCACTGCGCAACGATAATCTTGGGTACAGCAGTACAGTCTCAGTCAGTTCAGACGGTCGCACCATTGTGGGCCAAGCGGATACCGAGGACGGAAAAGTCCGAGCCTTTCGCTGGACCGAAGCACTCAATGCCATGCAAGACCTAGGCTCGCTGCGCAACGATAACCTTGGATACAGCAATGCTATCGCTGTCAGTTCAGACGGTAGCACTGTCGTGGGAAACGCTGAAACCGAAGAGGGGCGGATGCGAGCCTTTCGCTGGACCGAAGCGCTCAACGTCATGCAAGACCTGGGCTCACTGCGGAACGATAACCTTGGATACAGCCATTCTACCGCTGTCAATTCAGACGGCAGTACCGTCGTGGGAGTCGCTGAAACCGAACACGATGACTTACAAGCCTTTCGCTGGACGGAAGCACTCAACACCATGCAGAACCTAGGCTCGCTGCGCAACGATAACCTTGGATACAGCGCTCCTACCGCTCTCAGTTCAGACGGCAGCACGGTCGTGGGAGTCGCTGCAACCGAAGACGACACGATGCGCGCCTTTCGTTGGACCGAAGCGCTCAATGCCATGCAAGACCTGGGCTCGCTGCGCAACGATAATCTGGGGTACAGCTATGCTACCGCCGTCAGTTCAGATGGCGGTACCGTCGCAGGAAACGCTGATACCGAAGACGGCGAGCGAGCCTTTCGCTGGACTAAAACACTCAACGCCATGCAAGACCTGGGCTCTCTGCGCGGCGATAATCTTGGTGAAAGCCGTGTTACGGCCGTCAGTGCAGACGGCAGTACTATTGTGGGACGGGCTGAAACCGAAGACCACAATTTTCGAGCCTTTCGCTGGACCGAAGCACTCAACGCCATGCAAGACCTAGGCTCGCTGCGCAACGATAACCTTGGATACAGCGATGCTTACGCCGTCAGTTCAGACGGCAGCGTCATCGTGGGAACTGCTGAATCAGAAAACGCCGCGTTCCGAGCCTTTATTTACCGGGTATCGAAAACTGCTGCCCCTGGAGTCATGCAGGACTTGCTCAACGTTATGCAGTCTTTTCCTCGGTTGGCGAGTGAGACAGAGGTGGCCATGGCTCAACAACAAGTGACCCTAAACCGCCTGCTCGATCAAAGCTGTTTTACCGGAACACCAGGGCTCAATTGCTTTCGCATTAGCGGCGCAGTCTCCAACACCGGCTCTGACGGAGATGTTGGCCAGCGCAATCAGACGCAGGGCCTGCTCACCCTGGGTCATGGTCTAAGTGAAAACATGACGCTGGGTCTCACGCTGTCGAGCGGCAGTACACGCCTGCATAACAGTGGCATCAGCGCAAAGACTGCCTACGGTCTGGGTGTATGGGGTGAGTACAGCGAGTATGGATCGGCAAGAACCGGGCTACAGGCCAGTATCGGGGTGGGGACTAGCACTCAAGCTAATGACCTGACTCGCGGACAAGGGTTGGACAACGTTCAACAACTCCGTGGCTCAGCCGATATGCAAACTGTCGCGGGACGTATCGACCTGGGTTATGGCTTTGTGCCCCCTAGCGACTGGTTGATTACCCCAGCAGTAGCGTTGATTCAACAATACACTTCGCTGGATGGGTACTCGGAAAATCAAGGGGCCATCACTGGCACGTATAAAAAATCACGTTTGAACTCAACGGTAGCTGACGTGGGTATTACGGGCCAAACTGCAATCAATACGGCGTCCAGGATAAACCTAGGGGTCGGTGTTGAATACGACCTGAATGTTGAGCGGATGCGTTTGAAGGGCACGACCGACGCGCCAGGCTTGGAGTTTATAAACACCAAAAGCCAGCTAGACCGTAATGATGTTCGCCCGTATGTGTCGGCAAGCTACAAGTATGCTGTGATGGCCGGCGGCACGCTTTCGACTGGCCTTCGGGTGTCCTCGGATACATTCTCTGATACAGCCCAAGCAATCTTATCGGTCGGCTACGAGATGGCGTTCTGAAGATTGTTGAGGGATGAAAAATAGGATTGCTCTTTCGCTTATGCCACTAGCAGGTTCAATGATCTGGTTTGGAAAAGCGCACGCCCATACAAAGTCTCACCTGAAAACCGATGGAGATCGTACAAGTCACATTTTCATAGGGTGAGATAAAGCCATAAACTATGTTCCATGGATCGCAGCCAATTACTTTCATGGCAGACCTTTCTATTCTGTGGTTGCGGTCCTCCTATTTCGCGGCAGCGGCAAGAAATGCCCTGTCCACCATCTCGGGTGTCATGGCCAGACAGGAACCTATCCACACTGATAGGTGCTGGCCACGCCCGACCTTTTTCCCTCGCAGGTACAATTTCGGCAATAGCAGAAATGGCCTAGCAGTCCATGGTCTCAGACCACTGCCCCTACATGCTCATGAGAGGGCATCCTCAAGAATCAGGTCGGCGCCCTTCTCCGCCACCATCAGCACCGCCGCGTGGGTGTTGCCGGAGGTGACGTTGGGGAAGATCGAGGCATCGACAATGCGCAGCCCCGCCAGACCATGCACCTTGAGGCGCTTGTCCACCACCGAGCGCTGCTCGTCGCGGCCCATGGCGCAGGAACCGCACAGGTGGTAAATCGAGCCGCTGTTCTCGCGAAAGTACTGCAGCATCTGCTCATCACTGTCCACCGCCGGACCTGGTAGCACTTCATCCACGGTAATGCTCTTGAGCGCCGGAGCCTGCATGATCTTGCGCAGCAGCCGGCTGCCCTGGATCACCTCGGCAATGTCCTTGTCGGTGCTCAGGTAGTTGGGGTCGATCAGCGCCGCATCCCGAGGATTCTTCGAGGCGATCTGGATGCTGCCGCGGCTGGTGGGCCGGCATGGGTTGAAGCACAGCAGAAAGCCGGAATACGGCTCGGGCTTGAGGCTGGCCTTGTTGCTCTTGGGGATCTGGTACGACAGCGGGTTGAAGTACAGCTGCAGGTTGGGGTGTTCCTGCCCGGCATCGCCACGGAAGAAACCGCCGGCCTGGTTGACGCTCATGGCCAGTGCGCCCTTACGCGTCAGCAGGTATTGCAGGCCCAGCTTGAGCTGGCCGAACAGCGAGCTGAGCTGATCGTTGAGAGTCGGCACATTGGCCTTGTAGTAGTAGCTAACGCACAAGTGGTCCTGCAAGTTCTGTCCCACCGCCGGCAGGTGCCGAACCAAAGGAATCCGGTGCCGGGCCAGCAACTCGCGATCACCAACCCCGGACAGTTGCAGGATCTTCGGTGTGTCCACCGCACCGGCACACAGGATCACTTCCTTGTTGGCATTGAATGTCCGGATAACACCGTGCTGGGTCACACTGATCCCGGTGGCGCGCTGTTTCTGCTCGTCGAACAGAACCCGGTCGACCAGCGCGTAATGCTCGACCTTGAGATTCGGCCGGCTCAGCGCCGGATGCAGATGGGCAAAACTGCTGGAGCAGCGCTGGCCATTGCGGGTATTGACGTCGTAGATCCCGGCACCTTCGAATGTGGCACCATTGAAATCTTCACTGCGCGAGTAGCCCAGTTCCTCGCAGCCTTTGAGGAACACATCGCAGATGGGATGGGTCTGGCCCTTCATTGGGGTGATGCTGATGGGGCCGCTGCCGCCGTGGTACTGGCTGTCTCCCAGAGGATGATTCTCCAGCTTGCGGAAATACGGCAGCACCTCGGCGAAGCTCCAGCCCTCATTGCCATCGGCCGCCCAATCATCGAAATCATGGGCCTGGCCGCGCACATAGATCATCGCGTTGATCGAGCCGGAGCCGCCCTGGACCTTGCCCCGCGGTGCGTAGATCGCTCGGTCGCCGAGCTGCTTCTGCGGTTGGCTGTAGTACATCCAGTTGAAGTGAGGGTTGTAATACATCTTGGCGAAACCCACCGGAATCTTGAACCAGAACGATGAGTCCTTGCCCCCCGCTTCCAGTAGCAATACCGAGTATTGGCCCGAGGCCGAGAGCCGGTTGGCCAAAACGCAGCCGGCGGCGCCGGCGCCGGCGATGATGTAGTCGTATGTCATGCAGGGTTACCGCTCAGGTCGTATTGAAGGCAGCCGTAGCGGCTGCCCATGCCCTGCCCGTCACCGGGCGGGAAATGCTCAGCCCTTGGCCGGGGAGTGGTCGTTGACGTCGGCCGGAGTCGCGGCCATTTGCAAGTGCAGGCGTTCACCGCTGTAAGGCGAGTGCCTGCGTACCACGTCCATGTTCAGCTCCACCCCCAGGCCCGGCTCGCTGGACGGGATGATGTAGCCGTCCTCCCATTGCAAAGGCTTGGTCAGCACTTCGGCGTGGAAGCCGCCCCAGGTCATGATGCTTTCCTGGATCAGGAAGTTCGGTGTGCAGGTGGCCAACTGGAAACTCGCCGCCGCGCCAATCGGGCCGTTGTACAGGTGCGGGGCGATCTGCGCGTAGTAGACCTCGGCCATGCTGGCGATCTTCTTCGCCTCCAGCAGGCCACCGCAGCGCGCCACGTTCATCTGCAGGATCGAGGCGCCACCGGCCTGCAGCAGCTTGAAGAACTCGTACTTGGTGGTCAGGCGCTCGCCGGTGGCGATCGGGATGCTGGTCTTGGCCGCCACCTGCGCCATGGCCTGCTCCTGGCCCGGCGGCACTGGCTCCTCGAACCACAGCGGGTCGTATTGTTCCAGGCGCTTGGCCAGGCGAATGGCCGAGGACGGCACCATCTGCCCATGGGTGCCGAACAGCAGGTCGCAGCGATTGCCCACCGCTTCACGGATCTTGCGGCAGAAGGTTTCACAACGCTCCAGCACTTCCAGGGACAGCTGGTGTCCGGAGTACGCGGTGTAGGGGCCGGCCGGGTCGAACTTCAGGGCAGTGAAGCCCTGGTTCATGTTCTTTACCGCGCATTCGGCAGCCAGGTCCGGGTCGTCGTAGTCGTATTCGCCGCAGCTGTTGAGCGGATACAGATAGGTATAGGAACGCAGGCGCTCATGGACCTTGCCCCCCAGCAGTTCATACACCGGTTTGTTCGCCGCCTTGCCGATGATGTCCCAGCAGGCCATCTCCAGGCCGCTGACCACGCCCATCATGGTCAAGTCCGGGCGCTGGGTGAAACCGCTGGAATAGGCCTGGCGGAAGAAGCGTTCGATATGGTGCGGGTCATGGTCCAGCAGGTAGCGCTGGAACACGTCCTCGATGATCGGCAGCATCGCCTGGGGGCCGAAGGTGGCGGCATAGATCTCGCCCACGCCTTCGATGCCGCAGGCGGTGCGCAGCTTGACGAACAGCCAGTACATGCCACCGATATGCGGTGGCGGAACGGCGACGATATGGGTTTCAAGGGCGACGATTTTCATCTCAGGCTCCTGTTTGCGAATGCTGCTGGGTACGGTTGACGCGAGCGCGCAGAGCGATCGCGGCCAAGGTGCCAAGGGCGCCGACCGCGGCGATATAGCCGAAGTACAAGCGGTAGCCCAAAGCCCCGGGGAAATGTTCGGTGAGATAGCCGTTGATCAGCGGGATAAAGGCGTCCGGCAGGTAGCCCACCACCGACACGATGCCAATGGCCAGGCCGGTGATGCGCAGAGGAATCCGGCAGGTATCGAGGATCGCCCAGTACAGCCCGCGAATGGCGTAGGTCATCAGACCGATGAAGATCACTGTGGCGATCAACAAGCCCAGGCTGCCCAGGGCCGGGAACAGGATCAGCCCGACGATGCCCAGGGTCGCCAGCAACAGGGCGACGATCAGCACCGAGATGTTCGAGAAACGGTCCCCCAGCCAGCCACCACCGATGCCACCCAGAGGCCGCATCCACAGTTTGATGGTGGTGATGGTGCCGGCCATCACGGCAGTCATGCCGCTGCCCTGCAGGTAGTCGGAGAAACTGTAGGTGGCCCAGAAGATGTGGTAGCCGCAGAACACGATGGCGGTCACCAGCCACAGCTCGGGGATCTTCACCAGGGTCGCCAGGTCGCTGAGCAGATTGAAGCGCCCCTGCTCCACCGGCGCCGTGTTCTCCATGGACTTGGGGTCCTTGAGCAGCACCAGTACGCAGCCGATGGCCATGCAGGTGAAGGAGTACAGATAGACCACGTGACGGAAACCCTCGGCCGTCGACTCACCACGGGTCTCGGTGGCCAGGGCGAACAAGCCCAGGGCCAGGGTCGCCAGCAAGGCTTCCACCAGGCCACGGCCACCGTCGAGGATGCCAAAGAAACGCCCCTGTTCGGTGTGGTGGGCAATCATCTTCACCCGCTTGAGCACCGAGGCCCAGAACGTCAGCCCGGTGGTCAGCCCCCAGCAGCCGAAGATGATCATCAGCGAAGTCAGTGATGGCGCAGTGGAGTACCACAGGCCCAGGGCGCCAGTAGCCACCAGGGAGAAGAAAATCAGAAAGCGCGGAGCAATGCGGTCCGCCAGCCAGCCGCTGGGCAGGTAGCTGATCAGGAAGATGGTGCCGAGCATGGAGTACAGGTAACCCAGCTCGCTGTGGTTGATCTGCAGCACCTCAAGCATGGTGGTCTGGTAGACCTGGCGCAGGTACAGGATGGGGTAGATCGCTCCGGCGGCCAGCACCAGCAACATCAGTTGAAAGTAACGACTGCCCTTGTCGCTGTTACCCACCGGCAACCCGGCAGAATCCTGAGCCGAGATCAGATCGGCTGCATGCTTAGACATAACGATGCCCTCGGGCGCCGGTATCCGGCGCCGCTCATTATTATTGGTGGGGCAGCGGCAAGCTTGGAGCTTCAAGCGGCAAGAACGACTGCGGTGTTCTTGCTTGCAGCTTGCGGCTGTCTTGATACAACGACGGCAAGCGGCAGAATCGATTGCACGCTTTTGCTTGACGCTTGCCGCTTGAAACTTGCCGCTGCCTTTAGAAAGGCATGACCACCAGGCGGGTCTGGGTGAACTCGAGCATGCCGTGCTTGCCGTCGTCACCGCCCAGCCCTGAGCGCTTCCAGCCGGCGTGGTAGCCCTGGTAGGGGTCGGCCGGAGTTCGGTTGACGTACAGCTCGCCGGCCTGAATGGCCCCGGCGACCTTCATCGCGGTACGGTAATTCTCGGTATAGAGCACCGAAGCCAGGCCAAACTGGTGGTCATTGGCCAAGGCCAGGGCTTCATCGATATCCCGGTACTTGAGCACCGGCAGGACCGGCCCGAAGATTTCCTCCTGAACGATCTCCATCTCCTGACGGCACGCGCTGAGCAGCGTCGGCGGATAGAAATGCCCTGGCCCCTCAGGCATCGTGCCACCGGCTTCGAGCACTGCCCCCTGCGCTACCGCGCGCTGCACCAAGCCATGAATGGCAACCCGGGCAGCCGCACTGACCAGAGGCCCCATGCGGCTTGGGTCCTGGCGCCGGTCGCCGAATTGGACGGCGGCGATCTTGTCCTTGAGCAGCGCCAGGAAGCGCTCATGCACGCTTTCGTGGACATAGACTCGCTCCACCGCCGTGCACAACTGCCCGCAATGGGTGGTCTTGGAAGCGATGATGGCGCTGGCGGCCTGCTCCAGGTCGGCATCAGGCTCGATGATGGCCGGGGTCTTGCCGCCCAGCTCCAGGGACGGCTTGGCGATATTGGCCTTGCAGTAGTCGAGCACGATACGCCCGGCATTGACGCTGCCGGTCAGGGTGATCATGCCCACTGCCGGGTGGGTACAGACGGTGGCAGCGGTGGCATGGTCCATGGTCAGGATGTTCACTACCCCAGGCGGCAGGCCAGCCTGCTGGACCGCCCGAGCGATCTCAAAAGCCGAAATCGGCGTGTTGTTACTCGGACGCACCACCACCGTATTGCCGGCGATCAGCGCCGGCGCCACCTTGCGTAGCAGGGTGTAGACCGGGTAGTTGAACGGGATCAGGCAAGCCACGACGCCAATCGCCTCGCGGTGCAGAAACAGCTTTTCGTCTGGGCTGTCGCTGGGAATGATCTCGCCCTCGATGCGGCGCGCCCATTCAGCGTGATAACGAGTGATCTGCGCAGCATAGCGGGCTTCATTGCTGGCATCCGCCAGGCTTTTGCCCGACTCGGCTGCCAGAGCCTGGCCAATGGCGTCGGCACGCGACTCCAGGGCGTCGGCCAATGCACGTAGGTAGTCACCGCGCTGGATACTGGTCAACGCTGCCCATTTTTTCTGTGCAACGCAGGCGGCGGTCACCGCAGCATGGGCCTCTTCCTGATTCGCGGCCGAGACATGCCCCACAAGGGTTTCGTCGGCCGGATCATAAACCGCGATGGATACGCCGCTGGCTGGTTTGATGAAGTCGCCGTTAACAAAATTCTGTTCAAGTTGCATGGAAGTTGCCCCGTCGTTGGCAGAGAAGTGGCGCAGGCAGCCTGGAAGCGATCCAGGCCCGGCGGTCAAAGGGTCTGGTGTGGTCGAGCGGGCACAGCGCAGCGATCGACGGACAGGGCAATGGCGTGCAGGCATGGCTGGAAGCCGCGGACAAGGTGCAGCGACAGGCAATCGACAAGGACCGGATATGGCATGGCTGGGCACTCGGGTTGTTGTTATGTGAGTGCTGGCAGTCTTGTCGTCCGGCACGACAAGGACAAACGATTAATTGCGCGGACTAACATGCAAAAAACGCAGGTTATGACGCACTGATGATGCTGGCCTGACGGACCTCTTCGCTGGCAAGCCAGCTCCTACACAGGTTGTGCATGTGGGCTTTTGTAGGAATCGGCTTGCCGACGAAGGCGGTCCCGTGGCCTCTAGCTCAGGGGGGTGGAGGCTGTGGAGGGTTCAAGCTGGCGTTGCGCCAGCCAGATTTCTTCTTCGAGCCACTGGCTAAACACCTGCAGTTGCGGCAACGGAGCCTGTGCTGGACGTGTCACCAGCCAGTAGGACTGGTGACCTTCCACATGCACGTTGTGCACCTGGGTCAACTGCCCCGCCGCCAGTTCCGCCGCCACCATGTGCCAGTCGGCAATCGTGATTCCCAGGCCATCGGTGGCCGCATGGATGGCCAGGTCCAGAAGGTCGAATTCATAGCCGCCCTGAGTATCGACCCCGCTGATACGCGCGGCATCCAGCCAGTGCTTCCAGGTCAGGTAGCGCTGGTCTTCCCGGGCCAAAACATGCAACAGGGTCATGCGGCCGAGGTCGACGCCCTGCTCCGCCGATTCCCGGGCCAGCAGTGAAGGCGCGCAGACGGCGATATGCCGCTCCTGGAACAGCAGCGAACTGTCCAGGCCATCCCACTCACCGTCACCAAAGCGGA
This sequence comes from Pseudomonas sp. FFPRI_1, assembly GCF_055384485.1. Lineage (NCBI taxonomy): Bacteria > Pseudomonadati > Pseudomonadota > Gammaproteobacteria > Pseudomonadales > Pseudomonadaceae > Pseudomonas > Pseudomonas sp. FFPRI_1. The sequence continues at coordinate 2,678,672 of NZ_AP029168.1, read as the reverse complement.
TCGCGCAATCCAGGGTCGCGGTTTCCGCCAGGCTGTCCTGCAAACGCGTGGTCAGGCTCAGTTCCAGCTCCGGGTGCTGCTCGCGCAGGCGTCCCAGGCGTGGCAACAGCCAACGACTGGCGAAGGTCGGCGGTGCATTGAGGTGCAAGCGATTGGTGTGGGATTTCTGCGCAATCCCGCGCAACGTCAACTCGATCTTGTCGAAGGACTGGTGCAGGGCCCGCAGCAGCACACGCCCGGCACTGGTCAGCTCCAAGTGATGATGGCGCCGTTGCAGCAGGCTTTCCCCCAACTGCTCCTCCAGTTGCCGGACCTGACGGCTGACCGCACTCTGGGTGACGTTGAGCAATTCGGCGGCCCGGGTAAAACTGCCGGTGCTGCCGGCGACCTCGAAGGCTTTGAGCGCATTGAGCGCAGGCATCTTGCGTTTCACGACAGTCTCTCTAACGGCTGCAGGAGGCGCAGAGCATCGCATGCCATCGCGGGCAGAAGCCATGGGACTAACATTCATTTTAGTCATGCGTGAGAGCTGAATAAATCGTTTGTCGAGCCCGCAGTGGCTGGCAACACTGCGGGCACACACAACAATACGAGTAACACTCATGCCTCATCTCTCCCTTGCACCGACGGTCACCGCTGGCTGAAGCCACAGCGTTCGCCCCTCTGCTTCCTTTCACCCTTGGCTGCTGCCCTTGCTGCGGCCGGGTTCATCGCACCCCACAATAACAATCCGGGAGAAAACCCCATGCTTTACAAACGCTCCGGCCTTTTGTGCAACATTGCCCTGCTGGGCAGCCTCGCCACCCCCGCTCTGGCCGTGCAAGTCACCGACCACCTGGATCTGGGCGGCGCGGTTCGCGCGCGCTGGGACTACGATCCGGACCGGGATATCCAGACCTTCAACTTCGACACCGCGATCCTCAGTGCCAAGTACAGCTCCGACACCTGGATCGGCGCCGCCAAGTACCGCTTTTACGGCCGCGCCTACCCTTACCGCTACACCGACAACATGGGCGACATCGCCTTCGCCGAGAGTGCCTGGATCGGCTACCGGTTCAACCCCGAGCAGCAGGTACAGGTCGGTCTGAACCAGATTCCCTTCGGCCTGCAGCCGTATTTTGGCAGCACCTTTTTCGAAACCCTGGGCAACGTGGTCGGCCTGGAGGACATCCAACAGATCGGTGCCAAATACATCCAGCAGAGCGGGGACTGGAACCTCCAGGCCGGCTACTACCTGCGCCCGATCTGGCAGGGCAAGGGCACCAGCAACGGCCGTACCTATTCCAGCGTTGTGTCTTCGGCCGACAGCTACGTGGCTGACGGCAGCGACAACCGCGAACGCAACACCCTGGTACTGCGAGTGGCCAGGGCCGTGCCACTGGGTGACTGGACATCGGAAGTCGGGGTCTCGGGCCTGACCTCGACCCTGAAAAACAACGACACCCACAACGACGGCCGACGCAATGCCATGGCGGTTCACTACCGGGGTAAAAACGGCCCGTGGGGCGTGCAATTGCAGGCAGCGCGCCAGCAGATGTCGCCACGCAATCCGGGCACCGATGAGCTAATCACCCTGGGCGGCTACGACGGCACCTTCAACGTCGCCAGCCGTGGCAACTTGTACGTCGCCGACCTGAGCTACGACGTCGACGGCAAATACCTGTCCGACCAGGTCAGCGGGGTCAAGCTGTACGCCAACTACAGCGCTTTCGACAAATCGGCCAGCGCCTACAAAACGTCCCAGCGGATGATCCTCGGCAGCTCGTTCTCTCTGAGCAAGCTGTGGATCGCCACCGAATGGCTGTTCGGCAAAAACGATCCGTACATCGGCGGTAGCAGTTATGCCCAGAGCCTGGGGGCCGGAGGCAGCAACCAGTGGGAAAACCAGGTGTATGTGAATATCGGCTACTACTTCTGAATCCTTGCTGGCCTTTTCGCTGGCCAGCCAGCTCCTGCGGTTGACAGGGATATCGCAGGAAACGCCGTAGGAGCCGGTTTGTCGGCGAAAGTGCTCTCACGCTCCTCTTCGCTGGCAAGCCTGTGCCCTCGGAGGACGACCACAGGGTAAGATGGGCGCCCTAAAAGAAGCGCCTTACAACAACAATAAACCTGCCCCGCCACTTCCTGCGCTCAGCCCGCCAGGCTTGGATCGCTGCTTTCTGGCGCCAGGTGCGGAGTCTGCCCGCCATGCGCCAACTGCCCTCTCTGAACATGCTTCGGGTCTTCGAGGAAGTCGCCCGCCATCGCAGCTTCAGCCAGGCCGCACCCGTCCTCAACGTCACCCAGGGCGCGGTCAGCCGACAGATCAAGCAATTGGAGGACTACCTCGGTGTGGCGCTGTTCAGCCGCTCCCCTCAAGGGTTGGCGCTGACCGAGGCCGGCGCGGCCCTGGCGCCGAACCTGGGACAGGCCTTCGATCATATGGAGCGGGCCCTGCAAGCCCTGCGTGTACCCAATCTGCGCCAGCGCCTGCGCATCGTCGCGCCGCCCACCTGGGCCACCCGCTGGCTGTCGGCGCAGTTGCGGGACTTCTGCCAGCGCTACCCGGATATCAGCCTCAGCGTGACCCAGCACAACCACCACGACAGCCCGGCCGAAGTCGACTGCGAGATCCGTTTCGGCCTACAGGCCGCCGTCCATTGCCAGAGCCAACTGCTGGTGATGGAGCGGCATATTGCCGTGGCCAGCCCGGAGCTGTTCAGCGACGGCCAAGCGCCGGATCTCAGGCGCTTTCCCCTGCTGCACATCCTGCATGGCGACAAGCGCTTGCAGGTCTGGGAGAACTGGCTGGCGGCCGTGGGCCGCAACGACATCGACGCCCAGGCGGGGTTGGAGTTCAGCACCTTGGACCAGGTGATCCACACAGCCCTGGCCGGTGGCGGGCTGGCAGTGATCGATCGGCAGATGATCGAACGGGAACTGGAGGATGGCCGCCTGCTACCGATCACCCCGGTGGAGGTGATCGGCCCTTACGGCTACTGGCTGGACGTGGCGAATGGCAAACAAGGGCTGTCCAAAGTGCAGCTGTTCACCCAATGGCTGGGGCTGGTGAGCAACCCCTGAGGGCCCGTGGTTTCTCGTAGGAGCTTGCCAGCGAAGGCAACCTCAAGGCTGATGCAACACTCTCTGGCCTCTTCGCCGGCAAGCCGGCTCCTACAACGGTCGGGCGGGGCGACATCAGACCGGTGAGGCGACCTTCGGCAGATCGCGTCCGATCGTGTCAGCAGCGCTCACGCTACACGCCTGGTTGAGCGTGAGGGACTTGGTCTCTGGCGCCCAGGCCCAGGAAATCAGTGCCCCCAGAGCCAGAATCCCGGCGAGGATACCCATGGTCGGGCTGAGGCCGATCCCGGCCACGCTCACCGGTAGCAGAAAGGTGCTGATGGCCGACCCCAGGCGACTCACGGCGGTGGCCAGGCCAATGCCGCTGGCACGCACTTCGGTGGGGAAACTCTCCGCTGGAAATACGCCCACCAGGTTACTCACCGCCGACAGCACCAGGGTGAACACTCCGAACAGCAACACCATCAGCCACGCCGCGCCGCCCGGCATTACCGCCAGCAGCAACAGTGCCACCGCCAGGATAATGAAGGCGTTGATCAGGAACCCCCGGCGAGAAAACTTCACCGTGCACCAGATACCGATCAGCGCGCCGAGGATCAGCAACAGGTTGAGCATCAGTTCGGTACCGAAACCCTCGGCCAGACCCATCTTCTGCAGGATCGACGGCAGGAAGGTGTAGATGGCGAAATACGGCATGACGATGCACACGAAGAACAGGCAGTTGAAGGCAGTGCGCTTGCGGTATTCGGGACTGAACAGCACGGCGTAGCCGGAGCGGGCTTTGCCGCTGGCTTGCTCGTCCAGCACCACGTTGGCTCCCAGGTGTTTGTGCACGATGGCCCGTGCCTCGGCAATGCGCCCGCGGTTGATCAGCCAGCGTGGCGATTCCGGGGTGCCGATGCGCGCCAGCAGGATCAGCCCGGCGGGAATCGCCGAGGACGCCAGCATCCAGCGCCAGGCATCGTCGCCGAGACTGAGCATGGCGGTACCGACAAAGGTCGCGGCGACGTAGCCGAAAGTCCAGATCACGCTGAACGTACCCAGCAGCACACCACGCTGCTTCTTCGGTGCAAACTCGGCGAGCATCGCGTGGCCGACACTGAAATCGCCGCCCAGGCCGATGCCGATCAGCACCCGGCAAAGAAACAGGCCCATGGCAGTCTCGGCATAGAACTGCATCACCGAGGCCAGGGTGATCAGCACGAAGCTGACCAGGAAGATCTTCTGCCGTCCCAGGTGATCGGAGATCCAGCCGAAGAACAGACTGCCAATAAACAGTCCCATCAGCGCCGAGGCACCGATCAGGCCCTGCCAGAACGCATCCAGTTGCATCTGCGGGCTGAGCAGGGTGAAGGCGATGCCGATCAGGCCGAGGATGTAGCCGTCGGTGAAGTGCGCGCCGAAGGTCAGGCCGGCAATTTTCAGGTGGAACCGGCCAATGGGCAGGTCATCGATCTTGACGGTTGTAGTGCTCATGTTCGTCTCCATTTATTGTTCTTGAATAAGAGATGAATCGAACCACGCAGGGGCCGGCTTGCTGGCGAAAGGGCCTTTGAGCCTTGCGCCCTTTTGCTGGCAAGCGGAACGCCGCCCGGCCAGCTCCTGCAACGGAAGGGCTGAGGGCTAGAGGCCGCCCATCAGCAGGTATTTGATCTCCAGGTAATCGTCCAGGCCGTATCTGGAACCTTCGCGGCCAAGGCCCGATTCCTTGATCCCGCCAAAGGGCGCCACTTCGGTGGAAATGATGCCTTCGTTAATGCCCACCATGCCCGCCTCCAAACCCTCGGCCACGCGCCAGACTCGGCCGATGTCGCGACTGTAGAAGTAGGCCGAAAGGCCGAATGGCGTGTCATTGGCCCGCTGCAGTACTTCGGCTTCATCTTTGAAGCGAAAGCACGCCGCCACTGGGCCGAAGGTTTCTTCCTGGGCGATCAGCATCTGGCCGCTGGCTTCAGTGAGGATGGTGGGTTCGAAGAAGGTGCCGCCCAGGGCATGACGACGGCCGCCGCACAGCAGCCGAGCGCCCTTCTCCAGCGCATCGCCGACATGCGCCTCGACCTTGGCCAGGGCCGCCGCATTGATCAGCGGGCCTTGCTCGGTATCGCCATCCAGAGCACTGCCGACCCGTAGGGCGGCCACCGCCTCGGCGAGCTTGGCGGTGAAGGCCTCGTACACCCCCTCCTGGATAAAGAAGCGGTTGACGCAAACACAGGTCTGCCCGGTGTTACGGAATTTCGAGGCCATGGCGCCCTTGACCGCAGCGTCCAGGTCGGCATCGTCGAAGACAATGAACGGCGCGTTCCCACCCAGTTCCAGGGAGACTTTCTTCAGGGTGTCGGCGGCCTGGCGCATCAGCAGTTTGCCGGTGCGGGTCGAGCCGGTGAACGACAACTTGCGCACCACGCTCGAGGCCTGCAGCGCCTCGCCAATGGCCGGAGCATCGCCGGACACAATGTTCAGCACCCCGGCCGGGATCCCCGCCTGCTCTGCCAGCACCCCGAGGGCGAAGGCCGATAGCGGGGTTTCCTCCGAGGGCTTGAGGATCATCGTGCAACCGGCGGCCAAGGCCGGGCCGACCTTGCGCGTGACCATGGCCAGGGGGAAGTTCCACGGGGTGATCGCCGCGACCACGCCAATGGCCTCCTTGGTCACGATAATCCGCGCGTCAGCCTTATGGCTGGGGATCACATCCCCGTAGGCGCGCTTGGCCTCCTCGCCGAACCATTCCAGGAAGCTTGCGGCATAGACCACCTCGCCCATGGCTTCGGCCAGGGGCTTGCCCTGTTCGCGGCTGAGCAAGGTGGCCAGCTCGCGCTGCTGGCCGAGCATCAACTCGCTCCAGCGCTTGAGCCGCTGGCTGCGCTCCTTGGCGGTGAGTGCGCGCCAGGCCGGCAGCGCGCGTCGGGCGGCGGCGATGGCCAGGCGGGTTTCCTCGGCACCGGCCTTTTGCACTTGGGCGATCAGCTCGCCATTGGCCGGGTTGTACACCGGGTAGCTGGTGCCGCCGCTGGACCATTGGCCATCGATGAAATTACCAGTACGGATCAACGTGCTCATGCCACAGCCTCGCTCAGGGAAAAACGCTCGAGCCCCGGGCGGGCCGTGCGCAGAATACGGTTGCCGGCGGTGTAGTCGTTGATCACATCGCAGGGGGTGTAGTTGCGTTCCAGCTCGTGCAGCTCCTCGGCATCCAGGACGGTATCCAGGGCCGCCAGGGCGCTGTCGAACTGCGCGGTGGTGTCGGCACCCACCAGCATGCAGTCAACCCCGGCATGCTTGAGCACCCAAGCCTGGGCCACCTGGGCGTTGGACAGACCTCGAGCGCGGGCCACGCGCTGTACCGAGTGAGCGATCTGCAACGAGGCCTCATCGCTGTACATCTGCTGGGTAAAAAAGTCTGTCTGGTTGCGGGTCGACTGCACGTCACCGGTGAGCAGGCCCCGGGCCAGGGGACTGAACACCGAAACGCCCAGGCCCTGGTCACGGCAGAATGGGATCATCTCGCGCTCTTCCTCGCGATAGGCGCAGTTCAGTTGCAGCTGCATATTGATCGGCTTGACCCAGCCATGGCGCTCGCAGGCCATGAGCAGCTTCGCCAGTTGCCCGGTGAGCATGGTGGAGACGCCGATGTAGCGAGCCTTGCCGGCACGGACGATGTCGTCCAGCGCCTGCATGGTTTCTTCCACCGGGGTGTTCACATCGAAGTAATGCAGCATGAACACATCGACGTAATCCATGCCCAGGCGCTTGAGCGAAGCATCGATGCTGTCGAGGATATGTTTACGTGAATGACCGCTGGCGTTGATCCCCCTGCGGGTGCCGTAGCCGACCTTCGTGGTGATCACCAGGTCCTCGCGGCGCGCCAGACGCTTGACGATGCGCCCCACCACCTCTTCGCCGACCCCAGCGGAATAGAAGTCCGCCAGGTCGATGAAATTCACCCCGTGATCCAGGGCGTGAGCAACGATGGGCTCACTCTGTTTTTCATCGAAGATCCAGGGTTTCCAATCCGGGGTGCCCATGTTCATGGTGCCCAGGCACAGGCGCGAGACTTGCAGGCCGGAGTGGCCCAAACGAATGTATTGCATGCTGCGCTCCTCAGGCCTTGGGGGTGTAGAACGGGTTGCTGATCTGGTTCGCCACATCCGCCAGTTGGGCACGCTCGGGCTTGCCGGTCAGCGCCGCGCGAATCGCCGTGCGGCAGGCGTTGTAGTTGTTGAGGTAGACCGCATCCAGATCGTCGCAATCCGGATTGACCCAGTTGGCGGTGACGATCGCCCATTCGTCTTCGGCTTCGGCCGGCAAAGTTCCATCCAGCAGTGCTTCGAGCACCGCCTTGGCAATACCTGCCTGAGAAGCGCCCCAGGTGGCGTTGCCGTGCAGCTCGCCGACAATGGCCGCTTTATTCACGTACAGGGTCATGGGCTTGACCGAAATATTCGGCTGGGCAATGACCATGAACGGGCAATGACCCTGGCTCGGTGAGGCGAGGCTGCTGGCGAAGGCCTGTCCGGCAGGACCGTTGCGCGGCCCGATGAGAATATTGATATGAGCGGCATTCACGCCTGGGCCTTCGAAGCCTTCGCCGATATAGAGATCGAGTGGTTGCATGGGGATTTACTCTTTGAGGACACAAGGGAAGAAATGACACGGGACCGTCAGCGCCGGGCCCACAACTTTTCGTTGCTTGAGTTCAAAGAGCGCGAGTGAAGAAGGACGCAGAGTGGGTCCTGGAAGTGAACGGTAAAGGACTGAGTCATGGGGCAAACGCTCTTTGTTGTTATGGGTGAGCTGTATTTGCGTTGTTTTAGCACCGGGCTCTCTGGAGCCCGTAACCATTAAAAATCATGCGGCCATGAGCTTTTGTCATAGCCACTGACCTGCGCCGAGTGCTGTCATTGCATTTGCACCCGACGCGACTCGCAGTGTGTCGTAAGACATTTGATTGCGGGCCGACTTCTAAAATCAGAAAACCCAAATCATTTTCCAGACCAGTCCCATATTCACACCCGCGCACCCTTTGCTAGGTTGAGCGCCACTTTGCACCCGGGCCAGGTACGGCACGGGTCTGGCCTCTCTCAAGCTTAAGGATGAGCCTATGTTCGCGCCGGCCGACACTGCGCATTTCGTGCTGTCCATCCCTTCTGTTCGCCACGACTTCAAGGTGCTGGCCTTCAAGGGCCGCGAAGCCATCAGCGAGCTGTATGCGATCCATATCGAGCTGGTTTCGGACAACCCCAACATCGATCTGGAAAGCCTGCTCAACCAGCCGGCGTTCTTGCAGTTCGGCCTCAAGGGTGAAGGCATCCACGGCCTGATCGACGACATCGAAATCGGCGACAGCGGCAAGCGCATGACCCGCTATCACCTGATCCTGCGCCCGCACCTTTACCAGTTGCAGCACCGCCACAACCAACGGGTCTACCAGAACCTGACGGTGCCGCAGATCATTGCCAAGGTGTTCAAGGAACACGGCATCCTCGCCGACCAATACCGCTTCAACATTGCCCCCAAGCCGTCGCTGCCCCGGGTGTATTGCGTGCAATACGGCGAGACGGATTTCCAGTTTGTGCAACGCCTGTGCTTTGAAGACGGCATTCACTGGCACCACGAACACAGGCCCGACCAGCACCTGCTGGTGTTCTCCGACAATCAGACCGACTACCCGATCCTGGCCCATGCACGCTATCAACAAGGCAGCGGCCTGGCTGCCGAAGACCCGGTGGTCAGTCATTTCGCAGTGCGCTTCAGCACCCGCACCAGCCAGGTGGCGCGCCGCGACTACGACCTGAAAAAGCCCGATCCACGCGGCGCGTCCAACGGCGCCAAGCTCGATCCGGTGCCCAGCACCCTGCACAGTTCCGCACAGAGCGAGGCAGCGCCGATCCTGGAGGACTATCGCTACCCGGGCCGCTACAACACCGGCGCAGTGGGCAAGCAGTTGAGCCAGATCGCCCTTGAAGGCCACCGCGCCGACTACCAGTTGGCCAAGGGGCAGAGTGATCTGTCGACCTTTCGCTGCGGCCATCTGGTCACCCTCAGCGAGCATCCGCGCGGCGAATACAACCAGATGTGGCTGCTGGTCAGCGTTGAACATGAAGGTCGACAACCGCAGGTGCTGGAAGAGTCGGTCACCGGCGACGACCGCCACGGCGGCTTTACCCAGGGTTACCGCAACCGCTTCAGCGCCATCCCCTGGGACACCTTCTTTCGGCCGCAAGAGCCGGCCCCCAAGCCTCGACTGAGCAGCCAGACCGCGTTGGTGACCGGTCCTGCCGGTGAGGAAATCTGGTGTGACGATTTTTCGCGCATAAAAATTCAGTTTCATTGGGACCGCGAAGGCCAACGCAATGAATTCTCCAGCTGCTGGGTGCGCGTGGCCACCAGTTGGGCCGGTGAAGGCTTTGGCCACGTGATCATCCCGCGGATCGGCATGGAGGTGCTGGTCAGCTTTATCGGCGGCGATCCCGAGCAGCCGCTGGTGACCGGTTGCGTGCCGAACCAGCACACGCCGGTGCCCTACCCGCTGCCGGCGAACAAGACCCGCAGTGTGTTCAAGACCCGCAGCAGCCTGGGGGGCAATGGCTCCAACGAGCTGCGCATCGAGGACAAAAAGGGCGCCGAAGAGATCTACGTCCACGCAGAAAGAGATCAGAACATCGAAGTCGAACACGACGAAACCCACTGGGTCGGACGTGATCGCACCAAGACCATCGATCGCCACGAGCGCGATCGCATCAAGCGCAACTGGTCGATCAATGTCGACTGCTTCAAGACCGAGACCATCAACCTGGCGTCCCTGCAAAACGTCGGGCTGGCCAAGATGATGAACATCGGCACGGTCTACAGCCAGAACGTCGGCCTGCACATGAATACCCTGGTGGGGATCAACCAGAGCACCCAGGTGGGACGTAGCCAGAGCACGGTGGTGGGCACGTCCTACAGCCTCAACGTGGGCGATGGCAGCGTGCAAAGTGAAGCCCCGCCTGAGGGTGAGGAACCTGCACCGGATGCCAGCGGACCAGGATCGAGCATCAAGCTGGACGGTGAAAGCATCACCTTGCAGGTCGGGCGCTCGAAAGTGGTGATCACCGATGCCGGGATCTACCTCGACGGGCCGGACATTCATCTGGTCGCGGGCAACACGGTCAACGCCGATGCACCGGCAGACGTGCACCTCAACAGTGGCACCGCACAACCGGCGCCGAACCTGCCGGTGGACGCCGAAACCACTCAGCTCAAAGGTCTGGATGTGACCGACACCATGCCGCTGCTGATCGACGGTAGCTGGTGATGAGCCTCATCCACATCGAGAACCACACCGGCCTGCCGCACCTGCTGTACGAAAAAACCACACCGGCGGGTATGCCCATGGACATCCTGGTGCTTCGCGGCACCTTTGATTTTGCCCAGGGCTTGGCCATGCCCTTGAGTGAAGAGCAGAGCGCGATTGTCCTCGGCGATCGCTTCGATGGGCCGATAGCCACTCACCCCTTGCAGGCGGTGATCGCCGAAGAAGGTGATCTGCTGTTGGGCAAGCCCGGCACTGATGTGTTGCTGCAAGGCAGCGTGCACAGTTTCGAGGGGCAGTGGCGAACCAGCTGGCCAGTCGAGGTGCAAGTCGGACCGCTGCACAAGGCCTTGCAGGTCCATGGTCCGCGCACGGTGAGCAAGGCGCTTCTGGGGTGGACGCTGGGTGCACCGGACAAAGTGGAAAAGGTCGCGTTGGATTACCGCCTGGCGTTTGGTGGCTGCTTCTACGACTGCGAACCGTGCGCCGAGCAGACGCCGATTCCCAGCGTCAGTTACCCCAGCAACAGTGCCGGTTGTGGCTGGCTGCCGAGCGCGGCTGAACTGAGCACCCTGGAGGCTTCGGTGCGCCAGCGCATCGAAGCGCAGATCGCGCAGTTGGACAGCCTGCCCGCCCCACAGATTGAAGACCCATCACACCCCTACAAAGCGCCGTCACAGCGTCTGCAGCCTGCGGGCCTGACCGCGCTGGCCCGCTGGTGGCAACCGCGCGCGGGCCTGCAAGGCACGCTGGATGCGCAATGGCTCGCTGAACGCTACCCGCTGCTGCCGGAAGACTTCGACCCGCGTTTCTACCAGAGCGCCCCGGCCGACCAGGTGGCAGTGCCCTACCTGACCGGCGACGAGAACGTCCAACTCAAGGGCTGCCTGAGCGAGGGCGACTGCGTCATGCAATTGCCCGGCGTTGCGCCGCTGGTGGTGTGTGAAGGCGCAGACGGTGAGTCCTACGTCAGCGTACCGGTGCTCGATACCGTGCGCCTTGACCTGGACCAGCGTCAGGCCGTGCTGCTGTGGCGCCTGCCTGTGACGGCAGGTATCAGCCGGATAACGATGGCGCTGGTCGGCACCGCCGCGTTGCCAGGGAAGGCTTGAACATGACGGACAGATTGACGATCTCCGACAGCGCCGACGATGCGGCAGCGGAACAACGCCTGGTGGATGAGCGCAGGCTCAGTGAGTTGCAGCAGCTGAAAGCTGAGCTGGACGCGCAAAAAGCCGCCGCCACTCAAGCGGTCGCCGCCGAGTCGGCGCCGGTGGATAGGGAGGCAGCCGCCACCGCCAAAGGGGGCAGCAAGCGCCACGTCGCCCATGACAGCAACGAGTGGAAAGCCGTGTGCAGTGTGCCGGACTTCTGCTGGGTCGGGCCGGTGGTGGTGGCCTTTGACTCGTTCGCGACATTGGACAAACCGGTGCTGGCTTCCAGCGACGTCAAGGCCCGTGGCACCCGGGTCTATCGGCTGGGTGACCTCTTCAATCAGGTCCAGGCCGATGCCGGCGCCCATGTGGTCGCCGGCACCTCGCTGAGTGCCGGCAACGTCAAACTGCTGGAGGGCCACGGCAACGTCAAGGTCAACGGCCTGCCGCTGGCCCGGCATGACAGCGCCTGCCTGATCAACTGCAACGCCGCCGGTGTGGGCGGCACCCTGGGCAAGATTGTGACGACGGCCCAGTCGGCGACTGCGGTTGCCAGCGAGACGAGTGACCTGGCACCTCCCGGAGAGCGGACCAGTGCCCGCCTGCAAGAATTGGAGGCCGAGCGCGAAGCCCTGAAGCAGCAACAGCTCGATATCGATGGCCTGGATAAGTACATCGATTTTGATGGCTGGAATAAAAGCGCCGATGAGGGCATCGCCAGTATCAAGCGAGGGGCAGTGCTGGGCGCATTAGGCCAAGTTCCCGGTATGGCAGACGTCGATGCGCAGATGACTCGTGGCCTGGCCGGGTTTGCCAAAGACGCGGTCATGGGGGTTGGCGAACTTGCCTACACCGGGGTCAAGTATCAAGCCAAGGTGCTCCAGGGCTATACCCCGGATGGAATGAAAGGCCATGCACTGGATGCGCAGATCCTCGCGGAGAACATGCGCCTAGGAAATATCACCCCAGGCACCGTCGGTGAAGGGGCCTGGAGCGGTGCCAAAGCTGTGGGATCAGCCTTGGTCAAGCCGGTGACAGAGGCCTGGTCCAAGGGCAACCATATTGAAGCAGTGACGCGGGCCGGGGTGGAGATTGCTACCTTGCCGTGGGCGCTGTTCAAGGCAGGCAAGGCGGCATCTGCCGCTAAAGCTGCCAAGGCGTTGAAAGCCCTCAAGAACACCGGTACTGCCAAAAAAGTCGGGCGAGCCGCTAGCGAAGTTGCCGATGGCGTTCACGTCAAGCCAAAAGGAGCACCGCATGGAACTGCGGAAGATGTAAAAACCGGAAAAACCTCCGATAGCGGCAAGAACTGCGAAACCAGTAAATGCGGTCTAAAAGGCGAACCCGTGGATGTCGCCACCGGCGACTACCTGCAGATCTGGCCGGTGCTGGAAATCCCCGGCAGCATCCCGCTGAAACTCTCGCGCCTGTATCGATCGCGTGCAGACTTTCGTGGGCTATTTGGGCGCAAATGGGCCGACGACTGGTCCCAACACCTGGTCCTCGATCGTCAACGCATTACTTACCACACCGTCGACGGCAGCACCCTGGACTACGAGGCGCCGGACGACGAAGTCCTGGCCCATAACCGGCGTAACGGGCGCTACCTGCTCAGCGGCCAACGCTCGGGCACCTTGCGCCTGTATGACCGCACGACCCAGCAGACACTGAGCTTTGCTCACAGCCCGAACCCCAGTCGACCCTTGACGGCGATTGAAGACGGCAATGGCAACCGCATCCGCTTTATCTACGGTCCACAGCAGCGGCTGCAGCGTGTCGAGCATAGCGACGGCTATCAGTTGCACATTGAGCTCGGCAGCACGGGCCTGCTGACAGGCATCACCCTGCACGACGGCGAACAACGCCCGCGCCGCTTGCTCAGTTGCCGTTATGAGCAACACAGCATGCTGACCGACTGTGCCAGCCATCAGTTCGGCACCCTGTATCACGCTTACAACAACGCCGGCCACATGACCCAGTGGCACGACACCGACAAGACCCATTTCCATATTGCCTACGACGCCAAAGGGCGGGTCATTCGAACCCATGCCGACAGTGGTCATTACGCCGACCGCTTCGAGTACCACGATGCCAATCGTTGTACCGACTACCATGACGCCGAAGGCGCAAGCAGCCGTTTCTACTACAACGCCGACTTCCTGGTGGTGCGCGAGATCGACGCACTGGGCCATGAATGGCTCACCGAGTGGGACGAATACACCAACAAGGTCGCCACTACGGACCCTCTGGGCCGCACCACCACCTACCGCTACAGCGACTTCGGTGAACTGCTGACTCAGATCAACCCGGACGGCACCCGGCACACCTTCGACTACAACGCTCAAGGCCTGCTGACCCGCTACGTCGCCACCGACGGTGTCACCTGGCAAATGGAGTACGACGCCCAGGGCAACCTCAGCAGCGTCAAAGATCCCGATGGACGCACCACCACCTACCAACGCGGCGCCCACGGCGAACTGCTGAGCCAGACCTGGCCGGAGGGCACCCAGACCCTTTACCGCTACGACCGCAAACAGCGTCTGAGTGAAGTCCAGCAACCGGACGGCCAGACCAGCCGCGTACAACTGGACACCCTGGGCCGCCCTCTCCAGCAGCAAGACGCGTTGGGCCAGATCACCCGTTACGCCTACCACAGCCAGCATGCCCATCCCCGTGGTTCCCTCAGCGGCGTAACCCTGGCCGATGGCACCGAACAACACTGGGCTTATGACAGCGAACACCGACTGGCCTGCTTCGTCGACGGCGAAGGGCATCGCACCCGCTACGGCTACGGCGCCTTCGACCTGCTGGAAAAGCTCACCTACCCCGGCGGGCAAAGCCTGACCCTGGGCTACGACAAACTCACCCGCTTGACCCGCCTGACCAATGGCGTCGGCGACGTGTATCAATACGCCTACGACAAAGCCGGACGCTTGATCGCCGAGCGTGACTTCACCGGCACCCTCACCCGCTATTGCTACAACGCCGTCGGTTGGCTCACGGAGAAACACTGTGCCGATGGCGCCCGCGTGGCCTATCACTACGACATCGCCAGGGCGCGCCTGCTGAGCATTGCTCACTACCGGGCCAACGGCGAACTGAGCGAACAGATCGAGTTCAACTACAACGACGTCGGACACCTGATCCGCGTCAACAGCCCGGGCGCCCGTATCGAATACCAACGCGACGCCGTGGGCCGCTTGCTCAGCGAACGCATCAATGGCCGCCTGATCGAACACCAGTACGACCCCGCCAGCGGCCTGCCCGTCGGCCAGCAGGCCGGCGCCATCGCCGAACAGGCCAACACCCAGGAAGCCTTCGCCGCCCTGCCTCACGTGCAATGGCAGCACGATAGCAATGGCGGTCTGGCGCAACTGCTGATCGCCGGCCATGCACCGTTGCAGATCAGCCGCGACGCCCTGGGCCGCGACATCCAGCGCAGCAGCAGCGCCGGCTTCAACCTGCACCAGCAGTACAACCGCCTCAGCCTGCTGACCGAGCAAAAGGCCGGCGCAGCAGCGGCCTCCTTTGTCGAACGCCACTACCGCTACGACAAAGCCTTCAACCCGATCCAGATCGACGACAACCGCTGGGGCCAGAGCCAGTACCGCTACAACGCCAACCAGCAACTGATCGCCGCCCACCTGGGCCAGGGCCAGCCGCAGCAATGGCTCTACGACAACGCCCTCAACCTGCTCAGTGAAGGGCAAATCCACAGTGCAAAAGGCATGGGCGTCAAGGCCGAGCAAAAAGGCGGGCGAGTGGTCAAGTCCGGGGCCAACCGCTACCGCTACGACGCCTGCGGCCGCCTGGCTGAAAAAATCGTCGACCGCCACGGCTTCCGCCCCCAGCGCTGGCAATACCGCTGGAACAGCGACAACCGCCTCACCGACCTCTACACCCCCAACAACGAACACTGGCGCTACGAGTACGACGCCTTTGGCCGCCGCACGCGCAAGTTCAACTTCAGCCGCAGCAACAACCGCAACTCGATCTACGCCCACAGCGAACAACACATCATCGGCGAGGAATACCTGTGGAGCGGCGAACAACTGCTCGAAGCCGCGCCCATTTACGCCGACGGCACCGTCGCCTTCGAACACGCCACCCGCTGGAGCTACGCCCCGGGCGGCATCACCCCACTGGCGCAACAGCAAGGCGACAAACTCTGGTACATCGTCACCGACCACCTCGGCACGCCCCGAGAGCTACTGGACGAAAGCGGCCAACTGGGCTGGAGCAACAGCCCCAGCGTCTGGGGCCAGGCACGGCTATGGCAAGCCGCGAATGACGAGTTCGCCAGCAGCAACGTGGTGCCGATCAACAAGACCACCTGCCCGATTCGCTTTCCGGGCCAGTACTACGACGAAGAGAGTGGGCTGCACTACAATCGGCATCGGTACTACGATCCGGAGACGGCGCAGTATTTGAGTCCGGATCCGATAGGACTCGCGGGTGGGGTTAGACCGCAGGGGTATGTACATAACCCGAACAGCCGGACCGATCCTCTTGGGTTGTCTAGTTATATTGAATATGGGGAGCTAGACAGCTTCGGCCGCCCGACTGGAGTTCAGGCCCGATTAAATTCAAGCGATATTAATACCGGTACGCATGCCAACCCTAACATTCAACCTCCGGGCTTCATTACTGGGGCTGGCTCTAACAGAGCTAGGGGGCACTTGCTTGGTAGGCAACTAGGCGGGTCTGGTGATGATCCGCGAAACCTTGTTACTATTCAGCAAACCCCCGCAAACACTCCTGTCATGAGTAAAATTGAAGGTGATATAAGGAAAGCTTTGGAGAGCGGGGAAGTGGTTGACGTTAGTATTACACCAATTTATAAAGGTAGCGCCAGAATACCGGCTGGGATCACGATAAAAGCCGAAGGGTCTAGTGGTCTATCTATACATAGCACTGTCCTTAACCCTCCAGGGATGTAGTTTATGAAAATCTCAAGTTTAAAAAAAATACTAACACCACCAAAGTTTCCAAAGGAAGCTAGTCAAGGGGCGAGCTGGCCTATGATTGATGACAGTATTTCTTTCCCTTCCGACTACATTGATTTTATTGAAACGTATGGCTCAGGACATACCGCTGAATTCATTACTATATTTAACGTATTCAGCAAAAACGAGAATATCAACTTTTTTTCACAGAAAAAAACAATATTAGAAACTCTTACCTCACTGATTGAATATGACGAAAACTATTACAACTACACTCTCTACCCTAATGAAAACGGACTGCTACCCATCGGCATCACTGACAACGGGGATTATATATTTTGGGTCACCACCCCGAAAGCCAGCAGTGACTCTTGGGATATTGCAGTGATAGCGTCAAGATCGCCAGACGTAGAGCATATAAAAGGTGGGATTGTTTTATTTTTAGAATCCATTCTTTCTAAAAAAATAAAATGTTCATCCTTCCCAACCAGCTTCCCAACAGAGCCAATTAAATTTATTAGTATCTAAGTATTTTCTCACCACTCGGAAAACCAACTAAACCCTTAGCCAGCCTCAAGCAAAAACCTTTCATAACAAGAGCACTCTTTAATTAATCAACTCCACAACCAGAAATAATACTATCGGCAAAACACTCAAAAAATCATGCCATGGCGTGGCGTGATCGACTTCAACCCAACGCTGGGCTGCACTGTCGGCCAAGCTTTCCGTCTTTTTCATGCACCATGACAGTAACAAAATAATTGCAAATATAATCGATAGCCAATTGCAGCGACCAATCGATAATCATTACGCCTTCATATACGAAGAATAAATCATCATAAGTGCTGACAAAGAGTTGGGAATTTGTATCTTGTAACGTCCCAAGCCCCAACCTTCTGCGTCTAATGGGTATGGCCAACGAGGACGATATGAAACCTCTTACGACGATAGTCTGACCGCCAGCGGATTAAAATGCCGGCATTCAATTAGCCCCGACTGCCCTTCCACTCATCTGGCAATAATCCGGACCATCAGCAATACCCATTGTTTACTGATGGATAACGCATAGAGAGCGATGGTGGCACATCACCGACCCCGGGGATTTGCCGCATGTGCACCTTCGCCTTTCGTTCACTCACCTTACTGTTCAGCTTGTGGTTGCTGTCCGGGTGTATAGCACCTCAGCTCCCATCACCTTCATCCGGCGTTGTCCCATTGGAGGCAGCCTCAGAAGCGCCCCCAATTTCCGTCCCCGTCGTTCGCTACGGACGTTACACCCTCATCGAGCTGGTTCCAGAGCCTCACCAGCGCGACTTACTACAACAAGTAGTCGAAGTCGCTATTCCTCCCAGCCTGGATACAACCGTGGGTGATGCGCTACGCCATATGCTCTTGCGATCTGGCTATCAGCTCTGCGACCTGGACGGAATAAGTCCACTCACTACCTTGCCCCTGCCAGCGGCTCACTATCGATTAGGGCCACTGTCATTGCGCGATGGATTGCTGACGTTGTCAGGAGCCTCTTGGGAACTTCAGGTTGATGACGCCCTACGTCAGATCTGCTTTGTCCGCGTGATGCCTCCAGGAATCGATGTCGGCGATAGCCCGTCCCAGATGGAAACACCACTGGCAGCACTGGAAGATCGGTCATGATTTTGATGACAGGCCCTACACGTGCGCATCGTGTACGCAGACTGATGAAGATTGCCGTCATTGTTTGGGCACTTTTGCTCAGCACCTTGGTTCTGCTCAATCAGGCCGAGGTATCTCGACTTACAGGCCAGGCTGAAGCCGGCACACAGGATGCAAAAATTGATCTTCTGGAGACTCAAGTCGCAAACCTGAGTCAAGCCATCCAAGACACCCGCCAGCAAGCGACAGAGCAGTTGAAAGCGCACGCCGATAGATCGCACCAGGATCTGAAACAGAAACTGGCAACCATCGAATCAGCACTGAATGAACGCTTGGCTCCTTCCAGTTTGCTTCCACTGCTGGCACAGATCGAAGCGCTGGCGACCCGTGTAGATGCCCCACGCGAAGCCGCCTCCATCACTCCACCGCGGCCCATTGCCCAGACCAAGAAGATCAAGCCCCAGGTTCCGCCCTTCACCATCAATGGAGTTGAATTGCGTGGCAGCGAACGCTTCCTGGTCATTCTGCCGAGCGGTTCATCAACACTTGGCGAGGCCACATTGCTACGTCAGGGCGAGAGCACTGCCGAGTGGCAACTGGATGCCATCGATGGCGCAACCGCAGTGTTCCTCCGTGAAGGTCAGGCATTACGCCTGGCCATACCCTAGGAGGGCAGGATGAAACCTACAGTCCTTTCCACCTTATTGGTGCTCATCCTGTCGAGTTGGGGTACTTCTCCGGCCATTGCCCGCAATACCGAAGTGATCTCCTCCCACACTCGCTCAAGCCAGGAGTTTCAGAGCCGGTCCACTGGCGACGATGAGTATCAGGCGCAGTCATGGGGTCTGAAGCAGGATGAGTGGGCACGCTATCGTCATCTGATGCAAGGCCCGTTGGGCGTGTACTCCCCCAACATCGATCCGCTGACCGCCCTGGGTATCGAGGCACGGAACGACGACGAGCTCCGTCATTACGCCCAGTTGCAGGTGCAAGCCGAAGCCATACGTGTCGAAAAGTTGTTGGTGTACCAGCGAGCCTACGACGAAGCCTGGAGACACCTCTACCCGGACCTGCAGCGGGTCAGCCTGGGCGAGGACAGTCCTCCCCTCAGTTCCCCCTTGATGCCAACAGGGTCTGGGCGGCTCGCCGTTTTCGTAAAGAGAAACTGCAACGACTGCGAGCACCTGATCAGTCGCCTAACTATCGCTGAAGCTGAATTCGATCTCTACATGGTTGGCAACTCGCAAGACGATGTAACGATCCGTGAGTGGGCTCGTCGCGCCAAGATTGCCCCGAGCAAAGTGAAAGCCGGACAGATCACTCTGAACCATGATGCCGGTCGCTGGCTGTCGCTCAATCTGCCGGGAGACCTGCCCGCAGTGGTGCGCTGGGTGGACGGCCAATGGCAACGCCAATAGCCCTCTATGTGGCCGGCGCATTGCTGCTGATCGCCACATCAATCGATCACGCGGCGGCACAACCTCAGCTTGTGCCTCCGCCGGCCTACCAGATGGCAGCCCAACAGTCTGGCATTTCACCCACCGTGCTCTATGCCATTGCCCTGCAGGAAAGCGGGTTGAAGCGCGGTTCGCGACTGGTCCCATGGCCCTGGACCTTGAACGTGGCGGGAGCGCCCCAGCGTTACAAGAGCCACCTGGAAGCCTGCCAAGGCTTGCTCAGAGCCCTTCGCCAGACAAAACCGACCCGCATTGACGCGGGGCTGGGCCAGATCAACCTGGGCTACCAGAAACATCGCTACCTGCACCCCTGCGAATTACTGGATCCCTACCGCAACCTCGCGATCGCAGCGCAGATTCTGCGCGAACAGCACAAACCCGGTGAGGATGTGTTGCTCGCCATCGGCCGCTATCACCGACCTGCAGGTGGACCACCCGCCGCGCGCTATCGACGCAGTGTCAGCCACCACCTGTCGCGATTGCAGGGCGAACCCACCGCAAAACAGACACCCAACAGGAAATCCCCATGAGACTCCATCTTCAAGCATTGGCCTCAAACATCACGCTGGTGGTGATTGCCCTGCTGACTCACCCAGTGGTAACTGCGGCGCCACCCTCCTCCCTGATCGTTGTTGAAGACCGAGGCGGTATTTCCGCGCTGCCTTACTACCTTGCACTGGATCCAGAACAGGAAGATGCCGATGGCTTCCGATCACCGTCAGTCAATCCGCAGGTGGCTACCATCGCCCCCGTCAGCGAGGCGAGCATGCTGCCGGTTCACACTACGTTGCTATCGCCTGGTCAGGTAGTACGCAAAGCCATCAAGGCGCCAGGGCTGATGCCATTGTTTCTTGTAGGCGACGATGAGCACTCCCGAGCATGGCTACGCCAGCGCGGCGCAGCGTTGCAGGCGTTGGGCGCAGTGGGGCTGGTCGTCAACGTTGCAACCCCACAAGCGTTGGCCGAACTGCGTAGCGAAGCGCCGGAGCTGAAGCTGATTCCTACCACGGCTGACGACATGGCCGAACGCCTGGGACTTGAACACTACCCGGTCTTGATTACGCCGACCGGCATTGAGCAGTGAGCGGGTACCTTGGCCCAGCCTCACGCTGTCGAGGTCCTTCTTAGGCCTGCGGTCGAACTCTATTCCGTCGCGGTCTGCCTCAGCGCTGCGGTCTTGTGCTTGATCGCCCCCTGGTCCCTTGCCTTGAGTCCATCCATGGGCCTGGGCTCAGCCCTAGGCTTTCTTGGCTTTGGCGCTATGCGCATGCGTGACGCCGCAATCATCCTGCGGTACCGCCGCAACATCCGGCGCCTGCCCCGCTATGTGATGACCAGCCGCGAGGTGCCGGTCAGTCAAAAGCGTCTGTTCATCGGTCGAGGCTTTCTGTGGGATCAGCGCCACACCCATCGACTGATGCAGACCTACCGCCCGGAGTTTCGCGCTTACGTTGAACCGACGCGGCTGTATCGCATGGCCCGACGCCTGGAGGAGCGTCTGGAATTCGCGTCGGCTCCATGGTCCGGACTCGCTCGCCTCACCGCTTGGGATCATCCGCTGAACCCTGCCCAGCCCCTTCCACCAGTCGGTGGTCAAGCTCGCTTGCATGGCATCGAACCCAACGAAGTGGAGGTGACATTGCCTCTGGGCGAACGGGTCGGGCACTCCTTGGTGCTGGGAACGACCCGCGTCGGAAAGACTCGGCTCGCCGAGCTGTTGATCACCCAGGACATCCGGCGACGCAACGCCCAGGACGAGTTCGAAGTGGTGATCATCTTCGACCCCAAAGGCGATGCCGACCTGCTCAAAAGAGCCTATGTCGAAGCCAAGCGCGCCGGACGTGAAGGCGAGTTCTACGTTTTCCACTTGGGTTGGCCGGATATCTCGGCGCGCTACAACGCTGTTGGTCGCTTTGGCCGGATATCCGAAGTCGCATCCCGTATTGCCGGGCAGCTATCCGGCGAAGGCAACTCTGCTGCTTTTCGCGAGTTCGCCTGGCGCTTCGTCAACATCATCGCCCGTGCGCTCGTGGAACTGGGGCAACGCCCGGACTACCAACTGATTCAGCGTCATGTGGTCAACATCGATGCATTGTTCATGGAGTACGCCGCACAGTTCTTTGCCAGGACCGACACCAAGGCATGGCAGGTCATCGTTCAGATCGAGGCCAAACTCAACGAGAAGAACACCCCTCGTAACATGATCGGACGCGACAAACGGGTCGTCGCGATCGAACAGTACCTGTCCCAAGTGCGGGTCTACGACCCGGTGCTCGATGGCTTGCGCAGCGCGGTTCGCTATGACCGGACCTACTTCGACAAGATCGTCGCTTCTCTCCTGCCACTTCTGGAAAAGCTCACCACCGGCAAGATCGCCCAGTTATTGGCACCGAACTACTCCGACCTGGAGGATTCGCGGCCGATCTTCGACTGGATGCAGGTCATCCGCAAACGCGCGGTGGTCTACGTCGGCCTTGATGCCCTGTCAGATCCCGAGGTGGCTGCAGCCGTCGGCAACTCGATGTTCAGCGATCTGGTGTCGGTTGCCGGGCACATCTACAAATTCGGTATTGATGATGGTTTACCGGGCGCGGTAGCGGATGCGAGGGTGTCGATCAACGTGCACGCCGATGAAGTCAACGAACTGATGGGCGATGAGTTTGTGCCGATGGTGAACAAGGGAGGTGGCGCAGGATTGCAAGTCACTGCGTATACCCAGACGCTGAGCGATATCGAAGCGAAGATCGGAAACCGGGCAAAAGCCGGCCAGGTCATCGGCAACTTCAACAACCTGTTCATGCTGCGCGTACGGGAGACGGCGACAGCCGAGCTATTGACCAAGCAGTTACCAAAAGTCGAGGTCTACACCACCTCATTGATGAGCGGCGCCACCGACAGCTCGGACATTCGTGGGCGCACCGATTTCACATCCAACACCCATGACCGCATTACCACATCCAGCGTCCCGTTGATCGAGCCAGCACACATTGTCGCCCTGCCCAAAGGACAGGCCTTTGCCCTGCTCGAAGGTGGGCGCCTCTGGAAAGTCCGCATGCCACTTCCCGCTCCCGATCCGGACGAAGTGATGCCCAAAGACCTGCAACAGTTGGCAGACTACATGCGTCAGCACTACGTAGACGCTGGGGATTGGTGGGAAAACGCAGATTTGCCTGGATTGCAGAACGCCCCTATTCCCGATGACCTGCAAGATGACTTCAGGCAGATGGCCGCAGGTGAGCTTACCCAGAACGATGTCTCGACATGAGTTCATCCTCTTCGACAGCACCCCCTCAGCAAAACCAGAATCGCGGGTTGATTTCAACGCTCATCGCCCTGCCTTTTCATCTGTTCGGTGTCCTGTGTGGCTCATTACTTCTGAGCATCACAATCGAATGCCTGGGCATGCACTTTTTCTGGCCCGAGGAAGGCTGGCAGCATGCGTCCAACATGCTGAGCTTTGAGCTGGCACAGCTTTCCGAAAACTTCACGCGCAGCGCCGTAGTACAGGAACCTGGACGAACGGCGCATCAACTGGTCCAGAAGGCCTATGAGTGGATCTTCGTGAAAAGCCACCTGGCCGACTGGATACGGGAGAAATCAGCCAAGACCGCAGCGGCCACCAGTGGTGCCAAGGACTTTCGATACTTCGTCAGCCAGGCCTACATCTGGCTGGAGAAATATTTGATCGCCGCGGCCTTCATCACACTGGTGGTGATGGTTCGTGTGCTCATCCTGGTGCTCGCCGCGCCGCTGTTTCTGCTCAGTGCCTTTGTCGGCCTGGTGGATGGACTGGTGCGGCGAGACATTCGACGCTTTGGTGCCGGGCGCGAGTCGGGGTTTGTCTACCACCGCGCCAAGGCGTCGGTGCTGCCGCTAGCTGTGCTGCCGTGGGTTGTGTATCTCGCATCGCCCATCAGCGTGAACCCGCTACTGATTCTGCTGCCCGGCGCGATCATGCTGGGGCTTGCGGTGAACATAATGGCCGGGAGTTTTAAGAAATATCTGTAGGTGTCTACCACGGCCTTGAGGTCGTAATGGCGACCTGACCTTTGGCGATGCGATCCAGGTGAGCCTGAAACGAATACCCAATACTCTTGGGCCGAGTGGCCAAGTGTCGTGGAGTCCGCAATAAATCGGGCAGAGTAAACGCCTCAGGAAATCCACTTGAACTCCCCTCTCAAAAAAGCAATATAATCAGCACGCTAAAAAAAGAAAAAGCATCACAGAAAACAACGGAAGAAAAAGCATCACATTATGGAATATCAGGAATCGCAAAAATGAACACAAACGAACAAGTACAAAGCGCCAGCAAACACAGCGCCAAGTGGCAAGAACGCTTCAACTTTTTTGATACTTATGGTTCACCAAGCGACCCACGATACAAGGCGGCAATTAAGACGCTGCCTGGCCTAAAGAAGAAAATGCTCATCAACGCCAACGTGATTGCATTTTTCTTCGGCCCTATTTACCTGTTCGTCTTGGGGCTCTGGAAGAAAAATCTTGCAATGCTGGGCATCATACTTGCGATCAATGTCGTGTTGAGTGTGATTTTTGAGATCTTGGGTATGGAGTTTCCCAAACCGTTGACCACGGGTCTGAACGTCGCTGTCTCCATGACTTATGCGCTCATGACCAACTACTCGTACTACCTGAAAGAAGTGAAAGGTGAACAAAGCTGGAATCCGTTCCAGGGTATGCGCTTCTGATTACAGGCTTGCTCAGTCAAGAGCCCGTACCTCATCATGAGGACGCGGGCTCGTTTATCTGAGTGGATCGGAGCATCCCTTACTGGGTGCGCCAAGACTCAACAACATCCGCACCAAATTCAGTTTTCCACTCTTTCAACTGACGGTGATTACCACCTTTGGTTTCGATCAGCTCGCCCGAATTAGGGTTCTTGTAATTCTTCACATCCCGCGCCTTACGAGCTACTTTTACCGGTGCACCTTTTGACGTCGAGAGTCGGCTACCAGCCTCTGGATCCAGAATATTAATAATATTCTTCAAGCTGAAGCCGTACTCACCCAGTAACGTACGCAGCTTGCTTTCAAACTCCATCTCTTTCTTCAAACCGGAATCGCTTTTCATCGACTCGAGTTCTGCAAGTTGGGTGGCGAGCTGCTGCTCCAGTTTACGAAACTCGGCTAGACGGGACATTCTGTATTTTCCTCAGAGGGTTAATTCGAAATTCAACTTTGCCATGTTAAGACTTAGAGACCGTCAAGTCATCACCCTATTCAATTAAACTTTTACTTTCATCTGCATAGGGACTAAAAATTGAGAAAAACCCATCCATCAAACTCCCCTCTGACACTTCAAGTCCGTGCCAGTACGCCTTCCCATTCACTAGTCACCTCAATACGGTGATCCCCCGCGATCCATTCATTGCAGTGAGAAACCTCGCGTCCTTTCACCATGGTGCCGTTCACGTCAAACGAGCACGACGCAATGAAGTTGATCAGCAAACAATCTCTGTTCTTGAACCAGGCACTACCAGTGTTCGTCGTCATAGCAATACTGATGGCCCAGCCTGTACACGCCAGTGAGATCCCCTCAGAACCAGAGCTGCTCGCTGCACTGTTACGCCAGCTTGCCCTGGCGGATCGCCTGGCCAAGCAATCGGCTGACTCCGCCCCGCAAGAAAGATCCCGCTATCACTTCGACTACCAGCGACTGAGCGCTGACTTGCAGCGCATCCAGGTGGGTGTTCACGACTACCTGACGCCGCAACGAGCCCAGCCAAGAGACACCGACGCCCTGCTCGGTAGCTACCGCCAAGTAGCAGAACTGGAGGTCATCAAATGACGACGATGCAGCTCGCGGCCTTTCAAGCCAACAGCGGTTTCACGCCCTTTGCCACCGCGTCGGTACTGATTGGGTTGGTCTTCGCCGTTCTGTTGCTGTGGGGTGTCTGGGCCCTGCGAACCGCCTACGTCGGCTGGTCCGAGCAACGTATCTCGCAACGTCAGTTTCTGGGTGTCGCTGTACGTTTTTTTGCGCTGTACCTCGTTCTGACGTTCTTCCTCCTCTCTTGATGAAAAGGCTCCCAACCATGATGCAGACAACGCACTCCATCTTGACCGCCCAACGCCCGCGCCGGGCTTTTGCCATTGCCATGGCCTGGATGTCTTCACTGGTTCAAGCTCAGGGCCTGCCCACACTGGAAGACCCTTCTCGAGGTTCCGGGAAAGGGATCATGGACACCCTGCGCAACTACGGATACGACATCGTCATGCTCGTCGCGCTGCTGGTGGTCGCCTCGATGTTCATCGGCGTGTGTTACCACGCCTATGGCACCTACGCCGAGATCCACACCGGGCGTAAAACCTGGGGCCAGTTTGGTCTGACCGTAGCGATCGGCGCGGTTTTACTGGTGGTTGGTATTTGGCTGCTTACCGAAGCCACTGGGGTGCTTTGAGGAGGTCGTCATGGGTCAGTCTCACGATGTCCGGCCAGACGGCACCGTCAGCTTCCTTCCCAACCGTCTCAACCGCCACCCTGTCGTGGTGCGGGGGCTGACCGCAGACGAGTTGTGGATCTGCTCGGGTCTGTCTGCCGTCGTCGGCTTGGCAGCGGGCATTGCCCTCGCCTTCGCCTTCTCGACCATCGCCATGGTGCCTACTGCCATCGTCCTCGCCATCAGCATCGGCGTATTTGCCGGAGGGGGATTGCTTCGTCGCCAGAAACGCGGTCGACCCGATACCTGGCTGTACCGGCAGATTCAGTGGTGGATATTACTGCGCTACCCAAGCCTGGCCAGGTATGTCGGTGGCCAGGTGCTGGTCCTGCGCTCCGGTTTCTGGAGCATTCGGAGAACGCAACCGTGAGCCGCTTCAAGAATGAAATCACTCACCTGCAATCGCACATCAAGACCTTGCGCGGTGGATCAGGAGCCTTGCTACTCATTACTTTGATGATGGGGGGCGGTTGGTGGAGTGCCCCACGCGATCTGACCATTCATGTACCGCCCGACCTGCGCTCCGGGAGCGTCAGAAAGTGGTGGGAAGTGCCGCCAGAAAGCGTCTACGCCTTCACTTTCTACATCTGGCAGCAGCTCCAGCGCTGGCCCACCAATGGCGATGAGGACTATGCCCGCAATATTCAGGCGTTGTCGGCCTACCTCACGCCCTCCTGCCAGACCTCGTTGCGTACCGAGTATGAGCAGCGTCGTGCCGCTGGAGAGCTGCGCCAGCGCGTACGTGGGGTTTATGAGATTCCCGGGCGGGGCTATGGCGATGATCCCGGTCGGCGCGTTGAGGTGGTCTCGGACCGGGACTGGGTCGTGACCCTGGACCTGACGGCCGATGAGTATTTCGGCTCGGAACAAGTCAAGCGGGCTCTGGTGCGCTATCCGATCAAGGTATCGCGGGCCGACCTCGATCCCGAGCGCAACCCTTTCGGCCTCATGCTCGACTGCTACAACGGCGCACCTCAGCGTATCGCTCACCCCGACTCCGTCGCGCCTGTCGCCCCTGTGTCGGGGCTGGGTAGCGTCATGGGAGAAACACAATGAAGCGCCTCCACATCCCTTTTGTTCTTCTAACAGCGGCCCTCTCAAGCGGCGCCCAGGCGCTGGAGATCCTGCGTTGGGAGCGGCTGCCGCTGGCGGTTCCACTGGTGGTAGATCAGGAGCGCGTGGTGTTTATCGATCGCAATGTGCGTGTCGGCGTACCGCCCTCCATCAGCGACAAGCTGCGGGTACAAAGTGCTGGTGGCGCGGTCTACCTACGTGCCAGCGCACCGATAAAACCAACCCGTCTGCAACTTCAAGATGCCGACACCGGCACGTTGATTCTGCTGGATATCGCCGCCGAGGCGGCCGAGCCCGGACAAGCCTTTCTGGAACCCGTTCGCATTGTCGAAGCCAAGGGCCCGGCTCCGCGCTACGGAGGGTCACCAACTGACGACGATGCCGATGACGCAGGGGGCGCTGTCGATCTCGACCCCCATGAAACACCAGTACCCGTGGTACTGACACGGTACGCCTCTCAAAGCCTTTACGCGCCACTGCGTACCCTGGAGCCTGTCCCCGGCATCACCCAGGTCATCCTTCGCCGCTCACTGCCCCTGGACACTCTACTGCCTACGCTGCCGATAGAAGCCGTGGTTCTTTCGGCCTGGCGCCTAGGCAATCTGTGGGTGACCGCAGCGCGCTTGAAAAATACCTCTGTTCGCTGGCAAGAGCTGGACCCGCGGGCCCTGCAGGGCAATTTCGTCACTGCAACCTTCCAGCACGCAGCTCTGGGACCCGCCGGAACGCCAGAAGATACAACGGTCGTGTATTTGGTGACCCAATCAGGCGGACTGAATAAAGCACTGTTACCCGCCATTGGCCAGATCGACGCCAGCCTGACCCTCCCGGCCGCCAGCGGCCAAGGAGACGGTCATGAAAGGTAACGGTCTGTTGAAGTGGCTGATGATCCCAATGGCATTGCTGCTGGTTTTCGTCGGCATCAAAGTATTTTCCGGCAGTGGCAGCCCCCGGGATCACGCCACCACTCCCAAGCTCACCGCTGAGGAAGCCAAGGCTCTGGGCATCGAGGGTGACACCGCTCAGGACACAGTGGCCACGCTGGTCGGTCATGTGAAGCAGCTGCGCCTTGACCTGCAGGGTGCAATGTCGGAAACCAAGGAGCAGCGTGCGGAAAACGAACGGCTGCGCCTGCGCGAGGGCACCATCGAACGACGTATCGATAGCGCGCTTGAAGCGGAGAAAAAGAAGCTCCAGAACGATCACGAGCAGATGCTCAACGAACGAGAAAAGACTCAGGAACTGCTGCAGGATCTGCAACGTCAGTTGGAGGGGCTGGGCGGCCAAAGTGGCCACGCTGACCTGCCAGTGGGTCTTGGGCTCGAGGCCGGCGATGCCGAAGGCATTGAGACCGGCGTCAGGTGGATCGAGCCCGAGGACGCACGCTCTGAAGGCAAAGGCCGCTCAAACAAAGCTGGCAGTTTCAGTTTCCCCAGCAGCTTCAGCCCGGCTCAAAAGACCCTCGACAACACTCGGGAGGCGCTGGCCGAACCGGGTCGTCAAATCGCCAGGGAACCTGTGAGCGGCAGTAAGTCCCGCACCAGACCGGTGTACACCGTACCGAGCAACTCGACCTTGATAGGCGCCATCTCGATGACGGCACTGATCGGTCGCGTGCCTATCGATGGGACCGTCAATGACCCCTACCCCTTCAAGGTTCTTGTCGGCCCGGACAACCTGACCGCCAACGGCATCGATATTCCCGATGTGGCAGGCGCCGTGGTCAGCGGCACAGCTTCCGGCGACTGGACGCTCTCCTGCGTGCGCGGCCAGATCCGTTCCATCACCTTCGTTTTTCATGACGGTACGATCCGCACCTTGCCGGAAGACAACGAGCGGGGCAGTAGCCGCCAGCCCAGCTCCAACCTCCAGGATGGCCTGGGCTGGATCAGCGACCCCCACGGCATTCCGTGCGTCAGCGGTGACCGCCGCAGTAACGCGCAGCAGTACCTCGGTACCCAGGCGCTGATCACTGCCGCGGGTGCCGGCGCTGCCTCCCTGATTAAGTCGGACAACGGCAACGTGGCCGTTGTCGCCGGCAACAACGGCTCACTGGGCACCGTCGGTATCAGTGGCAATGAAGCCATGGGGCGCATTCTGGCTGGTGGCGTTCAAAAGATGTCGCAATGGGTGAACCGCCTATATGGGCAGGCCTTTGCCGCCGTCTACGTCAAACCCGGCGCTCCGGTCGCCGTGCACATCGAACAGTCCCTCACCCTCGATTACGACCCGCAGGGGCGCAAAGTCGATCACCGCCTTGGAGGTGCCCAATATGCTCCGAACCTGGACTAAGCCGCTGTGGGTTTTGGCTGTATTCGTAGCGCTGGCCGGCTGCTCAACCAGCAAGGAAGAGCTGCTTCCCCACGGCAAACAGACCATGCTGAATATCTGGCATGAAGAGACTGGGGGCAGTACTCAGGGTGGGCAAGCATCCCGGCAGTTGCTGGATGCTCGGCAATCACTGCGCCGCCCGTTCGATCACCAGGACCTGGAGGAGGTCCAGGCTGCAAACGCCACCTACACGCGCACCGCGCAAACAGAAATTCAGCGCCAGTTCCACCGGCTACCGAATCCCGACCTGCTGATGTACGTGTATCCGCACTTGGCCGGCACCGATCCGGTCCCCGTCCCGGGCTATACCACCGTCTTCCCGCTGTACCAGCGAGTGCAATACGCCATGCCCGGCGAGCGGCTGGAGGACTACTGATGACTCAGCCATTCTGGAAGCGTCGTGCCGCCGCAACCCTCGATGAACCTTCACCCATTGGGGCCTGGGAGCAACACGTCGGGGGCCTGAGGGCCCATGGCATTGCCATGCCTAACGGCAACAGTCAACAGCGCACACGCCACGCCACGCTGGCGGATGAGCAAGCCCTTTATCGGGTTGCGCCTTCATTCGCCGACTTGCTGCCCTGGGTCGAGTTCCTGCCGGAATCGCAATGCATGTTGCTCGACGACGGTGTCTCGGTCGCGGCTTTCTTCGAGCTGTTGCCGATCGGCACCGAAGGACGTGAGGACGGCTGGCTTACCCAGGCCCGCGATGCCCTGGAAAACGCCATTCAGGACAGTTTCGATGAACTGGATGACGCCCCATGGATCATCCAGTTTTACGCACAGGACGACACTGACTGCAGCCCTTACCTGACGGGACTGCAGTCCTACATCCAGCCTCGCGCACGCGCAACTGCGTTCACCGATTACTACCTTCGTTTTATGGGGCACCACCTGCAATCGGTGGCAAAGCCCGGTGGGTTGTTTGAGGACAACACCGTGACCCGCCTGCCATGGCGCGGGCAGACCCGACGCACTCGACTGGTCGTCTATCGTCGAGCCCAGGGGCTGGCCCGCCGCGGTCAATCCAGCGAACAAGCGCTGAATATCATCTGTGAACGCCTGGCGGGAGGCCTGGCCAACGCCGGTGTAAAAGCGCAGCGCCTGGACGCTGGGGCCATTCACGCCTGGTTGTTGCCCTGGTTCAACCCGCATCCCACGCACCTGGGACCCGATGCGCCAGACCGCGAGCGCTTCTACCAAATCACCCGCTACCCCGACAATCTCGACGCCGGTGAACTGGAGCTAGCCTCCGGCACCGACTTCTCTCAGCGGCTGTTCTTTGGTCAGCCCCGTTCCGAGGTCAAGAGTGGCCTGTGGTTTTTCGATGGGCTGCCTCACCGCACCATGGTGGTGGACCGATTACGCCTGCCTCCCACTACGGGCCACCTGACGGGTGAAACCCGCAAAAGCGGTGACGCCATCAACGCCCTGTTCGATCAGATGCCGGAAGACACGGTGTTGTGCCTGACCATCGTCGTCACGCCACAAGACACCCTTGAGGCACACCTGAATCACCTGGCCAAGAAGGCGGTCGGTGAAACCCTAGCCTCGGAGCAAACGCTGAGCGACGTCAAACAGGTGCGTGGCCTGATTGGCAGCGCACACAAGCTCTATCGCGCGTCGCTGTGCTTCTGCCTGCGTGGTCGTGATCAGGCAGAGCTTGATGCGCGAGGGCTGCGCCTCGGGAACGTATTGTTGAACGCCGGCCTGCAACCTGTGCGAGAGGAAGATGAAGTCGCACCGCTCAACAGCTACCTGCGCTGGCTGCCGTGTGTATACGACCCCGCCAAGGACAAGCGACAGTGGTACACCCAACTGATGTTTGCCCAGCATGCCGCGAATCTCGCCCCGGTATGGGGCCGGAACCAGGGCACGGGAAATCCCGGAATCACCTTTTTCAACCGCGGCGGCGGCACCGTCACCTTCGACCCGTTGAACCGGCTGGACCGGCAGATGAACGCGCACCTCTTCCTGTTCGGCCCCACCGGCTCAGGCAAGAGTGCAACACTGAACAACATCCTCAACCAGATCACCGCCATTTATCGACCGCGCCTGTTTATCGTCGAAGCCGGCAACTCCTTCGGCCTGTTCGGCGATCTTGCAGCTCGCTTAGGCATGAGCGTCAACCGC
This sequence comes from Pseudomonas sp. FFPRI_1, assembly GCF_055384485.1. NCBI lineage: Bacteria > Pseudomonadati > Pseudomonadota > Gammaproteobacteria > Pseudomonadales > Pseudomonadaceae > Pseudomonas > Pseudomonas sp. FFPRI_1. Next base: position 2,647,134 of record NZ_AP029168.1, on the reverse strand, counting down.
GTCAGATTGGCCCCGGGCGCTGGAGTCAGTCTGGCACCCTTTGCGGATGCTCTGCGCCTGGTCGAAACACCTGCCGAGGTTCAAACCCTCGATGCCGACGCACTGGACGATAAGGAGAACGCTGCCATCGAAGGCGATGAGCAGCGTGATGTACTCGGCGAGCTGGAGATCACTGCACGACTGATGATCACCGGCGGCGAAGACAAAGAAGAAGCACGGATGACCCGCGCTGATCGAAGCCTCATCCGTCAGTGCATTCTCGATGCGGCGCACCGCTGCAAAAGCGAAACCCGTAGCGTGCTGCCCAGTGATGTGCGTGATGCCTTGCGTGACCGGGGCCGCAATACCGCGCTGCCGGAGACTCGCAGCGCCAGATTGCTGGAAATGGCCGATGCCATGGACATGTTCTGTCAGGGCGCTGATGGCGAGATGTTCAACCGACCAGGAACACCTTGGCCCGAAGCCGATATCACCATCGTCGACCTCGCGACCTTTGCCCGCGAGGGCTACAACGCTCAGCTGTCGATCGCCTACATCACCCTGATCAACACCGTGAACAACATCGCCGAACGGGACCAATTCCTCGGGCGCCCGATTATCAACGTCACGGACGAAGGACACATCATCACCAAGAACCCGTTGCTCGCCCCTTATATCGTCAAGATCACCAAGATGTGGCGCAAGCTCGGCGCCTGGTTCTGGCTCGCGACCCAGAACCTGGACGATTTGCCCAAAGCTGCAGAATCCATGTTGAACATGATCGAGTGGTGGATCTGCCTGTCGATGCCGCCGGATGAGGTCGAGAAGATTGCGCGCTTTCGCGAACTCAATGCTTCGCAGAAGGCGCTGATGCTCTCAGCACGCAAAGAGGCCGGCAAGTTTACCGAAGGCGTGATCCTCTCGAAGTCGATGGAAGTACTGTTCCGTGCCGTCCCTCCAAGCCTGCACTTGGCCCTGGCCATGACCGAGCCCGAGGAAAAGGCCGAGCGCTTCCAACTGATGCAAACGCTGGGCATCAGCGAGCTGGAGGCGGCGTTCAAGGTTGCAGAACGGATTGATCGGGCACGAGGCATTGAACCTCTACCCCAGTAGAAATGCCTGCTGACGTAGTCAGCGACATGCCCAGATAGCCACGATCTTCAAGGCTATGACACGCGTTGTTGGTGTTGATCGACAGCGTTCGCTTCGCATCTGTTGCGCGAACAGCCGTCACGAGCGTGACGGTAGATGCACAATGTTCACATCCTTGGAGGGTTCGCCCCTCCGGGAGCGCTCGCCTCCAGTCATGCCAATGGAGGCCCCCATGAAGGCACCACTCCTCACTCAGTTGAAACGCTACGTACCAACGAGCCTCACCATCACCCCGGACGACTGGATCGTCTCCTACGCGTTGCAGATACTCGAGCAACGCACCTTCCAACGTGGGCCCGAGCTGACAAGCCCACAAGAGGTCAGTCAATTTTTACGACTCAAACTCATGAAAGAGTTGCGCGAAGTCTTCATGGTGACTTTTCTCGACAGCAAGCATCGCGTTATTGCCTGCGAAGCACTTTTCCACGGGACGATCGACTCAAGCACGGTCCACCCAAGAATCGTGTTTCAGAAGGCCATGGAGCACAACGCTGCCGCTGTGATCCTCTGCCACAACCACCCTTCTGGCGATACCGAGGCAAGCAACGCCGACAAGATCATCACCGCACGACTGAAGTCGGTGTTGTCGGAGATCGACGTTCGCCTGCTTGACCACTTCATCGTGGGCCAGGGACAACCGTTCTCCTTTGCCGAAGCGGGTCTGATCTAGACCCAGCGCCTCACTCCTCCAGATTGACCATCTGGCTGGCATCACCTCCCCTGCGGACTCCTGTACCCGCCAGGGACCACTGGAGTCCGATTTCTCAAGAGGAACTCCACATGCAAACCAAGATCCTTTTCTTTAATGGCGAGCCTTTTGTAACCAACCCTTATCGACCCAGTTCCTACATCCGCCAGGACGTTTTCCACAAGCAGCTTTCCGTCACCTGTGTGGGTGAAGTGGAGTATCGGGAGGACGACCCCATCTACGGGACCTGGTGGGGCTCAAGCACCCTCCACATCGGACAATGTGGTCTTGTCGAACAGGCGATAGCCCTTGCTGAAACAGCGCTGGCAGACAACTTGTTTGATCTCAGTGAGGATGCACTAGCATTGTGTTTTGCTCCTCAGCTCTTCTACGTAAAAGACCCTGGCCATCACTTGGTGCTCTGTGGCGAGTCGACAGGTCACAGCGTTAGGTGGATCAGGCCGGTCGACTCCGATGATCAGGCCACGTCTGTCATGCAAGAGGTCGAAAAGCTATACAGACAAGCCTCATTCGAGTCGGGGTGGGACAACTACGAGACGGCCAAGCAACTACGAAAAACAGCCAGCCTGCTGGCTGGCCGCCTAGTCCATCCGAACTGGCGGGAGCATTCTCGTGCAGCCATTGAAGCACTGGCGAACTAGTCCACTCGGGAGCTTATGGCTCCCGTTTTTTTGCCTCGTCGACAATCTTGCTCACCACTTCAGAATTCAACGCCGCATCCACTAAGCGGTTTTCACGAACTGCTCATTGTCAGCAGCTGTTGTCTCCGATCTGCGATCAAATCCAGTATTCCTTCGCTATAAATTGCCCATTGGAGATCTCACATGCCGCGCTTGCGCCCTCCTTGCTCAAATTTGCGCGGTCAAAAATGGCTGCGCGTTTGTGCACTATGTGTCGGATTCTGGACAGCTGGAGCCAGCGCTTCGCAAGTACATGTCTATAGCGCCAGCAGCATCCAACTTGAGGCGGTGGGAGACGTACAAGTGGTGCATCTCGATCGCGCCCAACAGATCGAGGCAAAGCTGGAGGAAAATTTACCGACCGACCCACAGCGGGCTGCCGCTATGGTTCGTCGGCGCTTAGACGTCGGCGGCCCTGATTTACAACATGAAATCGGCCGCGCCTACCAGGGCATCACCGATGCCTGGCAACAAGGCATTACCCACTTGCCCGCTGTCGTTGTCGATCGCCGCTACGTCGTCTATGGCGAGCCGAACGTACAACGCGCCTTGCAAACCATTGAGGCGTTTCGGAGCAGTGAGAAATGATGCGTCTTGGATCATTTCTCAGCAGGCAAGACCGAAGGTTGCTCAGCGCCTTCCTGCTGATCACCAGCCTACCGGCCGTAGCGCTTACCACTGCCACCCTCCTCCCTTCTACGCTTTCAACGGACTGCCTGGACTACCGCGTGGTAGGCGTCTGCTACTGGCTGCAATGCACCCCGTTTGGATGTCGGGTGCGGACGTCAGTGAAGGTTCGTCACTACATTCCGGACGCCGTGGTGTCTGTCTACTCAAACACCGGCCAGAATCCCTGGCTGGAAGTGCGCCCCATGGGCATGCCGAACCCGGCGGCCAAGGCTGGCGGCGACGGAACCACCAACCAGGAGCATGAAAACAACCTGGCAAAATTCAAAAACGCCGATGTGATCGGCCACCCCGGTGGCGCCGTGTTCAGTCAATTCGCCAGCGCTTCAGGCTATAGCTGCAAAGGTGCCGGCTCGGCCTTTGCTCCATACTTCCTGAGTACGCTTGACGCTCTCGCTTGGCGCAACAACGTGCCTGAGATGGTGTATCCGGAGTCCCTGGTTCCAGGGCAACGCGAAATCGGCAACCGAAGCTCACTGAACCTCTGGGGCGCGGTCTACCCTCGCGGAGGGTTCCTGCACCAGGCCGACGACTACAAGGCCGCTGCAGTGATCGCCCAGCGCGCCGGCGACATCGTTACACGTCGGGGACAACCCCACGTCTATCAGCCACTGCTAGCCCGTGCCAGCGCCGGTTACTGGCCAGCCGGGGCGCTGCTCGAGAGCGATGCAAAAACCGGCAAGTGGCAAGCACTGACTCCTCACCTCTCCCCCTCATGCGCCGTGTTTCCCCACACAACCCCCTTGGTACAAGCCAAGCAGGGAGATTACGCGTGGGCGTTGTGGCGCCCCTACAGCTGCTGTCGCAAACGCGGCCAGGTGCTCCTGAGCAGCACGGATTTCAACTGAGGCTAAACACCATGAATCGTCCCCGAAGATTCCTCCGCATCAGCCGCCGCATTGGGGTTGGTTTGTTGATGCTGGGCCTGGCATCGACAAGTGTTGCAAGACCCGACGACTACGGCTTGCAACACCACGGCAGCGTGATTGGCGATGACGTGCTCTACAGCATCGGCGGCGGTCGGGCGGTGACGATGACCGGTGCTCCGCGCATGCGCTCGATCGGCGTTGGCGCGGGTTGGAACAGCAACCTGATTTGTGGCGATATGAGCCTGACCACTACGCTGCAGAATCAGTTGAACGGCATGACTAATGGCTTTCAGAACATCATGTCGTCGGTGATTCAGAGCGCGTCCAGCGCAGTGGCCTCGCTACCGGCGCTGATCATCCAGCGTGCGGATCCTGGCCTGTACAACCTGCTGACCAATGGCGTGCTGCAAGCCAGGATCGACTTTGACCGTTCGAAAATGACCTGCCGGGCCATGGCGGAGCGTATGGCCGATGCTGCAGGTGGCCAGCTTGGATGGGGGCAATTGGCCGAAGGGATGGCGCTCAAACAGTCACTGGCCAGCAAAGACGCGGTGTCAGCCATTGAGCAGGCCGAGTCCAGCCGGGGCAATCAGGGGGTGCCATGGGTCGGTGGTAACAACTCCGGCGGTTCCGGACAACCCTCGATCAAGGTCATCAGCGACGTGACCAAGGCCGGCTATAACCTGGTCAACGGCCGCGGGGTCACCGATACCTCGACTATCGATCCGACCTCCTGCGACAACCGGCTGGCGTGCCAGACATGGAGCTCGCCACAAGCCGCCGCCGACTGGGCCGTGCGAGTTCTGGGCGAACAACAGCAACGCACCTGCGAAAACTGCACCAAGACCCAGACCACCCCCGGCGTTGGCCTGACACCTCTGATCCAGGAAGAGTACGAACACAAGCTTGAAGCCTTGCAGGAGCTGATCACGGGCAGCCGCCCTACGAGTTTCGGCAACCTGGAAGCGGCCAGTAGCGCTTCACTGCCGATCACTCGCGGCGTGATCGAGGCACTGCGCGACGAACCGGACCAGGACATTCTGGCCCGTCGCCTGGCATCGGAAGTCGCGCTGGCCAGTGTGATGGAGAAGGCCCTGCTGCTCCAGCGGACCCTGCTCACCGGTCGCCTGGAACCCAACGTGGCCGCGAACGAGCTGGCACTGGCGGCGGTCACGCAGGAAAGCGACATCCTCGATCGTGAAATCCGCAACCTCAAAACGGAGCTGGAACTTCGCCGCGAGCTGGCGAACAACTCGCCCATGGCCATTATCCAGCGGCACAGCACCCGCGCAGCCGCCTCGCGAGCCATCTATCAAGGTGACCCGGCCCGTGATCGCCTCAAACAGCTACAGGGCCCACAGCAACGCCCTGGCATGGAGGATCTGCAATGACCGTCAGTTCGCGGCGACTGATTCGCTCATCGGGGCGCGTCCTGCTGTGGGGATTGGTGGTGCTGACTTTTGCGGTCTTGGCCAACGTGTTGGGCGTCCAAATACTGGGGAGCATCCCTGCCTGGGAACTCTGGCTCGACCAACAGGCCCCGTGGTTCGTGGCCTGGCGTCTGATCCTTTACCTCGGCACTGCCTATGGCTGGTGGTGGATGCGCCGACGACTTCTGGCTCGGGAACAGGGAGCAGCGTCTTCTCGCCGACTGATGCGTGCCGAAATCGCCACCGCAGTGACCGTAATTGCACTCGAAAGCAGCCAACTGCTATCACTCGGATAGGACGGAGGAAGCCATGACACTCCACACCAGTGATTACCTGGAGTACTACCTGACGCTGGTTGGCTGGATTGTGCACAACGGCATCTGGAACGTGCTCGTCGCCAGCGGCGTATTCGCCATCCCCTTCCTCGCCATTGTTGTCCAGGAGTGGCTCAAGGCTCGTACCGAAGGCGCCGACGAGGGCAACAAGGGCGTACTCTCGGCAATGCGCATCGAGAACCGTATCTGGGTGGCCATTGTGGTGATCATGTTCGCTGGGATTCCCCTGATCGACATCGATCTGCACACCATCGAGTTCGACCGAGGGCGCTCTGAACAATGTCAGGTCAAGGTCCCCAATCCCTCGGAGACGGGGTGGTCGCAGTCGTTTTCAATGATCAACCACCAAAGCGCCAAAGTACCTGTGTGGTGGTTCTTCACCCATGCACTTTCAAGAGCGGTTTCCGGTGCCGCCGTGGCCGCGATCCCCTGCGGTACAGACCTTCGGCAGATGCGGATGGAAATCGACAGTACACGAATCGATGATCCGATTCTGGCCCAGGAAATCGCCGATTTCACTCATGATTGCTATGGTCCGGCACGCGCCAAACTCTTTATGACCCGCCCGGTACTCAGCGAAGAGCAGATGCTCGACGTGACCTGGATCGGCTCGAACGTATTCCTCAACAGCCCCGGTTACTACGACACCTACCGCTCCAGCACGCCCCGTGATGCCTGGGCGTACAACACCAGCAGAGATGCGGGACTGGCACAGGTACCCAGCGGTGGAGGCTATCCCGTCTGCCAAGACTGGTGGACATCCGGCAGCAATGGGCTGCGCGCCCGCGTGCTTCAGCAAGTTGATCCGGATCTGCATATGCGCTTGGCGTTCTGGGCCGGATTCATGCCCAGGCCGGATCTCGATGACTCAGTGATTCGAACACTGGTATCGCCTCGACAGCAGAAGTTGAACCAGGGCGAGGTGTATACCGATTATGGCGGGCAGATCGAAAAATCCGTGCCCAACATCGTCGCTCGTGGCGCCGGGGACCTGGGCCTGGCCGTTGGCTCGCTGGGCGCATTCCCGGCGATAGATGTTGTCCGCCAGGCAGTGCCCATGGTGCTGTCCTTGCTGAAGATGGCGTTGGTGGTGTGCATACCGTTGATACTGATGCTCGGCACCTATGATCTGAAAACCGCCGTCACCATGAGCTGCGTTCAGTTCGGACTGTTCTTCGTGGACTTCTGGTTCCAGCTCGCGCGGTGGATCGACAGCACGATTCTTGACGCGCTCTACGGTTGGGGTTGGGGCTGGAACCGACCAGTGACGAACTTCGACCCAATCATGGGGCTGAACAATGCCTTCGGCGACATGTTGCTCAACTTTGTGATGGGGACGATGTTCCTCATTTTGCCCACCTTCTGGATGGGCGCAATGGCGTGGGCCGGTTTCCGCGTAGGTGGCGCTCTACAGGGCCTTTCTGCCGGTACCAAACCAGCAGAGCAAGCAGGAGCCAAGAGTTCTGAGATCACGCAGAGAATCATGAGATAGCGATGACTTCACGTCACCATTTCGGGAAGCGCTCATCGCTGTAATCGTTGTCAGAATTCATTGGGTCATAGGAAAGGCATTCCTTCGGGTCCTCAGGCCTGCCTGATGAATTCTGGCTCCAATCAGTAGGAGGGCTATTACGAGCGACCCAAGCGGCCGCCAGAGCAAACACGACGATGAGCGCAAGCCTGAGAGCGGCGTAAAACAACAGACCAAAAAACACCAGCCGTAAAAACCAGATCAGGACCTTGGTTGCCTCAATAGACAGGCCTTTGCCATTCAGCCAAACAGCAAGCCGAGCATCACGACGAACCAGGCCTCGCCACACCCCGCCGAACCACCGTCCCAATCGCTCGGCCTTCGTGGGATGCTTGATCTTGCTCATCGCCATCACCTCACACGTTGAACACTATTCCTCAGTGTTGATCCAGTCGGTTCGGCTGGCCGCAATCAAGGCAGCCCAGTCGTCCGGTGGATGACCTTTGCCAAGCATCTTCTCGAATACCGCATAGGGGTCGGACCTGCTGCCTGACGAGCGTAGCGTCTGCTCATCATTAACCCAAGCGAACACGATCACTCTGGCTATGGAGTCATAGCGAAAAAACAACCGGAAGCGCCGACCTATCTTAGCCCGCCTCCAGTGGCGGTGAGCAGGCCCCAATGTGTTGCCTTGTCTGTACTCATCACGCGCTGGATTTCCCGGAACCACCTCGGTGATGAGCTGGCTCAACGCTCGGAACAGCTTGACGTTGGCATTGGCAGCAAAGCCCTCGGGGTCATTCCGCTCAGCTCGCTGCGCCGCCACATGTAGCTTTTGCAACTGCTGCACCACACACTCATGAAACAGCAGCGTCCATCCGTGGCTTTGCATCAAAGCTCCACATCGCCATCAATTGGCGCATCCAGGTCAACGTGAAGCTCAGCGTTTTTCAGCAAGGCTCGAGCAAGATCGTCCGGCAATACCTGCACATGCCGGCCGGCCTCGATATCCGCCGTCAGCAGACTCAGAAAGGCCCCAATCGCCGGGTCTTCATGTTCGTCATCAGCCCGCGACACCACGATCTCGCCGTCGCGCAGATCAAACGCGACCTTGCCACCGGTATCGACGCCCAGAAGCTGGCGGACCGATTTCGGCAACGTGATCTGGCCTTTGGAGGTCAGGGTCGCAAGTTCGTGGATGGGCATGGCAGGCTCCTGTTTGGGTTACGCCCAAACAGTAAGGAACTATTCTTACATCGTCAAGCCAGCTAAATACCAGGGGTTGTGACGCGGTACAGCTCTTTCTTCGAGCGACTCCTGGTACGTGCACTCATCAAAGAGAAGCGCTTGCCCGTCGCATTGACGCTAGTGACGAGGCATCAGTGGATTTATACCGGAGATGTTGTTGGTCAGTTGCTTGACCCGCCCTGTCGCCGCGTCAGGCGATACCTTCGCAGCCTCATCCAGAGCCCTCCCTCGGCGAAGCTGCGACGCATTGATTATCGATGATGCGTCTCTGGATTATTGCTCTTCCCCAACGGGCCTCCGAGCCCTGGGCCGGATGCCTCTTTTTTGCAACCGGAGCATCCCTTCTCTATTCAAAACATCATTCGGAGAAAAGCTGAAGGTGTGCTCCCCTGTGAAGGAGTGTTGATCATGGACGTAGACGTTTATGGAAAGGCCCCCAGTTCGAAGGTGGGTCAATATTTCTGCAACAGCATTGGCTGGTGGAATCCCTTGTGGAGCTACTGCGAGAAAATAGCTCCCGACCTCATCCCAACCGTCAACCTTGGCCACTCCAGGAATGGCTGGGGCCTGACAAGTGATGCATCGCGCACACTGTCAGGTCATTTGATGGCCGCAATCGAATCCGGTCACACAAAGCGCTATGCGGATCGCTATCAGAAAAAGCTGGAGGCGCTACCACTAGAGCCATGCACCATTTGCGGCGCAACGGGTAAACGTACCGAACCACCTCGGACCGGGCCTGGCGAAATGCACTGCAATGGCTGTAACGGATTGGGCCAAGCCTTGAACCCAGCTTGCCACTATCCGTTTGAAGTCGAGAACGTCCAGGCATTCGCTGAGTTCCTAAGGGACTGCGGCGGTTTTGAAATCCACTGAGATCACTGATCCCAAGTTGCTTGTGCGCAGTTGGACGCGCACAGCAACACACTTGATGCCGCCAATACCAAACCAAAGTAGATGGCGGACAGCCTAGTGCCACAAAAGGGTCAAGCAAAGGGATAAATGGACTGAAGCTCAAGGGAAAGGATTCAAGGGGGAAAGGCCCTACCCGAAAGGGAGAAACAACCACCCTGCTCCATCCAAGATCAGGTGCTCACATGCTCCGGATGTTCAAGCGTAAAAAGGCAGCCTCGACTGTTGAACCACCAGAATCCAAAATCCCCCGCGATCCGCCAAGCGGCATGAGGATGGCAGAACCAGCCGAGTCACTGCTGGCTACCTCTCGCCGGCAGAAACTGCTGGAGCATATCTGGCAACGCACCTCGCTTTCACGCGAACAATTCACCTTGCTGTATTTACAGCCGCTACAGCGCTACGCGGAACTGGTCCAGCATTTCCCGGCGTCGGAAAGTCATCATCATGCCTATCCGGGGGGCATGCTCGACCATGGACTGGAGGTCGTCGCCTACGCGCTGAAGTTACGACAATCGCACCTACTGCCCGCAGGCGTCACACCCGAGGACCAAGCTGCACAGGCGGAAGCATGGACCGCCGCCATCGCTTATGCAGCTCTACTGCATGACCTTGGCAAGATCGCCGTTGATATCCATGTCGAACAGGAAGGAGGACGAATTTGGCACCCGTGGCACGGACCACTACAAGGTCCCTATCGCTTGCGCTATCGCAAAGATCGCGAATACCGGCTGCATGGAGCCGCGACCGGACTGCTATACCGCCAAGTGCTCGACGGTCATATCCTCGATTGGCTAAGCCTATACCCCAATCTTTGGACACCACTGCTCTATCTATTGGCTGGCCAGTACGAACATGCAGGTGTTCTGGGCGAACTGGTAATCCAGGCCGATCAGGCGTCCGTCGCTCAGGAGTTGGGAGGTGATCCAGGTAAAGCACTGACAGCCCCACGCAACGCGCTGCAGCGCAAGCTGCTCGAGGGCCTGCGCTATCTGATCAAGGAAGAACTGAAGCTGAACCAAGCCAAAGCGTCAGATGGCTGGCTGACAGCGGACTCACTGTGGCTGGTGAGCAAGACAGTCTCGGACAAGCTACGTGCACACCTGTTGGGCCAGGGTGTTGAGGGTATTCCTACCAGCAACACCGATGTGTTCAACGTATTGCAGGACCACGGCATTCTCCAGGCCACTCAAGACAACAAAGCCATCTGGAAAGCAACTGTCACCCATGGTGATTGGTCACATACCCTGACGTTACTGCGACTGGCTCCAGCACTGATCTGGGAGAAGGATGAACGCCCCGATCCTTATACAGGCACGATCAAGGTAGTGGAGGAAGTGACCGCCGCCTCCACTTCCCCTGTTGGTGCAATTAACGAGCAATTCCCAGTCGACAACCAGCCACCGATCGACCTTCCTTACGGCATCAATGATCTGCCGGAGTTTTTCGGCCCCATCGACTATCCGTCAGATATTCAAGATCAGGACAGTAAGGATCTAACAGCTCACCTACACCCAGCTCTGGACGACTCTCCAGCATCCTCGGAGTACACCCCCCCTCCTTCAGGCGAACACTTCATCCACTGGTTGAGCCAAAGTATCGCGTCCCACAAGCTCATCATCAACGACACAAAAGCCCTGGTGCATACCGTTATCGACACGGCCTATCTGGTAAGTCCAGGCATATTCCAGCGCTACGCACAGGAGCATCCCCAGATAGCTCACTTCTCCAAGCAGGATAAAATTTCAGACTGGCAGTGGGTGCAAAAACGCTTCGAGCAGTTACAGCTACATCGTAAACAGGCCAACGGTTTGAATATTTGGACCTGTAAGGTGACAGGAGCGCGTAAGTCCAGGCGACTGCATGGCTACTTGCTCAAAGATCCTGGCTTATTGTTCGCACAATTACCGTTGAACAATCCCTATTTGGTGCTGGCATAAAAGATTGCTATCGCTCACAGCTCAGTAGAGCACCATGGAGATGTCTACGGTGCCGGGGGCAGTCCAATGAGTTTGCAAGGTGTCTAGAGAATCCGGGGCGATTCAAATCGAATGGCCGCTACGGCGTACAAGACTCTGAGATGATGCCCCTCAAGCTCGCACCAAACGCCCCCCAACCTCCTCCAAGCGCCGCTTCAGGTCCAGGAAATCCCGCGCATCTCGCCCCACTGACTCTGGCAAATAGGCCAATGGATCCGGCAACGACGAGGGGCGGTCAAGAAATCCCTCGGTCGCGGCATGCAGACAAAAAGCACTATAAGCCGGGTTGTAACCCCCCTCCTGCACCACCAGCAGACGTCCTTCACACAACTCGTTGGCCAATGCCCGCGCCTGTCGCGCCAACCGGTTGAAGCCCTGCATCGTTAGTAACTGGCGGCCATTGGGATCAAACTGTGAAGCGTCCAGGCCGTTGGCGATAATCAATATATGAGGTGCGAAGTGGCGCAGGAGTGGCGTCGCCAACTCCACTAGGACTCGCTCATACAAGAGATCACCCGAGCCCATTGGCAAAGGCAGATTCAAGTTGTAACCCAACCCGGCCCCTCGTCCAATCTCCTCAACACCTCCAGTCTGCGGATGACTTTCACCCCAAGCACCGTGATCCATATGCAACGAAACAGTGAAGACCGTCGGATCCTCATAGAAGCCTTCCTGGGTACCGTTGCCGTGATGTACATCCCAATCAAGGATCGCCACCCTCTCGACTCCACTTGCCTGCAGCGCTCGGGCAGCGATGGCTACATTGTTGAGAAAGCAGTAACCATCAGCCCTAGCGGGCATCGCATGATGGCCCGGCGGCCGAACCAGGGCCATCGCCGGTCTACCACTGCTCAGTACACTCTGCCCCGCGGCGACGCTGGTGCCAGCGGCCGCCAAAAAGCCGAATAGGCTGCCAGCACTCATCAGAGTTGTTGGACTAAAGCGACGCCCTTCTTGATTCGCCTCAATGAGTTCATCGAGGTAGCTCGCTTCATGAAAACGCAGTACTTCCACAGCCGTCGCATGGCGACCACGGTGCCAACGCAAACTAGCGGCAACAGGACCTGACTGTAAGATTGCCCGCATGTTGAGCAACCTGAAGATGCCTTCCGGATGTTGCATCTGCTCAAACAGTAGAGGACTCGCTGGTGCTTCAAATACCCCAGCACCGGTTTCGTGGCGCAGTACGTCGTCATGCCAAAAGATGTCCATCAGGCAGATTCTCAATCAATGATCACCAACTCAGGGGGCAACGCGGACAAACTGCTTGAACCTTCCGAACTACAAAGCACCGTATCGCCTAACTTGATACCGAAGCCCTCGTCATACAGCGATAGATTCGGCTCAATGGAGAACGACATATTGGGCTCAAACACATGGTCGTCCATGGCGTCGAGCGTCATGGCTTCAGTCCAAGTCGAGGGATAGGCCAAGCCCAAACTACAGCCAATGCGATGTACACGAGTACGTGAGAGATCAATACGATCAAGTATTTCGTTGCACACCCGATTAACCTCGCCAACTGGGGTACCAGGCTTGGCCGTATCGATGGCGGCACCGAATGCTTCAGTAAGCAAAGTTGAAACTTCTCGCACACGTAGGGTTGGCCTCCCAACAACGGCCGTGCGCATCAGGGTCGCGTGATAACGGTTGCAGACACCTGCGTGCTCAAGAACCACAACATCGCCATAGCTGATGGTCTGTCGATGAGGCATTACGTTAGGCATGGTGCTACGTCGGCCCCCTGCACACATTGGGCTGATGGCGGCATTTTCACTACCTGCTTTACCCAAGGCTTGAGCAACAATACCGGCCACTTCCACCTCTGATATACCAGGGCGTAAGGCGTCAAATGCTGCCTGCATACCAAGATCCGCCATGCGTGCCGCGCTACGTTGATAGGCAATTTCCTGGGGGCTTTTAATCAGACGCTCTTCAGCGACGACCAGAGAAGCATCCTTGAAATGCGCCTCAGAGAGGTAGCCGCACAAGGCTTGAAACTGCAACGGCGAAAATGTCGAGGCAGACAACTCAAGTCCAATCCGGGCATGACTCAAGCCAGCCTGGGCTAGCATTTCTGCGACGATGCGCAGTGGATCTTCCTTGGCGATATCGTAGAAGATCGCATCCTTAATACATGACAACTCCCACGTGCAAGACTCTTCGCTGGTGCGAGTAATGAAAATCGGCTCAGCTAACTTCGGCGAAATGATCAATGCTTGGTACCAAAGAAAGCCCAAGCTATCGAAACCCGTCAGGTAGTTGATATTCGATGGATTATTGACCACCAAAGCTTCCAAAGCCTGGTCGATAAGGCGGCGTTTTATCGCCTCGATACGATCAATATATGTCTGAGTTGGAAAAGCTGTGAGCATGGAAATCCCCTCTGGAATTCAGCTCTTGGAGATGAGCTGTCCGCACCGTTTACTGTTCGGTATGCGTATCCTCTGCCCGACACTTCAGTGCCGGGCAGTTTGCTTTACCGCGCTGCCCAAGCGTTAAAGCGCTCTTCAAGCTCTGTCCCGTGATCAATCCAGAAGTCGCTATCAACCTTCAGGGCCTGAGCCAAGTTCTGCTCAGAGGTAGGAAAACTATTGCGCGTTTCGGGAGCGATCAGTTCCATGGTCTGCTTATGAGTGGGACCGTTGAACATCTTTTCGGCGAATATTTTTTGCTGCTGCGGCAAGCTCGCAAACGCTATGAACTTCAGCGCTGCTTCCTGGTTCCGGCTGCCTTTGACTATGGCCCAGCTATCCATGTCATAGAGACTGCCATTCCACACTAACGGGAAGTCGTACCCCTCCTTTTGGGCACTGATTGCCCGGGTGATGTACACAGACGTCATGCTGACATCTCCAGCCGCCAGCCATTGCATCGGCTGAGCGCCTGACTCCCACCACTGTATCTGTGTTTTGATCTGATCCAGTTTGCGAAAGGCCCGGTCTACGCCACCGGCTTGTCGCAGCACCTGATAAACCTGATCACGTGGCACGCCGTCGGCCATCAGGGCGATTTCCAGAGTCAGCTTCGCGCCTTTGCGCAGAGCCCGCTTGCCAGGAAAGCTCTCCAGATCCCAAAGGTCCGCCCATTCTTTTGGGGCTTTCGACACCGCTTTAGGGTCATAAACCAAAGCCGTAGACCAGATAAAAATACCGACCCCACATTCGCTCACCCCGTCGTCCACAAAGTCCTCCTTGAGCACTCCAGGAATCGCCGGCAAGCGCTCGAACAATCCTTCCTCGCATCCGCGCTGCAACTCGGCATGGTCAACCTCAACGACATCCCAAGTAACGCTTCGGGTATCCACCTGAGCTTTGATCATGCCGATTTCGCCGTTGTATTCCGCTGCTCGCACGGCTACAGAATGCTGCCTCTCAAAAGGGGTGTAGAACGCCTCCTGCTGAGATTTTTTGTTTATTCCACCCACGGAAACCACCGTCAATGCCTCGGCTTGGGCATAGGTGCAGAAGGTAGCCAGGGTCAAACTGGCTATAACGGTTTTAAACATGGCAGATCATCCTTTTTCTTGTTTTAAAAAACCTCGAAGACGATGCTAACCAACGCGACAACGCAGCATCGGGAATAAAAAGCTCAATCTACGGGAATCTTTTTCCCCGGGCCGTATACGGATAGGGCTACTCAAATCACTCAAGCACCGTAAGATCGAAGCCTGAATAGACCTTAAACAAGGCTAGAGACCTGAACGATCGTTCAAATTCTAGTATTTAGGAGTCCATTAAGAATGAAGAGCTGCAACGACTATCGACTCCCCTCTCTCGATGCGCTGCTTGCCTTTCAGACTGCAGCGCAGTTGAAGAGTTTTGAGCGTGCAGCCGAAGCCCTGTCGCTCACCGGAAGCGCACTACGAAAACGTATAGCGGGTCTTGAGCAACTGCTTGGCTTGGTGTTGTTTGATCGTCAAGGCGGCACCCTGGCGCTGACTGCTCAGGGGCAAATTTACCTAGAGCAACTTACACCTGTACTGACTCAACTGATCGCCATCCCAGTTCATCAACGCCCAGCACAACGCAAGCAGCGCCTGACACTCAGTTGTCCACCTACGTTTGCCCGTCAGATCCTGATCCCGCGCCTTGCAGAACATAGCCAGCAGTACCCAGACATCGATCTGGAAATTCAACTAAGCGCTCCCATGTCTGGAACTGACACACCGCAGCGAGACATCCAAGTATGTGGTGACAGCGCTACAGTGGAGCCTCAACAAAGGCTACTCGACGAGCTCTTGCAACCCTTGGCTGCACCAGAACTGCTGAGCCGTTACCCAGATATACAGCTGCCGAAGGAATTCGCTTGCTTGCCGCTGATGCGCTCACCGCTAGAGCCTTGGCAACCCTGGTTTCAAGAAGCGCATCTAGCCTTGAGCGAGCCAGACCACGGACCGTCCTTACTCGATCTGGGCATGATGCTAGAGGCTGCGGCCAACGCTCAGGGAGTCGTCCTTGCGCGGCCATCGCTTGCACGTGATTGGCTGGCCAGCGGGCGACTGGTCGCGGTCGGCAATGTTCGCAGCGCACCTTCATACCACTACCAACTGTACATGCATCAGCGATCAGAGACGGCACAAGCTTTCAGTCACTGGCTGACACAGATATGCCATGAAGCAGTGGAGCACGGGCAACGTTACTTGGCTGATCCGCACTAAGGAAAAACCGGCTCGGTAGATGCGAAATTATTTCCCTGCTGACGATTTATCAGGAGGTTAGGCTGACTCTGAACATCACTCGGGAGCAGTCCAATTGCCTATCGTTACTTGCATCGAAGACCTGCGCAAAATAGCGCAGCAGCGTGTACCACGCATGTTCTATGACTACGTCGATGGAGGCTCTTGGACCGAAAGTACCTACCACGCTAACCAGGACGATTTTGCAAAGATCAAACTGCGCCAGCGCGTTGCAAGAAATCTCGAAAATCGATCGCTTAAAGCTAATCGACTGGGCATCGATATGGCTATGCCACTGGCCATAGCGCCTACCGGATTGGCTGGGATGATCCGTGCGGATGGTGAAATCCTTGCGGCGCGTGCTGCGACTGCGGCCGGTATTCGCTACACACTGTCAACGGTCAGCATCTGCTCACTGGAAGACGTCGCCGACGCAATCGAGGCACCTTTCTGGTTTCAACTCTATGTAATGCGTGATCGTGACTTTGTCGGCCGACTGATCGATCGGGCTAAAACTGCAGGCTGCGACGCACTGGTACTGACTCTCGACCTACAACTGAGCGGTCAACGACATAAGGACCTGAAAAACGGCCTCAGTACCCCGCCACGCCTAACTGCCTCCAACCTTTTGAACATCCTGACTAAACCACGCTGGATCAAAGGCATGCTCAGCACTCGCCGTCACTACTTCGGCAACATCATGGGACACGTTGATGGCGTGGATGATTTGCGTCAGTTGGCCGATTGGACCTACGAGCAGTTCGACCCAACACTGTGCTGGGACGACATCAAGTGGATCAAGGATCGCTGGGGCGGAACACTGATTCTGAAAGGCATTCTCGATGTTGAGGACGCACACCTGGCCGTTGCCAGTGGCGCAGATGCATTGATCGTCAGTAACCACGGCGGGCGTCAGCTAGATGGTGCCCCTTCCAGCATCAACATGCTGCCGGCCATCGCTCAAGCAGTCGGCGGGCAGATTGACGTCTGGCTCGACAGTGGCATTCGTAGTGGCCAGGACGTGATCAAGTCGCTGGCTCTGGGGGCTCAGGGCGCCATGCTCGGGCGCGCCCATCTTTATGGACTGGGAGCAATGGGCGAAGCAGGAGTGGCGAAAGCATTGGAAATCATTGCGACAGAAATGGACCTGACTCTCGCGCTTTGCGGATACACCGATGTACAGCAAATTGATCACAACATCTTGTTACCGGGAACTTATCCAAAGCCCTGATAAATCTGAAAGCCATCGCACTCGGGCTAAGGCATAGAGGCGTCTACGAAACTCGGGGCGATTCAATCCTCGAGCAAAGGACCATCAAGATAAACAACGATCTTCCAATCCTTGAGGCCGTTTTTACCAGTGAGGCGACCCTCAACTTTCTCGGTTGCCGGAGCAGCCGCCAGAAGTAAGAGCAAGAAATACAGCAAGCCGCCCCCCCCTAATTAGAAAGCTGTGTGCCAGCAACTCGCAGAAAAACTGTGTGGGGGGAAATGTAGGAGTATTTTCCGGACATGAAAAAGCCCAACCTGTGAAGACTGGGCTAAGTCATTGAAAAATATGGTCGGGACGGAGTGATTCGAACACTCGACCCCTAGCACCCCATGCTAGTGCGCTACCGGACTGCGCTACGCCCCGACTAGGCGTGAAACCTGTTTCACTTCTCAGGAAACGTTGAGGAATATACCGCAACCTTTTGAAAAGTGGAAGTATTTAAACACTGAATTATTTCTTGAGCACCACAAGCACATCTTCCAGCTCGGAAATCATCTGGCGGATCAGTTGCTTGTACTGAGTGGTGTCGTCTTTGGCCTCATCACCAGACAAACGCAGGCGCGCTCCGCCGATGGTGAACCCCTGATCGTACAGCAACGCGCGGATCTGCCGGATCATCAGCACATCCTGGCGCTGATAATACCGGCGATTTCCGCGGCGTTTGACGGGGTTGAGTTGAGGAAACTCCTGCTCCCAATAACGCAGCACATGCGGCTTGACCGCACAGAGCTCACTGACCTCACCAATGGTGAAGTAGCGTTTACCCGGGATGACCGGGAGCTCGTCGTTATGACTTGGTTCCAGCATAAGCCTCAACTCGGGCCTTCAACTTCTGCCCTGGACGAAAGGTGACCACACGGCGAGCCGTGATCGGGATTTCTTCACCCGTTTTCGGGTTGCGGCCAGGACGCTGGCGTTTATCCCGAAGGTCGAAGTTACCGAAACCGGACAATTTGACCTGTTCGTTGTCTTCGAGAGCGTGCCTGATTTCTTCAAAGAATAGCTCGACCAATTCCTTGGCCTCGCGTTTATTCAGGCCTAGCTCTTCGTAGAGACGTTCGGCCATTTCAGCTTTCGTCAGAGCCCCCATACGTCACTTCCTTAACGTGGCGTTCAACCTTTGTTCGAGCGAGGTGAGGATGTTTTGCGTCGTGGAGTTCACCTCATCGTCATTAAGAGTGCGCGATGGATGCTGCCAGGTCAAGCCAACGGCCAGGCTTTTTCTATGCGGATCAATGCCTTTACCCTGATACACGTCAAATAGCCTGAGGTCCGTCAGCCATTCACCTGCATTCTCACGGATTACGTCCATTACCGCACTGGCTGCCACGTCACGATCGGCCAGCAGCGCCAGGTCACGGCGCACTTCCGGGAAACGCGACAGTTCGTGGAACTTCGGCAAACGGCCTTGGGCCACTTCACTCAGGACCAATTCGAACACATAGACCGGACGATCCAGGCCGAGGTGCTTGGCCAACTCAGGGTGAATGGCTCCCAGGTAGCCGACTTCACGACCATCACGCTCGATACGTGCAGTCTGGCCAGGGTGCAGGGCAGGATGCTTGCCCGGAGCAAAGGTAAATGCATCCAGCGCACCCGCAAAGCCCAGTACCGCCTCGACATCTGCCTTGACGTCAAAGAAGTCCACACCATCACGGCCCTGTGCCCAGCCTTCTGGCAAGCGGCTGCCACAAACGACACCGGCGAGCATAGGCTGCTGCTTCAGGCCTTCCAACTGACCGACAAAACGCAAGCCGCTTTCAAACATGCGGACGCGGTCCTGCTGGCGGTTCAGGTTGTGTTGCAGCGCCTTGACCAGGCCAGGCCACAACGAGGAACGCATGGCTGCCATGTCCGCCGAAATCGGATTGGCCAGCAGTAGCGGTTCGACGCCTGGGTTGAACAGCTCAAACAGTTTCGGATCGATGAAGCTATAGGTGATCGCTTCCTGATAACCACGTGCCACCAACAAACGGCGCAATGCCGGCAGGTCACCTTGGGCTTCCGCCTTGGCCTGAGGAGCAAGGCGCGCCTGCGGGTAACGAACCGGCAAGCGGTTGTAGCCGTAAAGACGTGCCAGCTCTTCGATCAAGTCGACCTCAAGGCTGATATCGAAACGATGACTTGGCACCTCGACACGCCATTGCCCCGCCCCATCAGCGGTCACGGTCAGGCCCAGACCGGTGAGCAGACGCTCCACCTCGGGACCGTCGAGCTCCATGCCCAGCATCTGAGTAATACGCTCGGCGCGCAAAGTCACAGGCGCTACGGATGGCAGGTACTGTTCGCTGACGGTCTCGATAATCGGACCGGCGTCGCCTCCTGTGATTTCCAGCAGCAGCCCCGTAGCACGCTCCATGGCCTCACGGGCCAGTTGCCAGTCCACACCACGCTCATAGCGATGGGAGGCATCGGTGTGCAGGCCGTAGGAGCGGGCCTTGCCGGCAACCGCGATCTGGTCGAAGAAAGCGCTTTCCAGGAACAGGTCACGGGTCGTTGCAGTAACGCCGCTGTGCTCTCCCCCCATCACGCCGGCAATTGCCAGGGCCCGGGTGTGGTCAGCGATCACCAGGGTATCGCTGCGCAGCGCGACTTCCTGACCGTCCAGCAGTACCAGCTTCTCGCCCTCTTCCGCCATCCGAACACGAATGCCACCGTTGATCTCGGCGAGATCGAAAGCGTGCAGCGGCTGACCCAGTTCAAGCATCACGTAGTTGGTGATATCCACTGCTGCATCAATGCTGCGTACATCGGCACGGCGCAAGCGCTCGACCATCCACAGCGGAGTCGGCTTGGACAGGTCGACATTACGAATCACTCGGCCCAGATAACGCGGGCAAGCTGCAGGTGCCAATACTTCTACAGGGCGCACTTCATCATGCACCGCCGGGACCGCTTGCACTTGCGGACGCCGCACTTCAGCCCCGTAGAGGGCGCCGACTTCACGGGCCAGGCCAGCCAACGACAGGCAGTCACCGCGGTTCGGAGTCAGGTCGACCTCAATGCTGGCATCTTCCAGATTCAGGTAGACACGAACGTCCTCCCCTACTGGCGCATCAACCGGCAGTTCCATCAGACCGTCATTGCCTTCACCAATCTGCAGCTCCGCCTGGGAGCACAGCATGCCGTTGGACTCAATGCCACGTAGCTTGGCCTTCTTGATCTTGAAGTCACCCGGCAGCTCGGCACCGATCATCGCAAACGGGATCTTCAGGCCAGGGCGCACATTGGGCGCGCCACAAACAACCTGGAAAGTTTCCACGCCATTACTGACCTGGCAAACCCGAAGTTTGTCGGCATCCGGGTGCTGCTCGGTGCTCAGCACCTCGCCCACCACGACACCACTGAAATCACCGGCGGCTGGTGTAACGCTGTCAACCTCAAGACCGGCCATCGACAGACGAGCTACCAGCTCATCGCGACTTACCTGCGGGCTAACCCAGCCGCGCAGCCATTGTTCACTGAATTTCATCCTGCTCTCCTAATAGATTCGTTACGGACGCGCGACTAGCGAAATTGCGCGAGGAACCGCAAGTCGTTGTCGAAGAACAGGCGCAAGTCATTCACACCGTAACGCAGCATGGCCAGACGCTCGGCGCCCATGCCGAAGGCAAAGCCCTGGAATTCTTCCGGATCGATCCCGGACATACGCAGCACGTTCGGGTGAACCATGCCGCAACCCATGACTTCCAGCCAACCGGTCTGTTTGCAGACACGGCAGCCTTTACCGCTGCACATCACGCACTCCATGTCGACTTCAGCGGATGGCTCGGTGAACGGGAAGTACGAAGGGCGGAAACGCACGGCCAGTTCTTTTTCAAAGAACACCCGCAGGAATTCCTCGATGGTGCCTTTCAGGTCGGCGAAGTTGATGTCGCGATCAACCAGCAGGCCTTCGACCTGGTGGAACATCGGCGAGTGGGTGATATCCGAGTCGCTACGATACACACGGCCTGGGCAAACGATGCGGATCGGCGGCTGCTGCGACTCCATGGTGCGAACCTGTACCGGGGAGGTATGGGTGCGCAACAGCATGTTCGCATTGAAATAGAAGGTGTCATGCATCGACCGGGCCGGGTGATGGCCAGGGATGTTGAGCGCCTCGAAGTTGTGATAGTCGTCTTCGACCTCAGGGCCTTCGGCAATGCCGTAGCCGATACGGGTGAAGAACTGCTCGATACGTTCCAGGGTCCGCGTAATCGGGTGCAGACCGCCAGAGGTCTGGCCACGGCCCGGCAGGGTCACGTCAATGCATTCAGCGGCGAGCTTGGCGCTGAGTTCCGCCTCCTCGAAAGCCGCTTTACGGGCATTGAGAACCTCTGTCACACGCTCCTTGGCCACGTTGATCAGCGCACCGACTTGCGGACGCTCTTCGGCTGGCAGGTTGCCCAGGGTCTTCATCACCTGAGTCAGCTCGCCCTTCTTGCCAAGGAAGTGAACCCGGATCTGCTCCAGGGCATTGATGTCTTCAGCGTGTTGCACGGCCTCAAGTGCTTGAGAAACCAGCGCATCCAGGTTTTCCATGTACAGACTCCAGATACAAAATAGGGGAAGAGCTTGAAGGCTCTTCCCCTATTTATGACGTTTAACACCAGAGCCCACGGAAGTGAGCCCGGATGACTGTCGGGGGTACTTAAGCCAAGGTGGCTTTAGCTTTCTCGACAATCGCAGCAAACGCCGCTTTTTCGTTCACTGCCAGATCAGCCAGAACCTTACGGTCGATCTCGATGGACGCTTTTTTCAGGCCAGCGATCAGACGGCTGTAAGACAGACCGTTGATACGAGCACCAGCATTGATACGAGCGATCCACAGAGCGCGGAACTGACGCTTTTTCTGACGACGGTCACGGTAGGCGTATTGGCCTGCCTTGATTACCGCTTGCTTGGCAACACGGAATACGCGCGAGCGTGCACCGTAGTAGCCTTTAGCAAGTTTCAGAATTTTTTTGTGACGCTTACGGGCAATGACGCCACGCTTTACACGAGCCATGAGTTACTTCCTCTATTCTTGATCCAAAAATTAACGAAGGCGCAGCATGCGCTCGACTTTTGCCACGTCAGACGGATGCAGCAAGCTGCTACCGCGCAGTTGACGCTTACGCTTGGTCGACATTTTGGTCAGGATGTGGCTCTTGAAAGCGTGCTTGTGCTTGATACCGTTAGCAGTTTTCAGAAACCGCTTAGCAGCACCACTTTTGGTTTTCATCTTTGGCATGTTCGGATACTCCGCATTCAGTTGATAAACATAATCAGAAGGCCTGCCGTGCCCTATTGATTACTTCTTCTTTTTCGGGGCGATGACCATGATCAGCTGGCGTCCTTCCATCTTAGGATGCTGTTCGACCGAACCGTACTCTTGCAGGTCAGCTTCAACCCGCTTGAGGAGTTCCATCCCCAGCTCCTGGTGGGCCATCTCACGGCCGCGGAATCGCAAGGATACCTTGGCCCTGTCCCCATCACTCAGGAAACGTACCAGGTTGCGCAGTTTTACCTGGTAATCCCCTTCCTCCGTCCCTGGACGAAACTTGATTTCTTTAACCTGAATCTGCTTCTGGTTCTTCTTCGCCGCAGCAATCTGCTTCTTCTTCTCGAAGATCGACTTGCCGTAATCCATCACCCGGCAAACCGGCGGGACTGCGTCGGCGGAGATTTCCACCAGATCCAGCTTGGCTTCTTCAGCTATACGAAGCGCTTCATCAATCGAGACGATGCCAATCTGCTCGCCGTCAGCGCCAATTAACCGAACCTCGCGTGCCGAGATATTCTCGTTGATCGGGGCTTTCGGTGCAGCTCGTTTATCTTGTCTCATATCACGCTTAATAATAATTACTCCGAATCTTGGCGACCACGCCGGGAAACCGCTTGTGCGAGGAACGCCGAGAATTGGTCCACAGGCATCGAGCCCAGGTCTTCACCTTCACGGGTGCGCACAGCGACAGTCTGCATCTCGACCTCCCGATCTCCAATAACCAAGAGATAGGGAACCTTGAGCAAAGTATGCTCGCGGATTTTAAAGCCGATCTTTTCATTTCTCAAGTCGGACTTGGCACGAAATCCGCTTTGATTGAGTGTTTTTTCCACTTCAAGGGCAAAATCTGCCTGTTTATCAGTGATATTCATCACCACAGCCTGGGTCGGAGCCAGCCACGCAGGGAACGCGCCCTCGTAATGCTCGATCAGAATCCCGACGAAGCGCTCGAAGGATCCGAGGATCGCCCGGTGCAGCATCACCGGATGCTTGCGGCTGTTGTCTTCGGATACGTATTCGGCACCCAGACGAATCGGCAGGTTGAAGTCCAGCTGCAAGGTACCGCATTGCCAAACGCGGCCCAGGCAATCCTTCAGCGAGAATTCAATCTTCGGACCATAGAACGCGCCCTCACCCGGTTGCAGATCATACGGCAACCCTGCGCTGTCCAGAGCGGCAGCCAGCGCACTTTCCGCGCGATCCCACAGCTCATCGGAACCCACGCGTTTTTCAGGGCGAGTGGACAGCTTCATTTCGATGTCCTTGAAGCCGAAGTCGGCATAGACATCCATGGTCAGCTTGATGAACGCAGCGGACTCGGCCTGCATCTGGTCTTCAGTACAGAAGATGTGAGCATCGTCCTGAGTGAAGCCACGCACGCGCATGATGCCATGCAGCGCACCGGACGGCTCGTTACGGTGGCAGGCACCGAACTCGGCCAGACGCATCGGCAGCTCGCGGTAGCTCTTCAAGCCCTGATTGAACACTTGCACGTGGCACGGGCAGTTCATCGGCTTGATCGCGTAATCGCGGCTTTCCGACTCAGTGGTGAACATGTTTTCGGCATAGTTGGCCCAATGCCCGGATTTCTCCCAGAGACTGCGATCAACCACTTGCGGCGTCTTGATCTCCAGGTAACCGTTTTCACGCTGCACCTTGCGCATGTACTGCTCGAGCACCTGGTACAGGGTCCAGCCATTCGGGTGCCAGAACACCATGCCCGGTGCTTCTTCCTGGGTATGGAACAGGCCCAGGCGCTTGCCGATCTTGCGATGGTCACGCTTTTCAGCTTCTTCGATACGCTGGATATAGGCAGCGAGCTGCTTCTTATCCGCCCAGGCAGTACCGTAGATCCGCTGCAACTGCTCGTTCTTGGCATCACCGCGCCAGTAGGCGCCGGACAACTTGGTCAGCTTGAAGGACTTCAGGAAACGCGTGTTCGGCACGTGCGGACCGCGGCACATGTCGACATATTCTTCGTGGTAGTAAAGGCCCATGGCCTGCTCGTTCGGCATGTCTTCGACCAAACGCAGCTTGTAGTCCTCACCACGAGCCTTGAATACTTCGATCACTTCGGCGCGCGGCGTGACCTTCTTGATCACGTCGTAATCTTTCTCGATCAGCTGTTGCATGCGCTGCTCGATGGCGGCCATGTCTTCAGGCGTGAAAGGACGCTCGTAGGCGATGTCGTAATAGAAGCCTTCATCGATGACCGGGCCGATGACCATCCGGGCCGTCGGATACAGCTGCTTGACCGCATGCCCCACCAAGTGAGCGCATGAGTGGCGAATGATTTCCAGCCCCTCCTGGTCTTTTGGCGTGATGATTTGCAAGGTCGCATCGCCGTCGATCACATCGCAGGCGTCGACCAGCTTGCCATTGACCTTGCCGGCCAGAGTGGCCTTGGCCAGGCCGGCACCAATGGATGCAGCGACCTCTGCGACTGAAACCGCATGGTCGAATGAACGTTGACTGCCGTCGGGAAGAGTAATGGTGGGCATGGCGCCTCCTCTCCTAGTGGTGACCCCTACCAAAGGTCACGTGGGTTGGGATGAGCCAGTACGCGATTCAGTCCGGCCGTTCTATTCAGAACGCCTGCCTCACAGTGGCAAGAGCCTTACGGCCAACCGGGAAACCGAACCAGAGTGACTGGGGTTCACATCAAGAATTAATGAGGCATCGACCGCGTGGACAGAAAAACGCCCAGTGCTTGAAAACACCCAAGCCGGGCATGCTAGCACAGATAAATCGCAATCCGCGCGCAAGGCCTTTAGCTATGAGGAGCTTTCCGGTCTTTTAATGAAGAAAATGAACTTGGGATGTACGCCGGGCCTCAAATACCCGGAGAATCGTCGTCCTTGCTATCGACTTCAGGAGAACCCGACTCATGCGTCTGATCAAATCCCTTGCCCTTGCTGCACCACTTGCCCTACTGCTGCCCTTGAGCGCACACGCCGCCTGGCCAGCAGGAGCACGTGCCGACTATATGAAGGACTGCACCGCCGCTGCCAGCCAGAGCATCGACGCCAAAAGCGCCGAGAAACATTGCGCCTGCGGTGCAGAGAAACTGAATGAGAAATTCACCACCGAGGAAATCAAGGAACTGATGAGCAAGAGCAAGCAGCCGAGTGCAGAATTGAGAACCCGAGCACTGGATGCCATCGCTGCTTGCCGGGTAACCAAATAACCCGCCAATGCTCGAAACGGGCTGCGCCGAGGCTTGCCAGAGAGCCTGAAACGCGGTCTTTTTCACAATTTACGCAGCTTTTACGGGTTTTTTTATCTCCGCTTATTTTCGGCGAAACCCTTTTAAACCGGGGCCTTCAGCCGACCTAAGCGGCAAAACACAAGGATACACCGAGCAAACAGCTTCCAGAGGGGGCTCCCAAGCCGAACATTTCGACTATGATAGCTCGGTGTGCCCAGTTGGCCTGAGCAGCACAGCACTACTGAAAATATATGTTTCTTGGAGATACACCATGTCTAATCGCCAAACCGGCACCGTAAAATGGTTCAACGATGAAAAAGGCTTCGGCTTCATCACTCCTCAAGGTGGCGGTGACGACCTGTTCGTACACTTCAAAGCTATTGAAAGCGACGGTTTCAAAAGCCTGAAAGAAGGCCAGACCGTTTCCTTCGTGGCTGAGAAAGGCCAAAAGGGTATGCAAGCTGCACAAGTTCGCCCTGAGTAATTTCTCAGCGAGCTAAAAAAACCCCGTCCATGTGACGGGGTTTTTTATGGACGACTGAAAAGCCTCAACCTTCAACCACAATTGACCCGGGTTATCACCAGGGCGTCGTCAGTGTTGAGGTTCAGGCGGTCAGAACGGTATTCCAGGGTGATCATGTCGTTGGGCTTGAGGAACCTTGCATACTGCGCTCCAGCGCGAGTACGGGCCTGCTCGAGGAGCTCGGGAGAGGCCTTCTTGCCAATAGCGAATTCAGCGGCTGTTGCTTCACAACGCGTGTGCCCGGACTCCGAGGCCACAGGTGCCTTTGTCGACCCGTCGGTGCTGCACCCACTGAGGACAACGGCGGCCAACAAGGTTCCGAATGAAGCGAGCTTCCAAGGCATGAAGCCTCCTTTTCAAAATTAAGCAGAGATCGTGCGACAACCGATTCGGCCTTTGGTTTCAAAACAAAATGGCCATTTGCCCTATCGCTTGGGCAGCGGGCAAGTCTGCCTCAGCTACCGCCATACTTTCAGGGGACAATCGTCACTGAATATGAACAGCACTCAATAGATATCGATGTAATCGAACGCAGGCTTCGGCCAGTTCTGCTTGAGCGCGTTGAAGATCTGCATCACCCAGACCTCATCATTGGCTGCCACATTGCCCACATAACCGGATCCGGCGGCCCAGGTCTCCAGGCGAAACAGCAGCCCCTCGATCTCGACCCCACCCACCACTCCCGAAGAAATGTAGGCAATCCCGCTTTTGGTCACCCGCAATTGGGTATGCGCGTTATCGCTGGCCGAAGCCAGTAGCTGGCGCACCGCCTCCAGGGTCAGGGCATCGGGCTGGTTCAAATCGATTTGCACACCGGCTTCCTTGATCACAGGAAAAATGCAAGTGTCGCATAGCCCCGAGCCTGATGCCTAAGTCGGAGTGCCAAACGCCCGGCAACATGGTTAACTCTGCGCGGTAGCAAGCATCGCCCAGGATTTCCCTGACGCCCGCCTTATCCGAATTCGTGAGACTGTCATGGCCACCGTGAGTATCGACGCCGACATCAAAGCCAAATGGCCCCAGGGCCAGTGTTCCTACAGCCCGGGGAGCGCAGAGGAGTTGGCGATCATTGGCATAGACCTGCTGGTCAAGGAACTGGGGACTCAGTCTGCCCTGGCGTTTATCGAGCAGGTATTCGAGAAATACCCCGCCGATCACCTGGGCGCACAAGCCCCGGAACGGGAATAGAACCCCGCAGGCAGGCGCCTGCGGGGGCACTGTTTACTTCAAACGCGCCAGGCGCTCGGTGAGCAGGTCAAAGAAACCCTGAGCATCGCCGTTCTCGACCCAGAATACGTTCTTTTCCTGCTTCAAGCCGTCATACCAGTCGACAATGGTCTGGCCAAAAGTAGGCCCTTCACGACTGTCGATTACCATATTGGCCTGACGCCCGCTGAACAGCTCGGGCTTGAGCAGGTAGGCGATCACGGTCGCATCGTGCACTGGGCCGCCAGGAATGCCATAGTGCTCCATGTCGCCCTTGACGTATTCATTGAGAATATCGCCCACCACTTTGCTGGCGTTATTGTTCAACGCGGCAATCTTCTTCAGGCGCGCCTCGCTGGTCAGCACCTTGTGGGTCACGTCCAGCGGTAGGTAGGTCAACTTGACCCCGCTCTTGAGTACCACCTTCGCCGCCTGAGGGTCGGCGAACAGGTTGAACTCGGCCACCGGGGTGATATTGCCGCCGTTGAAATGCGCACCACCCATGACCACCACTTCCTTGATGCCCTGGGTAATGTCCGGCGCCTGGATCAGCGCCAGTGCCAGGTTGGTCTGCGGACCGAGCATGGCGATGGTGATGCTGTGGGGCTTGGCTGCGCGCAACGTGTCGATCAGGTAGTTGATCGCGCTGCCCTGGGCCAGTGGCGCCTTGGGCTCATGCACGGTCACACCGGAAATGCCTTCCTTGCCGTGGATGTTCTCGGCATAGATCGGCGCACGCAGCAGCGGTTTTGGCGCCCCGGCATAGACCGGCACTTCTTCGCGCCCAGCCCATTCACGCGCCAACCGAGCGTTGCGCGATGTCTTGTCCAGGCGCACGTTGCCTGCCACGGTGGTCAAGGCCCGGATCTGCAACTCCTCGGGCGAGGCCAGGGCAAACAGCAGGGCCACCACATCATCGGCCCCCGGATCGGTGTCGATGATCAGATCGATTTTTTCCGCCGCCTGAGCGCCGGTAGCAGTGAGCAGAGACAAGAGCAACAGACTCCGAAACCAGTGATGAAACAGCTGAGCATAGCGGCGCATGGCGCACTCCTTGTGCAAGTTAAGGAAAAGCCTGAAAGCGGCCTAGAAGGTCACCCCGGCAATCAGGGCGATGTTGCAATACGGCTGGCACTCTCCCGTGCGAATCACTGCACGGGCCTGTCGAGTGAGCACCTTGAAATCCTCGTGGCTCAAAAGCTGGCGTTGACCCAGCTCAGCGCTGGCGGTCAAGGCTTCAAGGGCTGGCAGTGGTGTCGGTTGCTTGAGCAGAATCTCTTCGGCCAGCACATGGCGCTCCACCTGCATCTCGCTGAGCAGCACCTTGAGGGTGCCGAGAAAATCGGGAACGCCATGGGTCAGCGCCAGATCGATCAACTCGACACCGGGTGGCACCGGCAGGCCGGCATCGCCGATCACCACGATATCGCCGTGCCCCAGGGAGGCCACCAAGCGTGACAGGGCAATGTTGAGCAAGGGTGTTTTCTTCATGAGGGGACAAACGCCTGAACGTCGGATAACGAGGGAATGGAAGGCTGCGCACCAGCGCGCGTCACTGAGAGGGCGGCGGCGATCTGGCCAAAGCGAATGGCCTCAGCCTCGCTCCTGCCGTTCGCCAGGGCCGCGGCAAAACCTCCAACGAAGGTATCCCCGGCCGCCGTGGTATCGATCGCCCTGACCTTGGGCGCCGGAAAGTGCTCGAAACTGCTGCCATTGGCAAACAATGAGCCTTGCGCACCCAGCGTGACGATGACCTTGCCGGCACCCGCCGCGATCAAGCGCCCGGCCGCCGCTTCGGCGCTCGCCAGGGAATCCACCGGCAATCCGCTGAGGGCCGATGCTTCGCTCTCGTTGGGAATCAGGTAGTCAATCGAGCTATACCACTCGACGGGCAGCGGGCCGCTGGCGGGCGCCGGGTTGAGAATCACCGTCTTGCCCAGTTCACGCCCGCGCTTGAGGGTGTAGCCCACCGTTGCCAGTGGTACTTCAAGCTGGCAGATGATCACCTCGGCCTGCTGCAACACTGGATCAAAAGCCGCGACCGTCTCGGGAGCGAGCCGGCCATTGCCACCGGCGACGATGACGATTGCATTCTGACTGCTGTCATCCACCACGATCAGGGCCACGCCACTGGAACCCTCGACCACGCTCACCGCCTGGCAATCGATCTGTTCGGCGAGCAAGGCATCGCGCAATTGCCCGCCATAGGCGTCATCGCCGACACAACCGATCATAGACACTTGCGCCCCCAGGCGCGCCGCCGCCACCGCCTGGTTGGCCCCCTTGCCGCCGGATACGGTGGCGAAAGACTTGCCGAGCAGCGTCTCTCCCCCTCGAGGCAAGCGCTCGGCCCGAGTCACCAGGTCCATGTTGAGGCTACCCACTACCACTACTTTTGCTGGCATACATCATTACTCATCAATTCGGTTCAGCGGTATTCGGCAAAGGCGCCACTGAGCGGCGCTGTCGATTCCCGCAGGACAATATTCGGCGTGACGATTCGCTGGTCGACCGGCAGATCTCGGCTAGCGATCCGCCGCAACAACAACTCCGCCGCGGTCTCCCCCAACTGCAGGATCGACTGGCCAACCGTGGTCAGTGCCGGGAAGACATAACGGCTCATGAGAATATCGTCGAACCCGATCACTGAAAGTTCGCCGGGCACGCGAATATTGCGTTCCGCCGCTGCCCGCAATACACCGATGCCCATCATGTCGTTCGCGGCGAAAATCGCGCTCGGCGGATCCCGTTCCAGCAACTGCGCCGCCGCACGGTAACCGCCGGTACTGCTGAAATCGCTCTCCAGGATGCGCCCCGCAGGCACCTCGACCCCCGCCTCTTGCAGCGCCTGGTGAAACCCGGCCAGACGCATCTGCGCCACACTGGTGTTGGCCGGGCCACCAATACAGGCAATGTCCCGATGCCCCAGCTCAAGCAAGTGCCGGGTGGCCAGATAGGCGCCATGGTGGTGATCGATACGCACCAGGTCCGCATCCACCCCTTCCAGCCCACGGTCGACAATCACCATTGGCGTGCGCACACCGGCCAACCCCTGGGCCAGGCCGCTGTCTCCACCGGCAGAGGTCACGATCAGGCCGTCGATGCGCTTTTCCAGCAACACCCGCAGGTAGTTGCGCTGCTTCTGCGGATTATCGTCGGAATTGCAGAGGATCACGCAGTAGCCGTTGCGCTCGCAGTAATCCTCAATTCCTCGGGCCAGCTCGGCAAAGTACGGGTTGAGGCTGTTGGGCACCAGCAAGCCGATGGTCGCCGTGGTCTTGGCCTTCAACGAACGCGCCACCGCGCTGGGCACATAGTCCAGTTGCTGGATCGCCGCCTCGACCTTGACCCGCACCTCTTCACTGACCGGACGCGTCTTGTTCAGCACATGGGACACCGTGGTGTAGGAAATCCCCGCCAGCGCCGCCACATCCTTGATTGTTGCCATGAATCAAACCCGCCGATTGGCGCGCTGGCTGCGATAGGTGTCCAGCACCACGGCAATCACGATGACTGCACCGGTGATGATGCGCTTGGTCGGCTCCGTTGCACCGATTTGCGCAAGGCCTGCAGCCAGCACGGAAATAATCAAGACGCCGAAGAAGGTACTGATCACCGAACCACGTCCGCCCATCAGGCTGGTGCCGCCGATCACCACCGCGGCGATGACCTGCAGCTCCAGACCGGAGCCCGCATTCGGGTCTGCCGCTTCCAGGCGAGAAATTTGAAACAGCGCAGCAATGCCTGCCAGCAGCCCCATCAGGCTGAACACCAGGATCTTGTAGGGCTTGGGATTGATCCCCGCCAGGCGCACCGCCTCTTCGTTGGTTCCGATGCCGATCAGATAGCGGCCGAACACGGTGCGGGTCAGCACCGCCTGAGCCAGGAAGATAATCAGCAGGGCAATGATAAACGACGGTGAAATGCCAAAGGCAATTGGATTCGACAACCAGGCAAAGGCATCCCCGATATAGGCCGTGCGCGAGCCGGTCATCTGGTAGGCGACGCCACGGGCCATTTCCAGCACGCCCAGGGAAACGATGAACGACGGAATACGCCAGGCCACAGTGATCGAACCGGTGATGGTTCCGGCCAGCGCCGCGCAAGCCATGCCCAACAGCGCCGCGGGCACCACGCTCCAACCCCAGCCGAGGATCGCCACACTGACCGCCGAGGCGGCCAGGGCCAGTACCGAGCCCACCGACAGATCGATGCCACCGATGATCAGGACGAAAGTCATGCCCACTGCCAGCACCATCAGGTCGGGAATCTGGTTGGCCAGGGTACTGAAGGTGTCATAGGAGAGAAAATGGCTACTAAGCAGGGAGAACAGCACGATCATCGCCAACAGCGCGCCGGCCAATCCCAGGTATGTGCCAAGGCCGTAGTAATGGCCGCCGCGCTTGGCGCTCGCAGGTGCAGTTTTCATGAGGCATTCCTAGGCGCCGCTTCATTGAGCAGCGCATCTCGTTTTTGATAGCCGGCAAATGCGGCAGCCAGTAACTCGTCCTGGGTCCAGCTGTCGCGCTCGAAGGTCTCGATCAATTGCCCAGCGGAAAGCACCCCGATGCGATCGCAGATCAGCATCAGCTCTCGCAGGTCGCTGGACACCACCACCAACGCCTTGCCCTGGCGAGTCAGCTCGCCCAACAGGCCATAGATGTCGAACTTGGCACCGACATCGATGCCACGGGTCGGCTCGTCGAACAACAACACCGAACAGTCGCGCTCCAGCCAGCGGCCGATCACCACTTTCTGCTGATTGCCACCGGACAGCTCGGACACCAGTTGCGCCGGGCTGGAACTGCGAATGCGCATGGCGTCGATCTGGCGCTGGGCCAATTGCCCTTCATCCTGGGGCCTGACCAGACCACCGCTGGAGATCGCCGGCATGTTGCCCAGGGCGATATTGGCGCTGATGGACTGCGTGAGCAGCAGCCCCTCGCCCTTGCGGTCCTCGGTGATCAACGCAATACCATTGGCGACGGCGTCGACTGGAGAACGAATGCTCACCGGTCGCGCCGGCGTACCCAGGGCAATGCTGCCGCTGTCGGCAACATCAGCCCCGAAGATCAGCCGCAGAAGCTCGGTGCGCCCTGCCCCGATCAGCCCGGAAATCCCGAAGATCTCACCGCTGCGCACCTCCAAGGACACATTGCGAACCTTGTCCGAGCGACTGAGATTGCTGACAGTCAACGCCGGGGCACCGATATTGCGCTCGCCCAAGTCGATGTGTTCGCCCAGCTCGCGGCCCACCATCAGGTTCACCAGCTGCTCGCTGTTGTAGTTGG
Source organism: Pseudomonas sp. FFPRI_1 (assembly GCF_055384485.1). Classification (NCBI taxonomy): domain Bacteria; kingdom Pseudomonadati; phylum Pseudomonadota; class Gammaproteobacteria; order Pseudomonadales; family Pseudomonadaceae; genus Pseudomonas; species Pseudomonas sp. FFPRI_1. The sequence goes on along the minus strand of NZ_AP029168.1, from coordinate 2,614,256 downwards.
CCATGGGCTCGACGCAGACCAGACAGCCGTCGCGCAGCACGGCAATGCGCTGGGCCACCCGGGCCAGCTCTTCCAGCCGATGGGAGATGTAGATGATCGACACACCACGGGCCTGCAGGCGAGTGATCTGCTCGAAGAGCATTTCCACCTCGCGGGAAGTGAGCATGGCGGTTGGCTCGTCGAGAATCAGCACGTGGCAATCGCCGATCAGGTTGCGGGCGATCTCCACCATCTGCTGGTGCCCAATGCCCAGTTCGCCCACCGGGGTGTCGGGGTCGATGGCATCCAGGCCGACCTGCGCCATGGCCTCGATCGCCGCCTTGCGCAGTTGCTTGCGACTGATCCAGCCGCCCGTGCTGGGTAGGTTGTCAAGGAACAGGTTCTCGGCCACTGACAGTGTCGGCAGCAGGTTGAGCTCCTGCATCACCATGCGGATACCGGACTCCTCGGCCTGGGTCCGACTGCCCGGACGGTAGTCCTGGCCATTGAACTGCATGTGGCCAGTGGTGGGGCTGACCAGGCCACCGATGATCTTCGACAAGGTGCTCTTGCCGGCGCCGTTCTCACCGGTCAGCGCCAGCACTTCCCCGCGCATCAGCGTCAGGTCGATGCCGGTCAATACCGGTTGCACATAGGTTTTGCCGATGCCGCTGACCGAGAGGACAGCGTTCGCAGCGGAAACTGACATAGGAAAATCTCCATGCGCCCGCCCGGTCGGGCGAGCGCCGTTGTACCGCTGGAAAGACTACTGGGTGACCAGCTCAACCGGAGTTTCGATCACGCCATTGGTGCCGCTGTCGACCTTCTCGCCCTTGAGGATCTTCAGTGCCGTCTCGATGCCAAACACCGCTTGCTTGGCAGCGAACTGGTCGGCGGTAGCCAGGACCCGGCCATCCTTGAGCATCGGCTTGATGGCATTGATGTTGTCGTAGCCCACAACCTGCACCTTGCCAGCCTTGCCAGCAGCACGCACGGCGGAAACCGCGCCCACGGCCATGCTGTCGTTGCCGGCCAGCAGCGCCTTGAGGTTCGGGTACTCACTGAGCATGGCCGCGGCCACACGGTTGCCCGCGTCGATTTCCCAGTCGCCGGACTGCAGTGAAACCACCTTGATCTGCGCGGCCTCCATGGCATCCTTGAAGCCGGCGGTGCGCTGCTGCGCATTGGTGGTGGTGGAGACTCCTTCAATGATCCCCACCTCGTCGCCGGCCTTCAGCTGCTTGGCCAGGTATTCGCCCACCAGACGCGCGCCCTTGCGGTTGTCCGGCCCCACGAAAGGCACGCTGATGTTCTTGCTTTTCAACACGCCGGGGTCGAGCTGGTTATCGATGTTGATGACCGTGATCCCGGCGTCTACCGCCTTCTTGATCACCGGCACCATGGCTTTGGAGTCAGCCGGGGCAATCACCAGGGCGTTGACCTTGGAGACGATCATCTGCTCGACGATACGGATCTGGTTGGCGGTATCGGTTTCATCCTTGATGCCGTTGGACACCAGGTCGAAATCGGCGGAATGGTCTTTCTGATACGCCTTGGCACCATCTTCCATGGTCAGGAAGAATTCGTTGGCCAGGGACTTCATGACCAGGGCGACCTTGGGCTTTTGCGCCGTGTCGGCATGGGCCGAAGAGAGAGGAAGGGCAGCGGATGCGGCGGCCAGGACAGCAACAGCGAGCAGACGTCCAGCGAAGGGCAGCTTCATGAATTCACTCCGATCTTATGATTATTGTGAGCAGCGTTCGCACGGCAGGGTGAGCAGGCCGTCACCAGCATGGATGAGAGGCCGCTGCCGCACCTTGGAAAGATAGACGATTGTCGTTATCCAAAGACCGCGCAAACGTTTGCGTAAAACGAACTATGCGAACCTCGCCAGAGTTTGTCAACGCCGATCAGAGTCTGGAAATAGAACAACGACAGGGGGCAAAACCCGGCTGTACGAGAAGAGGAAACTGTCCGTAGCGCAGTGTCGAACAGGTTCTGAGGGTCATGCGGTGGTGTTGACCAGACCACCGGAGGAGGAGTCCTTGGCCAGCTCCCGAACCAGATTGCCCGATACCTCTGCCAGGGCACCGTTGGTTTGGGCGATCTGCCCTTGAAGCCCCATGACCACGGTCTGCTTGGCTTCAGGGGTCGGATAGTCGGCGGCCTGGGCGGCAGCCAGTTGCTGTTGCTGCTGCTTGAGCTGCTCCTGCAACTCTTGCATGCGCTTGAGCAGTATCTTGACGACGATACTCTGATTATCTCCACCCGAGTCTGCGGCTTCGGACTTTTCGGCCTGCTTGCTGGAGCCAACCCGGAGGGGGCCCGACTCATCAGTGCCCAGCGCCGTGGACGCCTCCTCGGCAGTGGCGTTACTCAATGCATCAATGGTCGCCGGCGACTTGCCATTGATCAAAATCGCTCCTGCGCCAGGAAATCCGACCGACAGAGACATATGAACTCCTGAAAAAAAGATCCTGTCGGGTCATCGACCATCTCGCGACATTCTTTAATGACGCCCACCTGCCCCCTTGCGCCGAACCACTGACGGGGATTTTCGGATTGCCGAACGCCCACCCGCAAAACGTTCGGAAACCCGGACGCACACCACTTCATTGCCGCTAAAAAATACAAATAAAATTGATATAAATCAGTAACTTAAAATACTTATCAGGCCAAGGTAGCGCTGGTACAGATCCTGCTCAATCCTCGCTGCCCCGCCGCATCCAGATCTGCAGCCGGGGTGTTTCTAGATGAACCTGCATCAGCACCGTCTCACTACTAGAGAGAAAATAATGAAATCTGCCTTCAAAACTTTCGTCCCGGGCGCTTTGGCCCTCCTTCTGCTTCTGCCTGCGGCAGCACACGCCAAAGAAGCTGAAACTCAACAGAAACTCGCTAACGTCGTAGTGCTCGCCACCGGCGGCACCATTGCCGGCGCCGGCGCCAGTGCGGCCAACAGCGCGACCTATCAAGCGGCCAAGGTCGGCATCGAACAACTGATCGCCGGCATCCCCGAGCTGAACCAACTGGCCAACGTGCGTGGCGAGCAGGTCATGCAGATTGCCTCGGAAAGCATCACCAACGAAAACCTGCTGCAATTGGGTCGTCGCGTTGCCGAACTGGCCGACAGCAAGGACGTCGATGGCATTGTCATCACCCACGGCACCGACACCCTGGAAGAAACCGCCTACTTCCTCAACCTGGTGGAAAAGACCGACAAGCCCATCGTAGTGGTCGGCTCCATGCGCCCAGGCACCGCCATGTCGGCTGACGGCATGCTCAACCTGTACAACGCCGTGGCCGTGGCTGGCAGCAAGAACGCCCGCGGCAAAGGCGTGCTGGTGACCATGAACGACGAGATCCAGTCCGGCCGCGATGTAAGCAAGATGATCAACATCAAGACCGAAGCCTTCAAGAGCCCCTGGGGCCCGCTGGGCATGGTGGTGGAAGGCAAATCCTACTGGTTCCGCCTGCCAGCCAAGCGCCACACCATGGATTCGGAATTCGACATCAAGAACATCAAGAGCCTGCCTGACGTAGAAATCGCCTACGGCTACGGCAATGTCGATGACACCGCCTACAAGGCCCTGGCTCAAGCCGGCGCCAAGGCCATCATCCACGCCGGCACCGGCAACGGCTCGGTGTCCTCTCGCGTAGTGCCGGCCCTGCAGGAACTGCGCAAGAACGGCGTACAGATCATTCGCTCTTCCCACGTCAACGCCGGCGGTTTCGTCCTGCGCAACGCCGAGCAGCCTGACGACAAGAACGACTGGGTCGTAGCACACGACCTGAACCCGCAAAAAGCCCGCATCCTGGCCATGGTCGCTCTGACCAAGACCCAGGACAGCAAAGAACTGCAGCGCATGTTCTGGGAATACTGATGGACCCCGCTCGACCGGATCCGGTCGGGCACGCTCCAGACCACTCGCCCGCCCGGGCGGGTGGCTCCAGCCCCCCATGCCGGAGTCCGGCATCCCTCCCGTAAAAATATCTGCGTGTGCAGCGAGATAAATGCACAAAGTGTTGTCAGAGGAACTTCTTGAATTATAAGCAGTTGCGAAATGTCCTACAGTTAAATACTGTATGCACGTACAGCTTATTAAGGATTGTTCCGTGGCCACGACTCAAACACCCCTCAGCTCCTACGAACGCCTGGGTGTGCGCATCCAGAAAATCATCAACGCCCCCACCGCACAGAAAGCCAAGGCCGCGCTGATCTTTCGCCTTGCCGATGAGCCTCAGGACGAGTGGGAACGCCTGCTGGAGGAAATCGCCGAGAACGACAACGTCACCCTCGCCTATCGCGATGACGGCGGCGTACAGATTTTCTGGGTCGTGCCGAAGGAAGATTGAGTCAATGAGTGTTCGCTGTTTTGCCTTGCTGTTGCTGTTTCTTACTTTCACCGCCCAGGCCGATGCGCCCCGCACCTTCAGCGAAGCCAAAAAGGTCGCCTGGAAACTCTATGCCCCTCAATCCACCGAGTTCTATTGCGGCTGCAAGTACAGTGGCAACCGGGTCAACCTGGCGGCCTGCGGCTACGTTCCGCGCAAGAACGCCAAACGTGCGCAACGCATCGAATGGGAGCACATAGTGCCGGCTTGGCAGATTGGCCATCAGCGTCAGTGCTGGCAGCAAGGCGGTCGCAAGAACTGCACCCGCAGCGATTCGGTCTATCAGCGTGCCGAAGCCGACCTGCACAATCTGGTGCCGAGCATTGGCGAAGTGAACGGCGACCGCAGCAACTTCAGCTTCGGCTGGCTGCCAGAGCAATCGGGACAGTACGGCTCATGCCTGACTCAAGTGGACTTCAAGTCCAAGAAGGTCATGCCCCGCCCTTCGATCCGCGGCATGATCGCTCGCACTTACTTCTACATGAGCAAGCAGTACGGCCTGCGCCTGTCCAAACAGGATCGGCAGCTCTTCGAGGCCTGGAACAAGACCTACCCAGTGCAGGACTGGGAGCGCCAGCGCAACCAGACCGTAGCCTGCGTGATGGGGCGCGGTAACGAGTTCGTCGGCGCGGTCAACCTCAAGGCTTGTGGCTGACCGGGAGACGCCCGCCGGGAGCGGGCACTATTGGACGTTGCGTGAACAGGCTTACTGCGCAGCCCGGTGCTCGATCACCGTCGCCTCGATATCGCGCTTTTTAGCCTTGGCCAGCTTCTCGACGATTTCCCCCTGCTTCGCCTCGGCCTCGGCCTGGGTCGCGAATGGCCCGACCAGGACTCGCCGCTTGCCCTCCACGGTATCCACGCTGGACATGATCCCGTGCTCGATCAGCCACCCGGTCAGGTCACTCACCGCCAAGGGCAGCTCGCTACCCACCAGCACATCCCACTGCGGTGCGGTGGAGGCTTCGGCCGGCTGAACCTGTACCGCTGCGGCAGCACTCTTGTTCGCTTCGACGCGCTTGCCTTCGCCACAACCGGCCAACACCAATACCGCCATCATCATCGCTACTGTGCGCACAACCTACCCCTAGAAAGTCTGAGGCGCCGATTTTAGCACTCAAGACACAAGAGCCCCTGTCACAAAATCAGGCCGAAACAGGAAGATTGATATTTATTGCCTCTGTATAGTTGCGCCTTGGGAATTAATAGATCGTCTGCGCGTCAGAAAGATGCACCCACTCAGTGGAACTTCGCACTAATCTATACCTAAGACCGACCTCTGCACTGTTTGAATCTGGTGCCCTACAAAGCTATCAAGGAGAAGATCATGCTGATACTCACCCGCAAAGTCGGTGAAAGCATAAACATCGGTGACGACATTACGATCACCATTCTCGGCGTCAGTGGCCAACAGGTCCGTATCGGGATCAACGCGCCAAAAGACGTTGCGGTACACCGTGAAGAAATCTATCAACGCATTCAGGCAGGACTTACAGCTCCGGACAAACGCGAGACTCCTTGAACAGCATGCGCCCCAGCCCTTTGCCCAGGCACAATGGCTGGCGCAACGCGCGTCTTGCTTGCCTTGAGCTTTGCCCCGCAGAAAGCCCGCATGCCCCGACCGGACTGCGGCCACAGCCGATTCCCAGCCACTGGATTGCCCCCCACCACTGACCATCGCCTGCTCCAGGCGACAGACCCGACCGCCGGTGCCCGGCGCGCGGCGCCATAACAGTGCAGGCGTCGCCCCGGGGCCAGCCGTCAGTTGCCGGCTTCCGGCTCCACCGCCTTGAACCCCAATCCCTGATTGAACCGCAGCAGGTAACCGTCCGGGTCCAGCACCAGCAGGTTCAACTGGCCACACAACACGCCGTCCTGCCGATACCAGCACTCCTCGATCTCCCTGCGCAAAGCAATACCGGCCTGCGCCATCGCGGCGGCCAGTTGCCGGATATCCGGACACTCGATCGACAAGTTCATTCCACGACCGAAAGGCGCCTGCAGAGGACCGACACGCCAGGCCGACTCCTGCTGATCATCCTGCTCGAGCATTAACTGGCTGCCATTGAAGGATAGAAAGGCAAAGAAGTGTTCCGGACGCTGATACTCCACCTTGAAACCCAGAGTATCGCGATAGAAAGTCAAACTACGCTCCAGGTCCGAGACCAGCATCTCTGGAACCAGGCTATTCATTTGAAACATCGAAGGCTTCCATTGCACATTGATCGAGCCGCGAGACTACTCTCAAGCCCTACTTGGACGCAGCCCCCGCTTACCAATGTTTACAACTGAGCCCAGGTCACCCCACGCGCCATGCCACTGGCCGCGACGACCAGCAATACCACCAGTAGCGCCTGCAAGTGACTGACACGGGCGAACCACACGGCTTGGCCTGTCTCGATCGCCCCACTTCGTCCCAGGGCGATGCGCCACTTGATCAGGGCAATCATTGGCCGGACTTCCAACAGCAAAATTGCGATGAACAACGCCATCTTCAGATGAAACAACGGCTGGTGCAGGTAATAGTCCGTGCCTTTCTCATAACCACCAAAGGCCCTCAAGAGGCCGGTGACCAGCAACACCAGCGCCGCCAGCCCCCAGATATTGTCCGCCAGCAACACAACGCGAGGCGCACCCTGCCCAGCGGCCAAGCGCCTGAACGCCGAGCCACGTGCCAGCACCGCAGCAAAAGCGCCGGCAAACGCCAGCAAATGCACAGCCGCCAACAACCAATGCATCAACATCGGGCTCATCTCCGCTTGACTGCTCGACAGACTCGGGTAGCTCAGTAATAGCTCATGAACAGACGATCTGCAGCGAACCTGCAACGAGCCAGAGGCAGACGCACACTGCACAAAAAAGGCGGCCCATCGCCGATCAACAAGATCGGCAATGGGCCGCCCGGTCATTTACAGCCTCAATGACCTGTACGGTTCAGCCGTGACTCTTCAGCAGTACCTTGCTCCACAGCGTAAAGGCCGCGGATGGCGTCCAAGCCGGATTCGAGGTGTGCTCCTGAAGACACAGGTAACGGCTGCCTTCATAAGTGACCCCATCTTCCTTGAGATAGTGCTGGCTAGTGCGCCACTCGGGAAAACTCGGGTCAACGACACCACCGGCAGTCCGGGTACTCACGCTACGACTGGGCAAGGACTCGCGCCCTTGAGTATCAGTGGCCGTGACGAAGTAGCTGTACTGGGTATCGGCGCTCAATCCCTGGTCCTCGAAAACCTGGGCCGGAGTCTGCCCCACCGCACGGCCATCGCGGTACAGGGTATAGAACTCCACCGGACGTACACCGCTGGAAAGGCTCCAGCTCAGACGGACGCTGTTGCGAGCGCTTTCCAGCACCTGCAGGTTGCCTGGAGCTCCGGGACGTTCCGGCTCGCTGCCATCACCATGAATCAGCGGTGCATAGCGATCACGAAACTCCCAGTTGTAGTGCACGCCTTGCCGGCTGATCCCTGCGTCCCAGTTCACCGACCAGGTCATCAAGCCCTTGATGGCGTGACCGGCACCCTGCAAACGCTTGAAGGCATTGCTCAGCGCAGTCGGATCGACGACGTAGCCGGTGGCCGCGGCGTCAACGTTGCTCGGCAGTCCGATCACCAGTTTGTCCGCCGCAATCGGCGTGTAGCCGCGGGTACCCGAGGCCAGGCTGTCGGTCAGGTAGAACAGGAAATCCTCCTTCATCGCGTCATTGTTCTGAGCGATCCAGGCCCCCTGTCCACCATTGGCCTCCTGCACCCAGAGCCCATCGCCGCCCTGGTTGTAGTACTGCGGCGCGACAAAGTCGTAATAGCCTTCCAACGCCTGCAGGTAAGCCACGTACTTGCCATTACTGGTCAGGTAGGGAAACTCCGGCGCCATGCTGATGATGAAATGCTTGCCTTGACCGGCGTAGTGATCCTTCACCAACTTCAGCGCCGCGGGCAGCACTGTCTTGTTGTCGGCAAAGTCGATGGCGCTCTGCTCCAGATCGATGTCCAGGCCATCGAAGCCATAGGTTTCCACCAGGCGGATAATTTCATTGGCCAGGGGCTGCTCGTTGCCCTTGTGCAATTCGATATGCGCATCGGCGCCGCCCAGGGAGATCAGCACCGCCCGCCCCTGGCTGTTGAGCACGCCGACCTGGCGCCGGAACTCGGCATCCGACAGGTTATAGGGCTTGAAGGTGGGTATGCCGTTGCCCTTCATGAAGGCCACCGCAACCACGTTGTACTCCTTGGGCACATCCAGCAGGCTCAGGTTGGCGAACTGGCCCTGCTGGTACCCGTCACCAGGGCCCGCCGCCCAGTTGTGCCAGAAGCCCATGAGGATTTTCTTGCCGGCAATGCTCGGCATCAGCGACGCAGCATCCGCCGCTTGACTCTTGATCAATGCAAAGTTGATTTTATTCACGTTCTAATCCTTCAGAACTGTTAAAGAACCTTAAGTGGGCTTATTTGAAGTCCAGATCGAAAGCCTGGTAAAAGCCGTTACCGGTGTTGGCAACGTTCCACACCAACACTACAACATGGTGGCCTCTCTTATTTTTCGGCAGCACAACTTCGTGATGCGTCTTGGCTTTCAATACCGAGCCAAATTTATCGAATGGCACTTCGGTATAAAAATCCTTATAGAAAGCCGCCGGCTCCAGTTGTGCACGGCTGATACGTTGTTTCGGATCCCAGCCATCTTTGGTGATGAACCAGCTGTAACCACGCGTCACGTGTGGCGCGCTATATTCCCATTGCACCTGAAACACCTGGCCCGGATCCACATTGACCATGGGCCAGGTGAAGGGGCGTCCGATTTTTTTTGTCATTTCTTCATCGGTGAAGTTGATGCAGTCACGTTCATCAACCTTGCCACCGCTTAGAATATGGCCGTCGGCGGGCGGCGCAACGCTTGCTACATCACTGTCGTAGGGCTTCGGAAACGGACCCGCGCCCAAGGCCGGGAAATTCTTCCCGCCCTCCATTTCGTTGACCTGCCAGGTTCCCAGCAGCCCCAGATCCACGGCTACCGAACCGCGGCTGGATGGCGAAACGACGCGACCATGTTTAAGTTGAGCTTGTGGCTTGTTCATATCTTTCACTCCATTGATTAATTAACTTCTGCTCCATGTTGAGCACTTTAAACCTAGCGCATTTTTTCTGGTTTTTTTCATAAAACAGCAAACTAACCATTCAGGACAAAACATTAATAATGGCGCAAACCCCATCACCCCTTAGACTTGCTTGTTCAAACTTACGCCTGGAATAGTCAATGTATTACACGCTTTGCCACACTAAGACCTGAGCATTCCCGGGAACAAGGCTTCAATTAGTGCAACTCACCGTGGACAGCCCCCCCAAAAAACAAAAACCCGGCCTGAGCCGGGTCTGTGTACCGATGAGATGAACGCCTGTAGTGAAAAGCCGCGCCGCGTTACAAACAGGTCGCCAACGCCGCCAAACGACGTTTCGAGACATAGCTGTCTTCGATTGCGTAGTAGTGAACAGTGGTTCCCGAGGCTTCGGCCTTGATATCGACGAACACCTCGGCGCCACGGGTGTACACGGTATATCCACCGACCTTGCCAGCTTGCAGATAGGCGGCGGCATCAACGCCAAAGACGGCTTCATCCTGCCAGGCGAACTGCACGCACTGCGCTACCAACTGATCCGCCTTGGCCGACGCCAGAGTCTTGCTGGGGGCAGCTGTTCGAGCCCTGTCCATGGTGGAGCTCGCACAACCCGCCAGCAAGACCGCCACCATCACTGCCATCAACACCCGCATGCTGTCACCTCGTCCTTAAAACGCGAGAGTATCGCTCAGGCGACGGAAAAAAGGCGCCCAGACCGAAGAAAAAGCCGGCTCAGGTGTGTTTTCAGCACTCGGCCAAGGAGGCTGCCAACTGGGCGATAGCCTCCTGATCCTCGTTATCGAGATGCCGATAATTCTCAATGATGGCGCGCTCATTGGTGTTCAGGCTGCCCTCGGGCAGCCTGGAGCGCTCCCCCGTCAACACATAGAGCAGGTCCACACCCTTGCGACCGATCGCCATCAGGTAATCGGTTTTGGGCATGCGCTCACCGCTCTCGTATCGCCCCTGGGCATTGGCCTCGACCCCACCGACAGCACCAAATTCCTGCTGGGAGAGCCCCAGGGCCTTGCGCTGCTCTTTCAACCGCTCGCCAAAAGTCTGCATGATCGTCCTCACCCAACACGCTGATGAAGTTACGACCGCCGACATAAGGGAACGTGCCTTTTGTTTGCGCACCCCATTGCCAGCCTCCAGGCAAAAGATTAACCTTCGCGCCCCTTCCCACACTTTTGCCAAGGAGATCCACCATGCAACAGCTGATCACCCCTTGCAGGACGTGCCTGGTTTAAACGCTGCAACCGCTATCCGATAGCGCCTTCGCTTAACCCCGCTTCGTCCTGCCATTACCTGAATTTATTTTTTCCAATCAGGAATTGGACATGGACAATTGCATCCGTCATTTGTCGAGCGGCATCTCTCTGATCGCCTCCGACACCACCTGGATCGAAGACAAAGCGCTCCAGCAACTGCACACCACCGCACAACTGCCCGGCATGCGCCAGGTCGTCGGCATGCCTGACCTGCACCCGGGCCGGGGCTATCCGGTAGGCGCGGCTTTTTTTTCCACCGAGGTGATTTATCCGGCACTGGTGGGCAACGATATCGGCTGCGGCATGGCGCTGTGGCAAACCGATCTTTCCAGCAAGCGCCTGAACCTCGACAAGCTGGAAAAGAAAATCGGCAACATCGACCGCCCCCTGGATGAACACTGGGACCAGGACCTCGCACAACTGGCGCTTCCTGCCAGCGGTCACGAACACTCACTGGGCACCATCGGTGGCGGCAACCATTTCGCCGAACTGCAACAGCTTGACGACGTATACGACACCCAGGCTGTGCAGGATCTGGAGCTCGATCCACAAGCCCTGTTGCTGCTGGTGCACAGCGGGTCTCGCGGCCTGGGAGAGGCCGTTTTGCGCCGCCACATGGACCAGCACGGCCACAACGGCCTGGACATGGCCAGCGCAGCCGGTGCCCGCTACCTGCAAGAGCACGATGAAGCCCTGGTCTTCGCCGAAGCCAACCGCCGCCTGATAGCCCAGCGCCTGCTACACAATCTGCGCGCCAAGGGCCGGAGCATCCTGGACATCAACCACAACCTGGTGTCCGCGGCGAACGTTGACGGCGTCCCGGGCTGGTTGCACCGCAAGGGCGCTACACCTTCGGACCAGGGCCTGGTGGTGATTCCCGGCTCTCGCGGAGACTACAGCTACCTGGTGAAACCCGATCCATCGCCAGTCAGCCTCTATTCGCTGGCCCATGGCGCCGGGCGCAAATGGCTGCGCAGCGACTGCAAGGATCGACTGGCAAACCGCTTCAGCTTCGATCAGCTCAAACGGACCCAACTGGGCAGCCGGGTGATCTGTGAAGATCGCGGGCTGATGTACGAGGAGGCTCCCGAAGCCTACAAGAGTATCGACACTGTCCTGGGCAGCCTGCGTGACGCCGGCCTGGTGAAGATCATTGCCCGGCTCAAGCCGGTACTGACCTACAAACGCCGGGGGTGCTGCTGATGATTCTTCTACAGCTTTCTTCCGCCCAGGGGCCGGTCGAATGCGAACTGGCAGTGACTCAGGCCCTGCGTCGACTGCACGATGAAGCCGAGGCACGGGGCGTACGCCTCGGCATCGTCGAGCGAGTTGCCGGCCAGGCTCGCGACACCTGCCGATCGGTGCTGGTCAGCCTTGATGGTAATCAGGCAGCAAGCCTTGCCGAGCACTGGACAGGCACCCTGCTCTGGACCTGCAAGAGCCCCTATCGTCCCGGCCACAAGCGCAAGAACTGGTTCTTTGCCGGGCAACTGTTCAGCGCGCCGGCGGAGAGCCTGGAAGGCGAGATCCGCTTTGAGGCCATGCGCGCTTCGGGCCCGGGCGGGCAACACGTGAACAAGACCGACTCCGCCGTACGCGCCACGCACCTGGCAACCGGCATCAGCGTGAAAGTGCAATCCGAGCGCAGTCAGCACGACAACAAGCGCCTGGCGCGCCTGCTGATCCAGCAACGCCTGGCAGCACGGCAACAGCAATCCGAAGATGACCTACGCCTGCAACGCCGCGAGGCCCATCACCGGGTCGAGCGTGGCAATCCGCGGCGCACCTTCAACGGCAGCACCTTTATTGCCCTGGACTGACCAGCCCTGCCACAAGGAGCCGGCAGGCTCCCCACCAAGGGCATCTGCCGCTCCGGGAGCCGAAGGAGCGAGATGATGTGCAAAAAATTTTTAACCCATCAAGACCACAAGTGCCAGAACACCCCGTCGATTCCTGGCATCCCGCACAACAGACAAGTACGTCAGCGCAGCCAGGCGAAAAGCCGGACTGCCAGTCGCACGATAGAACGCACGGCTGAAAGCCAGGCGCCTGAAGACATGGAGAATGAGCGGCGATGAGCAATTATTTCGAAAGCCCCTTCAAGGGCATCACACTTGAGCAGCAGGTGACCCATCCAAATATCCGGGTGGGTCGCTACAGCTACTATTCCGGCTACTACCACAGCCACAGCTTCGATGATTGCGCGCGATACCTCTCTCACGAGGCAGGAGCGGACCAACTGATCATTGGCAGCTTCTGCTCGATCGGATCAGGCGCTGCATTCATCATGGCCGGCAATCAGGGCCATCGGAACGAGTGGATCAGCACCTTCCCCTTCTATTGGATGAATGAGGAACCCTCCTTTAACGAAGCACTGAATGGATATGAACCCGCCGGCGACACCGTGATCGGCAATGACGTCTGGATCGGCTCAGAAGCCATTGTCATGCCAGGCATCAAGGTCGGCCACGGCGCCGTAATAGGCACACGCGCCCTGGTGACCCGAGATGTCGAACCTTATGCAATCGTCGGCGGCAACCCTGCCAAGACACTGCGCAAACGCTTTGACGATCGCAGGATCGAGCTGCTTCTTGAGATGGAGTGGTGGAACTGGACCAATGACCAGTTGAAGACGGCGATGCCGCTGATGACCTGTGCCAATGTCGAGGCGCTGCACGAGTATTGGCTAAAATCCATCCACCGCACTTGAGCGCGCTAATCTTTCCTGCATCGACAGTTCAGGGCGGCATTGATGCCCAGAGTGCTTTTCGAACGGCCGGTTAGAACAGTCGGATCCGGCGTCCCCGGATCAGTCACGAAAGGCCATCGACCCGACTGCCCGCCGAAGCACTCGATAGCCATTAAAATGCCCAGAAACAAAAAAGGGGTTCACCTTTCGGTGAACCCCTTCTAGACCGCCCAGCAGAGCGGATTTTGTTTGGTAGGCGCGATTGGACTCGAACCAACGACCCCCACCATGTCAAGGTGGTGCTCTAACCAACTGAGCTACGTGCCTGCTGTGAGGCGGCATTCTACGGAATTTCGAAGGGGTGTCAACACCTTTTTTTCAGCTAAGCCTATGAATATGCGAATTTTTTATTTTCAGGGCCGAGAAGAAGTTATGGCTCCCGTCTGGCAGCCAATTTGCAACTCAGGTAGCATCGGCGCACTCGTAAAATATATTAAACACATGAGGTCGCAGGATGGCGAACATTCCTTACCCACAGTCCTATTACGCCGCCTCGGCCAATGCGGCGCCAGAGCGGCCGTCGCTGCAAGGCGAGGTTGAAACCGATGTCTGCGTGATCGGCGCGGGCTACACCGGCCTGTCCAGCGCCCTGTTTCTTCTGGAGAACGGTTTTCGCGTAACAGTGCTGGAGGCCGCCAAGGTCGGCTTTGGTGCGTCCGGGCGCAACGGCGGGCAGATCGTCAACAGCTACAGCCGTGACATTGACGTGATCGAGCGCACTGTCGGCCCCAAGCAGGCGCAACTGCTGGGACAGATGGCCTTCGAGGGCGGCAGGATCATCCGCGAGCGCGTTGCCAAGTATCAGATCCAGTGCGACCTGAAGGACGGCGGCGTCTTCGCGGCAATGACCAGCAAGCAGATGGGCCACCTGGAGTCCCAGAAGCGCCTCTGGGAGCGCTACGGGCACACCCAGCTGGAATTGCTGGATGAGCGGCGGATTCGTGAGGTAGTGGCCTGCGATCAATACAAGGGCGGCATGCTCGACATGAGCGGTGGCCATATCCACCCGCTGAACCTGGCGCTGGGCGAGGCCGCGGCCGTGGAGTCCCTCGGCGGCACTCTGTACGAACAGTCCCCGGCGGTGCGCATCGAGCGCGGCGCCAATCCCGTGGTCCACACGCCGGAAGGAAAGGTACGCGCCAAGTTCGTCATCGTCGCTGGCAACGCCTACCTCGGCAACCTGGTTCCCGAGCTGGCAGCCAAGTCCATGCCATGCGGCACCCAGGTGATCACCACCGAGCCCCTGAGCGATGAACTGGCCGCCAGCCTCCTGCCCCAGGACTACTGCGTCGAGGACTGCAATTACCTGCTGGACTATTACCGCCTTTCCGGCGACAAGCGCCTGATCTTCGGCGGCGGCGTGGTCTATGGCGCACGTGATCCAGCCAATATCGAAGCGATCATTCGGCCAAAGATGCTCAAGGCCTTCCCACAACTCAAGGATGTGAAGATCGACTACGCCTGGACCGGCAACTTCCTGCTGACCCTGTCACGCCTGCCGCAAGTTGGCCGCCTGGGGGACAACATCTATTACTCCCAGGGCTGCAGTGGCCATGGCGTGACCTATACCCACCTGGCGGGCAAGGTCCTGGCAGAGGCCCTGCGCGGCCAGGCAGAGCGTTTCGACGCCTTCGCCGACCTGCCCCACTACCCCTTCCCTGGCGGCCAGCTGTTGCGCACGCCATTCACCGCCCTGGGCGCCTGGTACTACAGCCTGCGGGATAAATTCGGTTTCTGAGCAAAGGCTTTTCGCAGCCCCAAAAAAACCGCCATGCAGGCGGTTTTTTTATGGTTTGTCATCGCGGCCGACAACCACCGGAAAAACATGAATCCCGAAAACAAAAAACCCCGGTCTTTCGACCAGGGTCTTTGCTATCGATCCGAAACAAGCCTTCGGCTTTTTTCGTTGCTTCAAGGCGTTCAGTGATCCTTGAGGCAGATATGGCGCAGCGGACGGGACTCGAACCCGCGACCCCCGGCGTGACAGGCCGGTATTCTAACCGACTGAACTACCGCTGCGTATCGCTTGGACTTGCGTCCATGTGAACCTTTTGAATCGTCCGACTGATTAGCCTAGAGGCTTTTCAATCTCAAACCAGGCAAGCCTGATCTGGAAAATATGGCGCAGCGGACGGGACTCGAACCCGCGACCCCCGGCGTGACAGGCCGGTATTCTAACCGACTGAACTACCGCTGCGCGTCGGTTGGAGGCTTCTGTGGAAGCTTCCACCTTTCTTGCGAAAGGTACTCAGGAAGTGGTGGGTGATGACGGGATCGAACCGCCGACATTCTGCTTGTAAGGCAGACGCTCTCCCGGCTGAGCTAATCACCCTTTGCTTCGTTGAGGCCGCGAAATTTACGCAGGTATCGAAGCTAAGTCAATAGCAGGGTTGAAGTTTTTTTCAAAAACAGCGGTAAGCCCCACGCTTCAGGCCAGCAGCAAACACAACCACGTCAACAGGCCTTTCCCTGTCGCGTGAAGCGTGAAGCTCGCCACACCTTAGCCCTGATAAATCATTTTCCTGGTCATGCCGCCGTCCACCACGAATTCCTGGCCGGTGACAAAACCCGAATTGCGCGACAGCAGCCAGGCCACCATCGACGCCACATCCTCCACCGTCCCCACCCGCCCCGCAGGATGCTGGGTATGGTCGGCATCAGACAGAGGCTCGGCACGGCGCGCTGCAGGGTCACGGGCATCGATCCATCCAGGGCTGACCGCATTGACCCGGACCTCCGGGCCCAGGCTGATCGCCAGGGCGTGAGTAAGGGAGAGTAAACCACCCTTGCTCGCCGCATAGGCCTCACTGTCGGGTTCCGATTGCCGGGCACGGGTGGACGCCAGATTGACGATCGAGCCGCCATGGGCCCGCAGGTAGGGTGCACAATGCTTGGCCAGCAGCATCGGGCCACTCAGGTTCACGGCCAGCACCCGATTCCAGTACGCCAGATCCAGGCTTTCCAGGGTGATGTTGTGCGGCTCGGCCATAGCAGCGTTGCACACCAGGCCGTCGAGACGCCCGAACTGCCCCAGCACCTCGGCAATACCTCGAGCCACCTGTTCTTCATCCGCCACATCCATGGTGATGAACCAGGCGCTGTCACCCAACGCCTTGGCCACCTTGGAGCCCCGCTCCCGATCCAGATCAGCCAGGACCACCTGCCAGCCCTCACTGATCAGCCAGGCCGCGATACCAAGGCCGATTCCCCGCGCCGCGCCAGTAACCAGCGCGACACGACCGATGCCAGCCACCTGAGGTGCGGACAACTCGATCACAAGGCTGCCAACCCGCGGGCCAGGTCAGCCTGCAGGTCAGCCACATCCTCAAGCCCCACGGCGATACGGATCAGGCTGTCGCGAATACCCGCCGCTTCACGTTCCTGGGGTGCGAGGCGTCCATGGGAAGTGGTGCTCGGGTGGGTGATGGTGGTCTTGCTGTCACCCAGGTTGGCGGTAATCGAAATCAGGCGAGTGGCATCGATAAAGCGCCAGGCCCCCTCCTTGCCTCCCTTGACCTCGAAACTCACCACCGCGCCAAAGCCACGCTGCTGGCGCTTGGCCAACTCGTGCTGCGGGTGGCTGGCCAGGCCGGCGTAGTGCACCTTCTCGACTCCGTCCTGCCGCTCCAGCCACTCGGCCAGGGCCAAGGCATTGGAACAATGGGCGCGCATCCGCAGGTTCAGGGTTTCCAGGCCCTTGAGGAAAATCCAGGCATTGAACGGACTCAGGGTCGGCCCCGCGGTACGCAGGAACCCCACCACTTCCTTCATCTGCTCGCTGCGCCCCGCCACCACGCCGCCCATGCAACGACCCTGGCCGTCGATGAACTTGGTTGCCGAGTGCACCACCACGTCGGCCCCCAGCTTCAGCGGCTGCTGCAAGGCCGGCGTGCAGAAACAGTTGTCGACTACCAGCATTGCGCCCTTGGCGTGGGCCACCTCGGCCAGCGCGGCGATATCCACCAACTCAGCCAGGGGATTGGACGGCGACTCGACGAACAGCAGCTTGGTATTGCCCTTGATTGCCGCATCCCAGCCGGAGAGATCCGCCAGGGGTACATAATCGACTTCCACACCAAAACGCTTGAAGTACTTCTCGAACAGACTGATGGTCGAACCGAACACGCTGCGCGACACCAGCACATGATCACCCGCACTGCACAAGCTCATGACCACCGACAGAATCGCTGCCATGCCGGTGGCCGTGGCCACCGCCTGCTCCGCACCTTCCAGCGCTGCGATACGCTCCTCGAAAGAGCGCACGGTCGGGTTGGTGTAACGGGAATAGACATTGCCCGGCACTTCGCCAGCGAACCGTGCGGCCGCATCGGCGGCCGTGCGGAACACATAGCTGGAGGTGAAGAACATCGGATCACCGTGCTCACCTTCCGGCGAACGGTGCTGGCCGGCGCGCACCGCCAGGGTATCGAACGCTACGCCTTCAAGGTCGCTGTCCAGCCGACCGGCATCCCAATCCTGACTCATGCCGCCTACTCCTAATGTCTTCTTGAATGCTCTGAATCAGTTGTTGTACAGATCGATGATGGCGCTGACCGCCTGGGTCTTGACCTTGGACGCGTCGTTACGGGCGTTCTCGATCTTGTTCAGATAGGCCTCGTCGACGTCGCCGGTGACGTACTTGCCATCGAACACGGCGCAATCGAAATGCTCGATCTTGATCTTGCCGCCACCGACCGCCTCGATCAGGTCAGGCAGGTCCTGGTAGATCAGCCAATCGGCACCGATCAGGTCGGCCACATCCTGGGTCGAACGATTGTGGGCAATCAGCTCGTGAGCGCTCGGCATGTCGATGCCGTACACGTTTGGATAACGCACGGCCGGCGCTGCGGAACAGAAGTAGACGTTTTTCGCACCGGCTTCACGGGCCATCTGAATGATCTGCTTGCAAGTGGTGCCACGCACGATGGAGTCATCCACCAGCATCACGTTCTTGCCGCGGAACTCCAGCTCAATGGCGTTGAGCTTCTGGCGCACGGATTTTTTCCGTGCAGCCTGGCCCGGCATGATGAAGGTCCGGCCGATGTAGCGGTTCTTCACGAAGCCTTCGCGGAACTTGACTCCCAGGTGGTTGGCCAGCTCCAGGGCAGCGGTGCGGCTGGTGTCCGGGATCGGGATCACCACATCGATATCGTGCTCGGGACGCTCGCGTAGGATTTTCTCCGCCAGCTTCTCACCCATGCGCAGCCGGGCCTTGTAGACCGATACACCGTCGATGATCGAATCGGGACGCGCCAGGTACACGTGCTCGAAGATGCACGGAGTGAGCTGCGGATCGTTCGCGCACTGACGGGTATACAGCTTGCCCTCTTCAGTGATGTAGACCGCCTCGCCCGGGGCCAGGTCGCGGATCAGGGTGAAACCCAGCACGTCCAGGGACACGCTTTCCGAGGCGATCATGTACTCCACGCCCTCGTCGGTATGGCGCTGGCCGAACACAATCGGACGGATGCCATGAGGATCCCGGAACCCCACGATGCCGTAGCCGGTGATCATCGCCACCACCGCATAGCCGCCTACACAACGGTTGTGCACGTCGGTTACCGCGGCGAACACGTCTTCTTCGGTAGGCTGCAGCTTGCCGCGCTGGGCCAGCTCGTGGGCGAACACGTTGAGCAGCACTTCAGAGTCGGAGTTGGTGTTGACGTGGCGCAGGTCAGACTCGTAGATCTCCTTGGCCAACTGCTCGACATTGGTCAGGTTGCCGTTGTGCGCCAGGGTGATGCCATACGGTGAGTTGACGTAGAACGGCTGGGCCTCGGCCGAGGTCGAGCTGCCCGCGGTTGGATAGCGGACATGACCGATGCCCATGTGACCGACCAGGCGCTGCATGTGGCGCTGCTGGAACACATCACGGACCAGGCCATTATCCTTGCGCAGGAATAACCGGCCATCATGGCTGGTCACGATACCGGCAGCGTCCTGGCCGCGGTGCTGGAGGACGGTTAGCGCGTCATACAGCGCCTGATTGACGTTCGACTTACCGACGATACCGACGATGCCACACATGCGACGCAACCCCTACTTAATGAAACTGAACTGAACCCATCTTACTGAGGCGTTTTGGCCGGTAAGAGGTGCTCCTTGAACGGTATATCAGCGGGTACGCTGATACCGCTGGCCAGCCACTGACTGCTCCACCCCAGAATGAGGTTCTTGGACCAGTCTGCAACCAATAGAAATTGTGGCACCAGTCGCGACTGTTGCCACCAGGAATCCTGCTGTACCGGCCCCAGGCTCAGAAGCCCGACCGCCACGACCACCAGCAACGCGCCACGCGCCGCGCCGAAGGCCATGCCGAGGAATCGATCGGTTCCGGAGAGGCCGGTGACGCGAATCAATTCGCCGATGAGATAGTTGACCATTGCCCCCACCAGCAAGGTGGCGACAAACATGATTGCGCAGCCCGCGATCACGCGAGCCGAAGGAGTTTCGATATAACCGCCGAGGTACTCGGACAGTGAGCCACCAAACATCCAGGCAACGACTCCTGCGATGATCCAGGTAAGCAACGACAAGGCTTCTTTGACGAAACCGCGGCTCAAGCTGATCAAAGCGGAGATGGCGATTATTGCAACGATCGCCCAGTCAACCCAGGTAAATGGCACAGTGCAGCCTACAGACGGATAAGGCGGCGCATTTTAACAGAGCGCTTGGCTGTCGGTAAGCTGCGATTCACTGTGCTTTTAAAATCAGCCAGATAGCTTCAGCCACGCTCTGGCTGGAAGCGCACCACGAAGCCCTTGAGGTTCTGCTGACGCCCCAAAAGGTCACGCAGGCGATCTGCCTCGGCACGCTCGATCAACGGGCCGACAAACACTCGATTCTTACCTTCGGCCGAACGGATATAGGCGTTATAACCCTGGCTGCGCAGGGTTTTCTGCAGGTTTTCCGCACTTTCACGACTCGACAGGCTGGCCAATTGCACCGACCAGCTGACGGACAGGCCATTGGCATCTACCCGGCTCTGGGTCGTATCGGGCTTGGCCACGGCCACCGGCTGAGGTGGCGCCGGAACAGGTTTCGGCGCCGGCGTCGGCTTGCTCGCCACAACGGGCGCCGCAGCGGCCACTGGCGCGCTTGGAGCAATCGGCATCGAAGGCGCCGACTGCTGAACCACTGGCTCATCGGCCGGCACCGAGCCTTCAGGCAACGCCTGAGGCTCGGGCACCACCACCGGCTCGACCTGAACCTGGGGCATCACCGAAGCCTGAGGCGCCGGCGGTGCTTCGACCGTAACACGGCGCTGCTCGTCCTCTCGCGAGAACAGCATCGGCAGAAAGATCACCGCCAACGCCACCAACACCAGAGCCCCCACCATTCGCTGCTTGTAGACGTTATCCAACATAGCCATGTGCAGCTTCCTCCGTGGAGCGCCGGGCGAGCCACTCGAGCGCCTCGGCAACACAATAAAAAGACCCGAACAGCAGGATTTCGTCATCGGCATCCGCTTGCGCACACTGCCCTTCCAACGCTGCCGCCACACTGGCATAGGACGTTACTGGCGCCCCCAGGTTCTCCAGCGCCGCTTGCAGATCCTCGACCGGGCGTGCCCGCGGCGAATCCAGAGGTGCCACCGCCCAGTGCTGGACAGCCGCCTGCAGGCAGCCAATCACACCAGGAAGATCCTTGTCCGCCAGCAAACCGAACACCGCCAGGCGCCTGCCCACCACCGGACGACGCGCCAGGCGCTCGGCCAGATACTGCGCCGCATGGGGGTTATGACCAACATCCAGCAACAGGTTCAGGCGCTTGCCATGCCAATCGATCTGTCGACGATCCAGTCGACCGGTTACCCGGGTCTGCTGCAAGGCTGCCGCGATCTGCCCAGGCTGCCAAGGCAAGCCCATGAGCAGGTAGGCCTGCAAGGCCAGCGCGGCGTTTTCCATCGGCAGATCGAGCAGCGGCAGCCCTCTCAGTTCGACCTGGTTGCCCTGGGCATCAAGACCGCGCCACTGCCAATGCTGCTCAGTCAGGCCCAGGTCGAAATCCCGCCCGCGGAGAAAGAACGGACAGCCCAGTTCCCGCGCCTTGTCCAGCAACGGCTGCGGCGGATTCAGATCGCCACAGAGTGCCGGCGCGCCAGGACGGAAGATCCCGGCCTTCTCGAAGGCCACGGACTCACGAGAATCACCCAGGTATTCGATATGGTCGACGCCAATGCTGGTGACCAATGCCAGGTCGGCATCCACCAGATTGACCGTATCCAGGCGACCGCCCAGGCCGACTTCCAGGACCACGGCATCCAGTGCCGACTGCTGAAACAGCCAGAACGCAGCCAGTGTCCCCATCTCGAAGTAGGTCAGGGTAATGTCACCGCGCCCCGCCTCGACCGCCGCAAAGGCCTCGCACAACTGCTGGTCAGTGGCTTCCTCGCCATTGACCTGCACCCGCTCGTTGTAACGCAGCAGGTGCGGAGAGCTGTAGACACCGACCTTCAGGCCCTGGGAGCGCAGCAAGGACGCGACAAAGGCACAGGTGGAACCCTTGCCGTTGGTCCCCGTGACCGTGACGACCCGGGGCGCCGGTTTGCCCAGCCCCATCTGGGACGCTACCTGTTGCGAGCGCGCCAGCCCCATGTCGATGGCCGAAGGGTGCAACTGCTCGAGATAGGCGAGCCATTCGCCCAGGGTACGTTCGGTCATAGGTTTGCAGGAATCGGCGGAACCACGATCGGCTCGACAGGTGCAGCCACGAACTCCGGCGTCGGCAGGCCCATGAGCTGAGCCAGCAGGTTACCCAAGCGCGGACGCAGTTCCTGACGGGAAATAATCATGTCGATCGCACCGTGCTCCAGCAGGAACTCGCTGCGCTGGAAACCTTCCGGCAGCTTTTCCCGCACGGTCTGCTCGATCACGCGAGGGCCGGCGAAGCCAACCAGGGCCTTGGGCTCGGCAACGATCACATCACCCAGCATCGCCAGGCTGGCGGAAACACCACCATAGACCGGGTCGGTCAACACGGAGATGAACGGAATGCCCTCTTCACGCAGGCGCGCCAGCACCGCGGAGGTCTTGGCCATCTGCATCAGGGAAATCAGTGCCTCCTGCATCCGCGCACCACCGGATGCGGAGAAGCAGATCATCGGGCAGCGGTTTTCCAGGGCATAGTTGGCCGCACGTACGAAACGCTCACCGACGATGGCGCCCATGGAACCGCCCATGAAGGAGAATTCGAAAGCCGAGACCACCACCGGCATGCCCAGCAGGGTGCCGCTCATGGAGATCAGCGCATCTTTCTCGCCGGTCTGCTTCTGCGCCGCGGTCAGGCGGTCCTTGTACTTCTTGCCGTCGCGAAACTTCAGGCGATCCACGGGCTCCAGGTCGGCCCCCAGCTCATCGCGGCCCTCGGCGTCGAGGAAGATATCGATACGCGCGCGTGCGCCGATCCGCATGTGATGGTTGCACTTGGGGCAAACATCCAGGGTCTTTTCCAATTCTGGGCGATAGAGCACCGCCTCACAGGATGGGCACTTGTGCCAAAGACCTTCGGGCACCGAGCTTTTCTTCACCTCGGAACGCATGATCGAAGGGATCAGTTTGTCTACCAACCAGTTGCTCATGCTTTCTTTCTCCAGTACCGGCGACCCGAACGCTTTGGTTCGCAGCCCCGTGTATGCCCTTGAGCTAAATTCATGTGTGCGGCGATGATCGATTCGCTACCGCGGTCAGCACCCGGCTCGACCTGCCTGCAGCGAACCTTTCCTCAGCCATCCCGGCACCCGCAATAGAGCGGTTGCCACTCGATTCCAACCCCGCCTGAAGGCGGCGCCTGCCTGTTTTGTACAGTGGTGTTATGGACGGCGGCAGACTGCCAGCCGTCACATCGACTCACTGCCGCGACGCACGGCCTGCATAAATGCATGAATCTTCGCCTGATCCTTGATGCCCTTGCTTTGTTCCACGCCACCGCTGACGTCCACGGCATAAGGACGAACCTGGGCGATGGCCTCACCGACGTTTTCCGCCGACAGGCCACCGGCGAGAATCAGCGGCTTGCTAACCTCCCGAGGAATCAGGGACCAGTCAAAGGTCTCGCCGGTTCCGCCCGGCACACCTTCGACGTAGGCATCCAGCAGAATCCCGCTGGCCCGAGGGTGCGCCAGGCAGGCCGCGGCGATATCGTCCCCGGCCTTGACCCGCAAGGCCTTGATATAGGGCCGGTGATAGCCTTCGCAGTCAGCCGCCGACTCATCACCGTGAAACTGCAGGAGGTCCAGCGGCACCGCATCGAGTATCTCCCCCAACTCGCAGCGACTGGCATTGACGAACAGGCCCACGGTGGTCACGAACGGCGGCAAGGCGGCAATGATCGCCCGCGCCTGCTGCACCGTTACCGCCCGCGGGCTCTTGGCGTAGAACACCAGGCCGATGGCGTCAGCCCCCGCCGCCACTGCCGCCAACGCATCTTCTATGCGGGTAATCCCGCAAATCTTGCTGCGAACAGCTGGCATGTCGTTTGAACCTCAGGGGTAAATCCGGAAAGTCCCGGATGGTAGCAAATGCTTTTCCGGGCGTCAGCCGTCAAGTTCCGAGAATCCACTGAGGAAATGTGGCCCGATGTATCGCTCGGGCAACTGGAACTCATCGTTGTATTCGACCTTGACCAGGTACAGGCCGAAAGGATGGGCCGTCACCCCACCGGTACGGCGAATGCGGCTCTCCAGCACCTCCCGCGCCCACTCCACCGGGCGCTCGCCGGCACCGATGGTCATCAGTACACCGGCGATATTGCGCACCATGTGATGAAGGAAGGCACTGGCACGAATATCCAGGACGATCATCTTGCCGTGCCGGGTGACCCGCAGGTGATGAAGCTCCTTGATCGGCGACTTGGCCTGGCACTGCCCCGCCCGGAACGCACTGAAATCATGGGTACCGACCAGAAACGCAGCCGCCTGGGCCATCCGCTCGACGTCCAGCGGCCGATGGTTCCAGGTGATTTCTTCGTTGAGGTGGGCCGGGCGGATCTGATCGTTATAGATCACATAGCGGTAGCGCCGGGCAATCGCCTTGAACCGCGCATGAAAATGCGCCGGCATCTCCTGGGCCCAGCTGACGCTGATGTCATGGGGCAGGTTAATGTTGGCGCCCATGACCCAGGCCTTCGCCGAGCGCACGGCCTGGGTATCGAAATGCACCACCTGACCACAGGCATGCACACCGGCATCGGTGCGCCCAGCACAAGAAAGCAGTACCGGAGAGTCCGCCACTCTGGACAGGGCCTTCTCCAGGGTTTCCTGGACACTGGGCACGCCAGACGCCTGGCGCTGCCAGCCGCGATAGCGCGAACCCTTGTATTCAACACCCAGAGCGATTCGGGAAAAGCCTGCGGCCGCCATTTCGGCGGCCGCGTTATCTATATTTGCCAAGAACTTACAGCCTGCTGATATGCGCAAAGGCGCCCATTATAAGGCCGTCGGAAACAGACGCCATGCACTGCCGAGCTTTAGTTGCCGATTACCCCCCAAGACAGCCGGGCCACAGGAAGATTGCATGACCTTCAGGCAATCGCTATATAGAAAAATATATATCGAAAACAACAAAGCACCTGATCGAGAATCGACGAATGATCGCAACCAGCAAAGAAGCCGTAGGCCTAGCCTACAGCCTGGAGGGCATGCTTCACGCCAAGCGCATGACCTGGGAAGCCATTGCGCAAATGGCCAGGCAGATCAAGCCGGGCATGCATGAATCCTGCGCCAGGGAAATGGGTCTTGAGGTGTTGCGGGAACTGGGCATGGAACGGATCTGGCACCCGCTGCTGATCCGTTTTGGCGCCAACACCTTGAAAACCTTCAAGCAGCGCTCCGATGGCGATCCGCAACTAGGGGAAAACGACCTGTTCTTCATCGACCTGGGGGTTGTCTGGGACCGCCACGAAGGCGATTGCGGCGCCACATTCGTCAGCGGTGACGACGCCGAGATGCACGCCTGCGCCGCCGCGGCCAAGAACCTGTTCGATCAGGTGCATCAGCAGTGGAAGACCCATCAGATGGCCGGCCCGGAACTGTACCGCTATGCCGCAGAACAAGCCTGCGCCATGGGCTGGGTGCTCAACCTGGACATCAAGGGACATCGGGTCAGCGACTTCCCCCACGCCATTTATCGCGCCGGAGACCTGGGAGATTTCGCCGACTGCCCACAAGTGGGGCTGTGGATCCTGGAAATACAGATCGCCCATCCCACCCGCCCTTTTGGCGCCTTCTACGAAGACCTGCTGATCTGAGCAGCGCCTAGGTCAGCATCAACAAAAACGGCAGCCTCATCGGCTGCCGTTCTGTTCAAGCATCGAATTGCTTCAAGCCAATCGCGCCAGCATTTCCTGCGCTTCGCTCTTCTGCCCTTCGCTGCCCTCGCTCAACACTTCACCCAGGATATCCCGCGCGCCGTCGTTATCACCCATATCGATGTAGGCCTGAGCCAGATCCAGCTTGGTGGCGACCTCGTCACTGCCGGAAAGGAAGTCGAAATCCGCCTCTTCAGGTTCTGCCGCCGCATCTTCAGCGGTGAAGCTCGGCGCATCCAGCGGCTGATCAAGGCTCTGGGACAGGCGATCCAGCTCGGCGTTGACATCATCCAGCTCGGAAGCGAAAGCGTCCTTGGGCTCTGCAACCGCGTCCATCTCATCCGCCAGAGACAGATCGAAGTCCGCCGACAGATCCAAGTCATCCAGGGCCGATTCGGTGACGGTTGGCACGTCGCCAGCCGGCAGGTCCTTGAGGTCGTCTTCCAGGCTCAGCAGGAAGTCGTCGTCGCTCTGGGTCGCGGCAGGCAGGTCAGCCCCCAGATCCAGATCGAAGTCTCCCAGGTCATCCAGGTTCTCCTCTGGCGCCGTCTGCTGCTCGAGCACCGAACCGAAGCTCAGGTCATCATCCAGCGGGAAGTCTTCCAGCTCGGGCTCAGACTCAGGTTCAGGCTCAGCCGCTACCACTGCCGGCGAAGCCGCTTCCAGATCATCCAGGCTCAGATCGAAGTCGGCGTCCAGGCCTTCCACAGGCGCAGCAGGCTCGGGAGGCTGTGGCTCATCCAGCAACAGGTCCTTGACATACTGGGCGTCCAGCTCGGCAGCCACCGCCGCGGTAGCCAGGCCGGCTGCCGCTGCCACTGCAACCATTGCCGGGAAGCGACTTTTCAGTTCCTCGACCCGGGCATGGTTATCACCATTGGCCACCAATTGCCGCTCTTCAGCGACAAAAGCACTGCGGTCCCCCTGATGCGCGTAGACCTCCATCAGCTTGAGACGCAGATCACTGCGCTGGGGCTCGAGCTTGACGGCTTCTTCAAGAATCGCCGCCGCCTGGTTCAGGCGGCCGCCATCGATGTGGTTCTGCGCCTGCCCCAAGACATCGGTTGCCCGCTCGACCGGCGCCGCAGGCACCGGCACGGGCTCCACCACCGGAGCTGGAGCTGGAGCTGGAGCTGGAGCTGGAGCAAGCTTGACGCTTGGCGGCGGAACTTCAAGGCCTTCGAAACTGCCTTCCGGCAGCTCCATGTCCTCGCTGAACTCATTTTCCTCGGACAATGCCCGAGCCATGCGCAGATGCTTTTCCGCCTCCTGCTGGGCCTTGCGCCGGCGCGCCCACAGCAGCAGCAACAGCAGCACGACCAATACGCCGCCACCGCCCACCAGACCCAACAGGATCGGATTGCTCAGCAGATCGCCGTACTTGTCTTCGTCCGTCTTCGCAGCGGCCGTATCCGGCACCGCAGCGACAACGGGCTCAGTCACCGGGGCGGCAGGAGCCGCTGCAGGCGCTTCAGGCTTGGCCACCAGTTCCGCCGGCATCGCCGGAGCGGTTGGAGCCGCAGGAACAGCAGCCGAGCCATCGGCCTGCAGCTTGGCCAACTGGTTGTTTTTCAATTCGATCAGGCGCTGCAGCTTGTCCAGCTGGCTTTGCAGGTCCGCCATGCGTTCCTTGAGCTCGGCATTGTCGCGACGGGTCGCATCCAGGCTTTCCTGGGTCACTGCCAGCTTGTTGTTCAGCGCCTTGCTGTCACCCGCGGCCCCCTTGCCACGCGCCTTGCCGCTCTCCGCAGAGACCAGGCTGAGGTTGTCCTTGGCGTTGGCCTGCTTGGGCGCCTTGTCGGCACCCGCACGCCGGGTTGCATCCACTTGCTGCTGGCCGCGGGCACCGGAACGACGCCCCTGGCGCCAGGCGGCGTTCTGCGCGGCAACTTCGGCAATTGCCTTGGGCTGCGGCAGCGCGGTGCTCTGCACCACATCGGGCAGGCGCAGGACCTTGCCGGTCTTCAAGCGGTTGATGTTGCCATCGATGAAGGCATCCGGGTTCAGCGCCTGGATCGCCAGCATGGTCTGCTGGATCGAAGCACCATTACGGTTCTTCGCGGCGATTTCCCAGAGCGTGTCACGGGCCGAGGTGGTGTATTGCTCAGGCTTGCTGACCTTGCTTGCACCCGTCGCCGGGGCGCTGATCGCCGGGGCGGCTTGAGCCGCGGCGGCCGCCTGCGGGGAAAACTTCGAAGGATCCAGCAGCACACTGTAATCGCGCAGCAGGCGGCCGTTGGGCCACATCACCTGCACCAGGAACTTGACCATCGGCTCCGACAGCGGCTGGCTCGAGGTCACCCGCAGCACACTCTTGCCGCCGGGATTGAGGATCGGGGTAAAACTCAAGTCGTTGAGGAAGGCCTGGCGATCGACGCCGGCCTTGGCGAACTCTTCTGCCGGGGCCAGGCTAGGCACCACCTCCGCAGCAGTAAGGTCCTTGATATCGAGCAATTCGATTTCTGCTACCAGAGGCTGGTTCAGACTCGACTTCAGGGTCAGCTCCCCGAGCCCAAGCGCCTGCGCCATACCGGAGGACAGCGCCGAGGCGGCCGCTATTGCTAACACCAGTTTGCGAACTTGAACCATAGCCTCATCCTTTGTTTGAACATTCCTCGGCCAGCGAGAAGGTTTTGTAGCGGCTGCCATAAGGCACTGCGCGGGGCCATGAACGACCACGACGCGCGACTATTTCCTGCATGCCCCGGGAGCACCTGACGGCCACTCACCTCCAGCAACTTGCCAAGCATAGCGCCCAGCTAGATTCATTCTGCAAATTGTTGCCAAGTATCTTTTACAGCTGGTCTTTTATCAACAATTCAGCCAACTGCACAGCGTTCAACGCCGCGCCTTTGCGGACGTTGTCCGAGGTCAGCCACAGATTCAGTTCCGTCGGGTCATCGACACCGCCGCGAACCCGTCCCACATAGACTACGTCCTGGCCCACGGCGTCACCTACAGCCGTTGGATAATCCCCGGCTTCCACCAGCTCCAGGCCGGGAGCCGCCTCCAGTGCAGCATTCACGGCCGCCAGATCAACAGCGCTGGCTGACTGCAGAGTCACGCTATAGCTATCGCCAAAAAACACCGGCGCTTGAATGCAAGTGACAGAAATCTTTAATAAAGGTTGTCGCAGAACCTCGCGCAACTCCCTGACCAGACGCTTTTCCAGCAGGGTATGGCCCTGGGCATCGGGCGTACCAACCTGGGCCAACAGGTTGAAGGCCACCTGACGATCAAAGACCCGCGGCTCCAGCGGGCGCACATTCAGCAGCTCAGCGGTCTGCCGGGCCAGTTCGCTGACGGCTTCGCGCCCCTG
Source organism: Pseudomonas sp. FFPRI_1 (assembly GCF_055384485.1). NCBI lineage: Bacteria > Pseudomonadati > Pseudomonadota > Gammaproteobacteria > Pseudomonadales > Pseudomonadaceae > Pseudomonas > Pseudomonas sp. FFPRI_1. Next base: position 2,585,127 of record NZ_AP029168.1, on the reverse strand, counting down.
GCTGGAAATCGCCAGGCTGGCGGTCAGGTTGACCCGCTGGATGTCCAGCAATCCCTGCAAAGGTGCAAGCACTACCGCCAGCGCGGTGGCCGAAGCACTGGGACTGCTCAATTGCACCGGCTTCTTCAGGCCTGCCAGAACCTCGGCATTGGCTTCAGGCACGACATTCGGCGCCTGGGCCGAAGGCAAGGCGCCCGACAGGTCGATGACCGTGCAATTGGCCGCCGTGGCCCGCGAGGCAAAACTCAGGGTCACCGCCGGCCCCGCCGCGAAAAACACCAGCTGGACCTTGCTGAAATCGAACTCGTCGACCTCACGCACCCGGACATTCTTGCCGCGAAACGGCACCGAATGACCGGCCGACTCGCTGCTCGCCAACAGGTGCAGATTGCCAATGGGGAAATCACGCTCTTCGAGAATCTGCACCAGGGTTTCGCCGACCGTGCCGGTGGCACCGATCACGGCAATATCAAAGGACGGGGTCATGGTGCTTACCTCAGGTAGAACGGGGGAGCGGCACTTTACCCGGCACAGGGTGGCGAGGCAATTCATGGGGCCCTCGCAACGGCAGCGAGAACCGCCTCAGAAGCCACTGAGCCCCAGCGCGCCCATAAAAAAACCCGCACCTGGCAGCAGGGGCGGGTTCTTTCAGAGCCTCAGGCGATCAACGCTCGAGCAGGATCCGCAGCATGCGGCGCAGCGGCTCGGCCGCGCCCCACAGCAGTTGGTCGCCCACGGTGAAGGCGCCAAGGAACTGCGAGCCCATGTTGAGCTTGCGCAGACGGCCAACCGGCACGTTCAGGGTGCCGGTAACCTTGGTCGGGCTCAGCTCCTGCATGCTGATCTCGCGCTGGTTCGGCACCAGTTTGACCCAAGGGTTGTGCTGGCTGATCAGCCCTTCGATATCGGCGATCGGTACGTCCTTGTTGAGCTTGATGGTCAGCGCCTGGCTGTGGCAGCGCATGGCGCCGATACGCACGCAGATGCCGTCCACCGGGATCGGGTTCTTGAAGCGACCGAGGATCTTGTTGGTCTCGGCCTGGGCCTTCCACTCTTCACGGCTCTGGCCGTTGGGCAGTTCCTTGTCGATCCACGGGATCAGGCTGCCGGCCAGCGGCACGCCGAAGTTCTCGGTCGGATAGGCATCGCTGCGCATGGCCTCGGCCACTTTGCGGTCGATGTCGAGGATGGCGCTGGCCGGGTTGGCCAGGTCATCGGCAACCGCAGCGTGGGTTGCGCCCATCTGCTTGATCAGCTCGCGCATGTTCTGCGCACCCGCGCCCGAGGCCGCCTGGTAGGTCATGGCGCTCATCCACTCCACCAGGCCGGCTTCGAACAGGCCGCCCAGGCCCATCAGCATCAGGCTGACGGTGCAGTTGCCGCCGATGTAGTTCTTGGTCCCGGCATCCAGCTGCTGATCGATGACCTTGCGATTCACCGGGTCGAGGATGATCACCGCGTCATCCTGCATGCGCAGGCTGGAAGCGGCGTCGATCCAGTAGCCCTGCCAGCCGGCTTCGCGCAGCTTGGGGAAGACTTCACTGGTGTAGTCGCCACCCTGGCAGGTCAGAATCACGTCGAGGGTTTTCAACTCTTCAATGCTGTAGGCATCCTTCAGCGGAGCAATGTCCTTGCCCACCGACGGCCCTTGGCCACCGACATTGGAAGTGCTGAAAAACACCGGTTCAATAAGATCGAAGTCCTGCTCTTCCAGCATCCGCTGCATGAGCACGGAACCGACCATACCGCGCCAACCGATCAGACCTACACGTTTCATCGCAACTACACCTATACAAAAGTGGGCCACTGTCTGTGCAGTGGGCCGCAAAGATTACAGATTCCGCAGCGCGGCGACTACTGCATCGCCCATTTCCTGCGTACCGACTTTGGTGCAACCTGCCGACCAGATGTCACCGGTGCGCAAGCCTTGATCCAGCACCCGGCTCACGGCCTGCTCGATGGCGTCCGCCGCCTCGTTCAGGTTGAAGCTGTAGCGCAGCATCATCGACACCGAGAGGATGGTCGCCAAGGGGTTGGCAATGCCCTGCCCGGCAATGTCCGGCGCCGAGCCGTGGCAAGGCTCGTACATGCCCTTGTTGTTGGCATCCAGGGAGGCCGAGGGCAGCATGCCGATGGAACCGGTGAGCATCGAGGCTTCGTCGGACAGGATGTCGCCGAACATATTGTCGGTCACCATCACGTCGAACTGCTTTGGGGCGCGGACCAGTTGCATGGCGGCGTTGTCGACGTACATATGGCTCAGTTCGACATCCGGGTAGTCCTTGGCCACCTCCTCGACCACTTCGCGCCACAGCTGGCTGGAGGCCAGGACATTGGCCTTGTCCACCGAGCAGAGCTTCTTGCCGCGCACCCGCGCCATGTCGAAGCCGACCCGGGCGATGCGACGGATCTCGCTCTCGCTGTATGGCAGGGTGTCGTAGGACTGGCGCTCGCCGTTTTCCAGCTCGCGGGTGCCGCGGGGCGCACCGAAGTAGATGCCGCCGGTCAGCTCGCGAACGATGAGGATGTCCAGGCCGGAGACAATTTCCGGCTTCAGGCTCGAGGCATCCGCCAGTTGCGGGTAGAGAATTGCCGGGCGCAGGTTGCCGAACAGGCCCAATTGCGCACGGATCTTCAACAGGCCGCGCTCAGGACGGATGTCACGTTCGATCTTGTCCCATTTCGGGCCACCCACAGCACCCAGCAGCACCGCGTCGGCGGCACGAGCGCGCTCCAGGGTCTCATCGGCCAGCGGCACGCCGTGCTTGTCGATGGCGGCGCCGCCGATCACGTCGTGGCTCAGCTCGAAGCCCAGGCGGTACTTGTCATTGGCCAGCTCCAGCACCTTGACTGCCTCGGCCATGATTTCCGGGCCGATACCGTCGCCAGGAAGAATCAGAATCTGTTTGCTCATGGGTTCCTCATTTGCTCTGTCGGCACGCCCGCAGGCGTACCCGGAAAAATTCTATCGTTCGGCCCACAGCACCAGTACATCTGTACTGAACGAACCATCGGCCTCAATCTCAAAATATTCGCGCACTTCATTGCCCATGGCCTGCTGCAGCTCGCGGATCGCCGCACGCATGACCTGGGGCGTACGCATGCGTTCGACCCAGGAGCTGTACTCCAGGCGCAGGCGCTGACGAGCAGTGCTGCGCGCGTGCAAACCGGCCTCGCTGACCTGGCGCAACCACTCCCCTGCCGAATAATCACGCACATGGCTGGTATCACGCAGCACTTCCACGCTCTGCAGGTAAGTGTCGAACAGCGGACTACCCGGCGACAAGACATCGATGAACGCCGCCACGCCACCCGGTTTCAATACCCGGCGCACCTCGCGCAGGGCCTGGCCCAGGTCGCTCCAGTGGTGAGCCGAATAACGGCTGAACACGAAGTCGAACTCGCCATCGGCGAACGGCAAGCGTTCGGCGGCGCCATGCCGGGTGCTGATATTACCCAGATTGCGCTCAGCCGCTGCACTGGCCACCACATCAAGCATCTGCGGCGAAAGGTCATAGGCCACCACCTCCCTGACCAGCGGTGCGACATGAAAGCTCACATGCCCAGCGCCACAGCCCAGGTCCAGCACTCGCGCATCGCCGCGCTGCGCAACCTCGGCCTGTAGCAGGGCGAACTCGACACCTTGAGCGTGCACCGCACTGCTCAGGTAGGCCGAAGCCTGCTCGCCGAATTGCGTCTGTACCACTTGGCTATGGGCCTTGCTGGTCATGATGCGGTCCTTTTGATCAGGGAAAAACAGCATTCACCGGCCAGCCGCCAGCTGCACCGATCGGCAGCCAGCGGCCAGCAGGCAGACAGTCACTCAGGCGTCGCGGAACAACCAGGGCTGGCTGGCGCGATGCTTGGCCTCAAAGGCGGCGATGGCATCACCGTCCTGCAGGGTCAGGCCGATGTCGTCGAGGCCGTTGAGCAGGCAATGCTTGCGGAACGCGTCGATCTCGAACGTCAGCACTTTGCCGTCAGGACGGGTCACGGTCTGCGCCTCAAGGTCGATGCGCAACTGGTAGCCCGGGGTGCCTTCCACCTGCTGGAACAGCTCGTCGACCTCCTCGTCGCTCAAGATGATCGGCAGCAGGCCGTTCTTGAAGCTGTTGTTGAAGAAGATGTCGGCATAGCTTGGCGCGATGATGCTGCGAAAACCGTACTCTTCCAACGCCCAGGGCGCGTGTTCGCGGCTGGAGCCGCAACCGAAGTTTTCCCGCGCCAGCAACACGCTGGCGCCCTGGTAACGCTCGGCGTTGAGCACGAAGTCCTTGTTCAGCGGACGCTTGGAGTTGTCCTGGTAGGGTTGCCCCACATCCAGGTAGCGCCACTCGTCGAACAGGTTGGGGCCAAAGCCGGTGCGCTTGATCGACTTGAGGAACTGCTTGGGGATGATCTGATCGGTGTCGACGTTGGCACGATCCAAGGGCGCGACCAAACCAGTGTGCTGGGTGAAAGCTTTCATGCTGCGCTCCTTTAGATCAATTCACGGACGTCGACGAAACGACCGCTGACAGCGGCGGCGGCGGCCATGGCCGGGCTGACCAGGTGGGTACGACCACCTGCGCCCTGGCGCCCTTCGAAGTTGCGGTTCGAGGTCGAGGCACAATGCTCGCCGGATTCCAGGCGGTCCGGGTTCATCGCCAGGCACATCGAGCAGCCCGGCTCACGCCATTCGAAACCGGCCTCGAGGAAGATCTTGTCCAGACCTTCCGACTCGGCCTGAGCCTTCACCAGGCCCGAGCCCGGGACCACGATCGCCTGCTTGATGGTGGAAGCCACCTTACGGCCCTTGGCGATCACTGCGGCAGCACGCAGGTCTTCGATCCGCGAGTTGGTGCAGGAACCGATGAACACCCGATCCAGCTGGATGTCGGTGATCGCCTGGTTGGCGCTCAAGCCCATGTACTTCAAGGCACGGACGATGGAGTCGCGCTTGACCAGGTCCATTTCCTTGGCCGGATCCGGCACGTTCTGATCCACCGCCAGGACCATTTCCGGGGAAGTGCCCCAGCTGACCTGCGGCTTGATCTGTGCGGCATCGAGTTCGACCACGGTGTCGAATCTGGCATCGGCATCGGACACCAGGTCTTTCCAGGCCTCGACAGCCAGGTCCCATTCCGCGCCCTTGGGGGCGAAAGGACGGCCCTTGACGTATTCCACGGTCTTTTCATCCGCAGCGACCAGGCCGACACGGGCACCGGCTTCGATGGACATGTTGCAGATGGTCATGCGGCCTTCGACCGACAGGTCGCGAATCGCGCTGCCAGCGAACTCGATGGCATGGCCGTTGCCGCCGGCGGTGCCGATCTTGCCGATCACCGCGAGGACGATGTCCTTGGCGGTCACGCCGAAAGGCAAGATGCCTTCGACCCGCACCAGCATGTTCTTCATCTTCTTGGCCACCAGGCACTGGGTGGCGAGTACGTGCTCCACCTCGGAAGTGCCGATGCCGTGGGCCAGGGCGCCAAAAGCACCGTGGGTGGAGGTGTGCGAGTCGCCGCAGACCACGGTCATGCCCGGCAAGGTCGCGCCCTGCTCCGGGCCGATCACGTGGACGATGCCCTGGCGCACGTCGTTCATCTTGAATTCGACGATGCCGTATTCGTCACAGTTGTCATCGAGGGTCTGCACCTGAAGGCGCGACACCTGGTCGGCAATCGCCTCGATTCCGCCCTTGCGTTCAGGGGTGGTCGGCACGTTGTGGTCCGGGGTGGCGATGTTGGCATCGATGCGCCACGGCTTGCGCCCAGCCAGACGCAGGCCCTCGAAGGCTTGCGGGGAGGTCACTTCGTGGATGATGTGACGATCGATATAGATCAGCGCCGAACCATCGTCGCGCTGCTTGACCAAATGCGAATCCCAGAGCTTGTCGTAGAGCGTCTTGCCGGCCATCGGACCATTCCTCATCAGCTTGTTTCTATGCCCCGGGCCCTGATCGCCTGCCGATCAATAACCCCTTGGCTTGTGAGGCTGATGCTATGGGGTTAGATTAAATAACTCAAATTCATATTTTTCATGCTTTGGATAACCAACTGGAATGTGACCATGGACCTGGCCAACCTCAACGCCTTTATAGCCATTGCCGAGACCGGCAGCTTTTCCGCAGCCGGAGAGCGCCTGCACCTGACCCAGCCCGCCATCAGCAAACGTATCGCCGGGCTGGAACAGCAGCTCAATGTGCGGCTGTTCGACCGCCTGGGCCGCGAGATCGGCCTGACCGAGGCCGGACGCGCCCTGCTGCCCCGGGCCTACCAGATCATTAACGTGCTGGATGACACGCGCCGAGCCCTGACCAACCTCACGGGCGAAGTCAGTGGGCGGCTGACCCTGGCCACCAGCCATCACATCGGCCTGCATCGCTTGCCGCCACTGCTGCGGGCCTTCACCCGGCGCTATCCGCAAGTGGCCCTGGATATCCAATTCCTCGACTCCGAAGTGGCCTATGAGGAAATCCTGCACGGCCGGGCCGAGCTGGCGGTGATCACCCTGGCGCCCGAACCCCACAGCCTGATCCAGGCCACGGCGGTCTGGGACGACCCATTGGACTTCGTCGCGGCCCCGGAGCACCCGCTGGTCAGCAATGGCCAGGTCAGCCTGGCGGACATTGCCCTGCACCCCGCTGTATTTCCCGGCGGCAACACCTTCACCCACCATATTGTCCAACGCCTGTTTGAAGCCCAGGGCCTGACGCCGAACATCGCCATGAGCACTAACTACCTGGAAACTATCAAGATGATGGTCTCCATCGGCCTGGCCTGGAGCGTGCTCCCGCGCACCATGCTCGATGATCAGGTGGCGCGCATTCCTTTGCCGGGCATACAACTGCGACGCCAGCTAGGCTATATCCTGCACACCGAACGGACGCTGTCGAATGCGGCGCGGGCTTTCATGGCCTTACTGGATGCACAAGTCGATTGGCCAGGGACCCCGGCATAGATTTCTGGGTTTTGTCCGTGCCAGATCACACCACCATGAGTACCCCGCCCAAACGAACTACTCAGCCCAAGGCCTGACCCCATGCCCAAACCCGCTGACCGTATTCCGCCCTTGCCGCGCATTCACGCTGTCGACCCCCGGGAGTCGGAGCAGAGCTGGGAAAGCGCGCCGCAGCTGCTCGCCGCACTCAACGGTGCGCGGTTGGGGGCCTGGTATTGGGATATCGAAAGCGGGCAGATCAGCTGGTCCCGGGGAACCCAGGCCCTGTTTGGCTTCGACCCGCGCCAACCGCTGCCGGAAAACCTCGAGTACCTCGACCTGCTGCCGATCGAGGACCGGGCCAGGACCGTTCGCGCCTTCCACTCGGTACTGGCTGGCGCGCCCCTGGAGCACGCCATGCATCACCGCATTCGCTGGCCTGACGGCAGCCTGCATTGGCTGGAAATCAGCGGCAGTGTCCAGCCGGACAAGCACGGCAAGCCCCGAATGATCGGGGTGATCCGCGAGATCACCCACCAGCGCCAGCGTGAAGAAGCCCTGAGCAGCTCGGAAAAACGCTTCGCCACCCTGTTTCACCTGTGCCCCAACACCGTACTGCTGACCCGCCTGGAAGACGGCCTGATCAGCGAGGCCAACCAGTACTTCGAAAGCCAGTTCGGCTGGCCCGCCGCCCACGTGATCGGCCGCACCACCCTGGAGATCGGCCTCTGGGTCAACCCCGAGCAGCGCGCCCAACTGATCAAGGCCGTGCAGAAAAAGGGCCAGACCGCGAGCCTGGAAGTCCAGTTCCGCGCCAGCAACGGGCAAATCCACGATGGCATTCTCAGCGCGCAGAAGGTCGAACTGGAAGGCAAGGCCTACCTGTTGAGCACCTTCCTCGACACCAGCGAACGCAAAAGAGCCGAACAGGCCCTCAAGGACAGCCAGGAACGCCTTGACCTGGCCCTGGACTCGGCGCAATTGGGCACCTGGGACTGGCACATTCCCAGCGGCATGCTCTACGGCTCGGCCCGCGCAGCACAATTGCACGGCCTGGAACCGGCGCCCTTTCACGAGTCCTTCGATGCCTTCTTCGAAGGTGTACCCACCGAAGAGCGCAATTCCATGCGCGATGCCTACCGCAGCCTGCGCGAGGGCCCGGCAGGCAACTACCAGTTGACCTACCGGGTGCAACTGCTGGACGGCAGCTCGCGCTACCTGGAAAGCCGGGCGCGCCTGTACCGCGACGAACAAGGCAATCCGCTGCGCATGGCCGGCACGCTACTGGACATCACTGAACAGGTGGAGCGCGAACAGCGCCTGATCACCTCGGAAGAAAAGTTCGCCAGCCTGTTCCAAGTCAGCCCAGACCCGATCTGCGTCACCTTGCGGGAAACCGGCCAGTTCATCGAGATCAACTCCAGCTTCACCCAGACCTTCGGCTGGACTCTGGAGGAGGTGATCAACCGCAGCGCCGAGCAGATCGGGCTCTGGGAAGATCCCGCCCCGCGCCTGCGACGGATCGAGCAAGTGATTCGTGAACAGGCACTGAACAACGTGGCGGTGGTGGTCAACCACAAGGACGGCCAGCCCCTGACCTGCATCATTTCCAGCCGCCAGATCACTGTCGACAAGCAACTGTGCATCGTCACCACGCTACGGGACATCACCCAGCAACAGCGCTCGGAAGCCGCCCTCAAGGCCAGCGAGGAGAAGTTCGCCAAGGCCTTCCACTCCAGCCCCGACGCCATCACCATCACCGAGCGTGACACCGGGCGCTACCTGGAGGTCAACGACGGCTTCTGCCGCCTGACCGGCTATCGCACCGATGAAGTGATCGGCCGCACCATGTATGAAATTGGCATCTGGGCCGAAGAGGCCCAACTTTCCACGTTGCTGGCCGAGCTCAAGCTCAAGGGCCGGGTGCATCACCTGGAGATGCTGGGGCGCAACAAGCGCGGGGAAATCCTCACCCTCGAAGCCTCGGTCGAACCGATCACCCTCAATGAAACCCCGTGCCTGCTGCTCACCGCACGGGATGTCAGCCTGCTGAAGAACGCCCAGGCGCAGATCCGCCACCTGGCCTACCACGACCCCCTGACCAACCTGCCCAACCGCGCCCTGCTGATGGACCGCCTGAGCCAGCAGATTGCCCTGCTCAAGCGCCACAACCTGCGGGGCGCCCTGCTGTTCCTCGACCTCGACCACTTCAAGCACATCAACGACTCCCTTGGTCATCCGGTAGGCGACACGGTACTGAAGATCATCACGGCGCGGCTGGAGGCCAGCGTGCGCATGGAAGACACCGTGGCCCGCCTGGGCGGCGATGAATTCGTGGTGCTGCTGAGCGGCCTGGAAGGTTCGCGCAACGAAGTCAGCGACCAGGTCCGGCAACTGGCCGGCACCTTGCGCGAGCTGCTCTCGGAGCCCATGTTCCTCGACGGCCAGCGCCTGCAGGTCACCCCCAGCATCGGCGTAGCACTGATTCCCGATCACGGCTCGACCCCCACCGACCTGCTCAAGCGCGCCGACATCGCCCTCTATCGGGCCAAGGATTCGGGGCGCAACACCACGCAGATGTTCCACAACACCATGCAGAAAGCCGCCAGCGAACGCCTGCGCATGGAAACCGACTTGCGCCTGGCCTTGTCTCGCGGCGAATTCAGTGTGCACTTCCAGCCCCAGGTGGACGCCCGCGACAACCGCATCGTCGGCGCCGAAGCCCTGGTTCGCTGGCAGCATCCGGAGCTGGGCGCCCAGTCACCCACCGAGTTCATCAAGGTGCTGGAGGACAGCGGGCTGATTCTCGAGGTAGGCACCTGGATTCTCGACGAAGCCTGCCTGGCCTTCAGCCAATTGATCGATCAGCAACTGGTGGACCCCCATCACTTCAGCCTGTGCGTCAACATCAGCCCGCGGCAGTTCCGCCAGAACGATTTTGTCGAACGAATCGAGCACAGCCTGACCGCCTACGCCCTGCCCTCGTCCCTGCTGAAACTGGAGATCACCGAGGGCATCGTGATCCAGAACCTGGACGACACCATCAGCAAGATGCGCCGACTGAAAAAGCTCGGGGTCAGCTTCGCCATGGATGATTTTGGCACTGGCTACTCCTCGCTGACCTACCTCAAGCGCCTGCCGGTGGACACCTTGAAGATCGACCAGTCTTTCGTCCGCGATGCGACCCACGACCCCAACGATGCGGAAATCATCCGGGCGATTGTCGCCATGGCCCGCAGCCTGGACCTGAAGGTGATTGCCGAGGGGGTGGAAACCCCGCAGCAACTGGAGTTCCTGCAAGGACTGGAGTGCCACCTGTACCAGGGATACCTGCACAGCCGGCCCCTGCCCCTGAGCGAGTTCAAGAAACTGCTGGAATGACAGGCACAAAAAAGGGCGCCACCAGGGCACCCTTTTTCATGCAGCGGTCTTAGTGTTGCAGAGCCTGCTGCTGCGCACCGTTGATGGCGATGCGCTTAGGCTTGGCCTCTTCCGGCACGACCCGCAGCAAGTCGATACTCAGCAGACCGTTGCTCAGGCCGGCAGCCTTGACCTCGATATGGTCGGCCAGGCGGAAGGACAGCTTGAATGCACGCTGGGCAATGCCCTGGTGCAGGTAGGTCACACTGTCATTGGCGTCGCGCTTGCCACCGCTCACGGTCAACACACCTTTCTCCACTTGCAGCTCCAGGTCTTCTTCCTGGAAGCCGGCAGCGGCGATGACGATGCGGTATTGATCGTCGGCGTGCTTCTCAACGTTGTAGGGTGGGTAGCTGCTGCCAGGCTCGTTGCGCAGTGCCGATTCGAACAGATCGTTGAAACGGTCGAAGCCGACAGAGGAACGGAACAGTGGAGCCAGGGAAAATGCAGTACTCATGGGTCTATCTCCTGATATTCAGCGAGTGGTTGTCTACGCGACCCGAATTCGGCATCGCGTACCCAAGAGATAAGGATCGACCCTGGTATTTCAAGAGAGGCCCGCTGAATTTTTTACGCGGCTTCCGGCTGGGGCATACCCAACAGGCGACCGACCTGATCCAGATCGGTTTCCCGGCGCAGGGCGGTAAACAGCTCGACCGCTTCCGGGTAATTGCGGGTCAGCATTGCCAACCACTGCTTCAAGCGCCCAGGCGCCGAGCGCGGGGTCAACTGCACCACCACCTGGGCCCAGAAGTCTTGCAGCATGGGCTGCAAATCAGCCCAGGACATTGCCATCACTTCTTCACCGGCCCGGGCTGCGGCAATCTGCCGGGCAAGGTCCGGACGCGAGACCAGGCCGCGCCCCAGCATGATGTCATCGACGCCACTGATTTCCCGGCAGCGCCGCCAATCCTCGACGCTCCAGATATCACCGTTGGCGAACACCGGCACCTTGACCACCTCTTGCACCCGGGGAATCCACTCCCAGTGGGCCGGTGGCTTGTAGCCGTCGACCTTGGTCCGTGCGTGCACAACGATGTGCTCGGCGCCGCCCTCGGCCAGCGCCGTGGCGCACACCAGCGAGCCGTCCGGACTGTCGAAGCCCAGGCGCATCTTCGCCGTGACCGGGATATGCGCCGGCACCGCCCGCCGTACGTGCTCGACGATCTGGTTGAGCAGCTCGGGCTCCTTTAGCAGCACCGCGCCACCTCGGGACTTGTTGACGGTCTTGGCCGGGCAGCCGAAATTCAGGTCGATGACCTCGCTGCCCAGCTCGCAGGCCAACGCCGCGTTCTCGGCCAGGCACACCGGATCGGAGCCCAGCAACTGCACCCGCAGCGGCACACCGGCAGCAGTCTGCGCGCCCTGCAGCAGTTCGGGAGCGAGCTTGTGGAAATAGGCAGGCGTGAGCAGGCGATCATTGACCCGGATGAACTCGGTGACACACCAGTCAATCCCGCCAACACGTGTCAGTACATCCCGCAGGATGTTGTCGACCAACCCCTCCATGGGCGCCAAGGCAATTTGCATGAAACACACTCAATGAAAAACACGGGCGAAAAAACGGGCGCCAGTCTACTGGGTTTCGCCCGCCAGCAGGGATTTTGCAGGTTGCGGCCGGTCGGCCAACAGGCCCGCGATCCAGGCGCCCCCTCGTCTCAGAGGCAGCGCAGCCTGGCTCTGCGCAAGGGCAGGAAGATTATTCAGGGGACTGCAGGGCCGGACCATAGCCTTCAAGGAATTCGGCAGGCATGCGCTTGGGCTTGCCGGTAGACAGCTCGATGCAGACAAAGGTGGTCTGCGCCCGCAACAGCGTCGTGCCATCGCTCGGGCGGACCAGCTGGAAGCGCCGGGTCATCTTCAAGCGCTGGTCCCAATCGACGATCCAGGTCGCCAGTTGCAACTCGTCCCCTTCATACCCCGCCGCCAGGTAGTCGATCTCGTGACGTACCACCGCCATCGCTCGATCCAGACGACGATATTCTGCCAGGTCCAGCCCCAGGCGCTGCGAATGCCGCCAGGCGCAACGCTCCAACCACGTCACGTAGACCGCGTTGTTGGCGTGCCCCAGGCCATCGATATCCTCGGCTGCCACCTGCAGGTCGATAGTGAATGGCGTTGCCAGATCCCAACTCATGCCCAACTCCCGGCCAGATTTTTTTGACCGGGGCAGTGTAACGGATGCTCAGGCCGATTGGCGTGCTTGCAGATGCCGGCCGCTGACCAGAGCGACCACGGCATCAACCACCCGAGGATCGGCCAGCACTCGCTGATGCCCTCCGTCGCTCAAGCGCAGCAGGCGACTGTCGAACCAGGCCTGATGGATCACTTCCGACTCCCTGACCGGGACAAACCGATCGTCTTCGGCGTGCACGATCAAGCCGGGCATTTCCAACTGATACTGGTCCACGTCCAGCGTCGCAGCACGCATCCCCACCTCTTTCTCCACCTGGCGGATAAACGCCGAACGGGCCTTGGGCGGCAAGCGCATAGAGCGGGCAAAACCTCGCAGTACGCCCAGGATTCGGGCAGGAGCCGCAATGCTAACCAGGGTTTCGGTACGCAGCCCCAACTGCACCGCCAGCATGGCACTGGCGCCGCCCATGGAGTGACCGATCACGCTCCGCAAGGGCGGCAACTCTGCCGCGGCCTCCAGCATGGCCCGGGCAAACAGCACCACATTGGCCTCATCCCCGGGAGACCGGCCATGGGCAGGTCCGTCCAGCGCCACCGCGGTATAGCCGGCCGCTACCAGCGCCTGGATCAGGCTGGCGAACTGCGTCGGACGCCCTTCCCAACCATGCATCAAGAGCACTGTCGGCCCCTGCCCCCAGCGCAGGGCCGAGAGCCCGAAACGCAGGGTGAGGCGCTCGGCACTCTCGAGCAGCGGCAACTCCCAGTCTCGAGGAGGAAGCTCGCGCGGTGTCATGAACAGTTGGCGCATCCGATTCGCCGCCCAGTGGGGGGCCACCCAGCCCAGGGTGCCATTGACGCCACGAATCCAATTCAATCCGCTCATCACCCGCTACCTCGCCATTGAACACCCGATCAAAGAACTGCCGACTTGGCAGCCCGCAGCAAACGATCGGACAACTCGCCCGGCCCCAGGGCTCGCGCCAGGGACAGCCCGCCGACCATCAAGGCCATGTCCGCCAGGGCCTTGTCCGTATCCTCGGGACTTGCGGCCAATTGCGCGACCATCAACTCCATATGCTCGCTCAAGGCGTGACGGAATGTCTCCGGCAAACGACCCAGCTCACCGACAGACGCAGGAATCGGACAGGCCTGCTCAGTGGAGTCACGGTGCTTGCGAGACAGATAAAATGCCGCCGTCAACGCCCGACGCTCTTCACCGCTCAGGGTCGAGTCCATTTCATCCAGCAGGCCACGACGATGGGCCAGCAGTTGAGTGAAGGCCTCAAGCATCAGCGCGTCCTTGCTCTCGAAGTGCGCATAGAAGCCGCCGACCGTCAGCCCGGCAGCCCCCATCACCTCACCGACACTCGGCTCGGCCGGGCCACGCTGGATCAGTGCGGAACTGGCAGCCTGAAGTATCCGTTCGCGGGTTTGAGCTTTTTTATCGTTCATCATCACCTCCGAATATTACGGACAAAATATTATTCCCATAATAATTTTCCGCAAGCCGCCAGTGCGACCGTCGGTCAGAAGCGCAGGCGGAGGAAGAAAGGGAGAATTGGCTGAACGCCAGACAAACAAAAGGGCCATTCAATAATCGAATGACCCTTATAAATCCCGCAGAGCGGGTAAACGTGGCGTCCCCTAGGGGACTCGAACCCCTGTTACCGCCGTGAAAGGGCGGTGTCCTAGGCCACTAGACGAAGGGGACACAAACCTTCTGACAGCTGATCAGTGCTGAGTACTGATCGATTCAAGGCCGGTGTGGCCAGGCCTTGAACTGTGATTTGGTGGAGCTAGACGGGATCGAACCGTCGACCTCTTGCATGCCATGCAAGCGCTCTCCCAGCTGAGCTATAGCCCCGGATTTTCGCCTCGCGGCGCAGCGATATCTTGCAACATCGCTTGTGTGAAACTGGCGTCCCCTAGGGGACTCGAACCCCTGTTACCGCCGTGAAAGGGCGGTGTCCTAGGCCACTAGACGAAGGGGACGCAAACCCTTCTGTACAACTGATCAGTGCTGAGTACTGATCGATTCAAGGCCGGTGTGGCCAGGCCTTGAACTGTAAATTGGTGGAGCTAGACGGGATCGAACCGTCGACCTCTTGCATGCCATGCAAGCGCTCTCCCAGCTGAGCTATAACCCCGGATTTTCGCCTCACGGCGCAGCGACATCTTGCAATATCGCTTGTGTGAAACTGGCGTCCCCTAGGGGACTCGAACCCCTGTTACCGCCGTGAAAGGGCGGTGTCCTAGGCCACTAGACGAAGGGGACGCAAACCCTTCTGTACAACTGATCAGTGCTGAGTACTGATCGATTCAAGGCCGGTGTGGCCAGGCCCTGAACTGTAAATTGGTGGAGCTAGACGGGATCGAACCGTCGACCTCTTGCATGCCATGCAAGCGCTCTCCCAGCTGAGCTATAGCCCCTCGTCGGTGAGGACGGGGCGAATCTTAAGGGGCGATCGGGAGGCTGTCAATTTTTTTTGCGCTTTTTGGAAAAAAATTTGCCGGGATAACAATCACTTACCGCCCCGCCTGGAAAACCCGGGGTTTTGCGGCTCTCTGCGCCTGCGGCGAGTCGCACAAAACACTCGCCGCAAGCCTCAAAGAACCACCAGAAGCCGCAATCAACCCGCCTGGCGCTTGAGTTTCAAGCGTAGTCGAAAAGCTCAC
This sequence comes from Pseudomonas sp. FFPRI_1, assembly GCF_055384485.1. NCBI lineage: Bacteria > Pseudomonadati > Pseudomonadota > Gammaproteobacteria > Pseudomonadales > Pseudomonadaceae > Pseudomonas > Pseudomonas sp. FFPRI_1. The sequence goes on along the minus strand of NZ_AP029168.1, from coordinate 2,569,974 downwards.
CGCCCCTGTCGGTTCCCCTTCGGCAAAAACGCCTCAGGCGATGGCGCCGAGGAGTTTTTCCCATTCCTTGTTTTCTTTCTTCGACACACCACCCAGCAGATCGATGGCCTGGCGCAGACGGAAACGGGTCAGGTCCGGACCGAGGATTTCCATGGCATCGAGCACCGACACCGAACTGGCCTGGCCAGTAATGGCAGCAAACATCAGCGGCATGGCATCGCGCAGTTTCAGCTCCAGAGACTCAACCACCGCCTGGATGGTCGCGGTGATGCTGTCTTTCTCCCACTGACGCAGGCTTTCGAGCTTCCACAGGATCAATTGCATCAGCTGACGCACCTGATCGCCGGACAGCTTCTTGGACTCGAACAGCTTGGCATCCGGGTTCACGCCACCGGCGAAGAAGAAGCCGGCCAAGGGTGCGATCTGGCTGAAGGTCTCGACCCGGCCCTGTACGTGCGGTGCGATCTTCATCATGTATTCGGGGTTCAGCGCCCAGGTTTGCACCCGGCTGGCGAACTCTTCCACCGGCAGGTCACGCAGCCACTGGCCGTTGAGCCAGGAAAGCTTCTCGATATCAAAAATCGGACCGCCCAGGGAAACCCGCGACAAGTCGAAGTTGTCGACCATTTCCTGCAGCGAGAACTTCTCGCGCTCATCCGGCATCGACCAGCCCATGCGGCCCAGGTAGTTGAGCATGGCTTCAGGCATGAAGCCCATGCGCTCGTAGAAGGTCACCGAGGTCGGGTTCTTGCGCTTGGACAGCTTGCTCTTGTCCGGGTTGCGCAGCAGCGGCATGTAGCACAGCTGCGGTTGCTCCCAGCCGAAGTATTCGTACAGCAGGATCAGTTTCGGCGCCGACGGCAGCCACTCTTCGCCGCGCAGTACGTGGGTGATGCCCATCAGATGGTCGTCGACCACGTTGGCCAGGAAGTAGGTCGGCAGGCCATCGGTCTTCATCAGGACCTGCATGTCCATGCGATCCCAGGGGATTTCGACATCGCCGCGCAGCAGGTCCGGCACCACACAGACACCTTCGGTAGGCACCTTCATGCGGATCACGTGAGGCTCACCTGCCGCCAGGCGCTGGGCCACTTCTTCCTTGGACAGCAGCAAGGCACGACCGTCGTAGCGCGGGGTTTCGCCGCGAGCCATCTGCTCGGCACGCATCTGGTCCAGCTCTTCAGCGGTACAGAAGCACGGGAAGGCATGCCCCAGATCCACCAACTGCTGGGCATACTTCTGGTAGATGTCGCCACGCTCGCTCTGGCGATACGGACCGTGCGGACCACCCACATCCGGGCCTTCGCTCCAGTTGATGCCCAGCCAGCGCAAGGCATCGAAGATCTGCTGCTCGGACTCACGGGTCGAGCGCAACTGGTCGGTGTCTTCGATACGCAGGATGAACTCACCGCCATGCTGCTTGGCAAAGCAATAGTTGAACAAAGCGATGTAAGCGGTACCTACGTGGGGATCCCCGGTAGGCGATGGCGCGATGCGCGTGCGGACGGTGGTCATGGCATGTCTCGAAAAGAATAGAAAAGCGAAGAATAAAACAGGGGGCGAATGGTAACAGGCGACACCAGCCCGGCTCCAGTAAGGAGGGCATTTAAGCCAAGGTCGCGACTGCGAGGCGCTGCGCGCGCCAGGAATGGCCAATAATCAATACGGACCATTTACCACCCGGGAGCTATATGCCAGATTCGCCCGCTGATAAATCTCCTTACACTTTATTGGCTACAACCTGCCCATGCCTGCCCAACTCAAGCGCCGCCTGTTCACCTTCCTGTCCCTGGTCCTGTTGATCGCCCTGGGGTTCCTGGCCCATTGGTGGTTCCATGGACGCTTTTATGAAACCACCGACAACGCCTACGTCCAGGGCGAGATCACCCGAGTCTCCAGCCAGTTGAGCGCCCGCATAGATGAGGTGCTGGTACAGGACAACCAGCATGTAGAGAAAGGCCAATTGCTGGTGCGCCTGGAAGGCGAGGACTTCCAGCTGGCCGTGGACCGCGCCCAGGCAGCCCTGGCCACCCGGGAGGCCGAACGCCTGCAGGCCCAGAGCAAACTGACCCAGCAAGCCAGCCTGATTGCCGCCAGCGAAGCCCAAGTGGCCTCAAGCCAGGCCAGTCTCGGCCGCTCGCAGATCGATCTGTCCCGGGCACAGACCCTGCGCAAACCCGGATACGTTTCCGAAGAACGGGTCACCACCCTCTCCGCCGACAACCATATCGCCCGCTCGCAAGTAGCCAAGGCCCAGGCCGACCTGCAAGGGCAGCGCCAGCAGGTCAACGCCCTGAGCGCCGAGATCAAGCGCCTTGATGCGCAGATTGCCAACGCTCGGGCCGACCTGGCCCAGGCCCAGCTGAATCTCACCCGCAGCGCGATCCACGCCCCCATCAGCGGCCTCATCGGCCAGCGCGCCGCACGCAACGGCCAGGTAGTCCAGGCCGGTGCCTATCTGCTGTCGATCGTCCCCGACCAGGACATTTGGGTCCAGGCCAACTTCAAGGAAACCCAGATCGGCCACATGCAGCCCGGACAGCAGGCCGAGCTGACCTTCGATGCCTACGGCGACACGCCGATCCAGGCCCGGGTCGAGAGCCTGTTCGCCGCCTCGGGCGCGCAGTTCAGCCTGCTGCCGCCAGACAACGCCACCGGCAACTTCACCAAAGTGGTACAGCGTATCCCGGTCAAGCTGACCTTCGCCGCCGACAACCCGCTGCAGGGCAAGATTCGCCCGGGCATGTCCGTGACCGTCAAGGTCAACGTCAAAGACCCAGTCGATGGCCGGTGATCAACTGCTGCGCCCGGAGGGAGAGCCCACCCGGCGCGACTGGATCGCAGTGATGAGCGCCATGCTCGGCGCGTTCATGGCGGTGCTGGATATCCAGATCACCAACTCTTCGCTCAAGGACATCCAGGGCGCACTCTCCGCCACCCTGGAGGAAGGCTCGTGGATCTCCACCTCCTACCTGGTGGCGGAAATCATCATGATCCCCCTCACCGCGTGGCTGGTGCAGTTGCTCTCGGCACGCCGGCTGGCGGTCTGGGTCTCGGTGGGTTTCCTGATCGCCTCCCTGCTCTGCTCCATGGCCTGGAGCCTGGAAAGCATGATCGTGTTCCGCGCCCTGCAAGGCTTCACCGGTGGTGCGCTGATCCCCCTGGCGTTCACCCTGACCCTGATCAAGCTCCCCGAGCATCACCGAGCCAAAGGCATGGCGATGTTCGCCATGACCGCCACCTTCGCCCCCTCCATCGGCCCCACCATCGGCGGCTGGCTGACCGAGAACTGGGGCTGGGAATACATCTTCTATATCAACGTGCCGCCGGGCCTGCTGATGATTGCCGGCCTGCTCTACGGCCTGGAAAAGAAGGAAGCCCACTGGGAGCTGCTGAAAAGCACCGACTACGCCGGCATTCTCACCCTCGGACTGGGGCTGGGCTGCCTGCAGGTGTTTCTTGAGGAGGGCCACCGCAAGGACTGGCTGGAATCGAACCTGATCGTGAGCCTGGGCAGCATTGCCCTGCTCAGCCTGATCACTTTTGTGATAGTGCAGGTATCCAGGCCCAACCCGCTGATCAACCTGGGCATCCTGCGCAATCGCAACTTCGGCCTGTCGAGCATCTCCAGCCTGGGCATGGGGGTCGGCCTGTATGGCTCGATCTACCTGCTGCCGCTGTACCTGGCGCAGATCCAGAACTACAACGCCCTGCAGATCGGCGAAGTCATCATGTGGATGGGGGTGCCGCAGTTGTTCCTGATCCCCCTGGTGCCCAAGCTGATGCAGTTCATTTCCCCAAAGTGGCTGTGCACCCTGGGTTTTGGTCTGTTCGGGCTGGCGAGCTTCTCTTCCGGGGTGCTCAACCCGGACTTCGCCGGGCCGCAGTTCAACCAGATCCAGATCATCCGCGCCCTCGGCCAGCCGCTGATCATGGTCACCATCTCGCTGATCGCCACGGCTTACATACAACCCCAGGACGCAGGATCGGCCTCCAGCCTGTTCAACATCCTGCGCAACCTCGGCGGTGCGATCGGCATCGCCTTGCTGGCGACCCTGCTGGACGCCCGGACCAAGACCTATTTCGACTACCTGCGCGAAGCCGTGGTGCCGAGCAACCCGCAGGTGGCGGAACGCCTGGCCGCACTGACCGAGAAATTCGGCAGCGAAACCGCAGCCCTGGGCAAGCTCAGTGAGATCACCCACCAGCAGGCGCAGATCATGGCCTACAACGACGCCTTCCATTTTGTCGGGATTGCCTTGGGGGTCAGCATGCTGGCTATCCTGCTGACCAAGGCCCTGCCCAAAGGCTTGAAGGCCGGCGAAGCTCACTGACCTGAAGTTGCCAGGTGTAGGAGCTGGCTCGCCAGCGAAGAGACCACCAACCCTTGCACAGGACTTGAGGACCTCTTCGCCGGCGAGCCGGCTCCTACGGGGTGGGCGAGATCAGACGGTCAGCAGGCGCTCGCGCAACTTGCTGATCTCGTCACGCATCTGCGCTGCCGCTTCGAACTCAAGGTCGCGGGCAAGCTGGTACATCTTCTCTTCAAGCTGGCGAATACGCTTGGTGATCTCGCTCGGCGAACGCAATTCGTTTTCGTAGCGGGCGTTTTCCTCGGCGGCCTTGGCCATGCCCTTGCGCTTCTTGCTGCGCGAGCCCGGCACGGTGGCGCCTTCCATGATGTCGGCGACATCCTTGAACACGCCCTTGGGGGTGATGCCGTTGGCCAGGTTGAAGGCGATCTGCTTGTCGCGGCGACGCTCGGTTTCGCCGATCGCCCGCTCCATCGAACCGGTGATGCGGTCGGCATAGAGAATCGCCCGGCCATTGAGGTTACGCGCGGCCCGGCCGATGGTCTGGATCAACGAACGTTCGGAACGCAGGAAACCTTCCTTGTCGGCGTCGAGAATCGCCACCAGGGACACCTCCGGCATGTCCAGGCCTTCGCGCAGCAGGTTGATCCCCACCAGCACGTCGAATGTCCCCAGACGCAGGTCGCGGATGATTTCCACCCGCTCCACGGTGTCGATGTCCGAGTGCAGGTAGCGCACCCGCACGCCGTGGTCGGCGAGGTAATCGGTGAGGTCTTCGGCCATGCGCTTGGTCAGGGTAGTAACCAGCACTCTCTCTTCCACGGCCACACGCTTGGTGATTTCCGACAGCAGGTCGTCCACCTGGGTCAGGGCCGGGCGCACTTCCACTTGCGGGTCCACCAGCCCGGTGGGGCGCACCACCTGCTCCACCACGCGGCCGGCGTGCTCGGCTTCATAGTTGCCCGGAGTGGCGGAAACGAAGATGGTCTGTGGACTCACCCCTTCCCACTCGTCAAAACGCATTGGCCGGTTATCCAGAGCCGATGGCAGGCGGAAGCCGTACTCAACCAGGGTTTCCTTGCGCGAGCGGTCGCCCTTATACATGGCGCCGACCTGGGGCACGCTGACGTGGGATTCGTCGATCACCAGCAAGGCATCCGCCGGCAGGTAGTCGTACAAGGTAGGTGGCGCCGCGCCAGCGGGACGCCCCGAAAGGTAGCGCGAGTAGTTCTCGATGCCGTTGCAGTAGCCCAGTTCGAGGATCATCTCCAGATCGAAACGGGTGCGCTGCTCCAGGCGCTGGGCCTCCACCAGCTTGTTGTTGGAACGCAGGTATTCCAGGCGCTCCTGCAACTCCACCTTGATCCCTTCGATGGCATCCAGCAGGGTTTCCCGCGGGGTCACGTAGTGGCTCTTGGGGTAGAAGGTGAAGCGCGGCAGTTTGCGGATCACTTCGCCGGTCAGCGGATCGAAGGCACTGATGCTTTCCACCTCGTCGTCGAACAGCTCGATGCGGATCGCTTCCAGGTCCGATTCCGCCGGATAGATGTCGATCACGTCGCCACGCACGCGGAAGGTGGCGCGGGCAAAGTCCATGTCGTTGCGGGTGTACTGCAAGTCCGCCAGGCGGCGCAGCAAGGCGCGCTGGTCGAGCTTGTCGCCACGGTCCACGTGCAGGACCATCTTCAGGTAGGTTTCCGGGCTGCCCAGGCCATAGATGCAGGACACCGTGGTAACGATGATGGCGTCCTTGCGCTCCAGCAGCGCCTTGGTCGCAGACAGGCGCATCTGCTCGATATGGTCGTTGATCGAGGCGTCCTTCTCGATGAAGGTATCGGACGACGGCACATAGGCCTCGGGCTGGTAGTAGTCGTAGTAGGAAACGAAGTACTCCACCGCATTGTTCGGGAAGAACGCCTTGAACTCGCCGTACAACTGCGCCGCCAGGGTCTTGTTCGGTGCCAGTACCAGGGTCGGGCGCTGCACCTGGGCGATCACGTTGGCGATACTGAAGGTCTTGCCCGAGCCGGTTACGCCGAGCAGGGTCTGGTGCGCCAGCCCGGCCTCGATGCCTTCGACCATCAGGCGGATGGCTTCCGGCTGGTCGCCGGCGGGCTGGAAGCGGGTGACAAGCTGGAATTCAGACATAACGTACCTCTGGGATCATTCCTGCGCGGCGGGACCGGACAGCAACGAGAAAGACCGCGCACGACCCATGTCGCCGAGGAAAAAAACGGGAATATCCATGATGTGGAGCCAAATACCACAGCTTTCAAGGTAAAGGCCTGACAACCGCCATTCACCTGTTTATTGCAATAAGACTAACGGTCGAAAAATAAAGCGAAAAACTTGTCGCAAAAGGTCATTAGCCTGTCGCCCCCCGCGATGATGGCCTCTATACTAGCTCCCCGTTTGTGCACCGCTCTAGTGCATTCGGCTGGAGCGCGACACGTCCCTCCACACTCCATTCAGAGCCGCCGTAAAAATGAGCCTGTTCTCCGCTGTCGAAATGGCACCACGCGATCCAATCCTGGGCCTCAACGAAGCATTCAACGCCGACACCCGTACCAACAAGGTCAACCTTGGGGTGGGCGTGTACTGCAACGAGGAGGGACGCATTCCACTCCTGCGCGCCGTTGTCGAAGCCGAGACGATTCGCGCCGCCCAACACGCTTCCCGTGGCTACCTGCCGATCGACGGCATCGCCGCCTACGACCAGGCGGTACAGAAGCTGCTGTTCGGCAACGACTCGCCATTGCTGGCCGCTGGCCGCGTGGTCACCACCCAGGCCGTGGGCGGCACCGGCGCACTGAAGATCGGTGCCGACTTCCTCAAGCAACTGCTGCCCAACGCCGTAGTGGCCATCAGTGACCCGAGCTGGGAAAACCACCGCGCGCTGTTCGAAACCGCCGGCTTCCCGGTGCAGAACTACCGCTATTACGACGCCGCCACCCACGACGTGAACCGTGCCGGCCTGCTGGAGGACCTCAACGCCCTGCCAGCCCAGTCGATCGTGGTGCTGCACGCCTGCTGCCACAACCCGACCGGTGTCGACCTGAGCCCAGAGGACTGGAAAAACGTCCTGGACGTGGTCAAGGCGAAAAACCTGGTGCCATTCCTCGACATGGCCTACCAGGGCTTTGGCGCCGGCATCGACGAAGACGCCGCAGCGGTGCGCCTGTTCGCCGAATCGGGCCTGACCTTCTTCGTATCCAGCTCCTTCTCCAAGTCGTTCTCGCTGTACGGCGAACGTGTAGGCGCACTGTCCATCGTCAGCAGCTCGAAAGAAGAAAGTGCCCGCGTGCTGTCCCAGGTCAAGCGCGTGATCCGCACCAACTATTCGAACCCGCCAACCCACGGTGCAACCATCGTTGCCGCCGTGCTGAACAGCCCGGAACTGCGCGCCCAGTGGGAGCAGGAACTGGCAGAAATGCGCCTGCGGATCCGTGGCATGCGCACCCAGATGGTCGACCTGCTGGCCAAGGGCGCGCCAGCGCACGACTTCAGCTTCGTCGGCCGCCAGTGCGGCATGTTCTCCTACTCCGGCCTGACCGTTGAGCAAGTCACCCGCCTGCGCAACGAGTTCGGCATCTATGCCCTGGACACCGGCCGCATCTGCGTTGCCGCGCTGAACCAGAACAACATCGACGTGGTGACCAAGGCCATCCTCCAGGTGATCTGATTCACAGCCGTCGCAAAAAAGGGGAAGCCGCCAGGCTTCCCCTTTTTTATGCTCACAATTCTGTTGATCGCGGCCGCCCTCGCACCCGCTAGACTGTGACCTTGCCTCCAGCTGAACGAGACCTCCAATGAAAGACGATGACCTGCGGGCTGACCGCGATGAACTGGAGCACTACCTGCCCCGCACGCAGAAACGCCAGAAGAGCCTGGTGCTGCAAATTGCCCTCGGGGTATTTCTCGGCGGGCTGGCGTTGTGGCTGGTGCAACTGGCCGCCACTTCGCTGATGGCCAAACTCATGCTCGGAACCCTGACCTTCGGTGGCTGAGGCGCAGGACTCAGGGCGGCAGAAAATCATTTTTTCATCGCAGCCGCTTGACTTCCCTTTTTGAATCAGTAAGATACGGCGCATTCCGCGATAGCTCAGTTGGTAGAGCAAGTGACTGTTAATCACTGGGTCCCTGGTTCGAGTCCAGGTCGTGGAGCCATATTCCTACACTGATTTGCCTTTCGTCCTATAAGAGCGCCCTGCTCTTTCAGCAAACCAGTTCCAGCACTACCCCCATTTCGATGACCGATCCGCCTGCCATCCTGGCCTGCGGATACAGTTCGTTCTGCCTCCGAAATGCTCATTCCAAGGTCGAGTTGCTTGCCGCAAATGCCTGTCGTAGGCTGTGCGCTTGTTTTTTCAACCAGTCAGACCATGATGTTCCTGCCAGCGCAGTCACCGTGCCCTTCCCCCTCGTTGAGCCCTTCGGCAACCCTGGCCGTTGCCCAGCATGACTGTGCGATCAATCGCCGGCGCCGCAGCGTCCTGTTTGCCTTCACCTTCTCTCCTCCCCGGCCCGCTCACTGATAGCGATTGAGCCCGGCACCTCGCTGAACACCTCCCGATAGCGAAGGCCTGCCGAACAAGCCCCAGCCAACGGCGTGGGTCTCGCGTCGGCAAGCTGGCGCCTGCATGGCAATCGCTCGCCCATCGGTCTGCGTGGTTACGCAGTACCTGCAATCACCGCCTTTTCAGCGCCCGTACTTCAGGCGTGAGTCTTGACCATGAACAAAGCCCTGCTAGCCGCCCTGATCCTGGGCATTTCGATTGTCGGCCTGAGCATCGGTTCGACCGTGCCGATCCTCGCCCTGCGCCTGTATCAGGCCGGCGCTTCCAACAACCAGATCGGCCTGATGTCGGCCCTGCCCGCCGCCGGCATGATGCTTTCGGCCTTCCTGGTCAACGGTATCTGCCAACGCCTGACCCGTCGGCAGATCTACCTGCTGTGCTTCGGCCTCTGTGCCCTCAGTGTCGCCGCCCTGGAATGGCCGGGGGCTGGCCTCTACAGCCTGGGCCTGGCGCGAATCACCATGGGCCTGGGGGCGGGGCTGATCATCATTCTCGGGGAAACCTGGGTCAATGAAATGGCCGAGGACGCGACTCGCGGACGGCTGGTGGCGGTCTACACCACCTGCTTCACCTTTTTTCAACTGCTGGGCCCTGGCCTGGTGTCTCTGCTGGGCACCGAGGGGCCGGCGGTCCTGGCCATCGTCAGCATCGGCTACGCCGTGGCGATTGCCGTGGTCTGGCTGACTTTGCCCCGGCAAGATGCCCACTCGCCCCATGCCGAAAGCCGCACTTTCTCAGTGCTGGGCTTCTTTCGCATCGCCCCGGCGCTGTGCGTGGGCATCCTGTTCTTCGCCTTCTTCGACAGCGTGGTGCTGTCGCTATTTCCGGTGTACGCCGCCACCCACGGCTACAGCATCAAGCTTGCAGCGCTGATGGTGACCATCATTCTCCTGGGGGACACGGCGTTCCAGTTTCCCCTGGGCTGGCTCTCGGACAAGCTCGGCCGACCCGGCATCTACCTGGGCTGTGGCATCATCGCCCTGCTGATCGGCCTGTGCCTGCCGCTGTTGATGGCAACCCCCCACCTGCTATGGCCAAGCCTGGTGATTCTCGGCGCAGCGGCCGGCGGTATCTATACCCTGGCTATCGTGCTGATCGGACAGTCCTTCAGCGGCGCCGACCTAGTGACCGCCAACGCCAGCGCCGGACTGCTGTGGGGCATCGGCAGCCTGCTCGGGCCTCTGCTCAGCGGTGCGGCCATGAGCGGTGGCAGCTATGGCCTGCCCCTGACGTTATCGGCCGCAGCTGCCGTAGTGGTGCTCTTTGCCCTGTCCCTGGTGCGCCAGGGGCAATTGAGCAGGACCGTCGAATAATATCGGTCGCGCCCAGGACCTTTTCTCGAGGACGCGGCCCGTGAGCATTCACAGGCCGCGCCTTTGTCATTACCATCGCGCCATCCGCCTCCAGATGGACCCTTCTCGATGGATCGAATCCTGCGTCTTGTGCCCTTGTACGGGCTGCTCTCCCTGCTGCCGTTGCCAGCCCAGGCCGACGCGCCGGTGGATTGCGACACCCTCAGCGACAACGCTTCCCTGGAAGCCGGCGAATACCGCCCGCCCCTTGAGGCCAAGGTGATCGGCGAAGGGCGCCTGCACTTTCACAGCGGCCCCGATGCAGCCTGCAAGAACAACAAGCTCTATGTGATCCCCGGCGACGGCCTCACGGTGTATGCCTCCAGCGACAAGGGCTGGGCCCAGGTCATGTACATCGCCAAGGACGGTGAGGACTACACCGGCTGGGTCGAGGAAAAACGCCTGCAACTCGGTGGTCATTACGGCGGCACGCAACTGCCGGCCGAGGTCACGGCCTTCATCCAGCGTCACGAAGAATGCCTGCACTTTGCCGGCGAAGAGCCCTACGACGCCGAGCGTCGGGCAGAGCTGGAGAAAGCGGTCAACGAGGTCTGTGTCGGCCATGATCGCCAACTTGGCAGCTTGCGCGCACAGTACAAGAACGATCCCGACGCCCTGCAAGCCCTGGCGCCCCTGGAGAACCTTGAATAACCAGCCTCGAAAAAAAACCGGCGCCTTCAAGGCGCCGGTTTTGCGTGAGCCTGATGCGCAGGCTCAGTGGGTCGCTTCAGTACTGCCACGGGCGTGGCTCGACGGGGCGCCGTCCCCCGTCGGGTTCGCGACCTCTGCCAGCAAGGGCACTTCGTTGCCTTCGGCATCGTGCAGCTTGCCGCCGCTGAAGTAGTCCCCTTCACGCAACAGGGCAATGTCCTGGAAGCGCAGGCTGCGCTCGGTACCGGCAACGAACACCGACTGCTGGTCGGAGTTGCCCGCGGTGAAGTGGTTGAACACCAGGTTCAGCAGGATCGCCATGATCGCCGAAGAGCTGATGCCCGAATGGAAGATCGTCGCGAACCAGCTGGGGAAGTGATCGTAGAAGCTCGGTGCGGCGATCGGGATCATGCCGAAGCCAATGGAGGTGGCAACGATGATCAGGTTCATGTTGTTGCGGTAGTCGACCTTGGACAAGGTACGGATGCCGCTGGCAGCCACGGTGCCGAACAGTACGATGCCGGCACCACCGAGTACCGAGGTCGGCACGGCGGCAATCACCCGCCCCATGAATGGCAGCAGGCCGAGGATCACCAGGAACAGCCCGCCGGTGGCCACCACGAAGCGGCTCTTGATCCCCGTGACCGCCACCAGCCCGACGTTCTGGGCAAAGGCACTCTGGGTGAAGGAGCCGAAGATCGGCGCAATCATGCTCGACAGCATGTCCGCGCGCAGGCCATCGCCCAGACGCTTGGAGTCAACCTTGGTGTGGATGATCTCGCCCACCGCAAGAATGTCCGCCGAGGTTTCCACCAGGGTCACCATGACCACGATGCACATCGACAGGATGGCCGCGATATGGAAGGTCGGCATGCCGAAATGGAACGGCGTAGGCAGGCCGAACATCGGCCCCTGGGTGACACCGGAAAAATCCGCCATGCCCAGGAACAGCGCGATCACGGTACCGATGATCATGGCCAGGAGAATCGACAAGCGGGAAATGGTGGCGCTGCCGATCTTGCTCAGCAGCAACACCAGCACCAGGGTGACGGCCGCCAGGCCGATGTTCGACATGCTGCCGAAGTCCGGCGAACGACTGTTGCCTCCCATGGCCCAGCGCGCCGCTACCGGCATCAGCGTCAGGCCGATGGTGGTGATGACGATGCCGGTGACCAGTGGTGGAAAGAACTTGGTGATCCGGGAGAACACCGGAGTGATCAGCAGGCCGATCAGCGAGGCGACAATCACGGCCCCGAGAACCGACTGGAAACCGCCTTCACCACCGCTGGTGACGATCGCCACCATGGTCGATACCCCCGCGAAGGATACCCCCTGTACCAACGGCAACTTGCAGCCGAAAAACGGCACGCCGAGGGTTTGCAGCAACGTTGCCAACCCCCCTGCAAACAGCGATGCGGCGATCAGCAGGCCAATCTCCGCCGGCGATAGACCGGCCGCCTGGCCGATGATCAGCGGTACTGCAACGATGCCACCGTACATGGTCAGAACGTGCTGCAGGCCGTAGGCCATATTCGCGCCAACCCCCAAATTTTCATCTTCGGGACGTTGCGGTGAAACCTGGGACGTATTCATGGTGTGCGGTTCCCTGTTTTTGTTATGCGCACACTGTATGCAAGTTCAAAGACAACTGTCCATAGAATTGTATACAGTTTATCGGTCAACCTTCAGGCCTGTTTCCTTTGCCGATTTGCCATGAAAAAGCCCTCTCGAAGCGCAGAGAATGTTGCCTTTTAGTGCATTAAGCACCATTCCAGAGCCTGCGAAAAACACCCGACCACACATCCGTGCCTGGCCGTTTCGCCATCCCCTCTCGGAGCAAGACACCTTGAGCACAGCGAAAAAAAAGGGCCGTCCCAGGCATTGGTTCGACCCTCTATGCAGATAATGTGCCCAATCAGTTGGCTGGTACGCGGATCTTGTACACATTGGGAGCGACACGGATCCACTGGTCACTGATCAGCGGGTAGACCCGGGTCCGTGACGACAAACGCAACAATTGCGAGTTGATGTCGCCCAGGGTCTTCACATTGCCATCGCGCATATAGCTCTGCATGTTGCTGCGCAGGTTGAGGATGGTGTTCCAGGTGTCCTTGTTGTTGACGATGTACTGGGCATTGGTTTCGAAGTTCTCCCCCGGGTCGTCATTGCGGCCATTCGGACCGAGGAACAGGTTCCACGGCATCCAGGTGTAAAAGCCATGGAAGGTGTCCCAACCCAGGGGCCGTGGCGGAACGCCCGCATTGGCACGGACCACACCGCGGCCGATCTCTTCGAGCAACGTCTTGGCCTGGTCGTAATCCGCGGCCACTGGCGGCGTGACGTTGACCCCGTTATCACGTCCGTAGCTGGTGAAACGTCCGCCAAAGCCATCCCAGAAGCCCTTCAGCTCCTTCAGATGCCCACGCTGCACCACGGACATGTAGAAGTCCCGCAACTGGTTATAGGCGATGATGTGATGCCGGCTCACCGGCACCGTGTAGGCCGGCCCGACGCCCGAGGTCTTGAGATCGGCGCTGTAGTTGTCGGACGGCGGATAGGGTGAGCCGGCCCGGGCGTCCATGCTCAGGTTGTAGTCACCGGCAGGGTTGGGGACTGCAAAGCTGTTGCTCGAGCACAGGCCAAGCAGCCCCAGCAGGCCAGCAAACAGCCCCAGACGCAGGCGTTGTAGCGGGGAGGCAAGGCTCCGGGATCCGCTTGAACGGGTTATCTTCTGCATGATTCTCTCCATAGAAAAGTGCCATTTCGGCGCTCGATTCTAGGGAGCGAAGGTCTCCGGCTTTAATCGGGAACCGCTTCCGTACCCGACCATTGCCGGCACAGAGAGCACAGCGGCTCAGGCTTCCAGCAACTGCTCCAGCACTCGCGGCAGATCCGGATGGGACGGCAGGCGCAGGCCGAACTCGCCCTGCAGCAGGCTCATCAGCTCCTCGGCACTGGTGATTTCCCGGCGCTCGCTGGGCAACCCCAGCCGATGCAGGGCATAGCTTCCATTGTGCAAGGTACGACGCACACCCGGGCCGATCAGCGCGACCTTCAACTGCCCCACGAAAGGCGAGTCGTGATGGGTCGAGACGTACCAGTTGCCCATTTCGTAATCCACATCTCCCTGCACCTGCAGGTCGAAGACATACATCGCCCGCCATTCACCCGCGACCTTGGCGCGCAAGGTGTAACTGCCCTCACGCGCCGTGATGCGGTAGGGCTCATGGGGCGTGGCCTGTTCGTCCTCGGTATCCAGGAGCAGCGGCGCAGTGGGCACCATGCCACCGAAGCCGACATCGACGACATAGCGCTGCCCATCCAAGTCCAGTACCGACAGGCGATGACTGCGAGAGGTAAGCGCATCTTCCGGCCCGCCCATCACCACCCGCCCGGTGATGCCCCGCGCCTCATAACCCAGGTGCTGCAACAGCGCCAGGAAGCTCTGATTGAGCTCGTAGCAGTAGCCGCCGCGCCCTTCCTGGAGAATCTTGCGTTCCACCGACGCCAGATCGATGGGCACTGGCAGGCGCAACAGGCTCGAGAGGTTCTCGAAGGCAAATTGACAGACGTGGCGCAGTTGCAGCTCCCGCAAGGTGTCCAGAGTCGGCGGCGGCGCACTGTGGTAACCGAGTCGGTGCAGATAGAGATCGAAGTTCATCAGGTGCGGCTGGCTCATGCACAAATCCTTGAAATGAGGGTCGCGCAGGGCCCAGGCGTTATTCCTCGGGCCCTGACAGGTCGGCAATATGTATAAGCCAAAAGCGCGGAGTTTCAACAATCAATGCGGCTGATATTTTTTATTGCATTGGCTCTGGATTGGATCTTGCCAAGCATCGGCGGGGCTCCTGTAATAGCCGCTGCTTTCTTCCCCTCGCTTTACCTGGAGAGCCGTACGCCATGCAGCCATTGGAAGGCCAGAGAATCATCTTGCAACCTTTGCAACCCGGCGACGCCAGCGCCCTGGTGGAAGCCGCAAGGGACGGCGAGCTGTGGAACCTGCCCTTCACCCAGGTGCCCTCCCCCGACACCATCGATCACTACCTGGCGGCAGCGCTCAACAATCGCGACGCCGGTACTGCACTGCCCTTTGTCACTCGACTCAAGTCCACCGGCGAGGTGATTGGCTATACGTGTTTCGGCAAGATCGAGCGCCATAACCACACGCTGGAAATCGGCAACACCTGGATCGCCAGAAGCTGGCAGCGCAGCTTCGTCAACACCGAGGCCAAGTACCTGATGCTGAGCCATGCCTTCGAAGACATGGCTTGCATACGGGTACAATTCACCACCGACGAAATCAATCACCCCTCTCGAACGGCGATCCTGCGCCTGGGGGCGCAACAGGAAGGCATTGTGCGCCATGAGCGCATCATGCCCGACGGCCGCAAGCGCAATGCCGTGCGCTTCAGCATCATCGACGATGAGTGGCCCCGGGTACGCCAACACCTGCTGCAACTGCTCGGCCAACCCTGGCCGCGCTGAATGCCAATAACTGCCTACAAGGATGCAGTCATGCCCACCTCTCTTTCCCTGCGCCTCGCTGAAAGCCAAGACGCTCTGTGCATCAGCGGTCTCGCCACCCAGGTTTTCCTCGATACCTATGCCGTCGACGGCATGCGTGCAGACCTGGCCGAGGAAGCCTTGAGCGTGTATGCGCCCAAGCAGTTCCAGCAGCGGCTGGCGGATCCCTACAGGACCCTGCTGCTGGCGGAGCGCAATGGCCATTTGCTGGGCTTCGTGGAAGTCGCGCAGAACACCCGCGCGCCCCAGGCGCAGTTGGCTCAAGGCCTGGAACTGGTGCGCCTGTATGTGCAGCGTCATGCCCACAGGCAGGGCGTCGGCCAGGCCCTGCTGCACCAGGCCGAGAACCTGGCCCGGGCGCAGCAGGCCTGCTGCCTGTGGCTGACCGCCTGGGCGGAAAATCATCCGGCACTGGCCTTCTACCTGGCCCAGGGCTATGACGTCGTCGGTACCACGGCGTATGAATTCGGGGGCAACGCCTACGCCAACCAGATCTTCTGCAAAACCTGGTAACGGCTCAACGGTCGGAGCGCTGCAAATGCTCTCCGGCCTTTTCCACCGCCAGGGCCGCCACCCGGTTGCGGCCCGAGGCCTTGGCCTGGTACAGCGCCGCATCCGCGCGCTCGATGAACATTTCACTGCTGTCGCGTCCCGTGGGCACGAAAGTGTAGCAACCCAGGCTGATGGTCACGCGCCCTTCCGGGGAACCGGAATGAGCGATGTTGCGTGCCATGACGCTCTGGCGAATCTGCTCGGCCATGGCCAGGGCACCGTGAATGTCGGTGTCGGGCAGCAGCACCGCAAACTCTTCGCCGCCGTAGCGCACCGCCAGGTCGGCCTTGCGCTGGCAACAGGCTTTCAGGGCCTGGGCCACTTCAGCCAGGCAATGGTCCCCCGCCACATGGCCGTAGGTATCGTTGTAGCGCTTGAAGTAGTCGATGTCGGCCATGATCAGGCTCAGCGGACTGCTTTTTCGTGCGCCACGGCCGAACTCGATCTCCAGGGAGCGCTCGAACAGGCGTCGATTGGCCAGGCCAGTCAGGCTGTCATGGGTGGCAATCACCTCCAGGGCCTCCTGGGCCTCGCGCAAATCGCTCTCGATCCGCTCGTTGTTGCGCACCTGATGCACAAACACCCAACCGAACAGCCCCACCCCCAGCAACACCAGGGCGACAATTGCCGAGGACTGATAGGCCGAGGCATACCAGCCCTGGAGAATCGAGCTCTGGGAGTTCGCCGCTGCCACCACCAGCGGATACGCCTGCAACTGGCGATAGCCATACAGGCGCGTCACTCCGTCGACGATCGAGGTGATCATCGCATTGCCCGCAGGGGCCTCCGGCAGGTATTTGCCGAAGATCTCGCCACGGGACAGGGAGGCGCCCACCTGGCGCTCCTCGAACGGTCGCCGGGCGAGCAAGGTACCGTCGGACAGGGCGAGGAACATCACGCCATGTTCATCGATATTGAAGCTTTTGAAGAACTGATCGAAATACGCCAGCTTGATACCGGCCATCAGCACGCCCTGGAAGTTTCCGTCCTGGTCATTGATCCGCCGAGAAATAGGGATGATCCATTCGCCATTGGCACGGCTGCGAATCGCCGGGCTGATGTGCGCCTGCAACGAAGCGTTCTGCTGGTGGAACCTGAAATAGTCGCGGTCTGCCACATCATCGCCATGGGGCGAGTCATCAAAGGAACTGACCACCCAGCGGCCCTGCCTGTCGTAGAGAAACACGCCGCTGAGTTGCGCCAGGGCCTGCACGCGCCGGGCAAAGATCTGCTGCAGACGAAGCCGCTGCTGGGGCCCATCGCCCAAGGCCTGGATCCATTCGGAGAGGCTCATCAATACCAGGTCGGCCTCCATGAAGGTGTCTTCGGCCTGCTGGGCAATGGCCCGGGTCAGGTTGGTGGAGTTGACTTGCGCCTGGGCCAAGTCATGGCGCCAGGACTGCTCCAGCTGGAGATACAGCAGCCCGCACAGGCACAGAAACACCGTGGCGATGAACGCCACTGCCGCCTTGAGCAGGGGCAGGCGCTTCAGGGTGCCGCCAGGGGCATGATGAGGATCGTATATGGGGACAGGCAAAAGGGTCGTCCTGACGGGAGAGGCCTGAACAGTGGCACAGATCCCTTGTTGTTTTCGAGACTGGCTCATCCGCCAGCGCCGTACAAAATATCGCATCCATGATGAGTCGAACACCGACCCCAGGCCCGGTCGCAACCACACACCGCTTGCCCGCAATGGATTATCGGCCGCGCAAGGCAATGCCTAAAGCCCGGAACGTCGACCGGAGCAATATTCGACAATGACCTGAGCCAGCGCCGCCGTCATAGTCTGATCCGCCTCGGGCGCGGTGAACAGCCGGAACTGAGCCTCGGGCAGCTCCGGCAGACCAGACTCCACTCCCAGGACACAGAGCCCCGCCCCCAGTTGGCTGACCGCCATGGGCGCCACTGCAAAACCCGAGAGCACCGCCGCGCGCAACGCCGAGTTGCTGCTGCAGAGCATCGCCGTGCGCTGCGCGATACCGGCCCTGGCCAACCGCCCCAGGGCCACGGCGCGGTAGGGACAGGGTTCGGGAAACAGCGCCAAGGGCAACGGTGTGGGCAGGGTTGCGACTGCAGCCGGCAACCCGGCCCAGACCAGCGGTTCGGACCACAGCAGTTGGCCAGGCGCCGCCGTTTCGCATAACGACCCCACCACCACTTGCAGGCTGCCCTGGGCCAGCAAGTCCAGGAGCGTGCCGGGAATGCTGACCTGAATATCGAGCTGGAGGCCCGGGTATTGCCCGGAAAACGCCTGCAGCGCACGCAACAGGCGAGGTTCGGCAAAGTCCTCGGACAGGCCGATCCCCATTCGCCCGTGAAATGGCACTCGAGTCAATTCAGTCCAGGCATCGTGATTCAGCGCCAGGATTGCCCGGGCATAGGCCATCAGCCGCTCCCCGTCCGGGGTCAATTGCTGCGAGCGGGTGGTGCGTTGAAGCAGCGGCTTGCCCACCTGCTGCTCCAAGCGACGCAGATGCCCGCTGACCGCCGACTGGGTCAGGTGCAGCTTGTGCGCGGCACGACTGAATCCCTGCTCATCGACGACGGTGACAAAAGTCCGGAGCAGCAGAGCATCAAACATATTTTATTTCACGATCAATAAGTGGCCGAATGACAATTTATATTTAAAAACAAGCTATGTTGCAATAACGGTCATTGCTGTCCACCCAGAGACTCGTCCATGACCCAGCTCCTGCACATCCAATGCTCTCCCCGCTTGCGCCGTTCCGCCTCGATGGAGATCGCCCGCCAGTTCATTCAACGCTACCAACAGCAGGTACCGAGCACCGAAGTTCGCACCCTGGACCTGTGGAGCCTGGACCTTGCGGAGCTCGACCAGACCGCCATGGACGCCAAATACGCCCTGCTCGGTGGCCAACCGCTGAGTCCCGCCGAACAACAGGCCTGGGCCGGGCTCCAGGAACTGGCCGCGCCCCTGCATGAAGCCGATTTGCTGGTGTTCTCGGTGCCACTGTGGAACTTCAGCATTCCCTACAAGCTCAAGCATTTCATCGACCTGGTGTCCCACCAGGGCATCCTCTTCAGCTTCGACCCCGAGCGAGGCCTGCAGGGCCTGCTGAACAACAAGACAGCCGTGGTCAGCTATGCCCGGGGCCTGGATTTTTCGGCCCGCTCGGACACCCCCGCGCAGGCATTCGACTTCCAGAAGCCCTATATCGAGGCATGGCTGAATTTCATCGGCGTCAATGACCAACATTCGCTGATCGTTGAAAAAACCATCCTGGGAGCCGAGATGGACCTGGCATCCCGACAGGCAGCCACGTGCCAGGCGCACGCCCTGGCGGATCAGATGGCAGCGCGCGCACTCTGAGCCGAGAAATGGGGACGCAGTGAGTCAGCCGGCTCACCGCGCCCTTTCGCCCCCCCCGTGGCAGCGTTCGACCGATGCGCCAATTCGCGGCTTCAGGTGTGGCCCCCCTGCCCGAGGCACCGCCCATGGGCCATCACTGCAGCGCCTTGCAGCCGACTGCTGGCATCGATGCGTCGACTATTGCTGCTCATCCAAAAAGTCATTGCGGCCATTCACTTCATGGATTCCTGGTCTATAAACAACTCATAAGAATACTTCGCCTCAAACCACCCTCTCGCGCCTGTGTATCTCCAGAGCGCGGATTGAACGGTGTTGAGAACTGAATGAGCAAGGAGCTGCCGTTGACTGGGAGGATTGTGCTTGACCGCTTCACCTTCAGGCCCTGGCGCCACCAAGAACTGCTGCTGGCGCTGATCGAACGCGAAATCATCGGCCGCTATCGCGGCTCGATCGCCGGGCTGCTCTGGTCCTTCCTCAACCCTCTGTTCATGCTGCTGGTGTACACCTTTGTCTTCAGCGTGTTGTTCAAGGTGCGCTGGGGCAGCGAGGACGACTCAAAAAGCCAATTCGCACTGCTGGTGTTCGCCGGGATGATGGTTTTCAACCTGTTTTCCGAGTGCCTTACCCGTGCTCCGAAACTGATCCCGAGCAACGTCAACTACGTGAAGAAAGTGATGTTTCCCCTGGACATCCTGCCCTGTGTGACCCTTGGGGCGGCGCTGTTCCACACCCTGGTGAGCTTCGTCGTCTGGCTGGCATTCCATCTTTTGGCCTTCGGCCTGCCTCCCCTTACCGCCCTGCTGTTTCCACTGGTGCTGCTGCCACTGGCACTCTTCACTCTCGGACTGTCCTGGATACTCGCCTCCCTCGGCGTCTACATTCGGGATATCGACCAGGTCATCGGGGTGCTGATGTCGGCCTTGATGCTGCTGTCGGCGGTGTTCTATCCGGTCAGCGCATTGCCGGCGTCCTATCAGCACTGGCTCTACCTGAATCCGCTGACCCTGGTGATCGAGTCCTCCCGAGACGTAATGATCTGGGGGGTAGTGCCCGATATCCGCCTGTGGTTCGGTGAGTTGATAGTCGCAAGCGCCGTAGCGGTGCTCGGACGGATATGGTTCGAAAAGACCCGCGAGGGGTTTGCCGATGTGCTCTGAGCTGGCGATCAAGACCCAGCAACTGGGCAAGTGCTATCACATCTACCAACAGCCCCGGGACCGCCTGCTGCAATTGCTGCTGCCTCGCGGCAAACGCCGCTATCGCGAATTCTGGGCCTTGCAAGGTGTTTCCCTGGAAGTTCATCGGGGCGAGACCCTGGGCATCATCGGACGCAACGGCAGTGGCAAGTCGACCTTGCTGCAACTTATCTGCGGCACCCTCACCGCCTCGTCCGGCAACGTCGTCAGCCATGGCCGTATCGCCGCCTTGCTGGAGCTGGGCTCGGGCTTCAATCCGGAGTTCACCGGGCGTGAAAACGTCTACCTGAACGGCGCACTGCTGGGGCTCAAGCGCGCAGAAATCGAGGCACGCTTCGATGAAATTGCCGCGTTCGCCAGCATCGGCGAGTTCATCGAGCAGCCGACCAAGACCTACTCCAGCGGTATGCTGGTACGCCTGGCCTTTGCCGTATCGGTCTGCGTCGAGCCGGATATCCTGATCGTCGACGAGGCTCTGGCCGTCGGTGATGCATCGTTTCAATTCAAATGCCTGGAGCGCCTGGACCGCCTGACTCGACAAGGCATGACCCTGCTGTTCGTGTCCCATGACATGAGCATGGTCAAGCGCTTCTGCAACCGGGCCCTGTATCTGCGTGATGGCCAAATCCGTGCCTGCGGCGCCCCGGAGGAGATGGCCGAGCTCTACCTGCTGGACATGCGTGATGAACAGCGACGCTGGGCCAGCAACGGCGCCATCCAGGTGACCCCCAAGACCGCCCTCAATCCGGAACACGGCATGGCCTTCGGCACCGCGGAGGGGCGTATCACCGCGGCCTCCTTCCATAGCACCGGGACGCAATACTCGAGCTTCGCCCATGGCGACACGATCGAGATCGCCATCGACACCCTGATCAGTGACGCCATCGCCCGGCCCAACCTCAGCCTGACCCTCCAGGAAGCCAGGCTGCTGGTGGTCAGCGGGGTCAATGTCGCGTTGCCCAGCGGCCCGTCCCACGGAGGCTGGCGCAGCGCCTCTGTACGTTTGCGCTTCGCTGCCAACCTGGCTGCCGGGCGCTACCACATCACCCTCAAGTTGATGAATGGCGAGACGGAAGAGACCTCTCAGCTGATTGAAAAGCAGGTGGCGGTCCTGGCCTTCGACACTTTGCCAGGCAATACGCATTTCCTCGGAATCGTCGATTTGCATATCGAAAGCGTCACCAGTGAATTGCAAAAATCCCTGGCCGTCGAGGAGCGTTCATGAGCAACAAGGTGTGGCAAGTCGGCATTTTCGGCACCTTTGACGTGGCCAACTACGGAGACCTGCTGTTTCCCATCATCGCCAAGGCAGAGTTGCAGGCGCGCCTGGGTGACGTGCAAGTGCATGCCTTCTCCTACCACGACCGCACCCCACCGTCATGGCCTTATCCGGTGACCTCGGTCAGCCAGTTGCCGCAGTTGATCGAGTCCCTGGACGGGGTGTTGATCGGCGGTGGCTTCATCATCCGCTTCGACAAGCTGGTGGCCACTGGGTATTACCCGCCGACTCCGCAGATCCATCACCCTACCGGCTATTGGCTATCGCCCGCATTGATAGCCCTGCAACACAACGTGCCGCTGATCTGGAACGCTCCAGGCATGCACTGCAATGAAATTCCGACCTGGGCCGCGCCCCTGGTCAAGCTGACCCTGGAGCTCAGCCCCCATGTGCAGGTCCGCGATGCCCTGTCTCAAGCCAGTCTGTCGGCCTTGAGTGAGCAGGCTCGGGTGGAGGTACTGCCAGACAGCGCATTTGGCCTGCCCAACCTGATCGACCTGCAGCAGCCGTCCATCGAGTATCGACAGTTGTGTAGACAGGCAGGCTTGAGCGGCCCCTATCTGGTAGTGCATTCGATTGCCGGCCTGGAAAACTTTCTCCACCTGTGGAAAACCCACTCGGCACTGTTTGCCCAGTGGCAATTGCTGCTACTGCCCATCGGTCCGGTGCTGGGTGATCACGAATCGATCCTCGGTAACGACCTGCCGCGCGCGGCGAGCCTGCCTACCTGGCCCGCGCCACTGCTGCTGGCGGAGGTCCTGGCCCATGCCCAAGGCGTGATTGGCCACAGTTATCACCTGGCAATCACCGCCCTGGTCTTCGGCGTGCCGATCTTCAGCTCGGCCAACCTGGACCAGGGCAAATACACCGCCTTGCGGGACTACCCGGGCATCTACCCTCTGCATGCCGGGCAGACCATCGACCCGCAATGGCTGCTGGAGCGCCTGGGACGGCAGCCTCCCTGCTCTCGGCTGAGCGCAGCCCAGGAACAACTGCGTCACCACTGGGACCAGGTCGCCGAACTCATCCGC
Source organism: Pseudomonas sp. FFPRI_1 (assembly GCF_055384485.1). Taxonomy (NCBI): domain Bacteria; kingdom Pseudomonadati; phylum Pseudomonadota; class Gammaproteobacteria; order Pseudomonadales; family Pseudomonadaceae; genus Pseudomonas; species Pseudomonas sp. FFPRI_1. The sequence goes on along the minus strand of NZ_AP029168.1, from coordinate 2,547,168 downwards.
CAAGGTCGCCGCCACACCCATCCGGCGATGGATCAACTCTGGCAATCACTGCCTGGCCTGCTGGAGGAAACCCGTCTGGGCGGGCGTGAAGAATGCCTGGAACAGAAAACCGAGCTGGAAGAACTGCGTGCCCAATTACAGCAACTGACGCAAGTGCATCACCACCAGTTGGAACTCATCGGCCAGGTACACAGGGAGCTGCGCCGAATGCATCGCTCCAACTCCTTTCGCCTCACCGCGCCGCTGCGTTCGATCCGGCGCAGCCTGCAACGCCTTCTAGGAGGATGAACATCATGTTGGACCTGACCATGCTCAGCCGACAGCCATTGCATTCCCAGCCTTTTCGCTGGGGACAGATCAGCCACCTGTTTTCGCCGGAAAACGCCGCGGCGCTGGCCGCGACCTATCCCCATGACGCGTTCAAGACTGTCTCCGGCTATGGCGGCGAAAAGGACTACGAGTATCAGGCGCGGCAGTTGGTGGAAATGGGCACCGGGCGCATTGTCCACGAACCGGGGTTGAGCCCCGCCTGGCAGGAACTGGCCAGGGAGCTGACTGCTCCCGGTTATCGCCTGGCCCTGTCGACGCTGACCGATATCGACCTGCGTACCGTACCGATGGAAATCAACGTCTTCCATTACGGACCACGGGCCTGCCTCGGCCCCCACCCGGACCTCGGCGACAAGCTGGTGACCCACATTCTGTATTTCAACGAGTCCTGGAACATCGAGGACGGTGGCTGCCTGAACATCCTGCGCTCTGCCGACCCAACGGATGTGGTGGCAGTGATACCGCCCTTGGTGGGCCATTCCGCGGTGTTGGTGCGTGCCGACCATTCCTGGCACGCGGTATCGCAAGTGGTGGACAGTTGCAGGACTTCACGACGCAGCATGACCGTGACCTTCTACCGCCCCGGCGCTGTCAGCTCCATGTGGCCGGCCGGAGACCAGCCCCCCCTGCACAACTATGTGAGCCAACATGGATAAATCGCCCACCTCGCGGCAGGAAAGCGGTGTGGCGCAGCAGGAGCGTCGGCAGGCGATCCTGGAACGCGATGCGGCCCTGACCCATATCGAACATATGCGTCGCTCGCGGTCCTGGCGCCTGACCCGGCCCCTGCGCATGCTCCTGCAGTGGCTGCGCCACGGCAAGATCAACGGGGACAGCGAGTACCCCTATCGCCATGCCGAACCACTCCAGCCATTGCCGTCCCCACCCGTGCCCGCCTCTGACGACACGCCAGCAGAAACGGCGCAGCCGCTGACCCAGCCCCGTCATTTCGACTTGCTGTGCTTTGCCAACATCGACTGGTCCGCAAGATTCCAGCGGCCCCAGCAACTGATGAGCCAGTTCGCCGCGCACGGTTATCGAGTGTTCTACATCATTCTCTCCCCGTCACCGCTGGCCGATCGGCCCTACTGCGTGCAACAAGTGGCCCCTGGTGTCTTCGAAGTCTGCTTGCGCGGGCATTCACGGCAGGACTACTACGCCACCTGCATCACCGAAGACAACCTGCAGAGCAATGCCAGGGCGCTGCAAGCCCTGGTTGACGACTTCCAGATCAGCACCGCGGTCTCGGTGGTTCACCTGCCCTATTGGACCCGCCTGGTCCTGCACCTGCGCCAGGCACATGGCTGGCTCGTGCAGTACGACTGCATGGACGAATGGCAGGACTTCCCGAACATCGGCAAGCCGCTTCTGGCCCAGGAACAGGTCCTGGTGGAACAAGCCGATCTGGTCACCGTCACCGCTGCCGTGCTTCAGGCCAAATGGGCCCGCCAGAGTCGCCGCTGTCTGCTGGTGAGGAACGGTGTGGACTTCGACTTCTTTGCCAGCCATTGCTCGCCCAACTCATTGCTGGCAGACCTCAAAGGCCCGGTGATCGGTTTTTACGGCGGCCTGGCCGAGTGGGTCGACTTCGAGCTGCTCGCGGCCATCGCCCGGCTACGACCGCAGTGGAACCTGGTGCTGATCGGTGATGTGTTCGTGGACGACCTGGCCGGCCTCGACAACTTGCCCAATGTGCATCTGCTGGGGCGCAGAGCCTATGCGCAGATGCCGCAATATCTCTATCGCTTCGACGTCTGCATCATTCCATTCCGGCTCTACGATGTGACCCACGCGGTGGATCCAGTGAAGTTCTACGAGTACATCAGCGCCGGAAAACCCGTGGTATCGGTGCCGCTCCTGGAAATGCAGATCTATGCCCCCTATGTGTACTTTGCCGAGGGACCTACAGGTTTCGTGACGCAGATTGAAGCGGCCCTGGGAGAGACCGATCCCGAGCGCTGGAAACAGCGAATCGCGCTGGCCCGGGACAATGACTGGCGACAGCGCTTCGAGGAAACCCGCAACGCCCTGGTCGATCTGCACCCGAAGGTCTCGGTGATCATCGTCACCTACAACAACGTGCACCTGACCCAGGGCTGCATCGACAGTCTGCTGCGCAATACCCTGTATCCGAATGTCGAACTGATCGTCGTCGACAACAACTCCCGGGACGACACCCGCAACTACCTGCGCTACCTGGCCCGCACCGAGCCCAGGGTGAGCATTGTGTTCAACCAGGACAATCTCGGTTTTGCCGCTGCCAACAACCAGGGGCTGCGCCTCGCCCGGGGCCACTATCTGGTGCTGCTCAACAACGACACCGTGGTGCCCAAGGGCTGGCTGGCGCCCTTGTTGCGACACCTGGACGACCCGCAGATAGGGCTCGTGGGCCCTACTACCAATGCAGTGGGCAACGAGGCCAAGGTTGCCATCGACTACAACGACCTTGCTGATCTGGAAGCCTTCGCCGACCGCCGCACCAGCCGGTATCAGGGACGCTGCTTCGATATTCCGATGCTGGCGATGTTCTGCGTGGCCCTGCGCCGCGATGTACTGGAACAGGTGGGCTGGCTGGATGAAACCTTCGGCATCGGGATGTTCGAAGACGACGACTATAGCCGTCGCATCCAGGCTGCAGGGTTGCGCACGGTGTGCGCCGAAGACAGCTTCATCCATCACTACGGCCAGGCCTCGTTCAAGCACCTGATCGCCAGCGGGGAATACCAACGCCTATGGGAGAAGAACCAGGCCTATTTCGAAAGCAAGTGGGGCACCTGGCAACCCCATGTCCAGGTACGTAGGCAGGTAGAAGACCGCAAGCCGGGAACACGTCTCGTTGACTGAGCCGGAAAACCGGCTTGAACCAAAGGAAGAGGCCGAACGTGCTGAAAAAAATAATTCACAAGCTCAGTGGTCGAACGCTGGAAACAGTCCATGCCCTACCGGAAGACGACGCCGAGGAGCGCCAGCGCAAGGCGCTGACCGCCGAGCACTGGTCCGAGAACCAGGCCGGATCAGACGCGTTTTCCGCTGATGTCTATTGGCTTGCGGTGCCAGCCGTGCAGCGGCGTCACCAGCACAAGGCGACAGCCGGCAGCGGCCATGGCCACTGGGTAACCTACTGCCTGAATACCTTCCTGGCGGGCCGGCTGCCGGTACAGCGCATGCTGAGCATCGGCTGTGGCACCGGTAGCCTTGAGCGCGAACTCTACGGCCTCAATGCCTTCCAGCACTGCGACGCCCTGGACATCGCACCGGCAGCGCTGGAAACGGCCCGGGCACAAGCGGCGGCTCTCGGTGCCGACAGCCTGGAGTACAGCCTCACCGACGTAGAACGGGTGAGCCTGCCCAGCGCTCATTACGACGCGGTCTGGTTCAACGGCTCACTGCACCACATCCGCGAACTGGAGAGTGTCTGCGCCAATGTCCGCCAATCGTTGAAGGCTGACGGCTGGCTGTTTTTCAATGAGTACGTGGGCGCCAATCACTTTGCCTTCGACGCGCCACAATGCGCGGCCATCAGCCATGCCTTCGCGCTGATTCCTCCCCCCCTGCGCCGCTCCTTCGTCCAGGGTTCCTATGGCCAGTTGCAGCACAACGTACCGCTGCCCGATCCGCTGGAAGTCGTGAAGGTAGACCCCTCGGAGGCCGTGCGCTCCCAGGATATCCTCAAGGTGGTTGGCGAGCATTTTGATATCCAGGTCCTCAATGCCTGCGGCGGCACCCTGCTGCAGTTCCTGCTGCACGGCATCGCCGGCAACTTCAAGGCCGACGATCCGCAATCGATGCGAGTCCTGCAGATGCTCTTCGACATCGAGGATGGGCTGATCGAATCGGGGGCGCTGCACAGCGATTTCGTGATCGTCGCCGCCACGCCCAAAAAAACCGGGCCACGCCATTGAACGCTCCTGCACCGGGAGGCCGACGATGAACGAAAACGTACAGCTCTCACTGCTCAAGCGGTTGCGCGGTGCCTATCATCGCCTGCCATTACCCTCTGCGCTGAAGACCCTGCTGCGACGCCTGTACCACGGCGCCCTGATGCCCCCCTTGCGCGCCCTGCGTCGGCGGCGCCAGGCAGCCAAGGTTTTCCTGGCGCCGAACATCCCTTTGCAGGCACAGCGCCCGGGGCTACCGGACTATGTGATCTGGGGCGTCATCGACTGGGATTTTCGCCACCAGCGCCCACAGCACCTGGCCCGGGGATTGAGCCTTGAGCGCCGGCGAGTGTTCTATGTCTCGGCCACCCTGGAGGACGACCTGCGCGACGGCTTCTCGCTGCGCCCGCTTGACGGCCAGGGATGCCTGTTCGAGGTGCGCTTGTTTGCCTGTGGCGCACCGTCCATCTACCTCCAACCAGCCAGTGAGCCAGAAGTCCGACAACTGCGACGCAGTATTGGTGAACTCTTGAGCTGGGCCGATTCCACTGGGGTCATCTCACTGATCCAGCACCCCTTCTGGTCGACGGTCGCCGGGCGGCTGCCCAACAGCCGGGTGGTCTACGACTGCATGGATCATCATCAGGGATTTGGCCACAACGCCCCGGGCCTGCTGCAGCTCGAACGCGAGCTGATGCACCAGGCCGATGTGACGCTGTTCGCCTCGGCCTGGCTTGAGCAGCACTGGAACGAGCAGTGTCCCGCCAGTGCCTTGCAGCAGCGTGCGGTGCTACGCAACGCTGCCGACTTCGCGTACTTCTCCTCGCGATCGGAGCAGCGCTACCAGGAACCCCAGGGACGTCCGGTAATCGGCTACTACGGGGCACTGGCCCATTGGTTCGATGTAGAGCGGGTTGCGGCGATTGCCGAGGCCTTTGGCCACTGCACTGTCCTGCTGATTGGCGCGGACACCGCCGAGGTCGGCGCGCGCTTGCGCAGCCATGCCAACGTCAGGCTGACTGGCGAAGTCCCCTATGCACAACTGTCCAGTTACCTGCAGAGCTTCGACGTCTGCATCCTGCCCTTTCGCACCGAACCCCTGACCCTGGCCACCAACCCGGTCAAGGTCTACGAATACCTCAGTGCCGGCAAGCCAGTGGTGGCAGTGGACCTTCCCGAGCTGCATGAATTCACCCAGCAGCTGTGGATCGCCGGGGATACCCCCGCCTTCATTGCAGCCATCGCCCAGGCGCTGCAAGAGCCTGCCAGCGCAACTGCCCGCCTTCAACGCCAGCAATTTGCCGCGCAACAGACCTGGAAACACCGGGTGCAAGCCCTGGTCAGCCTCGTCGAGGGTACTCATCCCGAGCCCCTGGTGAGTGTGATCGTGGTGACCTACAACAACCTGGCGTTCACTCGCGAATGCCTCGCCAGCCTGGTCGCCGATCCCCAGGGTCAGCAGCTGGAAATCATCGTCGTGGACAACGCCTCCACCGATGGCAGCGTCGAATTTCTGCAACGCTGGGCCAGCGAGCATGGGCACCGGCTCATTCTCAACAACAGTAACCGTGGCTTCGCTGCAGCGAGCAATCAGGGCCTGGCCCAGGCCAAGGGCGAATTTTTAACCCTGCTCAACAATGACACCCAGGTAACGGCCGGCTGGACCCAAACCTTGCGCCGGCATTTGCAGCATGACCCCGGGCTTGGCTTGATCGGGCCGGTCACCAACAACATCGGCAATGAAGCCAGGATCGACATCCACTATCAGGACTCCTGGGAAATGCCGATCCGCGCCCGGCAACACACGTGGCGCCATGCCGGCCTGACCGTGCCATGCGCCACCCTGGGTTTTTTTGCCGTGATGATGCCCAGGTCGACTTTCCAGCGCGTGGGCCCTCTCGACGAAGCCTTCGGCCTGGGCTTTTTCGAGGACGACGATTACTGTCGGCGGGTCGAGGAGGCGGGACTGTCCTGCGCCTTCGCCGAGGACGTGTTCATCCACCATCACCTTTCGGCTTCCTTCAAACAGTTGCCCGGCAACCAGCGCCAGCAACTCTTCGACCGCAACAAAGCCCTCTATGAAGCCAAATGGGCTCGCCCATGGACTCCCCACATAACCCGGGAGAAACCATGAAACTGGTCTATCTTTCGCCGGTCAGCTGGCACAGCTTCGCGCAACGGCCGCACGAACTGGTCAGGCAGTTTCACGCCTTCACCCAGGCCCCGGTGCTGTGGGTCGAACCCTACCCCACACGTCTGCCGGTGCTCGCCGACCTTCTTGAACGGCGCCCTGCGCATGCCCAGCATCAACCTCAGCCGGACTGGCTGACCCTGAGCCAACCCTGGGCCCTGCCGATCGAACCCCTGCCCGGCTCGGGCTGGTTGAACCGCCTGTTCTGGCGCCCCCTGATACAACAGGTCCGAGACTTTGCCCAGGGCCCTACCCAACTGGGCATTGGCAAGCCCTCTCACCTGGCTCTGCAACTGCTGCGCGAACCGATCTTCGACAGTAGCTTCTATGACGTCATGGACAATGTGCCGGCCTTCTATCACGGCTGGTCGCGCCGGGCCATGAGCCGGCGCCAGCACGAAACCGCCAAGGCCGTGACCATGGCCCTGACCTCCTGCTCGAGCCTTCAGCACTACTGGTTGCAGCAAGAGGTCAACGCACGCCTGTTGCTCAACGGCTGCGCCAGCGAACGGCTGCCCCCGCTGCCGCTGTCCCGGCCGGCAACCCCCGGGCAGAGACGGGTGTTCGGCTACGTCGGAACCCTCGCCAAATGGTTCGACTGGGACTTTATCCGCTCCCTGGCACTGGAGTTCCCGGAAGCTGAAGTACGCTTGATCGGCCCGCAACACGGGCCGATTCCTTCCTCACTGCCGCCCAATATCCTGCGCCTGCCGGCGCTTTCGCATGAAGCCGCGCTGGAAACAATGACCGAATTCGACATCGGTCTGATTCCATTCAAGAGAAATGACATCACCCGCTTCGTCGACCCGATCAAATACTACGAATACCGAGCCCTCGGCCTGCCGGTGGTCAGCACGATTTTTGGCGAAATGAGCACCCGACGCCACGCACCGGGAGTTTTTCTCAGTGAGGCCGTCGCGGATATTCCTCGGGTCATACACCAGGCCCTGGCCTTTAACGAGCCTCTGGGTGACACCCTGAGGTTTCGCGAAGCCAACTCCTGGACCAAACGTTTTGAAGTAGCCCATGCCACAATCCTGTGACGTCGTCATCGTCAACTACAACGCCGGCCCTCTGCTCGAAGACTGCGTCGGCTCGGTGCTGGCCCAAGGTGTCAACAGACTGGTACTGGTGGACAACGCCTCCCACGACGACAGCCTGCAGCGGGTGCAGGCCCGCTACGGTACTGATGAACGCCTGGTGGTCATGCGCAATGAGCGCAATATCGGCTTCGCCGCAGGCTGCAACCTGGGCATCACACTCTGTGTCCAGCCGCATATCCTGTTTCTCAACCCCGACACCGTACTGCAGGCCGGTGCAATTCAACGGATGAGCAACGTCCTGCGTCATTCCAACGACCTTGGCATGGCGGGAGGATTGCTGTGTAACTTCGACGGCAGCGAGCAACCGGGTGGCCGCCGGGTCTTTCCCACCCCACGTCGGGCAATAATCCGCGCCTTCAATCTATCGGGCCTGGCCAAATTGTCGCCGCGACTGTTTTCCGACTTTCTCCTGCATCGCGAGCCCCTGCCTACGCGGCCGCTGAACGTGGAGGCCATTTCCGGGGCCTGCATGCTGGTCAAGCGCGAAGCACTGGACAGTGTTGGCGGCTGGGATGAGGGCTATTTCCTGCACTGCGAAGACCTGGACCTGTGCATGCGTTTTCGTCTGGGTGGCTGGAAGGTCTGCTTCGTCCCCCAGGCCAGGATTTTCCATGCCTGGGGCGCCTGTAGCCGTTCACGCCCGGTTTTTGTCGAATGGCACAAGCACCGCGGCATGATCCGCTTCTACGGCAAGTTCTTTCGTGATGACTATCCAAAAGCACTGTCCTGGTGCATCTCTGCCGGGGTCTGGTTGCGGTTTGCCGTGATGGTGGGGTATCACTCGACGAAGCGTTTGTGGCGCAACTTCGGCCGCGTTCAATGACCTATCAGGGCCCGCTCTCGGCCTTTTGTGGACAGCCCCTGCCGGAGGGGAACAAGCACAATCGCCTGCGGCTTTCCTGATAAACTCGGCGCCATCGAACTTCAGATCCACGGTACGCGGGCATTTGCTGCCTTCGCACCGCTACGCCTCAAAGCAGAGCCTCATGCCCTCGAACACCACAGCCTCATTGCCACAACCTCTTTCACGCCGCTTCAGCGTTGCGCCGATGATGGATTGGACGGACCGTCACTGCCGCTACTTCCTGCGCTTGCTGTCCAAGCACACCCTGCTCTATACCGAGATGGTCACCACTGGGGCCTTGCTCAATGGCGATCACGAACGTTTTCTGCGTTATCACCAGTCCGAACACCCTCTGGCACTGCAACTGGGCGGCAGTACTCCGGCGGACCTGGCGACCTGCGCCCGCATGGCCCAGGAACACGGCTACGACGAGGTCAACCTCAATGTCGGCTGTCCCAGTGACCGGGTACAGAACAACATGATCGGTGCCTGCTTGATGGCACACCCGGCGCTGGTGGCCGACTGCGTGAAGGCGATGCGCGATGCGGTGTCTATCCCGGTGACGGTCAAGCATCGGATCGGGATCAATGGGCGTGACAGTTATGCCGAACTCTGCGATTTCGTCGGCCAGGTCCATGAAGCGGGCTGCACCAGTTTTACCGTACATGCACGGATCGCCATCCTCGAAGGTCTGTCCCCCAAGGAAAACCGCGATATTCCACCGCTGCGCTACGACGTGGCGGCGCAATTGAAGGCTGACTTTGCGCAGCTGGAGATCATCCTCAATGGTGGAATCAAGACGCTCGAGGCCTGTCACGAGCACCTGCAGACCTTCGATGGGGTGATGCTCGGGCGTGAGGCCTATCACAACCCCTATCTGCTGGCCGACGTTGACCAGCAACTGTTTGGCAGCACCGCGCCCGTGATTTCCAGGGCCCAGGCCCTGGCCCAACTGCGGCCCTATATCGCCGAGCACCTGGCTTCCGGCGGTGCCATGCACCACATTACTCGCCATGTGCTGGGGCTGGGCACCGGCTTCCCGGGCGCGCGCAAGTTCCGCCAGCTGCTGTCGGTGGATATTCACAAGACCAAGGACCCACTGGCCCTGCTGGATCAGGCCGGACAGTTGCTTGAAGGGCGCTAACCGTCAGCCGGGTTGAACCTGATCCGGCTTTTGACATCCTATCTATCTGGATGGCGCCCCAGCATTCAAACGCCTGTTTTCAGGTCGTTGCCTTTGGGGCCGTAGTAAGCATTCCGCGCCCTTGAGCGCCTGGCGGCGCTCGGGTAATGTCATCAGACCCATAGGACAGAGCACGCTCATGACTTCCAAGCTGGAACAACTGAAGAAAATCACCACCGTGGTGGCCGATACCGGCGACTTCGACGCCATCGCCCGGGTCAAGCCGGTGGATGCCACCACCAACCCTTCGCTGCTGCTCAAGGCCGCGGCCATTCCAGGTTATGCCGACTTGCTGAATGCCTGCGTCAGCGACTGCAAAGGCGATGTCGGCCTGGCCAGCGATCGTTTTGGCGTTGCCGTCGGCCAGGAGATTCTCAAGGTCATTCCAGGCCGTATTTCCACCGAGGTGGACGCCCGCCTGTCGTTCGACACCGATGCCATGCTCAAGCGTGCTCATCGCCTGATCGAGCTGTATGAAAAGGCCGGCGTAGGCCGTGATCGGGTACTGATCAAGATCGCCTCAACCTGGGAAGGCATCCGCGCGGCCGAAAAACTGGAGCGCGAAGGCATCCAGACCAACCTGACCCTGCTGTTCTCCTTCGCCCAGGCTGTTGCCTGCGCCGAAGCCGGGGTGTTCCTGATCTCGCCCTTCGTCGGCCGGATCTACGACTGGTACAAGAAGGCCAATGGCAACGACTACACCGGCGCCGATGATCCGGGCGTACAGTCGGTCACCCGTATCTACAACTACTACAAGGCCAATGACTACAAGACCGTGGTCATGGGTGCCAGCTTCCGCAATCTGAACCAGATCGAGCAACTGGCCGGTTGCGACCGTCTGACCATCAGCCCGGACCTGATCGAGAAACTGGCCGCCGACACCGGCAAGCTGGAACGCAAGCTGAGCCCGGGCAAGACCGGTGAACCCCGCCAGAGCCTGAATGAATCGCAGTTCCGCTGGGCCTCCAACGAAGACGCCATGGCCACTGAAAAACTGGCCGAGGGCATTCGCCAGTTCGCCCGCGACCAGGAGAAACTCGAAGCCCTGCTGGCCGCCAAGCTCTGACGGGCAAACGCCAATGCAAAAAGGGCGAACCCATGAGGGTTCGCCCTTTTTTATGCGCTGTGGGTCAGCCGGTCAGGGGCGTTCCAGGGCATTCACCAGGTCATGGAAGGCTTCACGGTTGGAGTCGTTGAGGCCCATGAGGATCTTGTGGGCCTCCAGGACCTTGACCCGTACCACTTCTTCCGACTGGTCCTGGGACGGCAGGTCGGTCAGACACTCCGGGCAGGGAATCGGGCGATCGACGATGTTGAACACCTGATCGAAGCCCATCGACTGCAACAACCGGGTAATGTCCTCATGGGTGGTGACGACGGTTGGCAACAGGCCGATTTTCTGCCGCGACAGGATCGACAACTTGGCCAGCAGGCCCAGGGTGGTGCTGTCGATGCTGCGGGTTTCAGTCAGGTCGATGACGATTGCCGAGAAATTCAGCGCTGTAAAAATTCGCTCAATAGTCGCATCCAGCGCCGAACACAAGGTCAGGCGCACTTCACCGACGAACTTCAGGACGAAAGTGCCATCCTGCTCGGCGAACTGGATTCTACCGGTACTCATTGAAGGTTCCTGCTCAACACTAACAGGGCGATATCATCCGGCATCTCCCCTAGCGTGGCCAATCCAAAAACTTGCCGCAGGCCATCCAGGCTGCCGCCCGCTGCTCTCACCCGCTCAGGCAAGGCTGCTTCTTTTTCTTTGAGTGTAGGTTCGGGCAAAAGGTCCAGAATACCGTCGGACATCAGCGTCAAGCTGAACACCGGCGGCAACTCCAGGATGTGGTCTTCATAGGTCGCCTCGCCGAACAGGCCCACCGGCAAACCACGCCCTTCCAGATAACTCACACTGTCTGGCGTGTACAACACCGGCAACGGCAAGTGCCCGCCAATGCTATAGGTCAACAAACCTGTCTCCTCGTCGATGACTCCACCGACCATCGTGACGTGTTTGCCCAGCTTACAGCTGATCAGGCCACGGTTGATATGGCCCAGTACTTCCGAAGGCTTGAATTCCGGCAATGTGCCGTTGCGCTTGGATTCGAACAGCAGGCGCGTGGTCATGAACTTCAACAGTACGGTGACAAAGGCCGAAGACGCGCCATGGCCGGAAACGTCCGCCAGATAGAAGGCGACCCGGCGTTCGTCGACACGGAAATAGTCGACAAAATCCCCCGACAGGTACAACGACGGGATGATCTGGTGAGCAAAGTTGAATTCGTCGATCGACCAGGGGCTGGTCGGCAACATGTTCATCTGCACCTGGCGGCCGGCGTTCTGGTCTTCCTGAAGCAGATTGAGGCTGGCCTCGAGCTCACGGTTGGCGGCTTCCAGCTTCTCCCGATAGCGCTGGTTTTCCAGCAACAGGCGCGCACGATCCAGGGCCCGGCGCACCGAATGCTCGAGCACTGCCAGGTCTTCCAACGGCTTGATCAGGTAGTCCGCAGCCCCCAGGCGCAGGGCCTCGACGGCGTCGTTCATCACGCCTGCGCCCGAAACCACGATCACCGGGGTTTGCGGGGACATTTCGGTCACTTGACGGATAAGCTCGAGACCGCCCATCTGCGGCATGCGCAGATCGCAGATCACCAGATCGGGGTTGTCGCGCTCGAATACCTGAAGACCCTGCTGGCCATTGGCAGCCTGCAGTACGCTGAAGCCACTGTCTTCCAAATAGGCCGCGAGACTCGCGCGCACTACTTCGTCGTCATCGATTATCAGCAGCGTGGCACTGGTTTTTTGCATGTGGGCAAACGGCGCCAGAATTAGGTTGGGGTAGGTGGCTTGGCCGGGGCCTGGCGCACGCTACTGGATTCGCTTTCTAGCCACTCTGCAAGTGGCGCCAGGACCTTGAGCCCTGCACGCCCGATCATCAGAGGTGCCCTTCTAAGGCGCAGACGGTACTCCCATCCGCGGGGCGTTTCAAGCTCATGCCGATGGTCGCCTGACGTCTTTACACCGCAAATCACCGGGAGTTATAAAAACCGCTAAAACCGCAACTCAATCGCAGGATGGAACCCATGAATCAAAACCAGCGTGACTACGATGAAAAGCGCGATTACATCCGGATGCGGGTGGATGCCGAGGTCACGCTGATCCACCAGGGCCAGGTGGTCGAAGCCGTCTGCATCGATCTTTCCAGCAGCGGCATGCAGGTTCAGGCACCCCGCTCGTTCCAGGTCGGCGACCTGCTGAGTGTCAGGATCGATTCGGAGCATGCCGCCCTGAAGGGACTGGAAGCGGAGACGGAAGTGGTCTGGGTCAATCCGCTGGAGGGCGGCGGCCAGAAACTTGGGCTTACAATCCTTAAGATGAAGTAAAACTCGGATCCCATGAAAAAAGGCGGCCATCTGGCCGCCTTTTCAGTTTCTGCTGGAGAGCAATACGATCAAAAATCGTCTTCGACCTTGCCGTCCTTAACCTTGAATTCGCGATTTTGCAGATAGGCATTGCGAATGAAGGTGTATTTGTCGCCGCGGATCAGCTTGTCTGCCGACAGCAAGCTGGCGCGAGTATCGACGATGTCCACGCCCATGGTGATGTTGCGTGCGGGAATGTCGTTCATGTAACGGTAGGGTTCGGTATAGCTGTCGACATACTTGGCCGGTGCGTCACGCAGGGTGCTTGGGCCGAGAAACGGCAGCATCACGTAAGGGCCACTGCCCACACCCCAGTAGCCAAGAGTCTGGCCGAAGTCTTCATCGTTGCGCTGCAGGCCCATCTTGGTGCCGACATCGAAAAAGCCGGCCAGGCCCAGGGTGGTGTTCATCAGCAGGCGCGCGGTATCGACACCGGCTGCACCCGGCTTGGCCTGGAGGATATCGTTGGCCAGATTGCCGACGTCACCGATGTTGCGAAACATGTTGTGGATGCCGTCTTCAAGAAACTGTGGCGTGACAGCCTGGTAGCCTTGGGCCAATGGCTTGAGAGCATACGTATCAAGCGTGTCGTTGAAGGTGAAGATCGGACGGTTGACGCTTTCCCACGGATCCTCTTCCGCCGCCTGGGCGGCAAAGGGAGCCAGCGTCACACCGGCACTCATACATAGCGGAACTAGATAACGGCTCCAGCGCATAGCAGGAAACTCCTTGGATTGTTCTCTCGTGGGGCTATGCCCTGAGGGTAAGCTCAGGAGTATAAATCGGATATGCCGGTTTAGGCAGCATTGCAACAAGCCCGATGCGACCCAGGTACCTCAATGGGCAGGGTATTCACCTCGCTGTCACCCCCATGTCATCTTTGTCCGCTAGCCTCTTGAGCTATTTCAGGGACGTTGATATGCCCCACGCCGATGCCATAGCCCAGCCCGCACGCCCATTGACCGCCGTGCTCTTCGGCCTCAGTGGCTGCCTGGTGGATTTCGGCGCACGAATGCGCCGGCAAGCCACGCAGCCCCCCAGCCCGGAACAGGCCCTCGCCACCCCCGGCGCCCTGGATACCTTGCACCATCTGCAACAGCGAGGCATTCCCTGCGCCTGGCTGGAGCAACTGCCGCCCGCCAGCAGTCGTCACCTCGCCGCAACCCTGCCGGAGTGGATCCAGCCAGCGCCTGCTGTGCCCAACCCCTGGCCCGCACCCGATGCTTGCTGGCAAGCGCTGATGGCCCTTGAAGTCTCACGCCTGGACGGTTGCGTACTGGTCAGTGGCGAGCCGCAACTGCTGCAGTCGGGGCTCAATGCCGGCCTCTGGACCATCGGCCTGGCCTCCTGCGGTTCTCTGTGCGGCATGACTCCCGGCGAATGGCAGGCCCTGAGCCAGCACGAGCGCGAGCTCAAGCGCGGCAAGGCGACCATGCAGCTCTTCGGTTTGGGGGTGCATTCGGTCATCGATCACCTGGGCGATCTGGGCACCTGCCTGGCGGACATCGAACTGCGCCGCTTCAAGGGTGAAAAACCCTGACATAAGCCTGTTGATCAGGATCATGCACTGCGCCCGGGACTGGATTACTCTAAGCCGTGGGCATGGACCTTTGACGCACATTCACGGTCCATCCCTGTGCCTATCAATAAAGGGAGAACGCCATGCCTGCCCGCGAACTGCAAGAACAACTCGACACCCTGCGCGAGCAATTGGAGCAGAACCCACCGCTTTCGGCAGCCGAACGCGCCAATCTTCAGGAACTGATGCAGCAGATCGAGTTGCAACTCAAGCTGGAGACCAGCACCCACGACAGCAGCCTCGCCGACGGCGTCAACCTGGCTGTGGAGCGCTTCGAACTGGAACACCCGGCCATCGCCGGCACCTTGCGCAATATCGTCCAGACCCTGGGCAACATCGGTATCTGACCGCGTGTTGTTCCCCGCGACAAAACAAAAGCCCCGCTCAATGAGCGGGGCTTTTGCTTACTGGCGTACCAGGCGCTGGTTGGCGAACTGCGTCGTTTCAGTGCTGCGGTAAGGGTTGATATCCAGCCCGCCGCGGCGCACGTAACGAGCATAGACCGTGAGCTTCTCCGGCTTGAGCAAGCGCTGCAGATCGAGAAAGATCCGCTCCACGCACTGTTCGTGAAAGTCCGAATGCTGGCGGAAACTCACCAGGTAGGCCAGCAGGCTGGCGTGATCCAGCGCCGCGCCGCGGTACTCGACCACCACGCTGCCCCAGTCCGGCTGGCTGGTCACCGGGCAGTTGGACTTGAGCAGGTGGCTGTGCACGCTCTCCTCCACGGTGCGTGAAGCATCGCAACGCAGCAGTTCCGGACGGGGATGCTCATAGCTGTCGACGCTGATATCCAGCTCGTCGATACAAACGCCGGGCAACGCCACCACGCCTTGCGCCTCGACCTCGCCCAGGCTGCGAATGCGCACGCCCACTGGCTTGCCTGCGGCGGCCGACAGGTCGTCGCGCAAGGTTGCCTCAAGCGTCGCCCGATCAGCGAACGGCGTCTGGTTCAGGGAGTTGAGGTACAGCTTGAAGGATTTGGACTCGATGATGTTCGGCGAATCGGCGGGAATGCTGAACTCACCGATGGCCACCACCGGCTTGCCTGAAGGCAGCAGCCAGGACAGCTCGAAGCAGTTCCAGTAGTCCACACCTTTATAAGGCAGGGTATCGGCGCTCAAGCCCAGTTCGGCCCACTTGGCGGCCCGCGGAATCGGGAACAGCAAGGACGGGGTGTAAGTGGAGACGTATTCACTGGACTTGCCCAGCGGCGAATGTTCGGCTGCGGGATGCATGGCGGAAACCTGACTGAAGAATCAGCGGATTCTATCAGCCTTTGCTCCCGCCTTTGAGCCCTGGATGCCTACGGGGTGACCGTCAGCTTGCCAACCATCCCCGCCTGATAGTGCCCGGGAATGTTACAGGCAAACTCCAGGCTGCCGCCTTTGCTGAAGGTCCAGGTCAGCTCGGCCTGCTTGCCCGGCTCCACCAGCACGCTGTTGGGATCGTCATGCTTCATTCCCGCGCCATGCGCCATGCCCGCCATCGAGCCATGCCCCATGGCCGAATGATCCATGCCGCCGGCCGCCATGTCCTTGACTGCAGTCGGGGTGAGCATGCCGCTCTGCTGCATCTTGAGCATCTCCTGCTGATGCTCGGCATGCATCGTCGCATCGCCCAGGTTGAACTCATGCAACAACTGCCCCTTGTTGATCAGGACGAAACGTACAGTCTCGCCGGCCTTGACCTCCAGAGACTCGGGGCGGAAGGTCATGTCGCCCATCACCACTTCGATACTGCGAGTGGCCTTGGCCGCTGGTGCCGGCTGGCCGAAATCATAGGAGGCCGCCGGCGAAGCCCAGAGCGGCGCGCTCAACAGCAGCAGGCAGCCGCCGAGGATCGAGCGGCTTTGCAACAACAGGTTTTGCACATTCATCATCAGACTCCAACAAGATCAGGATTCAGCCTGTGGCACACTCTAGAACCTGCCGCTGCCAGCCAGCTGACAATCAGATTACAACTTTGTCAGTTTGTCCTGTCCCGGGGGACTGCACGGTATAAAGCCCGGGTTCCAGATGCCACGAGTCCTGTCATGAAGCTGCTGATCGTCGAAGACCAACCGAAAACCGGCCAATATTTGCGCCAGGGCCTGAGCGAGGCCGGCTTCAATGCCGAGCTGGTAGCGGACGGCAGCACTGGCCAGCACCTGGCCCTGAGCGGCGACTACGCGCTGCTGATTCTCGACGTGATGCTCCCGGGTCGCAACGGCTGGCAGATTCTGCAAGCGGTACGCAGCGCCGGCCTGGACATGCCGGTGCTGTTTCTCACTGCCCGTGACGCAGTGGAAGACCGGGTCCATGGGCTGGAATTGGGGGCCGACGATTACCTGGTCAAACCCTTCGCTTTTTCCGAACTGCTGGCCCGGGTCCGCAGCCTGCTGCGCCGAGGCAGCGCGGTTGCCCAGGAAACCAGCCTGCAGTTGGGCGACCTGCGTCTGGACCTGATTCGCCGCCGGGTCGAACGCGGCGGCCAGCGCATCGACCTGACCGCCAAGGAATTCGCCCTGCTGGAAATGCTCCTGCGCCGCCAGGGCGAAGTCCTGCCCAAGTCGCTGATCGCCTCCCAGGTCTGGGACATGAACTTCGACAGTGATACCAATGTCATCGAAGTGGCGATCCGCCGCCTACGCCTGAAGATCGATGACGATTACCCCAACAAGCTGATCCATACGGTACGCGGCATGGGCTACGTGCTCGAAGAGCGCCAGGCCTGATGCCTCGCCTGTCCCTGAGCGGGCGCCTGGCGCTGCTGTTTGCCGCCTGCACCGCGGTGGTTTCGCTCTTGGCCGGAGTGCTGTTCAGCCGGGCCAGCGAAGCTCACTTCATCGAACTGGACCAGCAATTGCTGGACGGCAAACTGATTGCCCTGCGCAGCGCCCTGCAGAATGTCACCACGGCCAGTGACTTCCCTCGCGACCAGGCCCGCCTACTGGATGAGTTGAGCCACCAGCCGGACCTGACGCTGCGGATCAGCGGTGCCGATGGCCAGGTCTGGTTCAATTCTGCCCCTGCCCTGCCCGCCTCGCTGCCTGCCGCCGCCGGGCTGCACAGCCTGGAACAGGCCGGCACCGCCTACCGGATCTACAGCGCGCAACTGACTCCCGGCCAGACCGACTCGGCGCAATTGACCCTGATACTCGACATCACCCATCACCAGCACTTTCTGCAGCGCATGCAGCACCTGATCTGGCTCACCGTGGGCCTCTCGGCCCTGGCCACGGCCCTGCTCGGCGCCTGGGCCGCCCGCAGCGGCCTGCGTCCGCTACGGAGCATGAGCGCGGTCGCCGCCAGCATCTCCGCCAGCTCCCTGACCCAGCGCCTGCCCCAGGAGCAGATGCCCGTGGAGCTGGCGGAACTGGCCAGCAGCTTCAACGCCATGCTCGGCCGCCTGGAAGAGTCGTTCCAGCGCCTCTCGGCCTTTTCCGCCGACATTGCCCATGAATTGCGCACGCCGCTGTCGAACCTACTGACCCACACCCAGGTCACCCTGACCCGCCCCCGGCCGATCGAGGATTACCGCGAAGCCCTGCACAGCAACCTCGAAGAGCTGCAATGGATGGCGCAACTGGTCAACGACATGCTGTACCTGGCCAAGGCCGACCACGGCCTGCTGACACCCCGGCGCGAAGCCCTGGAGCTGGCCCAGGAGACCGACATGCTGCTGGAGTTCTATGGCCCCCTGGCGGAAGACGCGAACATCAGCCTAAGCCGGGAAGGCAACGGCAGATTCGCCGGAGATCGCGGCATGCTGCGCCGGGCGCTGTCCAACCTGCTGGACAATGCCTTGCGCTTCACCCCTGCTGGCGGCTCGGTCAAGGTGCTAATCAGCCAACGCCCCACGGGCTTGAACCTGAGCATTGAAAACACCGGCGAGGGCATTGCACAGGAACTGCTGCCACGATTGTTCGACCGCTTCTACCGCGTAGACCCGGCGCGACATGAAGGCAGCCATGAACATGCAGGATTGGGCCTGGCGATCACCCAATCGATCATTCGCGCCCATGGCGGGCAGATTGGTTGCGAATCAGGCTCGGGCTGGACCCGCTTCGTGATCGAGTTGCCAGGGAAAGAATAAGGCCGGCCGGCTCCCGCAACAGGAGCCGGCCGGCCTTGTGCCTTACGAGTACCGCAGCGCGTGCGCCGGTTCGACCTTGGACGCGCGCCAGGCCGGATACACCGTGGCCAGGAAGCTGAGGACAAACCCGGCGCCGCAGATCAAAGCCACGTCGCCGCCCTGCAGCTCGGAAGGCAGGTTGCTGACGAAGTACACGTCGGAACTGAAGATCTGCTGCCCGCTGATCCTCTCCAGCCAGCCCACCAGTTCACTCACGTTCAACGCGGCGATCACCCCCAGCACTCCGCCAATCAGCGTGCCGACGATACCGATCACTGTGCCCTGGACCATGAAGATCGCCATGATCTGCCGCGGTGTCGCGCCGATGGTGCGCAGGATCGCGATGTCCGCGCCCTTGTCGTTCACCACCATGATCAGGGTGGCGATGATGTTGAACGCCGCCACCGCAACAATCATCATCAGCAGCAGGCCGATCATGGTCTTTTCCATTTTCATGGCGCTGAACAGGCTGCCCTGGGTGTGAGTCCAGTCATCGGCGCGGAAACCCGCTCCCAGCCCCTTGGCAATGTCCGCCGAAACCTTTGGCGCGGCATACAGGTCCTTGACCGCCAGGCGCACGCTCTGCACCTGGTTCGGCTGCCAGTGCTGCATCTCTGCCGCATCGGCCACATGGATCAGGCCCATGGAGCCGTCCAGCTCGGCACCCACCTTGAACACCCCGACCACGTTCAGACGCTGCATCCGCGGGGTGATGCCGCCCGGAGCACTGCTCACCTCGGGCACGATCAGGGTCAGCTTGTCACCGACGTTGAGGCGAAAGCGCCGGGCGGTGATCTCGCCAAGCACCACCCCGAACTCGCCGGGTTTCAGGTCCTGCAGGCTGCCCTGAACGATATGCTGGGCCACGATCGACACCTTGCCTTCCTGGGCCGGATCGATGCCGCTGATCTGGATCGGCTGCATCGCCCCCTTGTAGGAAAGCATGCCTTCCATCTCGGTGAAGGGCACCGCTGCGGTGACTTCCGGGTTTTTCAAGGCCGCTGCGGCCACCGGCTGCCAGTCGTCAATGGGATTGACCCCAACGATGGTCGCGTGAGGCACCATGCCGAGGATCCGCGAGCTCATTTCCCGCTGGAAACCGTTCATCACCGACAACACCACGATCATCGCCAGTACGCCCAGGGCGAGGCCGATCATCGAGGTCATGGAAATGAACGAGACAAAACGATTGCGCCGCTTGGCGCGGGTGTAGCGCGTGCCGATAAAGATCGATAAAGGTCTGAACATGGGCAAGGCACCCTGGAAAAATTAATGACCCGGCGCCGGCGAATAAATCCCCGGCGCCGCGTGCGGCCGCATCAGATCGCGACCAGGTGACCTTCTTGCAGGTGCAGTACGCGGTCCATCTGCCGGGCCAGGTTCATGTCGTGGGTCACCACCAGGAAGGCGGTGCGCATCGAAGTGCTGAGTTCCAGCATCAGGTCCTGGATGCCCTGGGCGGTGTGGGAGTCGAGGTTGCCGGTAGGTTCGTCGAGCATCACCAAGCCCGGCTTGTTCACCAGGGCCCGGGCGATGGCTACACGCTGGCGCTCGCCACCGGACAGCTCGGACGGCTTGTGCTCCAGGCGATGACCAAGGCCCACCCGCTCGAGCAAGGCGGTGGCGCGCTGGCGGGCCTCGGGGATCGGCGTGCGGCCGATCAGCAGGGGCATGCAGACGTTCTCCAGGGCGGTGAACTCCGGCAGCAGGTGGTGGAACTGGTAGACGAAGCCCAGGGAGCGATTGCGCAACTGGCCACGGGCTTTCTCACCCAGGGCCGAAAGCTCTTCGCCGGCCAGCCAGACGCTGCCCTTGGACGGGGTGTCCAGGCCGCCCAGCAAGTTGAGCAAGGTACTTTTACCCGAACCGGAAGTACCGACGATGGCTACTCGCTCACCCGGGTGCAGCTCCAGTTGCAGACCGGACAGGACCACCACCGATTCCGGGCCTTCGTCATAGGCCTTGCCCAGGTCACGGCAGCTCAGGATTGCTTTTTCACTCATGCCCAACTCACTCATAACGTAGCGCCTCCGCAGGCTGGGTGCGCGCCGCACGCCAGGCTGGATACAAGGTGGCGAGGAAACTCAGGACCAGCGCCGCGCCGCAGACCATCAACACGTCCTCGGCCATCAGTTGCGAGGGCAGGTAGTCGATGAAGTACACGTCGGCGTTGAGGAATTTGTGCCCGATCAGGCCTTCGAGGGCGGAGATCGCCGCACTGACGTTCAGTGCCGCAAGCATCCCCAGTACGGCACCGATCAAGGTACCGACCACCCCGATCACCGTACCCTGGACCATGAAGATCGCCATGATGGTGCCCGGCGTGGCGCCCAGGGTGCGAAGAATGGCGATGTCGCCCTTCTTGTCGTTCACCACCATCACCAGGGTCGAGATGATGTTGAAGGCGGCCACCGCGACGATCAGTAGCAGCAACAGGCCGATCATGGCTTTTTCCATGCGGATGGCCTGGTACAGGTTGCCGTGGGTACGGGTCCAGTCGCGGGCGTAATAGTGGTTCTCGCCCAACTGCTGGGCGATTTCCCAGGCCGTGCGCGGTGCCTGGAACAGGTCGTCGAACTTCAGCCGCAGCCCCTGGACCTGGTCCGGCTTCCAGCGATGCAGGCGCCCCAGGTCTTCAAGGTTGGTCAGGCCCAGGTAGCCGTCGATCTCTCCGGCGCCGACGTGGAAGATGCCCACTACGGTAAAGCGCTTCATCCGCGGGAACATGCCGGCCGGGGTCACCGTGACTTCAGGCGCGACGAAGGTCAGTTTGTCGCCCAGGACTACACCCAGCTTGGCCGCCGCCTTGTCACCGATGACGATGCCGAAGCTGCCGGGCGCCAGGGCATCCAGCTGCCCCTGCTGCATGAAGTGGTCAATGATCGACACCTCTCGCTCCTTGGCCGGATCGATGGCATTGAGCAGCACCTTCTGCACCTGCCCCTTGTTGGTCAGCAGGCCCTGCATCTGGGTGAAGGGCGCCACCGCCAGCACTTTCGGGTTCTGCTTGACCTTGTCGGCCAGGCTTTGCCAGTCGCTGATGGGTTCACCGGATTCGATGGTGGCGTGGGGCACCATGCCCAGCACGCGGGTGCGCATTTCATGATCGAAGCCGTTCATCACCGACAGCACGACGATCATCACGATCACGCCAAGGGCGAGTCCGATCATCGAGGTCAGGGAAATGAATGACACAAAATGATTGCGACGCTTTGCACGGGTATAACGCGTGCCGATAAAAGCAAACAGAGGTCTGAACATGTCGGGGCTTGTTCGGAGGAAAAGAAGACGTCCTTGTGGCGGGGCCTGGTAAGCAGCTTTACACTCAGACCACTGCCTCTACCATGGGTTCGCCATGTCGACATTAGATGAAGAAGATCGCCGCGAATACTACCGTATCGAGGACACGATCGCACTGGAAATTAGCCCCCTGTCCGCCCACGACGCGGCGAGCAAGGAAGTGTTGCAGGATGAGTCGCCGCTGTTCAATCTGCTCAGCGAACTGCACCTGAGCGAATTCGAATCCCAGCACCTGCTGCGCCAGGTCAGCGAGCGTGACCGCACCCTGGCCAGCTACCTCAAGGCGATGAACAAGCGCATCGACCTGCTGGGCCAGGTGGTGGCGCAGACCGTGCTCGGCAAGTTCGGCGAACCGCAACGAGTGATTCTCTCCGAAGGCGGCATCGAGTTCAGCCACCACCAGAGCTACCCCAGCGGCAGCCACCTGGCGGTGAAATTGCTGCTGATGCCCCAGGCCCTGGGCCTGCTGCTGCGGGCCAAGGTCACCCATTGCGAACCCCAGAGCTTCGGCACCTTCGAAGTCG
Source organism: Pseudomonas sp. FFPRI_1 (assembly GCF_055384485.1). Lineage (NCBI taxonomy): Bacteria > Pseudomonadati > Pseudomonadota > Gammaproteobacteria > Pseudomonadales > Pseudomonadaceae > Pseudomonas > Pseudomonas sp. FFPRI_1. Next base: position 2,524,707 of record NZ_AP029168.1, on the reverse strand, counting down.
GCACCGAGTTCGAAGCATTGACCGACGCCCAGCGCCAGTTGCTGGCGCGCTATATCCTGCAAAAACAGGCACAGCAGCGACGCCTGGCCCGGGAACAGAGCGACCCGGCCGCCGGCTGAACAGCACGCCCGACCCTCTCTAAAGGAACAACATCCGTGAAGGAGCAATTGTGACCCTGATCTATGGCCATCGTGGCGCTAAAGGCGAAGCACCGGAAAACACCCTGACCAGCTTTCAGGAATGCCTCAAGCACGGCGTACGCCGCTGCGAGCTCGACCTGCATCTGTCCATGGACGGCGAGCTGATGGTGATTCACGACCCGACTCTCAAGCGCACCACTGACCGGCGCGGCAAGGTGGTGGAACATAGCGCCGCCGAACTGGTGACCTACGACGCGCGCAAGGGTGGCCCGGGCTGGGTCAGCCCCTGCCCGATCCCACGCCTGGAAGAGCTGTTCGAGAAATGCGACTTCGAGCACTGGCAGTTGGAGGTCAAGAGCGCCTCGCGCACCCGCGCCGCGACCACGGTGCTGGCCATCAGGGAAATGGCCCAGCGTTTCGGCCTGCTGGACAAGGTCACCGTGACCTCAAGCTCCCGGGAAGTCTTGAAGGCCGCGGTGGAGCTGACGCCGGACCTGTCTCGTGGACTGGTAGCCGAGTACGCCTGGCTCGACCCGTTGAAGGTCGCCCAGAGCTATGGCTGCGAGATTCTTGCGCTGAACTGGACCCTGTGCACCCCGGAGCGTCTGCAACGGGCGCAGCGTCAGGGTTTGCATGTGTCGGTGTGGACAGTCAACGAGCCGGCGCTGATACGCAGGCTCGCCGACTTCGGCGTAGATAGCCTGATTACAGACTTTCCCGGTTTGGCCAGCGCCACTCTCGAGAATTACTGAAATCGGTCTCCCCGGCCGGCTCAGGCCACCGGCCGGAGCCGCTCAAAAAAGCCGGTTGAGGCCGTCGTACGCGGCTACCCGATAGGCTTCGGCCATGGTCGGGTAGTTGAAGGTGGTGTTGACGAAGTACTTCAGGGTGTTGAGTTCGCCCGGCTGGCTCATGATCGCCTGGCCAATGTGCACGATCTCCGAAGCCTGGTAGCCGAAGCAGTGCACCCCGAGAACTTCCAGGGTTTCCCGGTGGAACAGGATCTTCAGCATGCCTTGCGGCTCGCCGGCGATCTGCGCCCGGGCCATGCCCTTGAAGAACGCCTTGCCCACTTCGTAAGGCACCTTGGCCTGGGTCAGTTCCTGCTCGTTCTTGCCGATGGAGCTGATCTCGGGAATGGTGTAGATCCCGGTCGGTACGTCGTTGACGAAGCGCCAGCTGCCATTGTCGACAATGCTGCCGGCAGCGGAGCGGCCCTGGTCGTGGGCGGCACTGGCCAGGCTCGGCCAGCCGATCACGTCACCGGCGCCGTAGATGTTCGGCACGCAGGTGCGATAGTTCTCGTCGACTTCGATCTGGCCACGGCTGTTGACCTTGACCCCGATGTTCTCCATGCCCAGCTTGTCGGTGTTGCCGGTACGGCCGTTGCACCAGAGCAAGGCGTCGGCCTTGATCTTCTTGCCGGACTTCAGATGCAGGATCACCCCGTTGTCGACACCCTCAACGCGGTCGTATTCCTCGTTGTGGCGCACGGTGATGTTGTTGTTGCTGAAGTGGTAGCTCAGGGCCTGGGAAATCTCCGAATCCAGGAAGCTCAGCAGTTGGCCGCGGTTGTCCACCAGCTCTACCAGCACCCCCAGGCCACTGAAGATCGAGGCGTATTCGCAACCGATGACCCCGGCGCCATAAACGATGAGTTTGCGCGGGGTGTGGCCGAGGCTGAGGATGGTGTCGCTATCGTAGATACGCGGGTGGCCAAAATCGATGTCCGCCGGACGATAGGGACGCGAGCCGGTGGCGATGATGATGTGCTTGGCTACCAGTTTTTCCACCACGCCATTGGCGCAGACCACTTCCACGGTCTGCTCGTCGGCGAAGCTGCCAGTACCGAAGAACACATCAACCCGGTTGCGGGCGTAGTAGCCGGTGCGCGAGGCCACCTGCTTGGAGATGACCTTCTCGGCACTCTTGAGCACGTCCGGGAAGGAGAACCAGCGCGGCTCACCGATAGCCCGGAACATCGGGTTGGTGTTGAACTGCATGATCTGCCGGACCGAGTGACGCAGGGCCTTGGACGGAATGGTACCCAGGTGGGTGCAGTTGCCGCCGACCTGGCGACGGCTATCGACCATCGCCACTTTGCGTCCTGCTTTCGCGGCGTTCATCGCCGCACCTTCTCCAGCGGGGCCTGAGCCCAGCACCACTACGTCGTAGTTGTAGACAGCCATGCGTACTCCTCAGAACAGGCCGAGACACCCTTCTGGCATCTCCGGCTAAATCATGCCGCGGCCAGCGGCATGAAGGATCAATTTGGCTCGGTTACGAACCCGGGCACAGTCTATAGAAGCGTCAACGCCGCGCACATTAACCCTTGGTCGCGTCGTAGGCTACTTTTGCCTGCACTACAGCGTTCACAACAGCCAGCCTGGTTATTGTTTTTCCCCGGCCAACAATGCATCGAACGCCGGGCTGCTACGTGTGACGAAGCCTTTATCGGCACGCATCACAAAAAATGCGCCAATCTGCTGCTTTTCCGCGTAGTTCCAGCCGGCCTCGGGGCCCAGAATCAGCAACAGCGTCGACAGGCCATCGGCCATGAGCGCCGAAGGATGAATCACCGTCACCGAAGCCAGCTTGTGAGCGATGGGCCGGCCAACCCGGGCGTCGAAGGTATGGGAAAAACGCTGGCCGTCCTGCTCGAAGTAATTACGGTAGTCGCCGGACGTGGATACGCCATAACCGTCCAGGGCAATCACCCGCTGGGCCACCTGTTGGTCGTCCCGCGGCTCCTCCAGGGCGATGCGCCAGGGCGAGCCGTCCACCTTGCGGCCAACCGCCTTGAGCTCGCCGGTGGCCTCGACCAGAAAGTTTTCGACGCCCAACTCTGTGAGCCGGGCGGCCATTCGATCCACGGCGTAACCGGCGGCAATACTGTTGAAATCCACCTCCACCGCCGCATCCTTGCACAACTGCGCACCCTCGATACGCAAGTGCTCATGCCCAACCCGCTGCCGCACCTGCGCCAGCGCCGTGGCACTGGGAACCTTCTCCTCGCGACCCTGGGGGCCAAAGCCCCAGAGATTGAGCAGGGGCTCCACTGTCAGGTCGAAAGCACCATCGCTGTCACGGGACAATTGCTCGCCAACCCGCACCAACTGCAGCACCGGCTCGGGCATCGGCTGGCAACTGTTGGCCGGCAGATCATTGAAGCGCTCGATATCCGAGTCGCTGCGATAGGTGGACATCTGCCGATCGACCTCGGCAAGAATCCCCTCGACCTCGCGCTTGACCAAAGACACTGCCGGGCCATTGGAACGACGTACGTATTGCACAGAGTAGGTACTGCCCATGGTCGGGCCGGAGATGCTTTCCAGGCGATCACCACCGCAGCCCTGCAAAAACACCGCCGCGCCGCACAAGGCGCCCCATAGCAACCGCTGTTTACCCGACAAGGATTTCCCTCCTGATCAACCACCCCGCAGGGTCGTTTCGCTACACCGGGCGCCATTATGCGACAGACGGAACCTGCTCGCGCACCTCCCCTCGCCCCTGACTCAGCGCCTGAGCCCTGGTCTAGAGCCACTTCACCCATTCAAGAGTTTTTGTTGCCTGACGCCACTCATACACATATGGTTACAAAACTGTTCAGAGTGCTGCTTCGAGCCCCGACTTTGCAGTAAGGGACGCATAACGACCAGGGATTGCTAACAAGACAGCCAAAGTGAGTGAAAAAATGTCCACGACCACGGGCAAAGGCAAGGCGATCTTTCGCGTTGTCAGCGGCAACTTTCTCGAGATGTTCGACTTCATGGTCTACGGCTTCTACGCCACGGCAATCGCCAAGACCTTCTTCCCCGCCGACAGCGCCTTCGCGTCATTGATGCTGTCTCTGGCCACGTTCGGCGCCGGCTTCCTGATGCGTCCGCTGGGTGCAATCTTCCTCGGTGCCTATATCGACCGTCACGGTCGCCGCCAGGGCCTGATCATTACCCTGGCACTGATGGCCGCGGGCACGGTGCTGATTGCCTGCGTGCCGGGCTACGCCACCCTCGGCGTCGCCGCCCCGCTGCTGGTGCTACTGGGTCGCCTGCTGCAGGGCTTTTCCGCCGGCGTGGAACTGGGCGGCGTATCGGTGTACCTGGCCGAGATCTCGACCCCGGGCCGCAAGGGCTTCTTCGTCAGCTGGCAATCGGCAAGCCAACAGGCTGCCGTGGTGTTTGCCGGTTTGCTGGGGGTGGGCCTCAACCACTGGCTGAGCCCCGAGCAAATGGGTGACTGGGGCTGGCGCGTGCCCTTCCTGGTGGGTTGCATGATCGTTCCGGCGATCTTCATGATCCGTCGTTCCCTAGAGGAAACACCCGAGTTCCAGGCTCGCAAACATCGCCCGACCTTGCAGGAAATCATTCGCTCCATCGGCCAGAACTTCGGCATCGTCATCGCCGGCATGGCCCTGGTGGTGATGACCACCGTGTCCTTCTACCTGATCACCGCCTACACCCCGACCTTCGGCAAGGCCGAACTGCACCTGTCGGACTTCGACGCCCTGCTGGTGACCGTATGCATTGGCCTGTCGAACTTCTTCTGGCTGCCGGTCATGGGCTCGCTGTCGGACCGCATCGGCCGCAAGCCGCTGCTGCTGGGGGCCACCATCCTGGCAATCTTCACCGCCTACCCGGCGCTGTCATGGCTGGTGGCCAACCCCAGCTTCAGCCACCTGCTGATCGTCGAGCTGTGGCTGTCCTTCCTTTACGGCTCGTACAACGGCGCCATGGTGGTGGCCCTCACCGAGATCATGCCGGTGGAAGTGCGTACCACCGGTTTCTCCCTGGCCTACAGCCTGGCCACCGCAACCTTCGGCGGCTTCACACCGGCGGCCTGCACCTACCTGATCCACGTCCTGGGCAACCAGGCAGCACCGGGCATCTGGCTCAGTGGCGCAGCGGTGCTGGGGCTGATCGCAACCCTGGTGCTGTTCCGTGGCAATCGCCACGAATTGCGTACTGCACAGGCGGCTGGCGGCGCCTGATACAAAGCTTCGCCGGCAAGCCGGCTCCTACGGGATTGCGCCGGTGCGGCTTGCCGGCGAAACCTGCGGGAACGAGGTTGTTGCAAGAGTCGGCTTGCCGGCGACAGCCACCAACAAAAACGCCCCGACAAGTCGGGGCGTTTTCATTGCAGCAGATCGCTTAGCGCGGGAATGCTGGCGGGTTGACCCCGGCCATGTCTTCCATCACGCGCACTACCTGGCAGCTGTAACCGAACTCGTTGTCGTACCAGACGTACAGAACAACGCGGTTGTCCTGAACGATGGTCGCTTCAGCGTCGACCACACCGGCGTGACGCGAGCCCACGAAGTCGGTGGACACCACTTCCTGGGAATTGACGAAGTCGATTTGCTTGTGCAGATCGGAGTGCAGCGCCATGTAGCGCAGGTACTCGTTCATCTCTTCACGGGTGGCGGCTTTCTCAAGGTTCAGGTTGAGAATGGCCATCGACACGTTTGGCGTTGGAACGCGGATCGCGTTACCGGTCAGCTTGCCGGCCAGCTCAGGCAGGGCCTTGGCAGCAGCGGTAGCAGCACCGGTTTCGGTGATGACCATGTTCAGCGCGGCGCTACGGCCACGGCGATCGCCCTTGTGGAAGTTGTCGATCAGGTTCTGGTCGTTGGTGTACGAGTGAACGGTTTCGACGTGACCGTTGATGATGCCGAACTTGTCATTCACAGCCTTCAGCACCGGCACGATGGCGTTGGTGGTGCAGGAAGCAGCGGACACGATCTTGTCGTCAGCAGTGATTTCGGCGTGGTTGATACCGTGAACGATGTTCTTCAGCTTGCCCTTGCCAGGCGCAGTCAGAACAACGCGGTCGATACCCGGGCAGGCCAGGTGCTGGCCCAGGCCGTCGGCATCACGCCATACACCGGTGTTGTCCACCAGCAGCGCGTCTTTGATGCCGTACTGGGTGTAATCCACCTCGGTCGGGTTCTTCGCGTAGATCACCTGGATCAGGTTACCGTTGGCGGTGATGGTGTTGTTTTCTTCGTCGATGGTGATGGTGCCGTTGAACGAACCATGTACCGAATCGCGACGCAGCAGGCTGGCGCGCTTGGTCAGGTCATTCTCGGCGCCCTTGCGCACGACAATGGCACGCAGACGCAGGCCGTCGCCACCACCGGTTTTCTCGATCAGGATGCGCGCCAGCAGACGGCCGATACGACCGAAGCCGTACAGTACAACGTCAGTGCCTTTGCGGGCCGAAGCATTTTGCTGGCCAACCACGTCAGCCATTTCTTCACGCACGAACTGCTCGGCGGTGCGGCCGTTGCCTTCGTTGCGGAATTTGAACGCCAACTTGCCCAAATCTACCGAAGCCGCGCCGAGCTTGAGCTCGCTCATGGCCTTGAGCAGTGGGAATGTTTCGTGGACGGAGAGTTCGCTGTCGTCGGAGGAACGGTGGCGAGCAAAGCGGTGGGCTTTGAGAATCGCGATGACAGACTGGTTGATCAGGCTGCGGCCATAGATCGAGCTCACCACATTGTTATTGCGGTAGAGCTGACCGATAAGCGGAATCATCGCTTCTGCGAGTGCTTCACGGTCGATCCATTCACCAAGACACTGGTCGGGCTTCTGAGTCACGGGAACCTTCCACATGTAGGGGCAGAAAAAAGGGGCTACATTATGCCGCCGAGTCCCCTGCGTAGCAATGCGCGCCTGTCGTGCGGAACGTAACAAAAGCCCTTGCAAAAAAATAACGCCGCGCTAGAACCCAGCAAATACGCGGCTTCCAGCAGCGTCAATTTTTTGATGCGGCGCGGGTGTTGTCTGTAACCCTCCGTAACACTGCCCGGTTTTGGCACTACATATCACTACAAAAAACCGATTATTTTGTCATTGCCACTACATTTTCCAGAACTGCCCATCATGCACATCTGCAACTGACAGTCAGCCCCCTGCCCCGTTACAATTACCGACTTTGTCGCAACGCTTGGAGCTAGACCGTCCGTGCCCGTCCTGCGTCTACCGCTACTCCCTTCCGCCGCCGGCAAACAGCATTGGGGCAATCTGCCCGGTGCCGCGCTGAGCCTGGCCATCGCCGAAGCCGCCAGCGCTGCCAAGCGCTTCACCCTCTTGCTGACCGCCGACAGCCAAAGCGCCGATCGACTGGAGCAGGAGCTGAGCTTCTTCGCCCCGGATCTGCCGGTACTGCATTTCCCCGATTGGGAAACCTTGCCCTACGACTTGTTCTCGCCGCACCAGGACATCATTTCCCAGCGCATCGCCAGCCTGTACCGGCTGCCGGAGCTGGAACACGGTGTGCTGGTGGTGCCGATCACCACCGCCCTGCACCGCCTGGCGCCGACCCAGTTCCTGCTGGGCAGCAGCCTGGTACTGGACGTTGGCCAGAAGCTCGACGTCGAACAGATGCGCACGCGCCTGGAAGCCAGCGGCTACCGCTACGTCGACACGGTCTACGAGCACGGCGAGTTCACCGTGCGCGGTGCATTGATCGACCTGTTCCCGATGGGCAGCAAGCTGCCTTACCGCATCGACCTGTTCGATGACGAAATCGAGACCCTGCGCACCTTCGACCCGGAGAATCAGCGCTCCATCGACAAGGTCGACTCGGTGCGCCTGCTGCCGGCCAAGGAGTTCCCCCTGCAGAAAGAAGCGGTGACCCGCTTCAAGGCACGCTTTCGCGAGCGCTTCGATGTGGACTTCCGTCGCTGCCCGATCTTCCAGGACCTGAGCAGCGGCATCACCCCGGCCGGTATCGAGTACTACCTGCCCCTGTTCTTCGAAGAAACCTCGACCCTGTTCGATTACCTGCCCCAGGACACCCAGGTGTTCTCCCTGCCCGGCATCGAGCAAGCGGCGGAGAACTTCTGGAACGACGTGCGCGGGCGCTACGAAGAACGCCGCGTGGACCCGGCGCGCCCACTGCTGCCGCCTGCGGAATTGTTCCTGCCGGTGGAAGACTGTTTCGCCCGCCTGAAAAGCTGGCCACGGGTGGTCGCCAGCCAGCAGGACATCGAGACCGGTGTCGGCCGCGAGCGCTTCCCGGCCCAGGAGTTGCCCAACCTGGCGATTGAAGCCAAGGCCAACCAGCCGCTGGCAGCGCTCGCGGGGTTCCTCGACGAGTTCCCCGGCCGGGTGCTGTTCACCGCTGAATCCGCCGGGCGCCGCGAGGTGCTGCTGGAACTGCTGGAACGCCTCAAGCTGCGGCCCAAGACCGTCGACAACTGGCCGGACTTCGTCGCCAGCAAGGAGCGCCTGGCAATCACCATCGCGCCCCTGGACGAGGGCCTGGTGCTGGACGATCCAGCCCTGGCCCTGGTGGCGGAAAGCCCGCTGTTCGGTCAGCGGGTAATGCAGCGCCGGCGCCGGGAAAAGCGCGCCGATGCCAACAACGACGCGGTAATCAAGAACCTCACCGAACTGCGTGAAGGTGCGCCGGTGGTGCACATCGACCACGGCGTCGGCCGCTACCTGGGCCTGGCGACCCTGGAAATCGACAATCAGGCCGCCGAATTCCTCACCCTGGAATACGCCGAGGGCGCCAAGCTCTACGTGCCCGTGGCCAACCTGCACCTGATCGCCCGCTATACCGGCAGCGACGATGCCCTGGCGCCGCTGCACCGCCTGGGCTCGGAAGCCTGGCAGAAAGCCAAGCGCAAGGCCGCCGAGCAAGTGCGCGACGTGGCCGCCGAACTGCTGGACATCTATGCCCGTCGCGCCGCCCGTGAAGGCTATGCCTTCGCCGACCCCAAGGCCGACTATGCCACCTTCAGCGCCGGCTTCCCGTTCGAGGAAACCCCGGACCAGCAGAGCACCATCGAAGCCGTGCGCGAGGACATGCTCTCGCCCAAGCCCATGGATCGCCTGGTGTGTGGCGACGTCGGCTTCGGCAAGACCGAAGTGGCCATGCGTGCCGCCTTCATTGCCGTACACGGCGGGCGCCAGGTGGCAATCCTGGTGCCCACCACCCTGCTCGCCCAACAGCACTACAACAGCTTCCGCGACCGCTTCGCCGACTGGCCGGTGACTGTGGAGGTGATGAGCCGCTTCAAGTCGGCCAAGGAGGTGAATGCCGCGGTGGCTGACCTCGCCGAAGGCAAGATCGATATCGTCATCGGCACCCACAAGCTGTTGCAGGACGATGTAAAGATCAAGAACCTGGGCCTGGTGATCATCGACGAGGAACACCGTTTCGGCGTGCGCCAGAAAGAACAGCTCAAGGCCTTGCGCAGCGAAGTCGACATCCTCACCCTGACCGCCACGCCGATCCCGCGGACCCTGAACATGGCCGTCTCGGGCATGCGCGACCTGTCGATCATCGCTACGCCGCCGGCTCGCCGCCTGTCGGTGCGCACCTTCGTCATGGAGCAGAACAAGAGCACGGTGAAGGAGGCCCTGCTGCGCGAGCTGCTACGGGGTGGCCAGGTGTACTACCTGCACAACGACGTGAAAACCATCGAGAAATGCGCCGCCGACCTCGCGGAACTGGTGCCCGAGGCTCGGATCGGCATCGGCCATGGGCAGATGCGCGAACGCGAACTCGAGCAGGTGATGAGCGACTTCTACCACAAGCGCTTCAACGTACTGATCGCCTCGACCATCATCGAGACCGGGATCGACGTGCCCAGCGCCAACACCATCATCATCGAGCGCGCCGACAAGTTCGGCCTGGCCCAGTTGCACCAACTGCGCGGCCGGGTCGGCCGCAGCCACCACCAGGCCTATGCCTACCTGCTGACGCCGCCGCGCCAGCAAATCACCCCGGACGCGGAGAAGCGCCTGGAAGCCATCGCCAATACCCAGGACCTGGGCGCCGGTTTCGTCCTGGCCACCAACGACCTGGAGATCCGCGGCGCCGGCGAACTGCTGGGCGACGGTCAGAGCGGGCAGATCCAGGCCGTGGGCTTCACCCTCTATATGGAAATGCTCGAACGCGCGGTGAAAGCCATTCGCAAGGGCGAGCAGCCGAACCTCGACCAGCCCCTAGGTGGCGGTCCGGAAATCAACCTGCGCCTGCCGGCCTTGATTCCCGAGGACTACCTGCCGGACGTCCACGCCCGACTGATCCTCTACAAGCGCATCGCCTCGGCCACCGACGAGGACGGCCTGAAGGATCTGCAAGTGGAAATGATCGACCGCTTCGGCCTGCTGCCCGAGCCCACCAAGAACCTGATCCGCCTGACCCTGCTCAAACTCCAGGCCGAGCAACTGGGGATCAAGAAGGTCGATGGCGGCCCGCAAGGCGGGCGCATCGAGTTCGCCGCCGATACCCCGGTGGACCCGCTGGCGCTGATCAAGCTGATCCAGGGCCAGCCCAAACGCTACAAGTTCGAAGGCGCAACACAGTTCAAGTTCATGGTGCCGATGGAACGCCCGGAAGAGCGCTTTAATACATTGGAGGCGCTGTTTGAACGCCTCACCCCGAAAACTGCTTGAAGGACGCCCCATGCGCCTGCTTCGCTGCTTGCCCCTGTTGCTGATCCTGGTCGCGCCCATGGCCTTTGCCGATGACCTGTACCAGGTGGAAATGATCCTGATCCGCCAGAATGCCGAACCGCCGATCCTCAGCCGGACCGCACCGGAAGACTGGGCTGCCGGGGCCCAGCGCCTGCCTGCGGACAGCCAGCGCACCCCATCCCTTGGCCCGATCGTGGAAAAACTTGATGCCAGCGGCAACTACAGCGTGTTGCTGCACAAGGCCTGGCAACAAACCCTGGGAGAAACCCCGGTCAAGGTCGCCCTCAGCGACGGTCCGGAGCAGTTCGGCCAGTTCCCCATCGAAGGCACCCTGGCCCTCAAGCTCGGGCGCTTTACCGACGTGGACGCCGACTTCTGGATCAACCAGATCGACAGCAATGGCTTGGTCACCCGCAGTGAACGCCTGAAGCAGCAAAGCCACACCAAGAACGGCCAGCTCAACTACCTGGACAACGGACACCTGGCGCTGCTGATCAAGATCACCTCGCTTACCGCACCGGCGCCCCGTCCTGCGCCAACTGAAATTCCGGACTGATTGAAGTCCCTATGACCCCGCCCCTGACCAAACCCCTGGCCCCGTCCTGGATCAACCGCTTCAAGGAGCAGGTCCTGGAACGTGGCCGACGCTACGCCCTGGAAAAACGCGTGCGCATCGTCAGTGCTGGAGACAGCGCTATCACTGCCAGTTGCCAAGGCTCCGGAGACAGCGTCTATCGTCAGACCATCCACCTGCGCGAATCGAGCAAGGGCAGCCTGCTGCTGATCGACGGACATTGCACCTGCCCGGTCCACAGCAACTGCAAGCACATCGCCGCAGTATTGCTGCACGTGCAAGAGACCCTGGCCTACCCAGCGGCGGCACAGGATGCCGAGTTGCTGGAGAAACTCTCTGCCGTCCTCGACAGCCGTCGCCCTCCAGCGCTCCCCCAGCAACTGCTCGACGACGTGCAGCCAGTACCGCGCCTGTGGCTGGCAAGTATCGAGTTCAGCGCCTTCGAGCCGCGCAATGGCAAGATGCAGCGCTACATCCAGCACCGCGCAGCCCTGTCGTTCAACTATCAGGGCGAATACGCCAGCGGACAGAAGAATGCCGATCTGATCATCCGCCAGGAACACCAGAGCTTGAGAATCAAGCGCCAGCCGGAGTTGGAACAAGGCTACCGCGAACAGTTGCGCGGCGTGGGTTTCAAGATCGCTACCCGGCAGAGCAAGGCACTCCCGGAAAGCGCCGGCGAGTTGTTCGAGATGGTCAACGACAGCGCCTGGCTGACCTTCACCCTCAATGAGTTGCCGAAGCTGCGCAGCCAGGGCTGGGAACTGCAGATCGACGAGGACTTCGGTTTCGACCTAACGGCGGTGGACGACTGGTATGCCAGTGTCGATGAAGTGCCGGGGCGCGACTGGTTCGACCTGGAACTGGGGATCATCGTCAACGGCGAACGCTTGAGCCTGCTGCCGATCCTGCTCAACCTGATGCGCTCCCACACCGAGATCCTCAACCCCGAACGCCTGGCCAGGCGCCGTGACGACGAGTTGATCCTGGTGAACATCCCCAATCGCCCCAACTCTCCCCATGGCCCGCTGCAAGTGGCCCTGCCCTATGGCCGCCTGAAACCGGTACTGGCGACCCTGGGCGAGTTCTACCTGCAGGAACCGGGAGAGACCACCCTGCGCCTGAGCAGCGCCGACGCCACGCGCCTCAACCCGCTGCAGGACCTGCCGCTGCTCTGGGAAGGCGGCGAGCACATCCGTACCTTTGCCCAGCGCCTGCGGGACATCAGGGACTACTCGGCGCCGGTACCGCAGGGTTTGAATGCCACCTTGCGCCCTTACCAACTCGAAGGACTGAGCTGGATGCAGTCCCTGCGACAGCTGGAGGTGGGCGGCATCCTCGCCGACGACATGGGGCTGGGGAAAACCCTGCAGACCCTGGCGCACATTCTGAGCGAGAAAAACGCCGGGCGCCTGGACCGCCCCTGCATGGTGGTGATGCCCACCAGCCTGATTCCCAACTGGCTGGACGAGGCCGCGCACTTCACTCCGCAACTCAAGGTCCTGGCACTGTATGGCGCCGGGCGCAAAAGACATTTCGAACAACTGGCCGACTACGACCTGCTGTTGACGACTTACGCGCTGCTACCCAAGGACATCGAGCGGTTGGCGGCGCAACCCTTGCACGTGCTGATCCTGGATGAGGCGCAGTACATCAAGAACCCGTCGAGCAAGGCCGCCCAGGCCGCCCGGGAGCTCAACGCCCGGCAGCGCCTGTGCCTGTCCGGCACGCCCCTGGAAAACCACCTGGGGGAACTCTGGTCGCTGTTTCACTTCCTGCTGCCGGGCTGGCTCGGCGATGCCAAGAGCTTCAACCGCGACTACCGGGTGCCGATCGAGAAGCACGCCAGCGAAGTGCGCCTGCAGCACCTCAATGGCCGGATCAAGCCCTTCCTGCTGCGCCGCACCAAGGAACAGGTGGCGACCGAGCTGCCGCCCAAGACCGAGATCATCCACTGGGTCGAACTCAACGAAGCGCAGCGTGATGTCTACGAAACCATGCGCCTGGCCATGGACAAGAAGGTCCGCGACGAGATCACCCGCAAGGGCGTGGCCCGCAGCCAGATCATCATTCTCGAAGCCCTGCTCAAGCTGCGCCAGGTGTGCTGTGACCTGCGCCTGGTCAACGACCAGCCACCGGCCCGGGGCAGTTCGTCGGGCAAGCTCGACAGCCTGATGGCCATGCTTGAAGAGCTGTTCGAGGAAGGTCGACGTATCCTGCTGTTCTCGCAGTTCACCTCGATGCTCAGCCTGATCGAGGCCGAGCTGAAACGGCGCAACATCGCCTACGCCCTGCTGACCGGCCAGACCCGGGACCGGCGCACACCAGTGCGCGACTTCCAGAGTGGCAAGCTGCAGATTTTCCTCATCAGCCTCAAGGCCGGCGGTGTCGGCCTCAACCTGACCGAAGCCGATACGGTGATCCACTACGACCCCTGGTGGAACCCGGCGACCGAAAGCCAGGCCACCGACCGCGCCTACCGCATCGGCCAGGAGAAACCGGTGTTCGTCTACAAACTGATTGCCCGGGGCACGGTGGAGGAGAAGATCCAGCACCTGCAACAGGAGAAATCGGACCTGGCGGCGGGAGTACTGGATGGGCGCAAGGCGGGCGACTGGAAGCTGCAGAGCGAAGACATCGAGGCGTTGTTCGCGCCGCTGCCGGACAAGAAGGCCAGCCGCTGATCCCGCCCCCGGCCAGTTCGGGGCAATCCATGAAGGGCACCGGAGAATGACCGGCGCCCCTCCTCCTCAGTCGATCAACTGAGCGGCCTTGAGGGCACCCAGCGCAGTGAGCCAGCGCGGATCCTGCTTGTATTCGACGCTGGCAACAGCCTGCCCGCGCATCCGCGCGATTCGCGGTGATGGCCGCACCTTCAGGCGCTGCACCGCACTCAGGGCCAACTCGGCCGCAGCACGATCGTTGCACACCAGGCCCATGTCACAACCGGCAGACAGCGCCGCCTCGATGCGACTCGCAGCATCGCCCACCACATGAGCGCCGGCCATGGACAGATCATCGCTGAAGATCACCCCATCGAACTGCAGTTCGCCACGCAGGATGTCTTGCAGCCAGCGCCGGGAAAAACCGGCCGGCTGAGGGTCCACCTGCGGGTAGATCACATGCGCCGGCATCACCGCTGCCAGCTGCTTGCTCAGGCGAGCGAACGGCAGCAAGTCCCTGGCGCGAATTTCATCCAGGCTGCGCTCATCATTGGGGATGGCGACGTGGGAATCGGCCTCGGCCCAGCCGTGCCCGGGAAAATGCTTGCCGGTGGCCGCCATGCCGGCGCTGTTCATCCCACGGATAAAAGCCCCGGCCAGCAGGGCCGCACGCTCGGGGTCGCCCTCGAAGGCACGGCTGCCGACCACCGCACTGCGCTGATGGTCCAGGTCCAGGACCGGAGCAAAGCTAAGGTCCAGGCCCACCGCCAGCACTTCGGAGGCCATGATCCAGCCACACTGCTCGGCCAGGTACTCGGCATTCGGGTTGTCGGCCAGCGCGCGCATGGCCGGCAGGCGGACAAAGCCCTGGCGCAGCCGCTGCACCCGGCCGCCCTCCTGGTCTACCGCCAGCAGCAGATCCGGGCGAATGGAGCGAATCGCCGCACAGAGCTCACGCACCTGGCGCGGGTGCTCGATATTGCGCGCGAATATGATCAGCCCTCCCACTTGTGGCTGACGCAGGAGTTGGCGATCTTCGGCCGTCAGCCAGGTACCGGCGACGTCCACCATCAAGGAGCCTTGCAGGCCAGCAGTCATAAAAATTCCTTAAACACGAATGCCCACGCCATCAACGATGGATCCCGGGGAAGGCACAAAGGGCCGCATTCGCCATGAATGCAGCCAGGCCAGCCAGGGTCGGCGAAGGGAAGGCACAAAGGGTATGAAACGAGAGTCGGCATGGGCGGCTAGCTTAGCGGATGTAAGCTGACCCGCCCACCCGTGAGATCAAGCCTTGGCGACTGCCGGAGCTGACTTGCTGCGGGGCTTGAGCTGGGCGCTGGCCATCGCTTCGTCAGTGACGCCGGTTTCAGCCCGCATGCCGGCCGCAAGGAACGGCACCATCAGCCGCATCACCTGCTCGATGGAGGTATTGACCCCGAAATCGGTTTCGGCGATGGCCCGCAGCGCCTTGATCCCGGACATGCTGAACGCGGCCGCTCCGAGCATGAAGTGCACGCGCCAGAACAGTTCGATCGGCGGAATGCGCGGCGCCGCTTCGTTGACCAGCAGCATGTAGCGACGGAACACCTTGCCGTACATGTCTTCCAGATAACGTCGCAAATGCCCCTGGCTCTGACTGAAAGCCAGACCCAGCAGGCGCATGAAGATCGACAGATCATTGCCACTGCGCGGCTGCACCACCAGGGCCTGCTCGACGAGGATTTCCAGCAGCTCTTCCAGGCTCGGCTTGCTCTCCGGCTTGGACTGGCGACGCTCCAGCTCGCGATCGAGGCTGATGCAGAACGGCCCCAGGAAGCGCGAGAACACCGCCTGGATCAGGGCCTTCTTGGAGCCGAAGTGATAGTTGACCGCAGCCAGGTTGACCCCGGCCTTGCTGGTGATCAGCCGCAATGAGGTTTCGGCAAAACCTTTTTCCGCGAACAACTGCTCGGCAGCATCGAGAATGCGTTCAACGGTTTCCGACTGGGCCATGGCTACTCCGCCTGACAAACACTTGTTTGAAACATACGTTTCAGGCTCTGCAATGTCAAGCCTGCCAGCCTCTGCAGAGGCCGTCCGGCGGGCTATTTAATCACACCTGCCGGCCTCTGTAGCCAGCCTTGGACGGTGGATTGCTTCAGCACGACGACAACCTTGCGGCGACCCCGGGAAAAACGAGGATTGCCAAGTGACGCCCACTGTATATAATCCCAGTCACTGTATAAAAAGACAGAGCGATCGACATGCTAAAACTGACGCCACGCCAAGCTGAGATTCTGGCTTTTATCAAGCGCTGCCTGGAAGACAACGGCTACCCACCGACCCGCGCCGAGATTGCCCAGGAGCTGGGTTTCAAATCGCCCAACGCTGCCGAAGAACACCTCAAGGCCCTGGCTCGCAAAGGCGCCATCGAGATGACGCCCGGAGCCTCGCGCGGCATTCGCATCCCGGGCTTTGAAGCCAAGAGCGACGATTCGCTGCCCGTTATCGGTCGCGTTGCCGCCGGCGCTCCGATCCTGGCCCAGCAACACATCGAAGAGTCCTGCAACATCAACCCGGCCTTCTTCCACCCTCGTGCCGACTATCTGCTTCGGGTACACGGCATGAGCATGAAGGACATCGGCATCTTCGACGGCGACCTGCTGGCGGTGCACACCACTCGCGAAGCCCGTAACGGCCAGGTGGTGGTAGCGCGCATTGGCGATGAAGTCACGGTCAAGCGCTTCAAGCGCGAAGGCAGCAAGGTCTGGCTGATCGCCGAGAACCCTGAATTCGCCCCCATCGAAGTCAACCTGAAAGATCAGGAACTGGTGATCGAAGGCTTGAGCGTCGGCGTTATTCGCCGCTAAAGGAGGCTCCATGCAGTTCCCCCACACACCACAGCAAGCCCAGTTGCCCCTGTTCGAAGCATTCCTGGCCCAACCATTGGTGCCAGCGCTCAAGGAAGTGGCCGAGGCGCCCTGGAACAAAGAACCGGACGCCTTCAGCGAACTGTCGTTACGCGGCGCTGCCGGGAACTGCCTGAACCTGCTGGCCCCCATCCTCAGGGAACTGAGCGAGGAACAGGATGCGCGCTGGCTGACCCTGATCTCCCCGCCCTCCAGCCTGACTCAAAGCTGGCTGCGAGATGCCGGGCTGAATCGCGAACGCATCCTGCTGCTGCACCCGCGGGGCAATCAGAGCCCGCAGCAACTGGCCTGTGAAGCCCTGCGCCTGGGCCGCAGCCATACCGTAGTGAGCTGGCTGAACCCGTTGAGCACCAGCGCCCGGCAACAACTGATCAGCGCCGCACGTACTGGCGACGCACAGAGTCTGAATATTCGCCTGGGGTAAACAGCGGGAGCGCTGGAAAAGTGCTTGAATCGCACGGGCTTCTCCAGGATTGAGAAGCCGAAACAAATACGACGAATGACCGGATAAAAGCCGATAAACGGACTTAGTGAAGAACCCGCGGACCGTCTTCCTTGTCGATTTCGCCTTCAACCAGGCGCCCGGCCATCTGTACGCCGACACTCAACATGGCTTTGGCCACTTCAACATGCTGTCCCTGCAGAAAGGCTTTGGCATCCTCGGAGAAATCCAAAGTAACCAGAGAACCCTCGTCCTCAGCTCTGCGCAGCTCGATACGGCCGTCTGGCAACTCGACAATTTCTAGAAAGGACGTTGGCATATAGGTCTGTTCTCCACGAAAGGGCGGGATTATATCAGTCATCGCCCAGCCCTCGCTCGGGATCTTGAACCAGGACGCCCGACTAAAAGGCACATCCCACTGCATAACTCTCGTCCTGGCCACTCCACCTGCCCTGCCGCTAACGCCCCGCTCCATCAGCAGCCGCCAAGGATAATTCAGAGCCGTGCGCCTGCAAGTCCGTCAATCGATGCATCCGCTCCATAAGCGAATACAACCCCGGCAACTCAACGCCTGCCTTGATCCGCTCACGAAAGACCGGCAGATCGCTGAGCGATCCAGGATCGGCATAGGCCATGACCTCTGCATTATCAAAGCTCAGGCAAAGCCGGCCTTCGCCGGAGAACTCCAGGTTCACCCGGTCCAGACGCTGTGCAAGGCCCATCAGCAAGAGCTGGGTTTCCGACGTGGCGAAGCTGTCCCAGCAGGCTTGATCGCCACCGAGCAGTACAAAGACCTGGTTGAAATCTTCGCAAGCGATCTTGAAGCGCCGATTTTCCCAAGATCTGTCCTGGGGATTGGATAAAACCGAAATCCCCCTGACCCAGGGAAAGTCCAGCACCAGGCTGTAGCGACTGAAGGTGTCGTAGACGGTGCGATAGCTTCCGCCTACACCACGCTCGCTTCTGGAGTTCACGTACTGCTGATGGTGATATTCAAAGACCAACGAATGCCGCACCCCATGGTAGACACCCTGGACTGACTCAAGGATATGCCGTCGCTCATTACCCCGCTGGTAATCGGCGAACTCGTTGTTCAGCCTTGTCAGGCGCCAATCGGCACTGCTGTCGACCTCGTTCAGGTCATTGCTGATCAACGCGCACTTGTGGGCAATACTTTTGGCCAGCCCCGCCAACGAACCCTTCAGCCCTTTTCTGACGTAGTAGCTGAAGAAACAGCAGGCCAAGCCCACCCAGAACAAGACGCCCATGTCGTCTATCAACAGCAGGGCTGCGAACGAGGCCAAGGCCAGCACCAGGAGCACTATCGACTGCACATGGTCAAACTCCAGCCCCCCGGGAAATGCCTCGAGCCGGTCGAGCACCTCAAGCAGATCCGCCTTGGAGCGGGCGCGACTGACCCGCACCTGACTGTCCTCCAGCAGGCGAGCCAGCGCCTGATCACGCAAAAAAAACAACATGTTCTTCCTTGATCAAATCATCGAACGCTGAATCACTCAGCGATCAACATCAGCATTCGTTCAAGCCATCGCGAAAACGAATCGCCAAGGCCTTGAGGTTCTGCCGCCAGCTCTCCAGCTCCTCCCGACTCAATTCCTCTTCCGGCTCCTGCTCGCCCAGATTGACCGCCACAATCAACGGCTGGGTCACGTCGCCCTTGGGCTTGTGCGGCGCACGAGGCGGCTGGAACAGCGCGCCATAGGCATACAGCAGCTGAGCCAGCCAGGTTTGCGGGCTATGGGCCAGCTCCACCAACTCCGCCAGCTCTGGAATGGCAATGCTCTCCAGCACTTCACGGTTGAGAATCAGCTCGACACGGGAAGCGTTGGCCTGAGGCAACCGATAGAACCCGGCGATTTCGTGGCAAAGCCCCAGCAAGGCTCCATACAGATGAAACAGTACCGACTCGCGCCCTGCCTGACTCTGCGCCTGGGCGTTCATTGCCCGCCCCTCTTCAGCACGGGCCAGAACTTCCAGCGACAAGCCGGCAAAGTAGATTTTCTGATTGGTACGGGTATAGAGCTCGTGGGCCATATGGGCAGCCTCCAGCAGGAGAGAGAAACGAATGCGGATGGCACACAGTTTCAGGGATCGCTTCGGTTTGCCGCAAGCCAAAAGAAAGGCCGCATGAAGCCCGGAGGTTTCATGCGGCCTTGTCCAACAGCGCGCCGAGCAGCAAACCTCGGCGCCTCCATCATTTAGTGCGCTTGTCTTCGACCTTCCAGCTGCCGCCGTCGTAGAAAGCACGCCAACCGGTGGGCTTGCCATCGATCTCGGTCTGCACGTACTGCTCCTTGGTCTTGCGGCTGTAGCGAACCACGGCTGGACGGCCATCCGGGTCCTTGATCGGCGCTTCGCACAGGAAGTGGTACTTCGGATCGATCTCGTCCTTGTGCGGGATCAACTCCAGCACCAGCGGCGCACGGGTCTCGCGGTTCTTCGGGAACTGGCTGGCGGCCAGGAACAGCCCAGAAGCGCCATCGCGCAGGATGTAGGTGTCGTTGACCTTCTCGCATTTCAGCTCGGGCATCTTCACCGGATCCATCTTCGGCGGGGCTGCATCACCACTTTTCAGCAGTTTGCGAGTGTTCTTGCACGTGGGGTTGGTGCAACCGAAGAACTTGCCGAAACGACCGGTCTTGAGCTGCATCTCACTGCCGCACTTGTCGCACTCCAGACTCGGGCCTTCGTAGCCCTTGATCCGGTAGCTGCCTTCTTCGATCTCGTAACCGGCGCAATCCGGGTTGTTACCGCAGATGTGCAGCTTGCGCTTCTCATCCAGCAGGTAAGCATCCATCGCCGTGCTGCAGATCGGGCAACGGTGCTTGCCGCGCAGTACCAGGGACTCGGACTCGCCTTCATCGTCGGCGGCGATTTCGTCACCCGGCACCAGGTTGACGGTAGCCTTGCAACGCTCCTTGGGTGGCAGGCTGTAGCCTGAACAGCCGAGGAACACACCGGTCGATGCGGTACGGATCTGCATCGGACGACCACAGGTCTGGCACGGAATGTCGGTCATCACCGGCTGGTTGGCACGCATGCCGCTTTCCGCGCTCTCGGCCACTTCGAGCTTCTTCTTGAAGTCGCCATAGAACTCGTCGAGTACATTCTTCCAGTCGCGCTCGCCCTGGGCCACGTCATCGAGGTTCTCTTCCATGCCTGCGGTGAAACCGTAGTCCATGAGGTTGGAGAAACTCTCGGAGAGGCGCTCGGTGACGATGTCACCCATTTTTTCCGAATAGAAACGCCGGTTGTGCAGGGTCACATAGCCGCGGTCCTGAATGGTCGAAATGATCGCCGCGTAGGTCGAAGGACGACCGATGCCGCGCTTTTCCATTTCCTTCACCAGGCTGGCTTCGGAGTAGCGTGCCGGCGGCTTGGTGAAGTGCTGGCTTGGATCGAGCTTGATCAGCTTCAGCACTTCGCCCTGAGCCATTTCCGGCAGGACATCGTCGTCGCCCGGCTTGGCCATCTGCGGCATGACCCGGGTGTAGCCGTCGAACTTGAGGATGCGACCCTTGGCACGCAGCTCGAAGCCCCCAGCCGCGACGCTGACGGTGGTGGACAGGTATTGCGCCGGCAGCATCTGGCAAGCGACGAACTGGCGCCAGATCAGCTCATAGAGGCGCTCAGCGTCACGTTCCATGCCCGACAGCTTGCTTGGATGGGTATTCACATCGGACGGACGAATCGCTTCGTGCGCCTCCTGGGCCCCTTCCTTGCTGCTGTAGACGTTGGGCGAGGCCGGCAGGTACTTGTTGCCGAACTCGTCTTCGATATAAGTCCGCGCCATCGCCACGGCGTCAGCCGAGAGGTTGGTGGAGTCGGTACGCATATAGGTGATGTAGCCAGCCTCATACAGACGCTGGGCCATCATCATGGTCTTCTTCACCCCGAAGCCCAGGCGATTGCTCGCGGCCTGCTGCAGGGTGGACGTGATGAACGGCGCCGAAGGCTTGCTGCTGGTGGGCTTGTCCTCGCGCTTGGCGACGCTATAGGCCGACGCCTTGAGCTTCTCCAGGGCAGCCATGGCCTGGGCTTCGTTGAGCGGCTTGAAGGCCTCGCCGTTCTCACGAGCCACTTCAAAGCGCACATTGGCGCCCTTGGCAGTGCCGAGATCCGCGTGGATCTCCCAGTATTCTTCGGGGATGAAGGCACGAATCTCACGCTCGCGCTCCACCACCAGTTTCACCGCTACCGACTGCACGCGACCGGCAGACAGGCCGCGGGCAATCTTCGCCCACAGCAATGGCGAGACCATGTAGCCCACCACGCGGTCGAGGAAGCGCCGCGCCTGCTGCGCATTGACCCGGTGAATATCCAGCTCGCCCGGCTGGGAGAAGGCTTCCTGAATCGCCTTCTTGGTGATTTCGTTGAACACCACGCGCTTGTAGCGGCTGTCATCACCGCCAATGGCTTCCCGCAGGTGCCAGGCGATGGCTTCCCCTTCGCGGTCCAAGTCCGTTGCGAGATAGATGGTGTCGGCATCCTTGGCAAGGCGGCGCAGCTCTTCGATGACCTTTTCCTTGCCAGGAAGGATTTCGTACTTGGCCTTCCAGCCGTGCTCGGGGTCGACGCCCATGCGCGACACCAGCTGCTTGCGCGCTTTTTCCTTTGGCGACAAGGCCGGGGCTTCGCCCACAGCGGCCTTGCCACGCTTGGCAGCAGGCTCTTTGGCGGCACTTGCCGAACCGCTGGTGGGCAGGTCTCGGATATGGCCGATACTCGACTTCACCACGTATTGGTTGCCCAAGTACTTGTTGATGGTCTTGGCCTTAGCCGGGGATTCCACAATGACCAGCGATTTGCCCATGGATCAGAAAATTCCTGAATTCGAGAAGTGAAAGGCGGTTGGCGCCTGACGCGGCACCGCTATATATAGTGGCAACAGGGTGAGGTCAAGCGCAGGGTACTGCGCGACCTGTACTCATGCCGGTGAAAAAAGACTGGGTTCGGCCTGCACCAAAGCAAAGCGCGGGACCTGCTCGCCGTCAACTTCGACCGACTCCAGGAACATGCTCAAGGGGCGTACCCAAAAGCCGTAATCCCCATACAGGGCTTGATAGAACACCACTTCTTCTTCCGTCTCGGAATGCCGCGCCACGCTGAAAACGCGGTACTGCGGCCCCTTGTAATGCTGATAGAGCCCGGGTTGTAACTGCATGCTCTGGCCCTCGTGCAATTTTTTTCAAAATAAAAACAAATAAATCTTCCGAAAAACAAAAACCGGGGCACTGGGCCCCGGCTTCCATCAACCCAACGCTTAAACGCGTTCGAAGACGGTCGAGATGCCCTGGCCCAGGCCGATGCACATGGTGGACACCCCGAAGGTGCCGCCATTCTGCTTCATGACGTTGAGCAAGGTCCCGGAGATACGTGCACCGGAGCAACCGAACGGGTGACCCAGGGCGATCGCGCCGCCGTGCAGGTTAACCTTCTCGTTCATCTTGTCGAGCACTTTCAGATCTTTCAGCACTGGCAGGGCCTGTGCGGCGAAAGCTTCGTTGAGCTCGAAGAAGTCGATATCGGTGATGCCGAGGCCCGCACGCTTCAGGGCTTTCTGCGTGGCCGGTACTGGACCATAGCCCATGATGGCCGGATCCACACCCGCCACCGCCATCGAACGAATCACCGCCATCGGCTGGATGCCCAGGTCCTGGGCACGCTGGGCCGACATCACGATCATGCACGAGGCACCGTCGGTGATCTGCGAAGAAGTACCGGCCGTCACGGTACCACCTTTAGGGTTGAACGCCGGCTTCAGGGCCGCCAGGCTCTCCAGGGTGGTCTCGGGACGAATGGTTTCGTCGTAGTCGAACAGTTTCAGGAAACCGTTCTCGTCATAGCCCTGCATCGGGATGATTTCGTCCTTGAACTTGCCTTCCACAGTCGCCTTGTGGGCGAGCTGGTGGGAACGCACGCCAAAGGCGTCCTGCTGCTCACGGGTGATGCCGTGCATCTTGCCCAGCATCTCGGCGGTCAGGCCCATCATGCCCGAGGCTTTCGCCGCGTACAGGGACATGTGCGGGTTCGGATCGACGCCATGCATCATGCTCACGTGGCCCATGTGCTCGACGCCGCCGACCACGAACACGTCACCGTTGCCGGTCATGATCGCTTGCGCGGCAGTGTGCAAAGCACTCATGGACGAACCACACAGGCGGCTGACGGTCTGGCCGGCCGAGGTGTGAGGGATCTGGGTCATCAGCGACGCCATGCGCGCGATGTTCCAGCCCTGCTCCAGGGTCTGGTTGACGCAGCCCCAGATCACGTCCTCGACTTCCGCCGGGTCGACCTTGGCGTTGCGTTCCAGCAGTTTGCTGATCAGGTGCGCCGACATGTCTTCGGCGCGGGTGTTGCGGTGCATGCCGCCCTTGGAGCGGCCCATCGGAGTACGACCGAAGTCGACAATCACGACGTCTCTAGGATTCAAGCTCATATTCTCACTCTCGCTCTCTAGTGGGGGCGCTTAACCGAAGAAGCTCTGGCCGTTCTTGGCCATTTCACGCAGCTTCGCGGTCGGGTGGTACAGCGCGCCCAGATCGGCGTACTGGTCGGCCAGGGCAACGAATTCGGCAACACCGATGGAATCGATGTAGCGCAGCGCACCGCCACGGAATGGAGGGAAACCAATACCGTAGACCAGGCCCATGTCGGCTTCGGCAGCGGTTTCGACGATGCCGTCTTCCAGGCAGCGAACGGTTTCCAGGCACAGCGGGATCATCATCCAGTTGATGATGTCTTCGTCGGTGACTTCACGCTGCTCGTAGACGATCGGCTTGAGCACTTCCAGTACCGACGGATCGGCAACCTTCTTCTGCTTGCCTTTCTTGTCGGCCTCGTAGGCGTAGAAACCCTTGCCGTTCTTCTGGCCCAGGCGCTTGGCTTCGTAAAGCACGTCGATGGCCGAACGACGATCATCCTTCATGCGATCCGGGAAACCTTCAGCCATCACGTCGCGACCGTGGTGGCCGGTGTCGATGCCGACCACGTCCATCAGGTACGCCGGGCCCATTGGCCAGCCGAATTTTTCCATGACCTTGTCGATACGGACGAAGTCCACACCGGCGCTGACCAGCTTGGCGAAACCGCCGAAGTACGGGAACAGTACGCGGTTGACCAGGAAACCCGGGCAGTCATTGACCACGATCGGGTTCTTGCCCATTTTCTTGGCGTAGGCAACGGTGGTGGCCACGGCCAGCTCGCTGGACTTCTCACCACGGATCACTTCCACCAGCGGCATCATGTGCACCGGGTTGAAGAAGTGCATGCCGACGAAGTTTTCCGGACGCTTGAGGGCCTTGGCCAGCAGGCTGATGGAAATGGTCGAGGTGTTGGACGCCAGGATGGTGTCCTCCTTGACCTGGCCTTCCACTTCAGCCAGCACGATCTGCTTGACCTTGGGGTTCTCGACCACGGCCTCGACCACCAGGTCGACGTTGCCGAAGTCACCGTAGGACAGGGTCGGACGAATGCCGTTGAGCACCTCGGCCATCTTCGCCGCAGTCATGCGGCCCTTGTCAACGCGGCCCACCAGCAGTTTCGCGGCTTCAGCCAGACCCTGCTCGATACCGTGCTCGTTGATGTCCTTCATCAGGATCGGCGTGCCTTTGGACGCCGACTGATAGGCGATGCCGCCACCCATGATGCCGGCGCCGAGTACCGCGGCCTGCTTCACGTCCTTGGCGATTTCGTCGTAGGCCTTGGCCTTTTTCTTCAGTTCCTGATCGTTCAGGAACAGGCCGATCAGGCTTTGCGCGGCAGAGGTCTTGGCCAGTTTGACGAAGCCTGCGGCTTCCACTTCCAGAGCCTTGTCGCGACCAAAGTTGGCGGCTTTCTGGATGGTCTTGATCGCTTCGACCGGCGCCGGGTAGTTCGGGCCCGCCTGGCCGGCCACGAAACCCTTGGCGGTTTCGAACGCCATCATCTGCTCGATGGCGTTGAGCTTGAGCTTTTCCAGCTTCGGCTGGCGCTTGGCCTTGTAGTCGAACTCGCCGGAAATGGCGCGCTTGACCAGGGCCAGAGCGGCATCCTTGAGTTTATCGGGAGCAACCACAGCATCGACAGCGCCGACTTTCAGCGCGTCTTCGGCACGGTTTTCCTTGCCGGCGGCAATCCATTCGATGGCGTTATCGGCACCGATGATGCGCGGCAGGCGCACGGTACCGCCGAAGCCCGGGTAGATGCCCAGCTTGACTTCCGGCAGGCCGATCTTGGCGCTGGCAGCCATGACGCGGTAGTCCGCGGCCAGGCACATTTCCAGGCCGCCGCCCAGGGCGATGCCGTTGATTGCAGCAACGGTCGGCACGTTGAGGTCTTCGAAATCGCTGAAGATCTTGTTGGCTTCGAGGTTGCCTGCCACCAGCTCGGCATCCGGCAGCTTGAAGTTGTCGACAAACTCGGTGATGTCGGCACCGACGATGAACACGTCCTTGCCACTGCTGACGATCACGCCTTTGATCGACGCATCTGCCTTGATGGTGTCAACGGCCTGACGCAATTCGTTCAGGGTTAGACGGTTGAACTTGTTGACGGACTCACCCTTGAGGTCGAAATTCAATTCGACGATGCCACTTTCAAGAGCCTTAACCGTGATGGCTTTACCTTCGTAAATCATCAACTGATCTCCACGATATGGAAGCTGAACAGTACACGTCGGACGCTAACTTCTGGCTTGGCACTGACGTTACCGTCGATGCTAACGCCAATCCGCCAGGCACACCCGCCAACGCGATAGTCGGGATTCTGTATAGAGTCGCCTGGGACACAAACGCTCATTTCATACGCCCGTTTGATTTGGGTACGCCACATTCAGGGAAAATCCGCCAATTGTCAATCGTGCAAAATGCTGTTTGAAACACGACTTCGCGGTCACTTCATCACCCCTCGAACGATCAACACGACCCTGCATTTACAGCCATTCATAGGATCAATATTTAGAAAAGTCGCCCTAAATCCCCCGACAAGTCGGATCAATAGCTAACAGGACAGGGAAATATCCGAGGAAAAACCGAGGCGTTTCTGAGCCTGGACAAGGCCGAGCAAATCGCCCTCGATCGAGGGGCGGCCATTGGCGCGCCGCAGCGCAAATGAGGTGAGTGGCCCGCCAAGGCCACCCTGCCCGGCGCTGATGCCGGGGCTTTCAGACCAGGCGTCCGCGATTGCCGCGAACGCCTGCGCCATTGCTTCAGGCCAATGCCTTGAGCACTGAGGCAATATCCTGCAAAACACTGACTTCACCGCGCTCATTCCAGTACAGGGCGATCAGTTGCTTGTCCGCCTCGACCTTGAACACCCCCGCCGGCAGCGTCTCAAGATGCTTGAGCAGCACCTCATCGACACAGGGCTCACGCCACTGGTTGACCCATTGGCCCGGCGCAACCTGCCAGTAACTCCAGCAGGCCGATTGCCCGTTGCGCCGCGGCCGATGGTACTGCGGGCAAGGGTTGGGCGGCTCCTGCCCCAGCCAGTGCGGCCATTGCTGCGGCGCCAGTTGCATGGCCAATCCCATGCGTCGGGCCTCCATGCGCAAGGCAATGAGCCCGCTCTGGTGACGCGAAGGTCGCAGCCAGGCCAAGGGACTCAGAACCACCGCAAGGATTGACACCACTATCCAGACCGTCATATCAGTACTCTCGATTTTTTGATGAGCGGGACCAGGGTGCAACCAACCCGCTTGAAACCAGCCATACTTGAAGCTATTGCAATCCTCAGGAGGAGCGCCTCATGTCCTACCACCATATTCTGGTCGCCGTAGATCTAACCGAAGAGTGCGATCCTGTTATCCACCGCGCTCGCGAGCTGTCTGTGAGCAATGGGGCCAAGCTGTCCCTGGTGCACATTGTCGAACCCATGGCCATGGCCTTCGGTGGCGACGTGCCGATGGACCTTTCGCAACTGCAGCAGCAACAGTTCGACCAGGCCAAGGAGCGCCTGGACCGGCTGATCAACAAATACCCGGAGCTGACCAAGGACTACAGCCACCTGACCTATGGCCAGCCACGCCAG
Source organism: Pseudomonas sp. FFPRI_1 (assembly GCF_055384485.1). NCBI lineage: Bacteria > Pseudomonadati > Pseudomonadota > Gammaproteobacteria > Pseudomonadales > Pseudomonadaceae > Pseudomonas > Pseudomonas sp. FFPRI_1. The sequence goes on along the minus strand of NZ_AP029168.1, from coordinate 2,497,517 downwards.
GAGATCCATCACCTGGCCAAGGAACAGGAATGCGACCTGATCGTGGTCGGCAGCCATGGCCGTCACGGCCTCGCTCTGCTGCTGGGTTCCACCGCCAATGACGTCCTGCACGGCGCACCTTGCGACGTGCTGGCGGTGCACCTGGCCAAACGCTAAGCCCTCACCCGGCCGCTGCCAAACCGGTAACTGCTGCGAAAAAAAGCCCGACGCTGAAGTCGGGCTTTTTTATCACTCGTCAGTCACTCAGGCATCCAGCTCGGCCCAGCGCTCGACCATCTGCTCCAGCTCGGCATTCAACTGCTCCAAGCGGGCGATGACCGCAGCGGTTTCAGCCGCCGGACGCTGATAGAAAGCAGCATCGGCCATTTCCGCCTCGACCCCGGCAATCTGCTGCTCCATGGCATCGATCTGCCCCGGCAGCGCCTCAAGTTCGCGCTGCAGTTTGTAGCTGAGCTTCTTCTTCGCCGGAGCCTCCTGCACGGCGGCCGGCGCTGCGGCCTGCACCGGCGCAACCACTGCGGAATTCAGTTCAGCCTTGCCGGATTTGTTCTCGGTAACCCCCAGCAGCCGCGGCGAACCGCCCTGGCGCAGCCAGTCCTGATAACCGCCCACGTACTCGCGAACCTTGCCTTCACCTTCAAACACCAGGGTGCTGGTCACTACGTTGTCGAGGAAGGCCCGGTCGTGGCTGACCATCAGCACGGTGCCCTGGAAGGTCAGCAACACTTCTTCCAGCAACTCGAGGGTTTCCACGTCGAGGTCGTTGGTCGGTTCGTCGAGGACCAGCAGGTTGGCCGGCTTGCTGAACAGCTTGGCCAGCAGCAACCGCGCACGCTCACCGCCGGACAGGGCCTTGACCGGTGTACGGGCACGTTGCGGGCTGAACAGGAAGTCACCGAGGTAGCTCAGCACATGACGACTCTGGCCATCGATCTCGATGAAGTCACGACCTTCGGCAACGTTGTCGATCACGGTCTTTTCCAGGTCCAACTGGTGGCGCAACTGGTCGAAGTAGGCCACGTCGATCCGCGTCCCCTCTTCCACCTTGCCGCTGCTGGGCACCAGGCCGCCCAGCATCAGCTTGAGCAAAGTGGTCTTGCCGGTGCCGTTGGCGCCCAGCAGGCCAATGCGATCGCCACGCTGCAGGACCATGGAGAAGTCCTTGACCAGGAACGGGCCGTCCGGGTGCGCGAAGCTGACATTCTCCAGCACCATCACCTGCTTGCCGGACTTGTCGGCGGTTTCCAGCTGGATATTGGCCTTGCCGGTACGCTCGCGACGCTCACTGCGCTCGACACGCAGGGCCTTGAGGGCCCGCACCCGACCTTCGTTACGGGTACGCCGGGCCTTGATGCCCTGGCGGATCCACACTTCTTCCTGGGCCAGGCGCTTGTCGAACAGCGCGTTGGCGGTCTCTTCCGCCGCCAGCATGGCTTCCTTGTGTACCAGGAAGCTGGCGTAGTCGCCGTTCCAGTCGATCAGGCCGCCGCGATCCAGTTCGAGGATGCGCGTGGCCAGGTTCTGCAGGAAGGAACGGTCGTGGGTAATAAAGAGGACCGCGCCCTGGAAATCCTTCAGCGCCTCTTCCAGCCAGGCGATGGCACCGATGTCCAGGTGGTTGGTCGGCTCGTCGAGGAGCAGCAGGTCCGGCTCGGACACCAGGGCCTGGGCCAGCAGCACGCGACGACGCCAGCCGCCGGACAACTCGGCGAGGGTCTTGTCGGCCGGCAGTTGCAGGCGGCTCAGGGTGCTGTCCACCAGTTGCTGCAGGCGCCAGCCGTCGCGGGCTTCGAGGTCATGCTGAACGTGCATCAGCTTTTCCAGATCAGCGTCGGTGACGATGTTCTGGCTGAGGTGATGATACTGGGCCAGCAGCTCGCCGACGCCATCCAGGCCCTGGGCGACCACGTCGAACACAGTCCGCTCGTCGGCCACCGGCAATTCCTGGGGCAATTCGCCGATCTTCAGACCGGGTGCGCGCCATACGGAGCCGTCATCGGGTTTCTGATCACCCTTGACCAGCTTCATCATGCTGGATTTGCCAGTACCGTTACGGCCGATGATGCACACCCGCTCACCACGGGCGATCTGCCAGGACACCTTGTCCAACAACGGCATGGCGCCGAAAGCAAGGGACACATCGCTGAATTTGAGCAGGGTCATGTTGTTCTCCAAAAACCGGGCGCGCATTCTACCTGACTTGCACCCTCAAAAGGCCGGCTATTTCGCGCCCGACGGCCTCGACGGCACATTTGTTGCGAACTGATGCCAACGGGGCGGCAAAGCTATCACCGGTTGCTGGCAAAAGGCTAAGCTAGTGAGCAATCAGTGTCGGCCCGGTCGGCACTTGTCATGATTTTTCTGCCCGGATGTCTCATGCGCAGTCGCCTTTTCAGCTTGTTATCCTGTCTGCTTCTTTCCGCCACTGCCGCGCAATCCGTCCAGGCAGCGGACCTGACCCAGCAACGCCAATACTATGATGAGGCCAAGCGCGCCCTGGCCAAGGGCGACTCCGGCCCGTATTTCCGTTACGCCGACGCCCTGCGCGACTACCCGCTGGAACCCTACCTGGCCTATGACGAGCTCACGGCCCGGCTGAAATCCGCCAGCAACCCCGAAATCGAGAAGTTCCTCGCCGCCCATGGCGACCTACCCCAGGCCAACTGGATGAAACTGCGCTGGTTGCGCTGGCTGGCCGAACGCGGCGACTGGGCGACCTTCACCCGGTACTACGACCCGAAACTCAACTTCACCGAGCTGGACTGCCTCAATGGCCAGTACCAGCTGGGGCACAACCTCAAGGCCGAAGGCTATGCCGCTACCGAGAAGCTCTGGCTGACCGGCAAGTCCCAGCCTGCCGCCTGCGACGCACTGTTCGCCCAATGGGCCGCCGAAGGCCAACTGACCGAGCAAAAACGCTGGCAACGGGCCAAGCTGGCGGCCGAAGCCCGCAACTACCCCTTGGCCAACAGCCTGGTAAAAAGCATGACCACCCTGGCGCCGCAAGGTCGCCTGCTGGTGGACGTGGCGCAGAAGCCCGAGCTGCTGAGCCAGCCTTCACGCTTCCAGCCTGCGGACGAAGCCATGTCCGATGTCGTCGGTCTCGGCCTGCGCCGCCTGGCTCGCCAGGATCCGGACAAGGCCATGGCGTTGCTGGATGGCTATGCCAGCAGCATGCACTTCTCCCGTGACGAAAAGGTGGCGATTGCCCGCGAGATCGGCCTGACCCTGGCCCGTCGCTTCGACAGCCGCGCCCTGGACGTGATGACCAAGTACGACCCGGAGCTGCGGGACAACACCGTCTCCGAGTGGCGCCTGCGCCTGCTGCTGCGCCTGGCTCGCTGGGAGGACGCCTACCAACTGACCCGCAAGCTGCCGCAGGACCTGGCCACCACCAACCGCTGGCGCTACTGGCAGGCACGCAGCCTGGAACTGGCCGAACCGAAAAACCCTCAGGCCCTGGTGCTGTACAAAGGCTTGGCGAAGGAACGGGACTTCTATGGCTTCCTTGCCGCGGATCACGCCAAGGCCCCCTACCAGTTGAACAACCAGCCGCTGATGTTGAGCCAGGCCGTGATCAACAAGGTCCGCAACACACCCGGAGTACGACGGGCCCTGGAGCTTCACGCTCGCGGACAGATCGTCGACGGGCGTCGCGAGTGGTATCACGTCAGCCGGCATTTCAACCGTGACGAGATGGTCGCCCAGGCCAGGCTGGCCTACGACCTTAAATGGTATTTCCCGGCGATTCGCACCATCAGCCAGGCCCAGTACTGGGACGACCTGGACATCCGCTTCCCCATGGCCCATCGCGACACCCTGGTGCGTGAAGCCAAGGTACGCGGCCTGCATTCAAGCTGGGTGTTCGCCATTACCCGCCAGGAAAGCGCCTTCATGGACGACGCCCGCTCCGGCGTCGGCGCCAGCGGCCTGATGCAACTGATGCCCGGCACCGCCAAGGAAACCGCGCGCAAGTTCAGCATTCCCCTGGCTTCCCCGCAGCAGGTGTTGGACCCGGACAAGAACATTCAACTGGGTGCTGCCTACCTGAGCCAGGTCCACGGCCAGTTCAACGGCAACCGGGTCCTCGCCTCTGCCGCGTATAACGCAGGTCCGGGACGGGTACGCCAGTGGCTCAAGGGCGCCGACCACCTGAGTTTCGATGTCTGGGTGGAGAGCATTCCCTTCGACGAGACCCGCCAGTATGTACAGAACGTCCTGTCCTACTCGGTGATCTACGGCCAGAAGCTCAACTCGCCACAACCGCTGGTGGACTGGCACGAGCGTTATTTCGACGATCAATAAAAGCCGGGGCCACCCCAGCAAGCCCGCAGCGATGCGGGCTTTTTATTGGGCCACATCCGAGCGCGGGAACTGGCGGGCCAGCGAAGAGGCCCGCGAAACTTGCGCCAGGCTAACGACCGCCTTCGCCGGCAAGCCGGCTCCTACAACATGCCCGCCCCGCACATCCCCCGTAGGAGCTGGCTTGCCAGCGAAGAGGCCCGCGAAACATGCACCAGGCTAACGAGCGCCTTCGCCGGCAAGCCGGCTCCTACAACATGCCCGCCTCGCACATCCCCCCCCGTAGGAGCTGGCTTGCCAGCGAAGCGGCCCGCGAAACATGCGCCAGACTGATGACCGCCTTCGCCGGCAAGCCGGCTCCTACAACATGCCCGCCTCGCCCATCTCTCTGTAGGAGCTGGCTTGCCAGCGAAGAGGCACGCGAAACCTGCACCAGGCTGACGATCGTCTACGCCGTGGGAGTGCCGTCGTTGAATTGCAGGGCGGCCAGGCGCGCATACAAAGGATTGCTGGCGATCAATTGCTGGTGAGTACCCACTGCCACCAACTTGCCCTGGTCCATGACGGCGATCCGGTCGGCATTCTTCACCGTGGCCAGGCGATGGGCGATGACCAGGGTGGTGCGGTTCTTCATCAGGCTGGGCAACGCCTGCTGGATCAGGTGTTCACTTTGCGCATCCAGGGCACTGGTGGCTTCGTCCAGCAGCAGGATTGGCGCGTCCACCAGCAATGCCCGGGCAATGGCCAGGCGTTGCCGCTGGCCACCGGACAGCCCGAGGCCGGAGTCCCCAAGGTGGGTCTGATAGCCCTCGGGCATCTGCTCGATGAACTCATGGGCATAGGCGATCTTCGCCGCTTCCTGGACCTGGGCCAGGGTCGCATCGGGATTGCCGTAGCGAATGTTCTCTTCAATGCTGCCGTAGAACAGCGCCGGGCTTTGCGACACCAGGGCAAAACAACGGCGCAGGTCCAGCGGATCGAGCTGGGTCAGGGGAATGCCATCCAGCAAGATCCGCCCTTGCTGAGGGTCATAAAAACGCAGCAGCAGATCATAGAGGGTGGACTTGCCCGCCCCGGACGGCCCCACCAGTGCCAGGGTTTCCCCGGCCTGGATACTCAGGCTCAAGCCGTCGACCGCGTAGCGATCAGGCCGCGACGGATAGGAGAAACGCAGGCCCTCCAGCTCCAGATCGCCATGCACCCGCGCCGGCAGGCTCAGCAGCCCACTGCTGGGCGGCTGGATGATGTTATCCGCCCGCAGCAACTCGGCGATCCGCTCCGCAGCACCGGCAGCACGTTGCAGCTCACCGATCACTTCACTCAGGGTGCCGAAGGCACTGCCGACGATCAGGCTGTAGAACACGAACGCCGCCAGCTCGCCAGCGGAAATCCGTCCGGCGATCACATCCATTCCCCCGACCCAGAGCATCACTCCCATCGCTCCCAGCACCAACACGATCACCAGGGTGATCAGCCAGGCACGCTGGACGATCCGCTTGCGCGCGGTCTCGAAGGCCTCCTCCACCGTCACGGCAAAGCGCTGCTGGTCCTGGGCCTGGTGGTTGTAGGCCTGGACCGTCTTGATTTGGCCCAGGGTCTCCGCCACATAGCTGCCGACATCGGCAATCCGGTCCTGGCTCAGGCGCGACAGGCTGCGCACCCGGCGGCCAAAAATCAGGATCGGCGCCAGCACCAGGGGCAAGGCGACCACCACGATGCTGGTGAGCTTGGGGTTGGTGACGAACAGCAGGATGATGCCCCCGAGCACCATCAGCGCGTTGCGCAGGAACAGCGACAACGAAGAGCCGATCACCGACTGCAGCAAGGTGGTGTCTGCCGTCAGCCGCGACTGGATCTCTGAACTGCGGTTGTTTTCATAGAACCCCGGATGCAGGTAGATCAAGTGATTGAACACCTGGCGCCGGATATCCGCCACGCAGCGCTCGCCGATCCACGACACCAGGTAGAAACGCACGAAGGTGCCCACCGCCAACGCCAGGACCAGCAGCAGAAACAGACCAATGGACTGATTCAACAGATGGGGGGACTGGGTCATGAACCCCTGGTCCACCAGCAAGCGGATGCCCTGCCCCATGGACAGGGTAATGCCCGCCGTGACAATCAGCGCCAACAGAGCGCCCAGCGCCTGCCAGCGGTAGGGAGCGATGAAGCGGCTGGCCAGACGCAGAGCCCGACGATGACGAGAAGAGAGCATGCAGTTCATCCATTGACGCACCGGCGGTTCACCCATTTCAGCAGCGGCAACGAGATGAATTCGCAGGAACTTTGGTAAATCACAATGAGTCAGGTTGATTATGACCGCTGACACTAGAGCCTAGAGATTATCGGTCTAATCTGTGGCTGGCACTCCCCGGACATTTCTGTTGGAGTGAAGCAACCGGGCCAGTCCCAGCGGCGGTCTGTAACAGCTTGGTCACCCGGCCATTCTAAAGTATGCACACAACCTGATGAGGAGACAGGCCATGTCCTTGCAACACAGCAGCAATGACAAGATTCAAGTGATCCGTACCCAGCCGAACCAGTCTCTGGGGTGTGCCATCATCGACGCCCAGGGTCGCGAAGTACCGATTACTGAAGACATGATCCAGAACGCCTGCCGCGAACTGGAAAAGCGACTGGTCAAGCCTGCTCGGCAAGATTGACAGACAGCCTCACGTCCTCTTGACCCGGCCTTGCGGCCGGGTTTTTTATCGGCGCTCGCCAGTGCACGAACAGTTTCAGACTTCCCGCGCGCCCAGGGCCCGGACAATTTGGCTCAGGGCTGCTGATTCGCCCTGAATTCGCACCTCCAGGCCATCGACCTCGCGCCGCTCCGGGTAATGCTTGCGCAGGCTGTCGAAGGCGCTGCGCTGCTGGGCCACATCCTGGGACAGGCTGCGGCGGAAATCCGCATCGTCGCGGCGCGGGTCGTATACCGCTCGGCAGAGCATCGCCAGGGCCCAGGCCGGGTCCGCATTGGCATTCAGGCTGACCTGGGGCACCCAGGGCGCCGGCAGCAGGCTTGCCAGACTGACCTGTTCGGCCTGGCCGAGGAAACGGCAGTAAGCCTGGTAAATCTGCGCCGTGCCACGCTGCTTGCCATCCAGGCTGTAGCCGGCGATATGCGGCGTGGCCAGCACGCAGAGCTCTGCCAGTTCACTGTCCACGGTCGGCTCTTCTTCCCAGACATCCAGCACCGCCTGCAGGTCTTCGCGCTGCAGCAGCACTTCGCGCAGCGCCTGGTTGTCCACCACCGGGCCTCGGGCGGCGTTGATCAGCCAGGTGCCATGCTTGAGTTGCTGCAGGCGCTGCCGGTCCAGCAGGTGCCAGGTGGAATGGTCGCCGTGCCGGGTCAGGGGCGTGTGCAGACTGATGACATCGCAGCGCTCGATCAACTGCTCCAGGCTGACGTAATCACCACCTTCTGTCGCTTGGCGCTGCGGATCGCAGACCAGCACTGTCCAGCCCAGGGCTCGCAGCACCGTGATCAGGCGGCCACCGACTTCACCAGCCCCCACCACGCCATAGCAACGCCGAGTCAGGTCTACCCCTTCGATCTCGGCCAGGGTCAGCAGGCTGCCCAGTACGTAGTCCACTACCCCCCGGGCATTGCAACCCGGCGCACTGGACCAGGAAATGCCAGCCTGCTGAAAGTACTCCAGATCCAGGTGGTCAGTGCCGATGGTGCAGGTGCCGACGAAGCGCACCGGGCTGCCCTCAAGCAATTGGCGATCAACCTGGGTCACCGAGCGCACCAGCAGTACATCCGCCTGCTCCACGGTCGCCCGATCGATGGCGCGCCCGGGGAAACGCCGGATCTCGCCGAAACCGGCAAAGAACTCTTCGATCAGGGGAATATTTTCGTCGGCAACAATCAACATGGCAGGCTCCTCTTGCGGAGCCGCAGTGTAGGCGCAGATGACAGGCCGGGCCAGCATGGCTTGCCCCAGAACCCGCCTTTACAGGCCGCCTGCAGTCCTTGGCGGGTTTTACAAATCCACAACACTGAGTTTTTCCTGACCACAGTGTCAACGCGTAGACTGTCGCACCCTGTGCAACACCACCTATGGACGCTTTGCCCCGTGAATTCCCTGATCGACTCTACCGCCGCCACCTCCCCCAGCCGCCCTGCCCGGGTCGGTCGCGAATTGCGCGACCTGCTGGTACTGGCCCTGCCCATCATGATTGCCCAGGTGGCCACCACTGCCATGGGCTTTGTCGACGCGGTGATGGCCGGCCGGGTCAGTCCTCGGGACTTGGCCGCCGTGGCCCTGGGCAACTCGATCTGGATCCCGGTGTTCCTGCTGATGACCGGCACCCTGCTGGCCACCACACCGAAAGTGGCGCAGCGCTATGGCGCGGGCAAGCTGCATGAGATCGGCCCGGTGGTACGCCAGGCACTGTGGCTGGCACTGGTGGTCGGTCTGCTGGCCACCCTGATTCTGATCAGCGCCGAGCCGATACTGCACCTGATGAACGTCGATCCCGAACTGATCAAGCCGTGCATGGGCTATCTGCAGGGCATCGCCAGCGGCCTGCCGGCAGTGGCGCTGTACTATGTGCTGCGCTGCTTCAGCGACGGCCTGGGGCGCACCGTGCCAAGCATGATCATCGGCCTGTGCGGCCTGGCCCTGAACATCCCCATCAACTACATCTTCATCTACGGCCACTTCGGCGTGCCCGCCATGGGCGGCGTGGGCTGCGGCTGGGCCACGGCCATCGTGATGTGGGCCATGATGCTGGGCATGGCCGGCTGGGCGTTCTGGGCGCCGGGGTATCGCCAGATCGCGCTGTTCAGCCGCTTCGACTGGCCACAATGGGCCGTGATCAAACGCCTGCTGAGCATCGGCCTGCCCATTGGCATCGCGGTATTTGCCGAGTCGAGCATCTTCGCGGTGATTGCCTTGCTGATTGGCAGCCTGGGCGCCACCGTCGTGGCCGGGCACCAGATCGCCCTCAACTTCAGCGCCCTGATGTTCATGATTCCCTACTCCCTGGCCATGGCCGTGACGGTGCGGGTCGGCCACGCCCTGGGCCGCCAGCAACCCCGTGACGCACGCTTCAGTGCCGGCGTCGGCATGGCCACGGCACTAGCGTACGCCTGTCTCTCGGCGAGCCTGATGTACCTGCTGCGCGAGCCCATCGCGTCGATCTACACCACCGATCCGATGGTGATCCAGGTGGCATCGATGCTGATCGTGTATGCGGCGCTGTTCCAGTTTTCCGATGGCATCCAGGTCACCGCTGCCGGCGCGCTACGGGGCTACCAGGACACCAGGATGACCATGATCCTGACCCTGTTCGCGTACTGGGGAATTGGCTTGCCGGTGGGCTATAGCCTGGGCCTGACCGACTGGTTCGGCCCGGCACGGGGGCCAAGCGGCCTGTGGGAAGGCCTGATTGTCGGCTTGAGTTGCGCGGCACTGATGCTGTCGATCCGCCTGACCCGCAGTGCGCGCAAGCAGATCCGCATCAGCCGCGCAGCGGGTTAGTCGAGCTTCTTGCGAATCCAGTAGAGGTAGGTGCCGGCCTCTTCCTGCTGCTCGACCAGTTCATGGTCGAGGAACACGCAGAACTTGGGAATGTCGCGGCGGGTGGAGGGATCGGTGGCGATCACCTTCAACAGCCCGCCCGGCGGCAGGTCGCGGATATGCTGGTGCAACATCATCACCGGCTCGGGGCAATTGAGGCCGGTGGCGTCGAGGGTGCCGTCAACCGGCGTATCGGTGATTTGACTCATGACTCACTCCTGAAACAGGCCGGCATTGTCGCGCAATGCCGGTTTTGTGGCGAGGGGATCAGCGCGAGCGGACCGGCTTGAGGTCCAGGCGTCGCAGGTGGCAGGTCACCTCCTCGCGATCGTGATACAGCTGCTTGCAGCCGATGGCGACGCGAATGCCGCGGGCCTTGAAGCCCTCTTCGATCCGCTCCAGCAAGCGCGTCACTTCGGCGTAACGCTGTTTCATCGGCAACTTCAGGTTGACCACCGCCTCGCGGCAATGCCCTTCGCCAATCCAGGTTTCCAGCAGCGCCGCGTTGCGCGCCGGCTTTTCGACGATGTCGCAGACCATCCAGTCCACCGGCTGCCTCGGCTTGTAGGTAAAGCCATCCGCCATCAGGTGCTGTACCAGGCCCGTGTCCATCAGGCTCTCGGCCATCGGCCCATTATCGATAGCGGTTACCAGCATGCCGCGATTGACCAGTTGCCAGGTCCAGCCTCCCGGCGCAGCGCCCAGGTCGACCCCGGTCATGTCGCTGTGCAGGCGTTCGTCCCACTGGTCCCGGGGAATGAAGTGGTGCCAGGCTTCTTCCAGCTTCAAGGTCGAGCGGCTCGGTGCTTCCCGAGGGAACTTCAACCGCGGGATCCCCATCGGCCACATTGCCGAGTTACCGGCATCGGCCAAACCGACAAAGACCTCACGCCCGCTCTTGAAGGTCAGCAGCAAGCGCGGCTTGGTGGCATCCTCCACCAGCTTGCCCGCCGCCGTCAGCGCCTTGCGCAACGGGCCTTCGAATTTCTTGCAGAAGTTCGAGAGCTCCTTGCCGTCATTGGTATCCACCACTTCCAGCCACAGGCTGCCGCACTGCGGGAAGTTGGCCAGGTAGGCCAGGATCACACTGATGCGGTCGGTTTCCGGCAAATCGATGAAGCCGCCCCGGGCCCACTGCCGGGGAAAGATCAAGTCGGAGAAACGCAGGCCCTGCATCAGCCGCCGGGCCCCATCGTCCTCGGTGCAGATGAACTCGGCGCAGGCGGTGCTGGGTTTGGCCTTGGCGTAGCCGGCGACATTCAGCCGCGCCGCGTGATCGGCGATTTCCGAGCAGACTTCGCCCTCGAAACCGGGCCGGCAATGGATAAACAGGGTGTTCATGGAATCTCCTGGGCAACTGGCGATGAATCGATGCGCAAACCTGCCCTGTAGCAAAGCCTGTCACGAAAACCGGCGCATGATAGCCGAGTTAGGAACCTTGGATGAGGCCTAAGAGTCCAATCCGATTAGCTGCAAGCGCCAAACAGAGCTAGGTTAATGCTCTGTCCGTACCGTAAGGCCCGTAGCCGTGCGGGCCAAAAGGAGTCATTCAATGCCATCCCTTGATAGCCTGAAAACCCTTAAAGCCTTAAAAGTCGACGATAAGACTTACCACTATTTCAGCCTGCCAGAGGCCGCCAAGAGTCTCGGCGATATTGATCGCCTGCCCATGTCGCTGAAGGTCCTGCTGGAAAACCTGCTGCGCTGGGAAGACGACAAGACTGTCACCGGCGCCGACCTCAAGGCCCTCGCTGCCTGGCTCAAGGAGCGACGCTCCGATCGCGAAATCCAATACCGCCCCGCCCGGGTCCTGATGCAGGACTTCACCGGTGTTCCCGCGGTGGTCGACCTCGCCGCAATGCGCGCGGCGATGGCCAAGGCCGGAGGCGATCCCCAGCGGATCAATCCGCTGTCTCCGGTGGACCTGGTGATCGACCACTCGGTGATGGTGGACAAGTTCGCCAGCCAGAGCGCCTTCAAGCAGAACGTCGACATCGAGATGCAGCGCAACGGAGAACGCTATGCCTTCCTGCGCTGGGGGCAGAACGCCTTCGACAACTTCAGCGTAGTTCCGCCAGGTACCGGCATCTGCCACCAGGTCAACCTGGAGTACCTGGGACGCACCGTCTGGACCAAGGAAGAGGATGGCCGTACCTACGCCTTCCCCGACACCCTGGTGGGCACCGACTCCCACACCACCATGATCAACGGCCTGGGTGTTCTGGGCTGGGGCGTCGGCGGGATCGAGGCCGAAGCGGCCATGCTCGGTCAGCCGGTGTCGATGCTGATTCCGGAAGTCATTGGCTTCAAGCTCAGTGGCAAGCTCAAGGAAGGCATCACCGCCACCGACCTGGTGCTGACAGTGACGCAGATGCTGCGCAAGAAAGGCGTGGTGGGCAAGTTCGTCGAGTTCTACGGTGACGGCCTGGCGGAACTGCCCCTGGCAGACCGTGCCACCATCGCCAACATGGCCCCGGAGTACGGCGCAACCTGCGGTTTCTTCCCCGTGGATGACGTGACCCTGGGCTACCTGCGCCTGTCTGGCCGCTCCGCCGAACAGGTGCAACTGGTGGAGGCCTACAGCAAGGCGCAGGGCATGTGGCGCCTGCCCGGCAAAGAACCGCTGTTCACCGACAGCCTGGCCCTCGACCTGGGCAGCGTCGAAGCCAGCCTGGCCGGCCCCAAGCGCCCGCAGGACCGAGTATCGCTGCCAGACATTGCCCAGGCCTTCGATGACTTTGTCGAGCTGCAGTTCAAGTCGGCAAGCAAGATCAAGGAGCTCGCCCGCCTGGAAAGCGAAGGCGGTGGCGGGGTTGCCGTGGGCAACGCCGACCTGGTGGGAGAAACCGACTACGCCCACGACGGCCAGACCCAACGCCTGAAAAACGGCGCGGTGGTGATCGCCGCCATCACCTCCTGCACCAACACCTCCAACCCCAGCGTGATGATGGCGGCCGGACTGCTGGCGAAAAAAGCCGTGGAAAAAGGCCTGAAGCGCAAACCCTGGGTGAAAAGCTCCCTGGCCCCCGGCTCCAAGGTGGTGACCGACTACTACAAGGCAGCCGGCCTGACGCCCTACCTCGACGAACTGGGCTTCAACCTGGTGGGTTATGGCTGCACCACCTGCATCGGCAACTCCGGCCCCTTGCTCGAACCAATCGAGAAGGCCATCCAGCAAGCCGACCTGACCGTGGCTTCGGTGCTGTCCGGCAACCGCAACTTCGAAGGCCGGGTGCATCCGCTGGTGAAGACCAACTGGCTGGCATCGCCGCCGCTGGTGGTCGCCTACGCCCTGGCGGGCACCGTACGCATCGACATCAGCAGTGAACCATTGGGCGACGGCAAGGATGGCAAGCCGGTGTACCTGCGCGATATCTGGCCCAGCAGCAAGGAGGTCGCCGAGGCGGTGGCCCAAGTCAGCACGGGCATGTTCCACAAGGAATACGCCGAGGTATTTGCCGGTGATGAACAGTGGCAAGCCATCGAGGTGCCGCAAGCGGCCACCTATGTCTGGCAGGACGACTCCACCTACATCCAGCACCCGCCGTTCTTCGACGAGATTGCCGGGCCACTGCCACAGATCAAGGACGTCAGTGGCGCGCGGATCCTGGCGCTGCTGGGCGACTCGGTGACCACCGACCACATCTCCCCCGCTGGCAACATCAAGGCCGACAGCCCGGCCGGTCGCTACCTGCGGGAAAAAGGCGTGGAACCTCGGGACTTCAACTCCTATGGCTCACGCCGCGGCAACCACGAAGTGATGATGCGCGGCACCTTTGCCAACATCCGCATTCGCAACGAGATGCTGGGCGGCGAAGAAGGCGGTAACACCCTCTACATCCCAACCGATGAAAAGCTGGCGATCTATGACGCCGCCATGCGCTACCAGGCAGCAGGCACCCCTCTGGTGGTGATCGCCGGCCAGGAATACGGCACCGGTTCCAGCCGCGACTGGGCCGCCAAGGGCACCAACCTGCTGGGGGTCAAGGCGGTGATCGCCGAGAGCTTCGAGCGCATCCACCGCTCCAACCTGGTGGGCATGGGCGTTCTGCCCTTGCAGTTCAAGCTCGATCAGAACCGCAAGAGCCTGAAACTCAGCGGTCGGGAAACCCTGGACATCCTCGGCCTGAGCGATGTGGAACTGACCCCACGGATGAACCTGACCCTGGTGATCACCCGCGAAGACGGCCACCAGGAGAAGGTCGACGTGTTGTGCCGCATCGACACCCTCAACGAAGTCGAGTACTTCAAGTCCGGCGGGATCCTGCACTACGTGCTGCGACAACTGATCGCATCCTGATCCCGAGCAACACCAGACACCGCCTTCGGGCGGTGTTTGCGTTGGGCTGCCGCTCAAGGCTCAGGTGGTTATACTGCCCCTGCGCCGAACCTGACTGATCGGTCACACCGACAGAAAGACTACAGATCCGGCGCGGAACAACGTCTCTGCAATACCCATTCTTCTGCAACAAGGATTCCACATGACCGCTTTGCCATGGATGTATCTGGCACTCCTTTCCATTGGCTACGCACTGGCCCTGAGCTACGGGCAACTGGGACTGCTGGCCGCCCTGTCGATATTCCTGCTGCTGTGTGCCGGGCTTGCCGTGCGCCAGCAGCGCAGTCGTATCGGCCAGTACCTGGGCCACGGCCTGTTCGTGATCATTGCCCTGGGCCTGGCCATGCATTGGCTGCCTGGTTTTTTCAATGGCCGCGCCATCGACCCGCAACGCCTCACCGACGACGCGGTGCCCTTCTCCATGTACTTCAATCAGGACAAGCCGTTGATCGGCTTCTGGCTGTTGCTGGCCTGCCCCTGGATCGTCGGGCGCAGCTCCTGGCGCCTGTCGCTGTATTCGACGTTCCTGGCTCTTGCCCTGTGCGCCATCGCCGCATTGGGTGGCGCGCTGTTGTTGGGCATCATTAGCTGGGCGCCAAAATGGCCGGACCAGGCCTGGCTGTGGGTGCTGAACAATCTGTTGCTGGTGACCCTGGTCGAAGAAGCGCTGTTTCGCGGCTACATCCAGGGCGGTTTGAGCCGACGTTTCAAGGCCCTGCCCCAAGGCCAGAACCTGGCCCTGCTGTGTGCAGCCCTGCTGTTTGGCCTGGCGCACCTGGGAGCCGGATGGCAATGGGTGCTACTGGCGACCGTCGCCGGCGTCGGCTACGGTCTGGCCTATCGTTTTGGCGGCCTCGCCGCAGCGGTGGCCACCCACTTCGGCCTGAACCTGCTGCACTTCGGGCTCTTCACCTATCCGATGCTTGCCGGCTAGCCCCCTTGGCTGCGGACAAACCGCCAGAACCGGTACTTTCGAACAATTGACTGCCAAGGAAGAAAGTCAATGATCAACCTCTTGCCGACAGCGGAAAACTCCGGGCAACGGATTTTGCAAACGACATATTCTGCCAATGAGACCCAGCGCCGATTATTGAAAAATAATTTCAATAATCGGCTGACACGGCCGACACCCTATCAAAGCCTTGCGGATTGAAAAAACATGCGTAACAACCAGCCTGTCACTCAGCGCGAACGTACCTTCCCGGCTCAACAGCGGTTGATTTCCACCACCGACGCAAAAGGCGTGATCACCTATTGCAACGATGCCTTTGTCGAGATCAGTGGGTTCTCCCGCGAGGAACTGGTTCGCGCACCTCACAACCTGGTCCGCCACCCTGACGTACCAGCGGCGGTATTCGCGCACATGTGGGGCACCCTGAAACAAGGCTTGCCATGGATGGGCATCGTCAAGAACCGGTGCAAGACCGGCGACCACTATTGGGTCAACGCCTACGTGACACCTGTGTTCGAAGGCAACCAGGTGGTGGGCTACGAGTCGGTGCGGGTCAAGCCCACGGCCGAACAGGTGCGCCGCGCCGAAGCCCTCTATCAACGCATCAATCAGGGCAAGTCGGCCATTCCCAAGCGTGACAAGTGGTTGCCGATTCTCCAGGACTGGCTGCCGTTCATCCTGGTCAGCCAACTGAGCTTCATGATCGGCGCCTGGCTCAACTCCCACTGGGGCTTCGCCCTGGCCGCTGCCCTCTCGGTGCCGCTGGGCCTGTTGGGCCTGAGCTGGCAGCAACGAGGCCTCAAGCGCCTGCTGCGCCTAGCCGAACAGACCACCTCTGACCCGCTGATCGCGCAGATGTACACCGACAGCCGCGGAGCCCAGGCCCGCCTGGAGATGTCGATCCTCAGCCAGGAAGCCCGCCTGAAGACCTGCCTGACCCGCCTGCAGGACACGGCCGAGCACCTCAACGAGCAGGCCCGTCAGTCCGACACCCTGGCCCACAACAGCTCCAGCGGGCTGGAGCGCCAGCGGGTCGAGACCGAACAGGTGGCCACCGCAGTCAACCAGATGGCTGCCACCACCCAGGAAGTGGCCAGCCACGTCCAGCGCACTGCCGACGCCACCCAGGAAGCCAATCGCCTGACCGGCCGCGGTCGCGACATCGCCGGGGAAACCCGTGAAGCCATCCAGCGCCTGTCTGTGGTGGTGGGTGAAACCGGCCTGACGGTGACTCAGCTGGCCAAGGACAGCGACGAGATCGGTGGCGTGGTCGATGTAATCAAGGGCATCGCCGACCAGACCAACCTGTTGGCCCTGAACGCAGCCATCGAAGCGGCCCGTGCCAGAGAAATGGGTCGCGGCTTTGCCGTGGTGGCCGACGAAGTACGCCAACTGGCGCAACGCACCAGCGAATCCACCGGGCAGATCCACACCCTGATCGCCAAGCTGCAGCAAACCGCTGCCACCGCGGTACAGACCATGGACGCCGGTCACCGCCAGGCAGAGGAAGGCGTGGCCCGGGTACTGGAAGCCGACCAGGCGCTGGTGGGGATCAGCGAAGCGGTGGCCAACATCACCGACATGACCACCCAGATCGCCGCTGCGACCGAAGAGCAAAGTTCGGTCGCCGAAGAGATCAGCCGCAACATCAGCACCATCGCGCAACTGGCGGATCAGACTTCGGAGCAGGCCCAGCATTCGGCCGAGCTCAGCGAAGCCCTGACCCGCACCGCCCACACCCAGTACTCGCTGGTGGAGCGTTTCAACCGCTGAGCCCCTGGCCTGGCGACAAAAAAAACCGCAAGCCTTGGCTTGCGGTTTTTTTATGCCCGCCCATCCGCCCAACGACTGAAGGAGCGAACTGGCTCGCGATAAATCTTCACCGCGATCCCCATTCGAGGGTCGGGCGAATGCTTCGCGAGCAGGCTCGCTGCTACAGGATCAGCTCAGCGCGTGCAGGAAAGCGGCAACCTTGACCGCCGCAGATTCCAGGTGCTGCTCATGGCTGAAACCCGAGGCCTTCAGGGGCTTGAGATCGTGATCAGCAGCCGTCAGCCAGTACAACTCGATACTCGGCGCCAGGGTGTAGGCTTCGACCGCCTGGCGATTGCCCAGGGCGTCACGCTCGCCCTGCACGATCAGGGTCGGACAGGCCAGATCGGCCAAGTGTGCGACCCGGGGTTTCTCCGGCTTGCCCGCCGCATAGAAGGGATAACCCAGGCACACCAGGCCATCGGCCTGCAGTTCATCCGCCAGAAGGCTGGCCATGCGCCCGCCCATGGACTTGCCGCCCACCGCCAACACCCCAGTGACATAAGGTCGCACCAGGGCATGCACCTCGCGCCAGCATTCCAGGAGCCTGGGGGCCGGGTTTGGCGGACGTTTGCCGCCGTCCAGGCGCCGCTGCGCCATGTAGGGAAACTCGAAGCGCAAGACGTTCACCCCATGCCCGGCAAGGCGTACAGCGATGTCGCTCATGAACCCGCTGTCCATCGGTGCACCGGCACCGTGAGCCAGGATCAGCGTCGGTGCCGACTGCGCCTCGACGCCCCGCGCGACCTCCCACAACCAGCCCCGTTCCCGCACGCACTGCGCCCATTGATCCCCGTCAATACTGGCCTTGTGCTCATTGCTCATGCTTGCCTCGCTTTTAGTCTGCCTATAACTCCAGAAGAAGTGAGCGCGCCTTGCCGTGCGCAGTCGCTTTCACTTCAGCTGAACCGTGGATGGGGAACCATGAACACTTCTATCAGTACCGCCTACAACTACAAGGTGGTCCGCCAATTCGCCATTATGACGGTGGTGTGGGGCATCGTCGGCATGGGGCTCGGGGTTTTTCTCGCTGCCCAATTGGTTTGGCCCGAACTCAACTTCGATTTGCCGTGGACCAGCTTCGGCCGTCTGCGTCCACTGCACACCAACGCAGTGATCTTCGCCTTCGGTGGCTGCGCGCTGTTTGCCAGCTCCTTCTACTCCGTGCAACGCACCTGCCAGACCCAACTGTTCGCGCCGAAAATCGCCGCATTCTGCTTCTGGGGCTGGCAACTGGTGATCCTGCTGGCGGCCATCAGCCTGCCACTGGGCTACACCAGCTCCAAGGAATACGCCGAGCTGGAATGGCCGATCGATATCCTGATCACCATCGTCTGGGTCGCCTACGCCATCGTGTTCTTCGGCACGCTGATGAAGCGCAAGACCAAGCACATCTACGTGGGCAACTGGTTCTTCGGTGCTTTCATCATCACCGTGGCCATCCTGCACATCGTCAACAACCTGGAACTGCCGGTCAGCCTGACCAAGTCCTACTCGGTGTATGCCGGCGCAACCGATGCCATGGTGCAATGGTGGTACGGCCACAACGCCGTGGGCTTCTTCCTGACCGCGGGCTTCCTGGGGATGATGTACTACTTCGTACCCAAGCAGGCCGAGCGTCCGGTGTATTCCTATCGCCTGTCGATCGTGCACTTCTGGGCACTGATCACCCTGTACATCTGGGCCGGTCCGCACCACCTGCACTACACCGCGCTGCCGGACTGGGCACAGTCCCTGGGCATGGTGATGTCGCTGGTACTGCTGGCTCCGAGCTGGGGCGGCATGATCAACGGCATGATGACCCTCTCGGGCGCCTGGCATAAGCTGCGCAGCGACCCGATCCTGCGGTTCCTGGTGGTGTCCCTGGCGTTCTACGGCATGTCGACCTTCGAAGGTCCGATGATGGCGATCAAGACCGTCAACGCCCTCTCCCACTACACCGACTGGACCATCGGCCACGTACACGCCGGCGCTCTGGGCTGGGTAGCGATGATCTCTATCGGCGCCCTGTATCACCTGATCCCGAAAGTCTTCGGCCGCGAGCAGATGTACAGCATCGGCCTGATCAACACCCACTTCTGGCTGGCCACCATCGGCACCGTGCTCTACATCGCCTCGATGTGGGTCAACGGCATTGCCCAGGGCCTGATGTGGCGTGCGATCAACGAAGACGGCACCCTCACCTACTCCTTCGTCGAAACCCTGGTGGCCAGCCACCCAGGCTTCATCGTGCGACTGGTCGGTGGTGCGATCTTCCTCAGCGGCATGTTCCTGATGGCTTACAACACCTGGCGCACCGTACGTGCCGCAGTGCCAGCCGAAGTCAACGCCGCTGCGCAGATGGCCTGAGGAGTCCGCCATGAAACACGAAACGATTGAAAAAAACGTCGGCCTGCTGATGCTGCTGATGGTCTTCGCGGTGAGCATCGGCGGTCTGACCCAGATCGTCCCGCTGTTCTTCCAGGACGTCACCAACAAGCCGGTGGAAGGCATGAAGCCCTACACCGCCCTGCAACTGGAAGGCCGCGACATCTACATCCGCGAAGGCTGCGTACAGTGCCACTCGCAGATGATCCGTCCGTTCCGCGCCGAGACCGAGCGCTATGGCCACTACTCGGTGGCCGGTGAAAGCGTCTGGGATCACCCGTTCCTGTGGGGCTCCAAGCGTACCGGTCCGGACCTGGCCCGAGTCGGCGCCCGCTACTCCGATGACTGGCACCGCGCGCACTTGTACAACCCGCGCAACGTGGTGCCCGAGTCGAAGATGCCGGCCTATCCGTGGCTGGTAACAGCACCGGTGGACAGCAGCCATACCGAAACCAAGCTCAAGGTCATGCGCACCCTCGGCGTGCCTTACACCGACGATGACATTGCCGGCGCCACCGCTTCACTCAAGGGCAAGACCGAGATGGATGCCCTGGTGGCCTACCTGCAAGTGCTTGGCACTGCCATCAAGAGCAAGAGGTGAGCCATGGGTTTTGAACTCGATAGCGGCATGATTCGCGGGCTCGGGACCCTGGTGGTGATGATCGCCTTCATCGGCCTGTCGATCTGGGTGTTCAACTCAAAGCGCAATCCCGAGTTTGCCCAGGCACGCCTGCTGCCCTTCGCCGACGACCCGATGCCGGGCACGGCACCGGCCGGCAACACAATTGATGACGCTCAACCTCAAGAGCCTGCAACAAGGAGCATTCGGCCATGACCACCTTCTGGAGTACGTGGATCTGCGTACTGACCATCGGCAGCCTGATCGGCCTGACCTGGCTGCTGGTCGGCACCCGCAAGGGTGAAACCAAGGGCAGCGTGGACCAGACCATGGGCCACGCCTTCGATGGCATCGAGGAGTACGACAACCCCCTGCCGCAATGGTGGTTCCTGCTGTTCGCCGGCACCCTGGTGTTTTCCGTTGGCTACCTGATCCTCTATCCGGGCCTGGGTAACTGGAAAGGCATCCTGCCGGGCTATGAAGACGGCTGGACCCAGACCAAGGAATGGGAAAAGGAAATGGCCAAGGCCGACGTCAAGTTTGGGCCGATCTTCGCCAAATTTGCCGCCATGCCCGTGGAAGAGGTGGCCAAGGACCCACAAGCGTTGAAGATGGGCGGTCGCCTGTTCGCCTCCAACTGCTCGGTGTGTCACGGTTCCGACGCCAAGGGTGCCTATGGCTTCCCCAACCTGGCTGACAACATCTGGCGCTGGGGCGGCAGTGCCGACACCATCAAGGCCAGCATCATGGGCGGTCGCCATGCTGCCATGCCCGCCTGGGGCGAAGTGCTCAAGGAAGATGGGGTGAAGAACGTCGCGGCTTATGTTCGCCACGAACTGGCTGGCCTGCCCCTGCCTGCGGACAGCGATGCTGACCTGCAAGCCGGACAGCAAGCATTCAGCACCACCTGCGTAGCCTGCCACGGCGCCAACGGCAAAGGCACCGAGATCATGGGCGCGCCTGACCTGACCCAGCCGGCCGGCTTCATCTACGGCACCAGCCTGGCGCAACTGCAGCAGACCATTCGCCATGGTCGCCAGGGCCAGATGCCAGCGCAGAGCGACCTGCTCGGCAATGACAAGGTGCAACTGCTGGCCGCTTACGTGTACAGCCTGTCGCACAACAACAGCGACAAACAGCAAGCTGAGAGCGACAAGTAAGAAACCCACGCCAAGCTGCAAGTCCTTCAACTTGCAGCCTGGCGCTTGAAGCTTGCCCCTGCCCCTTTGCGACCAAGTGTCGCACCCCTCTCCCCCCCTTCCTTTGCACTGATCCGAATCAGGTCTAAGCTTGCCCCGAAGTGGTCCGGCAACAGCCGGCTACAGGCCAGGGGTATCCGTGAGGTTCACAGCTTCAGCTCGATGACAGGCCGCAAAGGCTGGTTTATACCGGCTGTCGACTCGCTTACCGCCTGTCAGCCGATCCAAGAGCGTCCACCTGCCCGGTTGCAAGCAACCTGAAAGCCCGACTTTCCTGTCCACTGCGACAGCTTGTCCGAGGGCATTTTTTTGTCCCTACTCGGCATAGGGAAAGGCCGCAGAATCAGGCATGGAACGCATTGACCCAGGTCATGGCGCGTTGCAATGACCCCCTGCTTTCTCCATACTTGCGGCCGATTTTTATCCCTAATAAAACACCCAAACCGTGGAACCTTAGAATGAGCACAGCAATCAGTCCGACTGCTTATAACTATAAGGTAGTCCGCCAGTTCGCCATCATGACGGTGGTCTGGGGGATCCTTGGCATGGGGCTCGGTGTCTTCATCGCCTCGCAACTGGTCTGGCCGGAGTTGAACTTCGGTCTGCCATGGACGACCTTTGGACGCCTGCGCCCGCTGCACACCAACCTGGTGATCTTCGCCTTCGGTGGATGTGCATTGTTTGCCACCTCTTACTATGTCGTGCAGCGAACCTGCCAGACGCGACTGATTTCCGACAGCCTCGCGGCCTTCACCTTCTGGGGTTGGCAAGCGGTGATCGTCGGCGCGATCGTGACCCTGCCACTGGGTTACACCACCACCAAGGAATACGCCGAACTGGAATGGCCTCTGGCTATCCTGCTGGCGATCGTCTGGGTCACCTATGGCCTGGTGTTCTTTGGCACCATCACCAAGCGCAAGACCAAGCACATCTACGTGGGCAACTGGTTCTACGGTGCCTTCATCGTGGTCACCGCGATGCTGCATATCGTCAACCACGCATCCCTGCCGGTCAGCTTCTTCAAGTCCTACTCGGCCTATGCCGGGGCGACTGACGCGATGATCCAGTGGTGGTACGGCCACAACGCCGTGGGCTTCTTCCTGACCACCGGCTTCCTGGGGATGATGTACTACTTCGTACCCAAGCAGGCCGAACGCCCGATCTACTCCTATCGCCTGTCGATCGTGCACTTCTGGGCACTGATCACCCTGTACATCTGGGCCGGCCCGCACCACCTGCACTACACCGCGCTGCCGGACTGGGCACAGTCCCTGGGCATGGCCATGTCGATCATCCTGCTGGCGCCAAGCTGGGGCGGCATGATCAACGGCATGATGACCCTGTCGGGCGCCTGGCATAAGCTGCGCACCGACCCGATCCTGCGGTTCCTGGTGGTATCCCTGGCGTTCTACGGCATGTCGACCTTCGAAGGTCCGATGATGGCGATCAAGACCGTCAACTCGCTTTCCCACTACACCGACTGGACCATCGGCCACGTACACGCCGGCGCTCTGGGCTGGGTAGCGATGATCTCCATCGGCGCCCTGTATCACCTGATCCCGAAAGTCTTCGGTCGTCAGCAGATGCACAGCATCGCCCTGATCAACACCCACTTCTGGCTGGCCACTATCGGCACCGTGCTCTACATCGCCTCGATGTGGGTCAACGGCATCACCCAGGGCCTGATGTGGCGTGCAATCAACGATGACGGCACCCTCACCTACTCCTTCGTCGAAGCGCTGCAAGCCAGCCACCCGGGCTTTATCGTCCGCGCCGTGGGCGGTGCATTCTTTGCCGCCGGCATGCTGTTCATGGCCTACAACGTGTTCCGTACCGTTCGCGCCTCGAACCCGGCTGAAGCTGAAGCCGCCGCTCAGATCGCTGTAGTTGGAGCTCACTGATGAAGCACGAAGTAGTCGAGAAGAATATTGGCCTGCTGGCCTTCTTCATGGTCATCGCCGTCAGCATCGGCGGCCTGACCCAGATCGTCCCGCTGTTCTTCCAGGACGTCACCAACAAGCCGGTAGAAGGCATGAAGCCACGCTCCGCGCTGGAACTGGAAGGTCGTGACATCTACATCGCCAACGGCTGCGTACAGTGCCACTCGCAGATGATTCGTCCGTTCCGTGCGGAAACCGAACGTTATGGCCACTACTCGGTAGCCGGTGAAAGCGTCTGGGACCACCCGTTCCTGTGGGGCTCCAAGCGTACCGGTCCGGACCTGGCCCGCGTGGGTGGTCGTTACTCCGATGACTGGCAGCGTGCGCACTTGTACAACCCGCGCAACGTTGTTCCCGAGTCGAAAATGCCGGCTTACCCGTTCCTCGTAGAAAACAAGCTCGACGGCAAAGACACCGCGAAGAAAATGGAAGTCTTGCGCACGCTCGGCGTCCCTTATACCGACGAAGACATCGCCGGTGCCAAGGATGCGGTGAAGGGCAAAACCGAAATGGACGCGCTGGTGGCCTATCTGCAAGGCCTGGGCACCATCATCAAAAGCAAACGGTGATCTAGATGGATATCGGGATGATTCGTGGCCTGGGCACCCTTGTTGTGATGGTGGCCTTTGTCGGCTTGGCGCTCTGGGTGTTCAGCCCCAAGCGCAAGTCCGAGTTTGAAGACGCGACCTTGCTGCCGTTCGCGGATGATCCCGACGCCATCAAGCACGTCGAGCAAGCTTCTAGGAGTAACAAAGAATGACTACGTTCTGGAGTCTGTACGTCACAGTCCTCAGTCTGGGTACCATCTTCGCCCTGACCTGGCTGCTGCTGTCGACCCGCAAGGGCCAGCGCACCGAGCAGACCGACGAGACGGTTGGCCACTCCTTCGACGGGATCGAGGAGTACGACAACCCACTGCCGAAATGGTGGTTCATGCTGTTCGTCGGCACCATCGTCTTCGCCCTGGGCTACCTGGTGCTGTACCCGGGCCTGGGCAACTGGAAAGGCGTCCTACCGGGCTACAACTACCTCGACAACGAGAAGCAGACCCCGTTCGCCAATGGCCAGTCCGGCTGGACCGGCGTGCACGAATGGGAAAAGGAAATGGCCAAGTCGGACGCCAAGTTCGGTCCGATCTTCGCCAAGTACGCCGCCATGCCTATCGAAGAAGTGGCCAAGGACCCGCAAGCCCTGAAAATGGGTGGTCGCCTGTTCGCCTCCAACTGCTCGGTCTGCCACGGCTCCGACGCCAAGGGCGCTTACGGCTTCCCCAACCTGACCGACGCCGACTGGCGCTGGGGCGGCGAGCCGGAAACCATCAAGGCCACCATCATGGGCGGTCGTCATGCCGTGATGCCGGGCTGGCTGGACAGCCTGAAAGAACAAGGCGTGAGTGATGTCGCAGCTTACGTACTGACCAACCTCGATGGGCGCAAGCTGCCGGAAGGCATCAAGGCCGATCCGATCAATGGCCAGAAGATCTTCGCCACCACCTGTGCGGTCTGCCATGGTCCGGAAGGCAAGGGCACCCCAGCCATGGGCGCACCCAACCTGACCCACCCGGCCGCGTTCATCTACGGTTCGAGCTTTGCGCAACTGCAGCAGACCATTCGTTACGGCCGTCAGGGCGTGATGCCTGCCCAGGAACAACTGCAAGGCAATGACAAGGTCCACCTGCTGGCGGCTTATGTCTACAGCCTGTCCCACGGTGACAAACAGGCCGACGCCGAGTAACGGCAACGCTTGAAAGCAACACCCGACGGCCCCGCCAATGAAAATTGACGGGGCCGTTTTTATTGCCTGCTACCTGCCGTGTATCGCCTCGTCCTGCCGAGAGATTGCCCGCCCAGCCACCGAGTAGTAACGTTTCTACATTATGTTTTCCAAGCGGGGCCCGATCATGACCATCACCACCCTTTCCAGTCGCGAGTTCAACCAGGACACAAGCGGTGCCAAAAAAGCCGCGAAAAGGGGCCCGGTAATCATCACCGACCGTGGCAAGCCGGCCCATGTACTGCTAAGCATTGAGGAGTACCAGAAACTCAGCGGCCTCACTCTCAGCATCGTCGAGATGCTGGCAATGCCAGGGGCTGCAGACATCGAATTGACGACGGAGCGCGCAGTGATCACTCCACGTGAAACAGATTTGTCCTGATGTTCCTGCTCGATACCAACGTCATCTCCGAGCTACGCAAGCCCAAGGCCAATCGCGGAGTCAAGGCCTGGGCACATGGCATTGCGCCCACCAGCCTGTTTCTCTCGGCCATCACGGTGCTGGAGCTGGAAACTGGAATCCTGCGGGTGGAGCGACGCGACCCTGACCAGGGCGCGTTGCTGCGCACCTGGCTGGAGCGTCGAGTGCTTCCGACCTTCAGTGGACGCATCCTGGCCATTGATAGCGCGGTAGCACTGCGCTGCGCTCAACTCCATGTACCAGACCGCAGCAATGAGTGTGATGCGCTGATTGCCGCAACCGCCCTGGTCCACAACTTGACCGTGGTCACCCGCAACGTGGCGGACTTCGAGGCCTGCGGCGTGCGCTTGCTCAACCCGTGGAAGAATTGAACGGTAGGAAGTGCAAAACGGTCCATAATTCACAAGTCAATTGATTCAAGTCATTACACCATCGATTGATTTCCCCCAACGCGACCAAAGGTCGCACCCTTGCGCTAGAGCTACAGGCGTATCATTGCGCCACTGCAACACCCCTTTTGACCGCGGTCGGCACGTACTGACCGAGGCATTTTTCCACTGCCGTGGGATGCAATGATGAGCAATCAGATTCCTGTACAAAACATTACCCCGCCTGCCAAAAACGCGAATAACAGCGTCGACCTCTACGCCCCCAGGGAAAAAATCTACACCCGCGCCTTCACTGGCCTGTTTCGCAACCTGCGCATGCTCGGCGGCGCCGGCCTGTTCCTCCTGTACTTCGGCACCGTCTGGCTCAACTGGGGTGGCCACCAGGCCGTCTGGTGGAACCTGCCGGAGCGCAAGTTCTTCATCTTCGGCGCCACCTTCTGGCCCCAGGATTTCATCCTGCTGTCCGGCCTGCTGATCATCGCCGCCTTTGGCCTGTTCTTCATCACCGTCTATGCCGGTCGTGTCTGGTGTGGCTACACCTGCCCGCAGAGCGTCTGGACCTGGATCTTCATGTGGTGCGAAAAGGTCACCGAAGGCGACCGCAACCAGCGCATCAAGCTGGACAAGGCGCCCATGAACGCCAACAAGTTCCTGCGCAAACTCAGCAAGCACAGCCTCTGGCTGGCGATCGGCTTCGTCACCGGCATGACCTTCGTCGGCTACTTCTCGCCGATCCGCGAGCTGGTGATCGACTTCTTCACCGGCCAGGCCGATGGCTGGTCGTACTTCTGGGTGGGTTTCTTCACCCTGGCCACCTACGGCAACGCCGGCTGGCTGCGCGAACAGGTGTGCATCTACATGTGCCCCTATGCGCGCTTCCAGAGCGTGATGTTCGACAAGGACACCCTGATCGTCTCCTACGATCCGCGGCGCGGGGAAATCCGCGGCCCGCGCAAGAAAGGCGCCGACTACAAGGCCCAGGGCCTGGGCGACTGCATCGACTGCACCATGTGCGTCCAGGTCTGCCCCACCGGCATCGACATCCGCGACGGCCTGCAGATCGAGTGCATTGGCTGCGCCGCCTGCATCGACGCCTGCGACAGCATCATGGACAAGATGGATTACCCTCGCGGCCTCATCAGCTACACCACCGAACACAACCTGTCCGGACAGAAAACCCATAAACTGCGCCCACGCCTGATCGGCTATGCCCTGGTGCTGCTGGCCATGATCAGCCTGCTGGTCACCGCGTTCTTCATGCGCTCGCTGGTGGGCTTCGACGTCAGCAAGGACCGCGTGCTGTACCGCGAGAACGCCGAGGGCCGGATCGAGAACGTCTACAGTCTGAAGATCATGAACAAGGACCAGCGCGATCACACCTACGTGCTCGATGCTGCGGGCCTGCCGGACTTGAAGCTGCAGGGCAAGCGCGAGATCCACGTGGTCGCCGGCGATATCGTCAGCATGCCGGTGGAACTGTCGATCGCTCCGGAACAACTGCCATCGTCCACCAACGAGGTGAAGTTCATACTCAAGGATGCCGACGATGACAGCGTCCACGTTGAAGCCAAGAGCCGGTTCATCGGCCCACAAATTCGTTAAAGAGAAGTGAACATGCCCACAGCCATCTCCTCCAGCCCCTGGTACAAGCACCTCTGGCCCTGGATCATCATCGGCATCCTCGCCTGCTCGGTGACCCTGACGCTGTCCATGGTGACCATTGCCGTGAACAACCCGGACAACCTGGTCAACGACAACTACTACGAGGCCGGCAAGGGCATCAACCGCTCCCTGGACCGCGAGCTGCTGGCCCAGACCCTGAAAATGCGCGCCAGCGTGCACCTCGATGAGTTGACTGGCGAAGTCGAGTTGCGCCTGAGCGGTGACAGCCAGCCCAAGACCCTGGAGCTGAACCTGATCTCGCCGACCCAGCCGGAGAAGGACCGCAAGATCAGCCTGGCCCGCAGCGAAACCGAACAAGGCCGCTACATTGGCCAGTTGACCGATCAAGTCGAGGGCCGGCGCTTCGTCGAACTGCTGGGAGTCGAAGGCGACAAGACCTGGCGCATGTTCGAAGAAGAACAAGTCAGCCACGACAAGGACCTGCTACTGGGCGACGAGCCGCTGCAAGGCGCGGAAGACCTGAACTGATCAACACCTGTCGTACATCGCCGGCCCGCCGCTTGCTCCCTTGCCGGGATGGAAGCCGACGGGCCGGCGTTGAGTTTTTCCCCGACCACAAAGACCGCCGATGACCACGCCACTGCCTTGCTACCACTGTGCCCTGCCGGTTCCCGCCGGTCGCCGGTTCACCGCCGTCGTGCTCGGCGAACCCCGAGAATTCTGCTGCCCGGGCTGCCAGGCGGTAGCCGAGGCGATAGTCGCCGGCGGCCTGGAGCATTACTACAGCCATCGCAGCGAAGCCTCGGCCAATCCCGGCGCCCTGCCCGTGCAACTGGTGGACGAACTGGCGCTGTACGATCGCCCCGATGTACAGCAGCCCTTCGTCCGCCATGAAGGCGAGCTCGCGGAAACCACCCTGCTCATGGAAGGCATCAGTTGCGCCGCCTGTGGCTGGCTGATCGAAAAACACCTGCGCAGCTTGCCGGCGGTGGCCGAGGCCCGCCTGAACCTGTCCAACCACCGCTTGCATGTGCGCTGGGCCGACAGCCAGTTGCCTTTGAGCCAGGTGCTCAGCGAGCTGCGGCACATCGGCTACGCCGCCCACCCCTATCAACCGGACCGCGCCTCTGAACAGCTGGCCAGCGAGAACCGCCTGGCCCTGCGACAACTCGGGGTCGCCGGCTTGCTGTGGTTCCAGGCAATGATGGCGACCATGGCTACCTGGCCGGAATTCAACATCGACCTCAGCCCTGAGCTGCACACCATCCTGCGCTGGGTCGCGCTGTTTCTCACCACCCCCATTGTCTTCTACAGCTGCGCGCCCTTCTTCAAGGGCGCCATGCGTGATTTGCGTACCCGACACCTGACCATGGATGTCTCGGTCTCCCTGGCCATTGGCGGGGCGTACCTGGCAGGCATCTGGACCTCCATCAGCGGGGTTGGCGAGCTGTACTTCGATGCGGTGGGCATGTTCGCCCTGTTCCTCTTGACCGGTCGCTACCTGGAGCGCCGGGCCCGGGAGCGCACGGCGGCCGCCACGGCGCAACTGGTCAACCTGCTACCGGCCTCCTGCCTGCGCCTGGACGAAGACGGCCAAAGCCAGCGCATCCTGCTCAGTGAACTGCGCCTGGGGGATAAGGTGCTGGTGCATCCCGGCGCGGTGCTGCCGGCAGACGGCAGGATCCTTGACGGCCAATCCAGCATCGACGAATCCCTGCTCACCGGTGAGTACCTGCCACAAGCCCGCGGCCAGGGCGACTCGGTCACCGCCGGCACCCTGAACGTCGAAGGCGCGCTGACGGTGGAGGTCCAGGCCCTGGGCCAGGACACCCGGCTATCGGCCATCGTGCGCCTGCTGGACCGGGCCCAGGCGGAAAAGCCCCGGCTGGCGGAAGTCGCCGACCGTGCTGCCCAGTGGTTCCTGCTGTTTTCCTTGATCGCGGCTGCCGCCATCGGCCTGCTGTGGTGGCAACTGGACGCCTCCCGGGCGTTCTGGATCGTTTTGGCAATGCTCGTAGCCACCTGCCCTTGCGCCCTGTCACTGGCAACCCCGACGGCCCTCACCGCCGCCACTGGCACGCTGCACAAACTTGGCCTGTTGCTGACCCGCGGCCATGTGCTGGAAGGGCTGAATCAGATCGACACGGTGATTTTCGACAAGACCGGCACCCTCACCGAAGGCCGGTTGGCGCTGCGCGCCATCCGACCACTGGGGAGCCTGTCCAGCGACGCCTGCCTGAGCCTGGCCGCGGCTCTGGAAAATCGCTCGGAACACCCCATCGCCCGAGCTTTCGGCCGCGCCCCCGTCGCCGCAGAAGAGGTTACCAGCAGCCCCGGGCTCGGCCTGGAAGGCCTGGTGGGAACCCAGCGCCTGCGTATCGGCCAACCGGCTTTCGTCTGCGCGCTCAGTGGCTGCAAGGTGCCGCAGATGCCCGACGAACACGGCCAATGGCTGCTGCTCGGCGATAGCCAGGGTGCCCTCGCCTGGCTGGTTCTCGACGATCGCCTGCGCAGTGACGCTCCCGCACTGCTGGCCGCCTGCAAGGCTCGCGGCTGGCACACCCTGCTGCTCTCCGGGGATAGCTCGCCGATGGTCGCCAGCGTGGCCGCTGAACTGCAGATCGACGAGGCCCGTGGTGGCCTGCGCCCGGACGACAAGCTGCAAGTGCTGCAACAGTTGCACCAGCAAGGCCGCAAAGTGCTGATGCTGGGCGACGGGGTCAACGACGTACCCGTACTGGCCGCCGCCGATATCAGCGTGGCCATGGGCTCGGCCACCGACCTGGCGAAGACCAGCGCCGATGCGGTGCTGCTGTCCAACCGCCTGGACGCCCTGGTGCAAGCCTTCAGCCTGGCCCGCCGGACACGCCGGGTCATCATCGAGAACCTGCTCTGGGCGGGGCTGTACAATGGCCTGATGCTGCCGTTCGCCGCCCTCGGCTGGATTACCCCCGTATGGGCGGCGGTCGGCATGTCCATCAGTTCCCTGACCGTGGTGCTCAATGCCCTGCGCCTGACCCGCATGCCGCGGCAGGCCGACAGTGCCGCCGCCCCCGAAACCCGCCCGCTGCCGGCCTGAGCCGCCGGGCCTGGAGTCAAGATGCCTGCTCTTTATGTGATGATCCCGGCCGCACTGCTGATCGTGGCCATCGCCATCTACATCTTCTTCTGGGCCGTCGACAGCGGCCAGTACGACGACCTTGACGGTCCGGCCCACAGCATCCTGTTCGACGACCAGGACCCGAGCCACACCGCGGCCGTAGACGAGGTCAAAGGCCAGGCTGCCCAAGACACCGACCCCGCCGAGAAACAGGAACCGCCCCATGCTTGAGCTGGCACCTCTGCTAGTTTCCGCAGTGATTCTCGGCCTGTTGGGCGGCGGTCATTGCCTGGGCATGTGCGGCGGGTTGATGGGCGCCCTGACCCTGGCAATTCCCCAGGAACAGCGCAGTCGGCGCTTTCGCCTGCTACTGGCCTATAACCTGGGCCGCATTCTCAGCTACGCCCTGGCCGGACTGCTGCTGGGTCTCGCCGGCTGGGCAGTGGCCAGCAGCCCGATGGCACTGTTCATGCGGGTCCTTGCGGGCCTGCTGCTGATTGCCATGGGCTTGTACCTGGCCGGCTGGTGGAGCGGCCTGACCCGCATCGAAGGCCTTGGCAAAGGCCTGTGGCGGCATATCCAGCCCGTCGCCAACCGCCTGCTGCCGGTCTCCAGCCTACCCCGCGCTCTGCTCCTGGGCGCACTCTGGGGCTGGCTGCCTTGCGGGCTGGTGTACAGCACCCTGCTGTGGTCGGCGAGCCAGGGTAATGCCCTGGACAGCGCCTTGCTGATGCTGGCCTTCGGCCTGGGCACCTGGCCGGTGCTGTTGGCCACCGGCCTCGCGGCGGAGCGGGTCACCGCCCTGCTGCGTCGCCGTAGCGTGCGCATGGCCGGCGGCCTGCTGGTCATGCTGTTCGGAATCTGGACCCTGCCCGGCCCTCACCAGCATTGGCTGATGGGCCACTGAGACCGGGCAAGTGCCCGGCCAGAGGGCCTGTACACCCTGTCAGCACTACCCCAGCGGCTCCCGAACACCCTTGATACAAGTCAAGATGGCCGCGGCCCTAACCTCCTAGACTCGCGAACACTGCCAGCCTATCCGGGGGAATTCCCGCATGCTCGACGCCATTCGTTGGGACACAGATCTGATCCGCCGTTACGACCTGGCGGGACCACGCTACACCTCCTACCCGACCGCGGTGCAATTCAACAGCCAGGTCGGCGCCTTCGACTTGCTGCATGCCCTGCGCGACAGCCGCAAGGCCCAGCGCCCGTTGTCGCTGTACGTGCACATCCCGTTCTGCGCCAACATTTGCTACTACTGCGCCTGCAACAAAGTCATTACCAAGGACCGCAGCCGTGCCCTGCCCTACCTGCAGCGCCTGGAACAGGAGATGCAACTGATCGCCTGCCACCTGGCCCCCAACCAGCGCGTCGAGCAACTGCACTTCGGCGGCGGCACCCCGACCTTTCTCAACCATGATGAACTGCGCCAGTTGATGGCCCTGCTGCGCAAGCACTTCAACCTGCTCGACGATGACTCCGGCGACTATGGCATCGAGATCGATCCGCGGGAGGCCGACTGGTCGACCATGGGGTTGCTGCGAGAGCTGGGCTTCAACCGGGTCAGCATTGGCTTGCAGGACCTGGACCCGGCCGTGCAGCGGGCGGTCAACCGCCTGCAAAGCCTGGATGAAACCCGGGCAGTGATCGAGGCGGCCCGCACCCTGCAGTTTCGCTCGATCAACATCGACCTAATCTACGGCCTGCCCAAGCAGACCTCGGAGAACTTCGCCCGCACCGTGGAAGAAGTGATCAACCTGCAACCGGATCGGCTCTCGGTGTTCAACTATGCCCACCTGCCCGAGCGCTTCATGCCGCAACGGCGGATCAATGGCAGTGAGCTACCGGCTCCGGCGGAAAAGCTGCAGATGCTGCAGCGCACCATCGAACAGCTGACGGCGGCCGGGTATCGGTACATCGGCATGGACCACTTCGCCCTGCCCGATGATGAACTGGCCATTGCCCAGGAAGAATCAACCCTGCAACGCAACTTCCAGGGTTATACCACCCACGGCCATTGCGACTTGATTGGATTGGGAGTGTCGGCCATCAGTCAGATCGGTGATCTTTACTGCCAGAACAGCAGCGACTTGACGCACTATCAAAATGCCTTGGCCGGAGCACAACTGGCTACTAGTCGCGGCCTGGTGTGCAATGCAGACGACCGTCTGCGCCGTGAAGTTATTCAGCAACTGATCTGCAACTTTAGTCTTAAGTTCGAAGATATCGAACAAGCCTTCAATATTGATTTTCGTGGCTACTTCAATGAACTCTGGCCGGAACTCGAAGAGATGGCCGACGATGGCCTGATCGAACTCAGCAGCGACATGATCACGGTCTTGCCCGCCGGACGGTTGCTGGTGCGCTCGGTGTGCATGGTGTTCGATGCCTACCTGGGCCAGCAGAACCGTCAGCGCTTTTCCCGGGTGATCTAGGACTTCATGACCAACGATGCCGCCTTCATCACCTGCTCAGGGCTCAAGCCCGCTTGTTTCATCGCCTTGGCCAGGGAGGCATTGGCGGTCAGCAAACCGCTGTTGAGGCTCGCCAGGGCCGATTGCAGGCTACTTACCCTGGCCTTGGCTTCCTCAGGGCTCAGGCGCTTGTCGGCCATGACGGCCTGGAGCTGGGCCAGCTTTTCTGCAATCTGTTGTTGCAATTTCCTGATCATCTTGAGGATCTGTTGAATATTTTCGGGAAGGCCGCTTTCCTCAATATCACTGTCACGCCCGGTGGCGCTGGAGGACTTCTTCAGGCCCGCTCCCGACAGCGACACTTTGACGCCCTCACCGAGACCAGGCTCCGCAACTAGACGAGAATCATTTAGTTCAGCGTCATAAATGCTTTTCGATGATTCAGAAAGTGGCTGCAAGTTATTGCTGCCATTAGTAATACCGCCAACGGACGACATAGTTGCGGCTCTCCAAGTTACTTTTGATAACAGGCTATCGACTCCAAAAAGGATTGCTTTACGACTGACCGTCAATACGGCACGGACTGGCCGGAACCTCCTCCCGTGAGTTACCCTTACGGCTTATGTGTGTTCTCCCACAAGGATTCTAGAATGTCCGAGCCAGTTAAACTGCGCGCTCACAACCAGGCCCATTGCAAGGACTGCAGCCTGGCACCCCTCTGCCTGCCACTTTCGTTGAATTTGGAAGACATGGACGCGCTGGACGAAATCGTCAAACGTGGCCGCCCATTGAAAAAAGGCGAATTCCTGTTCCGTCAGGGTGACGGCTTCGACTCGGTGTATGCCGTGCGTTCAGGCGCCCTGAAAACCTTCAGCCTCAGCGACAGCGGCGAAGAGCAGATCACCGGCTTCCATCTCCCGAGCGAGCTGGTGGGCCTGTCCGGCATGGACACCGAAACCCATCCGGTTTCCGCCCAGGCGCTGGAAACCACGTCGGTGTGCGAGATCCCCTTCGAGCGCCTCGACGAACTGGCCCTGCAATTGCCACAGCTGCGCCGCCAGCTGATGCGGGTCATGAGCCGCGAGATCCGCGACGATCAGCAAATGATGCTGTTGCTGTCGAAGAAGACCGCCGACGAGCGCATTGCCACCTTCCTGGTCAACCTCTCGGCGCGCTTCCGTGCCCGCGGCTTCTCGGCCAACCAGTTCCGCCTGAGCATGTCGCGCAACGAAATCGGCAACTACCTGGGCCTGGCGGTGGAAACCGTGTCCCGGGTATTCACTCGCTTCCAGCAGAACGAGCTGATCGCCGCCGAAGGCAAGGAAGTCCACATCCTCGACCCTATCCAGCTCTGCGCCCTGGCCGGCGGCTCGGTGGAAGGCTGATCCACAACGTGCGCGACTGAGCCAAGGTGCTCGGTCGCAGGTATACTGGCGCGGCATATTTTGCCCGCCAGGACACCTGAAGATGGCCTTCGATTCCTTCGACATCAAATCCCTGATCCGCCCCGTGATCGACTTTCCGAAACCCGGCGTGATCTTTCGCGACATCACCCCCCTGTTCCAGTCTCCTCGAGCCCTGCGCCTGGTGGCCGACAGTTTCGCCCAGCGTTATGTCGAAGAAGACTTCAGCCATATCGGCGCCATGGACGCCCGTGGCTTCCTGATCGGCTCGATCATCGCCTACCAACTGAACAAACCGCTGATCCTGTTTCGCAAGCAGGGCAAACTTCCGGCGGACGTGCTCGCCGAAGGCTACCAGACCGAGTACGGCGAAGCCTTCCTCGAAGTCCATGCCGACAGCCTCTGCGAAGGCGACTCGGTGCTGATGTTCGATGACCTGATCGCCACCGGCGGCACTCTGGTCGCCGCCGCCAATCTGGTACGACGCATGGGGGCAAGCATTTTCGAAGCCGCCGCAATCATCGACCTGCCGGAACTGGGCGGCTCGCAAAAGCTGGAGGACATGGGCATCCCCACCTTCTGCCTGACGCAGTTCTCGTTGAGCGAACGCTAACACCGCTGGTGAGCCGCCTCCGCCACAGGATCGGAGCCGGCTCAGCCCTTAGGCTCCTTCCACGCCCCATGCCAGTCGCCGCACCAACCGCGTGGCCATGGAGCGGCCCATCACATTGCTCAATCCCGGCAGCAACCCGGGCCCTGGTCGTGCCTGAGTGCAGCCGCTCGACAGTCCCTACGCCGCTAGGACGACACCCGGGCCCGCTGCGCAGCCCACTCCAGCGGCGCCAGCCGCCGTGGCAAGGCTAAACCCAGCGGACTCTGATGAGCCGCTGTCACCAGGGCGAAACGCGCCTGAGCCGCCTGTCCAATGGCGTAAGACACATCCAGGCCCTCGGCATCCACCGACATCGCCAGCCATTGCACCCCGGCGGCCTGTAGCAACTGACGGTATTCCTCACTGAAGCCAACGGCGGCCCTCTGGCAATTCCCGAACCGGGCTAGAGCCCCATCTGCTTGCTGATGATTTCGTTCATCACTTCGCGGGTGCCGCCACCAATAGAGAGAATGCGATTGTCACGGTACAGCCGCTCCACCAGGCTTTCGCGCATGTAGCCCATGCCTCCCAGGATCTGCACCGCGTCGTAGGTGATACGGTCGGCGGTATCGGTGGCGAAGTTCTTGGCCATGGAAATCTCCTTGATCACGCTCTTGCCTGCCGCCATCTGCGCCGCCTGGCGGTAGGTGAACTCCCGGGAGATCTCCAGCGCCGTAGCCATCTCTGCCAAACGATGCTTGAGCACCTGGAACTTGGCGATGGGCTTGCCGAACGCCTCGCGCCCACGAGCCCATTTAAGACTTTCTTCCAGAGCCATCTGCGCGGTCATGTTGGCCATCAGCGCCAGCGCCAGGCGCTCGCTCTGGAAATTGCCCATGATGCAGGCAAAGCCCATGTTCTGGGTGCCGATCAGGTTGCCCACTGGCACCCGGCAATCGTCGAAGAACAACTCGGCGGTGTCCGAGGCCCACCAGCCCATCTTTTTCAATTGCCGCCCCACGGTAAACCCCGGAGTCCCCTTCTCGATCAGCAGCAGGCTGATGCCGCCGTAGCCAGGCTCGCCGGTACGTACGGCAACAGTGTAGAAGTCGGCACGCACGCCACTGGTGATAAAGGTCTTGGCGCCGCTGACCCGGTAATAGTCGCCATCACGCACCGCGCAGGTCTGCAGATTGGCCACGTCCGAGCCGCCACCGGGTTCAGTCACCGCCAGGGCGCAGATCTTCTCTCCGCAGATCACCTGGGGCGCCACTCGCTCCCGCACTTCGGGACGGGCCCATTTGACGATGGGTGGCAAGCCGATATCCAGCGATCCCAGGCCCGCCACCAAACCACCAGAACCGCTGCGCATCAGTTCTTCACTGGCAGCGATCTTGGCGAACAGATCACCTTCATGGCTGCCGCCCAGGGATTCGGGATAGCCGATGCCGAGAATCCCGGCGGCACCCGCCTTGAGATACAACTCACGCGGGAAGCCACCCGCCTCTTCCCACTGATCGATCTCGGGGAGGATTTCACGTTCGACGAAACGTCGCACGCTGTCGCGGACCAACTGGTGGCTGGGATCGAAGTATTCCTGGCAGGCAGACATCGGCAAGCTCCTCTGAAGGGTCGAGGAAACTTACCAAGCGCTTGCTTGGTTTTCAACCAAAGGATGCGCCCGGCCCGTCGGCAGGCCGGCACACCCGCCCCATCTACAGCTCTATGGGTTTACGCCCGGCAAAGGAATGGGCCAGGGTGCCGCCGTCCACCAGCTCCAACTCGCCGCCCAGCGGCACGCCATGGGCGATCCGCGAGGTGATCAGCCCCTTGTTGGTCAGCAGTTGGGCGATGTAGTGAGCCGTGGCTTCGCCTTCTACCGTGGGGTTGGTGGCCAGGATGATTTCGCTGAAGCTGCCCTGCTCTTCGATCCGCGCCAGCAGTTGCGGAATGCCGATGGCTTCCGGCCCCAGGCCGTCCAGGGGCGACAGGTGCCCCTTGAGCACGAAGTAGCGACCGCGATAACCGGTCTGCTCTACCGCATACACGTCCATCGGCCCCTCCACCACGCACAGCAGGCTGTCGTCACGCCGCGGATCGGCGCACTGCGGGCACAGCTCGTCCTCGGTCAGGGTTCGGCACTGGCGGCAATGCCCTACCCCCTCCATGGCCTGGCTCAGGGCCTGGGCCAGGCGCAAGCCACCACTGCGGTCCCGCTCAAGCAGTTGCAGGGCCATGCGCTGGGCGGTTTTCTGACCCACACCCGGCAAAGTGCGCAGGGCATCGATCAGTTGGCGAATCAGGGGGCTGAAGCTCATGGGCAAAGGTCCGACAAAACGACGAGACGCGGTTTATACCCGCGCCTCGGGGCAGCGTCAAATGCTCGCGTCCGGGGCCACCTTGACCACCAGCTTGCCGAAGTTGCGTCCCTCCAGCAGGCCGATGAAGGCTTCTGGCGCCTGCTCCAGACCCTCGACCCTATCCTCCTTGAACTTGACCTTGCCCTCGCGCACCCAGGGCGCCATGGCCTTGATGAACTCCGAATGCCGGTCGCCGTAGTCGTCAAAGACGATAAAGCCCTGGATGCGCACTCGCTTGGTCAGCAGGGCACGCTGCAGCAGGGGCAGGCGATCGGGACCCGACGGCAGTTCTTGGGCGTTGTACTGGGCAATCAGACCGCAGAGGGGAATGCGCGCCTTGGGATTGAGCAGGGGCAGCACGGCATCGAAGACCTTGCCGCCGACGTTCTCGAAGTAGATGTCCACGCCCTTGAAGCAGGCCTGGGCCAGCTCATCGGCAAAGTCGGCGCTCTTGTGATCGATGCAGGCATCAAAGCCCAGCTCCTCGACCACGTAGCGGCACTTCTCGGCACCACCGGCAACACCCACAACCCGCAGCCCCTTGAGCTTGGCCACCTGCCCCACCACCGAGCCCACTGCACCGGACGCTGCGGCCACCACCAGGGTTTCCCCGGACTTGGGCTGGCCGATGTCCATCAACCCCATGTAGGCGGTCATTCCGGGCATGCCCAGTACACCCAGGGCCATGGAGGGGCTGGGCAGGCCCGAAGGCACCGGGATCAGATTGCGGCCATCACAAATGCAATGACTCTGCCAGCCGGTGGCCCCCACCACCAGATCGCCCTCCTGGAACTTCGGGTTCAACGAGCGCTCCACCCGGCTCACGGCACCTCCGGTCATGACCTCGTCGATCTCCACCGGGGCCGCATAAGACGGTGCATCACTCATGCGCCCGCGCATGTAAGGGTCCAGGGACAGATAGAGGGTCTTGAGCAGCACCTGGCCATCCGCCAGTTCCGGCAGGGCCACCCGTTCCAGGCGGAAGTTTTCCGGGACTGGCGCGCCCTGTGGACGGGACACCAGCACGACGCGCTGATTAAGGGTCAATGTTTGCGGCATCACAGACACTCCTTTAGCAAAGGTTGAAAAGACTTGCATAGGTTGCAGACCATGGGTTCGGCCCGGCGTTCTATGTTTCCAACGGCAATCGTGGCCCACCCGCCGTGGCGCATTGCTTGCCAGGTAAAAAAAAGCCAGGCTCTAGGCCTGGCTTTTTTAGTCCATCCAATGCGCCTGTGCGAATCAGAAAGGCAGCTTCATGCCCGGAGGCAGCTGCATGCCGGCGGTCATGCCGGACATCTTTTCCTGGCTGTTGGACTCGATCTTGCGCACGGCGTCGTTCACCGCGGCAGCGAACAGGTCTTCCAGCACTTCACGGTCATCTTCGCTGACGCCTTCGAGCAGGCTCGGGTCGATGCTCACACGCTTGATGTCATGACGACCGGTCATGACCACAGTGACCATGTCGCCGCCGGCCTTGCCGGTGACTTCTGCGTTGGCCAGTTCTTCCTGCATCTTGGCCATTTTTTCCTGCATCTGCTGTGCCTGCTTCATCAGGCCGGCCATGCCACCTTTCATCATGGGAATTACCTCAAAGTACGGGGATGGAAACGGCGCCCGGCCCCTGGCCCGGCGCCCTTGAAGTGATCAGCCCTGGGCAGCCAGGGCCTCGACAGGCTCAATAGTATCGTGGCGCACCACCGCGCCGAACTCCTGGACCATCTGCTGGATGAACGGATCACCGTGGATCGATTCCTCGGCATCGCGCTGACGGTTGGCACGGCGCCGTGACGCCGCCTGGGCCGGGGTTTCCTGCTCGGGCTTGATCAGCTCGATGCTCAGGGCCAGGGTGCGCCCGTGGTACTGGTTCAGGGCGTCGTTGAGACGGCGCTGCTGAGTGGCGTTGAACAGTGCACTATGGGCCGGATCCAGGTGCAGCAGCCAATTGTCGCCGTCTACGGCCATCAGCGTGCAGTTGGCAGCGATGCTCCCGGTCATCCCGGAAATCGGCAACTTTGGAAACAGTTCCAGCCACTCCAGGGCCAGGCCGGTGGCCGGCATCGCCGCAGGTTCCGGCTCGGGCTCGGGCTCCGGATCGGCAGCGTGCTCGCTGGCCAGCTCATCGAGGTAGCTGTAGGCCGAATCCATGTCCGGCTCGATGTAGTCCTCATCCAGCGGCGGTTCGTCGTCCAGATCGGTTCCAGGAGTCGCGGCGTCGACCTCGGCAACCGTGGGCTCGGGCACCGGCGCATTGACCCATTCCGGCGCATCCGGCACCACGCTGTCGGGCGTGGGGGTGGGCATCGGGGTCAAATCAGGCTGTTGCGCAACCACTTCCAGCACCGGCTCCACAACTGCTTGCTGTTCGACCGAGACTTGCACACCAGCTTCTGCCGGATCGTTCCACGGCAGGTCGATCACCTCTTCAGTGACCGCAGGCACAGGCTCGGGCTCGGCGACAGTCGCCTCGACAACCGGTGGCACAACTGGCGGCACAACGGCGGCCGGTTCAGGCGTGGGCACGGAAACTGGAGCAGGAGCAGGAGCCGGCACACTGGCCACCGGCGCCGCAACGGCTGCAGGCGCAGCAGGTGCGGGTGCCGCCACGGCTTGGGCGGAATCAACTGTGGCCTGGCTGATCCCCACTGGCTTTAGCGGCTGTCTCGGTGCATCCGCGGTGTCCGCTGGCCGGAACGCCAGCATACGCAGCAGAACCATCTCGAACCCGCCTCGCGGATCCGGCGCCAGCGGCAAGTCACGCCGACCGATCAAGCCCATCTGGTAATAGAACTGCACATCTTCGGCAGGCAGCGCCTGGGCCAGGGCCAGCACTCGGTCGCGGTCGCCATGACCGTTATCGACCCCATCCGGCAGCGCCTGGGCGATCGCCACTCGGTGCAGCACGTTGAGAATTTCGGAAAGCACGCCATTCCAGTCCGGCCCCTGCTCCGCCAGATGGCGCACCGCCTCCAGCAGCGCCTTGGCATCACCGTTGATCAGCGCATGCAGGACGTCATAGACCTGGCCGTGGTCGAGGGTGCCAAGCATGGCGCGCACGTCGGCAGCCATGACCTTGCCCTCGCCGAAGGCAATGGCCTGGTCGGTGAGGCTCATGGCGTCGCGCATCGAGCCGTCGGCGGCGCGACCCAGCAGCCACAGTGCATCGTCTTCGAACGGCACATTCTCCACGCCCAGGACATGGCTCAAGTGCTCGACCACACGCTCGGGCGTCATGTTCTTCAGGGAGAACTGCAGGCAGCGCGAAAGAATGGTCGCCGGCAGCTTCTGCGGATCGGTGGTCGCCAGGATGAACTTGACGTAGGGCGGCGGCTCTTCGAGGGTCTTGAGCAAGGCGTTGAACGAGTGGCTGGAAAGCATGTGCACTTCGTCGATCAGATAGACCTTGAAGCGCCCGCGGCTCGGTGCGTACTGCACGTTGTCCAGCAGTTCACGGGTGTCCTCGACCTTGGTCCGGCTCGCGGCGTCGATCTCGATCAGGTCGACAAAGCGCCCCTCGTCGATCTCGCAGCACACCGAACAGGTGCCGCAGGGCGTGGAAGTGATGCCTGTTTCACAGTTCAGACATTTGGCAATGATCCGCGCGATGGTGGTCTTGCCCACCCCGCGCGTGCCGGTAAACAGATAGGCGTGGTGCAGCCGCTGGCTGTCCAAGGCATTGATCAGAGCCTTGAGCACATGGGTCTGGCCGACCATTTCGCGGAACGAGCGCGGACGCCATTTACGTGCAAGAACCTGATAACTCATCGAAAACCGTCGCGACTGGAAAGCGGAAGCCGGTAATGCTAGCGGAGCAAGGGCGAAATTGCATCCGGCGCGCTCGTCTAATCTGTCTAAGCTGCATTTTGCAAAGGACTGATCGCCCGTTTGAACCATGGAGATCGTATGCGTTTGATGTGGGGCGCGCTGCTTGTGCTCAGTACCAGCCTGGAGGCTTCTGAGCCGCCTCTACGCTTTGTCGTCGCCGACAGCTGGGCCATGCCGACCATCGAGATCGAGAGTGACCAGCCCACCGACGGCATCCTCTACGACCTGATGATCAGCCTGGCCAGGCACCTGGGCGCGCCCCCTGAGTTTCATGTCCTGGCCCGGGCCCGAGTGCAGAACGCCATGGCCCAGGGCGAAGTCGACGTGCGCTGCTACGCCGCCCAGGCCTGGTTGCCAAACCTGTCCGGTGACTACCTGTGGAGCGTACCGCTGTTCAACCAGCGCAACCTGCTGGTGAGCAATCTCGAACACCCGCCGGGAATGGATCCCCAGGCCTTGACCGGCCAGCACATCGGCACCGTGCTCAGCTATACCTACACCGCCCTGCAACCACTGTTCGACAGCGCCCGGCTGATTCGCGACGACGCACGCAACGAGGAACAGGTGCTGCAAAAACTTCAGGTCGGCCGCTACCGCTACGCCATCGCCAGCCAATGGACCCTGGACTGGTTCAACCGCACCCAGGCCTCAGGCAAGCCGCTGTACAGCGTTGCGCTGGTGCAGGAGCAGGCGGTGGGCTGCTACGTGCGCAACGATCCGCAGGTACCGGCCCAGCGGATCCTGCGGACCCTGCTGCGGATGAAGATGTCCGGCGAGATCGATGCCATCGTCCAGCACTACATCACCCCCGACCCTCAGGATCCTGGCAGCGC
Organism: Pseudomonas sp. FFPRI_1; assembly: GCF_055384485.1. Taxonomy (NCBI): domain Bacteria; kingdom Pseudomonadati; phylum Pseudomonadota; class Gammaproteobacteria; order Pseudomonadales; family Pseudomonadaceae; genus Pseudomonas; species Pseudomonas sp. FFPRI_1. Next base: position 2,455,720 of record NZ_AP029168.1, on the reverse strand, counting down.
CAGCCCCTGAACCTCAAGGCCGCACCATGACTGCGGCGGCTCGAACCCCTGCACCCAGCCCAGCACTGCGCTGGCCGGCATCGGCCGGGCAATGAAGTCCCCCTGGGCCACTTCACAGCCCAGGGCCATCAACCGCTCTCCATGGGCCAGGCTTTCCAGGCCTTCGGCCACTACCTGGCGGCCAAAGGCCTGGGCCAATCCCACCAGGGCCTGGATCAGTGCCTGATCATCCTCGTCGTGCAGCATGTCACGGACAAACAAGCGGTCGATCTTCAGGGTCTGGGTGCGCAAGCGCTTGAGGTAGCTGAGGGATGAATTGCCGGTGCCGAAATTTCCCAGGGAGAACTGCACGCCAAAGCCCTGGCAGGCATCGAGGCAATCGCTGACCCGCTGGATGTTGTCGATGGCCACCGACTCGACGATCTCCAGATCCAGCAGGGACGGCGATACATCCGGATAACGATCGAGCATGCCCTTGAGCCGTTCGACAAAGTCCCCGCGCTGAAAATGCCGGGCCGCGACATTCAGGCTAACAGGCCAGCCGTGCCCGGCCACCTGCCAGCATTGCAACTGGGTCATCACCTGGTCCATGACCCATTCGCCGATATCGACGATCAGGTCGGTCTCCTCCACCTGGGCCAGGAACTCCTGGGAGCCGAGCATTCCGCGCTGCGGATGCTGCCAGCGCAGCATCGCCTCGAACCCCACCACCGCCCCGCTGCGCATGTTGACCTTGGGCTGGAAGTACAGGTGCAGCTCACCGGCATTCAACGCCTGGCGCACCTGTTCGACGGTCTGGTAGGTGACCATCACCTCACGATCACGCAACACATCGAACAGGTGGAAACGATTGCGACCGCTCTGCTTGGCCACGTACATGGCCTGGTCGGCGTGGCGCAACAACGTATCGGCATCATGGTTGTCGGTGGGAAACAGGGTCACGCCAATGCTGGCAAACACACTGATGTCCATGCCCTGAATCGAGTAAGGCTGGGAAATGACGCCCAGGACTCGCTGCAGCGCCGCCCGCAACTCGAACATGTCCCGCACATAACGCAGGATCAGCACGAACTCGTCACCGGCCAGGCGTGCCACCACATCCTCGCCACGAATGATCGAACGCAGGCGCGCGGCCACCTCCACCAGCAGCAGGTCGCCACTGGCGTGCCCGTAGCCATCGTTGACCGCCTTGAAGCCGTCAAGGTCGAGCATGCACACGGCCAGGGGAATGTCTTCCTGGCGGGAGAACTCCAGGGCCTGGTGCAGCAGATCGGAGAGAAAGGCCCGGTTGGGCAGGCCGGTCAACACGTCATGCCCGACCCGCCACTGCAGCGAATGCAGCAACTGGCGCTTCTCGCTGACGTCAAAACGGATCGAGACGTAGCGCACCACCCGCCCCGAACGCTGGTCGACCAGCGGCACCATGGTGCTGTCGACCCAGTACAGGCTACCGTCCTTGGCGCGGTTACAGATCTCGCCTTTCCACACCCGTCCCTGGGTGATGGTCTGCCACAGCTCGACAAAGAATTCCGGCGGGTGCAGGCCGGAACTGAGCATCCGATGGTTGGCGCCGATCAGTTCCTCACGGCTGTAGCCGGAAACCTGGCAGAACAGATCATTGACATAGGTGATGCTGCCGCCGAGATCGGTCTCGGAGAAAATGGCGGCAGCATCGACGGCCCTGCGGTATTTCTCATCCATGAGTCGAACTCACTGTCGCTAGCGGTTGAACCGCTCGACCAGGGCCCGCAGCCCGGAAGAGATGTTTTCCAGCTCGGCGCCACGAACCACTCCGGCGCTGGCGTTCTCGGCAGTGCGCTGCACCGTGGCGGCGACACTGTTGATCTGTTCGGAAACCGATTCGGCGACGTGGGACTGCTCCTGGGAGGCTGCGGCCATCTGCTGGCTCATGTCGGTGATGCGCTCGACCGCAGCGCCAATGCCCTGCAAGGCCTGTTGCGCCTGCAGCACTTGCTGCACGCCCTGCTCCGCCTCCTCGATGCCGAGACTGGCGATCTGTACCGCTTCGTCGGCCCCGGCCCGCAGGCTCTGGATGATGCCCTGGATCTGCTGGGTCGACTCGCGTGTCTTGCCGGCCAGGGCTCGCACCTCGTCGGCGACCACGGCAAAGCCGCGTCCCTGCTCACCGGCCCGAGCCGCCTCGATGGCTGCGTTGAGGGCCAGCAAGTTGGTCTGGTCGGCGATCGCCTGGATCATGCTTGCCGCCACCATGATGTCCTGGGTCTGCCCGGCCAGGTCGCCCACCGCCTGGTTGATCTGGGTAACCGTGCGGGCCAGCAACTGGATCGCATCGCGCGATGTGCCCGCTACCTGACTGCCCTGCTGGGCCAGGAGATTGGCGGTATGGGCCTCGCTGGCGGTGTGCTGCACATGTTCGGCAACCTCGGTGATCGAGGCCGCCATCTGGGTCATGGCCGCAGCCGTCATGTCGGTTTCCGCGCGCTGCTCCAACAGGGCCGACTCGGTGCGGCTGGACAACTGGCTGGAGTCGGCCGCGGCCGTGGCCATCTGCCGGGCCAGGTCACTGAGGCGGGTCAAGGCGGTTTTCAGCCGCGCCTCCTCACTGATCAGGATCATCTGCAACTGCGCTGCCGGCCCCAGCGCATCACTGTAGGCCAGGGCACAGATCGGGTCGGCAAAGGTGTTGGGGGTGCTGCTGACGATTTGCTTGAGCTGTTGCCCCAGGCGCCGCTGGGCCAGCAGACCGCTCCCGACGAACGCCGCGACCGTCACCCCCTGCGCTACCAGCGTCGGCAGCCAGGTGAATGCCGCCAGACAACCCAGCGCCAAGGCCACCGGCAGCAGCAAGGGGCGGGCAACGGCTTCCACGCGGCGCCAGGCAGACACCGGCGCCTTGTCGGCACGCAACCGGGCATACAAGGCCTCGGCACGACTGACCTGCTGCCGCGTCGGCTTGACCCGGACCGACTCGTAGCCTACCAGCCGCCCGCTCTCGAGAATCGGCGTGACATACGCGCTGACCCAATAGAAGTTGCCGTTCTTGCAGCGGTTCTTCACGACCCCCATCCAGCTCTGGCCGGCCTTGAGGTAACCCCACATCGATTCGAACACCGCAGCGGGCATATCCGGATGACGCACCAGGTTGTGGGTGCTGCCGATCAACTCGGCCTGACTGAATCCGCTCATGGCGGCAAACTCGGCATTGCAATAGGTGATGTGACTATTGGTATCGGTGGCGGATATGAGCCGCTGCTGGTCGGGAAAGGTCTGCTCAACAGAGGTGACCGGCAAATTGAGACGCACTTTAGAACTCCATAGACAGCCTGCGATCAACAGATACCGGGAGACCGGTAATAGATTGATTCGCGATGTACTTTCCTGGCGGTACAACTCAATCGGTAAGTTCGCCCTGATTGCAGCCGTACAGCGGTTTGCGCGGCAGTTGACCATCGATTCGACGGAGATCAACTAGGATCAGATAAGGCGTCAGGTAGGGACGGCGGACGGCACGTTGGCGGGATTTACGAGACGTTCGAGCCTCTGCCAAGCCCCCGGTTTAGGTGAACAAGGGAAATGCAATGATTTCTTGTTTCATAAACCTGCCTTCTGAAACTAGATCACCAAATACCTGTCCGAAGCGCCGATTCTACGAAATGCATCACATTTTGCAAAGCAAGGTGATGAGATGTGGTGTTGTCTAATGCCAATATTTATCGTTAAGTTCTTGATTCTAAATGGGAATTGAGCGATGCAAATTTCAAGTTTGGGTGCAGCCATCAAGCGCTATCGAAAGGTAGCGGGGCTTACTCAGGCTGAACTAGGTGAAAAAACCGGTTTTGACCCAAAAACCATCAGCCGCTTCGAAACCGGCACCTACACCCCCAGCGTTGAAGCTCTATTTCTACTAGCCGAAGCACTGGGAGTGAAGCTGAAAGCCTTCTTTGCCGATCTGGGTGACGAAGAGGAACAGCGGGCTTATTTGTTCGGTGTCATTCACAAAGCCACCCCGAAGGATCTGGGAAAGCTGATAGCAGCGGTAGACCAGGCCTTGTCCAAGCCTTGAGCCCCGCAACACATCAACAAAAGAGGCACGCTTATCGCCCCCTGATAAACGGGCCTCTTTTCAATCTCCACTCCTGACAGGAACTGACAGACCCAGCGCATAAGCTGATGCCCTTCGCACAGCCCCAAGGAGCCTGGAGTCGTCATGATCACCCATACCTATTTCCTGCTTTACGTGGACAGCCCCGCCGTCAGTGCAGCCTTCTACAGCCGCCTGCTGGACAAGTCGCCGGTGGAATCATCGCAGACCTTCGCCCTGTTCATCCTCGATTCGGGCATCAAGCTCGGCCTGTGGTCCCGCCACACCGTGGAGCCCAGCGCCGCGGCAACCGGCGGTGGCGGCGAGCTGGGCTGGGCGGTGGACAGCCGCGAAGCCGTGGATGAACTGTACCGGCACTGGCAAGCCCTGGGTATGACCATTGCCCTGCCCCCCACCTTGATGGATTTCGGCTACACCCTGGTTGCCCTCGACCCGGACGGGCACCGCTTGCGCGTGCTGTACCTGAACCTCGACTGACCCGCCCACGGCGAAGTGGCGCTGCCCCCGCGCCCTTCCCGCAACGCTCCGCCCCTGGTCCTCGCCGGAAACAAAAAGAAACGTCTCATTGAGCCCAGGCGCGCTCATCGTTATCCTCCCCGCCAACTTGTCACAGAATGTAAGGGAATACGATGAAGTACCTGCGACTCCTGATGGCCATGGCCGTCCTCTGCGCCACCTCATTCCTGGCCCTGGCCGACGCACCGAGCGAGAACAAGGACGCCGAGGCCCAGAGCGCCGAACAGTTCCTTGCTTCGCTCTCGCCACGCCACGGCAAGGTCAAGCTGCCCGGAGACATCGCCAGCCTCGACCTGAGCAACGAGTTCTACTACCTCACCCCCAAAGATACCGAGAAGCTGCTGACCGAGGGCTGGGGCAACCCACCCGGTTTCACCACCCTGGGCATGATCGTGCCCAGCGCGGTCAGCCCGCTGTCCGCCGAAGGCTGGGGCGTAATCATCAGCTACAAGGATGACGGTCATATCTCCGACGATGACGCGGCGAAGATCGACTACAAGGAACTGCTCGAACAGATGCAGGAGGCGGACAAGGAAGACAATAAGCAGCGCAAGGAACAAGGCTACGGCGCCATCCACCTGCTGGGCTGGGCCGAACAGCCCAGCTACGACGCGCAATCCCACAAGATGTACTGGGCCCGCGAGCTCAAGGCCGAAGGCGCCGAGAGCAACACCCTGAACTACAGCATCCGCGTACTGGGCCGCGAAGGCGTGCTGGAACTCAATGCAGTTGCCTCCATGGATGACCTGCCGACCATTAAGCGCGAAATCCCCAAGGTCCTGGCCTTCACCAACTTCACCGACGGCAATCGCTACGCCGACTACAACCCGAGCACCGACAAGCTCGCCTCCTATGGACTCGCCGCCCTGGTGGCCGGCGGCATCGCCAGCAAGGCCGGGCTGTTCGCCAAGCTTGGGGTACTGCTCCTGGCCGGCAAGAAATTCATTGTCGTGGGCGTGCTCGCCCTCGCTGCGCTGATTGGCAGGCTGTTCAAGAAAAAAGGCTGATCCGCCCTGGCACAACGCCCCGCCCCGCGGGGCGTTGTCACGCGCAACCAGGCTACTCGCGCCCTCGAGTCTCCAGTGGCTTCACCCCTGGCGCGCTCGCAACGGTACGGCATTGCCGCCAACGCCCCTCGCCCTGCATCGCCATCACGCTGCCCAGTACCACTGCCGCCCCCAGCACCACGCTGGACTGCACCTGCTCTCCCAGCACCGTCGCGGCCAGCAGCATCGCCACTGGCGGAATCAGGTACATGGCGATCGACGCCCGACTGACTTCCACCCGTGCCAGGACATAGGCCCAGGCCAGGTACGCCAATGCACTGGGAAACAATCCCAGCAACAGCACCGCCAGATTGACCCGCCACGGAGCCAGCGCTACCGCCCGGGCCAACCCTGGCGCATAGACCGTCAACAACAGGGTGCCGCTCCAAACCATGTAGCAGACCGTGGTCAGCACCCCGTAGCGCCCGGAAAAACGCCGCTGCAACACGAAGTACAGCCCCCAGGAAAACGCCGCCAGCAATACCAGCAAGCCATGGACCTCGACCGCTCCCAGCCCCTGGTCACCCATCACCACGATCACTGCTCCCAGCATCCCCACTAGCACGCAGCCCCAGCGCCAACCGCTGACCGGTTCCTTGAGCCAGAAAAACGCAATCAGGGTGCTGAAGATCGGCGCCGACTGCGCCAGTACGCTGGACGCCCCGGCACTCAAGCCTTGCTGACCATAATTGAGGCTGACGTGATGCAGGGCTATGGCAAAAAAGCCCAGCACCAGCAACCCGGGCAGATCGCGCCAGCGCGGCAGGGCAATGTTCAACACCAGCGCCATTGCGCCCATGAACAGCGAGGCGATCAGAAAGCGCAGCAACGCCAGATGCCCGGGACTGTAGCCCTCCAGACCAATATGGATCCCCACCGGGGAATAGGCCCAGCACAGAATCACCGCAGCACTGGCCAGCACCAACTTGAACACGGGCGAGATCTTCACGACACAGGCATTCCCATAGAAAAGAGGAAAACCAGTGTCCCGCCCTCAACACCTCACTACAATTAACCGATACTGAGCCAATCACTCACTGGAACTGAGCAATGGAACTGGCCCAATTGAAGATGGTGAGAGCAGTGGCCCGCACCGGCAGCATTGCCCGTGCGGCCGAGCAATTGCACTGCGTTCCCTCCAACATCACCAACCGCCTCAAGCAGCTGGAAAGCGAGCTGGGCACAGTCCTGTTCAACCGCATCGGACGCGGCCTGAAGATCAGCCCCGCCGGCGAAATCTTCCTCGGCTACAGCGAACGCATCCTGGCCCTGGTGGACGAAGCCAAGCACGCAGTGGACGGCCAGGCCGAACCCAGCGGCCTGCTGCGCCTGGGCTCGATCGAATCCTGTGCGGGCGGGCGCTTGCCGCCGCTGCTGGCGCAATACCACCGGCGCTACCCAAACGTGAGTGTGGAACTGACAACCGGCACCTGGTCGCAACTCTTTGAAGAGTTGCAGCACCAACGCATCGACGGCGCCCTGGTGGCCATCGACCACCTGCCGGCGAAACTGCAACAGACCGTGCTCTATCGCGAGCCCCTGGTGCTGATTTCCAGCGCCACCAGCGCGCCGATCCGCACCCCCGGCGATCTGCAGGGACAGAACCTGTTCATGTGGCCCACAGGCTGCCCCTATCGCCGCGCCCTGGAAAACTGGCTGGCCAGGCATGAACTGAACCTGCCGATTACCGGATATGCCAGTTGGGGCACGATTATCGGCTGCGTCAGTGTTGGCGCCGGCGTCTCGCTGATTCCCCAAGGCGTGCTGGAGCGCTACTCACAGTCGGCCACACTGACCGTGCAGCGCTTCGACGATCTGCTGCCCGTGGACAACCGCTTTGTCTGGCATCGGGATGTCACGCGGCACAACGCAAGGGATGCATTTGCCCAGTTGCTGCGGGAAAAATGGGCGACCTGAGCGCAACCCATAGTGCAGCACACATAGAGCCGGCGCTTCAGCGCGATGCTCAAGCGCAGCAATGACCAGCGACGAAATTGCCGCGAGCAGCGGCTACGCCTCGGGGCTCACGCCTGGCAATGCGCTTTCGCCGTATCACCGACTGTCGCCCGAGGATTTGCAGGCGCTGACCTGGCGTCCGAGCAGGCACCTGTCACGGCCGATACCGGTCCAGCAGCGCCTGGATAAAGGGCGCCTTTTGCGCCAGGTACTCACCAATGCCCTGGCGGTTGCTGGCCTCAAGCTGCAGCTTCAAGTCCTGGTATTGCTGGCGAAGGCTATCGTCCTGGCACAACAGCTCGCGAAAACGCAGCATCCGCTCGATCTGCTCGTGCCCCTGGACACAGACATGCACCTTGTGGGTGCGTACGCCATCGACATCGCGCCGATAAAAGTGATGACCCGCCGAAAGATCCGAGCCCCGGACATAACCCAAGCCCATCATGAAGGCGATACGGGCAGTGACATCCCTGTGCTCGGACACCACCGCCAGAAGGTCGATTTCCGGCTTGGCCGCCAACCCGGGCACGGCCGTGCTGCCGACATGATGAATCGCCATGAGCTCGGCACCGAACCCCTTGGCTATGCGCTTTTTCTCGCTGATGAAGCCCTGGGGCCACTGATCGTCGTAGGGAGAAATCTTGCTGGTAAGCGCCATTACTGCTCCTTGCTGCGCATGGCAAATCAGGAAAGATCACGCATTCATCCATTCAACAACCGAGGGCGATGGCAGCAATGCTCCCTCACCCGGAAAGTCGTCGCCTTGGCAGGCATACAGGGATTCGTCACTGCGCTGCACGAAAGAAATGCGCGAACGACAAAAAACACGCAACCGGGAAAGGCTGCATGGCTGTGTAATGTGCGAATAACTTGAACACACTCGTCGAGGACCAACGAGGGGCGTTATGGAGGCAACCCCACCAGCCACACCCCGGCACACAATGTTCCCGCTGTGGCTGCTGCCTTCCGGCTCTGACCAGGTTCACGGGTAATCGTTGCGGGGGGACCGATGGGGTCACCATAACGACGCTCACCTGACGGCGAGCCGCGCCATTGTACCTATCTGAATCGAACTTACAACCGCTCGTTGCAGATTAAAAAATCTGATGAGCTTCAAGCACTTGGATCTTGCCTTGGGGGAGAACCCGGTGTGAGCCCGCGCGCGCGGGTAGCGAGTCGGCGGCAGGCGGATGACCGACCGGGAATGACGCCCAGTTGCGGCGACGCCAACCTGCCGCCGGATTCGGCAGCTCAGGACAAGAGCCACTACCGCGCCCAGCGCAGGTTGCGCCAACAGCTCCCCGGGCAACGCCAACCCGGTCAGTCCAGAGACAGCACTTCGTCGGCCCGGCCACCTTCCTGCTGGATCACCAGGTGAATGAAATGCAGCTTGGCAATCACCGGCGGCGACAGGATGAAGGGGTAGAAATCCGCTTGGCCCATGCTCCGCGACAGCTCATTGAGCATGCCAGCCAGCTCGATCCAGGCATTGACGAAAGCCAGGAACGCCAAGCCGCCCGGATGTTGCGGATCGTACAGGGCACTCAAGGGGAACTGCTGGTAGTCGAGGTCCACGTCCCGGGCACTCAGACCGAACCCCAGGGCAGTGTCCACCGCGTCCATCATGTGCAGGTAGTGAGCCCAGGTTTCCGCCCAATCTTCCCAGGGATGCATAGTGGCGTAGGCACTGACATGGCTCTGCTGCCAACCGTTCGGCGCACCTTTCTGGTAATGCCGGTCCAAGGCTTCGGCATAACTGTAGCGCTCGTCTCCGAACAGGCCGCGAAAGGGCTCCAGCCAGGCGCTGCGGGCAATCAGCCGATCCCAGTAGTAGTGCCCCACCTCATGGCGAAAGTGCCCGAGCAGGGTACGGTAAGGCTCGTGCATCTGCGCCCGCACCCCTTCACGGTGAGCGTCATCGGCCTCCTTGATGTCCAGGGTGATCAAGCCCTTGGCATGCCCAGTGGTGGGCGCCCTGCCCTGCAGGTCGGCGCCGATGAAATCAAAGGCCAGCCCCCGCTCTTCATCTTCGCTTTTGGGAACCATCTGCAACCCGAGGGCGAACAGCTGCGCCACCAGGCGGCGCTTGGCGATCTCGACCTTGCGCCAGCGCTCCGGGTTTTCGGGAACAGACAAGTCGGGAATGGTGCGATTGAGGCGACAAGCCACACACAGGGTGCCGGCCAAGTGTGCCGGCAGCAGCCAATTACAGGCGGCGGGAGTGTTGAGGTTGGCGCAACGCTTGAAGGCCTCGCCCTTCGGTGCGGCATCCAGTATCCAAGTATCGAAGACCGGCCCCGGTTGCAGGGAAGACAGGCAGCCCGACTGCGGCTCATAGCCCACCAGGGCCGAGCAGGCCAGGCACTGGCTGTTGCGAAAGAACAGCGACTGCCCGCAACGGCACGAGCAGACTCTGCTGTTGCGTGAACGATCAGCGACGAAAGGTGCGGCAATCCGCGAACTGAGCTGCTCGAAGAAACGGTGCATGTCGAACTCCCCCTGAAGCTTGCCAAGACTAGATCATCCTGGCCGCTCCAGCGTTCCCCAGACCTTGCCGAAACTCGCTTGCCGGTAGATGAACCGACAAGCGCGTCCCTGCGGATCAGCCGGAAATGGAAACACCGTGCTTGTCGAGAAAGGCGACGAATGCCTCTTCGTCCAGCACCTTCAGGCCCAGCTCACTGGCCTTGGCCAGCTTGGAGCCCGCACCGGGGCCGGCCACAACGCAATGGGTCTTGGCCGAGACGGAACCGGCCACCTTGGCTCCCAGGCTTTCCAGTTTCTCCTTGGCCACATCGCGACTCATCAGTTCCAGGGAGCCGGTGAGCACCCAGGTCTGGCCCGCCAATGGCAAGCCCTCGACCACTTTCTTCGCGCTGTGCCAGTGCATGCCGAAGTCCAGCAACTGTTGCTCGATCGCCTGAGCCAACTGGGCATTGGCCGGATTGTCGAAGAACTCGCGCACCGCCTTGGCCTGTTTCTCCGGCAAGGCCTGACGCATGTCCAGCCAGTCGGCAGCAATCACACCCTGCAGGGAGCCAAACTTGTCCGCCAGCTTCTGCGCTGCGCCGGGCCCTACGGAAGGAATACCAAGCTTGTCGAGCATGCCGCCCAGGGTCGTGCTGGCGGAGAACTCCGCCCCCAGTTCGCCCTGGTCCTGCAACACCAGGCCGCATTGATCCTCGGCCAGCAAGGCGCCGATCACTTCCTGGTTATGGCCGTCTTCGAAAAAGCTGTGGATCTCGTGGGCCACTTCAAGGCCCACGTCCGGCAGATAGGTCAGCACCTGGGGCAGTGCCTGCTGAACCCGCGCCAGTGTTCCCAGGGAGCGCGCCAGAACCTTGGCAGTCTCTTCGCCGACATCGGGAATGCCCAGGGCATAGATGAACCGCGCCAGGGCCGGACGCTTGCTGTCCTCGATGGCCTTGAGCAGCTTGTTGCTGGAAACCTCGGCAAACCCCTCCAGATCGATGATCTGCTCGTACTTGAGCCGATAGAGATCCGCCGGGGAGGCGATGAGCTTTTCGTCCACCAGTTGTTCGATGGTCTTGTCTCCCAGGCCTTCAATGTCCATGGCGCGCCGGGAAACGAAGTGGATGATCGCCTGCTTGAGCTGGGCCCCACAGGCCAGGCGGCCCACACAGCGATACACCGCGCCTTCACTGAGGGTTTCGCGGCCCTTGCTGCGCTTGACCAACTGAGTGCGCTCGACGTGAGAACCACAAACCGGACAGTTTTCGGGAATCTGCACCGCGCGGGCACTCTCCGGGCGGCGCTCGGCAACCACCTGCACCACTTGCGGAATCACATCCCCGGCACGCCGGATGATCACCGTGTCACCGATCATCAGCCCCAGGCGCGCCACTTCATCCATGTTGTGCAAGGTGGCGTTGGACACCGTCACCCCGGCCACCTTGACCGGCTTCAGACGCGCCACGGGGGTCACGGCCCCCGTGCGGCCCACCTGGAACTCCACGTCCAGCAGCTCGGTGAGCTCTTCCATGGCCGGGAACTTGTGGGCAATCGCCCAGCGCGGCTCCCGGGCCCGAAAGCCCAGCTCCCGCTGGGAGGCGATGCTGTTGACCTTGAACACCACCCCGTCGATTTCATACGGCAGTGCATTGCGGCGTTCGCCGATCTCGCGGTAGTAGTCCAGGCATTCATCGATACCCCTGGCCAACCGCAACTCGCGACTGATGGGCATGCCCCACTGCTTCAACTGCTCGAGATTGCCGACATGGGTGTCGGCAATCTCTGCGCTGACCTGGCCCAGCCCGTAGCAACAGAACTCCAGCGGCCGGCTGGCGGTGATCTTCGAATCCAGCTGGCGCAGGCTGCCTGCCGCAGCGTTGCGCGGGTTGGCGAAGGTCTTGCCACCCGACTCCAGCTGCGCGGCGTTCAAGCGCTCGAAACCGGCCTTGGACATGAACACTTCGCCGCGCACTTCCATGGTCGCCGGCCAGCCATTGCCTTGCAGCTTGAGGGGAATGTTGCGCACGGTGCGCACGTTGACGCTGATGTCTTCACCGGTGGTGCCGTCCCCACGGGTGGCGCCGCGCACCAGCACGCCATCCTGATACAGCAGGCTGACCGCCAGGCCATCGAGCTTGGGTTCGCAGCTGTACTCCACCGCCGCGCCACCACCGAACAGGTCGCCGGCCGGCAGGTCCAGGCCTTCGCTGACCCGGCGATCGAACTCGCGCATGTCGACTTCTTCAAAGGCGTTGCCCAGGCTGAGCATGGGGATCTCATGCCGAACCTGGGTGAAGGCCGAGAGCGCCGCACTGCCAACCCGCTGGGTCGGCGAATCGCTGGTCACCAGTTCTGGATGCTCGGCTTCCAGAGCTTTGAGCTCGTGGTACAAGCGGTCGTACTCCACGTCAGGAATGCTCGGCTCATCGAGTACGTGGTAGCGGTAGTTGTGCTGGTCCAGCTCGGCGCGCAGCTCAAGAATGCGGGTTTCGGCGGCGGTCATGGGGTTCTCTCATAAAGCAAAAGAGCAGCCTAGGCTGCTCGATCTGAAGATGGGGGCAAAGACTTCGCTAATGAACCGGCCCCTACTGGAGGGGCCGGCTGTTGAAGCTTAGCGCTTCTGGGTCAGGGCGCGGCGCTCGAATTCGACAATGCGCTGGCGGTAATGCTCGATGGTCTGGGCGGTCAGCACGCTGCGCTGGTCGTCCTTGAGTTCACCATTGAGTTCCTGGGACAGCTTGCGCGCCGCGGCCACCATCACGTCGAAGGCCTGCTTCGGATGACGCGGGCCCGGCAGGCCGAGGAAGAAGCTCACGGCCGGCGTGCTGAAATGGTCGATGTCATCAAGATCGAACACCCCAGGCTTGACCGCGTTGGCCATGGAGAACAGCACTTCGCCGTTGCCGGCCATGCTTTCGTGGCGGTGGAAAATATCCATCTCGCCAAAACGCAGGCCGCTTTCAAGAATGTTCTGCAACAGCGCCGGGCCCTTGAAGCCCGCAGCGTCGCGACAGATCACACTGATCACCAGCACTTCTTCAGCTTGCGGTTGTTCCTTGTCGCCATGCGCTGCGGACTTGCCTTCGTCAGCCGGGAAGTCATCGTCACGGCTGCTGAAGCTCGGGCCGCTGTCCAGATCCAGGTCCAGGTTGAGGTCGCCTTGGTGCGGTTCGCCACCACGCTTGCCGCGCTTGGAAGAGCCTTCTCGTGGCTCACGCGCGGGCATGCTCACCGACGGCAGGTCATGCTCGTCCAGTTGCGGCTCTTTATGGGTATCCAGCACTCGTGGCGGACCCAGCAATTCGGCACCGCCGTTTTCATCGTCAGGCAGATTGGAAAGACTTCGATCAAGACGGAATTTCAACTTCCCCTTGCCGCCGCGCATACGCCGCCAGCCATCAAAAAGAATACCGGCGATAACAATGATGCCGATGACGATCAGCCACTCGCGCAGACCGATTTCCATGTAATCCCGTGCCTCTATAAAAAATGCTGAAAAATAAGGGGTTTACAATCTGCAAACCGCTTTAAAACGTGGCGCCAACTCTATGTTCTGAATGGCGTTTTGCCCACGCATAGGAAAAATTGACATTAAACTAGCACGACCAAAGGCAACTTTACACCGTCTGTCGCAATGCCTAGGGCCAATATATCGATTGGCCCACCTGACAATGGGGAAAATCCCCCGACTTGCCCCCAACAGTCGCCTCAGTCGCCCTGGACTCAGGCATCCACCATCGCCATCGCCTCCTCGACATCCACTGCCACCAGGCGCGAACAACCGGGCTCATGCATCGTCACGCCCATCAACTGATCAGCCATTTCCATGGCGATCTTGTTGTGGGTGATATAGATGAACTGCACCGTCTGCGACATCTCTTTAACCAACCGGGCATAGCGTCCAACGTTAGCGTCATCCAGCGGTGCGTCAACTTCGTCAAGCATGCAGAACGGCGCCGGATTCAATTTGAAGATGGCAAACACCAAGGCCAGTGCGGTCAATGCTTTCTCACCACCGGAAAGCAAATGAATGGTGCTGTTCTTCTTCCCCGGAGGACGCGCCATGATCGTCACCCCTGTATCGAGTAAATCTTCGCCCGTCAGTTCCAAATAAGCGCTGCCGCCACCGAAAACTTTTGGAAAGAGTGCCTGCAAACCGCCGTTAATCTGATCAAAGGTATCCTTGAATCGATTACGGGTTTCCTTGTCGATCTTGCGAATCACGTTTTCCAGGGTTTCCAGAGCCTCCACCAGATCCGCATCCTGGGCATCCAGATAACGCTTGCGCTCGGACTGCTGCTGGTACTCGTCGATGGCCGCCAGGTTGATCGCACCCAAGCGCTGGATCCGCGCAGCAATACGCTCCAGCTCCTCTTCGGCGGCCTGCTCGCTGGCCTCCCCGGTCAGCGTTGCCAGCACTCCGTCGAGATCGTAACCATCGGCCAGCAACTGCTCCTGCAGAGTCTTGCGGCGCACGCTCAGGGCCTGCCACTCCATGCGCTGCTGCTCGAGCTGACCGCGGATCAACTGCGACTGCTGTTCGGCCTGGCTACGGCGCTTCTCGGCATCACGCAGCTCCCGGTCGGCATCCTCCATGGCGATTTGCGCGGTCTTGAGCTCGACGTCCACGGTCATGCGTTTTTCCAGCAGCTCTTCAAGCTTGAGACGCAATTCCTCCAGCGGCGCCTCGCCCTCCTCCAGGTTGAGGTTGAGCTGTTCGCGCTTCTCGGTCAGGCGCTCGGACTGCTGCTCCAGGCGCTCCAGGGCCTGCCGGGTGGAGTCATGCTGGGCCTTGAGCGAGCCCATGCGCACTGCCAACTGATGTGCATGGTCCTTGTGCTGGCGCGCCTCCTGGCGCACCCGGTCCAGGCGCTCGCGCAGGCTGTCACGCTGGGCCAGCAGCAGCTCACGCTGCTCGGTATCCAGCGCCATGCTGTCGAGGGCGTCCTGCAACTGCAGGCGCGCCTCGCCAATCTGTTCGTGTTCCAGCTCACGCTGCTCGCCAAGCTCCACCAGCTCTTCATCGAGACGGGTGCGCCGCAGGCTCAACTGTTCGGCCTTGGCCTTGCCGGCAGACAGCCGGGCTTTCAACTCACCCTGCTGGCGAGCCTCGTCCTGCAGCAGACGGCGCAGATGTTCGCGACCGTTCTCCTGCTGGCGCTGCTGGGCCCGCAAGTTGAGCAGTTGGCTTTCCAGGGCCTCGACACGGGCTTCGAGCTCATCGCGCTCCAGGGTCAATTGCTGGATTTCCTGCCCCCGCGCCAACACGCCACTTTCCGCTTCACTGGCGCGGCGCACCCGCAGAAAATGCCGGCCCACCCAGTACCCATCGCGGCTGATCAGGCTCTGTCCAGATGCCAGTTGCCCACGCAGGGCCAGGGCCTGCTCGAGGTTTTCCACCGGCTTGACCTGCCCCAGCCAGGGCGACAGATCCACTGCGGATTGCACCTTGTCCAACAAGCTCCCGGGCATGCGCGACGCATCCCCCTGCAGGCTCAGCAAACGCAGGTCACCCTGCTGGAAGCCCGCCAGGTCGATGCCGGCAAAATCATCCACCAGCACCGCCTGCAGATCGGCGCCGAGCACGGTTTCCACCGCCAACTCCCACCCCGCTTCCACGTGCATGCCATCGGCCAGACGCGGACGCTCGGCCAACTGCTGATCACGCAACCATTCGGCGGTGCCGGTGCCAGGATCCAGCGCGGCCTGCTGCAAGGCTTCCAGGGAGGCCAGCCGGCCGTTGAGCCGCTGCAATTCACCCTGGGCCTGCTGCTGCGCCTGGGTCGCCTGCTGCAATTGCTGGCGCAGTTGCTCCAGGCGCTCGACCTGGGACTCCTCACTGGCCTGCAGGTCTTCCAGGGTCGCCTCGCTGGCGGACAGTTGTTCATTGAGTTCGAGAATCGCCGCATCTTCCGGATCGGCCGAGAGCAGCTCGCGCTCCTCCCCCAGACGCCGCTGGCGCTCGGACAGCCGCTCCATGCTGCCTTCGAGCTGCTGGATCCGCGACTGCTGCACTTCCGCCTGGCGCCGCGGTTCGGCGGAACTCAGGTTGAAGGCGTCCCACTGCTCTTGCCAGCCGTGCATGGTGGTTTCAGCGTCTTCCAGGGTCGCGGCGGCTTCCTCGGCAGCGGCGGCGGTGACTTCCTGCTCGGGCTCGAGCATCGCCAGCTCTTCCCCCAGGGTCGCCAACAAGGTGCGGTCGTGGCCCAGGTGCGATTCGGTTTCCAGGCGCGCGCGCTCGGCTTCCTTGAGGTCATCCTGCAACTGGCGCAAGCGCTGCTGGCCGTGCTGAATGCTCTGCTCGACCCGGGCGATATCGCCGCCCACCGAGTAGAAGCGCCCCTGCACCAGATTGAAGCGCTCGGACAGTTCGTGGTGGCCGTCGCGAAAGCGCTCGATGGCCGCGTCGGCATTGCGCTGCTCGGCCACCAGGGCCTCGAAGCTGACTTCCTGGCTGCCGATCACCGACTCGCGCTGGCCGACCTGTTCATTCAATGCCTGCCAACGCAGGGCCGACAGTTGCGCCTTGAGCTGACGCTCCTCGGCCTTGTATTCCTGATACTTCTCGGCGGCCTGGGCCTGGCGGTGCAGGCGTTCGAGCTGGCGCTCCAGTTCTTCGCGCAGGTCGGTCAGGCGCGCCAAGTTTTCGTGGGTGCGGCGGATGCGGTTTTCCGTCTCGCGCCGGCGCTCCTTGTACTTGGAGATGCCTGCCGCTTCCTCGATGAAGTTGCGCAAATCCTCGGGCTTGGCCTCGATCAGCTTGGAGATCATGCCCTGCTCGATGATCGAGTAGCTGCGCGGCCCCAGGCCGGTACCCAGGAAGATATCGGTGATATCCCGCCGGCGGCACTTGGCGCCGTTGAGGAAATAGCTGTTCTGGCTGTCGCGGGTCACCTTGCGGCGGATGGAGATTTCCGCATAGGCGGCGTACTCGCCCACCAGGGTGCCGTCGGAGTTGTCGAACACCAGTTCGATGCTGGCCTGGCTCACGGGCTTGCGGCTGGTGGAGCCATTGAAGATGACGTCGGTCATCGACTCGCCGCGCAGGTTTTTCGCCGAGCTTTCGCCCATAACCCAGCGCACGGCGTCGATGATGTTCGACTTGCCGCAGCCATTGGGCCCGACCACCGCCGCCATGTTACTGGGGAAGTTCACCGTGGTCGGATCGACGAAGGACTTGAACCCCGCCAGCTTGATGCACTTGAGTCGCACGTTTACGCATCCGCCAACGCAGATACCACCAGTTCGCTGCTGCGCTGGGCGTAGGCCGTCAGCACCTGGCGAATCTGCGGCAGGTCACGGGCCAGGACAGCGGCCAGCAACTGCTCGAACAGCTCCAGGTATTCGCTCATCGACGCCTTGCGCTGATCCAGCGCCAAGTAATAGGCACGGCTCATGGCCGGCTGCAGGTTCTCGACGGTTTCCTGCAGGTAAGGGTTGTTGGCGAAGGGATAGGCCGCGCGCATCACACTGAAGCTGTCTTCGACGAAGGCCCGGATATCCTGGCGTGCGTAGGCCCCTTCCAGGCGCTGCTGGATCTGCAGGAATGGCGCCATGTCGCTTTGCAGCGCCCAGCCGCTGGCGACTGAGTTGCCCAGCAGAATGTACAACTCGCTCATCAGGGTGCAGAGGCTGCGGACCTTGTGCTCGGTGAGCTCGGTCACGTGGGCGCCACGGCGCGGCAGGATGGCGATCAGATGGCGACGCTCGAGAATCAGCAAGGCCTCGCGAACCGAACCACGGCTGACATTGAGGGCCAAGGTGACCTTCTGTTCCTGAATGCGCTCCCCAGGCTTGAGATCCCCGCGAATGATACGTTCGGCGAGGTGGTGAGCAATCTGCTCGGCGAGGCTGTCCGGCGCCTTGAACGTCATGGTTTTCCTTCAAAATCTTTAATCGGCACAAGCCGCGCAGTGTAGCGCAATTGCTAGGTCATGGCGGAGTGCCCCAAGGGCGGTTTTTGCCATGAAACACGCAAATAACTGGCCGCCGGGCCGCCGTTCCCGGGTTAATCGAGCGGCAGCGGGCAAGCGCGTGATCACAACCGAAGGCTGGGACAAACCAGCGACTGTCAACGGCCCTGCGTCGCTTCTGGGCGCCTTCGGCAGCGGTTGCGAGGATCTTGGTCATACTTGAATTGTTGGGCGATGAATTTTCCTGACCTTAAAGTCAGAAAATCATTGACCGAAAAGTCAGACATGACTAAATTCGGCTCACGTCGCTTAACAACAATAATGAGTTTGCGAGGCCTTCCGTGATCCAGTTTTTACTCAACCAGGAACTCCGCAGCGAGCACGCCCTGGACCCGAACCTGACCGTGCTCAACTACCTGCGCGAGCACCTGGGCAAATCCGGTACCAAAGAAGGCTGTGCCAGCGGTGACTGTGGCGCCTGCACCGTGGTGGTCGGCGAGTTGCAGGTGGACGCGCACGGCGTCGACACCATGCGCTATCGCAGCCTCAACTCGTGCCTGACCTTCGTCTCGTCCCTGCACGGCAAGCAATTGATCAGCGTTGAAGGCCTCAAGCACCAGGGACAATTGCACAGCGTGCAACAGGCCATGGTCGACTGCCACGGCTCGCAATGCGGCTTCTGCACCCCGGGCTTCGTCATGTCGCTGTTCGCCCTGCAGAAGAACAGCACCGAACCCGACAGCCACAAGGCCCATGAAGCCCTGGCCGGCAACCTGTGTCGCTGCACCGGCTACCGGCCGATCCTGGCCGCCGCCGAGCAGTCCTGCTGCGGCCAGCAGGCCGATCAGTTCGACAGTCGTCAGGCCGAGACCATCAGCCGCCTCAAGGCCATCGCCCCCAAGGACACCGGCGAGCTCAACAGCGGCGACAAGCGCTGCCTGGTACCGCTGACCGTGGCCGACCTGGCCGACCTCTACGACGCCTACCCGCAGGCCCGCCTGCTGGCCGGCGGCACCGACCTGGCGCTGGAGGTGACCCAGTTCCACCGCACCCTGCCGGTGATGATCTACGTCGGCAACATTGCCGAAATGAAACGCATCGAACACTTCGACGATCGCCTGGAAATCGGCGCGGCCACCCCCCTCACCGATTGCTATGACGCGCTGCGCGCCGAGTACCCGGACTTCGGCGAACTGCTGCAGCGCTTCGCTTCGCTGCAGATCCGCAACCAGGGCACCCTGGGGGGCAACATCGGCAACGCCTCGCCCATCGGTGACTCGCCACCGCTGCTGATCGCCCTCGGCGCGCAGATCGTCCTGCGCAAGGGCGAGGTGCGGCGCACCCTGGCCCTGGAAGACTATTTCATCGACTACCGGGTCACCGCCCGCCAGGACAGCGAGTTCATCGAAAAGATCATCGTGCCGCGGGCCCGCGCCGAACGGCTGTTTCGCGCCTACAAGGTGTCCAAGCGCCTGGACGACGATATCTCTGCGGTCTGTGCAGCCTTCAACCTGCGCATTGAAAACGGCATGGTCAGCGACGCCTGCATCGCCTTTGGCGGCATGGCGGCGATCCCGAAACGGGCCAAGAGCTGTGAGGCCGCGCTGCTCGGGGCGCCCTGGAACCAGGCCACCGTCGAACGCGCCTGCGCCGCCCTGGCGCAAGATTTCACCCCGCTCTCGGACTTTCGCGCGAGCAAGGAATACCGCCTGCTGAGCGCGCAGAACCTGCTGCGCAAATACTTCATCGAACTGCATGCACCGCACATCGAGACCCGGGTGACCGCTTATGTCTAATCATCACAAAGTCGAGAAGACCCAAGCCGAACTGACGGCCCTGTTTCATCAGGACCTGACCACCGGCGTCGGCCGCAGCGTCAAGCACGACAGCGCCGACAAACACGTGTCCGGTGAAGCGCTGTACATCGACGACCGCCTGGAATTCCCCAACCAACTGCACGTCTATGCACGGATGTCGGATCGCGCCCACGCCCGGATCATCAGCATCGACACCGCGCCCTGCTACGCCTTCGAAGGGGTGCGCATCGCCATTACCCACGAAGACATTCCCGGCCTCAAGGACATCGGCCCGCTGCTGCCCGGCGATCCCTTGCTGGCCATCGATACCGTGCAGTTCGTCGGCCAGCCGGTCATGGCGGTCGCGGCCAGGGACCTGGAAACCGCGCGCAAGGCGGCCATGGCCGCGGTCATCGAGTACGAAGACCTGGAGCCAGTACTGGATGTGGTCGAGGCCCTGCGCAAGCGCCACTTCGTGCTCGACAGCCACACCCACCAACGCGGTGACTCGGCCAGCGCCCTGGCCAGTGCCGAGCATCGGATCCAGGGCACCCTGCACATCGGCGGCCAGGAACACTTCTACCTGGAAACCCAGATTTCCTCGGTGATGCCCACCGAGGACGGCGGCATGATCGTCTACTGCTCGACCCAGAACCCCACCGAAGTGCAGAAGCTGGTGGCGGAAGTGCTGGACGTGTCGATGAACAAGGTCGTGGTCGACATGCGCCGCATGGGGGGCGGCTTCGGTGGCAAGGAAACCCAGGCCGCCAGCCCTGCCTGCCTGTGCGCGGTAGTGGCACGCCTGACTGGCCAGCCCACCAAGATGCGCCTGCCGCGGGTCGAGGACATGCTGATGACCGGCAAGCGTCACCCCTTCTATGTCGAGTACGACGTGGGCTTCGACGGCAGCGGCCGCCTGCACGGCATCCAGCTGGAACTGGCGGGCAACTGCGGCTGCTCGCCGGACCTCTCGGCGTCCATCGTCGACCGGGCGATGTTCCACGCCGACAACTCCTACTACCTGGGCGACGCCACCATCAACGGCCATCGCTGCAAGACCAACACCGCCTCGAACACCGCCTACCGTGGCTTCGGCGGCCCCCAGGGCATGGTTGCCATCGAGGAAGTGATGGACGCCATCGCCCGGCACCTGGCCCTGGACCCGCTGGCCGTGCGCAAGGCCAACTACTACGGCAAGACCGAGCGCAACGTCACCCACTACTACCAGACCGTCGAGCACAACATGCTCGAGGAAATGACCGCCGAGCTGGAGGCCAGCAGCCAGTACGCCGAGCGCCGCGAAGCCATCCGCCGATACAACGCCAACAGCCCGATCCTCAAGAAAGGCCTGGCGCTGACTCCGGTGAAGTTCGGCATTTCCTTCACCGCCAGCTTCCTCAACCAGGCCGGCGCGCTGATCCACGTCTACACCGACGGCAGCATCCACCTGAACCATGGCGGCACCGAGATGGGCCAGGGCCTGAACATCAAGGTGGCGCAAGTGGTGGCCGAAGTGTTCCAGGTCGATATCGACCGGGTGCAGATCACCGCCACCAACACCGACAAGGTGCCCAACACCTCGCCCACCGCCGCATCCAGCGGTGCCGATCTGAACGGCAAGGCCGCGCAGAATGCCGCGCAGACCATCAAGACCCGCCTGGTGGAGTTCGCCGCGCGCAAGTACCAGGTCAGCGAGGAAGATGTGGAGTTCCACAACGGTCATGTGCGCGTGCGCGACCATATCCTGACCTTCGAGGAACTGATCCAGCAGGCGTATTTCGCCCAGGTGTCGCTGTCCAGCACCGGTTTCTACAAGACCCCGAAAATCTACTATGACCGCGCCCAGGCCCGGGGCCGGCCGTTCTACTACTTCGCCTTTGGTGCGGCCTGCGCCGAGGTGATAGTCGACACCCTGACCGGCGAGTACAAGATGCTGCGCACCGACATCCTGCATGACGTCGGCGCCTCGCTGAACCCGGCCATCGACATCGGCCAGGTCGAGGGCGGCTACATCCAGGGCATGGGCTGGCTGACCACCGAGGAGCTGGTGTGGAATGCCAAGGGCAAGCTGATGACCAATGGTCCGGCCAGCTACAAGATCCCGGCGGTGGCGGACATGCCCCCGGATTTGCGGGTCAAGCTGGTGGAGAACCGCAAGAACCCCGAGGACACGGTGTTCCATTCCAAGGCCGTGGGCGAGCCGCCGTTCATGCTCGGCATCGCCGCCTGGTGTGCGATCAAGGACGCGGTGGCCAGCCTCGGCGACTACCGGCATCAGCCGCAGATCGATGCGCCGGCCACTCCGGAACGGGTGTTGTGGGGCTGCGAACAGATGCGCCGCTTGCAGGTGACCAGAACCACGGACCCGCAAGCCGAGCTGGCGCCGCTGTAACGGTCCGCGCCGGCAAGCCCGCTCCTGTAGGAGCCGGCTCGCCGGCGAAGAGGCCCACACAGACAACCAAGATGTCGAGGTGAACATGTACAACTGGATCAGCGCCCTCGCCGACCTGCAGACCCAGGGTGAACCCTGCGTGCTGGTGACCATCATCGAGGAGCTCGGCTCGACGCCGCGCAATGCCGGCTCGAAAATGGTGGTCAGCGCCAGCCAGGCCTTCGACACCATTGGTGGCGGCCACCTGGAATACAAGGCCATGCAGATCGCCCGGGACATGCTCGCCGCCGGCAAGCAGGCCACTCACCTGGAGCGCTTCAGCCTCGGCGCCAGCCTCGGCCAGTGCTGCGGCGGGGCCACGGTGCTGCTGTTCGAACCCATGGGCCAGGTGCAGGCGCAGATTGCCGTGTTCGGTGCCGGCCACGTCGGCCGGGCCCTGGTCCCGCTGCTGGCCAGCCTGCCCTGCCGGGTACGCTGGATCGACTCCCGGGAGCAGGAATTTCCCGAGCAGATCCCCCAGGGCGTGCGCAAGATCGTCAGCGAAGAACCGGTGGACGAAATCGACCACCTGCCCCCTGGCAGCTACTGCATCGTCATGACCCATAATCACCAACTGGACCTGGAGTTGACTGCGGCCCTGCTCAAGCGCAACGATTTCGCCTATTTCGGCCTGATCGGCTCGAAGACCAAGCGGGTCAAGTTCGAGCACCGCCTGCGCGACCGCGGCTTCGATGCCGGCACCTTGCAGCGCATGCGTTGCCCGATGGGGCTTGGCGAAGTCAAAGGCAAGTTGCCGGTGGAAATCGCCATCTCCATTGCCGGCGAGATCATCGCCACCTATAACGCCCATTTCGGCCAGCCCAGCGTCGGCGCCGAACCCATTGCCAAACTGCTGCCGGCCTCGCGCCGCAGCCAGGTTGCGAACTAATACGCCACACACTGAGATACCTTCATGCCCCAGACTCGCAACGCCTACCGTGCCGCCATCCTGCACAGCATCGCCGACCCCGCCGAAGTCGGGATCGAAGCCTCCTATGAGTATTTCGAGGACGGCCTGCTGGTGGTCGAGAACGGCCGGATCAGCGCGCTTGGCCACGCCAGCGAGCTGCTCGCCAGCCTGCCCGCCGATGTGCAGATCCACCACTACCCGGATGCCCTGATCACCCCGGGCTTCATCGACACCCACATCCACCTGCCCCAGACCGGCATGGTCGGCGCCTATGGCGAGCAGTTGCTGGACTGGCTGAACACCTACACCTTCCCCTGCGAAAGCCAGTTCGCCGACCGGGCCCACGCCACCGAAGTGGCCGACATCTTCATCAAGGAACTGCTGCGCAACGGCACCACCACCGCCCTGGTGTTCGGCAGCGTGCACCCGCAGTCGGTCGAGGCCTTCTTCGAAGCCGCCGAGAAACTCGACCTGCGGATGATCGCCGGCAAGGTGATGATGGACCGCAACGCTCCGGACTACCTGACCGATACCGCCGAATCCGGCTACCAGCAAAGCAAGGCGCTGATCGAGCGCTGGCACGGCAAGGGCCGCCTGCACTACGCCGTGACCCCGCGCTTCGCCCCTACCAGCACCCCGGAACAACTGACCCTGGCCGGCAGACTGCTGACCGAGTACCCCGACCTCTACATGCAGACTCACATCAGCGAGAACCTGCAGGAGATCGAGTGGGTCAAGGAGCTGTTCCCGGAGCGCAAGGGCTACCTGGACGTCTACGATCATTACCAATTGCTCGGTGAGCGCTCGGTGTTCGCCCACGGTGTGCACCTGTGCGACGACGAATGCGCACGACTGGCAGAAACCGGTTCCGCCGTGGCCTTCTGCCCAACCTCGAACCTGTTCCTCGGCAGCGGCCTGTTTAACCTGCCGATGGCGGAAAAACACCAGCTCAATGTCGGCCTGGGCACCGACGTCGGCGGCGGTACCAGCTTCTCGCTGCTGCAAACCCTGAATGAGGCCTACAAGGTCATGCAACTGCAGGGCGCGCGCCTGAGCCCGTTCAAGTCGCTGTACCTGGCAACCCTCGGTGGCGCCCGTGCCCTGCGCCTGGAAGAGCGGATCGGCACCTTGCACCCCGGTACCGATGCCGACTTCCTGATCCTCGACTACAACGCCACACCGCTGCTCAGCTACCGCCTGAAGCAGGCCAACAGCATCGCCGAAACCCTGTTCGTGCTGATGACCCTGGGCGATGACCGCACCGTGCTGCAGACCTTTGCCGCCGGCCAGTCAGTGCACCAGCGCTAACCGCCGAAAATGAAGAATCCCCCGCTCGGTTGGCCGTGCGGGGGATTTTTTATGCCTGCGCCAGGAGAGCGGAACCTAGAAGGTCACTTCCATGTTCAGGGTTGGCGTCGAGGTACGTGTACCCCGCCCACCATCCACCCCGAACTTGTTGTGCCAGTACTCGTAGCCGACCCCAAGGTAGAGGTTGGGCTTGATGTTCTTGCCCGGCATCACCGCAACCATCAACGAAGTGCGCATCAGGGTTTCCGGGGCGGTGTCGCGGTAGTTGTAGTCGTGGCCCTTTTCCCCGGTGTAGTTGACGAACCCCTGGAACTTGGCGGCGTGGCTGCCGACCTCGAACGGCCGCATCCAGGCCAGGTTGAGCAGGTAAGTGTCGTCGAAGGTGTGATCCGGGTCTTTCGCCCCGGGTATTCCGGAATGGTTATTTTCCTTGTAGTACAACAGGCTCAGGTCGAGCACGCCGACGGTGTTGAACTTCAGGGTCGGGCCGAAGACCAGAGCGCGCTTCTTGGCCGAACCCAGGTTGTTGTTGCGGCTGGCATCAAAGCCGAGGGTCAGGGCATAGTCCTTGACCAGGCCGGTGCCCAGGGGCGTATCCAGTACCCGAGAAGCGAAGAGTTGGTGACGGTAGACACCGTAGACTTCGCTGCTGCCCTTGTTGGTGCCCTTGCGCGGGTCGTCGTTGTCGGAGAGCAGCACGTCCAGATGCAGATAGTTGCTGCCGTACTGGTACCCACTGGCGTGGGTGAAGCTGTAGATGCGCTTGCTGATGTAGTGCGGGTTGTTCGGGTTGGTGAACTCCTTGCCGTACCGAAAGCCGACGCTGTTGTTCATCCACTCCACGGCGGCCGCTTCCCCTGCCCCGACCAATGTCATCAGCAGCGTTGCGCCTTGTAGTGCCTTTTTCATTTTTATTATGTCCTGTGGCGGTGTGGCTTATGGCAGCTTCGCTGGCTGCCGACCGGTCGCAGTATCGGCACAAGGCCTGTGGAGCCCAAAGAACAGAATATCGACCAGTGCGCTGCCAAAATGGCAACACCGGCCAGCAACGCCCGGCTCAGAGCACCGGCTGGCCGAAGATGCGCTCGGCCCGTTCACGCAGGGCGATCTCCTCGCCGAGCAAATGCGCCAGGGCTTCGACCGCACTGGGCAGGTCACGGCCGCTGCGGGCATACAGCCCCAGGTCACTGTAGATACCGCCCTGGTCACTCAGGGGGATATGCACCAGCTCGCCCTTGTCCAGGTCCGCCTCGACCCCGACCCGAGTCTGGAAAGCCACCCCCATGTTGTGCCGGGCCATCTGCCGCGCCAGCTCCAGGGAGTTGCTCTGCAACGCCGGTTTGTCCGGCCCCCCGAGGCGCTTGTGCAATGGCGCCAGCAGGTGGTGGATCGACAGCTCGCTTTTGGCCAGGATCAGCCCGTGTTCGGCGCAGGTGGCAAAATTGACGCTGCCCCGCTCGGCCAGGGGGTGATCCGGACTGACCAGCGCGCCAAGGCGAAAATGCCCGACGCTCAGAGGGCGAATCTCCGGCGCCCTGGGCAGGGCAAAGGCCAGCCCGAGGTCGGCGCGGCTGTTGATCAGAGCATGGGGGATCGATTGCGAACCCTGCACCGTGACACCGATGGTCACCTGCGGGTAGTGATCACGCATGCGCTTGAGCACCGTGGGCAGCAGGTCCACCGTGGCGCCCTCGACGGTGGCGATCTCCACGTGCCCGCTCTTCAAGCCCCGCAATGCATCGAACTCCAGGCGAACTCGCTCCAGGTCCTGCAACACCAGGCTGACGTGACGACTGAGAATCTCCCCGGCCATGGTCAGGCGCAGCCCACCGGGCAGGCGCTCGAACAACGGCGCACCGATTTCGTCCTCGATCTTGAGAATCTGCCGGTTCACCGCCGAGGATGCGACATTCAAGCGCCGGGCCGCCTCACGGATCGAATGGCAACGCCGAACCATGTCGAAATAGTGAATGGCGGAGGAATGAATACGTAGCGTTCTGCCGCTCATGCCGCGGGCTCCTTTCGCAGGGCGAGAGGCGGGCCGTCGCGGGCCAAGCCCTTGCCAGACGCCTCGGAACCAGCACTGTATACAATCAATGCAAAAAATCGCAACAATCTATCGAGCAGCTACTCCGCCAAAACAACAATCCCCCACCTCGTGCAATACACGAGGTGGGGGATTGGGGAGTTTCACGCTGCAAGCTCGGCGCTTGCCACCTGCCTCTTAGAGCTTGGCGGTCGGCCGTCCCGGCTTCTTGGTCTGCAGCAGATGCGAGAACACCGCATGCAGATCGTCCGAGGCACTTTCCTCGTCGAGGTTGAGCTTGCTGTCGATGTGATCCATGTGATGCATCATCAGGTTCACCGCGAGCTCGCCATCCCGGGCCTCAATGGCATCGATCAACTGGGTGTGCTCATCGTAGGAACAGTGGGAACGGTTGCCGCTCTCGTACTGGGCGATGATCAGCGAGGTCTGGGACACCAGGCTGCGCTGGAAGCTGATCAACGGCGCATTCTTCGCCGCCTCCGCGAGCTTCAGGTGGAACTCGCCGGACAGGCGGATGCCCGCGCCACGATCACCGCGGGAAAAGCTGTCGCGCTCTTCATTGACCATCTGCCGCAGTTCCAGCAATTGCTCGGCCGTGGCGTGCTGTACCGCCAATTCAGTGATGGCGCGCTCCACCAGGCGGCGGGCGAGAAACACTTGTCGGGCTTCCTCCACGCTCGGGCTGGCCACTACGGCACCGCGGTTGGGGCGCAACAGCACCACGCCTTCGTGGGCCAGACGTGACAGAGCGCGGCGGATGATGGTCCGGCTGACTCCGAATATTTCCCCTAGCGCCTCTTCACTCAACTTGGTGCCGGGCGCCAGGCGCTGCTCGAGGATGGCCTCGAAGATGTGCGCATAGACAATATCGTCCTGGGTTCCGCTGCGACCGGCTTTGCCTGCTCGCGGTTGTTTCTTGAGAGGTTGCAACTGTTCGTTCATGGGCACTCGGGTCGGGAGGACTGCGGCGATGTCAGCGTGACTTTAATACGCCACGGTGGGTCGCTGGCAAGTATCGCGTTAAATCAAGGGCACATTGTACACAACCCATGGGGATCATTAGTAAAAAGTGTTGCCCGTGGCATAACGCGTTCAGCGACTGTACGGCTATTTGTAGCCACGGCTGTATTGCAATGCAAAGTTACTTTTAAGTTTAGGCTTCGCCCTTGAACCCCATTGCCGGCCCATTGCTCGAGCAGCACTCGATCGATGCGGGCTGGATGGGGTTGTTTGGGTCTTTCAAGAACAAGGAACAGCCGTAATGTCCGATGCCACTCCCGCGCAGTTACGCCCCCTGGCCGACACTTCGCCCTCAGCCATCGTGGCCGGCTTCATCGCCATGATGACCGGCTATACCAGTTCCCTGGTGCTGATGTTCCAGGCCGGACAAGCTGCCGGCCTGACCAGCGGACAGATTTCCTCGTGGATCTGGGCCATCTCCATCGGCATGGCCGTGTGCAGCATCGGCCTGTCCCTGCGTTATCGCACCCCCATCACCATCGCCTGGTCGACACCTGGCGCAGCCCTGCTGATCACCAGCCTGTCCGGCGTGACCTACGGCGAAGCCATCGGCGCCTATATCACCTGCGCCGTGCTGGTGACGATCTGCGGGCTCACCGGCAGCTTCGAACGCCTGGTGAAAAAGATCCCGGCTTCCCTGGCTGCGGCCTTGCTGGCGGGGATCCTGTTCAAGATCGGCAGTGAAATCTTCGTCGCCGCCCAACATCGCACCGGGCTGGTCCTGGGCATGTTCGTCACCTACCTGGTGGTCAAGCGCCTGTCGCCCCGCTATGCGGTCCTGGCCGCCTTGCTGATCGGCACCGCCCTTTCCGGAGTGATGGGCCTGCTGGACTTCAGCGGCTTCCACCTGGAGGTCGCGACTCCTGTCTGGACCACTCCGCACTTTTCCCTGGCAGCCACCATCAGCATCGGCATTCCGCTGTTCGTGGTGGCCATGACCTCGCAGAACATGCCCGGGATTGCAGTGCTGCGGGCCGACGGCTACAACGTCCCGGCTTCGCCATTGATCACCGCCACGGGCCTGGCCTCTCTGCTGCTGGCGCCGTTCGGCTCCCATGGCATCAACCTGGCGGCCATCAGCGCGGCAATCTGTACCGGGCCCCATGCCCATGAGGATCACGGCAAACGCTACACCGCCGCCGTGTGGTGCGGAATCTTCTACGGCATCGCCGGGGTCTTCGGTGCCACCCTGGCCGCGCTGTTCGCGGCACTGCCCAAGGAACTGGTGCTGTCCATTGCCGCCCTGGCGCTGTTCGGCTCGATCATCAATGGCCTGAGCATCGCGATGAGCGAAGTGAAGGAACGCGAGGCCGCGCTGATCACCTTCATGGTCACGGCGTCGGGGCTGACGCTGTTCTCCATCGGCTCGGCGTTCTGGGGAATCGTGGCCGGGGTGGTGACCTTGATGATTCTGAACTGGCGCAACGCCTGAAGGGCCTCACAGGCACGCCAGCGCCTAGCGCAGGGCGCGGCGTGCCGGCCTGCTCACGCCCACGGCAAAACCCGGAACAGGTCCGTGGCAGAGGTAATCAGGGGAAAGGGGAATCGACAGGTTGCCCTGGGGCAACAACGCATGAGCGGCCCGGACGGGCCGCTCATACATGACATCACGCGACTGGGTTGATCGCGTTGTCCGGGTACCACACGTCCAGCAGCGGGCTGACTTCAACGCTGGTCAGCTCGGTGCGAGCCTTGAGCCAGGCTTCGACAGCGGCGCGCTGCTCTTCGCTCACGGAACCGCGCTTGCTCAGGCAAACCAGACCGAAGTCGTCGCCGCCTACATAGCCCAGGCCGTTGGCTTCCATCGCTTCTTTGAGGAATGCGTCGAGGAAAGCGTCAATAGCTTCTTCAGCCAGATCTTCTTTGAAATCCAGGTTCAGCTCAAAACCCAGCTCCTGAAATTCATCTACGCAGAGTTTTTTGCGCAGACGGCGGGAACGGTTAGTGGCCATGGAACAATCCTCATAAGTAATAACGGGCGGCACTTTACCAGTTTAGCCAGGCGATTGCCTGACTCTATGAGGATACGACCCTGCCATTGGTAAAAAAAATACCGCCCCGGCGGCCCGCGGTACGGCACAAGCCACTATACCTTGGGGCATAATGCCGACACTTTCATGATCACTGAGGGATTTTATCTGCACGCCCTCGCCTTTTTTCCCCTCGACTGCAGGGTTCCATTTCATATGATCAAATCGTTGCGTCCTCTTCTGCTTGCCAGTGTTTTCCTCCCCCTGGCATTCCCCGTCTCCGCGGCTCCGGTCAACACCACCCTGACCCCCAAGGTCCAGCAAGCCCTCAAAGCCAGCAAACTCCCGGACAACGCCCTGTCACTGGTGATGATTCCCCTGAATGGCCCGGGCACCCCAACCATCTTCAACGCCGACGTATCGGTCAACCCGGCCTCCACCATGAAGCTGGTGACCACCTACGCGGCCCTGGAAATGCTCGGCCCGACCCATCAGTGGAAGACCGAGTTCTACACCGACGGCACCCTCAGCGGCGGCATCCTCAACGGCAACCTGTACCTCAAGGGCGGCGGCGACCCCAAGCTGAACATGGAAAAGCTCTGGTTGCTGATGCGCGACCTGCGGGCCAACGGCGTGCAGCAGGTCACCGGCGACCTGGTGCTGGACCGCAACTTCTTCGTGCAACCGCAACTGCCGGAATTCAATGACGACGGCAACGACGAGAACAAGCCGTTCCTGGTCAAGCCCGACTCCCTGATGGTCAACCTCAAGGCCTTGCGCTTTGTCGCTCGCAACGATTCCGGCCGAGTGCTGGTGTCGGTGGAACCGCCAATCGCCAAGATCCGCATCGACAACCAGGTCAAGGCGGTCAACACCAAGCAATGCACCGGCGACGTACGCTACAACCCGGTGACCCAGGCCGATGGCAGCGTGATCGTCACCGTCGGTGGCCAGCTGGGCGACGGTTGCAGCTCCCAGACCTACCTGTCGCTACTGGACCACGCCACCTACACCGCCGGTGCGGTGCGAGCGATCTGGAGCGAACTGGGCGGCAGCATTCAGGGCAAGGACCGCCTGGCGGTCGTGCCCAAGGACGCCAAGGTCCTGGCCCGAGCCTTTTCCCCGGACCTGGCGGAGATCATCCGCGACATCAACAAGTACAGTAACAACACCATGGCCCAGCAGTTGTTCCTGAGCCTGGGGGCCAAGTACCGCAACGAAGCCGATGGCGACGACGCCAAGGCGGCCCAGCGTGTGGTGCGCCAGTGGCTGGCGAAGAAGGGCATCACCTCGCCGCACCTGGTGATGGAGAACGGCTCCGGCCTGTCCCGTGCCGAGCGGGTCAGCGCCCGGGAGATGGCCGGCCTGCTGCAAGCCGCGTGGAAGAGCCCCTACGCCGCCGAGTTCATCAGCTCGATGCCGATTGCCGGCATGGACGGCACCATGCGCAAGCGCCTGAAGCGCACTGCCATGTCGGGTGAAGCGCACATCAAGACCGGCACTCTGAACACTGTCCGCGCCATTGCCGGCTACAGCCGCGATGACAACGGCAATACCTGGGCAGTGGTCGCGATCCTCAATGACCCACGGCCATTCGGTGCCTCATCGGTACTGGACCAGGTGCTGCTAGACCTCTATCGCCAGCCCAAGCTGGCCACCAGCGCCTCGGCGCTGTAACAACGGCTCGTGCCAAGGGCGGCGAGCAGCACGCGCCGCCCCGATTGATTACGGCAATTCGTCCTGAACCCGATCGCGCCCGGCCAGCTTGGCGGCGTAGACCCCGGAGTCGGCCCGCAGCAACAGCCCGTCCGCCCCTTCCCCTTCGCGCCAACTGGCAATGCCGAAACTGGCGGTGACGATGCCCACCGGTTCGATCGGCGAGCTGCGCAGCCCCTGCCACAGCTCCTGGGCCAGGATCAGTGCCTGCCGGCCCTGAGTATCCGGGCACAGGATCATGAACTCCTCTCCGCCGAGGCGGCAGAACACATCGGTGCGCCTCAGGCGTCGGCCAGTACGCTCGCACAAGCCCTTGAGGACCTGATCGCCGACCCCGTGCCCGTACTGGTCGTTGATCCGCTTGAAATGGTCGATGTCGAGCATGATCACCGCCATCTGGCCACCGCCACGCTCCAGGCGCTGCATCTCGCTCTGCAGGCGCTCCTGGAAGTAGCGACGATTGTGAATGCCGGTCAGGGAGTCGGTGATCGACAACGCTCGCAGTTCCTCCTCCACTCGCTTGAGGTCGGAGATGTCCGAGATATAGCCGTGCCATAGCACCCCGCCGCCTGGCAGCCTTTCCGGAGTCGCCGCGCCACGCATCCAGCGCAGCCCGCGCTGTGGCAGGCAGACCCGGTATTCTTCGCACCAGGGACTGAGCTGCTGCGCCGACACTTCGATCGAATCCCTGACCCGTCCCACGTCCTCGGGATGAATGCGCTCGAACGCCGGAGCCGCATCCTCCTGCAGCTGTAGCGGATCGATCTCGTAGATTTCGCGAATGCCATCGCTGGCGTAGGTAAAACAGGCATGACCGTCAGGCGCCAGCTTGAACTGGTAGATCCCACCCGGGACATGGGCGCTGAGCCGCTTCAACAACCGGTCGCGAGCCGCCAGGGCCTCGTGCACTCGCTTGCGCTCGGTGATATCGATGCAAATCGCCAGATGGCCGATCCACAATCCCTGGTCGTCGAGCACCGGAGTCGCCAGCATGTTCACCGGCAGGTGGCTGCCGTCGCGGCGCACCAGTGTCCACTCCCGCGCCTCATGACCGGCGCTCATGCCCTCTTCCACCAGCATCGCCTGGGACACCGGAATGGCTTTGCCATAGCGCTGGCTGAGGCTATGGGCCCAACTTTCCAGCTCCTGAGGCAGGTGCAGGCTTTCCAGGGTCAGGTGGCCGACTGCGTCAGCGCTGCTGTAGCCGAGCATCTGCTCGGCCCCGGCATTGAAGGTGCTGATGACGCCACGCAGGTCGGTGGCGATGATCGCCACTTGGGTCGCGGCATTGAGCACACTGCGCAGTTGGCTGTGAGTGCCCCGCAGTTCCTGCTCGCGACTGCGCAACTCCTCGGTACGCTGCTCCACCAGGGCCAGGGCCCGCTGGCGCTGGCTGACCAGTACGTAGAGCAAGGCGCTGAGCAGCACACTGAGCAATGCCCCCAGGGTCACCAGGCTCGCCAGGGAAGAATGATTGGCATGCAGGAACGCCGCGCTGGGACGAAAATCCACCTGATAGTCCCGGTCCGCCAGACGCAGCAAGCGGCTGGCGGTCAGCTGACTGTTGGTCGGCGGGTTGTTCGACTCATAGAGCACCTCATGCAGGCCCTCGGTGGACAGATCGAGAATCCGCACCGACAGGTTGTCACTGGCCGTGACCGGCAAGCCATCCGCCACCAGCTGCCGCAGGCTGATCACCGCCAGCACATAACCATAGGGCCGGGACTGCGCGGCAGGGCCGTCCTGGGGTCGCCTGACCGGCGCGGCCAGCAGCACTCCCCGGGCGTAGGCCGGGTCGACCGCGACCAGGTGCACCGGCGGCGAAACCGCCAGGCCATTGAGCTCCCGGGCACGTTCCAGCGTGGCACGGCGCACAGGTTGGGCCAGCAAGTCGTACCCCAGGGGCGAGCCCAGCGGGCTTTGCGTCTGGCTGTACAACACCGGCGCATAGTCGTCGTGCTCACCGGCCGCCTCCATCTGGCCTTCGCCGTTCAACTGCAATATGGAAAACCCCGGCAGCCCCTGCGCCCGCACCGACTGCTCGAACGCAGGGCGCTGGGCACGACTGATCAAAGGCGCCCAGGCATAGGCCTGGGTGCGCCGCAAAAGGGGTTTGGCGTAACCATCGAAGTCCTGGCGAGTCACCAGGTCGGAATTGACAAAGAAACGCCGCAAACCGTCCAGGCGTTGCTCCTGGTCTTGAAAGCGCTCTTCGATACGGCTGTAGCGTTCGCTGGCCAACAGCTGGAAACGCTGGCGCAACTGCTGCTTGTTCAGGCTGTAGGTGGACCAGGCCAGGAGCCCGGTCAGAATGCTACCGGCGAGCAACACCAACAAGGCCACGAGCCAGGCGGACACCTCTTCACTTATGAAACCCAGGATCTTCGGGCGTACCACGTGCAACGGCATAAGCAGAACTCATCACGCCAGCGAGTTTGGGTGTCATCCGGACCAAGTGTGTTTTATAGCCATTAGCCACTAATTTGACCAGCGCTAAACCGTCCCCAAAGCCTGAAATAAGCAGGCCTCGGGGGGGAGCTTGGCTGAACCTTAGCGAGCGGTGATTTTCCAGGCGCGGTGGATTTTGCTGTTGCGGGCGAAATCCGGGTCGATGGTTTTCGCGGTGATCTCCTCGACCAGATAGCGCGCAGCCAGGTTCTCATCCAGCTGGAACTTGCGGAAGTTGTTGGAGAAATACAGCACGCCACCCGGCGCCAGGCGAGCCATGGCCAGGTCCAGCAACTGCACCTGGTCACGCTGCACGTCGAATACTCCTTCCATGCGCTTGGAATTGGAGAAGGTCGGCGGATCGATGAAGATCAGGTCGAACTCGTCCCGGCAGGTATCCAGCCAGGCCATCACATCACCTTGCTCCAGGCGGTTCTTGTCGGAGAAACCGTTGAGGGAGAAGTTGCGCCGCGCCCAGTCCAGGTAGGTCTTCGATAGGTCCACGCTGGTGGTGCTGCGCGCCCCGCCCTTGGCCGCATGCACGCTGGCAGTGGCGGTGTAGCAGAACAGGTTGAGGAAGCGCTTGCCGGCGGCCTCTTTCTGGATCCGCATGCGCATCGGCCGGTGATCGAGGAACAACCCGGTGTCCAGGTAGTCCGTCAGGTTAACCAGCAACTTGACCCCGCCTTCGCGCACCTCGGTGAACTGGCCCTGGGCGCTCTGGCGCTCATACTGCTTGGTGCCGCTCTGGCGCTCGCGACGCTTGATCACTACCCGGCTCTTGTCGACATTCAACGCCTGCGGGATCGCCGCCAGGGCATCGAACAGGCGCGCCTGGGCCTTCTCCGGGTCCACCGACTTGGGCGCCGCGTACTCCTGGACATGCACCCAATCCTGGTACAGGTCGATGGCCAGGGAGTACTCGGGCATGTCGGCATCGTAGACCCGATAGCACTCGATCCCCTCGCGCTTGGCCCACTTGCCCAGCAGCTTGAGGTTCTTTTGCAGGCGGTTGGCGAACATCTGCCCGCCTTCGCTCAAGCGCGCCTGTTCAACCACAGGCGCCGGTACCGGAGCAGGTTTGATCGGGTTGCCATTCTTGTTGTACTGGCGCTCTTGCGGGGCGGCAGCGGCCTGGCTTTCAGCCTGGGCCTGAGCCTGCTCGCGCTCGAGCTGACGCTGTTCCGGGGTGCGACGCTCGCCGGTGACGAACTGGTCTGGCAGCACCTTGATCAGCAGCAGCTTGCAGGGCAAGGCGCCGTTCCAGAACGAATACTGCTTGTGGCTGCGAATACCCATGCGCTTGCCCAGGTCCGGGGCCCCGGTGAACACCGCCGCTTCCCAGTTCAGGCAGGCCTGGCGCAGGCGCTCGCCAAGGTTCTGGTAGAGGTACAAGAGGCTCGCCTCGTCCCCCAGTCGCTCGCCATAGGGAGGGTTGCAGATCACCAGGCCTTTCTGGTTCTGGTCCGGGCGCGGCTCGAAAGTCGCCACTTCGCCCTGGTAGATCTTGATCCACTCGCTGAGACCGGCGCGCTCGACGTTGTTGCGCCCCGGCTGAATCAGCCGCGGGTCGGCCTCGTAGCCGCGAATCCACAGGGGCGGCTTGGCCAACCCGCCCTGGGCGCGAGCCTGGGCCTCATCGTGCAGCTTGCGCCACAGGGCCGGCACGTGGCCGAGCCAGGCGGTGAAGCCCCACTGTTCACGCTTGAGATTGGGCGCGATGTCGGCGGCGATCATCGCCGCTTCCACCAGGAAGGTGCCGACACCGCACATCGGGTCCGCCAGGGCCCCGCCATCGGCAGCGATACGCGGCCAGCCGGAACGGATCAGGATCGCTGCCGCGAGGTTTTCCTTCAGCGGCGCGGCGCCTTGCTGCAGGCGGTAGCCGCGCTGGTGCAGGCTGTGGCCGGAGAGGTCCAGGGAAAGGATGGCTTCGCCACGGTCCAGGCGCAGGTGGATGCGCAGGTCCGGATTGAGCTT
This sequence comes from Pseudomonas sp. FFPRI_1, assembly GCF_055384485.1. Taxonomy (NCBI): domain Bacteria; kingdom Pseudomonadati; phylum Pseudomonadota; class Gammaproteobacteria; order Pseudomonadales; family Pseudomonadaceae; genus Pseudomonas; species Pseudomonas sp. FFPRI_1. The sequence continues at coordinate 2,420,107 of NZ_AP029168.1, read as the reverse complement.
GTCCACCGAAGGCCGCTCACCGGTGGGCGTGCGCAGTTTGTCGACGATGGCGTCCTTGACCTTCAGCGCACCGAAGTGGGTGTTGTCGATGCCGGAACCGTGGCCACTGAACTCCACGGCCAGGGTACCGTCGGCCAGCATGTGGTCCTGCCAGTCCACATCCAGCACGCCGTGGTAGAGGTCTTCGGCGTCCTTCATCGGGAAGCGCTTGAGGACCAGCAGCACCCGGTTGGCCAGGCGCGACCACAGGCACAGGCGATAGGCCGTTTCCATGTCGGCCATGCCGCGTACGGCAGAGGTGTGCTCACGCGCCTGCTCAAGGCCAAGCCCGACGGCTTCCTCGATCAGCAGGCCTTCGAGGCCCTTGGGGCAGGTGAGGAAGAGTTCGTAACGATCCGACATGGGAGTACCAGGGCCTTTAGCAATAAGTGAACGGACAACGCATCGCCCGCTCGGTTTTCAATCAAGCGCTTTTCTTCAAGAGCGCTCGTGTGGCACGAAACTGTGCCGTCCCACCCCGGCCGGAGTGCTTTTTTGCAGGGCAAAAGAGCTTAGAGACCGAGGCAGATAAAAAGTCAGGGCAACAAAATGACATAAGTCGACCCTTCGTCGAATAGTAGTTGAGTGCAACCGCTCGACATTCTCACTAAAGCATTAACCTCATCATCTAGTGAGAGGCTGATCATAGCGGGCTTTGCCTGACAAACCGGATACAAAACCCCTCAGGCTTATGGCCTGGACAGCAATATCGTTACGTCCTTATGACAAAACGATCATTCACTTGCTGTGACCTATTGGTTAGAACTCAACACAGGTTGGCGCCGCAATGGCGTCAACATCAAGGCTCGCGACGCCGGCAGCGAGCACCAACGGCAGAAGCAATCTGCCCGACCTCAGATGAAGGTCGACGGGACATAAGACAGTCAACAAGTGAGGGAAACACCCTATGAGAAGACTAAAGCGTGATCCGTTGGAAAAAGCGTTTTTACGCGGATATCAGTATGGCGTTAATGGCAAGTCCCGTGAGCTTTGCCCATTTACTCTACCGTCGGTACGCCAAGCCTGGATTAACGGCTGGCGAGAAGGACGCGGCGACAACTGGGACGGTATGACAGGCACTGCGGGCATCCACAGACTCAACGAACTTCGCGCTGTCGGCTGATCAGGGCACATTCCGACACCTACAACTTGAATAGATGACGACTTAACCACGCACGCCCCATCCGGGCGGCGGGCTTCGGCCCAGGGGCTCCTTCGAGGAGCCCTTTTTTATCAGCGTGGTTTCAACCCGCCTGCTGCAATCCCCCTCAGCCCATGGCCGCGATGGCATCCACCGATTCGCGAATCAGCGCCGGGCCCTTGTAAATGAAGCCCGAGTACAGCTGCACCAGGCTGGCCCCCGCGGCAATCTTCTCGGCCGCGTGCTTGCCTTCGGTGATGCCGCCCACGGCGATGATCGGCAAACGGCCGGCCAGTTCGGACGCCAGGACCTTGACCGTATGAGTACTCTTCTCCCGTACCGGCGCGCCGGACAGGCCGCCCGCCTCAGCGCCGTGCTCCAGGCCTTCGACCCCTTCACGGCTCAAGGTGGTGTTGGTGGCAATCACCGCATCCATGCCGGTTTCCAGCAAGGCCCGGGCCACCTCGATGGTTTCCTCGTCGCTCATGTCCGGAGCAATCTTGATCGCCAGCGGCACGCGCTTGCCATGGATCGCCGTCAGCTCCTGCTGGCGCTGGCTCAAGGCCGACAATAGCTGCTTGAGGGACTCACCGAACTGCAAGCTGCGCAGGCCCGGCGTGTTCGGCGAGCTGACGTTGACCGTGACATAGCTGGCATGGGCATAGACCTTGTCCAGGCAGATCAGGTAATCATCCACCGCCCGCTCCACCGGGGTGTCGAAATTCTTGCCGATATTGATCCCCAGCACGCCCTTGAATTGCGCAGCCGCGACCCGGGCCAGCAGGTTGTCGACCCCAAGGTTGTTGAAGCCCATGCGGTTGATGATGGCTTGCGCCTCGGGCAGGCGGAAAATCCGCGGCTTGGGGTTGCCTGGCTGGGGACGCGGGGTGACGGTGCCGATCTCGACAAAACCGAAACCCAGCTGAGCGAAACCATCGATGGCCGCGCCGTTCTTGTCCAGGCCTGCAGCCAGCCCCACCGGGTTCGCGAACTCCAGGCCCATGACCTTGACCGGCATCCGCGCCGGCGCCTTGCACAGCAGACCGTTGAGGCCCAAACGCCCGCCCGCGCCGATCAGGTCCAGGGACAGATCGTGGGAGGTTTCCGGGGAGAGTTTGAACAACAGCTGGCGGGCCAGGGTATACATGGGCGGGATGAACTCGGTGGCGGCGAAATAAGGCGCCGATTATAGCCGGCGCCGGGGCCTGCAGGCGAGGCGCAGAGTGAAATCCCCGGCGGCTGGCATATGCCTTGCACTCTCTTGACTATGCAGACCTCGGCCAACGGCGGCCCAGGCCGAAGGACAATGGCGTCGTCACCCGCACCGGCCCTGCCCGGCCGGCGGGGACGACGCTTTTTCATGCAAGGTGCCAAGCCATGACCGATCTCCCCAACACTGCGCTGGCCTGGGTCAACGGTAGCGACGCCCCGGAAAAGTCCGCGATCAACCTGGGCTTCATGGCCCTGACCGATTGTGCCTCGGTGGTGGTCGCGGCTACCCAGGGTTTCGCCCAGCCCTACGGCCTGACCTTGAACCTCAAGCGCCAGAGTTCCTGGGCCAACCTGCGGGACCAACTGGTCAGCGGCGAACTGGACGCCGCCCACAGCCTGTACGGCCTGATCTACGCGGTGCACCTGGGCATCGGCGGCATCAACCCCTGCGACATGGCAGTGCTCATGGGCCTGAACCAGAACGGCCAGAGCATCAACCTGTCCCGGGAACTGCAAGCCCTCAAGGTGACCAGCCCTGAAGCATTGGACCGCCACGTGCACCAAAGCCGGGCGAGGTTGACCTTCGCCCAGACCTTTCCCACCGGCACCCACGCCATGTGGCTGTACTACTGGCTGGCCAGCCAGGGCATTCACCCCTTGCAGGATGTCGACAGCGTGGTCGTACCGCCACCGCAGATGGTTGCCCACCTGCAGGCCGGACGTATCGATGGCTTCTGCGTCGGCGAACCCTGGAGCGCCAGCGCGGTACAGCAAGACCTGGGCTTCACCCTGGCCACCAGCCAGGCGATCTGGCCCGACCACCCGGAAAAGGTGCTCGGCTGCACCCGCGCCTTCGTCGAGCAGTACCCCAACACGGCTCGGGCCCTGGTCATGGCGGTCCTCGAAGCCAGCCGCTTTATCGAGCAAAGCTCGGAGAATCGCCGCAGCACCGCTCAGCTGTTGAGCGCCGCCGACTACCTGAATGCACCACTGGACTGCATCGAGCCACGCCTGTTGGGCGACTACGCCGACGGCCTGGGCAATCGCTGGCAAGACCCTCACGCCCTGCGCTTTCATGGCCAGGGCGCCGTCAACCTGCCCTACCTGTCGGACGGCATGTGGTTCATGACCCAGTTCCGCCGCTGGGGCCTGCTGCGCGAAGACCCGGACTACCTGGCCGTCGCCCGCCAGGTACAGCAGCTTGAATGCTATCGCGAGGCGGCCACGGCGCTGGGTATCGCCGCCTGGGGCCAGGACCTGCGCAGCAGCCAGTTGATCGACGGCAAGGTCTGGGACGGCACGCAACCGGCTGCCTATGCCCGCAGCTTCAAGCTGCATGCCTTGAGCGACAGCCCTGCTCTTGTCGCCCAGCGCTGACCGGAGCCCGCCACCATGCTGCGTATCCTGCTGATCAACGACACGGCGAAAAAAGTCGGACGCCTCAAGGCCGCCCTCAGCGAAGCCGGTTTCGAGGTGATCGATGAATCCGGCCTGACCATCGACCTGCCTGGGCGCGTCGAAACGGTGCGCCCGGATGTGATCCTGATCGATACCGAGTCACCCAGCCGTGATGTCATGGAGCAAGTGGTGCTGGTCAGCCGTGACCAGCCCCGGCCCATCGTGATGTTCACCGATGAGCACGACCCTCGGGTGATGCGCCAGGCCATCAAGTCCGGGGTCAGCGCCTATATCGTCGAGGGCATCCAGGTGCAACGCCTGCAACCCATCCTCGATGTGGCCATGGCGCGCTTCGAAAGCGACCAGGCCCTGCGTGCACAACTGCAGGCCCGGGACCAGCAACTGGCGGAACGCAAGCGCATCGAACTGGCCAAGGGCCTGTTGATGAAGATGAAGGACTGCGACGAAGAACAGGCCTACACCCTGATGCGGCGCCAGGCCATGGGCAAACAGCAGAAACTGATCCAGGTGGCGGAACAGATCATCGCCATGCAGGAACTCCTCGGCTGAGCGAGCCCCGGTAGGAGCCGGCTTGCCGGCGAATAGGCCTCTGAACCTTGTGCCGGTCCTGAGGGCGCCTTCGCTGGCAAGCCAGCTCCTACAACCAGCTCCACGCCCAGCCCCACAACCAGTTCCACAGCCAGTTCGACAGCCAGGTCCTGCTGCTGGGGTCGGCAGAGGTTGGCGCGGCTCTTGCTATCAGATCCACAACGGTAACCAACGGCGGTTGCCCCACCTACGACAAAGACGTCGCGCACCCTGCTCGCCCACAACGAGCCGGGTGCCGACGTTTTTGCGTTTTGGCCCCACTGAACGGGGTCGGTGGCGCGGCCGTGGCGGCGCTCCACCTGCTGGCTCATGACGATTCCAACGATTCTTATCAGCTGAGGTGCGCGATGAATTCAAGCTTCTGGAAATCCGGCCACACCCCGACCCTGTTCGCGGCCTTTCTGTATTTCGACCTGAGCTTCATGGTCTGGTACCTGCTGGGCCCCTTGGCGGTACAGATCGCCGCCGACCTGCAACTGAGCACCCAGCAGCGCGGGCTGATGGTGGCCACGCCGATCCTTGCCGGCGCGGTACTGCGCTTCATCATGGGCCTGCTGGCCGATCGCCTGTCACCGAAAACCGCCGGCCTGATCGGCCAGGTCATCGTCATCGGTGCGCTGTTCGGGGCCTGGCGGCTGGGCATCCACAGTTATGAGCAAGCCTTGCTCCTGGGCGTATTCCTCGGCATGGCCGGGGCCTCCTTCGCCGTGGCCCTGCCCCTGGCCTCGCAATGGTACCCACCGCAGCATCAGGGCAAGGCCATGGGCATCGCCGGAGCCGGCAACTCCGGCACCGTGTTCGCCGCACTGATCGCCCCGGTGTTGGCAGCAGCCTTCGGCTGGAACAACGTCTTCGGCTTCGCCCTGATTCCACTGCTGCTGACCCTGGGCCTGTTCGCCTGGCTGGCGCAGAATGCCCCCGAGCGGCCCCGGGCCAAATCCATGGGCGACTACTTCAAGGCCCTCGGCGACCGTGACAGCTGGTGGTTCATGTGCTTCTACAGCGTCACCTTCGGCGGTTTCATCGGCCTGGCCAGCGCCCTGCCCGGCTACTTCAACGACCAGTACGGCCTGAGCCCGGTAACCGCTGGCTACTACACCGCCGCCTGCGTGTTCGGCGGCAGCCTGATGCGCCCCCTGGGCGGCGCCCTGGCGGACCGCTTCGGCGGCATTCGCACCTTGCTGGCGATGTACAGCGTGGCGGTGATCTGCATCGCCGCCGTAGGCTTCAACCTGCCCAGTTCCTACGCTGCCCTGGCGCTGTTCGTCTGCACCATGCTCGGCCTGGGAGCCGGCAACGGCGCGGTGTTCCAATTGGTGCCGCAACGCTTTCGCCAGGAGATCGGAGTCATGACCGGGCTGATCGGCATGGCCGGCGGCATCGGCGGCTTTGCCCTGGCAGCAGGCATGGGTGCCATCAAGCAGAGCACCGGCAGCTATCAACTGGCCCTGTGGCTGTTCGCCGGCCTCGGGGTACTGGCCTGGTTCGGCCTGCATGGGGTCAAGCGTCGCTGGAGAACCACCTGGGGCTCGGCCGCCGTGACTGCGGCGCGGGTCTGAGACGGCCATGGCCCTGCAACTGAGCCATGCCCAGGCCAGCGCCACCGGCCCTCGCAGGGAAAACCAGGATGCCGTGCGCCTGGTGACACCGGCGCCAGCCCTGGCTGCGAGCAAGGGCCTGCTGTTCGCCATTGCCGACGGTGTCAGCCAGTGCGCCGATGGCGGCCTGGCCGCACGCTCCACCTTGCAGGTCCTGGCCCTGGACTACTACGCCACGCCGCAAACCTGGGCCGTGGCCCAATCCCTGGAGCGCCTGCTGATCGCCCAGAACCTCTGGCTCCAGGCCAATGGCGGTGGCCAGCCCCTGCTCACCACCCTCAGCGCCCTGGTGCTGCGGGGCCGGCGCTTCACCCTGGCCCATGTCGGCGACTGCCGGGTCTACCGCTGGCATGGCGGTCAGTTGCAACGCATCAGCGAGGACCACGTCTGGGACCAGCCGGGCATGCAGCACGTGCTCAAGCGCGCATTGGGGCTGGACCAGCACCTGGTGCTGGATTTCCTCGATGGCGAACTGCGCCTGGGGGAAAGCTTCCTGATGCTCAGCGACGGGGTCTGGGCCACCCTGGGCGATACTGCGATTGCCGCGATCCTGCGGGACCAGCCGGACCCGGATACCGCCGTCGCCACCCTGGTCAGCGCCGCCCACCTGGCCGGCAGCCAGGACAATGCCAGTGCGCTGCTGGTACGGGTCGAGCAACTGGGGGAGGACAGCATTGGCGACGCCCTGATGCACCTTCAGCAATGGCCCCTGCCCCCGCCACTGAAACCCGGACAGCGGTTCGAAGGCTGGCACATCGAAGGCATGATCAATCGCAGCCGACAATCGCTGCTGTATCGCGTGCATGACGATCAGCAGCAAGCCTGGCTGCTGAAAACCCTGCCCGAGGCCCTGCGCGATGACCTGCCGGCCTGCCAGGCGTTGCTGTCCGAAGAATGGCTGCTGCGTCGGGTTGCCGGGCGACACTTTCCCCAGGTGCATCACGGCGGCTCACGCCAGCACCTGTACTACCTGATGCGCGAATACCCCGGGCAGACCCTGGCGCAGCTGTTCCAGCAGAGCGGCCCGCTGCCCCTGGCCCAGTGGCAGTTTCTCGCCGAGCGCCTGCTGCGTGCCGTGGGCCTGCTGCATCGACGGCAGATCCTGCATCGAGACCTCAAGCCGGAGAACCTGCTGCTGGGGGACGATGGCGAATTGCGCGTGCTGGATTTTGGCCTGGCCTACTGCCCCGGGCTGTCGGCGGACCCGGCCCACCTACTGCCCGGCACCCCGAGCTTCATTGCTCCGGAAGCCTTCAGTGGCGAAGCTCCGAGCCCGCAGCAGGACCTCTATGCCGTGGGCGTGACCTTGTACTATCTGCTGACTGGACATTACCCCCATGGCGAGATCGAAGCGTTCCAGCGACCGCGCTTCAGCCTGCCGGCGCCCCCCAGCCGCTACCGCCCGGACCTCCCGGAATGGCTGGAGCACACCCTGCTCCGCAGTGTCGCCAGCAACCCGGCGCAACGCTTTGAAACGGCCGAACAATGGCTGCTGGTACTGGAGCAAGGGGAACGCTGCAGCTTGAGCCCGCGCGCCCTGCCGCTGCTCGAGCGCGAGCCACTGAAAGTCTGGCGCAGCGTGGCCCTGGTTGCGTTACTGCTGAACCTGGTGCTGCTGTTCCTGCTGCTGCGCCACTGAAAGCCGTGGGCGAGGCCGTCCAGCCAGGAAAGAAACCATCAGGACGTGCGGTGACGGCCCGCCACTCAAAGCGGGTCTTCGCAGAGGCAATGGCGATCGCGCCGAAAAAGGGCGACCTGCCTTGATTCGGTGCAACACATGGCACCGGCAAGCCTCAGAACCGGCGCCGACGCCTTGCAGCATCACGACTTCGACAAGTTGGCACAGGCGCTGCATCAGCTTGTGCAACAGACATAAAGCCCGCCCTTCAACGACGAAGGCAGGCTTCCCGAGAGAACGGGACCGGACAAAGGCGTCCTCGTCAGGCTACTGACGGGACGCCTTTTTTGTTTGCGCGCATTTTGTCGAGCCAGGCCTCACACCGACCGGCCTGTGCTCCCGGAGAAGCCCATGAAAAGACTCAAGCTGGTGATGATCGGCAACGGCATGGCCGGGGTACGCACCCTGGAGGAACTGCTCAAACTGAGCGACGAGCTGTATGACATCACGGTCTTCGGCGCCGAACCCCACACCAACTACAACCGCATCCTGCTGTCACCGGTCCTGGCTGGCGAGCAGACCTTCGAGGAGATCGTCCTCAACGACCTGGACTGGTACCAGGACCACAACATCAAGCTGCTGCTCAATCGCAAGGTGGTGCACATCGACCGCAGCAAGCGCCGGGTGATCGCCGAAGACGGCAGCGAAGCCGAGTACGACCGCCTGCTGATCGCCACCGGCTCCACGCCCTTTATTCTGCCGATCCCCGGCAAGGACCTGCAGGGCGTCATTGGCTACCGTGACATCGCCGACACCCAGGTCATGATCGACACCGCGAAGACCCATCGCCATGCCGTGGTGATCGGCGGCGGCCTGCTGGGCCTGGAAGCCGCCAACGGCCTCAAGCTGCGGGGCATGGACGTGACCGTGGTGCACATCGGTGAATGGCTGCTGGAGCGGCAGTTGGACCAGACCAGCGGCCAATTGCTGCAAAGTGCCCTGGAAAGCCGGGGGCTGAAATTTCGCCTGGGCGCACAGACCCAGGCCCTGATCGATGCCGGCAACGGTCGGGTCGGCTCGGTGCAGTTCAAGGACGGCCAGAGCATTCCCGCCGACCTGGTGGTGATGGCCGCCGGCATCCGTCCCAACAGCGAGCTGGCAGAGCGCGCCGGCCTGCCCTGCAATCGGGGAATCCTGGTCAACGATACCCTGCAGACCTTTGACCCGCGCATCTATGCCATCGGCGAATGCGCCAGCCACCGGGGCATCGCCTACGGCCTGGTAGCGCCATTGTTCGAGCAGGCCAAGGTCTGCGCCAACCACTTGGCCCAACTGGGCTTCGCCCGCTACCAGGGTTCGGTGACCTCCACCAAATTGAAGGTCACCGGTATCGACCTGTTTTCCGCCGGCGACTTCATGGGCGGCGAAGGCACCGAGACCATCACCCTGTCCGACCCGATCGGCGGGGTCTACAAGAAGCTGGTGATCAAGGACGACATCCTGGTGGGCGCCTGCCTGTATGGCGACACCGCTGACGGCGGCTGGTACTTCCGGCAAATCCGGGAAAACCAGGCCATCGGCGAGATCCGTGATCACCTGATGTTTGGTGAAAATGCCCTGGGAGATGTCGGCCACCAGGGCCAGGACAAGGCCATGAGCATGGCCGACACTGCCGAAGTCTGCGGCTGCAACGGCGTGTGCAAGGGCAGCATCGTCAAGGCCATCCAGGAACAGGGGCTGTTCAGCGTCGACGAGGTCAAGAAACACACCAAGGCCGCCAGTTCCTGCGGCTCCTGCGCCGGGTTGGTGGAGCAGATCCTGATCAACACCGTGGGTGGCGCGGCGGACGTCAAGCCGAAAAGCGAGAAAGCCATCTGTGGCTGCAGCGACCTGACCCACGGGCAGATCCGCCAGGCCATTCGCGAGCAGCACCTGCTGACCATTGCCGGCACCATGGGCCACCTCAACTGGCGCACCCCCAACGGCTGCGCCACCTGCCGCCCGGCGCTGAACTACTACCTGATTTCCACCTGGCCCGGCGAGGCCCGGGACGATCCGCAATCACGGCTGATCAACGAGCGGGCCCACGCCAATATCCAGAAGGACGGCACCTATTCGGTGGTGCCGCGGATGTGGGGCGGCGTGACCAACCCGTCCGAGCTGCGGCGCATCGCCGACGTCGCCGACAAGTACCAGGTGCCCATGGTCAAGGTCACCGGTGGCCAGCGCATCGACCTGCTGGGGATTCGCAAGGAAGACCTGCCGGGGGTCTGGAAAGACCTGGACATGCCCTCCGGCCACGCCTACGGCAAGTCCATCCGCACGGTGAAGACCTGCGTCGGCAGCGAGTTCTGCCGCTTCGGCACCCAGAACTCCACCCAACTGGGCATCGAGCTGGAACACGACTTGTTCAACATGTGGTCGCCGCACAAGGTCAAGCTGGCAGTCTCCGGCTGCCCGCGCAATTGCTCGGAAGCCGGGATCAAGGACGTGGGCATCATTGGCGTCGACTCCGGCTGGGAGATGTACATCGGCGGTAACGGCGGGATCAAGACCGAAGTGGCCGAGTTCTTCGTCAAGCTCAAGACCGCCGAGCAAGTGCGCGAATACAACGGCGCCTTTCTCCAGCTGTATCGCGAAGAGGCCTTCTACCTCGAACGCACCGTGCACTACCTGCAACGGGTCGGCATGGAACACGTGAAAAAGGCCGTTCTGGAAGACCCGGAGCGACGCAAGGCCTTGAATGAGCGCCTGCAGTTCGCCCTGTCCCTCGAACAGGATCCCTGGCAAGCGCGCCTGGCCGAGCCGCAATTGAAGAAGGAATACGAGCCCATCGCAGTCAAACAACTGGAGGTGCCGGCATGAACTGGCTGGATATCTGCGCCCTGGAAGACATCAACACCCTGGGCTCGCGCATCGTCAAAGGTCCCAGGGGCGATATCGCGATCTTTCGCACCAGCGACGACGAAGTCTTCGCCCTCGACGACCGCTGCCCGCACAAGGGTGGGCCGCTGTCCCAGGGGCTGATCTACGGCAAGCGCGTGGCCTGCCCCCTGCACAACTGGCAGATCGACCTGGAGTCCGGCGCGGCCCAGGCCCCGGACATCGGCTGTGCCCACCACCACCCGGCACGCGTGGCCAGTGGCCGGGTGCAGTTGGCTCTGCGGGATGCTGGGTGATGCCGCGCCAAAGCACCGCCTCGACCTGTTGCTACTGCGGGGTCGGCTGCGGCGTGCTGATCGAGCATGACGGCCGGGAGATTTTCGGCGTCAGTGGCGACCCGACGCACCCGGCCAACTTCGGCAAGCTGTGCAGCAAGGGCGCCAGCCTGCACTTGACCGGCGACCACGCGGCCCGCGCGCTGTACCCGGAACTGCGCCTGGGCAAGGCCCTGGCCCACAGCCGCTGTGACTGGGACAGCGCCCTGGAACATGCCGCAGGGGTGTTCGCCCAGGCCATCGCCGAGCATGGTCCGGACAGCGTGGCGTTCTATATTTCCGGGCAACTGCTGACCGAGGACTACTACGCCTTCAACAAGCTGGCCCGGGCCCTGGTGGGCACCAACAACATCGACAGCAATTCCCGGCTGTGCATGTCTTCGGCGGTGGTGGGCTACAAGCGCAGCCTGGGGGCCGATGCGCCGCCGTGCAGCTATGAGGACCTGGAGCAGAGCGACTGCGTGATGATCGCCGGTAGCAACATGGCCTACGCCCATCCGGTGTTGTTTCGCCGCCTGGAACAGGCCAAAAGCCAACGCCCGCAGATGAAAGTCATAGTGATCGACCCGCGTCGTACCGACACTTGCGACCTGGCTGATCTGCACCTGGCGATCTTGCCCGGCACCGATGTGGCGCTGTTTCACGGCATCCTCCACCTGTTGCTGTGGGAGGACTGGATCGACCGGGATTTCATCCAGCAACACACCGAGGGCCTGGTGCAGCTCAAGGCGCTGGTCCGCGATTACACCCCGCCGATGGTGGCGCAACTGTGCGGCATCAGCGTCGAACAGTTGCAGCAATGCGCACAATGGGTGGGGACGGCACCGAGTTTCCTGTCCCTGTGGTGCATGGGCCTGAATCAGTCCAGCGCCGGCAGCGCGAAGAACAGCGCGCTGATCAACCTGCACCTGGTCACCGGGCAAATCGGCAGGCCTGGCGCGGGGCCCTTCTCGCTCACCGGCCAGCCTAACGCCATGGGCGGCCGTGAAACCGGCAGCCTGAGCAATCTGCTCCCCGGACACCGGGAAGCAGCCGACCCCGAACACCGCGCCGAAGTCGCCGCTTACTGGGGAGTGGAACAGCTGCCGGCGTCCCCCGGATTGACGGCCATCGAACTGTTTGAGCAGTTGCACGAGGGCCGAATCAAGGCGCTGTGGATCGCTTGCACCAACCCGGCACAATCGCTGCCGGACCAGAACCGCGTGCGCGCCGCCCTGCAGAGCTGCCCCTTCGTGGTCCTGCAGGAAGCCTTCGGCACGACTGAAACCGCAACCTTCGCCGACCTGCTGCTGCCCGCCGCCAGTTGGGGCGAAAAGGAAGGCACGGTGACCAATTCGGAACGACGGGTATCCCATGTACGCCAGGCCATTGTCGCCCCCGGCGAGGCACGGGCGGATTGGGCGATTACCGTGGACTTCGCCCGGCGGCTGGAACGCCAACTGCGTCCCGGCCAGCCCAGCCTGTTTGCCTTCGACAGCGCCGCCCAGCTGTTCGATGAGTACAAGGGGCTGACCCGGGGCCGCGACCTGGACCTGTCCGGCCTCAGCCATGGCTTGATCGATCGCCTCGGCCCGCAGCAATGGCCCTTTCCCAGCGGTGCAACACAAGGCACTCCCCGCCTGTATGGCGATGGCCGCTTTGCCACCGCCACTGGCCGCGCCCGCCTGGTCAGCACCCCCTACGTGGCCGCCAAGGAACAGCGCGACGCCCGCTTCCCCCTGACCCTGATCACCGGCCGGCTGCGGGATCAATGGCATGGCATGAGCCGCACTGGCACTGCGGCGCAGCTGTTTGGCCATGTCAGCGAAGCGCTGTTGAGCCTGCATCCTGAAGATATGCGGCGCCAACGCCTGCAGGACGGAGACCTGGTAAACCTGAAAAGCCGGCGCGGCAGCGTAATCGTCGCGGTGAGCGGAGATGACAGCGTACGCCCCGGCCAGGCCTTCCTGCCGATGCACTGGGGGGATCGCTTCCTCAAGGGTGGAGTCAATGCCGTCACCCAGCCAGCATTCGACCCTCTGTCCAAGCAACCGGAACTCAAGCACAGCGGTGTGCGCTTGGAGCCGGTGCAACTGCCCTGGCACCTGTACGCGCTGATCGAGGGCGATGTGCAGGCTCATATACGGATCCTGCGCCCCCTTTGCGAAGCCTTTGCCTACGTCAGCCTCAGCCTCGCCGGTCGCGAACGCCCGGCGCTGGTGATTCGCGCCGCCCACTCGGAGGCACCGCCGGTGCATGTGCTCAAGGCTATCGATCAGCAGTTGTCACTTGATACCGGGCCAGTGCTGGCCTATGACGATCCGCGCCGAGCCATCGGCAAGCGTGTGCGCATCGAACAAGGCCGGATCACCAGCATCCGCCTGGCCGGGGAAACCCTGGCCAGGCACTGGCTGCAGGCACTCTGGCTAGACGGACGCGCAGATGAACAGCTGCGACGCTGGCTGCTGGCCCCATTGAGCACTCCTCCGGGAAGCAACCGCCTGGGCGGTTTGCCAGAGCGCACGCTGTGCACTTGCAGGAACGTCAGTTATCGCGCGGTGTGCGCCGCAATAGCCCAGGGCCTGGACCTGGCACAACTGAAACAACAACTGGGTTGCGGTAGCCAATGTGGCTCTTGCGTGCCGGAGATCAAACACCTGCTGGCGGCTCCGGTTCAACCTGTCGCCGTCCCTGTGTGAGGAAAGCGAATGAGTGCAAAAGTCTGGCTGGTAGGCGCAGGCCCCGGAGACCCGGAGCTCTTGACCCTCAAGGCGGTACGCGCCCTCGGCGAGGCCGAGGTGGTGCTGATGGATGACTTGGTGAACAGCGCAGTACTGGAGCACTGCCCCAAGGCGCGGGTCATCCCGGTGGGCAAACGCGGTGGTTGCCGCTCCACGCCCCAGGCCTTCATCCATCGCCTGATGCTGCGCTATGCCCGTCAGGGCCGCTGTGTGGTGCGTCTCAAAGGGGGCGACCCGTGCATTTTCGGACGCGGTGGCGAAGAGGCCCAGTGGCTCAAGGAACGGGGAATCGAGGTAGAACTGGTCAACGGCATCACTGCCGGCCTGGCCGGTGCCACGCGTTGCGATATCCCCCTGACCCTACGTGGTGTCGCTCGAGGGGTGACCCTGGTGACCGCCCATACTCAAGATGACAGCCGCCTGAACTGGCAGGCCCTGGCCCAGGGCGGCACGACCCTGGTGATCTACATGGGTGTTGCGAAACTCGCGGAAATCGGCGCGCAGTTGCGCGAAGGCGGCATGGCAGCCGATACGCCGGTTGCGATGATCGAAAACGCTTCGCTGCCTGAGCAGCGGGAATATCGCAGCGACCTGTTGAACATGGAGCAGGATGCCCAGCACTTCATGCTCAAGAGCCCAGCCATCCTGGTGATCGGGGCGGTAGCTGGAACAGCCACGAGCACGGCGGTCACCGCCATGACCAGCATGCAATTGGCCTGAGCACGGGCGCAGGGTCACGCAATCGCAGGCAAAGAAAAACCCGGCCTAGGCCGGGTTTTTCCAAGCTACAAGGCTAATTACTTAGCTTGAGCTTCAACCGAGGCTTCTACGCGACGGTTAACTGCGCGACCAGCTTCAGTTGCGTTGTCGGCAACTGGGCGGGACTCACCGTAACCAACGGATTGAACGCGGTTAGCGCCAACGCCGTACTGGTTGACCAGAACTTGCTTAACGGCGTTTGCACGACGCTCAGACAGCTTCTGGTTGTAAGCGTCAGGACCGACGGAGTCAGTGTGACCTTCAACAACGGTGGTGGTCTGTGGGTACTGATTCATGAAATCAGCCAGGTTCTTGATGTCAGCGTAGCTGTTAGGCTTGACGACCGACTTGTCGAAGTCGAACTTCACGTCCAGCTCAACACGAACAACTTCAGCAACTGGAGCTTCTGGAGCTGGCTCAGGAGCTGGAGCTGGAGCTACTGGAGCTGGAGCGACTTTGCCACCGCTGCCGCCGAAGTTCACACCCAGACCGATGGTAGGAGCGTAGTCCCACTTACCGTTGTCCAGCTTGTAGTCAGCTTCAACGCCGGCACGGGCGAACAGGTTGTCGGTGAAGTAGTACTTAACACCAGCACCTGCAGTCAGGAAAGTCGACTGGTCGCGGCCGCTGTGACCGTCAGCGATCACGTTGGTCATGCTCTTGTGAGCAACACCGCCGGAAACGTATGGACGCAGAGCGTCACCCACGGTACCAAAGTGGTACTGAGCGTTCAGGCCGAAGTTGTCGCCTTTGATTTTCTGGTTACCAGTACCGTCGTTAGAACGGGTGTGGTTGGTCTTGTCGTAGGTGGCGTTCAACGACAGGTCGTCGGTCAGGAAGTAACCGATCGATGCGCCAGGGTTGAAACCATCTTCAACGTGATTAACGCTGTCGTTGTACTGTTTTTTGTAAAACAGTTCACCCTCGACCGCGCCTTGGCCTTGCGCCAGAACGCCGAACGAAGTCACGGCAACAATAGAACCAATGGCAATGCCCAAGGTGTTTTTCAGTTTCATCCGTTAAATCCCCATCTGGTGATTGTAAAGCAGTCCCACATACCGGGGGACAACTCGGCGGTAAGTCTATCAGAACTCACCTAAACGTAAGAGATATTTGCGCCGAACTAAGTTTCAGCAATGCCTGCAAATTTCTCACGCAATTTATCAAGAGCACGTTTGTAACGCATTTTTGTAGCACTCAACCCCATATGCATGATGTCTGCGATCTCCTGAAATTCCAGCTCTGCGACAAATCGTAGCACCAGAATTTCCCGGTCAATCGGGTTCACATGCACCAACCAGCGGTCAAGTCCGCCCTTCTCCTCAGGTTTCGGCGTCTTCTCTTCAGAAGCCTCCTCGAGGGGGTCAAGACTTAAAGCGTCCATCAACCGACGCTTGCGCCGCTCCTTGCGATACTGCGTGATGCATTCGTTGTACGTGATGCTATATAGCCATGTCTTGAACTTCGATTTACCCTCAAAGTTCTTAAGGCCATACAGCACCTTCAACATCACTTCCTGACAGACATCATCCGCATCCCGATCGTTCCCCAGATAACGCGCGCAAACATTAAATAACGTCCTCTGATAGCGCCGCATCAACTCTTCATAGGCGCGTGTTACGTGGAACAGCTCCGTATGCGAGCGCGCGACCAACTCCTCATCAGAGAGCTCACGGGGGTCATAGCGCGTGGGTAGCGATTGGGTTTTATTCAAAACGAGTCGTGCCGACAGTCAGGTCAATGTCCGCCGCTGCCCGGTGAGGGGCATTTTGCGGCGGCATACATTAGCAGGGTTTGCCGGGTTAGCGGCTACTTACATGCTGTTCCAGCAGGATCCGATTGGAGAGAGAGACTAGCTCACCCTCATCGGTCAGCAATGTAGTCTTGACCGTGCCAATTTCTTCAATCTGGCCTTCGACCTCTCCAACTCGTACTTGTTGCCCAACCTGATACAACTCACGCACATAGATTCCCGCAAGAATCTGTCCGGCAATTTCCCGGCTTCCCAATCCCATGGCCAGCGCAACTGCCAGACCAACGGTAATCAACACAATCACGATCACATGGTTGAGCAGGTCAGTTTTGACCTCCAACTGGCTGATCGCCACGGAAATACTGATGATGATCACCAGCCCCTGGGCAATCCGCCCCAGGCCACTGGCGTAATCCAGCCCTACGCCCTCCGCCGCTCCGCGCACCAGCCCATTGGCCAACTGCGCCAACAAAACCCCCACCAACAGCACCAGCGCAGCACCGAAAACCTTCGGCAAATACAGCGCAAGCATGTCGAGCGTAGCCGAAACTCGCTCAAGTCCAAGGGATTCAGCAGCAGAAACCAGAAAAATCAGCAGAACGAACCAATAGACGATCTTGCCGATCAAGGTCGAGATCGGTACTTGCAGGCCCGCCCGGGACAACAATTTGGTCAAGCCGGTACCGCCCATCAAGCGGTCCAGGCCCAGCTTGGCCAGCAATTTGGACAGCAGGGTATCGAGCAGCTTGGCTACCACGAAGCCCAGCAACAGCACCACCAGTGCGCCGAACAGGTTCGGAATGAAGTTCGCCACCTTGGTCCACAAGGCAGTCATCGCCGTGACGAGGCTCTGAGTCCAGAGATCCAATTCCATATTCAATCAGCCTTATCAGCAGTGCGAGCAGTAGGTTTACGACGTGAAACCGGCGCAATATGGGCCGATCCGTTATTCAAGGCGATCATCAGCGCCGGCAGCCAGCGGCCCAGCAGGCTGAACAGATCCCCTGCCCCGACCTGACGGTTGGCGGTTTTCAGTACGCGGCCCAGGCAAGCATCGTCATCGCGGCTCGATGGCGAGGCTTTGAGCATGTCACGCAAAGACTGTTCAAACGGATCGTGCATACGCACCTCTGGTGATATCTGAAAAAGACGCGATCAGATTTACTCGGGTCACATGAGGCATCGTCACACCCACCGCAAACGACGAAACAACCACCATTGCCCCAGCGCCACCGATATCAACAACAGGCAAGCGATGATGAATCCATAAGGGCTTGCGGAGAACGGAATACCACCGACGTTGATGCCCAGCAGCCCGGTAAGAAAACTCATGGGCAGGAAGATTCCGGTGATGATCCCGAAACGGTACATGGTGCGATTCATGCGCACGCTCAAGCGCCGGTCTTCGGCCTCCAGGGCAAGCCCCACGCGCTCTCGAGTCAATTCCAGCTCTTCCAGGTAACGGGTCAGGCTGTTGTGCAATTCGTTCCAGTAGTCGCCATCATCGACGGCAAACCAGGGCAGTTTTATCCGACTCAACTGCGCAAAAATATCCCGCTGAGGAGCCAGGAAACGCTTCAGTCCGGCAGCCCGACGACGGATCTGCAAAATGCTGCCGTGCTCGGGGGTATACCGTTCGTCGGCATCCAGTTTTTCTTCTTCGCCATCGACCACTTCCGAGAGATCGCTGACCAGATCCTGCACTTTATGAGTCAGGTACTCGGCCATATAAAGGAGGAGTTCGGCGGCGTTTTTCGGCCCCTTGCCCTCGGTCAATTGCAGCAGCAACTCATCAGTGGCGCGCAGCGGCCGCAGGCGTAGGGAAATCACCCGCTGGGCGGAGGCGAAGATGCGCACCGAGACCATGTCTTCTGGCTCGGCTCCCGGGTTGAGGTTGATGCCCCGCAGAAACAGCAGCAGCTCCGCCTCGGGCAGAGCCAACAGACGCGGCCGGGTGTTCTCCTCCAGCAGCAGGTCACAGCTGAACTCGCTCAGGCCGCTGGAGCGGCGCAGCCAGGTCTGGGTCTGCGGATGACTGCGATCCCAGTGCAGCCACAGGCTTTCATGGGCCTGCAACTGCAGATCGTCAAGCTCGGTCCGGGCAATCGAACGCGCACCGCCTTCACCATCCAGCACCAGGGCATGCACCAGCCCCCATTGCGCGTTTTCTTCCTCGAACATCCTCATCCCTTGTCAGGCCGATTGCTTATTCAGGCATCTTCAGTGGGCTTGGCGAGATGATCACGCCATTGTTATCGGCATAGATGTACTCGCCCGGGCGGAAAGTCACCCCGGCAAAGGTCACCGCGACATTGAGGTCGCCGATGCCGCGCTTGTCGGTCTTCATCGGGTGGCTGGCCAGGGCCTGGACCCCAAGGTCGGTCTGCGCGATGACGTCCACATCGCGGATGCAACCGTAGATCACCAGGCCCTCCCAGCCGTTCTTCGCCGCTTTTTCCGCCAGCATGTCGCCCAGTAGCGCCCGACGCAGCGAACCACCGCCATCCACCACCAGCACCTTGCCGTGGCCCTTGAGATCGACCTGCTCCTTGACCAGCGAGTTGTCCTCGAAGCACTTGATGGTGACGATCTCGCCGCCGAAGGAATCACGGCCGCCGAAATTGCTGAACATCGGCTCGACCACCTGTACCAGGTCCGGGTAGGCGTCGCACAGGTCGGGAGTGAGGTAATGGTTCATCGAGAAACTCCTGTAACAGAAAGAACACGATCGAAGGTGACGGCAATTCCAGGGACATGCTTAAAAAATACGAGCTCGGGCCCTGGATGTTTAACCTGCGCTGCCTGAGCAGCGGGTTCATCCAGCCGGTATTTTCGCAGCCATTGCACCGGAACTGAAAGTCGGCTCAATAACTGAATGTGACCAAAACATCGCAAGGCGTCATATCTTAGCCGCAAGCACCTCTGAGCGAAATGCCCTTGTCAGAGCCTTTGCCTCAAACCGTGGCGACCTGCTCACTGGCGGAAATCAGCAGCGGCGTGTGCTGATCCTGGAGCCAGCGCGCCACCAACGGCCAGACTTCAGTCTGCGCCTGTTTGCTCACCAGCATCTCGACATGCCCGAAATTGCCACTGAATCCCTGGTCACGCCCCAGGCAGACAAACTGCTTCTGCTCGCTGCCCAATTGATCGAACAATTTGCGACAAGCCCAGCTCGGATCCTGGTGATCCCCTGCGGCGCTGACCGCCAACGCCGGCACTGACACCTGCGCCAGGCCCGCCCACCAATCCTTGTCGGCATCGCCAAAGCGACCGAACAGACCATGCCAACGCATGCTTTCCAGTGCCAGGCCAACAGGCTCATCTTCCGGCCCTCGCTTGAGCCGTGAACCCGACAGCTGGGCAAAACGCTTGATCACCACGCGCCCGCCCCACTCCACCAGGGGAATCTTCAGGGGCCAATAGGTGCGGCTGATCTGGGTACCGAAGAATGCCGCCGAGGCGACCCCCGGCTCGCCCAGGTACTCTCCACCCAAGGCCGCGGCCAAGGTGGTGCCGCCCAGTGAATGACCGATCCAGTGAGGAATCTGAGCGCTTTGCTCGCGAACAAAGGCGGCAATTGCCGGCAAATCGTAGCGAGCGTAGTCGGCCACCCGATTCTTGCGGTAATCGGCATTGCGTCGCGACAAACCGTGCCCACGCATTTCCGGGATCCATACATCGAAACCGGCACGGGCCAGATAGGCCCCCAGGCCAATGCCCTTGGGTGAGTACCAGAAACGCCGATTGGAAAAGCTGCCATGCAGCAGAATCACCGGGACACCCCGGGCTTCAGGCTCATCGGCCAGTCCCAGACGGGTCACGGCCAGCTCCACCGAAGGATCGGGACTGTTACCGGGTTTCAAGCGATAGACATCTTCGCTGAGGTCGCCTCGACGCTCGGCGCTGATCAAGGCGACGGGAAATAAGTTGCTGCTGCTTTGCATATTCTTCTTGCACAAAAAAGGGCGGCATCCAGAAGAAGCACGCCCTACTTCAATCTTCAAGAGCCGGCCCGCCTCACGGCCGGCCGACTCTACGCTCAGCGCTTACGCCGCGCCCTGACCTTCAGCCAGGAAGAACCAGGTCTCCAGCACCGAGTCCGGGTTCAGCGAAACGCTTTCAATGCCCTGCTCCATCAGCCACTTGGCCAGGTCCGGGTGGTCCGAAGGACCCTGACCGCAGATGCCGATGTACTTGCCGGCCTTGTTGCAGGCGGCGATGGCATTGGCCAGCAGCTTCTTGACCGCAGGATTACGCTCGTCGAACAGATGGGCGATGATCCCCGAGTCACGGTCCAGGCCCAGGGTCAGCTGGGTCAGGTCGTTGGAGCCGATGGAGAAACCATCGAAGTACTCGAGGAACTCCTCCGCCAGGATGGCGTTGGATGGCAGTTCGCACATCATGATCACACGCAGGCCGTTCTCGCCCCGCTTCAGGCCGTTTTCAGCCAGCAGATCAACCACTTGGCTGGCTTCGCCAAGGGTACGCACGAACGGCACCATGATCTCGACGTTGGTCAGGCCCATCTCGTTGCGCACGCGTTTCAGAGCGCGGCACTCGAGTTCGAAGCAGTCACGGAACGACTCGCTGATGTAGCGCGAAGCACCGCGGAAACCCAGCATCGGGTTTTCTTCTTCCGGCTCGTAGAGCTTGCCGCCGATCAGGTTGGCGTACTCGTTGGACTTGAAGTCCGACAGGCGCACGATGACTTTCTTCGGGGTGAACGCCGCAGCCAGGGTGCTGATGCCTTCAACCAGCTTGTCGACATAGAAATCCACAGGATCGTGGTAGCCGGCGATACGCTTGTCGACGCTGTCCTTGATCTCTTGTGGCAGCCCGGCGTAGTTCAGCAGCGCCTTGGGGTGCACGCCGATCATGCGGTTGATGATGAATTCCAGGCGGGCCAGGCCCACACCAGCATTCGGCAGTTGGGCGAAATCGAAGGCACGATCAGGGTTGCCGACGTTCATCATGATCTTGAACGGCAACTCCGGCATGGCATCCACGGAGTTCTGCTTGACGTCGAAGCCCAGCTCACCCTCGAAGATGAAACCGGTGTCGCCCTCAGCGCAGGAAACGGTCACGCCCTGGCCGTCTTTCAACAGCTGGGTCGCGTTGCCGCAACCAACCACGGCTGGAATCCCCAGCTCACGAGCAATGATCGCCGCGTGGCAGGTACGACCGCCACGGTTGGTGACGATGGCACTGGCGCGCTTCATCACCGGTTCCCAGTCCGGGTCGGTCATGTCGGAGACCAGCACGTCGCCGGCCTGGACCTTGTCCATCTCGGACACGTCCTTGATGATCCGTACCTTGCCGGCGCCGATGCGCTGGCCGATGGCGCGGCCTTCCACCAGCACGGTGCCGGTTTCCTTGAGCAGGTAGCGCTCCATGACATTGGCCTGGGTGCGGCTCTTCACGGTTTCCGGACGAGCCTGGACGATGTACAGCTTGCCGTCGTCACCGTCCTTGGCCCATTCGATGTCCATCGGGCACTGGTAGTGCTTCTCGATGATCATCGCCTGCTTGGCCAGCTCGCTGACTTCAGCGTCGCTCAGGCAGAAGCGCGCGCGATCGGCCTTGTCCACATCGACGGTTTTCACCGAACGACCGGCCTTGGCTTCGTCGCCGTAGATCATCTTGATCGCCTTGCTGCCCAGGTTGCGACGCAGGATCGCAGGACGGCCGGCTTCAAGGGTGTTCTTGTGGACGTAGAACTCGTCCGGGTTGACCGCGCCCTGGACCACGGTTTCACCCAGGCCGTAGGCGCCGGTGATGAAGACCACGTCACGGAAGCCCGATTCGGTATCAAGGGTGAACATCACGCCGGCGGTGCCGGTTTCCGAACGCACCATGCGCTGCACACCGGCGGACAGGGCCACCAGCTTGTGATCGAAGCCCTGGTGCACGCGGTAGGAAATGGCGCGATCGTTGAACAGCGAGGCGAACACTTCCTTGGCCGCGCGAATCACGTTGTCCACGCCACGGATATTGAGGAAGGTTTCCTGCTGGCCGGCAAAGGAGGCGTCCGGCAAGTCTTCGGCGGTGGCCGAAGAACGCACAGCCACGGCGATGTCGGGATTGCCCGCCGACAGCGCGGCGAAGGCCGTACGGATCTCGGTGTTGAGGCGCTCGGGGAACTCGGCCTCCATGATCCACTGACGGATCTGCGCACCGGTCTTGGCCAGGGCGTTCACGTCATCGACATCCAGCGCATCGAGCGCCGCATGGATCTGGTCGTTCAGACCACTCAACTCAAGAAAATCACGATAAGCCTGAGCTGTCGTGGCGAAGCCACCAGGGACCGATACGCCCGCACCTGCGAGGTTGCTGATCATCTCGCCCAGGGATGCGTTCTTGCCCCCCACATGCTCAACATCGTGTTTGCCGAGCTTATCGAGGGAAACTACGTACTCTACCAAGGTGATCTCTCCACTAACTGTGTTGGAAAAGCTCAGAAGCCGGCTGCTCGTTAGAGCGTTTGCCCGCTATATGGCCTGGACCTGGAAAATAAGTGAGAATGCAGGCCATTCCCGGCCGACAAATCGCGCCTATCATATCCAAGAATCGTCACTAGCTTAAGGCCCAAGCCGCAAATGAAACGATCTGCTTTCTTTATCTCCGACGGTACCGGCATCACAGCGGAAACCCTCGGCCAGAGCCTGTTGGCGCAGTTCGAGAACATTACCTTCAGCAAATTCACGCGGCCGTATATCGACAGCATGGAAAAAGCGCGGGCCATGGTACAACAAATCAATATAGCCGCCGAAAAAGACGGCCATCGCCCGATTATCTTCGACACCATCGTCAACCAGGACATTCGTGAGATCCTCGCGACCTCCAATGGTTTCATGATCGATATCTTCTCGACTTTCCTCGCGCCCCTGGAACAGGAGCTGAGCGAACACTCCTCGTACTCCGTCGGCAAGTCCCATTCCATTGGCCACAACTCCAACTACATGGAGCGGATCGAGGCGGTGAACTTCGCCCTGGACAATGACGACGGCGCCCGCACCCACTACTACGACAAGGCCGACCTGATCCTGGTGGGGGTCTCGCGCTGCGGCAAGACCCCGACCTGCCTGTACATGGCCATGCAGTTCGGCATCCGCGCGGCCAACTACCCGCTGACCGAAGAAGACATGGAGCGCCTGCAGTTGCCCAGCGCCCTGCGCTCCCACAAGCACAAGCTGTTCGGCCTGACCATCGACCCCGACCGCCTCACCGCGATCCGCAACGAACGCAAGCCCAACAGCCGCTATTCGAGCTATGCCCAGTGCGAATTCGAAGTGCGCGAAGTGGAAAACCTGTTCCGTCGCGAGAACATCCCCCACATCAACTCCACGCATTTCTCGGTGGAAGAGATCTCGGCGAAGATCCTTGTGGAAAAAGGCGTGGAGCGACGTTTCAAATAACCGCCACCCCTCGCCACGGCATCCTGTGGCGAGGCCGCTGGCTGGGGCGGTTGCGGTTGCGGCGGCAGCCCTTGCCAACCGGGCTTTCCAGACAGATGACAGCGTCAAGGGCCGCAGCGGCCTGCCTGCTCCGAGCGCGCCCATAGCCTCCCCGTAAAACCTACCAGCGCGGCACTCCACGCTCCTGACCCAAGGCCGCCGCCAGCGCGGCAAACCCCTCGAGCAGTCTCCGATCATCGGCCGTGGTGTTGCAGACACTGGCCCGAATGAACTGCGGTACCGCCGCCTGCCCAACGGCAAAGGCTTCGGCAGTGGCCACCAGATAGTGCTGGCGCTTCAACTGCTCCTCGATCTCCGAAGCCCGCCAAGGCTCGGGGACCTTGATCCAGAAATGTGGACTGCCCTGTGGACTGCGCCATTCCAGCGCCTCCAGCACGCCTGCGACCAGCGCCTTGCGCCGTCCGATCTCGGCGATCTGCTGCTGACGCAAGCGCTCGGCAATGCCGTTTTCGATCCACATCGCCGTCAGTTCCAGGGGCAATGGCGTGGCCATCCAGCAGGTGGCCCGCAATGCTGCGGCCAAACGCCCCACCAAAGGCGCTGGCGCATGCACGAAGCCAACCCGCAAGCCCGAGGCCACGGCCTTGCTCAGGCCGCTGATCAACAGGGTGCGTTCCGCGGCGAAATGGGCCAGAGGGGCCGGGCGCCGATCCATCAGCACGGCGTGAGTCTCATCCTCAAGGATCAACAGGTTGTGCCGACGACAGACCTCGGCGACCGCTGCCCGCCGGGCAGGCGATTGCACCGCCGTGGTGGGGTTCTGCAAAGTCGGCGTGCAGTACAGCGCCGCTACCGGATGCTGCCGACAGGCTTGATCCAGCGCTTCGGGCAGCAGCCCCTGCTCATCCATGGGCAAGCCCAGCAGCTTGATCCCGAGCATTCGCGCGGTACTGATCAGGCCCGGATACGTCAGGTGCTCAGTGGCCAGGGTGTCCCCGGCCTTGAGCAGCGCCAGCAAGGCGATATGCAACCCATGCTGGGCTCCATTGACACAGATCACCTGCCCCGGATCGGCCTCCAGCCCCTCCTGGGTCAGCCATCGGGCACCCGCGACACGGTGTCGCTCCTGTCCGGCCTCGGCGCTGTAGCCACTGATTGCCTGCAGGCCACGGGGGTCCTGCGCCAGTGCGTGCAGCGCCTGGGCGATGAAATGCACCTCCTGCCCGGGGATATGGGTGTTGCGGCTCATGTCGAACAGCGCCGGCGCCTCGTCGCCGACATTGCGAAAGCCACTGTCACGCTGACGCTGCAGACCGTCCTGGCGCACATAGGTACCGTCACCGACCCGTGCCACCACCTGCCCCAGGCGTTCCAGTTCGGCATAGGAGCGACTGATGGTGCCGATGGTCACCCCCAACTGATCCGCCAGCAGACGATGGGGTGGCAGCTTGCAACCCGCCGCAATCGTGCCTCGATCGATGGCCTGCCCCAGGGCTTCGGCCAGTCGCCGGTACTTGGCGCCAGCGCCTTGCAACAAGGCCGAGCGCAACATTGACACCATGTCAATACTTACTTTGACAGCCATCAATTCCCCCAATAGCTTGGTCAACAGGTTCAATCACTGCAAATGACTCGCCCAATATAGGGGTCAATTGCCGATCACGAAAGGAATGCCAGCGTGAGCACCCACACCGTCGCCCCCCTTGTTGCAGCGCCCCCCCGCCCCTGGCTCGCGTCCCTGGTGACCGCTGTGCTGTTCCTGATTGTCTGCGTGAGCTGGGGCACCACCTGGCTGGGCATCAAGATTGCCGTGGAAAGCGTGCCACCGCTGACGGCTGCCGGGCTGCGCTTTCTGATCGCCTTCCCGCTGTTCGCCTGCTTTGCCTGGCTGCGCCGCGAGCCCCTGATGTTTCCCAAGGGCAGCCGGGGGTTCCTGGTGTTCGTCACCCTGTGCTACTTCAGCTTGCCCTACACCCTGCTCAACTACGGCGAAGTGCACGTCTCCTCCGGGCTGACTGCGCTGCTGTTCAGCTGCATGCCGGTGTTCATCCTGATTTTTTCCGCCCTGCTGCTGCGGGAGAAGATTCACCTGACGCAAGTGCTCGGCATCGCCATCGGCTTTGCCAGCCTGTTCCAGATCATTCGCGGCCAGGGCTTGCTGAGCGACCACAACGAACTCTCCGGGGTGCTGGCGATTCTCGGCGCGGCGCTGCTGCATGCCCTGTGCTACGTGGTCACCAAGAAACACGGCAGCGCCATCAGCGTCATCACCTACAACGCCCTGCCCATCGGCATCGCCGGGTTGTTGCTGTGCTTGGCCGGGCTCGGGATTGAAAATCCGCACTTGTCCGCCATCAGTTCGCGTTCCTGGGCTGCCCTGCTGTACCTGGGGCTGGCGGCTTCGGTGGGAGGGTTCATTGTTTATTTCTTCCTGCTCAAGCGCCTGAACCCGGTGATCCTGTCCTTCGTGTTCATCATTTTCCCGGTGTTCGCGGTGATCATCGGCGCCTGGTACGAAGGCCAGAGCCTGTCCCGGGACCTGCTGCTGTATTCCTCGACCCTGCTCGGCGGCTTCGCCATCAGCAAGTTGCCCTTGGCCAAATGGCTGTCCGGAAAACACCGCCCGCAAAGCCCGAGCGGCGCCAAAGAGATTCTGTAGGAGCGAGCTTGCTCGCGATGCTTCTGAGGGCACCGGGTTCATCCAGCGAATCCGCGTCATCATTGACGTTCTTCGCGAGCAAGCTCGCTCCTACAAGGGAGGGGACAGCCTCAGATCACCAGCAGGTCGACGAACCGGTGCACCGGCGTTGCCTCAAGCCGCGCCTGATCCTTGCACAGCTGGAAAATCTGCGCCGAGCGCTGGGCGGTGAAGCGCGTGGCCAGGTTGGCCTTGAACTTGTCCTCCAGCAACGGGATGCCTTCGGCGCGCCGGCGCCGGTGGCCGATGGGGTATTCCACCGCCACCTGCGAGGTACTGGAGCCGTCCTTGAAGAACACCTGTACCGCGTTGGCAATGGAACGCTTGTCGGCCTCCAGGTATTCACGGGTGTAGCGCGGGTCCTCGACGATCTCCATCTTGCTGCGCAACTGATCGATGATCGGGTGCGCCCCATGGAAATCATCTTCGTAGTGCTCGGCCACCAGGGTGCCGAACGCCAGGGGCACGGCCGTCATGTATTGCAGGCAGTGATCGCGATCGGCGGCGTTGGCCAGTTGGCCGACCTTGGAAATGATACGGATCGCCGACTCGTGAGTGGTGATGACGATCCGCTCGATCTCATGCAGGCGGTTGCGCACCAGCGGATGCAGGGTCACCGCCGCCTCGCAGGCGGTCTGCGCATGAAACTCGGCCGGGAAGCTGATCTTGAACAGCACGTTTTCCATCACGTAGCTGGCATAGGGCTGGGACAGGCTGAACTGGCGCTGATCCTCTGGCTTGAGCGCCAGGTCCTTGTTGGTGTGGCTGAACAGTACATCGTAGAAGCCCCACTGCGGCGCACTCAGCACCCCGGGAATGCCCATCTCGCCACGCAGGGCGATGTCCGCCAGGCGCACTCCACGACTGGACGCATCCCCCGCCGCCCAGGACTTGCGCGACCCGGCATTGGGCGCGTGGCGATAAGTACGCAGTGCCTGCCCGTCGACAAAGGCCTGGGACAGTGCCGCCAGCAGTTGCTCGCGACTGGCCCCCATCAACTTGGCGCACACCGCGGTGGAGGCGACCTTCACCAGCAGCACATGATCAAGGCCGACCCGATTGAAGGAGTTTTCCAGGGCGATCACCCCCTGGATCTCATGGGCCATGATCATGGCCTTGAGCACATCACTCATGGTCAGGGGCGCCTCGCCATTGGCCACACGCTTTTGCGACAGGTGATCGGCCACGGCCAGGATGCCGCCGAGGTTGTCCGAAGGATGCCCCCACTCCGCCGCCAGCCAGGTGTCGTTGTAGTCCAGCCAACGCACGATGCAGCCGATGTCCCAGGCCGCCTTGACCGGGTCCAGGCGATAGCTGGTGCCGGGCACCCGGGCGCCGAAGGGCACCACGGTGCCTTCCACCAGGGGGCCCAGGTGCTTGGTGCATTCGGGAAAGCGCAAGGCCAGCAGGCCGCAGCCCAGGGTATCCATCAGGCAGTTGCGGGCGGTGTCGAGGGCCTCTTGGGAGTCGATGCAATAGTTCAGGACATAGTCGGCGATGTCCTGCAGGACCTGGTCGTAATCGGGACGGTTGTTCAGGTCAACGTTGGCGCTCATGAGTGATTCACTCCAGTCACAGGGTTGAAAGTGGGGTCGATTCCTCAGGTACAGGTTCAGGTCAATGACGGCATCGCAGGTCTGCGCCTGCTCAGCAACTCAATAGCAATGTCACGCATGCCGAGGGCGCCCGCTCCCGCTGGGTGGCCAAGCCGCCCCAGGGAAACTCCCGCTGCTCTTCGGCAAGAGTGCAGCAGGTTGGCGACCGCTACGCGCTGGAACGCCGGCCGGCCGAGCGGCAGCAAGCACCCTCGGCAGCGCTTGCCGTGTTGCCACGGCAAGCGCCTTTCTTCCTTAGAAACTGTCACCGGGCACTCGCACCCAGCCTTCCATCAACACTCGCGCACTGCGGCTCATGATCGCCTTGACCACCCGCCACTCGCCGTTGGCCTGGATCGCCTCGGCGCCCACGCGCAAGGTGCCCGATGGATGACCGAAGCGCACCGCGCTGCGCTCACCACCACCGGCCGCCAGGTTGACCAGGGTTCCGGGAATCGCCGCTGCGGTGCCGATGGCCACCGCTGCGGTACCCATCATCGCGTGGTGCAGCTTGCCCATGGACAGGGCGCGCACCAGCAGGTCGACATCTTCGGCCTTGACCGCCTTGCCACTGGAGGCCTGGTAATCCGCCGGGGCGGCAACGAACGCCACTTTCGGCGTGTGCTGGCGCTGGGCAGCCTGCTCCAGGTGCTCGATCAGCCCCATGCGCAGCGCGCCGTGGGCACGGATGGTCTCGAACATCGCCAGGGCCTTGGGGTCGCCATTGAGGTCGCCCTGCAGCTCGGTCCCCCGATAGCCGAGGTCCGCCGCATTGATGAAGATGGTGGGAATCCCGGCATTGATCAGGGTCGCCTTGAAGGTGCCGACGCCCGGAACTTCCAGGTCGTCCACCAGGTTGCCGGTGGGGAACATCGAACCCCCGGCCCCCTCTTCATCAGCCGCCGGATCAAGAAACTCCAGTTGCACCTCCGCCGCCGGAAAGGTCACACCGTCCAGTTCGAAGTCGCCCGTCTCCTGGACCGCACCCTCGGTGATCGGCACGTGGGCGATGATGCTCTTGCCGATATTGGCCTGCCAGATGCGCACCACGGCCACACCGTTGTGCGGAATGCGCTCGGCATCCACCAGGCCGCTGCTGATGGCGAAGGAACCCACCGCCGCCGACAGGTTGCCGCAGTTGCCGCTCCAGTCGACAAAGGCCTTGTCGATGGCGACCTGGCCAAACAGGTAGTCGACATCGTGGTCGGCCTTGATGCTCTTGGACAGGATCACCGTCTTGCTGGTGCTGGAGGTGGCGCCACCCATGCCGTCGATCTGCTTGTCGTAGGGATCGGGGCTGCCGATCACCCGCAGCAGCAAAGCGTCACGGGCCGCACCCGGCAGTTGCGCCGCCTCCGGCAGGTCCTGCAGGTTGAAGAACACACCCTTGCTGGTGCCGCCACGCATGTAGGTGGCGGGGATCTTGATTTGCGCTACAAATGCCATGGATTTCAGGTCCTGATAAAGACCGGGGGCGGCGCCTTGCGGCCCGCCCCCGGTACGTCACTTAACTGGCCACTGCCGATTCCAGGAAGTCCTGGGCGAAGCGTTGCAGCACGCCGCCCGCCTCGTAGATCGACACCTCTTCAGCGGTGTCGAGGCGGCAGGTCACCGGCACCTCGAGCCGCTCGCCGTTGCGGCGGTTGATCACCAGGGTCAACTGCGCCCGTGGCGTGCGCTTGCCGATCACGTCATAGGTCTCGGTTCCGTCGATGCCCAGGGTCTTGCGGGTGGTGCCCGCCAGGAACTCCAGGGGCAGCACGCCCATGCCCACCAGGTTGGTGCGGTGGATA
Source organism: Pseudomonas sp. FFPRI_1 (assembly GCF_055384485.1). NCBI lineage: Bacteria > Pseudomonadati > Pseudomonadota > Gammaproteobacteria > Pseudomonadales > Pseudomonadaceae > Pseudomonas > Pseudomonas sp. FFPRI_1. Next base: position 2,390,541 of record NZ_AP029168.1, on the reverse strand, counting down.
CGCTCGAAGCCTTCGGCAGCGATCGCCTCGACACCCGCCAGGCGCACGCCCTTGGCTGCCCAGTCCCGGGACGAGCCCTGGCCATAGTCCTGGCCCGCGATGATGATCAGTGGCTGCTTGCGCTCCATGTAGGTCTCGATGGCTTCCCACATCCGCGTAACCTGGCCTTCCGGCTCGACCCGCGCCAGGGAGCCCTGCTTGACCTTGCCGTTTTCCTCGACCATTTCGTTGAACAGCTTCGGGTTGGCGAAGGTCGCGCGCTGGGCGGTCAAATGGTCGCCACGGTGGGTGGCATAGGAGTTGAAGTCCTCCTCCGGCAGGCCCATTTTCGCCAGGTACTCGCCGGCGGCGCTGTCGAGCATGATGGCGTTGGACGGCGACAGGTGGTCAGTGGTGATGTTGTCCGGCAGCACCGCCAGCGGGCGCATGCCCGTAAGGCTGCGGGCACCGGCCAGGGCCCCTTCCCAGTACGGCGGACGGCGGATGTAGGTGCTCATCTCGCGCCAGTCGTACAGCGGCTCGACTTTCGGGCCGGTGTCTTCGTGGATGGCGAACATCGGGATATAGACCTTGCGGAACTGCTCCGGCTTCACCGAGGCCTTGACCACTGCGTCGATCTCCTCGTCGCTCGGCCAGATGTCCTTCAGGCGGATTTCCTCGCCATTGGCGCCCAGGCCCAGCACGTCTTTCTCGATGTCGAAACGGATGGTCCCGGCAATCGCATACGCCACCACCAGGGGCGGCGACGCGAGAAACGCCTGCTTGGCGTACGGGTGGATGCGCCCGTCGAAGTTGCGGTTGCCCGAGAGCACGGCGGTGGCGTACAGGTCGCGGTCGATGATCTCTTTCTGGATCACCGGGTCCAGCGCCCCGGACATGCCGTTGCAAGTGGTGCAGGCAAAGGCCACCACTCCGAACCCAAGCTGCTCCAGCTCGGAGGTCAGGCCGGCTTCGTCCAGGTACATGGCCACGGTCTTGGAGCCTGGCGCCAGGGACGATTTGACCCACGGCTTGCGGGTCAGCCCCAGCTTGTTGGCGTTGCGCGCCAGCAGCCCGGCGGCAATCACGTTGCGCGGGTTGCTGGTGTTGGTGCAGCTGGTAATGGCGGCGATGATCACCGCGCCGTCAGGCATCTGCCCCGGCACTTCGGACCATTGCCCGGCGATGCCCTTGGCCGCCAGATCGCGGGTGGCGACCCGGGCGTGAGGGTTGCTCGGGCCGGCCATGTTGCGCACCACCGAAGACAGGTCGAACTGCAGCCCGCGCTCGTATTCGGCGTGCTGCAGGCTGTCGGCCCACAGGCCGGTCTGCCTGGCATAGGTCTCGACCAGTTGCACCTGCTGGTCTTCACGACCGGTGAGTTTGAGGTAGTCGATGGTCTGCTGGTCGATGTAGAACATCGCCGCGGTGGCGCCGTATTCCGGGGCCATGTTGGAGATGGTCGCGCGGTCGCCCAGGGTCAGCGCTGCGGCACCTGCGCCGAAGAACTCCAGGTACGCCCCGACCACTTTCTGCTGGCGCAGGAACTCGGTCAGCGCCAGCACCATGTCGGTGGCAGTGATGCCTGGCTGCAGCTTGCCCGTCAGCTCGACGCCGACAATTTCCGGCAGGCGCATCCAGGAGGCACGCCCGAGCATCACGCTCTCGGCCTCCAGGCCGCCAACGCCAATGGCAATCACCCCCAGGGCATCCACGTGGGGGGTGTGGCTGTCGGTGCCGACACAGGTATCGGGGAACGCCACGCCATCGCGCGCCTGGATCACCGGGGACATCTTCTCCAGGTTGATCTGGTGCATGATGCCGTTGCCCGGCGGGATCACGTCGACGTTCTTGAACGCCTTCTTGGTCCAGTTGATGAAGTGGAAACGGTCTTCGTTGCGCCGATCCTCGATGGCCCGGTTCTTGGTGAAGGCATCCGGGTCGAAGCCGCCGCATTCCACGGCCAGGGAGTGGTCGACGATCAACTGGGTCGGCACCACCGGGTTGACCAGGGCCGGGTCGCCACCCTGGTCGGCAATCGCATCACGCAGGCCGGCCAGGTCCACCAGGGCGGTCTGGCCGAGGATGTCGTGGCACACCACTCGGGCCGGGAACCACGGGAAGTCGAGGTCGCGCTTGCGCTCGATCAACTGGCCCAGGGACGCCTTGAGCGTCGCCGGATCGCAGCGACGCACCAGGTTTTCCGCCAGCACCCGCGAGGTGTACGGCAGGCTGTCATAGGCACCGGGCTGGATCCCGTCGACGGCCGCGCGGGCGTCAAAGTAGTCCAGCTGGCTGCCGGGCAAGGGTTTGCGAAATTCAGTGTTCATGGTCTGGGGCTCGGTCACGGTAGTTTCAAAGGGAGCGCCTGGCACCGGGCTGAATGGGCATCTGTCCCTTGTAGGAGCGAGCTTGCTCGCGATGACGGAAGCAAATCCGATATCGCTGTCGGCTGATCCATCGCGATCGCGAGCAAGCTCGCTCCTACAAGGTGTGTGGTGCATCCAGCAACAGTGTCGGCGCCCTCCCGGTCAGCGACGCTCGATTGGCACGAACTTGCGCTGTTCAACGCCGACGTACTCGGCGCTTGGACGGATGATGCGGTTGTTGGCACGCTGCTCGAACACGTGGGCGGCCCAGCCGGTCAGGCGCGAGCAGACGAAGATCGGCGTGAACAGCTTGGTCGGGATGCCCATGAAGTGGTAAGCCGAAGCATGGTAGAAGTCGGCGTTGGGGAAGAGCTTCTTCTGCTCCCACATGGTCTTGTCGATGGCTTCGGAAACCGGGAACAGGACCTTGTCGCCCACTTCATCGGCGAGCTTTTTCGACCAGCCCTTGATCACCTCGTTGCGCGGGTCGCTGTCTTTGTAGATCGCGTGGCCGAAGCCCATGATCTTGTCCTTGCGCTCGAGCATGCCGAGGGTGCCCTTGATCGCCTCTTCGGCCGAGCCAAAGCGCTCGATCATCTCCATCGCCGCTTCGTTGGCGCCGCCGTGCAACGGGCCGCGCAGCGAGCCGATGGCCGCGGTGACGCAGGAGTACAGATCGGACAGGGTCGAGGCGCAGACCCGGGCAGTGAAGGTCGAGGCGTTGAATTCGTGCTCGGCATAGAGGATCAGCGACACGTTCATCACCTTGACGTGCAGTTCGCTGGGCTTCTTGCCGTGCAGCAGGTGCAGGAAGTGGCCGCCGATGGAGGCTTCGTCGCTGACGCAATTGATGCGCGCGCCTTCATGGCTGAAGCGGTACCAGTAGCACATGATCGCCGGGAACGCCGCCAGCAGGCGGTCGGTGACATCGTGCTGCTGGGAAAAATCCTTCTCCGGCTCGATATTGCCGAGGAACGAGCAACCGGTGCGCATCACGTCCATCGGGTGGGCCTGGGCCGGAATGCGCTCCAGCACTTCCTTCAATGCCTGGGGCAGGTCGCGCAGCTTGCTCAGTTTGCTGGTGTAGGCCGCCAGTTGCTCCTTGTTCGGCAGCTCGCCGTACAGCAGCAGGTAGGCGACTTCCTCGAACTGTGCATCAGCCGCCAGTTCGCGTACGTCATAGCCGCGATAGGTCAACCCGGCACCGGCCTGGCCCACGGTGGACAACGCGGTTTGCCCGGCCACCTGGCCACGCAGACCGGCTCCACTCAACACTTTTGCTTCGGCCATTGCTCTCTCCAATCTTGAATTTGTTAGGGATGTGGCAACTTCATCAACGGTCAGCTTGCGGTTCGCGAATCAGCCTTTCTTCTGCGCGAACAGGGCATCGAGCTTCTGCTCGAAGCTGTGGTAGTCGATGCGCTCATACAGTTCCATGCGGGTCTGCATGGTGTCGATCACGTTCTGCTGGGTACCGTCGCGACGGATCGCGGTGTAGACGTTTTCCGCTGCCTTGTTCATGGCACGGAACGCCGACAGCGGGTACAGCACCAGGGAAACATCCACAGATTTCAACTGTTCGGTGGTATACAGCGGGGTCGCGCCGAACTCGGTGATGTTGGCCAGGATCGGTGCCTTCACCCGGTCGGCGAAGATCTTGTACATCTCAAGCTCGGTGATGGCTTCCGGGAACACCATGTCGGCGCCGGCCTCGATGCACGCCGCGGCGCGTTCCAGGGCCGATTCCAGGCCTTCCACCGCCAGGGCGTCGGTGCGCGCCATGATCACGAAGCTGTCGTCGGTGCGGGCATCCACCGCGGCCTTGATGCGGTCGACCATTTCCTGCTGGGAAACGATTTCCTTGTTAGGGCGGTGACCGCAGCGCTTGGCGCCGACCTGGTCTTCGATGTGGATCGCCGCAGCGCCGAACTTGATCATCGACTTGACGGTGCGCGCCACGTTGAACGCCGAGGAACCGAAACCGGTGTCCACGTCCACCAGCAGCGGCAGGTCGCAGACGTCGGTGATCCGGCGCACGTCGGTGAGGACGTCGTCGAGGCCGGTGATGCCCAGGTCAGGCACGCCGAGGGAGCCGGCGGCGACCCCGCCGCCGGACAGGTAGATCGCCTTGAAACCGGCGCGCTTGGCCAGCAGGGCATGGTTGGCGTTGATCGCGCCGACCACTTGCAACGGCTGTTCGCTGGCGACCGCATCGCGGAAACGCTGGCCTGGAGTGCTGTTGTTGGAACTCATGACTCACCTCGTGGAGTGGCTGTCTGATGGGCGCTGTCCTGGTAGTGACGCGCGATGTTGCGTTTCGAGGCGCCGATATGGCGGCGCATCAACAACTCGGCCAGTTCGCCGTCGCGATCGGCAATGGCATCGAGAATCCGGTGGTGTTCGGCAAAGGCCTGGTGCGGGCGATTGGGGGTCGCGGAAAACTGGATGCGGTACATGCGCACCAGTTGATACAGCTCGCCGCAGAGCATTTGCGTAAGGGTGCGGTTGCCCGCACCCTGGATGATCCGATAGTGGAAGTCGAAATCCCCTTCCTGCTGGTAGTAGCCGACCCCGGCCTGGAACGCCGCATCGCGCTCATGGGTGTCGAGCACCCGGCGCAGCTCATCGATTTCCTCGGTGGTCATGCGCTCGGCCGCCAAGCGACAGGCCATGCCCTCCAGGGACTCGCGAATTTCGTAGAGCTCGATCAGCTCGGCGTGACTGAGGGAGACCACCCGAGCCCCGACATGGGGCACCCGCACCAGCAGCCGCTGGCCTTCCAGGCGGTGGATGGCCTCGCGCAGCGGGCCGCGACTGATGCCGTAGGTGCGGGCCAGTTCCGGCTCGGAGATCTTGCTGCCCGGAGCGATCTCGCCCTTGACGATGGCCGCCTGGATCCGCCGGAAGACGTTTTCAGACAGGGTTTCGGAATCATCCTGAGCGGTGATCGGGTGTTCGAGTTGATCCAGCATATTGTCGACACCTTTAAAATCAATGCCGCAAAAATTAGCCAATACCCCCTTAACAGTCAAAGGAAAAATAGAGATTGTCGACAATCGTCTAATAACCTCCTGCACCAAAACGAGACAAAAGGGCCGCCCCCGGCGCTGGCGCCATAAAACCAGCATGCTAGAATGCCGCCCGCATTGGCCTGCCATAGTGTTATGGCACGCATACGAGGGAGCTTGCGCAGCAATGCCGATCGCCTTGAACTGAAGAACCCATGTCATGCATCAGGATCTATGAGACTCAAGGCCCTTCCCCTACTGCTCTGCCTGCTTGCCCTGCCCGGCATCAGCGCTGCCGCCGGCAAGACCGTCTACGGCTTGAATGAATACGCCCGGCTGTCGGGCATCGACCTGGAAGTCGCCGCCAAGCTCGACACCGGTGCCAAGACCGCCTCCCTGAGTGCCCGCGACATCAAGCGCTTCAAGCGCAATGGCGAATCCTGGGTACGTTTCTACCTGGCCATAGATGCCGCTCACTCCCACCCCATCGAACGGCCCCTGGCCCGGGTCAGCAAGATCAAGCGCCGCGCCGGCGACTATGACCCCGATGAGGACAAGAACTACACCGCCCGGCCGGTGATCGCCCTGGATGTCTGCATGGGCAGCGCCTTGCGCAGCATCGAAGTGAACTTGACCGACCGCAGCGCCTTCCAATTCCCGCTCCTGATCGGCTCCGAAGCCCTGAAACGCTTCGATGCGCTGGTCGACCCCAGTCTTAAATACGCTGCTGGCAAACCTGCCTGCGCCACCGACGCTCATACCGCAGAGTAATTCCAATGCGCTCTCTTACCCTTCATCTGAAAGTCCTGATCGCCATCCTGGTGGTGCTGGGCATTTCGATCACGGCCTATCAGATCTTCGTGCTCGGCATTCCGGTGACCGAAGACGCCACCGACGATCTGTGGAACATCGATGCCAAGGTCGAGTTCGTCGCCAACGGCAAGGACCCGATCAAGATCCAGATGTTCGTGCCGCCCCTGAGCCGCGACTACGTGAGCCTCAACGAGAGCTTCATTTCCAACAACTACGGGGTGGCGGTCAACCGCGTCGACGGCAATCGCAAGGTCACCTGGTCGGCACGCCGGGCCAAGGGCAACCAGACCCTGTACTACCGCCTGGTGCTGACCAAGCGCTACAGCGCCGAGAAATCCAAGGTCAAAGGGCCGACTTTCCGCGACAGCATGGCCGTTGAAGGCCCGGAGAAGATTGCCGCCGATGCCCTGCTGGCACCGATCCGCCAGCATTCGGCCGACGTCGAGACCTTCATCAGCGAAGCCATCAAGCGGGTCAACAACGCCAACGACGACAACGCCAAGCTGCTGCTGGCCGGCGACTCGTCGAGCGCCAACAAGGCGAAGATCGTCGAGCTGCTGCTGTCCATCGCCCACGTGCCAATGGAGAAGGTCCACACCATTCGCCTGGTGGCCGACCAGCCGCAAAGCCCGGAGCTGTGGCTGCGCAGCTTCAACGGCACCGACTGGCTGTACTTCAACCCGGAAACCGGTGAGCAGGGCATGCCCAGCGACCGCCTGCTGTGGTGGACCGGCGACGACAACCTGATCACCGTCGATGGCGGCAAGAAGGCCAACGTCACCTTCAGCCTCAACAACAGCGAGATGAACGCCATCCGTCTGGCCAAGCTGACCGACGAGAACACCGACGCCAACTTCCTCGAATACTCGCTGTACGGCCTGCCACTGCAGACCCAGCAAACCTTCATGATCATGGTGATGATCCCGATCGGCGTGCTGGTGATCCTGGTGCTGCGCAACCTGATCGGCCTGCAGACCCTGGGCACCTTTACCCCGGTGCTGATCGCCCTGGCCTTTCGCGAGACCCAGCTGGGCTTCGGCATCGTGCTGTTCACGGTGATCACCGCCCTGGGCCTGTCACTGCGCTCCTACCTGGAACACCTCAAGCTGCAGATGCTGCCGAGGCTCTCGGTGGTGCTGACCTTCGTCGTGGTGCTGATCGCCGCCATCAGCCTGTTCAGCCACAAGCTGGGCCTGGAACGCGGCCTGTCGGTGGCATTGTTCCCGATGGTGATCCTGACCATGACCATCGAACGCCTGTCCATCACCTGGGAAGAACGCGGCGGCGGCCATGCGATGAAAGTCGCCATCGGCACCCTGTTCGCCGCCTCCCTGGCGCACCTGATCATGAGCGTGCCGGAGCTTACCTACTTCGTCTTCACCTTCCCGGCGATGCTGCTGATCCTGGTGGGCTTCATGCTGGCAATGGGTCGCTACCGCGGCTACCGCCTGACGGAGCTGGTGCGTTTCAAAGCCTTCGTCAAGGCCGACTCCTGATGTTCGGCCTGTGGAAGACCTGGAAAGCCCTGGAAGCGCGGGGAATCATGGGCATCAACCGGCGTAATGCCGACTACGTGCTCAAGTACAACAAGCGCAGCCTGTACCCCATCGTCGATGACAAGATCATCACCAAGGAGCGGGCGATCAAGGCCGGCATCCATGTGCCGGAACTGTACGGGGTGATCTCCACCGAGAAGGAAATCGACAAGCTCGGCGAGATCATCGACGGGCGCAACGACTTCGTGATCAAGCCGGCCCAGGGCGCCGGCGGTGACGGCATCATCGTGATTGCCGACCGCTTCGAGGGCCGCTATCGCACGGTGTCGGGCAAGATCATCAGCCACGAAGAAATCGAGCACCATATTTCCAGCATCCTCACCGGCCTGTATTCCCTGGGCGGCCACCGCGACCGGGCGCTGATCGAGTACCGGGTGACCCCGGACCAGATCTTCAAGAGCATCAGCTACGAAGGCGTGCCGGACATTCGCATCATCGTGCTCATGGGCTACCCGGTGATGGCCATGCTGCGCCTGCCGACCCGCCAGTCCGGGGGCAAGGCCAACCTGCACCAGGGCGCCATCGGCGTCGGCGTCGACCTGGCCACCGGCCTGACCCTGCGCGGCACCTGGCTGAACAACATCATCACCAAGCACCCGGACACCACCAACGCCGTGGACGGCGTGCAACTGCCCTACTGGGACGGTTTCATGAAGCTGGCGGCCGGTTGCTATGAACTCTGCGGCCTGGGCTACATCGGCGTGGACATGGTGCTGGACCAGGACAAGGGCCCGCTGATCCTTGAGCTCAATGCACGGCCCGGGTTGAACATTCAGATCGCCAACGACTGCGGCCTGACCCAACGCACCCACGCCGTCGAGGCCCACCTGGAAGAACTGAAGACCCGGGGCATCGTCGAAACCGTCGAGGAGCGGGTGCGTTTCGCCCAGGAGCTGTTCGGCCATATTCCTGCACGCGAGGGCTGAGCCCTGCCCGCCGCCTGCTGCGCCACAAGTCGCAGCAGGCGGTGGCTACAGGTCGGCAAATACGCCGCGAATGGGGCAATCGCCGACATCCCTCTAGGAGCAACTCCTGCAGAGGACTACAATCGCCAACCGCGCTCCGATGGCTGATTTGCCCCGCATGTTGACCTGCTCCGTACACCCGCTCCCCTATCGCGCCAACCCCGCCGAGTATTTCGCGGCCATCGAACACGCCCCCGGGGCCGTGCTGCTCGACAGCGGCCGGCCGAGCGCCGAGCGCGGTCGCTACGACCTGCTCAGCGCCTGGCCTGTGGCGGAACTGGCGGTGGCGGCCGACGAAAGCGGCAGCGGTTTTCTGCAACGCCTGCGGGACAATCTGGCGCAGCTGGGTCAGGCCGAACTGCCCGCGCCTTATGAACTGCCCTTCGCCGGCGGCCTGATCGGCTACCTCGGCTATGACTTCGGACGGCACCTGGAGCGCCTGCCGAGCCAGGCCCGGGACGACCTGCAACTGCCTGATGCATGCCTGGGCCTGTATGCCTGGGCCCTGATCAGCGACCATCAGGCAGGCACCAGCCAGCTGGTGTTCCACCCGAGCCTGGAGGACGGCGAGCGCCAACGCCTGATCCAGCTGTTCAGCCATCCCCTGGCAACCTCGACGCCAGCGTTCAAGCTGACCAGCGCCATGCTTCCAGACCTGGCGCCCGACGATTACCGCCAGGCGTTCCAGCGCATCCAGCACTACATCCAGGCCGGCGACTGCTACCAGGTGAACTTCGCCCAGCGTTTTCGCGGCCGGTACCAGGGCGATCCCTGGACGGCCTATTGCGCCCTGCGCGCCGCCTGCCCAACCCCGTTTTCCGGCTTCCAGCGCCTGCCGGACGGTGGCGCGGTGCTCAGCCTGTCGCCGGAGCGTTTCGTCCACCTCAGCCAGGGCCGAGTGGAAACCCGGCCGATCAAGGGCACCCGCCCCCGCGGGCAAGACGCCGCCGAAGACGCAGCCAATGCCGCCGAACTGCTGGGCAGCCCCAAGGACCGGGCGGAAAACCTGATGATCGTCGACCTGCTGCGCAACGATCTGGGGCGCACCTGCCGCATCGGTTCGGTGCGGGTGCCGGAACTGTTCAGCCTGGAGAGCTACCCCAACGTCCACCACCTGGTGAGCAGCGTCACTGGCGAGCTGGCGGACGGCAAGGACGCCCTGGACCTGATTGCCGGCAGCTTCCCCGGCGGCTCGATCACTGGCGCGCCGAAGATCCGCTCGATGCAGATCATCGACGAGCTGGAGCCCACCCGGCGGGCGCTGTACTGCGGCTCGCTGCTGTACCTGGACGTGCGCGGGGAAATGGACAGCTCGATCGCCATCCGCAGCCTGCTGGCCAAGGACGGGCAGATCAGTTGCTGGGGCGGCGGCGGGATAGTGGCGGATTCGGACTGGCAGGAGGAGTACCAGGAATCCATCACCAAGGTACGGGTGCTGCTGGAGACGCTGCAGGGGCTTTAGGGCCTCGTCGGCAAGAGCACCTCGCTCTCCTCCCGTAGGAGCTGGCTTGCCAGCGAAGGCGTCGCCAGGATTTGCGCAAAATCCAAGGGCTCCTTCGCCGGCAAGCCGGCTCCTACGAGAACGGCTTTACAGGCTCAGGGGGCGGTTGGAAGCCTTGATGAACTCCTGCTTCAGTTCGGCAAAGCTGTGCACCGCCGGGAACTGCGGGAATTCGCGGATCACGTTGTCCGGGGCATGGAACAGGATGCCGGCATCCGCCTCACCCAGCATCGTCGTGTCGTTGTACGAATCCCCCGCCGCAATCACCCGGTAGTACAGGCTCTTGAAGGCCAGCACCGACTGGCGCTTGGGGTCTTTCTGGCGCAGTTGATAGCCGCTCACCCGACCGCTGTCATCGGTGATCAGGCGGTGGCAGAGCAAGGTCGGGAAGCCCAGCTGGCGCATCAGCGGCTGGGAGAACTCGTAGAAGGTGTCGGAAAGGATCACCACCTGGAAGCGTTCGCGCAGCCAGTTGACGAACTCCACCGCGCCCTCCAGGGGCTTGAGGGTGGCGATCACTTCCTGGATGTCCGAGAGCTTCAGGCCGTGTTCGTCGAGAATCCGCAGGCGCTGCTTCATCAGCACGTCGTAGTCGGGAATATCCCGGGTGGTTGCCTTGAGGGATTCAATCCCGGTTTTTTCGGCAAAGGCGATCCAGATTTCCGGGACCAGTACACCTTCCAGATCGAGACAGGCAATTTCCACAAGACACTCCCATTGGTTCTGATTATTTAAATTGAGCGAGCAAAAGGGCTGCCGAACTCTAGCGATTCGCCCCGCAAGGCGCAACGCAGAGGAGCGCGCCAGCAGGCTGCGGATTTTGTTAAGATCGCCCCCCTATAGAGCGCGCAGCGCCACCGACCTGTAGGAAACCGCCCTGATGAGCCCATCGTTCGACGTCGCTGAACTTGCCGCGACCTATGCCAACAAGTCCGCCCAGGACATCCTCAAGCTGGCCTTCGCCCAGTTCGGTGATGACCTGTGGATTTCCTTCAGCGGTGCCGAGGATGTGGTGCTGGTGGACATGGCCTGGAAGCTGAACAAGCAGGTCAAGGTATTCAGCCTCGACACCGGTCGCCTGCACCCGGAAACCTATCGCTTCATCGATCAGGTGCGCGAGCACTACAAGATCGACATCGAGCTGATCTCGCCGGACCACAGCAAGCTTGAACCCTTCGTCAAGGAAAAGGGCCTGTTCAGCTTCTACAAGGATGGCCATGGCGAGTGCTGCGGCATTCGCAAGATCGAGCCGTTGCGCCGCAAGCTGTCCACGGTCAGCGCCTGGGCCACCGGCCAGCGCCGCGACCAGAGCCCCGGCACCCGCAGCCAGGTGGCGGTGCTGGAGATCGACAGCGCCTTTTCCACGCCGGAACGCCCGCTGTACAAGTTCAACCCGCTGGCGCAGATGAGCAGCGAAGAGATCTGGGGCTATATCCGCATGCTCGAGCTGCCCTACAACAGCCTGCACGAGCGCGGCTTCATCAGCATCGGTTGCGAGCCCTGCACCCGCCCGGTACTGCCCAACCAGCACGAGCGCGAAGGCCGCTGGTGGTGGGAGGAAGCCACCCAGAAGGAATGCGGCTTGCACGCCGGCAACATCATCAGCAAAGCCTGACCCCCCTCCCTGCGGGCGCGCCTGAAGGACGCCCGCACTGAACAGCCAACCTGCAGCAAAGCCTGTACACAAGAATGTCACCGTCGGTGCCATTTTTGTGTGCACTTAAAACCTCCCCCGCCCCAAAAGGTTACAAGCCTTTCCTCCGCCGATATCCATGGGACGCCAATCCGCGTCCGGCGAAAAATAAATACCTGTTCAAACGGTCAATTTTTAATCTTGTATTTTCAGAAGGTTAGGAATAACCCATAACAAAACGAAATCAGCAGCCAATTTCATAGTCGCGAAATTGGCACAGAAGTGGCTTTAGTCGATCTATGTTTTGTATACAAAAAAACCAAAACATACATACACTAACCGTCCGCACGCCTGACCCACGACTCAAGCTGCAGATGCCCCGAACCCAGTGATTCCTCCCCTGTGACGAAGATTGTCGAGCCCCGTCGCTCAAGCACAGTCATCCAGGGCCGGAGTCAGGAGCATGCCGGAATGCGTACCAGCCCTTCCAACAACATCGCACTGGATCTGCCCTCCTCGCTGCATTCGCACAACGTCCAACAACCGGTCGCCGATGCCCATCCGGCCCCCATTACGCTCAGCCCACGCCTGCACAACCGCGACCTGGCACCGACCAAGGTCAAAGGCCGGCGCTGGGGTGGCTACAGCATCTTTGCCTTGTGGACCAACGATGTGCACAACATCGCCAACTACTCCTTCGCCATCGGCCTCTACGCCCTGGGCCTGGGCGGCTGGCAGATCCTGCTGTCCCTGGGGATAGGCGCGGCGCTGGTGTATTTCTTCATGAACCTGTCCGGCTACATGGGGCAGAAGACCGGGGTGCCGTTCCCGGTGATCAGTCGCATCAGCTTCGGCATCCATGGCGCGCAGATTCCGGCGCTGATCCGCGCGGTGATCGCCATCGCCTGGTTCGGCATCCAGACCTACCTGGCTTCGGTGGTGTTCCGGGTGCTGCTCACGGCCATCCATCCGGGCTTTGCCGATTACGACCACAACTCGATCCTCGGCCTGTCGACCCTGGGCTGGGCCTGCTTCCTGGTGATCTGGCTGGTGCAACTGGCGATCCTCGCCTACGGCATGGAGATGATCCGGCGCTACGAAGCCTTCGCCGGGCCGATCATCCTGCTGACCGTGGCCTGCCTGGCCGCCTGGATGTACACCCAGGCCGACGGGCAGATCGCCTGGTCGATCCGCGAGCCGCTGACCGGCGGCGAAATGTGGCGGCAGATCTTCGCCGGCGGCGCCCTGTGGCTGGCAATCTACGGCACCCTGATCCTCAACTTCTGCGACTTCGCCCGTTCCTCGCCCTGCCGCAAGACCATCAAGATCGGCAACTTCTGGGGCCTGCCGGTGAACATCCTGGTGTTCGCCACCATCACCGTGCTGCTGTGCGGCGCGCAGTTCCAGATCAATGGCCGGGTCATCGAAAGCCCCACCGAGATCATCGCCTCGATCCCCAACACCCTGTTCCTGGTCCTGGGCTGCCTGGCATTCCTGATCGTTACCGTGGCGGTGAACATCATGGCCAACTTCGTCGCCCCGGCCTTCGTCCTCAGCAACCTTGCCCCCAGGTACCTGACCTTCCGCCGTGCCGGGCTGATCAGCGCCGCGCTCGCGGTATTGATCCTGCCGTGGAACCTGTACAACAGCCCGCTGGTGATCGTGTACTTCCTCTCCGGCCTCGGCGCGCTGCTGGGCCCGCTGTACGGGGTGATCATGGTGGACTACTGGATCCTGCGCAAAGCCCAGGTCAACGTGCCGCAGCTGTACAGCGAAGACCCCCAAGGCGCGTACTTCTACAGCCGCGGGGTCAACCTGCGGGCGGTGGCGGCATTTATTCCCGCCGCCCTGATCGCCATTGTCCTGGCCCTGGTGCCGGGCTTTGCCAGCGTCTCGCCCTTTTCCTGGCTGATCGGTGCCGGTATCGCCGGCCTGCTCTACCTGATCATCGCCCGGCGTCAGCCCGGGTATGCGGACGTCAGCGGCGAGTCGATCGCCGTGGACAACGTCAGCCATTGAATGTGAACGGCCCGGTCCGCCGGGCCCTGAATTGCCCCTCGACAAGGAACCCCCATGCGAATTCTCGTGGTCAACGTCAACACCACCGACAGCATCACCCAAGCCATCGCCCGCCAGGCGCAAAGCGTGGCGGCGCCAGGAACCGAGATCATCGGCCTGACCCCCTACTTCGGCGCCGAATCGGTGGAAGGCAACTTTGAAAGCTACCTGGCGGCGATTGCCGTGATGGACCGGGTACTGGCCTACGACCAGCCCTATGACGCGGTGATCCAGGCCGGCTACGGCGAACATGGCCGCGAAGGCCTGCAGGAGCTGCTGAATGTGCCGGTGGTGGACATCACCGATGCCGCCGCCAGCACCGCGATGTTCCTCGGCCACGCCTACTCGGTGGTGACCACCCTGGATCGCACCGTGCCGCTGATCGAGGACCGCCTGAAACTCTCCGGCCTGTATGAACGCTGCGCTTCGGTCCGGGCCAGCGGCCTGGCAGTACTGGAGCTGGAGGAAGACCCGCTGCGGGCGGTGGAATCCATCGTCCGCCAGGCCGAACTGGCGGTGACCGAAGACAAGGCCGAAGTCATCTGCCTGGGCTGCGGCGGCATGGCCGGGCTCGATGAGCAGATCCGCCAGCGCACCGGGGTGCCGGTGGTGGACGGCGTGACGGCGGCGGTGACCATCGCCGAATCCCTGGTGCGCCTGGGGCTGTCCACGTCCAAGGTGCGGACCTACGCGACGCCTCGGCCCAAGCGTGTGGTTGGCTGGCCGATGCGCCAGGGCCGCTGAAGCTGCTGCTCCAGTTCGCCGAGCGCAGCACCGGCCACCGCTTTCAGACGGCGCTGAACGCGCCGGCCAGGCCCTGCTCGGCGAACTGCTCGATGACGAAGTCGACGAAGGCTCGGGTCTTGCCCGGCAGCATCTTGTGCTCGGCGTAGTAGATCGAGGTGAAACCGTCATCCACGTACCAATCCGGCAGCACCCGCTGCAGGGTGCCGGAGCGCAGGTAGTTGACGGCAAACGGCATGCTCACCAGGGCCACCCCCAAGCCTTGGGCCGCGGCGATGCAGGCGGCCTCGGAGTCACTCATGGTCATGCCGGCCTTGAGCTCCAGAGGCTGCATGGCGCCTTCACGCCCAGTCAGTTGCCAGGTGCGGATGCGTCCGGTCTGTGGCGAGCGGATCAGGATTCCCTGGCAATGCCGCAGGTCCTCGGGCGCGCTGATCGCGGTGCGATCCCGGAGATAGGCGGCACTGGCCACCAGCACCCGATGGGCGGGTGACAGCCGGCGAGCCACCAATCCTTGCGGCAACTCGAAACCACCGCCGATGGCCGCATCGAATCCCTGGCCGATCAGGTCCACCTGGCGATTGTCGAAATGCCAGTCCGGGTGAATATCCGGATAGCGCTGCAGGAACGCCCCCAGCATCGGCACTATGTACAGGCAACCGAATACGGTTCCCACGCTGACCTTGAGCGTCCCGGCCGGACGCCCCTGGACATTGGCCAGGGTGCTTACCGCGTTCTGGATGGTCTGCAGGCTGTCACTGACCTCTGCCAGAAACACCTGCCCGGCCTCGGTCAGGGTCAGGCGCCGGGTGCTGCGCTGAAAAAGCCTGACGCCAACCCGGGCCTCCAGCTTGGCGACGCTTTTGCCGACCGCCGCCGGGGTCAGGCCGAGGCGACGGGCCGCTTCGGCAAAACTGCCGACTTCGGCGCTGCGAACAAAACACTCGATACTGCTGAAGGCTTCCATAGACAGCGATTCTCAACTTCTGGTTTACACAGAGTATAGGGATTACCGACTACACAGAGCCTAATCAACGGTTGATACTCGCCCTCAAGCACAAGGCAACCCGGCCTTGAATCTCTGGAGACACCCATGAGCAAGCACACCCTCAGCGGCAAAGTGGCCTTGATCCAAGGCGGTTCCCGTGGCATTGGCGCAGCCATCGTCGAGCGCCTGGCGGCCGAAGGTGCCAGCGTCGCCTTCACCTACGTCAGCTCGACGAGCAAGGCCCACGCCCTGCGCGACAGCATCATCGCCAAAGGCGGCAAGGCCCTGGCGATTCACGCCGACAGCGCGGATGCGGTGGCTATCCGCAACGCCGTAAGCAGCACCGTCCAGGCCTTTGGCCGCCTCGATATCCTGGTGAACAACGCCGGTGTACTGGCCGTCGCGCCACTGGACGAGTTCAAGCTGGAAGACTTCGACCAGACCCTGGCAATCAACGTGCGCAGTGTGTTCATCGCGACCCAGGAGGCCGCACGGCACATGGGCGAAGGTGGACGCATCATCAACATCGGCAGCACCAACGCCGATCGCATGCCCTTCGCCGGTGGCGGCCCCTACGCCATGAGCAAGGCCGCGCTGGTGGGGCTGACCAAAGGCCTGTCCCGCGACCTGGGCCCCCGTGGCATCACGATCAATAACGTCCAACCCGGGCCGGTGGACACCGACATGAACCCGGCAGACAGCGAGTTCGCCGCCAGCCTGATGGGCATGATGGCGGTGGGCCGCTACGGCAAGGTGGAAGAGATTGCCAGCTTTGTCGCCTACCTGGCCGGCCCCGAAGCGGCCTACATCACCGGTGCCAACCTGAGCATCGACGGCGGTTTCAGCGCCTGACGCCACGGCACAAAAAACGGGCCACCGGTATCAGGTTGGCCCGTTTTTCGGGGTGCTGGCGCAAAGAGTAGCGCCGACGCGTTGCGCCCTTCTATCGAGGTGATTGCTGCCTCAGGACCAGAGCAAGTGCGGCAGGCCGCAGGCAGCGGGCTGAAAGCCCTTGAGCGAACGAATAATCCCGTCGGCATGGGCAAACCTGGCGTCTGCCATCGCCGGATCCGGTACAGCGATCACGCTCATGCCGGCAGCCTTGGCCGCCGTCACGCCGAACGGCGAGTCCTCGAACACCAGGCACTCCTCGGGCGCCACGCCCAGGCGCCGGGCCGCGGTCAGGAAGATGTCCGGCGCCGGCTTGGCTGCCGTCACCTCAGGATCGTCGGCGGTGACTATGGTGTCGAACAGCGCGAACCAGTCGCCATGGCGAGTGATCTTTTCCCCGAAGGACATCTGCGAGGAACTGGTGCCCACCGCGATGGGGATCCGGTGCGCCTTCAAATGCCGCACCAGCTGCTGGGCACCCGGCATCGCTTCAGCGTGAGGAAAACGCTCGCGCATCAGCGGCTCACGCAAGGTCAGGAATTCCTCGGCGCTGATGGGCAGGTCCAGGGCCTGCACCACGTACTGCGCCAGGTCCGCGGCGCCGCGCCCAATGATGTTCTGCTTGATGGTCCAATCGTAGGTACGGCCATAGCGCTCGACGATCGAGCGGGTGATCTCGGTGTAGATACCCTCAGTGTCGAGGAGCAAGCCGTCCATGTCGAAAATAACCGCCTTGATCGGCGCCAAATCATTCAACTGTGCATTCATCCCATCTGATCCGTTAGCAAAGTTACATTCCAGGGAACGGCTCAGGTACGGCCGGTTGTGCTCGGCAACGCTTCAATTAAAGGATTCAGCAGCATAGCGGCGGGGCCGGGTCGCGAGCAACCGTGGCCAGATGAAGGCCATGCCAGGGCATTCACTCATGGGGATCGGGTTCGTTTGCGTCCTCGTCAGGAGCCTCTTGCAATGGCACCCGCGCGTCGTCCAGCAAGGAGCCGGGGTCTTCGTTCCCCGGATCGTTGATCACCGACGGCTCTGCGGGGTCTGGCACTGCTGGGCCTGGAATGGCACTAGGCATGATCCTCTCCTGGGGCAATGAAAATGCTTGCTGCCAGTATGGCAAGCCCCGACCAGCACGCATGAAAAACCCGGCACGAGGCCGGGTTTTTTCAAACAGGCGCGAAGATCAATGACGCTTCTTGTGACCCATGCTGCTCCCCAGGGCTCCACCTGCAGCGCCGCCGATACCGGCACCCACCGTGGAACCGGTGCTGCCGCCCAGGCGATTGCCGATCAGCGAGCCCCCGGCCGACCCCAGGCCACCGCCAATCGCGGCTTTGGCCCGGCTGCCTTTACGTGCGCCTGCCGCGCTGCCTGCCGCCCCGGCCACACCCGCACCAATGGCCGCACCGGTGCTGCCGCCAAGCTGCTGCCCGACCACATTGCCCAGCGCACCACCCAGGCCGCCACCGATAGCAGCGGTGCCATCACCGGCCATTGCGCCTTGAGCCAGCAGAAGTCCCACAACCAGGGCAGGTAGAGTTAAACGCATGAATTGAACCTCGAAAAAGACTGTCGAACTGACACAAAAGCCCAGCGCCACGCCCCCAAAACAGGCGGCTACAGCCACACCCGGGTGTTCTCAGGTGGCTTGGACAGCTGATTTTAAAAGAGTTTTATCGTCGCGCAAAAAAAAGCCCGCTGGGGAACGGGCTAGGGATATTGCTTTTTAACGGATGGTTTGAGCGTACTCAGGCAGATGTGAAGATTTCGTGAAAAGCATCCACGGCCGGGAGCAACAGCCGCGGATCGCACAACCTCCTATCCAGACGATATGTTCAGATCACCTTGCTGAAAATGCTCGAACCCGATCCACACAAGCAGCCCTGGGTTGACCGCTCATGCAACCGATTCGACAGCGGCCTGGACGCTCTGGCAACAGGGTCTCAGCGGATGCTGCGAATGCTGCCCTTGTTGCCTTTGACAGTGACCGAAACCTTCTTGAAGACGAAGTAGTTTTCTTCGTTCACTTCATAGCGCGGTGCCACGATCAGGTCTGCGCCCGACGCCTTGACGGCCTTGAACGCAGCAGCGGACTTGGCTGCGCTGACCGGGTCGAAGCCCAGGCCGCCCAAAGCGCCACCGCCATCACCGCCATAGGCCACGCCATCGGCAAACTGGCTGTCACCGCCAAACTTCAGGAAACCAAACAGAATGTTCACCGACGACTGACCCGAGATTGCCTCGCCCACAGCCACATCGGCCTTCAAGTCAGTTTTAACCTGACTGTCGATAGGGGCGGATGGCTGGCTGATGTTGTAGCTGGTGCAACCAGTGGCTGCAGCTACGAGAGTAGAGAGAGCGAGGAGTTTAAAAATGGCTTTCACGTTATTTCCTTATCGCGTTTCATATAAAGGCATCATCGCTGGATGCGCAGCCCCGCATAAATCGGGAGAACGAACATATCTCCAGTTATTAATGATTGAGATAAGAACAATCTTAAACAGCAGAAGAACTCTCCTGTTCCGCCCTGCTCCCTGGCAAAAATCAACTAATACGACTACTCGAAAACAGCCAAAAAAATAATACGCAAACAATAATTAAAAAAACCATGCGCCTTGGTTGAACAGTCGGCCCGTGAAATCACCGCAGACCACTTGATCAACAGCCTGGTTCTTCGACGCGCGCCATTACCTGTGCCTTCCAGGCTAGAGCGAACCGGACGAGCCGTATCGGCCTGTTCTTCTTTCGCTATCAGACTTTACTTATCAACCCTTCATAAAGAATGACATCGGCAATTTGCAGGCAATAAAAAGCCCCGCATCAAGCGGGGCTGTTCGAATTGAAACTTACTTTCTCTTGGGCAAGGCCCGGGGGAAAAACATCGTATTACTGGCCACCGGCCGAGCCGGCGCTTTTTTCCTGCTCACGCCATTGGCTTGAGGCGACTCTTGCACTTCAAATGCGGCCTGGCCACAACGCACCAAGTTGTTGATCGGGAACTCATCCCCATTGTCTTCAATAAAGGCAAGACCTCTCATAGCTCCGCTCCCTCCAACAATCGAACAGTACCGGCAAGCTCCTGATTGCCTGAATAATACTGCTCGTCACGGCGTTTCAGACTAGACAGTCATTTATCGACCTGCCGTTCAAAAGCACCAACCTCCGACGAGCGGTGAGAGGCTTCATCCCCCATTGATCCACGACAATTTCTTGCCACTCCTCAACCTCTTTCCTGCCGCGACGACACGTGCGATATGAAGATAAACGGGGGGTAACGCCGGCACGCTGCCAGAGGTGGGCGCATCCGGTTCATTAACGATAGGCGGAAAGGCTGAATCCGCAGTTCTGACATAGGCTGACACCAGCCTGGTCCATCAGCTGTTCACCAGTACAGCGGATGTTGAAACCATGTCTTGGTGGGGTTCGCCGGGTAAAACATACACTGTCCGTCTGAACACTCTGTTTGCCCGCGAGCTGGTACAGCGTGCCAGGCAAGGACTGGAGCAGATTTTCAGCCTGGAGACCCAAAATATCCTGGAGCCTGCGCTGACCGACATGGATAAAAAAGATGTGCCGATGGATTTTGCCGGGGCCAATGCCCTGTATTTCTGGGAGCTGTTCTACTACGTGCCGATGCTGGTGACGCAGTGCTTGATCCAAGAGCAACACTTCGATGAGACCACGCGCTGGTTGAGCCACATCTTCAAGCCCGGCGCCAAGCATGGTGATGAGCAGGTGTGGAAGGTGCGTCCATTGCTGGAGGACACCCGCTGGAACGAGGTTCCGCTGGACAGCACCAACCCGGATGCGGTGGCCCAGGCTAACCCGACGCATTACAAGGCGGCCACGTTCATGCGCCTGCAGTCGTTGTTGGTGGCGCGCGGGGACAGTACTTACCGTCAGTTGGAGCGCGATACGTTGGCGGAAGCCAAGATGTGGTACGTGCAGGCGCTGGCGCTGATGGGGGATGAACCGGCCTCTAAGGTAGTCCATTTTTTAGTTATACCAGCACTCGTCCCTAACCGCGCTGCTTTTCAGGTGCTGGTTCACCCGGCTCATACGAATTGGTCTTGCTTGTTCACAATGGGCGAACACTGCGTTCTTTAAGCTTCGCTCCCTTTTCTTTGGACATGAGCAATTCGGAGTAAAGTCTAAAATAATCGTCCCCCATCGACTTAGAGGTGAATACCGCCAGATAGCGTGCGCGAGCAGCTTTTCCATAACGTGCGGCCAACTCTGCGGACTCCCATAACTGCCTCATTGCAACACGTATCGCCAACGCATCGCGTGGTGGCACGACTAAACCAGAAACCTCATGCTGATTGATAAAACTGGTTCCCGTGCCGATTTCGCTGCAAATCATCGCTTTCCCAAACATCGCAGCTTCGAGCAGGCTGATCCCAAATGCCTCTGATCTCAAGTGTGAGGGAAACACAACTATATAACAGGCATGAATTAAATTAACTTTCTCTTGTTCGCTGACTTGGCCAATAAACTGCACATTGTGCAAATTACGCTCAGCTGCCATCCGCATCAGGTCACGTTCAAGTGGTCCGCCCCCTACAATTAACAAGGGCCAGCCTTGGCCCTCAATGGCTTGCAACAGGAATTCCAGGCCCTTGTAGTAACGTAGAACACCTACAAACAGGAAAAAACGGCCATGTCGCTCGCGCAACTCCGCAACTTTTTCAGCTTCGGGGGCCGGATACATCGACTCCTCCAGGCCAATTGGAATATACGTCGATTTATTACGGTATTGGGCCAGGACTGGTGAGCTTTCCAAATAATTGGGGCTCGTCGCCACGATAGCGTCCATGCTCTTCAAAAAGGCACTTTGCAAAGGGCTATAGAGACACTTGAGTAATTTTTGACGAACGATGTCCGAATGATAAGTCACCACCGTGGGGTTTTTCACACGCGTGGCGAAATGCACGACATCCATAAATGGCCATGGAAAATGATAATGAACAATATCCGCAGACTTGCTTAACACAGAGAATATCTTGAAGGATGACAACGACACTCCCGTTGATGCCAAGTTAAAATCCTCCTTGGCATGGACCAACTGGTAGTCAGGTCCCTCTTGCGTTGATGCGCCTTCAGACGTCAAAGAAAGTACAACGTTTTCACACCCCAGCCGACTAGTCGCATGAGTCAAATGTCGGATGAACATCTCTACCCCCCCATGTTGATGGGCGGCAAAGGTCTTGTAAAAATGTAATATTTTCAAAAAACACCTATATCGATTTTAGGAGCATATTTCATGTGTTTGGCGCCGCTTCCTCTTACTTTTCTGATACTCCGGTTAGGGATTATGCAGACTCCATCGCCCTGACGTAGACGTTCAAGGTTTCCTGTGCACAACGTGACCAAGAAAATCGACGTGCCTGGACCTGACCGTTACATGCCATTCGAAGTCTCAAGTCGGGAGACTCAACCAGCTCCACAATGGCGGTAGCCAACGCTTCGGATTGCTCGACTTCAACCAGGCAGCAAGCCCCATCAGCGAACTCGGCCATCGAAGTACCAATGCCACAAATGACAGGCACCCCACAGGACATTGCTTCAAGTACCGGCAAACCAAACCCTTCATAGATCGATGGATAGACAAAGACTGCAGCGCCCGCATAGATGAACGGTAGATCATCAGCGCTTACAAATTGAAGAAACCGGACTTCGCCCTTGGCCTGAAAAGCTAGAATGCGATTTATCAATGTCGTATTTTGCCAGCCCGGAGCCCCGGCAATCACCAAGGGCCAACCCCGACGCAGCGACGACGGCAAACGCTCCCAGGCATCCAACAAGGCCGAAATGCCTTTACGTGGCTCAATGGTTCCCACAAATGCTAAATAGCGACCATGAACAAGACCGTGCCGAGCCAGAACCGACTCAGTCTCACCTTCCGATCGCGGTATGAACCGAGCATCCGCGCCAAGATAAATCGCTGCAACGCGGTCGGGTGACACACTAAATTGCTCAATCAACTGCGCACGAACGATTTCTGAATCTGTAATCACAAAATTGGCGCGGTCCAGCGTACGAGGTAGTTGACGGCTCAACCAAGCGACACGTTCCGCAGGATGAAATTGCGGATGACTGATGAACGAGAGGTCATGCACAGTGGTAACGCAAGGACCATCATAGTCTTTAATAATAAAATTCGGCTCGTGATAGACAAAGTCTCGACGCGTGCACTCGCCCTGTCGAAATCGCGCTCCCGACCAAGCCGCTTTGAGACGATAAGCCAACGGCAATGCGCGCACAGAACTGCGTAGTTTGCTTTTCCACCCACCACCTGGGCTTACACAAGGTAACTGCCTGCTCAAGACATCTACCGCCGATGAAAATCGAACACCGTCAAAGCAGTCCACAGCATCTATAGCCGACAGCCCTTGAAACTCCTTCAGTAGATTGAGCGTGTAGTTCCCAATCCCCGTCAAAGGAGGCTGCAACGACTCAGTCCCCATCAGCACGTTCATTGTTCAGTCACCACACGCATGCGCCAATCCGCCAGCAACGAGGCCAGTGTCTCCTTGAACGGGATAGTAGGCTGCCAGCCAAGCACCTCTCGGATACCTTCAGCGTTGCCAACAGCAAATGGAATATCCGATGGGCGCAAGCGCTGTGGGTCGAGTTCGACTGAAATGACGGCGGTACTCTGGCTGATCATCTCATCAAGAACTTCCTGAATCTTGCGTGCCTGCCCCGATGCGATATTGAGCACGTGGGGGTGATCACGACCGTCGCTCAACTCAAGCAACCGCAGGTAAGCGGAACACACATCCCACACATCAAGAAAGTCGCGGCATGCTTGAAGATTACCAACCTGCATGACAGGTGCTTGCTTCCCGCTCTCGATCAAAGCGATCTGCCGAGCAAAGGAGGCCGTTACAAAGTCAGGAGACTGGCCACTGCCAATGTGATTGAAGGGGCGCGCTATAACACCTCGAATGCCTTGCTTGAAGTACTGTTTAAATGCCAACTCCGCAGCCAATTTGCTGGCGGCGTAGGGGTTCATCGGCAAGCATGGGCTGGTTTCGTCCAACGCCGTCCCTGCCTTGAATGCCTCGCCATACACTTCCGAAGAGCTGGCGAATACAACGAATGCATCCGGAACCTTTTGCTTGATGGCCTCCAGTAAATTCAGGCTGCCAATGACATTGGTATTCCAAGTCAGCAGGGGATCACGAAAACTGGTCGGCACATGAGAAATGGCGGCCAAGTGAATAATATGGGTTGGTTTTAACCGTTCCAATGTTGCAGCGCAGGCAATTGGGTCTCGAATATCCAATACAACCTGCTCGACACCCGCACGGGGTGACGGATTGAGCGTGCTGCAAGCACAACTCACCCGATAACCAGCCAACAGCTGGTCGAGCAGTACTTGACCGACAAAACCATTAGCTCCGGTTAACAAAACATGTTTCACCGCTATTCCCCCTTGGCCGGAACAACATAAATAGGACGGAACAGGCTCAAACACGAGCCCGCCCGCCTGGAACGCAAGTGAACACGCCCTACTGACCTCAGAAGGAAAAGCCTTGCTCATTACGGCGCAGGTCTTCCTGGACCATCATCCGGCATAGTTGCTCCAGATTGGTTTTTGGCTCCCAGCCCAGCACAGCCTTGGCTTTTTCAGGATTACCGATCAGCAGCTCAACTTCGGCCGGGCGATAGAACTTCGGATTGACCCGCACCACCGTCTTACCACTTTCGGCGTCTATTGCGTGCTCCTGATCGCCTTCGCCTTTCCAGTCGAGATTGATATCGATTGCTTTGAACGCCAGAGAAACAAAGTCACGCACTGACTCAGTACGGTTGGTTGCCAGTACAAAAGTATCCGGCTCATCGACCTGAAGCATTCGCCACATACCCTCCACGTATTCCTTGGCAAACCCCCAATCGCGCTTGGCATCCATGTTGCCCAGTTCCAGGACGTCCAGTTTGCCTTGGCTGATCTTGGCGACAGAATCGGTAATCTTGCGCGTTACGAACTCACGACCACGCAGTGGCGACTCGTGGTTGAACAAGATACCGCTAGTACCGAAGATGCCGTAGGACTCACGGTAGTTGATGGTCATCCAATGTGCGTACAGCTTGGCGACACCATACGGGCTGCGTGGGTAGAACGGTGTTGTCTCAACCTGCGGGATTGCCTGGACCTTGCCGAACATTTCTGAGGTGGAGGCTTGGTAAAAACGCACCTTCGGGTTAACGATGCGGATGGCTTCCAGCAAATTGACAGCGCCCACTCCCGTGATTTCGGCGGTGGTCACCGGCTGGTCGAAAGACACACCCACAAAGCTTTGGGCCGCGAGGTTGTAGACCTCAGTCGCTTCAGTGGTCTGCAGCAGACGAATGCTGGAGGATAGGTCCGTAAGATCGTATTCAACCAGATGCAAGTTAGGGTGCTGAGTGACACCCAACTCATCCATGCGCCAAAAATTGACCGAACTGGTACGACGATAGGTGCCATAGACCACATAGCCTTTTTCCAGCAACAGCTGAGCAAGGTAGGCACCGTCTTGGCCGGTAATACCGGTAATAATTGCTTTTTTCATGAGTCGCTCCTTTAACACTAATCTTCCTCAACCCGTAGTTTAACAAGCCCGATTCCAAGCTTACGCCCATCAGTACTAGCCCCCATTTCCTTTGGGCTTACGGGATCTGGAACATCAAAATAGATTGAGCGGGAATAGTCACTATTCCGCAGATATACCACTTTTTCTTCAATTTCCCCACCCAAGGAGAACTCTGCCTTTTCAACGCCCAAACTAAGAGTTATAGCCTTTCCAACATTAGGCCCAAAGGCCCGACCAACAATCGTAATTTTAAGATTCTGGGGTAAGGGCTCCAGAAATTTTAAGCCAATTTTTTTGGCATCTGACCACCGTCCCCACGGCTCAGCCCAAGAAAAACCACCAGCAGACTCTAATATTCCAGGCCAAGAGTCACGAGCAAAATCGACCTCCATTTCCCGCCCGACCCTAACGAGTTGAAAACCGTTCATTTCAACACGAAACTCATGCGCGTTTTTTTCTGGCAATAAACTCTCACCTACCGCCAGAATCCATTGTGTTGACTCAGGCACAGTAGAAAAATCGTATTGCTTCCCCTCTGGTAACACCTCGAAACTAGCACCTGCATTATCCATATGAAATAAAGTGCGATACAACCCCGCAACATCCCTACCAACCACTAGCGTATGCGGCAATTCCTGAACAGGCAAATACTGTTTAGAAAAAATACCAGCACTATCAAAAACCGTCGGTTTTACTGCCGCATAAACGTTCTTATTTAAATAAAAAGAAGAAAACCCCATTGAAAGCGGCACATAACAGTATAAAAACAGTATTACAGACCTTTTGGAGCCTGCCACCCACAAAACTATCAGAGTGAAAGAAATCAAACTAAATACAAAAAAAGCTTTTGCATTAGCTACAACCCCCATAAGACTCGGGCTATCAACAAATCCTGGACTATAGCCAGCCAGCCCATTAAACAAAACATACAACGCCGCGATAGAAATAGCAGCACCAAACACTACACGCATCCAGCCAAATTCTTCCTGCTCAACTTTCTTAATTTGCGAGGCGGCAACTATCAGAAACATAGGAAACAAAAAGTCATAGTAGCGCATATGCAACCTACCGATAGTCTCATATATGCCACTACTAGATACAGATGCGGTGAATAGCGCCACAACAGAAATCAGCACCAACAAACTGATTATCAAAAAAAACGAAATTTTTTGCTTGGGGCTCACATCCCCTTTAGAAAGGAGCGATTTACCTACCGTCGCAAGTGCAATAGCGAGAGAAAGACCAAACAATACACTCAATGAGAAAATATGCCCAGCTACACTATAGATACTCAAGCGAGCAAGCTCTATATATTTTTGCAGCCCACCAGACGCCTTATTAATCTCAGAGGAGTAAAAAGACCCAAAAACAGATAAACCACTCGGCCCAGCTAAAAGGTAGCCAAACGCGACTCTAACTATAAAAGCCGCCAATACAAAAACGACAATTCGGGAAACTATACAGCGCAAAGAAACATCACAGGCTTTACACCCTAAATACAACATATAGACAATAACCGCCGGAACGAGAAAAAATGCATGTGGCTTGACTAAGCCGCACACACCTAATATCGCACCACATGCCACCCACGAAGCTAAGCTAGAGCGAAGATCCAGCCTCAAAGCAAACCAACAAAACACCCAAAAGCAAAAAAAATAAAGCGACTCGGGCATATAGTAAGCCGTATAAGAATTCAAAGGCCCTAAAATAGACACTGCTGCAATAAAAAACGAAACTGTTCTTGTAACGACCAGTCTTGATGTCAGATAAATAAATGGAAAAGAGCAGATAAAAAAAGCAGTATTAAGAACCCTTGAACACTGTAAAAAACCGTCCCCACAGTAACTAACAGCCCCATATATGAAAAAATAAAGGTAATTCGGTAAAAACTCCTGAGAAAGCGGCAACAACCTCGAGTATTTACTATAATTATACTCATCCGACATAACCAGAGGATAGAGTCCAAGATTCTTAAACAGAACATATAAAAATGAAAAAAATACAAACACCAAAGCCAGTACTAGGCCATTGGTGTATTTCACCTTAAATCTAGGAATATCAATCATACGTCCACCCCATTACGCTCGTACCCCAGCAAATCACGAACACTGCCCACGCCCTATTAATTGCAAATCGCCCCCCCTGCAACAGAGAGCAAATACCTCTGCGCAGGTGCTTAAATAGGCTAATGCTATAGAAGGCATCGAAAGCGTCAACTACATAACGCTTTTTCGACGCCCGCTAGCGTTTATGTAGACAAAAATACTCCTGCAATATTCTCCCAAGAATTTTCCTTTGCATACTCTATCGAAGCCTCCACTAAAGCAGCATAACGCTCAGAATCTGACAACACATTCAAAATACCTTGGGATATTTCTGCAACATCTGGCGAAACTGTGAATGCTACGCTCCGCACTTCATCGAATATCTCAGCGGTTGAAACAATCAATGGCAGCCCCACACACATGCAATCTGCCGCAGTAGCACTCCCGCCTTCGTTACTCTGCTCGTAAGGCAACACTGCAAGATCTGCCTTCGCCAACTCTTTCAGCACCAGATTCTTATCGAGAAAGCGTGTATCCAATTTGACAGAGTCTTGTAAGCCAAGCCGAGCAACCTCCAACTCACAGTCTTTAAGCTCCTGTCTGGAGTCTTCACTTGGGTATAGAGCACATTGAACAATCAACTGCGCACCAGGAAATACCCTTAGCACTTCGGACATAGCACGAATCAGGGAAGTAACCCCTTTGTGCTTCCGCAGGAAACCTGTCGTTGTAATAACTGGCGGTTTAGCAATCCAGTCTCGATGAGTAATCGTCTTGCGCGGAAAGTCCTGTATAAACTCCATCGCCAAGGGGATCTTTTCAAGGACAACACCCAGCAACTTTGCCTGAAGGACCTCGGTTGTTCGATGAGAAAATAATGTGACACCCAACTTATTAAGCTTGCACATGGCCGAGGCACTTTCATTCACAAAGTTATGCACAATCACCGAGACTGTAATATCGTGAAAAATCACCGACTCAACGAAGGAGCTCAGAGCTTCAGCAGAATAATAACCAGGGTGATATTGAATAACTAAGTGAGAGACCTCCCACTTAAGTAAGTTTTCTAGAGCGTCGTTCTCGATACGACTATTTTTCCATGTCACATTATCAAAAAACCAAACTATTTCGACAGGTACGCCAATACCTGCAAGATCAGGTTGTTCGTTTGCAGCCTGCGCACCTAAAATAAAATTGGAAACACCATTATTCTGATAAACGCTTATTAGTTTTCTAGTGTACTCACCAATTCCGCATTTGAGGCCAACGGTACTCAAATGTGCCACTCTAAGCGTCTTTTTTGTATCTGCGCCGGACAGCAATGTGGAGCCCTGCCTACGCAAGTTCGCACTACGAATGATACAACCCAATGCCGGAGAGATACTTTCCCAAGAGAAATATTCCTCGACAAAACGTCGATTACTATGGCCGCCCGAGATCATTGCATCACGATTGTTAAATATATTTCCTACCAAACGGCTCAGATCCTCGCGCTCAGCCAGGTATATTCCATCGGTACTGTTAGATACAATCCCCCTTGCACCAACATGCGTGGCGACAATAGGTAGGCCTGCGGACATAAAATCGAACATTTTAATATTAGTGCCAGACCCAGAAAACATTGGGTTAATTGCGAAGTCGCTAGCATGCAGCCAACGGACCTTATCCTCCTCTTCTAGAAACCCAACGCGACGAACATTCTTGGGTAGCCCTCCCGGTAGCCGACTGCATACGCCTCCGCCAATTGCAAAAATACAATTAGGATGTTCTTTCGCTAGTTCTTCGACTATAAACAGTCCTGCCTCAATATTGGGTGCATAGTTACTGCCTATAAAAAAGGCCACGCGATCACTATTGACAAAACCTAAAGCCTTACGTGCTGTGTCCCTCTCATCATGTGTTGGAGGCCGAATCACATTGCTGAAAACACCATTCGGGACAAGTTTTAGCTTACTTCTGCTCCAGCCGAAACGAGCAAAAAAACCATCTATATCTTCTTGTGAGCATGCAAGAACAATATCAGCCCGATCCCCGACAAGTTTTTCTGAACGAATAACTTCATCCAGCACGCTTTGCTCAAATGGGTTATCCAAATTCAACAGTTGCGAACGCAGCTCTGACTCCACATTTTGCGAGTCATACACTACCGTCTTCCCGCTCAACAAATTATCACTCACTAATGGAGCAACCCATGGGTGCGAGAATACTACGACCTCCGCCCACTCAACTGCATCAAAAACCTCCTTTAGATAGTCGGGAGATAAGTGCGCTTGCTGAGAAAACAACATATCAATTACCGTCTTCCCCCCCGCTTGGTGTGCGGCTTGTTCTGCGGCGGCATGATGTTCGGCACTTAGAGGGACATCAATCTCTTCAAACATGGGAGTGATCGTATGGCGCCGATATTTTTCACCCGGCCAATCGTACGACCCCACATACCTGACCTGCAGGTCTTCTCCAAGCGCATGATAGAGCCCCAGCAAACGAAGTCTACCTCCACCAACTGCGGGAATGATCGGCTGCATGTCAAGCACTGCAACCTTGAGCGGTGGCTTAAGATGAATCACAGGGGTGTTAATCTCGGGAAAGCCGGCTTGCAGCAAGCGATTGGAAACACCCACCCAGTTAATACCGGATACTCGCTCTTGCCCCGCCTTGCCCATACGAGTAGCGAGTGTACGATCCAACCAAAGCCGTTCAAAAGCCTGGCAAACCGACTCTGGCTGCGGCAGACAAACAAACCCCGAAACTCCATGTTCGACAATAGCTTGAGGCTCACCAGAGTCGGTACATGTAATAACCGGTTTACCGGAAGCAAACGCTTCCAGCGTGATATAACCGTAGTCTTCGCGAATAGGAAGAAATGGAACAGCCAATGCGCCGGCATATAGGCGCTTAAGTGTTTCGTCATCGACTCGCCCCAGAAACTCTATCCGAGCATCTCCATCAGCGAGTTCACGCAAGTACTGCGCGGCGTCCCCCTCCCCCGAAACAACCAGTTTCATTGCCAACGACGAATGCTTGATTGCCCTGATAGCCAAATCAACTCGCTTCCACTCGTGAAGACGACCAGGCATAAAAAAATAATCCCCGGTACCTGTGTTGTAAAGTCCATCAATATCCATCGGAGGATGAATGACCTCAGCATCATAGTCATTCCAATCAACTAATCGCTTAGATACTTCAGCCCCAATGGAAAACCGGTGTTTTACCTGGGAAAAAGCTTGCCCATCTTGGTGATGAACCCAGCGCTGCTGCGCTTTTATCTCCTCATTAGCATGAGGAAAAACATCATCAAACATGTCATAAAAGACCCTAACGGTATGAACCAGATACAGTATGTGATTAGGGTGCTTTACAGCGTAAGATGGCGCCTTAGTAGATATGACTAAATCAAATTCGCTCAAGTCTAATTCGGCAAAATCCTGATAACCTTGTTTAATACCATCAAACGTAGCTTCATCAACAGGCAAGCAAATCAGTTCTACCTCGCAACCCTGAGCTTGTAGAGCTTTAACCAGTCCTGAATAAAAACGCTCTGCACCACCTGCCACACCCGAACTGGAAATAGGCGCCAGAACGGCGATCCTTTTCTCGGAGTATTCATTTTTTGTAACTGACGCACCCTCAAAATCCCGATATGAGTCCCTAGCTTGCATCAAGGGCCTTTGCATTGATTTCACTTGAGAAGTGATAAAATCAGTATTAGTTGTAGAAATCTGATTCGCTCGGATCAATCCTCGGTGACGAGCAAAACCACGCAGATGCGCGTATAGACGTGGATAACGCTTGAGGAAAACGATAAGGGATCTACTCAATGCCGGTAGATCTAGCAGATACCGAATGAGCATTACCGCCCCTCTGCGCATAACCGCTCTGATCAGCCGCACTGGAAGTAGCAAAGTCCAGCGTAATGCTCGAGTTATTACCCGCATAGGCCAAGTAATACGCCATGAGGTGCTTTTATGAAGCGCTGTTACCAGCTTTTCATTTGCTATTGCCTGGGCATACCAATGATGTGCATTTGCAAGCGCTTCATCTAATGTGGTCCGCGCCTGCTGGTGCGCGGCCTCAATCTCATTAGCTTGTTCGCGGCTAGCATCAGACAATGCAACAGCAAGACGTTGACGAACCTCCTGTAACTGTTCGTCCAATTCCACCGTACGCGACTGATGAATATTTAACTCATCAACTAAACGTTTTCTATATTCCTCTATAGAAACGAGTTGCCCAGTCAATATCTTTATTTGCAAACCCAAGTGTTTTGGATGGTTTTCCAAATATTCAATTTGCGTTTGAGCAGCACCAGCCTCGCTAAGAATAATGTCACGCTCTGCTTCCAACACACAGGCGCGCTCCTCGACATTCTCAATCTGTGCTTCAAGACTCAAACGACGTCGCTGTTCGCTCTCGAACTGAAGTATGATTTTTTGATGCCCCTTGCAGAGCTCAAACAAGTCATTGGCCGACTGTTTGAACTGCTCTCGTAACGAGTCACTCAAGTACTCTGAGGATACCCGTCTTGCATCTGCTTGGGCTGCTCGGCCGATGCTTTCACGTAGCGCCAACTCAGTCTCATGGCTACGTCGCTCTGCAGACTGAATGCGTTGGCTCGCATCCTGGAGCTGCAGCCGCAGCTGCTCAGCGATCGCTTCACTGTGTATCGCCCGCCGTTCAAAATCCTTCATACTTCCCTGAACATCAAGAGTAAACTCGGCAACACTCTCCACCCGGTCCCGAACACTCTCAAGCCGTAGGTCCATATCGTGACTTTTCCCTAAAAGTTGCTCACCTAAATCTCGAATGCGCCCACTGTGTAGGTCTATCGCCTCTTCGATGGCTTGCATCCAAAGCTCTTCATTTTTTTCTGGTTCCCCATCTGTTGGTTGCTCACCTAAAGCATTGAGGTGCTCAAGCATCAAACGAAAACTCCATTGCTTTGCAGGTAAAGCCCACAACCCAGACGCCCAACTACGAAACGGTTGTGGTAACTTAAATGGTGCAATTGAGATCTGTCGAATAGGGGATGGATCCGCAACGTGCCCCGTTGCCAATTCATGAACAAATACCATAAAAGCTAGATATACATTATGAGGCCAAACGCAGTCCTTTGCTTCTTGCGAAATAGCACCATAATCAATTAGGTACGCACCGCCGCACTCTGCAACGAGAATATTCCAAGCTCTAACATCGTTATGATAAAAACCGAAAACTTCTAACTCTACCAATTGCTCTAAAATATCTTTAAGTATACGTTTACGATCCAGAAAAGAATCGCTCAGTACGTCTAGCAGCAGGTTCCCCTGAAGCCGCTGCATAACAACCCAACCCTCCCGCTCAGTTTCAGAAAAAACTATTGGAAGGGCCGCAGGATAGCCAGGAGGTGCATCAGACAAAAACATCCTTTCACGAAAAAATTCAAGGCGATTATGTTCTGCTCTTGGTCCTACAAAATGATACTTTTTAATAACTTCCTGGGATCCGAAGAAGTATCGCCTGCTTCCTTCATGCGTATTATTTGCTAGCGCGTGAGAGTCCTTGCTCCACGTATCGAACATCCCTGCCTTGTCTTGGACTATCCAATAATTATTACTCGCCACATAAAGCGGACGCTCTACGCTTGTAAGGTGCGTTTTACAACGCGCAGCCTCACGAACGAACGTAACAGCTTCAAGCAGAACCAAAGGATCTTCGGGCTGAGCGCTGGCCCAATACAAATCCCCCTCACGCAGCGCAACTTCCAAAATCAGCGCACCACACATGACCGCAGCATTCTGAAATAAGCGTTTTACCTCATCAACTCCACGCTCATGAATCACATGATGAAAAACGCTCAATCCAAGTATTAAGTCATACTGCCCAGGCTGTAATTGATCAATTACGTCCTCAACACGCCCTATTTCAAAAGTCACGTTAAATTGAGGGTTTTCCTCTGCGAGCGCATTACATAAAAAGATATTTTTATCAAGAAAATCGACCCCCCTAACCGATGCACCACGAGAGGCAAGACTTAAGCTGAAATACCCCTGAGCGCAACCCAAATCCAGAATTTTGAGTGGTCGGCCGAGAAGCGTTTGTAACGCGTCATAAATGACTGCGATTACTTCGAGTCGGTCCGCGCAGGGACGCGAAGCATGATCTGAAAAATCAGAATGACCAAAGATTGGTTGGTATACCTCTGGCAAGTCCGCTACCAATTGTTCAATCATACGCCACAATCTCAACTTTCAAAGAGTCCTGATATTCAATATTGAAGGTTGCCTGCATATCTGATATCCCCCAGAACTGGACGACCCTGCTTATGTTCAACATGACGGAATCGTAACGTCGGTCTAATGGTATTAAATCACCCACCAACGGGTTACCTGACGATATACCAAATGAGATCAGATGATCTCCCGCGTTCAAATTCAGTGGGACTGAGAACTTGAACATTCTGATATCGCCAGCCTTCACAGATATAACAATTTGACCACGACTTGACACAAACGAATTTGTGCCATAAATAAAAACGCCATCCAACGTTTTTATCAAAAAACCGGGCACGACATTTTCAAAGTCGGCATCAAACCTGACCTTGAAGTAAAAATCACCGTTTGAGTTACTCTCGATACGTGATGGGAACCGCTCACCATCGACAATAACCAGATAGTCCAGAATCGCCGCACCGCCATGGCCCCAGCGGTATTCTGATGGGTTGTAACCTCCACGAGTAGCAAAAATATCGTCAGCATTCAGGAAATCTTCTGAAACAAGCCCCGGACTTTCGACTTCCGTTTCATGAACTATGCCTTTCTTTTTGCCGAAAAGCTCATCGAGATAGAGATTGGTAACTTCCCGGGAGGGACCATCGAACTCAACACGCCCATTCTTGAGCAGAATGGCCCTTTCGCACTGTCGAACAATATCATCCGCACTGTGGGACACCAAAATCAAGGTCATTCCTTCATCGCGGTATTGCTTGATTCGCTTGAAGCACTTGGCTTGAAAGTAACTGTCGCCGACGGAAAGTGCCTCATCGACGATCAGTAAATCAGGTTTGAACGCTGTCGCCACTGCAAAGGCAACACGCATCTGCATGCCACTGGAGTAGGTTCTTACCGGCTCGTCAAAATATGCGCCAATTTCCGCAAAGGCTTCAATATCCGGCATCGCCCCGATGATTTCGGCGGCACTGAAGCCCATCAGGCCAGCAGAATGAAAGACGTTCTGACGCCCGCTCAACTCCGGCGTAAACCCCATCCCCAATTCCAGAATGGCAGCAATACGCCCATTAATCTGTACACTGCCTTCAGAGGCTTGCAGCGTACCGGTGATCATTTTCAGCAATGTTGATTTGCCAGCTCCATTCTGGCCAACGATGCCAATCGATTCGCCTGGATGAATCGTAAAATTGACACCTTTTATCACCCAGTGCTCTTCACTGGGTTTTATCGGCAAGCCAAACCAACGGCCGATCCGCTGAAACTCTGAGGCATAAACCCGGTAGGCCTTACCCAGGTTGCTCACACTCAAAAGGCTCATAGTACGTCCACCATTTCTGGTGCAGCGCGTCTAAACATCATTAACCCCAACAACATCAGAGTAATCGCAATCGCTGTTGGAATAATAAGCCCATCGATATTGGGCATACGTGAATGCACCAATACGTCATGATAAGCAGTAACAATCGGGTACATCGGATTGTAAGCCATCAGCCCCTTGAAACTTTCGGGAATAATATTTTCGGGGTAAACGATCGGCGTGAACCAAAACCAAGCTTGCAGGACAATTGGAACTACTTGGCCAGTATCACGGACAAATACATTAAGGACGCCCAGCACCAAGCCGATACCCACCGCCAATGCAGTGACAACCATTGTCAGCGGCACAAGCCAGAAAGCGTACAAGGTCAGAGACTGGCCTAACAAAGCAAACACCAATAACAACGCGACGAGCAAAAGCCCGTAGTTCAGTAGACAAGAACCCACTGCAATAACCGGCAAGGTAATACGCGGGAAACGCATTTTCTTCATCAGGTTTCCCTGATCAATAAATAGTGTCAGGCAACGCCCGATGATTTCAGAGAACAGGCTCCAGGCCAGAAGCCCTGCCATCAAATAAAGCGCATAGGCATACCTGTTATCAATTCCCGGTAGCTTCGCCGCCAACACATTGGATAAAACCAGCGCATAAATCGCTACTTGCGCAAGCGGGTTAATGATCATCCACAGACCGCCCAATCGACTCCGGGCAAAACGGGCAACGAACTCATTCCGAATGGATGACCAGACGAAACCTCGGTACTCCCAAAGGCTTCTAAACAACCCCAACATCGCTGACTCCTGAAGAAAGCCGGGCATATACCTGACTTATTGCAACATTTGACTATAGCTTCGATCCTTGATACGCCTAAAAGCAAACCCGAAGAAGCGAGGCCTCGGCCCCGCCTCTAAAAACTCGCGATTTACCCTACGGCCCTGCCGTAAATATCCTCAAATCGAACAATATCGTTTTCCCCCAGATAGTCGCCGCTCTGCACCTCGATCAGTACCAGATCGATGACACCAGGATTTTCCAAGCGGTGCGTGTGCCCTGCAGGAATAAAGGTCGACTCATTGGTATTCAACAAAAACTCGCGATCATTGTTGACCACTCGCGCCATACCACTCACCACGATCCAGTGCTCGCTACGATGGTGATGCATTTGCAGCGATAACGACCCCTGGGGCTTGACGACTATTCGCTTTATCTTGAAACGCACCCCCTCTTCCAGGGTCGTGTAGGTTCCCCAGGGGCGTCGTACGGTCGTGTGATCCAAATGAGACTGGTGACCACTTGTTTTCAACTGCTCGGTGATCGACTTGATATCTTGCGCATGGTTCTTGTGCGCGACCAACAGCGCATCAGGCGTATCGACAATGATCAGATCCTCAACGCCCACCAAGGCCGCTACACGGTGCTGGCTGCGCACGTAGTTGTTACGGGCCCCATGAAAAATAGCCTCGCCTTCAACACGATTACCCTGTTCGTCCGCGGGTGACAGTTCACTCATGGCGTTCCACGAACCGATGTCACTCCAGCCGATATCGCAAGGAACCGTCGCGACTCTGCTGGAGCGCTCCATTAATGCGAAGTCGATAGAGATATCAGGGACCCTGGAAAAGCTCTCCGGGTCCAGGTGCAGGCTTCGATGACTATCGCCTTGCATCGTGCCCGAGCAAGCCAGGCACTGCTCGACAGCACTGAACACATCGGGGGCACACAATGCCATTTCTTCTAGCAAGGTTCCGGCGCGGAAACAGAACATGCCCGAGTTCCAGAAGTACTCGCCCGAAGCCAAATAACCCTGGGCAGTTTCCAGACCCGGCTTCTCGACGAAACGCTTGACCTTGAAACCATTGCCAAGGGGCACGTCATTATCTTTCTGGATATAGCCATAGCCGGTTTCCGGATATTCGGGTTTGACCCCAAAGGTCACCAGCCATCCTTCTCTTGCCAGGGCACTGGCGGCAGAAAAAGCATCGGCAAATGCCACTTGGTTATCGATTAAATGATCGGCTGGCAACACCAACATGACAGCATCTTGCCCATGAGTACGCACAACTTCTTGGGCCGCTAACGCAACTGCCGCAGCGGTATTGCGTCCAAAGGGCTCCAGGACAAAACTCAAACGATTGAATTGAGGATTCTGTGCGCAGTACTCATCGAGCGTCTTGAAATAGAGATCACGGTTAGTGATCGTCAGAACTTCACTCACCACTCCCAAAGCCAAGGCCCGACTGTATGTTTTTCGAATCAAATTGCCACCATCCGGCAGTTCGATAAACGGCTTGGGATGAGCTGAACGCGAAACCGGCCACAGGCGACTGCCCGCGCCGCCGCAGATAATGACTGGGACAAGTGTCACTTGTACTCCTTCACGCATTGCCACTCCAAATCAGCTACGGCTCCCACCCTCTCGATGCCGCAAATGCGAATACAAAGTGGCACAGGGTCTTTCAGCTATAAATTAAGTAAAATCACTGGAGTCTTTCTGAGGAAAATACTGCGTTTTTATTACAAAATAACCGGTGCATTCTTTAGCAAATGGTCACTTGTGTCTAGAAAAACGCAGAACATTCCTACGCCAAAAATACATTATACATTTAGAAACACTCCTCTTTGTACGATTTTTCCTGGCCGAAATCGTTAATTTTCTGGACTGTCCCCGGAAAGGTAGACATCCCAGGCCTATGCTTTGAGCATAGGAGGAAGTCTATGAGTACCCAGCGATACACCCCAGAATTCAAGGCGGAAGCCGTCAGGCAGGTGGTTGAACGCGGCTATTCAGTCGCGGAGATTGCCGCACGCCTCGGCGTCTCGACTCATAGTCCCCACAAATGGGTGAGCGCCGCCCCCTGATAAAGCAGAAAATCAGGCCAGCGAATTGCTCGAAGCCAAGAGCGAAATCCTACGGCTAAGGGCCCAGATGCGCCGCCTTGAAGAAGAGCGAGTTATCCTAAAAAAGCCGCGCGGTATTTTGCCAGGGAGTCCGACTGAAGTACCGCGTTATGAACGAGCATCGCCATCAGCATGCAGGCGCTACCATGTGTAGAGTGTTGCGAATTGCTCGTGCCGGGCTCTATCAATCGCTGCACAAGCCCGTTTCTGATCGTGCGCAGGACACCCACCGGCTGCTCCAACTGATCCGCAGCTTCTCCGCCGCAAGTCGTGGAGTTTATGGTGAGCGCCGCGTCTTGGGCGATCTACGGGAGGCGAGGGGGAAACCTGCGGCAAGCATCGTGCTGCTCGTTTGATGCACGTCCACAAGATCAAGACGCTACGCGGATACAAGCCCCCCCCCCGCCCGATCGCTGGGCGCCCCCTCAATCATCGCCCCCAACCATCTCAACCGAAAGTTCACCGTCGATGCGCCCACCGACATCACCTACATCCGCACCTGGCAAGGCTGGCTGTACTTGACTGTGGTAGTAGATCTGTATGCACGCAAGGTGGCTGGCTGATCGATGAAGTCGATATAGCCCGCGAGTTGACCTTGGGTGCATGGCTTATGGCCCTATGGCGACGCAAGCCCAAGAGTCGGGTCATCATTGACTTAGATCAGGGGAGCCAGTACGGCAGTGATGATTGGAAACGATTCTGTGCTGCCAACAACCTAGAACCCAGCATGAGTCGGCGCGGCAACTGCTTGGATAATGCTGTGGCTGAGTCCTTTTTCAGCAGCCTAAAGAAAGAGCGCATACGCAAGCGCATCTATAAAACCCGCGATCCGGCTCGAGCCAATGTGTTCGATTACATCGAAGTGCTTTACAACCGTACTCGCCATCATAGTCACTTGGGCGGCGTCAGTGCTGAGGCCCTTGAAAGCGCCTCGTTATGAGGCCAGAAAATATCTATTGGAATGGGGGTAGTCCAGCTTCAACTTGCCCTGAAATTCTGGGAAAACTCTCAAAGGGGCCATATTGGCCCCTGCAAGTGGTTCAGGAAATAGTTTTTATAATCTTATCGACTCCAACAATTAGTTCACCTACCTCACCAACCGTTGGATCAGTCGAGTTTTTATGACCACATTTATTACGAATATCGCCAATAAACTGAACATGCCTAGACTGCGACAACTCAATGACACCCGCTACTATTAGCGCATCATTTAGCACTGCAATAGCGCTAGACTTCTTGGGTAGATTATGGTTATCAAATACTTGCTTCAGATATCCTTCCAGTAAGACTCCGATGCCCCCCCCCCCGCAGCACGAGAAAATTTATTTTTTAGTAGTTCTCTGGCAACGTCGAGTTCAGAGTCAAAGAGATCAGTCAGCACCAATTGCTTGATATCAAAGAGCGAACTTTCGAAACGTTTTTCTATGGACTCAAGGATCGCTATCTGCTGCTGCAATTGAATAGCGCCAGACATGTCAACGCCCCCCTCGTTTTACCGAGTCGACGAAAGGGACTGGCACGCGTTCTCTATTCGATAAGTCTCGACATCAAAAGACTTTCGCGTTTTTGGTCGCTCATAAAATTTCACGAAGTCCACATACCGGTCGGAAAGTAACTGCCTTACAACGACCAGAGTTTCCGAATAACAGTGGTGGTAGCAAATCCGAAAGGGCTTGAGCTTACTTTAATAAATTTCAATTTTTTCCTCGGTCCACCCCGCCCTTGCCAAACGGGCTCGCCATTCGTCCTTACCATCCGCATCACGGCGAAGCGCTTGAAGAACTACCCCGCCCTCTTGGAGCAACGCGCTCAGATCTTTCCGGTAGTTTTCTAGATTGGATACTGTCATCGCTCCCTCGTATGTAGATGACCGGATTGATCGTCGGCCATACAAAGCAGAGTAATAGTATTTCAGTGCCACGAATAGTTGAGCCCATCGCTTCCATGCCTTCAGCAAGAGCCGTAGGCCTAGATCCGCCCCGCCCTGCAGTGCTGAGAGAGAAATTCGGAGGTCGGGCGCTGAACAGAATCCTCAAGTGTTCCCTTGGATGTTCCCATATGGACCTTTTTTCGCCCCTCCCGAAAACAAAAAACCCTTAAAACTTCAATATTTTCAGTGATTTAGTCGTTTCAAATTTGGCGATGAAGGAGAGATCCGAAACACCCACCAACTGCGCCCAGGAACTGCTGATGGTGCAGTTTATGATTTGGGCAGGCCCACGGGTGTCGGAGACCATTGCGCTGGCGTGGGAGGACGTCGATATGAAACAGGGGACAGTCACTCTCCGCCACACCAAGGTGCGCGGAGCCTACCGCGTGACGAAAACCCGACGCTCGACGCGCAAGGTGCGCTTGCTGGAGCCCGCGAGGGATACCCTACGCAAGCTTGACGCCATCAACCAGCTCAAGACCGTAGACACTGTCGATATTGTGGAGCGGGATAACAAGACAGTCCGCAAGCACAAACTGCACTTCGTGCTCCTGAACACCAAGAGCGGTTTGCCGCACGTCAGTGACTTTGTCGTGAGGGACAGGCTCGTCAACGCGCACTTGAAAGCGGCCGGCGTTCGATATCGCGGGCATGGCCAGTGCCGCCACACATATGCCAGCTAGTTGCTGACCACTGGTCTGGCATCAGTGGACTGGATCACAGAGCAGGTGGGGCATACCAGCGCGAACATGATCCGGCAGCACTACGGCATGTGGATCAACGAGGACGGCTCGGACGTCATCGGCATGCTGCAGCACGCCCTGGGTATTCAAGCACCGAATGGTGACAAAGCCCCTAGAACGGGTTCGAACGTAGACAAATTAGCAGCCCGTATTCCCATGGGGCTCTCATATGGGCTTTTTTGCCTCTCTGAAAACACAAAACCCCTGAAAACTTCAACGTTTTCAGGGGTTTTGTCGTTTCAAATGTGGCGGTGAAGGAGAGATTCGAACTCTCGATACAGTTTCCTGTATACACACTTTCCAGGCGTGCTCCTTAAGCCACTCGGACACTTCACCGTATCTCGTCAAACCGATTCAGTCTGTCGAGGCGCGCTAATGTAGTCGAAAGCTTTTCAGATGGCAAAGGTTTTTTTCAGAATTTTCATGCGCTTAAGGACGTTCTGTCGTTGAAGGGGATTCGGCCAGGGTCGTGGACAAGGCAAACCAGCCATTCTCCAGCCTCGCCCACAGCTATATAGAAGAAACTCTGCGTGGCCTGCTGCGCCATGCAAGCCCATACCCGGCCCAATGCCTGACTCACCAGTCAGTCACGGCGCTTTACCTGATCTGCTGCGATGGGTAACGTCTGCTGCACTTCAATACAAGGAATTGCGTCATGAGTGAGTTGATTACCTACCATCTCGAAGACGGTATCGCGACCCTGACCTTGAGCAATGGCAAGGTCAATGCCATCTCCCCGGACGTGATTGCCGCCTTCAACGCCGCGCTGGATCAGGCCACGGCTGATCGTGCAGTCGTGATCATCACCGGCCAGCCAGGAATTCTCTCCGGCGGCTACGACCTAAAGGTCATGACCGCAGGTCCCAAGGAAGCCGTGGCCCTGGTGACCCAGGGCTCGACCCTGGCCCGCCGCCTGTTGTCCCACCCCTTCCCGGTGATCGTCGCGTGCCCTGGCCACGCGGTGGCCAAGGGGGCCTTCCTGCTGCTCTCGGCGGACTACCGGATCGGCGTCAACGGCCCGTTCAGCATCGGCCTGAACGAAGTGCAGATCGGCATGACCATGCACCACGCCGGAATCGAACTGGCCCGTGATCGCCTGCGACGCTCGGCGTTCCACCGCTCGGTGATCAACGGCGAGATGTTCGACCCGCAGAGCGCCGTGGATGCCGGCTTCCTCGACAAGGTAGTGAACGCCGAAGAGCTGCAAAGTACCGCCTTGGCCGCTGCACGCCAGTTGAAGAAGATCAACATGCAGGCCCACAAGAACACCAAGCTGAAGGTGCGCAAGGCTCTGCTGGACACCCTGGACAACGCCATCATCCAGGATCAGGAACACCTGGGTTAACCTTCCCGGCGCTCCCTGAATCAGCCCGACCCAGATGTCGGGCTTTTTATTGCGTGGCCAAACAGCTGATAGCAAGCGCTCTAGACCGCCACGGCCAAGCACAATTGGAAACATGTACTTAAACATCGCCCATCTCCGGGCTAAGAACGGCAATTGCCGAAAATAGTGCACATCCGTACACTGCGCCACCTTTTGTCCCCGGTGGGCCGTTTAGATGCTGTATCTGTTTCGCATGTTGTTGATGGGCCTGCACTTTATCGTCGCCGGCAGCCTGGGCCTGCTACTCGGGCTGTGCCGCCCGTTCAACCCGGACAACAGCCGCCTGTGCGCCCGCCTCTATGCCTGGCCGGCCATGTGCATCCTGCGGTTGCGGGTCAAGGCGGAGGTCGGTCCGCTGATGGACAAGCCCGATGGCTGTGTGATCATCGCCAACCACCAGTCCAACTACGACCTGTTCGTGTTCGGCAACGTGGTACCTCGACGCACGGTGTGCATCGGCAAGAAGAGCCTGAAGTGGGTGCCGCTGTTCGGCCAGCTGTTCTGGCTGGCGGGCAATGTGCTGATCGACCGCGGCAATGCGCAGAAGGCGCGGCGCTCGATGCTCACCACCACCCACACCCTGCAGCACAAGGACACCTCGATCTGGGTCTTCCCGGAGGGCACACGCAACCTCGGCGAGGAGCTGCTGCCGTTCAAGAAAGGTGCATTTCAGATGGCCATCGCCGCCGGCGTACCGATCGTGCCGGTATGCGTCAGCAGCTACATCAAGCACATGCGCCTGAATCGCTGGAACAGCGGCAAGATCCTGATCCGCTCGTTGCCAGCCATCCCCACCGCCGGGCTGACCCTGGACGACATGCCGCTGCTGATCACCCAATGCCGCGAGCAGATGCGCGAATGCATCGCCAGCATGGATCGCCAGCTGCAAACGGCCTGAATGCCTGCCGGCAATCCCCTGACGCCCCAAAGCCCGCCTCGTGCGGGCTTTTATTTGTCAGCGAACTCATGCATCGGCAGTGACTCTGATGCAGCATTGCAGGCTAAGCTGCTGGTCTGTCATCGCCCCATTGATAAGAAGAAGTGAACCGGAACCATGGGTAGAGTTGTTGCTGCCGCCGTTTACAGCGGTGGAAAGAAAGTCACTGATATCAGCCTCGACGAAGGGGCTGCCTGGGCCGCGAAACCCGGCCACTTCGTCTGGATCGGTCTGGAAGAACCCAACGCCCACGAGCTGGCCAACCTGCAGCGCCAGTTCAACCTGCATGAACTGGCCATCGAAGACGCCCTGGAAAAGCACAGCCGGCCCAAACTGGAAACCTTCGGCGATGCCTTGTTCATCGTCACCTATTCGCCGGTACGCACCGACGGCAAGCTGGAGTTCATCGAAACCCAC
Organism: Pseudomonas sp. FFPRI_1; assembly: GCF_055384485.1. NCBI lineage: Bacteria > Pseudomonadati > Pseudomonadota > Gammaproteobacteria > Pseudomonadales > Pseudomonadaceae > Pseudomonas > Pseudomonas sp. FFPRI_1. Next base: position 2,347,570 of record NZ_AP029168.1, on the reverse strand, counting down.
ATCTTTGCCGGCAATGGCTACATCATCACCGCCCGCAACGGCCACTCGGCCTCCTATGGCTACGTGCGCCAACGCTGCGAAGCGCGCCCGTTGCTACTGGAGCACGGCGAAGACTTCGTGCTCTATGCGCTGCTGGATTTCGTCACCGAGAACTACCAGCCCGTCAGCGAGGCGATCCACGCCGAGATCGACGAGCTGGAACGCAACGTGCTGTGCAACTCGCTGAACGAGCGGGATATCCAGAACCTCCACGGCCTGCGCCGCGACGTATTGCGCCTGCGCCGCCATGTGGCGCCGATGGTGGAGATCAGCGAGGAGCTGCAGAAGCTCAGTTTTCCGTTCATCGACAAGAACATGCGGCCGTACTTTCGTGACGTGCAGATTCATGTCACCCGGCAGATGGAGGACCTCTCGACCCTACGCGACATCGCCAGCCAGACCATCGAGATCGGCGTGCTGCTGGAGGCGTCGCGACAAAGCATCGTGCAGCGCAAGTTCGCGGCCTGGGCGGCGATCCTGGCATTTCCGACGGCAGTGGCGGGAATCTACGGGATGAACTTCCAGAACATGCCCGAACTGAGCTGGCACTACGGCTACTTCGGGGTCCTGGGGTTCATCAGCGTGGGCTGTGTTGGCCTCTGGGCCAGCTTCAAGCGCTCAGGCTGGCTCTAGCAGCACCTTGGCCCCGTGCCGGATGCACAGGGCCGCAACGGCCGTCATGCCGCCTTGGGCTTGTGGGCGACAAAACGCATCATCCACTCGGCAACGGTGGCACCGTGATGGTCGTGCTCCAGGCTCGCCACGCCCTTGCGGTAGATCTGCTCACCGAGGAATTCCTGGCGCAGGTCCAGCAGGGCCCGGGAATAATCGTGGATGAACTCGGGATGGCCCTGGAAACACAGGACCTGATCGTTGATGTGGTACGCCGCGTAAGGACAGAAATCGCTGGAGGCGATCACCGTGGCGTTTTCCGGCAAGGCGGTGACCTGATCCTGGTGGCTGATCAGCAGGGTCAACTCCTCCACCACCGGGCTCATCCATGGCGCCTTGGCGGCCAACTGGTAGCTGTGGGTGCCCACCCCCCAGCCCTGGCTCGCCCGCTCGCTCTTGCCGCCCAGCAGCAAGGCCAGCAACTGATGGCCGAAACAGATGCCCAGCAGCTTGTCACCACGCTCATAGCGGCCCAGCAGGTAGGTCTTGAGGGTCTGGATCCAGGGATCGGTGCCGAAGGAATCGGCCTTGCTGCCCGTCACCAGATAAGCATCGAACTCCAGCTGCGCGTCGGGGTATTGCCCCTGGACCACGTTGTACACACTGAACTCGGCAGCGATGGGCTGCTGGGAAAACAGGCGCTGGAACATCTGCCCGTAACCCTGATATTGATCGACCAGTTCGGGACGCAGGATATCGGTTTCAAGAATGCAGATGCGTAGCGACATAAAAAATTCCTGACAAGGCGATGGCAATAATGAACACCCAGAGCCTGCCTTGAAATACCACGGCAAGGCAAGCCCCGGAATGTGTCATTTGCTGCCCGCCAACCTCAGAACAATTGGCCCTGGCGAGCCTTTTCCACCAGCAGGGCCGGCGGCGTGAAACGCTCGCCGTACTGCTGCGCCAGGTACTGCGCACGGGCAACGAAATCCTGCACCCCGTACTGGTTGATGAATTGCAACGCACCACCGCTCCAGGCCGCGAAGCCTATGCCGAAGATCGAACCGATGTTGGCGTCTGCGGTGGACAGCAACACCCCCTCCTCCACGCAGCGCACGGTTTCAATCGCCTGGATAAAGAGCAGGCGATCGCGCACATCCTGGGGCGAGATCTGCCCGTCGGCCTTGTAGAAGCGCGTGCGCAACTCCGGCCACAGGTGTTTCTGGCCTGCGGCCGGGTAGTCGTAGAAACCGCCACCGCTCGCCTTGCCCGCCCGCTTGTACTCGTTGAGCAGCAGGTCGATCACGGCAAACGCCGGATGCTCGATGGCCGGCTTGCCCTCGGCTTGCAGGTCTTTGACGGTCTGCTGGCGAATGTGGCTCATCAGGCTCAGGGACACCTCGTCGGAGATCGCCAGCGGCCCCACCGGCATCCCCGCCTTGCGCGCCTCGGCTTCGATCATCGGTGCGCCGATGCCCTCGCCGAGCATGGCAATGCCTTCATTGGTGAAGGTGCCAAATACCCGCGAGGTGAAGAAGCCCCGGCTGTCGTTGACCACGATTGGCGTCTTCTTGATCTGCAGGACGAAATCAAAGCCACGGGCCAGGGTTTCATCACTGGTCTTAGCCCCTTTGATGATCTCCACCAGGGGCATCTTTTCCACCGGGCTGAAGAAATGCAGGCCGATGAACTTGTCCGGATTGAGCACCGCCGTGGCCAGCCCGGTGATCGGCAGGGTCGAGGTATTGGAGGCGATCACCGCGTCCGCGCCAACCACCTGCTGCGCGGCCTTGGACACCTGGGCCTTGAGCGCCCGGTCCTCGAAGACTGCCTCGATGATCAGGTCGCAACCGGCCAGGTCGGCATCCTCGGCAGTGGTGACGATCCGCGCCAGGGTCGCGTCCCGCTGCTCGCTGCTCAACTGCCCGCGAGCGACCTTCTTCTCCAGCAGCGCCGCCGAGTGGGCCTTGCCCTTCTCGGCCGCCTCGGGGCTGATGTCCTTGAGGACCACCTCGATACCCGCCACCGCGCTGACGTAGGCGATCCCCGCCCCCATCATGCCGGCGCCGAGCACCCCGAGTTTTTTCGTCACTTGAGTCGCAATGCCTTGAGGACGCGAGCCACCGGCATTGATCTCGTTGAGCTGGAACCAGAAGGTGCCGATCATGTTCTTCGCCACCTGGCCGGTGGTCAGCTCGGTGAAGTAGCGGGTCTCGATCAATTGCGCAGTGTCGAAATCCACCTGGGCGCCTTCGACGGCAGCACAGAGGATCTTTTCCGGGGCCGGGAAGCAGCCCTGGGTCTTGGTGCGCAGGATCGAAGGCGCGATGGCCAGCATCTGCGCGACTTTCGGGTTCGACGGTGTGCCGCCGGGAATCTGGTAGCCGCGGACATCCCAGGGCTGCTTGGCCGCCGGATTGGCGAGGATCCAGGCTCGGGCCTTGGCCAGCAGCTCATCAGGATCGGTCGCCAGCTCATCGACCAGGCCAGCCTGCAACGCCTGCGGCGGACGTACTTTCTTGCCTTCCAGCAGGTACGGCAAGGCTTTTTCCAGGCCCAGCATGCGCACCATGCGCACCACCCCGCCGCCACCAGGCAGCAGGCCCAGGGTGACTTCCGGCAAGCCGACCTGGACCGACTTACCCTCCAGTGCTATCCGGTGATGGCAGGCCAGGCAGATTTCCCAGCCGCCGCCCAGGGCCGCGCCATTGATCGCGGCCACCACCGGTTTGCCCAGGGTCTCCAGGGCCCGCAACTGGCCCTTGAGGGTCAACACCATGTCGTAGAAGGCCTTGGCCTCGGGCTTGCCGACCTTGATCAGCTCATTGAGGTCGCCGCCGGCAAAGAAGGTTTTCTTCGCCGAGGTAATGATCACTCCGGCGATGGCTGCCTGCTCGGCCTGCAGTCGGGCCACGGCCCCCGCCATGGCATCGCGGTACACGGCATTCATGGTGTTGGCGCTCTGGCCCGGCATATCGATGGTCAGGACCACGATCTGGTCCTGGCCTTTTTCGTAACGGATGGCATCGGTCATGAAAGGGATTCCTTGAAGTCGGGGCTCAGAGCCGTTCGATGATGGTGGCGATGCCCATGCCGCCGCCGACACAGAGCGTGGCCAGGCCGTAGCGCTGGCGCCGGGCCTCCAGTTCGTCGAGCAAGGTGCCGAGGATTGCGCACCCGGTGGCGCCCAGGGGGTGGCCCATGGCGATGGAGCCACCATTGACGTTGACCTTGGCCGGATCGATGGCCATGTCCTTGATGAACTTGAGTACCACCGAAGCAAAGGCTTCGTTGACCTCGAACAGGTCGATGTCCTCGACCCGCAACCCGGCCTTGGCCAGGGCCTTGCGGGTGGCCGGCGCAGGGCCGGTGAGCATGATGGTCGGGTCGGTGCTGGTGACCGCCGTGGCGACAATCCGCGCCCGCGGCGTGAGCCCCAGTTCGCGCCCCTTGGTCTCGGAGCCGATCAGCATCAGCGCAGCGCCGTCGACGATGCCCGAACTGTTGCCCGGAGTGTGCACATGGTTGATGCGTTCAACATGGCTGTAGACCCGCAACGCCGTAGCGTCGAAACCCATCTGCCCCATCATCTCGAAACTCGGCTTGAGGCTGCCCAGGCCTTCCAGGGTCGAGTCGGCGCGTATGAACTCGTCATGGGCCAGCAGCACGATGCCATTCTGGTCCTGCACCAGCACCAGGGACTTGCTGAAAGCACCTTCGGCACGGGCCCGAGCGGCCTTCTGCTGGGATTGCAGGGCGAACCGATCGACGTCCTGGCGGGAAAAGCCTTCCAGTGTCGCGATCAGGTCCGCACCAATTCCCTGCGGGGTGAAATGGCTGTGCAGGTTGGTCTCCGGGTCCAGGACCCAGGCTCCGCCGTCGCTGCCCATGGGCACTCGCGACATGGACTCGACGCCGCCGACCACCACCAGCTCCTCGAACCCCGAGCGCACCTTCATCGCCCCGAGGTTGACCGCCTCGAGACCCGATGCGCAGAAACGGTTGATCTGCACCCCGGCCACGCTGACGTCCCAGTCCGCCGCCTGCACCGCAGTCTTGGCAATGTCCGCGCCCTGATCGCCAATGGGTGTCACACAGCCCAGGACCACATCGTCCACCTGGCTGGTATCGAGTTCGCAGCGCTGTTGCAGGGCCCGCAGCAGGCCCGCCGCCAGGTTCACCGGTTTCACGCTGTGCAGGGCGCCATCGGCCTTGCCTTTGCCACGGGGCGTGCGTAACGCATCGAATATCAAAGCTTGGGTCATGACGTCCTCGAACCGCTGTGCAGGGGAAAATGTCGAGCTCCCACCTTAGGCGCGACAGCCATGGATTCAATGACCGATGCGCTCAGCCGCCTTGACGCTCACGCTCAGACGAACGGTAGGCAGCTAAGGGATCCGCCGATGAAGGGTCGCGAACTGTCTAGCCAAAGGGCGGCCATCCGCTGCAGAGGCAGATTTATAGCTTTTTCATGACCACTGGCTACAACTTCATATGAATTGGATCTAAGCCAGGGGATTCAAGGCCCCTAAGGTAGAAGCTGTAGGAAGTCTCAGACGGATTTTGCGCTGGGACAGGTAAGAAAAGGGACACATTGCCGGCTCATAGTGAAATGCACCAATCGGCATGCATTGATGCTCAGGAATAACAACAAAAGGCATTCAGCCATGTTCAAACATTCGAAAGTACGTCAGGCGGGGCTCATTCTCTTTGCAACCACACTGCTGCTGATCTTGCCGAATCTCACCAAAGTGATCGGCTGATCCGTGGCTGTTCGTTCAACGAGTCAGAAAATTGTCCCCGGTTCCTACCGGGGCACGGACTTGTGTGCCAGTCTTCCTGAGGAACACGACGGGGAAGACTCATGCGCCATTGGATTGCACTTGCCACACTCTTGAGCGCTTTCGACGCTCATGCCGGGATCATTGACGTCAATCGCGCGGTGGACGAAATCAATGACGGCGCCCTGATCCTCGACCTGCGCAGCGAAAGCGACTTTGCCGCCGGCAACGTCCACAACTCGCTGCAGGTCAATCTCGAACTGGAGGATGGCACGGGCATCAGCGCTGAGGGCCTGGCCTACCAGCTGCGCAAGGTGGTGCTGGACCCCAACGCCACGGTAGTGATCTACAGCGATACCAACCAGCATGCCCTGGAAGCCGAAGACACCCTGGTCAAGCACGGTTATTTCGGTATCGTGAACGGCGGCAACTACGAAGAACTCCGGGACGCCCTGTTCGACCATGTGTCGCGACCCGACGATGTACTTCCCGGCGATGAACCCACTGACGACGACCCGACGGCCATCAATTGAAAGCTCTCCTGCTCTGCTCGACCCTGCTGTTGAGCACCTCGTTGCACGCTGCGCAACTGCTGATCGACCTGGGCTCCGGCAGCCACACCTGGCAGACCGAAGAGCTGCTCAAGCATCCGGACGCCCAGAACATCACCATCAAGGACGATGTGTCCTACAAGCGCGATATGCAGTACCGGGCCGTGCCCATGGCGCTCCTGCTCAAGGGCCTGAAGGCCGCGGATCACCTGCAGGCCGTGGCCCTGGATGGCTTTGCCGCGGAGCTCAGCGCAGGGCCGTTGCTCAACCGCCAAGGCGCCCAGGCCTGGCTGGCCATCGAGGACCCGGCCAAGCCCTGGCCGGCGCTGGCGGCGGACAAGCCCAGCGCCGGGCCGTTCTATCTGGTCTGGAGCGATCCAGCGGCCGGCCACATCAGCCCCGAACAGTGGCCATTCCAGGTTGCCCGCATTCAGCGCCTGGCCCCGGTAGCCGAGCGCTTCCCGGCCCTGGCCCCGGACCCGAAACTGGCCGCGAATGATCCGCTCAACCAGGGTTTTGCCCTGTTCCAGAAGAACTGCCTGGCCTGCCACCGGCTCAACGGGGCCGGCGATTCGCAGTTCGGCCCGGACCTGAACATTCCCTACAGCCCCACCGAGTACTTCACGAGAGACTTCCTCAAGCGCTATATCCGCGACCCGCAAAGCCTGAGGCGCTGGCCCCAGGCAAAAATGCCGGGGTTCAGCAGCAGCGTCCTGCCGGACACGGAGCTGGAACTCTTGCTGGGTTATCTCAAGCACATGGCCGGGCGCAAGCAACTGCCGCAATGACCTCCCCCCCTGCGCCCTGGCGCACCAGCAACTCTGGCTATCAGCGGCATAGTCAGAGTTGATTTCACGGCCGGGCCACCCACGCAGATAATCCGTCCATCGACACACACTTCATCCAGCCTGATGAAGCCCCTGCTGCAACCTTGATGAGATTGATGACCACCGTGCTCGGGCTGCCCCGAGCCACCTCCTCTCCTGGCCGGTCTTCCCTTTTAGCCACCCTCGCGGGTGGCTTTTTTTTACCTTTTGCAGCCCCCGAAAATGCAATTGGCCGGCCCGCGGGCCAGCCAATTGTCAGTCTTGCAGCGCTAAACGCGGGTCATACCAGGCGCCCGCGAACCTCCTGCTTCACGCCCCAGCCTTCAATGATGCCGCCCAGGGGCTCGACCACCGCCTCGAAGTCCTGTTCAAAATCCCCGATGCCGCCATAGGTGGCGTACATCACCTTGCTCAACTCCAGGTACCAGGCGCCATCGTCACGCACGCTGATCTGGGCATTCAAGGATTCACCGCGAAAATGTCCTGCCGCCCTGCGCGCCCGCTCCTCATCCGGGAAAATGGCGTAGAACTCGATGGGATGGAATCGTGAAAAGTCAAAACCGCCTTCTTTCATGCGGCGCAGCACACTGCTGCTGATGTCTTCTTGAACGGCTGTGCTCATGAAACGTCCTCCTCAAACCGATGGATAGACTTTCCGTGCTTCCCGACCCACCGACAAAGTGACCGGTATCACGACCCGGGGAGGGTCGTCGGGAAACAAGCATGGAGCTGACAAGACCAGAGCCTAGCGAAGAGTTCGCTGATCTCGTTTGCAGATTAGCGTCAACCTCTGGACGCCGCCAGAATTTGCTGCAGGAGCGGTCTCTACCCCCTCTAGATCGGCATGATGCTGAGAATCTGAATACTGTTCTGCTCTTTCAGGCTCTTGAGGGTCGGTGCCTCGGTGCGCCCGTCCAGATCATTGAGATCCAGTTCGGCACTCACTGGCAACAGCTTGGCCCGTACCAGTTGCGCGGCACGCTCCATCGTCGGTTGCTGGTCGCAATCGAAATGCTCGACGGACTGGACACCATGATCATCAACGAAAGTGACTTGCCACTTTTGCATCAGTGCCTCCTCGATAGCCCCATGAGTGGGCCTACAGCATCTCGACCCTGGACCCTGGGCAAACGTTCCACCGCACGCTCATGAAAAGGCCGCCCGAAGGCGGCCTGAGTGAATCAGCAGAAACTTCGACCGCTCACGGCTTTTCGGCACGGACCTTGAGCGCCTTCAGGGTGTTGAAGGGCGCATCGACCACAAACTTGTTGGCCAGCCAGGACGGTACGCTACCCCCCGGCTCGGTGTGCACCTGGTAAGTCACCTCAACCTGGTCAGCACCTTTGGGGACGAACTTCCAGTAACCCTCGACCTGAGCCACGCGTACGAAGCCTTTCTCTTCGGGGATGTAGGTCGGCACGCCTTCGAGCTTGCGGGTCAGGCTGCCATCAGCCGCTTCGCTGGTGGTGATGTGCAGCACCGAGTCACGGGCGGTGACCGGCCACGGGGTGTTGAACTGGGTGTAGGTCCAGCTTTGATCACCTTCGTGCTTGAGCAGCTTCTGGGTCTTGCACTCGTGGATCCAGGAACAGGCGCCAGCCACGTCTTCCTGCAGCGCACGGAGCTTGGCGATGGAGGTCTTCATGGTGGTCACACCACGATAGGCCTTGTATTTGGAGCCGGCCACTTCACTCAGGGAGATCTTGATGCCGTCTTCGTCCTTGGCCGTTTGCCAGTCTTCGGCGTGGGCCGTTGCCGACAACAGCACGGTTAAACCACAGAGCACAGCCATTCGATGCAGCGAACCCATTGTCTTATTCCTTATTGTTGAAGTTCCGTTCATTGAGAACACTTTGAGCCTAGGCCGCTGTCACTTGCTCCCACCACCCGATCAGCCGGATGGCTTCTTCACGGCTTTCGCCACACACCTCAAGATCCGCCTGAAACGCCCCGCAAACAGCCGGCCGCTCTGGCATGCCGAACAGGCCACACAGATGTTCGACAGAAAGATGCAGGCAACGTTCTCCGGCCGGCTTGCCCTGAGGCATTCCGGGGATCGGGGTGCTGATGGAAGGGGCGATGCAGCAGGCGCCACAACCCTCACGGCAGTTCATGACGAAAAGCTCCTTGCGACAAGCAAAGTGTTAAATGACGCCCGCCAAGAGTAACCGCTAAAACAGCCGTTTAAAATTACTCAAAGAACGGATTTTCCCCGCAACTGTGCGTGACTGATCAGTCTCCGACAAAGTGTCGGTCAACCCGGTCACAGGCAGGCAGAAGTTTTTATTGCTTGAACTCGAAATCCAGGGCGGCGCCTTCGATATCCCGACGCTCCTCGTTGCGCAGCTGCAATTGCATTTCATTGCTGAGCAGACGGCCGTTGAGCTGGAACGGACTGTCTTCCTTGGGCTTCTCGCCAAACATCGGCGGCAGCAACGGCTCGCGCTTGGGCAAGGGGACGCTGCCCACGGGCTGCAGGTGCTTGACCATTTCCGGCGGCAGGCTCAAGTCCAGCTTGGGGCTGGTCAAGGGGGTCTTGATGTCTTGATAGGCCCACTTGGACTTGGCAGGGGGCTTCTTGTTTGCAGGCTTGGCCTTGGCGGCGTTGGCCGGGGCCTTGCTCTTGGTCTTGCTTGCGGAAGCCTTGCTTGCAGGAGCTTTCTTGGCGGTGCTCGATGGGCTCGGGTGCGACGTACCGGCGGCCGGTTTATCCGCAGCCGAGGCAGCCTGGGCAGGCGTGACAGCGGCAACTCCCAACAGGCAGGCACATAACCAGAAGGTAGGGAAAAAGGCTTTCATAAAGGCAGGTAGATCGACAAAAGGTGCCCTATGCTCGCTTGTTGCAGGCCCCATGACAAGCATGGGGCCACATTGTTTAGAATCCGCCGGCCGCTTCCTGGCACAACTGACTGGCCAGCATCCCCAGAGTCATCAAGGCCCGCTCGGCCTCACGGTTCCAGGGCGTTCCGCAGTTCAGGCGTACGCAGTGGTTGAACTGCTCGGTATTACTGAAGATCAGCCCCGGTGCAACGCTGATGCCCTGCTGCAGGGCACGCACGTGCAATTCCTGGGTGTTGACCCGGCCCGGCAGGCTGACCCACAGAATAAAGCCACCATTGGGCCGGGTGATTTGCGTGCCCTCCGGAAAGTACTGCTGTACCGCCAGCTGGAAGGCGCTCAGGTTCTTGCGATATTCCTGGCGGATGTAGCGTAAATGCCGGTCATAACCGCCATTCTCCAGATAGGCCGCGACCCCCATCTGGGTCACGCTGCAGGCCGAATGGGTGCTGAATGTCTGCAATCGCTGGATCTCCTGCTGGAACTTGCCAGCAATCATCCAGCCGATGCGCACCCCCGGTGACAGGGTCTTGGAAAAGCTCGAGCAGTAGATCACCCGGTCCAGCCGGTCATAGGCCTTGAGGGCCTTGGTTCGCCCCACCTCGAACATCAACTCGCCGTAGATATCGTCCTCGACCACCTGGATATCGAAGTCCGAGGCCAGGCGCAGCAGTTGCTTCTGCCGCTCCTCCGGCATGGTGCCGCCCAGGGGATTGCTCAGGCGCGTGGTCAATACCAGGGCCTTGATCGACCATTGGTTGGCTGCCAGCTGCAACGCTTCGAGGCTCATCCCCGTGGAGGGATCGCTGGGAATCTCGATGACCTTGAGCCCCAGCAGGTCTGCCAGTTGCAGCAGGCCGTAATAGGTCGGCGACTCTGCGGCGATCAGGTCGCCCGGTCGCGTCAGGACCCGCAGCGACATCTGCAGGGCATCGACACAGCCATGGGTAATCACTACCTCCGAGGGGTCGACCACGACGCCGGCATCGCGCATGCGGATCGCCACCTGCCGCCGCAGCGGCTCGAACCCCGGGCTGAACATGTAGCTGAACGCCCGGGGACTGTGGAAACGGGTGACCTTGGCCAACTGCTGGTGCAGCGCCCGTACCGGCAGGTAGTCGACGCTGGGCACTGCGGCCCCCAAGGGAAAGACTCCTTCGCGGCGAGACTCCACCAGCACCTGATGAATGATGCTGCTGCGGGTGACCAGGCCCGGACGCTCGACTCGGGCGATATCCGGCGTGGGCGCCGTCAGCGCCGGCGTCTGGTGCACGTAGTAGCCCGACTGCGGGCGCGCACGGATCAGCCCCTGGTCTTCCAGGTTGGCGTAGGCCTGAAGCACCGTGGCGTGGCTGACGTTGAGCTGCGAGCTCATCTTGCGCACCGACGGTACACGCTCCCCCGGCTGGTAGACACCACGGCGAATATCCTCAGCCAGCTGCTGAGCGATACGTTGATAGAGCAAGAGATTGGTCATGGCGCAGCACTCGATTTCACGGCGTTTTATTCTTGTGTGAAACAATACCGGCACAGTTTAGAAGTGTACTGGGACAGTTTCTACAATAGTCGAGGACACCGGGCAGTGAAAAGCAGAACTGTAGGGTTTTTGTGAACCTTGTGACAGACATGAAAAAACCCGGCGCCTGGCAGGCGTCGGGTTTTTTCAGGGCATCCGCTGGGTTTCAGCGAGCAGCGCCGAGCTGGCCCTTTTCATCGGAGAAGACGATCTCGACCCGACGGTTCTGTGCCCGCCCCCGCTCGGAGGCATTGGCCTCTACCGGATAGTCGTCGCCATAGCCCTCGACCTGGATCCGCTTCTCGTCGATGCCCAGGTCCACCAGCACATCCGCCACCGACTGCGCCCGATCGCGGGACAACTGCAGATTGCTCTGCTTTTCGCCGGTGTTGTCGGTGTAACCCTCAATGCGCACCACGCGCTTGGGGTTGAGCTGGAGAAACTGCACCACCTTGAGCACCGTGCGATTGGCCGAACTCTTCAGCTCCGCCTCGCCGGTATCGAACAGCACGTCCCCCAGGGTCATGACCAGACCGCGATCAGTCTGGGTTGTCGCCAGGCTGATGATCTGCTCCTCCAGCCACTTGCCCTGCTGCTGCACGCTGAGCAACTTAGCCTCGCGCAAGGCCAGTTGCAGGCGCTGACGCTCCAGTTCGAGCTTGGCCGCCTGTTCCTGGTTCAGCGCCAGCTCCGTGTGCTCACGGGCAATTGCACTGTAACGACTGCTCAAGTAGGCGTAATGCTCCACGTCGCCACCGCTGCCCCAATAGCTGGACAGGCGATCGGCACGGGCCAGAGACTCACCGGCACGGATCACGTCCTTGGGCGCGATACGCAGCACATTGGAGTCCTCCTTGACCTTCTGGAAGTCATTGCCGGCCTGTTGCAGGGCTTCTTCGCTGTGCTGGCCGGCACAGCCAACGAGACTGGCGCCGGCCAGCAGTACAGCGCTGGCAAACAGTGGCTTGATCAGTTTCATTGGGCGTCTCCCAGCTGTTTGCGCAGACGCGTGATACGGGTATTGAGCACGTTCACCTGTTCCTGGCTCTTCTGGGTCAAGACTTTTGCCTCCGCCAGGCGCGCATCCAGCTCCGCCTGCTCGGCACGCATCCGTGCCTTCTTGTAGGACTCATCCTGCATATTGCCCTGGGCCCGGGAGTACTTGTCTTCGGCCAGTTTCAACTCAGGCACGTCGTCGACTGAAGCCCCCACGGCCTTGGCTTGTTCCAGCGCCTGGGCCGTGAGGCGCATCTGTTCGTTGGGTGCGGGATCGGTTGCACAACCCGCCAGGGCCAGAAGGGCCAGGGCAGCGAAAATAGGTCGAATAGTCACACGATATTCCTACGGTTTTGGGCTGCTGACGGGTTGCTGCATCTGAGCCTTCCAGCGCTCCAGATTGCGCTGCAGCAAGGCCTCCGTCAGACCGGACGCGGGCAATTCTGTCATCTTTTTGGCCAACTGTCCGCGCAACCATGGGTCATTGCAGGCGGAGTTGTGGGACAGCGCGAGAAACAGCCCCGGTTTGTCGACCGGCTGGGGAAAGGACGCCAGATCCGCCGCCATCCCCAAGGACTGGGCCATGGCCATGCCCGCGTAACGCGGCGCCAGAACGTAGTCCACTTCCCCCAGGAGCAAGGTCTGGAACACCTGGGTCAGGTTCGGCAGAGGCTTGAGTTGCAGGTGCGCCTTGGCCATGGCCTGGAAAGGCTGGGTCAGCCGGGCCTTTTCCGATACCGCGCCGGGATGGCCGGCAAGATCCGCCGGCTGGGTATAGCTCAGGGTCGAGTCCTTGCGGGTCCACACCAGGTAGTCATTCTGCACCAGGGCCGGATGGATGTAGTCCAGGGACTCCAGCTCGTTCAAGGTCAGGGGCGCGTCGGCCAACAGATCCATGCGCCCGCTGCGCACTTCATCCAGGGCCTCGGAACGCTTGCCGGCATACAGCAATTCGACCTTGAGCCCCAGCTCTCCCGCCACCTGCTGCAACAGATCGGCGCTGGCCCCGATCAGGTGCTTGGGATTTTGCGGGTCGCGCCACAGGTACGGCGGTGCATCCGGGCTACCGGTGACCACCAGGCGTTCGCACTTGCCTGCAGCCATCGACAGCGATGGCAACAACGTCAGGCCCAACAGCGCTGACCAGCCACTCATGCGGCGCAGATCCATGGCGAAATTCTCCCCAGCAAAAAAAACACATAAAAAAAGCCCGGCCAAGGGGCCGGGCTCTTTATAAGTGAAGCCGCCGGATTAGACCAGCTTCTCCAGCTCAGGTACGGCTTCGAACAAGTCCGCCACCAGACCGTAATCGGCCACCTGGAAGATCGGAGCTTCTTCGTCCTTGTTGATCGCAACGATCACCTTGGAGTCTTTCATGCCGGCCAAATGCTGGATCGCGCCGGAGATACCGACGGCGATGTACAGCTGTGGCGCAACGATCTTGCCGGTCTGGCCGACCTGCATGTCGTTCGGTACGAAGCCTGCGTCCACCGCAGCGCGGGAAGCGCCGACAGCAGCGCCGAGCTTGTCGGCCAGGGCGTACAGGTGCTTGAAGTTGTCGCCGTTCTGCATGCCGCGGCCGCCGGAAACGACGATCTTGGCAGCGGTCAGTTCAGGACGGTCGGACTTGGCCAGCTCTTCGCCAACGAAGCTCGACTTGCCGGCATCGTGAGCGGCGCCGACGGCTTCAACCGCGGCCGAACCACCTTCAGCGGCAACGGCGTCGAAGCCGGTGGCACGCACGGTGATGACTTTCAGGGCAGCCGAGGACTGCACGGTAGCGATGGCGTTACCGGCATAGATCGGACGCTTGAAGGTATCAGCGCTTTCTACCGAGATGATCTCGGAGATCTGGTCGACGTCCAGCTGAGCGGCAACCCGCGGCAGGATGTTTTTGCCGTTGGAAGTAGCGGCAGCCAGGATGTGGCTGTAGCCAGCGCCCAGTTCGGCCACCAGCGGCGCAACGTTTTCCGGCAGTTGGTGAGCGTAGGCGGCGTTGTCGGCCACCAGCACTTTAGCCACGCCAGCGATCTTGGCCGCAGCTTCAGCCACAGCGCCAACGCCCTGGCCGGCTACCAGTACATGCACGTCACCACCGATTTTGGCAGCAGCAGCAACGGTGTTCAGGGTGGCCGGAGCCAGCGCCTTGTTATCGTGTTCGGCGATTACCAAGATAGTCATGTCAGATTACCTTCGCTTCGTTTTTCAGTTTCTCGACCAGTTCAGCCACCGACTTGACTTTGATGCCTGCGCTGCGGGCAGCCGGCGCTTCGACTTTCAGGGTCTTGTTGGTGGAGGCGGTGGAAACGCCCAAAGCATCAGGAGTCAGCGTTTCAAGCGGCTTCTTCTTGGCTTTCATGATGTTTGGCAAAGACGCGTAGCGCGGCTCGTTCAAACGCAGGTCGGTGGTGACGATGGCTGGCAGGTTCAGCGCAACGGTCTGCAGGCCACCGTCGATTTCACGGGTGACATTGACCTTGTCGCCAGCCACTTCGACCTTGGAGGCGAAGGTGCCTTGAGCGTAACCGCTCAGGGCCGCCAGCATCTGGCCGGTCTGGTTGTTGTCGCTATCGATGGCCTGTTTGCCGAGGATCACCAGCTGAGGCTGTTCCTTGTCGACCACGGCCTTGAGCAGCTTGGCCACGGCCAGGGAGTTCAACTCTTCAGCGGACTCGACGAGGATCGCGCGATCGGCACCCAGTGCCAGGGCGGTACGCAGTTGCTCTTGAGCAGTAGCAGGACCGATGGAGACGACGACGATTTCAGTCGCTACACCTTTCTCTTTCAGGCGTACGGCTTCTTCCACTGCGATTTCGCAGAAAGGGTTCATCGACATCTTGACGTTGGCGAGGTCGACGCCGGAGTTGTCCGCTTTGACGCGAACCTTGACGTTATAGTCGACCACTCGTTTGACAGCTACAAGAACCTTCATGGATTCCTCGTTACTCTCCGGTGAAAAGAAAGTCGCCTAGGCGAGAACCTGGCGGTTGATGCTCATCGGCACAAGGGCACCTCCAAAAACGCTGGCGCACAAAGGTTGACCTTGCTCACGGGGTGATGACCGCTCGTCAGTGGTGACCGACGGGTCATTCATTATCGCGGCGTGTAAACTGCGCAGATTCAAGCTGCGCGGCGCGTCACCTTTACTGCCTTTGCCCTGTCTTTAGAGGTGCTCTTGAAACCAACAGTCAGCCTACGGCGAGCGCAAAACCGACCGTATCTTGACCGGAACGCCTTTTCCGGTCAATACGGCAAAATAGCCGTTTATAAGCCGCGCTTCTTTGATTTATCTGGGCTGCGGCAAATTCAAACAAACGTTTGTATTGGACGCTGAGAGTGGTGTAGATATAATGCGCCGCCCAGAGAGAAAGGTCGGCCATCCTCACCTCCTCCCCCCCTGTGTGATGGGAGAAAGCGCGGATGCAACGCCAAACCTCCAATTAGAAAAAACCGTTGAGCCTTGAGTAGGAGATAGCCTAGTGGAACGCGAATACATGGAATTCGACGTGGTCATCGTCGGTGCCGGCCCCGCAGGCTTGTCCGCCGCTTGCCGCCTTAAGCAGAAGGCCGCTGAAGCCGGCAAGGAAATCAGCGTCTGCGTGGTTGAAAAAGGCTCCGAAGTCGGTGCTCACATCCTTTCCGGTGCCGTGTTCGAACCACGGGCCCTGAACGAGCTGTTCCCGGACTGGAAAGAGCTGGGCGCCCCGCTCAACACCCCGGTCACCCGCGACGACATCTATGTCCTGCGCAGCGGTGAAGCGGCCACCAAGGTTCCAGACTTCTTTGTGCCCAAGACCATGCACAACGAAGGCAACTACATCATTTCCCTGGGTAACCTGTGCCGCTGGCTGGCCCAGCAGGCCGAGAACCTGGGTGTGGAGATCTACCCGGGCTTCGCCGCCCAGGAAGCCCTGATCGACGAAAACGGCGTGGTCCGCGGGATCATCACCGGTGACCTGGGTGTCGACCGTGAAGGCCATCCAAAGGACGGCCTCTATACCCCTGGCATGGAACTGCGCGGCAAATACACCCTGTTCGCCGAAGGCTGCCGTGGCCATATCGGCAAGCAGCTGATCAAGCAGTTCAACCTGGACAGCGACGCCGACGCCCAGCACTACGGCATCGGCCTCAAGGAAATCTGGGAAATCGATCCGGCCAAGCACCAGCCAGGCCTGGTGGTACACACCGCCGGCTGGCCGCTGGACATCATGAGCAACGAGAACACCGGCGGCTCCTTCCTCTATCACCTGGAAAACAACCAGGTGGTGGTGGGCCTGATCGTCGACCTGTCCTACGCCAACACCTACCTGTCGCCGTTCGATGAATTCCAGCGCCTCAAGCATCACCCGGTGCTCAAGCAGTACCTGGAAGGCGGCAAGCGCATCAGCTACGGCGCCCGGGCCATCTGCAAGGGCGGCCTGAACTCGCTGCCGAAGATGGTATTCAAGGGCGGCGCACTGATCGGCTGCGACCTGGGCACCCTGAACTTCGCCAAGATCAAGGGCAGCCACACCGCCATGAAGTCCGGCATGCTCGCCGCCGATGCCGTGGCCGACTCGCTGTTCGCCGGTTCCGAAGGCGCCGACGAGCTCAAGAGCTACGTCGACTCGTTCAAGTCCAGCTGGCTGTACGAAGAACTGTTCGCCAGCCGCAACTTCGGCCCGGCCATGCACAAGTTCGGCCCGATCATCGGCGCCGGCTTCAACTGGATGGACCAGAACATCTTCGGCGGCAAGCTGCCCTTCACCCTGCACGACACCAAGCCGGACTACGCCTGCCTGAAGCTGGCCAAGGACTGCGTGAAGATCGACTACCCGAAACCCGACGGCAAACTCAGCTTCGACAAACTGAGCTCGGTGTTCATCTCCGGTACCAACCACGAAGAAGAACAGCCGTGCCACCTGAAGCTGACCGACCCGAGCATCCCGCTCGGCCGCAACCTGCCGCTGTACGACGAGCCTGCCCAGCGCTACTGCCCGGCCGGCGTGTATGAAGTGATCACCCAGGAAGATGGCGAGAAGCGCTTCCAGATCAACGCCCAGAACTGCGTGCACTGCAAGACCTGCGACATCAAGGACCCGGCCCAGAACATCACCTGGGTCACCCCGGAAGGCGCTGGCGGCCCGACTTACCCGAACATGTAAGCCGCTGCGATATAAGAAGGCCCCCTTTATGGGGGCCTTTTTCATGCCCGGGATTCGGCGACACCGCAACCTGTAGGAGCCGGCTTGCCGGCGAAGCCCCCCCCAAGCCTTGCTCCGGCCCAAGAGCGCCTTCGCTGGCAAGCCAGCTCCTACAAAGGGCGCGGTGTTTTCAGGCGGCGCGTTCTTCGCCCGGGTTGCGTTCGAAGTAGCGCTTGTACTCGCGGCTGAACTGCGAAGTGCTCTGGTAGCCCACACGATGCGCCACCTGGGCCACGCCCAGCCCCTCTCCCAGCAGCAGCTGCTGGGCCTTGAGCAGGCGCAGGCGCTTCAGATACTGCACCGGTGACAGCAGGGTGCTGCGCTTGAAGTGCTCATGGAAGGTCGAAGTGCTCATGTTGGCGCAGCGGGCCAGGGTCTCGACGTTCAACGGCTCGGTGTAGTGCTCGTGCAGGTGGTTGAGCGAGGCCGCAACCCGGGCGAACTGCCCCTGCTGCTCCACCAGCGCCCGCAGCGCATCGGCCTGGGGCCCACGCAAAGCGGCAAAGAGCAACTCGCGCACCCGTGAAGGACCCATGACCTTGCACTCCAGAGGATCGTGCAGGCAGCGCAGCAGGCGTTCCACGCAGCCACGCATGGCGTCGTCGAGCACCGCCGAAGTCATCGACTCCAGGGTCTGCGCCGAGGCCGCCCGGCCCTCGCTGACGCCCATGGCCAGCACCAGCTCGCTCAGCACTGCCCGGTCGATGGCGATGGAAACCCCCAGCAATGGCGCATCCGGCAAGGCGAAGGTTTCGCACTCGAAGGGCACCGACAGGGCCTGGATCAGGTAATGCCCGGCGCCGTATTCCAGGGTCCGCGTGCCCAGGTAGGCCAGCTTGCTGCCCTGGGCAATGATCATCAGGCTCGGTTCGTAGATCTGCGGGCCCCGCGCCACATCGCAGCTGGCCCGCAGCACCTTGACCCCGGGCAAGGCGGTAGCAACGAAGCCCTCGCGACTGGCAAGGGGCTGGATCAGCGAGACCAGGGTGGCGTTGGCGTCCAGATGACGGGTCAGCAGCATGCAGAAAACTTCACGAAAAAAGGGATGAAAACATCATCGCAGGTCTGCACGCCAATGCCGCGTGAAAACCGCCAATGCCGGAGGAATAGGCATGACATGCCGAGGAATCACCATGGTTGCCCCGAGGCCCGACGCAGAAAATGCCCCGCCTCAATCGTCAGTGTTTTTGCGAGGTCCACCATGTACACCGCCATCGGTTATGCCGCCCAGTCGGCCACCACTCCCCTCGCCCCCATGAGCTTCCAGCGCCGCAGTCCACGTGCGGACGACGTCGCCATCGAGATCCTCTACTGCGGCGTCTGCCACTCCGACATCCACCAGGCCCGCAACGAATGGGGCATCGCCGTGTACCCGCTGATGCCGGGCCACGAGATCGTCGGCAAGGTCACCGCCGTCGGTGCCAACGTCAGCAAGCACAAGGTCGGCGACCTGGTGGGCGTCGGTTGCATGGTCGACTCCTGCCGCCACTGCGAGGCCTGCGCCGCGGACCTGGAGCAGTATTGCCTGCAAGGCCCGACCATGACCTACGCCACCCCGGACCGGGTCGATGGCAGCAACACCATGGGCGGCTACTCCGACAGCATCGTGGTCAGCGAGCACTTCGTGGTGCGCATCCCGGAGAAACTCGACCTGGCCAGCGCCGCGCCGATCCTCTGCGCCGGCATCACCACCTACTCGCCGCTCAAGCACTACGGGGTCAAGGCCGGTGACAAGGTAGGGATTCTCGGCATGGGCGGCCTGGGCCACATGGGCATCAAGTTCGCCAAGGCCCTGGGCGCCGAAGTGACCCTGTTCACCCGCTCCGCGAGCAAGGCCGAAGAGGCCCGCCGCCAGGGTGCTGACCACGTGATCGTGTCCACCGATGCGGCGCAGATGCAGTCGGTAGCCGGGCATTTCAACTTCCTGCTGGACACCATCCCGGTGCCCCACGACCTCAACCCCTACCTCGACACCTTGCGTTTCGACGGCGTGCATATCCTGGTGGGCCTGATCGAACCGGTAGACCCGGCGCTGCATGCCGCCAAGCTGGTGATGAGCCGCCGGGTGCTGGCCGGCTCGCTGATCGGCGGCATTGCCGAGACCCAGGAAGTGCTGGATTTCTGCGCCGAACACGGCATCACCTGCGATATCGAAATGCTCGATATTCGCCAGATCAACCAGGCCTATGAGCGCATGATCAAAGGGGATGTGAAGTATCGCTTCGTGATCGACATGGCGACCTTGAAGGCCTGACCCTCGATGTCATGACGGCCCGGCTTGTCGCGGGGAGGCGCTCCACGGCGTACGCCCTCGCCGGCAAGCCGGCTCCTGCATGGGCCAGCCGACGTCAGCTCATGGAGTTGTCGTCAGCCGCGGGCGAAAGCCCGCAGCACTTCACCGTCCATGCGGTACTTGACCCACTCTTCCTGAGGCTGGGCGCCCAGGGACTTGTAGAACTGGATCGCCGGTTCATTCCACTCCAGCACGCTCCATTCGAAGCGTCCGCAATCGTTGTCACAGGCAATCTGCGCCAAGTGCCGCAGCAGTTGCTTGCCCGCCCCGCCACCGCGTTGTTCCGGGGTGATGTAGAGATCCTCCAGGTACAGGCAGTTGCTGCCCAGCCAGGTGGAATAACTGAAGAAAAATACCGCAAAGCCGATCGGCACACCGTCACGCAGGCAAATCAGGCCGTGGGCCGTGGCGCCTTCGCTGAACAGGCTGCGTTCGATGTCGGCAACACTGGCGAGCACCTCGTGGCGGGCCCGCTCGTAGTCGGCGAGTTCGGTGATGAACGCAAGAATCTGCGGGGCATCGCTAGGCAGCGCGGGACGGATTTCGACGGACATCGACGGTTCTCATGGCGGAATCAGGCGGCCATATTAGAACGACAGGAGAAAAACATGCACGGGCATTTGCATGCACCGGGCTGACCGTTGCGACTCGCCAAGCCCCATTCCACTGGCGGCGATCAACGACACTTCCACAGCCTTGCAGCCCCTGCACGCCTTATCGCCAGCCACGACAACGGCTACAGTGGCATCGAACTGGACACCTCGGGCCCTTCAATGACCTTCGCACCTCTGCATACCCTGGCGACCACCCTGCTGCCCCATGCCCTCGAGCCTGGCGATGACGGCGCCCATGACCTGTCCCACCTGCAACGGGTCTGGAACAATGTGCGGCGCATTGCAGGGGAAGAAGGCGGCGACCTCAAGGTACTGCTGGCCGCCACCCTGCTCCACGATTGCGTGGCCGTGGAAAAAAGTTCGCCGCTGCGCCCCCGGGCCTCGCAACTGTCGGCGGACAAGGCTCGCGGTGTGCTCGCCGAACTTGGCTGGTCCAGCTGCGAGATCGACGCCGTGGCCCACGCCATCGCCGCCCACAGCTTTTCGGCCGCCATTGCGCCCACGTCCTTGGAAGCCAGGATTCTCCAGGACGCCGACCGGCTCGATGCCCTGGGCGCCCTGGGTGTGGCCCGCACCTTCTATGTCGCGGGACGCCTGGGGCGGGCTCTCTACGACCCCAACGACCCATGCGCCGAGCAGCGCGAACTCGACGACGCGCACTTCACCCTGGACCACTTCCAGACCAAGTTGCTGCACCTCGCCGAAGGTTTTAACACCGCCGCCGGCACCCGCCTGGCCCAGGTCCGCCATGAGCGCCTGCAGCGCTTTCGACAGGAGTTGCTGGAGGAGATCGGCCAGTAGCAGCAACGCTTACTCCGCTGCCGGCTAACCCTGAGGCCTGCAGGAAGACAACAAACACCCGGCGGCACCATGCTAGAAAGCCCGGCATAACTCCAAGCATAAAGAGGCGCTTTCATGTCCGCGGGCAATACGCAGGAATCCAGGGTTTCAGGCCCACTCTTCGGCCTGTTCTGCCTGGGCAGCTACCTGCTGTCGCTGTCCTATGGCTCGACCTTTCTCCTGTCATTGCTGATCAGCGGCCGGGGCGGCAATGAACATGACGCCGGCAGCGTGATTTCCGCAGCGATGCTCAGTACCTTCGTTGCCGTGATCGGTTCCGGGCACCTTGCAGACTGGCTCGGCGCCGCGCGCTCAGTGGCGCTGTTCGGCTGCCTGCTGGCACTGGCCAGCCTGGGCTTTGCCCTGACTCCGGGATTCGGCCCCGGCCTGCTGGTCTTCGGCCTGACCCTGGGCCTGGGTTGGGGGGTGTTCTACACCTTGGGCCCCATCCTCGTGGCCATGCTGGTGGAGCCGGCACAACGCGCTCGTTACTTCGCCCTGCTGTCGGGCAGCATGATGACCGGCATCGGCTCCGGCCCGCTGCTGGGGCGCCTGGCCAGCGCCCTGGGGTATCCATTGACCAGCGCCTTTTTCATTGCCGCAGCGGCCAGTCTGCTGGGGGTGTTGATCTTCTGGCGACTGGGTGCCCACCTGCATCAGCGCGCCAGTCACCTGGGCACGGCGGCGGCGCGCATCACCTGGGACGGCACGGTTCGCGTGCTGTCCTCCAGGGCAGTGTTCCCGATTCTGATGGTGGGCCTGGGGGGCTGCGTGTTCGGCGGTCTGTCGAGTTTCCAGACCAGCTACGGGCCTTCCCGCGGGGTTGATTACTCGCTGTTCTTTCTCGGCTTCATGAGCGCCGCCATCGCCAGCCGGATGCTGATCGCCGGCTTTGTGGTCAAGCGCGACCCCTACCGTGCCTCCTGCCTGCTGTCGGGGCTGATGGTGGTATCGATCCTGCTGTTCCTGTTTGCCGTCGACAGCAGCGCCAGCTACCTGCTGGCCGCGGCAGTGCTGGGGGTTGGCTATGGCCTGACCTATTCGGTGATCAACGGCCTGGCCGCCAACGAGGCGCCCAGCGCCAGCACCTCTCAATCATTGCTGCTGTTCAGCCTGTCCTACTTTATCGGGGTGTTCGGTTTTCCCTTGCTGGCCGGACGGATCATCGTCGAATCCGGCATCCAGACCCTGCTATTCACCGTGCTGGGCATCGCCTTGCTGAACTGGCTGATCAGCCTCGGGCGCCTGGGCTGGCGTCGCTTGCGCCAGCCACGGATCGCCCACGGCAGCTGACACCGTTCATCGCTTCTCAGGCACCAATCGCCAACCAGGGCGGACCAATATCAGGTACGACGCTAACGAATGGAGGCGACACCATGATCAAGGTCCAACTCTCTGCCCTCGCACTGGCCGGGCTGCTGTCCACCGCCGCCCTGGCGGGCGCCACCGGCCCGACCAACCCGGTGGAAGGTCCAAAATCCCCCGCGACCCAGGGCACACCGAAAATCAACCTCAACCCACCGGCCATGGACGAAGGTTCGCTGCCACCCGCCACCGGCACCGACCCGCGGATCCAGGGCAACGACAACGGCCGCCAGGGCGGGGCCGGCACCCTGGATTCGAGCAGCCCGGACAACAGCAAGACCGGCACCGGTTCGAAAACCACCAGCGGCGGCTCAGGCTCCGAAGGCAGCAGCCAGTAGCGCCCGGCGCCGGTTCAATCCAGCACGCCCCGCCTGGCGGGGCCTTGAGGAGAGATGCCATGACTCGAGGAAGCAAAGCCAAATACACCCTCGCCCAGCGGCGCAAGGCGGCGGCCATCGAAGCCAGCTACGAGGAACGTGGCCTGCCCCCGGAGCAGGCCGAAGCGCGGGCCTGGGCCACGGTCAACAAGCAGTCCGGAGGGGGCGAGCGCGCCGGCGGCTCGGGCAAGGACAAGAGCCAGGCAGACAAGGCTCGGGCTCGCAGTGAGTCAGCCCGCCGCGCCGTGGCCACGCGCCAGGGCCACGCCCGCAACAGCGCAGCGTCCCTCGGCACGCAAAGCAAGCAAAGCCTGCTCAAAGAGGCCCGGGCGAAGAACATTCCGGGGCGCTCCAGCATGCGCAAGCAGGAATTGATCGAAGCCTTGCGCAAAGCCGGTTGAAGCGTCGGAGCCAGGGGCAAGCCGCTCTTCACTGAGCGAGCAGCATGGCCTCTACCTCAGCGCTACCCGGCGCCGTGGCCGGGCCGCGGCGAGTGACCGCCAGAGCAGCGGCGGCGTTGGCCCGGCGCGCCGCTGCCAGGGGCTCATGGCCTGCCGCCAGGGCTGCGACAAAAACCCCGGCGTGGGTGTCGCCAGCGCCGTTGCTGTCCAGCGCCTCGACCTTGAACCCCGGGACCTGAACCGCCTGCCCGCACTGACTGACCCAGCAGCCCCGAGCGGCGTCACGCAAGACCAGCAAGGCACTGGGCGACAGCCAGGAGCCAAGCTGCTGCAATGCGGCGTCGATCTCTGAGGCCGAGGTGAACTGCAGCGCTTCTGCCCGGTTGCTGCTCCAGATATCGATCCGCGGCAGCAAGGCTGCCATCAGCGGGGAGTCCGCCGAGGCCGCCAGCGGTCCCGGATCGAACATCAGCGGCAACTCTCGCGGCAGCGTCAGCAGCCAGTCCACCAGGGCCTGGGCCTTGCTCGCCTGCAGCAGGCTGTAGCCACTGACATACAGGTAGTCCCCCGGGGCCACGGTGACGTGTGCCAAATCCTCGGCCGACAATTCGCCCTCGGCGCCGATGTGGGAAATGAACGTACGCTCGGCAGAAGATTCGGTCAGGGCCACGCACAAACCGGTATCAGCCCCGGGGCTGCATTCCAGGCTCATCCGAATGCCTTCGGCCTGCATCGCCTGGCGCGCCAGGTCGCCGAATCGACCCTGGCCGTGACGGCCGAGGTAGACCACCGGCAAGCCGTTGCGCGCCGCAGCGGCCATGACATTGAAGCCACCGCCGACCTCGAAGCTCGCCGAATCGGCCAGCACATCGCCGCCTGAAGCCGGCAGACGATCCACCGCCATCACCAGATCGACGATCACCTGGCCGCTGTGCAGCAATCTAGCCATTGGCATTCTCGATAAAGGCCCCGCGCCGATCCCGGGCGCCCCCCAGCAGGCCATAGCCGCCCCCGGCTACCAGGAAGGTGACGATCCAGCCCAGGCCATTCTCGCCCAGCCAGGAGTTGGCCAGCGGCCCGGTGAACCAGGCATCTGCGGCGGTGGTACCGATGCTGGTGAAGCAGAAGCCCAGGACGATGGCCAGCACCCAGGCGCCAAAGGCGCGCCACTCGATGCCGCCCCGGTACCAATAGGCGCTGCTCGGGCTGACGTCGAGCAAGTCATCGGCGCTGTAGTAATGACGGTGGATCAGGTCCATCACGAAGATCCCGACCCAGGCGGTGATCGGCACCGCCAACAGCGAAATGAAGCTGATGAAGGGACCATAGAAACTGTCGGCGATCAGCATGAAATAGATCGAGCCGATGAAGATCGCCACGATGTCCACCAGCACCGCATAGACCCGCTTGACCCTGAGGCCCAGGGTCAGCGCGGTGAGGCCGGCGGAATACACCGACAGGTTGTTGGAGAGCAGCAGGCCGCCAAACGCGGCGATCAGGTACGGCACGGCCATCCAGGTCGGCAGCATGTTGCGGATCGCGATGATCGGATCCACTGCCGAGGCCAACTGATCATTACCCACTGACAACAGCCCGCCCAGGGTGATCAGCAGCACCAGCGGAATACCGGCACCAAAGGCTGCCGAGGCCACCAGCCGTCCGGCGGTAACCGAGCGCCGCTGATAGCGCGACATGTCCGCCCCGGAGCTGGCCCAGCCGATCCCGGTGCCGGCGGCCATGGTACCGATGCCGATGAGCATGGCGCTCATCGGCGCGGGCGTGGCATTGAACACCGCAGTCCAATCGACGGTGGCGCAGAGAAATCCGCCGACCAGCAGGTTCAGCGCACCGAATCCATAGGTGGCCCACTTCTGGATCACCAGCAAGGTGGCGTGGCCCAGGCCGGACACGCTCAGGGTCATCAGGACGATGAGACCGATGAACAGCAGGGTCAGCAGCGGTGTGTCCCTGGCCGACGCCTGGGTATCGAACAGGATCGAACTCAAGGACAACAGGACAAAGGCGGCAGTGGTGGTGTTGACGGTTTCCCAGCCTACGCGGGAAAGCATCGACACCAGGGTCGGGCCGATGTTGCCGCGCACACCGAAGATCGCCCGGGACAGGGTCAAACTAGGGGCCCGCCCTCGCCGGCCGGCCACCGAGATCAACCCGACCACGGCGAATGAGCCCATCGAGCCGAGTATCGCCACCAGCAGCACCTGCCAGATCGACAGGCCATGAAAGGCCACCAGGGTAGCTCCCAGGGGCAAGCCGAGGATGCTGATATTGGCCGCGAACCAGACCCAGAACAGTTGCAGCGGGTGCCCGTCGCACTCAGCCTCGGGCACCGGCTCGATCCCCCGGGTTTCCAGTTGCCCGGCGCCCGGCCCGACCGTCGATGAACTCATGAATAAGGCTCCTGTTGCCGTTGTTATGGTTTTAGGCAATTTCGGAAGTCGCTGAACGTCCCGGCATCCCTGGCCGCGGTCACGCTTTCCATAGCAATCGGCGGCAAAGCCGATCGAATGTTTTATCGCCGAGCGATGATCGGATCAGGCGATCTGGCGCAAGGCCAGCAGCTGTTGTACCAGAGGTTGCAGATCCAGAGCATTGACCTGCTGCACCTGGGCGATCAATTCAGCGGGCCAGGCCGGCAACCCCAGGCAGGCTCCGAGCATGGCGCCGAGAATGGCCGCAATGGTGTCGGTGTCGCCACCCAGGCTGGCGGCCATGCACAGCGCCTCGAACGCTTCCAGGTGCCCGAGAGCCACTTGCCCGGCCAGGGCAAAGCTCGCCACCACTGATTCCTGGGAGGCCACCGACGTACCGATCAGCTCATAGAGCATCTGCATGAACTGCGCCTTGTCATCGCCGGCGCTCAAGGAGCAGGCCCACTCCAGGCGCGTGGCGATATTGGCACCCGCAACCCAGTGCCCGCGGGCCTGCGCCTGTCGGGCGATCTGCCCTCCCAAAGACAGCGCCTCGCTCAAGGCAGCACCGTTGACTCCGGCTGAAACCACTGCCGCAACCGCCGCTGCGCTGGCAATCCCCAGGCTGGTGTTATGGGTCACCTGGCAGGCTTCGACCACCGCCTGGATAAAACCATCAGCCTGAGTGACATCGGCCGCAATCCCCACTGGCGTGATGCGCATCGCCGCGCCGTTGGTGGTGCCGTAGCGGCCAGCGTCATCCACCGAATGGCCGGCGAGAATCAATTCAATGGCGTGCTTGGTGGAAGGGCCAAGCAAGTCCAGCGAGCCTTTGGCACGCATCGCCGCCTCCCATTCGATCAGGCTCTGGGCCAACGCCGCCGGGGCAATGCGCCCCTCGCCCCGAACCAGCAACTGGCCCACCAGGATCGCCTGCTCGGTATCGTCGGTGATCGAACCCGCAGGCATGTTGGCGGCGATCGGCTGATCCGGGCCAGCATCCTCCAGAGTGTGGATGACACCGAAACGCTGGCGGATCTGCTCACGGCTCAGGGATTGGGTCGGCATGCCCAGGGCGTCGCCCAAGGCCAGCCCATAGAAGGCCCCAAGTGCGCGTTGCAGTGAGCTCACCGCGACTCTCCAAATTGCAGGTGCATGCGAAAATGCTGAGGATCCAACAGGCTCTCCACCTGCTCCATGAAGCGGCCCTGGCGATCGTAGGTGGTCCGCAGTGCCTTGAGGAATACCTCGCCTGGAGCACGGCCGAGCAATTGTGCATCGTCCACGCTCAACGGCTCGGCGCCAATCCACTGATCGCCACGCTCGCCGATGTAGCCATAGGCAGCCAGGGTAATGGTCAGGGAATCATCGATCAGGCCGACCCGAGGCAGGCCTTCCAACTCGCCGGAGGCTGGGATCAGCGAGCGCTCAAGGGACAGTACCCGGCCATCGGTACTGCGACGACGACGATCCAGGGCAATGAATTGATCGGTCCCCAGGCGATGCTTGAGGTCCGGGCGGCAGATCGCCTCCAGGCGCAGCACCTCGGTATTGACCAGGGCGCCGCTGTCGGCGAGGGCCTGGGCCCAGCCGTGATGCTGGTCCAGGGCGACCCCGTCAAAGGTGACGATGGAGCCTACCCCGCTTTGTGTGGCGATGTAGTTGCGTCGCTTGAGCTCGGCCAGGGCCTCACGCAAGGTGCCGCGGCTGACACCGAATTCCTCGGCCAACTGATGCTCGCCCGGAAGCTGGAAGCCGTCTTCCATGAGACCGCTTTCAATACGCCGGATCAACTCGTCGACCACCCTTGTTTTTTTATCGAATCGGACATGTTTAATCATGTCCGGCTTGATACATGAAACGTCGGATCGAGAGCAAGAAATATCGTCCTACAACAGTCTGAAATTCCTGTTCAGGGCTCAAGCCCTATAGGGAAGAACACTCCGCAGCTCCAGACCCCAAGCCAATTCTGGCCATTAATGACACGAACCTGTGCCAGCTCCACCAGTTGGTAGAAGACATTGCGATGGACCAGCGCCTCAAGATTGTGCCGAACCAGAATGTACGGCGCCGGCTCCTGAGTCACAGGGTCGATCAATACTCGCAGCGGGTGCTGCTCAGCCGCCTGCACCTGCTCATCGACATTGGTGCTAAAGCGCAGCACCTGGCTTTCGCCCTGCCCCTCAACCTCGAGGGTCACCGCGACGAAGGGAGCGTCATCAACCTTGATCCCCACCTTCTCCACGGGCGTGACGAGGAAGTAGTCGTCGCCATCACGGCGCAGAATGGTGGAGAACAGCTTGACCATGGGCTTGCGACCAATCGGCGTGCCCAGGTAGTACCAGGTGCCGTCGCGGGCAATGCGCATGTCGATATCGCCGCAGAAATCGGGGTTCCACAAGTGGACCGGCGGCAAGCCCTTCTCGGCCTTGGGAATCTGCGCCAACAGGTCATTGGCCTTGCCTGGACCACTCATAGCATTTTCCTCAATCACTCAATCACTCAAACCCAGCAAACCGCGAGCGTATTGCTGCAAGGGTGGGCCAAGCAGATCCTGTGGCTTGTTGTCGTGGAACGTCAGTAAACCGCCACGACTGCGAATACGTGCCGAATCGATCAGGTACTGGGTACTGGTCTCGATCAGCATCAGTTGGATCGTACTGGTATCGACCCCCAGGCGATCCACTGCCTCCTGGTCCAGCCACTCATCGGAGTTGCCGATACGATCGTCAGCCTTGGCAAAACGTGCATAAAGCAGGTAATGCGCTCCCACTTCCCGCGCTTCAGCCATGGCTTCGTTCAAGCCTTCGGCAGCCCGGGCCCGACGCACCATGGGGAAATATTCGATAAAGCCGTTGAAGGCTTCCTCGGCCACCACATTGGGCCGCGGATAAGCGCTGCCAGGCGGTGCGAAGGGTCCCTGGGCGATGAAAATGAACGAATCAGGCTGAATACGGAATGAGCTGGTACGGCGGGTATCGCTGTGATCGAGCACCCCCGCGTCACTCAAGTGATAGCGGACCCCTTCGCCCATATCACTGACATTCATGCAGCCGCCGAGCGCCAAAAAGGCCAGCAGCAAAACCAGGCTACGCATCCTACCCTCCAAAATCCGGTGACGGAAAACCGGCGAATGGCCACGAGATGCAGCTTCCGCGCCAGCTCGAGCCCCTGGAAGGCACCGCGCGCCTATCTTGTGCCGCAAAAAACCGACTTAGCCACCAATGATCTTCATCACCGTGGCCCCGCCCGAGAATGCCACCTCCTGTTTGTCACCCAGCGCCTTGACCAGCAACCGCTGCAGCGCCGGCAAGGCTTGATGACGCGGCTTGTCCAGCAGATCGCCAACATAGTGGCGATTGCTCGATGACAGGCAGCCATGCAGCCAGCCGGTGGAGGACAGCCGCAAGCGCGAGCAGGTCCGGCAAAACGGCACGCTTTCATTGGCAATCACACCGAAATGGCCGCGACCGGGAATCTCGTAGCGCACGGCGGTAGCGTCCATCGGCGCATCGGCCTGCAGGTACTCATATCGCTGGCCGATCAGATCCAGCAGGTTTTGCAGGCTGACAAACTGCTGCAGGAAGGCATTGCCGTCACTGGCCAGGTGGCCCATGCGCATCAACTCGATGAAGCGCAGCTCGTAACCCTGGTCCAGGCAGTAATCGAGCAGCGGCATGACCTGGTCCAGGTTCTGTCCGCGCAACGGCACCATGTTGACCTTGATCTTCAGCCCCGCCGCCCGCGCCTGCTGCATGCCGTCCAGCACTGTGGCCAGGTCGCCGCCACGGGCGATGCTGCGAAAGGCCAGGGCATCCAGGGTATCGAGCGAAACGTTGATCCGACGGATCCCCGCATCCACCAGCAGCGGCAGCTTGCGCGCCAGGAGCTGGCCGTTGGTGGTCAGGCTGATGTCTTCCAGCCCCAGTTGCCCCACCGCCCCCATGAAGGTTTCCAGCTTGGGGCTGACCAGGGGCTCCCCGCCGGTGATGCGCAAGCGCTCGATGCCGGCTGCTTCCATCAGGTACGCCACGCCACGGGCCATCGCACCGGCCGACAACTCGTCCTGGGCAGCCACCAGCCGCTTGCCGTCAGGCACGCAGTAGGTACAGGCATAGTTGCAGGCAGACGTCAGGCTGATCCGCAAGTTGCGAAAGCGTCTGCCTTGGCGATCAACGATCATGGATGACTCCGGCGTAGGAAGGGAGAACCGGGCAAAACCTGACTCAAAAATCAGGTTTTGGCAAGTCCCATGCCTGAGTATATGCCTCGGACACTGCGCCATACAGTTTCCCGAGGGCATCTGGCAACGGCTGAATGCCTCAGCTGTTCGAGGTGTCGGGGTCGCGCTTGCGCTTGTTGCCCATGCGCACGCCGATGTCCATCAGGAACTGGAAGAAACCTTCCTGATCCTCCAGCACATTGCTCCAGAACGGCGAGTGGTACAGCGCCACTGCGCCGTGCACCAGCGCCCAGGATGCGCAGTAGTGGAAATAAGGCGGAACGTCTTCCAGCTTGCCTTCGCTGATGCGGCCCTTGATCAGCAGGGTCAGGCGTTCGAAGTTGGAAGCGCGGATCTTGTGCAGTTCCTCGACCATCTCCGGTACCTGATTGCCCTTGACCACCTTCTCTTCCAGGCGATCAAACAGTCGGTAGCGCTGCGGATCGCGCATGCGGAATTCGAAGTAGGCCCGGGACAGGGCTTCCTTGTCCTTGTCGACATCGGCAGAGTGCAGCAGCTCGTTCAGGTCACGCTCGTAGTCGAGCATCAGACGCAGGTAGATCTCCGCCTTGGACTTGAAGTGCTTGTAGATGGTCCCTTTGCCGATACCCACGGCATCAGCAATCATCTCGACGGTGACACTGTCTTCACCTTGTTCGAGGAACAGCTTGAGCGCGGTATCGAGAATTTCTTGCTCGCGGCGACGAAACTCACGGACCTTACGAGGTTCTTTCTGCATAAGAAAAGGTCTGTTCGGGGTCAAAATCGAAGCCGCGTATTATGCCTAACTTGCGCCAAAATGCACGGATCATCCATCGTTGCAGGTGTTTCTGGTGCAAAAGCCGCCCCGACAGAACCGTCCGGACAGGCGCCAAAAGCCAGGGAAATCCCGTGAATACGGGGCCGGGCCAGGGTTCAAATAAAAAACTTCTACAGCCGCCAAGCTCCGGATCAGACTGCAAAGTCTGGTTTTTCCTGCAACCAGCACCCTGGATCGCCCTACGCCCTGCGTGCGACGCAAAGACCTCGACAAGTCGCAATACCACCATTACCCGGCTGATTCGTCGCTCAGCGGGCCAACGCAACTGCCGGCGCACAGCATCAGAGAAACCCTATAAGAGCGGAAGAATAATCCGAAAGTATCGATGGCGTTGATAACTGCCCGCCTGGCCGATACAGCAAACTGCAACAGGCTGCGTAGAAAACTTTCATGAAAACGCGGCTATTTTTAGTCTTATCGGCTAAAAATCAGGTGATATTCGCCGATCGCGTCGAAAGCTGCGATACAGGCAACGAAAATGAGAACTCAAGCGAAGCGCGCGTATTCCAAATTTGTTTAAAAAACGAGCAGGGGCAACTGGACTGAATGCAATAGTGATCAATACTTCAACTGTCGGCGGGACATCTCCCCCAAGTGAAACGCCGATCAAGGTACCGAAGGACCGCGTGCCTTAGTTTTACTCCTAATGGTCTTAACCCGGATTCACCCCCCAGAACCCGGGTTTTTTTTGCCTGCAATTCAGCGCCAGTGCACCCTGCGCCCCAGGCTCAGCCCTTGACCCGCGCCAAGGGGAACAGGCGCTTGAAGTTGGCCGTGGTCTGCTGGGCAAAGGCTTCATAGCTTTCGCCCCGCAGCATCGCCAGGAACTCCGCCACCTCGCGCACGTACTGCGGCAGGTTGGGCTTGCCGCGATAGGGGATCGGCGCCAGGTAAGGCGAATCGGTCTCCACCAGCAGCCGGTCGGCCGGCACCTGTCGGGCCACGTCCCGCAGGGCATCGGCATTGCGGAAGGTGACGATCCCCGAGAGGGAAATATAGAAACCCAGGTCCAGGGCCGCCTTGGCCATTTCCCAGTCTTCGGTGAAGCAATGCAGCACACCGGCATTGGGCAATGCCGCCTCGCGCAGCAATGCCAGGGTGTCGGCGCGGGCGCCACGGGTGTGCACCACCACCGGCTTGCCGGTCTGCTGGGCGGCCTGCAGGTGCAGGCGGAAGGATTCCTGCTGCAGCTCGGCGGCTTCCGGCTCGTAGTGATAGTCCAGGCCAGTCTCGCCAATGGCCACTACCCGAGGGTGGTTCAGTTCATCCAGCAGCCAGTCCAGGGCCGGCGCTGCGCCGGGCTGTACATCCAACGGATGCACACCCACCGAGCAGTCGACATCGTCATAGCGCTCGGCCAGGGCCTTGACGTCCGCCGCGTTGTCGGCGCTGACACCGATGCACAGGAAGTGCCCTACCCCCCGTTGGCGGGCGGCAGTCAGCGCGGCATCCAGGGAGCCGTCATGAGCGGCGAGGTCGAGGCGATCAAGGTGGCAATGGGAATCTACGAGCATAGGAGGCTACAACTACATCCGATCAATGAAGGGCCCGGACTTTGGCGCCCGGGCGGAAACAACGCTGAGTCTAGGCGCTGCGGGTCAATTCTGGGTAGGCAGGGCCGCCCACTGCACCAGCAAGGCTTCCAGCAACAGCACGCGGTTGAGGTTGGCCTTGCTCAGGACCTTCTGGCGCTGGGCCAGGATCCAGTCCTGGATGTTCAGCACCTTGGCCTGGGCGGACTTCTGCGCCAGGTATTGCAGCACCTTGCGCATGTCTTGCAGGCCCAGCCCCAGCTCATCCTCGGTCAGTTGATAGCGCAGCACCAGGTTCGACCAGTCGCAGAACCAGTCGAACAGCAGCAACAAGGGAATGGCACTCCAGGATTCGGCCAGTTGCGTGGGCGACTGCTGCTGTTTCAGCAGCTTCTTCACCCCTTCCACCACTTGCGCGCGCTGCTCGCGAACCCCCTGGGCCTGCAGGCTGACCGCTGCCAGCGGCGAACCGGCAGCCAGGGTCAAGAGCTCCACCCGCTCCTCCTCGGAGCAATCAGGCAGGGCCTGGGCCAGCCACTCAAGGCTCATGGCCTCGCTGGGCAGCGGGCAGGCCTGCTGCACGCAACGGCTCTTGATGGTGGGCAACAACCGGCTGGGCTGGTGGCTTACCAGCAACAGCACAGTGTTGCCGGAAGGCTCTTCGAGGCTCTTGAGCAAGGCGTTGGCGGCGTTGATGTTCATCGATTCCACCGGCTCGATCAGCACCACCTTGCGCCCGCCCAACTGGGCGGTCTGGACCACGAAGCTCACCAGTTCGCGGACCTGGTCGACCTTGATCGCCTTGTCCGCTTCCTCCGGCTCCAGCACGTAGTTGTCCGGGTGGCTGCCGGCCTGCAGCAACAGGCAGGACTTGCATTGACCACAGGCGTCCAGGCCTTCCGGGCGCTGGCACAGCAAGCGCGCCATCAGCCGCTCGGCCAGGGCCCGCTTGCCGATACCCGCCGGGCCATGCAACAGGTAGGCATGGGCATGCTGGGTACGCCCCGCCAATTGCTGCCAGAGGCTGTCCTGCCAGGGGAAGACTTCAGCCACGGGCGCGCTCCAGCAACTGCGGCAACAAGGCGTCCAGGGACTGCTGGACCTGGGCCAGGGGCTGCGCCGCATCCACCAGCACATAACGCTGCGGCGCCGCTGCAGCTCGGGCCAGGAAGGCTTCGCGAACCTTCTGGAAGAAGACCTGGCCTTCCTGCTCGAAGCGATCCAGCCGGCCACGGGCACTGGCTCGCGCCAGGCCGACATCCACCGGCAGGTCGAAGACCAGGGTCAGGTCTGGACGCAACTCGCCCTGGACGAAATCCTCCAGCGCAGCAATGCGCGCAAGGCTCAGGCCGCGGCCCGCGCCCTGGTAGGCGTAGGTGGAGTCGGTGAAGCGGTCGCACAGCACCACCGCACCGCGCTCCAGGGCCGGTCGAATCACCGCTGCCAGGTGCTGGGCACGCGCGGCGAACACCAGCAACAGCTCGGTATCGGCGTTCATGACCTCTTCCACCGGGGTCAGCAGCACTTCGCGAATCCGCTCGGCCAGCGGCGTGCCACCGGGTTCGCGGGTCAGCAGCACCTCGATCCCCGCAGCGCGCAGGCGCTCGGCGAGGTACTCGCGATTGGTGCTTTTGCCCGCGCCTTCCGGGCCTTCCAGGGTAATAAACAAGCCAGTCACGGGCAGTCCTTAATCAATGTCATTGCGGGCTTTTCGCCGCGGGCTCGGGCACAGGCTCGGCAGCAGCCGGAGTCGCAGCCGGCTCGGGCGCAGCTTGCGGAGCGCTTGCCGGAGCCGTCTCCGGACCAGGGGCTGCAGGCGGCGCCGGCACCGGACTTGCAGCTTCGGGAGCCGCTGGCGTGGCGGCTGGGGCCGGGCTGGAACGGTAGTCGGCGCGACGCTTGAGCTGAAACTCGCGCACCGCGCTGTTGTGGGCATCCAGGTCATCGGAGAACACATGGCTGCCGTCGCCCCGTGCGACAAAATACAGGCTCTTGCCGGGCACCGGGTTGAGGGCGGCGTGGATCGCCTCGCGTCCGACCATGGCGATCGGCGTCGGCGGCAGGCCGGCAATCACGTAGGTGTTATAGGGCGTGGCTTCCTTGAGATGAGCCCGGGTCAACTTGCCGGTGTAACGCTCACCGAGGCCGTAGATCACCGTTGGATCGGTCTGCAGCAGCATGCCAATCTGCATGCGCCGCACGAACACCCCTGCGATCTGCCCGCGCTCCTGGGGTACGCCGGTTTCCTTCTCCACCAGCGAGGCCATGATCAGCGCCTGATAAGGATCGCTGTAAGGCGCATCCTCGGCACGCTTGCTCCACTCCTTGGCCAGCACATCGTCCAGGCGGTCGTAGGCTTTTTCCAGAAGCTCGGCGTCGGTCATGCCCCGAACGAAACGATAGGTGTCAGGGAAGAAACGCCCTTCAGGGAAAACCCCAGGATGCCCAAGCTTTTCCATCACCTGGCTGTCGCTGAGCCCCGTCAGGGTCTGCTGCAGTTTTTCGCTCTTGGCCAGGGCGCTGCGTACCTGGCGGAAGTTCCAGCCTTCTACCAGGGTCAGGCTGTACTGCACCACCTCACCGCGCTGCCAGAGGCCGATCAGGCCTTCGGCGGTCATGCCCGGGGTCATGCGGTACTCGCCGCTGTGCAGAGGCTGGCCCGCCAGATTGAAGCGCCAGTACAGGCGCAGCCAGAAGGCATCATCGAGCACACCCTCGGCTTGCAGACGATTGAAGGTGCCGGTGGGCGTCGAGCCGGCGGGAACATCGAGCAACTGTTCCTGGCTCAGGTTCAGCGGTTGTTCCAGGGCCGAGTGCAGTTTCCAGGCACTCGCACCCAACAGCAGTCCTGCCAGGACCAGTCCGGTTTCCAGCAGGAGCAGTAATTTACGTCTCACGAATCAAGCATCCAGTAGTGCGCGGGTAATGCCCTGCAGTTTACGGGTGAGCGCACCCGCCGACCAGCTCATCCCGGCACAGCCGAGCACTGGCCAGACGCCATAGACACTGTTGCAGACAAAGACTTCATCAGCCTGTTGCAGCTGATCGAGACTGATATCCGCGACTTGCGCGGGGATGCCCAATGACTCGGCCTGAAACAATATTTCAGCGCGCATCACCCCGGCCACGCCGCAGCGACTCAGGTCAGCCGTCAGCAGCCGCCCCTGGCTGACCAGGAACAGGTTGCTGAACACGCCTTCGATAACTCGCCCAGAGGTATCTCGCATCAAGCCTTCGGCATGCTCGGCATCACGCCACTCGGCACGAGCCAGAACCTGTTCCAGACGATTGAGGTGCTTGAGGCCGGCCAGCAGCGGCTGCTCGGCCAGGCGCGTGGTACAGGCAAACAGACGAACGCCTTGCTCGGCATGGGCCAGGGGATACACCGGCAATGCGGAGCCCTGGAGAATCCGCCGTGCAGCACTTGCAGGATCGGCGGCATAGCCGCGCTGGCTGTCGCCTCGGGTCAGGATCAGCTTGAGCACCCCCTCCCCCAAAGCCGCCGCATAGGCCTGCAGCTCACTGCGGATCAGGGCTTGATCCGCCGTCAGGGCCAGGCGCCGACACCCTTCGGCCAGACGCTGCAGATGCCGCTCCAGCAGCTGCGGGCGCCCGGATTTGACGGCAATGGTCTCGAACAGACCATCACCGTAAGCCAGGCCGCGGTCCTTGAGCGACAGTGCGTCAGCCGGCTGACCGTCGACCCAGCTGTGCATCACTCGGCGAACCGGCGGAACACCAGGGAGCCGTTGGTGCCACCAAAACCGAAGGAGTTGGACAGCACTACGTCGATGTCCATGCTGCGCGCGGTGTGCGGCACAAAATCGAGATCGCAGCCTTCATCCGGCTCATCCAGGTTGATGGTGGGCGGCGCGGCCTGGCTGTTGATTGCCAGCACGCTGAAGATCGCCTCGATCGCCCCGGCGGCCCCCAACAGGTGGCCGGTCATGGACTTGGTGGAGCTGACCGCCAGCTTGTAGGCGTGATCGCCGAACACGCTCTTGATCGCCTCAGCCTCGGCCAGGTCACCGGCTGGGGTCGAAGTGCCATGGGCGTTGATGTACTGCACCTGGTCGACATTGAGCTGGGCGTCGCGCAGGGCATTGGCGATGCAGCGCGCCGCACCGGCACCGTCGGCGGGAGGCGACGTCATGTGATAGGCGTCGCCGCTCATGCCGAAGCCGATCAGTTCAGCGTAGATGGTGGCACCACGCGCCTTGGCGTGCTCCAGCTCTTCGAGGACCAGGGCACCGGCACCGTCGGACAGCACGAAGCCATCACGGCCCTTGTCCCATGGACGGCTGGCGCGGGCCGGCTCGTCATTGCGGGTCGACAGCGCACGGGACGCGCCGAAGCCGCCCATGCCCAGGCCACAGGCAGCCATTTCAGCACCGCCGGCGATCATCACGTCGGCTTCGCCGTAGGCGATGTTGCGCGCGGCCATGCCGATGCAGTGGGTGCCGGTGGTGCAGGCCGTGGAAATAGCGTAGTTCGGCCCCTGGGCACCCAGGTGGATGGACAGGAAGCCGGAAATCATATTGATGATCGAGCCAGGCACGAAGAACGGAGAAATCCGCCGTGGGCCGGAATCATGCAGGATGCGGCTGGTTTCCTCGATATTGGTCAAACCGCCAATACCCGAACCCATGGCCACGCCGATGCGCTCACGGTTGGCATCGGTGACTTCCAGCCCGGCATTGCGCACCGCCTGGAAACCGGCCGCCAAGCCGTATTGAATGAACAGGTCGAGTTTGCGGGCCTCTTTGACCGACAGGTATTCCTCGACATTGAAGCCCTTTACCGAGCCGCCAAAACGGGTGGAATAGGCAGAAAGGTCGGTGTGTTCGATCAGACCGATGCCACTTTGGCCAGCCAGAATGCCCTGCCAGCTGCTTGGCACATCCGTACCCAGTGGCGACAACATACCCATACCGGTGACTACGACGCGTCTACGCGACACAGCACTCTCCTTTTTCTAATGACGACACTTTGTATCAGGCCTAAAGAAAAAACCGCACGCCGTAACGGCAGTGCGGTTTTTCCATGACAGCAAAAGACGACTACAAACGATTAAGCCTGGTGGCTGGTAACGTAGTCGATAGCTGCTTGAACGGTAGTGATCTTTTCAGCTTCTTCGTCAGGGATTTCGGTCTCGAATTCCTCTTCCAGAGCCATCACCAGCTCAACGGTGTCAAGGGAGTCGGCACCCAGGTCTTCAACGAAGGAAGCGGTGTTAACAACTTCTTCTTCTTTAACGCCCAGTTGCTCAGCAACGATTTTCTTGACGCGCTCTTCGATGGTGCTCATACCTTGTTTTCACTCCTAATGGACAAATTCAGGCAGCTGGCCAGTGGGTAAGTGTATAGAAAGGCTTTTCAGCTTTTCAACTGAAAGCTTCGCTCCTCAAACCCTTTGGCCATCTGCCTATAAATAGATTGCAGCTTTATAACGGATTTTAGACAGCTCGTATGACATTTTTTTGAAGCAATCCGTCACATTTGACTTACATGTACATCCCGCCGTTGACCGGGATTGTAGCCCCGGTAACGTAGGCCGCACCGTCCGACGCCAGAAAAGCGACCACTTGCGCGATCTCTTGAGCTTGCCCCAGACGACCCAGCGGAATTTGTGTCAGCAGGGCTTCACGCTGCGCTTCCGGCAGTTCACGGGTCATATCGGTATCGATAAAACCTGGAGCCACCGAGTTCACAGTGATCGACCGAGAGCCGACTTCACGCGCCAGGGCACGACTGAAACCTTCCAGACCGGCCTTGGCGGCGGCGTAGTTTACTTGGCCTGCGTTGCCCATGGCACCCACTACCGAGCCAATACTGATAATTCGACCCCAACGAGCCTTGGTCATGCCACGCAGAACGCCCTTGGACAGGCGATACAGGCTGTTCAAGTTGGTATCGATCACGTCGTACCACTCGTCATCTTTCATGCGCATCATCAGGTTGTCGCGGGTGATACCGGCATTGTTCACCAGGATCGCCGGCGCACCGAACTGCTCAGTGATGCTGGCCAGGACTGCAGCCACGGATTCGTCACTGGTAACGTTCAGCTCAAGGCCGGTGCCCTGGATGCCATTTTCCTTGAGGGTGGCAGCAATGCGCTCGGCACCCGAAGCGGAGGTGGCGGTACCCACCACGGTGGCGCCCATGCGCCCCAACTCCAGGGCGATGGCCTGGCCGATACCACGGCTGGCGCCGGTTACCAGTGCAACTTTACCTTGCAGACTCATGCAAGCTTCTCCTAATTCAGGCCAGCGCTGCGCGGGCGGCAGCGAAAGCATCTGGGGTATTCAGGTTAGAGGTCGACACACCTTCGGCGCAGCGCTTGTTGAGACCGGCCAGGACCTTGCCCGGACCGCATTCAACCAGCTCGGTGGCGCCATTGGCCGCCAGAGTCTGGACCGACTCGACCCAACGCACCGGCTTGTACAGTTGCTCCAGCAGATCACGCTTGAGGGTGTCCAGGTCGGCGGCAACAGCGGCGCTGACGTTCTGCACCAGCGGAATTTGCGGCGCCTGCCAGTTGATTGCAGCGATCGACTCGGCGAAACGCTCGGCAGCCGGGCGCATCAGCTCGCAGTGGGACGGCACGCTGACCGGCAGCGGCATGGCGCGCTTGGCGCCCCGTGCCTTGCAGCCCTCGATGGCACGATCCACGGCAGCCTTGGCACCGGCGATCACCACCTGGCCAGGGGAGTTGTAGTTCACGGCGCTGACCACCTCACCCTGCGCGGCTTCAGCACAGGCGGCGACCACATCGGCATCTTCCAGGCCGAGAATTGCAGCCATGCCGCCCTGCCCTGCCGGCACGGCTTCCTGCATCAACTGGCCACGACGCTCGACCAGCTTGACCGCTTCACCCAGGGTCAGGCTGCCAGCGGCGACCAGGGCACTGTATTCACCCAGGCTGTGACCGGCGACGAAAGCCGGGCGCGCGCCACCTTCGGCCAGCCATACCCGCCACAGGGCGATGGAGGCGGTGAGGATGGCCGGCTGGGTCTTGTCGGTTTGATTGAGCAGCTCTGCAGGACCTTCCTGGGTCAGAGCCCAGAGGTCGTAGCCCAGAGCATCGGAGGCTTCTTTGAACGTATCGAGAACCAGGGGGTACTGCG
Organism: Pseudomonas sp. FFPRI_1; assembly: GCF_055384485.1. NCBI lineage: Bacteria > Pseudomonadati > Pseudomonadota > Gammaproteobacteria > Pseudomonadales > Pseudomonadaceae > Pseudomonas > Pseudomonas sp. FFPRI_1. The sequence goes on along the minus strand of NZ_AP029168.1, from coordinate 2,308,205 downwards.
CGCCCAACTCGGCCAACATGCCGAGGGACTGCGAGCCCTGCCCTGGAAAGACGAATGCGAGGGATGCAGACATGTAACAAGCCCCTAATGATCTTGTCGTCGGAGAATTGACGTCACACCACGGTGGACGCAAGAAACTGACAGTTGGATGGCCAATTGAACTGAGCGGTCACATTTAAGCACTCCACAGGAAAAACGCCTACGGCAACAAGTCTTCAAGTTGCCCATGCAGGCGTCGCGGCAAGTCTTCCTGAATTTCGATAAGCGCTCGCTGAATGGCACTCTGGAAGCCCTGAACCCCTGCCGAACCGTGGCTTTTAACCACAATCCCCTGCAACCCCAGGAAACTCGCACCGTTGTGCCGCGCCGGCGCCAGGTCTGCCTGCAGCCGTCGCATCAACGGCAAGGCCAGCGCCCCCACAGTCCGGGTCAACAGGTTTTGCTTGAACAGCGCCTCGATACGCGCGGCGATCATGGTCGCCAACCCTTCGCTGGACTTGAGCAGGATGTTGCCGACGAACCCGTCGCACACCACCACATCCGCCTCGCCACGATAAAGCCCGTCACCCTCGATAAAACCGATGTAATTCAACCCCCGAGCCTGCTGCAGCAGACTGGCCGCCAGCTTGACCTGCTGGTTGCCCTTGATGTCTTCGGTACCGATATTCAACAGCGCCACTCGCGGCCGGACGATGCCCAGGGCCTGCGCCGCAACCGAGCCCATGATTGCAAACTGCAACAGGTGTTCGGCACTGCAATCGACGTTGGCCCCCAGATCCAGCAACTGGCAATAACCACGCTGAGTGGGAATGGCAGCCACCATCGCCGGACGATCGATACCAGGCAGGGTTTTCAACACATAACGCGACAGCGCCATCAGCGCCCCGGTATTGCCGGCACTGACGCAGGCCTGGACCTTGTCATCGCGTAGCAGCTCGAGGGCCACCCGCATCGAAGAGTCGGGCTTGCCACGCAGGGCCTGCGAAGGCTTTTCGTCCATGGTGATCACCTCGTTTGCAGGGGTAATCGTCAGGCGCGCGCGATCCACGGCCGAATGGGCGCAAATCAAATCTTCAAGAAGGGAGGGTTGACCCACCAGGGTCAGGTGCAGCGAGGGGGTAGCAGACAGGCAAGCAATACTCGCCTGAACAATGCTGCGGGGACCGAAGTCCCCGCCCATTGCGTCAATCGCGATGACTTGAGCGGACAAGGATTACTCGTCAGCGCCCTTGTCGATCACTTTACGACCACGGTATACGCCTTCTGGCGATACGTGGTGACGCAGGTGAACTTCACCGGTGGTCTTTTCTACGGACAGGGTGCTAGCCTCGAGGGCGTCGTGGGAGCGACGCATGTCACGGGCAGAGCGGGATTTTTTGTTCTGCTGAACAGCCATAATTGATTAACTCCTAAACGTTTGGGTCACGCTTTAACTGCGCCAATACACTGAACGGGTTGGACCGCGTTACCTCGTCCTCGCTCGGTTCGGGCTCATCGAGCCCCGCCGGCTGCTGGCATTCTTCCGGATGATGAGCAGGCACGATGGGCAAGGCAAGCAAAAGCTCTTCCTCGACCAACGCCTGCAGATCCAAAGGATCTTCGCCCAGTTCCAGCACGTCATAACCTTTCGGCAACGACTGGGTATTCGCACCCTCCTTCACCACGGCGTAACTGCACTCGCTGTGGATCGGCAGGGTGACCAGCTCAAGACAACGCTGGCAAACCATTTTGACTTCGACGTCGATGGAGCTGTGGATAACTACAGCTTTACGTTCGTCACGCTCGAAAATGAATTTAGCCTGCACCGTACCGACATTGTCGGAAAGCGGGTCGCAGAGTCTCTCCAAATCGGCCAGCAGCAGTTCACCTTGAAGGGTGGTGCCACGGTCAGCCAATTTGCGCGGGTCAACGTGAGGTGGAATCGGGTCATTCAACATAGGCGCAGCATTATAGGGATGCCCCCGGCCATGTCAAAGGAAATTCAGCCCTGTCCGTCACTTGCAAGCCTCGCTAGAATTCCCGGCCTGCCTCAGGAGACGCACATGCTGCCTTTATTACTCGCCTCAAGCTCGGCCTACCGCCGGGAATTGCTGTCCCGCCTGCGCCTGCCCTTCACCTGCAGCTCTCCTGACATCGACGAAAGCCATCGTCCCGGAGAATCTGCCACGGCCCTGGTGAAACGCCTGGCCGAGGAAAAGGCCCGCGCCCTGGCAAGCAGCCATCCCGCACACCTGATCATCGGCTCCGACCAGGTCGCGGTGCTTGGCGAGCGCATCATCGGCAAACCCCATACCTTCGACAAGGCCCGCCAGCAACTGCTGGACGCCAGCGGCGCCAGCGTGACCTTCCTCACCGGCCTGGCCCTGCTCAACAGCCAGACCGGCCACTGCCAGGTCGACTGCGTCCCGTTTACGGTCAACATGCGCACCCTGGACAGCACCCGCATCGAACGCTACCTGCACGCCGAGCAGCCCTATGATTGCGCCGGCAGCTTCAAGGCCGAAGGCCTGGGGGTCAGCCTGTTCCAGAGTACCGCCGGCAGCGATGCCACCAGCCTTATCGGCTTGCCACTGATCCGCCTCGTGGACATGCTGCTGGCCGAAGGCGTAGAGACGCCCTGAGCCGCCATAAAAAAGCCGGCACTCAAGCCGGCTTTTTATTGAGCAACACCCGATCAGCGCAAGGTTGGGCCCTGAAAGCCCATCCACATGGCAATCTGCTCAGCCACGCTGGCACCGAGCTTCTTCGAGAAGCGATCAAATGGCGATTCCTGGACGGTAAAGTCCACCACCTCTTTCTCGCCAATCACATCCCGCGCCACCGAACTGGTATTGCCCAGGCCATCGATCAACCCCAATTGCAGCGCCTGCTCGCCCGACCACACCAGGCCGGAGAACAGCTCCGGATGCTCCTTGTCCTTCAGGCGATCGCCACGGCCCTGCTTGACGCTGGCGATGAACTGGCGATGAGTGGTGTCCAGCACGCCCTGCCAGAACTGGGTCTCTTCAGGCTTTTGCGGCTGGAACGGATCGAGGAACGACTTGTGCTCGCCGGAGGTATAGGTACGACGCTCAACCCCCAGCTTCTCCATGGTGCCGACAAAGCCGTAGCCGGCCGCCGTCACACCAATGGAGCCCACCAGGCTCGCCTTGTCAGCGTAGATCTCGTCAGCAGCGCTGGCGATGTAGTAAGCGCCCGAAGCCCCGAGATCCGAGATCACCGCGTAGACCTTGGTGTCCTTGTGCAAAGCCCGCAGACGACGGATCTCGTCATAGACGTAGCCGGACTGCACCGGACTGCCGCCAGGACTGTTGATACGCAGAACAATGCCCTTGACCTTGGAATCATCGAACGCAGTACGCAGGCTGCCGACAATATTGTCAGCGCTGGCCGACTCCTTGTCGGCAATCACCCCCGTGACATCGATCACTGCGGTGTAGCTACCACCACGAGTGGCGTTCTTTTCCATGGTCATCAGCGGCGTGAACAACGCCAGCGCCGCGAACAGGTAAACAAAGGTCAACAGCTTGAAGAAAATGCCCCAGCGCCGCGAACGACGCTGTTCCTGGACACTGGCCAGCAGCGTCTTCTCCAGCAGTTTCCAGCTTTTATCATCACCACCTTCAGCGCCCGCCTTGCTCGGCGCCTTCCATTCGTCGGTCATGCCTGTTACCCCAGCAAAATCTTAATCGGCACCCTGGCTCAGCCAGGCGTGCAATTGTGGAAAACGGTCGATGGACAAGCGCGGCTCGAATGCCTGCAAAGCCTCGATGGACTGAGCTCCGTAGCTCACGGCCACCGAATCCATTCCGGCATTGCGCGCCATCAACAGATCAAAGGACGAATCGCCAACCATCAAAGCCTGCCGCGGCCCCACCCCGCAATGAGCAAGAATTTCCTCCAGCATCAACGGATGCGGCTTGCTGGCAGTTTCGTCGGCTGCTCGGGTGATATCGAAATACCCTTCCCAACCATGGGCCTTCAACACTCGATCCAGCCCTCGCCGGGCCTTGCCGGTGGCGACGGCCAGTTGATAACCCTCATCCCGAAAGGCGTCGAGAGACTGCACCACACCCGCGAACAGAGGCGAAGGCTCAGCCTCGAGGGCAATGTAGTGATCCGCATAATGCTGACGAAAGGCTACCAACTGCCCATCATCTATTTCCGGATACAGGGTGCGAATCGCCTCTGGCAATCCCAGACCGATAATGCCCTTGACGGCGTAATCATCGCGGCGAGGAAAGCCGGAACGATCTGCAGATGCGTGCATTGACTCGACAATCCGACCAATGGAATCTGCCAGAGTGCCGTCCCAGTCGAAGATCAGCAGTTTGTAATCAGGGTGCACTCAGGCGCTCCACGGTCTTGGCCCACATCTCATCCACCGGGGCCTGCAATTTCAGCTCGCCGCCATCGGGCAGCGGCACCGTCAACATATAGGCATGGAGAAACAGGCGCTTGCCGCCCAGCTCACGGATCTCGCGAGTGAAATCGTCATCGCCGTACTTGCTGTCACCGGCAATGCAGTGCCCGGCGTGCAGGGTGTGCACGCGAATCTGGTGAGTACGCCCAGTCACCGGCTTGGCCTCGACCATGGTGGCGAAATCACCGAAGCGGCGCAGCACCTTGAACATCGTCAAGGCCTCCTTGCCCTCTTCATTGACCTCCACCATGCGCTCGCCGGAACGCAGGTTGCTCTTGAGCAGCGGTGCACGCACCTGCTTCACCGCCGTCGCCCAATGACCGCGAACCAGCGCCATGTAGCGCTTGTCCACGCCATCACCCCGCAGCGCAGCATGCAGGTGGCGCAGCATGCTGCGCTTCTTGGCGATCATCAGCAGGCCGGAGGTATCCCGATCGAGGCGATGAACCAGTTCCAGCTCCTTGGCGTCCGGGCGCAACTGACGAAAGGCTTCGATCACACCAAAATTCAGGCCGCTGCCGCCATGCACGGCGATGCCGGCAGGCTTGTTGATCACGATCAGGGCCTTGTCTTCGAAGACAATCGAAGCTTCCAGCCGTTGCAGCAAGCCCTGGGCGAGCGGTACCGGCTCGTCGCGCTCCGGCACGCGCACCGGCGGCACGCGCACCACATCGCCCGCCTGCAGCTTGTACTCGGGCTTGATCCTTCCCTTGTTCACTCGCACTTCGCCTTTGCGCAAAATGCGATAAATCAAGGTCTTGGGCACGCCTTTGAGCCGAGCAAGAAGAAAGTTGTCAATACGTTGGCCGGCATATTCCGGCGAGACCTCAAGCAATTGAACGCCTGGGGTCGAGGGGGCAGTAGTCGTCATGGCGCGAATCATAACAATTTTTTATGGATTTGAAGCACTTAATGATTGCTGCTATAGTCGCGAACGCCGCCAAAAGCGGCTGGACAGCGGAACAGCGGCAAGCAGCCGGCCCTGACCAACGCAATTCATCAGGACGCAAGGCCGTCCTACAAGGCTTTCGTTACATAACGGATGACTTTGACGCTGTAACAAGCGCAGGTGACATGAGGCCTGAAACCCGTAGCGAGCAGAGTACTTACTCGCCCGTTACGTTGAGATTAACGGCCAGTTCACAAAGTGCAGTCAGCGGCAGAAGATCCCGAATGAGAGCCGCGGAAACAACGCCTTTAGCCATGATGCGTGACCTCCCCTTTCGGAGTTCACGGTAAATGCCAACCCGCTGCGGATTCTGCGCGCGGCAGCACCCGAATTATCAGGGATACGTGTAGGGTGGAGATGCACAACCGTCGGACTGTGTAGCATTAGGCTTTATCAAGACGCTTCATCTCGTCCACAGTCGCCGGTTGATTCCTCCTCCTGACAGACTTTTGCTTAAGCGGTGCGTTAGTCACCACAGCAAGCAGGACGCGTGAGTCGCGACTTCGTTCTTGGCTACTTGAGTCAATTGAGTTACTTGGACGAACCTCGCTAAGACACTGGAGTGGCCAACCACTCTGGACGCACCTGACACCGACCGTGAGAAGTCGTGTGTGCCGAACGCCGTTTCCGGCAGCCCGGAAACCGACGGTACTACATGAAAAGAATGCTGATTAACGCAACTCAACCCGAAGAGTTGCGTGTTGCTCTGGTAGACGGCCAGCGCCTCTACGACCTGGATATCGAATCCGGTGCCCGCGAGCAGAAGAAGGCCAACATCTATAAGGGCCGAATCACTCGTATCGAACCCAGCCTCGAGGCTGCCTTTGTCGATTTCGGCTCTGAGCGCCACGGCTTCCTGCCCCTCAAAGAAATCTCCCGCGAATACTTCAAGAAAGCCCCCGAAGGCCGCGTCAACATCAAGGACGTCCTGAGCGAAGGCCAGGAAGTCATCGTTCAGGTCGAGAAAGAAGAGCGTGGCAACAAGGGCGCCGCCCTGACCACCTTCATCAGCCTGGCCGGTCGTTACCTGGTACTGATGCCGAACAACCCGCGTGCCGGTGGCATCTCGCGCCGCATCGAAGGTGAAGAGCGCAACGAACTGCGTGAAGCGCTGAACGGCCTGGTGGCTCCTGCCGACATGGGTCTGATCGTGCGCACTGCCGGCCTGGGCCGCAGCAGCGAAGAAATGCAGTGGGACCTCGACTACCTGCTGCAACTCTGGACCGCCATCAAGGAAGCGTCCCTGGATCGCTCCGCGCCGTTCCTGATCTACCAGGAAAGCAACGTGATCATTCGCGCGATCCGCGACTACCTGCGCCAGGACATCGGCGAAGTGCTGATCGACAGCGTTGAAGCCCAGGACGAAGCCCTGACCTTCATCCGCCAGGTGATGCCGCAGTACGCCAGCAAGATCAAGCTGTACGAAGACAGCGTGCCGCTGTTCAACCGCTTCCAGATCGAAAGCCAGATCGAGACCGCCTTCCAGCGCGTGGTCGAACTGCCTTCCGGCGGCTCCATCGTCATCGACCCGACCGAAGCCCTGGTGTCCATCGACATCAACTCGGCCCGCGCCACCAAAGGCAGCGACATCGAAGAAACCGCCCTGCAGACCAACCTGGAAGCAGCGGAAGAAATCGCTCGCCAACTGCGCCTGCGTGATATCGGCGGCCTGATCGTCATCGACTTCATCGACATGACCCCGGCCAAGAACCAGCGCGCTGTGGAAGAGAAAGTCCGCGAATGCCTGGAAGCCGACCGCGCCCGTGTACAGATCGGTCGCATCTCGCGCTTCGGCCTGCTGGAAATGTCCCGTCAGCGCCTGCGTCCATCCCTGGGCGAAAGCAGCGGCATCGTCTGCCCTCGCTGCAACGGCACCGGCATCATCCGTGACGTCGAGTCGCTGTCCCTGGCGATCCTGCGCCTGATCGAAGAAGAAGCCCTGAAAGACCGCACCGCCGAAGTTCGCGCCCAAGTGCCGATTCCGGTCGCAGCCTTCCTGCTCAACGAAAAACGCAACTCGATCACCAAGATCGAACTGCGCACCCGTGCCCGCATCGTCATCCTGCCGAACGATCACCTCGAAACGCCGCACTTCGAAGTGCAGCGCCTGCGTGACGACAGCCCGGAAGCCAACACCAACCAGTCCAGCTACGAAATCGCCGCTGCTGCCGCCGAAGCCGAAGAAGTTCAGCCAACCGCCGCCACCCGCACCCTGGTTCGCCAGGAAGCTGCAGTGAAGACCGCACCGGCCCGCGCCAATGCGCCGGTACCGAGCGAAGCGCCTGCGCCTGTAGCGGCTCCAGCGCCGGTCATTGCCGAACCTAGCCTGTTCAAGGGCCTGGTGAAGTCCCTGGTCAGCCTGTTTGCAACCAAGGAAGAGCCAGCCGCTCCGGTCGTGGTCGAGAAGCCAGCAACCGAGAAGCCGGCCCGCAGCAACGAAGAACGCCGCAATGGCCGTCAACAGAGCCGCAACCGTAACGGTCGCCGCGATGAAGAGCGCAAGCCACGCGAAGAACGTGCCCCGCGTGAAGAGCGCGCACCACGGGAAGAGCGTCAGCCACGTGAAGTTCGCGAAGCCCGTGAAGAAGTTCAAGGCGTAGCCCGCGAAGAACGCGCACCACGCGCGCCACGCGAAGAGCGTCAACCACGCGCTCCTCGTGAAGATCGCAAGCCGCGCGGCGAACGTGAAGAGCGCGTACGCGAACTGCGTGAACCACTGGACGCCGCCCCAGCTGCAGCCGCTGCGACTGCTGCGGTTGCCGTGACTGAAGAACGCCCGGCCCGCCCACCACGTGAAGAGCGCCAGCCGCGCCAGCCACGCGAGGAGCGTCAACCGCGCGCCGAACAGGCTCAAGCCGCTGCCGCCAGTGAAGAAGAAGTACTGCCGACCGAAGAGCAACTGCAGGAAGAAGGCCAGGACAACGCCGAAGGCGAACGTCCACGTCGTCGCTCCCGCGGCCAGCGCCGTCGCAGCAACCGCCGCGAGCGCCAGCGTGATGCCGACGGCAACGTGATCGAAGGTTCCGAAGAAAACACCGAAGAGCCAAGCAGCGCCGATCTAGTTGCCGGCCTGGCGGTCACCGCCGCCGTTGCCAGCACCGCCATCAGCGCCAGCGCTGAAGCCGAAGCCCATCAGCAAGCCGAGCGCGCTACCGCCGCCGTTGAAGAGGCAGCTCCAGAAGCACCGGTAGTTGAAGCCACGACCCCCGTAGCGGCTCCTGAAGCTCCAGCAGTCGAGGTTGCCCCTGTGGTTGCCGAGCCGGCACCGGTCGAAGTGATTGTCGAGCCTGCCGTGGTAGTCGAAGCCCAGCCTGTGGTTGCCGAACAGCCTGTTGCCGAGCCTGCAGTCCAGGCGCCGGTGGTTGAAGAGAAAGCCATTGAGCCTGCTCAGGAAACCCCAGCCCCGGTCGCTGAACCTGTGGTGATCGAGCAGCCGGTCGTTGCCCAGCAGCCTGCCCAGGTTGAAGAGCCGGCTCCGGTTGCAGCAGCTGAAGTGGTCGAAACACCGGCTCCGGTGGTCGAGACTGCCCCGGCCAGCGCCCTGACCAGCAACGGTCGTGCGCCAAACGATCCACGCGAAGTGCGTCGCCGCAAGCGTGAAGCCGAGCGCCTGCAGAAGGAAGCCGAACTGGCTGCCGCTGCTGCTCCGGCTGAAGCCGTGGTCGCTGCCGAAGCTGCACCGGTAGAAGCCCCGGTGGTCGTAGAGGCCGCTCCGGCTCCTGTCGAAGTGATTGAAGCTGCACCTGTCGCCGAGACCGTGGTAGAGCAATCTGCCCCTGCCGTCGAGGAAACACCAGACGCTGCCGAGCAAGCTGTCGAGCACGTAGCGCACACCGAGGAAAAGCAGCACGAGCCTAAACCCCTCGTCTGATTCAATCGGCCAATGAAAAAGCCCCGCCCGGGTAACCGGGCGGGGCTTTTTCATGCCCGTGGCATTCACTCCTCCTGATAGAGCAACGCTTGCGGCAGGTCCACATCCCATACCACTCCAGGATCAGTCACTGCGACCTCCACCACCTTGCCCGAGGCGAACAGCGGCTTGGCGCCCCGGTCACCGGACAAGCCTTGCAACGCCGTGCCATAGGCCCGACCGAAGCCGACCGGATGCCCAAGAGCGGCCCCCAGGCGGGGTACGCTGATACTCTCCTCGGTCAGCGCCGCTACCACTTGCATCGCGGTAGCCGGCGAGACAAAAGGCATATCCCCCAGCAGCACCAGCCAGCCATTGGCATCGGCACTGGCAGCCACCGCCGCCGCCAGGCTATGCCCCATGCCGGTGGAGTCCAGCAGCAATACCCGACACCCATAGGCCCGCGCCAGATCTGCCACCCACGGCCGACCGCCGGTAGTCACCAGCACCCTAGCGACCACTTCATCCGGCAGGTTCACCAGCACCTGCTCCAGCACCGGGCGGATTTTCCCGTCACGCCCCTGGCAGGGCGCCAGCAACTTGTCCTGATCCGCCCCCGCCACCTGCCGATACCGACTGCCCTGCCCCGCAGCCAGGATGATGGCGCAGGGCAAAGCGGTCATGTCGCCACCTCGCTCATGCGTGGCAACGGCGCCCTCTGCAACGAGTCGATGCCATTCTTGATCGCGACGATTTCCGCCATCAGCGACAAGGCGATCTCTGCCGGTGTATGGCTGCCGATGTACAGGCCGACAGGCCCATGCAAACGCGCGATGGCCGCTGCCGACAAGCCCAGCAGCGCCAGGTTGTCCCGACGCTTCTGACTGTTGATCCTGGATCCCAGGGCCCCGACATAGAACGCCCGGGAGTCGAGCGCCGTCAGCAGCGCCATGTCATCCAGGCGTGGATCATGGGTCAGGGCGACCACCGCCGTGCGTTCGTCAGGTTCGATGCTCAACACCGCATCATCGGGCATGCCAGCGACAAATCGCCCATCCTGATCCTCCCAACCATGGACGAACTCCTGGCGCGGATCACAGACCAGCACCTCGAAGTCCAGCAGGCGGGCCATTTGCGCCACATACCGCGACAACTGCCCGGCGCCGATCAGCAGCAAGCGCCAGCGCGGCCCGTAGATCGCCCGCAAGACCAGCCCATCAAAGGCCAGCTCATCCGCCCTGCTCGCAGCCCGAAGCAGCACCTCGCCAGTACTCAGGTTCAACTCCCTGGCGACAATCTGGTGCGCTTCACAGCGCTCCAGCAACTGCTCGATCCAGGCCGGATCGCCAACCCGCTCCTCTGTCAGGCGCAAGGTTCCTCCACAAGGCAGGCCAAAACGCGCGGCCTCCTCCAGGCTGACGCCATAGGTCACCACTCGCACCGGTGGCCCCACCGGGGACAAGCGTCCGTCTCCCAGGCGAGCGATCAGATCGTCCTCGATACAGCCCCCGGACACCGAGCCGATCAACACGCCATCGTCACGCAGGGCCAGCATGGCCCCCGGCGGCCGGGGCGCACTGCCCCAGGTCTGGACCACGCTGTAGAGCACCACGGCTCGCCCGGCGCGACGCCACTCCAGGACGCTGCGCAGGACATTCAGGTCAACGCCGTCCATCAGGCTCCCGCCTGCTGCCAGCCTTGCAACTGGTAGCGCACCGGCAAGTTGCGGATGCGCTTGCCGGTGGCAGCAAAGATCGCATTGCACAAGGCCGGCGCAATCGGCGGTACACCCGGCTCGCCGACACCGCCCAACGGCACGTCGCCCACTGGCGTGACCAGATGCACCTGCACCTCTTTGGGCGCCAGGGACATCCGCGCCACCTCATACATATGGAAGTTATCCTGCTGGACCTTGCCATCCTTGAAGCTGATTTCCCCCAGTACCGCGTTCCCCAGCCCCATGACGCAAGCCCCCTCGAACTGCGAGCGGATACGCTCCGGATTGATCTGCGGCCCGCAATCCACGGCGATATCGGCCTTGTGCACGATCAGCGTGCCATCCTCCTTGACCTCGACCTCGATGGCCGCGGCCACATAGGTCACGAAGCTGTAGTGCACCGCCAGGCCCAGACCGCGCCCCTTGGGCAGCGAGCGCCCCCAGCCGGCAGCCTTGGCCGCGGTTTCCAGCACCGTGCGCAAGCGTCCGGTGTCGATGGGGTAGCGCTCGGGGGATTCGCCATAGTTCCACTCTTCGCTCAAGGTTCGCGGATCAATCTGACGATCCGGCCCCAGCAGCCTGAGCTGGTACTTCAGCGGGTCCTGGCCGGCCTTGTGGGCCAGTTCGTCGACAAAACTCTGGATCGCGAAGCCATGGGGAATGTTCGACACCGAGCGGTACCAGCCAACCCGGGTATGGGCAGCGGCTTCGGGGTTCTCCAGGCGCACATTGGGAATGGCATAGGCCATGTTGGTGAACCCCATGCCCAGCTCGAAGGCCCCTTCGTGGTTCATCCCCGGAGCGAACAGCGCGGTGATGCTGGGCGCCACCGTGCGATGCAGCCAGGCCGCCGGCATGCCGTCCTTGTTCAGCCCGGCCTTGAGGTACTCCGCCGACACCGTATGGAAGTAGGAGTTGTGGATATCGTCTTCCCGGGTCCATTGCACCCGCACCGCCTTGCCGGGGAAGGCCTTGGCCAGGATCGCCGCTTCGAGAATGAAGTCCGGCTTGGATTTGCGACCGAAGCCGCCACCCAGCAGCGTGACGTTCACCGTGACCTGGTCAAACCCTATGCCCAGGCGTTCGGCAATCCGCTCGCGGGTGACCTGGGGCGCCTGGCTCGGCGCCCAGGCTTCGCAGCGCCCATTCTCGAAACGCGCCACGGCCACCATGGGCTCCATGGGAGCCTGGGCCAGGTGCGGCAAATAGTAGGTGGCCTCCAGGCTGCTATCGGCACCACTCAAGGCTTCGTCGAGATTGCCGGTACTGCGCACCACCTTGCCCGGCTTTTGCGCCGCAGCTTCCAGTTCCTTGCGGTATTCGACGGAGTTGTAGCCGCCATTGACCCCATCGTTCCACTCGATCTTCAGTGCATCGCGACCCTTGATCGCCGCCCAGGTATTGCTCGCCACCACCGCCACGCCCCCCAGGGGCTGGAACTCGGACGGCAAGGGTCGACTGTCGATGGGCATCACCTTGATCACCCCAGGCACCTTTAACGCCGCACGGTCATCCACCGACTTGACGGTGCCGCCATAGACCCTTGGCCGCGCCACCGCCGCGTAGAGCATGCCGTCAAAATGCACATCGGCGCCATACACTGCACGGCCGTTGACGATGTCCTGGCCGTCGATGGCCCGGGTCGCCTCCTTGCCGATATAGCGAAACTCTCCAGGCTGCTTCAGGCGCAGGCTGTCCCGGGCCGGCACCGCCAAGGCGCCTGCTGCCGCGGCCAATGCGCCGTACCCCAGTTCGCGCCCGCTGGGCTGGTGGACCACCTTGTGCAACTGCGCCCGGCACTCCGCCAGCGGCACATTCCATTGCTCGGCGGCCGCCTGCTCCAACATGCTCCGCGCAGCCGCGCCGCAACGACGCATGGGCTCGTACCAGTGACGCATGCTGCGTGATCCATCAGTGTCCTGGTTGCCAAAGCGCACTTCATCCCCCGGCGCCTGCCTGACCTTGACCTGCGCCCAGTCGGCCTCCAGCTCGTCGGCCACCACCATGCTCAGGCTGGTGCGCACGCCCTGGCCCATCTCCGAGCGGTTGCAGATCACCGTCACGCTGCCATCGGCAGCGATGCTCACATACACCTTGGGATCATCGACCCAGCCGTGGGGCATGCCGTCGGCACCGAACTTCTTGTCCTCGGCAAACGCGTCCTGCCAGCCCCAGCTCGCGGCCAGCACCAGGGCGCCAGTGGCGCCCACGCCCTTGAGAAAGCCCCTGCGGCTCAGGTTGCTCAACGCAAAATCACTTGGCAGGCGGTTCATGCCTTGGCCTCCTGCAGGTGGCTGGACGCCTGGCGGATGGCGGTCTTGATCCGGTTATAGGTACCGCAGCGGCAGATATTGCCGAGCATCGCCTCTTCGATCTGCTCGTCGCTGGGGTTGGGGTGGACTTTCAACAAGGCCGTGGCGGACATGATCTGCCCGCCCTGGCAGTAACCGCACTGGGCCACCGCGATGTCCAGCCAGGCCTGCTGCACCACCTGCCCCACCGGATCGGTGTGCAGGTTGTCGATGGTGCTGACGTTCTTGCCCTGGACCGAGCCGATCGGGGTGATGCAACTGCGCGCCGGGTCGCCGTCGACGTGAATGGTACAGGCGCCGCACAGGCCCATGCCGCAGCCGAACTTGGTGCCGTTGTAGCCCGCCACATCGCGGATCGCCCACAACAGCGGCATGTCCTCGGTGACGTCCAGTTGATGATCTTGACCGTTGAGCTTCAGGGTAATCATGGGCACGCCCGCATTCTGTGAGGTGATGGGGGTCGAGCCATCTGCCGCGCAATACCGCGGCTGCGGTGCACGCAGATCGGCTCAGGCTAATCGGGCTCTCTTATGAAGACAGGGCTTCACCGGGCCTTTTAAAACAGCAAAGCTTGCATTCTTAGCTTGCTAAGTTAAGCCGTAATTAACAAAAAAGCCTTGCCCGAACGTCAGCCGGGCAAGGCTTTTTTTCATCATTAATGATTGCGACCACGGCAGGCCAGGGTCAGTAGAGATTGGGCTCCATCTCCAGCTCGACACCGAAGCGCTCGAAGATATCGCGCTGGATCCGCTGAGCCAGGGCGAGCAACTGCAAGCCGGTGGCGGCACCGTAGTTGACCAGCACCAGGGATTGCAGGCGATGGACCCCGGCATCCGCCTCGCGAAAGCCCTTCCAGCCTGCCTGCTCGATCAGCCAGCCAGCGGCCAGCTTCACTTGCCCGTCCGCCAGGGGATAACCCACCACCCCCGGGTGCGACGCCTTGATCTGCGCTGCGAGCAGCGCCGACACCACCGGGTTCTTGAAGAAGCTGCCGGCATTGCCGAGCTCTGCCGGATCCGGGAGTTTTTCGCTGCGGATGCTGCAGATTGCCCGACTGACATCGCTGGCAGTCGGCTGCTCGATGCCCTGCTCGCTCAGACGCTGACGCACCGGACCGTACTCAAGGTGCAAGTGATCGACGCGATTCAGGGCAAAGCGCACCCGCAGGATCAGCCAGCGACCGGCCTGGTGCTTGAACAGGCTGTCGCGGTAGGCGAACTGGCACTGCGCCAGATCGAAATCCCGCAGCTCGCCGGTCTGCCGGTCCAGGGCGGTCAGGCCGGCGAACACGTCCTTGATCTCCACCCCGTAGGCACCGATGTTCTGCATCGGCGCGGCGCCGACGGTACCGGGGATCAGGCTGAGGTTTTCCAGGCCCGACAGCCCCTGCTCCAGGGTCCACTGGACAAAGGGGTGCCAGGTTTCCCCGGCCTCGGCTTCCACCACCACGCGCTGCCCGTCATCGCTGAGCAGACGAATGCCACGGCTGGCCATGCGCAACACCAGCGCCTGGATATCCGCCGTCAACAGCAGGTTGCTGCCACCGCCAATCACCAGCAGCGGTAATTGCCGGTCGGCGCAATAGGCCAGCGCCTCACGCACCTCATCATCGCTATGGGCCTGGGCGAACAGCTGCGCCTTGACCTCGACACCAAAGCTGTTGAACGGCTTGAGGGAAACCTGGGATTGAATGTGCAGGGTCATAACCGCCCCTTCAATTCGACCACCAACCGGTCACACGCCTGCTCGATCAGATCCAGCACCTGCTCGAAGCCCTGTTCGCCGTCGTAATACGGGTCCGGCACTTCATCCAGCACCGACTCATAGCGGCGCAGGAACAGGTCCAGCTCAGCCTTGCCCCGGGCCGGTTGCAAGGCCTTGAGGTTGCGCAGGTTGCTCTGGTCCATGGCGAAGATCAGGTCATATTGCGCAAAATCAGCGCTGCCGACCTGCTGTGCCCGTTGTGCCGAGAGGTCGTAGCCTCGCTGCAAGGCTGCGCGCTGGCTGCGCTGGTCCGGCGCCTTGCCGATGTGCCAGTCGCTGGTGCCAGCGGACGCGACCTGCACCTGGTCGTCCAGGCCGGCCTCACGCAGCTTGCTGCGCAATACGCCTTCGGCGGTGGGCGAGCGGCAGATATTGCCCAGGCAAACGAACAGAACCTGCATCAGGCCTCCAACAGGCGCCGGACGCGCTCGAGGTCTTCGGCAGTATCGACGCCGGTGGGCGGCGCTTCCAGAGCATCGGCAACGTGGATCCGTACGCCATGCCACAGGGCACGCAGTTGCTCCAGGGATTCGGTGTTTTCCAGCCAGCACGGCCCCCAGCTGACAAAGTCATGGAGGAAACCGACGCGATAGGCATAGATGCCGATGTGCCGACGATAAGGCACGCCAGCCGGCAACTGGTCGCGGTCCTTGGCGAAGGCATCCCGCGCCCAGGGCAAGGTGGCACGGCTGAAGGTCAGTGCCAGGCCGTTGAGGTCGCTGACCACCTTGACCACGTTCGGATTGAACAGGGTCTGTGCATCCTCGATCGGCTCGGCCAGGGTGGCCATGCGCGCTTCGGTATGGGCCGCCAGATTGGCCGCCACCTGGTCGATCACCGACGGCGGAATCAACGGCTCGTCGCCTTGCACGTTGACCACGATCGCGTCCGCGGCCAGGCCCAGCTTGGCAGCCACTTCCGCCAGCCGGTCGGTGCCGGAGTTGTGGTCCTCCCGGGTCAGCAGCGCTTCGGCGCCAAAGCCCTGGCAGGCGTCGACGATGCGCTGGTCATCGGTGGCCACCACCACCCGCTCGGCGCTGCTCTTGCAGGCCTGCTCCCAGACCCACTGGATCATCGGCTTGCCGGCGATCAGTTGCAGCGGCTTGCCCGGCAAGCGGGTGGAGGCAAAGCGCGCGGGAATGACAACGGTAAAGGCGCAGGTCATTTATCCAGGCGCTCTTCGCTGGTCAGAGTGCGCGCCTCGCTCTCCAGCATCACCGGGATGCCGTCGCGAATCGGATAGGCCAGGCCTGCACCCTTGCTGATCAGTTCGGTCTTGTCGGCACTGAGTTTGAGAGGACCTTTGCAGATCGGGCAAGCAAGGATGTCGAGCAGTTTGGTGTCCATGAGAATTCCCTGGATAAAAGCGATTAAGGCAACAGACGATCAGGCAGCAGGCGCATCAACTGGGTATCGAACCAGGCGATGAAGGCCGGCGATGGCACCGCATCGACCGCCAGGTACCACCAGTCGGCCGCGGCGAAGGCGCGGCATTTGACCGCGTCCTTCTCGGTCATGACCAGCGGCAATGGCGGGGTGAAGGCCAAGGCTTGCGCACTGTACTGGGCGTGATCGGCAAATGCATGGGGGACAGGCCGCCAGTGTAGCGTTTCAAGGGTGTTGAAGAAACGCTGAGGGTTGCCAATACCGGCCACTGCGTGCACTGCCTGGCCCGCAGCGAAATGGTTCACCGGCCGGCGCTCGCCGCTTTGCAGATTGACCAGCGCCGAGGGCTTGAGGTGAAAGGCGAAACCATCGGTGCGATCTTCCACGGCGCCGTTGTAGAGCAGTGCATCGACACTTTGCAGACGCTCCAGCGGCTCGCGCAGGGGGCCGGCCGGCAGGCAGCGGCGATTGCCCAGGCCGCGGGCGGCGTCGATCAGCACCAGTTCCAGGTCACGAGCCAGGCGGTAATGCTGCAGGCCGTCATCGGAGAGAATCAGGTCCAGCGCTTCACTGGCCAGCAAGGCTTGCACCGCGCGGCTACGATCCGGATCGATCATCAGCGGCACGCCACAGCGCTGGACAATCAGCAGCGGCTCGTCACCGGCGATTTCGGCGCCATCCTCGGCCCCCACCCGCCAGGGCAATTGCGGCGGCTTGGCGCCGTAGCCACGGCTGACCACACCGACCCGCAGGCCGAGGCGCTGGCAGTGCTCCACCAGCCAGAGGATCAATGGGGTCTTGCCCGTACCGCCAACCGTAATGTTGCCCACCACGATCAAGGGCACCGGAGGCTGGTAGATCCCGCCTTCGCCGGCCAGGAAACGCTGGCGCTTGCCCACCACCACCCGGCGGTACAACCACTCCAGGGGCTGCAGCAGTTTCAGCGCGGGGTGGCCGTGGTACCAGGCGGCGAGCAGACGATCGGAAAGTGCCATCAGGGTGCCGGCGCCGCCTCGACGGTGGTCATGCGCAGGTGGCTGAAGCCGAGCTTGCCGGCCGCATCCATGGCAGTGATCACCGCTTGGTGTTGGGTCTTGCCGTCGGCACTGATGGACAACGGCAGGTTGGTATCTCCCCCGGACTCCTTCTGCAAGGCGTCGATCAGGGTCGCCAGGTCGTTCTTGGGCAGCACCTGGTTGTTCACCGAAAACACCCCGTCGGCGCTGATGGCAACGTCCAGCTGCTTGACCTGCTGGTCTTCGGCCGGCGAGCCGCTGACGGCTTCCGGCAGATCGACCCGCAGCTGGGTTTCCCGGGTGAAGGTGGTGGTCACGACGAAAAACAGCAGCAGGATGAACACCACGTCGATCAGTGACGCGAGATTGATGTCCACGGTTTCCCGGGGCTTGCGACGGAATTTCACGCTTTGCCCTCGGCCAGGTCGACATCACGGTCGCCCTGGATCACTTCCACCAGCTTGATCGCCTCCTGTTCCATGCCCACCACCAGCTCATCGACCCGGCGTTGCAGGAAACGGTGGAAGAACACCGAGGGGATCCCCACCATCAGGCCCGCGGCCGTGGTGATCAGGGCCTTGGAGATGCCACCGGCAAGCACGGCGGCATTGGTGGTCATGCCCGAGCCCATGAACGAACTGAAGATATCGATCATGCCCAGTACCGTCCCCAGAAGCCCCAGCAACGGAGCCATCGCGGCGATGGTGCCCAGGGCGTTGAGATAGCGTTCCAGCTCATGAATGACCCGGGCCGCGGCCTCTTCGATGCATTCCTTCATGATCTCGCGGCCGTGCTTGGAATTGGCCAGGCCCGCGGCGAGAATTTCGCCCAGGGGCGAATCGGCGCGCAGCTCCTTGAGTTTTTCCTTGTTCAGCTGCTTGTCCTTGATCCAGCGCCAGACCTGGCCCAGCAGATGGGGCGGGGTGACGCGACTGGCCCGCAGGGTCCACAAACGCTCGGCGATGATGCCCACCGCCGCGATGGAACTCAGAATGATCGGCAACATCATCCAGCCGCCGGATTTGACCAATTCCCACACAGTGACAGTCCCCTCGAAAAAGTGCGCCACTCTAACATAGGGGCTGGACGCACCGAAGACCGTGATGTCGCATGTTCCCAGGCTTTAATAACTCACGGTTATTTAACGCATTGCTGGCGACTCGCGCCAGAAACGCCGCTGCGCCCGCAGGCTTTGCGGTGGTTCGAAAGCACCCAGCCGCAGTTTCAAGGCGCCCTGCTCGGCACTGTCATAAATCGCCACTCCCAACCGTTGGTAACGTGCTACCACCAGCGGATGGGGATGACCGTAGGTATTGCCCTGCCCTCGGGAAATCAGCACCGCTGTTGGGGCCAGCCGCTGCAACAGGGCCATGGACGACGAGGTGCGACTGCCGTGATGGGGCGCTTGCAGCCACTGCGTGTGGAGCGCCAGCGGGCTGTCGAGCAAAGCCCGCTCGGCATGGGCGTCGATATCGCCGGTGAGCAGCAGACGCTCGCCACCGGCCTCGACCTGCAACACACAGGAAGCCTGGTTGCCGTCCTGGGCCGCCGCCCATTGCCACTGGGTGAAGCTGACGCCGTTCCATTGCCAACTCAACCCGGACTCGCAAGGTGCGGATTGCAGGGCCGCGGGCAACGCCTCGGGTTCGCCACTGCGCACCAGGGCCACCGGCATTCCCTGCCAGACCGCCAGGGCACCGCCGGCGTGATCGTTGTCGGCATGGCTGAGCAGCATCAGGTCCAGGCGCCTGATGCCGAGCTTGTGCAGGGTCGGCAGCACCACCCGCTCCCCCAGGTCGAAATCGGCAACTCGGGCACCGGCGTCATACAGCATCGCGTGATCACGGGTGCGCAGGATGAATGACAACCCCTGGCCCACGTCCAGTTGCCAGACCTCCACCTCGGCATGGGGCACCTGATCCTTGGGTGGCCAGACCGCCAGCAGTAACAGCGGCCACCCCAGCACTCGCAGCGGCACCCCGTTGGGCAACAGCAACAACAGCGCCCCCAGGGTGCTGAGGAACCACGCCCAGAGCGGAATCACCGGCGCCACCCAGGCCGGCCATAACCCGGCGATCAGCCCAAGCAGGCGAAACAGCCCATCCAGCAGCCCGCCCGCCAGCCACAGCAACCCCTCGCCCACATGAGGCACTGGCAGCAACAGGCTGCCGAGCAAGGCCGGCGGCAGCACCAGCAAGCTGATCCAGGGGACCGCCAACAGATTGGCCAGGGGGCCACTGAGGCTGATGGGCAGCCCCAGGGCCAGCATCGGCGGTACCAGACCAAGACCGATCAGCCACTGGGCCCGGGTCCAACCCTGCCACCAGCGCCAGGTACCCAGACGGCCGGAAAACGTGAAGATCAGGATCGCCACCGCCGCGAACGACAGCCAGAACCCGGGTTGCAGGCTGGCCAGGGGCTCAAGCAGCAACACCGCATTCAGTGCCAGCAACAGCGGCCACCAGGCCCCCAGGTGCCGAAAGCGCAAACGCCAGAGCAATACCAGGGCCACCATGACGCAGGCACGCTGCACCGGCACATCGAACCCGGCCAGCAGGCCATAGCCCAGTGCCCCGCCGAAGGCCAGGGCGCAGGCCCAGGGTAGCCACGGCCAACGCTCGGGCCAGCAGCCATAGCGTGCGAGCGCGGCCACCGCCAGGTAAATCAGCCCGGCCAGCAGGCTGATGTGCTGCCCGGAAATCACCATCAGGTGGACGGTGCCGGTGTCCTGCAACAACTGCCAGTCCTCCCGCGTCAGCCCTGAGCCATCGCCCATCACCAACGCCGCCAGGCCACCGGCGCGGCCATGAGCCTCAACCCCCAGCAGGCGCTGGCGCACCCCGTCACGCCAAGCCTGGCGGGCCGGCGCCAGTAAGTGCCCCGCCTTGACCGTACCGGTAGCCCCGATGCGCCGGGCCAGCAACCAGGCTTCGCGGTCGAAGCCATGGACATTCAGCAGCCCCGCCGGGCGTCGCAGCTTGACTGCCAGCCGCCAGCGCTCGCCACTGCGCACCGGCGGGCCGCCGTGCCAGGCCAGGCGAATCCGCCGGGGCAGCCCCTCGCGCCGGGCCTGGGCATCGTGCAACTGGAAACGCACCACACCCTCCCCCGGCTCGGGCAAGCCACTGATCCGCCCTTCCACCCAACGCGTCTGCCCATCCAGGCGCGGCGGCAGTCGATCCTCCAGCGCCCACTGCCCGGAGGCACAGGCCCATGTGAAACCGAAGAGAAAAAATGCCACCGGATGTGTACGAAACGGCAGCAGCATCAGTGCCAGCATCGCCATCGGCAGCAACCACCAGCCAGGCGGCAGCACCGGCAGAAAACCCAGTGCCAGCAGGCCCGCGGCCAATCCCAGCATCCCTGTTCGCATCAGCCAGCCCATCCTTGGCAGTCCCTACTCTTGGCTTAGCCGAGGATGGCGGGCGCGGCTTTATCATTTGTCACAATGTCTGAATTTGCGCTGGCTAGAATCCGTTCATAATCGTCGCCTGATCAGACCGAGATGCCTTATGCCCCGGCACTTATTCAAACGTTACATGCCAGATCCGACCAGCATCCGGGAACACAAGTCCTTACGCTTTCTCGGTACCCTGTTGCATGACGCCAACCTCTGGCACCTCAATCGGCACTCGGTGGCGCGGGCCATGGCCGTCGGCCTGTTCGCCGCCTTTATCCCCATTCCGATGCAAATGCTGCTAGCCGCCGTACTGGCCATCTGGCTGCGGGGCAACATGCCCATCAGCGTCAGCCTGGTCTGGCTGACCAATCCCATCACCATGCCGCCCGTGTTCTTCTGCACCTACCAATTGGGCGCCTGGCTGATGAACGTGCCAGCCCGCAGCCTGCCGGACGAACTCACCTGGGAGTGGATCAGCAGCCAGTTGTCCACCTTGTGGCAACCCTTCCTCCTCGGCTCGGTGGTCGCCGGCCTGGTACTGGGCGCCACGGCCTACTGCCTGACCATGCTCTACTGGCGCTGGTGGGTCGGTCGCCAGTGGCGTCGCCGCAAGCAACAGCGCCGGTAGAAACGACAACGGCCTCCCGAGGGAGGCCGTTGCCATTACGCGCTAAAACCCTTCACTGACGCATGCCGCGCCCACTGACCAGCAGCCGTGCGCAACCGAAATACAGCACCACGGTCGCCACCAGCATGAAGGTGATGGCCACGCTGATCTTGATATCCGAGACCCCGAGAATGCCGAAACGGAAGGCATTGACCATGTGCAGCACCGGGTTGGCCAAAGACACCGTCTGCCAGAACGGCGGCAGCAGGTTGATCGAGTAGAACACCCCACCCAGGTAGGTCAGGGGCGTCAGCACGAAGGTCGGGATGATCGAGATATCGTCGAAGTTGCGCGCAAACACTGCGTTGATGAAGCCCAGCAACGAGAAGATCGTCGCCGTCAGCACCACCACCAGCACGGTGACGCCCAGGTGATGCACCTGCAGCTTGGTGAAGAACAGCGACAGCAGGGTCACGATGATGCCCACCATCAGGCCCCGCAGGACCCCGCCCAGGGTGTAGCCGATGAGAATGGTGTGGGGCGATACCGGCGACACCATCAACTCCTCGATGGAGCGCTGGAACTTGCTGCCGAAGAAGCTCGACACCACGTTGCCGTAGGAGTTGGTGATCACCGACATCATGATCAGCCCCGGCACGATGTACTCCATATAGGTGAAGCCACCCATGTCGCCGATCTGCCGACCAATCAGGTTACCGAAGATGACGAAGTACAGGACCATGGTGATGGCCGGTGGCAGCAGGGTCTGCGGCCAGATCCGGGTGAAGCGCCGGACCTCGCGATAGACAATGGTGTTGAGCGCCACCAGGTTGGGTTTCAACTCCGAACTCATACCGCCACCTTCGACAGATTTTTCTCCACCAGGGACACGAACAGCTCCTCAAGTCGATTGGTTTTGTTGCGCAGGCTCAGGACTTCGATGTTCTGCAGGGCCAACTGGGCGAACAGCGCGGTGATCCCCACGGCCTTGTCCACCTGCACCTCCAGGGTGTGGCTGTCTACCAGCCGGGCCGGGTAGCCCACCAGTTGCGGCGCCACGCTCATGTCATTCTTCAGGTCGAGGAGAAAGGTCTCCACATGCAGCTGGCCGAGCAGTTGGCGCATGCTGGTGTTCTCGACAATAGTGCCGTGATCGATGATGCCGATGTTGCGGCACAGCTGTTCAGCCTCTTCCAGGTAGTGGGTGGTGAGGATGATGGTGATGCCTTTCTGGTTGAGCTCGGTGAGGAAGCTCCACATCGAACGGCGCAGCTCGATGTCGACCCCGGCAGTGGGCTCGTCGAGAATCAGCAGGCGCGGCTGGTGAACCAGCGCGCGGGCAATCATCAGGCGACGCTTCATGCCCCCGGACAGGGAACGCGAAGGCTCATCGCGCTTGTCCCACAGCCCCAGCTGGGTCAGGTACATCTCGGCCCGTTCCTTGGCGATCTTCGCCGGAATGCCGTAGTAGCCGGCCTGGGTCACGACGATGTCGAAGGTCTTCTCGAACTGGTTGAAGTTGAACTCCTGCGGCACCACGCCGATGCAGCGCTTGAGCGCCGCCGGCTGACGATCCAGGTCATTGCCGAAGACATTCACGGTGCCGCTGGTCTTGTTGACCAGGGTCGAGAGGATGCCAATGGTGGTGGATTTACCGGCCCCGTTAGGGCCAAGCAGGGCAAAAAAGTCACCTTCGGCGACGTCCAGATCGATACCACTCAGGGCCTGGAAACCGTTGCCGTAGGTTTTGGTTAGCTGCCGGATGGACAGAGCGGAACTCATATCGGATTCATGCACCAAGAAGGGGGAGTTTTATAAGTAAGGGCGGCCCGGAGCGATTGCAACGACGCCGGACGCACGCCATGTTGCGTGCCGGCGCTGCGCAAGTACAGTCATGCCTATTGATAGTGGATATTAAGTCAACGCGGTCATCACCGCCTGGCGATAGGCCGGGCGCTGCTTCAAGCGCTCATACCAGGCTTGCAGATGGGGCATCGCAGGACGCTCGATGGGCATCTCGAACCAAGCGTAGATGAAACTGCCGAGGGGAATATCGCCAATACCGATTTCCTCCCCGGACAGGTAAGGCTGTTCGCCCAGAGCCTGGTCGACCCGGGCCAGCAACTCGGCACAGGTGGCCTTGGCGGCGTTGATCTGCGCCCAGTCCTGCTGCTCGGCCGGGGTGCGCAACACCCCCCAGAACAGGTGCCGGAAGGGTTCTGCAAAGGTCGAGGTGGTCCAGTCCATCCACTTCTCGGCACTGGCCCGAACCTGCACGTCGGCCGGGTACCAGTGGCTATCGGCAGCGTAGCGCGCAGCCAGGTAACGCACGATGGTATTGGATTCCCAGAGCACGAAGTCGCCGTCTTCAATCAGTGGTATGCGGCCATTGGGGTTTAGCGCCCGGTACGCCGGGGTGTCCACCACACCAAAGGCCCCGCCGGCGTCCAGGGACTCATAGGCGAGCCCCAGTTCCTGGGCGCACCAGAGTGCCTTCCTGACATTCGACGAGTTCTTGCGACCCCAGATCTTCAGCATGACCATCCCTCAGTAATGAATGCCGGGGCAGTCTACGCCTGATCAGCCGCGGCTCAAATCGTCGCGCATGTCTCCGAGCATTTGCGGCTGCTGCGGGTCGAACAGGTGCGGGTAGCATTTTTCCAGGTGGCCGAAAAACAGCGCCTGCGGCACGTCGGCAAATTGCCCGTGGTCCATCAGGTACTCCATCGATTGCTCGCCCTGGCGATTGAACGGCTGGAAAACGCTGTCCTCCAGGCCGTCGAAATCCAGGGGCGCGACGTCGAACATTTCACACAATTGCCGGTTGAACGCCGGCGTGGCCTTGACCCAACGCCCCTGCAGATAGAACTCGGTGTAACCGTGCATGGCGAACACATCGCTGCGCAGCAACTCCAGCAGCTTGGGGGTGGACAGGTGATTGCGCACATCGGCCAGGCCGATGCGCGCCGGTATCCCGCAATGCCGGGCGCAGCCGGCGAGCAAGGTGGCCTTGGGCACGCAATAGCTCTCGCCGGCGGCCAGGGCATGGCTGCCACACAAGGTCTGGGGATCACGGCTGAAGCTGTAGAAGTTGTAGCGCACCGCCTCGCGCACCGCGTAATAGAGGCTGACGGCTTGCTGTCGAGGATCGCGGCTGGCACCGCGATGAGTTTCGGCGAACTCCACCACCGCCGGGTGGTCACTATCGATGAAGCGGCTGGGACGCAGGTACTCGTGCATGGACATGACCTCCGAGAGGAGGCCTGAGTCTATCGAGGCGTGCACCCCAGTGATAACGACGTATCGGCCAAAGATCATGGCCCCCACGATCAACCGGGCCCGGCCCGCAAGACACAAACTCGCGCTGCACCCGCACTGCCCTGCTCACCCGCGCCGTCGAAGGCCGACTACGCTCTGAGGGTGATTTCACCCCTGGTTTCACGGAGGATTGAATATGCTGTTGTTGTGGATACTGGTTCTGGTGCTCGCAGTGGCCTACCTGGCCCACCGCCGTACCGCCCCCCTGCCCGCCCTCGGCGTGGTCGCCGTCTACCTCTTGGCCATGGGCGCCTTCAGCCATGCTCCCGGCTGGTTGCTGCTGGTTTTCTGGGTGCTGCTGGCCGCAGTCGCCGCGCCCTTGCTGCTGCCTGACCTGCGACGCAAATACTTCAGTGCACCGTTGTTCAACTGGTTCCAGAAAGTCCTGCCGCCGATGTCGCAAACCGAACGCGATGCCATCGACGCCGGCACCGTCTGGTGGGATGGCGAGCTGTTCAGCGGCCGCCCGGACTGGAACACCCTGCTGGCCTACCCCAAGGCCCAGCTGACCGATGAGGAGCAGGCCTTCATCGATGGCCCCACCGAAGAGCTGTGCGCCATGGTCAGCGACTGGCAGATCGGCCAGCACATGGACCTGCCGGCCGAAGCCTGGGCCCACATCAAGGAGCACGGCTTCTTTGCCCTGATCATTCCCAAGGAGTACGGCGGCAAGGGTTTCTCGGCCTACGCCCACTCCCAGGTGGCGATGAAACTGGCCACCCGCAGCGGCGACCTGGCGTCCACCGTGATGGTGCCCAACTCCCTGGGCCCGGCCGAACTGCTGCTGCACTACGGCACCGACGAGCAGCGCAACCACTACCTACCGCGTCTGGCTCGTGGCGACGACATCCCCTGCTTCGCCCTCACCGGCCCGCTGGCGGGCTCCGATGCCGGGGCCATGCCCGACACCGGGATCATCTGCAAAGGCCAATGGCAGGGTGAAGAAACCCTCGGCCTGCGCCTGAATTGGGAGAAGCGCTACATCACCCTGGGCCCGGTGGCCACCCTGCTGGGCCTGGCCTTCAAGGCCCATGACCCGGACCACCTGCTGGGCGACGAGGAAGACCTGGGCATCAGCCTGGCGCTGATCCCTACCGACACCCCCGGGGTCGAGATCGGACGTCGCCACCTGCCCCTGGGCGCGGCCTTCATGAACGGCCCGAACTCCGGCAAGGACGTGTTCATCCCCCTGGACTTCCTCATCGGTGGCCAGGAAATGCTCGGCAAGGGTTGGATGATGCTGATGAACTGCCTGTCGGTGGGGCGTTCGATCTCCTTGCCCGCAGTCGGCACCGGCGCCGCCAAATTCACCAGCCTGGTGACCGGCCAGTACGCCCAGGTGCGGGAGCAGTTCAACGTGCCCCTGGCCGCCTTCGAGGGCATCCAGGAAGCCCTGGCCCGCCTCGGTGGCAACGCCTGGTTGATGGACAGCGCACGCATGCTCACCGCCAACGCCGTGGACCTGGGAGAGAAACCCTCGGTGCTCTCGGCGATCCTCAAGTACCACCTCACCGAGCGCGGCCGCGAGTGCATCAGCCACGCCATGGACGTGCACGGCGGCAAGGGCATCATCATGGGCCCCAACAACTACCTGGGCCGCAGCTGGCAGGGAGCGCCGATCTTCATCACCGTGGAGGGCGCCAACATCCTCTCGCGCAACCTGATGATCTTCGGCCAGGGGGCAATCCGCTGCCATCCGTTCGTGCTCAAGGAAATGGCCCTGGCTGGCCGCGAAGACCATGACCAGGCGCTGAAGGAGTTCGACGCCCTGCTGCTCAAGCACATCGGCTTTGCCGTGAGCAATGCCGCCAGCACCCTGGTGCTGAACCTGGGCTTCGGCCACTTCGAGTCCACCCCGGGGGACAAGCTCAGCCAAGGCTATTTCCGTGCGCTGAACCGTCAGGCCGCGGCCTTCGCCCTGCTGGCGGACTTCTCGATGATGCTCCTGGGGGGCGAACTGAAACGCCGCGAACGCCTTTCCGCCCGCCTGGGGGATGTGCTCAGCCACCTGTACCTGGCCTCGGCGGCGCTCAAGCGCTACCACGACCTGGACTCCCCGGAATACCTGCGCCCCCTGCTGGCCTGGGCCATGGAGGAAAGCCTCGGGCATTCCGAACGGGCTCTGGACGAGCTGCTCAGCAACTTCCCCAACCGCGTGTTCGGTTGCCTGCTACGGGTGCTGGTGTTCCCCTTCGGCCGTCGCCACACCGGGCCATCAGACCAGCTGGACGCCGAGGTGGCAGCCATCATCGGCCGTGCCCAGGGTGATCCGGCCCTGGAAGCGGTGCTTGCCGGTTGCTACCGCCCGCAATCCAAGGACGACCCAGTGGGCGCCCTGCAGCACGCCAGCGACCTGCTGAGCGCCGTGCATCCGTTGCAGAAGAAGCTCCACGAAGCGCTGAAAAGCGGCCAGGTGAAACCGGCTGCCGGCCAATCAGCCATCGACGCGGCGCTGGAGGCCGGGGTGCTGCAGGCCGCCGAGGCCCAGAGCCTGCACGAGGCCGAAGCGGCGCGGCGCAAGGTCATCGATGTCGATGATTTCGCCAAAGAGCAACTGACCCTGAGTGAGGGCAAGACCCGCTAGGCGGGCTCCCTCGCGGCAGGTCGATTATGAAACCGGGCGCAGGAGCTATATACTCCCGCGCCCGTTTTTGTTCTTGAGGACCCTGTCATGTCCAACATCGTCGCCGATCATCTCGTCCTGCTGGACCACCTGCGCAGCATCCTGGTGGCGGTGGGAGAAGCCGAACAGGTTCCCGAAGAAAGCCACGCGCTGTTCCTGGAGCGCTTCGATGAACTGCGCGCCTCGCTGCCGATCGATCCGATCGAAAGCCAGTACCTGGGCCAGGACCTGCTGTGCCAGACCATGCAGCGCTACCCGCAGATCGCCCATCTGGTGCCCCGCGACCTGTTGTGGTTCTTCGCCGGCGACTGCCTGCACTACATGCCCGATGAAGAAATCGACTTGTTCCAGGCCCTGGAGGAGCGTCGCTTCGAAGCCGAGCAGAATGACGAACCCTTCGACTGGAACCAGGAAAAGCAGCTGCTGGCGCTCTCCGCCCAGGACAGCAAGCACTGATCACTGCGCCTGACGCAGCCAGGGCCTGCACGGTTTGACCGGCGGGCCTTTTTTGTAGCCGCGACAAACCAGATCACCCTTCGCCCCCGTGGCAGCCGACTTGCCGGCGAAGAAGCCCTTGAGTCTTGCATCACCCTCGGAGTTACCTTCGCTGGCAAGCCAGCGCCTACAAGATGCGTTCTCCTTTGCCCGGGCGGTTCAGGGTCGGCTCCCTGGCCAGGCACTCCACCAGATAATCGATGAAGACCCGCAACTTGGGCGGCAGGTAGCGGGTCGGCGAATGCAGGAGCCAGGCGCCACCGTGGTAGGAGGCCAGGAAGGTCCACTCCGGCAGCACCTGGACCACCAGCCCCTGCTCCAGGGCGTGGCGCGCGGTGAAGTACGGCAGGCTGCCAATGCCCAGGTGCTGCAGCACCGCATCCAGGCGCACCCCAGTGTGGTTGGCGGCGTAACGCCCGCGCACGCCGACGGTCACCGCCTTGCCGCCCTGGGTGAATTTCCAGCGGGCATCACTGGGGGTTTCTCCCAGGTAAATGCAACTGTGCTGGCGCAGGTCCTGGGGGTGCAGCGGCGTGCCATGTTGCGCCAGGTACTGCGGGGTGGCACACAGCATGTGATCGATGCGCAGCAACTGGCGGCCAACCAACCCCGGAGGCGGACGATCGGTGATGCGGATCGCCAGGTCGACATTGTCTTCGATCAGGTCGATGTCCCGGTCTTCATGCAGCAGTTCGACATCCACCTTCGGGTAGCGCCGCAGGAACTCCGGCATATGGGGATGCACCACGAATCGCCCCACCGCCTTGGGCACACTGACCCGCACCACACCCTCGGCCTCGTGGGTGAACTGACCGCTGATCTCCATGACCGAACGGGCCGCACTGACCATCTCGCTGCAGCGCTTGAAGACCTCTTCGCCGCCGTCGCTCAAACGCAACTTGCGCGTGGTGCGTTGCAGCAGACGCGTGGCCAGGGCCTTCTCCAGCCGCGAGATGCTGCGGCTCACCGCCGACGGCGAGGAACCCAGCTGGCGTGCGGCCTCGGAGAAGCTGCCGGTCTCCACAACCCTGACGAAGATGGCCATTTCTGCCAGTAAAGGCAGAGGGAGATTTATGCTCATGACGCAATAGTCCATTGAGTTTTGAATGGATTATCACGCAATTACTCAAGCCCCATAATAAAAAAACACTTGGATTCAGGGTTTGAGAAATGACGCTTCGCCTGTACTTCGAACATGACCTGTTGACGGCCCCGGTAGAACTGCTGAGCTGCGCGCCCCAGGACGATCTGTTTGCCGCCACCCTGCTGGCCACGCCCTTTCATCCCCAGGGTGGCGGCCAACCCAGCGACACCGGCTGGATTGGCGAGGCCCGCGTGCTGCGGGTCACCCAGGAAGGCGAACAGATCGTGCATTACCTGAGCCAACCGCTGACGCCGGGAAGCCATGAGGCTCGTGTCGATGAAGAGCAGCGCCTGTTCAACAGCCGCATGCACTCCGCCGGACACTTGATTGGCCACTTCGTGCAAAGCCAGGGCTGGATACCCGTCAAGGCTCATCACTGGCCGGACGAGGGACGGGTGTCGTTCAAGCCCGGCGAACAACCTGGGGAAATCGACTGCGCCAGGGTGCAGAACGCCCTCGCACAATGGATCAGCGAGGATTTCCCCCGGCACATCTCCCTGGAGGCCGGGTCGCGCCAGATCAGCTTCGGCCAGTTGCCCGCCTACGGTTGCGGTGGCACCCACGTCCAGCACCTGCAACAGCTTGGGCGGGTGATCATCGACGCAGTCTCGGAAAAGAAAGGCACCCTCTCGGTCAGCTACAGCCTCGACTGAGCCTGCCCGTCCTCATTTACCTTCCTGCCTTGCGGAGTCCGCATGCTGTCCAATTATCTTGGCGAGTTTCTTGCCCTGGCCGTGGTTCACTTTCTTGCCGTGGTCGCCCCCGGACCGGACTTCGCCGTCACCATCCGCCAGAGCGTAGGCTTCGGTCGCATGACCGGTGTCTGCACCGCCCTGGGGATCGGCGCCGGCATTTCGGTACACGTGCTCTACACCCTGCTCGGGGTCGGTGCCCTGATGCACGCTACGCCCTGGCTGCTGAGCGCGGCCAAGCTGCTGGGCGGCGCCTACATTCTGTATCTGGGCATCAGCCTGTTGCGCAGCACGGCCAAGACCAGCCTCCCTGGCGACACAGCGCCGGACGAGCCGCAGCAGACTTTGCTGCGGGCCTTTATCACCGGCTTCCTGACCAACGCCACCAACCCCAAGGCGACCCTGTTTTTCCTGGCGATCTTCACCACCCTGGTCAGCGCCACCACACCGCTGAGCATTCAGGCGCTGTATGGCGCCTGGATGTGCCTGGTGAACGCCCTGTGGTTCGTCATCGTCGCGCTGTTCTTTTCCAGCGCCCGGGTGCGCCAGTTGTTCATGCGCCTGGGGCACTGGTTCGAACGCTGTATGGGGCTGATTCTGGTGCTGTTCGCCGGACGCCTGCTGCTGTCGCTGTGAGCGACCCACGACACAGGCCCGCACAGTCTGACTGGCGGGCCTTTTTAATGCATGGCAGGACGAAACCCTGAATCGCAGACAAACAAAAACGCCGCTCAATGAGCGGCGTTCTTGTGAATTTGGAGCGGGAAACGAGACTCGAACTCGCGACCCCGACCTTGGCAAGGTCGTGCTCTACCAACTGAGCTATTCCCGCAAATGGCGTCCCCTAGGGGACTCGAACCCCTGTTACCGCCGTGAAAGGGCGGTGTCCTAGGCCACTAGACGAAGGGGACACGCTACCCGGAACACATGGTGTGTGTTTCGGTGCCCAGAGCCGAATCCGAAGACGTTGGTTCTGGTTTCACTCAGCCCTGCCCGAAAGCAGCGCTGTTTAAAATTGGAGCGGGAAACGAGACTCGAACTCGCGACCCCGACCTTGGCAAGGTCGTGCTCTACCAACTGAGCTATTCCCGCAAATGGCGTCCCCTAGGGGACTCGAACCCCTGTTACCGCCGTGAAAGGGCGGTGTCCTAGGCCACTAGACGAAGGGGACACACTACCCGGAACACATGGTGTGTGTTTCGGTGCCCAGAGCCGAATCCGAAGACGCTGGTTCTGGTTTCACTCAGCCCTGCCCGAAAGCAACGCTGTTTAAAATTGGAGCGGGAAACGAGACTCGAACTCGCGACCCCGACCTTGGCAAGGTCGTGCTCTACCAACTGAGCTATTCCCGCATTGGCGTCCCCTAGGGGACTCGAACCCCTGTTACCGCCGTGAAAGGGCGGTGTCCTAGGCCACTAGACGAAGGGGACACGCTACAACATTCACTTCCTTCAACGTTTCGCTGTTTGCTTTCCGTTGAAAGTGGCGCGCATTCTATGGATGCTTTGGGGGGCCGTCAAGCCCCAGATATAATTTTATTTAAATCAATGACTTCGGGGTGGTTTGAGGCCCAGTTCGGGCTTTTCTGCCGTCCGCGCTTTGACGCCTATATTCTGGCACTCGACAAGGCGTTATAGTCCTCCGCAGCCGGTGATGGCAATTTGAACCCTGGGTTCTCCCCAAGCGTTTGCCACCTCTATAAACAGCACAACCGATACCCGGCTCGTCGAGCGGCGCTATGCGTCCAAATGCCAAGCCACTACACTCGCACGCGAATCCTATAACGAGGTTTTAACGGTGACACCACTCATGATCACCCTGCTGGTAATAGCCGGGATCGCACTCTTGATCGCCATTGGCTACATGAACCATGTGGTGGAAAACAACAAGCTGGAGAAGGCCCGCACCAAGGTCGAACTCAATGATCGCCTGCGTCGCTGCGGCGAAATCACCGAAACCTTTCCCGGCCAGTTCATGTCGCCGGGGCTCAAGTTGCTGCTGACCCGCCTGGAACTCAACGTCGTCCAGCGCATGCTCAACCTCGACAAGTCCGACAACGCCCTCAAGGCACGCCAGGCCGAACTCAATGCCCTGGTCGGTCAGGGTGAATCGATCCCGGTCAACAATCCGCCATCGCCGATCCAGACCGAAGCCAAGGCCAAGGATGTGCGCTTTCTATTGGAAGCCATGCACGGCCAGGTAACCCGCGCGGCTCATGACGGTTTCCTGCAACCCAATGAAGCCAAGCGCTGGATCAAGGAAATCCGCCATATCCTGGTGCTGCTGCACATCGAGTTCTTCAACAACCTGGGGCAATACGCCCTGCAGCAGAACCAACCGGGGCAGGCGCGCCTGGCCTTCGAGCGTGGTGTGCAGTACCTGCGCAAGCAACCGGACCCGGCAGTCTACAAGGAGCAGTTGGAGTACCTGGACAAACTCCTGGCGCGGGCCAATGCCATGGTGCTCTCGACCCTGGAACCGGCACCGGACGAAGACAACCAGCTGACCCAGGGCCTGAAGACCGTGGAAGCCGACGCCGACTGGAAAAAGAAAGCCATCTACGACTGACAGCAAAAAACCTTGCCCGGCACACCCGGGCAAGGGTTTTAAAGCGCTGCGCCCTCCTCGCCGCTACAAGCGGAAATGCCCCACCATCCCCTTCAGTTCCACGCCCAACTGCGCCAGCTCGATGCTCGACGCGGCGTTGCCCTGCATGGCCAGGGACGACTGATCGGCACTGGCGCGAATGCTGGTGACACTGCGGTTGATCTCTTCGGCCACCGAGCTTTGCTGCTCGGCTGCGGCTGCGATCTGCTGATTCATCTGCTGGATCAGCGACACCGCCGCGGCGATGCTGCCCAGGGCGCTCTCGGTCTGCAGGGCATCGCTGACCGCCAGCTTCACCAGCTCGCCACTGCTCTGGATCTGTTGCACTGAGGAATCGGCGGCAACATGCAAGGCGGCCACCAGGCGGGCGATCTCCTCGGTGGATTGCTGAGTGCGCTTGGCCAGGGCCCGCACCTCATCGGCCACCACGGCGAATCCCCGCCCCTGCTCCCCTGCCCTGGCAGCTTCGATGGCGGCATTCAGGGCCAGCAGGTTGGTCTGCTCGGCGACGCTCTTGATCACATCCAGCACGCTGCCGATATTGTCGATCTCGGCGCTCAAGCTCTCGATACCGCTGCTGGCACGGGTGGCGGAATCCGCCAATTGCTCGATGCGCTGCATGCTCTGGCGCACCACCTGCTGGCCGCTCTCGACCTTGTCGTCTGCCGCCTGGGCGGCCTGGGCCGCTTCCTCGGCGTTGCGCGCCACGTCGTGCACCGTAGCGGTCATCTGGTTCATCGCGGTGGCGACCTGCTCGGTTTCCTCCTTCTGGCTGCTGACCTCGAGATTGGTCTGCTCGGTCACCGTGGACAGCGACTGGGCCGACGTGGCCAGTTGCTCGATTCCGCTTTGCAAGCCGCTGACGATATTGCCCAGGCCCCGGCTCATCTGCTGCATGGCCAGCATCAATTGGCCGATTTCGTCCCGCCGGGTCACCGTCACCGTCGCGCTCAAGTCGCCTGCGGCAATCTGCTGGGCCACCTGCATCACGCTGCGCAGGGGGCGGACGATCAACCGGGTAATGCTCAGGGCCGCCAGCAACCCCACCAGCAAGGCCAGGGCCGAGGAGCCGATGATCAGCAAGGTGTTCTTCTTCAGCTCGCCCTGCATGGCCCCGTCTTCAGCCGCGTAGGCCTGGTCGACCCGGCCCATGACCTGGGCCGCGCGCTCACGCAACTGCTGATAGACCTGCTTCTCCTGGGCCAGCAGGCCGGTGTATTCGTTGAGCTTCTCACTGAAGTTGCCGATATGCCCCGACACCTCATTGAGCACCGTCTGGTAGCCCGCGTCCTTGATCACCGCCTTCAACTGCTCAGCCTGGGTCATGGCCTGCTCGGCCTGTTCGATCTTGCCCTGCTCGGCTGCCTCCTGGTCGTCGCCCTTGCGGTTCTGGTCCAGGCGCACCCGGGCTTCGTTCATGGCCTGCAACATCAGGCGCGAAACCTGGCTGATCTGATTGGCCTGCTCGATGAACTCGGCGCCCTCCTTGCCCTGGGTGTCCTTGAGCGTGTAGGCACCGTCATCCGCCAGGCCGGCCTGCAACACATCAAGGTTGTTGGCCACGCTGGACACTGACCAACTGGCCATTTCCAGGGCCAGCTCCTTGGCCTGGGTCAGTTCGACGAACTGATCGAAAGCCTTGCGATAATCCGCCAGGGCCTGCTCGACATCAGGCATGACCAACTGATTGGCCGGCGACTGCGCCTTGAGCTGCTCGGCCAGGGCCAGCAGGCCGTCCAGGCTCTCATGCAGGCTGTCCACGCTCTTGCCGTCGCCGTGGAGGGCGTAGTCCTGCTCCAGCAGGCGCACCTTGAGCACGCCACTGTTGAGCTGCGACATCTGCTTGAGGCCGTCGAAACGCTGGCTGATGGTTTGAGCGACCAGACGCCAATAGCGGCCACCAGCGCCGTCAAGAGCAACACCAGGGCAAAGCCGATGCCCAGTTTTTTCGCCATGCCCAGGTTGGCAAAACGTCCACTCGCGGCCGTAGTCATGGTGCGCAGTCCCCTTCCAATCCCCAATGGCGACAGGGCCATTTTGTCTTGGCAAAGGGTCGCAACGGCGCACACCGACGCACAAGTCTCTGGCGTCGGAATAATGGCAAAAAGCTACGCCGAAGTCGTTTTCAGGACGCTGGAGGTCGACTCCATCCCGTCGCGGCGTTACCTGCCGCCCTGGGCACCGACCTCAGATGGCGGTGGCGCCACCGTCGACCGCCAGCGCCTGGCCGGTGGTGAAGGCCGCACCATCGCTGCACAGGTAGAGCACGGCACTGGCGATTTCCTCGACCTTGCCGATGCGCCCCACCGGGTGCATGGCTGCGGCGAACTCGGCTTTCTTCGGGTCCGCCTCGTAGGCACGACGGAACATGTCGGTGTCGATCACCGCCGGGCACACCGCATTCACACGAATCTTCTTCTTGGCGTACTCGATGGCCGCCGACTTGGTCAGGCCGATCACCGCATGCTTGGACGCCGCATAGATGCTCATCTTCGGCGCTGCGCCCAGGCCCGCCACCGAGGCTGTGTTGACGATCGCACCGCCGCCCTGGGCCAGCAGCAGCGGCAACTGGTGCTTCATGCACAACCAGACACCCTTGACGTTGACCCCCATGATCGCGTCGAACTCGTCCAGCGTCCCCTCGGCCAGACGGCCTTTCTCGATCTCGATCCCGGCGTTGTTGAAGGCATAGTCCAGACGCCCGTAGGCCTCCAGGGTCCGGGCCATGAGCTGCTGCACCTCAGCTTCCAGGGTGACATTGCACGGCACGAACAGGGCCTCGCCCCCGGCCGCACGAATCAGTGCCACAGTGCCTTCGCCTCCGGCCACATCCAGGTCCGCCACCACCACCTTCAAGCCCTGCGCGGCAAACGCTTGGGCCGTAGCGCGACCAATGCCATTGGCGGCACCCGTCACCAGGGCCACCTGGCCGGAAAAAGTCATGCTCATCGATCAACTCCTTGAACAACCACAGGTCGGATAGTCGCGCATCTAGCCACAGCCCTCCGGAACCGCGGCAGCACTATCAAGGGCCCGGTTGGGGGCTCATGCATCGCAGTGATGACAGCCGCCGGCGCTTCATCACGCCACTGGATCGATGCCCATTCGCTGAGTCGGCACAGCTTGCGACATGGCTTCGCAAGGTCTATCAACTAGCTCTCCCCCCAACACCCTCGAGGGCCTGCCATGACCACCCAGACCAATCGCCAGTTCCTGCTCGCCAAGCGCCCGGTCGGCGCCGCGACCCGCGACACCTTCACCTACCAGCAGGTTGCAGTCGGCGCCCCCGGCCCGGGCCAGGTCCTGGTGAAGAACCACTACCTGTCCCTGGATCCGGCCATGCGCGGCTGGATGAATGAAGGCAAGTCCTACATCCCGCCGGTGGCCATTGGCGAGGTGATGCGCGCGCTGGGGGTGGGCCAGGTGATTGCCTCCAACACCCCGCAGTTCACCGTCGGTGATTACGTCAATGGCGCCCTGGGCGTACAGGACTACTTTCTCGGCGAGCCCCGGGGCTTCTACAAGGTCGATCCGGCGCTTGCACCGCTGCCGCGCTACCTGTCCGCCCTGGGAATGACCGGCATGACCGCCTACTTTGCCCTGCTGGACGTGGGTGCGCCCAAGGCTGGCGACACCGTGGTGCTGTCCGGCGCCGCCGGGGCGGTGGGCAGCATCGCCGGGCAGATTGCCAAGCTCAAGGGCTGCCGGGTAGTGGGCATCGCCGGCGGCCAGGACAAGTGCCGCTTTCTCATCGACGAACTGGGGTTTGACGGTGCCATCGACTACAAGAGCGAAGATGTCCACGCCGGCCTCAAACGCGAATGCCCGAAAGGCGTCGATGTGTATTTCGACAATGTCGGCGGCGACATCCTCGATGCAGTGCTCAGCCGCCTGAACCTCAAGGCGCGGGTGGTGATCTGCGGCGCCATCAGCCAGTACAACAACAAGGAAGCGGTCAAGGGCCCGGCCAACTACTTGTCGCTGCTGGTCAACCGTGCGCGCATGGAAGGTTTTGTGGTGATGGACTATGCCGCGCAGTTCGCCAGCGCCGGGCAGGAAATGGCCGGCTGGATGGCCAAGGGGCAGCTCAAGAGCAAGGAAGACATCGTCGAGGGACTGGAAACGTTCCCGGAGACGTTGATGAAACTGTTCAGCGGCGAGAACTTCGGCAAGCTGGTGCTCAAAGTTTGACGGGGGGACAGCCCCGCTGCGGGGGCTGATCTGGATCCTGACACCGGCGGCCTGCCGACCGGGCGCCGCCTGCAGCGGAACCCGGTCGGGGCGAACCGCAGGTTACAGGGCCAGTTCGGCCACCACGGCCGCCAGGGCCTTGGCCGGGTCTGCCGCCTGGCTGATGGGACGACCGATCACCAGGTAGTCGGAACCAGCGTCCAGGGCCTGACGCGGGGTGAGAATCCGTCGCTGGTCGTCCTGGGCGCTGCCCGCCGGGCGAATCCCCGGGGTCACCAGTTGCAGGGAAGGATGGGCGCTCTTCAGCGCCTGGGCTTCCAGGGCCGAGCACACCAGGCCGTCCATCCCGGCCTTTTGCGCCAGGGCAGCCAGGCGCAGCACCTGCTCCTGGGGTTCGATGTCCAGGCCGATGCCGGCCAGGTCCTCGCGCTCCATGCTGGTCAGCACGGTGACGCCGATCAGCAGGGGTTTTGGACCGCTGCGCTGGTCCAGCACCTCGCGGCAGGCGGCCATCATGCGCAGGCCACCGGAGCAGTGCACATTGACCATCCACACGCCCATTTCGGCAGCGGCCTTGACCGCCATCGCGGTGGTGTTGGGGATGTCATGGAACTTCAGGTCCAGGAACACTTCGAAACCCTTGTCGCGCAGGGTGCCGACAATCTCGGCGGCGCAGCTGGTGAACAGCTCCTTGCCGACTTTGACCCGGCACAGTTTCGGGTCCAGTTGATCGGCCAGTTTCAGTGCGGCGTCACGGGTGGGAAAATCCAGGGCGACGATGATAGGAGTCTGGCAGGCGGACATGAAGGGGCTCTCAGGCAAGTCGAAATCGGCGCGGATTGTAGCGCAAGCCGCGACGCTCCGGGACCCGATGAGAGGTAAATCCTCCTCAACGGCGATCGAGCCTGGCAATGCGCCCGGCAAATCCCCGTCGATCCGGGCTTTGTATCAAGCTCGATACACTGCCGACACGCCAGCAACACCCCCCGGCGCTACCCTCGCCAGCCGCAAGACCTTCGAACAGCACTTCCAGCCCCCAGGCCGGACGCCTATGCTGAAGCCACAACCTCGCCGTCGCCTCCTGGTGGCCGGCAGCCTACCTGGCAGATGACCGCACCCATGCATAACTCCCCAGCCCCTTTGCACGACGACTCCAAAGCCCCGGTCAATGGCGATGACAAGCGCTGGAACACCCGGGCGCTGATCGTCGACGACGACGTGCCGATCCGCGAGTTGCTGATCGACTACCTGGCGCGCTTCAACATCCACGCCAGTGGCGTCACCGATGGCGCGGCGATGCGCCAGGCCCTGCAGGCCGAGCACTACGACGTGGTGGTGCTCGACCTGATGCTGCCCGGTGAAGACGGCCTGTCCCTGTGCCGCTGGCTGCGCACCGAATCGGACATCCCGATCCTCATGCTCACCGCCCGTTGCGAGCCCACCGACCGCATCATCGGCCTGGAACTGGGGGCCGACGACTACATGGCCAAGCCCTTCGAGCCCCGAGAACTGGTGGCGCGGATCCAGACCATCCTGCGCCGGGTGCGTGACGACCGCAGCGAGCAGCGGGCCAACATCCGCTTCGACAACTGGCGCCTGAACAGCGTCCTGCGCCAGCTGATTTCCGCCGACGGCCTGGTGGTGCCGCTGTCCAACGCCGAATTCCGCCTGCTCTGGGTGTTCATCGAGCGACCGCGCCGGGTGCTGAGCCGTGAGCAATTGCTGGACGCTGCCCGTGGACGCTCCATCGAGGCCTTCGATCGCAGCATCGACCTGCTGGTATCGCGCCTGCGGCAAAAGCTCGGGGATGACCCGAAATCGCCGCAATTGATCAAGACCGTACGCGGTGAAGGCTACCTGTTCGACGCCCGAGACATCGGCTGATGCGTGGGCGCTTCGATACGCTGTTCGGCCGCCTGTTCGGCGTCTTGCTGATCGCGATCGTGCTCGCCCACCTGCTGGCCTTCTTCTGGTTTCACCATTACGGCCCGCCTCCACCACCACCGCCACCTCCTGCATCGGCAGGTCAGCTCAGCGGCCTGCCTCCCGGATCACCTCCGCCCTACCCCAGGCGTCCGCCACGCCCCTGGTTCGGCGGCCCGCTGGTGCCCCTGACGTTCCAGTTCATCTCGCTGATCATCGCCGCCTGGTACGGCGCCAAGCTGCTGTCACGGCCAATCCAGCGCCTGAGCGACGCCGCCGAGCGCCTGAGTGAAGACCTCGACAGCCCGCCCCTGGAAGAAGTCGGCCCACGAGAGGCGCGACAAGCAGCCAGCACCTTCAACCGGATGCAGAAGCGCATTCGCGAGCAAGTGCAGCAACGCGGGCGCATGCTCGGCGCGGTGTCCCACGACCTGCGCACCCCGCTGTCACGGCTCAAGCTGCGCCTGGAGCAAATAGAGGACAGCAAGCTGCAAGGGCAGATGCGCCAGGACCTGGACGACATGATCAAGATGCTCGACGCCACCCTCAGCTACCTGCATGAACAGCGCACCAGCGAGGCCGAGCAGTGGATGGACGTGCAGGCCCTGGCAGAATCCCTGTGCGAGAACGCCCAGGACCAGGGCGCCGACGTCCAGGCCCAGGGCCATTGCGCGCCGCTGCTGGTGCAGCCCATGGCGTTGCAGTCGTGCCTCAACAACCTGCTGGACAACGCCTTGCGTTATGCCGGGCAGGCCACCCTGGCCCTGGAAGACCACCGCGAACACCTGCTGATCCGGGTCATCGACCATGGGCCGGGGATTGCCGCCGACAAGCGCGAAGCGGTCTTCGAACCCTTCTTTCGC
Organism: Pseudomonas sp. FFPRI_1; assembly: GCF_055384485.1. Classification (NCBI taxonomy): domain Bacteria; kingdom Pseudomonadati; phylum Pseudomonadota; class Gammaproteobacteria; order Pseudomonadales; family Pseudomonadaceae; genus Pseudomonas; species Pseudomonas sp. FFPRI_1. Next base: position 2,268,925 of record NZ_AP029168.1, on the reverse strand, counting down.
CTCGAAGGCTCGCGCAACCGCAACTCCGGCGGTGTCGGCCTGGGCATGACCATCGCCCGCGAGGCCGCGGTGCGCATGGGCGGCCAATTGCGGCTGGAGGAAACCCCAGGCGGCGGCCTGACCGCCGTCCTGCACCTGCCCCGCCCCTGAGCGCCTTGTGTAGCGACCGGTACAAAGCCCAAATACCCAGGACAACTGCTCCCCTGAGGCTGCCAGGGCCGGTGCACAGCCACCGGCTTCATTCATCCGCAGGGAGTGAGCCCAATGATCGGTAGTGTCAGCAGCAACTATTCGAGCTACTACAGCTCCAGCAGCAGTACCTCCAGCGTCAGCCGCGGCCAAACGTTGCACCAGGAACTGTTCGCCAAGCTCGACAGCAACGGCGACGGTGCAGTGGACCAGGACGAGCTGAACAGCGCCCTGTCACAGAAAGGCGACAACGGCATCCTGGTCGGCCTGAGCAAGCACTTCAGCGATCTGGACAGCGACGGCAACGGCAGCCTGAGCAGTGATGAAATGGCGGCCATGGCGCCGCCCCCGCGTCACGACCAGGCACCGAACACCGAGCTGGCGGATGCCCTGCTCAGCACCCTGGACAGCGATGGCGACGGGGCCATCAGCCATGATGAACTGAGCAGCGGCTTGAGCAGTACCGGCAGCAGCGCCGACAGCGAGCAGGTGTTCTCGGCCCTGGACAAGAACCAGGACGGCAACATCAGTATCGATGAGCTGACCGCCAGCCTGGCCCCGCCGCCAGCGCAGCAGGTTTCCGGCACCCCGTTGTTCAGCCAGCTCGACAGCGATGGAGATGGCAGCATCAGCGCCGGCGAACTGAGCACGGCCCTGCAGACCGGCGACAACAGCACCAGCACCGACAACAGCGCGGCGCTGCTGAAAATCCTCGACAGTGACAACAGCGGCGGCATCAGCAGCGATGAGCTCAAGGCCGCGTTGCAGGCCGGACGCAGTTCCGACGGCAATCGCCCGAGCGACTCATCCGCCATGGCTGACGCCCTGGACAAGCTGATCGCCAGCCTCAACCAGCAATATCAGTTGACCAGCAGCAGCCGGGTCGGCAGCAGCGTCAACGTCGCCGCCTGATGAGCCCATGCCGCTCCAGCCTGGAGCGGCAATGGGTGGCTCAGCGAGGTTCCTGGGCCCGAGCCTGGCTGGCGCTCCAGTCCAGCAGCAGGCTGTAGGCCACGGCCAGCAGGGTCGGGCCGATGAACAGGCCGATGAAACCAAAGGCGATCAGGCCCCCGAACACCCCGAGCAGCACGATCACCAGCGGCAGGTTGCCACCGCGACTGATCAGGTACGGCTTGAGCACGTTGTCGACGCCGCTGATGATGAACGTGCCCCAGATCCCGAGGAACACCGCCATCCCGTACTCACCCTTCCAGGCCAGCCAGGCCGTGGCGGGAATCCACACCAGGGGCGGCCCCATGGGAATCAGGCTGAGCAGGAAAGTCACGATCCCCAGTACCAGTGCGCCCGGCACGCCGGCGATGAGAAAGCCGATCAGGGCCAGCAGGCCCTGGGCCGCCGCAGTCCCGATCACCCCGTTGACCACTCGCTGCACGGTGCCGGCCACCAGGTCGATGTAATAGCCGGCGCGTTCGCCGATCAAGCGCTCCAGCAGCTTGTGCACGAACAGCGCCAGGCGCGGGCCGTCCCGGTAGAAGAAGAATACGAAGACGATGCTCAGGGTCAGTTCCAGGATACCGCCGCCGATCTGCGCACTGCGCGCCAGTAGCCAGTTGCCCACCTGCCCCAGGTACGGCTTGATCGCCAGCATCAGGGCCGCGCCCTGCTGGTCGATGCTGTTCCACCAGCCGACCGCCCGCTCGCCAATGAACGGTATGCCCGCCAGCCAGTCGGGGGCCGCGGGCAACCCATCCACCTGCACGTCCTTGATGAAGGCCGTGGCATCGCGCACATGGTCCGCCAGGTTCAGGCCAAGCCAGACCAGCGGCGCCGCCACCAGCACCATCCAGCCCAGGGTCAGCAAGGCTGCGGCCAGGGATTCTCGCCCCTTGAGCCAGCGGGTCAGCAGGCGCATCAGCGGCCAGCTGGCAAACGCCAGCACCGCGCCCCAGAACAGCGCCGACCAAAATGGCGCCATCACCCAGAAGCTGGCACCGAACAACACCAGGAGCAGGATCTGCACCAGCAGGCGATCGTTATTGGGCATGAAGTGTCTCGCGCAAGGATAAACAGAGAAGAGTAGGCGAACCCGCAATCGCAGGCCGCCTGAAACAGCTTAACGCAGTAATTCGAAATGCAGGCCGGTGGCTTCGGTGTCGCCGGTTTCCATGCGCGTCGCCAGCACGCCCTGGCCGATCAGGGCCTGGCGCCAGGCTTCGGCCTGCTTGCCGGAGAGGCTGACACGCATCGTGGTGTCCAGGTTCAGCCCGCGGGACAGCAGGTTGAGCCAGGCCGGCTGGGGCCCCGCGCTCAGCTTCGGCAGGTCCAGCGTACCGGTGTCCTTCAACTGCCGCAGCAGGGTCGCCGAGGTCGGCAACAGATCACCCAGGGGCGCGCTGGCATCGAATTGCTCCACATGCAGGTAGGCCCGGCGATTGCCCCGGGTGATGCTGTACAGGGCCACCAGGGAGTTGTCCTGGGGCGCTGCCAGGCGCAGCAACAGATAGGCCTGCTGCTCGTCGGCCCCCAGCAGCTTGGCGTTGCCGAAGACTTCGTTGGCCCACAGGCTGCTCTCACCGCAGTCCCGCGCCTGGCACCAGAACAACAGCTCGGCCCCCTGCTTCTGCAAGGCTTCCCGCGCCAGGGTGAATGCTTCGGTGGAGGTGCGCTCGGCCGGTAGCTGGTAGGTGATGGCGGTGAGCTTGCCCCGGGCATTGACCTGGCCGTCGAAACGCAACTGGCCGCTGATCTTGCGGATCGAGCCCATGGGGTAGACCCGTTCCTGCTCCACTTCGGGTCGGTAGTCGACGATCTGGGCATCGGTCAGACGGGGCACCAGGGGCAGGTCGTGGCTGCCGGGCAGGTCGGCGGCGACCGCCAGGGCACTGACGAAGGACAGGCCCAGAACACTGATTGAACGCATGGAGGCTCTCATCGGATAAGCATGGCCTGGGCACCCTTGACGACACTGGCGTCATCGTTGCGCTGCGGAATCTGCAAGCCGCGCTGGACCGCAGGCCGGGCCTCCAGGGCCGCCATCCAGCGTTGCAGGGCCGGCAAGCCCTGCACCGAGACGTCGGACCACTCATGACCGCGCACCCAGGGGAAGGTCGCGATGTCGGCAATGCTGTAGTCCCCGGCCAGGTATTCGGCCTGTTGCAGGCGCGTGTCGAGCACTTCATACAGGCGCCGGGTTTCATGCTGATAGCGATCGATGGCGCCCTGGAGCTTTTCCGGGAAATAGCGGAAGAACACGTTGGCCTGGCCCTGCATGGGCCCTATGCCGCCCATCTGGAACATCAGCCATTGCATGACGATGGAGCGGCCCTTGGGGTCGGCAGGCAGCAACTGGCCGCTGCGTTCGGCGAGGTACACCAGGATGGCGCCGGATTCGAATACTGCGAAATCGTCGTTGTCACGGTCGACAATCGCCGGAATACGCCCATTGGGATTGATCTTCAGAAACGCCGGCGCCTTTTGCTCCTGCTTGTCGAAACTCAGGGCATGCACCGTATAGGGCAGGCCGAGTTCTTCAAGCAGGATCGAAACCTTGTGGCCATTGGGGGTCGCAGCGGTGTACAGATCTATCATGGTTGTCTCCCATTTCAACCCGCCCAGCCTCGACAGTTGACCCGGTCAAGTCAAGGAACGGCGAAAAACCGATTGAAACAGTCTGCGACAAAGCCTGCACCGATTTCGTCGTTGAGGTGCAGGTGATGCCCGCCCGGCAGCTGTTCACGGCTAAAGGGCAAGCGCTGCAACAGGGCGTCGTGCTTGGCCAGCATGCCATCCGCGGCCACCACCAGTTGCGTCGGGCAACTGACTCGCTGGACGAAGGACATCGCCTGCTCATCGGTCAAACGCAGTGGCGAAGCCAGGGTCAGGCGACTGTCGCTGCGCCAGGTATACCCGCCCGGCACCGGCATCAGGCCACGCTGGGCCAGCAATTCGGCAGCTTCGCGACTGACCGCCACCAACCCCTTCATCCGCGCCTCGATGGCCCGTTCCAGGGTGCTGTAGACCGGCTTGCTCTTGCCCTGCAAGGCCAACTGCGCCTGCAACGCCATGCCCAGGCGCTCGGCGCTGCCCTCGGCACTGGCCGTCGGCGGAACGACGCCATCGATCAAGGCCAGGTGGCTGACCCGCTCCGGCAGCGCTGCTGCCAGCACCAGGGACACAATCGCCCCCAGGGAGTGGCCGATCAGGGCAAAGCGTTTCCAGCCCAGTTGCTCCGCCACCTGCAGCACGTCGTACGCATAGTCCCAGAGGGCGTAGCCGGCCCCCGGGGGACGATGCCCGGAGTGACCGTGCCCCGCCAGGTCCAGAGCAATGATGCGCAGGCCCTTGAGCCTGGGCGCCAGGCGGGCAAAGCTGTTGGCATTGTCCAGCCAGCCATGCAGGGCGATGACCGGCAAGCCGTCCTCGGGCCCGAACAGATGGGCCGCCAGCTCGATATGGGGCAGGCTCAGGCGGACTTCTTCAACGGCAGCGCTCATGCACAACTCCGTGGCTGGCGGCCTTCCCAACGGCTGAACAGCGCCTTGAGCAGGGTCGCCGTGTCCTGGGGCCGCTCAAGGGGAAACATGTGGCCGCCTGGCATGGTCAGCGACTCGCCCTGGGGCATGCGCCCGACGGCGCTGGTGTGATGTCGCATCACCACCCGGCTCTGCTGGCCGCGCACGACCGCCAGGGGCACCTTGAGCTGACGGGCGCTACCCGGGCTGGTGTGGGGCACGCCGCGATAGATGCTGATCTCGGTGGCCGGATCGAAGCGCAAGCGCAGGCGATCGCCCACCGGCTGCAGGCCGTACTGCAGATAGGCGTCGAGGCAGTCCGGATCGAAGGCGCGAAACAGCGTCTTGCGGGAAAAATAACTGCGCGCGGACTCGATATCGGCGAACTCTTCGCGACGTCCCAGGGTTCGCCCGGCCGGGGTCAGGCGGTCGATGAAGCCAAAGCGCTTGGCCGCGCGGATCACCCACTGGTCGGCCCGGGTCAGTACCGGCGAGTCGAGCATCACCACCCCGCGATACAGCTCCGGGCAGCGCAGCGCCGCATGCAAGTGCAGCACCCCGCCCAGCGAATGCCCCACGCCCCAGACAGGCTCGGCCTGCTGTTGCAGGTGGTGGATCAGTTCGTCCACCAGGCTGCGCCAGTTATCGTCCACCGGAAAGCGCGGATCGTGGGCATGCTGCGGCAAATGGACCACATCGAATTCAGGCGCCAGGGCAGCGAACAGCTTGCCGTAGGTGCCCGATGGAAACCCATTGGCGTGAGCGAAAAACACCTGTTGCGACATACCGGCACATCCATCCATCAAACGAGTTGCGATTGTCCGCAAGCCCCTGCACCAGGGCAATGACCGTAACGGACAGGAATACTGACACCCGGGCTCAGCCTATGTAGCCGGCCCTCAGGCTGCCGGCGGGGTCTGCCCCAGCGGCACCACCGCCATGGTCAGGCGCGAAACGCAACTGGCCTTGCCTTCATCACTGCTCAGGCGGATGTCCCAGACGTGGGTGGTGCGACCGATATGAATCGCCCTGGCCACCGCCGTGACCCGACCGCTGCGCAAGCCCCGCAGGTGATTGGCGTTGATCTCCAGCCCCACGCAGTAGAACTTGCTGGCATCGATGCACAGGTAGCTGGCCATGGAGCCGACGGTTTCCGCCAGTACCACCGAGGCCCCACCGTGCAACAGGCCATAGGGCTGGTGGGTGCGATGGTCGATGACCATGCTCGCCGTCAGCGATTGCTCGTCATAGGACTCGAAGCGAATATCCAGCACTTCGCCGATGGTGTTCTTCTGGATTGCATTCAATTGTTCGATGTTCGGAATGGTACGCCACAGACTCATCGCCGCTTCCTTCTTTGGGTGGTTGGTGCCGCTCAATCCTGCCACAGCACGGCTTCGCTGCGCTCGCTCCAGCTCTGGAAATTGCCGCCATAGGTGGCCTCGATCACGTTGCGCTTGATCTTCAGGGTCGGGGTCAGGAAACCGTTTTCCACCGCCCAGCTGTCCTTGACCACCACCAGTCGGTGCAGGCGTTCATGCTTGTCCAGGCTGGTATTGACCTGGGCCAGCAGGTTTTCCAGGCTGCTGTGCAGGCCCTCCCGGGCATTGCCGGCAGCAGCCTGCAATCCCGCCGCCGACAGCACGCACAAGCCCAGCGGCGCACTCAATCCGTCGCCCACCACACACACCTGCTCGATGTGCGAATGCACCGCCAGGCGGTTCTCGATCGGGGCCGGGGCCACGTACTTGCCCTTGCTGGTCTTGAAGATTTCCTTGAGCCGGCCGGTCAGGCGCAGGTTGCCCGCGGCATCCTGTTCGCCCTTGTCGCCGGTGCGCAGGAACCCATCCTCGGTGATGGTCTCCCGGGTTTTCTGCGGGTCCTTGTAGTAGCCCTGCATGGTGGCGCCACTGCTGACCTGGACCTCCCCGGCCTCGTCGATGCGCACCACCACCTCCGGGCAGGGCCGGCCAATCCACCCGGGAACATGTTCCCCGGAGCGGCCGATGTGGGAGTAACCGCAACTCTCGGTCATGCCGTACACCTCCAGCACGTCCAGGCCCAGGCGGCGATACCAGTGCAGCAACGTCTGGGGGACCGGCGCCGCTCCCGACAGGGCCACCCGCAAGGCGTCCAGGCCCAGGCCGGCGAGGACCTTGTGGCCAACGCGCTTGCCGATGAAGGGCAGGCCCAGGAGAAACTCCAGGCGCTTGGCCGGGACCTTGCTGTAGACCCCCATCTGGAACTTGGTCCAGATCCGCGGCACGCCGAACAGCGCCGTGGGCCTGGCCCGTTGCAGGTCGGCGAGGAAGGTGTCCAGGCTCTCGGCGAAGAACACCGTCTGCCCGGTGTAGATCGCCGCCAGCTCGACGAACATGCGTTCGGCCACGTGGCACAGCGGCAGGTAGGACAGCAGCCGGTCCTCGGGGCCCAGGCCGAAGAGCTGGACGCCGTGGCTGGCGGCGAAGCCCAGGTTGGCAAAGCTGTGCATGACGCCCTTGGGCAGGCCCGTGGTGCCGGAGGTATAGATGATGGTGGCCAACTGGTCCGCCGCCGGGCTCGGGTTGTCCGTGATCGGCTCGCAGCGCTGGAGGTCGTCCCAGCTGAAGTCGAAATGGCCTTCGGGGCCCAGCGGCAGACGGATGCTGGGCAACCCGGCGCGGACTCCCGGCGCCATGCCCGGCCAGTCATCGAGCTTGCCGATGAACACCAGGGCCGACTCGGAATGCTCCAGCACCTGGGCCACCGATTCGGCGGTAAGGTTGGGGTACAGCGGCACCGAAACGTGGCCGGCCATCCAGATCGCCAGGTCGCTGATGATCCAGTGCGCGGAGTTCTTGCCGATGATGGCGATATGGCTGCCCGGGGCCAGTTGCCGCTCCCGCAGCCATTGAGCGGCACGTCGGGCCTGCTGGCCGACCTCGAACCAGTTCAGCTCTTGCACCTGTCCGCCAGCGCTGGGCTGGACCAGAAAGCGTTGCTGGGGATGACGAGCTTCGCGCTCGTAGAACACTTGCAGCGGCAAACGAAAAGCAGCAGACATGACTCGCTCCTTTGTTCTTATTCTGTTCGTGATACCAGCCAACCAAGCACTTGCTCGGTCGACTATTCCACGCACACAGGAGCGCTGCAAGTTAAGAAATGTAGCGAATCACTATCGGCTATCGCTCAGGTCCGGATACAGCGGCGGCCTGGGTTTGGCAGGCCGCCGCGGGCATCAGGGATGCTTGACGCCATTGAGGGTCATCAGCCCCGCCAGTGGCCAGTCGCCTTCCAGTTCCGCCAGGCTGGCGGTGTTCATGGGCTGAGGATCGCGCAGATGGCCGTGCTGCAACAGACCGATCAGGTTGCCCACCAGGGGTTGATGGCTGACCAGCAGCAGGTTGTCGGCACTCTCCAACTGCTCCAGCACCAGCAGCGGATTGGCCTCGGGCATCAGCCAGGACACCGTGCGGATTTCACCCTCGAAGCCCAGGGCCTGATGCACCAGTTGGGCGGTCTGCTGGGCGCGCACGTAAGGGCTGGCGATGATCGCGCTGATGGGCTGGCCGATCAGCTGCGCAGCGCTGCGCAGCACCTCCTCGCGACCGTGAGCGGTGAGATTGCGCTCGGCATCGGTGGCCGCATGGGATTCGGCCTGGCCATGCCGCAGTACCCACAGCTTCACAGCTTGGGCTCCTCGTCACGGGCCGGATGGGCGGCGGGCGGCACGCTGTGGGGGGCTTCGCCCTCAGGCGCCCGCGGGGTTGGCCAATCGGCGAACGGCCAGGGCTTGTGTTCAGTGTGGAAGCTGCCGAAACGGCCGATCTGGGCCAGGAACTGGCTCAGGCTGTCACCAAAATTCATCAGGCTGGCATTTGGCGCGCCGTAGATCAGCCGATAGATCAACTGCACCAGGACCAGGGCGCCGAGCAGAAACTGGGCCACCTGCCACACCAGCACGAACACCAGCATCCACAACACGCGCAGGAGGATGGATTCGTATTTGGCTTCGGAATTCGTATCGTTCATATCTGGCTCCTGTACTGCTCAGTTGAATCCGCTGGTGGAGATAAAGTCGACGTCGGTTTTCGGCTCGCCGCGCATCAGCAACTCGATCACCTGGTTCAGCGTACGCCCTTCGAACAGGATCGCGTGCAGCCCGGCCACCAGCGGCATGTACACCCCAAGCTCCTGGGCCTTGGCCTTGAGCACCTTGAGGGTGTTGACGCCTTCGGCCACTTCACCCAGGCGGGTCACCGCCTCCTCCAGGCTCAAGCCCTGGCCCAGGGCAAAGCCCACCTGGTAGTTGCGGCTCTTGGGCGAGGAACAGGTGACGATCAGGTCGCCGACCCCGGCCAGGCCGAGGAAGGTCATGGGGTTGGCGCCCTGGCTCACGGCAAAGCGAGTCATTTCCGCCAGCGCGCGCGTGATCAGCATGCTCTTGGTGTTCTCGCCCATACCCAGGGCCACCGCCATGCCGGCGATGATCGCGTAGACGTTCTTCAAGGCCCCGCCCAGCTCCACGCCGAAACGGTCGGCACTGGCGTAGACCCGGAAGGTCCGGCCATGCAACGCGGCCTGGACCTGCTGGCACAGGGCTTCGTCCTCACTGGCGACCACCGTGGCGGTCAAGGCATGCTCGGCCACTTCCCGGGCCAGGTTGGGGCCCGAAAGCACGCCGATCCGGGCCTGGGGCGCGATCTCTTCGAGAATCTCGCTCATCAGTTTGAAGGTCTGGGCTTCGATGCCCTTGGTCAGGCTGACCAGCATCTTGCCGCTGAGCAGCTCGGCGTGGGGCGCCAGCACCGAGCGCAGGGCGCTGGAGGGCAAGGCGACAAAACACAGGTCGCTGCCATTCAGGGTGGCCAGCAGGTCGGTAACCGGCTCCACTGCCGGATGAATCTTGATGCCCTTGAGGTAGCGCGGATTTTCGCGATTGACCCGAATGGCCTCGGCCTGCTCGGGATCACGCATCCACTGCCGCACCGGATGGCCGTTCTCGGCCAGCAGATTGGCCACGGCGGTACCAAAGCTTCCGCCTCCCAGGACCGCAATAGGGCGCTGTTGTGTCATATGCAATCCGTTTATCCATAGCAGTGGCGATGGCGGCATTATACGGGGCGGTTTTCTCACCACCAGCCCCAGCGACCATTCAGGCGCTCTGTCGGGAACAGGTGGAGTCATTCGGGGAATGTCGGGGTTATCGACTGGAAAACTCGACTGTCTCGGTTAACATGCGCGCCATCCATCAAGATTCAAGGCTGTGTCGTGTCCGTTGGTCCCTCACCTCTTCGTCTGTCATTGCTGCTGGGCATGTTGTTCGGCCACTCGGTGCTGGCCGACGATCTGTTCCTGGACGGCCCGGCCCTGCCCGAGGTACTGACCGCCACGCGCCTGAAACAGTCCCCCGCCGCGGTTCCCGGGAGCATGACCGTGCTCGACACCGAACTGATCAAGGCCAGCGGCGCCCGGGACATCAGCGAGCTGCTGCGCCTGGTACCGGGAATGATGGTCGGGGCGGTCAGCGGCAACGAGGCGACGGTCAACTATCACGGCACCAATGCCAGCCAAGCCCGGCGCATGCAGGTCCTGATCGACGGGCGCTCGGTGTACCGCGCCGGGCTGGCGACAGTGGACTGGAGCGATATCCCGGTGGCCATGGAGGACATCGAGCGCATCGAGGTGTTCCGCGGCCCCAACACCGTCAGCTACGGCGCCAACGCACTGATGGCGGTGGTCAACATCATCACCCGCTCGCCGGCCAGCAGCCACGGTACGCGCATCAAGGTGACCCGGGGCCAGCGCGGCATCAGCGACTGGTACGCCAGCCAGGGCACCGGCTGGGAAACCGGCGACCTGCGGTTGTCGCTGTCGGGCCAGGAAGATGACGGCTTCGACCACAATCGCCTGGGCGCCGACTACCGCGACAGCAAGCGCTTGAACCGCTTCAGCCTGTCGGTGAGCCAGATGCTCAATGAACAGCAGAGCATCGACTGGCAGCTGAATGCCAAGGAAGGAACCAACCAGAGGCCGTATACCTATCAGCCGGTGTTCTACGGCGTGTCCCAGCAAGGCAACAATTCCGACGTGGTGGCCAAGGACTATGCCGGATCGCTGCGCTGGAACCTGGAGCTCAATCCGCAGCACAGCCTATATATCCAGGGTTCGGCCCAGCACTGGGATCGCCAGCAGACCTGGCGCGCCTGCGACGCGGCCATTTCCTTCAGCCCCGAGCTGACGCGCCTGTGGCAGCTCAATCCGAACTACGCCGAGCGCCTGGCGCGCCACATGCCCGATTATTTAAGCGCAGCGCCCAGCGGAACCCCGACGGAACAGGCATTGGCCACCCAAGTCATCGACCAGTGGAAAACCGGCGGTGGCAAGAACACCGTCTGCGGCAACATCGACCAGAGCGCCCGGGAAACCCGCTATGACCTCGAACTGCAGGACACCCTGAGCCTCTCGGACAACCTGCGCCTGGTCAGCGGCATGAACTATCGTTACGACCGGGCCGACTCCGAAACCTACTTCAACGGCACCCTCGATGACACCACCTGGCGCCTGTTCGGCCAGCTGGAATGGCGGGCCAGTGAACACTGGCTGATCCAGGGCGGGGCAATGTACGAAGACACCCAGCTGACCGGCAACTCCCTGACCCCGCGAGTGGCGGTCAACTACCTGATCAACCCGCGCCATGGCTTGCGAGCCGTGTATTCGGAAGCCATCCGCTCCCCGGACATGTTCGAGAACAACGTCAACTGGAGCTACCGGGTCACCGGCCTGAGCACCCCGCTCAACGGCCAGACCAGCGCCCAGTACTTCGTCAAGACCCGCGGCCCCGGTGACCTCGACCAGGAGCACATGCGTTCGCGGGAGCTGGGCTACAACGGCTACTTCGTCGACCAGGCGCTGAACCTCGACGTCAAACTGTTCTACGACGAAATCACCGGGATGATCAGCGAGCCGCTGCGCAACAATCAGTACATCGCCAGCAACAGCAACTCGTCACGTTTCTCCGGCACCGAGACCCAGGTCGACTGGCAACTGAGCCGCGCCGACCGCCTGCGCCTGACCTACGCCTACGTCCACGCACAAGCCAGCAACCGCCTGGACCAACACCTGACCGCCAGCAACAGCGGCTCCGCCGGCTGGCTGCGCAATTGGGGCCGAGGCTGGTCCAGCGCGCTCTTCTACTATGGCGACAATGCGCTCAACGGCTACCGCTTCGAACGGGTCGACACCCGCATCGCCAAGCGCCTGGCCCTGGGCAAGGCCAGCCTGGAACTGGCCGGCACCCTGCAGCAGCGCCTCGACCACGAGCCCACCACCTTCGCCGACAATCGCTACGATTCCCGGCATGTGGTCTATTTCAGCGCGGAGCTCGAGTTCTGATATGGGCCCATGCCGCCCCTGGAGGGCCCTGCGCATTCGTTGCCTCCTGCGCCTCGGCCTGATCGTGCTGAGCCTGCTGCTGTGCACGCCGTCGTGGGCGGCCGAGGTCTTGCTGGTGGCCAACGAAGACAACGACAACGTACGCACCTTCACCCAGGAACTGGCCACCCGGCGCCCCCTCGACCGGGTGCGCTTCATGCCACTGGCACAACTGCCGGCACCGGGCCAGTTGCCCGGCGGCACCCGCCTGATCCTGCTGGATCCGCAAAGTCTCGACTGGCGCCTGCAAGAGCCCCAGGGACCGGCGACCCTGGTCCTGCGCATCAGCCGCCTGCAGGCCCAGCAGCGCCTGCAGGGCAGCGTCCACCCCAGGCTCAGCCTGCTCTGGAGCGACCCGCCCCTGGCTCGCCAGCTGCAGCTGATCCACAACATCCTGCCGCAGGTACGCCGGGTGGGCGTGCTGTACAGCGACGACAGCCGGTTCCTGCTCCAGGAGCTGCGCCTGGCGGCACACTCCCTGGGCATGGAGATCGTCGCCCAGCCCTGGGACAGCACCAGCGACAGCCGACCGCTGCAAAACCTGTTGCGCAGCTGCGACGTGCTACTGGGCCTGGATGACCCGAAACTGTACAACCCGAAAACCGTGAAGAACCTGCTACTGAGCAGCTACGCCCGCCAGCTGGCGCTGATCGGGCCCAATGCCGGCTTCGTCCGGGCCGGCAGCCTGGCCAGCACCTACAGCGACCAGCAGGACTGGCTGCAGACCCTGGACAGCCTGCTCGACCAACCACCGGCACGCTGGCCACGCGCGCAGTACCCGGGGTCCTTCAAAGTACTGAGCAACCCACAGGTGGCACGTTCCCTGGGCATAGAGGAAGTCGACCCGGAGGCCGTCGCGCGCCAGTTGAGTGAAGGAGAAAAACGCCCATGACAGTGCGTCGCCGATGGGACATCCAGACCCGCACTCAGCTCATCAGCCTGGGCCCGGCCCTGCTCCTGACCCTGCTGCTGATCAGCTTCTTCACCTTTGTGCGGATCCAGGATCTGCGCCAAGAGCTGAACCATACCGGCCAGTTGATCGCCAACCAGCTGGCACCCGCCACCGAGTACGGGGTGATTTCCGGCAACAACGAAGGCCTGGAAAGCCTCCTGCAAGCGACCCTGGCGACCCCCCACGTGCATTTCCTGGAGGTCCAGGACAGTGCCAACAACATTTTGGTGTACGTCGAGCAACCCTCCGCCCGCAGCCAGCACGCACAGCAGATCAAGGTGTTCCAGGCCCCGGTGCGCCTGCAGCGGATCCAGGTGCACAACGACTTCCTGCAGAATGCCCCAAGCACCTTCAACACCCAGGGCGACGGCTACCTGGGGCGGGTCATCGTCGGCATGTCCAACGACGCCTTCAACCAGCGCCAGCAGGAAATCCTCCTCAAGGCCGGGATCCTCGCCCTGTTCGCCCTGCTCTTCACCTACCTCCTGGCCCGGCGCCTGGCGGCCGGCCTGGCCAAGCCCATCAGTGCCATGGGCCACGCGGTCAAGGCGATCCAGGAAGGTGACTTCAAAACCCCGCTGCCGATCGTCGACGACGGCGAGCTGGGCAATCTGGCACGGCACATCAACAACCTCGCCGCCGGCCTGGAGCTGGCCAGCCGCGAACAGCAGCAAGCCATGTCCCAACTGATCCAGACTCGGGAGGAAGCCGAGCGGGCGAACAAGGCCAAGTCGGATTTCCTGGCGATGATGAGCCACGAGCTGCGCACGCCGATGAACGGCGTTCTGGGCATGCTGCAACTGCTGGAAACCACCGAGATGACTCAGGAGCAGAGCGAGTACGCGGCGCTGGCCTCGGAATCCACCGAACACCTGCTGAAGGTGATCAACGACATCCTCGACTTCTCGCGCATCGAACGCTCGGCCCTGGAGCTGGAGCACATTCCATTCAACCTCGCCGAGCTGATCAGCAGTTCCGCCCAAGCCTTCCAGCACAGTGCGCTGCAGCGGGGCCTGGACCTGCAGTTGCGGCTGCCGCCGGGGATGGAATCGCTGCAGGTCAAAGGCGATCCGACGCGGATCAGGCAAATCCTGGTCAACCTGATCGGCAACGCGCTGAAGTTCACCGAACAGGGCAGCGTCACCATCGAACCTCAGTGGCAGGCCCTGGATCACGAACTGCTGTGGTTCACCTGCGCTGTGCGCGACAGCGGAATCGGCATCAGCGCCGCCAGCCTGGAGCTGATGTTCGATGCCTTCCAGCAGGCCGACAGCTCGATTTCCCGGCGCTACGGCGGTACCGGCCTGGGCTTGCCGATCGCCCGGACCCTGGCCGAGCGCATGGGCGGCACCCTGCGGGCCCAGAGCGAGGAAGGCCGAGGCTCGGTGTTCACCCTGGAAATCCCCCTGGCGCTGTTTCAGCAGAGCCTGCCGGTGCTCGCCCCGCGAGTCAGCACCGCGGTGCACCAGGGCGAAGGCCGCAATGTGCTGCTGGTGGAAGACAACCCGGTGAACCAGACGGTGATCCAGGCCATGCTGCGCAGCCTGGGCTTCACAGTGAGCATCGTCACCGACGGTGCGCAAGCGGTGCGCAGTGCCGAAAGCCTGATTTTCGAGGCAATCCTGATGGATTGCCGACTGCCGCTGGTCGACGGCTATGAAGCCACCCGACAGATCCGCCAACTGCCCGGTTGCGCCGATTTGCCGATCATCGCGCTGACCGCCAATGCCTTGCAGGGCGACCGTGAGGCCTGCCTGGCAGCGGGCATGAACGACTACCTGGCCAAGCCGTTCAAGCGCGCGGATCTGCAGCAAATTCTCCAACGTTGGGTGCAGTAACAGGCTATTTTCCAACATCTTCGACTGGCGTGCGGGGCGAAAGTGCGGCAGTCTTAGGCACCCGACGGGGCCCGAAAAGGCCCTCAAAAAAAATTTCAGTGCACAAGTGTACATTCATGCCCTTTGCGCTGTGACTTTCACTACAACGCAATAGTCTATGAGTAGGCTGCCGGCTCGAGGCATGAACGCTTCGATCGGCCGGGAAGATTTGCCCAACCCTGCCGCACGGGACTATTGAGGAGCTCGCATGACCAAACAAAACGCCTTTACTCGGGAAGACCTGCTGCGCTGCAGTCGCGGTGAGCTGTTCGGCCCAGGTAACGCGCAACTGCCCGCCCCCAACATGCTGATGGTGGATCGCATCACCCATATCAGCGAAGAGGGTGGCAAGTACGGTAAAGGTGAGTTGGTCGCTGAGCTGGACATCACTCCAGACCTGTGGTTCTTCGCTTGCCACTTCGAAGGCGATCCAGTGATGCCGGGCTGCCTGGGCCTGGATGCCATGTGGCAGCTGGTCGGTTTTTTCCTCGGCTGGCAGGGTCTGCCGGGCCGCGGCCGCGCCCTGGGCTCAGGGGAAGTGAAATTCTTCGGCCAGGTACTGCCGACCGCGAAAAAAGTCACCTATAACATTCACATCAAGCGCGTGCTCAAGGGCAAGCTGAACATGGCCATCGCCGATGGTTCGGTCAGCGTTGACGGCCGCGAAATCTACACCGCCGAAGGCCTTCGGGTCGGCGTATTCACCTCAACTGACAACTTCTAAGGGTTATCCGCATGCGCCGCGTCGTTATCACTGGTCTTGGCATCGTTTCGTGCCTGGGCAATGACAAAGAGACCGTCTCCGCTAACCTGCGTGCAAGTCGCCCTGGCATCCGTTTCAACCCGGAATATGCCGAAATGGGTCTGCGTAGCCAGGTTTCCGGCTCCATTGACCTGAACCTCGAAGAACTGATCGACCGCAAGATCTATCGTTTCGTCGGCCACGCAGCGGCTTACGCCTACCTGGCCATGAAAGACGCCATCGCCGATTCCGGCCTGAGCGAAGAGCAGGTGTCCAACCCGCGTACCGGCCTGATCGCCGGTTCCGGTGGTGCCTCGACCCTGAACCAGATGGAAGCGCTGGACATCCTGCGCGAGAAAGGCGTCAAGCGCGTTGGCCCGTACCGCGTCACGCGGACCATGAGCAGCACGGTGTCCGCCTGCCTGGCCACGCCGTTCAAGATCAAGGGCCTGAACTACTCCATCGCGTCTGCCTGCGCCACCAGTGCACACTGCATCGGCACCGCCATGGAACAGATCCAGATGGGCAAGCAGGACATCGTCTTCGCCGGTGGCGGTGAAGAAGAGCATTGGTCCCAGTCGTTCCTGTTCGACGCCATGGGTGCCCTGTCCACCCAGTACAACGAAACCCCGGAAAAGGCCTCCCGCGCCTACGACGCCAAGCGTGACGGTTTCGTCATCGCCGGCGGCGGCGGCATGGTGGTGGTCGAGGAGCTGGAGCACGCTCTGGCCCGTGGCGCCAAGATCTACGCGGAAATCGTCGGCTACGGCGCCACTTCCGATGGCTACGACATGGTTGCGCCAAGCGGCGAAGGCGCCATCCGTTGCATGCAGATGGCCATGTCCACCGTCGACGCACCGATCGACTACCTGAACACCCACGGCACCTCGACTCCGGTCGGCGATGTCGCGGAGATGAAAGGCGTGCGTGAACTGTTCGGCGACAAGGCCCCGGCCATCAGCTCCACCAAGAGCCTGTCGGGTCACTCCCTGGGCGCCGCCGGCGTTCACGAAGCGATCTACTGCATGCTGATGATGGAAGGCAACTTCATGGCCGGTTCGGCCAACATCGACGAGCTGGATCCGGAAGTGGCCGACATGCCGATCCTGACCAAGACTCGCGAAGACGCCACCATCAACACCGTGATGAGCAACAGCTTCGGCTTCGGCGGCACCAACGCCACCCTGGTACTGAAGCGCTGGCAGGGCAAGTAAGCCCCGCTGCCTGCGGCAATGAAAAGCCCCGACTGGTTCGGGGCTTTTCTTTGCCTGCCGTTCGCCACTCGAACGGTTCCTGCGCACCGCGTGTATCCCGCTGGAGCCGGTAGGGCTCAGACCGAGAAGCGCGCCACCATGGTGTTCAAATCCACCGCCAGCCGTGACAGCTCCTGACTGGCGGCGCTGGTCTGGTTGGCTCCCGCCGAGGTCTGCAGGGCCAGGTCGCGGATGTTCATCAGGTTGCGATCGACCTCCCGGGCCACCGCCGCCTGCTGCTCCGAGGCACTGGCAATCACGATGTTGCGCTCGTTGATCAGGGTGAAGGCCGTGGCGATCTCCTCCAGCGCCTGCCCGGCAGCCTTGGCCACCTCCAGCGTCGAGTGGGCCCGGCTGTTGCTCTGCTGCATGGAACTGACCGCCTGATCGGTCCCCTGCTGGATTCCGCCGATCATCTGTTCGATCTCCTGGGTCGACTGCTGGGTTCGATGAGCCAGGGCCCGCACTTCATCCGCCACCACGGCAAACCCGCGCCCGGCATCCCCGGCTCGCGCAGCCTCGATGGCGGCGTTCAACGCCAGCAGGTTGGTCTGCTCGGCAATGGCGCGAATCACATCCAGCACCTTGCTGATGCCGTAGACCTTCTGCGCCAGGTCCTCCACCTGGCTGGCATTGGTCGTCACGTCCTGCGCCAGCGACTCGATGGACAGCACCGTCTGGTGCACCTGCTCGCGCCCGTGCTGGGCAATCCGGTCGGACTCCCGGGACGCCTCGGAGGTGGCCACCGCATTGCTTGCCACCTCCTCCACTGCCGCCGTCATCTGGTTGACTGCCGTGGCCGCCTGCTCGATCTCCAGGCTCTGCTGGTGCAGGCCTCGGGTTGCATCCTCGGTGACGCAACTGAGTTCTTCGGAAGCCGATGCCAGCTGGCTGGAAGAGTCGGAGATGCGCCGTATGGTTTCCCGCAGGTTGTGCTGCATGGCCTTGAGCGCCTGTAGCAGGCGCGCCGGCTCGTCCTTGCCACTCACCGTGATGGTGCCGGTCAGGTCGCCGCCAGCCACCACCTCAGCCACACTCAGCGACTGCGCCAGCGGCAGGACGATACTGCGAGTCAACAGCAGCGCCAGGCCAATGGTCACCAGCGCCGCCACCGCGATCATCCCCAGCACCCACACCCGCGACTTGCTGAACACCGCCTGAGCCAGATCGGTAGCCTGGGTCGCACTCTGCTTGTTCAACTCGATCAGCTCATGCAGGGTCGTGGCCATTTCATCGGCCAACTGGTTCATCTCGCCATTGACCACCTTGACCGCTTCCTCCAGCTGATTCTGCGCGGAGAACACCATCACCTGGGCCTGACGCTCCAGGTACTGTTTTTCAAGGCTCTTGAATCGATCGAACAGGACCCGTTCCTGAGGCAGCACGATCAGCGACTCATAGCGCCCCTGGGCAACGCCCAGGCCACTCTTGATGTCATTGATCTTTTTTTCGTTCTGGGCGATCGCCTGTGGATCGCGGTTGATCAGCAGGCGCAGGGTCAAGGCGCGAATGCGCAGCAGGTCCTGGCTCATGTCACCGACGGACATGACGCTGGGCAGCCAATTGCTTTCAACCTCGTCGGATTGCTGGCGCATGTTGCCCATCTGCACCAGCGCGAATGCCCCGAGGGCAAAGACCATCAGCGCCAGCAAGCCAAAACCCAGGCTCGCACGAGGCGCAATATTAAGACTTCTAAGACTCATTCCTCTGGCTCCTTCCTAGAGCGCTGCAAGACCTTGCAGCAAGGTGCTCTTAGACGGTATCGGGCCAGCGGGAAATTGCGTAAGACAAAAACGTGATATCAAAACGCCCTAGCACTCCGATACCAGGGCGTAAAACGATTCAGCGCACAGAAAATCGCTGTTCTACCAACAAACGGTCACCCTGGAAGACCATGAAGTGCCATTCGCCAGGCACCACTTCATGGCTTTCGGTGAACTCGTAAGCCATCACATCCTGGGGCGCATTGGGCACCAGCTTCTGGGTGACTTCGAACTTGTCATGACGCACCCCGTCCGGGGTACGGATGCCCGGGGTCAGGTAAAGCAGGGTCAGCGGCTGGTCCTCGGCGACCTTGCCCAGCAACTGGTAGCGCATGCCGAACTTGGTACCGAGCCGGGCCGGAACCACGGCAGTTTTCTGGATCGTCTCGTTGCTGCGCCGCAACACCCGCTCCCCCGATTGCAACTCGGCCTTGGGCCCTTCGAACACGCCATATTCAACAGGGCCTTCAACACGGACTTCGGCACTGGCCAGGCCACTGAAGATCATCAGCGCCGCCAGCGCGCCTAAACGAGTGAGGTGCATATCGCGCTCCTTGATTGAGATGGCGCGAGCTTATGAAGCAGGCGTGACAGGCTGATGACAGTCTGGAGCCGCGAAAGCCCTGGACGTGCGCCTGGACCTAACGGCGCACGCGGGCGGGGAGGATGGCGAGAAAGTTGTCGTGGGCCACCTTGCGTGCCACGTCCTCGGGCAAGGCGTCGAGGAAGACGTCAAAGCTGTGTAACTCCTCCCCCAGCTTGTCGAAACGACCGACCACATCCGAACCCAGCATGAAACGCTCAGGGAAGCGCTCCACCAGCTTCAGCCACGCTTGGCGTGGTTGGCCCTGATCATCCAGCAAATAAGGCGTGAGCAGGCTCCAGGACAGGTCGATGGACAAATTGGGATAGCTCTCCAGCAAGCGAGTCAGGGTCGGCAGGAGAAACTCCAGATGCGCCTGGTGACGATGGATCTCGGCACTGGTACCGGCATGGGCCCAGATGAAGCGCGTGTGGGGATGGTTACGCAGCGGCTCCTCGATTTCCGCCAGGTACAGCGGATTGGGTTCACGCTTGGAGGTGATGTTGGAATGCAGCAACACCGGCAGGTCATTTTCCGCCGCCAGGTGATAGACCCTGGTCATGGCCTCGTTGTTGGCCCGGGGCGTATCCCCGGCGGTCAGCGCGGTGAGGTCGTCATGGCGGGTGAACACCTCGCCGATGCCCTGCCACAGCCCCGGGTCGAGGTCGAGCATGCGCTGGATATGCGCGTCGGAGTTCTTGTCATTGGGATTGAAGCCACTGAGAAAGGGATGGAAGCGCCGACGCTGCTCGGCGGGCAAGGCCTTCACCGCGGCAGCCACCAGCACGTCGGTGGCGCTGTACCAATAGGCCCGCGCATCATCACCGGCGTAATACCGTGGGCGCTTGGGTTCGTCCTCATGCCATTTCTTGGCCACCGGAATGCCCGAGATCATCACCCGTTCAATGCGATTGTCGGCCATCGCCTTGAGCAAGGCCTGCATGCCTGCGGTTTCCTGGAAGAAATCCACGTAATGCAGGTGCGCATCGCTGTACAGGTAGTCCCGTGCCTGGGCCGCAGCGACCGGCAACAGCATCAGCAACGCCCATGCAGACGCCCCGTATAAATGACTCCAGTGCACTGGCTCGCCTCCAGGGATCGAAGCTCGATAGACCGCGGCGCCGAGTCGCAGGTTCAGAAAAAGGGGAACGCCGGCGCCCCAGGATGCTCTATAACTTCAGCACCTTTACAGCCTGATCCGTTTCTCATCACTGCCCGAGGTTTGCCATGACCATTACCGTCAACACCGAATCCAGCGAAGGTTTCCGCCACAGCATCCAGGTCGATGACCATCAGTTGTTCACCGACCTGCCCAAGTCCGCCGGCGGCGAAGGCACCGCGCCCGAACCTCACGACTACTTCGACGCCGCCCTGGGCGCCTGCAAGGCCCTGACCCTGAAGCTGTATGCGCAGAAGAAGAACATCCCCCTCACTGGGGTCACGGTGGAGCTCAAGCACGACAACAGCGAGGAGCAGAAAGGCAAGTACGCCCTGCACGTCAAGCTGACCCTCAAGGGGGTGCTCACCGATGCCCAGCGCGATGAACTGCACCGCGTGGCCGACCGCTGCCCGATCCACAAACTGATGACCACCAGCGAAGTCAGCATCGAGACCCACCTCTCCGAAGGCGCCTTCAGCCAATAGCGGCAAGGGCCGGGCGGATCGGGTTATGCTCCAGGGCATAACTCGATCAGCCTGGAGTCCGCCATGCACTCGCCCCTCGTGATCCGTCCCCGCCCCGAGGACGTCGAAGGCCAGCCCATCCTCCGCCCATTGCCTTCGGCACAGTGCCGCAGTGTCGGCCCCTTCGTGTTCTTCGATCATATGCTGGCAACCGCCTACCCGGCCGGCAAAGGCATGAATATCCGCCAGCATCCGCATATCGGCCTGTCCACCCTCACCTACCTGTTCGAAGGGCAGATCCAGCACAAGGACAGCCTGGGATCGGACCAGATCGTGCAAGCCGGGGATGTCAGCTGGATGACCGCCGGCAGCGCCATCGCCCACGTCGAGCGCACGCCAGCGCCCTTGCTGGCCCAGGGGTTTGCCATGCACGGCCTGCAGGTCTGGCTGGCCTCGCCCAAAGAGCAGGAGCAAGGCCCGGGGCATTACAGCCATCATCCGGCCAGCAGCCTGCCGGTGAGCGACAACCTGGGGGTGAGCATCCGCATGATCGCCGGCAGCGGCTTTTGCCTGGAGTCGCCGGTGCCGGTGCTCTCCCCTACCCTTTATGCCGAGCTGCGGCTGCAGACCGCCACCAGCCTGCTGATTCCCACCGAGCATCAACAGCGTGCGCTGTATGTATTGGACGGCGAGGCACAACTGGACGGCGAGCCATTGCCCGCGCACTCGCTGGTGGTATTGCCGGAGGGGGAAAACGCCACGCTGTTCGCCGAGAGCGACTGCCACGCGGTGCTGATCGGCGGTGCGCCCCTGGACGGGCCACGGCGGATCAACTGGAACTTCGTCGCCAGCGATCCAGCGCTGATCGACCAGGCCCGACAACGCTGGGCGGCCGGAGACTGGCCGCAGGTGCCGGGAGAAAGCGAGCGCATCGAATTGCCCCTCTCCCGCCACTGATCGGTAGGGGCCGGCTTGCCAGCGAACAGGCCCGTGAGCCTGGCGTTGCTCTCGCTGACGCCTTCGCTGGCAAGCCAGTTCCTACGGGATCAGGGCCAACGGATCAGCCCTGGAACACTTCGTCCAGCAGGTAGTGCATGGTGGCGAAGGCACGGGCCGAGGTCTTGGCGTCGTACATCATCTTGCCCGGGATATTGGCGTGGGTATCGGTGAAGGAATGCACCGCACCGCCGTAGCTGACCAGTTGCCAGTCCACCCCCGCCGCGTCCATTTCCGCTTCGAAGGCTGGCAGTTGCTCCTTGGCCACGAACGGGTCCGCCGCACCGTGCAGCACCAGCACCGACCCCTTGATGTTGTTGGCATCGGCAGGGTTGGGGGTGTCCAGGGTGCCGTGGAACGACACTGCCGCCTTCACCGGTGCGCCACTGCGAGCCAGCTCCAGTGCGCAGCAGCCGCCAAAGCAGAAGCCGAAGGTGGCCAGCCTGGAGCTATCCACCGCGGCTTCGCCCTGGCTCTGCAAGGCCGCAAAGGCTGCCTGCATGCGCTTGCGCAACAGCGCCCGGTCATCCTTGAGCGGCATCATCGCGGCGCCGGCCTGGCTCGCATCGCTGGGGCGCAGCGACTGGCCATACAGATCGGCGATCAGCACCACATAACCCTTGGCCGCCACCGCCTCGGCGATCTTCTCCGCTCCGGCGCTGACACCCATCCAGTTCGGCGCCATCAGCAACCCCGGGCGCGCAGCTTTATGGGCGGCATCGAAGGCCAGGCGCCCTTCATAGGGCCGGCCATCGATCTGATAGACCACGGAACGCACTGTGATTTGACTCATGACTCATCTTCTCCAGTAGGGGGACACCAGAATGAAAAAACCCGCCGAAGCGGGTTTTTCTTGCTACATGATTAAACCGACAGCTCCACCAGCAGCTTGTTCAGCCGGCGTACATAAGCCGCCGGGTCCTTCAAGCTGTCGCCGGCGGCCAGGGCCGCCTGATCGAAAAGGATGTGCGACAGGTCGCCAAAACGCTCTTCGCTCTGCTCGCCGTCGAGTTTCTCGATCAGCGGGTGAGTCGGGTTGAATTCGAAGATCGGCTTGGAGTCCGGCACCTTCTGCCCGCTGGCTTCGAGGATCTGGCGCATTTGCAGCCCCAGGTCCTGCTCGCCGATGGCCAGGATCGCTGGCGAGTCGGTCAGGCGGTGGGAAACCCGCACTTCGCTGACACTTTCGCCCAGGGCGGTCTTGATCCGCTCCACCAGGCCTTCCTTGGTCTTGGCAACTTCCTCGGCAGCCTTCTTGTCCTCTTCCGAGTCCAGGTTGCCCAGGTCCAGGTCGCCACGCGCCACGTCGACAAAGCTCTTGCCGTCGAATTCGTTGAGGTAGCTCATCAGCCACTCGTCGATACGGTCGGTGAGCAGCAGCACTTCGATGCCCTTCTTGCGGAAGACTTCCAGGTGCGGGCTGTTCTTCACCTGGGCGTAGGATTCGCCGGTGAGGAAGTAGATCTTGTCCTGACCTTCCTTGGCCCGGGCCAGGTAGTCGGCCAGGGAAACGCTCTGCTCGCCGTCATCACCCAGGGTGGACGCGAAGCGCAACAGGCCGGCGATCTTCTCCTTGTTGGCGAAGTCCTCGGCCGGGCCTTCCTTCATCACCTGGCCGAAGTTCTTCCAGAAGCCCTTGTATTGCTCAGGTTCGTTCTTCGCCAGTTTTTCCAGCATGTCGAGGACGCGCTTGGTCAGCGCCGACTTCATCGAATCGATGATCGGGTCTTTCTGCAGGATTTCCCGCGACACGTTCAGCGACAGGTCGTTGGAGTCCACCACGCCCTTGATGAAGCGCAGGTACAGCGGCAGGAAGGACTCGGCCTGATCCATGACGAATACACGCTGCACATACAGCTTCAGGCCCTTGGGCGCTTCACGCTGGTACAGGTCGAACGGCGCACGGGCCGGCACGTAGAGCAGCGAGCTGTATTCCAGCTTGCCTTCGACCTTGTTGTGGCTCCAGCTCAGCGGGTTCTCGAAGTCGTGGGCGATGTGCTTGTAGAACTCCTGGTATTCCTCATCCTTGATCTCGGTACGCGGACGGGTCCACAGCGCGCTGGCGCGGTTGACGGTTTCCCATTCCAGTGCAGGCGCATCGCTGCCTTCGGCGGCAGCGGCCTCTTTCGGCAGCTCGATCGGCAGGGCGATATGGTCGGAATACTTCTTGATGATGTTGCGCAGGCGCCAGCCATCGGCGAACTCTTCTTCGCCGGACTTCAGGTGCAGCACGATGCGGGTACCGCGCTCGGCCTTGTCGATGGTCGCGACTTCGAACTCGCCTTCGCCCTTGGACGACCAGTGCACGCCTTCGCTGGCGGGCTGGCCGGCACGACGGCTGAACACTTCAACCTGGTCGGCGACGATGAATGCGGAATAGAAGCCCACGCCGAACTGGCCGATCAGGTGCGAATCCTTCTTCTGGTCGCCCGACAGGTTTTTCATGAAGTCGGCGGTGCCGGACTTGGCGATGGTCCCCAGGTGGGTGATCACATCTTCACGGCTCATGCCGATGCCGTTGTCTTCGAGGGTGACGGTTTTCGCTTCCTTGTCGAAGCTGACACGGATTTTCAGTTCGCCGCCACCTTCCAGCAACTCGGGCTTGGACAGGGCTTCGAAGCGCAATTTGTCGACGGCGTCAGAGGCGTTCGAGATCAATTCGCGAAGGAAGATTTCCTTGTTGGAATACAGCGAATGGATCATGAGGTGCAACAGCTGCTTCACCTCGGTCTGGAAGCCCAGGGTTTCTTTTTGAGTTTCCACACTCATGGTCATCAAACTCCAATCAGATGGCATTGGCCGCGTTCCGGGAGCGGAGGGCGGCGGGATGACATGAAAGTGGGGGTCGCTGGCAGGATTTCAAGGGGCGCTGCTCTCTTCAATCTTGAAATGTGCGCGAGCAGTGGCAATCGGCTCATCAGCGGTGCTCTGCCAGGCGGTGATGGCGACGTTGGCTACCCGCCGCCCCTGGCGGCACACCTGGCAGCGGGCGAAGGTATCGCGAAACTGTCCGGCACGCAGGTAGTCGAGGGAAAAGTCGATGATCTTCGGGACCCCGGGCGAACCGGTGAAGATCAGCAGATGCAAAGCCGCCGCCAGCTCCATGAAGCCGGCGATCACTCCGCCGTGCAGGGCCGGCAGCAACGGATTGCCAATGTTGTCCTTGTTGGCTGGCAGGCGAAACAGCAACTCATCTCCCAGTGGCGTGCACTCGATGCCGATCAGCTTCGCGTAGGGAATCTGCGCCAGCAACGCGGTGTAATCGCCCTGCTGGCGAGCCTGCTCCAAAAGTGCTCGAAGGTCCGCGCTCATGCCCGCTCCCCCTTGATCGAGCTGGCGAGCCCACGGCTGCCCTTGAGCCCCTTGCCCATGCGCATGAAAGTGCCGACCACGTGAGCCACGGGACGCTCGGGATCCTCCTGATAGGCAAAGCCGCGGGTAAAGATCACATCGGTGGTGACCCGGTAACACTGGGCAAAGCCGTGCACATCGTGATGAGGGACCGCCGGATGCATATAGTCTATGCGCAGGTCCAGGGTCGGACACACCTCGAACTCCGGCAGTACGCAAAGCGTGGCCATGCCACAGGCACTGTCCATCAGCGTGGTCAGGGCACCGCCATGGATGATCCCGGTTTGCGGGTCACCGACAATCTGCGGACTGTAGGGCAAGGTCAGGGTCAGGCCCTCTTCAGAGGCGCTATGTACCCGGATGCCCAGCACCTGGCAGTGGCGCAAGGCGGAAAGAAAGCGCGCCGCACGCTCAGAAATAGGGTTTTGCGCCATGAGACTTATCTCTTTTTATTGTCTGGAATGTGCGTTGAATGAAGCAGGTAAAAGTTCCATGAAATGACTACTTAATATATCTGTGAGCCTCAAGGAACTTAAATCACAAGGCCATGATCGAAAGGCCAGTAGATATCTTCACTCAGGAGAAACACCCCATGCGTAAGACTTTAGCTATTGCCCTGATGCTGACCGCTTCCCTCGGTCTGGCTGCCTGCGACAAAAAATCCGAGGACAAAGCTCAAGATGCAAATCAACATGCTGAGCAAGCCCAACAGAAAATGAACGAAGCTCAGGATAAAGTGAACGACGCGGCAAAAGAAAACGCCGAAGCCGCCAAAGATCAGGCTGAATCCAACAAGGCTGCTGCTGAAGAAAGCGCCAAGGAAGCAGCTCCTAAAACCAACTAAGTCGGTTTTAGTGCAACAAAGAACAAAGCCCGCCAAGTGCGGGCTTTTTCTTGCGCGTAAAACAGTCGCTCAATACAGCAGTGCTTAGTTGCCGGACAAGCAACTAAGCGTTGAAGATCAGCCGCCTGCCCCCAGAAACCATTCGTCCTGGCGGGGCGCTGCCTGCAACGGCTGCCTTGGCACCGACTCATTGCCTGGGGACTCCAGTGCATAGTGCAAGGGGCTGGAAACGGGCAGCAGCCTGATGGGAAAGTCATAGTGGGCGGTAAAAGGCGCCAGCCATTGGCGGGTCTGGTAATCCGCTGCCGCGATGCTCATGAAACAAGGGTGCGGGATGTCCCGGGGCGAACGCCCGGCCAGCGGCATTACCCATTCCC
Source organism: Pseudomonas sp. FFPRI_1 (assembly GCF_055384485.1). Classification (NCBI taxonomy): domain Bacteria; kingdom Pseudomonadati; phylum Pseudomonadota; class Gammaproteobacteria; order Pseudomonadales; family Pseudomonadaceae; genus Pseudomonas; species Pseudomonas sp. FFPRI_1. The sequence goes on along the minus strand of NZ_AP029168.1, from coordinate 2,242,490 downwards.
AGTCAGTTGCCGCTGCGACCTTGAAGCTGCCGTCATCAGCCGTCAGGAACTGTGCGCCACACACCGCACCCTTGGCCCCGGCGATCGGCATGCCGCTCAATGCATCGACCACCCTGCCCCGGGCTTCGCCATTCAGATACAGGGTTTGCACCCTGCAGCCCGACAACAGAAAGAACCCCAGGCACAAGTACTTCAAGGCACGCGAACTGCTGCTCATTGGCCAACTCCTTTTAACCGTTCAATCGATCAGCCATCAGCGCTCAGGCTGCATCTTTGGGGCTATCGACCAGAGGTTGCTCCGTCGGTGTATAGACCATGACCTCAAGTACATCGGAGTGGAACTCCCGTCGATACAAGACAAACACCACACCTGCACTCATCAGCATGAATAGCCAGGGGCTGACGAACCAGGCCAGCATGGTCATGCCGAAGTAATAGGAACGCAATCCGAAGTTGAACTGGTTGGCCGCCATGGAAATCACCCGAGCTGCTCGCGATGCAAAAGCCTTGCGCTCCTGCTCGGAAACATGACGCTCGCCGATCATCGGTGCCGACCCCACCAGCACTGCAGCGAAGTTGTACTGGCGCATGCACCAGCTGAAGGTAAAGAAGGCATAGACGAACACCAGCGCCAGGCACAGCAGCTTGATTTCCGACATGCCCTGGGACGCCTGCTGGACCATGGGAATGTCCGCCAATAGCGACACTGCACGCTCCGAGGCGCCGAGCACGGTGAGGATGCCCGCCAGGATGATCAGGGTACTGGAGGCGAAGAACGAGGCATTGCGCTCCAGGTTGCCGATCACGCTGGCATCGGCGATGCGGTTGTCGCGCAGCAGCATGCGGCGCATCCAGTCCTCGCGATACAGGTGCAGGACACTGGCCAGGCACGCGGTGTCCCTTCCCTTCCAACTGGCGTAGCGGGTATAGCCACCCCAGCAGACGACGAACCACAGGGCGGCCAGTAGGTGGATCAGGTTGGCTTGGACGAACGACATGCAAATTCCTGTAGGGCGTTGGCAGAGGGCAATGGCAAGGGACACTGCTTCGACGCTTGGTCGAGGAAAAAGACACCGGCCGCCGCCCATAAAAAATGCCCCGTATCGATGGATACGGGGCATTTTTCCTGATGCTCGGGGCCACTGATGATGGCCCCCGCACGATCAGCGAACGATCAGGCCAGGGCTTCGCTACGCTTGCCCAGCACCCGGTCGAAGACCACTGCGACCGCCAGGACGATCACCGAAGGCACCAGCCACGCCAGGCCCTGCTCGCTCAATGGCAGGTGGGACAGCGGGCCTGGCAAGCCGTCGATCAGACCTGCGCCCTTGAGCGCATCGATCAGGCCGAACAGGAAAGACACCAGCATCACTGGACCGACGATACGACGCTGCTCCTGCCAGAAATCCTTGCAGAAGCTCAACGCCACCAGGACGATGCACGGCGGGTAGATGGCGGTCAGCACCGGAATCGAAAAGGCGATCAGCTTGGTCAGGCCCAGGTTCGACACCAGCAGCGAGAACGCCGCGAGGATCACCACCAGGGTCTTGTAGGACAACGGCAACACCCGGCTGAAGTATTCGGCACAGGCACAGGTCAGGCCCACGGCGGTGACCAGGCAGGCCAGGGAAATCAGCACCGCAAGGAAGCCGCTGCCCAGGGAGCCGAAGGTGTGCTGTACATAGGCGTGCAACACGGCTGCGCCGTTGGTGACACCGGCGGCCACTTCATGGCTGCCCGAACCGAGGCGAAACAGGCTGACGTAGACCAGCGCCAGGCCGACCCCGGCAATCAGGCCGGCGATCACCGCGTAACGGGTGATCAGCCGTGGCGACTCGACCCCGCGGGAACGAATGGCGTTGACGATGACAATGCCGAACACCAGGGCGCCCAGGGTATCCATGGTCAGGTAGCCATTGATGAAGCCCTGGGAAAACGGCGCAGCCACATACTCGGGAGTAGCGACGCCGATATCCCCTGCCGGCAAGGCGAAGGCGGCAATGCCCAGCACCGCCAGGGCGATGATCTTCAGCGGAGCCAGGAAGCGGCCGACGGTATCCAGCAGACGCCCCGGGTACAGGGAGATGAAGAACACCAGCAGGAAGTACACCGAGCTGTAGAGGAACAGCGCCAGCGGGCTTTCGCCGGTCAGCGGCGCCAGGCCCACTTCAAAAGACACGGTGGCCGTACGCGGGGTCGCGAACAACGGACCGACCGCCAGGTAGCACACTGCAGCCAGCAAGCCCCCGGCGATCTTGCCGATAGGGGTGCTCAGGGCATCCATGGCGCCACCGACCTTGGCCAGGGCAACCACGGTGATCACCGGCAGACCGACGGCGGTGATCAAGAAGCCCAGCGCCGCCATCCAGACATGAGGTCCGGACTGCAAGCCGACGATAGGCGGGAAGATGATGTTGCCGGCCCCGACGAACAGGGCAAAAGTCATAAAGCCGAGTGCCAGGATGTCCTGGCCTTTCAACACTTTCATTAAGGAAATACCACACTACTGAATCGGAATTTAGAGAGGGATTTCCCTTATGGGTGAGGGAAATGCTGTCAGTCCGTATAAGACTGACCCGTTTAGCGCGCAGCAACCTTGTGGGCAGCAGACGCATAAAGAGGCGGCTAGAGTACAGAAACTGTAAGACGAGCGCACCGTTCGAGGGCGAACTATCCGATATGCGACGTCGTGATGTCGCATTTTTGAAAGAAGAATAACCACAAGCTGCAAGTAGCACCTCCCTTGAGGCAGGTTGCCTGCCACTTTTGGCGACCCCAAATGCACAAAGGCCACCCGAAGGTGGCCTTTGTCAGCAGAACTGCAAGCTAAGCGCGAGGCTTACTTGACAGCCCAACCGGTCAGCTCGGCCAGGGCCTTGCCGATGTCTGCCAGCGAACGCACGGTTTTTACGCCTGCGTCTTGCAGCGCAGCGAATTTCTCGTCTGCAGTGCCTTTGCCGCCAGAGATGATTGCGCCAGCATGGCCCATGCGCTTGCCCGGAGGAGCAGTCACACCAGCGATGTAGGAAACAACCGGCTTGGTCACGTGAGCCTTGATGTAGGCAGCCGCTTCTTCTTCAGCCGAACCGCCAATCTCGCCGATCATCACGATCGCTTCGGTCTTCGGGTCTTCCTGGAACAGCTTCAGGATGTCGATGAAGTTCGAACCCGGGATCGGGTCACCGCCGATGCCGACGCAGGTGGACTGACCGAAACCGGCGTCAGTGGTCTGCTTCACAGCTTCGTAGGTCAGGGTGCCGGAACGGGAAACGATACCGACCTTGCCTGGCAAGTGAATGTGACCTGGCATGATGCCGATCTTGCATTCGCCTGGGGTGATCACGCCTGGGCAGTTAGGGCCGATCAGGGTAACACCCAGCTCGTCGCACTTAACTTTGGCGTCCAGCATGTCCAGGGTAGGAATGCCTTCGGTGATGCAGACGATCAGCTTGATGCCGCCGAAAGCCGCTTCCAGGATCGAGTCCTTGCAGAAAGGAGCAGGAACGTAGATCACGCTGGCGGTGGCGCCAGTGGCAGCTACTGCGTCTTTCACGGTGTTGAACACTGGCAGGCCCAGGTGCTCGGTGCCGCCTTTGCCCGGAGTTACGCCGCCAACCATCTTGGTGCCGTATTCGATGGCTTGCTGGGTGTGGAAACTACCTTGCGAACCGGTAATACCCTGGCAGATAACTTTGGTGTCTTTATTGATCAGGACGCTCATTATTTGCCCTCCGCAGCTTTGACAACTTGTTGAGCAGCGTCGGTCAGGCTGGTAGCAGCGATGATGTTCAAGCCGCTTTCTGCCAGTACTTTAGCGCCCAGTTCAGCGTTGTTGCCTTCAAGGCGAACAACAACCGGGATTTTCACGCCGACTTCTTTCACGGCGCCGATGATGCCTTCGGCAATCATGTCGCAGCGAACGATGCCGCCGAAGATGTTGACCAGTACTGCAGCAACGTTGGCGTCGGACAGGATGATCTTGAAGGCTTCGGTCACGCGCTCTTTGGTAGCGCCACCACCTACGTCGAGGAAGTTGGCTGGCTTGCCGCCGTGCAGGTTGACGATGTCCATGGTACCCATGGCCAGGCCGGCACCGTTGACCATGCAGCCAATGTTGCCTTCCAGGGCTACGTAGTTCAGTTCGAACTTGGCAGCGTGAGCTTCACGCGGATCGTCTTGCGACGGATCGTGGAAGGTCTTCAGCTTAGGCTGACGGTACATGGCGTTGGCGTCGATGTTGATCTTCGCGTCCAGGCAGTGCAGATCGCCGTCGGCCTTGATCACCAGCGGGTTCACTTCCAGCAGAGCCAGATCGTGATCCTGGAACAGTTTGGCCAGACCTACGAAGATCTTGGCGAACTGGGCAACTTGCTTGCCTTCCAGACCCAGTTGGAAAGCCAGCTCGCGACCTTGGAATGGCTGAGCGCCAACCAGTGGATCGATAGTGGCCTTGAGAATTTTCTCTGGAGTGTCGTGAGCGATTTTCTCGATGTCCACGCCACCTTCGGTGGAAGCCATGAACACGATGCGACGGCTCGAACGGTCAACGACAGCGCCCAGGTACAGCTCTTTAGCGATATCAGTGCACGATTCAACCAGGATCTTGGTGACAGGCTGGCCATTGGCATCAGTCTGATAGGTCACCAGACGCTTGCCCAACCACTGCTGAGCGAATGCCTTAGCGTCTTCTTTGCTGCGAACCAGCTTAACGCCGCCCGCTTTACCGCGACCACCGGCGTGAACCTGGGCTTTGACAACCCATTCCGAGCCGCCGATTTTGTCGCAAGCTTCTGCTGCTTCTTCCGGGGTGTCTACCGCGTAGCCTTTGGATACTGGCAGGCCGTACTCAGCGAACAGCTGCTTACCCTGATACTCGTGAAGATTCATGCTTTTTACCGTCTTCGTTAGGTACTGCGCATTCGGCGCTGCGCTCATGTGAGTGCCGCACCACCTGTGACCGCTACTCTCAAACCAGCGCCGCACCCTGAACCACCAGCCTGAGCGGCGATCCAGTGTGCGGCGTTACCCTGAGAGGTCGAGTCCAGCGGATATTCCGCGGTGAGTCTTGCGCACAAGGCTCACGACGGGCCAACCGCCGTGGTTTCTTATTATTGCTTAGCGTTTCTTGCGGTTGGCAATGTGGATGGCAGTGCCATTCACAGCCAGGGCTGCTTCGTGCAGGGCTTCGGACAGGGTCGGATGGGAGAAGACCATCATGCCCAGGTCTTCGGCACTGGTGCCGAATTCCATGCCGATCGCGCCTTGCTGAACCAGCTCCGCAGCGCTTGGGCCAATCACGTGGACGCCCAATACGCGGTCTGTCTTGGCATCGGCGATGACTTTGACGAAACCACCGGTGTCGTTGGCTGCCATGGCACGGCCGCTGGCGGCAAACGGGAAGGTGCCGACGTTAACTTCAACGCCTTCAGCTTTCAAGGCCTGCTCGGTTTTACCGACCCATGCAATTTCCGGGTGAGTATAGATAACCGAAGGGATCAGGTCATAGTTCATCTGGGCTTTGTGGCCCTTGATGCGCTCGGCGACCATGATGCCCTCTTCCGAGGCCTTGTGCGCCAGCATCATGCCGCGCACCACGTCACCGATGGCGTAGACGCCCGGTACGGTGGTGGCGCAGTGATCGTCAACGTGCACGAAACCGCGCTCGTCGAGAGTCACGCCGCAATCGGCAGCCAGCAGATCGGTGGTCACCGGACGGCGACCAACGGCTACGATCAGCTTGTCGAACGTGATGGTCTGCTCGCCCTTGGCGTCGGTGTAGGTAACCACGACTTCTTCGCCGTTGACCTTGGAGCCGGTCACGCGAGCGCCCAGCTTGATGTCCAGGCCTTGCTTGGTCAGGGTTTTCAGCGCTTCCTTGGAAACGGCGGTGTCCGCTGCCATCAGGAAAGTGTCCAGGGCTTCCAGGACAGTCACTTCTGCGCCCAGGCGCGACCATACCGAACCCAGTTCCAGGCCGATGACGCCAGCGCCGATCACGCCCAGACGTTTTGGTACGGATTGGAATTCCAGCGCGCCGGTGGAATCGACGATCACATTCTGGTCAACCGGAGCCGGTGGAATGTCGATCGGACGCGAACCTGGAGCCAGGATCACGTTCTCGGCCTCGATCACTTCAACCGAACCGTCAGGCTTGGTGACTTCGACTTTCTTGCCGGCCAGCAGTTTGCCGTGGCCCTGGATCGAGGTCACGCCGTTGGCTTTGAACAGGGTGGCAACACCGCTGGTCAGGCCTTTGACGATGTTGGCCTTGCGACCGACCATGGCCGGTACGTCCATGGTCACGCCAGCGTGGTTGATGCCGTGAATGGCAAAACCGTCCTGGGCTTCATGGAACTTCCACGAGCTGTCCAGCAATGCCTTGGAAGGAATGCAACCGACGTTCAGGCAAGTACCGCCAAGGGCCAGCTTGCCCTCTTTGTCGGTGTACTTCTCGATACAAGCAGTGGTGAAACCAAGCTGTGCGGCCTTGATTGCAGCTACGTAGCCGCCTGGGCCCGCACCAATCACTACCACGTCGAATTTCTGAGTCATAAAAGGTTCCTTTTAGCGGCAAGCTAGAAGCTGCAAGCCACACGCTTCAAGCCTACCTCGCCCACTACGGGCCTGGAGCTTGTCGCTTGCAACTTGCAGCTGCTTTTTAGATGTCCAGGAGCAGACGCGCCGGGTCTTCCAGCAGGTTCTTGATAGTTACCAGGAAAGTCACGGCCTCTTTACCGTCGATCAGACGGTGATCGTAGGACAGTGCCAGGTACATCATCGGGCGGATAACCACTTGACCGTTGATCGCCATAGGACGCTGCAGAATGTTGTGCATGCCCAGGATTGCCGCTTGCGGCGGGTTGACGATCGGGGTCGACATCATCGAACCGAAGGTACCACCGTTGGTGATGGTGAAAGTACCGCCGGTCATCTCTTCCATCGACAGTTTGCCGTCACGGGCCTTCTTGCCGAAGGTGGCGATGCCGCCCTCGATTTCAGCCAGGCTCATCAGTTCGGCGTTACGCAGAACCGGAACCACCAGACCACGGTCGCTGGACACGGCAACACCGATGTCGGCGTAGCCGTGGTAGACGATGTCGGAACCGTCGATCGAGGCGTTGACCGCAGGGAAGCGCTTCAGGGCTTCGGTAGCGGCCTTGACGAAGAACGACATGAAGCCCAGGCGTACGCCGTTGTGGGACTTCTCGAACAGGTCCTTGTACTTCGAACGCAGGGCCATGACTTCAGTCATGTCGACTTCGTTGAAGGTGGTCAGCATCGCCATGTTCGACTGGGCTTCAACCAGACGCTCGGCAACCTTGGCACGCAGACGGGTCATCGGCACGCGCTTCTCGACGCGATCGCCAGCAGCGAAGACCGGAGCAGCAGCGGCAGGCGCCGGAGCCTTGGCAGGCGCGGCAGCCGGAGCGGCTTTCTTCGCGGCAACGGCAGCCACTACGTCTTCCTTGGTCACACGACCGCCTTTGCCGGTGCCGGCAACGGAAGCGATGTTGATGCCGTTCTCTTCAGCCAGCTTGCGCGCGGCAGGAGCAGCGATTGGATCGTCTTCGCCATCGGCAGCAGCCGGGGCAGCAGCGGCAGCGGCCGGAGCGGCGGCGGCAGCAGGAGCAGCGGCAGCAGCGCCGCCTTCAACGATGGAGCCCAGGACTTCGTCGGACAGAACGGTGTCGCCTTCGTTCTTGACGATGGCGCCCAGCACGCCGTCAGCGGTGGCCAGAACTTCCAGCACGACCTTGTCGGTCTCGATGTCGACGATCAGTTCGTCACGCTTGACGGCGTCGCCCGGTTGTTTGTGCCAGGTGGCAACGGTGCCATCGGCAACCGATTCCGGGAAAGTGGGGGCTTTGATCTCGATAGCCATTATCTGTGGTTCCTTAAATTCGGTTTCAGGTGCGCGAAGGCGTTAAACAGTAAAGGCATCTTGCAGCAGTTTTTCCTGCTGCTCAGCGTGCATCGATGCGTAACCACAAGCTGGGGCAGCAGAAGCGTCACGGCCCGCGTACTCGAGTACGAGCGACTTGTTGTGACCGCTGATGATGCGACGCATGTGATGCTGGCTGCAGTACCAGGCACCCTGGTTCATCGGCTCTTCCTGACACCAAACGATGTGTTTGACGTTTTTGTACGGAGCCAGGACTTCGATCAGGTCGTCCTCAGGGAATGGGTACAGCTGCTCGATACGCACGATGGCGATGTCGTCACGACCTTCGGCACGGCGTTTTTCCAGCAGGTCGTAGTAGACCTTGCCGCTGCACAGAATGATGCGACCCACGTCTTTTGGATCCTGGGCATCGATTTCCGGGATAACGGTCTGGAACGAACCTTCCGCCAGATCTTCCAGGGTCGAGATGGCCAGTTTATGACGCAGCAGCGACTTCGGTGTCAGCACGACCAGCGGCTTGCGCAGCGGGCGAATCACCTGACGACGCAGCAAGTGGTAGATCTGCGCCGGCGTGGTCGGTACGCACACCTGGATGTTGTGCTCGGCGCACAGCTGCAGGTAACGCTCCAGACGGGCCGAGGAGTGCTCCGGACCCTGACCTTCATAACCGTGTGGCAGCAGCATGGTCAGACCGCAGAGACGGCCCCACTTGTGCTCGCCGCTGGTGATGAACTGGTCGATCACTACCTGAGCACCGTTGGCGAAGTCGCCGAACTGGGCTTCCCAGATCACCAGCGCATTCGGCGTGGTGGTCGAGTAGCCGTATTCGAACGCCAGCACGGCCTCTTCCGACAGGAACGAGTCGTACAGGTCGAAGCGCGGCTGGCCTTCGTACAGGTGTTGCAGCGGGATGTAGGTACCCGCGTCCTTCTGGTTGTGCAGAACCGCGTGGCGGTGCGAGAAGGTACCGCGGCCGATGTCCTGGCCGGTCATGCGGATCGGGTGACCTTCGAACGCCAGGGTCGCGTACGCCATGGTTTCAGCGTAACCCCAGTTGATCGGCAGGCCGCCGGCTTGCATCTTCTGGCGGTCTTCGTAGATCTTCGCCACCTGGCGCTGAACCACGAAACCTTCCGGCAGTTCCAGCAACTTGGCGGACAGCTCCTGAAGGGTCTTCAGATCGAAGGTGGTGTCGTGACGCGCGGTCCAGGTGTGACCCAGGTACGGACGCCAGTCCACGAACAGCTCTTTGTTCGGTTCCTTGACCAGGCTCTTCACCACGTGCAGGCCGTTGTCCAGGGCGTTGCGGTATTCATCGACTTTCGCCTGAACACGCGCCTCGTCCAGCACACTGCCCTGGATCAGACGATCGGCATACAGCTCACGGGTGGTGCGCTGCTTGGTGATCTGTTGATACATCAGTGGCTGGGTGCCGCTTGGCTCGTCGGCCTCGTTGTGGCCGCGACGACGGTAGCAGACCAGGTCGATCACCACGTCGCGCTTGTACTGCATGCGGTAGTCGATGGCCAGCTGGGTCACGAACAGCACGGCTTCCGGATCATCACCATTCACATGGAGGATCGGCGCCTGGATCATCTTCGCGACGTCGGTGGCGTACTCGGTGGAACGCGAGTCCAGCGGGTTGCTGATGGTGAAGCCAACCTGGTTGTTGATCACGATGTGCACAGTGCCGCCGGTCTTGAAACCGCGGGTCTGGGACATCTGGAAGGTTTCCATGACCACGCCTTGACCGGCGAATGCCGCATCACCGTGGATGGAGATCGGCAGCACCTTCTCGCCGGTAGGATCGTTGCGACGATCCTGACGGGCACGAACCGAACCTTCGACCACCGGGGAAACGATTTCCAGGTGGGACGGGTTGAACGCCATGGCCAGGTGAACTTCACCGCCGGCGGTCATTACGTTGGACGAGAAGCCCTGGTGGTATTTAACGTCACCGGAACCCAGCTCGACCTTCTTCTTGCCTTCGAACTCGTCGAACAGCTCGCGCGGGTTCTTGCCGAAGGTGTTGACCAGCACGTTGAGACGGCCACGGTGGGCCATGCCGATCACGACTTCCTTGGTGCCGTAGGAACCGGAACGCTGGATCAGCTCATCGAGCATCGGGATCAGGCTTTCGCCGCCTTCCAGGCCGAAACGCTTGGTGCCCGGGTATTTGGTGCCCAGGTATTTTTCCAGGCCTTCGCCGGCCGTCACACGCTCAAGCAGGTGGCTCTTGATATCGGCGGAGTAGGTCGGACGACCACGCACGCTTTCCAGACGCTGCTGGAACCACTGGCGCTGCTCGGAATCGGTGATATGCGTAAATTCAGCGCCGATGGTGCGGCAATATGTCTGCTGCAACGCTTCGTGAATTTCGCGTAGGCTCGCTTCCTCTTTGCCGATGAACAGGTCGCCGGCACGGAAGGTCGTATCAAGATCGGCATTGGTCAAGCCGTAATGATTGATCGACAGGTCTGCAGGTGCAGGACGCTGCCACAGCCCCAGCGGGTCCAGCTGGGCTGCCTGGTGGCCACGCATCCGATAGGCCTGGATCAATCGCAGCACTTCAACTTGCTTCTTCTCGTGCTCACTGCTCACGCTGCCGGCAGATACCGGTTGGGCGCGGCGCTGGTTCTTTGCCAGCAAGACGAAATGATCGCGGATTGTCGAGTGCGAAACATCGATGGCAGTGCTGCCGTCGGTAGGCAACTTCTGAAAGTAAGTGCGCCACTCTTCTGGCACAGCGTTAGGGTCGTGCAGGTAGAGCTCGTAGAGCTCTTCCACATAGGCAGCGTTACTACCGGATAGGTAGGCGCTGTTCCACATGCGCTGCATCACGCTTTCTTGCATGCTTGGTCACCCTCGGTTAGGGGAACACCACCGGCGACGACACCGAGCAAGCTTGCAGAAGTCCGAATGCAGCGACCAAAACAAGCCACTTAGGATCACGCTGATAGTCCGGGTACCAGCCCGGATGCCCCTGCTTGTCTCATTTCTTCAAAAATATAGAGCAGCCACTTTGTGAGCTGCTGCTCAGGTTAGAGCCATGACGCGGGTTGAAGCCCGCGCCTTGGCTTTTACGGGTACAGCGGTCCTACGGGTACAGCAGCTGAATCACACGCCACTCTGCAGCAGCATGTTACGGATGTGACCGATGGCCTTAGTCGGGTTCAGGCCTTTCGGACAAACGTTGACGCAGTTCATGATGCCCCGGCAGCGGAATACGCTGAACGGGTCATCCAGGGAAGCCAGACGCTCGGAGGTCTTGGTGTCACGGCTGTCTGCCAGGAAGCGATAGGCTTGCAGCAGAGCGGCTGGACCCAGGAACTTGTCCGGGTTCCACCAGAAGGACGGGCAAGAGGTCGAGCAGCAAGCGCACAGGATGCACTCGTACAGACCGTCGAGCTTCTCGCGCTCTTCCGGAGTCTGCAGACGCTCGATGGCCGGAGCCGGCGTGTCGTTCTGCAGGAATGGCTTCACCTTCTCGTATTGCTTGTAGAAGATGCTCATATCGACGACCAGGTCACGGATAACCGGCAAACCTGGCAGCGGACGAATAACCAGCTTGTTCTTCTTGACCACGGCCGACAGCGGCGTGATGCACGCCAGGCCGTTCTTGCCGTTGATGTTCATGCCATCGGAGCCGCAGACGCCTTCACGGCAGGAACGACGATAGGAGAAACCTTCGTCCTGTTCCTTGATCAGCGCCAGCACGTCCAGCACCATCAGGTCCTTGCCACCGGTGTCGACCGAGAATTCCTGCATGAACGGCGCAGCGTCCTGATCAGGGTTGTAGCGATACACACTGACTTGCAACATAGTGGCCACCCTTAGTAAGTCCGAATCTTAGGTTCAAAAGTCGGAACAGTCTTCGGCGAGAAGTTCACGGCACGTTTGGCAACGCGTTTCTCACCCGGGAAGTACAGGGTGTGGCACAGCCAGTTTTCGTCATCACGGTCTTCGAAGTCTTCACGGGCGTGGGCACCGCGGGACTCTTTGCGCACTTCAGCAGCGATGGCAGTGGCTTCGGCCACTTCCAGCAGGTTCTGCAACTCCAGCGCTTCGATACGCGCGGTGTTGAACGCTTGGGACTTGTCGTTGATCTTGACGTTGGCGATGCGCTCGCGCAGCTCGGCCAATTGAGCAATACCCTTCTGCATGTATTCGCCGGTACGGAATACACCGAAGTAGTTCTGCATGCAGCTCTGCAGCTCGCGACGCAGGGTTGCCACGTCTTCACCGGTGGTGCGCTCGTTGAGCTGGGCCAGGCGGTTCAGGGCAACATCAACATCAGTGTCGCTGGCGTCGCGGTATTCGATACCGTCGGTCAGCGCTTTTTCCAGGTGCAGACCGGCCGCACGACCGAATACCACCAGGTCCAGCAGCGAGTTGCCGCCCAGACGGTTGGCACCGTGTACCGATACGCACGCCACTTCACCCACTGCGAACAGGCCAGGGATGATGCTGTCTTCGCCGTCGGCGTTCTGGGTGATCGCCTGGCCATGAATGTTGGTGGCAACGCCGCCCATCATGTAGTGGCAGGTTGGCACGACCGGCACCGGAGCAACCACCGGGTCAACGTGGGCAAAGGTCTTGGACAGCTCGCAGATACCTGGCAGGCGGCTGTGCAGCACTTCCTCACCCAGGTGGTCGAGCTTGAGCATCACGTGGTCGCCATTAGGGCCACAGCCGTTGCCGGCGATGATCTCTTTAACCATGGAGCGCGCAACAACGTCGCGGCCTGCCAGGTCTTTGGCGTTCGGAGCATAACGCTCCATGAAACGCTCGCCGTGCTTGTTGATCAGGTAACCACCTTCACCACGGCAACCTTCGGTTACCAGTACACCGGCGCCGGCGATGCCGGTCGGGTGGAACTGCCACATTTCGATGTCTTGCACCGGAACGCCGGCGCGCAGCGCCATGCCAACGCCGTCACCGGTGTTGATCAGGGCGTTGGTGGTGGAAGCGTAGATACGACCCGCACCGCCGGTAGCCAGAACGGTGGCCTTGGAGCGGATGTAGGTGGTTTCGCCGGTTTCGATGCAGATAGCGATCACGCCTACGAAGGCGCCATCCTGGTTCTTCACCAGGTCAACTGCGTACCACTCGTTGAGGAAGGTGGTGCCCGCTTTCAGGTTGCCCTGATAAAGGGTGTGCAGCAGCGCGTGACCGGTACGGTCGGAAGCGGCACAGGTACGAGCAGCCTGCCCGCCCTTGCCGTAGTCCTTGGACTGACCGCCGAACGGACGCTGGTAGATGCGGCCGGTCTCGGTACGAGAGAAAGGCAGACCCATGTGGTCCAGCTCGAAGACCGCAGCCGGGCCTTCCTGACACATGTATTCGATAGCGTCCTGGTCACCGATGTAGTCGGAACCCTTGACGGTATCGTACATGTGCCAGCGCCAGTCATCGTTCGGGTCCGCCGAGGCGATCGCGCAAGTGATGCCGCCCTGGGCGGACACAGTGTGCGAACGGGTCGGGAACACCTTGGTGATCACTGCAGTCTTGTGGCCGCCCTGGGCCAGCTGCAATGCGGCACGCATGCCGGCGCCGCCGCCGCCAATGATGATGGCGTCGAAAGAAATGGTTGGAATGTTAGCCATGAATCAGATACCCCAGAGAATCTGCACACCCCAGACGAAGTAAGCGAACATCGCGACGCCGCATACTGCCTGGAAAAGGAAACGTACTGCTGTCGCCGACTTGCCCAGCGCCATCGGCGTCAGGTAGTCAGTCGAGATGGTCCACATGCCGACCCAGGCGTGAGCGCCCAGGGCCACCATGGCCAGCAGACTGAAGATACGCATCCAGTTGTTTGCGAACAGGCCGTGCCACTGGGTGTAGTCAATGCCCGGATTCGCTACGAGGTATCCGATCAGGAAAATGAAATAAGCCGCGAGAACGACCGCAGACACACGCTGCGCCATCCAGTCATAAAGGCCCGAACGCGACAGGTTCGTAACGCTGGTTACCATATCCAAACTCCCGCCAGAACGATTATCACCACGGAAACGGCGATAACGATTTTCGAGCCCAGCTTGCCGCCTTCCAGCGTCTCACCGATGCCCATGTCCATAATCAGATGGCGAACACCGGCCACCAAGTGATACAGCAAGGCGGACAGGAGGCCCCATGCAACGAATTTGGCCAGCGGACTGGTCAAGCACGCCTTCACCTCGGCATAGCCTTCCTCGGAACCCAGAGACTTGCTCAATGCATAAAGCATGATGCCGAGGCCCAGGAAGAGGATGATGCCGGAAACACGGTGGAGAAACGACGTAACGCCGGTGATGGGGAGTTTGATGGTCCTTAGGTCTAGGTTTACAGGTCGTTGGCTATTCACGGCTTTTTTCACACTGAAGAGCCCCTAACAATCAGGGCAAAGTTGTTGGGGAGTGCACTGGTCAGGCAACCACTACCCAGGGAGTGCGACCCCCAGCAAAGCGGGCCCAGAAGCCTACGGAGGTCGGTGGCCGAGTATAGACAGTTAGGCTACTAATGACAACGCAAAGACCTTCCCCTAATAGCTGATTGCGTTAGCCTAATAAAAGGCGTAAATGGCAGTGAATTTCGCGAAAAAAACCCTCGCAAAGCCTTCTGGGGCAAGACTTTAGGCAAATTGACATTCGGATTTATCTCACTATAGTGGTGCGGGCCCTGCGTGGGGGGTCTGTCTGATGATTTCAAGCATAAATAGGAGGCCACATGGCTGACAAAAAAGCGCAGTTGATCATCGAGGGCGCAGCCCCCGTCGAGCTGCCCATTTTAACCGGCACCGTTGGTCCCGATGTAATCGATGTTCGGGGCCTGACGGCCACGGGCCGCTTCACTTTTGACCCGGGTTTCATGTCGACCGCCTCCTGCGAGTCGAAGATCACCTATATCGACGGCGACAACGGCATCCTGCTGCACCGCGGCTACCCGATCGAACAGCTGGCTGAAAAGTCGGACTACCTGGAAACCTGCTACCTGCTGCTCAACGGCGAACTGCCGACTGCAGAACAGAAGGCCCAGTTCGTCAGCACCGTGAAGAACCACACCATGGTTCACGAACAGCTGAAGAGCTTCTTCAACGGTTTCCGTCGCGACGCCCACCCAATGGCGGTGATGTGCGGCGTAGTCGGCGCACTGTCGGCGTTCTACCACGACTCCCTGGACATCAATAACCCGCAGCACCGCGAGATCTCCGCCGTGCGCCTGGTGGCCAAGATGCCAACCCTGGCAGCGATGGTTTACAAGTACTCCATGGGCCAGCCGATGATGTATCCGCGCAACGACCTGTCGTACGCGGAAAACTTCCTGCACATGATGTTCAACACCCCGTGCGAGATCAAACCGATCAGCCCGGTACTGGCCAAGGCAATGGACCGGATCTTCATCCTCCATGCCGACCACGAACAGAACGCCTCCACTTCCACCGTGCGTCTTGCCGGCTCCTCGGGTGCCAACCCGTTTGCCTGTATTGCTGCCGGCATCGCGGCACTCTGGGGCCCGGCCCACGGCGGCGCCAACGAAGCCGTGCTGACCATGCTCGACGAAATCGGCGATGTCTCGAACATCGACACCTTCATCGCCAAGGCCAAGGACAAGAACGATCCGTTCAAGCTCATGGGCTTCGGTCACCGCGTTTATAAAAACCGCGACCCGCGCGCCACCGTGATGAAGCAGACCTGCGACGAAGTCCTGAAGGAACTGGGGATCAACAACGATCCGCAACTCGAACTGGCCATGCGCCTGGAAGAGATCGCCCTCACCGATCCGTACTTCATCGAGCGCTCGCTCTACCCGAACGTCGACTTCTACTCGGGGATCATCCTCAAGGCCATCGGCATTCCAACCAGCATGTTCACCGTGATCTTCGCCCTGGCGCGGACCGTCGGCTGGATCTCGCACTGGAAGGAAATGCTCTCCAGCCCTTACAAGATCGGCCGTCCACGTCAGCTGTACACCGGCTACGAGTCGCGTGACATCACCAAACTGGAAGACCGCAAATAAGACCTGTCTTGCGATCAAGTCTTAGCTGCACCGGATACGGCCTCTAGCAGAGGTCGTATTTGTTTCTGCCCCCCCCCGTACTTCAGTCGCCCGTGCCGACCATCCGGCCAGCATCACGGCGACCCCAGCACATCCCCCACCGCTGCTGCGCAGACCAGCACCCATGACGGCTGGCTGCACGCGGCTGCAGGCTTGGGCTGCGACCCGCTGCAGCGCACTCACAGCCCCGCCAGGGCATCGATTGCGCCCGACCATGCCAGGCACCAGCAATCCCCCGTATTCGCCGAGCAAGGCGACACACAACAGCAATGCCCCCCCAAGGCTGGCCACCCACGCCCTCCTCCCGCGCCTTGACGATCGATACACAACCGCCCTCTCGATCAGCCAATAAAAATGCCCCGGTCTCTCGACCGGGGCATCATTTCGACATCACGCAGCTTATATATAGCAGCCGTTACTTGGCTTTCACTCAGTGCGACACCGCACCGCTAGCCCCCAGGCCGGTCTGCGAACGCACGAACTGCGGGAAGAACAGCGCCCGCTCGTTGGCCGCAGAGGCCGACTTGTCAGTGATGGAGAAGAACCAGATACCGACAAAGGCAATCATCATCGAGAACAGCGCCGGGTACTCGTACGGGAAGATCGCCTTCTCGTGATGCAGGATCTGCACCCAGATGGTCGGGCCGAGGATCATCAGCGCCACGGCACTCACCAGCCCCATCCAGCCGCCAATCATGGCGCCGCGGGTGGTGAGCTTCTTCCAGTACATGGAAAGCAGCAGGACCGGGAAGTTGCAGCTGGCGGCAATGGAGAACGCCAGGCCCACCATGAACGCGATGTTCTGGCTTTCGAAGAGAATGCCCAGGCCGATCGCCAGCACCCCCAAGGCCACGGTAGTGATCTTGGAAACGCGGATCTCGTCCTTCTCGTTGGCCTTGCCCTTCTTGATCACACTGGCATACAGGTCATGGGACACCGCCGAAGCGCCAGCCAGGGTCAGGCCCGCGACCACCGCGAGGATGGTGGCGAAGGCCACCGCCGAGATGAAGCCCAGGAACACGCTGCCGCCGACTGCATTGGCCAGGTGCACCGCGGCCATGTTGTTACCGCCCAGCAAGGCGCCTGCGGCGTCCTTGAAGTCCGGATTGGTGCTTACCAACAGGATTGCGCCAAAACCGATGATGAAGGTCAGGATGTAGAAGTAGCCGATGAAGCCAGTGGCATAGAGCACGCTCTTGCGGGCTTCCTTGGCATCGCTCACGGTGAAGAAGCGCATCAGGATATGCGGCAGGCCGGCGGTACCGAACATCAGCGCCAGCCCCAGGGAGAACGCCGAAATCGGATCCTTCACCAGGCCGCCAGGGCTCATGATCGCCTCACCTTTGGGGTGAACCTTGATCGCCTCGGAGAACAGCGTGTTGAAATCGAAGTTGACGTGCTTCATCACCATCAGCGCCATGAACGAGGCACCGGACAGCAACAGCACTGCCTTGATGATCTGTACCCAGGTAGTCGCCAGCATGCCGCCGAACAGCACGTACAGGCACATCAGGATCCCCACCAGGATCACCGCCACATGGTAGTCGAGCCCGAACAGCAGCTGGATCAGCTTGCCGGCACCAACCATCTGGGCGATCAGGTAGAACGCCACCACCACCAGCGAGCCACAGGCCGACAGGGTGCGGATCTGGGTTTGCCCGAGACGGTAGGAGGCCACGTCGGCAAAGGTGTACTTGCCCAGGTTGCGCAGGCGCTCGGCGATCAGGAACAGGATGATCGGCCAGCCCACCAGGAAGCCAATGGAGTAGATCAAGCCGTCATAACCGGAGGTGAACACCAGGGCGGAAATCCCCAGGAAGGACGCCGCCGACATGTAGTCGCCGGCAATCGCCAGGCCGTTCTGGAAACCGGTGATCTTGCCGCCTGCCGCATAGTAGTCGGCCGCCGACTTGTTGCGCTTGGAGGCCCAGTAGGTGATGCACAGCGTGGCACCGACGAAGACCACGAACATCACGATCGCCGAGACGTTGAGGGGCTGCTTGTGGACTTCGCCGGTCAGGGCGTCTGCGGCCCAGAGGGCGGGAGCGAAAGCGGCAAGACCGAGTGCTGCGAATAGACGGCGGATCATTGCTGAGCCTCCTTCAGGATCGCGTTGTTCAACTCGTCGAACTCGCCGTTGGCGCGTCGCACATAGATGGCCGTCAGGATGAAGGCCGAGAGAATCAAGCCGACCCCCAGGGGAATGCCCCAGGTGATGGATGAGGTAGGACTGAGTTTGGCCCCCAGGATCTGGGGTCCGTAGGCGATCAACAGGATGAAAGCCGAGTAAAGCCCAAGCATGATCGCCGAGAGAATCCAGGCGAACCGCTCTCGTTTGGTGACCAGCTCCTTGAAACGCGGGCTGTTTTGAATCGAGAGGTAAATGCTGTCGTTCATTGTTTTTATCCTCGCAGCACAGATTTTAGGTGGAACCTAATCCACTCTATGCGGCTGTGAGGCAGGTTCCAGACGACCTTAGTATTAGAACGACATTAGCCACCTCGCCAACTTTCCCCCCCAAAAAACACAAGGCCGCCCGCTGATATCAGCGGGCGGCCTCGCAACCCTTGTTCTAGACGCCTGGCTACTATTCAGCGGTCCACTCGGCAACACGTTCCGGGTGCTTGCTCACCCATTCCTTGGCTGCCGCGTCGGGTTTTGCGCCGTCTTGAATGGCCAGCATGACCTCACCGATTTCATCCTTGGAAGCCCACTGGAATTTCTTCAGGAACGCCGCCACTTCCGGCGCCTTCTTCTCCAGGCCCTTGCTGCCGATGCTATTGACGGTTTCAGCCGCGCCATACACGCCCTTCGGGTCGTCGAGGAAACGCAGCTTCCACTTGGCGAACATCCAGTGCGGCACCCAGCCGGTCACGGCGATGGAGTCCTGCTTTTCCTCGGCACGGGTCAGCTCGGCGATCATCGCCGCCCCGGAACTGGCCTGCAGCTTGTAGTCCAGGCCATAGTCCTTGAGCGCCTGATCAGTCTTGAGCATCACCCCCGACCCGGCGTCGATGCCGACGATCTTGTTCTTGAAGGTGGTATCGGTCTTGAGGTCCTCGATGGACTTGGCCTTGACGTACTCCGGCACGATCAGGCCGATCTTGGCGTCCTTGAAGTTGGGGCCGTAGTCGACCACCTTGTCCTTGTTCTTGGTCCAGTACTCGCCATGGGTCACTGGCAGCCAGGCCGAGAGCATGGCATCGAGCTTACCGGTCGCCACCCCCTGCCACATGATCCCGGTCGCCACCGCCTGCAGCTTGACGTCATAGCCGAGCTTCTGCCGGATCACCTCCGCCGCCACGTAGGTCGTCGCCACGCTGTCCGACCAGCCGTCGACATAGCCGATGCTCAGGGTCTTGCTGTCGGCACTGGCCAACGTGGAGCTGATGGCAAGTACCAGTGCGGCACCTGCGCCTAAGAGTCGTCGCATCTTCATCGTTACTTCCCCGAAAGTGCTGTACCAGGCGGGCGCCAGGCACATCAACGTATGGTTATGGTGCACAGCGCCTCCATCACGCCTCACCGCGAACGCGTTCGAACATCAGCGGAGTACTGATGCTTCGATCATCAACCGAGCCTCATGAACAACCTGCTCTGACTGCGACCTCAAGGCAGCCAGCAACGACATCAGTTCGCCAGCAAGCGGGCCGGCGCAATCTCCCCGCACCAAGCCCGCCCGAACTTTGCATGTCAAAAGTGTGCAGCCCACCAAGCTGTGGACAAATGCAGGTAAGATGCTCGGCTTTGTTCCACGATGGCCAGACCATGCCCGCCACTCCCCGCTTCCCCGCCCTTGCTTATCTGTTCGCCTGCGTAGTCGGCCTGCTGGCCCTGAGTGGCTACTGGTACGGCCTCGGCCGGCCGGTACAACTGCCGGATGTCGCCAGTGCCAGCCACAAGCTGCAATGCGCCTCCTACACGCCGTTCGACAAGGACCAGTCGCCCTTCGACCAGCCGTTCAAGCTGCGCCCCGAGCGCATGGACGCCGACCTGGCGTTGCTGGCAACCCGCTTCGAATGCATCCGCACCTATTCCATGAGCGGTCTGGAGGCCCTGCCGGAGCTGGCACGCAAGCATGGCTTGAAGCTGATGATCGGCGCCTGGGTCAACAGCAACCCGGTGGACACCGAGAAGGAAGTCGACCTGCTGATTGCCTCGGCCAACGCCAACCCGGACGTAGTCAGCTCGGTGATCGTCGGCAACGAGGCCCTGCTGCGCAAGGAAGTCACCGGCCCGCAACTGGCGCGCCTGATCCTCAAGGTCAAGGCCGGGGTCAAGCAGCCGGTGACCTATGCCGACGTCTGGGAGTTCTGGCTCAAGCATCCGGAAATCGCCCCGGCGGTGGATTTCCTGACGATCCACCTGTTGCCCTATTGGGAAGACGATCCCTCGAACATCGACGCGGCCCTGAACCATGTGGCCGAAGTGCGCCAGGTATTTGGCAACCGCTTCGCCCCCAAGGACGTGCTGATCGGTGAAACCGGCTGGCCCAGCGAAGGCCGCCAGCGAGAAACTGCGCTGCCGAGCCGGGTCAACGAAGCCAAGTTCATCCGCGGGTTCGTTGCCCTGGCAGAGCACAACGGCTGGCACTACAACCTGATCGAAGCCTTCGACCAACCCTGGAAACGCGGCAGCGAAGGCGCAGTCGGCGGTTATTGGGGGCTGTTCGACGCCGACCGCCAGGACAAGGGCATCCTCGCCGGCCCGGTGAGCAACCTGCCGTACTGGCCTCAATGGCTGGGCGCCGGGGTGCTGATATTCATCGGCACCCTGGTGCTCGGAGGCCGGGTCCGCGGGCTGCGGGCGGCACTGCTGCTGCCACTGCTGGGCGCCCTGGCGGCGTGTGCCATCGGCTCCTTTGGTGAACTGGCCCGCGTCACCAGCCGCTTTGCCGGCGAATGGTGCTGGGCCGCCTTGCTGCTGGGCCTGAACCTGCTGGTCCTGGCCCATGCCGCCCTTGCCTTGAGCCCTCGCGAAGGTTGGCGCCTGCGAGCGTTCGCCGCCCTGGAGAAACGCGCCGGCTGGCTGCTGACCGCAGCGGGCTTCGCAGCGGCGGTGATGATGCTGGAACTGGTATTCGACCCGCGCTATCGCAGCTTCCCCAGTGCTGCCCTGCTGCTGCCGGCCCTGGTCTACCTGTGCCGTCCGGTCCGGGTGCCGCGCCGGGAAATTGCCTTGCTGACCTTTTTCGTCGGCGCCGGCATCGCTCCTCAGCTATATCAGGAAGGCCTGGCCAACCAGCAAGCCTGGGGCTGGGCCCTGGTCAGCCTGCTGATGGTCGCTGCCCTGTGGCGCAACCTGCGGGCACGCGTCGCCTGAACAGCCGCGACCTGCAACTGCCGCAACGCACAGCGAAGCCCCTGACAAGCAGGAAGAATGGACGAGCAGCGAGTTCACCGGACAAGGCCCACAGGGCCTTGTCGCGGTGTCGAAGGGCCTGGCGGCGGTCAGTGAAGCGCTAGCGTGCCGTGGCCCGTACCAGGCGCAATGCCGCAATCACCACGGCGAATACCGCCAGGGTAGTGTTGTACAAGGCCAGCGCAGGAAAGCCGACAAGCAGCGCCAGCACTGCCAGGCAGCGCCCCAGGCGCCCGGGCAGCACGAACGCCAGCAGTGCCGTGGCCACCGCGCTCCAGCCCAGCACTTTGAAGTGAATCATCCAGCCCAGGCTCGAGCGCAGCGAGCACTCCCAGCGAGCGGCCTCATCGACGCAGACCCCCACCCACCGAGCGTCCTCCATAAAGCCGTAGCGCAGGCCATAACTGGCGGCCAGCCACAGCGGCAGGACAACAAGCAGCAGAATCACGGGAAGGCGGCGGGACATGAAACACTCCGAACAATCAAAACGGCGCCCAGCATAATCGTCCAAGGCTGCTTGGCAAGCTCAATACACAGTTTTACAACGGGCAAATAGCCGCAAAGTGTATCGCCCAGCTACTATCACACCGTTAAAAACCGGCCGGGGTGATATTTGTCGATCAACCATGGCACTTCGGCAGCAGCGCGGTGGTCATAGCCTGCGAACCTCATTCGGTACCTTCTCTAGGGATACAGTCATGCTTCGTTCCTTGCGCTTCGCTGCCCTGTTCGGCGGCCTGATCCTGAGTGCATCCGCACTGGCAGTCGATATCGACGCGGCCAGTTATGGCTATCCGTTGACCAACCCCTTCGAAGCCACCATCGCCACCACGCCACCGGAACTGCGCCCGGAGCTGCCGTCCAACGATGATATCCATCAGTCGGACTACAGCCTGACCTTGCGTCCGGAGCGTGAGTTCATCCTCCCGGACAATTTCTGGGCGGTGAAGAAGCTCACCTATCGCATCGCCACCCAGGACCACGCCGCGCCACTGATCTTCCTCATCGCCGGCACCGGTGCGCGCTACGACAGCAGCCTCAACGAATACCTCAAGAAGCTCTACTACAAGGCCGGCTACCACGTGGTGCAACTGTCGTCGCCCACCAGCTTCGACTTCATCAGCGCCGCCTCGCGCTTCGCCACCCCCGGGGTCAGCCAGGAAGACGCCGAAGACATGTACCGGGTAATGCAGGCCGTGCGGGCGCAGAACCCCAAGCTGCCGATCACCGAGTTCTACCTCACCGGCTACAGCCTGGGCGCCCTGGACGCCGCGTTCATCAGCAAGCTGGATGAAACCCGGCGCAGCTTCAACTTCAAGAAAGTCCTGCTGCTCAACCCGCCGGTGAACCTCTACACCTCGATCACCAACCTCGACAAGCTGGTGCAGACCGAGGTCAAGGGCATCAACAACAGCACCACGTTCTACGAGCTGGTACTGGGCAAGCTGACCCGCTACTTCCAGCAGAAGGGCTACATCGACCTCAACGATGCCCTGCTGTACGACTTCCAGCAGTCCAAGCAGCACCTGACCAACGAGCAGATGGCGATGCTGATCGGCACCTCCTTTCGCTTCTCGGCAGCGGACATCGCCTTCACTTCGGACCTGATCAACCGCCGCGGCCTGATCACCCCGCCCAAGTACCCGATCCGCGAAGGCACCAGCCTCACACCGTTTCTCAAGCGTGCCCTGCAGTGCGACTTCGACTGCTACCTGACCGAGCAGGTGATCCCGATGTGGCGCGCCCGCACCGATGGCGGCAGCCTGTTGCAACTGATCGACCAGGTGAGCCTCTACGCCCTGCAGGACTACCTCAAGGCCAGTCCGAAGATCGCCGTAATGCACAACGCCGACGACGTGATCCTCGGCCCTGGAGACCTGGGCTTCCTGCGTAAAACCTTCGGCGACCGCC
Source organism: Pseudomonas sp. FFPRI_1 (assembly GCF_055384485.1). NCBI lineage: Bacteria > Pseudomonadati > Pseudomonadota > Gammaproteobacteria > Pseudomonadales > Pseudomonadaceae > Pseudomonas > Pseudomonas sp. FFPRI_1. The sequence goes on along the minus strand of NZ_AP029168.1, from coordinate 2,219,278 downwards.
TGACCGTCTACCCCCATGGTGGCCACTGCGGCAACCTCAACTACCGCGTCAACAGCGACGCCATGCTGGAGTTCTTCCGTGGCTAAACATCTCCTGCTGATCGCCGCGTTGCTCTGCGCAGGCTATGCCCAAGCCGACAACAGCAAGGCCAACACACCGATCGTGCCCGACCCCGATGGCTTCACCGAGCCGTTGAAGCAGCTCAAGTTCAACCCGGGCCTGGACCAGCGCGAATTCGAGCGCTCGACCCTCAACGCACTGAACGTCTACGACCCGCTGGAGTCGTGGAACCGCCGGGTCTACCACTTCAACTACCGCTTCGACCAATGGGTGTTCCTGCCCGTGGTGGACGGTTACCGCTACGTAACCCCAAGCTTCCTGCGTACCGGGGTCAGCAACTTCTTCAACAACCTGGGGGACGTGCCCAACCTGCTCAACAGCCTTCTGCAGTTCAAGGGCAAGCGCTCCATGGACACCACCGCGCGGCTGTTGCTCAACACCACCATTGGCGTGGCCGGGCTGTGGGACCCGGCCACCAAGATGGGGTTGCCGCGCCAGAGCGAAGACTTCGGCCAGACCCTGGGTTTCTATGGCGTGCCCGGCGGCGCCTACCTGGTGCTGCCGATCCTTGGCCCGTCGAACCTGCGGGACACCGCCGGTCTGGCTGTGGACTACACCGCCGAATCGGCGATCAACTTCCTCAATGTCTCGGAAGTCAGCAGCAATCACCCGGAGATCTGGGTCCTGCGTGGCGTCGACAAGCGCTACCAGACCAGCTTCCGCTATGGCCAGCTGAACTCGCCATTCGAATACGAAAAAGTGCGCTACGTGTACAGCGAGTCGCGCAAGCTTCAGATCGCCGAGTAACCCCCTCCCCGTCAGCCCCGCCTCCAGGCGGGGCAACCCTCGCGCAAACCGCCATCGCCCGCCACGGCCGGCCCCTGCAACTCCAGCTGAAAAGCCGATTGGCAGGCTTGGAGAAAATAGATACGATGCTAATCATTAGCTAGCTATCTATGTGCTTGAAACATGAAACTACCGTCCTTTCACGTCGCCGATCTCTGGCAGGCACTCTTCGCCCCCGCCCCCTCCGACCTGCTGTTTGCCGCCAGAAACCTGATCGCCGGCGGTCTGGCCCTGTACCTGGCCCTGCGCCTTGATTTCGAACAGCCGCAGTGGGCCCTGACCACCGTGTTCATCGTCAGCCAGTCGAGCAGCGGCATGGTCCTGGCCAAAGGCGCCTACCGCCTGCTGGGAACCCTGGTGGGGGCGGTGGTTTCGATCTTGCTGATTGCCGCCCTGGGCCAGGCGCCGCTGCTGTTCCTGCTGGCCATGGCCCTGTGGCTGGCGTTCTGCACCACTGGCGCCTCGCTGCTGCGCAATCATGCCGCCTATGGCTTCGTTCTGGCCGGCTACACCACCGCGATCATCGCCTTGCCTGCAACGGCTGCACCGCTGCAGGTGTTCGACCAGGCCGTGGCCCGTTGTTCGGAAATCGGCCTGGGGATCATTTGTGCTTCGGTGGCCAGCATCGTGCTGTGGCCACGCCGGATCGAACAGGCGCTGGCCGTCCAGGGCCGTGCGGCCTGGCTCGCCGGACGTCGTGCGGCGGCCTCGGAACTGCTGGGGGAAGACCAGCGCAAGGGCCTGCTGGAAGCCCTGGGACGCATTGTCACCGTGGATGCCCAACGGGATCACGCCTGGTTCGAGGGGCCACAGGGACGGCGGCGCTCCCAGGCCCTGCGGGTCTTGAGCCGCGATTTGCTCGGGCTACTGCGGGCCGCCAGGGGCGTGGCGCGCCAACGGCAGATGCTCGACCCGGAAGATACCCGGCGGGTGGAGCCCTTGATCCGCGCAACGATCCAGGCGTTGGAGGACCAGCAGGCACAGACCTTGTCGCCCCTGGCCCTGCGCCTGGAGCAGGCCTTGGCAGACCGCTCGCTATCAGCCGAAGGCCATCTGTGCCTGGTGCAACTGGCCCAGGTGCTGAACCGCGTGGAACAGAGTGCCGACAGCATCAGTGCGGTGGAACAGGCCCGGGTCCCGCCTGGCGCCCCGGGGGCCCTGTCCTGGCACCGGGACATCGAGCAAGGCGTGCTTGGCGGACTGCGCAGCGCCCTGGCCTTTCTCGCGGTGGCGGCGTTCTGGCTGCTGTCGGCCTGGCCAGCGGGGCTGGGGGCCGTGTCGATCTGCGGGGTGGTGCTGAGCCTGTTTGCCGGTCGTGAGAACCCGGCGGCAGCCTGCCTGAACTTCTTCAAGGGCATCGCCTTGTCGATCCCCGTGGCGGGTTTCGTCGGCCTCGGCCTGCTGCCCGGCTGGAACGGCTTCCCTTTGCTGTGCCTGGGACTGGCGGTGCCGCTGTTCTTCGCCTCGTTGTGCATGAGCCGACCCAAGCTGGCGCCGATAGCCTCGGCGTTCTGCATCTTTTTCGTCAACAATGTCGGGCCCAGCAACCTGATGACCTATGACCTTGGGGCCTTTCTGAACAAGGCCATGGCGACCCTGGTCGGCGTCGGCATCGCCGTGGTGGTGCTGCGCCTGGTCAGCCTCAACCCCGGCGAACATCACTACCGGAGGATGTTCAAGGCTTCGCTGTTCGATCTGGCCCAACTCACCTCACGCCCACCGGAGCAGGCCGAAAGCTGGTTCGGCGGGCGCATGGCCGACCGGCTGATCCGTGTCTCCAGGTATTGGCAGATGCAGCCCGAGCACCGTCGCGGTCACTGGGACAACGGCCTGCTGGGGCTGGACCTGGGGGATGAGTTGCTGCAGTTGCGCAATTGCCTGGACCCCGCACGAGGGCCCCTGGCCGTCGAGCGCGACCAGTACCTGGCACAATTGGCTGCGCTGCTCAGGCACGGCGGCCCGGGGCCGACTCGTACTGAACAGCTGGATTCGGCATCCCAGGCCCTGCTCGCGGCCCTGGCCCGCGACACGGACTTGACCGTGCAGGCCCAGGAGATGGCCCGGGCAGCGATCCTGCAATTGCAGTTCACCTGGCACCGCTGGTGCCAGCAGCAGGCAACGGCGCCAGCGCCCTCCGCGCTGCCGGCGTCGGTCTGAATCGGGCCGTCAGCCGCGTAGCGCGCGCCAGGCCTTGCCTGCCAGCGTCACCACCGCCAGTACCAGCGCCCCGGCGATGACCCCGGCCACCGCGCTGAGCAGGGTCGGCATGATCACCGCTGCCGCGCCAATCGCACCGGCGCTGCGCTCGGCCAGCCCTTCGATCAAATGGTGCACGGCAGGGACGCCGTGGGTCAGGATGCCGCCACCGACCATGAACATCGCCGCGGTGCCGATCACCGACAGGCTCTTCATCATCAGCGGCGCCGCCCGCAGGATAGCCCCGCCCAGGCGCTTGGCCAGAGCCCCGGGCTTGTGCGCCAGCCACAGGCCCAGGTCATCGAGCTTGACGATGCCGGCCACCAGGCCGTAGACGCCGGCGGTCATGACAATTGCAATCCCCGAGAGCACCACCACCTGCTGGGTCAGCGAAGCCCCGGCCACGATGCCCAGGGTGATGGCGATGATTTCGGCGGAAAGAATGAAGTCGGTGCGGATCGCGCCCTTGATCTTGTCCTTCTCAAAGGCCACCAGGTCCACCTGCGGATCGGCCAGTGCCTGCAGTGTTTCACTGTGCCCGGCCGCCTCTTCGGCACTGTGCAGGTATTTGTGCGCCAGCTTCTCGAATCCCTCGAAGCACAGGTATGCACCGCCGATCATCAGCAACGGCGTCACCAGCCAGGGGGCCAGGGCACTGATGGCCAATGCCGCCGGAACCAGGATCAGCTTGTTGCGAAACGAGCCCTTGGCCACGGCCCAGACCACCGGAATCTCGCGCTCGGCGCGCACCCCGGTCACCTGTTGGGCGTTGAGGGCCAGATCATCGCCCAGCACCCCGGCGGTCTTCTTCGCCGCCATCTTGGTCATCAGGGCCACGTCATCGAGTACGGCGGCGATGTCGTCGAGCAAAACCAGCAAACTGCTTCCTGCCATGGACCAGGCTTCCCTAGGTGAATAAAGGCGCGCAGCATAACGCGCCGGGCGCGCCTGACGCGAGATCGACTGCGTCAGGGCGCAACCATCCCCGGCCCCTGCCACCCCCCTCCCAGGCTCTGGATCAGGGCCACGCTGCCCAGGCTCAATTGGCCCTGGGAGTCACGCAGGTTCTGCTCGGCCTGCAGCAGCACCAGTTGCTGGGTCAGCAGGCTCTGAGCGCTGACCGTGCCGGCCTGCAGTTGGGCCTGCTGGCTGCCGAACAGTTGCTGGTTGCGTTGGAAAACCTGCTGATAGGTGTCCACCTGAAGCTGCAGGTGATTGACCGACGACAGCTGGTCCTCGACGTTCTGCAGTGCCGCCAGCACGGTGCCCCGGTAGTTGGCCACATCCTGGTCATAGCTGGCATGGGCCTGTTGCAGCGCCGCTTCCCGGGCGCCACCGTCGAACAACGTGGCCGCCAGCGCCGGACCGAGGCTCCAGATCCGGTTCGGCACCGAGAACAGGCCGCCCAGGGCGCTACCGCGAAAGCCCACTTCAGCGGTCAGGTCCAGGGTCGGGAAAAACGCCGCCTCGGCCACGCCGATCCTGGCGTTGGCTGCAGCGGCCGTGCGCTCCGCCGAGACCACGTCGGGCCGGCGCAGCAGCAGGGTCGAGGGCAGGCTCAGGGGCGGACGGGGCACATGGAAGCGGTAGTCGGCCAGCGGCGCCAGGCTGAACTGTGCCGGCGCCAGGCCGACCAGTACTGCCAGGGCATGCTCGTACTGCTCACGGGAGATCTGCGCCGTCTGCAAGGCCGCCACTACCGAGCTCAGTTGATCCTGGACCAGCAGCAACTGATCGTTGGAGGCGGTGCCCTGAACGTAAGCGGCCTGGGTCATGTCCTGCAGCCGCTGGGTGATCCGCTGCTGCTCCTGCAACAGGCCGATGTCGATGTCCAGGTGCCGCAGGCTCAGGTAATTGCTCGCCACGCTGGCGCTGATCGACAACCGTACCCCGGCCAGCAGCGCATCGGAGGACTGGGCCAGGGCCTGGCTCGATTCGATGCCGCGCCGCACCTGCCCCCACAGGTCCGGTTCCCAGCTGGCTCCCAGGGTGGCGCTGACACTCTGTTCGACACTTCCAGAGCCGCTGCTACTGGTGCTGCCGCTGGTACTGCTGGTGCCACTGCTGCCACCCACGCCGCGCGACCCGGAAAGCCCGGCGCTGATGGTCGGGAACAGCCCGGCGCGACTGGACGCCACCTGGGCCTGGGCCAGCCGGTAGGCGGCCTCGGCGGCAACGATCGACTGGTTGGCGCTGGCCGAACGCTGGACCAGCTCGTTGAGCTGCGGATCCTGATAGGCCAGCCACCATTGGCTGTCCAGGGCGCCCTGGGGGTTGGCCACCGCCCGTTGCCATTGCCCGCCCTCCTTGAAAGTGGTGGGCAGTGTCATGTCCGGTTGTCGATAGTCCGGCCCGACCATGCAGCCGCCCAGCAGCAGGCTGAGCAATGCCGCGCTGCACCATGTTCTGCCCATCTGGCCATGCATGATCATGCCTCCTTGACGACCCGGCCCAGGCGCTGGGACGCCCGGTCGAGCCACAGGTAGATAACAGGCGTGGTGTACAGCGTCAGCACCTGGCTGAGCAGCAAGCCACCGATGATCGAGATCCCCAGCGGGCGGCGCAGCTCCGAGCCGTAGCCGCTGCCCAGCACCAGGGGCAGCGCGCCGAGCATCGCCGCCAGGGTGGTCATCATGATCGGCCGGAAGCGGATCAGGCAGGCCCGGCGGATCGCGTCCTGGGCGCTGAGCCCCTGCTGCTGGCGCTCGGTAATGGCGAAGTCGATCATCATGATGGCGTTCTTCTTGACGATGCCGATCATCATGATGGCGTTCTTCTTGACGATGCCGATCAGCAGAATCACCCCTACCAGGGCAATGATCGACAGCTCGGTGCCTGTCAGCAGCAAGGCGATCAGGGCCCCGAGGCCGGCCGAGGGCAAGGTCGAAAGAATAGTCAGCGGGTGCATCAGGTTTTCGTAGAGGATGCCCAGCACGATGTACACCGAGAGCAAGGCGGCGGCGATCAGCAAGGGTTCGCTGGCCACCGAGGACTGGAACACCTGGGCCGTGCCGGCAAATTGCCCGACCACGCTGGCCGGCATGCACAATTGAGCCACGGCCTGGTCCACCAGGGCAGTGGCCTGGCCGATGGACACCCCCGGCGCCAGGTTGAACGAAGCGGTCACTGCCGGAAAAGTGCCCTGGTGGCTGATGGCAATGGCAGTGCGCTGCACCGACGGTTCGGCCGCCGCCGACAGCGCAATCAGCGTCTGCTGGGCATTGGCGGAAAGGTCCGGGCTGGCGGCCCCGCCCTTGCCCGTGACCACCGCCCCGGGGGGCAGGTAGATCGAGTTCAGGGTCGAGGGATCGGTCCAGTACTGCGGGGCCACCTCCATCACCACGTGGTACTGGTTGGCCGCCCGATAGAGGGTCGAGACCTGACGCTGGCCGAACGCGTCGTAGAGGGTCTGGTCAATGGCCGCCATGCTCACCCCCAGGCGCGAGGCGCTGTCGCGGTTGACCTGGACATTGGCCAGCAGGCTGTTGTCCTGCTGGTCGGTGTTCAGGTCCTTGAGCTGGGGCAGGCCACGCAGCACCGCCACCACCTTGGGCACCCACTGGTCGAGGTCGCTCTGGTCATCGGCGGTCAGGGTGTATTGGTACTGCGCGCCGCTCTGGCGCCCGCCCACGGTGACGTCCTGCACCGACTGCAGGTACAGCCGCGTGCCAGGCATGTCCCCCAGGGTCTGGCGGATCTGCGCGATCACCTGGTCGGCACTGGCATGGCGCTGCTCCAGGGGCTTGAGGGCGATGAACAGTTGCGCACTGTTGATCGCCCCGCCACCGCCGCCCCCACCGACGAAACCGCCGACCGTGGCGACATTGGGGTTGTGCATGACCTTGCGGTTGATCTGCAGAAAATCCTTCTGCATGGCACCGTAGGAAATGCTCTGCGCCGCCAGGATGCTGCCGGACAAGCGACCGGTGTCCTCCTGAGGAAAGAAGCCCTTGGGCACCAGCACATACAAGGCGCCCGCGAGGAAGATCACCAGCAGTGTCACCAGCCCCATCATCCGCGAACGCGCGATGACCCAGCCCAGGGAGCGGTCGTAGAAGCGATGCACCCGCGAGTCCAGGGGCTGGGTGCCTTCGGGCAATAACTCGCGGGTGCGCAACAGCACGCTGGAAAGCATCGGTGTCACCGTCAGGGAAATCAGCATCGAAATGACGATCGACACCGACAGCGACACCGAAAACTCACGGAACAGGCGCCCGACGATGCCGCCCATCAACAGCAGCGGAATGAACACCGCCACCAGCGACACGCTGATGCTCAGCACCGTGAAGCCCACCTCCCGGGCCCCGGCCAGCGCCGCCTGCAACCGCGACTCGCCGCGTTCCAGGTGGCGCATGATGTTTTCCACCACGACGATGGCATCGTCCACCACGAAGCCGGTGGAAATGGTCAGGGCCATCAGCGACAGGTTGTTCAGGCTGTAGCCGAGGAAATACATGGCGCCGAAGGTGCCCAGCAGCGACAGCGGCACCACGATGGCCGGCACCAGGGTGCTGCGCCAGTCGCGGAAAAAGGCGAGGGTCACCAAGGTCACCAGCACGATCGAGGCGATCAGGCTCAGCTCCACATCCCGCAACGAAGCGCGGATGGTGGTGGTGCGGTCCATCAGCACGTTGAGGTGGATCGAGGCGGGGATCGAGGCCTGGAGGAACGGCAGCTCGGCCTTCACCGCGTCCACGGTGTCGATGACGTTGGCCCCCGGCTGCTTGAAGATCACCAGCAGCACCGCCGGCTTGCCGTTGAACAGGCCGAAGTTGCGCAGGTCCTCGACGTCCTCGCGCACGTAGCCCAGGTCAGCGATGCGCACCAGGCTGCCATTGCTCTGCTTGACCACCAGGTCGGCATAGTCGCCGGTCGCGTAGAGCTGGTCGTTGGCGCTCAGCACATGGTTCTGCTGGCCAAGGGTGATCGCCCCCTTGGGCAGGTTGACGTTGGCCGCGGCGATCACCTGCCGCACCTGTTCCAGGCTGACCCCGTAATGGTTGAGCCGGTCCGGGTTGAGCTCGACCCGCACCGCCGGCAAGGCCCCACCGCCGACGGTCACGTCACCAACCCCGCGGGTCTGCAGCAGACGCTGCTCCAGCAGGGTCGAGGCGACGTCGTACATCTGCCCCGGCGTGGCACTGTCCGACGTCAGGCTGATGATCAGGATCGGCGAGTCGGCCGGGTTGACCTTGCGATAGGTGGGGTTGCCCGACAGGTCGCTGGGCAGGTTGCTGCGCGCGGCATTGATCGCCGCCTGCACGTCCCGGGCGGCACCGTCGATGTCGCGGTTGAGGTCGAACTGCAGGTTGATCCGGGTCGCCCCCAGGGTGCTCGAAGAGGTCATCTGGGTGACCCCGGCGATCTGCCCGAACTGGCGTTCCAGGGGCGTGGCCACCGAGCTGGCCACGGTATGCGGATCAGCCCCGGGCAGCGAGGCGCGCACGCTGATGGTGGGAAAATCCACCTCCGGCAGCGGCGCCACCGGCAACAGGTTGAAGGCCAGGATGCCGAACAGCGCCAGCCCGGCCGCCAGCAGGGTGGTGGCGATCGGACGCTGGATGAACGGCGCGCTAAGGTTCATCGCCGTTCCCCTGCCCGCCCGTGCGCCGCCCCTTCAAACGCTGCCCCAGGCCGTGCATGGCCAGGAAGATCACCGGCGTGGAAAACAGCGTCAGCAGTTGGCTCAGGAGCAAGCCGCCAATGATTGCGATCCCCAGGGGATGCCGCAGCTCCGAGCCGATCCCGGTGCCCAGCGCCAGGGGCACCGCACCGAACAGCGAGGCCATGCTGGTCATCAGGATCGGCCGGAAGCGCAGTTCCGCCGCCTGGCGAATCGCCGCCTGGGGCGTGAGGCCACCCTTGCGCTCCAGCTCCAGGGCGAAGTCCACCATCATGATGCCGTTCTTCATGACGATACCGATCAGTAGCACGATGCCGATCAGGCCGATGATGTCGAACTGGGTGCCGGTGATCAGCAGCGCCAGCAACGCGCCCAGGGCTGCCGAGAGCAGGGTCGAGAGGATGGTCACCGGGTGCACGAAGCTCTCGTAGAGGATCCCCAGCATCAGGTAGACCACGACGATCGCTGCCAGCACCAGGAACACCTGGTTCGACAGCGACGCTTCGAAGGTCGCCGCCGCGCCTTCCAGCGAGGCTTGCACCGAGGCCGGCAAGCCCACCTGGGCTTCGATCTGCCGCAGTCGGTTCACCGCCGCGCCCAGGGTCTGGCCGGAGGCCAGGTTGAACGAGACATCGGCATAGGGAAACTGCCCCAGGCGGTTGATGGTCAGGGGCGCACGCTGCACCTGCTGAGTGATCATGCTCGACAGCGGAGCCACCCCGCCGCCGGGAATGTTCACATAGAGGCCGGTCAGCAGGTCCGCCAGGTTGCGCGGCGGGCGGTCGGTGGCCATGACCACGTGGTACTGGTTGAGCTGGGTGTAGAGGGTCGACACCTGGCGCTGGCCGAAGGCGTCGTAGAGCACATCGTCGATGGCCTGGGGCGTCACGCCCAGGCGCGAGGCGGTGGCGCGGTCGATGTTCAGCTGGATCTGGTTGCCGAACTGCATGGCCTGGCTTTGCACGTCGCTGAACATCGGGTCCTGCTTCAGCGCGACAAGCATCTTGCCGGTCCACTGCTCCAGCAGGTCCGCGTCGGTGGCCTGCAGGCCCAAGCGATAGCTGGTGGTGGAGACGGTGGCATCCAGGGTCAGGTCCTGGACCCCGTGCAGGTACAGGCGGATGCCGGCGTCGTCGGCATTGCCATCGGCCAGCCGGCGGATCACCGCCGCGCTGCTGTCGCGCTGATTCCGAGGCTTGAGGTTGATCAGCAGGTTGCCCTGGTTCAAGGTCGGGTTGGTCTGGTCGATGCCGACGAACGACGACAGGCTCTGCACCGCCGGATCCTTGAGGATTCGCGCCGCCAGGCGCTGCTGCTGTTCCTGCATCTGCTGGAAGGAAATGCTCGGCGCGGCCTGGGAAATCCCCTGGATCAGCCCGGTGTCCTGTTCGGGAAAAAAGCCCTTGGGCATCAGCACCAGGGTCAACAGCGTCAACACCGCGGTCAGCACCACCGAAAGCAGGGTCAGGGTGCGATGGGCCAGCACCCAGTCCAGGCCGCGCACATAGTGCTGGTTGACGCGGTCAAAAAAATCCGCCCGGCGCTCGCCCTGGCGGTGCTTGAGCATGCGCGCGCACATCATCGGGGTCAGGGTCAGGGAAATCAGCGCCGAAATCACGATGGTCACCGCCACGGTCATGGCGAACTCGCGAAACAGCCGCCCCACCACATCGCCCATGAACAGCAGCGGGATCATCACCGCGATCAGCGCCACCGACAGCGAGATGATGGTGAAGCCGATCTGCTCGGCCCCCTTGAGCGCCGCCTGCAACGGCGGATCACCGGCCTCGAGGTAACGGGTGATGTTCTCGATCATGACGATGGCGTCGTCGACCACAAAACCGATGGCGATGGTGAGCGCCATCAAGGTCAAATTGTTCAGGGAAAATCCCAGGGCATAGGCCACCGCCAGGGTGCCCACCAGGGTCAGGGGTACGGTCACTGCCGGGATCACTGTGGCCGCAACGTTGCGCAGGAACAGGAAGATCACCAGCACCACCAGCAGCACCGCCACCGCCAGCTCGAACTGCACATCCACCACCGAGGCACGAATGGTCTGGGTCCGATCGGTGAGCACCTCGACCTTGAGGGTGCCCGGCAGGCTGGCCCGCAGCTTGGGCAGCAGTTGCTGGACCCGGTCCACCACCTCGATGACATTGGCCCCGGGCTGGCGCTGGATGTTCAGGACGATCGACGGGGTGCTGTTGGTCCAGGCCGCCTGGCGCGGGTTCTCCGGCCCCTGCACCGAACTGGCGATCTGCGCCAGGCGAATCGGCGCGCCATTCTTGTAGGCGATCACCAGGTCACGGTACTCGTCCGCCGACTGCAGCTGATCGTTGGCACCAATGGAGTACGCCTGGTAGCGGCCGTCGATATTGCCCTTGGCCTGGTTGACGTTGGCCGTGCCCAGCAGCGTGCGCAGGTCATCCAGGGACAGGCCGAGATTGTTCAACGCCGAAGTGTTGGCCTCGACCCGCACGGCCGGGCGCTGGCCACCGCTGATGGTCACCAGGCCGACCCCGGAGATCTGCGAGATTTTCTGCGCCAGGCGGGTGTCCGCCAGGTCCTCGACCTTGGTCAGGGGCAGCACGTCGGAGGTCAGGGACAGGGTCAGCACTGGCGCATCCGCCGGGTTGACCTTGCTGTACACCGGCGGGTACGGCAGGTTGCTCGGCAGGAAGGTCCCGGCCGCATTGATCGCCGCCTGCACCTCCTGTTCGGCCACATCCAGGGACAGGGCCAGGTCGAACTGCAGGGTCACCACCGAGGCACCATTGGAACTGCTGGAGCCCATGGACTTGAGCCCCGGCATCTCGCCGAGCTGGCGCTCCAGGGGCGCGGTGATCGAGGAACTGATCACCTCCGGGCTTGCCCCCGGGTACTGGGTGTAGACCTGGATGGTCGGGTAATCCACCTCGGGCAGGGCCGACACCGACAACAGGTGATAACCGAGCATCCCCAGCAACAGCACGGCCACCATCAGCAAGGTGGTGGCCACCGGGCGCTGGATAAAGGGACGCGAGACGTTCATCGGCGGCTCCTTATTGGGCGACGACCTTTACCGCCGAACCGTCATCGAGCTTGTCCGCCCCCTCGGTGATCACCTGCTCGCCGGCCTTGAGCCCGGAATCGAGGATCGCGGTGACATCGCCACTGGCGGGACCGGCCTTGATGTGGCGCAGGCTGGCCTTGCTCCCGGCCACGACAAACACGAAATCACCCTGGCTGCCATGCTGGATCGCCCGGGTCGGCACCACCGGCACCTGAGCCAGGGTGTCGGCCTTGAGCCTGGCGTTGACGAACTGATTGGGGAACAGGCGCCGGCCCGCGCCATCGAAGCGCGCCTTGACGTTGATGGTCCCGGTGCTGGTGTTGACCTGGTTGTCCAGCGCCAACAGGCTGCCGGTGGCCAGCAGATCGTGCTTGTTGCGGTCGTAGGCCAGCACCGGTACCGGCCCCCTGGCCACAGCCTGGCTGATCGTCCCGAGGTCATCCTCGGGCACCGCGAACACCACGTTGGCCGGCTCCATCTGGGTAATCACCACGATCCCGGTGGTACTGCTGGAGCTCACGTAGTTGCCTGGGTCCACCAGGCGCAGGCCGGCCACGCCCTCCACCGGGGAGGTGATGGTGCAGTAGCTCAATTGCACTTCGAGGTTCTGCACACTGCCCTGGTCGGCGGCCACGGTTCCCGCCTGTTGCTGCACCGTCGACACCTGGGTATCCAGGGTCTGCTGGCTGACCGAGCCGGCCTTGATCAGCTCGCGATAACGGGCCAGGTCGCGCCGCGCGTTGTCCAGCAGCGCCTGGTCATGGGCGAGCACGCCCCGGGCCTGGGCCAGTTGCGCCTTGAGCGTACGATCGTCGATCCGCGCGATCACCTGGCCCTTGTGCACCTGTTGACCTTCATTGAATTCGACGCTGGCCAGGATGCCGTCGACCTGAGTGATCACCGTCACACTGCGGGTGGGGGTCACCGTGCCCAGGGCATCGATATACACCGGCACATCCTGCAACTGCACCGCCACCGCCACCACCGGTTCGGCGGAGGACGGAGCCTTGGCCGGATGCCGTGAGGCGGACAGGAAGAACCAGAGACCGCCGGCCAGCGCCAGCAGTATCAGAGCGGTGATGAGCAGAGTGGTGTTGCTTCGCCTGTTCTTGTTCACGACTCAGCACCCGATCCAAGCCTGATTGAACCCTGGTGAATGGCGAACCGAGCCCATTGCCGCGAGGGCTCCACAGGCCAGCGACCCGAGCAGTGTCTTGAACTCTAGCAGCCGCCTTTTACACCGCTGAAGACGTTGCATTGTTGTTCAGCTCGGTGACAGGCAAATGCGCCGAAGTGCAGGCAAACCGGGGCTGCCCCGGCATTCTTGAGCCCCGCGCAACGCCGGTGCTACCATGCGCAACCGCCCGAACAGGCAAGGAATCCTCTGGTTTATGAGCACCATCCGCGAGCGCAATAAAGAACTGATCCTGCGGGCCGCCAGTGAAGAGTTTGCCGACAAGGGCTTTGCGGCGACCAAGACCAGCGACATCGCCGCCAAGGCCGGGTTGCCCAAGCCCAACGTCTACTACTACTTCAAGTCCAAGGAAAACCTCTACCGCGAGGTGCTGGAAAGCATCATCGAGCCGATTCTCCAGGCCTCCACCCCGTTCAATGCCGACGGTGTGCCCAGCGAAGTGCTCAGCGGCTACATTCGCTCGAAGATCCGCATCTCCCGCGACCTGCCGTTCGCCTCCAAGGTATTCGCCAGCGAGATCATGCACGGCGCCCCGCACCTGAGCCCGGACCAGGTGGAACAGCTCAACGCCCAGGCCAAGCACAATATCGAATGCATCCAGACCTGGATCGACCGCGGGCAGATCGCCCCGCTCGACCCCAACCACCTGATGTTCAGCATCTGGGCCGCGACCCAGACCTACGCCGACTTCGACTGGCAGATCTCGGTGGTCACCGGCAAGACCAAGCTCGACGAAGACGACTACGAGGCCGCCGCGCAGACCATCATCCGCCTGGTGCTCAAGGGCTGTGAGCCGGACCGCTGAGAACCGGGCCACTCCAGCCTTCCTTCGATTGAGCACTGGCGCAGGCGGCGAACCTGCGCAGCGCTCGTGGCGAACGCCCTGCCCCCAAAGCCCCTTCGAGCCTTGTTGAGCGGGTGTCGCCCGAGCCTTGGCCGCCCGTGCCGGGTCAGGCAGCGACGCCGGCGTCGGCCTTCAGGCCCTGGGCCTCGATAGCGCTGATGGCGCACTGTTCATCAATGTCCGACGTATCCCCGCTGATGCCGATCGCCCCGATCACCAGCCCCGCCTGATCCCGAATCAATACCCCGCCCGGCGCCGGCACCACGCTGCCCTGCCCCAGACCGTTCAACGCACCGATGAACGCCGGACGCTGCTGTGCATCCAGAGCCAGCAGGCGCGAGCCCTTGCCCAGGGCAACCGCGCCCCAGGCCTTGCCGATGGCGATCTGCGGCCGCAGCAGGCTGGCGCCATCTTCCCGTTGCAGGGTCACCAGGTGCCCGCCGGCATCCAGTACTGCGATGGTCAACGGAGCCGCACTGATCTTGCGCCCTGCACTGATGGCCTGGTTGGCCAGGTTGATTGCGACTTTCAAGGTTAAAGCGCTCATGGGTGCCGTCCTTATCTTGTTATTGAGAAAGCCTGGGGAAGCTTCTTGTAGGAGAAGTCCGATACAACAAATAGAACACAATGAATTTATTTTTTGTATACAATAATTCGCGAAAGGCAGTCCCTGCGACAAAAGGACGCCGGTTTATCGGGGTCTTGGTGAAAGCCACTGTAGCTCAAGAAAATGGATTGACCTGCGCCACCCGCCGTGAATACACTTTGCGGAAAGCCACTTGTATACAATTACAAAACGTAAGAGGCACAAAACCATGAGCAAAATGAGAGCAATCGAAGCCGCCGTTCTGGTGATGCGCCGCGAAGGGGTCGATACCGCTTTTGGCATCCCGGGTGCCGCCATCAACCCGCTGTATTCCGCGTTGCAGAAGGTCGGCGGCATCGATCACGTGCTCGCTCGACACGTTGAAGGCGCCTCGCACATGGCCGAGGGCTACACCCGCACCAAGGCCGGCAATATCGGCGTGTGCATCGGGACCTCGGGCCCTGCCGGCACCGACATGGTCACCGGCCTGTACAGCGCCTCCGCCGACTCCATCCCGATTCTCTGCATCACCGGCCAGGCGCCTCGTGCTCGCCTGCACAAGGAAGACTTCCAGGCCGTGGACATCACCAGCATCGTCAAGCCGGTGACCAAGTGGGCGACCACCGTACTGGAGCCGGGCCAGGTGCCCTATGCCTTCCAGAAAGCCTTTTATGAAATGCGCTCGGGCCGTCCTGGCCCGGTGCTGATCGACCTGCCGTTCGACGTGCAGATGGCGGAAATCGAATTCGACATCGACGCCTACCAGCCCCTGCCCCTGGCCAAGCCTTCGGCCACCCGGATCCAGGCCGAGAAGGCCCTGGCCCTGCTGGATCAGGCCGAGCGCCCGTTGCTGGTGGCCGGTGGCGGCGTGATCAACGCCGATGCCAGCGACCTGCTGGTGGAGTTCGCCGAGCTGACCGGCATCCCGGTGATCCCCACCCTGATGGGCTGGGGCACCATCCCTGACGATCACCCACAGATGGTGGGCATGGTCGGCCTGCAGACCTCCCATCGCTACGGCAACGCCACCCTGCTCAAGTCGGACGTGGTGCTGGGCATCGGCAACCGCTGGGCCAACCGCCATACCGGATCGGTGGACGTCTACACCGAAGGCCGCAAGTTCATCCACGTGGACATCGAGCCGACCCAGATCGGCCGGGTATTCACCCCGGACCTGGGCATCGTCTCCGACGCCGGCAGCGCCCTGACCGTGCTGCTGGAAGTGGCCCGCGAATGGCAGACCGCCGGCAAGCTGAAGGATCGCAGCGCCTGGCTCAATGACTGCCAGCAGCGCAAGGCCAGCCTGCACCGCAAGACCCACTTCGACAACGTGCCGGTCAAGCCGCAACGGGTCTACGAGGAGATGAACCAGGTGTTCGGCAAGGACACCTGCTACGTCAGCACCATCGGCCTGTCGCAGATTGCCGGCGCGCAGTTCCTGCACGTCTACAAGCCACGCCACTGGATCAACTGCGGCCAGGCCGGCCCCCTGGGCTGGACCATTCCCGCGGCCCTGGGCGTGGTCAAGGCCGACCCGAACCGCCAGGTGGTGGCCCTGTCCGGCGACTACGACTTCCAGTTCATGATCGAAGAACTGGCAGTGGGCGCGCAGTTCAACCTGCCGTACATCCACGTGGTGGTGAACAACTCCTACCTCGGGCTGATCCGCCAGGCCCAGCGCGGCTTCGAGATGGACTACTGCGTGCAGCTGTCCTTCGACAACCTCAATGCGCCGGAACTCAACGGCTATGGCGTCGACCACGTCGCGGTGGCCGAGGGCCTGGGTTGCAAGGCCCTGCGGGTATTCGAACCCAAGGACATCCAGCCGGCCCTGCGCCAGGCCCAGGAAATGCTCAAGACCTTCAAGGTACCGGTGGTGGTGGAGATCATCCTGGAGCGTGTGACCAATATTTCGATGGGCACCGAAATCAACGCGGTCAACGAGTTCGAAGACCTGGCGCTGGTGGGCAACGACGCCCCCACCGCAATTTCCCTGCTCGACTGATACCCCTGGCCGCTGGCACCGGCCGGGCACCGGACGCAACCTCCCGCCAGAGGTTGCGCCCGGGCCGCCCGCCCCCTGGCGCCAGCCCTAGGCTTGACCGAACCACAGGAGACCACCATGCCGCGTTTTGCTGCCAACCTGTCCATGCTGTTCACCGAACAGGACTTCCTCGCCCGCTTCAAGGCGGCCGCCGATGCCGGTTTCAGCGGTGTCGAATACCTGTTCCCCTACGAATTCAGTTCCGCCGAGATCAAGACCCAGCTCGACGCCCATGGCCTGACCCAGGTGCTGTTCAACCTGCCGGCCGGTGACTGGGCCAAGGGCGAGCGCGGTATCGCCTGCCTGCCCGACCGGGTCGAGGAGTTCCGGGCCGGGGTCGACCTGGCCATCGCCTACGCCCAGGTGCTGGGCAATACCCAGGTCAACTGCCTGGCCGGGATCCGCCCCCAGGGCGCAGACCAGGCGCTAGTGGAAAAGACCTTCGTCGCCAACCTCAAGTACGCCGCCGACAAGCTCCAGGCCGTCGGCATCAAGCTGGTGATGGAAGCCATCAACACCCGCGACATTCCCGGCTTCTACCTCAACAACACCGCCCAGGCGCTGTCGATCCGCGAACAGGTGGGCAGCGCCAACCTGTACCTGCAGTACGACATCTATCACATGCAAGTCATGGAAGGTGACCTGGCGCGGACCATGGCCAACCACCTGGAGCAGATCAACCATATCCAGTTGGCGGACAACCCCGGGCGCAACGAGCCGGGCACCGGTGAAATCAACTACCGCTTCCTCTTCGAGCACCTGGACCGCATCGGCTACCAGGGCTGGGTCGGCTGCGAGTACAAGCCGTTGACCACCACCGAAGCCGGCCTCGGTTGGCTGAAGACCCACAACGCGATCTGAACCCGTCCCCGTAGGAGCCGGCTCGCCGGCAAACAGGCCCGAAGCCTTGCAGCGCCCTGGCGGCCGCCTTCGCCGCCAAGCCGGCTCCTACAAGGTCTGTCTGAATAGAGGATTTTCATCATGGCTAAAATCGGATTTATCGGCACCGGCATCATGGGCCACCCAATGGCTGCGAACCTGCAAAAAGCCGGTCACAGCCTGTTTCTGTCCGAGCATCACGGCAAGGCTCCGGCCGATCTGATCGCCGCCGGCGCCGTGGCCCTGGCCTCGCCGAAGGAAGTGGCCCAGGAAGCCGAGTTCATCATCGTCATGGTGCCCGATACCCCCCAGGTCGAAGACGTGCTGCTGCGCGCCGACGGCGTCGCTGCCGGGATCGGCAAGGGCAAGATCGTCATCGACATGAGCTCGATCTCGCCCACCGCGACCAAGGCCTTTGCCGCCAAGATCAACGAGAAAGGCGCCCAGTACCTGGATGCCCCGGTATCCGGCGGCGAAGTCGGGGCCAAGGCCGCGACCCTGAGCATCATGGTCGGCGGTGACAGCCAAGCCTTCGAACGTGCCCTGCCGCTGTTCCAGAGCATGGGCAAGAACATCACCCTGGTGGGTGGCAACGGCGATGGCCAGACCGCCAAGGTGGCCAACCAGATCATCGTCGCGCTGAACATCCAGGCGGTGGCCGAGGCCCTGCTGTTCGCCTCGAAGAACGGCGCCGATCCGGCCAAGGTGCGGGAAGCGCTGATGGGCGGCTTCGCCTCTTCGAAGATCCTCGAAGTGCACGGCGAGCGCATGATCAAGGGCACCTTCGACCCGGGCTTCCGCATCAACCTGCATCAGAAGGACCTGAACCTGGCCCTGAGCGGCGCCCGCGAGCTGGGCATCAACCTGCCCAACACCGCCAATGCCCAGCAGGTGTTCAGCACCTGCACCGCCTTAGGTGGCGGCAACTGGGACCACTCGGCCCTGATCAAGGGCCTGGAGCACATGGCCAACTTCTCGATCCGCGACAAGTAACACGCACTGTCTGTAGCCGCTGCCGCAGGCTGCGAAGGCTCACGCAGGAGACGCTTCGCAGCGGGCCAGGGAAAGGCCCTGCACACACCGTCGCCGCTTTCGGCGGCGGCTACACCCAGCTTCAAGCCCCCCCATAACAAGAAATCCGGGAGCCCGCCATGTCGGTCGATCCGCAACAATTCCTGCGTGAGCTGTTCGCCACAGCCATCGACGCCGCCCATCCGCAACACGTTCTCGAAGCCTATCTACCCAGCGACCGCAGCGGCCGGGTCATCGTCATCGGCGCCGGCAAGGCCGCCGCAGCCATGGCCCAGGTGGTGGAACGCGCCTGGCAGGGCGAAGTCTGCGGGCTGGTGGTCACCCGCTACGGCCACGGCGCGCCCTGCAACAAGATCGAAGTGGTCGAGGCCGCTCACCCGGTGCCCGACGCCGCCGGCCTGGCCGTGGCCAAGCGGGTGCTGGAACTGGTCAGCAACCTCAGCGAGCAGGACCGGGTGATCTTCCTCCTGTCCGGCGGTGGTTCGGCGCTGCTGGCCCTGCCTGCTGCCGGCATCACCCTGGCCGACAAGCAAGCGATCAACAAGGCCCTGCTCAAGTCCGGCGCCACCATTGGCGAGATGAACTGCGTGCGCAAGCACCTTTCGGCGATCAAGGGCGGACGCCTGGCCAAGGCCTGCTTTCCGGCCACGGTCTATACCTATGCGATTTCCGATGTTCCCGGCGACCTGGCTACGGTCATCGCCTCCGGCCCCACCGTGGCCGACCCGAGCACCTCGGCCGAAGCCCTGGGGATTCTCAAGCGCTACGGGATCGAGGTACCCGCAGCGGTACGCAGCTGGTTGCAGAGCCCCGAGTCGGAAACCGTCAAGCCGGGCGACCCGAGCCTGGCGCGCAGCCACTTCCAGTTGATCGCCCGCCCCCAGCAGTCCCTGGAAGCGGCGGCGGTGAAAGCCCGCCAGGCCGGTTTCAGCCCGCTGATTCTCGGCGACCTGGAGGGCGAATCCCGCGAGGTGGCCAAGGTCCACGCCGGCATCGCCCGGCAAGTGGCCCTGCATGGCCAGCCCCTGGCCGTGCCCTGCGTGATCCTCTCCGGCGGTGAAACCACCGTCACCGTGCGCGGCAATGGCCGTGGCGGGCGCAACGCCGAGTTCCTCCTGAGCCTCACCGACAGCCTCAAGGGCCACCCCGGGATCTACGCCCTGGCGGGCGACACCGACGGCATCGACGGCTCCGAGGACAACGCCGGCGCCATCATGACCCCGGACAGCTATGCCCGCGCCGCGGCCCTGGGCCTGAGCGCCAGCAACGAGCTGGACAACAACAATGGCTACGGCTACTTCGAGGCCCTGGGCGATTTGATCGTCACCGAGCCGACCCGTACCAACGTCAACGACTTCCGCGCCATCCTGATTCTCGAGAGCCCCAAACATGACGCCTGACAAGAAGGTCAAAATCCTCGCCACCCTGGGTCCGGCCATCGACGGGATCGAAGATATCCGTGAGCTGGTACAGGCCGGAGTGAACATTTTCCGCCTCAATTTCAGCCACGGCACCCACGCCGACCACGCCCAGCGCTACCAGTGGATCCGCCAGATCGAGAAAGAGCTGAACCACCCCCTGGGCATCCTCATGGACCTGCAGGGGCCGAAACTTCGGGTCGGCACCTTCGCCGACGGCAAGGTCCAACTGGTCCGCGGCCAATCCCTGCGCCTGGACCTCGACACCCAAGCGGGCAATGCCCAGCGGGTCAACCTGCCCCATCCAGAGATCATTGCTGCACTGGAGCCGGGCATGGACCTGCTGCTGGACGACGGCAAGCTGCGCCTGCGAGTCATCGCCAAGCACGCCGACGCCATTGACACCACGGTGCTCAACGGCGGCGAACTGTCGGACCGCAAGGGCGTCAACGTGCCCCAGGCAGTGCTCGACCTCAGCCCGCTGACCGCCAAGGATCGCCGCGACCTGAGCTTCGGCCTGGAACTGGGAGTGGACTGGGTGGCGCTGTCCTTCGTGCAACGCCCGGAAGACATCCGTGAAGCCCGTGCACTGATCGGCGACAAGGCCTACCTGATGGCCAAGATCGAGAAGCCTTCGGCCGTCACTCAACTGCGGGAAATTGCCGAGCTGAGCGACGCGATCATGGTCGCCCGCGGTGATCTGGGGGTTGAAGTCCCGGCGGAAGCCGTGCCGCAGATCCAGAAGAACATCATCAGTACCTGCCGCCAGCTGGGCAAGCCGGTGGTGGTGGCCACGCAGATGCTGGAGTCCATGCGCTTCTCACCGGCGCCGACCCGGGCCGAGGTGACCGACGTCGCCAACGCCGTGGCCGAAGGGGCCGACGCGGTGATGCTGTCGGCGGAAACCGCTTCCGGCGAATACCCGCTGGAAGCGGTGCAGATGATGAGCAAGATCATCCGCCAGGTAGAGACCGGCCCGGACTACCAGACCCAGCTCGACGTCAGCCGGCCCCAGGCCGAGGCCACGGTGTCCGACGCCATCAGCTGCGCGATCCGTCGGGTGTGCAGCATCCTGCCGGTGGCGGTGCTGGTGAACTACAGCGAGTCCGGCAGCTCGACCCTGCGCGCCGCCCGTGAGCGTCCGTCGGTGCCGATCCTCAACCTGACACCCAACCTGCAGACCGCTCGCCGCCTGACCGTGGCCTGGGGCGTGCACTCGGTGGTCAACGACCGCCTGCGCCAGGTCGACGAGGTCTGCGCCACGGCCCTGGAGATTGCCCAGGCCCAAGGCCTGGCCAAGCGCGGCGACACCGTGGTGATCACCACCGGCGTGCCGTTTGGCCAACCGGGTACGACCAACTCGCTGCGCGTCGAAACCCTTCTCTGACCTGCGGCCTTCGATGCCGCTGCACAACCGATCCGTACAGAGCCTCCCGCAGAGGGTGCCTTGCGGATCGAGTGCAGCGTCCGCCAAGGCTCGTATCCACTGATGTCCGTCATGCCTTCACAGTCTTTCAACGCTTTCTGCCCTGACTGGGCCACGGCCCTGCTCAACGGTTTCAGTCAGATCTTCCTCCAGCGTCACCCGCTGTGCGGCCTGCTGTGCCTGCTGGCGATCCTGGTCTGCGCTCCAGCCCTTTTCGGCGGCGCCCTGCTGGGCGCCCTGGCCGGTTTGCTCACCGCGCAACAGCGGGGGTACTCCAAAGCCGACCGGCAAGCCGGGCTGTTCAGCTACAACGGCGTGCTGCTGGGCCTGTTGCTGAGCCTCTTCCTGCCCTGGTCGGTGCTGCTGCCACCGCTGATCATCGCCGCAGGCGGCCTGAGCGCGATCATTACCCAGCAGTGGCTCAAGCGCGCCCAGAACCCTGGCAGCCTGCCGGCCTACACGGCGCCCTTCGTCGGCCTCGGCTGGTTGCTGCTGAGCCTGTTCGAGACCCTGCCGAGCCTTCCTCCTCTCTCCCCCGCACTGTCCGCCACCGGCTTGGGCAGTGCCCTGTTGCAGGGGCTGGGACAGATCATGTTCCTCGGATACCCGCTGGCCGGGCTGCTGATTGCCCTCGGGCTGGCGCTGGCCAGCCGGCGTGCGGCGCTCTGGGCCCTGGCCGGTTCCGCTGCAGGGTTGGCCTTCAGCCTGATGCTCCAGGACAACAGCCAGGCCCTGCTCGGCCTGGGTGGCTACAACTGCGCCCTGGTGGGCCTGGCCCTGGGCCCCCAGGCTCGGCGCCCCTGGCCGCCGCTGCTGGGCATGCTCCTGGCCCTGCTGATCACTCCGGGGCTGGTGGCCCTGGGGCTGCCGCCCCTGACCGCGCCCTTTGTCCTGGCCTGCTGGCTGGTACGCGCCGGCAGCCGGATCTTCGGCGCGCAAGCCCGGGACGATGTGCCTTGCGCTCCTTCGGCAAATCCCCCTAGGCTTCGCTGACTTTCGATTCAGGCGATTTCCATGGGCAACAGCGACAACTGGCGGCAACGCCTCTACGTGATGATCTTCCAGACCGATACCGTGGCTGGAAGACGCTTCGACACCACCCTGCTGCTGATCATCCTCGCCAGCCTGGTGATCGTGGTTCTCGACAGCATCGATCAGGTGCACCGCGACTATGCCAACGTCCTGGCCTACATCGAATGGGGCTTCACCCTGATCTTCGCCATCGAGTACGGCCTGCGGCTGTATTGCTCACCCAAGCCGCTGCGCTACGCCTTCAGCTTCTATGGCCTGGTGGACCTGCTGGCGATCGTCCCCGGGATCCTCGCCCTGTATTACAGCGACGCCCAGTACCTGCTGATCATCCGCATCATCCGCATGCTGCGGATCTTCCGTGTGCTCAAGCTCGCCCCCTACCTGAAGCAGGCCCATTACCTGCTGGACGCCTTGCGCGGCAGCAAGCAGAAGATCCTGGTGTTCCTGCTCTGCGTCTGCACCCTGGTCACGGTGTTCGGCACCCTGATGTACGTGGTCGAGGGCCCGGAACACGGCTTCACCAGCATTCCCAAGGGCATCTACTGGGCCATCGTCA
Organism: Pseudomonas sp. FFPRI_1; assembly: GCF_055384485.1. Lineage (NCBI taxonomy): Bacteria > Pseudomonadati > Pseudomonadota > Gammaproteobacteria > Pseudomonadales > Pseudomonadaceae > Pseudomonas > Pseudomonas sp. FFPRI_1. The sequence continues at coordinate 2,196,489 of NZ_AP029168.1, read as the reverse complement.
CCCTGACCACCGTGGGCTACGGCGATATCGTGCCCAAGACCGTGCTCGGCCAGATGATCTCGTCCATGGTGATGATCACCGGTTACTCGATCATCGCCGTGCCCACCGGGATCTTCACCGCCGAACTGGCCAGCGCCATGCGCGGCGAACAGCTCAAGCACGACTGCCCGGTGTGCCGGAAAAACAGCCACGAACCCGCCGCGGCGTTCTGCTCTCGCTGTGGCAATGCGCTGTTCAAGAAAATGGAATAAGCAAAGATCTTTTTAATCTTTAAAGAGATATAGCGCCCCGGCTATAGTCGGCGGCAAATGGCCTTCACTCTCGAATAAAAGGAATGTGCAGTGAAAAAACTTTTCAGCGCCTCGCTACTGGCTGCCGGCCTGGCCCTGGGCAGTGCCGCCCAGGCCGCACCGACCCTGCTCAACGTCTCCTACGACGTGATGCGCGACTTCTACAAGGACTACAACTCCGCCTTCCAGAAACACTGGAAAGCCGAGCACAACGAGAACATCACCCTGCAGATGTCCTTCGGCGGCTCCAGCAAGCAGGCGCGCTCGGTCATCGATGGCCTGCCGGCGGACGTCATCACCATGAACATGGCCACCGACATCAACGCCCTGGCGGACAACGGCAAGCTGGTACCGGACAACTGGGTGACCCGCCTGCCGGACAACAGCGCCCCCTTCACTTCGGCCACCGTGTTCATCGTGCGCAAAGGCAACCCCAAGGCCCTGAAAGACTGGCCGGACCTGCTCAAGGACGGCGTGCAGGTGATCGTGCCCAACCCCAAGACCTCGGGTAACGGCCGCTACACCTACCTCTCGGCCTGGGGCTACGTGCTGAAGAACGGCGGCGACGAGAACAAGGCCAAGGATTTTGTCGGCAAACTGTTCAAGCAGGCGCCGGTGCTGGACACCGGTGGCCGCGCCGCGACGACCACCTTCATGACCAACCAGATCGGCGACGTGCTGGTGACCTTCGAGAACGAAGCGGAAATGATCGCCCGGGAATTCGGCCGCGATCAGTTCGAAGTGATCTACCCGAGCGTGTCCGCCGAAGCCGAGCCGCCGGTATCGGTGGTGGACAAGGTGGTGGAGAAGAAAGGCACCCGTGCCGCGGCCGAGGAATACCTGAAGTACCTGTGGTCGCCGGAAGGCCAGGAAATCGCCGCCAACAACTACCTGCGCCCACGGGACCCGAAGGTGCTGGCCAAGTACACCGACCGCTTCCCGAAAGTCGACTTCCTTTCGGTGGAGAAGACCTTCGGTGACTGGCGCAGCGTGCAGAAGACCCACTTCAACGACGGCGGGATCTTCGACCAGATCTACACCAACGCCAAGTGACCCGAAGCCGTGAATGAAAAAAGCGACCCTGGCGGTCGCTTTTTTTATAGTGCTATCACCGGGCTCAGAGGGCCCGGGCCGGGCTGAACAACGCCGCCTCGACCACTTGGAACCGCTCCTCCAGCACCGCTTCTGCCTCGACTTCGATCAGCCACTCCGGCAATGACAGCCCGCTGACGATGATCCAGGAAGACGCTGGCGGCTGGCTGGCAAAACGCTCCAGCAGCACCGCGCTGATGTGATCCTGCTGCTCCCGGGCCGCTTCGGCGATGTAGATCCGCAGCATCACCACATCCGCCAGCTGACCACCGGCCTCGGCCAGGACTTTCGCGATGTTGTCGAAGGCCTGCTCGGTCTGCTCCCGCAGGCCCGGGCCCACCGTACGCTCCTGCTCATCCACCCCCACCTGGCCGGACAGCAACAGGCGCCGGCCACCACGGACCTCCACCGCCTGGCTGAAGCCGTACTGCAATGAATTGAACACACTGGCCGGATTGAACGTTGACTTCTCCATAAGGGGTCCTTGCCGTACTGAACGACCGGAAACCCTAAACCAAGGCCCCACCGACTTCCACCGCAACTACCGCGCTGCAACATTTGGCAATGCAAGGCTCGACGGGATCCCGTGCCCAGTGCCCCAGGCACAGCCCCTTACATCGGCGGTGCAACCCCGTCCTTGCCGGCGGAAATCGATTGCGCGGTGAGTTTGCCGTCGGCGCTCTGGGTGACGAACATCACCACCTTGACCCCGGTCTTGAGCAGGCTGCGATCGCCGGGAGCGAGGTTGACGATGGGCACGTCGTCCGGTACCAGGATCTTCTGCTGGCCCCCCTTGTAGTTGACGGTCAGGGTGCGGCCATTGCTCACCACCAGGTCACCGACACTGCCATTGGTCATGCTGCTGCCCTTGGCCAGGTCGAAGGGCCGATGGCCATCGCCGGTGCCGGCCAGCTGCGGTGGGAATACATGCACTTCCATGGCCTTGAGGGTGCCGTCGGCCATGGGCATGGCCGCCGAGCCGATATAGCTGCCGGGCTTGATGTCTTCGATATTGGCCAGGGTCACGGCGCGCACCTGGGTCTGCGGCGTGAGATCGACACTGACATTCTCGCCGCTGTTGGCATGCACCCGCAGCACGTCGCCGCTGACTCCGGTGATTTCCCCCCGCACGCCAATGCGCATGCCCGGGGCGTCCTGGGCCTGGGCCAGGACACTGCCCAGCAGGATCACCAGGGCAAGACACTGCATGCTGCACAACAGGCCGGGTAACGATCGATTCATAAGGCCGACTCCTCTGCACAAAGGCGGAGCGCAAAGCCGACCACCGGCTCAAGGGCTCCCGAAGAAGATGAGCATGCTATCGAACAGGATGTAAGTAAATGTATCATCGACCCTCGGCAGCGGCACGCCCGGCCATATCCGTTCGTTCTTCCCTCGGTCATTTATTCCCCACAGGAATGAATGCTATTGCCCGGCCCTCTCTACTGCGTTAGCGCGCTGTCTCTTAATCTCGCTCGATCCTTTCGTCGCCAAGAGAACCCTGATGACTTCCATCTCCCAGGCGCTGCCGGCCGGCAGCCTGACAATGACCCGAGGCATGGTGGCGCTGTTCGCCTTCTGCTGCGGCGCCATCGTCGCCAACATCTACTACGCGCAACCGATCATCGAACTGATCGCCCCGGACCTGGGCCTGTCCAGTTCCCTGGCCAGCCTGATCGTCTCCCTGACCCAGATCGGCTATGCCCTGGGGCTGTTCTTCCTGGTGCCCCTGGGCGACCTGCTGGAAAACCGCCGGCTGATGATCATCACCACCCTGGTGGCCATCGCCAGCCTGCTGGGGGCGGCCTTTACCCAGCAACCCAATGCCTTTCTCCTGGTGTCGCTGCTGATCGGCTTCAGCTCGGTGTCGGTGCAGATCCTGATTCCCCTGGCGGCGCACCTGGCGCCTGAAGAATCCCGGGGTCGCGTGGTCGGGGGCATCATGGGCGGCCTGCTGCTGGGGATCCTCCTGGCTCGCCCGGTCTCGAGCCTGGTGGCCGACCACTTCGGCTGGCGGGCCATGTTCATCGCCGCCGCTGCACTGATGGCGGCCATCAGCCTGGTGCTGCTGCTCACCATCCCCAAGCGCCAGCCCAACCACAGCGCCACCTATGGCCAACTGCTGCGCTCCCTGGCAACCCTGCTGCGCCAGCAGCCGGTCTTGCGCCAGCGGGCCTTCTACCAGGGTTGCATGTTCGCCGCCTTCAGCCTGTTCTGGACCGCCGCGCCCCTGGAGTTGGCGCGCAACCATGGCCTGTCCCAGAGCGAGATCGCGCTCTTTGCCCTGGTCGGTGCCATCGGCGCCATTGCCGCCCCCATCAGCGGCCGCCTGGCCGATGCCGGGCATACCCGCATCGCCTCGCTGCTGGCCATGCTGTTCGCCGTGCTGAGCTTCCTGCCGGCCTTTGTCCACCCGGCCTACAGCGTCATTGGCCTGGCCGTGACCGGGGTGGTCCTGGATTTCTGCGTACAGATGAACATGGTGCTGGGGCAACGTGCGGTGTACACCCTGGATGCCCATAGCCGCAGCCGTCTGAATGCGCTGTACATGACCAGCATCTTCATCGGCGGGGCCTTTGGTTCTTCGATCGCCAGTGCGGTATACGAGCACGGCGGCTGGCTGTGGATCGTCATCGTCGGCAGCGCCTTCCCGCTGCTGGCCCTGGCACGTTTTCTCTGCGTACCGACCGCAGCCCGTCGGACCAGTGCCTGAACCAAGCAGGCGATGCGCTGAGCAACCCCGCCGGGGATGGTCAGGTTGACCGGCCCGGCATTGTCCGGCCAGGAGCACGAGCCCATTGCCGGCGAATCCGCCCCCAGCCTTCAAGGACACCCCGATGGACCGTCTGGCAGCAATGGAAACCTTTGTCCACGTGGTGGAAAGCGGCTCGTTCTCCGCTGCCGCCCGACGCTTGAACATCGGCCAGCCCGCCGTATCGAAAAGCGTCGCCCAATTGGAAGCACACCTGAAGGTGCGCTTATTGCTGCGCTCGACCCGCGGCCTGACCCCGACCGAGGCCGGACTGGCGTTCTTCCAGCGAGCCAAGCGCGCCATTGAAGAAGCCGACGAAGCAGAGCATGCCGCACGCGGCTCGGCGGCAGGATTGCGTGGCACGCTGCGCATCAGCGCCCCGGTAACCTTTGCCCGCATGCACATCATTGGCCATCTGGGGGCCTTCCTCGATCAGCACCCGCAATTGCACATCGACGCGGTGCTCGACGATCGCAATATCGATCTGGTGGAAGCCGGGGTGGATGTGGCCCTGCGGATCGGCAATCTCACCGACTCCAGCCTCACGGCGCGCAAGATTGGCGAATGCCCGCGCCTGGTGATGGGCACGCCGCAGTACTTCGCCCGCCACGGCGAGCCGGCCCACCCCGCAGAACTGGACCGGCATCAGGCGGTGCTCTACAGCCTGGCCGGGGGGACCACCTGGGGCTTCACTCGGGGGGCGGAAGAACACTGGATAACCGCCAATGGTCGGATCCGGGTCAACGCCGCCGAAGGCCTGCGCGAGGCGGTGCTGGCCCACCTCGGGCTGACCGTGACCTCCCAGTGGATGTTCGCCCCGGAGCTGGCCAGTGGCGCGATCAAGGCCGTGTTACCTCAATGGCAACTGCCTCCCCAGCACTTATGGGCGGTATTTCCCAGCGGGCGCATGACCAGCGCCAAGGCCCGGGCGTTTGTCGAGTATGTGCAACCCCTGCTGGCCGGGTCCTGAAGTCCCGGGCGCTGGCGTCGCCCGCCTCAGATCCGCTCGCGAATCAGCACTTCAATGCCTGCCGCCTCGCCCCAGCGACGCAGCCGCTCGATCAGTTCAAGGTCGGTTTCGCCGACCAGGTACAAGGTGTCGATGGTCTGGCTCGCGGCCCACTCGACGAACTCGCTGCTGTCGAAGTCAGTCAGGCGGGCCAACTGGAATTCATTTTCGTAGAAGCCCGGAGTGACCGGGACCGGGGTGTCCTGAGGGCCGGGCGCGCCGATGAAGTCGCAGCCCAGGTGCACCACCCCCCAGCGGGCTACCCGCCAGTTGCCCAGGGCTTCGTCCAGCCGGACCCGGGCGCCACGGGCAAAGCCCAGGCCATCGATGACCACGCGGCGGTTGACGATCAGCCACAACTTGCGCCGCCGCGGTGCCTTGAGCAGCACTTCGCCGGTGACCTTGGAAGCACGCAATGCCAGGGCGATCACCAGCAGCAAGGGCACGAAGTAGCTGTAGAGCCTCTCGGTAGCGCTGACCGTTACCAGCCCGCTCAGCCGCCGTACCTCGGCCCGCTGCTGCTCCAGTTCCTTGATGCTTGCGCTCAAGCCCTGCAGCCATTGGCTGATGGGGGCCGCCGTATATTCGCCGCGGATATCCCCCAGCGCCTGCTGCACCTTGACCACCGCCAAGGCCGAAAGGCGCCCGTCGGCGGTGCGCTCCAGTGCTGCAAAACGCTCGCACAGGCTGCTGACCTGGGCCGCATCCTGGGGCTCGTAACGATCAACGGCGGCCTTGCAGTGCTCCACGCCCAGCATGTCGTCGATCTCGGTGGCCACCCGCCGCTGCAGCCCGGCCTGGGCCTGCTGCGCCAACTGGTAGTCGGTCTGGAACCAGTCCACGCGCACCGCCTGGGTGGCGCTGATCAGGGCCAGGGACGCCAGCAGCAGCCAGCCGTAGTCCACGCGCTTCCAGCCGATCTCGCCCAGACGAAAGACCGATATGAAGCTCCAGCAGAAGAAGTAGTACATGAAGGCGAACGCCACCAGCAGGCACGCCGGCTCCAGCGACAGGTAGATCAGCTCCGGCACCTCGGCCGGACCAAAGCCATACGCCAGCAACAGCACACAGACCACGGCCAGCCAAGACACCATCGGCGCAAAATAGGGTTTGTTCAGGTCATTCTTCATCGGGCGCTCAACGGCTGATACTCGGGAACACCCCGCTGTATCGGCCAGAGGGCCCGAGGCTTAAATAAACTGCTCGGGGCGCAGGCTCTGGCCTGCAGCTTTCGGCGACTACTGGAACTGGCGTCCGAGCCCGGCAGGTACACCGTGGATGTCGGTGTCTTCCCAGGGGCCGTCGGGGCTGATGGAACGGCTCCAACCGTCGTTCCAACGGTAATAGGTACGCTGGCGATAGAAGGTGTTGCTCTGGTTGTCCAGCACATAGACCCCAAGCCGCGCATCCCAGTGGCTATGACCACCCGGTGGCGGGGCAAAGCTGGCGGAGGTGCGGGGCAAAGGCTTGGCGGCAGGAATAGGCGCGCTGGGCGTGCCCGGAGCCGTAGACGGGACCGGGCGTGTGCTCGGCCCCGCAGGCGGGATGGGTTCGGAGGAAGCGGGCTGCGGCCGATGCACCGTACAAGCGCTCAACCCCAGGACCAGTGACAACAGGGTGATGCGAGCGATGGCGGTCATGGCGGCTTCTCTGATTATTGGTCCGGACGGTCGATGGTCAACTGCTGGGCGGCCGTGGTGCTGCTGGCCAGTGGCTGACTGTGCCCGACCCACTCACCGGCCGTGGGCTGGCCGGCACGTGAGACGCGCGCAACCAGTTGGACTTCAGGGAAGTTCGACAGTTTCAACTGCGGCATCATTGCATCGCTGTCCCCCAGCTCGACGGTGGCTGGCAGGTCGGCCACCGTCAGGCGCTTGGCCGCCAGCGGCGCCGGCGGGCCCTGGGTGGCGCGGGCGAAGATGAACACGCTGTCACCGGGCTGGACCTTGGCCTTGAGTTCGGGGGCCAGGTCGACCCGGACCTTGAGCAACGCACCCTTGGCCTTGACCGCAGGCTGCGTCGCGACCTTGCCGCCCTCGGCCACCAGCTTCTCGCTGGCGCGATCAATACCGCCCTGCAGCGCAGCGCGGGAGTTATCGTCCGGCGGCAACTGTGCCTGCAGGCGCTTCCAGTAATCGATGGCGTCCTGGAAACGCCCGCCCTCGAAGGCGGCGATCCCCAGCAGGCCAAGGCTGGTGACTTCATTGGGGTCGGCCTTCAAGGCTTCGTCGGTCAGTTCCTTGACCTTGTCCGACCATTGCTTGTTGTCGGCAAAGTACTGGGCCTGGGCCCACTGCCCCAGCAGCTCGGGCTGACGCCCGGCCAGGGCCACGGTGCGCTCGAAGATCTTCGCCGCGTCCGCCGGCCGGTCCTGGGCCATGTAGGTACGGCCGAGGAAGTACAGGCCCTCGGCAGAATCCGGCTGCGCCGCCACCGCACGCTCCAGGCGCCGGGTCATTTCTTCCATGGATTGCGGTGCCTGGGCGAACTCGCGGGTCAGCTCGACCTTGTCGCTGGCACCGAAGTGCATGTACAGCCCCAGGCCCAGGATCGGCACCAGCAGTGCTGCCAGCAGTGGCAGCGGCTTGCCCAGGCGCGAAGTGCGCGCCGGGCCTGTGCCTTCGGTGTCGGCCAGCAGTTCCCGGGCCGCTTCAGCGCGGCCACTGTCCATCTGTTGGGCACTGAGCACGCCTTCTTGCTGCTGGCTCTGCAATTCGGCCACGCGCTCTTCATAAAGCGCCACGTTCAGCGCGGTACGATCCTCTTCACGCTGGGCACGACGCTCACGCAAGACCGGGATCAACAGGAAACTCAGGGCGATCAGGAGCAGCAGGCCTGCCGCAAGCCAGAAATCAATCATGGGTGGTTTTTATCCAGCAGTTGGTCGAGGCGCTGACGCTCTTCGACGGAAAGCGTGGCCGGGCTGTCGTTGCGCTGTACGCGACGCCGCCGGACTATCACGACAATGATCACCAGGCCGCCCAGCAGCAGCGCACCGGGGCCGAACCAGAGCAACGCAGTCTTGCCGGTCAGGGCCGGCCGGTAGCGCACGAAGTCACCGTAGCGGTCGACCATGAAGTTGATGATCTGCTGATTGTCCTTGCCCTCGCCGAGCATGCGGAAAATCTCTTTGCGCAAGTCTGCGGCGATGGGCGCGTTGGAGTCGGCGATGTCCTGGTTCTGGCATTTGGGGCAGCGCAGTTCCTTGGTCAGCTCGTGATAGCGCTCACGCTCGGCGTCATTGGCGAACTGGTAGGTATCGATGGCGGCGTGGGCCACGCCGGCGATGCTCAGGCCCAGGATGGCAGCAGCTAACCAGCGCTTCATGGCTTGGCCTCGTCCACCAGGGCCTGGTACTTGGCCGCCAGCTGTTCGCGCCAGACCACCTCATCGATCACCCCGACGAACTTGTCGCGGATGATGCCCTTGGCATCGATGAAGAAGGTTTCCGGGGCGCCGTAGACACCGAGGTTCAGGCCCAGGGAGCCCTCCTCGTCACGCACGTCCAGCAGGTAGGGGTTGTGGAACTCGGCCAGCCACTTCTGGGCGTCGGCATTGACGTCCTTGTAGTTGACGCCGTAGATCACCACGCCCTTCTGCGCCAGTTTGTTCAACACCGGGTGCTCGACCCGGCAGGAAATGCACCAGGTGGCCCAGACGTTGACCAGGGCCGGCTTGCCCAGCAGATCGGCACGGGTCAGGGTCTTGTCGCCCTGCACCGAAGGCAGGGAGAACTCCGGGAACGGCTTGCCGATCATCGCCGACGGCAGTTCGGCCGGATCCAGGTACAGGCCGCGATAGAGGAACACCGCCACCACCAGGAACACCGCCAGGGGCAACATCATCATCCAGCGTCTCATGCGGTCGCTCCTGTCATGCCCAGCGCCTCGCGCACACGGCTTTTGACCTTGACCCGATAACGCCGGTCCATGGCCGCCAGCAAGCCACCGAAACCAGTGAGCAGGCCACCGAACCAGATCCAGCGCACAAACGGCTTGACGTGCACCCGCACCGCCCAGGCGCCATCGCCCAGCGGTTCGCCCAGGGCGACATACAGGTCACGGGTGAAGCCGGCGTCGATCCCGGCCTCGGTCATCATCGAGCTCTGCACGGTGTACAGGCGTTTCTCCGGGTGCAGCACTGCCACTTCCTTGCCATCGCGCACCACGCGGACGGTGCCCTTGTCGGAGGTGAAGTTCGGCCCCTCGAAGTGCTTGGCGCCTTCGAAGATGAAGTGGTAGCCGGCCAGGTCCATGGACTCGCCCGGCGCCAGGCGCAGGTCGCGCTCGGCGCTGTTCTGGCTCGACAGCACCACACCCAGGGCGCAGACGGCGATGCCCAGGTGCGCCAGCTGCATGCCCCAGTAGCTGCGGGTCAGGCTAGGCAGGCCCTTGATCAGGCCTTTGTGACGGGTCTTGTCGAAAATGTCGCGCACTCCCGCCAGCAGCACCCAGGCCGCCAGCAGGAAAGTCGCCAGCACCGCCCAGTTGAAGTCGCCGTAGGCCACCCCGGCCACCACCGCCAGGGCCACGCTGCCCAGCAGCACGGGACCGAGCATGCCCGCCAGCCACTTCACCGGGGTGTCTTTCCAGCGCACCAGCACGCCTACCGCCATCACCACCATCAGCAGCGCCATCAGCGGAATGAACAAGGCGTTGAAGTACGGCGGGCCCACCGACATCTTGGCCCCGCTCAGGGCGTCGAGCACCAGTGGATACAAGGTGCCCAGCAGGATCATCGAGGCTGCCACCACCAGCACCAGGTTGTTGCCCAGCAGCAGGGTTTCCCGCGACCACAGGTTGAAACCCACCTGGCTCTTGACCACCGGCGCGCGCAGGGCGAACAGGGTCAGGGACCCCCCCACCACGAACAGCAGGAAAATCAGGATGAACACGCCGCGCTCGGGGTCCGAGGCAAAGGCATGGACCGAGGTCAGGACCCCGGAACGCACGAGGAAGGTCCCCAGCAGGCTCAGGGAGAAAGCAGCGATGGCCAGCAACACGGTCCAGCTCTTGAACACCCCGCGTTTTTCGGTCACGGCCAAGGAGTGGATCAGCGCCGTGCCCACCAGCCAGGGCATGAAGGAAGCGTTTTCCACCGGGTCCCAGAACCACCAGCCGCCCCAGCCCAGCTCATAGTAGGCCCACCAGGAACCCAGGGTGATGCCGATGCCGAGGAAGGCCCAGGCGACGATGGTCCAGGGCCGCGACCAGCGGGCCCAGGCCGCGTCCAGGCGACCGCCGAGCAAGGCGGCGATGGCGAAGGCGAAGGCCACGGAGAAGCCGACATAGCCCATGTAGAGCATCGGCGGGTGAACGATCAGGCCGATGTCCTGCAGCAACGGATTGAGGTCGCGACCGTCGGCCGGGACCTGGGGCAGGATTCGTGAAAACGGGTTGGAGGTCATGATCAGGAACAGCAGGAAGCCGGTGCTGATCATGCCCATCACTGCCAGCACCCGAGCCAGCATCACTTGCGGCAACTGCCGCGAGAACACCGACACGGCGAAGGTCCAGCCGCCGAGGATCAGCGCCCAGAGCAGCAGCGAGCCTTCGTGGGCACCCCACACCGCGCTGAACTTGTAGTACCAGGGCAAGGCGCTGTTGGAGTTGCTGGCCACATAGGCCACCGAGAAATCATCACTCATGAAGGCGTAGGTCAGGCAACCGAAGGCAAACGCCAGGAAGGCGAACTGGCCCCAGGCCGCCGGCTGGGCCAGGCTCATCCACAGGCGGTCGCCGCGCCAGGCACCCAGCAAGGGCACCACGGCCTGGACCAGGGCAAAGCACAGGGCGAGGATCATCGCCAGGTGGCCGAGTTCGGGAACGAACAGTGCGGAGCTCATGGCTTAACCCTCTTTGGCTGGCGTCGGTGCCGACTGGCCGCTGTCTTTCAAGGCCTTGGTGACTTCCGGCGGCATGTACTTCTCGTCGTGCTTGGCCAGCACCTCATCGGCCACCACCACGCCATCGGCGTTGAGCTTGCCCAGGGCGACGATGCCCTGCCCTTCGCGGAACAGGTCCGGGAGGATGCCGCGGTAGGTGATGGTCACCGACTTGTTGAAGTCGGTGACCACGAATTTCACGTCCAGGGAGTCGGCGGAACGCTGCAGCGAACCGGCCTCGACCATGCCGCCGGCGCGGATTCGCGTATCCAGGGGCGCTTCGCCGTTGGCGATCTGGGTCGGGGTGTAGAACAGGTTGATGTTTTCCTTCAGCGCGCTGAGGGCCAGGCCGACGGCAATGCCGACGCCCAGCAGAATCGCCAGGATAATCAAAAGACGCTTTTTACGCAGCGGATTCACTTACCGTTCTCCCGGCGCAGACGACGCGCCTCTTGTTGCAGATAACGCTTGCGCGCCAGGATCGGCGCCACCAGCTCACGCGCCAGGACCACCAGGCAAATGCCATAGGCCGACCAGACATAGAGGCCGTGATGGCCCATGGCGAGAAAATCGCTGAAGGATGCAAAGCTCATTGGGCGGCCTCCAGGCTGCGTTGGACTTCGGCCTTGACCCAACTGGTCCGGGCTTCGCGCTTGAGCACCTCAAGGCGCATGCGCAGCAACAGCAGCACACCGAAGAAACAGTAGAAGCCCAAGGACGTCAGCAGCAGCGGCAGCCACATTTCCACCGGCATGGCCGGCTTTTCAGTCAAGGTGAAGGTCGCGCCCTGGTGCAGGGTGTTCCACCATTCCACCGAGTACTTGATGATCGGAATGTTCACCACGCCGACAATCGCCAGCACCGCGCAGGCCTTGGCCGCGCTGTCGCGGTTGCTGATGGCGGCATTGAGCGCGATCAGGCCGGCGTACAGGAACAGCAGGATCAGCATCGAGGTTAGACGGGCATCCCAGACCCACCACGAGCCCCAGGTCGGCTTGCCCCAGATTGCCCCGGTGACCAGGGCCAGGAAGGTGATCGAGTGCCCGATGGGCGCCGCGCATTGCAGGGCGACATCGGCCAGTTTCATTTTCCACACCAGTCCGACCACACCGCACACGGCCAGCATGACGTAGCAGGACTGAGCCAGCATCGCCATCGGCACATGGATGTAGATGATGCGAAAGCTGTTGCCTTGCTGGTAATCCGGTGGCGCAAAGGCCAGGCCCCAGATCACGCCGACAGCGATCAGCAACACCGCGGCAATGCTGAGCCAGGGCAGCATCCTGCCGCTGATGCCATAGAACCATTTAGGCGAGCCGAGCTTATGAAACCAAGTCCAGTTCATTCACTATTTCCATCACGGGTGCTTTTCGTGGTCGAAAAGCCTGGGTCTTTTCTTAGAAAGAAGTGATCAAAAAATGATCAGACCTCATTATTATTCGCCGACGCTGATCTTCAGGCCAGCCGCTATTGCAAAGGGTGTCAAGGTCACGGCCAGAGCGGTCAGGCTCCCGAGCCACAGCAGGTATCCGGTAGCCGGCATGCCCTGCAATGCCGCCTGCAGGGCGCCACTGCCAAGAATCAGCACCGGGATGTACATCGGCAGGATCAGCAACGCCAGCAACAGGCCGCCGCGCTTGAGCCCCACGGTCAATGCCGCACCCACCGCGCCCAACAGGCTGAGCACCGGTGTGCCCAGCAGCAAGGACATCAGCAGCACCGGCAGACAGGCGGCAGGCAGCCCCAGCATCACCGCCAACAAGGGTGCGAGCAAGACCAGTGCCAACCCGGAAAACACCCAGTGTGCCAGCACCTTGGCCAGAACCAGAAGAGGCAGGGGGTGCGACGAAAGGACCCACTGTTCAAGGGATCCGTCTTCGAAATCGCTGCGGAAAAGCCCGTCCAGCGAGAGCAGGACGGACAATAATGCCGCGACCCAGACCAGCCCTGGAGACAAGGTTTGCAACAATTGTGTCTCAGGTCCCACGGCCAGCGGGAACAGTGCGACAACAATTGCGAAAAATACCAAAGGATTGGCCAGTTCCGCCGGACGCCGGCACAACAGGCGCGATTCGCGGGCCACCAACAAGGCAAAGACTTTCATGCGGCCCACCGCCCCAGATCGATGTCGCGATAGCCCGGGGGCAGGCGGGACAGGCTGTGGTGGGTGGTCAGGATCACCGAGCCGCCCTGCTCGCAGTGCTGGGCCAGGTGTTCTTCGAGCTGGGCCACGCCCTGCTTGTCGAGGGCGGTGAACGGTTCATCGAGGATCCACAGCGGCGGACTGTCCAGGTACAGGCGGGCCAGGGCCACGCGCCGTTGCTGGCCGGCAGACAGGGTGTGGCAGGGCACGTCTTCGAACCCCTGCAGGCCGACGGCCGCCAGGGCCTGCCAGATGGCCTCGCGCGAGGCTGGCTGGTGCAAGGCACAGAGCCAGCTGAGGTTTTCCTCGGCCGTCAGCAGGTCCTTGATGCCGGCGGCATGGCCGATCCACAACAGGTTGCGGGCCAACTCGCCACGCTGATCGTGCAAGGGCTGGCCATTGAGCAGTACCTGACCGCTGGTGGGTTGCATCAGGCCGGCGAGCAAACGCAGCAGGCTGGTCTTGCCGCTGCCATTGGGGCCGCTGATCTGCACCATGTCTCCGCCGTTCAGACGCAACTCGAGGTGTTCAAACAGCATCCGCCAATCACGCTCACAGGCGAGTGCTAGGGCTTCGAGAAGGGGGCTGGTCAAGGGATAACAGGCCTTTACGGGTTCAAGTCGGCAATCGAGCGGCCGTTAAAGAGATGCAGGATAAATGCATTCGCGGCCTGTTCTAGAGAGCTGCGTCAAACATTTGCAATGTTTTCACCACTCCCCCAAAGACGGGCGGCATTATACATGCGAAGCCCTACTCTAATGAGGGCTAATTTCCACAGGTTGTGTCCGAATGACAGGCGAAATCAACATCCTCCCGCTGCCCCAGGCGCCCGTTCCCGGCACTGCGCGCCCGCAGGCGATCAGCGGTGAGCTGCTCAAGCTGGTGCAACCTCTGGAAGGCCTGATAACCGCCGGTCAGAGTGCCAAGGCCGAAGTGCTGTCGCTCAAGCAGACCGACCAGACATTCCAACTGCTGCTCAAGGTAACCCTGGACAACGGCCGGCAAACTACCCTGCAGGCCACCAGCAGCCAGCCCCTGCCCCAAGGCACCAGCCTGGCGGTGACCCAGCCCTCGGCAGGCAACCTGGCAATCACCGTGCAACAGGCGCTTGCCAGCAGCGTCGCCGCCCTGACTCGCCTGGACACCACCCAACTGCCACCGGGAACCCTGCTCCAGGGCAAGGTGCTGACCACCCAGATGCTGCCCCAGGGCGCCAATCAACCGGCCAACTACCGCTCCCTGGTGAGCCTGCTCAACACTGCCCAGAGTGGTGCCACCCTGAGCATCGACAGCCCCCAGCCGCTGCGCATCGGCAGCCTGCTCAGCGCCCTGGTCTCGGACTCCCAGACCCTGAACTTCGTGCCCCTGAGCAATCGCCAGGAGCAGCTGGCCATTGCTGCCCAACTGGCCAGCCAGCAAAGCCGCCAGGGCTCACTGAGCGGCTTGATCAATGCCCTGCAGAACCTGCCTGCCGACAGCGACACCTCCACCACCGCCGACCTGCGTGCAGCAGTGGACCGCCTGCTGGCCGGCCTGCCCGATGCGCAACAGCTGAGCAACCCGCGCGGCGTGGCCCAGGCCCTGCTGGGCAGCGGCCTGTTTCTGGAGGCCCGGCTGCTGGCCGGGGCCAACCCGGGGCAAGTGCCGGACATGAAGGCCGACCTGCTGCGCCTGATCGCCCAACTGACCCCGGGCCTGCCCTCCTCCACCAGCTTCAACGCCATCCTGGCCGCCAATACCCTGGCCCAGTCATTGCCCAGTTTTGTGCGCAGCGCCCTGGGCACCCTCGGCCAGGTCAGCGCCAAGGCCTCGCCCACCGGCTTTCCATTGCCCGAGCGGCTGCTGCAAAGCCTGGAAAGCGAAGGTGACCTGGAGCAACTGCTGCGCCTGGCAGCCGCCGCGGTATCGCGCTTGCAGAGCCACCAACTGTCGAGCCTGGAACAAAGCGGCCTGACCGACGATGGCCGGCAGCTGACCACCTGGCAGCTGGAGATCCCCATGCGCAACCTGCAGGACATCGTGCCCTTGCAGGTCAAGCTGCAGCGCGAGGACCCACCGGAACCGGAGCCGGAACAGAAGCGTGACGAACGTGAACCCAAACAGTCCCTGTGGCGAGTCGACCTGGCCTTCGACCTGGAACCCCTGGGACCGCTGCAGGTCCAGGCGCAACTGGTCCAGGGCCGGCTGTCCAGCCAGCTCTGGGCCGAGCGCCCCTACACCGCGAGCCTGATCGAAAGCCACCTGGGCAATCTGCGTGAACGCCTGCTGGCTTCGGGGCTGAACGTCGGCGACCTGGATTGCCACCTCGGCACACCGCCCCAGGGCCCGCAAACCCGACTGGAACAACGCTGGGTGGACGAAACCGCATGACCAAGCACAGCCCCGCACCGCGCCAGGCCATCGCCCTCAAATATGACGGCCAGCAAGCCCCGACCCTCACCGCCAAGGGCGACGATGAACTGGCGGAAGCCATCCTGAAGATTGCCCGGGACTATGAAGTGCCGATCTATGAGAACGCCGAGCTGGTGAAGCTGCTGGCGCGACTGGAATTGGGCGAGAGCATCCCGGTGGAACTGTACCGGACCATCGCCGAGATCATCGCCTTCGCCTGGAATCTCAAGGGCAAGTTTCCGCAGGGGCACGATCCGCAGCTCGCGGAACAGGAGAAGGACATCACCGAACGCGGCGACGACTACTGAAAGGTCAAGCAGCGGCAAGCTTCAAGCGCTCAGCTACAGGCTTGTCGCTTGCAGCTGGCAACTTGCAGCCGCCCCTACCCCTTGTGCAGCTTGCTGACCAGTTCGGCCTCGGCCTGGGTCAGGCCGCAGGATTGAGTCAGTTCGTCGACGCTGGCGCCCATGCCCACCAGGCGCGCGGCCTGGGCGAAGGACAGGGTCGAGGGGTCGCGCTGCTCAAGTTGTGCCAGCTTGTCCGGTAACGGACCCACCACCGAGCGCAGCTCGTGCAGATCCTCGCCCATGCGCACCGTACCGCTCTGATAATGGTCGACGCGCTTGGCCAGGTCCTTGATCCGCTGGTCGCGCACGGCATCGCCCTCGGCCTGCTGCGCAGCGATCTGCCGCTGGTTGCGGGCATAGGACAGGAAAAAAGCCAGAGTGGCGACCCAGAGGATCGCCAGGACAATTACCGCTACCTCGAGGATCAATCAGATACTCTCCAGTTCCGACCATTCCTCTTCGCTCATCATCTTGTCCAGCTCCACCAGAATCAGCAGTTCGCCGTTCTTGTTGCAGACGCCCTGGATGAACTTGGCCGACTCTTCGTTACCGACATTCGGCGCAGTCTCGACTTCCGACTGACGCAGGTAAACCACTTCCGCCACGCTGTCGACCATGATCCCGACCACTTGCTTGTCGGCCTCGATGATGACGATCCGGGTGTTGTCGTTGACTTCGGTCGGCACCAGGCCGAAACGCTGGCGGGTGTCGATCACGGTGACCACGTTGCCGCGCAGGTTGATGATCCCCAGCACGTAGCTTGGCGCGCCCGGCACCGGAGCGATCTCGGTGTAGCGCAGGACTTCCTGGACCCGCATCACGTTGATGCCGTAGGACTCGTTATCCAGCTTGAAGGTGACCCATTGCAGGATCGGATCTTCGGAACCCTGTGCAGACGACGACTTATTCATACCCTGACCCCTCAAAAAACCGTTGAAAACGGCGTGTGTTCTGTCTGGCCGCGCCTGAAGGACGCCGCCTGTTGTTGGTTTACTTCGGCTTGTGGGCCGGTTGAGTGATAGCCATCTGCTTGGCAGCACCGCTGGCGATCAATTCGGCCAGTTCGGCGACGTCAAGCAAGGCGCACATGTGTTCAATCACCGTGCCGGCCAGCCATGGACGCTGGCCACGGTGGCTGCGCCACTTGATTTCATTGGGGTCCAGACGCAGCGAACGGCTGACCTGATGCACCGCCAGCCCCCACTCATAGCCCTGGACCGAGATCACGTATTGCAGGCCCTGGCGAAAATCATCACGGTAGCGATCCGGCATGACCCAACGCGCGGTATCCAGGACCTTCAGGTTGCCGGACTGGCTCGGCAAGATGCCAAGGAACCACTCGGGCTGGCCGAACAGCGGTGTCAGCTCCTGCCCGGCCAGGGAATAGATCGAGCCCAGGCACACCAGGGGCACAGCCAGGGTCAGGCCGGCAACATCGAACAACAGGCATTCAAAAGGCTCCGCCGCCCAGCTGGGACGGTCACTGCCAGTGACCGGAGGCGGCGTGTTGCTCGGCGGCAAGTGCACTTCCACCAACGGCGGCACCAGCGCCTGGAGCCTCGGCACCACGGGCGAAACCGTCGTCGCCACGGGCGCTGGCGCTTCCAGCACCGGCGTCACCACCGGGGCAGGCACTTCGACCCGGGCTGCAGGCATGGCCTGCTGCTGGACCCGGGCGTCCCGCGCCTGCTCTTCCAACACCGCGGCCTGGAACTCGTCCAGCACTTCGCTGGAAGCCTCCAGCACTACGGGCGGCGCAACCTCGACGGCCGGCTCCGGCGCCAGCGGCTCTTCGGTGGCGTCCTGCAGCAAGGCGTCCAGGTACGACTGCAACGCCAGCTGCGGCCGACTCTTGATATCCAGAGGACGGTTCATGAGGATGCCCACGCAAAAACCCCGACACAGTGACCTGTAGGGGTTATCGGCCGGGCTGGGGAGCGACTTGAATAGCGCTTCACGTCAAGCCACCTGCGCCACGAGCTGCTGGGCCAGCAGGTGTTTGAGCAAGGCCTTGTAGGCCAGTACGCCACGGCTTTTGCCGTCGAACTGCGAAGGCGTGAGGCCGGCCCGGCTGGCATCGCGCAGGCGGGTGTCCACCGGGATATAGCCCTGCCAGATTTCCTCGGGGAACTTGTCCCGCAGGACGCGCAGGGTGCCCAGGGAGGCCTGGGTACGGCGATCGAACAGGGTTGGCACTATGGTGAACGGCAGCGGCTGCTTGCGCGAGCGGTTGACCATGGCCAGGGTGTTGACCATGCGCTCCAGGCCTTTGACCGCCAGGTGCTCGGTCTGCACCGGGATCACCAGTTGCTGGCTGGCCGCCAGGGCGTTGACCATCAGCACTCCGAGCAACGGTGGGCTGTCGATGACCGCGTAGTCGAAATCCTGCCACAACTGCGCCAGGCTCTTGGCGATCACCAGGCCCAGGCCACTCTGCCCGGGCGACTGACGCTCGAGGGTGGCCAGGGCGGTGCTCGAGGGCAGCAATGAAATGCGCTCGTGGCTGGTGCCCAGCAGCAACTGGCCCGGCAAGTCCTCGGGCACGCTGCCCTTGTGCAGGAACAGGTCGTAGCTGCTGTGCTCCAGGCTGTCCGGGTCATAGCCGAAATAGCTGGTCATGGAACCGTGGGGGTCGAGATCGACCACGACCACGCGCTTGCCCGCCTCGGCCAGCAACCCGGCTAAAGCGATGGAACTGGTGGTTTTACCGACACCACCCTTTTGATTGGCAACTGCCCAGACTCTCATTCAGTTTGTTCCTCCCGCCCGGCCACAGCGGGGCGAGACATAGCGCTAAGTTATAAAGCGGGTGACGGAGAATTGACGGCGCTTCCCTGTACCGGCGTTTTCACCGGGGTTGGTGCAGTTTGTGTGCCAGCCCGCTTGAGTGCCGCATCCGGTGTCGCATTGGCGGTCCCGGTGCCGGTCAGGCTACGCCGCACATCCAGGTTGCGCGACACCACCAGTACCACCCGGCGGTTGCGTGCACGGCCTTCGGCAGTGGCATTGTTGGCCACCGGCTGGAACTCGCCGTACCCCACCGAAGCCATCCGCGCCGGGTTCACCCCCTGCATCGCCAGCATGCGGACGATGCTCGCCGAGCGGGCCGAGGACAGTTCCCAGTTGGTCGGGTATTGCGCGGTCTGGATCGGCAGGTTGTCAGTGAAGCCTTCGACATGGATCGGGTTGTCGAAGGGTTTGAGGATCTTCGCCACCTTGTCGATGATGGTGAACGCCTGGTCACTGGGCATGGCATCGCCGCTGCCGAACAACAGGCTGGAATTCAGCTCGATCTCCACCCACAACTCATTGCCGCGCACGGTCATCTGGTTGGAGCTGATGAGGTCGCCAAAGGCCGCGCTGATGTCATCGGCGATGCTCTTGAGCGGATCACTGGCCCCGGAGATACCGGCGTCGGTCTGGTCGCTGTCCTTGACCAGCGGCTTGGCCGGGGTCACGGTCTTGGGCCGCTCATCGCCGATGGGAATCGGCTTGAGGGCACGATCGGAGTCGGTGAAGACCCCGACCAGCGCTTCGGAAATGACCTTGTACTTGCCTTCATTGATCGAGGAGATCGAGTACATGACCACGAAAAACGCGAACAGCAAAGTGATGAAGTCGGCGTAGGAAACCAACCAGCGTTCGTGGTTGACGTGTTCTTCAGGCTGGCGACGACGGGCCATAATCAGTCCATGAAGCCTTGCAGCTTCAACTCGATGGAACGTGGGTTCTCGCCCTCGGCAATCGACAGGATGCCTTCGAGCAACATCTCCCGGTAACGCGACTGGCGCAGGGCGATCGATTTCAGTTTGGCGGCGATCGGCAACAGCACCAGGTTGGCACTCGCCACCCCGTAGATGGTGGCAACGAAGGCCACGGCAATGCCGCTGCCCAGCTGGGACGGATCGGCCAGGTTGCCCATCACGTGGATCAGGCCCATGACCGCACCGATGATACCGATGGTCGGCGCATAGCCGCCCATGCTCTCGAACACCTTGGCGGCTTCGATGTCGCGGCTTTCCTGGGTGTAGAAATCCACTTCAAGAATACTGCGGATGGCTTCGGGCTCGGCGCCATCCACCAGCAGTTGCAGGCCCTTGCGCGAATAGGTGTCGGGCTCGGCATCCGCCACGCCTTCCAGGCCCAGCAGGCCTTCCTTGCGCGCGGTCAGGCTCCAGTTGACCACTCGGTCGATGCCACCTGGCAAGTCGACCCGCGGCGGAAACAGGATCCAGACCAGGATCTGCATGGCGCGCTTGAAGGCGCTCAGCGGCGACTGCAGCAAGGCCGCGCCGATGGTGCCACCGAGCACGATCAGCGCGGCCGGACCGTTGGCCAGGGCCGACAGGTGACCGCCTTCCAGGTAGTTGCCGCCGATGATGGCGACAAACGCCATGATGATCCCGATGAGGCTGAGCACATCCATCAGAGACAGGCCTCGACCAGATGCCGGCCGATGTCGTCCAGGCTGTACACCGCATCCGCCAGGTTGGCTTTGACGATGGCCATGGGCATGCCGTAGATCACGCAACTGGCTTCATCCTGGGCCCAGACCGCACTGCCACCCTGTTTGAGCAGGCGCGCACCTTCACGGCCGTCGGCGCCCATGCCGGTGAGTACCACCGCCAGAACTTTGTCACTGTAGGACTTGGCCGCAGAACCGAAGGTGATGTCCACGCACGGTTTGTAGTTCAAGCGCTCGTCGCCGGGCAGAATCTTCACCGCGCCACGACCGTCGATCATCATCTGCTTGCCGCCGGGAGCCAGCAACGCCAGGCCCGGACGCAGGATGTCGCCATCCTCGGCTTCCTTGACGCTGATGCGGCACAGCTTGTCCAGACGCTCGGCAAAGGCCTTGGTGAAGGCCGCCGGCATGTGCTGGATCAACACGATAGGCGCCGGGAAGTTCGCCGGCAGCTGGGTCAGGACCCGCTGCAGGGCGACCGGGCCACCGGTGGAAGTGCCGATCGCCACCAGCTTGTAGGCTTTGCGCTTGGGGGCCGGCGATGCCGGACCTGCTGCCGGTGCACGGGCAGGTGTCGGCGCTGGCGCCGAACGCGCGGTGCTGCTGAAGCTGGAGGTGCTCGGCGCCGGTGCCGCGGCCGGTTGTGGCTGCGGCGCGCTGTAGCTGCTGAAACGACGGTTGCTGCGCGAGATGCTGTGGACCTTCTCGCACAGCAGTTGCTTGACCTTCTCGGGATTGCGCGAGATGTCTTCGAAATTCTTCGGCAAGAAATCCACGGCCCCGGCATCCAGCGCGTCGAGGGTCACTCGAGCGCCTTCGTGGGTCAGGGACGAGAACATCAGGACCGGCGTCGGGCAGCGCTGCATGATATGCCGCACTGCGGTGATGCCATCCATCATCGGCATCTCGTAGTCCATGGTGATCACGTCCGGCTTGAGGGCCAGGGCCTGATCGATCGCCTCTTTACCGTTGGTCGCCGTGCCGACGACCTGGATATTCGAATCCGCTGAAAGAATTTCCGAGACGCGGCGGCGGAAAAAACCCGAATCGTCCACCACCAGGACTTTGACTGCCATAAACACTCCGTTAGGTGGGGCGAGGCCAACCGCCCCTCCCCGCCGAATCAAATACGCCGTGCGGCGTAACGCTTGAGCATGCTCGGGACATCGAGGATCAGAGCGATGCGGCCGTCACCGGTGATGGTGGCGCCGGACATGCCCGGGGTTCCCTGAAGCATTTTGCCCAAGGGCTTGATGACCACTTCTTCCTGGCCCACCAGTTGATCGACGACAAAGCCGATCCGCTGGGTGCCCACCGAAAGGATCACTACGTGGCCCTCGCGCTGCTCTTCATGAGCGGCGGAACTGACCAGCCAGCGTTTGAGGTAGAACAGGGGCAATGCCTTGTCACGCACGATCACCACTTCCTGGCCGTCCACCACGTTGGTGCGCGACAGGTCGAGGTGGAAGATTTCGTTGACGTTGACCAGCGGGAAGGCGAAGGCCTGGTTGCCGAGCATGACCATCAGGGTCGGCATGATCGCCAGGGTCAACGGCACCTTGATGACGATCTTCGAACCCTGGCCCTTGGTCGAGTAGATGTTGATCGAACCATTGAGCTGGGAAATCTTGGTCTTCACCACGTCCATGCCCACACCACGCCCGGAGACGTCGGAAATCTCGGTCTTGGTCGAGAAGCCCGGGGCAAAGATCAGGTTGTAGCACTCGGTGTCGCTCAGGCGGTCGGCGGCGTCCTTGTCCATCACCCCGCGCTTGACGGCAATGCCGCGCAGCACGTTCGGGTCCATGCCCTTGCCGTCGTCGGAGATCGACAGGAGGATGTGGTCACCCTCCTGTTCCGCCGCCAGCACCACCTTGCCACCCCGGGACTTGCCCGAGGCCTCGCGCTCTTCCGGCGATTCGATGCCATGGTCCACCGCGTTGCGCACCAAGTGCACCAGCGGGTCGGCCAGGGCCTCCACCAGGTTCTTGTCGAGGTCGGTTTCTTCCCCCACCAGTTCCAGGTTGATTTCTTTCTTCAGCTGCCGGGCCAGGTCGCGAACCAGGCGCGGGAAGCGCCCGAAGACCTTCTTGATCGGCTGCATGCGGGTCTTCATCACCGCGGTCTGCAGGTCGGCCGTCACCACATCGAGGTTCGACACCGCCTTGGACATGGCTTCGTCGCCGCTGTTGAGGCCCAGGCGCACCAGACGGTTACGCACCAGCACCAGCTCGCCCACCATGTTCATGATTTCGTCCAGGCGCGCGGTATCCACGCGCACTGTGGTTTCCGCTTCGCTGGCCGGTTTTTCTGCCGGAGCTGCAGCGGCTGCACGGGCTGGAGCCGGTGCCGCAGCCGCTGCGGGCTTGGCCGCCTCGACCTTGGCCTCGGGCTTCTTCGCCACCGGCTTGGCCACTGCCGCGCTAGCCGCTGCCGCAGGTGCCGCAGTCGCCGCAGCGGGCTTGGCCGCGCCAGGGGTTTCGGAAAACTTGCCCTTGCCGTGCAGCTCATCCAGCAGGGATTCGAATTCGTGATCGCTGATCAAATCGCTGCCAGCAGCTGCCGCGCTAGGCGCCGCTGCTGCCGGGGCCGCGGCCACTGCCGATTCCAGAGCATCCACGGCAAAGCTGCCCTTGCCGTGCAACTGATCCAGCAAGGCTTCGAATTCGTCGTCGGTGATCTCATCACTGGACGCCGCCGCACCAGCACCGGTGCTGGCCGCTGCGGGAGCTACCGCATCGGGAGCGAACTGGCCCTTGCCGTGCAACTGGTCCAGCAGGGATTCGAACTCGGCGTCGGTAATCTCATCGCTGCCCGGCTCGCCCTGGGCCGCCGGTGCGGCAGCAGGCGCAGCCTCGGCTTCGGCCTTGGCGGCATTCAGCGAATCGAGCAACAGCTCAAATTCGTTGTCGGTGATATCACCTGACGGGGCTTGAGCCTCAGGCTCGGCCACGGCCTCGACCACCTCTTCCACCACGGCGGCGGGAGCCGGCGCGGCACTGGCCGGTTCGGCCAGGCGTGCCAGGGCAGCCAGCAATTCAGGTGTCGCAGCGGTGATTGCGGAGCGCTCGCGGACCTGGCTGAACATGCCGTTCACCGCGTCCAGCGCTTCAAGCACCACGTCCATCAGTTCCGAATCGACCCGCCGCTCACCCTTGCGCAGGATGTCGAAGACGTTTTCGGCGATGTGGCAGCACTCCACCAGCTCGTTGAGCTGGAGGAAGCCGGCGCCCCCTTTAACAGTGTGAAAACCGCGAAAAATTGCATTGAGCAAGTCCGCATCATCTGGCCGGCTTTCCAGCTCGACCAGTTGTTCGGACAGTTGCTCTAGAATCTCGCCGGCCTCAACCAGGAAATCCTGAAGGATCTCTTCATCGGCGCCGAAGCTCATTAATGGGTGCTCCTAGAATCCAAGGCTGGAAAGCAAATCGTCTACATCGTCCTGACCGGACATAACGTCTTCCCGTTTATCGGCATGAATCTGCGGACCTTCACCCTTGGCGAGATGTTTTTGCGGATCTTTTTCAGCGAGGATCGATTCACGGTCATGTTCGATGCCGGCGAAACGATCGACCTGGCTGGCCATCAAGACGAGTTTGAGCAGATTGCTTTCGACTTCCGTGACCAACTGGGTCACACGCTTGATCACCTGACCGGTCAGGTCCTGGTAATCCTGCGCCAGCAGAATGTCGTTGAGGTGGCCGGAAACGGTACGGGTTTCCTGCTCGCTGCGCGTCAGGAAACTGTCGACCCGGCGTGCCAGTTCGCGAAACTCTTCAGCGCCGACCTCACGCCGCATGAAGCGCCCCCAGTCTGCACTCAAGGCCTGGGCTTCAGTGCTCAGGCCGTTGACCAGCGGGGTGCTGCTCTCTACCAGGTCCATGGTGCGGTTGGCTGCGGCTTCCGTCAGCCGGACCACATAGGACAGGCGCTCAGTGGCATCCGTGATCTGTGAAACTTCCTCGGCTTGCGGCATGTGCGGATCAATCTGGAAATTGACGATCGCGCTATGCAGCTCGCGGGTGAGCTTGCCCACTTCCTGGTACAGGCCGCGGTCACGGGTCTGATTGAGCTCATGGATCAATTGCACCGCTTCGCCAAACCTGCCTTTTTCAAGGCTCTCGACCAGTTCCAGTGCATGTTTTTTCAGGGTCGACTCAAAGTCGCCCAGTGAAGATTCGTTATGCTCCATAGCTCCCCCGTGGCCCAATGGCTACGCATCTCAACCGATGCGTTCAAAGATCTTTTCGATCTTCTCTTTCAACGCCTGAGCCGTGAATGGTTTGACTACATAGCCGTTAACGCCGGCCTGGGCAGCCTCGATGATCTGCTCGCGCTTGGCTTCGGCAGTCACCATCAGCACCGGCAGGTGCTTGAGCTTTTCATCGGCGCGCACATGGCGCAGCAGATCGATACCGGTCATGCCCGGCATGTTCCAGTCCGTTACCAGAAAGTCGATGCTCCCGCTGTTGAGTACCGGAATGGCGGTAGTGCCATCGTCGGCCTCGACCGTGTTGGTGAAACCCAGATCACGCAACAGGTTTTTTATGATCCGCCGCATCGTTGAAAAGTCATCAACGATGAGGATTTTCATGTTCTTGTCCAATTCGACCTCCAAGCAGTCTTAAACGCATCCAGCACCTGGACGCGTCATTCAATCAATCCGGCACAACACACAACGACTGCATGGAGCACATACTGCAAGACCGGTGCAGCGCTTGCTTCACCGGTCCTGATCGCAGTGTCCCCACACTGACTGTCAGCGCGCTCGCCACTCCCCCAAACGCCCCCGCAAACGGGCCGCGCACTGGCTGTGTAACTGGCTGACCCGCGATTCGCTGACTCCCAGGACCTCACCGATTTCCTTGAGGTTCAGCTCTTCGTCGTAGTACAGCGCCAACACCAGTCGCTCGCGCTCCGGCAAATTGGCAATCGCATCCGCCAGCGCAGCCTGGAAGCGTTCATCCTCCAAGTCCCGTGACGGTTCGAGATGAGCACTGGCGCCATCCTCGTGCAGCCCTTCATGCTCGCCGTCCTGCAACAGATCGTCGAAGCTGAACAGCCGACTGCCCAAGGTGTCGTTCAAAATCCCGTAATAATCGTCGAGACTCAATTGAAGTTCGGCCGCAACTTCGTGATCTTTAGCGTCACGACCGGTTTTAGCTTCAATTGCGCGAATCGCGTCACTGACCATCCGCGTATTGCGGTGTACAGAACGCGGTGCCCAATCGCCCTTGCGAACCTCGTCGAGCATCGCCCCGCGAATACGGATACCCGCGTAGGTTTCGAAACTCGCCCCCTTGCTCGCGTCATATTTGGTCGACACTTCGAGCAGTCCGATCATCCCGGCCTGAATCAGGTCTTCCACCTGAACACTGGCCGGCAACCGCGCCAGCAGGTGATAGGCAATACGCTTGACCAGGGGCGCATAGCGCTCGATCAGTTCGTATTGGCTGTCACGTGCCGACTTCTTGTAGAGGTTGTAGCCGCTGGCACTCATAACACCGGTCCTGCTGTCTGATGCACGAGCCGCTCGACAAAAAATTCCAGATGCCCGCGCGGATTCGCCGGCAATGGCCAGGTATCCACTTTTTGCGCGATGGCCTTGAACGCCAATGCACACTTCGAACGAGGAAAGGCCTCATAGACCGCACGCTGCTTTTGCACGGCCTTGCGCACACTTTCATCGTAGGGAACTGCACCGACATATTGTAAAGCCACGTCCAGGAAGCGGTCCGTGACCTTGGTCAATTTTGCAAACAGGTTGCGCCCTTCCTGAGGGCTCTGGGCCATGTTGGCCAGGACCCGGAAACGGTTCATGCCGTAGTCGCGATTGAGCAATTTGATCAGTGCATAGGCATCGGTGATCGAGGTGGGCTCATCGCAGACCACCAGCAACACTTCCTGGGCCGCCCGCACGAAACTGACTACCGAGTCACCGATACCTGCAGCGGTGTCGATCACCAGCACATCGAGGTTGTCGCCGATGTCGCTGAACGCCTGGATCAGGCCGGCATGCTGCGCGGGGCTCAGGTGCACCATGCTCTGGGTGCCCGAGGCCGCCGGAACGATGCGGATGCCGCCAGGCCCCTGGAGCAGCACATCGCGCAGCTCGCAGCGCCCCTCGATGACATCGGCCAGGGTGTGTTTGGGGGTCAGGCCCAGCAGGACATCGACGTTCGCCAAGCCCAGGTCGGCGTCCAGCAGCAACACCCGCCGACCGAGCTCAGCCAGAGCCAGGGACAAGTTCACTGACACATTAGTCTTGCCGACGCCACCTTTGCCGCCGGTCACCGCGATCACCTGTACGGGATGCATGCTGCCCATGTTCTTTCTTTACCTTGTCTTACTTAGACGGGGCCACATAACTGGCTGCGCGTTCACCATCGGAACAATGCATGGCAGACCATCGATGTAGATACACTGCAATCTATTCATGATTACCTCAGCCCACCCGCTTGGACGGGCTGTGGTAAAGATCGGCGAACATGTCGGCCATGGCCTCCTCGCTCGGCTCCTCCTGCATCTGCACACTCACCGCGCGGCTCACCAGCTGGTGCCGCCGAGGCAGGTGCAGATCATCCGGAATCCGCGGGCCGTCGGTCAGGTAGGCCACCGGCAGTTCATGACTGATGGCCAGGCTCAACACCTCGCCCAGGCTGGCTGTCTCATCCAGTTTAGTCAGGATGCAACCGGCCAGGCCGCAGCGCTTGTAGCTGTGGTAGGCAGCGGTGAGCACCTGCTTCTGGCTGGTGGTGGCCAGCACCAGGTAATTCTTCGAACGGATCCCCCGACCGGCCAGGCTTTCCAGTTGCATGCGCAAGGCTGGGTCACTGGCCTGCAGGCCCGCGGTGTCGATCAGCACCACACGCTTGCGCAGCAGCGGATCCAGGGCCTGGGCCAGGGATTGGCCGGGATCGACGTGGGTCACCGACACATTGAGGATGCGGCCCAGAGTCTTGAGCTGCTCCTGGGCACCGATGCGGTAGCTGTCCATGCTCACCAGGGCGATGTTCTGCGCCCCGTACTTGAGCACGTAGCGTGCCGCCAGCTTGGCCAGGGTGGTGGTCTTGCCCATGCCGGCCGGGCCGACCATGGCGATCACTCCGCCCTCTTCCAGTGGCTCGACTTCCGGGGTATGGATCATCCGCGCCAGGTGCGCCAGGAGCATGCGCCAGGCCTGGCGGGGCTCGTCGATTTCGCTGATCAGTGCCAGCAGATCGCGGGCCAAAGGACCAGACAGGCCGATACGCTGCAAGCGGCGCCAAAGGTTGGCCTGCTCCGGACGGCTGCCCTGCAACTGGCTCCAGGCCAGGGAGCCGAGCTGCACTTCGAGCAGCTCGCGCAAGCCGTTGAGTTCAAAGCGCATCGAGTCCAGGGCCCGCGTGTCGGCCACGGGAGCCGCCGGGGCTGGCGCCGGGCGCGGACGCTCGGTCAGGGTCGGCTCGATCAGCGGCTCGGCAGCGGTCAGCGGCAGACCGGCGAACAGCTGGCGATTGGTAATGGCGGTGCTGTCGCCCTCGCCCCGCAGGCTCAGTTCGGCCTGGGCGGTAACGATCCGCGACTGGGTCTTGCGCAGCTCGTCCTCGAGTTCCATGTTCGGAACCCGTGGCGACAAGGCCGATAACTTGTAATCCAGCGCAGCCGTCAGCTCGACACCTCCGGCGATCCGCCGGTTGCCGATGATGGCGGCTTCAGCGCCCAGCTCATCACGAACCAGTTTCATGGCCTGACGCATATCGGCGGCGAAAAAACGCTTAACTTGCATAACCCACTACCTCAGCCGTTGGGCCCTACTGTCGCAACGATGGTCACTTGCTTGTTGTCGGGAATTTCCTGGTACGCCAGCACATGCAGCCCGGGAACGGCGAGACGGCCGAACTTCGAGAGCATGGCGCGGACTGGACCCGCGACCAACAGAATCACTGGTTGACCTTGCATCTCTTGACGCTGTGCCGCATCGATCAGCGATCGCTGCAGCTTTTCAGCCATGCTTGGCTCCAGCAGAACGCCTTCTTCCTGGCCTTGTCCTGCCTTCTGCAGACTGCTGAGCAAAATCTGTTCCAACCTTGGCTCCAAGGTGATCACAGGCAGCTCAGACTCAGTCCCTACAATGCTTTGGACGATGGCGCGAGACAATCCAACGCGCACCGCGGCAACCAAAGCGGCAGTATCTTGACTCTTGGCGGCATTGTTGGCGATGGCCTCGGCAATACTGCGAATATCGCGCACCGGCACCTGCTCCGCCAGCAGCGCTTGCAGCACCTTGAGCAATTGCGACAGCGACAGCACGCCCGGCACCAGTTCCTCGGCCAGCTTCGGCGAACTCTTGGCCAACAACTGCATCAGTTGCTGGACTTCTTCGTGGCCGATCAGCTCGCTGGAGTGCTTGTACAGAATCTGGTTCAAGTGGGTGGCGACCACGGTACTGGCATCTACCACGGTGTACCCCAGAGACTGCGCCTGGGGCCGCTGACTGATCTCGATCCACACCGCTTCCAGGCCGAAGGCCGGGTCTCGGGCGGCAATACCATTGAGAGGGCCGTAGACCTGCCCCGGATTGATCGCCAACTCGCGCTCCGGGTAGATCTCCGCCTCGGCCAGGATCACCCCCATCAGCGTCAGGCGATAGGCGCTGGGCGCCAGGTCCAGGTTGTCACGGATATGCACCGTGGGCATGAGGAAACCCAGGTCCTGGGAGAGCTTCTTGCGCACCCCCTTGATCCGCGCCAGCAACTGCCCACCCTGGTTGCGGTCCACCAGGGGAATCAGCCGGTAGCCGACTTCCAGGCCGATCATGTCGATCGGGGTCACATCGTCCCAGCCCAATTCCTTGGTTTCCATGGCCCGAGCCGGGGATGGCAACAGGTCCTGCTGGCGCTGGACTTCTTCCAGGGCCTGGACCTTGACCGCTTTTTGCTTGCGCCACAGCAGGTAGGCGGCGCCGCCAGCCACCGCCGCGAGGCTGAGGAAGGAGAAATGCGGCATGCCCGGCACAATGCCCATGACCGCCATCAAGCCTGCAGAGACCGCCAGCGCCCTGGGCGAGGCGAACATCTGCCGGTTGATCTGCTTGCCCATGTCCTCGGAGCCCGAAGCTCGGGTCACCATGATGGCCGCCGCGGTAGAGAGCAGCAGCGATGGCAGTTGCGCCACCAAACCGTCACCGATGGTCAGCAGGGCGTAGACCCGGCCTGCATCGCCGAACGACATGTTGTGCTGGAAGATACCGACGGCCATGCCGCCGATCAGGTTGATGAACAGAATCAGCAGGCCGGCGATGGCGTCACCGCGAACGAACTTGCTGGCACCGTCCATGGAACCGTAGAACTCGGCCTCCTGGGCCACTTCCAGACGGCGCAGCTTGGCCTGGTTCTGATCGATCAGCCCGGCGTTCAGGTCGGCGTCGATGGCCATCTGCTTGCCGGGCATGGCGTCCAGGGTGAAACGCGCGCTCACCTCGGAAATACGCCCGGCACCTTTGGTCACGACCACGAAGTTGATGATCATGAGGATCGCGAAGACCACGATACCGACCACGTAGTTACCGCCGATCACCACCTCACCGAAGGCCTGGATCACCTTGCCCGCCGCTGCGTGGCCGTCCTGACCGTGAAGCATCACCACCCGGGTCGAGGCAACGTTGAGCGCCAGTCGCAACAGCGTGGCCACCAGCAGGATGGTCGGGAATACGGCGAAATCCAACGGCCGCAGGGCATAGACGCAGACCAGCAGGACCACGATCGACAGGGCGATGTTGAAGGTAAAGAACACGTCCAGCAGGAACGGCGGCACCGGCAACATCATCATGGCCAGCATGACCAACAACAGCACCGGTACACCCAGGTTGCCCTGGCCGAGACCAGCTAGGTTACTGCGAGCCGTGTTGATTAACTGAGAGCGATCCACCGATTTACCCCGTTCCGTAAAGCAAACTTTTGACGCCTGAAGCGGCACGGGGCTGTTACTGCAAGAAGCCTTCCAACTTTAATCGAACGCGGTAACCAGGGGCTCGCAGGAATATCCACCTCCCCCACCCGCGCCTGCCGGCAAACGGAAAAAGCCGATGGAGCACCTAATGGCAATTAGCCATTTTTCTGACAAGGGGCGCCTGCGAGCGGAGCCTTGCCTGCTCCCCTACAGCGGCTCGATGGGACCCGAGGAAGACTGCTTGCCGGAAGTATCGCGCCGTAGATCCGGTGGAATCGGCAGGTCCTTGAGCGGGTCCGGGCGCTTGCCCTTGCCTGCACGGTGTTGGCGGATCTGGTAGACGTAGGCCAGCACCTGGGCCACCGCCAGGTAAAGTCCGGCAGGAATCTCTTCCTCAAGCTCGGTGGAGTAGAAGATCGAGCGCGCCAGGGCCGGCGACTCCAGCAGCATGACTTGGTGAGCCACGGCAATTTCGCGAATCTGCAACGCCAGGAAGTCACTGCCCTTGGCCAGCAGCACCGGCGCCCCGCCCTTCTCGGCGTCATACTTGAGCGCCACGGCAAAATGCGTCGGGTTGGTGATGACCACGTCGGCCTCCGGAATCGCCGCCATCATCCGCCGCTGGGACATTTCACGCTGCAGTTGGCGAATCCGCTGCTTGACCTCCGGTCGACCCTCCTGGTCCTTGTGCTCGTCGCGTACCTCCTGCTTGGTCATCAAGAGTTTCTTGTGGGCCTGATACAACTGCACCGGCACATCCACCGCGGCAATCAGGATCAGGCCGCAAGCCATCCACAAAGTGCTCCAACCCACCACCTGAATGCTGTGAATGATCGCCAACTCAAGAGGCTCGTGGGCGATACGCAACAGGTCGTCAATGTCCGAAGACAGCACCGACAGCGCCACGAACAGCACCAGGGCGAACTTGGCCAGGGCCTTGAGCAGCTCGATCAGCGCAGTGGGCGAGAACATCCGCTTGAGTCCGTTGGCCGGGTTCATCCGACTGAACTTGGGGGCCAGGCTCTTGGCCGCGAACAGCCAGCCTCCGAGGGAAATAGGTCCGATGATCGCCGCCAGCAACAGGGTCAGCAGTACTGGCTGCACCGCCAGGATGGCGATCTTGCCCGAATGCAGCAGGTACAGCCCCATGGCGCCAGGACTGAGCAGCACCTCCCGGGGCAGGGAAAAGTTCAGGCGCATGATTTCCAGCAGGTCCCGAGCCAGGCCACCGCCATAGATCAGCAGGCCACCGGCCCCGGCCAGCATGATCGCCAGGGTATTGAGCTCTTTGGAGCGGGCAATCTCTCCCTTTTCCCGGGAGTCCTTCTTGCGCTTCTCCGTGGGTTCTTCTGTCTTGTCCTGGCCGCTCTCGCTCTCTGCCATGGCTCAGCGCGCCTTTGCCAGTTCACGTAAAAACTGCAGGGCCTCGGAGGCCAGCGGCTGATACTGATTGAGAATGTCCGCCAGGCTGATCCAGACGATGCCCATACCCAGCACCAGGGTCAGGGGAAAGCCGATGGAGAAGATGTTCAGCTGCGGCGCCGCCCGGGTCATGACGCCAAAGGCGATGTTGACCACCAGCAAGGCCGTGATCGCCGGCAGCACCAGCAGCAGGGCCGCACCCAGGACCCAGCCGAGCTTGCCCGCCAGCTCCCAGTAGTGATTGACCATCAAGCCTGCGCCCACCGGCAAGGTGGTGAAGCTTTCGGTGAGCACCTCGAAGACCACCAGGTGGCCGTTCATGGCCAGGAACAGCAAAGTCACCAACATGGTGAAGAATTGCCCGATCACCGCCACCGACACACCGTTGGTGGGGTCGACCATGGACGCGAAGCCCATGCCCATCTGGATCGCCACGATCTGCCCGGCCACCACGAAGGACTGGAAGAACAACTGCAGGGAAAACCCCAGCACCGCGCCGATCAGGATCTGCTCAGCGATCAGCAACAGGCCGCTGAGGTCCAGGGCATGCACCTCGGGCATCGGCGGCAGGCCCGGGGCGATGACCACGGTAATCGCCAGGGCAAAGTACAGCCGCACCCGCCGAGGCACCAGGGTGGTACCAAAGATCGGCATCACCATCAACAATGAGGCGACCCGGAACAGCGGCAACATGAAGGACGCCACCCAGGAACCGATCTGGGTGTCGGTAAGCGCCAGCAAGGACATGGCTCAGCCAATCAACTGCGGAATACTGCCGTACAACTGACGGATGTATTCCATGAAGGTTTGCACCAGCCAGGGCCCGGCCACGATCAGGGTCACCAGCATCACCAGCAGGCGCGGGAGGAAGCTCAGGGTCTGTTCGTTGATCTGGGTGGCAGCCTGGAACATCGCCACCATCAGGCCCACCAGCAGGCTCGGCACCACCAGTACGGCAACCATCATGGTCGTCAGCCAGAGCGCTTCGCGAAACAGGTCTACCGCGACTTCCGGAGTCATTGTCGATCACCCGCTAACAAGGTTTTAAACACCACCGAAACTGCCCGCCAAGGTGCCGATGATCAACGCCCAGCCATCCACCAGGACAAACAGCATGATCTTGAACGGCAGGGAAATGATCAGTGGCGAGAGCATCATCATGCCCATGGCCATCAGCACACTGGCCACGACCAGGTCGATGATCAGGAACGGAATGAAGATCATGAAGCCGATCTGGAAGGCGGTCTTCAGCTCCGAGGTCACGAAGGCCGGCACCAGGATGGTCAGCGGCGCCTGGTCGGGGCTGGCGATGTCGGTCCGCTTGGACAGGCGCATGAACAGCTCGAGGTCACTGCTGCGGGTCTGCGCCAGCATGAAGTCCTTGATCGGTACCTGGGCCTTGGCAACCGCATCCTGGGCCGTGAGCTTTTCCGCCAGGTAGGGCTGCAGCGCGTCCTGGTTCACCCGGTCGAACACCGGGGCCATGATGAACATCGTCAGGAACAATGCCATGCCGGTGAGGATCTGGTTCGACGGCGTCTGCTGCAGGCCCAGGGCCTGACGCAGGATCGAGAAGACGATGATGATCCGGGTAAAGCTGGTCATCAGCATGACGAACGCCGGAATGAAGCTCAGCGCGGTCATGATCAGCAGGATCTGCAGGCTGACCGAGTACTCCTGCTGGCCGCTGGCGTTGGTGCCAAGGGTGATCGCCGGGATCGACAACGGGTCGGCCGCCAGCGCCAGCGGCGCTACCAGCAACAGCGCCAACGTCAAGAGGATGCGCAACGGCATTACTTCCTATCCTTCTGGTCCTTGCCCAACAGCTCCATCAGGCGCTGGGCGAATTCGGGCGTCGCCTGTTCGCTACTGGGCACCTGCACCGGCTCCTTGAGCACATGCAGCGGGGTGATGGTGCCAGGAGTCAGGCCCAGCAGAATCTGCTCATTACCGACCTGCACCAGCACCAGGCGATCCCGCGGCCCCAGGGCCCGGGAGCCGATCAGCTCGATCACCTGGCCCTTGCCGGAAGGGCCGGCCTGTTGCACCCGCCGCAGCAACCAGGCGAGGAAGAAGATCAGCCCGATCACCAGCAGCAGCCCCAGCACCAGCTGAGTCAACTGCCCACTGACGCTGCCCGCCGCCGGCACCGCCGCCGCCACGGTCGTGGTCGCCACCGGCTCTGCTGCCAGAGCGCTCAGGGGCAAACCAAACAGGATGCCTAGCAGCCGGTTCATTTAGCGCAACTTCTTGATGCGTTCGCTGGGGCTGATCACGTCGGTCAGGCGAATGCCGAACTTCTCGTTGACCACCACCACCTCGCCATGGGCGATCAGGGTTCCGTTGACCAGCACGTCCAGCGGTTCGCCAGCCAGGCGATCCAGCTCGATCACCGAGCCCTGGTTGAGCTGCAGCAGGTTGCGGATGTTGATATCGGTGCTGCCTACCTCCATGGAGATCGACACCGGAATGTCGAGGATCACATCAAGGTTGGGACCGTCGAGGGTGACCGGATCGTGGTTCTTCGGCACGCTGCCGAACTCTTCCATCTGCAGGCGCCCGGAGCCTGACGCGGCACCGGCGTCAGCCGCCAGCAAGGCGTCGATATCGGCCTGGCCGGCATCACCGGTCTCTTCCAGCGCAGCAGCCCATTCATCGGCCAGCGCCTGGTCGTCCTGGGAGTTAATTTCGTCAGCCATCTTGGGTCCTCGACGGGCAAAAATTCATTGAACAGCAAACAGGTTGGAGCGCCGTTCAGCGACGCTCGATCGGCTCGATCACTTGCAGTGCCAGGTTGCCCTTGTGGGAACCGAGCTTGACCTTGAACGACGGCACGCCGTTGGCCCGCATGATCATGTCTTCCGGCAGCTCTACCGGGATCACATCCCCCGGCTGCATGTGCAGGATGTCCCGCAGGCGCAACTGGCGCCGGGCGACCGTGGCGCTCAGTGGCACCGCCACGTCCAGCAGGTCTTCGCGCAATGCCTTGCTCCAGCGCTCATCCTGGTCATCCAGGTCGGACTGGAAGCCGGCGTCGAGCATTTCGCGGATCGGCTCGATCATCGAGTACGGCATGGTCACGTGCAGGTCGCCGCCGCCACCATCGAGTTCGATGTGGAAGGTCGACACCACGATGGCCTCGCTGGGACCGACGATGTTGGCCATGGCCGGGTTCACTTCGGAGTTTATGTACTCGAAGTTGACCGGCATGATTGCCTGCCAGGCTTCTTTCAGATCGACGAAGGCCTGCTCCAGCACCATGCGCACCACCCGCAGTTCGGTCGGGGTGAATTCACGCCCTTCGATCTTCGCGTGCCGGCCGTCGCCGCCAAAGAAGTTGTCCACCAGCTTGAACACCAGCTTGGCGTCGAGAATGAACAGCGCGGTGCCGCGCAGCGGCTTGATCTTCACCAGGTTGAGACTGGTGGGCACGTACAGCGAGTGCACGTACTCACCGAATTTCATGACCTGCACGCCACCCACCGCCACATCAGCCGAACGACGCAGCATGTTGAACATGCTGATCCGGGTGTAGCGGGCGAAACGCTCGTTGATCATCTCCAGGGTCGGCATGCGTCCGCGGACGATGCGATCCTGGCTGGTCAGGTCGTAGCTTTTGACGCTGCCGGGTTCGGCTGCGTGTTCGGTCTGTACCAGACCGTCGTCGACGCCATGCAACAGTGCATCGATCTCATCCTGGGACAGCAGGTCCTGCACGGCCATGTCGTGTTCCTACTGCAGTACGAAGTTAGTAAAGAGCAACTGCTCGACGACCACTTTGCCCACCTCTTTCTGCGCCACTTCCTGGACGCTGGCGGTGGCCTTCTGGCGGAGCATTTCCTGACCGACCGGGGTCGCCAGGGTCTCGAAACTCTGTCCGGAGAAGAGCATCACCAGGTTGTTGCGGATGACCGGCATATGCACTTTCAGCGCATCCAGGTCAGCCTGGTTGCGTGCCAGCAGGGTAATGCTCACCTGCATGTAGCGCGGCCGGCCGTTCTGGGTGAAATTGGTGACAAAGGCCGGGGCCATGGACTCGAAAATCGCCGCAGGCTTGACGTTGCTGGCGGTTTCCGTTGTCACCGCAGGCTTGCTCTGCGCGCTGTGCATGAAGTACCAGGTGGCACCGACCGACAAGCCGATGGCCAGCAACAACGCCAGGACAATCAACAGGATAAGCTTGAGTTTGCTTTTCCCTGCGGTGGGTTTTTCTGCTGCTTCGCTCTTCGCCATGCCAATAATCCGTCACTATTCGGGGGTTCACAGTCGCACGGCAAGGCAAGAGCAAGTGTTATGCCAGATTTGTCAGAAATGAAGGGATGAACGGCAGAGGGGGATCAGACAGGGGCAACCCCGCGACTTGCGCGCTCGGGATTGCCTCAGGGAACCGGGCCCATGAAGGGCCGGGACAGCGTTGCAACATCGGCCGGGAGCTCATGCCCCCGCCACGAATCAGGCGTAATAGTCGACAGCGCTGGAACCGATGACCGTCTGCACCGGGACGTCCACTGCCGCCACGGCGTTGCTCACCTCATCCTCGCCAGCGTCCAGGCGACTGCCACTGGTGCTGGAGCCGCTACCGCGGTTCTGCCCCTGCTGGGCCTGCTCCTGACCCTGCCAGCCACGGGACTGGTCGGAAACGTTGACGTCGACCTGCCCCAGGCCTTGCTGGTTGAACATGTCGCGCATGCGGTGCATTTGCCCTTCCAGGGCCTCACGCACTCCGGCATGGGCGCTCATGAAGGTGACCTGGGTCTGCTGGTCCGGGATCATGTGCACGCGGATATCCAGGCGCCCGAGTTCGGCCGGCTGCAGCTGGATATCGGCCGATTTGAGGTTGGTGCTCGACAGGTACATGACCCGGTTGACCACTTCGTCGGTCCAGCCGCTCTGGTGCATGGCCAATGGCTGGTTGACCGGCGTCGCATTGGCGGTCTTCGGCGTCGCGGCCTGGGTCAAAGCCGCCAGACGGTTGGCGAAGTCGTCCACACGGGTATCGCTGGAAGCCCCCTTGAGGTCTTTCAAGCCTTCGGCGACCAACCCGGCAAAAGCCTTCTCGCCCCCTTGCTCGGTGCTGCTCTTGCCGGCCTGCTGCTCCAGCATGCCAGCCATGCCGTTGGCGAAGTTCTGCACCGAGGCCAACTGGCCGTCGGCCTCGGCATTCGCCGGCGCCGCCTTGGGCTGTGACTGGCTGGCGGCCGAGACGTGCCCGCCCTGCTCCATCGCCAGGCGCAAGACAGGCAAGGCATCCAGCGGATCGGCTTCGGGATCGAACTCGGCCTTGGCCGGCTCCGCGGCTGCCACCACGGAAGCCGCCACCGGCGGCGGCACCGCCACCGGCGCAGCCTCGACCTGAGGCTGGGGCGCCACGGGAGCCGGCGCCGGGGCCTCCACGGTTGCCGGCGGCACCTGCACCAGCAGGCTCGGGTCCAGTGACGGATCACTCGGCGGCGTCTCGGTTTGAGCAGTGTCAGCCTGGGTCTTGTCGGCCGGCTTGCTGTCGTCGCTGGCGGTGGTTTTGCTGTCACCGCTGGCGGGCTTGTCGGCAGGCAAGGTCTTGCCGCTATCGGCAACCGCTGGCTGCGACGCGGCAGACTGATTGTTGCCTACATCCTTCTTCGGACTGTTGTCGGCGCTCTTGTCGCGCACCGGCTTGGGGGCGCTGTCCGCAACCGTCAGGGGCTTGCTCTGCGGCGCGCTCTGGGACTCCTTGGCATAGAGCTGCGCAAAGCTGGACGCCCGGTCTCCAGGCTGGGCAACGCTTGCCAGAGGATTGGCAGGTGCCACCTGAGTCTTGGACTGAGGATTGGCCTGAGCGGTGGCCTGAAGGAGCGAATTGGGGGTAACAGCCATGGACAGTCTCCGCTGCACGGGGATCATAGGTACAGTTGCGAGACTTGACTGCAAGGGTCGAGCCAGCTTTATCAAGCGGCTGATAAAAAATTGTTTCTCAGCAATGGTAGCGCTGCAGTTCCTGCTCGCACAGGCGCCGGACAATGGCGAATTCGCCATCGATCTCGCCCACCAGTTGGCGAATGCCATCACCGGCCGGCTGCGCGGCCCGCACCTCCAGTTGATGACAGAGCTCGGCCAGGCGAATAGCCCCCATGTTGCTGCTGCTGCCCTTGAGGCTATGAGCCGTGGCGACCAGCTGGAGCGCATCCTCGGACTTGCGCAGCACGCGCACCCGCTCCGCGGAATCGCAGACGAAGGTGTCCAGCAGGACCGGGTATTCATCCTCCATGACTTCCTGCAATGCGTTGAGCACGGTGTGGTCCAGATGTATCTCAGCCACTTGTTCACTCCTTGATCAAGAACCCGCGAATTATGCCGGAGCCTCCCAGGAAAACTCCACGCAGACGCTGCGCCCGTCATCGGCCCAGACCGCTTGCTGGCTCATCTGCCGAACCAGACTGACACCGCGCCCCGACAAGCGCCCGGCATCGTTGGGCCGGGCCAGGACCGCAGCGACGTCGAAGCCTTCGCCGCTGTCTTCGACCCGCACCTCCAGGCGCCCGCCAGTCTCCAGAGGCTGCACCTGCAGATGCACCCGGACAAAACCATCCTGCAACTGCGCCAGCCTGGCAGTGCGCTCGCGATAATAGCGGGTAAACCCCTCGGCATCGCGCTTGAGCCGCGAGTCGAGCTTGAGCACGCCGTGCTCCAGGGCATTGGAATAGAGTTCGGCCAATACGCTGTACAACGCGCCGCTCTGGGAGCGCAGGCCATGCACCTCGAGCAATAGCTGCAGCAGATATGGCAAGGGGTTGAAACGCTTGAGGGTGGCGGCGCGAAACTCGAAACTCACCGACCAGTCCAGCGGACAGGACTGGCCGCTGTCGGAGTACACCAGGGCCGGCGGCGCCAGCCTGGGCAACTCGGGCAGACTGACCTCGACCATACTCACATCATCCCTGGCGCGCCCGCCAAACGCCTCCAGGGCCTGTTGAACCTCTTCGAACAGCCGGTCTTCCTCGCGGTTGTCGGCAAATACCTGCTGCAAACGCTCGACACCAAACAGCTCCTCCTCGGCATTACAGGTATCGATGACACCGTCCGACAGAAGGAACACCCGATCTCCCGGAGCCATGGGAAACACTTCAGTGCTGTCCTCGAAGGACTCGCCCGTCAGCACCCCGAGCGGCAAGTGGCGAGCCACCAGGGGTGTTCGCGCACCGCTGGCCTGGCGATACAGATAGCCTTCGGGCATGCCACCGTTCCACACCTCTACCGCCCGGCGCTGGAAGCTCAGGCACAGCAGGGTGGCGCAGCAGAACATGTCCACCGGCAGAATGCGCTTGAGCTTGGCATTCATCTCCCGCAGGGTTTCCGGCAGGCCGTAGCCCTTGGCGGTCATGCCGTAGAACACCTCCGCCAGGGGCATGGCCCCCACCGCCGCCGGCAGGCCGTGGCCGGTGAAGTCTCCCAGCAGCACATGCATGTCGCCCGCCGGGGTGTAGGCCGCCAGCAACAGATCGCCATTGAACAGCGCATAGGGCGATTGCAGGTAGCGGATATTCGGCGCATCCAGGCAACCGGAGTGGGCGACCTTGTCGAAGACCGCCTTGGCCACCCGCTGTTCGTTGAGCAGGTAATCATGGTGGCGGGTGATCTGGTCACGCTGCTGCAGCACCGTTTCCTGCAGGCGCCGCAAGCGGTCCATGGCATTGATCTTGGCCCCCAGGACCACCGGGTTGTAGGGCTTGGCCAAAAAGTCGTCGCCGCCGGCCTCGAGGCAGCGGGCCAGAGCCTCTTCTCCACTCAAGGACGTCAGGAAGATGATCGGCACCAGGGTTTCACCCGCCAGAACCTTGATCTGCCGAGCAGCCTCGAACCCGTCCATCACCGGCATCATCGCGTCCATCAACACGATATGCGGACGCTGGCTGGCAAACAGCGCCAAGGCCTCGGCCCCATTGCTGGCCACCAGCACCTGATGCCCCTGGCGGCGGATAATGCTGGACAGCAGCAAACGGTCTGCCGCGCCATCTTCGGCAATCAGCACACACAGGGACTCGGCCATCGAGCGCATACCGCTCAACTGATGTCGAAAAGCTTGTCGAAGTTGGAGATGGCGAGGATCTTGCGCACATCCGAATTGCTGTTGATCACCCGTACGTCGGCATTGTCGCCACCGGCGTGATCCCGCAACAGCAACAGCATGCCCAGGGCCGAGCTATCGAGGTAGGTGGCTTCCTTGAGGTCGACGACGATGGACTCCGGCGTCCGATTGAGCCGCTCATAGGATTCGCGAAACTCCTGGTGGCGCCCGAAATCAAAACGCCCCCTGATGGAAATGGTGAGCTTCTGCCCGTCCGGGGATATTTCTGTTACGACCGACATGAGACTGCTTCCTTGTCATTGGCGACTTCTAGAAGGTTTAGCACCCACTCGCCAGCCGGACAACCTGCACAGGGAAAATGAGCGGGATCAGTAAGGACTCTGACGAGGCAGGCGCTGGGAAAGTTCATCCAGCAGCTTCTGCTCGCGCTTGTCCTCCAGCACCCGGGCCTCGTCGATATAACGCTGGACCAGCTTGCGCAGCCCTTCCACCCGCGCATAGGCCTGCTGCCAGGTTTCCCGCGCACGATCGAGGTTGTTCTGATGCCAGGCCAGGCTTTGCCGTTGCTGGCCTACCGCAGTATCCAGCTGGCTGAGAAAGTACTGATAGTTCAACAGCCAATGGCCGGATACCCCGAGCTTGCCGCGCTCGACCCACTGCTCCTGGTAGTCGCCGCGATAGCGCTCCAGATCCCCCAGCTTGCTCTCGGCCACACGCACCTGGCCATGGAAGTACTCCAGGCGCTGGGCGGCGGTGCGCTCGGCGCTTTCGGCCATGTCCACCACCGGCGCCAGGCGCGCCGCACGGCTGTCGGCCATG
Source organism: Pseudomonas sp. FFPRI_1 (assembly GCF_055384485.1). NCBI lineage: Bacteria > Pseudomonadati > Pseudomonadota > Gammaproteobacteria > Pseudomonadales > Pseudomonadaceae > Pseudomonas > Pseudomonas sp. FFPRI_1. The sequence goes on along the minus strand of NZ_AP029168.1, from coordinate 2,155,883 downwards.
GCCCGTTACCCGCCCGCAGCCGGAGAGAAGAGCATGTCCAGGTGGGTCTGGCTGTGACCGAGGCTGACATTGTCGTTCAGCCCCTGACGCAGGTAGCCCACCATCGCCGGATGCAGGGCAATGGCGGTATCGGTATCCCGGTCGCCGCCGGCGACATAGGCGCCGACGCTGATCAGGTCGCGAGCCTGCTGGTAGCGAGACCAGAGCTGCTTGAAATACTGCGCCCGCGCCATGTCTTCGGGGCTGATCACCGCCGGCATGACCCGGCTGATGGAGGCCTCGATGTCGATCGCCGGGTAATGCCCCTCCTCCGCCAGGCGTCGGGACAGCACGATGTGCCCGTCGAGCACACCCCGCGCCGAGTCGGCGATCGGGTCCTGCTGGTCATCGCCTTCGGACAGCACGGTATAGAACGCCGTGATCGAGCCACCACCGGCCTCGGCATTGCCGGCGCGCTCCACCAGCTTGGGCAGCTTGGCGAACACCGAAGGCGGATAGCCCTTGGTCGCCGGCGGCTCGCCGATGGCCAGGGCGATTTCCCGCTGGGCCTGGGCGAAACGGGTCAGGGAGTCCATCAGCAACAGGACATTCTTGCCCTTGTCGCGAAAGTATTCGGCGATCCGCGTGCAGTACATGGCTGCGCGCAATCGCATCAGCGGCGCATCGTCCGCGGGCGAGGCCACCACCACCGAGCGCTTGAGCCCTTCCTCGCCAAGGATATGCTCGATGAACTCCTTGACCTCACGACCCCGCTCACCGATCAGCCCGACCACAATGATGTCGGCCTCGGTGAAGCGGGTCATCATGCCCAAAAGCACACTCTTGCCCACCCCGGTACCGGCGAACAGGCCGAGTCGCTGGCCACGCCCCACCGTCAACAAACCGTTGATGCTGCGAATCCCCACATCCAGCGGCTGGCTGATGGGATCGCGCTTGAGGGGGTTGATGGTTGGGCCGTCCATCGGCACCCAGTCTTCGGCGCGCATCCCGCCCTTGCCATCCAGCGCCCTTCCCGCGCCGTCGAGCACCCGCCCCAGCATGCCCATGCCCATGGGCAGGCGCCCGGTGTCGGCCAGGGGCACCACGCGAGCCCCGGGAGCGATCCCGGTGACGCTGCCTACGGGCATCAGGAACACCTTGCTCCCGGAAAAGCCCATGACTTCCGCCTCGACCTTGACCGGGTGGTAGCTGTCATCATTGATTACCAGGCAGCGGGTGCCCATGGCAGCGCGCAGGCCCTCGGCCTCCAGGGTCAGGCCGACCATGCGCAGCAAGCGGCCTTCCAGGATTGGCTGGCCCGGCAGTTCGATCGCCTCGGCGTAACCGCCCAGGCGCTTACCGAAGCTGGTGCGGTCAAGGCGCATCGGAATGGTCCGGCTCGGTCGCGGCCTCAGGCTCTGCCGGCGGATCTGCAGCGCCCACATCCGCCACTGGCGGTGTGCGCGGACCGAGGTCCAGGCTCAGGTCGGCCGCAGCCGGGTGCAATGATTGTTCGTGCAATTGATCGAACAGTTGATCCATGGCCTGGGTAATTCGGGTTTCGATGCTGGCATCGATCCGGCTGTGCTCGGTCTCGACCCGGCAGCCGCCCGGCAACAGCGCCTCGTCCTCGACGATGCGCCAGCTTTCCTCGTGCCGTTCGCGCAGGCTCTTGACCTGCTCGAAGTCCTGCGGATTGACGTACAGGCGCACATTGCCGACCCCCAGGGGCAACAGCTTGAGCGCCTCGCGCATGACATGTTCGATCTGGCTGGAATCCATCGCCAGTTCACGCTGAATCACCTGGCCAGTGATGTGTTTCACCAACTCCACCAGGGACTTTTCAATTTGCGTGTCCTGCTCGGCGATGGGCTCGAAGAGGTTGACCATCAACTGCTCGAGCGCCTGCAGTTTGGCGCTCAGGGCCGCTTCGGCTTCCTGGCGGACCTTGAGCGTAGTGCTGTGGAAACCTTCCTTCTCGCCGGTGGCAAAACCTTCGTTGTAGGCTTCCTGGCGAATGCTTTCGAGCTCTTCGAGGGTCAGCGGCTGGACTTCATCCAGCGGCACTTCCTCGATTTCCTCCTGCACCTCTTCAGGCTCGGGTTCAGGCTCAGGTTCCGGCTCGGGGTCAAAACTGGGCAGCGCCCAGACGTCAAAATCCTCGACGTCCCGGGCGCGAATCAGTTCGCTTTGGGATTCATCACTGCTGGACGACATAAAGCGACCTTAGATCATTTCTTCGCCGCCCTTCCCGCCGAGAACGATTTCTCCGGCTTCGGCCATACGGCGGGCAATAGTGAGGATTTCCTTCTGCGCGGTTTCCACGTCGCTGACGCGCACCGGCCCCTTGGCTTCCAGGTCGTCGCGCAGCAGCTCCGCCGCACGCTTGGACATGTTCTTGAAGATCTTCTCCTTGACGCCTTCGTCCGAGCCCTTGAGGGCCAGCACCAGCACATCGGAAGACACTTCGCGCAACAGCGCCTGGATACCGCGGTCGTCGACATCGGCGAGGTTGTTGAAGACGAACATCAGGTCTTCGATCTGACCGGACAGGTCTTCGTCGACTTCGCGGATCGAGTCCATCAGCTGGCCTTCGATCGAGCTGTCGAGGAAGTTCATGATGTCGGCCGCGCGCTTGATACCACCCAGGGTGGTACGGGAAGCGTTGGAGTTGCCGGAGAACTGCTTCTCGAGAATCTGGTTCAGCTCCTTCAGCGCCGCCGGCTGCACGGTGTTCAACGAGGACACCCGCAGGATGATGTCCAGGCGCGCCTTGTGGTCGAAGTTGCCGAGCACTTCACCGGCCTGATCCGGGTCCAGGTAAGCCACCACGATGGCCTGGATCTGCGGGTGCTCGTAGCGAATCACGTCGGCCACGGCCCGCGGTTCCATCCACTTCAGGCTGTCCAGGCCACTGGTGTTGCCGCCCAGCAGGATCCGGTCGATCAGGCCGTTGGCCTTGTCTTCGCCCAGGGCCTGGGTGAGCATTTTACGTACATAATCGTCAGAGCCGACGCCGAGGCTGGTCTGGTCGCCGACGATGTCGACGAACTCGCTCATCACCTGCTCGACCTGCTCACGGTGCACGTTGCCCATCTGCGCCATGGCCACACCCACACGCTGGACCTCCTTGGGCCCCATGTGGCGCAGCACTTGCGCGGCATCGGTGGACCCCAGGGACAGCAGCAGAATCGCGGCTTTGTCGACCCGGGTCAGTTTGGCGGTAGCGGCTCGGTTATCACTCATCTGCGTTAATCCACTCTTTCACGACCTGAGCCACACGACCCGGGTCTTCAGCCACCAGACTCTTGATTGCGTTCAACTGAGCGTCATACCCCTCGCTCGGGCTCGGCAGCAGGATGCTTTGCGGACCACCGAGGCTGACTCGGTCATTGCCCAGCTCGCCATCCAGGCCACCCATGCCACCCAATTCGACATCACTGCCAAGACCCGCCAGTTGCTTGCCTTTGCCACCGCCGGTGATGTTGTTGAGCACCGGACGCAGAACGCCGAACACCAGCACCAGGATGAACAGCACGCCCAGGACCTGCTTGACGATGTCCCAGAACCACGGCTGCGAGTAGAACGGGATATCGGCGACCACTTCCCCGCGCTCGGCGGAGAACGGCACGTTGATCACGCTGACGCTGTCGCCACGGCTGGCATCGAAGCCCACCGCGTCCTGCACCAGGCGGGTGAAGCGCGCCAATTCGTCGGCGCTCCAGGGCGCACGGCTGGTTTCGCCGTTGGCCGGATTGACCTTGACCTGATCGTCCACCACCACGGCTACCGACAGACGATTCACCCGTCCCTGCTGCTGCTTGGTATGGCTGATGGAACGGTCGAGCTCGAAGTTCTTGGTGGATTGTTGACGCTTGTCCGCCGGATAGGGCGCAAGCATCGGCTGGCCAGTGGCCGGATCCATGATCTGCTGGCCATTGGCGTCCAGCAGTGGCTGCCCTGGCTGCACCATGCCCGCGGCGGCAGTGGCGCCACCGGTGGTCTGGGGGGCCGAGGCCGGTGCTGGCGGCTGATTGCTCAGAGCACCTGGCACACCTTGCGGGCCATTGCTGCTGGAGCGCTGCTCGTTGACCGACTGCTCGCTGCGCAGGGCCGGCTGGTCGGGGTTGAACTGCTCGGAGGTGGACTCCACTGCACTGAAGTCGACATCTGCCGAGACTTCTGCCTTGTAGCGATCGTTACCCAGCACCGGCTGCAGGATGTTGTGCACCCGCTGGGTCAACATGCTTTCCAGGCGGCGGCTGTAATCGAACTGCTTGCCGGCCATGGTCAGTGCGGAGTTTTCCGCCTGGTCGGACAACAGGTTGCCCTTCTGATCCACCACGGTGACCTGGGACTTGGTCAGTTCGGGAACACTGGTGGCCACCAGGTTGATGATGGCCATGACCTGGCCAGGCTCCAGGGAGCGGCCGGAGTACAACTCCACCAGCACCGAGGCGCTAGGCTTGCGCTCATCACGGACAAAGACCGAGCTTTTCGGAATCGCCAGGTGCACTCGGGCACCCTTGACGTTGTTCAGGCTGGAGATGGTGCGCGCCAGCTCGCCCTCTAGGCCGCGACGGTAACGGGTCGCTTCCATGAACTGGCTGGTACCCAGGCCCTGTTCCTTATCGAGAATCTCGAAGCCGACGTTGCCATCACCCGGCGCGACGCCGGCCGCGGCCAGTTTCAAGCGGGCCCGGGACAGGTCATCGGCCTTGACCAGCAAGGCCCCGGAATTGGGTTCGACGGTGTAGGGAATGTCGGCAGAGGCCAGGGTTTCCATCACCTGCTTGGCATCCATTCCCGCCAGACTGCCGTACAGCGGCCGGTAGTCAGGTTGCTGGGACCACAGCACTACGGCAAAACCAATCGCCACACTGGCGGCCAGCCCCACCAACAGGCCGACCTGACGCAGCATGGTCATCTGGGACAGGTTTTCCAGGAAGGACAAACCGAACAGCGGCGGTTTGCCGTCTATCGGGGTGGCCTTGGCCGGTACGTTATCGGCGACTGCTTCTGCCATGACTCAATCTCGTCCTTAAACCGGCATCTGCATGATGTCTTGATACGCTTGAACCAGCTTGTTGCGCACCTGGGTCAAGGCTTGGAAAGACACACTGGCCTTTTGCGAGGCAATCATCACATCCGTCAGGTCGACACCGCTCTTGCCAATTTCGAAGGCGCTGGACAGCTGATTGGATGCCTGCTGAGTGTCACTGACCTTGTTCACCGCCTGGCCAAGCATGTCAGCGAAGCTGCTACCACTGACCTCCGCCACTGCGGCGGATTTAGGCTGCGACATGGCGTCCATCTGCATGGCCCGCATATCCAGCATCAACCGATTAAATTCAACACCTTGGCTCATGGTCTACTCTCTCTGACGACCCGCATTTTTTTGACGCTCACTCCGCGGTTAGTGAGGTGTTAGCAACAAGGGTGCCAGCTCCATGGCCCAAACCGACAAAAGCCCGTCCGGGCCTCAAACAACCCTCATCAGGTCGCAAACAGATAAGCCTCGACGTCCATTCCGGCGTCACGCATCTGCGCCAGTTTGTAGCGCAGGGTGCGCGGACTGATGCCCAGGCGCTCCGCCGCCTCCTTGCGCCGCCCACGCTCGGAACGCAGGGTATCGATGATCATCTGGAACTCCCGGCGCCGCAGATCGTCGCCCAGGCCGCCCGACTCCTGGGGGGCCAGGTCAGCCTCCCCTGCCGCGCCACGTGCGGGCAGTTGATGGCTGACAGGCGCCAGGGCTGGCAGCGGCGCACAGGCCACCGGTCCGGCAAGGCAGAAATCTTCCGGCTGGATCAGGCCACCCTGCTGCAGGATCAATGCACGCTGCAACGCGTTGTCCAATTCGCGGACATTGCCCGGCCAGGGATAGGCCACCAGGCAGGCCTGGGCCTCGGCCGACAGCCTGGCAGCGGCATGCTTCATTTTATTGACGTGCTTGGCCAGCAAACGCTCAGCCAGCGGCAGAATATCGGCGGTGCGCTCACGCAATGGGCGCCAGGCCAGGGGAAACACTGAAAGACGGTAATACAGGTCCTCACGAAAACGTCCGGCCGCGACCTCGCCAGCCAGGTCGCGGTTGGTGGTGGCCACCACTCGGATATCCAGGGTGATCGGTTTGCGCGCCCCCACTCGCTCGACCTCACGCTCCTGCAATACCCGCAGCAACTTGGCCTGCAGGCCGAGGGGCATTTCCGAAATCTCGTCGAGCAGGATGGTGCCGCCGTCGGCCTGTTCGAACTTGCCGGGCTGAGCGGCAATGGCGCCGGTGAAGGATCCTTTCTCATGCCCGAACAAGGTGGCTTCCAGCATGTTGTCAGGGATCGCCGCACAGTTGATGGCGATGAATGGCTGGCGGGCTCGATGGGAATGCTGGTGGATGTAGCGCGCCAGCACTTCCTTGCCAGTACCGGACTCGCCGGAAATCAGCACCGTGGAATCACTGCGTGCGACCCGTGCCGCCAACTCCAGTAACTGCGCACTGGCTGGCTCGAAGGCCACCGGCCCCTCACCCTCTCCCGCACCAAGGCAACCCAGGGCATGACGCGCCACCAGTTCGAGCAGGGCACGCGGTTCGAAAGGCTTGACCAGGTAATCCGCCGCTCCTTGACGCATGGCTTCAACGGCACGCTCCACCGCACCATGGGCGGTCATCAGCAGCACCGGCAGTTGCGGTTGGCGGGTGCGCAACAAGCCCAGCAACTGATGCCCATCCATGCCAGGCATGTTCACATCGCTGACCACCAGATTGAAGGACTCCACAGCCACTGCCTCCAGCGCCTCTTCAGCACTGCCGACCGCCTTGTAGTCATGACCGGCCAACAGCAGGGTATCCGCCAGGGCCTCGCGCAATGCACGATCGTCTTCAACCAGTAACACCTTGATTGCCATTACCTTCACTCCACTCCATGAGCGCTGGAGAACAGAGGCAATGTCACCAGCGCACAAGTACCGCGCCCGGGACGCGAGCGCAGCGACAATTCTCCCTGATGAGCACGGGCCACCGCCTTGACCACCGTCAGGCCGAGCCCGGTTCCGTTGGCCTTGGTGGTAAAGAAGGGCTCTCCCAGACGCTCCAGAACCGCAGCATCGATACCACTGCCACTGTCACTGATGCACAGCCGCAAGGTGTCACCGCGGCTGTACAGGTGCACCTTGAGACGCACCGCGCCGGCGCTGGCCTGGATCGCGTTTTCGATCAGGTTGAGCAAGGCTCCCACCAGGGTGTCGCGATTGCACAGCAACTCTCCATGGTGGCTGTCACACTGCCAGCGCACGGCAGCATCCTGGACATGGGTCAGGGCCGCGGCCTGCAGCGATTGCAGCAGCAACTTGGGAGTCAGGCGATCGGTCAGGGGCAGCTCGCCGCGGGCAAACACCAGCATGTCGCGCACCTGGTGCTCCAGCTCGTGCAGGCGCTCCTTGAGCTTCCCAGCGAAACGTTGTTGAGTGGCCACCGGCAGCTCCTGTTCCGCCAGATGGCTGGCATACAGCAGCGCAGCCGACAGCGGCGTGCGAATCTGGTGCGCCAGGGAGGCCACCATCTTGCCCAGGGACGACAGGCGCTCGTGCCGGGCCAGTTGATCCTGCAGGTGACGGGTTTCCGTCAAGTCGTTGAGTAGCACCAACTGCCCCGGCTCGGCATCCAGCGAGCGGGTGGAGATCGACAGGCGACGACCGTCGCGTAGAGAGATTTCATGCCCGTCGTCTTCGCGAGGCGCGAAGCTGCGAGCAATGATGCTGCGCCACAGCTGCCCCTCCAAGGGCAACCCCAGCAACTCGCACGCTGCCGGATTGGCTTCAGTGACAATGCCATGGCCATCGATGACGATGACCCCGCCCGGCAACAGGTCGAGAAGGTTCTGCAGACGATTGGCCAGACGCTCCTTTTCCGCCAACTCCTGCATGCGCTGGGCACTCACCACCGCCAACTCGCCCTTGAGCTCGGTCACCCGGGCCTCGAGCATGCTGTAGGAGTCAGTAAGTTGGCTCGACATCTGGTTGAACAAGGCAAAGGCCTGCTCAAGGCCCAGCCGGCTTGCCTGCTCTACGGACGACGATTGCCCCTGAGCATCAGGGACAGGAGACATCTGGGCGGCTTGGGGCATTGTGCTCTCTCGCGTGGCTGACCGTCAGTTAAACGGAACGTTGCAAGAGGCTTAGCAATACCCGTGCCTAAAAAAAACCGCCCATCTTTCAATGGGTTGAAAAACAGGCGTCAATCATCCGCCTGCTCATCACCCTCGCGACGGCTCATGCCGTACTTGCGCATCTTCTCCACCAGCGTGGTACGCCGGATGCGCAGCCGCTCTGCAGCCCGCGCCACGATGCCATTGGCATCGTCCAGCGCCTGCTGGATCAGACCCTGCTCCAGGCTGCCGAGATAATCCTTCAGATCCAGACCTTCGGGCGGCAGCATGGCGGTGGCAGCAAAGTCCGGTGCATGACCATTGATCGCCACCCGCTCTTCCAGATCGCTGCGCAGGCTGTCCACCATCTGCTCGTCTTCATCGTCGACGTAGCGGAACTTCTTCGGCAACTCGACCACACCGATCACCCCATAGGGGTGCATGATCGCCATGCGCTCCACCAGGTTGGCCAGCTCACGAACGTTGCCCGGCCAGCCGTGCCGACACAGGGACATGATGGCTGCGGAATTGAAGCGGATCGAACCGCGCTTTTCGTGCTCCATGCGCGAAATCAGCTCGTTCATCAGCAGTGGAATGTCTTCCACGCGCTCACGCAACGGTGCCATTTCGATCGGGAACACATTGAGGCGGTAGTACAGGTCCTCGCGGAAGCTGCCGACCTCGATCATGCTTTCCAGGTTCTTGTGGGTGGCGGCAATGATTCGCACATCGACACCCTGGGTCTTGTTACTGCCCACGCGCTCGAAGGTACGCTCCTGCAGCACTCGCAGCAGCTTGACCTGCATCGGAAGCGGCATGTCGCCAATTTCGTCGAGAAACAGCGTGCCGCCATTGGCCAGCTCAAAGCGTCCAGCGCGACTGGTGATCGCCCCGGTGAATGCCCCCTTCTCGTGACCGAACAGCTCACTTTCCAGCAATTCTGCCGGAATCGCTCCGCAGTTGACCGGGACAAAAGGCGCATCACGGCGCTTGGAGTGGTAGTGCAGGTTACGTGCTACCACTTCCTTGCCGGTGCCGGACTCCCCCAGGATCAGCACGCTGGCGTCAGTATCCGCCACTTGCTGCATCATCTGGCGCACGTGCTGAATCGCACGACTGGTGCCTACCAGGCTACGGAACAGGTTGGGTTCGCGATGACGACCGCGCTCGCGGGCCTGATCGTACATTTCACGATAGACCTGGGCTCGGTGCAGGGAATCCAGCAATTTGCTGTAGCTGGGAGGCATTTCCAGAGTGGAAAGCACACGACGACGCTGATCTTCCGGCAGATCAATGGAAGAATTTTCGCCCATGAGCAAAACCGGAAGGAACTCATCCCAGGTAGAGAGTGTCTTTAACAGGCCCAGAAGTGCACCAGGAGCGTTTACAGTCCCGATGAGGACACAAATCACTTCACGACTTGACGACAAAGAGCCGACAGCCTGCTGCCAGTCATGGCTACCGCAGGGTAAATTTTCCTCGCCGAGAAAATTTAAAATCACCGCCAGGTCGCGGCGGCGCACGCTATCGTCATCGATCAGCAGAATTTTGGTTTCACGCCACATGCAATAGCAACTTCCCTAGTCAACTCAATGCCCAGAATGAGGGGCAAGCTAGACGCCTTGTAGGCATTTTCTACCGTATAGACGCCTGAAATCTGAAAACAGCCACTAGTTAAGTCAAAAATGCGTGCACAGTCAAATTTATGGCGCGCAATGTTCGGATCAACTCGACATTAACCGAACAAATGGTAAACCTTTGCCGCGTTCTTCGCTTGCTGGATCTGCGACATCTCGTCGACTATCGCCTGCCGTTCACCAGTCGCCACCTCAAGCAACTGCCGGTAAACCCCCAGCAGCTCCTCCAGATTGTCGCGCAAGGCAACTTCATCGACCTGAGCCTCGCCGAGTACGTCCTCCATGCATGAACGACAAGCCAAGTCCAGCTCGCCAATGGCTTGCCAGTTGCGCTCGGCCAAGGCACCGACCAATGCCTCACGGGTTTCTTCAATGCGTTGCAGGACAGCACTCATGGCGTTTCTCCTTAAAACTGCGGACCCGGTGCAGCGATGGCATCCCAGCCTTCCTTGACCGTACGCAGTAGGTCAGCGACCTCATCGAGAATCTTCGGATCGGTCTTGATATTGGCCTCGGCCAAACGCTTCATCATGTAGGTGTATAGGTTATCCAGCTCGGTCAGAGACTCTGATGAGTTCTCCAGATCCAGCCCTTCACGCAAGCCGCCGATGATGCCGATGGCCTTGCTGATGAGAATTCCTTTGTTGGCAACGTCCTTGCGGTCGATCGCGCCCTTGGCCTGAGCAATACGATCCAGGCCACCTTCCATCAGCATCTGCACCAGACGATGAGGGCTTGCTTCGGAGGTCTGCGCCTGCGCACCGATTTTCTGGTACTGCCGAAGGGCTAACATCGGATTCATGTAATACCTCTTCAAAACTCAAGGGTTCGTATAAAGAATGTATCGACGCAACGTCAAAAAACTTTAGGTCAAATACAAAAGCCCGGAGCGCTGGATAGACGCTGCCGGGCTTTTGGCACAGGCTTAATTATCAGCCTTTTTTCTGTGCGTTCATCGCTTCAAACATCGAGGTGATATTATTCGCAGTAGCCTTCAATTTACCCACCAGAGTATCCATGTCGTTGTACTTTTTGGTGAGCACAGCGGTCAGAGAATCCACCCGACGATCCAGCGCCAGCTGATCATTGGCCAGCTTGGTCTTGGTACGGGTCAAGGCATCGTTACGAGTATCGAGAATCCCCCCCGTTTGAGTGTAAGGAGTGATCGCCTTGGTCATCCGCTCCAGAAGACCGTTATCACCTGTGAAAAGGTTCTGCACCTCGCCACCCAGCTTCTTGTCGTTCATCGCCTGATCAAACTTGACGGAGTTGAAGTTCAAGTTACCGGTCTTCTGATCCGTCGTAATACCCAATTGCGAGAGAACGGTCAGACGATCACCACCGCCGCTCTCTGCCAATGGGCCACGCATCGCCGCCAGAATCGAGCGCGGCATGGCATCACCGGTCAGAGCAGCAGCAACGGTCGGCTTGCCATCATCATCCAGGGAAGGCTTGGTGTATGAAGTAATGGCTGTGGAGACAGCGTTGTAAGCATCCACGAACTTCTGGATAGACGCCTTCAGACCATCATTGTTCGGAGCCACCAGAACCTGGGATTTACCTGGCGCAATCAAGACCATCGACAGACCAGAGACAGTCTTATCCAACTTGTTGGTGGCGCTGGTGATTGCCATGCCATCCACAGTGAATTTCGCGTCTTGGGCAAAACCACCTACAACTCCAGAAGAATTTGCGGTGATCGGATCATCTACCGTGCCCTTGGGCATCAGTTTCGTACCATCAGCCTCCAGCCCGGGAATACCACTGAGGGTGATATCCGAGCCGGCGCCCGTGTTGGACGAGCTCACCACCAAACGAGAACCAAAGCTATCGGTTATTACGTTGGCACTGAAGCCGCTGAACTGATACTTGTTGTTCAGGGCCTTGGCAACAGAATCCAGAGTCGAACCGGCAGGCACATCAAGATTGTAGCTCTTGGTACCTTGGGCAATATTCAACACCCCTGCTGGAACAGCGGCCGAGGAACCGCCCGCAAACGCTGAAGTGGCAACCTTGGAACCAGTCGCAATTTGCGCGACTTCGATATTATAAACGCCGTTGACCGCCGAGTTATTGGCCGTAACAGCCAAGGTTTTGGGCTCGGACGTAGTGGCAGAAAAGCCGGTAAACTGCGGCTGCTCCGGATCGGCCAGCGTCTTCATGGTCGACTGAAAGGTCGCCAGCAGCGACTTCAGGGAGCCGATAGCAGAGATCGACGCGGTGTTAGCCGTGGTCCCACGATCAATCTGCCCCTGCTTGGCCGCTTTATCAGCGTTGACCAATGCCTTGACGATAGCGCCGGTGTCCAGGCCGGACCCTAGACCTGTACCCGGTAGAATTGGACTCGCCATGTAGAACTCCCTTTAGTGTCTCGCCGGTCTTTTGACCACTACAACGCCCAAAAGAACATAGCAACAAAATTCGTGCCAGCTGTCAGACTTTAGCGCTGAACAGCAGACTGCTTGCATCATTCAAACTATTAGCCAGCTTGAGGACTTCTTCGTTGGGGATTTGACGGATCACCTCACCGGAGTCACTGGCAATGACTTTGACGACTACTTTGCCTGAGGGTTCATCGATCGAGAACTCCAGGTTACGCTTGACCGACTGCACAAACTTTTCAATTTCCTGAACGGCCATCTTCAGTTTGTCCTGCTCGCTGGTCGCGTCTTTAGCTTGTTCATCCTTGTCCGCTGCCGCTACTTTCATCACAGCATCGGTTCGAGGCTTCTCCGCTGCAGGCTCAGCGACTGGCGTCGGTGGCTTGGCAGCTGGATAAGACAAGTTCAGCTTAACGCTCATATCCATGTCCATCACCTCTTGAATGGAAAAAGCGAGAGAGCACGACAAGCGCACTCCCCCGCCAAAAACTCACCAGCTATTACTGAAGCAGCTTCAGTACAGCGGATGGCAGTTGGTTGGCCTGAGCCAGAACTGCGGTGGAAGCTTGTTGCAGAGTCTGCTGCTTGGTCAACTGAGCAGTTTCAGAAGCGAAGTCGGTATCTTGTACACGACCCAGTGCAGCACTGGCGTTTTCGTTGATGTTCTGCAGGTTGGAGATGGTGCTGGTCAGACGGTTTTGTGCAGCACCGAGGTCAGCACGGCTGGCGTTGATGGTCTTCAGAGCGCCGTCGATTGCAGTAACAGCGGCCGAGAAGTTGGTTTCAGCAACGGCGCTGTCGGAACCGGCGATGGTGATTGCCGAACCAACACCCAGGGTGTTGGCGTCGAAGCTGGCGCTCAGGGTCAGAGTGATCTGGTTGGTGCTGCCAGTGTTGGAGCCGACCTGGAAGGTCATGGTGCTGGCGGTACCGTCGAGCAGGTTCTTGCCGTTCAGGTTGGTGCTGCCCGAAATACGGGTCAGTTCAGCACTCATCTGCGAGAACTCTTTGTTCAGAGCGTCACGGTCGTCGGAGCTGTTGCTGTCGTTTCGCGACTGAACGGCCAGTTCACGCATACGCTGCAGAATGTTGGTTTGTTCCTGCATCGCGCCTTCAGCGGTCTGGGCGATGGAGATACCGTCGTTGGCGTTTTTGATCGCCATGGTCTGGCCACGGATCTGCGAAGTCATACGAGTAGCGATTTGCAGGCCGGCGGCGTCGTCTTTGGCGCTGTTGATTTTCAGGCCGGAGGACAGACGAGTCATCGAAGTCGACAGTGCGTCGGAAGCCTTGTTCAGGTTTTTCTGAACGCTCAACGATGTGACGTTAGTATTTACGGTTAAAGCCATGACGAATTCCTCGTTGGTTGGGTACTGCGGCTTCCGGCCCTGGCAACCGCCGGGTGTGGCCTAGAGAACCTTCGTAATAGTTATCGTCGCCGTAGCAGGTTGCTTGAGGCTTTTTTTAAAAATATTTACTAGCAGACGGCCACCCCTAATAAAACAAGGGTTTAAACAACAAAAAGCGATAAAAATGGCGCCAGAAAAACCGCCACCCAAAAACCGGGACAAAAAAAACGCCGCCGGCATGACCGGCAGCGCTTTTACATAAGCCCGAAACGTCAGTCGCGATGGATGATCGCCGAGCCCCAGGACAAACCGACACCAAAGCCGCTAAGGGCCACACGCTTCCAGGTGGAAGGCAGGACATGCCGCTCCAGCAGCAGCGGAATGCTCGAAGACACGGTATTGCCAGTCTCGACCATGTCCTTGATGAACTTCTCCGGCTCGCCCTCGAAGCGCCGGGCCACCGCGTCGACAATCGCCGCGCTGCCCTGGTGGATGCAGAACGCGTCGATCTGGCTTTCCTCCAGCCCCGACTCTTCCAGCAGCTCATGCAGGTGTGCCGGCACCTTCAGCAAAGCGAAGTTGAAGACCTGCCGGCCGTTCATGAAGAACACCCCGTCACTGACCTTCAGGTGCGGCGCCCCGGAACCGTCGGTGCCGAACTTGGCCTTGCCCAATTGCCAGGGTGCGCCGTCGGCCATCCAGGTGACGGTGGCCGCATCGCCGAACAGCATGGTGGTATTGCGGTCTTCGGGATCGACAATCTTAGAGTAAGGGTCGGCGGTCACCAGCAGGCCGTTTTTCAGGCCCGCAGCCTCCATGAAGCCTTTCATGGCGTACAGGCCGTAAACGTACCCGGAACAGCCCAGGGAAATATCGAAAGCAGCCACATGGGTCGGCAGGCCCAGCTTGTCCTGAACAATGGCGGCAGTGTGGGGCAAGCCTTCTTCATCACCGTTCTGAGTCACGACAATCAGCGCGTCGATGGAATCGCGCTGGAGCTGTGGATTATTGGCGAACAAGGCATTCACCGCTTCCACACAAAGATCAGAGGTTTCCTGCGCAGCCTCTTTGCGCGGCAGGAATGCCGAACCGATCTTACCCAGGATGAACTCTTCATCCTTGGCGAATTTGGCACCCTGAGCGTAGTTATCCACACCGGCAGTCGGCACGTAACTCGCTATGCTTTTTATGCCAATCATCATGGCTTCCCGATCATAAACTGAGATTAGGTTCACCCCGAAAAGCTCAGGGCGCTTAAAAATAGTTGATTTCTGGTGCGGACTTAGCGCCCGCACTCAAGAACACAATACAGTGAAGATGCACTTTATGACCTATGCGTCACGCCGTTAAGCCCACGAATACGATTTTTCATGGAGGCTACGCCTGGCAGCCGGATAACGCCCCCTTCCAAAAAGCCCGGATCAGCCAAGATTTCGTCGCGCCGAATTTGATCCGGCAGGGCACAGCCACCTGTAGAAGTGCCCTCCTGATCTGTTGTCGTGACCGGGTGATCGGTGCAGCTCAGGAGCTCAGCGGGCGGTCGAGGTTCCAGTCCACCATGCTATCGATAGACTCATCCAGCGAAGTCCAGACATCCAGGCCCAATGCTCGCGCCTTCTGGATATCGGGCACGTAGTAAGAAACCACAGAACTACCCTCCCCTGCCTTCGGCATGATGATGGGTGTTTGCGGCGCTACCCGAGCCACAACTCTATGGGCCAATTCGGCGATGCTGAGGCCCTGGTCAGACCCCACGTTGTAGGCTTGTCCGCTCTGCCCTCGTACCAGCAGCGTCAACAGCCACGCCGCCAGATCGGCACCGTGCAGATAGCTGCGCACAGACAGGCCAGTCGACTGCAGCACCAGCGCTTCCTGACCGATGGCATCCCTGATGAAGTTACCGATTGCAAAATGTGCGTCCAGAGGAAGCCCTGGCCCCGAGAAGGCAAAGCAGCGTGTCAGGATGCATTCCAACCCATGCCGATCCGCGTACAGCGCCGCCAACGTTTCCTGGGCCCGCTTGGCTTCGGCATAAGCGCTGCTGGCCAGAAGGCTGTTGCATGCAGACATATGGGTTTCAGGAACAGGCTGCGAAGAGCTGATCGCGCCGTACTGTGCTCCTGTCCCGGTGAACAGAACACGCTTGGCCCCCGTCCTCACGGCCAGATCAAGTACGTTGCGCGCCCCCTGCAAAATCGTATCGAAGATGCGCAACGGGTCGGCATGAGCCCCTGCCAAGGTATCGGTGGCAGCATGAATGACCATGTCGACCGGTCGCAGCTCTGGCACCCGAGGCAGCGCCTGAACATCACCTTGCAACCAGGTGATCCAGCCACACTGACGGTATTGTGGATGCTCGCCGAGAAAACGCTCAGGCGATCGGGACACCGCGGTGACCTCGATGGCCGCGCCTTCCCCGTTCAAAAAGGCAATCAGCGCCAGCAACCATTTACCAAAAAAACCCGTGCTCCCGGTAATCAGCAAATGCTTGCCGCGCAACTCTCGGCTGGCATCCAAGTGCTTGCTGATCCGTTGCAGATCGCGCAGCACCACCTGGGAATCCAACGTTACCGTCATGCTTTGTACACTCCTGCCAGCCTGAACGCGGGCATCATATTAAAGAAGATCGATCCGCCAGGCTGTTACGCCGCAACAGCCTGCAATGGGTTCACGGAGAGGGCGCGAATCAAGCCGGCAGCCAGATATCGCGCCGGGCTTTCAGGTGCTCGCCGTCAAGCAGCCATCGACTGCGAACGCACTGTTGCAGCGTATCGCCCTGGCGTTGCGCCGCATCCAGATCCGCCATATGGGAACGAATCGCGTCCATCCAGGGCGCCACCCCATCCTTGACCAGGGTCACCGGCAAATCGCCGCGATGCGGCTCGAGATCGCTGCCGATCACCGGAATGCCCAACGCACCGAACTCCAACAACCGCTCGTGACTGCGGCAACGGTTCAACAAAGTGTTTTGCAGGGGGGCCAGGGCAAAATCGAGATTCAGCGAAGCCAGCCTCGCCGCATATCCCGCGTCAACATCCGTATGGACCTCATGGACAAAAGCACGCAGGTGAGTCGGACAATGGCCGATCAGTACCCAATGAACGTCATTGGCCAGGGCTTTTATGACATCGGCAATCAGCTCAAGGTCATCTGGCAGGGCCCCGCGTGCCGACAGGCCTACACGAGGCTTGTCGCCAGTCTGGCGTTTGCTGCTCAAGCCAATCCAAGGGTGCGGATCGAGACGCGTCTTGAGGATCTGCACATCGGGATTGAAGCCCTCGAAAACGTCGGCAAGCATGTCGGAGGAAACCACTAGGCGATCCATGAAACCCAGGCCCTGTCGCAAGGCATCCAGTACCTGCGGGCCATGGTTTTCCCTGTTGAACCCGGGCATGGGCGTATCGGGCAGATAGCGATCCAGCTCATAAACCTTGAAAGCCTGGGAGAAAACCTTCATCCGGCGCATGGCCTCTATCTGCATGCCATCAACGTGCCGTTGCAGCACAACGCTGTCCGGGGCGAACCGCGCCAACTCGGCAACCGACATCAAGTCGCGAACAACAGCGCCCTCGATCAACCCCTCGTTACGCAAGGCAGTGAACGGTTGAATGAGCCTCGACTGCCCATCGACGGCGCTTTTCGCAGGATGCGCCAGAATTTTTGGCGCAGAGACTCCAGCGATCGAGAGCGGCAACGCCCATGCGCTATCAGCGAGCTTGAAAGCGCTGCCGGCGGCCAGGGATAGGTTCTTGTTGTAGGCCGGATCATGAGCCAGGACCGCCAGCCAGCGCTGGTACATCAGGTCGTCTTGGTCGGCGCTGGCCGGGGTCACCTGCGTATCGCCGATAAACAACCTGACCCTCGGCGTCCAAACGTTCATGTAGCCGGCTTGAGAAAGCTTCAGGCAAAGATCCGTGGACGCCCAGGACAACATCGTCTCATCGAAGCCGCCCGCTGCAACGAACAGTTCTCGACGCACCATCAAGCACTGCTCAGCAACGGCGGAACAATCTTGATCGACCTGCAAACGCTGCATGTAACCAGACTCATCGGGCCCATTCAGGAAGGGATCGCCCACCGCCGCGCCCAACCCCAGCAACAAACCGGCATGACGGATCCTGCCATCGCCGCCAAGCAGCTTGGCCCCCACGCACCCAACTTCAGGACGCATGGCGTGGTTGAGCAATTGCTGCAGCCAGTCCTTGCCGACCACGCCGATGGTGGAGTCGAGGAACAACAGATAATCGCCACTGGCCTGGTTGCACGCATGATTACGAATCGCAATCGGCGACGCTTCAGCCTCATACCTCAATACCTGCAACTGGGCAACGCCCAACTGCTCGATCCCGGACAGCCAGTCCACCATCGCCGAGTCCTGGTTACCGCGGTCCAGCAGCAAGACTTCGAAATGACTGTACGTGGTATTTTCCAACAGGCTGTCCATGCACAGTTGCGCCTGCGGGAGCTGGCCGTCGACCAGAATCACAATGCTGACGCGCGGCGTTTGCGCATGGCCGTAGTCAATCTGGTAATGGCCAGGCTGAGAGGCGTTCACCTGAGCATGGTCATAGCCGCGCTGCTGCAGGTGTTGCACGATGACCCCGCGCTCCTCGGCCAGATCCTGGAGAGGCACAGCGTCGCTGATCAGCAACGGCTCACTGATATGCCCAAGCCCCTCGACACCGCCGGATTCGATCAAGCGCAAAATGAACTGAAGCTCGAAGGCTTCCTGACAATCATCGGCAAAACCGCCCATCTCTTGCCACGTATCACGCCGCAACAGCCAATGCCGGGAAAAACCGGCGGGGTAGCTGAGCAACAGATCCAGGTTGAAATCAGGTCGAAGTGCCGCCTCGAAGCTGTTGTGGCCGACCCGGACGACTTCATCCGCGTAAACAGCCCGGTATTCG
The DNA here is from genome assembly GCF_055384485.1 of Pseudomonas sp. FFPRI_1. Lineage (NCBI taxonomy): Bacteria > Pseudomonadati > Pseudomonadota > Gammaproteobacteria > Pseudomonadales > Pseudomonadaceae > Pseudomonas > Pseudomonas sp. FFPRI_1. Next base: position 2,137,483 of record NZ_AP029168.1, on the reverse strand, counting down.
CCCATTTGCGCCAACTGCAACGAGGTCATCAACAAGCCGGCAGCAGTGAATTCCTCCCCCGCGCGAACCACGACCAACCAGTCGCACGCGCTTTCGCGGACGATCTGGTTAATCGCCTCTACGCAATTGTCGCCTGGCTTGAGGCAATGAGCCCCCGAACGCCCAGGGCTGGTGCTGGACACGATCAGCGGAACGGTCGAAACCGCGCCGCCCGCGCAGGCCGCCAGACTGTTCAGCGTTCGGGCTAGCAAATCGTTATGGCCCTGAAGATCGAGAACGACCACACCGATGTTCGGGACATGACCTTGCGCAATAGCGGGGACCGCCTGCAGTTGCCGGGCCGTCTGGTCTCGCGCTTCGAGTCGCTTGGCAACGCCCCGTTCAAGCTTGGCCTTTCTGGAGGTCGAAGCGGCGCTCTGCGTCGTCTCGATAAACAGATCGAGCGCCTGCCAGAAAGCGACTTCCTGCTTCTCCAGGCTCTCCCTCAACAAGGGCAACGTTTGCCGGGCCCGCTCGATTTCCTGGGGCGAGGTTCCCCAGGCCACTCCGTAATTTCCAGTCTCTTCGGAGGAGAAATTCAACGGTGCACCTTTACCCGGAATGACCACGCCTATACACCCACAGAGCGCGGCCTCCGCCGAAAGGGCCGTCGTCGCCGAGGAGTAAAAGAACTCGCTGGTCTGGAAGATCTCCACCAGCCCTTCCCAGGTATCCGGATAACTGCCGGTAATTTCCACCGCGTCGGCGGGCAGGCTGTCTTTATCGATCCCCGAACCCGTGCGCCCCTGGTAGTAGCAGATCTTGCCCGGTATGCGCCGGGCCGGATCCTCAGGCAAGGTGAAGACATTCAGGTCGATAGGCTGAAGAAACATCACATGCTCTTCAGGCATGCCCGGTAATAACAGCCCCTTGGTGAAGGCGAACATGATGTCGTCTTCGCCGTAGTTCTTGCCTCCAGCGAGGAACCCGGGCGTATTCAATAGATACCGGACCACGACGTCACCGCCCAGCGGATTGCCACTGGTGACTTCCGGGTAAACGACGATCGGCTCCAGACCCTGTTGTTTATGCAAGGCAATCACTTGATTCGTCAGCTGCGGCGTCATCAGCTCCGGATTCAGGACGTTCGCCCCGATAAACGCTTCATAACCGGAGCGATTCAACACATCGCAGAGCATGTGCATGACCCGGATACCCGCGGAATTTCGTCGGTAGTCCGGCGCAAGAAGATAATAAGGATTTGGCCGTGGAGCATATAACGAACGAATCATGGACACACCCGATGCTGGATATTGCGAAAAAACCGTCTTCAAAAAAAGCAACGCCCGAACGGATCCGGGCGTTCCACTACATCAATAGAAGTACAGGGTGATGTCGTGAAGAATGTCTGCGTAGTGCCGAATGCCTACGCGATAATCCGGCCTGATCGCCGTCACCGTATCGATCAGCTTCCAGAAGTCGTCTGCTCGGTGATAGGCACAGACGGCCAATACCGGCTTTTCACGCCGAATAACCGCCGTCGCGCCAAACAGCGCCCTCTCCTCCATGCCCTCGATGTCCAGCTTGAACAGCCCGACCTTGCCAGGCACCAGCTGCTCCAGCGGCACGCCCTGGATATACGACGTTATGTTGCCGGGAATCGGCCCGGTCACTTCACCCGCCAGATTGCACGACAGCACCGGATCGTATTCGAAACGGCTGTAGTCACTGTCCAGGCCCATGTTGAACAGCAGCACGTGAGGCCGATCCGAAAAACGCTTCAGGGCCGCGTAGTAGGGAGCCATCTCCGGTTCGAACAGGTAAGCGCGTTCAACCGGACCGAAATGACGCTCCAGCGACGCCAGGGTGTCGCCGTTGAAGGCACCGGCGTCGACAAAGTGACGCGCTTGCTCGGCACTGACAAAGGCGCTGTCAAAGTACTCGTCGGCGAAAGGAGACTTGTGGGCTTCGGCCGGCTCGATCGACAGCGACATACGCATCTCGATCAGCCCATTGAATGCCTGCCTGGATTGCTCATCGCCCAGGCGCAGGAAGGCCGACAGGTAGCGCAAGGGGCCCGCAAGGGTGTCATGGGGCAGGTTGGCGAACGTAGGCTCCGGGCCATGCGCCGAGTCCGTCGCGTAGAGGAACTCATGGAGGTTCACCACCCGAGCGCAACGATCCTTGATTTGCCGGATGATCTCGTTGCTGTAGCGGCCGCTGGCAACCACCACCACCACGTCGGACAGGTCGATGGCCTTCGGGTGGAACACTTCGATGCCGTCCAGGCGTTGCCCGGCCTTCGCCGGATCGTTGTCCAGCAGGCCAGCCACGGTAATCCCCACGCGTCGCGCGTCGTTGACGACCGACTGGCCGATCCGGTGGGCGCCGAACACATGGATACCCTTGCTCATCGCAGCCAGCAGGCCGCGCTTGTGCTCGGCCAGGCGGGCCGCCTCGTCATGACCTTCCAGCAGCCGATGCAGCGCGGGAAACTCCGGCAACCGCGCCAGTACCGCCAGGTCTTCCGGCTCACGCAGCAAAACCGCGTCGACCGCCTCCGACAGGGGCGCCTGGCTCAGGCGCACGGGGACCGACACCCCGGAGGACAGCAGCAGCGTCTGGGTGCGACCGGCCACCCATTGGCTTGTCGATTGCAATTCAAAATTCATCAGCGTCTCCAGCATGAGAGTGGGGCGTCACCAAGTACTGCGCCCACCGTCGACAATAAGGTTGGCACCATTCATGTAACTTGATGCGTCGGAACAGAGGAACGCCAGAGCCCCGCGGTACTCATCGACCTGGGCCATGCGCCCCAGGGGAATCAGCTGGCTGAGCTTGCCCAGGAAAACATCGTTCTGCCCGGCGTATACCCCGCCCGGCGACAAGGCGTTGCAGCGCACGCCCTGCTCGCACCAGTAGGTGGCCAGGTATTTGGTCAGCCCGATCAGGCCGTGCTTGACCACCGAATAAGTCACCGGCTTGACCGGCTGCTCGTCCGCGGCCTTGCCCTCGACCCGGTACAACCGCTGATCGGGGGCGATGACACCGAGGTCCGAGGCGATATTGATGATCACCCCAGCGCCCTGCTCGGCCATGTGTGCACCGAAGACCTTGGCGCAATTGAAGGCGCCGCCCAGGCCGACGTCGAGATCCTGGCGCCACTGCTCCCAGGGGAAGTGCTCCAACCGCGAGAACTCCTTGCCATCGTTGCCTTCGACCTTGGGATTGCGCGCGGCATTGTTGATCAGGATGTCGACCCGGCCATGCTGCTTCAGCACGGTGGCGCAGGCGGCGCTCACACTGTCGGCATCGGTGATGTCGACCGTCAGGCCCAGCGCCTCGACGCCGAGTTCGTCATGCAACCGCGCACGATTGTTCTCCAGGGCCTCGGGGTTGATGTCCAACAGCACCGGAATGCCGCCAAGGTCGGCGACCGTTGCCGCATGCTGGTAACCCAGCATGCCGCCGCCACCGGTGATGACCGCAACCCGGCCGCTCAGGTCGAACAGGTTGGACGTTGCGTTTTTCATGATCTGAGTTGTCCTCCGTCGACCACGTACGTGGCCCCGGTAATGAACGCCGCCAGCGGCGACGCCAGATAGGCTGCCAGCCGTGCGACGTCGCCGGGCGTGCCCAGGCACCCCAGAGCCACATCCCTGGTCAGCATTGACTCGACCGCCCCGCGGTCCTGCTTGAGCTTGCGGTCCCAGACCGATCCCTCGAACAGAATGTTTCCCGGGGCGATGCTGTTGATCCGCACGCCCTGGCGCCCGAATGCCCGCGCACCATTGCGCACATAGCTTTCCAGGGCGGCCTTGGCGGCGGCGTATGGCACGGGGCAGCCGAGCGCCTCGATACCGCAGATGGAAGAGATGCAGATGACGTTACCCTTGCTGGCCGCCAATGCATCGGTGGCCGCCCATACGGCGTTGGTCGTCGAATGCAGGTTGATGTCCAGCACGCGCTGCCATTCGCTCGGGTGCTCCTGGCCGGGCGGCACGGAAGCGCCGCTGCCGACATTGCACACCAGGATGTCGAGCCGACCGTGAACGGCCATGACTTCGGCGATCAGTGCCTGACAGGCCGCCGGCTCGCGCACGTCGGCAAGCACCGCTTGCGCGCCAGGCAGCTGGGCCTGCGCCGCACGCAGGCGCTCGGGATCACGGCCATTGAGCACTACCTGGCAGCCCTCTTCGGCCAGCTGGCCGGCAATGGCCAGCCCGATGCCCGAAGACGAACCGGTGACCAGGGCCACCTTGCCGCCAAGTTCAAGATTCATGGGTGTTCCACCAAGCCTGGGTCATGTCGCGGTAGCGAGCGATAGCCCCCGCATGGTCGCCGTCGTCGGCACGCGCGGTCTGCAAGATGAAATGGCCGGTATAGCCGGTCTTGTGCAGAGCCGCGAACACCTGCGCGAAGTCGGCGTTGCCGGTCCCCAGGGGCACGGTAGTGCCGGCCAGAACCCGATCTTTGACATGCACGTTGTCGATCCGCGCCCCATAAGCGGCGATTTCTTCCGTCGCGCAATAGCCCAAGGCGGCGCTGTTGCCGATGTCGTAGTTGATACCGAAGGCATCGGCGGGGAAACGGGCAATGAAACGCGCCAGGCGCTCGGCGCAGAAATCGGACTCGAACACGATCTTCAAGCCGCCCTCGACCAAACGCTCGCGCAGCGGCAGCAGGCCTTCGAGCAAGGCCGCTTCCTCTTCAGGGCTGGTCAGCGAACCGTTATCGACCAGCGGGATCAGCACATAGACGATGCCGACACTCTGGGCGGCATCCAGAATCGCCTCCAGGTCCTGTAGCAGGCTGGCACGCTCCGCGCCCTGGGCCTTGTAGAAAGGCGCCTGCATAAAGCAATCGCCGGTCAGCGAAAGGACGCGCACCCCATGGGCCTGGCTCAGCTGGTTGATGCGCTGGCGTCCAGCCTCGGTCATCAGCGGGTTTTCGTACAACCGCTCCTGATCCAAGGTCCACTCCATCAAGCGCACGCCGAGGCCTTGCGCGACCTCGAATTCCGAGGCCCAGTCGCCCCAGGGGAACGCCTGGATCTTTCCATCCACCCGCTCGCACAGGCGACCTTGCATAAAGCCGATTTCCATCACAACCCCTTGGCCGACCAGCCGCCGTCGACATGCAGATCGGTGCCCGTGACATAGCTGCTGGCGGGCGAGGCGAGAAACACCGCCGCGCCTGCCAACTCCTCGACCCTGCCCCAACGCCCGAGCATCGTGCGCCCAGCGCGGGCCGCGTTCAGCTGCGGATCGCTGTAGCTACCGTGAGTCATCGCCGTATGCACATAGCCCGGGACGATGTTGTTCACCCGGATGCCCTGGCCGCCCAGGTCCAGGGCCAATGCGCGGGTCATCGCCGCCAGCCCGCCCTTGGACGCGACATAACCGGGGTTGCCGGGAAAACCCAGCCCGGCGCCAATGCTGGTGACGTTGATAATCGACCCACGCCCGTTGCGCTGCATATGAGGCACGGCCGCAAGGCAGCAGGCGTAGGCCGCCGTCAGGTTCAATTCCAGGGTGCGCTGGAAGCTGACCATCGGATCGGCGTCCGGGTTGCCCGGCAAGGTGATGCCCGCGGCATTCACCAGGATGTCGAAACGACCATGGCGCTCGGCGATTTCGGCCAGCAGTGCCTTCACCTCGACGGCCTCGCGCGCGTCGCACTGGCGATACTGGAAGGCGCCAGGCGCCTCCGTCTCAGCCGAGCGGCCAATGCCGTAGACGATGGCACCGGCCTCGCACAGGCCATTGGCGATGGCCGCGCCGATCCCGCGAGACGCGCCAGTCACCAGGGCGACCTGGCCATCGAGCCGGAAGCTATCGAGTACATTCATGTTCATGCTCCTTGCGCGTCCAGGGGCCAGTTCTGGGCGAACTCTTCACGCGAAAGGAAGGGATACAGATCCTCCAGGGCACCCGATTCGGGCTTGCCCTGGGCGTTGATACGGGTCATCACCCGTGGAATGCGCGGTTCTTCAACCTGGACTATCACCTCACAGACCACCGGGCCTTCGCGGTCGAGCACTTCGCGCAGGCGGGCGTCGAGGTCGGCATGCCCCTCGATCAAGGCATAACCCACGCCATAGGCCTCGGCCAGCTGGCGCAAGTTCGGCAGTTGCAGGCCGCTTTCGGCGTCGGCACCCACCAGCAGCTTGAAGTGCGCGCTCTGCGAGGTGCGAATGGACGCGTAGCCCTGATTGTTGACCACAAAGCATTTGACCGGCAGGCGCTGCGCGGCCAGGGTCGCCAGCTCCTGCACGTTCATTTGCAGGCCGCCGTCGCCTTCCACGCAGATCGTCTGCCGACGGCCCGAAGCCAGGCAAGCGCCAATGGCCGATGGCACACCGAAGCCCATGGAACCGGTCCCGCGGTTATGGAAGCAGCGCTGGTGTTTCTTCATCCGCAGGCTCAGCAGGAACAGCTCTGCGGCGAACCCCGAACTGCAAGGCGCGATCACATCGCCCTCGCCGAGCAACTCGGACAGCCGATCGGTGAAGTGGTACATGCTCACCCCCTGGCTGTCGTCGGCATGCTCGGGCTGCAGCAGCGGATAACGTTGGCGCCAGTCGGCGATCTGCGCGAGCCACGCCGAATAGTCCGGGAGAGGCTCGGCGGCGACACCAGCGACCAATGCCTCGATGAACGGCTTGACGTCCGCCACCACCGGCACCTCGATCGGCATCTGCAGCTTGGCGATTTCCGCCGCGTCGATGTCGACCACCACTTTCTTGGCGAAGGGGGCGAAATGCGCATGATTGTAAGCGGTCAACGCCATGTCCAGGCGCGAACCCAGCACAATCAGCAGGTCGCAATTTTGCAGAGTGAAGTTGGCCCAGCGCGGCGCGATCGAACCCGGGCGTCCGCCGTAAAGCGGGTGCTCGTCCTCAATCACATCCATGGCCAGCCATGTCGGCATGATCGGCACGCCTGCGCTTTCGACCAGCGCATTGAAGGCATCGATGGCCCCGGCCATGCGAATACCACTACCGGCGATGATGCCTGGACGCTTGGCGGTCTTGAGCAGTTCCAGGGTACGGGCGACTGCCGCGCTGATGTCAGGCGCGGCAACGGGTGCGGGCAGTGTTGCCCGACGCAGCGCCTGGGGATCGACTTGCGCGGCTTGCACGTCAAGGGGAACATCCAGCCAGACCGGCCCGCGACGACCGTTGAACGCGGCGTATTCCAGCTCGTCGAAAACCTCGGCGACCGCTTCGGGATCGGTGAGCGTCACCGCCCGCTTGGTGATCGAGGAGACCATGGACACGATATCGGCCTCCTGCACGCCCAGCATGCGCAAGCCGGTGCCGGCCTTCAGGTCGGCGGTTTTGACTTGCCCGGAAATGAAGAACACCGGGGTGGAGTCCAGCCACGCGCCAAGGGTCGCCGTGACGGCGTTGGTCGCGCCTGGGCCGCAGGTCGTCATGCAGGCACTCGCGCCACCGGTCAATTTGCCAGCGGCCTCGGCAGCGATTCCGCACGCCTGCTCCTGAAGGCAAAGGATCGGCTCCAGGTCGGGGTGGCGCCCCAGCGCATCATTCAAATGCATGGCGCCACCGCCCGGCAGGAAGAACACCTGCTTGATGCCCAACTCCGCCAGCCGGTTCATGATGTAATCAGCTACGCGCATTGTGTTACTCATCGTTGAAACTCCATCCCGTTCGCGGAGCACTCGGCTCAATTCAATGTGTTGAGAAACTCCAGCGCCGACCAGAAACCGGCGCCATGATCCTTATGCCCCTGCCAGACCTCAGGGATGAAACTCACGGTTGGATAGCCCTTGAGCTGGGCCCAGGTCGCCGGCCAGTCCACGTCGCCGGTGCCCATGATTACGCCTTCGCCATTGGCACCCTTGGCATCAGCCACGTGCAGGTGCGCCGAATGCGGCAGCAACAGCGCCAGCGCGGCCTGGAAGTCCAGGCCGAAGTGGAAGCAGGCCATCTGCAAATGCGACAGGTCGAGGCACAGGCGCAGGCCAAGGGCCTTGGCCTGCTCCGCCAGCTCGTCGGGCATCATGAAAATATTCTGGTGACGCTGCCCGCCAAAGTGCCAAGGGAACGGCGCCATGTTCTGCGGAATCAGTTCGGTGCGACCGAAGTCCACCTGAGCACAGGATTCCTGGAAACGCCGGTACAGTTCGGCCCGATGAGCGATGGGAAACGGCTCGTCTGCGGAGAACCCGCCGATGTTGGCAACGATCAGCAGCGAGTCGGCATTGGGGAAGTACTCGGCAATCTGCAAGGTGGCATCCACTACCCGCTGCAGGTTGACGATCGAACGCTGGCGGTACTCCAGGTCATCGGCCACCAGGTCCAGCAGTTCACTGTTCTCGAACAGTTCCGGAGCATGTACCACCAGGCGCGAGCACTGCACCTGACGCAAGTACGCCTGGGGCGCCACGCTCAAGTCGCGGTAGGACAGGTGGAACTCGAACAGATCCGGCTTGATCCACTGCTCATACTGCAGGAAGTCGTGATAACGAACCGGCACGCCCCAGAGGATCGGCATGGCGAACTCCCGGCGTACTTCGGCCTGCTCGCTGAGATCGCTGTCGAATAGAAAATCGCCCTGGGCAATACTCCGCCCGGCCTGCCTGCCCAGCAGGTCGTTCAACCGGTATGGCGCCAGACCCTGACCCGGGCTGGCTACCCGCAACATGTCTTGGGTGAAGGTTTCCCCGGGAGCGATGGCCCGTGCGGCGATCACGCTCTTGCCGAGGTTCTCGCGATTGAGCAACTCGCCCTGGCTGGCATGGCGGCCTGGGCCGGTCCACGGCAACGCCTTCTCCAACTGCCGGATCCCCTCCACCAATTGGCGGAACTCCTGGGGTTCGAGGCTGGCCAGATGATCCGGGCCTTCCATGCCACGATCAAGGGTGATGTGGCGCTCGATCAGTTTGGCCCCCAGGGCAACCGCGGCGATGCTGATGGCCGTGCCGCGCTCATGGCCGGAATAGCCGATCAACCCATGCAGTTCGCGCAGGCGCGCCAGGTAGCCGAGCTGGATATCGCTCTCGGGCGCCGGATAGGTGCTGTTGCAATGCAGCAAGGCGAAGGGCACGCCCAAGCCCCGTAACTGCACGATGGCGCGCTCGATCTCATGCTCCAGCGACATTCCGGTGGAGAGAATCAGCGGCTTGCCCAGGGTCGCGGCCTTGGCGATCAGGTAAGGGTTGCACAGATCGGCAGAGGCGATTTTCAACGCCGGAACATCGAAACCGGCCAACACATCGACACTGGGTTCGTCCCAGGGAGTGCAGATGTAACTGATGCCCTTTTCCGCGCAGTAGGCGCGGATCTGCCGATGCTCCTCGACATTCAGCTCGACCTTGTCCAGCAAGTCCTGGATGTACTCCACCCCCAGATCCTCGGCTCTCGAACCGTCAGCCTTGCGCCGGTACAACGCCTCGCGATTGCGCAGCTGGAACTTCACACAATCGGCGCCGGCCTCGATCGAGGCATCCACCAGTTGTTTGGCCAATGCCAGGGAGCCGTTGTGGTTATTGCCGACTTCGGCAATCACAAAGGTCCGGTCGCCACCGATGACCACGCCATCGATGCTGAAAACTTGCTCATTCATTGAATTTTGGTCCGCCAGGAAGTGACACCGTTGGATTCGAATCGGAAATCAGTGGTGCGACAGCCCAGCTCGCGGACCTTTTCGGTCACCGCATGCCGATGCTGGGGCTGTACATAGAACAGGAAGAACCCGCCGCCTCCGGCCCCCAGCAGTTTCCCACCCAAGGCACCGGCGCTCAGAGCGCATTCATAGATCTGATCGAGGACGCCATCACTGACGGCCCGGGAAAACTGTCGTTTGAGCATCCAGCCCTGGTGCAGGCTGCGGCCGAACTCCAGCAACTCCCCGCGAATCAGGTGGTGATGCATTTGCCGGCACAGCGATACGCTCTCGGTCAGCAACAACCCTTGTGCCTGTTTGCTTTCCATTTCTTCACGCTGCTGTACATGCAGCTTGCCGGAGTCGTGGGAAATCCGCGTATCACAGAGTACCAGGCACTCTTCAAGCTCGTTGCAGATCGAATCGTCGAGGCGAATCGGGTGGACCAGGTTACGCCCTTCCTTGAACTCGATCAGGTTGAAACCGCCAAAGGCTGAGGCGTACTGATCCTGCCACCCACCGGCGATACCAAAGCACAGGCGCTCGGACTGGAAGGCCAGTTCGGCAACTTCATAGGTGCTCCAGCGATCGCGGCGCAGCTCGTTGAAGGCAGCGATCACCGCCGTCGCCACAGCCGAAGAGCCCCCCAGGCCCGAGCCCACTGGAAAGTCGGAGCGCACATGCAAGTCCAAGCCATAGCTGGGCTTGATCACCGACACAATGGTTGCCAGCAACCCCTTGCCGGTATGGGCCAGCAACGCGTCCACCGACTCGTATTGCTCTTCGGTATCCAGATCTTCGGAGAAAATCCGGATGACCTCATCCGTACGCGGAATCAGGGTAGCGTGGGAGTAAAGTCCCACTGTGCAACTGAGCACCGCCGCCGGGTTTTCCACAAAGTAGTAAGTGAGGTCCGAGCCGCCACCACTGAAGCTCATACGCACCGGGGCTCGTGCCCTGGCCAGCACCGGTACCTCCTGGTTGGCGGCCAGCAACGACGGAGTGACCACATCCACCAGCAGGCCCTGGGCATCCACCACCGGGATTGCGTTGTAGCTGAGGTCGAAGATCTTGAGCATTTCGTCCCGGGCAGCACCCACCTTTACCGAACGGTATTGAGTGTTCATGCACTCGGTGACCGGCACATCAGTGGCGCCTCCCTGCAACAGATAACGGCGCAAGTCACCGTTTGTCAGCACGCCAACCAGGCGGTAGCCATTATCGACCACAAAGACGATCTGCAAGTCCCCCGACTCGATGCACTCGACTGCCTCGAGGATGGTCTGGTGGGTATAGATCGTCTGGTTTTTGACCAATTGGCTCATGGTTTCCCGACCTCTTGCACACTGGACTTGAAAGCACTCAATGCGTCGGGTGTTCCAATATCGATGAACGGTCCGCTGTACTGGACCACTTGCAAGCGTTGCCGCTCGATCAGGTGCGGCAAGATCCATTGCTCCATGGAGCAGGCCTGCCGTTCGAACTCATTCAGGGCCTCGGCGGAAAAACTGTACACCCCGGCGTTGACCAGGCCCGGCCCGGACGCGCCCTTCTCATTCAGGGCCAGCAGGCGCAGATCCTGCGAGCAGGCGAGGCTGCCATAGCGCGAGCGGTCCTCGACCATCACCCCAAGCACGCAGTCCGCTGCCGAACCAAGGGCCAAGCGGTAAGCCTGCTGATCAAGGTACGTATCGGCGTTGAGCACCAGATAGCGCCCCTCAGCCCGCACCTCGTGCAGCGCATGCAATATTGCGCCCCCCGTACCCATGGGTTGCTCTTCGATCACCAACCGCAACTTCAGACCACTCTGCGCGGCGAGAGCAGGCAACAGCTGGTCCAACTGATCGGCACGGTAATGGGCGCACAACACGGCTTCGCTGAGCCCGGCCAGCTTCAACTGTTGCAGTACCAGCTCCAGGAATGGCCGGCCGTGCACATCGACCACGGCCTTTTGCGAACCTTGCAGTACGCTGCTCAGGCGTGTACCAAAGCCGCCACAGAGGATATAGGCACGCATCAGCGATCCAGCCCGAAGAAGTGTTCGAGGCCGTGAGCCGCATGGGCCAGATGCTCCTCGCCCAGGCGCCGCGAGGTCAGCGCCGAAAAGGCCAGCAGGTTCGCTGACGAACCCGAGTTGGTGGTCAGTGCGCAACGTCGGCCAAGGTGCTTGGCCAAGCGTTTTTCAAAAGCATCGTTGAAGCGCCCGGTGGTCAAGCAGCCATCCAGAACCGCTTCGGTCATCGATTGCAACTCACCGGCACCGATCACCTTGCCCGCAGGCGGCACGGCACTCTGGCCTGCCACGAACACTTGTGGCGCCATCTGCAACTGCGCATAACGCCCACCCAACTCGACAATTTGTTGGCGTAACTGCTGCGAAGTACTTTCACTCATGGGTATTGCCTTGATAGTCCGCGATCTGCCTGCGGGTAAAGGTGTACATGTCTTCGCCGTGTTGCCAGGCGAGGTTCCAGGCCAGGGTGCGCTCCAGTGTGGTTGCCAGAGGCCAGCGCGAGGTCCAGCCCAGCTCCGTCTGCGCCTTGTTTGAGCCCCGTGCCAGCATACTGGCTTCATGGGGCTGGGCTCCCGGCTCGACAGCCCAGCGCACAGGCGTGGGCCACAATTCGGCGAGCTGGCTGACGATGCCCTGCACCCTGGCCACGTTGCTGCTGCCGGGAGCAAAATTCCAGGCCCCGGCATGCTGCGCGCCGTCTGCGAACGCGGCCCGGGGGCTGCAACTTAGTCACCGTGGCGAGCTTGCCATGCTGGCGGTGGAAGGCGATCGACTCGGGAATGTTCACGTTCGAGACGCCGTCACCATAGGTGAAGCAGAAGGTCTCATCGCCCAGGTAATCGCGTACGTGCTTCAAGCGGCCGCCGGTACCGGCAGCCTCTCCAGTGTCCACCAAGGTCACACGCCAGGATTCGGCATGACGCTGGTGGATATGCATGCGGTTTTCCGCCATGTCGAAGGCTACATCCGACATATGCAGGAAGTAGTTGGCGAAGTACTCCTTGATGATGTAACCCATGTAGCCCAGGCAGACCACAAAGTCGTTGATGCCGTAGTGAGAGTAGTTTTTCATGATGTGCCAGATGATTGGCTTGCCACCAATCTCGATCCTCGGCTTGGGCTTGAGGTGTGACTCCTCACTGATGTGAGCACCTCCCCCCCCCACCAGAATTACTGCCTTCATGTGCGTCTCTCAAATGTGAACAGCATCGTCTTCAATGGCCTGCTACCCCCTCAGCCTGTACGCCAATAATTCGGCACCTGTGCGATTTACCGGGGGCGCAGGCACTGGAAAGCAATATTGGTGCCATCGAAAAAACACCTGAAAAACCCCACCCTTCGGCACTTCCATCGGTATTGCGAAGCTATAAAAAAGCCCACCGAAAGTGGGCTTTTTATCTGCAGCATGTGGCGGGAGAAGATTGAAGATTCTTAGCCGCCGGGCTGATCCAGCAGCTCCATCCAAGGAACCGCAGCCACAGGACCCAGGCCATAGCCACGCCCCTGCAAGGTCAAGTTCTTGTTGTAGAAGCGGTCATGCCCCAGTACCTGCGACCACTTCTCCTGAAGGACCTGCAATGCAACAGGCGACGACTCAAGCAACCCCGACTGAATGACTTGGACATGGGGCGTCCAGACCGTCAGGTAACCGCCCTGGCCAATCCGCAGGCACAGGTCAACATCACCCAACCCTTCGGCAAACAAACTGTCGTCGATGCCATCGGCGGCGTCGAACAACTGCTTGGCAATCATCAAGCAGGCAAAAGACACCGCCGAACAGTTCTGCTCTACCACCAATCGATTGAGATAGCCCACGGACGTCTTGGGCTCACCAACAAAAGCCGAACCGACACTGCCATTGAAGCCCATGATCAGCCCCGCCTGGGTCACCCGCGCCTGCCGATCCACCAACTTGGCTCCCACCACGCCGACTTCAGGACGCAGGACCTGGTTAAGCAGTGACTCAATCCAGTTGACGTTGAGTACTTCGCTGTCAGCCGCCAGGGTCACCAGGTATTCACCCTTGGCTTGCTGGCTGAGGGTATTGATCAATGTCGCAGCCGACAAACCGGGTTGAATGCCGAACTGGCGCAGACGGTTGGCTTGCTGCCCCTGAGCGGCCAGCCACTGACTCAATGGCGCCGAGTAGGCCGGATCTTCAGCCAGCAGGATCTCGTAACGCTGGTAGCGGGTTCGCTGCAGTATGCTGAGCAGGCAGCGCTGCAAGGCCGGCAGATCCTTAACACTGTGAAGGATGATCGATACCAGCGGACGCTCAGTGAAGCGGTAGTCGATCTTATGGGTCCCTGGCACCGGCGCGCTGATATCGGCCTGGTAGCCTCGGGTAGCCAGATGCCGCAACAGCGCCTCGCGCTCGTCAGCATTGTTCTGTGCCATGGGCGCCTGGCAAACCAGCAACGGCTCGGCCAGGTGGGCAAGCCCCTCCAGGCCACCCTGCTCGATCAGGCGCAACAGCAGATCAAATTCCAGGGCACCCTTGAACTCGCGGGAATAACCCCCTGCCTGCACCAGAGCATCGCGGCGTACCAGCCAATGCTGTGCCAGCAGGGCAGGACAGTTCTGCAACAGGTCCAGGTTGAAACCCGGACGGAACACATCACGCAAGGTGCCATCCGGTAGGCGCTGGATCTCGTCCATGGCCACCGCACGGCATTGCGGCGCCGCCAACAGCTCAAGGCTTGCCTGATACAAACCACTGGGCGTGAGTTCGTCTCCGGCCTGCGCCATGACCAGCCAATCGCAGTCGCTTTGTCGCACTGACTGGTTGATCTTGTCGACGTAGTTGTTCTCGTCGACCTTGACGAAATGCAAGGTGTTTTGCGCAGTGGTGACCGAAGGCAGATCACCACTGGTGAAGACAATGATCTTGAAGTTGCGACAGTAGCTGTTGATCACGCTATCGAAGGTCGCTTGCAACTTGAGGATGTCGGCCTGCAGGTCCAGCAGCAATATCCCGAAAGAAGGCCCACCGGAGTGGCGCACCAAGTGCCGGCCGATCTTCTCTACCTGACCGGCATCTGGCTCACGTGCTTCGAGCCACTGCAGAAGGCGTCCGGAGCGGGTTGTATCAAACCACTCAGCGCATTGCGCCAGTGTCGCTGCCTGCAATCGAGCCTCCCAGGCCTGAACTGCCTGCGCACGCTGCTCCTCACCTCGGGCCTGCAGCGACCGGATCATCTGCTGCACCACTGGCAAGTTGAAGGCGTAGAGTTCGAAGGCTTTCTGCAGCCGATCATCGAGAGGCTCGGCACTAGCATTACGCTGGACCCGCAACAGCTCTTTCTGCTGGAGCATGACGCCTTCGAGCTCCTCCAACTGTCGACGACCGCTCGGTACCGCATGAAGGAGAAATTCCAGGGCGCTCAATTGTTCGAAAAACGCCTGGTTGTAGAAGGGCAACTCTACGTACTGGGTCGGTTCGAAACGCCGGACCGGCTGCTCCAACAGCGAGTCCCACGTCGATTCGATCAGCTTTTCCGTTTCAAGCCCTGGCAAGGTTGCGAGGTACTTGCCAACGGCCAGCAGGTTGTCCCGGGTACGCTGGCGAATGCTCTCGCCGTCGATGGCGTCGAAAGCCACGGCCAGAGCCAGGGCGAAACGCTCGTGTTCAACCAAGGCCTGCGCATCGCGGTAGCTCAATTGCGCTGCAATCTGCAGGTTTTGCAGCCTTGAAGCGCAATGCTGCTCATGCAGTCCGTAGGGGATTGGCAGCAGACGCACCTTGGCGGCGACCGTCAGGCCATAGGAATGCCCGATCTCCTGCAGGGCCGGATTGAAATCCGCCGGCATCGAAACATACCACCGACGCAGCAGCTCGGTTCGGGTCACTGCACTGATCAACGATGGGCAATGGCGGGTGAATACTTCCAACCGGGCCTCGGCAGACTCCGCGCAATAGTCCTCTTCCCCCTTGCGATCAAGACGCAGGTAATCGACTCCCTGAGCATGCGCCTCAAAAGCCAGGCTGTACCCCTGGCAAGCACCGTATTCACTATGGGCCTCAAGAAAGTCCAGAGACTGCTCGACCCCTTCACGCAGAAGGAAATCCTCGACATCGGCCATGGCCATGTAAGGAGTCTTCAGCATTGCGATGGACTGACGCAATTTGCCGCTGAAATGTTCGGCACGGTCGGCCGGTACATGCTGATAAAGCACATCGGCAAACTCGGCGCCAACCCCGCTATCGCTCTGGCTCGACGAGTCGACCACCAGCACCGTGCAAGGCCATCCACTGTAGTAGCGCAGCGCTCGACGCAAAGCCCGAGGCTGCTCATGCGCCAGCAAAACCAAGGTGAAATGCTCACTCAAGGGGGATGCACCGTTGGGAAAATTGCTTTGCATATGAATTCCTGTCCGCTCAATCGGAGGCATTAGGTTGTTGGCTGATGTCGCTCACACCCGTCAGTCGGCGAGCCAACCATCGGCCCAGTACTGCAGGTTGTCACCACGCAACATGAAGTCGCGCAGTACTACCTCGCGCAACTCATCGCCCATCTGGTAGCTGGCTTGCGGATCGGCCAGGTGCATACGGATAGCCTGCAGCCACTCCTGCGCCGAGTTGCTGATGACTCGGGTACAAGGTAGATGACCACGATAGGCCTCGGTATCCGAACAGATCACCGGATAACCGCAGGCGCCGTACTCAAGCAAGCGCAGATTGCTCTTGCAGTCGTTGAAAATATGAAACTCCAGTGGCGCCAGCGCCAGGTCGAGGTTCAGGCTTGCCAGCTTGGCCGGGTAGTTCGCCAGACTCACCCCCGGGTGGTACTCGTGCACATAAGGTTCGAGCACTTCAGGACACATGCCGAAGAACACCCATTCCACCTCATTGGCCAGTTCCTTCACCACATCGGCAATCAACTCCAGGTCACCACGGTGGCTGGTGCCGCCGCCCCAGCCAATACGTGGCTTGAGTGAGGTACGGCGCTGGCTGCGAATCTGGCTCCACAAATGCGGCGCCAGCATGTTCGGCACCACCCGGATATCCTGATGCATGCTGGACAGGGTGTTGGCCAGGGCATGGGTCGAAACCACCACCCGGTCACACTGGGCTATTCCACGGCGCAACAGATCCTCGATGTTGTCGGGCATATTACGAGCGTGCTCATTGCGCTCGGGAATATGCGCAACATAGTCATCCAGCTCATAGATCCTGCGGGCCTGGGAGTAATTGCGAACCTGGCTGATGTCGTTGAACTTGGATGTGTTGTAGCGCCCCTGAAAAACCACCACGTCCGGTTGCAGGCGTTCAACCTCGATGATCGAAGGCATGTGGTAAGACACGCTACCAATTATCCTCTGAGCCGCCTGCAACTCGATCAGTGGCTGGCTGACACGATAGTGGCCGATGGCAGAGTTATTCAGCGCCAGGCCGAGAATCGAGGGCACGGATCGACTGCAAAGTGGATTCCATCCCGTACGCGAACCGGGCATCAAGCCGAAACTGTTGCCCATCAGGTTGAGATTGTGGTTGTAGGCAGGATCCCGGGCCACCTTCGGCAGCCAGCGCTTGTAGAACGCTTCCTGCTCACGCTCGAGGCGCAGCTCCCAGCCCTCCTCTCGTCGAGCTTCTTGGGAAGCTACCAACACAACTGCCGCGTGGGGCGTAGTCACGATCAGGTAACCGTCCTTGCCCACACGCAGGCACAACTCCAGTGAGTTGATGCCCTGAGTGCCGACCTCCCCGTCAAAACCACCTGCGTCGGCGAAGACCTGAGCCCGAACCAACAGGCAGTGGCCGCTGACAGCGCTCCAGTTCTGTACCACCTGCATACGCTGCATATAGCCGCCCGAGGACACCGGCTCGTTGACAAAGGCTCGACCGGCCAGGCCTTCCAGGCCAAGCACCAAGCCGGCATCAATGACATTACCCTGCAGATTCAAGGTACGCGGCCCGACTATCCCCACCTCCGGCCGCTGCCCGTGATTGAGCAGCTCTTGCAACCAATCCTTGTCGCGGACGACACAGTAGGAACTGAACATCAACAGATAGTCGCCCCGCGCCTGGCGCGCCGCAAAATTCATCAACTGCGCTTCATTGCCACCCTGCTCATGGAAGAAGATCCGCAACGCGTCACTGCCCAGGTCAGCCATGGAACGCAACCAATGACCCAATTCGGGTTGGGTGCTGGCGTTATCCACAATGATGATTTCATAACGGGTATTGGCAGTATGAGTAATCAGGCTATTGATGCACCGCTCCAGCGCCACCAGATCGTCCTTGACCGAGAGGAGGATCGACACCAGCGGCTCAGAGTCATGCACATACTCAATCCGCGGAATCAATTGCAAGCCAGCTCCCTCATGCAATCGATATTCGACACCGATGCGCTGCAAATGGGCTGCTAGCAGGCGCGGGTTCTGTTCCACGACCTGCGGCAATGACAGCCATTGAGCAAAGGAAAACTGCGACTCGACCTGAACCTCGGCAATGTGCTCGATGACCTGTGAACCCTGGCCCTCCACCAGTCGCCAGATAAGGTCATGAGGCGCCAGTTCACCGAGGCTCACATCGAAACAGCCCAGGCTCAGCACAGCCTGGCGATCGAATGCCAATGTACGCCCCACATAGGGGTATGAACGCAACAGATCGAGATTGAAGTCCGGCTTGAAGATCGGCTCCGCCGGTTTTCCATCGACCAGGGCACCTTCGTCGCTGTATATGCAGAAGACTCCTTGGCTGCAGACAATCCGTTCGGCCAGAATCTGTAGCGCTGTATCCCGCAAACAGTCACCCGCACGCAGCAGGTAA
The DNA here is from genome assembly GCF_055384485.1 of Pseudomonas sp. FFPRI_1. NCBI lineage: Bacteria > Pseudomonadati > Pseudomonadota > Gammaproteobacteria > Pseudomonadales > Pseudomonadaceae > Pseudomonas > Pseudomonas sp. FFPRI_1. The sequence goes on along the minus strand of NZ_AP029168.1, from coordinate 2,119,086 downwards.
AACCAGTCCACACCTTCTTGCTGGAGCAATAACTCGTTGACCCGAATCAGCCAATCGCCGCCCAGAGCGAGCCGCCGAACCTTATGATCCAGGGCACACTGGCCGTCAGACAAGAGCAACACCTGCGATTCATAGCCCTGAGTGGCAATGCTGGCCAGCGTCAGGTCCACGGCGCTGTCATCCCCATCGGTGTCGATGACCAAAAGCATGATCTGCGGACGCTTTGTCCAGAAGCTCATCTGTCGGGATAACAACTGCTGCTGAGCCGGGCTAAAGCGACGATATCGCAACCATTGGCCATAGAGATCGCCATAGCTTTCGCTATCGGTACCGACATGGCTCTGAATAATGCCCTGGCGCCCCGCCATCAGTGAATAGAGGTTGATTTCCTCCCAGTCACGCTGTGACTGTCCTTGCGCCTCATCCAGCGAAAGGTAACGCACCCAGCCCCGAGCAGGAGCCTGATCACCGCTGCGCTGATTGAGCATCTGCTCCAGCCAGCCCCACTCGACGATTGCAGCGCTGACTATTTCCGGGCGGTGCGAAAGGCGCTCCGGATACAGACGCTCGAAACAGCCTAGAGCGCTGAGTTCCACCAGGTTGCCGCGCCGTAACAAACAGACGAACAAGGCAAAGTCGAGCACCGCGACGAACCCACCTTGCTCCTGTGCCAGGGCCGGCAACAGAGACTCGATGTCCGACCGGCGCATCAATGCACAACTGAACCGCCCGATAATATTGCGCGGGACCTTTTCAAAGTAGGCCAGCAGGTCCTGCCCGTTGAACAGCGCATCGAACTGAGTAAGGCCCACATTCTCCATGCGGATTGGCAGCACGTAGCTGTCGGCATCGAAGAAGTGATGCTTGCTCACCACCAACTGGACGTCGTCCTGGGTGTTGAGAATCTGTGCCTGGCGCTCGATGCAATCGGCCACCAGTTGGTCATCGTCACAGAGGAACTTGATGTATTCGCCAGTCGCCTCTTCCAGGCAACGCAGGATATTGCGCTGAAACCCCAGACGTTGGGAGTTGCGCACATAACGCAGATTGGCGGCAGGATGCGAGCTACGCGCCTCGGTTACGATCTGTTCGATTTCATCCGTGCGGCAGTCATCGCACACGACAATTTCAAGGTTGGAGTAGGTCTGATCGAGCGCGCTGCACAGTGCAGCACTGAAAAAGCGAGGGTTGAATGCCGCAATGGCGATGCTGACAAGAGGGGCTGGTTTCACGCACGTAACTCTCGACCGGTATGCGCCGGCTCACGTGAGAGCGGAACGCCCCGATCCGTAAAAGAATGAGAACGGGGATCGTACAAGCTGCCACGATCCCCGCACTGAATCAGACCTTGTTGAACAGGCCCAGCTGAGCGATCTTACTGAATGCCAGTTGCGAAGCCTGCAGCATGGTTTGTTGCAGGGTCAGACGAGTCATCACTTCGGCAGGATCGGAATCGCTGATCGCAGAACGGGTCTTGACGTTGGCCGCAGACAGGCTCTCATTGATTTCTGTCTGGGTATCCAGGGCCTGACCGCGACCACCAATCGAACTGATACCGATGGCCAACTGATCAACACCACTGGTCAGGTTGGCAATACCCGAGGCGAGGTCGGCCAACTGCTTCTGGGTAGCGATGGTGTTGCCGGTCACCGGGGTGTTGAGGGCGTTTTTCAACTGGCTCACGGTGTCCAGGATGTTCTGCGTTTCATGAGTATTGACCGCAACGCTGAACTGATCATTGGCCGCAGGAGCGGTGCCGTTCAACTGGAAACTCACACCCGCCGCGGTAGCTACGTTGCCCGCAGTCAGGGTTCCCGAAGACACCGGTTTACTGTTGGCAGTCACCGGAGCAGCATACAGATCGAAATTCGTGGCGCTGGTGAACTTGAGCACCGCAGAACCACTAGGGAAAGCCGCTTTGTAGGCCGCCTGATCGGTCACAGTGGTGCTGCTGACCTGGGCCATGCTCGGGTTACCCGGGCTGCGAGCGACATTGAACGTATCGGGTTTGGCCGCCAAGTTGAATTGGTGCCCCGGCAACAATGCCGCCGGGTCTTCACCCGCCTTCAAATTGACGTTCAGGGTCAGGTCGACCCCACGAAAGCTCACGGTCTGGTTGGGGCTGCCATCGAACGCCCCACCCTTGCTCGCTTCGGATGTGACATCGACACCATTGGTGTCAGTGATCTTCAGCTGAGTGCCAGTGACGAACTCAACTTTGTAGGGCTCGCCGCTGCGAAAGCTGCTGTTGTAATTGACGCTATTGGTCACCTGCCCATTGGACAGGCTCACACGGCCATCATCCACCGCCGGCAAGACACGAGTAACCTCGCTACGACTGGTGTTGAGCGCCTGCTGGAAAACATCCCAGCCAGTGCTGTTGGCGGCCATTGTCATGGTATCGCCCACCGGCAGCTTGAGGCTGGTCTGGTCACCGTTGTAACTGTAGGTGCCGTCGGAGTTGCGGGAGAATGGCGGCACATCATCCTTGGAACCACCAAAGATGTACTTACCGTTTTCATCCTGAGTGTTCATCAGGCTCAGCAACTGCTCTTCGATCTGCCCCAGTTCAGAGGCATTGGCCTGACGGTCGGCATCGGTGTAGCCAGCGTTGCCAGCACCCAGCGCCAGTTCCTTGGCTCGCGCCAGCACGTTGTTGATACTGGTCATCACCGACTCGGCCTGACCGAGCGAGGCCTTGATCGAATTGGTATTGCTCTTGTACTGATCAAGCAGAGAAGCCTGCTGGCCCAATTGCAGCAAACGCGAAGCGCCCACCGGATCGTCTGCGGCGGTATTGACGCGAACCAGGCTGCTGGCCTCTTCGCTGCTCTTGACTACGTTGGCGAAGTTCTTCTGGTAGTTGGCAGCCGAAGACTCGTAAAACTGGGCGGTGGAAATGCGCATGGGCTACGGCTCCTTAAAGGCTGTTGATCAGCGTGCTGAAGGTTTCCTGCGCAGCCTTGATGATCTGCGAAGACGCTGTGTAGTACTGCTGGAACTTGACCAGGTTGCCGGTCTCTTCATCCAGGTCAACCCCGGACAACGAGTCCCGGGCCCCCTTGGCGTTGGCCAGAATGGTGCCGTTGGCGGCGGTGTCGAGCTTGGCCTGACTGGCCTTGGCACCGACGTTCTCGATCAGCTTGCCGTAGGCATCCACCAGGGTGATGCCTTTGCTGGCGGAACCGGTATCGACAGTCTGCTTGGTCTGCAAGCCGGCCAGAGCCAAGCCATTGCGGTTATCGGACGAGCCGGCACCGTTCACCGAAATGCTCATGCTGTCGCCGGAGTTGGGCGCGCCGGCAATGGTCATCTGCACGGTAAATGTCTTGTTCACGGGAGGCGTGCCGCCGTCTGTGACGGGGTTGCCGCTGGCATCCAGCATGTTGACTTGCAAATTCAAGGTATTGCTCTGCCCCGGCACGATGGAACCGCTGCCCATCTTGTTGCCCTTGGCATCGAAATAGTCGTAGCTCTGACTGCCACCGGACACGGCGTTGAACACCACCTTCACCGGGCCCGAATTCTTGATAGCAGTCTGCATCTCCAGCCTGGCAGCGGCATCATAGTTGTCGATCGGCACTGCCAGCGAAGGTTGTGCGGAAATGCTCAGCGAACTCTTGATCCCGGCACCGAGCTCGGCCTTCAACGGCGCTGCAAGCGCCAAGCGCTTGGCATCGGTCATCTCGGTCTGGATGGTGGTTGCCGCATTGCGTGTAGGGGTGATTTTAAAACTGTCACCAGCTCCCGCCGTACCGTTGAGATTCAGCGAAAAACCATCAATCACCGGAGCCGGTGATGCCGTGGTGCTGAAGCTGCCCATGTCGGTACCGTCAGAGCGCTTTACGCTGTAGTCGGTGGCACTGCTGAAGGTCACGGTGTAATCACTTGTGCTCAGCTTGCCAGTGTCCTTGATGGTCACATCGAAATTGCCCGAACCTGCACTGTTGCTGGTGCTGGCAATGCTGCGCTGGCTGACCATCTGAGCACTGTTGATGTCGTTGAACAGGTTGCCGCCGAAGTTACCGTTCTTGTCGATGCCCTGAGCCATCTGGCTGTTCATCTGATCCGCGATCACCAGGGCCACGCGCCCCAGTTCATTCATCGCCGGATCCAGCACCTCACTGCGATAACGCAGCAGACCACCGATCTCGCCACCGGTGGTGACGTTTGTGATATCGACAGTGCTGGTACCTCGGTTGAGCTGCAGCGCGGAGCGGGTCGGATCGTTCTTGCCCTGCACCACTTCCAAGGTGTTGGCAGTGTTGCCCATGACCAGCGGCTGGCCGCTGCCCAGGTACAGATCGACGCTGGAGCCACGCTCCGAGACCTGCACGCCGATGAAGGTCGAAAGCTGGCGCACGGTTTCATTACGCGCATCGAGCAGGTCGTTGGGCATGCCATTGCCGTTCGTCGACAGCTCGGAAATCTTCTGGTTGAGCTGGGCCACGGTGTTGGCCAGCTTGTTGACCTGGTCCGCCATGTTCGCCAGGTTGCCGTTGATATTGGTGTTCTGCTGATTGAGCTGGCTGGATACCGAGTTGAAACGGTTGCTCAGGGCTTGGGTATCGCTGAGCAGCAACTGCCGGGAAGCCTCGTCGGTGGGCTTGGCATTGAGGTTCTGTACCGAAGCGAAGAACTTGGTCAGGGCGCCGGTCATGCCGGTGCCGCTGTCCGATAGCAACTGGTCGACCGGGCTGATCTGCCCCTGATAGGCCGCCACGTCACTGTTGAGCGAAGTAGCCGTACGCAGCTGGGCGTCCAGGAAGCTGTTATACACCCGGCGCACATCCGCCAGGGTGGTGCCAGTGCCGATGAAGACATTGCCGAACTGATTCGCAGCCTTGGTGCCCTGCACGGTCTGCTGACGCGAATACCCGGCGGTGTCGGCGTTGGCAATGTTGTTACCCGTGGTCATCAACGACGTTTGGCTGGCAGACAGCCCGGACATCCCGATATTGAGCAAACTCATGATTCAGACCTTATAAATTCGTGGAAACGCCCGCCGCAGCGTAGTTCTGATAACTCTTCATCTGCTTGGCTATCTGCGAAATCTTGCTTGCGTAATCCGGGTCCGTTGCGTACCCGGCTTTTTGCAACTCGCGAACAAACTGTTCTGGTTTATCGGCAACCTTCAGCACTTCTTGATAGCGATTATTGCTCTGCAGCAAGGTCACCAGGTCATGGAAGCTGTCCTGGTAGGAATCGTAGGAACGGAACGCTGCCGTCTCCTTGACCATCTGCCCATTGCGGAACTCGCTGGTGATCGCACGAGCCTGGGCACCCTGCCAACTGCTGCCAGCCTTGATGCCGAACAGGTTGTGGCTGCTGCTGCCATCTTGCTGGCGCATCACCGACTTGCCCCAGCCGGTTTCCAGTGCAGCCTGGGCCACCAGGTAGCGTGGGTCGATACCGATGCGCTTCGCCGCCTGCTGCGCCATCGGCAGCATGGTGGCCACGAAGTCATCCGAAGAATCGAATGCGCGCTTGGCCGGCGCCAGCGGCGGCTGGGCCATGGCCCGGCCATACACGCGCATCTTGCCCTGGGAGGCGGCGTATCCCTGATTGACCTTCCACTCCCCCCGAAGCACGGCATCGACCGCGGCCGTATTGCGGCCCGGCGCCTGATTCTGCACGGAGGCATCGGCAACCCCGCCGGCCGAAGGCACGATACCGGTCAACAGGCGGTCGGTGAGCTTGCTCGGCAACGACAGGCGCCGCTGATTGAGCAAGACCATGTCGTTATGCGCCACGGAGGTCCGCAATGGATCATGGGCACGGGAGGCCCACAACGGTCGCTGGCCATTGAGGCGGCTCAAGGGGCCGTCTTCGGCCGTGGTACCGGCAGCAATCGGCGTCGGCACCGCCACCGGCGCGGCTGGCGCTAGCGCTGGCGGCGTCGCTCCTGGATGGGTGGGCTGATTCTTCATCATCTGGCGCATCAGCACGTTGGCCAGGCCAATGCCACCGCCTTCGCGCGACAGGGAGACCGCCAGCTGCTGGTCGTACATTTCCTGATACTGCTTGGCCGCCGGCGTATTGAGCGGGTTGTCCTTGCCCAGGGCTTCGGTGGCCGAACGCATGGACTTGAGCATTTCACCGAGGAACAGCGACTCGAACTCCTGCGCCACCTTGCGCATGTTGCCTTCGCTGTTCTTGTCACCGACCTTGAGTTGCTGCAGGCGATTGAGGTCGGAGTAGGACCCGGAGTCGCCACTGCCAATCAATCCGCTCTTACGTATATCCATGGCCGTCACCTCAAATCACGATCAGGTCGGCTTGCAGGGCGCCGGCCTGTTTCAAGGCTTCGAGAATCGCCATCAGGTCGCCTGGGGCGGCACCCACCTGGTTCACCGCACGGACAATCTCGTCCAGGGTGGTACCCGGGCCGAACTTGAACATCGGCTTGGCTTCCTGCTGGGCATTGACCCGCGAACGGGGCACCACAGCGGTCTGGCCGTTGGACAGCGGGCCGGGCTGGCTGACGATCGGGTCTTCGGTAATGGTCACGGTCAGGCTGCCGTGGGTCACCGCAGCCGGCGACACCTTGACGTTCTGGCCAATCACGATAGTGCCGGTACGGGAGTTGATGATGACCTTGGCCACGGCCTGGCCCGGATCGATCTCCAGGTTCTCCAGGATCGACAGGTAGTCCACGCGCTGGCTTGGATCCAGCGGCGCGGTCACCCGGATCGAGCCGCCATCGATGGCCTGGGCCACGCCCGGGCCGAGCATGTCGTTGATCTTGTCGACAATGCGCTTGGCGGTGGTGAAGTCCGAACGGTTGAGGTTCAGGGTCAGGCTGTTGCCCTGGTTGAATCCGCTGGGCACGGCACGCTCTACCGAGGCACCGCCGGGAATGCGCCCGGCCGAGGGCACGTTCACGGTGATCTTCGAACCGTCCCGCCCTTCAGCATCGAAACCACCCACCACCAGGTTGCCTTGGGCAATGGCGTAGACGTTGCCGTCGATACCCTTGAGCGGTGTCAGCAGCAACGTGCCGCCGCGCAGGCTCTTGGAGTTGCCGATGGAGGACACGGTGATATCCACCACCTGCCCCGGCTTGGCGAACGCCGGCAGATCGGCACTCACCGACACCGCCGCGACGTTCTTCAACTGCACGTTGCCGGAACCGGCCGGCACCTTGATGCCGAACTGCGACAGCATGTTGTTGAAGGTCTGCAGGGTGAAGGGCGTCTGAGTGGTCTGGTCGCCGGTGCCGTTAAGCCCCACCACCAGGCCATAGCCGATCAACTGGTTGGAACGCACGCCGGAAATACTGGCGATGTCCTTCAACCGCTCGGCCTGGACGCCGAGGGAAGTGGACAGCAACAAGACGGCCGCCATCAGGTGCTTGAAATTCAGCATGGGACTTTTCATCACCTAGAAAGGGAACAGCGGGCTGAGGAAGAAACGGTCAAACCAGCCAGGCTGGTTGGCATCGGCAAACGAGCCGGTGCCCGAATAGGTGATGCGTGCATCTGCCACCCGGGTCGAGGACACGGTGTTGTCAGTGGCGATGTCGTCCGCCCGTACCAGACCGGCAATACGCACCAGTTCGTCGCCGGTGTTGAGGGTCATCCACTTCTCGCCGCGCACCGCGATGATGCCGTTGGGCAGCACATCGGCCACGGTCACGGTGATCGAGCCGGTCAGACTGTTGCTCTGGGCAGCCTTGCTGTCGCCCTTGGTGGCGCGGTTGCCGTTGTAGCCGGCATTCAGGGTCAGGTCGCCATCGCCCAACGGGTTGTTGGTATTGGGCACGGCGCCAAACAGCGAGGTCAGGCCGATGCTGTTGGAACTGGTCTTGGTCAACGCCGAGTTGGCGCCTTTGCTGGCAGCGGTCTTCTCGTTCAAGGTGATGGTGATGATGTCACCGACCCGGAACGCCTTGCGGTCGCTGTACAGGTTCTGCTCGAAGCCGGCCTGGTAGATCGAGCCGTTATTGGACGCTGAAGGCAGCGGTGTGCGCGGCAACACCGGCGCGTAGTAAGGGTCATTGGGCTTGGGCGGCGGGGAGACACAGCCCGCGAGCACCGCACTCCCCATCAGCGCTAGAACACAAATAAACCGATTCATGACCCTTCCTCACGATGTTGCCGGTACGCCACTTCAGACCCGTGGCGACCTCAAGACTTGATTACAGCTTCTGCGTTATGAACGAGAGCATCTGGTCGGCGGTGGAGATCACCTTGGAGTTCATCTCGTAGGCACGCTGAGTGGTGATCATGTTGACCATCTCTTCAACGGTGCTGACGTTGGACGCTTCCAGGGTGTTCTGCAGCGTGATGCCGAAACCGTTGAGGCCCGGGGTGCCGATCTGCGGCGCGCCACTGGAGGCGGTTTCCAGGAACAGGTTGTTGCCCTGGGCCTGCAGGCCGGCCGGGTTGATGAAGTCGGCGGTCTGCAGGTTGCCGATCACCTGGGACGCCGGGTTGCCGGCGATGGTGATCGAGACGGTGCCGTCCTGCCCCACGGTGAAGGTCTGCGCATCGTTGGGCACGACGATCGCCGGCTCCAGGGCAAAGCCGCTGGCCGTGACGATCTGGCCATCGGAGTTGAGGTGGAAGGTACCGTCACGGGTATAGGCGGTGGTGCCATCAGGCTGCAGGATCTGGAAGAAGCCGCGACCGTTGACGGCCAGGTCCAGGGGCTGCTCGGTGGTCTGCAGGCTGCCAGCGCCGAAGTTCTTCTGGGTCCCGACAATGCGCACACCGGTACCGACCTGCAGGCCGGTAGGCAATTCGCTGTCCTGGGTCGACTGGGCACCTGGCTGGCGCTTGATCTGGTACAGCAGGTCCTGGAACTCGGCGCGATCACGCTTGAAACCCGTGGTCGAGACGTTCGCCAGGTTGTTGGAAATAACACTCAGGTTAGTGTCCTGGGCGGACAGGCCGGTTTTGGCAACCCATAGAGCCGGAAGCATTCGAATCTCCTCTCGCGCCTGTTTTACGGCGCTAGGTACTGGTAATTAGCTGATCTGCAAGACCCGAGCCATGGCCTGGTCGTCTTCTTTGGCGCTGTTCATCATCTTGATGTGCAATTCGAACTGCCGGGACAGGGCCAGCATCGAGGTCATCTCATCCACGGCATTGACGTTGCTCGACTCAAGGAAGCCCGACACCACCTGCACATTGGCATCCACCGGTGCCGGCTGGCCGTCCTTGGTCCTGATCGAACCGTCCAGGCCCTTGGTCAGGTTCTTGATGTCCGGATTGACCAGCTTGATGCGGTCGACCTCCGCCATCACCCGCGGCCCTTCACCCATGGCACGGATGCTGATGGTGCCGTCCTGGCCGATTTCGATCTTCTGCTCCGGCGGCACCGCGATCGGCCCGCCATTGCCCATGACCGGCATGCCGTTGCCGGCACGCAGCACACCCAGAGCATCGACGTTCAGGCTGCCAGTACGCACATAGCTTTCACTGCCATCGGGGCTCTGCACCGCAAGCCAGCCGTTGCCGCTGACGGCCACGTCCAGGTCGCGACCGGTTTCCACCATCGAGCCCGGGGAGAAGTCGGTTGCCGGGCGCTCGCCCATGGCAAAGGCTCGCGCCGGAAAACTGTCACCAAACACCGGCATCGCACGGGCCTGCTCCAGGTCGCGCTGAAAACCATTGGTGGAGATGTTCGCCAGATTGTTGGCATGGGCCTTTTGCGCCAGGGCATTCTGGCTGGCGCCGGTCATTGCCAAATAAAGGTACTTGTCCACAATCGTTCCTCATCTGCCGGACGTTTGCCGTCCACCGCTGTACTGCGATGCCACAAGCAATAAGCGCACCAACTTTTCGCAGCGGCATTAATCCCCAGTCAGCACAGGGCTTTGCCTTGCCAGCGGAGAAACTGCAAACCGGGTGAGAGACGGAAAAACGGCGGCCTTATGCCGCTTACGGCAAGCAACGGCCAGCCCGCTCACGGCCATTCCCCAAAACGACGCCGGGCCCTCCCACCGCGAGAGCCGAGACACCATGAGCGACGAGAGGGGCCTCACAGCGCACCACCAGAGCCTTGGCTACTGGCTTTCAACGGCGGCTTTACCGACCTCGTATTCGCGCAGCTTGTTGGCGATGGTGGTATGGGACACACCCAGGCGCTTGCCCAGCTGGCGACTGCTGGGGTGTTCGGCATAGAGGCATTCGAGCACGGCCTTTTCAAAACGTCCGACAATCTGCTCCAGCCCCCCCTCCAGGGAGAAGTCGCCCAAGGGCTGGCGCGCCCCGTAGTCCGGCAAGCGAATGTGCTCGAGCTTGACCGTCCCGCCCTCACACAGCGAGACCGCCTGGAACAGTACGTTTTCCAACTGCCGGACGTTGCCCGGCCAATGGTAATGACTGAGGCGCTCCATGGCCGCCGGGGCCAGCTTCGGCAGCGGGCAGCCGATCTGCCGGCTGGCCTGGTCGAGGAAATGCTCAACCAGCGGTGTCAGGCCATCGAGGCATTCGCGCAACGGCGGAATATGCAGGGACAGCACGTTCAACCGGTGATACAGGTCCTGACGGAACTCGCCCCGGGCACAGAGCTCCGAGAGGTCGACCTGGGTCGCACAGATCACCCGCACATCCAGGTACACCTCTTCATCACTGCCGACCCGGCGGAAACAGCCATCCTGCAGGAAGCGCAGCAACTTCACCTGCAGGCGCGGGCTCATTTCCCCCACCCCGTCAAGAAACAGCGTACCGCCAGCAGTCAATTCCAGCAGGCCAAGCTTGCCTTCCGCTCGCGCACCCTCGAACGCCCCGGGGCCGTAGCCGAACAGCTCGGTCTCGGCCATGGATTCCGGCAGCCCGGCGCAGTTCAAGGCCATCAGCGGCGACTGGCCACGCGGGCTGGCCAGGTGACAGGCACGGGCCAGCAACTCCTTGCCGGTGCCGGTCTCGCCCTCGATCAGCAGCGGTGCATCCAGCGGTGCCATGCGCCGCGCCTCACGCACCACCGCCGCCATGACCCTGGAACTCTGGAAGATGCTGTCGAACCCCCGCAGCTCCTGCTTGCGCACGTTATAGATACGCTCGCCAACCCGGTCCGCACGGTGCAGGGTCAATACCGCACCGGCCATGGCCTCGCTGTCGTCGTGTTCCGATTGCAGCGGCGCGATATCCGCCAGGAACACATCCCCCCTGACCTTGACCCGCAACCCGTTGATCCGCGACTGGTTGGCCCGCACCAGCTCCGGCAGATCGAAATCCTCGGCATAACGCGACAGGGGAATCCCTGGCACCTCATCCACTCGCACCCCGAGCAATTGCGCCGCGGCGCGGTTGGCGGCAACGATGGAGCCCCCCATATCGATGGACAGCACGGGAAACTCCAGAGCCCCCAACAGCGCATTGAGCTCCATGTGCCGGCGCTCGCTGGGCATCAGCCCGACCCGCTTCACCCCAAACACCCCAGCGATGGACTCGAACTTCGGCCGCAGTGCCTGGAACTGCAGATTGATCAGGTTCGGACAGTGCAGGTAGATGGCGTTGCCATGCTCACCCCCCACCTCGCCACGGGCGACGTTGATCCCGTACTCCACCAGCAGGTTGAGAATGTCCCGCAGGATGCCGATGCGGTTCTGGCAATGAACTTTGATGCGCATGAGAAAAAGGCCCGATACGGATTTGAGAGGGCATAAGCGCCGCAAATCGACGCTTTTGACATCGATACCTGCGAACTTTTTGCAGGGTGGCGCAGATAATCGTCAAGATTATGTGACAGCACAGGGCTTTTTCAAACCAGCAAACCCAGAACAACCCAGCAACCCACGGCAAAACGTAACGATAAGTTTACGAAACGGCGCCCCGCGGGCACTCTCCCACCCCATTCACCTGCTGCAAAGCGTCGCACCCTGGGGTATCACTGGGGTCACACATAACAAGAACGCATCCCCTGGCAGGAGAGCAGCATGAAGCAGACGCAGTACGTGGCCCGCGAGCCCGACGCGCAAGGTTTTATCGACTATCCACCCGAAGAACACGCGGTGTGGAACACCCTGATCACACGCCAGCTGAAAGTGATCGAGGGCCGGGCGTGCCAGGAGTACCTGGACGGCATCGACAAGCTCGGACTGCCCCACGACCGCATTCCCCAATTGGGTGAAATCAACAAGGTGCTGGGCGAGACCACCGGCTGGCAAGTAGCCCGGGTTCCGGCACTGATTCCCTTCCAGACCTTTTTCGAACTGCTGGCCAGCAAACGCTTTCCGGTGGCCACCTTCATCCGTACCCGCGAAGAGCTGGACTACCTGCAGGAACCGGACATCTTTCACGAGATCTTTGGTCACTGCCCGCTGCTGACCAACCCCTGGTTCGCCGAATTCACCCACACCTACGGCAAGCTCGGCCTGCAAGCCACCAAGGAAGAACGGGTGTACCTGGCGCGCCTGTACTGGATGACCATCGAGTTCGGCCTAGTGGACACCCCGGCCGGGCGGCGCATCTATGGCGGCGGCATCCTGTCCTCGCCCAAGGAGACGGTGTACAGCCTGTCCGAAGAGCCGGAGCACCAGGCCTTCGACCCGCTGGAAGCCATGCGCACGCCGTATCGCATCGACATCCTGCAGCCGATCTATTTCACCCTGCCCAATCTCAAGCGCCTGTTCGATCTGGCCCATGAAGACATCATGGCCCTGGTCCACCAGGGCATGCAGTTGGGCCTGCACGCTCCCAAGTTTCCGCCAAAACCCAAGGCGGCCTGAGCGGCTCGCACTCGCGAGCCGCTGCGAAAAATAGTAACGTCCAACAAGAATTGAATCCTGGGAATACACCATGACCGCTCTGAACCAAGCCCATTGCGAAGCCTGCCGCGCCGATGCCCCTCAAGTCAGCGACGAAGAACTGCCGGTACTGATCAAGCAGATCCCCGACTGGAACATCGAAGTGCGCGACGGCGTGATGCAGCTGGAGAAAGTCTTCCTGTTCAAGAACTTCAAGTTCGCTCTGGCCTTCACCAATGCCATGGGCGAGATTTCCGAAGCCGAAGGCCATCACCCAGGCCTGCTCACCGAATGGGGCAAGGTCACCGTGACCTGGTGGAGCCACTCGATCAAGGGCCTGCACCGCAACGACTTCATCATGGCCGCGCGCACCGACGAAGTGGCCAAGACCGCAGAAGGACGCAAGTAATGCATTTCGATGCCATCGGCCGTGTTCCCGGCGACCCGATTCTCGGGCTGATGGGGGCCTACGCCAGCGATCCCAACCCGAACAAGTTCGACCTCGGCGTAGGGGTCTACAAGGATTCCCAGGGACTGACGCCGATTCCGCACTCGGTGAAGCTGGCCGAGCAGCGCCTGGTGGATCGCCAGACCACCAAGATCTACATCGGTGGCCACGGCGACGCGGCCTTCGGCAAGGTGATCAATGAGCTGGTGCTGGGCAGCGATTCAAAGCTGATCGCCGAGCAGCGTGCCGGCGCCACCCAGACCCCCGGCGGCACCGGCGCCCTGCGCCTGAGCGCCGAGTTCATCGCCCAGTGCCTGCCGGGCCGGGGCATCTGGCTGAGCGACCCGACCTGGCCGATCCACGAAACCATCTTTGCCGCCGCCGGGATCAAGGTCAGCCACTACCCCTACGTGGGCAGCGACAACCGCCTGGATGTCGAGGCGATGCTGGCGACCCTGAACCAGGTGCCACAGGGTGACGTGGTCCTGCTGCACGCCTGCTGCCACAACCCCACCGGCTTCGACCTGAGCCAGGCCGACTGGCAACGGGTGCTGGAAGTGGTACGCAAGCGCAACCTGCTGCCGCTGATCGACTTCGCCTACCAGGGCTTTGGCGACGGCCTGGAACAGGATGCCTGGGCGGTGCGACTGTTCGCCGAGCAACTGCCGGAACTGCTGATCACCAGCTCCTGCTCGAAGAACTTCGGCCTGTATCGCGACCGTACCGGTGCGCTGATCGTCTGCGCCCGAGACGCCGAGAAGCTGACCGATGTGCGCAGCCAGCTGGCCCACATCGCTCGCAACCTCTGGTCGACACCACCGGATCACGGCGCTGCGGTGGTTGCCACCATCCTGGGCGACACCGAGCTCAAGCGCCTCTGGGCCGAGGAAGTGGAAGCCATGCGCCAGCGCATTGCGCAACTGCGGGCCGGCCTCGTGGAAGCCTTGCAGCCCCACGGCCTGGCCGAGCGCTTCGCCCATATCGGGGTGCAGCGCGGGATGTTCTCCTACACCGGCCTGAGCCCGACTCAGGTGCAGGCGCTACGTGATCACCACAGTGTGTACATGGTCAGCTCCGGCCGCGCCAACGTGGCCGGGATCGACGAGACCCGCCTGGCCCTGCTGGCCGAGGCCATCGCCAAGGTCGTGTAACAAGGCTCTGCTTGCCGACAATGGCCACCTGCTGGTGGTCATTGCCGGCACATTCAGCCCTTTTGACCGCTTGATGAAATCCCTTTCATCTCAAAAACCGCGAGAAAAATCTTTTTGTCATTTCCAGTGCTGTATCCTTCCCAGGCTTTTTAAAAGCGCGGATCTACCCAGCGATTTAAAAAACAGACTTTGCGAGGAGCAACGACATGCATGAGATCCCGAATCTCCCCTTCCCAAGCCTGCACGAAACTGAGCAGACAACCCCGCCACAAGCCAGTGCCGAAAAGCCTGTAGTGCAAGAAGCCGCCGACAGCCGCAAGGCCGACAGCGAAGACTGAAAGAGCTGTAACCAGACCGTGTGGAAAGCGCTACTCAAGCGCTTTCCACACCGCCTGAAACCCTCCCCCGAGCCCCGCCGAACCATGACCGACTCCTTCAGCGAAACCCAGGCCAGCGTGCTGATCGGCACCGCGGAAAAAATGATCGAGGTGTGGAATCGCCTCAGCGCCGACAAACAGGCCGCCCTGCTCGCCCGTTTCGGCACCCAGGAAAACGCCCTCGCGGCCCTGGTCACCACCCAGTTGCTGACGCCCAAGGACGCTTGATTCCAGGCCGATATCGGTAAAGATCCGAACATCGCGTCGATTTCTCCCCCTGCGACCTGGTTCACATCGGTATCATAAGCAGCCTATCTATTCAGCTGTCGCCGTGGACCCTCCCATGCCAGATACCCAGCGCCCCTTGGCGGTCACGCTGCAAGTCGTTTCCATCGTCCTGTTCACCTTTATCGGCTACCTGAATATCGGCATTCCCCTGGCGGTACTGCCGGGCTATGTCCACAGCAACCTGGGCTTCGGTGCGGTGATCGCCGGCCTGGTGATCAGTGTGCAGTACCTGGCCACCCTGCTCAGCCGCCCCTACGCCGGGCGCATCATCGACAACCTGGGCTGCAAGCTCGCGGTGATGTACGGCCTGGCCGGCTGCGGCCTGAGCGGCGTGTTCATGCTGCTCTCGGCCTGGCTGCACGACCTTCCCGGCTTGAGCCTGGCCAGCCTGCTGGTGGGCCGCCTGGTGCTGGGCAGCGCAGAAAGCCTGGTGGGGTCGGGCGCCATTGGCTGGGGCATCGGCCGGGTCGGCGCGCAGAACACTGCCAAGGTGATCTCCTGGAACGGCATCGCCAGCTACGGCGCCCTGGCCATCGGCGCGCCCTTGGGGGCGATGCTGGTCGATCACCTGGGGCTGTGGAGCATGGGCGTGAGCATCATCCTGCTGGCCCTGGTGGGGCTCCTGCTGGCCTGGCCGAAGCTGGCCGCGCCGATCGTCATCGGTGAACGCCTGCCATTCATCCATGTCCTGGGCAAGGTCTTCCCCCACGGTTGCGGACTGGCCCTGGGCTCCATCGGCTTTGGCACCATCGCCACCTTCATCACCCTCTACTACGCCAGCCAGCAGTGGTCCAACGGCGTGCTGTGCCTGAGCCTGTTCGGCGCCAGCTTCATCGGTGCGCGGCTGTTGTTCGGCAACCTGATCAACCGCCTTGGCGGCTTTCGCGTGGCAATTGCCTGCCTGTCGGTGGAAACCCTCGGCCTGTTGCTGCTGTGGCAAGCCCCCGATGCTCATTGGGCGCTGGCCGGCGCGGCCTTGAGCGGTTTTGGCTTCTCCCTGGTGTTCCCCGCCCTCGGGGTGGAAGCGGTGAACCTGGTGCCGGCCTCCAGCCGTGGCGCGGCTGTCGGCGCCTACTCGCTGTTCATCGACCTGTCGCTGGGGATCACCGGGCCACTGGCCGGGGCGATTGCCGCCGGCTTCGGCTTTGCCTCGATCTTTCTGTTCGCCGCGATTGCCGCCTGCTGCGGCCTGGCCCTGAGCCTGTACTTGTATCGCCAGGCACCCAGGCAGCGCCAGGCCCGCCCTGCGCCCTAGAAATCCACTTTGCCGCGGCCGGCCTTGATATTGCCGCGCTTGGCCTTGGATTCCAGGCGACGTTTTTTCGACCCCAGGGTCGGCTTGGTCGGACGGCGTTTCTTCTCGACCTTGATGGCCCCCAGGATCAGCTCGGTGAGGCGCTCCAGAGCATCGGCACGGTTCTGTTCCTGGGTGCGGTATTGCTGGGCCTTGATGACGATCACCCCGTCGCTGGTGATCCGGCTGTCACTCAGGGCCAGCAGGCGCTCCTTGTAGAACGGCGGCAGCGACGAGGCCGGAATGTCGAAGCGCAGGTGCACGGCGCTGGAAACCTTGTTGACGTTCTGCCCGCCCGCACCCTGCGCGCGAATGGCAGTCAACTCGATCTCGGCATCCGGCAGGTGCACGTTGTTGGAAATCACCAGCATGGAACAGGTATCCGTTTTCAGGGGCCACAGGATACCCCCATTCCCCGGCTTCGTAGGCACCGGCTTGCCCTCTTCAGACCTCAACCCGCGCACTGGCCAGTGGACTGCGGCGCAGGCCAGAAACGACAAACCCGGCCGGAGCCGGGTCTGTCGTCGCCAGGGTCGCGCTTACTTCAGCGAGGGGCTGGCTACCTGCAGCGAGTGCTGGGCACTGCGCTTGTTCTTGATGACGTAGCAGACCCACATGAACAGCACCCACACCGGGATCGCGTACACCGAGATCTGGATGCCCGGGATCATCAGCATGATGCCGAGGATGAACACCACGAACGCCAGGCAGATGTAGTTGCCGTAGGGGTACCACAGGGCCTTGAACAGCGAGGTCTGGCCGCTGCGGTTCATGTGCTGGCGGAACTTGAAGTGCGAGTAGCTGATCATCGCCCAGTTGATCACCAGGGTCGCCACCACCAGGGACATCAGCAGTTCCAGAGCATGCTGCGGGATCAGGTAGTTGAGCACCACCGCGACGAAGGTCACCACCGCCGAAGCGAGGATCGACCTCACCGGCACGCCGCGCTTGTCGATCTTGGCCAGGGCCTTGGGGGCATCGCCCTGCTCGGCCATGCCCAGGAGCATGCGGCTGTTGCAGTAGGTGCCGCTGTTGTACACCGACAGGGCCGCAGTCAGGACCACGAAGTTGAGAATGTGCGCCGCGGTGTTGCTGCCCAGCATCGAGAACACCTGGACGAACGGGCTGCCGCTGTAGGCGTCGCCGGAAGCATTCAGGGTCACCAGCAGGCTGTCCCACGGTGTCAGCGACAACAGCACCACCAGGGCGCCGATGTAGAAGATCAGGATGCGGTAGATCACCTGGTTGATCGCCTTGGGGATCACGGTTTTCGGCTTGTCGGCTTCAGCTGCGGTGAAACCGAGCATTTCCAGGCCACCGAAAGAGAACATGATGATCGCCATGGCCATCACCAGCCCGCTGACGCCATTGGGGAAAAAACCACCGTGTTCCCAGAGGTTGCTCACCGAGGCTTGCGGGCCGCCACTGCCGCTGACCAGCAGGTAGCTGCCCAGGGCGATCATGCCGACGATCGCGACCACCTTGATGATCGCGAACCAGAACTCGGCTTCGCCGAAGACCTTGACGTTGGCCAGGTTGATCGCGTTGATCATCACGAAGAACACCGCAGCCGAGGCCCAGGTCGGCACTTCCGGCCACCAGTAGTGCACGTACTTGCCGACGGCGGTCAGTTCCGACATGCCCACCAGGATGTAGAGGATCCAGCAGTTCCAGCCCGAGAGGAACCCGGCGAAACCGCCCCAGTACTTGTGCGCGAAATGGCTGAAGGAGCCGGCCACAGGTTCTTCGACAATCATCTCGCCCAGCTGGCGCATGATCATGAAGGCAATGAAGCCGCAGATGGCATAGCCGAGGATCATCGACGGGCCAGCGGATTTGAGCACCCCGGCCGAGCCCAGGAACAAGCCGGTACCGATCGCGCCACCCAGGGCGATCAATTGGATATGGCGATTTTTCAGGCCGCGTTTCAGCTCGCCCGACTGCGAGTTTTGTCCACTCATGAAAAGATTCTCACGCAAGGTTTGATGATGTTTGCAAGACGTTACCGCCCGGTGAAGGCTTAAGCGGCACGGATCAAACCCCAGCGCAGGCACCAGAAGTTCAGCGTTTTCTTAACGGTCATGCGTCACCTGTTTGTTTTTATCTGTGACGAAATCGAACCCACCACGCTCGTGACGCGGCGGAGTGAACAAGGTGGATAACCTTGAGTTTATTGGCCCGGCAGGGATGTTTTCAGTGCCATGGAAGGCACGCCGAAAACGCTGTTCGGGCGCAAAATGCGCGGGTACGCAGTTGAGTCACAGTTAAAACGCCGCGCATTGTACACCCCTGACCCCCTGCTGCCAGACACCGCTGTTTCAGCGTGCCGGTAACCGGGATCTCGCGGGGCCTGCTCGATGCTTGGCATCGGCGGCGCAAAAAAGGACAGACCGAGTGGGGTCGTCGATGAATGAGCGATGACCATCGCCCTTCGAAGGGTAGGGGTAAAAATCCGTTTCGGCGTTCATTGCGCCTCCTTCTTGTTATGCACCTGTACGCAGGCAGGTGTGCATCTCACCTGCCTTGGCGCCGTGGAACAAGCGGCCCAGAGCCTCGGCCGCCAACTGTAGCGGCGCCGGGCGGCAGCATTTCCTTACAGCGCATCGCACCTGATGGATTCAGGGCCCACGAAGGGATATTTCGTAAAACTCTCTTTACAACCCGTAACGCAAAATTGCCACTGCAGATCCAACGGGCCACTGACTGCAAATTGACACCGCAACAACCCAGCCCGGACCAAAGCCTTAGCTTTTTGTTTTCAGGCAATAAATCTTTCGCGTGAAAAATAGAAAATAAAGTTCAGTAGAAAATAATCTAATTATTTTTTTGCACTTCAAAATCCCCTGAACTAGGTTTCCAGCCACTTGCCGGCGCCAATCTCCGGCAAGCCAGGGAGCGAACCAGCAGCGTCAGCAACTGTCCCGTTCGCCACTGTGAATTCGCTCCGCCAATGGACTGCTAGGCGTAACGTCATCTAGGAGATTCACCATGCAAACACTGGAACAAGATCTGGAAACCGAACTGCAACTGGACGACTGGTTCGAAGCCACCACCCATGAAGCAGCCGTGGAAATGATGCAGGCCGATGCCGTGGTGCCTTTTGGCACGGCGATGTGGCCGATGTAAGGCGCCCGGACCGGGGCAGGCCTGGCGCCTGCCCCGGTCACTTTTGTCCTCCAGGGAGGTTTTATGGACCAGTCCCGCGCCATCCGTCATTTCCTGTACTACCTCGAACGCCACCCGGCCTTGAGCGGCACACCGTCGGCAAAGGTCGTGATCGGCCATACCGCCGAATACCAGGCGATCGCCGGCGCCATCATCGAGCAATCGCGCCCTTCCACGGCGCTGGCCTTAAGTGCCCTGCGCCTGGATCTGGAGCCGGCCGAGACCCTCGCCCAGGCCATCACCGAAGCCGACCTGTACATCTTCTTCTACGATTCCTCGACCCTGCCCCAACCACGTCCCGACGGCCCGGAATTCCTCCGTCCACTGCATGGGCTGATGGCCGAACACTGGAAGAAGTCCCTGCTGTTCAAGGACTACGGCGACTACTTCTACGACACCTTCAGCGTCGAGCCCCAGCGCATCGCCGACCTCAATGCCACCTTGATCCGGCGGCTGTCCCAGGCCAGCACCTTGAGCTTCAGCGACCCCCAGGGCTCGTATTTCGAAGCACCGCTGCACAGTGTGAAAAAGTGGACCGACATCAACGGCGTGGGCAACTACGACCTGGCACCGGGGGAAATAGCCACCCACAGCGACGCGATCAATGGCCATGTGAAGTTTCTCGGCACCTTCCTCAGCACCATCCCCTTCGCCCGCAAATACGGGGTGTTGCAGAGCCCCCTGGAGCTGTGGATCGAAAACTCCAGCATTCGCCAGGTGGCCACCCAGATTCCCGGGCTGGCCAATGACTTCAACAAGTACCTGGACGCCAACCCGTCGAACCGGCGCATCGAGGAACTGGGGATTGGCACCAACGAAGGCATCAAGTCGTTGTACGGACGCAACTCGGGCTTCGAAGAGCGTCATTGCGGCCTGCACCTGGGGCTCGGGGGCGGAGCCAAGGGCAGCCATCACCTGGACCTGATCTTCAGCGCCGGGGTGCTGGCGGTGGACAACAAGCCGGTGTTCGACGGCCAGTTCGCGTTCTAGGCACAACGAGCGGGTGCGGCAAGGCAAAAAAAAACGCCAACCCTGAGGTTGGCGTTCTGGTGTGCGGGCCGGGGATTATTCCGGCTTGCGACGACCAAAGCCTGGACGCTGACCAGTACCGGCCGGCGCGCCACGGCGCTTGCCAGACGGCGCGTCCTTGTCCAGCACCAGGCTTGGGCGCTTGGACTTCGGCGCCGGTTTGGCCGGACGCTTGCTGTCCACCGGACGCTCGGCCACCGGGGTACCACGACCGGTTGCCGGACGCGGAGCACGCGGCGCGCGCTCGCCATCCTGGCGGGCCGCCGGCTTGCGCCCTGGGCGCTCGCCTTCGATCTGCGGCTCGCGGGAGGCACGGGGCGAAGCCGGTGCAGCGTTGGCCGGGCGCAAGGTACGCACGCGTTCGCTCTTGCCCACCGGACGCGAGGATTTGCGCTGCATGCGCTCCAGCTTGTCCTTGGACTTGGCGTTGAGTTGCGGCAGCGCCACTGGAGTCAGGCCCACCTCGGCACTGAGGATGTCGACTTCGTACTGACTCATTTCACGCCAGCGGCCCATGGGCAGGTCGGAGTTGAGGAACACCGGACCGAAACGCACACGCTTCAGGCGGCTGACCACCAGGCCCTGGGATTCCCACAAGCGACGTACTTCACGGTTGCGACCTTCCATCACCACGCAGTGATACCAGTGGTTGAAACCTTCGCCACCGGGCGCCTGCTTGATGTCGGTGAACTTGGCCGGGCCGTCTTCGAGCATGACGCCGGCCTTGAGGCGCTCGATCATCTCGTCGTCGACTTCGCCACGTACGCGCACCGCGTACTCGCGGTCCATTTCATAGGACGGGTGCATCAGGCGGTTGGCCAACTCACCGTCGGTGGTGAACATCAGCAAGCCGGTGGTATTGATGTCCAGGCGGCCGATATTGATCCAGCGGCCTTCCTTCGGGCGCGGCAGTTTGTCGAACACGGTCGGACGGCCTTCCGGGTCGTCACGGGTGCAGATCTCGCCGTCGGGCTTGTTGTACATGATCACCCGGCGCACCGATTCGGCGGCCTCTTCACGCTTGATCACCTTGCCATCGATGGAAATGGCGTCATGCAGGTCGACGCGCAGGCCCAGGGTGGCCTCTTTGCCGTTGACCTTGATCCGGCCCTGGCTGATCCAGGATTCCACGTCGCGGCGCGAGCCCACGCCGATACGGGCGAGGACTTTCTGCAGTTTCTCGCCGGCTGGACGGATTTCCTGGTCGTTCTGATCGGTATCGCTCATCTGGGCACCTCCCGGTGTGTCGCTTCAGGCCGAGCAGCCTGAAGGGTAGAAAACAGGTTCTGTGGCGAAGGGATCGCCAAAGGGTCGCGAATCATACGCTCATGGCGGCGGTTGCGCATCACAGACTAGTTGATAAGTCACCGCTCACGGTTTTTTCCGCCGGCCGGTGGCGCGTAACTGCAGCAGGCGCATCGCGGCTTCGGCCAGCACCTGGCGGCGCTCGGCCTTGTCGAGTTTCTTCCAGGCCTTGATCTCGCGCTTGCTGCGGCCGCAGCCGATGCAGATGTCATCGCTGAACTTGCAGACGCTGATACAGGGATCCTTGCTGAAACTCATCGCTCACCTCGCTAACGATCCGGACGCCGCTACAGCACAGGCCACCCGCTCAACCCCGCACCAGCAGCGTCCCGGCGGGGTCAGTCGTCCAGCAGGCGGCGTTCGTTTTCAATCGCCTCGGCCAAGGCCAGGGCTTCAGCCTCTTCTTCGCTCAACTCGGGTGCCGGCGGCTCCAGTGCAGCCACTGCGGCCAGCAACCTGGCCCGGGCCTCGGCCACGCCGAGCACATCCTCTTGCGCTTCGACCGACGGCTCGTCCCCAGGTTCTACCGGGGGGCTGGTCTGCTCGCCCGGATCGCCTTCGGACCATTCGCCTGTCTCGTACTGATCCTCCAGCGATGCCAGAGGTGCTGCCAGGTCATCGCCGGCCATCGCCTGAGGCTGCGCCTCGGCGCCCAGATCATCCGCCAGGTCCGGCGCGCCCTCGCGGTGCAGGTCGTCGAAGTCGGTCTTGATCCCCTCCTCCATCGAATCCAGCTCCAGCAACAGGGTGTGGAAGCTGGTTTCCTCCTTGGGCTCCTCCGGCTCGGCGCTGGCATCGGCCAGTTGCTGCAGGTGCTCGGGCACCGGCGCATCGTCGAACTCCAGCACCGGCTCGGCCTCGATCTCCCGCAGCTCGGCCAGGGGCGGCAAGTCGTCGAGGTTCTTCAGGTTGAAGTGATCGAGAAAAGCCTTGGTGGTCGCGAACATCGCCGGCTTGCCCGGCACGTCACGGTAGCCCACCACGCGAATCCACTCGCGCTCGAGCAAGGTCTTGACGATGTTGCTGTTGACCGCAACGCCGCGCACGTCCTCGATCTCGCCGCGGGTGATGGGCTGGCGGTAGGCGATCAGGGCCATGGTTTCCAGCATGGCACGGGAATAGCGCTGGGGACGCTCCTCCCACAGCCGGCCCACCCAGGGGGCAAACTTCTCGCGGATCTGCAGGCGATAGCCGGAAGCAACTTCCTTGAGCTCGAAAGCGCGCCCCTCGCAGGACTTGCCCAGCAGTGTCAGGGCCTTCTTGAAGACCGCCGGGTCCGGCCGCTCGGCCTCCTCGAAGAGCTCGAACAGGCGCTCCAGGGACTGGGGCTTTCCCGAGGCCAACAGAAAGGCTTCGAGCAGGGACGCCAGCTCGCGGGGTTCATTCAGATTCATGTTTTAAGCTCGTTATTCGGCTCGCGCCCGTACGTGGATGGCCGCAAAGGGCTCATTCTGCACCAGCTCGACCAGGGATTCCTTGACCAGTTCGAGGATCGCCATGAAGGTCACCACCACCCCCAGGCGCCCTTCCTCGGCGGTGAACAGCTCGACAAAGGGCACGAAGCCGCCGCCTTTGAGCCGCTCCAGTACATCGCTCATGCGCTCACGGGTCGACAACGCCTCGCGGCTGACCTGATGGCTTTCGAACATGTCGCCACGGCGCAGCACTTCGGCCATGGACATCAGCAGCTCTTCCAGAGCCACATCCGGCAGCAGCTTGCGCACCTGGGCCTGCGGAGCGTCGAGCTTGGGCACCAGCACGTCGCGGCCAACCCGGCTCAGGCCGTCGATGCCTTCGGCAGCGGCCTTGAAGCGCTCGTACTCCTGCAGGCGGCGGATCAATTCGGCCCGCGGGTCATCCTCTTCTTCCTCGACCTCGGCGGAGCGCGGCAGGAGCATCCGCGACTTGATCTCGGCGAGCATGGCCGCCATCACCAGGTACTCGGCGGCCAGTTCCAGGCGCACCGACTGCATCAGTTCGACATAGCCCATGTACTGGCGGGTGATTTCCGCCACCGGAATGTCGAGGATATTGATGTTCTGCTTGCGGATCAGGTACAGCAGCAGGTCCAGCGGGCCCTCGAAGGCTTCGAGGAAGACTTCCAGGGCATCGGGCGGGATGTACAGGTCCAGGGGCATTTCCATGACCGCCTGGCCATAGACCATGGCGAAGGGCAGCTCCTGCTGGGCGCCGGCCTGCTCGTCGACGGTTTCCACTGCGGACATCTAGGCTTCGGCCATGAAAGGTGCCGGATCGCCGCAACCGGCGCGGATCAGCTCAGGCTCGCCATCGGCCAGGCTGATCACCGTGGACGACTCGGTACTGCCGAAACCGCCGTCGATGATCAGGTCCACCTGATGCTCGAGCAACTGGCGCATTTCATAAGGGTCGCTCAACGCTTCGGTGTCGCCGGGCATGATCAGGCTGACGCTCATCATCGGCTCCCCCAGCTCGGCCAGCAGCGCCAGGGCAATGGGGTTGCTCGGCACCCGCAAGCCGATGGTGCGGCGCTTGGGGTGCAGCAGCAGGCGCGGCACTTCGCGGGTGGCGTTGAGAATGAAGGTGTAGGGCCCCGGTACGTGGGCCTTGAGCAGGCGGAAGGTGCCGGTGTCGATCTTGGCGAACAGGCCCAACTGCGACAGGTCGCTGCAGATCAGCGCAAAGTTGTGCTTGTCATCCAGCTGGCGCAAGCGCCGCACGCGCTCGATCGCCCCCTTGTCGCCCATCTGGCAGCCGACCGCGTAGGAGGAGTCCGTGGGATAAATCACCACGCCACCGCCGCGAATGATCTCGACGGCCTGTTTGATCAGGCGTGGCTGTGGGTTTTCCGGGTGGATCTGGAAAAATTGACTCACTGTCTCTACCTGTTCAGGCGGCAATAATTGGGTCATGTTTGAACCGACACCATAGCGGCGGCAGGTCCTCCGGCACCGGGCGGTACTCGCCGATCTCGGACCAGCCTCCTGGGCCATGAAAGTCACTGCCGGCGCTGACCAGCAGTCCGAATTCACGAGCAAGAATAGCCAGGCTGCCCACTTGCTCCGCAGGCTGGTGGCCATTGACCACCTCGATGGCGTGGCCACCGGCTTGAATATAGTCGGCAATCAGACGGCGGCGCTTGCTGCGGGTGAAATCATAATGCCAGGGGTGGGCCAGGCTGACCCAGGCGCCGGCAGCACGCAAGGTACCGACGGTTTCTTCCAGGGTCGGCCAATGCTGCTTCACGTCTCCGAGCTTGCCGGCCCCCAGCCACTTGCGAAAAGCCTCGGCACGGTCCTTCACGAACCCGGCACGTACCAGGTAGTCGGCAAAGTGCGGGCGTGCCGGCGCGTTGCCGCTGTCCCCCAGCTCCTGCTGGATGGCCCGGGCGCCCTCCAGCGCCCCCGGCATGCCCTTGAGGGCCAGCTTGCGGCTGATTTCCTCGGAGCGCAGCCAGCGTCCGTCGTGCAATTTGGCGATTGCCTCCACCAGGGCCGGGGCGTTGGTATCGAACCCATAACCCAGGACATGGATGGTCGCGCCACCCCAGGTGCAGGACAGTTCGACGCCATTGACCAGCTGCATGCCCAGCTGCTGCGCCGCCTGGCGGGCCTCGTCCAGGCCTTCGAGGGTGTCGTGATCGGTCAGGGCCAGGACTCGCACGCCTTTCTCGAACGCACGCGCAACCAGTACCGCGGGCGCCAGGGCGCCGTCGGAGGCCGTGCTATGGCAGTGCAAATCAACATTCACGGGACGTTAAAACCTCAAGTCAGCTGGCGCTTTCGCTACCTAGGATGTTTGTTATTATGCCGCCACATCCTGCTTCTGGCTGCCACTGTGAAACAATTCATCGACTTCATCCCGCTGTTCCTGTTTTTCATCGTCTACAAAATCGATCCCCGCGTCGTCGACCTTGCCGGTCACGAAGTCACTCTGGGCGGCATCTACAGCGCCACGGCGGTGCTGATCATCAGCTCCCTGGTGGTGTATGGCGCGCTGTTCATTTCCCAGCGCAAGCTGGAAAAAAGCCAGTGGCTGACCCTGATCGCCTGTCTGGTCTTCGGCAGCCTGACCCTGGCCTTCCACAGCGAAACCTTCCTCAAATGGAAAGCCCCGGTGGTCAACTGGCTGTTCGCCCTGGCCTTCATCGGCAGTCACTTCATCGGTGACCGCCTGCTGATCAAGCGCATCATGGGCCATGCCCTGACCCTGCCGGACCCGGTTTGGACGCGCCTGAACATCGCCTGGATCGCCTTCTTCCTGTTCTGTGGCGCGGCCAACCTGTTCGTCGCCTTCACTTTCCAGAGCATCTGGGTCGACTTCAAGGTCTTCGGCAGCCTGGGCATGACCGTATTGTTCCTGGTGGGCCAGGGTGTCTACCTGTCGCGCCACCTGCATGACACCGATCCCACCACCCCGAAAGCCGAGGACTGACATGCTTTACGCAATCATTGCCACAGACGTCGCCAACTCCCTGGAAAACCGCCTGACCGCACGCCCGGCGCACCTGGAGCGCCTGCAGCAGCTCAAGGCCGAAGGTCGCGTGGTACTGGCCGGCCCGCACCCGGCGGTGGACAGCAATGACCCCGGCGCCGCCGGTTTCAGCGGCAGCCTGATCGTCGCCCAGTTCGACTCTATGAGTGCCGCCCAGGCCTGGGCCGACGCCGACCCTTACGTGGCCGCCGGCGTCTACGCCAGCGTACTGGTCAAACCGTTCAAGCAAGTCCTGCCTTAAGCCCTGCGCAGCGCGGTGAACCTTCGCGGTTCATCGCGTTCTCAATCGCTCATTATTCTCGTTTGACGGCCGACAACCTGCCCAACACTCGATTGGAATCAGGAGTTTCGATGCGCCAAGGTCCGCTGTGCCTGCTGTTGGTCATGTTGTCGATCGGGGCTCCGGCCCTTGCCGAAGAAACCCAGGAATCGGGCCACTCGACGCCGCTGTCACTGAGCGCCGGCAGCCAGATCACCGAGTTGCAGCAACGCTTGAAGGAAAGCGAGCGCCTGCGTGATGAATTGAGCAAACAATTGCAAAATGCCGATGCCGAGCGGGAGAGCCCGCAGCTGGCGCGCTTGCGCCAGGAGAACCAGCGCCTCAAGCTGCAGCTCAAGGAGACCCTGGCCAATCCTGCACCGCGCCTGCTGACCGATCAGCAGCAATGGTTCGTCACCGGTGGCGGTGTGGCCCTGGTGGCTCTGCTCTGCGGTATCTTTGCCAGTGGCGGACATCGCAAGCGTCGACAATGGCTAAATTGAGTGATTCATGAGCGACCTGTTACTGATTGATGACGACCAGGAGCTGTGCGAGCTCCTGAGCAGTTGGCTGGGCCAGGAAGGTTTCCAGGTACAGTCCTGCCACGATGGCCTCAGCGCCCGCCGGGCCCTGGCCGAGACCGCGCCGGCGGCCGTGGTGCTGGACGTGATGCTGCCCGACGGCAGCGGCCTGGAACTGCTCAAGCAATTGCGCAACGACCACCCCGACCTGCCGGTGCTGATGCTCTCGGCCCGGGGCGAGCCCCTGGACCGGATCCTCGGCCTGGAACTGGGCGCCGACGACTACCTGGCCAAGCCCTGCGACCCTCGCGAACTCACCGCCCGCCTGCGGGCCGTGCTGCGGCGCAGTCATCCGGTGGCGGCCTCCAGCCAGATGGAGCTGGGGGATTTGTGCTTCAGCCCCGTGCGCGGCGTGGTCAACATCGACGACCAGGACATCAGCCTCACGGTTTCCGAGAGCCGCCTGCTGGAAGCCCTGCTCAAGCAGCCCGGCGAACCCTTGGACAAACAGGAACTGGCGCAGATTGCCCTGGGCCGCAAGTTGACCCTGTATGACCGCAGCCTGGACATGCACGTCAGCAACCTGCGCAAGAAGATTGGCCCGCACGCCGACGGCCGGCCCCGGATCGTTGCCCTGCGCAGCCGTGGCTACTACTACAGCCTGTAATCCCGATGCCCTGGCACCGCAGCGCCATCAACCGGCCAGCGGCGCCAGGCCTGCTCCCCTCCTCCAGCCCCCTCACGGCCCCACCTGCGAACCCCACAGCCAACGTCCCTGTCAACGATCAGCGCGGCGGGTTTTGTCAGCGCGATGGATTGCCCTCTTTACTCAAGCTTTACCCTCCGCTGACCGCCGCTGACCTTGATCTGCGTAACCTGAACTCATCCGGAACTCACCGGGAACGAGACAAGGAGATACACCATGCGCAAGACCCTGATCGCTCTGATGTTCGCCGCCGCCCTGCCGACCGTGGCCATGGCCATGCCTGAAGGCAACGGCCCGATGGGGCCGATGGACGGCCCTCGCCACAGTGAACACATGCGCGGCAAAGGCCCCTTCAGCCAACTGGACCTGAGCCGCGAACAGCGTCAGCAGATCGGCAAGCTGATGGGCGAGCAAATGCACGATCGCAAGGCGGTCGTGGAAAAGTACCTGGAGAAACTCTCGCCGGCCGACCAGAAAGCCATGAAAGATGAAATGGCCGCCAAGCAGCAGAAAACCCAGGCCGACATCCGCGCCCTGCTCAAGCCAGAGCAGCAGAAAGAGTTCGACACTATCGTCAAGAAACAAGCAGAACGTCGCGCCGAATGGGCCCAGTTCAAAGAGTGGAAGGCGCAACAACCGCAAAAGGCGCAATAATACGTTAGCGTTCATCCCAGCCCAGTGGTCTCCCCCCACTGGGCTTTTTCACGTTCGAGGAGTTCCTGTGCGTTCATTGTTCTGGCGCATCCTGGCCAGTTTCTGGCTGGCCATCACCCTGGTTGCAGGGCTGTCGATCCTGCTCGGGCACATGCTCAACCAGGATGCCTGGATTCTCAGCCGCCATCCCGGCCTCAACAGCCTGGCCGAGGAATGGACGCAAACCTACGAGACGCAAGGTGAAGACGCTGCCCAGGATATTCTCCAGCAGCGCAAGCGCCAGTATCACATCGACGTCCAGGTCCTCAACGAAAGCGGCGACCCGCTGGTACGCGGGACCTTCCCGCGCCGCGCCGCGGCCTTCGAGGCCCGGCAGAACAACGATGACCGACACCTGCCCTGGCGGCGCCTGACGGCGGAATACACCAGCCCGAAGACCAGCGACACCTACCTGTTCATCTACCGCATTCCGCACCCGGAGCTGGATGCCTGGCACCGCGACAGCCTGACCTGGCCCCTCAGCGCCCTGGCGATCGCCCTGGTGGTACTGACCCTGTTCAGCCTGCTGGTAACCCTGTCCATCACCCGCCCCTTGAGTCGCCTGCGCGGCGCGGTACACGACCTGGGCCAAGCCAGCTACCAGCAGAACAGCCTGGCGCGCCTGGCCAACCGTCGCGACGAATTCGGGGTGCTGGCCCGTGACTTCAACCGCATGGGGTCACGCCTGCAAAGCCTGATCGGCAGCCAGCGCCAACTGCTGCGGGACGTTTCCCACGAACTGCGCTCGCCCCTGGCGCGGCTGCGCATTGCCCTGGCGCTGGCGGAGCGGGCAGCCCCCGAAGAGCGCGAAAAGCTCTGGCCCCGGCTGACCCGCGAGTGTGACCGCCTGGAAGCCCTGATCAGCGAGATCCTGGTGCTGGCCCGGGTCGATGCGGACAACGCCAGCGCCGAAGAAGTGGACCTCAACGACTTGTTGCTGGCCCTGCGAAAGGACGCCCAACTGGCCAGCCCTGAACAGCCTGTACAGATCGATGCCCAGGCGCAGCTGAGCCTGCGGGGCTGGCCGACCATGCTCGAACGGGCCCTGGACAACCTGCTGCGCAATGCCCAGCGCTTCAACCCGGCCGGGCAACCGATCGAAGTCCTGGCCCGGCGCCAGGGTGACAGGATCCTGATCAGCGTGCGCGATCACGGGCCCGGCGTGGAAGCCGAGCACCTGAACCAGTTGGGGGAGCCGTTCTTTCGAGCCCCAGGACAGAATGCTCCGGGCCACGGCCTGGGGCTGGCCATCGCCCGGCGTGCCGCAGAGCGCCATGGCGGACGCCTGCTCCTGGACAATCACCGCCAGGGCGGCTTCATCGCCACCCTGGAGCTGCCCCTGGCACCGGGAGCCGTGGTGCAGGCCTGAACGCAACGCGGGCAAGCGGTGGCTGCAATATTGTGCAGCAACGGCTTGCCCGCGATCTTCCTGCAAGGCTTACGGCAAGACTCAGGCCTTGCCGGTCCAGGCGCTGACGAACTCGCCGGTATCGACCTTCGCCGCGACCCGCGGCTCGTTCAACGGCGTGCCCAGGTACAGGAAGGCAATGATCTCTTCGTCCGCAGCCAGGCCCAGGCCCTTGGCCACGTGGGCCGAATAGGACAACTCGCCAGTGCGCCACACCGCACCAACCCCCTGGGCGTAGGCCGCCAGCAGAATGCCGTGGGCCGCACAGCCCGCCGCCAGCAACTGCTCGGACCTGGGCACCTTGAAGTGATCCTGCAAGCGAGCCACCACCACGACCACCAGCGGAGCCCGCAGAGGCATCGCCCGCGCCTTGTCCAGCGCTGCCTGGGTCACTTCGCCGCCCTGCAATTGCACGGCTTGCACCAGCAGCTCGCCCAACTGGTCACGGGCCTCGCCCTCAACGGTCAGAAACCGCCACGGGCGCAATTGACCATGATCCGGCGCCCGCATGGCGGCGGCGAACATTGCCTCCCGTTGTGCAGCGGTGGGCGCAGGCTCCACCAGGCGCGGCACGGAAACACGGTTGAGCAAAGCGTCGAGAGCCTCCATCGGCCACCTCCTGAAAAAAATGTCCGGCTATTCTAGGGGGGTTGACCTTGGTTGACGAGCCGCGTCGCTGAGTACCGCCGCCCAGGGCCCGACACGGGCTGGCGGTTTACATGCCCCGCCCCGCAGGTAGAATGGGCGCCCTTCTCTTACCAGCCCGAGCGGAACACATGGCGTTGCCGACCTTAAGGATCATTGGTTTCATCATCGGCATCTTCCTCATCACTCTGGCCATCGCCATGGTCGTGCCGATGGCGACACTGGTGATCTTCGAACGCACCGGCGACCTGCCCTCGTTCCTCTGGGCCAGCATGATCACCTTCATCGCCGGCCTGGCCCTGGTGATCCCCGGGCGTCCCGAGCACATTCACCTGCGCCCGCGGGACATGTACCTGTTGACCGTGTCCAGCTGGGTGGTGGTGTGCATCTTTGCCGCCCTGCCATTCCTGCTGACCCAGCACATCAGCTACACCGACTCGTTCTTTGAAAGCATGTCCGGTATCACGGCCACCGGTGCCACGGTGCTCAGCGGCCTGGACAACATGTCCCCGGGGATCCTGATGTGGCGCTCGCTGCTGCACTGGCTGGGCGGCATCGGCTTCATCGGCATGGCGGTGGCGATCCTGCCGCTGTTGCGCATCGGCGGCATGCGCCTGTTCCAGACCGAATCCTCGGACCGTTCGGAAAAGGTCATGCCACGTTCGCACATGGTGGCGCGGCTGATCGTCGCCACCTATGTCGGCATCACCATCTTCGGCAGCCTGGCCTTCTGGTGGGCGGGGATGAACGTATTCGATGCCATCAACCATGCCATGTCGGCGATTTCCACCGGCGGTTTCTCCACCTCCGACGAATCCCTGGCCCACTGGAAGCAGCCCGCGGTGCACTGGGTGGCGGTGGTGGTGATGATCCTCGGCAGCCTGCCGTTCGCCCTGTACGTGGCCACCTTGCGGGGCAACCGTCGGGCGCTGATCAAGGACCAGCAGGTCCAGGGCCTGCTCGGCCTGCTGCTGGTGACCTGGCTGGTGCTCGGCACCTGGTACTGGTGGACCACCGACCTGCACTGGCTGGACGCCTTGCGCCACGTGGCGCTGAACGTGACCTCGGTGGTCACCACCACCGGCTTTGCCCTGGGCGACTACAGCCTGTGGGGCAATTTCTCGCTGATGCTGTTCTTCTACCTGGGGTTCGTTGGCGGCTGCTCCGGCTCAACCGCCGGCGGGATCAAGATCTTCCGCTTCCAGGTCGCCTACATCCTGCTCAAGGCCAACCTCAATCAGTTGATCCACCCGCGAGCAGTGATCAAGCAGAAGTACAATGGCCATCGCCTGGATGAGGAAATCGTCCGCTCGATCCTGACCTTTTCGTTCTTCTTCGCCATCACCATCTGCATGATCGCCCTGGCCCTGTCCCTGCTGGGCCTGGACTGGATGACCGCGCTGACCGGCGCTGCCAGCACCGTGTCCGGCGTGGGCCCGGGCCTGGGCGAGACCATTGGCCCGGCCGGCAACTTCGCCACCCTGCCGGACGCCGCCAAGTGGATCCTGTCCCTGGGCATGCTCCTGGGCCGACTGGAGATCATCACGGTGTTCGTGCTGTGCATTCCGGCATTCTGGCGTCATTGATCGGCGCCGATACCGCCAGCAACCGCGCCCGGTACTCGCCGGGCGTGACGTCGAACCAGCGGCGGAAGGCCCGGAAGAAATTGCTCGGATCGGCAAACCCCAGCAGATAGGCAATTTCCAGCAAGGTCATGCCCGGCTGCGCCAGGTATTGCTCCGACAACTCCCGGCGCGTGTCGTCGAGCAGGGCCTGGAAACTGGTGCCCTCCTCCTGCAGGCGGCGTTGCAGGGTGCGCTGAGACAGGTGCAGGGTCTGCGCGACCACTTCCCGCTTGGGCTCGCCCTGGGGCAGCAAGCGGCACAGCACCTGCCGGGCCTTGTGGGTCACCCGGCTCTCGGAGAAGCGTGCCAGGTACTCCCCGGCGAAACGATCATGCAGCAAGGCCATGGCCTCGTTGGCGGTAGGCAGGGGTGCCTCCATGTCGACACGCTCGAAAATCAGCGCATCGAAGGGCGCGGCAAACACCAGCGGCGCATGGAACATCGCCTTGTAAGGCTGCACATCCACCGGCGGTTCCC
Organism: Pseudomonas sp. FFPRI_1; assembly: GCF_055384485.1. NCBI lineage: Bacteria > Pseudomonadati > Pseudomonadota > Gammaproteobacteria > Pseudomonadales > Pseudomonadaceae > Pseudomonas > Pseudomonas sp. FFPRI_1. Next base: position 2,086,525 of record NZ_AP029168.1, on the reverse strand, counting down.
CTTGCAGCAGCACCTGGCGCGGCTGCAAGGTCCGTCCCGTCAGCCAGCTGCACAGGGCCAGGGCACAGGCCAGCGAGGCTTCGGCGCTTTGCCGGGTCGGCGACAAGTGATCGCCGTGCACCGTCAGGATCAGCGCATACCCTTCAGGCAGGAGCCTGAAACTCAAGTCGGCGCTTTCGGCAATGATCCGCTGATAGCGCACCAGCCGCTGGAAGCCCTCTGCCAGGGTACGGCTCGACATCAGCGCGTACCCGGCCACATGAAAGGACGCCGGACGCACCACCTTGCCCATGTTCAAGCCGATCGCCGGGTTCCCGGAAAGCTCCACGGCCCGCTGCCAGAGCCGCGTCATCGAGTCCTGGGTGAACCGCGCATCGGGATCCTCCAGGGCGCCATAGTCGAGCCCCAGTTGCTTGAACAGGATGCGGCAATCCAGGCCATCCATTTCCAGGGCCTTGACGATTCCCAGGGTCCAGCTTGCAGAAGTCGTTCGTTCGCTCATGACGGGCACTTACATGATGAGCCGCATGCTACGGCCAATTTCCCAAGGATACTAAAGTGGCGCCTATTGTCACTGGCCAGCGCTGCCAGGGACTCTAGACTCAAATAGGCTCCCCGCAGAACATCCGCTCACAGAACAACAAGCACAGAGACCGCGGCCATGGAAAACATCCGACAGTTCAACAGCTTCGCCGAGTTCTATCCCTATTACCTCAGCGAACACAGCGACAGCACCTGCCGTCGCCTGCACTTCATCGGCACCAGCCTGGTGATCTTCCTCCTGGCCTTTGCCATCGGCAAAGGCGCCTGGTTGCTGCTGCTGGCCTTGCCGGTGGCCGGCTATGGCTTTGCCTGGGTCGGGCATTTCTTCTTCGAAAAAAACCGCCCCGCGACCTTCCAGCATCCGCTGTACAGCCTGCTGGGGGATTTCGTCATGTACCGCGACATGATCCTCGGCAAGGTGCCCTTCTAGGCCTCGCTGGACAGTAAGCCGTCCCGCACAGCCACTGCGGTGGCAAGGCTCGGACCTACACTCGGTTCATGTACCCATAACCACCAGAGGACGGCCGATGAGTGCTCATGCGCGCTTCACCCATATGCAGGACGGCACCCGCGAGGACTGGGCGATCATCGCTGCGGACTTCAGTGCCTACGCCAAGCAGTTGCCTGCGAGAATCCTGGCACACCTGCAACTGCTCGAAGGTGACTTCGGCGGCTTTCCAGTGGATCGCCTGAGCCACTCGCTGCAGACCGCCAGCCGCGCCTGGCAGGACGGGCGCGACGAGGAATACGTGGTCTGCGCCCTGCTCCACGACATCGGCGACACCCTAGGCTCCTACAATCATCCGGATATCGCCGCGGCCATACTCAAACCCTTCGTCAGCCCGGAAAACCTGTGGATGGTGGAAAAGCACGGGATCTTCCAGGGCTACTACTTCTTCCATCACCTGGGCATGGATCGTCATCTGCGGGAGCAATTTCATGAGCACCCGCTGTACCAGCGCACTGCCGAATTCTGCGCCAAGTACGACGCAGCGGCCTTCGATCCCGACTACGAGAGCCTGCCCCTGAGCTTCTTCGAGCCGATGCTGCAACGGCTGTTCGCCCAACCCCGGCAATCGCTGTACAAGGCGGCCATGGAACAGTCCTCCACCTGAGCACTTCCACCCGACTCGCGGCCCCCTCGGGGTTCAGGCCGGCTCCGCCAGTTTCATGCGCTCGGCCTTGAGCTGGGCTTCGCGGGCCTGGGCATCGGCCAGGCGATAGAGCTCAATGGTGCCGTCCCAGTGCTCGATCAAGGCGGTGCAGGACTCCACCCAGTCACCGCAATTGAGGTAGTCCACCTCGCCCACCTTGCGGATCTCGGCATGGTGGATGTGCCCGCAGACCACTCCGTGCAACCCGCGCTTGACGCATTCGTGGGCAATGGCTTCCTCGAAGTCGCTGATGAAACTGACGGCAGTCTTGACCTTGTGCTTGAGGTAGGCCGACAACGACCAGTAGCCGTAGCCATAGCGCGCCCGCCAGTGATTGAGCCAGCGGTTGAGGGTCAGGGTGAATTCGTAGGCCGAATCGCCGAGAAATGCCAGCCAGCGGTGATAACGGGTGATGACATCGAACTGGTCGCCGTGGATCACCAACAGCTGGCGCCCATCGGCGGTGACATGCACCGCCTCGTCTACCAGCTGAATGTTGCCCAGGATCAGCTTGGAGTAGCGGCGCAGGAACTCATCATGATTGCCGGTGACATAGATCACCTCGGTGCCACGCTTGCTCATGGTCAGCAGGCGGCGGATCACGTTGGTATGCGCCTGCGGCCAGTACATGCCGCCCCGCAGCTTCCAGCCGTCGATGATGTCGCCCACCAGGTAGACGCGATCAGCGTGATAGCCCTTGAGAAACTGCGCCAGGTGCTCGGCCTGGCAATCCCGGGTCCCCAGATGCACGTCTGAAATCCATAGGGTCCGTACCCGTTGTTTGCGACTGGGTCTGGCGAGTTCGGCATGGGTCATGGACGCTCTCCGGGATTTTTTGCGAGCTTGCGCCCCAGCGATTAATAGCCCATGACAAAAATGCGGCAGTGCGATGACAGCACGAAAGCCCCGACCGCCGGTGTAAACTGCCAGCCTGCCAAGGAGACCGTGATGGGATCTATCCTCACCCTGCGTCACTACAGCCATGACCTGATCGCCCACAGCCACGACCACGCGCAATTGGTGTTCGGCCTGTCGGGCCAGCTCGACTTCGAAGTCGAAGGCCAGGGTAGCCAAGTGCAGCAGCAAAGTTTCGTCGTGGTACCCGCCGGCGCCCGACATGTCTGCGGCAGCCCCGGGGGCAGTCGCTGCCTGGTGCTGGACGTACCTGGCGAGCATTGGCTGCAACAATCTTTGGCAGGTCACGCCGAGGCCAGTCGGCGCCTGCTGGACAGCCCCCGACGCCGGGCCCTGGACCCACGCCAGAGCCGCCTGGTCAATTGGCTGGCGGACAGCCCGGTAGATGATCCCTTGATCGCCCAGCAAGGCGCAGTGTTGCTGCTGGCCAGTCTCAACCAGGCAGCCTGCAGCCACCCGGGCGAACGCCTTCTGCCCTATGCAGCGCTGAATGCCCATATCGACCGGCATGCTGCCCATCCACTGCAAGTGGCCGACCTGGCACGGATCGCCGGCTTGTCCAGCGCACGCCTGCATGCGCGGTTCATCATCGAATGCGGCAGTACTCCCATGGAGTACGTGCGCCAGCGACGCCTGCACATGGCCCAGGAACTGTTGCGCGGATCGGCACTGCCCATCGGTGAGATCGCCAGTCGCGTAGGCTACAGCTCCCAGAGCGCCTTTGCCGCGGCGATCCTCAAGGCATTCGGCCACTCTCCGCGCCTGATCAGGCAAGAGGCAAACGCGAGTCCCTCGACAAAAAACGCCAGGATCACGACAGACGAGTCCGCAGGTCCGCTCGTACACTGAGCCCCTCGCCGTTCAAGGCCATCATCTGGTTGCTAAGGATTGAAATGACTCCCCGTACCGCCCTTGGCGCCCTGCATATCGGTGCCCTGATGTTTGGCTTGACCGGCGTGTTCGGCAAGCTGGCCGCCGCCTCGCCCGCGGTGATCGTATTCGGTCGCGCCGCCTTTGCCGTGCTCGCCCTGGGCTTTTTCGCCCGCCTGGCCAGCGCTACGCCCTGGCAGAAACTTGCCGCCGGAGACTGGCGGCGCCTGCTCCTCAGCGGCCTGCTGCTGGCCGGCCACTGGGTGAGTTTCTTCATCGCGGTGAAAGTTGCCGGAGTGGCCATCGCCACCCTGGGCTTTGCCAGCTTCCCGGCCTTCACGGTGATCCTCGAAGGCCTGATCTTCCGCGAGCGGATCCGCCTCAACGAGATAGTCCTGGTGGCCCTGGTGAGTGTCGGGCTGGTGCTGGTGACCCCGGACTTCGACCTCGCCAGCCAAGCCACCACCGGCCTGTTGTGGGCCGTGGGCTCGGGGCTGCTGTTTGCCCTGCTGTCCTTGAACAACCGTGCCAGCTCCGGACGGATCCCGGCGGTACAGGCCGCCTTGTGCCAGAACGTGGTGGTCGCCCTGTGCCTGCTGCCGGTAGCGGCGCCGGAGCTTGGACAAGTGCAGGCGATGGACTGGCTGTGGATCAGCCTGTTGGGCATCTTCTGCACCGGCCTGGCCCACAGCCTGTTCGTCGCCAGCCTGGCGGTGATCAAGGCCCGCACCGCGGCGGTGGTGTTTGCCCTGGAACCGGTCTACGGAATCACCGTGGCCTGGCTGCTGTTCGGCGAAAACCCGACCCTGCGCATGCTCCTCGGCGGAGCCTTGATCATCATCGCGATCGTGGTCTCGAGTCGCTTGTCCGCGAGCTCAGGCAGCAAAGCCGTAGAAACCCAGGCCGCCTCTCACTGAGTGCGATCGTTGTGCCCCAGGTCGCGCTCGGGATCGATCTGGTCGCGGACCCGCTGCTTGAGCACCTTGGCCTCGGGAAAGCCGCCATCGGCCTTGCGTTCCCAAATCTGTACACCATCGCAGGTAATTCGGAAGGTGCCGCCTGTGGCCGGTTCCAGAGAGACCTTGCCCAGGTCGTCACTGAAGGTGCTCAACAGCTCCTGGGCCAGCCAGGCCGCCCGCAGCAGCCACTGGCACTGGGTGCAATAGGTGATGATCACTTCGGGTTTACGTTCAGTCATGGTAAGGCCGACTCCTGAGGTCAAGGGCGCCGGTATAATAGCCGGCTTTATTGCCCGTCCCGAGAACCATGATGCGCCGCCTGCTGTCCTGCCTGCTTCTGTGCCTTGTGCCCCTGATCGCCCAATCCGCCGAGGCGCCACGACCGAAAGTCGGCCTGGTGCTGTCCGGGGGCGCCGCCCGTGGCCTGGCACACATCGGCGTGCTCAAGGCTCTGGAGGAGCAGGGCATCCGCATCGACGCGATTGCCGGCACCAGCATGGGCGCGGTGATCGGCGGGCTCTACGCCTCGGGCTACAAGATCGACGAGCTGGAAAAACTGGCACTGGACATCGACTGGAAGCGCGCGCTGTCCGATGCACCGCCCCGGGAAGACGTGCCCTTCCGACGCAAGCAGGATGACCGGGACTTCCTGGTCAAGCAGAAACTCAGCTTCCGCGACGACGGCAGCCTCGGCCTGCCCCTGGGGGTGATCCAGGGGCAGAACCTGGCGCTGCTGCTGGAGAGCAAGCTGGCCCACGCCAGCGACACCCGCGACTTCGACAAGCTGCCGATCCCGTTCCGAGCGGTGGCCACCGATATCGCCAGCGGCGAAAAGGTGGTGTTTCGCAAGGGCCACCTGCCCCAGGTGATTCGCGCCAGCATGTCGATTCCTGCGGTGTTCGCCCCGGTAGAGCTTGATGGCAGGCTGCTGGTGGATGGCGGCATGACCGACAACATTCCCCTGGACGTGGCCCGGGACATGGGAGTCGACATCGCCATCGTGGTGGACATCGGCACACCGCTGCGCTCGCGCAAGCAACTCAATACCGTGGTCGATGTGCTCACCCAGTCCATCACCCTGATGACCCGGCGCAACTCCGAAGAGCAATTGGCGGCGCTGCACAAGGACGACGTATTGATCCAGCCATCGCTGTCGAGCTTCGGTGTCACCGACTTTGGCCGGGCCCAGGAGGTGATCGACGCCGGTTATCGCGCCACCCGCATCCTCGATGCCCGCCTGGCCCGCCTGCGCCCGGCCCACTCGCAGGATCCCCAGTTGACCGCCGCGCGCCAGCCCAGCGAGCGCACGCCCATCATCAATGCGATCAAGGTGGAGAACGACTCCAAGGTCAGTGATGAGGTGATCCGCTACTACATTCGCCAGCGCATCGGCGACCCGCTGGACCTGGGCCGCCTGGAAACCGACATGGGCACGCTGTATGGCCTGGATTTCTTCGAACAGGTGCAATACCGGGTAACCCATAAAGGCCAGGACCATACCCTGGTGATCAGTGCCCGAGGCAAGCGCAGCGGCACCGACTACCTGCGCCTGGGCCTGAACCTCTCCGATGACATGCGCGGCGACAGTGCCTTCAATATCGGCGCCAGCTACCGCATCAACGGGATCAACAGCCTCGGCGCCGAATGGCTGACCCGGGTGCAGATTGGCGATCAGCAGGAACTGTACAGCGAGTTCTACCAGCCTCTGGACGCTGGCTCACGCTACTTCATTGCGCCGTTTATCGCCGCCGAGGCTCAGAACGTCGAGGCAGTGCTGGACAACGATCCCATCGCCGAATACCGCTTGGAACGCTACGGCTTCGGCCTCAACCTGGGCCGGCAGATTGGCAACAGTGGCGAAGTCCGCTTCGGCGTCGGCGAAGCCTGGGGCAAGGCCGATGTGCGTATCGGTGACCACGACCTGCCCAGCGAGAACTTCAACGAAGGCTATTACCAGTTGCAGTACTCCTTCGACTCTCTGGACAACGTCTACTTCCCCCACTCCGGCGAAGACATTGGCCTGACCCTGCGCCAGTTCGAGCCGAGCCTGGGCTCGGACAATCGCTACCGGCAGTGGGAGTTCAAACTGGACAAGGCCCTGAGCAGCGGCCCCAACACCTTTGTCCTGGGTGGACGCTACGGCCGGACCCTGGACAACGCCGAAGTGGTGACCTCCAGCTTCCTGCTGGGCGGGGCCCGGCAGTTGTCCGGTTTCCGCCAGGACGCCCTGTCCGGACAGAACCTCACCCTGGTCCGCGCGGTGTATTTGCGCCGCCTTACCCCACGCTCCTACCTGCCACTGGACTTCCCGCTGTACCTGGGAGGCTCGCTGGAACGGGGACGGGTGTGGAACAACGACAATGCCTTCGACAGCGGCTATATCAACGCGGCGAGCATTTTCCTGGGGTTCGACACGCCACTGGGGCCTTTGAACTTCAGCTACGGCTTCAACGACGACAACCAGAAGGCGCTGTCGCTGAACCTCGGCCAGACCTTCTGATCGGACGCGCAGGCGCTGCTGCGCAGCGTGCGCAGCGTGCGCAGCGCAACCGTCGGCAGGAAGTTGGGTGGCGCAAACACAAGAAAAGCCGGGGTCAGGCAACCCCGGCCGAAGACCTCAGGACTTTTCCAGATTGGCCAGGATGCGCCCGTGAACACGCATGCAGACCCGCAGGTCCTCTTCGTCGACACCAATGAACAGTTCGTGGCGCAAGGCGGTGGCGATGGTTTCGATCTGTTCGATCAGGGGGCGGGCAGAAGGACAGAGAACGATCTTCTTCGCCCGACGATCTTCCATCACCGACTGGCGCTGAACCAGGCCCTGGGTTTCCAGGCTGTCCAGCAGCCGAGCCAGGGTCGGGCCTTCGACGCCAACGCTTTGCGCCAGTTCGCGCTGGGTCGGTGCGTCTGCGAAACGGGCCAGGTGCAACAACACCAGCCAACGGGCCTGGGACAAGCCTAGCCCCGCCAGGCGGCGATCCAGTTCGGCACGCCAGCCGCGAGACATATGCGCCAGCTGCATACCAAAACGGTGTTCATCGGTTAACGGCATAAAACACTCATGATCAGACTGAAAATAAAGAAAACCTAATTATTAGTCAGCTAAGCATGCCCCTTGCTTGTAGGCAAGGGCTGTAAGGGACTGAATCGTTACAACATTGACGCACCCCTTCAAATTTCAAACTCCGACTGCAATGCCGCCCGCACGCAGTACAGCACGCCTTCAGGCACCCGTCCGGCAAACACCTCGATGATCTCGGCCACGGGTGGCAACTCCCCCTCACCATCGAGAAATGCATCCTGGATCTCGCCCAGCAGGTCTTCCGGAAGGTCCAGCGCCTGCTCCAGGGACAGTTGCTGCTTGCCAATGGCCTCGGCCAACAGGGTGTAGACGTTCTTTTCCGAGCACTGCAGCTGTCCGGCGATCTGCATCGGGGTCATTCCGGCACGGGCCAGGGTAATCAGCTCATGACGAATGTCGGCGACCACCTTGGGGGCCTCGACACCGCCTCCCAGCACTTCGAGGAATGCCGCACCATAACGCTCCAGCTTGCGTGCACCGACACCGCTGACCTCGGCCATCTCCGCCATGGAGCCCGGTTGGCTGCGCAGCATCTCGAGCAGGGTGGAGTCGGGGAAGATGACGTAGGGCGGCACGCCATGCTCTTCCGCCAGCTTGCGGCGCAGGGCCCGCAACGCCTCCCATTGTTCGCGCTCCTCGCCCCGGACCAGTTGGCTGGCCTGGCTGGTGCTGCTCTTGGGCGTGCTCTGGGGCTTGAGATCGCGGCGCAGCTCCAGGGCAACTTCGCCCTTGAGCAGGGGCCGGCAACTGTCGCTCAGGCGCAGGCCGCCGTAACCTTCCAGGTCGATGTCTGCCAGGCCACGCGCGACCAACTGGCGAAACAGCGAACGCCACTCGCCATCGCTACGGGCCTTGCCGACACCAAACACCGAAAGGTGCTGGTGCCCAAAACTGCGGACTTTTTCGTTGTCCTTGCCCAGCAACACATCCACCAGGTGGCCGACGCCGTAACGCTGGCCCGTGCGATAGATCGCCGAGAGTGCCTGGCGCGCCGGCTCGGTGGCATCCCAGGTCTGCACCCCGTCGACGCAGTTGTCACAGTGGCCACAGGGTTGCGGCATGTCTTCGTCGAAATAGGCCAGCAGGGTCTGGCGGCGGCAGCGGGTTTCCTCACACAACGCCAGCATCGCATCGAGCTTGTGCTGCTCCAGACGCTTGTGGCGTTCGTCGCCTTCGGAGTTCTGCAGCATCTGCTTGAGCATCACCACATCCTGCAGGCCGTAGACCATCCAGGCATCGGCCGGCAGGCCATCACGTCCGGCACGCCCGGTTTCCTGGTAGTAGGCCTCGAGGGACTTGGGCAAATCCATGTGAGCGACAAAGCGCACGTTGGATTTGTCGATGCCCATGCCGAAGGCGATGGTCGCCACCATGATCAACCCCTCTTCGTTGAGGAAGCGCTTCTGGTGATAAGCACGCAAATCGTTGGGCAGCCCGGCATGATAGGGCAAGGCCGGGAATCCCTGCTCACAGAGAAACGCCGCGACCTCGTCGACCTTCTTGCGTGACAGGCAGTAAACAATACCGGCGTCGCTGCGGCGTTCGTTGAGGAACGCCAGCAACTGCTTGCGCGGCTGCTCCTTGGGCACGATGCGGTAGAAAATATTCGGCCGGTCGAAGCTGGAGAGGAAACGCTCGGCGTCCTGCAGGTGCAGGCGATTGACGATCTCTTCGCGGGTGCGCTTGTCAGCGGTGGCGGTCAGGGCAATCCGCGGCACCTGGGGGAACATTTCCGCCAGTTGCCCCAGTTGCAGGTATTCGGGACGGAAGTCATGCCCCCATTGAGACACGCAGTGGGCTTCGTCAATGGCGAACAGGGCAATGTCGAGGCCCTGCAGGAACGCCAGCATCCGTGGCTGGACCAGGCGCTCGGGGGCCAGGTAGAGCATTTTTACCTCGCCGCGACGGATGCGCGCAGCCAGGTCGCGCTGCTGCTCGGCACTCAGGGTCGAGTTCAGCGAGGCGGCCGCGACACCGAGCTCCTCAAGCGTGGCCACCTGGTCATCCATCAGCGCGATCAGTGGCGAAACCACCACCGCCAGACCGTCGCGCAGCAGGGCCGGAACCTGGAAACACAGCGACTTGCCGCCGCCGGTCGGCATCAGCACCAAGGCATCGCCGCCGCTGGCCACGCGCTCAATGATCGCACCCTGGCGGCCACGGAAACTGTCGTAGCCGAAGATGTCCTTGAGGACGCGTTGAGCCTGTTCGAGCATGAAAAACTCCAAGAATCGCCTAAAACCCGCTGCACAGACTGGCCGAAAAGCCGGTGGGGTTCACCGACATTTGCGTTAGCGGACTTGTCCGCACGGGTCGCCTGGCCTGCAGGGCATCACAAAACGCGCGAGTATACCCGACCCCTTCCTGGCAAGGGGCGCCGACAGTGGACCGCTGGTAACCTTTAGAACCGCTCAAATCTGCCCCGTGGCTGGCTTGAGCGCTCAAGAAAGCCTAGAATTCAGCATCGTTTATTCCCCAAGGTAGCCGTCAATGTCCTTCGCTGAGCAACTCACCCGCCTGCAAGTCTTCCTCGATGCAGATGATCTGCACGACGAAGCCCTGGACTACGTGGCCGCTCATGGCTACCTGACCGCACTGTCGATCTGCTCGGAAGTCGTTCCGGACCGTGAGTGGATCGATGCGCTGTTCGCCGAGGAGCCGCATTACCGCGACGCCGCCGAGCGTGAAGTGATCGAATCGACCCTGCTGGCCCTCAAGGCACACATCGCGCGCCAACTGGCCTCCGACGAAGAGTTCGAGCTGCCTTGCGAGCTCGACTTGGGTGACGATCCGGACGATTCCGACCTGCGCGGCTGGTGCATCGGCTTCATGGAAGGCGTATTCCTGCGTGAAGCCGCCTGGTTCGAAACCGCCGAGGAAGAAGTCAGCGAGATGCTGCTGCCGATCATGGTGGGTTCCGGCCTGTTCGACGAACAGCCCGAGTTCTCCGACATCGCCAGCGACGCCAACCTGATGGACGACATGATCGTGCAGATCCCCGAAGCACTGACCGCGCTGTACCTGCTGTGCAACGCTCCCGACGAAAAGCCGGCGCTGCTCAAGCCTCGTCACCACTGAGTCGCCCATGGCCAAGCCCATTGGCCAGCGCCCCCTGGTATGGCGTTACGTTCTGCTGGCCATCGGCTGGTTGAGCGTAGCGCTGGGGGTCATCGGCATCTTCCTTCCGGTATTGCCCACCACGCCTTTCCTGCTGTTGGCGGCCGCCTGCTTCGCCCGCAGTTCACCGCGCTTCTACCAATGGCTGGTGCAGCACCCGCGTCTTGGCCCCTGGATCCGGGACTACCTCGACGGCAACGGCATTCCACTCAAGGGCAAGGTGTATGCCATCGGCCTGATGTGGCTGAGCATCGGTCTGTCCTGCTATCTGGTGCCGCTGCCTTGGGCCCGGGGTTTCATGCTCACCAGCGCAGTGCTGGTCAGCCTCTACATCCTGCGCCAGAAGACCTTGCAGCGCCCCTGACACCTGCCAGCAAGCGCTGCCCGAACCGTTGAAGCAGCGCCCGCCAGCAGACGGCCACGCAAGACGACGCCCTGCATGACCGCCCCCCTCCACCGTCAGACGGTGTCCACCTTCAACGAATGATCGTTGAGCATGCCGTTGATGATGGTGGCGGTATCCGCCCCGCCGGCAATCACTCCTCCGGCGCCGGGGGTCACCCCATAATGGTTGGCCAGGTCGACACCGGCCAGGTCGATGGTCTGGGTCGGCGTGGCCCCCGCTACCGCACTGACATCAATACTGGTGACCAGGGTCGCGCCACTGCCGGTGACCTTGAAGTGCAGGTAGTCATCCAGGGAGGCCGAGGTGGCGTTTTCTCCTTGGAGCAGTTGCGAAAGGTCCAGCTTGTCGGTGCCCGGAGTGAAGTCGGTCACCACATCGTGCCCGCTGTTGCCCTGCAGCCACTGGAAGGTGTCGCTGCCCGCACCGCCGGTCAGGGTGTTGTTGCCCATTCCGCCGATCAGCAGGTCATCGCCACCGCCGCCATTGAGTACATCGTTGCCCAGGCCGCCGGTGATGACGTTGGCATTGCCGTCTCCGGTCAGGGTGTCGTTGTAGTTGGAGCCCACCAGGTTCTCGATGCTGGTCAGGGTATCGGTACCCGCACCGATGGTGTTCTGCGCTCCCGGCAACCCGAGGTTGACCGTCACCCCCGCCGTCGCATGGGCATAACTGGCGGTGTCGATGCCGGCGCCACCGTCCAGCAGATCGTTGCCCGGCCCGCTGAACAGCAGGTCATTGCCGTTGCCACCGTGCAGGGTGTTGTTGCCCGAGCCCGCGGTCAGTACGTCATTGCCATCCCCGCCATTGAGAATGTTGTCGCCACCGCCCGCCACCAGCACGTCATCACCAGCAGTCCCGGTCAGGGTGTGGCCATCCTGATAGGAGATGCTGACCGCCGCCACATCGCTGCCACCGTGGCTGTCACTGGCGGTGTAGGTACCGTGGTAGTCCGGGGTGACGTTCTGCGCCCCGGCGTAGTTGACGGTCAGGGTCAGTTGATAGTTTTCCGCGGCAGTGGGGTTGGTACCAGTGGTGTTGCTGATATTGACCACATGGATCTGGTAGGTGCCGTCCGCCGCCGCGGTGAAGGTACCGCCATCGGCGATAGCGGTGTAGGCGCCGCCATTGAAGGCGTACTCCAGGGTGATGTGCCCGGCAACCAGGTTGTGGTCCAGGTTCAGGGTTTCGCCCTGCTTCAAGTTGACGCTGATCACATCCTCATCGTTGGCATTGGCGTTGGTGACCGCTCCCAGGTAACCACTGACCACCACCACTGCGGTCATGGCCACCGCATTGGCATTGAACGAGGCGCGATCAATGCTGATGGCCTGGTTGGCCGTGGTATTGCCGGTCCCGGCGAAGCCGATGGTCTGCTGGCTGGCTGCTGTGAAATCAGCGCCCCTGGCCGCCCAGCCGGTGTTGAAGGTGGTGGGCGCCGCGTTCAGCGGATCGCCATTGGCGTCGCTGTCATTGGCCAGCAACACATCCCCGGGCACCGCCACGGTGCTCGACAACAGGTTGGTGATGATGTGGTCGTCCACTGCCACCGGAGGCGTGTTGGGGTTGACCTTGACCACCAGGCTCGAAGTCGCCAGATCGCCGTCGTTATCGCTCACCGTGTAGCCGAAGGTCTCGGTGATCAGGGTTCCGGTGACCTTTTGCGAGCTGTAGCTGAAATCCCCGGTGTCGAGGTTCACCACCAGCGTGCCGCCCTGGTTGGTGGCAATGCTGACACTGTTGTTGACCGTGTTGAAGGTGCCGTTGTTGGTGCTGCCGCTGAAGGTCAGCGAGCCCTGGTTGCTGTTGCCTTTGGGATCGTAGGTGTAGGTGCCGCCATCGACCACGATCGACTTGATGAAACCGCCGTCGGCGCCAAAGCTGCCACCATCCCCCAACAAGCTGCCAGTCACCGGATAGCCCTGCACGGTACCGGCCAGCACCGAGTTGAGCTGGTTGAGGTCGGTGACCACCACCGCATTGGTATCGGTATGGGTGCTGCCGTCATAAGCCAGGGGGTCGAGGTTGGCGTTGCTCACGCCACTGCCCAGGCCGATCGCGTAGTTCTTGATGCCGTTGGCGTCGAGGAAAGCTTTCCAGGCGATCTCGTCCGCGGTGCCGATATCCTGGCCAGTGGTGGGCTTGCCGTCGGAGAAGAAGTAACCGACGTTCTGCGCCCCGCTCAACTGGCCGCTGGTAACGAAGGCGGTTTTGGCGGCCGCCACTGCGGCGTCGTAGTTGGTCCCGCCACCGGCTACCAGGCTGGCGATGATTGTCTTGGCGGTCGCCACGTCGACCCAGACCGGGGTCTTGTCGGTGGCAGTGCTGCTGAAGGTGACGATCTGGACTTTGACATCGCCCATGTTGTCGTACTTGTCGAGCAAGGTACTGATGGCCTGCTTGGCCAAGTCCAGGCGCGAAAGCCCCGGCACCCCGGATGGATCGACCATGCTGCCGGAGACGTCGATCACCAGCAGCAGGTTGGAGTCCACCTCCACAGCGGTGACCGAACGTTCGCTGGCCACCGCCTTGGGCACGTCATCGACAATGCTCACCACAATGCTGCCGGTGGTGCTGTTGCCCAGGGCGTCGGTGGCCTTGTAGGTGAAACTCTCGCTCAGGCTGTTGGCGCCGTCATTGGCATTGGGCGTGGTTTTCGGCGCCGAGGTCAGGGTGTAGGTGTAGGTACCGTCGGGATTGAGCAGGATCTGCCCGTAGCTGCCGGTGGCACTGCCTACCAGGCTGAAGGTGATGCCTCCCGAACCGCCGGTGACCGAGCCCACCAGGGTGCCGCTGGCGGTTTCAGCGCTGGAGCCCGGATCGCTGCCAGTCACGGTACCGGCCGCCAGGTCCAGGCCATCCTTGTTCAGGTCCAGGGCCTTTTCATAAACAGTGACGTCCTGATCGGTCACCGCCTTGAGACCGCTGTCGGTGATATTGATGGTCAGGGTGGTGGTGCTTTCATCGCCATCGCTGTCGCGGAGGGTGTAGGTGAAGACATCGCTGGCCCCGGGTGGGCTCACCGAGTTCGGATTGCTGTGATACACCGCGTTGCCCGCGGCATCCAGGGTCAGGGTGCCGTAGGTGCCGACGATGCTGCTGCCCAGCCCGCCAATCGCCGAGGTTGCGGTGTTGCTGCCGGCGCGCACGCCGACCACGGCGCCGCCGACGGCCGCGCCATCCGCCCCGAGCACATCGTTGCCGAGCACGCTGACATTGATGGTCGCACCTTCCGCCGCGGTGGCGGTGTCCGCTACGGCGTTGGGCAGATCGTCGACGATGTTGACGTCGATCACCCCGGACGCGGTGCTGCCATCGCCATCGGTGGCCTGCACAGTGAAGTGCTCGGCGATGCTGTTGGCCCCCTGGGCCGTGGGATGGGTTTCATTGTCCAGCAGGGTGTAGCTGTAGCTGACCACTCCGGTAGTGGCGTTGTAGCCGGTGATGGCCAGGGTATTGCCTAGGGCTGTGGTGGCGGTCTGCGGAAAGCCCGCCGCCGCACCGCCGGTCACCACATTGATGCCGCCGACGGTCAGGGTTTGCAGGCCATCCAAGGCGGTGACGGTGAAGGTGCCGCTCTGGGTCAGGGCCGAGGCGTTGGGGCTGCTGCCGTCGCTGAGGTTTTTCTCATAGACCGTCAGCTCGCCACCGTTGACGTCGAGACCATTGAGCAGCACCGGGTCATCGTTGTTGTGGACCTGCAGCACCAGGTTCGCTGTGCTGGTGTCGCCATCCGAGTCGGTCAGGGTATAGGTGAAGGTTTCAGTGCCGTTGCCATTGCCGTGCAGGGCCTTGAAGTCGGCATCCGAGGTGTTGAGTGTGTAGGTGTAGCTGCCGTTGGCATTGAGCACCAGGGTGCCGTAGGTGCCGGTGAAGGTCCCTGCAGTAATAGGCCCTGATGCCACACGGTCAGCGCCCTGCACATCGTTGGTCAGCACATTGCCGGTGAGGCTCAGCAGGCTTTCCGAGGCGGTGCCCGGGTTGCTGTCGTTGACCGCGCTGGGCAGGTCGTCCACCACATTCACATCCAGCGAGCCAGTGGCGCTGCTGCCGTCGGCGTCAGTGGCCACCACATTGAAATGCTCACTGAGGCTGTTGGCACCGTTGGCCGTAGGATGGGCATCGTTGCCATTGAGGGTGTAGCTGTAGCTGACCACTCCAGTAGTGGCGTTGTAGCCGGTGATGGTCAGGGTGTTGCCCAGGGCCGTGGTAGCGGTCTGTGGAAAGCCTGCCGCCACACCGCCGGCCACCACATTGATGCCGCCGACGGTCAGGGTTTGCAGGCCATCCAAGGCGGTGACGGTGAAGGTGCCGCTCTGGGTCAGCGCCGTGGCATCCGGGGCACTGCCAGTGCCCAGATTTTTCTCATAGACGGTGAGTTCACCGCCATTGACGTCCAGGCCGTTCAGAAGCACCGGGTCATCGTTGTTGTGGATCTGCAGCACCAGGTTGGCGGTGCTGGCGTCGCCATCCGAGTCGGTCAGGGTATAGGTGAAGGTTTCAGTGCCGTTGCCATTGCCGTGCAGAGCCTTGAAGCCGGCATCCGAGGTGTTGAGCGTGTAGGTGTAGCTGCCGTTGGCATTGAGCACCAGGGTGCCGTAGGTGCCGGTGAAGGTACCAGCAGTAATAGGGCCTGATGCCACACGGTCAGCGCCCTGCACATCGTTGGTCAGCACACTGCCGGTGAGGGTCAGCAGGCTTTCCGAGGCGGTGCCCGGGTTGCTGTCGTTGACGGCACTGGGCAGATCGTCCACCACATTGACGTCCAGGGTTCCGGTGGCGCTGCTGCCGTCGGTGTCAGTGGCTACAACATTGAAATGCTCACTGAGGCTGTTGGCGCCATTGGCTGTGGGGTGGGCATCGTTGCCATTGAGGGTGTAGCTGTAGCTGACCACTCCAGTAGTGGCGTTGTAGCCGGTGATGGTCAGGGTGTTGCCCAGGGCCGTGGTAGCGGTCTGAGGAAAGCCCGCCGCCACACCGCCGGTCACCACATTGATGCCGCCTAAGGTCAGGGTTTGCAGGCCATCCAAGGCGGTGACGGTGAAGGTGCCGCTCTGGGTCAGCGCCGTGGCATCCGGGGCACTGCCAGTGCCCAGATTTTTCTCATAGACGGTGAGTTCACCGCCATTGACGTCCAGGCCGTTCAGAAGCACCGGGTCATCGTTGTTGTGGATCTGCAGCACCAGGTTGGCGGTGCTCGCGTCGCCGTCGGAATCGGTCAGGGTATAAGCGAAGGTTTCAGTGCCGTTGCCATTGCCGTGCAAGGCCTTGAAGTCGGCATCCGAGGTGTTGAGCGTGTAGGTGTAGCTGCCGTTGGCATTGAGCACCAGGGTGCCGTAGGTGCCGGTGAAGGTACCAGCAGTAATAGGGCCTGATGTCACACGGTCAGCACCCTGCACATCGTTGGTCAACACATTGCCGGTGAGGGTCAGCAGGCTTTCCGACGCCGTGGCCGAGTTGCTGTCATTGGCAGCGCTAGGCACATCATCGACGACGTTCACATCCAGCGAGCCGGTGGCGCTACTGCCATCGCTGTCGGTGGCCACCACATTGAAATGTTCACTGAGGCTGTTAGCGCCATTGGCTGTGGGGTGGGCATCGTTGCCACTGAGGGTGTAGCTGTAACTCACCACTCCGGTAGTAGCGTTGTAACCGGTAATGGTCAGGGTATTGCCCAAGGCCGTGGTAGCGGTCTGAGGAAAGCCCGCCGCCACACCGCCGGCCACCACATTGATGCCGCCTACGGTCAGGGTTTGCAGGCCATCCAGGGCGGTGACGGTGAAAGTGCCGCTCTGGGTCAGGGCCGTCGCATCCGGAGCACTGCCAGTGCCCAGGTTTTTCTCATAGACCGTCAACTCACCACCGTTGACGTCGAGACCATTGAGCAGCACCGGGTCATCGTTGTTGTGGATCTGCAGCACCAGGTTCGCTGTGCTGGTGTCGCCGTCGGAATCGGTCAGGGTATAAGCGAAGGTTTCAGTGCCGTTGCCATTGCCGTGCAGGGCCTTGAAGTCGGCATCCGAGGTGTTGAGCGTGTAGGTGTAGCTGCCGTTGGCATTAAGCACCAGGGTGCCGTAGGTGCCGGTGAAGGTACCAGCAGTGATCGGGCCGGATGCCACTCGGTCAGCGCCCTGCACATCATTGGTCAGCACATTGCCGGTGAGGGTCAGCAAGCTTTCCGAGGCGGTGCTCGGATTGCTGTCGTTGACCGCGCTGGGCAGGTCGTCCACCACATTGACGTCCAGGGTTCCGGTGGCGCTGCTGCCGTCCACATCACTGGCCACCACGCTGAAATGCTCGCTCAGGCTATTGGCACCATTGGCAGTGGGGTGAGGATCATTGCCATTGAGGGTGTAGCTATAGCTGACGACGCCGGTGCCGGCGTCATAGCCGGTAATGGTCAGGGTGTTGCCCAGGCCAGTGGCGATGGATTGCGGGAAGCCCGCTGCCACCCCGCCACTGACCACGGTGATCCCGCCTACGCTCAAGCTCTGCAGGCCGTCCAGTGCCGTGACCGTGAAGCTGCCGCTCTGGGTCAGCGCCGAGGCGTTGGGGCTGCTGCCGTCGCTGAGGTTTTTCTCATAGACCGTCAGCTCGCCACCGTTGACGTCGAGACCATTGAGGGTCACCGGATCATCGTTGTTGTGCACCTGTAGCACCAGGTTGGCGGTGCTGGCGTCGCCGTCGGAATCGGTCAGGGTATAGGTGAAGGTTTCAGTGCCATTGCCACCGCCCTTGAGCGCCAGGAACGCCGCATCGGTACTGTGCACGGTGTAGGTGTAGCTGCCATCCGCTGCCAGTACCAAGGTGCCGTAGGTACCGTTGAAGGTACCGGCGGTGATCGGGCCGGAAGCCACTCGGTCAGCGCCCTGAACATCATTGGTCAGCACATTGCCGGTGAGGGTCAGCAGGCTTTCCGAGGCGGTGCTCGGATTGCTGTCGTTGACCGCGCTGGGCAGGTCGTCCACCACATTGACGTCCAGGGTTCCGGTGGCGCTGCTGCCGTCCACATCACTGGCCACCACATTGAAATGCTCGCTCAGGCTATTGGCACCATTGGCAGTGGGGTGAGGATCGTTGCCATTGAGGGTGTAGCTATAGCTGACGACGCCGGTGCCGGCGTCATAGCCGGTAATGGTCAGGGTGTTGCCCAGACCGGTGGCGATGGATTGCGGGAAGCCCGCTGCCACCCCGCCACTGACCACGGTGATCCCGCCTACGCTCAAGCTCTGCAGGCCGTCCAGTGCCGTGACCGTGAAGCTGCCGCTCTGGGTCAGGGCCGTCGCATCCGGAGCACTGCCAGTGCCCAGGTTTTTCTCGTAGACGGTGAGTTCACCGCCGTTGACGTCCAGGCCGTTGAGGGTCACCGGATCGTCGTTGTTGTGCACCTGCAGCACCAGGTTGGCGGTGCTGGCGTCGCCGTCGGAATCGGTCAGGGTGTAGGTGAAGGTCTCGCTGCCGTGACCGCCACCGCCCAATGCCAGGAAGGCCGGGTCAGCAGGGTGCAGGGTGTAGGTATAGGAACCGTCGGCCGCCAGTACCAGGGTGCCGTAGGTACCGTTGAAGGTACCGGCGGTAATCGGCCCCGAGGCGACCCGGTCGGCGCCCTGCACATCATTGGTCAGCACATTGCCGGTGAGGGTCAGTTGACTTTCCGAAGCCGTGGCCGAGTTGCTGTCATTGATCGCCGTCGGCACGTCGTCGGTGATGTTGACATCCAGGGAGTTGCTGGCGGAGTCGCCATTGCTGTCGCTGGCGACCACGCTGAAGTGCTCGCTCAAGCTGTTGGCACCCTGCCCCGCAGCATGCTGGTCGTTGCCGTTGAGGGTGTAGCTGTAGCTGACCACTCCGGTGCCGGCGTTGTAGCCGGTGACGGTCAGGGTATTGCCCAGGCCGGTGCTGATGGATTGCGGGAAGCCCGCCGCGACACCGCCGCTGACCACATTGATCCCGCCGACATTGAGGCTGAACAGGCCATCAGGGGCCGAGACACTGAACGTCCCGCTCTGGGTCAGGGCCGCCGGATTGCTCGCCGAACCCTGCTCCAGGTTCGCTTCGTTGACCGTCAGTTCACCGCCTTCCACCGAAAGCCCGCTCAGGCTCACCGGATTGTTGGGGGCCGGCGGCGCCTCGCCATTGACCGTCACCAGGCCATCAAGGCGCACAGGAACAAATTCGGGGATGCCATTGAAGCCGGCCGTTGGAAAGCCGATCACCGGCTCGACCCGCCCCCCCACTTCCTCTAGCAGGACGAAGCTATGGCCACCGCCCTGGGCACCAGGCACACCACCGGTACCGGTAGGACCTGCTGCAGTGGCTTCGGCGCTTTGGGTCGGGTCATCACCGGCAGCAATGGCTTTTTGCAGTTGTTCGACATCGCTCAGTTGGGCATCACTGGGGGCCTGCACTTCCGGGGTATCGACATGGGAGGCCTGGTTCGCCAGCAGTTGCGCGCTCATCTGCTGGCTGCTGTCCCGGCCCAGGGTCAGATCCTGGCCATTCTGCAGATGCACCGCTACCGCGCCTTCGGCCCCGGTGACCAACTGGTCGCCGACAAACAGCCGGTCCCCTTCCACCAGGGCTCTCTGGGCGCCATCCGCCGCCACTGCATACACCTGACCGATCACCTGGGTAACAACGCCGATTAACTTAGCCATGTGCACTCCTCCAATGCCGAGAACAATCGGCATCCGCTTGCTTGCAGCAGTGCAGACGGTGTTGACCCGTGGTTGAACAGACCCTGTGCCCGGCAGCCCCGCACCCATGACGAGGCGTACCAGTCTTGATGTCCCGCCCTCCCTTGCTTCCAGTCGGACGGCTGATGCGGCGAAGCGTCGGACAACGCTGCTTCGCTGGGCTTCGGACCGTTTGCCAACTACATTGCGCGAACCGGTGGAAGAGCAATCCGACAAAAAAATGTCGCCCAAATCCGGTCCTCGCCTCCCTCCCTGTAACCACTTCCCCGCCCTGAACCACCTGAAATTTTGAATGCCCCCAGAAGTACAAGGAAGCGCTACAGCGCCTGCAATATCTGGGCTTTCGCTTGGAACAATGTCTTGCTTTGGCAAACATGCATAAGTTTTTTTTGGCATAAAACCTATGAGATTTTTTTCTTAGCTATCCTCCTGAATGTTCTTAGCTCTGTTGTAAACAAGATGAGACGGTTCAAGTCTCAATTTTTAGTCATATTTTTGACGAAAACTGTGTTTCACAGGATCAGGGAGAGACACCCATGCGCGCGTTCACCCCCCTCAGCGGTGCGATTCTCTTGGCTTCGCTGTGCGCCAACCCGGCTCAGGCCATGTCATTGACCGAAGCGATCCAGAGCACTCTGGACAACCACCCGGAGCTTCGCGCCAGCCAGAACAACCGGCTGTCCGCCGATGAGGATGTAAAAGTGGCCAAGGGCGGCTTCTACCCAAGCCTGGACCTCAATGCCGGCTACGGTCGGGGCTACAGCGACAACACCACCACCCGGGGCTATGGGGTGGCGCGTGGCACCGGCAACCACAACACAGAGACCCTGAACTACACCCAGTCGGAACTGCGCCTGCGGCAGATGCTGTTCGACGGTTTCAACACCGCCAATGAAGTCGGGCGTACCCAGTCGGTGGTCAACTCCCGGGCCTACTACACCCGCGGCACCGCCGAGAGCCTGGCCCTGCGAACCATCGAGGTGTACCTGGAGGTGCTCAAGCGCCGTGAACTGGTGACCCTGGCCAAGAACAACCTGCAGGCTCACTTGCGGGTCAACGACCAGATCGGCCTGCGCAGCAAGCAGGGCGTGGGCAGCATTGCCGACCTCGATCAATCCAAGGCCCGTCGTGCCCTGGCGGAAAACAACTACGACACCGCCCAGGTCGACCTGGCCGATGCCGAGGCCAACTTCTATAGCGCCGTGGGGCGCCTGCCCGACGAGCTGGAAACCCTGCCGTCGATTCGCGGCGAAGTGCCACAAACCATCGCTGATGCCAAGCAGAGCATGCTGCTGAACAACCCCTATCTGAAATCCGCCCAGGCTGATATCCAGGCCGCGGAAAGCCAGTACGAGGTGGCCAAGTCGCCGTTCTACCCCCGCTTCGACGCCGAAGCCGCGGTGAACGCCAACGACAATGTGCAAGGCGACCTGGGCCATGACAACGAATGGCGGGTCGGGGTGATCATGAACTACAACCTGTTCCGCGGCGGCAGCGACAAGGCTCGCCTGCAGTCCGACGCGCACAAGATCAACCAGGCGATGGACATCCGCAACAACGCCCTGCGCATGCTCAACGAGAACATCACCCTGGCCTGGAACGCCATGCTCAACGCCAAGAAACAAACCCCCACCGCCCGCGAATACGCGGAAACCACCACCCGGGTGCGGGCCGCCTACCAGGATCAGTTCGGTCTGGGCCAACGCACCCTGCTCGACCTCCTGGACAGTGAGAACGAGCTGTACAACGCCAACCGCCGCTACACCGAGGTGCGCTACACCGAGGAGTTCTCCATGTACCGGGTACTGGCCAACATGGGTGAGCTGCTGAACAAGGAAAAAGTCGTGGTACCGGCCGAAGCCATCGCCCAGAGCGAAGTGAAGAGCGAGGCGCGCTTGCCGGAAATGAAGTAGTCCCGTGGAGGACTCAATTTGACCAGCATCGAACCCGGGAGCCAGCACGCCGATCCTCGTGCCAGCTTTGATGACCCGTTGTTGGACGGATTACTGATCCTGTGCAAACTCCACGGCTGCAACGTCAGCCGGGGCAGCCTGAGTGCCGGCCTGCCCCTGGACAAACAGCGCCTGAGCCTCGACCTGCTGCCCCGGGCCGCCGCCCGGGCCAGCCTCCAGGCTCGCCTGCTGCGCCGCCCGCTGGAGGCGATTTCGGCCCTCAACCTGCCGGTGCTGCTGATCCTCCACGGCGGCCGCTGTGCGGTGCTGCGGCGCTGGGGCGAGAACGACCAGGCGCTGCTCCTGCCCAGCGAAGCCGAAGGCGGCGAGCAATGGGTCAGCCGTGAAGAACTGGCCCGGGAATACAGCGGCCAGGCCCTGTTTGCCCGCCCCCGCCATGAACTCGAAGACTTGCGCAGCCCCTTGGTGCCCCGGGTCGACGCCTGGTTTCGCGACACTCTGAAACTCTCCCGCTGGCTCTACAGCGACGCCATTCTCGCCAGTTTCCTGATCAACCTGCTGGGCCTGATGGTGCCGCTGTTCGTGATGCAGACCTACGACCGCGTAGTGCCCAACCAGGCCACCTCGACCCTGTGGGTCCTGACCCTGGGCCTGCTGATCGGCACCGGTTTCGAACTGGTGCTGCGCATCCTGCGGGCCCACCTGCTGGACCAGGCCGGTAAAAAAACCGACGTGATCCTCTCCGCCACCCTGTTCGAACGCATCACCGGCATGAACATGAAGGCCCGCCCGGCCACCATCGGCGGCTTTGCCCAGAGCATCCACGACTTCCAGGGCCTGCGGGAATTCCTGACCGCCGTCACCCTGACCAGCCTGATCGACCTGCCCTTCGCCCTGCTGATGCTGGTGGTGATCGGCCTGCTCGGCGGCTGGCTGGTGGTGATCCCGGTCCTGGCCTTTCCGTTGACCATTCTCTTTGCCCTGGTGATCCAGGTGCGCCTGCGCGATACCGTGCAAAAGAGCCTGGCCCTGGGCGCCGTGCGCCAGGCCCTGCTGATCGAGACCCTGGGTGGCCTGGAAACCCTCAAGGCCTGCAGTGCCGAGAGCGAACGCCAACACCAGTGGGAAAGCACCCACGGCGCCCTGACCCGCCTCGACAGCCATGCCCGCAACCTCTCGGCCCTGGCCACCAACGGCACCCTGTTCATCCAGCAACTGGCCGGCATGGCCACCATCGTCGCCGGGGTCTACAGCATCATCGCCGGCAACCTCAGCGTCGGCGCCCTGGTGGCCAGCTACATGCTCGGCAGCCGGGTCCTGGCGCCATTGGGGCAGATTGCCGGGTTGATCACCCGCTACCAACAGGCGCAGCTGACCATGCGCAGCACCGATGCACTGATGGCCCTGCCCCAGGAGCGGGATGCCCGCCAGCGCCCCCTGGAGCGCACCCAACTGCAAGGCGCCCTGGAGGTCAGCCGGGTGACCTTCCACTACCCCGGGCAAGGCACCCCGGCCCTCAATAACATCAGCTTCAGCCTGCAACCCGGAGAGCGGGTCGGCATCATTGGCCGCAGCGGCTCGGGCAAGAGCACTCTGGCGCGACTGGTGATGGGCTTCCTCACCCCGGAAGAAGGCCAGGTGCTGCTGGATGGCCTGGACCTGCGCCAACTGGACGTGGCCGACCTGCGCCAGCAGATCGGCTACGTCGCCCATGACCTGCCGCTGCTGGCCGGCAGCCTGCGCGACAACCTGACCCTGGGCGCACGCTACATCAGCGACGCGCGGATGCTTGAAGTCGCCGAGCTGACCGGCGTCACCGAGCTGGCCCGCCAGCATCCCCAGGGCTTCGACCGGCCCGTGGGCGAACGCGGGCAACTGCTGTCCGGCGGCCAGCGCCAGGCGGTGCTGCTGGCCCGGGCGCTGCTGCTCGACCCGCCGATCCTGCTGCTGGACGAGCCCACCAGCGCCATGGACAACAGCAGTGAGGACGCCCTGCGCCAGCGCTTGCTGGCCAAGGTCCAGGGCAGGACCCTGCTGCTGGTAACCCACCGCACCTCGATGCTCAGCCTGGTGGATCGCCTGGTGGTGCTGGACGAAGGACGGATTGTCGCCGACGGACCGAAAGACGCGGTCATCGATGCACTGCGCAAGGGCCGTGTCGGCTCTGCGGCCGTCTAGCCCGGGGGAAGCGAACATGCCAATGCCATCGTCGTTGCGCGGTTACTTGGGCAGCTTTCGCAAGAGCGCGGAAAGCGAATTCATGCCGGAAACCGCCGGCGCCTCGCTGCAGGACTCGGCGCGCGGCTCACGGCTGACGGTGTGGATCGCCGCCGCGCTGATCCTCAGCGCCCTGCTGTGGGCCAGGTTCGCCGTGCTGCAGGAAGTCACCATGGGCGAAGGCAAGGCCATTCCTTCGAGCAAGGTCCAGGTGATCCAGAACCTGGAGGGCGGCATCGTCACCGAGATCTTCGTCCGGGAAGGACAGATGGTGGACAAGGGCCAGACCCTGCTGCGCCTGGATGACACGCGCTTTCGTTCGAACAAGGGCGAGAGCGAGGCCGACCGTTTTGCCCTGATGGCCCAGGTCGAGCGCCTGTCCGCCGAAGCCGAGGGCAAGCCCTTCGTGCCTTCGGCCGAAGTGCTCGGCAAGGCCCCGCAAGTGGCGGAAGACGAGCGCTCGCTGTACGAGCAGCGCCAGCGGCGGCTGGCCAGCGAACAGCGCACCTTGAGCGAACAGCTGCGGCAGAAGACCCAGGAACTGGCGGAGTTCCGTTCCAAGCAGGGGCAATATAGCTCCAGCCTGGCCCTGCTCAACCAGGAGATGAACATGTCGACGCCGCTGGTGGGCACGGGCGCCGTGTCACCGGTGGAGATCCTGCGGCTCAAGCGCAGCGCGGTGGAGATCCGCGGCTCCCTGGACGCCACCACCCTGGCCATCCCACGGGCCGAATCGGCGATCAACGAGATCAAGAGCAAGATCGACGAATCGGTGCAGACCTTCCGCTCCGACGCCGCCAAGGAACTCAACGAGAAGCGCACCGACCTGTCGAAGATCACCGCCTCGGGCATCGCCATCGACGACCGGGTCAACCGCACCACGGTGGTGTCGCCGGTCCACGGGGTGATCAAGCAGCTCAAGGTCAACACCATTGGCGGCGTGGTCCAGCCCGGCAGCGATATGGTGGAAATCGTGCCCTTGGAAGACAACCTGCTGATCGAGGCCAAGGTCCGCCCCCAGGACGTGGCCTTCCTCCACCCCGGACAGAAAGCCATGGTCAAGTTCAGTGCCTACGACTACACCATCTACGGCGGCCTGAGCGCCAAGCTGGAGCTGATCGGCGCCGACACCATCACCGATGACAAGGGCAACAGCTTCTACCTGATCCAGGTGCGCACCGACAAAAACCACTTGGGGGGCGACGTCAAGCCGCTGCTGATCATCCCCGGCATGGTGGCCACGGTGGACATCATCACCGGTGAGAAAAGCGTGCTCGACTACCTGCTCAAGCCGGTGCTCAAGGCCCGCACCGAAGCCATGCGCGAGCGTTGACTGCAGCGTAGGCGGGAGCCGACTTGCCGGCGTAGAGGGCCTCTGACGTTGCAGCAGGTTTGAAAGTGCTTTCGCGGGCAAGCCCGCGTCTACAGGCAAGAAGTCACGGTTGGGCGCCGTGGTTGCGCTGGTAGGTGTCCTCGCCCATTGCCGCGATCTGCCCCTCGATCAGCGCCTCGAACGGCCGCAGCAAGGGCTCGAACGAGGCCGGAGCTTCCAGCACCTCCAGGGCCTGGACGATCGCCTCCAGGGTCGACAAGGCGCCCGGTCCTGGGGCCTTGCGCAAGCGGTAGCGCGAGGCTGTCGCCGCCGCCAGGGTCACCCGGGGCAAGGCCGCCAGCAGCGGATTGAGGTGCAGCAACTTGCGCGCCTTGCGCCAGGTGCCATCGGGCACCACCAGCAGCAGCGGCTCCTGGCTCGCAGCATAGGCTGCAAGTGGCTGGGCATCGTCCGCCGGGAACAGCAGCCGAGCCTGGTAACCAGGGCGCTGAAGCAGCGCCGGCAGGTCCTCGAACACCTCGCCGACGATCAGCTCGGCATTGTTCAACCCCAGTGCCGCCAGGCGCGCCGTGTTCAAGGCGTGGTTGACCTCACTGGGATGCTGCAACAGCAGGACCCGGGTGCGGCTCGGCAACTGCGGGATCAACGGGCACAGGCAATGGCCTGCGGGGCGCAGGCAACGCTGACAACGTGCTCGGGACATGGACACTCCTGCTTTACGCCTGATTGAGCTGGGCCTTGAGCAGATCTCGGAAGGTCTGGATCAAGGGTTCACGACCGCGACCGCGGCGCATGATCATGGAGAACGGCGCCTGGTAGCCGAAGGTCGCTGGCAGCAGCACGCGCAAATCGCCCTTGTCGGCCCAGGCCTGGGCGTAGTGCTCCGGCAGGTAGCCGATGTAGGCGCCGGAAAGCACCAGGATCAACTGCGCCTCCATGCTTTCCACCGTTGCCGCGCTGTGCTTGAAGCCATGTCGGGCCAGCTCGGCCTGGCTCCAGTAGCCCCGGCCGACCATGCGCTGCTGGGTGATGACCTGTTCGGGAATGCGCCGTTCGCTGTACAGCGGATGGCGGTTGCTGCAGTACAGCCAGTGCTGTTCACGGTACAGCGGCATGTACACCAGGCCGCTCATGCGTGTGGAGAAAGCCCCGATGGCCAGGTCCAGGCGGTTATCCTGGACCCCCAGTTGCAGCTCGTGAGGGCTCATCACCGACAGGTGCAGGTGCACTGCCGGATGCTCTTGGCTGTAGGCTCCGATGGCCTCGGCGAACGGCAAGGCCTGGTCGCTGACCGTGGAGTCGATCACCCCAAGGTTCAGGGTCCCGCGCAACTCGCCCTTGAGGGCCGCCGCGTACTGTTCAAAGCCCTCCAGCTCCCCCAGCAGGCGCAGGGTTTCCTGGTGAAACAGCTCGCCCTTGCTGGTCAGGCTGAAACCGCCGCGGCCACGGTGACAGAGCACCAGGCCCAATGAGGCTTCCAGTTGGCTCATGTAGGTACTGATGGCCGACGTCGAGAGGTTGAGTTCGTGCTGGGCATTGGCGAACCCCTGATGCCGCACCACGCTGACGAAGATGCGCAATAGTTTCAGATCAGGTAAAGCGTTGGCCATGACAGGCTCCAGTCAAACGTTCAAGACACCATCCTCCGCCAACCTCGGCGACGGCGGCAATCAGCCGGGTCCGAGTTGTGGGGTACCGCTCATCGCTCCGTGATTGTTGGCTCCTGGGTCAATCCCGACGTTCGCTGCGCCGAGGTTGTAGCGGCCCGCAAAGCCTGTCCCCGTAGCAATGGGAAAACTGCACTGGCGCTGCGGAGGCGGAGTCTAGCTTCTTTGCCGGCCATTAGTTTAGAAAAATCTGAACTAAGTATTTGTCCGTAGCGATTCTTTTCCGCCCGTGCATTTCGCAGAATCGGCCCCACTCGGTCGGACGGGCAGGACCTGCTGCGCCGCCGAACCCATAAATAAAACAACGATGAGGCCTATCCCGTGGACAAGATTCTCCACCAACCACTGGGCGGCAACGAAATGCCGCGCTTCGGCGGCATCGCCACCATGATGCGTCTTCCCCATGTTCCCACCGCTGCCGGCCTGGACGCTGCCTTCGTCGGCGTACCGCTGGACATCGGCACCTCGCTGCGCGCCGGCACCCGCTTCGGCCCCCGGGAGATCCGCGCCGAGTCAGTGATGATCCGCCCCTACAACATGGCCACCGGCGCCGCGCCGTTCGACTCACTGAACGTGGCCGACATCGGTGACGTGGCGATCAACACCTTCAACCTGCTGGACGCGGTGCGCATCATCGAAGAGGCGTATGACCGCATCCTCGAAAACAAAGTGATCCCCCTGACCCTGGGCGGCGACCACACCATCACCCTGCCGATCCTGCGGGCGATCCACAAGAAACACGGCAAGGTCGGCCTGGTGCACATCGATGCCCACGCAGACGTCAACGACCACATGTTCGGCGAGAAGATCGCCCACGGCACCACCTTCCGCCGCGCCGTGGAAGAAGGCCTGCTGGACTGCGACCGGGTGGTGCAGATCGGCCTGCGGGCCCAGGGCTACACCGCCGAAGACTTCAACTGGAGCCGCAAACAGGGCTTCCGTGTGGTCCAGGCCGAGGAGTGCTGGCACAAGTCCCTGGAACCCTTGATGGCCGAAGTCCGCGAGAAAGTCGGCGACGGCCCGGTGTACCTGAGCTTCGACATCGACGGCATCGACCCGGCCTGGGCCCCAGGCACCGGCACCCCGGAAATCGGCGGCCTGACCACCATCCAGGCCATCGAGATCGTCCGCGGTTGCCAGGGCCTGGACCTGGTGGGCTGCGACCTGGTGGAAGTCTCGCCACCCTACGACACCACCGGCAACACCTCGCTGCTGGGCGCCAACCTGCTGTACGAAATGCTCTGCGTACTGCCCGGCGTAGCCCATCGTTGAGAGCCGGTCAGGAGCGAGCAAGCGCACATGCCTAACGCCGCCAAGTCGTTTTCGGCGCCCAGTGTCGTTGCTCGCTTCGTCTGTACCCCGTCCTCGGTGGCTGTTGCCCAATGCCGGCAAGGCATTGGCCAGGCCGATGACGGGAAGGGATGGTTTCGAGGTGCTGTGCTGCACACCTCGAACAACGCCGGCGTCCGCCCACAAGGAGACGTCGTCGGGTTGACTCATGACGTAGCCACGCCGCTGCGCATGCAAGGGGAGCAAGACTTCAGCCAGGAACGCGAGACCCTTGTGTCTTGCACAAAACAACAAGGCCTCTGGCTGGCCTGTCACAACCATTTGTCCGCTATGCCGGAAGGGCTGCCACCCCCTTAGCCAATGTGATCGGAGCAGATCATGAATAACAACAAAGAAAAACGCCTTAGCCACATCGCAACCAGCAGGATCGGACCGATCCTCGAACACCAGCGCGACACCAGGCCTTGCGACCTGTTTCGCCTGATCGCCGGCCTGTCCAGCAAGGCTGGCGCCCCCCTCAAAGCTGCGCACTCCAGCATCGTCAGCCGCTGTCTCAGCAGGCTGCCGGCGGGTCGCGCCCTACTGCCCGGATAGCCTCCAGCCGCTGCCCCGCGATAGAGCCCTTGAGCCTTGTAGAAGACTTGAGCACGCCTTCGCTGCACAGCCAGCACCTGCATGAACTGTTTGTTTCACATAAAAAAGATAATCGGAGACACGCCATCATGGCTTTAGATTTATTTGTCGTACTCATCTATGCCGCCGGCATGCTCGTGCTCGGCTACTACGGCATGCGCAAGGCCAAGACCCACGAGGACTACCTGGTGGCCGGCCGCAACCTCGGCCCGAGCCTGTACATGGGCACCATGGCCGCCACCGTACTGGGCGGCGCCTCGACCGTCGGCACCGTACGCCTGGGCTACGTCCACGGCATCTCCGGCTTCTGGCTGTGCGCAGCACTGGGCCTGGGCATCATGGCGTTGAACCTGTTCCTCGCCAAACCCCTGCTCAAGCTGCGGATCTTCACCGTGACCCAGGTCCTGGAAAAGCGCTACAACCCCATGGCCCGCCAGGCCAGTGCGGTGATCATGCTGGCCTACGCCCTGATGATCGGCGTGACCTCGATCCTCGCCATCGGCACCGTGCTGCAGGTGCTGTTCGGCCTGCCGTTCTGGATCTCGGTACTGCTGGGCGGCGGCGTGGTGGTGGTCTACTCGGCCATTGGCGGCATGTGGTCCCTGACCCTGACCGATATCGTCCAGTTCGTGATCAAGACCGTAGGCCTGATGTTCATCCTGCTGCCGATCTGCCTGTACCGCGTGGGCGGCTGGGATGAACTGGTGGCCAAGCTGCCGGCGTCCAGCTTCAGCTTCACCACCATCGGCTGGGACACCATCATCACCTACTTCATGATCTACTTCTTCGGCATCCTGATCGGCCAGGACATCTGGCAACGGGTGTTCACCGCCAAGACCGAGAAAGTCGCGCAGTACGCCGGCACCCTGGCCGGTTTCTACTGCATTCTCTACGGTCTGGTCTGCGCCCTGATCGGTATGGCCGCCCATGTTCTGCTACCGGATCTGGACAACGTCAACAACGCTTTCGCCGCCATCGTCAAAGCCGCCCTGCCGGACGGCATCCGTGGCCTGGTGATCGCGGCCGCCCTGGCGGCAATGATGTCCACCGCCAGCGCCGGCTTGCTGGCCGCATCCACCACCCTGACCGAAGACCTGCTACCGAAACTGCGAGGCGGCAAGCAATCGAGCCTGGGGATCAACCGCCTGTTCACCTTCCTCACCGGCATCCTGGTACTGGGCATCGCCCTGGTGGTCAATGACGTCATCAGCGCCCTGACCCTGGCCTACAACCTGCTGGTGGGCGGCATGCTGATCCCGCTGATCGGCGCCATCTTCTGGAAGCGCGCCACCACCTCCGGGGCCATTGCCAGCATGGGCCTGGGCTTTGTCACCGCCCTGGTGTTCATGTTCAAGGATGGCCTGGATGCCAACACGCCGATCTACTACAGCCTGGCCGTGGGCCTGGCGAGTTTCGTGGTGGTCAGCCTGGTCTCGCGCCGTACGGCGCCCCTGAGCAACGCGGTCTGAGTTGAACTCGGACACCTGAAGTTTTCTTCGGCGGGTGCAGCGTCGGTGGCTGCACCCGTTTTTTTTCGCCTGCAGAAAACGCCCCAGGCCCTGCCGCCCCTGGCCTGCAGGCATGTTGCGCCGGGTGAGAAAATTGACGAATGGTCACCTCAGGGAGAAATAAGCTGTGCTGTACTGAGGTTCAGCGACGACTGTTCCATCACCGGGACAGTACAAGGATCGCTGGCAGCGTCTGCACGTGCTATCGCATCCCCTTGGACAGGGTCACACAACAACAAGAAGTTCTTTCCTGTCCCGAGGTATTTATGGACCGTTTCGATATCCAGCGAAGCATCCAGCGCTCCATCGACGCGCAAATGGCCCTGAAATGGTCCATCCCCCCTTCCCAGGCCTGCAGCAGCGACAGTTACTCCCTGGATCTCAAGGCCCTGCTCTACAGCCTGGAATGCGAGTTCGACATCCAGCTCGACCCCGAGCACGACCTGTACTGGATCAGCTCCATCAGCGATCTGAGTCAGTTCATCCTAGAAAAGACCCGCCGTAGCGATGCCCGCCAGCCCCGGCACTCCTGACCTCCTGAACCAGCGGGAGGCCTGCCATGAATCGCGCCGACGCTCGCCAGGCGGTATACCAGCTCATCCAGCATTGGCTGGACAGCCCGCGCGTGCTTGACGACAACAGTCGCCTGCGGGACCTGGGGCTGGACATCGAGGATATCGAGGCCTTGCTGTGGCGCCTGGAAGATCGCTTCGACCTGAGCCTCTCGCCGCGGGCAGAGGAACACTGGGTCGAACAGATGCACAGCGTCGACGACCTGATCCGGTTCGTGCTGATGATTTCGTGGCAGAACGAGGGTTGAGCGCGGCAACCGATGCACAGGCATCGGAGCGCAATCTCGGGCGAAGCAGGCGAGAGCCGGAGCCTTCACTCCGCTCTCGCAGCAGGCTCAACGGCGGCGTTGCTGACGGCGCCGCAGTTCTTCATCGGTAGGAATCGGCACCGGTTGCAGCGGTGGCTCGATCAGGCCCAGTGCGACGCCAAGGTCGTGCAGCCAGCTTTGCAGTTTGTCTTTCATAGTGCCCCCTCAAGGGTCGTGCCGAGCGGCGATACTGCGCCGCCTCATGCAGATGATAGTCCTAAGTTTTCCTGCGCGCTGCCCCTCAATAGCAATGAACTGTTACTGGATTCAGGCCAATCCACCACGGGGATTCACCCTGCGGCCCGCACCTGGCCGGCGGCCGCCTGCTGCAGTTCGATCCAGGCATTGAGATTGGCGCCCACCATGCCCTTGCGCCACATCAGCCAAGTGGTGGCACGGGCGAACGGCTCGGCCAGGGCATGCACCGCGACACTCTCGCGCCCCGGCAGGCTGTCGAGCATCGAACGCGCCATCAACGCCACTCCGGACCCGGCGATCACGCAGGCCAGCATGCCCTGGTAGGACTCGATCTCCATGGCCCGGCCCATGGCCGCGTGGTAGTGGGCAAACCAGGATTCCAACCGCATGCGGTAGGAGCAGCCCTGGCGAAAGGTGAACACCGAACGCCCTTCCACATCCAGGGCACTGCGCACCGGCGGATGATCGGCCTCGCTGATCAGGACCAAGGTCTCATCGCACAAAGGCACGCCGTCCAGCCCTGCCAGCGCCAGGGGGCCGTCCACCAGGGCTGCATCCAGGCGCCCGGTCAGCAGCCCCTCAAGCAGCTCGCCACTGGGCCCGGACTGTACCTGCAGATTCACGGCCGGATAGGTTCGGTGGTAGCGCGCCAGCAACGCCGGCAAATGAATCGCCGCGGTGCTGTACATGGTCCCCAGGACGAACTCCCCCGCCGGCTGCCCCCCCTGCACCGCAGCCTGGGCCTCATCGTGCAGGGCAAACAGCCGGGCGGCGTAATCCAGCAGTACCTTGCCCGCCGGGGACAGCTGCAGGCGCTGGCGCTCACGCAGGAACAGTTCGACTCCCAGTTGCTCCTCCAACTGCTTGAGGCGGGTGGACAGGTTCGAGGGCACTCGGTGCAGGCGCTCGGCGGCACGGGTGATGGAGCCCTCTTCGGCCACGGCCTGGAAGATGCGCAGTTGACTGAACTCCACAAGATTCTCCAAAACTGAACAAGTTACTCACTATTATTCATTTTTAAAGAAAGTCAATCAGCTCTAGCCTGACGGTCATCGTGTCTGCCTCCGGAACCCTGACCATGTCCCCTCTGCTCCGCCTGCTCGCCAGTTTCATTGCGCTGATGATGGCCATGGGCATTGGCCGCTTCGCCCTGACCCCGCAACTGCCGCACCTGATCAGTGAAGGCCAGGTCGACCTGACGTACGCCGGGCTGATCGCTGCCGCCAATTACCTGGGTTACTTCCTCGGCGCGGTGGATGCCATGTTCGCCCGGCGCCCGGCCCAGGTGCAGCGGCGCCTGCTGGGAGGCCTGTGGCTGTGCGTATTGCTCACCCTGGCGTCCTTCTGGGCCGTGGGTTTCTGGCCGCACCTGCTGCTGCGCTTTGGCACCGGGGTGGCCAGTGCCTGGGTGCTGGTGATGATCACCGCCCTGAGCCAGCCCCTGGCCCTGGCAGCAGGCCGCCCACGCCTGGGCGCGCTGGTGTTCGCCGGCCCGGGGCTGGGGATCATGCTTACCGGCCTGCTGGCCCTGGGTTCCAATCTGCTGGGGCAGCATTCCGCCGATCTATGGCTGTTGTACGCCGCCGTGGCCTTGCTGATGCTGCTGGTGATCCTGCCGATCCTGCCACGGGCCTCGACCACCGGCCCCGCCCCCCGGCGCGACGCCCCGGATGAACCGAAGGTGAACCGCCTCGGGCTGGTCTACGGCTTGTATGGCGTGGGCTACATCATTCCGGCGACCTTCCTCTCGCAGATGGCCAGCGCGCGGTTCCAGGGCCAATGGCAAGCCGATCTGTTCTGGCCCGCCTTTGGCCTCGCTGCCGCCCTGGGCGTGGTCCTGGTCAGCCTGCGCCGGCCGGGCCCGGACAGTACCCGCCACTGGTTGATGGCGACCCTGTGGCTGCAGGCTGCTGGCGTCCTGGCCTGCCTGCTGGGCAGCGGCCTGGGACTGGCCCTCGGGGTGCTGTTGTGTGGCACGCCTTTCCTGGCCTGCATGCAGTTGGTCATGCAACGCTCCCGGGAACTGGCACCACAATCGGCCCAGCGCAATGCCGGGTTGCTGACCGCCTGTTTCGCGGTGGGGCAATTGAGCGGGCCGTTGCTGGCAGCCTTGAGCAGTCACTTCAGTGGTGGCCTGCAGTTGGCGTTGATCGTGGCCGCCGCTGGCCTGTTGAGCGCAGGGGCGCTGTTGCTTCGGCAGCAAGCGGCGAGCGGAGAATGCGCCGCACTGCCTTGAAAACCGGCAGTGCCCGCTCAGAGCAAGCTGCGCAGGCGCCGGCGCAGCCACTGCTCGGCACTGACAAAGGTGATGCCCAGCAGCACCAGCACCGCGCCGAACACGAAGTTGATGCTCAGGGGTTCTCCCAGCAGCACGACGCCAAAGGTGACGCCGAACATCGGGGTCATGAAGGAGAACACCGCCAGGTTGGCCGCCAGGTAGCGCCGCAACAGCCAGAACCAGGTCAGGTAGCTGAAGAACGACACCACCAGCCCCTGGAACAGCACACTGGCCACGGCCACGGGAGTCAGGCTGACATGGGTCACCTGGCCACTGAGAACGGCAATCAGCAGCAACCCGACAAACCCCACGATCAGTTGGTAGAACAGGGTCAAGGTTGCCGGTGCCTCGGACAGGCGCGACGCCCGCACCACCACCGTGGTCGCCCCCCACGCCAGGCCCGCCAGCAACCCCAGGGCATCCCCCAACAGCATCCGGCGATCCAGATTGTCCAGCGAGATTCCCCCGGCAAACGCAATGCCGATGCCCACGAAGGCCAGCAGGATGCCCAGCCATTGCAAGGGCCTGAGGCGCTCACTGGGCAGCAGCCAGTTGACCCCCAGGGCGGTGAAGATCGGCGCGGTGTAGAGAAACACCGACATGTGCGCCGCGCTGGTGAGCTTCAGGCCTTCGGCGATGAACAGGAACTCCAGGCCGAACAGGCTGCCGGCCAGCAACCCTGCGCGCCAGGTACTCGGCACCTGGGACCAGCCACCTCTCCAGCACATCAGCAAGGCCACCAGCAACGCCGAAATCCCGGAGCGCGCCGCAGCCTGCATCACCGGGGCAATGTCCGGGGCTGCCCATTTGATCATCACCTGCTGCACGCCCCAGATCAGGCACAGCCCCAACATCACCTGCAGGGCAAATCCATCGGCGCTGCGCCGTTCGATGCTCACCGCAAGACTCCCGATTGATTCAACAACATGACAGACACTCGATAGAAACCGCAGGCCCCTGAAGGCGTCCCGCAGCCAAAGGAAAAAAGACGATCAATGATCCGGCAACGCCGGGGATGAAGTCTGTAAAAATTCTTGGCTCGCCGTTGCTGGCGCGATTGCCAGCCACAGCCTCTGCCCGTCAGCCACGCCGAGCGCCCCAACGCTGTGTGCATCCGTAGCCGCAGGTGCAGGCCAGGGCACTGACCAGCACGCCCCAGGCCATGTCCATCAGCGCCAGCGACGCCGACCAGCCCTGCAAGGTCGCCCAGTTGCTCAAGTCATAGGTGCCATAGGCCACCAGGCCGAGCAGCGCGCCCAAACGCGCCGCTCTCCTCCAGCCGCCCTGGCGCAGGGCAGGCAGGACGGCGAACGACACACAGCCCAGGACATAAAGAAGATAGAACAGCACCGCCGGGACCGGCAGTGGCTGTTCGAGCAACAGGGAACCTAGCTGGGCCCTGTAGGTGGGCCCCATCATCAGGCCCAGCCACAGCGCGTCGAGCAGTACGAAGGCCAGCAAGGTGGCGAGGTAGGCCGCCAGCGTGGTTTTCATGGGGAACAACCGCAGAAGAGACAGGCCTCAGCTTAGCTCGATGCGATCCGCATGAATGACAATCTGGCCCTGTTTGTAGAGCGTCCCGATGGCCTTCTTGAAGTTGCCCTTGCTGACGCCGAACAAACTGCTGATCAACGCCGGGTCGCTCTTGTCGCTGACCGCCAGGGAACCATCGTTCTCGCGCAACTTGGCGAGGATCTTCGAGCTCAGGCTGGTGGCCGCCTGCTCACCCACAGGTTGCAGGCTCAGGCTGATCTTGCCGTCGGCGCGCACTTCCTTGATGAACCCTTTCTCTTGCATCCCCGAGCGCAGGAACTTGAACACTTCGTTCTTGTGAATCAGGCCCCAGTGCTTGTTATTGATGATTGCCTTGAAGCCCATGTCGGTGGACTCCACCACCAGCAGGTCCACTTCCTGGCCCGGCGTATAGTTGGCCGGGGTCTTGTCCAGGTAGCGATCCAGACGGGCCGTGGCGGTGATCCGGCGGGTGTGCTTGTCCAGGTAGACGTGCACCACGCAATACTCGCCGGCATTCATCTGGCGCTTCTCTTCGGAATACGGCAGCAGCAGATCCTTGGGCAGCCCCCAATCGAGGAACACGCCAATACTGTTAACTTCGGCGACTTTAAGGCTGGCAAACTCACCGACTTGAACTTTGGGCTTTTCAGTAGTTGCGATTAACTTGTCAGCACTGTCCAGATAAACAAAAACATTCAACCAGTCTTCATCTTCACTGGGAATATCCTTGGGAATATAACGATTGGGCAGCAGTATTTCACCGTCCGCCCCTCCGTCCAGATACAAACCAAAGTTAGTGTGTTTAACCACTTGCAAACTGTTGTAGCGCCCGACTAAAGCCATTTCCAATACCCTCATTGCGTGGGCGGCATTCTACCTGTTTTCCGAGCCGACGTTGGCGCTCCTGAATCGCTGCCGATGAAAATCCGTGGAGAACCCCGATTTTTCCGGCCTGGCCGGCAGCCCAGCGCCCACTCGTCAGGCGGGAAGAAACAGCAAGGGCCAGCACAGGCGACTCCCAGGCTGTAATTTCAACCTCTGGTCTTTATTTAAAACAGCTACTTAGGAAGATCTTTGGGAGATGAACTGAAGAAAAAAGCCGGAAACCAACCGTCTGTTCCAGATGATATTTGCCAAGCAATTGTCAAGTGTTTCTGATAAGATGCCTGGCCAAATTAATTTTCCCCAAAGGTTAAATGGCCGCCATGCGAGTAAAAGCCTCCAACAGCAAAGCAAAACCAGCTCCCGCCGTTGAAACCAGCGAATCGATCAACGAACAAATCGCGGCGTTCCTGAAATCGGGCGGCGAAATCCAGCAAATTGCCAAAGGCGTCAGCGGCCAGACCTTCGGCCCATCCAAGCAGATCAGCCTGGGTAAAAAGTAACTCCCCCCGCGTTATCCTGGTCCCTCGGCGCTTTGCCCTCAAAGCGCTAGGACTGGCACTCCCTCCCCTCTCCCTGCACCAGAAATCGACGAACGGCCCTCCTCCACCGGCATTCGCCAGTATCCTTGCACGCTTCTAGATCAATCGTTTCAGCCGACCGTCAGGTTGTCACTCCGCGCCGCCAAGGGAGTGCTGCATGCTCAAACCCGCCATATTGCTCTTAAGCCTGCTGCTGGCCTGCCCCCTCGCCCAGGGCCAGATTTTCCAGCGCGAACTGGGCGACTTCGACCTCAAGCTGGGCAGCAGCCCCAGCCGCAGCATGGCCCAGGGCCTGGTCAAACCTTCCTCCAGCGGTTCCTTCCACGGCGGCCTCGACCTGAGCCACGACAGCGGCTGGTACTTCGGACAATGGTCCCCAAGCATGGGCCTGAGCCCGTCCAGCAACCTTGAAGTGGACTCCTACCTGGGCTTCAAGCAGCCCCTCGACCAGACCCTGGGCTACGAGCTGGGGATGATCCACTACAACTACCCGAAGCTGAATAGCCGGGACAGCCAGGAGCTCTACGGCGGCCTGACTCTGCTGGGCAGCCGTTTTGGCGCCGCCTTCAGCAACGACCCCGACAAGCGCAACAGCACCCTGTTCGCCGACCTGGGGGGCAACCCGCCCTTTGGCGTCGGCGTCAGCGTCAAATACACCAGCCACCAATTGAACAATGGCGTATCGGTGGCCAACGGCGGTTACGTGGCGGGCTTCAGCGACTGGTCGATCAAGCTCTCGCGGCCCTGGCTGGGGATCGACCTGAACCTGATCTACAGTGACTCCAACCTCAACGGCAGCGAATGCACGGCCTATTCCGGGCACAACGCCGAATGCGACGGCCTGCTGACCTTCAAGGCCGAGCGCGCCTTCTACTGAAACGCTGAACTGCCAGGGCCCTTGCGGGTTCAGATGAACGAACCCGCACTGGCAAGGATTCGAACATGTCGCGCCACTGGCACCTGCTTGTTCCGCTCCTGATCATCAGCCTGCTGCTCGGCGCCTGCAGCCGGGTCGGCCTGGCCTATCGCAACCTCGATGTGATCATCCCCTGGACCCTCAACGACTACCTGGACATGAACAGTGAGCAGAAGGGCTGGCTCAACCAGCGTCTGCAACAGCACTTGAGCTGGCATTGCACGACCCAATTGCCCGGCTACCTG
The DNA here is from genome assembly GCF_055384485.1 of Pseudomonas sp. FFPRI_1. Lineage (NCBI taxonomy): Bacteria > Pseudomonadati > Pseudomonadota > Gammaproteobacteria > Pseudomonadales > Pseudomonadaceae > Pseudomonas > Pseudomonas sp. FFPRI_1. Next base: position 2,048,769 of record NZ_AP029168.1, on the reverse strand, counting down.
GGCTGGCTCGACCGCCTGCAACTGATGGTGCAGAACAATCAGGTCAGCGACGAAGCCCTGCAGGCCCGGACCGAGGAAGCCAGGCAGGCCATCGCCGAGACCGCACGCCAGATCACGCCCTCGGCGGTGGAGTTGCTCCAGGGCCTGGACGATCAGCAGGTCAAAGAGATGAACAACGCCTTCGCCAAGGACCTGAAGGAGCATGAGGAGCAATACCTCAAACCACCTGTCGCGCAACAGATAGAGCAACGCAGCCAGCGCATGAGCAAGCGCCTGAAGGCCTGGCTCGGCCCCCTGAGCACCGGCCAGCAGCAACGGATCGACCAGTGGTCCGCCTCCCTCGGGACGCAGAACCAACAGTGGATCGCCAACCGCGCTCACTGGCAGGCGCAGTTCAGTGCCGCCGTGCAGCAGCGCCAGGACCGTGACTTTCCACAGCGCATCGAGCAGTTGCTGATCCACCGCGAGAGCCTATGGACCCCGGCATATCGCCAGGCCTTCAGCCACACCGAACAGGCCGCACGCAGCCTGCTGGTGGACCTGATGGCCAGCAGCAGCCCGGAGCAACGCCAGCGCCTGCTGAAGAAGATCGACGGCGTACGCCAGGACTTCGCCGCCTTGAAATGCCTGCGCAACACCCAGCCGGGCTAGCCGGCCCCGCCTAGGCGATCTGGGCCTTGGACGCGACCTGGTCAAAGGTTTCCGGCAGCAAGGCATCCGCCTGCTCATCCAGGACCTGACGCGGATGATCATTGCCCGGAATGCTGCTGTCGATCAGGCACAACAGGCTCGACCCACGGGCCGTGAGCACAAAGTTCTCGCCATTGCCGCCCTCGTCCTCCGGCCGGGTCTCGATAAAGCCCCGGTCCAGCAGCAACTTTTCGTACTCGGTGGCCGTGACCTTCAAATCATCCAGGTTACCCGTGGGCTCACCCTCCGCCGCCTTGGCGGCCGCATGCTGCTCGGCATAGGGACGCGGGGTAAAGCTGTGGCCCGCGCCGTTCTGCACCTCGTGCAGCAACCGTTCAATCAGATCCCAGTTATAAGTCGTCATCCTGATCCAACCTCCAGACATGAGAATGAAATGCCGTTCATAAGGTGTGACCGGACGGATTTTCAGCCGTTCAGCCAATCCGCCGTACCGGAATGACCCCTGATCGGAAACCGCTGGGCAGCTTGTCGATCATGCCGCCGGGCAAACGACTAGCGTGTGTAGGACCCATCGCCCCACTGCCTTGAGGAGAGATGTCATGAACATCAGCGATCACCCCGTGGTCTCCCGGGAACATTGGCTGCAAGCACGCAAGCAGCACCTGATCCGCGAAAAGGCCTTTACCCGCCAACGCGACCAACTGAGCGCCGAACGCCGTGCGCTGCCCTGGGTAAAAATCGACAAGCCCTACCACTTCCAGGGCCCGGAAGGCCCCCTGAGCCTGGGCGAACTGTTCGGTGCGCACAGCCAGTTGGTGGTCTATCACTTCATGTTCGGCGCCGGCTGGGAAGAAGGCTGCAAGGGCTGCTCGTTCCTGGCCGACCACTTCGACGGTGCCAATCAGCACCTGGCCCATCACGACGTGGCCCTAGTGGCGGTGTCCCACGCCCCCTACGGTGAATTCCAGGCCTTTCGCCGGCGCATGGGCTGGCGCTTCCCCTGGGTTTCCAGCGCCGGCGACGACTTCAACCAGGACTTCGGGGTCAGCCTCAGCGCCGAGCAATGGGCCGAGGGAGTCGCCACCTACAACTATGAGCCGGCCAGCGGCGACGAAGAGGAGTTGCCCGGCCTGAGCGTGTTCTATCGCAACGACCAGGGTGAGATCTTTCATACCTACTCCACCTACGCCCGCGGGCTGGACCTGCTGGTAGGGGCCTACAACGTCCTCGACCTGACGCCCAAGGGGCGCAATGAAGAGCAGATCATGGGCTGGGTCCGGCACCACGACCGCTACCAGGAGCCCTCCAAAGGCAAGGGCAGCAGTTGCTGCTGTGACGATTGAGATGCGCCTCGCCGACAAGCACAATGCCACCCGATGAGCTCCTGCAACCGCATTGCGCAGGAGCCGCCTTGCCGGCGAATCTTGCTCACCCGCAATCCCCATCTGCAGCAGACTGCAATGATCCACCCGACTAAGCTGCAATCATGACCAGCGCCTATCACAGCCTCCATGAATACACCCTGCGCATGAGCCGTGTTCTGGAGCATATCGACCAGCACTTGGACCAGCCCCTGGAGTTGGCGGACCTGGCGCGGGTCGCACATTTCTCGCCCTATCACTTCCATCGCCTGTTCAGCGCCTGGGTCGGCGAACCCCTGGGGGCCTACCTGCGTCGCCGACGCCTGGCCTGCGGCGCCTACCTCCTGGCCAGCCGAAGCCAGGCGTCGATCCTGGAAATCGCCCTGGAGGTCGGCTTCGGTTCCGGCGAAGCGTTTTCCCGGGCCTTCAAGCAGCACTTCTCGGTCTCCCCCAGCACCTGGCGCGACACCGAGCCGAAACGCTGGCACCGCCGCCTCGATGACATCCGCGAACGCCGCCTGCGCGAATTAAGCAATCCTGATCAGACCCACATTCCGGCTTTCGACGATCCTGACGCCTTCATTCACCTGAAGGAAACCACGATGAACGTCAGCCTGCGACAACTGCCCGCCACCCGCGTGGCCTACCTGCGCCGCATCGGCGCCTACGGTTCGGGCATTGGTGTGTTCTGGCGCGAGACCGCCGCGCCCTGGATGCTCGAACAGCAGCTTATCAACCGAGTGCGCTACGGCATCGGCCACGACGACCCGGACATTACCCCCGCGGAAAAATGCCGCTACGACGCCTGCGTCGAAGTACCCGACGACTTCAAGGCCAGCGCCCCCGCCGTGGTCACCACCCTACCTGGTGGCCTGTATGCCGTGGCCCACTACCGCGGCCTGGGTCCGGACATCGCCGATGCCTGGATCGAACTGTGTCGCGACTGGCTGCCCAAGAGCGGCCTGCAGTTCGACCCCCGCCCGGCATTCGAGCGCTACCCGGCGGATGCCTACTACGACGCAACGACCGGTGAACTGGAATGCGAGATCTGCATTCCAGTGAAGGCGCTATAACCAAAAAACCCGTTGATCCCCTGTAGGAGCGAGCTTGCTCGCGAAGAACGTCAACGATAACGCGCCGCTACTGACCGAACGCGGCGCCCTCGAATTCATCGCGAGCAAGCTCGCTCCTACAATCCCACCACACACCGGCTCAACGCGAAGAAAGAGCCGTGATATCGCGAACGATGCACTTAGACAGAGTGCGAATGTAGAGGCTCTCCACACCCCAATTGCCGCTGCTGGTGATCGCCCCCCGCATGGTCTGCATATGACGCACCTGCCCCACCGCCCCTGCAGGCTGCAAGCCATTGCACCCCTGAGCGAAATGCAGCACCTCGGCGCCGCCGCACTTGACCTGGACCTTGTAGCCGAGATCCACACTGGCCAGGATCGTATTGTCATCGACGACCATCGACACCAGCCCGCCCTGGGAATCACTGAGGCGGCGCTGGTACACCGCATTCACCTCCAGTTGGTAGGCGGCGCTGTCCTTGCTGGCGGCGTAACGATTGACGTTGCCCCACTGCCGGATCAACCCCATGCCCAGTTGCTGAAGCAAATTGTCATCAAGCAGAAAGCGCTCGCTCTCGCCGCCCAGTTGCAGGTTGAAGATGTTGATCTAGTAGGTGGCGGTGGCGGCAATCTGTACCGGTTTGGGCGAGGTGTAATAGTGGGGTTTAGAGGCGCAACCGAAGAGCAAGATGATGGCAAACAGCAGGGACAACAGACGCACGAATCTTCCTTGAGAGCTTTTCAACAACGCACTGCCACCTGAAAACCACCTGTGGCATGGCGATAAGCGGCGGCATTAAATGAAACACCATCAAGCTATTACCGGGCATGACTGCAGCATCCTCTCACTTCTGATCGATACCCAATCTCCCATTGATGTCCTGCACAATGCAGCGACGTATCGCATTCGCGATGTGACTCAACTGCTGGAAAATTTTGCGATTTCTGATAAAGCGCTCCAAGGGCAGTGGTGCTACTGGAACTGTCGCTGGTGCTCAGCATTTTGCTGCGAGATGGGTGTGATTTTATGGATGTGACGACAAGGCGGATGCAGGAACAGGTGCTTCAGTAAGCAAAAAGGGCGGCTTGAAAGTCGCCCTTTTTCTCTTGCAGTAGATCGGATACCGATCGGTCAAAGGCTTACTTGCTCTCTCTGGCAATAGTACCCAGGCTCGCATCCTTGACCAGATAACGCCCCTCCACATCACTTAACACCTTCAAGCTGTTGCGAGCCATCATCACGCCAACTTTCACTTCTTACTTGATGTAGATAAACTTGCCTGCCTTATCAGAAAAACAGCAATACGCCTCATCAATCACAAACCCACACTTATTAATTATTTCCTCTATACCATCCAACAAGCATCCTGATAGTTTCAGAGAGTTGAAAAAGCTTTCAACACCCACTCAAGATCAATATCACAGCCTATTTCATCAAAAACATACTCACCCATCACTTTACAAACTGAACAACCTACTTCGCCACCAAAAACCCGCACCAACTCAAAACCAAAGATGAAACCCAAGCAACACTTAATTAACCCCATTTAAACTCAGGACTAACAACACAACAAAGCCCAGCAGAAAGAAGAATATTTTTAACTCGCAATACATCCACAGCCTGCCCGACAAATACTAAAGAAGAATCTTTCTTTAGAATTTCCCTAGACATTATAAAATTACAGCCCACCACCTCAGATACTGCTTTTATGTGATCTTTATTCTTATAGTCACCACCACACCAAACCTCATATTTTGCTTCATCAATTTTAATACCTGAAATATTTGTCGTCACTACAGACCAGCCGCACTCAGGGCATCTTAGCCCTTTAGTGCTATTCTCGTTGAAGATTTCCAGCCCCCCTCCACATCGCTCACATAACATAGAATCGAACCTCTTCATTCTGGCTTACCAGGAGTAAATATTTTAAACGTTCCTAGATTCGATAGATCAGGCAAATTCTGATTCAACGAAGACCTCGGAGCAACTACCATTTTACCGTCACCATAAGCCCAAACCAAATTAGTCGGTGCCTTCACCGCCACCCCCATTTTGTTTGCCAAATTCTGAGCGAATCCAGCGTCACAAGCTCCCGTATCACACGACAACAATCGAATTGGTTGACCATTATAATTAGGATTATTTTCGATAAGCTTTGAAACTACTCTTTGATCAGCCATAACCGTGCCATTAGGTGTAACAATTTCTATTTTCTGTTTACTTCCATGAGCTACCACATCAAAAAAGCCGTCAGCATCAATATCAGATCTCTTAGAAGCATTTTTGAAGAACTGATCAGCGTCACCCATAAAATTAATTGGTCCGGGAGTCACCTTACCTGTTGAGACACCTATCTCTTTTGCAGCGTTGGCACCAGCTTGCTCCTTAAGTAAAACAGAAGCTCCCGTCCCATTCGCGAGCTTAGCCGCGCCCTTGAAGAGGACAATCTCAAGCGCCGCCCTAGCCGCAGCAGTCCCATAGTCGCGCATCGGGCTGACATCGCCAGGATAGTTCTCTGAACTAAACGAATTGAGGACTTTACTGCCTTGAGTGTATTCGTACGGAGCAAACAACTGGCCCGTCGCCTGCCATCCATCATGGAACGAGAGCGTACCCCCCAATGCAGAGAAAGTAGGCAGTGCGCAACCTAAACCCGTGACGCAGGCCGGAGTAGTCAATATCGCACCGCCGAATCCGGCAGCTGCACCAACCGCTCCCAAGACTGCTCGGCTAGCATTACCTGAACGACTAAGCTCTTTGTCGTTTCTTAGAAGTTCATCATTCGCCTTGTCCCATGCTCCATACTCATCAAAAGCTCCGGTGCCCATGAGCTTGGCTTGCGCATCCTTGAAGTTACGCCCATCCGCCTCAAGCTGTGCAACGGCGTTATACAAGGGATCATCAGGAGGAACCGAAGACAAGCAGTTTACCAAGGCACAGGCAGCGGCCCGAAGCTGGTAGGCATTCTCTGGGTCTTCGCGCTGTAGTTCCTCAAGGGCAAGGGTTTCTTTCTGGTGCAGTTGGCGATTGTATTCATCGGCCATCTGCGCAACCCATGAAGCCTTGTTGACATCACCTCCAGCAGCACCCGCTACCGCCAATCCAACAATTTGTGAGAATCCCTGCCTCAAAGTAGGCTGCTGATCAAAGATGTCATTCAACACTTGCGCCATGGCCTGACTGGCGCCAGCGGCGATAGCTCCGGTCTTGAAGTCACCTCCTGTAGCACTAGACACCGCGCCACCAAACAAGGCATGCATCGCGACTCTGGCTGCGCCCCCCTCAGCCCACATAGCCATCCCCGTTGTATCGCCAGCATTCTTTGCAGCTTGCCAATGCTCTTGCGCATACCCCCCAACGAAGTTAAACGCAGTAGCGGCGACTACGTTTCCAGCTTGAGAAACCAGGCTTGCATTCAGGTTCTGAGTAAAACTACCTCCATCAATGGCGGTTTTAATCGCCCCTGCTGCCACCCCCTGAGCTCCCGCATGTGCTGCGAAACCACCAATACCCTCCAGTGTTCCGAGATCAAATCCTTTGGTTAGGCCATTAAAGGGTTTGGTCTGTCCCCCTAGCTGAGGATCTATAACTCCCGTGGTGAATCCAGCGGTCAGGCTCGATATTGCAGCGCCTTTCAAGCTGTCACTGCTGAAAGTTTCCTTGAACGCTGCGCCAAGATTGCCCTTGTTGTTGATGACACTGACAGCTCCGGTGCTTGCCATTGAAGTCAGGCCGGCCGTAACCATGGCGTTGCCCCAACCGGCAGCAACAAAGGTGCCTGCAGAAGCCCCAACGGTGGAAACCCCGCCAGCCGCCATAACGGTGCCACTACCTGCAGAACCGGCACCCGCAAATGCCGTACCCACCGCGCCACTCGCCGCGCCTGCGGTCAAAACGGTCACGATGATAATGATGGCCAGCATCGCCCCTTGGCCAAGCCCGGAATGGCTATATTTGTAACTGTCATGGACCTCTTTCACCCTGCGCCAGTCCACATCGCCGCGCTTCTCGGCCTCCTTGAGCCAGGCCAGTTGCGGATCGGCTTGCACCATGGCGTCGATGGTCTGACTGATGGACTTTTGGTCGATTTGCTTGAGGTCGATCTTCAAACCATCGGTGGCCTTGATGATCAATTCGCCCTTAGCCACCAACTGACTCTGACGCAGAGTCTCATCGGTGTTGCCCTTACCCTTGGCACTGGTCCAGGCGAGGCTGTTACTGCTCTTCTCATGACTCTCTTGGTGCAGGTCCTTCACCCCTTCAAAGGTGATAGCGCCACCACTCTCCAGGGTCAGGTCCTTGCCACTCTCCAGCTTGGCGACCTGATACCTCTGGTCACCGTCACTCTTGAGCGTCAGGTTGCTACCGGCGCTGATCTCACTGCCAACATGGGTAACCCGGGTGACCTCATCACGCTTGGTTTCCTTGCTGCCCCAGCCCCCCTTCTTCTTCATGTCATACAGCGAATGCTCACTGTCCTGCTCCGCCAACAGGTTCAGTTCGCCACCGGCCACCAGGTAGGCTTCGTCCCCGGCCTTGATCCGGCTGGAGATCAGGGTCATGTCCTGGCCGGACTTGAGCGTCACATCGCCGCCCGCCGTCACCGTGGTGGCTTGCTGGTGGACGCGATCTTCTTCGCTCTTGGTGGTGCCGGTCTTGCTGGCCCAGTGCTGTTCGTTGGCTGCCGAGGCCAGGGTCAGGTTTTCTGTGACCGTCATCGACACATCGCCCTTGGCCTCGATCTGGCTGGCGACGGCGGTGAGACTGCCACCGGCATCGATGGTCAGATCACGGCCGCTCTCAAGGGTGGCGCCGTGCTGGGTTTTGCTCTGGTCGAGATTGCCAATGCCGCGGTCGTTGCTGACCACTTGCTCGACGGCGGTGAGGCTGACGTTGCGACCGGCCTTGATGAGGGTGTCGCTGCCGCTGTGCAGGACGCTGCCGTTGTTGTCGAAGTCCCGTTCGGCGTCGATGCTCAGGCTGTTGCCAGCTTCGATGCGCGCGGCGCTGTCGAGGAAGTCGCGGCGCTGCTCGCGGACGTAGTCTTCGCTGCTGCTCTGGTGGGTGGTCAGGGTGCGGTCGTTGATCACGTCGCCCTGGGTGGTGGTCAGGCTCACGTCGCGCCCGGCGATGATGCCGCCGGCGCGGTTGACCAGGTAGTTGCCGGCCAGCAGGTCCTGGCGGTTGCCCGCCTCCACCAAACCACTATTGACCAGGTTCTCCCCCGCCACCGCCGACAGGTCATTGGCCGCGCGCAGGGTGCCGACGTTGTTCAAGTCCTTGCCGGCAATCAGGCTCACGTCCTTGCCCGCGATCAGGGAGCCGTTGGGCGCCAGGCGGTTGTTGGCCTGGGCCAGGTACAGCACTGGCACCAGTACCTGTTCACCATTCAGTTCATGGCTTTCCAGCCAGACAATGTCGTGGGTCAGGGCGGCGACTTGTTCGGCGGTCAGGGTTACACCCACCGACAGGTCAAGCTGTTGCTTGCTCTGGAGCGCGTTGTCCATCAGGTGCTTGAAGAGCTTTTCGTTGCTGTCCTGGCCGTCGATAAAGCGTTGGCCGGTGCGAGCGACCATGGCTTGCTGGATCAGTTTCTGTTCGTAGAAACCATCTCCCAGGCGCTTGGCACTGTCGTCCGGGTTGTAGCCGAGGTTGGACAGCAGGTAGTCCGAGCTCATGAACTGCTTGAGGCTGGTCAGCGCCGGGTTGGTTTCGATCAGGTACTTGTGCGGCCGGGACAGGCTCGCGGCGTCCGGCACGCCGGCGATCTGCGCAGGCGTCGGGGCCTGGGCCAAGGCGCTGCCCTGGCCGCTGAGGCGGAACAGGCCGTTGCCGCCGGTGGGCAGGCTGAAGCCCGGCAACTCCAGGGGGTTGACCTGTTGCTGGGCCAGCTCCGGGGGCAGTTGTGGGTTGATCCGGATCGGCGTCGAGTAACCGTTGCCGACGCCGGTGTCGGTCAGGGTCTTGCCGGCGCCGACGTACTCGTAGAAGGAGCGGATCACGCTGTTGTCGAGGGTCTGGTCGGCCTTGAGGTTGACCTTGCCACCGGCCTGGATGGTGGCGGCGAAGGATTGGTCGCCGTCCACCACCTTGCTGCTGGAGGACAGCATCACCCCGGTCCAGGCAATGAAGGCGCTAAGGTCGGAGGCGAAGCTGCTCGAAGGCGTCGGGTTGTTGCGAGCATTGAACGCGGCGGCGCGGGCAGCGGCGGTGCCGGTTTCGTTGACGAAGCTCCAGTAGCGCCGCAGGGTGGTGATTTCCTGGGGCTGCAAGCCCTGGTTGTGGACGGTCTGGGCCTTGATATTGATGTCGCCGGCCGCGGTGATCAGGCTGCTGGTGTTGGTCAGGGTCTGGGTGTCGATCTGCAGGTCGGCGCCGCTGTTGAGGCTGGCGGCGGCGCTGCTGTCGGTCACTCGCAGGCGGTCGGTTTCGGCCACTTCCCACAGGCCGTTGATGCGGCCGCCGCCGCGGTCGTCGCAGCCGGCGCCGGGGATCAGGGCGCAGGACAGGCGGGTGATGCTGGCCGCGCTCTTTTCGTGTTCGGTGTACTGCAGCACGTCCATGACGTTGTTGAGGGTGCTGGCGGCGATGGTCAGCTTGCCCAGGCTTTCGATATCCCCGGAGCGGTTGTCCAGCAGGTCGGCGCGGGTTTGCTGGTCGTCCTTGGCGATCAGCGCGGTGCCCAGGCTGTACACCTGGGCGTAGCGGTTGGTGAAGCTTGTGGTCAGCAGCTGCAGATTGCCGCCGCTGGAAATCAGGCCATGGTCGTTGACTAGGGTGGCGGCAGTGAGGCTCAGGTCTGCGCCGCTGCCCAGGGTGCCGAGGTTGTGGATGCTGGCGGCGTTGAGCTGCAATTTCTGGCTGGCGGTGATGCGCCCGGCGCTGTTCAGCGCGCCATCGATCTGCAGGGTACTGTTGGCACCGCCGGCGATGCTGGCGCTGTCTGTCAGGTCCAGTTGGGCGGCGTGCAGGTCCAGTTGACCCATGCTGCTCAGGCGGCCCTGGCCGGCGTAGTTGCCGCTCAGGTCGAGGTTGAGCGCGGCGTCGCTGCCGATCAGGCCGTCGTTGCTCCAGTGGCTGCCGCTGCCGGTCAGGCCGGTGCTTGCCAGGAGCTGGCCATCGGCGGTCTGGGTCAGGTGGTCGACCTTGACCCGCAACTGGTCGGCCTGGATCGAGCTGCTGTTGGTCCAACGCTCGGCTTCCAGAGTCAGCTGGCCGGCGGTCTTCAGGCGGCCGCCGACGTCTTCGAGGTTGGCCATGGAAATGCCGAACACCCCGCTGCCGCTGTGCAGCAGGCTACCGCCACGGTTGTTGAAGCCGCCGGCGTCGAAGGCCAGGTCGTGGTTGGCGGTTTCCAGAGAGCCATCGCGGTTGTCGAAGGTGCCTGCGATGCTGAACCGGGTCTTGCTGGCCAGGCCCAGGGCTCGCAGTTGCCCACGCTGGTTGTCCAGGCTGGCGGCGGTGGTGGCCAGGGTGCTGCGGCTTTCGATCAGGCCCTGGCGGTTGTCCAGGGCGCCCCCCAGCTCCAGCTCGATCTGCCGGGCGCTGATCTGGCCGGCGCGGTTGTCCAGGTCCTTGGCGCTGATATGCAACGCCTGCTGGGCGAAGAGCGCGCCGTCGCGGTTGTCGAGGCGGCCATTGGCGGCGGTTTCCAGGATGGCGCCGCCGTTGAGGGCAGACACCTTGCCGGCCCTGTTGTCGAGGTTGGCCGCCTTGAGCGTCAGCTCGCCCTGCTGGGCAATGACCTGCCCGCCCTGGTTGTCGGCAGTTGCGGAAACCTCAAGGCCCTGGCTGGTCTTGGCCTGCAACAGGCCCTTGGCATTATCCAGGCGCTCGGCATTGAGTTGCAGGTCGGCTTCGCGGCTGAGGATCTCGCCATCGCTGTTCTGCACCTCACCACTGGCGCTGATCAACACCGAATCATTGGCCGCTACCCGGCCCTTCTGGCGGTTGTCCAAGTGTTCGGTGAACAGCCGCAGCCACTGCTGGCTGGAGAGTTCGCCTCCCTGGTTCTCAACCTTAGTGCTGCGCTTGAGCAGCAAGGGGCCGGCGGCAGACAGGGTGCCCTGGTTGTTGATCAAGTGTCCCAGCAGGTCGAGGGTGGCGCCCTGCTTGCCGGTGAAGGTGCCGTGGCTGTTGTCCAGGTCGCGACCGATGAATTCCAGGTCGCCGCTGGCGTTGACTGTGCCGCCCTGGTTGCCCAGGGCCATGGCCTGCAGGGTCAGGGTCGCGCCGCTGTCGATGGAGCCGCCCTGGCTGTTGTCCAGCCGCTCGCTGAGTTTGAGGCTCTGTGCACCCGCGCTGGAGATCATGCCCTTGAGGCTGTTGTCGAGGCTGGCGGCCTTGACGTCCAGGGTTTGCTGGCTGACCAGGGCGCCGCCCTGGCTGTTGTTCAAGGCGTCGCTGAGGGTGAGGTCGACAGTGCCCTTGAGGCTGGAGACGGTGCCCTTGTTGCTGTTGTTCAGGCCGATGCCATTGAGGGTCAGGCCCTGCCAGCCCGAGAGCAGGCCGCCCTGGTTGTCCAGTTCCGCAGTACCGGTGATCTTCAGGGCCTGTTGCGCCAGCACCACGCCGGTGAGGTTGTCCATGCCGGCCAGCACCAGAGTGCTGTTGCCCTGGCTCGACAGCTCGCCGCCGCTATTGCCCAGGTGGCCCAGTGTGGCTTGGAGGGAATGCTGGCTCTTGATCAGGCCGCCCTGGCCGTTGCGCACCAGATCGGCATTGAGTTGCAGGTGCTCGGCGCTCAGGACCCGGCCCTGGTTCTGGTTGTCCAGGGTGCCGGCATTGACCGTTACCTGGCGCTGGCCGCTCAGGGTGCCGCCCTGGTTGTCCAGGCTTCGGGTTGCCGTGACCGTCAGATCACGGCTGGCTACCACGCTCTTGTCACTGTTGTTGAGGCTCTTGGCGCTGAGGGTGATATCGCCGCTGGCGTTGCGGCTGTTATCGGCATTGACCCCGGCCTCGATGATGCCGTGGTTGCTCAGTTTGCCGCCGCTGTCCAACTGGATGCTGTCGCGGGCGGCAAGGGTTTTCTGGTTGCTCAGGTCGCCCCGGGTCTGCACCTTGAGTTCGCTGCCGGCATACACCGCTCCCTGGGCATCGAGACTGCCGGCCTTGATCGCCACCGCGCCTTTCTCGGCGCTCGCGTCCGCCATGCGCAACTGGCCGTTGGCATCGAGCTGAATGTCGCCACCGCTGGCGATCAGCTTGCCGTCGAGCTTGACCCCAACCCCAGCCTCGGTGCCCACCAGCTTGATCGCCCCGGCGTACATGCCGCCCAGGGCGCTACTGTCGATGGCCAGTTGCGGTGCGTCTGCCGGGTTGGCGGTGCGTGCCGTGGCGCTCAGGGTCTTGGCGTCGACGTCGTTGGCCCCGGCGATCAGCGCCAGGTGCTGGGCCTGGATCTCGGCGTTGATCCTGGCGCTGCGGGTGATGATTTCGAACTGGTCGACGTTGCTCGCATTGAGCCCCGCGCCTTCGATGGCGACGCTGCCCTGGTCCACCTGATAACGCTGGATCTGGCCGTTCTCGATCACCGGCTTGCCGGTGGTCAGGGTGGCTTTCGGGGTGTTGATGAAACCGCAGCCGTTGCAGGTCACGCCATAGGGGTTGGCGACGATCACATGGGCCGACTGCCCGGCCACTTCGGTGTAGCCCTTGAGCTGGCTGGGGCTGCCGCCGTTGACTTCGTTGAGGATGATATTGGCCGAGCGCCCGCCCAGGTTGGAGTTGCCGAGGATGATCCCGCCCAGTTGGGTTTGCTGGGTACGGCCGGTGGCGTTGTTGAGGATCACCCCCTGCTGGCCGACGTTGTAGTCGCTGAACTGGTTGTGGGACAGGCCGCTGCCATTGGGCGCGGCGATGTTGACGATGGGCACGCCATTGCCGGCCTGGCCCAGTGTGGTGCCACCGCCGTTGACCACGATGCCGTCGGCCATCGCCACCACAGGCTGCCAGAACATCATGTTGGCCAGGATGAACGCCAGGCCCCGCTTGGGCAGCCCCCAGAACGACTCCCGCGCTTGCAGGGTGGCAGAAGGTTGGCGGGCCAGGAAGGCGAACTGACGAACATCCATGTCGTGTATCTCGTGTTAAAGAGCGGCGTTAAAGGAACACATCCAGACGGAAATAAATCGGTGCTTCCCGTTCACTCAGGGCTTCGGGCCGCTCGAGGGAATGGGCGAAGGTCACGCTGGCGGCCAGGTTCCTGCCGCGGGCGAAGAATTCGATCGAGTCGCTGGAGACCCGGCCATGCTGCTCGGCGTTGTAGCGGTCGTTGCGGATCGCGCCGAAGTCATAACCCAGGCCCGTGCCGTACTCGGCGAACACCGGGCGCAGCCAGTCCCAGCCCACCGGGCGAGTCCAACGCAGGTCGTTGCGCCAGTAGTAGCCGCTGTCGCCGTTGAGGCTCTGGTCCTTGTAGCCGCGGATCGAGGACTGGCTGCCCAGGCTCATGCGCTGTGAGCTGAACAGCAGGTCCTCGCTGCGCTGGCCGGTGACCAGGCTGCTGAACACCAGGGATTCGTCCCACAGCTTGAACGGCTGCAGGTAGCTGGCGGTGGCGCTGTACTTGCGGTAGCGGGCGTTGGCCTGGCGATTGCCGAAACGGTCGCGCTCATGCTGGCGCTGGGCATCGAAGGCGCCGATGCCGTCCTGCAGCCCCAGGTCGAGGTTGAGAAAGCCGCTGCCGAGGCGCCGGCCGTGGTTGATGCCCAGCTGCGCTTCGCTGAGGCGGTTGCTGCTGTTGCTGAGCTTGCTGTCTTCGATGTAGTTGTTGGTGCGCAGGTAGCTCAGGCCGCTGTTCAGCGAGGTTTTGCTCAGGGCGTCGCGATGGATCACCCGCTCCAGGCGCAACTGGTGGTTCTGGCTGTCGCCGGTCTGCTTGAAGTTGAAGCCCTGGCCCTGGGCCAGGGAGCGGTATTCGCTCTGGCTGTAGCTGTAGCTGAGGTTCCACCAGCCAAACGGCAGGTTGTAATAGAGCATGGCGTTGCGCGAGGTCTTCTGGTGGTCGCTGATGGCGTCGTGGCCGCCGCGCAGCACCAACTGGTCGGCCAAGCCCAGGGGGCTGTCCCATTCGAACGAGCTGCCCCACTGCTGCTCGCCGGTGCTCTTCTGCCCGTCGTTGCTGCGGGACAAACCGACGCGCCAGGGCTTTTGCGGGCTGTTCTTGACCAGCACCTGGCTGCCGCCCACGGCCTGGCCCGGGGCCAGTTCCATCTGCGCCTGGTTCGATGGCAAGCGGTTGAGCTGGTCGACCATCTGCTCGATCTGCCGCAGGTTGAGCAGCTCACCGCTGCTGCCGGGAAAGGCCATGTTCAATTCGCGAGCGCTGAGCTTGCTGTCATCGGCGGCCTTGAGCCCTTCGAGCTTGCCTTCCACCACCAGCACCTGCAGGTGGCCGCTGGACAGGTCCTGTTGCGGCAGGTAGGCGCGGCTGGTGACCAGGCCCTTCTCGAGGTAGCGGTCGGTGATGACCTTGAGCAATTCGTTGAGCTGGGCCACCCCCAGGCACTGGCCGATGTAGGGCTTGAGCAGGCTCTCACGCTCGCTGGCGGACAGCGAATCGGCGCCCTTGAGCTGGATGTCCTTGATCGGGAAGCAGCGGCTGTCGGTCGGGGCCGTGGGCGCCACCGGTGCAGCGCTCTTGCCGGGCAGCTCCTTGAGTTCCTCGAGACGGCGCTGCTGCTCTTGCAGCAAGCGGTTCTGCCGGTCGCGGATCAGGTCCTGGTCACCGGGGTTGAAGGCCGGGCCGGGCAGTGGGGCGGCAGAGGCGATGTTCAGCGAGCTGGCCAGGAGCACGCCAGGCAAGGTGCGGCACAACCTCATCCCGAGGGTGGAGAGAGACATATTCGATCCTTCGAAACGGCAGCCAGAGGCAAAAGTGGGGCGCGATATTAATGTGCCACTATTCTGGCGTCAAATAAGCCAAAGGATCGCCGAACAATGGCCAGATATCCCAGAAGCCGCGACCTAAAGCGGTCGCTGATGGCAGGTCCTCATGGCCATCATCCGCATCGGAAAAATCCGGATTTAAATAAGTATTTTCACGCCCCTGCCGTACCCACTTCCTCGGCACTCGTTGCATCCAACTGAACTAACCCTGGCCTCTTCCCGTCAACCGCCTGACAGCCCGAATCCGACCCGCGAGGTCCCTGCAATGAAAACCCTGAGCATTCTCACTGTTGCCAGTACCCTGCTGTTCAGCCTGTCCGCCTGGGCCTGTACCCCGGACGAAGCCACTGCCAAGCGCGAGCAACTGGCCCAGGCCGTGAGCAAGATCACCGAGCAGAACCCGGCCAAGGCCAAGGAGATCAACGACGAGTTGCAGAGGATGAAACTCAGCACTTCCAGCAAGGACCAGCCGGATGACTGCCAGTTGATCGATCAGCGGCTCAAGGAACTGGCCACCGCCGAGAAGCAGGCCGATAGCTGAGAACCACGCCGAAGAAAGCCCGGAGCAGATCCGCGCGTGGTTGTGCCCGCTGCGGGATATGAGCCCCGTGGGGCGGTGTGTTCAGAATGCTGGAATGCGGCGCCGGCCATACAGCGGGGCCCGTTGAACAACACCGGGACCTCGCGCCTCCTGGTCTGAAGGCCATCTAAAGGCCAATCAACCCCCGCGGCCGTCGATCAAAGCGGCCGCTCAACGGCCTCCCTTGGGTCTCGAAAAAAACCAAACCCCATGTCGCCTTCCATCATCAGGCACATGAACCATGACTGATCCGTCGCCAGGACATAGTGATGCTGGGGAATGGAGAACAGGCATTCGCTGATCTCCAACAAGGATTCAAGATCGCCCGAGACTGCAATGTCAGTGCAACCATCTCCCACGTAGACCGCGTCTCCCGTCAAGCGAAACTCATCCACCCTGCGCTGCAAAAACGCCCTGCAGGCCTCTGTCCTGCTGTGCCGATCCTCACTCACCTCAGTCACCCGGAACGGCATCTTCTGCCAATCGGGCCGCAGGCTCCTGATGGGGAACCTGGCTTTCATCAGGCTGAAGTAATGATCGACATCCAGGGAGACCCTGAGTTGTCCGGCCGCGATAGGTTCTGCCAGGTCCTCACGCAACTGCTGGTCAAAATAATCACTCATGTCCTATCTCCAGGCATCCATCCGGCATCGGCTCCAGGCGCTGCCGACGACAGGAGCACGCCATAAAAAAGCCCGGACCAGGTCCGGGCTTTCTACTCGCATCAGGCCAGGCGCTTATTCAGCCGCCGGTGCCTGTGGCTTGCGGCGCTTGAGCGGCGCCATGCCATCCTGGCTGACCAGGCTGTCGCTTTTCGGCCGGTTGGCGGTCTTGCGCTTGGTTGGCGCCTTGGCCGCGGCCTTCTTCTTGTCGCCCTTGGCGTCGGTCTTTTTCTTCTTCACCCCAACGGCCTTGCCGGAGGCCTTGACCTTCTTCGGCCCGCTGTAGGTGCCTTTGACTTCCTTGATGGTGCGGCGCTCGAAGCTCTGCTTGAGATAGCGCTCGATGCTCGACATCAGGTTCCAGTCGCCATGGCAGATCAGCGAGATGGCCAGGCCATCGTTGCCGGCGCGGCCAGTACGGCCGATGCGGTGCACGTATTCATCGCCACTGCGCGGCATGTCGAAGTTGATCACCAGGTCCAGGCCCTCGACGTCCAGGCCGCGAGCGGCGACGTCGGTGGCCACCAGGATCTTCACCCCACCCTGCTTCAGGCGGTCGATGGCCAGCTTGCGGTCCTTCTGGTCCTTTTCACCGTGCAGCACGAACGCCTTGTAGTCCTGGGCTACCAGGCGGCCGTAGATGCGATCGGCCATGGCCCGGGTGTTGGTGAAGACGATGGCCTTCTGGTAGGTCTCGTTGGCCAGCAGCCAGTTGACGATCTGCTCTTTGTGCTGGTTGTGGTCGGCGGTGATGATCTGCTGACGGGTGGTGTCGTTGAGTTGGCTGACCGCGTTCAGTTGCAGGTGCTCAGGGTTGTTCAGCACCTTGGCGACCATCTCGCGCAGGCCGGAACCGCCGGTGGTGGCGGAGAACAGCATGGTCTGCTGGCGGTTCGGGCATTCGTCCACCAGGCGCTGCACGTCTTCGGCAAAGCCCATGTCGAGCATGCGGTCGGCTTCATCGAGCACCAGCACTTCGACTTCCTTGAGGTCGAGGTTGCCGGCGTTGAGCTGCTCCAGCAGGCGGCCGGGGGTGCCGATGAGGATGTCCGGCACCTTGCGCAGCATCGCGGCCTGGACCTTGAAGTCTTCACCGCCGGTGATCAGGCCGGACTTGATGAAGGTGAACTGGGAAAAACGCTCGACTTCCTTCAGGGTCTGCTGGGCCAATTCGCGGGTCGGCAGCAGAATCAGCGCCTTGATGCTGACCCGGATCTTCGCCGGGCCGATCAGGCGATTGAGAATCGGCAGGACGAAAGCCGCGGTCTTGCCGCTGCCGGTCTGTGCCGTCACCCGCAGGTCACGCCCTTGCAGCGCGAGCGGAATAGCCGCGGCCTGCACCGGCGTCGGCTCGACAAATTTAAGCTCGGCCACGGCTTTGAGCAGGCGTTCGTGCAGGGCGAATTGGGAAAACACGGGTGCTACCTCGAAGATATGCAAAAAAACAGCTGCATAGGGTAACGGTTTCGAGCGCCAAGGCCGAGTTTCTTTGTGCAAACGGTCGCAAAGAGTTGGTTTTTTGTTAGCCGATTTGTCCTTGAGCGTAACTTTGCCGGGGTTAAATGCTCTAATCCCTCCCTTGTGCCATACAGAAGAATCGATTTAGCCCATGGATTTCAAACAGCTCTGGCTCAATACCCAGGATCTCTGGGGAGCCCTCGATCAACACCCTCTCTTGCATGCCGGCATCGGTCTGACCCTGCTGCTGGTGGTCGCCCTGGTACTCGGCCGGGTGGCACGCTATGTCATCCTCCACGCCATCAGGCTGCTGGGCCGCCAGCCGGCGCTGCACTGGCTCAATGACCTGCGCCACAACAAGGTGTTCCATCGCCTGGCGCAGATGACCCCGTCCCTGGTGATCCAGTTCGGCCTGCACCTGGTGCCCGAGCTGAGCAAGACCAGTCAGGTGTTCCTCGGCAACCTGGCCATGGCCTTCACCATCCTGTTTCAGCTCCTGGCCCTGAGCGCCCTGCTCAATGCCCTGCTGGACATCTATGCGCGCACCGAACACGCCCGCACCCGCTCGATCAAGGGCTATGTGCAGTTGGCGAAGATGGTGCTGTACGTGTTCGGCGCGATCATCATCGTCGCCACCCTGATCGACCGCTCGCCGCTGTTGCTGCTGTCGGGCCTGGGCGCCATGTCGGCGGTGATCCTGTTGGTCTACAAGGACACCCTGCTGTCCTTCGTCGCCAGCGTGCAGCTGACCAGCAACGACATGTTGCGGGTCGGCGACTGGATCGAGATGCCCCAAGTGGGCGCCGACGGCGACGTGGTGGACATCACCCTGCACACGGTCAAGGTGCAGAACTTCGACAAGACCATCGTCTCCATCCCCACCTGGCGCCTGATGAGCGAGTCGTTCAAGAACTGGCGCGGCATGCAGCAGTCCGGTGGCCGGCGGATCAAGCGCAGCCTGTACATCGACGCCAGCGGCGTGCGTTTCCTGCATGACGATGAAGAGCTGCGGCTGAGCAAGGTGCGCCTGCTCACCGACTACATCGGGCGCAAGCAGGCCGAGCTGAAAAGCTGGAACGAGGCCCAGGGCAATGTCGCGGCGCTGTCGGCCAACCGCCGGCGCATGACCAATATCGGCACTTTCCGCGCCTACGCCCTGGCGTACCTGAAGAGCCATCCGGAGATCCAGCCGAACATGACCTGCATGGTGCGCCAGATGCAGACCACGGCCCAGGGCATTCCGCTGGAAATCTACTGCTTCACCAAGACCACGGCGTGGGTGGACTACGAACGGATCCAGGGGGATATCTTCGACTACCTGCTGGCGGTGATGCCGGAGTTCGGCCTGAACCTGTACCAGCAACCCAGCGGTACCGACCTGCGGGCCGGTTTGCTACCGGCGGTGCTCGGCGCCAGCCATGTACCCCAGATCGAAAAACAGGCGCTGTAACCTCGTAGGAGCTGGCTTGCCAGCGAAGGCGTCAGCCCTTCAGGCGCGGGGCTTGCAGGCCCTTTCGCCGGCAAGCCGCTCTGGCCCACCGTAGGAGCTGGCTTGCCAGCGAAGGCGTCGGCCCGTCAGGCGCAAGATTTGCGGGCCTCTTCGCCGGCAAGCCGGCTCCTACAGGTCAGCGAAGGCGTCGGCAATCGGTCAGGTTGTCAGGCGGGGCGCCGCGCCGCGGCGGCTGATCCAGACCGCTGCGAGGATCACCAGACCACCCAGCATCAGCCGGCCCAGTTCCTCGTGCCGGTTCCAGATCAGCAGGTTGATCAGCAGCCCCACCGGCACGTGCAGGTTGTTCATCACGGCCAGGGTCGCCCCCGTCACCAGGCACGCGCCCTTGTTCCACCAGTACATGCCCAGGGCCGTGGACACCAGGCCAAGGAACAGCAGCACCGCCCATTGCAGCGGCGCATCAGGCAGGTAATGGGCCTTGCCGAACAGCAGGAACGCCGGCAACACCACCAGCAGCGCCCCCAGGTAGAAGTAGCCGAAACGCCGGTAATGCGGCTCGTCGCTGGGGTGGCGCGCCACCAGGTGCTTGTACAGCACTTGCCCGGCGGCATAGGTGAAGTTGGCCAGTTGCAGCAGCAAAAAACCCATGAAGAAGTCCGGGTTGATGCTGTCGTAGCGGATCACCACTGCTCCGGCCACCGCCACCAGCGCCGCCAGCAGGCCCCAGGGATTGAAACGTCGGTTCAGGGCGTCTTCGATCAGGGTCACGTGCAACGGCGTGAGGATGGTGAACAGCAGCACTTCCGGTACCGTCAGCACCCTGAAGCTCAGGTACAGGCAGACGTAGGTGATGCCGAACTGCAGGGCACCGATCAGCAGCATGCCACGCATGAAGGCCGGCTCCACCCGGCGCCAGCGGGTCAGTGGAATGAACACCAGCCCCGCCAGCAGTACCCGCACCAGTACCGCAAAGTAACTGTCGACATGACCGGCCAGGTATTCGCCGATCAGGCTGAAGGAAAACGCCTGGATCAGGGTGACAAAAAGTAGATAGCCCATGTTCGCCTCATCTTGGATGGCGGCGACGATAACGGTTTTGCTCCGGCAGATAAAATCCCGGGCAAAAAAAAGCCCGATCTCGCTAGGCGTGCAATCGGGCGTCGGCACTGAAGGAGCAACCAGTGCAAAGGGAGGTTCGATGCGCGAACCGGCTTGAAGGGGGATGCGCAGGCGCTACTTGAACACCGGGGGATTATCTGTGGATTAACGGCGCTGATCGGTTATCGGTGAATCGGCGCCATCGCTCCGGCAGATCACTGCAAGCCGGTTTTCAGGCCACCTGGGCCAACTTGGCATTGGCCTGGTTCAGGCCCTTCTCGTGGAAGTCGCCACCCAGATTGAGGCCCTCGGCGTGAATGAACTCGACATCGTGGATGCCGATGAAACCCATCACCTGGCGCAGGTAGGGTTCCTGGTGATCCGCGGTGCTACCGGCGTAGATGCCGCCACGGGCCGTCAGTACATAGGCGCGCTTGCCGGTGAGCAGGCCCTGGGGACCGGTCTCGGTGTACTTGAAGGTCACGCCGGCACGCAGGACGTGGTCGAGCCAGGCCTTCAGGGTGCTGGGGATGGCGAAGTTGTACATCGGCGCGGCCATCACCAGGATGTCGGCGGCCAGCAACTCTTCGGTCAGTTCATTGGAGCGTTGCAGGGAATCCTGTTCGGCGGCATTGCGCTGTTCGGCGGGCTTCATCCAGCCGCCCAGCAGGTTGGCGTCCAGGTGCGGCACCGGGTTGCGGGCCAGGTCACGCACGCTGATCGAATCACCAGGGTGAGCGGCCTGCCATTGCTGGATGAAGGTCTGGGTCAACTGGCGGGAAACGGAATCCTGCTGACGGGCACTGCTTTCAATGATCAGAACGCGGGACATGGGCTGAAGCCTCCATCGGGGTATGCGTAAGTCGATGGGGCGCAGATTAAACAGAGTGATATCGATGAAAAAGCGCAAATAACTGCTATAACCAATCAATAAATTCGTTTATAAGCACAGCCAGTCCCGGCGTGATACGCCAGGCCGGCCCTGCTTCGATCATTTGGCCTGGCAGTTCAGGTCCATGCGCAGCTTGATGATCTTGCGGTTGAACTTGGCGGTAACGTTCTTGCTCTTGCCCGCGGCGACTTCCACCTTGCGGGTGCGCGGTGCCTCGGGACCGTTGCGAAACACCACCGAGCACAGGGCATCGACCTTGCCGAAGTTGTTCAACTGGATGGAGCCGATGTCCTCATCGGTGTCGTAGGCGGTGTAGTCGATGCTCAGGCCGTTCAACTGCTTCTCGACATCGATCGGATAGGCCCAGGCACTCAGGGGCAGCAGAGCCAGCAACACACAACAGAATTTTCTCATTCGGCAGTCTCCAGTAAGGAGCGCCAGCTTAGGACAAGAGGAGCCCCTCATGAAAGCGCCCCGCGTGACCCTGGATCAATGGCGCACCCTGCAGGCCGTGGTCGACCACGGCGGCTTCGCCCAGGCCGCTGAAGCCCTGCACCGTTCGCAATCCTCGGTCAGCTACACCGTCGCGCGCATGCAGGACCAACTCGGCGTGCCGCTGCTGCGCATCGACGGCCGCAAGGCGGTGCTCACCGAGGCCGGCGGCGTGCTGCTGCGCCGCTCCCGGCAACTGGTCAAGCAGGCCAGCCAGTTGGAAGACCTGGCCCACCATATGGAACAGGGCTGGGAGGCCGAAGTACGCCTGGTGGTGGACGCCGCCTACCCCAACGCGCGCCTGGTCCGCGCCCTGACCGCCTTCATGCCGCAAAGCCGTGGCTGCCGTGTGCGCCTGCGTGAAGAAGTGCTGTCCGGGGTCGAGGAAGTGCTGCTCGAAGGCGTCGCCGACCTGGCCATCAGCGGTTTCAACATTCCCGGTTACCTGGGCACCGAGATGAGCTCGGTGGAGTTCGTCGCCGTGGCCCACCCGGAACACGCCCTGCACCGCCTGCAGCGGGAACTGCACTTCCAGGACCTGGAAAGCCAGCTGCAAGTGGTGATCCGCGACTCCGGCCGCCAGCAGCCACGGGATGTGGGCTGGCTCGGCGCCGAACAGCGCTGGACCGTGGGCAGCCTGGCCACCGCCGCAAGCTTCGTCAGCAGCGGCCTGGGTTTTGCCTGGCTGCCCCGGCACCTGATCGAGCGCGAGCTGCGCGAAGGCCTGCTCAAGGTCCTGCCCCTGGACCAGGGCGGCAGCCGCCATCCAACCTTCTTTCTCTATTCCAACAAGGACAAACCCCTGGGCCCGGCCACGCAGATCCTCGTGGAGCTGCTGCGCACCTTCGACACCGCGCCCCTGGACGCGCCCTTTGCCGCCCCCGAGCAAGCCTGATCCATCACCCACCAGAACAGGAGTTCTGTCATGGCGTATTTCGAGCATGAAGGTTGCACCCTGCACTACGAGGAATATGGCCGGGGCGAACCCCTGCTGCTGGTTCATGGCCTGGGCTCCAGCGCCCAGGACTGGGAAAAACAGATCCCCGATCTGGCGGCCCGCTACCGCCTGATCATCCCCGACGTGCGCGGCCACGGGCGCTCCGACAAACCCCGGGAGCGCTACAGCATCAAGGGCTTCACCGCCGACCTGGTGGCGCTGATCGAGCACCTGAACCTGGGCCCCGCGCATTATGTCGGGCTGTCCATGGGCGGGATGATCGGCTTCCAGCTGGCGGTGGACCAGCCGCAACTGCTCAAGAGCCTGTGTATCGTCAACAGCGCCCCGGAGGTCAAGGTGCGCAGCGCCAACGACTACTGGCAGTGGTTCAAGCGCTGGAGCCTGGCCCGGGTGCTGAGCCTGGCCACCATCGGCAAGGCCTTGGGCGCCCGCCTGTTTCCCAAGCCGGAGCAAGCCGACCTGCGGCAGAAGATGGCCGAACGCTGGGCAAAAAACGACAAACGTGCTTATCTCGCCAGCTTCGACGCCATCGTCGGCTGGGGGGTCCAGGAACGTCTGGGCCGGATCACCTGTCCAACCCTGGTCGTCAGCGCCGACCGCGACTACACCCCGGTGGCGGTCAAGGAGGCTTATGTCAGACTGCTGCCGGATGCACGGCTGGTGGTGATCGAGGATTCCCGACACGCCACGCCGCTGGACCAGCCGCAGCGCTTCAACCAAACCCTGCTCGAATTCATAACCACAGTCGACACCACCACCCAGGATCACTGACCCATGCTGAAAAAAATCGCCCTCGTCGCCGGCTCCGTACTCTTCGCCGCCAACCTGATGGCCGCACAGCCGGCCAAGGCACCTCACGTCCTGCTGGACACCAGCTTCGGCAAGATCGAAGTGGAACTGGACCCGGTCAAGGCACCGATCTCCAGCAAGAACTTCCTCGACTACGTCGACAGCGGCTTCTACAGCAACACCATCTTCCACCGGGTGATCCCGGGGTTCATGGTCCAGGGCGGTGGCTTCACCGCGCAGATGGTGCAGAAGGACACCCGCGACCCGATCAAGAACGAAGCCTCCAACGGCCTGCATAACGTGCGTGGCACCCTGTCCATGGCCCGCACCTCCAACCCCAACTCGGCCACCAGCCAGTTCTTCATCAACGTCGCCGACAACGCCTTCCTCGACCCGGGCCGCGATGCCGGCTACGCGGTGTTCGCCAAGGTGGTGAGCGGCATGGACGTGGTGGACCAGATCGTCAACTCCCAGACCACCACCAAGCAAGGCATGCAGAACGTGCCGATCGACCCGGTGCTGATCAAGTCGGCCAAGCGCATCGACTGAATCCAGCCGCCTGTCCCGACGGCGGCGCCCTACCCGGCGCCCCGTCCGCTTTCTGAACAGGAGAGCCCGTACCACGGGCTGCAGCCCCCATGCTCTATCGTCGTTTTGAACAACTGATCGACATCTTCCGCGACGCCCCCAGCGCCACCCCGCCCAATCGGGTCCTGCCCTTCTACTTCCACTACATCAAGCAAGTCTGGCCGAGCTTCGTCTTCCTGCTGGTGGTCGGCCTGTTCGTGGCCCTGATCGAGGTCTCGCTGTTCAGTTACCTGAGCACCATCATCGACCTGGCCCAGGGCACGCCCAGCGCCCAGGTGTTCAGCGACCATGGCCTGGAACTGGCCTGGATGGCCGTGGTGGCGCTGCTGTTCCGCCCGCTGATGGTGGGCCTGCACGACCTGCTGATGCACCAGACCATCAACCCCGGCATGACCAGCCTGATCCGCTGGCAGAACCACAGCTACGTGCTGCGCCAGAGCCTGAACTTCTTCCAGAACGACTTCGCCGGGCGCATCGCCCAGCGCATCATGCAGACCGGCTACTCGCTGCAGGACTCCTCGGTGCAGGTGATCGATGCCCTGTGGCACGTGACCATCTACGCCATCGGCTCCCTGGTGCTGTTCGCCGATGCCGACTGGCGGCTGATGATCCCCTTGCTGCTGTGGATCGCCGGTTTCATCGGTGCCATGCGCTTCTTCGTGCCGCGCATCCAGAAGCGCTCGGTGGACGCCTCCGACGCCCGCTCCAAGCTCATGGGCCGGATCGTCGACGGCTACACCAACATCACCACCCTCAAGCTCTTCGCCCACACCCATTTCGAACAGAGCTACGCCCGCGAGGCGATCGCCGAGCAGACCGAGAAGAGCCAACTGGCGGGCCGCGTGGTCACCGCCATGGACGTGACCATCACCAGCCTCAACGGCCTGCTGATCGTCAGCACCACGGGCCTGGCCCTGTGGCTGTGGAGCCAGTCGCTGATCAGCGCCGGGGCCATCGCCCTGGCCACCGGCCTGGTGATCCGCATCGTCAACATGTCCGGCTGGATCATGTGGGTGATCAACGGCATCTTCGAAAACATCGGCATGGTCGAGGACGGCCTGAAGACCATCGCCCAGCCGCTGCAGCTCACCGACCGCGCGCAGGCACCGAAGCTGGCGGTGGCCGAGGGTGGCGTGCGCTTCGAGCACGTGGAGTTCCACTACGGCAAGGCCAGCAAGGTCATCAGCGACCTCAACCTGGACATTCGCCCCGGAGAAAAGATCGGCCTGATCGGCCCGTCCGGCGCCGGCAAGTCGACCCTGGTCAACCTGCTGCTGCGCCTGTATGACCTGCAGGGCGGACGGATCCTGATCGACGGCCAGGACATCGCCGAAGTGACCCAGGAAAGCCTGCGCGAACGCATCGGCATGATCACCCAGGACACTTCGCTGCTGCACCGTTCGATCCGCGACAACCTGCTCTACGGTCGCCCTGATGCCACTGACGAAGAGCTCTGGGAAGCGGTGCGCAAGGCCCGGGCCGACGAGTTCATCCCACAGCTTTCCGACGCCGAGGGCCGCACCGGCTTCGACGCCCATGTCGGCGAGCGCGGGGTCAAGCTGTCCGGCGGCCAGCGCCAGCGCATCGCTATCGCCCGGGTGCTGCTCAAGGACGCGCCGATCCTGATCATGGACGAGGCCACCTCGGCCCTGGACTCGGAAGTCGAGGCGGCGATCCAGGAAAGCCTGGAGACCCTGATGCAGGGCAAGACCGTGATCGCCATTGCCCACCGCCTCTCGACCATCGCCCGCATGGACCGCCTGGTGGTCCTGGAACAGGGGCGCATCGCCGAGAGCGGCACCCACGCCGAACTGCTGGCTCATGGCGGGCTGTACGCACGCCTGTGGCAGCACCAGACCGGAGGCTTCGTCGGCATCGACTGAGCCTCTGCAGCCGCTGCACCAAGCGCCAGAGCCCCCGGTTTCAGGGGGCCCTGGCGTTTTTCATGGGCGAGTGGAATTGCGCCAAAAGCCTGCTGTACTGACCCTAGGTTCCGGAGCGGAACCTGTAGTTAACCTGCGGGATGCATAACAGTTGTATCGCGTTGATAGGTTGACCTATCAAGGACTCCTCCATGTCTTTGTTCAAACGTTCCATGACTGAACTGCTCGGCACCTTCTGGCTGGTCCTGGGCGGCTGCGGCAGCGCCGTGCTCGCGGCGGCCTTTCCCAATGTCGGCATCGGCCTGCTGGGCGTCGCCCTGGCCTTCGGCCTGACGGTGCTGACCATGGCCTTCGCCATCGGCCATATCTCCGGTTGCCACTTGAACCCCGCCGTGTCCGTAGGGCTGGTGGTGGGCGGACGCTTTCCGGCCAGGGAACTGCCGGCCTATATCGTCGCCCAGGTGATCGGCGCAGTGATCGCCGCGGCGTTGCTGTACTTCATCGCCAGTGGCAAGCCCGGCTTCGAACTGGCCTCGGGGCTGGCTGCCAACGGCTATGGCGAGCACTCCCCCGGCGGCTACTCGATGGCCGCGGGGTTTGTCTGCGAGCTGGTGATGACCTTGATGTTCGTGGTGATCATTCTCGGCGCCACCGACAAACGCGCCCCGGCGGGGCTGGCACCGATCGCCATCGGCCTGGCGCTGACCCTGATCCACCTGATCTCGATCCCGGTGACCAACACCTCAGTCAACCCGGCCCGCAGTACCGGGCCGGCGCTGATCGTCGGTGGCTGGGCCTTGCAGCAGCTGTGGATGTTCTGGCTGGCGCCAATCCTCGGCGCGGTGATCGGCGGCGTGGTCTACCGCTGGCTGGGCAAGGAAGACAGCTGAGGCAACGAGGCGAGGGTCACGCCTGCCGATAGGGCAAGGCGTCCCTCGCTTCTTGTGCATAGGCGCGAATCCCAGCCTGTTCCTGTTGCAGGAAATCCTTCACCGCGGCCTTCAGGCCGGGGTGGCGCAGGTAGTGCCAGGAGCGGGTCAGCACCGGTTCGAAACCGCGGATCAACTTGTGCTCGCCCTGGGCTCCAGCGTCGAAGCGTTGCAGCCCATTGGCGATCGCGTACTCCATGCCCTGGTAGAAACAGGTCTCGAAATGCAGGCGATCGAACTCCGCCAGGCAGCCCCAGTAGCGCCCATAGAAGCTGTCGCCCCCCACCAGGCTGAAGGCCATGGCCACCGGGCGTGTGCCCTGCTTGGCCAGGACCACGCGAATCGCTTCGGGCATGCGCTCGGCCAGCAGGCTGAAGAACGCGCGGGTCAGGTAGGGTGACTGGCGCCGCACCGCGTAGGTGTTGGCGTAGCAGGCGTAGACGAAATCCCACTGCGCCTGGTCCAGCTCATGGCCTTCGAGCCACTGGAAGTCGATCCCCTGCCCCGCCACCTGCTCACGCTCCTTGCGCATCTGCTTGCGCTTGCGCGAACTCAGGGCATCGAGGAAATCCTGGAAGTCCCGATAGCCGCGGTTCTGCCAGTGGAACTGACAACCCAGGCGCTGCAGCCAGCCGGGTTGCTGCTCCAGGGCCAGATCGCTGAAGCCATCGGTGAAGTTGATATGGGCACTGGAAAGCCCTTCGATCTCCAGGTAGCCGGGCAGGCTCTTCAACAGTTCCAGGGCGTCCGCCTGGGTTGCCGCCAGCACCCGGGCACCGCTCACTGGACTGAAGGGCACCGCCGTCAGCAGCTTGGGGTAGTAGTCGATCCCGGCCCGCTCGCAGGCGTCGGCCCAGCCATGGTCGAACACGTATTCACCATAGGAGTGCCACTTGCGGTAGCTCGGCAGCGCCGCCAGCAGGCGCCCGTCTTCGACATGCAGCAGGTGCTCGGCCTGCCAGCCGGAGCGTGGGCCGAGGCTGCCGCTGTCTTCCAGGGCACTGAGAAAGGCGTGGCGCACAAAGGGTTGGCCGTCCTTGAGCAAAGCGTCCCAATGCGTGGGATCGACGGCAGACAGGCTGTTCAAGGATTGCAGCGGCATCGGGGTCCCCGGGATTCAGATCGAACAACCCGGGGAGTATCCTCCATCGCCGGGCTCACCGAAACCGCCAGCACCGCCCAGGGCCATCAACGCCCCAGATGCTCCGCCAGGAAATCGATGAACACCCGGGACTTGCGTGGCAGGTGCGCGGTGTTGGGAAACAGCACATGCACCGGCTGCGCGGCCAGCCGGTACTCCGGCAGCACCCGCACCAGGCGGCCGTTGCCCAGGTCGTCGAGGACCATCCATTCCGGCAGCACCGCCAGCCCCAGGCCAGCCAGGGCCATGGCACGAATCGCCGTGGCCGAGTTCGATTCGTGCCCGGGTTCGACCGGCACCTGCACCTCCCCCCGACGCGGGTGGCTCAGCGTCCAGCTCGGCGGTCCGGCAAGATTGCTGTTGCAGATCCACGGCCATGCCCCTAGGTCCTCGGGCTGCAGCGGCGGGCGCTCGGCGAACAGCCCCGGGCTGGCCACCAGGGCAATGGCATAGTCCGCCAGCTTGCGCCCCTTGAACCCCGAATCGGCCAGGTGCCCGAGGCGGATCACCAGGTCGAGCTTTTCCGCCACCAGGTCGTTCAACGACGAATTGAAGTGATAGCTCAGGCGCACTTCGGGGTAACGCGCGGTGAACAGCGGCAGGATCGGCAGAACGAAGGTCTCGGCGTATTCCGCGGTGGAACTGATGCGCAACTTGCCCGAGACCCGATTGCGACCGTGCAGCACATTGTCAAAGGCACTGTCGATATGGGCGACAATCCCCTTGAACTGGTCATAGAGCTCCCGGCCGCTGTCGGTGAGCGCCACATGCCGCGTGGTGCGGATCAGCAAGGTGGTCGCCAAGGCCTGCTCCAGGGCCTTGATATGCAGGCTGGCCATGGCCTTGCTGATGCCCAGGTACTGGGCCGCACGGGTGTAGGAAGCAAAGTCCACCACCGCGAGGAAGGTCTGCACCCGATGCAACTGGCCGTGAAAGGTCTGGTTCACTGTCAAATCCTGTTAAACAATGCGTCAAGTATAGGCGCCTCGACAGCCCCGCCCCAAGCTCCCTAAGCTGCGCGGGAAAAACGGAGGCGACATGACCTACAGATACAAAGTGGCGGTGGTATTCCTCCTCGGTTTCTTCATTGATTGCGTGAACATCTTCATGTCCGCGGTGGCCCTGCCCAGCATCGCCAGCCAGCTGCAGGTGTCCAGCGCCAGCGTGGCCTGGGTCGCCAATGCCTATATCCTCGGCCTGACCCTGGCGATTCCCGTCAGCACCTGGCTGGCGGCACGCTTGGGCAACCGGCAACTGCTCTGCGCCTCGATGCTGCTGTTCAGTGCCGCAGCGCTGCTGTGCGGGCTGGCCGAGAGCTTCCTGTCCCTGGTGTCCTGGCGACTGCTCCAGGGCATGGCCGGGGGCCTGTTGATTCCCCTCGGGCAGGCACTGACCTTCAACCTGTTCCAGGGCAGGCAACGGGCGCGGATCTCGACCCTGATCATGGTGGTGGCCCTGCTGGCCCCGGCACTCTCGCCGACCCTGGGCGGAGCCATTGTCGACCAGAGTTCCTGGCGCTGGGTGTTCCTCGCCAGCCTGCCACTGTCGTTGCTGGCGGCGGGATTGTCCTGGTGCTGGATCAACAGCGATCCCGGCCCGGTACTGGCTCGCCCCGACCTGCGCGGCCT
The DNA here is from genome assembly GCF_055384485.1 of Pseudomonas sp. FFPRI_1. Classification (NCBI taxonomy): domain Bacteria; kingdom Pseudomonadati; phylum Pseudomonadota; class Gammaproteobacteria; order Pseudomonadales; family Pseudomonadaceae; genus Pseudomonas; species Pseudomonas sp. FFPRI_1. The sequence goes on along the minus strand of NZ_AP029168.1, from coordinate 2,019,240 downwards.
GCTGCTGGTCAGCGCCGCCCTGGGCAGCCTGCTGCTGGGCCTGTCGCTGTACGGCAGCGGCTACCCGGCGTACCAGGCGCTTCTGGGCCTCGGCGCGGGCCTGCTGTTTGCCGAGGGCTACCGGCGTCACTGCCGCCGCTGCCCGGTCCCCATCATCGATCTGCACTTGCTGAAGAATCCGCGCCTGGGCCTGTCGGTGACCATCTACTACGCGATTCCGGGGATCTTCACCGGAGTCAACCTGCTGAGCCTGTTCTTCCTCCAGGACCAGTTGCACCTGAGCGCACAGCACAGCGGGATGTTCATGCTGCTGTATGCCGCCGGCGCCTTGCTGGCGATGCTGGCCTGCGGCCGCTGGTACAACCGCGCAGGCGCCGCGCGCCTGTTCGCCATTGCCTTGGTGCTGCACAGCGTCGGCATCGCCACGTTGTGCGCGGTCGACTCGGCCTCCGACCAGCCCCTGATGATGCTCGCCTACCTGCTGATGGGCCTGGGCGGAGGTGCAGGTGCCAACACCGCGCAGACCACCGCACTGCTGGACTTCGACGGCGCCGACACGCACAAGGCCAGCGTGATCTGGAACATCAACCGGCAAATGGCTTTCAGCCTGGGCGCTGCCTTGCTGCTGATGCTCTACAACCTGCTGCTCGGCTATCGAGGCGCCACCGGCGCCTATCACCTGAGCCTGTTGCTGGCCGCCGTGGCCGGCCTGCTGCCCCTACTGACCCTGAACCGACTCCCACTACCCGAGGCCTCCCATGCCCCACTCGATCGTTGAACAAGCGCAATCCAGCGTGCACCGGATTCACCAACTGATTCACAGCGTCTTCACCGACCAGCAGGGGGACGGCGCAGCCAACCTCGACGCCTTGCTGGCGCTGTTAGCCGATGACTTCCAGATGGTCACCACTGGCGCTGCCCTGGTCGGCCGCGAACAGGTGCAACAGCTGTTTCGTGGTGGCCTGGGCCAGCGCCCGGGGCTGCAAATCACTGTCGGCGAGCTGCGCTGCGTGTGGCAGGAGGGCCAGAGCGCGGCGATCCGCTACAAGGAAACCCACCGCATGGGCCAGGTCGAAACCTCGCGCCTGTCCCTGGCGATCATCCGTGTGCAAGCCGATTCGGTGCAGTGGCTGTACCTGCATGAAACCGCCTGCCCCTGAAACGGGCCACGCAATTACCCGGACAAAAAAAACCCCGCCGGGGCGGGGTCAAAACGAGAGGAGCTATAACGGATGAGAAAGAGCTCTACCTGGGTGTCGCAACAGCTTTAGAACACGTACTGCACACGGGCTACGAGGGCATCGCCACTGTCGTCACCGACGTTGTTGCTGATCTTGTCGGTGTTGACCTTGATGTAGTTGGCGGAAACCTTGATTGCTTCGTTGGCGTACCAGTTGACCCCGATGGTGTTCATGGTGGCCTTGGCATCGCCGACTTCACGGGTGGCGCTGGCGGTCACGACGTTCTTGTCATCGACCTTGATGTTGTCGTAGCGGTAGAACACTTCCCAGGCACCGTACTGCTTGTTCTCGGGCTTGATGGTGTCGAACTTGGCGCCGTCGAGTTTGTACACGCGGGACTCGCCGGTCAGGGTGTAGGCCAGTTGACCGTAGAAACCGGTGGCCTTGACGTCCTGGTAAGCCGCGCTGTCGGCCTTCATCTTGCGGGTCAGGTATTCGGCCTGGGCCGAGAACGGGCCGGTGGCGAAGGCGAATTCACCGCCGAACACCCGGTCGTTGTCGTAGGCACCGGCAGCCGTCAGGTTCGAGGCGTTGAGGCCGGTGCCGCCGCCGAAGGTGGCACGGTTGCCGTTGGTGCCGGCGTCGTTGCCACCGTTGGTGGCGATGCCACGCACGCCCAGACGAGGACGGATCCGCGAATCGAAGGCAGTGTCACTGAGGTCGCGGCTGGCGAAGTCCAGGCCGAAGTGCAGGACGTTGCCGGTTTCATGCATCGGGGCGAACACCGCACGGGCGTTGAACTGCTTGACGCTGTCGCCGTCGCTGTCGTTGATGTCCTTGGCTGCCACGCTGCCGGACAGGTAAGCCATGTCGGCTACCACCGAGCTGACCTGCAGGCCCATGCCGTTCTCGTGGGAGTTGACCCAGTCGGCCAGCTCGTAGGCGGCGTTACGCTCCATGGAGGTGACCCACTTGGAGCTGGTGGCCTTCTCCAGACCGAAGTCTTCGTCGAAGCGGCCGGCACGGATGGTCACCGGCTTGAAGCCGACGTAGGAGATCGAAGCCTCGTCGAAGTAACCGTCATCGGCGGTGCCCGAGTTGTGGGAGAAGTCGTAGTTGATCTGGTATTTCCAATCCTTGTAGGCGGTGCCGCCCAATTCCAGATAGGCACGGCGGAAGTAGGCGCCGTCGCCGCTGTCACCATTCTTGGTGTAGAACCCGTCGAAACGGCCATAGTCGGCTTGCAGACGACCGCCCAGCTTGAAGCTGAACGCTGAGTCGGTGGTAGCAACCTCAAGGCCGCCCTTGGTCTTGACTACGATATCGGCGCCGTCGGTGGTGACGGTGCCAGCGAAAGCCTGGGCGGTTACTGCCAGGGCCAGGGCGCTGGCGGCAAAACCGGCGAAGTGCTTACGGATCATCGAAGAGTTCCCCTAATTGGTGGTCTGTAGCGTTGGAAAACACGCGGGGTTGGCCCGCTGGTGTTGGGTGGGAATCTTGGCGATGGGTTATTTCAGCCGGGTTGCTGATAGATAAAGATTTGATTACAGGGGAACTTTTTTACTTCGAAATGAAATAAGGCAAAACGCTTGTACTAGAGCGCTCGCAGCAATATTCACGGGTGTTTGGACGAATCAGCGGGCACTGTCACCTTTGATCGGATGACAGATTCATGGCAGGTCAGCCACTGGGACGGACAGGATCAGCGGGTGCCCTTGCAGCACCCGCAGCAGCAGATTCAGAGGTCGCGTTTTTTCTCGGCGGCCAAACGCTCGGCCAGTTCGTCAAGACCTTCCAGGGGCGGCTCGGGGAGCACCCGCAAGGTGGCTTGCAGCAGGCGCATCTGGCGGATGAAGCGCCGGCAGTTGGGGCAGAACAGCAAGTGATGACGTACCATCAAGCGTTCACGAAAGCTCAACTGGCCATCGAGATAATCACTGGATCGTGCCACTTGTTCCTTACAGGTCAGCATTGGCCGGTTTCCTCAAAATGCTCCACGGTGGCGAAGACTTTCAAGCGCGCCCGGTGCAACAGCACCCGGACATTGGAGAGCGTGAGCCCCAAAAGATTACAGATTTCTTCCAGCTCCAGGCCTTGGCGCTCGCGCAGCAGCAACACGCTGCTTTGCAGCTCCGACAGGCTGAGCAGGGTGTGCTCCAGGCAGTCACGCAGCTCGGCTTCGGTCAGCAGGGCTTCGGGAGTGTCCTCGTGCCAGGCGAAGGGCGCCACCAGCCAGTGGCCGTCGCTGGAGGAGAAACGCTCATCACCAACGGTGCCGTGAGGCGAAGGCAGGTCATCGAGCAGGACTTCCCGGCGATTCTGCTTGTAGCGGCCCTTGGCCGCGTTGGCCGTGATGGTCAGCAGCCAGGTCTTGAGGCTGGAGCGCCCCTGGAAACCCGAGAGGTTGCGCACCACCGAGAGCCAGGCATCCTGCACCACTTCGTCGGCGTGGCGATTGCCGACAATGGCGTAGGCCACCGCGCGCATGGCGCTCTGGTAGCGCGTGACCAGTTCCTTGTAAGCCTTCTGTTCGCCCGCCAAAAGGCGCTCTAGCAGTTGCGTGTCATCAGCAGCGGCCATTCATGCCTCGTTCAATCATGCGGGTTTGAGTGGGGTGTGACGCGCCAATGCTCCCTCGCGCCACACTCCGCCTCAGCCTAGATCAACGTTTGCGCAGAAGAACGCTGCCGATCGAATAACCCGCGCCGAAGGAACTGAGCACCGCCAGGGCACCGCTGGACAGATCGTCCTGGTACTTGTGGAAGGCAATCACCGAGCCCGCCGAGCTGGTGTTGGCGTAGGTGTCGAGAATCACCGGGGCCTCTTCCACCGAGGCTTCGCGGCCCAGGAGCTTCTTGACGATCAGGTGGTTCATGCTGAGGTTGGCCTGGTGCAGCCAGAAGCGCTTCACGTCGCCGACGTTGAGCTGGTTCTCTTCCAGGTGCGCGGCGATCAGTTCCGCCACCATCGGGCACACGTCACGGAACACCTTGCGGCCTTCCTGGACGAACAGCTTGTCCGGGGCGCCGATGCCCTCTTCCGCCGTGCGGTTGAGGAAGCCGAAGTTGTTGCGGATGTTGTTGGAGAACTGGGTCAGCAGCTTGGTGCTGACGATGTCGAACTGATGCTTGGAGGTGGCCAGGTCGGCGCGCTCGATGATCACCGCGGTGGCAGCGTCGCCGAAGATGAAGTGGCTGTCGCGGTCACGGAAGTTCAGGTGGCCGGTGCAGACTTCCGGGTTGACCATCAGGATCGCCCGGGCCTGGCCCAGCTGCACGCTGTTGGCGGCGGCCTGGATGCCGAAGGTCGCCGAGGAGCAGGCCACGTTCATGTCGAAGCCGAAGCCCTGGATGCCCAGTGCGGCCTGGACTTCGATGGCGATGGCCGGGTAGGCGCGCTGCAGGTTGGAGCAGGCGACGATCACCCCGTCGATGTCAGCGGCGGTCTTGCCGGCCCGTTGCAAGGCCTGCTCGGCGGCAGCGACGGCCATCTGGCACAGCACCGACCATTCGTCGTTGGAGCGCTCCGGCAGGCGCGGGGCCATGCGTTGTGGGTCGAGGATGCCGTCCTTGTCCATCACGAAGCGGCTCTTGATGCCTGAGGCCTTCTCGATGAACGCAGCGTTGGATTCGGTCAGGGCCTGCACTTCGCCACGCTCGATGGCGGCGGCGTTGTCGCGGTTGAACTGGTGGACGTAAGTGTTGAAAGACTCCACCAGCTCTTCGTTGGAGATGCTGTTGGCCGGGGTAAACAGGCCGGTGCCGCTGATGACGACGTTATGCACGGTCGTTCCTCTAGTGTGTTGAGGCAGAAGGTATTGGCACCGCCGTGCCAAACCGTAAAGGAACTGCCCCGCTGGCGGGACAGTTCCTGGCATCGCTTTATTCGGATCCGCCCGGGCTGCCTGCGCTGCAGAAAACCGGGGCCGGCATTTATGACGGCGGAGTTTGCCATAACCTCCGATATTTCGCCGCAATTGCAAGATCGACGGAGTTGACGTGTAGGAGCCGGCTTGCCGGCGAACCGGGCCTTGAGCCTTGCATTGCCCTTGGTGGCGCCTTCGCTGGCAAGCCAGCTCCTACGGGGGCGTACCGCGATATCTCTGTAGGAGCCGGCTTGCCGGCGAACCGGGCCTTGAGCCTTGCATTGCCCTTGATGGCGCCTTCGCTGGCAAGCCAGCTCCTACGGAGGCGTATCGCGATATCTCTGTAGGAGCCGGCTTGCCGGCGAACCGGGCCTTGAGCCTTGCATTGCCCTTGATGGCGCCTTCGCTGGCAAGCCAGCTCCCACCGGGGCGTACCGCGATATCTCTGTAGGAGCCGGCTTGCCGGCGAACCGGGCCTTGAGCCTTGCAGTGCCCTTGATGGCGCCTTCGCTGGCAAGCCAGCTCCTACGGGGGGGTTGGCTCAGGCCTCGACCTGACTCCACTGCTTGCTCAGGCGCTTGTCGGAGATCGGCACCTTGGTCCCCAGCTGCTGGGCAAACAGCGACACCCGGTACTCCTCCAGCCACCAGCGGTACAGTTCCAGCTGGGGATCGCGCTTGCCTTCCTGGGCATGCTTCTGGGCACGGGCCTGGTACTGGTTCCAGAGGTTGCTCAGCTCGCTGCTCCAGACCCGATCCTTCTGCACCTGGCTGCCAAGTTTCTCGAAACGCTGCTCTACCGCCTTGAGGTAACGGGGCACTTCCTTGAGCCACAAGGCCGGGGTTTCGCGGACGAAGCCCGGATACACCAGGTGGCTGAGCTGGGATTTGATGTCGTTGAGGGCCACGGCCTGAGCCAGGTCGATCTTGCCCTTGAAGCGTTTCTGCAGGCCGTGCCAGAGCTTGAGGATCTCCAGGGTCAGGCGTGCCAGGCGTTCGGCGTGTTCGGTCCAGGCACCGCGCTTGCGCTCGGCCAGGGACGCCAGTCCGGCGCCGTCCCGGGGCAACGTGGCTTCGCCGTCGAGGATGCAAGTGTCGAGGCTGGCCAGGAGGATGTCCTCCACCAGCCCATCGACCCGGCCCAGCTCGCGGTACAGCAGGCCCAGTTCGGTGAGCCCAGGCAACTTGCCCCGCAGGAACTTGGCCGGCTCGGCCAGTTGCTGCAACAGCAGGCGCTGCAAGGCCCGGCGGTGCTGGAACTCGGCTTCGGCAGCGGTGGAGAAGCGCCCTTCCTTGACCGTCCCCGCCTCTTCCACCAGGGCCGGGTACACCGTCATCGACAGTCCGGCGATCTTCTGCTGGGTCTTCTCCGCCACTGCGGCGAACACCTTGGCTTCCACCGGCTGCTGGCTCTTGGCGGTCTGCGGCACCGCCAGGGCTGCCTGGCTGGCTTCGGCAAAGCGCGCGGTCAGCTCGGCCAGGTCGCGGCCTTCACCGAGGAACTTGCCTTGGGCGTCGACGATTTCCAGGTTCATCCGCAGGTGGCTTTCCACCTGTTGTTCGGCTTCGCTCCAGGCCTCGTCGCTGACCCGCGCACCGGTCATGCGCAGCAGCTCGCGCCCCAGGGCCTGGGGCAAGGAACCCTCGGCGAAGGTCATGCGCTGCAAGGCGGCCTTGACGAAGTCCGGCACCGGCACGAAGTTTTTGCGCAGGGCCTTGGGCAGGTTGCGCACCAGGGCAATGCACTTGGCCTCGAGCAGCCCCGGCACCAGCCATTCCAGGCGCTCGGCCGGCAGGGCCGGCAACAGCGGCGCCGGCACTCGCAGGGTCACGCCGTCACGGGGGTGGTTGGGTTCGAAGTGGTAACTCAGGGCCAGTTCCAGGTCACCGATGTGCAGAGTGTCCGGATACTGCTTGGCGGTGACCTCGCTGGCTTCGCGGGCCAGCACATCTTCCTCGCGCATGATCAGCAGTTGCGGATTCTTCTGGCTGTGCACCCGGTACCAGCTGTCGAAGGTCGCGGTCTGGTGGATCTCCGCCGGCAGGCGCTCGTCGTAGAAGGCGAACAGGGTTTCCTCGTCCGCCAGGATGTCCCGGCGCCGGGCCTTGGCCTCCAGGGCGTCGAGCTGCTCCAGCAGTTGAGTGTTGGCGCTCAGGCACTTGGCCTTGGACTGGATCTCGCCACGCACCAGGGCCTCGCGGATAAACAGCTCGCGCGACACCACCGGGTCCACCGGGCCGTAATGCACCGGCCGCCGGCCGACCACGATCAGGCCGAACAGGGTGATCTGCTCGTAGGCCACCACCTGGCCGCGCTTCTTCTCCCAATGGGGTTCGAAGTGGTTCTTCTTGATCAGGTGCCCGGCCAGGGGCTCGATCCAGTCCGGTTCGATCTTGGCCACCATGCGCGCATAGAGCTTGGTGGTCTCCACCAGTTCGGCGGTCATCAACCATTGCGGGCGCTTCTTGCCCAGGCCCGAGGACGGGTGGATCCAGAAGCGTCGCTGGCGGGCACCGAGGTAGTCGCCGTCCTCGGTCTTCTGGCCGATCTGGCTCAGCAGCCCCACCAGCACCGCCTTGTGCAGTTTCGGGTAGTCCGCCGGCTCCTTGTTGAGGCTCAGCTGCATATCCCGGCAGATCAGGCTCAACTGGCGGTGGGAGTCACGCCACTCGCGCAGGCGCAGGTAGTTGAGGAAATTCTTCCGACACCAGTTGCGCAGCGGGCTCGCTGTCAGGGCCTGGCGCTGTTCTTCGAAGCCGCGCCACAGGTTGACCAGCCCGGCGAAATCCGAGTCCACGTCCTTCCACTGGGCGTGGGCCTGGTCAGCCGCTTGCTGACGTTCCGGCGGTCGCTCGCGGGGGTCCTGGATCGACATCGCACTGGCAACGATCAGCACTTCCTGGAGGCTGCCGAGCCTGGCCGCTTCCAGCAGCATGCGGCCCATGCGCGGGTCCACCGGCAGCCGCGCCAGTTGCCGGCCCAGTGGGGTCAGCTGGCTGTTGCGGTCGACCGCCGAAAGCTCCTGCAGCAGGTTGAAACCGTCGCTGATGGCCTTGCCATCCGGCGGCTCGATAAAGGGAAATGCGGTGATTTCACCCAGGCGCAGGTGCAGCATCTGCAGGATCACCGCCGCCAGGTTGGTACGCAGGATCTCCGGATCGGTGAACTCCGGCCGGCCGAGGAAATCTTCCTCGCTGTACAAGCGCACGCAGATCCCCGGCTCGACCCGGCCGCAACGACCCTTGCGCTGGTTGGCGCTGGCCTGGGAAATCGCCTCGATGGGCAGGCGCTGGACCTTGGCCCGGTAGCTGTAGCGGCTGATGCGCGCGGTGCCGCTGTCGATCACGTAGCGGATCCCCGGTACGGTCAGCGAGGTCTCGGCGACGTTGGTCGCCAGCACCACCCGGCGGCCGGGGTGCGACTGGAAGATCCGCTGCTGTTCCGCCGGCGACAGGCGCGCGTACAGCGGCAGGATCTCGGTGTGCTTGAGCTGGGCCTTGCGCAGCATCTCGGCGGCGTCGCGGATCTCCCGCTCCCCCGGCAGGAACACCAGCACATCCCCCGGACTGCGGCGCTCGCTGCGCTCATGGGCAGCGATCTCGTCCAGGGTGGCGAGGATCGCCTGGTCCACGGTCAAGTCGTCCTCGACCCGGTTGCCTTCTTCGTCCTGCTCCAGGGTCAGCGGGCGGTACCAGGTTTCCACCGGGAAGGTGCGCCCGGACACCTCGACGATCGGCGCATCGTCGAAGTGCTTGGAAAAACGCTCCAGATCGATGGTGGCCGAGGTGATGATGACCTTGAGATCAGGGCGCCGCGGCAGCAGGGTCTTCAGGTAGCCGAGGAGGAAGTCGATGTTCAGGCTGCGCTCGTGGGCCTCGTCGACGATGATCGTGTCGTAGCGTTCCAGGTAGCGGTCGTTCTGGGTTTCCGCCAGCAGGATGCCGTCGGTCATCAGCTTGATCAGGGTGCTGGAATCGCTCTGGTCCTCGAAGCGCACCTGATAGCCCACCAGGCTCCCCAGGGGCGTGGCCAGTTCTTCGGCGACCCGACTGGCCACGCTGCGGGCAGCGATCCGCCGGGGCTGGGTATGACCGATCAGGCCGTGCTGGCCGCGACCGATTTCCAGGCAGATCTTCGGCAACTGGGTGGTCTTGCCCGAGCCGGTCTCGCCGGCAATGATCAGCACCTGATGCTTGAGCAGCGCTGCCTTGATTTCGTCGCGCTTGGCGGCGATCGGCAGGCTGTCGTCATAGCGAATCGGCGGCACGCTCTCGCGGCGCGCGGTGACCAGGTTGCAGGAAGCCTGCATCCGCTCCAGCCACTGGGCCAGCTTGGCCTCGTCGGGTTTCTTGCGCAGTTCGAGCAGTTGCCGGCGCAACCGGTGACGGTCGGCCAGCATGGCTTGATCGAGGTTTTTCAACAGCTGGTCAATTGCAGGCGATTCGGAAGTCATCAGGTACGCAAAAGTCGTCATATGTAGGCAGGGCGCGATTGTCGCAGAAAAGCGCAGACAATACGTAGGAGCCGGCTTGCCGGCGAAGGGGCCAGTGAGGATGCCTTCGCCGGCAAGCCGGCTCCTACACCGTCACTCGTCTTCCAGGCCTTTGCGCCGGTAAGGGAAGACGTCGATGATCTTGCCGGCGCGGATGGCGTCCTGCAGGCCCTTCCAGTAGTCGGCGTTGTACAGCTCGCCATGCAACTGGTCGAACAGCCGGCGCTGGCCGGCGTCGGCGAACAGGAACGGCGGGAACTCCTCGGGGAACACATCGTGGGGGCCGATGGAATACCAGGGCTCGGAAGCCATCTCGTCTTCCGGCGTACGTGGTGCCGGAATGCGGCGGAAGTTGGCCTCGGTCAAAAAGCAGATTTCGTCGTAGTCGTAGAACACCACGCGGCCATGTCGGGTCACGCCGAAGTTCTTCAGCAGCATGTCACCGGGGAAGATGTTGGCCGCCGCCAGTTGCTTGATCGCCAGGCCGTAATCCTCCAGGGCCTCGCGCACCTGGGCCTCGTTGGCATGTTCCAGGTAGAGGTTGAGCGGGGTCATGCGCCGCTCGGTCCAGCAGTGGCGGATCAGTACCGTCTCGCCGTCCACGGCCACCGTGGACGGCGCCACCTCCAGCAGTTCCTCGAGGCATGCCGGATCGAACTTGCTCAGGGGAAAACGGAAGTCGGCGAACTCCTGGGTGTCGGCCATGCGCCCGACCCGATCGACGCTTTTCACCAGCCGGTACTTCTCGATCACCGTGGCCCGGTCGACGTTCTTCGACGGCGAGAAGCGGTCCTTGATGATCTTGAACACGGTGTTGAAGCCCGGCAGGGTGAACACGCTCATGACCATGCCGCGCACCCCGGGGGCCATGATGAAGCGGTCGTCGGTGTTGGCCAGGTGGTTGATCAGGGCACGGTAGAACTCCGACTTGCCGTGCTTGTAGAAACCGATCGAGGTGTACAGCTCGGCAATGTGCTTGCCCGGCAGGATGCGCTTGAGGAAGCCGATGAACTCCGCCGGCACCGGCACGTCTACCATGAAATAGGAGCGGGTGAAGGAGAAGATGATCGAGACATCGGCTTCATCGGTGATCAGTGCATCGATCTGGATGCCCCGGCCTTCGCGGTGCAGCAACGGAATCACCAGGGACCACTGCTCTTCATGGGTGAAGATGCGCCCCACCAGGTAGGCCCCCTTGTTGCGATAGAGCACCGAGGAAAACAGCTCCAGGGTCAGCTCCGGGTCTTTGCATACCCAGTCCGGCAGGTTCTCCCGCAGCTGCGCTTCAAGGCGTCGCAGGTCGCCCGCCAGGTCGGCGTAATCCTCGCTGAATCGGTAGTCGGCAAACACCTGAGCGAGGGTCGCCGAAAGATCGCCCTGGGGCCTGTAGCTGCGGGTCTGCGCAGCCCGGGCCCGACGCAGGCTGGGCCGGGTGGTGTGGATGAACATGCAGCCATCGCTGATCAGGTCATGGCTGAACAGCCCGCAGAAGATCGAGTTGTACCAGGTCTCGGAGAGCTCATCGTCGAAGCGCAGGTCGATCAGGCTGATATAGGCACTCTTCACCAGAGGCCACTGGCTGACCTCCATCAGCAGCTCGGTGCTGAAGGCCTGGTGCAGCCGGGCCACGGTTTCCCCGACCTTTTCTTCGTAGAGGTTGATCCGTGCCGCCGAGGCCTGCTGCGCTTCCTGCCACTGCGCCTGCTCGAAGCGCTGCCGGGCACCGTCGGTGATCTGGCGAAAGTGCTCGCGGTAGTCGTCGAAGCCCTCGAGGATCATTCGAGCGATATCGGCGGCGGGCCATGACTGCGACATAAGGAAGACCTCTGCGGGAATTTGCGATGCCTGAGCTTAGCCACTGATACGACCTGAGGAGAAGCGTATTTTTGTCATCGAACGTACGCCGTAAAATGACCCGGCGGTCGCCCAGTGGCTCATCCGGTCGGCCTGATTGCGCCCTGCCCGGCCGCACCACAGGCAGCATCGAGCGCTGCACAGAATCGAACGCAAGAATCAGGGTGCGGACTTTCTTCGTTTCATGGGGCAATAAGGTTTGCCATGCCCAGTCGTGCTGGGCAAGATTCCCGCCCTGCCACCCAAGGAAACTTCCGTGAGACCTGTCGATCTCCTGCGCCTGTTGTCACTGGCCGCCATCTGGGGCGCGAGCTTTCTGTTCATGCGCATCATTGCCCCGGAACTGGGCACTGTGCCCACCGCCTTCTTCCGTGTGTCGATCGCCGCCGTCGGCCTGTTGGTACTGCTGGCGCTGATGCGGGTGAGCTGGGACTTTCATGGCAAGTTCAAGACCGTACTGCTGCTCGGGGTGATCAACTCCGGGCTGCCTGCGACCCTGTACTCGGTGGCGGCCCAGGTGCTGCCCGCCGGTTACTCGGCGATCTTCAATGCCACCACGCCGCTGATGGGGGGGCTGATCGGCGGACTGTTCTTCAGCGAACGCCTGACCCCAAGCAAGATCGCCGGAGTCTGCCTGGGCCTGTTCGGCGTCGGCATCCTCAGCCGCGCCGGCCCGGTGGCGTTCGACCACGAGCTGCTGGTCGGCGCCCTGTCCTGCCTGCTGGCCACCACCTGCTACGGCTTCGCCGGGTTCCTCGCCCGACGCTGGCTGGACCAGGCCGGAGGCCTCGACAGCCGCCTCTCGGCCCTGGGCAGCATGCTCGGCGCGACCCTGTTCCTGCTGCCACTGTTTGCCTACAGCGCCCTCAGCCAGCCACCGGCCAGCTGGGGTGGCTGGAATGTCTGGCTGTCGCTGTTGGGCCTGGGCCTTGGCTGCACCGCCTTTGCCTACGTCCTGTACTTCCGCCTGCTGACCTCCATCGGCCCGGTGCGCTCCATGACCGTGACCTTCATGATCCCGCCGTTCGGCGTGCTGTGGGGGGCCCTGTTGCTGGACGAGCCCTTGTCCATGGGGCACCTCTATGGCGGTGCGCTGATCGCCGCGGCGCTGTGGCTGGTGCTCAGGCCGACGCCGAAAGTCGCGGCCTGATCCCTTGCGCTAGCGACGATCGCCTGCTGACTGAAGGGCTGCGCCGGACTGGGCTTTCAAGGAACGCTCAAGGTGACCAGGTAGGTGCCAGAGGTCACCGGCTTGCCGGACTGGTCGACAAAGGCGTAGTGCTGGTCGTAGTAGCGTCCCTGACGGCCGCTGTCGCTAATCAGCTTGACCTTGACTGCGGAAGGATCCAGGCCCTTGACGCTGACCTGCGGATTGATGGGGGTGATTTCGATCGCTCCGCCACGCAAGCCTTGGGGACACTGGCGTAGATTCAGCCCGGTGTCGACCGCGTTGGAAGCACAGTTGGTTTCCGTGATGCTGCCGGTAAAACGGATGACCCCTTGCGTCCCTGGGGCCCCTGCGAAACAACTGCTCGATAGTCCAAAAAACAAACCGAAAGCGGCTGAAGCTAGCGCTACGTTCATACTGACTCTCCTTGGTATTAAGGACTATGTCGTCAGTCTAGGCAGTGGCTTTAACTTTTAAGGTTTTTCTGATTGACCATTTGGAAATAGCCAACGGAAAAACCTGGCATCCAGGCTTCAAAAATACCTTGAGGCTTGGATCCAGCCACTCCGTTTCATCAGACCTGAGGGCCGTTGCGCGACGCTTTTCGCCGCGATCCAATCCTCTCTCGCAATAATGCCATATAGCCACCATTGAGCGCCGTTGTCGACCCATCCTGCAATCGAAACTCCGCGCCAGCCAGGCCTTGCACCTGGCCGCAGATGCCAGCGGCGACCCAGAAGGCCGCCGCCAGCTCCATCAAGCGTGCTTGCGGAACACAAACACCAGCCCGACGATGATCAGGCCCATTCCCAGCAGGCTGAGCAACGCCAGGCGGTTGCCGAAAAAGGCATAGTCCATCAGCGCGGTCACTGCCGGTACCAGGTAGAACAGGCTGGTGACATTCACCAGGTTGCCCTGGGCGATCAACCGGTACAGCAACAGCGTGGCCAGTACCGAGACCACCAGCCCCATCCACAACACCGGAATCACGAACCCGGCGCTGTGCTCGAAATGGAACGGCTGGAAGGGCACGATCACCGCGCACACCAGCATTCCCGCCAGGTATTGCACCGGCAATGTGCCCAGCGGGTTATCGGTGATGCGCTTCTGCATGATCGAGCCGACAGTCATGCTCACCAGGGCCAGCAAGCCGCAGAGCATGCCGGAGATCGACACCCCCGCCAGGCCGATGCCCTGGTACACCACCATGATCAACCCGGTAAGCCCCAGGCCCAGGCCGAACAGACGGCTCCAGGAACGCTGGCGCTCCATCAGCACCACGGTGAGGATCGGCTGCACCCCCATGAGCGTGGCCATGACGCCAGGGGTGACCTTCAGGTCCAGGGCCAGGATGTAAAAGACCTGGTAGGCCCCCAGCAGCACCAGCCCCGTGGCCACGGCAAAGCCCATGGCCCGACGGCCCCTCGGCAACCGGAGCTTGAGCAACGGCACCAGCAGCACCAACCCGATCAGGGCGATGGCAAAGCGCATCAGCAGGAAGGCAAAGGGTGAAGCGTGGTCCAGGCCCCATTTGGAGAAGATCGCGCCACTGCTCCAAAGCAGGACGAACAAGCTCGTGGAAGCCGCCGCAAGCGCGGACTTTTTTGAAATAAGCAGCATGAAAACCACCTGTAATCAGGCAAAAAGCCAACTCAGCCAAAGCTGAAATTCAGTAGTGTTTTTTTCAGGCGGGCGCAGGAACCGGCAGCGGTTGCCGATCAGCCCGAGAAGCCAACGCCCGGCGGTGATACGACTGCGTACACCGGCGTGCTACTGACAGGTGGGGGGTAATGGCTGATCTGCACAGGCTGTTGATTCCCGCACGGCACGACGCCAGCGTTGACCGCTGAAACCACTACCGCGTTGAGAGGGGAACCTGTCATGTGCCGATCTTTCTTGATGAGGGGAAAAACGGTGAATCCGGGGATGCACCGAGCGCCGAATATAACCAGCGCCCGATATTCACTGCAAGACTTATCCGAACAACCACTTCCACAACAGCACCAGCACCAGCACCGCCAGGACCGGACGCAGAACGCGGTAGAGGGTGGGGTTGCGGCGCTTCCACTGCTTGACCACGCCACTGAAGCTGTCGCTGAAACGCTTGCTCCAGGCATAGGCCTGGTTGATCCCGCCGACCCGCTCGTCGTCGAGGTTCTGCGGCGCGGTGGCACGGCCCAGTTGGGCGCTGACCCAACGGTTGATGCGGGTCATCAGGCGGCTGCTCAGGGGCCGCTCGATATCACAGAAGAGAATCACCCGAGTGGTCTCGGTTTCATTCTTCACCCAGTGCACGTAGGTCTCGTCGAACATCACGTCCTCGCCGTCGCGCCAGGCGTACTCTTCGCCGTCGACGAAGATCCGGCAAGCGTCGGAGTTGGGGGTCGACAGACCCAGGTGATAACGCAGGGAACCGGCAAAGGGGTCGCGGTGCGGGTTCAGGTGGCTGCCACCGGGCAGCAAGGCGAACATCGCACCCTTGACGTTGGGAATGGCGCTGACCAGTTCCACGGTTTTCGGGCACAGGGCTGCGGCCGACGGCAGTGGCTTGTCGTACCACTTGAGGTAGAACCGCTTCCAGCCCTTCTTGAAGAAGGAACCGAAACCGGCGTCGTTGTTCTTCTCCGCCGCGCGAATGTACCCCTCGTCGAACAGGTGCATGGCCTCTTCGCGGATCACTTCCCAGTTGTCACGCAGCACATCCAGCTCGGGAAACTTGCTGCGGTCCAGATAGGGTTTGGAGGGTACGCCGGAAAACAGGTACATCAGCGCGTTGTAGGGGGCGAACAGCGCCGAATGGTTGACGAACTGGCGCAGGACCGGCAGGCGCGCCTTGCCACGCAAATGCACGTAGAGAATGCTGCCGATGAACAGCGACAACACCGCGAACTTGGCGGCAAAGGAAAAGCTCATGCAACAACTCCTTGAAAATAGGTGCCCATGGGGGAGTCTTCACCCGACTTGGCAGCCGGCAATGATAAACACTCCAGGGCCCGGGAAAAACCCGCACAACCCAACATTCAGCGTTAACGGATGCGCAACAAATGCCTTAAGTAGCATAAGGCGCCTGGCCGGTGACTGATGTGGATCAGGCATTCACCGACCTGCGGTCCCCGGCAGGAGCACCCGGAGACTGGGAGGCCGGCGCGCCCCTGCGGGTTACTGCTGGTTTTCCTGCTCGGTGAACAGGTCGCTGAACAGCATGCTCGACAGGTAGCGCTCGCCGGAATCCGGGAGGATCACCACGATGGTCTTGCCCTGCATCTCCGGGGTTTCCGCCAGGCGTACCGCCACAGCCATCGCCGCACCGCAGGAAATACCGCACAGGATGCCCTCTTCCTGCATCAGGCGCAGGGCCATGGCCTTGGATTCCTCATCGGTCACCAGCTCGACCCGGTCGACCATTTCCAGGTCGAGGTTCTTGGGCACGAAGCCGGCACCGATGCCCTGAATCTTGTGCGGGCTGGGCTTGATCTCTTCCCCGGCCAGCTTCTGGGTGATCACCGGCGACGTCACCGGCTCCACCGCCACCGAGAGGATCGGCTTGCCCTGGGTCTTCTTGATGTAACGCGACACGCCGCTGATGGTGCCGCCCGTCCCGACCCCGGCCACCAGCACGTCCACCGCGCCGTCGGTGTCGTTCCAGATTTCCGGCCCGGTGGTCTTTTCGTGGATGGCCGGGTTGGCCGGGTTGTCGAACTGCTGCGGCATGAAGTACTTGGACGTATCGCTGGCCAGGATTTCCGCGGCCTTGTCGATCGCCCCCTTCATGCCCTTGGCCGGTTCGGTGAGCACCAGCTCGGCGCCCAGGGCCTTGAGCACCTTGCGCCGCTCGATGCTCATGGACGCCGGCATGGTCAGCATCAGCTTGTAGCCACGGGCAGCGGCGACGAACGCCAGGCCGATCCCGGTATTGCCTGAGGTCGGCTCGACAATGGTCATGCCCGGCTTGAGCTTGCCGCTGCTTTCGGCGTCCCAGATCATGTTTGCGCCGATCCGGCATTTCACCGAGTAGCCCGGGTTGCGCCCTTCGATCTTGGCCAGGATGGTGACCCCGCGCGGGGCGATGCGGTTGATCTGCACCAAGGGCGTATTACCGATGGAATGGGCGTTGTCAGCAAAAATTCGGCTCATGGCTGGGTCCTTATGCAGCAGTGAAGAAGTGCTCAAGGGTATGCCTGGTGCCCGTGAGCGTCCAGTCGCACCGAACCCCTGTGACGGTGAGCAGTCAATGCCTTATACGGCTGGAGATCTCCCACTATGAAAGCTCGTTACCGTTGGCCCCTATGGACCCTGGCAGGCCTGGCGCTGGTGCTGGTAGCCCTGCACCTCGCCCTGCCCTACCTGGTGCGCGACTACCTGAATGGCAAGCTGGCGGACATGGGTGACTACCGCGGGCAGATCGCCGATATCGACCTGGCCCTGTGGCGTGGGGCCTACCGGATCAACGGCCTGGAGATCGTCAAGGTCAGCGGCAAGGTGCCGGTGCCTTTCGTCAAGGCGCCGCTGATCGACCTCTCGGTGAGCTGGCATTCGCTGTGGTATGACCACGCGGTGGTGGCCAAGGCGCAGTTCGTCCAGCCGGAGCTGAACTTCGTCGACGGCGGGGCCGACAAGCAGGCCTCGCAGACCGGTGAAGGCACTGACTGGCGCGCCCAGTTGGGCAAGCTGCTGCCCATCACCCTGGACGAGGTGCGGATCGACGACGGCAAGATCCACTTTCGCAACTTCAGCTCCACGCCGCCGGTGAACATCGGCGCGACCCAGGTCAACGCCAGTTTCTACAACCTGACCAATGTCGTGGACACTCAGGGCAAGCGCGATGCGCGCTTTGACGGCAAGGCCCTGCTGCAGGGCCAGGCGCCCATGGAAAGCACGGCCACCTTCGACCCCCTGAGCAATTTCGAGAACTTCGAGTTCCGCCTGCGGGCCCGGGACATCGAGCTCAAGCGCTTCAACGACTTCGCCTCGGCCTACGGCAAGTTCGACTTCAACGCCGGCCACGGCGATGTGGTGATCGAGGCCCAGGCCGAGAAAGGCCAGCTGCATGGCTACATCAAGCCACTGCTGCGGGACGTGGAAGTGTTCAACTGGCAACAGGATGTGGAGAACCGCAACAAGAGCATTTTCCGCTCGGTATGGGAGGCGCTGGTCGGCGCCAGCGAAACTGTGCTGAAGAACCAGCGCAAGAACCAGTTCGCCACCCGGGTCGAACTCAGTGGCAGCGTGCACCAGCAAGATATCAGCGCGTTCCAGGCATTTTTGCAGATTTTACGCAACGGCTTCGTCCAGGCCTTCAATGCCCGCTATGAGCAGCCCAAGCCTTCGACTGACTGAGTCACCCCGTGACGCCTCATTCAGAGACTGAATGGGGCGTCTACGTTCACAGTCGACCGGGCGCCGCGTTATAGTCGGCCACCGCGTTTATTCATCCGACCTGCCCCGGGCAGCTCGCCGTCACCGTTTCGAGGAATTGCAGATGAAGTTCGAAGGCACCAGCGCATACGTCGCCACTGATGACCTGAAGCTGGCAGTCAATGCCGCCATCACCCTGGAGCGTCCGCTGCTGGTCAAGGGCGAACCCGGCACCGGCAAGACCATGCTCGCCGAGCAGTTGGCCGAATCCTTCGGCGCCAAGCTGATCACCTGGCACATCAAGTCCACCACCAAGGCCCATCAGGGTCTCTATGAGTACGACGCGGTCAGCCGCCTGCGGGACTCCCAGCTGGGCGTGGACAAGGTCCACGACATCCGCAACTACCTGAAGAAGGGCAAGCTCTGGGAAGCCTTCGAGTCCGAGGAGCGGGTGATCCTGCTGATCGACGAGATCGACAAGGCCGACATCGAGTTCCCCAACGACCTGCTGCAAGAGCTCGACAAGATGGAGTTCTACGTCTACGAGATCGACGAGACCATCAAGGCCAAGCAGCGGCCGATCATCATCATTACCTCCAACAACGAG
This sequence comes from Pseudomonas sp. FFPRI_1, assembly GCF_055384485.1. NCBI lineage: Bacteria > Pseudomonadati > Pseudomonadota > Gammaproteobacteria > Pseudomonadales > Pseudomonadaceae > Pseudomonas > Pseudomonas sp. FFPRI_1. The sequence goes on along the minus strand of NZ_AP029168.1, from coordinate 2,000,718 downwards.
AAAGAGCTGCCGGACGCCTTCCTGCGCCGCTGCTTCTTCCACTACATCGCCTTCCCCGACCGCACCACCCTGCAGAAGATCGTCGACGTGCACTACCCGGACATCAAGAAGGACCTGGTCAGCGAAGCCCTGGACGTGTTCTTCGATGTGCGCAAGGTGCCGGGCCTGAAGAAGAAACCGTCCACCTCCGAGCTGGTGGACTGGCTCAAGCTGCTGATGGCCGACAACATCGGCGAAGCGGTGCTGCGCGAGCGCGACCCGACCAAGGCCATTCCGCCCCTGGCCGGCGCCCTGGTGAAGAACGAGCAGGACGTGCAACTGCTCGAACGCCTGGCCTTCATGAGCCGTCGCGGCAGTCGCTAAGAGGCTGATGCCATGTTGCTCAACCTGTTCAATGAAATGCGCGCGGCCAAGGTTCCGGTCTCGGTGCGCGAACTGCTGGACCTGATCAACGCGCTCAAGCAGCGCGTGACCTTCGCCGACATGGACGAGTTCTACTACCTCGCCCGGGCGATCCTGGTGAAGGACGAACGGCATTTCGACAAGTTCGACCGGGCCTTCGGCGCCTACTTCAACGGCCTGGAAAAACTCGACGACCACTTGCAGGCGCTGATCCCCGAGGATTGGCTGCGCAAGGAGTTCGAGCGCTCCCTGACGGACGAAGAGCGGGCACAGATCCAGTCCCTGGGCGGCCTGGACAAGCTCATCGAAGAGTTCAAGAAGCGCCTGGAAGAACAGAAGGAACGCCATGCCGGCGGCAACAAGTGGATCGGCACCGGCGGCACCAGCCCCTTCGGCTCCGGCGGCTTCAACCCGGAAGGCATCCGCGTGGGTGACGCCGGCAAGCGCCAGGGCAAGGCGGTCAAGGTCTGGGACCAGCGCGAGTACAAGAACCTCGACGACTCGGTGGAACTGGGCACCCGCAACATCAAGGTGGCCCTGCGCCGGTTGCGCAAGTTCGCCCGCCAGGGTGCGGCGGAAGAACTGGACATCGACGGCACCATCGACCACACCGCGCGGGATGCCGGGCTGCTGAACATCCAGATGCGTCCGGAGCGGCGCAACAGCATCAAGTTGCTGTTGCTGTTCGACATCGGCGGTTCCATGGATGCCCACGTGAAGATCTGCGAGGAACTGTTCTCGGCCTGCAAGACCGAGTTCAAGCACCTGGAGTACTACTACTTCCACAACTTCATCTACGAATCGGTGTGGAAGAACAACCTGCGCCGCGGCTCGGAACGCACCTCGACCCAGGACCTGCTGCACAAGTACGGCGCCGACTACAAGGTGATCTTCGTCGGCGACGCCGCCATGGCCCCCTACGAGATCACCCAGGCCGGCGGCAGCGTCGAGCACTGGAACGAGGAAGCCGGTTACGTGTGGATGCAGCGTTTCATGGAAAAGTACAAGAAACTCATCTGGATCAACCCCTACCCCAAGGACACCTGGGGCTACACCGCGTCCACCAACATCGTGCGCGACCTGATCGAGGACCAGATGTACCCCCTGACCTTGCGCGGCCTGGAAGAAGGCATGCGTTTCCTGTCCAAATAAACCCGTTCGCCAGCCAGCTGGCTCCTACCCAACCCTGTAGGAGCCGGCTGGCCGGCGAAGCGCTTGTCCATCACCCAAAACGCCGCAAGAACGCCACCTGCTGCTGATGCGCCGTCTCCTGTACCACCGGCGCCAAACGCAGCTCACTGCCCGGCAGGCACTGTGCCAGCCGCGCCAGGGACAACGGCGTCAACGCTCCCAGTCGCGGATAACCGCCAATGGTCTGCCGATCATTGAGCAGAACGATCGGCTGGCCATCCGGCGGCACCTGGATCGCCCCCAGGGGAATGCCCTCGGAAATCATCGGCGGTCCCTGATACTGCAACTGTGGCCCCAGCAGGCGCGCGCCCATGCGGTCGGCACGGCTGTCCAGGGTCCAACGGCTGTTGAAGGCATCGAACAGGCTCAAGCCGCTGAACTGGCCAATCTGCGCACCCAGGATCACCTCCAGGGGGGCCGCGGATTGCCAATCCGTCAACTGCGCGGGCGACAGGCTCTTGAGCGCCCCACCCTGCCCTGAATAGCCCAGCCAGGCGCCCTCGCTCAGCGCCCGGCCATGACCGTCGAGCCCACCCAGGGATTCGCGCAGCACGCTGGCACAACTGCCCAGCACCCTGGGCGCATCGAAACCGCCCGGCGCCGCCAGGTACGCCCGCGCACCGAAGAAGGGTTGAGTGAAACGCAGGCGCTGGCCTTTTTGCAGGACAAAACTGCGCCCCGGGGTCAACGGCCGCTCATCCACATAAGCCCCAAGATCAGCGCCGGCCAGGGCCAGCAGGCAATAGTCCTCGGCCACCAGGGTCAAGCCGCCGAGGGTGATTTCCACCACGGGCGCATCCAGGGCATTGCCCAGCAACCAGTTGGCCCAGGACATGGAGACCCAGTCCAGCGCTCCGCCCTGGGTCACCCCCAGGTGGCGCACGCCAAAACGCCCGGCATCCTGCAGCAGGCACAGCGGGGTGCTGGCCTCGATCAGCAAACGGCTCATGCCGGCACCTCCAGTGGCGTGTCATCGCCCCCCAGGCGCAGGAACTCGGCCCGCTCCACCGCGGCAAAGCGCACCCGGTCCCCTGGTTGCATCAGGCTGTAGCCGTCGCGCTCGCGGTCGAACAAGCGGCTTGGGGTGCGGCCGATCAGGTTCCACCCTCCCGGCGATACCACCGGGTAAGCCGCGGTCTGCCGTTCGGCAATGCCGACGCTGCCGGCTGCCACACGCTTGCGCGGGGTGTTCAAGCGGGGGCTCGCCAGCGCCTCTTCCACCAGGCCCATGAAGGCGAATCCGGGCGCGAAGCCCAGGGCAAACACTTGATATTCACGCTGGCTGTGACGCTCGATCACCTCGGCCACCGACAGCCCGCTGCGCCGGGACAACAGCGCAAGCTCCGGCCCGACACTGAGGTCGTACCACACCGGCAGCACATGCTCGCGCCCGGCCTGAGTGGTGCCTGGCGTGAGATCGGTCAAGGCGACCTCGATCCGCTGCCGGGCCTCGGACGGGCTCAGGGCCAGCAAGTCGTAATGCACCATCAGCGTGGTGTAGGACGGCACCAGATCGACCAGCGACTCGCCAAAGGCCCGCCGCAGCCCTTCGGCGGCGGCCAGCATCCAGGGCATGTTGTCCTCGGCGATCACCTCGAACAGACGCACCATCAGGCAGTCGATGGCAACTACTTCAACCTGTGGCTTCATAGGCCGGACTGCTGGTTCAGGGCCTCGCGAATGCGCTGCACCGCCGCCACCGAACTGGCGTTGTCGCCATGCACGCACAGGGTGTTGGCGTGCAGCAGCAAGGCGCTGCCGTCGCTGGCGGTCAGGGTTTCGCCCCGGGCAATGGTCAGGGCCTGCTGGAGGATGGTTTGCGCATCGTGGTGCACCGCCCCGGGCAATTGCCGCGACACCAAGTGCCCGGCGTTGTCGTAGGCGCGGTCGGCAAAGGCCTCGAACCACAGGGTCACGCCGAACTCGTCGCCCAGGGCCTGGGCCGCGCTGTTATCGCGGGTGGCCATGAGCATCAGCGGCAGTTGCGGGTCGTAGGCCGCCACCGCCTGGATCACCGCTCGCAGCTGGGTCGGCTTGGCCATCATGTCGTTGTACATCGCGCCGTGGGGTTTGACGTACTCGACCCGGCCGCCCTGGGCCCGGCAGATGCCGTCCAGCGCACCGATCTGGTAGTGCAGCAGGTCCTGGATTTCCTGGGGCGAGTAGCTCATGGAGCGGCGGCCAAAGCCGGCCAGGTCCTGGTACGCCGGGTGGGCGCCGATGCGCACCCCATTGGCCAGGGCCAGGGCCACGGTCTTGCGCATGATGCCCGGGTCGCCGGCATGGAAGCCGCAGGCAATGTTGGCGCAGTCGATAAAAGGCATCACCTCGGCATCCAGGCCCAGGGTCCAGTTGCCAAAGCTTTCGCCGATGTCGCAATTCAATAACAGGCGGCTCACGGTCAGTGCTCCTGTGGTTTTTATAGGGTAGCTGTGGGGCGGCACGCGCTCTGCCCCGCAGATTATCAGTTAGCGCGCCTCAAGTTCCTTGCCCCGGGTTTCCGGCAGGCTCAGGGCTGCCAGCACCACCACCCCGTAGGACACCGCGGCAAAGCTGCCGATGGCTACGCTCAGGGGCACATGCTGGCTGAGCAGGCCGATCAGCAGCGGGAACAGCGCCGCCAGCGCCCGGCCGCTGTTGTAGCAGAAACCCTGGCCGGAACCGCGGATCCGCGTGGGGAACAGTTCAGTGAGGAAGGCGCCCATGCCACTGAAGATGCCCGAGGCGAAAAAGCCCAGGGGAAAGCCCAGCCAGAGCATCACCGCGTTGCTCACCGGCATTTGCGTATAGAGCAGGACAATGGTGAAGGAGCCCGCGGCGAACAGCACGAAGTTCTTCTTGCGCCCGAGAATATCCGTCAGGTAGGCGCTGATCACATAGCCCGCGTAGGAGCCGAAGATCACCATGGCCAGGTAGCCACCGGTGCTGAGCACGCTCAGGCCGCGCTCGGTCTTGAGGAAGGTCGGCAGCCAGAAGGTGATGGCGTAGTAGCCGCCCTGGGCGCCTGCCGCCAAAAGTGAAGCACGCAGGGTGGTGCTGAGAATCCCTGGAGCGAAGATCTCGTAGAAGCGCGCCGGGTTGCTCGGCACTTCGCGCGCCTTGGTTTCCCGGTAGACCTCGGGGTCCTTGACCAGGCGGCGGACGAAGATCACGAAGATCGCCGGCAGGATGCCCAGCAGGAACAGCCCGCGCCAGGCATCTTCCGGTGGCAGCAGGGAGAACAGCAGCGCATACAGCAGCGCCGTCAGCCCCCAGCCCAAGGCCCAGCCGGACTGCACCATGCCCACCGCCTTGCCGCGGTTCTTGGCGCGAATCACTTCGCCGATCAGCACCGCGCCGGCGGTCCATTCACCACCGAAACCGAAGCCCATCAGGGTGCGGGCGATCAGCAACTGTTCGTAGTTCTGCGCAAGGCCGCAGAGAAAGGTGAAGACGGCAAACCACAGTACCGTGAGTTGCAGGGTGCGTACTCGGCCGATGCGGTCGGAAAGGATGCCGGCAATCCAGCCGCCCAGGGCCGAGGCCAGCAAGGTGCTGGTATGGATCAGGCCGGCTTCGGCGGAAGTGATGCCCCACAGCGCGATCAGGGTCGGAATCACGAAGCTGAGCATCTGGGTGTCCATGCCATCCAGGCCATAACCTATCTTGCAGCTCCAGAATGTCCGGCGTTCCTGCTGATTGATGTCCCGGTACCAGTCAAACGGGCCGGCGCGGCGCGAAGCCTTGGCGGCCAGTGTTTCGGGCGCACTCATGGCGATCTCCAGGGTAATTTATTGGTGTTGTTCTGGGCCCCGACGACGCATATCGTGGGTTGAGCCATTCTTCGGTTCAGGCACAACCGGCGTCCAACTAATAAAAACCGCCCCAAGGCATAAGAAAAGTTGATCCCATGAATCTCAAGTTTCTCGAAACCTTCGTCTGGGTCGCGCGGCTCAAGAGCTTCAGCCTCACCGCGGACAAACTCTTCACCACCCAGGCGGCCATCTCCAGCCGGATCGCGGTGCTGGAGGGCGAGTTGGGGGTGAAGCTGTTCCTGCGCGACTCCCGCGGCGTCAGCCTGACCCCGGAAGGCCTCAAGGTGCTGGAGCACGCCGAGCAGATGCTCGACACCCTGCAGGCGCTGAAACAATCGATCGAGGCACCGTCGAGCAAGGTCGGGCGGATTCGCATCGGCGTCATGGACACGGTGATCCACACCTGGCTCAGCCCCCTGGTGGCGGAGATGATGGACCACTACCCGCAAGTGGAAATCGAACTGGTGGCCGACACCTCGCTGAACCTGTGCGAGCAACTGCAAAAAGGCTTTCTGGACCTGGTGCTGCAGACCGACCTGCTGCGCCAGGAGAGCATCCGCAGCCTGGAGCTGGCCAGCCACCCGGTGGGCTGGATAGCTGCCAGCAATTCGATCTACAACCGCGACTACGCCAATCTCGCCGAGCTGGCCCGGGAGCGGATCATCACCTATTCGAAGAACTCCCTGCCCCACCAGCAAGTGCTCGGCCTGATGCAGGCCAACGGGGTGCTGGCGCCACGGCTCAATTGCGTCAACTCGGTGTCGGCCATCACCCGCCTGCTCAGGGACGGCTTCGGGATTGGCGCCCTGCCGCCGGTGCTGGTGCGCGAGGAACTGGCCCGGGGCGAACTGACCCTGCTGGCCATCGAACAGCGTCCACCGAACCTGCAGGTGGTGGTGTCATGGCGGGTGGGAGTGGAATTGGTGGAGGACATTGTCGAGCTGTGCCAGCGCGTGGTGCAGCGCTATGGGCAAAAGGTCGGCGAGGATTACCTGGTGCTGATCGCCCCCCAGTAAAACCGCCATCCCCCTTTGTAGGAGCTGGCTTGCCAGCGAAGGCGATCTTCAGCCAGGTGCAGGGCTTACGGGCCCCTTCGCCGGCAAGCCGGCTCCTACACAGAGAACCACCTCGACACAACTCCCGTAGGAGCTGGCTTGCCAGCGAAAGCGACCTTCAGCCAGGTGCAGGGCTTGCGGGCCCCTTCGCCGGCAAGCCGGCTCCTACACAGAGAACCACCTCGACACAACTCCCGTAGGAGCTGGCTTGCCAGCGAAAGCGATCTTCAGCCAGGTGCAGGGCTTGCGGGCCCCTTCGCCGGCAAGCCGGCTCCTACACAGAGAACCAACTCGACACGACTCCCGTAGGAGCTGGCTTGCCAGCGAAAGCGATCTTCAGCCAGATGCAGGGCTTGCGGGCCCCTTCGCCGGCAAGCCGGCTCCTACACAGAGAACCAACTCGATACGACTACCGTAGGAGCTGGCTTGCCAGCGAAGGCGATCTTCAGCCAGGCGCAAGGCTTGCGGGCCCCTTCGCCGGCAAGCCGGCTCCTACAGGGGGTCAGAGGCCTTTGAGGTCGCGCTCTTCGATCGGCCGGCTCTGGCGCAGGCGCCGGCCGCCCAGCACCACCCAGTCGATCAGCCGGTACAGGCATTCCAGCCCGAACGACAGCAGCAAGGCGCCGCTCATGCCCCAGATCATCGCCTCCGGGGTCAGCAGGATCTGGTAGCTGTAGCCATCCCAGGTCTCCTTGCGAATCGCCGGATCCGCGGCCAGAACCACTTGCAGCATGCGGATGTACCACGGCCCCTGCATCGCCTGGTACTGCTTGTCCAGGGCCAACTGGCGGTTGAGCAAGGCGCTCAGGCTTTCGGCGTCGCTGCGAAACACCGGGTCATCGCTGGCCCGGTAGTGCGCCACCAGGGCGTTAAGGTCACCCTTGAAGAACTGCTGGGCGGTGCCCTGGAAGCCTTGCAGGCTGTTCTGCGATTCGATCATGTGGGCTTCGACACGCTTGGCGTAGTCGCTGATGAAACCCGGCACTTGCACACCGATCAACAGGCCGGCGGCGAACAGCACCAGCCGCAGATAACTGAGCAACATAGGGATGTCCTTATTCGGTCTGGCCCTGGCTGACGCATTCACCGCGCCGCCACAGGCTCCACTGGCCCGGTTGGTAGCGGGTCCAGGTTTCGTTTTCGGTCAAGGGTTCGGTGGCGATCACCGTGACCACGTCGTTGGGCGTGGTTTCGGCCTGGAAGTCGACGATCACATCGACGTCCTTCAGCCGGGCCGGGCCGAACGGCGCGCGCCGGGTGATCTGTGCCAGCTTGGTCGAGCAATAGCAGAACAGCCAGTCGCCGTCGCTGAGCAGGCCGTTGAACACACCCTTGCTGCGGTATTCGCTGCAGGCCTGGATCAGGGTCGGCAGCAGTTGCTCGATCTCCACCGGCTCGGGGAAGGCCTCGCGCACTCGGTTGAGCAGGTCGCAGAATGCCGCCTCGCTGTCGGTATCCCCCACCGGGCGGTAGAAGCTGAGGCTCGGGTGAAAGTCCGCCAGTTGGCCGTTGTGGGCAAAGCACCAGTTACGCCCCCACAGTTCACGGACAAAGGGATGGGTGTTGGCCAGGCAAACCTTGCCGACGTTGGCCTGGCGGATATGGCCGATCACCACTTCGCTCTTGATCGGGTAGCGCTGCACCAGGTTGGCCACTTCCGACTCGCTGCTGGCCGCCGGGTCCTGGAACAGGCGCAGGCCACGGCCTTCGTAGAATGCGATGCCCCAACCGTCGCGATGGGGACCGGTGCGGCCACCACGCTGCATCAGCCCGGTAAAGCTGAAGACGATATCGGTCGGTACATTGGCGCTCATGCCCAACAACTCACACATGTTCGGACTCTCGCTTCAATGCCGGGGCAGCGTTACAAACGCGGCTCGACCCGCGTGTTCAGGGGGGCACTGCCAGCCGGAGCACGGCCATAGCGGTCGTTGCCGGCACCGCCAAAGGGCTGGTCGTCTTCCACTTCGGCGGCCTTGGCCGCGGCTTTCACCGCTTCGTTGCGCTCCCGGCGCTCCCTGGCCGAACGCTCGATGGGCCAGCGGACCAGCACGAAGAGCAGGTACAGGCCAAAGGCGATCATGCCGTACATGAACAGGTCGGAGACCGCTCGCCAGGCGTTGTTGCCCACCTTGAAGGCGATGTCCAGGGCGGTGATGGCCACGGCCGGGGCAAGTTTTTCCTTGACCGGGTCGATGATGGTCGGGCTGAACAGCAGCACCGCCACCAATACACGCAGCGGCTCGCGCAGCCAGCGCCACATCCAGCGGGTCAGGCGCATCCATACCAGCAGGCAGCCCAAGGCGGCGAAGGCGTAGAGGCCCCAGGCGATCAGATAGTCGTTCTCGGTCATGGTGTCCATGGCAAGGCAGGCAAAGAGGCGCTTATGATAACGACTTTTCCCGTGTCAGGCTGCACCGCCGTCTGCCAAGCCCTCATTTGTCATCGTTCGAGAGCCACCCATGCCCTTACCCGCCAACGACACCAGCGCCCCGATTGCCCACAAGGCCGAAGGCGCTGACCCGTATGCCTGGTTGCAGGAACGCGACACCGATGCGGTGCTCGACTACCTGAACGCTGAAAACAGCTACCTGGACGCTCAGTTGGCCCACCAGGCGCCCCTGCGCGAAACACTGTTCCAGGAGATCAAGGGCCGGATCCTCGAGACCGACCTGTCGCTGCCCTCGCCCTGGGGCCCCTACCTGTACTACACCCGCACCACTGCCGGCGATGAATACGCCCGCCACTACCGCTGCCCGCGCCCGGCGGACGACAGCCTGGTGGTGGACGAAAGCCACGAACAACTGCTGCTCGACCCCAATGCCCTGGCCAACGGCGGCTTCTTCTCCCTCGGCGCCTTCAGCATCAGCCCCGACCACCAGCGTCTGGCCTACAGCCTCGACACCACCGGCGAGGAAATCTACACCCTGTTCATCAAGGAGCTGGCCAACGACAAGGTCAGCCAACTGTCGTTCGACAACTGCGACGGCAGCATGACCTGGGCCAATGACAGCCTGACCCTGTTCTTCGGCGAGCTGGACGACACCCACCGCCCGCACAAGCTGTACCGCTACCGCCTGGACGGTACCGCAGCCGAAGAAGTGTTCCACGAGCCCGACGGGCGCTTCTTCCTGCATTGCTACCGCGCCAGCTCCGAGCGCCAGTTGCTGCTGTCTCTGGGCAGCAAGACCACCGGCGAAACCTGGGCCCTGGACGCCGCGCAGCCACATTTGCCATTCACCTGCCTGGCGCCCCGGGTCGAAGGCCATGAATACGACGTCGACCACGGCCAGCTCGACGGCCAATGGACCTGGTTCATCCGCAGCAACCGCGAAGGCATCAACTTCGCCCTGTACCAGGCCGCCGACAGCGGCGCGGTGCCCGAGCAGGACGACTGGCAACGGCTGGTCCCGCATAACGACGCGGTGATGCTCGACGGCGTGACCCTGAATGCCAGCGCCATGACCCTGAGCCTGCGCGAAGGTGGCCTGCCGATCATCGAGGTGCACCCGCAAGGCTTGCCCTCCTACCGGGTGCAACTGCCCGACGCAGCCTACAGCCTGCACGTGCAGAACAGCCTGGAGTTCGCCAGCGAACGCATCCGCCTGCGCTACGAAGCGCTGAACCGCCCGGCCCAGGTCCGCCAGTTGCACCTGGCCGACGGCCAGCAGCAGGTACTCAAGGAAACCCCGGTGCTGGGTCCGTTCGACCCCGACGCCTACGTCAGCCAGCGTCTCTGGGCCACCGCCGCCGATGGCACCCAGGTGCCCATCAGCCTGGTGGTCAAGCGCGAATGCCTGGGCCAGCCGACACCGTTGTACCTGTACGGCTACGGTGCCTATGGCGAGAGCCTCGACCCCTGGTTCTCCCACGCTCGCCTGAGCCTGCTGGATCGCGGCGTGGCCTTTGCCATCGCTCATGTGCGTGGCGGCGGCGAGCTGGGTGAAGCCTGGTACCGCGCCGGCAAGCAGGAGCACAAACCCAACACCTTCAGCGACTTCATCGCCTGTGCCGAGCACCTGATCGCCCAGGGCCTGACCACTTCTCGGCAACTGGCGATCAGCGGCGGCAGCGCCGGCGGCCTGTTGATCGGCGCCGTGCTCAACCAGCGCCCAGAGCTGTTCCAGGCGGCGATTGCCGAAGTGCCGTTCGTCGATGTGCTGAACACCATGCTCGACCCCGACCTGCCCCTGACCGTCACCGAGTACGACGAATGGGGCAACCCCGAAGACCCCGAGGTCTATGCGCGGATCAAGGCCTATGCGCCCTACGAGAATGTCCGGGCCCAGGCCTACCCCGCGACCCTGGTGATCGCCGGCTACAACGACAGCCGCGTGCAGTACTGGGAAGCGGCCAAGTGGGTGGCCAGGCTGCGGGCGACCAAGACCGACAACAACCTGCTGCTGCTCAAGACCGAGCTGGGCGCCGGCCATGGCGGCATGAGCGGGCGCTACCAGGGATTGCGTGACGTAGCTCTCGAATATGCCTTTGTCCTGAACATTCTGGGCCTGGGTTGAGGAACTCCCGGCGGCGCTCCGGTCTTAACCCAGGATCGCCGCCGGCATACGCCGGACCGGGCTTGCCCCCGTGCAACAGAGACAAGAAAAAGACCGTGACCCCATGACCGAACCGACCTTACTCAACAACGAGATCCGCGACTGGCTGATGGACTGTGGCCTGTTCGATCTCTTGCTGCCCGCCGATTTCAACGCCGCTGCCGGCTACTTCAGCATCAGCAGCATCCCCCAGGGCCAGGCGATCTTCCACGAAGGCGATGCCGGCAGCTTCATGTGCATCATCCACAGCGGCCAGGTGGCCGTGCAGAAGAACAATCATGAAGGCCAGCCCCAGACCATTGCCACCCTGCGCAGTGGCCGGGCCTTTGGCGAAATGGCAGTGCTCGATGGCGAGCGGCGCTCGGCCAGTTGCGTGGCCGCCAGCGATTGCCAGTTGCTCAACCTGGGCAAGGACTCCCTGGAGAAGATGCTCAACGACGCGCCGAAGATCGCCGCGAAGATCATTCGCGCCCTGGCAGTTTCCCTGTCCAAGCGCCTGCGCATGGCCGACGGCCAGTTGCTTGCGCAGCAGTTCTAGGCGCCTGATTGCCCCGCACCTGTGGCGCGGGGCTTGCTCCCCCTCGGCCGCGTAGCGGCCGTATCAGCGGAGCCGCGTTGTGACGGTTGAAACCGCCAGGCGGCCGCTGGCGCAGCGCCCCCCAGCGAGAGCAGGCGCCCTCGCCACCTAGCCCCGGCACAGGCATCACCCCTGCGCCTTGGCCTTGTTGTCGTTCTGCTCCAGGCCCGGCAGGGTCTGGTCCTTGGGCGGCTTGGGCATGTCGATCGGTGGCAGCAGAGGCGCGCTGCCGCTGCTGCCGGCCTTGGGCGTGGTCGGCGGGGTGACTTGCGGATAAGGGGTCGGCGTAGCGGTGCCGGGCGTTCCCAGGGTCGGCGTCGGGGTCACCACCGGGGCGCTTTGCGAGTCGTCCGCCGAGGCTGCACCGACGCTCATCGCCAGGGCAGCAGTTAGCGAGAGCGCCGTGCGGGCAATCACCGTTAGAATAGTGCGCTTCATCAATGGCTCCATTGCTATTGTCTGGCGTCAGGCTACTCCCAACCGGGCGGTTTTGCCTTCCTCAATGAGATCTCCATGAAACGTTTCGTACTGCTGGACACCACTGCGATTCCCGATAACGGCGGTGCCTTGTGCCTGTTCGAATACGGTGAGGATTTCGTCATCAAGATCCAGGGCGGCGACGGCGGCCAACTGATGAACACCCGCATGCACGGCTCCGAGGATGCCCTGGCGCAGATTCCCTGCAGCAAGGTGGCCGGACGCCCGAACTCGCGGGTGCTGATTGGCGGCCTGGGCATGGGTTTCACCCTGGCCGCCGCCCTCAAGCACCTGGGCAAGAGCGCCGAGGTGGTGGTCGCCGAGCTGGTGCCCGGGGTGGTGGAATGGAACCGCGGCCCCCTCGGGGAAAAGTCCGGCCGGCCACTGCTGGACCCGCGCACGGTGATCCGCCTGGAGGACGTGGCCAAGGTCCTGCAAGCCGAGCCCCAGGGCTTCGACGCAATCATGCTGGACGTCGATAACGGCCCCGAAGGCCTGACCCAGAAGGCCAACAGCTGGCTCTACTCCAGCGCGGGCCTGGCCGCCTGCGCCCGGGCCCTGCGGCCCAAGGGGATACTCGCGGTGTGGTCCGCCAGCGCCGACCGGCAGTTCTCCGAGCGCTTGCGCAAGGCCGGCTTCAAGGCCGAGGAAGTGCAGGTATTTGCCCACGGCAACCGCGGCACCCGGCACACCATCTGGATTGCCGAGAAGCTCAAGGCCTGAGCTAAACTTGATTCATAACCGTCATCAGTCTTTCCCAACAAGGTGAACCCATGAGTTCGACCAACACCTCCAAACTGGACCGCATCCTTGCCGACGCCCAGCGCGACCGGGAAATGGGCTACCGCGACAAGGCCCTGAAGATGTATCCCCACGTCTGCGGTCGCTGCGCCCGCGAGTTCTCCGGCAAGCGCCTGAGCGAATTGACCGTGCACCATCGCGACCACAACCATGACAACAATCCCCAGGACGGCTCCAACTGGGAACTGCTGTGCCTGTACTGCCACGACAACGAGCACTCGCGCTACACCGACCAGCAGTATTTCGGCGAAGGCTCCCTGAGCACGCCGAAAGTGGCCAAGGCCACCCACAACCCGTTCGCCGCCCTGGCCGGGTTGATGAAGAAAGACGACGAGTGATTGCCTGCGGCCGGGCGCCCTGCCCGGCCTTGGGCTTAAGCTCCCGGTGTGAAGCTCTCTGCATGCCGCTCCCTGTGGCGAGGGAGCTGGCTCGCGCTGGAGTGCACAGCACTGCGCAGTGACTGAAACCCCCTGGCGCCAGTGCCTAGGGCCGATACGCGCCCCGGCGCAAGCGCGCTCCCTCGCCACAACAAGCCCCCGGCCCCTGGGCAATCCCCGTATAATCGCGCTTTTTTCTCCAAGGCTCCTCGCTCGTGGCAAACAAAAGGTACAGCTGCATCGGTTTGTATAACCCCAAGTCACCGGAGAACGTCGGTTCGGTGATGCGCGCCGCCGGCTGCTATGGCGTCGCCTCGGTGTTCTACACCGGCAAGCGCTACGAGCGGGCCCGGGATTTCGTTACCGACACCAAGAAGGTCCATCAGGACATCCCGCTGATCGGCATCGACGACCTGAAGAAGATCCTGCCCCTGGGCTGCATCCCGGTGGCCGTGGAACTGGTGGAGGGCGCCCGCCCGCTGCCGGAATACACCCACCCGGATCGCGCCCTGTACATCTTCGGCCCGGAAGACGGCTCCCTCGACAAGGAGATCCGCGACTGGTGCGAAGACGTGGTCTACATCCCCACCACCGGCTGCATGAACCTTGCGGCCACGGTCAACGTGGTGCTCTACGACCGCCTGGCCAAGGGCAACAACACCCGTTCCGGGCCCAAATACTGAATACAGCGCCAGGCGCCTTTGCCGGGAACAAGCGGGGGCTTCGCGCAGTCAGCTTTATATCCCCCACTGCCCTTGGAGAACGATCATGAGCGAGCGCAAACAACTGCAACCCATCGAGCCCACCCCGCTCCAGGCCCCGGTGCCTCAGAACGTCCAGGGCTGGGAGCGCGTCGGCTCCCTGGCCGGTGGCGTGGTGATGGTCGGCAAGGGCCTGCGCCGCGGCGGCCTGTTCGGCCTGATCCAGGTGGCCATCGGTGGCGTGGCCCTGGCCCGCGGCATCACCGGCCACAGCTCGGCGAAAAGCCTGCTGGAGAAAGGTCGCCAGGACATGCACCGGGTACGAACAAAGATCGAACGGGCCGGTGATGAACTGCGCAACCTGAAGGCCAGCGCCGAGGCTGCAGAACACAGCGCCAAAGCCGCCAGCGTGGATCCGGCCAAGGCGCCCAAGAGCCAAGGCTGAGGCCGGCGTCGGGACGCTTTCAGCGGTGCCGGCGAATCAGTGCAGCAAGGAACTGTCCAGGACCCTGGACGACTCGCCCAGCACGCTTTCACTCAGCTGCACGAACTCGGCGGTGCTGACGCTTTCCAGGCGCATCACCGCTTGCAGCACATCATCCAGTGAACGCTTGTTGCGGGTCTTCAGGCGAATTTCCCGATCCAGCTCCTGCAACAGCAGCACCGCCTTGGCGACCACCGCGCTGTCCACCTGCTCGCCTCGCAGGCTGCTGACCTGGTGGCTGTCCCGAACCAGGCGCTTGTGCAGCACCTCGTAGCGCTCGTCGCTGATGCCCCCGGCTCGGCGCAACAGTTCGATGCCGTAGTACTCCGCCAGGCCTTCGCTGATCCAGTCGCTGCGCTGGCTGTCGTTGATCCGCGCCAATGACTGCACCAGCTCCCGCAGCAGTGGGCTGCTGCCACTCTCGCTGACCAGGGGCAAGCGGCTGTGCAGGAACAGCGAATCCCGCCCCGCCAGGCTACCGCGCCACATGGGGTCGGCAGCACCGACAATCAGCAGCTTGCCCGGCTGACGGGGAAACACCGCCTGCACCTGGGGCCAGACAAAGGTCAGCAGGGTCAGGATATCCATGCGCCGCATGCCCTGGCCCAGGGGCGAGACCACACTGACCTCGGTTTGCCCCAGGCGCGTGCGACGGCTGCCCAGGTTGCCGGCGAGCATCCAGCCAGCGGGGCGATCGAACAGCCGCGAGGGGTTGTCGATGCGAAAGCGATTTTTGCCGATACGTGGCCAGGCGGTCTCGATGCTTTTCCAGCCGGCGGGCAGCTCAAAGTCCAGGCGCGACACCAGTTCAATACCGTCCTGCTGGTCCAGGCGGGCCGGGGGCACCAGCGCTTCGCCCCGCAGCAAAGCCCAGTGGGCGGTGCTGCGGCTGTCGTAGCTGCCCTGCTTGATGCTGTGGCTCAGGCGCACGCGGTAGCTCAGGCTGGCCTTGCCGCTGGCGGGACGCCAGATCCCGCGCTGGCCACCGGCCTCGACAGCCGCAGCCTGCCATTGGCCATCAGCCTTGAAGTCGCTGTAGTCGCCGCCCTTGCCCAGGTCGAAATCCAGGCTGCGCAGGGCCGAACCCTCGGCCAGGGTCAGGCGCACTTCGGCCTGATCGCTCTGGGGCAGGAAGCGCACGTGATAATCCAGATCGACCTTCTTCGCCCAAGCCGATGCGCTCAGCACCAGGGCCAATACGGCCAGCGACAGCTTCGCCCCCACCCTCATACCCACTCCTTGCTGTTGAAATCCTCAAGCTGACGCGGCCCATCCTCAGCCGGCGCGGAAAATAAGATGATCCTCCCAATCCTCTTCCGCCACGCTGCCTTCGGCGAGCATGCGCCCGGACTGGGAAATACGCTCGTGATGCACCGCATCGCGATCGCCGCACACCAGGTGGTGCCAGAGCGGCAGGTCCTTGCCCTCGCTCACCAGGCGGTAGCCGCAGGTGGGCGGCAGCCACTTGAATTCGTCGGCCTTGCCCGGGGTCAGCTGGATGCAGTCGGGCACCGACTCGCGGCGATTCGCGTAGTCACTGCACTGGCAGGTCTTCAGGTCCAGCAGCTTGCAGGCGATACGCGTGTAATAGACGCTGTTGTCGTCTTCGTCCTCAAGCTTTTGCAGGCAGCACAGACCGCAGCCATCGCACAACGACTCCCATTCCTGCGAATCGAGTTGTTCGAGGGTTTTGCGTATCCAGAAAGGTTCGACTTTGGCGGCCATGGCTCAAGCATCAGTATCCGAGGGTGAAAAGGCCGCCAGTCTAGTGCCGAAGACCCGGCGGGCCAAGCGCTTACGACTGTCGGTAGTCAGGGGCTTGTCAGCGGGCAATGGGCACAGTAGCTTTGCCCCTCGGACCGACCCACGTCCGTGTGCCATTAACGCTCGACCGCGTTGCACCCGGTAGATCGCGCGGGGTCAGGAATACCCCTTCGCTCAGCTCAACTGCGCCTGCCGGTTTATTCCATCATTCTCAAATGTTGCCAGGAGATTTTCCATGAGCGCCAACACTCGCGTTGCCGACTACGCCATCCACCCGCAGTTCACCCAGCGCTGGTCGCCACGAGCCTTCACCGGCGAAAACATCCCGGAAGAAACCCTGCTGAGCTTCTTCGAGGCCGCACGCTGGGCGCCTTCGGCCTACAACTCGCAACCTTGGCGCTTCCTCTATGCACGGCGCGACACGCCAAACTGGGAGCGCTTCCTTGGCCTGCTCAACGAATTCAACCGTGGCTGGGCGCAGCACGCCTCGGCCCTGGTGATCGTGATCTCGAAAACCACCTTCACCGTCCCCGGCGCCACTGAAGAAACCCCGGCCCTGTGGCACACCTTCGACACCGGTTCGGCCTGGGGCCACCTGGCGCTGCAGGCCAGCCTCAGTGGCTGGCACACCCACGGCATGGCCGGTTTCGACCAGGAACTGACCCGCAAGGAGCTGAAGATTCCCGAAGGCTACGCCCTGCACGCGGCCGTGGCCGTGGGCAAGCTGGGCGACAAGTCGACCCTGGCCGACTACCTGCAGGCCCGCGAAGAACCAAGCCCGCGCCGCCCTCTGAGCGAAACCGCGGCCGAAGGCGATTTCAGCCTGTAACAGGCCAATCGGTTGTATAGGAGCAAGCGCGCTCGCGACAGCCACGCTTGCCAGGCAAGCGCGGCGCCCTGCTGGGCTTCGCGAGCAAGCTCGCTCCTACGGCCAGGCCCCTCTCAATAGCCGCGGGCGAAATCCACTTCACCGCGCAACGCCTGCCGGGCCTCATAGGCCCGCAGGTTATCGACGAACAACTGCACCATCAGTTCCGGCGAAGTCGGTGCCGAGCTATGGCCGGTCAACAGCAGGCCCCAGGCAGTCCAGAACGGGTGCCGCTGCGGCAACGGTTCCTGGCGGCAGACATCGATGACCGCACCCGCCAGGTGGCCGTCCTTGAGCGCCTGCACCAGGTCCGCATCGACCACCGCAACGCCCCGCCCGACATTGATGAACAGCCCGGTGGGCTTGAACTGCTTGAACAGCGCCGCGTCATACAGGTCGTGGGTGCTCGGCGTGTTGGGCAGCAGGTTGACCACATAATCCACCTCCCCCACCAGGCGTCCCAGCTCTTCCAGGCCGGCCACTTCGATGAACGGCGCCTGTTCCCGGGCCTGGCTGGCGATGCCGTACAACTTCACCCCGAACGGCAGCAGGAACTGCGCCACGCTCTGGCCGATGTCCCCGGTACCGACGATCAGCACCTTGCGCCCCACCAGGCTCTGGCCCAGGCGGTTGTCCCACTTGCGCTCGACCTGGCTGACCAGCCGCGGCAGCACTTCGCGTTCGTGGCCGAGGATGTAGGTCAGCACGTACTCGGCCATCACCTGGCCGAAGATGCCCACCGCCCGGGTCAGGCGGTAATGCCGGGGCAGGCCGTCGGCCAGCAACGGGGTAATGCCGGCCCAGGTGGACTGCAGCCACTGGGGCTGGTGGCCCTGGCGCAGCAGGGTCGCCAGCAGGTCCGGCTGCCCCAGCCAGACCGGGCAGTCGGCCGCCAGCCGCGCCAGCTCGGCAGAGTCGCCGCTGCTCAGCACTTCCAGCTCCGGGACCGCCTGACGCAACAGGCGGGTGTAGACAGCGTGATCGTGTTCGGCAATCAGAACGCGCATGGTTCAAACCTTAAAAACGGTGCAGGCAACCACCGACGGAGTTTCGCTCCATCGATCAAGGTGGCTGCCAGGTTAGTCAATTGCACTTGCGCGACGCTCGGGACCGAGCGTCTACAGGTCAGACCGGATCATTGCGACGCAGCAGCTCTTCAGGCAGGTGCTCGATGTACTCGTCTTCCGCCGGTGGCATCTGCAGGTGATAGCCCTGCTTGTCGAGATTCTCCAGCACCTGGTGGATGTCCTCGCGAGACAGCTTGCGCTCGGGAGACAACACCAGGTCGAAAGCGTGTTGCGGCTTGCCGAAGGCCTGCAGCAGGTTTTCCGGCACGCGTTCCAGGGCCTCGCTTTTCAGCACGTAGAGGTACATCTCGTTCTTGCGCGGGCTTTTGTAGATGGAGCAGATACGTTTCAAGGCTGTTCTCCAGCGGTGGCCAGGCTGTCCAACAGCGCCTGGCCCATCAATTCGCGGCGCCAGCCACGCAGCGAATCAGGCAATTGGTAGGGCCCGTTGGGGTAGCCGCTCTTGAGCAGGCTTTCCAGGGTCTTCTTGCGCAGCATCACTTCCGGGGCGATCTGCAGCCGTTCGGCTTCAGCCTGGCCCACCGCCTTGAGGCGCTTGAGCAAGGCCGAGGCTTCGATCGGCAAGGGCTCGGGCACTGCTGGCGGCCATTGATCAGGGCCGACGCTGGCGGCGCGCTTGATCAGGTCGAGCAGGAACTCGCCGTCCTGGCGCACGGTACGCGGGTGCATGTCCTCGATCTTGGCCAGGGCCGAGAGGTTATCCGGCTGGGTCTTGGCCAGGGGCCAGAGCGCATGCTCGCGCACGATACGGTTGCGCGGCAGGTTGCGGGCTCGGGCTTCACGCTCGCGCCAGGCACAGAGTTCACGCAGCACCACCAGCTGGGCCCGGGACAGTTTCCAGGCCAGCTTGGCCTCGCGGTAGAGCTCGTACGGGTCCACTTCACGGCGCAGGTTGGCCACCAGCTCGGCGCCGTCTTCCAGCACCCAGCGGTACTTGTCCTCGGACAGCTTCGGCCGCAGTTCGGTGAACACCTGGGCCAGGTGCACGGCG
This sequence comes from Pseudomonas sp. FFPRI_1, assembly GCF_055384485.1. Lineage (NCBI taxonomy): Bacteria > Pseudomonadati > Pseudomonadota > Gammaproteobacteria > Pseudomonadales > Pseudomonadaceae > Pseudomonas > Pseudomonas sp. FFPRI_1. Next base: position 1,981,592 of record NZ_AP029168.1, on the reverse strand, counting down.
TCTTCGGCGGCGTAGCTGACCTGGGTCTCCGACAGCGGGCGCTGCAGCCAGTCGGAGCGGGTCTCGCCCTTGGGCAGATCGATGCCCAGGACTTCCTGCACCAGGCGCGAATACCCCATGGAGAAGCCCAGGTTCAGGTAGGCCGCCGCCAGTTGCGTGTCGAACAACGGTGCCGGCAGGCTGCCGGTCAGGCGCAACAGGACTTCGAGGTCCTCGCTGCAGGCATGCACCACCTTGACCACCGCCGGGTTCTCCAGCAGGGCGGCCAGGGGCTGCCAGTCGTCGATGGTCAAAGGGTCAATCAGGTAGGCGCGCTGTCCATCGCCGATCTGCAGCAGGGCGGCAATGGGATAGAAGGTGTCGACCCGCATGAATTCGGTGTCGAGGGCAACGAATGGCAGCTGCTGCCATTCGGCGCAAAGCTGACCGAGGCTATCGTTGTCGCGAATCCAATGTATATCGATGGCCACACGGCTCTCCCTTGAAGAATGGCGCGCAGTATATATCGCCGCCAGGGATTTCCGAGCATTCACCCGACAAGAGCCAGTGCGAAACCCTCTGCGGCCGAGCAAGAATAGTCCGGGAGCCTGGACTAGCCCTGCTTTCTCAGCACATACACCCGCGCAGACACGAAACCGGGCAGGAAATCCTGATGGCCGAGCACCTCAAAGCCGGCCTGCTTGAACTCGGCCTCCAACTGCACCTTGTTCACCAGGGCAGACATGCCGGCCTCTTCCGACAGGGCCCCGCCGATCTTGAAGAAGGACTTGACCCGAGTGGCGACTATCACCGAATCGCGGCTGACCCGGTAGAACTCCCCCAGCAGTGCCAGGCGATCTTCACCACGGGCCACATGGGCGAACAACTGCATGCAGATGATGCTGTCCACTGCATTGGCCGACAGGCCGATGTCGAAGGCCGAGCTGTGGAAGGTCTTGACCCGCTTCATCAGGCTGGCCGGGTGATGGGTCTGGGCGTGCTGCAGCATCTCCTGGGACGGGTCCGCCGCCAGGATCACCCGGTTGCCATGCTCCGCCAGTACCGGCCAATAGCGTCCGGCACCGCAGGCCACGTCGAGGATCAGGCCCGGCTCGCCGGCCACCTTCAGGGCATGGCGCACCAGGCGCGCCGTGCGCCAGAGCGTCAGGCGCGCGCCAAGCCCGGCAGGCCGGGGCTCGCCGCAGACGCGGGCGTGCTCCTGGTCATAGCGCCGAGCGAACTCCAGTTCGATGGACGGTGGGGGGTGGGACGGCATGACAGGCGAACTCATGTTGGAATCCAGAATTGCAGGTTAACCAGTCGTTCGTGAAAAAAAGGTCGAAAGCCGTTCGAAGGGCGATCGAAGATCCAGGCCCCGTACAGCCTTGCCTGGTCGCAAGGCGGCACCAATAATGCTCCGGCCCCTTCTTTTGCCGGCCACTAAAGGAAAGATTCCATGTTGCCCCGTTTCCTGTTCTGCACCCTCCTGGGCCTCAGCGCCCCGGCCCTCAGCTTCGCCCAGACCCCGACCTCGCACCTGGACCAGGTGCTCGAACGGGGTCAGTTGAAGGTCTGCACCACCGGCGACTACAAGCCCTACAGCTACCTGCGCGAGGACGGGCGCTACGAAGGCATCGATATCGCCATGGCCGAGTCCCTGGCCCAGAGCCTCGGAGTGCGGGTGCAGTGGATCAACAGCACCTGGAAGACCTTGATGGCCGACTTCCAGAGCCAGCAGTGCGACATCGCTGTGGGCGGTATCTCGGTGTCCCTGGAAAGGCAGAAAAAAGCCTTCTTCAGCCAGCCCCTGGCCATCGACGGCAAGATTCCCCTGGTGCGCTGCGAGGATGTGCAGCGCTATCAGACCCTGGAGCAGATCAACCAGCCCTCGGTGCGCCTGATCGAACCGCCGGGAGGCACCAACGAAGTCTTCGCCCGGGCCCGCCTGCCCAAGGCCAGCCTGACCCTGTTCGCCGACAACGTGACGATCTTCGATCAACTGCTGGCCAAGCAGGCCGACGTGATGATCACCGACGCCTCGGAGGCGCGCTTCCAGCAAAAGCGCAAGCCGGGGCTGTGCGCAGTCAACCCCGAGCGCTATTTGCAATACAGCGAGAAAGCCTTCCTGCTGCCCCGGGACGATATGGCCTGGAAGAGCTACGTCGACCAGTGGCTGCACCTGAGCAAGGCCACCGGTGCCTACGAGCAGGTGGTGAATCAGTGGCTGGCGGCGCCCTGATCGCCCTCCAGCAGCATCTGCCGGAAGGCCTGGCAGGCGGCGCTGCGATAGGCGCCCTTGCGCTCCAGCAGCACCACATTGCGCGGCGCCGGCGGTGAGCGCAGGGCCAGGGTGCGCAACCCCGGCTGGGTACTGGCGATGGAACTGGGCAGGAGGGTCGCCAGGGGGCCGTGGCGGACGATCTCGACAATTGCACTGACCGAGTTGGCCTCGACGGCAATGCGTGGCGCGATGCCCTGCTGCCGGCAATACAGGTCGATGTGCCGGCGGGTGGCGAAATCCGCACCGAGCAGCACCAGGGACTGGCGGCCCAGCGCTGCGGCACTCAAGGGGCGGCGGCCCTGCTCGGGGCATTGCGGGCCGACCATCAGGCTCAGGGTCTCGCTGAACAGCGGCTGAGGCTCGATCTCCGCCAGGTGCCCGCCGGCAAAGGCAATCCCCAGGTCCACCCGGTCTTCGGCCAGAGCCGCTTCCAGGCGGTCCTGGGGCATTTCCTCGATGCCCAGGTCGATACCTGGATGACGCTGATTGAAGCGACTGAGCAAGGGCCCGGTCAGGTAGGCGGTGAAAGTCGGGGTCATGGCCAGTTTCAGAGTGCCACGGCTCAGGTCCTGTACATCGTGGATCGCCCGCCTGGCCGCCTCCAGGTCCTGCAGGGCACGACGGGCATAGGCGACATAGGCCTGGCCGGCATCGGTAAGGCGCACGCTGCGCCCGGAACGGTCGAACAGCGGCGCCCCCAGCGATTCCTCCAACTGCCTGATCTGTTGCGACAGGGTCGGTTGCGATACATGCAGTGCCTCAGCGGCACGAGTGAAGTTGCAGTGCTCGGCCACGGCCAGCAAGTAACGGATATGACGCAAGAGCATGACGACTCCAACTATAGGCAGTACTTATGGAAAGCATAATAAACCGATCTTGGACCCTATAGCCGAAAACTCCCATCCTTGCCCCATCAGCGACGCAAGGAGAACCCCATGCAGAACATCATCGACGGCTTCCTCAAGTTCCAGCGCGAAGCCTTTCCCCAGCGCAGCGCACTGTTCAAGCAACTGGCCAGTACCCAGAACCCGGGCACGCTGTTCATCACCTGCTCCGACAGCCGGGTGGTTCCGGAACTGCTGACCCAGCAAGAACCCGGCGACCTGTTCGTGATCCGCAACGCCGGCAACATCGTGCCCGGCTACGGCCCCGAGCCCGGCGGCGTGTCGGCCACCGTGGAGTACGCAGTGGCGGTACTGGGGGTCAGCGATATCGTCATCTGTGGCCACTCCGACTGCGGCGCCATGACCGCCATTGCCAAGTGCACGTGCCTCGACCACCTGCCCGCCGTAGCCAGTTGGCTGCGCCACGCCGACTCGGCCAGGGTGATCAATGCCGCCCGCCACCACAGCTCCATCGCCGAACACCTGGATGCCCTGGTACGGGACAACGTCATCGCCCAGCTGGCTAACCTGAAGACGCACCCTTCGGTAGCCCTGGCCCTGGCACAGGGCCGGCTGAACCTGCACGGCTGGGTGTATGACATCGAAAGCGGCGCCATCGCCGCCCTCGACGGCAACCATCAGCACTTCGTTTCCCTGGCCGAACACCCGCACACCTGTGCCCTGGCCAGCCACCCATCCAGCGCTGCCTGAACAGCGCCCGTTTCGTCACCCAAGAGGAACCGCCCCATGCTGCAATCACAATTCGCCCAAGCCCCCCGCCTGGCCCTGGCCGATACCATCATCGACGCCAAGGCGCGCAAGAATCTGTCGTGGCAGGAGCTTGCCGACGGCACCGGGCTGAGCCTGGCCTTCGTCACCGCGGCCCTGCTGGGCCAGCATGCCCTGCCCGCCGAGGCCGCCGACCGGGTGTGCGCCAAGCTCGACCTGGACCAGGACGCCAGCCGCCTGCTGCAGAGCATCCCGCTGCGCGGCAGCATCGCCGGTGGCATCCCCACCGACCCGACGGTGTACCGCTTCTATGAAATGCTCCAGGTCTACGGCTCGACCCTCAAGGCCCTGGTCCACGAACAATTCGGCGACGGCATCATCAGCGCCATCAACTTCAAGCTGGACATCAAGAAAGTCGAAGACCCCGAAGGTGGCTCCCGCGCCGTGATCACCCTGGACGGCAAATACCTGCCAACCAAACCGTTCTAAGGTCAGCGGCAAGCTTCAAGCCGCAAGCCTCAAGCTTGCCGCTTGAAGCTTGCAGCTTGCAGCTGCTGCTCTGCTATTTAGTTTTTAGGTCGCCCTGCAGACTTTCTGATTTGCCCCTCCCCCGCCCGCCAACGCCTAATCAGCCCCTGTTCCTTGAAGGCCTGATTATGGAAAACGTGCGTGCAAACTCCCGCCCCGCCCTCTGGCTGATGGCCAGTGTGGTACTGGTGGCGCTCAATCTGCGACCGTCGATGGCCGCTGTCGGCCCCCTGCTCTCGGGCATCCGTGGCGAAATCCCCCTGAGTTTCAGCCTGGCCTCCTTGCTGACCATGCTGCCGGTCATGGCCATGGGCCTGGCGATGTTCTTCGGCATGGGCATCAGCCAGCGCCTGGGCGAACACCGTACCGTGGTCCTGTCGCTGTTGATCATCGGCCTGGCCACGGTCTCGCGGCTGTTCATGGACTCGGCGGCCGAACTGATTCTCAGCGCGGTACTGGCGGGCATCGGTATCGCCCTGATCCAGGCCCTGATGCCGGCGCTGATCAAGTCGCGCTTTGCCGACAACGTCTCGCTGTTCATGGGCCTGTATGTCACCTCGATCATGGGCGGCGCGGCCATTGCGGCGTCCTTTGCCCCACTGGTGATGAATCACAGCGGCAGCTGGCGCCTGGCGCTGGCGATCTGGGCCGCCCTGGCCCTGCTGGCCCTGGGGTTCTGGTACGCCCAACGATCCGCCCTGCCCCGCCTGCCCGCCGCCAGCGCCGGGCGCGAATCCTTTGTCGGCAACCGTCGAGCCTGGCTGCTGGCGGTGTTCTTCGGCCTCGGCACCGCCTCCTACACCTGCGTGCTGGCCTGGCTGGCGCCCTATTACGTGGAGAACGGCTGGAGCGAACAGAACGCCGGCCTGTTGCTGGGTTTTCTCACCGCCATGGAAGTGATCTCCGGGCTGGTCACGCCGGCCATCGCCAACCGCAGCCAGGATCGGCGCCGGGTGCTGGTGATCCTGTTGCTGCTGATCATCGCCGGGTTCTGCGGCCTGATCCTCAGCCCGCAACACCTCAGCCTGCTCTGGCCGTGCCTGCTGGGCCTGGGCATTGGCGGGTTGTTTCCCATGAGCCTGATCGTCTCCCTCGACCACTTGCCCGACCCGCGTCGCGCCGGCGGCCTGACCGCCTTCGTGCAGGGCATCGGCTACCTGATCGCCGGCCTGTCGCCGCTGCTGGCGGGGATGATCCGCGACCAGCTCGGCAGCTTCGAATGGGCCTGGTGGTCGCTGACCGCAGTGATGCTGCTGATGATCCTCATGGTGCTGCGCTTCAATCCACGCCACTACGCCCAGCACATCCGCTGAAGCACCAGACGCCCGGGAGGCGTTGATGAACCCTGTGAGCTTTACCCAGGCCAACCTCGGCATGCTGCTCTGGACCCTGCTGATCGCCGCCTCGTTCTTCGCCGCGGCCCAGGTCAGCCAGGCCATCGACCCGGTGCTGCTGACCGCCCTGCGCCTGCTGTTCTCGGCGCTGATGTTCCTGCCGCTGCTGTGGCTCAAAGGCACCTCGCCAACGACCCTGGCCGGCTTGCGCGCCCATGCCGTGCTCGGGTTATTGCTGGCGCTGTACTTCGGTTCGCTGTTCGAGGCACTGCGCTACACCTCGGCCGTCAATACCGGGACCCTGTTCACGCTGGTGCCCTTGCTGACGCTGCTGTTCGAGGCCTGGCTGCTGCCCGGCAACGGCCAGCAACGCCGATTGCTGCCGATGCTGGTGGCCGGCGCCGGGGCCCTGCTGCTGATTCTCAAAGGGGGAGCCGCCGGGCAACTGCCATCGCTGTACGCCATGGGGGTGTACGCCCTGGGTTGCCTGGCCATGGCCCTGTACTCGCCCCTCAGCCAGCGCTTCAAGGCCCACAGCCTGCAGGGTCGCAGCCCGGCCGCCATGACCTTCTGGAACATGCTCTTCGGTGCGCTGTTCCTGTTTGCCACGAGCCTGGCCAGTGGCGGCTGGCGCAGTGGCGTGCTGCTGAGTGGCAACGACCTGCTGTGGCTGCTGTACCTGGCCCTGTTCGCCACCCTGGCGACCTTCTGGCTGTTGCACCGGGCGATTGGGGTGATCGCTCCGTCCACGGTGATTTCCTACATCTACCTGAGCACCCTGTGCCTGACCCTGTTCCACTGGCTGTGGCTGGGCCAGCCTCCCCGCCCCGGAGAATTACTCGGTGCGCTGCTGGTGGCCCTGGGCATGTTCGGGCTGGTGCGCAGCAGCCGACCGAGCACCGCCACGGCCTGAAAATGCCCGCTGCCGGACACGCATTTGCCGGCAGAAAAGGCGCAGGTCGTATTATCGGAAATTAATGTCCCGATGCTGTCCGCGAATCCCGCCCCCGGGCATTTAACTAGGACGATCGTTCCGCTAGCATCGACCCGGTTTGGCGCCACCGGCGCCAGGTGCCCAGCGGGATGGAACGGATGCTCATCAGCAATGTGCTCAGAAAACTCGACATGCAGGACCTCATGGTCTTTATCGCCGTGTACGAGCAAAGCAGTGTCACCGGGGTGTCGGAAACCCTCTGTGTCAGCCAGTCGACGGTCAGCTACTGCCTGAAGAAACTGCGCAACGGCTTCGAGGACGAGCTGTTCATCCACACCCGCACCGGCATGCGCCCGACCTACAAGGCCACCAGCATGTACGGCCACGTGCTGAAGATCCTCGAGAGCATCAACCTCTGCCACAGCGGCGTCCCGGCCTTCGATCCGATCCGCCAGGCGGTGACCTTCACCCTCTGCGCCCCGGAGTACTTCGAGCTGCTGATCCTGCCACGCCTGCTCAGGGGCTTCGACTATGCCGACCTGCCGGTAACGGTCAATGTGCAGAAGCTGGAGAGCGACATTCCCGCCGAAGAGCTGCGCGATGGCAGTGTCGACCTGGTGATCTGCTTCGGCCCGAACTTCCACCGTAGTCATGCCGACTTCAAGTCGCAGATGCTGCTGGAGGACGACCTGGTGTGCGTGTTCGACAAGCGTGCGACACCGCCCCAGGAACCGCGATTCAGCCTGCAGTCCTTCATCGAGCGGCGTCATGTGTTTCCCACGCCCTGGACTTCGGACAGCAACATGGTGGATGGCTGGCTGGCCCGGCAGGCCCACAAGCGGCAGATCGTCGCCCGTTCCAACAGCTACAGTGCGGCGTTGAAGATGATCACCGGCACCGATTTCATCCTCACCCTGCCGCGGCGCATCCAGGCGTTGCTGGCCAATGAAGCGGTGTTCAATCACTGCGAGGCCCCCAGCGGCCTGCCCGGCTTCACCCTGGACATGCAGTGGAGCCAGCGCACCGATCAGGACAGCGCACAGACCTGGCTCCGCGAACAGGTGGTCAAGGTCTGTGCCGAACTGGAACTGAGCTAGTCAGCGTCAGCTGGTGGACTTGCTGTAGGCCGCACGATCGATGTCGATGATCTCCACGCACAACTGCACCTGAAGCTGGGTCGGCCAGGGCGCCAGGTCCTGCAGCACTGCCAGCAGGCTCTCGGACAGCTGCTTCTTGATCTCCGGCGAACGGCCGCTGAGCAGGGCCAGCTTGACGTGGACGAAAGCCCGCTCGCCCAGGCCCGTACCGACCCGGAACGACTCGACTTTCAGCGCCCGACTCTTGATGTCGAATTCATCGGAAAACTGCCCGGATGCCACCAGCCCGTGGTTGAGCCGCAACAGCGCTTTGTCGACGTCCAGCTGGGGCAGGTTGGCGGTGTATTCCATGTACAGGTGCGGCATGGCAGAGCTCCCGGTCAGTCAGGGGTAAAAGGCGCTCCATACTACACAAGGCCGCCCCCCCGGTCGCATTAGCCCTTGGCCCTATTGCCCGGCCGTGACCACCCGTTCACGCAGCGCCAGGGTTTCCCAGGCCGCCACGAGCACCATCACCAGGGTGGTCAGGCTGCCCAGGGCCAGTGCGGAAAACACCTGGCTCCAGGCCGCCGGCAACAACAGCAGCAAACAGCCCAGCCCCGCCAGGTGCGACAACGGCGGCAACAGCCGATCGTTCATCACCCACTTGAACAGCGCGCAGCCCAGCAGGAACAGCCAGGGACCGCCGATGATCACCAGCACCCCGGCTGGGCTGGCGTGGTCCGGATGCACCAGCACCAGCTCATCGGCCACGGCGCTGACAATGATCCCGGCGACGATCAGCAGGTGCAGGTAGGTGTAGGCGATCCGGGCCTGGCGTCCCGGGTCGGCGGAGTGGGCTATGCGGTGGTGGGCGCGCTCGGCGCCGCTGTCGAAATACACCCACCACATGGCGATGCTGCCCAGCACCGCCACCACGAAACCCAGCACGCCCTGGACGCTGGTGCGCAGCTCGGCGAAGGTCGCGCCGGTGACCAGCAGCGACTCGCCCAGGGCAATGATCACGAACAGGCCGCAGCGCTCGGCCATGTGATTGCCTTCGACGTTCCAGTCCTCGAGGGTCGAGCGGCCCAGCCCCGGGACCCAGAAATACAGCGACGGCGATAGCACTTCGATGGTCAGGGCCAGCCCCCAGCACAACAGCCGCTGAGGTCCTTCCAGCAGGCCGCCAGCGATCCAGAAGAGGCCCGAGAACATCAGCCACAGGAGAATCCGCTGGAAGTTGCGGGTCATGTTCAACGCCTCGCCCCGCACCGCCCACAACGAATAGGCGGTGCGCCCCACCTGCATGAACACATAGGCCCCGGCGAACAGCAGGCCGCGCTCGCCAAAGGCCTGGGGGATCGAGGAAGACAGCAACAGCCCGGCCACCATCAGCACGAACAGCCCGAGGCGGATCGGCAGGGTTTCCGGGTCCAGCCAGTTGGTGATCCACGAGGTGAAGATCCACACCCACCACACCGCCACCATCAGCAGGGCCACCTGCAACGCCCCGCCCAGGGACAGGTGCGCCAGCAACGCGTGGGACAGCTGGGTCACGGCGAACACGAACACCAGGTCGAAGAACAGCTCGACCATGCCAACCTTGCCGCTGTCGTGGCTGCCACGCCCACGCAACAGGGAACGGGAACGACTCATGGACACTCTCCGCAGATCTGAGGTTTGAACAGGGGACTCACCCAGCAAAGCAGCCAGCCGGGAACAACGCCAAGCCGCCGGGGCCTATCAGGAGCCGGCCACTGCCAGGGGGGCCCGTTCGCTCATGAAAGCCTCCAGGCGCGAACGCAGCCAGCGCTCGGCAGGGTCGGTGTCGACATGGCTGAGCCAGACCATGGACAGATCCAGGGTCGGGGTCTTGAACGGGAACGGCTCGCAGTACAACTGCCCCGAGGCCGCCATGGCCGCCGCGGCATAATCGGGCAGGCTGGCAATCAGCTTGGTACCGGCGAGCAAGGCCGGCAACGAGCTGTACTGCGGCACCGAGAGCACCACCTGGCGGGTGCGGCCGATCTCCGCCAGCCACTCATCGGCAAAGCCGGACACGTTGGCGGTATGGGACACCAGCACATGGGGGCGCTGGCAATACTCGTCCAGGGTCAGCGGCGTGTCGCTGGCATCGGCCCGCAGCACGCTGGGCTGGATATGGCGCAGCAGCTTGCGCTTGGCATTGGCCGGCAGGCCACGGGTCTGGCTGATGCCGACGGTGATGTCGCCGGAGGCCAGCAGGTCGGGAATCCGCCAGTAATCCACGTGCTGGACCACGACCACCACCTGCGGTGCCTCCTGACGCAAGGCCCGCAGCAAGGGCGGCAGCAGACCGAACTCGACATCGTCGGAAAGACCGATGCGAAAAGTCATGGTGCTGCTGGCGGGGTCGAAATCGTGGGTCAGGCTCAGGGCCGAGGACAGCGCATCCAGGGCCGGCGACAGGTGCTGGATGATCTGCTCGGCACGGGCCGTGGGCTCCATGCGATGGCCAACGCGGATGAACAGCGGATCGTTGAACATCGCCCGCAGGCGATTGAGGGCCGAGCTGATGGTGGGCTGGCCGAGAAACAGTTTTTCCGCCACCCGGGTGACGTTGCGCTCCAGCATCAGCGCCTCGAACACCACCATCAGATTGATGTCGGCCTTGCGCAGTTCATTGCGATTCATCGGCGATGCCCCATTCCCCAGACGGTGCTCAGTGTAGAAAGGGCCGGGGGTTGGCGTCCAGGCAAGTTCTGCGACCGGACGCCAGCGCTCACAGGCGGCTCAGCAGGACTTGCTCAGGCAGCCCTTCGCCGTCGCCGCCACGGGGCGCCGGTCTTCCTGGCCCTGGCGCAGACGCAAGGCCGCCACGGCAGCGATCAGCAACACCAGGGCAATCACCTTAAGGCCGTTCATGGCATCGCCCGTGCTCATCTCGATCACTCCCATCACCGAGGGACCGACAAACCCGCCCAGCAGCCCGCAGGAGTTGACGAAACCCAGGCCGCCGGCCAGGGCCGCACCTTTGAGCCGCGACGCCGGGTACAGGAAGATGATCGACTGCACCACGAAGAACATCAGCGCCGCCACGCAGAAGCCCAGCAGGCTGAGGACCGGCCCGGAAAACGCGGCGATCAGCAGCCCCGCCGCCATCACCAGCAAACCACTGACCAGCAAGCGCCGGGCGCGCTGCGGGTCGGTGGCCAGGCGCGGCAGGCTGATTGCCCCCAGGGCCGCGGCGAGCCACGGCAGCGAGGTCAGCAGGCCGACACTCATGAGGCTCAGGGCGCCGTACTTGCTGATGATGCTGGGGAGGAAAAAGATCACCGTGTAGAGGGTTATCTGGTGACAGAAGTAGACGAAGATCGCCAGCAGGATCTGTGGCGTGAAGCATTGCCTGAACGAGTGCCCAGCCTGCCCCGCCCCCTCGTCGGCCTCACGGGCCAGGCGTTGTTCGATGGCTTGGGCTTCCTCGGCAGTGAGCCAGGGTGCGTGGCTGGGACGATCCGGCAGGCGCCGCCAGACCACCCAGGCGAAAAACACCGCCGGCAGCCCTTCGAGCAAAAACATCCACTGCCAGCCGTGCCAGCCCAAGAGCCCATCCATCTTCATCAGTGCCGCGCCCAGTGGACCACCGATGATGTTGGCCAGGCACACCCCGAGTAAAAAGTAGCCCGTGGCCCGGGCCCGCTGTTGCTGGTCGAACCAGTAAGTCAGGTACAGCATGACCCCGGGGAACAGCCCGGCTTCGGCGATGCCCAGCAGCAGGCGCAGCACGTAGAACGAGGTCTCGCCCTGGACAAAGGCCATGGCGGCGGAGATCAGCCCCCAGGTGACCATGATCCGGGCAATCCAGAACCGCGCGCCGACCTTGTGCATGATCAGGTTGCTCGGCACCTCGGACAGCGCATAAGTGAGAAAGAACAACCCGGCGCCCAGTCCGTAGGCCGCGGCGGAAATACCCAGGTCGACATCCAGCTGGTGCTTGGCCAGGGCAATGTTGGTGCGGTCGAGAAAACTCAGGACATAGGCCGCGATCAACAACGGCATGAGCTTGAGGAACATCAGGCGGGTCAACTGGTGCTGATCCCGGGGGGCGGTGGTGCTTGCAGTGTTCATGGGGCATATCCCTTTGTAATTGTTATGCGGGATGGTCAGCGGGCCAGGAGCCGGGACCGCTGACATGAAGCGGGCTGAGGGTCAGAAACCGACCTGGTCACGCCCCTTGAGCCCGAGCAGGGCTCGGGCCTCGTCCGGGGTCGCCACCCGGCCGCCCAGGGCCTCGATCACCGTGCGGATGCGGCGCACCTGATCGGCGTTGCTCGCCGCCAGCTTGCCGGGGCCATCCCACAACGAGTCTTCCAGGCCGACCCGGGCATGGCTGCCCATGGCCAGGCCCATGGTCGCCAGGGGAATCTGGTTGCGTCCGGCCCCGAGAATCGACCACTGATAGGCATCGCCAAACAGGCGGTCGGCAGTGCGGCGCATGTGCGCCAGGTCTTCCGGGTGCCCACCGATACCGCCCCGCAGGCCGAACACCGACTGGATGAACAGCGGTGCCTTGAGCAGGCCGCGCTCACGGAAATGCGCCGCGGTATACAGGTGGCCGATGTCGTAGCACTCGATCTCGAAACGAGTGCGATTTTCGGCACAGGCGCTGAGGATATGGGCGATATCGCGGAAGGTATTACGGAAGATCCGATCGTCGCTGTCCTCCAGGTACGGGCGCTCCCAGTCATGCTTGAACTCGGTGAAGCGGTTGAGCATTTCGTACAGCCCGAAATTCATCGAGCCCATGTTCAGCGACGCCAGTTCCGGCTTGAACTCCAGCACCGGTTGCAGGCGCTCCTCGACGCCCATGGTCGGCGCACCGCCGGTGGTGAGGTTGATCACCACGTCACTGGCGGCCTTGATCTGCGGCAGGAAACGCCGGAACAGCTCTGGGTCCTGGCTCGGCCGGCCGTCTTCCGGGTCCCGCGCATGCAGGTGCACGATCGCCGCGCCGGCCTCGGCGGCAGCAATAGCCTCGGCGGCGATCTCCCCGGCGGTGATCGGCAGATGGGGCGACATGGAAGGGGTGTGGATCGCCCCGGTCACGGCGCAGGTGATGATGACAGGTGTTTTTCCAGGCATGACGGTACTCCGACTTTTATTCTTGATGAAAAAAATCCCAGGGTGTGGCTGATGGCATGCACCGCTGAAGGCTGCAGCGGCGCGGGCTGCTTGCGCGGCTAGAGGTATTCGACGTTGCCGTCGACGCTGATCGCCTGGCCGGTGACGTTGCGCGCCGCCGGCGAACAGAGGAACAGCGCCATGGCCGCCACGTCTTCGGCGCTGACCATGCGCTTGAGGGAAATCTTCTCCAGGTACTGTTCGCGCATCTCGGCCACCGCTACCCCGGTCTGCTGGGCCCGGGCCTGGATCACCGCGTCCATGCGCGGCCCCTCGACAATCCCCGGCAACAGCGCATTGACCCGGATATCACTGGCCCCCAGCTCCGCCGCCAGGGATTTCATCAGCCCGACGATCGCCCACTTGGTGGCGGCATAGGGCGTGCGCCAGGCGTAGCCCAGGCGCCCGGCCACCGAGGCGATGTGCAGCAGGTGGGCCTTGTCCGAGGCCTTGAGCAGGGGCACCGCGTGGTGGGCGAAGCGGTATTGCGCGGTCAGGTTGATATCGATGGTGCGCTGCCAGTCCTGGTCGCTGACCTCATCGATGCCCGCGGTGGGGCCGGCGATCCCGGCGTTGTTGACCAGTACATCGAGGCCGCCGAAATGCTCCAGCTGGAGACTGAACAGCGCCTGGATCTGCGCCGGATCGGCGACATCGGTGCGGGTCGCCAGCGCCGCGGGATAGCGCTGACGAAATGCCGCCAGGGCCGTCTCGCTGACATCGCACACATGCACCTGGGCGCCGGCTTCGAGGTAGGCCGCGGCCAGTACTTCACCGATGCCCGCGGCACCGCCGGAAATCATCACCCGCAAGCCCGGGTAGGGTTGCAACCGCTGCAGGACGCTCATGCCCGACCTCCTTTGGCCGCGACAGCCGATGCGCCGGCACTCTTGGCCAGCAAGCGCCCGAGAGAATCCGCCGCCTGCATGATGTCGTCGGTGACCGCCGCCCGCGCCCCTGGCCCGTCACCGGCACGCAGCGCCTCGACAATTCGATCGTGGGCCTGCATGGAGCGTTGCAGGTGGGCCTTGTCCGGCGCCACTAGGGCGAAGCAGGGGCCCATGTGCAACCAGAAGTTCTCCACCGCGGCCATGGTCAGCTCGGCCTGGGCCACGGCATAGATGCGCCGGTGAAAGGCGAAGTTGGTCCAGAGGTAGCGGGACACATCCACTTCATCGGCCGCCTTCTGCATCTGCCGGCAGAGGTCGGCAATGGCCTGCATATCGTCCATTTGCAGGAGCTGCACGGCCTTTTCCGCCAGCAACCCTTCCAGGGCCACCCGCGCATCGCGGATTTCCCGCAGGCGCTCCACCGTCATCATGCGCACCCGCAGGCGCGAGGTTTCGGTGACTTCAAAGGCGTTTTCCGCACTGAGGCGCTGCAGCGCCTCGCGCACCGGCATCGGACTCGAGCCCAGGGCTTCGGCCAGGCCGCGGATGGTCAGCTTCTGACCGGGCTGGAAGCGCCCGCTCATCAGGGCTTCGCGGATCTGGCGATAGACCTGGTCCTGCAAGGTATCGCGAGCAACCTGGCGCAATGAGGGCAGACGGGTAGGACCTTCGGACATGGGATGTACCTGTGTTGTGGTTCTTGTGCTCGCAATATGTGATCACAAATCAAATATGTCAAATACCAGGTGTCGGACCGCTGAATTGGCGACGGCATGATTCAAAGAGAAAAAAACATCTACATGTTCCGCTCTGCGAAACCATATTCCGTATTGACCGCATTATTTATTGGTGACAGGATAATTTGCACACGCTGGCCCATAGAGCGAAACAAGACCCATCATTAATGGCTTGCCGCGCTATTCGTCACTTTGAAAGCACACCGCGCTCGCCAGCCTCTCACTGCCCTTCACCCGGAGACTTCTGCAATGAGTTGCGACACCCCCCTGCCCACCGTCGAATCCACGTTGCACGAATCCATCCTGGTGCTGACCCTCGATAACCCACCGGTCAACGCCCTCGGGGTCGAAGTCCGGCGCGGGCTGCTGGCCGCCCTCGATAGCGCGGCCGACAACCCGGCGGTCGAAGGCATCCTGATACTGGGTGCCGGCCGGCACTTTTGTGGCGGCGCCGATATCCGCGAGTTCGGCAAGCCGCCCCAGCCTCCGGCACTGCCGGAGCTGGTCAAGCGCATCGAGGCTTGCGCCAAGCCCGTGGTTGCGGCGATCCATGGCGTGGCGTTGGGCGGCGGCCTGGAAGTCGCCCTCGCCGCGCACTATCGGCTGGCCGTACGCGGTGCACGGCTTGGCCTGCCGGAGGTTCAGCTTGGCCTGCTGCCGGGCGCCGGTGGCACCCAACGCCTGCCACGCCTGATCGGTGCCAAGGCGGCCCTGGAGCTGATGCTCAGCGGCCGCCACCTGAGTGCCGAGCAAGCCCTGGAGCTGGGCCTGGTGGACCGCCTGGGTGACAGCGACGATGCCCAGGCCGAAGGCCTGGCCTACCTGGGCCAATTGTTGGCGAACCAGGCCGGTGCCAGGCGCACCCGGGATGCCCTGGCCCTGAGCGACCTGGCCCCCCAGCGGGCCGCCATTGCGGCCGCCCGCGAGCAGGCCGGCAAGAAATCCCGCGGCTTGCTGTCTCCGCACCACATCATCCAGGCCGTCGAGGCCACCCTCGACCGGCCGTTCGAGGACGGCCTGAAAGAAGAACGCCGGTTGTTCCTGGAATGCCTCGACAGCCCGCAGCGGGCCGGCCTGGTGCATGCCTTCTTCGCCGAGCGCGAGGTGCTCAAGGCTCCGGAAACCCGCGCCGCAGCACCTCGCGCCCTTGAACAGATCGGCGTGGTCGGTGGCGGCACCATGGGCGCCGGCATCGCCGTGGCTGCCCTCGACGCCGGCCTGCAGGTGACCATGATCGAGCGCGACCAGGCCGCCCTGGCCCGTGGCCGTGGCAACGTCGAGAAGGTCTATGACGGGTTGATCGACAAGGGTCGCCTGAGCGCGGTGGACAAGGCCGCCACCCTGGCCCGCTTCAGTGCCAGCATCGACTACCGGGCACTGGCCCAGGCCGACCTGGTGATCGAGGCGGTCTTCGAGGACATGGCCGCCAAGCAGGCGGTGTTCAAGGAGCTGGACCGGGTGTGCAAGGCCGGCGCGGTGCTGGCCAGCAACACCTCCTACCTGGATATCAACGTCATTGCCCAGAGCATCTCGCGCCCCGCCGACGTCATCGGCCTGCACTTCTTCTCCCCCGCCAACATCATGAAGCTGCTGGAGATCGTGGTCCCGGCCAAGGTCGCCGCGCAGGTCGTGGCCACGGCCTTCGAACTGGCAAAAAAACTGCACAAGGTGCCGGTGCGCGCCGGGGTCTGCGACGGTTTTATCGGCAACCGGATCCTCGCGGTCTATCGCCAGGCGGTGGACGCCATGCTCGAAGACGGCGCCTCGCCCTATCAGATCGACCAGGCCCTGCGTGACTTCGGCTTTCCCATGGGGCCCTTCCAGGTGGCCGACCTGGCCGGCGGCGACATCGGCTGGGCGACCCGCAAGCGCAAGGCCGCGACCCGCGACCCCAAGGCACGCTATGTACAGGTTGCCGACCGGCTCTGCGAGCGCGGCTGGTTCGGGCAGAAAACCGGCCGCGGCTACTACCTCTATCCCCAGGGCCCGCGCAGCGCCAGCGAGGACCCGGAGGTGCTGGCGATCATCGACGCCGAGCGCCAGCGCGCCGGTATCACCCCGCGCACCTTCAGCGCCGCACAAATCATCCGCCGCTACATGGCCGCGATGATCAACGAAGCCGCCAACGTGGTGCACGAAGGCATTGCCCTGCGGCCCCTGGATGTGGACATCGCGCTTATCCATGGCTACGGCTTCCCGCGCTATCGCGGCGGCCCGCTCAAGTATGCCGACCAGTACGGCCTGCCCCAGGTCCTGGCGGATATCCGCGAGTTCGCCGAGGACGACCCGCAATTCTGGAAACCCTCACCCTTGCTGGTGGCGCTGGTGGAGCGCGAAGCGAACTTCGACAGCCTCAACCACGCCCACTGAACACAGGAAATCGATCCATGCGCGAAGCCGTTATCGTCTCCACTGCCCGCACGCCCCTGACCAAGGCCCACCGTGGCGAGTTCAACATCACCCCCGGCCCGACCCTTGCCGCCTTCGCCGTGCGCGCCGCGGTCGAGCGGGCCGGCATCGATCCCGGGCTGATCGAGGACGCGATCCTCGGTTGCGGCTACGGCGAAGGCACCACCGGGCGCAACATCGCCCGCCAGGCAGTGATCCGCGCCGGCTTGCCCGTCAGCATCGCCGGCACCACGGTCAACCGCTTCTGCGCCTCGGGCTTGCAAGCCATCGCCATGGCGGCGGGACGCATCGTGGTCGAGGGTGTTCCGGCGATCATCGCCGGCGGCCTGGAAAGCATTTCCCAGATCCGTGGCCGTGGCACCGACGACCCGGACCTCGACCCCTGGCTGCTGCAGCACAAGCCGGAGCTGTTCCTGCCGATGATCGAGACCGCGGACATCGTCGCCGCCCGCTACGGCATCAGCCGCGAGGCCCAGGACCGTTTCTCGCTGGAAAGCCAGCGCAAGACCGAGGCCGCGCAACTGGCCGGCCACTACCAGGCGGAAATCATTCCCTGCACCACCACCATGGCCGTGACCGACAAACACAGCGGCCCCATCAGCCAGCAGCCGGTCACGGTCGCTGCCGACACCTGCAACCGCCGCGGCAGTACCTACGAGGCGCTGGCCAAACTCGAACCGGTGCTGGGCCCGGACCGATTCATCAGCGCCGGCAACGCCTCGCAGCTGTCCGATGGCGCCTCGGCCTGCGTGCTGATGGAGGCGCGGGAAGCCTCCCGCGCCAACCTTCAGCCCCTGGGGGTGTTTCGCGGCATGGCCGTTGCCGGCTGCGAACCCGACGAAATGGGCATCGGTCCGGTGTTCGCGGTGCCCAGGCTACTGGCCCGGCATGGCCTCACGGTCGATGACATCGGCCTGTGGGAGCTCAACGAAGCCTTCGCCTCGCAAGCCCTCTATTGCCAGCAACGCCTGGGCATCGCCGACGAATGCCTGAACGTCAACGGCGGGGCCATTGCCCTGGGCCACCCTTTTGGCATGACCGGTGCCCGCCTGGCCGGCCATGTGCTGCTCGAAGGCCGCCGCCGCGGGGTCAAGTACGCCGTGGTCAGCATGTGCATCGCCGGCGGCATGGGCGCCGCCGCGCTGTTCGAAATCTATTGAGGAAAGCGACATGGACCTGAATTTCACTGAACAGGAAGAAGCCTTCCGCAACGAGGTGCAAGGCTTTCTCGCCGAACAGTTGCCGACGCACCTGCGGGACAAGGTCGCCAATGGCGCGCACCTGTCCAAGGACGACATGGCGCAATGGCACGCGATCCTCAACGCCCGTGGCTGGCTGGCCAACCACTGGCCCGTGGCCTTTGGCGGGCCGGGCTGGAGCCCGGTGGAAAAGTTCATCTTCGAACTCGAATGCGGCCTGGCCAACGCGCCGCGCATCGTGCCCTTCGGGGTCAACATGCTGGGGCCGGTGCTGATCAAGTACGGCACCGTGCAACAGCAGGACTATTGGCTGCCACGCATCCTCGATGGCCGCCACTGGTGGTGCCAGGGCTACTCGGAGCCCGGTGCCGGCTCGGACCTGGCGGCCGTGAAGACCACCGCCGTGCTCGACGGCGATCACTATGTGGTCAACGGCCAGAAGACCTGGACCACCCTCGGCCAGCACGCCAACATGATTTTCTGCCTGGTGCGCACCGACCGCGAAGCCAAGCCCCAGGAGGGCATCAGCTTCCTGCTGATCGACATGAACAGCCCCGGGGTCGAGGTGCGGCCGATCATCACCCTGGAAGGGGATCATGAAATCAACGAAGTGTTCTTCACCGACGTGCGAGTACCGGTGGCCAACCGGGTTGGCGACGAGCACAAGGGCTGGACCTGCGCCAAGTACCTGCTGACCTACGAACGCACCAACATCGCCGGGGTCGGCTTGTCCATGGCGGCGCTGCAGCGCCTCAAGCGCCTGGCCGCGCAACGGACCCGCAACGGTCGGCCCCTGTTGGAGGATCCATCCTTCGCCGCCCGCTTGGCCCGGGTCGAGATCGACCTGGAGAACATGAAGACCACCAACCTGCGGGTGATCGCCGCGGTCGCCGGCGGCGGCGCCCCGGGGGCGGAAAGCTCGATGCTGAAGATCTGCGGCACCGAGATCCGCCAGGAACTGACCTCGCTGCTGCGCCGGGCCATGGGGCCGGCAGCCCGGCTGGTGATCGACGAGGACGACCGGACCCTGGACCAGGGCCATGGCTTCGCCAGCAACGCGACGGCGCAGTACTTCAACAACCGCAAGCTGTCGATCTTCGGCGGCTCCAATGAAATCCAGAAAAACATCATCTCGAAAATGATTCTCGGGCTCTGAGGGCGCGCACATGAACTTCGAACACAGCGCAGAACGGCGCATGCTCGCCGACAGCTTGAACCGCTTTATCGCACAGCAGTACAACCTCGACAAACGCCTGCAAAGCCTGGCCACGGACCTGGGCTACAACCCCGAGATCTGGCAGCAGCTGGCAGACCTGGGGGTAATCGGCGCCCTCTTCAGCGAGGCCGATGGCGGCTTTGGTGGTGGCGGTTTCGACCTGGCCCTGGTCTTCGAGGCCCTGGGCCGCGGGCTGCTGGTGGAGCCGCTGCTGGGCAGCGCCGTGCTGGCTGGCGGTGCCATAGCCCTGGGCGGCACCGAGGAACACAAAGGCCACCTGGCGAGCATCATCGACGGCAGCCTGATTGCCGCTCTGGCCCACGAGGAACCCGACAGCCACTATGAAACCCAGCGGATCGCCTGTCGCGCCGAGGCGCACGGCACCGGCTGGCGCCTGAACGGCATCAAGAGCCTGGTCTTGCACGGCGCCCAGGCCGGGTTGCTGGTGGTCGCCGCGCGCACGGCGGGAGCCGTCGATGAGCGCGAGGGCATCTCGTTGTTCCTGGTGCCCGGCGACGCCCAGGGGCTGGAGATCCACCAGGTTCCGACCCACGATGGCGGCCCCGTCGCACAAGTGCGGCTGAACAACCTCAACCTGCCGGAGCAGGCCTTGCTCGGCACCTTGCACCAGGGCCACGCCCTCCTTGAGCACTGCATCGGCCAGGGCTTGCTGGCGCTGTGTGCCGAAGCACTGGGGGCGATGGAGGCGGCCAAGCTGGCGACCCTGGACTACTTGCGTACCCGCCAGCAGTTCGGCCGGCCGATCGGCAGTTTCCAGGCGCTGCAGCATCGCATGGCGGTGTTGCTGCTGGAAATCGAACAGGCACGCTCGGCAGTGATCAACGCCGCCGCGGCCCTGGATGCCGACCGGCTGACCCGCGAACGGGCACTGTCGGCGGCCAAGGTCAGCATCGGCCGCATCGGCACCCTGGTGGCCGAGGAGTGCATCCAGCTGCATGGCGGTATCGGCATGACCTGGGAGCTGCCCCTGGCCCATTACGCCAAGCGCCTGGTAATGATCGACCACCAGTTGGGCGATGAGGACCACCACCTGCAGCGCTATATCGCCCTCGGCCAAGAACAGGCGCTGTGAACGCCAAACGCCGGCGACGACAGGCCCCCGTCGCCAGGGCCCGAGGTGTCGCCGCCGTCCTTGCCTTGGGCGCAGCCAACGCCGGCACACGGCACTGACCTTCCCTTTCCCCGGCAAGCCATTGCCACCTTGCCTGCTCATCGACCCCGTCCCCTGGCGGGGTCGATAGCAGTCGCCCCCTAGGTTTCACAGGGCCGGCTCAACCCCGGCATAGCCGCACATCACTATAAAAACAACAAGACAGGTGAACACCATGCAATCCATATCCATCCCTTCCCTGCCCTTTTCCACTCTGGTGGGCGGCTGCGTGCTGCCACTGGTGTGCCAGGCACAGTTCATCGAAGACAGCCAGCTGACCCTGGGCGCGCGCAACTTCTACATGAACCGCGACTTCCATGGCGATCGCCCGCCACAGAACAAGGCCGAGGAATGGGCCCAGGGCTTCATCCTGCGCTACCAGTCGGGGTTCACCGATGGCACGCTCGGCCTCGGGGTCGACGGGCTCGGCCTGCTGGGCATCAAGCTCGACTCCGGTGGCGGCACGGCCCATACCGGAGCGTTGCTGGCAGACCGCAGCGGCGATGTGGCCGACCGGTACGGGTCGTTCGGGGTGACCGCCAAGGCCCGGGTCGCCAAGAGTGTCTTGAGCCTCGGCAGCCACGAACCCTTGCTGCCGGTGGCCTTTCGCAACGACACCCGCCTGCTGCCGCAGACCTTCAACGGCGCGCAGTGGGTGTCCAATGATCTCCAGGACCTGTCCCTGACCCTGGGCCGCTTCGCCAGCGTGCGCCAGCGCAACTCGACCGACCAGGAAGACCTGCAGATGTCCGCCCTGGCCAGAAACGGCCGGCAGGTCGCTGGCCGGGTCGACAGCGACCGCTTCAGCTACGGCGGTGCCGGCTACGCCTTCAGCGATGCGCTCAAGGCCAGCTACTTCTATGCCGAACTGCAGGACAACTACCGCCAGCACTACGGCAACCTGACCCACCATGTGCCGCTGGCCAGGAACCTCTCGCTGAAGTCCGAAGTGCGCTACTTCCACAGCGCCGGCCTGGGCCAGGCCGAGGTCGACAACCGTAACCTGGGGGTCATGCAAACCCTGACCTATCGGGGCCATGCCCTGAGCTTCATCTATCAGGACCAGAGCGGGCGCAGCGGCATGCCATTCATCAGCGGCACCGACCCCTATGGGTTCAATACCTCGACCTACAAGAGCTTCGTCAACGCTGGGGAAGACTCCTGGCAACTGCGCTACCGCTATGATTTCGCAGCCGCCGGCCTGCCCGGCCTGAGCCTGATGAGCCGTTATGTGCGCAGCAATGAATTCAGGATCGGCCAGCAGCACGCCCGGGAGCGCGAACTCGATACCGACCTGGCCTATGTGATCCAGAACGGCCCGTTCAAGGACCTCGGCCTGCGTTGGCGCAACGTGATGTACCGCGCCAACTACAGTGCCAACGTGGATGAAAACCGCTTGATCGTCGATTACAGCGTCAAGCTCTGGTAACCCCAAAACCCGGCTGCCGGCAATGGCCGGCAGCTTCGGCACCACTCAGGCGCCTCAGCCCAAGGTAGCGCGAAGCCCCTGGCAGGCCTCTCGGTATTCGCGCTCGAGCCGGGCCACCAACGCCTCGGCGGGCGCTACGCCCTCCAGCACGCCAATTCCCTGGCCACAGCCCCAGATCTCCTTCCAGGCCTTGGGCCGTTGGCGGTCCGAACCGAAGTTCATCTGTGACGGGTCGCTTTCCGGCAGGCGCTCCGGGTCCAGCCCGGCCGCCACCAAGGAAGCTTTCAGGTAGTTGCCGTGCACCCCGGTAATCAGGTTGGTGTAGACGATGTCCTGAGCCCCCGACTGGCAGATCATCTGCTTGTAGCCCTGCACCGCATTGGCTTCCTCGGTGGCGATGAAGGCCGAGCCGATGTACGCAAGATCAGCCCCCAGGGCCTGGGCGGCGAGGATCGCCCGCCCCGAAGCGATGGCCCCGGACAGCAGCAGCGGACCGGCGAACCACTGGCGGATCTCCTGCACCAGGGCAAAGGGCGACTGGCTGCCCGCATGCCCTCCGGCACCGGCCGCCACGGCGATCAGGCCGTCGGCGCCCTTGTCGATGGCCTTGCGCGCAAAACCGTTGTTGATCACGTCATGCAGGACGATACCGCCGTAGCTGTGCACCGCCTGGTTGATCTCCGGTCGCGCGCCCAGGGACGTGATGATGATCGGCACCTGGTGCTGCACACAGACGGCCATGTCGTGCTCGAGCCGGTCATTGGAACGATGGACGATCTGGTTCACCGCAAAGGGCGCCGCGGGCCGCTCCGGGTGCAGCCGGTCGTGCTCGGCCAGGGCCTGGGTGATCTGTTCGATCCATGCTGACAAGCGCTCGGCCGGCCGGGCATTCAACGCCGGAAACGAGCCGATGATCCCGGCCTTGCACTGGGCGATCACCAGTTCGGGGGTGGAAATGATGAACAGCGGCGCGGCCATCACCGGCAACCGCAGGCGCTGGGAAAGTATCTCGGGCAAGCTCATGGCCTGGCTCCTGTGCAAGGGCGAATGGACTTCATGACTGGGCCATGATCGCCAAGGGCTTGGCGGCTCTGGCGGTACGAGCGGTGATCAGCACCAGCACCCCGGCCAGCAGGTACATCGCGATCCCCAGGTACATGCTGGACACATGCCCGCCGGTGTGGCTGTTGATCACCCCGTTGAGCCAGGGCGTCACCGCCGGGCCGAGGTTGCCCAGGCTGCTGATGAAGGCGATGCCGCCGGCGGTGGCCGCTACCGACAGGTATTCGCTGACCAGGGCGAAGAACAGTGGCGTTCCGGCCTTGATCCCCACATAAGCCACACACAGCGCGGCCACTGACAGCAGCAGATGGCCGTTCAACTGGGTGATGATCGCCAGGCCGAACGCCGCGACGGCCATGCAACCGACGAAATGCCAGCGGCGCTCCCGGCGCTTATCGGAGTGCAGGCCGATCAGCACCATGCCGACAATGCCGATGATGTTGGGCACCGCCGTGATCAGCCCCACCTGCAACAGGTCCTTGGTGCCCCAGCCCTGGATCAGGCTCGGCATCCAGAACACCAGCATGTAGGTGGCCCCGAGGAACATGAAATAGGCCATGGACAGCAGGTAGATCTTGGGGTCGCGAAACATCTGCCCCAGGCTGCCCTGGGATTTGTCCCGGGCGTTTTTCAGGTCCTGGGCCATGTCGGCGTCCAGCAACTGCTTGTCGCGCGGGCTGAGCCACTTGGCTTGCTCCGGGGAGTCCGGCAGGTAGAAGAAGGCCATCACCCCGAGCACGCTGGCCGGCAGGCCCTGGAGCACGAACATCCACTGCCAGCCGTGGTAGCCGGCCACGCCGTTGAGGTACTTGAGAATGCTGCCAGAGACCGGCCCGGCGATGAGCCCGGCGACGGCCGCAGCGGTCATGAAGAGGGCGATCACCTGCCCCCGGCGCGGCGCCGGGAACCAGTAGGTGAAGTACAGGATCACCCCCGGAAAGAACCCGGCCTCAAAGGCCCCCAGCAGGAAACGCAGGATGTAGAACTGCAACGGTGTGGTGACGAACATCATCGCCGCGGCCACCACGCCCCAGCAGAACATGATGCGCAGCAAGGTCTTGCGCACACCGCTGCGCTTGAGCATGAGGTTGCTCGGCACCTCGAAGAGGAAGTAGCCGATAAAGAAGATACCGGCACCCAGGCCATACACGGCATCGCCAAAAGGCAGGGTCTGTTTCATCTGCAGTTGCGCATAGCCGATGTTGACCCGATCGAGAAAGGCGATCATGTAGCAGGTCATCAGCAGCGGCAGCAGGCGCCAGCGTATCTTCGCGTAGAGCGCATCGAGTGCCTGGGCGGGGTCGTGCAAGGCATGTGGATCTGGGACCGTTATTATTTTTCTAGTCATTGTCGTCTCCGGCGGAGTCGGTGGGTGCAGCGTCAGTGGAATCGAAATTCAGTGATTGCTCGCCTCGCGGTCCTGCAGCACGCGCCACATGACTTTGCCTGAGCCGGACTTGGGCAGGCTGTCAACGAACTCCAGCAGCCGCGGCACCTTGTAGGCCGCCATGTGCTGCTTCGACCAGTCGATGATGTCTTCGGCGCGGACCTGGCCCACGGCCTCGCTGCGCAGCACCACCAGGGCTTTTACCGACTCCCCGCGATAACCGTCCCGGACCGCGATGACACAGGCCTCATGCACCGCCGGATGCTTGAACAGCAACGCCTCGACCTCGGCCGGCCAGACCTTGAAACCGCTGCTGTTGATCATCCGCTTGAGGCGATCGGTGAGAAAAAAGTAGCCCTCCTGGTCCATGTGGCCGAGGTCGCCGGTACGCAAGAAGCGCTTGCCCTCGAACTCGACGAAGGCCGCGGCCGTCGCCTCGGGATTGCGCCAGTAACCTTTGAACAGCATCGGCCCAAAGGTAATGATTTCACCCACCTGGCCAGGCTCCAGTTCCTCCAGGGTGTGGGGATCGACCACCCGTGAATCGACCCCGAAGAAGGGCATGCCCAGGCATTGCAGCTTGGCCCGTTCGGGAGGGTTGCCATGGCTGGCGGCGGCGGTTTCCGTCAGCCCGTAGCCTTCGAGGAAGGTCAGGCCGAACTCCTGGCGCAGGCGCTCCGCTACCGCCTGGGGCATCGCCGCGCCACCGCCGTTGATGTGCACCAGGCTCGAGAGTTCGAAGTCCTGGTAATTGGGGCTGCCGAACAGATCGATGACCATGGTCGGGATGCAGGTCCAGTGGGTCACCCGATAGCGGGAAATCAGGCGCCCGGCCAGTTCCCGGTCCCAGCGCGGCATGATCACCGTGCTGGTGGCGTCGAACACCGCTCGCAGGACAAAGCACACCAGGCCAGTGACATGGAAGAACGGCACCACCCCCAGGCCCACCGACTCGACGGTGGACTGGGTCCAGCTGCCGCTGACGGCGTTGCTCATCAGGCTGCGGTGGCTGTGCATGCAGCCCTTGGGATGGCCGGTGGTGCCCGAGGTGTATTGCAGCAGGGCCAGGTCGTCGGCCTGGGCGCAGTGCTCGCCGGGGCTCAGGGCTTGCCCGAGTGCCTCCCGCCAGCACCAGTAGCCCTCGGGCAGCGGCGGCTCGCTGCGCAGCCAGGCATCGATCTCGACGCTGGAGGCTTCTTGCGGGTCCATCTCTGCCGGCGCCGGCATGGCATCGCTGTAGCGGGTCACCAGTACCGTGCGCAGCAACCCTTCGGGGCCAAGCTCGGCACTCGCGGCCTGGGCGGTCGACGCCAGGTCCGCGGCGCAGATCAACACCTGCGCCTGGGCGTCGCCAAGCTGATAGGCCAGTTCCTCGACCTTGTTCATCGGGTTGACGGGCACCAGCACCGCGTTGGCCCGCAGGATGGCATAGCAGGCAACGATGAATTGCGGGCAGTTCTGCAAGTACAGCGCCACCCGATCCCCCGGCCCAACGCCGACCTTCTGCAACCAGCCAGCCAGGGCCAGGGCCTCGGCCCGCAGGGCGGCGAAGCTCAGGGCCCGCCCGAAAAACCGATAGGCCACCTTGTCCGGGTAACGCTGGGCCGCCACCTCCAGGTTGAACCACAACGAGGTGGCCGGCACCGTCAGGGCATGGGGCAAGCGCTTGGGCCAGACGCGATGATGGGGACGCTGAGTGCGAGTAGTGGACATGCAGACTCCTTCGAGGCCTGGATTGATCAAGGGGACAACCGCGAACAAGCGCACTCGACACCTGCGCCAATGACCAGACCTTGCGCCAGCGGGTATCGGCCCCGGGTCGATCCTGCCCCATGGGCCATGTTTTTTTCAATCCTTATATTTCGCTGTGCGAAATAAGATTCCGTATTGACCGGTAGATTATTCGCTGACATCCTGCATTTCAACGTCGAACACCCCCTGCGAAACACAATCAGAAAAATCACTGCGCCCTGGTAACGGCCCCTACGTTCACCCCGACACCGACCAGGGCCTGACACAAGAGTCATCGCCTATGAGTGCTGTGCCTGATGCACCGATCCTGCAAGGTCTGTTCAGCGGTTTTGCGGTCCATCTCGGCTTGAGCCTGCGGGAATACCGGCAGGCGCAAACCGTTATCGCAGTCACCGTTGAGCAGCACCACCTCAATCAGGCCGGCAATCTGCATGGCGGGGTCATCGCCTCATTGGCGGACACCGCGATGGGCATGAGCGGCACCTGGCATGCCGATCCGCAGCAATGGCGGCTGGCCCTGACCCTGTCGCTGAACATCAACTACATGGCGGCGATCCCCCCGGGAAGCGAGGTCCGCGCAGTGGCGCGCCTGCGTGGCGGCGGGGCGAAGATCTTCATGGCCAGCTGTGACCTGCTGGACGCCGACGATCGCCTGCTGGCCAGCGCCGAAGGGGTGTTCAAGCGCGGTCGCCTGCGCCTCGACAACCGCTGAAGGCCGCCTCTCGGGCAGGTGCGGCCCAGGGCACAGTGGGCGAAATTCAATTTCGTAGGGGAACCTTTGATTTCAATTCAGGCCGTTCCGGGATAACATTTTTTCTTTGTGTCCAAGAACTCGCTGTGTGGTCAACTGGCATTGCGACCGGCACCAGCCCTTACCGGAAGCCCCCATGCACGACCCGAACGACAGCCCGGAACAAGCGCCCAAAGACCGCAAGTTCGTCGAAGCCCTGGCCCGCGGCCTGGAAGTGCTGCGGGCCTTTACCCATGGCCATGCGGTACGCGGCAACCAGGACATCGCGCGGATCACCGGCTTGCCCAAGCCCACGGTGTCGCGCCTGACCTACACCCTGACGCAGCTGGGTTACCTCAAGTACAACCAGGACCTGGAGAAGTACCAGCTGGACTCGGCGGTGCTGGCCCTGGGTTACGCCTACTCCGCCAGCCTGCGGGTTCGCCAGCTTGGCAAACCCTTGATGGACGAGTTCGCGCGCCGCACCAACACCACCGTCAGCCTGACCTGCCGCGATCGCCTGTCGATGATTCACGTGGACAGTAGCCGCCCGCCCGAAGTGGCCAGCCTGCGCATGGAACCCGGTGTTCGCCTGCCCCTGGCCACTAGCGCCGCGGGGCGCGCCTACCTGGCTGCCACACCAAAACTTGAGCGCGACCATTTGCTCGGGGAAGTGGCGAAGAAAATCGGCGATGAATGGCCAGCCCTGGAAAAGTCCCTGGAAGACTCCTTCCGCGAGTACGAGTCCCTTGGCTTCTGCCTGTCCCTGGGGGAGTGGGACCGCAACGTCAACGGCGCTGGGGTGCCGCTGCACCTGGCTGATGGCAGCATCATGGCCCTGACCTGCGGCGCCCCGAGCTTCCAGCTGTCCAGCGAAAAACTCGAAAGCTCCCTGGCCCACCAGTTGGTGATGCTGGCCCGGGACCTGGAAAGCCTCGGCGTCTGAGGCGGTCTGCGCCCTTGACTCCCGGGACATCAGGCCCGGGAGAGGTTCACACACACCCAAAAAAATGCCATGCAGCAACGGCTGACTGCCTCCAGCCGTCAGAAAAGAGAACAGGCCCCATAGCGGCCCCGGATCAGACCAAACGCTTCGGCAACGCCGCTTTCTCGTGCAGAGAAAGCGGCGTTGTTCCTTGACGCTTCGAGCTTGTCCGCAGCGCGGGGCCTGTTGGCCGATAGCCGCCTTGCAGCTACAGATCCCGGGGGCGTCAGGGATTGGCCTGACGCCCCTGAAACCTGCACATACCCGGTACTAGCGGGGGCTCCTCATCTGTTACCGGCCACGCTCTTGATGTTGCCGAAGGACGAAGACTGACGTATCTCTCCCCGGTCGACCCCCGCCAAACCACCAAGGACGGCATAGCTACCACCACTTACGTGACTGCTGGTGAGTGAGTTGACGACCCGGGATTTGTTTTCGCCTACCAGGCCACCCACCTTGCTACGCAAGCCTCCATAGACGCTGCCTTTGGCCGATGCCGTATCGATGAGACCACTGGCATGGGTGCCAACCAGACCGCCAACAGCGCTGGTACTCTCGCCCCGGACGCGTCCGCTGGCCGAGACCGAGCGCAGATCACCCGCGTTGTAGCCGACCAGACCGCCCACATGGCTGTTGGAGCCGCCGTATACATCGCCTCGTGCCTCGGCGTATTGGGTGATACCGCCAGTGTTGTGCCCAATGAGCCCGCCAACATGGGTGGAATCCACCGCAGCGACCATGCCCGAGGCTTCGGCACCGCTGATTTCACTGTTCACGTTCTTGCCGACCAGGCCGCCGACGTTGAAGCTCTTTTGTCCATAGTTCTCACCACTGGCCTTGACGTTGCGCAGAACGCTGTTCTGGTTGAGCCCCACCAGACCACCAGCGGTATCAAGCACCAGACCAATCACCAATCCGCTGGCTGACGAGTCGGTGATCAAGCTGGAGTTGTTGAGACCCACCAACCCTCCTACGTTGTTGCCAGCCCCGCCAAACACCAAGCCCGAGGCGTTGGAGCCCACTATGGTGCCGTTCTGGTTGATGCCCACCAGGCCACCCAGGTTGCGGTAGGCGTAGTCATGAATGCTGCCAAACCCAAGCGTTCCCGAGCTTGCAGAGTTAGCGATCGAGCCGCTCTGGTTGATCCCCACCAATCCGCCTATACCCACCAGAGCGTGGCTGTTCATGGTGCCCCTGACATCGACATCGGCGCTGCTCCGGCTCACCGAGCCCGTGTTCAGGCCCACCAGGCCACCGGCTGCCGAAGTGAGGGTATTGCCCAGCACTACACCGGTGATCGACGCATTATCGATGGAACCGCCGGAGTTGATCCCCACCAGCCCGCCGACCTGGTTGTCCTGCCGGCTCTGGGCATTCACCTGCAGATCGCTGGCGCTGACGTTGGCAATGCGCCCGCTGTTGCGCCCGACCAGGCCACCGACAGCACTGGAACCGGAGGTGGGCTTGGCGCCGTTGATGGTCAACGAAGCCAGCTTGAGGTTGCCGATGCTGCCGGACGAGCTGGCGAACAGCCCGCCATCGGTGCCGTTGCTGTTGATCGTCAAACCGCTGAGGGTGTTGCCCAGGCCATCGAAGATGCCACTGAAGGCCTGCTGGCCACCGATGGAGGTCAGGTGCGCGCTGCTGTTGATGGAGTTGCCGAGGACGTAGCGACCGGCCAGGTTCTGGTCGATTGCCCGCAACTGCGTGGTGTCTTGAATGACCCGGTAGGCTTCGCCGTTGGCGTCGAAGCGCGCTCCGTTGCCGGACAGCGTGACGCCGCCATTCTGGCCCATGACAAACCCACTACCGTGGTTCAGCCCGAGGCTGCTGTTGCTGCCGCTCAGCGTCAGTTGACGGTTGAGCTTGATCTCACCCTGGGCATTGAGTTCGATTCGGGCATTGGCGCCACTGGCAGACAGGCGGTCATCCAGACGGATGTCCTTGGCCGAGGAGAGGGCCAACCGGTTACCGCTGGACCAGCGCAGCCCGTTCTCCACCGCTACATCGCCCTTGCCACTGGCCAGTTCGATATTGGTCGTGGCCAGGTTGCGCGCCAGGGTGTCGGCATGGACGGTGTTGCTGTTGGCGTTGAAGAAGGAGCCCACCTTGACGTCGTTGCTGGCGATCTTCCAGGTGCCCGTGCGGCCGTCCCTGGACTGAGTGTTGACCTTGGTCGGCAGCAGTACCCGGGTGGTGGCGCCCCGAGTCTCGATCACCCCGCCATCGCCCTCGCCGCCTAGCGCACTGGCCTGCAACGAACCATCGACGCTGACCACGCCCACATCGCCACCG
Source organism: Pseudomonas sp. FFPRI_1 (assembly GCF_055384485.1). Classification (NCBI taxonomy): domain Bacteria; kingdom Pseudomonadati; phylum Pseudomonadota; class Gammaproteobacteria; order Pseudomonadales; family Pseudomonadaceae; genus Pseudomonas; species Pseudomonas sp. FFPRI_1. The sequence continues at coordinate 1,951,422 of NZ_AP029168.1, read as the reverse complement.
TCGAGGGTGATCCGGCCGGCTTTTTGCGACAGGGTATTGGCTTCGATGGTGCCCCGGTTGTTGACCACGGTCTGCAGCATGGAACCTGCGCTCTTGGCGGTCATCAGCACTTGGCCGCCGTCGGCCTTGAGCAGGCCGCCGTTACTCACCAGTGCATTGAGCGCCGCGCTGTCGACGTGCAAGTCCAGCAACTGGTTGCTGTCGAAGCTGACGGTGAAACTGTTGCCCGCAGCCAGGGCCACGCGCCCGTTCTGGGCCTTGATCGTGCCTTCGTTGCGAACCTTCGCCCCCAGCAGAGCCACACTGCCACCGTCCGCCGCGGTAATAGAACCGAGGTTGGCGACTTCAGTCGCCGCAGTCCCGGAGAACGTGTAGCGGCCGGCCTTGAAATCGGCATCGCTGATGTCGCGGGTCGTAGCCACCAGGCCACCGACATTGACCTGAGCTTTATTGCCGAACACCACGCCATTGGGGTTGATCAGGAACACTTGGCCATTGGCATTGATCTGCCCCTGGATGTTACTGCCGTTGACACCGACCACCCGGTTCAAGGCAATCGAAGTGCTGGAAGGCTGATTGAAGGTCACCGATTGATTGGCCTGAACACTGAAGTCATTCCAGTTCGTGGTCAGCTTGTCCGTATGCTGGTTGATCGACATGTTCGGCCCCTGGGCAAGGATGTCCGCACTGCCGGACACCACCTGCCCCCCGGTGGGCAAGGCAAACGCCAAAGGCATCCCGACCAATGCCAGGAGACTGGCGACCGCCACTACCAGGCCTTTGCCCGAGCCCGAACGCCGACGCCGGCGCGCGCCTTCGTGAGCCACATTCCAACAGCCCTGTGTCTGATTCCAGACCAACGCATAAACCTTATTCATAAAGCTCCTTATCGTATTCTCAATACCCGGCAAACCTTTGCAGAGCAGCACAACACGGCTGGGGCACAGCGCCCTGGCAGCAATGCGGTTAAGTGCTCGCACAATCCCAAGCGATGTACTGCGCCCGTTACCTCGGGCCGCTCAGGACAAGCTGCATGGCAGCCCTGAATCAGGCCAACCTCGATATGCCGTGCTCGCGCACGGCATACCAAGGCAGTGGCCATTTCCTTGTATCAAGAGGGGTTGATCACCAGTTACGCGGCTCGCCCTGGTTGAGGTTGGCTGGCTGATTCAGGGGGCGGTCGTAGCCCGTGCTTGCGTAGTTCGGAGCTATTACCTTGATGTTGCCGAAGGCTGCCGATTGACGAATGTCACCCAGGTCTACCCCCGCCAGGCCGCCCAGTTGTGCATACTGGTTGCCCGAGACTTCGCCACTGGCGAGCGTGTTGACGATCCGCGCGTTGTTCTGCCCCACCAGACCACCGACCACGCTGTAGCTGCCCCCGGAAACATTGCCCTTGGCCGAGGCGGTGTCGATGAGGCTGTCACCCTGCTCAATCCCATGAGTACCCACCAGACCACCGACCGCGCTCTTGGCACCGCCACTGACATCACCATGGGCCTCGACCGACTTCAGGTCCCCGGCGTTGTAGCCGATGAGCCCGCCGACATGGCTTTGATCCTTGCCAGTGACATTGCCCAAGGCCAGGGAGTTGGCAATGAGCCCACCAACGTTGGAACCAACCAGCCCACCTACAGTGCTGTTGCTACCGCCCTGAACCAGGCCGGACGCTTCGGCAAGGCTGATGTCACTGTCAAGGTTCTGCCCCACCAGGCCGCCGATGTGCAGGCTGTTCCCCGCATTCACCGCGCCGCTGGCGTTGACGTTGCGCAGCACGCTGTCGTGGTTCAGCCCCACCAGGCCACCGGCCGTGGCAAAGCTGTTGCCCTGCAACCTGCCGCTGGCTACCGAATCACTGATCCGGCCCGATTCGTTGCGACCGACCAGGCCTCCGGCGTTGCTCGCGCCAGTGCCGGATACCGTTGCCGAAGACTGGGAGCGCTCGATACGGCCGCCCTGGTTGTAACCCACCAGGCCGCCCAGGTTGGTGCCCTTGTAGCTGTAGCTGTTACCACTGGAAACCGCTCCCGCACTGGAGGAGTCGGCAATCAGTCCTTGATGGTTGATGCCCACCAACCCACCCACTCCACCCTCGGCGTTGCTGGCGATGCTGGCGGTGAGCCGGACATCGGCGCTGCTGTTGGTCACGGTGCCGCCACTCCCCTCCAGCTGACGGTTCTCGCCCACCAGGCCACCGGCGGCCGAAGTGAGGGTATTGCCCAGCACCACACCGGTGATCGACGCATTATCGATGGAACCGCCGGAGTTGATCCCCACCAGCCCGCCGATCACGTTGTCCTGTCGGCTCTTGGCATTTACCCGCAGATCGCTGGCGCTGACGTTGGCAATGCGCCCGCTGTTGCGCCCGACCAGGCCACCGACAGCACTGGAACCGGAGGTCGGCATGGCACCGTTGATGGTCAACGAGGCCAGCTTGAGGTTGCCGATGCTCCCGGACGAGCTGGCGAACAGCCCGCCATCGGTGCCGTTGCTGTTGATCGTCAAACCGCTGAGGGTGTTGCCCAGGCCATCGAAGATGCCACTGAAGGCCTGCTGGCCACCGATGGAGGTCAGGCGCGCGCTGCTGTTGATGGAGTTGCCGAGGACGTAGCGCCCGGCCAAGTCCTGGTCGATTGCCTGCAACTGCGTGGTGTCTTGAATGACGCGGTAGGCTTCACCGTTGGCGTCGAAACGCGCTCCGTTGCCGGACAGCGTGACGCCGCCATTCTGGCCCATGACAAACCCACTACCGTGGTTCAGCCCGAGGCTGCTGTTGCTGCCGCTCAGCGTCAGTTGACGGTTGAGCTTGATACCACCCTGGGCGTTGAGTTCGACCCGGGCATTGGCGCCAGTGGCAGACAGGCGATCATTCAGGCGAATGTCTTTGGCCGAAGAGAGGGTCAACTGGTTACCGCTGGACCAGCGCATCCCGTTTTCCACCGCTACATCGCCCTTGCCACTGGCCAGTTCGATATTGGTCGTGGCCAGGTTGCGCGACAGGGTGTCGGCATGGACGGTGTTGCTGTTGGCGTTGAAGAAGGAGCCCACCTTGACTTCGTTGCTGGCGATCTTCCAGGTGCCCGTGCGGCCATCCCTGGACTGAGTGCCGACCTTGGTCGGCAGCTGTACCCGGGTGGTGGCGCCCCGGGTCTCGATCAACCCGCCATCGCCCTTGCCGCCTAGCGCGTTGGCCTGCAGCGAACCATCGACGCTGACCACTCCTACATCACCACCGTCGAGTGTGATCCGGCCGGCTTTTTGCGACAGGGTATTGGCTTCGATGGTGCCCTGGTTGTTGACCACGGTCTGCAGCATCGAACCTGCGCTCTTGGCGGTCATCAGCACCTGCCCGCCGTCGGCCTTGAGCAGGCCGGTGCCGCTGTTGTGCACCAGCGCGTTGAGCGCGGCGCTGTCGACGTGCAGGTCCAGCAGTTGGTTGTCATCGAAGCTGACGGTGAAGCCATTGCCTGCGGCCAGCGCCACACGCCCGTTCTGCGCATTGATCGTGCCTTGGTTGGTCACCTTGGCCCCGAGCAGCGCAACGCCACCACCGTCAGCGGCAGTGATGGCGCCCTGGTTGACTACCTCGGCCGCCGAGTCGCCGGTGAACCGGTAGTTGCCGGCCTTGAAATCGGCATCGCTGATGTCGCGGGTCGTAGCCACCAGGCCACCGACATTGACCTGTGAGCCTTGGCCGAACACTACCCCGTTGGGGTTGATCAGGAACACCCGGCCATTGGCATTGATCTGCCCATGAATCTGGCTGCCATTGACGCCGACGACCCGGTTCAGGGCAATCGAGGTGCTGGTGGGCTGATTGAAGGTCACCGATTGATTGGCCTGAACACTGAAGTCATTCCAGTTCGTGATCAGCTTGTCCGTATGCTGATTGATCGACATGTTCGGGCCCTGGGCAAGGATGTCCGCACTGCCGGACACCACCTCCCCTCCCGTGGGCAAGGCAAACGCCGAGGGCAACCCGGTCATCGCCAGGAGACTGGCAACCGCCACCACCAGGCCCTTGCCGGAACCGGTACGCCGACGCCGGGCGCCCTCGTGAGTGACGTTCCAGCAGCCCTGGGCCTGGTTCCATACCAACGCATAGATCTTGTTCATGAAAACTCCATATCGATTTATCTACGTACTGCAAACCTTTACAGCACGGCACTGCCGCTGAAGCGCTCGCTAGGCCTTCAAGACTGAACGACGGTGTTGGGTAGAACTCGCCCACGGGCGAACCGGCTCAATGACCGGTCGCGCTCATGGGAAGGTAAAGGTGAACTCTGCGGCCCCGTTGGCCTCTCCGCCGGCCTGGACTTCCTGGTCATTGCCAATGCGGATGTAGCTGGCCCGCAAGGGAATGCTTGCGCCCTCGCCGATGCGCTGCATCTCGTAGCTCTGGCCGCTGTACTCGATGCGTTCCGAAGTCAGCCCATTGGTCATGACAATGCCGAACCCCCGGGTACTGGAATTGATCAGACCCAGTACGCCCGGGACCGACGAGCCCCCGGACTTGTCGATAAAGCTGATGCGAGGCTTGGCCTGCATCGAACAACGGCTCAAGCCGATACTGAAAGGAACCGCAGGCGAGGTAGCGTTGACCTGGGGAAAGTCCGACAGGGTGAAGCGCCCCAAGCGCACCCCGATCTCTTTGTAGGCTTCCACCACGCAGGTCTTGGGCAGCTCGATGTTGATGTTGAAGTCCATGCCGCCCATGACCAGGCTCGTGCGGCAACTGCCGGTCAGCGGTGCGCTGAGCTGGCTCAATTGGGCCCCCAGGGTCGACTCGTTTTTTTCCAGGTCGTACGCATACAACTGCAGGTAGGAAGAGCCTGTTACCTGAGTCACTTTGAGGGTGCCCGTGGGCAACTGATCCGGTGGCACGGTCAGGATCAGTGACTGAACAATCTGGGTGACCATGGTCTGCTTGGGTAAACCGCTCTCAAAGACCAGGTCGTCATTTTTTTCCAAGGCAATCGGGTAGGTGACCTGGGCCACCCGTATTTTCTTGCCCCCTTGAGGAACAACCTCCAGTCGCAAGCCAATGCCGGCGACATCGGTAGGCGCGGCACCATCGTACTGCGGCGTACCGGGGGTCCAATGCCCCGCAGTCACCAGCTCCCGAGGTCTGCCGGAGACAGCCAGGTTGAAACTGGTATGCAAGGTCAGCGTACGCTGCCATAACACGGTTCCTACCGCGGTATTGGTGTTCAACGGGTTGATCAGCCGCCATTGCGTAACGGCGTTGCTGGTGACGTCGCAGCCCCTGGCATAACCGTTCACCGAGGCTGCGCGCGCTTGCGTGCCGACCCAGCCGCAAAGCATCGCTGCAAGCACGACGCCATGAACCCACAGGGACAGCGGTCTACGCTCGGTTACAAGCCTCAGCCATTGGCGAATCATCTGTCTTTCTCCCTGTCTGCACTGTTGGAGCACCGCCTGTGTGAACGGCCATGCCCTGCACAAACGAGATGGGTTGTCCAACAGTGGCCGGCTGCTTCCGGCCACCCTTAAGAAAGATCATCAAGGAACGAGACAAGCAGGTACCCGTCATCAGTCAGCACCCGGTACGCCAGGCATCAGCCAGGTGCACCGGGGAACTGTCCTTCCTCAGATCAGTGGGTACCGGTCATCAGTTGCGGATATCGCCCTCGTTCAGGCCGACCGCTGGCACTTGCGCCGCCAGCTCTTCCGCCCTGTTGTAGCGCATGTCGCCGTAGTTGACCCCGACCAGGCCACCGTAGGTCTGGGCGTTGCGCGCAACGAAGTTGATCTTGCCGGAGGCCGAAGAGTTACGCAGATCGCCCGTGTTCAAGCCGACCAGTCCGCCCAGGAGGGCAGAGACGCCGCCGCTCACCTGGCCATCGGCCAGGGAGTTGGTGATGAACGAATTGTTCTGACCGACCAGGCCGCCAACCGCACTCCGATCACCGCCCACTACGTCGCCTTTGGCCGATGCGCTATTGATGCGGTGATCGACAAGGTCGCCATTGGTACCCACCAGGCCGCCGACGAAGCTGGTGACGCCGCCGCGGACGTCACCGCTGGCTTCGGCCGAACTCAGGTCACCGTCGTTGTAACCCACCAACCCGCCGACGTTGCTGATGTTGCCGCCGCTGGCATTGCCACGAGCCACGACATATTCGGTGTTACCGCCAAAGTTGTGTCCGATCAGGCCACCGACATTGCTGTTGGTACCACCTGTCACATTGCCGGTCGCTTCCGCCGTGTGGATCTGGCTGTCCTCGTTCTTGCCCACCAGACCGCCAATGTTGGTGCCGGTGGAGTCAGTCACCGTGCCAGTGGCCTTGACGTTCTTCAGCTCGCTGTTCTGGTTGAAGCCCACCAGGCCACCTGCGGCCAGGGACGTTACCCCGGTAACCGAACCACTGGCGCTGGAGTCGATGATGGTGCCATTTTTGTTGGTCCCCACCAGACCACCGATACGGCTGGCGGCATAACCCGAGACATTGACCGAAGAACTGGCGTTCTCAATCAGGCCGCCTTGGTTGTAGCCCACCAGGCCACCCAGGTTCGGGTCGATGTATGGTGGGCGAACAGGTGGGTTAACGGGTGGACGGAAACCCGTTCCGATCGTACCGGCACTCGAAGAACCCTTGATTTCCCCGCCCTTGTTGATCCCCACCAGGCCGCCCATGCCACCCACCTCACTGAGCTGTACGGTGCCCAACACCTGCACGTTGGTGGAGCTATTGGTAATGCTCCCCACACCGGCGCGGCCAACATTGTTTTCGCCGACCAGGCCGCCCATGGCCAAGGTGTTGTTGTTACCGGTCACCGTACCGGTCACCGATCCACGGTTGATGCTGCCGCCGGCGTTGACGCCGACCAGGCCACCGACGGTGTTGGTCTGATTGCTGTTGGCGTTCACGACCAGGTTGGTGCCACTGACGTTTTCGATGCGGCCGGTGTTCTCGCCCACCAAGCCACCGATTTTTCCGAAGCCGGAGTTGGAGGTAGTACCGTTGATTCTCATCGACGCCAGCTTGAGGTTGCTGATACTGCCGGACGATCGGCCGAACAGACCACCGTAAGGCCCATCGGTATTGACGGTGAAACCACTGATGGTATTGCCCAGGCCCTCGAAGATGCCGTTGAACTGCCTGTTGCCACCAATGGTCTTGATGATGCCGGTGCCCTTGATGTCATTGCCCAGCACATACAGGCCACCGAGGTTGGTGCCGATCGCCTGCAACTGCGCGGAGTTCTGGATCACTGTGTACAGGTCATCATTGACGTCGAACGAAGCGCCGCTGCCGGACAGGGTGACCTGGCCGCGATCGCCCAGGACATAGCTGTTGCCGTAGACCAGGCCGAGGCTGCTGTTGGCACCGGTCAGCGCTACCGCACCATTGAGCTTGATGTCCCGATCGGCCTGGAGCTCGACACGAGCGCCTGTACCGCTGGCCTTCAGGTTTTTATTGAGGTTGATGTCCTGGGCCGAAGCGACGTTCAAGTGATTGCCGCTGCTCCAGTTGATATCACCGTCGATCGAAACGTCGCCGGACTTGCTGCTCAACTCGACGTTGGTGGAAGCCAGGTTAAACGACAGGGTATCGGCATACACGTTGTTGCTGCCGGGGGTGGAGGTTGGGCTGACATTGATATCGGTGGAACTGATCTTCCAGGTACCGGCCTTGCCATTGGTGGCCAAGGTGTTGACCCGGGCGGCCAGTTGCACCTTGGTGTCGGCGCCCTTGGTCTCCACGACACCGCCATCACCGATCGAAGTCAGTGCATTGGCGCTCATCGAGCCACCGACGTTGACCACGCCGACATCACCGCCGTCCAGGGTGATCTTGCCGGCCTTGCGCGACAGAGTGTTGGCTTCGATGGCGCCCTGGTTGTTGACCACGGTCTGCAGCATCGAGCCGGCACTGCGTGCGGTCATCAACACCTGCCCGCCATCGGCCTTGAGCAGGCCGCCGTTGCTGACCAGCGCATTGATCGCCGCGGCATCGACTTTCAGGTCCAGCAGGTTGTTGCTGTCGAAGCTGACGGTGAACTCATCGCCGCCACCCAGGGCCACACGGCCCTTTTGCGCCTTGATGTCGCCTTCGTTGCGCACGGTCTTGCCGAGCAGGGCCACGCTGCCACCATCGGTGGTAGTAATCACGCCGTTGTTGACGATTTCAGCTTGTGAGGTCCCGGCAAACTTGTAGTTGCCGGCCTTGAAGTTGTCATCGCTGATGTTCTTGGTCGAGACCACCAGGCCACCGACGTTGACCTGAGCGTTGTTGCCGAATACCACGCCGTTGGGGTTGATCAGGAACACCCGGCCGTTGGCATTGATCTGCCCCTGGATGTTACTGCCGTTGACGCCGATCACCCGGTTCAGGGCGACCGAGGTCTTGGTCGGCTGGCTGAAGGTCACCGTCTGGCCGCGGTTCACGCTGAAGTCGTTCCAGTTGGTGATCAGCTTGTCGGAGTGCTGGTTGATCGACATCTGCTTGCCATTCTCGAACGTCAGGATGTCTGCCTGTCCGGAGACTATGGTTCCTCCAGTCGGCAGCGCGAAGGCCATAGGCAATGCGCCTATGCCCAGCAACCCGGCAACCATCACCACCAGGCCTTTGCGGGTTCCTGAACGCCGACGGCGCCGCGCCCCTTCGTCGGCCACACTCCAGCAACCCTGAGCCTGGTTCCATACCAATGCATAAACCTTATTCACGTTGACTCCTTATTTTACTGATTAACGCCTTGCAACTTTTGCAGGGCGGCACTACATCCGAAGCGCACATGCGCCTTCAGAAATACTGAGTCGCGCTTGCCCAGATCCTCGGCGTACGCTCGGGACCACTGCCTTCCTGGTTGTTGTCCAGGGCCCAGGCACTGGTCACGCTGATCTGTTGCGAAGGACCGCTCCAACTGGCACCCACACCGGCGCCCGAAAGCTGGCGGCGGTTCTCATCGTGAATCCAGGGGCGTTTGTTGATCTGCACCGCGCCGTGATCGACAAACGCCTTGAGCTGCCAACGCGGGGCCAGGAGAAAGCGCAGTTCCAGGCTCGCTTGCCAGCCCTGGTCGCCACTGCTGGTGCCTTGGGGATAGGCGCGCACATCGAAGGGGCCGCCGATGCCGAATTTTTCCGAGCTGTCCAGGTTGGTCGAAGACCATTGGCCGTTGAACTGGCCGTAGAGCTGAAAGCGCGGGCTCAGGTACTGCAGGCGCGCGGCATTCAGGTTGAGCTTCTGAAAGCCACCGTTGGTGCCGGCCGTGAAGTGGTCGCGCCACTGGTCCATCGGGTCGTCGATGCTCAACCGGCCACTGCCGTAGGTGAGGTAGAAGAAGTTCTGCCCGCCGCCGAGCACGCTGTCCTGGGAGTTGCCGTTGAGGCTCAGGCTCCAGAGCTCCACATGCTTCTGGCTGCTGATTTCGAACAGGTCGATGTCGTCCCGCAGCCGCTTGTCCTCGTACTGCAATTGGGCGCTGAGATCGAAGGTGCGGCTGCGGATCAGCGGTTGAGTGATGAAGACACTGCCGATGCTGGCCTGGCCGTTGGCCTCCAGCAGCTCGAAGTCCCGGCCCAACTCGTACTTCATCCGCGAATAGGCCACGCCCAGGCTGGTGGACCAGGGGCCTAGCGGGAGTTTGTAGGCGGCGCGGTAGTAGCGCTGATCCTCATCGCTGCCCAGCACCCGCAGGTTGAGCTGGTCACCCAGACGCAAGGGATTGTTGAGGTTGAGGCTGCCCCCCAGGCGGTATTCGCCGGTGTAGTAGCCGCCGAAGTTGTCGGCTTCCAGGGTGCCGCTGGCCCAGGGCCCGGGCTGCGCATTGACCAGCAGGTCGGTGGTGCCCCGCTGCTCACCGGCACTCAGGGTGCCCTTGACCCGAACCCCGGGAAGGTCGCTCAACAGCAGCAGGCTGCGCTCAAGATCGTCACTGCGCACTGCGGTATCGCTTTGCAGCGACGACAGGGGGCCGCTGATCACCGAGTTCAGAGCCCGGGACTGGTTGTTCACTTGAATACGGCCGTAACGGCCCTCCATGACCTCGATACGCACCACGCCGTCCTCGATGTCCTGGGCCGGCAGGAAGGCCCGGGCCAGCATGTAACCCTGGTTCTGGTAATAGGTGGTCAGACGCTCGGCAGCCGCGCGCAGCTGGTTCAGATCCAGCTCCTGACCCTTGAGGTCCGCCAGCTCGGCCTGCAGCGTTTCGTTGCTGAACACCTGATTGCCGACGATCACGAAATCGTTGACCTGCAGACGGATGCCGGAGGTATCCGGAGCCTGGGCAGGGGCGCTCGGCGGCTTCGCCGGCAGGTCCAGTTCCGGCGCCGGAGGCTCCGGCAAGGCCGGTTGCGTGGCCTCGAGGTCACGCATCGCCTGCCCGGCGTTGGGCAACGCGGCAGCCGCCACCCCGGGCAGCATCAGCAGCAAGCTCAGGCAGCCCCAGGGCAAACACTGCCGGGGCCGTTCAAGACACCTCGCAAGCGGGTTGCTCAATGACTTGCCCAAGGCAACTTCAGTCTTGTATTCGCGCACTTCCACTCAGCGTCTCCCCGCTGTCTGTTGCCACTTGGTAATGAACTACCGTCTGATCCGGGACCTTCCCTTGCACCTCGGCCAGAGGAAGATCCGTCGAGCCAAAGGGCTCCACCGTGATCCCCTGCCAGGTGTTCGCTCGCGCTCCGCTACCCAGGGTCAACTGGGCGAAGGACACGTAGTACGGTGTCGGGTTGCTGGCTCGCAGCGTCGTTGCAGGCGCACTTGCGCCGCCCAGGCTCCAACGCAGCCGCCCCACGGCCTCGGCTGCCGTGCCCGCCAGGCCCTGGGGGCGATACAGCAGCTTCATGCGCATGCGATAGGCCATCCGCAGGACGTTGCTGCCCACTGGCGCCAGGGACGGCACTTCAAGAAAGTTGATCCAGAACACCGACTCGCGATCGGCCGGCACAGGCTCGCCGCTGTAACGCACCACCAGCGCCGATCGCTGTCGCGGTTCAAGCCGGGACAGGGGCGGCGAGAGCACGAAGGGCACGACCAGGTCACTGGGGTTGGCCTCGGCATCCCCCTTGTCCAGCCAGGCCTGCAACAGAATCGGCGCCGGGCCGACGTTGCCGACCCGGATGGTCAAGGCTGACTGCCCGGCCGGATAGATGAACCGGGAGCCGGTAATCGACAGATCAGCCAGGGCCCAGGTACTGAACAGGGCCAACCAGCCCGCCAGCAGCCAGCGCCCGGCGCCTACCGGGCCCGGGGCCTCACGTCCTCCAGGCCCCATCATGTTTGCTCCTGCGGGCCTGGGCCCGCATCCACGGCAGGCACGGCGCGGCAAGGTTGTTCGAGCAAGTCGTAGCCGGTGGACGACGCGGACTCGCGCGCTGGCAACTGGTAGTCGATCAGGCATCGCTGATCGGGCTCGCTGCCCCACTCCACTCGGATCGTCCCCTGCTCCCGTTCGGCCCGCAGCACCAGGCGGCTGCCCTGACCCACCGCCCCCAGTTCCGCACCGCTCTGCACATCGATGGCGATGGCGGCAAACGGCAGCGCCTGGCCATTGGGCTGACGGCTGTCGATCAGGAACGCCCGGGCCTTGCGAGTCGGGTAGGAAAGCATCACCACCGAGCCCGCCACGGGTGCCACGTGGCGTGAACTGACCTGCAACTCGACATCGTCGGCGATGGTGCCGGGATCGATATCCACGGTGTTCAATTGGTAGGGGCTCAAGCTGGGCACCACCGCATAACCTCGCCCATCCACCCGGGCCCCGGAGTTGCCTACCCTGGCTCCCTGGGCATTGGGGGCGTGCACCAGGCCCATGGTTTCGCTCAAGGGCTGGGAAAAGGTCACGCCCCCGGAATGCACAATCATGCCGCCGGACGCCCCCAGGGACTCCTGGCGATAGTCACTGCCCTGGGAAAAACTCGAGCTCAAGGAAACTTCAGGCAGGAAGTAATTGAGGCTGGCGTTGGTGGAGGTCTCTCGTTGCCGTTGATCACGGGAGGCAGACACGGCATAGGTGAGGTCGCCCTGCTGGTCCAGCAGCCCGGAAATGCCAGTGGTGTAGTGCGCACCGGAACTGCGGTCATGACTGGCGTAGGCATTGATCATGGTCCCGCGACGCCTTTCATTGCCCAGGGGAATCGTCAGGCTGAGGCTGAAAAAGGTGTCATCCGAGCCCTGGTTGCGCGCCGTTCCGCCAGAGGAAGCGCGCATGCGCTGGGCCATCAAGGAATAGCTGTTACCCCGCCACTGATTGCTGTAGCCCAGGGCAAAGTTGAGCCGCTGCCCCTCGCGATTCCAGTACTTGAGGGAGGAGCCGGTGACATACACCTGGCCGCCATCATCACCCAGTTGCTGGTTGACGTTGATATCCAGGCGGTCTCGCAACCGGGCAAAGGACTCGGCGCGGTTGCCTCGATCGACATAGTCCTGCAGGGCAATGGCATCGCTCAGGCCCAGGTAGCCGCTGGTGGAGTAGCGATACGCCAACAATGAAAAATGAGTCCCGCTGTTGGGCAGGTTCTTGCTATAGGACAGGCGCACACTCGAGCCCTGGATGTTGCCGCCCTGGGGGATCTCGGTTCTGGCCTGAGTCAGGTCCAGGCCAAAACCGCCCAGGGAGGTATTCAGCGCACTGCCGATCAGGGCCGACATGTAGCTGCCGGTCAATGCCGTGCCGGCGTAAGCGGTGATCTGGTTATCCAGCCCATGGTGCAACGTGCCCTGGGCCACATACTGGCCGTTGCCGCCGCGCTCGGGGCTGGTCACCTGGCCTGCCGTCAGGCTGTAGCGCGAGGTTCCCGGGCGCAGCAGTTGCACAGTGGTGGCAAAGGGCACGGTAAAACGGCTGACCTGCCCATTGGCTTCGGTGACGGTCACGTCCAGGTCACCGCCAAAGCTTGCAGCCTGCAGATCGGAAATCTCGAACGGCCCCGGAGCGACGGTGGTTTCGTGGATCAGGTATCCACGCTGATACACCGACACCTTGGCGTTGGTGTTGGCCGTGCCTCGGACCTGCGGTGCATAGCTGCGCTGGGTATCGGGCAGCATGCGCGAGTCACTGAACAACTGGACGCCGCGAAACGACACCGAGTCGAACAGATCGGTATCGGTGACGCTCTCCCCCACCAGCAGCTGCGAACGCCAGTCCGGCAGGTCGGTCTGGGCGTAGATGTAGCCACGCTGATAGTCACTGCCAGTGGTTGGCGACCAGGTCACGGTACCGCTATGGCGCAAACGCAGGGCACCGATGTTCAGGCCCATGTTGAGCCCGGCATAACCATTGGTCTGGGTGACCCCGTTGCTTTGAGAGCTGAACAGGTTGGTGTTGTAGTTGAGCACCGCGGCAGAAATCCCTTGATTCCAACTTGCCGGATCAACGAAGTTCTTCGACATTTCCTGCTGCAGGAAGAACTGCGGTACGGACCACTCGATCTTCTGTTCTGCAATGTCGATGCGGGTGGTCACTCCCTGGATGTAACTGCCCAGGTCACCACAGAATTGCCCTTCGCCCTGCAGTGGATGGGAACCCCCCGCCTTCAACGCTGCATCTGCCTTGCTCAAGTCGATACCCAACTGCTGCAACAGTGAACGGTCGAAGCAGGGCTGACTGTTCTGGGCGTCAGCGCCGGCACGGAATTCAATTTCCTCCATCGCCCGCCACTGCCCGCTCACCAACAGATCCAGCAAGTACTTTCCCGGCGCGACATAGCCCAATTGTTCAAAGCGTGAAGTGTCGATGGGCATCCCTTTGCCTTGAAACAGCATCTGGCTGTCGAACACCATGGGCTGGCCGGACTGATTGCCCTGGATCTCTGGCTGATCGGGTGCCGAGGACTCTTCGTTGGCTGCCAAGCCTGTTGAACTGCCCATCAGCACAGCCGCCAGACACAGCGTTCGAACATCCGCAGCAGAATCTCGACTACACCAAATACCAAGGCGCGCAAAGACATCACGCCTATGACATTGAACGTTCAACATGCCGCGCTCCTATAGAGCTCAATGACACTGAGATACAAGCGAAGTTGAAATAGGAAGCCGGCTAGAGCAGCGGTGTGTTAATTAATCTGCGACCACCGAAATCGTTGATCACTTCATAGCGAATCGATGCCTTTTTCGGCTCTTTCGGAGCGCTGGCTGGCCAAGGGAAAACTTCATCGGAGAACGGCGCGACCATGCCCGGTTTCAGGGCTACGTGGCGTCCTTCAAGATCAACTTCCATGCGACCAAAAGACACGTAATAAGGTGTTGGATTGGTCACCTTGACCACAGGAGCGTCCGATTGTGTGGAGGCTTCTTTCAATTGAGTGCCGCGCTTGAACTCCCAGCGGAGTTTTTCAGCAGCGGTATGTGAGGAGCCCGCCAGGTTATCGGGGCGAAAGAAAATCTTGATACGCGATCTAAATGAAAACTGCAGTACGTTGTCCTTGTTTTCTTCACGCGGTGGCATTTCCAGCACATTCAACCAGAACAAAGTCTCGCGATCCTTTGCCAACGGCGCTTTCAAGTATGAAATACGTAACACCGCCGAGCCTTCCGGCTCCAGGCGACTAACAGCCGGTGCCAACAGGAAAGGAACTTTTATTTCTTCCGGATACTTACTGGCATCCCCGTCGTCAACCCAGCTTTGCGCCAACAGAGGCACGGTCCCCGGATTGGATATCTTCAACGTAACCTCACGAGCCTCAGCCGGGTAGACCAGACGAGTACCCTGCAGGATTATTCCGGCCTGAGCCGCCCCCGAGAACAACCCCAAGAGCATGGCACCGATAACGAGAGAATTTAAAAAACGCGCTACCGGCGCCATAACCAACTCCTTGGTAACTAACGTTTTTTACTGGTAAGCCAGGGTGTAACGGATATGAGAAATACCCGAACCCGCCGTAACAGTACCGGTGGAGACATAAGCAGCCTTGTACTTCAGAGTGCCGGTCTTACCAGTAATGGTTGCGACTTGAGGGGTTGACTCGCCTTGTCCCAGTTGGATTTTGACCGGTGGTTGGACGTGGTCGTTATAGATCTGGATCTGCACGCCCGACGCCGACGCAGCGCCACCAGTCAGCTTCAGGTTGCCGGAAGCTGGATCGACGTTACCCACCTGATCGAACTCGATAGAGACCTTGGAACCGTCTTTGCAGTTGTCTCCCGAGAGCACCAGTTGGAACGGTTCTAGTGGGGAAGTTTTCCCAGCAGCTCCGTCGAATACTGATGGTTGGATAGTACCGAGATTGACGTTGGTTACGTTATTCAATCCAGGCGTCGACCCGTTAATGTTGCAAGACACATCAGTAATACTGCCACTGAAGTTGATGACACCATCATTAGCCTGGGCCATAGCCGGAATCAATGCTGCAAGCATCAGCCCGGAAGTTGCCACAGAGAACAGAGACTTACGTTTCATCTGATTTCCTTTTCCAAATGTCCCACAGAGGAAAAAACATATATCCCGCCACTTGGAAGAAACTAAAAGCTCCAACCGTGTAACAGAACAAAGCACTCACCCCCAATTAGAAGCTCACAAACGCTGCTGACTTGCAGTCCCGCAATCATCTTTAATTAAAAGAGATGCATTGGCTCGACAGCAGGCAATCACTCTATAGAAGAGCTTATTGATTCAGAACAAGACTGGATTGGTTAAGACCGCCTGAATCATCCGAGAAAACAAAAGGAAATTTCCTACGGCCAATAAAGAAACACTTATCAAGAACAAACAGCGTCTATGACTAACGATATAAACTCACGAAAGCCTCGCCCAATACCCGACAACAACATGGAATTATCTGCCGCTCTCAATAAGCATGCGCTGACTCAAAGGCGGCAAGGCACCGGTGCGCCTGCTCTGCAGGGACAGACAACATTCGTGATCGCGGGCGCACGAAAACCTGCCACCCGGGGGGCGCCGCCATATGTCCCCCCACAAAAAAGCCCCGGGAATGGCCGATTCCCGGGGCTTTTTTGTGGAGTGCTGCGAAACAGAGCTTTCCCTCCGCATGGTCATGGCTCGTCAACATTTGGCCAGGCACAGGGGACGCTGTGCCCTGGGTCGTCGCCACCGGCTTGAGGTGGCGTATCGATCAGTGTGCTGCACAGCGCAGGGCACACAGCAGGCCGGTTTCAGAACTTGGTCTGCAGCCCCATCCGCAGCGTACGTCCGGGTGCGGGCATGAAGCTCTGCGCCAAGGGGTCCAGGTAATAGCGATCGGTGAGGTTTTGCAGCGAAAGGTTGAACTGGGTGTGCTCCTGCAATTTGTAGTTGAGGAACAGGTCCACCAGCGCCACTTCGCGATAGTTCACCTGCGGCGTGGTAGCACCGGTCTGCCAGGGCTTGTCGACGGTGACAGTGGGACCGGAGGTGTAGGTGATACGTGTACCGAGGGTCAGGCTCTGGTCGAAAAAGCGCAGGCCCGTGGTCAGGTTTCCGGCAAACCGCGGCGGGTTCTGGGTGTTGGTGTAAGAGCCCATGAAACTGCCCGGGGTGCAGTCCGGAGTGCCGCTCAAGTCCTTGTACGGATTGCTGGCAGCCCTCAGCGTCGCGGCAAACGCTGCGTCACAGGTTTCGGTCTTCAGGTAGTAGGTGGACGACAAGTCGGCAAACATCCGTCCGGCGTCATAACGGGTTTGCAGCTCCAGGCCGCTGGTCTTGTAGCTGTCGGTGTTGCTGAAGCGCATCAGGCCCCACAGGCCCGGGGTCGGGTCGTAGTAGCGGGTGATGTAGTTCTTGATGGTGTTGTTGAAGTAGGCCACCTTGAGCGCCGCGGTGTCGTTATCCAGCAGCAGGCCCTTTTGCAGGGTGCTGGCACCGATTTCCCAGTTGCTCGAACGCTCGGGCTTCAAACCCTTGCCCGGGGTGGTCTGCTGCACACCGTGGCCGGTTTCGAACAGCGAGGGCATGCGAAAGCCCCGGGTGTAGGAGGCGTAGAGGAAGGTGTCGGGCAATACCTCGAGATTGATGCCGAAGGCCGGGGCAAAAGCGCCTCCGCTGTTGCTCTCCTTGCCGGAATAGTCAAAGCCGGTGACCACCCTGCCGAATTGCGGAGAGTCAACGTCGGTACTGGTCGCGCCGTATTGGTCGTAGGGCGTGCCCTCGAACGGGTAGTTGGTGTTGGTGAAGACAATACCGTTGTTCAACCGAGGGTCGGTGGCGTCGGTGTACAGCCCGTTCTGGTCCGGAAACCACATCAGGTATCCATAGTCCCCCGGCTTCGACACTGTCACGTAGCGGTGTTCTCGCTCCTCTCGCCGCGCCGTTGCGTGGGCCACCTGGTCCTTGCTGCGAAAGTGGGTATACCGGCCGCCGCCCCATAGCGTCAGGCTGTCCACCGGCTGGTATTCCAGCTTGCCGTTGAAGCTGAACTCCTGCCGCGAGCCCTCCCGCAGGCTGCGGTTGGCGTTGATGTCGTCCTGGGTGGTGACCACTCCTTTTTGCGGGCGCAACTCCTCCAACTGGAAGGAGCCGCCCAGGTCCAGCTTCAAGTCGCCGTAATCGGTCTCGAACCGCGAGGTATTGGCCAGGCCGCCCCCGGTGCGGCGGTTGGCCTGTCGGCTCCAGGAGCGGTCCGTGCGGTAGGCCTGGGAGGCCGGTGCCGACCAGGCGGACAGCTGGCTGGTTTGTGCATCGGTCAGCCACAGGTCGGCGGTCAGGTCCACCAGCGGGTTGCCCGCCGGCAAGTAGTTGTAGCGTGCGGTGTAGGTATCGATCTTGGTGTGGCCCAGGGGGTACTGATAGATGCCTCCGGTGCCGAAACGGAAGATGTCCGAGGGCATGATCTCGCCGATACGTCCGTCATAACGGCGATAGCCCAAGTCGAAGGTGTGGCCGTCCGCCGGACGCAGGGTGGTCTTGAGCAAGAACGAGTCGGTCTCCGACGACGAGTTCAACACCTCCTCACCGGCGTTGTAGGTGGTGGCCACACTGGTCTCTTCATCGCCCCAACGGTCATAGGTGCGGTAGCGGTCCTGGCCCTTCTTGCCGGAAAAGTAGTTGCCCTGGTTGCGGTGGGCATAGGCTGCCACCACGTCGAACAGCTCATGGGAATAGGCAAACGCGGCACTGCCGGCCTCCGCCTCCGAGCCAAACAGGCCGCCACGGCTCTGGTGCGGTTCGGAGTACAGGTCCTCGGTCCTGGAGTGCGGGTCACGCGAGGCGGGTGCGACCCCGTTGTTCCACAGATCGCCCTTCAAGCGCAGGCCAATGTTCTGACCATCCTTCAGGATGTCCTCGACACCGATGGTGCGCATCTTCACCGTGCCGCCAATGGCACTGGAGGTCAGGCTTGGGCCCTTGTCGATGACGATGTCGCTGATCATGTCCGGATCGACGTAGCTGCGTTGCTGAGTGCCCGCATAACCGCGATACACATCCAGCGCCTGCTGCGAACCATCCACCGTCACCGCCACCCGGCTCTGGCCCTGGATACCGCGGATGTTGACGTCCAGGCCCCCGCCATTACGGCTGTCACCCACCTGGACCCCGGGCTGGCCTTTCAATACGTCGCCGACCGAGACCACGCCAAAGCGCTGCATGTCTTCGCCGGAGATGTACACCGACGAGCGCGGCGCCCGATATACGTCTTCCTGCTCGAGGTTTTCGCCCTTGACCTTCTGGATTGGCAAAGCCACCGCTTCCAGCCCCTGGCGCAACAGATAGCTGCCGTCTGCCTGGCGCTGAAAGGTCAGCCCGGTTCCCAGCAGCAGCCGCGCCAGACCGGCTTCCGGGCTGAAGTCGCCATGCAGTCCCTGGCTGCTCTTGCCCGCCGTGAGGCTTGCATTGCCCGCCATGCTGATTCCGGCCAGGACGCCAAAACGCGACAGCGTCTGGTCCAGCGGTCCGGCATCGATGCTGAAGTGCTGCGCGGCCGCAGCGGCGAACACCGGCAGACCGCACAGAGGCTGCAGACTCAGGAAAATCAGGCCAAGGGTGCGGGCGCGCAAGGCGCGGGCAGGGTCAATCATGCAAGGCTCCTAGAGGTCGAGGCCCGTCTCTTGCGGCGGGCTGTTCCTGTAGGCCAATCGAGTGTTGAAAAACTATCGCGCACAGAAGAAAAAAATTTCAGGCCGGCACCACAGTCACCCAGTAACGGGTTCGCCGCTCGATACGCACGGGTAGCGTACGGGCCACCAAGGCCAGGGCGGCATCGGTATCGTCCAACTGGAAGCTGCCCGTCAGGCGCAACGCAGCGACCTGCTCACTGCAATGCAGAACGCCGGGGCGATAGCGTGACAGCTCGGCGAGCAAGGCATCCAGGCGCATGCGCTCCGCAGGCAGGATGCCGCGCAGCCAGGCCTGGGCCATGAACCGGTCGACACGGCTTGCCTGACCGATACCTCGCCCATCCACCCGGACCTGCCAACCGGCCTCCAGCGGCAAGGAGGCCTGGCCGTATCGTGAATGCAGTTGCACCAGCCCCTCCAGTACCGTGACCCGGGTACCCTGCCGATCATGGCGCAGCAGCAGATGAGCACCACGACTGTGCAACACCGCATCAGCAGTGAGCACCTGCAGCCCCCTGGACTCGGTTGCAGCCTCCAGGGCCAGTTCCCCCTCGACCAACTGCAGGTTGCGCGAGTCCGCGGTCAGATCCAGGTTCACCGCACTGGCGGTGTTCAGCCACAGCGAGCTGCCATCGGCCAGGGTCCACTGGCGACGCTCGCCGGTACCGGTACGGTAGGTCGCCAGGGCCGAACGCACGAAGGCGGAGCCAGCGCCCTGCCAGGAAATACCCCCCAGCAGGCCGAGAGCGCACAGGCACTTGAGCACATGGCGACGACGCTGCTGATTCGGCCCGGCAGCCTCCAGCGCCCTGCGGGCCGTCGCGTCGGCCAGCAGGTGGGCGCCGGGCTGCTGCAACAGCGGCAAGCTGAGCACCCGTTGCCAGGCCTGTTCGTTGGTGGCACTCGCCTGGCGCCAGGTCTGCAGCGCCTGGTGATCGGCTGCACTCATGATTCCCGACTGCAAGCGCACCATCCAGTCGATGGCCGCGTCCCGCACCCGTGGGTCGACAGCGGCGCTGTTCATTCAAAACGGCTTGCGTAGCAGACGCTGAAGGCCTTGCCCATCGCCCGCTGCACCTGGGCCACGCTCAAGTTCAGTTGCGCAGCGATCTGCGGATAGGTCAAACCATCGAGCTGGGACAGGAAGAAAATCTGCCGCACCTGCACCGAAAGCCCCACCAGCAGCGAGTCGAGCTGCAACAGGGTTTCGATCATCAAGTGCCGCTCTTCCGGCGAGGGCTCCACGGCCTCGGACCGCGCGGCCAGCGCTTCGAGATAGGCCCGCTCGATTTCCTGGCGCCGCCAGCGGTTGATCAGCAAGCCATTGGCAATGGTGGCGAGGAACGCCATGGGCTGGCGCAACTCCCGTACATCCTGGTTGGAGCGCAACACGCGGATAAAAGTGTCGTGAGCCAAATCCTCGGCATCGGCACTGTGCCCGAGCCGCCGATGCAACCAGCCCCGCAGCCAGCCGTGATGATTCGCATACAACTGTTCGACGGGCGAGACGAGGCTGTCTTGATACATAGTGGATTCAACTAATGAGAATGATTGCTTTTCGCATATTACTAGCGGTGTCCGGGGCTTGTACAGCGTTACCCACGCCCCGGTTCATCGTTGCAGCGAAACCCAAGGCACTCGCCTGAAGCGCGCCCGAGCGGTAGCGGGCGCAGGTTCTGAAGGCCACGGCACATCGGGCCCGGCATGCAAGTGACCGGGAGGTGGAGAAATCGAGGAAGGGGCGACACTGGAAATCTGCGTACGGACATTGCGTGCGTCGCAAAACAAAAAACCCCTGAAACCAGAGGTTTCAGGGGTTTTCATAGGTATGGCGGAGAGATAGGGATTCGAACCCTAGGTACCGGTGAAGGTACAACGGATTTCGAATCCGTCCCATTCGGCCACTCTGGCATCTCTCCAACGGCGCGCATCATAACAGCACATTGACTTGAAGCGAAGCCCCAAAGCGAAATTTTTCCGTGCTATCAGATGCTTGCGTCGATTACAGCGGTACGCCGAGGCGCTGGGCAACTTCTTCGTAGGCTTCGATCACATCACCGAGGCCCTGACGGAAGCGGTCCTTGTCCATCTTCTTCATGGTGGCCTTGTCCCACAGACGGCAGCCGTCCGGGCTGAACTCGTCGCCCAGGACGATGGAGCCGTCGCTGAACACGCCAAATTCAAGCTTGAAGTCCACCAGCAGCAGGCCGGCGTCGTCGAACAGCTGGCTCAGGACTTCGTTGACCTTGAGCGACAGTTCTTTCATCCGCACCAGTTGCTCGGCAGTGCCCCAGCCGAATGCCACGACGTGGGATTCGTTGATGAACGGGTCGCCCTTGGCGTCGTCCTTGAGGAACAGTTCGAAGGTGTAGGGGTTGAGCTTCATGCCCTCTTCCACACCCAGGCGCTTGACCAGGCTGCCGGCTGCGTAGTTGCGCACCACGCACTCCACTGGAATCATGTCGAGCTTCTTCACCAGGCACTCGTTGTCGCCCAGCAGCTTGTCGAACTGAGTCGGCACGCCGGCAGCTTCGAGCTTCTGCATGATGAAGGCGTTGAACTTGTTGTTCACCATGCCCTTGCGATCGAGCTGTTCGATGCGCTTGCCGTCGAACGCCGAAGTGTCGTTGCGAAACAGCAGGATCAAGCGGTCAGCGTCGTCGGTCTTGTAAACCGACTTGGCTTTGCCGCGGTAGAGTTCTTCACGTTTTTCCATGATGGGCTCCGCTTGCTAAGTAGATGGGCTAGGCGATGTGGCGCCAGTCGAGCCCTGAATCTTGATCGGCCAGTTGCAGCCAGTCCGGGTCGCACCCGAGGGTGTCGACAAAACATTGCCGGGCCAGCTGCGGCAGGTTGTTCTTGCTGCTCAGATGAGCCAGGACCAGATGCTGCAGGTCCTGCCATCCCAATTCGGCCACCAGGCGCGCGGCCTGGTGGTTGTTCAAATGTCCTTCGTCGCCGCCTACCCGCTGCTTGAGAAAGTACGGGTAATAACCACGGGCCAGCAGGTCCCGGCAATGGTTGGCCTCGATCATCAGGGCATCCAGCCCGCGATAACCTTCCAGCACGCCTGCACAATAGGAGCCAAGGTCGGTCAACAGGCCGAAACGCCGCTGGCCGTCACTGAAAACGAACTGCGTCGGTTCCTGGGCATCATGAGCCACGGCAATCACGTCGATGCGCAAGGCACCGACCTGCAACGACTCGCCACCCCTGACGAATCCCGCCACCTCCACCGGCTTGCGCATCCCGCGCAAAGTGCCCTGGCTGAGGTAGACCGGTAGATTGTAGCGCCGAGACAGCAAACCCACGCCATGCACGTGGTCGGCATGTTCGTGAGTCACCAGGATGGCGCTCAACTGCGCGGGATCGACTCCCAGGCGCAGCAGGCGCCGCTCGGTTTCCCGCAGGGAGAAACCACAATCCACCAGGATGCAGGTGTCAGCACTGGCGATCAGCGTGCCATTCCCTTGGCTACCACTGCCGAGAACGGCAAAACGCATTCGATCAGCCCAGGTTGTCCTGAATCACGCCCAACACTTTGCGCGCTACCTCGGCAGGCGCGACGGTGTTGATGTTCTTCTCGACGGTGACCTGTACGTTCTCACCCACCTTGCTCAGGCGCACCTGATAGCGCTCGGCACGGGCTTCGATCTCTTCCTTGGCCGGCTTGCTGCCGAACAACTTGCCGAAGAAGCCTGGCTCGTCGTTCTTCTTCTCGGCTTTTTCCGCCAGGTTGATGTAGTACAGGCCCAGGCTGCGGTTGATGTCCTCAACCCGCCATTCGCCCTGCTCCAGGGCACGGCCCACGCTGGACCAGGCACGATCAAGGTCGGCGCCCAGGTTCAGCACCGGGTTGCCGCTGCCGTCTTCGCTGAGGCTGACCCGGCTCGGGGTGTCGAAATCACGCGCTGCCAGCAGCGACACCGAACCGCCCTTCTCGGAGATACGGCTCATGCTCGCCAGCATGTCGTCCACCAGCGATGCGTCCAGGCCGACGTTGACCGAACGGTTGGTGAAGTCCACATCCGCGGTGCTGCCGGCAGGACGCTCGGCGCTGACCACGTAGATTTCACTGGTATTGCGCTGCACACCCGGCTCGATGCGTACCCGCACGCGGGTTTCGCTGTCGGCCGCAACACCGGCACTGCTCAGGCGCCTGGCCACCGCTGTGGAAAGCTCATCGGAACGCTGCCAGGTGGTGGTGAACTCACCGGTTTGCGGACGCTGCTGATCCAGGTGGAAGCCGTTGTCCTGGAAGAACTGTACCGCCACAGGCCAGACTTCCGCTGGCGGACGCTGGGCCATGATCCAGCGGGAATCGCCACTCTTCTGCAGGCTGTAGTCGCTGGCATCGGCAATCGCCGACAGCGGCTGCGGACGAGGCACTTCGTACTCGCCCTTGACGCTGTCGTCGGCCACGTTGCGCGGAATCGGCAGCAGGGGGTCCAGACGCTTGGCGGTCTGTACATCCGGCGGCAGTTGCATGGGTGCTGTTTGTTGCGCTTGCAGATAATCGCTACCCCGGTCACGGAAGTAGCCTTCCGGGCCCCAGATCCAACCGCAGCCACTGGTGCTGGAGATAATCAAGGCAAGTGCGGAAAGTCCGGCCATTCGCTTCATGCGTTGTACTTCCTCAATTAAACCAAGACGCCGGACTGGCGCATGGCCTGCCGCAGCGGTTCGTGACAGGCGGCACTGAGCCAGGTGAGCGGCAGACGGATACCGTCCGGCATCAAACCCATTTCATGCAGGGCCCATTTCACGGGAATAGGGTTGGATTCGATGAACAAGGTCTTGTTCAGCGGCATCAGGCTTTCGTGGATCTCCCGAGCCTTGGCGGCGTCGCCGGCCATGGCCGCGGCGCACATCTGGCTCATGGCCCGCGGTGCGACGTTGGCGGTGACCGAGATATTGCCCTTGCCGCCCAGCAGGATCAGCTCGACTGCGGTGGCGTCATCGCCGGAATACACCAGGAAATCGCTGGGCACGCCGGCCAGGATGGCCTTGGCGCGGGCCAGGTCGCCAGTGGCTTCCTTGATCCCGATGATGTTCTTCACACTGGACAGGCGGATCACGGTCTCGGCCTGCATGTCGCAAGCGGTGCGGCCCGGAACGTTGTAGAGGATCTGCGGAATGTCCACGGCCTCGGCAATGGCGCGGAAATGCTGGTACAGGCCTTCCTGGGTCGGCTTGTTGTAGTACGGCGTCACCAGCAGGCAGGCATCGGCGCCGGCGATCTTCGCATTGGTGGTCAGTTCGATCGCTTCACGCGTCGAGTTGGCGCCGGTACCGGCAATCACCGGAATGCGCCCTGCAACCTGGGTCACCACCCGACGAATCACTTCGATGTGTTCGTTGACATCCAGGGTCGCCGACTCACCTGTGGTGCCGACCGCCACGATGGCGTTGGTGCCCTCTTGCAGGTGGAAGTCCACCAGTTTGCTCAGGCTGTCCCAGTCGAGATTTCCCTGTGCATCCATGGGTGTGACCAGTGCCACCATACTGCCCGCAATCATGCAACCGCTCCTGCCGGAAAAAGAGAGCGGTAATGGTACTGGCGCCAAGTTCCTTGCACAAGCAAAGTCCCGCGCCGTGAGCATTCCCCTGAGCGATGGTTTTCGCTACCCTTCAGGCTTTGATCGCTACTGATAAGCGTGTGAACCGGGTTATTGCCTGCCTGTTGGATCTCCAAAGCCCCATTCCTGCGTCGCCAGCCTGTGCTCCGGAAGTTTCGGCGCCTGTCGCCGGCTTGCGGTTCAAGGCCATGGAGAGATGATCGACGCGCATACCCGGCTCTGGCTTGTGAAAAGTAACGACCGCTCATCGCTTTAGGAATGCTGCATGTCCACCCCCACAGTTCGCGAACAATTCCTTGTCATCAGTGCCCTCGGCGCCAACCCCATGGAGCTGACCAACGTCCTGTGCCGCGCCAGCCATGAAAACCGCTGTGCCGTGGTGACCTCGCGCCTGACTCGGCATGGCGAGTGCAGCGCCCTGGTCCTGGAGATTTCCGGCAGTTGGGACGCCCTGGCACGCCTGGAAGGCAGCCTGCCGTCCCTGGCCAAGAAGCACGGGTTCACGGTCAACGTGGTCCGCAGTGCCGCCCTGGAGAGCCGTCCCCAGGCCCTGCCCTATGTTGCCTACGTCAGCGCCGCCTATCGCTCGGATATCGTCAATGAGCTGTGCCAGTTCTTCATCGACCATCAGGTCGAGCTGGAAAACCTCACCTGCGATACCTATCAGGCACCACAAACCGGCGGCACCATGCTCAACGCCACCTTCACCGTGACCCTGCCCGCCGGCACCCAGATCAGCTGGCTGCGCGACCAGTTCCTGGACTTTGCCGACGCCATGAACCTCGATGCGCTGATCGAACCCTGGCGCCCACAGAACCCTATGTAAGGAAGCCCCATGGCCGTTGCTATCGATCAACCTATTGCCGATTTCCAGGCGCCTGCCACCAGCGGGAAGACCGTCAGCCTGTCCGACCTCAAGGGCAAGCAAGTGGTGATCTACTTCTACCCCAAGGACAGCACCCCGGGCTGCACCACCGAAGGCCAGGGTTTTCGTGACCAGTACGCGGCCTTCCAGGCTGCCAACACCGAGATCTTCGGCGTTTCCCGCGACAGCCTGAAGTCCCACGAGAACTTCAAGTGCAAGCAGGAATTCCCCTTCGAGCTGATCAGCGACAAGGACGAAGCCGTCTGCCAGCTGTTCGACGTGATCAAGCTGAAGAAGCTCTACGGCAAGGAATACCTGGGTGTGGACCGCAGCACCTTCCTGATCGACAAGGACGGTGTACTGCGCCAGGAATGGCGTGGAGTGAAGGTTCCGGGCCACGTCGACGCCGTACTGGCCGCAGCCCAGGCCCTGAACAAGGCCTGAAATGACCGGGGCGGCTGAAAGCCGCCCCGCGTATCTAGAGTAGAGGTGCCACCACCGGGTCCTTCCTGGGCCAGGCATCCAGCACCGCCTTGAACAGGGTAGCCAGGGGAATCGCAAAGAATATCCCCCAGAAGCCCCACAGCCCGCCAAACAGCAGCACCGCACAGATGATCGCCACCGGGTGCAGGTTCACCGCACCGGAGAACAACAACGGCACCAGCACGTTGCCATCCAGGGTCTGGATGATCCCATAGACCGCCATCAGGTAGATGAACTGGTCGCTCCAACCCCACTGGAACAGAGCAATCAGCGCCACCGGCACCGTCACCACTACCGCGCCGACATAGGGCACCACCACCGAAATCCCCACCAGCAACGCCAGCAAGGCCGCGTAGTTCAAGCCCAGGGCAACGAAGGCGATGTAGGTGACTCCACCACAGATGACGATCTCGATGACCTTGCCGCGGATGTAATTGGCGATCTGCCGGTTCATCTCATGGGCGACCCGAGTAATCAGCGTACGCTCGCGTGGCAGATAGCCGATGACCCAGCGGCTGATCATGGCTCGGTCCTTGAGGAAGAAGAACACCAGGATCGGTACCAGCACCAGGTAGATCATGATGTTCACCAGCAACGGCAGGCTGGAGAGGGAGAAGGTCAGAGCCCATTGCCCGAACTTGCCGATTTCGCCGCGAGCCACTTCGATGGCCTGCAAGACCTGCTCGTCGGACACCAGGTGCGGATAGCGCTCGGGCAACAGCAGCAGCAACGATTGCCATTTGGCGAGCATGCCCGGCAATTCGTTGAACAGCGTGATCAACTGATGCCAGAGCAACGGCACCACCACCAGGATGAACACCAGCAACAGCCCCATGAACAGGGCAAACACCAGCCCTACCGCCGCCCCTCCGGGCAGGCGCAGGCGCTCCAGGCTGACCACCAGCCCCTGCATCAGGTAAGCCAGAACCATGCCCGCGAGCACCGGAGCGAGCATGCCGCCCAAGGTCAGTACGGCGGTGAAGGCCAGGAACAGCAAGACCGCCAGCACCACCGCCTCCTCATCCGAGAAGTAACGTTGTATCCAGTCGCGTAGCACTTTGAACATCAATGATCCTTAAGATGGGGAGCCAGCAGGGCTGCCGATGTCAGGCCTTTTTCAACCAGTAACGATAAACCCCGGCCTCGTCCTCTTCACGCAGCAGGGTATGACCGGCCAACCGGGCGAAAGTGCGAAAGTCGCGCTGGGAACCGGCATCGGTGGCAGTGACCTTGAGTACCGCGCCACTGGCCAGGCGATTGAGTTCCATCTTGGCCTTGAGCAGCGGCAGCGGGCAGTTCAGGCCGCTGGCGTCCAGCTCGGCATCATGGGCGACAACATCGGTCATTGGGTGACTCCGATCATCAATTCAAGGCGTCTAGAATACCCTGCAAGCCAGGACCGCCGGCAATAAAGAAGCTCGGCACCAGAGCACTGCTGCGCCCTGCCGAAGCCACAATCAGGTAGACGCCGGAATTTACCCAAAAGCACTTTTTATCCTTAGAGTTTTCACTGGCTTTATCTGGTCCCCGGCCAGGTGTCCAGCTACAGTAGAGCCTTTGTCGATTAAGGCTATGTGCATGAATTTATTGCGCCCGACCCTGCTGACGCTCGCTTGCCTGCTCGCCTCACCGGGCTTCGCCGACGACTTGCCGTCACTCGGTGATGCCAGTTCAGCCATCGTCTCTCCTCAACAGGAATACCAACTGGGCCGTGCCTGGCTGGCGCTGCTGCGCAGCCAGGTCTCGCAGCTCAATGACCCGCAACTCAAGGACTACGTCGAAACCAGCGTCTACAAACTGGTGGAGACCAGCCAGGTCAATGACCGGCGCCTGGAGTTCATCCTGATCAACAGTCCGCAACTCAACGCCTTCGCGGCCCCGGGTGGGATCATCGGGGTCAACGGCGGGCTGTTCCTCAATGCCCAGACTGAGGGCGAATATGCCTCGGTACTGGCCCACGAACTGGCGCACTTATCCCAGCGCCACTTTGCTCGCGGTGTCGAAGCCCAGCAGCGGATGCAGGTGCCCATGATGGCAGCACTGCTGGCCGGGATCGTGATCGCTGCTGCCGGCGCCGGCGATGCAGGCATCGCCACCATTGCCGGCACCCAGGCGGCGGCCATCCAGGAACAGCGGCGCTTCTCCCGCCAGAACGAGCAGGAAGCCGACCGCATCGGCATCCTCAACCTGGAGAAAGCCGGCTACGATCCGCGTTCGATGCCCACCATGTTCGAACGTTTGGGACGCCAATACCGCTTCGATGCCAAGCCACCGGAATTCCTCCTGACTCACCCGGTTACCGAGTCACGGATCGCCGACACCCGCAACCGTGCGGAGCAGGCCAAGATTGGCGGCATCGAAGACAGCCTGCGCTATCAACTGATCCGCGCTCGTGTGCAACTGACCTACGAAGATTCTCCAGGCCTGGCCGCCAAGCGCTTTCGCGCGCAGCTCGATGAAAATCCGAAGAACGACATTGCCCGCTACGGCCTGGCCATCGCTCAGATCAAGGGCAGCCAATGGAACGAGGCCCGAGAGAACCTCAAGCCTCTACTGGCCAAATCCCCCAACGAGATCACCTACAACCTGGCCCAGATCGAACTGGACATGGCCAACAGCCGCCTGCCGGACGCTCAAACCCGAGTCGACAGGATGCTCAGCCTGTACCCGGCCAACTACCCCTTGAATCAGATCCGGGTTGACCTGCTGCTCAAGCAGAACCGCCCGGCAGATGCGGAAAAGGCCCTGGAAGGCCTGCTGAAAAGTCGCCCCGATGATCCGGACGTCTGGTACCTGGTAGCAGAAACCCGCGGCCTGTCGGGCAACATCATCGGCCTGCATCAGGCTCGCGCCGAATACTTCGCCCTGGTGGGCGACTACCGCCAGGCGATCCAGCAACTGGACTTCGCCAAGCGGCGGGCCGGCAGCAACTTCCCCCTGTCGTCTCGGATCGATGCTCGCCAGCGCGAGATGATGGATCAGGAGCAGATGGTCAAGGACATGATGCGGTGAAGTGATGTCGAGCCCACAAAAAAGCCCGCCTCTCACGAGGCGGGCTTTTTCATTGGGGCGAACCTTTCGCCTGACGGATTACTCCGCCAGCTTGAAGGTGATGAAGCTGGCTCGGCCCTGACGCAGGACGCGCATGGACACCGAACGGTTCTTCGGCAGCGCCTTGGCGATTTCGGTAAATTCCTTCGCCGAGGTGATCGCCTGGTTGTTCAGGTGGGTGATCACGTCGCCCGGCTGCAAGCCGATCAATGCCGCAGGACCGTCCTGGACTTCCTTGATGACCACGCCGCCCTTGAGGTCGAAAGACTTCTTCTGCTCGTCGGTGAGTTCAACCACAGCCACCCCAAGGCGATTGCTGCTGCGCTCGACGCCGGACTTGGGCAGCATGCTCAGGTCCTTGTCTTCTTCGGGGATCGCACCGACAGTCAGCTCGACATTCTTGTGCTTGCCGTCGCGGATCACTTCCAGGTTGGCCTTGGCACCGGCCTTGAGTGCCCCTACCAGATGCGGCAGGTCTGCCGACATGACGATAGGCTGGCCGTTGAGGCTGAGAATCACGTCCCCCACTTGCAGGCCGCCCTTGGCTGCCGGGCCGTCATCCTGGATCTGCGCCACCAGCGCACCCGCCGGTTTTTCCAGGCCGAAGGATTCAGCCAGGTCCTTGTTGACCTCCTGAATCACCACACCCAGCCAGCCACGGCTGACCTTGCCGCCGGTCTTGAGCTGGTTGGAAACATCCATGGCCACATCGATCGGGATCGCGAAGGACACCCCCATGAAGCCACCGGAACGGGTGTAGATCTGGGAGTTGATCCCCACCACTTCACCTGCCAGGTTGAACAGCGGGCCACCGGAGTTGCCCGGGTTGATCGGCACGTCGGTCTGGATGAACGGCACATAGTTTTCGTTCGGCAGGCTGCGACCGATGGCGCTGACGATACCCTGGGTCACTGTGTGGTCGAAGCCAAACGGCGAACCGATTGCCACCACCCATTGGCCGGCCTTGAGGTCCTGGGACTTGCCCAGTTTCAGCACCGGCAGGTCTTTTCCGTCGATCTTCAACAGCGCCACGTCGGAACGAGGGTCGGTGCCGATCAGCTTGGCCTTCAATTCGCTGCGATCAGCCAGACGCACGAGAATTTCGTCGGCATCGGCAATCACGTGGTTGTTGGTCAGGATGTAGCCATCCGGGGAGATGATGAATCCCGAACCCAAGGATTGCGCTTCACGTTGGCGATCGCCGCGCGGAGAACGCTGCTGTGGCATGCCGCGCTCGAAAAACTCCCGCAACATTGGCGGCAGGCCTTCGAGATCAGGCATCTGCGCCGAATTGGAAACCCGGCGATCAGGCAGTTTCTGGGTGGTACTGATGTTCACCACTGCAGGCGAGGCCTGCTCGACCAGTTGCGTGAAATCAGGCAACTCGGCTGCCTGGGCAGACACGGCCTGACCCAGCACCAGCACGGTGGCAAGAATGGTGAAGTAAGACTTCAAGCGTGGTATCGACATACGGCTCCCGTTACGACGAGCGTGATTAAGCGATATGGAGCAAGGGGCACCACCCAGACAGGGGCAGTACTTTTGCGCCAGGAACGACAAAATAAGGCCAGAACCAAGGGGTTCTGACCTATAAAAAAACTTTGGGGATTTTGCAAATGAAATTGCTCACCAAACATTTCATCTTCTCAATTGTGGAGCAGCCATGACTGACCTCTTACACAACCCATGAAGCCTCATTGCTTGGCGTTGGCATCGGAACGCATCGACAGGGCAATACGCTCAGCAGTGCCAATGGGAATTTCCCCGACCACGGTGACCATCATCTCGCCATCAGGCGTGGTCAAGCGGCGCGACACGGCAACGGTTGGCCCGAGCTGAGTCCGGGTATCAGTGACTGTCGCGCCATTGAGCGGTTCGAGGAACACCGAGAAACGCGCCAGCCCATCGTCGTACAGCAGACTGTTGACCAGAGTCTTGGTTTCCGGGTCTTTGCGTGCGCTGCTGCTGGTCAACTCGAAGCCCGGGGGCAACCAGTCGGAGTGCCAGCTCTGCGCAGTCTTGACCGCCGAGGCCTTGTCACTGTCCAGGGTGACCGGCTTGCAGTCGGCACTGGGGCGCAACTCGGCGTCCTCAGGCACATCCGCGGTGTCCAGGCGAGTGAACTGGAAGCGCTCCAGCAACTGCCCCTTGTCGTTCAACAGCAAGGACTTGAGCGGCAGGCCGGTTTCCCGGTCCAAGTGCAATTCAAAACCGTAGCGATGCTGGTCGCGGGGCGTGACCGAAACGATTACCGCCTGGCGGCCGGCCACGCGCGACTTGCCGATAACGGCAAGGTCGTACCAGTTCTTGAGTTTTTGCGGGTCCAACGAACGCGCCGCAGAGTCGGGAGTGTCTCCCAAGCCTGCCACCAGCATGCCGCTGACGCATTGGGTACGACCATCGACACGCACTACTTCCTGAGCGGAGCCATCGAGCTGGACCAACCGCTCGCGGACCTTGCCATCCTGGACTCGGTGCCAGATGTTGTGGGTAGAAAAACTACCGTTACGCTCGTAAACGAAGGTGCCCTGAAAGCTTTGCTGCTGTTCCGCTTGCCCAAGACGCTGCAACCAGTCCTGGGCTTCGTCGGCATGGGCTGGAACCACAAACCAGCCACTGAGCAGAAGCGTTAGTAGAGGTATGGCGCGCATGATCCTCCTTAGCGGTTTTCCAGGCTTGCCGCACGGGCATAAGGCAGAGCGCTTTCAGTGCCTTTGAGTGCAGCCTGCTGGGCATGCTGGCGCAGATAGCTCGGCAGACGCTGGTCATGCCAGCCTGGCTGCCCTTGCAGTACGCCATTGGCCATGGGGCCGGTGGCTTCCGAGCTTTCATTGTAGCCGGCCAATACAGCTGGGCCTTTCACTTGTGGGGTAGCCAGGGTTGGCTGACCGGCCTGCTGGGCCAGTTCGACACCGGCGATTTCGTCCTGGTTGTACAGGCGAACACCGGCCAGCACCGCAACGGTCACCGAGGCAGCGACCGCCAGACGGCCCAGGCTGCGCC
The DNA here is from genome assembly GCF_055384485.1 of Pseudomonas sp. FFPRI_1. NCBI lineage: Bacteria > Pseudomonadati > Pseudomonadota > Gammaproteobacteria > Pseudomonadales > Pseudomonadaceae > Pseudomonas > Pseudomonas sp. FFPRI_1. The sequence continues at coordinate 1,919,482 of NZ_AP029168.1, read as the reverse complement.
ATGGTCCGCGGGAGGCCTTGGCCGGCACGGCTTCATCAGCCAGAGCTGCAGAAACAGCAGCGGCAATGTCCAGACGTGGAAGCAGCAAGTCCTTGTGCATGGCTGCCCGGGCGATTTGATAACGGGCCCAGGTCTCACGGGTTTCCACTTCGTCGATGGCATTCAATACCCGACGCAATTCCAGTTCGTCCGCTTCGTTATCCATCACCGCGGACAGCGATTCCTGCAGGGCTTCACGACTCATGGCGGTTCCTCTCTTGGCTGTCGCCGCTGTCTCAGGTTTCCTGCAACAACGGCTGCAGGGCTTTATCGATGGCCTCCCGAGCGCGGAAAATCCGGGAGCGCACGGTACCCACCGGACACTGCATGACGCTGGCAATGTCCTCGTAACTCAGACCATCGAATTCACGTAAAGTTAAGGCTGTACGCAAATCTTCCGGCAGTTGCTGGATGGTTCGATGGACGGTGCCTTCGATCTCATCCCGCAGCAATGCACGTTCCGGTGATTCGAGATCCTTCAGGCCATGATCGCCGTCATAGAACTCTGCATCCTCGGAACTGACATCGCTATCCGGCGGCCTACGGCCGCGTGAAACCAGATAGTTTTTCGCCGTGTTGATGGCGATACGGTACAGCCACGTATAAAACGCGCTGTCACCACGAAAGTTTCCTAGTGCACGGTAAGCCTTGATAAAGGCTTCTTGTGCGACATCCTGGGCTTCATGGGTGTCGTGCACGAAACGCACGATCAACCCGAGAATTTTGTGCTGGTATTTCAGCACGAGCAGATCGAACGCTCGCTTGTCGCCACGCTGAACGCGCTCGACCAGCTGCTGATCCTCTTCCTGGGTTAGCATGAACTCTCCTCGATAAGCTCGGAGGAGGCTTGCATCACTAATCGATCAGGCTTGCAAACATAGACTCGGGCTTTTCGCAAAAGTTCTCCCCCTCCAAGCAAGTTTCCTGCGGGCTCTGATCCGGCACGCACGAAAAACGCAGCGCGGGCAAAGCCGGCTGCGCGAATAATCCTGTCGCCGCTTCCTGTCACAAGGAACACATCGCAAACCTTGGATAGAACCGACGCTGTCCCTTCTTTCAGGCAACCTTCTATTGAGCTTTGGGCCTCTGCAAAAGTTCCCAATCTTTATAGCTGTGCAGAACGAAGATTGTGTAACGATAAAGAGAAAAACAGCCCTGTTCCCTGGATCAGCACTCGCCAATAGCCGATTCGGGCAATAGCTGGTCCGCATATCAGGCGGATCGAGTGCAACGCTTTTGCTCAGCAAAGTCGCACAATGCCGTGAAGGCGCGACTATTGTGCCGATCCCCCCCTCTATATACTAGTGGGCTGTGTGGCTGCTTTGACTTGCCGATTCAGGCGTCTTGCGCCAACCCCGTCCTGGGTCGCTTTGAGCGGAATCCTTCAAATGAGCCAACAGTTTCAACACGATGTCCTGGTGATTGGCAGCGGTGCCGCCGGCTTGAGCCTGGCCCTAACCCTGCCCAGCCACCTGCGTATTGCCGTCCTGAGCAAAGGCGACCTCGCCAATGGCTCGACCTACCGGGCCCAAGGCGGAGTCGCTGCTGTACTGGATGATACCGACACTGTCGAATCCCACGTCGATGACACCCTCAATGCCGGCGGCGGCCTGTGCCATGAAGATGCCGTGCGCTTCACTGTCGAGCACAGCCGGGAGGCCATCCAGTGGCTGATCGACCAGGGCGTGCCCTTTACCCGCGACGACGATGCCGGCAGCGACGACAACGGCTTCGAGTTCCACCTGACCCGTGAAGGCGGCCACAGCCACCGGCGAATCATCCATGCCGCTGATGCCACCGGCGCCGCCATTTTCAAGACCTTGCTCGCTCAAGCCAGGCAACACCCCAATATCGAGTTGCTGGAACAACGGGTCGCCGTCGATCTGATCACCGAGAAGCGCCTGGGACTGGAAGGCGACCGCTGCCTGGGCGCCTACGTGCTCAACCGCGGCACCGGCGAAGTCGATACCTTCGGCGCACGCTTCGTGATCCTCGCCTCCGGCGGCGCGGCCAAGGTCTACCTCTATACCAGCAACCCCGACAGCGCCTGCGGCGATGGCATCGCCATGGCATGGCGTTCGGGCTGCCGGGTGGCCAACCTGGAATTCAACCAGTTTCACCCCACCTGCCTGTATCACCCCCTGGCCAAGAGCTTCCTGATCACCGAGGCCCTGCGCGGAGAAGGCGCCCACCTGAAGCTGCCCAATGGCGAGCGCTTCATGCCACGCTTCGACCCCCGCGCCGAACTGGCCCCTCGGGATATCGTGGCCAGGGCCATAGACCACGAGATGAAGCGCCTGGGCATCGATTGCGTCTACCTGGACATCAGCCACAAGCCCGAAGCCTTCATCAAGACTCACTTCCCGACCGTCTATGAACGCTGCCTGGAATTTTCCATCGACATCACCAAGCAGCCCATCCCGGTAGTGCCGGCAGCTCACTACACCTGTGGCGGAGTGATGGTCGACCAACAGGGCCGCACCGACGTCCCCGGCCTGTACGCCATCGGTGAAACCAGCTTCACCGGCCTGCACGGGGCCAATCGCATGGCCAGCAACTCGCTGCTGGAGTGTTTCGTGTACGCTCGCTCGGCAGCGGCCGACATTCTTCGACAGCTGCCCCAGGTATCGATCCCCATCGCCCTGCCCGCCTGGGATGCCAGCCAGGTCACCGACTCCGATGAAGACGTGATCATTGCGCACAACTGGGACGAATTGCGGCGATTCATGTGGGACTACGTGGGCATCGTGCGCACCAACAAGCGCCTGCAACGAGCCCAGCACCGGGTGCGCCTGCTACTGGACGAGATCGACGAGTTCTACAGCAACTACAAGGTCAGCCGGGACCTGATCGAACTGCGCAACCTGGCCCAGGTCGCCGAACTGATGATCCTCTCGGCCATGGAACGCAAGGAAAGCCGAGGCCTGCACTACACCCTCGACTACCCGCATCAGCTGCTCGAAGCCCGGGACACTATCCTTCAGCCACCCACCTACGCCGGCTGAACTTGAGGCGCACCCGCAGGCGCCGATGCTCGTCGGCCGCCTGCGCATCCCGCGGCACGCAGAGGGAACGGACCCAGCGCTCACCCGCCAGGCGATAGCGCAGGACCACAATCAACGGCAGCGCCAGGCTGTCGGGCCGCAGTTGCACCGCCTGCCAGCCCTGGGCCGGGTTCCACAATTGCCAGCCATCCGCCGAATACCGCAAACGAGTGAACGCCCGGGGATGGGTCAGCAGAACCTGGCGGGGCAGCACCCAACCAGCGTGAGCCAGGCACAGAAAAATCCCCAGGACCTTGGCGAAAAGAGGGATATCCAGCAGGGAAACGGCGCCCAGGGCGAATGCCTGAGCCAGGAGGTAGGCCGCCAGCAATTGCCGTGAAGCACGCCAGCGGCACTCGAACAGCCTACTTGGGTTGGACACGGTCCAGAATCATGCGAACCATGCGTTGCAGTTCAGGGTCCTCGGATTCATTGCGCTCCATGAACCATCCGAACATGTCCTGATCCTCGCACTCCAGCAGCTTGCGATAGCACTCGCGATCAGTCTCGTTGAGATGGGCGTACACCTCTCGGACGAACGGTACCAGCAAGACGTCCAGCTCAAGCATGCCGCGACGGCTGTGCCAGTAGAGGCGATTCAGTTCAACATCTTCAACCATGGGGCCCTCCTCAAATAGAGCGCAAGTATACAGCCCGGGGGGCACGAGAACAGTCGGCTTTGGTCGGCCCCGCCCCACCTTTGTGAACTATCCATTTCAGGGGCGCCCCCTTATGATGTGCCTCAGACTTTTTACCCTGCGATGAACCATGGCTGACTCCGCTTTTTTCTGCCCCCTGTCCCACGAAGGCGTACTCGCCGTCCGCGGCCCTGATGCCAGCAAGTTCCTTCAGGGCCAGTTGACCTGCAACCTCAATTACCTCAGCGACACGCAATCCAGCCTGGGGGCCCGCTGCAACCAGAAAGGCCGCATGCAATCGAGCTTCCGCATTGTTCTGGACGGCGACGGCTGCCTGCTGGCCATGGCCAGCGAACTGATCGAGACGCAACTGGCGGACCTGAAGAAGTATGCGGTGTTTTCCAAGGCCAAGCTCAGCGACGAAAGCCCCCAATGGGCCCGCTTCGGCCTCACCAACGGGCAGGCCGTGCTGGACGCCCTGGGCCTTGGATTGCCCGAGGAAGACGGCGCCGTGGTCCGCGCCGCCGGCTTGATTGCCGTACGCGTCTCCAACGAGCGCGCTGAGCTCTGGGTCCCGACAGATCGGGCCGACAGCCTGCGCCAGCAACTGGCCGCGCAACTGCCCCAGGGCGATCTGAACCAATGGCTGCTGGGCCAGATCCGCGCGGGCCTGGGCCAGGTCATGCCGCAGACCCGCGAACTGTTCATCCCGCAAATGCTCAACCTGCAGGCCGTGGGCGGCGTCAGCTTCAAGAAAGGCTGCTACACCGGCCAGGAAATCGTCGCGCGCATGCAGTACCTGGGCAAGCTCAAGCGCCGTCTGTACCGCCTGGCCTTGCCTGCGGGCGAACTGCCAGCCCCCGGCACCCCGCTGTTTTCTCCGACCCACAACAGCGCCATTGGCGAAGTGGTGCTGGCTGCCCAAGCACCGCAACAGATCGAACTGCTGGCCGTGCTCCAGGCCGAGGCCGTGGAAGGCGGCAACCTGCACCTTGGTGCACTTGAAGGGCCCGGCCTGCAATTGCTGGACCTGCCGTACCAACTGGACCGCGACCGCGAGATCCAGCGCTGATCACTGGCTCATTTTTGCCACACCCTAGAGAACTGAAATGACTGAGCTGGCGGAAAAGGTCCAACGGGATTTGGTGGAGGCCATCGACAACGATGACCTGGTCCTGCCGACCCTACCGGAGGTGGCCATGCAGATTCGCCAGGCCGCCGAAGACCCGGAAATCAGCGTCAGCACCCTGAGCAAAGTGATCGGCCGCGACACCGCACTCTCGGCGCGGCTGATCAAGGTGGTCAACAGCCCGTTGCTGCGGGCCGCCCAGGAAGTCACCGACCTGCACACCGCCATCACTCGCCTGGGGGTCAACTACAGCAGCAACCTGGCCATCGGCCTGGTGATGGAGCAGATCTTCAACGCCCGCTCCGAGGTGGTGGAGCAGAAGATGCGCGACGTCTGGCGCCATAGCCTGGAGGTGGCCGGGGTCAGCTATGCCCTGTGCCGCAGCTACACCCAGCTCAAGCCTGACCAGGCAGCGCTTGGCGGCCTGGTGCACCAGATTGGCGTGCTGCCGATCCTTACCTACGCCGAAGACCACTATGAACTGCTCTCCGACCCGGTCAGCCTCAATCATGTGATCGAGCGGATCCACCCCTTGCTGGGTGACAAGCTGTTGCGGGTCTGGGAATTCCCCGAGCAACTGGTGGAGATTCCCGGGCAGTACCTGAACTTCAACCGTCAGTGCACAGCCATCGACTACGTCGACCTGGTCCAGGTGGCGACCCTGTATTGCCACAAAGACACCGAGCATCCACTGTCGCGAATCGACGCCTTCAGCGTACCGGCCTTCAAGAAACTGGGGATCGACCCGGACAACCAGGCCATGTGCGGCGATCTCCTGGAATCGCGCTCAATGCTCTATTGACCCCTAGTCGGCGATAAAACTCACCCGCACCTTCAATCCCGACGGCTCGCCGTCATGCAGGCTGATCGGCGCCAGGTGTGCGCGACAGATCTCGCCGACAATCGCCAACCCCAGCCCCGATCCCGCGACCTGCTGGTTGCGTCGGTAAAAACGCTCGAACACCCGGTCGCGATCCTCCAGGGGAATCCCCGGCCCGTCATCCTCGACTTCCAGCACCCCCGGGGGTGAAACCCGCAGCACGACGTTGCCGCCCGGCGGTGTATGGGCCAGGGCGTTGTCCACCAGGTTGCTCAGCAACTCGTTGAGCAGGGTCGGCTCACCCTTGAGCCACACCGGCTCGTCAGCCTCCAGAGCCAGGGCCACGCCCCGGGCATGGGCCAGGGGCGCCATGGCCATGCCCAGCTCGCGGGCCAGCTGACTGAGGTCGAGCAACTGCGCACCGCCCTCGGCAATGGCTCGGGCACCGTTTTCCACCCGCGCCAGGGACAGCAACTGATTGGCCAGGTGAGTCAGGCGATCGGTACCCTGGGCCGCGCTCTCCAGGGTCGAGCGCCAGGTCTCGGGCTCGCTCGAGCGCAGCCCCAGTTCCAGGCGTGCCTTGAGTGCCGCCAGGGGCGTGCGCAACTCATGGGCCGCATCGGCAATGAATTGCGCCTGGCGCTCGAACTGCCCTCGCAGCCGCTCGGTGAAATGATTCAGGGCCCGCACCAGCGGCCACAACTCCCGCTGCACTGAAACCAGTGGCAGGGCCCGCAGGTCATCGGGCTGACGCTCTTCCACCGCGCCGCGCAATCGTTCCAGTGGACGCAAGGCGGCGCTCACCGCGAACCACACCAAGAGCAAGGCACCGATCGCCAGCATGCCCAGGCGCAGCAAGGTATCGGCCATCAGGCTGCGGGCCATGGCGACCCGTGCTTCGTCGGTCTCGGCCACGCGGATTTCCGCCATGCCGTTCATGTTCGGCTCGCTGACCGCCTTGAGCAGGCTCACCACCCGCACGTTCTGGCCCTGGTAGGTGGCGTCGTAGAAGCGCGCCAGCGCCGGATAGTCATCGGTGCGGGGGGTACCGGGCGGCGGCCCCGGCAAGTTCTCGTAACCGGAGATCAGGTGCTGGTGAATGTCGTTGACCTGGTAGTAGATGCGCCCGGCACTGTCGTAGGCGAAGGTATCCAGGGCCACGTAGGGCACATTGGCGCTGAGGCTGCCGTCGCGCTGGGACAGGCCGGCGGCGATGGTCCGCGCCGAGGCCAGCAGGGTCCGGTCATAGGCGGTATCGGCGGCCTCCCGGCCATTCCAGTAGGCACTCAAGCCGCTGGCCAGCATCAGCACCACCAGCAACAGCGCCAGGTTCCACAGCAACCGCCAACGCAGGCTGCTGGGCTTATGCATCGCGGCTTTCCAGCAGGTAGCCCAGGCCACGGAAGGTGACGATGACCACCGCGTGGCCATCGAGCTTCTTGCGCAGGCGGTGCACGTAGATCTCGATAGCGTCCGGGCTGGCCTCCTCGTCCAGACCGAAGACCTGAGAGGCCAGTTGCTCCTTGCTCATGACCCGCCCCGGGCGGGCGATCAGCGCTTCGAGCACCGCCTGCTCGCGGGAAGTCAGGGTCAGCAATTCCTCACCCAGGGTGAAGCGCCGGGTGTCCAGGTCATAGGCCAGCACCCCGCAGCGCTGCTGACGCTCGCCCCCCAGCACGCTGCGGCGCAGCAGGGCCTTGACCCGGGCTTCCAGCTCGGTGAGTTCGAAAGGCTTGGCCAGATAATCGTCGGCCCCCAGGTTGAGCCCATGGACCCGGTCCTTCACATCGCTGCGGGCCGTGAGCATCAATACCGGCAGGTTCTTGCCCCGGGCCCGCAACCGCGCCAGCACCTCGAAACCGTCCATGCGCGGCAGGCCCACATCGAGGATCACCACCGCGTACTCCTCGCTGCCCAGGGCCAGGTCGGCGGCCACGCCATCGTGCAGCACATCCACGGTCAGGCCGGTGCTCTTGAGCGCCTGGGCGACACTTTCGGCCAGTTGCAGATGGTCTTCAACGAGCAGGACTCGCATGGATGATTACCTCGTTCCGGGGGCTATCGGTACCACTCTTTGGCGCGGAGTGTACCGCCGCAACCGCCGCTGTGAAGCCCGAAAACCGTGAAAGTGCGCTGAAAGGTTAGCGAAAGGTTGGCGCATTACAGTCCTGTCACGGACAGTCCCGACTGCCCGGGCCTTGATGGCCGCCGAGCCGCAAAACGCCTCGAAGCGTTTTCGTCAAAATAAGAACAATAACGGAGTACACCAGGATGCCGTCCTCGCACCCTCAGGCTGCCCAGCCTGCGCGTTTTTCCCGTCTGACCCCTAGCGCCCTTGCCGGTGCCGCCGCCCTCGCCGGCTTCTCGCCGTTCAGCCAGGCCGCCTTCTTCGAAGACAGCAGCGCCACCTTCGAAACCCGCAACATGTACTTCAACCGCGACTTTCGCGACGGCACCAGTGCCCAGCAATCCAAGCGCGACGAGTGGGCCCAGGGCTTCATGCTCAACCTGCAGTCGGGTTACACCGAAGGCACCGTGGGCTTCGGCCTGGATGCCCTGGGCATGCTTGGGGTCAAGCTCGATTCCAGCCCCGACCGCACCGGCACCGGCTTGCTGCCAACCCACGATGACGGACGCGCGGCCAACCAGTACTCCAAGCTCGGCCTGACCGGCAAGGTGAAGATCTCCGCCACCGAACTGAAGATCGGCAGCCTGATTCCCGAGTTGCCGATCCTCAAGCCCAATGACGGGCGCATCCTGCCGCAAACCTTCGAAGGTGGCCTGCTGACCTCCAGGGAGATCAAGAACCTGACCTTCACCGGCGGCCGCCTGGACAAGGCCAAGGACCGCGACGACAGCAATTACGAAGACATCCGCCTCAACAACAAGAACAGCCGCTTCGCCGGCACCGTGGCCGGCAAGCACTTCAACTTCGGCGGCCTGGACTACAAGTTCACCGACAAGATCACCGGCAGCTACCACTTCGCCCAGCTGGACGATGTCTACAGCCAGCACTTCCTCGGCCTGGTGGCCTCGCGTCCCATGGGCCCTGGCACCTTCGCCACCGACCTGCGCCTGGCCATCAGCGACGACCAGGGCCAGGCCCGGGGCGGCAAGATCGACAACAAGTCCCTCAATGGCCTGGTGAGCTACGCCCTGAACGGGCATAAACTCAGCGCGGGCTACCAGCACATGTCCGGCGACAGCGCCTTCCCCTATGTCGATGGCAGCGATCCGTACCTGGTGAACTTCGTACAGATCAACGACTTCGCCGGCGCCGAGGAGCGTTCCTGGCAGGCCCGCTACGACTATGACTTCGCCAAGCTGGGGGTGCCTGGCCTGAGCTTCATGACCCGCTACCTCAGCGGTGACAACATCGCCCTGAAGAACGGCGACACCGGCAAGGAATGGGAACGCAACACCGAGATCAAGTACGTGGTGCAAAGCGGCACTTTCAAGGATGTCGCCGTGCGCCTGCGCAACGCCACCTACCGTTCCAACTATTCGGCTCGCGATGCGGATGAAGTGCGCTTGCTGGTGAGCTACGCCGTGGCCCTGTGGTAAGCCCTCCGTATCTCGCTGCGTCGTAGGCGCTGGCTTGCCAGCGAAGAGGCCCGCAGTCCTGCACAAGGCTCATGGGCCCCTTCGCCAGCCAGCCGGCGCCTACGAAAAAAAGGGTCGGGGATGACCCGGACATACCGATAACAACTCCTGTGGAGACAATCATGGACCTTTCATTGCGTAAACTCGCCCTCGCCGCCGGCTGCATGCTGTTCGCCGGCCAGTTGCTGGCGGCATCCGCCGAGCCCAAGCGTCCGGAATGCATCGCCCCGGCCTCCCCCGGCGGCGGCTTCGACCTGACCTGCAAGCTGGCGCAAAGCGCCCTGGTCAACGAGAAGATCCTGACCAAGCCAATGCGCGTGACCTACATGCCCGGCGGCGTCGGCGCCGTGGCCTACAACGCGGTGGTGGCCCAGCGCCCGGCCGATGCCGGAACCCTGGTGGCCTGGTCCAGTGGCTCGCTGCTGAACCTGGCCCAGGGCAAGTTCGGCCGTTTCGATGAAAGCGCGGTGCGCTGGCTGGCGGCAGTGGGCACCAGCTATGGCGCCATCGCGGTGAAAAGCGATTCGCCCTACAAGACCCTCGACGACCTGGTCCAGGCCCTGAAGAAAGATCCGAGCAAAGTGGTGATCGGCTCTGGCGGTACCGTAGGTAGCCAGGACTGGATGCAGACCGCACTGATCGCCAAGGCCGCCGGGATCAACCCGCGGGACCTGCGCTATGTCGCCCTGGAAGGCGGCGGCGAAATCGCCACCGCACTGCTGGGTGGGCATATCCAGGTCGGCAGTACCGACATCTCCGACTCCATGCCGCACATCCAGGCCGGTGACATGCGCCTGCTGGCGGTGTTCTCCGAACAGCGCCTGGACGAGCCGGAAATGAAGGACATCCCCACCGCCAAGGAGCAGGGCTACGACATCGTCTGGCCGGTGGTGCGCGGTTTCTACCTGGGGCCAAAGGTCAGCGACGCGGAATACGCCTGGTGGAAGGACGCCTTCGACAAGCTGCTGGCCTCCGAAGAGTTCGCCAAGCTGCGTGACCAGCGCGAGCTGTTCCCCTTCGCCATGACCGGTCCCGAACTGGACACCTACGTGAAGAAACAGGTGGCCGACTACAAGACCCTGGCCAAAGAGTTCGGCCTGATCCAGTGACCGCTTCGTACTGAGTGCCCGGCCCCCGCGCATCGCGGGCCGGGCTCAGGAGTTTGCCATGCTCATCCAACGCATTTTTGCTTCGGTGCTGTTACTGGCCTGTGTCGGCCTGGCCTTGATGGCCTGGCCGTACCAGGCGGCCTTTTCCTATGAACCCGTGGGCCCCCGGGCCTTCCCGCTGCTGATGCTCGGGCTGATGGGGCTGGCCCTGCTGTACATGGTCTTTCGCCCCGCGCCAATCAAGCACAGCGACGACGAACCGCCCCTGGACCGCGAGACCCTGACCAAGATCACGATCTGCGTGGCCCTGCTCCTGCTGTTCGCCGGGACCTTCGAGCCCTTGGGGTTCATCCTCGCCAGCATCCTCATCGGCGTGCCGATGGCACGGCTCTACGGCGGCCGCTGGCTGCCCAGCCTGGTGATCATCAGCCTGCTCAGTGTCGGCCTCTACTGGTTGTTCGACCGGGTCATGGACGTGCCACTGCCCCTCGGCCTGCTCGACGTTCTGGAGAATTGATATGGATACCCTCAGCTATCTGGGCCAGGGCTTCGGCGTCGCGCTGACCCCGTACAACCTGGTCACCGCCCTGTCCGGCACCCTGATCGGCACCGTGGTCGGCCTGCTCCCGGGCCTGGGCCCGATCAACGGCGTGGCACTGCTGATCCCCATTGCCTTCGCCCTCGGACTGCCACCGGAATCGGCGCTGATCCTGCTGGCGGCGGTGTACCTGGGCTGTGAATACGGCGGCCGGATCAGCTCGATCCTGCTGAACATTCCCGGCGAAGCCTCCACCGTGATGACCACCCTCGACGGCTACCCAATGGCGCGCAAGGGCCTGGCCGGCGTGGCCTTGTCGCTGTCGGCCTGGAGCTCGTTCATCGGCGCCTTCATCGCCACCTGCGGCATGGTGCTGTTCGCCCCGCTGCTGGCCAAGTGGGCGATCGCCTTCGGCCCGGCGGAATACTTCGTGCTGATGGTATTCGCCATCGTCTGCCTCGGCGGCATGGCCGGCGATCGGCCACTGAAGACCTTCATTGCCGCCTTGATCGGCCTGTTCCTGTCGGCGGTGGGCATCGACGCCAACAGCGGTGTGTACCGCTTCACCGGGGACAATATCCACCTCACCGACGGCATCCAGTTCGTGGTGCTGGTGCTGGGCCTGTTCTCCATCAGCGAGATCCTCCTGCTGCTGGAGAAGACCCATCGCGGCCAGGAAGCGGTGAAGGCCACCGGGCGCATGATGTTCAACTTCAAGGAAGCGGCCTCGGTGTTCGTGGTGAACATCCGCTGCGGCCTGCTGGGCTTCATCATGGGCGTGCTGCCCGGAGCCGGCGCAACCCTGGCCAGCGCCGTGGCCTACATGACCGAGAAACGCATCGCCGGCGCCAACGGCACTTTCGGCCAGGGCGACAAGCGCGGCCTAGCGGCACCGGAGACCGCCATCGGGGCCTCGGCCTGCGGAGCCCTGGTGCCGATGCTGACCCTGGGCGTGCCCGGTTCCGGCACCACCGCGGTGATGATCGGCGCCCTGTCGCTGTACAACATCACCCCCGGCCCGCTGCTGTTCCAGCAACAGCCGGATATCGTCTGGGGCCTGATCGCTTCGCTGTTCATCGCCAACATCATGCTGGTGATCCTCAACATCCCGATGATCCGCATCTTCACCCGCATCCTCGCGGTGCCCAACTGGGCCCTGGTGCCGGTGATCGCCATCATCACCGGGATCGGTGTCTATGCGGTGCACGCCACCACCTTCGACCTGTTCCTGATGGTCGGCATCGGCATCTTCGGCTACATCCTGCGCAAGCTCGACTTCCCGCTGTCGCCGGTGCTGCTGGGCTTCATCCTCGGCGGCCTGATGGAGCAGAACCTGCGCCGGGCGCTGTCGATCTCCAATGGAGCCATGGAAATCCTCTGGTCGAGCCCGATCACGGTCGGGGTCTGGGTGCTGACGGCCATCATGCTGCTCATGCCGCTGCTGCGCATCTGGCGCAAACGCTCCGCCCAGCAACGTGCCGTGGCCGATGTCTGAAGCCAGTTTCAGGCACTGGTGGGGTACGCCCCTGGTGGGACTGGCTGGCGGTTACCTCGCCAGCCAGGTCGGCTGGCCGCTGCCGTGGATGGTCGGCTCATTGCTGGCGATCATCCTGGTGCGCTGCCTGACGCCCTGGCAACTGGCGGAAATCCCCGGCGGGCGCAAATGCGGGCAATGGGTGGTGGGCATCGGCATCGGCCTGCACTTCACGCCAGTGGTGATGGAACAGGTGCTGAGCCACTTCGGCCTGATCTTCTTCGGCGCCCTGGTCACCAGCCTGTCCAGCGTGGTCGGGGTCTGGCTGCTGCGGCGCACCGGCGAGGACCGGGCCACGGCGTTCTTCTCCAGCATGCCCGGGGGCTCGGGGGAGATGGTCAACCTCGGCGCGCGCAATGGTGCGGTGCTCAGCCGCGTAGCGGCCGGGCAGAGCCTGCGAGTGCTGACGGTGGTGCTCTGTGTGCCGGCGGCGTTCAAGTACCTGCTGGGAGAAGGCGCGCCCGCACTGCATGCCAGCTCGGTGGACTGGCGGTGGCTGGTCCTGTTGTTTCCGGCGGGCGCCCTGCTGGCCTGGCTCTGGCAGCGGTTGCGCCAACCCAACCCCTGGCTGTTCGGCCCCTTGCTGCTCAGCGCTACGGTGAGCATCGCCTGGGACCTGCACATCGGCCTCCCCGACGGCGCCAGCCAGGTGGGCCAATGGTTGATCGGCAGCGGCCTGGGCTGTCACTTCAACCGGCAGTTCTTTCGCCGGGCGCCGTCGTTCATGGGACGGACCTTGGTCGGCACCGCCCTGACCATGCTGATCGCCGGCCTCGCAGCACTGGGCCTGAGTGTGTTGACCCACCTGGATCTACGTTCGCTGACATTGGGCATGATGCCCGGCGGTATCGCCGAAATGAGCCTGACGGCCGAGACCCTGCAACTGTCGGTGCCGCTGGTGACGGCGATGCAGGTGATGCGATTGCTGTTCGTGCTGTTTCTCGCGGAGCCGTTGTTTCGGCATTGGAACAGGGACTGAGAACCTTGTTCGCCGGCAAGCCGGCTCCTACAGGGGCTTAAGGAGCCGGCTTGGCGGCGAAAGGGCCTCGATCAAATCGGAGGCAGGCGCCACTCGATCGGTGTTTCGCCGTTCTGTTCGAGGAATTTGTTGGTGCGGCTGAAATGCCCGCAGCCAAGGAAGCCTCGGTAGGCGGACAACGGCGAAGGATGGACCGAGGTCAGTACCAGGTGCTTGGTGGCGTCGATCAGCTTCTGCTTGCCCTGGGCATGGGCGCCCCACAACAGGAACACCAGGTGCGGTTGGTGCTCGCTGACCACCTCGATGATCCGGTCAGTGAAAAACTGCCAGCCCTTGCCCGCATGGGAGGCGGCGTTGGCCCGCTCCACGGTCATGGTGGTGTTGAGCATCAGCACGCCCTGCTCGGCCCAGCTTTGCAGGTAGCCGTGGTTGGGAATGTCGATGTTCAGGTCGCGCTTGAGCTCTTTATAGATGTTCACCAGCGAGGGTGGCGCAGGTACGCCCGGCTGCACCGAGAAGCACAGCCCATGGGCCTGGCCCGGCCCGTGGTACGGGTCCTGGCCGAGAATCACCACCTTGACCTTATCCAGCGGCGTGGAGTTCAGGGCGTTGAAAATCATCGGGCCCGGCGGATAGATTTCCTTGCCGGCGGCATGTTCCTGGCGCAGGAACTCCCGCAGTTCGGACATGTAAGGCTGCTCGAATTCGGCACGCAACGCCTCCTTCCAGCTCGGTTCGAGTTTGATACGATCGTCAGCAGTCATGGCCATGCCCGTGAAAAAACAATGGCCGCACCCTAGGAAAGCCGACTTCGCTTGTCAATTGATCTGACACATAACCGGCACTTTCCCTCACAGCGATCATACTGATCGCTCCTATTTTCCATCGAGGTCACGATGAACCTGCACGTCGAAGAACTCACCGGCACCGATGGCGCACGCATCGCCATCGCAACCCTGGACGCGGAAAAGTCCCTGAACGCCCTGTCGCTGCCGATGATCCAGTCATTGGCTGAACACCTCGACACCTGGGCCAAGGACCCGCAAGTGGTCTGCGTGCTGTTGCGCGGCAACGGCGCCAAGGCCTTCTGTGCCGGTGGCGAGGTGCGCAGCCTGGCCCAGGCCTGCCTGGCCCATCCCGGTGAGGTGCCGCCCCTGGCCGGGCAATTCTTCGCCGCGGAATACCGTCTCGACTATCGCCTGCACACCTACCCCAAGCCGCTGATCTGCTGGGGCCATGGCTATGTGCTGGGCGGCGGCATGGGCCTGCTGCAAGGCGCTGGGATTCGTATCGTCACCCCCAGCAGCCGCCTGGCGATGCCGGAAATCAGCATCGGCCTGTATCCCGATGTGGGCGCCAGTTGGTTCCTCTCGCGAATGCCCGGCAAGCTCGGGCTGTTTCTCGGCCTGACCGGCGCCCAGATGAATGGCCGCGATGCCCTGGACCTGAACCTCGCCGACCGTTTTCTGCTGGACGACCAGCAAGAGGCACTGATCGAGGGCCTGCTGCAACTGAACTGGCAGGAGCAGACCCCGCGGCAACTCAATAGCCTGCTCAAGGCCTTGCAACAGGAAGCCCTGGGCCAGATGCCCGAAGCCCAGTGGCTGCCACGCCGGCAGCAGATTGACCAATGGCTGGATGTCAGCGACGTGGCCTGTGCCTGGCGGGCCATCAGCCAGCTGCAGAACCACGGTGACCCGCTCTACAGCCGCGCAGCCAAGACCCTTGCCGAAGGCTGCCCGCTGACCGCGCACCTGGTCTGGGAACAGATTCGCCGTGCCCGCCACCTGTCCCTGGCTGAAGTGTTCCAGATGGAATACACCTTGAGCCTGAACTGCTGCCGGTATCCGGAGTTTGCGGAGGGGGTGCGTGCACGCCTGATCGACAAGGATCATCAGCCACACTGGCACTGGTCGGACATCAACAACGTACCCGAGGCGGTGGTGGAGGCACACTTCCACAAAGCCTGGGAAGGCCGCCATCCGCTGGCGGACCTGAGCGATTATTGAAAGCACTGCTGCGGAGCCTGTACTGAAGGCTCCGCACGGAGCACAAGCGGCCTGCGCCTGCTGATGCCGCCCGGCCCGCTTGCCGTAGCGGCAACCAGCGCTCAAGCCTCGGTATCAATGGCCACGACCGCCCCGACCATGATCACCCCGGCCACGGTCGCCACGGTCATGATTGTCTCGGCCACCGTGACCGCCCCAGTCCCGATTGCCGCCATTGCTGTTCCAACTGTGTCGGTTCTGGTTTCCCCATCCCTGGTTCGGATAAGGCCGGTACACCGCACGTGGTGCCTGATAGTAGCGTGGCGCCGGTTGGTAATAACGCGGGGCCGGGGCGTAGTAGCGCGGCGGGTAGTAGCTGCGGCCCGTGGAGTAATAGGAAGACCCGCCGCCGTAGTAATAGGTCGGCGCAGGCGCGCTATAGACCTCTGAGCTGTAGTAGCCGGAACCTCCACCGTAATAGGGGGCACAGGCAGAAAGACTCAGACCCAGTAATGCAATCAGTAGAAGTCGGCGATACATGGCGGCCTCCTGGACCGCGAAGAAGCCACACCAGCGACGCTGGCAGGCGGCAATCAGCAATGGCTGACTGACGCAACATCTGACCGCGAAAACCCCGTCGGGTGCGATTTTAGCAACACATTGATACAAGTCCCGCAGCAACCATTCGCGGCGGTTTTCCAGCGTCACAAAAAAAGCGGCGCCTGCTGCCAGAACGCCGCTGCTTGCAATGACACTCGACCTCTAGTCCCCCTGCCCCCCCTGGGACCCTGGCCTGTTGCATGGCTCTTGTCGTCGGCTAGTGGTGCCAGCGCCGGTAGCCACCGTAATAGCGCGGACCGTAGCCGCCGTAATGGTACGGACGGTAATAGTGGGGGCCGTACCAGCCTCGATAATAAGGCCCGCCCCCGTAGTAGTAAGGACCCGGCACCGCGTACACATCGCTGCGGTAATAACCCGGACCGACGTAATAGGGCACACAGGCAGACAGACTCAACCCAAGCACGACACCGAACAGGATTCGACGGAACATGGCCGCCTCCCGGGCCGCATGCAAGCCGCGCCAGCGAAGCTGGGCAGCGTCAGCCGATACGGCGATGACTGACATCACATCAGACTGCAAAAAGCCCCTGCGGTGCGTCCCGCAACGCCACACCTCCTACCCGCCCGACCGGTGGCATCTGCAGCACCGCCACTGGACGACAAGCGCCTTGCAGCGATACCGGGAGGCAGCCCCATAGGCATTTCTCGAGCCCATCATTGGTGTCAATCCCGAGACAATTTCATGCCGTGATCAGCAAGTTATTTTCCAGCGCTGCCACTAGAATGCGTCATTGGGCCACTATCACGGAATCACCATGCTGCTTCGTTCTCCCCTGTATTCACAACGATCCCTGGTGCTGGTCCTGATCGCTCTGCTGGGCAGTGGTTTTCTCGCCACCTCGCTGCTCAGCTACTACGCCTCGCGGGACTCGATTCGCGACAGCATCGTCAACACCGAACTGCCGCTGACCTCCGACACGGTGTACTCGGAAATCCAGAAGGACCTGGTTCGACCGGTCCTCATCTCATCGATGATGGCCCGCGACACCTTCATGCGTGACTGGGTGGTGGCCGGCGAACGCGACCCCAGCCAGATGACCCGCTACCTCAACGAGGTCATGACCCACTACGCCGCCTACACCGCGTTCTTTGTCTCCAACACCAGCCTCACCTACTACCAGGCCAAGGGCGTGCTGAAGAAGGTCAAGGTCGATGAGCCGCGGGACGCCTGGTACTTTCGCGTGCGCGACATGGCCACGCCCTACGAGATCAACGTCGACCCGGACCTGGCCAACCAGGACAAGCTGACCTTCTTCATCAACTACAAGGTCTACGACTATCAGGACCGCTTCATCGGTGCGGCCGGGGTCGGCTTGACCGTGGACGCGGTGATCAAGCTGATCGACAAGTACCAGCAGCGCTACCAGCGCAGTGTGTACTTCGTCGACACCTTCGGCCGCATCGTCCTTACCGGGGCCGACGGCGGGCCCCAGGGTGCTCGCAGCGGCCAGTCCCTGCACGACCTCGACAGCCTGAAGGAACTCATGGCCCAACTGCCCAAGCCCCATAGCGGCAGCTATGAATACTCGGTCCAGGGCCAGGGGCACTTTCTCAACGTGCGCTTCATTCCGGAACTGAACTGGTACCTGTTCGTCGACAAGCGAGAAGACGGCGCCCTGAACAGCATTCGCCAGTCGTTGTACCTGAACCTGCTGATCTGCCTGGTGATCACCGCCATTGTCCTGATCCTGCTCAGCGCCGTGGTGCGCCGCTACCAGCGCAGGATCGAGTCCCAGGCCACCCTCGACAGCCTGACCCGGCTGCCCAACCGCCGCGGTTTCGACCTGCTGGCAGCCCAGGCCCTGTTGGAGGCACGGCGCGACTTCACGCCCCTCTGCGCCTTGCTGCTGGACCTGGATCATTTCAAGCGCCTCAACGACACCTACGGCCACCTGGCCGGGGACCAGGTGCTCAGTGGTTTCGCCCGGGACCTGCAGGACTGCCTGCGTCAGTCCGACATCGTCTGCCGCTGGGGCGGCGAGGAGTTCATCGTCCTGCTCAAGGACACCAAAGGCAGCATCGCCCTGGAGATCGCCGAGAAAATCCGTCTGCTCACCGAGCAGCAGCGCTACTACTATGAAGGGCAACCCTTGCAACTGACCGTCAGCATCGGCTTGACCGCTCTGCAATCGGAAGACACCCTGCACAGCCTGCTGTCCCGTGCCGACCATGCGATGTACCGTGCCAAGCAGGGTGGACGTAATCGAACCTGCGTGGAAATGCCTCACTCCAGCCATGAATGAACCTGAACTCTGCCCGGCCTGCGGTGCCCGCAACGACTGCACCCTGGCCGACCCGCGCACGGTGGACCAAGCCTGCTGGTGCTACAGCGTGAGCATCGATCCGGCCATCATCGAAGCCTTGCCGCCACAACTGCGCAACCGCTCCTGCCTGTGCCCCCGTTGCGCTGGGGTCGATGCGCAGTTGCGCGCCGGCACCTTGCCGCGCTCCTGAATCACCTCACCATGCCCCCAGCCGCCGATCACCATGCGCATTGACCGCTTCCTCAGCAACCTGCCCCGTTTCAACCGTCAGCAGGTGCGCCTGTTGCTGGTGCAACGCCGCATCCGCATCGACGGCCAGCCGGTGGCCGATCCCAAGGCCGAAGTCCGCGAGTTCAGTCGCGTAGAGCTGGATGAGGAAGTGCTCCAGGCCGGCAAACCGGCGCGCTATTTCATGCTGCACAAGCCCATGGGCTGCGTCAGTGCCACCCGCGACCCCGAGCACAGAACCGTGCTGGATCTGCTCCACGAGCCGGACCCGCAAGAGCTGCACATCGCCGGGCGCCTGGACTACAACACCACCGGGCTGATGCTGATCACCAACGACGGCAGCTGGTCGCGGCGCCTGACCCAACCCCAGACCAAACTGCCCAAGCTGTACTACGTGGAGACCGAACAGGAGATTGGCCCGGAATACATCGAGACCTTTGCCCAGGGTCTGTATTTCGCCTTCGAGGACCTCACCACCCTGCCCGCGCACCTGCAGATTCTCGGGCCGCGCAGTGCCAGACTGAGCATCGTCGAAGGCCGTTATCACCAGGTCAAGCGCATGTTCGGTCACTTCAACAACAAGGTCGTGCGCCTGCACCGGGAACGCATGGGCCCGCTGACCCTGGACGAACGCCTCGCACCGGGCGAATACCGGGCTCTGAGCGGTGATGAAATCCGCCTGATCTGACGACCCGGACCCGGTGCATGACCGCTGGGCAGAAGCTGTCGAACAATTTGTCCAATGCACTTGCAGGTTCACCGATGCCCTGCTTGAATCAGTCCGTCGGCCGAATTGTGACCGATCAGTCACCACCACACATCTAAGAAACCTTTTGCCGGCCTGAGCCCTGCCTGCTCTGCATTCCCCCGGTAAACCGCCCGCCTATAACAACACCCGTCGACCTGCCTTACCGGATCGACATGGGCTCCGATTCCAGGCGTATGCCTACCTGTCACATTGCCCGTGCACACTCGAGTTGCGCGCATACCCGCTTGCCAGGAGTCTTATGACATGAGGCCAGAAATCGCTGTGCTGGATATACAAGGTCAGTATCGGGTTTACACGGAGTTCTATCGCGCAGAAGCCGCAGACAAGACCATCATTCTGGTCAACGGCTCGATGGCCACCACTGCGTCTTTTGCCCAGACCGTGAAAAACCTTCACCCGCAGTTCAACGTGGTGCTCTACGACCAGCCGTACGCCGGCCGGTCCAAGATCCACAACAAGCACGAACGGATGCTCACCAAGGAAGTCGAGGGGCAGATCCTGCTGGAACTGATCGAACACTTCTGCGCCGAGCATGTGCTGTCGTTCTCCTGGGGCGGTGCCGCCACCTTGCAGGCCCTGGCCCAGCGCCCGCGGCGTATCGAGAAGGCGGTGATCAGCTCATTCTCGCCGGTGATCAACGAACCGATGCGCGACTACCTGGAGCGTGGCGTCGATTACCTGGGCAACCTCGACCGCCACCGGGTCGGGCACCTGGTCAACGACACCATCGGCAAGCACCTGCCGTCGCTGTTCAAGCGCTTCAACTATCGCCACGTCAGCAGCCTGGCCGAGCATGAATACGGGCAGATGCACTTCCACATCAGCCATGTGCTCAACAGCGACCGCCAGTGCTACCTCAAGGCGGCGAAGAACATCCAGGTCCCGGTGCTGTTCGTCAACGGCGAATGGGACGAATACACCTCGGCCAATGACGCTCGGTTGTTCGCCAACCATGTGCCGCATTCCAGCTTCAGCACCATTCGGGCCACCGGTCACTTTCTCGACATGGAACACAAGGCAGCCTGCCGCGACAGCCGCCAGGCACTGCTGGAGT
Source organism: Pseudomonas sp. FFPRI_1 (assembly GCF_055384485.1). Taxonomy (NCBI): domain Bacteria; kingdom Pseudomonadati; phylum Pseudomonadota; class Gammaproteobacteria; order Pseudomonadales; family Pseudomonadaceae; genus Pseudomonas; species Pseudomonas sp. FFPRI_1. The sequence goes on along the minus strand of NZ_AP029168.1, from coordinate 1,899,125 downwards.
TCCTCAGGCCGGGTCAGCACGACGGTCGTTTGCGTCCCCACCAGCCTCAGGATCAGCATGCACTGGCCATCTGAAATAGCGTTAGCGCAGACCGTCAGCCAGCCTTGAAAGCGCACGGTTTTCTGGCTGTTTGACGGATCTGCAACGCCCCAGAGAAACGCGCAAGCACAAGTCAGATAAAGAAAAACTTCAAATCCCTGGCCATATCTGGTACAAAGTCAGCCGTTCGAGCGGGTGTCGTATAATGGCATTACTCCAGCTTCCCAAGCTGATAACGAGGGTTCGATTCCCTTCACCCGCTCCACTTCCCCAATCTGCGGTTTGCGCAGATATCTGTAGAAGCTTCTCAAGTCGTTCATTCAAACGATCTTCTCTCCCCCAGCAGCAAACCTAGCGAATCCAGCCCACGCCTCCTGCAGATGATCGGGGTGCCGCTGTTTCAGCATCGACCTTTGCCAAGGGCGCATCAGCCAGGCGCCTGGCACAGCCGATCAGGATTGGCCAAAAAAGCGGTATAGCCATCCGCAACGACACAGGTTCGACCCGTCTCATGGGACCAAAGCACCACGACCGGCTCACCGGCGTCGCCCAGTACGGCGTAGTCGAAGCAGTAATAGTCGCCCGTGCCAAATTGAGCGAACGGCAGCAGGCTGGAGAAGTCGAGGGCAATGCCGCAGAAGCTGTCTTGCCAGCCCTGCTGGAAATGCCGGACTATCGACTCCCAGGGCTTGCGGGGATCACGCGCGTCAAAGACAGGAAACACTTCCAGGCCGCCCAGCGCCCTGCCGTTGTGCTCCAGCAGCCAGTTCACAAACGACCTGGGCAAGGTTCGCCCCAATGCCGTCTCGGCAGCATGAATGGCCTCTATTGTCGTGCCTATCACTCTCGCTTTGCCCACGATGCCTCGCTTAGGGTACAGACCCGGGGTCGGGGAATTCGGTTGGCCCCTACAGGCGATCACCCACTGGTATCGGTGGGGGTGGTGTCGATGACGACGCTGATCGTTTGAGGCGTGGCGCACGATAATGCATAACCCACACTGAGTGAAAATCCGCCGTGACAGGGTCAGAGGAAAATCCTCAGCCACGTCTTTTGCATCATCCGCCCGAGACCACGGCTGCACACGAGTCTGAAGGAAACGCTACATGACCCAGAACATTTACGACGATCCAACCTTTTTTCAGGGCTACAGCCAGATGGGCCGCTCTCTCGGCGGCCTCGATGCGGCACCGGAATGGCCGGCCCTGCAGGCCCTGCTGCCTGCCATGAACGGTCTCAAGGTGGTGGACCTGGGCTGTGGCTACGGCTGGTTCAGCCGCTGGGCCAGCGAACAGGGAGCCCAGCAGATACTGGGCCTGGACGTTTCGCAAAAGATGCTGGCGACCGCCCGCGCCAGCACCTCGGCCTCCAACATCGATTATCAGCGGGCCGACCTGGAACACCTGAGCCTGCCCACCTGCAGCTTCGACCTGGCCTACAGCTCCCTGGCCCTGCACTACATCAAGGACTTGCGCGGGTTGTTCAGCCAACTCCATGCCGCCCTGGTACCCGGGGCGCGCCTGGTGTTCTCCATCGAGCACCCGATCTTCATGGCTCCGCGCAACCCGGGTTGGCGGGTGGATGACCAGGGCCGCAAGTCCTGGCCGCTGGACAGCTACCAGCAGGAAGGCGAGCGCGTGACCCATTGGCTGGCGGAAGGCGTGATCAAGCAGCACCGGACCCTGGGCACCCTGCTCAACACTCTGATCGACACAGGGTTCAGCATTCGTCATGTCGAAGAGTGGGGCCCCACAGCGCAGCAGGTGCTCGATCAACCGGCGCTGGAAGAAGAGCGGGAACGGCCAATGATGCTGCTGGTGGCTGCCCAACGTTGAGGCAGCCATCGCTCGTTGTCGGCTTCTAGCCACCCCCCTGCAACGGAAAGCGCCCGGCCCCGCTGCGAGCGAGGAATTTTTCCTGAGCCATGGGCCGGGCCAGGTAATAGCCCTGGGCTTCGTCGCAGCCAAAGGCCCGCAGCATCTGCAGGCATTTGAAACTCTCGATGCCCTCGGCCACGGTGCGATAGCCCAGCTCCCTGGCCAGGGCGATGACCGAGCGGGTGATCTTCTGGTGCTGGGCGCTGCTCTCGAGGTCGGTGACCATGGATTTGTCGAGCTTCACCACATTGGCTGGAATCTGGTGCAGGTAGGCGAAGTTGCTGTAGCCGGTGCCGAAATCATCGATGGCCACGTCCATGCCCAACGCCCGGATCTTGCTCAACTGATCCAGCACCCGGGGGTTGGAGCGCAGCCAGGCGCCTTCGGTGATTTCCACCTCGAGGCGCTGGGGGGCAATGCCGTGACGCCGGCAGGCATCCCTGAGCACATCAGCGATGTCCTGGTCCTCGAAATCCTGGGGCGAGAGGTTGATCGACAGGCGCTGCACATTGCCAGAGTCCCAGGTGTGCAACTTGTGCAGCACTGCGTTGATCACCCAGTGGGTCACCCGGTGAATCAGGGCATTGCGCTCCATGACTGGAATGAACTCCGCCGGGGAAATCGGCCCCAGCCACGGATGGTCCCAGCGGATCAGGGCCTCGGCGCTGACCTGGGCGCCGTCGGGCAAGGCGAAGCGCGGCTGGAACATCAGGTAGACCTGCCCGCTGTCGAGGGCTTCGCTGATGTCCGAAGCCAGGTTGAAGGCACGCCGATAGGCCTGGTCCCGCACCACGTCATAGGGCGCCCAGGTACTGCGATTCAGGGTCGCCAGTTCCAGGGCGAACATGGCCTTGCGCAGCACGTCCGGCACCGCGTCGCGGTCCGTGGAAAACTCCACCGTCCCCGCGCAGACCCCGGGGATCATCGGCAGCTCGAGCCCCGGCGGCTGGCGCCGCAATCGCCGCACCAGGCCCTCGAGAAAACGCTCGATCCCGGGGCCGACCGGCAGCAGGAAACCGAAGCGCTTGACCGTGACGTGATACACCCGCACATGCCGTCCCAGGTAGGTCAGCAGTTGCTGGGCGAGAAAACGCACAATGATTTCGAACGGCGCCATGCCCATCGCCAGGGTCAGCTCATGGGCCACGGTCATGTCCACCGCATCCACCAGCACCAGCACGCGGCTTTCTCCGGGATGCTGTTCCGCCAGGTCGTACAGGTCGCTCTGGAATTGTTCACGGTTGGGCAAGCCACTGACCGGGTCGCGACGGGTGAGGCGCTGGCGCTGCTCTATCTGCTCCATCACCAGCGAGGCCAGGTCACGCAAATGCTGGCGCTCGGCGGCGTTCAGGCATTGCGGCTGCTTGTCGATCACACACAGGCTGCCGATGGCGTGGCCGGTGGAGGTGATCAGCGGTGCGCCGGCATAGAAGCCGATCCCCGGCTCCTCGGTGACCAGCGGGTTGGCGTGGAAACGCACATCCTGGCGGGCATCGCTTACCTCGAAGACCTCATCGGACTTGACCGTGTAGGCGCAAAAGGACTGATCGATGGGAGTCTGTTCGGCAACGAAGCCGACCCGCGACTTGAACCACTGTCGGTCGCGATCCACCAGGGTGATCAGCGCCGTGGGCACCTTGAAGTATTCCGCGGCCAGACGGCAGATACGATCAAAGCGTTCGCACCGGGCCGTGTCCAGCAACTCCAATGCATACAGGGCAGCCAGGCGCTGCTCTTCGGCCAACGCCTTATCGGGCATACCGCGCCTCGGACAGGATCAACACAATCATCAGAAAACCTATCTCAACATCGCAGAGGGAAAACGCCACTGGGGAAATGGGTCGAGTCCAAAATAGTGGCATTACGACATCCGTCGACAGCATGACGCAGAGACTAGTGCTTGCCAATTCCATCCGTCGGACGAACGGTCGACGGCAAGGTCGGGAAGGGCCCGTTGAAACAACTGATCTAGAGCGTTGGACATCGAACACCAAGAGGCCTGGGAGCGGGCCTGCGCCCGGTTCATCTCGCGCAAACGGGTGGGATACCCACGTCAACCAGGGCAGCACTCAGGGCCCCCTGGCCAACAATCTGGCCAGCCTCGGACAGGGGTTGCTGGCCTACGCCGAAGCCATGGGCGAACACTGGCAGGACAGCCTCGTGGTGGTGGTTTCGGAGTTCGGACGGACCTTTCGCGAGAATGGTGCCAAGGGCACCGATCACGGCCATGGCACGGTGTACTGGGTGCTGGGTGGCGGGGTTCGCGGCGGGCGGATCGCCGGGGAACAGGTGGCTGTCAACGCCCAGAGCCTGCTGCAAAATCGCGACTATCCGGTGCTCAACAACTACCGAGATCTGCTCGGAGGCCTGCTGGGCCATGCCTGGGGGCTTTCCAGCGCTCAATTGCAGAGCGTATTCCCCGGCGCCCGGCCTGTAACCCTGGGACTGGTCTGAAAGGCCTGCCGAGAATCACCCGACAAAAAAGAGCGATCCTTGGGATCGCTCTGCTGGTCACAACCGAATGGACCGGATCGGACTTCAACGTCGGGTACGAATCCGGTGAGCCACTTTTGCCCCCTTGTCAGCGCCCAGCTCCTGCTTGGCGTGCAGACGTTTTAACAGCTCGGGACTGTCGGGTTGCTGAACCTGCAATCAACAATCCAGGATCACGGGCCACGCTGAAGCCGTCACCGCTCACGGCGCTGACATGCATGAGCGACAGACAACGCCAGGGTGATCATCGGCTAACACAAGGCCTCTACGAGCCTCGACAGCCCGGTCGCCCTCTGGCGTGAAGCTCAAACGCGCTCGGCTCTTTGGTACTCGTCCCATGGCGACAACAACGCCAACCTTCTAGGGTCCTTCTCACATTCTCCATACGGCGCGGCCCGGACATTGCAACCCGGGCCCCAAGTCCCTTGCGCCCAGTCCAGGCTCGGGGGTGTTATGGTGGTCGGCTGCCCTGCGTGCCAGGGCTCATTGAAGGAGAGATACGCCAAACGCCTGGTCGTGAAACGTGAGGAGGTCACTGAATAGATATGTGTAACGCCAAAGATATTTATACCGCGGGTTGGATTCTGGTGGTCATGTGCGGACTGGTGTCCCTGGTGATCCAGGTCTACCTGGGCTATTTCAGGATCGACGACATGGTCAAGCACCTGGCTCGCTGCCGCGTCATCTCGATTCGCATGCCCCTGCTGGGCAAGGATCCTCTCAGCCGCCTGTTCATGCTGGTGTGCATCGGCGGCCTGTTCGCCATGCCCCACCTGTTTCTGCGCAACGGTGGCATGGACGTGCGCGACTACAAGAACTTCCCCCTGGGCTTGAAGTGGCTGATCAACCTGTTCCAGCTGTCGGCCCTGGCGGCCGGCATCGCCTTCCTGGTGCTGTGGTGGGTCAGCCGCCACCTCTGAGCCAATGGCTGAAACCACAGGGGCGCCGATCAAGGCGCCCCTGTCCTGGCCAATGCAAGCGCCGGCCAGCACTCAGACCGCAGCGCGGCGCTGAAGAAAATCTTCACGGGTCATGTCGAAGAAGCGGCAAGGCAAGCCTTCGAAATCGGCATCGTGACTGAAACGAAAACCGATCTTGCGCGCCACCGCCAAGGAGGCGCCATTATCGACATGGGCATCGGCAACTATCCGTTCCACCCCCGGATCGGCAAACGCATGCTCGACGATCCGTCGCGCCGCCTCCGAGGCAAATCCTCGCCCCCAGGCCTGCCGCACCAGGCGCCAACCCATCTCCAGTTCGGGGCCAACGGCATCGAAGGGAATGAACGACACCCAGCCCAGCAATTCATCCGGAGCGTCCTTGGCGAAGATCGCCCAGTAACCGCAACGCTCACCAAAATCCTCAGTCATGCGCGAGTGCAAAAAATCCCGGTGCCAGGTCCCGCCGTCCCAGGTTCCCGGGATGAAACGGTTGACTTCAGGGTCCTGGTCCATGCTCAGGCAGGCCTGGAAATGTTCCAGGGTGCGTGGACGCAACAACAGGTTGGAGGTTTCAAAATGCAGGTTCATCCCTGATCTCCTGGTGGTGGGTCGCCCATCAGAACGCAACACAAAATAAAAGCAAAGCATCCAGCGCAAGATTCTGCAGCCGGTCCAACTCCCCAGGGCCGATGAGGCAAGGGCCGGCCCCCGATGCAGATTCACACATACACTTTTCGACACGATTGTTCAGAAGTATCTGATTGAATGATATGAATTCGCAGATGAGAATCGCTTCCAAATAAAACGGAGGCTTTATCCCAATGTCCAGTCCTGCCCGCCCACAACCATGGAAGTTGTGGTCCACCTCCCTCGGTCTCATGGCCCTCAGCGAAGCCAGCCTGGGAGCCACGCTTGAAGAGACCCAGCGTCAATCCAACGCCGAAGCGCTGAACCTCGGCACCACCCACGTCCAGGGCGAGCACAAGCCCGGCTACAAGCGCGAGACATCGGACTCGGTGAAGTTCACCGCGCCGCTGCGCGAGACACCCAAGTCGGTGACCATCATCACCGAATCGCTGATGCAGGAACGCGCAGTCTCGACCCTGGCCGACGCCCTGCGGACCACGCCGGGCATCACCTTCGGTGCCGGCGAAGGCGGCACGCCGCTGGGTGACCGTCCGTTCATCCGTGGTTTCGAGGCCAGCACCGACATCATGATCGACGGCATCCGCGACGTCGGCCGCATGACCCACGAAGCCTTCAACGTCGAACAGATCGAGATCGTCAAAGGCCCGGGCTCGGCCTATTCGGGACGGGGCTCGACCGGCGGCAGCATCAACCTGATCAGCAAGGTGCCCCAGCAGGAAACCTTCGCGGCCGGCAGCCTGAGCCTGGGGACCGACCAACTGCGCCGCACCACCATTGACCTCAACCAGTACCTGCCCGAGCAGAACATGGCCCTGCGCCTGAACGCCATGAAGCATGAGGCCGATACCCCCGGGCGCGACGACGTCGAAGTCAGTCGCTGGGGCCTGGCGCCGAGTTTTTCCTTCGGCCTGAACACCGATACCCGCGGTACCCTCAGCTACTACCACATGCAAAGCGACGACATTCCCGACCAGGGGCACCCGGTCTCGGAAATCACCGGCAAACCGGTCAAGGTCGACCGCGACAACTTCTACGGTTTTGCCAAGCGTGACTTCCGCAAGACCTCGGCTGATCTTGCGACCCTGCAACTGGAGCACGACTTCAGTGAACACCTGACCCTGCGCAACACCACGCGCCAGGGTCGCAGCATGCAGGACTACATCATGAGCCGGCCGACGCTTGGCTCCGCGCAGAACGAACTCACGGGTGTCGTACTGCGTGGCCCGGCCCGTGGGCGCAACGTGGTCAACACCTCGACCATCAACCAGACCGATATCTTCGGCAAGTTCGACACCGGCTCCATCGGCCACAGCTACAGCGCCGGGGTCGAGTTCTCCCGCGAACGGATCGATGTCAAGAATCGCTACTCACCCAAAGGCAGTGACCCGGGCAGCCTGGAAAACCCCAACCCAAAGGATCCCTACGCGCCTGTGGCACGGGGTAATGGCAACCACAGCGTCACCAAGCACAACAACCGTGCTCTCTACGTCATGGACACCCTGGCCCTGCACGAGCAATGGGACCTGAACCTGGGGGCACGCTTTGACAACTATCACGTGCGCGACAATACACAGAGCAACCGCAGCAACATCTGGACCTACCAGAGCGGCATCGTCTTCAAGCCCCTGCCCTACGGCAGCATCTACCTGTCCTACGGCACCTCGTTCAACCCTTCGGGGGAAACCGCCGGGCAATCGGGCGGAGCTGACGGCGCCGCAGGTGGACGGCTGAGCAACCTGGACCCGGAAAAGAGCCGCAGCATCGAGCTGGGCACCAAGTGGGACCTGCTCAACGAACGCCTGGCCCTGACCGCCGCGGTGTTCAAGACCGAGAAGACCAACGCCCGGACCTACGACCCGATCAGCAATGAGGTCACCCTGGACGGCGACGTTGAGGTGAAAGGTTTCGAAGTGGGCGCCACCGGCCACCTCACCGACCAGTGGGAAGTGATGGCCGGCTACACCTACCTGGATGCCAAGACGGTCAAGTACGCCTCCGGCAAAGACACCAACTACGATGGCAACCGTGCCAAGTTCATCGCCCCCAACAGCGGCTCGGTGTGGACCACCTACGCGCTCACCGACCGCTGGAAGATCGGCGGCGGCGCCAACTATGTGGACAAGCGCTACACCAACGATGAAAACACCAAGAGCCTCGATTCCTACTGGCGCTACGACGCCATGGTCGCCTATCGGGTGAACAAGAACCTGGACCTGCAGCTCAACGTGCTCAACCTCACCGACGAGACCTACTACGACGCCTCCCACGTCGGGATGTTTGCCACCGTCGCCCCGGGACGTTCCGCGGAGCTGGCGGCCAACGTTCGCTTCTGATGCTTTCACCGGCAAGCCGGCTCCTACCCCATCCGTAGGAGCCGGCTTGCCGGCGAACAGGCCCTAGAGCAGCCCGCGAATTTCTTCCAGCAATGCTCGGGGAATCTGCACCCCGTGCTCCAGGCTCCGGGCCCTGGCTTCAAAACGCCGCTGGGACGGCAACCGCGCCCCTTGCCGGGCAATCCCCGCGAACAATCCTTCCGCCCGCTCCAGCCCCGCCTGATAGTCCGCCCCCAAAAACACCTTGGGATCAAAAGCCAGCACCAGCTCGCCGTGACAGGGCGTGGCGCCTACCCCCTCGTCGAACGCCATGGACTCGGCACTGGTCAGATCGCCGATCAGGGCCCCGGCCAGCAGTTCGATCATCGCCGCCAGGGCCGAGCCCTTGTGCCCGCCAAAGGTCTGCATGGCCCCCTCCAGCGCGGCCTTGGCGTCGGTGGTCGGCTGTCCCTCGGCATCGATGGCCCAGTGGCTGGGAATGGGTTTGCCCTGGCGGGCATGCAGCTCGATATCACCACGGGCAATGGCGCTGGTGGCGAAATCAAAGACAAAGGGATTGCCCCCCGGGCGTGGCCAGGCGAAGGCCAGGGGGTTGGTGCCGAACACCGGGTGACGGCCACCGGCCGGGGCCACCCAACTGTGGCTGGGGTTCATCGCCAGGCCCACCAGCCCGGCGGCGGCAATCGCCTCGACCTCGGGCCACAGGGCGGAAAAATGAAAGCAGCGCTTGATCACCATGGCGGCGATGCCCTGGCTGCGGGCCTTTTCGGCCAGCAGCGGCAAACCGTTATGAAAGCCCAGCAGGGAATAGCCGTAATGGGCATCCACCTCCAGCACCCCCGGGGAGATATGGCGCAGGCTGGGCTCGGCCCGAGGGTCGATCTTGCCTTCGCGCACCGAACGTACGCAGCCCAGCAGGCGATACACGCCATGGGAGTGGCATTCGTCACGCTGCCCCTGGGTGATGACCTCGGCGATTGCCCGGCTGTGGGCCTCGGACAGCCCGTGCCGGGTCAGTACCTGGAAGGACAGGGCCTGGACTTCGTCCAGTGACAGGGTGATGGAGTCAGACATGGTGGAACCTCTATGGCAGGTGGGTGAACGCTCCTGTGGGAGAGTTTTCGGAGGGAAAAAGCGCCTGCCGTGCCAGCCAGAACACGGCACCAGCAGGCCATCGCAGAGGGCATACCGGCGCCTGGCGCAAGCACTCGCGCCGACCGGCATCGCCCTCTCGACGAGGCACGCTCAGCCGCCCGGCTGCTGGCCATTGATCGACTGCGGCACCCGCAGCGGATTGCGCTCGTGCAGCTCCAGGGGCAGCAGTGCCTCGGGCAGGTCCTGGTAAGACACCGGACGCAGAAAGCGCTGGATCGCCAGGCTGCCCACCGAGGTGCTGCGGCTGTCGGAGGTCGCGGGGAACGGGCCGCCATGGACCATGGCATGGGCCACCTCGACGCCGGTGCCAAAGCCATTGACCAACAAGCGCCCGGCCTTCTGCTCCAGAAGCGGCAGCAACGCCCGGGCCTGGGGGTGGTCGCCGTCATCCAGGTGCAAGGCAATGGTCAGTTGGCCCTCCAGGCCCAGCAGCACCTGCTGCAAACTTGCAGGGTTCGCGCAACGAACGATCAGCGAAGCGGGGCCAAAGACCTCCTCACGCAGCTCCGGCGAGCCCAAGAAGGCTTCGGCCGAGGTGGCGAACAAGGCCGCACAGGCCTGGTTGCCCTGCCCCGCCAGCCCTCGGGCCAGGGTCTGCACCTGGGCATGCTCGGCAAGCGCGGCAACGCCCTGGCAGTAGCTGTGGTGAATGCCCGGCGTGAGCATGGTCTGCGCCGACACCTGGCCCAGGGCCGAGGCGGCGGCCGCTTCAAAGCGCTGCAGAGCCGGCCCTTCCACCGCCAGGAGCAACCCCGGATTGGTGCAGAACTGGCCGGCCCCCTGGGTCAGGGAAGTGACGAACGCCGCGGCGATCGACTCCGCCCGCACCTCCAGCGCATGGGGCAGTAACAGCACGGGGTTGATCGAACTCATCTCGGCGTACACCGGGATCGGTTCCGCGCGAGCAGCGGCGATCTGCATCAGCGCGACCCCGCCAGTGCGCGATCCGGTGAAGCCCACGGCCTTGATTCGCGGGTCGGCCACCAGTCCCTGGCCGATACTGCGGGCGCTGTCGAACAGCAGTGAAAACACCCCCTCCGGCAACCCGTGGCTTTGCGCGGCGGCCACGATCGCCTGCCCCACCAGCTCCGAGGTGCCGGGGTGCGCTGAATGAGCCTTGACGATCACCGGGCACCCCGCCGCCAGGGCCGAGGCGGTGTCGCCGCCGGCCACGGAAAACGCCAGGGGGAAGTTCGAGGCGCCAAACACCGCCACCGGCCCCAGGCCAATCTGGCGCAGGCGCAGGTCGACCCTGGGCAGAGGCTCGCGCGCCGGTTGCGCAGGATCAATCCGCACCCCGAGAAAACCACCCTCGCGGACCACCGCCGCAAACAATCGCAACTGGCCGACGGTACGCCCGCGCTCGCCCTCCAGGCGGGCCCGGGGCAAGCCGGTCTCCAGTTGGCAGCGCTCGATCAGTGCCTCACCGAGGGCCAGGATATTGCTCGCGATACTTTCCAGAAACGCCGCTCGCAGCGCCAGCGTGCTCTGGCGATAGGGCTCGAACGCGGCCTGCGCCAGGGCGCAGGCACGGGCAAGATCCGCCTCGCTGGCACCGCCGAACAGCGGTGGCAGCTCCTCGCCGCTGGCAGCCGCCAGCGCCTGGAACGACCCCCGTTGCCCCAAGGTGGCGCTGTGGCCGATCAACATCTGTCCAGTAACAGCCATGGATAACCTCGTCTGCTTGAAAGTGGCCGGATTCATTCCGGCTCATCGCCGTCTAGTACCAGCTTGGCGCTCGGTACTCCGGTGTTGGCGCCCCAGTAGTAGATGCACAGGGCCATGAGGGTGACGGTCAGGGTGTCGTAGGGGTGTGCCAGGGTGCCGATGCCGCCGAAGCTGCCCAGGTAGGAAATGAGGATGGTCAGGGCGTAGAAAGCAATCAGCCACAGCGACGAATGCACCTGCTCCCCCAGGCTCAGGTGCTCGGTGGGCACCAGGCGCCGACACAGCAGGTAGATCACGAACATCAGGATCTGCAGCCCCAGCAGCCAGGACACCGTGCCCCAACCGGACCAGTAGACGATCAGCGCAGCGATCACGAAGGACACCGGTCCCAGCACGGCAAAGCCCCGCACCCGAAACGGTCGCGCCAGTTGGGGTGCGCTCTTGCGCAAGGCCGCAACGCTGACCGGGGCTATCGCGTAGCTCAGCACCAGGGCTGCCGAAACCACATTGATCAGCGCCTCCCAGGACGGGAACGGCAGGGTCCAGAACACCGACAGGCCGAACGTCAGCCACAGCGCCGGACGTGGAATGCCGGACTGCTCGTCGATGCGGGTGAAGACCTTGAAGAAGGTCCCGGTGCGGGCCCAGCCATAGATCACCCGCGGCGTGGCGTTCATGTAGATGTTGCCGCAGCCGCTGGGGGAGATCACTGCGTCGGCCACCACCAGGTAGGCCAGCCAGCCGACCCCGAGGGTCAGGGCGATGTCGCGGTAAGGCAGGGAAAATTCCTTGCTGATGCCGCTCCAGCCGTTGGCCAGCATCTCTGTGGGAATACTGCCCAGGAACGCCAGTTGCAACAGGCCGTAGATCAGGGTCGAGAGCAGCACCGAGAGGATCAGGGCGATGGGAATGGTGCGCTGCGGGTTGCGCACTTCACTGGCCACGGAAATGATCGGCGTCAGCCCCAGGTAGGCAAAGATGATGCCCCCGGCCGAGACCGCCATCTCGATCCCCGACAACCCGAACGGGGCAAAGCCCTGGACGTGGAAGTTGTCCGGCTTGAAGAAGGTGAACAGCACCCCGATCACCAGCAGCGGCACGATGAACTTGAACAGGCTGATGAAGTTGTTGGATTTGGCGAAGGTCTTGACGCTGTAGTAGTTGAGCCAGAAAAACAGGCACAGCAGCGCGAACTGCAACAGCCAGCCGATGATCGTCGGATTGCTCGAACCTTCATGGGTCAGCAGCGGAAACCAGGCCGCAGCGTATTGCCGGGCCGCCACCACCTCAATCGCCACCAGGCTGGAAAAGGCGATCAGGGTGATGAACCCCATCAGGTAGCCCAGCAATGGCCCGTGGGAGAACACCGGGTAGCGCACCACGCCACCGGCTCTGGGCAGCGCCGCTCCCAGTTCGCAATAGACAATGCCCAGCAGCAGCACGGCAAAACCGCCCAGCAGCCAGGAGAAGATGCCCGCCGGCCCGGCAATCGCCGAGACGTGGCTGGCAGCGAACAGCCAGCCGGAACCGAAGATCGCACCCAGACCGATGAAGGTCAGGTCCACCAGAGAGAGTTGTTGCTTGAATTTGCCTTTGCCTGACATGGGGCTGCGCCTTTTTTGGGGTTATTGGTATAGGCAGATCTAATGTCACGTCGGCGAGAGCGTCCGACGCTTGCAGCACCGTACCGGGTCGCTGCGCTGCGGTTTCCCGCCAATGGGCGCCCATTGCCCTGGGCACCCGGCATCACCTCAGGGGCCGGTGTGGGGCAAACTCGGACCAGTGGCCAATACCGAGGCAGGGCGCCTGGGCGGCGCCCACAGCATGTGGGTGATCTGCGGGCCGATGGCGAAATCGGCGTTGAACCGGGTGTTCACCGCAGCAAACACAGCGCGCCATGGAATGGCTTTGCAACTCATGGTCTGGTCCTTATTGGAAGTCGGCCGGGCCGACACAGGGTGGAAGCCAAAACCAGAGTCGCTTTTTATCCCCGGCGCAGCTTGAGGCTTTTCCCTCCCGATACAGACGAAATCGGCACACTCGCCGCTGTTTCCTGTGGCGGGAAAACCAGCTGAACAGCCATGGACGCCAGGCTTTCTTGGGGAAATGGGGAGGTGGATTTTGCCTAACGCCTGAAGCGCCTGCGATTCCCGCGGCGCCTGTATTCGCTGGAGTTCCTGGGCCGGGCTGAAGCTCTGCACTGTGCTGATTTCGTCACCCGCGACAACGAAAACCCACAAGCACCAGCGCCGCCGCCAAGGCCACTCTGTAGCTCCCTCTGCGCAGGTGCTGCCATGAAAAAAATAACCGTGATCGACTCCCACACTGGCGGTGAGCCCACCCGCCTGGTCATCGACGGCTTCCCCGACCTGGGCCAGGGTTCCATGGCCGAGCGCCTGCAATGGCTAAGCCGCCAGCACGACCACTGGCGCCGCGCTTGCGTCCTCGAACCCCGGGGCAGCGATGTACTGGTGGGAGCACTGCTCTGCGAACCCCAGGCCAGCGACGCCTGTGCCGGGGTGATCTTCTTCAACAACAGCGGCTACCTGGGCATGTGCGGCCACGGCACCATCGGCCTGGTGCGCTCGCTGTACCACCTAGGGCGCATCGACTGCGGCACGCACCGCATCGAGACCCCGGTAGGCACGGTGGAGGCCACCCTGCACGACGACCTGTCAGTGAGCGTGCGCAACGTTCCCGCCTACCGCTACCGCGCCCAGGTAGCCCTGCAAGTGCCCGGCCATGGCACGGTGCATGGCGATATCGCCTGGGGCGGCAACTGGTTCTTCCTGATCAGCGATCACCGCCAGCGCCTCGCCCCGGACAATGTCGAAGCCCTGACCCAGTACACCTGGAGCGTGCGTGAGGCCCTGGAAGCTGCCGGCATCACCGGTGCCGAAGGCGGAGTCATCGACCATATCGAGCTGTTTGCCGACGATCCCCACGCCGACAGCCGCAACTTCGTTCTCTGCCCCGGCAAGGCCTACGACCGCTCGCCCTGCGGCACCGGCACCAGCGCCAAACTGGCCTGCCTGGCGGCAGACGGCAAGCTCGCCCCGGGCCAGGTCTGGCGTCAGGCCAGTGTCATCGGCAGCCAATTCAGCGCCCACTACGAACTGGCTGGCGAACAGGTCATTCCCACCTTGCGCGGTAGTGCCTACATCAGCGCCGAAGCCACCCTGCTACTGGATCACAGCGACCCGTTCGCCTGGGGCATCGGCTCGTGAGCCCACGGGTCAAGCGCACGCGGGCTGTCACCGAGCTCTTCGCGGCGCCGGCATCGAGCCGGCTGACGGCGCCACGGTCCGCGGCCCCAGGGCAGGCCCCAAGGCATTGACGAACCACCGACGCCGGGCTGGCAAACCAACCCGGCGAAGTGCAACCATCACCGCTGCAACCCTAGGCTTTATCGACACCGACTCATCCCAAGCCCCCAGAACAAGAGGCGACCATGATCGATAGCGCACAACTTCACCAGTTGCCCCGGGCCATCGCCGCCCACTCCCCCCGGGACCTCAACAGCCTGTTGGCCAACATGGCCCCGATCACCCCGCTGCTGGACTGCATTCCCAGCGCCGTGTTCTTCATCAAGGACCTGCAGGCGCGCTACCTGGTCGCCAACCTGACCCTGGCCCAGCGCTGCGGTTTCAAGAGCATCCGGCCACTGCTGGGCAAGACTTCCGCGGAAGTCTTTCCGGCGGTGCTCGGCCCGGTCTATACCGAGCAGGACCAGCGCGTGCTGCACCAGGGCATCACCATCAAGGGACAACTGGAACTGCACCTGTACGGCAGCCGTGAAGCCGGCTGGTGCCTGACCCACAAACTGCCCCTGTACGGACGTGACGGGCAGATCATCGGCATGGCCGGAATCTCCCTGGACCTGCAAGCGGCGCGCGACACCCACCCGGCCTATGAGCGCCTGGCCGCAGTGGACCGGCACATCCGCGAACACTACAGCGAAGCCATCCGCCTGGAAGACCTGACCCGCATCGCCCGCCTGTCGATTGCCCAGCTGGAGCGCTACTGCAAGCGCATCTTCCACCTGACGCCACGGCAGATGATTCACAAGGCTCGCCTGGAGCATGCTTCGCGACTGCTGCTCACCGACGAGCCGATCACCGAGGTCGCCCTGCAATGCGGCTACACCGACCACAGTGCCTTCAGCCGGCAGTTCAAGGCCTTGACCGGGCTCAGCCCGCGACAGTTCCGGCAGAACGCCACGCGTTAGGCTGGGCTCATTCCTGGCAGAATGTGCGGTAATCGAACAGCGGAGTGAAACCGGCCTTGCGGTAGATCGACAGGCCATCGAGGGACGCTTCGAGCACACAGAGTTGCGCGCCCTGGGCCTGGGCGAACCTGAGCACCGAATGAATCAGCGCGGTGGCGCAACCACGCCCCTGGTACGCCTTCAACGTGCCGATGTCATCCAGACGAGCGACCCCGGGCCCCAGGGACAGCGTCAACGCGCTCACCGGACGCTGCTCCAGGTACAGGGTGAAATGGCGCAACGCCCTGCCGGCCTGCAGTGCCGCCCGATGCCGGGCCAGGTATTGCTCGATCCCCGACTCGCCCGACTCGAACGCGCTGTCCACCGGCAGCCCCCAATCCTCCAGATGGGCATCGGTGCAACGGATATCCGCCCACTCGGCGGGCGTCTCCCGAGCGACATAGGCGGCCAGGTCCAGGACCATGCAGGTGGTCTTGTCCGCCGGCTGCAGGTGCTGCTGTTGCAACGGCTCGCTGAGCCGTTGCACCTGCGCTTCGGGCACCACCACACAAAACGGCATGCCGGTGCGCTGCAGGAAGGCCACCCCTGCGGCCAGTTGCTCAGTTCCGTCCGTTTCCTGGTGGTTCATCATCAACAGGTTCAGGCTGCTGGCCTCGACCCCGGTGCAATAGGCGCTCAAGCCGTTGCCAAAACGGCGATAGAACTGGGAAATGGAAACGAAGAAATAGTCTTCCGCCTGGTGATACAGGTCGATGACCGAAGCCCGGACCGGATCCGTCATGTGCTGCCTCCTTGAGCCACGCGACGCCCCACGCGGCGCCTGATCCGGGCCACGTTAAGCCCACAGCCCCAGGGGCTCCAGCACAATCGTGTTTTATTCTGCGAAGGAATGTTTTCAGGTGTAAGCACCGACAAAAAAACAATTCCGCCGAGCCGCCGTTGTCTGACCTTCAGATCCCCCCAACAAGGAACACGGCCATGAAGTTCTCGAAAATCTCGCAAGCGCTGTCGATGTGGGCCGGTAGCCCGAAAACCTTCCTGGGGGCCCTGCTGTTGATCCTGATCTGGGGGCTGAGTGGCCCGGTCTTTCATTTCAACGATACCTGGCAGCTGATCATCAACACCTCCACCACCATCATCACCTTCCTCATGGTGTTCCTGATCCAGAACACCCAGAACCGCGACAACGACATCCTCCACCTGAAGATCGACGAGCTGCTGCGGGCCACCAAGGAGGCCCACAACGCCATGCTCAGCCTGGACGGGCTGGACCTCAAGCAACTGGAAAAGCTGCGGGGCGAATACCGCGAAATCGGCAAAGGCCACAATAGCGACCTTGCCGGATCGACACCGGACGATCAGCAGAAAACCGACTTCAGCCAGTGCTGAGCAAGCGGCCTATCCATCCAGGCGATCGGAACGACCACCGGCCTGCAGGGCCTTGGCCATCTGCAGGTGGTTTTCCAGCTTGGGCAGGGTCTCCTCGGCGAACGCCTTGAGCTCCGGCACTTCGCTGGTTTCAGCCTGCTGGCGGATCTGCTGGATGGCCGCCTCGGTGGCCTTGACCTGACTGGCGGCATAGGCGCGGTCAAAATCCTCGCCTTCGGCCACCTTCGGCATCAGCCGCTTGGCCTGGTCCATGACCTGCTCCCGAGGCGCCACTGGCAAGTCCAGTTGCTTGGCGATCTTCGCCAGGTGCTGGTTGGCAGTGGTGCGGTCGTTGATCACCTGGATGGTGTATTCCTTCACCGCCTTGGACGAGGTCTGCTGGTGCGCCTGGCGGCTGGCCTCGATATCGGCCATGCCCTGGGCCGAGGCGTCGTCGATAAAGGCCGCGGGAGACTGGGCCAGGGCGCTGGTAGCACAAAGCCCCAGCAGCAGAGCGAGGCCGGCGCGGCGCATGACAGTGGCCATGGGGTTCATGGTGGGGTTCTCCTGTTGCAGATAAATTCACCGGGAGCCGAAGCCCCCCGTCTGCATAGGGAAAAGCCTGCGCCGCAAAGGTTTAGAAAAACCTTCCCCGAACGACGAACGGCCGCAGGCAACAGGCCCGAAAACCTCCTCCGACAAGGGCCCCTCAGCGCCCCTGGTACCGCGACAGCTCAAGCGTTGGTGCGGCTTTTGTGCTCGCGCTTGGCGGCGTACATCGCCTCGTCGGCATGCTTGAACAGTTGCTGCTCCTCCACGCCATGTTCGGGGTACAGGCCGATGCCGATGCTCGGCAGCGTGCACAGGGAGTGGCCATCCAGGCGCAGCGGCTCGCTCAGTGTGCGACGGATTTTCTCTGCCACCCGCTGGGCGTCCTCACAGTGCTGCACGTTCTCCAGGAGGATCACGAATTCGTCACCACCGATGCGCGCCACGGTATCGCTCTCCCGCACGCAGCTCTTGAGGCGGTTGGCCACGGCCTGCAACAGCATGTCGCCCACCGCGTGCCCGCAGGAGTCATTGACCTCCTTGAACTTGTCCAGGTCGACATACAGCAGGGCCATGCGCCCGGACTCGCGGCGGGCCCGGGCCAGGGCCGACTTCAGGCGCTCACGCAGCAGCTCGCGGTTGGGCAGATGGGTCAGCTGGTCGTATTCGGCCATGTAGTGCAAGCGCGCGTGCAACTGCTTGCGCTCGATCGCGGTGGCCAGTTGCGCGCTGACGTACTGCAGCAGTTCCTGGTCCTGCTCGCTGTACCCCGGCGCCCCCGGTGCGCTCTTGACCATCAGCACGCCGATGGTGCCCTTCTGCGAATTCAACGGCACCCCAAGCCAGCAGCGTGGTCCCTGGATCGCCGCGAACTCGCGCCAGATGGCCTGGTTCAGCGGGCATTCCGGGGCCAGCAGCAGGGGCTGGCCCCTACGCTGGACCTCGTCGCAGAAGCGCTCGATCAAGGTCCCCGGCAGTTCCGGGCTGCCCTCGCAGTCATCGACGTGATAGGGAAAGCTCAGGCTGGCGGCCCGCTCGTCATACAGGGCCAGGGAAAAATTCAGCGCCGGCAGCCATTCGCCGATGATCCGATGCACATGCCTGAACAGGACCAGCAGGTCTTCGGTGGCATGGGCCGCCTCGGAAATCGCGTACAGCGCCGCCTGCCGGGATTCCGCCTGCTTGCGCTCGGTGATGTCCCGGGCCACGGCGATGCGCAGTTGGTCCACTTCCGACCAGCGCGCCGACCAGAGAATGTGCGCCACCCGCCCGTCCTTGCGCAGGTAGCGGTTCTCGAAGTTTGGCTTGGGCACGCCGCCCATGATTTCCCGGGCGGCCTGCAGGGTGCGCTCGCGGTCGGCCGGGTGCACCAGCTCGATCATTGGACGGCCGATCAGTTCATCGGCGGTGTAGCCGAAGACCCGCTCGCAGGCGGCGCTGACAAACACGAAGCGACCGTCGATATCCACCGCGCAGACGGCATCCAGGAGCAGGTCGATGAAACTGGCCAGAGGTGCGGAGTTGTTGGTTGCCATCAGAGAAAGCTACTGCCCATGAAGAATGCACTGAGTACCCATCCCTTGCCCCCGGTCGGCGCGTGTCACCCGCCGACTGCACACCGTCGCAACCCGCGAGGCGTGTTACTCCTTGCTGCCGATCAAGCCGGGCACCGAATGCCACAGGGCGTTGAGCGCAAAACCGATGAACATCACCCCGCATACCCGGGTGATCGCCAGCTCGTGACGCTGGTACCAGCCGCGCACCTGACGGGCGCCGACGATGCCGATGAGAATAGCGTATGCACCGAGGCCGCCGAGGAAACTCAAGGCGATCAGCCCGGGGAGCATCGACCAGCTGAGCAGCTCGGCACGGCTGGACAGCAACGCAGTGAACGTTGCCACCGCCACCGGATAGGCCTTGGGGTTGGTCAGGCCGAAGAGGATCCCGTGCCAGAACGGGTTGCGCGCCGGCCCCTGGGGCGCATCGCCGCTGCTGCGACGGCTGCGAATCGCCCGCAGGCCCAGCCAGAACAGGTACAGGCCACTGAGCAGGCCGAGGATGTTGAAGGCTTCGCTGCCGATGACTCGGGCGCCGACAATCGCGATCAGCGCCGTGCTGCACCAGACCACATCCCCCAGCAGGTGCCCGCAGAGGAAGCCGGCACCGGCCTGCCGGCCACGGGCTGCGCCAATGCCGAATACCGCCAGCACCCCGGGCCCGGGGGTGATCGCATAAATGAAACCCGAGGCGATAACGGCCAGCAACAGCGATGAGGTCATCAGGCAACTCCAGAACGATGCGCCGCACGGGGGCGTCAGGCGCAGGGGGAATGAGCGGATTCTGCACGATCCGCCCCGCTGTCCACCAGCCACTTTCGTCCGCGCAAAGTACTCGCCTGCCGGCTCAATCGTCCGTATGGAAGCGCATTCCCGGGTAGGGTTGCTGGCGACAGGCCAGCAAACGCGAGGCCAAGTCGCCGACATGGGCTTCAAGTTGATGCCCGTCGGGGTCGAGAAAATAAAACGACGCGCCCTCGCTGCGGTTGTCCCGCCACTCCTTGACCCCTGCTCCACGCAGGCGCTGGACGAAGGGGAGGAAATCCACGGCCTTCAGGCTGAAGGCGTAGTGGGTGTAATCGGCGGCGTCCCGGCTGGCGCGTTGCGCGTCCAGCGACAGGCACAGCCACAGCCCCGGCAGCGACAGGTAGGCGCCACTGTCCCAAGTGGCCTCAAGGCGCAACTGCAACAGTGAGTGGTAGAACCCCAGGCTGCGAGGCAGATCGCTGACTGCCAGGGTCAGGTGATTGAGCCCCTTGAGCATGGATCACACTCCTTTCAAGGTTTTCGGCAAAGGGTAGCGCTGGCCGTGGTAGTGCAAGGTGGCACGGCTGTGCTTGGGCAGCAGGTCGCGACGCTGGCAACCGGCCGGCCCCTTGCAATGTCGTGCTCACACTCGGCCAGCGCCGTCGTCGCCACATCCAGCAAGGCGCACTGCAACCGCCCACGGGTCGATTGCTCAAGCAGGTTGATCAAGCTTCCTTATCGATCGCCGGTATCAGATGCCACTGAAGCCATTGGGCAAAACGTAGCGTTGGCCATCGTAATGCAGGGTGCTGACCACCGGTTTGGCGGTCTCACGGGTGGACTGGCACTCTTCCCCGACTTTTTTGCTCTGGGTACTGACGCTGACCGAACGCACGATCAGGTCGGCAAAGCCGTGGCTACGGGTCTTGGCGATATCCAGGGTGCGCGTGGTTTCAGTGCCCTCGCCGGCGCACTGGCCATCCCATTCGCCGTTGTAGGAACGGGCCACGAACTTCTCCAGCACCGGGCGCAGGGTGCTGCCCTCGCGCACGTAGAGGCTGAGCCAGGTCTGATTGAAGGGGTTGACGCGGGAAGAACCCTCGAACGCGGCCCGGACACCGAACGCTCGAACCTGAGGCGTCAGTTGGAAGCGCCCGGTATCGAGCTTCAGGCTCTCCAGGCGAAAGGCGTCGGAGACAAAGGCCGCGGGCTGTGCATAGCTGGCCAGGGCCTGCCCGCTGCTGCGGTCCAGCACTGTCAGTTGCAGGTTGTAGGTGCCGTCATCGCTGCCGGTGTCGCTGGGGTCCGGGACTTTTTCGGACAGCAGGTTGATGCTCTGCTCGGCAAAGGCCGGCCAGTCCTTGCACAGGGAAAAGCCCGGGACTTCGGCATTGCGTGGCGGCGGCAGGCACTGGGCGGCGGCGGATGAGGCTCCGGCCAGCAGGGCCAGGCTGCCCAGAAGTGGGATCAGGGAAGAGCAACGGATCATTCACGACTCCTTGTGACAGACGGATAGAGCGCCATTTCAGATCGCACTATCCTCTGCAGCGCGAGCGCTTTCAACGCTGGGAGCACGCGCTCGGGGGTGGCCTTACCTGGTGACAACGCCAGCCCTGGCCCATGGCCGGGGCCGGCGAGGGCACCGAGAATGCGCATTGAATGGCTGCCTGGCGCCCTGAACAACCTGGACGCACAGGCGCGCCATAACGCTTCGTCAGCCACCCGCCCCTTGGCTTAGAACGCGTTGCGAAAAATCTCCTCGATCTGCCGCTGCTCCGCCGGACGCGGATTGGTCAGGCCACAGGCATCTTTCAGGGCGTTGGCCGCCAGCACGGGAATGTCCTGCAACTTGGCGCCCAATTCACGCAAACCGGCGGGAATGTCCACATCACGAGCCAGGGTGCGGATCGCCGCGATTGCCGCCTGGGCACCCTCTTCCGGACTGAAGCCGCGAATGTCCGCGCCCATGGCATGGGCCACATCGGTCAGGCGTTCGGCACAGACACTGGCGTTGAAACTCTGCACATGGGGCAGCAGCACCGCGTTGCACACCCCATGGGGCAGGTCATAGAAACCGCCCAGCTGGTGGGCCATGGCATGCACAAAACCCAGGGATGCGTTGTTGAAGGCCATGCCGGCGAGGAACTGCGCATAGGCCATGTTCTCCCGCGCCAGCAGGTCGCTGCCATCGTGCACGGCCTGGCGCAGGTTGTGGCTGATCATGGTGATGGCTTTCAGCGCGCAGGCATCGGTGATCGGATTGGCGGCGGTGGAAACGTAGGCCTCCACTGCGTGGGTCAGGGCATCCATGCCGGTGGCGGCAGTCAGGCCCTTGGGCATCGCCACCATCAGCGCCGGGTCGTTGACCGACAGCAACGGCGTGACGTTGCGGTCGACGATGGCCATTTTCACGTGGCGCGATTCGTCGGTGATGATGCAGAAACGGGTCATCTCGCTGGCGGTGCCGGCGGTGGTGTTGATGGCGATCAGTGGCAGTTGCGGCTTGCTCGACTGGTCGACACCTTCGTAGTCGCGGATCTGCCCGCCGTTGGTGGCGCACAGGGCGATGCCCTTGGCGCAGTCATGGGGCGAACCGCCGCCCAGGGAGATCACGAAATCGCACTTGGCTTCTTGCAACTGCGCCAGCCCCTGTTCGACGTTGGCGATGCTCGGGTTGGGCTTGGCGCCATCGAAGATCACCGAGTCGATGTCCTGCATGGCCAGCTTCTCGGCAATCATGCTGGCAACCCCAGCCTTGGCCAGGCCGACGTCGGTGACGATCAACGCCTTGCGAAAGCCATAGTTGCGAATGGCACTCATGGCCTCGTCCAGGCAATCGATGCCCATGATGTTGACGGCTGGAATAAAGAAAGTGCTGCTCATGAGGAAATCTCCAGGCGAATGCCCGATGTGGATATCGATTCAGGCTTTGCCCGACAGGATCGACCGATCGGTCACGGGCGTTGTTGATCTGGCTCAAGGGTCCGTCGTGATAAAGTCGGCGCCCTGAATACCTTCTGCCTTGAGACCGATGACCGCGATGATGGATTTCCAGGAATTTGACGCCGAACTTGAAGACTGGAACGCCCTGCGCGAAAGCACTCCGTTCAGTGGCCTGCTGATCGGCAACGGCGCCAGCCGCGCCGTGTGGGAAGACTTTGCCTACGACTCGCTGTTCGAAAACGCCCGCACCGTGGAAGAAAAACCCCTGGGGCAATCCGAACTCAGCGTGTTCGACGCCCTGCAGACCCGCAGCTTCGAACAGGTGCTAGGGGCCCTGAAGACCACCAGCCGGGTCAACAAGGCCCTGGCCGTCAGCTCGGCGGCGCCGCGCAACCGCTACTACGCGATCAAGGAAGCCCTGATCAATACCGTGCATGCCGTGCACATCCCCTGGCGCCTGGTGCAACCGGCCAGCCTGGCGGCGATCAACCAGGAGCTGCGCCGCTACCCCACGGTGTTCACCAGCAACTACGACCTGCTCAACTACTGGGCAGTGCAGCATCAGCCCGAAGGGCTCAGCGACCTGTTCCATGGCGCCGACCCGGCCTTCGAACTGGGCGCCGCCAGCAGCGGGCAGACGCGCATCCTCTACCTGCACGGCGGCCTGCACCTGGTGCGCAACCTGGACGGCAGTGCGCGCAAGCTGACCTCCACCGAAGGCACCCTGCTGGGCAGCTTTGCCATCAACAACACCCTCAAGACCCTGGACGACGTGCCGCTGTTCATCAACGAAGGGCCGCTGGCGGACAAGCTCAAGACCCTGCGCAGCTCGGACTATCTATCGTTCTGCTACCAGCAGTTGCAGGATCATCGCGGCGCCCTGTGCATCTTCGGCCACAACCTCGGCCCCCAGGATGAGCACCTGGTGCAGGCCATCCGCCAATCCGCCGCAGGCACCCTGGCGATCTCCATCTACCCGCGCAGCGCGGCCTTCATCCAGCACCAGAAGCGCCACTACAGCAAACTGTTCGAAGGCCTGGGGCTGACCCTGCGCTTCTTCGATGCCAGGAGCCACGCCCTGGGCAACCCGTCGCTGGCGGTGCCGGTGGAGCGCTGAGCCCCGGCCCTTCCAAGCGGCGACTGCAACGACAAACATCGTTGCGCCAGTCGCCTGCCGGACCTTCGGCGCGGCTCACCGTCAGCGGCTACAGGCTGGGCTGCGTGCCTAGCCGCCGGACTCATTCCTCGCTGCTGTGCACCACCACCAGCAGCTGCGCCTGCTCGTCCCCCAGGGACCGGATGCGATGGGGCTTCTGGGCGTTGAAGTGCAGCGCGTCGCCACGGTTGAGAATCACCCGCTCGTTCATGAAGTCCACCTCCACCTGGCCTTCATGGACAAACAGGAACTCCTCCCCCAGGTGCTCCTTGAAGGTCTTGTCGCTGAATTCCCGGGCCGGGTAGATGATGAACGGCAACAGGTTGCGCTCGCTGACCTGATGGGCCAGCACCGCGTAGCCCGGGGCCTGGCCGTCGGCCGCCAGCGACTGGCGCTCGTCATGGCGCACCAGGCTGTAGCTGTCGAGGCTGATGCTGTCCTCGGCGAACAATTCCTCGACCTTGACGTTCAGCGCCTTGGCCAGTTTCAGCGCCGCGGCAATCGACGGCGTGTTCAAGCCGCGCTCGACTTTCGACAGGTAGCTCTTGGTCATCCCGGATTTTTCGGCCAGGGCCTCCAGGGTCACGCCCAGTTTTTTTCTCAGTAATTTCAAACGGATAGACATGCGCAGCGATTAATCCATCAAGGAAACAACGATTGGTGCTTGCCAATGACACAAAGTGTCATATAGCCTCTTAAGTGTCATTAGCGCTCACCCAACAACCTTGCAAGCAGCGGGTGAGCTGCAGATCCGACGTCCATCGCACCTCAGTCAAAGGACCCCGATATGGCCAAGACATTAGCATTGCCCAAAGACCAACTGGTCAAGCAAGCCCTGACCCAGATGCAAAATACCCTGGCGGATAATACGTGGACCGACCGGCAAAAGCTGGCCCTCACCTGCCGCATTCTGTTCGAGAACGGTCATGACTCCGGCCTCGCCGGGCAGATCACCGCCCGCGGCCCGCAACCCGGCACCTACTACACCCAGCAACTGGGCCTGGGCTTCGATGAAATCAGCGCCAGCAACCTGCTGCTGGTCAACGAAGACCTGGAAGTCCTGGAAGGCCACGGCATGCCCAACCCGGCCAACCGCTTCCACAGCTGGGTGTACCGCGCTCGCCCGGACGTGAACTGCATCATCCACACTCACCCGACCCACGTCGCCGCCCTGTCGATGCTCGAAGTGCCGCTCGAGGTCTCGCACATGGACCTCTGCCCCCTGTACGAGGACTGCGCCTTCCTCGAGCCCTGGCCGGGGGTGCCGGTGGGCAACGAGGAGGGTGAAACCATCTCCGCCGCCCTGGGGGACAAGCGCGCGATCCTGCTTTCCCACCACGGCCAGCTGTCCACCGGCGCAAGCATCGAGGAAGCCTGCGTGATCGCTCAACTGATCGAGCGTGCGGCCAAGCTGCAACTGCTGGCCATGGCCGCCGGCACCATCAAGCCGATCCGCCCTGAACTGGGCCGTGAAGCCCACGACTGGATCTCCAAGCCCAAGCGCCACGGCGCCGCCTTCAACTACTACGCTCGGCAAAACCTGAAAAAACACGCCGACTGCCTGAACTGATCCACCCCCTTATGCCTTGCAGGAGTTGCACCATGTCCACATCCAAGATCCACGGCATCATCGGCTACACCGTCACCCCGTTCAGCGCCCAGGGCGAAGGCCTCGACCTGGACGCCCTCGGGCACTCCATCGACCGCATGATCGACGCCGGGGTGCACGCCATCGCCCCCCTGGGCAGCACCGGCGAAGGCGCCTACCTGAGCGACGCCGAGTGG
The DNA here is from genome assembly GCF_055384485.1 of Pseudomonas sp. FFPRI_1. NCBI lineage: Bacteria > Pseudomonadati > Pseudomonadota > Gammaproteobacteria > Pseudomonadales > Pseudomonadaceae > Pseudomonas > Pseudomonas sp. FFPRI_1. Next base: position 1,873,639 of record NZ_AP029168.1, on the reverse strand, counting down.
GACCAGGTCGCTGAATTCAGCATCCGCCGGGTGGCCAAGCGCGTGCCGACCATCGTCAGCGTTTCCGACCTGACCACCGCCAAGGCCATCCGCCGTGCGCGTTTCGCTGAAGCCAAGGGCGCCGACGTGGTGATGGTGCTGCCGGCCTCCTACTGGAAGCTCAGCGAAGCCGAGATCCTCGCTCACTACCAGGCCATCGGCGCCAGCATCGGCGTGCCGATCATGCTCTACAACAACCCGGCCACTAGCGGCACCGACATGTCGGTGGAGCTGATCCTGAAGATCTTCCACGCCGTGGAAAACGTCACCCTGGTCAAGGAAAGCACCGGCGACATCCAGCGCATGCACAAGCTGCAACTGCTGGGCGAAGGCCAGGTGCCGTTCTACAACGGCTGCAACCCCCTGGCCCTGGAAGCCTTCGCTGCCGGTGCCAGCGGCTGGTGCACCGCGGCGGCGAACCTGATCCCGCAGCTCAATCTCGACCTTTATCAGGCCGTGCTGAGCAACGACCTGGATCGCGCCCGGGCGCTGTTCTACCGCCAGTTGCCGCTGCTGGACTTCATCCTCAAGGGCGGTTTGCCGGCCACGGTCAAGGCCGGGCTGGAACTGACCGGGCTGCCCACCGGCGAACCGCGCAAGCCGGTGTTCCCGCTGAACGAGGGCGGTCGCCAACAGTTGCAGACGCTGCTGCAGACCCTGGGTTGATTTCCTGAAAAAAAGCCCGGACGGCTGACGCCGTCCGGGCTTTGGCATGGGCCGCATTCAAGCGTGGCTCAGTGACTGTTCAGCGCCACCGGGGCCTGGGCCTTAAACTGCGGGTCCTGCAGCATCTGCGCAATGAAGTCGTCGGTGATGCGCCGCACATGCTGGTATTGGCCACCATCGGGGTTGGCCCAGCCGCGCCAGGAACGGGTCTGATTGCTGACCCGATACCTGGCCACTTCCTGGTCACCGCGGCTGACATGGAACAGCACCTGGCTGTCCCAAGTGGCCCGGCCCGGCACGATAAACAAGGTCATCGCACTGAGCAGCCCCATGGGAATGTTCTGCCAGCCAAAGTAATCACTGCTGGCCATCACGATCACGTTGTAGCCATCGGCACTGAACCCCGGCTGTACTTGCTCGAAGGTGCCGCGACGACGCAGTTCGTCACGGATCAGGCCGGCAGGGATGGCCCCCATCACACTGACGTTGATCGCCGGCAAGCGCTGCTGGTAATCCACCTCGGCCGGCTTGAGACTGTGGCTGGTCTGGCAACCGCCAAGCCCCAGCATCAGCACCATCAACAACCACAACTGATTGCGCATTACAGATCTCCCGACAGCATGGCCTTGAGCATCGACGCCTTGGGCCCCTGCTCCTCGACGATCAACGACGTGACCTGCTCCATCTTCTGCAGATCGACCCGTTGCAGGCTCGGCACCTGCGGGTATTTGGCGCGTACCAGGGCGGCGTCGCGCTCCAGGTGGTCGCTGTGCAGAAACACGCACTTGGCTCCCGACGCCGACAGGCAGCCGGCGCGGAAATCACCCAGGTAATAGGCCTTGCCGGCTTCCAGCTCCAAGGGGATGGAAAAGTCTTCGCGGCTCCAGGCGGTGGCGTTGCCGCGGTCGAAGTGCAGGTTGTAGATCTCGTAGCGCCCGGGTTTGAGCGGCATCACGAACAGGCTGCCGATGCCGTGCCAGGTCTCGCGCACATCCCGTGGCGTGCGGCCGTAGACCTGGTTGTACAAGCGCGCCGAGGCGAACCCGTCACCGCCCCGCGGGCGAATCAGCAGCATCTGTTCGTGGGCGGTGTGCACTGCCTTCGGCCAGATGCCGACCACCCCCACCACATAGGCCACTCCCGACTGCGAGTCGGGGCGCATGCTCTCGGCAACTTTCGTGGAAGGCAGGCTGTAGCAACCGCTCAACGCCAGCAGCGCGGCGAGTAATACGAGAGGGCGAATCATGAGGTCGCAGATCCCTTGGACAATGATCGATAGCGTCAACCCGCGCGCCAGGCCGGCCGAGCGCCCGGTGACGGGCGCGGAGGATAATGCAAACGATGGCATTTCGCCATAATTCAGTCGCCAATCGGCTGGCGGCCTCCCAGATCACAATACGCGTCCCTCGCTCGGCCTCCGGGGCGAACGCCTGGTGCTTGTGCAACACCCACTGCATGCACAAAGCCCGAACGCTGGTCCGGGCTTTGTGCTGTCGAGGGTGTGTCGAGCCGCGCCTAAACGGCAGTCAGGTCCTTGATGTTGTGGCTCGGGCCGTTGGCCTTGACGCTGGCGATGCCTTTCTCCCGAGCCGCGTCGGACGAGTAGGTTTCACTGCTGCCGATGATCTGGTGATTGGCCGCCTTGAGGTTGAAATAGGGTTTGCCATCCTTGGCGCTCTTGCGCTCGTAGCGCTCCTCCAGTGGGCTGTTGGCCTGCACCGAGGCGATGCCGTTCTCGGCTGCGGCGCGAGTGGTGTACAGCTCGCTGGTGAGAATGGTCTCGGCATTGGCTGCCTTGAGCACGAAACGAAACTGCTCGTTGCTGCTTTTCTTCAACTCATACCATCCGGACATCATGCTGCTCCTGGTCTTGATCGATGGGCGTTGCGCCTTGAGAGTAAAGACCCTTTCGGCCATTCAGCCATTGCCCTGGTGGCTGAAAAAACGGTTCTCCACCCGGGCCAGCCCCAGGTGTTCCCGCAGGCTGCGTCCCGTATAGCGCTGGCGAAACAGGCCCCGGCGTTGCAGCTCGGGGGTGATCAAATGGACAAAATCGTCGATGGCCCCCGGTAAATGGGTGAACAGCACATTGAAGCCATCGGCGGCGTATTCCTCATACCAGGTGGCCATCTCGTCGACGATCTGCCCCGGGGTCCCCACCATGACCTTGTGCCCACTGGCGGACAGGCTGCGCAGCAACTGCGCCAGGGTCGGCCGTTCCCGGCGGATCAGGTCCACCACCAGTTGCCGGCGGCTCTTGTGCCGATCGGTGGGAGCCACGTCCTCCAGCAGCGGCACCTGGGCCTGCAGGGGCCAGGCGCACAGGTCGATGTCCAGGTCCAGCAGATAGGACAGCGCCTTGAGCTGTGCCTGCGGGTCCTGCAACTCCTGCAGCTGCTGGTACTTTTCCTGCGCCTCGTTGAGGGTCCGACCTACGGTCGGGGCGATGCCGGGGAAGATTTTCAACTGCCCGGCATGGCGCCCATAAGCGGGAAGTCGTTCCTTGAGTTCGGCATAGAACTGCCTGGCCTGTGGCAGCTCGGTCTGGGCGGTGAACACCAGTTCGGCGCAGCGTGCCGCCAATTCGCAGCCCGGCCCCGATGAGCCGGCCTGGGCAATCAGCGGCCAGCCCTGCAGCGGCCGCGGCGCATTCAACGGGCCCTGCACCTGGAAGTGCCGGCCTCGGTGCTCAAGCAGGTGCATCCTTTGCGGGTCGAGCCAATGGCCGCTGGCCTTGTCCCGGGGGAAGGCATCGTCGGCCCAGCTGTCCCACAGGCCGCTGACCACATCAAAAAACTCCTCGGCGCGGGCATAGCGCTCGGCATGGCTTGGCGGCTCGGGGTAATTGAAGTTCTCGCCGCCGATCAGCCCCGTGACCAGGTTCCAGCCGGCACGCCCCTGGCTCAGGTGATCCAGGGAAGCGAACTTGCGCGCCAGGTTGTAGGGCTCGTTGAAGGAGGTGCTGGCGGTGGCGATCAGGCCGATATGCCGAGTCACCACCGCCAGGGCCGGCAACAGGGTCAGCGGATCCCAGCGCAAGCTGTAGGAACTGTGGGCCAGGACCCGTGGATCGAGGTCGCCCACCGCCACGTTGTCATTGAGAAACAGCGCATCGAAGCAGCCGCGCTCCAGGGTTTGCGCGTAATGCCGGTAGCGCTGGAAATTCAGCGAGGCATCGGCATCCGCCTGGGGATGGCGCCAACTGCCGCCATGGGCGCCAGAGCCGGAGAGAAAGGCCCCCAGCCCCATCTGCCCGCCGCGCTCAGCCACGGCTGGCGCCCTCCTCGGCCGTCGGCAGCGGCACCGGGGCCGTGCGCAGCAACAGGCTGACGGCCGCCCAGGCCAACAGCATCGCCAGCGCCAGGAACCCCATCACTGCGCGATAACCGTTGAGAAAGGCCTGCTGGGCATCATCCGGCGGCGTCGCGGAAAAATGGTGGAACAAGCCCACCCCCAGCGCCAGCCCGATGCCGCCGCCGACGTTATGCAGGGTCATCAGCGAGCCCATGGCCACCGAGCCCACGTCCTGGGGCACCGAGGAGATCCCCAGCACCGTCGATGGCCCGAGAATGCTCGCCCAGCCCAGGCCCATGACGACAAAGGCGCCCAGCAGGTAAGGCAACGAGGTCTGGCGATCGAAACCGGCCTGCAACAACGCCGACAGCACAAACAGCAGCAGCCCGGTCTTGATCAGCAGCGCCGGGCCCTTGCGGTCCACCAGGCGCCCCACCAGCGGCGACAGCAGCGCCACCCCCAGGGTGGTGGGCAACAGCAACAGGCCGCTGGCCTGCAGGCTTTCACCACGGATCTGCGCCAGGTACAGCGGCATGACGAAAAACGCCACGCAGTAGAACAGCGCCAAGCCGAAGCTGGCCGTCACGGCGGCGACAAAACGTCGGTTGGCGAACAGCTTGAGGTCGATGATCGGCGCCGCGACCCGTTGCTCCACCAGCAGGAACGCCCCCAGGGCCAGCACTGCCACGGCGACCAGGCCCAGGGTCAGGTTCGAGCCCCAGCCCCACACGCCGCCCTGGACGATCACCAGCACCAGGCTTGGCAAGCCGATCAGCAACAGCAGCGCGCCCCAGCCGTCGAGCCGCGCACCGGCTTCGCCCGCCCGCGACTCCTTCACGCTGAAGCTGCAGATAGCCAGGCTCAACAGTACGAACGGCACGTTGATGAGGAAGATCCACTGCCAGCCGAACGCACTGCTAATCAGCCCGCCCAACACCGGGCCGACCGCCAGCCCCACGCCGTTGACCCCGAACAGCACGCCGAAGGCCCGGCCCTGTTCAGCGGTGTCGAAGGTACTGGAGACAATCGCCCCCGAGGCGGTATAGAGCACCGCACAGGCCAGGCCCTGGAGCACCCGGGCACCGATCAGGGTGTCGATCTGCCCCGCCAGCCCGGCTGCCAGGGAAGCCAGGCCGAACACCGCCAGGCCAATGAACAGCACCCGCTTGCGTCCGTGCAGGTCCGCCAGGCGCCCCACCAGCACCATGAAGCTCGACAGCGCCAGGATGAAGCCGTTGATCACCCATTGCAGGGCGTCCACCGAGGCCCCGAGGTCGGCCTGCAGGGCCGGTAACGCGGTGTTGACGATGGTGAAATCCACACAGCCGAGAAAACTGGCGATGCTCACACCGAGCAATGCCCACCATTTGCGTTGCTGTTGCGCAAAAACGCTCATGGAAACTCCTTGTCAGTCATAGAAAAACCGTTATCCGCAGGAGCCCTGGCGCACAGGCCCTTGGGCTCTGTAGCGCGCCAACGGACGCTTTCGCTGGCAAGCCAGCTCCTACGGAGGTCAGCGAGAACCACAGGTCTGGGCGGGTCAGATGGCGATGGCGCCGCTGGTCCAGTTGGGGTGAATGGCGCCGGGCAAGGTGAAGGGAATCGGAATCCCGCGTTTCTTGAACTTCAGCGGCAGCCAGCGCACCCGGTCCGGGCTGTGGGGCTCGATCAAAAGCTCGCGGCTGGTGGCCATGGCCGTGGTCATCTGCTGCGGGTAGAGCACGTAGTGGTAACCCTCGTCGGCCCACAGCGGCAGGATGATCGGGATCTCTTCGAGGATGTATTCCCGGCACTGGGCCGCCGCCCGCTCGATGTCCGCATGCTCGTCTCGCAGGCGCAGGCGCTCGGTGAACACGCCGATGGTGCTGTCGATGGCGTCGCGCAGTTCCTCGCGCTGCTGGTAGACCTGGTTCAGTTGCTGGCGCAGTTCGGCATAGCGATCACTGGCCAGCTCCTGGTTCCAGCGGGTGATGTGATACGGCACCCGCAGGCCGTCGAGAATGTCCTGGTTGCGCGCCAGCCAGGCATCGCCCTCGCGGATCGACGCCGACAGCGCTTCCCCCGGGGATTTGCCGTGCTTGTTGTGGCGTTGCAGGGTGTCGGCCACCACCACCTTGACGTGGCTGAAGCCCGACTGGTTGATCAGGTGGATGGTAGACCGCAGTTTCTGGTCCTCGTGGTATTCCTGGCCGACGCTGACCGCCAGTACCACCCGCTTGCCGTCGAATTCGTGCTCCTCGCCGCCCTTGTTGAAGTAGGCCTTGAGGTTGATTTCCTGCACCTTGCTCATGAGTTCAGCTCCAGTAGGCCAAAGGCTGGTGTTCGCCGTAGTAACCGATAAAGACCCCGAGGGTGACCCGGGTGCTGCTGGCCGAAGGGCGCACGGCGTGGATCAGCCGCGGGTTGAGCAGGATCAGGTCGCCGGGCTCGGGCTTGACCACGAAATCCGGCGGCGGCAGTAGGTGGCGTTCGATGCCGTAGGCCCGTTCGCCCTTCAGGCGGTTGTACTCCTGCTCGTCCGGCTCGATGCCCCAGATCTCCAGCTCGCCACCGTCCTCGGGGATCTCCAGGTAGATGTTGGTGGACAGCTGGGTCAGCAGCTGCGGGCTGTGGCCCTCGGGGGCATTGCGTTCAAGCTTGTCGGTGTGGGGCGTGAGATCGACCCCCGAACCCTGGAAGCGGGCGATGCCGACGAAGCACTTCTGCCCGCCCACCTGCAACAGGTGCGCGCCCTGGGGCCAGACTTCATCCAGCAGCAGGCGCAGCTCGTCGATGGGCGAGGCCAGGGGCCGGAACAGATTGCGGATCTTGCGGATGTTGGGCAGGGCCAGGGCGTGGTACTCGGCCCGGCTCTGCTCGTCCTGGATCTCGATGTAGGCTTTGCCGACCCGGACGAACTCCTGCTGCTGGCTGAAGGCACTGCGCAGCTCCTGCTGGTACAGATGATCCCGCGCCACCTGCAAGGTATCCGGCGGGCAGAAACCTTTGAGCTGAACGCCGTAAGAGCGTTTTTCCACAACATCGAGAATGTGCCGCGCTTCAAGTTTGTCGGCGGTAGTGACTGTGAACATGCAAGCTCCCTTAATTCCCTGGAAGTAGCGACGAAGTACAACACCGGTAGAACGTAATAATTTGTTTCAGGGCCACCTTAGGCAGTTGCGAAGGCCTTGTGAAATACCCTTTATCTCTAATATCCAAACTTAAAAATGTATCGAAAATCAGGCAAATAGCCGCCTTCACAGGCACTTTAAAGAGACTGCTGAAAGATTATGAAATTTGCTGATAGTTAACTTAAGCGATGAACATCTTTGCTGTTTTTTATTTAACTACTCCCGAGGTTAATTAATAAAACTGCCACGCAGTCATTCAACTTCATTGAATTGACCATCCATATAAGCCGCCGCATCGAAAGACGTCTGGATGATGCCCTCCTCGCGATAGAGATCGGCGGTGTGCTGCACGTCTTCCACCACGGTCGGGCCCACGGCGATGCGCCGGGGCAGCGAGTAGCGATTGGAACGCTCATGTACCTCCACCGGCAGGCCGCTGTAGCCGGCCTGGATCTGTGAAAACTCGCTCTGGTGCTGGTTGGCCCAGGCATAGGCACGATCCAGGCGCCGCAGGAAGTCGGCGATCTGCTGCGGCTTGTCGCGGATCGCCTGGTCGTTGGCCACCAGCAGCATGTGCCCGGCGAACAGACCTTCGCCACTGACCAGCACCCGGCTGCCGCCCTCCATCTGCACCATGCTGGTGTAGGGATCCCAGGTCGACCAGGCGTCGGCCTGGCCGTTGCTCAACAGGCTGCGGGACTCCGCCGGCTGGAGAAAGATGAACTGCGCGTCGCTGCCGTGCAGGCCCACCGAACGCAGGGCGGCCAGGGCCAGGAAATGGCCGATGGAACCGCGGGTGGTAGTGATGCGCCGGCCCTTGAGGTCGGCGGCCTGCTCCAGCGGCGAATCCTCCTTGACCAGGATCGCCACTGCGGTCGGCGTGACCTTGAGCTTGATCACCCCCACGGTCTTGAGCGGCGCCCCGGCCGCGGCGGCGAACACAAAGGGCGCATCCCCCAGGCTGCCGATGTCCACCGCCCCGGCGGCCAGGGCCTCGGCGGTGGGCGCTGCGGCAGCGAAGGAAGCGAACTCGATGGGGTACGGCACCTGCTCCAGCTCCCCCGCCGCCTGCAGCAGAATCTTCAGCGACTGCTTCTGGCTGGACACTCGCAACGCCGGCTGCGCCAGCGCACTGCCCAGCCACAAACACAACACCACTCCCTGTAGGAGCCGGCTTGCCGGCGAATGGTCCCTGAATCCTGTACTGGTCATGCGGCCGCCTTCGCTGGCAAGCCAGCTCCTACGAGATGGATATCGGTCATGCCTAGAACGCCAGGTTGATACAGCGACTGTAGGAGCCGGCTTGCCGGCGAATGGCCCTGGAACCCTGCACCAGTCATGCGGCCGCCTTCGCTGGCAAGCCAGCTCCTACGAGATAGATGCTGACCATGCCTAGAACGCCAGGCTGAAACAGCAGCTGTAGGAGCCAGCTTGCTGGCGAATGGCCCTGAAACCCTGCACCAGTCATGCGGCCGCCTTCGCTGGCAAGCCAGCTCCTACGAGATCGATACCGGTCATGCCTAGAACGCCAGGCTGACACAGCAACTGTAGGAGCCAGCTTGCTGGCGAATGGCCCTGGAACCCTGCACTAGTCATGCGGCCGCCTTCGCTGGCAAGCCAGCTCCTACGAGATGGATGCTGACCATGCCTAGAACGCCAGGCTGACACAGCGACTGTAGGAGCCAGCTTGCTGGCGAATGGTCCTGGAACCCTGCACCACTCATGCGGCCGCCTTCGCTGGCAAGCCAGCTCCTACGAGATAGATATCGGTCATGCCTAGAACGCCAGGCTGACGCGGCTGTAGTAATAACCACCGCCCAATCCGTAGGGCGAGAACATGCCGTACTCGTAAGTACCCGCCCAGGCCTTGAGGCCGATCTTGTCCGGGTACACGTCGAACAGGTTGTTGGCGCCCACCGCGACGGTGAGGTTCTGGGTCACGTCGTAGGCCACGTCCAGGTCGGTGATCCACTTGGCGCTGTAGGTGCGGTCGTTGGCCGGGATGTTCGAGCCTTCGGTGTACTCGCCAAAGCGGGTCAGTTGCAGGTTGGTGGTCCAGTCGCCGACCTTGTAGTTGCTGGAGAGGATCCACTTGTCCTTGGGCGTGGATCGGGTCAGGTCGATCTGCTGCTGGCGGTCGAACAGCACATAACCCGCCCCCAGGCGCGACAGGGCCGCCGGGGTGTCCGCCAGGTCGCGGATGGTGGTCTTGTTGTGGTTGTAGGCGACACTCCATTTCGCCGTGCCGTACTCGCCGAACGACTGGCGGTAGTCCGCCACCAGGTCCACGCCCTTGGTCCGGGTGTCCGCGGCGTTGGTGTAGTACTGCCCGGCAAGGTTGGGCGACAGGCCGTTCTCCACCAGGATCTGCGACACCGCCGGGCCCTTGAGGATGCCGGTCTGGAGAATGCGCTTGTCGATGTCGATCAGGTAGAAGTCGGCGGTCAGGCGCAGCCGCTCGGTGGGCTCGGCGGTGAAGCCCAGGCTGTAGTTGCGCGAGGTTTCCGGCTCCAGGTCCTTGGCGCCCAGGGCCACCGCTTCCGGCGAGTTGGGGCGCATCTGCTTGGTGCGCACCGAGCTGGTGGTGCCACCGGCGCCGAATTCGGTGACAGTGCTGGTGGTGGAAAACACGCTCTGGGCCAGGGACGGTGCACGGAAGCCGTTGCTCACCGCCGCCCGCACCGCGTACCCGGGGAGGAACTCGTAACGGGTGGTGAGCTTGCCGCTGGTGGTGTCGCCCACCCCGAGGTTGTACTTCTCGTAGCGTGCCGCCGCGCCGACGTACCAGTTGGGGGTGATGTTCAGGCCCAGGTCGATATAGGCCGCCTCGCTGTGGCGCTTGAGGCTGTAGGCATCTTCCGGGGTGGTGCCGTTGACCGAGAACAGCCCCGGGTCCGGCACCACTCCGGCGAACGGCCCGGTGGCCGGGACATAGCTGCCCTGGCCGTAGGAGTTGGCTTCGCCCTCTTCCAGGGCGTATTTCTCCCAGCGATATTCCACGCCGAAGGAGGTTTCCAGCGGGCTGCTCCAGCCGATGTCCAGGGCCCGGGAAAAATCCAGGTTGTTGGTCCACTGGTCGAACACCAGGTTGCCCAGGTGGAAGTCGTGCTGGCTGTAGGGGCCGTTGGAAATGTTCAGGTTGTTGGCCGTATCGAGCACACCGCGATCCTTGCCGTAGGTGCTCGACAGGTCCCAGTCCCAGCCACCGAGCAGGCCCTTGGCGCCGCCGGCAACCTGGAAGTCGGTCTCGCGGATTTCCCGCCGCGCCTGGCCACCGTTGGGGTACGGCGCATTGGGCACCCCCGCCAGGCTGGTGATGTCGGTGGGCTTGCGGTGCCCCAGGTCCTTGTTGCTGTTGCGGTAGCTCAAGGTCGAAAACGAATACAGCTTGAGGTCGTCGTCCAGGGGCAGCTCGGCGTTGTAGGCCAGGCTGGTGGTGCGGTCGCGGCCCAGGCCGTACTCGGTGCCCCAGCCCTGGCGATTGCTTTCCCGGGGGTCCGGCGAGCCGTCGGCCTGCTTGAAGTACAGCTGGCCACTGGCGGCACTGGAGCGCTCGTAGGGTTCCTGCAGCTTGGCGTCCCAGGACAGGTTGATGAAGCCGCCGTTCTCTCCCAGCTTGTTGCCCCAGTTGAAGGCTTCGTGGCCGGTGGTGCCGTCGCCGTCGTAGTACTGGCCCAGGGTGGTGTCGGAGGTCAGGCCTTCGGCGTTGCGCTTGAGGATGATGTTGATCACCCCGGCGATGGCATCCGAGCCGTACTGCGCCGCCGCGCCATCGCGCAGCACTTCGATGCGCTCGATGGCCGCCGTGGGAATCAGGTCCAGGTCCACCGGCACCGAGGCGTTGCCGACCCGCGCGCCATTGTTGATCAGCGCCGAGTTGTGCCGGCGCTTGCCATTGATCAGCACCAGCACCTGGTCGCCACCCAGGCCGCGCATGCTCACCCCGCGCACCAGAAACGCGGTGCCGCCACCGTTGATGGTGGGCACGTTGAACGACGGCAGCAGCCGGCCGAGCATTTCTTTCAGGCCATTCTGGCCGATGCTGCGCAGCTGTTCGCTGTCGATCACATCGATCGGCGCCGGGCTGTCGGTGACGGTGCGTTGCTGGCTGCCGCGCACGCCAGTGACCACCACGGTGCCCAGGGTCTCGTCGGCGGCCAGCAGCTCCACAGGCGCCGCCAGGCCCAGCAGGCCAAGGCTCACGGGGGCGGCGCTGAGGACGATATTACGCAAGGAAATACTCATGACTTCAGATCCTTTTGAAGGGGGCTCAGCGCGCTCGGGCAGCAACGGTTTCAACTTCGATCAGGGCGCCGGGCAGTACCAGCCCCGCCACCTGCACCGTGGTTCGGGCCGGCTTCAGCGGCTGTTGCTGGGTGCCGAAGAACTCGCGGAAAGCCACCTGCAGGCCGTCGAAATCCAGCTTGCCGCCCAGGGCCGGGTCCCCCACCAGGTAGATCCGCAGTTGCACCACATCCCCCAGCCCCAGGCCCTGGCTGGCGAGAATCGTCTCGATCTTGCGCAACACCACCCGGGCCTGCGCCTCGGTGTTGCCCACGGCGTGGATCTGCTCCTTGGGCGCCTTGGGGTCCTGCGGGTCCGGCAGCAAGCCGGAGAGGTAAGTCACCTCGCTGTTGGCGGGCAGGGTCACCGATTGCAGGATCGGTGAATTGGGATAGCTGGACGGCACGCGCTGGATTCCTGCGGCCCAGCTGCTGCTGGCGGCCATCAGCAGCCCCAGCCCCACGGCGGTGTGTTTTATCGACATGCAAAGACGCTCCAAGGTGATGAATGCCAGCCTCGGAGGTCCGCTACCCGGCAGGGTGATTGTTCTGTAGTAGACGCTTCGCGCTTGGCCCCCGCTGCGACGCTGCGCAGAAACAGGCTCGGCGTTCTCAGGCCGTTTGCTGCAACGACGAGCCTTGCGCCCGTTGGAAAAGCTGCCGCACCACGCGCCGCGCCGCGCCGGCCGCGGCTTCCTGCCAGATGCCCACGCCACTGTGGGCCAGGCCGTCGCTGGTCAGGTAGACCCGGCCCTGGGGCTGGTTGAGCAGGCTGTAGTCCGGCTCGGCCACTGCGTGGCTGATCCAGGGACCGAAGTTGTAAGGGATCCGGCTCCAGGCAATCACCAACGGCTTGCGCAGTTCATGGCTGTGGCCAGGGTGCAGCAGCTCCACCGCCTGACGGGAAATCTCGATCTGCTGGGCCAGGCTCTTCTCAGCGAACCGACGCGCGGTTTCACCGTTGTTGTAAGCCGCCACCAACACCCCTTCGGCCTGGTTGAAGCCCCCGCTGGGGTACCACAACCCGGAAGCCTCCTGGTTGATGAAGGACAGCCCGCCATAGATCTGGTACTGGCTCTCCCAGAAGCGCCGGGACTGCCAGGCCACCTTGTTGGCATAGCCGAACTGCACCGCGCCGATGGCCTGGCGCACCGGGGCGCTGAAATTGTTGTCGACCCTGGCCAGCAGCGGCAGAGGCAGGCTGCTGATCACATAGTCGGCCTTCAGCCGCTGGGTGCGGCCGCTGCGCCGGTCCAGGTACACCACCTCGGCATGCTCGGCATGATTGTTGATCGAACGCACTTCGCTGTGCAGCCGCAACTGCCCTTGCAGACGCCGGGCAAAAGCCTGGGGGATGCGGTCCATGCCGCCCACCGGCTGGAACATGGTGGGTGAGAACTCCGGGTATTCGTCGATCATCAGCGCCGTGGTCAGCGCCGGGTTGAGCAGGGTCTGCAACGGCAGCGGCTCGTTCTTCTGCGCCAGTTGGTCACCGGCCCCGGGCCAGACCTTGTAGCCGGAACGGGCCGAGCCCAGGTACTCCAGCTTGTCCGAGAGATCGCCCCAGGTTTTCAGGAAACTCAACAGGTTGCTGCGATCGGCTGGGGTCAGCTCCTGGTCCAGGGCATGACGATTGACCGCCTTGGCCAGCAGCTCGGAAAAATGTCCGCGGCTGTCGTTGACCGCCTGGCGAATCTGCAGCGCCGGCTGGTTCAGGTCCGGGCGCACCAGGGCATTGCGACTGGTGTTGACCAGCACCTCCAGCTCCACCCCCAACTCGCGGCAGTAGCCGAGCATCAACTGATGGTGGCTGGGCAGGCGGCCAGCCCCGGCGTTGAGGTAGAACCCCTGGTCGAACTCGACGACCTGCGCACTGCCGTCGCTGTACTCCACCCGGTCACCGCGGCGCAGCGTCCAGTTGCGCCCGCCCACCCGGTCCCGGGCTTCCAGCAGGGTGACCTTGAACCCGGCCTTGTGCAGCTCGTAGGCGCTCACCAGGCCACCGATCCCGGCACCGATCACCACCACATGGGCGCCCTTGCCCACTGCCGCAGTGGGCAGCGCGGCATAGTTTTCCTCGAAGGCTTCAGCCGTAGGCGCAGCACCGAACAGCCCCATGACCGCACTCGCCGCCTGGACGCCGCCGACCGCAGCAATACGGGCGATCAATTGTCTTCTGGTCAGTGGCATGCAAGCGCTCCCTGCGACGGATGGATAGTGCGTTCGGTTATAGCCCGTCGACTTATGCAGTCACTTGGGTCTATGGAAGCCATCCTAGGGGCGCTTATTTAATAAGAGAAATACATTTTAAGCATATGCAAATATTACTTTGTTTCATATTCAAGCCAAAAGATTCTGCGCTCCACGCATAGCCTGCTTCCCTCCCTACTGCCCCGGGGAAGCCGGCTCCCCAGCACCGCGCGCAGCTCAGGGCGCCTTCGCAGGCACACCGGCGCCTACGGCCTGGGCGGCATCGAGAACCCGCAACAGATTGCCGCCCCAGATCTTCTCCAGGTCCGCTTCGCTATAGCCCGCCGCCAGCAGTCGTTCGGTGATCCGCGGCAATTGCGTCACGTCCTCCAGCCCCTGCACGCCACCGCCGCCGTCCCAATCGGCACCGATGCCCACATGCTCGGGGCCGACCACGTCGAGGATGTGCAGCAGGTGGCGCATGTAGTCGTCCAGGTTGGCGCGGGGCTGCGGGTAGCGGGCCTCGACCTGCCGAATGCGCTCGGCCAGGTCTGCCACCTGTGCCGGGCTCAGGCTGGCGGCCAGGCGAAACTCGCGGTACAGCGGGCCCAAGGCCTTGTCCCGCTCGGGGTTGGGCACAAGGTTGATCAGGTCGCTGGGAAAGCTGTTGACCTGCACCACCCCGCCCCTGGCCGCCAGTTGCCGCAGGCGCCGGTCATCCAGGTTGCGCGGGTGGGCGGTGATAGCCCGGCTGCTGGAATGGGAGGCAATGATCGGCGCCCTGGACAGGGCCAGTACCTGGTCGAACACCGGGTCCGAGGCGTGGGACACATCCAGCAGGATGCCCAGGCGGTTGGCCTCGGCCACCAGCTCCCGCCCCGCCGGGCTCAGCCCCCGCCATTGCGGCAGAGCGCTGGCCGAGTCGGCGAAGTCGTTGTTGGCCGAGTGCACCAGGCCGAGCATGCGCAGCCCCTGGCGATAGTAGGTGTGCAAGCGCCCGGGGTCAGCGGCCAGGGGCTGGGCATTCTCCATGCTGATGAACACCACCCGCTGGCCACGGCCGACGATGGCCGGTACATCGCCGGCCGTCAGGGCCAGGGCGAAGTCATCGGGGTGGGCGGCGATCAGGTCGTGGATCCGCGCCAGCACCGCCAGCCCATGTTCGCTGGCCAGGGTCCGGCCTTCGGCGGTGAGCGGCCCCTGGGGGGTGAAAATGGCCCAGAAACCGCCATCCAGGCCGCCCTCTTTCATCCGTGGCAGATCAACCTGGGACAGGTCGTCCTGGTAGCGATGGCGCTGGGTGATGTCCCAACCGGGGCGGGCCAGTTGCATGGGGGTATCGAGGTGGCTGTCGAGCACCGTAAGGCGCTGGTGCAGGGCTTGGGCGGGGCTGTCGGCCAAGGCCCAGGGGCTGGCCAGCGCCAGGCACAGCAAGGTTCGGGTAAACATGGGGCCTCCTGGCCAATGAAAGAAACCTCCCCTCCGGAGGGTAGGAGCTGGCTTGCCAGCGAAGGTGTTCTTCGGGGCTGTGCATGGCTTGAGGGCCTATTCGCCGGCAAGCCGGCTCCTACATGAGGTGTCGGGTGTTCTGTAGGAGCTGGCTTGCCAGCGAAGGCGTCCTCTGGGGCAGTGCAAGGCTTGGGGGCCTCTTCGCCGGCAAGCCGGCTCCTACATGGGTGTCGGGTGTTCCGTAGGAGCTGGCTTGCCAGCGAAGGCGTTCTCCGGGGCAGTGCATGGCTTGAGGGCCTCTTCGCCGGCAAGCCGGCTCCTACATGGGTGTCGGGTGTTCTGTAGGAGCTGGCTTGCCAGCGAAGGCGTCCTCTGGGGCAGTGCATGGCTTGGGGGCCTCTTCGCCGGCAAGCCGGCTCATACATGGGTGTCGGTGTTCTGTAGGAGCTGGCTTGCCAGCGAAGGCGTTCTCCGGGGCAGTGCATGGCTTGAGGGCCTATTCGCCGGCAAGCCGGCTCCTACACAGTCAGGTCCAGTGGAAGCTGCGGTCCCACAGGCCGGATACGTCCAGTTGCTGGGGCAGCACGCCTGCCTCGAAGAACAGGTCGGCCACGTCCTGCTGGGATTTCACCGCTGCGTCGTCCACCGGTTGCAACAGGCGCGGGCCGCTCTGGGCCCGGTACTGGGCCAGGAATACTTCCCGGGGCATGCCGAGGATCTGCGCGCTCTTGGTCGCCCACTCCTCGGGGTGGCTGGCAATCCATTGCCAAGAGCGGTACTCGCGCAGGATGTAGTCGGTGATCGCCGCATGCTTGAAGGGGTCGGCAATGCTCTGCTGGTTGGCGGCGATCACATAGTTGCCGGAGAGGTAGCCCTGGCCGGTCTTCAGTACCCGGGCGCCGGCCCGCAGCTCGGCCAGCTGGATGAAGTAGCCGAAGCTGACCCAGGCATCCAGGGCACCATTCTGGAAGGCCGCGAACCCGTCCTGGGGAGTCAGTGCCATGGGCAGGATGTCATCGAAGCCCAGCCCCTGCTCCTTCAAGGCCTTGAGCAAAAAGTAATGGGAACTGGTGGAGCGGATATAGCCGATGCGCTTGCCCTTGAGCTCGGCCACCGATTGCACCGTGGAGCCCTTGGGCACGATGAAGGCCTGGTTGTTGACGTCGCCGGTGAGCACCGCGATCAGCTTCACCGGGGCGTGGTTCTTGATCCCGAAGATCGGCGGGATCTCGCTCATCGGTGAAATATCCAGGGTGCCGCTGACCAGGGCTTCGAAGCTCAGGTTGCCACCGGTGAACTCGGCGTACTTGACCTTGTAGGGGGGCGCCTCGATGCCGGCCTCGGCAAAGAAGCTCGGCGCCGCGCCCTTGTAGGTGGCGACATTCAGGGTCACCCCGGCCAGCTCCGAGGCGGCCCCCAGGCCCAGGCGCGGCAAGGCGCCGGCGAGACCGGCCAGGGCCGAAAGTTGCAGAAAGCGACGACGTTGCATGAGGGCTGTCCTTAGTCGAGAAAATCCGCTTCTTCGCGCACGATCCGTTCGCGGTAGGGCTGGAAACTGAACCAGCCACCGAACTCGGTCCCCACCTGGCGGGCGGTATGGCGCGCCACTTCGTGGGGAATCGGGCGCGGGGTGCCGGCAGCTTCCGCCAGCAGTTGGGCCTGGGCGGCGTTGTCCATGGCGATAAAGCGCCAGGCCGCGGCCTCGACGGTTTCCCCCACGGTGAGCAGGCCATGGTTCTGCAGGATCAGGGCCTTGTGGCCCTGGAGCGCTGCGGCGATCCGCGCGCCTTCGCTGGCCTCCAGCACCACCCCGGAGAAGTTGTCGAACAGCCCATGGCGCTCATAGAAGGCGCAGGCGTCCTGGGTCAGCGGGTCCAGCAGCCGGCCCAGGCTCGACCACGCCTTGCCGTACAGCGAATGGGCATGGGCCGCAGCCACCACCTGTGGATGGGCTTCATGAAGTGCCGCGTGAATGGCGAAGGCCGCCAGGTTCAAGGCGCCCTCGCCTTCGACAATGGCGCCTTCGGGGTCCACCAGCAGCAGGTCGCTAACCCGCACATGGCCAAAATACACCCCCACCGGATTGACCCAGAAGTGATCCGCGCGCCCTGGGTCGCGCACGGTGATATGCCCCGCCCCGCCCATGTCGAAACCCAGCCGGGCGAACACCCGGAAGGCCGCGGCCAGGCTTCGTTTGCGCTCAAGGCGCTCCAGCTCGACCGTGGCTTGCCGGGGCGGATGCTCCCAGCGGTGAACCGTGTGGCCATCGCGGCGCAGGTCATACACCGCTGGGCGAAAATGTGCCGTCATGGCGGCTCTCCTTCAGGTTGTTGAGGGGCTAATAACCACGCTCGACCTGCACCGGGTTTTCCAGGGGCAGGCCGTCGCGCCAACGCTGGATATTGCGTCCCAGCAAGCGGGCGAGGTTCAGGTAGACCCCGGGTGAGTTGGCCGAGGTGTGGGGCGACAGGCGAATGCGCGGGTGGCGGTAGAAAGGATGGCCCTCGGGCAGCGGCTCGGGGTCGGCCACATCCAGGCTGGCCAGGCCAATGCGCCCGCTGTCCAGGGCCTGCAACAACGCGGGCTGATCGATCAGCGCACCGCGGGCGATATTGATCAGGTGCAGCCCCGGCTTGGCCGCAGCCAGTACCTGGGCATCGATGACCTGGCGGGTCTGCTCGGTCAACGGCACCGCCAGCAGCAGGTGATCGGCCCGGGCAAACAGTTCATGCAGGTCGGCGACCGGCTCCACTCCAGGCACCGCCAACGGCTGCGCCGAGCGCCGCAGGGCCAGCACCTGCATGCCCAGGGCCTGGGCCTTGGGCGCCAGTTCCCGGGCGATGCTGCCAAAGCCGAACAGACCCAGGGTGCTGCCGGCCACCGCCGCCAGCGGTCGCTGGCGCCAGTGTTCAGGGGTATCGATCCAGACCTGGGGCAACGCCTTGGCAGCGGCGAAAATCGCCGCCAGGGCGAATTCGGCAATGCTCTCGGCGGTGCTGCCGCGGGCGCTGGCCACCGGCATTGCGTGCCACAGCCAGGAAGGAAAGTAGTCCAGGCCCGAGGTCGCCAGTTGCACGAAGCCCAGGCCGAAGGGCCAGCCCGCTGGCGCTTGGGAGGCATCGCGAAACTCGGCGTGGGGCGCAGCCAGCAGGACCTGGATGTCCCGCGGCAGGTCCCGAGGCAAGCCCCGGGGCAGGCTCAGCACTTCGACCCCGGGCAGCCACTCGCGCAACTGCCGGTTGAACCCTTCGTCGAGCTGGCTGGCGATCCGGGTCATGCCTGGGCTCCGCGGCTGGGCAAGGCAAAGGCGGCTCGGCCGACAGCGCCGAGGATCGCATCGTTCTGCGGCGTGTGAATGCGGCTGCACAGCACATCGCGGTAATGCCGTTCGATGGGGTTGCCCCGGGCCAGCCCGGGATTGCCGATGGCCTCGATGCCCAGCTCCACCGCGCTGATGGCATGGCTGGTCACCAGGAACTTGATCTGGGTAGCCTCGCCGGGGGCGATCCGCCCTTCGGCGGCGGCATCCAGCAACAGTCGATTGTTCAGCAGCAAGGCGTCGATGCGCCCGAGCAATTCCTGAAAGCGCGGCAGGCTCGACAGCGGCGCGCCGAGGTTGGCCGGGGTGCGCTGGGCCAGCCAGCCCAGCAGCCAGTCGCGGGCCGCGCGGGCCACGCCGTCGTAGATCGCCGAGAGCAGCACCGCCAGCCAGAGCACGCCCTTGCTGTCCAGCTCGGAAGGCCGGGGCACATTGGCCGGCTGGATGTCCACCGCCTGCTCCAGGGGCACGAACACCTCGTCGAAGACCACGTCATGGCTGCCGGTGGCGCGCATGCCCAGGTGGTCCCAGGTTTCCTCGACGACGATGCCCGGGCTGTCGCGGTGGACCAGCCAGGTGCCGACCTGCGGCTGCGGCTCATCACTGCGGGCCCAGACCGAGAGCCAGGTCAGCCCGGGAATCCCGGTGGAGTAGATCTTGCGCCCACTGAGCAGCCAGCCGCCCTCGACCCGCCGCGCAACAGTCGCCGGCAAGCCGCCCCGGGCCGGGGTGCCGAGGTCCGGCTCGACCCGCAGGGCATTGATCAAGGCGCCCTCTTCCACGGCCTCCCGGGCCACTCGCTGGCGCAGGTGCAGCGGCCAGGCGGTGTTCTGTTGCAGCCGCGTGTGCTGCAGGTACTGCATCACCAGCACCAAGGCGGTAGAGGGTTCGCCCCGAGCCACCGCGCCTACCACCCGGCGCGCCTGGGCCAGGGTCGCCTCGCTGCCACCCAGGGCCCGGGGGACGGTCAGGGCCAACAGGCCATGCTGGTGCAGGCGCTGCAGGTTGGCTTGGGGAAACTCGCTGTGGCGGTCGTAGTGGGCCGCAGTGGCGGCGAACTCTTCGCTCAGTTGCTGCAACAGATCGGCAAAGTCCGAGGAGTCCAGGTCAAGGCCGGGACGGGATACAGAAGGAGGCACGGTGGAGAGGCTCATCGGCTGGCAGTCCTGCTCAAGGGATGGGAGACACTGGCGGCCGGTTCGGCCTCGGTTTCGACCCCCAGCAGGTGCAGCAACCGCGCTCGCAGTGGCTGGAACCCCGGGGTCGTCACCTGGCGCGCACGCGGCAGGCGGATCGGCAGTTGTTCGGCGATTCGCCCGTTGGCCAGCACCAGCACCCGGTCGGCCAGCAGCAGCGCCTCGTCGACATCGTGGGTCACCAGCAGCACCGCCGGGGTGTGCCGCTGCCACAGGCGGATGATCAACTGGTGCATGCGGATCCGCGTCAGGGCATCGAGGGCGGCGAAGGGTTCATCCAGCAGCAACAGTTGCGGTTCGCGCACCAGGGCCCGGGCCAGGGCCACGCGCTGGGCCTCGCCACCGGACAAGGTGCCGGGCCAGGCCGCCAATCGATGGCCAAGCCCCACTTCTTCCAGCGCCGCCAGGGACCGCTCGCGCACCCCCTCCCCGCGCACGCCGAGGGCGACGTTGCGCCATACGCGCTTCCAGGGCATCAGCCGCGGCTCCTGGAACACGGCCGCCAAGGCGCGGGGCACCTGCAACTGCCCTTCGTCCACCGGTTCGAGCCCGGCCAGAGCCCGGAGCAAGGTGGTCTTGCCCGAGCCGCTGCTGCCCAGCAAGGCAACGAATTCCCCCGGGGCGATCTCCAGGTCCAGGCCATCGAGCACCGCCTGGCCGGCAAAGCGCCGGGTGATCCGGCGGGCTTCCACGGCAGCGCGCAAGCGGCCTGACACGGGCAATGACAGGGTCATGGTTCAGCTCCTGATAAAGGTCGGCCGCCAGGCCAGGGCGAAACGTTCAAGGCCCCGTACCAGGGCGTCGATGCCCAGGCCGAGCACGCTGTAGACCAGCAGGCAGATGACGATCACGTCGGTGCGCATGAAATCCCGGGCATCGTTGACCAGGTAGCCGATGCCGGCGCTGGCGTTGATCTGCTCGACCACCACCAGCCCCAGCCAACTGATGCCGAAGGCGTAGCGCAGGCCGACGAAGAATCCCGGCATCGCTCCGGGCAGGACCACATGGACGATCAGTTCCCAGCGCCTTAGCCCCAGCAGGGTCGCGGCCTCCAGCAACTTGGGATCGATGCTGCGGATCGCCGCAAACAGGGTCAGGTAGATCGGGAACGTGGTGCCCAGGGCAATCAGGGCGATCTTCGGCGTCTCACCGACACCGAACCACAGGATGAACAACGGCACGATGGCCAGGAACGGCAGGGTGCGCAGCATCTGCATGGGCGAGTCGATGGCCAGCTCGCCCCGTCGCGACAGGCCTGCCACCAGGGCCAGGAGCGTGCCGACGCCAACACCGATGGCCAGGCCACTGAGGGCACGCTTGAGGGACACCCACAGATGCCCGCCCAGTTCACCGCTGCCGAGCATCTGCCACAGGGTGCCGCCGATGGTGCTGGGGGCAGCGATGATCCGGGCCGGCAGCAGCCCGCTGCGCGACGCCAGCTCCCACAGCAGCAGGAGCAGCAACGGACTGAGCAGGCGCAGCAACAGGTTGCCGAGGAGCTTGGCGCCAGGGCGCTGGGTCCAGCGCGCAGGCAAGGTGATCGGGGCTTGCGCAGGCATTTCAACATCCCTATTTCAGCGCGTTCGAGCCCCATGCTAACTACATAAAAAACGTCCGTGAAATTCGTTTTGGTTCTAACTTAATATACAAAAAATGCATTCAACAACCACAAAGACATGCAAATCAATAATGCATAGCTACTGACCTGGGGCCTACGGAACGGCCTTGCCGACCCGGGCAGCGACCATCTCGCCGAACATGCCCACCGGTTCTTGCAGGTTGCCCAGAAAGCGCGGGTGAATCAGCCACAGGTCGATCACCGGCTTGAAGTCGCTGACCGGTACGATCTCCAGCTTGTCCCGATGGCTGCTGTTTTCCAGCAGCGGCAACGGCACCAGGCCGTAGCCCAGGCCATTGGCGATCAGCCCCAATTGCAGCTCGGTGCCGAAGGTTTCCAGGTTGATCTGCAACGACAGGCCCTGGGCACTCAAGGCCCGTTGCAGGCCGGCGCGGAAACCGCAACCGTCGGGATTGAGCACCCAGCCGCGCTGGTAACAGTCGGCCAGCTTGCAACTGCGCTTGCGCACCTCGCCCCTGGCGGCGACCACCACCAGCTGCATGCTGCCCAGGGAATGCCCCACCACGCCTTCGGGGAACACCTTGCCGGCAGGAAACAGCGCGGCCACCACATCCAGCTCGCCGTTCTCGACCTTGCTCAGCAAGTGGCTGCCCCAGCCGGTGGCGACCGAGGTCTGCAACTGCGGATACAGCGCCTTGAGCTGGCTCAGGGCATCCAGCAGCACCACGTCGCCGATGGTCTGGGGCACGCCAATGCGCAAGGCGCCACTGGGGGCGCCGTCATTGGCCACCAGTTCATTCAGGGCATCGATGCTGCGCAGCACTTCCAGGCACTGGCCATAGACCCGCAAGCCCATGCTGGTGGGCTTGAGGGGCTTGGTGTTGCGGTCGAGCAACTCGACCCCCAGGGCTTCCTCGAAATTCTGCACCCGGCGAGTAATCGCCGGCTGGGTCAGTTGCAGGGCATCGGCCGCCTGGCTGATGGTCTGGCAGCGGATCACCGCCACGAATGCGTTCAGATCATCTATCTTCATTCTTTTTTCGCATAATAAATGACTGGAAAAATGTCCGAGAAGAATAATACCTTTTAGCTCGCCGGTGTAGTTCACGTCAGTTGTCCTGTGTCCACGGAGGGAGCCCATGCCCCACAACGCCTCAATCGTTTCCATCGAGTCCCCCAACTTCGCTCGCTTGCGGGACTTCATCGCAGCCCTGGCCGAATTGCTCGACAGCGATCCCGATGAACACCATGTACTGGAACAAGGCGCCTCGCTGCTGAAGGGGCTGGTGGGCCAGGACGATTGGCTGCCCGACGCTTTCGCCCAGCCGGACCCGCAGCATTACCAGCAGTTTCTGCTGCACGCCGATTCGCGCCAGCGCTTCTCCATCGTCAGTTTTGTCTGGGGCCCCGGGCAGCGCACGCCGATCCACGACCATCGGGTCTGGGGACTGATCGGCATGCTGCGCGGCGCCGAGGATTCCCAGGGCTTCGAGCGCCTGGCCGATGGTCGCCTGCAACCTGCCGGCGCCCCGGTGCGCCTGATCCCCGGGCAGGTGGAAGCGGTGTCGCCGCGCCTGGGCGACATCCATCAGGTCAGCAACGTCCATGCCGACCGGGTGTCCATCAGCATCCATGTCTACGGCGCCAACATCGGCGCGGTGCGCCGCGCCGTGTACGACCCGCAAGGCCATGAAAAAGCCTTTGTCTCCGGTTACTCCAACCGCCTGCTGCCAAACCTCTGGGACTTGTCGAAGGAGCCCCTGCAATGACCGATTTCCCTACCCGCAGCCCGGCGCAGATTCGCCAGGCCCTGCTGGCCCGACAGGAGCTGGCACTGCTCGACGTGCGCGAAGAGGCCCCCTTCGCCGAGGCCCATCCACTGTTCGCGGTGAATATCCCGCTGTCGAAACTGGAACTGGAGGTGTACGCACGCATCCCCCGGCGCGACACCCCGATCACCCTCTATGACCAGGGCGAAGGGCTGGCCTTGCGCGCCGCAAGACGCCTGGTGCAACTGGGCTACAGCGATGTCGCCCTGCTCCTGGGGGGCCTGGACGGCTGGCGCGCCGCCGGCGGCGAACTGTTCAAGGACGTCAACGTGCCCAGCAAGGCCTTCGGCGAACTGGTGGAGTCTGAGCGCCACACGCCCTCCCTGGCCGCCGAGGAGCTGCAGGCCCTGCTCGATCAACAGGCGGACCTGGTGGTGCTCGATGCCCGGCGCTTCGACGAATACCAGACCATGAGCATCCCCGGCAGCACCAGCGTGCCCGGCGCCGAACTGGTGCTGCGGGTGCGCGAACTGGCGCCCAACCCGCAGACCCGGGTGGTGGTCAACTGTGCCGGGCGCACCCGCAGCATCATCGGCACCCAGTCCCTGGTGAACGCCGGCATCCCCAACCCGGTGGCGGCCCTGCGCAACGGCACCATTGGCTGGACCCTGGCCGGGCAGAAGCTGGAGCACGGCCAGAGCCGGCGCTTCCAGGCGGTGCAAGGAAGCCGGCGAGCAGAAGCCCAGGCCGCGGCCCGGGCCGTGGCCGACCGTGCCGACGTGGCCCATATCGACCTGGCCCAATGGCGCCGCTGGCAGGCCGATGCCTCCCGCACCAGCTACCTGTTCGACGTGCGCACCCCGGAGGAATTCGCCGCCGGCCACCTGCCTGGCGCCCGCTCCACCCCCGGCGGCCAACTGGTGCAGGAAACCGACCACTTCGCCAGCGTGCGCGGGGCGCGCCTGGTGCTGGTGGACGATGATGGCGTGCGGGCCAACATGAGCGCGTCCTGGCTGGCGCAGATGGGCTGGCAGGTGGCGGTGCTCGATGGCCTGCGCGACAGCGACTTCAGCGTGCGCGGCCCGTGGCAGGCCCCCTTGCCGGACAGTGCAGCGGTCGAAGAGATCAGCTCGCGGACCCTGGCCGCCTGGTTGCAGGAACCCGGCACCCTGGTGCTGGACTTCACCGCCAGCGCCAACTACGTGCAACGCCACATCCCCGGGGCCTGGTGGGTATTGCCCAGCCAGTTGCAGGAATCCCTGGCCCAGTTGCCACAGCCGGAGCGCTATGTCCTGACCTGCGGCAGCAGCCTGCTGGCGCGCTTCGTGGTGCCGCAGCTGCAAGCCCTGACTCAGCGCCCGGTGTTCCTCCTCAGCGGAGGCACCGCGGCCTGGATCGACGCCGGCCTGCCCGTGGAGGAAAGCCGGCAGCAACTGGCCTCGCCGCGGATCGACCGCTACCGGCGGCCCTATGAGGGCACCGACAACCCGAAAGAGGCCATGCAAGGCTACCTGGACTGGGAGTTCGGCCTGGTGGAACAACTGGGCCGCGACGCCAGCCACGGCTTCTTCGTGATCTGAAGTCCCACGGCCACACGGGCGCTGGCACAGACCGGCCAGCGCCCCTGGACCAGCCCGTGCCGGCAGGCAACCTGCCGGTGCGATCGCCATTAAATGGCCACTAATCGCCTCAAGTGACAAATAGCAATAATTCTCGATATCATTCGCGACCCTTGTGCTCACCGCGTCGTCAAGAAGGATATCCATGTCTCGCTCCAAGCCCGACTCCCCGTCGGCGGACTCAGTTCGCGGGTTCTATGCGGACATCCTGCATTTCCTGCGTAAACGCACGGACAACGCCAGCGACGCGGCGGACATGACCCAGGACGTGTTCACCCAATGGCTCGATTACCGTGACCGGGCCCAGGTCGAACAACCCCGTGCCTTCCTGTTCCAGATGGCCCGCAACCTGCTGCGTGACCATTGGCGACGCCAGCAAGTGCGCTCCCGGGTTCATCACGAAGCGCCCCCCGAGGAAACCTTCGACAGCGAGCCCCTGGCCGACGAACAGCACGAACCACTCCCCGCCGCCCAGCGCCTGCAACGCCTGGAGCAATTGAAAGAAGTGCTCGCACAACTCTCGCCGCGCCGCCGCGAAGCCCTTATGCTGCACCGCTTCGAAGGGCTGAGTCAGGTGCAGATCGCCGAGCGCATGGGCATCTCCGTGAGCATGGTGGAAAAACACATCGCCTTTGCCCTGTTGCACTGCAAGCAGCACCTACAACGAGAAAACGGCAAGGAGCAGCCTGAATGACCCGCTTTACCGGCACCCACGACGACCTCGACAGCGAGCAGATCGATGCCCAGGCCGCCAGTTGGTTCGCCCGTAACCGCAATGATCCGGACCGCGCCGCTCGCAAGGCCTTCGACACCTGGGTGAGCGAACCGGCCCATGCCCGGGCCTATGCCGAGTTCGAGCAATTGTGGGTCGACCTGGCGCAGTTGCAGCAACTCAGCCGCCCGGTGCCGCTGGCCCGGCGCAAACCTGCGCCCTGGCGCCCGGCCCTGGCGACCGCCGCCGCGGTCTTGTGTGCAGTGCTGGCTTTCAACCTGGGGACGCCCCAGGGCCCTTACGTCCAACAAGTCGCGGCCCAGGAACAAGGGGCAAGGGCTTTCAAATTGCCCGACGGCAGCACCTTGTACGTGAACGCCAATACCCAGGTGAACGTCGACTTCAGCGCACAGCAGCGCGATATCTACCTGCTCCAGGGCCAGCTGTACCTGGAAGTGGCCGCCGACAAGGAGCGCCCGCTGTGGGTCCACAGCGGCGCGGCCAAGGTGCGGGTGGTGGGCACGGCCTTCGACGTGCGCCGTGGCCAGCGCCAGCTGGTGGTCAGCGTCGCCCACGGCCAGGTGGCCTTCAGCCCGGACGGGCAACCGGGGGCACTGACCCTGCTGGGTGCTCGGCAACGGGCCACCTATGACCTGGAAAAAGGCACCCTGCGCCAGCAGCCCCTGGACAGCGACCAGGTCGCCGACTGGCGCAGCGGCCACCTGGCCTTTCGCAACCGCGACCTGGCCAGCCTGGTGGACGAGTTGAACCTCTACCGTCGCCAGCCGGTGCAACTGGCCGAGGGGCCCCTGGGCGCCTACAAGGTCTCGGGCAACCTCGACGTCAACGATCCGGATGCCCTGATCAAGGCCCTGCCCGCCCTGATCCCGGTGAAGACCCTGGCGTTGGCCAACGGGCAGATCAAGATTGAGGCCCGCTGAACAACTCATATGCGAATATTTTTCATTCGCATATGAGGTTTTTTTCTACTGCCGCGTCTTCCTCCTGTCTGCGTTATGTCCGCAGCGCATTTCTGGCCTTTAAGCCGCTCTGGGGGAAGTCATGTTTCGCGCGTCCTTGCATGTTCAGTTTGTCCGTACCCGCCCGACCCTGCTCGCCGCTTGCCTGGCGTTCAGCCTGCAGGCCCACGCTGCCGGTTCCATTCATTTCCAGTTGCCGGCACAACCGCTGGCGGCCTCGCTGAGCCAGATCGCCCAGCAGGCGAAGATCCAGTTGCTGTTCGACGAACAGTTGCTGCGCAACGCCAAGGCCCCGGCCCTGCAAGGCGACTACAGCCCGGAAGAGGCGATTCGTGTACTGCTGCAGGGCGGCCTGTTCAACCTGGTCAAGGTCGACAACACCTACATCGTACGGCCCGCTGAAACCAACCTCAGCAGCGGCTCGGCCCTGCAACTGGGAGCCATGAGCGTGATCGGCAACGGCACCGAGGTGGACTCCGCCAGCGTTGGCCGCTCGACCCTGAACCAGGAGCAGATCGACCGCCACCAGGCCACCAACGTTGCCAGCCTGATCGACACCCTGCCCGGCGTAAGCCTGGGAGGCTCGCTCAAACCCGGCGGCCAGACCATCAACATCTGGGGCCTGGGGGATGCCGAAGACGTGCCACTGAGCGTGGATGGCGCCACCAAGAGCGGCTTCGAACGCTACCAGCAGGGTTCGATCTTCATCGAGCCGGAAATGATCCGGCGCATCGAAGTGGAAAAGGGCCCGCACTCCCCCGAGACCGGCAATGGCGGCTTTGGCGGCACCGTGCACATGGAGACCAAGGATGCCCCGGACCTGTTGCAGGACGGCCGCAACACCGGTGCCATGCTCAAGTACGGCTACAGCAGCAACAGCCATGAACAGGCCTACACCGGCGCGGTGTACGGGCGCACCGACGACCATCGCTTCGACGCCCTGGCCTACTGGACCAAGCGCGACGGCGACGACATGAAGCTGGCCAGCGCCCAACCCGACCCAAAGAACGACTACCCGATCAACCCCAAGCGCCTGCCCAACACCGCCCAGGACCTGGAAGGCGAGCTGTTCAAACTGAACATGCAACTGACCGACGAGCATCGCCTGGGCTTCAGCTACATGCGCTCCAACAGCAATATCTGGGCGCCCTTCTCGGCCAAGAGCTACCCGACACCACCGAAACAGAGCGACATCAACAAGTACGGTTATGAAGGCGCCACCCAGCGCTTCCTGGCCCAGCGCAACACCATCGATACCACTTGGCTGACCAAGTACCAGTACACCCCGGTGGACAATCCGTGGATCGACTTCGAGGTCCAGTACTCCGACTCCGTCACCGACCAGACCGACGAACGCGGCGAGAACTCCTTCATCCAGCCGGCCTCCGGTGGACGCAAGATCACCGTGGGCTACGAGGACCGGATCCTCGCCCTGAAGAACACCAGCCGCTTCACCACCGGCCCGCTGGAACACGCCCTGACCAATGGCATCCAGATCCGCAAGCACACTCGTGAAGTGGACATGTGGATGCCGGGCAAGACCTACGGCACGGCCAAGTACAACTACGGTTACTACCAGCCGGGTTTCATGCCCCATGGCAAGGTCGATAACAATGCCTTCTACATCCAGGACGCCATCACCCTGGGCAACTTCACCCTGACCCCGTCCCTGCGCTATGACCATGTGCGCAACCGTGGCGAGAAAAACGACGCGCCGATCTACAACAGCCCAAACCCGGTGGTCGGTCATGACTATGGCGACAAGACCTACACCGGCTGGTCGCCACGGCTGTCGGCCTTCTGGACAGTGACCCCGCAGTTCGCCCTGTTCGCCGACTACAGCAAGACCTGGCGCGCACCGGTGATCGACGAGCAATACGAAGTCCAGTCGGCGGGCACCACCCGCTCCGCTACCAGCCGCGACCTGGACCCCGAGCGCATCACCGCACTGCGGGCCGGTAACATCACCAGCTTCTCCGACGTCCTGACCCGGTCCGACAGCGTGCAGATCCGCACCACGGTGTTCCGCAACCAGATCAAGGACGAAATCATGAAGAACCTGGGGATCGGCTGCCCCGAGCAACTCACCAGCGGCAAGAGCATCGGCCAGGTGTGCAACCAGCCGACCATCGGGGTCTATCGCAACATCGGCGACCTGACCATCAAGGGCTTCGAAGTCGAGAGTTTCTACGACTCGACCTACCTGTTCGGCTCGCTGTCCTACTCCTGGATCACCGGCAAGCATGAGGGTGCCTACACCAACCCATGGGGGCCGAACGTCTGGGCCCGGGACATCCCGCCACGCAAGTGGGTCGCCACCCTGGGGGTGAAGATTCCACAGTGGGACGCGCAAGTGGGCTGGCAGGGTCAGTGGGTCCGCCAGACCGACCGGGTGCCCAGCGATATCTACGCGGGAGGCCCGGCCAGTGCCCTGGGCGACTCCTACTGGGACCAGTACGAGAACGATCGCTACAACGTGCACGGCCTGTTCGCCAACTGGAAACCCCAGCAGGCCTACCTCAAGGGCACCGAAGTCAACTTCACCCTGGATAACATGTTCAACCGTGACTACCGTCCGCCGCTGAGCGGCGAGAACGCCTCGAGCCTGGGACGCAACGCCAAGATCAGCGTGACCCGCTTCTTCTGACGGCACCTGGCTGCGGTGCATCGGACGCACCGCAGCAAGCCAGCCGTTGGCCATTACGGATGTATTGCAAGCCTTTAACCAAGCCCTCCCGCCCGCGCCTGCCGGGCCAAGATCGACTCCCCCCTGAAAACCGCTGAAATGCCTTTGGGCGCTTTCAGTCGACTTCCCATTGTTTTGGTACGAAAGCTGTCGTACAAGCAGGCAGGCATCATGGACAGAGGCTTCAGGAAGGTCAGGCGGGACCTGATCAATGCACTACGGAACGGCAACTATCTGCATGCCGCACGCGGCTCGATCGAGGTCAAGAACCTGCTGGCCACCGGCGAGGTCTCGGCCGGCCAACTGGTCGAGGTCATCGGCGCCTGCAAGGGCACCGACCACCAGTGCAGTGCCCACCACAGCGCCCCGGGCCTGGCCGTCCATGTGCCGAAGAAGGCGGGCTGGTACATCAAGTTCTACTTTATCGAGCCAGATGCGTGGTTCATCAGCGTTCACCGATGAGGGCAACCCATGAAACTCTATCTGCAGGGCGACCGGGGCAAGGCGCTTTGTGAGCATTGCCAACAGGTCGTGGGCATCACCTACAGCCGCCGCGACGTGCCTTTCAGCGACGGCAACGGCCAGGCCCGGGAGATCCTGGTGGGGGTCTGCGACCTCTGCGCCACGGTGGTGGCCATCCCGCCCCAGTCGACGCCGGCGATCAAGGAAGCCCGCAAGCAATCACTGACCTCCATCGAGGCACGGCTGCCGGCGGTCTACCTCGACGTGCTGGATGCCGCGATGCACTCGGTGGCCGCGGACGCCGGGGTGCAGATGCGTAAACTGTTCTTCAGCTACTACTTCAGCGCCCCCACCGGGCCTTGCCTGGAGCGGGTGCACCACGGCTTTGCCGCGTACCTGGCGGAGCAGGCCGAGGCCCGCCAGTTGCCTGCCGTGTATGCAATGAAACGCCTGTCGCTGAAGGTCAACCACTATGTCGCCGAGGATTTCGCCCGCCTGCTGGAGGCAACCCGGATGACCCAGACCGAACTGCTGAAATCGCTGATCGCGCAGATTCGCCTGGATGTGCTGGAGGGCGGCAACCCGGCAGTGATCGCCGACCTGCGCCAACTGGCGCGCCTGGGGCTCTAGCCTTTGCCCCGGCCGGCCACCCGGCCCGCCCGCAGGAAATCCCCCCAGCGCCGCACCAGGTAGTTGTGCTCGTCCATCACCGAGTTCCACACCGCGATATGCCCCATGCGTTGCGGGTAGGAACCGCCATCGCGGGTTTCGCCGATGTCGATCAGCGGCTGGCCATCGCTGCCGGGCAACTCCTCACGCGCAGGCAAGCCGGCGTACCAGTAATCCCATTCGGCGCTGCTCAGGTGATCGCGGCTGCGGGCCGGGTTGCCGATGTAATAGCCCTGGCGGGCCATCACCGCACCGGGCCAGCCCGACAGCCACCAGTTGAGATAGGCATAGGCCGCATCCAGCACGGCGCCCTTGGCGTGACGTGACAGCGACAGGCCGCCGAACCAGGCGCGATAACCCTCGCGAGGCACCGCCAGGCGGTATTTGACCCCGGCCCGATGCAGGCGCATCAGGGTCGGCGACCACAAACTCTGGATATCGATGCGCGGGCTGAGCATCAACTGCGCGGCCTCTTCGTCGTCCGACCAGAAGGCCGCGAAATGCCCTTCGCGCTGCTTGCGCACCAGGATGTCGGCCAACTGGTCGATCTCTTCGATGCTCAGGTTGCCGATGTCGTTGAACGAAGCCAGGCCACAGCCCTGGATCGCCAAGGCTGCATCCAGGGCGCCGATGGCCGCGTCGCTTTGCAAGGCGATGCGCCCGCTCCAGGCCGGCTCCAGCAACCAGCCCCAGCTTTCGTTGGCACTGGAGAAACCCGCCGGCAGGCGCTCCGGACGGTAGGCGAAGCTGTCGGCGTTATGGGTCAGCGGCAGCATGCTGATGCGTTCGCTGACGGTGCTGCCCAGGCTGCCGTCGTGCTGCACATAAAGGCGCTCGCTGGGCACGCTGCCGCTGCCCAGGCGATCGCCCGGGGACAGGCGCCCACGCTTGGGCAGGTCGTTGATCTCGTGCCACAGGGCAATGCGCCGGGTATCGATGGGCTGGATCGCCTGGGCCGGCCAGACGAAGTCGACGTTGTGGAACCACTGGTCATAGAGGTCGTAGCTGTCCGGGCGCATCACCGCGATGCGCTGGGCCTGCTCCACATCGTGCACCTGGTAGACCAGGCGAATGCCCAGGTCCTGTTCCGCACGCAGCCGCAGGGATTCCAGCAAGGTCACCGAGGTGCCCAGTACCCGCAGGGTGACCGGTTGCGTCGCCGCCATCAGGCACACTCCCCGGCAGCCGGGGCGAAGCTGCGGGCGAACACCTCGAACGAGCGTTGCAACAGTGCCGGCTCCAGCCCCCGCAGGATAAACACCAGCCGCGAGCGCCGATCTTCGCCGGGCCAACAGGGCAGGTGCACGGGAGCATGCAGGCAATGCTGCACACCATGAATGACGATGGGGGCCTGGCTGGCGTCGACGTTGAGCAATCCTTTCACCCGCAGAATTCGTTCGCCGTGGCATCTTAGCAGCATCGACAACCAGACCCCGAACCCCACCCAGTCCAGCGGCCGCTCGAACTCCAGGCAGCACACCTGGGCCGCGCCATGCTGCGCCACGCCGGCCGTTACCGGGCGCCACAACTGCCAGCGCGCCACTTCCTGCTCCGCCGTCGCGCCGCGCACGCCCTCCCCCAACAGCAACTGATCGCCGCTGTGGATGTCTGTGCTGAGCAGCAACGGCGCTCCCGGGTTGAGGCGCTGCACATGCTCGCGCAAGGTGGCCAGGCGGGTTTCGTCGACACAGTCGGTCTTGCTCAGCAGCAAACGGTCCGCTGCGGCAACCTGGGCCAGCCACTCCGGGTGGATGCGCTCCTGCAGCGCCGCGTGACAGGCATCCACCAAAGTCACCAGCAGGCCGATGTGCACCCGCCCGCGCAACTGCGGATCATTGTTCAGGGTCGCCAGGATCGGTGCCGGGTCCGCAAGCCCGGTGGTCTCCAGCAGGATCCGGCGAAAGGCCGGGATCTCGCCCCGGGCGCGCCGCGCCAGCAGCCCCAACAGCGCCTCCTTCAGCTCGCCGCGAATCGAGCAGCAGACGCAGCCGCTGGGCAGCAGCACGGTGTCCGGTGCCACTTCTTCCACCAACAGGTGATCGATGCCGACGTCGCCGAACTCGTTGATCAGCAGCGCCGTGTCCCCCAGGCTTTCGCCCTGCAGCAGGCGGTTGAGCAAGGTGGTCTTGCCGCTGCCGAGAAATCCGCTGATGACGTTCAGGGCAATGCTCATGGTTGCACCTCCAGCAAGCTCAAGGCTGTTGCTCCAGATGGTTGAGCAGCAGCGGGTCCAGAGGATCCAGCGGGCGCCCGAGCATCGACTCCGCCAGGGCCCAGAGTTGCTCCAGGCCGCTGGCCAGCTCCTGGCGCCCGGTGGCTCCCAGCAACAGATAGGCCGAACCCTGGAAGTCCTCGACCTTGAGCCGCAACGGCGCCAGTACCCGGTTGATCGCGGCGATCCGGCGCAAGCGCTCGCGGCGCCGGGGCAGCCCGTCCCCCAGCGGATCGCTCCAGTGCACGTCTTCGCCCAGCAGCCCGCATAACCCGCACATGCTCAACCCTCCTTCATGGCATGACATCCCCGGAGTTCGGCCCCAGGGTCTGGCCGACGAACAGGTTGCCCCCCGGCTCGCTGGCCAGCAGCACCGCGCTGGGCGCCACCTCATCCGCCAGGCCGAAACGGCCCAGGGGCAGCTCGGCGGCCTTGGCGGTTTTCCAGACGCTGCTGATGCCCGACACCAGCGGCGTCTCGATCGGCCCCGGGGCGATGGCGTTGACCAGCACATTGTCCTTGGCCACTTCCAGGGCCAGGGACTTGGTGAAGCCAATGACCCCGGCCTTGGCCGCGGCGTAGTGAGTCAGCTCGGCGCCGCCCTTGATCCCCAGTTGCGAGGCGACGTTGATGATCCGCCCCCAGCGCTGCGCCAGCATATGGGGCAAGGCTCGCTGGCTGGCGACGAAGACGCTGGTGAGGTCGACCCGCAGCATGTCGTTCCACATCTCGATGGAAAGGTCGACGCAGCGCGCCTGGGTCAGCATGCCGGCGTTGTTGACCAGGATATCGATGCCGCCGAACTGCTCGACACAGGCATCGACCCCGGCCCGGGCGCCTTCGACGCTGCCGACATCGGCCACGCATTCGAAGACTTCAGCGCCCAGTTCGCGGCAGGCTTGGGCACTTTCGGCCAGGCGCGCCGGGTCACGGTCGGCCAGCAGCAGGCGGGCGCCGGCCGTAGCGTAGGCCCGGGCGATAGCGGCGCCGATGCCGCTGCCAGCGCCGGTGATCACGGCGCGGCGGTTGTGCAGGTGTTGCATGGGACTCTCTCCTGAAAAGGTCTGCGGTTCGCTGGCCAGCCGGCTCCTGCGCAGGTGCTGCCCTGCATGCAGGAGCCGGCTGGCTGGCGAAGCCCTTCAATCCGGCCAGCGCACCGTCAGGCCGCCATCGATGACGATGCTCTGCCCGGTCAGGTAGCTGGACTCGTCACTGGTGAGAAAACGCACCAGGGACGCCACTTCATCGGCCCGCCCGACCCGCCCCAGGGGAATCGCCCGAGCGGCCTTGGCCAAGCCTTCCGGGCCCAGGGAGTTCTGGCTGTCGAGGGACTGCGGGGTTTCGATCAGCCCCGGGATCACCGCGTTGCAGCGAATGCCCTTGGCCGCCAGTTCCACCGCCAGCGAACGGCACAACCCCGGCACCCCGGCCTTGGCAGCCGCGTAGTGAGCGTGGTCCTGCCAGCCGTAGACGCCACCGGCAATCGAGGAAATCGCCACCAG
The DNA here is from genome assembly GCF_055384485.1 of Pseudomonas sp. FFPRI_1. NCBI lineage: Bacteria > Pseudomonadati > Pseudomonadota > Gammaproteobacteria > Pseudomonadales > Pseudomonadaceae > Pseudomonas > Pseudomonas sp. FFPRI_1. The sequence goes on along the minus strand of NZ_AP029168.1, from coordinate 1,839,903 downwards.
GGCACCGCCCTCGCCCATGTGTTTGACCGCCGCGCGGAAGGTGCGCATGACGCCGGTCAGGTCCACATCGAGCATGGCGTTCCAGGCCGCGTCGGTCATCTCCAGCAAGGGTGCACGGCGCAGCAGGCCGGCATTGGCCACGGCGTAATCGAGGCGGCCAAAGTGCGCCACGGCCTGTTCCGCCAGGGCGTCCACCGAGGCGCTGTCGGTCACGTCCAGGGGCTGCATCAGGCAGTGCCCGCCCGCCTCGGCCACGAGGTCGCGGGTGGTTTGCGGGTCATGGGGGTCGGCGGGGAAATACCCGCCCACCACCGCCACACCGGCCCGTGCATAGGCCACGGCCAGGGCCTGGCCGATGCCGCTCGCGGCACCGGTGATCAAGGCGACTTTCGAAGTCATGGGTCACTTTCCTTATTGAACGGATTCAGGACGCACATGGCGCGCGGCGAACATCAGCGCACCGGAGAGGAAGCAAGGCAGAGCGCCGAAATACAGCGCCGAGGTCTGCCAGTCGCCACCGGCCGACAGCACCTGGGTGGCGCCGAAGCCGGCCACCACTGCGCCGATCGGGCCCATGGCGTGGATGATCGCGCCACCGGTGGCACGGATGCTGGTGGGGAAGCTTTCACTGATGAAGAACAGCGCCGCCGAGTACGGGCCGATCAGGAAGAACAGCCCCAGGCTGTAGAGGCCCACCACCATCGGCATGTTGCTCGGGCCGTAGAGCATGCCGGCGAACGACAGGCCGCCGAGCATCCAGCCCAGGCCGATGACGTTGCGCCGGCCGATCTTGTCGCCCATCCAGCCATGGCTCAGGTAGCCGCAGTAGCCCACCAGGTTCGACAGCACCAGGATGATCAGCGAGTTCTCGAAGGAGATGTGGTGCACGCTGACGATCACCGACGTGCCGAGCACGCTGAACACCTGGATCGCCGCCCAGTTGAGCAGGATCGCCGCGCCGATCACCAGGGTCGCGCGCCGCGCCGGGCCACGAAAGGCCGCAGCCAGGCCGGCCTTGCTGTGCTCGTCGTAGTCCACGCCATAGGTCAGCGCCACCGCCTGGGCCTCGCTCACCGAACCGCTCTTGCGCAGCTGGTTGATGCGCTGGTGGATCTGGAACTGCGGGCTTTCCTTGAGCTTGCGGGCCATCACCGCAATGACGATGGCCGGGATCGCGGCGAAGATGAAGCAGCCCTGCCAGCCGATGATCGGCAGCAGTACCGCGGTCAGCCCGGCGGCGATCAGCGCGCCCAGCGGCCAGCCGCCCTGCACCAGGCTGTAGATGAAGCCCCGGCGCTTGGCCAGCTTCGGGTCGTCGGATGCCGCGTACAACTCGCTGAGGTAGGTGGCGTTCACCGTTTCCTCGGCATAGCCCAGGCCGCCCAGGGAACGGATCAGGATCAGCGGCGACTTGCCCCAGGCGCCGCCGATGGCGGTCAGCGCCGAGCAGATGGCCGAGCCGCTGACGGTGAAGATGATGCCCATGCGCCGGCCCAGCTTGTCCACCAGCGGGCCGATGGCCAGGGCCACCACGGCGGTGCCCACCGCCACCCAGGTGGCGATCTGTGCCTGCTCCACCTCACCCCAGCCGAAGTGGCGGCCGATTTCCGGCAACAGGGTGCCGAACAGAATGAAGTCGTACACCGCGAAGACCCAGGCGAAGAACGCGATCCAGGTGGCGAAGCGCACTTGGGCCGGGGTCAGTTGCTGGGGTTTCCAGCCAGTCAGGTCGAGCTTGTTATAGATAGACATCGATCACGCCTCGATGAAGTCGCCGGGATCAGCGGTTGCGGGGGTTGCGGCGGATAAAGTCGTCGGCGATCTCGTCGAAGGTGACGAAGCGCACGCCGGCATGGCTCTGGATGTGTTCGATCAGGCGTTCGAGCATCAGCAGCACTTGCGGGCGGCCGGAGACGTCGGGGTGGATGGTCATGGTGAACACCGCGTGCTCGTGCTCGCGGTAGACCCAGTCGAACTGGTCGCGCCACATTTCCTCCAGGTGCCGCGGGTTGACGAAACCGTGGCTGTTGGGCGCTTTCTTGATGAACATCATGGGCGGCAGGTCGTCCAGGTACCAGTTGGCCGGAATCTCCACCAGGTCGGTTTCCTGGCCGCGCACCAGGGGTTTCATCCAGGTGTCGGGGTGCTGGCTGTAGTCGATCTTGGTCCAGCTGTCGCCGACCCGCACGTAGTAGGGATGGAAGTCGTTGTGCATCAGGCTGTGGTCGTACTTGATGCCCTTTTTCAGCAGCAGCTCGTTGGTCACCTTGCTGAACTCCCACCAGGGCGCGACATAGCCGGTGGGGCGTTTGCCGGTGACCTGGGTGATCAGCTCGATGGATTTGTCGAGAACGATCTCTTCCTGCTCCGGGGTCATGGCAATGGGGTTTTCATGGCTGTAACCGTGCACGCCGATCTCATGACCGGCCTCGGCAACCGCCTTCATCTGCTCGGGAAAGGTCTCCATGGAGTGGCCGGGAATGAACCAGGTGGTGCGCAGGCCGTAGCGCTCGAACAGCTTGAGCAGGCGCGGCGCACCGACCTCCCCGGCAAACAGCCCGCGGGAGATATCGTCCGGGGAATCCTCGCCGCCGTAGGAGCCGAGCCAGCCGGCCACTGCGTCCACATCGACACCAAATGCACAGAGAATTTCTTTAGCCATGAGCGGCCTCCAGGGTTTGCTGGTTGTTGGAAAAGGGTTGGCGGGAACTCAGCGGCGCAGCAGCGCTTCCACCGCCAGGGCCGTGGCCAGCAGTTGTGCGTCCTCGCCCTGGGGCAGGCTCAGCAGCATGCTGCTGGGCAGGCCCTGGGCGTCGCAGCCACTGGGCAGGGCCACGCCGGGCATATCGAGAAAGCTGCCGGGCATGGTCAGGCGCAAGGTCGCCAGGTTGGTGCGGGCAAACAGCTCGTCATCGGCCTCCAGGGGCGCCAGGGGCGGTGCCACGTGGGCCACGGTCGGGGTGATCAGCACCGCGCCGTCCAGCTCATCGCGCAGTTGCTGCTGCAGCTGGCGCCGGGCCTGATAAAGCCGCAGCAACTGGCTGGCGGGCATCTGCCGGGCGCTTTCCAGGCGGCGGCGGACCCGCGGATCGAGCTGCTCGGCGTATTCGCTGTCGAGCAGCGGCTGATGCAGGGCGAAGGCCTCGGCGGCGCCGAGCCAGCCCTGCTCCTGAATCAGTTGCAGGGTGGCCTGCAGGCTGTGCAGCGGGCGCAGGTCCACCTGTGCTCCGGCCTGTTGCAAGCGTTCGATGGCGTCCAGCAGATTGACCCTGACCGCAGGTTCGGTGCGGCTGTCGTCCAGCACCTGCTGATCGACCCAGAAACGCTGCCCGGCCAGCGTGCGCGGCACCGGCAGCGGCCGTGGGTCAGCGCCGCGCAGCAGTTCATCGATGGCCCAGGCATCGCGCACGCTACGGGTCAGCGGGCCAAGGCTGTCGAGACTCTCGGCCAGGGGAAAGACCCCCTCACGGTTGTAGCGCTGGCAACTGGCGCGATAGCCCACCAGGCCGTTGAAGGCCGCGGGAATGCGGATCGAACCGGCGGTGTCGGTGCCCATGGCAATGGGTACGATGCCGGCGGCCACGGCCACTGCCGAACCTGCCGAGGAGCCTCCGGGAATCCGTGGCTGGCCATCGCTGTGGGGGTTGATCGGGGTGCCGAAGTGCGGGTTCAGGCCCAGCCCGGAGTAGGCGAACTCACTGAGGTTGGTCTTGCCCAGGCTGACCAGCCCAGCCCGGCACAGACGGCCGACGCTGGGAGCATCCGCCAGGGCCGGCGAAGCGTCGCGACGCACCTGGGCTGCCGCAGTGGTAATGCTCCCTGCCACATCGAACAGGTCCTTCCAGGCCAGGGGCACGCCATCGAGCAGGCTCAGGGGCTGCCCATCACGCCAACGGGCAGCGGCCGCCTCGGCTTCACGCCGGGCCCGGGACGGGCACAGGGAAATGAACACAGAGGATGAACCCTCGGCCAACTCCAGGGCCTGCTCCAGCGCCTGAACCGGATCGTTGCGACCTTGGGCGAAGGCTTCGGCCAGGGCCGTGGCATCGTTCAGTGATTGAGGGTTCATGGCACACTCCGCAGCAACAGATAAAATGTACTAAATATTAAAATGTACATTTTTATCAGAGCAGGTTTCGTGCCACCTCAGCGCAACGGCGTGGTCAGCCGGCCGCCTGAAAACCCTCGAATCGCCCAACAATAGCGAAGCAGAGTGGGTTGATGGTCGAAGAAGGCCAGCCAGTAGCAGAGAAAAAGCGTAGGCAAAGGGCAATGAGTGAAATAATGTATCTTTTATTAAAAAGTACATTTCAGTGCAGAAAGGTAACAATCCCACGGAGATGGCCCCAGGACAGGGCAGCAAAACGTGGCACTCAGTGACACTGGGCAACTGTGAGAGAATCCCCGGCCGTCACCGGAACACCAGCAGACCCTAGAGGAACCGATGAAAGCAGTGTCAGCAGAGGACCCGCGCACCGCATCGCGCTACGCCATGATTCGTCAGGTATTGCGTGACGCCATCCTCCAGGGCACCGCCCTGCAGGGCCTCGTGCTGCTGGAAGCGCCCCTGGCGGAACTGTTCGGCACCAGCCGGGTGCCGGTGCGCAAGGCTCTGGACCTGCTGCACGGCGAAGGCCTGATCTGTCGCTTCGATGGCCGCGGCTACCTGATCAACCCCCAGGGCCTGGAGATCGACCCCCTGCGCTTGCCCCTGAGCCACGCCCACCTGGGCCTGGCCAGTGACGAAGAGCTGGTGGACACCCGGCCCCTGGGGGAACGGATCTACGAGGAAATCGGCAGCGCCCTGTCCACCTGCATCGCCTTCGGCCATTTCCGCCTCGACGAACAGGCCGCGGCCGAACACTACGGTGTCAGCCGCGCGGTGGTGCGCGAAGCCCTGATGCGCCTGCGCGACCGCGGGCTGGTGGAAAAGGAACCTTATTCACAATGGCTGGCCGGCCCCCTGACCGCCCGCGAAGTCACCGAAGACTACGAACTGCGCGCCTGCCTGGAGCCCGAGGCCCTGCGCCAGAGCGCACCGGGCCTGAGCCGCGAACAGCTGGAACAGATGCTGCAACGGGTGACCCAGGCACAACAGGCCGAGCATTGCGGCCTGGAAGACCTCGAACGCCTGGAAGAAGACCTGCACCAGCACTGCCTGGGCGGCCTGCAGAATCGCAAGATGGCGGCGCTGATCCGCCAGGCCCAGAGCCCGATGATCATCAACCGGATCTTCTACCGCCTGCTGGGCATCGGTGCCGACCCGGCAATGCTCGCCGAACACCGGCTGATCCTCGAATTGCTGCTGCATGGCGCCTTCGACGCCGCCGCCCTGAACCTCAGGGAACACCTGCAACGGGCTCGCCAGCGCATGCTGCAACGCTTGAAAGTGTTGGCGGTGCTGCCCGAGCAGGAACTGCCAGGGTTCCTCAGCAAAATCAGCTGACGTCCTGAGCGGCGGCGGCATCGGGTGCCCGCCGCGCAAAGTGAGCGCGTGATCCGTGGCCAGGGAGCTTGTCACTGATCGGCATTCAGCGCTCCTGCCTTTCGCCCTCCTGGCCGTGCGCCGCCTTCAACAGCGACTACAGCGCGTTACGCCGCACCAGACTGAGGTCGGGAGCTGCATTGCGCCGCTGACTCAGGTAGCGGGTGCAACTGACCCGCAGGAAGGAGGCGAAATTCACCACCTCGCCGCGATAGTCCATGACCTCTTCATAGAGCTTGGCGATCAGCTGGTTGGTGGTCATGCCGTCCACCTCGGCGATCTCGCTGAGGATGTCCCAGAACTGGTTTTCCAGGCGCAGGGTGGTGACCACGCCACAGATGCGCAGCGAGCGCGAACGCGACTCGTAGAGAATCGGGTCGGCCTTGACGTACAACTCGCACATGAGGTGATCCTCGTTTACAACGTGATCCGGGTGCCCAGCAGCCCGAGGAAACCCGCCAGCCAGCCAGGGTGCGCCGGCCAGGCCGGGGCGGTGGCCAGATTGCCTTGAACATGGCCTTGGGTCACGGGGATATCGATATAGGTGCCGCCCGACAGCCGCACTTCCGGGGCACAGGCCGGGTAGGCGCTGCATTCGCGGCCTTCGAGAATCCCCGCCGCCGCCAGCAGTTGCGCGCCATGACACACCGCCGCAATCGGCTTGCCAGCCTGATCGAATTCCTTGACCAGTTGCAGGACCTTTTCGTTCAGGCGCAGGTATTCCGGGGCACGGCCACCGGGGATCAGCAGCGCGTCGTAATCGCTGGATTTCACCTGGGCAAAATCGAAGTTCAGGGCAAACAGATGGCCCGGCTTTTCGCTGTAGGTCTGGTCGCCCTCGAAGTCGTGGATCGCCGTGCGTACGGTCTGCCCGGCCGTCTTGTCGGGGCACACCGCATGCACCTGGTGACCGACCATCAGCAGGGCCTGGAACGGCACCATCACTTCGTAGTCTTCGACGTAATCGCCAACCAGCATGAGGATCTTTTTCGCAGCCATGGAGTGGACTCCTTTCAGGGAAAGACGTGGGCACAAGGAGTATTCAAGGTAGTCCCAATCCACCGGGCCGGGTAATAACGGGGTACTACAGCTGCAAGCGGCAAGCGGCAAGCTTCAAGTGGGTACGCTGATTCTTGCCGCTTGTGGCTTGCAGCTTGCCGCTGCTCCTCTCCAACTGTACGGACAACTCTGCACCCAGCTGTAGCAGCAGGGTCACGCGGCTTTATGGCTAGATGCAGGCACCTGTGTCCCTGTACGAATTCTGGTAACCCTTATGTCTTCCCGCGAAAACACCGGCATGGCCCTGGGCCTGCTGGGTGTCGTCATCTTCAGCCTGACCCTGCCCTTCACCCGTATCGTGGTGGTAGAAATCCATCCGTTGCTCAACGGTTTGGGCCGGGCGTTGTTCGCGGCGATTCCAGCGGCCCTGCTGTTGCTCTGGCGCCGGGAACCCTGGCCAACCTGGAAGCAGGTCAAGGGCCTGAGCCTGGTGATCCTCGGGGTCATCCTCGGGTTCCCGGTGCTCTCGGCCTGGGCCATGCAAACCCTGCCCGCCTCCCATGGCGCCCTGGTCAATGGCCTGCAGCCGCTGTGCGTGGCGCTGTACGCGGCCTGGCTGTCCCATGAGCGTCCCTCAAAGGCCTTCTGGGCCTGCGCCGCCCTGGGCAGCGCCCTGGTGCTGGGCTATGCGCTGATCAGTGGCGCCGGGAGCATCCAGGCCGGTGACGTGCTGATGCTCGGGGCGATTGCCGTGGGGGGCCTGGGTTATGCCGAAGGCGGCCGGCTGGCCAGGGAGATGGGCGGCTGGCAGGTGATCTGCTGGGCGCTGGTGCTGTCCACGCCGTTGCTGATCGGGCCCGTGTGGTACCTGGCGACGCAGCATCAGGGGGCGATTTCCAGCAAGACCTGGTGGGCCTTTGGCTACGTGGCGCTGTTCTCGCAGTTCCTCGGCTTCTTCGCCTGGTACGCCGGGCTGGCCATGGGCGGCATTGCCCGGGTCAGCCAGGTGCAACTGCTGCAGATCTTCTTCACCATCGCCTTTTCCGCGCTGTTCTTCGGTGAACAGGTGGAACCCGTCACCTGGGTGTTCGCGGTGGGGGTGATCCTGACCGTGATGCTTGGGCGCAAGACCGCGGTGCAACCAGCGGCCCCGGCGCCAAAGGCTCAGCTCAGGTAGCCATCGGCCTTGAGCAGGGTTTCCAGGCAGTGCTCGCTGATCTGGTAGAAGGCCTTGAGCTCTTCGATCTTCGCCAGCAGTGGGGCCGCGTCCAGGGGCTCGGCGCGTTTGACCGCGAGGATCATCTTGTTCTTGTTGGTGTGCTCCAGGGAGATGAACTCGAAGACCTTGGTTTCATAACCGCAGGCTTCGAGGAACAGCGCCCGCAGGCTGTCGGTGACCATCTCCGCCTGCTGCCCCAGGTGCAGGCCGTATTGCAGCATCGGCTTGAGCAGCGCCGGGCTCTGGATCTGCAGGCGGATCTGCTTGTGGCAGCACGGCGAGCACATGATGATCGACGCGCCGGAGCGGATGCCGGTGTGGATCGCATAGTCGGTGGCGATATCGCAGGCATGCAGGGCGATCATCACTTCCAACTGGCTGGGGGCCACGCTGCGCACGTCGCCGCACTTGAACACCAGGCCCGGGTGATCGAGGCGCGCCGCTGCGGCATTGCACAGGGTCACCATGTCTTCGCGCAGCTCCACGCCCGTCACCTGCCCCTGCGCCTGCAGGGTGTTGCACAGGTAGTCGTGGATGGCGAAGGTCAGGTAGCCCTTGCCGGAGCCGAAGTCGGCGACCCGCACCGGCTGGTCGAGCTTGATCGGCGAGCTGCTCAAGGCATGGCTGAAGACTTCGATGAACTTGTTGATCTGCTTCCACTTGCGCGACATCGCCGGAATCAGCTCGTGCTGCTTGTTGGTCACCCCGAGATCAGCGAGGAACGGCCGGCTCAGATCGAGGAAGCGGTTCTTCTCGCGATTGTGCTCGGCGGACGGCACCTCGCGCTGCTGTTGCGGTTTGCCCTTGAACAGCGAGCTCTTGCCTTTCTTGCTGTACTCCAGCTGCACTTCATCGCTCAAGGTCAGCAGGTGGGCGTTCTTGAACGACGCCGGCAACAGCTCGGCAATCAGCGCCACGCCCTCGGCCAGGGGGAAGTTCTTGGTGATGTCCCGGGTCTTGTAGCGGTAGACCAGGGACAGGCATGGCTGCTCCTTGACCGTCAGTTGCTTGATGATCAGGCGTTGCAGGTCCGCCTCCGGCCCCACATGCTTGGCCAGTACCAGCTTGATAAAGGCGTTCTGCGTGAGGCTGGTGTCGAGCAATTGCAGGAACTGAGCGTGATGATCCGGCGCGGAGCGAGCGGAAGGTGCGGTAACAGACATGGGGGCAGGAGCCTCGGGCGATGCGCGGTGTCGATCAGGGAATGGCGGCTATTTTAGGGAGCAAGCCCCGTCGGGGCACGCAGTTATTCACCCGACGGTAAAAAATCGTCGCCCGAAGGCGGTGCAAGGCTCAGAGACCATGCGCCGGCAAGCCGTCTCCTACAAGAACCACACCGATATCGCGCCAACCGTAGGAGCTGGCTTGCCAGCGAAGGCGTCCTCAAGGACGGTGCAAGACTTGGGGGCCTCTTCGCCGGCAAGCCGGCTCCTACAAGAACTACACCGATATCGCGCCAGCCGTAGGAGCTGGCTTGCCAGCGAAAGCGTCCTCAAGGACGGTGCAAGACTTGGGGGACTCTTCGCCGGCAAGCCGGCTCCTACAGGAACAACAGCGATATCGCGCCAGCCGTAGGAGCTGGCTTGCCAGCGAAAGCGTCCTCAAAGGCGGTGCAAAACTCAGGGGCCTTTTCGCCGGCAAGCCGGCTCCTACAGGAACAACAGCGATATCGCGCCAGCCGTAGGAGCTGGCTTGCCAGCGAAGGCGTCCTCAAGGGCGGTGCAAAACTCGGGGGCCTCTTCGCCGGCAAGCCGGCTCCTACAGGAACAACACCGATATCGCGCCAGCCGTAGGAGCTGGCTTGCCAGCGAAGGCGTTCTCAAGGGCGGTGCAAGACTTGGGGGACTCTTCGCCGGCAAGCCGGCTCCTACATGAACAACACCGATATCGCGCCAACCGTAGGAGCTGGCTTGCCAGCGAAAGCGTCCTCAAGGGCGGTACAAAACTCGGGGCCTCTTCGCCGGCAAGCCGGCTCCTACAGGAACAACAGCGATATCGCGCCAACCGTAGGAGCTGGCTTGCCAGCGAAGGCGTCCTCAAAGGCGGTGCAAAACTCGGGGGCCTCTTCGCCGGCAAGCCGGCTCCTACGGCGGGAGGGTCAGTTGAGCACCACCAGGCGGTTGGGCAGCTCGTTGCGCACCTGGGTCAGGGGCACGTGGGTCTTGAGCAGCTCGCCGCTGGCAGCGATGCAGTCGAGAAAACCCTGCAAGGTCTGGCCCTGCTTCACCTGCTGGGTGAAGGCCTGGACGATGGCGCCCCATTCACGGTCGTCGAGGCGCTTGGAGATGCCCTCGTCCACCAGGATCTCCACATAGCGCTCAGCCTCGCTGACGAAGATCAGCACCCCGGTGCCGCCCACGGTGTGGTGCAGGTTCTGCTCGAGAAACTGGCGCCGGGCCAGGTTCGAGGCGCGCCAGTGGCGCACCGACCGCGGGATCAGCCGGGTGGTGATGCGCGGCAGGCGGAACACCAGGCACAGGACGATGAAGGTCGCCCATTGCGCCAGCAGCAACAGGTGCATGTTCAGCCAGCCGGTGGCGTAGTGCACCAGCCCCGGCACCACCAGGGCCAGCAGGCTGGCCCAGAGCAGCGGGATATAGGCGTAGTCGTCGGCCCGGGCCGCCAGCACCGTCACCAGTTCGGCGTCGGTCTGCTGCTCGACCCGGGCAATGGCTTCGGCCACCTGCCGTTGTTCGTACTCACTCAGTAATGCCATGTCGTTGGATATCCGCTTTTTATTTTCAGTTACCAGCCGCCGGACGAACCGCCGCCGCCGAAGCTGCCACCACCGCCGCTGAAGCCGCCACCACCGGACCCGCCACCAAATCCGCCGCCGCCGAAGCCACCGCCGCCACGCCCGCCGGTGGTCGTGATCAAACCGAGCGCCTGCGCCACCACGACCACCAGGATGAACAGCAGCACCAGGAAAATGAACAGCAACGGATGCCGCTGGACAAAATCGTCCTGGCCGCTGCTCTCGCCGCTACCGTACACCGTGGCCGGCTCATCCAGGGGCGTGCCGCCGAGCACCAGGAGCATGGCCGAGACCCCGTCGCTGATGCCCTTGCTGAACTGCCCGGTCTTGAACGCCGGGGTGATCACCTGGTTGATGATCACCGAGGCCTGGGCGTCGGTCAGGCGGTCCTCCAGGCCATAGCCGACTTCGATGCGCAGCTTGCGCTCGTCCCGGGCGACGATCAGCAGCGCGCCGTTGTTCTTGTCCTTCTGGCCAATGCCCCAGTGCCGCCCCAGCTGGTAGCCGAAGTCCTCGATGCTGGCGCCTTGCAGGTCCGGCAGGGTGACCACCACCAACTGCTCGCCGGTGGTCTGTTCGTGGGCTTGCAGTTCCTGGGTCAACTGGGCCCGGGTAGCCGGCTCGATCAGCTGCGCCTCGTCCACCACCCGCCCGCTCAGGGCCGGAAACTTCAGCTCGGCCTGAGCCAAGACCGCAAAGACCCAGAGCAACAGCACCAGGCCGATTTTATAAAGTCGCATCAGCACCTCGTCCTTAATGATTGTCCGTGTGCACTACCAACTGCCGGACGCCCCGCCACCGCCAAAACTGCCGCCACCGCCACTGAAACTGCCCGAGTCCGAACTGGAGCTGGAACTGGAGCTGTCGGAGTCGAACCAGTTGAATGAACTGCTGCTCGAACCCGAGTCGCGCTCGGCCCTGGGCTCGCGCCTGGGCGAGTCGTCGCTGGCATAGGGCCGACCGTTGCCTGCCGAATCACCGCCGTCGCGCCAGGAGACGAAGAACCCGGCCAGCGGCAAGCCGACGAACACCGAATAGAACACCACCTTGAACCACAACATCCAGTCGATCTGCTGGAACCAGTTTTTCTCCACCGAACGATGCACCAGGATCCGGCTGCTGTCGGGCTCCAGCAGGCGCACGATGGAGGTGGTTCCGGCAATGATCCCGGAGGAGTACAGGTCATCCTTGAAGTACGGGATGATCGAATCGTCGATGATGAAGTGGGCCCAGATGTCGTTGATCCGCCCTTCCAGGCCGTAACCCACTTCGATCCGCACCTTGCGCTCGTCCTTGGCCACCAGCAGCAGGACACCGTTGTTCTTGTCCTTCTGGCCGATGCCCCAGTGCCGCCCCAGTTGCAGGCCGAACTCCTCGATACTGTAGCCGCCCAGGCTCGGCACCGTGACCACCACCACCTGATCGGTGGTGCTCTGCTCGAGGCGCTCGAGCATTTGCGTCAGGTAGACCTGCGCCGAAGGCGTGAGCAACTGAGCGGTGTCCACCACGCGCCCGGTCAACTTGGGGAACAGGCTTTCGATCGGGGCTGTCGCCGGACTGGCCGTCCGCGGTTCGGCCTGGCTCGACGCCAGCCCTTCCGTGGGCGTTGCAACGGCAGGCTGCGCCATCAGGGCGCCGCCGCTCACCAGCCACAGCGACAGCAGCGCACCTCGCAGTGCGCGCTGTACGCCGCGCATCAGAATTTGACTTGCGGGGCTTTGTCCGCGTCGGGGCTGGTGGCCTCGAACGACTCACGCACCGGCAGATCGCTGTACATCAGGCTGTGCCACAGGCGACCGGGGAAGGTACGGATCTCGGTGTTGTACTTCTGCACCGCCAGGATGAAGTCGCGGCGGGCCACGGCGATGCGGTTCTCGGTGCCTTCAAGCTGGGACTGCAGGGCCAGAAAGTTCTGGTTGGCCTTGAGGTCCGGGTAGCGCTCGGACACTACCATCAGGCGGCTCAGGGCACCGCTCAACTGGTCCTGTGCCTGCTGGAACTGCTTGAGTTTTTCCGGGTTGTCCAGGGTGTTGGCGTCCACCTGGATCGAAGTGGCCTTGGCCCGGGCCTCGATCACCGCGGTGAGGGTTTCCTCCTCGTGCTTGGCATAGCCCTTGACGGTCTCCACCAGGTTGGGGATCAGGTCGGCGCGGCGCTGGTACTGGTTCTGCACCTGGCCCCAGTCGGCCTTGACCTGCTCGTCGAGGGTCGGAATGTTGTTGATGCCGCAGCCGCTGAGCAGGCTGGTGAGCAGCAACAGCGCGGCGACGGGCCAGCTCGAACGCAGGCGTTGAGTGATGTTCATGGGTGGGGCTCCTTGCACAACCTGATTGAAATGAAGCTTTTGCCCGGTTTCACACATCCTGTGGGCAAAAACTGCCTGCGCCACTGGAATGCATCGGGCTGATGGGCTAAAAGATGCCCAGCGCGAAAAAGAGTTCAGAAATAAGGCGGTGTGAAAACGTCGCGAGTGAAGGCAAGACAAGGCAAAAACAGGCGGGAACGATCGGGGTCGCGTCCGACTGTAGTAGCCTGCATGAGCATTCCGAGCCTGTTTTTAACCCCGTATTGCCGAACGCAGCAGTTTTCACACGGCCTGAAGTGTGCGGGAATTATCTGAACAACAATAGTCGCCCCTTAAATTTTGGCTGCCGGGTGCGCGTTCAAAAGCATCTGACTTGAGCCCTTGAGAACAATATTCATGAAGAAGCTGTGTTTGCTGGGCCTGCTGGTCAGCCTGGCCAGTCACCCGGTGTTGGCCGAATCTGCCCCGGTCCCCCTGGAAAACAAAGAAGCCTTTATCAGCGACCTGCTCAAACGGATGACCCTGGAAGAGAAGATCGGCCAGTTGCGCCTGATCAGCATCGGCCCGGAAATGCCCCGCGAGCTGATCCGCAAGGAAATTGCCGCGGGCAATATCGGCGGCACTTTCAACTCCATCACCCGCCCGGAAAACCGGCCGATGCAGGACGCGGCCATGCGCAGCCGGCTGAAGATCCCGATGTTCTTCGCCTATGACGTGATCCACGGCCACCGGACCATCTTCCCCATCAGCCTGGCCCTGGCGTCCAGCTGGGACATGGAGGCCATCGGCCGCTCCGGGCGCATCGCCGCCAAGGAAGCCAGCGCCGACAGCCTGGACATCACCTTCGCGCCCATGGTCGACATCTCCCGGGATCCGCGCTGGGGCCGTACCTCCGAAGGCTTCGGCGAAGACACCTACCTGGTCTCGCGCATTGCCAAGGTCATGGTCAAGGCCTACCAGGGCCAGAGCCCGGCCCTGCCGGACAGCATCATGGCCAGCGTCAAGCACTTCGCCCTGTACGGCGCGGTGGAAGGCGGTCGCGACTACAACATCGTCGACATGAGCCCGGTGAAGATGTACCAGGACTACCTGCCGCCCTACCGCGCGGCCATCGACGCCGGCGCCGGCGGGGTGATGGTGGCCCTGAACTCGATCAACGGCGTGCCCGCCACCTCCAACACCTGGCTGATGAACGACCTGCTGCGCAAGGAGTGGGGCTTCAAGGGCCTGGCGGTGAGCGACCACGGGGCGATCATCGAGCTGATCCGCCACGGTGTCGCCAAGGACGGTCGCGAAGCGGCCAAGCTGGCGATCAAGGCCGGCATCGACATGAGCATGAACGACTCGCTGTACGGCAAGGAGCTGCCGGGGCTGCTCAAGTCCGGGGAGATCGAACAGAAGGACATCGACAACGCGGTGCGTGAAGTGCTGGCCGCCAAGTACGACATGGGCCTGTTCAAGGACCCGTACGTGCGCATCGGCAAGGCCGAGGACGACCCCGCCGAGACCAACGCCGAAAGCCGCCTGCACCGCAGCGACGCCCGGGACATCGCCCGGCGCAGCCTGGTGCTGCTGAAGAACCAGAACCAGACCCTGCCGCTGCAGAAGACCGCGAAGATCGCCGTGGTCGGCCCCCTGGCCAAGGCGCCGATCGACATGATGGGCAGCTGGGCCGCCGCCGGGGTGCCGGCGCAATCGGTGACCCTCTACGACGGCATGCGCAATGTGCTGGGCGACAAGGCGCAACTGACCTATGCCCGGGGTTCCAACATCACCGCTGACAAGCAGGTGGTCGACTACCTGAACTTCCTCAACTTCGATGCTCCGGAAGTGGTGGACGACCCGCGCCCGGCGCAGCAGATGATCGATGAAGCAGTGAAGGCGGCGAAAAATTCCGACGTGATCGTTGCCGCCGTGGGCGAATCCCGAGGCATGTCCCACGAATCCTCGAGCCGCACCGACCTGCACATTCCGGCCAGCCAGCGCGAGCTGATCAAGGCCCTCAAGGCCACCGGCAAGCCCCTGGTGCTGGTGCTGATGAATGGCCGTCCGCTGTCGCTGCTGGAGGAAAACCAGCAGGCCGACGCGATCCTCGAAACCTGGTTCAGCGGCACCGAAGGCGGCAACGCCATCGCCGACGTGCTGTTCGGCGACTACAACCCGTCGGGCAAGCTGCCGATCACCTTCCCCCGTTCCGTCGGGCAGATCCCCACCTACTACAACCACCTGACCATCGGCCGGCCATTCACTCCGGGCAAGCCAGGCAACTACACCTCGCAGTACTTCGACGACACCACCGGCCCGCTGTTTCCGTTCGGCTACGGCTTGAGCTACACCACGTTCAGCCTGTCGGACATGGCCCTGTCTTCCACCACCCTGAACAAGAGCGGCACCCTCGACGCCAGCGTGACCGTGAAGAACACCGGCCAGCGTGATGGCGAAACCGTGGTCCAGCTGTATATCCAGGACGTGGCCGGCTCGATGATCCGCCCGATCAAGGAATTGAAGAACTTCCAGAAAGTCATGCTCAAGGCTGGTGAAGAGAAAGCCATTCACTTCACCATCAGCGAAGACGACCTGAAGTTCTACAACGCACAGCTCAAGTACGCCGCGGAACCGGGCGAGTTCAATGTGCAGATCGGCCTGGATTCCCAGGACGTCAAGCAACAGAGCTTCGAACTGCTCTGATCCCCTGCCACCGGCCGGCGCCCGACAGGCGCCGGCTGGCTCCTAGCTTTTGGCTACCGCGCGGACTCGCGTCGCGTAGCGACGATCGACTTCATTGCCGAGCGCTTCAGCAGACGCGCAACCTGAGCGCGCGATGCCAGCCGACAGTGGGCCCACGCCTCTACGTCAACGACAAAAAACTGACAGGGTAGCCCTGCGGGCCCTAGCCGCGCCGGTCCAGCAGGTTGACCACCAGCCGATCGATCCAGCCCCAGACCCGCTGCTTGACCCGTCGCCACAGGGGACGATTGCGCCAGGCTGCAAGGTTGACCTCTTCGCTCTGGGCGAAATCGTTCTCGAAGCTTGCGACCACTGCACGGGTCAATTGCGGATCCAGGGCTTCCAGGTTGGCCTCCAGGTTGAAGCGCAGGTTCCAGTGGTCGAAATTGCAGGAGCCGACGCTCACCCAATCGTCCACCAGGGCCATCTTCAGGTGCAGGAAGCACGGCTGGTATTCGAAGATCCGTACCCCGGCCTTGAGCAGGCGCGGGTAGTAGCGATGCCCGGCATAGCGCACCGCCGGGTGATCGGTGCGCGGCCCGGTCAGCAGCAGGCGCACATCGAGGCCGCGCGCGGCGGCCTTGCGCAACGAGCGACGCACCGACCAGGTCGGCAGGAAATACGGAGTGGCCAGCCAGACGCGCCGCTGGCCGCTGTGCAAGGCGCGGATCAACGAGTGCAGGATGTCCCGATGCTGGCGGGCGTCGGCATAGGCCACCCGCCCCAGGCCCTCGCCGGTTTCTGGCAGGCGCGGCAGTCGCGGCAGGCCGAAATCGGCACCGGGTTTCCAGGCGCCACGATGCAGGTTGGCGCTCCATTGGCGATCGAACAACCGCTGCCAGTCGCCGACCAGCGGTCCGGCAATCTCCACCATCACCTCATGCCAGTCGCAGCTGTTGTCCTCGGGCCGCCAGAACTCATCGGTGACCCCGGTGCCACCAACCACCGCCAGGGCCTGGTCCACCAGCAGCAGTTTGCGATGGTCGCGGTACAGGTTGAGAAAGCCCTGGCGCCATTTCAGGCGGTTATAGAAGCGCAACTCCACCCCGGCATCCGTCAGGCTGCGGCGCAGCGCCTGGGTGAAGGCCAGGCTGCCGTAGTCGTCGAACAGGCACCGCACCCGGACCCCGCGCTCGGCAGCCTGTACCAGTGCCTGAACCATGGCTGCGGCGCAGGTGCCGGCCTCCACCAGGTACAGCTCAAGCTCGACCTGCTGCCGGGCACGGGCGATGGCCACCAGCATCCGCGGAAAGAATTCGGGGCCGTCGATCAACAGCTCGAAGCGGTTGCCTTCGCGCCAGGGGAATACCGCTCCGCGCATGTCAGCGCGCCGTGAAGATCAGCACCGCACCCACCGGTACCGAGAAACTGATGGCCGACAGGCCCGCGACCTTGCGCAGGCTGTCGAGGCCGGGGGCCAGGTTGAAGTCTTCGGCGTTGAGTACCAGAGGTTCCAGGGTCACCACCTGGAAGCGTCGTTCATCCAGGCGGGTGGCCAGCAATTCGGCGTTGTAGGTGTGTTCCTGGCCATGCAGCGAGACCGTGACCGGCAGCAGCAATTCGATCTGCGCCCCGGGGGCCAGATCGTTGATCGGGCGCAGGTTGATCTTCGCGGTGATCAGGGCGTCGGGAAACTGCTGGACCTGGAACAGCTCCTGGCGCATGCGCTCGTCACGCAGGGGAATGCCACTGCTGACCGAGTCCATTTCGATCTGCAATTGGGCCTGGCCCTTGCCATCGACCTTGCCGTGCAGCACCAGGAAACGCTGGACCTCGGAGATATTGGCGTTCTTGGTGGTGACGAAGGATATCCGGGACGACTCGTTGTCCAGGTACCAGTTGGCCTGGGCCGGCAGGGCCAGTGCCCCGAGCAGGCTGAGAAGAAGGCGGATCGGCGTACGCATGCAAGCTCCCTAGAACAGAAGGCGCCACCTTAACCGGCCACCCGAGGGCTGGCAAACTTCGCGGTGGGCGGCGCTATAGAGCTAGAAGCGGTAGGTATAGTTCAGGTAGAAGCGTTCGGCGTTGTGGCTGAAGATGCCCGCCGGCCCTCGGGAGAGGCTCTGACGCTGGACACCGTCGGGCTCGCCCTGGGTGCGAAAGCGCGCGTGCAGCCAAGTCAGGTCCAGGCCCTTGAGCGCCCCGTCGAACTGATACCGCAGCACGCTCTGGAATTCGCGCCGGGAAAACCCCTCGTAGCCCCGGGCCTGGCTGGAGAAGGCGTAATGCAGGTCGAGCTTGAGCTGCGGCACGCCGAAATCGG
This sequence comes from Pseudomonas sp. FFPRI_1, assembly GCF_055384485.1. Classification (NCBI taxonomy): domain Bacteria; kingdom Pseudomonadati; phylum Pseudomonadota; class Gammaproteobacteria; order Pseudomonadales; family Pseudomonadaceae; genus Pseudomonas; species Pseudomonas sp. FFPRI_1. The sequence continues at coordinate 1,822,150 of NZ_AP029168.1, read as the reverse complement.
CGAAGTCCATGCCTCCCAGCAGCTTGAACATCGCCTCGTTCTCCAGCCCGAAGTAGTAGAACAGCTTGCCGCTGCTGTTCCAGGTGCCCGTGTCCTGGGCGAAGAAGGTGCGGTCGTAGTCGTCACCCCAGACCCTGTTCCAGGTCAGCCCGGTGTAGTAGCGGCTGAACCGGTACTTGAACGACAGGTCCAGGTGCCGAGCATCGTGGACAGACTCCGCCTCGTACAACCCGCGCACGCCAGCATATTCGAACAGCTTGCCAGCATCCTGCTGGCGCCCCCAGACGGCGTGGAGATCGATACCGCGCCCGGGAGCCAGTTCGAAACTGCGGGCCAGCCTGACCGAGGAGCTGCGCAGGTAGTCCCGGGCCACCCCGTGCTCCAGTTGCAGGTTGCTGCCATCGGGCAATACATAGCCCAGGGCATACAAGCGCAAATCGTCGATTTTCTGCCCACGGTAATTGCGTAGGTCCTGGCTCCAGCCCGATTCGTTGCGCGGGCTGAAGCCATCGATACGGCTCAGGTTGAGGGTCAGGGCACCGCGCGTGTAACCCAGGTCCTGGCCCAGGGTGGCGGCCGGCAGGATGCGCGAGTAGCGGTCGTCGCGGTACAGCTCGTATTGCCGGCTCCTTTTCCCCAGGCCGGCGCTCAGGGCACCGTCCTCATCGACCCAGCGCCCGCGCAGGTACAGCTCCAGGGGCTTGGCGATGCCATGGGGTTGCTGCACGCTGCGATCGGCCCGCAGGTTGCTGATGCTGTTGGCGTCACGCCCGACGTGCAGGGCATCTGCCAGGCCATAGCTGTAGTCAATGCCCAGTACCTCACGGTACCAGCCGGAACTGAAGCTGAACTGGGTGGCCTGCACCCATTCATCCCGGGTCGGGCCGATCCCTCCGGCGTCGTTTTCCTTCCAGTAGGACTGGCTGTAGCGCAAGGACGTGCGGCTGTCCTCGAGAAAACCCTGGGCCCCTGCCCCAGCGCACAACAGACAGCACAGCAACCCGGTCACACAACCTTGTTCAGCCCCCATGGGATCACCTGTTTTTATTATTGGAATGGGTGTCATGGCCGCCGGTGGCGGTCCAGGTCTCATTCTCGGAGCCGTGGGGCAAAGGGCAACGGCTATAGGTTCCGCAGGATGGAACCGGGCGCAGCACCGCGGCTTGCAGCGCGCAAGGCGATCCACGCCAACCGTGGGGAATGACTCAGGCGAGGGTTTTCTGCAGGTGTTCGATGGTGTCGGCCAAAAGCCCCAGGTGGCGATTGCGCACCTGTTCGACGCAGCCCAGGTCCATTGGCCAGTGCAGGGCGATGCTGCCGATCACCCGGCCTTCGGCCTGCAGCGGCAAGGCCACGGCTCGAATCAGGAATGGCAGGCGCACCGGGTATTCCCAATGGCCTTCGGTGCGCTGGCCAAATCCCAGGTGCAGGGACTGGGCGCAGGCCTGCTGCCGGTCTTCGCTGGGCACCTGTTCACGTTGCGCCAGACGCTCTATCTCCGCACTGGGCAGTGCGCCCAGGCAGGCCTTGCCCATGGCGGAATGAAACAGGCTGGCGTGCTGCCCGACAATCCGGCTGTTGCTCGGGTAGCGCTTGCGCAGCACTGCGGGCACCGCGCTTTCCAGGACCTCCAGGCAATCGCCGTCGAAACTCGACAGGTCGCTGACCAGCCCGGTGCGTGCACTCAATTCCAGCAGCCAGGGCGCCGCCTGCTCCACCAACTGGCGCTTGAAACGCTGCCGGCTGTCACCGAACAGGCTCCTGGCGCTCAAGCGGTAGCGTCGATCACTCAGGCCGCGGTAGATCCAGCCCTGCTCCTGCAGAGTCAGGAGCATGCGCGACACCGTGGCCTTGGCCAGGCCGGTCAGGTAGTGCAGCTCTTCCAGGCCCAGGGCCTGGTGCTGGCCGAGCAACTCGACAATGGCCAGGGCGCGCTCCACTGAGCGTACGCTGCCGGTTTCTACCTTGCTGGCCATGGTCCGAACTCCCTGACTGAGGATGGCTAAAGGTTTTACCCAGCAAGATGCGGGCCCCCGGACCTTGGCGGCGACACCTGCTTGGTTACCGCAGGTTGCCTGGCGGCCGCTGCCGCACCCACTGCGTCAATTGTTCATGGGCATAAGCCAGTTGCAGCACGGCGTGGTCGGCCTGGGCCGGGCCGATGATCTGCAGGCCCATGGGCAATCCGGCCAGATTGAACCCCACCGGAATACTGATGGTGGGCAGCCCGGCCAGGGTTGGACCGATCACCACTTCCATCCAACGGTGATAAGTGTCCATTTCCTGCCCATCGATCTGCCTCGGCCAAGCTTGCCGTGCATCGAAAGGGAACACCTGGGCGGTGGGCAGCAACAGGAAGTCGTAGCGCTCGAACAACCGCAGCAGGGCGCGATACCAGTCGCTGCGACTCTGGGAGGCGCGATAGACATCCGCTGCACTCAGGTTCGCCGCGCCCTCCACTTCCCAACGCGCCTCGGGCTTGAGCCAGCGGCGTTTGTCCGGATCGCCATGCAGCCCTCCCAGGGAGCCCTGGACCAGCCAATGCCGATGCACCAGCCAGCAGTCCCACAGCTCGGCCAGGGAGAATTCCGGCTGGCAGTGCTCCACCTCGCAGCCCAGGTGGGTGAAATCGCCCAGGGCCTTTTCGCACAACCCCAGCACCCCCTGCTCCATGGCCAGGTAGCCGTTGTAGTCTCCCAGCCAGCCCAGGCGCAGGCCGCACACATCCCGTTGCAGGGGCGCATTGAGCAGCGCCGGATCCTCCTTGAGGGACAGCGGCGCCCGCGGATCGTAGCCGGCCTGGGTGCTCAACAGCCGTGCCACATCGGCCACGGTGCGGCCCATCGGCCCCTCGGTGGCCAGTTGCTGCACGAACAGCTCCGGAGTCGGGCCGAACGGCACGCGGCCCAGGGAGGGGCGCATGCCGAACACATTGTTGAACGCCGCCGGGTTGCGCAACGAGCCCATCATGTCGCTGCCATCGGCCACCGGCAGCATGCGCAGCGCCAGGGCCACCGCTGCCCCGCCGCTGCTGCCGCCGGCGCTCAGGCTGTGGTCATAGGCATTGCCGGTGGTACCGAACAACTGGTTGTAGGTATGGGAACCCAGGCCGAACTCCGGCACGTTGCTCTTGCCGATGATGATCGCGCCACTGGCCCGCACTCGCGCCACGCTGATGGCGTCCACCTGGGGCACCTGCTCGGCGAACAGCGGCGAGCCCATGCTGGTGGTCAGCCCGGCAGTGGCCGCCAGGTCCTTGATCGCCTGGGGCATGCCATGCATCCAGCCCAGCGATTGCCCCTGCTCCAGTTGCCGGTCACGCTCGTCGGCCTGGGCCAGCAGCGCCTCGGGCTCGCACAGGGACACCAGGGCATTGACGGGCGGGTTGCAACGCTCGATCTGTGCCAGGTAGGCGTGCATCACTTCGCGACAGGACAGCTCGCGGGCATGGATCGCCCGGGACAGGTCCAGGGCGTCCAGCTCGACGATGGCGTCGGTCGGTGGATTGTGCTCGCTCAAGATTCGCCTCCCAGGGTCAGGGCATCGGGTTTGTCGTCTCTGACTGCGTCATACATGCAATAGGTACCCAGCAGGCTGAGGACCGAGGTCAGCAAGACGTAGAAAGCGGGAGCCACCGGGGTGGCCATGACCTTGCTCAGCCAGGTCACAATCAGTGGCGCGAAGCCACCGAACAGCATCACTGTGACGTTATACGCCACCGATACCCCCGTGGAACGTACCTCGATGGGAAACTGCTCGGCCAGGGCCGTGGGGCCAGGTCCGAAGAAACCACCGATGGCCCCGCAGAGCAGTATCTGCATCACCAGCAGGCGCTCGATGGACGGCGCTTCGGCAACCCATACATACAAGGGGTAGACCATGACGAAGAACGCCAGGGTGAAGGCCATCAGTACCGGGCGCCGGCCAACGCGGTCGGACAGTGCCCCGGCAAAGGGAATCACCAGGGTCATCAGGGCCACGGCGAACATCTGCACCAGCAGCACCTGGTCCAGGGGCAGGCCGAGGTTGGTATGGGCGAAGGTCGGCATGTTCACCAGCACCACATAGAAGGACACCGTGCCACCGCAGCACATGCCCATGGACACCAGGATCGCCCGGCGATGGGCCACCACCACCTGCCACAGCCCGGGGCCCTTGCCGCGGACCTGCTTGCGTGCCTCGACAAAGGCTTGGGGCTCCTGCATGTACTTGCGGATCCACAACCCCACCGGCCCGATCAGCAGGCCGATCACAAACGGCAGGCGCCAGCCCCAGAGGTCCAGGGTCTGCGGCGAGAAGAAATGCGTCACCGCCGCCACCATCGCCGCGCCGCTGAACACCGCCAGGCACTGCCCCACCAACTGCCAGGAGCCGTACAGGCCTTTTCTGTGGGGGGGTGCACTCTCCACCAGGTAGGCGGTGGCACTGGCGTACTCACCGCCGGTGGCAAAGCCCTGGAGCATGCGCGCCACCACGATCAGCAACGGTGCGCCCAGGCCGATGGCGGCGTAGGTGGGCGCAAAGACGATCATGGCGATCGACAGGGTCATCAGCTGGATGATCACCAGCATCGCCGCCTTGCGCCCCTTGCGGTCGGAATAGACCCCCAGTAGCACGCCCCCCACCGGGCGCATGAAAAAGCCCACGCCGAAGGTGGCCAGGGCCATCAGCAGCGACGTGTATTGGTCTTCTGCGGGGAAAAAGTGCCGCGCAATGAAACTCGCAAGAAAGCCATAGACGATGAAGTCATACCATTCCAGGGCATTGCCAACCACGGCGGCAACCACTTGCCGGGTCTTGGAAACAGAGGGTGTCGAAGCGCTCATGGGAGGTTCCTTGGGTACTTTTGAGCCTTCTGGCGGGCTCGGAAAAGTGCCGGGCGTGGACCACGCCCGGCACGCGCGCAACACAGGAACAGAAAGGCTCAGGACGGTTTGAGCCAGCTTTCCGCCAAGGCACCCCAATACGCCGCGCCGGTGAGCAGGATGTCGTCGTTGAAGTCGTAACCCGGGTTGTGCACCATCGGCTGGGCCACGCCATTGCCGATGAACAGGTAGCTGCCGGGACAACGCTGGAGCATCCAGCCGAAGTCTTCGCTGCCCATCAGTTTCGGCGTGTTGCCGTCGACCGCGTCGGCCCCCACCAGCTCGACGCCGATGCGCCGGGCAAACTCGGTTTCTTCCGCGCTGTTGACCAGCACCGGGTAGGCCGGGCGATGCTCGATGCTGACGGTGCAACCAAAGCTGTCGGCCTGAGTCCGGATGATTGCCTTGACCCGCTCCAGCATCAGCTCGCGTACCGGCGCATTGAGGGCCCGCAGGCTCAGGCGCAACAACGCCTGCTGGGGAATCACGTTGGCGGCCTCGCCGGCCTGCAGCGCCCCAACCGTGACCACCGCGGCCTCCTGAGCATCGATATTGCGCGCCACTACCGTCTGCAGCGCCATGACCATGCTCGCTGCGGCCACCAGCGGGTCTACCGCCAGGTGCGGCATGGAGCCGTGGCCACCGACGCCTTCGACGACGACGTTGAGCAAATCCTGGGAGGCCATCATCGGCCCCTGGCGAAACCCCAGGTGTCCGGCGGGCAGGCCCGGCATATTGTGCAGGCCGAACAGCGCATCGCAGGGGAAGCGCTCCAGCAGGCCATCGGCGAGCATCGCCTCGGCGCCGCCCTGGCCCTCTTCGGCAGGCTGGAAGATCAGGTTCAGGGTGCCGTCGAACCGCCGGGTGGCGGCCAGGTAGCGGGCGGCGCCCAAAAGAATGGTGGTATGGCCGTCATGCCCGCAGGCGTGCATGCAACCGCTGTAGCGGCTGCTGTAGGGCACCCCGGTGTTCTCGATGATCGGCAAGGCGTCCATGTCTGCCCGCAGGCCCAGGGTGCGCGAACCGCTGCCGTTGCGCAGCACGCCCACGACGCCCGTCCGGCCGACGCCGGTGTGCACCTCATACCCCCACTCTTCAAGGCAGCGGGCTACCAGCGCCGCCGTGCGGTTCTCCTCGAAGCCCAGCTCCGGGTGGGCATGAATATCCTGGCGGATGGCCCGCAAGTCGCTGGCAACATCACTGAGCCAGGCAAGGATGTGCGGGTGTCGGGTCATGGCGTATCTCCTCTGGGCCGGGTGTGTCCCGTTCTTTTTGTCGGAGCGTTGCACGAGGTGCCAAGGCAGGCTCGAAGCTCGACTTCAGATAACCGCGAGCCGGAGCACAGGACAATCAAATGTGGTTCCACTGGATGGAACAGAAAAATGCCGTGGACCGCGCAACCGGGCTCAGGGCTCGAGGCGACAGCCTTCCCGAGGCCCCAGCCAGAGCGCGCTGTGGGTGCGTCCCAGAGCGCTGGCGGTGACGCGTCGGGACTGCGGGTCATCGACAAAATCGCTGATGGGCAGGTACTGGCGTACATAGCCACGGCAGGAGTCGGCAGGTTGTTGCATGACGTAACGGCAGGAGCAGTATTCCTTGGCGGTGTAGGCACCGAGGATGTCCGGGAAAGCCTGCAGGGCCAGCCGTTGCTGCCAGCCCCAGCCCAGCAGCAGGACCAGGGCCACCAGCAGCAGGCTGAGCAGCGGACGGCGACGGATGAAGGGGCGGCGCGTCATGGTGACCCCGGCACGGCAAACGTGGCGATGACTCGCTTGAGCAGTTCATTGTGCTGGTAACTGCCGTCCCGATCGTCGCCGTAGCGCACGATCACCAGGCGCTCCGAGGGCAGCACATACAGCGCCTGTCCCCAGTGCCCGAGGGCCGCGTAGCTATCCTCCGGCGCATCGGGCCAGGGGCGGGGCGCACCGTCCACCGAGCGATTGAGCCACCAGTGCCCCCCCGCTACCGCCACATCCTGATTGGCCCGGTAGCCGGCGAACGGCGTACGACTGAACTCGACCCAGGCCTTGGGCAGCAACTGCCGGTCGCGCCAGCGGCCCTCACGCTGCATCAGCAGACCGACCCGCGCCAGGTCGCGAGCCGTCAGGTAAAGGTAGGAGGAGGCGACGAACGTGCCGGCAGCATCCCGCTCCCACACCGCCTGGGTGATGCCCAAAGGGTCGAACAGGGCCTGCCAGGGATAGTCCGGATATTTTTCGGCGCCGACCATGCCCCGCAGGCTCGCCGCCAGCAGGTTGCTGTCGCCGCTGGAGTAGCGGAAGTCCTGGCCTGGTGGGCTGGAAGCAGCGCACTGCGCGGTGAAGGCCGCCATGTCCCGATGACCGCGGGTGTAGAGCATGGCCACCACCGAGGAATTGAGCGGCGCGTATTCGTAGTCTTCCTGCCAGTCCAGCCCCGAGGCCCAGTGCAGCAAGTGCTCCAGGGTGATAGCCGGATGCTGCTGCAGCGCCGGGTAATACTTCGCCGCCGGGTCCTGGAGCTGGAAGCGGCCTTCACCATAAGCCACCCCCAGCAGCATCGCCAGCATGCTTTTGCTGGCGGACCATATCAGGTGGGGAGTCTGTGGGCCGGTAGCCCCGGCATAGCGTTCATAGACCAATCGACCATCACGGATCACCAGCAAGGCATCGGTGCGAATACCCTCGCGGGCCTCATCGTCCCTGGGCACGAAGGCGTAGTCCTCCAGAGCCTTGAGCGCCGGACTATCGACGGCCGGACCCCGACTCCATTGTTGCGCCGGCCACTCCTCGGCCCGGGCCGGCATGCAGAGACATGCAAGCAACGCCAGCAGGATCGGACCTTTGACCATGGATGAGCCTCGAATGACGTCAGTGGCCGAGCCTAGTTGAGGCGGATGACAGTTTCACTGCAAGGGCCCTCGCTTGTTGGCGCTGGCTGGCGTAAGGGGCATCAAGCCTTGTGCAAAATCTTCAGGCCTCTTCGCCGGCAAGCCGGCTCCTACAACAGCCTGGCATCCCGCCTCGTAGGAGCTGGCTTGCCAGCGAAGGCGTCATCGAGCCTTGTGCAAAACCTTCAGGCCTCTTCGCCGGCAAGCCGGCTCCTACAACAGCCTGGCATCCCGCCTCGTAGGAGCTGGCTTGCCAGCGAAGGGGTCATCGAGCCTTGTGCAAAAACTTCGGGCCTCTTCGCCGGCAAGCCGGCTCCTACAACAGCCCGGCATCTCGCCTCGTAGGAGCTGGCTTGCCAGCGAAGGGGTCATCGAGCCTTGTGCAGAACCTTCAGACCCCTTCGCCGGCAAGCCGGATCTTACGCAAGGGGGCGCCGTTCCTGAAACGAGGCTAGGGCTTTGGCAAGGCGTTGCTCCCGGGCGCTGGCGGCCAGGTCCAGCAGGGCCTGGTCCCGGGTCCATTGGCTGCGCCAAGGCTCAGGGCCGTTGGCGAACGCGGCGTCGATGTCAGGTCGCAATGCCTGGAACTGCATGAACAAGCCGCCCAATAGAACGTGCCCGCTACTCAAGCAGGGGTTTTGCCGACTGACTTCGGCGCAGCCCGCAAGCAATCCCAGCAACTGCAGTTGCAGGGGCTGCGGCCAGCCGCTGTCCTGCCCCACGCCATACAGCCAGGCGAGCATGGCACTCAGGACATAGATGTCCTCCAGGCTGCGGAAGGGTTTGACATAGGCATCCCAGCCATCGCCGGCCAGCAATTCGCAAGCCGCGTTGTCGAGCAGCAGACAGCCGTGGCTGATCTCCGGCATCAGGGCGATGGCGGGCAGGGTCTGGACCTTGACCCCGGGCTCGCCGGCGTAGACCACGGTCAGGCGCAGGGCCGGTTTTTCTCCCGGGGCCTCGCTGCGGGCCGCCACCAGCAACCAGTCGGCGGCATCGCCGGCGGTGACGAAGTCCTTGCGTCCGTTCAGGCGCAGGTCCTCCAGGCGAGTCTGCATGTCTGCCGGGCGCAGGCTGCGACTTTCAGTCGCGCACAAAGCACCCAGGCTCGGCGGTGCACTGGGCCACAACATGCGTAATGCAGCCTGGTAGCCCACCAGGAACGCCAGCCCCGGGGTGGCCATCAGCCGCCCGCCAAGCACCGCCAGTTCGAAGGGCGTGACATTGCCCAGATGCGCCAGCAATGCCCCGTAGCCCTCGGCCAGGTCGGGGTTTGCGGGCAATCGTTGACGGCTGTCGAGCAGGGCTTGCCAGGGCATTCGAAGGTCCTCAGGGGCTGTCATATAAGCATCACCAAAGCTTCATGGCGATGACACCGGGGCTACATAGCCTGACTTTGCACAACAAAGTCGATTGGCTGCAACCCAAGGCGGGTCGGTAGCCCGCACGGAGATTCACGATGACTCAGATCGCCCGCATCAGCGACACCGGCACTGAACGCCGCCTGCAAGCCGAACGCCTGATCGGCGCCCAGGCCCTGGAGGAAGCTCAAGCCCTGCGTTTCAACGTATTCAGCGGCGAGTTCAACGCCAAGCTCAAGGGCGCGGAGCTGGGTCTGGACATGGATGACTATGACGTTCACTGCAGCCACATCGGCGTGCGCGACCTGAACACCGGGCGCCTGGTGGCCACCACTCGCCTGCTGGACCACCAGGCTGCCAGCAGCCTGGGGCGTTTCTACAGCGAAGAGGAATTCAGCCTGCACGGCCTGGTGCACCTCAAGGGCCCGATCCTGGAGATCGGCCGCACCTGCGTCGACCCGGCCTATCGCAACGGCGGCACCATCGCCGTGCTCTGGGGCGAACTGGCGGAAGTGCTCAACCAGGGCGGCTACAGCTACCTGATGGGCTGCGCCAGCATCCCCATGCAGGACGGCGGCGTGCAGGCCCACGCGATCATGCAACGCCTGCGCGAGCGCTACCTGTGCACCGAACACCTGCGGGCTGAACCGAAGAACCCGCTGCCCAACCTGGACCTGCCGTCCAATGTCATCGCCGAGATGCCTCCCCTGCTCAAGGCCTACATGCGCCTGGGGGCGAAGATCTGCGGCGAACCCTGCTGGGACCAGGACTTCCAGGTGGCCGACGTGTTCATCCTGCTCAAGCGTGACGAGCTGTGCCCGCGCTACGCCCGGCACTTCAAGGCGGCGGTCTGATGCGCCGGCTGCGGGTCTACGGGCGCATCGCCCGGGTACTGCTGGTGGTGGCCCTGGGCCTGAGCATGGCCAGTATCTTTGGCCTGCTGGAACGCCTGGGCATCGCCAACTCGATGGTGCGGCGCCAGCGCTGGTCGCGCTTCTTCATGGCGCGCCTGGCCAATGCCCTGCCATTCCGGGTCACGGTGCACGGCGAGCTGCCGCGCCAGCCAATGCTCTGGGTCAGCAACCATGTGTCCTGGACCGACATCCCACTGCTGGGCATGCTCACCCCGCTGTCGTTCCTGTCCAAGGCTGAAGTGCGCACCTGGCCGGTGGCCGGCTGGCTGGCGGCCAAGGCCGGTAGCCTGTTCATCCGTCGCGGCGCCGGCGACAGCCAGCTGATCCGCAAACAGATGACCCGGCACCTGCAGGAACAGCACCCACTGCTGCTGTTCCCCGAAGGCACCACCACCGATGGCCACAGCCTGCGCACCTTCCACGGACGCCTGCTGGCCAGCGCCATCGATGCCGAAGTGGCCCTGCAGCCGGTGGCGATCCGTTACTTGCGCGACGGCCAGGTCGACACCCTGGCGCCCTTCATTGGCGACGATGACCTGCTCTCCCACCTGATGCGGCTGTTTGCCAACGATCAGGGCCGGGTGGAAATCCATCTGCTCAAGCCCATTGCCTGCCAGGGCCAGGAGCGTGCGGCGCTGGCCTTCCAGGCCCAGCAAGCCGTGCAGAAGGCCCTGTTCGGCGATGTTGCACAGCCTGCCGAACCACGCCGCAGCGGTGAACTGGTCGCCGCCTGAGCACCTCCCGCAAGAACCGGCTTGCCGGCGAAGAGGCCCTTGAGACAGGCATCGCCGACGAGGACGCCTTCGCTGGCAAGCCAGCTCCTACAAGGCGTCATTCGGTTGGGTGCGTTCTGCGGCGAAGCTCTGCAGTTGCGGGTAGAAGGCTCGGAAATCTTCGCTCAAGGGTTGATACAGCCGCTCCAGCTCGATCATCGCGGCGGTCAGTTCCTCGGGCCGCGACAGGCGCCGGGCGATGCCGCGCAATACCTGCTCCAGCACCTCGAAATCCCGGTAGGAACCCAGCCAGTCATCGGCGGCCATATAGGGCGCAATCTGCGCCAGACGCCCCGGCAGCTGCGGCTCGGCCGCCAGCACCCGGTACACGTCGGCGGTAAATTGCTGCAGGGGACGATCAGCATACTGGGCCCAGTCCCGGGCCAGGCAGTGGTCGAAGAACACGTCGATGACAATGCCCGCGTAACGTCGCCGGGTCAGGGAGAACCGGGACAACGCGGCGCTCACCAGCGGATGGCTGTCGGTGTAGGTATCGATGCGCCGGTGCAGCTGGATCGCCGCCTCGACTTCGGGGGCAAACTGCCCTTGCAGGCGACCTTTGACGAAGTCGCCATACAAGCTGCCGAGTAATTGACCCGGGCGCTGGCCGCCAAGGTGCAGATGTGCGAGATAATTCATCGGCGCAGTTTAGCACCGCGCTCAACATATCGTTATAACCCGATATTCCGATAAGTAATGAGTTAAGATCAAAATCATATTGGTATATCGCGAAATAACGATTTAAATTTCGCCTCATCGCGATACAACGTTTTACGGAAACCGAGCACCGCCATGTCCCTCGACCTCGACGAAATAATAAAAGCCCTGGCTCATCCGGTACGCAGAGAAATCCTGCACTGGCTGAAAGACCCGACTGTCGAATTTCCCGATCAGGCTCACAGCAATGAGCACGGTGTCTGCGCCGGGCAGATCGATCAACGCTGCGGCTTGTCGCAGTCGACCGTCTCCGCCCACCTTGCCACCCTGCAACGTGCAGGCCTGATCAGCAGCCGCAAAGTCGGCCAATGGCATTTTTTCAAACGCAACGAGGAAACCATTCAGCAGTTCCTCGTGCAAATGAGCCAACAGCTCTGATCTGACAAGGACCCGACAATGCCCCTTTCACTCATCATCCTGGCCCTGAGCGCCTTCGCCATCGGCACCACCGAGTTCGTCATCATGGGCCTGCTGCCCGATGTGGCGGCGGACCTCGGGGTATCGATTCCCGGCGCCGGCTGGCTGGTCACCGGCTATGCCCTGGGGGTCGCCATCGGTGCGCCGTTCATGGCCCTGGCCACTGCCCGCCTGCCACGCAAGGCGGCCCTGGTGGCGCTGATGGGAATTTTCATTGTCGGCAACCTGCTGTGTGCACTGGCCAGTGACTACAACGTGCTGATGTTCGCACGGGTGATCACCGCGCTGTGCCACGGTGCCTTCTTCGGTATCGGATCGGTGGTCGCCGCGGGCCTGGTGCCCGCCAACAAGCGCGCTTCGGCCGTGGCATTGATGTTCACCGGCCTGACCCTGGCCAATGTGCTCGGCGTGCCCCTGGGCACTGCCCTGGGCCAGGAAGCCGGCTGGCGTTCGACCTTCTGGGCAGTGACGCTCATCGGGGTGATCGCACTGATCGGCCTGGTGCGTTTCCTGCCGGCCAAGCGTGACGAGGAAAAACTCGACATGCGTTCGGAGCTCGCAGCCCTCAAGGGCGCCGGGATCTGGTTGTCCCTGAGCATGACCGCGCTGTTCGCCGCCTCGATGTTCACCCTCTTCACTTACGTTGCACCGCTGCTCGGTGATGTCACCGGGGTTTCGCCCAAGGGCGTGACCTGGACCCTGCTGTTGATCGGCCTGGGCCTGACCCTGGGCAACATCATCGGCGGCAAGCTGGCGGACAAGCGCCTGGGTGCCACCCTGATCGGCGTGTTCGCGGCCATGGCCGTGGTTTCCACGGTGTTGACCTGGACCAGCGTCGCGCTGATCCCCACGGAGATCACCCTGTTCCTCTGGGCCACTGCTTCCTTCGCGGCGGTGCCGGCCCTGCAGGTCAATGTGGTGACCTTCGGCAAGGCCGCGCCGAACCTGGTTTCGACCCTGAACATCGGCGCCTTCAACATCGGCAACGCCCTCGGCGCCTGGGTCGGCGGCAGCGTCATTGCCCATGGCTTCGGCCTGACCAGCGTACCACTGGCGGCTGCGGCCCTGGCGATCCTCGCCCTGCTGGTGACCCTGATCACTTTCCGCCAGGGCGGCAATGCCGAACTGGCTGCTGCGACCCACTGATCCGTTCCTCCTTTATAGAAGGCTGCATTCCATGACGACTCTTTTCGATCCGATCAAACTTGGCGACCTCGAACTGGCCAACCGCATCATCATGGCCCCGCTGACCCGCTGCCGCGCCGATGCCGGTCGCGTGCCCAACGCACTGATGGCCGAGTACTACGTGCAACGCGCCTCAGCCGGCCTGATCCTCAGCGAAGCCACGTCGGTAACGCCCATGGGCGTGGGCTACCCGGACACGCCCGGCATCTGGTCCAACGACCAGGTGCGTGGCTGGGCCAACGTGACCAAGGCCGTGCACGGCGCCGGCGGCAAGATCTTCCTGCAACTGTGGCACGTCGGGCGAATCTCCCACCCGTCGTACCTCGACGGTGATACCCCGGTAGCGCCCAGCGCCATCCAGCCCAAGGGCCATGTCAGCCTGGTGCGCCCAATGGCCGACTACCCCACTCCGCGGGCCCTGGAGACTGCCGAGATCGCCGATATCGTCGATGCCTATCGGGTCGGTGCGGAAAACGCCAAGGCCGCCGGTTTCGACGGTGTGGAAATCCACGGTGCCAACGGCTACCTGCTGGACCAGTTCCTGCAGAGCAGCACCAACCAGCGCACCGACCAGTACGGTGGCTCCCTGGAGAACCGTGCCCGCCTGCTGCTGGAAGTCACCGACGCGGCCATCGAGATCTGGGGCGCCGGCCGGGTTGGCGTGCACCTGGCGCCACGGGCCGACTCCCACGACATGGGCGATGACAACCTGGCGGAAACCTTCACCTACGTGGCCCGTGAACTGGGCAAGCGCGGCATCGCGTTTATCTGCTCCCGGGAAAAGGAAGGCGCCGACAGCCTGGGCCCACAACTGAAAGCGGCCTTCGGCGGCCCCTACATCGCCAACGAGCGTTTCACCAAGGACAGCGCCAATGCCTGGCTGGCCAGCGGCAAGGCCGACGCGGTGGCGTTCGGCGTGCCCTTCATCGCCAACCCGGACCTGCCGGCCCGCCTCAAGGCCGGCGCTGCGCTGAACGATGCACATCCGGAAACCTTCTACGCCAAGGGCCCGGTCGGCTACATCGACTACCCGACGCTGTAAGCCTGCACCTGCAAGCCAAACGCCTCGGCTCACTTGAGCCGGGGCTTTTTTATGGCCTTTTTTGAGGGGGTCTTCTTGCCTGCGCCAGCGATATGCCGCCGGCCATGCCTGGAATCCTGCAGCCCACGTCAGATTGCTGGCGAACAGCCGGATCAGCGCTTGCGCTGGGCCCACGCCACCGCCAGCCCACTGAAGCAGATCACCGCGATACCGACAAGGCCGTAGCTGTCGGGGGTGTGGTCGAAAATAAGGTAGCCGTACATCCCGGCAAACAGGATCTGCCCATAGCTGAAGGGCGCCAGCATTGCCGGCGCGGCGTGGCGAAAAGCCTGGGTCAACAGCATGTGGCCCAGCATGCCGCAGGTGCCCAGGCCAATCATGAACAGGCCGTGAACCAGGGTCGGCGTGCTCCAGAAGAACGGCAGCAACGCACTCATGATCAAGCTGTTGAAGATCCCGGTGAGGAAGTTGCTGGTGGTCGGGCTGTCGACGCCACTGAGTTTGCGCGTGAGCAACTGATAGAAGCCAAAACACAATGCAGAGCCCAGTGGCAGCAAGATCGCCGGCGTGAACAACGCGCCACCGGGACGCACCACGATCAGCACCCCGGCAAACCCCGCCAGCACCGCCAGCCACTGCGCGCGACTGACCCGCTCGCCCAAGAGCGGCACGGACAGGGCCGTGACCAGCAAGGGGGCCAGGAAATTGACGGCGGTGGCTTCTGCCAGGGGGATATAGCGCAGGCCGGTGGTGAACAACAGGCTGGTGCCGATCAGGCACAGGGCGCGGAGCAATTGCAGGCCGGGACGCTTGGTCCGCACCACCGCGGAGAAACCGCTGCGGGGCACGAACACCACCAGCATCAACAGGGTATGCACCACATACCGGGCCCATACAACCATGACAATCGGATAAAACGCCGACAGATACTTGGACAGCGTGTCGTGGCTGGCGAAGAGCAGAACCGCCAGGCAGATCAAGGCGATGCCCTTGATCGGTTGCTCGGCGCCATTGAACGGTGAGGGGCTCACACTCATTCACACACTCGACACAAATTCCCTACAAAATACGTAGCTCGCTACCTATCAAGATAGAACCAGCCCGTATATAAAAGCACCCCGTCGTAATCAGGCGATCAACGGAGGGATCCCGGTTCGCCTTAAATGTTGACATAAGTTGACTCAATTACGCATGTTGTCTTAATGACGAAGGCTGGGACTCAGGCGCAGCATGTCCAGCCCGATATCGATCCAGCGCTCTGCCTCGGTATTCAGAGCGAAGCTATCGGGCGCCAGCAGCCATTGGTAGAGCATGCCGTCGATAAAGGCATGCAGACTGATGGCCGCCCGGGCGGTGTCGAGGTTTGCCGGTAGCTGCCCACGATTCACTGCATTGCGCAGCCCCAACTCGATATGCACGTTGCAATCCAGGCTGGCCACGCGACGCTGACGACGCAGGTCGCACATTTCATCGGTGAATTCGCACTTATGAAACAGAATCTCATTAATGCGCCGGGTCTTCGGATCCAGCGCAACTTGATGGAACAAATGAATGAGCAGTTTGCGCATCCAGCCCAATGGGTCCATCTCATCTACATTTTCACTGGCCTTGGCCATCTCGTCCAAAGGCTCGCGCAAGCTGTCGAGCATGGCTTGCACCAGATCAGCCTTGTTACTGAAGTGCCAATAGATAGCACCCCGTGTGACCCCCGCCAGCGCCGCAATGTCGGCCAGGGTGGTACGCGCCACACCCCGCTCGTAAAAGGCCTTTTCGGCCGCCTCGAGAATCTGGCTGCGGGTTTCTTGAGCTTCCTCTTTGGTACGACGGACCATGGCAGTAAAACCTCGATCAGGATCTTTCAGCGATGCGTGAAGACCTTCTGAATAAATATGGAACGGCATCTCAAGTGCCGTTTGCCCAGCCTACAATTCAACACCTACAGGGGCTTCTGTAACCGGATGGGTACGCCGCCAGGGTATTTACAAACAACCATGAACGTAAGTATATTCCTTAGCAAGCTACTTATCCACTCAGCCGACTCTTTTTACCCTTCCACTTTTCTTGTGCGCATCACGCGTGCCTGACCCGAGGATCTACATGCAATTCAAGCCAGCTGTTACCGCTCTGGTCACTGCCGTCGCCCTGGCATCGCTGCTCAGCGGATGTAAAAAGGAAGAGGCGGCGCCAGCCCCTCAAGCCCCTCAGGTCGGCGTCGTCACCCTGCAACCACAAGCCTTTACCTTGACTTCCGAACTCCCGGGCCGGACCACCGCGTTCCGCATCGCCGAAGTTCGCCCTCAGGTAAACGGGATCATTCTCAAGCGCCTGTTCAAGGAAGGTGGAGACGTCAAGGAAGGCCAGCAGCTGTATCAGATCGATCCGTCGGTCTATGCCGCCACGCTCAAGAGTGCCGAGGCCAACCTGCAATCGACCAAGTCGATTTCCGATCGCTACAAGCAATTGGTCAATGAGCAGGCCGTGAGCCGTCAGGAATACGACACCGCAGTCGCCAATCGCCTGCAGTCGGAAGCCTCCCTGCAAACCGCCCAGATCAACCTGCGCTACACCAAGGTGCTGTCGCCACTGACCGGCCGTATCGGCCGTTCCTCGGTGACCGAGGGTGCCCTGGTCAGCAACGGCCAGGCCGATGCCATGGCGGTGATCCAGCAGTTGGATCCGATCTACGTCGACGTCACCCAATCCTCGGTAGAACTGCTGGAACTGCGTCGCGAGCTGGAAAGCGGCCGCCTGCAGAAAGTCGGCGACAACGCCGCCAAGGTCAAGCTGACCCTGGAAGACGGCAGCCAGTACAAGCTCGACGGCAAGTTGGAGTTCTCCGAAGTTTCGGTGGATGAAACCACCGGCTCGGTGACCCTGCGCGCGGTGTTCCCGAACCCTGAGCACACCCTGCTGCCGGGCATGTTCGTGCACGCCCAGCTGCAAGCCGGTGTCAACAGCGCGGCGATCCTGGCTCCGCAGCAAGGCGTGACCCGTGACCTCAAGGGCACGCCAACCGCCCTGGTAGTCGGCCCGGACAACAAGGTCGAACTGCGCCAGCTCAAGGCCAGCCGTACCGTGGGTACCCAGTGGCTGGTGGAAGACGGCCTCAAGGCCGGCGACCGCCTGATCACCGAAGGCCTGCAGTTCGTCAAGCCTGGCGTTGAAGTCAAGGCTACCGAAGCCACCAATGTTTCAGCGAAGAACCCGGCCCCTGCACAGGCAACTGACAAAGCTGCAGGCGGCAAAGGGGAGTAAACCATGTCGAAATTTTTTATCGACCGTCCGATCTTCGCCTGGGTAATCGCCCTGGTGATCATGTTGGTCGGGGCTCTATCGATCCTCAAATTGCCGATCAACCAGTACCCGAGCATCGCTCCACCGGCGATCGCGATCTCCGTGACCTACCCGGGTGCCTCTGCACAGACCGTGCAGGACACCGTGGTCCAGGTGATCGAGCAGCAACTCAACGGTATCGACAACCTGCGTTACGTGTCCTCGGAAAGTAACTCCGACGGCAGCATGACCATCACCGCGACCTTCGAGCAAGGCACCAACTCGGACACCGCGCAGGTTCAGGTCCAGAACAAGCTCAACCTGGCCACCCCGCTGCTGCCCCAAGAAGTGCAGCAACAGGGTATCCGCGTGACCAAGGCGGTGAAGAACTTCCTGTTGGTGATCGGCGTGGTTTCCGAGGACGGCAGCATGTCCAAGGACGACCTGTCGAACTACATCGTGTCGAACATGCAGGACCCGATCTCGCGGACCGCGGGCGTGGGTGACTTCCAGGTGTTCGGTGCCCAGTACGCCATGCGGATCTGGCTCGACCCGGCCAAGCTGAACAACTTCAACCTGACCCCGGTGGACGTGAAGACCGCGGTCGCCGCGCAGAACGTCCAGGTGTCGTCCGGCCAACTGGGCGGCTTGCCTGCCGTGGCCGGCCAGCAGCTCAACGCCACCATCATCGGCAAGACCCGCCTGCAGACTGCCGAGCAGTTCAAGGCAATCTTGCTGAAGGTCAACAAGGACGGCTCCCAGGTGCGTCTGGGCGATGTCGCTGACGTGGCCCTGGGTGGTGAGAACTACGCCATCAGCGCCCAGTTCAACGGCAGCCCGGCTTCCGGTCTGGCAGTGAAACTGGCCAACGGCGCCAACGCCCTGGACACCGCCAAGGCTCTGCGCAACACCATCAAGGACCTGGAACCCTTCTTCCCGCAAGGCATGAAGGTGGTATTCCCGTACGACACCACGCCGGTGGTGACCGAATCGATCAAGGGTGTGGTTGAAACCCTGGTCGAAGCGATCGTCCTGGTGTTCCTGGTGATGTTCCTGTTCCTGCAGAACTTCCGCGCCACGGTGATCACCACCATGACGGTGCCGGTGGTACTGCTGGGGACCTTCGGCATCCTCGCGGCAGCCGGCTTCAGTATCAACACCCTGACCATGTTCGGCATGGTGCTGGCCATCGGCTTGCTGGTGGACGACGCCATCGTTGTGGTGGAGAACGTCGAACGGGTGATGCACGAGGAAGGATTGTCACCCAAGGAAGCAACGAAAAAATCCATGGGCCAGATCCAGGGAGCCCTGGTGGGTATCGCCCTGGTGCTGTCCGCAGTACTGCTGCCGATGGCGTTCTTCAGCGGCTCTACCGGGGTGATCTACAAGCAGTTCTCGATCACCGTGGTTTCCGCCATGGCCCTGTCGGTACTGGTGGCCCTGATCTTCACCCCGGCCCTGTGCGCCACCATGCTCAAGGCTGTACCACAAGGCGAGCACGCCACCGAGAAGCGCGGCTTCTTCGGCTGGTTCAACCGCACCTTCGACCGCAGCGTGAAGAGCTACGAGCGCGGCGTCGGCAACATGCTGCGCCACAAGGTTCCGTACCTGCTGGCCTATGTGCTGATCGTCATCGGCATGATCTGGCTGTTCACCCGCATCCCGACGGCCTTCCTGCCGGAAGAAGACCAGGGTGTACTGTTCGCCCAGGTACAGACTCCAGCCGGCTCCAGTGCCGAACGCACCCAGGTGGTGGTAGACGAGATGCGCGCCTACCTGCTGGACAAGGAAAAGGACACCGTGGCTTCGGTGTTCACCGTGAACGGCTTCAACTTCGCCGGTCGCGGCCAGAGCTCGGGTATGGCCTTCATCATGCTCAAGCCTTGGGGCGAGCGTTCCGCGGAAAACAGCGTGTTCAACCTGGCGGCCCGTGCCCAGCAACACTTCTTCAGCTTCCGTGATGCGATGGTGTTCGCCTTCGCCCCTCCGGCCGTACTGGAGTTGGGTAACGCCACCGGTTTCGACGTGTTCCTCCAGGACCGTGCCGGTATCGGCCACGAGAAACTGATGGCTGCGCGCAACCAGTTCCTCGGCATGGCGGCCCAGAGCAAGGTGCTGTCTCAGGTCCGCCCCAACGGCCTGAACGATGAACCGCAGTACCAGCTGGAAATCGATGACGAGAAGGCCAGCGCCCTGGGCGTGACCCTGACCGACATCAACAACACTCTGTCGATTGCCTTGGGCAGTAGCTACGTCAACGACTTCATCGACCGTGGCCGGGTGAAGAAGGTCTACATCCAGGGTCAGAACAACTCGCGGATGAGCCCGGAAGACCTGAAGAAGTGGTACGTGCGCAACAGTGCCGGGACCATGGTGCCGTTCTCCTCCTTCGCCAAGGGCGAGTGGATCTACGGTTCACCGAAGCTGGCCCGTTACAACGGCGTGGAAGCCATGGAAGTCCTCGGTGCCCCGGCCCCTGGCTACAGTACCGGTGAGGCCATGGCCGAAGTCGAAGCGCTTGCCGCGAAGCTGCCGGCGGGTGTCGGTATCTCCTGGACCGGCCTGTCCTACGAGGAACGTCTGTCGGGCTCCCAGGCACCTGCGCTGTACGCCTTGTCCCTGTTGATGGTGTTCCTGTGTCTGGCGGCGCTGTATGAAAGCTGGTCGATTCCGATCGCGGTGATGCTGGTGGTTCCGCTGGGGATCATCGGTGCACTGATGGCCACCAGCCTGCGCGGCCTGTCCAACGACGTGTACTTCCAGGTGGGGCTGTTGGTGACCATCGGCCTGGCGGCGAAAAACGCCATCCTGATCGTCGAGTTCGCCAAGGAACTGCACGAGCAGGGCCGCAGCCTGGTGGACGCTGCGGTGGAAGCCTGCCGCATGCGTCTGCGGCCGATCATCATGACTTCCCTGGCCTTCGTCCTCGGGGTCGTGCCACTGGCCGTCTCCAGCGGCGCCGGTTCGGGCAGCCAGCATGCGATCGGTACCGGGGTGATCGGCGGTATGCTCACCGCAACCATCCTGGCGATCTTCTGGGTACCGCTGTTTTTCGTCACCGTGTCTTCCATGGGCCGCAGGAAAGCGGACCAATCAGAAACTACTGCTACTTCTAATGAGGCTGGCCAATGAGCAAGTCGCTACTCTCCCTGGCAATCACCGCCATCGCGCTAAGTGGTTGCTCGCTGATACCGGATTATCAGCGCCCGGAAGCGCCGGTGGCGGCGCAATTCCCCCAAGGCCCTGCCTACTCGCCAAAGGAGGCCGCCAACGTGGCGGCCGCCGAACAGGGCTGGCGGCAGTTCTTCCATGACCCGGCACTGCAGCAGCTGATCCAGACCGCCCTGGAAAACAACCGCGACCTCAAGGTCGCGGCGCTGAACATCGACGCCTATGCGGCGCAGTACCAGATCCAGCGGGCGGACCTGTTCCCGGCGGTATCGGCCAATGGCAGCGGCAGCCGCCAGCGTACTCCGGCACGCATGTCGCAGACCGGCGAAGCCGGGATCACCAGCCAGTACTCGGCCACCGTGGGCGTCAGCGCCTATGAGCTGGACCTGTTCGGTCGCGTGCGCAGCTTGAGCGAGCAGGCCTTGCAGACCTACTTCTCCAGCGAAGAAGCCCGTCGCAGCACCCAGATCAGCCTGGTGGCCAGCGTGGCCAACGCCTACATGACCTGGCAGGCCGACAAGGAACTGCTGAAACTGACCCAGGACACCCTCGGTGCCTACGAGGAAAGCTACCGGCTGACCTCGCGCAGCAACGAAGTCGGCGTGGCTTCGGCCCTGGACTTGAGCCAATCGCGGACCTCGGTGGAAAACGCCCGGGTGCAACTGGCGCGCTACACCCGCCAGGTGGCCCAGGACGAGAACAGCCTGACCCTGCTACTGGGCACGGCGATCCCGGCCAACCTGCCGACCGCCCAGCCCCTGGCGGCCGACCTGCTGAGCGACCTGCCAGCAGGCCTGCCGTCGGAGCTGCTGCAACGGCGTCCGGACATCCTCGAAGCCGAGTACAAGCTCAAAGCGGCGAATGCCAACATCGGCGCGGCGCGCGCGGCGTTCTTCCCGAGCATCAGCCTGACCGCCAATGCCGGGACCTTGAGTCCCGACCTGTCGGGCCTGTTCAAGGGTGGATCGGGCACCTGGCTGTTCCAGCCGCAGATCAACCTGCCGATCTTCAACGCCGGCAGCCTGCGCGCCAGCCTGGACTACTCGAAGATCCAGAAAGACATCAGCGTCGCGCAGTACGAGAAGTCCATCCAGACCGCCTTCCAGGAAGTCTCCGATGGCTTGGCGGCACGCCAGACCTACAACCAGCAGTTGCAGGCCCAGCGTGACTTCGTCAACGCCAACCAGGACTACTACCGTCTGGCCGAGCGGCGCTATCGCATCGGGGTCGACAGCAACCTGACCTTCCTCGACGCCCAGCGCTCGCTGTTCAGTGCCCAGCAGGCGCTGATCACCGATCGCCTGTCGCAGCTCACCAGCGACGTCAATCTGTACAAGGCGCTCGGCGGCGGCTGGAGCGAACAGACCGCGAAGAACGAACCGCAGTCTGAAAAGGCACCTGCGCTGCACCTGTTCTGAAGCACCACCCGGCTGTATGAAAAACCCACCTGACGGTGGGTTTTTTTATATGGACTGCCTCGAACATTTGTGTTCGATGATCGCCCAGAAAGCGCTTTGTCCAATTGATTGCCCCCGACCCACGACGCACCATTCCCGGCACCCGGACATACCCATAACAATAGGTTCGATGCCATGCCTCCACGCCCTGCCCGCTCCGGCTGATCCTTCACCGCTACGCCCCTCGTTTTCCTGAAACCTGTCCGCCTGATCGTTCCGGCGGCAATGGCTGGCTGCACCCCTAACAATTAGAGAGACCGACACATGAAGCCAATCACCGCGCCTCAGCTCCTTCTGCCCAGCCTTCTGGCCTTGTCGGTGAGTGCCGTCGCCCTACCGGCAATGGCCGAGGAGTCGGGCTTTTTCGAAGACGCCCAGGCCAACCTCAACCTGCGCAACTTCTACATCAACCGCAATTTCACCAACCCGACCAAAGCCCAGGACAAGGCAGAAGAATGGACCCAGAGCTTCATCCTCGACGCCCGGTCCGGCTTCACCCAGGGCACCGTGGGTTTCGGCATGGACGTATTGGGCCTGTACTCGCTGAAGCTCGACGGTGGCAAGGGCACCGGCGGCAGCCAGTTGCTGCCCCTGGACCACGATGGCCGCCCGGCGGACAACTTCGGGCGCCTGGGCGTGGCCTTCAAGGCCCGGCTGTCGCAAACCGAGGTCAAGGTCGGGGAATGGATGCCGGTGCTGCCGATCCTGCGCTCGGATGACGGCCGCTCGCTGCCGCAAACCTTTCGCGGGGGCCAGATCACCTCCAGGGAAATCGCCGGCCTGACGCTCTACGGCGGCCAGTTCCGCGCCAACAGCCCGCGCGACGACAGCAGCATGAGCGACATGAGCATGTTCGGCAAAGCGGCCTTCACCTCCGATCGCTTCAACTTCCAGGGCGCGGAATACAGCTTCAACGACAAGCGCACCCAGATCGGCCTGTGGAACGCCGAACTCAAGGACATCTACAGCCAGCAGTTCGTCAACCTGATCCACAGCCAGCCCCTGGGCGACTGGACCCTGGGCGCCAACCTGGGCTTCTTCTACGGCAAGGAAGATGGCAGCGCCCGGGCCGGCGACCTGGAAAACCGCACCTGGTCCGGGCTGCTCTCGGCCAAGTACGGCGGTCACACCTTCTATGTCGGCCTGCAGAAGCTCACGGGCGACAGCGCCTGGATGCGGGTCAACGGCACCAGCGGCGGCACCCTGGCCAACGACAGCTTCAACGCCAGCTACGACAACGCCCAGGAAAAATCCTGGCAGTTGCGCCACGACTACAACTTTGTCGCCTTGGGAGTACCGGGCCTGACCCTGATGAACCGCTACATCAGCGGCAGCAACGTCCACACCGCCACCGTCAGCGACGGCAAGGAATGGGGCCGGGAAAGCGAATTGGCGTACACCGTGCAGAGCGGCACACTGAAGAACCTCAACCTGAAATGGCGCAACTCGACGATGCGCCGGGACTTCAGCAACAACGAATTCGACGAAAACCGCCTGATCGTCAGCTATCCCCTCAACCTGCTGTGACCTCCTCCCACTGACGGGCCCCGTCGTCGTAGGAGCGAGCTTGCTCGCGAACCTGGACGACGCGGTCCAACTGGCGGCCCCCTTCGCCGGCAAGCCGGCTCCTACAACCGCGAAATGCAGCCGCCCCGCTTTTGTAGGAGCGAGCTTGCTCGCGAACCCGGGCGACGCGATCTAACTGGCGGGCCCCTTCGCCGGCAAGCCGGCTCCTACAACCGCGAAATGTACCCGACCCGCTTTTGTAGGAGCGAGCTTGCTCGCGAACCGGGGCGACGCGATCCAACTGGCGGGCCCCTTCGCCGGCAAGCCGGCTCCTACAACCGCGAAATGCGCCCGACCCGCTTTTGTAGGAGCGAGCTTGCTCGCGAACCGGGGCGACGCGATCCAGCTGGCGGCCGCCTTCGCCGGCAAGCCGGCTCCTACAAGCGCGACTCGGTGCCCAGTTCGTCCCACACCGATTCGGCCAGGTGGAAGGTCGCATTGGCCGCCGGGATGCCGCAGTAGATCGCGCTCTGCATGATCACTTCCTTGATCTCGCCGCGGCTCACGCCGTTGTTGGCCGCGGCCCGCAGGTGCAGCTTGAGCTCTTCGTTGCGGTTCATGCCGATCAGCATGGCGATGGTGATCAGGCTGCGGGTGTGCCGTGGCAGGCCCGGACGGGTCCAGATATCACCCCAGGCATGGCGGGTGATCATTTCCTGGAACTCCGAGTTGAACTCGGTCAGGGCATTCAGGCTGCGATCGACATGGGCATCGCCCAGTACCGCGCGGCGGACCTGCATGCCTTCGTCATAACGTTGTTTCTCGTCCACAAGGGGCTCCTAGAATCGGTACTCAGGCCAGCAGGAATTCCACGACCCGGTCGCTGAACGCGTCGCCGGCCTGGACGTTGGACAGGTGCGCAGCATAGAACTCGGCGTATTCGGCGCCGCTCACGTGCTGCTGGATAAAATGCCCGCCAGCGGGGGGCGTCACTGCGTCTTCGCTGCCGGCAATCACCAGGGTCGGCACCTTGATCGCCGCCAATTGCTCACGGAAATCCGCGTCCCGCACGGCGGCGCAGTTGGCCGCATAGCCTTGGGGCGAGGTCGCCGCAAGCATGTCGGTGATCAGCTTGGCCTGGTCCGGATGGGCTTCGGCGAAGTCCGGGGTGAACCAGCGGGCGATGGAGGCATCCCGCAGCGCTACCATGGCCGCCTGGCCATCACGCAGCACGGTCTCGATCCGCGGGTTCCAGACCGAGGGCTCGCCAATCTTCGCCGCGGTGTTGCACACCACCAGCTTGTGCAGGCGCTCGCCGGCATTGATCCCCAGCCACTGGCCGATCAGGCCGCCCATGGACAGGCCGCAGAAATGCGCACGCTGGATATCCAGGGCGTCCAGCAGCGCCAGCACATCCTGGCCCAGTTGCTGGATGCTGTAGGGCCCTTCGGTCACCAGCGAAAGACCATGGCCACGGGTGTCCATGCGCAGCACCCGGAAATGCCGGGTGAATGCCGCCATCTGCTTGTCCCACATGTGCAGGTCGGTGCCCAGGGAGTTGGACAGCACCAGCACCGGCGCGCCTTCTGGCCCTTCGAGTTGATAGTGCAGATCGCCCTCGGCGAGTTTCACGAATCCCACAGCAGTCTCCTTCAGGCCTTCAAGGCAAAATGTTCAGCCACGGCGCGCTCGACCCAGGCCTGCGCCTGGCCCAGGTAGTGCGCCGGGTCCAATAGACGATCCAGTTCCGCCGCCGAGAGTTCGGCGCAGACCTGGGCATCGTCCCCCAGTACCGCCCGCAGGTGGCGTTGCTCGGCCACCGCGCGTTTACAGCATTGCTCCAACAGATGATGGGCGGTTTCCCGGCCCAGGCGCTGGGCCAGGGCGATGCTCACCGCCTCGGCCAGCACCAGGCCCTGGGTCAGGTCGAGGTTGCGGGCCATGCGCGCGCTGTCGACTTCCAGGCCCTCGACCACCAGCAGAGCTTGTTGCAGAGCGCCGGACACCAGGCAGCAGATCTCCGGCAGGGTTTCCCATTCGGCATGCCACAGGCCGAGGCTGCGCTCGTGCTCCTGGGGCATGGCGCTGAACATCGTGGCCAGCAGGCCGGGCACCCGGGTCGCGGCGCTGATCAGCACTGCCGCGCCCACCGGATTGCGCTTGTGGGGCATGGTGGACGAACCGCCCTTGCCCGGTGCCGAGGGCTCGAAGACTTCCGCCGCTTCGGTCTGCATCAACAGGCTGATATCCCGCCCCAGCTTGCCCAGGCTGCCGGCCAGCAAGCCCAGTACCGAAGCGAATTCCACCAGGCGGTCGCGCTGGGTGTGCCAGGGTTGTTCCGGCAGGCGCAACTGCAATTCATCCGCCAAGGCCCGGGCCACCGGCAGCGCCTGTTCGCCCAAGGCCGCCAGGGTCCCGGAGGCACCGCCGAACTGCAGCACCAGCAGGCGCGGCTTGAGTTGCTGCAGCCGTTCGCGGCTGCGGGTCACCGCCCCCAGCCAGCCGGCGATCTTCATGCCCAGGGTCACCGGCGTGGCATGCTGCAGCCAGGTACGACCGGCCAGAGGCGTGTCGGCATAGCGCTGGGCCTGGGCCGCAAGTGTGCCGCCCAGACGGTTCAGGTCCTGCTCCAGCAAATGCACGGCGCGGCGCAGTTGCAGCACCAGGCCGCTGTCCATCACGTCCTGGCTGGTAGCTCCCAGGTGTACATAGCGCTCGGCTTCGCCAGCGCTCCGGGCGATCTGCTTGCCCAGGGCCTTGACCAGGGGAATCGCCGAATTGCCGGCCGTGGCAATCGCTTCGCCCAGGGCCTGGAAGTCATAGAGTTCGGCGCGGCAGGCCGCCTCGATGGGGGCAACCGCTGTGCTGGGAATCAACCCGGTCCGCGCCTCGGCCCGGGCCAGGGCGGCCTCGAAGTCGAGCATCGCCTGGACCCGCCCCTGGTCGCAGAACACGCTGCGCATTTCCCGGGCAGTGAAGTAGGCATCGAACAATTGATTGCTCGCAGGTAGGGTCATAAACAGTCCTTGCTGCACCAGCGCCCGGGGCGGGCGCAGGTGCATGGGTCAAAGGTCGTGGTGCAGGTACGCCGCCTGTTTCGGCAGGCGCAGGCTGAACAGGAAGGCAATCGCCATCATCGCCGTGACGTACCAGTAGAAGGTGTTTTCCATGCCCATGTTCTTGAAGTTCAGGGCCACCCACTCTGCGGAACCACCGAAGATCGCATTGGCCACCGCATAAGCCAAGCCCACCCCCAGCGCGCGCACTTGCGGCGGGAACATCTCGGCCTTCACCAGGCCGCTGATGGAGGTGTAGAAACTGACGATGGCCAGGGCCAGGGTGATCAGCACGAAGGCCAGGAACGGACTGGTGACGGTCTTCAGGGTCATCAGGATCGGTACGGTGAACAGGGTCCCCAGAGCGCCGAACCAGAGCATGGAATTGCGCCGGCCGATACGGTCGGCAAGCATGCCGAACAGCGGTTGCATGCACATGTAGAGGAACAAGGCGCCGGTCATGATGTAGCTGGCAGTCTTGGCGTGCATGCCTGCGGTGTTCACCAGGTACTTCTGCATGTAGGTGGTGAAGGTGTAGAAAATCAGCGAGCCGCCGGCGGTGTAGCCCAGCACCGTGATAAAGGCTGCCGAGTGATTCTTGAACAGCGCGGCGATACTGCCGGCGTCCTTGTCCTCGCGCATTTCCTTGCTGGTGGTCTCCTTCAGCGAGCGCCGCAGCAGCAGCGAGATCACCGCCGCGATGGCGCCGATCACGAACGGAATGCGCCAGCCCCAGGCCTTGAGTTCTCCCTCATCGAGGAACTGCTGGAGGATCACCACCACCGACACTGCCAGCAGTTGCCCACCGATCAGGGTCACGTACTGGAAGGAGGCAAAAAAACCACGCTGGCCCTTGAGCGCCACTTCACTCATGTAGGTCGCGGTGGTGCCGTACTCCCCGCCCACCGACAGGCCCTGGAACAGCCGCGCCACCAACAGCAGGAACGGCGCCCAGGCACCGATGCTGGCGTAGGTCGGCAAAAAGGCAATGACCAGGGAGCCGGCACACATCATCAGCACCGAGATCATCATCGAGTTCTTGCGCCCGTGGCGGTCGGCGACCCGGCCGAACAGCCAGCCACCGATGGGGCGCATCAGGAACCCCGCGGCGAACACCCCGGCGGTGTTGAGCAACTGCACCGTGGGATCGTCGGAGGGGAAGAAGGCCGGAGCGAAGTAGATGGCGCAAAAGGCATAGACGTAGAAGTCGAACCATTCCACCAGGTTGCCGGAGGAGGCACCGACTATGGCAAAGATCCTTTTGCTGCGCTCCTCTCCGGTGTAGTGACTTGTTGTGGTTGTCATGGTTTTTCACTCGTGGGGGACAGTGTGAGTCTAGACACACTTGGCAACATTCCCGTTCCCTGCCGCCGCCGTCGAGGGGACGGCGGCGCCCCAAGTCAGTAGTCGAAGAACACGGTTTCGGCGTCAGTACCCTGGAGGATCACGTTCCACTGGTACTGACCGTCGGCGCCGGTCTTGGCCAGCAAGGTGCTGCGGCGCGCCACGGGCACGCAGGCCAGCAGCGGGTCGGCGGCATTGGCCGGTTCGCCGTCGAAGTAGATCCGGGTCAGCAGGTGCTTGACCAGGCCACGGGCGAACACCAGCACCACCAGGTGCGGCGCCTGGGTCGTGCCCTGGAGCCCCGGCACCGTGCCAGGCTTGATGGTGGTGAAGCGAAAACGCCCTTCCCCATCCACCGGCACCCGGCCAAAACCCTGGAAATTCGGGTCCAGGGCCTTGTCCTGGTCATCCTCGGGGTGCAGGTATTTGCCCGCGGCGTTGGCTTGCCAGACTTCGAGCATCGCGTCGTTGACGAAGTTGCCGTTGCCGTCCACCACTTGCCCGGTGATCGCCACCCGCTGGCCGAGGGTCTCGGCGTTGGTCAGGTCTTCGCGGTTCAGCCAGGTCAGGCCGATGTGGTAGTAAGGGCCGACGGTGTGAGACGTGGTTGCAGTCAGGGTCATGTCATTTCTCCATCGGCGTGGCATCGCGGCCGCGCAAAACGATGTCCCAACGGTAACCGAGGGCATAGGAAGGAATGGTTTTCTCCAGATCGAAACGGGCGATCAGGCGTTCCTTGGCGCTCGTGTCCGGCACGCAGTTGTAGATCGGGTCATGGGCCAGCAGCGGGTCCCCGGGGAAATACATCTGGGTCACCAGGCGCGTGAGCACGCTGGGACCGAACAGCGAAAAGTGGATATGCGCCGGGCGCCAGGCATTGTGGTGGTTACCCCAGGGGTAGGCACCGGGCTTGATGGTCTGGAACTGATACCAGCCGTCGGCGTCGGTGACGGTGCGCCCGGTGCCGGTGAAGTTCGGGTCCAGGGGCGCGTCGTGCAGGTCGCGATCATGGTTGTAGCGCCCGGCGGCGTTGGCCTGCCAGATTTCCACCAGGATCCCCGGCACCGGCAGGCCATTCTCGTCCAGCACCCGACCGTGGATGATGATGCGCTCGCCCTGGGGCTGGCCCTCGTGCTGGGCGGTCAGGTCATTGTCCCGCTCCTGCAGGTACTCGGCGCCGATGGTCGGCCCGGTGATTTCCGACAGCGAATGGGGCAGGAACACCAGCGGCTTGGACGGCGACCGGGTGTTGGTCGACTGGTAGGCCGGGTGCAGGTAATCAGGTTGGGTCCCGGCTTGCGGGCGCCGGTAACCGGGCTTGTCACTCATGGTCATGGTTCTTCTCTTATAGATAGGCAGGCGTCAGACCCGCTCGATCGCCAGCGCCAGCCCCTGGCCGACACCTACGCACATGGTGGCCAGGCCTGTCTTGCCGCCGGTTTTTTCCAGCTGATGCAAGGCGGTGAGTACCAGCCGTGCACCACTCATGCCCAGTGGGTGCCCCAGGGCAATGGCGCCACCGTTGGGGTTGACCTGTGGTGCGTCATCCGCCAGCCCCAGTTCCCGCAGGACCGCCAGGCCCTGGCTGGCAAAGGCTTCGTTGAGTTCGATCACGTCGAAATCAGCGACCGCCATCCCCAGGCGCTCCACCAGCTTGCGCACCGCCGGCACCGGGCCGATGCCCATGACCCGAGGCGCAACCCCGGCACTGGCCATGCCCAGAACCCGGGCACGCGGAGTCAGCCCGTGTTTCTCGACGGCTTCGGCCGACGCCAGGATCAGCGCCGCAGCACCGTCATTGACCCCCGAAGCATTGCCGGCGGTCACGGTCTTGTCCGGGCCGTTGACCGGCTTGAGCCGCCCCAGGGCTTCCAGGGTGGTGTCGGCGCGTGGGTGTTCGTCCTGCTCGACGACGCTTTCGCCCTTCTTGTGGGCGATGCGCACCGCGACGATTTCCTCGGCAAAGAAACCGGCGGCCTGAGCCGCGGCGGTACGCTGCTGGCTGCGCAGGGCAAAGGCGTCCTGGTCGGCCCGGGACACCTGGTAGTCGTCCGCCACGTTGTCGGCGGTCTGCGGCATGGCATCCACACCGTACTGGGCTTTCATCAACGGGTTGATGAAACGCCAGCCGATGGTGGTGTCTTCCAACTTCATGTTGCGCGAGAAGGCGCTGTCGGCCTTGCCCATGACAAAGGGCGCGCGGGACATGGACTCGACGCCACCGGCAATCGCCAGCTCCATTTCGCCACTGGCAATGGCGCGGAACGCGGTGCCAATGGCGTCCATGCCCGAGGCACAGAGGCGGTTGAGGGTGACCCCGGGCACGCTGTCCGGCAAGCCGGCCAGCAGCAGCGCCATGCGCGCCACGTTGCGGTTGTCCTCGCCGGCCTGGTTGGCGCAGCCGAGGAACACCTCGTCCACGGCATTCCAGTCCACCGTCGGGTTGCGCTCCATCAGCGCCTTGATCGGCACCGCCGCCAGGTCATCGGCGCGCACCGCCGACAGGCCGCCACCAAAGCGGCCAATGGGGGTACGAATGGCATCACAGATGAATACGTCGCGCATCAGGCTTCTCCGGGGGCTTGGCCATGGGCCGCGGCAGTGCGCGCTTCCAGGTCACGCAGGGCTGTCAGTTCGACTTCGGTAGGCGCGGCCGTCTCGGCCACTTGCTCGGCGAAACGGATGGCCCAGCCGGTGGCGGCCACCACCTGCTCGCGGGTCACGCCCGGGTGCAGGGAAGTGACGACGAATTCGTGGGTGCCGGCTTCCGGCTCCATGATGCACAGGTCGGTGATGATGCCTACCGGCCCGGCCCCTGGCAGCCCCAGGCGCTTGCGCGAATCGCCGCCCTCGCCGTGGCCGACCGAGGTCACGAAATCCAGCTTGTCGACAAAGGAGCGCGAGGACTGCTTGAGGATGATCAGTACGCTTTTCGCCGAACCGGCGATTTCCGGAGCGCCGCCCGCACCCGGCAGGCGCACTTTCGGCTGGTGATAATCACCGACCACGGTGGTGTTGATGTTGCCGAAGCGGTCGACCTGGGCCGCGCCGAGGAAGCCCACGTCGATGCGCCCGCCTTGCAGCCAGTAGCGGAAGATTTCCCCGGTGGGGACCACGGTGTCGGCGGTTTCCGCCAGCTCGCCATCACCAATCGACAGGGGCAGCACACTGGGCTTGGCGCCGATCGGACCGGATTCGTAGATCAGCACCACGTCCGGCGACGAGGTCAGGCGCGCCAGGTTGGCGGCCTTGGACGGCAAGCCGATGCCGACAAAGCACACCGAGCCGTTCTGCAGGCGACGGGCCGCGGCCACGGTCATCATTTCATTGGTGGAGTAGGTCATTGCTTGGCCTCCGAAGCAGCGGCCAGCTTGGCCTGGAATTCACTGAAGTCGGCACTGCCATGGATGTATTCGTTGATCCAGGCGGTAAAGGTCTCACGATCACGGGCGATCGGGTCCCAAGCCTGGTAGAAGCGATTGTCGCGCTCGGAATAACCATGGGCGTAGGACGGATGGGCCCCACCGGGGACGTGGCAGACCGCACTCAGCGCCCAGGTCGGCAGCACGCAGGCGTTCATCGGGGCCTGCAGGTCATCGACGATTTCCTCGACGGTGACGATGCAACGCTTGGCGGCCAGGGCGGCTTCCTTCTGCACGCCGAGAATGCCCCACAGCAGCACGTTGCCCTTGCGGTCGGCTTTCTGCGCGTGGATCACCGTGACATCGGGCCGTACCGAGGGCACCGCCGCCAGCACTTCGCCCGTGAAGGGACAGGTCACGGTCTTGATCAGCGGGTTGACCTTGGGCAAGTCGGAGCCGGCGTAGGCCCGCAACACCGCAAAGGGCAGCCCCGAGGCGCCGGCGACATAGGCGTTGGCCAGGTCGGCGTGGCTGTGTTCTTCGATCTCCAGCGGCTGTGGCCATTGCTTTTCCACGGCGTCCCGCAGGCGATGCAGGGAACCCACCCCCGGGTTGCCGCCCCAGGAGAAAATCAGCTTGCGAGCACAACCGGCACCGATCAACTGGTCGTAGATCAGGTCAGGCGTCATCCGCACCAGGGTCAGGTCTTTTTTGCCCTGGCGGATGATTTCATGACCTGCGGCCGTAGGAATAAGGTGGGTAAAGCCTTCGAGCGCGACGGTATCGCCGTCGTTGATGAACTGCTTCACCGCGTCGTGCAGCGAAAGGATTGCAGCCATGGGTGGGGTCTCCCGGTTGTTATTCAGCGACTGGAGAAAAGGCGCTCTGGGCGCGCCGCAGTGACTGAAGATTAAGCCGCTGCCCCACCCCAAACAATCCGATAATCGACTCAGCGTTCGATTATCGAACGGATTGTTGCGAGGCTATCGATCCTCCTCAGCCCGCCGAAACGCCCCCGTGGGCTGCGCTTGACCGCAGGTGCGACGCGGGCAAAGGGCTCGGCCTCCGGACGGACGCTGCCGCACACTGCGGCAACGGCTGACGGCGCGCCCTTGCCTTTCATCCAGGAACGCGCCGGGGGAATCAGGTCGCGTCGGCATGGCTGACCATGCCCTTGATCACCACGGCCGTGGTGGCCAGGGCCGCCGGAATCACCAGGGCCGTCAACACTTGCTCGAAGTTCCAGCCCAACCCCAACAGAGTGGCGCCCATCCAGGCCCCGAGAATGGCGCCGAAGCGACCAATGCCGAGCATCCAGGAGACTCCGGTGGCGCGCCCCTGAGTCGGGTAGAAACGCGCCGCAAGGGAAGGCATCGCCGATTGCGCGCCGTTGACACACATGCCGGCGATCAGCACCAGGGTCGCCAGGAGGGTGATATTGCCCAGGCTCTGGCCGACGGCGTAGGCGAAGACCCCGGCCAGCAGGTAGAAACAGCCGATGACCTTGTGCGGATTGAAGCGGTCCATGGCCCAGCCCACGGCCACGGCGCTGAGCACCCCGCCAAACTGGAACAGGGCGCCGATAAACGCCGCTTGCTCCATGCTCGCGCCGCTGTCGCGCATCAGGGTCGGTAGCCAGCTGGTCAGCAGGTAGACGATCACCAGGCCCATGAAATAGGTGAGCCACAACAGCAAGGTGCCGACACTGTAGGTACCGGAGAAGATCACCGCGAACACGTTGCGCGCCTTCACGGTCTGCTGTTCCGGCACGCTGAAGCTGCCGGCCTCGCGGACTATGGCCGGGGCGATTGGCGCCAGGGCCTTGCGCACCTTGTCAGTGCCGCGGTTGCGCACCACCAGGTAACGCGCTGACTCTGGCAGCCAGACCATCAGCACCACCACCAGGAGCAGCGGCAGGATGCCGCCGATCAGCAGCAGGCTGTGCCAGCCGAAGGTCGGGATCAGCTTGGCGGAAATGAAGCCGCCGCCGGCCATGCCCAGGTTGAAACCACAGAACATGCTGGTGACCAGCAACGACTTGTGGCGCTCCGGGGTGTATTCCGAGAGCAGCGTGGTGGCGTTGGGCATGCCCGCCCCCAGGCCAAGGCCGGTGAGGAAACGCAGGACCAGCAACTGGTCGACATTGGTACTGTAGGCCGAGGCCAGACTGAAGGCGCCAAACAGCAGCACCGCCCCCACCAGCACTACTTTGCGTCCGAAACGGTCGGCCAGGGGCCCGGAGCCCAGGGCGCCGAAGACCATGCCGATCAAGGCGGCGCTCATTACCGGGCCGAGGCTGGCCCGGTCAATCCCCCAGTCCTGGGACAGTGCCGGGGCAATGAAGCCCATCGCGGCAGTGTCCAGGCCATCGAGGAAGACAATCAGGAAACACAGGATCACCACTCGCCACTGGTAAGGCGACAGCGGCTGGGCATTGATAAAGGACTGCACATCGAGGCAGTTCCCTACAGCGGATTGGGGTTGGTTCATGGTTGTTATTTCCACGCTAAAACGCAGGCGAGCACATGCCGCCAGGGCTGATCAGGTCACTTGGGAAAAGCGCTTGGAATCAGGCGATTCGAGCGGGACGGCAGGAACGGTCGCGGCAACGACGCAGGGAAAGCGTGCTCATGTGGGTTGGCCTCTTCTTTATTATTGGGCGGGCCATCGACTGCAGGCAGGTCATGCCTGCTTGCCGCCGATGACGCTGCCGCGACATTAATGAGCCAGGGGAAACAGCGTCAATTCACGAAAGGCGTATCTGTGCGTTTATCGAACAGCTTAGGCAAACAGCTGGGCGCTGAGGTCGCGGCTGGCACTGAGCAGGCCAGGCAAGAAACGCTGCTCAAGCTCGGCGCGGCTGACCCGTCCCGCATGGGTGCTGACGTTGAGCGCCGCCAGCACTTGGCCCGAGGCGTCGTACACCGGCACGGCAATGGAGCGCAGCCCCTGCTCCAGCTCTTGATCGACGATGCACCAGCCCTGCTGACGCACTTGCTGCAGGCATTCCAGCAACGCCTCCGGGGTATGCAGGGTACGGCTGGTCTTGGCCTGCAGATCGGCATGCTCGAGGTATTCGTGCAGCGAGGAATCATCCAGAGCCGCGAGCAGGATCCGTCCCATGGAGGTGCAATAGGCCGGCAACCGCCCGCCGACCGAGAGGTCGACGGAGATCAGCCGCTGGGTAGTGGCCGAACGGGCGATGTAGAGAATGTCGTCGCCTTCCAGGGTGGCCATGTTGCAGGCCTCATGCAGTTGCTCGCTCATGCGATCCAGGTAGGGCTGGGCAGACACCGCCAGAGGGGTCGAGGACAGGTAGGCGTGGCCCAGGGTCAGCACCTTGGGCAGCAGCGAGTAGGTACGCCCGTCGGTGGTGGCATATCCCAGCTTGATCAGGGTGTGCAGGCAACGGCGCACTGCTGCCCGAGGGATTTCCGTACGGTGGCTGATCTGGGCAATGGTCAGGTGCCGCTTGCGCTCCTGGAACGCCTGCACCACCGCCAGCCCCCGGGCCAGAGAGGTCATGAAATCCGGGTCACCGGTCAACGCCTGAATCCTCTTTGCCGCCGAAGCCACGATGGGCGGGGCCACTGAGGTAAAGGAATTACGCATCTGATCGTTCATTTCAGGCTCTCTGCGACGAAATTCTTCTGTATTACAAGCCGTATTGGAGAGACAGCACAAGCTGAGGCCTGCAACATTGGGCGATTATCGAACCGTCGACCGATAATCGCAATCTGCTGCCTGGCCTTCCTGAGCAACGAGCGGGTTCATTTATTACAAGAATCCACAGTAATAGTCCGCCAGCGGACACTGTTCTCGAGCGGTGTTCTTCAACCCGCCACTTGTATCAAGAAGGAAGTCGCCCCATATAGACTTCAACCAATGGACTAGCAAGACATCCCGCCTCCTGTAGGAAGTGATTAGAACTTGCGTGTCACGAAACGCTCACAATAAAGTTGGCTGTTTTAAACTTTTCGGCCATACAGTTATTTTTCGCCGAAGCTATACTGCTCGAGTGTGGAGTGCGGGACTCAATTCCGCTTCCAGCTCATCCAGATGACCTGAGGCTGTAATCGATCATCTGCCGCAAGCGCTTGACCGCAAACCAGATTGGGCCAACCCGCTTGCAACAAACAACGCTGTTGCTACGACAGTCGTTTTCATCCGGTGACGTGGCCGCATGCACTAAACGGCAGGCTTGAATGGATCGGAGTCGGCGCCATAACAGGCAACGGACCGATTGTTCAGAGTTGCCCACAGGCAATGCGTTGCATCGGAATGGACCTTTACTCAATTAGGTAACACTGTGACGAAAGACGAACTGCGCGCGGAACTTGAGCGCCAGGAGCAACGTTACAAGGAAGTTTACGGCGGCGAAATCACCCGTTATGCCGCCCAACCGGAGCCTGAGCGCAAACCTTGGCGCAAGCGCGCGAGCATTAGCGATCAGGCCTTTAGCCAAGAACTGCAAAAGATGGAAAAAGAGCTCAAGCCCGAACTGCCATGACGCTGTCGGCCTGACTCCTCCAGGGCTTGCCCGCTTGTCCGCGCGAATACCCCAGCGGCCAGGCAGACCATTGATGTTCGCTACCCCGAACCCATTACCGCCTTGCCCATCCGCAGCGAGGAAGGTGCCCGGCAGGCCCTTTCGTTGAAATTTCATACAGGCGTTTTAACCCTCGCGAGCTGAGGGCCAACCCGCTGCCTAGCACGCTTTAGCCCAACAAACTCAATGACTTGCCGCTGCTGGGGAGAATTGGCGAAAACTCTGCTCCCGGTCAGTTTTTTCGTTGAAGAATGTTACCGGCGAGCACCTTGTGCATTGATTAGCGGGGTTTTCTGGCATAATCGCGCCCCCTTATGACCGGGTCAGAAAACCTTCATGATCGATTTATTCAGCGGACTGGATGCTTGGGTGCTTGTGAGCCTCTTGCTCGCCCTGGCTTTTGTCCTCGCCTACGAGTTCATCAACGGCTTTCATGACACCGCCAATGCGGTTGCCACTGTCATCTACACCAAGGCCATGCCGCCGCACCTGGCCGTGTTCTTTTCCGGTGTGTTCAATTTCCTCGGCGTGCTGCTGGGCGGGGTTGGCGTGGCCTATGCCATCGTCCACCTGCTGCCGGTCGAGCTGCTGATCAACGTCAACACCGGCCACGGCCTGGCCATGGTCTTCTCGTTGCTGGCCGCGGCCATCACCTGGAACCTGGGCACCTGGTACTTCGGCATTCCCGCCTCCAGCTCCCACACCCTGATCGGCTCGATCCTCGGCGTCGGCCTGGCCAATGCCCTGCTCAGCGACATTCCCCTGAGCGATGGCGTGAACTGGCAGAAGGCAGTCGATATCGGTGCCTCCCTGGTGTTCTCGCCGATGGCGGGGTTCATTATTGCAGCGCTGGTATTGATCGGCCTGAAATGGTGGCGGCCGATCTCGAAGATGCACAAGACCCCGGAACAGCGCCGCAAGGTCGATGACAAGAAGCACCCACCGTTCTGGAACCGCCTGGTACTGGTGATCTCGGCCATGGCCGTGAGCTTCGTGCACGGTTCCAACGACGGCCAGAAAGGCATCGGCCTGATCATGCTGGTACTGATCGGTATCGTGCCTGCCCAGTTCGTGATGGACCTCAACAGCACCACCTACCAGATCGAGCGGACCCGCGACGCGACCCTGCACCTGAGCCAGTTCTACGAGCGCAACCATGAGTCCCTGGGCGAATTCCTGGCCCT
The DNA here is from genome assembly GCF_055384485.1 of Pseudomonas sp. FFPRI_1. Taxonomy (NCBI): domain Bacteria; kingdom Pseudomonadati; phylum Pseudomonadota; class Gammaproteobacteria; order Pseudomonadales; family Pseudomonadaceae; genus Pseudomonas; species Pseudomonas sp. FFPRI_1. The sequence goes on along the minus strand of NZ_AP029168.1, from coordinate 1,785,105 downwards.
GGGCAAAAGCGTGAAGGACGACCTGCCGGGCAAGTTCCGCTGCAACCCGCAGCAAACCGAACCGACCATCGCCGCTCTCCTGAGCAGCCTCAAGGGCGTTTCCGACTATCACTCGCTGTCGGCGGAAAGCCGTATCGAAGTACGTCGCTACCTGCTCTGCCTGGACGACACGGCGAAGAAGGTCGGCAAGCTGCCAAGCATCTCTGCCCGTGAAAAGGCCGACCTGGACAAGCTGCGCAAGGACCTGACCGCTACCACCGAATACGCACCGTTCTGGGTCATCCTGGCTGTCGCCCTGGCCCTCGGCCTGGGCACCATGATCGGCTGGAAACGCGTGGTACTGACCATCGGCGAGAAGATCGGCAAGCAGGGCATGACCTACGCCCAGGGCATGTCGGCACAGATCACCGCCGCCGGCCTGATCGGCCTGGCGAACATCTTCAGCCTGCCGGTCTCCACCACCCACGTGCTCTCCTCCGGCGTGGCCGGGACCATGGTCGCCAACAAGAGCGGCCTGCAAGGCGGCACAGTGCGCACCATCCTCCTGGCCTGGGTCCTGACCCTGCCGGCAACGGTGGCCCTGTCGGCCGGCCTGTTCTGGCTGGCGTCCAAGGCCCTGGGTACCTGATACCCCGTCCGCCAATAAAAAAGGTGCGCCCCACAGGGCGCACCTTTTTTTATGCCTTGAGCTTTCTGGCAGGCAAAAAAAAGGGCAACCGAAGTTGCCCAAAATGCCTTGCGTGCTCGTTGCCCTGGAAAGACTTAAGGCTTCTTGCGCTTATTCGCGTCTTTCCAGATGAAGAATCCAAACCCTGCGAAAAACAGAACCATGAGGCCGACAGTCAGCACTCCGGCGATCACCACATTGTCGAAAAACATGACTGGCCTCCTGCTCTTGCCCTGTTGCGATGGGGCTAAGTTAACCAAAGAGGCGGCGGGGAAAATTGACCGGGGTCAATGTCGCCCATGACTGGGCGCGAGGAAGGGGGAATAACTGACCTGCATCAACAGAAAGCGCCCAGTTCAGCGCTTTTTCGGTTTGTTTTTCGGCTTTTTCTTGGCTTTGCCCAAAGGCATGGCTTGTTCGAATGCCTGGCGCACTTCGTTCAGGCGCTTGTCGTTGAGGTCATGCACGCGCTTGGCACGCTCGGCGTTCAGGTCGATCAGCTTGTCGTCTTGATTCATGGCTTGCTTGCATCACTCGAAGTCAATATCGGCCGCACAGCTTGGAACCCAGGGCGGCCCTGGCGAATGTGCCAATAATGCGACGTGGCGCCGCACCTGACCAGTGATCAGACCGACGCTACGGCAATAAAGTCGCTGCCGGGAAGACTTTTTATCCGCACAATGGCCGCCCCACCCACAGGAAACCGCACGTGGAAACGCCCAAGCACCTGCCCCCGCTGCTGGCCCTGCGCGCCTTCGAGGCCGTGGCCCGGGAACTGTGTGTCAGCCCGAGCGCGGTCAGCCATCAGGTACACAAACTCGAACAGCACCTGGGCCAGCCGTTGTTTGTCAGACGTACCCGAGCCAACGCCCTGCTGGAGTTCGAAAGCCTCGGCATTGCCGCCATAACCCAAAGGATCGGCATGCTGAGCGACAGGCTACGCCGGGAACTGCAGCGTTTGCCCGGCCTGCAACTACAGGACCTGGGCAGTCCAGGGCAGCAATCGGGCTTGATCGCCTTCACCCTCGAAGGCTGGGACGGGCAGGCACTGAAGGAAGAACTGGCGCGCCGGGGCATCAATATCGGCGCCAATGGTGTCAATTACACACCGCTGGACATGCAGGCCCGGAGCCTGGGCAGCATCGCCCGGATTGCCTTGAGTTATTTCAATACACAAGAGGAAATCGAGTGCCTGTTGCAGGCCCTCGCGGAACTGGCGGGAAACACGCGCTCCTAGACCTCGACGTCCACCCACAGGCCCTGGCGCGGAGCGTCCTCGATCAACGGCACCACCGGCACGGTGTTGTCGGCGTTCAATTCGTCACCGGGCACTGCCAGATGCTCTTCGGGGTCGTCCTCGGCCTCGCGCTCGCGGCGCTGCTTCTGTTGCTGGCGGCGTTGCTCCTCGCGCAGCAGCAGGGCGGACTCCTCGGGGTCGCGCTTCTGCAGGTCGATGGTGCTTTCGTTGGAGCTTTCCTGCACCGGTACCACAGGCGGGATGTCCGGTCGCTGGCGGACCGGGTCCTGCTGGGCGGTGATCGGCACGGCACTCAAGGGGAGCATGGGTGGCAGCATATTATTGGTCTCCTGTCGGCAGGCTGTCGGCTGCGGCATGGGCGACTTGAGCCATCGGTCGCAAAACTGTGACCCAGTCGTCAGCCGATCGTGCCCTTGAACCTGACGAACGTCGCGGTACGCTACCTTTTCATCCAGGCGTTTTTATCAGAGTTCTTTGGACTAGAAGCGTCGTTCCGTTAAGATAGTCGGCTTTTTCAAAGCGGGAGTCAGGCAGCATGGCGCAGCAGTATCAACCGGGGCAACGCTGGATCAGTGACAGCGAAGCCGAGCTAGGTCTAGGCACCGTTCTGGCACAGGACGGCCGCTTGCTGACCGTGCTCTATCCGGCCACTGGCGACACTCGCCAGTATGCGCTACGGAATGCGCCCCTCACTCGCGTGAGGTTTTCTCCGGGTGACAGCATCACTCATTTCGAAGGTTGGAAAATGACCGTACAGGAAGTCGACGATATCGACGGCCTGCTGGTCTACCACGGCCTCAATGGGCAGAACGAAGCCGTTACCCTGCCGGAAACCCAACTGTCGAACTTCATCCAGTTCCGCCTGGCCAGCGACCGTCTGTTCGCCGGCCAGATCGACCCACTGGCCTGGTTCTCCCTGCGCTACCACACCCTGGAACACACCAGCCGCCAGCTGCAGTCCTCGCTCTGGGGCCTGGGCGGCGTACGCGCCCAGCCTATCGCCCACCAGTTGCACATTGCCCGTGAAGTCGCTGATCGCATCGCGCCACGGGTTCTGCTGGCGGACGAAGTAGGCCTGGGCAAGACCATCGAAGCCGGCCTGGTGATCCATCGCCAGCTGCTCTCGGGTCGCGCCAGCCGGGTGTTGATCCTGGTTCCGGAAAACCTCCAGCACCAGTGGCTGGTGGAAATGCGCCGGCGCTTCAACCTGCAAGTGGCGCTGTTCGATGAAGAGCGCTTTATCGAAAGCGATGCCAGCAACCCGTTCGAAGACACCCAACTGGCCCTGGTGGCCCTGGAGTGGCTGGTGGACGACGAGAAGGCCCAGGACGCGCTGTTTGCCGCCGGCTGGGACCTGATGGTGGTCGACGAAGCCCACCACCTGGTGTGGCACGAAGACCAGGTCAGCCCGGAATATGCCCTGGTGGAACAGCTGGCCGAAACCATTCCCGGCGTACTGCTGCTGACAGCGACCCCGGAACAACTGGGTCAGGACAGCCACTTCGCCCGTCTGCGCCTGCTGGACCCGAACCGCTTCCACGACCTCGCGGCCTTCCGCGCCGAGAGCGACAATTACCGCCCGGTGGCTGAAGCCGTGCAGGAGCTGCTGGATAAAGGCCGCCTGTCCCCAGCAGCCCACAAGACCATCCACGGTTTCCTCGGCAACGAAGGCGAAGCCCTGCTGGCCGCGGTCAACGACGGCGACACTGAAGCCAGCGCCCGCCTGGTGCGTGAACTGCTGGACCGCCACGGCACCGGCCGCGTACTGTTTCGCAACACCCGCGCCGCGGTGCAGGGTTTCCCCGAGCGCAAGCTGCACGCCTACCCGCTGCCGTGCCCGGACGAATACCTGGAGCTGCCTCTGGGCGAACACGCCGAGCTGTACCCGGAAGTCAGCTTCCAGGCGCTGCCCGAGGCCAGCGACGAAGATCAGCGCTGGTGGAAATTCGACCCGCGGGTCGAGTGGCTGATCGACCAGTTGAAGATGCTCAAGCGCACCAAGGTGCTGGTGATCTGCGCCCACGCGGAAACCGCCATGGACCTGGAAGACGCCCTGCGCGTGCGTTCCGGGATCCCGGCCACGGTGTTCCACGAAGGCATGAACATCCTCGAGCGCGACCGCGCCGCGGCCTACTTCGCCGACGAGGAATTCGGCGCCCAGGTGCTGATCTGCTCGGAAATCGGCAGTGAAGGCCGCAACTTCCAGTTCGCCCACCACCTGGTGCTGTTCGATCTGCCGTCGCACCCGGACCTGCTGGAGCAGCGCATCGGCCGTCTCGACCGGATCGGCCAGAAGCACGTGATCGAGCTGCATGTGCCGTACCTGGAAACCAGCCCGCAAGAGCGGCTGTTCCAGTGGTACCACGAAGCACTGAACGCCTTCCTCAACACCTGCCCCACCGGCAACGCCCTGCAGCACCAGTTCGGCCCGCGCCTGCTGCCGCTGCTGGAAAACGCCGACGACGGCGAGTGGCAAGCCCTGATCGACGAAGCCCGCAGCGAACGCGAGCGCCTGGAAGCCGAGCTGCACACCGGCCGCGACCGCTTGCTGGAGCTCAACTCCGGGGGTGCCGGCGAAGGCGAAGCCCTGGTGGAAGCGATCCTCGAGCAGGACGACCAGTTCGCCCTGCCGATCTACATGGAAACCCTGTTCGACGCCTTCGGCATCGACAGCGAGGACCATTCGGAAAACGCCCTGATCCTCAAGCCCAGCGAGAAGATGCTCGACGCCAGCTTCCCCCTGGGCGACGACGAAGGCGTGACCATCACCTACGACCGCAACCAGGCGCTGTCTCGCGAAGACATGCAGTTCATCACCTGGGAGCACCCGATGGTGCAAGGCGGCATGGACCTGGTGCTGTCCGGTTCCATGGGCAACACCGCCGTGGCGCTGATCAAGAACAAGGCGCTCAAACCCGGCACCGTGCTCCTGGAGCTGCTGTACGTGAGTGAAGTGGTCGCCCCGCGCTCGCTGCAACTGGGCCGCTACCTGCCGCCGGCTGCCCTGCGCTGCCTGCTGGACGCCAATGGCAACGACCTGTCGGCACGAGTGGCCTTCGAAACCCTGAATGACCAACTCGAAAGCGTGCCCAAGGCCAGCGCCAACAAGTTCATCCAGGCCCAGCGCGACCAGCTGGCGCCGAAGATCAACGCCGGCGAAGCCAAGATCGCGCCACGTCATGCCGAGCGCGTGGCTGAAGCGCAACGCCGACTGGCGGCCGACACCGACGAAGAGCTGGCGCGCCTGAGCGCATTGCAGGCCGTCAACCCGACAGTCCGTGACAGCGAGCTGGTGGCCCTGCGTCAGCAACGGGAACAGGGTCTGGCGCTGCTGGAAAAAGCCGCCTTGCGCCTGGAAGCGATCCGGGTGCTGGTGGCGGGCTGATCGCCCGGTTTCAAGCGCTGAAAAAGGCCCGCATTGTGCGGGCCTTTTTTATTGCCTGGTGGTCCTTTTCAACAGACGCTTGCGCTGCCCCTCGGCAGCCTCCCGAGGGCAATCGCTAGAGGCTCACGGCCGGGGTCAGGGGCGCCGTCGGGAGCAGCCCGTCCTTCATGCGCTGGGCGTCACGGACAAAACACCGGGCGGCCTGGAACAGGAACAGCAGGGTCATGAACAACGCCACCGGAATCAGGTACATGGCGTCATGCAGGCCCACGGCCTTGAACTCCTCGGTCATCACCTCGGCCCCCGCGGCATACATCGCCGAGTGGGCGAAATGGTCGGACAGCGCCCCCACCACCACCGGCCCCAGGCCGCCCCCCAGCAGATACAGGCCGGCAAAGAACAGGGCCATTGCCGTGGCTCGCAGGCGTGGTTCGACCACATCCTGCAGCGCGGTGTAGACACAGGTGTAGAAGTTGTAGGCAAACAGCCAGCCGATACTGAACACCGTGACAAACACGCCGATCTCGACCCGCCCGGCATGCAGGGCCCAGCCGGTGGCCAGGGTCGAGATGATCAGGCTGCACGCCGCAAACAGCAGGCGGCCATTGGCCACGCGCTGGTGGATCTTGTCGGCGATCCAGCCTCCCAGGGTCAGGCCGATCAGCCCGGTCACCCCGACGATCACTCCCGTGGCCATCGCGGCTTCCTGCAGGGGCATGCGGAAGTAGCGCTGGAGCATCGGCACCAGGAACGAGTTGCAGGCATAGGTGGCGAAGTTGAAGGTCAGGCCGGCCAGGGTCAGCCAGAGAAAGGTCGGGATCGCCAGCACCCGGCGAATCGGCCGGTCCACCGGCACTTGGGCTACCTTCACCGCTTCAGCAGCGCCACGCTTGGGCTCCTTGATGAAGAACATGAACACCGCCAGCACCAGCCCTGGCACCGCAGCGATGAAGAACGGCGCGCGCCAGCTGTCAAAGGCCTTGACCATGGCACCGATGGTGAAGAATGCCAGCACCAGCCCCAAGGGCAGGCCCAGCATGAAGATGCCCATGGCCCGGGCCCGACGGTGAGCGGGAAACAGGTCGCCGATCAACGAATTGGCCGCTGGCGCGTAGCTGGCCTCGCCAATGCCGACGCCCATGCGCACCAGCAGAAAGCTCCAGAAGCTGCCGACCATGCCATTCACTGCAGTGAGCCCGCTCCACACCGCCAGGCCCCAGCCCATCAGCTTGCTGCGCGAGCCGGTGTCAGCCATGCGCCCGAGGGGCAAGCCGGCGATGGCGTAGACCAGGGTGAAGGCGGTGCCGATGATCCCTAGCTGGAAATCGCTCAGGTGCCATTCCATGCGGATCGGCTCAATGATGATGGCGGGAATGGTGCGATCGAAGAAGTTGAACAGGTTTGCCAAAAACAACAGGAACAGAATGCGCCAGGCATTTGCCGCTTGAGTCGAATTATCCATGGGTCGATCTCTTTTATTGTTATTCGGCCAGACGCGAGCGAGCCTGGAAGCTGCAATCTAGTCAGCCCCACCCTGGCTGTCTGTGATTATTCGCCAGCCTGATACCAAGCCATCGCAACCCGGTTCCACCAAGCGGCGTTCGCGCCCGTGCAACAGCCCGCGGAAAATCTGCCAAGACTCCCGGTACCCGGGGCTTTCCCAGTCTTTTCAAGGGCTTGGCACGGGCTGAAAAAATACCTCGCGCCCCCCCTTCCCAAGGCCGATGCGAAGCCTAGAATAGCCGCCTTGCCTGCCCCCCACATCCCTCCCTTCCCCCTTTGAATACGCCCATGTCCGAAGCCAGTCCGTGTCTGAATTGCGGTGCCTGCTGTTCATACTTTCGTGTGTCTTTTTTCTGGGGCGAATGCGCCTCTTCCGGCGGGACCGTCCCTGACGAACTGGTGCAGAGCATCAGTCCGAGCCGGGTGGCCATGCTCGGCACCGACTGTAAATCCCCACGCTGCATCGCCCTCGAGGGCGAAGTCGGCCAGGGCGTGAGCTGCTCGATCTATGAACAACGCTCCAGCCCATGCCGGGAGTTCGAGGCCTCCTGGGTCGACGGCCAGCACAACAGCGACTGCGATGCCGCCCGCGCCGCCTTCGGCCTGGCCCCTCTGGAGCCCGCAGACTGCGAACCCTGGTACGAGGAGAGCGCTTAGCACCATTGGCGATAGGGCCCATAAGCAAATCATTAGAGCCTGTTTGCCACCGCCCATTGCAGCCACCGGGTGCCTTCTATACTCCAAGCACTCGTTGGCGCGCGACCGCCGACATCCGATGACTCAGAGATGGGCATGCTATGGATTGGCTGGGTCTGCATTTCATTACCGAGCTCCCAGACAGCGGGCAGCTGGTTGTCCACTACACCCACAACCCGGTTCTGGTGCTGCTGGCCTACCTGGTGGCCTGCGCCGCCAGCTTCGCCACCCTGGATATGGCCGAGCGTGTCAGCCACGTCGAGCAGCCGGCCAGCCAGCGCCTGTGGCGCTGGGTCGGCGCCTGTTGCCTGGCCGGCGGCATCTGGAGCATGCATTTCATCGCCATGCTGGCCTTCGAAGCTCCCCTGGCAATCCACCACCAGCTGCCACTGACCCTGCTGTCCCTGCTGATCGCCCTGATCGCCGCCTGGCTGGCGATGAATACCCTGAGCCATGCCCGACTGCCGCTCTGGCGCTATGGCGTGGCCTCGGTGTGGATCGGCCTGGGCATCAGTTGCATGCACTACGTGGGCATGGCAGCCATGCACTCCCATGCCGAGGTGTACTACCAGCCGCTGCTCATGGGCCTGTCACTGCTGGTGGCGATCGCCTGTAGCCTGGCTGCGCTGCTACTGTCCCGGCACTTTCGCGATGGCAGCGGGATGTTCCACCAATTGCTCAAGTACGCCAGCAGCCTGGTGCTGGGGGCGGCCATCGTGCTGATGCACTTTACCGGCATCTGGGCCATGACCCTGGTGCTGCCCGCCGGCACCCTGCCCGTTCCCACGGCGCAGAGCGATCACCTGCAACTGGGCCTGACCCTCAGCGTGATTGCCCTGTTGATCATCGGCAGTGGCATCAGCGCAGCCCTGGCAGACAAGAAGCTGCAGCACAAGGAGCGCGACCTGCGCCGAGTCAATGCCCTGCTTTCGCAACTGGACCAGGCCCGGGTCTCGCTGCAGCAGGTGGCTCATTACGACGCCCTGACCAACCTGATCAACCGTCGTGGCTTCAATCAGTTGTTCGCGGAAAAACTGCTGGAGAAAACCACCTTCGGTGGCAGCCTGGCGGTGATGTTCCTCGACATCGACCATTTCAAGCGGATCAACGACAGCCTCGGCCACGATGCCGGCGACGAACTGCTCAAGGTCATTGCCGGGCATATCAAGAACTCCACCCGCAGCCACGAAGACGTGGTGGCACGGCTGGGCGGCGATGAGTTCTGCATCCTCATCAACCTCCACGACCGCGATGAAGCCCGGCACTTGGCCGAGCGCATCATGCAAAAGATGAAGGAGCCGATCGAGTTGGGGGGGCGGCGCATGGTGATGACCACCAGCATCGGCATCAGCGTCTTCCCCGATGATGGCAAGACCTGTGAAGAGCTGTTGAAGAACGCCGACCTGGCGCTCTACCAATCCAAGGATGCCGGGCGCAACAACCTGCATTTCTTCAGTTCCAGCCTCAAGACCCGGGCCACCCTGGAGCTGCAGCTGGAAGAAGAACTGCGCAATGCCCTGCGCGATGACCAGGGGTTGCTGCTGCACTACCAGCCGATCTACGACCTCAAGCGCGCCAGAGTCACCAAGCTTGAAGCCCTGGTCCGCTGGCAGCATCCGCAACACGGGCTGCTGACCCCGGATCGCTTCATCAGCATTGCCGAAGCCAATGGGCTGATCGCCGAACTGGACAACTGGGTGCTGCGCAAGGCCTGCGCCGACCTGGCCTACCTGTCGCGCAATGGCAATGGCGAGTTGAAGATCGCGGTCAATTGCTCGGCCTTGAACCTGACCCGCGAAGCCCTGGCCGAAGAGATCGAAAGCGCCCTGACCACGGCTAAGGTCGCCCCGCAACAACTGGAGCTGGAGGTCACGGAAAATGCCCTGATGGGCAATATCGCCAGCACCCTGGCGCTGCTCAAGCAGATCCGCGGCCTGGGCGTGTCATTGTCGATCGACGACTTCGGCACCGGCTATTCATCCCTGGCCTACCTCAAGCGCCTGCCGCTGAACACCCTGAAGATCGATCGCTCGTTCATCCAGGACATCCCCAAGTCAACCCAGGACATGGAGATCGTCCAGGCGATCATCGTCATGGCCCACACCCTGCACCTGCAGGTGGTGACCGAAGGAGTCGAGACCCTGGAACAACAGCAGTTTCTCGAGCACTACGGCTGCGACTACCTGCAGGGCTACCTGCTCAGCCGCCCGGTACCGCTGCAGGAAGTGTGCGGGGTGCTGGACGAACTCGACCGGCGCCACACCACGGCGGCGCTCAATCCACGGACGCCGGCTCCCGATAGAGGCGAACCAGGGTCGCTGGATCTTGCTCCAGATAGCCTTGCCCACCATGCAGACGCATCAACTGTGCAGCTAACCCGCTGATCGGCGTTGCCGAACCCTGCTCCCGAGAAAACTTCACCGCGCCATCCAGGTCCTTGAGCAAAGTCCGCACGTGCCACTTCACCGGTTCGAACTGGCTTTGAGCCATTTGCGGAGCCAGGATCTGCAGCGGCTTGGAGTCGGCAAAGCCGCCGGCCAGGGCCTCGGCGATCAGCCTGGCATCCACCCCCGAGCGCTCGGCCAGGGCCACCACTTCCGCGATCACCAGGGCATTGCAGGCGACGATCATCTGGTTGCAGGCCTTGGTCACCTGCCCGGCGCCCACCGCTCCCATGTGCGTGACCCGCTGCCCCAGGGCCAGCAGCACCGGGCGAACCCGCTCGATGTCCGCGGCTTCTCCACCGGCCATGATCGCCAGGCTGCCGGCCTCGGCGCCCGGAGTCCCTCCGGAAACCGGAGCGTCGACCCAGGCCATGCCGGTTTCGCGGGCCAGGTCGGCGGCCATCTCCCGGGTGGCCGTGGGTTCCAGGCTGGACAGGTCCAGCAGCAACTGCCCGCCCCGGGCGCCCTGGGCGATACCCTCGACGCCAAACACCACCTCGCGCACCACCTCGGTATTGGCCAGGCACAGCAGCACCAGGTCGGCCTGTTCGCAGAGCTGCGCCGGTGTGGCGACTTGTCGCGCCCCGGCGGCCACCAGGGGCGCGCATTTATCCGGGTTGCGGTTCCACACCGTCAGCGGATAGCCCGCCGCCAGCAGGCGCCGGCACATCGGCAGTCCCATCAGGCCGATTCCGGCAAAGCCGAGTGAAGGTAACGCTGACATCATATTGCCCTCATTTGATTAAAGATCATCGAATACTGGCCGATTCATCATGATTCAGGAAAGGATTCCCCCGAGCGACGCTCAGGCAAAGACCCTGAGGCCCTGGGCATAATTCGCGCTCTACACAGCGGCGAGGTCCCATTCCGTGATGGTTCGCAGGCACCTTGTCCGCGAGCCAACCTGACCAGGCATATGGCGCACAATGACTTCTAAAAACAATCCTGCCAACGCAGTCTCCGAGATGACGCTGACCTCCCCGATCCCAAGCCCCTCGGAAACGAAGCCATTGTCCAGTTCACGCCCCCTGTCGACCCAGCAGTACCTGTACTTCACCGAAACCAACACCGACCGCATCCTCGACAACCTCGACGGCCTGCGTGATACGGTATTCCCGCGCCCGGTGCACCTGGAAGGCGAGCCGGAAAACCGTCGTGACCAGGAGTTCCCGTCGGTGTGCCTGATCGGTCTTGGCCGCTGCGGTTCCAACATCGCCCTGGATGTAGCAGAGCTGGTGTACAACGCCCGCAAGTTCTACCTCAACGAATTCAACACCGAAGACAAATCCTACGAAAGCGCTGGCTACAGCCCCGGCCAGTGGATCCGCCAAAACCTGCGCCTGGGCCAGAACAAGGCCAGCAAGCCGGTATTCCTGGTGGAACCGTTGGTGATGCTCGGCGACCTGGACAAGGACATCGCCGGGCGCATCCGCTTCTCGCGCAAGGGCGAGAAAAGCGGCTTCATCCGCGACTACAGCAAGATGAAGATCATGGACCTTTCGGAAGTCCACGCCGGTGGCGCCGGTAACGCGCCGATCCTCGGCCAGTACCTGGCCAAGATCATCCTCAACAAGGACACCCAGCGTTTCTCCAGCCCCGACTGGAAGATGATCCACTCCTACCTGATCGATTCCTGCGGGATCAAGGCCAACCAGTCGCGCCTGTACTTCTCGATCTTCAGCGCCGGCGGCGGTACCGGTTCGGGCATGGCCTCGGAGTTCGGCCTGGCCCAGCAGTACTCGTACATGAACAAGACCTTCGACACCAAGCCGATGGACGAGCACGACGGCAAGAGCGGGCATTCCTTCGTCTTCGAGCCGATCTTCACCAGCGGCATCTGCGTGCTGCCGAACATCTCCGACCACCGCAGCGAAATGTCCGAGGCGCTGCACATCAACGCCGGCCGCCTGCTGTGCAAATACCTCTCGGAAGAGTGGGACTTCTCCTACAACTTCGATAACGAAGACAGCAGCGAAGCCAGCGTCATGGGCCGTATTCGCCCCTGGAACGCGATGATGCTGATCTCCAACGACATCATGCGCTACGCCGAAGAAAGCGATGACGGCAACATCCAGAACATCGACGTCAACGCCATGGAGAAGCACGCCAACCAGTACATCTCCCAGCAGATCTTCAACATCCTCACCGCCCAGGCAGTGACCACCGACTACGATCAGAACTACTTCCGGCGTGCCGGCATCGACATCGGCGAAACCATCCGCCTGGACGCCAACGACCTGTTCATGAGCCTGGCCGGCCCGGTGGCGATCGCCTATGCCGAATCCGTGGTGCCGGAGCAGCCGGTGCCTACCGGCGACAAGTTCAAGGTGTTCGAGAAAGAGCCCCAGCGCCTGAACATCGACGACCTGTTCTTCCGCTCCATCGACCTGCCGCACTTCAACAAGGTGACCCAGGCGATCGAGGGCATCAGCCTGCTGCCGATCGAGTCCAAGCGCTATCGCGCGGCCCTGGAGCAGTACAAGGCCTCGGGTTATGACGCGGCGGCGCTGCACGACCTGCACTTCTTCAAGAACTGCTCGTCGGTGGTGTCGATCGTGTCCCTGCCCAAGGACTACAAGCTCTCCTACATGGACCTGAACCGGCTCAAGACCCACCTCAACAGCCTGTTCCCCAACACCACCCTCAAGCGCTACGCGCTGGTGATCGGCGCCTCGGCCAACCTCTCGCTGACCACCCTGATCGCCAAGAGCCCGTGCCTGTCGGATGACTTCCTGACCCTGATCGTGGCCTTCATCAAGCGTTGCTTTGCGCGCAATCCGTACCGCTTCGACGACACCCTGGACAACTCGGTGCTCGACTTCATCGTCAGCGACCAGTTCGACGAAGACCGCATCGACGATCTGCTCAACGAGTTCGAGAACCCGGCGAAGATCCTCGACACCAACTGGTATGCGATCAAGCCGATGTACGAGAAGAAGTACCGCGAGCTGATCAACGACAAGGACAAGTTCGTCTCGATCAACGACATCCGCCTGTCCCGCGATTGCGTGAAGAAGGCCATCAAGTACCTGCGGGAGATCTACCGTCACCGCATCGGCAAGACCCGAGTCATCTCCCTCAACAACCACACCGGCAAGACCGCCTATTAAGAAGAACTTCGCCGGCGAGCCGGCTCCTACGCAGCAAGGAGTTTCCCTGTGCGGTTGTAGGAGCCGGCTTGCCGGCGAATAGGCGTTTTTTCTCACATCGCGAAACAATTAAGCAGCTCGTCGGCTGCACTTGAAACTGTTCCCCTTCCGTGAACGTCACCTTGCCGGAAAAACCCTGTGGGGCGTTTCTCTACGGCAAGATGCCATCATGCTGTTCACGGTTACTCGGCTACACACTTTTGTCCGACAAAAACCTGCACATTAGTGGTGCACGCCTTCAGCTCGACGCCCTCTCCTGGAACAGGATCCAGGGCGAAACCACCACCGCCCACAGCTGCGGATCACGCTCGAACAGGTCGGACGCCCGCGGCGCAGACAGTTTTTCAACCTTCCCTTCGGCCAGCCAGGCCGCCACTTTCTCGGCCTCGTTTTGCGCCACGGCCTGGGCCGCATCGATCAGATCCAGCTCGGCGTCGACCCACAATAGGGCACCCCTGGCAAAGAACGGCTCCAGTTCCTTCCAACTGATAGATGCGGTTTCACCAAGCAGCTTGGCATAGAGGGTGCTAGGTTCTTGAGTCATGGGACTGTCCAGAAAAGAAATCGGCGCAATCATAACGTCGGTGGTCTGGCAGAAAAACCCAGTAGCAAATGCAGCACCGATCGAGAAGCTCAGAAGCGTCAGGGAATGACATCGAACCGGGCGCAAGGCACGCCGCAAATCTGTCTTTTTCTTTCAATTAAGCGACACCCCGCGTTTTTGCCCCCAGCAGCCAGCTTTTCAAGCGAACAACCGGCGCTCTACACTGTACCGGTACAGTTGCCAGGGGCATTTCCGACGGATATCCAAGAGTTATCTGATTCGGTTCTGCGCCCAAGGCCGCCGGAACTATAAAAATTACAACAGTAAGAGTGGAGCACTATGAATAAGGCTACTAAGCAGATTTCCAAACTGTTTGCCGCTATGGTCCTGGCCGGTGTTGCCAGCCATTCGTTCGCAGCTGACACCATCAAGATCGGTATCGCCGGCCCCAAGACCGGCCCGGTAGCCCAATACGGCGACATGCAGTTCAGTGGCGCAAAAATGGCCATCGAGCAGATCAACGCCAAGGGCGGCGTCAACGGCAAGAAGCTCGAAGCCGTTGAATACGATGACGCCTGCGATCCCAAGCAAGCCGTGGCAGTGGCCAACAAAGTGGTCAACGACGGTGTCAAGTTCGTGGTTGGCCACCTGTGCTCCAGCTCCACTCAACCCGCTTCCGACATCTACGAAGACGAAGGCGTGATCATGATCACCCCGGCTGCCACCAGCCCGGACATCACCGCCCGTGGCTACAAGATGGTGTTCCGCACCATCGGCCTGGACAGCGCCCAGGGCCCTGCCGCCGGTAACTACATCGCCGACCACGTGAAGCCCAAAGTGGTGGCCGTGCTCCACGACAAGCAGCAGTACGGTGAAGGCATCGCCACCGCCGTGAAACAGACCCTGGAGAAGAAAGGCACCAAGGTTGCCGTGTTCGAAGGCATCAACGCCGGCGACAAGGACTTCTCCTCGCTGATCGCCAAGCTCAAGCAAGCCAACGTCGACTTCGTCTACTACGGCGGCTACCACCCGGAGCTGGGCCTGATCCTGCGCCAATCCCAGGAAAAAGGCCTGAAGGCCAAGTTCATGGGCCCGGAAGGCGTGGGTAACGACTCCATTTCGCAGATCGCCAAGGACGCTTCCGAAGGCCTGCTGGTGACCCTGCCGAAATCCTTCGACCAGGACCCGGCCAACGTCGCCCTGGCTGATGCGTTCAAGGCCAAGAAAGAAGACCCGAGCGGTCCGTTCGTATTCCCGTCCTACTCCGCCGTTGAAGTCATCGCCGGCGCCATCACCAACGCCAAGAGCGAAGACGCCGCCAAGGTGGCAGAAGCCATCCACGCCGGCACCTTCAAGACCCCCACCGGCGACCTGAGCTTCGACGCCAAGGGCGACTTGAAAGACTTCAAGTTCGTGGTCTACGAGTGGCACTTCGGTAAGCCTAAAACCGAAGTTTCTCCTCAGTAAGGCGCGGCCTGACTGACTGCCAATAAAGCCCACGGCTCGCCGTGGGCTTTGTTTTACGAATGTATGGGCCGTGCTTCCGTGATCCGGAAGCCTCCCCACCTGAAAATCTCAAAACCGTCATCAGCGGTTCGCTGGCAAAACCCAGCCCGAAGTGGGTGCAGATCCACGGGGTCTGGGCGGGAAAATGACTCCACCAGTGAAATGCGTATCAGGTTTTTAGGAGCGTTGTAATGCCTGACATCTATCACTTTTTCCAACAGCTGGTTAACGGTCTCACCGTTGGCAGCACGTATGCCCTGATCGCCATCGGCTATACGATGGTCTACGGCATCATTGGAATGATCAACTTCGCCCACGGCGAGGTGTACATGATCGGCTCCTATGTGGCGTTCATCGCCATCGCCGGGCTGGCCATGATGGGACTCGACAGCGTGCCGCTGTTGATGACCGCAGCCTTCATCGCGAGCATCGTCGTCACCAGTGCCTACGGCTACAGTATCGAACGGATCGCCTACCGCCCCTTGCGTGGCAGTAACCGCCTGATCCCGCTGATCTCTGCCATCGGCATGTCGATTTTCCTGCAGAACACGGTTCTGTTGGCGCAAGACTCCAAGGACAAATCTATCCCCAACCTGATCCCGGGCAACTTCTCCATCGGGCCAGGCGGCGCACATGAAGTGCTGATTTCCTACATGCAGATCGTGGTATTCGTGGTGACCCTGGTCGCCATGCTCGGCCTGACGCTGTTCATCTCCCGCTCTCGCCTGGGTCGCGCCTGCCGCGCCTGTGCCGAGGACATCAAGATGGCCAACCTCCTGGGGATCAATACCAACAACATCATCGCCCTGACCTTCGTGATCGGCGCTGCATTGGCGGCCATCGCCGCCGTGCTGCTGAGCATGCAATACGGTGTGATCAACCCCAACGCCGGTTTCCTGGTGGGCCTCAAGGCCTTCACCGCAGCGGTCTTGGGCGGCATCGGCAGTATCCCGGGCGCGATGCTCGGCGGGCTGGTGCTGGGGGTGGCCGAAGCCTTTGGTGCCGACGTGTTCGGCGACCAGTACAAGGACGTCGTGGCGTTCGGCCTGTTGGTTCTGGTGCTGTTGTTCCGTCCGACCGGCATTCTGGGCCGTCCGGAGGTTGAGAAAGTATGACTAGGAATCTTAAATCGGCGCTGTTCAGCGCCCTGTTGGTCTGGGCCGTCGCCTACCCGGTGCTGGGCCTGAAACTGACCATCGTCGGCATCAACCTGGAGGTCCACAACACCAGCCCGGCGATCCTTGCCACCATCGCGGTGTGTTCGGTGCTGATGTTCCTGCGGGTGCTGTTCCACAGCCAGCTCAGCGCGGCCTGGAAGTCCTCGCCGAACATGCCGCTGATCCCGGCCAAGGCCAGCAATTTCCTGACCCTGCCACGCACCCAGCGCTGGATCATCCTGGCACTGATCGTCGGTGCCCTGGTCTGGCCGTTCTTCGGCTCCCGCGGCGCGGTGGACATTGCCACGCTGATCCTGATCTACGTGATGCTCGGCCTGGGCCTGAACATCGTCGTCGGCCTGGCCGGGTTGCTGGACCTGGGCTACGTGGGTTTCTACGCCGTTGGCGCCTACAGCTACGCGCTGCTGTCGCACTACTTCGGCCTGAGCTTCTGGATCTGCCTGCCGATCGCCGGGATGATGGCGGCCACCTTCGGCTTCCTGCTGGGCTTCCCGGTGCTGCGCCTGCGGGGTGACTACCTGGCGATCGTGACCCTGGGCTTTGGCGAGATCATCCGTCTGCTGCTGCGCAACATGACCGATCTCACCGGCGGCCCCAACGGCATCAGCAACATCGAGAAGCCGACCTTCTTCGGCCTGACCTTCGAACGCAAGGCCGCCGAGGGCATGCAGACCTTCCACGAGTTCTTCGGCCTGCAGTACAACTCGATCAACAAGGTGATCTTCCTCTACCTGGTGGCCCTGCTGCTGGCGCTGGCGGCGCTGTTCGTCATCAACCGCCTGCTGCGCATGCCCATTGGTCGTGCCTGGGAAGCCTTGCGCGAAGACGAGATCGCCTGCCGTGCCCTGGGCCTGAACCCCACCGTGATCAAGCTCTCGGCCTTTACCCTGGGCGCCGCGTTCGCCGGTTTTGCCGGCAGCTTCTTCGCCGCGCGCCAAGGCCTGGTGACCCCGGAGTCGTTCACCTTCATCGAGTCGGCGATCATCCTCGCCATCGTCGTACTGGGTGGCATGGGCTCGCAACTGGGGGTGATCCTGGCGGCGATCGTGATGATTCTCTTGCCTGAACTGATGCGTGAATTCAGCGAATACCGGATGTTGATGTTCGGCGCCATGATGGTGCTGATGATGATCTGGCGTCCCCAGGGTCTGCTGCCCATGCAACGTCCTCACATGGAGCTGCGCAAATGAGCCGCGAGATCCTCAAAGTAACCGGCCTGTCCATGCGTTTCGGTGGCCTGCTGGCGGTCAACGGCGTGGCCCTGACCGTCAAGGAAAAACAAGTGGTGGCCTTGATCGGTCCGAACGGCGCCGGCAAGACCACGGTGTTCAACTGCCTGACCGGCTTCTACCAGCCCAGCGCCGGCAGCATCGTCCTCGATGGCGAAGCGATCGAAGGCCTGCCCGGCCACAAGATCGCCCGCAAGGGCGTGGTGCGGACCTTCCAGAACGTGCGGCTGTTCAAGGACATGACGGCGCTCGAGAACCTGTTGATCGCCCAGCACCGTCACTTGAACACCAACTTCCTCTCCGGCCTGTTCAAGACCCCGGCGTTTCGCAAGAGCGAGCACGACGCCATGGAGTACGCCGGCTACTGGCTGGACAAGGTCAACCTGCGGGAGTTTGCCAACCGCCCCGCCGGGACCCTGGCCTACGGCCAGCAACGACGCTTGGAAATCGCCCGCTGCATGATGACCCGCCCGCGGATCCTCATGCTCGACGAGCCGGCCGCCGGCCTCAACCCCAAGGAAACCGAGGACCTGAAGGCGCTGATCAGCATGTTGCGTGAAGAGCACAATGTCACCGTGCTGCTGATCGAGCACGACATGAAGCTGGTCATGAGCATTTCCGACCATATCGTCGTGATCAACCAGGGCACCCCCCTGGCCGACGGTACGCCGGAACAGATCCGCGACAATCCCGAAGTGATCAAAGCCTACCTGGGGGAAGCGTAAATGCTGCAGTTCGAAAACGTTTCCACCTACTACGGCAAGATCCAGGCGTTGCACAGCGTCAACGTCGAGATCCGCCAGGGCGAGATCGTCACCCTGATCGGCGCCAACGGTGCCGGCAAATCCACCCTGCTGATGACCCTCTGCGGTTCGCCACAGGCCCACAGCGGCAGCATCCGTTACCTGGGTGAAGAGCTGGTGGGGCAAAGCTCGGCGCAGATCATGCGCAAGAGCATTGCCGTGGTACCGGAAGGCCGCCGGGTGTTTGCCCGCCTGACCGTGGAAGAGAACCTCGCCATGGGCGGTTTCTTCACCGACAAGGGCGACTACCAGGAGCAGATGGACAAGGTCCTGGAGCTGTTCCCACGGCTCAAGGAACGCTTCACCCAGCGTGGCGGCACCATGTCCGGCGGTGAACAGCAGATGCTCGCCATCGGCCGTGCGCTGATGAGCAAGCCCAAGCTGTTGCTGCTGGACGAACCGTCCCTGGGCCTGGCACCGATCATCATCCAGCAGATCTTCGACATCATCGAACAGCTGCGCCGTGATGGCGTGACGGTGTTCCTGGTGGAGCAGAACGCCAACCAGGCGCTGAAGATCGCCGACCGTGCCTACGTGCTGGAAAACGGCCGGGTGGTGATGCAAGGCACTGGCGAGGCCCTGCTGACCGATCCGAAAGTGCGCGAAGCCTATCTGGGCGGTTAAGCCCTCGCGTCAGCAAAGACGGCCCTTCGGGGCCGTTTTTTTGCCTGCAATCTGGCGCCCTGCGCCCGCGACGAAAAAAAATCGCGGCGGGCTGTAACGTATCCCGGGCTGCCGTCTCTAGAGGGGTAAGCAAGCACACATGCTTCCTTACCCACCCCAACTCTGGAGAAACACCATGACCACAAGTTCCCGCACCCTGTCCGCCACCGCCCTGGTTCTGGCCCTGGGTTCCGCCATGAGCCTTGCCGCCGTCGCCACCACGGCCCACGCCGCCGACGACATGGAGAAATGCTTCGGCGTGGCCATGAAAGGCAAGAACGACTGCGCCGCAGGCGCCGGCACCACCTGCGCCGGGACCTCCAAGGTCAACGACCAGGCCAATGCCTGGAAGCTGGTGCCCAAGGGCACTTGCGACAAGACCGCCAGCAGCACCTCGCCCACAGGTTTCGGCCAGCTCGAAGCCTTCAAAGCCAAGTCCTGATCCCACGCCTGCCTGAGTGTCGATGATGAACACCGCACCGCTTGCTCTCCCCCGCCACGACATTCAGGCCCCTACCCCGGGCCTGCCGGCCCGCGCCGGCCTGGGGCTCAAGACCGAACACTTCAGGGAGGTGCTCGAACAGCAGCCCGACATCGGTTTTTTCGAGGTTCATGCCGAGAACTACATGGTGGCGGGCGGGCCGTTCCATCACTACCTGGGGTTGATCCGCGAACGCTATCCGCTGTCGCTGCACGGCGTCGGCCTGTCCATCGGCGGCGAGGGTCCCCTGGACTGCGCCCATCTGGACCGGCTCGCGGCGTTGATCGAACGCTATCAACCCCAATCCTTTTCCGAACACCTGGCCTGGTCCAGCCACGGCCCGGTGTTCCTCAACGACCTGCTGCCCCTGGCCTACGATGGGCCGACCCTGCAACGGGTCTGCGAGCATATCGACCAGGTACAGAACCACCTGGGTCGCCACCTGCTGCTGGAGAATCCGGCCACCTACCTGCAGTTCCAGCGCTCGACCCTGGACGAGACCGAGTTCCTCGCCGAGGTGATCAAGCGCAGCGGCTGCGGCCTGCTGTTGGACGTCAACAACGTCTATGTCTCTTGCATCAACCACCAGCGCGATCCCCTGGCCTACCTGCGGGCACTGCCCCTGCACAGGGTCGGGGAAATCCACCTCGCCGGCTTTGCCGAAGACCAGGACAGCCTTGGCGACCGCCTGCTGATCGATGATCACGGCGCTCCCGTGGACCGCGCCGTATGGACCCTGTACCAGCAGGTGCTGGCGGCTATCGGGCCGATGGCCACCCTGATCGAGCGGGACAACCGGATACCGCCTTTTGCCGTGCTCCAGGCCGAGGCCGGCCAGGCAGAGGCGTTGCTGCACAGCGCCAAGGTGCGGCCATGAGCACCCAGGCAGCGTTCGCCAAGGCCCTGCTGAGCGCCGATCCGGACTGCCCGCCGGGGCTGTGCAGCCGTAACGGTGCCGACCCGGCCAGCCGCTTCGCGGTCTATCGCAATAACGTCCAAGGCTCCTTGATCAATGCCCTGGCCGAATCCTATCCGGTGGTGGCGCAACTGGTGGGCGCCGACTTCTTCAGGGTCATGGCCCGCACCTATGTGCAGGATTTCGCCCCCTGCAGCCCCCTGCTCAACGACTACGGCCAGGACTTCGGCGACTTTATCCAGGGTTTCACGCCGGTGGCCGGCCTGCCCTACCTGGCCGATACCGCACGCCTGGAACGCTTGCGAATCGAGGCCTATCACGCCGCCGACGCCCAGCCCCTGGAGCCGGCGCGCCTGCTGACAGCCATGAGCCAACCGGACAGCCTCGGCCAGGCTCGCCTGCTGCTGCACCCGTCGCTGCGCACCCTGCACTCAGGCTACGCCGTCGTGAACCTGTGGGCAGCCCACCAGAGCGACCGGGCCTGGCCTGCCTTTGAACTGCAGCAGGAGCAATACGTCCTGGTGCTGCGCAACGGCCTGGAAGTCGAAGTGATCGCCGTGGACGCCGGCTGCCTGAGCTTCATCAACAGCTTGCGCAACCAATGGCCGCTGGAGATGGCCGCCGCCTATGCCATGGACGCTCAAGCCGATTTTGACCTGGGCCAGTGCCTGGGCCTGCTGCTGCGCCACGGCGCCCTTATCAATCTGCAACCTCACAAGAAGGCCTGACCATGAACACCCAGACCCACACGCCCATTGCCGCACTGGTGAACCGGATCATCCAGGGGTTTGAACGCATTCCCTACAGCCTGATCGCCTTTGTCGCGCGCTTTTCCATCGCCGCGGTGTTCTGGAAATCCGGCCAGACCAAGGTCGAGGGGCTGGCCATCGACCTGGTGTCCGGAACCTTCGAACTGGGCTGGCCACACCTGGCGGACTCGACCATCCCCTTGTTCCAGAGCGAGTACCACGTGCCCCTGCTGAGCCCGGAGCTGGCGGCGCACCTGGCAGCGTTTGCCGAGCACTTCTTCCCGGTACTGATCCTGGTGGGCCTGGCGAGCCGATTCTCGGCCCTGGCGTTGCTGGGAATGACCCTGACCATCCAGCTCTTCGTCTACCCGGACGCCTATCCGACCCACGGCACCTGGGCTGCGATCCTCCTGTTGCTGATGGCTCGTGGCCCGGGCGTATGCTCCCTCGACCATCTGATCGCCCGTCACTTTCAGTGCATCAAGTAGCCGCCAGCCCTGGCTCGACAGGTAGCGTTGCACCCGGCAAATAAGCGGCCACTACGAGCACCGCACTTGATCCCCCAGCCGCTGCCAGAGGCCCTGGCAGCGGCGCCAGGCCTGCGGCCGCGTTCGGGGCAAAAGCTACAGGCGATCCAGGGCCTCGCCGCTGCGGCGGAACCAGTCCATCAGGTAGTCGGCCAGCACCTGGGTCCGCTTGGGCAAACCGCCCTGGTAAGGGTGCACCAGGTACATCGGCATACTGCGGGTCTGGTAGTCCCGCAGCAGCCATCGCAAGCGCCCGTCCGCCAGCTCGTCGTGCAGCACATAGGACGGCAGCCGGGCAATGCCCGCCCCCACCAGCGCCGCCTTCTTCAACAGGTTGTAGTGATTGCTGGCGAAAGGTCCGCCAACCCGCACCCGCAGCAATTCATGGCGCTGGTGATAGAGCCATTCTTCACGACCGCTGTAGTGGCTGTTGAGCAGGCAGCGATGCTCCGCCAACTCTCGCGGTGTCTGTGGTTCGCCGAATTGCTCCAGATAGGCCGGGCTGGCACAGGTCATTTCATGCCAGGCCAGCAACGGCCGGGCCACCAGGCGCTGGTCGTTGGCGACGTCCGAACGCACCGCCAGATCAAATCCCTCCCGGGCCAGGTCGCGGTAGCCGTTGCTCAGGTCGAGTTCGATCTGCACCTCGGGGTAATGCCGGGAGAACTCCAGCAGCAGGCCATCGAAGAAGGTTTCCCCAAGGGACACCGGCACCGTCAGCCGCACCGGCCCGGCCATGTCGTCCTTGAGCCGCGCCAGGGCCTGGTGCGCCCGCTCCACCTGGGCCACCAGGGCCTGGGCCTGGGGCAGCAGCGCCGCGCCGGCCGCGGTCAGGTCCAGGCGGCGGGTGGTGCGCTGCAGCAGCACCACGGCGAACCTCGCCTCCAGGGCGCTGATGCGCTTGGACAACTGCCCCTTGCTGCACCCCAGTTGCTGGGCCGCCAGGGTGAAACTGCCGGCTTCCACCAGCACCGCAAATGCCGCCAGGTCATCCATCTCGCTCATGGATTGTTTCCATTTGAAAACCAAAGGTTGCCTATTAGCGCGTTAATCCATGGAAAAAACCACTCTAGACTGCAACCTCACCCCCCTTTTCGAGGAACAGCCCATGAAGATTCTCTTGATCGGTGCCAACGGCACCATTGGCTCGGCGGTTGCGCGAGAGCTGGAACAACGCCACGAAGTGGTGCGCATCGGCCGTACCAGCGGCGATTTCCAGGTGGATATCAGCGACAGCCAATCGATCCGCGCCCTGTTCGAAAAGACCGGGCGCTTCGATGCACTGGTGTGCGCCGCCGGCAACGTGACCTTCGCGCCGCTGGCAGAGATGACTGCTGAGCACTTCAGCCTGGGCCTGCAGGACAAACTGATGGGGCAGGTCAACCTGCTGCTGATCGGCCGCGAGTACGCCAACGATGGCGCCTCCTTCACCTTCACCACCGGCGTGCTGAGCCACGACCCGATCCGCAGCGGCGCCTCCGCGGCCCTGGTCAACGGTGCCATCGACAGCTTCGTGCGGGCCGCCGCCATCGAGTTGCCGCGGGGCCTGCGGGTCAACTCGGTGAGCCCCAATGTACTGCTGGAAGCCATGGGCAGCTACGCCCCGTACTTCCGCGGCTTCAAGCCGGTAGCGGCCGCCGATGTGGCCCTGGCCTATGCCAAGAGCGTGGAAGGCCTGCAGACCGGCCAGACCTACCACGTCGGCTGAGCCGGCCTGTGTAGGAGTTGGCTCGCCAGCGAAGAGGCCGTTGCGAACCACACAAGGCTCCTGGGCCTCTTCGCCGGCAAGCCGGCTCCTACGGTCGAGGGCGCGGCTCCGTGCAATCCGGGGTTGTGGTGACCGGGCGGGCTGCGTAACGTGTCGGCTTCCGCTTGGAGGCCCAATGATGCGCACCGCCCGTTCACTGCTTTGTTTCGCCCTTTTGCCGCTGTTTGCCGGCTGCCAGATGTTGCCGATGTTCAACTCACAACCCGAGGCGCCATCCATGGCCGGGCTGACCCGGATGCAAGGTGAACTCAGCGCGGCAGACGGCAAGTTGCTGTTCAAACCCTGCACCGAAGATCGCCGTTATGTGGTCCGCGACGGCGGCGACACCAGCGTGCTGCAAGAGGCCGCTACCCTGGCGGAGAAACAGGGCAAGCTGTTCGCCGACCTGCGAGGCAAGTTTTCCGCCAGCGGCAGCAGCGACGGCCAGTTGGACCTGCGCCAGCTGTATCGCATCGAGCGCTCCGGCAGTGCCTGCAACGACCCGAATTTCCAGCGCCTGATCCTGCGGGCCGGCAGCAAGAACCCGGCGTGGAACGTCGATGTCAGCGCCAAGGGCATGATGATCGAGCGTGCCGGCCAGCCGACCCTGGCCCTGCCCTACCTGGAAGAACAACTGGGCGACGGCCGTTTCAACCTCACCAGCGAAGCCAATCACCAGCGCGTTGAGCTGTGGGTGGCCCCGCAACGCTGCGTCGACCCCGTCACCGGCAGCGTCCAGCACCTCACCGCCGAGCTGCGGGTCGATGGCCAGGTACAGCGCGGCTGCGGCTATTTCGGCGGCTCGCGCAACGACTGATTCGACAAGCAACCGTTTTAGCCTGACGGTCAGGGTGGATTGCGGCTTATAATCGCCGGTTTGTGCAAAGCAAGCCGGCGCACTGTTGCGCACCGCCTACCCGGACCCTGTCATGTTACGAATCACCGAACTCAAGTTGCCGATCGACCATCCCGATGCAGACCTGCGCACCGCCATCGTGCAGCGCCTGGGGATCGCCAGCGATGACTTGCTCGACTTCACCCTGTTCAAGCGCAGCTACGATGCGCGCAAGAAGTCTTCCGAGCTGCTGTTCATCTACACCATCGACCTCAGCGTGCGCGACGAAGCCGCGCTGCTGCTCAAGTTCGCCGATGACCGTAACGTCAACCCGGCACCGGATGTCAGCTACAAGGTAGTGGGCCAGGCCCCGGCCGACCTGGACCAGCGCCCGATCGTGGTGGGTTTCGGCCCCTGCGGGATCTTCGCCGGGCTGCTGTTGGCGCAGATGGGCTTCAAGCCGATCATCCTCGAGCGCGGCAAGGAAGTGCGCGAGCGCACCAAGGACACGTGGGGCCTGTGGCGCAAGAGCGTGCTCAACCCCGAATCCAACGTGCAATTCGGCGAGGGCGGCGCCGGGACCTTCTCCGACGGTAAGCTCTACAGCCAGATCAAGGACCCGCAGCACCACGGCCGCAAGGTCCTCCACGAGTTCGTCAAGGCCGGCGCGCCGGACGAGATCCTCTACGTCAGCAAACCCCATATCGGCACCTTCCGCCTCACCGGCGTGGTGGAGAACATGCGCCAGCAGATCATCGCCCTGGGCGGTGAAGTCCGTTTCGAACAGCGGGTCACCGACTTGCTGATCGACGGCGAGCAACTGCAGGGCGTGGAACTGGCCAGTGGCGAACAACTGCATTCGCGGCACGTGATCCTGGCCCTGGGCCACAGCGCCCGAGACACCTTCCGCATGCTCCACAGCCGTGGCGTGTTCATGGAGGCCAAGCCGTTCTCAGTGGGTTTTCGCATCGAACACCCGCAATCGCTGATCGACAGCGCACGCCTGGGCAAGTACGCCGGCCACCCGAAACTCGGTGCCGCCGACTACAAGCTGGTGCACCACGCCAAGAACGGTCGTTCGGTCTACAGCTTCTGCATGTGCCCGGGAGGCACCGTGGTAGCGGCCACTTCCGAGCCGAACCGGGTGGTCACCAACGGCATGAGCCAGTACTCGCGCAACGAGCGCAACGCCAACTCCGGCATCGTGGTGGGGATCACCCCCGAGGTGGATTACCCAGGCGGCCCGCTGGCCGGCATCGAGCTGCAGGAGCGCCTGGAATCCCACGCCTTCGTCCTCGGCGGCAGCAACTACCAGGCGCCGGCGCAGTTGGTGGGCGACTTCATCGCCGGCAAGCCGACCACGGCCCTGGGCAGTGTCGAGCCGTCCTACAAGCCTGGGGTGAGCCTGGGAGACCTGGCACTGGCCTTGCCGGACTTCGCCATCGAGGCCATCCGCGAAGCCCTGCCGGCCTTCGAGCGCCAGCTCAAGGGTTATTCGCTGCACGATGCGGTGCTGACCGGCATCGAGACCCGCACCTCTTCGCCTTTGCGTATCACCCGTGACGGGACGATGCAGAGCCTGAACGTGAAGGGTTTGTACCCGGCCGGTGAAGGCGCAGGTTATGCCGGTGGGATTCTCTCCGCCGGGGTCGACGGGATTCGCATCGCCGAAGCCGTGGCCCGCAACATTCTCGGGCTTCAGGCCTGAATTTCGCCGGCAAGCCGGCTCCTACCACTACCGTAGGAGCGGGCTTGCCAGCGAAAGCGTCTTCCAGCACGACTCGGGGCTCAAGGGCCTCTTCGCCGGCAAGCCGGCTCCTACGACAAATTCAGATGCCGGCGCGCAATACGCTGGCGGGTAGCGCCTCGCCACGTTCGGCGCTGGCTGCAACAGTGTCGATCAAGGCGCTCAACTCATACCCCTGCTCCGCCAGCCACTGCTCATCGTAGTAGGTGGTCGCATAGCGCTCGCCCCCATCACAGAGAATCGCCACGATCGAGCCTGACTCGCCGGCAGCAACCATCTGCTGCGCCGCCAGCAGGGCGCCGATCAGGTTGGTCCCGCTGGAACCGCCGACCCGCCGCCCCAGGCGCTGCGCCAGGTAGTGCATGGCCGCCAGGGACAGGGCATCCGGCACCTTGACCATGGCATCGATCACCCGGGGCAGGAACGAAGCCTCGACCCGCGGCCGGCCAATGCCTTCGATCCGCGAACCACAATCCAGACGCAGGCTGGCGTCGCCACTCTGGTAGTAGTCGAAGAACACCGAGCGCTCGGCGTCGGCACACAGCACCCGGGTGCAGTGCTGGCGATAACGCACGTAGCGGCCCAGGGTCGCGGTGGTGCCTCCGGTCCCCGGGCTGGAGATCAGCCAGCTGGGCTCCGGGTAACGCTCGAAACGCAGCTGCTGGAAGATCGACTCGGCGATGTTGTTGTTGGCCCGCCAGTCGGTGGCGCGCTCGGCGTAGGTGAACTGGTCCATGAAGTGCCCGCCGCTCTCGCGGGCCAGGCGCTCGGATTCGGCATAGATCTGCGTCGGGTCCTGCACCAGATGGCTCTTGCCGCCATAGAAGGCGATCTGGGCGATCTTTTCCTGGGAGGTGGTGGCAGGCATCACGGCAATGAACGGCAACCCCAGGAGACGGGCGAAATAGGCTTCGGAGATCGCCGTGGAGCCACTGGAGGCTTCGATCACCGGCGCCCCGGGCTTGAGCCAGCCATTGCACAACGCATACAGGAACAGCGAACGGGCCAGGCGGTGCTTGAGGCTGCCGGTGGGGTGGCTGGACTCATCCTTGAAGTACAGTTCGACACCCGGCAGGCCCGGAAGCGGCAGAGGGATCAGGTGGGTGTCGGCGCTGCGCTGGAAGTCGGCTTCGATGATTCGGATGGCCTCGCGGGCCCACTGGCGATTGTCGCTCATGTTCTATTCTCGTCGGATCGAACGCCATACCGGCGCAAGAAGATGAAATGCACCCAGCATAGGTGATCCAGGTCCGGGACAGGCGGCCGTTTTCCCAAGGAGAAAAACCCTCCGGGAGCCGCTGCGGACGGACATCTTAGGAAATATCTATGCCACCTGACAGGTACAGCTGGGAAGCAATTGGAAACACAACTGCAAGGAGGCATTTTCAGCAGGCCGCTTGCTCCCTGCATATAACAAAAAAGAATATAACTTTTGTTTTAACAACTAACTGTACAGGTTAGGGTGTGCCACCTTTTTCAGTTTTAGATGGAGAGCGACCTTGCCTCTGCGTAGCACTTTCACTCGTTTCTTTGCCATGGAAGCTGCCAGCGGTCTGTTATTGATTGCTGCCGCCATCCTGGCCCTGATCATCAACAACTCACCGCTGTCCTGGTTGTACAACGGCCTGCTGGAAACCCCGGTCGCAGTCCAGGTCGGCGCCCTGCAGATCGCCAAGCCACTGCTGCTGTGGATCAACGATGGCCTGATGGCCCTGTTCTTCCTGCTGATCGGCCTTGAGGTCAAGCGCGAAGTCCTGGATGGCCAATTGTCCAAGCCCTCGCAGATCGTCCTGCCCGGCGCCGCGGCGATTGGCGGCATGCTGGTGCCGGCGCTGATCTACTGGTTCCTCAATCGGGACAACCCGCCGGCACTCAATGGCTGGGCGATTCCCACCGCCACCGACATCGCATTCGCCCTCGGGGTACTGGCACTGCTGGGCAAGCGGGTACCGACCTCGCTGAAGCTGTTCCTCATGACCCTGGCGATCATCGATGACCTAGGGGCGATCGTGATCATTGCAATCTTCTACTCCGGCGCGCTGTCGACCCTGTCGCTGATGCTGGCTGCCGCCTGTATCGCCGCCCTGGTGGCGATGAACCGGATGGGGGTGGTGAAGTTGGGGCCCTACATGATCATCGGTCTGATTCTCTGGGTCTGCGTGCTCAAGAGCGGGGTCCATGCAACCCTGGCCGGTGTCACCCTGGCCTTCTGCATCCCCCTGCGCACCCGCAATGCCGAGCCCTCACCGGCATTGGCGCTGGAACACGCGCTGCACCCCTGGGTTTCCTTCGGCATCCTGCCCTTGTTCGCCTTCGCCAACGCTGGCTTGTCCCTGAGCGGCGTGACCATCGAGAGCTTTACCCACTTCGTACCAATGGGCATCGCCATCGGCCTGCTGCTGGGCAAGACCATCGGCGTATTCGGGCTGACCTGGCTGGCGGTCAAGACCGGCATCGCCGCGCTGCCTGCTGGGGCCAACTGGGGCCAGGTACTGGGCGTGGCGATTTTGTGCGGCATCGGCTTCACCATGAGCCTGTTCGTCGGCTCCCTGGCCTTCGAGCCTGGTAGCAGCGAATACGCCGGCATGGACCGCATGGGCATTCTGACAGGCTCGCTGTTCGCAGCCCTGATCGGCTACGCCGTCACCGCCGCCGCCAGCCGCAGGAACAAGCCCCTGGCTTCCTGAATCCCAGGGCTCCTGCAAGCTTGAAAAACAAAACCCCGACCAGTTGCCTGGCCGGGGTTTTGTTTGTGCGGGTATCGGTTAACGGGTAACGCGGCTGGTACCGTTGACACTCATGATGCGCACGCGGTCGCCAACACGGAACACTTCGTTCTCCTGCACTTGTTGCACATAGGCACGCATGCTGCCGTCATCTTCACGGACGGTGATTTCCACGCCCTGGGTACGGGTCAGGCCTTCTTCAGTGGCCGAACCCAGCAAGCCGCCGGCGACTGCGCCGATGACTGCAGTCACGATGCTGCCACGGCCGCCACCGATGGCGCTGCCGCCAACACCGCCGATCACAGCACCCGCAGCACCGCCGATTGGGGTCTTGGTGCCTTCGATTTTCACCGGACGCAGGGACTCGATGGTACCCATGCGCACGGTTTGCACACGACGCGCTTCATCACGGGAGTAAGAGTCACCGGTCAGGTTAGAGGCACAGCCGCCGAGCAACATCGCCATCGTGGTAAAAGACGCAACCAGCAAAACAGACTTACGCATAGGATCAACTCCAAAGGACAGACAGTTATTAGACTCCGCGGCTTGACACCTGTCACGGCGTCGCCCGGATAAAATTGCTTTCATTCAGCCTGAGTACAGACTGCGCAAACGCTAAACCTTCTCAATACGGTAACGCCGACATCCACTACAGCGCTACCGAATAAAGGATTTCCATGGATTACTTCATCATCATCGTCACCACCCTCGCCGGCCTGTATTTCCACTGGTGGCTCTACGTGCGCATCAAACGCTGGGTGGATCGTGACCTGGCACTGTCCCTGGCCGGAGGCGATGAGCAGAAGAAGCAATTCATGCTGCAGCAACTGGCCGAGGCCCAGCGCCAGAAAGTAAAACGCCGGGACCTGCCGCAATGGCTCGAAGCCGCTGCGGCCGGTTACCCCGGCGCGTGATCCGCAGTGTTCAAGGAGCCAGGCGTTCGCGGCCCCACTGGCCCGCCTGCAAGCGATAGTTCAAACGATCGTGCAGCCGACTGGTACGCCCCTGCCAGAACTCGATGCGCTCCGGCAACAGGCGATACCCGCCCCAGTGCTCCGGGCAATCGGGCTGACTGTCGCTGAAACGAGCCTCGGTGACCTTGAGCAGTTCCTGCAACTCGGCGCGATCGGCAATCACCCGGCTCTGCGGTGAAGCCCAGGCGCCCAGCCGACTGCCCAGGGGACGCACCTGGTAATAGGCATCGGACTCCTCGGGAGTGACCTTGACCACCCGTCCCTCGATCCGCACTTGGCGTTCGAGGGTCGGCCAGAAGAAGGTCATGGCAGCAAAGGGCCGCGCGGCCAGTTGCTGGCCCTTGGCACTCTCGTAGTTGGTGAAGAACGTAAAGCCCTGCTCATCCAGGCCCTTGAGCAGCAGGATGCGGCAATGGGGCCGACCGTCGGTATCGACCGTCGCCAGGGTCATGGCATTGGCCTCCACCGGCGGCTGCTCGGTTTTCAACGCATCGGCAAACCACTGGTGAAACAGCGCAAAGGGCTCGTCCGGGGCCTGAGCCTCGGACAAACCATCACGGGTGTAGTCGCGGCGCATATCAGCCAGAGACTGAGTCATGCCTGCTTCCTTTTACTGGAGAATCAGTTCTTGGCCTGAGCGGTGGCGGTCGCATTCTTCGAGGCTGCCGCTTTCTTCACTGGAGCCTTCTTGGCTGCTGGCTTCTTGGCCACGGTGGTTTTCTTGGCGGGAGTCGCCGCCTTCTTGGATTTCGCCGCCGGCACGATCGGAGCCACATCCTGCACAGCAACCATTTCATTTTCGGCCGGGGTCGGCTGGTTGTACTTGCTCAGCAGGCCCAACATGGTGCTGCGCTGGGTCAGCATGATTTCCACACGGCGGTTCAGCGAACGGCCCTGTGGGCTGTCATTGGCGGCGCGAGGCATGACCGAGCCCATGCCACGCAGCATCAGGCGGTCCTGCTTCAGGCCGCTGAGGCTGAAGATGGCGGCAACGGACTGGGCGCGATCGCGGCTCAGCTTCTGGTTGGCCAGGGTCGGCCCGGTGGCATCGGCGTGGCCGAGGATCAATACCGCAGTCTTGGAGTCACCCTCGACCGCCTTGGCCACGCGAGTGAACGGGCCCAGGGTCACCGGCAGCAGCATGGCCGGGCGGTCCGGGTTGAAGGATGCGTCCACCAGTGCGGTGACCACCAGCACGTTTTCACGACGTTCCACTTGCAGCTTGCTGTCCTTCACCGCTTCACGCAGGCGCGGCTCGTAGTCGTCCAGCCAGGCCTGGGTGATCTTCGGGTCGGGCATCGGGATGTCCGCGACGTTGACCTTGCTCAGGGCTTTTGGCTGGCTCTTAGGGAACGGCCACCACCAGTTGGTTTCGGAGTCGGCAGCCTTGGCCACTGCTGCAGCCGGCGCTGGAACGGGTTCGGCCTTCTTGGCTTCGGCCACCGGCTGGTCGGCGGAATCCTTGGAGGAGAATGGCCACCACCAGTTGCTGCTCTCGGCCTTGGCGGCAGGTGCCGCGGGCGCCGCCGCTACAGCGGCTGGATCTGCTGGCGCCGCAGCGACTGCAGCGGGCTTGGCGGCAGCAGCCTTGGCAGCCGGCGCGGCCGGCTTGGAGGCGGCGGCGGTTTTACCGGCAGCGGCCGCAGGAGCAGTGGACTTGGCGGCAACCGCAGGTTTGCTTGCCGGAGCCGCCGGAGTGGCGTCGACGGTGGCCGATTTTTCAGGCGCCTGCACAGCCTCCTTGCTGCTGGCCTTATCGGATCCGAACGACCACCAGTGGCCGCCATCCGCTTCATTTTGTGGGGTTTGTGCACAACCGGTGACGGTCAGGCAAATGGCCAAGGCTAAAGACTTGTTCGACGACATGGGATATCCACAAAATGAGATAAAAAGAACGGTTTAAATAACCGCTACAAACAGACGCTTGGAAATTATAAAAGCCACAGGGTTCCATCCCGCAGCTTTCCAAGCATGTTTAAGCAAAAAAAGTTCTTAACAGCAACCTTTTTACAGACAATCCGACAAAACCCGCACCAACTTCTGCGCTCGAGGATCCATCAAAACGTAGGGTCCCAGGGTATTGGTCACAAAACCGAAGGCCACATCATGTTCCGGATCAGCAAAACCAATGGAGCCCCCTGCTCCCGGATGGCCGAACGCCCGTGCGCCCAAACCATAGGTGGCATTAGCCACTTGGGGCTGATCGAGCATGCAGCCCAGGCCGAAACGGGTCTGGGTCAATAGTGTCTTGTCCATGCCCAGGCTGTGTTCACGGGTCAGCTCTTCAAGCATATCGGCCTCCAGCAGGCTGCCATCGAGCAGGCCAGTATAGAACCCGGCCAGGCTGCGGGCGTTGCCGTGGCCATTGGCCGCAGGCTGCTGCATGCGCCGCCACTCGGGTTTATTGGTGCTGGTCATGATAGACGGTGGATTGGTGAAGGCCCGGGTCGTCATGGCGGTGGGCTCGCGCATGGTCACTTGCAACAGGCGCTGGGCGGCAGCGTCGCCGACATTGCCCTTGCCCCGAGCGATATGCGCCACCCGGTGGAATTCCTCGTCGGCCAGGCCGACATGGAAATCCAGGCCCAAGGGCCTCGCCACGCGGGCCACGATGGACTCTCCAGGCCCGCGACCATCGGCTCGCCGGATCAACTCCCCCACCAGCCAGCCATATGTGATGGCGGCGTAGCCGTGCCCTTCACCGGGCGTCCACCAGGGCTGCTCTGCGGCCAGGGCGTCGACCATGGTCTGCCAGTCATAGAGGGCTTCTGGCGCTAGCAGCTCGCGCAATGCCGGCAATCCGGCCTGATGGCAGAGCAGCTGTCGCAGGGTGATCGCGCCCTTGCCTGCCGCCGCGAACTCCGGCCAGTAGTCGGCCACCGGCGCATCCAGCTTGAGCTTGCCTTCGGCAACCAACTGCAGCGCTGTAACCGCGGTGAAGGTCTTGGTGCAGGAGAACAGGTTGGCGATGGTGTCGCTGTGCCAAGCCTCGGCGCCGTCCTTGTCGGCGGTGCCAGCCCAGAGATCGATGACGGTTTCCCCGCCGATCTGGATGCACAAGGCCGCGCCGCGCTCCTGGGGATCCTCGAAAAGCGCCGCAAAAGCCTCGCGCAGCGCTTCGAATTTAAGCTCGTAATGACCCTGAATCTGCACCCGTGAATTCCCCCCGGAACAATGCTCGACAACGTGGCGCGCATTGTTCCAGCCCTGAGGGCTTTTGGGAACCGCCAGCGAACCGCCGGCGACCAGCGTCTGCATGGGTCAGAGCGCTGCCAGGCTCGCCCCGGCGAGTCGTGACAGGCGCTGGGCCCGGGGGTCCATCAGGCTGAAGCCGCCCATGGTGTTGGTAACGAAGCCAAAGCCCAGATCGCGCTCCGGGTCAGCGAAGCCCACTGACCCGCCCAGCCCCAGGTGCCCGAAGGCCTGCGACCCCAGGCCAAAGGTGGCATTGGCCTGATCCGCCTGGTCGAGCATGCAGCCCAGGCCGAAACGTGTCGGCGTGCGCAATGACCGGTCCCAACCGGCGCTGTGGGGCCGAGTGAACGCTTCTCGTAGCGGCGCGCCCAACAACTGGTCTCCCAGCAATGCGCTGTAGAAGCCCGCCAGGCTGTGGGCGTTGCCATGCCCGTTGAGCCCCGGATGCTGCATGCGCCACCAGCGCGGCTGGTGGGTCAGGTGCGGCGACACCGCGGGGTTGGAAAAGGCCAGGGTGGCCACGTTATCCGGCTCGTTGCGCACCACCCACCACAAGTCCTGGGCCGCCTTGTCGCCGACCCAACCCTCCCCGCGGGCCAGAAAGGCAAGGCGCTGGAAGTCCCGTTCGGCAACCCCCACATGACAATCAAGGCCCAGCGGCCGACAGATTTCATCGGCGATGTAATCACCGGGCGCACGTCCGTCGACGCGCCGTATCAGCTCCCCGAGCACCCAACCATAGATCATCGGGGCATAGCTCAACGTGCTGCCAGGCGCCCACCAGAGTGGCTCGGCGGCAACGCACTCGATCATGAAATCCCAGTCGTAGAGCGTGGCGTGCGGCAGTGGCTGGCGCAGTGCCGGCAACCCGGAAACATGGCAAAGCACCTGGCGCAAGGTCACCTGTTGCTTGCCCGACGCCGCAAACTCGGGCCAGTAGTCGGCAACGGGCCGATCCAACTGCAACAGGCCGCGTTCCACCAGTTGCAGCAGCGCAACGGCAGCGAACGGCTTGGTGCAGGAATACAGATTGACCAGGGTGTCCTTGCACCAGGGCAGGCTGCGCTGCTGATCGCGGGTGCCGGCCCAAAGGTCTACCAGGGTCTGGCCCCCGACCTGGACACAGACCGCAGCGCCGCGCTCGCTGGGGTCGTCAAACAGCTCGGCGAAAGCCTGATAGACCGCATCCAACTCGGATACGCAATAACCGTGGATGTCCATGAGTCGATTCCCTTCAACAATGAAACTCCTGTGAAGGGCGGATTATTTTGGCCAGCGCTTTACCAGCCATAGACCTGGGTCAAGGTCCGACCGGCCAACGCACGACGACCAGCCGAACGGTCAAGCCGGCTACAAACGACAAGCTACAGCGCACCGCACTCACTTGAAGCTCGTGGCTTGCCGCTCGAAGCGGCCCCTCCCCCGACTCAGTGTCCTTTGCCGGAGTGGCCACCGGCGTGCCCCTCCTGGCCCTTGCCGGCGTGATCCTTGCCGCCATCTTCGGGAGCATGTTCGGCCGCAGCCGCCTGTTGCGCCTGGGCATGGGCCTTCGCCACCACCTTGCCCAGTTGCTCAAGGGCCAGCAGGTTGCTCTTGCGCACGCTGTCGACAAAGCCCTGGAACGGCACATCAGTGATGCCCACCAGGCCGAAATGGCCGTTTTCACCGTCCAGCAGGCGCCCGGTCACCGGCTGGTCGAGGTACTGGAACCAGTGCACCCCGACAATCGACGGCTCGCTCACGGCCTGCTTGAGGAAGTTGGCATAGGCCGGGCCGCGGTCTTCTTCCCGGGCCAGCTCGGTGACACCACCCCAGAACGGGCCGCGGTCCCGCGAACCGAAGTTGAACTCGGTCACCAGCACCGGCTTGTCGAGGCTGCGCAGTTGCGCGAAGTCCTGAGCATCCTGGGGCTTGAGGCTGTACATGTTGAAGCTCAGCACATCGCAGTACTGGGCGCAGGAGGCCACCGCCTCGGGGTTGCTGACAGCAAAGCGGCCTCCCAGCAGCAGGTGGTTGGGCGCGTGCCATTTCAGCGAGTCAGAGATGGTCTTGAAATAGGTGTCGGCAAAGACCTTCTGGAAATACTTGAAGTCCGCTTCGATCTCCGGGTGCTCAGGGTTTGGCAGCGGTGCCTCGAAACCCGGGTCTTCCATCAGTTCCCAGGCCGGCAAGTCGATGCCCCAGGCTTTCGACAGCCCGGCCTGGTTGCGGTACTTGTCGCGCAGTTGCTTGAGGAAGGCGCGTTTGGCCGGGACGTCGGTAGTCAGGCGCAAGGTGCCGTAAGCCAGGGCATAGCGGGACTTCGGATCGTCACCTGGGCCAGCCCAGGCCAGCTCGTTGTCGGCAAAGTAGCCGATCAGCCAGGGATCGTCCCGATGATCGCGAGCCGCGATGGCCACGGCGCGCTCGGTGGCCATGGCAAAGCGTGGATCGAATGGATCGGGCATGCCGCCCCACCAGTCGCTGCCGGTGCTGATGCTGGCGTAATCACCAACGATCGACAGCGGCAAGGTATAGGGCACCCGATCGGCAAGGCCCAGGGCCGGCGCACTCCAGTTGCCGATGGTGTTGAAACCCCAGGCCTGCAGCCGGTCCAGAGTATGACCGACCCAGCGTTTCTCTTCGAAACCCGGCGTGGCGCAAGGGACTGCGCCTGTCTCAGGGGCAACCGCTTGGGCCTCATTGCTCGCCGCCGCAACCGCCGCCTCACGACTGACAGTGCAAGGCGCCCCATAGGTGCGCTGCAGGTTGGCCCGGTAGAAGTCGTACCAGCGACCGGCATTGTAGCCGCGCCCCTGGTCCGCACCATTGCCACCACGGTTGTCGCCTTCGCCGTAGTAGGCAGACAGGGGCTCACCCTCCTTGGGCAAGGCAGCGAACATCCACTCGCGGCCGGCGACATAGGTCTGGTTGTTGTCCGGGGCTAGCGTGTTGACCCCCAGGGAATAGAACGGGTGCCCTTGCGGCGTCACCAGGAACCAGCGGCCATCGCGCTTTTGCGTACGGAAGAAGCCGCTGGCCTTGAAGCCTGGCCCGTCGCTCCAACCACCGAACGTGTCCAGGGCCATTTTCTCGCGCTCGCCCAACCAGCCCTTGAGCTGTTGCTGCTCCCGGGCATCGGCTGCCTTGAGCTGCTCATCCGTGCTGATTTTTTCCGGCCAGCGGGCCCGGGTCGACTGACCATAACCATCCACCACCGAACCGTAGACCGCCTTGACCACACCCTCGCCATCCTGCACGCCAAAACGCTCAAGCAGAATGCTCTGGGTGGCCTTAGGGCTGTCCATCGACAAGGTCACCGACACCACCTGGCTGCGATCCAGCTGCCCTTCGCTGCTGGCCAGCAGAATGCGCTGGCCGTCCACGGTCATCGGCATCGGCGGTCCGGCCTTCATGCCCTGGCTCAACGGGCTGCTGGCCACCAGCGGCACCAACAGGGTCTGCGCCGGGCCGGCCGGCAGGTCGACCCGGCTGACCAGGGTCTTGCCATCGTTGCTTTGCAGGGTGACGTAGAGGGTCAGGGCCCAGTTCATCGCGCTCTGGATGCGCAAGGTCATCATTCCCGACTGCGACCAGTCCCAGGCACCGCTCTGGGGAGTCAGGATCAGGCTCGGCCTGGCCACCGGATTGAAGGTGATTCGCCGCAGCACTTCGCCTTCGGCCGTTTGCTCCGCGTTGGACTGAGGCAGGCTGGCATCTTGTGTCGCGACTTGAACCACCGCGGCCGGCCGGACAAAGTTGAACAGCGTCTGTTGTCCGGCAGGCGCCGCCAAGGCGGGAGCTGCGCACAACAGGGCAAGTACAGCGGGCAAAGAGCGGCGAATCATATGAACCTGGTTCTCCCTAGGGACCGAAAAACGGCCGGTACTGAAGCAGTGACATGAGATAGACAGCACAGCCCGCCAATCTGCGGGCCGTACTCAGGATATTTCTCGACGAAACGGCGGCAAAGCGTTGAGGATCGCCTTGCCGTAGCGCTGGGTGACCAGGCGCCGGTCCAGCAAGGTGATGGTGCCGCGGTCCTGTTCGGTACGCAGCAGGCGACCACAGGCCTGGACCAGCTTGAGGGACGCGTCCGGCACCGAGATTTCCATGAACGGATTGCCGCCCCGGGCCTCGATCCACTCAGCCAGAGCCGCTTCCACCGGATCGTCCGGCACCGAGAACGGGATCTTGGCGATCACCACGTGCTCGCAATAGGCGCCGGGCAGGTCCACCCCTTCGGCGAAGCTCGCCAGGCCGAACAGCACGCTGGAATCGCCACCGTCGACCCGGGCCTTGTGCTTGTTGAGGGTTTCCTGCTTGGACAGGTTGCCCTGAATGAACACCTGCTTGCGCCAGTCGCGGTCCAGGCCGTCGAACACGTCCTGCATCTGTTTGCGCGAGGAGAACAGCACCAGGGTGCCGCGGGAACCTTCCACCAGCTCCGGCAGGTCGCGGATGATCGCCGCGGTGTGTGCCGGCGCATCCCGCGGGTCGGCGCGCAGGTCAGGGACCCGCAGCACGCCGGCATCGGCGTGATGGAAAGGACTGGGCACCACCGCGGTCACGGCCTTCTTGGGCAGGCCGGCGCGCATGCGGAAGCGGTCGAAGGTGCCCAGGGCGGTCAGGGTCGCCGAGGTCACCAGCGCGCCGTAGGCCACATTCCACAGATTGCGTCGGAGCATTTCCGCCGCCAGGATCGGGCTGGCATTGACCTCGATGTCGAACAGCGAACCGCTTTCGGCCAGGGTCAGCCAGCGGGCCATGGGCGGATTGTCTTCCGGGTCTTCGATGGTGAAGGCGGTCCACAGCTCCCAGTTGCCCGAGGCCCGGGCCAGCAGGCTGCCGAACAGCGGGTACCACTCTTCGGCCTGGTTGCTGGCGATGCCGATATTGACCTCGCCGTCCATGCCCTCCTTGAGCAGTTCGGTGAGGCGGGTGAACAGGTCGGTGAGGCGCGAGAAGCCTTTTTTCAGCTCGATGCCCATTTCCCGCATATGGTCGGGGATCAGCCCGCCCACAAAGCGATGGCGCGGGCGCTCGCGGCCTTCCATGTCTTCGCCGGTCTTGAAGTCGGCCAACTGCTCACAGGCGGTGAACATGAACTGCTGCTGGGTCTTGATCTCCCGCGCCAGCTCCGGCACCTGTTCGATCAGGCGTCCCAGGTCCCCCGGCAGCGGATGCTGGGCCAGGAGCTTGGTGAGGTTCTTGGCGGTCTGCTCCAGCCAGTCGGCGGTGGAACGCAGGCGGGTGTAATGGGCGAAGTGGCCGATGGCCTTGTCCGGCAGGTGATGGCCTTCGTCGAACACGTAAAGGGTATCGCGGGGGTCCGGCAGCACCGCGCCGCCGCCCAGGGCCAGGTCGGCCAGGACCATGTCGTGGTTGGTGACGATCACGTCGACCTTGCCCATGCCCTCCCGGGCCTTGTAGAAGGCGCACTGGCCAAAATTCGGGCAATGGCGGTTGGTGCACTGGCTGTGGTCGGTGGTCAGGCGTGCCCAGTCGGCATCTTCCAGGGCCGTGGGCCAGCTGTCGCGGTCGCCGTCCCATTTATTGCCGGCGAGCTTCTCGATCATGCTGGTGAACAGCTTCTGGCTGGCTTCATCCACTTCGATCTTGAAGCCTTCTTCCTCGAACAGCTGGGCCGTGGCGGTCTGGGCATGGCCTTCCTGGAGCAGCATGTCGAGCTTGGACAGGCACATGTAGCGCCCCCGGCCCTTGGCCAGGGAGAAGCTGAAATTCAGCCCGCTGTTGCGCATCAGGTCGGGCAGGTCCTTGTAGACGATCTGCTCCTGCAGGGCCACGGTGGCGGTGGCGATCACCAGGCGCTTGCCGGCGGCCTTGGCCGTGGGAATCGCCGCCAGGCTGTAGGCCACGGTCTTGCCGGTACCGGTGCCCGCTTCCACCGCGACCACCGCCGGGTCGCCACTGCGCCGGCCTTCGTCGTCGGTGTCGATGTCACCCAGGACCTTGGCCACTTCGGCGATCATCAGGCGCTGGCCATATCGCGGCTTGAGGCTCTTGGCTTCGAGAAAACGCGAGTAGGCGCCCTGGATCGTGGTTTTGAGTTCGTTGCTGATCATGGTTTTCGGGCGCACAAAACGCTGGATAAATTTTCAGTGGTTCGAATCGGCCGCTATCATACCCCGCTAATTCATCCCGCGCAGAACGGAGTACCCGAATGACCCCTTTCGCCCTTGCCTACACCCTGCATGTACTGGCCGCCCTGGTCTGGGTCGGCGGCATGTTTTTCGCCTGGATGGTCCTGCGCCCGGCGGCCATGGTGGCCCTAGAGGGGCCTGCACGACTGAAGCTGTGGACAGAAGTGTTTCCGCGTTTTTTCGTCTGGGTCTGGGCCGCGGTGGTGCTCTTGCCGATCAGCGGTATCGGCCTGCTGCACCTGCGCTTCAGTGGCTTCGAAACGGCGCCACGCTATGTCCAGGTGATGATCGGGGTGTACCTGGTGATGACCGCCCTGTTCATTCGCATCCAGGCCCTGCAGCTACCCGAATTGCGCAAGGCGGTGGCGGCTGAGGACTGGCCGGCCGGTGCAGCCGCGCTGGGCAGGATCCGCCGCCTGGTGGGGATCAACCTGATCATCGGCCTGCTGCTGGTGGCCCTGGCCTCGGCCCGGCCGATCTTCTGAACGCAACCGCCCGCCAATCAGGCGGGCGGCTGGTGACGGGGTACAGGCAGGCTGTTACAGGCGCTGCACGGTCAGCGAACCGGCCTCTCCTGCCGGCCCAGGCTGGCCTTGAGTACCGGGGCGCCCGCTCTTGCCACCATCGGTGCGATAGACCAGGCAGCCCTTGGACTTGCCGCCCGCCCCCGGTTTGCCACCGGCTCCTGCCAGGCCGCCGGCGCCCCCCTCGACCCAGACCTTGATCTGTTCACCGGGAAAGTCCCGGGGCAGTTCCACCCGTACCTGGGCCCCCGCAGCGCCCGGGCGACCGTCACCGCCGTTGTCGCCATCGGCACCGCGCCCGGCCTGGCCCCAGGTGCATCCCGGTTCCTGGCCATTGGCCCCGTCAAGACCCACATAGCCCGGCGCGCCTGCGCCACCACGGGCATCCACCGACAACTCCTGGGCCTGCAGCGATTCGATGCGCAGGTTCAGGTTGCGTCCAGGCTTGGCAGCCTTGAGGTAAGTGCCCGGCGCCCCCCGGGCAGTGATCTGGCTGCCCGCGCCCAGTTGGGCATGGCGAACGATCAGTTGCAGGCTCTGCTCGGTCGGCACGATGGCGATCCGCGCTTCACGCCCCAGGTTCAGGTCATCGACCTTGAGCTCGGTGACATTGGCCGGAATCAGCAAGGTGCCGTAGTCGGCGACTTCCAGGCGCTCCAGTTGCAGGGTGCTGGCGGTATTGGGCAAGCGCATGAGGGAGTTGGTCTCAACCTTGACCACCTGGGCCATGGCCAGGGGGCTGCAGAACAGGGCCAACAGGCAGAGTTTACGCATGATCGGCCTCGACGACGGCAGGAGCGGGAAGGGTCTGCAGGTGAAAGATCCCCACCAGCAGGATTTGCAACCGATCACGCCAGGGATGGGCACGGCCCTTGAGGCTGCCATTGAACAGCAACAGTTCCAGCAGATGGGTCAACAGCAACAGGCTGCCCGCCAGATTGACCAGCACATGCAACGGGTTGATCAATGGCATCGCCAGGTTGATCAGCACTACCAGCCAGAACAACCCGGTGAAGAATTTCCCCAGCCCCCATAAGACCCTCATACGCTCCCCTCGTGAATTATTCTTTGCGCGCACAGTAACGATTTATCCCGAGGATAAGCCAGAGGGGGGGATGAAAATTCTTCGCCAGGCGTCTGTTTAGCCGCCGGATCGACGAGGATCGCCGACCCGGGGCCCTCACCTCAGCGCTGCAGATGCAACTCCACTCGACGGTTCTGCGCCCGTCCCTGCTCGCTGTCGTTGTCCGCCACTGGCTGGCTCTCTCCCAGGCCCTGGCTGCTGACCTTGTTCGGCGCCAGCCCCTGGCTCAGGAGAAAGTCGGCAACGCTGCTGGCACGGCGCTCCGAGAGTTTCTGGTTGTAGGCGTCGGAACCCTGGCTGTCGGTATGCCCTATGACCTTGATACTCACCACCTCAGCGCTGCCCAGCTTGCTCATCAGCCCTTGCAACTGATCACGCGCCTCGCTTGTCAGCTGGGCCGAGTCGAAGGCAAACAACACCTTGCCCTGGTCACTGAGGGTGATCACTTCCGCGGGCGGCGCCTCGGGCTCTGGTGCCTTGACCGCCGGCGGGTACTGCGGCAACGGGCAACCACGATCGTCCACCGGGGTATTGGCCGGGGTATCCGGGCAGTGATCACGCCGATCGAACACGCCATCGCCGTCCTCGTCACCGTCCTGGGCGTAGCAGATCAGGCCGCCGCCGATCAGCCCCAGGGCGGCTCCACCTGCGGCCCAGCCACCGCTCTCGATTGCCCCCAGGCCACCGCCGGCCAAGCCGCCGATCAGGCTGCACAGAGGCCAGGTTCGTTGGTTGAGGGGGGCAGTACCATCACTGTGGGTCGCGCAGCCCGTCAACAGACTGCCCAGCAGCAGGACCGGCAACACGGCCCGAGGAAGGATGCTCATCATGAATGCTCCTGTGTCACCGGCCAGACCGGTCACACAGGAGTAAAGACTGCCATGCACAGCTGCACAAGCCGCGCCGGCAAAGGGCTTCAGCGGTTGATCTGGATTTCCGTGCGACGGTTCATTGCCCGGCCTTCGGCGGTCTTGTTATCCGCCACCGGATGGCTTTCACCCGCACCGGAGACCGATACGAAGCTGCTGCGAGGGATACCGTTGGCGATCAGGTATTCCACCACCGAATGAGCACGTTTATCCGAGAGCTTCTGGTTGTAGGCATCACTGCCGACGCTGTCGGTGTAGCCGGTCACTCGCAGTTGCGCGCTCGGTGCTTCCTGTTTCAGGCGAGTCACGATGGTGTTGAGCTTGGTCCTGTCGGCGTCGGTCAACTTGGCCGAGTCGAAGTGGAAGTGCACATCGCGGATGACGATGGTTTCTTCCTTGACCACCACCACCTCTTCCACCACCGGTGGCGGTGGAGGGCAGCCATTGGCATCGACCTGCACGCCTTTGGGCGTATGGGGGCACTTGTCACGGCTGTCCGGCACGCCATCACCGTCCTCGTCGCCATCACCTTTTACCCAGCAATAGGCTCCGGCCAGGCCACCGACCAGCAACGCGCCGCCGCCAGCCCATGAGGAGCTTTCGGTGGCGCCCAGCGCCGCGCCCGTGACGCCGCCCACCGCGGCGCAGATCGGCCAGTCGGTTTTCTGCAAACCTGCACAACCCGTCAACACACTGGTTAACAGAACCAGGGGTACTGCCGTCCGAATGATGCTCATCTGATTTCTCCTGAGGGATCGGCTCGAGGCCGATTCACGGAGTAAAGACCGCACCTTTCATCTGCGCCAGCACCCGGCTATCACCGGTTTGGTCCCGTAAACACGGGAGGTTCGTCGATTTAGTGGTGAACCGCTCTAGGCCCGCAGATGCCGGCACGCTAGTCTTTAACAGTCTGATCGAGGAGCCAAGATGAGCGCCGACCTTTCTACCCGCACACCCCAGCAGGCTCTGGCAGCCCTGCTGGATCGCTACGCACCGCAACGGCTGCTGCTGATCGGGGCCAGCGACTTCCCCGCGCTAGCCGCTTTCAAGCAGGCCCACCCCGGTACCCAGGTGGCCCAGGCAGAGCCCGGCCCGCTGCCCGCCGCACTGGCCGCGCAGCGTTTCGACCTGGCCCTGGTGGTGGATTGCCTGGAGCACCTGCCCAAGCGCGATGGCCTGAACCTGCTGGGGGGGATCCGCAACCTCAATGCCAGCCGGATCGCGGTGCTCGCCGACCTGTCCGCCTGCGGCTGGCAGGAGACCGACTTCTTTTCCCTGGCCCTGCAGGCCAGCGAGCACTTCCAGCGCGAAGAACAGGTGCTGACCCTGTTTACCTACGATCTGCTTGAATACAAACAAGTGCCCGACTGGCTCAACGCTCGTTTCTGGGCAAACCCGGAAAATTTTGGAAAGTACTGGTGGTAACCCGATGAGTGCCTCGATTTGTCCCTGTGGCAGCGGCAACCTGCTGGACGCCTGCTGCGGCCATTACCATGCCGGCCATCCCGCGCCCTGCGCCGAAGCCCTGATGCGCTCGCGCTACAGCGCCTATGTGCTGGGGCAGGTGGATTATCTGCTGGCCACCACGCTGCCCACCCAGCAAACCGGCCTGGATCGCCAGTCCATCAGTGACTGGAGTGCGCAAAGCACCTGGCTGGGGCTGCAGGTGGAAAGCTCGGAAGTCTTCGGCGGCCAGCCCGAGCATGCCTTCGTCACCTTCACCGCACGCTGGCATGACAGCCAGGGCGAACACAGCCACCGGGAGCGCTCGTCGTTCGTGCAGAATCAGGGGCGCTGGTATTTCATCGACCCCACGGTGCCGGTGAAGGCTGGCCGCAATGACGCCTGCCCCTGTGGCAGCGGGCACAAGTTCAAGAAGTGCTGCGCCAGCTATTTCACCCGCTGAGCCTTCGCTGGCTACGCTCTCCCCACGCCCAGGACGGGCAACGGGGCTTCAAAGGGACACTTGCAATGATCGGTGAGCTGCGCGCGTTACGGACAATCTGCCTGCTTGGGGTACTGGGCCTGTCGGGCTGCGTGTCCTGGTTCAGCGACGAGGAAGCGGACCCCACGGTGCACCTGGTCAAGGTCGAGGTGGTCAAGGCCAACCTGCTGGAGCAACGCTTCACCCTGCACCTGCGCGTGGACAATCCCAACGACAGCGACCTGACGGTGCGCCGCCTGACTTACCGCGTCTACCTGGAGCGTTTTCTGCTCAGTGAAGGCGAACATGAACACTGGTTCACCGTCACGCCCCACAGCAGCCGCTTCTTCAAGGTGCCGGTGCGCACCAACCTCTGGCCCCAGATCCGCGACGTGGTGAAACTGCTACGCAACCCGCAGCGCCCCATCCCCTATCGCCTGGAAGGCGAGCTGGAAATCGGATTATTCATCGGCCGGGACGTGCACCTGAAGCGCAATGGCGTGATAATTCCCGGCGATTTTATTCCGGAGTAACCAGCAATGACCCAACAACCTCATGTCCATGGCCCTGACTGCAATCACGATCATGACCACCACGATCATGACCATGGCCATGTTCACGGCCCGCACTGCAACCACGCCCACCAGGAGCCGGTGCGCAACGCCCTGAAGGACGTCGGCCGCAATGACCCCTGCCCATGCGGCAGCAGCAAGAAGTTCAAGAAGTGCCACGGCGCTTGATCTGACAGCGCAAGCACGCTTGCCTGCGTGAATCCGCCGGCAAGCTGGGCCCGGCCTGGCTGTTTCTACAGCAGCTGCGCCAGGGTCAGCACGGTGGCGTACTCGCCATCCAGGTTGGCCAGCGACATGGCGTGCACCTCTTCGGCGGTA
Source organism: Pseudomonas sp. FFPRI_1 (assembly GCF_055384485.1). Classification (NCBI taxonomy): domain Bacteria; kingdom Pseudomonadati; phylum Pseudomonadota; class Gammaproteobacteria; order Pseudomonadales; family Pseudomonadaceae; genus Pseudomonas; species Pseudomonas sp. FFPRI_1. The sequence goes on along the minus strand of NZ_AP029168.1, from coordinate 1,740,749 downwards.
CGGGCCCGGCCGGCAAAGTCGAGTTTGTCGAAGGTGTAGCAGGCGTCGGCCACCACCCACACGGCAAAACCCAGGTTACCGGCACTACGCGCCGTCGATTCCACCGAGTTGTGGGTGGCCACGCCGACGATCACCAGTTGCTCGATCCCCGCCTCTCGCAGGTCCGCCTCCAGGGTATTGGCGCAAAAAGCGTCCGGCACCTGCTTCTGGATCAGCCATTCCCCCGGCCGGGGCGCAAAGCACGGCTGGAACTCGACCCCGGACTGCCCAGGCCAGAACACCGAATCCGTCGAGCGCGACAGGTGCTGCACATGGATCACCGGCCAGTTTCGGGCACGCCAATACGCCAGCAATTCAAGCATCCGCTCCTCTGCCTGGGGGTTGTTGCGCGGGCCAAGCCGGGGATGGAGGATGCCCTGTTGCTGATCGATGAGCATCAATGCCGTGCTGGCGGGGATGGGCATGAAAAACTCTCTGTCGAGCCGTGATTGAATTGCTCCCACTTCAGCATCACCTCCTGTTGCCGGCAAGCCAAAGAATGCACACCGGGCGATCTAATGCCGAAGTTTGCTGTCGCTTAATACAGACGCATCTCACTTGGAGCACTGCATGATCGACCTGTACTACTGGACCACCCCCAACGGCCACAAGATATCCCTGTTCCTGGAAGAAGCCGGCCTGCCCTACACCCTGTACCCGGTCAATATTGGCCTGGGCGAACAATTCAAGCCCGAGTTCCTGAAGATCGCCCCCAATAACCGGATTCCGGCCATCGTCGACCATGAGCCGGCGGATGGCGGCGAGCCCCTGTCGCTGTTCGAGTCCGGGGCCATTCTGCTGTACCTCGCGGAAAAGACCGGAAGGTTCCTGCCTCAGGACCTGCGAGGCCGCCAGGAAGCCCTGCAATGGTTGTTCTGGCAAATGGGCGGGCTGGGGCCGATGGCCGGACAGAACCATCACTTCAACCAGTCCGCCCCGGAAAAGATCCCCTACGCCATCAAGCGCTACGTGGATGAAACCGCGCGCCTGTACGGCGTGCTGGACCGGCGCCTGGCAGACCGGGACTTCGTCGCCGGCCACGAATACAGCATTGCCGACATGGCGATCTATCCGTGGATTGCGTCGTACAAGAAGCAGAGCCAGAAGCTCGAGGACTTTCCGCACCTGCAGCGCTGGTTCAACAGCATCCGGGCCCGGCCGGCTACCGAGCGCGCATACGCCTTGGTGGAACAAGTGAATCCCGCGCCATAGCCCCCCCTGCGCAGTCGATTCTTGTAGGCGCTGGCTTGCCAGCGAAAGCGGCCACGGGGGCGATTCAGGGACCGAAGGCCTCTTCGCCGGCAAGCCGGCTCCTACGGGTTTTCGCAGGTCGCGGGGGCCCGGCGATGACTATTTATCGCGCGCTCGAGAAATACCTCCTGCCCGCGCTTGCGCGGCACTCGCCTGCTCACTAACGTAGCGCCTTTATCGACGCTACCCCCCGCAGGAGCTTTGCCATGGCCTCGCCAGCCCTCTCACATTTTCTTCCCCGGTTCGGCGTTGCTGCGGCAGTGGCCGGCGCTCTCAGCCTGGCCGGATGCCAGTCCTGGAACACTCAGAACACCCTGCCGCCCACCTCTGGCGTACAACCGCTCAAGGGGCTGGCGCAGAACGTTTCCGTACGACGCAATGCTGTCGGTGTACCGCTGATCGAAAGCAACAGCTTCCACGATGCGCTGTTCACCCTCGGCTACGTGCATGCCAGCGACCGCATCGGCGAGATGGTCACCCTGCGTCTGTTGGCCCAGGGCCGGCTGGCGGAGATGTCCGGCGCCGAGGTGCTGGACGTCGACCGGCTGATGCGCGCGGTGAACCTGAAGAAAAGCGCCGACGAGCTGTACAAGGCCTCGTCGCCACGCATCAAGCGTTTCTTCGAGGTCTATGCCCGGGGGGTCAACGCCTACCTGTTCCGCTATCGCGACAAACTGCCGCCGGATCTGGCGTCGAAGGGCTACACCCCCGAATACTGGAAGGCCGAGGATTCGGCGCTGATCTTCTGCCTGCTGAATTTCGGCCAGTCCGCCAACCTGCTGGAAGAGATCAATGCGCTGGTCCTCACGCAAAAAGTCGGCAGCGACACGCTGCCCTGGCTGACGCCGAGCTACCCCGATGAACCCCTGCCCATGGCCGAGGCCGACAAGCTCAAGGGGCTGGCCGTGCAGGTGCCCGGCCTGGCCGAGCTGAGCCTTGCCGCCAGGCAGATGTCGGCCCTCAATACCCTGGGAGCCACCGGAGGCAGCAACCTGGCGGTGGCCCCGCAGCGCGCCCGCAGCGGTCGCAGCCTGCTGGCCAGCGACAGCCAGATCAGCGCCTGGTACTACGTGCAGCTCCGCGCCCCGAAGTATCAGGTGGCGGGCGCCTCGATTGCCGGCTTGCCGGCCATTCTGCAGGGGTTCAACGGCAAGCTGGCCTGGAGCATGAGCTCAGCGATGGGCGACAACCAGGACCTGTTCCTGGAGAAACTCAAGCGCCAGGGCAATGCCCTGTATTACCTGAACAACGGCAAATGGCAGCCGACCATCGTTCGCAACGAAACCTACTTCGTCAAAGGCCAGCGGCCGATTCGCGAAGCGGTGTACGAAACCCGCCACGGCCCACTGCTCAACAGCTCGCTGGGGATTGGCGCCAACACCCCGCTGGCCAATGGCTACGGCCTGGCGCTGCAGGTGCCGGAGCTCAAGGACGACAAGAGCCTGGATGCGTTCTTCGACCTGTCCCGGGCGCAGAATGCGGAAAAAGCCTCCGACGCCAGCCGCGAGATCCGCGCCATTGCCCTGAACATGGTCTATGCCGACGCCAGCAACATTGGCTGGCAGGTCACCGGGCGCTTCCCCAACCGCCGCGAAGGCCAGGGCCTGCTGCCGTCTCCCGGCTGGGACGGGCGCTATGACTGGGACGGCTACGCCGACCCGATGCTCCATCCCTACGACCAGGACCCGGCGCAAGGCTGGATCGCCACTGCCAATCAACGGGTGATCTCCCGTGGCTACGGCATGCAACTGTCCAACTCCTGGGAGGCTCCCGAGCGGGCCGAGCGCATCGGCCAATTGCTGTCTGCCGGCAAACAGGACAACCGCAGCCTGATTGCCCTGCAATACGACCAGAGCACCCTGTTCGCCGCCAAGTTGAAGCAGATGTTCGAGGCACCGGGCATGGCCCAGCCGCTGAAAAACGCCATCCAGGTCCTGCCCGAGGCTGACCGGGCCAAGGCCCGCGAGGCCTACAGCCGGCTGATGGCCTTCGACGGCAAGCTCAGTGCCGGCTCCGCCGACGCCGCGCTCTACGAATTGTTCCTCCAGGAAAGCGCCAAGCAGATCTTCCTCAGTCGACTCGGCCCGGAGTCCGCTATCGCCTGGCAAGCCCTGGTCGCCAACGCCGGCCTGTCCTACTCGGCCCAGGCCGACCATCTTCTGGGGCGAGAAGACAGCCCGTTCTGGGGCGACTCGCGTGCCGGACAGAAAGCAGACAAACCGACGGTCATTGCCCACAGCCTGGCGGCGGCCGTCAGCGCCGGCGAGCAACTGATGGGCGGCGACCGCAAGGCCTGGCAGTGGGGCAAGCTGCACAGCTATCGCTGGAGCAACAGCAACGGCCAGGCGCTTCGCGGGCCATTGCAGGCGGGGGGCGACCACAACACCATCAACAGCGCCGGGTATCACTGGGGCCAGGACTTTGCCATCAGCCACACCCCGACTCTGCGCTTTATCGTCGACTTCGCACTGAGCGAGCCGCTGATGGGCCTCAACAGCAGTGGCCAATCCAGCAACCCGGTGAGCCCGAACTACGCCAACGGCATCGATGGCTGGCTCAAGGCCCAGTACCTGAGCTTCCCGATGCAGCCGCAGAACTTCGAACGCAGCTACGGTAAGACCCGCCTGACCCTGGTCCCCGGCAAGTAATCCAGCTGCTCCAACCCGCTGGCGCACCTTGCGCCAGCGGGCTTGCCCGACAACGATCGGCCCTCACCCCAGCCTCCAGCGATCCACCCGGCGAACATCCGCTCGGCACCGGCCGCATGGCCCCTCCCAGACATCACGCACTCTCTTGGCGCCAGGCCAGCAGCACGCCCCATTTCAGTGCTCGGCACGCTTGGCTCGAAGACTATCAACAGCTTTTAAAACACTTGTTCGGGACTCTGGTTCGGAAATTGCTACTTTCATTAAGTCTTATGCGTTCCAGTAACAGTACTCACGCGCCACAAGCGCTCATATTGGTTCTTAGGGATTGAATAATGAAAAAAGCATTGCTGACCCTTTCTGCATTGGCGCTGTGCATGGCCGCCGGCTCCGCCCTGGCCAAGGAATACAAGGAGCTGCGCTTCGGCGTCGACCCGTCCTATGCCCCCTTCGAATCCAAGGCCGCCGATGGCAGCCTGGTGGGCTTCGACATCGACCTGGGCAACGCCATCTGCGCCGAGCTGAAGGTCAAGTGCAAGTGGGTCGAAAGTGACTTCGACGGCATGATCCCGGGCCTCAAGGCCAATAAATTCGACGGTGTGATCTCCTCCATGACCGTCACTCCGGCCCGGGAAAAGGTCATCGACTTTTCCAGCGAGCTGTTCTCCGGCCCTACCGCACTGGTGTTCAAGAAAGGCTCGGGCCTGAGCGCAGACAGCGCATCGCTCAAGGGCAAGACCGTCGGCTATGAGCAGGGCACTATCCAGGAAGCCTATGCCAAGGCCGTACTGGACAAGGCCGGGGTGAAGACCCAGGCCTATCAGAACCAGGACCAGGTCTACGCCGACCTGACCTCCGGGCGCCTGGATGCCTCGATCCAGGACATGCTGCAGGCCGAACTGGGCTTCCTCAAGTCGCCTCAGGGCGCTGACTACGAGGTCAGCAAGCCGGTGGACGATCCCCTGCTGCCGGCCAAGACCGCCGTCGGTATCTCGAAAGGTAACAAAGAGCTGAAAGCGCTTCTGGATAAAGGTATCAAAGCGTTACACGATGATGGCACCTACGCCACCATCCAGAAAAAACACTTCGGTGACCTGAACCTCTACAGCGGTAAATAACCTGCCGGCGCCCATCCTCGATGGGCGCCTTTTTTATCGCCACGGGTCACTGATCGATGCTCGAAGAACTTCTAAAAAACCTGGGGCTTTCCGCCTTCAGCCTCAAGGGTTTCGGCCCTCTGCTGCTGGAAGGTACCTGGATGACCATCAAGTTGTCGGTGTTGTCGCTCCTGGTCAGCGTTCTGCTCGGCCTGCTGGGCGCCAGCGCCAAACTCTCCAGCTTCAAACTGCTGCGCATTCCTGCCCAGCTCTATACCACCCTGATCCGCGGCGTGCCGGACCTGGTCCTGATGCTGCTGATCTTCTACAGCCTGCAGACCTGGCTGACCTCCTTCACGGATTTCATGGAGTGGGAATACATCGAGATCAACCCCTTCAGCGCCGGAGTCATCACCCTGGGCTTCATTTATGGCGCCTACTTCACCGAGACCTTTCGCGGGGCGATCCTTGCAGTGCCTCGGGGCCAGGTAGAAGCGGCGACCGCCTACGGCCTGAAGCGCGGCCAGCGCTTTCGCTTCGTGGTGTTCCCACAGATGATGCGCTTCGCCCTGCCGGGCATCGGCAACAACTGGATGGTGATGCTCAAGGCCACCGCCCTGGTGTCGATCATCGGCCTGGCCGACCTGGTCAAGGCCGCCCAGGACGCCGGCAAGAGCACCTACCAGCTGTTCTATTTCCTGGTCCTGGCGGCATTGATCTATTTGCTGATCACCAGTGCTTCCAACTTCGTGCTGCGCCGGCTTGAACGCCGCTATGCGGCCGGTGCCCGGGAGGCCGTGCGATGATCGAACTCCTGCAGGAATACTGGCGGCCGTTCCTCTACAGCGACGGCTACCACATGACCGGGCTGGCCATGACTATGTGGTTGCTCAGCGCATCAATCTGTATCGGTTTTGTGGTGTCGATCCCGCTGTCCATTGCCCGGGTTTCGCCCAAGCGCTACATCCGCTGGCCAGTGCAGTTCTACACCTACCTGTTTCGCGGCACGCCGCTCTACATCCAGCTGCTGATCTGCTACACCGGGATCTACAGCATCGCCGCGATTCGTGCGCAGCCGGTGCTCGATGCGTTCTTTCGCGATGCGATGAACTGCACCATCCTGGCCTTCGCCCTCAATACCTGCGCCTACACCACAGAAATTTTCGCCGGGGCGATCCGCAGCATGGCCCACGGCGAAGTCGAGGCGGCCAAGGCCTACGGCCTCAGTGGCTGGAAACTGTATGCCTACGTGATCATGCCCTCGGCCCTGCGCCGCTCGCTGCCCTACTACAGCAACGAGGTGATCCTGATGCTGCACTCCACCACGGTGGCGTTCACCGCGACCATTCCCGACATTCTGAAAATCGCCCGGGACGCCAACTCGGCGACCTTCCTGACGTTTCAGTCGTTCGGCATCGCCGCGATCATCTACCTGTGCGTGACCTTCACCCTGGTGGGCCTGTTCCGCCTCGCCGAACGCCGCTGGCTGGCCTTCCTCGGGCCAACCCACTAGGACTTGCAACAGGAAAACATGCAATGCGCCACGAGATCCACGACCTGATCGCCCCATTGCCGGGCACCGCGCGACAGGTCCACAGCTTTCATTTCGGCCCTGCCCAGGCCCCGGGCAAGGTCTATATCCAGGCCTCCCTGCACGCCGACGAACTGCCCGGCATGCTGGTGGCCTGGCACCTCAAGCAACGCCTGGCGGAGCTGGAAGCCGCCGGCCGCCTGCGCCACGAAATCGTGCTGGTGCCGGTGGCCAATCCGGTTGGCCTGGAACAGGTATTGATGGACGTACCGCTGGGGCGCTACGAGCTGGAGAGCGGACAGAACTTCAACCGCTGGTTCGTCGACCTCAGCGAGGAAGTCGGCAACCTCGTCGAAGAGCAGCTCAATGACGATGCGCAACACAACCTCGACCTGATCCGCCGGCACCTGGCCGCAGCCCTGAGCCGCCAGCGACCGACCACACAACTGCAATCCCTGCGCCTAACTCTGCAACGGCTGGCCTGTGATGCCGATATGGTGCTGGACCTGCATTGCGACTTCGAAGCCGTGGCACACCTCTACACCACCCCCGAGGCCTGGCCCCGGGTCGAGCCGCTGGCGCGCTACATCGGTGCCGAAGCCTGCCTGCTGGCCACCGACTCCGGCGGCCAGTCATTCGACGAATGCTTCACTCTGCTGTGGTGGCAACTGCAGCAACGCTTCGGCGCACGCTTCGCCATTCCCTCGGGAAGCTTTGCCGTGACCGTCGAACTGCGGGGGCAGGGTGACGTCAATCATGGCCTGGCCAGCCTGGACTGTCAGGCCCTGGTGGACTACCTGATCCATTTCGGCGCTATCGAAGGCCTGCCACCGGCGCTGCCCGAACTGCCTTTCCCGGCCACGCCCCTGGCCGGGGTCGAGCCGGTCGCAGCGCCGGTGGGCGGGCTGCTGGTGTTCAGCGCGCTGCCGGGGGAATACCTACAGGCCGGGCAGTTGGTGGCCGAAATCATCGATCCGGTCAGCGATCGGGTCACCCCTGTCCATTGCAACAACCCCGGACTGCTGTACGCCCGCTCGCTGAAGCGCATGGCCACCGCCGGCATGATCATCGCCCATGTCGCCGGCCGCGAAGCCTATCGCAGCGGCTATCTACTTTCGCCTTGAGGATGCACGCCCCATGTACAAACTGACTGTTGAAGGCCTGCACAAATGCTACGGCGACAACGAAGTGCTCAAAGGCGTCTCCCTCAAGGCCAGGACCGGCGACGTGATCAGCCTGATCGGCGCCAGTGGTTCGGGAAAAAGCACCTTCCTGCGCTGCATCAACTTCCTTGAAACCCCGGACGACGGGGCCATGAGCCTGGATGGCCAGCCGATCCGCATGGTCAGTGATCGCCACGGCATGCACGTGGCCGATCCGGCGGAGCTGCAACGGATCCGCACTCGCCTGGCCATGGTGTTCCAGCATTTCAACCTGTGGAGCCACATGACCGTGCTGGAAAACATCACCATGGCCCCGCGCCGGGTGCTGGGGGTCAGCACCAAGGACGCCGAGGAGCGTGCCCGGCGCTACCTGGACAAGGTCGGCCTGCCGGCCCGGGTCGCCACCCAGTACCCGGCCTTCCTCTCCGGCGGCCAGCAGCAACGGGTGGCTATCGCCCGTGCCCTGGCCATGGAGCCGGAAGTCATGCTGTTCGACGAGCCGACCTCGGCCCTGGACCCAGAACTGGTGGGCGAAGTGCTCAAGGTGATCCAGGGGCTGGCGGAGGAAGGACGGACCATGATCATGGTCACCCACGAAATGAGCTTTGCGCGCAAGGTGTCGAGCCAGGTGCTGTTCCTGCACAAGGGCCTGGTGGAGGAAGAAGGCCCCCCCGAAGAGGTGCTGGGCAATCCGAAGAGCGAACGCCTGCAGCAATTTCTCAGTGGCAACCTGAAATAGCCGGCGATCAGGTCAGATGTCCCCGTCCGCCCGTCCTTGCGGCGGTCGGGACCATGGACCGGCGCTGCTCGCCTCAGGCGACAGGCGCGGGCGGCGGCTCATCCGGCAAGGTAGGCTCGCCAGGCTCGGTGGGTTCAAGGGGTTGCGGAGAGTCGGGGTCAGGCTGACCGGGAATACCGCCCGCCATGCTGACGGGAGGATGCGCCAGCAGGGTCCAGGCCAACAAGCCGACCTGATTGGGTTCCAACCTGGCCAAGGCGGCGCTGATTCGCGGATCTATCTTCATGGGGCACTCCTGAGCTGTGCCCGACACGCCTTGCGCGTGCCGGCAGTACCCTCAATAGAGTGCCTGCCCGCTCAGGAATTCCCGCTGTTCGTCAGACAGACGAACTCAGGTGCGTGGCAAGGTCACGCCACGCTGGCCCTGGTATTTGCCACCACGGTCCTTATAGGACACTTCGCACTCTTCGTCAGACTCCAGGAACAGCATCTGCGCCACGCCTTCGTTGGCGTAGATCTTCGCCGGCAGGGTCGTGGTGTTGGAGAACTCCAGGGTCACGTGCCCTTCCCACTCCGGCTCCAGCGGGGTCACGTTGACGATGATGCCGCAACGGGCATAGGTGCTCTTGCCCAGGCAGATGGTCAGCACGTTGCGCGGAATGCGGAAGTACTCGACGGTGCGGGCCAGGGCAAAGGAGTTCGGAGGGATGATGCAGACATCGCTCTTGATGTCGACGAAGCTCTTCTCATCGAAGTTCTTCGGGTCAACGGTTGCCGAGTTGATGTTGGTGAACACCTTGAACTCGTCGGCGCAACGCACGTCGTAGCCATAGCTCGACACCCCGAAGGAGATCAGCCGATCCTGGCCTTCGCCACGCATCTGGCGCTCGACGAAGGGCTCGATCATGCCGTGCTCTTGCGCCATGCGGCGAATCCACTTGTCCGATTTGATGCTCATGGCGGGTGTCCTGAAATAACGAGGTGAAAAAATTCGGTCCGGCATCTTACCGGGGCGCGTGGCCGGGTTCAAAGTCTGGGGCGTTTTTCTCGCCTCGCCCCGTGTTTTTCAAGGGCTGAGCGACCGGTAGCTCGCCGTCAGTCACGAAAACTGAGAAACCTTCGCACTGACCATTGGCACGTTCAGGAAAAAGGGTTAAGGTGGCGCCACTGTGCTGCTTGTGTCACTGAGAATCTCTACACGATGTTGAATTTCGATCCAACCATCTCCAAGAATTTTTCCTGCTCTTTGCACTCAGTCTCGGCCAGGGCTTTTCCTGAGTCGCAGTTAACTTTGTCCAAGGAGATACACCATGTCTAATCGCCAAACCGGTACCGTTAAGTGGTTCAACGATGAAAAAGGCTTCGGCTTCATCACTCCACAATCCGGTGACGACCTGTTCGTACACTTCAAAGCTATCCAGTCCGACGGCTTCAAAAGCCTGAAAGAAGGCCAACAGGTTTCTTTCATCGCTACCCGCGGTCAGAAAGGCATGCAAGCTGAAGAAGTTCAAGTTATCTAACTTGTACTGATCCAGTAAAAAAGCCCCGCCCTCAACAGCGGGGCTTTTTTGTGCCCGTCAGTTTTGTCGGCGCCCTCGCTTGCGGCAAAGGCGCCCCGGCTTACCAGGTCACGCCAAAGCCCACGGTGTAGCGGGTCTTGTCCAGATCACTGTCCTTGGTGCCACGGATCAGGTCCTTTTCTGCCTTGAGGTTCAGCGACGCCCAGTCGGTGACCTTGTAGCGCAGCCCCATCTCGGCATCCAGTGCATAGTCAGCCACACCCGACAGCGGCCGCCCCACTTCGCCATTGGTGAAGAACTCCACCCGCTTGCCGATCAAGTAGCGGTTGTAGTCCCACTTCATGGCCAGGGAATAGAAGTTGTCCTTGCCGCCATCGGCATACTCGTAGTCCGTGCGGTTGAGCAGCGAGCCCAGGGAGAACGCACCCAGTTCATCGTCCCAGAACTGGTAGCCCGGACCGGTACCCACCACCCGCTGCCGCGCCAGGTCCTCGACCTTGTCGCGCTTGTAGGTCAGGCGCCCTTCCCAGTACCACTTATCGGTGATGAACCGGTCCAGGGCGTATTCCGCGCTCCAGTTGTCGGTGGTCACCTGGTGATCCTGGAACTCGCGGTTGTACTCGCCCTGAGCGTTATGACGCCAGGCGCCATGGCGTGCCGACGTCTTGAAGTCGATGTCGTAGTCATCGGTATTCTTCTCGGCACGCTTGTAGTCCATGGCCACGTCGACATTGCCCTTCCAGAGCATGTCCTCCACCAATGGCTTGGGCTTCATGATCTGCTGGATACTCGCCAGCTCGACCGTCTTGGGCGCCTCGCCATTGGCCAGGATGACCTTGCCGTCCTCGGAAGCCTGCAGCGATTTGGCCTTTTCCCCGGAATAGGCATCCTGCTTGACCAGCAGTTCCTGATCGCTCTCCAACGTCTTGACCTGTTTCCAATCAATGGAAATGGCACCGCCATAATCAGTCTGGATCAACAGCTTGCCGCCATCGAAGACCTTGATCTTGCCACTCAGGCGATCACCGTTCTTCAACCAGACGGTATCGGCCAGCACAGGCATGGAGGTGCTGAGCACCGCGAAACACAGCAACGTTCTTGGCAACATAAGTAGATACAGGACTCGATCTTGCGAAAAAAAACGGCATTATTCCTGTTGAACAAGCCTTAGTCAGGACTGACCCGGGTATTGCGAGTGAGTTCAATACGCATCCACCCGTTATCTGCACTACCGACCAGCGTCCTCCTTTTCTGCTATCTGGAACCGCGAATGTGACCGAACACGGCGAAGATCCGCAAAGCCCCGCACAGATCCGACGTACGGCGCTGTACCTGACCCTGGCCCAGGTCCCCGAAGGCAAGGTCGTGAGCTATGGCCAGCTGGCGCAAATGGCCGGCCTGGGGCGGGCTGCCCGCTGGGTCGGGCGCACCCTCAGCCAATTGCCCGCCGACTCGCGCCTGCCCTGGCACCGGGTTCTGGGGGCTGGTGGCCGCATCAGCCTGCCGGCCGGCAGCCCCTCGGGCGACGAACAGCGTGCCAGACTGCGCGGCGAAGGTGTCTCTATCCTGAACAATCGCGTGGATATTCAGCGCCATGGCTGGCGTCCGGTAGAGCACAGCGGTTAGAGTGCGCGCTTTGTTTCCGTCATCTGAGGCAGACTTCAGCCCATGCCCCGTAAAACCTGGCGCGCCGCACTTGCCGCCTATGCCAGCCCCTCGACGCTCGTGCTGTTGCTGCTTGGTTTCGCCGCCGGCATGCCCTACATGCTGGTGTTCTCGACTCTTTCGGTGTGGTTGCGCGAGGCCGGTGTAGCCCGTGAAACCATCGGTTATGCCAGCCTGATCGGCCTGGCGTATGCCTTCAAGTGGGTGTGGTCCCCCCTGCTCGACCAATGGCGCCTGCCCCTGCTGGGCAAGCTCGGTCGACGCCGCTCCTGGCTGGTGCTGGCGCAAACCCTGGTGATTCTCGGCCTGATCGGCATGGGGTTCTGCGACCCGCAAAAGCATCTTTCCTGGCTGATAGCCATTGCCGTGGTCGTGGCCTTTGCCTCGGCCACCCAGGACATCGCCATCGACGCCTACCGCCTGGAAATCGCCGATGACAGCCGCCAGGCTGCGCTGGCCGCCAGCTATATGTCCGGCTACCGAATCGCGGTGCTCCTGGCCACCGCTGGCGCCCTGTTCTTCGCCGAAGGTTTCGGCTCCACCGGCTTCAGCTACAAGCATTCGGCCTGGACCGGCACCTACGTGCTGTTCGGCGTGCTGATGATTCCGGCGCTGGTCACCACCCTGCTGATGCGCGAACCACCGGTGCCATTGCGCACCCAGCTGTCTGCGGGACGCTACAGCTTCGCCCACCAGTTGATCTCGGTCTTCGTGCTGATCGTGCTGCTGGTTTCCGTACCTGCCACCTTCACCCAGCTGTACAACACCGACTTCGCCAGCGTGATCTTCGACGGCATGAGCCCGCTGGACCTGCTGCTGGAGGACCGGGCCTTCCTGCGGGCAATCCTCTACATCACCCTCAGCACCCTGTGCCTGTCAGCCATGGGCCGCCGGGGCCTGGCGCCGGTGCTTACGCCGGTCAACGACTTCATCCTGCGTTACCGCTGGCAGGCTTTCCTGCTGCTGGGTCTGATTGCCACCTACCGCATGTCGGACACGGTCATGGGCGTGATGGCCAACGTGTTCTACATCGACCAGGGCTTCACCAAGGACCAGATTGCCGGGGTCAGCAAGATCTTCGGCCTGATCATGACCCTGCTGGGCGCGGGCATGGGCGGCCTGTTGATCGTGCGCTTCGGCATCCTGCCGATCCTGTTCATCGGCGGCGCCGCGTCCGCCGGGACCAACCTGCTGTTCCTGATGCTGGCCGACATGGGGCCGAACCTGGAAATGCTGATTGTCACCATTTCCCTGGACAACTTCAGCTCGGGCATGGCGACCTCGGCTTTCGTCGCCTACCTCTCAAGCCTGACCAACCTCAAGTTCTCCGCCACGCAATATGCGCTGCTCAGCTCCATCATGCTGTTGCTGCCACGACTGATCGGTGGCTATTCCGGCGTCATGGTGGAAAAGTTCGGCTACCACAACTTTTTCCTCATCACCGCGATACTCGGCGTACCTACGTTGATCCTGATCGCCGTGCACTGGTTCCAGGAGAGCCGCCGCGCCGGCCCCAAACCCGAGCCCGAGGCGACGGCCAACGGCACCGCCGCAAGCGAAGAATCCTAATCAATCCCGGGGGTTGCGGGCTTTTCGGCCCACCCCCCGAGGCCTCCGAGCACAATCCTGTACGCCAGCGGAACTCGCCCGTACAATGCTCCGTCATTTCTAGTCTTCAGCAACCGACAACGGCCTACCATGCGCACCAGTCAATTTTTGCTCGCCACACAGAAAGAAACGCCTTCCGATGCGGTCGTGATCAGCCATCAGTTGATGCTGCGCGCCGGCATGATCCGCAAACTGGCCTCGGGCCTGTACACCTGGCTCCCGATGGGCCTGCGGGTAATGCGCAAGGTCGAAGCCATCGTTCGTGAAGAAATGAACGCTGCCGGTTCGCTTGAAGTGTTGATGCCGAGCACCCAGCCGGCCGAGCTGTGGCAGGAGTCGGGGCGCTGGGAAGAGTACGGCCCGGAACTGCTGCGCTTCAAGGATCGCCACGGCCGCGACTTCTGCGCCGGCCCGACCCACGAAGAAGTGATCACCGATCTGATGCGCAACGAGTTGAGCAGCTACAAGCAGTTGCCGATCAACCTGTACCAGATCCAGACCAAATTCCGTGATGAGATCCGCCCACGCTTCGGCTTGATGCGCGGCCGCGAATTCATCATGAAGGATGCCTACTCCTTCCACACCGACCAGGCATCCTTGCAGGTCACCTACGACCGCATGCACCAGGCCTACTGCAACGTCTTCACGCGCCTGGGCCTGAAGTTCCGCCCGGTAGAGGCTGACAACGGCTCGATCGGCGGCGCCGGCTCCCACGAGTTCCACGTACTGGCCGAGTCCGGCGAAGACGATATCGTCTTCAGCAACGGCTCCGACTACGCGGCGAACATCGAGAAGGCCGAGGCTGTGCCGCGTGAGGCGTCTCGCCCGGCGGCCACCGAAGCCATGCGCCTGGTCGACACCCCCGATGCGAAAACCATCGCCCAGTTGGTCGAAGGCTACAACCTGCCCATCGAGAAAACCGTCAAGACCCTGGTGGTGCACGCCGAGGAAGCCGGCAAGCTGATCGCCCTGATCATCCGCGGCGACCACGAGTTGAACGAAATCAAGGCGGCCAACCAGCCAGGCGTTGCCAGCCCGCTGGTGATGGCGTCCGAAGCCGAGCTGCGCGACGCCATCGGCGCCGGTGCCGGCTCCCTGGGCCCGGTGAACCTGCCGCTGCCGATCATCATCGACCGTTCGGTGGAGCTGATGAGCGACTTCGGCGTTGGCGCCAACATCGACGACAAGCACTATTTCGGCGTCAACTGGGAGCGCGACCTACCGGTTCCAAGCGTGGCCGACCTGCGCAACGTCGTTGCCGGCGATCCAAGCCCTGATGGCAAGGGCACCCTGGAAATCAAGCGCGGCATCGAAGTCGGGCACATCTTCCAGCTGGGCAACAAGTACAGCAAGGCGATGAAGTGCGAAGTGCTGGGCGAGAACGGCAAGCCGGTCACCCTGGAAATGGGCTGCTACGGCATTGGCGTATCCCGCGTGGTGGCCGCCGCCATCGAGCAGAACAACGACCAGAACGGCATCATCTGGAGCGATACCCTGGCGCCGTTCCAGATCGCCCTGGTACCGCTGCGCTACGAAACCGAGCAGGTCCGTGAAGCCACCGACACGCTGTACGCGCAGCTCACCGCCGCCGGTTTCGAGGTACTGCTGGACGACCGCGACAAGAAGACCAGCCCGGGCATCAAGTTCGCGGACATGGAGCTGATCGGCATTCCTCACCGGATCGTGGTCAGTGACCGCGGTCTCGCCGAAGGCAACCTGGAATACAAGAGCCGTACCGAAGCCGAGGCGCAAGCATTGCCCGTGGCCGACGTGCTGTCCTTCCTCCAAGCCCGTATTCGTCGCTGAAACCAGATAGAGAAGTCATGTTCAAGCGAAACACCTTAAGCCTCGGTGGCGCCGCCTTGTGCGGTGCCCTGCTGGTCAGCGGCTGCGCCAATCAGATGTCGCAACGCAGCGAGCACGAGGAACGGGTCGAGCGCAAACTGCTCGACCACAGCCTGCAGATCGATGTCGGTGAGCCTAAGGTGCTTGAGCTGCCGCAACGTCGGGTACGCATCCATGAGCAGAAGACCTTCGAAGTCACCGAGTTCGAGGTCACTCGCCACTACGATCGCTACACCCCCTATCAGCCCTGGCGGGAGATCTACGAGATCCCGCTAGGTGCAGTGGCCCTGGTGGCCGGTGTGGGCGCCAACGTGGTCAATGTCTTTGCCCTGGGCAACCTGCCGGACAGCGTGACCAAGGACTGGATCAGCTACGGCGTATCCGGGATCAACCCGTTCATGAACATGCCCTCCCACGGTCGCGCCCAGCAGAACCTGGCGGCCATTGGCGAAGTCCAGCGCGACAAGCGCCTGGAGTATTCGAGCCTGCCCTGGAGCGAGCGCCCGGTGCAGGTCAAGGCCGGCAAGGAAACCTACGAGTTGAGCACTGACCGCAATGGCGTGCTGCGCTTGAACCTGCTGGACAACCCGTTCTCCGAGCAGGACCTGAAGCACATCGGAAAACTGCAGATCAGCGTCGAGGACGCCCAGGACGAAGTGCACTCGGACTCGTCCCTGAGCATCAGCAGCAACTTGCGCAGCAAGCTGCTGGAAGCCCACGCACTGATCTACGACGACCTTGAAGATGATGAGGTGAGCCAATGGGTGCACCGGGTCAAGCGCCTGTCGGAACTGGGCCTGGAAGAAGAAGCCAGCGAGCTGGAGCAAAGCTTGATCGAGCTGACCCGCAACGATCCGGAGCTGCAGAACGAATTTCTCAAGTCCCTGGCCAAGAATGCCGGTCGACTGGTAGCCGATCCCGGCAACCATTGACCCTCTCCTGCCAGCGGTGGCGGCGCTACGCTTGCAAGGTAGCGTCCGGAATCGCTGACATCCGAGGCTAGATCCCCCTGAACAGCTCCAGCTGTTCGTGAGCACCGCGCAAATCCTGCAGGCGCACACCAATTCCCAGCAGCCGCACCGGCTTGCCGCCGCGCTTGAAGGCCTGGGTCAGCAACTGTCGGTAACTGTCCAGGTCCCGCCCCGCCCCTGCCTGCTCCAGAGTGGTCTGGGTAAAGTCGTGAAACTTCACTTTGACGAACGGTTTGCCTGGCCGGTAACTGCTGTCGATGCGGGCAATGCGCCCCGCCAGCGTCTCCATCAGTTCCGGGAGTTTTTGCAGGCAGCTGTCCAGATCCGGCAGATCCGCGTCATAGGTGTTCTCCACGCTGATGGATTGCCGGCGACTGTCATTCTGCACCGGGCGCTCGTCGATCCCCCGGGCCAGGCTCCACAAGCGCTCGCCGAAACTGCCGAATTCGCGCACCAAGGCCAGCTTGGTCCAGTCGCGCAGTTGCAAGCAGTCAACGATGCCCAGGCGCGCCAGCTTGTCCGCGGTGACCTTGCCAACGCCGTGCAGCTTGTTCACCGGCAACTCGGAAACAAAGTCCTCCACCTGATCCGGGGTGATCACGAACAGCCCATTGGGCTTTTTCCAGTCGCTGGCAATCTTCGCCAGGAACTTGTTCGGCGCCACCCCCGCCGACACGGTGATATGCAACTGATTGGAGACCCGCCGCCGAATGTCCTGGGCGATGCGCGTGGCACTGCCGGCGAAACTGGGGCTGTCGGAGACATCCAGGTAAGCCTCGTCCAGTGACAGTGGCTCGATCAGGTCCGTGTAGTCGCGAAAGATCGTGTGAATCTCTTTCGAGGCCTCGCGATAGGCATCCATGCGCGGCTTGACGATCACCAGGTCCGGGCACAGGGTCAAGGCGTGCCGCGATGACATGGCTGAACGCACCCCATAAGCCCGCGCCTCATAGTTGCAGGTGGCGATCACCCCGCGCCGGTCCGCGGAGCCGCCCACTGCCAGAGGCTTGCTGGCCAGTTGCGGATCGTCGCGCATCTCGATGGCTGCATAGAAGCAATCACAGTCAATGTGGATGATTTTGCGCTGCATCATATAAAGGCAGAGATCACAGAAGGCAGAGGCTGGAATGAAGGCAGGCAGCAAGTATCTACCGATACCTGTATATAGCACCAGTGCCTTGCATCAAGCGGCTGATGCAAGGCACTGATGAACGAATTTATTTTTTCAATGGGCAAGGCACCCTCAATAGAGCTACAGGCCCCGTTCTAGCGGGGCCAAGGCCACTTCAAAAGGCCACATCAAAACGCTAAGCGATTGAACAGGAAGCAATTTTTAAAATTTAATGATTGACACAAACTGATCACCCTGTAGAATTCGGCCACACAGACGCGGGATGGAGCAGTCTGGTAGCTCGTCGGGCTCATAACCCGAAGGTCGTCGGTTCAAATCCGGCTCCCGCAACCAAACATCAAAAAAGGCTACTCGAAAGAGTGGCCTTTTTTGTGCGCGTGTGTTTTGTCCTACCCTCACGCTCTGTAAAACTCCTTGCAGGTCCATGACTTAAGGTGGCCAGCCAGGTTTTCGACGTTAATTTGACCTCTGGGACCATTAACGGTTGACACTCGGTCGTTCATCTGTAGAATGCCGCCACACAGACGCGGGATGGAGCAGTCTGGTAGCTCGTCGGGCTCATAACCCGAAGGTCGTCGGTTCAAATCCGGCTCCCGCAACCAAACATCAAAAAAGGCTACTCGAAAGAGTGGCCTTTTTTGTATCTGTCGAAAAAGTCCTTTGGCAACAATGATCTGGCAATGTGTTGCGAACCTTTAGCAGCGCGTCGACTCTTCACCATGCAAGCTATGCTCTGTCTCGGGGCAACCACCTTGCGTTGATCGCGCAAGCTCGCCGGGCCACGGTGAGACGCGTTAATATTTGAAATTATTTTTTCTACAGGGATTGGTAACTTGGCTGGATACCCCCATCCTGTCGCGCACAATCCACGAGGTGATTGATGCGCGCCAACATGTCTGATTCACAAGACGCCGATACCGCTACCACCACTCAACCCATTACAGTCACTCGCTTGCGCTGGCTGGACCTGTTGAGCAAATACCGCCAGCCACTGGGCCTGGCCGTGACCCTGCTGCTGTTCGCCATCGCCCTGATCGCTTGCCGCCATCTGCTCAGCGAGCTGGACTTCTACGCACTGCACGACTCAATCCTCGAAGTGCCCAAACCGGCCCTGCTCGGTGCCTTGGGCGCGACCATCGTCGGCTTCATCATCCTGCTGGGCTACGAGTGGTCGGCCAGCCGCTACGCCGGAGTCAACCTGCCCGGCCGCGCCCTGGCCCTGGGCGGCTTCACCGCCTTCGCCATCGGCAACGCCATCGGCCTGTCGCTGCTGTCCGGTGGCTCGGTGCGCTACCGACTGTATGCCCGCCACGGGCTGGGGGCCGCCGATGTGGCCCATATGACCCTGTTCGCCAGCCTGTCCCTGGGCTGCGCCCTGCCCCCGCTGGCAGCCCTGGCCACCCTGAGCAACCTGCCTGCTGCCTCGGCGGCCCTGCGCCTGCCGGAAAGCCTGCTGGCGGGCATCGCCCTGGCCATCCTGCTGCTGGGAGCGGTACTGGCCATCGGCATCTATCGCCGTCGCCTGCCGGAACAGCCTCTGCGCGACAACCTGCTGGTACGGGTTGGCCGCCGCACCCTGCGCCTGCCCGGGCGTCGCCTGACCTTCCTGCAACTGATCATCACCGCCCTGGATGTCGCCGCCGCCGCCACCGTGCTCTACCTGCTGCTGCCCGAAGCGCCGCCGTTCGGCGCCTTCCTGCTGGTGTACCTGCTGGCCCTGGCCGCCGGTGTACTGAGCCACGTACCCGGTGGCGTCGGGGTGTTCGAAGCGATCCTGCTGGCAGCCTTCGCCGACAAGCTCGGCGCTGCGCCCCTGGCCGCTGCCCTATTGCTGTATCGCCTGATCTACGTGGTGCTGCCGATGCTGGTGGCCTGCGTCCTGCTGCTGATCAACGAAGCCCAGCGCCTGTTCCAGACCCGCCAATCGCTGCGGGTGGCTTCTGGCCTGGCGGCGCCGATCCTCGCGGTGCTGGTGTTCCTCTCTGGCGTGGTGCTGCTGTTTTCCGGCGCCACCCCGGAAATCGACACCCGTCTGCAACACATCGGTTTCCTGATTCCCCATCGCCTGGTGGACGCCTCGCACTTCGGCGCCAGCCTGATCGGCGTGCTCTGCCTGCTGCTGGCCCAGGGCCTGCGCCGACGCCTGTCAGCGGCCTGGATGCTCACCACCATCCTCTTGCTGGTAGGTGCCCTGCTCTCCCTGCTCAAGGGTTTCGACTGGGAAGAAGCCTGCCTGATGACCCTCACCGCCAGCCTGCTGGCCGTGTTCCGTCGTTCGTTCTACCGCCCCAGCCGCCTCACCGAACTGCCGTTCTCGCCGCTGTACCTGGTGGCCAGCGTCTGCGTGCTCGGCGCTTCCATCTGGCTGCTGCTGTTCGCCTATCAGGACGTGCCCTACAGCCATCAGCTGTGGTGGCAGTTCACCCTGGACGCCGATGCGCCCCGTGGCCTGCGCTCCTTGCTGGGCGCCGCGGTGCTGCTGCTGGTGGTGTCCCTGACCTGGCTGCTGCGTACCGCGCGCCCGGTGATCCACCTGCCCACCAGCGAAGAGCTGGATAAGGCGGCGAAGATCCTCATGGCCTCGTCCCAGCCCGATGGCGGCCTGGCCCTGACCGGTGACAAGGCGCTGCTGTTCCACCCCAACGACGATGCCTTCCTCATGTACGCCCGCCGTGGCCGCAGCCTGGTGGCGCTGTACGACCCCATCGGCCCGACCCAGCAGCGCGCGGAAATGATCTGGCAGTTCCGCGACCTGTGCGACGTGCATCACGCACGCCCGGTGTTCTACCAGGTACGGGCGGAGAACCTGCCCTACTACATGGACATCGGCCTGACCGCGATCAAGCTCGGCGAGGAAGCCCGGGTCGACTTGCAGCGCTTTGATCTGGAAGCCAAGGGCAAGGAGATGAAGGACCTGCGCTACACCTGGAACCGCGGCACCCGCGACGGCCTGTCGCTGGAGATCCACGAGCCTGGGCAAGCGCCGATGGACGAGCTGAAAGTGATCTCCGACGCCTGGCTGACCGGCAAGAATGTCCGGGAAAAAGGCTTCTCCCTCGGCCGCTTCAGCGACGAGTACCTCAAGCACTTTCGCATTGCCATCATCCGTTTTGAAGGACGCCCGGTGGCCTTCGCCAACCTGCTCGAGACCTACAGCCACGACCTGGCCAGCCTCGACCTGATGCGTGCGCACCCGGACGCTCCGAAGCTGACCATGGAATTCATGATGGTCGGCCTGATCCAGCATTATAAAAATCATGGATATGCCCGCTTCAGCCTGGGGATGGTGCCGTTGTCCGGCCTGCAACCACGGCGTGGCGCCCCCCTGACCCAGCGCCTGGGCTCGATGGTGTTCCGCCGCGGCGAACAGCTGTACAACTTCCAGGGCCTGCGCCGCTTCAAAGACAAGTTCCAGCCTGACTGGGAACCTCGTTACATGGCCGTGCCGGCAGGGCTGGACCCGCTGGTCGCATTGGCCGACACTGCCGCCCTGATTGCAGGCGGCTTGACTGGACTGGTGAAACGCTAATGATTCAACGCTCTTGGCGGTACCTGCTGGCGACCCTGGTGGTGCTGGCTCTGATTGCAGGTGGCGGCTACTGGTGGTGGAACCGCCCCGCCCCCGAACCGACCCTGGAACAACTGACCCAGGCCGACGGCTCGACCCTGACCCGCGTGACCCCAGGCACCCAGGCCAAGGCCCGGGTGGTGGTGGCGGTGCTGCCTGACGCGACCCTGACCGACAAGCAACTGCTGGCCCTGAGCCGCAGCGGTGCGGCGCAGATCGTCCAGGTGGTGCTGCCCAAGGACGACTGCAAGCTGCAGGAACAAGCCCTGCAAAGCGCCCTGCCACAACTGGCCGGCCCGGCCACCCTGGTCAGCGGCATCGGCCCGGGCGCAGCCCTGGCCTGGCGCTGGATCGCCGCTCAGAACGACGACAAGGCCCAGGCCGTGTCGGTGGGCTTCACCATCAACCCGGCTCCGGGCTGCACCGATCCACTGCCCAAGACCCTGGCCCACGGCCACTGGCTGGTGGCCTGGAACGACAACCCGGATGACGAAAGCGCCGGCTTCGTGCGTGACACGCCCAACGCTACCACCAGCATCAGCGACTACGACATCCACCTGCCCCAGGTGCTGAACAACGAACTGCGCAAGCTGCTGGTGGGTTCGGACAACGGCGGCTTGAGCATCCCCGTGGTGGAAGTCCCGGCCGGCCAGGCCAAGGACACCGTGACGCTGTTCCTCTCCGGTGACGGCGGCTGGCGCGACCTGGACCGCGACGTGGCCGGCGAGATGGCCAAGATCGGCTACCCGGTGGTGGGCATCGACACCCTGCGCTACTACTGGCAGCACAAGACTCCGGAACAGAGCGCCATCGACCTCACCGAACTGATGCAGCACTACCGGCAGAAGTGGGGCACCAAGCGCTTTGTGCTGACCGGTTACTCCTTCGGCGCCGACGTCCTGCCAGCGATCTACAACCGCCTGCCGGAAGCCGAGCAACAGCGCATCGACGCCATTATCCTGCTGGCCTTCGCCCGCACCGGCAGCTTCGAGATCGAAGTCGAAGGCTGGCTGGGCAACGCCGGCAAGGAAGCCGCCACCGGCCCGGAAATGGCCAAGCTGCCAGCGGCCAAAGTGGTGTGCATCTATGGCGTGGAAGAGGTCGACGAGAGTGGTTGTACCGACAAGACCGCCGTCGGTGAAGCCATGAAACTGCCTGGAGGCCATCACTTCGATGAGAACTACCCGGCACTGGCCAAGCGCCTGGTGGATGCCATCGAGAAGCGCCAGGTCAAGGATCAGGCCAGCGCTCAAGAGTGAGCTGAACCTCGCCCCATCAGAGCCCCCGCAGCCTCAGGTTGCGGGGGCTTTTTAGTTCGACGCGCCAAGTTGCCTCGCTGAAGGCGGCCCAATAGCGGATGTCTCCCGCACAGGTTGTAGGCAAACTCCGAAAGTTGCGTAAGGGGGCGTTTTGGGCACTTTGCCGCCTTGCTGGCCTGCGCTTCGACGGGATAGGCTCCGGGTGTCTCTGATTCTTTAGCGACCGGGCTTGGAAACCCGAAGAGTTAAGCACAACAGCACCCCATCACGACTGCAGCGGCTTACCGCTGCAGCCCTCTGTTATGGCAGCTGTGCGTGGGACGCCTTTGGGCGTGCCGGTTCTTGACTCCCGGTTTTCCAACTCACGCATAGCTGCCACCCATTCGCTTGGAAACGAACGTGGCAACTTCTTTGAGTCAAGGGGTATGGCCATGAGCCAAACAAGCCCGCCTGCACCTCGTGAACTGAAAACAAACCGCCTCGCCCCTTTCATCTAGCGTTCCGACCTGCCGCCGTTCTTGGTCTGCCCCGGCCTCCCCATTGGCAGACGCCCCGGCCCAAGCTTCCGACCTGCGGTCCCTGGCCAAGGCCTTTGCCAAGGACGCCGCCTACAGCAGGGACAGCGACCATCACGCCTGGGCGGCGTACTACCTGATCGCCATGGGCAAGACGGTGGTGGACGATGTGCTGCAGGCGCTCGCGGCGTAAAGACCAAGGGCGATCTCGGGGCCGGTGGGCTCAGGGAGAAACCGTCTTGTCATCAGCATCGATATTGACGGCCAGGCCGTTATCGCGAGCAAGCTCGCTCCTACAGGGCCGAGAAATGAAAAAGCCCCCGCTGCGGCAAGGCAACGGGGGCTTTTGTTGGCTCGGGGTTACATCTCGACCTGGGTGCCCAGTTCGATCACCCGGTTCACCGGCAGCTTGAAGAAGCGCAGGTTGCCGTTGGCGTTCTTCAACATGAAGGCGAACAGCGCTTCGCGCCAGCGGGCCATGCCTTCGAGCTTGGAGGCGATCACCGTCTCGCGGCTGAGGAAGTAGGTGGTGCGCATCGGGCTGAAGTCCAGTTCATCCAGGTGGCACAGCTTCAGGGCTTCCGGCACGTCCGGCTCGTCGGTGAAGCCGAAGTGCAGGATCACCCGGAAGAAACCTTCGCCATAGGAATCCACCTCGAAGCGCCGCTGGGCGGGCACCCGGGGAATGTCTTCGTAGACCACGGTCAACAGCACCACTTGCTCGTGCAGCACCTGGTTGTGCAGCAGGTTGTGCAACAGCGCGTGGGGCACGGCGTCCGGGCGCGCGGTGAGGAACACCGCGGTGCCCTGGACCCGATGCGGCGGCTGCACGCGGATGCTGCCGATGAAGATCGGCAGTGGCAGGCCGCCTTCGTCCAGGCGATCCACCAGCAGCTCCTTGCCGCGTTTCCAGGTGGTCATGAGGATGAACAGCACGATCCCCGCCAGCACCGGAAAGGCACCGCCCTGGACGATCTTCGGCACGTTGGCGGCGAAGAACAGCCCGTCCACCAGCAGGAAGCCCAGCAACACCGGTACTGCGAGCACGGGCGGCCATTTCCACAGCAGCAGCATCACCGCGGCCACCAGGATGCTGGTGATCAGCATGGTGCCGGTCACCGCCACGCCGTAGGCCGAGGCCAGGGCCCCGGAAGACTCGAAGCCCAGCACCAGCAGGATCACCCCCACCATCAGCGACCAGTTCACTGCGCCAATGTAGATCTGCCCTTGCTCGGCGCTGGAGGTGTGCTGAATGTGCATGCGCGGGATGTAGCCGAGCTGGATCGCCTGGCGGGTCAGGGAGAAGGCCCCGGAAATCACTGCCTGGGAAGCAATCACCGTGGCCAGGGTCGCCAGCACCACCAGTGGGATCAGGGCCCAGCCCGGCGCCAGCAGGTAGAACGGGTTGCGCGCCGCCTCGGGGTTCTCCAGCAGCAGCGCGCCCTGGCCAAAGTAGTTCAGCACCAGGGCCGGCAGCACCAGGGCGAACCAGGCACGGGCAATCGGCTTGCGGCCGAAGTGGCCCATGTCGGCGTACAGGGCCTCGGCACCGGTCAGTGCCAGCACCACGGCGCCGAGAATCGCCACGCCCATGCCCGGATGGACAATGAAGAAGCGCACGCCCCACACCGGGTTCAGCGCTTGCAGCACTTCCGGGTGCTGGAGAATGCCGTTGACTCCCAAGCCTCCCAACACCAGGAACCAGGCCACCATCACCGGGCCGAACAGCTTGCCGATGCGATCAGTGCCGTGTTTCTGGATCAGGAACAGCGCCACCAGTACCACCAGCGCCAGGGGCACCACCCAGTGCTCCAGGCCGCTGAACGCCAGCTCCAGCCCTTCCACCGCTGACAGGACCGAGATCGCCGGGGTGATCATGCTGTCGCCATAGAACAGCGACGCCCCGATCAGCCCCAGGATCACCAGCACCGAGCGCAATCTCGGGTAGGAAGCCGATGCACGCCGGGCCAACGCCGTCAGGGCCATGATCCCGCCCTCGCCCTGGTTGTCGGCCCGCAGGATGAACAGCACGTACTTGATCGAGACGACCCAGATCAAGGACCAGAAAATCAGCGCCAGGATGCCGAACACCCCATCGTGATTGACCTGGACGCCGTAACTACCGGAAAACACCTCTTTAAGGGTGTAGAGCGGACTGGTGCCGATATCGCCGTACACCACCCCCACCGCCGCCACCAACATCCCCAGAGGCTTAGCCCCGGAGTGCTCGCCACTCACTGCCTGACCGCTTGCCTGACCCATCAATGACTCCTACTACCAAGACCGGGGCTTCTTATATAGAAAGCGCAAGGTTATACAAGGGCTATTCTTTAAACTTGTGCAGTTTTCCAGGTAACTTGCAGGTTTTTATTACCACTTGCGGCCTAACTAACGCCGTATGAAAACCACCGGGTATAACGGAAGGAAGCATAGTCCAGCGCTCGTCGTATTTCCCCTGCATAAAGCTGGTCAAGCGCCTCGACCATCGCTAGAATTGCGCACTTTTTGATCAGAGGCGCAGCCAGCGCCCAAGCGTCGCACTTGCCCCCCAAGTGATTCGACACCCCATACCGAGGTTAGACATGTCCACCCCCTCCGCGCCGGCCAACCCGAAAGTCGGTTTCGTATCCCTGGGTTGCCCAAAAGCTCTGGTCGACTCCGAGCGCATCCTTACTCAACTGCGCATGGAAGGCTATGACGTCGTCTCCACCTACCAGGACGCCGATGTCGTGGTGGTCAACACCTGCGGCTTCATCGACTCGGCCAAGGCCGAATCCCTGGAAGTGATCGGCGAAGCCATCAAGGAAAACGGCAAGGTCATCGTCACCGGCTGCATGGGCGTGGAAGAAGGCAATATCCGTGACGTGCACCCTAGCGTGCTGGCAGTGACTGGCCCGCAGCAGTACGAGCAAGTGGTCAGTGCGGTGCACGAAGTGGTGCCGCCGAAACAGGACCACAACCCGCTGATCGACCTGGTGCCGCCCCAAGGCATCAAGCTGACCCCGCGGCATTACGCCTACCTGAAGATTTCCGAAGGCTGCAACCACAGCTGCAGCTTCTGCATCATCCCGTCGATGCGCGGCAAGCTGGTCAGCCGCCCGGTGGGCGATGTACTCGACGAGGCCCAGCGCCTGGTCAAGTCCGGGGTCAAGGAACTGCTGGTGATCTCCCAGGACACCAGCGCCTATGGCGTGGACGTGAAATACCGCACCGGCTTCTGGAACGGCGCGCCGGTGAAGACCCGCATGACCGAACTCTGCGAGGCCCTGAGCACCCTGGGCGTGTGGGTCCGTCTGCACTATGTGTACCCCTACCCGCACGTGGACGAGTTGATCCCGCTGATGGCCGCCGGCAAGATCCTGCCGTACCTGGACATCCCGTTCCAGCACGCCAGCCCGAAAGTGCTCAAGGCCATGAAGCGCCCGGCCTTCGAAGACAAGACCCTGGCGCGGATCAAGAACTGGCGCGAAATCTGCCCCGAGCTGATCATCCGCTCGACCTTCATCGTCGGCTTCCCCGGCGAAACCGAGGAAGACTTCCAGTACCTGTTGAACTGGCTGACCGAAGCCCAGCTGGACCGCGTCGGTTGCTTCCAGTACTCGCCGGTGGAAGGCGCTCCGGCCAACGACCTGGACCTGGAAGTGGTCCCGGACGAGGTCAAGCAGGACCGTTGGGAGCGCTTCATGGCGCACCAGCAGGAAATCAGCTCGGCACGCCTGCAACAGCGCATCGGCAAGGAAATCGAAGTGCTGATCGACGAAGTCGACGAAAACGGCGCGGTCGGCCGCTGCTTCTTCGACGCCCCGGAAATCGACGGTAACGTGTTCATCGATGGCGCCGGCGACCTCAAGCCGGGCGACAAGGTCTGGTGCCGGGTGACCGACGCCGACGAATACGACCTCTGGGCCGAAACCCTGTAAGGCGTAAAAAAACTGCCAAGCCCCGCTCTCGCCACGAGATGCGGGGCTTTTTTCGGTCTATCGTTTGCTTCTGGCGGGCCTGCAATCACTGCAGCCGATCACACAAGAGACAGGCGCATGCGCCAACACCCGGTCATCCATACCCCCAAGCTCAGCGACTACCCGGAACTGACCCAGGTCTGGGAGGCCTCGGTACGCGCCACCCACGACTTTCTCCCGGACAGCTACATCGAACTGCTCAGAAAGCTGGTGCTGAGCCGCTACCTGGACGCGGTGATGCTGATCTGCACGCGGGACCCGCGCCAGCGCATCACCGGTTTTGCCGGGGTCGCGGCGGGCAAGGTCGAAATGCTGTTCATCGACCCGGCCCACCGTGGCCAGGGCCTGGGCCGGCAACTGCTGCATTACGCGGTAGAGCACCTGAATGCCCAGCAACTGGACGTCAATGAACAGAACCCGCAAGCCCTGGGGTTCTACTTCAAGCAGGGCTTCGAGGTCATCGGTCGCTCGGAACAGGACGGCATGGGCCAGCCCTACCCGCTGCTGCACATGCGCCTGAAGCAACCCTTGCTGCAGGCCCGGCGCGGCTAATAGCCACAGCCGGAAAATCGATGGGCGATTAACCGGCGCCGGGCAGGTACAATGGCTGCCCCCTTTTGTTACGGCCCCTGTCATGACCGACCCGATTCGTCTCTCCAAACGCCTCATCGAACTGGTTGGCTGCTCCCGCCGGGAGGCCGAACTGTTCATCGAGGGCGGCTGGGTCACCGTAGACGGCGAAGTCATCGACGAACCGCAGTTCAAGGTCGGCACGCAAACCGTCGCCCTCGACCCCGAGGCCAAGGCCACCGCGCCAGAGCCGGTGACCATCCTGCTCAACGTGCCCGCCGGCCAGGACCTGGACAGCGCCCTGCAGTCCATCGGCGCCGACAGCCTGTCCGAGGAGCATCGCTATGGCAAACGTCCATTGCGCGGGCATTTCCTGCGCCTGACCGCCAGCGCTGACCTGCAGCCCAACGCCAGCGGCCTGCTGGTGTTCACCCAGGACTGGAAGGTGCTGCGCAAACTGACCGCCGACGCCGCCAAGATCGAGCAGGAATATGTGGTCGAGGTCGAGGGCGAGATGATCGACCACGGCCTCAACCGCCTGAACCACGGCCTGACCTACAAAGGCCGCGAGCTGCCGCCGGTGAAAGCCAGCTGGCAGAACGAAAACCGTCTTCGCTTCGCCATGAAGAACCCGCAGCCGGGCGTGATTGCGCTGTTTTGCCAGGCCGTCGGCCTCAAGGTCGTCGCCATCCGCCGTATCCGCATCGGCGGCGTGTCCATCGGCAAGGTGCCGCTGGGCCAATGGCGCTACCTGTCGGCCAAGGAAAAGTTCTAAGCCCCATTTCGGCGCCGCGCCCTCTGTGCGGCGCCAACACGCATTGATCAGGACACTAGACATGATTCATAACGATGTACTGCGCAGCGTGCGCTACATGCTCGACATCAGCGACAAGAAAGTCGTCGAAATCATCCAGCTCACCGGTTTCAAGGTCAGCCTGAACGACGTCGTCAGCTACCTGAAGAAGGACGAGGAAGAAGGTTTCGTGCACTGCCCAGACGAAGTCATGGCGCACTTCCTCGATGGCTTGGTGATCTTCAAGCGCGGCAAGGACGACAGCCGTCCACCACTGCCGATCGAACTGCCTGTGACCAACAACATCATCCTGAAGAAGCTGCGGGTGGCCTTCGAACTGAAGGAAGATGACATGCACGCGGTGCTCAAGGCAGCCGACTTTCCGGTGTCCAAGCCTGAGTTGAGCGCGTTGTTCCGCAAGTTCGGCCATACCAACTACCGCCCATGCGGCGACCAACTGCTACGCAACTTCCTCAAGGGCCTGACCCTGCGTGTTAGAGCTTAAGACAGCCGCATGCTTCAAGCTGCAAGTTCAAGGCTTGTAGCTTGCGGCTTGCAGCTCAAAGCTTGAGGCTTGCCAAATGACCTACAGCGTTTCCCCCATCGGCTTCGTGCGCTCCTGCTTCAAGGAAAAGTTCGCCATCCCGCGCCAGCCACAACTGGCGCCAGCCGCCCGCGGCGTCCTGGAACTGGTGGCGCCCTTCGATCAGGGCGATGCAGTGCAGGGGCTGGAGCAGGTCAGCC
The DNA here is from genome assembly GCF_055384485.1 of Pseudomonas sp. FFPRI_1. NCBI lineage: Bacteria > Pseudomonadati > Pseudomonadota > Gammaproteobacteria > Pseudomonadales > Pseudomonadaceae > Pseudomonas > Pseudomonas sp. FFPRI_1. The sequence continues at coordinate 1,712,135 of NZ_AP029168.1, read as the reverse complement.
ATGTCTGGCTGCTGTTCCTGTTTCACCAGGCCCTGGAAGACAAGCCGCGACTCAAGGTGCGCCCGCCGCGCCTGGGAGGCAACAAGTCCATGGGGGTGTTTGCCACCCGGGCCACCCACCGACCCAATGGCATCGGCCAGTCGGTGGTCAAGCTGGACAAGGTCGAGGCCAACCGCCTGTGGATCTCCGGCATCGACCTGCTGGATGGCACGCCGATTCTCGACATCAAGCCCTACGTGCCCTACGCGGACATCATCTCCACGGCGAGCAATGAGATCGCCAGCGCCGCGCCACAGATTATTCCGGTGCAGTGGCAGGACATTGCCCTGCAACAGGCTCAGATCCACGCTCAGCGCCTTCAGGAGCCATTGGTGGAGCTGATCGAGCAATGCCTGGCCCAGGATCCGCGCCCGGCCTACCAGGTGCCCACTGCCGAGCGGGAGTACGGTGCCCAGTTCTGGGACCTGGACGTGCGCTGGCATTACCCCGAGCCAGGGCTGATCCGGGTACTGGAAGTGGTCCCCGCAGGCTGAATCCCGGAAACGAAAAAGCCCGCGCTGCCTGGAAAGGCAACGCGGGCTTTTCTGTGTCTGCTAGCCGCCCAGGCAGCGCGAATGCGTTGCCCGGGCGCTCTTCGCGAGCAAGCTCGCGCCTACTTTTCGACGAACGCGCGCTCGATCAGGTAGTCGCCCGGCTCGCGCATGCGCGGCGAAACGGTCAGGCCGAAGCTGTTGAGCACTTCGCTGGTTTCATCGAGCATGCTCGGGCTGCCGCACAGCATGGCGCGGTCGTCCTGCGGGTTGATCGGCGGCAGGCCGATGTCGCTGAACAGCTTGCCGCTGCGCATCAGGTCGGTCAGGCGGCCTTCGTTCTCGAACGGCTCGCGGGTCACGGTGGGGTAGTAGATCAACTTCTCACGCAGGGCTTCACCGAAGAACTCGTTCTGCGGCAGGTGCTCGGTGATGAACTCGCGGTAGGCGACTTCGTTGACGTAGCGTACGCCGTGGCACAGGATCACTTTTTCGAAACGCTCGTAGGTTTCCGGATCCTGGATCACGCTCATGAACGGCGCCAGGCCGGTGCCGGTGCTGAGCAGGTACAAATGTTTGCCCGGCTTCAAGTCATCCAGTACCAGGGTACCGGTTGGCTTCTTGCTGATGATGATCTCGTCGCCTTCCTTCAAATGTTGCAGCTGGGAAGTCAACGGACCGTCTGGAACCTTGATGCTGAAGAATTCGAGATGCTCTTCCCAGTTCGGGCTGGCAATGGAGTAAGCACGCATAAGCGGACGGCCATTGGGCTGTTGCAGGCCGATCATCACGAACTGACCGTTCTCGAAGCGCAGACCCGGATCGCGGGTGCACTTGAAGCTGAACAGAGTGTCATTCCAGTGATGAACACTGAGGACACGCTCGTGGTTCATGTTGCTCATGTACGGGGGCTCCTAGAAATTGCCTGCGCTGACCATGAGCGCAATTGCACAGCATTCTAATGGCGGCGACAATATCTGTTAACTGGATTATTAAGATAAGGGTTATCGGTTATATCGATATGCGATTTACTCTCCGTCAACTGCAAGTCTTCGTCGCCGTCGCCCAGCAAGAGAGTGTTTCTCGTGCTGCCGGGCTGCTGGCCCTTTCCCAATCGGCGGCCAGCACCTCGATCACCGAGCTCGAGCGCCAATCCAGTTGCCAACTGTTCGACCGCGCCGGCAAGCGCCTGAGCCTCAACGCCCTGGGCAAGCAACTGCTGCCCCAGGCGGTGGCCCTGCTGGACCAGGCCAAGGAAATCGAGGACCTGCTCAATGGCAAGTCGGGATTCGGCTCCCTCTCGGTCGGCGCCACCCTGACCATCGGCAACTACCTGGCAACCCTGCTGATCGGCAGCTTCATGCAACAGCACCCGGAAAGTCAGGTGAAGCTCCATGTGCAGAACACTGCGCATATCGTGCAACAGGTCGCCCATTACGAAATTGATCTGGGTCTAATTGAGGGTGACTGCAGCCACCCGGATATCGAAGTGCAGTCCTGGGTCGAGGATGAACTGGTGGTGTTCTGCGCGCCCCAGCACCCCTTGGCCAAACGCGGCCAGGCCACCATGGAGGAGTTGACCCATGAAGCCTGGATTCTTCGCGAACAGGGCTCCGGAACCCGCCTGACCTTCGACCAGGCCATGCGTCATCACCGCAGCGCGCTGAACATTCGCCTGGAACTGGAACACACCGAAGCCATCAAGCGCGCGGTGGAATCGGGATTGGGGATTGGCTGCATATCGAGGCTGGCGCTGCGGGACGCATTTCGTCGCGGCAGCCTGGTGCCGGTGGAGACGCCGGGCCTGGACCTGGCCCGGCAGTTCTACTTCATCTGGCACAAGCAGAAGTACCAGACCTCGGCCATGCGTGAATTTCTCGAGCTGTGCCGCGCCTTTACCGCCGGGGTGCAACGCAGCGACGAAATCGTCCTGCCGAGCATTCCCTAGCTCAGAGCAGGATCACCGCCCAGACAATGGTGATCATGCTCAAGGCGACAAACTGCGCGGCGCTGCCCATGTCCTTGGCGTTTTTCGACAAGGGATGGCGATCCAGGGAAATCCGATCGATGGCCGCTTCCACTGCCGAATTGAGCAACTCGACAATCAGCGCCAGCAAGCACACGGCAATCAGCAGCGCCCGCTCAACCCGGCTGACATTGAGCAAAAAGCTCAGGGGAATCAGGATCACGTTGAGCAACACCAGCTGACGAAATGCCGCCTCGCCAGTGAACGCCGCGCGCAAGCCATCGAACGAATAGCCGGCGGCGTTAAGGATACGTTTAAGACCGGTTTGACCTTTGAAAGGCGACATAAGCTGGGCAACTGCAGAAAAAGGAGTGGGGAAGCTAGTTCAACAAAAGTCAAAAAAGCGTGAACAAACAGCCGATCAATGGCTGGAAATTGACTCAAGTTGTTGCAGCAGCAGCGCTGCCTGAGTGCGGGTACGCACTCCCAACTTGCGGAAGATCGCCGTCACATGCGCCTTGATCGTCGCTTCCGAGACACTCAACTCATAGGCGATCTGCTTGTTCAACAAGCCCTCGCAGACCATGGTCAAGACTCGGAACTGCTGGGGTGTCAGGCTGGCCAATCCTTCGCTGGCAGCCTTGACCTCGGCCGAGACACTGACCTCCTCAAAAGCCTGTGGCGGCCACCAGACATCGCCGTCGAGCACACTGCGCACGGCCTGCTGAATGACCTCCAGAGAACTGGACTTGGGAATGAAGCCACTGGCCCCGAACTCACGGGAGCGCACCATGACGCTCGCCTCTTCCTGCGCCGACACCATCACCACCGGAATTTGCGGGTACTGCCCGCGCAACAGCACCAGGCCGGAAAAACCATAGGCGCCGGGCATGTTCAAGTCCAACAGCACCAGGTCCCAATCGGCTTTTTCAGTGAGGCGGGCTTCCAGTTCGGCAATGCTCGCCACTTCCACCAGGCGCACATCGGGCCCGAGCCCCAGAGTGACAGCTTGATGCAGGGCTCCGCGAAACAGCGGATGGTCATCGGCAATCAGGATTTCGTATGTGGCCATTTTTCAGATGATCCTGTTTTTCATGGCAGGACTGATGCATTCAATCCTCACCAAAGCAACACGGGAGCGCGCCAGAATTCGGCACCCGAAGAGCACAAACACCGCGAAAAACCTGCACGGCGCGCGGGTCGAAACAGCGCTGGCGCCCTAATCGGCGCCAAGCATGCCCAGCGAAGCCGGGGTGGTCAAGCATGAAACTTTGCGGCATCGTAGCCGGCTAACTAATAAGAGAGCCATCATGCGAAGCCAAGCCTTGCGTGCCGATGTCCTGATGCTGATTACTGCGGTCATCTGGGGTTCGGCGTTCGTCGCACAAACCTCCGGTATGGATCACATCGGCCCCTTCCTCTATTCCGGCCTGCGCTTCGCCCTGGGCTCGCTGTGCCTCTTGCCACTGGTGCTGCGCCGAACTTCCGCCGATCGCCAACCCGAGCCCTTGCTCAATCGCGGATTGTTGCTGGGCGGTGTACTGATGGGCCTGGCCCTCGCCCTGGGAATCAACCTGCAGCAAGTCGGGCTGATGTTTACCAGTGTCACCAACGCCGGGTTCATCACGGGTCTCTATGTCATTGTAGTGCCGCTGCTGGGGCTGTTGATCGGCCACAAGACTGGCCTGGGAACCTGGCTCGGCGCCGCACTGGCCGTGGTGGGCATGTTCCTGCTGAGCGTCGGTGACAGCTTTCATGTGGCTTCGGGCGATTGGTTGCAATTGATCGGCGCCTTTGTCTGGGGCGGGCACGTCATCCTGGTGGGTGTATTCGCCAGCCGGCATGACCCGATTCGCCTGGCATTCCTGCAATTTGCCACCTGCTCGGTGGCAAGCCTGATCCTGGCACTGTGCCTGGAGCCGATTCACTGGGACGCGATTGTCGCCGCGGGCCCTGCGATTCTCTACGGCGGGGTGATTGCCGTCGGCATCGGCTACACCTTGCAGGTGATTGCGCAGAAGGATGCGATTGCGTCACACGCCGCGATCATCCTGTCCCTTGAGGCGGTATTTGCCGCCATTGCCGGGGCCTGGCTGCTGGATGAGTCACTGCAGATGCGCGGCTACTTCGGCTGCGCACTGATGCTCTGCGGGATGCTGGTGGCCCAGCTATGGCCGCAGAAGCCCCAGCTGCCTCCCACTACGACACAAAAGGCTTGAGACGGGCGTGCACCTCGTCATCCGGATCGATCGCTTTCTGGAACTTCGCCGACAGGTAGTGGGTACTGAACACATCCAGGTAGGCATCCAGTACCTGGCTGACTTGTTCGTCCCCTGCCAGGTCCAGGCATAGGGCCGCCACTTCGGCGGTGCAGAAGTGATCATCACGCTTGGAACGGCGCAATTTGTAGCGCGAGAGCTTTTCGGAGGACAGGCTCAAGACCGGCAAATGCTCCAGGTAAGGACTCTTGCGGAACATCTTGCGGGCTTCGCTCCAGGTCGCATCCAGCAGGATGAACAGTGGGCGCTTGCCCGGCTCCTGCCTGACTTCGCCCACCACCCGCTCAGGCGCCACGAACTCCCCCGGAAAAACGATATAAGGCTGCCATTGAGGATCGGCGAGCAATGCCAACAGCTGCGGATCGACCTCAGTACGGGCCCAGTGAAACGCCCAGGTGTCGGCAATCACATCGGCAATCAGCCAACCGGTGTTGCTCGGCTTGAGCGGTTCGACATCATGCATCACCAGGCACATGGCCGACTTGGCACTGACACTCGGCCGCCAGGCACACAGGCAATGGCTGGGAATCACCCGACAGCGCGAGCAACGTTCAGCCCGTGAGCCCCGTGCGAAGAAAGGCTTGAGCGAACGCTCCATACGTAAATCACGTAGACGGGATACCGCATGGCTCATCGCGGGCCACACCGGTACAGCAAAGGAATAGACACGGGAAACACTCAAGAGGGTAAAAAGTCGGACAAGTTTATCAGAGCTATCTGTTCAAACCTGTACCGCCTGCCTGGCACTCCCCCTATAATTCGTCGCCACTGAACGCACAGTCGAGTGGCGGGTCGAAGCATCAGTCACTGCACCAGGAGAGTTTCATGTTGCGCTTTACCATCCCTACCGTCGCCCTGCTGCTGGCCCTGCCCCTGGGCGTCCAGGCTGCGTCCCTGCAAGAGTTCGAACTGGGCAAAATGCTGGAAAAGGTCGCTGCGGAGAGCAACGTCGGCACTCCTCGGGAAATCAACGAGAACATTCTCGACCAGGGTTATACCGTTGAAGGCAAGGAACTGATCAACCACCTCAGCGTGCAGGCCGGCCACGCCGAACAGATGCGCGCCAACCCCAAGGCGGTCTACCTGCAACTAGGTGCCAGTGTTTGTCGCAACCCCAACTACCGCAAACTGATGGCCAAGGGCGCCATCATGCGGTACGAGTTCACCGAAAACCGCACCAACCGCCCGGTAGCCTCGGCGCGCTTTCAGGAATCGGACTGCCCTTCGCAGGGTGCGCAAAAGAAAAAGTGATCACGAACGGGTAGCGCGCCGCTGTTGATCATCGGCGCGCAACTCTGCCACCAGGGCCTGCAAATAGCGCGAGGGCCGTTCTTCTGCGGCCAATCGGCGCCGACACTCTTGCTCCAGGCTCAAATGATGGGCCGCGGCTGCAGCTTGCAACAGCTGATACAGCGACGTATCGATATCCAGCATGACAGTCGTCATCCCTGCCTCCATGCCCTCGGCTGCACCGGTGAAAGCACCCTCGCCCTTGCCGGAGCACTTGCTCCTGAACCTGGGCTGTACCTTAGTAAATCAGAGCCTCGAACCCTTGCCACGCCTCCTGACCAGCGGCGCCGAGCCCCGTGGAATCAGCAAGAAGCGGTTGCCAGCCCAGACTTCATGGGCACATGATCAAGGCCTGTCCGAAACATGCCATTGATGGCTTATGGGCGGTTCAGGAGGCCGCCCCTTGGCGTCTTGCAGTGCAGTTGTTTTCTCAATAAAGGAAAGCAGGACCTCTGTGGATGACTTGAGCACTGCCCGGCAACTGTCAGCAGTGATCACGTTAGAAGAAGGCTCACCCGTTGAGCTGAGCAGACAGCGACACAGGCAGTGTCGTGGCACGTTCGAATATCTCGGCCGTGCACAAGGTTCTGTGCAGAAGGAGAATCTGAATGCCCTACCCATCGAACGATCTTTCAAACCGTCACATTGACAACGGCGGTGTCGACCTCACGAACCTGGTCGAATCACAGCTCAACCAGATTGCCCCCAACAGCCCCAATCTCCCCCTGTATCGCGACATGGTCCTGACCATCCTGCGAATGGCCGCGGACGACCTCAACCGCTGGAACGCCAAGATCACCCTGCAGGCGCTGCGCGAACTGGAACACGCTTTTCGGGTACTGGAACAGTTCAAGGGCCGACGCAAAGTGACGGTATTCGGCTCGGCACGCACCCCCAGCGAACACCCGCTCTATGCCATGGCCAGGGAATTGGGAGCGGCTCTGGCTCGATCTGACCTGATGGTCATTACCGGCGCCGGCGGCGGCATCATGGCCGCAGCCCACGACGGTGCTGGGCTGGATCATAGCCTGGGGTTCAACATCACCCTGCCTTTCGAGCAACATGCCAATCCCACGGTCGGCGGCACCGACAACCTGCTGTCATTCCATTTCTTCTTTACCCGCAAGCTGTTCTTCGTCAAGGAAGCCGACGCCCTGGTGCTCTGCCCCGGTGGTTTCGGCACTCTCGACGAAGCCCTGGAAGTACTGACCCTGATCCAGACCGGCAAAAGCCCACTGGTACCGGTGGTGCTGCTCGACGTGCCTGGCGGGCAGTTCTGGCAAGGCGCCCTGGACTTTATCCATAACCAGTTGGAGGCCAACCGCTACATCCTGCCCAGCGACATGAAGCTGGTCCGCCTGGTACACAGCACCGAAGAAGCCGTCGAGGAGATCCAGCAGTTCTATGCCAACTTCCACTCCAGCCGCTGGTTGAAGCAGCAGTTCGTCATCCGCATGAACTACAACCTCAATGAACAGGCCCTGATGTCTATGCAGACGGTATTCGCCGACCTGTGCCTGAGCGGTCAATTTCAGCAACATGCCTACAGCGCAGAGGAACACGACGACGTGCAATTCAGCCACCTGGCACGGTTGTCATTCGCCTTCAATGCCCGAGATAACGGCCGGCTGCGCGAGTTGATCGACTTCATCAACCTGCCAGAGAACTGGTCCAGGCCTCAACCCAAGGCCAATCAACGCGAAAGAGAAACCAGCAAAACCATCTGACCACCGCCGGCGCCCGCTGCATCATGCAGCGGGTATGGCGTCAGTCGTCGATGTTTCGGCCACTCAACAAGCGGCCGATCATTTCCATGGGATAGCCGCGATAACTCAGAAAACGCCCTTGTTTGGCACGCTCCCGGGCATCCACAGGCAACTGCCCAGAAAACTTGCGCCGCCAGACATCTTGCAGTTGCTCCTGCCAGTCAATACCGCACTCGCGCAAGGCGAGCTCGATATCGCTGCGTTGCAAACCACGCTGGCTGAGTTCTTCACGGATACGCATGGGTCCATATCCCGAACGGGCACGGTAGGACACAAAGCTTTCAAGGTAACGGGATTCGGACAGCAGCCCATCCTCCGTCAAACGGTCAAGGGCGGCTTCGATCATTTCAGGAGGGGCGCCGCGCTGACGCAGTTTACGCGTCAGCTCGACTCGACCGTGCTCGCGTCGCGCGAGCAGGTCCATTGCAGTTCGCCGCACCGCGACGAGGGTATCGAGTACGGCGGTCATTGGATCAATCAGATATCAGCGTCAGCCATGTCGTCTGACGTTTCTTTGACCGGGTTGGCCTTGACGTCTGGCGAAGCGGTCAGCAGCTTGTCGCGGATCTGCTTCTCCAGCGCGTTGCCGATCTCCGGGTTGTCCTGCAGGAACTTGGCCGAGTTGGCCTTGCCCTGACCGATCTTGTTGCCCTGATAGCTGTACCAGGCACCGGATTTTTCCAGGAAACCGTGCAGCACACCCAGGTCGATGATCTCGCCGTTGAGGTAGATACCCTTGCCGTAAAGAATCTGGAACTCGGCCTGACGGAACGGCGGAGCCACCTTGTTCTTGACGATCTTGACCCGGGTTTCGCTACCGACTACTTCGTCGCCTTCCTTCACCGCACCGGTACGGCGGATGTCCAGGCGAACCGAAGCGTAGAACTTCAGCGCGTTACCACCGGTGGTGGTTTCCGGGCTGCCGAACATCACGCCGATCTTCATGCGGATCTGGTTGATAAAGATCACCAGGCAGTTGGCGTTCTTGATGTTACCGGTGATTTTACGCAGCGCCTGGGACATCAGACGGGCTTGCAGGCCCACGTGCATGTCACCCATTTCGCCTTCGATTTCAGCCTTGGGCACCAGGGCCGCCACGGAGTCGACGATGATCACGTCAACCGCGTTGGAGCGCACCAGCATGTCGGTGATTTCCAGGGCCTGTTCGCCGGTGTCCGGCTGGGACACCAGCAGGTCATCGACATTAACCCCCAGCTTGCCAGCGTATTCCGGATCCAGTGCGTGCTCGGCGTCGACGAATGCACACGTAGCGCCGGCCTTCTGTGCCTGAGCGATCACCGACAGAGTCAGCGTGGTTTTACCGGACGACTCAGGACCGTAGATTTCAACGATACGGCCTTTTGGCAGGCCGCCAATGCCCAGCGCGATGTCCAGACCCAGAGAGCCGGTGGAAATGGCCGGGATCGCCTGACGGTCGTGATCGCCCATACGCATTACGGCACCCTTGCCGAATTGACGTTCGATCTGACCCAGGGCCGCAGCCAAGGCTTTCTTCTTGTTGTCGTCCATTAAAGTCCTCACGTAATCAATAAGGCCTGACGGCCAACACCTGTATAAGTAGCCAGTATTATTCCACAGCGTTCGAGGATCGCCTACCCCTGATTTGCGATTTCTGCCGCGGCATGTTGCAACAGCCCCTCTAACGCGGCCTTCACCGTTTGTCGGCGGACCTCATCACGGTTACCGGGAAAGTGTCGGCACTCGGTGGTCAGTGTCTCTCCCGCGCCCCAGGCCAGCCACACCGTACCCACTGGCTTCTGCGCGGAGCCACCGTCGGGGCCGGCGATGCCACTGACGGCCACAGCGAAACGCGCATGGCTTTTGGCCTGAGCGCCCCGAACCATCGCCTCGACCACTTCGCGACTGACTGCACCGACCGACGTGAACAACTCCGTCGGCACATTCAGTTGCTGGGTTTTCTGCCGATTGGAATAGGTGACATAACCGGCCTCGAACCAGGCCGAGCTTCCCGGAATTCGCGTAATGGCCTCGGCGATCCCCCCGCCTGTGCAGGACTCCGCCGTGGTGACGTGGGCATTCAGAACCTGCAGACGCCTGCCGAGTTCAGCGGCAAGCTGGGTAATTTCTTTCACAGTCCTCTCCTGATGGGGCTGGCGTGTGCCTACCGTACACCAGGCGAGGTGGCTTGCAAGTGCTAAGCCGTAGAGCGACTACACAGCCCTCCAAAACCTTAACTCTTGCCAAAATTCTCAGTAAATTTACAACCCAAGCCTTTGCCACGAAGACAAAGGCAGGGCTCAAAGCGCTACGCCTGATTCAAGCCAGCAAGTCCCAGGTCAGGGCAATACCTGCCGGACGCGGAGTAGTTGCAGGCACTGAAGTACCAAGCCACAGGCCCTTGCCTGCTGGAACAAAGAGCGGATAGGGCAACACCACCTCAGAATGCGATCCAGCGGCGCTGTTCCCGTTACCAGAGAAGATAATCGGCACAGTTCTATCACCAACAATTTTCGGTGCGGTGACGCCACAATAAACGTCAACAGCTCCATTCGAAGGGGCGATATACCCCGTGCGAATGATAACTCCGCTAGTGTTAGAGGCCGGGTCAACGATGGTAGTTACACCGCTGGGAATTGGGTAAATCGATACGAAGTGGTTACCAACTGGTACTGCGTCCATTTTTTACACCTTATTAGGTCAAGTGATTGTGCGCGGAGAATCCGCATTCATATCGCTCAAAGGCGTTTGCTCGAGGCTCGTAGCCTTCACATGATTCAAGGTCCCGCATCGGGAGCATTTGATCTGGAGCTCGGTAAACTCACCCACTCGGGCGAGCAGTCTTTTGCAATGACCGCATCTGCACTCTTTTAGCATCGGCATATCCGTTTGATGGTGTCCTCACTGTTATCCCGTACTTGTGGGCAACGTTGTGTCCCTCTACTCTCAGTGCCGCTGCTCGGCTGCCGAAGCGCCCCCCAGCACAGCCTGGGATTCGCGCACCCACTGCTGCAACGCCTTCAATTGCTCGGCATTGGCATGGCATTCGCTGTAATTGTCGACGACGCTGGCGGCGACGGTAGAGAGTGCAAGGCCCGAGGCGGCGCCATCAGTGACGCTGGGGCCTCCGGCCACGGGCAGGTTGGCGGCGCCGGCGTCGTGCACCCGGACAAAACCATCAGGCACAACGCAGGCTCTATCAGCCGCTTTCGAGACATAGACAGGAACCTCCTTGGTGATGGTGGCGCCCGCCTGATAGACCTTGACGATACGGTCGACGTACTCGACCACCACCTTTTCCCTGACCGTGCCCAGGGCCCGGCCTTGTTCAAAGGATTGTTTGAGACGAGCCTCATCGAGGCGTTGGTTGTTACTGCGCTCACTGCCGGCGCCGCTGACGTAGCCGAGTGCATAAAGCAACCCGGCCGCCACAGCGATGGCCAGCCAGCTACGGATATTCATCAAGCCCTCCTGAGGCGGGCATGAAATGAATCACCCAGCCTGCCAAAAAAACCTATAGCCGCTGCCGCAGGCTGCGAAAAGGTCCGCAGGACCTTCAGACGGCAGCCCTCACACCACCGGCAAACACAGCACCGCCCGCGCCCTGGCCCAGAGCTGCAGACGATCCTGCAGGCCGTTCAGACCGCCATTGATCCGCCGAGTAATGCTGTTGAACTCGTCGCGATCAGCCAGGGCATTGAGCCCGCCACGCTCCCAGAACCAGGCTGCCGATTCGGCAGCCCATTGCGCTTGCTCCAGCAACTCCGGCAATTCCAGCAGGCGTTCATCGCCGAACAGCCCGAGGCTGCATTGGCGATAGTTGCTGCGGCCGGTGATCTGGATCAGCCCACGCCCGCGATACCGCTGGCCATCGCCATCGGCCTCAGGTGTATTGCCCAGGCGCGCGGCGAGAGTGCCGGTGTCGTACTTGCTCAGGTATTGATCACTGCCGAGCTCGCGCACGTATTGCAGTTGCCCGGATTCGTGGCCGATCTGGGCGAGAAAGGCCGCCTGGCGCTTCGGCGTATCGATCTGCCGGTGGGCCATGGCGGTGTTGAGTGGAGAAACAAAAACGCCCGCTTGGCGGCGGGCGTTGGGGAGGATTTGTTGCAGTTGTTGTTCGGTGATAGGCATGGTCTGGTTTTCGAGGTTGGATAAAAAACGCCCCGACAATGCGGGGCGTCTACTCGGTCTGCTCGGCGGCCCAGGAAGGCGCCACAGGACGGTACTGGGTATCCGGAAAATCCGAGGACTGTGGCCAGTCGCGCAAGGCCTGCAGATACACAAGCAGCTCCTTGAATTGAACGGCCGTGAGTGTCGTCGTCGCTTCGATTTCCAGCTGATCGTGGTGACGCTCACGCAGCCACATTAACGAAGCCAACTCGGTATCACGCCAATTGCGCTCGCTACCCTGAGTCGCAGGCAATGATGCGGTTGCACTGTTGATGTAGGCTTGCACCTCTTGTTCGGACATCGGCACCAGATGGCTCGGAATGAAGTGCGCGAGGGCATCGTCATCATAAGCATGGACATTGTTTGCCTGGGGGTTATGGAAGTACTTCATGTACGTAGCTCCGACCAAAGCGGACTAACCGCATTATTAAGCGTCACCGAGTAGGTAGCACCGGCCGGTACAACGAACGTTGTGTAATATGCAATATTTGTCACAGTCACCCCCCCGCAAGTAGCAGAAACTGCACCGGAGTTTATTGATACCTGGACCTGAATTGGGCGGCCAGTGGTGTTGGTGTAGACGGTGCCTGAAACGCGGCTAGCCGTGACGTTCTGCCAAGCCTGTCCATCCCCCAGGCTACGTGGCCTGGAACCTAGGGCTGAAACGTTTGCGGCCAAGCCAGCAATGTCGATGGTTCCCTGATTGACTGGGGCGTTCCAGGCTTTGATGCACCACATGACCGCAATGTTATGAGGGCGCGTCTCGTGAGATGTCCGAACAGATCGAGACGCGTCAAACGTCAGGCTCGCCGTGACAGTTGTAGTGGGGCCATCAGCGAAACTACTTCCTTGCCGGCTCGTGGAACCAAAAGCCCCAGAAGACGCTAGCGTACCTTCACCCAGAAACTGATAGAGCGCTCCAGGGTCACTCGACAGACTCGCCGTGATGTTCTGCAGAGTATCTTCCTGGGCACCACCAATGATTCTCCCACCATCCATGCCACGCCCATGATCCCATCCCCTCAGGAACTCCCCTCGCGTCTCAGGCAAGCGGAAGTTGCCCACTCCTTCCCCCCCCGTGTTGAACGTCATGCCCAGGTACGCCGCCAGATCCGGATAAGCCGCAGCGCTCTGCACACTGCCATCCACCTCCAGGAACCCCGCCGGCACCGTGCCCTTGGGAAACGGCACCATGGCCCCCACCGGCAAGGCCGACATGTTCTTCAGCAGCGCCTCGATCTCGGCCTTGGTGTAGGTCACCGACTTGGTATAGGCATCGGTAATCCCATACTCGGCCAGGGTGGTACGAATCTTCTCCGGCGGAATCGAATCGCGGACGATCTTCTGGATCGCCGCCAGCAACTGATCATGCTCGGCTTCGGCCGGCTGCTTGCCTCCGGCTCGAATCACATTGAGCAGTTCATCAGTCACCGCATTCCCCCACTCGGAAGAAATCAATGAGCCGACTTGCCCCGTGACCGGGTTCTCATCGACAAACTTGCCATTGACCAGCCCGACACTGGCCACACTCTTTGGATAATCCACTCGTTCATCCTCTAGTCATAGTTGATGTACACCTGGGTATGCGCCGGCGTACTGCGATGGATCAGGCACTCCAGGGCGCTGCCCGGGTTCGTGCCAAAACGTTCGCCCCAATAGCTCGCGCCGAAGCGCCGGCCCAGTTGCAAGCGCCCGCCGGTATTGAGGGTCCACATGAAGTTCGCTCGCCAGGTGCCAAAGTGCGCCTGGCCGAAGCGTGAACGCCCCATACGCGGGGTGCTCTGTTCGCTGACGCTGGCGTTGGGGTAACCCTGGCTGCGGGCGATCTCGACGAAATAGGCGGCGCGTTGGCTGCCGACGGCCAGCAAGCGCCGGCGCACCGCCAGGCGCCGGTCTTCGAACAGCGGGGCCAGGCCCAGGCAGGGATCGGGCAGGTCCATGACCTTTTCCCAATCGGCCACCAGTTCGCTGACGCCGGCCGGATCCATCTCGTTTTGCAGGTCCACGGCTCGGGCGTCGATGCGCGCCAGCTCCTGGGACAGGCCCAGCAACACTCGCTCAAGCTCCGGCACCCGCTCCGGATCCCAGGCCGGGCCACTGGGCAGCAGGCTGCGCAGTTGCTCCTGGTACTGGGCGGCACTTCTCAGGGCTGCCATTCACAACCTCCGAATACCAGCAGTTGGTTGTTTCCGGCAGGGACATCGGCCAACGGTGCCAGCAGCCGGTGATCCTGCTCGCCGGTGGCGCTGCTGATGGCTTCGCGGACATGACTCAACAGCAGGCTCTGGCCAAGGCCGGCCTCACGGCTGTGCAAGTCGCGCAACTGGTCCTCGACCGCAGCACGCACCGCGCTGGTGTCGGGAGTCAGGCGCAGTTTGTAGGTCACCGGCTGCATCACCGGGGCCAGTACATACACCTGGGCCGTCACCGGACGTAGCGGCTCGATGTAGGCCGCCACCAACGCCAGTTGCTCAGCATTGGGAATGGGTTGCGCATCGTCGTCACGCATGACAAACAGGCCCACGGTGCCTGGCCCCAGATAATTGCGTCGGCACCAGGCACGGGTGATTCCTGGACATTCCAGGGCCCAGGTTTCGTAGTCGTCCGCCGAGCCGCCGTGGGGAATGATCCGGTATGAGCGGATCACCCGGGCCCGCAGGGACTCGAGGCTTTCCTTGGCCACACCTCCGGTCAGGCCCGGGGCCTGCACCGTGAACGGGTTGCTGATGCCCTGCACTGGCTGTACCGCGATCAGGCTCAGGCCGGCATCGGCATTGCCCAGGGCGCCACCATCGACCGCCTGGATCGTGGTGCGGTTGAGCCCAGCGCTGGTGGTGCGGGCCGCGGTCACCTTGTAACTGCGACCGTCGCTGCTCTGCAGCAGCGTGTCGACATCCAGCACCGCACCGGCCGCAGCAGTGAAACTGACGCTGCCAGTGGCCGCTTGAGCAGCTTTGCGTGGCTGGTTCAAGCGCAGGGCAGCGATGCGCTCCAGGGTCGACTCATCGGCCTGGTCCGGTAGGATCTGCTCGGCGATCCAATCCAGGTAGCCATACAGGCCAAAGGCGGCCCCGCTCAGGGTGCGGGCCAGCACTTGGGCATCGGACTGGCGCAGCGAATCGCTGGCCAGGTCGCTTTGGGTGCGCTGAATCAGCACCGGCAGCGAAGGCGTTTCAAACGGCATAGGTCACCTGCCAACTGTGAATGGGGTTGATGTCCAGGCGCTCACCGTCGGCCAGGATCAGCACCGTGCGCAGATTCAGGCGCTGGGCATCAAGGCGTTCGCTGAGGATCTCGATCGCCTTGCAATGGCCATCGTCGATCAGCCACTGCAAGGCCTCACGGGCATAGAACTCGGCGTCGAGCTGGGTCTGCCGGGTCAGCTTGACCCGGCGTAGCAGCCACAGCCGCGAGCCGATACGGTCGTCGGCCACGCTGGGAAAGCTGTCGCCCCACCAGCCATAGCGCTGGTCGTCGTCCAGGGCGTCGTCATCGGCGGCGCGGCGCCAGGTGAACAGGCTGATTTCCACCGCTCGGGTCAGGGCGTTCTTCAGGTCATAGGTGGCGAACATGCTTAACCTCCCACCGGCGCGCCGGTCTGCCCCGGGCCGGGTTGCACGCCGCTGTGGGCGTGATTGATCTGGCTGATGCCGGCGGCGACCTGATCGCCCTGGGAGACGATCTTGCCGCTCATGCTCAGGGTCGGGCTGTCGATGGTGACAGCGCTGCTGGCGCGGATATTCAAGGTGGCGGTGTCGATGTCGATGACCCGCCCGCGCTTGAAGTGAATCTTGTCGCCCTCGTCGGTGTAGATCGCCACTTCACCGGCGGCCAACGCCTTGAGGCGATAGCGCCGGTCGGCCACCACCAGCACCACCCCATGGGAGCGATCGCCACCGAGGAAGGTGGCGATGCCTTCGGCGCCGGCCAGGGGGTTGCTGGTAAAACCGTAAGGCTCGAAATGCTCCATGTCGTCGTTGACCTCGCCGGCGGTGAGGCGCATTTGCAGCGATTGCAGTTTGTTGGCCGAGTGGGCGAGCACCACGGTGCCCCGCGCCAACAGGCGTGTCAGTAGGCTCATGCTGGGTTCCTTCGGAGGGTAGGAGCCGGCTTGCCGGCGAACGGGGATTGCGCGGTTTCAGGCAGGAGGCCTTCGCCGGCAAGCCGGCTCCTACGGGTGGCTCAGGTTTCAGGCCTTGGGCGAGCCGGGGTTGGCGTCAAAGGTCTGCGGCGGCGCCACCTGCAAGGTGGTGATGGAACCCCGGTCGGACAGCGACCAGGTGACCTTGGAGATCAGCATGTCCTGGTCGAAACCCAGCACCGGGTCGATGACCCGCACCAAAGTGTTGTGTCGCCACAAATCACCATTGCTCTGGCGCCAGCCCTGCACCTGATAGGTGGTGGTCAGCGCCTTGCCGGTGCGGGTGCCGCACTCCCAGTCAGCCCGCTGCTGAGCCAGTTCGGCACTCAGTTGCGCCGCTTCGTTGATCACCGTCACTCGCTTGCGCGGGGCGCTGGTATCGCTGGACTGGCCGGACACCTCGCAGACCGCGACACCGCTGCTCTGGTCGCTGCCCTTGTGCTGGCCGATCACCCGGTACTCGGAAAACACCGCGGAAAAGTCCATCGGCGCATTGGCCGAGAGAATGTTCTTGCCCAGCTCCAGCGCATCGCCGGCACGCCCGCCGCTGCCTGGTGCCGCCAACAGCAGGTAGCCGTCGGCATCATCGGTGGAGAACACCCGGTACAAGGTCAGCAAACGGTCGATGGAGGCGAACACTGTCTCCCCGGGCACGATGCTGTGGGTGTGCAACTTGCTGGTAGGTGCAATCTCGCTGCGCACTCCCACGCCGTAAGAGCCGGCCAGGGCGCGGACGATGCTCAGCACATCCTGCTGGCGCCACTGGCTCGGCCGGTTGATCGCCGCGCAATCCACCAGATCCTGGGTCAGGGAGCTGCCCTGGATGCTCAGGCTGATCTGCTTGCCGTCGTAGCTCACCGGCGCCTGGTAGACATGCCCGGTGAGCACCAGGTCGCAACCGATGCGCACCTGGCAGCGAGCGCCCGGGCGGATCCGCACCTGCCCATCCTGCCCCGGCCATTGCCAGGTGATGTTGAGGCTGAAGGTGCGGAACTGGCGCTCCAGGTCCGCCGTGATCTCCACGCTTTTCCAGCCGCTGTAGTCCAGCCCGTCCACCGTCAGGGTGACGATATTTGCCAGTTCGTCCATGGATCACTCCCGCGCAATCTGCAGATCGGCCGGCGGCAGGAAGCCCGGATGGGCCACCCGGTTGCGCTGCACCACTTCACCGACCCGCGTCGCATCGGCAAACCGCTCATAGGCCAGGACCAGCGCCGGCATACTGCTTTTGGGGCTGAGACTGACCAGCCGTACCCCGGACGAAGCCACCGCATTGAGGTGGCCCTGCAGTTGCTGGCGCAAGGTGTTGAGCGCCTGGTAATGCATCGGGTCGGCCTTGAGCGCGGCTTGCCAGATCACTTCGTTGAGCTGATCGCGCAGGGCCAGTACATCGTCGGCCACCGGCACCTCCAGGCGCTGCACCGGCTGGCTGGCCTGCTGGGCCAGGGGCGGCGTGCTCTTGAGCTTGACCACCGGGTTGGCCACCGGCAAGGCCGACACCAGCCGGGCGATCTGCACCAGCAACGCATCCTGGACCAGGTTCGCTACCGCCTCGGCCGCCGCCGTGGTGTCCTTGCCGGTCGTCAGTTTCGGTGCATCGATGCGCCTGGCCGCCTCCACCTGCTGGGAAATATCGGCGAGCATCTGCCGATAGCCGGTACGGGCAAAATCCTTGAGCCCGCGCACATCCTCCAGCAACCCCTTGAACTCCGTGCTCAGCTCCTTGGGTATTTCCTTGACCGCCTTGACCAGGGTGTTGAGGTCGCCATAGAACTCGATCAGCGGCTTGAACTCGTGTTCGATCACCGCGTACACCTCGGTCAATCCCTTGCGCAGCGAATCCACGCCGATCCGCGCCTGCTTGATCAGGTGGGTGGCGAACTCGAAACGCAGCAGCGCCGAGCCCAGCAAGGTATCGCTGGCCACCAGCACCTGCTGTTGGGTGTTGACCACCGCCGAAGGAAAGCGCAGCGGCAGGTCCGGGTAGAACTTCAGGCTGAAGGTCACCAGGCCGCCGTCCTGGCGGCTCTGGGTCATCTCGCACTCGCCGACCTTGACCTGCATCCGTCCAAGCCACGGATGCACCAGCTCGCCGCTGCCCTCCTCCAGGGCCTTGAGCAACTGGTCGCGCTGCTCCAGGCAATCGCTGCCGACGATAAAGGCCGTCAGGTCATGGACTTTCGCCTGCTGGCCCAGCCCTTCGAAAAACGCCTGGTCGCGCTGCGGGTATTCATGCAACTGGCCTTTTTGCCCCACCGGGGTTTTCGCCTGGTCGACCCAGAAGGGCACGCCGCGAAAGGATGCGGGCAACAAACGATCACGCCAGTTATCCGCCATGGGAACCTCCTAGGGAAATTGAGCGATAGCCCAGGGTCGAAGCGATGTTCAAACCCGGTTGATTGGTCGTGGCCTGTTCGGCGCGCAGGCCAGCCGGGGCGTTTTCGAAACGCAGGGTCAAACCGCCTTCGAGTTGGGTGCGGTTGTTGGCGGCGTTGTGCTGGATCAGGGCACTGGAGCTCTGGGTCAGTGAGCTGCCGTTGGTTGCGGCGAAAGGAGATGCCAGCCCGCCTGTACCCTCGGCATTGATCTGCTTTTGCGCCTCGGTAAAGCCTTCGACCTTGCCGGTGACAGTGGCAATCAGCCCGCCGAAGCCGCCCTCGAACAGCTCCTTGATCGGCACCATCAGTTCTTGAAGCTTGCTCCACAGCCCGGAAAACCAATCGGCGATGGGCGCCCAGTGGGTCATGATCAGCTCCATCGGCGACCAGTCGAACAGCGCCTCGATAACCTTCCTGATCGAGTCGATACCCGGTTGCAGCTCGGCCCAGACCGAACTGAAAAAGCCCGTGACCGTACCCCAGTTGTTGTAGAGCATCCCCAGCGGGGAAAAATCGAACAGGGTTTGCAGAACCTTCTTGACCCCGTCGATACCCGGTTGCAGCGCCGCCCAGATCGAACCGAAGAAGCCCGTGACCGCGCCCCAGTTGTTGTAGAGCAGCACCGACGGGGAAAAGTCGAACAGCGTCTGCAACACCGTCTTGATCGCCTGAATGCCCGTTTGCAATGCGGCCCAGATCGACGCGAAGAAGCCGCTGACAGCTCCCCAGCTCTGGGTGATCAGGTCCATCGGCACCCAGTCGAACAGGCCTTTCAGAAAGGCCATCGCCGGCACCGTCAAGGCCTTGAGGGATTCCCAGATAGAGGCGAACAGCCCCGTCAGTCCAGCCCAGTTATCGATGATCAGCCCCAGAGGCGACCAGGAGAACAGCTCCTTGAGGAAGCCGAACACCGAGGTCGTCATCGCCTTGATACTGTCCCAGAGCCCGGCAAAGAACGCCGTGATCGCCCCCCAGTTGCCAATCAGCATGCCCAGGGGCGTCCAGCTGAACAGGGTGCTCAGCACCTCCATCGCCTGCGCCGCAAAGCGCTTCACACCTTCCCAGAGGCTGACAAAAAAGGCCGAGATCGGCGTCCAGTTGGCAATGATCACCCCGGCGGCCAGAGCAATGCCCATGGCAATCAGCATCACCGGGCTGGCCTTGGTCACAGTGCCCATCAGGTCGAGCACCTGGGTCGCCCCGGTCACGGCGGTTTGCATCGCCGAGAAGGCGATGGCACCCATCGCCAGTCCTTCGACCAGCTTCGGGTTGTCGTCGAGCAGCGTGCCCACGCTGTTGAGCATGGGCTCCAGGCCGACCACCAGCGCCCCCACCGCCGGCACCAGCGCAGCATCAATGGCCGAGGACACCTTGGCCATCGACTGACTGAAAACACTCATGCCTTTGGCCGCGTCGGCCGGCGCACTGGAATCGCCGACCTCGGTCAGCTTGCCCTTGAACGCATCGCAGGCTTTGATCCCGTCCAGAAACGGGGTGATCAGGCTGCCGCCCTTGAACAGGCCGCTGATGTCCAGCTTGCCCAGCCCGGTCTGCTCAAGTTTTTTCCTGAAAGAGTCGACCTTGCCTTGAAGGGCGACCAGTTTGGGTGACAGTTCGTCGATGCCGGTCAACAGCACCGACTTCTTCTCTACGGTTTGTGTGTCTGCCATCACTGCACCTGCTGCATCGCATTGATCCGTTGCGCGTGCTCCAGGGATTCGCGGAGCACATCCAGTGGCCTGGCCATCATCTGTTCGGGGTCAACCTTCCAGAACCAGGCCAGGTCATAGGCGACAGCGATCAGGTCGGCGATGGCTGCGATGCCGCACTCATGAAAAAACTCGCCACCGCCCAGCTCAGGGCGTTGAGGTCCACCAGGTCCAGCTGGTTCACCGAGGACGGTGGAATGCCGGCACAGACCGCGATGTACTTGGCCGCGACATCCATGTCGAGGCTGACCTCTTCGCTCTTGTCGATCTTGTACGGCAGCGCCTTGATCGCCCGCACTTCCTGCACCGTCGGGCGGCGCAGGGCGAGTTCGGCCAGGGGCTCGCCGTGGGCCTCGATGGGCACCTGCAGCTTCACCAGGTTGCTCATTGCCAGGTCCCCTTCTGCCCTTCGAAGTTCAGCTCGATGCTGGCGTCGTCGCCCTTGGCCACCGGCTCATCCACCAGGTAGGCGCCGGCCAGCACGTAGACCTTGCCGTTGGCGAACTCGCAGGTGACGGTCATGTCGACGCCTTCGATCAGTTGCTTGAGCGGAAAGTCCGGGGTGTGCAGCGCGGTGACTTTGAACGACGGGGTGAGGTCGGTTTCCTTGTAGAAACCCGGAACCACGGTTTCCCGCTTGACGGCCATCAGCGGCGCTTCGCAGCCGCCGCTGATGGTCAGTTGAGCGCCGTCCACTTTGACGTAGCAGGTGCCCGCGATCAGTTGACCCATGATGTTTCTCCCAAAAAATAAGCCCGCTCAAGGCGGGCTGAAAAAGCGCATTGATGCAGGTCCGGCTCAGGCCGCCGCGTCGTACTGCAGGCGGAACTGGTTGAGCAGCGCGAACACCCGCAGGCCGTTGATGTAGTCCGGAGGGAACAGCACGTTGACCCGGCTCGGGTCCTGCACGTCGCGCTCGACGATCAGGTGCTCGGCGAACAGCTCGGCGTTCTCCACATGGCCTTCCAGCTCCAGCTTGGCGTACTGGGCAATCAGCTCACCGCGAATGGTGCTCGGGGTGACGATCGGCTGGCCGGCGCCGAAGCGGGTGCCGTCGGCGGCCAGCTTGTGGCGCCCGTACTTGCTGGTGATCACGCTTTGCAGGCGACGCACGATGAACGCCGACTGGTGCATGGTTTCGCTGTCCAGGTAGGAGTTGTCGGCCTGGCCGTAGGCGTTCTTTTGGTAGGTGGTGATGGCCCGCTGAATGCGCATGTAGCCGCCTTCGTAGTAGGCGGTGGCGATGCCGTAGTTCAGCAGCGACTGGCGTTCGGTGAGGGTGAAACGCTCGCTGGCCGGCGCCGGATCGACGCCCGGCAGGCTGCCGCTCTGGGTCGGGCGGCTGGCGTCGGCGGAGATGAACACCGAGGTCCGCGCCGCCAGGGCCGCGGCCTGGACCCACACCGGTTGCGGCACGCCGTTTTCCAGGGCCTGGAGGGTGATGTGCTGATCGTTGCGCGCCTGGCCGGCCGCCACCAGGGTGCCGACAGTACCGCGCTTGGCGCTGTAGACATGGCCGAACAGCTGCTTGGCCCAGGACCAGCGACCGGTGCTGTCATCCATGACGGCTTGCCAGGCATTCAGGCTGGCGGTGTCGGTCCAGGGCATGCAGATGAACTCGAACGGCTCGTCGCCCAGGGCGGCCAGCGCCGCGACCTGATCCGGTACACCGGTGCCACCGGCCATCTTGCCCAGCACCAGGGTCAGGCCCGCCGGAGTCTGTTCGCCGTTGCTCTTGCCCAGGCGGTTGAACTGCAGGCTGATGTCATTGCCGCTGTCGCCGGTCCACTTGGCGTTCAGGGTCACAGTGCCCTCGACGGCGGTCGCAGTCACCGGCAGATCCAGCGCCGCGTTGACCTTCAAGGCCAGGGCGCTGGCCGCCTGGACCGCAGTGGCGCCGCTGACGATGGACGCCTGCACCCGCACACCGCCAACGTAGAGGTTGAGCAAGCCGCTTTCACTGGCAGCGCCGGTGATCTTCACTTCGGCCTTGGCCACGCTGCCTTCAGTGCTGTGCAGCGGCAGGCACCAGATCTCGCCCACCGGGTCGGTCTTGCGCCAGGTTTCATACATCGAGGCGAGCATCGAGCCCTGACCACCAATGCTCTTGGCCAGGGCCACACTGGACACCAGCACCAGTTTGCCAAGGTCGTCGCCAGCCTGGTTGTCGTTGACCTGGGCGACGATCAGCCGGCGCATGGCCGAGGACGCGCTATTGGCCGCCGAGTTGTCCATCTCGGCGTAGAACAGCGGCACACGGATGTCCGCCGGGATATTGCTGAAACCGATCGCCATTATTTGGCTCCTTGAGATTTCGCCGCTTTCACGGCTTTGCTAGTGATATCGCCATCGGCCAGGCGGCGGCGCCACCAGGCGTTGTCTGGCACTTCACGGCCCTCTGCCGGCAGCAGATCGCCTGCTTGCGGATCGGGTACGGCACGGCCGGCAACCGGCAGCACGATGATGCGTTTGCTCATTGCTTCAGCTCTCCTGAGAAAGTCAGCTCCAGGCGCCCGTCGGGCCCCGGGCGTTGCAGATTGGGGTCCGCCGGATCGATGGCATCGACCCGCACCGTGACCCCGGTAAAGGACGGCAAGCCGTCGAGTTCACGCTCATGCCAGGTTTCCGCCGGCTGGCTGGGCAGGTTGCGCCCCAGTTGAAACTCGGCGAAAAAGCGCAGGCGGTAGAGCAGGCGGGTGGCGTCGAGGGACAGCAGTTCGCCGCCGTCGTACTGGATCGGGTTGTATTCGGGACCGGGCTTGAAGCCGACCAGGGCGCGCCAGACTTCAGCACGCAGGTCGTGGAGTTGGTCCAGGGCTTGTTGTGGGTTGGTGGCGTCGAGAAGCAGGACGACTTCGAAGCAGTCGCGGATGGTTAAAGCGGCAGTGTTTTGAGTGGTATTACGAATCGCCCGATCGGCCAAGGGCAGGACATAAGCTAAGGGGGGGAACAGCGCACCACTACCTTCAAGAGTAGGCAGATCAATACTGACCATCAGCAAATTAAAATTGCTGGAACAACAAACTTTCAGTTGATTAAAGACTGGTGTTGACTTCACGTGAAACTCCACCAATTGTGATGGATCTGGCGAAAAGGTTCTGGATGGTGATTTCAACCATCAGATAGGCTCAGATCAAATTGAATTGCGGCAACCAGCAGTCAGTTCCCGAGAAAACTAGTCGTGATACTTTCCGCCAAAGGCTGAGAAACACCTATTCAAAGCAGACAGCAGTCCAACAAACGAACTAGCTAAACATCTGACCAGGTTTAAAAAAGCTCAAATATTCAGAATTGGCATCGCTGGGAGATCATAAAAAACCGCCCCAGGGATACCACTTTGAAACATACCGGACGGAGCATCCATAAAAGATTCCAGATACAACGAAGGAACTCCAGAAGATGCCCAGCCCAGGCCGACTTCGGTAACAACAGAAACTTGCCCACGATTGGTATTTACAACTCCAAAAAAACTGTAAGGCAAAATTCCGACAGCAACATACTGACCGCTCTGCACCGAACTAAACTTATAATGATAAAGATCATCACGACCATTAACATATGGACTTCCTCCGACTCTCATCCAGTCAGTTGTTTTTCCGGAAACCTCTCCAGAAAAGGTCAGCATCCGCCGGCCTGCATCAAACACTTTGTTGCCGCCTTCGTTGAAAACTGACAAGGTCCATTGTTCACCATAAGGAAGGTCTGTAGCATAAACCTGCCATTGCAAGGAGATGACTGCGGTTCTCACACGGACCGAAAAACCAGACCATGCTCCTGGTACGCCAATAGCCGTAACCCCACCGATTTTCCCGCCTCCTGTCCATTGAGATGCACAGATGACAGGCGGACTATTTGAAGTTATCAAAAAAGAAAACTTGATATCAGTAACACCAACGCCACAAACAGTTACTCCCGATGTAGCCAATGAATAATTCAGAAACTTAGAATCAACCAGCATGTCTCCATCAGTATTTTTTATAACTATTCCGAAGCTCATAATTTAACCACCAAAATCAACTCACTAGGACACAAATATGCTGGTCGGTAGTACCATGCATAGCTCCATACGATTTGACCATCCAAGAGATAGACCGAAACACCTACCTGCCCAGGAAGGCCTTTAGGTATTGAGTAAACGTAAGCATTATGAGGCCCATACCCAGGTACCAACTTGCTACCGGCCTCAATCTGACCAACCGAGAATCGCTCTACCACACGCAAAGCCCGACCGGTCATCGAATTTATGAGAGTTCCTTGGGAGTCAAATGTCGCCAGTCCGAAACTCATGCGCTCAAGTCTCCTATCTGTACACGCATCTTCCCAGCAAGATCGAAAACCTTGATTGCACGATTCGTTACCATCAAGCGTCCACCACCTGGTACCGAGCCGTTAAACTCAAGTTTCCCCATCTTGTCTAGACGCCAACCCTGCACATTTTCAACAAAGTCATCCGACTGAATATATTTACCGATCATGGCATTCGTAATTGTCCCACTCTTGATAAAAGCGGTATCAATATAAGCAGCACCATCTTGAATGACGAATGGAGAGTAGATTTTATTAGAGTTCGGATCAACCACGGCAAATCGATTGGCCGCTATTAGTACTTGGCTAGTAATGTGACCTTTCTTGTTCTCAACCCCAACACCAATACCTGCCAAATAGGGTGTTCCGTCAACGGTAAGTTGGGTCTTGACCGAGTACATAGCTGCGAGTTCGGTTTTCAACGCATCAACTTCAACCTGAGCGCCTCCGCCTGAGTCGATCTTTTCCAGCAAGTGCTGGCTCAACTGAGTCTCGGTGATCTGGTCATTGAGGTAATCCAGAATCGGACCAGCATCAGCCGAAGACTGGCCCGTCACAGGCCCAAAGAACGCTCCCACGTTACCGATGCGATCCACCAAACGAGCCCAAAAGAAAAACCGCACGCCGGCAGCCAAGCCCATGATTGTCAGGTCCGTCTGCGGATAGGCGTAATCACCAAACTTGGTAGCCGTTCCAATATCATTGGTCTGGCTGTACCAGATCTCGGTTCGCTGCAGGTCCGCAGTGCCAACGCCTGCTGGAATGCTCCAGTTCAACTTGATGCCAAACACAATCGACTCGGCGGTGAACGACGCCACCACCGGCGGGGGCGTGGTCTTGCCATTGAGTACGGTCTCAGTGGAAGTCGCGAACACCGAACCAATATCCAGCGAATTGATCGCTCGCACCTTGGCCACATAACGACCGGCATAGATCCCGCTGACTTCAATCGAGGTCGCGCCAGTACGCCCGGCGAACACCCACTCACCCTCGTTCTTGCGCCAGTACACCTCGTAAGCAATTGCGTTTTCAGGTCGATCCCATTCAATGGTCATGACACTGACCGCGGTGCCCTGGTCGACAAAGTGATCATTGCTCAGTCGCACATTGCTCGGCGGTCGCTGCACACTCGGCGGAATCACCGTCACCGGGGGGTGCTCGATCCGCGCGCCGTTATCAATCGCCTCAAACTTGCTGGCTACGTGCTTGACCGCGCTGATGCTGTATTTGATGGCGTCATCGCTGAAGTCTTCAGCCACCGACAGCACCCGGAATTGTTGGGCTGCCAAGGTCGGCGAGTCGATCGCCCACATTGATTGCTCTGGCGGCAGCGCCTCCAGCTTCTTCTCCAGCACCACTCGCTGGACTTCAGCAGGAAAGCCGGTGGTATCGAAGGTTATGTCGCCGTTGTCCCAGGTGATCCCGGTGCTGTCCCAGGTCAGTGGATACCCCACCGACTTGATCACCCGCGAGATGGCCTTGCCAGTGGACATGATCAGGGTGACGGTATCGCCCGGATAGGCCTTCACATCGGCGTCGAGCACCAGGGTATCCAAGGTCGCAGAACGCAGTCGCCCGCCAATCCTGCGCCCTGCCCTGTCGTTATCCGCCACCCGGATGATCTGCCCCGGACGCGCCAGGGTGCCATCCAGGCCCACGGCGAAACTCACGCTTTCGGTTTCCAGGCGGTTGGTCAGCAGCGCCCATTTGCCAATGCGCTGGGCCTGGGCCTGGGAGGTGCAGCCGGTGGCGGTGATTTCGGTCTGTTGCACGCCGTAGCGGGCAATGCCTTCGGGGTCATCGACGTACTGCACCTTCTGCCGGTAGAAGTCCGCCGGGTCGTTCCAACTGACCAGGGCCACGCTGAAGCGGGTTTTCTTCGCCGAGCCGCCGTAGACGAACTTGCCATCAACCACGTTGGCGTTGCTGTAGGTGTACACCGGATCTTCGGGCATATCGGCCACGGCCATCACCGAACCGGCGCCCCAATAGGCCATGCCACGGAAGGTGGTGGCCAGGTCCTGCAGCACTTTCAGGGCGTCGGCGCGGACCGACAGGTAGAGGTTGCAGGTGAAACGTGGCTCGGTGCCGCCCTTGCCGTCGGAGACCGGTTGGTCGCAGTACTGACCGATGCGGTACAGCTCCCACTTGTCGACCTGGGCAGCGTTGAGCAAATGCCCCAGACCATAGCGCTGGTGCAGCAGCAGGTCGTAGTAGATCCAGGCCGGGTTGTCGGTCCAGGCCGACTTGAAGGTGCCATCCCAGACGCCGCTGTAGATCCGGGTCTGCGGGTCGTAGTTGCTGGGCACACGAATGATCCGCCCCTGCAGTTCGAAGGAACGGGTTGGAATGGATTGGAACTGCGACGCATCGAATTGCAGGCCGATGATCGCTGAACCCGGGTAGCGCAACTTGGCATCGATCACATCGGTGATGGACTCGACGCTGGTGGTGTCGGCAATAGCACCGCTGCTGGAGTTTGGCGTCAGGCGCCGCACACGAACCGTCCAGCCGGCAGTGGCCGTCGGCAGGTCAACGCGATGGGAGCGCTCGTACTTGCTCGAGGTCTTGCCACTGAAGGCCGCTTGCAGCACTTCCACGAAGGCACCGCCATCGGTGGAGAGGTCAATGGCATAGCGCACCGTATAGCCATTGGTGTCGCCGTTGCTGGTATTGGTCTGCGCCAGCCGCGAGACCGCCAGGCGAATGCGCACCGCCGACAACTGCAGGTTGGTGATGGCCTTGCTCCAGGGCTGATCGCTGCGCAATTCAACGGCCACCGAAGACTCGTTTTCCACCGCCGGAAATCCCGGGATGTAGGTCTGGTCCTGGCTGCCATTGCGGACATCAAGGGTGACCCCGGAGAAGTTCAGGCTGCCGTCGGCGTTGGCCAGGGGCGTCTCGTTGAGAAACACCGAGCGCTTGCCGTTCTTCAAGCCCAGGATCTCGCCTTCGCTGACGAGGTCGAGGATCCGAGCGTAAGCCGTGCTTTGCAGGCTGTCTGGCGCCTCCACGGAGGGACGGGGCTTGGAGCCGCCGCCTTTGCTGCCAGCGAGATTGAGATCAGTCATGACTTTCCTTCAGGCGAAATAAGGCCCGCGCAACGGCAGGCTGATGAAAGACGGATGTGTTTAGAGTTGGTCTTGGGCGTAGATGCCCGCGCTGATCACCGCGCTGCCGACAGTCAATTGGCCGTACAGCAAACCCACTGGATTACCCTGAGCACTGGTATTGGCTGGGCCATTGAAGCTGTAGCTGGGACTGTTTTCCGGACGGTCCTGGGCACCCAGCCCCTTGGCCTGAGGAGCCAGCATCTGCATTGCACCGCCGATCATCAGGGCTGCCCCCATCTGATAAAGAAACGGGGAAGATCCCGCCAGGGGGGTAAACGACAAGACAAATGCTGCCGCCACCAGTACCGCACCAACGATGGTTTGCAAGCCGCCAGCCCGTTTAGAACCGCAGATCACCGGCACAATGCGAATCGTTTCCTTACCGGTAGGCCGCTCCAGGTCTTCTTCGGCCAGGTTCTCTCGCCCCTTGAACACGGCAAACCGCAACCCTTTCTCGGCACTCCCCATCATGTAACGTTCAAAGCCCGGAAACTGCCGAAAATAGCTCATCACATCCTTGAAGCCCCCTGCCGTGGTCACTCGATGCTCACGGCCAAACAGACGTGCCAATGAGCCTGACAACAGCACGGTTTGCATTTTTTGTTGCTCTATCGCCAAGCCCATGGGTCTCTCCAGGCAATAAAAAACCCGCATCGGCGGGTTTCATCTAAATTGGGTGGCGTGGTTCACAGCTGATCCTGTGCATAGATCCCAGCACTGATCACTGAACTGCCCACAGTCAACTGACCGTACAGCAGCCCCACCGGATTGCCCTGGGCACTGGTATTGACCGCGCCATTGAAGCTGTAGCTGGCGCGGTTGTCGGGACGGTCCATGGCTCCCAGCCCCTTGAGCTGCGGCGACATCATCTGCATGACCCCGCCCATGGCCATCGCGATGCCCATCTGTGCGGCAATAGTCCACCCCGTGGTGCCCGTGGTACCGACAAATGTCGACGTTCCTCCAGCAGCCAGCGCACCACCGGAGAAGTAAGAAGCCGCCACCACCAACGCGACGCCAATGATCGTTTGCAGCCCACCTGAACGCTTGCTGCCGATCAAGACCGGCGCAATACGGATATCGCTGTTGCCACTGGGCGCGTTCAAACGGTCGTGACCGATATTGTCGCGCCCCAGAAACAGCGAGTAGGTCAATCCGCGGTCCTTGGACTCCATCAGGAAAGCCTCGAATCCCGGAATCAGGATGCACAAGGCTCTTACCGCTTCCGAGGCATTGCTGACCGCCAGCCTGTGCACCCGGCCAAAACGTGCACCCAGGGTGCCGTAGAGGCGGATGACCCGGATTTTTTGCTGATTCATCACATCACTCCCGGGAACAAGATCCTCGGTTGAACTCAAGGAAAGGCGATGCACTTCAAGCCATCGCCATAAGCTGGCGATGTCGCCAGATGCTGACCGTTACCTCGTCCCAGTAACCGCCATAGATGTCGCGCTTGCTGTCACGTCCATAGAGGTGATGGAGGATCGAGCCCGGTGCGGGGAAATGCTCCGGCTCGCTCTTGAGCACGCCGTCGGCCAGGTAGATCGCTGCGTGATTGGGCACCGGCGAGCGGATCTGCATCAGCACCACATCCCCTTGGCGCAGATCACTGACCCGCTCGAATCCGGCCTGGGGCAAATGCTCCAGATAGAGATTGCCGCCCTTGTCCCACCAACCGTCTTCACGCTGGTAGCTGCCCAGTTCGATACCCAGCTCCCGACGGTAGTAATCCAGGATGATGCTCAGGCAGTCGTGGATGCCATGGGCAAAGGCCCGGCCAATCAACGGCGCTTGATACCCGGTGGGTGCCAGGCTCGCCCAGTCGCCCTTGTGCAAGGTGCCAGCATCGTCCTTGCGTACCTCCAGGATGTGCCAGGGCAGGCCCGAAGCCTCGCAGGCCACTCTATCCGCCTCGCTGGGAGCCGGCGGGTAATCCGGGTGGCTGTGGATCACCGCCAGTACCTCGCCACGTTCTTCCGCCGCCGCGTAATCCTCGGGCGCCAGGCGAAAATGCTCGCTGGGCGTGGCAGCGGTATTGCGACAGGGCACATAGACCCGCTTGCGCCCCTCGCGGATCAGCAGCCCGCAACACTCCTTGGGATACTCGGCCAGGGCATGGCGCTCGATGGCCGACAGGTTCGCTTTGTTCATGGTCAGCTCCGTAGCAGCCCGGCCGCTGGGAATGAACCGAAGGGCAACGGATTGTTTTCGCCGAAACGCAGCTTGCAGCTGCTCAATCGCCCACCGCATTTATCCTTGGCAGCATCGGTGACGATCACATCATTGAGATCCGCCACCGGGCCGCCGTTATACCCGCAGTACGGCCCGCGATAGCCGCCACAGCTGAGCCACCAGCAGACGTTGGCGACAATCTGCCGTCGTGGCAGTTGCACGCCGTTGAAGTCCAGGGCGCTGGCCAGTTCGAACTTCACCACCTCGTTGTCTTCGCTAGACTTGCGCTCGACATACCAGATATCCGGTGGCAACTCCTCTTCAGGGTCGGCTTCCGGCTGGCCATCCAGGTACTTGCCGAGGGTGCGGTGACGAATCAACCGGGCCCCTACCAGGTCCTCGAAGTACAGCACCAAGGCCGTGATAAAACCGCCGACGTTACCGACTGACAGCGTCGGTGTCGGCTGCGCACCCTTGCCGGTCATTTCAAAACCCTCGGCCTGGATCGGCCAGGGTGAATACTCGAGCCCCTGCCAGAAGATCGACGACTGCTGGGGGTAACCGTGAAAGCAATAAAGCTCGGCGCCGAGGCTGGTGGCGTCGAGCTCAAAAAGCTCCACCCACGCGCCTGGCTCCAGGGTCTGGATATCGGCCGTGATCGGCATGGTGTTTCCTCGGGCAAAAAAAATCCCGCTTGATGGCGGGCCTGTGGGGTATTGCTTCGGAGCCTATGGGGCTTTGGTTTCTCCGCTGATCGTTGTGCGGGCTTCAGCGCGCTTGGCGGCGATGTCTTCGGGTATTGCCTTTCCAGTCTCGACAAGGCGCATCACATACCAGTCGGTATCAGACAGGTACTTCAGGGCCTCGCGAGTCTCCTGCTCCTTCTTGATGCTCTCCTGGGTGGGTATCGATTTGATCTTGGACAGGTCCATCTTTCGGCTCCTCGATTACTGGGGGGTGTTCTTGTTCCTGGTCAGGCTGTGGAAGGTCGACGGGACCGTCGCCGGTTGTGACAACCGTCTCGGGGTACGCCATACGGCGCGGCGCCTGTAGTGGCGTCCTGAATAGAATGGTCAGGTGATACCCGTCCTCGCGGTGCTCGATGCCCCCTCGGAAAATAACCTCGTGAACGTCGGCCCCATCAATCATGCTGCCGACCGGAATCGGCGACAGGTCGAAGTCCTGGCCGTCAATCGTGATCACGGCCCCTTTTACAGATATCGTTGTAGGTGTGTAATTGCTTACCTGGGCCTGCGGGCTCAGAGTGATATAGAAGTTCATTATTTCCACCTACCAATAGCTACACATGCAATGTCGGCGCTTGCGCCTGTGACAGTTGATAGAAATCTAACATCGGCTATACCGCTCAATGTCGCTGGGGTGTTCGCCGACCCCCATCCCAGGCTTACAGCTGGGTTGTCTACGGATATCGTTATCGAAGGCCTATCCCCAGCGAATGGCACAGGCCAGGAAAATGAGTTGCCGGGCTCGTTAAGGAAAAGCGAACCCACAGGTATCGTGGTTACTACGGTCCTTTTCCTGGCCGTCCAGCAAATCATGGTCCCGTCAGGGAATTTCAATGCCTGCCCGTTCGAATTGGCGATGCGCTCTGTAGCCTCAGTTGGAGGAGCCCAGTTGGACCAATTGCCCGCATTTTGCACTCTGGTGTAAACACCCGGTACATCAGGGTTGAGCGCACGCGCTGTTTGCCAGGCGTAGCCAGTCTGGATAAAGGTGTGGTCAATAAGCCAGTCAGCAATGCTGGGGCCGCCAGAGCTATTGCTATCAATCCAGAGCCGGTGGCTGTACGTTGGCAGCGCATTGGCATTAGTGCCTGCTGGCGACCTTGCCATGGTCCCTGAGTAGCCCTCCCTTGAGGTTGCGATAGTCCCCCACGGCGAGACAGCCCCGTTCACAGAGTTTCGGTAAAAAATACCCTGCCCTGTGATTGAGTGGATCGTCTGCGTAAAGTTCGCAGATGACTTCTCATAAAATGCAGTATCTATTACCCCGTACACCCCTGGGGAGTTTGCTGTCCCTGGATGCGAAAGCAGCTTGCCAGAGGCCGCCACTTCGTTTGCGTTTTCGCAGGAATCAAGCCTCACAGCGCCTACGCCGTAGTCGCCCTGCAGAAGCACCTTGACCGCAGGCTGATCAACCCCATCGCTATGGCGCTTGTACCAGAGTGAGTTGCTGCTGGCAGACATGATCAGCTTGCAGCCCCACTTATCCGACCAGCCGACAGCCGACAGGGCTACGCCATGATCACTGTTATTTGGTCGGCCAGTTGTTTGCGGGTCCCATAGGTACAGGCCGCCGACCGGGTTCTTTGTTATGTCGTTGCCAGGAGCGTATGTCGAGACTGCTGCGCCAATCCCATAGTCGCCAGTCTTGAGCACTCGGCCCCACAAGCCAGGATCTCCACCGGACTTGCTGCGAAGCCACATTGCAGCGCCCGGTCCTTGACCGAAGGCTAGCTGAGTCCAGAAGCCGGGTGAGTGGGAAACATGCTGAAGCGAGCACCCGCCCTGCCCTGGCTGGTTCAGGGTTTCGGCCGTGACCTTGTAATAGCCGCCCCTGGTGATCAGGTTGCAATCGGCTGCATCGGCGCCCGTGTCACCGCCCAAGCCGAACTCGCCCTTCTTGATGCTCTGGTTTATCTGGGCCTGCAACTTTGCAAAGGCCTGCAGGACTGTGTCCGTGGCCACGATGGCAGCATTAACCAGCGCCCCCAGGCCAGCCAGCGTCGTCGAGCGCACACGGGCGCCAAGCTCAGAACCAGGCACTGCTGCATCAGCCTTCGCCTGCGCAACCGCGGTACGGGCATCGAGTTGGGCGAAGTTTGCATTGATGATGGCACCGCCAGAACGCAGGTCATGGCCACTACCATCATTCGGCGTACTGCCGATGTTGACTGGATCAATACTCATGGATGAAATGCCTGTTCAAAAGTCGCACTGAGCGAATAAATTCCCGCCCCCAACGGCGAGGGTTGATAAGTCTTGCAGCGATACAAAGCCTGCTCGCCCAAGGGCGGCGTCCAGTAAAACGGCATCGCTCCGGCATGGGCGTCGATAAAGGCGACGATGGGTTTGATCGTCTTGTCGTCGCCGACAAAGGTCAGCGGCCAGGACTGGCTCTTGTTGTTGATCCCGTCCTGGGCCACTTGCTGGTAACCGTCGCCAAAGCGCGCCGACTTGAGGCGAAATTCGACACTGCCCACGGGCTCGATCTTGGGTACCCAAATGAATGTTTCGATAGTCATGGTGTTCTCCGGGCGTGAGCCGTTGCGGCCGCTGGGAATCATCGGCCGTTGATGACGGACCAGATCTGGCCGCCCGGTTTCAGGTCACGCGCGATCTGCTCGGCAGCGCCCTGTTTTGCCGCGCTGGCGTAGGCATTGGCCAGGCTCTGGGAATTCATGCCGGCACCCGAAGCACCGGATTGTCCGTCAGGCACGTTGATGGTCTGTTGGATCAGCACTTGCTGATTGCTGGTGGTGCCGGACTGTCCGCCACCTAGTGCAACGACCCCCAGCGAACCGTCGGCACCGCGACTTAAAGGCATGATTGCCTCTGGGCCGGCTTCACCGAACAGGGCCATGGGTGCCAGAGTCGGCCCGGTAGCAACGCCATTGGTGAAAACCCCACCGTTGGCGTACTTGAAACTAGAGCCCAGGCTCAATTGAGGGTCGAAGGTGTAGCTTGCCGAACCGACCGAGGTGGTCGTTGGTGCAGGTGTAGCAGTAGAACCAAACCATCCCATGACCGCAGAACTGGCCATTCCAAACAACGAACTCAAGGCTTTGGACGCCGCCGTCTTCGCCGCCAGCATCGCCATGTCCTTGAGCACCGACTTGGCAAAATCGGAGAAGGAAAACTTGCCCGTAGTGGCGAACTGGAGGATCGCCGCGTCCATCTGCTCGAAAGCGCTGGTGAACACCGCCTTCGACTGAGCGGCGACGTCACCGGCCTTGTTCATGTAATCGTCCCAGGCGGAGGAGGCACCATTTTTCCAGTCGCCGAGAGACTCGCTCATCTGTACATAGTTGCTTTGAATCTGCAGTGTCATGTCACTGTGCTTGGTCTTCAGCTCATCCAGTTTGATGGCATAGTCGTCGGCCCTCTCCGCGCCACGACCATAGGCATCTCCCGCTGGAAACCTGATTCCCGCTGTGTCGGCATAGGTCGCTGGTGCCTGAGTCGCGCCTTGTGGGTATTGCTTGTCCAGGGCCTCGCGTGCCAACGCATACTTTTCATCGTTGGCACTCAGTTGCGTGGCCAGGTCCTGCTGACGCCTCCCCCGCCCCAACTGAGAGGCGGCAAGGGCACCGGAAGTACGCAGTGACTCAAGCTCGGTGGAGTACGCCCGAAACTTTTTTCCAGATGCCTCCAAGGTTTGCGCATACTCGGTTCCAGCACTTTTGTTCTGCTGGAGCAGTGCGTTCAAGGAGCTTTGGCTTTTTGAAAAATCATCGGCCGCTCTGGCAGCCGGGTCGTAAGCCTTGCGTAGATCATCAAAGGCACTGGCAGTCGTATCCAGTGCCGAAGCCTGCGAGTTCGCCAGAGCAGCGGCGATTTTCCTGCCGGCCTCTTCGACCCGTAGCTGCATGTTGCGCATGCCTTGGTCGGTAATACGCTGGGCCTTGTTCAGAGCCCGCTCCAGGTCGCCAAGGTCCAGTTGCAGACTCCCTCGGGAAGCAGTTGCCATAGGTTTCTCCGGGTCATGAAAAAACCCGTCGAAACGGGTTTGGGAAAAGTGGCCTGGGTCAGCGCCACTCGTTCATTGCGCGTTCGAGCGAAAGCCCCAAACGTTGTTCGTGAGGCATGAAGTCCAGTAACTCCGCCATGCCTCCGCCCAGCCGGTGGGTCTGCAGCGCCACCAGGGCGCTGCCCGCCTCCAGCCGCCTACCGGTATGCAAGGAACCATATCGGTCGATATAGCGCCCCCATGCCAGGGCTTCCTGGTAGGTCATGCGTTCCTTGGCTTCGGCAATGGTCCGGCCGCCAACTCCGTTCAGCACCAGCTCGTGCCAGAACTCATCGGCGGCCGTCAGTTTTTTGCCGCACCACCGGTGCCATTGACCTCATTCACCGCATTGAGAATCAGGAAGCCCAGAGACGGCTCCAGCCCGTAGGCATCGTCATAGCTGAGAGCCTCCGAGCCGTCAGCACCCAGCGCTACCGACGCGGCGATATAGCGGGCATTGCGGCTCAACTCGCCGTCACTCTCGGCAAACAGACGCTCGATGACACCGAAGGACTGTCGACGTACATGCAGGGTCAAGGTGTCGGTCACCTCCTTGCCGGTCTTGTGGTCGAGGTGGGTCCAGCTCACCTGTTTCTTCACGGGCAGGGCATCGACGATGCCGCCCTTGGCTTTCAGTTGTTTGAGGTTCATGACGTGGTTCAGGCCTTCTTGATCCAGGTGGAACCGCCGGTGCGCTGAATGGTGACGGTGGTGGTGACCACAGCGTTCAGCGCGAAGTTGAACGGGAAGTCCGAGACATAGCCATCGAAGGCGAACCAGGTGCGGGTCGCAGGCAGTTCGAAGTTGTCGCCCTTGGCATTGACGGTCGGCAGCACACCCTTGCCATCGGACCAGCCGACGACCCATTTGACGCTGGTATCGCCATTGGCTTCGGACAGTTGATGCAGGCGGATATGGCTGGCGTTGGCCGGGTCGGCGTTCAGCCCCAGGCTGGCGGTGCCTGGGGTCCGCAGGCCCTTCTTGTAGCTGCGCTCTTGGGCATTGAGGCTGGTGTCTTCGATCTGCTCGGCAGGTGCACCGCCCGGATCGAAGGAAGTGGCGTGCTCGATTTCCAGCACCGTGTAGGGGCCGCTGCCAGTGACAGAGGGAACCAGGGCAAAGATTTGCGTACCTTGGGTAAGAATCGACATCAGGTGTTCTCCAGACAACATAAAAAAACCCGCGACGGCGGGCTGTGAGTGTTACTCGGGGAGGAAGCTCAAAACGCTGGAACCCTGGGTTCAGGGGGCCGGCGAGCCATCCAGATAAGGGGGAGCATTGGGGTCGGGCTCACGACTCTTGATCAGGTCCACCAGCGCCTGGTTGCTTTGCGCCAGCAGGCGGATGGCGCTGTTCAAGGCAGTCTGTCCATCGGTCTGGACCTGGAGTGCGGCGATCAGCCGATTGATCGCAGCAAGGTCTTCGTCATTCATGGGGGCAGTCCTCTCTATCCGTCGAACGTTACCCGGGGCAGCCCCCGGAACTCTGGCGTAGCCAGGATCACTCGCGCCCTGCCGGCAAGAGTTCACTGCCGGCCTTGAGCCCGGACTGCAGCGCCGTCCAGAACTCGGCATCTTCATAGCCCATGGCCCAGACGCTGGTGCCAGCCAGGCCCAACCTGGCCACCAGGGCGGTCTTGGTCTTGATGCTGGCGGCGTCGTCGTACCAGAGCACCGGTTGCGCTCGCTGCGGGGTCCACTCCACGCCATCGGCGAAGGTCTGGACCGGGCCCCAGGTGGCGTAGGGCGTCGCGGAGGCTGGATCCCGATGAGTAACCGCCCGGTGCTCGACAATGATTTCCGAGTAGGCCGACCAGTGCACCCGGTTGCCGATGCTGTAGTCCTGGCCATAGGCGGGCAGCCCGGAAAGGATCTTGCTCGCCGGTACACGCGACACGGCGTAGCTCAGCAACGCCAGTTGCCAGTCAGCGCCCGATTCCGGGCCGGGCCAGACTTCACGGTGGAAGCCGCCACTGCTCCAGCCCGGCCCGACCTGGTCGTAGGTCATCACCTGGAAGTAGTCCACCGCCGCACCCAGGGCCTTGTAGTCATAGCCTTGCAGGTACTCGGGCTGGGTGTCGCTGAGCTTGGGCGGGATGCTGATGATCAGCTTCTTGTTGCCGGCATGCAGGGCGTTGCCCAGGGCTTTGACGTAGGCGGAAAACGCTGCGCGGTTCCTCGGCTCGACCTTCTCGAAGTCCAGGTTGATGCCGGCAAATCCACCGTCCCTGGCCAGCTTGACCAACTGCTTGATGGTGCCCGTGCTCAAGGCCCGGTCGTTGAGGATGGAGTGGGAGATCGCCGGGTCGAAGGCGCCGATGTCTTCGTTGTAGTCGGAGACGGTCGGGTACAGCGCCAGGGATTGGCTCTTGGCAAAACGAATGATGTTCTGCGTGGTTTCGTTCATGCCGTCCTGGTGCAGCTTGCCGGTGACGGTCAGGCCGTAGGTACTGCCCAGGCCGACGGCAGACAGGTTGTGGTGGAAAGCCTGCAGGTTGCTGTAGGACGCTTCGACCTGGCCGTCGGTGTAGGCCAGGACAAACGGAGCCCCATGGCTTGCGGTTGCCAACAGCAAGCTGCACGTGGCGATCAAGGTGCGGAAAAAATGCCGGATCGGCAGGGTGATACCTGGATTCATGAATACTCCTGGAGGCGGCTTGCCGCGTCAGTGGGGAAGATGATCAACGCTCAGAGCTGCTCGACCCTGAGGGGTTTGCGGGCCTGGGGCGGCTTGCCTTTGGCCTTGGCCTTGCCCTTCTTGCCGCCGTTGCACTCGACCGTGGTCGTCCACCCGGATGGGGTGAACAGCTGCTCGACCGAATCCACCAGGTAGTCGCCATCGAGCCCGGCCTTGAACCCCTGGGCATTGATCATCCGCTCGGCAAACAGATCGGTACGCCCCGCAAGGTCCAGGCGCAGGCTGGCGGTGCTGCGATTGAAGGCCGCCAAGCGAGCCTTGGCGGCCTGCTCGGCGGCGGCTTTGTTCGGGTACAGGTGGCGCTCGGTGTACACCGCCGGCGAATCACTCGGCGCGTCGTCGTTATCCAGGTCGATGACCCGCAGCTTTCCGCTCTTGGGGTCCTGGTGTCGGGTCTGCACCGCCTTGTGGGTGCTGCCGTCACTCAGGCGAAACTGGTAGCGACTAACGTCGCCGCGGCCGAGGGTGACAAGCCCCAGGGCCTTGCCGCTGGCACTCTGGCCGCCCTGGCGGGGCAGTACCAGCAGCTTGCCTTCGGCCACCTTGGCGGTGCAGTCGTATTGCCGGGCCAGGCGGGTGATGAAATTGAAATCGGACTCATTGAGCTGATCGATGCGCGGCACTTTGATGGCGAGCGGGCAGATCGGCTGCCAGCCGTTGCGCGCCGCCAGGTCACGGACGATCAGCTGCAGCGGGACATTCTCCCAACTGCCACTGCGGCTGGTCTTGCCACTGCCGCGCATGTCGCTGGCCTTGCCGCGGATCTCGATGGCATCGGGCGGCCCGCTCACCACCACTTCATCCACGGTGTAGCGCCCCAGGCGGGTCAACTCCTGGCCGGCGTAGCCGAGGAAGACTTCGATGTTCGCACCCCGCCGGGGCAGGGCCACGGCACCGTCGCGGTCATCGATGCGCAGCTCGAATTCGTCCGACTCCATGCCGGGCTTGTCCGTGGTGCGCAGGGTCAGCAACCGGTCGTTGATCTGCGCGGTGATGTCCCGGCCATCAGCGACGATTCGAAACGCTGGGGTCATGAACCTTGCTCCAGAAAAAGCCCACCCCGTACTCGGCGGGGTGGGTGGATTGAACCCGGGCTCAGTCCCATAGCTGGACCATGGCCTCGGCCCGGGACGGCAGCTTTGGCAGCCGGATCAGTACCCCGGCGCGAAACGGCTGGGGCTCGTCGGCCAATCCCTGGTTGGCATCCAGCACCTCTTCGACACAGCCGTTGAGGTGGCCGTAGTACTGGTGGCACAAGGTATCGAGCAGGTCCCCGTCAGACGTTCTGCAAGTCGTCGCCATAGCTTACGAACTCCAATGAAAAACCTTGTTTGCGAGGGATGCCACCGGCCAGCAGATGGCTCTGATCTTCCTCGATGCTGGTGAGGCACCAGGTGCCCAGTACTTCTCCATAGCCCGTGGTCAGGCTCAGCGGCTGCAAGCGCTGGCCGATGCTGCGCAGGGTCTGCAACTGCCCCAGGCCGCCCTTGAACCCGGGGAACACCGCGCCCTTGAGGGTGATCCGCTCTTCGCCCTGGCCCACTGCTTGCTGGGCGACACTGCGGCTCAGGCGCTCCTGGCCGGCCCAGCGAAACCCGGTCTGGCGCCGCAGTTCCTCGAAGGCTGCGGTGTCGACGTTGAAGTAGTAAGGCTGGGCGCCCGCCCCAAGGGGCTGCAGGATCAACAGGTGGGGAAAAGGTTTTACCGCCTCGGCCGCCGGTGTGGTTTGTTCGACAAACGCCGCCGTCGGGAAGATGTTGCCCAGGGCGGGGCTGATCTGCCCGCCGATCCGGTTGATCGCCGCGCCAGCCTTGGCCACCTGTTCCTGCAGCGCGCCAAGGCGCTGCTGGACCTGCCCCGCCACCGTCACCGCCTGGCTGTATTGGGCCGCCACCTCTCCGACGGCCGACTGCGCGGCACTGATGCCACGCATCGTGCGCTGCAGCTTGGCGCCCAGCACCGGCCCGACCAAGGGCAGGTTCTCCAGCTCCAGGGCGGCGCCGCCGATGTCGCTGATGGCGCCGTTCATGGGCCCCAGCATTGCATCCGCGCTGCGTCGGCCCGCCTCTGCTGCCGCCACCAGGGAACCCAGCCCCGACTGCAGCTGTTCCATGTAAGCCATGCCTTCTCCTTAAACGTGTGCGGCGTCGAACAGCTGGCGAGCGGCAGCCTGGCGGCTGAACTCGTCGAACTGCCAGCGCAGGTGCGGTTCCAGTTCCCGAGCCAGTTGCGCAGGGTCGCGCACATCGCCCTGGACCGAGATCGACAGGTAGGGCGCGAAGCTGAACTGCTGTTCGATGACGGGGGGCAACTGAGACTTGAACGACTCCGGCGGATTGATCGTGGCCGGCGTCGCGGTGGACGCCAATGGACTGGCCATCGAACGCACTGCCTGCCCCATCAGCGGCGGTGTCTGACCGCTCTGGAAGGATTTCGCGATGTCGCCCATGACCGGCGGGAGGTTCTGCCCGGCGTTGCGCATCATCAGCGGACCGGCTGCGGGCATTTGCTTGAGCGACTCGTCAGAGCCAAACATCGCCTTGCCTGCATAGGCGCCCAGAGCGCCGCCACCCCAGTAACCAAGAGCACCACCAAGGACGGTTCCTACAGCGCCGCCAAAGGCAGTGCCAAGCCCTGGTACGACAGAACCAATGGCAGCCCCGGCAGCCGCCCCCATTTTGGCCCCCGCCCAAGCGCCGACCAACCCTCCAGCCGCGCCGCCATAGCCTTCGGCCTTCTCGTCGCGGGTCTTGGCATTCTGATAGGTGTCTGCGATCTGAAGACCGGCATCCAGTACCGACAGGACACCACCACGCTTGACTAGCGACTTGGCGCCACGCAACAGAGACATCAAGCCGTTCCCTGCAACCGTGCCGACTCTCATCCCTGCCTGGGCCAAACGGCTCAAATTGCCTGGGCTGAATACATTTTTCAGGCTCTGGAAAACGCGACCGAGCACGCCGCGCTTGGGCTTTGCGCCAGCGGGACCATTGCCGCCTTTGTTGCCCTTCCTGTTCCTGCCTCCGTCGAGGTCGTAATCACCCGCGCCCATTCCCAGTGCATTGGTGACAAACACGCGCTGGACAAGGTTGGGGTCGACCTTCAACCCACCCCGCAAGACATTCAGCAGGCCCTTGCCCATGGTGTAGACGGCCATGAGTTTTTTCACCGCGACATAAGCGGCGCCCAAGGCAGCCACACCCTGCACCAACGATGGGGTCTGTTCCGCCAGTTCGCTCAGCTTGCCGACCAATAGGGTGATGCCCTTGGCCGCTAGGTCCGTCGCGGGTCGCAGGGCCTCTCCCACCACCCGCTGGCCTTCGTCGATGGCCTGCTCGGCTTCAGCCCACAACTGCCTGGAGGCTTCTCGGCGCTCGGCGAGGTTCCTGGCGAGAACGCCAGAGGCGCTCAACGAATCCTTCTTCACTTGCTCGTACTGCTGCCGGCCCTGGGTCTGGGCCAGCAAGGCCGCCTTGATCTGCATATCGGTGAACAGGTCGCCGGTGCGCAGGGACTCTTCCAGAGCCTCAAGGGTCGCCTTGGCCTTGGCCGGGTCGGTTTCCTTGCTGATCTGCGCCTGGGCCTCGGCCATCTTCGCGGCCTTG
The DNA here is from genome assembly GCF_055384485.1 of Pseudomonas sp. FFPRI_1. Taxonomy (NCBI): domain Bacteria; kingdom Pseudomonadati; phylum Pseudomonadota; class Gammaproteobacteria; order Pseudomonadales; family Pseudomonadaceae; genus Pseudomonas; species Pseudomonas sp. FFPRI_1. The sequence continues at coordinate 1,671,283 of NZ_AP029168.1, read as the reverse complement.
GCCGGATCGATGGCCCTGACGTAACGCATGGCCAGGGCAAAGCTCGCCTCCAGGCTCGACATGCCCTTTTGGATGCCGGTGTTCAGCGAAGCCTGATAATCAATACCGGCCTCTTCGTAGGCTTTGACCGCCTCACCGGAGCCGATCTTGCCTATCCAGTTCTGCAGTTGCCCCGCGGCCTGATCAGCACCGCCCGCGGTGTTCATCTGCACTTGCAGCATCGCCCCGAGCTGGCTCACCGCATCCATACCGGCAAGCCCTTGCGCGCTTGCGCTGTGGAGCAGAGCCGGGAGCAGACGCGCCATGTCGGCGGCTTCAAAATTGCCCGACTGCCCCTGCAGGGCGATAGCCTCCAGGGCCTGCTCCATGACCTTGGGATCACTGATTCCAGCTTTCAGCTCCAAGGCCCGCATCAGTTTTGCGGTGTCTTCGACACTCGCGCCCTGCCCCACCGCAAACTTGGCGGCCAAGCCAGCGTAGCCTTGCGCCTTGTCCAGCGACATGCCGCTGCTGGTCATCTGGCTCACCAGAGCGGCCACGTCGTTACGGGCCATCCCCGTGTCACGCGAGGTCTGAGTGACCGTGCGGCTCAACTGTGCTTCCTGAGGCTGGTTGGCCACATTGGCCTTGATCGCGATGTCGCGGATCAGCGCCTGATAATCGGCATTGATCTTGACCGGGATGGCCAGCTTGCCGATCCCGTCCTTGGCCAAGCCATACGCCGCCTTGAAGTCAGCCTTGCCCTGGTCGATCTGCTGCTGCCCCCGGGCCTGCAGGGCGGAGCCCCGGGCCACCTTACCCAGGGCCTGATACTCCTGACGCAGTTTGTGCACCTGCACACCCTGCTGACGCAGGCCATCCCGACTCTGCTCCAACCGGCGCAACAGCCCGGCGGCGGAAGCGGCGCCGGCGTCATGGGCCTTTTTCCATTGGTCCTGCAGGCGCAAAGTCTGGCCAATGGTCTGTTCCAGCACCCTGGCCTTGCTGCCCTGCTCCTGCAATTGCCTGATCCGGCCTTCCACTGTCTTGAAGGCGGCGTCCCACGTCGAACTGAGGGCAGTACCAATCACCACCAGTCCCGATTCCAGCTTGCTCGCCATCTGCTACTCCTGCTCTGTGGGTGATGGGCTCAATCCGTGAGCCACCAGACCATGTCGGAAAACCTCATGGTCATGATTTCCTCAGCGGCGAAATGCAGCTCGCTGGCGAGCCGCTTCGCCGCCATCTTCATCACCGCAGGGTCAAAGCTCGTCGTCTTGCACCAGGCGAAAATAACCAGCCTGCAGGCGCTGATAGTCCTTGAGCGCCATGCCCTCCAGGTCCTTGGCACTGATTTGCGCCAGGCTGGCAAACAGCATCAGCTCGCGCTGTTCGTCATCACCGGAAGCCCCGGCATTGGCCGCGCGCACATCACGCACAGTGGGGGCGCGCAGGGTGACCTGGTCGCAGACCACGCCGTTCATCTCCACCGGCTTGCTGAGGCTGATCACCACGTTTTCCGCGCTCAGGGTCATCCACGCCGGGGTCTTGCTGATTGCTTGAGACATGCTGGTGGTTTCCTTACAGGCCCAGGGCCGAACGTTGCGCCGCCAGTTGGTCGACACCGTTGATCACGCGTTTCATGCCCAGGGCATCGATCTCGTAGATCAGGCGACCGTCGACTTCCAGCTTGTAGTAGGTCAGGGCCACGTTGTGCTTGACCTCGGCCTTGTCGCCGGACTTCCAGTCGCCCATGTCGACCTCTTTCAGCAGGCCGCGCAGGGTGACGATCACCGGGGTCACCTTGCCCTTGAGGCCCTTGAAGGCGCCACGGAACACACCGTTGAAACCACTGCCATCGGCCAGGCCGAACATCTTCAGCGACTCGCGGCGCACGCCGGTGGTGGTGAAGCCGGCCTCTTGTTTCTCCATGCCCATGTCCAGTTCCACCGGCACATCCATGCCGCCGACGCGATGCTCCTCGGTCTTGAGGGTCAACTTGGGCAGGGTCAGGCTCGGCACGTCGCCTTGAAAGCTGATGCCATCGACGAACAGGTTCATGTTCGCCAGGGTTTCGGGAATCATTGCCATTGCTGCTGCTCCTTAAGCGGTGTGTTCGAGGACTTCGGTCAGCCACTGGTTGGTGACCTCGACGCGGAAGTTGGGGTTTTCCGCCGGTGGTACGTCGGTGAAGCGGATGTTCCAGTACACCTTGCCCTGCTCCAGCTGGCTGGCAGTGTTGAGCTCGGTGTCGGCGTAGACCTCGAAGTTGATGATCGCGCCCTGGTTCTTCAGATCACGCATGAACGCCTGCAGGCCCTCGGTGACGTCCTTGACGTAGGTCGCGGTGATCGAGCGGTCCACTGCCCATTTGTGGCCGTAGAGGATCGCGTCCATGACGATGTCCAGGGTCCGTACCCGAGTGACAAAGGCCCACTTCGGATCGCTGGACAAGGTGCGGTTGCCCCACAGGCGGAAGCCGTCGTCGCGAATGATGGTGGTGATGTTGGCGTTGTTCAGCAGGTTGGCGCGGCAGCTTTCATCACCGTCCAGGAACTCGATGGAGCGGGTGGTGCCGGTGATGCCGACGAACTCCTTGTTCGACGGCGAGGCCCAGAAGCCGTACTCGTTGTCGGTCCAGGCAAACAGGCCCGCAACCCAGGCTGAAGCCGGCGCATCGACGCTGGCATTGGCGCCGTTGTCCCAGTATTGAATGCCCGGGTCGACCATGTAGGCGCGCTTGGCGCCGAAATTCTTGGCATACGCCATGGCCGCTTCGTCTGTGCTGTTGGGGCCATCGATGATCGCCAGGCCACGCAGCTTGTCGGCCAGGGCCACCAGCGCAGTGCCGACCGCCTGGGTCGAACTGTGCTTGGGAGTCACCAGCAACCGCGGCTGGGCGTTGAAACGGCTCTTGCCATCCAGCAAGGCTTGCAGGCCGGTACGCTTGCCGTCGGCCAGCACCCCGCCGATGATCGCCGAGGTCTGCTCGGCCGCATCCGCCACCTTGGCCACGCCGCAAGCGACGATCACCGCCTTGGCCCGCTGATAAATGGCCTGGCAAGCCTTGGTGATGGCCGCATCCGGGCCCCAGGCTGCAATGGCCTCGCGCTCGTTGGTGATCAGCAGCAGGTCATTGACCTTGGCAGTGGCGGTCGGGCCTTCGGTGAAGGTGTCCACCAGGCCGATGATCGAAGACGACGGCAGCGAAATAGTCCGCGTGCCGGTGTCGACGTTGGTGACGGTAACGCCGTGGAAAAAACCACTCATGGATAAACTCCAGACATGAAAAAGCCCCGGGTGAAGGGGGCTGTAAGGGATGTTTGATTAATGGGAAGCGGGAAGGAAAACGCCCCGGCGGTGCGGGGCGTTTATGGGGCCAGGTTCGCTAGCCATTGCGGAGGTGTTGGCCGATGCTCGACCTGGGGGAACTCCCCGTCTTCCGGCCAGTATCGAAGAGCACGTCGGTACGCTTGAAGCTGTGTGTATTGCTCCGATGACAACGTAACTTTCAAACCCTCCTCCAACTCGTCACGGTGGCGGATTACCAGGGCATCGGTTACTTCAAGCTGTTGCGAGCGCCAGAAGCGCTCAAATGCGCCTGCACGCTCAACAAGATCAACCTCAGGCGCTGGCACGACAACAACGCGCCCCTTTTTGACCGCGAGCAATTGATCAGCTCGACGCTCTAGTGCTGCGACGAAATCCTCCTGCGGTACTTCGATAACATCGTCAGGAATAGCACCTTTCTGATACCCGAAGTCTTCAGGGTAGAACTGATTGTTACTTGGGCTAAATCTCATGCTCACTCCTTAGCGACCAATGGCCTGCCAATGAATCTGCCAGTCATTTGACAAAGTCGCAGCTGCGTTAAACCCATTGATTGTTTCACCCGTTGTCACGACAGAAACAGCTGCAATCCCAGCGCTATAGTGAGTGCAAACAATACCGAACACCTCATTCGGAAAAGCTACCGGAAAGGCATTGTAGACACTTCGTACTATTCCACGGCCGAACGCGCATTGATCTGGATGGCCACCAGCAATGCCACTGCCCCACATCCGGATCAACCCATTTGGCATGCGCTCATAACCATTACGGGCGACCAGCGCCTTACCGACTCCGCCCACAACTCGATAAGAAAAGCTCGGATCACTCTGCGATGCATTCGATATCACAATAAACTCGCAGGCGGTGCCGTTTCTCAGAACGTACAAAGGAGACACGACCTGTGCCGCCGGGCCAGCAAATTTTGAGTTCGGAGCACTCAGTGAGACATCCCCTCCGACAGCTTCAAGATAAAAGCTTGTACCTAGAGGAAGAGTATTGGCATCTGGTAATGCATAGCTCTGTGCAGCCCCCCTGTTAAAACCAATGTACTTACCCGCATCAACGACCGGGATTGTCCCACTCGCCGCTTGATAGTCGATGTACCCGCTGCGGCTACCCAAGGCTCGACGCACAAACTCCGTCGTGGCTAGCGTCTTTGTACTATCGAACTGTGGGGGGGTACTGCAAAGCATCTTGGAATATTGAAACTGTGCCGACCCCGATGCCCACCAACTGATAGCACCATTACTGACCAGTTCCAATGTGGCACCGGGTTGCAGCGTAATGTTCGAGAGTTGGGTACCATTTCCCGCGTTAATAAAGTCCGCGCCGGAACAGACCACATTGACAACACCATTACCGATATTACGGAAGTGGATAGCGCCTCCATACGGCAGGTCGCCAGCCACCGGCAACGTTACGGGAAACGCTCCGATCAACGTCACTAACGTGCCAACCGCTCCGGTCGTCAATGTTGTCGAATCAGTAACGTTAGTGAAACCACGATAGTTGCCACTACTCCGCTTAACAAACTCAGTTGTCGCCAGTGACTTCGTATTGTCGAACAGAGCAGGAGTTGGCGCCGTGGGAGCACCGAGCAACGCAGGGGAATTGATCGGCGCAAAACCCTGAGTCACGTTCTGAAAACTCAAAGCTGTCGTGCCCACGACAATCATGCCATCCGTCACCAACTGCCAACGGGTATCGGCCAAGGTCATACCTTGCTCAACGGATACCTGCATGGCCGACGTCACTTCCACATTGCTGTCTGCATCCGCTGTACGTCCCCAAATACCTGCGGCAGCGCTATACAGGCCATTGTCTTTGGCAACAGTCTGATTTTTAACCAGTACCCGATCACCTGTGACCAGTGCGACACCGTCGATAGTCTGCAGACCAGCCAGTGCAATATTGGCAGTAGTAGCGACCCGCACCGATTGCTTGCTATCAAGCTTGTACAGCTCCTCAAGAATCTTCGCATCTACGTATTCCCGAGTCGCCAATACCACCGCAGGATCAACCTTGAGCGTGATGTTTGCAGCGCTTGAAACAATGAAGTTCATCCGCACCACTTGGGTACGACCTGATCCCTGCGACAGCACAGGCTTGAAACTGGGTGCACAGTTCGCCACCGCCACTAAATCGCCATCAGCGTCGTAAAGACCGATCTCGCGAATCCAGTGTCCCCCCTCATCGGCAGGAATGACCTGTTCGGCGATGATCACCGCCGGGTTAACCGGATCGATCCGCAACTGATTGATAGGCTTGCGACGCCATGCGTTGATCAGACTGGTTTGCAGCCGGTTTGGAGTGGGGTCCGTATTGTTGGCATCGCCCACCGCCATTTCTGTGAGTTTCCAGGGAATCCCCAGCGCATTGGCATTGGCCTGCTTGGCCTCGCCCACCGCCGTAAGGATGGCGAAAAACTGCGAGTTCGCGTCAATCATGAATAAACATCCAGAGTGTCTATTGAGTGTTCACGTCCGACCACGCCGATATAACCCGTGACATCGATATCACGCAGGACTGGCGGGTAAACGTCGATTTCGTCGCCATCGTATTGGGCAACACTAATATTCAAAGTGCCTTGGGTTTCCAAGCTGATCGCCAACCCCGTCAGGTGCCGGGTGACAGGCTTGGCATCGTCGATCAGGCGCTCCAGCTCCTGATACATCTCCTCGGTGATACCGGTGTCGAGAACGCCGACCTTCAGCGTGAAGGTGCCGGGCACGCCCTGGGGAACCGTGTTGAACCACTCGACGATCTCAATCAGGTATCCAAGGGGCTCGACCACCCGCCGTAGCGCGCCGATGGTGCCCTTGCGGGCATGAATGAAGTACGAGGCACGAATGGCGTTGCGCTTGACCGTTTCGCTCCAGCGCGGGTCCCAGCGATCCACCGACCAGGCCCAGGCCAGTTGCGACAGCAGATGTGCCGGGCAGGTATCGGGGTTGTAGAGGGTACGCAGCAAGATGGCGGTGTCATTCGCATTGACAGCCTCAAGCGCGCGTTCCAGTGGTGTGCTGTTGACCGGTAAAAGGCTGCTCATGTCAGCTCCCCAGCGTGACGCTGTAACCGGTGCAATACGCCGCCTGGGCCTTGGTTGGGACAATGTCCTGCCAACCGTTCAACTCGACTCGACCGACCCCGGCAACGTGCAGCTGGGCATCAATCGCCGAACGGGCGACTTCAACCCCAAGGCGTTTGCGCGGATTCATCCAGGCCTGGAGCCGGCGCTCGGCCTCGGCCAGGGCCGCATCGCTTTCCGGCCCTGGTCCCTTCATGTGCAATACCGCGTCGATGCGATACGGCAGTACCTCGGCACTCTGAACCGTGACTCGGTCCCCCAGCGGTCGTACGTCTTCATCATTGAGGGCGGCCGCCACGACCTTCAGCAGTTCAGGACCTGCTGCGCCGTTCCCCTCGAGGCTCAAAACCGTAACGGTCACCCGGGCCGGCGACGGGCTTTCGGCCTCGGCATCCGCCACCAGAGCCGACGCATTGCGGGCATGCAGGATGTAACTGTTACGCGGACCAGCCGTGGTCAGTCCTTCAAAGGCCAGTTGCGCCCGCTCACGCAGCGCGTCATCCGATTCTTTGACCTCCACTATCGGCGGTATGGCCAGCAGGTCCCCCGGCTGAATCACCAGGCGCTGCAAGTTGACATTGGCCGCCAGGTGATCGAGGTCATCGCCCTTGGCATGGGCCAGCAGCAAGGCCTTGGCCGCATCATTGACCCGAGCGCGCAGTTGCATGTCCCGGTATGCCGCCACTTCCAGCAGCTTGACCACCGGGTCGCTCTCCAGGCTCGCCGTCCAGTTGCTGCCCATGTGCCGACGAAACATCGCCAGCTTGTCCTGATACAGCGCCTCAAAATCCAGGGCTTCCAGAACTTGCGGAGCCGGCAATGCCGACAAGTCCAACATGCTCATGCCGTCACCTCCAAAATCGCGCTATCGCCCAGGTATTGGCCCGTCAGTTGAAAAGTGATCTGTCCCGCCACTACCGACACCACCTGAACCCGCTCCAGCTTGAGCCGCGGCTCCCAGCGCAACAGCGTCCGGGCCACTTCTGCCTGCACGGCACTTTTCCAACCGCCGGTGACCGGCAGGTCGACAAAGCGTCGCAGGTTGCTGCCGTACTCCGGACGCATGCGCCGGCTACCAAGCGGTGTGGTGAGGATGTCCTCAATGGACTGCCGCACATGCTCGATACCGGAAAGAGGCAAACCGCTACGGCGATCCATTCCGATCATCGCCTTACTCCTGCGGTTGCAGATCCGGGTGTTTGCTCAGGTAGTCCAACGCGGTGTCGTCCGCTGCGTCAGCGGACACACACCCCTGAACCACGCAAAGCTGGCGGCCGTCGGCCAAAATCAGCACGCGAGAGGTGTAGAGGGTGTCGCGAAAGACCAGCGGGCCAGCGCTGGCCAATCCGGCGGCGCGTTTTCTTGGGGTAGCCATGGTGTTCTCCGAGTACAAAAAAACCGCTCTTGGCGGTTGATATGAATAAAGGTTGTCGTTGCCGGCAGCCCTCACCGGCACGTCATTGAGGAATAGCGGTGGCTCCGGGGCCTGGCATCACCCCCATATGGACATGGGTGGAACCGACATTGACCCCGTTGTGCTTCAAGCTCGCGCCGTTGATCTGCACGTCGCCATTCAAGGTGATTGCTCCTGTCAGGGTGATGCTGTCGGCCCTGCCGGTGATGGCGCTATCCGTCACCACGGCCGAGCTGTCGCCCACTTGAATCGAAACCGTACCGCTGGGCAGGCTGATGCTGTAGCGCTTGGCCTGCCAGTCGTAGACCAGCGAGCCGCCATCGTCGAAACGCCAGACCTCGACATGCTCGCGGTTGTCCGGCGCAGCACCGGCATCTCCATACAGGCCCGGCACAAAGGTGCCCTGCGCCGGTTCACCACTGGGGCTGATCAGCACGCCCTGCTCGCCCAGGCTCGGCGCCCGCCAGTGTCGGGCCTTGCCCGCGGCCTGGCTGTGCCAGCGCACCCAGGCACTGGTCCAGCCGGCGCCGTCGGATACCCGGACTCTGGCGCTGGCCAGGTCCACGCCGATGACACTGCAGGGGATGATCAGGCCGGCGAGCATGCGGTCGTGAGCGGAGGAAACGTAGCTCATTGCATCTGCTCCGGCGACTGATAGGCATCCTCGTTCCCTGGTCCGGTATCGGGAGCAAAACCGAATACCAGGGAGCCCGGGCCTTGATTGGGCCAGGGCCATTCCTCCTGGCCAAAGTAGATGATCTGCTGCCACTGCACCGTCCAGCTCAGGTAGTGCAACGACAGGGTCGAAACATTCGTCGGCATGGCCCGGGCCGCGGTGGTCCCCTCGACAAAGTCGAGGCCCCAGGCCTGCAGCCGCAGAAGATCCACCAATTGCGCCGCCAGATTGACGGCCGCCAGCGGGGCGTGAGGAAGATTGGCATCAACCAGCACCCTGGCCTCAAAGGTGACCTTCACCCCACTGCGCCCATCGCCCGGGTCTGCTCCCGGGTCCATCCCGGTGAGCGCAAAGGCAATCGCCGGTTTCGTCAGCCCATCCAGCCCCTCGGGGAAGGCTTCAACCGTCTCCACCTGTGGCATCGCGGCCTTGATGGTCGCGGTGATTGCGTCATGCAAGGTCGTCAGCTCGTTCATTATCCATTCCCGCAATCAAGTCGACCGCGCCACCACCTTCGGGCACGAGCCGGTAAACCCTACGACGCCAATTTCCGCCAGCTCGCGCAAGAGCGCGGCGCAGGAAGCGGCGTCACTGTCGATCAACCCAGGAGAAGAACCCCACGCTCGGCAACGTGTCGGAAGCCGTGTGGGGTGTACTCCTGAAGTCCTGCAGATTTGCTCCATCGTTGATAGGATCAAGACCGATCCGAGTGAGAATCACGGTCCGGGGTTTCACACACGCCAATGCGCCTGGCGGCCCAGCGCTCGTAGAGGCCAATGGCGACATCAGCACCCGCCATCGCCGTCAGGCAGCCGAAGGCGCAGGCGGTCCAGATCGACAGGCCGGCGCCGTACAGCAGCATGATTGCCGAAACCCCGCAGACCACGCAGGCGCCGGAGCGCAGTGCCAGGCGTCGTACCAGCGACCAGCCGCGGGCGCCCTCCTTGTCGGCACGCCACATTTCGCCGGAGACGCCACCGACCAACGCCAGGACGATGACCAGCCAGATCGGCATGTCCAGCAACGCTTGTTGCTCGTTTGTCATTCACGTCTCCCGTGCGGATTGGGGCCAGCAAAGTGGCCCGTTATGGAAAGCTGAAAAAGCGGTTTCAAAGGGTCCCTGTCTGTCAGTGGCCCACATTAGGCAGGCATTCCAAAAAGCCCGGTCGCCCGGGCTTTTCAGTAATGCAAACCTTGATCTTTCGGCGCTACTGGCGCGGTACGGATCCATTTAGATTGTTCCTCCGACCGCGACCCTGTCCGCCGGATAACTGCTTCTGGTGCTTTACGCTGCACACCCGGGTCAGTTGCCAACCCTCTGAACCGTCGAGGCCGGTTCATCGCTGCCTTTGCTTTGTCACTAAAGAGCGTCTTTGCAGCCGCTTTCGTGCGGCTTGGGGCTCATATTATGCATTCGTGCATATGCAGTCAATGCAATAATGCATTTATTTATGCAGTGGATTTGCTGAAATGCATGGAAGGCGCATAAGCAAAGGGCAGGGGACATTTCGCAGGCGAAAAAAAAGCCCGCTCAAGAGCGGGCTTTATCTGACGGTAATGGGTTAGCGGGCGTACATGCCCCACCAGAAGACGTGACCGAGGATGCTGATCTGCTCCTCCTGAATCTCCTGGAAGCTGTAGTCCTCATCCGGATGCTCATCGCGGTTGAAGCTGCGCAGGCGAATCCCCGTGGGCAGGCGATACAGCTGCTTCACCCGCAACTGGCCGTTGTGGTTGATCGCGTAAAGGTCACCATCGACGATATCGCCAATGGCGCACTTGCCAGCATTGACTCCGACCGTGGCGCCGTCCCGCAGTACCGGCAACATGCTGTTGCCGCGCACCGTGACGCACTTGGCCTGGTCGAACTGCACGCCGTTGTGCCGCAGGCTGCGCTTGCCGAAGCGCAGGCTGGCGCGTTCGCTTTCCTCGATGACGAATCTTCCTGATCCAGCAGCCAATTCAACCTCACGCAGAAAGGGAACCGACACCTCGTCGTCATCGACAGGGGTGTCGTCGTCCCACAGGCTTATGTCCTTGAGTTCCGAATGAATCTCGTCACGGGTAGCTGGCCGGGCAGACGCGATATCCACGCGCCCACGCAGTTGATCGGTGCTCACCTGGAAGTAGTCGGCGATCCGCGAGATGTGTTTATCCGAGGGATCGACGATCTTCCCGCTGAGAATCCGCGAGAGGGTGGATTGAGGCACGCCGGTGCGACGGTGAAGCTCCGTGGGGGAGATTCCGTCGCGATCCAGCAGCTCTCTTAAGACGGTAGAAACGTTGCGTATTTGCATAGAACGCATAGTGCTTGATCTTTTTCTCAATGACAAATGCTGTTTTGCATGTTTGTAATGCATTTGCCGGACAAACGCAGTAGCGCCTTGGTGCCTGCGAGGCCAGGGCGCCCATGGTAACCTTGCCGCCATCTGCAAAAAGCCGAGCCCAGTGCTCCTTTGTGTCACCCATTCAACGAATCCGCCTGAATACCAATGAGTAAAAATACCTCCGATCTGTCCTCCCACACGCCGATGATGCAGCAGTACTGGCGCCTCAAGAACCAGCACCCTGATCAGTTGATGTTCTACCGCATGGGCGACTTCTACGAGATCTTCTATGAGGACGCGAAGAAGGCCGCCAAGTTGCTGGACATCACCCTGACGGCGCGCGGACAGTCGGCAGGCCAGGCAATTCCCATGTGCGGCATTCCCTACCACGCCGCCGAGGGCTACCTGGCCAAGCTGGTGAAGCTCGGCGAGTCGGTGGTGATCTGCGAGCAGGTGGGCGACCCGGCGACCAGCAAGGGCCCGGTGGAGCGCCAAGTGGTGCGCATCATCACCCCGGGCACGGTGAGTGACGAGGCGCTGCTGGATGAGCGTCGCGACAACCTGATTGCCGCGGTGCTGGGCGATGAGCGCCTGTTCGGCCTGGCGGTGCTGGATATCACCAGCGGCAACTTCAGCGTCCTGGAAATCAAGGGCTGGGAGAACCTGCTGGCCGAACTGGAACGGATCAACCCGGTTGAGCTGTTGATCCCCGATGACTGGCCACAGGGCCTGCCGGCGGAAAAACGCCGCGGCGTGCGGCGTCGTGCCCCATGGGATTTCGAACGCGATTCCGCGCACAAAAGCCTGTGCCAGCAATTCTCTACCCAGGACCTCAAGGGCTTTGGCTGCGAGAGCCTGACCCTGGCTATCGGCGCCGCTGGTTGCCTGCTGGGCTATGCCAAGGAAACCCAGCGCACCGCCCTGCCCCACCTGCGCAGCCTGCGCCATGAGCGTCTGGACGATACCGTGGTGCTGGACGGCGCCAGCCGGCGCAACCTGGAACTGGACACCAACCTGGCGGGCGGGCGCGACAATACCCTGCAATCGGTAGTCGATCGCTGCCAGACCGCCATGGGCAGCCGCCTACTGACTCGCTGGCTGAACCGCCCGCTGCGCGACCTCAAGGTCCTGCAGGCACGTCAGTCCTCCATTACCTGCCTGCTGGACGGTTACCGCTTCGAACGGCTGCAACCGCAGCTGAAGGAAATCGGCGATATCGAGCGGATCCTCGCGCGAATCGGCTTGCGCAACGCCCGTCCGCGCGACCTGGCCCGGCTGCGCGATGCCCTGGCCGCACTGCCGGAGCTGCAAGAGGCGATGACTGAACTGGAGGCGGACCACCTCAAGCAACTGGCGGTCACCACCAGCACCTACCCGGAGTTGGCAGCACTGCTGGCCAAGGCAATCATCGACAACCCGCCAGCCGTGATCCGTGATGGCGGCGTGCTCAAGACCGGCTACGACGCCGAGCTCGACGAACTGCAATCCTTGAGCGAGAACGCCGGGCAGTTCCTGATCGACCTCGAAGCCCGCGAGAAAGCCCGTACCGGCCTGGCCAACCTCAAGGTCGGCTACAACCGCATTCACGGCTACTTCATCGAGCTGCCCAGCAAACAGGCCGAACAGGCGCCGGCAGACTACATTCGCCGTCAGACCCTCAAGGGCGCGGAGCGCTTCATCACTCCAGAACTCAAGGAGTTTGAAGACAAGGCGCTGTCAGCCAAGAGCCGCGCTCTGGCTCGCGAAAAAATGCTCTACGACGCACTGCTGGAAACCCTGATCAGCCACTTGCCGCCACTGCAGGATACGGCCGGCGCTCTGGCCGAGCTGGACGTCCTGAGCAACCTGGCCGAGCGCGCACTGAACCTGGACCTGAACTGCCCGCGCTTTGTCAGCGAGCCTTGCATGCGCATCACCCAGGGCCGTCACCCGGTCGTGGAGCAGGTATTGACCACGCCGTTCGTGGCCAACGACCTGAACCTGGACGACAACACCCGGATGCTGGTAATCACCGGGCCGAACATGGGCGGTAAGTCCACCTACATGCGCCAAACCGCGCTGATCGTGCTGCTGGCCCATATCGGCAGCTTCGTCCCTGCGGCAAGCTGCGAACTGTCGCTGGTGGACCGGATCTTCACCCGGATCGGCTCCAGCGACGACCTGGCCGGTGGACGCTCGACCTTCATGGTGGAAATGAGCGAAACCGCGAACATCCTGCACAACGCCACCGAGCGCAGCCTGGTGCTGATGGACGAAGTGGGGCGCGGTACCAGTACTTTTGACGGTCTTTCCCTGGCCTGGGCTGCGGCAGAACGTCTCGCCCACTTGCGCGCCTACACCCTGTTCGCCACCCACTACTTCGAACTGACCGTACTGCCGGAAAGCGAACCGCTAGTAGCCAACGTGCATCTCAATGCCACCGAGCACAACGAGCGTATCGTCTTCCTCCACCATGTACTGCCAGGCCCTGCCAGCCAGAGCTACGGTCTGGCCGTAGCCCAGCTGGCCGGGGTTCCCAGCGCAGTCATCGTCCGCGCCCGTGAGCATCTGAGCCGACTGGAAACCACCAGCCTGCCCCATGAAACACCGCGACCAGCACCGGGCAAGACCGCGGCGCCACAGCAAAGTGACATGTTCGCCAGCCTGCCGCACCCGGTACTGGACGACCTGGCCAAGCTGGATCTGGATGACATGACGCCACGCCGTGCACTGGAAATGCTCTATACATTGAAGACGCGCATCTAACGCGAACGCCTTCAAGCTGTTAGAATCTCGCGCGGTTTGGGATGCTGCGGACTATTAGCCTGGTCCGCAGACTATCGCTCCCAAACCTGGCGACCCCGTCATGTAGGGGCTCCGCTGCCGCCGCCTGAGGAGAGAATTAGAAATGACCTTCGTCGTCACCGACAACTGCATCAAGTGCAAGTACACCGACTGCGTAGAAGTCTGTCCGGTGGACTGCTTTTACGAAGGCCCGAACTTCCTGGTGATTCACCCGGATGAGTGCATTGACTGCGCGCTGTGCGAGCCTGAATGCCCTGCTGTAGCCATTTTCTCCGAGGATGAAGTCCCGGAAGAGATGCAAGAATTCATTCAGTTGAACGTCGAGCTGGCAGAGATATGGCCGAACATCACTGAAAAGAAAGATTCGTTGCCGGATGCCGAAGAGTGGGATGGCGTCAAAGGCAAGATCAAAGACCTCGAGCGCTGATTGCCCCGAGTTCAAGAAAAGGCCCCTTGCGGGCCTTTTTGCATTTCTGGGTTCCGGGTTACGGCTGGCGGGTTTTTCGACAGGCAAAAAAAAGGGGCGGTATGACCCGCCCACATTTTTCCCTAGTCCCTTTATTCCTTTTCATCGTCCTGATGAATCGCTTCCTGCGATGTCCTGACCATCATCCTTGATGGCTGTGTCTATCCGTCGACACAGGGCTGATATTAAAGAGTTCCCTGGTAAGAGCAATCGCACTATTCGTAGGAAACTTTGTCGAACTCAGCATTACAGAATTAATAAATCCTTATAAATCAATAATATAAAAAATGTCCTAGGCCAAACTAGACAAGTAAGAAGCAGTCGCGAAACGAACACCTACAGAAAAGTAATCTTTGGCTTACACGTCAGTTAAGAATAATCCCAGCCCCTATCAGAACTAGAGAACTTTGAAACAAAACCAGCGGGCAATAAAAAGCCCCGACTGGATCGGGGCTCTTATGGATCAACAAGAATGGCTACTGAAACAGCGACTCGCTGGACAGCCCATTCTTTTCAAGGATCTCCCGCAGTCGCTTGAGCCCCTCAACCTGAATCTGCCTAACCCGCTCACGGGTCAAGCCGATCTCCAGGCCAACATCTTCAAGGGTGCTGCTCTCGTGCCCGCGCAGACCAAAGCGGCGCACCACCACTTCGCGCTGCTTCTCGGTCAACTCGGAAAGCCATTGATCGATGCTTTGCGAGAGGTCATCGTCCTGCAACAGTTCACAGGGATCCGTAGGACGGTCGTCGGTCAGGGTGTCCAACAAGGTCTTGTCGGAATCCGGTCCCAGCGAGACATCAACCGAAGAAACCCGCTCGTTCAAGCCGAGCATGCGTTTGACTTCGGCCACCGGCTTCTCCAGCAGGTTGGCGATTTCTTCGGGAGAGGGTTCATGATCGAGTTTTTGCGTCAACTCACGAGCTGCGCGCAAGTAGACGTTGAGCTCCTTGACCACATGAATCGGCAACCGGATGGTCCGGGTCTGATTCATGATCGCGCGCTCGATGGTCTGACGAATCCACCAGGTGGCATAGGTCGAGAATCGGAAGCCGCGTTCAGGGTCGAATTTCTCCACCGCTCGGATCAGCCCGAGGTTCCCCTCTTCGATCAGGTCCAGCAGCGACAAACCACGATTGACATAGCGTCGGGCGATTTTCACCACCAGTCGCAAGTTGCTTTCAATCATGCGCTTGCGCCCTGCCGGGTCGCCACTCTGCGATAAACGCGCAAAGTGCACTTCCTCTTCGGGAGAGAGCAATGGAGAGAAGCCGATTTCATTGAGATACAACTGCGTCGCATCAAGTGCACGCGTGTAATCAATGTACTTGTGTTGCTTGAGTGAAGCGGAGCTTTTGGATTTGGCGCGAACGGAAGGTGGAGTTGCCCCCTCATTATTCGACATCGAATCCATATCGATGCTGCTCTCCATAAGGAGAACCTCATCGTCGATGTCAAACTCCGGCACTTCTTTACTGAGAGCCATTGTTATAGTCCTTTGGTGAGTTCGACCTCAGGCTCAAGCGGCGCCTTTATCCCTGGCAACGCTGGAGCCTGTTCCCTCTACGTGAGCGGAACAGGCTGGTAACGGATCAACGACGTGGCAGGAATTGCAGCGGATCTACAGGTTTACCTTGTCGGCGAATCTCAAAGTGCAGTTTCACCCGGTCTGTACCAGTTGATCCCATCTCGGCAATTGTCTGTCCGACTTTGACCTGCTGTCCCTCCCGAACCAATAGCTTGCGGTTGTGGCCGTAAGCACTGACGTAGGTTTCGTTGTGTTTGATGATGACTAATTCGCCGTAGCCCCTTAAGCCACTCCCGGCGTAAACCACCGTCCCATCAGACGCAGCTAAAACAGGCTGTCCCAAATCCCCGGCGATATCAATGCCTTTATTCAAACTACCGTTTGAAGAAAATTTTCCAATCAGAACACCGCTGGAAGGCCAGCCCCAGCCCGTCGGAGCAGGGCCTGCAGGCGTGACCGGAGTGGGAGCCGGCTTGTTCACCGGAGTCGTTGCAGCACCTGCAACTGGGGCCGTTGCAGTGCCCGCCGGGCGACGAATAACCGTGGTCTTGCTGGAAGACGAAGCCCCGGACTGGGTGCTGGTCACTACGGTGGTCGGCGCCGCACCCGTACGCCCATCAAAGCGGATGGTCTGCCCCGGATGAATGGTGTAAGGCTCGGCAATGTTGTTGCGAGCCGCCAGCGCCTTGTAGTCCCAGCCATAGCGGAAGGCAATGGAAAACAGCGTATCGCCGCGACGTACGACATATTGTCCGGTGGTCACCGTTGGCCGTTGCGGCGCTGCAGTATGGCTGCGCTCAACCACGCCCACGCTGCTGGACTTGGTGCTGGAGCAACCGACCAACAAGGAACTCAAGACAAGGCCAATCATCAGTCGCTGAAAGCTTGATATACCCATACGCTGCGCAATGACTGTGAGACTCACCCGCCGCTCCCTTTGTGGTGGTTGACGATATAGATTGCCTGGCAAAGGCATGAAGTAACGCCAGTATAACTGCACGCCGAGGCTTTACCGCTGGCAAAGCGCTAGGGACCGTTGCAAGTGGGTGCTACTGATCGGCGCTCCACTCATTGACGATCAATACGCCACTAAGACACAGCCAAACAGACAGAATTCACCCAGGCTCGATAAATGCTCAGGCCAGCGGCCCATTAAGCAGGGGCACAAAACGCACCGCTCCCAGCACATGCCGGGCAAAGCCGTGTTCTTCACGAACGATCAGCATCAGTTGCTGTACTTCCCCGGCCCCTACCGGAATCACCAGGCGCCCGCCAGGGGCCAGTTGATCGAGCAAGGCCTGAGGGATATCCGTGGCCACGGCGGTGACGATAATGCCGTTGTAGGGCGCCAGTGCCGGCCAGCCTTCCCAGCCATCGCCCCAACGGAAGACCACATTGCGCAGGTTCAACTCCTGCAGGCGCTCCTTGGCTCGATCCTGCAGGACCTTGATCCGCTCCACCGAAAACACTCGCTCCACCAGTTGCGACAGGACTGCCGTCTGGTAGCCGGAACCGGTGCCGATCTCCAGCACCTTGTCCAGCGGGCCGGCCGCCAGCAGCAGCTCGCTCATGCGCGCCACCATATAGGGCTGGGAAATGGTCTGGTTGTGGCCGATGGGCAGCGCCGTGTCTTCATAGGCACGATGGGCCAGTGCTTCATCGACGAACAGGTGCCGCGGCGTGCGCCGAATGACCTCCAGGACCTGCGGGTTGGACAAGCCCTCGTCATACAGGCGCTGAATCAGGCGCTCACGGGTGCGCTGGGAGGTCATGCCGATCCCCCGGCGCAACAGATCATCTTGTTCGCGAGCCATCAGTTGAGCCCCTCCAGCCAGCCATCCAGGCTCCTGAACGCCTCATTGAAGGTGCGATCCAGCTGCAGTGGGGTGATGGACACGTAACCTTGCATGACGGCATGGAAGTCGGTACCCGGACCACCATCCTCGGCGTCGCCGGCGGCAGCTATCCAGTAACCCGACTTGCCCCGGGGGTCGACGACCTTAACCGGAGCCGCAGCACGGGCGCGATGACCCAGGCGGGTCAATTGGATACCGCGGATATGATCAAGCGGCAAGTTGGGAATATTCACGTTCAACACCGTCCGTGGTGGCAAATCCAGCAAGCCCTGCGCCTGCACCAGCTTGCGCGCGAAATAAGCGGCGGTCGCAAGGTTTTCCACCTGCCGCGACACCAGTGAAAAAGCCATGGCCGGGCGCTGCAGGAAGCGCCCTTCCAGCGCTGCGGCGACAGTCCCGGAGTACAGCACGTCATCACCGAGGTTGGCCCCCAGGTTGATGCCCGACACCACCATGTCCGGTTCGAGCTCCAGCAGGCCGTTGAGCCCCAGGTGCACACAGTCGGTCGGTGTGCCATTGAGGCTGATGAAACCGTTGCCGAGGGTCTGCGGATGTAACGGACGGTCGAGCGTCAGCGAGCTGCTGGCGCCGCTTTTGTCTTGATCCGGTGCGATAACCACACACTCGGCATAATCCGCCAGCGCAGCATGCAGCGCAGCGATACCGGGTGCAGTTACCCCATCATCGTTAGAAATCAGAATACGCATGAGCTGTCCGTCTGCCCCACCGGCACCAGATCGACGAGTTCACGCACCAAGGCGGTGGCGAAACATCCGGCCGGCAGGACGAATTCCAGTTGCAGAATATCAGGCACGGGATAATGCCACGTCAAACCGCCAATGGGCAGCCGCAGGATGCGTCGTTCGTGACCCATGCCGGCTTTTATCAGCCAATCACAGAGTGCCGCCTCGCGCAGGCCGAGCTGCTGCTCGAGCTCGTGGGCCTTACCACTCGCTGGAGAGGGGCCTTCGCCCCACAGCGGGCCGGTCGGGTGCAGATCGAGGATCGCCAGGCGCGGGTCCGAACATTCGGCCTCCCCGGCCATGAAGAAACTGCGACTGTCGGTAAACGCCAGCAGGTCGCCCACCTGGGCCTGCTGCCAACTGCCCTCGGCCACTCGTGCCGCCAGCACTTGGTTGAACAGGTAGCTGCGGGCCGTGGACAACAGCCGCGAACGCACATTGCGCTGCTCCGGCAGTGCTTGCCGCGCCGCCCAATCACGGGCATCCACGAGATTGCCGCCGTTATGGCCGAAACGCTGGGCACCGAAATAGTTGGGGATTCCCTGCTGGGCAATCAGCTTCAGGCGCTGGTCAAGCGCCGCCGGGTCCGCCTTGAGCTCTGTCAAACGCAGGGTAAAGCCATTGGCCGCATGGGCGCCGCGCTGCAACTTGCGCTTGTGGCGGGTGGCCTTGAGGATTTTCAGGGTGTCATTTTCCGCAGCGCCAAGATCCGGATCGGCCTTGCCAGGGAGTTGCACACTGAACCATTGGCGAGTCAGCGCCTGTCGATCCTTGAGCCCGGCGTAACTGACCGTGCGCAGCGGCACTCCCGCGGCCTTGGCGATTCGACGCGCCGCCTCCTCGGTGTTCAAGCCGCGCTTTTCCACCCATAACCACAAATGCTCGCCCTCACCGCTCAGCGGGATGTCGAGCACCTCATCGACCTGGAAATCTTCGGCAGTGGCCTTGAGTACGGCGCTGCCCAATGCGTTGCCATAGGCCCGCGGGCCCAAGAGTTGCAGTTCGTTCATGAGCGCAGCAACAAGGCTACGGAATGCACTGCAATGCCTTCCTCACGGCCGACGAAACCAAGCTTTTCGGTGGTGGTAGCCTTCACGTTCACTTGATCCAACTCAACTTGCAGATCCGCGGCGATCAAGGCGCGCATCGTTTCAATATGGGGAGCCATCTTCGGCGCCTGGGCAACAATGGTGTTGTCGACATTGCCGATCTTCCAGCCCTTGGCGTGAATCAGCGCGACAACATGACGCAGCAGGACGCGACTGTCAGCGCCCTTGAACTGCGGATCGGTGTCTGGAAAATGCTTGCCGATATCCCCCAGCGCGGCGGCGCCGAGCAGGGCATCACTGAGCGCGTGCAACAGCACGTCGCCATCGGAATGGGCCAGCAGGCCAAGATGATGGGCGATACGCACACCACCCAAAGTGATGAAGTCGCCTTCAGCGAAACGGTGCACATCGTAGCCGTGGCCAATACGCATAAAAAAACGCCCCGAAAAAGTCAGGGCGTGATTCTACCTGCTTTGGCCGGCATTAGGCGTTTAGAGCACGCCCATGATGCTGCAGGTGGTCGTCAATGAAACTGGCGATGAAGAAGTAGCTGTGGTCATAACCGGGTTGCAGCCGCAAGGTCAGTTCATGACCGGCATTCTTCGCCGCCTGCTGCAGGGTTTCGGGCTTGAGTTGAGTGGCCAGGAAATCATCGCGATCGCCCTGGTCCACCAGCAATGGCAGTTTCTCACTGGCCTCGGCAATCAGCACACTGGCATCCCATTCGCGCCAGCGCGAGCGCTCCTCTCCCAGGTAGCGGGAAAACGCCTTTTGCCCCCAGGGACAATCCATCGGATTGCTAATGGGAGCAAAAGCCGACACCGACTGATAACGACCCGGATTACGCAGCGCGCAGACCAGCGCCCCGTGCCCGCCCATGGAGTGGCCACTGATGCCGCGCTTCTGCGAGGCCGGGAAGTGCGCCTCCACCAACGCCGGCAACTCACTGACCACATAGTCGTGCATGCGATAGTGCTGAGCCCATGGTTCCTGGGTGGCATTCAGATAGAACCCTGCACCCAGGCCAAAGTCCCAGGCCCCATCGGGATCACCCGGAACACCGGCACCGCGCGGGCTGGTGTCCGGGGCCACGATAATCAACCCGAGCTCGGCGGCCATGCGCTGGGCGCCGGCCTTCTGCATGAAGTTCTCGTCGGTGCAGGTCAGGCCGGACAGCCAGTACAGCACCGGCAGCTTGCCACCTTGCTCGGCCTGGGGCGGCAGGTACACGGCGAACACCATGTCACAGCCCAGCACCTGGGAATGATGCTTGTAGCGCTTGTGCCAGCCGCCGAAGCTTTTCTGGCAGGAAAGGTTTTCCAGAGTCATGGCAGACCTCAAGCCGCAAACTTCAGGCCTCAAGCTGCAAGTGGGGATCCCCCTCTTGTCGCTTGAGGCTCAACGCTTGCCGCTGCTATTTAGAAATGGATGACGGTACGAATGCTCTTGCCTTCGTGCATCAGGTCGAATGCCTTGTTGATGTCTTCCAGGCCCATGGTGTGGGTAATGAAGGTATCCAGGGGAATCTCGCCGCTCTGGGCCATTTCCACGTAGCTAGGCAGCTCGCTGCGGCCACGCACGCCGCCGAATGCCGAGCCGCGCCATACGCGGCCGGTCACCAGCTGGAACGGGCGGGTGGCGATTTCCTGGCCAGCACCGGCGACGCCGATGATCACCGACTCGCCCCAGCCCTTGTGGCAGCACTCCAGTGCCGCGCGCATCAATTGCACATTGCCGATGCACTCAAAGGAGAAGTCGACCCCGCCGTCGGTCATGTCGACGATGACTTCCTGGATCGGACGATCGAAGTCCTTCGGGTTGACGCAATCGGTGGCGCCCAGTTGCTTGGCGATCTCGAACTTGGCCGGGTTGATGTCGATGGCGATGATGCGCCCGGCCTTGGCCTTGACCGCGCCGATCACCGCCGACAGGCCGATCCCGCCCAGGCCGAAGATGGCGACAGTGTCACCGGCCTTGACCTTGGCCGTGTTGATCACCGCACCGATGCCGGTGGTTACACCGCACCCCAGCAGGCAGACCTTCTCCAGCGGCGCTTCCTTGGGGATCTTGGCCACGGAGATTTCCGGCAGCACGGTGTACTCGGAAAAGGTCGAGGTGCCCATGTAGTGGAAAATCGGCTGGCCCTTGTAGGAAAAGCGCGAGGTGCCGTCAGGCATCAGGCCCTTGCCCTGGGTAGCACGAATGGCCTGGCAGAGGTTGGTCTTGCCCGACAGACAGAATTTGCACTGGCCGCACTCCGGGGTGTACAGCGGGATCACGTGGTCGCCCACCGCCACGGAAGTCACGCCCTCGCCCACCGCCTCCACCACCGCGCCACCTTCATGGCCGAGGATTGACGGGAAGATGCCTTCCGGATCCGCACCCGAGAGGGTATAGGCGTCGGTGTGGCAGACACCGGAAGCGACGACCCGCAGCAGGACTTCGCCGGCCTTGGGCATGGCGACATCCACTTCGACGATTTCCAGGGGCTTCTTGGCCTCGAAGGCTACGGCAGCACGTGACTTGATCATCCTGACTCTCCAGTGAATAAAAACGAGACAGTGAGTGTAAATCAGCGCCGCGCGATGAATAATCCAGGCGAAAGCAAAACATTATTGCCACACAGGGATAATCAATGAGTGAAAACCGCTGGGAAGGCATCGACGAGTTTGTCGCGGTCGCCGAATGCTGCCAGTTCACCGCTGCCGCCGAGCGCCTGGGCGTGTCCTCGTCCCATATCAGCCGCCAGGTGGCGCGCCTTGAGGAACGTTTGCAGACCCGCCTGCTGTATCGCAGCACCCGCCGGGTCACCCTGACCGAAGCCGGGCAAACCTTTCTCCAGCATTGCCAACGCCTGCAGGATGGTCGCGATGAGGCGCTGCGGGCCGTGGGCGATCTGACCAGCGAACCCAAGGGCATGCTGCGCATGACCTGCGCCGTGGCCTACGGCGAGCGCTTCATCGTGCCACTGGTGACTCGATTCATGGGGCTGTACCCGCAATTGCGGGTAGACATCGAGCTGAGCAACCGGCCATTGGACCTGGTGCACGAAGGCCTCGACCTGGCCATTCGCCTCGGGCGGCTGCAGGACTCGCGCCTGGTGGCCACCCGCCTCGCGCCGCGGCGCATGTACCTATGCGCTTCGCCGTCCTATCTGGAGCGCTACGGGCGCCCCCACAGTCTCTCGGAGCTGAGCCGCCACAACTGCCTGATCGGCAGTTCGGACATCTGGCAACTGGAACAGGATGGACGCGAGTTCTCGCAGCGGGTCCAGGGCAACTGGCGCTGCAACAGCGGGCAAGCCGTACTGGATGCAGCGTTGCAGGGGGTGGGTTTGTGCCAGTTGCCGGATTACTACGTACTGGAACATTTGCAGAACGGCACGCTGATTTCCCTGCTGGAAGCCCACCAGCCGCCCAACACCGCGGTCTGGGCGCTGTACCCGCAACAGCGCCACCTGTCTCCCAAGGTGCGCAAGCTGGTGGACTATCTCAGGCAGGGCCTGGCCCAGCGTCCGGAATACCAGGACGTGTAGGCTGCTGAAAGGCCGCTTGATCGGTGGAAAAGTCGGTGCTGTTTTCGCTCGATCGCACCCGCACCAAGGCCACGGCAGTGGCTACAGAAAGGTTGGCGGACGCAGGAGCGGACTCAGCGGCGATTGGACCAACGCTGGCGCAGCCACTCCAGATCCTCGGGACGAGTGACCTTGAGGTTGTCGGACCGCCCTTCGATCAATCGTGGCGCCAGCCCGGCCCACTCCATCGCCGAAGCTTCGTCAGTGATAGAAACATCGGCCACCAGGCTGTCGGCCAAGGCACGATGCAGGGCTCCCAGGCGAAACATCTGCGGCGTATAGGCCTGCCAGATCAGGCTGCGATCCACGGTTTCCAGCACCCGTCCATGTTTGTCCACCCGTTTGAGGGTGTCGCGGGCAGGAACCGCCAGCAGCCCTCCGACAGGATCGTGCGCCAGCTCACCCAGGAGCCTGTCCAGGTCATCACGGGACAGATTGGGTCGCGCGGCATCATGGACCAGCACCCAGTCTTCATCCCCGGCGCCCGCCGCATGCAAATGCAGCAAGGCATTGAGCACCGAGCCGGAACGCTCCGCGCCGCCTTCGACCCGCTGGATTCGCGTGTCATGGGCACTGGGCAGGGTTGGCCAGTAGGGATCATCAACTGCGAGGCTGACCACCAGCCCCTTGAGGCCTGGGTGATCAAGGAAACAGCCAAGGCTGTGTTCGAGAATAGTGCGTCCGCCCAGTTGCAGGTACTGCTTGGGACGGTCCGCGGCCATGCGGGCACCGATGCCCGCGGCAGGAATCACGGCCCAGAAGGCCGGTAGCGCGTTACTCATTGGGCCAACTGGTAGAGGGTTTCACCCTCCTTGACCATGCCCAACTCATGGCGAGCCCGTTCTTCAACGGTCTCCATGCCTTTCTTCAGCTCCATGACTTCCGCATCGAGTACGCGATTACGCTCCAGCAGACGCTCGTTTTCAGCGTGCTGGTCAGCAATCTGCTGAGTCAGGTCGGCCACCTGCGCCAAGCTGCCGTTCCCCACCCACAGGCGGTACTGCAAGCCAGCCAGCAGCAAGAGCAAGACCAGGAACAACCAATTGGGACTGCGCATCGAATATCGGGTATCCAGTGAAAAAAGACAGCCATGCCAACAACTTCGAACCTACTGATAGCACGAAGCCTGGAAGAACCAGGCTTGTGCTCTTAAGGCATCAGATTAGTGGTAAAAAACCCGCTTTTGCGACTTTCCCGACACAATCCGTTGTCTTTTTACCATCTACTGCTCAGCCGCGAAACTCGCTGCGACCGTTGTACTTGGCCTTGCCGTTCAATTGCTCTTCGATACGCAGCAATTGGTTGTACTTGGATACGCGGTCGGAACGGCACAGGGAACCGGTCTTGATCTGGCCAGCCGAGGTGCCCACGGCCAGGTCGGCGATGGTCGAATCTTCGGTTTCACCGGAACGGTGGGAGATCACTGCGGTGTAGCCGGCAGCCTTGGCCATCTGGATGGCTTCCAGGGTTTCGGTCAGGGTGCCGATCTGGTTGAACTTGATCAGGATCGAGTTGGCGATCTTCTTGTCGATGCCTTCTTTCAAGATCTTGGTGTTGGTCACGAACAGGTCGTCACCCACCAGTTGCACCTTCTCGCCGATCTTGTCGGTGAGGATCTTCCAGCCGGCCCAGTCGGACTCGTCCAGGCCATCTTCGATGGAGATGATCGGGTAGCGCTGAGTCAGGCCTTTGAGGTACTCGGCGAAACCTTCGGCGGTGAACACCTGGCCTTCGCCGGACAGGTTGTACTTGCCATCTTCATAGAATTCGCTGGCGGCGCAGTCCAGGGCCAGGGTCACGTCGGTGCCCAGGGTGTAACCGGCGTTGGCCACGGCTTCGGAGATGACTTTCAGGGCATCTTCGTTGGAAGCCAGGTTCGGCGCGAAACCACCTTCGTCACCCACGGCGGTGTTCAGGCCACGGGCCTTCAGCACAGCCTTGAGGTGATGGAAAATCTCGGTGCCCATGCGCAGGCCTTCGGAGAAGGACTTGGCGCCAACCGGCTGCACCATGAATTCCTGGATGTCGACGTTGTTATCAGCGTGTTCGCCACCGTTGATGATGTTCATCATCGGTACCGGCATCGAGTAGACGCCCGGGGTACCGTTGAGGTTGGCGATGTGGGCGTACAGCGGCAGGTCCTGATCCTGGGCGGCAGCCTTGGCCGCGGCCAGGGATACGGCGAGGATCGCGTTGGCGCCCAGAGTCGCTTTGTTCTCGGTGCCGTCCAGCTTGATCATGGCCTGATCCAGCGCCTTCTGGTCGATCGGGTCTTTACCCAGCAACAGGTCGCGGATCGGACCGTTGATGTTGGCTACCGCCTTGAGCACGCCCTTGCCCAGGTAGCGGGTCTTGTCGCCATCACGCAGCTCCAGCGCTTCACGGGAGCCGGTGGAGGCACCGGACGGTGCGCAGGCACTGCCGATGATGCCGTTGTCGAGAAGCACGTCCGCTTCGACAGTGGGGTTGCCACGGGAGTCGAGAACTTCACGACCTTTGATGTCGACGATTTTTGCCATTGTTGTAAACACTCCAAAGTTGACGAAAACGACGCAGCTGTAGGAAATCTTTTACCGTCGGCAAGGCGGGGAAAGCGGGCAGACTTGCAGACGATAAGGCTCAGGCCCGGGGGCCTGAGCAATAATCGTGCGGTACTTTACCGGAGAAATCGGTTTTACGCGGTCTCTACCGTCGGAAAACTCTTGACCAGTTCGTCCAGGGCCTTGAGCTGGGCCAGGAACGGCTCGAGCTTGTCCAGGCGCAGGGCGCAAGGACCGTCGCATTTGGCGTTGTCCGGATCCGGATGGGCTTCCAGGAACAGGCCAGCCAGGGACTGGCTCATGCCGGCCTTGGCCAGGTCGGTGACCTGGGCCCGGCGACCACCGGCCGAATCGGAGCGACCGCCCGGCATCTGCAGGGCGTGGGTGACGTCGAAGAACACCGGGTACTCGAACTGCTTCATGATGCCGAAGCCGAGCATGTCCACCACCAGGTTGTTGTAACCGAAGCTGGAACCACGCTCGCAGAGGATCAACTGATCGTTGCCCGCCTCTTCGCACTTGCTCAGGATGTGTTTCATTTCCTGGGGCGCGAGGAACTGGGCTTTCTTGATGTTGATCACCGCACCGGTCTTGGCCATGGCCACCACCAGGTCGGTCTGCCGCGACAGGAAGGCCGGCAGCTGGATGATGTCGCAGACTTCGGCGACCACGGCGGCCTGGGCCGGCTCGTGGACGTCGGTGATGATCGGCACGCCAAAGGCCTGCTTCACGTCCTCGAAAATCCGCATGCCCTCTTCCAGGCCCGGGCCACGGTAAGAGGTCACCGACGAACGGTTGGCCTTGTCGAAGCTGGCCTTGAATACGTAGGGGATGCCGAGCTTCTCGGTCACCCGTACGTACTCTTCACAGACCTGCATCGCCATGTCGCGGCTTTCCAGCACGTTCATGCCACCGAACAGCACCATCGGCTTGTCGTTGGCGATCTCGATGCTGCCTACGCGGATGATCTTCTGCGCCATCAGGTTCAAGCCTTCTTCTGGTGTTGAGCCAATGCTGCCTTGACGAAACCGCTGAACAGAGGGTGACCGTCACGTGGCGTCGAGGTGAACTCGGGGTGGAACTGGCAAGCGACGAACCATGGATGATCCGGAGCCTCGACCACTTCAACCAGGGCGCCATCGCCGGAGCGACCGGAAATCTTCAGGCCGGCATCGATCAGCTGTGGCAGCAACTTGTTGTTCACTTCGTAACGGTGACGGTGACGCTCGATGATCACGTCCTTGGCGTAGCAGTCGTGCACCTTGGAGCCAGGCTCCAGCAGGCAGTCCTGAGCGCCCAGGCGCATGGTGCCGCCCAGGTCGGAGGCTTCGGTACGGGTTTCAACCGCACCGGTGGCATCTTCCCACTCGGTGATCAGGCCCACCACTGGGTGGCCGCTGGCACGGTCGAACTCGGTGGAGTTGGCGTCTTTCCAGCCCATGACGTTACGAGCGAACTCGATGACCGCCACTTGCATGCCCAGGCAGATCCCCAGGTACGGCACCTTGTTTTCACGGGCGTACTGCACCGCGGTGATCTTGCCTTCCACGCCGCGCAGACCGAAGCCGCCCGGAACCAGGATCGCGTCGACGCCGTCCAGCAGCGCGGTGCCCTGGTTCTCGATGTCTTCGGAATCGATGTAGCGCAGGTTGACCTTGGTCCGGTTGGTGATGCCGGCGTGACTCATCGCTTCGATCAGCGACTTGTAGGCGTCCAGCAGCTCCATGTACTTGCCGACCATGGCGATGGTGACTTCGTGCTCTGGGTTGAGCTTGGCGTCGACCACTTTTTCCCACTCGGACAGGTCGGCACCATTGCACTGCAGGCCGAAACGCTCGACGACGAAATCGTCCAGGCCCTGGGCGTGCAGCACGGCAGGAATCTTGTAGATGGTGTCGACGTCTTCCAGGGAGATCACCGCACGCTCTTCAACGTTGGTGAACAGAGCGATCTTGCGGCGCGAGGACACATCCACCGGATGGTCGGAGCGGCAGATCAGCACGTCCGGCTGCAGGCCGATCGAACGCAGCTCTTTTACCGAGTGCTGGGTCGGCTTGGTCTTGGTCTCGCCCGCAGTGGCGATGTACGGAACCAGGGTCAGGTGCATCAGCATCGCGCGCTTGGAGCCGACTTCGACCCGCAGCTGGCGGATGGCTTCGAGGAACGGTTGCGACTCGATGTCGCCCACGGTGCCGCCGATTTCCACCAGGGCCACGTCGGCATCGCCGGCACCCTTGATGATGCGACGTTTGATTTCGTCGGTGATGTGCGGAATCACCTGGATGGTGGCGCCCAGGTAATCACCACGGCGCTCCTTGCGCAGCACGTGCTCGTACACGCGGCCGGTGGTGAAGTTGTTGTTCTGGGTCATGGTCGTGCGGATGAACCGCTCGTAGTGGCCCAGGTCCAGGTCGGTCTCGGCGCCGTCGTGGGTGACGAACACTTCACCGTGCTGGAACGGGCTCATGGTGCCCGGGTCGACGTTGATGTACGGGTCCAGCTTGAGCATGGTGACCTTAAGTCCCCGCGCCTCCAGGATGGCCGCCAATGAAGCCGAGGCAATGCCTTTCCCCAATGAAGAAACAACACCGCCCGTGACGAATATGTAGCGCGTCATGAAAAACCCTAGAAGTCTGCGTTAAAGCGGTCAGTGCCGCCGGGGAAAGCGAAGGAAGGCCGAAGCCCCCGATCACCTGCATTAATCACAGTGCACCTTTCAAAAAAACCGCCGCGTGGTGACAGACCGGATGCAAAAACACCGGTAGGTTGCTCGCTACACATTTTTTGGAATCGCCCAGCAAAGACTGCTTGGTAATCGGCAACTCCTGCAATTCAGGCGAATCCACAGAAGTTGTATCAAGAAGGGAGCGTAGTCTACCGGAAAGCCCCTTTCAGCTCAAACCTTGATCGCTGGTCGGTGGCAGCCAGTGCAATTGCCAGTCCGCCTGAGGGTTTGCGCCGGGCACCGCCAGGTTCGCCAGGCCCAGCAGCCGCTCCTCCTGATACAGCAGCGGCAATCTGCCACGGGCAAATCCCGGCAGCCCGGTTTCGTTCAGCACACGCTTCAGATCGCGGTGGCCACGCCCTGCCACCAGCAGGACTTCCCCGCCCTGGCGGTAGCGAATGCGCAGCGGCCCATGCGGCGGCGTGCCCTTGAAAACAACCTGGCCATTGCCTGGCAACGACAATGGGCTCGCCGGGTCGAGCCATTCAATTTCACCGCCGATCGGCTGCAACCAGGTACCGGACAGCCACCAGATCCGTCCGCCGCCACGATGCAACTCGCCATCAGCCAAACGCCAGATGGGCCGAGCTTCGACTCCGGCATCCCGCAAGCTGTCCCAGCCGGCCCAATGATCGGTGTCCGGCAAGCGGCCAAAGCCGTTCAGCCAATGACTCAAGGCATTGCGCTGCCGCGCCGGTGACAATGACTGCAAAGGCCCCAGTGCCAGCGAGGGCAACCCCAGCCAAGAGAATTGCGCGCCCTCCCCGGCTGCCGCCAAATCCAGTTCAGCCAGTTCATCGAGCAAACCCTGGGCTTGCGCCAGGTGCGCAGCACTGCGGCTCATGCTGGCCAGTGCCTGGGGCCAGCGCGCAATCAGCGAGGGCATGACCTTGTGCCGCAAGTAATTGCGCGAGTAGTGATGATCGGCATTGCTCGGATCCTCGACCCAACTCAGCCGCTGCTCCTCGGCATAGCGTTCAAGATCGGCACGCGACACCCCAAGCAACGGCCGCAACAGAGTCCCGTCCCCCAACGCCCGGCTTTCCGGCATGGCCGACAGCCCCCGGACTCCGGCACCGCGCAACAGGCGAAACAGCAGGGTTTCCGCCTGGTCATCCCGGTGCTGCGCTGTCAGCAGCACCTCATTGGCCGCGATCACTTGCTCGAAGGCGCTGTAGCGCGCCTCCCGGGCCGCTTGCTCGAGGCTCGCCCCGGCTGGCACCTGAACATGAATGACCCGCAAAGGTACGCCCAAGGCATCACAGATCGCCTGACAATGCTTGGGCCAGGCGTCAGCCGCCGTTTGCAGCCCGTGATGGACATGCACAGCCGACAACAGCGGAAGGGGGTGATGGCGCGCCAGCTCGGCCAGCAGATGCAGCAAGACAGTGGAATCAAGCCCGCCGGAGAAAGCGACATGCCAGGCCGAGGCTTCACGCCAGGGCGCCAGGCGTTGCAGCAGTTTGGCGCAAAGAGCATTCATCAATCGATCAAGACCTGTAGGAACAGCCGGGAGCGGCATTGCACTGGCCGGTGGAAACCAAGAACGCCGTGATCGAGTCGATCGACGGCGTCCGTTTCGCGAACTGGCTTGCTCCTACCCGAGAGAACCTCGGTCGATCAGAGACCGTAGCTCATCAGGCGGTCATAACGACGGGCCAGCAAGGTGTCGTTATCCATTTCCTTGAGCATTGCCAGTTGGGAAGTGAGCTCGGCACGGATCGATGCCGCAGCAGCGGCCGGGTCGCGGTGGGCGCCGCCCAATGGCTCGCCAATCACCTTGTCGACAATCCCCAGGCCTTTCAGGCGCTCGGCGGTAATGCCCATGGCTTCGGCTGCATCAGGTGCCTTCTCCGAAGTTTTCCACAGGATCGAGGCACAGCCTTCCGGCGAGATCACCGCATAGGTGGAGTACTGCAGCATGTTCAACTGGTCACAGACGCCGATGGCCAATGCGCCGCCGGAACCACCTTCACCGATAACGGTGGCGATGATCGGAGTCTTCAGGCGTGCCATGACCCGCAGGTTCCAGGCAATGGCTTCACTCTGGTTGCGCTCTTCGGCGTCGATGCCCGGGTAGGCGCCCGGGGTGTCGATGAAGGTCAGGATCGGCATCTTGAAACGCTCGGCCATTTCCATCAGGCGGCAAGCCTTGCGATAGCCTTCCGGACGCGGCATGCCGAAGTTGCGGCGTACCTTCTCGCGCACTTCACGGCCCTTCTGGTGGCCGATGATCATCACCGGCTGGTCGTCCAGGCGAGCAATGCCGCCCACGATCGCGGCGTCGTCGGAGAAGTGGCGATCGCCATGCAGCTCGTCGAACTCGGTGAAGATGTGCTGGATGTAGTCCAGGGTGTACGGACGACGCGGGTGACGCGCCAGACGTGCGATCTGCCAGCTGGTGAGCTTGCCGAAGATGTCTTCGGTCAGGGTGTTGCTCTTGTCCTGCAGGCGGGAAATCTCATCGCCGATATTCAGCGAATTGTCATTACCGACCAAGCGCAACTCTTCGATCTTGGCTTGCAGGTCGGCGATCGGCTGTTCGAAATCAAGAAAATTCGGGTTCATAGGCGTCCGTCTGGGGTCGACATCCAAGGGAACTGGGGCCGGCCGGTTGTCTATTCGCGCCCTACCTTAAGGGACGGGCGCGTTGAGGTCGAGATTAAAAATTCATGTGGCGATGAGGCGCAATGATGGCACCTCAGCGTCAACGGTATTGGAGGAAGACGTTGTCTCGCCCGAACTGGTCACGCAGGGCTTGAATCAAGGCGTCTGCCGGGTCGATCCGCCAGTTTTCGCCAAACTGCAGCACGGCCTTGGCGTCTTCGCGGGTGTATTCCATGGTGATCGGGCAGGCGCCGCGGTGGCGCTTGAACAATTCACCCAGCCAGCGTAGCTGATCGCCCTTCAGGGCATCGCTGTGGACTTTCAGGCGCAGGCTTTCCGCCAGGTTGGTTCGCGCATCCTCCATGCTCATCACCCGCTTGACCCGCAGGCGCAGGCCGCCGGAGAAGTCGTCGTTACTGACTTCCCCCTCGACCACCACCATTGCGTCGGTCTGCAACAGCGGTTGCGCCGAGTGGAAAGCATCGGCAAACAGCGACGCTTCAATCCGCCCCGAGCGATCGTCGAGGGTGATAAAGCCCATCTTGTCGCCCTTTTTGTTCTTCATCACCCGCAGGGCGATGATCATGCCGGCCACCGTCTGGGTATCCCGTGCCGGCTTCAGGTCAATGATGCGCTGACGGGCGAAACGGCGGATCTCACCTTCGTATTCATCAATCGGGTGTCCGGTGAGGTACAGCCCCAGGGTATCTTTTTCGCCCTTCAGACGTTCCTTGAGGGTCAGTTCCTTGGCTTTGCGATGGCTGGCGTAGACATCTGCATCCTCTTCCACGAACAAGCCGCCAAACAGGTCGGCGTGCCCACTGTCGTGGGTGCGCGCAGTCTGTTCGGCCGCCTTGATCGCCTCTTCCATGGCCGCCAGTAACACCGCGCGGTTGCGGTCGATATTGGCCTGGTAGGCCTTGGGCTCATCATGGAAATACGGACCGAGACGGTCCAGGGCACCACTGCGGATCAACCCGTCGAGGGTACGCTTGTTGATGCGCTTGAGATCCACCCGGGCACAGAAATCAAACAGGTCCTTGAAGGGCCCCTCCTGACGCGCCTCGGTAATGGCCTCGACCGGCCCCTCGCCCACCCCCTTGATCGCACCCAGGCCATAAATGATCCGGCCCTCTTCGTTCACCGTGAACTTGAACTCGGAAGCGTTCACGTCCGGTGCATCGAGGCGCAGCTTCATGGTCCGCACTTCCTCGATCAAGGTCACGACCTTGTCGGTGTTGTGCATATCCGCGGACAGTACCGCCGCCATGAACGGCGCCGGGTAATGCGCCTTCAGCCAGGCAGTCTGGTAGGACACCAGGCCGTAAGCGGCGGAGTGGGATTTGTTGAAGCCATAACCGGCGAATTTTTCCACCAGGTCGAAAATGTTGCCCGCCAGGTCCGGGTCGATATTGTTGCCCACGCAGCCTTCGATGAAGCCACCACGCTGCTTGGCCATTTCCTCGGGTTTTTTCTTACCCATGGCGCGACGCAGCATGTCCGCACCACCGAGGGTGTAACCGGCCATGACCTGGGCAATCTGCATCACCTGTTCCTGATACAGGATGATGCCGTAGGTCGGCGCCAATACAGGCTTGAGGCCTTCGTACTGGTAGTCCGAGTGCGGATAGGCCAGTTCGGCGCGGCCGTGCTTGCGGTTGATGAAGTCATCCACCATGCCCGATTGCAGCGGGCCCGGACGGAACAGGGCCACCAGTGCGATCAAGTCTTCCAGGCAGTCGGGCTTGAGCTTCTTGATCAGCTCCTTCATGCCGCGGGATTCAAGCTGGAACACCGCCGTGGTTTCGGCTTTCTGCAGCAGGTTGTAGGTCGGCTTGTCGTCCAGCGGGATGAAGGCGATATCCAGCGCTTGTTCACCGGCCTTGGCACGGTCGCGGTTGATGGTCTTCAGGGCCCAGTCGATGATGGTCAGGGTCCGCAGGCCGAGGAAGTCGAACTTCACCAGGCCGGCGGCCTCGACGTCGTCCTTGTCGAACTGGGTAACCAGGCCGTCACCCTCTTCATCGCAATAGATCGGCGAGAAGTCGGTGAGCTTGGTCGGCGCGATCACCACGCCACCGGCGTGTTTGCCGACGTTACGCACCACGCCTTCGAGCTTGCGCGCCATCTCCCAGATTTCCGCCGCCTCTTCATCGACCTTGATGAAGTCGCGCAGGATCTCTTCCTGCTCATAGGCTTTTTCCAGGGTCATGCCGACTTCGAAGGGGATCATCTTCGACAAGCGGTCAGCCAGGCCGTAGGACTTGCCCTGGACCCGAGCCACGTCCCGTACCACCGCCTTGGCCGCCATGGAACCGAAAGTGATGATCTGGCTGACCGCGTTGCGGCCGTACTTCTCGGCCACGTAGTCGATGACCCGGTCACGACCGTCCATGCAGAAGTCGACGTCGAAGTCGGGCATGGAAACCCGTTCCGGGTTAAGGAATCGTTCGAACAGCAGGTCGTATTCCAGGGGGTCGAGGTCGGTGATCTTTTGCACATAGGCCACCAGCGATCCGGCACCCGATCCACGGCCGGGACCTACCGGCACACCGTTGTTCTTGGCCCACTGGATAAAGTCCATAACGATCAGGAAGTAACCGGGGAAGCCCATCTGGATGATGATATCCAGCTCGAAATTCAGCCGATCGACATAAACCTGACGCTTGGCATCGTAGTCTTCGGTGGTGTCCTTGGGCAGCAACACCTCAAGGCGTTCTTCCAGGCCGTCAAACGACACCTTGCGGAAATACTCGTCGATAGTCATGCCATCGGGAATCGGGAAGTTGGGCAGGAAGTGCTTGCCCAGCTTGACCTCGATGTTGCAGCGCTTGGCAATCTCGACCGTGTTTTCCAGGGCTTCGGGCAGATCGCTGAACAGCTCGGCCATTTCCTCGGCGCTTTTCAGATACTGCTGATCGCTGTAGTTCTTCGAACGTCGTGGGTCGTCGAGGGCCCGGCCTTCGCCGATGCAAACGCGGGTTTCGTGGGCCTCGAAGTCTTCCTGCTTGATGAAGCGCACATCGTTGGTGGCCACCAGGGGCGCACCGATCTTGTCGGCCAGAGCCACGGCGGCGTGCAACTGCTCTTCATCGTTGGGCCGGTTGGTGCGCTGTACTTCCAGGTAGAAGCGATCTGGAAACACCGCCATCCACTCGCGCGCCAGGGTCTCGGCAACCTCGAGATCGCCAGCGATCAGGGCCATGCCGATCTCACCTTCCTTGGCCGCCGAAAGCATGATCAGGCCTTCTGCGGCCTCGGCCACCCACTCGCGCTCGATGATGATCTGGCCGTTGCGCTGGCCATCGATGAAGCCGCGGGAAATCAGCTCGGTGAGGTTGCGATAGCCCACTGCGTTCATTGCCAGCAGGCTGATGCGGCTCAGGGGGTTGTCCGGGTCCTTGTTCGACAGCCACAGGTCGGCGCCGCAGATCGGCTTGATCCCTGCGCCCATGCTGTTCTTGTAGAACTTGACCAGGGAACACATGTTGTTCTGGTCGGTGACGGCCACCGCCGGCATGCCCATGCCGGTGAGGGCCTTGACCAGCGGCTTGATCCGCACCAGACCGTCGACCAGAGAGTATTCCGTGTGCAGGCGCAGGTGAACGAAAGAAGCCGACATAGTGATCCTGTAGAAAGCGCGAAAACAACAAGGCCCGGATTGTACCGGGCCCCGACTAAAACATCAGCCTCAGGACGGTATCTTGTCCAGGCGCTCGAGCGCCTCGTAGGCCAAGCGCACGG
The DNA here is from genome assembly GCF_055384485.1 of Pseudomonas sp. FFPRI_1. NCBI lineage: Bacteria > Pseudomonadati > Pseudomonadota > Gammaproteobacteria > Pseudomonadales > Pseudomonadaceae > Pseudomonas > Pseudomonas sp. FFPRI_1. The sequence continues at coordinate 1,636,855 of NZ_AP029168.1, read as the reverse complement.
GAGCAAAGGAGCGCCGGTGAATGGGTGTCGGCCCAAGGCGCGCCAGGGCCTCAAGGTGCACCGGCGTCGGGTAGCCCTTGTGCCCACCGATGCCGTAGCCCGGGTAGATCAATTCAAAGGCGGCCATCTCACGATCGCGACTGACCTTGGCCAGAATCGACGCCGCGGCAATCGCCGGCACCTTGCTATCCCCCTTCACCACGGCTTCAGCCGGCATGGCGAGGCGTGGACAGCGGTTGCCATCGATCATCGCCAGCTTCGGGGTCACACTCAGTCCTTCCACCGCCCGCTGCATGGCCAGCATGGTGGCATGGAGGATGTTCAGCTCATCGATCTCCTCGACCTCGGCCCGGGCAATGCACCAGCTCAGGGCCTTTTCGCAGATCTCGTCGAACAGTTTCTCGCGACGGGCCTCGGTGAGTTTCTTCGAGTCATTGAGACCGACGATCGGTCGCTTCGGATCAAGGATCACCGCTGCCGTGACCACCGCACCACACAAGGGGCCGCGGCCGACCTCGTCGACACCGGCCACCAGGTCCTCGGCATCCGCCACCAGGGTGAAATCCAGGCCCATCTGCATCTTTGCGCTACTCACAGCGGTTTACCTATCAGTTCGAGCACCGCTTGCGCGGCCTGGTTGGAGGCGTCGCGACGCAGGGTCCGATGGATCTGGTCAAAACCGCGAGTCTGTTCTTCGCCACCTTCGATCAACGGTGACAGGGTCTGGGCCAGGGCTTCGGCAGTCGCCTCATCCTGCAGCAGCTCGGGCACCAGCAAACGCTGGGCCAGCAGGTTCGGCAGGGAAATATAAGGACTCTTGACCATGCGCTTGAGAATCCAGAAGGTCAGGGGCGCCAAGCGATAGGCAACCACCATCGGACGCTTGTAGAGCAAGGCTTCGAGGGTGGCCGTACCGGAGGCGATCAGCACCGCGTCACAGGCCGCCAGGGCCTTGTGGGACTGTCCATCGAGCAGGGTCAGCGGCAGGTCGCGGCTGGCCAGCAGCTCTTCCAGCTGAACCCGCCGCTCGGGGCTGGCGCACGGCATGATGAAGCGCACACCGGGGCGCAACGCTCGCAGGCGCTGAGCGGCGTCGAGGAACAAGGCCCCCAGGCGTCCCACTTCACCGCCTCGACTACCGGGCATCAAGGCCACCAGCGGGCCATCGGGCAGGCCCAGTTCGGCGCGTGCCGCGGCCCGATCGGCCTCAAGCGGAATGGCATCGGCCAGGGAGTGCCCGACGAACTTCACCGGCACGCCCTTCTCTTCGTAGAACCTGGCCTCGAAGGGAAACAGGGTGAGCATCAGATCGCAGCCTTCACGGATCTTCAGGACCCGTTTCTGCCGCCAGGCCCAGACCGACGGGCTGACGTAATGCACGGTCTTGATCCCGGCCTGACGCAGTTTGAGTTCGATGTTCAGGGTGAAATCAGGAGCGTCGATGCCGATGAATACATCCGGTTTTTCGGCAATCAGGGTCTGGATCAGCTTCTTGCGGCGAGCCAGTAACTCACGCAGCCGCCCGAGCACCTCCACCAGCCCCATGACCGCAAGGCGCTCCATGGGGAAGTAGGACGTCAGGCCTTCGGCCTGCATCAGCGGACCGCCGACACCAATGAATTCGACGGTCGGATGCTGGGCCTTGAGGGCACGCATCAAACCGGCGCCGAGAATGTCGCCGGAGGCTTCGCCAGCCACCAGCGCAATACGCAGAGTGCTCATGATTAACGGGTAATGCCGCGAGTCGAAGACTGGATCGAGTCGCGAAAGACCGCGACTTCGGGAAACTGGGCAGCAGGCTCGGCCAACTCGGCCAAGGCTTGATCAACAGTCAGCCCCTGGCGGTAGACCACCTTGTAGGCACGGCGCAGGGCATGGATCGCATCCTCGCTGAAACCGCGACGACGCATGCCCTCGAAATTCATGCTGCGGGCTTCTGCAGGGTTGCCGAACACCGTGACGAACGCCGGTACATCCTTGCCGATGGCAGTGCCCATCCCGGAAAAACTATGGGCGCCAATATGGCAGTACTGGTGCACCAGGGTGAAACCGGAAAGGATCGCCCAGTCGTCCACGTGCACATGGCCGGCCAAGGCAGTGTTGTTGACCAGGATGCAATGGTTGCCGATGACACTGTCATGCCCGATGTGGGCATAGGCCATGACCAGGTTGTGATCGCCCAGGGTGGTTTCCGCACGATCCTGGATGGTGCCACGATGAATGGTCACGCCTTCGCGGATCACATTGTGATCACCGATCACCAGGCGGGTTTCCTCGCCCTTGTACTTCAGGTCAGGGGTGTCCTCACCTACCGATGAGAACTGGTAGATGCGGTTGTGCCTGCCAATCCGCGTAGGGCCCTTGAGAATCACATGGGGCCCGATCACAGTACCCTCGCCGATTTCCACACCAGCGCCGACGATCGACCACGGGCCGACCTCAACGTCGTCGGCCAGCATGGCCGTCGGATCGATGATTGCGCGAGGGTCAATCAAACTCATAGTTTGCGTTCCGCGCAGATGATTTCCGCGGAGCAGACCGGCTTGCCATCTACCGACGCCTGGCACTCGAACTTCCAGATCTGGCGCTTGCAGCTGATGAACTTGGCTTCCAGGATCAACTGGTCACCCGGCAGTACCGGCTGGCGAAAGCGCAGCTTGTCGGAGCCGACGAAGTAGTAGAGGGTGCCGTCGGCGGGTTTCACGTCGAGCATCTTGAAGCCGAGAATGCCCGCAGCTTGAGCCATGGCCTCGATGATCAGCACGCCTGGCATGATCGGGTGCGCAGGGAAGTGACCGTTGAAAAACGGCTCGTTGATGCTGACATTCTTGTAGGCACGAATGCACTTGCCCTCAACATCCAGATCCACCACCCGATCCACCAACAGGAAAGGGTAACGGTGAGGCAGGTATTCGCGAATCTCGTTGATGTCCATCATTTCGGGGGGAAGCCTGTAGTAAAGAGTGGGAGCGCGCGACTAATGCACGCTCCTCTAGCAAATCAAGGAGGCAGTCTAGCGGCTGTGCACACTTGATATGGAAATGGTATCAGCCATCTGATGAAGCATTGCCATCAGGGGTCACGCCCCCAACGCGCTTTTCCAACTGACGCAGACGCCGTGCAAGGTCATCAAGCTGGCGGATACGTGCCGCACTTTTGCGCCACTCGGCAGCAGGCTGCATGGCAGTGCCGGAAGAGTAGGCCCCCGGCTCGGTGATCGAGTGGGTCACCATGGTCATCCCGGTGAGGAACACGTTGTCGCAAATCTCGATGTGTCCCACCAGGCCTACACCACCCGCGAGCATACAGTGCTTGCCGATCTTGGTGCTGCCGGAAATCCCCACACAGGCGGCCATGGCGGTGTGGTCACCGACCTGGACGTTGTGGGCGATCTGAATCTGGTTGTCCAGCTTCACACCGTTGCCGATCACGGTATCGGCCAGGGCGCCGCGGTCGATCGCCGTGTTGACGCCGATCTCCACATCGTCACCGATGGTCACACCGCCAATCTGCGCGATCTTCTGCCAGATGCCCTTTTCGTTGGCAAAACCAAAGCCTTCGCCACCCAGTACTGCGCCCGACTGAATCACCACGCGCTTGCCGATACGCACATCGTGATACAGGGTCACTCGCGGTGCCAGCCAGCCACCTTCACCGATCTCGCAGCGGGCGCCGATAAAGCAATGGGCACCGATGGTCACGCCAGCAGCAATTCGCGCACCGCTCTCGACCACCGCAAATGCACCGACGCTTGCAGCAGGGTCTACCAGCGCATCAGCAGCGATCACTGCAGAAGCATGGATACCGGCCGCAGCCTTGGGCTTGGGATCGAACAGGTGGGAAATGCGTGCGTAGGACAGGTAAGGGTCTGCCACCACCAATGCGTCACCGACATAGGCTTCGGCATCGGCGGCCTTCAACAGCACCGCACCGGCCTGACAGTCCACCAGGTATTTGCGGTACTGGGGATTTGCCAAAAAGCTCAACTGAGCTGGGCCAGCCTCCTGCAAGGTGGCTAGCCCAGTGATTTCCTTCTCCGCGTCGCCACTCAAGGTGGCGCCGAGGAACTCGGCCAACTGGCCGAGTTTTATAGTCGCGGTCATGGCTTACTTCAGCTGATTCATACGCTCGATAACCTGGCGAGTGATGTCGTACTGAGGTTTGACATCGATCACTGCGCCACGCTCGAAGACCAGGTCGAAAGCACCTTTCTTGATGACTTCTTCAACCGCGCTGTCCAGCTTCGGCTTCAGCTGCTTGAGCATCTCGCGGTCAGCAACGGCCTTGGCTTCGTTCAGCTCCTTGGATTGGAACTGGAAGTCGCGAGCCTTTTGCTTGAACTCAAGCTCCAGACGTTCGCGCTCGCCCTGCTGCATCTTGTCACCACCGGCAACCAGGCGATCCTGGATACCCTTGGCACTGCTTTCCAGCGTTTTCAGCTTGGTCAGTTGTGGGCCGAACTTCTTCTCGGCGTCCACTGCGTACTTCTTCGCCGCATCGGATTCCAACAGGGCCATCTGATAGTTCAGGACAGCGATTTTCATTTCGGCAAATGCCGGGCTCGCGACCAGAACGGTGGCCAGGAGAACCAATTGAGTCAACTTACGCACGATGCACTCCTACAAAATCCATTGTCGTTATCTAGGGTCAGGCTATTAGAAAGTCTGACCAAGGGAGAATTGGAACACCTGGGTTTCAGCGTCATCCGGTTTCTTGATCGGCATCGCCAAGGCAAAACTCAGTGGACCCAGGGCGGTAACCCACGTCACACCGACACCCACGGAACTCGCCAGATTGCTCAGGCTGATATCGTTGCACTGAGTTTTTACATTCGACGCAGCAATGGTGTTGGACGTGCTTTCACAGCGGGAGTTGAAGACGTTACCCACATCCCAGAACAGCGAGGTCCGCAAAGAGCGTTGATCCTTGACGAATGGCAGCGGGAACAGCAGCTCGGCACCACCCTGGATCAACACGTTGCCACCGAATGGCAGCGGATCCTGATCAGGGTCTGCAGCAGTGCCGGAGTTACCGGTTACACCCACGCCACGGCTCGGAGTACTGCGCGGGCCCAGGGTACTGTCCTTGAAGCCGCGAACCGAGTTGAAGCCACCAGCATAGTAGTTCTCGTAGAACGGCAAGCCTTTGGTGTCGCCGAAACCATCGCCATAACCCAATTCGGTATGGAAGCGCATGGTGTAGTTTTCACTCAGCGGAGTGAACAACTGGCCACGGTAGTCGAGCTTGAAGAACGACAGGTCGCTGCCTGGCGTAGTGGTTTCCAATACCAGGCTTTGCGAGTGACCACGGGTCGCCAGCACGCCTTTGTTCAGGGTCGACTCGGACCAGCCGGCCGAGGCCTTGAAGTTGAGGTAGTTGTCGCCCTGCTTGTTCACGAAGTCGAAAATTTCATCGACGGTGTACAGGCCGGTCTTGATCTTGTCCTGCTGCGCGGTCAGGCCGAAGGTCAGACGCGAAGTCTCACTGATCGGGTAGCCCACGCTGACGCCGGCACCCAGGCTGTCCACCGCGTAGCTGGCCACGTCGACGTCGAGGTCTTTGTAGTCAGTGGTGCGATAGAAAGCGTTGTAGCCCAGGCTCACGCCATCGGCGGTCCAGTAGGGGTCAACGTAGCCGAAGTTGTAGCGGCTCTGGTATTCGCTGCGGGTCAGGCCGATGCTGACCTTGTTACCGGTACCCAGGAAGTTGTTCTGGGTAATCGAGCCACCGAGGATCAGACCGGCGCTCTGGGCGAAACCAACGCTGGCGGTGATCGAGCCGGAGGCCTGTTCTTCAACGGCGTAGTTCACGTCGACCTGGTCGTCGACCCCCGGAACCGCCGGAGTCTCGACGTTGACTTCCTTGAAGAAGCCCAGACGCTCGAGGCGGGTCTTGGATTGGTCGATCAGGTAGGTCGAAGCCCAGCCACCTTCCATCTGACGCATCTCGCGACGCAGCACTTCGTCCTCGGACTTGGTGTTGCCACGGAAGTTGATGCGGTTGACGTAGGCACGCTTGCCTGGATCCACCACGAAGGTGATGTCCACGGTGTGATCTTCATCGTGTGGCTGAGGCACGCCGTTGACGTTGGCGAAGGTGTAGCCTTCGTTACCCAGACGGCGGGTGATCAGTTCGGAGGTGGTGGTCATCAGCTTGCGCGAGAACACCTGGCCCTTCTCCACCAGCAACAGCGCCTTGACCTGGTCTTCAGGCACTTTCAGGTCGCCGCTGAGTTTCACGTCACGAACGCTGTACTTCTCGCCTTCGTTGACGTTGACGGTGATGTAGACGTGCTTCTTGTCCGGGGTGATGGACACCTGGGTCGAAGCGATATCCATGTTGATATAGCCACGGTCCAGGTAATAGGAACGCAGGCGTTCCAGGTCACCGGAAAGCTTTTCACGAGCGTACTTGTCATCGTTCTTGAAGAACGACAGCCAGTTGGTGGTCTTGAGTTCGAACAGGCCGATCAGGTCCTCGTCGGGAAAGACCGTGTTGCCCACCACGTTGATGTGCTGGATGGCAGCGACCGTACCTTCGTTGATGTTGACCTTCAGGCCGACACGGTTGCGCGGCTGCGGTACCACTTCGGTCTCGACGGTGGCCGAGTAGCGGCCCTGAGCGACATATTGACGCTGCAGTTCGTTACGCACGCCTTCGAGGGTCGCACGCTGGAAGATTTCACCTTCGGACAGACCGGACTGCTTGAGGCCTTTCATCAGGTCTTCAGTCGAGATCGCCTTGTTGCCTTCGATCTCGATACTGGCAACCGACGGCCGCTCGACTACTGTGATGACCAGGACGTTGCCATCGCGGCCCAGCTGGATGTCTTGGAAGAAGCCGGTTTTGAACAGCGCACGAGTGGATTCCACCAGGCGACGGTCATCCGCCTGCTCGCCGACGTTCAACGGCAAGGCCCCAAAGACGCTACCCGCGGAAACGCGCTGAAGCCCGTTGACCCGGATATCGGAGATAGTGAAGGACTCGGCGTGAACTTCGGCGATCATCAATACGGTGAGAACCGCAGTTAGCAGCAGACGTTTCATGAAGTCCTTTCTTATTCCAACTGGCAATAAACAAACTGCCGCAAAATGCGGCAGATTCGCAATTCAGCGAAGCGTTACAGACGACCCAGATCGTTGACCAGAGCAAGCAGCATGACTCCGACCACCAAGCTGATACCGATCTGTATCCCCCAACCCTGCACCCGATCCGACAAGGGACGACCACGCGCCCACTCGATCAGATAAAACAACAAATGCCCCCCATCCAGTACCGGGATGGGCAGCAAATTCAGAACACCCAGGCTAATACTCAGATAAGCAAGGAAATTCAAGAAATCAGCAATGCCCGACTGGGCAGAAGCGCCCGCCACTTTAGCAATGGTTATCGGTCCACTCAAGTTTTTTACCGAGAGCTCGCCGAACAACATTTTCTTCAGTGATTCCAGGGTCAGGACGCTCATGGTCCAAGTGCGCCGGGCGCCTTCGCCAATCGCTTGCAATGGCCCGTAGCTGACCTCGCGGAGCATCTCTGGCGGCCAGTCGACAGCTTTTACCCCGGCTCCCAGGTAACCATTTGGCGCCTTGCTTTCGCCGCGACTGGCCAGGGTCACCGGGACGGCGATTTGAGCACCATCGCGTTCGACATGCAGCACAATTTTGGTATCAGGGTGTACACGCACCCAATCCACCACTTGCTGCCAGTCGGTCAGCGCCTGCTCGTCAAGCGCCAGCAGGCGATCGCCTGTCTTCAGGCCGGCAGCCTGGGCCGGGCCTTTCGGATCGAGTTCGGCCAGCACCGGCGGCAACGCCGGGCGCCACGGGCGAATCCCCAGCGAACGAATCGGATCAGGCTCATCAGCCCCCTTGAGCCACTTGTCCAGCATCAACTGGCGCGGCGAGTCCACGCTCGCCCCCTGCTCGCGCACCAGCACTTGCAAGGTACCGCTTTCACCCAGGCGCCGAACCAACTGCAGATTCACCGCCGCCCAACCTGTAGTGGGTTCACCGTCGATCGCGACGATTTCCTCACCCGCACCGAGGCCGGCCTTGGCCGCGATACTGCCCGCCTCGACATCGCCGATGACCGGCCGCACCTGCTGGCTGCCCAGCATCGCCAGCGCCCAGAAGAACACCAGGGCCAGAAGGAAATTGGCAATAGGGCCTGCAGCAACAATGGCGATGCGCTGGCGCACGGACTTGCGATTGAAGGATTGGTCCAGCTCTTCGGCCGCCACCTCGCCCTCGCGCTCGTCGAGCATCTTCACATAGCCGCCCAGGGGAATGGCGGCGATCACGAATTCGGTGCCACGACGATCGTGCCAGCGCAACAGAGGCATGCCGAAGCCTACGGAGAACCGCAGGACCTTGACGCCACAGCGACGTGCGACCCAGAAGTGGCCGAACTCGTGGAAGGTGACCAGCACGCCCAGGGCTACCAGGGTGCCGACAATCATATAGAGCGCGCTCATCTAGTTTCTCCGCAATCCTATTCGCCGCCACTCGCCCCGGCCGCGCATCCTATCGCCCGTTACGCTGCAACCATTGTTGCGCCAGGCCGCGGGCCTTGGCGTCTGCCGCAAACACTGCATCGAGCTCATTGACTGCGACCGCAGGCTCACGAGCCAAAACCTCATCGATGATACTCGCGATCTCGGGGTAACGGATGCGCCGTTCGAGAAACGCCGAAACCGCCACTTCATTGGCCGCATTCAACATCGCCGGAGCACTGCCCCCCGCCTCGGCAGCTTGGCGCGCCAGGCGCAGGCAAGGGAACCGCTGTTCGTCGGGCGCCTGGAAATCCAGGCGAGCGATGGCGAACAGATCCAGCGGGGCCACCCCGGAATCGATGCGCTCCGGCCAGGCCAGGGCATTGGCGATAGGGGTCCGCATGTCAGGGTTGCCCAACTGCGCCAGCACCGAACCGTCGACATAGTCCACCAACGAATGGATCACGCTTTGCGGGTGCACCACCACTTCGACCTGGGAAGGCTTGGCATCGAACAGCCAGCAGGCCTCGATAAGCTCCAGCCCCTTGTTCATCATGCTTGCCGAGTCCACCGAGATCTTGCGCCCCATGGACCAGTTCGGGTGAGCACAGGCCTGCTCCGGCGAGACATGCTCGAGCTCGGCCAGCGGTGTCTGACGGAACGGACCACCCGAGGCGGTCAGCAGAATCCGCCGCACCCCCACCTGGCTCAGCCCGCGGGAGAAGTCCCCGGGCATGCATTGAAAGATCGCATTGTGCTCACTGTCGATGGGCAGCAGCACCGAGCCGCTCTTGCCCACCGCCTGCATGAACAGCGCGCCGGACATCACCAGCGCTTCTTTATTGGCCAGGAGGATCTTCTTGCCTGCCTCCACGGCGGCAAGCGTGGGACGCAAGCCCGCCGCCCCGACGATCGCCGCCATTACTGCATCGACCTCGGGCGCCGAGGCGACTTCACACAACCCCTGCTCACCCACCAGCACCCGGGTCGCCAGCCCGGCCGCTTGCAGATCTTCCTGCAAACGCCTGGCTGCGGCAGCCTCAGGCACCACGGCAAAGCGCGGCACATGGCGCACGCACAAGGCCAGCAGCTCAGGCAAACGGCTGAAGCCGGTGAGGGCGAACACCTGATAGCGGTCCGGATGCCGAGCGATGACATCCAGCGTACTCAGGCCGATGGAGCCGGTAGCCCCCAGAACCGTAATCTGTTGCACAGCACTCACGGCGCAGCCATCCACAGCAGCACCGCGAATACCGGGATGGCAGCGGTCAGGCTATCGATCCGATCGAGCACGCCGCCGTGCCCGGGCAGCAGGTTGCTGCTGTCCTTGATCCCGGCCTGGCGCTTGAACATGCTCTCGGTCAGGTCACCGACCACCGAGATGAAGACCACGATGGCCGCGCTCAGCAACCCCAGAAGGATCTGCCCCAGGCTCCAGCCTCGCACCAGCCCGACCACAGCGGTGATCACCAGGCTCAAGGCCAGGCCGCCATACACGCCCTCCCAGCTCTTGCCGGGGCTGACCTGTGGCGCCAGCTTGCGCTTGCCGAAGGCCTTGCCGGAGAAGTAGGCGCCGATATCCGCGCCCCACACCAAAACCATCACCGCCATGATCAGCCAGTTGCCCAGGGGCAACTGCTTGATGAACACCAGGCCCTGCCAGGCCGGCAGCAGGATCAACAGACCAATCAACAGCTTGGGTGCAGCACCGGACCACTGATCACGGGTACGCGGGTAGGTGAGCACCAGGAAAGTCGCTAACCCCCACCACAGCACCGCCGCCCCCAGGACCCAAGGCGCGACGCCGGGCACCAGGTGCATCACGAACAACAGCGCCGCTATCGCCACTGCGTAGGCCACCCGGGCCGGCTGCGCCTCGAAGCCTGCCAGGCGCGCCCATTCCCAGGCACCCAGGCTGACGACCACGCCGATGAACAGGGCGAACCCCGAACCTTCGAGCAGGAAGAACCCGCACAAGGCGATCGGCAGCAGGATCAGCGCAGTAATGATTCGTTGTTTAAGCATTAAACCCGGGCTCCAGCCTCGACCTGCTCGCTCGTCTTACCGAAGCGGCGCTGCCGAGAGGCGTAATCGGCCAATGCAGTACGCATGGCTTCGTGTTTGAAGTCCGGCCAATACAGGTCGGAGAAATACAGTTCGGCGTAAGCCAACTGCCACAACAGGAAGTTGCTGATGCGATGCTCACCACCGGTCCGGATGCACAGGTCGGGCAATGGCAGATCGCCAGTGGCCAGGCAGGTCTGCAACAGGCCCGGCGTGATGTCCTCGGGCCGCAAGTGCCCGGCCTGGACTTCGCGTGCCAGGCGCTGGGCGGCCTGGGCGATATCCCACTGGCCGCCGTAATTGGCGGCGATCTGCAGGATGAAGCGGCCACTGCCGGCAGTGATGGCTTCCGCTTCACGCATCGCCGCTTGCAACTCGGGATGAAAACGCGAGCGATCGCCAATGATCCTCAGGCTGATGTTGTTCTCGTTGAGGCGCTTGGCCTCACGGCGCAAGGCCTTGAAGAACAGATCCATCAAGGCACTGACTTCCTCGGCCGGGCGCTGCCAGTTTTCACTGGAAAAGGCGAACAGGGTCAGCACCTCGACCTTGGCCTCGGCACACACCTCGATGACTGCACGCACCGCGTCAACACCCGCTTTATGCCCGGCAACCCCCGGCATAAAGCGTTTTTTTGCCCAGCGATTATTACCGTCCATGATGATCGCGACGTGTCGCGGTACCGAGGACGATACAGGCTGCTTGGTCTTTTCCATGAAAACGCCTGACCCTTATACGGCCATCAAGTCCGCTTCTTTCTGCTTCACGGCCACTTCGATTTCCGCCACGAACTTGTCGGTCAGTTTCTGGATCTCGTCAGCCGCACGACGCTCGTCGTCCTCACTGATTTCTTTTTCCTTGACCAAGTCCTTGAGCTGGCTCAGGGCGTCACGACGCACGTTGCGCACGGCAATACGGGCATCTTCAGCCGCTTCGCGAGCCTGCTTGGTGAAGCCCTTGCGGGTTTCCTCGGTCAAGGCCGGCATGGTGATCAGCAACAACTCGCCCAGGTTGGTCGGGTTGAAGCCCAGGCCGGAGCTCTGGATCGCCTTGTCCACGGCTGCCAGCATGTTGCGCTCGAACGCCACGACCTGCAGGGTACGAGAATCCTTGACGGTAACGTTGGCCACCTGGTTGATCGGGGTGTCGGCGCCATAGTAAGGCACCATCACGCCCGCCAGAATACTCGGGTGAGCCTGGCCGGTACGGATGCGGCTGAACGCATGCGCCAGGGACTCCAGGGATTTCTTCATGCGCTCTTGAGCGTCTTTCTTGATTTCGTTGATCATTGTTCGCCTTCCTCGATCAGGGTTCCTTCAGCGCCACCATGCACGATATTCAGCAGGGCGCCGGGCTTGTTCATGTTAAATACCCGCAGCGGCATCTTGTGGTCGCGGCACAGGCAGATGGCCGTCAGGTCCATCACTCCCAGCTTGCGATCCAGCACTTCATCGTAAGTCAGATGATCGAACTTCTCGGCATGCGGGTCTTTGAACGGATCTGCAGTGTAAACACCATCCACCTTGGTTGCCTTGAGCACGACATCGGCATCGATCTCGATGGCTCGCAGGCAGGCTGCAGAGTCGGTGGTGAAGAACGGGTTGCCGGTACCGGCCGCGAAGATCACCACCTCTTTGGAGTTCAGGTGGCGCATGGCCTTGCGGCGATCATAATGATCGGTCACGCCGACCATGGAAATGGCCGACATCACGATGGCCGAGATATTCGCACGTTCCAGCGCATCGCGCATGGCCAGGGCGTTCATTACAGTGGCCAGCATGCCCATGTGGTCACCTGTGACCCGATCCATCCCGGCGGCACTCAGTGCGGCACCACGGAACAGGTTGCCACCACCGATCACCAAGCCTACCTGAACGCCGATACCGACCAGTTGGCCGACTTCCAGCGCCATGCGATCCAGCACCTTGGGATCGATCCCGAACTCTTCCGAGCCCATCAGGGCCTCGCCGCTAAGCTTGAGTAGAATGCGTTTATAGCGAGCTTGATAACCACTGCCCTGCTGAGCCATTGCGAATCTCTCCTGCGGCGTATTTTAAAAATTCTTTGCGGACTGTTTACAGCCTGCGTTCACTCTAGCTTGACGCTGTCACAGCGCCATCAGAACACGACTTTGTAAACCGGTTCCGAAGGTCAATCACTAAATTGTCCTGCCCATTTGAAAAGAGGCTGCGCGCGTGAGCGGGCAGCCTCTTCTGGGCGACAGTTGAAAACTGTCTTATTGCTTGCTGGCAGCCAGCTGAGCAGCAACTTCTTCAGCGAAGTTGTCCACTGGCTTCTCGATGCCTTCGCCCACTTTGAAGTAGGTGAAGGAAACGATTTCAGCGCCGCCCTGCTTGGCCAGAGTACCTACGGTGATCTCTGGGTTCTTGACGAAGGCTTGCTCAACCAGGCTGGCTTCAGCCAGGAACTTGCTGATGCGACCGGCAATCATCTTCTCGACGATTTCGGCAGGCTTGCCCTTCATCTTGTCTTCGTTGAGGCTCATGAACACGCCTTTCTCGCGCTCGATGGCTTCAGCGGAAACTTGCGATGGCAGCAGGAACTCAGGGTTGCTGGCTGCTACGTGCATGGCGATGTCCTTGGCCAGCTCGGCGTTGCCGCCTTTCAGAGCGACCACAACACCGATCTTGTTGCCGTGCAGGTACGAACCCAGTACGTCAGCTTCGATGCGCGCCAGGCGACGGATGTTGACGTTCTCGCCGACTTTGGCAACCAGCGCTTCACGAGCCGATTCCTGAGCGGCGATCAGCGGAGCTGCGTCGGTCATTTTTTCAGCGAAGGCTTTTTCAACGCATGCGTTGACGAAGTTCTTGAAGTCGTCTTGCAGGGCCAGGAAGTCGGTCTGCGAGTTGACTTCGATGATCACGGCAGCCTTGCCGTCTTCCTTGATGGCGATGGCGCCTTCAGCAGCAACGTTGCCTGCTTTCTTGGCAGCCTTGATCGCGCCGGAAGCACGCATGTCATCAATGGCTTTCTCGATGTCGCCGCCGGCCTTGGTCAAGGCCTTTTTGCAATCCATCATGCCTTCGCCGGTACGCTCGCGCAGTTCTTTAACCAGCGCTGCAGTAATCTCTGCCATTTTCAAAATCCTCTTGGATAGGTTTTCAACCATTCCACCCGATCGAACGGGCGTTCAATTCTTGGGCCTTGCCCCGAAGTCATCTCATAGCAGCCGCCCATTACAGAAACTGCAGGGGGCTCGACAAAATGATTTTCGAGTTGGCAAAAAGGGGGCCAAGCCCCCTTTTTGCGTACTGAGTAAACGCTAAGCGTCAGTTACTCAGGCTTCAGCCGCCGGTGCTGCAGCTTCTTCGAACACTTCGGTGCCGCCAGCAACGTTGTTGCGACCACGGATCACAGCGTCAGCCATCGAACCCATGTACAGCTGGATGGCGCGGATGGCGTCATCGTTGCCTGGGATGATGTAGTCAACGCCTTCCGGGCTGCTGTTGGTGTCGACAACGCCGATGACCGGGATGCCCAGCTTGTTGGCTTCGGTGATCGCGATGCGCTCGTGGTCAACGTCGATCACGAACAGTGCGTCAGGCAGACCGCCCATGTCCTTGATACCGCCCAGCGAACGATCCAGCTTTTCCAGATCGCGAGTGCGCATCAGCGCCTCTTTCTTGGTCAGCTTGGCGAAAGTACCGTCTTCGGCCTGTACTTCAAGGTCACGCAGACGCTTGATGGAAGCACGAATGGTCTTGTAGTTGGTCAGCATGCCGCCCAACCAGCGGTGATCGACGTACGGCGAACCGCAACGTGCTGCTTCTTCAGCAACGATCTTGCCAGCGGAACGCTTGGTGCCGACGAACAGAATCTTGTTTTTGCCCTGGGCCAGACGCTCTACGAAAGTCAGAGCTTCGTTGAACATTGGCAGGGTTTTTTCAAGGTTGATGATGTGAATCTTGTTGCGCGCGCCGAAAATGTACTTACCCATTTTCGGATTCCAGTAACGGGTTTGGTGACCGAAGTGCACACCGGCCTTCAGCATATCGCGCATGTTGACTTGGGACATGATAGTTCCTTAATAAGTCGGGTTAGGCCTCCACGTATCCCAATGACCAACCAACAGCTTGTGCTGAGGGCACCCAGGTCATCGTGTCGACACGTGTGTGGGTTTGGGCTTTTCGGGGCATCCCCGGAAAGCGGCGCATTTTATACCACAGCAAGGGCGAAAACGGAACCCGGATTCACATCCGCTGATCCGTGCACTTTTTGCCCCGCCCTTGGAATCGCGCCAGAATGCACCATTGTATAGAGAGAAGCGCCAGCAGAACCTCAGATTTACGCTGGCCGTCTGTTAGAATCGCACCTTTGCGGCTTCTGAAAACCTCACCGGCCCACCGTAGGCCCCGCTTTGCAACTGCAGGTTTTCAAGCCATTCCGTGTTTATCGCGCCCCTGAGCGTCAAGAGAGCCTGTATGACCGTCACCCTCAAAACTCCCGAGGACATCGCCAAAATGCGTGTCGCCGGCAAACTGGCCGCCGACGTGCTGGAAATGATTGCCGAGCATGTCAAACCCGGTGTGACCACCGAAGAACTGGACCGCATCTGCCATGACTACATCGTCAATGTGCAGGGTGCGATCCCTGCCCCGCTGAATTACAAGGGGTTCCCCAAGTCCATCTGCACCTCGATCAACCACGTGGTGTGCCACGGCATTCCCAACGAGAAGCCGCTGAAGGATGGCGACACCCTGAACATAGACGTCACTGTGATCAAGGACGGCTACCACGGCGATACCAGCCGCATGTTCCACGTCGGCAGCGTGCCGGTGTGGGCCGAGCGCCTGTCGCAGATCACCCAGGAATGCATGTACAAGGCCATCGAACTGGTCAAGCCGGGCTGCCGCCTGGGCGACATCGGTGAAGTGATCCAGAAGCACGCGGAAAAGAACGGTTTTTCGGTGGTCCGCGAGTTCTGCGGCCACGGCATCGGCAAGGTGTTCCACGAAGAGCCGCAGATCCTGCACTACGGGCGTGCGGGCACCGGCATGGAACTCAAGGCCGGCATGACCTTCACCATCGAGCCGATGATCAACCAGGGCAAGGCCGACACCAAGGTGCTGGGCGACGGCTGGACCGCCATCACCAAGGACCGCAAGCTTTCGGCACAGTGGGAACACACCCTGCTGGTGACCGAGACCGGCTACGAGATCTTCACCCTGCGCAGCGACGACACCATCGCCCGGGTTTCTGCCTGACTCCCCGGAGTCTGTCGCCGCAGGGTGACAGACCCAAGCGCCGCGTCCCGACCTTATAGATAGAAAGGAAAGCCGATCGATGCCGCAGGTGGATCCCGAACTCTTCGACCGTGGCCAGTTCCAGGCGGAACTGGCGCTGAAAGCCAGCCCCATCGCCGCGTTCAAGAAGGCCATTCGTCAGGCACGGGAAGTGCTCGATACCCGCTTTCGCAGTGGGCGGGAGATCCGCCGGCTGATCGAAGACCGCGCCTGGTTCATCGATAACATCCTGCAAAAGGCCTGGGACCAGTTCAGCTGGAGCGAGGACGCCGACATCGCTCTGGTGGCGGTCGGCGGCTACGGTCGCGGCGAACTGCACCCCTACTCCGATATCGACCTGCTGATCCTCCTGGACAGCGCCGATCACGAAATCTTCCGCGACTCCATCGAACGCTTTCTGACCCTGCTCTGGGACATCGGCCTGGAAGTCGGGCAAAGCGTGCGCTCGGTGGACGAGTGCGTCGAAGAGGCGCGGGCCGACCTGACGGTGATCACCAACCTGATGGAAAGTCGCACCATCGCCGGCCCCGAGCACCTGCGCCAGCGCATGCTGGAAGTCACCAGCACCGCGCACATGTGGCCGAGCAAGGACTTCTTCCTGGCCAAGCGCGCCGAGCAGAAGGCCCGGCATCACAAGTACAACGACACCGAATACAACCTGGAACCCAACGTCAAAGGCTCCCCGGGTGGCCTGCGGGATATCCAGACCATCCTCTGGGTCGCCCGGCGCCAGTACGGCACCCTGAACCTGCGAGCCCTGGCCGGCGAAGGGTTCCTGGTGGAAAGCGAGAACGCCCTGCTGGCCTCGTCCCAGGAGTTCCTGTGGAAGGTGCGGTACGCCCTGCACATGCTCGCCGGGCGCTCCGAAGACCGCCTGCTGCTCGACCATCAGCGCTCCATCGCCACCCTGCTGGGCTTCGAAGGCGATGACGCCAAGCAATCCATCGAAAGCTTCATGCAGCAGTACTACCGGGTGGTGATGAGCATCGCCCAGTTGAGCGACCTGATCATCCAGCACTTCGAAGAGGTGATCCTCGCCCCCGATGACGAGGCCCCGCCGCAACCGATCAACCCGCGCTTCCAACTGCACGATGGTTACATCGAGGCGATCAACGACAACGTGTTCAAGCGCACGCCGTTCGCCATGCTGGAAATCTTCGTGCTGATGGCCCAGCACCCGGAGATCAAGGGCGTGCGCGCGGACACCATCCGCCTGCTGCGCGAGCACCGGCACCTGATCGACGACGACTTCCGTCACGACATTCGCAACACCAGCCTGTTCATCGAGCTGTTCAAGTGCGAGATCGGCATTCACCGCAACCTGCGCCGGATGAACCGCTACGGCATTCTCGGACGCTACCTGCCGGAGTTCGGCTTCATCGTC
Source organism: Pseudomonas sp. FFPRI_1 (assembly GCF_055384485.1). NCBI lineage: Bacteria > Pseudomonadati > Pseudomonadota > Gammaproteobacteria > Pseudomonadales > Pseudomonadaceae > Pseudomonas > Pseudomonas sp. FFPRI_1. The sequence goes on along the minus strand of NZ_AP029168.1, from coordinate 1,619,649 downwards.
GGGCAGATGCAGCACGACCTGTTCCACATCTATACCGTGGACGCCCACACGCTGAACCTGATCAAGCACCTGCGCAAAATGCAGTACACGCCGATCTCGGAGAAATTCCCCCTGGCCAGCAAGCTCATGGGCAAGCTGCCCAAGCCCGAGCTGATCTACCTGGCCGGCCTGTACCACGACATCGGCAAGGGCCGGCACGGCGACCACTCGGAAATCGGCGCGGTGGATGCCGAAGCCTTCTGCGTGCGCCATCAGTTGCCGCAATGGGACACCCGGCTGATTGTCTGGCTGGTGCAGAACCACCTGGTGATGTCCACCACCGCCCAGCGCAAGGACCTGTCCGACCCGCAGGTGATCCACGACTTCGCACAGTTCGTGGTCGACCAGACCCATCTTGACTACCTCTATGTGCTGACCGTCGCCGACATCTACGCCACCAACCCGACCTTGTGGAACTCCTGGCGCGCCAGCCTGTTGCGCCAGCTCTACACCGAGACCAAGCGCGCCCTGCGCCGCGGCCTGGAAAACCCGGTGGACCGGGAAGAGCAGATCCGCCAGACCCAGAGCGCCGCCCTGGACATCCTGGTGCGCAATGGCACCGATCCGGACGAAGTCGAGCAACTCTGGTCGCAATTGGGCGACGACTATTTCCTGCGCCATACCGCCGGCGACGTGGCCTGGCACAGTGATGCGATCCTCCAGCAACCGGCCGACGGCGGCCCGCTGGTGCTGATCAAGGAAATCGCCCAGCGCGAATTCGAGGGCGGTACCCAGATCTTCATCTACGCCCCGGACCAGCACGACTTCTTCGCCGTGACCGTAGCCGCCATGGACCAGCTCAACCTGAACATCCACGACGCACGGATCATCACCTCCAGCAGCCAGTTCACCCTCGACACCTACATCGTCCTGGACAACGACGGCGAGTCCATCGGCAACAACCCCGAGCGGGTCGAACAGATCCGCAAAGGCCTGACCGAGGCACTGCGCAACCCCGACGACTATCCAACCATCATCCAGCGTCGGGTGCCGCGCCAGCTCAAGCATTTTGCCTTCGAACCCGAGGTGACCATCCACAACGACGCCCAGCGCCCGGTCACCGTGCTGGAACTGAGCGCCCCGGACCGCCCGGGCCTCCTGGCGCGAATCGGCAAGATCTTCCTGGAGTTCGACCTGTCGCTGCAGAACGCCAAGATCGCCACCCTGGGCGAGCGCGTGGAAGACGTGTTCTTCATCACCGACGCGCACAACCAGCCCTTATCCGACCCCCAGCTGTGCAGCCGCTTGCAGGATGCGATCGTCGAACAGTTGAGCGTCCGCCACGAACCGACTATCGAAATGACCCGCCTGAGCATCTGACAGGTCATGAACCGCCGCCTTGTGTGAGATACCGCACCGATGAACAACGCTCTGAACCAGTTGCAGCCCTACCCGTTCGAAAAGCTTCGCGCCTTGCTCGGCAGCGTGACGCCCAACCCGGACAAGCGTCCGATCGCCCTGTCCATCGGCGAACCCAAGCACCGCTCGCCAAGCTTCGTCGCCGAAGCCCTGGCCAACAACCTTGAGCAGATGGCGGTCTACCCCACCACCCTGGGCATCCCGGCCCTGCGCGAAGCCATTGCCGGCTGGTGCGAACGGCGCTTTGGCGTTCCAACCGGCTGGATCGATCCGGCGCGCAACGTGTTGCCGGTGAACGGCACCCGCGAAGCGCTGTTTGCCTTCACCCAGACCGTGGTCAACCGCGGCGACGATGCCCTGGTGGTCAGCCCCAACCCCTTCTATCAGATCTACGAAGGCGCGGCCTTCCTCGCCGGAGCCAAGCCCCACTACCTGCCCTGCCTGGACGAAAACGGCTTCAACCCGGACTTCGACGCCGTGCCGGCCGAGATCTGGCAGCGCTGCCAGATCCTCTTCCTGTGCTCGCCGGGCAACCCTACCGGCGCGTTGATCCCGATGGACACCCTGAAGAAGCTGATCGCCCTGGCGGACGAGCATGACTTCGTGATCGCGGCCGACGAGTGCTACAGCGAGCTGTACTTCGACGAGCAGACCCCACCGCCAGGCCTGCTCAGCGCCTGCGCCGAACTGGGCCGCCAGGACTTCAAGCGCTGCGTGGTGTTCCACAGCCTGTCCAAGCGCTCCAACCTGCCGGGCCTGCGCTCGGGCTTCGTCGCTGGCGACGCGGACATCCTCAAGGGCTTCCTGCTGTACCGCACTTACCACGGCTGCGCCATGCCGGTGCAAACCCAACTGGCCAGCGTCGCCGCCTGGAACGATGAAGTACACGTGCGCGCCAACCGCGCCCTGTACCGCGAGAAGTTCGACGCCGTGCTGGCGATCCTCGCGCCGGTACTGGACGTGCAACGCCCGGATGGCAGCTTCTACCTGTGGCCGAACGTGGCCGGGGATGACGCGGCCTTCTGCCGCGACCTGTTCGAGCAGGAGCACGTGACCGTGGTGCCGGGCTCTTATCTGTCGCGGGATGTGGACGGTACCAACCCGGGCGCCGGGCGCGTGCGCATGGCGTTGGTTGCGCCGCTGGCGGAGTGCGTGGAAGCCGCCGAGCGGATTCGCGACTTCGTGCTGCGTCGCGCTTGAGGCCCTTCGCCGGCAAGCCGGCTCCTACATACCCGCTGTAGGAGCCGGCTTGCCGGCGAAAGCGTCATCCGCTCACTTCACCTGCCCCAGATTGGCCTCGCTCAAATCCAGGTCCGCCAATACCTCGCGCAGCACATCGTCACCAATCTGGTGATGCCGGCTCAGTCGGTACAACTCCAAGCGTTGCGCGCGCAAGGCCTTGAGCCGCAGGCGCCGCTCCAGCAAGTCCATCTGCAACGCCAGGGCCTGGGCCTCGGCCGAATCGTTATAGACCTCCAACTGATGCCGGTACTCGGCCATCAGGCGCCCCTTGAGCTCGGTGGCCAGGGCCGCCTGCGCCGCATCCGGGGCCTCGGTACCTTCGGCCACTTCTTCGGCCTCCAGGGCATGGATCGCCGCTTCGGCGGTCTTGCGCCAGGCATCACGCACCTCGCCTCGACGCTTGTCGTCCGGACTCTTGGGGATGCCGCGCAACAGCAAAGGCAAGGCGATACAGGCCGCGACCAAGGACAGCAGAATCACCCCGGCGGCGATGAAGATCAGCAGGTCCCGTTCCGGGAACGCTTCCCCAGCCCCCAGGAACAAGGGCACCGACATCACGCCCGCCAGGGTCACCGCCCCACGCACCCCACCCACAGTCAGCAGCCAGCAGGAGCGCGCCGTCGGCACCAGGGTCAATTCACCCTTGCCACGCCAGCGCCGCAACAGGCCGGACAGGCGCCAGATGCTCTGCACCCAGATGAAGCGCAGCACCAGCAACACCAGGAAGATCGCCACCACATCCAGGCAGCGATAGAACAGGGTTGGCCACAGCGAGGTCTCGTGACTGACCACCGCCTTGATGATGTCCGGCAGTTGCAGCCCCAGAAGCAGGAAGATCAGGCCGTTGAAGGCGAATTCCAGCAGCGACCAGACACTGCGGTTGAGCAGTCGGGTGCTGGTCTGGCGCGGCAGCAGGTCGAGCCAGCTCTGCATCATCCCCGCCGCCACCGCCGAGAGAATGCCCGAGGCGCCCAGGCGCTCAGCCAGGACGTAGGCCGCGAAGGGCAACAGCAGCATGAACACCACGTGGGTCGCCGGGTCGTCCCAGCCACGGGCGATCATCCAGGCCCGCAGGCGCCCCACCAACCAGCTCAAGGCCACACCGACCGCCAGCCCGCCCACCGCCACCAGGACAAAGGTCAGGCTGGCATTGGCCAGGGAGAACACCCCGGTGATGGCCGCCACCAGGGCGAACTTGAAGGTCACCAGGCCCGAGGCGTCGTTCATCAAGGCCTCGCCCTGCAGCATGTGCATCAAGGGGGTCGGCAGGCGGTTCTGGGAAATGGCCGAAACCGCCACCGCGTCCGTGGGCGAGAGCACCGCGGCCAGGGCAAAGGCCACCGGCAGGGGAATGGTCGGCAGCAGCCAGTGAATGAAGTACCCGGCACCGACCACGGTGAACAGCACCAGGCCCACCGCCAGGGTCAGGATCGGCCCGCGCAGGCGCCAGAACTCACGCTTGGGCATGCGCCAGCCATCGGAAAACAGCAACGGCGGCAGGAACAGGAAGAGAAACAGTTCCGGGTCCAGGGCCACGTGCAACCCCAGGGTCGGCCAGGCCAGCAAGGCGCCGGCGGCAATCTGCACCAGGGGCAGCGGCAGTGGAATCACCCGCCCGACAAGACGCGAGAGGCTCACCAGCATCAACAGGATGAGCACGGTATAAGCGGTTTGCATAAAGCGAAAATCCAAGGCTTAACAAGAAAAATCGTACATATATGAGCGAAGAGTCGCCGACGAAGTGCCATATTAGCCTCTTAAGCTCACACTCGACCGCTGCACAAAAGTCGCAACCGCCTGGGCGCCTTGCAATAACCTGCGACAAAGCCGAATTCAGGCCGACGCCGAAGCGCCGCGGTCGTGGCATAATCCGTGGTCTTTTATCTCCAGCAACTCCAAAGGGGGCAATTCCTTGACCGCTTCAAGCAAAACGTTGCACCTTTTCGGCATCAAAGCCTGCGACACCATGAAAAAGGCGCGCACCTGGCTCGATGAACACGCTGTCAGCTATGACTTCCACGACTACAAGACCTCCGGCATCGACCGTGAGCACCTGAACCAATGGTGCGACGAGCACGGCTGGCAGGTGGTGTTGAACCGCGCGGGCACGACCTTTCGCAAACTCGATGACGAAAGCAAAGCCGATCTCGACCAGGCGAAAGCCGTTGAACTGATGCTCGCGCAACCCTCGATGATCAAGCGCCCGGTGCTCGATCTCGGTGACAAGACCCTGATTGGCTTCAAGCCAGACCTTTACGCGGCAGCGCTCCAGTAAGCCTGCTCACTCAATTTCGCAAGAGGTAACTGCATGTCCACTACCCTGTTCAGCCTGGCATTCGGTGTCGGCACCCAGAACCGTCAAGGCGCTTGGCTGGAAGTGTTCTACGCCGCGCCACTGCTCAAGCCTTCCAGCGAAATCCTTGCTGCGGTAGCGCCGATCCTGGGCTACAGCGAAGGCAACCAGGCCATCACCTTCACCACCGCCCAGGCCGCGCAGCTGGCCGATGCCCTGAAAGGCATCGACGCCACCCAGGCCGCCCTGCTGACCCGCCTGGCCGAGAGCCACAAGCCGCTGGTCGCCACCCTGCTGGCTGAAGACGCCCAGCTGAGCTCCACCCCGGAGGCCTACCTCAAGCTGCACCTGCTGTCCCACCGCCTGGTCAAGCCCCACGGCCTGAGCCTGGCCGGGGTGTTCCCGCTGTTGCCGAACGTGGCCTGGACCAGCCAGGGCGCCATCGACCTCGGCGAGCTGGCCGAGCGCCAACTCGAAGCGCGCCTGCGCGGCGAGCTGCTGGAAGTGTTCTCGGTGGACAAGTTCCCGAAAATGACCGACTACGTGGTGCCGAGCGGCGTGCGCATCGCTGACAGCGCGCGGATCCGCCTGGGCGCCTACATCGGCGAAGGCACCACCGTGATGCACGAAGGCTTCGTCAACTTCAACGCCGGCACCGAAGGCCCGGGCATGATCGAAGGCCGCGTCTCGGCCGGCGTCTTCGTCGGCAAGGGCTCGGACCTGGGCGGTGGCTGCTCGACCATGGGCACCCTGTCCGGTGGCGGCAACATCGTGATCAAGGTTGGCGAAGGTTGCCTGATCGGCGCCAACGCCGGCATCGGCATCCCCCTGGGCGACCGCAACACCGTGGAGTCGGGCCTGTACGTGACTGCCGGCACCAAGGTCGCGCTGCTGGACGAAAACAACCAGCTGGTGAAAGTGCTCAAGGCCCGTGAGCTGGCCGGCCAGCCGGACCTGCTGTTCCGTCGCAACTCGGAAACCGGCGCCGTGGAGTGCAAGACCCACAAGTCGGCGATCGAGCTGAACGAAGCGCTGCACGCTCACAACTAAGCCTGTAGGAAAACTCGCTGGGCGATCAGCCAAGGCAAAAGCCGGCGAGGAGGCGCGTGTAGGGACCTACATGAGCATTCCGAGCCTGCTTCTGCTTAGTGCCGAAGGCGCCCAACGCGCCGCCTGGTCGCAGCGCAGGCAGTTTTCCTGCAGAGCCGAAGCAGCGATTCGGTTTCATCGGAACCTGCCGGGCGCTTATCATCAGCGCCCGGCCTGTTCAAACGAGTCCTCCCACCATGCTTGTGCCCTCCCCCTGGCGCGCCGACTTCCCGGCCATCGCCACCCTGCAACGCCAGGACCAGACCTACCTGGACAACGCCGCCACCACGCAAAAGCCCCAGGCCCTGCTGGACGCCCTGGTGCACTACTACGCCAATGGCACGGCCAATGTGCATCGTGCACAGCACCTGCCCGGCGCCCACGCCACCCAGGCGTTCGAAGACAGCCGCAGCAAGGTCGGCCAATGGCTGAATACCGGTGACAGCGGGCAGATCATCTTCACCCACGGCGCAACCAGTGCCCTGAATCTCCTGGCCTACGGCCTGGAACACCATTTTCAAGCGGGCGATGAACTGGTCATCAGCGCCCTCGAACACCACGCCAACCTGCTGCCCTGGCAGCAGTTGGCACAGCGCCGCGCACTCAAGCTGGTGGTCCTGCCCCTGGACGCCGACGGCTTGATCGACCTCGACGCTGCGGCCGGCCTGATCGGCCCACGGACCCGACTGCTGGCGGTAAGCCAGCTGTCTAACGTGCTCGGTGCCTGGCAGCCACTGCCGCCACTGCTGGCCCTGGCCAAGGCCCATGACGCCCTGACCGTGGTCGATGGTGCCCAGGGCGTGGTCCACGGGCGCCACGATGTACAGGCCCTGGGCTGCGATTTCTACGTTTTTTCCAGCCACAAGCTGTACGGCCCCGACGGGGTCGGCGTGCTGTTCGGCCGTCATGAGGCGCTCAAGGGCCTGCACCACTGGCAGTTTGGTGGCGAGATGGTCCAGGACGCCGACTACCAGCACGCCAGTTTCCGGCCGGCGCCCCTGGGCTTCGAGGCTGGTACGCCGCCGATCGCCAGCGTCATTGGCCTGGGCGCCACCCTCGACTACCTCGGCACCCTGGACCAGGACGCAGTCAACGCCCATGAAAGCGCGCTGCACGCCTATCTGTTGCAGGGCCTGCAGGCGCGCAAGGGCATCCGCCTGGTGGGCACGCCAAAACTGGCCCTGGCCAGCTTCGTGGTCGACGGGGTGCACAACTCCGACTTGGCGCACCTGCTGACCGAACAAGGAATTGCCGTGCGCGCCGGGCATCACTGCGCCATGCCACTGTTCAAGGGGCTGGGCCTGACCGGTGCGATTCGCGTGTCGCTGGCGCTGTACAACGACTCTGAAGACCTGGAGCGCTTCTTCGAAGCCCTGGACCAGGCCCTGGAGTTGCTGCGATGAGCCTGCCCGAGGCAGCCGCTGCAGCACTGGAAGTCTTTGAGCAAGCGGCCGGCTGGGAGCAGCGCGCCCGACTGCTGATGCAATGGGGCGAACGTCTGCCGGGGCTGGAGGAAGCCGACAAGGTCGAAGCCAATCGGGTCCACGGCTGTGAAAGCCAGGTCTGGCTGCTGGCGACCGTGGAGGATGGCCACTGGCAGTTCTCCGCAGCCAGCGATGCGCGGCTGATCCGCGGCCTGGTGGCGCTGCTGCTGGCGCGGGTCAACGGCCTGACCGCAGAGCAGTTGCGGGAAGTGAACCTGGCGGACTGGTTCAATCAGCTGGGCCTGTCGCGCCAGCTCTCGCCGTCGCGCAGCAATGGCCTGAATGCGGTATGGCGACGCATGAGCGAACTGGCCAGCGCCCCCACTGCATAACCGTGTAGGAGCCGGCTTGCCGGCGAACAGGGCCTCAAGCCGAGCATCGCCCTCTGGGCTCCTTTCGCTGGCAAGCCAGCTCCTACAACAGCTCAAACCCGCCTCAGCACTTGCCGGCGCAAAGGGCTTGATGCCTTGCATCGCCCTCTGGGCCCCTTTCGCTGGCAAGCCAGCTCCTACAACGGCCTGCGTCTGGGCGAGCAGGTCTTATGCGCCGGGTTTGCTGCGCTCGGACGGACGGCGCACGCCGGCGACAATCTTGTCCACCGCCTTGGTCGCTGCCACCATGCCGAAGGTCGCGGTCACCATCATCACCGCACCAAAGCCACCGGCGCAGTCGAGCTTGACGCCGTCACCGACAAAACTCTTCTGCAGGCAGATGCTGCCATCGGGCTTCGGGTAGCGCAGCTGTTCGGTGGAGAACACGCAGGGCACGCTGTAATGCCGAGTCACGGTGCGCGAGAAGCCGTAGTCACGGCGCAGGGTGGAGCGCACCTTGGAGGCCAGCGGATCATTGAAGGTGCGATTGAGGTCACAGACCTGGATCAGGGTCGGATCGATCTGCCCGCCGGCGCCGCCCGTGGTGATGATCTGGATCTTGCGCCGCTTGCACCAGGCAATCAGCGCCGCCTTGGCATTCACGCTGTCGATGCAGTCGATCACGCAGTCGATGTTCGGGGTGATGTACTCGGCCATGGTGTCGCGGGTCACGAAGTCCGCCACCGCATGCACGCTGCAATCGGGGTTGATGCCCCGCAGGCGCTCGGCCATGACCTCGACCTTGGGCTTGCCGACGGTACTGTCCAGGGCGTGCAGCTGGCGATTGCTGTTGCTGACGCAGACATCGTCCAGATCGAACAGGGAGATTTCGCCCACGCCACACCGGGCAATGGCTTCCGCCGCCCAGGAGCCGACGCCACCGACGCCGACAATCGCCACATGGGCCGCGCGCAAGCGTTCCAGCCCCTCGATGCCATACAAACGGGCGACGCCGGCAAACCGCGGATCTTCTGTACTCATGACCACCACCTGAAAAAACCGGCGCGCATTATAGGGCTTCGCAGCGACAAGTTTTAAGCAACAAGCTACAAGTTAAGAACTTAAGTTCAAATGCAGTGCCCAAGGTCCGGCTTTCCTCTGTGCGCTGTACGCTCAGTCGAGGCCCGGTGTAGGATGCCCGCCGTTTGGCGCCAGCCGACCTTCCCCTCGTTCCACACCTTTTGGAACCCGAAATAGCTATGTCATCGCGTAAATTTGGACTCAACCTGGTGATAGTGCTGGCCATTGCCGCGCTGTTCACTGGTTTCTGGGCGTTGATCAATCGCCCGGTCTCGGCCCCCAACTGGCCGGAACAGATCTCCGGTTTCTCCTACTCGCCGTTCCAGCAGGGCCAGTTCCCGCAGAAGGACCAGTACCCGTCCGACGATGAAATGCGTCGCGACCTGGAGATCATGAGCAAGCTGACCGACAACATCCGTACCTATTCGGTAGACGGCAGCCTGGGGGATATTCCCAAGCTGGCGGAAGAGTTCGGCCTGCGGGTGACCCTGGGGATCTGGATCAGCCCGGACCTGGAACGCAACGAGCGGGAAATCGTCCGCGCCATCGAGCTGGCCAACAGCTCCCGCAGCGTCGTGCGGGTGGTGGTGGGCAACGAGGCGATCTTCCGCAAGGAAATCACCGCCGACCAGTTGTCGGTACTCCTGGATCGGGTCCGCGCCGCGGTGAAGGTCCCGGTGACCACCTCGGAACAGTGGCACGTCTGGGAAGAGCACCCGGAACTGGCCCAGCACGTCGACCTGATCGCTTCACACATCCTGCCCTACTGGGAGTTCATCCCGGTGGACAAGGCCGGGCAGTTCGTCCTCGACCGCGCCCGGGACCTGAAGAAGATGTTCCCGAAAAAGCCCCTGCTGCTGTCCGAAGTGGGCTGGCCGAGCAATGGCCGCATGCGCGGCGGCGCCGATGCCAGCCCGGCGGACCAGGCCATCTACCTGCGTACCCTGGTCAATGAACTCAACCGCCAGGGCTACAACTATTTCGTCATCGAGGCCTTCGACCAGCCGTGGAAGGCCAGCGATGAAGGTTCGGTGGGCGCCTACTGGGGCGTGTTCAACGCCGCGCGCCAACAGAAGTTCAACTTCGAAGGCCCGGTGGTAGCGATTCCCCAATGGCGGGTGCTGGCCATCGGCTCGGTGGTACTGGCGCTGCTGTCGCTGACCCTGCTGATGATCGACGGTTCGGCGCTGCGCCAGCGTGGCCGCACCTTCCTGACCTTTATCGCGTTCCTCTGCGGTTCGGTGCTGGTGTGGATCGGCTACGACTACAGTCAGCAATACAGCACCTGGTTCAGCCTGACCGTGGGCTTCCTCCTCGCGCTGGGGGCGCTGGGGGTGTTCATCGTGCTGCTGACCGAGGCCCATGAACTGGCCGAGGCGGTGTGGATCCACAAACGCCGGCGCGAATTCCTGCCGGTGGAAGGCGATTCCAACTACCGACCGAAAGTGTCGATTCATGTGCCCTGCTACAACGAGCCGCCGGAGATGGTCAAACAGACCCTCAACGCACTGGCCAACCTCGACTACCCGGACTTCGAAGTCCTGATCATCGACAACAACACCAAGGACCCAGCGGTCTGGGAACCGGTGCAGGCCTATTGCGAGACCCTGGGCCCGCGCTTCAAGTTCTTCCACGTCGCGCCCCTGGCCGGTTTCAAGGGCGGAGCACTGAACTACCTGCTGCCGCACACCGCCAAGGATGCCGAAGTGATCGCAGTGATCGACTCCGACTACTGCGTCGACCGCAACTGGCTCAAGCACATGGTGCCGCACTTCGCCGATCCGAAAATCGCCATCGTGCAGTCGCCCCAGGACTATCGCGACCAGAACGAAAGCACCTTCAAGAAGCTCTGCTATGCAGAATACAAAGGCTTCTTCCATATCGGCATGGTCACCCGCAACGACCGTGACGCGATCATCCAGCACGGCACCATGACCATGACCCGGCGTTCGGTACTCGAAGAGCTGGGCTGGGCCGACTGGTGCATTTGTGAAGACGCTGAACTGGGCCTGCGGGTGTTCGAGAAAGGCCTATCGGCGGCGTACCACCACGAAAGCTACGGCAAGGGCCTGATGCCCGACACCTTCATCGACTTCAAGAAGCAGCGTTTCCGCTGGGCCTATGGCGCGATCCAGATCATCAAGCGCCACACCGCCAGCCTGCTGCGCGGCAAGAACACCGAGCTGACCCGGGGCCAGCGCTACCACTTCCTCGCGGGCTGGCTGCCGTGGGTCGCCGACGGCATGAACATCTTCTTCACCCTCGGTGCCCTGCTGTGGTCGGCGGCGATGATCATCGTGCCCAAGCAGGTGGACCCGCCCCTGCTGATCTTCGCCATCCCGCCGCTGGCGCTGTTCGTGTTCAAGGTCGGCAAGATCATCTTCCTCTACCGCCGTGCGGTGGGGGTCAACCTCAAGGACGCGTTCTGCGCGGCCCTGGCGGGCCTGGCCCTGTCCCATACCATCGCCAAGGCGGTGCTGTACGGTTTCTTCACCAGCAGCATCCCGTTCTTCCGCACGCCGAAGAACGCCGACAACCACGGTTTCTGGGTGGCCATCTCCGAAGCCCGGGAAGAGCTGTTCATCATGCTGCTGTTGTGGGGCGCGGCGCTGGGGATCTTCCTGGTGCAGGGCCTGCCGAGCAACGACATGCGTTTCTGGGTGACCATGCTCCTGGTGCAGTCCCTGCCCTACGTGGCGGCGCTGGTCATGGCATTCCTCTCGTCGCTGCCCAAACCGGCGGAAGAAAGCCTGCCGGCCCCAGCCAGCTAAATCGATCCAAAGCACTAAACGGCGGCCTCAGGCCGCCGTTTTGCTTTAAGATACCCGCCATTTTGCGCGCCTTGCCCACCACCTGTAGGAGCTGGCTTGCCAGCGAACAAAACAACGCGGTATCTGTGTTCAACCGCCCTCGCCGGCCCGCCGGCTCCTACACAATGCCTTGCACCGGAGTTCCCCATGACGGCCCACGCCGACCTTTCGCCGACCCTGCAACTCGCCTGTGACCTGATCCGCCGTCCGTCGGTGACACCAGTGGACGCCGACTGCCAGAAGCTGATGATGCAGCGCCTGGGCGATGCCGGTTTCAAGCTGGAACCGATGCGCATCGAGGATGTGGACAACTTCTGGGCCACCCATGGCAAGCACCCAGGCCCGGTGCTGTGCTTTGCCGGTCACACCGACGTGGTGCCGACCGGCCCGGTGCAGGCCTGGCAGAACGATCCGTTCGATGCGCTGATCGATGAGCACGGCATGCTCTGCGGCCGTGGCGCGGCGGACATGAAGGGCAGCCTGGCGGCGATGCTGGTGGCCGCTGAGCGTTTCGTCACCGACTACCCGGACCACAAGGGCTCGGTAGCCTTCCTCATCACCAGTGACGAAGAAGGCCCGGCGCATCATGGCACCAAGGCCGTGATCGAACGCCTGGCAGCACGCCAGGAGCGCCTGGACTGGTGCATCGTCGGCGAACCTTCGAGCACCAGCCTGGTGGGCGACGTGGTGAAGAACGGGCGCCGTGGCTCCCTCGGCGCCAAGCTCACGGTGCGCGGCGTGCAGGGCCACGTGGCCTACCCGCACCTGGCCAAGAACCCGATCCACCTGGCGGCCGCGGCCCTGGCGGAACTGGCAGCCGAGCACTGGGACGACGGCAATGCGTTCTTCCCGCCCACCAGCTTCCAGATCTCCAATCTCAATTCCGGCACCGGCGCCACCAACGTGATTCCCGGTGAACTGACCGCGCTGTTCAACTTCCGTTTCTCCACCGAATCCACGGTGGAAGGCCTGCAACAGCGGGTCGCGGCGATTCTCGACAAGCATGGCCTGGACTGGCATGTGGAATGGGCCCTGTCCGGCCTGCCGTTCCTGACCGAACCCGGCGCCCTGCTGGACGCGGTGTCGGCCAGCATCAAGCAGATCACCGGCCGCGAAACCCAGGCGTCCACCAGCGGCGGCACCTCCGATGGGCGCTTCATCGCCACCCTGGGCACCCAGGTGGTGGAGTTGGGACCGGTCAACGCCACCATCCACCAGGTCAACGAGCGGGTCCTGGCCAGCGACCTCGATGTGCTGACCGAGATCTACTACCAGACCCTGATCAAGTTGCTCGCCTGATGCTCGCCTGTCCTCTTTGCAGCGCTCCACTGGACACTGTGGACAATGGCGTGGTGTGCCCGGCCGGGCATCGTTTCGACCGGGCGCGCCAGGGCTACCTGAACCTGTTGCCGGTGCAGCACAAGAACAGCCGCGACCCGGGAGACAACCAGGCCATGGTCGAGGCCCGCCGCGACTTCCTCAACGCTGGGCATTACGCCCCGGTGGCCCGGCGCCTGGCCGAACTGGCAACACAACGTGCGCCGCAGCGCTGGGTCGACATCGGTTGTGGCGAGGGTTACTACACCGCACAACTGGCCGAGGCCCTGCCCGGCGCCGACGGCTACGCCCTGGATATCTCCCGGGAAGCGGTGAAGCGCGCCTGCCGGCGGGCCCCGCAACTGACCTGGATGGTCGCCAGCATGGCGCGCATCCCCCTGGCCGATGCCAGCTGCCAGTTCCTCGCCAGCGTCTTCAGCCCCCTCGACTGGCTGGAAGCCAAGCGCCTGCTGAGCCCCGGTGGCGGCCTGATGAAGGTTGGCCCCACCAGCGGCCATTTGATGGAATTGCGCGAGCGCCTGTACGACGAAGTGCGCGAATACACCGACGACAAGCACCTGGCCCTGGTGCCTGCAGGCATGGCCCTGGCCCACAGCGAGACCCTGGAGTTCAAGCTGCACCTGGAGCGCCCGCAAGACCGCGCCAACCTGCTGGCCATGACCCCCCATGGCTGGCGCGCCAGCGCCGAGCGCCGGGCCGCGGTAATCGACCAGCCCGAGCCTTTCGAGGTCAGCGTGTCGATGCGCTACGATTATTTCGTGCTGCAATAACCCCCTATCAACCCGAGGTCTCGAGCATGGGCTTGAGACCGACTAAATCCGCGAATGGATTTTTCACACCGGCAATGAGGACATCCATGCGCCAGCCCGATATCGAGATTTACCTGAAAGACGCCGACGTCGACTACAAGGCCATCGCCGCCTGGCTGGGCAGCGTGTTCGGCCCCTGCAGCGAATGGGTACAGAAGGGCCAGACCTACAAATGCACCGCAGGCCAGGTGCCGGTGACCTGGCTGCCCAAGGCCGTGGGCAAGTGGAACAGCCTGTACCTGGAAAGCGACCAGACCCCATGGGACGACGACATCGCCTGTGCCCGCGCCGCTTTTGCCGCGCTGAATGTCGAGGTGCGCTGCGCACCGGGTACCTGGGTCGAGGAAGAGGGTGAAGAGACAGCCGATCGCTGGATTCGCATCAGCGCCGACGGTGAGGAAGAGATTACCTGGCGTACCGCCTGAACCCTAAACCCGTAGGAGCCGGCTTGCCGGCGAAGGGGCTCCTGAGCCTTGCATCGCCAGCGCGCGCCAAAGTCGCTGGCACGCCAGCTCCTACAGAGTCGGTTACAGGCCGACGACGTCTTCGGCTTGCAGACCTTTCTGGCCTTCGACCACGGCGTACTCCACCTGCTGGCCTTCGGTCAGGGAACGGTGGCCTTCGCCACGAATCGCCCGATAGTGAACGAACACGTCCGCCCCACCTTCACGCTGGATAAAGCCGTAGCCCTTGGCGTCGTTGAACCACTTCACGTTGCCGGTCTCACGAGTAGTCATGAATCCATACCTCATTTTTTTATTATTGGATTGGCTCACTGCAACCAAACCTTGAGAACTTTCCCTCGACCAGCGTCTCTATGAGTGGAGGCGATACGACCGCGGGAGAGTCGGCCGAGTATATGACAGGCGCTAAAACTCTCAACTCAATATTGTTTGGGGGCTTTTTTGCCGATTTTCGACGAATCCGGCACACTACCGGCCCCGAGCAGTTGCTCGGTTTTTCAATCACTCACGCAGAAGCCGTATGACCCGCTCCCCGATCCGCCGTCTTGTGTTTGGCACCCTGCGCCGACTGCTGTACCTCTGGGTTCGCTCGGAAACCATCAACCAGTCGTCCTTCACCCTCGACCTCGACCGCAGCCGACCGGTGTTCTACGTCCTGCAAAACCCGTCCCTGACTGACCTTGCGGTGGTGGACACCGAATGCACCAAGGCCGGCCTGCCACGTCCGGTGCTGCCGGTGTCGGTGGGTAACCTGCTGGAGCCGGCGGCGTTCTTCTACCTGACTCCGGAGCCGGACTGGCTCGGCCGCCAGGACAAGCGCGGCGCGCCGCCGACCCTGACCCGGCTGGTCAGCGCCCTGACCCAGAACGCTGCCGAAGATGCGCAGATCATTCCGGTCAGCGTGTTCTGGGGCCAGTCGCCGGACAGCGAATCGAGCCCGTGGAAGCTGCTGTTCGCCGACAGCTGGGCGGTCACCGGGCGCCTGCGCCGCCTGCTCAGCATCATGATCCTGGGGCGCAAGACCCGGGTGCAGTTCTCCGCACCGATCAACCTGCGGGAACTGATCGAGCACAACAAGGGCCACGAGCGCACCGTGCGCATGGCCCAGCGCATCCTGCGGGTGCACTTTCGCAACCTCAAGGCCGCGGTCATCGGCCCGGACATTTCCCACCGGCGCAACCTGGTCAAGGGCCTGCTCAACCAGCCCCTGGTGAAGCAGGCCATTCTGGATGAGGCCGAGCGCGAGAAGATTTCCCCGGAAAAGGCCAAGGCCCAGGCCCTGCGCTATGGCAATGAAATTGCCTCGGACTACACCTACACCGCGATCCGCTTCCTGGAAGTGGTGCTGAGCTGGTTCTGGAACAAGATCTACGACGGGATCAAGGTCAACCACCTGGAAGGCGTGCAGAAAATCGCCCCGGGCCACGAGGTGATCTATGTGCCCTGCCACCGCAGCCACATCGACTACTTGCTGCTGTCCTACCTGCTGTTTCGCAACGGCCTGACCCCGCCGCACATCGCCGCCGGGATCAACCTCAACATGCCGGTGATCGGCGGCCTGCTGCGGCGCGGCGGGGCCTTCTTCATGCGCCGTACCTTCAAGGGCAACCCGCTCTACACCTCGGTGTTCAACGAGTACCTGCACACCCTGTTCACCAAGGGGTTCCCGGTGGAGTACTTCGTCGAGGGCGGCCGCTCGCGCACCGGCCGCATGCTGCAACCCAAGACCGGGATGCTGGCCATCACCCTGCGCAGCTTCCTGCGCTCCTCCCGCATGCCCATCGTCTTCGTGCCGGTGTACATCGGCTACGAGCGGGTCCTGGAAGGCCGCACCTACCTGGGCGAGCTGCGCGGCGCGAGCAAGAAGAAGGAATCGATCTTCGACATCTTCAAGGTCGTCGGCGCCCTCAAGCAGCGCTTCGGCCAGGTGGCGGTGAACTTCGGCGAACCGATCAAGCTGGCGGAGTTCCTCGACCAGGAACAGCCGGACTGGCGCACCCAGGAGCTGGGCCCGCAATACCGTCCGGCCTGGCTCAACGAAACCACCAATCGCCTCGGCGAGCGGGTAGCCCAGCACCTCAATGAAGCCGCGGCGATCAACCCGGTGAACCTGGTAGCCCTGGCCCTGCTCTCCACCAGCCGCCTGGCGCTGGACGACCGCGCCATGGCCCGGGTCCTGGACCTGTACCTGGCGCTGCTGCGCCGGGTGCCCTACTCGCCCCATACCACCCTGCCCGAAGGCGATGGCCAGGCACTGATCCAGCATGTGAAGGACATGAAGCTGCTGGCCGAACAGAGCGACGCACTGGGCAAGATCCTCTACCTGGACGAGCAGAACGCCGTCCTGATGACCTACTACCGCAACAACGTGCTGCACATCTTCGCCCTGCCGGCGCTGCTGGCGAGCTTCTTCCAGAGTTCGTCGCGCATGAGCCGCGAACAGATCCTGCGCTACACCCGCGCGCTCTATCCCTACTTGCAGGCGGAGCTGTTCATCCGCTGGTCCCTGGAAGAACTGGACGCGGTGGTGGACCAGTGGCTGGAAGCCTTTGTCGAACAAGGCCTGCTGCGTTTCGAGAACGAGGTGTATCAGCGACCGGCACCCAGCTCGCGGCATTTTGTCCTGCTGACCCTGCTGTCCAAAAGCATCGCCCAGACCCTGCAACGCTTCTACATGGCCATTTCCCTGCTACTCAACAGCGGGCAGAACAGCATCAGTGCCGAAGAGCTGGAGGATCTGTGCACGGTCATGGCCCAGCGCCTGTCGATCCTGCATGGGCTGAACGCCCCGGAGTTCTTCGACAAGAGCCTGTTCCGTCACTTTATCCAGACCCTGCTGGACCAGGGCGTGCTGCGTCGCGACGAAGCCGGCAAGCTGAGCTACCACGAAATACTCGGGGAGCTGGCCGAAGGCGCCGCCAAGCGCGTACTGCCGGCGGAGATTCGCCTGTCGATCCGCCAGGTCGCCCTGCACCGCAGCGAAGATGCCGCCGACCAGCTCGCGGCCCCCACGCAAACCGACTAGATTCTTATCGGCGCCGCAGAGCCTGCGGCGCCCTCGATACGGAGATCCGTCATGAACAAACTCATCCTGCTGGCAGCCACCGCGCTGCTTGGAGCCTGCCAAGCCATGCACCCTGCAGCCAAAGCCAGCCTCGATGGCGAAGTCTTCTATCTGCAGCGCATCGCCCTGCCGCCTGCCGCCACCTTGAGCGTGAGCCTGCAGGACGTGTCCCTGGCGGACGCACCGGCGGTGGTCCTGGCCGAGCAGAGCGGCCCGGTCAAAGGCCAGGTGCCACTGCCCTTCCACCTCAGCTACGACCCAGCCCAGGTCAAGCCCGGCCACCGCTACGCGGTCAGCGCGCGGATCGAACTGGACGGCAAGCTGATGTTCATCACCACCGAACACAACGGGGTCAATCTCGACGGCAAGGACCCCCAGCCGTTGAAACTCCGTGTCGACGCCGTACGTTAATTCTCATTGCCCAAGGAAGCCGCCATGCTCCGTACTTCGCTCCGTTTCACCAGCCTGTGTGCTGGCCTGCTGATTTCCGCCAGTGCCCTGGCCCTGTCCCTCAGCGACCTGTCCCAGGGTGACGCCAGCGGTGGCCTCAAGGACGCCCTGACCCAGGGCGCGCAGATCGCCGTCAAGCAGTTGGGCACCCCGGGGGGGTTCAGCAACAACCCCGATGTGCGCATCGAATTGCCGGGCAACCTCGGCAAAGTGGCGAAGAAAATGAAGCAGTTCGGCATGGGTGACCAGGTCGATCAACTGGAAACCAGCATGAACAAGGCCGCCGAAGCGGCGGTACCGCAAGCCCAGGCACTGCTGGTGGATGCGGTGAAGAAAATGACCGTGGCTGACGCCAAGGGCATTCTGGCCGGTGGCAAGGACTCCGCTACCCAGTACCTGGACAAGAGCAGCCGCGAGCAGATCCGCGCCAAGTTCCTGCCCATCGTCAAGCAGGCCACCGATCAGGTCGGCCTGGCCAAGCAGTACAACTCCTTCGCTGGCCAGGCCGCGACCCTGGGCGTGCTGGATGCCAAGAGCGCCAACATCGAGAGCTACGTGACCGAACAGGCACTCAATGGCCTGTTCGAAATGATCGGCAAGCAGGAAGAAACCATCCGCCAGAACCCGGCGGCCGCCGCCACCAGCCTGGCGAAGAAAGTCTTCGGCACCCTCTGATCAGCCCTTGGCCCCGGTCCGCCACACCGCGGACCGGGGCCGCGAACAGCGCTGTCGCCTCAACGATCGAGACCAGTTGCCAACTGCCCTCAGCCCCCCTCCGGCAAATCCTCCAGGGCCGCATCGAGTTCCTGGTGAAACCAGCGCAACGCCACCTCATACCGTCCGTGCCACAGTTGTGGGCTGGCGCCGGCGCGAATGCCAGCCTGAACCCGTGCCGCCATGGCGAAGTCTTCCTCCAGCGCTCCATAGAGAATCTGGTTGTTCCTCTGGAAATAGCGCAGTGCCTTGTCACTGGCCGGTGCCTGCTCCAGCAAAGTGTGCCCGAGCACCCGCGTGGCCAGGGGGCCCTCGGGAAAGACCGTGGAAAAGTCCAGGTGATCGGGCTCCACCAGCACCAGGGTGTTGGGCCAGATGAAATACAACAGGTTGCCGTGGCGGCGCAGGTTCCACTGGCTCTCGGGCAACTCCCGCAATTCGCGCAGGTTGCGCTTCACATAGAAGTTGCGGATATGCCGACCATGGCGCTCGAACAATCCCAGGTTGGGCCAGAACAGCTGGTCGATGGTCGCCTGATGCGCCTTGGCGACGTGATAGTTCTCCAGGAAGGTATCAATGGTCAGCTTCCAGTTCACCGGGCGACGGATATCCTGCGGGTCGAACAGCACGTGGGACTCGACGGCAAAGCTGTCGAAGTCAGCGATGATCTGTTCGCCAAAAAATCGCTCCAGGTCCAGGGCCGGCCCCGGTGAATGGCGCACCCAGACAGCACCAAAGCGCTCGGCCAGCGGCACCTCGGTAAGGTTCAGGCAGGCACGCTCGATATCGGCAAAACCATAGGCGTGGGGAATCCCCCGCAATTGTCCGTCCGGGTTATAGGACCAGCCATGGTAGGGGCAGACGAACACTCGATTGGGCCCCGAGGCCTCGCTCACCAACTGCGTGCCACGGTGCTTGCAGACATTCAAGAAGGCCCGCAGCCGCCCGCTGGCATCACGACTCAGGAGCAGCGGCGCCAGCAGGTCCCGGGTCAGAAAATGCCCGGCGGCGATCTCCGTCGAACGCGCTACCAGCAAGGGCTCCTTGAACAGCACCTGGTCGCGCTCACGCAGATAGCGCGGTTCATCGAGGTAGCGACTGACCGGCAGGGCAGACGCCGTCTCTGCGCCATCGGAAAGGCCCTGGTCGGCCAGGGCCAGGGCCTTCTTGAGCAGCTGTACCTGGGTCGCGTGGTGCATGGACGCCTCCGGTGATCAGGTTCCCTTAAACGGGTGCCAGGGCACCCCGGATGAAATGCCAGAGCTGGTGCGCCAGTTGTTCCTGGGGCGGCCGCGGCCTGCGCCCGAGGGCCTCCAGCAGCGCCTGGTGCATGCCCCCCAGGACCATTGCCGCCACCAGTTGCGGGTCCAGGCCTGCTGACAACTGCCCGGCCGCCTGGCCACGGCGAATGTTGTCGGCCCCCTGGCGGATGTTCTCGGCAATGCGTTGTGCTTCGAGGCTCGCGACTTCCGGCTCCCGTGCCAGGCTCACCAGCAGCAGTGGCGCCAGCGGTTCGGCATAGAGAAACTGCACCGCGCGATGCACCCTCCGCTCTTCCCGCTGACACCAGTGCGCAGCGCCCGGCAGCGGATCGGCCACCATCACTTCAGCCTGGTAACGGTCGTGGAAGTCCTCCACCACTGCCGCCAGCAACCCTGCGCGGGAGTTGAAGTAGCGGTAGATCAGCCCGACCGACACCCCGGCCCGCTCGGCGACCCGGCCCACTTCCAGGGCACCGCCGTGCAGCAGCAGTTCTTCCCGGGCGGCGTCCAGCAAGCGGCTTCGGGTACGCAAGGCCTTGGTGGAGAGGTCGGGCATGGAAAAATCCAGAGCGCGTCAAAAGTGAAGTGAATTCAGTTTAGATCTGAATCGCCATACGCCAAGTCTCATCAATAAAAAACACCTTGGGCTGCCTTGCGACAGAACCCAACGCGCGCGGCGGGCTTTTGCCCAAGGATATTGGCGAGCGGGATGCACCAGGCAGGCAATGGCAGACGGCCGCTCGGGAGGGCGCTGTTGCTCCATCGCCATTGGCGCTGCGCCTCTGGAGAAGCCGCCACACTTCGACCGTCAATGGCGCAGCCTGCGCTTGAAGCGCGGTCCAGCAGCACTGCGCTCGGTTGCTCCTCGCGCCCCTAAAAAAACCAAGGCCGGGACATTGCTGCCCGGCCTTCGTCCTTGCCTCAAGCGATGATTACCGCGGTCAGTCCTTGCGCACCCGGAACCACGCCGCATACAGCGCCGGCAGGAACAGCAGGGTCAAGGCCGTGGCGACAATCAGCCCGCCCATGATCGCCACCGCCATCGGCCCGAAGAACACGCTGCGCGACAAGGGAATCATCGCCAGCACTGCCGCCAGGGCCGTCAGCACGATGGGCCGGAAACGCCGCACCGTGGCTTCGATGATGGCGTCCCAGGGCTTCAGCCCGGCCCTGATGTCCTGTTCGATCTGGTCCACCAGGATCACCGAGTTGCGCATGATCATCCCGGACAGGGCGATGGTGCCGAGCATCGCCACAAAGCCGAAGGGCTGGCGGAACACCAACAGAAACAGGGTGACCCCGATCAACCCCAGGGGCGCGGTGAGAAACACCATGGCGGTGCGCGAGAAGCTGCGCAGCTGGATCATCAGCAAGGTCAGCACCACTACGATGAACAGCGGCACGCCGGCCTTCACCGAGTTCTGGCCACGGGTCGAATCCTCCACCGTGCCGCCGACTTCCAGCAGGTAGCCGTCCGGCAGTTCGGCGCGCACCGGCTCCAGGGTCGGCAGGATCTGCTGCACCAGGGTCGCCGGCTGTTCCTTGCCATAGATATCGGCACGCACAGTGACCGTAGGCAGGCGATTACGGTGCCAGATCACCCCTTCCTCGAAGCCATACTCCAGGGTTGCGACCTGGGACAGCGACACGCTCTGACCATTGTCGGTAGGCACCGCCAGGCTTGGCAGCAACGACAGCTCGGTGCGCTCCTCACGGGTGCCCCGCAGCAGGATCTCGATCAGTTCGTTGTCTTCGCGGTACTGGCTGACGGTGGAGCCGATCAGCGAACTCTGGAGGAACTTCGACAGGTTGGCGGTGCTGACCCCAAGGGCGCGGGCCCGGTCCTGGTCGACGTTGAGGTAGACCACCTTGCTCGGCTCTTCCCAGTCCAGGTGAACGTTGACCACGTGGGGGTTCTCCCGCACCTTGGTCGCCACCTTGCGTGCCAGGGCACGAACTTCCTCGATGTGCTCGCCGGTGACCCGGAACTGCACCGGGTAACCCACGGGTGGGCCGTTCTCCAGGCGCGTGACCCGCGAACGCAGGGCCGGGAACTGCTCGTTGAGGGTGCCGATCAGCCAGCTGCGCAGGCTCTCGCGATCCTCGATGGTCTTGGCCAGCACCACGAACTGGGCAAAGCTGGTGGCCGGTAATTGCTGGTCCAGGGGCAGGTAGAAACGCGGCGAACCGGTCCCCACGTAAGCCACGTAGTTATCGATGCCCGGGTGATCCTTGAGCATTGCCTCCAGGCGCTTGACCTCATCGGCGGTGTTGCTCAGGGAAGCGCCTTCCGCCAGCTTCAGATCGACCATCAGCTCCAGGCGGCCCGAGGCCGGGAAGAACTGCTGGGGCACGAAACGGAACAGCGCCACCGAGCCGACAAAAAGCAGGATGGTCAGGACGATCACCGTCTTGCGGTGCTGCACACACCAGCCCACCATCCGGCGCACCCGCTGGTAGAACGGCGTACCGTGGGGATTGGAGTCGGCGCCGTGCTTGGCGGCGTGGATCTTCGCCAGGTCCGGCAGCAGTTTTTCCCCCAGGTACGGCACGAACACCACCGCGGCGATCCACGAAGCCACCAGGGCAATGGTCACCACCTGGAAAATCGAGCGGGTGTATTCGCCGGTACCGGACTGGGCGGTAGCGATCGGCAGGAAACCCGCCGCGGTGATCAGGGTGCCGGTGAGCATCGGGAAGGCGGTGCTGGTCCAGGCAAAGCTGGCGGCCTTGATCCGGTCGAAGCCCTGCTCCATCTTGATCGCCATCATCTCCACCGCAATGATCGCGTCGTCCACCAACAAGCCCAGGGCCAGCACCAGGGCCCCGAGGGAGATCTTGTGCAGGCCGATGCCCAGGTAGTACATGGTGGCGAAGGTCATCGCCAGCACCAGGGGAATGGCCAGGGCCACCACCATCCCGGTGCGTACCCCCAGGGAGAAGAAACTCACCAGCAGGACGATGATCAGGGCCTCGGCCAGGACCCGGACGAACTCGCCGACCCCGGTCTTCACCGCCGCTGGCTGGTCGGACACCTTGCGCAGCTCCATGCCCGCCGGCAGGCTGTTCTGCAGCCGTGCGAACTCACCTTCCAGGGCCTTGCCCAGCACCAGGATATCGCCGCCATCCTTCATTGCCACGGCCAGGCCGATGGCGTTTTCCCCCATGAAACGCATGCGCGGTGCCGGCGGATCGTTGAAGCCGCGGTGCACATCCGCCACATCACCGATGCGGAAGGTGCGTCCGGCCACCCGGATCGGAAAGTTGCGAATCTGCTCCACGGTCTGGAAATTGCCGGACACCCGCAGTTGCACCCGCTCGCTCGGCGTCTCGAAGAACCCCGCGGTGGACACCGCGTTCTGTTCCTCAAGCGCTTGCTGCACCGCTGCCAGGGGCAGGCCCAGGGTCGCCAGCTTGACGTTGGACAACTCGATCCAGATCTTCTCGTCCTGCAGGCCCAGCAGGTCGACCTTGCCCACGTCCTTAACCCGTTGCAGCTGGATCTGGATGCGGTCGGCGTAGTCCTTGAGCACCGCGTAGTCGAAGCCCTGCCCCGTCAACGCATAGATATTGCCGAAGGTGGTGCCGAATTCATCGTTGAAGAAAGGCCCCTGGATGCCCGGCGGCAAGGTCTGGCGGATGTCGCTGATCTTCTTGCGCACCTGGTACCAGAGTTCGGGCACCTCGTTGGAGTGCATGGAATCCCGGGCGATGAAGGTCACCTGGGACTCACCCGGCCGGGAGAAGGACACGATGCGGTCGTACTCACCGGTTTCCATGAGCTTCTTCTCAATTCGCTCGGTAACCTGGCGCGACACTTCCTGGGCCGTGGCCCCCGGCCAGTTGGTGCGAATCACCATGGCCTTGAAGGTGAACGGCGGGTCTTCACTTTGTCCCAGCTTGGTGTAGGAAAGTGCTCCGACAATAGCCAACAGCAACATCAGGAACAGGACGATCTGGCGATTGCGCAACGCCCAGGCGGAAAGGTTGAAACCCATTGGGGATTACTCCTTGGCCGTCAGGTTGACCACGCGGTTGGAGCGATCCACCGGGCGCACCTGCAGGCCCTCGTGCAAGACATGCACCCCGGCAGCCACCACCCAGTAGTTGGCACCCAGGCCTTCCAGCACCGGCACGCTCTTTTCGCCGAAGGCACCGACCCGCACCGGGGTCTTGTGCAGGGTGCTGTTGGCATCCACCCGCCAGACGTAGGTCGCACCTCCCTCGGCGGACAGCGCCGAGAGCGGCACCGACAGCGAGACCGCATCAGCGTTCTGGATGAACACCCGGGCGCTCTGCCCCAGTTCGGCCGGAACCTTGCCGGCACTGAAAGCGATGCGCGCGGCAAAGGTTCTGGACTTCGAGTCGGCAGCCGGCGACAGCTCGCGGATACGGCCATCGAAACGCTGGCCCGGCTGGCTCCAGAGTTCCACCGACACCGGCTCGCCGATCTTGAAGCGGCCAAAATTCTGTTCGGGGACGCTGATCAGCACCTCGCGCTCACCGTCGGTGGCCAGGGTGAAGACTGTCTGCCCGGCCGCCACTACTTGCCCGACTTCCACCGCACGCTTGGCCACCACGCCATCCTGTGGCGCACGCAGCACGGCATAGCCGGCCTGGTTGTTGGCCACGTCGAACTCGGCCTTGATCTGTTTCAGGCGCGCTTCGCCGGCGCGATAGAGGTTTTCGGCATTGTCGTATTGGGAACGGCTGACCATCTGCCGATCCAGCAGGGTCTTGTAGCGATCTCGTTCGGCACGCACCAGGTTGAGATTGGCGGTGGCTGCGGTGACCTGGGCCCGGGCAGCCTCGAGTTGCAGGCGCACATCCTGCGGATCGAGTTCGGCCAGGGGCTGGTTGGCCTTGACCCGTTGGCCCTCCTCTACCAGCCGTCGACTGACCTTGCCGCCGATACGGAATGCCAGGTCTGGCTCATAGCGGGCCCGCACCTCGCCGGGGTAGCTCTCCGAAGCCCGCGCCGAAGGCTCTGGCTGGACCACCATGGCCGGCCGGATGCCGATTTGGACGGGCTCTTCATGCCCACAAGCAGACAGAAAAAAAGCCAGGCTGACTGGCAAGGCATAGCGGAACATGGCGGCGACCTTTCGCTAATGGTGCTTGGAATAATTATACTGGCGGGTATGTTATTAATAGCAAACTCACCAGTCCAGTAATAAAAGTCGAAAAATGTCCGACAATAATTCCGCAAGCATTGGGCCAGGCAGGCCCAAGGATCTGGCCAAGCGCCAGGCCATCCTCGAAGCAGCGAAAAATCTGTTTCTGAGCAATGGCTACGCCAGTACCAGCATGGATGCGGTCGCCGCCGAAGCCGGTGTTTCAAAGCTCACGGTGTACAGTCACTTCACGGACAAGGAGACGCTGTTCAGTGCCGCCGTGGTGGCCAAGTGCGAAGAGCAATTGCCCACCCTGATCTACGAGTTGTCGGCAGACACCCCGGTGGAAAGCGTGCTTTTGAATATCGCCCGAGGCTTTCACCTGCTGATCAACAGTGACGAGTCGGTCAACTTGCACCGCTTGATAATGGCCCTGGGCAGCCAGGACCCCAAGCTCTCGCAGATTTTCATCGAGGCCGGGCCCGAACGCGTGCTGCAAGGCATGGAACGGCTGCTCTGCAAGATCAACCTGCTGGGCACCTTGCAGATCGACAAGCCGCGCAACGCCGCCGAGCATTTCTTCTGCATGCTCAAGGGCGGTGCGAACTTCCGCCTGCTGTATGGCTACGGCGAGCCCTTGACCGGCGCCGCCGCTGAAGAGCATGTGCAGGAAGTGGTGGCCTTGTTCATGCGCGCCTACCGCCCGGACCCGGACTGAAACCGCACCCCGCGCACAACCAATGGACAGGCGCTTGCCGGCCGAGGCGCCCCACAGGGGCTAGCACCTTCGCCGCAGGCGTCGCCGGTTGGCCGGCACTGACGATAATCAGGCCTTCAATGCCTTCTTCGGATAGATGTCGTAGCGGCTGGACTTGCCCTCCAGCCCATGACTGGGTTTGGGCCCCTCGATGCAGGGCGCCTTGCGCGGGCGCTTGACCACCACCCGGTGGGTTGCCAGGGCCAAGGCCGCCGCCAGCAGGGCCGGAGCGTCGTTGTCGTCGCCCACCAGTGGCCGGAACAGGCGCATTTCCTTTTTCACCAGGGCACTTTTCTCCCGATGGGGGAACATCGGGTCCAGGTAGATCACCTGGGGCGGCTCGCCTTGCCAGTTGCGCATCAACTCGATGGAGTTGCCCTTGAGCAGATGCATGCGCGCAACAATAGGCGCCACTTCGGCATCCAGCGCACCGCGGGCCAAGCCATCTTCAAGCAATGCGCCAATCAATGGCTGGCGCTCGATCAGGCTCATTTCACACCCCAGGGTCGCCAGCACGAAGCCGTCCTTGCCCAGGCCCGCGGTGGCGTCCAGCACCCTAGGCCGCACCCCCTGGGCCACGCCCACCGCCTTGGCGATCATCTGCCCGCTGCCGCCGCCGTACAGACGTCGATGGGCCGCACCGCCCTCGACGAAGTCCACGCGGACCGGTCCCGGCGCGTCCGGCCCCAACTGCTGCAATTGCAGCCCCTGCTCCCCGACCTGCAGGGCGAACTCGGCGGCGTCGATCTGCAAAGGCAGTCCGAGGCGCTCGGCCCACTGCCGGGCCTGGGTCTCGAACCCGCTGTCCAGGGCCTCGACGTTGATGCGGCAGGCCGCAGGTTGCTCACTCATCTGAAAACACACTCAAAAAATTAATGATCGGCAAAAACGGCCGATAACTGAACTATCGGCCATTTTGCCAGAGCTCAGCGTCGACCGAGAGCAATGTCAGACATTCAACGCACATCGATAGGTTATATCTCGCCCCATGGCGACTATGGCCTGCGCAACTCCCAGGCACTGAGCGGCGTCAGCCATCTGTGGCAGGACTTCTTTGCCCAGGCCCTGGCCGAGCAACGGGGAGAAGGTGCCAGCGTTGAAGCCATGCCTGCGGTGGCCATCGACGGCCCCGTGGAACCGGTCGGCGGCACTGAGCTGTTGACCCAGATCGTCAACCAGCGCCACTGCGATGTGCAAGACACCGAGGTCCGCCCACCCGAGCCCCTGTTCCTGCCGATCGCCGAATTCGAGACTGAGCTGCTGGACAAACCCGCTCCGCCCTACCCACCCGAAGAGATCATTGCCCAGCAACGCCAGCAGGATTTCGAGAGCGGCTGGGTCCGGCCGATCGTGCTCAACGCCGGCCAGCCAGTGCCCGCTCCCGGCCCGGCGCCGGAACCACGTCCATTGCACCTGCCGATCGCCGAGTTCGAACTCGATCTGCTGGACAAGCCGGCCAAGCCGTTCCTACCGCAAGAGCTCATCGAGCAGCAGAAGCAGATGGACTTCGACATCGGCTGGGCGCGCCCGCTGATCCTGCAGAACCTGCGCATCGCCGCCTGAGCCGCGCTTTCAGCGACACACCCACCAGGGCCCGACATCCAGATGAAAGTGGTTGCGATGGGCAGCGTTGTAATCCGGCCCCAGGACCACGTTGAACGCCTCGCAGGCGCCATCCCGGGCCAGCCTTAGAAAACGTCCCTCATTGCTGTCCTTCGGCCAATCCCTGAGCACGCTGATGCTGCGTCCGTCCGCCAGGCGAAAGCCGGCGATGTCCAGGGCATTGGCCGTGGCATGCTGGCTGCGAGCGCCGTTCTCACGGCTGTACATGTTGCGGCAGGCGAAGCTGCCCAGATGATCGACCCGCGCCACTCGCTGGCCATACACCGTCTGCGCGGCCGGTTGCAGGCCATGGCGCTCGAACAGGGCAAAGGCCACCGCCAGCGGGCAACTGGCAAGAAAGCTGCTGCTCAAGGCCACCTCAGCGCCCTGCACCCGCAAGGTATTGCTCAAGGGACAGGCCACATCGCCCCGGCTGTCAGGCTGACGGCTGGTACGCAGGCCGGAGCGCGCGAGCACCTCATCGCACAATGCCGGATCATCCCGCAGCCGTGACAGCTTGAATCGAGTCAGCAGATTGGGCTTGGCCCGAACGTCCAGCGGCGCCCAGGGATTCCAGGCATCCGCCACTGGCAGCCAGCCCAGGCGAATGCCGAGCAACAACAGGGCCCCTAGCAACAGCAAGGCACCGAGAACTTTCAACCCGCGCACAAACACTCCCTTTTATGGCTGCTTGAACAATTGATTGATCTGCCCGAACGGCATCGCACGATCGGCAAAATCAAAGCGGCCATGCTCGCGGATATCCTCCGCGGCCCGATAGAACGCACCGTAGGCTGCCCGGGCCAGGGCCGAGCCGACACTGATGCGCTTGACCCCCAGCTTCGCCAATTGCGCCACGCTCAGGTTGAGACCGCCGGACATCAGCACGTTCACCGGCTTGGGCGCCACGGCCTGAACGACCTGGAGAATCTCCTCGGCGCTGCGCAGCCCCGGCGCATAGAGCACATCGGCGCCGGCTTCAGCAAAGGCCTGCAGGCGCCGAATGGTGTCCGCCAGGTCCTCACGACCGTGCAGCAGGTTCTCCGCCCGGGCGGTCAGGGTGAAGGCAAAGGGCAAGCTACGTGCGGCAGCGACACAGGCCTCGATACGTTCCACCGCCAGTTTGAAATCATAGATGGGGTCGTCGGCACGGCCGCTGGCATCCTCGATCGAACCGCCGACCACGCCGCTGGCAGCCGCCAACAGCAGTGCCTGGGCACAGCCTGCAGGGCTGTCGGCAAAGCCGTTCTCCAGGTCCACCGCCACCGGCAGGCTACTGGCCCCGACTATTGCCCGCACGTTGTGCAGGGTGTCCTCCAGGCTGACCGCGCCCTCGGCATCCGGACGCCCCAGGGAGAACGCGTATCCGGCGCTGGTGGTGGCCAGGGCTTCGAAGCCGAGACTGGCCAGCATGCGGGCGGAACCGGCATCCCAGGGATTGGCAATGACAAAGGCACCGGCCCGTTCATGCAGGGCCTTGAAGGCATTCGCTCGCAGGCTTTGCGCGTCCATTTGCTCGCTCCTGAAAAAGACCATGAGACCGTCTCAGAGCAAACCGAGCTGCTCCGCGACGGGTTCTCTGTATAACTCAGGCAATCCGGGCAAGCCAGGCAAACGTTGCATCAGCCGGGCATGAAAACGCCGGGCCAGTTCGGCGGCCAGGCGGTTGTCCGAGGTGTGCAGGAACATGTAGGGCGTGCGCCCCTCTTCGATCCAGCCGGCGACCTTGTCGATCCACGGCAACAGAAACGGATCATTGGCCTCCAGCTGCGGATGACCGATGAATCGCACCTGGGGAAACTGGGTAAAGGCCGCCGGACGCGGTGGCACTTTGGGCTTCTTCGACTGTGCATGGAGCACCGCGGGATCCGTCGAGGTGCAGCTGAACAGCGCCCGCGGATCCAGGCAAATGCGCTCTACGCCCCGCTCGCGCAACAGTCGGTTGAGCCTGCGTTCGGCATCGCCCTTGGCGAAGAACTCCGGATGCCGCACTTCCACCGCCAGCGGCCGCTCCAGGCCGTCGATGAACCCTGCCAGCTCCGCCAGGCGCTGCGGGGCGAAACTGGCCGGCAATTGCAGCCACAAGGGCGACACCCGCGCCCCCAAGGGGCTGAGCAACTGGACGAAGGTTTCGGCAGCGCTCAGTTGCTCGCGCAGGTCGCCGCCGTGACTGATGTCACCGGGAAACTTGGCAGTGAAGCGAAAGCCTTCGGGCATGATCTGTGCCCAGCGCTGCACGGTGCTCGGCGCAGGTCGGGCGTAGAAGGTGGTGTTGCCTTCGACGGCGTTGAAGACCTGCGAATACAGGCCGAGAAAATCGTTCGGTCGTGCATTTTCCGGGTACAGGTACTCACGCCAGGCGTTTTCGCTCCAGGAAGGACAACCGAGGAAATAAGGCAGCATCAGATGTGCAGGTCGAGACCCACCACCTCCATATCCCAATCGACAAAACCGGCGGTGGTCAGGTAGCTGGCCAAGGCATTGGCCACACTCTTTTTCATCGCCCGCTGAAAGATCATGTCCTGCGGGCGGGCGGGAAGATTGGCGGTGCGGGGAGCAGCAGCCTGGGAGCGATTCTGGATCGCAGACTCGGGCTGGGCTTCAATGGCGTCGGCATCGTCCTGGGAGTCGTCCACCAGCACCAAGCCTTTGCGCGGCTTGCGCTTGATGGGGTAGGACTGAGAGGAGATGCCGTCTATGCGCATACTGAAAAGCCCGGGGTCGATGATGGCAATTTAGCGGCACTGCTACGACTTAGCAAATACCCAAGTGATAACTAGAACACAGAACAGCCAAAAGGTTTAAAACCGGGCAGGATCAACGCTGAAAACCAGACGATTGGCGGTTGTAGCAGGAGATGTCTGAACAACCGCGGGCCATCGATGAAAAGAGAAAGGGCCTCAACGGGCCTTGGGCGTGGCGACCTTGTCTCGCAGGTAGACCGGCTGCGCATCATCGGCGGCGATCGCCTCACCCCGTGCCCAGGCAAACCGGGCCAGGGTCAGCAGGTCTTCGGCGTGGGGCAGCATGCTGGCATCCTGGCCACTGAGGTTGACCGCAATGCGCTCGCCATAACCCCAGCCAGTGCCTGCCCCAAACCACTCACCGTGCGCATCCACGGGCAAGGCCGCAGCTTCCGGCGCCTGTACAGCCTCGACACCGACCAGGCGCATCTCGCCAGCGGTCTCCTGGTAGCAGCCCCAGTAGACTTCATCCATCCGCGCATCGATGGCCGCCGCTACCTGGGTCGCGCCGTGCTCACGCAGGGCGCGCTGGGCCAGCACCGCCAGGTTGGACACCGGCAACACCGGGCGGTCCAGAGCGAAGGCCAGCCCCTGCACCACGCCAACGGCAATTCGCACACCGGTGAAGGCTCCCGGCCCGCGACCAAAGGCGATCGCATCCACCGCCTGCAAGGTGGTGCCGGCACTGGCCAACAGCTCCTTGATCATAGGCAGCAACTTCTGCGCATGCAGACGCGGGATCACCTCGTAATGGCTCGTGACCTTGCCATCATGCAGCAAAGCAACGGAGCAAGCTTCAGTCGCGGTGTCCAGGGCCAGCAAGGTGCTCATCGGGGGTTCCATAGGCATTGAAAAAGGGACGCATTATAAACAGCAACGGCCCGCAAGCGGGCCGTTCAACGATCAATCCGATCAGGTGACTCAGCTCAGGGCTTCGAGCACCTTGGCGGTGATCACTTCCACCGAACCCACGCCCGGAATATGGCTGTACTTCGGCTTGCCCTGGGTAGCGGCCAACTGCTGGTAGAAGGCTACCAACGGCTTGGTCTGGGAATGGTAGACCGACAGGCGATGACGCACGGTTTCTTCCGTGTCGTCCTTGCGCTGCACCAGGTCTTCACCGGTGATGTCGTCCTTGCCGGCGATCTTCGGCGGGTTGTAGACGGTGTGGTAAGTCCGGCCCGAGGCTTCGTGCACACGGCGACCGGCGATACGCTGGACGATCTCTTCGTCGTCGACGGCGATTTCCACCACGCTGTCCAACTCGACACCAGCCTTGACCAGTGCTTCAGCCTGAGGAATGGTGCGCGGGAAACCATCGAACAGGAAGCCTTTGGCGCAGTCCGGCTGGCTGATGCGTTCCTTGACCAGGTTGATGATCAGGTCATCGGAAACCAGACCACCGCTGTCCATCACGCTCTTGGCCTTGAGGCCCAGTTCGGTGCCGGCCTTGACCGCCGCACGCAGCATGTCGCCGGTGGAGATCTGTGGAATGCCGAACTTTTCGGTGATGAACTTTGCCTGAGTACCTTTACCGGCCCCGGGAGCTCCCAGCAGAATTACGCGCATCGATGTGCTCCTCAATTTTTTATTTAGAAACGCTCGGATTCGCCTCGTGGGGCCAATCTCAAAAATAGGGTTGTGGCCGCCCAAACGGCCAAAGGCTGATCAAGATACACAGCCGACACAGCGCACACAAGCAGTCGAAAGTCGGAGGAACCTGGCCCTTTTGTGCCCCCCGGGCCAGGTAGAACAAGTCGCAACCCGATAACAAAGTGTCGCCAGCGGGAGCCGGGCGCCACCCTGAGATTGGCTTGGACAAAGCCGTCCGTGCTGGTTGTCGAACCTCAGCCGGTATTGCGCAAGCCGGCAGCGATCCCCGCCACGGAAACCAGCAGCGCCTGTTCCACGGGGCTTCCTTGGGGCGCGTCCTGGCGGCGCGAGCGTGCCAGCAGTTCGGCCTGCAGCAGGTGCAGCGGATCGAGGTAGGTATTGCGCAGACGGATGAACTCCAGGGTGTCGGGGCTGTGGGCCAGCAGTTGCGACTGCCCGGTCAGGCCCAGCACCACCGCACAAGCCTGCGACAATAGGTCGCGTAGATGCGCACCCAATGGCAGCAGTTCAGCCTCCACCAGACGCTCGTCATAGGAGCGGGCAATGTCCGCGTCGGCCTTGGCCAGGACCATTTCCAGCATGTCGATGCGGGTGCGGAAGAACGGCCATTGCTCACGCATCTGCGCCAGTAAATGGCCTTCGCCCCGGGCCAGTGCCTTGCTCAGCGCCGCCTCCCAACCCAGCCAGGCCGGCAGCATCAGGCGGGTCTGGGTCCAGCCGAAAATCCACGGGATCGCCCGCAGGCTTTCAATGCCCCCCGCACGGCGCTTGGCCGGCCGGCTGCCCAGGGGCAGGCGCCCCAGTTCCTGCTCCGGAGTCGACTGGCGGAAGTACTCGACGAACTGCGGATTGTCCCGTACCACTTCGCGGTAGGCCTGGACCCCGTCACTGGCCAATTCGTCCATCAGATGACGCCAGGCCGGCTCCGGCGGTGGTGGCGGCAACAGCGTGGCTTCCAGCACCGCGGCCAGGTACAGGTTGAGATTCTGCTCGGCGATGTCCGGCAGGCCGAATTTGAAACGGATCATTTCCCCCTGCTCGGTGGTGCGGAACCGTCCCGCCACCGAACCCGGCGGCTGCGACAGGATTGCCGCGTGAGCCGGACCACCGCCGCGCCCCACGGTGCCGCCGCGACCGTGGAACAGCAGCAACTCCACCTGCTGTTCACGGCAGATGTCCACCAGCCGTTCCTGGGCCCGATACTGCGCCCAGGCCGCGGCGGTGGTGCCGGCATCCTTGGCCGAGTCGGAATAGCCGATCATCACTTCCTGGGGCCCTTGCAGGCGCGAGCGGTAACCCGGCATGTGCAGCAGCTTCTCCATCACCGGGCCGGCGTTGTCCAGGTCCGCCAGGGTTTCGAACAGCGGCACCACGCGCATTGGCCGCAACACCCCGGACTCCTTGAGCAGCAACTGCACCGCCAGCACATCGGAGGCGGCGCCGGCCATGGAGATCACGTAGGAACCCAGGGACGCCGCGGGTGCGAGGGCTATCTCGCGACAGGTGGCGAGTACCTCCGCGGTGTCTGCCGAAGGCTTGAAATAGCCCGGCAGCAAGGGGCGCCGGTTGCCCAGCTCGCGCATCAGGAAGGTGATGCGATCCTCTTCGCTCCAGTCCTCATAACGCCCCAGGCCCAGATAGTCGGTGATCTCGGTCATGGCCGAGGAGTGCCGGGAAGAATCCTGGCGCACATCGAGGCGCACCAGGAACAGGCCAAAGGTCACGGCCCGGCGCAGGCAATCGAGCAACGGACCGTCGGCGATCACCCCCATCCCGCATTCGTGCAACGACTGGTAGCACAGTTGCAAGGGTTCCAGCAGTTCACGGTTGCTCTGCAAGACCTCGGGCCCGGCCGGCACCGGCGCAGCGAGCGCCGCATGGGCCCAGTTG
The DNA here is from genome assembly GCF_055384485.1 of Pseudomonas sp. FFPRI_1. NCBI lineage: Bacteria > Pseudomonadati > Pseudomonadota > Gammaproteobacteria > Pseudomonadales > Pseudomonadaceae > Pseudomonas > Pseudomonas sp. FFPRI_1. The sequence continues at coordinate 1,586,120 of NZ_AP029168.1, read as the reverse complement.
CGGGTGGCTCGCAGGCGTTCGCGCAATTGCTTGAGCAGCGCCCGATAGGGCTCGGCACTGTCTCCCGCCTTGGCCAGCAAGGCGGCGCTGGCCTGTTGCATGGACAGCTCGGCAGCCAGGTGATCGATGTCCCGCAGATACAGGTCGGCCGCCATCCAGCGGGCCAGCAGCAACACCTCACGGGTCACCGCCGCGGTGACATTGGGGTTGCCGTCCCGGTCGCCCCCCATCCACGAGGCAAAGCGGATCGGCGCCGCCTCCAGCGGCAGGTGCAGGCCGGTGGCGGTGAACAGGGCCTGGTCGGCCTTGCGCAGATAATTGGGGATGGCTTGCCACAGCGAATGCTCGATTACCGCAAAGCCCCACTTGGCCTCATCCACGGGGGTTGGCCGGGTCCGGCGGATTTCCTCGGTGTGCCAGGCTTCGGCAATCAGGCGTTGCAGGCGCACCTGGATCTGCCCACGTTCGGCGCTGGTCAGGTCGCGATGGTCCTTGGCCGCCAGTTGCGCGGCGATCGCATCGTACTTCTGGATCAGGGTGCGGCGCGCCACTTCGGTGGGGTGCGCGGTCAGCACCAGCTCGATCTCCAGCCGTCCCAATTGCCGGGCCAGGGCATCGGCGCCATGCCCTTCAGCACGCAGGCGGGCCAGCAGCTCCGGCAGCACCCGGGCTTCGAACGGGGCCGGCTGCGACTCGTCGCGGCGGTGGATCAACTGATACTGCTCGGCGATGTTCGCCAGGTTGAGGAACTGGTTGAAGGCCCGGGCCACCGGCAGCAGCTCCTCCTCGCTCAACTGGTCGAGGCTGGCACTCAACTCGGCCCCCGCGGAGCCGCCCCGGTCGGCCTTGGCGCCCTTGCGGATCTGCTCGATCTTGTCGAGGAACCCCTCGCCGTACTGATCACGGATGGTATTGCCCAACAGCTCACCCAGCAGGTGAACGTCTTCGCGCAAGCGCGCATCAATATCGGTCATCGAGGTGTTCTCCAGCAGACTCAAGGCGGCACGGAAGGCTCAAGAGTGCCGCTTGCACGCGCCGCTTAGCAAGCGCGCGGCAAACCGGCAGCCAACCTTTGTCGTTGAGGCTAGTCTGAAGTACAGGCCGTACAAGGGCCGCACACCGGCCCGGGCCGGTCACTCAACCCAACCTGCCACAAGCAGGTGTTCATTGAGGTCATCATGAAAATCCGTGAACTCGCACAACACTGGGAAGAAAACGCCAAGGGTCGGCTGACCAAGACCGGCTACCGGATTCACCTGGATGTGGAAGCCGCCGCACGCCTGGCCGCCCTCGCCGAGATGTACCCCAAACGCCAGACCGAGGAGCTCCTTGGCGAGCTGATCGGAGCCGCGCTGGAAGAGCTCGAGGCGAGCTTCCCCTACATCCAGGGCCAGCACGTGGTCGCCACCGATGAAGAGGGCGATCCGCTGTACGAAGACGTCGGCCCCACCCCGCGTTTCCTGAGCCTGTCACGGCAATACCTGCAGGTTCTGTCGAGCCAGGCAGACAAGCCGAAACACTGAATCCAGCCCACCTTCCCCCCTGGAAGCGACACTGTTCCCGGCCCTGCAAAGGGCCGGGAATACCCCTGCGCACGGCGAAAGTTCCCGCTCTAGAGCCCTGTTTCCGCGGTGTAATTTTTTTCCGGCCAATCGCCATCTTTCTCTGAACTATTCAAAAAAGCCTCGGGTCACACCCATTAACCATCGCTGGAACGGCCGTTTCAAATTTCGCCATCAGCGCCTGTTGTCACTCAGCGTGACGGCGCCAGAACCGGGATGGATTTTGATGTTTTCCAGGAGTTACCCAATGGAGTTGAAGACCATGAAGATCAGCACTGCCAAATCCTCGTTCACCTCTCTGCGCGGGCTGAAGCTGGCCGCGCTGGCCCTCGGTAGCAGTCTGGTACTGGCCGGTTGCGCCGGGAACCCGCCCAGCGAGCAGTACGCAGTCACGCAATCTGCGGTCAACAGCGCAGTGAGCGCGGGCGGCACTGAATTTGCCGCGGTGGAAATGAAGTCGGCACAGGACAAGCTCAAGCAAGCCGAGATTGCCATGCACGACAAGAAGTACGACGAGGCCCGCCGCCTGGCCGAACAGGCCGAGTGGGACGCCCGAGTCGCCGAGCGCAAGGCCCAGGCCGCCAAGGCCGAGCAGGCGCTGAAAGACTCGCAGAAAGGCGTTCAGGAACTGCGTCAGGAAGGCATGCGTAGCGTGCAGTAAGCCGCCGCCGACTCCCACGTACTCGTAATCGAATGAAAGGACGAACCATTATGCGCAAACAACTGATGATCCCTGCCCTGCTGGCCATGAGCGTAGCCCTGGCGGCCTGCTCCACCCCGCCCAACGCCAACCTGGAAAACGCCCGGACCAACTTCTCCGCGCTGCAGGCCAACCCGCAGGCCAGCAAGGTTGCCGCCCTGGAAACCAAGGACGCCGCCGACTGGATGGACAAGGCCGACAAGGCCTACCTGAACAAGGACGACGAGAAGAAGGTCGACCAACTGGCCTACCTGACCAACCAGCGGGTTGAAGTGGCCAAGGAAACCATTGCCCTGCGCACGGCCGAAGCCAAGCTCAAGGACGCTGGCGACCAGCGTGCCCGCGCCATCCTCGATGCCCGTGACGCGCAGATCAAGCAACTGCAGAACAGCCTCAACGCCAAGCAGACCGACCGCGGCACCCTGGTGACCTTCGGTGACGTGCTGTTCGCCACCAACAAGTCCGACCTGAAATCCAGCGGCCTGGTGAACATCAACAAGCTGGCGCAATTCCTCCAGCAGAACCCGGACCGCAAGGTGATCGTCGAGGGCTACACCGACAGCACCGGCAGCGACTCCTACAACCAGTCGCTGTCCGAGCGCCGTGCCGGCTCCGTGCAGATGGCCCTGATCCGCATGGGCGTCGACCCATCGCGCATCGTCAGCCAGGGTTATGGCAAGGAATACCCGGTAGCCGATAACGGCAGTGTCTCCGGCCGCGCCATGAACCGTCGTGTGGAAGTGACCATTTCCAACGACAACCAGCCCGTGGCACCACGTTCGGCCGTCAGCCGCAACTGATAGCGCCACCGGGCAACGAAAAAGCCCCGCCTTTAAAGGCGGGGCTTTTTTATTCGCTGCCGGGGCTTCTGGCTGGCTTACTGCTCCAACTGCGGGGTTTCCTGGCCCATGCAGCGCACCGCCTGCTTCTTCTTGTTGACCAGCACCCCGGTCAGGCCCTTCTGCTGGGTGTCGAACAGCACCAGCACGCCATCGAAACACTGGGCCACTTCATTGGCCGGCTCCAGGGAGACCTTGTAGTCCTCGCCGGGTACGGTCTTGAGCATGGTGAAGTCGCTGAGCAGCAACGCATCCTCCGGTTTGGCGAAGTGCAGGTAGCCGTAATACCACAGGCAGGCCACGGTGCCGATGATGCTGCAGATACCGGTGATGATCAGGGGGATGGCGTTACGTTCTTCACTCATTGCGGACTCTCTGGAAGTTCAACTGCTGAATTCGGCGTCGCCGGGTAATTGGGGATTTCCCCCAGGCGGCGCAACCCGTCGAAATGCTGCGGATCGTCGAGGTAGCGCAGCATCACGCGGCGCCAGATCGGATCGGCAAAGGTTTGCACATGGCCGCCGCGAGTCAGTTGCAGCACCCGGGGCGGGGGGGCAGCTTGATACACACGGATGCCGTTGGAAAGGGGCACGATCGGATCGTCGATGCTGTGGTAGATCAGTTTCGGCACTCCGCTCAGACGCGGCAGAGAGTGAACCGCACTGTCGGCGTCCGGCACCAGCCACGACAGCGGCACCTGGAACGGCCACGTCAGCCAGGAGGTGCTCAGGGCAAAACGCCCGACATCGCGGTAACTGGCCGGCACCCCGTCCAGGACTATGGCCTTGAGCTGGCGCTGGCGCTCGGGATGCTCCACCAGGTAATGAATGGCCAGGGCGCCTCCCAGGCTTTGCCCAAGCACCACCAGCGGTTTGCCTTGTACCTCGGGGGCCTGGTCCAGCCATTTGAAGGCGGCATCGATATCCTGGTAGATCGCCGGCAGGCTCGGCGCGCCCTCGGACAGGCCATAACCGCGATAATCCACCAGCAACACCTGATAGCCCTGCTCCGGCAGCCACCAACTACCACCCAGGTGCCAGGCCAGGTTGCCGCCATTGCCATGCAGGTGCAGCACCGTGCCCTTGATCGCCACTCCCGGCTTGGCCGGCAGCCACCAGCCGTGCAGCTTGAGCCCGTCGGCGGTGGTCAGGGTGACGTCGCGGTAATCCAGCTTGGCCCGCTGAGGGGTGAACGGCAGGCCCGGCTCGGGATAGAACAGCAGCGAGCTGCAACCGTTGAGCCCCAGCAACAGCGTGCAGACGACAAGGCACCGGAGCACAAGCCGGGTCATCCCGCACTCCTTGTCGCCACCGCTGCCGGCGGCAAGCACAGCGGGGCCCGCCAGGACCTGGGCGCCCGTTCGGGCACGGCCCCCGAAGGCGACTCCGGGCAGCGGCTGAAAGTCTCGGTGAATACGTCCATGTGCGGCCCCATGAAGGTTTACAGGATGTTGGAGTAGTCCGCCTCGATCCGATCCAGGCTCAGGTGATTGAGGAAGTTGGAGAAACACATCCAGGCCGACAGGGCATTCATGTCACGAAACTGATCCGGCAGGTACTTGGGCGCCACCACCAGGCCCTCGTCCACCAGTTGGCGCAAGGTGCGCATGTCTTCCAAGGTGGTCTTGCCACAGAACAGCAGCGGCACCTGCTCCAGCTTGCCCTTGCGCACGGCCAGCTGAATGTAGTTGTAAACCATGATGAAGCCCTTGAGATAGGACAAGTCTTTGGTAAACGGCAAGCCGGTCGGCGTCGATCCGCGAAATACCCGGCTGGCGTTGCCGTAGCTCTCGGCCATCTCGAAACCCTGCTCGCGGAAAAACTCGAACACCTGCAGGAAGTCCGCGCCCTCCTCCACCATGTGAATGGCCCGGGTGCGGTTGGTCAGCTTGCGCAGGCGGCTGGGATAGGAGGCAAAGGTGATGATCTCCATGAGGATCGCCAGGCCTTCCTGGGTCACCGTGGACGAGGGCGGCCCCTTGGCCAGGAAGGTGCAGATCGGCTGGTTGAGGCCGTTCAGGGTGGTGCCCACATGCACCAGCCCCTCATGCACCTCCAGGGCCCGCACATCACGGTTGTTGAACATCGCGTCGCTGCGGATCTTGATGTAGTCGGCGCCCGCCGCGGCGTCGGCGACGATGCCGTCGGACTCGAACACGCGGATGGTTTCCTCGGCCTCGCCGAACACCTTGTTCAAGCGCCCCTGCAGCAGGCTCACCGCGTCCTTGGCGCTCAGGGTCTTGGGTTCGTCCTTGAGGTCGCCACGGCCGTCGATGTTGTTCAGGTAGTCGGACATCATCAAGCCGAGGTCCGCCAGGGTCGGATCGCCGGCGTGGAAGGCATCGGACGCGGCGCCGTAGAGCTCCTGGGAGATCAGCCCGAAATCACCGGTGCCCCGGGCTTCGAGCATGCGCACCACCATGCGGTATTCCTTGCACATGCGGCGCATGATCTGTCCCACCGGGTTGAACTGGCCCAGTTGGCGGGTGATGTCGCGCTCGATGTTCTGGAACTCCAGCTTCACTGCGCCGGAGTCGAAGGACAACGGCCGCCCTTCGTAATAGGCGCGGTCCACCGCCGGCATTTCCTTGCCCTTGGCCTTGAGAAAGCCCTTGCGCACGTTCTCGTCCCACTTCACCGCATCCAGCACGCGGATCGGTGTCTGGGCCAGCACTATGCGATCGGACAAGGTGCGTATGGTCTGCTGGTAATCGTCCACCCGAAGCTCCTATTGAATGGGTCAGTAGCGCGGGGTCACTTGCCCGCACGCTTGAAGCGCGCCGCCTCGACAAACAGGTCGGAGTTGGCAGGGTCGTCAAGGTAGGCGAAGACCTCGGGCAACGGGCTGCTGATCAGCACGCCATCGCCTTCGGCCGTGGTCATGGTTGCCCCGCTCAGGGCCTTTTGACCCAAGGCCTGGCGCATCTGTTCCAGGTCGAGGGTGTAGAGCACCAGTTCGTGTTTTGCGTTCAGCTCGAAGCCGGCAATGCTGTAGTGCCCGCCAAAGGCCTGGGGCACGGCGGCCGACAGGTACCAGCGGTTGCCATGCCGGGACACGGTGAAGTCGTAGGCATCACGCGGTCGCGCAGTGCCGCCGGGATAGCTCAGGGCCCGGTAGCGGTTGGCGCCGATGCGGCTGAGCTCGATGTTCAGCGGTTCGCCCCAGGCGTTCTTGCTCGCCCACTTGCCGAGCAATCCCGCAGGCGCGGGCTGCTCGGCCGGCAGGGGCTCGGTGAAGGACACCAGGCAGCCGCTGAGCAGCAGAAACGACAGGGCCAGCAGGATGCGCCAGGTTTGCATGCAACTCTCCTATGAACACCAGATTCACTGTAGCCGCTGGCGTCGGTGGTGAACGTTCGCACCGCCACCCGCCGCGGCCTGCGGTGAGCGGATCAGACCGAAGCCAGAACCAGATGCATGTAGCGCGTGAAGATACCGAGCATTTCTTCTTGCGCCAGGGGCTCGGCACCATTGAGCAGGCCCTGATATTCCATCCGGCCGATTATCGACGTCAACACCTTGGCATCTTGTTGCGGCTCCCGTGACCCCAGGACCTGGAAGAACTGGCAGGTGCCCTGGAGCAGGATCTGCTGGTGCGAGCGCACCAGCAGCGCCAGGCGCGGGTTGAGCAGCGCCTCCTGGCGGAAGGCCTGCTCGGCCATCAGGTGTTCGCGACGGCTGTGCAACTGATAGTGCACATAGTCGGCCGCCAGCCGCGCAATGTCGTCAGCCAGCTGCGAACGCGCGGCCGGGCTGCCGTCGCCATAGGCCACCATCTCGCGCAGCAGGCCTTCGTTGTTGGCCCACAGCTTGGCCATGAACGCCGCGCTACGCTCGACATACTGGGCGAAGGTATCGGTGAGCAAGTCATCGATGTCCTTGAAGTAATAGGTGGTGGCCGACAACGGCACAGCGGCTTCGGCGGCTACCGCGCGGTGGCGCACGGCCCGCACGCCGTCACGCACGACAATGCGCATGGCGGCATCGAGGATCTCCTGTCGACGTTGCTCACTGCCCTGGCGGCTGGCCTTGCGGCCCTGGTACTGAACACTTTCAGCCACCGCAGTGGCGATGCCAGCTGCACCTTCTTGAGCAATTGCACGGTTCACGACAGATATTCCTCTTAAAAATCACACAGAATTAGAAGCGGTACGTCAGTTCCAACCAGACAATAAAAAGCCGCCTGATAAAGGCGGCTGATTATTCACAGCAGTTACGCTTGCGGCCGCATGTGCGGGAACAGGATCACGTCGCGGATCGACGGCGAGTTGGTCAGCAGCATCACCAGGCGGTCGATGCCGATGCCCTCACCGGCCGTTGGCGGCATGCCGTATTCCAGGGCGCGGACGAAGTCGGCGTCGTAGTGCATGGCTTCGTCGTCGCCGGCGTCCTTGTCCGCCACCTGGGCCATGAAACGCTCGGCCTGGTCTTCCGCGTCGTTCAACTCGGAGTAGGCATTGGCGATTTCGCGACCACCGATGAACAGCTCGAAACGGTCGGTGACGTTCGGGTTCTGGTCATTGCGACGGGCCAGCGGCGAGACTTCGAACGGGTACTGGGTAATGAAGTGCGGCTGCTCCAGCTTGTGCTCCACCAGCTCTTCGAAAATCATCACCTGCAGCTTGCCCAGGCCTTCGAAGCCCAGCACCTTGGCCCCGGCCTGCTTGGCGATGGCGCGAGCCTTGTCGATGTCGTTCAGGTCATCGGCGGTCAGCTCGGGGTTGTACTTGAGGATCGAATCGAACACCGACAGGCGCGCGAACGGCTCGCCGAAGTGGAACACCTTGTCGCCGTACGGCACGTCGGTGCTGCCCAGGACCAGCTGCGCCAGCTCGCGGAACAGCTCTTCGGTGAGGTCCATGTTGTCTTCGTAGTCGGCGTAGGCCTGGTAGAACTCGAGCATGGTGAACTCGGGGTTGTGCCGGGTCGAAACACCTTCGTTACGGAAGTTGCGGTTGATCTCGAAGACCTTCTCGAAGCCACCGACCACCAGGCGCTTGAGGTACAGCTCCGGGGCGATACGCAGGAACATTTCCATGTCCAGGGCGTTGTGGTGAGTCTCGAACGGCTTGGCCGCGGCGCCGCCCGGGATGGTCTGCAGCATCGGCGTTTCCACTTCCAGGAAATCGCGCTGCATCAGGAAGCTGCGGATATGGGCGATGACCTGGGAGCGCACGCGGAAGGTCTCGCGCACTTCCTCGTTGACGATCAGGTCAACGTAGCGCTGGCGGTAGCGCTGCTCGGTGTCGGTCAGGCCGTGGTGCTTGTCCGGCAGCGGGCGCAGCGACTTGGTCAGCAGGCGCACGTTGGTCATCTCGACGTACAGGTCGCCCTTGCCGGAACGAGCCAGGGTGCCTTCGGCGGCAATGATGTCGCCCAGGTCCCAGGTTTTCACCGCGGCCAGGGTTTCTTCCGGCAGGGTCTTGCGGTTGACGTAGACCTGGATACGCCCGGTCATGTCCTGGATCACCATGAACGAGCCACGGTTGAGCATGATGCGACCTGCCACCTTGACCGGGATCGCCGCTGCTTCCAGTTCTTCCTTGGTCTTGTCGGCGTACTGCTTCTGCAGGTCGTTGCAGTAGCTGTCGCGGCGGAAGTCATTGGGGAAGGCCTGGCCCTTGGCGCGCTCGGCAGCAAGCTTTTCCTTGCGCAGGGCGATCAGGGTGTTTTCTTCCTGTTGCAGGGCTTGCGGGTCGAGTTGTTGGTCGCTCATGTCTTTTGAAATTCCATCACAGGTTCATTGCCCCCAGGCCTTCGGCCCGGAGATCGCCGGCAAGCCGGCTCCTACGGGATCGCACCGTGTCAGCCGATCCCGTATTGCAGTATTACAAGCCCGATTTCAGGCTGGCTTCCAGGTATTCGTCGATGTCGCCGTCGAGCACCTTGTCGCAGTCACTGCGTTCGATATTGGTGCGCAGGTCCTTGATCCGCGACGCGTCGAGCACGTAGGAGCGGATCTGATGACCCCAGCCGATGTCCGACTTGGTGTCTTCAAGGGCCTGGGAAGCGGCGTTGCGCTTCTGCATTTCCTGCTCGTACAACTTGGCCCGCAGCATTTTCATGGCGGTGTCCTTGTTGGCGTGCTGGGAACGTTCGTTCTGGCAGCTGACCACGGTGTTGGTCGGTACGTGGGTGATACGTACGGCCGAGTCGGTGGTGTTTACGTGCTGACCACCGGCACCGGAGGAACGATAGGTGTCGATCCGCAGGTCTGCCGGGTTGATTTCGATTTCCACCTTGTCGTCGATCTCGGGCGAGACGAACACCGCGGAAAACGAGGTGTGACGACGGTTGCCGGAGTCGAACGGGCTCTTGCGCACCAGGCGGTGCACGCCGATCTCGGTGCGCAGCCAGCCAAAGGCGTATTCGCCCTTGATGTGCACGGTAGCGCCCTTGATCCCGGCCACTTCACCGGCCGACAGCTCCATGATGGTGGCTTCGAAGCCGCGTTTGTCGGCCCAGCGCAGGTACATGCGCAGCAGGATGTTGGCCCAATCCTGGGCCTCGGTGCCGCCGGAGCCGGCCTGGATATCCAGGTAGGCGTTGTTCGGGTCCATTTCATGGCTGAACATACGGCGGAATTCCAGCTTGGCGAGGTTTTCCTCGAGACGGGCCAGCTCGGCGACGACATCGCCCACTGCGCCTTCGTCTTCTTCTTCGACGGCCATGTCCAGCAGGTCGCGGCAATCGGCCAGACCACTGTTCAACTCGTCCAGGGTCTCGACGATCTGGGCCAGCGCAGCGCGCTCGCGGCCCAGCTCCTGGGCGTATTCAGGCTTGTTCCAGACACTCGGATCTTCAAGCTCGCGATTGACCTCGGTCAGACGCTCATGCTTTTGATCGTAGTCAAAGATACCCCCGAATAGTTTCGGAGCGCTCGGACAGGTCCTTGATGGTGTTCAGGATCGGGTTGATTTCCATGGGGGGCGGCACTCGTTGGCGAACTTTTGAAAGCCGGAGATTATAACGGAATCACCGATTCACGGCAGCCCGCTTAGCGGCTTTAGAGGCCAATCGGCCATCTAATTTCAACGACAGGCCCCAGGAAATCCCGGTGCCCCCTAAAATTTATTGCCCCCAGTTACCTGCCTGCCCTGCTGCGCAGGCCCGCCCCCTTCGATACCCGAAGGTTGCGATGGGCACTCACGGCGCCCTGGAAGCCGGCCAGCGCGATACAATCCCCCGCTAAACGACACGCAAACAGCAGGCTCATGGGACGCACACTCAACAACGCCGAGATCGAAGGCATCCAGCGCAGGGAGCGCCGAAACCAGAAAGGCGTCCAGGCGTTTTTCGCCGTGCTCTTCAGCGCGCTGGCCTGTATACCGTTGATGGGAATCTGGCTGCTGGTCTCACCGGCGCTGGCCTGCGCCCTGGTCGTGCCCTGGCTGATCTTTCTGTGGTGGTGGATCTACTACCGCACAAGAATGCTGGTGGATGAGGTCGATGAGCGAACCCAATGGCTGCAGGCCAGGTTCAGTTGTCGCTGGGTCCACGTCCACAAGGGTGGCTACATGGACTACAGCTTTGGCGACTACCCGATCGCCCCCAGCAACCTGCTGAACAACTGGTTCATCGACAACACACTCGACACCTGCACCACCTACCGCATCGAAGCGGTAAAGCTCAGGTGCCGACACACCGCGAGCCACAGCTACTACCTGTTCCGAGACACCCTGGTGGAGGTCCCAGCGGATCAGGCGCCGGCCACGGAAATGGCTGACGCCTAGAGCGCAGGCCGAAACCGCCTACTCGATCCCGACCTGATTGCGGCCATTGTTCTTCGCCAGGTAGAGCCCCTTGTCCGCTGCCGAAATCAACTGTCGGCAATGGCTGTTGGGCTGCGGCGTGATGGTGGAAAGACCGATGCTGATGGTCAGACTGGCGCCCTCCACCGGTGCGATATGGGGGATTTTCAGGGCCTCCACGGTCTGGCGCAGCTTCTCCGCCACCAGTCGCGCCCCGCCCGGCGAGGTGTTGGGCAGCACCAGCACGAACTCTTCGCCGCCGTAGCGCGCCGGCAGGTCGGAAGGCCGGCTGCTGGCCTCGCGAATCGCCGTGGCCACCTTGCGCAGGGCTTCGTCGCCCTCCAGGTGGCCAAAGGTGTCGTTGTAGGTCTTGAAGTAGTCGACGTCGATCATCAACAGCGACAGCTGGCTCTGCTCACGCATCGCCCGACGCCATTCCAGCTCCAGGTATTCGTCGAAGTGCCGGCGGTTGGACAGCCCGGTCAGGCCGTCGGAGTTCATCAGCCGCTGCAGCACCAGGTTGGTGTCCAGCAACTGCTGCTGGCTGACCCGCAGGGCGCGGTAGGCCGCGTCACGCTGCAACAGGGTCATGTAGGAACGCGAGTGATAGCGGATGCGCGCCACCAGCTCGATGTTGTCCGGCAGCTTGACCAGGTAGTCGTTGGCCCCGGCGGCAAAAGCCGCACTCTTGATCAGCGGGTCTTCCTTGGTCGACAGGACAATGATCGGGATGTTCTGGGTCGCCGGGTGGTTGCGGTATTCGCGCACCAGGGTCAGGCCGTCCAGGCCGGGCATTACCAGGTCCTGGAGAATGACCGTGGGCTTGATGCGGATCGCCTGGGCAATGGCCTGGTGCGGATCGGCGCAAAAGTGGAAGTCGATGTTTTCTTCATTCGCCAACCCACGCCGAACCGCCTCGCCGATCATGGCCTGGTCATCTACCAGCAACACCATGGCGGCGTTTTCATCGGTCTTGAATTCGTCGAGCTGTAAATCATTCATGGGTTGTCACCTGAGTTGCTACCTGGCCAGGACAGCTGCGTTTATCAGTCATTTGGCAAATATCTCCAGCAAACGTGGAGCGATCTTGTCCAGTGGGCGAATCTCTTTTGCAGCGCCGATGGCGGCGGCTGCCTTGGGCATGCCATACACCGCGCTGCTGTGCTGATCCTGAGCGATGGTCAGATAACCCTGATCCCGCATCAGCTTCAAGCCCTGGGCGCCATCACGGCCCATCCCGGTCAGCAGCACCCCCACCGCATCGCCATTCCAATAGGTGGCGACGCTCTCGAAAAACACATCGATGGAGGGGCGGTAGATCTCGTTCACCGGTTCGGCGGTATAAGCCAGGGTGCCGTTCTTCAACAGCCGGATGTGATGGTTGGTACCGGCCAGCAAGACCGTGCCGCTTTGTGGCGGCTCGCCTTCCCGGGCCAGACGCACCTGCAGGCCGGAGGCACTGCTGAGCCACTCGGCCATGCCCGCAGCAAACACCTGGTCCACATGCTGGACCAGCACGATGGCGGCGGGAAAGTCCTTTGGCAAGCCCTTGAGCAGCACTTCCAGGGCCGCCGGGCCACCGGCAGAGGAGCCAATGGCCACCAGGCTCTGGCGCGCCGCGCCACTGCGCAGCGGCACCGGTGCCGCGCGCACCCGGCTGCCACGCTGGCCGATCAGCCAGCCAATGTTGAGGATCTTGCGCAGCAGCGGCGCTGCCGCCTCCTGGGCATTGCCTGCTCCCAGGGCCGGGGTATCGACCACGTCCAAGGCGCCATGGCCCATGGCCTCGAAGACCCGGTGCACGTTCTGCTGGCGGTCGACGGTGACAATCACGATGGCGCAGGGCGTCTCGGCCATGATGCGCCGCGTCGCCTCGACCCCGTCCATCACCGGCATGATCAGATCCATGAGGATCAGGTCGGGGGTCATTTCGGCGCAATACTTCACCGCCTCCGCGCCATTGGTCGCGACCCAGACCACCTCATGGCTGGGATCGAAGGCCAGGGCCCGGCGCAAGGCCTCCACCGCCATGGGCATGTCGTTGACTATTGCTATCTTCATGCCCGCGCTCCTCCAATCAGTTCCACCACCGCATCCAGCAGGGCGTCGTCATGGAAACTGGCTTTGGCTAGATAATAGTCGGCGCCGGCATCCAGTCCACGGCGCCGATCCTCCTCACGATCCTTGTAGGACACCACCATCACCGGCAAGGACTGCAGGCGGTTGTCCCGACGCAAGAGTGTGACCAATTCAATTCCATCCATTCGCGGCATGTCGATGTCGGTAATCAGCAGGTCGAAGCTTTCCGAGCGCAGGGCATTCCAGCCGTCCATGCCGTCCACCGCCACGGCTACGTCATACCCGCGGTTGATCAGCAGCTTGCGTTGCAGTTCACGCACCGTCAGCGAATCGTCGACTACCAGAATACGCTTGCGCACCGCCTGTGCATGCTGCTGATGGTGCCGGGCGATGCGCTCGAGACGACCGGTATTGAGCAGCTTGTCCACCGAGCGCAGCATGTCCTCGACATCGACGATCAACGCCACCGAACCGTCATCAAGCAAGGCACCTGCGGAAATATCCTGGATCTTGCCCAGGCGGTCGTCGAGGGGCAGCACCACCAGGGTGCGCTCGCCGATGAAGCGCTCCACGGCAATCCCGTACACCGCGTCGCGCTCGCGGATCACCACCACCTTCAGGGTTGGCGCGCTGTCCTGGGTTGCCGGCCGCTGCAACAGCTGGCTGGCCGCCACCAGGCCGACATGCCGGCCTTCGTGCCAGAAGTGCTGGCGCCCTTCCACCTGCACGATGTCCTCGGGTTCCAGGTCGCACATGCGCTCGATATGGGCCAACGGAAAGGCGTAGGCCTCGTCACCGACGGTCACCACCAGGCTGCGCACCACCGACAGGGTCAGCGGCACCTCCAGGTGGAAACGGCTGCCCCGGCCAGTGGCCTGCTCCAGCACCACCGAGCCGCGCAGTTGCCGCACCATGTGCTGCACCGCGTCGAGGCCGACGCCCCGGCCGGAGACCTCGGTGACCTTGTCCCGCAGGCTGAAGCCGGGCAGGAAAAGGAACGTCAGCAGTTCTTCCTCGCTGAGCTGGGCCGCTGTCTGCGCGGGTGACAACTGGCGCTCGACAATGCTCTGACGCAGGCGCTCCAGATCCACGCCGTTGCCGTCATCGCTGAGCTCCAGCACCAGCAGGCCGGCCTGGTGGGAGGCCCGCAGGCGGATCACCCCTTCCGCGGCCTTGCCCGCCAGCAGGCGCTGCTCGGGCAACTCGATGCCGTGATCCACAGCGTTGCGCAGCAGGTGGGTCAGCGGCGCTTCGAGCTTCTCCAGCACATCGCGGTCGACCTGGGTCTTTTCACCCTCGATCTCCAGGCGCACCTGCTTGCCCAGGCTGCGGCCCAGGTCGCGGACCATGCGCACCTGGCCACTGAGCACATCGGCAAAGGGCCGCATGCGACAGGCCAGTGCGGTGTCATAGAGCACCTGGGCGCGCTGGCTGGCCTGCCAGCCGAACTCATCGAGCTCGGCGGTTTTCTCCCCCAGCAGTTGCTGGGATTCGGCCAGCAGCCGGCGCGCATCGCCCAGGGCCTCCTGGGCTTCGAGGCTCAGGGCGTGCTCCTTGAGGTGCAGGTTGAGGTTTTCCAGGGCCGCGAGGCTGTTGCTCTGAATCCGCTTGAGGCGCTGCAGGGCAGTCAGGTAGGGCTTGAGCCGCTGGGTTTCCACCAGGGACTTGCTCGACAGGTCCAGCAGGCTGTTGAGGCGCTCGGCAGTGACCCGCAGCACGCGCTCGCCGCCCTCGGTCATGCGCTTGCCGGGGCGTGCAGTGCCCGGCGTGAATTCCAGGGACGGCTCGAGCGCCAGCGGCAGGGCGTCGGCTTCGCCCTGGGGTTCCGGCTGGGGCAGGAGCGGCGCTTCTGGCTCGGGCAACGGCAGCGGCGTACCAGCCCCTGCTGGGCCTTGCGCCAACAAGCGCTCCATCAGCACCACGTAGGCCTGGACGTCCAGCGCCACGATCTCGGCGCCGCCCGGGGTGGCGATGCGCATCAGCAGGTCGGTGCCCTGCAGCAAGGCGTCGATATGCTCGGGGCGCAGGTACAGCCGCCCTTCCTGGGCGCTGACCAGGCAGTCTTCCATCACGTGGGCAACGCTGACCCCGGCGTCGACCCCGACAATCCGTGCCGCGCCCTTGAGCGAGTGAGCCGCCCGCATGCAGGCTTCCAACTGGTCGGCCTGGGTCGGGTTGCGCTCCAGGGCCAGCAGTCCGGCGCTGAGCACCTGGGTCTGGGCCTCGGCTTCCAGGCTGAACAGCTCCAGCAATGAGGCGTCGCGCATTTGATCGGGGGTCATGTCAGGCTCCGGGTCACGGCCGAGAGCAATTGCTCCTCGTCCAGCAAACGCAGGCTGCGTCCCTGCCATTGCAGCACGCCACGGGTGTACTTGGCATTGGCCTGCTCGCCAGACGCCGAGGCACCATTGAGAATTCGTTCGTCGATGGCGTGGATGCCGTGCACTTCATCCACTGGCAGCACCACTGGGCCGCCCTCGGCACCGATGATCAGCATCCGCGGCATGATCCGCCCCGACGGCGCGACCGCCGGCGTGCCGTCGAGCCCCAGCAGTTCGGTCAAGGACAGGCAGGCCACCAGTGCCCCACGCACATTGGCCACCCCCAGCAGCGCCCGCGAACGCTGGTGGGGCAAGGAATGAATCGCCTGCAACGGCGCCACTTCCAGCAGGCAGCGGGTCGCCAGGCCCAGCCATTCCTCGCCGAGACGGAACATCAGCAGCGAGCGGGCGACCACATCGCTATCGGCTTTGAGCACTACCGAATGTTCGCGGTCCTCCTGGCGCAAGGAGTAGCGGTCCAGCAGGCGCGTGGCGGCGGCGGAATACACCGCGCAGTTGCGGCAATGGATGTGCTCGACCAGCAGCGGGCAGGACTTGTCGCCGTGGATGCCGATGCGGTTCCAGCAATCATCGATGGCGTGCGCCTCTTCATGGGTCACGTCCAATGAGTAGGATTGGCTCATCGTTTCAACTCACTGTCGGCAGAGCGGCTGCTGCGGGCGGCGCGCTCCTGCAATCGTTGGGCACCTGCGACATCGCCCTGGGACGCCAGCAGCGTGGCCAGGTGCACCAGGGCTTCGGGATGCTGCGGCTCCAGGTACAAGGCCTTGCGGTAGAAACCCTGGGCCTCCATGGCATTGCCGGCCACATCACTGAGCAGGCCCAGCCAGTAGAACACCTGGGCCACCGGTTCGTGGTGCTGCAGGTAGCGCTCACAGGCCAGGCGAGCCTCGGCGCTCTTGCCCTCGTTGGCCAGGGTGGCAATGCTGGCCAAAAGGCTGGCTGCATCGCTGACCGGCGGTGGGCTTGCGGCCACCGGCAGCGGCGCCACTCGGGCGGTAAAGGGCCGTTGACGCGGTGCAGGAGGCACCGCCTGACGCGGCGGTAGCGGCAACGGCAGGGGCAAGCTGACCGGCGCCGGGACAGGCTCGGGCTCGCTGTGCCGGCTGAAAGCGAAGGACTGCGGGATGCCGATGGAGCGCATGCCCAGGCGCCCGAGCAGGCTGCCCTCGGCAGGGCCGATGAACAGCACCCCCTCCTCATGGGTCAGGCGCTTGAGCACCTCGAACACCTGGCGCTGGGTCGCCTGGTCGAAATAGATCAGCAGGTTGCGACAGAAGACAAAATCGAAGGCCGGCTCAGCCGCCAGCAAGCCCGGATCCAGGACATTGCCCACTTGCAATCGCACCTGTTCGCGAACCCGCTCGCTCAAGCGATAGCGGTCGCCCTCGGCCACGAAGTGGCGCTCACGGAACTCGGTGTCCTGGCCGCGAAAGGAGTTCTTGCCATAGACCGCCGCCCTGGCCCGCTCCACCGACAGCGGGCTGACGTCCAGGCCATCGACCTTGAACTGGTGCGGCGCCAGCCCGCCGTCCAGCAGGGCCATGGCAATCGAATAGGGTTCCTCGCCGGTGGAACAGGGCAGGCTCAACAGGCGCAAGGCGCGCATGCCCTTGATCTGGGCCAGGCGTGCCTTGGCCAGCTTGACCAGGGTGGCGAAGGATTCCGGGTAGCGGAAGAACCAGGTTTCCGGAACGATCACCGCCTCGATCAGGGCCTGCTGCTCATCTCGCGAGCCTTGCAGCTTCTGCCAGTACTCATCGCTGCTGTGGGCATACAGGGCGTTGCAACGCTGGCGCACCGCGCGCTCGATGATCGCCGGCCCAACGGAGGCGACATCCAGGCCGATACGCTCCTTGAGAAAGTCGAAGAACCGTTGTTCGTCACTCATCGAGGCTCCTCAAGCGACGCCGGGTCCAGGGGCACTGCGGGGAACAGCAGCTCGCGCACTTCGGGGCCCAGCAGGTCGTCGACCCGGACCCACTGCTGCAGCCCCTGGGCATCTTCGCGCACCGGCCCCAGGTACGGCGCCTGGCGGTTGTCCAGGCCGTAGGGCTGGAACTCTGCCGGGTCACAACGCAAGGTGTCGTTGGCCTGCTCCAGCAGCAGTCCGAGCACTCGGGCAGGCTGCCCGGGCTCGCCACGGTAGTGCACCAGCACCAGCCGGGTACTGGTGCGCAGTTGGGCCGGCCGGCCGAAGGTCAGCTGGCTCAGGTCGATGACCGGCACCACCGCACCACGGTAGGCAAAGACCCCGGCGACCCAGGCAGGTGCGTGGGCAATCGGCTTGAGCTGCAGGCGCGGCAGCACCTCCACCACATCCACCGCCTGCAGTGCATAGCGCTCGTCTCCTATGCGAAACACCAGGAACAGCGTGTTCCTCACCGCTGCGGCAGCATTGCGCTTGTGCGCGAGCTCATCCATCAGACTTTGAAACGCGAAACGCCACTGCGCAGCCCCACGGCCACCTGGCTCAGTTCATCGATGGCGAAGCTGGCCTGGCGCAGCGATTCGACGGTCTGGCTGCTGGCATCGCCCAACTGTACCAGGGCGTGGTTGATCTGCTCGGCGCCGGTGGCCTGGGCCTGCATGCCCTCATTGACCATCAGCACCCGCGGCGCCAGGGCCTGGACCTGATGAATGATCTGCGACAGCTGCTCGCCCACCTGTTGCACTTCTGCCATGCCGCGGCGCACTTCCTCGGAAAACTTGTCCATGCCCATGACCCCCGCCGACACCGCCGACTGGATCTCGCGAACCATCTGCTCGATGTCGTAGGTGGCGACTGCGGTCTGGTCCGCCAGGCGCCGCACTTCGGTGGCCACTACGGCAAAACCGCGGCCGTACTCGCCGGCCTTCTCGGCCTCGATGGCTGCGTTCAGCGACAGCAGGTTGGTCTGGTCGGCTACCTTGACGATGGTGACCACCACCTGATTGATGTTGCCGGCCTTCTCGTTGAGGATCGCCAGCTTGGCATTCACCAGGTCCGCCGCGCCCATCACCGAATGCATGGTGTCCTCCATGCGCGCCAGGCCCTGCTGGCCGGAACCGGCAAGCACCGAGGCCTGGTCGGCCGCACTGGAAACTTCGGTCATGGTGCGCACCAGGTCCCGCGAGGTCGCGGCAATTTCCCGCGAGGTCGCGCCGATTTCCGTGGTGGTGGCGGCGGTCTCGGTGGCGGTGGCCTGCTGCTGCTTGGAAGTGGCGGCGATCTCGGTCACCGAGGTGGTGACCTGCACCGAGGAGCGCTGGGCCTGGGAAACCAGGGCCGTGAGCTCGGTCATCATGTCGTTGAAGCCGGTCTCCACGGCACCGAACTCGTCCTTGCGGTCCAGGTTCAGGCGGCCGCTCAAATCACCGGTCCGCATGATTTCAAGAATCTCCACGATGCGGTTCATCGGTGCCATGATCGCGCGCATCAGCAGCAGGCCGCAGAGCCCGGCAGCCAGCACCGCCAGCAGCAACGAGATGCCCATGCTGACCTTGGCCGCGGCCACGGCATCGTCGATGGCGGCGGTGGCGGAATCGGCCACGGCCTTGTTTTCGCTGATGATGTCGTTGAGTTTCATCCGCCCGGCGGTCCAGGCCGGGGTCAGTTGCTCATTGAACAGGCGGATCGCCTCGGCTTCCTGGCGGCGCTGGTGCAGATCGAGCACGGCCGTCTGGATGCGGTTGAATTCCTGATGGTCCTTCTCGAAGGCATCGAACTCGGTCTGGTCTTCACGGCTGTTGATGGTCTGCTTGTAATTGGTCATCTGGGTCTGCAGGCGCTCTTCGAACGCCTTGAAGTCCGCCTTGTCCTCGGCGCTGATGTCCTGGTCCTGCTTGAGGCCGATGATTTCCTGGGTCTGCAGGTAGGTATCGACCCAGGCACTGCGGATCATCGAACTGAAATAGACTCCGGGCACGGCGTCATTGCGCATGCGCTCTTCGCCCGCCTCGATTTTCAACAGCCGCGAGTACGAGACGACGACCATCAGCAGCATGATGGCGATAATCACCGCAAAGCTCGCCAAAATGCGTTGGCGCAACGTCCAGTTCTTCACAGTCAGTCCTCGAGGCCATCAAAAATGGGGGGAGTATAGCCGAGGACGATGCAGGTTTTATGGGTGGTTTAACGACATGGGTGGCATTTTCGATAAATTTGTGCGCCCGCTCTGGATGGCGGCTTAGCAGGGGATTTCAGGCCTTGCGAAAGGCATTTCGGCAAATCCCGCAGGCATAACCGCCACCCTCGACCCCGGGCGGCGCCCGGAGTGTTTCAGAGGCTGCTCTGGCGCACCTGGTTTTCCAGCTCGGCCTTGAGCCCCGGCGCCAGTTGCAACTGGCGCGCCAGCTCATCCAGATAGGCCTTTTCCATGAAGTGCTCTTCGTCCACCAGCATCACGCTGGCCAGGTACATTTCAGCGGCCATCTCCGGGGTGCTGGCCGCCCGGGCGACATCTGCCGGGTCCAGGGGCTTGTTCAGCTCGCTGTGCAGCCAGTGCTGCAGTTGCGGATCGTTGTCCAGCTTGCGGAATTCGCCCTCGATCAGCGCCCGTTCGCGCTCGTCCACATGGCCATCGGCCTTGGCCGCGGCCACCAGCGCCTTGAGGATTGCCTGGCTGTGTTGTTCCACCTGGGGCGCCGGCAGGCGATCGAGGGTCTGCGGCTCTTGTCGCGGGGCCTGGCCCTGCTGTGCATTCCAGTTGCCATAGGCCTTGTAGGCCAGCACGCCAAGTGCTGCCAGGCCGCCATAGGTCAGGGCCTTGCCGCCGTACTTGCGAGCCTTCTTGCTGCCCAGCAGCAGAGCCATGGCGCCGCCTGCCAGGGCCCCACCGCCCGTGCCGCCGAGCAGGCCACCCAGGCCACTGCCCTTGGCAGCACCGAGCAAGCCGCCAAGGCCACCCTGCTCGGATCCGGGTTTGTTGGTCGGCGCCGAACCCGCCTTGTCTTGCAGGAACTCCTGGCCGGATTTGAGCAATTGATCGAGCAGTCCACGGGTGTTCATCTGTCGTCTCCTGAAAGAGGTGTCAAGCAGACACATAAGGCCGTAAGCCTAGAGAGAAGTGCCCCGATCCAGTTGAAGAGTGTGCTTCAGAATGTTGCTTTCGCCGGTGCAGGGGGATGCGGCCGAGCCCCGGCAGGTTGTGACGGATGGCGCCTGCCTTGCGGGCCTCTTCGCCGGCAAGCCGGCTCCTACAAAAATACCGGGTGCACAACACTCCTGTAGGAGCTGGCTTGCCAGCGAAAGCGTCTCCACGGACGGCACCCGCCTTGCGGACCTCTTCGCCGGCAAGCCGGCTCCTACAAAAATGCCGGACGCACAACGCTCCTGTAGGAGCTGGCTTGCCAGCGAAAGCGTCGTCACGGACGGCACCCGCCTTGCGGACCTCTTCGCCGGCAAGCCGGCTCCTACAAAAATACCGGGCGCACAACACTCCTGTAGGAGCTGGCTTGCCAGCGAAAGCGTCACCACGGACGGCACCCGCCTTGCGGGCCTCTTCGCCGGCAAGCCGGCTCCTACAAAAATGCCGGGCGCGCAAAGATCCTGTCGGCGCCAGTGGATAAGCGCACCGAGTTGCGGCAATATCCGCCGCCTGAAAATCGCCGGCGCCCCTGACCGGAATTGCTCAATATCCTCCGGCTGCAAGGATGCGCCCATGCCCCGCCCTACTCCTACCGCCGCCCGCGAGTGTCAGCCATGAGCTTGGACGCCATTGGCCAGTATCAGGTCAAACGCATTCTCATCGGCCTGCTGCCCCATTCACTGCCGCCGCTGCTGTTCTACCTCGCGCATATCTGGGGCGTGCCGGTATATCGCAGTCATTTCGGTGCCATCGCCAAGGCCTTCGGCATGGGAATGATGGTGGAGCTGCTGCTCCAGCTGCTGATCATTGTCAGCTTTTTGCTGGCCCTGCTGCCTGGCCTGAAGGTCAAGCTGGGCCTGATCGGCGCCTTGGCGCTGTTCACCGCCTGGGCAATGTTTCCCCAGCATCCGATACGCGGCTATGTCTATTGCTTGCTGGTGACGGTACCGCCCCTGCTCGCGATCTGGCTGACGCACTGGCTGTGCCAGCGCTTGCTGTCGATGCCTGCGGCGGACACGCCATGACCGACGCCCTGCCCTCGCCCCCAATGAGTTCGCCGATGACCGCCCCCCGTCACCTCTTGCGCCAATACCTGGCCGGCCTGCTGCTTGGCGCCGCCACCCCTGTGGCCCTGGCTGCCGCCCCCAGCTGTCCCTCCAGCGACCTGCCGACCTTCGTCCAGGCCTTTGCCAGCAGCCCTGAGTTGCAGCAGGCCTTCAGCGAATCGCCGTTGATCGAGCAACGTCCGGCCCTTGACGACCAGGGCCGGGCCGTCACCACCCGGCACAAGCTGACGGGCGATACCCGCAGCCTGCTGGCCCTGCTCGATCCCCGCGCCCAGGCCGAGGCGGGGCTGCAGACGTTCTGGGAAGGCAACGCCCTGGTGGTGCACCAGCCGCTGGGCGAGGTGATCCAGGCCTTCGTCTTCGAACAGGGCGCCTGCTGGCAACTGGTGCGGGTGGATCAATGGTCCATGGACGGCCTGCTCAAGCAGAACCCACCGGCCGGTGAAACCGCTCTGGAGCGGCAGATGCGCAAGGCCGATCTGCTCCTGGGCTATGGCAGCCGTGAGCAGTACCCCTTGACCGCCTACTTCTTCGAAGTCGGCCAGCGCATCCTGCTGGACGCCGCCAGGCACGGCTCGGCCAAGGCGGCGGTGCAGGCGGTGAGCCTGGGCTACTCGGGCATGGCTCCGCAGCTCCAGCCCGGAGAACCGGAACAACTGTTGCTGCCTTACGCCCAGACCGATGCCGAGGCGGCGTTGATGCTTGCCATGTACTACTGCGACCCCCTCGGCGACGGCTCCATCACCCAATGCCAGCACCCGCGCCAATCCGAAGACCTGATCAAGCGCACCGCCCGGGAACTGGACTCGGGCACCGCCTACTACTACCTGGGCAGCGGCTACGCCGATGGCCAATGGGGCGTCACCGACCTGCCCCGGGCCCTGGCCTGTCATCAGCAAGCGATCCAGCGCGGTGACCTGCACAGTCTAGGGGCCCTGACCTGGTGGACCCAAAAAGGCCAGATGCCGGCCAGCGGCGCCCAGTGCCTGGAAGATTCTCCCCCAGCGCCAGGTGGGGCCTGAAACGGCACGCCAAGTGCCCGGCCCTTGACCAGCTACTTATTGACGATTTTTAACAAGTGTCTTCTTGCCCTGTCACACCCCGATCGAGTTAATTGAGCAACCACTCAATTAACTCGAAAGCCCCCTCCCATGCGCCCCGCCAATCTTCAACAACGCGAAGCCCGACGCCAGGCCTTGCTGGACGCCGCGGCCCGCTGCTTTGCCGAAAGCGGTTTTGTCGCCACCCGCACCGCCGACATCTGCCTGCAGGCCGAGATGAGCGCCGGCAACCTGTTCCACTACTTTTCCAACAAACAGGCGCTGCTGCTGGCCCTGATCAGCCGCGAAGGGCAGCAGATCGAGCAAGCCATGGCCGAGTTGCTGCTCGAAGCGGATCCCCTGGCGGCGCTGCTGGCCTTCTTCGAACACGTCTGCCAGTTGGCCCAGGACCCGCAATACACCGGACTGGCCCTGGAGATCGCCGCCCTGAGCCACCGTGACCCACAGGTGGCGCAGCAGGTGCGCCACAACGACTGGCTGCTGCGCCAGGGCCTCGCTGCACTGGTGCAACGGGCCAACCAGCAAGGGCAAATTCACAGTGCCCTGGGGACAGAGCAGATCGCCGGCTGGCTGGCGGCCTTGATCGACGGCCTGTTCACCCGAGTCGCCGTCGACCCGGAGTTTCACCCCGCCCACCAAGTGCAGGTCCTGCGGCAGTTAGTACTGCACCTGCTCCAGGGACACTCGACATGAACACCCCTGCAACCGCTCCCATCACCCGAACCGCTCGCCTGGAACAAGTGGATGCCCTGCGCGGCTTCGCCCTGTTCGGCATCCTGATGGTGAACATCTGGGCCTTCGCCGACCCTTACTACGCCTCGGCAAGCAGCAACCCGGACTACACCAGCGCCACCGACCACCTGATCCGCTGGCTGGTCTCGACCTTCTTCGAGGCCAAGTTCTACCTGTTGTTTTCCTTTCTGTTCGGCTACAGCTTCACCCTGCAAATGGCTTCCGCGGAACGGGCCGCCGAGCCCTTCGTGCCGCGCATGCTGCGTCGCCAACTGGCGATGCTGGGCATTGGCCTGGTGCACGGGCTGCTGCTGTTCGACGGCGAAATTCTCTCCCTCTATGCCCTGCTGGGCCTGCTTCTGCTGGGCCTGCGCGGGCTCTCGGCGGCGAGCGCCAGCCGCCTGGCCCTGATCCTGCTGAGCTGCGCCGGGCTGTTGATCATTGCCCTGGGGGCCGGGCTGCTGAGCCTCGGGGCCTACACCGGCGCAGCTGGCGACGAGCCCCTGCTCAAGGCCGCGGCCCTGGGCGGCAGCGCCCTGCAGACCCTGGAGTTCAACGCCGGTCACTGGCTGGAAACGCTACTGGCCCTGTGGCTACTCCAGGGCCCCAGCACCCTGGCGATGTTTCTCCTGGGCTATGTGGCCGGTCGCAAGGAACTGCTGGTAGCGCCCTTCAGCTTTGCCCAACGGACTGCGCAATGGTTGGCCATCAGCCTGCCCATCGGCCTCGGCGGCGCCATGCTCTATGCCTACTGGGCCGCGTATTTTCCGGGCGCCGGGCTGGAGGTGATCGGCTACGGCATCAGTCAGTTGACCGCACCACTGCTCACGGTCAGCTACGGGCTGTTGCTGCTCAACCTGTTCCAGAGCAACCTCGGCCAGCGCCTGTGCCGGCGCCTGGCCCCCCTGGGGCGGATGTCCCTGAGCAACTACCTGCTGCAGTCGCTGCTGCTCAACCTGCTGTTCAGCGGCTACGGCCTGGGATTGGTCAATCGCGTCGCGCCTCCCTGGATCCCATTGCTGGTGATCGCCCTCTACCTGCTGCAAATGCAGCTCAGCGCCCACTGGCTGCGGCACCATCAGTACGGGCCCTGCGAGTGGCTGCTGCGAGCCATCACCCTCGGCGCCTGGCCCAACTGGCGCAAGGTCACCAAGGCCTAGGCCAGTGGCAGGTACAGGTGGATGTCCTCAGGCTCGATGCGCAGCAGCGTCGGGTCCGGGGCCGCCAACAGCCTGCAGCCAAGGCCGATATAGAAATCCACCGTATGCCGCGATGGCGTGGCCGACACATACAGGCCCTGGCCGCCCAGGGCCAGGGCCTGCTCCCTAGCCAGGGCAAAGAGCTGCCGCCCCAGGCCCAGGCCACGGTAGGCCTGGCTCACATGCAGAAACTTCAATTGCCGCAGGTCCAGCCCGGCGTTGTCGATTGGCAGGCAATCCACCACCGCTGCCGCCACCAGTTGCGGCCCATCGAAGACTCCGTACAGCCAGCCTCCCCGTTGGTAACACTGCTGCAAGATCAGCGCATCATGCTCGGCTTCACCTTCCGGCCAGCCCGGCACCACTTCATGCTGTGGATAACACTGCAACTGCCCGTCCTGCAGGCAGTAGAACTCATCGATCACCTCGGCACGGTCAATCAGTTTGAGCAGGGGAATGTCGTCTTCGGTGAGCAGGCGCGAGTGCAGCATGGGGCCGGTTCCTGGCGGTGATCGGGAAGTTACCAATGGACACAAGCTAATCATTTTTTTGCCCTGGGCGAACCGTTTATTCTATTGCGCATCTGTTTAAAGACCGTTGTGTTTGGCCGATGGCATGACCGAACCTCTATTCGCAGATCCCTCTACAGCCAGGAACGGCCCGGGATCTTTTCAGCACAAGGTTCACCCATGCACCGCAGGCATCTCCTCAAAGCATCCATGGCCCTGGCGGCCTATACCGGCCTCTCGGCCAGCGGTCTGCTGGCCGCGCGGGCCTGGGCCGGCGCCGCTGATGGCGAAGCCCTGGCGTTCGACTTCGAACGCCTCAAGGCCCAGGCCAGGCAGTTGGCCGGCAAGCCCTACGTCGACACCAAGCAGGTGCTGCCGCCAACCCTGGCGAAAATGACTCCGCAGCACTTCAACGCCATCCAGTACGATGCCAAGCATTCGCTGTGGAACGAACTCAACGGCCAGTTGGACGTGCAGTTCTTCCACGTCGGCATGGGCTTCAAGCAGCCGGTGCGCATGCACAGTGTCGACCCCAAGACCCGCCTGGCCCGGGAGGTGCACTTCCGCCCTTCCCTGTTCAACTACCAGAACACCAGCGTCGACACCGCCCAGCTCAAGGGCGACCTGGGCTTTGCCGGCTTCAAGCTGTTCAAGGCCCCGGAGCTGGACCGCCACGACGTGGTGTCCTTCCTCGGCGCCAGCTACTTCCGCGCGGTGGACGCCACCGGCCAGTACGGCCTCTCGGCCCGGGGCCTAGCCATCGACACCTACGCCAAGCGCCGTGAAGAGTTCCCCGACTTCACCCAATTCTGGTTCGAGACCCCGGACAAGGACAGCACCCGCTTCGTGGTCTACGCCCTGCTGGATTCGCCGAGCGCCACCGGTGCCTACCGCTTCGACATCGACTGCCAGGCCGAACGGGTGGTGATGGAGGTCGACGCCCATATCAACGCCCGCACCGCCATCGAGCAACTGGGCATCGCGCCGATGACCAGCATGTTCAGCTGCGGCACCCATGAACGGCGCATGTGCGACACCATCCACCCGCAGATCCACGATTCCGATCGCCTGGCCATGTGGCGCGGCAACGGCGAATGGATCTGCCGGCCGCTGAACAACCCGGCCAACCTGCAGTTCAACGCCTTCGCCGACAAGGACCCGAAAGGCTTCGGCCTGGTGCAGACCGACCACGAGTTCGCCAACTACCAGGACACCGTCGACTGGTACAGCCGCCGTCCGAGCCTGTGGGTCGAGCCCACCACGGCCTGGGGCGAAGGCTCCATCGACCTGCTGGAGATCCCCACCACCGGCGAGACCCTGGACAACATCGTGGCCTTCTGGACCCCGAAACAACCGGTGGCCGCGGGTGACTCGCTGAACTACGGCTACAAACTCTACTGGAGCGCCCTGCCGCCAGTAGGCACACCCTTGGCCCGAGTGCACGCCACCCGTTCCGGCATGGGCGGTTTCGTCGAGGGCTGGGCCCCGGGCGAGCATTACCCGGAAGTCTGGGCGCGGCGCTTTGCCGTGGACTTCACCGGCGGCGGCCTCGACCGCTTGCCGCCGGGCACCGGCATCGAGCCGGTGGTCACCGCCTCCAACGGTGAGGTCAAGGACTTCAGCGTACTGGTGCTGGACGAGATCAAGGGCTACCGCATCCTCTTCGACTGGTACCCCAGCAACGACAGCGTCGAGCCAGTGGAACTGCGGCTGTTCATCCGCACCCACGACCGTACCCTCAGCGAGACCTGGCTGTACCAGTACTTCCCGCCGGCGCCGGACAAGCGCAAATACCCGTGACCCGCTGAGCGCGCCAGGCTCCGGGGCCTCTTCGCCGGCAAGCCGGCTCCTACAGATCGGCAGCGTCCGTGTAGGAGCGGGCTTGCCCGCGAAGGCGTCGGTACATATCGCGCCAGCTTCAAGGGCCCCTTCGCCGGCAAGCCGGCTCCTACAGATCGGCGGCGTCCATGTAGGAGCGGGCTTGCCCGCGAAGGCGTCGGTACATATCGCGCCAGCTTCAAGGGCCCCTTCGCCGGCAAGCCGGCTCCTACAGTTCGGCGGCGTCCGTGTAGGAGCGGGCTTGCCCGCGAAGGCGTCGGTACATATAGCGCCTGCCTCAAGGGCCTCTTCGCCGGCAAGCCGTCTCCTACAGATCGGCGGCGTCCGTGTAGGAGCGGGCTTGCCCACGAAGGCGGCCTGACGCCAGACACAAAAAAACCGGCCCACAGAGGCCGGTTTTTTTACGCTTGAACGAGCTTAATCCCGCAGGTCCGACTCGTGAATCGGCTGGTCCCTGTGGGTCGCCCGCTGGTACTGCGCCGGCCAGGTAGCCTTGCGCCCGCCCAGGTCATCGTCGGCATGCAGCGGCCAGTAAGGATCACGCAGCAGTTCCCGGGCCAGCAGGATAATGTCCGCCTGGCAGGTGCGCAGAATATGCTCGGCCTGGGCCGGCTCGGTGATCAGGCCCACGGTGCCGGTGGCAATCCCCGACTCCTTGCGCACCCGCTCGGCAAAGCGCGTCTGGTAACCCGGCCCGGTGGGGATCTCGGCGTTGGCCGCGGTGCCCCCGGAAGACACGTCGATCAGGTCCACCCCCAGGGCCTTGAGCCGCCGCGCCAGCTCCACGGTTTCATCCGGGTTCCAACCGTCCTCCACCCAGTCGGTGGCCGACACCCGCACGAACAGCGGCAGTTCTTCAGGCCATACCGCCCGCACCGCTTCGGTCACCTGCAGCACCAGGCGAATACGGTTTTCAAACGAACCGCCGTACTGGTCCTGACGCTGGTTACTCAGGGGCGACAGGAATTGATGCAATAGGTAGCCATGGGCGGCATGCACCTCCACCACCTTGAAACCGGCCACCAGGGCTCGTTTGGCGGCGTCGACGAAGGCCTGGACGATCTCGCCTATCTGCCCCTCATCAAGCTGGGTAGGCGGCGTGTGCTGGGGGTCGAAGGCAATCCGCGACGGCCCCACCGGCACCCAGCCGCCGTCTTCCGGCTTGACGCTGCCGGACTTGCCGAGCCACGGCCGATGGGTGCTGGCCTTGCGCCCGGCATGGGCCAGCTGGATGCCGGCCACCGCGCCCTGGGCGGTGATGAAGCGGGTGATGCGTTGCAAAGGCTCGATCTGCGCATCGTTCCACAGGCCCAGGTCCTGGGCGGTGATCCGGCCGTCGGCGGTGACCGCCGTGGCCTCGGTGAAGATCAGCCCGGCGCCACCGACAGCGCGGCTGCCCAGGTGCACCAGGTGCCAGTCGTTGGCCAGCCCGTCCACCGACGAATACTGGCACATGGGCGACACCGCGATGCGGTTGAGCAGGGTCAGTTGACGCAGGGTATAGGGTTCAAGCAGCAGACTCATGGGGCACCTCTCGGTCAATGGTCAGGCTCCAGGGTTCTGTTTGAACGGTCGACGAGTGACTGCGAAGTGAAGCGCCCGCCCCCGCGGGTAGAAGAATGACAAAAGGTCACAAGGCCAATCAGACAGTGCTTAGAGACTAGTCGACAACACTGCCGTCGGCTGGGTTCCTGACACGGCACCGGGCAAAAAACCTGTTGTACTGGCCGCTGCCAGCGGCAGCGGCCAGGCCAATGTCAGCCAAGCGGGGCGCAGCGATTGCCATCGAGCAACGCATCCACCACGCCACGGGCCATTTCCACCGAATGCACCAGCGACCAGATCAGGCCACGCTCGATGCCGCTGGCGTGCTCGGTGATTTCATCGGAAACCTCCTCGGCAGACTTGAGCAGCATGGAAACATGAATCAGTGCTTCTTCGGCGGTAATGCCTGAGCGAACGTTGAACAGTGAACAACCACTGATAGCGGTGCTGACGGTTGGCTTGATTGCCCCGAGCAAGTCCCCCTGAGCAGCACTCAAACCGCGACGAACCTCCTCATTGGCTTGGTCGTGTTCGGGGTTTCTACGGGGGTGAACAAAGTCAGACAGTGAATCACGGACAGTTTTTTTCATGAGGTAACTCCTTAGCGTGGAGTTACGGCAGCGGTACGCGGGTTATCACAACAGGCCAAGTCGCCGGCGCACCCAAAGGCGCCCCCACGCACAGCTGCCGTAACGGAACACAACGACACGCGCTGTATCAATGGCAATGCTGGCGTTACTTGGACCCGAGCTGCTAAACCCGATCGCCGACTCGAAGCGACTACCGCAGGCTAGTCAGCGGCTGTTAGCGTGACAAGCGCTCCAACTCATCTCGGAAACCCCTTACAAAAGAAAGAGACGTGCCGCCGCCCCGCTTTCCCAAAGTCTGGAAAATCCACCCGCGCCGCCTACTGCCAGTCAGTTAAGGTCAAGCACTGTGCTTGCTCCCGTGGGACCGGCCGGCGCTCCGGGGCGTAGCAGTCCCATTTTTAGGGCCGCTGCGCGCTGATACGCCAGCCCGGCCCAGCGGGAGCAAGCTCCCTCGCCACAGGTTAGTTTTCGCTCGCTCCAGCGCTGAGCCGATCGGCACTACCCGCCTCAGCGCGGTTCGATATGGGCAATCATCAACTGCACGGTTTCCTGGCCACGGAACTCGTTGAGATCGAGTTTGTAGGCCAGCTCCACCCAGCGGATGGTCGGGTTGGGCCAGACTTCGCGGTCGATGCCAAAGGCGATGCCGTCCAGCTTCAGCGAGCCGCATTCGCTGCGCAGCACCACCTTCAGGTGGCGTTCGCCAACGATGCGCTGTTCCACCAGTTCAAACACGCCATGGAACATCGGCTCGGGGAAGTGCTGGCCCCAGGGGCCGGCATGGCGCAGGGCACGGGCCAGTTCCAGGTGGAACTCTTCCACGGCCAGGGTGCCGTCCGACAGCAGGCGCCCGGTGAGGTCTTCCTCTTGCAGCTGGCGCCGCACTTCTTCGTCGAAGGCTTGGGCAAAAGCCGGGAAGTTCTGCTCCGGCAGCGACAGGCCGGCGGCCATGGCGTGGCCGCCGAACTTGCTGATCAATTGCGGCTGGCGCGCCGCCACGGCGTCCAGGGCATCACGGATATGGAAACCCGGCACCGAGCGCGCCGAGCCCTTGAGCATGCCCTCGCCAGCATCGGCAAAGGCGATGGTCGGACGGTGGTAACGCTCTTTCAGGCGCGAGGCGAGAATCCCGATCACCCCCTGGTGCCAGTCGGCATCGAACAGGCACAGGCCGAACGGCATGGATTCCACCGGCAGTTCCTTGAGCTGGGCCAGGGCTTCGCGCTGCATGCCCTGCTCGATGGATTTGCGGTCCTGGTTCAGTTCGTCGAGCTGGGCGGCCATGGCCCGGGCCGCCGAGACGTCATCGCTGAGCAGACATTCGATGCCCAGGCTCATGTCGTCCAGGCGCCCGGCGGCGTTGAGCCGCGGGCCGAGGATAAAGCCCAGGTCGGTGGAGGTGATGCGCGAATGATCGCGCTTGGCCACTTCGAGAATCGCCTTGAGACCGGGCCGGGCACGGCCGGCGCGAATCCGCTCCAGGCCCTGGTGCACCAGGATGCGGTTGTTGGCGTCCAGGGGCACCACGTCCGCCACGCTGCCCAGGGCCACCAGGTCCAGCAGTTCGCCGATGTTCGGCTGCGGCCGGCTTTCGTAGCGCCCCAGGCTGCGCAGGCGCGCGCGCAGGGCCATGAGCACGTAGAAGATCACCCCGACCCCGGCCAGGGACTTGCTGGGAAATTCGCAACCCGGCTGGTTGGGGTTGACGATGGCGTCCGCCGCCGGCAGTTCGTGACCGGGCAAGTGGTGGTCGGTGACCAGCACTTGCAAGCCGGCCGCCTTGGCCGCGGCCACGCCCTCGACGCTGGAGATGCCGTTGTCCACGGTGATCAGCAGCTGCGGCTGGCGCTGCAGGGCCACGGCGACGATTTCCGGGGTCAGGCCGTAGCCGTATTCGAAGCGGTTGGGCACCAGGTAATCGACATGGGCCGCACCCAGTAGGCGCAGGCCCAACAGGCCGACGGTGCTGGCGGTGGCGCCGTCGGCGTCGAAGTCACCGACGATGAGGATGCGCTGGCGCTGGTCCAGGGCCGTTACCAGCAGGTCCACCGCGGCATCGATACCCTTGAGTTGCTGGTACGGGATCAACCGCGCCAGGCTCTTGTCCAGCTCCTCCACCGACTGCACGCCGCGGGCGGCATAGAGGCGGGTCAACAGCGGCGGCAGATCGCCGAGAAAGGGCAGGACGGCGGGCAACTCACGGGGTTCGATACGCATGGGCTAACAGCAACTTCTCTTGAATACGAAAGATCGATCAGGGGGCGGAACGGGCAATCAGCCGCGGTCGCCCAGTAGCCATTCCAACTGTACTTCGTGCTGGCCGCGATCGTCGGTGACGAAGATCGTGCCTTCGCTGATCATCACGTCCCACTTGATCACCCGCGGCATGTCCTTGGCCAGGGTTTCCAGCACTTCCTGGGGCACGCCGGCGATGTTGAGGTTCTTCAGGTTCTTCACCGCGTCCACTACCCGGGTCTGCCAGACCCGCAGGCTGCCGTAGGCCAGCAGGCTGGTGCGTTCGGTACGGCGCGAACACCAGGTCAGGCGATCGGCATCCGGCTGGCCGACTTCGATCCAATGCAGCACCCGATCATCCAGGCTCTTTTCCCACAGGGCCGGCTCATCCACATCCGACAGACCACGACCGAACGACAGGTGCTCGTTGTACCAGAAGGCGTAGGCCAGCAGCCGCACGGTCATGCGCTCTTCGGTTTCCGAAGGGTGACGGGCAATGGTCTGCTTGACGCTTTCATAGACCCCGCGGTCGAGGTCGGTCAGGTTCAGTTCGAATTTGTAGGTGGTGGACGGCTGGGCCATGTGCGGGCTTCTTGAGTGTGCGAAAAGGCGGCAAGTCTAACCTGAAACCTGCCGCCCTGCCCGACCGCTGACCGGGCCGCCCCCGCCCTGGATGACATCCGCTGAAACGCATTGCCTGGGTAAAGTCGGTTGCCAGCCCGTAACCATGGCTTTATAACCCCGCGCAAACCGGCTGGCGCGCACCGCGCCAGAGCCGCTGTGCAATAGAAAAGGACGTCCATGACCCTCTTTGTCACCCTGCTCGTCATCGTGCTGCTGTTCATCGCAGCGATTCTGTACTTCCGGCAGAAATCCGCCGACCAGCAGCAGTACCTGGAACAGACCGGCAACCTCACCGCCCAGATCAATCAGACCCTGCTGATGAGCAAGGCCGAGCCGCAGCTGGCCCTAGAACTGGCGCTACAACTGCCGGAGGGCGAAGCGCAGCAGTTGGGCCTGCAACTGGTGGCCAGCGAGCTCTATGTGGCGGGGCACAAGGCCCAGGCCACGGCGATTTACCAGCAACTGCCGCCTCACGCTCGGGAATACGTGCTCAATACCCTGATTGAAACGCTGCTCGACAGCCAGGATACCCAGGCCTGCCTGGAGCTCCTGGAGCACTGGGGCGAATCCCTGCCCAGCTGGCCGCTGCTGCAGGTGCCAATCCTCCAGGCCCGCGGTGAACAGGCGCGCGCCCTGGCCCTGATCGGCGAGCTCGGCGACCCGAAAAACCCTGCGGCCCATGAACGCCAGAGCATCGGCAATCTGCTGATGCTGTCGCGCCTGCAATTTCAGGCGGGCATGCAAGACGCCGCGCTGATCAGCCTCGAACAGGCCTGGGCGAGCTTCCAGCAACCCGGGCAGGAGCGCTATCACACTGTGCTGCGCAGCCTGTTCGATGCATTCGCGACCCAGGGGCATGCCGAGCGGATTCTGGCCCACTCGGCCGCACTGCCGGCCGAGGAACAGGTGCAGGCGCTGATCGCGCTGTTCGATGCCGGCCAGGTGGAGCCGGCCTTCAGCTTGCTGGCCGATAACGGCACCCTTTATTCCTCGACCTACGATGATTTGATGGACTCGGCCCTGAAGCGCCAACGGATCGATAGCGCCCTGCGCCTGCTGGATCTGGCCCCCGAGATGCACCAGCACAGCCTGCTGCTGCAACTGCTCAACCATCTGGCGGCCCAGGGCCAGACCGCCGAAGCCGAGGCCCTGCTGCAGGCGCGAGCCAGCCACGAGTCGCAGCGTCCGGGGCTGATGCTCAACCTCTGCGATGAGTTGCACCAGGCGCAGCCGCAATGGACCACAGCCCTGCTGGCCCAGGCCCTGCAACTGATCGAGGGCTACAAGAATGAACACGAGTTCTACAACAGCTTGCGCATGCAGGCCCTGCAAACCCAGCTACTGATGCAAAGCCACCTGCCAGCTCATCGCCGGGACAGCTGGCTGGTGCGCAGCAGCATCGAGGAAATGCACCGCCTGCGCCAGCAGATGCCCGGTGACGAGCAATTGCTGCACCTGTGCGACCAGGCCAAGCTGTTGCACGCCCTGGACCAGACCGCCCAGGCCAGGACCCTGCTGGAGCAGGCAGTGCAGCTACTGGATGGCGAGCCGCTGCCGGATGTGGATGAGATGGACGCCCGCTTCTACCTGGAGGACATCGCCAGCGCCTACCTGAGCATCGACGACGTACAACAGGCCCAGGCCCTGCAGGAGCGGCTCAACGCCGAGGATTCGGGCAGTCGCATCCTGGAAGAGGAACTGCTGCTCAACCATATCCAGCATCAGCGTTACGCCCAGGCCATCGAGGGCCTGAACCTGGGCAGCCTGCTCAGTGACAAGAAGCCCCTGTCGCTGCTGTACCAGGCCCTGGAAGACCTGCAGCAGCGTGCCCCCGAACGTGCCGGCGAGCTGAAACAGCAACTGATGGCGCGCATTGCCAACGGCCAGATCTGGCTCAATTCCCAGACCAACTGACGCCCCCGGTTGCGCGCCCTTGGCGGGGCGCGTCACCGGCCAATAGCCGCACCCGAGGAAGATTGATCATGGAAGTACTTGTCATCCTGCTGCTGATTACCGGCGTGATAACGCTGCTGGTGGTCTATGCCAACAAGCGCAGCGCCGACAATGACCTGGGCATCACCCTGGACGAGGCCGCGCAGATCAATCGCGCGGCGCACCTGAGCGCCATCGAACCGCAAGTGGGCCTGCAACTGGCCCAGCGCCTGACGGGCAAAGCCCGGCAACTGGGGCTGCTGCAAATGCCCGCTGCGCTGTACCGGCAGGGAAACCAGGAACAGGCCCTGGCAGTACTGGCCGAGCTGGATGAAACCTACCAGCCCATGGCACTGAACCAGTTGCTCGAAACCCTGCTCGACAACGACGGCCCGCAGGCTGTGCTGGGCTTGCTGGAGCGCCTGCATCAACCACTGCCGTCAGCGCCCCTGCTGCGCATTCCACTGCTGCTGGCCAAGGGTGAACAGGAGCAGGCCCGCGCCTTGCTGGTGACCTTCGGCGTCAAGCAGTTGAGCCCGGACTCCCCCGCTGAGCACCGGCAACTGGCCGCCCTGCAACGTAGCTTGGGCCTGGCCGACCAGGCCGCCACCAGCATCGGCCTGGCCTGGCAACTGCTGCTCAAACAGCCGGCCAACGAACTGGACCTGCATGAAGTGGAGCAGACCCTGCGCGAGTACCGTGCCCAGGGGCAGGATGCGCAGTTCCCGGCCATGGCCGCGCAATTGCCAGGCTCGGCCCAGATCATCGTCGTGACCTTGCTCATGGAAACCGCTGAATTCGATGCCGGGCTCGAACTGCTGGCGCAGAACCCCGAGCCTGACGGCTACTACGCTTACCTGCCGTTGCTCAAGCTGATCCTGGATGCCAACCGCCCGGACCTGGCTCCACGGCTGATCGCCCAGATGCCGGAAAGTTACGCCAGCGATCTGCTGCTGAGCCTGTTGAACTGGCATGTCGGGCGCAATGAAAGGGCCGAGGCCGAGGCGGCCCTGCAGGCCTGCGCCGTTTCGCCCTCGCAGCGTATCTGGTGCCTGATCTGCCTGTGGGGCAGCTACGTCGAGGAACACTCGCAATGGTGCGCCCATCTGCTGGAACAAGCCTTGCTGACCCTGGAAACCCTGCGCGGTGATGAGCAATGGCCGTGGTTGCGCCTGCTGATCCTGGAAACCCAACTGCGGGTACAGGCCGACCTGCCGCGCCTGCGTCGAGACAGCTGGCTGATTCGCAACAATCTGGAGGAAATGGCGCGCCTCAACAGCCAGCTCGAATACACCGATCGCCCGATGAAACTGGCCTTGCAGGCCAAACTGCTGCACGACCTGGAGCAGACCCGGCAAGCCGGCGAACTGCTGGACCAGGCCGTGCAAGCCCTCGACGACGACCATCAAAGTGCGACGCTGGACCCGGCGGAAAAAACCTTCTTCCTGGAACAGCTGGCGCTGAGCTACGTCTACATCGACGACCAGGCAAAAGCCGCCGAGCTGAAGAACCGCCTGGAGCAGCAGGCGGCCTATGCCAGCCAGTTGAGCCAGGCCATGGTGCTGAACCATATCCGCCAGCAACGCTTCGAGGAGGCGATTGCCGGCCTGGAACTGCGCAACCTGTTCATCGGTGAAAACCCGGTGCAGCAGTTGCACCTGGCCCTGGAAACCCTGAGCCAGAGCGCCCCGGAAAAAGCCCAGGGGCTGCGCCAGAAGCTGATCGACAGCCTCGCGGCCGAGAGCGCCTGGGGTTACCCGAACGCCGCCTGAGGCCGTATTGAGGCCAGCCGCTGCACGCCTTAACGCGGCGCGTAGCGGCTCCAGAGCTCGTTGAACTCCTTGAGATAACTGGCCACCAGTTGCGGATGGTCGATCACCAGCAGGTTCTCTTCATTGCCGGTGGTGGCGCTGCGGGTCCAGTTGAAGCTGCCGTTGAGCAGGGTGCGGCCATCGAACACGGCGAACTTGTGGTGCATGTGGAACGGCGTGTCGTCGATCCGCACCGGCACCCCGGCCTCCCGTAGCGCGGCGATGTCGCTGCCGACATCGAACTGCTTTTCACTGTCGCTGATCACCCGCACCACCACGCCGCGCTTGTGGCAGGCGCGGATCTCGTCGCTCAGCTGATCATCGGAAATGGTGAACACACAGATATCCACCGAGATCCGGGCCTGGCGGCACAGGTCGCGGATCTTGCGCCGGCAGTCCTCGCCGGGGCTGAAGTGGGCACTGGCCATGTCCCGCACCGGGGCGCTGTGGGTGTCCAGGGTCTTGATCACCTGCTCCAGCCATTTCAGCGCCGGCAGCACATTGGCGCTGTCGGCCAGGCTCAACTCGCGCACCAGATCAAAGGCCCGATTGCGCAGGTAGCGCACCTGGTCGGTGCCCAGCTCACTGCCCAGTTGGCGCAGTTCGTCGCGCTCTTCATTGCTCAGTTTCAGGTCCTGCAGGCTGTCGCGCAGTTGCTGGTCCAGGTGGGCAAAATCCATGTCGTGATCCTTGGGTGTTCGCCGGCAAGCCGGCTCCTACGCAGGCTGTGTGAAAACGTCACGAGTGAAGGCAAGACAAGGCAAAAACAGGCGAGGAAGCGGAGTTTACTAGCTGTAAATGAGCATTCCGAGCCTGTTTTTAACGCAGTATTGCCAAACGCAGTAGTTTTCACACGGCCTGCTACGGTTGGGGGTCCTTGAGGGTCGGAACCTCGCCGTTGCTGAGCATGCGGCTCAGTTCGTCGAGACGGTTGGCAATGTCGCTGATGCGGTGATGACCGTGCAGATCGACGTCGATCTTCTTGTGCATCACCTTGATCAGCGGCAGGAAGCTGTTTTCCAGCTGCTCGACCAGGCCTTCCAGCACTTCACGCATGCCTGGCTGTTCCGGCGTTTGCAGCTCAACTTCGATATGCGGCGCCTGCTGCCCCAGCCGCTCCAGGCCGGCCAGCAGTTCACGCCAGGGCTTGGCCGCCTCGGCCTCGTCCACCGGCGGCCGGGCCAGGCCACGCACGCCCTCGACCAGGTCATTGAGTTGGGCCACCACGCGGGTGCCGACATCGCTGTCGCTGCCGCCCATGGAGCGGTTGCGCACGAAGTCGCGCTTGATCTGCGCCCAGCGCTGGCTCTGCTCCGGGGTCTGGTTACCGCGCAGCTCGGCGAGCTTGAGCAGGTTTTCCTCGGCGCCGGTGGTCAGCAGCTGGGACTCGCCCTGGTAGTGGTCGGCCAAGAGTTGCAACAGCTCGGCGTCGTTCATCACCGCCGAGATCTTCTCCGCCATCTTGTTCATGTTGCGGTAGCTGCCCTGCAGCTTGAACGGCGGCTCGCTGCGGTACTGGTCGGCCTGGGCGGCGCTGGCGATGTACTGCTGGTTGACCCGCAGCACCACGTCGCGCACCTGCATCAGGCGTTGCAGGGTGGTGGTGATCTCGTTGATCTCGGCACCGCTGTAGCTGTGGCTCAGCTCGTTGCTGGAGAAGGCCTTGCCCTCGGCCTTGGCGACAAAGCGGTAGACGTCGGCCATGTCGCGGGTGGCCAATGGCGCCAGCACCGGGTTGGAGGTCAGGCCGTTCTCGATGTAACTCAGGGAGAAGGCTTCCTGCATGCCGCCCAGGGTATCGCCGAGGTTATAGATGTCGGCCCGGTTGGCCAGCATGTCGGGGATCTTGAACACCTCGCCGGATTCGGTGTACGGGTTGCCCGACATCACCACGCAGAACTTCTTGCCGCGCATGTCGTAGGTCTTGGTGCGGTCTTTCCACACGCCTTCGATGCGCCGGGTGCCGTCGCACAGGGAGATGAACTTCTGCAGGAACTCCGGGTGGGTGTGCTGGATGTCGTCGACATAGAGCATCACGTTGTTGCCCATCTCCAGGGCCAGGTTGAGCTTCTCCAGCTCCTGGCGCGAAGTGGCGTCCGGCGCCTGGGCCGGGTCCAGGGAGCGCACCTGGTGGCCCAGGGCCGGGCCGTTGATCTTCATGAAGATCAGGCCCAGGCGGTGGGCCACGTATTCCATCAAGGTGGTCTTGCCGTAGCCCGGTGGCGAAATCAGCATCAACAGGCCCATGAGGTCGGTGCGCTTGTTCTCACCCACGGTGCCCATCTGCTTGGCCAGGTTGTCGCCGATAAAGCCCAGGTACACGTCGTT
This sequence comes from Pseudomonas sp. FFPRI_1, assembly GCF_055384485.1. NCBI lineage: Bacteria > Pseudomonadati > Pseudomonadota > Gammaproteobacteria > Pseudomonadales > Pseudomonadaceae > Pseudomonas > Pseudomonas sp. FFPRI_1. The sequence continues at coordinate 1,548,307 of NZ_AP029168.1, read as the reverse complement.
GATCAGCTTGTTGCGCACGAAGGAACTCAACGGCCGCGGCTTGAATTCGCTGAGGCGCAGGGCCGAACGTTCGCGACTGATAATGCCCTGGCGCAAGGCCTGGTAGCGCTGCAGACCGGGGAGGAACTGTTCGCGGTGAGCTCGCAGGCGGGCGAAGAAACCGTCCACGGTGAGGGACAGGCTGCGCTCCTGGATGCGCGGGTGTTCGCCCATCAGGTTGTCGACCTTGAACCGCAGATCGACTTCGGTGATGCGCTTGGCAAAGTCCTCGCCCAGCAACGACAGGGCCACGGCCTCGGGCACGTAGTCGCTCCATTCAGCGAACTCGCCCTCGGCGCACAAGGCCGCCAGCCAGTTGCCGGCCAGTGCCCACTGCGCGGCGGGGCGTTCTGCCAGCTGGGCCAGGGCCTGCTGGTAGTCGTCCCACATGCGTGCGCCCTGCAGGCGCAGGGTCAGGGCTTCCTGCAACTGCTTGGCGTACTTGCTGAAGGTGAACTCGATGCGCTGCGCCGCGAGCTCCTGTACCAGGTATTCGGCGGCTTCCGGCAGCAGCTCCAACGGCAGGCTGAAGGCCTGCTGCTGGCGCCAGTCCTGCAGCGCCAGGAAGATTTCTTCCTGCAACTGCAGCAAGCCTTCACGGCGGCCGAACAGTTGCTGGATATGCCGGCTGGTACGGGCTCGCTCGGCCCATTGCCGGGGTTGCGGCTGGTGCTGCTGGCGATCCCAGAACAACGCGGCGAAGGCCCGCGCCGCCGCGCCGAAGCGCAGCAGGCCGGCGCTGTCGCGCAGGGGCAGCAGTTGCAGGAGGATCGCCGCGGCGTCGTGGTCGTGAATGCCTTTTTCGTAGCCTTCCTTGTAGCGCGGCGCGGCAAAGTCGCGGATCACCCGCGCCAGCTCGTCAGGGTGCGCCAGCATCGGCTTGAGGCTTTCCAGGCTCAGGCCTTCCTGGCCCCGGTCGGCGGCGTCCAGCACTTGCCCGGCGAGGTATTCGGCGCGGTACAACTGGGCCGACTCCGACTCCAGGGCCACCTGCCAGAAGTCCCGCAGAGCCTCCAGCTCAGGGTCGCGCAACGGTTCGAGGAAATCGGTGCCGGTGAGGTGCAGGTGCAACTCGTCGCCCCGGGGCATCAGGGTCAGGTCCAATTCCTGGGTGTTGACGCTGAAGCGGTGGCGCGGGCCGAGCTTGATGACGTTGCCGCCCTCTTCGAACAGCTCGGTCTTGTCCCGCAGGGCGCGCACGGCCTGGTCCCGGGCGCCCTTGAGGCGCGATTCGACGTCATCGGCCTTGACGCTGTCCTTGAGCTCGCGCAGGCGCTCGGCCAGTTCCCGCAACTTGAGGATCAGCGGGTCAGCGGCGAAGAAGGCGTTGAGCTCCTCGGCCTGGGTGAACTTGGCGGTGCGCCGGCCAAGGCTGTCGAGAATCCGTCGGGCTGCGTCCAGCAAGCCCTGGGCCTTGCGCTGGCGCTCGTCGAGCAGCGATTGCTTGTGGGCCTCGAAGGTTTCCAGCAGTTCCTCGCGCTTGCCGAGGATGTCGCCGAGGAACTGTTCATGGTCGCCAAAGCGGCTTTCCAGTTCCTCCAACTGCACCAGCAACCGCGACAGCTGCTCATCGCAACGCTCGGGGTCCTGGGCCTGGGCCAGGGCGTTGGTGATGCCCTGGCTGAAGAGTTTGAACTGGGCGCCGAACTGCGCCACGGTCTCGGTCGAGCCCAGGCCCTTGCGCCGTTGTTCGGCGCGGGCCTTGGCCTGGTTCAGGCGGGCGTAGATCTGCGAGATGGATTCGATGATCCGGGTGCGCTGGGTGGCATCGTCGATCTGCAACGAGGCCATCAGGCTCGACAGCATGTCCAGGTCGCCGGCCATGGCTTGCAGGGCCCCCAGGGGCTCGCTGAGCTGGGCCACGGTTTCGGCTTTCTGCGCCTGGGCGTCCAGGGTTTCGAGCTGGGTGACGAAGGGTTGCAGGGCCTGCTCGCTGGCGAGGAAGGTCGCGGTGCCGGCGGCGGTGCGTTCCTGGGCCTTGAGCAGCTCGGCTTCCATGGCGTCGATGCGCACCACGTCGATGTAGCGGTAATCGCGGATGGTCAGCAGCAGGCCGCGCTGGGCGGTGATGCCGTTCAGCGCATCGACGAAGCTCTGCACCTGGTCCCAGCTGTCCACCAGCAGGCTGTCCAGCAGGGCTTTCTGCTTGGCCTCGGCGGCCACCATGGCCTGCTCCGACTGGCGGCGGATGCTCTCGACCTTCTCATATTCATCCAGCACCAGCTCCGAGGTGGCCGCAACCTCACGCAGCAGCGGCGCCAGGTTGTCGAGCTCGTCGCTGCCCAGCCAGTGGTACACATCGAACAGCCGACGGGTGTTCTGGCACAGCAGCGAGTAGCGCTGCACCGAAACGGCCGGGGTGTCGATCTCGCGGCACAGGTCGTAGAGGTCGGACACGCTGCGCACCAGTTCGGCGTTGCCGATGCGCCCGAGGAAACCGCTGCGGGTCGGTTGCCGCGCAGCGTATTCCTCGGTGAAGAACGGCGTCTGCCAGACCTGCATCGGGTGCACCCGGGTCGGCTCGTCGCCCTCGGCGGCGAAGATCACCATGCGCCCGTCTTCCAGGCGCGCATAACCGTGGCCGAACAGCGGGTTCTGCAACTGGCGGTTGATCATGTTGTAGGTCAGCAGCACCGAACGGCCCTGCTCCGGGTGGTAGAAGATGTACTGCACATCTTCACCGTTGGGCGAGCGCACCGAGCGCTTGTAGCGCATGCCTTCCATGGACTGCTCGAAGGTCTTGTACTCGCCGCTCTGCAGGTAGTAGCCGCCGGGGAAGATGATCCCGTGGTCTTCCGGCAGCTGCACGCAGGCCAGGCCGATGGCGTCGATGCGCTCCACCTGGCGGGTCAGGCTGTTGAACACCAGGTAGCGCCACTGCTCTTCGCGGTATGGCAGGACCTTGAGCAGGATCAGGCTGCCCAGGCGGGCAAACTCGATCTGCGAATCGTCCAGGGACTGGGTCTTGTCCAGCACTTCTTCACGGTAGATGCCCAGGCCCGACTCAGTGTTGTTCTCGACCTTGATGGTCAGGTCGCCGCCGATGGTCTCGACGAACACCGTGTCGAGAATGTTCAGGTGCGGAAAGCGGCCTTCGACCACCATCTCGCGGGTGGCTTTCTTCCATTCGAAATCGAAGGGCGCCGGCAGGGCGATATCGCGCTCGCCGCGGTTGTCGATGTAACGGACATCATGCCCGTCCACCGAGATCGACCAGCGGAACACCCGCAGATCGGTGACCCGCTCACCGATCTGGAAACTCGCCAGCAGCTTGCCGTCGCGGATCGCCAGTTGCAGCAGGCGGGTGTTCTTGTAATAGGTATAGAGCTCGTTGAAATCGTTGAGGAAGCCCTGGGCCGCCAGGAAGCTGCCTTCCAGGGGCACGGGCTCGGCTTCGTAGCCTTCGCCCTCTTCCACCAGCCGGTAGAGGGAAAACACGTCGGCGACGCTGGTTTCCTTCTTCAGGCCGATAAACACGTTGTAGCCGAACAGCAGGCAATCGCCGACCTGGACGATGTCCCGGGCGATGCAGTTGTTCTCGCTACGGATGCGCACCCGCCCGACCACTTCCATGCGGCTGTTGCCGAACTCGTCGAGACGTCGCTGGTTGAGGCCGTCCGTGGTCTGCCGCAGGCGCTGGCCCTGGTCCAGCAGGCGCTTGTGCAGCACCTCATAGGCGCCGCCTTCGGCGACGGCCTTGTCCAATACGTCCTGTGGGGGAGTTGCGACTTGAGCGTCCGACATCGTGGCCTTCCTGGATCTACGGCGGTGTGCAAAAAAACGGGGACGGGCGCCGGATATCTATCGGCTCAGGTCCGCCCCGGTATACGGCGATGCTTCGAATACCCGCCAGCAGCGCCCGGGCGCAGAGAGCACCCGGGCGCTGCTGACAGGGATCGATCAGGCTTCGGCGGCTGGGGTTTCGAGCTTGCGCTCGACCGCGGCAGCGGCCAGCTCAGCGGCTACAGCAGCCGGTGCGCTCTTGCCGTTGAGCAGGCGTGCCAGGACGTCCTGGACCACCGGGCTCTTGCCCACCACGCCCTCGATGGCCTTGCCCACCGACAGCGACTTGGCGAAGGAGTTGAAGAAGTCGCCTTCGCCGCCGACGATCTCGATCTTGGCCTTGCTGAGGGCGGCCGACAGCACTTCGGCCTGGTCCTTGGCGATTTCCTTGTTGGCGGCGATGGCGGCCATCGCTTCCTCGAAGTTCTTCTCCAGTTGCATGCGGAACTCTTCGTGGGAACGCGCGCTGTCGCTGAGGGAATCCAGGGCACCGAACTTCTTGCCCAGGCCTTCGGCCTCGGCGTTCAGGCGCTGCAGCAGCACTTCGGCTTCGGCCGAACCCAGGTCCTTGGTGGCCTTGGCCTTGGCCGCGCCCAATTGCTCTTCGCCACGGGCCTGAGCCCCGAGCTTCTCTTCCATGACCTTGGCTTCCGCCAGGCCGTCCTTCTCTTTGGCAGCCGCCTGGGCTTCCATGATGCGGGCGTCGGCCAGGCCTTTTTCCTGCTCGCCGCGGGCTTCGGCAATCAACTGCTCGGTGCGTACGCGAGCTTGTGCCAGGCCTTCTTTTTCCTGGGCTGCTGCGGTGATTTCCAGCACTCGGGCATCGGCCAGGCCAGGCGCGGCGCGCTCGGCTTCCAGGCCTTCGGCCAGGCGTTTCTTGGCTTCGGCCTGCTTGGCCGCAGCTTCCAGTTCGGCCTGGGCCAGGTTGTTGATTTCCACCGCCTTGTGCTTGGAACGGGTCTCGTCGGCTTCGGCCTGCTTGACCTGGCGTACCAGGTCCTGCTCGGCTTCGGCCTGGGCCTGGATCACCACCACCTGCTTGGCGCGCTCGGCTTCGGAAACCTCGCGTACTTCCTTGATCCGCTCTTCTTCCTGGGCCACGGTCTTCTCTACCGCTACCCGCTCACGGATCACCGTGGCGATGTTCTTGCGCTGTTCTTCCAGGGCCTTTTCTTTCTCGATGCGCTGCAGCTCCACTTCACGCTCACGGGCCACTACTTCCAGGTCCTTGGCGCGGGTGACTTTCTCCACCTCGATGACCACCGCGCGCTGGCGGTTCTGCTGGGCCACTTCAACTTCGCGCTGATGGTTCTCGGTGCGTACGTCGATTTCCTGCTGGGTCTGGATGCGGGCCTGCTCGGACTTCAAGCGCTCCTCTTCCTTGACCTTGGCCGTCTCGGCTTCTTCACGGGCACGGATGGTCTCGATCTCGCGCTTCTGCCGGGCTTCGGCGTCGGCCTGCTGGCGCTCGAGGGACAGCGAGGCTTCGCGGGTCTCGACGTTTTTCTTCTGGATCGCCAGCTCCTGGTTGCGCTCCAGTTCATTGGTGATGACGTTCTGGGTCGCGGTCAGCTCGGTGATCTTGCGAATGCCCTCGGCGTCGAGGATGTTGCTCGGGTCCAGGGAATGCTTGGCGGTCTGTTCCAGGTAGTCGATGGCCACGTCTTCCAGCACATAGCCGTTGAGGTCGTTGCCGATGATCTCGATGATGCGGTCGCGGAAGTCCTGGCGGTTCTCGAACAACTGGACGAAGTCGAATTGCTTGCCCACGGTCTTCAGCGCTTCGGAGAATTTGGCGTTGAATAGCTCGTTGACCGCAGCGCGATCGGAAGCACGGTCGACACCAATGGCCTTGGCCACCTTGAGCACGTCTTCCTGGGTTTCATTGACGCGCAGGTAGAAGGCCACGGTGATGTCGGCACGCATGTTGTCGCGGCAGATCAGACCGTCCTTGGCCCGGCGATCGACTTCCAGGGTGATCAGCGAGATGCGCATGAACTCCTTGAGGTGGATGACCGGGTACACCAAGGCGCCGGTGAAGTGCACCTTGGGGGTCGAGGACATGTCGTTGACGATCAGCGCCGTGCCTTGGGGGACCTTGATGTAGAAGGCCTTGAACAGGGCCAACAGGCCAAAGACCACCAGAACGACGAGGCCGACCCCGAACAGGATGGGCAGCAGCGACGGTAAATTCATGCAATCAATCTCCTTTGATTCTGAGGGAGTCCGGGCTCATTGGCCGCGAAACTCGTCCTCGGTAATGACCCGATAGGCATGTTGCGCCTCCAGATACTCCAGTAACACGACGCGATCGCCGCGTTTGAAAGCTCGTGCCTCATCGGCACGCACACGCAGGATCAGGCCCGCGCCACCGTCCTCGAGCACGGCTTCGCCGTGTTCCAGGGTGACTCTGCCGCTGCGTACCACGGCGGTCTGCCCCAGCACCGACTTGCTGCTGGTGGCTTCCATCTTGCGAAACAGCGGGCGCAGCGGGCTGCAGATCGCCGCACTGATGGGCGCCGCCAGAAACAGCGCGCCCACGGCCAGCAGCAAGCCCAGGGGATAGCGCAGCCAACCCAGGGGCAGGTGACTGAGAATGAAGAGTTCGGCGAAATAGGTCAGGAACCAGCTGAAGAACATCAGCAGGGTCAACACCAGGGTGACCGGCACCCCGTTGAGCTTGAACTTGATCAGCAGCCCGGCCAGGCCTTCGGTGGCGTGGGCGCTGTCGAGCAGCGAGTCGGCCTCGAAATCCAGCAGGTCAACCTCAAGCATGCCCAGAGCCACCACAGCCCAGTAGATCACTGCCAGGCAGAGCATGAAGCTGAACAGCACCGTGGGAAACGACAACACTGTCTGCAGGAAGATTTCCATTGCTTTCCTATCCCTGAAAAAGCCGGGCAAGGCCAACCGGCCCCACCCTTACAACACAACGGTGAATCAGGACTTGCCGCGGTCCTTGAGGCGCGCCAGCACGCTGTCGGCGCTGGTGCTGCCGGCAACGATCCCGGCTTCGCGCAACTTGGCGTCCAGGGCATCGTCCGGGCTGCTGGTGCTGGCCAGCTCCGCCGCGGCGTCCATCTTGGCCGCGCGTTCGGCCTGCTTCTGCTTGATCCGCTCCAGGGACTCAACCGCCGTGTGCAGCTTGCTCTGGGAGCCGCCGTAGCGCTGGGCCACCGCCTGCTGCGCCCGTTGCACACTCTCGGTGGCCTTGACGGTATCCACCTGTTGTTTCAAATGCTTGATATTGCCCTCGGCCTGGGTCACGGCCTTGCGCAACTGGGCCACGCTGGCGGCAAAACCGTCGGCCTGCTCGCGCTCCACGGCCAGGTCATTTTCCAGGTTGGCGATCTTCTGCGCCACTTCCTGGGCCAGGGTTTCGTTACCTGCCTCCAGGGCCTTGAGGGCGTAGCTTTCATATTCGGCGACCTTGGCCGCGCTGCTGTTGGCGCGCTCGGCGGCGAGTTTCTGCCGGGCCATGATCTCGGCCAGGGCCTCCTTGGACTTGCGCAGTTCCTGATCGGCGTCGCGGATTTCCTGATCGAGAATCCTCAGGGCCTGGCTATCCACCAGGGCCTCGCCCGCCTCATTGGCACCACCGCGCAGGGCGGTGAGCAACTTGCTCCATACGTTCATGTGCATTCCTCCAGGTCAGGCCTGAGCCTTCAGGTAGCCTTCGTAGGCCTCGGTGGCCCTGATCACGTTGCTGGCCAGGGTTTCGATCTCGTAGAGCACGTTGGAGAGGATCGAGGTCGCGCTCAGGGCACCGAACATCATGTAGAAGCGCTCGCCACCCAAGCGGGTTTCCAGGCCGATGCTCGACAGCGGAAACAGTTGCCGGCTGACCAGCACCTCTTCGTTGAAGGCCACCACGTCGGTCACTTCGCTTTGCGGCCAGAGCAGCCCTTCCACCAGGATCTGCTCGCCGGACAGGGCGATGAACAGCGGCAGGTCGCCGTATTCGCGCATGGTCACGTGCAAGCTCGGCTCGGCGCCGTCGAGCAGTTCAACACTGGCCTCGCCACCGCTGAACAGCTCGGTGGCCGCCAGCGCCTGGCACAACGATCGGGCATTCCAGATCTGCGGCATGCTCATTTCTCCATCCTTTTCCACAGGAGCCAGCCCCTCGAGGGGCTGACGCAGTTTGCGTTCAACCGCCAGCAACGCCTGGGCGTTCTCCGGCAGTATCCAGACTTCCTTTTTCACCAGGCCCTGATCACGTAGGCGCTGACGGAATAAACGTTGGTAATGGGCTGAGGATTTGTTTTCCATGGTGCAGAGACTAGAACATCACATGTAAGACTTTCAACTCATCACATGTAATTTTTGCAGGCGGTATTTGTAACAAAAATTTTCGGGAATACTGAGTGGCCTCACCCGCGCAAAAACTACCGAATGAGCGACAGGGCACCGCTGCAGCCATGCCCATCGAAACCGCCCTTTTCACAAACGGCGACATTAAACCCGCCACCGAAGAGAATGAGAAGCACGATGATTGGCAAACCGGCAGGCAAATAATCAATCAACCCGGGCACCCGGCGCTGCCTTAATGACGACCAATGGTCTAGGCTAGGCGGATTTTCTTGCCCAGCGGATGCCCCATGAACAGCCTCAGCAAGCCCCTCGCCGGCGTCAAAGTGATCGAACTTGGCACCCTGATCGCCGGCCCCTTCGCCTCGCGCATCTGCGCCGAGTTCGGCGCCGAAGTGATCAAGGTCGAGTCCCCCGATGGCGGCGATCCGCTGCGCAAGTGGCGCAAGCTGTATGAAGGCACCTCGCTGTGGTGGTTCGTCCAGGCCCGCAACAAGAAATCCCTGACCCTGAACCTCAAGCACCCTGAAGGCCTGGCCGTGCTCAAGCAATTGCTGGCCGAGGCTGACATCCTGATCGAGAACTTCCGCCCCGGCGTGCTGGAGAAACTCGGCCTGGGCTGGGACGTGCTGCACGCCCTGAACCCGAAGCTGGTGATGGTGCGCCTCTCGGGCTTCGGCCAGACCGGGCCGATGAAGGACCAGCCCGGCTTCGGCGCGGTAGGTGAATCCATGGGCGGCCTGCGCTACATCACCGGTTTCGAGGACCGCCCGCCAGTGCGCACCGGCATATCCATCGGCGACTCCATCGCCGCCCTGTGGGGCGTGATCGGCGCCCTGATGGCCCTGCGTCATCGCGAGGTCAACGGCGGCCAGGGCCAAGTGGTGGACGTGGCACTGTACGAGGCGATCTTCGCCATGATGGAAAGCATGGTCCCGGAGTTCGACGTGTTCGGCTTCATTCGCGAGCGCAGCGGCAACATCATGCCCGGCATCACCCCATCGTCGATCCACACCAGTGCCGACGGCAAGCACGTGCAGATCGGCGCCAACGGCGATGCGATCTTCAAGCGCTTCATGCACATCATCGGCCGCGAAGACCTGGCCAACGACCCGACGCTGGCCAGCAACGACGGACGCGACACGCGCCGCGACGAGCTCTACGGAGTCATCGATCGCTGGGTCGCCTCCCTACCCCTGGACCAGGTACTGCAACAGCTGAACCAGGCCGAGGTCCCGGCCAGCCGGATCTTCAGTGCCGAAGACATGTTCCATGACCCACAATTCCTCGCCCGGGAAATGTTCCTGCAGGCCAAGCTGCCGGACGGCAAGGCCTTCAAGATGCCCGGCATCGTCCCCAAGCTGTCGCAAACCCCCGGCTCCGCGGAGTGGGTGGGACCGCAGCTTGGCGAACACTCCGACGAAGTCCTGGCGAGCCTGGGCTACAGCCCCGAGCAGATCCGCAATTTACGCAGCCTTGGGGCAATCTAAGCTGAAATACCGGCTCTCTACAGGCGCGCCGCTGCGGGCCATCCGACATTGGTTGCTACCCCGGTCACGCTTGCGTGAATGGCGCGCGGCGACCTTGCTGCTTGCCCTGCTCTGGCTGCCGAGCGCCACCAGCGCGCCACAGGAGTCGCTGCTCTGGCTGCTGCGGGACTTGCCGCCCCTGACGATTTTCGAGGGCGAGCAGAAGGGCCAGGGCGTCATCGACCTGCTGATGCCCCAGCTCATCGCCAGCCTGCCCGAATACCCGCAGCAAATGGTTCGGGTCAACCGCGCCCGGGGCATGCAGATGCTTCGCGAGGCGACCTTCGTCTGCGACCCGTCGCTGATCATGAACAAGGAGCGCGAGCAGTGGGTGACCTTCTCCATCACCGCTTTTCGCATTCTCAGCAATGGCCTGGTGATCCGCCGCAGCGATCATGAACAGCTGGCGCACTTCATCCAGAACGGCAGGATCGACCTGCATGCCCTGCTCGACAGCGGCCAGGAAAAAGTCGGTGTGGTCGCCGAGCGCAGCTACGGCCAGCAGGTCGACAACCTGCTGTCGCAGGCGCCGGAAGGTGCAGTCAATGCCCACCACGGCAACGATGCCCTGGGCAGCCTGCTGCAGATGCAGCGCCTGGGGCGCCTGCGCCTGCTATTGGGCTACTGGCCGGAAATCCGTTATCAGGCCACGCAGCAAGGCATCGACCCACAGGACCTGGAGTTCTATCCGATCCAGGGCACCGAGAAATACCAGGAGATCCACATTGGCTGCAGCAAGACCGCCCAGGGCCAGCAAGCCATTGCCCGGATCAACCAGGCCCTGCGCAAACTGCGCGAGGATCGCCTGGTCGAGCTGTACGCCACCTGGCTGGAGCCCGGAATGCGCGATGCCTACCGCGCCGACGCCCGCAGCTATTTCCAGGGCCTGAAGGACCACTGACAAACGCCGGACAAAAAGAAACCCCGAGAAGTGGGGAGACGACTCGGGGTTAAACGTGGTCTATGAAGACCCGTACCAGCAGGCTACAAACACCGGAGCACAATGCCTGATCCTGCTGATACTGAGTCTGACTGACGGGATGACGAGAAGGTTCCGTAAAAAAACATCAGTTGTGCTGATCGAAAACCCTGCCCTGCGCAGCATGGCGCAATGCAGCAATCACGCAGGGCTCCAGCCGGCCCTCAGCGATCAACACATCACGGTGCAGGCCATCGACGACATCGGTGAGCAGGCGCTTGTCGGTGAGCTGGGCCCGATTCACTTCACGCTCCACCACCAGTGCCCCCGCCGCGTTGCGCAAGCTCACCAGGCATTCGCCCTGGGCGCCGCTAGGGGTCAGTGTGACCTGGTAGGGACTCAGCGCCTCATTCAATAAAAGACTGATACTTTCCATCTAGATCACCACTCAATAGCTCGAATTAAAGGTTCGAAAACAAAAATGCCGGTAGCTTTCTGACATTCAAGTGACCGTCGCTCAGAGAGGAAAGTTCGCTACACCTACTGCTGCCGACCTGAGTCAATCGAGCATGCACGGCTAACATGACAGTTGAAAAATCCACCGACCAGGCGCAAACAACACAGCCTTCGCACCGGAGCCCTGCTTTGAAAGCAACGTCGAACAACCGCTTGCGCATCATCCTTGCCGACGACCACCCGATCTTTCTGATCGGCCTGCGTGCCGTGCTGGAGCAGGACCCCAGCCTGTCCATCGTCGGCGAGGCCACGTCTCCCTCAGCCCTCATCCAACGGGTACAAGAGATTGAATGCGACGTGCTGGTGACCGATTTCATGATGCCCGCCGAACAGCAGAACGATGGCCTGCGCCTGATCGAACAGTTGCGTCGGCATCATCCCGAGTTGCCGATCGTGGTGGTGACCATGCTCAATCACGCCGGGCTGTTTCGCTCGATCCTCGACCTGGGGGTGATGGGCCTGCTGAGCAAGGCCAGCCTGGCGGAGGAGTTGCCGTCGGCCATCGCCCGGGCGCGCCAACACAAACCCTATGTCGCCCAGGCCATCCAGCGGGCCCTGAGCCTCGCCGGCGAGGTCGGGCCGGACCGGCTGGTCTCGGCGGATCAGCTATCCCCCCGGGAGCTGGAGGTGATTCGCCTCCTGGCCGCGGGCCATGCGGTGGGTGAGATCGCCAGCCGACTCAGCCGCAGCAAGCAGACCGTCAGCGCGCAGAAAGTCAGCGCCATGCGCAAACTCGGCCTCTCCAGCGAAGCCGCGCTGTACATCTACGTCCAGGAGCACGGCCTGGCCTAGACACAGACGCAGGCCGAGGACGCATTGGGGCACTCATCCTCGGCCAGGCTTTCGAGCAGCCACTGGCGCACCTCGGCAGCACTCATGGGCGGGGCCACGAAGCAGCCCTGCAGGTGCGCGCCTCCCAGGGCCTTGGCGGCCAGGCAATCAGGCTCGCTCTCGATACCCGCCACGACTACCTCCAGGGACATACGCCGCGCCATGTTCATCGCGCCCCCTACCAGGGCCAATTTGCGTTCGTCACTGGCCAGGCCAACCACGAAGCTTGGCGGGATCTTCAGCTCGGTAAAGGGCAACTCCAGCAGGCGCTGCAGACTGGTGCCGCCGACGCCGAAATCGCCGATGGACAGCTTGCAGCCGATCATCCGCAGGCGCAGCAGGGCTTCCACATGGGCGGTATCGGTCTGCAGCTGTGTGGTGTCGATGAGCTCCAGGGTCAGCAGCCGTGCCGGCACTTCGAAGCGCCGGAGCAAGGCCTCCAACAGCCGGGGAAACATCGGCCGCTCGAGAATGCCGATGGGAATGTTCACCGCCACCGCCAGCGAGTAGCCCATGACCAGCCTGACCCCGGCCGCCAGTTCCAGCGCCTGCTCCAGCATGTGCCAGGTGAAGATCTCCTGCAGGCCGGCGAACTCAAGCAGGGGCAGGAATTCGCCGGGCATCAGCAGCCCGCGCTCCGGATGCTGCCAGCGGGCCAGGGCCTCGACGCCCCGCAAGCCGCCGTGTTGATGGACCACCGGCTGGAAATGGGCCACGCCATGGCCCAGCACGGCTGCCAGCCCTTCTGCCTGGCTCACCGGCTCCAGGGAAAAAGGATCCAGGGTCAGCAGTTCACGGAGCAGGGCCTGGTTCTGCGCCGGGCTGCCCTGGCGGGACTGCTGCCGGTAGGCGGCGAGCAAGTCTCCGAGCACCGTGGCCGAAGCCGGCTTGGACAGGCAGCCGAGCACCTTCAGCCCCAGCTCGCGGGCCATCCCCGCCGTGCCCTCGAGCACATCCGGCTCGGCGTCGCTGAGAATGATCAGCGCCCCGGCCAACTGCTGCTGCGCCAGATCACGAATCAACTCCAGGCCGTCACTCTGCTCCAGGTACAGATCACAGATGGCAATGTCCACCGGCCCGCGGTTTTCCAGCGAACGCAACGCCGCCTGCACACTCTCGGCGGCCAGCACGTTGAACACGCCATTGGCGTTGAGCATCTGGTGCAAGGCCATCAATTGAAAGGAGTTATCTTCGAGAATCAGCACATTGAGCGAATGCATGGGGCAACCTCCGGTACGGCGCAGGCAGGGACAATCCCTACCGGCCGCCACGGTAATCAGACAAATCCTAATCACACATAGGACAAGTCTTAATCGTTCAGGGCCGCCTGAATATCAGCGCGCAACCTTTCGATGACCTCCTGCAAGATCACCCACTGCTTGCCAAGGGCCTGCTCCTGCCGCGCCTTTACCAGGCTCTCGAACTCCAGGCAGGCCTTGGCCAGAGGCAAGGCATCGATCAGGCAGCAGACCCCCTTGAGCCGGTGCAAGGTGCCGCTAAGGCGCCACCAGTCAAGCTCCGCCAGAGCCGCCGCCAGGGCCTGCTGCTCCTCGACCAGGTTGCGCAGCAGCTCGTGCAGCATCCGCTGCAACACCTGCTCGTCAGCCTGGGTCATGGTCCGCAGGGTCTGGATATCGAAGGACAGCGCCGGCAGGAAATGCGCGAGGGACTGGGCCAACTGGTCGAGGGTCACCGGCTTGACCAGCAACTGATCCATGCCCGCCCGATCGCAGCGCTCGCGCTCATCCTCGAAGGCATTGGCGGTGCAACCTATCACCGGGCAACGCTCACGCCCCTCTTCGGCTTCCCGGCGTCGGATCGATTCGGTCAACTGGTAGCCACTCATGCCCGGCATGTTGCAATCGGTCATCACCAGGTCGAAGGTGCCGGATTGCCACTGCATCAACGCGTCCTCCCCGTTGTCGCAGGCCACCACCCGGTGCCCGAGGAACATCAGCTGCTGGCTCAGGACCATGCGATTGGCGCTCAAGTCGTCCACCACCAGCACCTCGATGCTGCGACTGGGCGGACGCTCGGCAGGCACCTCCTGCGACCGCTCCAGATCATCACTGAGGCGCTCCAGATACAGCTCGATGGTCACCAGGGTGCCAGCCCCGGGCTCGCTGGCCAGGTGAATCCGCCCGCCCATCAGTTCCACCAGTTGCCGACAGATACTCAAGCCCAGCCCGGTACCGCCATAGGCCAGGGAGGTCGTGGCATCAGCCTGGGCAAAGGGGGTGAACAGCCTGGCCTGCTGCTCGGCACTGATACCCGGACCGGTATCGGCAACACTGATACGCAGGCACTCGACACCGGAGGCGTCGGGGTGGCGCTCGACCATCAGCCGTACTTCACCTTCGGCGGTGAACTTCAGGGCGTTGCTCACCAGATTGTGCAGGACCTGGCGCAGGCGCAATGGATCGAACAGATAGCGGCCGCGGGCTTCTTCATTGAAGACCAGCAGCAAACGCACCCCCTGGTTGCGCGCCGTCACCTCGAACAACTGCCGGATGCTGTCGAAAAACGGCTTGAGCGCGGTGACTTGCGGCGCCAGCTGCATGTAGCCGGCCTCGATCTTGGCCAGGTCGAGGCTGTCGCCCATCAGGCTGATCAGCTCCTGGGCAGACTGATAAGCCACCCGCAAGGCCTCGGAGAAAGGTACGCCACGCACCCTGGCCTGCTCCTTCTCCAACTCCAGCAGGCCGATGATGGCCGTCATGGGAGTGCGGATCTCGTGGCTCATGGTGGACAGAAACGCACTTTTCGCGGCATTCGCCTGGTCGGCGGCCTGGCGCGCATCCACCAGCTGGTTCTCCAGGCGCTTGCGCTCGGTGATGTCGATCCAGCCCCCCAGCAGGCCCTGCAACTGCCCCTGGGCACTGTAGAACGGCACCGTCCATTGATAGACATCGATCGGCCCGTCCCGGGACTCCACCTGCCGGTCGTTGAACACCGACTCTTCGGACTCCAGCAACTGCATGATCTCGCCGTGCAACTGGCGGGCGGTTGCCGGCGGCAGCAGGTCCAGCTCCGTCAGCCGACGCCCCTGGATCAGATCCAGACGGGTCCCCAGCTGTTGCTCATAACTCCTGTTGCAGGTAATCAGCCGCCCTTCCAGGTCCCGGACAAAGATCGGGTTGGGAATGCCATCGAGCAAGGCACGCTTGAACACCAGTTGATCGCTGAGCCGTTGTTCGGCCTGCACTCGCTGCTGGATCTGGCGCTTGAGCCGGCTGTTCCAGACCAGGGAGATCAGCCCGAACAGCAGCGCAGTGGTAATGGCCCAGTACACCCAGGTCGGCACCCGTTGCCAGACCGGCATCGGCACCGGCGTGGCTCCCAGCCACTTCAGGCGGATGGCGCTGAGCTCCGCCACCGGCAAGGCCTCCAGGGCCTTGTTGAGGATGCTCAGCAGCTCGGGCTGGTCCTTGCGCACGGAAAACTCGTCGGCGGACCAGGTGCCCTCGACACTGCGCCCCACCCGTAGGCCATCGTCGGCAGGGCCCAGGGCCTGGACCTGGACTTCGTTCTGGATGGTCGCCATGGCCTGGCCACTGCGCACCAGGGCGCGGGCCTCCTCATAGCTGGCGACACTGCGCAGGCTGATATCGGGATAGTTGCGACGAATATAGCTCTCCAGGGTATGCCGGGCCGGAAGCGCCAGCACTTCCCCGGCCATCTGCTTCAGGCTGCTCAAGCGCCGATCCTCCGGGCGCACCACGAACACCCAGGCAGCGCCACCGAAGGTATGGGAGAAATTCAGGAACAGGCGCCGATCATCACTGGCGGTCAGGGTCGAGGTCATCTGTGCCTGGCCGCTTTCCAGCAGCTCCAGGGTCTGCGCGGTGGACTGGCTTTCCTTCTGCACGAACTGCAGCCCGGTCATCAGCGAGATACGGCTGAGCAGATCGATGTTCAGGCCAACCCAGCGCCCTTCCTTGTCCTTGAACACGTGGGGCGGGTACTGCTGGGAGGCCACCAGCACATGCTGGTGCTGAAGAATCCAGGCCTGCTCCTGGGCGCTGAGCTCGATCCGCTCGCTGGAAATACTGGTCCCGAGGCCGGTGGTCCAGCGCGCCTGGATTTCCCGGCGTATGGACTCGTCGATGCTTTGCAGGGCCTGCTCCAGCATCTGCGCCAACTGCGGGTTACTGTCCCGGGTGGCGAAGGCGAAGCCGGTGGGCGGCAAGCGGCTTTCAACGCGGATCCGCACCGCCAGGTAGGGGCGCAGGGCCTTGTAGGCGCGAACAATCACCTCGTTGCCGATAAAGGCGTCGGTATCCCCCTGGTTCAGCGCCTCCAGGCCACTGTAGAGGTTCGGCGAGAGCATGACCTGGCTGTCCGGGTAGGCGGCGTGGACTTGGGCGGCGTTGGCGTAGCCATCCAGCAGCACCACTTTCTTGCCCCGCAGATCATCACCCAGATCCGGCTCGTCGCGGCGCACCACCACCACGGAACGGTCGGGCATGTAGTCACTGGTAAACCGCAGCCCGGATACGCCACGCTCGTAGCCATTGGCACTGGTCAGCACATCGATGGTGCCGTTGCGCAGCGCCTCCACCGCCTGTTCGCGCTCGGCAAAGCCCAGCACCTCCATCCCGACTCCCAGCCGCTCGCCCACCAGGCTCAGGTAGTCGGCGCTGATGCCCTGGTAACGGTTACGATCGCGGGTGATATCGATGGGCTGGTAATCGTCGATCGCGATCCCCACTCGCAGGGTCGGGTGGGCCTGCAGCCACTGGCGCTGGGCTGGCGCCAGTTCCAGTGGCTCCAGATCGACAAAGGCCGGCACCAATTTGAATGGCAGGCTCTTCGCCACGCTGGCCAGGGCCGGCTCCCAGGGCAATGACCAGGCCAGCAGGCAGGCGACAAGCAGGCACAAGCCCCTGGGCATCCGAAAAGTTCGGCGATTCATCATCCAGGCCTCCCTGCCCCTGACGGGCCCCGCCCGTGCAGCAGCTTGAAAAAACAAAGCCCGTCAGAAGACGGGCTTAGTGGTCGACAAGGCCAATCTATCAGAGCGGCTTGCCACGGTTGCCGTGCTGGCTGACAAAAGCCTGCACTGCTTTCAGGTCGTTGGCCAGGACTGTGCAGCGCTCTTCACGCTGAAACAGGTCGGTCAGGTGGGCCGGCAGCTCCAGAGCCTTGCCGACACCGGCCTTTTCCACCGCTTCCGGGAACTTCACCGGGTGCGCGGTGCCCAGGATCACCATCGGTGTATCCAGGCTGCGGCGGCACTCGCGAGCGGCCTTGACCCCGATCGCGGTGTGCGGATCCAGCACTTCACCGGTCTGGGCGAAGACCTCGGCAATGGTCTCGCAGGTCTCTTCGTCATTCACCGCCAGGGAGTCGAACAGCTTGCGCGCTTCGGTCCAGCGATCTTCCTCGACGCTGAAGCCGCCGCCCTGCTTGAAACTCTCCATCAGCCCGGCCAGGGCCGCGCCATTGCGCCCGTGCAGGTCGAACAGCAGGCGCTCGAAGTTCGACGAGACCATGATGTCCATCGATGGCGACAGGGTCGCGTGCAGGGTTTCCTTGACGTACTGGTTGCCGCTCATGAAGCGGTGCAGGATGTCGTTGCGGTTGGTGGCGACGATCAGCTGGCTGATGGGCAGGCCCATGTTGCGCGCCAGGTAACCGGCGAAGATGTCGCCGAAGTTGCCGGTGGGCACCGAGAACGCGATGGAGCGCGCCGGGCCGCCCAGCTGCAGGGCCGCGTGGAAGTAGTAGACGATCTGGGCCATGATCCGCGCCCAGTTGATCGAGTTCACCGCCACCAGGCGCGTGCCTTTGAGGAAGCCCTGGTCGGCGAAGCTGGCCTTGACCATTTCCTGGCAGTCGTCGAAGTTGCCTTCGATGGCGATGTTGTGGATGTTCTCGCCGAAGATGGTGGTCATCTGCCGACGCTGCACCTCGGACACCCGGTTGTGCGGGTGCATGATGAAGATATCGACGTGCTCGCAGGCCTTGCAGCCTTCGATGGCCGCCGAACCGGTATCACCGGAAGTGGCGCCCATGATCACCACGCGCTCGCCGCGCTTGGACAGCACATGATCAAGCAGGCGACCCAGCAGCTGCAGGGCGAAGTCCTTGAACGCCAGGGTCGGGCCGTGGAACAGTTCCAGCACCCACTCGTTGCCGTTGAGCTGGCGCAGCGGCGCCACGGCGCTGTGGGCGAAGACGCCGTAGGTTTCCTCGAGGATCTTCTTGAAGTCGGCGTCGGCAATGCTGCCGGTGACGAACGGGCGCATCACCCGGAACGCCAGCTCGTGATACGGCAGGCCGGCCCAGGAGGCGATCTCTTCCTGGGTGAAGCGCGGCAGGTTCTCAGGCACATAGAGACCGCCATCGCTGGCCAAGCCGGCCAGCAGCACATCTTCGAAATTCAGGGCCGGTGCCTGGCCACGGGTACTGATATAGCGCATAAGTGCAAACCTTCGGTTTGAGCTGCAAGCTATCAGCTACAAGCTGCAAGCCAGGGCCGCTCGGCTCCTGACTTGCCGCTGGTTGCTTGAAGCTTGCCGCTGCTTCAATTGAGATGTTCGACGCGGATACGCATCACTGGGCCAACGACGCCCTGCAGGGCTTCCAGGGCGGTGATCGCATCGTTGATGTGCTGCTCCAGAACGCGGTGGGTCAGCAGGATCATCGGCACCAGGCCGTCCTGCTCTTCCACTTCCTTCTGCATGATCGACTCGATGTTGATGCCACGCTCGGAAAGGATGCTCGCCACCTGGGCCAGTACGCCTGGGTGATCCTTGGCCTGGATCCGCAGGTAATAGGCACTTTCGCAGGATTCGATCGGCAGGATCGGATGATCCGACAGCGAGTCGGGCTGGAAGGCCAGGTGCGGCACGCGGTTTTCCGGGTCGCTGGTCATGGCGCGGACCACGTCCACCAGGTCGGCCACCACCGAGGAAGCGGTCGGTTCCATGCCGGCGCCAGCGCCGTAGAACAGGGTCGAACCGGCAGCGTCACCATTGACCATCACCGCGTTCATCACGCCGTTGACGTTGGCGATCAGGCGATCGGCAGGGATCAGCGTCGGGTGCACCCGCAGCTCGATGCCGGCCTCGGTGCGGCGCGCCACACCCAGGTGCTTGATGCGGTAGCCCAGGGCCTCGGCGTAGTTCACATCGGCAGTGGTCAGCTTGGTGATGCCTTCGGTGTAGGCCTTGTCGAACTGCAGCGGGATGCCAAAGGCGATGGACGCCAGGATGGTCAGCTTGTGGGCAGCATCGATGCCTTCGACGTCGAAGGTCGGGTCGGCCTCGGCATAACCCAGGGCCTGGGCCTCGGCCAGCACGTCTTCGAAGGTGCGGCCCTTCTCGCGCATTTCCGAGAGGATGAAGTTGCCGGTGCCGTTGATGATCCCCGCCAGCCAGTTGATGCGGTTGGCCGACAGGCCTTCGCGGATCGCCTTGATCACCGGGATGCCACCGGCCACGGCCGCTTCGAAAGCGACGATCACGCCCTTCTCCTGGGCCTTGGCGAAAATCTCGTTACCGTGCACAGCGATCAGCGCCTTGTTGGCGGTGACCACGTGCTTGCCGTTCTCGATGGCCTTGAGCACCAGGTCACGGGCCACGGTGTAGCCACCCACCAGCTCGATGACGATATCGATCTCGGGATTGGTGGCCACGGCGAAGACATCGTTGGTAATCGCAATACCGGTCGTTTGGAACTGCGGCTTTGGCGTACGGGTAGCAATCTGCGCTACTTCGATTCCACGCCCGGCACGGCGGGCAATCTCCTCGGCGTTGCGCTGAAGTACGTTTAGGGTACCGCCACCGACAGTACCCAGCCCACAGATGCCTACTTTGACCGGATTCACTCTGAACTCCCCATAAAACGGCCGACTCTAGGCCGGCCGTGGAATACAGCCGCAAACTGCGCGGCTCTCTATTAATGGCCCGCCCGCTTTCACCGGCGAGCCATGATCGTCAAAGGCTAGCGTGACGATGCAGGATTATTTCGCACCCAGTGCCAGTTTGGCGATCTGCGGTGCCGGCTGATAGCCGGGAATCACTTGCCCATCGGCAAGGACGATGGCCGGGGTGCCGTTGACACCGATCGACTGGCCCAGGGCGAATTGCTTGGATACCGGGTTGGCGCACTTGGCGGCCTTGATTTCCTTGCCGTCGACCATCTTGTCCATGGCGGCTTTCTTGTCCGCCGAGCACCAGACCGCCTGCAGCTGTTCATCACCCGGGGAACCCAGGCCCTGACGCGGGAAGGCCACATAACGCACTTCAACGCCCATCTTGTTCAGCTCGGGCACTTCGGCGTGCAGCTTGTGGCAGTACGGGCAGGTGGTGTCGGTGAACACGGTGATGTGGGTCTTGGTCTCGCCAATGGCCGGATAGACCACAGTTTCCGCGACCGGAATGCCATTGATCAACTTGGAAATGCCCAGGCGCTCGGTTTTTTCGGTCAGGTTGACCGGCTTGCCGTCCTTGAGCTGGAACAGATAGCCCTGGACCACGAACTGGCCGTCGGCGCTGGCGTACAGCACCCGGCTGCCCTTGAGCTTGACTTCGTACAGGCCGCCCATGGGGCTGGCGGTAATGCTTTCCACCGGCGTTTCGAGCTGCAGGGTCTCGAGGCTCTTGCGGATGGCTTTCTCGGCACTGTCATCGGCCATGGCGAAGGTGCTGAGCAGCGCCAGGGAGGCGGCGGCAAAAATCTGGGTCAAGCGCATGGGAACTCCTGAAGGCGGGCAAATGGGCCACTCGCGGCGATCACCATGGCAACCGCTCGCAAACAGCCGTTTTGCAAACCGGCAAAGCCTATCACATCTGTTTGCCGGCACCGACTACGGGCGACGCAAAGCGCGGCCCGGAAGGCAAATCAACCCCGCGGATGGTGCTTGGCGTGCAGATCTTGCAAACGGGCACGGGCCACATGGGTATAGATCTGGGTGGTGGACAGGTCGCTGTGGCCCAGCAGCATCTGCACCACTCGCAGGTCGGCGCCGTGGTTGAGCAGGTGGGTGGCGAAGGCATGGCGCAGGGTATGGGGCGACAGTGCCTTGCCGATCCCCGCCACCTTGGCCTGGTGCTTGATCCGATGCCAGAAGGTCTGCCGGGTCATCTGCTCGCCCCGCAGGCTGGGGAACAGCACGTCGCTGGGGCGCCCGCCCAGCAGCTCGGCCCGGGCATCGCGCATGTAGCGCTCGACCCAGACAATCGCCTCCTCGCCCATGGGCACCAGGCGTTCCTTGCTGCCCTTGCCCATGACCCGCAATACACCCTGGCGCAGGTTGACCTGTTCAAGGGTCAGGCTGATCAGCTCGGTAACCCGCAGGCCACAGGCATACAGCACTTCGAGCATGGCCCGGTCGCGCTGGCCGATGGCCTCGCTCAAGTCCGGTGCGGCCAGCAGCGCGTCCACATCCGCTTCCGACAGTGACTTGGGCAGCGGGCGCCCCAGCTGTGGCATGTCGATCTGCAGGGTGGGATCGATTTCGATCAGCTTTTCTCGCAGCAAATAGCGATAGAAACCACGCACGCCCGAGAGAAACCGCGCCGTCGAGCGAGGCTTGTAGGCCTGCTCCACACGCCAGGCCAGGTGATCGAGAATCAGCTCGCGCCCGGCCCGAGGCAGCTCCAGCCCTTGCTCCTGCAGCCAGCCATTGAACAGCGCCAGGTCGCTGCGGTAGGCATCGCGGGTATTGTCGGACAGGCCTTTCTCCAACCACAGGGCGTCGAGGAAACGGTCGATCAGGGGATGGTCGATGGCAGGCATAAAGACTCGAAAGACGCGACCCAGGGGCCGCGCGCAAAAAAATAGTGAACTGCGCAGAGGGTCGCTAGTCTTTCATAGCCAGCCATTTTCAGGAACAGGGTGCATTGATGAGCGAACAACAGATTCTGCTGGCTTTCGGCGGCATTGGCGCGGCAGCGCTGGGCTGCCAGTGGCTGGCCTGGCGATTGAAGCTGCCGGCCATTCTGTTCCTGCTGCTGAGCGGCATTCTTGCCGGGCCGATACTGGGCTGGCTCGACCCCCAGGAAATGTTCGGCCCACTGCTGATGCCCCTGGTGTCCCTGGCGGTGGCGCTGATCCTGTTCGAGGGCAGCCTGACCCTGCACCTCTCGGAATGGCGTGAGATCGGCAGCGTGGTGCACCGCCTGGTGACCGTCGGCGCCCTCTCCACCTGGGCGGTGATCACCCTGGCGACCCATTGGCTGCTGGGGTTCGACTGGATGCTGGCGCTGCTGTTCGGCACCCTGACCCTGGTCACCGGACCGACGGTGATCGTGCCCATGCTGCGGGTGGTACGGCCCAAGGCCTCGATCGCCAATATCCTGCGCTGGGAAGGCATCGTCATCGACCCCATCGGCGCCCTGCTGGCGGTGGTGGTGTACAGCTTCATCATCGCCAGCGCCGCCGGCGAAGGCCTGAGCCACAGCCTGCTGACCTTCGGCGGGGTGATTCTCTGCGGCAGCCTGTTCGGCATTGCCGGAGGCTGGGTGCTGGGCAGCATCATGCGCCGCCAGTGGCTGCCGGAATACCTGCACAACCTGGCAACCCTGGCCGCGGTGCTGGGCATCTTCATCGCCTCCAACCAGGTGATGCACGAATCCGGGCTGCTGGCGGTGACCCTGATGGGCATGTGGATGGCCAACATGAAGGGCGTGGATGTACGACACATCCTGCACTTCAAGGAAAACCTCAGCGTGCTGCTGATTTCCGGGCTGTTCATCCTCCTGGCAGCGCGCCTGGACCTCAAGGCGCTGATCGCCCTGGGCCCGCTGGTGCTGATCCTGCTGCTGGTGATCCAGTTCATCGCCCGGCCACTGAACGTGCTGCTGTCCACCGCCGGGTCGAGCCTCAACTGGCGCGAGCGCGCCTTGCTGGCCTGGATCGCGCCGAGGGGTATCGTCGCGGCCGCGGTGTCGGCGATCTTCGCCATCCGCCTGGATGAAGCCGGCCATGAGGGGGCATTGCTGCTGGTGCCCCTGACCTTTGCCGTGATCATCGGCACCGTGGTTCTGCAAAGCGCCACGGCGCGGCCCTTGGCGCGCCTGCTGAAAGTCGCCGAGCCGGCCCCCAGCGGTTTCCTGATCGTCGGCGCCAACGGCCCGGCGCGGACCATCGGCAAGGCCTTGCAACAGCTGGGCAGCCGGGTGCTGTTGACCGATTCGAGCTGGGAAAACATTCGCGCCGCGCGCATGGAAGGCCTGCCCACCTATTTCGGCAATCCGGCCTCGCAGCACGCTGATGCCCATCTGGACCTGGTGGGCCTGGGCCACCTGCTCGCGCTTTCGCCCTCAGGCGAATTGAACACCCTGGCCGCCATGCGCTTTCGCCACGACTTCGGCCACCAGCGCCTGTTCGCCCTGGCCAACAGCCAGGAAAGCCGGCGCACCGACAAGCACCGCGCCAGCCATGAACACCGCGGCCAGTTGCTGGGCAGCGAGGCCCTGACCTACACCAAGCTGGCCAGCCTGCTGGGCCAAGGCGCCGAACTGTACAGCACCCACCTCACCGAAGGCTTCGGCTGGGACGACTACCAGGCCCTGCATGGCGAACGCGCCACCTTGCTGTTCGCCCGTGACAGCAGCGGCTGGGTGCATGTGGTCACCCCGGAAAGCAGCCTCAAGCCCGCGGCGGGCTGGACCCTGCTGGCCCTGGTCCTGCCCGAGCCCCTCTAACCCCAACCCCCTTGTGGGGGCTGGCTTGCCAGCGAAGAGACCCGAAAGCGCCCTCGCCGGCCAGCCGACTCCTACGCCGCGAACCCTGGCAACACCGGCACCGGACGCTTGTCGTCATCGATGGCGACAAAGCTGAACAGGCCATGGATGGCCTTCTCCCGCCCGTCGCAGCTCATGCTTTCGACAAAGACTTCCACCTCGACCTTGAGGCTGGTATTGCCCACCTTCACCACCCGCCCCACCAGCTCGACAATGGAGCCGGCGGCAATCGGGTGATTGAAGTCGATACGATCGGTGGACACCGTGACCAAAGGCAGGCGGCAGAAACGCGTGGCGGCGATAAACGACACTTCGTCCATCCAGGCCAGGGCGGTGCCGCCGAACAGGGTGTTGTGGTGGTTGGTGGTGGACGGGAATACCGCCTTGGTCACCCGGGTCACCGAGAGCTCGGTACGACGGGTGATTTCTTGCTCGCGAGGGGACATGGATCGACTGCCTGAAACACTGGAAAGGGATAAATGACGGGCAACAAAAAAGCAGCCCGTAGGCTGCTTTTTTCTGCATCGGAAGCTGGACTTAAGCCAGTTTTTCCTTGATGCGAGCTGCTTTACCCGACAGGTCGCGCAGGTAGTACAGCTTGGCTTTACGCACGTCACCGCGACGCTTGACAGCCATGCTGTCGATCTGCGGGCTGTAGGTCTGGAAAGTACGCTCTACGCCAACGCCGTTGGAGATTTTACGTACGGTGAACGCGCTGTTCACACCGCGGTTGCGCTTGGCGATAACTACGCCTTCGAACGCCTGCAGACGGGAACGATCGCCTTCCTTCACTTTCACCTGAACGACAATGGTGTCGCCCGGGGCAAAGGCTGGGATCTCTTTGGTCATCTGCTCTGCTTCGAGTGCAAGGATGATTTTGTTGGTCATGCTGTGCTCCTAAGGTAAATCGTCGGATCTACCATCGATACGTTGTTAACTATCGTCCCGCTCGCGGAGATATTCCTCGAGCAGCTTCTTCTCTTCTCCAGAAAGCGAGCGGCTTTCCAGAAGATCGGCGCGTCGTTCATAGGTCCGACCAAGGGACTGCTGTAAACGCCAACGCCGGATGTGTGCGTGGTTGCCACTTAGCAACACGTCGGGAACACGCTGATCCGCATACACCTCCGGTCGGGTGTAGTGCGGGCAATCCAGCAGACCGTCCGTGAAGGAATCTTCCTCCGCGGAATCCACATGCCCTAAAGCTCCGGGCAGCAGTCGCGTAACCGCATCAATCAGGACCATCGCCGGCAGCTCGCCACCGGAGAGTACATAGTCGCCAATCGACCACTCTTCATCGACATGAGCTTCAATAAAACGCTCGTCAATGCCTTCATAACGACCAGCAATCAGGATCAATGCATCCTCGTTCGCCAACTCGCGTACCGCCGACTGATTCAGTTGGCGGCCTTGGGGCGACAGGTAGATCACCTTCGCACCCTCCCCGGCTGCGTTCCTGGCCTGTACCAGTGCATCCTCCAGGGGCTTGATCTTCATCACCATGCCAGGGCCACCGCCAAACGGGCGATCGTCCACAGTGTGATGTCGATCCGTGGTGTAGTCTCGCGGATTCCAACAGGTGAGCTGCAACAGCCCCTGTTTCACCGCGCGGCTGGTTATGCCGTAGTCGCTGATGGCGGCAAACATCTCGGGAAACAAACTGATCACTTCTACGCGCAAATTAGCCACGTTTAGAAGTCCGCGTCCCATTCCACCTTCATCTCGCCCGCGGCCAGGTCGACGGCCAACACGCATTGCTCGGTATAGGGCAACAGGCGTTCGCGATCATCCAGGCTGCCAGCGCAAGGCTTGACCACCATTACATCGTTCGAGCCGGTCTCCAGCAGGTGATCGACCTGTCCGAGCAGTTGCCCGAGGGTGTCGATAACCTTGAGACCTTGCAGCTGGTACCAGTAGTACTCGCCGTCGGTCAGTTCAGGGAACAGGCTGCGGGGCACGCAGATCTCGTAACCGGCCAGAAGACGAGCTTCTTCACGATCATCAAGACCCTTGAGCTTCGCGACCAGGAACTTATCGTTCCCGCGTCCACTGACCAGCTCAACCTGCTTCACGCTACCTTCGCGCTTGAGCGTCCAGGTTTTGTAGTCCAACAGGTTTTTAATCGGATCAGTAAAGGAAAAGACCTTCACTTCGCCGCGAACGCCATGAACAGAGTAGATTTTGCCGATAACGATCAAATCATCAGCAGGAGCTGGCGTCGCGTTCATAGGGTTCAGGCTGCAGCCTTAGCCGATTCCTTCAGCAACTGAGCAACACGCTCAGAAGGCTGTGCACCCACGCTCAGCCAGTAGGCTACGCGCTCTTGGTTCACGGACAGGCGGACTTCTTGACCACGAGCGATCGGGTTGAAGAAGCCAACTTGTTCCTTGTGCGAACCGTCACGTGGGTTACGGCTGTCGGTTACGGTCAAGTGGTAAAACGGGCGCTTTTTGGAGCCGCCAAGGGCAAGACGGATTGTTAGCATGTGAACATCGTTCCTGTAGTCGGTGCTGCAAATCTAAATGCACAGCGGGCATGGGTGCCCGAAAGGCCGCATATTCTAAGGAATATCCGGACTTTTGCAAATGACTTTTTCCGGCGCCCATCGGCCGCCACTCAGATTTGCCATGGAGCCGTCGCAAGCGACAGCGGGTCAGCGCGCCTCGGGTGGAGGCTGGCTGGAGATTCCACGTCCCCGTGGAAGAGCGCCGGCATGACTGCCGGCGCGGATTCTTTACATTTTCGGCATGCCGCCGCCGGGCAGCATACCGCCCATGCCGCGCATCATCTTGGCCATTCCGCCCTTGGCGGAGAACTTCTTCATCATCTTCTGCATCTGCTTGTGCTGCTTGATCAAGCGACCGATGTCCTGCACCTGGGTGCCGGAACCCATGGCGATCCGGCGCTTGCGCGAACCGCTGATCAGTTCAGGGTCGCGGCGCTCGGCCGGGGTCATGGAGTTGATGATGGCTTCCATCTGCTTGAACTGCTTCTCGGCTGCGCCCTGGGCATTGCCCATCTGCGCCAGGTTGACACCACCGATGTTCGGCAGCTTGTCCATCAGGCCACCGAGGCCGCCCATGTTCTTCATCTGTTGCAGTTGGTCGCGGAAGTCTTCGAGGTCGAAGCCCTTGCCCTTCTTCAGTTTTTTAGCAAGCTTGTCGGCTTTGTCTTTATCGAGGGTCTGTTCGGCCTGCTCGATCAGGCTGAGCACGTCGCCCATGCCGAGAATCCGCGAAGCAATACGCTCCGGGTGGAACGGTTCCAGGGCTTCGGTCTTCTCACCCATGCCGATGAACTTGATCGGCTTGCCAGTGATGGCCCGCACCGACAGCGCGGCACCGCCACGGGCGTCACCGTCGACCTTGGTCAGGATCACCCCGGTCAGCGGCAGCGCGTCGCCAAAGGCCTTGGCGGTGTTGGCGGCGTCCTGACCGGTCATGGCGTCGACCACGAACAGGGTTTCCACCGGTTTGACCGCAGCGTGCAGGGCCTTGATCTCGCCCATCATCTCTTCATCGATGTGCAGGCGACCGGCGGTGTCGACGATCACTACATCGATGAACTTGAGTTTCGCTTCCTTTATAGCCGCTTCGGCGATGGCCACCGGCTTCTGGCTCAG
Source organism: Pseudomonas sp. FFPRI_1 (assembly GCF_055384485.1). NCBI lineage: Bacteria > Pseudomonadati > Pseudomonadota > Gammaproteobacteria > Pseudomonadales > Pseudomonadaceae > Pseudomonas > Pseudomonas sp. FFPRI_1. Next base: position 1,521,064 of record NZ_AP029168.1, on the reverse strand, counting down.
GTCCGACGGGAAGAAGGTGACGCCGATGTCATTGGCCAGGGTTTCCAGCTGTTTGATCGCCGCCGGACGGTAGACGTCCGCGGACACCACCATCACGCTCTTTTTCTTGCGCTCCTTGAGAAAGCGCGCGAGCTTGCCGGCGGTGGTGGTCTTACCGGCACCCTGCAGGCCGGCCATCAACACCACGGCGGGCGGCACGGCACTCAGATTCAGGTCTTCGTTGGCCGCGCCCATCAGGCTTTCCAGCTCGGCCTGGACGATCTTCACAAAAGCCTGGCCCGGGGTCAGGCTGCGGGACACTTCGGTGCCGACCGCACGCTCCTTCACCGAATTGACGAAGTCCTTGACCACCGGCAGGGCAACGTCGGCTTCGAGCAACGCCATGCGCACTTCACGCAGGGTGTCTTTGATGTTGTCCTCGGTCAGCTTGGCCTTGCCGGTGACATGGCGCAGCGTCTGCGAGAGACGGTCGGTTAGGTTTTCAAACATGCTCGATCCTTTCAGGCCCAAGGTAGACCGGGGTAATGGCGGCCCAGAGCGTGATAAACAAGTGCTCGATGAGCCTGCGGCGTGGGCAGGTCGCGGATTATAGCGAAGACTGTGCGTGCCGGACACCTCGCCGTCTGCTTGGGTGGTCTTTCAGGGCTGTGGGTTCTATGCCAAACTCAGCGGCTTTCGGGCTTGCCTAACAGGATTTATGCTCCCCTTGTCACCCAGTTTGCTACCCACCCTCGCCGCCGCCGTCCTTTATGCCGCTGCGACCCTCTATCAAGGCTCTCGCCTGGCTTCCGGCGCCAAGGCCGAGAAACGCCTGCTGGTCACTCTCGGCGTACTGGCGTTGCTGGCCCACGCTGCCAGCCTGGTCACTCACCTGGTGACTCCGGTCGGCCTGGGCCTGGATTTCTTCAGTGCTGCCAGCCTGATCGCCGCCGCCGTGATTGCCCTGAGCCTGCTGGCCTGCTCGCGGATTCCCGTGGAGAACCTGCTGGTGCTGCTGTTCCCCCTCGGCGCCCTGACGGTGCTGCTGGCGCAGTTCGTGCCTACCGGCACGGTGCCGGTGATCGACGAGGAACCCGGGATCCTGGCTCACATCCTGCTGTCGATCCTGGCCTACGGCATGTTCACCATCGCGGTGTTCCAGGCCTTGCTGCTACTGGTGCAGGATCACCAGTTGAAGAACAAGCACCCTTCCGGACTGATCAGGAACTTCCCGCCGCTGCAGACCATGGAAAGCCTGCTGTTCGGCTTCCTGTGGGCCGGCTGGACCCTGCTGTCGCTGTCGCTGATTTCCGGCTGGTTGTTCGTCGAGAACCTGTTTGCCCAGCACCTGGTGCACAAGACCCTGCTGGCCTGCCTGGCCTGGGTGGTGTTCAGCGTGCTGCTGTGGGGCCGCAACCGCCTCGGCTGGCGTGGGCACAAGGCGATTCGCTGGACCCTGGCGGGATTCTGCCTGCTGATGCTGGCGTACTTCGGCAGCAAGCTGGTTCGTGAATACATCCTGCACATCTGACGACCGGCCATGACCGATTCCCTGCCCTCCGGGCCCATGCTTGCGGTAATTGCCCTGCTCATCGTCTGGTCGGGGTTGTTCACCGCCATCGATGCCGCCCAGCAGCACTTGCTGACCTTGCGCAACGGCTCGCGCCCGGGTGACAAAGCCACAGCACGCCTGGCCTTCCCCAAGGAAAGCCTGATTCTGTGCAACACCTTGTGCCGAGTGCTGGCGGTGATCATCAGCACCTTGCTGGCCCTGTTCTACTGGGCCGAGAGCGGCCCCTGGCTGGCCTGCCTGATCAGTACCTGCTGTCTCCTGGTGCTGGCCGAATACCTGCCGCGAACCCTGGCCACACGCTATCCGGAAGGGACCCTGAGCCTGGGCAACAGCCTGCTGGCCATCCCGATGAAGATCGTCTACCCCCTGGCCTGGCTGCTCAATGCCATCGGCCAGTTGCTGCTGCGGCCGTTTGCCGCCAAGGCCAACGCGGTCAAGCACAGCGACGACGACCCGGCCTTGCTCGACGACGAGCCCGCCAGCCAGGAGCCCCACGCCCTGTCCGGCATCCATGCGCTGGACAACATCACCGTCAATGACATCCTGGTGCCCCGCAGTGAAGTCGACGGCATCAACCTGGACGACTCCATCGACGAGATCATCGCCCAGCTGCGCCTGAACAGACGCACGCGCCTGCCGGTGTTCCACAGCGATATCAACCAGGTGGAGGCCGTGCTCAACACCCGACAGATCCGCCACCTGCTGCCTGACGCCAGCCTGACCAAGGAGGCCTTGCTGGCCGCCTGCCACGAACCCTATTTCGTTCCGGAAAGCACCCCGCTGCAGCTGCAACTGCTCAACTTCCACAAGCAGAAGCGCCGCCTGGGCATGGTGGTGGACGAATACGGCGAAGTCCTCGGCATCGTCACCCTGGAGGACATCCTCGAAGAAATCGTCGGCGAATTCGAAAGCGAGCACAGCCTGGACAACCCCCACATCCATCCCCAGGCCGACGGCCGTTACGTGGTGGAAGGCGCGGCGTCGATCCGCGAGCTGAACAAGAGCCTGGGCTGGCACCTGCCCAGCGACGGCCCCAAGACCCTCAACGGCCTGGTCACCGAAGCCCTGGAAACCATTCCCGACAGCGCCGTGTGCCTGAAGATCGGCCGCTACCGCCTGGAGATCCTCGAGACTGAGGAAAACCGCGTCAGCCGCGTGCTGATCTGGCACACCAGCAGCCTCCCCGCCCTCATCTGACGTCCAACCGCGACCCGCACTGACCGTCCTCATGCACACACCGCAAGCCCTGGTGGTTGCAGCAGGATCACCCCGGCTTCGCCCCTGGGCCGCCAGTTGCATCAACTGACTGCCGCTCTGCCCGCGCTTTAATCCTTGTTTGATCGTTAGGGGCCTTTCTATAATCGAGCGGCTTACCCAAGCCCCGCAGCCCCGCGTGCTATCCGCACTCCGCGAGATCCTGCACCACCGATCCGCCCCAAGTTCGACGTCGTTCCCATCCCGAACGACGAACGCACCAAACCCACATCCCTGGGTGCTCGACCATAATAATTCGCTCCACTGGAGCACAGACTGTCAGGGATAACCGCATGACGACCAGCACCACCTACAGCGCCTCCGCGCCTGCCCAACCGACCAACTCCGCCAGCCGGGTGGCCACTGCCAGCTTTATCGGCACCGCCATCGAGTTCTACGACTTCTACGTCTACGCCACCGCCGCCGCGCTGGTGATCGGCCCGGTGTTCTTTCCCCAGACTTCCGGCACTGCGCAGATGCTCTCGGCGTTCCTGACCTTCGGTATCGCCTTCCTCGCCCGCCCCCTGGGCTCGGCCCTGTTCGGTCACTTCGGCGACCGCATTGGCCGCAAGTCGACCCTGGTCGCCTCGTTATTGCTGATGGGGGTCTGCACCACTCTGATCGGCGTGCTGCCGGGCTACGCCAGTATCGGCGCCTGGGCCCCGATCCTGCTGTGCGTGCTGCGTTTCGGCCAGGGCCTGGGCCTCGGTGGCGAATGGGGGGGCGCCGCCTTGCTGGCCACGGAGAATGCCCCGGAGGGCAAGCGCGCCTGGTTCGGCATGTTCCCGCAACTGGGCCCTTCCATCGGCTTTCTTGCCGCCAACGGCCTGTTCCTGGGCCTGGCCATGGGCCTGGATGATGAACAGTTCCGCTCCTGGGGCTGGCGCATTCCCTTTCTGCTCAGCGCTGCCCTGGTGATGGTGGGCCTGTATGTGCGCCTGAAACTGCATGAGACCCCGGTCTTCGCCAATGCCGTGGCGCGCCAGGAACGGGTAAAGATGCCGCTGATGGAACTGTTCACCCAGTACTGGCAGCCGGTGCTGCTGGGCGCCGCGTCGATGGTGGTGTGCTACGCACTGTTCTACATCTCCACCGTGTTCTCCCTGAGCTACGGCGTCGCCACCCTGGGCTACAGCCGGGAAACCTTCCTCGGCCTGCTGTGCTTCGCGGTGCTGTTCATGGCGGCGGCCACGCCCTTGTCGGCCTGGGCCAGCGACCGTTACGGGCGCAAACCGGTGCTGATCGTTGGCGGGGTACTGGCGATTCTTTCCGGTTTCACCATGGAACCGCTGCTGACCCAGGGCTCCACCGCCGGGGTGGCGCTGTTCCTGTGCATCGAGCTGTTCCTGATGGGGGTGACCTTCGCCCCGATGGGCGCCCTGCTGCCGGAATTGTTTCCGACCCACGTGCGTTATACCGGCGCTTCGGCGGCTTACAACCTGGGGGGTATTGTCGGTGCTTCAGCGGCACCCTTTTTCGCCCAGAAGCTGGTGGCGATGGGTGGCTTGAGCTGGGTTGGGGGGTATGTTTCGGGGGCGGCGATCCTGAGCCTGATCGCGGTCCTGTGCTTGAAGGAAACGCGACACAATGATTTGAATCGGGTGGCCTGAGCGGCCGCTTCGCGAGCAAGCTCGCTCCTACAGGTTCAATCCGGACCTTGTAGGAGCGAGCTTGCTCGCGATGCTTTTTACAGCTCGACCACTACCGCTTGCGCAGCACGGGTCGCCTTGGCCCGAGCGGCCTCGATCGACTCGTCCCGCGCCAGGGCAACGCCCATGCGCCGCTGGCCGTTGACCTCAGGCTTGCCGAACAGGCGCAGCGCGGTGTCTGGCTCGCTCAGGGCGACGCCGAGGTTGGCGAAGGCGGTCTGGGTGGATTGCCCTTCCACCAGGATCACCGCCGAAGCCGAAGGCCCGAACTGACGGATCAAGGGAATCGGCAAGCCGAGGATCGCCCGCGCATGCAGGGCGAACTGCGACAGATCCTGGGAAATCAGGGTCACCAGGCCGGTGTCGTGAGGGCGCGGCGACACTTCGCTGAACCATACCTGGTCGCCCTTGATGAACAGCTCCACGCCGAACAGGCCGCGACCACCCAAGGCTTCGGTGACCGCCTTGGCCACCCGCTCGGATTCCGCCAGGGCTTTCGGGCTCATGGCCTGGGGCTGCCAGGATTCCTGGTAGTCGCCCTTCTCCTGACGATGGCCGACCGGGGCGCAGAAGGTGGTGCCGCCTACATGGCGCACGGTCAGCAGGGTGATTTCGTAGTCGAAGTCGATAAAGCCCTCGATGATCACCCGGCCCTTGCCGGCACGCCCGCCTTCCTGGGCGTAATCCCAGGCCTTCTGCACGTCATCGATGCTGCGCAGCAGGCTCTGGCCCTTGCCCGAGGAGCTCATCACCGGCTTGACCACGCACGGGAAGCCCAGGTCTTCGACGGCCTTGGAATAGTCTTCGAAGGTATCGGCGAAGTGGTACGGCGAAGTCGGCAGGTCCAGTTCTTCAGCGGCCAGGCGACGGATGCCTTCGCGGTTCATGGTCAGCGAAGTGGCGCGCGCCGTCGGGATCACGGTAAAGCCTTCGGCTTCCAGTTCCACCAGGGTCGCGGTGGCGATGGCTTCGATCTCCGGCACGATGAAGTGCGGCTTCTCCGCCTCGATCACCGCCCGCAGGGCCGCGCCATCGAGCATGTTGATCACGTGGCTGCGATGGGCCACCTGCATCGCCGGGGCGTTGGCGTAGCGGTCCACGGCAATCACCTCGACCCCCAGGCGCTGCAGCTCGATCACTACTTCCTTGCCCAACTCACCACAGCCACAAAGCAAGACGCGGGTCGCGGTTGGCGACAATGGAGTTCCGATACGAGTCATCTGAAGGTCCTCAAAGGAGCGGATCATCGAGGGCCGAGCGCCAGGCGCGCGACCCATGGGAGAAAGCGCGGCATTTTACATGAACCGCAAGCCTTGGCTCAGCTGGCGCACGCCGCTTTGCGCAAACGCCAGGCCATGGCCAGCCAGACCACGGTGACCCCGGCGAACTTCGAGCCCAGGGCGGTCAGGATCACGCCTGGGGTCAGGGCATCGATCATGCCGAAGAAGATGAAGGTGTCCAGGGGAATGCTCAGGGCCGAGCTGATCCACAAACGGTCGTGCAGCGGCCGCTTGGTGATGCTGAACACCAGCCAGTCGATGCATTCGGAAACAGCGAAGGCCGTGGCGCTGGCCAGGGCAATGGTCGGATCAGAGGTCACATAGGACAGCACCAGGGCCGCCAGCATGGCGATGATGGCGCCGTGGCCGAAGCGGGTCTGCACCATGTCCCGCAGGACGAACACCAGCCCACCCCAGGCCGACCAGATGATGTCCAGGTGCGGAGCGGTGGAAAAGGCGTAGTTGATCAGCACGACACTGCTGATATAGGCGATCAGGAAGAACATGGGGGCGAAGAGTACCTGTCAGGAAGGTGTACAGGTTACTGCAGGCCCGGGGCTGGGCCAAGAAAGCCTTTCGCCGGCAAGCTGGCTGCTGCACAAGATTGCAGGAGCCAGCTTGCCGGCGAAACGAGCGGATCAACTTGCCGAGCTGGAGCCGATCATCCACAGCAGGCCACTGGACTTGGCCCGCTCATGACACAGGGCCAGGACCGCACGCCGCTCGGTATTGTCCATGCGGCTCCAGCGGGTGATTTCATCCACGGTGCGCTGGCAACCGGTGCAGATATCCTGCTCATCCAGGGCACAGATGCTCACGCAAGGCGAGGCGACGGGTCTTTCCGGGGTAGTCATGACTCTTGCTCAACCAGGTCTCGGGCATAACGTTGAGCATTATGAACGTAGTGCGCGGCGCTGGCCTCAAGCATTTTCTTCTGCGGCTCGGTGAGTTCGCGCACCACCTTGCCCGGCGAGCCCATGACCAGCGAACCATCGGGAATCTCCTTGCCCTCGCCGATCAGCGAGTTGGCGCCGATGATGCAGTTCTTGCCGATTTTCGCGCCGTTGAGGATCACCGCGTTGATGCCGATCAGGCTGTAGTCGCCCACGGTGCAGCCATGCAGCATGGCGTTATGGCCGATGGTCACGCCGGTGCCGATGGTCAGTGGAAAGCCCATGTCGGTGTGCATCACCGTGCCATCCTGGACGTTGCTGTGCTTGCCGATCAGGATCAGCTCGTTGTCGCCCCGCAGCACCGCGTTGAACCACACGCTGGCCCCCTCTTCCAGCTTGACCTTGCCCACCAGCGTGGCATTCGGGGCTACCCAGCTCTGCGGATGGGTGTCGACTCGGGCATCGCCCAGGCGGTATTTCATCTTGTTATCCTCATGGCTCAGGCAGCCGCGGGTTCAGGCCATACGAAGGGATGGCTTCAGGTGTTGATAAAGTTTTTCGGCGGGTGGTGCAGGCTGATCCTGGCGTCGTACAGCAGGTTGACCAGCTCGACGATCATGATCGCGGTCAGGCCCCAGATCTTGTATTCGCCGAAGCGGTAGCTGGGGACGTACCAACTGCGGCCCTGGTAATCGATACGGTGGGTATGCTCGCGAGGGTCCTGGCGAAAGAACTCCAGCGGCACGCTGAAAACAGCGGCGATCTCGGCGTCGTTGGCCAGGTATTCGACATAGTCGGGAATCACCCCGACGTAGGGCGTGACCTTGATGCCGTGCAGGGATATCAACGGACTCAAGGGACCTATGACCTCGACCAGCCCCGGCGGCAGGCCGATCTCTTCCTCGGCCTCGCGCAGGGCGGTGAAGATCAGGTCCGGGTCTTCCGGGTCGCGCCGCCCCCCGGGAAAGGCCACTTCACCACCGTGGGTCGACAGCCCGCTGGCGCGCAGGGTCAGGACCATCTCCGGTTCGTCGCTGCGAGTGATGGGCACCAGCACCGCGGCCTCGGGAAAACGTCGGTCGGTCTCCAGTGTTCGCGGTGTGTATTGGCTTACCCGATGAAGTAGCTCGTCCAGCATGAGGCATCTCGATCTGTTGGCTACCGTGCATCATGCACCAATCCAATCTTCGGCCCAACCCCCGCCCCCGGGGCATGTCGCTTAACGACAACTTGCCGACAACGGGGCCGCCGCGCCAAGATAGCCCCAGCCTTTTCGGATACCCAGCATGAAATTTTGCAGCCAGTGCGGCAACCCGGTGACCCAGCGCATTCCCGAAGGCGATTCACGCCTGCGGTTTGTCTGTGATCACTGCCAGACCATTCATTACCAGAACCCCAATATCGTGGCCGGATGCCTTGCCACCTGGGAGGGCAAGGTACTGCTGTGCCGCCGTGCCATCGAGCCGCGCCTGGGCTACTGGACCCTGCCGGCAGGCTTCATGGAGAACGGCGAAACCGTGGAACAGGCAGCCACCCGCGAAACCTTCGAGGAAGCCTGCGCCCGGGTACGCCACTTGAACATCTACACCCTGATCGATGTGCCGCACATCAGCCAGGTGCACGTGTTCTTTCGCGCCGAGCTGGCCGACCTGGACTTTGCCGCCGGCCCGGAAAGCCTGGAAGTGCAACTGTTCGACGAAGCCGACATCCCTTGGTCCGAGCTGGCTTTTCGCACCGTCGGCCGTACCTTAGAATGCTTCTTCGCTGACCGGCGAGCAGCGGCATTTCCAGTGCGCTGCGAATCCATTCCGCCGCTCTCTCAGCCTGCCATCACTTAAACAATAAACGTGCACGCAAGCTCCGTGCGCGCCTGGGGATATCGTGTCAATGCGCTGGTTGCTTGCCCTTCTGTGCTGTTCCGTCGTTACCCTGTCCCAGGCCTCCATGGTGGAAACCCTGGATGGCAAAGTGATCGAAAAGGTCCTGGTCCTCAAATCCGCCCACCAGCTGCAATTGATCAACGACGGCAAGCCGTTGAAGACCTACCGGATTTCCCTGGGCAAGAGGCCCAAGGGCACCAAGCTCATGGAGGGTGACAAGCGCACGCCCGAAGGCCTGTACTGGCTCGACTGGCGCAAGACCAGCGACCGCTATTACCTGGCCATGCACATTTCCTACCCGAACATCACCGATGCCGCCCGCTCGCGGCGTGAAGGCGTGGACCCGGGAGGCATGATCATGATCCACGGCACCCCGGACACCGAGGAGTTTCCGGAGCAGTACTTCCATACCCTGGACTGGACCGATGGCTGCATCGCCATGCGCAACGTCGACATGCGCGAGATCTGGAACCTGGTCAAGGACGGCACCATGATCGAAATCCGCCCTTAAAGCCCTTGCGGGCAAAAATATTTCACTCCCTCCTGCCCTGCCTGGGCACGCATACCACTTCGCGACCCGCCCGGGGTCGCGAGCAGAAGAATGGCTACCACTGCCAGACCGCTCTAATACCACTCGCCTCCTCCCCCCTTGATCAGCCATAGAAAACACCCGGTTTATGGCGCCTTCAGCTGATCAGTGGCGTTGACATGGTATTTAAGTGGTATTAGTTTTTCGCCACTACCGGGCGACAACAACCTAAATAACCGCATCGGAAACCTACTGATGAACCAGCTCCTGACCCTGCGTCCCGACGACACCCAGCCCACCCCGCTGTACCTGCAACTGGCCCGCAACCTGGAAGCGGCGATCCACGCCGGCCAGTGGAAAGCCGAGCAGGCGCTGCCTTCGGAACGCAACCTCAGCGAACTGCTGGGCATCTCCCGGGTCACCGCCCGCAAGGCCCTGGAAGTGCTGTTCGAACAAGGCCTGATCCGCCGCAGCCAGGGCTCCGGCACCTTTATCACGCCACGCCTGGAGCAACCGCTCTCCCGGCTCTCGGGCTTCAGCGAGATGCTGCGCCTCAAGGGGTTCGTGCCAGGTTCGCAATGGCTCGAGCGCACCCTCACCCCGCCCACCCATGAAGAACTGATCCGCCTCGGCCTGTCGCCCAACGACAAGGTGGCGCGGCTCAAGCGCCTGCGCAAAGCCGACGACACGGTGATGGCCATCGAGATGAGCACCCTGCCGGCCCACATCATTCCCCACCCTGAGGCAGTCGGCGACTCGCTCTACGAATACCTCGACAGCATCCGCCGCCCAGTGGTCCGCGCCCTGCAGCACATCCAGGCGATCAATGCCTCGGACGAGTTTGCCGCCCTGGTGGGGATCGCCCCGGGCACTGCGATGCTGCTGATGACCCGGGTCGGCTACCTGGAAGACAACACACCGATCGAAGTCACCGACACCTATTGCCGCAACGACTACTACGACTTCGTCGCTGAACTGCGACGCTGACCCGCGCCCCTGGTGCCAGAGAACTCCCCATGTCCGAAGACAATATCCTCACCCCCCAAGGCTGGATCCGCGGCCGCCTGGTCCACCGCGACGGCAAGGTCCTGAGCATCGAGGGCCAGCCTTGCGATCCGGCAGACAACGACCTGCCCTACCTGCTGCCGGGCTTTATCGACCTGCATGTGCATGGCGGTGGCGGCAAGGACATCATGGAGGGCACCGCAGCGTTCGACACCATCACCCGTACCCACCTGCGCTTCGGCACCACGTCGCTACTGGCCACCACCATGACCGCGCCGACCGCCGAGATCACCCGGGTCCTGGGCGAGCTGGGGACCTACGCCGAACAACGCCCCCAGGGCTGTGCCCGGGTCCTGGGCGTGCACCTGGAAGGCCCCTACATCAACCCCGGCAAACTCGGCGCCCAGCCCAACTTCGCCCACACCGCGCTGCTGGCGGAGGTCGAGCAATACCTTGCCCTGGCGCCGATCCGGGTGATCACCATCGCCCCGGAAATCGCCGGTCACGACGGCCTGATCCGCGCCCTTAGTACCCGGGGCGTGCGCATGCAGATCGGCCACACCCTGGGCAGCTACGAAGAAGGCGTGGCCGCCCTCGCCGCCGGAGCCACCAGCTTCACCCACCTGTACAACGCCATGAGCCCGCTGCATCACCGTGAGCCAGGCATCGTCGGTGCCGCCCTGGCCCATGCCCAGTACGCCGAATTGATTCCCGACCTGCTGCACGTCCATCCCGGTGCCATGCGCGTGGCCCTGCGCTCGATCCCGTGCCTGTACTGCGTCACCGATTCCACGGCCGCCGCCGGCATGCCGGACGGCGAATACAAGCTCGGCAGCCACACCGTGACCAAGTGCCTGGGCGGGGTGCGCCTGCCGGACGGCACCCTGGCCGGCAGCACCCTGACCATGGACCAGGCGCTGCGCAACCTGGTGAAGATCGGCCTGCCCCTGGCCGAAGCCTCGCAGCGACTTTCGCAATATCCCGCCGACTACCTCGGCATTCCCGAGCGCGGCCGCCTGCAGCCCGGCAGCTGGGCCGACAGCGTGCGCCTGGACCGCGCACTCACACTGACCGCCGTCATGGTCGAAGGAGAAGACATTGACTTCAAAAATGCTTGAAGAGGCGCTGTCCTCGCACACGGCCGTGCACAGCCAGTTGCAGCACCTGGACCCGTCGCTGATCGAGGTCGCCGGCCGCCTGCGGCGCCAGCCGCCGCAAGTGGCAATGACCGTGGCCCGGGGCAGTTCCGACCACGCCGCCAGCTACTTCGCCTACCTGACTATGCAGCAGGTGGGTATCCCGGTGGCCTCGCTGCCGATGTCGGTGGTGACCATGCAACAGGCCCCGCTGCGGGTCAGCGGCCAGGCAGTGTTCGCCTTCTCGCAGTCAGGGCAGAGCCCGGACCTGGTGAACAGCGTGCGCCTGCTGCGCAAGCGCGGCGCCCTCAGCGTGGCCATGGTCAATGCGGAGAACAGCCCGCTGGAGGCCGCCAGTGAATTCTCCCTGCCGCTGTGGGCCGGTGCCGAACAGAGCGTGGCCGCCACCAAGAGTTTTATCGCCACCCTCAGCGCCAGCGCCCGCCTGATCGGCCACTGGAATGACGACCCTCAACTGCTGGAGGCCGGCCTGGCCCTGCCCGAAGGCCTGCAGCAGGCGGCAACCCAGGACTGGAGCCTGGCGGCCCATGCCCTGCGCGATTGCCAGCGGCTGATGGTGATCGGCCGCGGTGCCGGCTTTGCCATCGCCCAGGAAGCCGCGCTCAAGCTCAAGGAAACCTCGGCCATCCAGGCCGAAGCCTTCAGCAGCGCCGAGGTCCGTCACGGTCCGATGGCACTGATCGATCACGACTACCCGCTGCTGGTGTTCGCCCCCCGTGGCGCAGAACAGGGTGGCCTGCTGAGCCTGGCCGCCGACATGCGCCAGCGTGGCGCCAAGGTGCTGCTGGCGGCACCGGACGACATCGAGCAACGCGACCTGACCCTGAGCCGCGCGGAGCATCCGGTGCTCGACCCGATCCTGGCGATCCAGAGTTTCTACGTCATGGCCGCCAGTCTCGCCGAGGCCCGTAGCATGGACCCCGACCAGCCGCGCCACCTGAGCAAAGTGACCCGCACTCACTAAGCCCCCCTTTGATCGATGAGTACTGCGCCATGCACAACAACAATAACGAGCTGACGCTCAGTGCCCCGCTCAGCGGGCCGGTATTGCCCCTGCGCGATGTCCCCGACCCGGTGTTCGCCAGCGGCGCCATGGGCGACGGGATTGCCATCGACCCCCTCAACGACACCCTGCACGCGCCCTGTGCCGGCCAGGTGATCCAGGTCGCACGCACCGGCCATGCCCTGACCCTGCGGGCCGCCAACGGCGCCGAACTGCTGCTGCACCTGGGCCTGGACACCGTCGAACTGCAAGGCGAAGGCTTTGCCTTGCTGGTGGAGGAAGGCCAGCAAGTCAGCGCCGGCCAGCCCCTGCTGTGGGTCGACCTGGACCATGTGGCGCAACACTGCAGGAGCCTGATCAGCCTGCTGATCCTGACCAATGGCGAAGGGTTCGAGCTGCGCCCCCTGGCCCGGGACAAGGTCAAAGTGGGCGAGCCCTTGCTGCACATCACCCGACGCATCAATACCCAGGCGCAGGGCTCATCACAGGCCGCGTCCCAGGCGGCACCCGATGAGCAGGCCAGCGCCAGGGTCAAGGTCGCCCATCACGGCGGCCTGCATGCTCGCCCCGCCGCCCTGGTGCGCCAGGCAGCGGCAAACTTCAACAGCCGCTCCCAGTTGACCTTCAAGGGCCAGAGCGCCCCCTGTTCCAGCCTGATCGCCCTGCTGGGCCTGGGCATCGGCGAACAGGATGAGGTGCTGGTCAGTTGCCAGGGCGCCGATTGCCAGGAAGCCTTGCAAGCCTTGCTCAAGACCCTCGGCACCCCGCTGGCAACCGCGACTCATGCCCGCAATGCGGCGCCTGCTCAGGTCCTCGAGCGACCGATCGAGGACGGTATGCTGCAAGGTGTCTGCGCCGCCCCAGGGCTGGTTTGCGGTCCGCTGTTTCGCCTCTCGGCCATGGAACTGCCGGAAGATCCGGGCCAGCATCCGCCCGCGCCCCAACGACAGGCCCTGAGCACGGCCCTGGACAAGGTCCGCGGCGATGTCCAGCACACCCTGGAACAAGCCAGGCAGCGCCGGGACCAGGACGAACAGGACATCTTCAATGCCCATCTGGCCCTGCTCGAAGACCCGACCCTGCTGGACGCCGCCGACCAGGCCATCGCCCAGGGCCAGGCCGCCACCCACGCCTGGAGCGCGGCCATCGCCGAGCAGTGCCTGGTGCTGCAACAGCTGGGCAACCCGCTTCTGGCGGAGCGTGCCAATGACCTGCGCGACCTGCAGCAACAGGTGCTGCGCGCCCTGCTGGGGGAAGCCTGGCACTACGAGCTGCCACCCGGGGCCATTGTCGCCGCCGAGGAGTTGACCCCGTCCGACCTGCTGCAACTCAGCGCCCAGGGCGTGGCCGGGCTGTGCATGGCCGCCGGCGGCGCCACCTCCCACGTGGCGATTCTCGCCCGGGGCAAGGGCCTGCCCTGCCTGGTGGCCCTGGGTACACCGTTGCTGGGCCTCGACAACGGCCAGCACGTGGTGCTCGATGCCGACGCCGGGCGCCTGGAACTGGCCCCGGACTCGCAACGCATCGAACAGGTGCGCCAAGCCCATGAAACCCGTCGGCAACGGCGCCAGCAGCAACAGCAGCACGCCCACGCCGCCGCCCTGACCCGGGACGGCCGGCAGATCGAGGTGGCCGCCAATGTCGCCTCCAGCGCCGAAGCCCGGGACGCCCACCAGAGCGGTGCCGATGGCGTCGGCCTGCTGCGCACCGAATTTCTCTTCGTCGATCGCCACACCGCCCCGGATGAGGCCGAGCAACGCCAGGCCTATCAGGCCGTGCTGGACGCCATGGGCGACAAGCCGGTGATCATTCGTACCATCGACGTCGGCGGCGACAAGCAACTGGATTACCTGCCGCTGCCGGCGGAGGCCAACCCGGTGCTCGGCCTGCGGGGCATTCGCCTGGCCCAGGCCCGGCCGGAACTGCTGGATCAGCAATTGCGCGCATTACTCCAGGTGAGCCCCGTGGGGCGCTGCCGGGTGATGCTGCCCATGGTCACCGAAGTGGCCGAGCTGCTGCATATCCGCCAGCGCCTGGATGCCCTGGCCGGCGAGCGGGGCCTGACCCGGCGCCCGGAGCTGGGGGTGATGATCGAAGTCCCGGCCGCCGCGCTGATGGCCGAGCAACTGGCGGAGCACGCCGACTTCCTGTCCATCGGCACCAACGACCTGTCCCAGTACACCCTGGCCATGGACCGTGACCATGCCGGGCTGGCGGCCCGGGTCGATGCCCTGCACCCCGCCTTGCTGCGGCTGATCGCCCAGACCTGCGCCGGCGCCCAGCGCCACGGACGCTGGGTCGGGGTGTGCGGCGCCCTGGCATCCGATCCCCTGGCCACTCCGGTGCTGATCGGCCTTGGGGTCAGCGAGCTGTCGGTCAGTGCGCCCCAGGTGGGCGAGATCAAGGAGCGGGTACGCCAGCTGGACGCCGCCGAGTGCCAGCACCTGGCCCAGTCGCTGCTCAACCTTCCCGGCGCCGCCGCAGTCCGTCAGGCCTGTGCGCAGCATTGGCCTCTGCACCCATAACAAGAACTCCCGGAGAGACGCCATGTACCAGTATTTCATCGAGGGCCTGCAACGCCTCGGACGGGCACTGATGCTGCCCATCGCCATCCTGCCCATTGCCGGCCTGCTGCTGCGCCTGGGTGACACCGACCTGCTGAACATCGCGATCATCCACGACGCCGGGCAGTCGATCTTCGGCAACCTGGCGCTGATCTTCGCCATCGGCATTGCCGTAGGCTTTGCCAAGGACAACAACGGCACTGCCGGGCTGGCCGGGGCCATCGGCTACCTGGTGATGATCTCGACCCTCAAGGTGCTCGACGCCAGCATCAACATGGGCATGCTCGCCGGGATCATCAGCGGCCTGATGGCCGGCGCGCTGTACAACCGCTTCAAGGACATCAAGCTGCCGGAGTACCTGGCATTCTTCGGCGGCCGGCGCTTCGTGCCCATTGCCACCGGTTTCACCGCCGTGGGCCTGGGGGTGGTGTTCGGCCTGATCTGGCCGCCGATCCAGCACGGCATCAACAGCTTCGGCCAACTGCTGCTGGAGAGCGGCAGCTTCGGCGCCTTCGTCTTCGGCGTGTTCAACCGGCTGCTGATCATCACCGGCCTGCACCACATCCTCAACAACATGGCCTGGTTCATCTTCGGCAGCTTCACCGACCCGGCCACCGGCGCGGTGGTCACCGGCGACCTGACCCGCTACTTCGCCGGCGACCCCAAGGGCGGCCAGTTCATGACCGGGATGTTCCCGATGATGCTGTTCGGCCTGCCCGCCGCCTGCCTGGCCATGTACCGCAACACCCCGCCGGAACGGCGCAAGGTGATGGGCGGGATTTTCCTGTCCATGGCCCTGACCTCGTTTCTCACCGGGGTCACCGAGCCCATCGAGTTCGCCTTCATGTTCCTCGCACCACTGCTGTACCTGGTGCACGCACTGCTCACCGGCATGGCCATGGCCCTGACCAATCTGCTGAACATCCACCTGGGCTTCACCTTCTCCGGCGGCGCCATCGACATGGCCCTGGGCTGGGGCCGTTCCACCAACGGCTGGAAGGTGTTTCCGGTGGGGCTGCTGTACGCGGTGGTGTACTACCTGGTGTTCGATTTCTGCATTCGCCGTTTCAACCTGAAGACCCCGGGCCGTGAAGACAGCCCTGCCGGTGAGAAGGCCGAGCTCGGCAGCGAGCAACGCGCCGACGCCTATATCCAGGCCCTGGGGGGCGCCGGCAACCTGATCACCGTCGGCGCCTGCACCACCCGCCTGCGCCTGGAACTGGCCGACCGCAACCGCGCCTGCGATGCGCAACTCAAGGCCCTGGGCGCCATGGCCGTGGTGCGCCCGGGCAAGGGCGGCAGCCTGCAGGTGGTGGTCGGCCCGCTGGCCGACAGCATTGCCGATGAGATCCGCCAAGCCTTGCCGCTGGCCACTGGGGAGCACTCCGGCGTCGCCGCCGCGCCCGATGACGAACCTGTGCCACCGGTGCACATTGGCGAACAGGAAGCCCGGCATTGGCTCGCAGCCCTTGGCGGCGCAGGCAACCTGTTGCAGCTGGACTGCGTAGCCCTGACCCGCTTGCGCGTCAGGGTCGACGACAACCGCGCCCTCTCGGAACCGGCACTCCAGGCCCTGGGCTGCCGGGGCTTGCGCCACCTGCAGGGGAATGTCTGGCATGTGCTGATCGGCGAAAAGGCCACGGGGCTCAACAGTGCCCTGCAACCCCTGCTGGACCCGCGCCAGGTCGGCGCTAACGCCTGAGGCGCAGGCGCCTCGCCAGCCTGATGCAGCCTGCGGCTGGCGCTCGCTCCCTGGGCATAAAAAAGCCCGCTGACCGTTTCCGGTTCAGCGGGCTTTTTGTCTGTGGATAGCTTCAGAACGTTTCCAGGCGCCACACCTCATAGGCCGGCGTCTCGTAGGGATGGCTCTGCTTGAGGGCCATCACCACACTGCGGATCAGTTCATCGGCCACCACCAGCTCGACCTTCCACTCCTCCACATGCTCCACCAGGCCGGTCTGCCCGAGAAACGGCTGGCTGCCGTCCAACGGGCGGAACTGCCCCTGGCCGAGCACCTGCCAGGCGCACTGGTCATAATCACCGATTCGGCCGCCACCGGCGGCGAACACGGCATTCTTGACCTGCTCCACATGGCTGGGAGGCACGAAGAAGCTGAGCTTGTACATCAGCCTCAGTTCACCCAGACGCGAGCGTTGCGGAACATGCGCATCCACGCCGCATCTTCGTTCCACTCTTCCGGACGCCAGGAGTTCTGCACGGCACGGAACACTCGCTCAGGGTGCGGCATCATGATGGTGACGCGGCCGTCGCGGCTGGTCAGGCCGGTGATGCCCCGTGGCGAACCGTTCGGGTTGGCCGGGTAACGCTCGGTGACCTTGCCATGGTTGTCGACGAAGCGCAGGGCCACGCAACCGGACAGATCGGCTTCCAGCAAGGCTTCCTCGCTCTCGAATTCCGCATGGCCTTCGCCGTGGGCGATGGCGATCGGCATCCGCGAACCGGCCATGCCCTGCAGGAAGATCGAGTTCGACTCCTGAACCTGGACCATCGCCACCCGGGCCTCGAACTGCTCGGAACGGTTACGCACGAAGTGCGGCCAGAACTCGCTGCCCGGGATCAGCTCGTGCAGGTTGGACATCATCTGGCAACCGTTGCACACACCCAGGGTGAAGGTGTCGTTGCGCTCGAAGAAGCCCTGGAAGGCATCGCGGGCGCGGCTGTTGAACAGCGCCGATTTGGCCCAGCCTTCACCGGCACCCAGGACGTCGCCATAGGAGAAGCCGCCGCAAGCGACCATGCCCTTGAACTCGTTGAGGTCGACCCGACCGGCGAGGATGTCGCTCATGTGCACATCGATCGCGTTGAAACCGGCACGATCGAACGCTGCAGCCATTTCCACCTGGCCATTGACGCCCTGCTCACGCAGGACCGCCACCTGGGGACGCACGCCCTTCTTGATATAAGGCGCGGCGATGTCCTGGTTGACGTCGAAGCCCAGCTTCACGCTCAGGCCCGGGTTGTCTTCCTCCAGCAGCACGTCGAACTCTTGTTCGGCGCAATCGGCGTTGTCCCGCAGGCGCTGGATCTGGTAGCTGGTCTCGGCCCACTGGCGTTGCAGCAAACGACGCTCACCGGCAAACACGCTTTCGCCGTTGAACTCGATATTGATGTGACCGTTGTTGACCGGCTGGCCGATCACCGCCACGCAGTCGCCCAGGCCGGCAGCGCTGAACTGGGCCAGTACGTCCGCAGTGGCATCCTGGCGAACCTGGATCACCGCGCCCAACTCTTCGTTGAACAGGATCGCGGCGATTTCCGCGGACGTTTCCGCCAGGCCGTCGAGGTTCAGGCTCAGGCCGCAATGGCCGGCGAAGGCCATTTCCACGGTGCTGACCAGCAGACCACCGTCGGAGCGGTCGTGGTAGGCCAGCAGGTGACCGTCGGCGTTAAGGCCCTGGATCACCGCAAAGAAAGCCTTGAGGTCTTCGGCGTCGTCGACGTCCGGAGCCTGCTTGCCGAGCTTGCCGTGGGTCTGCGCGAGAATCGAGGCGCCCATGCGGTTCTGTCCGCGACCGAGGTCGATCAGGATCAGGTCGGTGATGCCCTTGTCCATGCGCAGCTCTGGGGTCAGGGTCTGACGGATGTCCGCCACCGGGGCGAAACCGGTCACGATCAGCGACAGCGGCGAGGTCACGCTCTTGTCTGCGCCTTCATCGCTCCAGCGGGTGGCCATGGACATCGAGTCCTTGCCCACCGGAATGGTCAGGCCCAGCTCAGGGCACAGCTCCATGCCGACCGCTTTGACGGTGTCGTACAGGCGCGCGTCTTCACCTGGGTGACCGGCAGCGGACATCCAGTTGGCCGACAGTTTGATGTCGGAGATCTTGTTGATCCGCGAAGCGGCGATGTTGGTCAGGGTTTCGCCGATGGCCATGCGGCCCGAGGCCGGAGCGTCCAGCAGGGCCAGCGGAGTGCGCTCGCCCATGGCCATGGCTTCGCCGGTGTAGACGTCGAAGCTGGTGGCGGTGACGGCAACGTCAGCCACCGGGACCTGCCACGGGCCGACCATCTGGTCACGGGCCACGAGGCCGGTGATGGTGCGGTCGCCGATGGTGATCAGGAAGCTCTTGCTGGCCACGGCCGGGTGATGCAGGACGCGCTCGACGCTGTCGGCGATGTCCAGGGTCGACGGATCGAAATCGTCGCCCAACTCGTTCTCGCGAACCGCCGAGCGGTGCATGCGCGGGGCCTTGCCCAGCAGCACTTCGAGGGGCATGTCCACCGGGCTGTTGCCGAAGTGGCTGTCAGTCACGGTCAACTGCGGCTCGGCAGTGGCTTCGCCGACTACCGCGAACGGGCAGCGCTCGCGCTCGCAGATGGCTTTGAAGCGCTCGAAATCGGCCGCGCCCACCGCCAGCACATAACGCTCCTGGGATTCGTTGGACCAGATCTCGTGGGGCGCCATGCCCGGCTCGTCATTGGGAATATTGCGCAGCTCGAAACGCCCACCACGGTCGCCATCGTTGACCAGCTCGGGGAAGGCGTTGGACAGGCCGCCGGCACCCACGTCGTGGATGAAGCTGATGGGGTTCTTGTCACCCAATTGCCAGCAACGGTCGATGACCTCCTGGCAGCGGCGTTCCATTTCCGGGTTTTCGCGCTGTACCGAAGCGAAGTCCAAGTCGGCCGAGCTGGTGCCGGTGGCCATCGAGGAAGCAGCGCCGCCGCCCAGGCCGATCAGCATGGCCGGGCCACCGAGGACGATCAGCTTGGAGCCGACCTCGATCTCGCCCTTCTGCACGTGTTCGGCACGGATGTTACCCATGCCGCCCGCCAGCATGATCGGCTTGTGGTAACCGCGAACCTCGTCGCCACGGGGGGTGGTGATCGACTGCTCGAAGGTACGGAAGTAGCCGGTCAGGGCCGGACGGCCGAATTCGTTGTTGAACGCGGCGCCGCCCAGCGGGCCTTCGATCATGATGTCCAGCGCGGTAACGATGCGCTCGGGCTTGCCGTAAGGCACTTCCCACGGCTGCTCGAAACCCGGGATCTGCAGGTTGGAAACGGTGAACCCGGTCAGGCCGGCCTTGGGCTTGGCGCCACGACCGGTAGCGCCTTCGTCGCGGATCTCGCCACCGGAGCCGGTGGAAGCACCCGGGAATGGGGCAATGGCGGTCGGGTGGTTGTGGGTCTCGACCTTCATCAGGATGTGCACAGGCTCCTGTACCGCGCCGTACTGGCGGGTCTCAGGGTCCGGGAAGAAGCGACCGGCAACGTTGCCCACGATCACCGAGGCGTTGTCCTTGTACGCGGACAGCACACCTTCACTGTGCATCTGGTAGGTGTTCTTGATCATGCCGAACAGGGATTTTTCCTGGCTCTGGCCGTCGATGTCCCAACTGGCGTTGAAGATCTTGTGGCGGCAGTGCTCGGAGTTGGCCTGGGCGAACATCATCAGTTCGATGTCGTGGGGGTTGCGCTTGAGCCCCTGGAAGGCGTTGACCAGGTAGTCGATCTCGTCTTCGGCCAGGGCCAGGCCCAGCTCGACGTTGGCCTTCTCCAGGGCTGCGCGGCCACCACCGAGGAGGTCGATGGCGGTCAGCGGCTTGGGCTCGGCGTGGCTGAACAGGCCGGCAGCCTGGTCCAGGTTGGCCACCACGATCTGGGTCATGCGGTCGTGCAGCAGGTCGGCGATCAGTTGCGCGTCGGCATCGCTGAATTCTCCGGCCACATAGAAGGCAATACCGCGCTCCAGGCGCTGGATCTTGCTCAGGCCGCAGTTGCGGGCGATGTCGCTGGCCTTGCTCGACCAGGGCGAGATGGTGCCGAAACGCGGCAGGACCAGGAACAGGCGACCTGCAGGTTCTTGTACCGGAACGCTGGGGCCGTACTTCAGAAGGCGCGCTAGCACCTGCTGTTCGTCGCCGGTCAGGACGCCGGTAACCTCGGCGAAGTGAGCGAATTCAGCATACAGGCCACTGACAGCCGGGATCTTCTGGCTCAGTTGCTCAAGGAGTTTGCTGTGGCGAAAGGCAGAAAGGGCAGGAGCGCCGCGCAGGATCAACATCTTCGGGACAGCCTCGGGAAGGGGGTGTGCTTTGAGGCCGTGCATTCTAACGTAAACCGCTGGCATCGGCACCCGAAACCCAATCCCGGGTGCCTCCGAATGTCGGCCTGGCCCCCTCGCCCTATAACAAAGGCTCATCAGGGTCATTTCGCCGGGTTATTTCAATTGTCACATGAAGGGCGCAAGCCCCATTCTTGAGGCCTCCAGAGCCACTCGCCGATCGCTAGCAGACAAGCCCTTCGCTGTCGAGATATGGCGGCCGTTGTCCTTTGCGTATACTGCGCCAATGTTTTCCCCTATGGCTTTACGTCCGCGCTGCGCCAAATGGCTCATCGTAACCGGACTCTTCCTGATGCTCGGCGCCTGTGTTGAAAAACCCAGCACCCTGGAGCGCGTAAAGGAGGATGGCGTGCTGCGGGTGGTCACCCGCAACAGCCCCGCCACCTACTTTCAGGATCGCAATGGTGAAACCGGCTTCGAATACGAGCTGGTGAAACGCTTCGCCGATGATCTGGGGGTCGAGCTAAAGATCGAGACCGCCGACAACCTCGACGACCTGTTCGACCAGCTGGGCCAACCCAAGGGCCCGGTCCTGGCTGCCGCCGGCCTGGTGAGCAGCGAGCAGCGCAAACAGCAGGTGCGGTTTTCCCACCCCTACCTGGAAGTCACCCCCCAGGTCATCTATCGCAACGGCCAGTCACGCCCCACCACGCCACAGAACCTGGTGGGCAAGCACATCATGGTGCTCAAGGGCAGCACCCACGCCGAGCAGCTGGCGGAACTGAAACTCAAGTACCCCGGCATCGAATACGAAGAGTCGGACGCCGTCGAGGTGGTGGACCTGCTGCGCATGGTCGACGAAGGACAGATCGACCTGACCCTGGTGGACTCCAATGAGCTGGCGATGAACCAGGTGTACTTCCCCAATGTGCGGGTGGCCTTCGACCTCGGTGACGCCCGCAGCCAGAGCTGGGCAGTGGCGGCCGGCGAAGACAACAGCCTGCTCAACGAAATCAACGCCTTCCTCGACAAGGTGGAGAAGAACGGCACCCTGCAACGCCTGAAGGACCGTTACTACGGCCACGTCGACGTGCTCGGCTATGTCGGTGCCTACACCTTCGCCCAGCACCTGCAGCAGCGCCTGCCCAAGTACGAGAAGCATTTCAAGGCCTCGGCCAAGCAGGAGAAGCTCGACTGGCGCCTGCTGGCCGCCGTCGGCTACCAGGAATCGATGTGGCAGGCCGAGGTGACCTCCAAGACAGGCGTGCGCGGGCTGATGATGCTGACCCAGAACACCGCCCAGGCGATGGGCGTGTCCAACCGCCTGGACCCCAAGCAGAGCATCAGCGGCGGGGCCAAGTACCTGGCCTATATCAAGGAACAGCTGGACGACAAGATCGAGGAACCAGACCGTACCTGGTTCGCCCTCGCCGCCTATAACGTCGGCACCGGCCACCTGGACGATGCCCGCAAGCTGGCGGAGAAAGAAGGGCTGAATCCGAACAAGTGGCTGGATGTGAAGAAAATGCTGCCGCGCCTGTCGCAGAAGCAGTGGTACAGCAAGACCCGCTATGGCTATGCCCGAGGCGGTGAGCCGGTGCATTTCGTGGCCAACATCCGGCGTTACTACGACATCCTGACCTGGGTGACCCAGCCGCAGCTGGAAGGCGATCAAGTCGCCGAAGGCAATCTGCACGTGCCCGGGATCGACAAGACCAAGCCGCCAGAACAAACCCCGCCACTGTGAAACCGCTCACGCCCTGTTGATAGCTGCCGCCGCCGGAACAGCGGCGGCTCGAACCGCTGCAGGCTCCAGCGCCTGCAGCAATCTGTCGCCATCTGCCTGCGGCGACTGCCGAGTAGCCTTGCCTCAGGCCTTGGCAGCGGCCAGGATCAGCGCCTTCATCTCGGCTACTGCGCCCTTGAAACCGACGAACAATGCATGGGCCACCAGGGCGTGGCCGATGTTCAACTCATTGATGCCGTTGATCGCCGCCACCGCCTCGACGTTGTGGTAATGCAGGCCGTGGCCGGCATTGACGATCAGGCCCTGGGCCAGGCCCACCGCCACACCGTCGACGATGCGCTGCAGTTCGTCCGCCACTTCGCTCGGGGTCTGGGCATCGGCGTAACGCCCGGTGTGCAGTTCGATGGCCGGTGCACCGACCCGTTTCGAGGCTTCGATCTGGCGCTCGTCGGCGTCGATGAACAGGGACACCTCGGAACCGATTTTCGACAACCGCTCCACCGCGGCCTTGATCCGTGCCTCTTGTCCGGCGACGTCGAGGCCACCTTCGGTGGTCAGCTCCTGCCGGGTTTCCGGCACCAGGCAGATGTGCGCCGGGCGGATGCGTTCGGCAAAGGCCATCATTTCCTCGGTGACCCCCATCTCGAAGTTCATCCGGGTCTGCAGCACGTCCTTGAGCACCAGTACGTCGCGCTCCTGGATATGCCGGCGATCTTCGCGCAGGTGCACGGTGATGCCGTCGGCGCCCGCCTCTTCGGCGTCCAGCGCTGCCTTGACCGGATCAGGGTAACGGGTGCCCCGGGCCTGGCGCAGGGTGGCAACGTGGTCGATGTTCACGCCAAGAAGAATGCGATTGCTGGTGGTCACGGAAGCGCTCCTGAAAAAATGAAGATTCGGCGCACAGCATACGGGCAGCGCAGATTTTGTACGAGAACTCAGCGCACCCGGCATCAGCCCGGCAGGCGGCGGGAGGGTGGCGTTAGCTGCGCACCTCAGGGCTTGCGAAACAGCTCGCGGCTCACCAGGGGGCGACCGCCCAGGTGCACGGCCAGGGCCTGACGCATCAAGCGCTTGGCCGCCGACAGCGCACCAGGCGCGCTCCAGTCGGCTTCGGCCATGGCCAGCAGCTCGGTGCCGTTGAACAGCCCCGGCTGCAACAGGAACACCTGCTCCAGCCCGGCATCCACCTGCAACCGGTACAGGCCGTCGGCGGCGATGGGCGCGCCATGGATGTCGCTGTCCAGGGCAAAGCCGTAGCCCAGGTCGTCCAGCAGCCGCCACTCAAAAGCCCGCAGCAAAGGCTCCAGGGGACGGCCTTCAGCCAGGGCCAGCAAAGTGGCAGCGTAATGCTCGAACACCGCCGGGTGCGGGTCTTCCGCCGGCAGCAGGCGAATCAGCAGTTCGTTCAGGTAGAGGCCGCTGAACAGCGCCTCGCCATTGAGCCAGGAAGCGATCCCTGCGCTCTCCATGCGCCCGACGTTCTTCAGCTCCCCGCGCCCGCGAAACTCGACTTCCAGGGGCACGAAGGGCCGCGCCAAGGTCCCGGCCTTGCCCCGGGCACTGCGCAGCACGGCACGCAGGCGGCCTTGAGGGGTGAGGAAGTCCACCAGGGCGCTGCTTTCGCGGTAGGCGCGGCTGTGCAGGACGTAGGCGAGTTGGCCGACTGGGGCGTTGCTGGACATGGTTGCGGGGGATCTCAGGGCAAGAGAGGGAACCGGGTCCGGAGAAGGAGGTGAAGCGGTTCGCCGGCCAGCCGGCTCCTACGGGATGCTGTAGGAGCCGGCTGGCCGGCGAAAGGTCTCAGAGGTCGCCGTAGCCCAGGGAGCGCAGGGCGCGCTCGTCGTCGGACCAGCCGCCCTTGACCTTGACCCAGAGGTTGAGCATGACCTTGGAGTCGAACAGCAGCTCCATGTCCTTGCGCGCCTCCATGCCGATACGCTTGATCCGCTCACCCTTGTCGCCAATGATGATTTTCTTCTGGCCGTCACGCTCGACGAGGATCAACGCATGGATGTGCAGGGTCTTGCCCTGCTGCTTGAACTCTTCGATTTCCACGGTGATCTGGTAAGGCAGCTCGGCACCCAGTTGGCGCATGATCTTCTCGCGCACCAGCTCTGCGGCGAGGAAGCGGCTGCTGCGGTCGGTGATCTGGTCTTCCGGGAAGAAGTGATCGTTCTCCGGCAGGTGCTTGGCGATCAGGCCTTCCAGGGCTTCCAGGTTATGCCCCTGCTGGGCCGACACCGGGACGATCTCGGCGTTGGGCAACTGCTCCTGCAACCAGGTCAGGTGCGGCATCAGCTCGGCCTTGTCCTCGATGCGGTCGGTCTTGTTGATCGCCAGGATCACCGGGCCCTGCACGTACTGCACGCGCTCCAGCACCAGCTGGTCTTCGTCGGTCCACTTGGTGCGATCGACCACGAAGATCACCACGTCGACGTCTTTCAAGGCCGCCGAAGCGGTCTTGTTCATGTAGCGGTTCAGCGCCTTCTCGTTGCTCTTGTGCATGCCCGGGGTGTCGACGTAGATCGCCTGGATGGCGCCTTCGGTCTTGATCCCGAGCATGTTGTGGCGCGTGGTCTGCGGCTTGCGCGAGGTGATCGCCAGCTTCTGGCCGAGGATGTGGTTGAGCAGCGTCGACTTGCCCACGTTGGGGCGGCCGACGATGGCGACATAGCCACAGCGTGTTGCAGTTGAATCAGTCATGGCCATTCTCCACGCCCAGGGCAATCAGTGCTGCGGCGGCCGCTACCTGTTCGGCAATACGACGGCTCACACCCTGACCTCGGCTTTTTTCATTCAATAAGGTGACTTCACATTCAACGAAGAATGTCCGGCAGTGCGGTTCGCCCTGGATATCCACCACTTCATAGCGTGGCAGTTCACAGGCGCGGGACTGGAGGAACTCCTGCAGCCGGGTCTTGGGGTCCTTGTTGGTGTCCACCAGGGTCAGGCTCTCGAACTCCGAGGTCAGCCAGGACAGGACACGGTCACGGGCAGTTTCCATGCCGGCGTCCAGGTAGATCGCACCAATCAGGGCTTCCAGGGCATCGGCGAGGATCGATTCACGACGAAAACCGCCGCTCTTCAACTCACCGGAACCCAAGCGCAGGTATTCGCCCAGGTCGAAACCACGGGCCAGTACCGCCAGTGTTTCACCTTTCACCAGGCGCGCGCGCAAACGCGACAACTGGCCTTCGCGAGCCTGGGGAAAGCGCTCGAATAGCGCCTCGCCGGCAACAAAATTGAGAATGGCATCACCGAGAAACTCCAGGCGCTCGTTGTTGCGCCCGGCAAAGCTGCGGTGAGTGAGAGCCAGGAGCATCAGTTCCTGGTCCTTGAAGGTATAACCGAGCTGACGCTCGAGACGGCTCAAAGAAACGCTCACGGTTTACCCACGCTGGTTTCGTCGCCGAAACTCGCCATCCTAGGGGCCGCGCACGGGGAGCGGGTGGCAATTAACGCTGTGTTCAAATCCACATCCTGAATATCGTTGACTGCATGCTTCTGGCGATAAGGCTGTTACGGGCTGCGCCAAGGCAGGTCCGTTTTATACAAGAGCCAGAAAAGCATTCGGCGCTGTGTTCAACAGCGCCGTGTGTGATTACTTGATCAGACCAACCCGCGAGAAATTCGGCAGGTGGCTGAGTTTCGGTTCGGGCCAGCTCATCCAGACTGCGAAGGCCTTGCCGACGATATTCTTGTCGGGAACCATGCCCAGCAGGTCCTTGGGAATACTCGGATCGTCCCAGTAGCGACTGTCGTTGGAGTTGTCGCGGTTGTCGCCCATCATGAAGTAGTGCCCGGCAGGCACCACCCAACGGCCGTCCGGAGTCGCGCGGTAGCGGCTCATTTCCTTGCGGATCAGGTGCTCGGCCTCGCCGAGTTTTTCCTTGTACAGCTCCGCGCTGCCCAGGGTGCCGGGTTCGGCCCCGACCAACTGCTCTGCCACCGGCTGACCGTTGACGAACAGGTGCTTGTCGCTGGTGTAGCGCACTTCATCCCCCGGCAGGCCCACTACACGCTTGATGTAGTTGACGTTCGGGTCGCTTGGGTAGCGGAACACCATCACATCGCCGCGCTGCGGATCACCCACCTCGATGACTTTCTTGTCGATCACCGGCAGGCGGATCCCGTAAGAAAACTTGTTCACCAGGATGAAGTCGCCCACATCCAGGGTCGGTTTCATCGAGCCCGAGGGAATCTGGAACGGTTCCACCAGGAACGAACGCAGCACCAGGACGATGAACAGCACCGGAAAGAACGACTTGCCGTATTCAACCAGCAGCGGTTCCTTGCCGAGCTTTTCGACCACCAGCCCGTCCGGCTGGCTGACGCTGCCCTGATAGTTGGCAATGGCCGTGCGCCGACGCGGTGCCAGAAACACCAGGTCGAGCAACGCCAAGAGACCGCAGACAAAGACAGCGATGACCAGCAACAGCGGGAAATTTAGTGACATAGGACCTAACTATCCAACCTGAGCACGGCAAGGAAGGCTTCTTGTGGAATTTCCACGTTGCCCACTTGCTTCATGCGTTTCTTACCGGCCTTCTGCTTTTCCAACAGCTTGCGCTTACGGCTAACGTCGCCACCGTAGCATTTGGCCAGCACGTTCTTTCTGAGGGCCTTGACGGTTGTCCGCGCCACAATCTGCCCGCCGATGGCGGCCTGGATTGCCACGTCAAACATCTGCCGAGGAATCAGTTCTTTCATCTTCTCGGTCAACGCACGCCCTTTGTAGTGGGCGTTGTCGCGGTGCACGATCAACGCCAGGGCGTCGACCTTCTCACTGTTGATCAGTACATCGAGCTTGACCAGATTAGCCGACTGGTAGCGATCGAAGTGGTAATCCAGTGAAGCATAGCCACGACTGGTGGATTTCAGGCGATCGAAGAAGTCCAGCACCACTTCGTTCATCGGCAGATCGTAGGTCACCTGGACCTGGCTGCCGAGGAACAGCATGTCGTGCTGCACACCGCGTTTCTCGATGCACAGGGTTATGACGTTGCCCAGGTGCTCTTGCGGCACAAGAATATTGGCCCGCACGATCGGCTCGCGCATGTCTTCGATGGCCGACAGATCCGGAAGCTTGGACGGGTTGTCGACGTAGATCGTTTCACCGTTCTTCAGCAGCAGCTCGAAGATTACCGTCGGCGCAGTGGTGATCAGGTCCAGGTCGTACTCGCGCTCCAGGCGCTCCTGGATGATTTCCATGTGCAGCATGCCGAGGAACCCGCAACGGAAGCCGAAGCCCAGGGCGTCGGAACTTTCCGGGGTGTACTGCAGGGACGAGTCGTTCAGGGTGAGCTTCTGCAGGGCTTCGCGGAAATCCTCGAAGTCGTCGGAGCTGACCGGGAACAGGCCGGCGTAGACCTGCGGCTGGATGCGCTTGAAGCCGGGCAGCACTTCCACGTCCGGGGTCGAGCTCAGGGTCAGGGTGTCACCTACCGGTGCCCCGTGAATGTCCTTGATGCCGGCGATGATGAAGCCCACTTCACCGGCCTTGAGGTCGGCGGTGGCGGTGTGTTTCGGGTTGAAGACGCCGACGCTGTCCACCAGGTGGACCTTGCCGGTGGATTTGACCAGGATCTTGTCGCCCTTCTTCACCCGGCCGTGGCGTACACGCACCAGGGACACAACGCCCAGGTAGTTGTCGAACCAGGAGTCGATGATCAGTGCCTGCAGCGGATCTTCGATGTTGCCGGTCGGGGCTGGAATGGTGGTCACCAGGCGCTCGAGCACCTCGTCCACGCCCAGGCCGGTCTTGGCGCTGCAGGTCACGGCGTCGGTGGCATCGATGCCGATGATCTTCTCGATCTCTTCCTTGACCCGCTCCGGATCGGCCTGGGGCAGGTCGATCTTGTTCAGCACCGGCATCACTTCCAGGCCCTGCTCGATGGCGGTGTAGCAGTTGGCAACCGACTGGGCTTCAACGCCCTGGCCGGCATCGACCACCAGCAAGGCGCCTTCACAGGCCGCCAGGGAACGGCTGACTTCATAGGTGAAGTCCACGTGGCCCGGGGTATCGATGAAGTTCAGCTGGTAGCTGATGCCGTCTTTGGCCTTGTAGTAGAGGGTGACGCTGTGGGCCTTGATGGTGATCCCGCGCTCACGCTCAAGGTCCATGGAGTCCAGGACCTGGGCTTCCATTTCGCGCTCGGCCAGGCCGCCGCACATCTGGATGAAGCGATCGGCCAGAGTCGACTTGCCATGGTCAATGTGGGCGATGATGGAGAAATTGCGGATATGACTCAAATCACTCACGGATGAACACTCAAAAAGGCTGCAGGCAGGGCCCGCCGAAAAATAGCCGGGAATTGTACCTGATACTCGGCACAAGCGTCACGCTCGCCTGTCAGCGTTTGTCAAATGCAAAAACGCCCCGGTCTGTCGACCGGGGCGCTGCCGTGAAACCCTGGCAAAGCCCCAGGATCAGCCGGCTCGACGCAGCATCCAGAAGCCGGCAATCGCACAGATTCCCGCCGGCACCAGCACCGCGAACAGCGGCGAGAAGCCGAACACCAGGCTCGAAGGGCCCAGCAGGTCCTGGGCAATGCGGAAGGTGAAGCCCACCAGTACGCCGGTAAACACCCGCTGACCGAGGGTCACCGAACGCAGCGGACCGAAAATGAAGGAAATCGCCATCAACACCAGCGCCGCAGTGACCAGCGGCTGCAGAACCTTGACCCAGAATGCCAGCCAGTAGCGGCCGTTGTTCAGGCCCTGATCGGCCAGGTAGTGGATGTAGCCCCACAGGCCACTGATGGACAGCGACTCTGGCGCCATGACTACGGTGCTCAGCAATTGCGGGCTCAATGCCACGTCCCAGCGCTCTTCAGGCACCTTGATGACTTCGGTATGACCGTCACGGAAGTAGGTGGTGGTGACGTCGGTCAGCTGCCAATAGTTCTCGTGGAAGCGCGCCTGGCGGGAGAAGCTCGACGACAGCATGTGGCGCTGGCCATCGAAGTGGTAACGGGTCACGCCATACAGCAGGCCGTTGGGCTGCACCGCGTTGATGTGGATGAACTCATCACCCTGGCGGTGCCACAGACCATGCTTGGAGCTCTGCGCATCGCCAGAACCCTGGGCCAAGGCACGACTGGCCTGGGCTTGGGTCTCGGTGGCCGGAGCCACGTATTCGCCCACCAGCACGCCCACCAGCATCAGCACCAGCATCGGCTTCATCACCGACCAGACGATACGGCCGACCGAGACACCGGCGGCACGCATGATGGTCAGCTCGCTGTTGCTGGCCAAGGTCCCGAGGCCGATCAAGCAGCCAATCAGGCCGGCCATCGGCAGCATTTCATAGACCCGACGCGGCGCGGTGAGAACCACGTAGCTGAGGACATCGATCACGGTATAGGTGTCGCTGACGTTGCCCATTTCATCGATAAAGGCAAACAGCGAGGCCAACCCGAGGATGATCCCCAGGACCGCAAGAATGGCCATGAACACACTGCTACCGATGTAGCGATCAAGCTTAACCACGAGCCATCTCCTTCATGCTGCGACGACTCGCCAATTTCAAACGCAAGGGTTCCCAGTACATCAGTCCCAGGCCGATCACCAGGAACAGCGCGTGAACCCACCACAGACCCAGAGTGGGCGAAATCTTGCCTTTCTCCAGCGCACCGCGCACGGCAATCAGGATGGTCAGGTAAGCCATATAAAGAAGGATCGCCGGAATCAGCTTGAGGAAGCGGCCCTGGCGCGGGTTGACCCGGGACAGCGGCACCGCCATCAGGGTCACGATGAACACCAGCAGCGGCAGGGACAGGCGCCATTGCAGCTCGGCACGGGCCCGCAGGTCATCCTTGCCGATCAGGTCGGCGGTGGGCATGGCGTCACGGTCGGTGACTTCGTCACTGATGTCCGGCCGCTCCAGCAATACGCCGTAGGTATCGTATTTGATCACCCGGTAGTTGGCCTCGCCCGGATTGCCGTCATAGCGATAGCCGTTCTCCAGGATCAGGTAGCGATTGCCGTCGGGGCGAATGTCCTGATGGCCCTTCTCGGCCACCAGCACCGAAATGCCCTGGTCCTTCTTCTCTTGGTTCAGGCGCTTCTCGGAGATGAACACCCCGGAAAGGTTGGCCCGATCATCAGACAGCTGCTCGGTATAGGTCACCCGAGTGCCGTCGTTCAGCGCTTGGAAGCGGCCCGCCACCAGGGTGTCGAACTCGGTCAGGGCATCCTGCTTGTTCAGCAGCAACTGGAACTGGTTGGCCCCCTGGGGCGCCAGGCTCAGGCTCAACCAGGCCACCAGCAGGGCTACCAGGGTGGCCGGGATCATGGTCAGGCCCAGCAGGCGCTGCTGGCTCATGCCAGTAGCCGACAGCACGGTCATCTCGCTTTCGAGATAGAGCCGGCCATAAGCCAGCAAGATGCCGAGGAACAGCCCCAAAGGCAGGATCAGCTGCAAGAAGCCTGGCAAACGAAAACCCATGACCAGGAACAGCGAGCCCGGATCCAGGGCTCCCGAGGCGGCTTGGGCGAGAAACTTGACGAGGCGCCCGCTCATGATGATGACCAGCAGCACCGCACTCACGGCACTCAGGGTCAACAGGACTTCGCGGGACAGATAACGAAAGACGATCAAACCAGACACTCCAGGGTTGTCAGGCTAAGGCGGCCGAACAAGCAAACGTATCGAGCCGGCCCCAGATGCAGGGCCGCCGAAAAAAGATGGCGCATTATCCTGTGATTGCGTGCGCCTGTCACGGAGGACGCTCACCCGACGCTCTAAAGCGGCGAACTTGGATGATGCGAGGGTTGTCAGCCGCAACCGGCGAGGTTCAAACTGGCGGCTTTGTCGTCGGCAGCATGCGGCGTCTTCTTCTATATAGATAAGCTCGGCGCAGGATACCTTCCTGCGCTCTTTGACCATTTATTCAGGGAACCGGACATGGAACTGGTTGTAAAAAGCGTTAGCCCGGAAACGTTGAAGACCGCCACCCTGGTGGTCGCCGTCGGCGAAGGCCGCAAGCTCGGCAACGTCGCCAAGCAGCTCGACGAACTCAGCGGCGGTGCCATCAGCGCCGTACTCAAGCGCGGCGACCTGACCGGCAAGGTCGGCCAGAGCCTGCTGCTGCACGGCCTGGCCAAGCTCAAGGCGGAGCGCGTGCTGCTGGTGGGCACCGGCAAGGATGGCGAACTGGGCGACCGTCCGTTCCGCAAGATCATCAGTGGCGTGCTCGCCACCCTCAAGGGCCTGGGCGGCAGCGACGCCGCGCTGGCTCTGGACGAAGTCGTGGTCAAGGGCCGCGACAGCTACGGCAAGACCCGCCTGCTGGCCGAAACCCTGGTGGACGGCGGCTATGTCTTCGACCACTACAAGAGCCAGAAAGCCGAACCCCGCGCCCTGAAGAAAATCACCCTGCTGACCATCAAGGCCGCCCAGGCTGAAGTCGAGCGCGCCGTGACCCACGCCCAGGCCATCGCCAATGGCATGGCCTTCACCCGCGACCTGGGCAACCAGCCGCCGAACGTCTGCCACCCGACCTACCTCGGCGAACAGGCCAAGGCCCTGGGCAAACAGTTCAAGGGGCTGAAAGTCGAAGTGCTCGACGAGAAGAAGATCAAGGAACTGGGCATGGGCTCGTTCTATGCCGTGGGCCAGGGCAGCGACCAGCCGCCACGCCTGATCGTCATGCAATACAACGGCGGCAAGAAATCCGAGAAGCCGTTCGCCCTGGTGGGCAAGGGCATCACCTTCGACACCGGCGGCATCAGCCTGAAACCGGGCGCCGGCATGGACGAGATGAAGTACGACATGGGCGGCGCCGCCAGCGTGTTCGGCACCCTGCGTGCGGTGCTCGAGCTGCAGCTGCCGATCAATCTGGTGTGCATTCTTGCCTGTGCCGAGAACATGCCCAGCGGCGGTGCATCCCGCCCGGGCGACATCGTCACCACCATGAGCGGCCAGACCGTGGAAATCCTCAACACCGACGCCGAAGGCCGCCTGGTGCTGTGCGATGCCCTGACCTACGCCGAGCGCTTCAAGCCCCAGGCGGTGATCGACATCGCCACCCTGACCGGTGCCTGCGTAGTCGCCCTGGGTGCTCACACCTCGGGCCTGCTGGGCAACAACGACGAGTTGATTGGGCAACTGCTCAGCGCCGGCCAGCAAGCCGACGACCGCGCCTGGCAACTGCCGCTGTTCGATGAATACCAGGAACAGCTGGACAGCCCGTTCGCCGACATCGCCAACATCGGTGGCCCCAAGGCCGGGACCATCACCGCAGCCTGCTTCCTGTCGCGCTTCACCAAAAACCTGAATTGGGCGCACCTGGATATCGCCGGCACTGCCTGGACCAGCGGCGGCAAGGACAAGGGCGCCACTGGCCGCCCCGTGCCCCTGCTGACCCAGTACCTGCTGGACCGCGCCAACGCCTGAAAACCATGACCGCGGAGGGCGCCGCCAGCAGGCGGCGCCCTCCAAGGCTCAGGAACCCCCATGACCAAAGTCGACTTCTATATACTTCCCAGCGCGGACCCTGCTGCGCGCCTGGACTTTGCCTGCAAGCTCACCGACAAGGCCTGGCGCATGGGCCACCGGATCTACCTGCATTGCAGTGATGCAGCGCAACGGGAAGAACTGGATGCCCGCCTGTGGCGGTTCAAGGGTGAAACCTTCGTCCCCCACGGCCCGGCGGAAAGCGAGCCCGAAGGCCTGATCGTGCTCGGCCTTGGCCAGGACTGCGGCGACCATACCGACCTGCTGGTGAACCTGGACTTGAACGTCCCCGCCTTTGCCCAGCGTTTCGCCCGGATTGCCGAGGTGGTGGTGGAAGACCCGACTATTCGTCAGGCTGCCCGCGAGAGTTTCCGCTTCTATCGCGAACAGGGCTATTCTCTGCAAGATCACCGTTTACAGCGACTCTGAGCACCCGATGGACACTCCCAACCCGCTGCAAAAGCCCGCGCACCTGCTGGACGACCTCGAGTCGATCCGCCAACTGCTCGGCGATGACAACCTGCAACCGCCGCTGCTCACCGAAACCGTGAGCAGCGAAGTGCAAATTCCCCTGCTGTTCGACATGGTGGGCAGCCAGCAACCTGCCGAAACCGCAGCCGCCCCCGCAGCGCAAGCCACACCGCAAGCGGCACCGACGCCGACTCCCGTTCAAGTGGCGGCACCAGCTCCTGCTCCTGCAGCCAAACCCGCCCCTGCCAGCAACAGCGCCGACGCTCTGCTGCACCTGGACAGCGAACTGCGCGCCGCCGCACAACTGATCATGCAAGACGTGATCGACGATTTCGCCCCGCACATCGAAACCGAAATCAAGCGCCGCCTCGACGCTCGCCTGGAACGCCTGCTCGCAGCAGCGACCAGCGGCAAACCATAAGCCACACGCAAAAGCCGGGCATGGCCATCTTGTCGCTTGCCGCTGGTGGCTTGCAGCTGCCCCCCTCCGCTATACTTCCCGGCTTTTCCTGAATAAATGCCAATAGGGTCCCGCCGCGCATGGATAAGACCTACCAGCCGCACGCCATTGAAACTTCCTGGTACCAGACCTGGGAGTCCGAGAACTACTTCGCCCCGCAAGGCGCGGGCGATTCCTACACCATCATGATCCCGCCGCCGAACGTCACCGGCAGCCTGCACATGGGCCACGGCTTCAACAACGCGATCATGGACGCCCTGATCCGTTTCCGTCGCATGCAGGGCCGCAACACCCTGTGGCAGCCAGGCACCGACCACGCCGGTATCGCCACGCAGATGCTGGTGGAGCGCCAGATCGAAGCCCAGGGCCAGAATCGTCACGATCTGGGCCGGGAAAAATTCCTTGAAAAGGTCTGGGAGTGGAAGGATCAGTCCGGTGGCAACATCAGCCGCCAGATCCGCCGCCTGGGCTCTTCCGTGGACTGGAGCCGCGAGCGCTTCACCATGGACGACGGCCTCTCGGAAGCGGTGAAGGAAGCCTTCGTACGCCTGCACGAAGACGGCCTGATCTACCGCGGCAAGCGCCTGGTGAACTGGGACACCAAGCTGCACACGGCGATTTCCGACCTCGAAGTGGAGAACCACGACGAGAAGGGCTTCCTGTGGAACCTCAAATACCCACTGGCCGACGGCGCCAAGACCGCTGAAGGCAACGACTACCTGATCGTCGCCACCACCCGTCCGGAAACCATGCTCGGCGACTCCGCCGTGGCCGTGAACCCCGAAGACGAGCGCTACAAGGCGCTGATCGGCAAGTTCGTCGAACTGCCCCTGGTGGGCCGTCGCATCCCGATCATCGCCGATGATTACTGCGACCCCGAGTTCGGCACCGGCTGCGTGAAGATCACCCCGGCCCACGACTTCAACGACTACGAAGTCGGCAAGCGTCACAACCTGCCGCTGCTCAACATCTTCGACAAGAACGCCGCCGTGTTGCCGGCCTGCCAGGTGTTCAACCTGGACGGCAGCCTGAACGAAACTGTCGATGGCAAGATCCCGGCCGAGTACGCCGGCCTGGACCGCTTCGAAGCACGCAAGCAGATCGTCGCCGCGTTCGACGCCGCCGGCCTGCTGGTGAGTGTCGACGACCACGCGCTGAAAGTGCCCAAGGGCGACCGTTCCGGCACTGTCATCGAACCGTGGCTGACCGACCAGTGGTACGTTTCCACCAAGCCCCTGGCAGAACCTGCCATCGCCGCCGTGGAAGACGGCCGCATCGCCTTCGTGCCCAAGCAGTACGAGAACATGTACTTCTCCTGGATGCGTGACATCCAGGACTGGTGCATCAGCCGCCAGCTGTGGTGGGGTCACCGGATTCCGGCCTGGTACGACGAGTCGGGCAAGGTCTATGTCGGCCGTGACGAAGCTGAAGTACGGGCCAAGCACAACCTCGGCCCGGACGTTGCCCTGCAGCAGGACAACGACGTGCTCGACACCTGGTTCAGCTCGGGCCTGTGGACTTTCTCCACCCTGGGCTGGCCGGAGCAGACCGACTTCCTCAAGACCTTCCACCCGACTGATGTGCTGGTGACCGGTTTCGACATCATTTTCTTCTGGGTCGCCCGGATGATCATGCTCACCATGCACCTGGTGAAGAACGAAGACGGCACGCCGCAAGTTCCGTTCAAGACCGTGTACGTGCACGGCCTGGTCCGCGACGGCCAGGGCCAGAAGATGTCCAAGTCCAAGGGCAACGTCCTCGACCCGCTGGACATCATCGACGGCATCGACCTCGAAACCCTGGTGCAAAAGCGCACCACCGGCCTGATGCAGCCAAAACTGCAGAAAGCCATCGAGAAGCAGACCCGTACCGAGTTCGCCGACGGCATCGCCAGCTACGGCACCGACGCCCTGCGCTTCACCTTCTGCTCCCTGGCCACCACCGGTCGCGACATCAAGTTCGACATGGGCCGCGTAGAAGGCTACCGCAACTTCTGCAACAAGATCTGGAACGCCGCGCGCTACGTGCTGGACAAGGGCGAGGACTGCGGCCAGAACGGCGAGGCCTACGAGCTGTCCCTGGCGGATCGCTGGATCATCTCGCAGCTGCAGCGCACCGAAGCCGAAGTCACCCGTCAGCTCGACCAGTTCCGCTTCGACCTGGCCGCCCAGGCCCTGTACGAGTTCATCTGGAACCAGTACTGCGACTGGTACCTGGAGCTGTCCAAGCCGGTGCTGTGGGACGAGAACTCGCCGGTTGAACGCCAGCGCGGCACCCGTCGCACCCTGGTGCGCGTGCTGGAAGTGGCGCTGCGCCTGGCCCATCCGTTCATGCCGTTCATCACCGAGGAAATCTGGCAGCGCCTGGCACCGCTGGCAGGCAGCACGGGCAAGACCATCATGCTGCAGCCTTGGCCGGTGGCCAATGAAGCACGCATCGACCAGGCCGCCGAAGACGACATCGAATGGCTCAAGGGCCTGATGCTCGGCACCCGCAACATCCGCGCGGAAATGAACATCGGCCCGGGCAAGCCCCTGGCCCTGTTCCTGAAAAACGCCAGTGCCGAAGACCAGCGCCGCCTGACCGAGAACGAAGCCCTGCTGAAGAAGCTGGCCCGCCTCGAATCCATCACCGTGCTGGGTGCCGGCGACGAAGCGCCGCTGTCCGCCACCGCCCTGGTGGGCGAGATGGAAGTGCTGGTACCGATGGCCGGGCTGATCGACAAGGGCGCCGAACTGGCACGCCTGGACAAGGAAATCCAGCGCCTGCAAGGCGAAGTGCAACGCGTGGGCGGCAAGCTGTCCAACGCCTCCTTCGTCGACAAGGCCCCAGCCGAAGTGATCGAGAAGGAACGCGCCAAGCTGGCCGAGGCCGAACAGGCCCTGGGCAAGCTGGCGGAGCAGCACGCACGAATTTCCAGCCTGTAACGGCGATTCGCGCAGTGTGAAAAAGGGAGGCCCGCATAGGCCTCCCTTTTTTATGCACCTTGTCTTATGCAGCGAGGAGGCACGCTTGCATCACTTGTCGCTCGTTGCTTGAAACTTACCGCCGCTCCTGTGGGACAATGCCCTCCACTTTGAACCACCCCGAATCGATCCCCATGACCGCCCCCAGCACACCCAAGCCGCCGCGCAAGAAGCCCAAGCCCGCCACCGCCGCCAAGGCCGCCGCACCTCGGGAGAAAGCCAGCCTGCACCCGCGCAATCGCCATCAGGGGCGCTACGACTTCCCGCAGTTGATCAAGAGCACCCCGGAACTGGGGCAGTTCGTGATCCTCAACCCCTATGGCAAGGAAAGCATCGACTTCGCCGATCCGGCCGCGGTGCGGGTGTTCAACCGCGCTTTGCTCAAGGCGTTCTACGGCATTGCCCACTGGGACATCCCGGCGGACTTCCTCTGCCCACCGGTGCCCGGTCGCGCCGACTATGTGCACTTTCTGGCCGACCTGCTGGCCAGCCACAACCAGGGGGAAATCCCTCGTGGCGCGGCCGTGCGGGTGCTGGATGTCGGGGTCGGCGCCAACTGCATCTATCCACTGATCGGCTACAGCGACTACCGCTGGCAGTTCCTCGGTTCGGACATCGACAGCACGGCCCTGGCCGCTGCCAAGGCCATTGTCCAGGCCAACGGCTTGAACAAGGCCATCGGCCTGCGCCAGCAGGGCAACCCCAAGCAGATCCTCGGCGGCCTGCTGGACAGCACCGAGCGTTTCGACCTGACGATGTGCAACCCGCCCTTCCATTCCTCTCTGGACGAAGCCACCCGCGGCAGCCAGCGCAAATGGCGGGCCCTGGGCAAGGCCGATCCCAAGCGCAAATTGCCGGTGCTGAACTTCGGCGGGCAGGCCCGGGAGCTCTGGTGCGAAGGCGGCGAGATCCGCTTTGTCAGCCAGTTGATCAGTGAAAGCGCCAGCGTCGGCCAGCAGGTACTGTGGTTCAGCACCCTGGTGTCGAAGGCCGCTAACCTGCCGGCGATCGAAAGCGCACTGAAAAAGGCCGGAGCCCTGGAAAGCCAGGTGGTGGAAATGTCCCAAGGGCAGAAGCAGAGCCGCTTCGTCGCCTGGACCTTCAAGGACAAGGCACAGCAACAAGCCTGGAGCCAGGAGCGTTGGGTCAGGAAGAATTAGGAACGCGGGGGGATTGTGCGGCGATTCACCTTGCGTGAACCGGTGTTACTCAAACCGTGCCCGGAAAGCTTCTGAGCACGGTTTCACTGCAAGTATTACTTGTTAACAGCGTCGGTCAGGCCTTTAGCCACAACCAGCTTGATAACTTTCTTGGCAGCGATTTCGATGGCAGCGCCAGTCGATGGGTTACGGCCAGTACGGGCAGGACGCTCGGTCACTTTCAGTTTGCCGATACCTGGCAGAGTGATTTCGCCGCCATTTTCCAATTGATCAGCAACGATCTGAGCCAGCTGGTCCAGGGCGTTACGCGCGGTGGTTTTCGGCGCGTCGATAGCTTCAGCGATATCAGCGATCAGTTGGTCTTTAGTAATAGCCATTGTGGTGTTCCTTCCCTATCAAATTCATTTGGATTGCAGAGTGCAGTGTCAGCCATCGAGCCAGATCTTGTGGACCTGGCACCCCGGTTACAACCACGACGGATCGGGGTTATAGATACCGAAATCAGAGTTTGGTTCGACCCGACAAATGCTGAATGCACGCTTAACGCTGAGACATCGCGTAAGACGGGGCAAAACTAGCACACAGACGGGGAAATATCCGCCTCTACCTAGCCATTTGGTCAGCTTTATTGCTCTAAATCGGTAAAAAATTGCATAAGCCTTACCGACGAGCCGTTCATCGCCCGGCAAACCGCGCCAAAACCAGCGGGTGCGGTACACTGGGCACTTTTTCGGGGAGCCCGCCCTCCCCCTTCAACCAGCCGAGAAGCCCATGCCGATCCGTCATTGCATCGTCCACCTGATCGACAAAAAACCCGACGGCAGCCCTGCAGTTCTCCACGCTCGCGATTCCGAACTGGCAGAGTCCGCAGCCATCGAGAACATGCTTGCCGACCTCAATGAAAGCTACAACGCCAAACAGGGCAAAGCCTGGGGGCTGTTCCATCCCGAGTCCGGTGCTTTTCCCTTCAGCGGCTGGCTGAAGGAGTACCTGGACGGCGGCCAGGACTTCACCGCCTTCAGCAAGATGGCGGTGGAGCACCTGCAGAAGCTGATGGAGGAATCCAACCTGTCGACCGGTGGCCACGTGCTGTTCGCCCACTACCAACAGGGCATGACCGATTACCTGGCCATCGCCCTGCTACACCACAGCGAAGGCGTGGCGGTGACCGACCAACTGGACGTGACCCCGTCCCGCCACCTGGACCTGGGCCAGTTGCACCTGGCGGCGCGGATCAACATCTCCGAGTGGCAGAACAACAAGCAGTCCAAGCAGTACATCTCCTTTATCAAGGGCAAGAACGGCAAGAAGGTCTCGGAGTATTTCCGCGACTTCATCGGCTGCCAGGAAGGCGTCGACGGTCCGGGCGAGACCCGCACCCTGCTCAAGGCTTTCAGCGACTTCGTCGAAAGCGAAGACCTGCCGGAGGACTCCGCCCGGGAAAAGACCAAGACCCTGGTGGACTATGCCAGCAGCCAGGCCAAGCTGGGCGAGCCCATGGGCCTGGAAGAGCTGTCCGAACTGATCGACGAGGACCGCCCCAAGGCGTTCTACGATCACATCCGTAACAAGGACTACGGCCTGTCGCCGGAGATCCCCGCGGACAAGCGCACCCTCAACCAGTTCCGCCGCTTCACCGGTCGCGCCGAAGGCCTGTCCATCAGCTTCGAGGCCCACCTGCTGGGTTCGAAGATCGAGTACGACGAAGAGGCCGGGACCTTGATCATCAAGGGCCTGCCGACCCAGCTGACCGACCAGCTCAAGCGCCGCAACTGATGCTCCAGGGGGTATTGAAGAAATTCCTGCTGATCCTGCTGGTGGTGGTGGTCTATCAGAACTGGGGCAAGATCGAGCGGCTGTTCAACCCGTCGGCGGTGGTCAGCCAAGAGATCCGTAGCCAGGCCCGGGTGGTGCTCTACGCCACCGACTGGTGCGGCTACTGCAAGGCCACCCGGCGCTTTCTCGATCAGAAGGGCATCCCTTTCAAGGAGTTCGATATCGAGAAAGACAGCCAGGCACGCCAGGCCTACACCGCCCTGGGCGGTGCCGGGATTCCGATCCTGGACGTGAATGGCACGCTGATTCGCACCTACGATCCCGATGCCATCATGGCTGCGCTGCAACCGCGGTAGGCGCCGGTGCCGGCGCAAGGGCCTGCAGATCGTGCATCGATCTTGAGAACGCCTTCGCTGGCAAGCCAGCTCCTACAGGATCACTGGGCCTGGATGCGGAAACCCAGCCGTGGAAAGTGCACGTGGACCACACCGGCACGTGGGTCTTCACGGCGCAGGATCAACTCTTCAGCGCCAGCGAACAGCAACTCGCCCGCCACCGGATCGACACCATAATCGGTGGCGGCAATCACCACCTGCTGGCCCGCCTTGAAGCCGTTGGGGTCGACAAACTGCTCATCCGGCAACGCCGCCGGGCTGGCGCTGCGCGCCACCTCCAGGGCCTCTTCGGCACTCATCTCGGTGAAGGAGCCATGACCGAAACCCAGAACCCGCGCCAGCCAGGCAGCAACCGCCGGGTACTCGTCCACCAGCGGCGCGGTCACCGGCGTGCCCTTGAGGAACCATAAAGGGTGAGCCAGGGCGATGTCGGCAATCGACGGTTCGCCAAACAGAAAGTCCCCGGGCTCGCGCTGCAACTGCTGCTCCAGGCGCGCCATGAGGACCGGCCATTGATGCTTGGCCACCTCCAGAGGCAGCCGGCTGGCGCTGCCGCCACTGAACAGCCCGGCACGGTCGGCCATGAACGCCTTGACCGCCTCCGGCGGTAGCTTGCCAAAGCGCACGGCGGCGGACTCAGGCTGGAACACCAGGGTTACCGCGTGCTGGAACACCACCGAATCGACCCAGGCGGCGAAGGTCGCACTGATCATTTCCTGGCCTTCGGGAAACAGCGCAGGCGAGGCTTTTTCCTGCTCCAGGCGCCGCGCGATCAAGGCCGTATCGCAATAGATATCCGCGCCAATCTGCAACACCGGGGTCTTGCGATAACCACCGGTCAGGGCGGTCAGGTCGGGCTTGGGCATCACCGGGGAAATCTTCACCGAGCGCCAGGACAGGCCCTTGAAACCCAGCAGCAAGCGGGCTTTTTCGGCAAAAGGTGAGGTGGGGTAATGGTGAAGAATCAACTCTGACATGCTGCGGCCCGCCGAAGTAGGAAGAGGACTGAGCTTAGCCTGCAATCAACCGGCGGCCTACAGATCCAGCTGATGAGAACCTATCAGTCAGATTGATGCCGCGGCGCTGGCCGCCGCCACCAGGCACTCCTTGGCGCTCTTCCTGAGCTTCTTGATCAAGCGCTCCTGGCGCAGGGCCTCGCCCTTGTCGCGGCAGGCCTCGGTATAGACCAGGGCCACCGCCGGGCTGGAGAGAAAGAAACGTGCGCCCTTGCCGCTCTGGTGCTTGGCGAAGCGTTTCACCGGGTCGTCGCTGATACCGCAGTACAGGGCGCCATTGGCCGCCCGCACCAGATACACAAACCAGGGTTTGGGGTCAGTTGCAGGTAGCACCGCTTCGGCACCGGGAGTTGAAAGAGGGCTGGTCACAAAAGGTATCGAGACATGTGGAAACGAGCCGCGATCTTATCAGAGGATGGCTTTCAGCGACCGCTCTGGAAGGCCTTGAGCCCCTTGCGCGCCTGGGCGCGAACCGCGTTTTTCAGCAGGGGCGTCCAGCCCAGCAACAGACCCTTGGTGCCCAGGGCCTGGCGGGCCCAGCGCCACATGTCGAAATGATCGTGGTGCTCGCAGATCTTGCCGTCGCGAAACACGAAGCGTGCCTGGATATCGTTGACCACGGTGTTGCCGGTCTGGCTGAACAGGTAAGTGGCAACCCAGTGCGCGCCACCGGAGCGCTCGTCGGCGCGGACCTGGTCGAAGCTCAGGGAGAAGTCCTTGGCCCGGGTGGTGAGCATGCGCCACATGTCGCCAGCATCACGACCACGCAACTCGCCAAAGGCCGGATCACTGAACCGCACATCCTCGGTGTAGCAGGCGCTCATGGCCTCGGCGTCCAGGCGCTGGAAGGCCTGGTAGAACTCGGTAATCAGGGCGCGATGGGCATCACTCATGGGTAGGCTCCGCAAGGGCAAGGGAATGCCTGCACAATAATCCGCAACCCTGCAGAACACTATCGGCATTTGCCAGGCAAATACCGCCAGTGAGCCTCATCAGATTCTCTCGCTTTGCACCTGCACATGCAGCGCGCGACCGGCACCGAGCCCGGCGATGATCGCGCCGCTGCCCAGCACGGCGAAGATCCAGCCGACGGCGTTCCAACCGCCGGTCCAGTCGTGCACCAGGCCCACCGCGAACGGCCCCATGGAGGCCAGGGTGTAGCCGATGCCCTGGGCCATGCTCGACAGGTTGGCCGCCACATGGGAGTCGCGGGAACGCAGCACGATCAGGGTCAGGGCCAGGCTGAAGGTGCCGCCCTGCCCCAGGCCCAGCAGGATCGCCCAGCCCCACAGCCCTTCGAGCGGCGCATACAGGCAGCCGAACAGGCCGCCCAGGGTCATCAGCATCACGATCACAATGGCCAGGCGCTGGTCCTTGCCTCGGGTCGCCAGCCAGGGGGCCGCCAGCGAACTGGCCAACTGCACGATCACAGAACCGGACAGCACCAGCCCGGCCTGGGTCGGGGTCAGCCCACGACCGATGAGGATCGACGGCAGCCAGCCAAACACGATGTAGGCCAGGGAAGATTGCATGCCCATGTACAAGGTCACTTGCCAGGCCAGACGATCACGCAGCAAGCCCCGCACCCGGAACGCCACATGGTGGGCACCGTGCTTCTGCCGCACTTGCGGCAGCCAGAACAGCACCGCCACCAGTGCCGGCACCACCCAGAAGCCCAATCCCATGGCCCAGCTATCGTCGAAGTGATGGCTCAAG
Source organism: Pseudomonas sp. FFPRI_1 (assembly GCF_055384485.1). Taxonomy (NCBI): domain Bacteria; kingdom Pseudomonadati; phylum Pseudomonadota; class Gammaproteobacteria; order Pseudomonadales; family Pseudomonadaceae; genus Pseudomonas; species Pseudomonas sp. FFPRI_1. The sequence continues at coordinate 1,478,104 of NZ_AP029168.1, read as the reverse complement.
GGCACGGTGGCACCGGCCGCCATGGCCGCCCCCAGGCACAGGGCCATGGTGTAGACCCCGGTCATGGTGCCCGCGTGCCGGGCGAAGTCGCGCTTGACGATGCCCGGCAACAGTACGCCGATCACGCCGATACTGGCGCCCGCCAGGATGCTCCCGGCGAACACCCCGAACTCGCCGAACGAGCTGCGCAGCACAATCCCCGCCGCCAGGGTCAGCAAGATCCCCAGCACCACTCGTTCGGCGCCAAAACGCCGCGCCAGCAAGGGCGCCATTGGTGCAAACAAGCCCAGGCACAGCACCGGCAAAGTGGTCAGCAGCCCCGCCTTGGCCGCCGACAGGCCAAGGTTCTGCGATACATCACTGAGCAGCGGCGCCATGCTCGACAGCGCCGGTCGCAGGTTCAGTGCCACCAGGATCAGGCCCAGCAGCAACAGCCAGGGCCGGTGCAAGGGAGGCGGTGCCTGCTGCACCTCTTCGTCATCGGCCTCGGCGTCGATCAGCAACTCTGGAGGCGACAGGGTGTTCGGGGGGGCCTGGTGGTTGGGCATAAAGGTCTCGGGTTCAGGATTCGTTGATCAACTGGCGGGAAAGGTTCTTGGCCCGCTCGGGGTCGCCCTGCTCGATGGCATCCAGCAGGTGCTGGTGAAGATCGAAGACGTCCTGGCGGCGCGGCGTGACCATCAAGGTCTGGCGCAACTGGGCGCCCACCACACTGGAGAAATAGCGGTACAGCTGACTGAGGGTCGGATTGTGCGCGGCATCCACCAGGCCCTGATGAAACACCAGGTCGCAGGCGATGTAGCTTTCCAGATCACCATGAAAATGCCCGTCGCTGGCCTGCAAGGCTTCGTTCAGGGCGCGCAGGTCCTCGTCGGTACGACGCAGGGCCGCAAGGCCCACCGCCTCCACTTCAAGGATCTGCCGGGTTTCCCGGGCCTGCTCCAGGGAGCATTGGGACAGGGCCTGGAGCATGTCCAGGGGGTCGGCCACGGCCCGCAGGTAGCTGCCGTCGCCCTGGCGGATTTCGATCAGCCCGGAGAACGCCAGCACCCGCATGGCTTCACGCACGGTATTGCGGCTGATGCCCAGCTCACTGGCCAGCTCCGGTTCGGTAGGCAGGCGCTGGCCAACGCTCCAGGCGCCATTGGTGATGCGCAAGCGCAGCTGTTCCAGGGCCTGGTCAACCAGGGAACGTTTGATCAGGGGGGAAATTTCGCTCATTGAACTCACTCTTTCATCCAATCATCGGACGAATTGCCCGACATGGTATTCAGGCTTTTCCGAGAGTTCAACGTTTTAGGCTGGAGGAGGCACTTTCGCCATGTCAAACAGGCCTTGACAAAAAACCCTTTAAGGGTAATTTCAATCAGGCATTAAAGGTGCTTCATGGAAAAGAAAACACCTCATCACGACCTCTCGCTGATCAATGCGCAGGTGGTTCGGCAGGGGGCACAAGCCTTCACGCGAAGCGCGTTGCTCTGCGGCAAAGAACTCGGATTGTCCTTGGCCGCCATGCAACGAGTGATAGCCGGACTCCAGGGCAGCATGTTCTACAAATCGATGACCACCTATTGCGATCACCGGCTGTGGCAGGACGTGTATTACACCGGCATCGACAACCGGACGCTCTACATCAGGATCACCCATCGCCCCGGCATAGGGCCTCCCGTGATCTCCTTCAAGGAGGCAGAGACATGAAACGACAACAGTGCTACAGCTGCGGCGCCCCGACCGGCATGCTGGCGTTCGAGCAGCGCAGCGAGCTCATCGACTACCGGCACCTGTTGCGTCACCTCCATGGCCTGGCCGGTTGGCAATGCCAGGCATGCGGTGAGATCGAATTCGACGCCGCCAGCGCAGAACGCTACGCCGCCGCGGGCGATCAATTGCTGGAGGATTACCGGCAGATCGTCGCCGCAGACATGAAACGCATCCGCCGCAAGCTGCAGCTCTCCCAGAAAGAAGCGGTCAGGCTGCTGTCGGGCGGTGGACACAATGCCTTTTCCCGCTATGAGCGTGGCGAAGTCAGTGCCCCCCAGCCCTTGTACATGCTGATGCGTCTGCTGGACCGCCACCCGCAGTTGATGAAGGACGTACTGGATCTCAGCGCCCCGCAACTGGCGCCCTCTGCCTCCAGCGACCTACCCGAAGCACAGCGCGGCGCGGCCGGCAGTTGAACGCCGGGCAAAAATAAACCCGGAGCCAGTCCGGGTTTATCTTCAGCGCGGACCCTGCAGCAGGATCAATGCAGGATCTGGCTCAGGAACAGCTTGGTGCGATCATTCTGCGGGTTGTCGAAGAAGTCGTTGGGGGCTGCCTGCTCGACGATCTCGCCCTTGTCCATGAAGATCACCCGGTTGGCCACGGTGCGGGCAAAGCCCATTTCGTGGGTCACGCAGAGCATGGTCATGCCGTCTTCGGCCAGGCCGATCATGGTGTCCAGCACCTCCTTGACCATTTCCGGGTCCAGGGCCGAGGTGGGTTCGTCGAACAGCATGATCTTGGGCTTCATGCACAGTGCCCGGGCAATCGCCACCCGCTGCTGCTGGCCACCGGAGAGCTGGCCCGGGTACTTGTTGGCCTGCTCGGGAATCCGCACCCGCTCCAGGTAATGCATGGCGATTTCCTCGGCCTTGCGCTTGGGCATCTTGCGCACCCACATCGGCGCCAGGGTGCAGTTCTGCAGGATGGTCAGGTGCGGGAACAGGTTGAAGTGCTGGAACACCATGCCCACTTCCCGGCGGATGGCCTCGATCTGCTTGAGGTCGTTGGTCAGTTCCACGCCATCCACCACGATGCGCCCCTGCTGGTGTTCTTCCAGGCGGTTGAGGCAGCGGATGGTGGTCGACTTGCCCGAACCCGAAGGCCCGCACAGGACAATGCGCTCGCCCTGGCGAACGTTGAGGTTGATGTCCTTCAGCACGTGGAACTGGCCGTACCACTTGTTCACACCCTGCATCTGAATAATGCCTTCAGGGCCCACAGGCTTTTTGCTCGCTTCACTCATGGAGGTACTCCTAACGCTTGTGGCCTGTGTCCAACTTACGCTCCAGGTGCATGGAGTAGCGGGACATACCAAAACAGAAAATCCAGAACACCAGGGCCGCGAAGACATAGCCTTCGGTGGCCATGCCCAGCCATTTGGGGTCGGCGGCGGCTTGCTTGACGCTGTTGAGCAGGTCGAACAGGCCGATGATGATCACCAGGCTGGTGTCCTTGAACAGGGCGATGAAGGTATTGACGATGCCGGGAATCACCAGCTTCAGGGCTTGGGGCAAAATCACCAGGCCCATGGCCCGCCAGTAACCCAGGCCCATGGCCGCGGCGGCTTCGTACTGGCCCTTGGGAATGGCTTGCAGGCCGCCGCGCACCACCTCGGCCACATAGGCCGACTGGAACAGGATCACCCCGATCAGCGCCCGCAGCAGCTTGTCGAAGTTCATGCCTTCGGGCAGGAACAACGGCAGCATCACCGACGACATGAACAGCACCGTGATCAGCGGCACGCCGCGCCAGAACTCGATGAAGGTCACGCAGACCACGCGAATCGCCGGCAGGTTGGAACGCCGCCCCAATGCCAGCAGGATGCCCAGAGGCAAGGCTCCGGCAATGCCCACGGTGGCGATCACCAGGGTCAGCATCAGCCCGCCCCACTGGCTGGTGGCGATGGTGCTCAGGCCCAGGTAGCCACCGTGCAGCAGGGTGTAGGCCACCACCGGGTACCACACCAGGAAACACAGGCCGTAGATCGCCTTGCGGGCAAAGCGCGAGATGAACAACGGCGCCACGCCGATCACCGCCAGCCACACGGTCAAGTCCACCCGCCAGCGCAGTTCCACCGGGTAGTAGCCATACATGAACTGGCCGAAACGCTGCTGGATGAACACCCAGCAGGCACCGTCCTTGGTGCAGTCGGCACGGCTGCTGCCGACCCAGTTGGCGTCGAGGATCGCCCAATGCAGGAGCGGCGGCACCACCAGGTAGATCAGGTAGAAGGCGAACAGGGTCAACAGGGTGTTGAGCCAGTTGGAGAACAGGTTGGCGCGTATCCACGCCAGGACGCCGATACTGCTGCTGGGCGGCGGCATATCGGGCTTGAAAGTATGAGTCGTCATGGGCGCTTCCTCACCGCTCGATCAGCGCAATGCGCTTGTTGTACCAGTTCATCAGCAGGGAAATGCTGATGCTGATCGCCAGGTACACGCTCATGGTGATGGCAATGACCTCGATCGCCTGGCCGGTCTGGTTGAGCACCGTGCCGGCGAACAGCGAGACCATTTCCGGGTAGCCGATACCGGCCGCCAGGGACGAGTTCTTCGCCAGGTTCAGGTACTGGCTGGTCAACGGCGGAATGATCACCCGCAGGGCCTGGGGGATGATCACCTTGCGCAGGGTCGGACCGTTGCGCAGCCCCAGGGAGCGGGCCGCCTCGGTCTGGCCGTGACTCACCGACTTGATCCCCGAACGCACGATCTCGGCGATGAACGCCGCGGTGTAGACGGTCAGGGCCAGGGTCAGGGCCAGGAGTTCAGGAATCAGCACCCAGCCGCCGACGAAGTTGAAGCCTTGCAGCTTCGGCAACTCCCAGTGCACCGGCGAGCCGAAGGCCAGCGTGCACAGCGCCGGAATCACCAGCAGCAATGCCAGGCCGGTCCAGAACTTGTGGAACGGCACGCCGGTGGCTTCAAAGCGCTTGTTGGCCCAGCGGCACATCAGCACGATGGCGACGATGGCCAGCGCCACACTCGCGACGAAGGCCCAGAACCCCGGCGCCATCTGCGCCGCCGGCATGTTCAGGCCACGACTGCTGACGAAGAAGGTATCGCCGAAGTTGTGACTGTTACGCGGCCCCGGCATGGTCAGGAACACCGCGAAGTACCAGAACAGGATCTGCAGCAGCGGCGGGATGTTGCGGAACACCTCCACATACACCGTGGCCAGCTTGCTGATGATCCAGTTCGGCGACAGCCGCGCCACCCCGATGATGAACCCCAGCAAGGTCGCCAGGATCACCCCGATAAAGGTCACCAGCAAAGTGTTGAGCAGGCCGATGACGAAGACCCGGGCATAACTGTCCGCTTCGGTGTAGGCAATCAGGTGTTGAGCGATGCCGAAACCGGCGCTGCGCTCAAGAAAGTCGAAACCCGAGGTGATACCCCGGTGCTGGAGATTGGTTTGGGTGTTGTCGAACAGAAACCAGCCCAGCGAAACCACCGCCACCAGGGTGATGATCTGGAATAACCAGGCGCGCACACGGGGATCGCTGAGGCTAAGCCTCTGCTTGGGTGCGCCGATTGTATTTTGCATGAAGTGCCCCAGGAATAATGGAACAGAACATCACCCGGCGGTTGGCCCGCCGGGTGATAGAACCATCAGCGCACAGGTGGTGCGTATTGGATGCCGCCGTTGTTCCACAGCGCGTTCAGGCCGCGGTCGATGGCCAGTGGCGTGCTCTTGCCGAGGTTTTTCTCGAACACTTCACCGTAGTTACCTACTTGCTTGACGATCTGTACTACCCAGTCCTTCGGCAGTTTCAGGTCTTTGCCGTATTCACCGTCCGCGCCCAGCAGACGTGCAACATCAGGGTTCTTGGTGGACTTGGCTTCGGCTTCGACGTTCTTCGAAGTGACGCCCGCCTCTTCGGCGTTGAGCATGGCGAACAGGGTCCACTTGACGATGCTGAACCACTCTTCATCGCCCTTGCGCACCACCGGGCCCAGAGGCTCCTTGGAGATGGTTTCCGGCAGTACGACGTAGTCGCTCGGAGAGGCCAGCTTGCTGCGTTGTGCATAGAGTTGGGACTTGTCGGAAGTCAGCACATCGCAACGGCCGGACTCCAGCGACTTGGCACTTTCATCGGAGGTATCGAAGGTGATCGGGGTGTATTTCAGGCCATTACCACGGAAGTAGTCCGACACGTTCAGCTCGGTAGTCGTACCGGCCTGAATGCAGATGGTCGCACCGTCCAGTTCCTTGGCACTTTTCACGCCCAGCTTGTTGTTCACCAAAAAACCGATGCCGTCGTAATAGGTGACGCCCGCAAACATCAGGCCCATGCCGGCATCGCGGGAGCTGGTCCAGGTGGTGTTGCGCGACAGCACGTCGATCTCGCCGGATTGCAACGCGGTGAAGCGCTCCTTGGCATTCAACTGGCTGAACTTGACCTTGGTCGCGTCGCCGAATACTGCAGCGGCCACTGCACGGCAGACGTCGGCATCGATGCCGAGGATCTTGCCGGTGGCGTCCGGTACCGAGAAACCCGGCAAACCGTCGCTGACGCCGCACTGTACGAAACCTTTCTTCTGCACTGCATCCAGGGTCGCACCCGCCTGTGCGAACCCACTCATACCCAGAACCGCGGCCGCGGTGACAACGGCCAGGGTGGATTTCAACATCTTCATTCAAACCTCCAATTTTGCTCTTGTTGTGTCGGAGCTTGAGTCCTGCCGCACCCTTATGAGGCGCTATTGACCCGTGTAGGCTTTTTTATAGGGTCAAGCGGCGTAAGACCTTCGCTATGAGTCTAGTAGGAGAAATCCACATAAAGGGTGACCTACTGCTCACCAATCGGCCGAACGGGCGGTTGCCCCTTGCAGTTCGCAAAGCTCGTAGCGGCCATTGGCGAACGTCCATCAGAGGAGCTTGCTATCCCATCGCTCGCGGTAGCCTGTTAGTGTTACCGGCGGCAAAGAGCGCTCTCACTTCGACTCCTCTTGCTGAGCCATAGCAAAGCCCGTACCACAGTCTCGACTTAAGCGTTTCAGCCAGTGGTCAATAGCAAAACGTTCAACCGTGCGACATCTTCTTCACCGATCAACCGGGCGCGCCCTTCAACCATGCACACAATGGGCGCGCACGCACACAAATGGAGCAGCCATGACCGAGCCCTTGATTCTTCAGCCCAGCAAGCCCGCAGACGCCTGTGTGATCTGGCTTCATGGCCTGGGAGCGGACCGTTACGACTTCCTGCCGGTAGCCGAGATGCTGCAAGAAACACTCTTGAGCACGCGTTTCGTGCTGCCTCAGGCGCCGACTCGCGCGGTGACCATCAATGGCGGGTATGCCATGCCCAGCTGGTACGACATTCTGGCCATGAACCCGGCGCGCGCCATCAGCCGTGAACAGCTGGAAGAATCCTCTGACGAGGTGATCAGACTGATCGAAGAACAACGCGCCAGCGGAATAGACGCATCGCGAATTTTCCTCGCCGGTTTTTCCCAGGGCGGCGCCGTGGTACTGCACACCGCCTTCCTCAAATGGCAGGGTCCACTGGGTGGCGTACTTGCCCTGTCCACCTACGCCCCGACCTTCAGCGATGAACTGCAACTTTCCGCCAGCCAGCAACGCATTCCGGTGCTGTCGCTGCACGGCCAGTACGACGAAGTGGTGCAGAACGCCATGGGCCGCACGGCGTATGAGTACCTCAAGCAGCATGGTGTCACCGTGACATGGCAGGAATACCCAATGGAACACGAGGTGTTACCCGAGGAAATCCGCGACATCGGCACCTGGCTGGGCGAGCGTTTGCGCTAGAAAATCCGCCGTGCACCCGCCCCACGAGCAACAGACTACGCCGCGCCCGTTTCTTGCATTACACTGGCCGGCGTACATTCCTTAACCAATTGATGAGATGACCGTGCTCAAAGCACTCAAGAAAATCTTCGGTAAAAGCGAGGCTGAGCCGCTCGCGCCTAGCCCCAGTGCCCCTTCCCCCAGTTCCAGCAGCCGCAATGACGGCCGTCAGCCGGAACGGAGCGCACCCGCTACCGCAGCTAAAAAAGAACCGGTGAACACACCGGCCGCCCCTTCCGCTCCCAGAGCACCGCGCCAGGAAAAGCCCAAGGCCGAGCAACCCAAGGCTGAACAGCCGCGCCGTCCACGTGCTCCGAAACCGCCGGTGAGTACCTGGAAACTCGAAGATTTCGTGGTTGAACCCCAGGAAGGCAAGACCCGTTTCCACGACTTCAAACTCGCACCGGAACTGATGCACGCCATCCAGGACCTGGGCTTTCCTTATTGCACGCCGATCCAGGCCCAGGTGCTGGGCTACACCCTGGCGGGCAAGGACGCCATCGGCCGGGCCCAGACCGGCACCGGCAAGACCGCCGCCTTCCTGGTCTCGATCATCACTCAGCTGCTGCAGACCCCTCCACCCAAAGAGCGCTACATGGGTGAACCGCGGGCACTGATCATCGCCCCGACTCGAGAGCTGGTGGTGCAAATCGCCAAGGACGCCGCGGCGCTGACCAAGTACACCGGCCTCAACGTGATGACCTTCGTCGGTGGCATGGATTTCGACAAGCAGCTCAAGCACCTCGAAGCCCGCCATTGCGACATCCTGGTCGCTACCCCGGGCCGTCTGCTGGACTTCAACCAGCGCGGCGACGTGCACCTGGACATGGTCGAGGTGATGGTGCTGGACGAAGCCGACCGGATGCTCGACATGGGCTTCATCCCCCAGGTGCGACAGATCATTCGCCAGACCCCGCCCAAGAGCGAGCGCCAGACCCTGCTGTTCTCCGCGACCTTCACCGACGACGTGATGAACCTGGCCAAGCAGTGGACCACGGAACCTGCGATCGTCGAGATCGAAGCCGAGAACGTGGCCAACGCCAACGTCGAACAGCACATCTATGCAGTGGCCGGCGCCGACAAGTACAAGCTGTTGTACAACCTGGTCAACGACAATGGCTGGGAGCGGGTGATGGTCTTCGCCAACCGCAAGGATGAAGTGCGGCGCATCGAGGAACGCCTGGTACGCGATGGCGTGAACGCCGCCCAGTTGTCCGGCGACGTACCGCAGCACAAGCGGATCAAGACCCTGGAAGGCTTTCGCGAAGGCAAGATCCGAGTCCTGGTGGCCACCGACGTGGCCGGCCGCGGGATTCACATCGACGGCATCAGCCACGTGATCAATTTCACCCTGCCGGAAGTCCCGGACGACTACGTGCACCGCATCGGTCGTACCGGTCGGGCCGGTGCCGATGGCGTGTCCATCAGCTTTGCCGGCGAGGACGACTCCTACCAGTTGCCATCGATCGAGGCCCTGCTGGGGCGCAAGATCAGCTGCGAGATGCCTCCGGTCGAGCTACTGCGCCCCGTGGAGCGCAAACGCCCGTAAGCCTGAGGTCCCCGCACGATCAAAAACGCAGCCCTCGGGCTGCGTTTTTTTTTGCCTGCCTGGCCTGCCCTGCCGGAGCGCCGGGCAGCAACGCTCAAGGCGTCCAGCGATCGGCCGCGGCATGGTCGCTGGCGCGCCCCTCGACCCAGCGCGGGCCCTCGGCGGTCTGCTCCTTCTTCCAGAATGGCGCCCGAGTCTTGAGATAATCCATGACAAAGGCACAGGCATCGAACGCCGCCTGACGATGAGCGCTGGCCGCCGCGACGAAGACGATCGGCTCGCCGGGTTCCAGGGCTCCAATACGGTGCAGCACTTCCAGCTTGAGCAAGGGCCAGCGCTGCTCGGCCTCCACGGCAATCTTCGCCAGGGCCTTCTCGGTCATGCCCGGGTAATGCTCAAGGAACATTCCCCGCACCTCCTGCCCATCGTTGAAGTCGCGCACGTAGCCGACGAAGCTCACCACCGCCCCCACACCGGCATTCGCCGCGTGCATGGCGTTGACTTCGGCACCGGGGTCAAAGGCTGCAGGCTGCACACGAATCGCCATCTCAACCTCCGGTCACGGTGGGAAAGAACGCCACTTCGTCACCGTCCAGCAGCGGTTCATCCAGCTGGCACAACTCTTCGTTGCGGGCACACATCAGGTTCTGCTCAGCCAGCACTGCCGCGTCTTCGCGGGACAACAGCGCCCGACGCACATCATCGACACAGGCGAACGCCCCTTCGATCTCCAGCCCGTCGAGCCCCAGTGCCTCGCGATAGCGGGCAAAGAATTTCACCTGGATCTTCATGCTTCGGACACCTGGTAATGGCCGCTCTTGCCGCCTAGCTTCTCCAGCACCCGCACGCCCTCGATGACCATGCCCCGGTCCACGGCCTTGCACATGTCATAGATCGTCAGCGCGGCAACGCTGGCGGCGGTCAATGCCTCCATTTCCACCCCGGTCTGCCCGGACAGCTTGCAGCGCGCCACGATGCGCACGCAGTCCTCGCCCTCGGCACTGAGCTCGACCGTGACGCTGGTGAGCATCAGCGGATGGCACAGCGGAATCAGGTCACTGGTCTTCTTCGCGGCCTGGATCCCGGCAATCCGTGCCACGGCGAACACATCGCCCTTGGGATGGCCGCCACTGACGATCATCTGCAGGGTTGACGCAAGCATGCGCACCCGCGCTTCAGCCGCCGCCTCGCGGAACGTCACGGCCTTGTCGGTGACGTCGACCATATTGGCGCGACCTTGGGAATCGAGATGAGTCAGCACGGCATTACTCCTGATCAGGTGCAGCGATTGTAAACCTGCAAGTCAGCTTTACGCATCCTCGCTCGCCTGGAGGGCAGCGCGCAAAGCCCCTGTCCCTACGGCTGCGACCCGTTCGCCAGGCCCCTCCTCAGTCAGACAATCAGTGGCACGAATACCGTTCATTAGAACAAAGAATTGGCGCCAATAAACTAATGAAAGTACAAATCCACAAAAAAGGAAACTCAACAACATGGCATTTCTAATATCAATCTTATTAAGTCTCCTGGCCGGCTTTGCAGTTCCACTTCAAGCAGGAACAAACTCCAGACTTGGAAACTTACTGGGCCATCCCTTATGGGCCACCGGAGTTTCACTACTTGTCAGCCTCCTTGCACTTACTATTGTTATCCTTTTTATAAAAGTTCCACGCCCAAACTTTGCTGCGGCACAGGACGGCCCCTGGTGGATCTGGATGGGCGGGATCGCCGGGGTGTTCTACATCACCGTCGCCCTGCTGATGGCGCCACGTCTCGGGGCCCTCAACTTCATCATGACGGTTATTGTCGGACAACTGATCATTTCGTTGCTCATCGACTATTTCGGTCTGGTAGGACTTCCACGCCAAACAATAAGTACACAAAAACTGATTGGCGTATTAGTGGTCATCAGCGGATTCGTCATCACCACTCGCGGATAACCAGTAACAACACAACACCCGACACTCCTCAGAAATAATCTGCCCACTTATTTCCGCTTCGGAAAATCAAGAACATCCAGCCGACCAGATAGGTGAACAATGACCAGCCAAACTGCAACTTATGATTCCATCGGTGAACGCTTTGAAGACTTTACCGATACCGCTTCGCAACGCTCGGTAGAGACCGAGACCTTCTTCCACATGGTCGGGGACATCAAGGGCAAGTCCGTCCTCGACCTGGCCTGCGGCTTCGGTTACTTCGGCCGTGAGCTGTATCACCAGGGCGCCAGCAAAGTGGTGGGGGTGGACATCTCCTCGTCAATGATCGAGTTGGCCCGCAAGGAGTCGGCCCGCAACGGGGAAACCATCGAGTACCACGTCGCCAACGTCTGCGACATGGGGGTGCTGGGGAACTTCGACCGTGTCACCGCGGCCTGGCTGTTCAACTACGCGCAATCGCCACAAGAGCTGGAAGCCATGTTCAAGGTGGTGGCCAGGAACATGGTGCCCGGCGGCAAGCTGATTGCCTACACCGTGGACCCGGGCTTCCAGCTGCAGCGCGGCAACTTCACCAAGTACGGTGTCCACGTGCTCGATGAACAGCCCCACGCCGGCGGCTACCGGCACAACGCCGAATTCGTCACCCAACCGCCGAGCGCCTTCACCTTCCATCGCTGGAGCCGCGACACCTACGAGCACGCCATCCTCAAGGCGGGCTTCTCCAAGCTCCAATGGCAAAAGCCGATCATCTCCGTGGCCAACCGCGCCAAGCATCCTCAAGGCTACTGGGACGACTTCGAACGCAACTGCCTGCAAACCGGGCTGATCTGCACCCTCTGAGCGACATGCGCTCTCGCCCACTCCACCTCAATCAGATGCAGGACAAGAAGTACTATGAATTCCAAGGGTTTTGCTCACTGGCCAGTGTTCGACGGCCCCCTGACAGCGGAAATGACCGACAGGCAATTGATGGGCCTTGCGGAACATTTCCAGCCAGGCGCCGAGCTTTCACTGCCACTGGCCGTCTGGCGACAGCTGTCGGACAAATCAGCCGAACAGCTGGCCCTGGGGGTGGAAAACCCTGACTCGCCCCTGTCCTGGCGGCTGGCCTCGGCTCGCCTCCTGGCGCAGACCATGGACCCGCGCCTGAATGTGCTCAACCCGCCGATGATCACCATCGAGGGCGGTCTCGTCGAGATCGGTCTGGAGGAGTCGGCGATCCCCAAGGTGATGCAGACCATGCAGGGCCTGGGACTGGATCGCAGCTGGATTGAAAAGGAAGCGCCCCGCCACGCGGTCGAGCTGCAGCCCTATGGCATCGGCAAGTACCCGGTGACCAACCTGGAATACCGGGCCTTTCTTGAAGACTCACAGCATCCGGCGATCCCGGGCAACTGGCAGTTTGGCCAGTTCCCCAGCGAGCGCGCCAACCACCCGGTCTATGGCCTGAGCGCCGAGGACGCCGACGCCTATGCCCGCTGGCTGTCCGAGCGCACCGGCCGGGCATTCCGCCTGCCCACGGAAGCGGAGTGGGAGTTTGCCGCCGCCGGCCATGAAAACCTCGAGTTCCCCTGGGGTGAGCGCTTCTTGCCGCTGCACGCCAACACCGCGGAAATGGGCCTGTTCACCACCACCCCGGTGGGGGCCCTGCCGGAAGGCGCCTCCCCCTTCGGCTGTATGGACATGGCCGGCAACGTCGAGGAGTACGTTGCTGACGACTACGCCCCCTACCCCGGCGGCAAGGCCGTCACCGACGATCTGGTGACCGTGGTCGGCACTCACCGAATAGCCCGCGGCGGCAGCTTCACGCGCTTTCGCGATCTGGCTCGCAACTGCCGTAGACACGGCAAATACCCAAGGGAGATCTACGTCATGGGCTTCCGGCTCGCCGAGAGCCTCTAACGCGCAACTTCACTTTTACTGCCAAACAATTACACGTTCGACATCAGAGAACGGAAGGGATATCCATGAACAGCCTCAGTGTCAGAAACCAGGTCAACATACCGCTGAATGACTCGACCATTCCGGGCATCTTCTACAGCTTCAGCGGCCTGGATGCTGCGCAGGAACACATCTTGATCAAACTGGGACCGGTCAATGACCGCAGTCCCCTGGTACGCATTCACTCCGAATGCCTGACCGGGGATGTCTTCCAGTCCCAGCGGTGCGATTGCGGGCCACAGCTCAGCGAGTCGATTTCCCGCATGCAGGAAGAAGGCGGCTACCTGATCTACCTGCGCCAGGAAGGGCGCGGAATCGGCCTGTACGCCAAGCTGGATGCCTATCGCCTGCAAGACGGCGGCATGGACACCTTCGAAGCCAACAGCCACTTGAACTTCCCCGAGGACGGCCGGGACTTCTCCATGGCCGCCAAGATGCTCAAAGCGGTCAACGTGCATACCTGCCGCCTGATCACCAACAACCCGGACAAGGTCCAGTCCCTCAAGGACAACGGCATTGCGGTAGACACCATCATCCCCACCGGGGTCTTCCTCACCCGGCACAACACCCACTACCTGCAAGCCAAGAAAGACAAGAAAAACCACGTCATCGACCTGCTCAAGTAGCCGAGCCAGCCTCCCCCGCCCCTGCGGAAAGGGGGACGGCTGCCCGCAATAAGCCAACCCAATTATTAAGGATAATAATCATGAGACATTTCGGGCCTATCAGCGGTATCGCCACCTTCAAGGACACCTACGTTGCCACCGCCGGCTACGACAACCAGGTCATTCTCTGGGACGCCAGGACCAAGACCCCGATCCAGCGGGTACTCCACGACCACCTGGCCAACCAGTGCGCCTTCAACGCCACCGGCACCCTGCTGGTCAGTGCCAGCAGCGACTACACCGCACGGGTCTGGGAGGTGCCGTCCCTGCGCCTGAAGAGCGTGCTGATCGGCCATGACGACGACATCGAGATGGCGGCGTTCTCCCCTGACGGCCAGACCATCGCCACCTGCTCGCGCGACCACAGCATTCGTCTGTTCGACCTCAGCGGCCAGACCCGGAAGATCCTCCTGGGCCACACCGCCGACGTGATCTCGGTGTGCTGGGCCGCCGACGGCCAGACCCTGGTGTCGAGCAGCGATGACGGCTCGATCCGCCGCTGGGACGCCAACACTGGGCAGCAACTGGAAGCCATCGACCTGGGCGGGGTGGAAACCGACACCGTGGCCCTGTCACGCGAAGGCATCATTTTCGCCGGTGACGACGAGGGCAAGATTTCCATCATCAGCCCCACCGGCAGGCAACTGCAGCCCGCCCACAGCGCCGGGATCAAGCGCATCATCTGGAACGACGCCCAGCGCCTGCTGATCAGCCTCAGCTACGACCGCTCCGTGATGCTCTGGCACCTGGGGCAGGACGGCACCCTGGCCAAGACCGCCGAGACCTCGCTGCCGAGCATCATCTGGCCACGCAGCTGCGCCCTGCTGGGCAGCCACCGCATCGCCTTCGTCACCTTCGGCTCCAGCTACGCCACCTGGGACTTTGCCACCCAGACCTGGGATCTGGACGGTATCGAGCCGGCGATCAGCCTCAACGCCGTGGCCGTGGTCGGCGAAGACGTCTACAGCATCGGCGATGCCGGCACCCTGCACATCAACGGCCAGGCCAGCGTCAACGCCGGCAGCCTGTGCAACTTCCTGCTGCCCTTTGGCGACAGCGTGCTCACCGGCGGCCAGATGGGCAGCGTGTTCGACGCCCGTACCGGCGCCGTGCTGCATCAGCATCGCTCGCCCCTGAACTGCGGGACCACCTTCATCAAGGACGGTCAGTTGCACGCGGCCATCGGCACCTACACCGGCGAGGCGCTGATTTTCTCCCTGGAACACCAGCAGCCGCGCTTCCTCACCGAGGTGCGCATGCACGAGAACGCCATCAAGGGCATCGCCGCCGACGAAACCTACCTGTTCAGCGTCTGCGCCACTGCGGCGGCGGCGTTCTTCCGGATCGCCGACTTCGAACTGGAAACCTACCTGGACAAGGCCCACGAGCGGATTTCCAACGGCTGCACGCAGATCCAGGGCGGGTTCGCCAGCATTGGCCGCGACTTGAAACTGCGCCTGTGGCGCGATGGGGCCAGCGAGGTGTTCGACACGCCCCACAGCCACTCGATCAAGTGCATCGCCATCTCCAAGGACCGTTCACTGATTGCCACCGGCAGCTACGGCGGCACCGTGGCAGTCTTCGACCTGGACAAGCGCGTGTGGGCAAGCGTCGAGAAACCCACCGCCAGCGGCATTTCGTGCCTGATCCACGATGCCAGCGGCGAGGGTTTCCTGGCCAGTGCCTACGATGGCCGGATCTATCCGATCAACCCTCCGGCCGCCGCCCAGTCGTCGCGCTCATGAGCTATTTCAGCGAGCTCGACTTCCAGCACATGCAGCATGCATTGCTGCTGGCCGAGCGGGGCAGCCACTCCACCTGGCCCAACCCGCGGGTGGGCTGCGTGATCGCCCACGGCTCGCAGGTGGTCGGCGAGGGCTGGCATCGCCAGGCGGGCGGGCCCCACGCCGAAGTGTTCGCCCTGCGCCAGGCCGGCAGCCTGGCGCGGGGCGCCACCGCCTACGTGACCATGGAGCCCTGCAGCCATGTCGGGCGTACCGGGGCCTGTCACCAGGCCCTGATCGACAGCGGTGTGAGCAGTGTGGTGGTGGCCCACCAGGACCCGTTCAAGCAGGTCAACGGCCAGGGCATCAGCCACCTGCGCAACGCCGGGATCGAGGTTCGGGTCGGCCTGCTGGAATCAGCGGCGCAGGAACTGAACCGGGGGTTTCTATCCACGGTGCGGCGCCAGCGGCCCTGGGTCCAACTGAAGATGGGCATGAGCCTGGACGGGCGCACGGCCCTGGACAACGGGCGTTCGAAGTGGATCACCAGCGACCGCGCACGGGCCGATGTGCAGTATTGGCGGGCCCGCAGTTCGGCGATCCTGACCGGCAGTGGCACGGTCCTCGCCGATGATCCGCAACTGACCGTGCGCCAGCTGTCCTCGGCCCAGGCCCTGCCGCCGGTGCGGGTGATCCTCGACAGCCAGGGACGGGTGCCGCCGACGGCCCGAGTATTCGACGGCCAGGCGCCGAGCCTGCATGTGGTGCACCGCGACAGCCCCCTGGCCAGTGCGGACAACCCGCAAGTGCTGGGCCTTCCCGCAGATGAACAGGGCCTGGACCTGCAGCAGCTGATGCTCGATCTCAGCCGGCGCGGCTTGCACGACCTGATGGTCGAGGCCGGACCGACGCTGGCCGGCAGCCTGCTCCAGGCGCAACTGGTGGATGAGCTGCTGCTGTACGTCGCCCCGCGCCTGCTGGGCGACCTGGCACGCCCACTGGTGCACCTGCCGCTGTTCGAGCGTCTGGAACAGACCCTGGACTTCAGCTTGTACGACGTCAGCCAGCTGGGGCCGGATCTGCGCCTGCGCCTGCGCCCGGCTCAGCCGCCGAGCGCGCTATGAGCCACCACCTGCTTGACCTGCTCGCGCAACCAGACATGGGCCGGCTCATTGTCGAAACGCTGGTGCCAGATCTGCACAAAGGGAAACGGCGGAATCGGCAGCGGCGGTCGCAACTGGACCAGGTCCTGATTGAGCAGTGCATCGTCCAGGGTCCGGGTCGCCACCGTAAGGATCAGGTCGGTGTTATGGATCATGCTCGGCGCAGTGCGCCAGTGGGGCACGCTGACGGCAATCCGCCGCTGCAGCCCCTCGTCGCGCAGCAGGCTGTCCACCTCGCCATTGGCGCTGCCGTCCATCGACACCAGGATGTGGGGCCGGGCCAGGTAACTGTCCAGGTCCAGTACGCCATCGGCCGGCAGGGTGCGGCGGTCCAGGAGGCAGGAGAAGGTTTCCTCGAACAGCACCTCGGTGGAGATGTCGCCCGAGAGATTGGGAAACACCCCCAGGGCCAGGTCGATCTTGCCCTGGGACACCTGCTCGAACATGCCGTGCCGACTGTCCTGGGTGACCAGCAAGGTGGTGTTCGGCGCGTCGCGGCGCAAACGCACCAGCAGGCTGGGCAGGATGATCGCCGCGCCATAGTCGGACATTGCCAGGGTGAAGATGCGCTGGGAGCTGGCAGGGTCGAAGTCGATGGACTTACCGAACAGGGTTTCGATCTGGCTGAGGATTTCCCGCAGCGGTTCCTGGATGTTCTTCGCCAGGGAACTGAGCACCAGTTCGCTGCCGCGGCGAATCAGGATCGGATCGTCCAGCAGCACGCGCAACTTGCCCAGCGAGTGGCTGATTGCCGGCTGGCTCAAGTGCAGGCGCAAGGCGGTGCGGGTGACGTGTTTTTCGGTCAGCAGCGCGTCAAGCACCACCAACAGGTTCAAATCGATATTACGCAGTAAGACCGTGACCATCCTGTCATTTCCAACTCAGGGAGCAACGTCCCAAAAGGAGCAACACATGCTTCAACTCAAACGAATTATTGAAACAGCCCTCTACGTGAACGATCTCGACATTGCGCAGCAATTCTACGCGCAAACCTTCCAACTGGAGGTCATGGTCAAGAGCGATGTTCTGGTGGCGCTCAACATCGGCGACCAGAATACCCTGTTGCTGTTCAAGCGGGGGGCCTCCCTGCAGACCAAATACCTCAGCGGCGGCGAGATCCCGCCCCACGACGCCAGCGGGCGCATCCACGTGTGCTTCGCCATCGACCAGCAGGACATGCCGGCCTGGAAGGAACGCCTGGCCCGCGCCGGCATTCCCCTGGAGGGGCGCACCGAGTGGCCCAAGGGCGGCTCGAGCATCTACTTCCGCGATCCGGACCAGAACCTTGTCGAGCTGCTGACCCCCGGCTGCTGGCCGATCTACTGAAACTGCAATCGACTTCAAGGAGTGAATGTCATGCTGCCCGTCGCTGTAACCAAGCACCCAGCCCTGCGCACGCGGCTGGTACTGATCGGCGCGCCGCTGCTTCTCGGCGGCCTGGCCTGGTGGCTGTGGCACGGAACCCGGCCCGACACCCCAGCCTACAGCCAGGCGCCGATCAAGGTCGCCGTGGCGACCGCCAGCACCCAGCCTTTCACCCGCTACCTGGAAGCGATCGGCGAACTGGAGGCGATCGAGCAAGTCAGCGTGCCGGCGGAAATCGGTGGACGCATCGTCGGCCTGCCGATCCAGTCTGGCCAGCGGGTCGAGCGCGGGCAGGTGCTGGTGCAGCTCAACGATGCCCCGCAGCGAGGCAACCTGTTGCGCCTGCAAGGCGAGATGGAGAACGCCCGGATCAGGCTGGAACGCTCGCGGCGCCTGGTCTCGGTCAACGCCACCTCCAGGGAGGCGTTCGACAATGCCCAGACCGAACTGTCCACCGCCAAGGGGGCCTTGCAGGCACTCCAGGCACAGATCGAACAGCGCACCATCCGTGCGCCCTTCGCCGGCACCCTGGGCATCCGCAAGGTGCACCTGGGCCAGTACGTGAACCCCGGCGACGTGTTGATCAACCTGATTGGCGACAAGGGGCTGTACCTGAACTTCAGCGTGCCGGAGCAGGCGCTGTCCCAGGTCAAGCCGGGAGCGGTACTGGAAGTGTTCCTCGACGCCCTGCCCGGTCAGGCGCTGAGTGCCGTGGTGACGTCCCTCGACCCGTTCCTCGATCGCACCCGTACCCTCAGCGTCCAGGCGCGCCTGCAAGACGCACCGGCCGCCGCCCTGCCCCGGATGTTCGCCCGGGTGCGCCTGGCGCAGCCGATGCCCCGCGAGACCCTGAGCGTGCCGGAAACCGCCGTGACCTATAACGCCTACGGGGAGGAGCTGTTCGTGGTCCAGCCGGGCCAGGATCCCCAGGCCCCGCCGACAGTCCGCCGCGTCTCGGTGAAGACCGGCGAGCGACGTGACGGTCGGGTGGTGATCGACAGCGGCCTGGCCGCAGGCGAACAGGTGGTGACGGCCGGGCAGATCAAGCTCAGTGATGGCGCCGCCATCGAGGCGGTGCAGCACAGCGTGCTCGGCGACTCGACCCGCGGTACGGCAGCCATTGCCACGGGAGAACGACCGTGAAGTTCACCGATCTGTTTGTCCGCCGTCCGGTGCTGGCCCTGGTGGTCAGCCTGTCGATCCTGCTGCTGGGCCTCAAGGCCTACAACCACTTGCCAGTGCGCCAGTACCCACTGCTGGAAAGCTCGGTGATCAGCGTCACCACCGACTACCCCGGTGCCCCGGCGGAACTGATGCAGGGCTTTGTCACCCAGCCGATCAACCAGGCCCTGGCCTCCGTGGAAGGCGTGGACTATGTCAGCTCGTCCTCGGTCCAGGGCCGCAGCCTGATCACCCTGCGCATGGCGCTCAACCAGGACGCGTCGAAGACCCTGAGCGAGGTGATCGCCAAGGTCAACCAGGTCAAGTACCGCCTGCCCGAGCAGGCCTACGACCCGGTGATCGAACGCTCGGCGGGCGATGCCACGGCCGTGGCCTACGTCGGCTTTGCCAGCCGCACGCTGTCCGCCTCGGCACTGAGCGACTACCTGAGCCGGGTGGTGCAGCCGCTGTTCTCCAGCATCGAGGGCGTGGCCAAGGTCGAGACCTTCGGCGGCCAGCGCCTGGCCATGCGCCTGTGGCTCGACCCGCAACGCATGGCCGGCCACGGGGTCAGCGCGCTGCAGGTGGAACAGGCGATTCGCGCCAACAACTTCCAGGCCGCTCCCGGCCAGATCAAGGGTCAGTACGTGATCTCGTCGATCCAGGTCAACACCGACCTGGGCAGCCTGGACGAGTTTCGCGACATGGTGATCAGCAACCGTGGCGACCACCTCCTGCGCCTGCGGGACATCGCCCAGGTCGAACTGGGTTCGGCGGCCTATGAAACCAGCGCCTTGATGGACGGCAAGCCAGCGGTGCACCTGGGCCTGTACGCCACTCCCAAGGGCAATCCGCTGTTGATCGTCGCCGACATCAAGCGGCTGCTGCCGGAGATCCAGAAGACCCTGCCACCGGATGTGGAAGTGGCCCTGGCCTTCGAGACCGCGCACTTCATCGAGGCCTCGATCATCGAAGTCATCGAGACCCTGATCGAGGCCATCCTGATCGTGGTGGTGATCATCTACCTGTGCCTGGGCTCGGTGCGCAGCGTGTTGATCCCGGTGGTGAGCATTCCCTTGTCGATGGTCGGCGCCCTGGCCCTGATGGAACTGTTCGGCTTCAGCATCAACCTGCTGACCCTGCTGGCCATGGTGCTGGCCATCGGCCTGGTGGTGGACGACGCCATCGTGGTCATGGAAAACATCCACCGCCACCTCAAGGAAGGGCGCAGCCCACTGCAGGCGGCCCTGGTCGGCGCCCGGGAAATCGCCTCCCCGGTCATCGCCATGACCATCACCCTGGCCGCGGTCTACATGCCCATCGGCCTGATGAGCGGCCTGACCGGCGCCCTGTTCAAGGAGTTCGCCCTGACCCTGGCTGGCGCGGTGCTGATTTCCGGGGTGGTGGCCCTGACCCTGACCCCGGTGATGTGCGCCAAGCTGCTGTCGGCGGACTCCCAGGAAGGCCGCATGAGCCGCTGGGCCGAGCAGTTTTTCCACAACCTGTCGCGGCGCTACCAACGCGGCCTGACCCGCTCCCTGCGCTGGCGCGGCGCGGTGCTGGCGTTTGCCGCCCTGGTGCTGCTGAGCCTGCCATGGCTCTACGGCCACGCCAGCAAGGAACTGGCGCCCAACGAGGACCAGGGCAACCTGCTGCTGGCGATCAAGTCGCCGCAACACGTCAACCTGGATTACGTCGAGCGTTACGCCTACCAGTTGGACGCGATACTTCAAGGCCTGCCGGAAACCGTCAGCACCTGGATCATCAACGGCACCGACGGCGTCGCCGCCAGCTTCGCCGGGGTCAACTTCAGCGAGTGGTCCCAGCGCCAGCGCAGCGCCGCCAGCATCCAGAGCCAGCTGCAGCAGCAGGTCGACGCAGTGGAAGGCAACTCGATCTTCGTCTTTCAGTTGCCGCCCCTGCCCGCCTCCACCGGCGGCCTGCCGGTGCAACTGGTGATCCGCAGCACCGAGGACTACCGCTCGCTGTACCAGTCCATGGAAGAGATCAAGAGCAAGGCCCGGGCCAGCGGCCTGTTCGCGGTGGTGGACAGCGACCTGGAGTTCAACAACCCGGTGACCGAGGTGCGCATCGATCGCAGCAAGGCCAACAGCCTGGGCATTCGCATGCAGGACATCGGCACCACCCTGGCTGTGCTGATCGGCGAGAACTACACCAACCGCTTTGCCCTGCAGGGACGCTCCTACGACGTGATCCCCCAGAGCACCGCCTCCCAACGCCTGACGCCCCAGGCCCTCAACGACTTCTACATCGACACCGACAGCGGCACCCAGGTGCCCCTGTCGACCGTGGTCAGCCTGCACGACAATATCCAGCCCAACAAACTCAAGCAGTTCAACCAGCAGAACGCCGCGACCTTCCAGGGCATTCCCGCCCCGGGCGTCAGCCTCGGTCAGACCGTGGCGTTCCTGCAGGAACAGAGCCGGGCCCTGCCCGCCAGCTTCAGCCATGACTGGCAGGCCGATTCGCGCCAGTTCATCCATGAAGGCAATGCCCTGCTGCTGACGTTCGTGTTCGCCCTCATCGTGATCTACATGGTGCTGGCCGCGCAGTACGAAAGCCTGAGCGATCCGCTGATCATCCTGATCACCGTGCCGCTGTCGATCTGCGGCGCCCTGATCCCCTTGGCGCTGGGCCTGGCGACCATCAACATCTATACCCAGATCGGCCTGGTGACCCTGATCGGCCTGATCAGCAAGCACGGGATCCTGATGGTGGAGTTCGCCAACGAACTGCGGGCGGCCCATGGCGGCTCCGCGGCCCAGGCGATTGTCCGCGCCGCGCGGATCCGCCTGCGGCCGATCCTCATGACCACCGCCGCCATGGTGGTGGGGCTGGTACCGCTGCTGTTCTCCTCCGGCGCCGGAGCCAGCAGCCGCTTCGGCCTGGGGCTGGTGATCGTCATCGGCATGCTGGTGGGCACCCTGTTCACCCTGTTCGTCCTGCCGTCGATCTACACCCTGCTGGCCCGCGCCCACCGTGCGCAGCCGCAGCAGGAGGCCTTGCAACAGCCGGCCTGAGCCGGAACCTGGAAGCACAACGGGCGGCCCAAGGGCCGCCCGTTGCGTTGCAGTGCCGGGTTACAGGTGGCTTTCGGCGTATTCCGCCAGGATCGAGCGCGGCACCCCTTGCAGGGTGATGTGCACGCCGTTGGGGAAGTCCTTGAAGCGTTCGGTGAGGTAGGTCAGCCCCGAGCTGGTGGCCGACAGGTAGGGAGTATCGATCTGTGCCAGGTTGCCCAGGCACACCACTTTGGAACCGGCGCCGGCACGGGTGATGATGGTCTTCATCTGGTGCGGAGTGAGGTTCTGGCATTCGTCGATCAGGATCAGGCTCTGCTGGAAGCTGCGGCCGCGGATGTAGTTCAGGGATTTGAACTGCAGCGGCACCTTGCTGAGGATGTAGTCGACGCTGCCATGGGTGTTCTCGTCATCCATGTGCAAGGCTTCGAGGTTGTCGGTGATGGCCCCCAGCCAGGGTTCCATTTTCTCCGCCTCGGTGCCCGGCAGGAAGCCGATCTCCTGGTCCAGCCCCTGCACGCTGCGGGTGGCGATGATGCGCCGGTAGCGCTTGCTGACCATGGTCTGTTCGATGGCCGCGGCCAGGGCCAGGATGGTCTTGCCGGAACCGGCGGCGCCGGACAGGTTGACCAGGTGGATATCCGGGTCCAGCAGGGCGAACAGCGCCAGGCCCTGGTAGATGTCACGCGGTTTCAGGCCCCAGGCCTCCTGGTGCAACAGGGGCTCCTGATGCAGGTCGAGGATCAGCAGCACATCGGCGCGGATCTCCTTGATCCAGCCGACGAAGCCCTGTTCGTCGATGATGAATTCATTGATATGCACTGCCGGCAGGTTGTCGATGAGTTGCACCTGGTGCCAGGTACGGCCGTGGTCCTGACGGGTTTCGACCTTGCTCACGCGGTCCCAGAACGAGCCGCTCATGTTGTGGAAACCATTGGGCAGCAGGGACACGTCGTCCACCAGCTGGTCGGTGCTGTAGTCCTCGGCGGCGATCCCGCAGGCCCGCGCCTTGAGGCGCATGTTGATGTCTTTGGTCACCAGCACCACGGGCAGGTCCTTGTTGCGCGCGTGCAGGTCGATCAACTGATTGATGATGATGTTGTCGTTGAGGTTGTCCGGCAACAGGCTGTTGGGCTCGTTGCGCTTGCTCATGAGGATCGACAGCAAGCCCTTGGGCCCGCTCTTGCCACGCTGGATCGGCACGCCCAGTTCGACATCCTCGGGCGAGGCCTCGCCCAGGGTCTTGTCGATCAGGCGGATGGCCTGCCGGCATTCGGCAGCGACGCTGTGATGGCCGCTCTTGAGCTTGTCCAGTTCTTCAAGCACGGTCATCGGGATGGCGACGTGGTGTTCTTCGAAGTTCAGCAGGGCATTGGGATCGTGAATCAATACGTTGGTATCGAGTACATAAAGGATTGGCTGATTGGAAGAAGGGCTACGTCCGTGGTCATCCATACTCGGTCACCTTATGTGGGAGCCAGTCGACGCAATACCATGGGGTATCGCGCCTCGAAAGGCCACCGAACTCACCCGCGGGGTTCAGGTGACCTGCACACACAAGGAGTCTTGGGAGACGCCACCTGTGTTGCAGGTTTCGGCGGTCTGAGTTCGTAATACTCCAAAAACCGTGACAGGAAAAAGCACTTTGACGCTTTTTTGAAATTTATTTTTCAGAGTGACGAAATGCCCTTGGCGAGCTGCCATCACCCCGTTAAAGTCGGAAGTCCGCCTGCCTCGAAATCCCGCCGAAATCCGGCCCTTTTCCCCACCATCCTCCCTGTTTTCGGACGGTTTACCGTTTCAGCGAAAAGCGTCCTGGCATTCCTCCCAACCGATTCCGCTTTGCGCCGTCTGTGCCAGTAGCCAGGGCAAGGTGCTCTTGACCCCATCCTGCTTGGCATTGAAGGCAATCACCCCGCGCCGCCACAGCAACATCAGGGTCAACACCCGCTGCCCGCTGTCCTCGGCCTTGAGCTTGCCGGGGCCGTCCTGGGCGTCGATGTCCCACAAGGCCACCTGCATGCCCTGGGCATTGAAGAAGTCCTGGGCGTCGGCCCGGCGCTGGCCAAAGGGCGGGCGGAACAAGGGCACATAGTTTTCCGGCAACTTGCTCTTCACCAGCTCGGCGCTGCGCTGGATCGAGTACTGCCAGTCCTGCCAGTGGCTGTGGGAACGGAACTCCCAGCCTTGCACGCCCACGCATTGCCGGGAGTACAAGGCTTGCAGGCTGGCCACCGAAGCCTTGTCGAGGCGGTTCTGGATGTCGTTGCCCAGGACAAAGAACGTAGCGCTGAGATTGGCCTTGCGCAGGTAGCTGGTCAGCCAGGGGGTGTTGTCCGGCGCGAGGTTGGCGGCGCTGTCGAAGGTCAGCAGAAACAGCCGGTCGTTGAGCTCGTCGCCATTGCGTTCGTAGTCGCCGTAGCGCAGCACCTCGCTGCTGGTCTGGGGCGCGAGTGCAGCCTTGCGCAGCAGCTCGTCCAGGTACTGCTCATGGAAAGTCCGGCTCGGCTCGCCCCAGCGGGCGTAGTAGGAATCCTCCGCCAGGTGGAACTTGCCGGCCTGCTTGCGCAGTTGCTGCATGTTTTCCACCAGGTAGCAGAACGAAGCGTCCTGGTCGCAGCTCTGCTGGGCGAAGTTGTAGTTGTCCAGCAGGCGCTTCCAGAGCTGTACGCGCAGCTCGTTGATCGCCTCCATGTTGATCATGCGCAAGCCCAGGCGCTGCTTCAGGGAAGCCTCGTCCCAGGCTTCGCTGACCAGCAAGGCACGGGCAAAGGTGAGGATCTCGGCCCGCGAGGCAACGTCGAACAGGGTCGGATTGTCGAGCTTTTCCGGCCAGGTGCTGCGATCCAGGGTCGCCACGTCATTGGGCGCCGCCAGTACGCCGAAACTCAAAAGCCAGGCCGAGAACAAAAACGCGATACGCAAAAGGGATGCCTCCAGAACAAAACCCGCGCGGCACTATAGCCGATCTGTGCCAGGAATCAGGGCCCCTTCGCCGGCAAGCCGGCTCCTGCAGGGTCGTGTAGGAGCCGGCTTGCCGGCGAACCGCGATCAGCGGTCATGACTATCGCCATCATAGGTGGAGTCCGAACGCCCCAACCCCTAGAATCCCCCGACGCTTAAAGGAGACGACCCCATGCTGATGGTGATTTCACCCGCCAAGACCCTCGACTACGAAACACCGCCGGTCACCCAACGCTTCACCCAGCCGCAATACCTCGACCACTCCCAGGAACTGATCCAGCAGCTGCGGGAACTGACCCCGGCGCAGATCAGCGAACTGATGCACGTATCCGACAAGATCGGCGGGCTCAACGCCGCGCGTTTCGGCAGCTGGACCCCGGCCTTCACCCCGGCCAATGCCAAGCAGGCGCTGCTGGCGTTCAAGGGCGACGTATACACCGGGCTCAACGCCGAATCCCTCAGCGAAGCGGACTTCGACTACGCCCAGCAGCACCTGCGCATGCTCTCCGGCCTGTACGGCCTGCTGCGCCCCCTGGACCTGATGCAGCCCTATCGCCTGGAAATGGGCACCAAGCTGGCCAACGCCCGGGGCAAGGACCTGTACGCCTTCTGGGGCACCCGCATCAGCGAGTGGCTGAACGAGGCCCTGGCCGAGCAAGGCGACGACCTGCTGCTGAACCTGGCGTCCAACGAGTACTTCTCGGCGGTCAAGCGCACGGCCCTCAACGCGCGGATCATCAACACCGAGTTCAAGGACCTGAAGAACGGCCAGTACAAGATCATCAGCTTCTATGCCAAGAAGGCCCGGGGCCTGATGAGCCGCTTCGTGATCCAGGAACGCATCAACGACCCCGCCCAGCTCAAGCAATTCGACATCCAGGGCTACCGCTTCAGCGCGGAGCAGTCCAAAGCCGACAACCTGGTATTCCTGCGCGACCACGCACCGGAATAAAGCGTTCCCCTGCCGCGCTCGTTTCCCTGTAACGAGCGCGCCAGAATGTGATCACCCGCACATTCCCCGCCTTTAATAAGCCAATTTTCTGGCGCCATAGAACTTTCATCTATTTCTATAACTTTTCTTTCACTCGACAGCCGTGATTTTTTTCAGTAGTGGCACCACTTTTTTTATCCGGTAGTGGCATAAAAATATCCCCGCGCTTCAACTCCCCATGACTAAAGGCTCAAACCGTTAGTGCTATCAATTTGAGAGCAGTGCCATCTTTCTCAATATTTCAAGAAATTTCGAAAAACAGGATGAGCGGGCAGGAACTATGCCCTCAGACACTGCTCATACCACCGGTAACGATTCTCAACGAGTTTGTAGGAGATGACTTACACGGACTCATTAGAAACTAACCAAGTTGCAACATTGGTTTGACCAATCAGTCACAAACTTGAACTAAAGGCTAAAAAACGGAGATAAGGCACTTCAACTATCCCCTAACGAGCCAAGGAACAGCTGGCCTTCAAGGACCAGGGAAATCAACTGGAAAGCCCGCACCACGTGGCATCCAGCCATCCACCGGAACGCGGATGGTTTTTCTCCAGGGACCTGCAGCAGGAGCGTCGGCAACATTCAAGGGCAAGTCAAAACAACAAGGATCGGTTGCGCACAACTTGAGTGCATTTATTTAGTCACTCGGAACTTAGTCTGCCTGCACACGGCACTACAGCGTACTTCGCTGTACTTCCGAGTGCGCAACAACAGCTGGCAAACATTAACTCCGGCCATCTAATGGCGTGAATAACACAGAGGTAAATGCGATGCGCATCAGCATATTTGGTTTGGGTTACGTCGGTGCAGTCTGTGCCGGTTGCCTGTCTGCACGGGGCCATGAAGTGGTTGGCGTAGATATCTCCAAAGACAAGATCGACCTGATCAACGCCGGTAAATCACCGATCGTAGAACCGGGTCTGGGTGAACTTCTGGAACAAGGCATCCGGACCGCTCGTCTGCGCGGTACCACCAACTTCGCCGAAGCCATCCGCGATACCGACCTGTCGATGATCTGCGTCGGCACCCCGAGCAAGAAGAACGGCGACCTGGAACTGGACTACATCGAATCGGTGTGCCGCGAGATCGGTTTCGTCCTGCGTGACAAAGCCACCCGCCACACCATCGTGGTGCGCAGCACGGTGCTGCCGGGCACGGTGAAGAACGTGGTGATCCCGATTCTCGAAGACTGCTCGGGCAAGAAGGCCGGGGTGGATTTCGGCGTCGCGGTGAACCCCGAGTTCCTGCGTGAAAGCACCGCGATCAAGGACTACGACTTCCCGCCCATGACCGTGATCGGCCAGTTCGACCAGGCTTCCGGCGACGTGCTGCAAGCGCTGTACGAAGAGCTCGATGCGCCGATCATCCGCAAGGACATCGAAGTGGCCGAGATGATCAAGTACACCTGCAACGTCTGGCACGCGACCAAGGTCACCTTCGCCAACGAGATCGGCAACATCGCCAAGGCGGTGGGTGTGGACGGCCGTGAAGTGATGGACGTGGTCTGCCAGGACAAGACCCTCAACCTGTCCCAGTACTACATGCGCCCCGGCTTCGCCTTCGGCGGCTCCTGCCTGCCCAAGGACGTGCGCGCCCTGACCTACCGCGCCGGCGCCCTGGATGTGCAAGCGCCGCTGCTCAACTCGCTGATGCGCAGCAACGAATCCCAGGTGCAGAACGCCTTCGACATCGTCTCCAGCCACGACAAGCGCAAGGTCGCCCTGCTGGGCCTGAGCTTCAAGGCCGGCACCGACGACCTGCGCGAGAGCCCGCTGGTGGAACTGGCGGAAATGCTCATCGGCAAGGGCTTCGACCTGAGCATCTACGACAGCAACGTCGAGTACGCCCGAGTCCACGGTGCCAACAAAGACTACATCGAGTCGAAGATCCCCCACGTTTCGTCCCTGCTCAACTCGGACTTCGACGCGGTGATCGGCAACTCCGACGTGATCATCCTCGGCAACCGCGACGAGAAGTTCCGCGCCCTGGCCGAAGACGTGCCCCACGGCAAGCAGGTCATCGACCTGGTGGGCTTCATGTCCAAGGCCACCTGCAGCAAAGGCCGTACCGAAGGCATCTGCTGGTAAAGCAGCGGCAAGCTTCAAGCTTCAAGCCGTAAGCAAGAGCTCCACGCTTGGAGCTTGCGGCTTGGAGCTTGCAACTGATTTTAGGATGCAGATTATGCACAGGCTAAAGCACGGCCTGCTTCAGGCCGCCGGTTGGCTGTTCTACTTGAGTTTGCTGATGGGCATGGCCTTGTTGCTGCCCGCCTCGACCTTCGACTCACAGTCCAAGGACTTCATTTTCCTGATTGGCGCCGTGGGCATCTGGCGCTACTCGATGGGTGCCACGCACTTTGTCCGCGGCATGCTGTTTCTCTACGTGGTCTACCCGCACCTGCGGCGCAAGGTGCGCAAGCTCGGCAGCGCGGCGGACCCGTCCCATGTGTACCTGATGGTCACCAGCTTCCGGATCGACGCACTGACCACCGCCCAGGTCTACGGCTCGGTGATCCGTGAAGCCATCGACTGCGGCTTCCCCACCACCGTGGTCTGCTCGATCGTGGAGATGTCCGACGAGCTGCTGGTGAAAAGCCTCTGGGCGCGGATGAACCCGCCGGAGCGGGTCAAGCTGGACTTCGTGCGCATCCCCGGCACCGGCAAGCGCGACGGCCTGGCCTTCGGTTTCCGCGCCATCTCCCGCCACCTGCCGGACAGCCGCGCCGTGGTGGCGGTGATCGACGGCGACACCGTGCTCGGCGAAGGCGTGGTGCGCAAGACCGTGCCCTGGTTCCAGCTGTTCGGCAACGTCGGCGGCCTGACCACCAACGAGTTCTGCGAAGTGCGCGGCGGCTACATCATGAGCGAATGGCACAAGCTGCGCTTCGCCCAGCGCCACATCAACATGTGCTCCATGGCCCTGTCCAAGCGCGTGCTGACCATGACCGGACGCATGTCGGTGTTCCGCGCCACCGTGGTCACCGACCCGGACTTCATCGCCGACGTCGAAAGCGACTCCCTGCAGCACTGGCGCCTGGGCCGCTTCAAGTTCCTCACCGGCGACGACAAGTCCAGCTGGTTCAGCCTGATGCGCCTGGGCTACGACACCTTCTACGTGCCTGACGCGGCGATCAACACCGTGGAGCACCCGCCGGAGAAGAGCTTCATCAAGGCCAGCCGCAAGCTGATGTTCCGCTGGTACGGCAACAACCTGCGGCAGAACGCCCGGGCCCTGGGCCTGGGCATCAAACGCCTGGGGCTGTTCACCAGCGTGGTGCTGTTCGACCAGCGCGTGTCGATGTGGACCTCACTGCTGGGCCTGACCGTGGCCCTCATCGCCAGCTTCAAGTACGGCACCGCCTTCATCCTTGCCTACCTGCTGTGGATCGGCATTACCCGGCTGATCCTGACCCTGCTGCTGTCCTGCTCGGGGCACCGCATCGGCCCGGCCTACCCCTTGATTCTCTATTACAACCAGATCGTCGGCGCGCTGGTGAAGATCTACGTGTTCTTCCGCCTCGACCAGCAATCCTGGACCCGCCAGGACACCAAACTGACCCGTGATCTCGCCAGCTTTCAACGTTGGTTCAACACCTGGTCGTCTCGAACCATGACCTTCTCCGCCGGCAGCGTGTTCGTCGCCGTGCTGCTGCTGATGGTCTGACCCGACTTGCCTGAATTAACTAGGAAATCGACTCTATGAACACCGCCGTGAACGTCAACGTAGTGCATGAATCCGAAGCCCAACGCCAGCACGCCCGGGTCAAGATCCCGGCCAAGCTGCGCTTCTTCGGGACCGAGGCCAAGCCCCTTGAAGTGCGGGTCCACGACCTCTCCGCCGGCGGCCTGAGCTTCAACGCCGGGCAGCAGATGCTGACCGTGGGCGCCGTGCACAAGGGCCGCCTGCAATTTGTCATCGACAACCTCGGCCTGGCCATGGACGTCGAGCTGCAGATCCGCTCCTTCGACCGCCAGAGCGGCCGCGTCGGTTGCCAGTTCCAGAACCTCGAACCCCAGGACATCTCCACCCTGCGCCACCTGATCACCTCGCACCTGGCCGGCGACATCGTCAGCATGGGCGACGTGCTCGCCACCCTGCAGCGCGACAACTTCACCAAGGCGCGCAAGACCAAGGACAGCGGCAGCGGCATGACCGCGATGGGGCGTCTGCGGGCCGTGACCTTCAGCGCCGGGATCTTCATCGTCGGCCTCGCCGCCTTCGGCTTCGTGCTCAAGTCGGTGTACGGCATGTACTTCGTCAGCCACGCCCAGGCCGGGCTGGTCAACGTCCCGGGGATGAACGTCACCATGCCCCGCGACGGCACCGTACAGAGCCTGGTGCAGACCGATGGCAGCGTGGCCAAGGGCGCGCCCCTGGCCAGCTTCAGCACCAGCATGCTGGACGTGCTCAAGGGCCACCTGGACGAAAACCAGCTGCAGCCGGCCAAGGTCGAGGAACTGTTCGGCAAGCAGATGACCGGCACCCTGACCTCCCCCTGCGACTGCACCGTGGCCCAGCAACTGGTGGCCGACGGGCAGTATGCCAGCAAGGGCGACGTGATCTTCCAACTGGTGCCGCGCAACAGCCAGGCCAACGTCGAGGCGCGGTTCTCCTACCGCCAGTTCGGCGACGTGCGCCCGGGCACCAAGGTCAACTTCCAGATCGCCGGCGAGGATCAAGTGCGCCGCGGCACCATCGTCAGCAGCGCCAGCCTCAACAGCAACGACCTGTCCTCCGACATCCGTGTGCAGATCAAGCCCGACGCCCCCCTGAGCAGCGCCTTCGCCGGCCGCCCGGTGGAAGTCAGCAGCGACCGCGGCCCTTCGATGAACTGGCTGATCGACAAAGCCATGGCCGCCGGTCTCTGAGCGGAGGACATGCCTGTGACTAGCCTTTTGATTGGCGAGTGCCGCGCACTCGAGCGCGAGCAAGCTCGCTCCTACCCGAGCAACGCCGCCCCCCGTAGCAGCGAGCTTGCTCGCGAAAGCGCCCCAGGCCGTCGCCATCTGGCCCTGTGCTCCCTGGCGCTGGCCGTGAGCCTGGCCGGTTGCGCCGGCCTGCCGGACCAGCGCCTGGCCAACGAAGCCCTGAAGCGCGGCGACACCGCCCTGGCCCAGCAGAACTACCGCCAGCTGGCAGACCTGGGCTACAGCGAAGCGCAAGTGGGCCTGGCCGACATCCAGGTGGAAAGCCGCGACCCGGCGCAGATCAAGCAGGCCGAGGCCACCTACCGCGCCGCGGCCGACACCTCGCCACGGGCCCAGGCACGCCTGGGTCGGCTGCTGGTGGCCAAGCCCGGCTCCACCGAAGCCGAGCAGCACGAAGCCGAGGGCCTGCTGAAAAAAGCCTTTGCCAATGGCGAAGGCAACACCCTGATCCCCCTGGCGATGCTGTACCTGCAATACCCCCACAGTTTCCCCAACGTCGACGCCCAGCGGCAAATCAGCCAATGGCGTACCGCCGGCTACCCGGAAGCCGGCCTGGCCCAGGTCCTGCTGTACCGCACCCAGGGCACCTACGACCAGCACCTGGACCAGGTGGAAAGCATCTGCAAGGCCGCCCTCAACAGCACCGACATCTGCTACGTAGAACTGGCCACCGTCTACCAGAAACGCGGCCAACCGGAGCAGCAGGCCGAGTTGATCAAGCAGTTGCAGGCCGGCTATAGCCGCGGCGCCATCAGCGCCCAGCGGGTCGACAGCGTGGCCCGGGTGCTGGGGGATGCCAGCCTCGGCAAGCCGGACGAAAAGACCGCCCAGGCCCTGCTGGAACAGGTCGCCCCCGGCTACCCGGCGTCCTGGGTCAGCCTGGCGCAACTGCTCTACGACTTCCCCGAGCTGGGTGACGTCGACAAGATGATGGAGTACCTGGACAACGGCCGTGCCGCCGACCAGCCCCGGGCCGAGCTGCTGCTGGGCAAGCTGTACTACGAAGGCAAGTGGGTCCCGGCCGACGCCAAGGTCGCCGAAGAACACTTCCAGAAAGCCGTGGGCAAGGAAGTGGCCGCCGATTACTACCTGGGGCAGATCTACCGCCGTGGCTACCTGGGCCAGGTCTATCCGCAAAAAGCCCTGGACCACCTGCTGACCGCCGCCCGCAACGGCCAGAACAGCGCCGACTTCGCCATTGCCCAGCTGTTTTCCCAGGGCCGCGGCACCGCGCCCAACCCGGTCAACGCCTACGTCTTCAGCCAGCTGGCCAAGACCCAGGACACGCCCCAGGCCAACGAACTGGCCCAACAGCTGGATCAACAACTGCCCCCCGGCCAGCGCGCCGAAGCCCAGCGCCTGCTGCAACAGGAGCAGGCGGTACGTGGCGCCCTGACCCAGAACACGCTGCAACTGCACGCCCTGCAGGAAGAAGACGGCGAGGAATCCCTATGAAGCTCACCCCATTCAACAACGCCCCTGTA
Organism: Pseudomonas sp. FFPRI_1; assembly: GCF_055384485.1. Taxonomy (NCBI): domain Bacteria; kingdom Pseudomonadati; phylum Pseudomonadota; class Gammaproteobacteria; order Pseudomonadales; family Pseudomonadaceae; genus Pseudomonas; species Pseudomonas sp. FFPRI_1. The sequence continues at coordinate 1,445,616 of NZ_AP029168.1, read as the reverse complement.
GCCGCTGCCGCAGGCAAGCGCTTCAGCCTGTCGAAACTGGGCATGGCCCTGGGTGTTGCCATGATCTGGTCCAACCCGACCCTGGCCGCCCTCACCGACACCAAGAACTTCGGCCTGGAAGTGAAGATCACCGGCCAGTCCGAGGACGATCGCGACCTCGGCACCCAAGGCGGTGGCGACGTCAACGGCATCGGCCTCGACCTGCGGCCCTGGGTCTACGGCGAAAGCGGCAACTGGAGCGCCTACGCCATGGGCCAGGCGGTGACCTCCACCGACGTGATCGAAACCGACACCCTGCAACAGTCCAGCGATGACGCCAGCCAGCAATCCAGCAACGACGACCGCAAGACCAAGAAGAATTACCTGGCCATGCGCGAATTCTGGGTCGGCTACAGCGGCTTCACCGCCTACCCCGGCGAGCAGTTGAAGTTCGGTCGCCAGCGCCTGCGCAACGATGACGGGCAATGGCGCGACACCAATATCGAAGCCCTCAACTGGACCTTCGACACCACCCTGCTGCGGGCCAACCTGGGGGCCGCCGAGCGCTTCAGCGAATACCGCACCGACCTCAAGGAACTGGCGCCCAAGGACAAGGATCGCCTGCACCTGTACGCCGACGCCGCCTACCAGTGGACGCCCGGCCAGTGGGTGGGCATCCGCGCCCACCACAGCCACGACGACGGCAAGCTCGACTATGCCGAGCCCGGGGTGGCCAGCGACCCGCTGGACAAGAAACAGAACGGCGACCTGACCTGGCTCGGCCTGGAAGCCAACAGCGACGCCTATAACTGGCGCAACACCAATACCGTCAACTACTGGGCCAGCCTCACCGGCATGCGCGGCGACCGCGACACGGTCAACCCGCTGAACGCCGACGGCAGCCGCCCGACCCAAGCCAAGCGCGGTGACAACCTCGACGGCTGGGCCACCGACCTGGGGGTGCGCCTGCGCCTGGACCCGAACTGGCAAGTAGGCGCGGCCTATGCCCGGGCCAGCGCCGAGTACGAACAGAACGGCCTGCAAAGCAACCGTTCCAACTACACCGGCACCCGCTCCCGGGTGCACCGCTTCGGCGAAGCTTTCCGGGGCGAAATGAACAACACCCAGACCGCCACCCTGTTCGGCTCCTGGCAACTGCGCGAGGACTACGACGCCAGCCTGGTCTACCACAAATTCTGGCGCGTGGACGGCAACAAGCCGGTGGGCAGCAACGGCATCAACGCTGTGGACAACAACTACGACGACACCACCGGCGCCCTGCTCAGCAGCACCTCGCTGCCACTCATGGACGGCAAGAAAGACCTCGGCCAGGAGATGGACCTGGTGGTCACCAAGTACTTCAAGCAAGGCCTGTTGCCGGCGGCCCTGAGCCAGTCGATCGATGAACCTTCGGCCCTGGTGCGTTTTCGTGGTGGCGTGTTCAAGCCCGGCGATGCCTACGGCAAAGAGGTCGACTCCTACATGCACCGCGCCTTTATCGACGTGATCTGGCGCTTCTGATGCAAGCCGCCAAAGGAGTGCCCGACATGAATGGCTACCCCCACAACAGCCAGCGCTACAAAGGCTCCCTGAGCCTGCTGGCCGGCGCCCTGCTGCTGGCCGGCAGCAGCGCCTTCGCCAGCGTTGAAGCGGCCAAGGCGCCAATCGTCGCCAAGGAGCTGCAACAGGCCAAGACCTACACCGTCAGCAGTGCCCCCACCGAGCCCCTGGCCCTGGCTAAGCCGACCCTGCCCGACCTCTCCGGCTACACCGCCGAAGCGGCCGCGGCGAAGATCGTGCGCAGCAAGCCGGGCAAGATCAGCGTGCGCCGGATGATGCAGGAAGACGCCCTGAAAGACTTTATCGGCGGCGACAACAAGATGGCCGAATGGGTGGTGCGCCAGCACGGCATTCCCCAGGCGATCTTCATCGACGACGGCTACGTCAACCTCAAGCAACTGGTGGGCAAGCTGCCCAAGCAGTACATCAGCGAAACCGCGCCCGGGGTCTACCTGGCGCGCGTGCCCATCGTCGTCGGCCGCCACGGCATCCTGGAAATCGACCAGCAGACCCAGGAGCTGCGCCTGTCCCAGGAAGGCGGCTCATTCCTGGTCAACGACGGCCAGCTGTTCGTGCGTGACAGCAAAGTTACCGGCTGGCGCGAGAAGGACAACGGCCCGGCGACTTTCCGCTCGCCCAAGGAGTTCCGCCCGTTCCTGCTGGCCTGGGGCGGCACCGAGACCTACATCGTCAACAGTACGATGGCCAGCTTCGGCTACGCCAACTCCAAGTCCTACGGGGTGAGCATTTCCCAGTACACGCCGAACATGGCCAAGGTCCTCAAGCGCCCCGAGCCCACCGGCTGGATCATCGGCTCGACCTTCTCGGACATGTGGTACGGCTTCTACTGCTACGAGACCCGGGACTTCGTGCTCAAGGGCAACACCTACAAGGACAACATCGTCTACGGCATCGACCCCCACGACCGTTCCCACGGCCTGATCATTGCCGACAACAGCGTCCACGGCACCAAGAAGAAGCACGGCATCATCATTTCCCGGGAAGTGAACGACAGCTTCATCTTCAACAATCGCAGCTACGACAACCACCTTTCCGGGCTGGTGATCGACCGTAACAGCGTCAACAACCTGATCGCCTACAACGAGATCTACCGCAACCACACCGACGGCATCACCCTCTACGAGAGTGCCGACAACCTGATCTACGGCAACAAGGTGATCAGCAACCGCCGCCACGGCATCCGCATTCGCAACAGCGTGAACATCCGCCTGTACGAAAACATCGCCATGGCCAACGGCCTGACCGGGGTCTACGGCCACATCAAGGACCTGTCCGACACCGACCGCGACATCAAGCTCGACCCGTTCGACGCCCAGGTCTCGCTGATCGTGGTTGGCGGCGAGCTGGCGGCCAACGGCAGCGGGCCGATGTCCATCGACTCGCCCCTGAGCGTGGAGCTGTACCGGGTCTCCATGCTGGCGCCGACCAAAAGCAGCGGCATCAGCTTCTCCGGAGTCCTGGGCGAGCGCCAGGATGAAATTCTCGACCTGCTGGTGCGCCAGCAGAAAGCCGTGTTGATCGACCCCGTCGAACGCCAGACCGAAATGCGGGATTGAGGATGACTGTCATGCACCCACACTGGATCAAACTCCTGGGCCTGTCGGCCCTGACCGCGGGGATTCTCACCGCCAGCGCCGGCGCCCGTGCCGACGAAAGCAGCGCCACCAGCGCCGCGCCAAATTTCAAGGCCGAGCCGTGCTGCAACCTGTGCCCGGCCGCCCACGATGCAAAAAACTACGTGACCCGCTACCAGCAGAACTTCACCACCCTGGTGCAAGCCCAGGGCGACTGGCTGTTCCGTACCCAGGAAGATTTGCGCACCGAGTTCAACACCACACCGGAAGGCTACCGCCGCCTCAAGCAGCTGCACCAAGCCTTCAAGAGCAAGGGCGTGGAGCTGGTGCTGGTCTACCAACCGACCCGCGGCCTGGTGAACCGCAACAAGCTCAACCCGGCGGAAAAAGCCCGCTTCGACTACGACAAGGCCCTGAGCAACTACAAGGCCATGCTCGGCCGCTTCGCGCAGATGGGCTACGTGGTGCCGGACCTCTCGCCGCTGACCAACGAACAGCTGCCCGAGACCCTGCCGGCCCACGACTTCTACTTCCGCGGCGACCAGCACTGGACGCCTTACGGCGCCCAGCGCACGGCGCAGATCGTCGCCGACAAGGTCAAGCAACTGCCGGCCTTCGCCGACGTGCCACGGCGTGAATTCGAGACCCGCAAATCCGGGCGCATGGGCAAGACCGGCACCCTGCACAACATGGCCGGGCAGCTGTGCGGCACCAGCTACGCCATCCAGTACATGGACCAGTTCACCACCGAGCCCAAGGGCGAAGCCGGCGACGGCGACCTGTTCGGCGATTCCGGCAACCCACAGATCACCCTGGTGGGCACCAGCCACAGTGGCAAGAACTACAACTTCGCCGGCTTCCTTGAAGAAGCCATCGGTGCCGACATTCTCAACGTCGCCTTCCCCGGCGGCGGCCTGGAAGGCTCGATGCTGCAGTACCTGGGCAGCGATGAATTCCAGAAGAGCCCGCCGAAGATCCTCATCTGGGAATTCTCGCCGCTGTACCGCCTGGACCAGGAAACCATCTACCGGCAGATGATGGCCCTGCTGGACAACGGCTGCGAGGGCAAGGATGCGCAGATGACCGGCAGCACCACCCTCAAGCCCGGCAAGAATGAACTGCTGGTCAACAGCAAGAACCTGGACCTGCGCAACAGCGGCCATCAGGTCGACATCCGCTTCGCCGACCCTTCGGTGAAAACCCTGCAAGCCACCCTCTGGTACATGAACGGGCGCCACGAGGACATCAAGATCGAAAAACCGGAAACGTCCGACACCGACGGGCGCTTCGCCTTCGAACTGCGCACGGACCAAGACTGGGCCGCACAGAACCTGCTGGCGGTCGAGATCCAGGGCCCGGAAGCGGGCACGACGGGGCAGAAGGTCGAAGCGAAAATTTGCAAACGCAACGTATTCCCGAGCGCCGAGCAACGCACCGCGCAGATCGGGCAATGAGGTTTCCCATGCAAAGCACAGACTTGAAACGCTTGTTGATCCCCAGCCTGCTGGGGCTGGCCATCGTTACCGGCAGCGCCCAGGCCGCCGCGCCGCTGCGTCCGCCCCAGGGCTATTTCGCCCCGGTGGACAAGTTCAAGAGCGGCGACCACAGCGAGGGCTGCGACGCCATGCCGGCGCCCTACACCGGCGCCCTGCAGTTTCGCAGCAAGTACGAAGGCTCGGACAAGGCCCGGGCCACCCTCAATGTGCAGTCCGAACAGGCCTTTCGCGACACCACCGCGGACATCACCAAGATCGAGCGCGGCACCAGCAAGCGGGTCATGCAGTTCATGCGCGACGGCCGCCCGGAACAGCTGGACTGCACCCTCGCCTGGCTCAGCGCCTGGGCCCAGGCCGATGCGCTGATGTCCAGGGACTTCAACCACACCGGCAAGTCCATGCGCAAATGGGCCCTGGGCAGCATGGCCTCGGCCTACCTGCGGCTGAAGTTCTCCGACTCCCACCCCCTGGCCACCCACCAGGAACAGGCGCAGAAGATCGAAGCCTGGTTCAGCAAGATGGCCGACCAGGTGGTCAGCGACTGGGACAACCTGCCCCTGGACAAGACCAACAACCACTCCTACTGGGCCGCCTGGTCGGTAATGGCTACCGCCGTGGCCACCAACCGCCGCGACCTGTTCGACTGGGCAGTGAAGGAATACAAGGTCGGCGCCAACCAGATCGACGCCGACGGCTTCTTGCCCAACGAACTCAAGCGCCAGCAACGGGCCCTGGCCTACCACAACTACGCCCTGCCGCCGCTGGCGATGATTGCCAGCTTCGCCCAGGTCAACGGTGTGGACCTGCGCCAGGAAAACCACGGCGCCCTCAAGCGCCTGGGCGAACGGGTGCTGGCCGGGGTCAAGGACCCGGACACCTTCGAGCAGAAGAACGGCAAGCAACAGGACATGACCGACCTCAAGGTCGATTCGAAATTCGCCTGGCTGGAACCCTACTGCAGCCTCTACACCTGCGCCCCGGATGTGCTGGAGCGCAAGCACAAGATGCAGCCGTTCAAGACCTTCCGCCTGGGGGGCGACCTGACCAAGGTCTACGACCCGGCCCACGAAAAAGGTTCCTGAGCACCACCCGCAAACGACCCACCGTAGGAGCTGGCTTGCCAGCGAAGAGGCCCTCAAGGACTCCGTCACATCCAAGGACGCCTTCGCCGGCAAGCCGGCTCCTACACAGGGCGCGCTACACGCAGTACCGCTTCCCCGGTTTTCACGGGGGGGTTTGGGGGGGCTCCGGCCTCTGACTATTGGTTAAACATGGAGAGATCGGGATGGTTTTCTCATCCAATGTGTTCCTGTTCCTGTTCCTGCCGATCTTTCTCGGCTTGTACTACTTGAGCGGGCAACGCTATCGCAATCTGCTGCTGCTGATCGCCAGCTACGTGTTCTATGCCTGGTGGCGCGTGGACTTCCTGGCGTTGTTCGCCGGGGTCACCCTGTGGAACTACTGGATCGGCCTGAAAGTCGGCGCCGCCGGGGTCAGGAGCAAACCCGCCCAGCGCTGGCTGCTGCTGGGGGTGGCGGTAGACCTGTGCATCCTCGGCTACTTCAAGTACGCCAACTTCGGCGTCGACAGCATCAACGCCATCATGACTTCCATGGGGCTTGAGCCGTTCATCCTGACCCACGTGCTGCTGCCGATCGGCATCTCGTTCTACATCTTCGAGTCCATCAGCTACATCATCGACGTCTACCGCGGCGACACCCCGGCCACCCGCAACCTGATCGACTTCGCGGCGTTCGTGGCGATCTTCCCGCACCTGATCGCCGGCCCCGTGCTGCGCTTTCGCGACCTGGCGGACCAGTTCAACAACCGCACCCACACCCTGGACAAGTTCTCCGAAGGCTGCACCCGCTTCATGCAGGGCTTCATCAAGAAAGTGTTTATCGCCGACACCCTGGCGGTGGTCGCCGACCATTGCTTCGCCCTGCACAACCCCACCACCGGGGACGCCTGGCTCGGCGCCCTGGCCTACACCGCGCAGCTGTACTTCGACTTCTCCGGCTACAGCGACATGGCCATCGGCCTGGGCTTGATGATGGGTTTTCGCTTCATGGAAAACTTCAAGCAGCCCTACATCAGCCAGTCGATCACCGAGTTCTGGCGGCGCTGGCACATCAGCCTCTCCACCTGGCTGCGGGACTACCTGTACATCACCCTGGGGGGCAACCGCAAAGGCACCCTGATCACCTACCGCAACCTGTTCTTGACCATGCTCCTGGGTGGCCTGTGGCACGGCGCCAACTTCACCTACATCGTCTGGGGCGCCTGGCACGGCATGTGGCTGGCCATCGAAAAGGCCCTGGGCATCAACACCACGCCGCGCAGCCTGAACCCAGTGCGCTGGGCCCTGACCTTTCTGCTGGTGGTGATGGGCTGGGTGATCTTCCGCGCCGAGAACCTGCACGTGGCAGGCCGCATGTACGGCGCCATGTTCAGCTTCGGCGACTGGTCGCTGTCGGAACTCAACCGCGCCAGCCTCACCGGCCTGCAAGTGGCGACCCTGGTCCTGGCCTACGCCACCCTGGCGTTCTTCGGCCTGCGTGACCTGTACCGCAACCCGGCGCCGGTCAAGGCCAAGCCTGAAGTCGACAGCCCAGACGACGGCCCGGCCAGCGCCCAGCCCGGCCTGATCAAGGCGGTACCCGGGGACAATCCCGGCAGCATCCACCAACCGGGCTACATCGTCGGCCGCGAGGCCCAGGTGCAGCCGGCCTACTGGACTGCCGACTGGTCGCGCTACGCCATGCGCGCCCTGGTGCTGCTGCTGTTCATCGCCTCGATTCTCAAACTCTCGGCGCAAAGCTTCTCGCCGTTCCTTTACTTCCAGTTCTGAGGGATCTGCCCATGACCCGCTCATTACGTGTGTTCTACATCGCGCTGTTCCTGGTGACCCTGATGGTCCTCGGGCTGTGGTCGGCGCGCAGCTTCTTCGGCTTCAGCACCAACAATGACGCCACCGTGCTCAACGGGCGCTGGGCCAAGGCGGTGGAAACCCACTACGACGACCAGTTCCCGATCAAGCGCCTGGGCACCAACCTCTGGGCCGCCCTGGACTTCAAGCTGTTCAACGAAGGCCGCCCGGGGGTGGTGCTGGGCCGCGACCAGTGGCTGTACAGCGATGAAGAGTTCAACCCGGTGGTCAACGAGGAACTCAACCTGCAGGGCAACTACGCCCTGGTGGAAGGCGTGCGCCAGACCTTGAAAGAGCACGGGGTGAAACTGGTGATGGCCATCGTTCCGGCCAAGGTGCGCCTGTACCCGGAACACATGGACGAGGTGCGCCCGGCGCGCATTCACGCCAACCTCTACCAGGACTTCCACGCCCGGGTCGCCGCCGACAAGATCCTCGCCCCCGACCTGCTGGGCCCCCTGCAACAGGCCAAGCAGCAGGGCCAGCAAGTGTTCCTGCGCACCGACACCCACTGGACCCCGGCGGGCGCCGAAGTCGTCGCCCGGCAACTGGCCCAGACCATCGCCGCCAAGAGCCCGCTCAGCGGCCAGCCGCAACGCTTCGTCACCGAAACCCAGGAGACCGTGGAGCACCAGGGCGACCTGCGGCGCTTCCTGCCCCTGGACCCGCTGTTCGAGAACCTGATGCCCGCCGAAGAGCCCCTGCAAAAACGCGTGACCCGGGCCAGCGACGAACAGCCGGCCGCCGACGACGCACTGTTCGCCGACCACGAAGTACCGGTGACCCTGGTGGGCACCAGCTACAGCGCCAACCCCAGCTGGAACTTCGTCGGCGCCCTGAAACAGGCCCTGCACAGCGACGTGCTGAGCTACGCCGAAGACGGCCACGGGCCGATCCTGCCGATGCTCAGCTACCTGAAAAGCGACGACTTCAAGAACAACCCGCCCCAGGTGCTGATCTGGGAATTCCCTGAACGCTATCTGCCTGTGAACAACGAAATCGGCGACGCCGACCCGCAGTGGGTCGCAGAGCTCAAGCAAGCCGGTGCTCGCCAACAGAACGTAGCTGTACTCAACAAATCCGAGACGCCCGACCGGGCGCAAAACTGAAAAGAGGTAACACTCATGACTTTCACTACTACTCCTCGTCGTCTCGCTGCCAAATCCCTGAAAGCTGCCGTATTGGCCGCGGGCCTGGGCCTGCTATCAGCTCCGGTATTCGCCGGTGGCGATGCCGCCCTGTACGGCCCCACCGCGCCCAAGGGCTCGACCTTCGTGCGCCTGTACAACGCCAGCAACAGCGAAGTCAGCGCCACGGTGGGCAGCACCAACGTCAACGACGTCGCGCCCCTGGCCAGCAGCGACTTCAGCTTCATGCCCGGCGGCGACTACACCGCCAAGGTGGGCAGCCAGAGCGTGCCGGTGAAACTCGCGGCCGACCACTATTACACCCTGGTCAACAACGCCAGCGGCCAGCCACAGCTGATCGAAGAGCCGCCGTTCAAGAACAAGCAGAAGTCCCTGGTGCGGGTGCAGAACCTCAGCGACCAGGCCCTGACCCTGAAGACCGCCGACGGCAAGACCGACGTGGTCAAGTCCGTGGAGGCCAAGGGCCGCGGCGAGCGCGAAATCAACCCGGTGAAGGTCAGCTTCGCCCTGTATGACGGCGAGAAAAAGGTCAGCGACCTCAAGCCCGTGGCCCTGGAGCGCGGCGAAGCGGCGGTGCTCTACGTCACCGGCAACGGCAGCAGCCTGTCGCCGGTGTGGGTCAAGCGCCCCGTCTCCACCCGCTAACGAATTTCCGGATGCGCGCCGCACCCGCCTCTCGTAGGAGCTGGCTTGCCAGCGAAGGCGTCCTCAAGCCCGACACAAGGCTCAAAGGCCCCTTCGCCGGCAAGCCGGCTCCTACAGAGGGCAGGCAACGCATCCGGGCACGCGACAAAAACAAGAGTGAAACGACAGAACGCAGTAGCTCTAACCCATACGATATTTGAAGGAGTAACAACATGATTCCGGTGATCTTGTCAGGTGGTAGCGGCTCACGTCTTTGGCCGCTTTCGCGCAAGCAATTCCCCAAGCAGTTCCTCGCCCTGACCGGCGAACACACTTTGTTCCAGCAGACCCTGGAGCGCCTGGTGTTCGAAGGCATGGACACCCCCATCGTGGTCTGCAACAAGGACCACCGCTTTATCGTCAACGAGCAGCTGGCCAACCGTAACCTCGAATCCCAGCGCATCCTCATGGAACCCTTCGGCCGCAACACCGCGCCCGCCGTGGCCCTGACCGCGATGATGCTGGTCAACGAAGGCCGCGACGAACTGATGCTGGTGCTGCCCGCCGACCACGTCCTCGACGACCAGAAAGCCCTGCAACGGGCCCTGGCCCTGGCCACCGTGGCCGCCGAGCGTGGCGAAATGGTGCTGTTCGGCGTACCGGCGACCAAACCGGAAACCGGCTACGGCTACATCAAGTCCAGCAACGACGCCCTGCTCCCGGAGGGAGTCAGCCGGGTCTCGCACTTCGTTGAAAAGCCCGACGAAAAACGCGCCACCGAGTTCGTCCAGGCCGGCGGCTACTTCTGGAACAGCGGCATGTTCCTGTTCCGCGCCAGCCGCTTCCTCGAAGAGCTGAAGAAACACGATCCGGACATCTACGACACCTGCCTCTTGACCCTGGAACGCAGCCAGCAGGACCCGGACACCGTGGACGTCGACGCCGCCACCTTCGCCTGCTGCCCGGACAACTCCATCGACTACGCGGTGATGGAAAAGACCCAACGCGCCTGCGTAGTCCCGCTGACCGCCGGCTGGAGCGACGTAGGCTGCTGGTCGTCGCTGTGGGACGTGCATGAAAAAGACGCCAACGGCAACGTCAGCAAAGGCGACGTGGTGATCCAGGACAGCAAGAACTGCATGATCCACGGCAACGGCAAACTGGTGTCGGTGATCGGCCTGGAGAACATCGTCGTCGTCGAAACCAAGGACGCCATGATGATTGCCCACAAGGACAAGGTCCAAGGGGTGAAACAGATGGTCAACACCCTCAACGAACAAGGCCGCAGCGAGACCCAGAACCACTGCGAGGTCTACCGACCGTGGGGTTCCTACGACTCGGTGGACATGGGCGGACGCTTCCAGGTCAAGCACATTTCGGTCAAGCCGGGGGCCTGCCTGTCCCTGCAGATGCACCACCACCGCGCCGAACACTGGATCGTGGTCAGCGGCACCGCCGAAGTCACCTGTGACGAGAACGTGTTCCTGCTCACCGAGAACCAGTCCACCTACATCCCGATTGCCTCGGTGCACCGCCTGCGCAACCCAGGGAAGATTCCGCTGGAGATCATCGAAGTGCAATCGGGCAGCTATTTGGGCGAAGACGATATCGAGCGGTTTGAGGATATCTACGGGCGTTCTACTCCGGTGGAACGTGGTGTTTCGGTGAAGACCATAGCTCAGTAACAGCGGCAAGTTTCAAGCGGCAAGCTGCAAGTAAAAGCAGGGAGTCGTGCTAGCAAGACCTTTGTGCTCCCCCTTTCCAGGTGCCTGCGTCCCCTATCCGCAGGCGGTTGGACAGGGGGATTTTTTTTCAGAAGCAGGGGCAAGTGGCAAGCTTCAAGCGGCAAGCCAAATCAACAGCCATCTGTGGATACAAAAGGTCGTTCGAGGCTACACATATCGGGTTGACCGCCCTCTTCTCGCTCCCTATCCTCGCGCCTGTCACGACTCATTCGTGATCGAGGTTGACGGCTCGGTTGTTTTCTCAGGAACGCAGTTTCCAACACTGTTTCTTTGGAGCCCACCATGGCCGACCGTATCGCGTTAACCAGCAACGAATCCTCCACCCCCACCCTGTTTATCGACACCCGAGCGCCCTTGGACGAACTCCATGCCAGCGCCGCCTACCGTATCCTCGCGGTAACTCAACTGATGGAAAGCATCGTGCACATGGACAGCCGCCACGCCGATGCCACCGACCTGACACAGATCGCTCACGCCAGCGCCATTCTGTTGCGCGATGGTTGTGATCTGCTGGATGTGTTGGGTCGGCGAATTCGTGGCAGTCAGTATCTGAACTAAAACGCCCCGTGATCGTTCCCTCCTTCAAACGCGGGGGAACGATCTGCAAGCCTATCCTCTCTCCTTCATCTCCAACCCCACCTCATCGATCACTGTCGCGCCCCTCTGCACCACAAAATGCACAGCCCTGCGATGGGGGGCAGCCGTACGCGGATTGGTCGACCGGAGATACAGGCACCCGGCAGGGACGAAGCCCTTCCACGCACAGCTGCCATTGCACAAGTACACAGGTGCACAACGAACTTGCAATAGCGAAATGGGGCGCTGCTGCAGCTATCAAAACGGGTTACCAAGCGAAGGGGTGGCAGCTGCGTGCAGGTTGGTAAACCGGAGATACAGGAGCCCGGCAGGGACGAACCCTCCCACGCACAGCTGCCATTGCACGAGTGAAATACGGCGCTGCTGCGCCTGGATCAGAACGGGTTACCAAGCCCGGCCGCTGAATTGGCAGCGACGGTCAGAGGCTAGTCCAGGTTCGATACGGAGCAACGACAAAGGCGTCGCAGTTTATGTCCAAGCCGCTGGCGTTGGGAACATCCCGGCCTGCGGCGCCTCATCTGTAGCCGCTGCGGTAACAGCGGGGGCCCATGTACGTAGTCCACAAGGCTTTGAAGTCGCCCACACACAACAGCCATCTTCCATCGCCAACCCCACCTACGCTTAGGTAGGATGTCCCCTCCTTTTCCCCGAGGCTCGCGTCATGTTCATCGGCGTTCTGCTGGTCATCACCTGGCTGATCCTGCTTCTGCGCTACCCGGCCAAAGCCCTTCCCGTGTCCCTCGCTGCCGCGTTCGGCCTGGCCCTGGTGGCCTGCTGGGTGGTCTGGCTGGACAACCGCGAAGCCCAGCAACTGGCGCGCCTGGAGCTGCGCCTGACCTACGCCCCGGAACATTGCCCCGCCGACCGGCCGCTGCAGCTCAAGCTCAACAACGGCAACAAAGTGCCTCTGGTCGAACTGCGCTGGCGGGTCGCCGCCTATGCTCCGGGGGACACGGTCAACCTTGCTGACAACCAGTACAGCGCCCCGCGCTATCGCGGTCCCGGCGAGTTACAGGCCGGTGCCAACTGGCAGGACTGCCTGCCGCTGCCGCCGCTGCGCCCGGGCTATCGCCCGCAAACCCTGGAGTTTCGCGCCGAGCGTTTACAGGGTAGTTTCTCCGACTGATTCACCCCCTCCCTCACCCAGCACAAGGACCGCGCCATGCCCGTAGCGTTGATCACCGGTTGTTCCAGCGGCATCGGCCGCGCCCTGGCAGAAAAGTTCAAGGCTGCCGGTTACACCGTGCTCGCCACCGCCCGCAAGGCCGAGGACGTCGCCACTCTGCAGGCCGCCGGCTTCACCGCAGTGCAGCTGGACGTGAATGACGGCCCGGCCCTGGGCGCCCTGAGCGAAGAGATCAACCAGCAGTACGGCGGCCTCGATGTGCTGATCAACAACGCCGGCTACGGTGCCATGGGCCCACTGCTGGACGGTGGCGTGCAAGCCATGCAGCGCCAGTTCGAAACCAATGTGTTCTCGGTGGTCGGGGTAACCCGGGCGATGTTCCCGGTGCTGCGCCGCAGCCGTGGCTTGGTGGTGAATATCGGCAGTGTGTCCGGGGTGCTGGTCACGCCCTTTGCCGGCGCCTATTGCGCATCAAAAGCTGCGGTGCACGCCTTGAGCGATGCCCTGCGCATGGAGCTGGCGCCGTTCGGTATCCGGGTTATGGAAGTGCAGCCCGGGGCCATCGCTTCGAGCTTCGCCAAGAACGCCGGGCATGAGGCCGAGCAACTGCTCAACGAACAATCGCCCTGGTGGCCGTTGCGCGACGGCATCCGCGCCCGGGCCAAGGCCTCCCAGGACAAGCCCACACCGGCCAGCGAGTTTGCCACCGGCTTGCTCAAGGCCGTGCAGCAGGACAAGCCGCCGCGCCTGGTGCGTCTGGGCAATGGCAGCCGTGCCTTGCCTCTGCTGGCCAACCTTTTGCCTAAGGGTTTGCTGGAGAAGGGACTGATGAAGCGTTTTGGCCTGAGCGCCAAGCTCTGACCCCCACGCATGCAAGCCAGCTCGGGTGTACCGCGTGCCTCCCGTAGGAGCCGGCTTGCCGGCGAAGAGGCCCTTGAGTCTTGCATCGCCTGGGCCAACGCCTTCGCTGGCAAGCCAGCTCCTACAACAGTCAGATAGACCGTGCAGCTCTCCGTAGGAGCCGGCTTGCCGGCGAAGAGACCCTTGAGTCTTGCATCGTCTGGGCCGACGCCTTCGCTGGCAAGCCAGCTCCTACAGTGGTGGCCCTGCGCGCCTTTGTTCATTCGCCGATCAGGGATCTGCCCCATTGAAATGTCGTAGTGCACTGCCGTTGATCCTGTTCGCCTTGCTGCTGGGCTGCGATGCCTCGTCACCGGACGAGAAACTGAACCGAACCTTGCCCGACCTGAGCCTCGAACAGACCCTGCCCAAGGTCGAGGCCAACCCCTACTGCACGCCGGACATGGACAGCGAATTGCTGCTCGGCCTCGGTATGCGACTGATCGATGAGGACGAGGTGCTGTATGGCCCAGCCCGTACCTTGATGGCGAGCAAGGAAATAGACATGGCCCGCAGTTGCCTGATCATGGCGGCCCCCCGCTCCACCTCCAGCCTGTGCATCCTGGGCAAGATTGTCGGCTCCCGGCAACGCGACTATGACAAAAGCGAAGCCTTCAACTACGCCGCCTACGCCGCGAAGAAGAATGAGTCCTGCGCGGAAGCTGGCCTGTACGACATCTACAACGTCGGCAAGTTGGACCAGCCGCCGAACAAGGAATTGGCCATGGCCTGGCTGGAACGCGCCGCCCGCCACGGCGACCAGGACTCGCAACAGGAGATGGTACGTAGCAGCGAACAGGACAATCTCCCGCAGGCCTACGCCTGGGCCCGTACCCTGGATGACGCCCAAACGCTCGACGCGCTGAAACGCAAGATGAGCCCTCAGCAGATGGCCGAAGGCGAGCAGCACTACACCCGGCTACTCAGCCAACTCACCCCCAAAAAGGATATTGAGCAGGCCCTGCGCCAGGACCTCATCGCCCTGGGCACGGGGGATCTGTACTACAGCTACCCGGAGGTGTTCGCGGGCATGTCGCCTGCGCAACGGCATGCTTTCGTGGCCCAGTTGGTGGACATGCAGGAGCTCTACCCGAAATTCCACACACGTGGCCAACTGGTGTCCTACGCCTTGATCTCGCGCCTGGTGCAAAGCACCGGACCTGCCGTGGACCTGTGGCAGAACCCAGCGCTGCAGGCCTTGCTGGTGGACGATGACCTGAGCGTGGAAGACACCGTAGCCAAGGCCAAGGCCATCCTGGCCAAGCGCAAACCATAACCGGAGCGCCTGACGCTACTGGGTTTTCAGCCGCGGCCCAACAGCTGCTGCGGTTTCGGTTGTACGCCCTCTCAATCCCAGTAGAATGCGCGACCTTGAGCCCCCGGGCTCATGCAGCATGGAATCGCTGGCGTCGACACCCAAGCACGGAATGGCTAACGCTCCACCCTCTCCCGTCCTGTCCCTGCCTGATTTCATGCGCGTCTTTTTCATTCGCCGATCAGGGAATATCCATTGAAATTGTTCAACGCGCTGCCACTGGCATTGGCTGCCTTGCTGGCGGCCTGCGCCTCCACGGCTCCGGAAAACACCGAACCGAAAGTCCCCGAACTGAATGACACCTTGCCCAAGCTGACCCTGGAAAGCGTCTTGCCCAAGGTCACTGCCAACGAATACTGCAACCCGGCCATGGAGGCTGATCTGCTGTACGGCATCGGTTACAAGCTGAACGAGATCGAGGACTACAAGAACGCCAAGGGCTGCTTCGCCATGGCCGCGCCGCACTACACCCGGGCCTTCTGCTACCTGTCCACCACCACCGACCAGGAAACCGACAAGCCCAAGGCCGAGCGCGACCGCGAGTCCTTCAACTACATCGCCTACTCGGCCTCGCAGAACGACTGGTGCGCCGAGTACGGCATGTACGCCACCTACTGGTTCGGCGACAAGGACATTCCCAAGGACCGGGACCTGGCGGTGCGCTGGCTGGAGCGCTCGGCGTTGCACGGCAACCCGGAGCCGCAGCAGAGCCTGGCCGACGCCGCCGAAGAATCCGGCGACCTGGTGAAGGCCTATGCCTGGCTGAAGATCATCGACAACACCGAAGACACCAGCCAGCTGGATGCCTTGAAAGGCAAGATGAGCCCGGAGCAACTGGCCGAAGGCGAACAGCGCTTTGCCGACCTCAAGAAGCGCGTGACCAGCAAGCAGGTGATGTACGACGAGGCACGGGATGAGGAAGTGGCGATTTTCTCCGCCGAGATCCATTTCGATCTCCCCGACCTGTTCCAGGGCATGACCACGGCCGAGCGCCAGGCCTTTGTCAAAGCGGCCATTGCCAAGGCCCGGGACAGCGGCCAGTTCAAGCTGCACTACGCGGTGACCCAGTACATCATCGTCTCGCGGCTGGCCCAGCAGCGTTACCCCGGTGTCGACGTGCTGCAGAACCCGAAGCTGGTGGCCACCATCAACCACGTTGACGACGGCCTGGAAGCGGCGGCGAAGAAGTCCCTGGCGATCATGCAGAAAAGCTACAAATAACCGCGCCCCACTGCCGTAGGAGCCGGCTTGCCGGCGAAGAGGCCCGCAAGTCTTGCATCGCCTGAGCCGGCGCCTTCGCTGGCAAGCCAGCTCCTACAGCCGTCAGATAGACCGTGCAGCTCCCTGTAGGAGCCGGCTTGCCGGCGAAGAGGCCCGCAAGTCTTGCATCGCCTGGGTCGACGCTTTCGCTGGCAAGCCAGCTCCTACAGCAGTCAGATAGACCGTGCAGCTCCCCGTAGGAGCCGGCTTGCCGGCGAAGAGGCCCTTGAGTCTTGCATCGCCTGGGCTGGCGCCTTCGCTGGCAAGCCAGCTCCTACAGCAGTTAGATAGACCGTGCAGTTCCCTGTAGGAGCCGGCTTGCCGGCGAAGAGGCCCTTGAGTCTTGCATCGCCTGGGCTGGCGCCTTCGCTGGCAAGCCAGCTCCTACACGTGCCAGATCGCGCCTATTGAGGCTCTTGGTTGACGACGACGGTGCAGGTGATGCCGGCCGCCAGCAGTACGCCGTCCGGCACTTCGTCGATGTGGATGCGCACCGGTACGCGCTGGGCCAGGCGCACCCAGTTGAAGGTCGGGTTGACGTCGGCGATCAGTTCGCGGCTCTCCGGGTTGTCGCGGTCGTAGATGCCCCGGGAAATGCTTTCCACGTGGCCCTTGAGCACTTCGCCGCTCATCAGTTGCATGTCGGCCTTATCGCCCACGCGCACGTGGGGCAGCTTGGTTTCTTCGAAGAAGCCGTAGACCCAGAACGAGTTCATGTCGACCACCGCCATCTTCGCCTCGCCAATGCGTGCGTAGTCGCCGCGGTGCACGTTGAGGTTGGTGACGTAGCCATCCACCGCCGCCCGCACCTGGGTGCGCGCAAGGTTGAGTTCCGCCGCTTCCAGCTGGGCCTGGGCGTGCTGGTAGTCGGCCAGGGCCGAGTCGGCGATGTTGCCGGCGTCGTCGCGGTTTTCCTTGGAGATCACCAGGTTGTCCATGTCGGCGCGGCGCCGGGCGTTGACCTTGCGCATTTCCCAGGTGGCCTTTTTCGACGCCACCAGGGACTGCGCCTGCTTGACCGCGATCTGGTAGTGCTCGGGGTCGATCTGCATCAGCAGATCGCCCTTGCGCACCAGTTGGTTGTCCTTGACCGGCACGTCCACCACTTCGCCGGTGACGTCGGCGGCGACGTTGATGATGTCCGCGCGCACCCGGCCGTCACGGGTCCAGGGGGTGTACATGTAGTGCTCCCACAGGGTGCGGCCGATCCACAGGGCCAGGGCCAGCACGAGCAGGGTGGCGAGCAGGCTGAAAAACTTTTTCATCGCGGGGGTCTCAACGGTAGACAGTGAGCGCCATGGCGCCGAACAGACAGCAGAACAGGCTCAGGCGCAGCAGCGCCGGGTGCCAGAAGAAGCGATACAGGTCGTAGCCGGAAATGAACCGGTCCAGGGCCCAGGCCAGGGCCGCGGCGATGAAGAACATCAGGGTCATGGTGGGCATGTAAACGCCGTGGAAGGCGATTTCACGAGGCATGTTCAAGTCCTTGGGGTGCAGGCAGCGCCGGCTTGGCCACGGCATAGGCCGCCAGCGGCGATTGCGGGTCGAGCAGTGAGGTACGGATGAAGTGCAGGTAGCTCTTGACCCGGCGCAGGGCCGAGGTGTCGAAGTGCGGGGCGAAGGGCTCGTCGGTGGCCTGGACCCGGCTGATGGCGTGGTCCACGGCGATCAGCCCGCGCTCCAGGTTGCTCTGGCTCGGTTGCAGGAACAGCCGCACCAGAGAGCGGCCCATGACCCGAATCGCCTGGCGCCAGGGCTGGGATTCGGCATAGGCCGGGTGCACCGGGAGAATCGCCTGTTCCTTGCGCAGCTCGATGATGGCGTGGCCGACTTCCAGCACCACGAACATCCAGCGCAGCAGTTCGCTCTGCACCTTCGGCTGGCCCACCGCCAGGCCATAGGCCTGGTGCAGCAGGTCGCGGGTGCGGCTCTCGAAGCTTGAGGCCAGGCCCTTGAGCTTGCCGCTGATGGCGTATACCACCTGGCCGCGCAGGTCCTGCTCCAGCCGCCGCCACAGCCAGCGGCTGTTGGGCGGCAAAATGATCGCCCCGGCCGCGGCGCAGACCAGCATGCCCATGACCATGGCGATGTAGTCGTTGATGAAGGTGTAGGGGTTGTAGATGGTCAGGTTGTCCGGCACCGAACCGGTGCTGAAGAAGATCAGCAGGCCCAGGCCGACCCCGGCGTACTTGGGCCGCGAGGCGAGGAATGAACCGAGCACGATCACCGGCGCCAGCATCAGGCACAGCAGCGGGAAGCCGTCGATCCAGGGGAACACGAAGAACATTTCGACGAAGCCCACCAGGGCGCCGATGAAAGTCCCGCAGGCCATCTGGAACGCCATGCGCTTGGGGTTCGGCGTGGCCGCCGACAGGCCGATGGTGGCGGCGGCGATCAGGGTCATGGTGGCGCCACTGGGCCAGGCGGTGGCCACCCAGTAGCTGCCCAGCACCACCAGCACGAAGGCCGCGCGGATGCCCGAGGCGGCGCAGGCCAGCCAGTTGGTCTGCGGGGTGTAGGGCTCGTCCCAGCGCTCGCGTTCGTGGCTGTGGTCGGCCAGGGAGGCGTGGGTCTGGGCGTAGCTGTGCATCTCGTCGACGAAGCGGTAGAGCAGCTCGTAGGCAGTGTGAAAATCCAGCTGCTCGGCGTCGCTCGGGCCACTCTCCTGGAAGGCCGCCCGCAAGCTGCGCACCCGCGCCGGCAGCTCGGCCTTGTAGGCCGCCAGGGCCGTGGCCAGGCGCGCGGCGTCGGGGCTGGTCAGGGCGCGGCCGGAGAAGCCGTCGAGCAGTTCCGCCAGGTCCTGCAGGCCGGGCTTGATGGCCGCCACCACGTGATCGGTGCCGCTGCTGCGCAGGCGTTCAAGCAACTGGTGCAAGGCGTTGAAGCGCGTGGTGATGCCCATGAACTCGCTGTTCAGGCGGCTCAGGCGGCCGTTGCGTCGACGCATGTGCGGGTCTTCGAACACGGTGACGCTGCGCAGCCCTTCCAGGCCCACGGCTTCGGCAATGAAGCGCACGTTGCTGGTTTCGAAGCTGTCGCGCTGGCTGCGCCCGCGCAGGCCGTCGGTGACGAACAGGGCGAACACCCCGAAGCGCTGGTACAGGGCGTTGCGCATGGCGGCGCTGGCGGTTTGCGGCAGGATCGCGGCGCTGACCAGGGTCGAGCAGAGAATCCCCAGGGAAATCTCCAGCACCCGCCACACCGCCGCCATGAAAGCGCCTTCCGGGTGGGCCAGGGCCGGCAGGCCGACCATGGCCGCGGTGTAGCCGGCGAGGACGAAACCGTAGGCGCGAAAGTTGCGGTAGCGCGCGGCACCGGCCGAACAGATGCCGACCCAGATCGCCAGGGAACCGAGGAACAGCTCGGTGTTCTGGGCGAACAGGGCGATCAGCGCCACCATCACCGCCGAGCCGGCCAGGGTGCCGAGAAAGCGGTAGAAGCTCTTGGCGAACACCTGGCCGCTCTGCGGTTGCATGACGATGAACACGGTGATCATCGCGGTGCGCGGTTGCGGCAATTCCAGGCGCATGGCCAGCCACAGGGTGAGGAACGCGGCGGCCAGGACCTTGAAGATATAAACCCAGGTCACGCCGTCGCTGCGCGCCCAGTCGAAGAAACCCCGGCGCCATTCAAGGGAGTACAGCCAGCGCAAAGGGGCGGGCAAGGAAGTCATGGGAGCCTGCTTCAGTGGTCGAACACGGCCAGGGCCGCGGGAGTCTTGGGTGCCTCAAGGCGGTCTTGCGTGGGGACGTCGCGGCCGGCTTCAAGCCCGCCGCCCAGGGCCGTCACCAGGTCCGCCTGGACCGTCAGGCGCGCGGCCTGTACCTGCTGCTGGATCTGCTGCTGATGGAACAGCAGGCTCTGGGCGTTGAGCACGTTCAGGTAGTCGGTCAGGCCGCGCTGGAAGGCCACGGTGGCGATGTCGTAGGTCTTCTGCGCAGCGGCCACCGACTCGGCGGCAAAGGCTTGCTGCTTGTCCATGGACTCGCGGTGGATCAGCTGGTCGGAAATGCTTTTCAGCGCCTCCACCAGGGTCTGGTTGTACCGGGCCACAGCCAGGTCGTAGCCGGCCGCGGCTTCACCCAGCTGCGAGCGCAGGCGCCCGCCATCGAAGATCGGCAGGCTGATGGCCGGGCCGACGTTGTAGTTGAGCTTCTTGCCGGTGAGGAACTCCAGGGCCCCGCCACCGGTGGCCATGAACCCGATGCTGCCCACCAGGTCGACGTTGGGGTAGAAGCCAGCGTGGGCCACATCGATGCCGCGAGCCTGGGCCGCCACTTGCCAGCGGCTGGCGACCACGTCCGGGCGCTGCCCCAGCAGTTCGGCGGGCAGGGCCGAGGGCAGTTTCAGCGCCGCGCCCAGGGACAGCGTCGGCCGCTGCAACTGCGCGCCCTCCCCCGGGCCCTTGCCGGCCAGGGCCGCCAATTGGTTGCGGGTCAGGGCGATTTCTTCGTCCAGGGCGTCCAGCTGGCGATGGGTTTCCGGCAGCGGTGCCTCGGCCTGGCTGACCTCGAAATGGGTGCCGAGGCCGCCGTCCAGGCGCCGTTGCGCCAGTTCGAGAATCTGTTGCTGTTGCTTCAAGGTAGCCTGGACCACGTCGCGCTGGGCGAAGTGCAGGGACAGCTGGATATAGCTGCGCACCACATTGTTCACCAGTTCCAGCTGCGCTTGGCGGGCTTCGGCCACGCTCATGTGGGCCAGGTCCACGGCGCGCTCGGTGCTGTTGCTTTCCCGGCCCCAGAGGTCCAGGGCATAGCTCATGCCCAGGGCGGCGTTGTTGTCCCAGGTGGTGCTGTTGGACAGGGCGCCGGGGCCGTAGAACTGATCGGTGGGCCAGTTGTGGCGCTTGAGAGTGGCGTCGCCCTTGATCTGCAGCGACTCGGCCGACTCGGCAATGCCGGCCAGGGCCTTGGCCTGGCGGACCCGGGCGGCGGCCATGGCCAGGCTCGGGCTGCCCTGCACGGCGAGGGTGATCCAGCGGTCCAGCTGCGGGTCGCCATAGGCCTGCCACCACTGGGCACTGGGCCAGTGGGCGTCCTGCGCGGCGCTCTGGATCGCCTCGTCGGTGGCCAATGTATTAGCGGGAAGTGTCTTGCCCTGTGGGGCAATGCCTCCGGTTCCGATGCAGCCGCTGATTGCTAACGATAAAGTCCAAACACTGAGGGTCTTGAACCCTCTGCTGATGCGACGCGGCACTGCTGCGAATTCCTGAGATCGGGGGGAGAAGTACATCTCTCTTAGGCACCCGCTGGCCGGCGTTCCAGACACCGCGATGGGCCTGGAGGCGCTTCACCGGCAAGCCGGGTCCTATAGATCGGCGCAATTCTAGGGTGGGCTCCGGTCGGCGATAAGGTGGGATTCCTGTGAATCTTTGTTACCGTAAACGCGATAATCCCTTGGTCGCCTATCCAAGCCCCCGTAACTTCGTGTCACAATTTGCCATCTCCCCTGAGAGCACCCCATGGACACCTTGCAAAACATGCGCGCGTTCTGTTGTGTTGCCGAAGCCGGCAGCTTCACGGCCGCCGCGGTACAGCTGGACACCACCACCGCCAACGTCTCGCGCGCCGTCTCCAACCTCGAGGCGCACCTGCAAACCCGTCTGCTCAACCGCACCACCCGACGCATCGCATTGACCGAGGCCGGCAAGCGCTACCTGCTGCGCTGCGAGCAGATCCTGGCCTACGTCGAAGAAGCCGAGGCCGAGGCCAGCGACGCCCACGCCCGCCCCGCCGGGCAGCTGAAAGTGCACACCATGACCGGCATCGGCCAGCACTTCGTGATCGACGCCATCGCCCGCTACCGCAAGACCCACCCGGACGTGACCTTCGACCTGACCCTGGCCAACCGCGTACCGGACCTGCTGGACGAGGGCTACGACGTGTCCATCGTGCTCGCCAGCGAACTGCCGGATTCGGGGTTCGTCTCCCAGCGTCTGGGCATCACCTACAGCATCGTCTGCGCCTCGCCGGCCTACGTGAAAGCCAACGGCTGCGCGCACAAGCCCAGCGACCTGCTGAACCACGCCTGCCTGCGCCTGGTGAGCCCGGTGATTCCCCTGGAGAAATGGACCTTCGACGGCCCGGAAGGCCAGGAGATGGTCACCATCAACAGTTCGCCGTTCCTGGTGAACTCTGCCGACGCCATGAAGACCGCGATCATCAGTGGCATGGGGGTTGGCGTGCTGCCGGTGTACGCCGCCATCGAGGGCCTGCGCAACGGCACCCTGGTGCGGATGATGCCCCAGTACCGCTCCCAGGAACTGAACCTGTACGCCATCTACCCGTCGCGCCAGTACCTGGATGCCAAGATCAAGACCTGGGTCGAGTACCTGCGCGGCTCCCTGCCGGAAATCCTCGCGGCGCACCAGGCGGAACTGGCGGCCTACGAGCTGAGCAGCAGCCTGACCGGCGCCCGCCTGGCCAATTGAGCCGAGGGGCGGCCTCGCCAACCGCCCCTGTAGGAGCCGGCTTGCCGGCGAGGCGAAGAGACCCGCAAGACGTGCATCGCCCCGACCGACGCCTTCGCTGGCAAGCCAGCTCCTACACAAGCCAGCTCCTACGAGGCGACACGCTTGCGCCCTCCGTCCTCCTGCCCCCTCCCGTAGGAGCCGGCTTGCCGGCGAAGAGGCCCGCAAGACGTGCATCGCCCCGACCGACGCCTTCGCTGGCAAGCCAGCTCCTACACAAGCCAGCGCCTACGAGGTGAAGCGCTTGCGCCCTCCGTCCTGCTGCCCCCTCCCGTAGGAGCCGGCTTGCCGGCGAAGAGGCCCTCAAGACGTGCATCGCCCCGGCCGACGCCTTCGCTGGCAAGCCAGCTCCTACACAAGCCAGCGCCGACGAGGTGACGCGCTTGCGCCCTCCGTCCTCCAGCCCCCTCCCGTAGGAGCCGGCTCGCCGGCGAAGAGGCCCGCAAGACGTGCATCGCCCCGGCCGACGCCTTCGCTGGCAAGCCAGCTCCTACACAAGCCAGCGCCTACACAAGCCAGTGCCTGTGCGGCCTGAGCCGGCACCCTTTGGCAGCGGCGGCAAAAATGTTAGCTTGCTTGGCATTCTCCCCGCCTGACGAGCCTTCACGCGATGAAAAAGACTGTACTTGCCTTCAGCCGCATCACCCCCGAGATGACCGAACGCCTGCAACAGGACTTCGAGGTCATCGTCCCCAACCCCAAGCACGGGGATATCGCCGCCCAATTCAACGAAGCCCTGCCCCAGGCCCATGGCCTGATCGGCGTCGGCCGCAAGCTGGGCCGCGCGCAGCTGGAAAACGCCACGCAGCTGGAAGTGGTGTCGAGCATCTCGGTGGGCTACGACAACTATGACCTGGAATATTTCAACCAGCGCGGGCTGATGCTCACCAACACCCCGGACGTGCTCACCGAAAGCACCGCCGACCTGGCTTTCGCCCTGATCATGAGCAGCGCCCGCCGGGTCGCCGAGCTGGACGCCTGGACCAAGGCCGGGCACTGGCAGGCCAGCGTCGGCCCGGCGCTGTTCGGCTGCGATGTGCACGGCAAGACCCTGGGGATCGTCGGCATGGGCAATATCGGCGCCGCCGTGGCCCGCCGTGGGCGCCTGGGTTTCGGCATGCCGATCCTCTACAGCGGCAACAGCCGCAAGAGCGCCCTGGAACAGGAACTGGGGGCACAGTTTTGCAGCCTCGACCAGTTGCTGGCGCAAGCGGATTTCGTCTGCCTGGTGGTGCCATTGAGCGACAAGACCCGGCACCTGATCAGCCACCGCGAACTGGCGCTGATGAAACCCAGTGCGATACTGGTGAATATTTCCCGGGGCCCGGTGGTGGATGAGCCGGCGCTGATCGCAGCCTTGCAGAAGGGCCAGATCCGTGGCGCCGGCCTGGATGTCTACGAGAAGGAGCCGCTGGCCGAATCGCCGCTGTTCCAATTGTCCAACGCTGTGACCCTGCCCCATGTCGGCTCGGCCACCACCGAGACCCGCGACGCCATGGCCGAGCGCGCCATGAGCAACCTGCGCAGCGCCCTGCTGGGCCAGCGCCCCCAGGACCTGGTCAACCCGCAGGTGTGGAAACCCCAGTAGCAGCCGGCAAACGATACCCCCGGCCCAGCACTGGCCCGCTTCGCACCCACAACCGCATATAGGCGCAGCCGGCGGGCGATGAACGAAAACCCGCGCCACCAGTCAGATGGCCAAGCCCGCTTGGCCAACCTGCAGGCGGCGGCGATGCCTGGCAGCGGCCAATGCATCTCCGCCAGCGCAGCCCTCAAGGCAATGCCCGCAGGCTGGCCACTCCACCAAAGAGACCCTGCATGAAGTTGAAATACCTACTCCTGGCCCCAGCGTTCTTCCTCGCGGCCTGCGATCAGCAATCGCCAGCACAGGCGACCAGCCCCACGGCCAAGTCGCCGCTGGTGGTGGCCCTGGAGTCCATGGGCAGCCACTTCCAGCAAGAACCCAGCAACGTGATGGTGAATCAGAAAGTCACCGGCGAATCCCCGACCGAGGCAGTGGTTGAGATCGAGGAGTCAGGGTTGCTGGATGACTCGGTGTTCGCGCAAAAGACAATATTCAATCTGTCCATCGAGAACGAGCGCTGGACCGTGACCGACAAGACGACCCAGGTGAAATGCTACCCGGGCCGGGGCCATCAGGACTATGGGTCCGATCCTTGCCAGTAACGCGCCCACCGCGGTGATCGCCAACCCGCCGGCGGCAACAGGCCGGCGTGGAGAATCAGGCCAGCTTCCCGGGAATTGCCGCCAAGGCCCTGGGTTTGCGAAACACCAGCACGTTGCCCAGCATCACCAGTACCAGCCCGGCCAGTGCCGGCGCCGTCCACTGGTAGCCCTCGACGAACGCCGAGACGTTCAGCGCCACCACCGGGAACAGCACGGTGCAGTAGGCCGCCCGCTCCGGTCCCATGCGCCCCACCAGGGTCAGGTAGGCGGTGAAGCCGATCACCGAGCCCGGAATCACCAGGTACAGCAGCGAGCCGACGTAGCGCGTGTTCCACTCCATCTCGAATGGAATGCCCTGGAACAGGCAGTAGATCGACAGCATCGCCGCGCCATAGGCCATGCCCCAGGCGTTGGTGGTCATGGGGCGCAGCCCGGCCTTCTGCTGCAGGCTGGAGAGCAGGTTGCCCGCCGAGAAACACAAGGTGCCAAGCAGTGCCAGCCCCAGGCCAAGCAAGGTTTGCGGGCTGGCGCTGTGGCCCACCAGCTCCGGCCAGAACAACAGGCCCAGGCCCAACAGCCCCAGGGCCCCGCCCATCAGCACATTGCGCGCGATCCTCTGGCCGAAGAACACCCGGGCATTCAGCGCGTTCCACAGGGTCGCGGTGGAAAACACCACCGCCACCAG
The DNA here is from genome assembly GCF_055384485.1 of Pseudomonas sp. FFPRI_1. Classification (NCBI taxonomy): domain Bacteria; kingdom Pseudomonadati; phylum Pseudomonadota; class Gammaproteobacteria; order Pseudomonadales; family Pseudomonadaceae; genus Pseudomonas; species Pseudomonas sp. FFPRI_1. Next base: position 1,420,001 of record NZ_AP029168.1, on the reverse strand, counting down.
GCCGCTGGGAATCCACTGGCTGGCGTGCAGGAAGCACATGAAATTGATGCAGAACAGGCACAGGCCCTGGGCCAGGCAGATCAGGTGCCCGCGCCGGTTCATCACCTGCAGCTTGCGACCGAGCAACAGGATGAGGAACAGCACCAGCGCCGCCAGGCCGAAGCGATAGACGATGGACACCGGAATCGCCACCACCCCCAGTTGCAGTTTCAGGGCGATCCAGGTGGTGCCCCAGATCAGCACGGTGAGCAGATACAGCGATAGGTTCATGGCGCGACTCCTCTATAAGGAACACAGTTTCCAGCGCCCCCCTTGCCCGCGCTTGCATAAACTTGCGCTTTTTATCGGTGCCGGGCTGGCAGCGCGGGTGCTACGGAGTAGGATGCAAAACACCGGCAACCGCACCCATGTTGACGCCCCACCATGCCCGCACTGGATACCCTGCAAGTCTTCCAAGCCCTCAACCGCTCGCCCAATGCTCGCCTGGAGCACAGCGCCGAGCTCGGTGACGGCTTGTCCGCAGCCTTGTGGAGCAACCATCACGACGCCCAGGAATATGAGGCGCCCAGCCACCACACCCTGTCCTGCTACCTGGCCGGCGGCACCGGCACCTTTCGCCGCGACCAGCCGGGCAGCAAGGGTGGCCCGGGCAAGCTGTGCATCCTGCCCGCCGAGCACCAGTCGGCCTGGGTGATCAACGGCGATATTCGCCTGGCCCATCTGTACTTCAGCCCGGAACAGTTCGCCCTGGGTTGCGTCACCCTGCTGGATCGCGAGCCCCGGGAACTGCAACTGCGCGAAAGCACCTTTCTCGACGACCCCGAGCAGACCCGGCGCTTTGCCCAATTGGTCCGCCTGAACTGGGACGAACCCGGCGAACGCCTGCTGACCAGCAGCCTGGCCCACGAGATGCTCAGCCATGCCCTGCTCCATCAGGTGGGCCTGCGCCAGGGGGCCCGGCTCAAGGGTGGCTTGGCCGCGCACCAGCGGCGGCTGTTGGTGGACTACATCGACTGCCAGTTGGAAGCGCCCCTGAGCCTGGGCCAACTGGCGGGGTTGTGCGCACTGTCGGAATACCACTTCGCGCGCATGTTCCGCGCCAGCTTCGGCCTGCCGCCCCACCAATATGTACTGGCCCGGCGCCTGAGCCGGGCCCGTGACCTGCTGCGCACCACTGCCCAGCCCCTGGGCGAGATTGCACTGGCCTGCGGTTTTGCCAGTGCCAGCCACTTCAACAATCGCTTCCGCCAGGCCCTGGGGGGCACGCCGGGAGACTACCGCCTGGCGTTCCTGCGCTGAGGTCAGGGTTGCCGAAAACCCGCCTCTGCATGCCCCCTTCCTTATGCCACCCGCCCTTACACGCCTGAATCAGTAAGCGGTTCAAGTTTCTTACTTAAAAAAGATAATTCTTACAAACAAATTAAAACCCTCTTACATACATCTTTCAAAAAGAGCACTTCCCCACAAGCTCTTATATGACAACCAAGATCACAAGAAGGTAATTATTCTTAAATTTCATTTATCACTTCATTCATGGAGTTGATGGTTCTTGTTTAACCCCAGGCTCAACTTAGTCTTTAGGCCTTGAGCGCCAGGGATTACACAAAGACTCAAGGTGCAAGCCGTCTGGCCCTCATTAACTGAAGCAGCCGAAAAATCCATACCCACAGTAATCAACCCAAACTTTAACCCCAACAAGACAACCCGATATTCGCTTATAGGCTTTAAAAAACCTGCAATAACTCAGCTGTTAATCGCCTTACTCCAAAACAACAAAAACAGAGGACGATGAAATGCTTTCACGAAGTTGGCCACGGCAATGGGTCAGACACTTGCCGGTGCTGTGTGCCTCGATGCTGGCCATTCCGGTAAACGCCAAACTGCTTGACGACAGCAGCGCACGCCTGGACCTGCGCAACTATTACTTCAATCGGGACTATCGCGAAGGCACGGCGCCCACCCGCGAAGAATGGGCGCAAGGTTTCCTCTTGCGCCTGGACTCGGGGTTCACCGAAGGCAGCGTCGCTGTCGGTGCCGACGCCATCGGCATGCTCGGGATCAAGCTGGATTCCGCTCCTGGTCGAACCGGCACCGGGCTGTTGAAGGTGGCACGCAATGGCCGGGCAGAGGATGACTATTCGAAACTGGCCCTGGCCGGGAAGCTCAAGACCAGCAAGACCCTGTTCAAGCTTGGCGAGCTGGTGCCGCCGGTACTGCCGACGCTGAGGCCCAATGACGGCCGCCTGTTTCCGCAAATTTTCCAGGGCGGGCTGCTGACTTCCAATGAAATCGACAACCTGGAGGTTACCGCCGGGCGTCTGAGCCGGGTCCTGCAGCGCAACGCCACGCAATACACGCCGCTGACCCTGAGCCCCTTGAACCGGCGCTTTCAGGGCCTGGGGGCAACGGCTGAACACTTCGACATGGCGGGCGTCGACTATCGATTCCACAAGCAATGGCTGGCTCGCGCACATGTCGCCCAACTGGAGGATATCTACCGCCAGCAGGTCTTCACCCTGGCCAACAAGAGCCCCTGGGGCGCGGGGACGTTCAGCAGCGATCTGCGCTTGAGCCTGATGAACGACTACGGCAATGCCAAAGGCGGCAAGATCGACAACCGCGCCCTGCAGGGGTTGCTCGGGTACGCCTATCAAGGCCACAGCCTTGGCGTGAGCTATCAGCGAATGTTGGGAGACACCGGCTATGCCAACATCCTGGGTGCCGATGCCAACCTGATCAACTTATCCGTACTGGGTGACTTCGCCAATGCAAAGGAGCGTTCCTGGGCACTTCGTTATGGCTATGACTTCGTCAACCTGGGTTTTCCGGGCCTGAGTCTCAACAGCCGTTATATATCCGGCAGCCATGCCGAAATTATCGGCACCCAAAAAATTGGCAAGTCATGGGAGTTGGATAATGAATTGCGCTATGTCGTGCAACAAGGCCCGCTGAAGAATTTAAGTGTACGCCTGCGCAGCGCACTCTATCGCTCCAACTACGCCAAGAACTTCATTCGCGACACTGACGATACACGACTGATGTTCAACTACACCTGGAACATCAAGTAACCGGGCAACTGGAAGCATCATAAAAAATAAAACACTTAGAGGTGATATCCACATGCAACGTCTACTATCGAAAAGTTTGGCCAGCCTATTGTTTTTAAGCCTGATCAACCCAGTCGAAGCCAAACAAACCGCTCAGCCGCAAAGCATCCCGGAGTTCCGACCGGGGTACTTGATCGGTTATCTGGAACAGCAGGACCTGCCCAACAGCCTGGCGCTGTTACCCCCACCGCCTGCGGTGGGGACTCCAGCCTTCGCCCTGGACCAGAGCATGGCTGAAAAAAGCCAGGCCTTGCGTGGCAGCAAGCGCTGGGAGTTGGCCATCATTGATGCCAACCTGAAGTTCCCCGCCGCCGCAGAGACGTTTTCCTGTGCGCTGAATGCGCCGATCAGCGAACAGCAAACACCCGCGCTGTACAGAGTCTTGCGGCGCACCCTGGCCGATGCCGGGCTGGCCACTTCAAGCGCAAAGAAGCGCTACCAGCGCACCCGGCCCTTCGTCTACAACCAGCAGCCCAGTTGCACCCCGGAAGATGAGGCCAAGCTGGCCGCAGATGGTTCCTACCCGTCGGGCCACAGTGCAATCGGCTGGGCCTGGGCGCTGCTGTTGAGCGAACTGGCCCCCGAGTACGGCAACGCACTGTGGGCCCGTGGCCGGGCCTATTCGGAAAGCCGCATGGTGTGCAACGTGCATTGGTACAGCGATATCCATGAAGGCCGTGAGATCGGCGCGACCACCGTGGCACGCTTGCACGCCGACCCGACCTTCCAGGCCGATTTCGCCCTGGCCCGGCAAGAGCTGCTGGCCATTCGCGCCAAGGGCCTGAGCGCCAGCGGCGACTGTGCGGCGCAAGCGCAAGCCCTGGCACTTGGCGCCGACTAGGGCGCCAGGGTCAGGACCTTGAAGGTATTGGCATGAAACAGCGGGTCCGGCTTGGGTTCGGCCGGGCTCGCCGCCGGCTGGGTGAAGTCCATCGCCGCCAGATAGACCCGCTGGCGGCGCGGGTCGAACGCCATGTTGTAAGCCATGGGCTGGGTGCTGACGGTGCCCAGGGCCTGGTAGCGGTCGGCATCGAGCTGGGCGATGACGCTGAGGTTGGCGTCCACCCCGCTGGCAATCAGCACGCGCCGGGCCTGCGGGTCGTAGGCCAGGGCGTTGACGTCCCGGGTGATCGGCAGGCTGGCTTTCAGCGCGCCGTTGTCGCGATCCAGCACCAGCAGCACTGGCCGTTCACCACGGCAAGCGACGAACAACCGCCCCCGCTGTTCATCCTGGGCCAGGGCGCTGGGCCGCTGGCAGTCGGGATACTGCCAGCGATCCAGGACCTTGAAGCTGCTGGAGGACAGCCGCGCCAGCGTTCCCTCATCGCGCATCGGCAAGAAGAAACTGCCATCGCCCTTGAGCAACAAGGGGTCGATCTTCTTCACCGCCAGCTCGTGGGCGGCGGTAATCCGCTCTTCTTTGGGATCGAAGACGAACAGGGTCGAACGATCGGCCCGACGCCCGCTGACGATGATCACCTGCCCCGTGCGCGGTTCATACACCGCGCTGTTGAGGTTGCTCTGGGTCACGGCGATGCGCTTGAGCAGCTTGAGTGTGGATAACTCCACCAGCCCCAGGCTGCCGTCGGTGTTGAGCACCAACATCCGGTCCAGCTCCGGGACGAACACCACGCCATTGGCGCCCTCCGAATGCTCGATGGTCCGCAGCGGGCGCTGCTTGTCCACGTCGAACACGCTCAGGCTGTTTTCCCGCCGCGCCAGGAACAGATAGGGCCGGGTCGGGTCCAGGGCGATGAAGCCCCAACTGCTGCCGGAACCCGGCAACTGCACTTGCTGCTCGCGATGGTAGAGGCGTTCATCTACGGGCGCGGCCGCCTGGGCCACGCCGCAGAACGCCAGGAGTACACCCAGGGTCAAGGCTCTCATCAGAACTCCAGGGTGCTGGACAGCGACACTTGGCGAGCATCCCCCAGGGACACGAAGTACTTGCTCACCGAGGAGGTGTAGTAGGTCTTGTCGAACAGGTTCTTCACGTTGAGCTGGAACTTGACCTTCTGCCCTTCGAGCTTGGTGTCGTAAGTGGCGAAGGCGTCGGCCACTGTGTAGCCCGGCAGGTCGAAGCTGTTGGGCGCGTCCCCGGCGCGCTCGCCGACATAACGGGCACCGGCGCCGACCCGCAGGCGGTCGCCGCCCATCAGGCTGCCGAAGTCGTAGACCGCCGACAGCGAGCCGGTGTTCTTGGCCACGTTCTGCAGTTGCTTGCCCTTGTACTGAGTGTCCTTGGTCACTTCGGCGTCGGTGTAGGCGTAGCTGCCGATCAGGCTCCACTGGTCGGTGAGCTGGCCGGTCAGGTCCAGCTCCAGGCCCTGGGAATGCACTTCACCGGCCACGCTGGTGACGGTCTCGGAAGCCGTGGCGGTGGTCACCAGCACGTTGCGCTTGGTGATGTCGAACAGCGCCGCGCTGGCGGTGATGCGCCCTGGCATGTCGAGCTTGGCTCCCAGCTCCCAGGACTTGGCTTCTTCCGGTGCGATGGAACCGTCCAGCACCACGCTGCCGCCGGCCAGCTGGGCGATGCTGGAGTTGGGTTTGAACGATTCGGTGTAGCTGCCGTAGAACGACAGTTGGTCGGTGTAGCGGTACACCAGGCCGGCGCGGGGCACGAACTTCTGCCCGTTGCTATCGGTGTTGGCGTGGAACGGCCGGCCCTTGCCGGCGTACTGGTCGTATTCCTGGAAGCGCCCGCCGGCCACCAGGATCCACTGGTCGGTGAGGTGGATGGCGTCCTGGAAGAACAGCGAATCACTGCGCAGCAGGTCGGTCTGGTCGCTGTCCGGGGCGCTGACGTTGGTCCCGGCCACTTGCTGGCCATACACCGGGTTGCGGTAGTTGAAGCTGGTGTTCTTGCCGCGGATCAGGTCGGCGCGGTAGATCTTGCGGTACTCGTCATCCAGGCCGAACACCAGGTCGTGCTGCATGCCGCCCAGTTGCACCTTGCCTTCCAGGCTGACGGTGGCGTAGCGGTCGGTGGTCAGGGCATTCTGGGTGCCGTCCATGGTCCGGGTCAGGGTGCCGTTGGCATTCACCGCCGTCAGGCGCACCTGGCTGGCGTCGTAGGTTTCACGGTTCCAGCTGTAGCCGAAGTGGGCCTTCCAGTCATCGCTGAGTTCATGATCGACCTCGAAGCGATACAGGTCCGAGCGCCCTTCCATGTTGTTGAACGGTTCGTCCAGGCGCCGGGTAGCCGGGATGTCCAGCGGGTGGTTGGTCTTGGGATCGATGGCCGTGCCACGGTCGAACGGGGTCAGGAACTCGCGGTGCTCATAGGCCAGCAGCACCTTGGTGCGCTCGCCGTACCAGGCCAGGGACGGCGCCACCAGGGATTCGCGGTGGGTGCCGAAGTTGCGCCAGTAGTCTTCGTCTTCATGGTCGACGATCAGCCGGTAGGCCAGCCCGGAATCCCCCAGCGGCCCGGTGGTGTCCAGGGCGCCGCCGCTGCCGTTCTTGCCCGAGCCGTAGGTCGAGCCGCGCACGGTCAGGGCCGTGGACTGCTGCAACTCGGGCTTCTTGCTGACGATGTTGATCACCCCGCCCGGGTCCTGGATGCCATACAGCAGGGACGACGGGCCCTTGATCACTTCCACCCGCTCGGCTGTGGCGTTCAGGGAGCGGCCCTGCACCACCGGCATGCTGTCGCGCATGATCGAGCCGTTGCGGTTGTCGCCGAAGCCGCGCAGCAGCACGGCGTCCTGGGTGCCGCCCAGGGTGTTGGTCTGGGTGATGCCGCTGACGTTCTTCAGGGCGTCGTCCAGGTTGCGCGGGGTCTGGTCGCGCAGCACCTGGGCCGGGATCACGTTGATGATCTGCGGGATTTCCTGGTTCAGCGCCTGGGAACGTGCCACCGAGGTGGTGGCCGGCGGCTGGTAGCTGGTGTTCTCGTTGGGCCCCTGGGTGGTGATGCTGGTGGTGCCCAGGCTCAAGCCGCCATTTTTTGGCAAGGCTTCGAGGATCAGGGTGTGATCGTCGCTGCGCCGGTAGGTGAAACCGGAGTTGCCCAGCAGGCGTTGCAGGGCCTGCTCGGCACTGAACTGGCCACTGAGCGCCGGCGCCTTGAGGCTGTAGGGCGCCTCGTCGGTGTAGACCACGCTGATCCCGGTGACCCGGGTGAAGTCGCTGAGGGCCTGGGGCAGCGGCTTGGCCGCGATGGCGAAGTTGAACATTGCGCTGTGCTGTTCAGCGCCGGCCTGGGCCGCCACTGCCACGCCCTGGGGCAGCAGAGCCCACCCCGAAACCGCCAGCGCCGAGGCGCCGAACCACCGTTTTACCGAACCGTTTGCCGCCGATTGTGCCCTGGACTTCATGCTGGAGACTCGTGTGTAGAAACGCCGTTGATGCGAATGAATCGCACTTTCAAGCACTACACGGATGTCGACCGGGATGACCTCACCTGTTTTTTGAAAATATTTTCATTTTCTCTGGGCCCAGGGCTGGCCGGCGGGTGGCAATCGCTGTTTCAGGCCGTGCAGCGCCCCAAAAAGGGCGCGGCGCGCTGCAGGTTTTTGAGGTTGGCAATCGAGGTCAGGGCCGCCCAGGCGCGCTCAGCGGGATGGCGGCGGGCGCAACGGCCTCGCCGCCTTTCCCGCAAGATCAGTTGACCCGCTGGATGCGCCCGGCACTGGTGCCGGAACCCACTGGCTTGCCTTGCTGGTCCATGTCCTTGAGGTAGTGGAGCATCGCGTCCAGATCGGAAACCCCCAGGTCGCTGCGGTTGCTGCCGCTCTTGAACAGGCTGAAGCGATCACCGCCGTCAGCCAGGAAGCCGTTCATCACCAGGCGGTAAGTGCCTGCGGGCTGCAGCGGCTGGCCGTTCAGGCGCACGCTGCCCGGCACCACCCGGCTGTCCAGCGGACGCCGGTCATCCCAGCGATAGCTGAAGCCCTGGGACACCTGGAGGATGTTGGCATCCTCCGCGCCCTTCCACTGCTGGTTGAGCACCTGCTCGATCTGCCGACCGCTGAGGTCGAAGGCGATCAGGTTGTTGTTGAAAGGTTGCAGGGTCGCCAGCTGTCCGTAGTTGACCTGGGTCTGCCCCGGCTCCAGGGCCAGGTCGCTGCGGATCCCGCCGTTGTTCATGAAGGCGATCTGCGCGCCATTGGCCCGGCCGCCGGCCAGGTGCGCATCGGCGATCAGGTCGCCCAGGGGCGTTTCCCCCGCGGCATCGGTGCGCCGGGCAATCGGCGACGCGGCAATCCGCCCGACCGGCTTGAGCAGCACCTGGTTGCTGCGGGCCTCGACTTCCTGCTGCAACCGGGCCAGGGCCGGCTCCTGTGGATAACGGGCCGGATCGGCCACCAGGTTGACCGCCTGGATGCTCGCCACCCGGTGCTGGCCCGGGGTCACTTGCAGGGTCAGGTGGGTCAGCAGGTGGCCGTAGGAGTTGCCCTGGGTCACCAGCAACGGCCCGACCTTGCACAGGTAGCCCTGGTGCGAGTGGGCGCTGATCAGCACGTCCACCGCCGGGTCCAGGCGCTTGGCCACGTCGACGATATCACCGCCGAGTTGCGAGCAGTCGGGCTTGTCGAAGGGCTCCGGGGTCGCGCCGCCCTGGTGCACCACGGCCACGATGGCATTCACGCCCTGGGCATTGAGCTCGGGAATCAGCTGGTTGATGGAGTCGGCTTCATCCTTGACCTGCAAGCCGCGCATGCCCTTGGCGCTGACCACCGAGGCTACGTCCCGCAACACCGCGCCGACGAAGGCCACCTTGACCCCGCGCACCTCCTCGATGCGGTAGACCGGCAACAACGGCTTGCCGGTGTCGCTGTCGATCAGGTTGGCCGCCAGGTAGGGGAAGCCGCTGCCCGGGTAGTCCGGGCGGAACTGGCAGGCCTTGTCCGGCCGCGACGACTGGCAGCCGCCGTTGAGCTGGCGCAGGAACTCGGCCTTGCCGTTGTCCAGTTCGTGGTTGCCGATGGCGCTGAGCTTCATGCCCATCTGCCGCAGGGCGTCCAGGGTCGGTTCGTCGGCCCACATGGCCGACAGCGGTGGGCTGCCCCCTACCAGGTCACCGGCGCCGATGAACAACAGCTGCGGGTCCTGCTGGCGCAACTGGCCGAGCATGCCGCCCAGGGTGGCGATGCCGCCGGCCTGCAACTTACGTACGCCACCCGGGGCCTGGGGGTCCTTGTAGCTGAAGGGGTTGGCTTGCAGGTAGCCGTGCAGGTCGTTGATGGCGACGATGTTCACCGCCACCGGTTGCGGCGGCTGAGACAGCGAGCTGCAACCGGCCAGGGTGACCAGGGCCAGGGTCAGTGCCCCCAGCAGCCGCGGCATGGGACGAAGACGGGACATGGAAAAAATCCTTGGGAAGTCGACGAAAAAAAAGCCGCTGGCGCAGGCCTCGGTCAGTCGACGAAGGGCGCTGGGGAACAGCGCCGGCTTCGCCGTCGATCAAGGCCTGCAACAGCGGCAGCAGGTTAGACCATCAGGCAGGTTGCAGGCTGCCGTGGACCGTCTGTGGCGCTGGCGGAGCCTTCAGGGCGGTGCCCATGCCGGCGCGCAGCAGCAGGATCTTCAAGTGGTCGGTGATGCGCTCGACCCGATCCTGGAAGTGGTTGTGGAAGATCATGCTGCCCAGGGCGATGGCGATACCCAGGGCCGTGGCGTACAGCGCCGTGCCGATGCCCTTGGACACCTCGCCCGGGTCGGAAACACCGGTCTCGGCCAAGGCCTTGAAGGTGTCGATGATCCCCAGGATGGTCCCCAGCAGGCCCAGCAAGGGCGCCGCGGTGACCACGGTTTCCAGCAGCCACAGGCCATGCATCAGCTTGCTGCGGGTGGCGATGTAGATCGACTCGCTGAGGTCTTCCAGGTCCTTGTGGCTGGCCAGCCCCTGCTTGTGGGCGAACAGCTCGGCGACCATTTCCAGGGGCAGGCTGTTGCGCTCACGCAGCTCGGCGGGCAGGTCGTCGACGCTGTGCATCTTCGGGTTGAGCACGGTCTCCAGTTTCTTCGCCTGGCGCAGGCTGAAGCTGAAGTAGATGCCGCGCTCCACGGCGATGAAGGCGGCAATCGCGGCCGCGCCGTACATGGTGTAGAAGGTGATGTCGTGCAGCAGATTCATGTCCATCGTCATTTCCTCTTGTGCCTGAGTCGAATCAGAACGCCGCTTCCAGAGAGACCATCGCGGTGCGTTCTTCACCCACGTTGTAGTAGGCGGTGCTTGGCGCCAGGCCATTGGTCTTCACCGAGTTGAAAGACACGGTGCGGACCGACGCCAGGTATTCCTTGTCGAACACGTTGAGCATCGAGAAGCGCAGGGTCGCGGACTTCAGCACCTTCTTGTCCACCGGCAGGTGGATACCGGCGTTGAGGTCGAACACGGTGCGTCCGGAGATCTTCTCGTCGTTGGTCAGGTCGCCGTAGAAGGCGCCGACGTACTTGCCCACCACGTTGCCGTAGTAGCGCGAATCGTCGTAGCCCAGGCTCAGGTTGAACATGTTTTCCGGAACGTTGGTCAGTTGCTTGCCGGAAGTGGGCAGCAGCACGTTCTTGTTGGTCAGGTCATCCATCTGCTCGGACTTGGTGTAGGTGTACGAGGCGTAGTAGTTGAAGTCGTGCGGCAGCTTGCCGCTCCACTCCAGTTCCAGGCCGCGGTTCTTCACCTCGCCGACGTTGGCCACTACATAGTCGCCATTGAGGTCGGTGGTGGAGATCTGCCGGTCCTTGAAGGTGATGTAGAACAGGGTCGCGCTCAGGGCCATGTTCTCTTCGCTGTAGCGCCAGCCCAGTTCCTGGTTCCAGCTCAGCTCGGGTTTCAGGCTGATGGAGTCACCCTTGTTGTAGAGCACGTAGTTGGGTGGCGTGCGCATGTTGCGGGTGACGTTGTAGAACGCCTGGTTGTTCGGGTCGACCTGGTACTTGGCGTTGAAGCTCGGCAAAAACTCGTGGTACTTGGCGTCACGTTTTTCCGGCTTGTCGGTGAGGCTGCCCAGGTTGTTGCCGTCGCGCTCCACGTACTGGTACGCCAGGGCGCCGGTGAGGGTCAGGTCCGGGGTCGCCTGCCAGGTGTCCTGCACCCAGAGTTTCTGCGCCGGGGTCACCGTGTATTGATGACGGCCCTGGACCGTGGCGCCGTTGCGATCCACCAGTTGGTCGGAGCCGTTGTAGTCGCCCCAGACGTTTTCCGGTGCGCCGTTGCCTTTGATGCCGATGAAGGGCTGGGTCTGGCGCTGGCGAGCGCGCTCGTACCAGTAGCCGACGTCCAGGCTGTGTTCTTCGTTGAGGTCCCACTTGAGCTTGGTGGTCATGCCGGGACGCCAGGTCTCGGTCCACGATGGCCGGTAGTAGGTGCCGCTGGGCAGGCCACGGAGATCGTAGTTGCCGGCCTTGCTCGAAGTGCTGCTCAGGGTGGTGGCGGTCTGGCCGCTGAAGCTGCCGCCGTTGGACCACACGTAGTAGGGGTTGAAGGTCAGGCTCAAGTCATCGCGCAGTTGGAAGCGCTGGGTCACCGAGGCGGTCACGCTCTCGAAGGGGTTGCGATTGAGCTTGTAGGACTGGGACACGCTGCCGTTCTTGAACACGGTGCTTTCCGAGTAGTCCAGGCGCCGGCCCTGGGTCTGGAACTGCGATTTGCTGACGCTGTTGTAGTTGTAGTTTTCCTGCAGGTTGTATTTGACGATGGCGTTGGTGGAGTTGCCGTTGCCGTCTTCGAACAGGGTGTTCCACTCGATCTTGTCGGCGCGCAGGGTGCCCTTGCCTTTCCACTTGTCACCCTCGGTGTGAGAGGCCGAGACCCAGGTCTTGAAACCGCCCAGGTCGCCGGTGTTCAAACGGGCGAAGGACTTGCGCAGGTTGTTCGAACCCACCGACTGCTTGGCGAACACCCCGAAGTCCTTGGTCGGACGTACCGTCACCAGGCCGATGTTGCCGCCACTGGAACCAATGTGCGGACCGTCGGCTTCCGAGGAGCCTTGGGTGACGAAGACTTCGCTGAAGTTTTCCGGGTCGCCCATCAGGTTCGGATAGATGCTGTAGTCCCCCGAATCGTTGATCGGGAAACCGTCGGCCGAAAGCCCCACCTGGTCGGAGTTCATCCCGCGCATGGTGAAGTTGGTGCCACTCAGGCCCGAGGCGTCGGTGCTGGAGACGTTGATCCCCGGGGTGTACTTGAGCTTGTCCACGGCGTTGGCGGTGGGGGCCATCTGATCCATGGCTTCCTTGGTCACGGTGGAACGCCCTTTGGCGCTCTCTTCCTTGATCATGTGGCCATTGCCCAAGGTCTGTTTACCGGCCACGTTTACCGCACCAACGTCCACTGAATCGTCAGCCAGAACCAGTGGCGCAAAACTGCCCAGGCCCGATGCCAGAAGCAGGGCATAAAGTTTATTGATCTTCACGGGTCAATCCCTTGCTTACAACTTTCGTTAATAGGTGATGGGTTTATTCCACGTTGTAACTAAAGGTCGCGGTAAAACGTTGCTTGTTCTTGCCGGAGAACGCGTCCGAAGGAAACGGTGAAACTTTCTCCACGCGGCGCAAACTGGTTTGCGCGGCGCGATTGAGCAACATGTTCGGCGCCTTGTTTTCGATGCCACTGTCGAGCACGTTGCCGGCCCGATCGACTTCCAGCCAGATCACTACATCGCCCTGGGGACGTTGCAACGAGGCCTCGCGGCCGCTGGGGTATTGCTTGTGCTTTTCCAGTTCCTTGCGCAAAGCGGCGGTGTACAGGCTTTCCTTGATTGCACTGGCCGGGGCCGCGGGGGCCGGCGCCGGTGCAGGGGCCGGTGTTGCCACCGGCGGTTTCGGCGCCGTCGCCACGGCGGGCTGCGGCACCGGGACGCTCTTGGCCACCTCGACCGGAGCCGGCTTGGGTGGCTGGGGCTTGGCCACCAGCGGCTTGGGCACGGGCGGCTTGGGCTTGACCACCGGCTTGGGCTTGGGCGGCTCGATCACCAGCGGCTCTTCGTCCGGCACCAGCACTTCTGGCTCGGGCTCGACCGGCAGCGGTTCGGGCTCAGGCGGTGGCGGCTCGACCGCGGCCACCAGCTCGGCAGAGTCGATCAGCGCGATCTCCACCGTGCTCTCGTCATACACCGGCTTGATCTGCAGGCGTTGCAACTGACTGGCGTAGATGACCAATGCCAGTAAAACAGCCGGCAACAAGCACGCTACCCACTTGCGGGTTTTATATAAGGCAAACATGGCGTCAGGACTTGCGTGTAGCGATGGAGACGGAAGAGAAGCCATTGCCCTTGAGCAAATCCATCACCGATACCAGGCGCTTAACTTCAACGCCCTGGTCGCTGTTGATAATGATCACCAACTTCTCGCTGCCATCGTTGAGCACTTTGAGTTGTGCCAGCAGCGCACCTTCATCCAGGTCCTGGCCATCGAGTTGCAGGCGCTCTTGCAGGCCCAGGGTGATCACCGCCTTGTTTTGCGGCTTCAATTGCTGCGCGGTACTGGCCACCGGCAACTGCGTCTTGATCCCCACGGCGGGAATCACGTTGAGACTGATGAGTACGAAGAACACCAGGAGAAACATCATCACATCGATCATCGGGATGATTTCGATGTGGGCCTTCTTCTTTTTAGCGATATCCCAGCTGCGCATCGTCTTGCTCCCCTGCTTCAGCCTTCCCTCCCTTGTGAGAGCTGAATCACAACCCTCGCCGATCCTGACCATGTGCTCAGGAATGCGCAGATCATCCGCGTCTCATGTAACGCTTTAGTGACAGAACGGGGTGATATCGATGAATGTTCGGGAGCTCTGGGACGGGGTTCTCAGCGCAGGACGACGAATCGTCCGAAAACCCTGTGCTGCTGGAAGCCGAGGGCTGCCTGCAGGGAGTCGAGGACCGCTTGCGGGTCCTTGCTGGCAAAACTGCCGCTGACCCGGCGGGCTGCCAGATCGTCGTTCAGCAGCAGGATGCGTCCGGGGAAATAGCGGCGCAGGTCCTCGACCACCACCGCCAATGGCGCGTGGTAATAGTTCAGCCAGCCCTGGCGCCAGGCCAGTTGCGCCTCGCTGTCGACAGGATGCAGCGGCTGCGCCTGGCCGTGGTCATAAGCCACTTGCTGGCCGGCACCGAGGACCTGTTGTGCAGCGCCCTGCGCCGCGGTGACCGCCACGCGCCCGGAAAGCACAGTGACCTGGGCGCCCCCCGGTTGCAGGCGCACTTCGAACTGGGTGCCCAGGACCCGCGCCTGGCCCTGCTCGGCCTCGACCACAAAGGGTTGCCCGGTATGGGTCACGCTGAAAAAACCGGCACCACGACGCAGTTGCACATGGCGTTCACCGTGGCTGAAATCCACGGCAATGGCGCTGTCGGCGTCCAGGGTCACCTCGCTCTGGTCGGCCAGGACCACGGTGCGCACCTGACCCGGCGCGGAAACGTAATCGGCCCCCAGGTCATCGACCCAGCGCCCCGGCTGCCAGCCGGCGCCCAGGGCCACCGCCAGCAGCACGCTGGCGGCCATGGCCAGCCCGACCGACCAGCGTCGCCGATGCCGGCCCTTGGCCCCGTCCATGGCCCGCAGCAGCCGCTGCATGGCCAGGGCGTCTTCATCGGCCAGGGTACGCGCCGGGGCTTCGCTCAATTCCCACAGCACCTGGGCCTGGGCGTAGGCCTCGACATGGGCCGGATCGGCCTGCAGCCATTGGCTGAAGGTAGCCTGGTCACCGCTGCTGGGCTGGTCGTGGAGCAGGCTGAGCCAGGCCAGAGCGGCCTGTTCCTGGGCGGGCGTCGGGATGACGCAAGCGCTGTGATTCACGGTGCATTCCTTGGCGTGCGCGTCATCGGGGGTTCCCGCAAGCTGGCCTTGCAGGCTTCAAGGGCGCGCATCATATGTTTTTCCACGGCGCTTTGGGACAGCCCCATGACCTTGGCGATCTCCGCGTACTTGCGCCCGTGGATGCGGTTGAGCAGGAAGATCTGCCGGGTGCGCTCCGGCAGGCTGCGCAAGGCGGCCTCCACGTGCCGCAAATCGTTGCCGGCTTCCAGGGCGGCCTGGGGCTCGATGCTCTGGTTGTCCTGCTGCTCCGGCAGCCAGCCTTCGCTGACCCGGACCCGCGCGCCTTCGCTGCGCAGGTGGTCGATGGCGATGTTGCCGGCACAGCGCAGCAGGTAGGTGCTCAGTTCCTCGACCTGCACCAGGGGCCGGCGCCAGAAGCGCAGGAACAGGTCCTGCACCAGGTCGGCGGCGGTGGCCCGACAACCCACCCGGCGGCTGACCAGAGCCTCCATCTGCGAACGCTGGGAGAGGAACACCTGGAGAAAATGCGCACGACTGCCCCGCAGCTCTGGAGGGTCCAGATCAGAAGGTTCGGGAGGCAGGGTGCTCATCATCGGCAGCGGCTCAGAAGTGGGCGAAGGCGGCGAGCGGGCTGGCCAGCAAGCTGGCCCCCGCCATCGACAGTGCCAGACGCGGGCGATACGGCAACAGCAGCACCAGCGCCAGAGCACTGCACATCAGCAGCCCACACCACTGCACCAGGCCCAGGCCCCAACCGGTGTCGACAACCGCCGCCACCAGCGACAGGCCCAGCAGCAGCCAGCCGCCCAGGCGCAAGCCATGACGCCGCCGGGCGCTGGGCTTGTGCCCGAGCAGTTCACCATGATGGCGCTCCAGGGACAGGCACAGGCCGGTGAATCCGGCGTAACAGAGCAGCAGCGTCAGGAGCATTCAGTTCACCTCGGTCTCAACCGCCTGCGCGGGTTGCCGGGCGCTGCGGGGTTTACCGCCAGCGCCAGCATGGGGGGCCCGGTGCATCTTGCGCGCCGCCCAGGCCAGGAACAGGCCGCTGCCCAGGCACGCCAGGTCGAAGCCGGCCAGCATCCAGTCGCCACCGACCAGAAAACCGTCCGTCAGGTTCGGGTGGGTCAAGGCGTCCAGCAGGGGCACGGCGGTGAACAGCAACGCGGCCAGGCCGAGCTGTTCTACCCAGGCACGACGTCCCGGACGAAGGCTCGCGTGCAGCAGGCTCAGGCCCCAGAGAATGAAGAAGCTGTTGACCTCCCAGTCGGCACGCTCGGCGAAGCCTGCCGGCAGCAGCCGATTGGCCCAGAAAAAACCCGCCACCGCCAGCACCAGCCCGGACATGCTGGTGATGTTCAACACCTCCACCAGACGCAGTTCAACGGGCATCACCCCAGTCTTGGCATGTTTCAACTGGCGCTTGCCGAGCCAGATCACCAGCCCGGTGCCGATCATCGCGGTGCTCGCCAGGCCGCAGATAAAGTACAGCCAGCGCATCACCGGCCCGGCGAACAGGCCCATGTGCAGGCCATAGAAGCTGCCGCCAATCATCCGCGGCAGCGATGCCTCGGAGCTGGCCTGCAACGGTTGGCCGGTGACCCCGTTGAACGCGACCGAACTGCTGAAATCACGGGCCACCCGGTCGGCGCCATGGCGGAATACCTGCACCGAGGCGTTCAGGTCTCCTGGATGATTGACCGTCACCCGCTGCACGCGACCGCCGGGCCAATGGGCCTGGGCTTGCTTGAGCAAAGGTTCGAGGGCCACCAGCGGCGCCGCCTGGCCGGCCGCCGGCGTGCTGTTGCTGGCGGGGCGCAGGTCCTTGAAGAAGGCGTCGCTGTCACCCTGGTAGGCCACCAGGATGCTCGCCGGCATCACCATGTACATGAAGATCACCAGGCTGCTGTAGGTGATCATCAGGTGGAACGGCAGCACCAGCACCCCCAGCGCGTTGTGCCCGTCGAGCCAGGTGCGCTGGCCCTTGCGCGGACGGAAGGTGAAGAAGTCCTTGAAGATTTTCTTGTGGATGATGATGCCGCTGACCAGGGCCACGAACATCACCATGGCCGCCAGGGTCGACAGCCAGCGGCCCCAGGGATAGGGCATCTGCAATTGGAAGTGAAAGCGGTAGAAGAACTCGCCGCCCCGGGTCTCGCGCAGGTGCAGTTCGCTGCCGGTGGCAGGGTCCAGCAGCTTCTCGGTGAATTGACCACGCTGGCCGGTTTCTGCCGGCGCCTGCCAGCTCACCGACAACGCCGGCTGGCGGGCATCGGGCAGGGCGATGAACCAGCGCGAGGCACCCTGGGCATGCTGCTCCAGGTAACGCTGGGCCAGCCCCAGGCTGGCCTCGGCGTTCAGGCTCCGGACTGGCGCCTCCGGCTGCATCCAGTGAGTGATTTCCTCCTTGAAGTAGGACAGGGTCCCGGTGAAGAAAATCGCGAACAGCAGCCAGCCGAACAGCAACCCGCTCCAGGTGTGCAGCCAGGCCATCGACTGGCGAAATCCCTCTTTCATGGCTGCGCCATCCAATAGGCGCCAGCGGCCACGGCCGCGAGCAGCAGGCCCGGCAGCAGCAGGCCGAGCCAGGCTTGCCAGGCACTGCGGCAAGCGAAGCACCAGAGCACCGCCACCAGGTAGAACAGGAAGGAGGTCATCATCCCGCTGATCACCGCATCCGCCCGTGGCAGGGGCAGCAGCAACGTCAGGCAGACGCTCGACAGCGCCGCCAGCAGGTAGCCGCCCAGGACCGCGGCACAAACCCGCGAGGCAACAGCCAGACGGTAGGAAGCGGGAACCCCGCCGACCTTGCTTTTCATGTTTCGACCTTGAAGCCAGGAAAAATCCGCGGCACTGAAAAGCGCCCGGATGAAATAGGCGGCCAATACTAATGATAAATATTCTCATACGCAAAAAGCAGCTACGGACTTGTGAACGATCCGTCGGTCCGCCTTGATTGCACAACGCTATGTCGCGCCACTACAATGCGAACAATTCCTATTCTCTTAAGCATCGTCTTGCTGCGGGAGCGTCCGGCTTGTCCCACTCCTCTACCGTCGAAGTCCTCTACCATGCCCACCACAGCTGGTTGAACACATGGTTGCGGCGCAGGCTCGGTTGCCCCCACAGCGCGGCCGACCTGGCCCAGGACACCTTTATCCGGGTGCTCAGCGCCCGGGAAATGCCATCCCTGATCGAGCCTCGGGCGTTTCTTACCACCATCGCCAAGCGGGTGCTGTGCAACCACTACCGGCGTCAGGACCTGGAGCGGGCCTACCAGGAAACCCTGGCGCAGATGCCCGAACTCGTCGCACCTTCTGAGGAAGAGCGGGCCATCATCCTGCAAACCCTGATGGAGCTGGACCAGTTGCTCGACGGCCTGCCGCGCCCGGTCAAGCGAGCCTTCCTGCTGTGCCAGCTGGACGGCCTGACCTACGGCGAAATCGCCCGGGAGCTGGGTATCTCCATTGCCACGGTCAAACGCCACCTGAACAAGGCAGCCATGCGCTGCTATTTCGCCCTGTGAGCGCCTCGATGAATCCCCAGCTCAATGGCCAGCCCGACTTCAGCAACCAGGTGGCCGAACAGGCCGTGCACTGGCTGATCGAAATGCAGGACGGGCCCTTGAATCCGCGCCAGCAGCAGGCCTGGCAGCAATGGCACGATGCCCACAGCGAGCACCAGCGGGCCTGGGCCCATATCCAACGGGTCAACCAGCGCTTGCGCGGTTTGTCCTCGCCCCTGGCCCATGCGGCCCTGAATGCACCGCAGTCCAGCAGCCGGCGCCAGGCGCTGAAGCTGCTGCTGATTCTCGGCGCCGGCTCGGCCGCCGCCTGGGGCCTGCGCGAGCACAACCCGCTGCCGCCGCTGCTGGCCGACTACCGCAGCCCCCTGGGTCAGCGGCGCAAGTTGCAACTCAGTGACGGCAGCCAGTTGCAGCTCAACACCCGCAGCGCGGTGGACGTGCGCTTCGACGGCCAGCAGCGGCTGATCCACCTGCTGGAAGGCGAGATCATGCTCAGTGCCGCCAAGGATCCCCGGCCCTTGCGAGTGCAGAGTGCCCAGGGGATGGTGCGCCCCGACGCGGCGCGGTTGAACCTGCGGCAGTTCAAGGAGCATACCCAGCTGGCGGTGTTCTCCGGCGCGGTCGAAGTACTTCCCGCCAGCTATTCGACCGCGCCACCACGGGTCGTGGCCGGGCAGCAGTTGAATTTCAGCAGCAATAGCTGGCAGGCCCCGCGGGCCCTGGACGCCGGCAGCGGTGCCTGGAGCGAGGGCATGCTGGTGGCCGCGCACATGCGCCTGGCGGATTTCCTCGACGAACTGGGGCGCTACCGCCGTGGCCAGCTCAATTGCGATGCCCAGGTGGCGGACCTGCTGATTTCCGGCAGCTATCCCCTGGAGGACAGCGAGCGGATCCTCGACCTGCTGGAAATCAGCCTGCCGGTCCGGGTACGGCGCTTCACCCGGTATTGGGTCACGGTCCAGGCACGGGCGTGATGAGCGGTCGACCCGCTGTGGGTTGCTCTTGTCGCCGAGACCCCAGGGGTACACCGGCCGATTGCACTCGGCCTGCCGGGGCTTTCGGCTCTCGCAGCAGCACATCCGCTTCGCCAACCACTGCAGCCTGCCCTCGCGCTCCAGGGGAGTTGCCGGGTGTGGAAAAATAATTTCAATGCAGATGAGCCGTTTTGCCAGGCTCGGGTGACAGAGAGGGAAAGCCACCTCGATTCCCCCTTCTCAGGATCGCCGTTCATGACCGAGCAACCCAACCGCCTCTCGCCCCTGGCCCGCAGCCTGCGCCACTTGTTGCTGGGCGCCAGCCTGAGCCTTGCCAGCCTGCCCCTGGTGCATGCTGCCGAAGCCGAGGCCAAGCCGTACCACATCGCCCCGACCTCGCTGGAAGACGCGCTGAACCAGTTCGGCCGGCAAGCCGGGGTGCTGATCTCCTTCGGCTCACAGGTCACCAGCGGCGTGGCAAGCCGTGGCCTGGAAGGCCAGTACCGTCCGCAGGAAGGCCTCAACGCGCTGTTGCAAGGCACCGGCCTGCAAGCCCGGGCCGAGGGCAACAATGCCTTCAGCCTGCAACCGGCGAGTGCCGACGCGGCCCCCGCGTCCCTGCACCTGGGAGCCTCCAGCGTGGTCGGCGACTGGCTCGGTGATGCCCAGCAAAGCGATGTGTTCGAACACCCAGGGGCCCGGGACGTGATCCGTCGCGAGGAGTTCGAACGCCAGGGCGCGACCCAGGCGCGGGATGTGCTCAACCGCATTCCCGGGGTCAACGCGCCAGACAACAACGGCACCGGCAGCCACGACATGGCGCTGAACTTCGGCATACGCGGCCTCAACCCGCGCCTGGCGTCACGCTCTACAGTGCTGATGGACGGCATCCCGGTGCCGTTTGCGCCCTACGGCCAGCCACAACTGTCGTTCGCTCCCATCAGCATGGGCAACATGGACGCGGTGGACGTGGTGCGCGGCGGTGGCGCGGTGCGCTATGGCCCGCAGAACGTCGGCGGGATCGTCAACTTCGTGACCCGGGCAATCCCCGATGCGCCGACACTCAAGGGCGGCGTGCAGACCGAAACCAGCCCCTCCTCCAGCCATGACGGCTTCAAGACCACCGGCAACCTGCTGGTCGGCGGCACCAACGCCAACGGCCTGGGCGGCGCCCTGCTGTATTCCGGCACCCGTGGCGGCGACTGGCGCGAACACAGCGACACGCAGATCGACGACCTGATCCTCAAGGGCAAGTACCAGTTGGACGAGGCCAACAGTTTCAACGCCATGGCCCAGTACTACGAGGGCGAGGCCGACATGCCCGGCGGTCTGAACGTGGCGGACTACAAAGCCGACCCGTATCAGTCGACCCGGCCCTACGACAAGTTCTGGGGGCGCCGCACCATGTTCAATGTCGGCTATCGCTACCAGGAGGATCGCCGCGAATTCACGGTCAACAGCTTCTTCACCAAGACCCTGCGCAGCGGCTACCTGGACCAGGGCAGTTTCCTTTCCCTGTCACCCCGCGAGTACTGGGTGCGTGGCCTGGAAACCCGCTTCGCCCAGGGTTTCGACCTGGGTGACAGCAGCCACGAAGTCGGCGTCGGCTATCGCTACATCAACGAAGCCGGTCATGAGCTGCGCTATCGCACGCCGCTGACCGCCAACCAGCAACTGCCCACCACCAGCAGCCGCAATGATCGCGACACTCGCGGCGGCACCGAGGCCCATGCGTTCTTCGTCGACGACCGCATCGACATCGGCAAGTGGACCCTGACCCCGGGCATCCGCTACGAGATGATCGAGTCCCAGCAGAGCAACAACCTGACCCACGTCAAATACAAGGGCGACTACAACACTGCGCTGCCGGCGCTGAATGTGATGTACCACCTCAACGAAAGCTGGAACCTCTACGCCAACACCGAAGGCTCCTTCGGCAGCGTGCAGTACAGCCAGATGCCCAACCGCGTGGCCAGCGGCGAAGTGAAACCGGAAAAGGCCCGCACCTGGGAACTGGGCACCCGCTATGACGACGGCACCCTGCGAGCGGAGATCGGCGCCTTCCTGATCAACTTCGACAACCAGTACGACAGCAACCAGACCAACGACACGGTGATCGCCCGGGGTGAAACCCGGCACCAGGGCATCGAAAGCAGCATCAACTACGCCCTCGACGGCTTGAACCCGGCGCTGGCGGGCTTCGATGTCTACGCCACCTACGCCTACGTCGACGCCACCATCCGTGAAGACGGCCCGAACAAGGGCAACCGCGTGCCGTTCTCCTCCAAGCACAAGGGCACCCTGGGGGTGAGCTACACCGAAGGTCCATGGAAGCTCAATCTCGACAGCAGCTA
Source organism: Pseudomonas sp. FFPRI_1 (assembly GCF_055384485.1). Lineage (NCBI taxonomy): Bacteria > Pseudomonadati > Pseudomonadota > Gammaproteobacteria > Pseudomonadales > Pseudomonadaceae > Pseudomonas > Pseudomonas sp. FFPRI_1. The sequence goes on along the minus strand of NZ_AP029168.1, from coordinate 1,398,319 downwards.
CCAGAGCAGCCAGTTTGCCGACAACGCCAACACCGCCGCCGAAAGTGCCGACGGCAGTGCCGGACGCATTCCCGGCTACATGCTGTTCAGCACCCGCGCCGGCTACGACTTCGGCCCGCAGCTGTCGGACCTGAATGTCGCAGTGGGGGTGAAAAACCTTCTCAACCACCAGTACTTCACCCGCTCCTTCGACGACAACAACAAAGGCAAGTACGTGGGCGAACCACGAACCCTCTACGTGCAGACCTCAGTGGCTTTCTGATCGAGCACAAAAAAGGGCCTGCATTGCAGGCCCTTCTTGTTGAGGGAGAAACTCAGGCGTCAGCTGTTGAGGGCCGCCTGCTGGTTCTCCAGGAATTCTTCTTCCAGCAAGGCATCCGCCTCGGTGCCATCGGTGCTGGGGGCGACTGCCGCACGTTTGTCGCGCAGCTTGCCAAACATGTGTCCCAGGGCGCTTTCCAGCTTGATGGTGGCGCCGTCGATCGCCTGCTCCAGGGTATCGGCCTTATGGGTCACGGAAATCGGCTGGTGGCCTTTTGGCCGGGCCTCGAGCTGGCAACGCATGTCATCCGGGCCTGACTTGCCGCCGTTCTCGTCACGCAGGTGGACCACCACCCGGGTCAGGTCTTCTTCGTAACGTTCCAGCGTGCTTTCAACGGTGCTGCGTACCCACTCCTCCAACCGAATGCTGCTTTGAATATGGTTATCGCTATGGACTTGGATTTGCATAGTTCTTCCCTTATTTCAGCTAGCTCGCAAGAGAGTCAAGGCAATGCGCTGATCGCTGCATGTCGTGACCTCTTGATTACACAATTAGGCACGGCGACGAACATTTCAACCCCTAAAAAAAGATAAATATTCATACGCAAATAAAGCCGGACAAACTGTAAAAGCGCTGTTAATGTCGGGAGTTAGGTCGATTCACTCTCCTGTAACAACACCTCACAATTGCCCCTCGCCCAGGGGGTGCAAGCCGCGAAATATCTCTGCCTCCTCCACCAGCCAGTCATGCACCGCACGCACCCCCGGATGGCTCAGGGCGCCCGGCGCATAGAGCAGTACATAACGCTTGTGATTGGGCACGGCGAGGCCGAAAGGCACGATCAGGGCGCCGCGCTCCAGCTCATCGTTGAGCAGGGTGCGCCGGGCAATCGCCACGCCCATGCCGGCAATCGCCGCCTCGATGGTCAGGTGGTTGCGGTTGAACGTATGGCCACGCCGCACATCTGCGCCGTCAAAGCCAATGGCGTTCAGGTAGAACTCCCATTCCGCGTATTCATAGCTGCCGCGCCAGGCGGTGATGTCGTGCAGCAACGGAAAATGCGCCAGGTCCGCCGGCCCGTGCAGCGGTGGCCGTCCCCGCAACAGGCTCGGCGCACAGACCGGGAAGATCTGCTCGTCCAGCAGCGCCGTGGACTGCAAACCGGGATAACTGCCGTCATTCAAGTCGATGGCCAGGTCGAAGTCACCCTCGTGCAGGGCCACGCTGCTGTCCTCCGCCACCAGGCGCAGCTGGATTTCCGGATAACGCTGTTGCAGCCGCGGCAGGCGCGGAGTCAGCCACTTGCCGAGAAACGACGGGATCGAACGCAGGCGCAAGGTGCCGCCGATCATGCCCGCGTCCAGGCGGCGCAACTCGGCATCGATGCTGCCATAGGCCTCGCTCACCGTCAGGGCCAGGCGCTGGCCCTCGGCACTCAGCTCGACGCCCCGCGCCCGTCGGTGGAACAGCCGCAAGCCCAGGCGTTCTTCAAGCTGGCGGATCTGCTGGCTGACGGCCCCGGGGGTGATGTGCAGTTCTTCGGCGCAGCGGGTAAAGGACAGGTGCCGCGCGGCACAGGAAAACACATGCAGCCAGACATAGGTTTGGGCATGAAGCTGACGGCTCATCGTTTAGTCCTGCTAAATGATCTCTTAGGAAGTTTCGTTGGTCAGTGTCGACCGAGGCGGGCAGTATCGCCGACATTGCGCTCGTCCTACAAAAAATGGCAGCGATCTCTCCTCCATTGCTTGTAAGGCTTTAGTATGGCTATCAGTGTTTTCGATCTTTTCAAAGTCGGTATCGGTCCCTCCAGCTCCCACACCGTAGGCCCGATGCGTGCGGCCGCGACCTTCGCCCAAGCCCTGTTCGAACAGGGTCTGCAGGACCGGGTGCGGCGAGTAGAGATCCGACTCTACGGTTCGCTGTCCGCCACCGGCATCGGCCACGCCACCGACCGCGCCAGCGTCATGGGCCTGATGGGCGAATGGCCGGACAGCATCGACCCCACCAGCATCGATCCACGGATCCAGCAGTTGCGCGACAGCGGCCAATTGCTCCTGGGCGGCCGGACGGCCATTGCCTTCGACTGGTACCAGGACTTGCTGCTGCTGGACGAAAGCCTGCCCTATCACCCCAATGCCATGTCCCTGACTGCCTTCGGGGACAGCTCCACGCTACTGGAACAGACCTACTACTCGGTGGGTGGCGGCTTTATTGTCGAGGCGGCCCAGGTTGCCGCCGGGGCCGAAGCCGGCGCCAGTGTCGAGTTGCCCTATGACTTCAACAGCGCCGCGCAGTTGCTGACCCTGTGCAAGCAGCACAAGCTGCGGGTCGGTGAGCTGATGATGGCCAACGAACGGGCCTGGCGCAGCGAAACAGAAATCCGCAGCGGCTTGCTGCACATCTGGTCGGTGATGCGCGAATGCGTGGAACAGGGCCTGAGCCACGAAGGCACCCTGCCCGGCGGCCTCGGCGTGCCCCGGCGCGCCGCCAAGCTGCACCGCAGCCTGCTGGAGATCGGCAAGCCCAACGTCATCACCTCGACCCTCTCGGCCATGGAATGGGTCAACCTGTTCGCCCTGGCGGTGAACGAGGAAAACGCCGCGGGCGGGCGCATGGTCACCGCCCCGACCAATGGCGCGGCGGGGATCATTCCGGCGGTGCTGCACTACTACATGAAATTCAACCCCCAGGCCTCTGATGACGATGTCGTGGCGTTCTTTCTCGGCGCCGCGGCGGTGGGCATCCTGTGCAAGAAGAACGCCTCGATTTCCGGCGCCGAAGTCGGCTGCCAGGGCGAAGTGGGCTCGGCCTGCGCCATGGCCGCGGCCGGTCTTGCGGAGGTGCTCGGGGCCACCCCCGAACAGCTGGAAAACGCCGCTGAAATCGGCCTGGAGCACAACCTCGGCCTGACCTGCGACCCCGTCGGCGGGCTGGTGCAGGTGCCGTGCATCGAGCGCAACGCGATTGCTGCGGTCAAGGCCATCAACGCGACCCAGATGGCCCTGCGTGGCAACGGCCAGCACTTCATTTCCCTGGACCGGGTGATCCGCACCATGCGCGATACCGGCGCCGACATGCACGACAAATACAAAGAGACTTCACGGGGCGGCCTGGCGGTGAGCTGGGTGGAATGCTGAGGAGCCTTCCCTGACCGTCCGTACCACGTGAGCCCGAGCAAGAATAATAACGAGGCGATACCGATGACCGATGTACCTGCACCTGCTGCCGAAAACCCTGCTGTAGCGACACACCGCGACACCGCAACCCGCGACACTGGCTGGAGCCAGCGCGACACCACCTGGATGCTCGGCCTGTATGGCACCGCCATCGGTGCCGGCACCCTGTTCCTGCCGTTCAATGCCGGCGTTGGTGGTTTCTGGCCATTGATCGTGCTGGCGTTGCTGGCCTTCCCGATGACCTTCTTCGCCCACCGCGGGCTGACCCGCTTTGTACTGTCCGGGCGCTCCGGCGACATCACCGAGGTGGTGGAAGAACACTTCGGGGTCGGCGCCGGCAAGCTGATCACCCTGCTCTATTTCTTTGCGATCTTCCCGATCCTGCTGGTGTACAGCGTGGCCCTGACCAACACCCTGAGCAACTTCATGGAGCACCAGTTGCACATGACTCCACCGCCACGGGCGCTGCTGTCGCTGCTACTGATCCTCGGCCTGATGGCCATCGTGCGCTGTGGCCAGGGTGTGATAGTGCGGGCCATGAGTCTGCTGGTGTACCCCTTTGTCGCCGCGCTGCTGCTCCTGGCCCTGAGCCTGATTCCCAACTGGAACGGTGCATTCTTCGCCTCCGCCAGCGAAGGCATGCCCCTGGGGTTGTTCTTCAAGACCCTGTGGCTGGCGATTCCGGTGATGGTGTTTTCCTTCAACCACTCACCGATCATCTCGGCCTTCGCCCTGGATCAGAAGCGCCACTACGGCGCCCAGGCCGAGCGCAAGAGCAGCGGGATCCTGGCCATGTCCCACGCCATGATGGTGCTGACGGTGATGTTCTTCTGCTTCAGCTGCGTGCTGGCCCTGTCGCCGGCGGACCTGGTGGCGGCCAAGGATCAGAACATCTCGATCCTGTCGTACCTGGCCAACCACTTCCAGACCCCGGTGATTGCCTACGCGGCACCGCTGATCGCCCTGGTGGCCATTACCAAGTCGTTCCTGGGCCACTACATCGGCGCCAGCGAGGGCTTCCAGGGATTGATCGTGAAGAACCTGCGGGGGCGCTCGCTGTCGTCCACCAGCCTGGAAAGGATCACCGCAGTGTTCATGATCCTCAGTTGCTGGGCCGTGGCCACCTTCAACCCGAGCATCCTGCGCATTATCGAGACCATGGGCGGACCGGTGATCGCCTGCCTGCTGTTCCTGATGCCGATGTATGCAATCCGGCGCGTGCCTTCACTGCGCCAGTATTCGGGCCAACTGTCGAACCTGTTCGTGGTGCTGATCGGCCTGATCGCACTGTCTGCGATCATTTACTCGGTCGTGCCCTAAAACGGACCGGCAATGAAAAAGCGGACCTGATGGTCCGCTTTTTTTGTCCCCGCAATCATTGCCCGGCGTGTTTCCCGGCATGTCCCTTGCTTTATCGCCCTTGAGCAATACGGACGTTGGCCACCCTCGGCGAACGACTGGCCAGTGGTCTGGAATCGCGAACTAATTCCATCTGCGGCCAGTCAATGACTGCACGATCCCATCAGGCGGTGACGCATTATGGACAACCCTTTTCAACTGATTACCGACACTTTCACCCCGCAGTACCAGGTCAACCTGAGCATCCAGGGCCTGGACGGCAGCATCATGCTGACCCTGTCGCAAACCGGCCGGGTGGTGGCCAAGCGCATGATCAGCGCCGCCCAGCGCAATGACCCGCAACGCATCAGGCGCCTGGTGCAGAGCATTCAGTTCGGCATCGCCATCGAACAGGGGCACAGCGCCATGGCCATCCTCGAAGCCATGACCAACGGCGACAGCCTGGCGCTGCCACCGCCCGAGGGCCACAAGCCCGTGCCCCCGGCCCTGAGGTTTTAAAGCTCGCCCTTCTCCACTTCCGGGTGTTCGCCGGAGCCGGCGCCGATCTTGCGCTGCGGGTGCTCGATCTTCACCGAAGGAAACTGCGACGAGGCGTAGCGCACCACCAGGATGGCAAACGCCAGCAGCAGAATCCCGCCACACAGGTAGATGATCCCCAGGTCCGGCGGGTTGTGGTGGGAAACGTTGGAAATCAGCAGCCGGGTCAGCGCGGTGATCGCCACGTAGATCAGGAAGCGCACCGGCATGTGGTTGGTCTTGAAGTAAATGCCGACCATCGCCCCCAATTCCAGGTAGATGAACAGCAGCAGGATGTCATCGATCTTGATGTGCCCCACCTCGATCATCTGCAGGAATTCCATCACCGCCGCCCAGGCGGTCACGGCTCCGATGGCGAACAGCGCCAGGTAGTGGAAGGACTCGACGAACAGGTTGCCCAGGGACTCGGCCAGTTGATGGACGTTCTGCCGCAGGTTCTCGGCCCAATTGATTTTCACGATGGTTCTTCCTTAGGTCGGTTCGACCGGATGATGCGGATTGGACGTGACGGTTGTTCTGCATGCAGAAAAAAGGCCAGGAGCCATCAATAAGATGATGGCCGCTGCCAGCGAGGCACGGCCGCGTAACAATCGGCCCGGGAAAAAAAATCCGTCTACATTAAAAAGCCACTATCCAAGAGAAAAGGTTTCGCCTATTCTCTCGACCTGTATATAGATACAGTGTTTATACAGACCCATTATCGTGAAGGCATGTGAGGTGGTGAATGGCCGTCGAAGTGGTATACCGCAGCAGCCGAGATCTGGAGCGCTTGTTCATGGATAAAGCCGAAGCTGACCGTCATGACAAAATGCTCGAACTGGCTGAAGTGCTGGCGCAAGTGTTGCAAAAAGCAGTGCCGTCGCTGAGCGAACAACAGGTGGAAGAAGCCGGGATCTACATGGCGAAGAACCGCGATGTATTCGCCAGGGCCTTCAAGAGCCAGCCGGATGCATTGTCCGAGTTGCTCAGCGACCCCGCTCCCGCGGTGGAGGAGGTTCAAGCGCAGCCACCTGCTGAAGTCGAGGCGCCGACCAAGCCGGCGAAAGCAGCCAAGGCTGCTAAATAGGCATCACTCGAATTGAATAAGCCCTGTGTCCATGGCACAGGGCTTTTTTCATGTTTGCCGAGCAAAAACTGCCCGTTATGCAGCCGCCGGTTAAACCACTGCCGCACCTTTCGGCGCAGGCAGCTCGATAAGGTTGCGACGCAACAGGGCAGTGATCTTGTGCAGGAACATCACGGGCAAATCGGTCGCGCCGCCATACAGGTCGACCATTCCCACCTCAACCGCGCTGTCGACGAGGCTGGAGAACCCTTCGCAATCCTCAGGCGCCAGCAAAGCAACAAGGCTCTGTGGCAAAGCATCCCCTCGACCATTCAATGCCAACTGCGCTCCGGCCCTCTCCCAGGCCAGTAACTGATCTTTTTCCGGGTAGCCCTCAAGGTGCTTTACCAAGTCATCTACAGCAGGGTGAGCAATACCTTTGCTCAGGCAGTAAGCCTCCAGGCACGCCGCCGCGTACAGCTGCAGATCCCTTACTGAACCCCCAATCACTTGATTGTCCGTATACGCCACGGTCATGGCGCGACCTCCCACACTCTGCAGCCTGGCGAGCAATATCCGGCTGCCATATCCATGGCTTCCAGGACTCTGTCTTCGAGTTCATCGGACGCATCAGGCCTGAACGACGCCAGATAGTTGTACACAGCCTGCGCGGCAAAGCCTCGATCCCGGTACTGCAGAAGAATATGGCGTATCGATTGAACATCCGCACCCGAGTGCAACAGCGAAGACAATTGCTTATCCAGCCCACTATCCAGCACTTGCGGCATCGTCAAATACACTCCGTGTCAGTTGGGCCGTAAGGGATTGGGCTCGGCACTGCAACCTTTCCCGGGCCCTGATACTACAGAGCGCAGGGCCACCGGTTAAGACTCGGATGCCTAGTGGTACAGCACCCGCTCCGCCAGTTCGTCCGCGACCCGCGCCGGCGAGCGTTTTTCCGCCTGGGCGTGGGCGAAGATCTCGGTCAGGCGCAGGCTGATCTTCGACAGGTGGGCGGTGATGACCGGGAGTTCTTCGTTGCGGTGCTTGAGGGACACGTAGATCAGGCCGCCCGAATTGATCACGTAGTCCGGTGCGTAGAGTATTCCGCGGCGCTCCAGTTGGTCGGCCACTTGCAGGTTGGTCAGTTGATTGTTCGCCGAACCGGCCACCGCCGAGCAGCGCAGTTGCGCCACGCTGAGGCTGTTGAGCACGGCCCCCAAACCACAGGGCGCCAGAATGTCGCAGGGGGTGCTGAGCAGCGAGTCATTGGCGACCGGGTGCGCGCCCAGTTGCTCCATGGCCAGTTGCACCTTGCCCGAATCGATGTCGCTGACCAGCAACTCGGCCCCGGCGGCGTGCAGTTGCTCGGCCAGGGCATACCCGACGTTGCCCAGGCCCTGCACCGCCACCCGCAGGCCCTCCAGGTTGTCACTGCCCAGGCGCGCCATGGCGGTGCTGCGGATACCGGCGAAGACCCCCATGGCGGTGTGCGGCGAGGGGTCGCCGGCGGCACTGGTGCTGGTGACATAGCGGGTCTGCTGAGCGATGCAGTCCATGTCGGCCACCGAGGTGCCGCTGTCGATGGCGGTGATGTAGCGCCCGTCCAGTTGCTCGATGCAACGGCCAAAGGCCTCGAACAGCGCGGCGCGGCTTTCCACATGGGCGGGGCGAATGATCACTGCGGTGCCACCGCCCTGGGGCAGGCCGGCCAGCGCGGCCTTGTAGCTCATGCCCTGGGCCAGGCGCGCCGCATCCTCCACGGCACTGGTGTCATCGGGATAGGCCAGGTAACGACAGCCGCCCAGGGCAGGCCCCAGGCGGTTGTTGTGGATGGCGATCACTGCCTTCAACCCGGTGCTGGGGTCGACGCTCAGGTGCAGCGATTCAAGGCGGGTGTGGTGCATGAGAGCGAACATCGACGGGCTCCCGAATCACTTCTTGGTAGTCGCCAGTATAGGCTTGCGCCTGGAAATTGCTGCGCCGCGCAGGAATAAGCCGGAGGGTGATTGCAGGCATTGGGAAATAACCTGCTACTACCTGTGTCAGCACTGGACGAACGTTCGCGACGAGGCTAAAACGAGGCATCCGTCGGAGATCGAGATGAACCCGCGCCAAGCTTTCTTCACCTGCCTGCATCGCTCGCCGCCTGCTCTGCTGGAAGCCGCGCTCTGGATTGCCGCCGAGCATGAGCCGCGGCTGGTGCCCGAGCACTCACTGGAAGCCTTCAAGGATATTCAGCAGCAGATCGGCAACCGCCTGCCCCAACTGCCGGCGAACGAGTTGGGCCAGCCACTGTTGCGGCGGATGAACGATCTGGGCTTCCAGCAGGATGAACACCTGCCCCTGCGCCCCCAGGCGGCCTTGATGGACAAGGTCCTGGAGCTGCGCCGAGGGCAACCCCTGGCCCTGGCACTGATTGCCCTGGAGCTGGCGCAACGCCTGCAGATCCCCCTGGAGGGGGTGAACTTCCCCGGCCACTTCCTGCTGCGGGTGCCCGGTGCCGACCACCTGCTGGACCCTTGCGGCGGACGCCGGTTGTACCCCGCCGACTGCCGGGAACTGCTGCAGCGCCAATACGGCGCCCACATCAAGCTCAAGGCCGAGCACCTGGCCAGTGCCGAGCCGCTGCAGATGTTCCAGCGCCTGTCGCGCAACCTGCGCCAGCTGCACCTGTCCTATGACGACAACCTGGGCGCACTGATCAATGCCGAGCGGGTGCTGGAACTGGGCAACGGCAGCGCCGCCGACTACCTGGCCCGGGCCAGCCTCTACCAGCGCCTGGAGTGCCCGAATGCCGAGCGTTTCGACCTGGAGCACGCCTTGCTGCTCAGCGATGACCCGATCCAGCGCCTGCGCCTGACCGAGCGCCTGGGGCATCTGCCGCCCAACAGTATCGTCCATTGAGAGTCGGGCCCTGCCTGCGTGGCACACTACCCGCCCATTTGCATCAAGGATGAACCGCATGAACCGCGCCGAACGCTTCCTTCAGGACTTTCACCAGCGCCGCCCCGGCACCACGCCGCCGGCCTTTTCCGGGTTGGGCCTGCCGGGACGCGGCTCGTCCTACGACATGCTGGCCGCCACACTCGCCGCCGCCCAACCTGGCGCACAGCTACTGGACCTGGGCTGCGGCGACGGTTTCCTGCTGGATCTGCTCGCCAGACAGTACCCCGAGGCGCGATTGATCGGCGTGGACATGAGCACCACCGAACTGCAGGCGGCACGCTTGCGCCTCACCGAGCGCTGCGTGTTGCTCAATGAGCGGGCCCAATCCCTGTCCCTGGCCAGTGGCAGCGTCGACGCCGTGGTCTCGCACCTGGCATTGATGCTCATGAGCGATATCGAACAGGTGCTGGCCGAGGTGCATCGGGTCCTGGCCCGGGGCGGCCAGCTCTCGGCCATCGTCGGCCGCAGCTTTCTCCTGGGCGAACCGGGCCAGCGCTACCTGCAGGTGTTTCGCGCCGCCGCCCAGCGTGACCGCCTGGCGCCCCTGCCCCTGGTGGACCCTCGGGCCCAGTCCCAGGATGGCTGGCGCCAGCTGTTGGCGCGCCACTACCGTGACGTGCAGTTCGAAGAACTGGACCTTGAATGGCGCCCCAGCTTCGAGGAGTTCTGGGACGCCCTGGGGCAAACCTACGACCTGGACCGCCTGAAGCCCGCCACGTGCAGCTTGATGAAGGACGAACTGCACCGGGCCATACAGCCCCTGCTGCGGACGGACGGCACGCTGCTGACCGGCTGGGGTCTGCTGCTGATCCAGGCCAACGCCGCATGACAGCCCCTGCCGGGCTCTGGCAGGATGCTCGGCTCACTCCATGGAACGGGTACAGCATGCTGATCAGAAAAGCTCATGGCGACGACGCGCAACGGGTCTTCGACATTCGTAACCAAGCCATCAACCACCAGTGCTGCGGCCATTACCCCGCCGCCGACCTGCAGGTCTGGACCGCCGGCAGCCTGGGCGAGTATTTCGTCGAGGTGCTGGAAAAAACCGGGCATGTCGCAGTCATCGATGACCAGGTCACCGCCAGCGGCATGCTCGACCTGGAGACCGGCCAGGTCGACGCGGTGTTCGTCGACCCGGCGTACATGGGCCAAGGCATCGGCCAGCAGATGATGAACTACCTCGAAGCGCTGGCCCTGCAGGCAGGGTTGACGCACCTGATCCTCGACTCGACCCTGAACGCGGCGGACTTCTATCGGCGCTGCGGCTTTGTTGGCGAGCGGGTCGCCCAGTACCAGTCGCCCCGGGGCCTGACCCTGGCCTGCGTGCCGATGATCAAGCACCTGGCACGCTGAGCCGGCAACGCCTTCAGGGCTGCTGCGGGTCTTGCAACGGCGCGGTCGAACCCGCGCCACCGGGTCCTGCCTCGGCTGGTGAGCGCACCTGAATGATCAGCAAGGCGGCGAGCACTGCGGGAATCGCACAGAAGAAGAAAATCTGCTGCACCGGAATGTGCATCGCCAGCAGCATGCTGCCGAACAGCGGCCCGAGGATCGAACCAAAACGCCCCACCCCCAGCGCCCAACCGGTGCCGGTGGCGCGCACCTGAGCCGGATAGAAGTTGCTGGCGAAGGCATTCAGGGTCAATTGCCCACCGATGATGCAAAAGCCCGCGGCAAACACGAACAGCACCAGGTACCGCGGGTTGTCGTGGTTCAGGCCCAGCAGCACGGTGCATAACGCAGCCGCGGCAAGCACTCCGGCCAGCAGGCGCACCTTGCGTTTCAGGCGGTCGGCGAACCAGGCCATGCAGATCGCCCCGAGGGTACCGGCGAAGAGGAACATCGAAGTCACCAGGTTGGCCTGCTGCAAGGCCAGGCCACTTTCCAGCAACAGCGTCGGCAGCCAGCTGATCATGAAATACAGCAGGATCAGGCTGACGAAAAAGGTCGACCAGATCAGCAGGGTCGGCCGCCCATAGCCATGGCGAAACAACTCCACCACCGTCAACTTGCTACCTTGCGCCGTCTCCTCGGCCAAGTTCGAAACCGGCGGAGGCTGCCAGTCCGGCAGCATCTGCGCACTGACCTTGCGCAGACGCGTGTATGGCGGCGCATCACGCAGCAGGCGTGGCAAGGATTCGGGCAGCCACCAGGCCAGGAACGGAAACAGCAGCAAGGGCGTCACCCCGCCGGCCAGGAATACCGCCTCCCACCCAAAGCGATCGATGAAGCCGGCCGCGACAAAACCACCGGCGGCGCCACCGAAGGAAAAACCGCAGGCGGCCAGGGTCACCATCAGGGTGCGCAGGCGCGGCGGCGAGTATTCGGACATCAGGGCCATGGCGCTGGGCATCGCCCCGCCCATGCCGATGCCACAGATGAAGCGTGCGGCCATCAGGCTGTCGAGAGAATTGGCGAACACCATCAGCACCGTCAGGCTGGCGTAGATCAGCACGCAACAGAGCAGGATCCGGCGCACACCGAAACGGTCGGCCAACGGCGTTACCGCCAGGGAGCCCAGGGTCAGGCCCAGCAAGTTGGCGCTGAACACCGGGCCGAACGCCGCCTTTTCCAGCCCCCAGTCCTGGGCCAGGGCCGGCACCACATAACCCAGGACCTGGGCATCGTAGCCGTCGGTGACCAGCAGCAAGGCAAGGAGCAACAGGAGCAACCACTGATAGCGGGACACAGGGCGGGCGTCGAGCGCAGCGCGAAAGCTGGCAATCTGATTTTGCATCGCAAGGTACCTGTTCGGTTTTTATGGTTATGTGCAGCGGTGGTGCGGTTGCCGCGCAAGCAAAAATGTCAGGCACCTGTGCGGGGCCTGGAGGTCCCTCCGTCCTGGGGGACGCTGGCCCGCTCGCGGCATCTGCCTGCGGCGGCCAAAAGGCGCGCCCCCGGGAGACGGGGGCGCGCGGTTCGGGTCAGGCCGGGGTGTCGGGCTGATTGGCCGGATGGGCAGCCTGGAATGCCGGATGCTCAGCCGCCAGCGCCGCGACCCGGAGAATCCGCGGGTAGTCCTCCAGGGACACCTTGAAGCGTTCCGCGGCGTACAGCTGGGGAATCAAGAACACGTCGGCCAAGCCCGGCTGCTCGCCGAAGCAGAAGCCCTGGTCACCGATCAACTGCTCCAGGGCCGCCAGGCCCTGGCTGATCCAATGGTCGATCCACACCAGCAACTGCGCTTCCTCATGCCCCCACTCGCGCAGCAGGTTCTGGGTGCTGGAGTTGTGCAGCGGGTGGATGTCGCAGCCGATGATCGCCGCCACCGCCCGCTCATGGGCACGGCTGACCAGATCCCTGGACAGCAGCGGCACCTGTGGATAACGCTCTTCCAGGTATTCGATGATCGCCAGGGACTGGATCAGCAGGTCGCCGTCGTCGGTGCGCAGGGCCGGCACTCGGCCCTGGGGGTTGATGTCCAGGTACTCCGGCTGGCGGTTGGCGCCGCCCTTGGGCACCAGCAGGTTGACCGGGATGGCCTGGAATTCCAGGCCCTTGAGGGCCAGGGCGATGCGCACCCGATAGGACGCGGTGGAACGGTAGTAGGTATAGAGCTCCATGAGCCGCTCCCTTTAACGTGCCGGCTGAACGGTGCCGCGGCATTCGCCGAAGCCGATGGAGGCGAAACCTTCACGGCGGCAACGCCCGCGCAGGATGATTTCATCGCCGTCTTCAAGGAACTTGCGCACCTCTCCGGAGGCCAGCTCGATAGGTTTCTTGCCGCCTTCGGTGATCTCCAGCAGGCTGCCGAACTGGCCGTTTTCAGGACCGGACAACGTCCCCGAGCCGAACAGGTCGCCGGCTTGCAACTGGCAGCCGTTGACGCTGTGGTGAGCCACCATTTGCGCCACGGTCCAGTACATGTGCTGGGTGTTGCTCAGGGTCAGGCGGTGCGCCGGCAGGCCCTGCTCGCGCATGGCCTGGGTGGTCAGCAGCACTTCCAGTTCGATGTCGAAGCCACCGGCGGCCTGGTCGCGCTTGTCCAGCAGGTACGGCAGCGGTTGCGGGTCACCTTCGGGGCGCTGCGCCTGGGCCTGGCGGAACGGCTCCAGGGCTTCGGCGGTCACCACCCAGGGCGAAATGCTGGTGATGAAGCTTTTTGACAGGAACGGCCCCAGCGGCTGGTATTCCCAGGCCTGGATGTCCCGTGCCGACCAGTCGTTGAGCAGGCAGAAACCGGCAATGTGCTCGGCAGCGTCGCCAATGGCGATCGCTTCGCCCATCTCGTTGCCTTGGCCGATCCAGATGCCCAGTTCCAGCTCATAGTCCAGGCGCGCGCAGGGGCCGAAGGTCGGCACGCTCTGCCCGGCCGGCAGGGTCTGGCCCTTGGGCCGGCGCACCTCGGTGCCGGAAGGACGGATGGTCGAGGCGCGACCGTGGTAGCCGATCGGCACGTACTTGTAGTTGGGCAGCAGGGGGTTGTCGGGGCGGAACAGTTTGCCGACGTTCTGCGCGTGCTCGATGCCGACATAGAAGTCGGTGTAGTCGCTGATTTTCGCCGGCAGGTGCATCTGGCAGTCGGCTGCCGCATGCAGCAGTTTTGCCGCCTGGGCCTCGATCTTGCCCCGCAGGCTGCTGCCTTCGCCCAGCAGCTCCAGCAGGCGCTCGCGCAGAGCAACCCGGGCCGGGCGGCCGAGTTGGAAGAAGCCGTTCAACTGCCCACCGCGGGCAGCCTCCACCGCAGCCTTGGCCGGGCCATCGAACAGGCCGGCGTCCAGCGCCGCTTCCAGGTCGAAAATCTGTTCGCCGATGGCGACCCCGCTGCGGGGCGCCGAACCCTGGGTGCTGAAGACGCCCAGGGGCAGGTTCTGCAACGGGAAGTCGGGGTGACCGTTGGCGGACTCGACCCAGCTAAGGGTGATGGTGGGCAAGGTCATGGGTTATCTCCGATTCGGGTTGAAGGTGACGGGCAGCGAAGCCCAGCAAGCATCGTAGTCGTTCTGCAGCTCCGGGCACTCCAGGGCGAACTGGCTCGGGCGCAGCACCTGGCTGGTCTCGAACATGAAGGCCATGGTGTTGTCGATCTTGGCCGGCTGCAACGGCGCGTTAATCGCCTTGGTGCAGGTCTCGCCATCCGGACCGTGGGCGCTCATGCAACTGTGCAGGGACGCACCGCCGGGCAGGAAGCCTTCGGCCTTGGCATCGTAGGCGCCCTGGATCAGGCCCATGAACTCGTTCATCAGGTTGCGGTGGAACCACGGTGGACGGAAGGTGTTCTCGGCCACCATCCAGCGTGGCGGGAAGATCACGAAATCGAGGTTGGCCAGGCCCGGAACGCTGGTGGGCGAGGTCAGTACGGTGAAGATCGACGGGTCCGGGTGGTCAAAGCTGACGGTGCCGATGGTATTGAAACGGCGCAGGTCATATTTGTACGGCACGTTGTTGCCGTGCCAGGCCACCACGTTCAGTGGCGAATGGTCGAGTTCGCAGCCCCAGAGCTCGCCGAGGTACTTCTGCACCAGGGGGGTGGGCTGGCGCAGGTCTTCGTAATGGGCCACCGGGGCGAGGAAATCCCGAGGGTTGGCCAGGCCGTTGCTGCCGATCGGCCCGAGGTCTGGCAGGCGCAGCGGCGCACCGTGGTTCTCGGCAACGTAACCCCGGGCTTGCGGGTCGAGCAGTTCGACGCGGAACTTCAGGCCGCGAGGCAGCACGGCGATTTCCAATGGCTCCAGGTCCAGCATGCCCAGCTCAGTGACGAGGCGCAGGCGGCCCAGTTCCGGCACCAGCAACAGCTCGCCATCGGCGTTGAAGAACACCCGCTCCATCGAGCGGTTGGCACGGTAGTGATAGACGCTGATACCCGCCGGCTTCTGCGCCGCCGAGTTGGCCACCATGGCCACCAGGCCGTCGATGAAATCAGTGGCTTCGCCTGGAATCTGCAAAGGACTCCAGCGCAGGCGGTTGGGGGTGACCTCACCCAAGGGGCCGCCTGCCAGCTGGCGTTCCAGCTTGGCAAAGGCCGGGTGCTTGGCCGAGGGCTGGATGCGGTACATCCAGGTGCGCCGGGCTTCGCTGCGGGTCATGGTGAAGGCGGTGCCGGAGAACAGTTCGGCGTACAGGCCATAAGGGGCTTTCTGCGGGGAGTTCTGGCCGACGGGCAAGGCGCCCGGCAGGGCTTCGCTGGCAAATTCATTGCCGAAACCGGATTGGTAGCTGAGGGCCGACGCCGAAGATTCGAGGTTCATGGAGCCTCCTGGAAGTTGGAATAGGCAGGGGCCCACCACTCCTTCACAAGAGTTATCGGCACGCCTGGGTTATTTTTATCGTAATCCAATTACGCATAACGTAATTTGATTGCCTAGGAGCGTCAAGCTATAAAGACCGCCACTTGTTACGGGACCCCGACACCTCCATGGAAAAGCCGCGCAGCACCAGCGACAGCAACAGCAAGCAGAAAGTCCGCTCGGCCGAGGTCGGCACCGATATCCTCAAGGCCCTGGCCGAACTGTCGCCAGCCACCTCCCTGTCGCGCCTGGCCGAACACGTGCAGATGCCCGCCAGCAAGGTCCACCGCTACCTGCAAGCCCTGATTGCCAGCGGTTTTGCCGAACAGAACAGCGCCACCAATCACTACGGCCTGGGCCGTGAAGCCCTGCGCGTGGGCCTGGCGGCCCTGAACAGCATGGATGTACTGAAGGTCGCGGCCCTGCCCCTGGCTGAACTGCGTGACGAGTTGAACGAGACCTGCTTCCTCGCGGTGTGGGGCAACCAGGGCGCCACGGTGGTGCACATCGAACCGGCGGTCCGCGCGGTGACCGTGGTCACCCAGTTGGGCTCGGTGCTGCCGTTGCTCAGTTCGTCCACCGGGCTGGTGTTCAACGCTTACCTGCCGCCGCGTGAAACCCTTGACCTGCGCCAGCAGGAATTATCCCTGGGCGCCCCCCATGCGCTGGCCGATTCGCAGGTCCACGACGCCCTGGCCGAGCAGATTCGCCAGCACGGCCTGCACCATGTCCACGGTTTGCTGATGCCGGGGGTCGATGCACTGTCGGCCCCGGTGTTCGATGCCACGGGCAAGATCGCCGCAGTGCTGACGGTGGTCGGGCCGACGTCGCTGTTCCAGGCCGATGAACATGGCCCGGCGGCGCGGCGCCTGCTCAGCGCCTGCAGCACCGTGAGCTGGCGCATGGGTTATCAGCCGCGGCCTGAATAGTCACCACCGATCAGCTCATCAACCCCAGGGCCTGGGCCTTGGCCACTGCCTGGGTCCTGCGCTCCACTCCCAGCTTGCTGTGGATCCGGCGGCCGTGGGTCTTCACCGTATGCAGGGAGATGAACAGCTGCTCGGCGATCTGCTGGTTCGACCAGCCCTGGGCGATCAGTTGCAACACCTGCAACTCCCGCTGGCTGAGCAGGCTCTCGCGTCCCTCCTCAGGCTCCACTGACGGCGCAGCTTCAGGCCTGCCCAGCCCCTGCAGCGACGGTTGACGCAGACGCAGTTCGTGCAGCGCCTGGGGCAGGTTGCAGCGCGCCACCAAGGCCTGCCCGGCCTGCAATGCCTCGGCCAAAAGCGCCGGATCACCTTGCACATGAGCCACCTCGGCCAGGGCCAACTGCACTTCCGCCTCCAGGCCGAGCATGCCATGGCGTTGAGCCCTCGCCAGCACCCCCTGCAAAGCTGCAACCGGCGCCTGCGCCCGACCCAGGTGAACCTCGGCCAGTACCAGCAGGTATTCGATGCCCGGAATCAACTCCAGGCTGGCCGGTGGCGCCTGCAGCGCCTGGGGCCCGCGGAAATGCCGGAGCAAGCGGCTCAAGGCTTCATGGGCCAGCTCCGGGCGCCCCTGCTGCAACCAGAGTTGGCTGCTGACCTGCAACAGCACTCCACGGTAAACGGTGTCGGGAATCTGCCGCTGCTGCATCAACCGCTCCGCGTCACGCAGACGCACGAAGGCCTGGGCGTAATCCCCGCGGTTGGCCGCCAGCTGGGCCTGACCGAGAAAGCCATACAAGGCGCGCTTGTCATGGCTGAGCAGGCAGTCTTCCAGACCACTGCGCAAGTAGCCGGCGGCCTCCTCCTCGTGTCCCTGGCGCAGGGCCAGGCGCCCCAGGCGCAAGGCAATGCGGCCCAGCAAGGGTGGAGCCCGCAACGCCTGCCGGGACACGCGCCCGACCACCTGCTCCAGCAAGCTCTGGGCTCGATGGGGCGCGCCCCGCTGCTCCAGCAACTGGGCATGGTCGAGCTCGAGCAAGCCTTCGAACAACGGCGCATCCTGAGCCCGGGCCAGGCACAGGGCCTCGCGATTGAGGGCCTGGGCCACCTCCAGCTCACCGCACAGCAGCGCCTGCTGGGTCAAACCGGACAAGCACAGCAGGCGAATGCTCCAGGCACTGTCTTCCAGTTCGCCCAAGGCCTCGAGAAAGTGCTGCCGTGCCGCCTCCATCCGCCCGCTCAAATGCAGCAGCCAGCCCCGCTGCGCCTGCCAGCGGGCCAGCAGCCGGCGCTGCCGGCAGGCCGAGGGCTGCGGCGCAAAGCGCGCCATCTGCGCCATGCACTGTTCTGCCTGTTCGAAGCGTCCGGCAAACAATAGCGCCGCCACCAACAGGCCGATCAACTGCGGGCTGCCCAGCAGCAACTCGCCACCCTGGCGCTCATGCAGTTGCAGCAGCAACAGCGCGTTGTGCTGCTGGAACAGGCTCTCGAAGCTGAAATGCTCCAGCAGGCTGACCGCGACTTCGTATTCCTCGGCCAGCAGCGCCTGCTCAAAAGCCGACTGCCAATCCTCCTGAGCGGTAAACCACTGGCACGCCCGCCGGTGCCAGGAGCGCCCGCTGGGCCAGGCCTCATCCCGCATCAGCCGAGCCAGGGGCGGGAATACCTGCAACCAGTCGGCGCCGCCTTCCCAGGGCTCGATGAAACAGGCCATGTCCTGCAGGGTGCGCAGGTACTGGGCACCCTCCCCGGCGCCGAACAGGTGTTCGCACAAACCGGCGTTGAACCGTGGCATGTGCGCCAGCACCTGCCAGACCTCCGCCAGCTCGATCGGCAATACGCTGAACAGCTCGTGCTCCAGGTATTCCAGCAAAGTGTTGGGGCGCCCTGGCTGGCAGGGCTGGGTGGTCAGTTCACTGCCGTCGAGCAGGGCGATGCGCACCCCGGCGCACCAGCCGCCACTGCGCTGCAGGATTCCATCGGCAGCCTGGGCGCACAAAGGCTGCGGCAACCGCTGCAGCAGTTGTTCGATTTCACTCTGGCTGAACGCCAGCGCCGGGCCGTCGAGCGTATACAGCTGATCATCGAGCAGCAGCCGTGGCCAATTGCATGAAGGCCTGCGGCGGCTGCTCAGCCACCAGCTCAGTTGCGGGTTGTCGATGCTCAGCAGCCGATCGAGCAGCAGGTCCTGGTCCGGCGCCATGGCCCGGCAATAGTCATCGATGAAGATCCAGGCCGGGGTTTGCAGATGGGCCAGGTGCTCTACCAGCGCCGCCATATCGCCGTTCGGCAGCCCCAGCGTGGTCGCCAGCGCATGGCAGAAGCCCTCGGGACTCAGGCGGACGCCGGACAGAGGCAGCCAACTGACCCGGCAACTGTCCGGCGCCTGTTGCAGGCATTCGGCGAGCAACGCGGTCTTGCCACTGCCGGCCGGCGCGCACAGCAGTTTGACCCGGGCACTGGAAGCCAGCAGCGGCGCGCTCAGGCGCGCGCGTGGAAAGTGGTGGGTGGATAAACGGGGCCTGCACCCGGGACGCTCTGGGCAACGAGTCATGGCGGTCATTGCAGCCTGCCTTTCTTATTGGTTTAGCCTGCGTGACCCCACCCTAGCCCTGACCTCCCGGCCAATTGAAGAAGTATTCAGCAGGCTGATCGCCGGCCATAAAAAAGGCGACCCATCAGTCGAATAACCGCCAGCCTGGAGGGGTGCGGTATTGCTGCCGATGTGCCGAGGGGGTCGCCTTCCACTGGGCGCCGCCGTCCCTGGCCAGGAGTCTGGGGCGTAGCGCAAAGACTGGGTCGCGAGGTTTTGCGGCGACTGCGGAGCCGAACGGCTGCAAGCTCCCTCGCCCCACCTGGCGCCGATAAAAAGCCGCACGCCCTTCAAGAGCATGCGGCATCGCCTCTGCTTCGCAGCAACCCGCGGCTCGCCTAGCGCACCCCGCTGGCGCGCAAGGCGGCCGGGGTGTAGTCGGCGGCCTTGGCGGCAAACCCGAACTCCAGGCTGTGCTTCTCCTCGTTCTTCATGCCCAGGGCCAGGTAGCGCCCGGCGTTCAGGTCATACAGGGCTTCCAGGGTGTAGGCGGGCACCTGATGGTCGTAGTAGAACTGCGCATGGCCTTCGGCCACGCGCCACAGTTGGCCACGGCCGTCATAGTGGTCCACCAGGGCCACCTGCCAGCTGTCCTCGTCGATGTACATGTGCCGGGTGGCGTAGATGTGCCGCTGGTTCGGCTTGACCGTGCCCACCACTTCCCAGACCCGATGCAGCTCGTAGCGGGTCAGGTCCTGGTTGATGTGCCCGGCCTTGATCACGTCGTTGTACTTGAGGCTCGGTGAATCGAGCTTGTAGCTGTTGTAGGGAATGTACATCTCCTTCTTGCCCACCAGCTTCCAGTCATAGCGATCCGGAGCACCGGAGAACATGTCGAAGTTGTCCGAGGTCCGCAGACCGTCGGCAGCGGTGCCCGGACCGTCATAGGCCACCTGCGGAGCCCGGCGCACCCGGCGCTGCCCGGCGTTGTAGATCCACGCCGAACGCGGTTCCTTGACCTGGTCCAGGGTCTCGTGGACCAGCAGCACGTTCCCCGCCAGGCGCGCCGGGGCGGTCACCGACTGCTTGAAGAAGTTCTGCACGTTGGCGCCCTTGGCCGGGTCCAGGTCGGGAATCAACTGCGGCGCTGCAATCTCTTCCTCGAAGCGGATCGAGGTGAAGCTGCCGTTGGTCTGGGGGGTGGCCTGGGTGATGATGCGTTTCTGGTTGCCGCCGTGATAGCGGGTCAGGTGGTTCCACAGCACCTCGATGCCATTCTTGGGAATCGGAAAGGCGTAGTAGCGGTTGCCGGTGAAGTTGGCCAGGCCGTTGCCATCATTGGTGGTGGTGACATTCACTGCGCTGCGCTTGGCCGATTCGTAGATCTCCGGAGGCAGGCCGACACTGCGATGGGTCGGGTAGACCGGGATCCGATAACTGTCCGGGTAGCGCTTGAACATCGCCACCTGGCCGGCCGAGAGCTTGTCCTTGTACTGCTCCACCGTGGCCGCGGTGATGATGAACAGCGGCTTTTCATTGGCGAACGGATCCGCCAGGAAACCCTTGCTGTCCACCGCACCGGCGTTCTTCGCGATGCCGCCGGTCCAGGGCGGGATCGAGCCATTGGCGTTGCCGGCCTTCTCTGCCCCCAGCGGCGTCAGGCTGGTACCCAGCTTGGCCGCTTCCTCCGGGCTTACCGCCGCCATCAGGTTGACCGCCCACAGCCCCAGCGCCAGGGCGCTGCATTGCAGAATCATCTTGCGCATTCAAGTCATCCTTCTTATGCCGATTCAGAAATTCACGCCGAAGCTCAACGCGAGGAAATCCCGGTCCGTGAGGGTGTTGTAGCGCCCGCCAAAGAAGTCGGTGTAACTGAGGCTGGCGGTGTAGGTGTTGCGGTAGTCGGCATCGACGCCGACGCTGAGGGCCTTGGCTCCCTGGTTGAACAAGCCGTTGGGGCCATAGCCGTTGACGTCGTGGGACCAGGACAGGTTGGGCTTGAAGTTGATCCCGGCGATCACGTTGCTGTAGTCGAGGATGGCCCGGGCGCGATAGCCCCAGGAAGTGGCGGTGACGAAACCGCCGGTGTCACCGCCATAGCCGTATTGGCCATACACCGAGTCACGGCCGTAGCGCAGCTTGCTTTTGTCCTCCAGGCCACCGACCCGGACAACCGCGGCCTCGCCCACCAGGGTCAGGCGTTCGGCCCCCAGCACCTGATCGAAGAACTGGGTCATGGAGCTCTGGATCTGGGTGATCTCCTTGCGCCGGTAGCCGGTGTTGTCGGCCCCCATGGCGGTCTTGATCGGCGAGGCCGCTCCTCCGGCAATGGGGTTGAGCAGGGCCAGGGTCAGGTCGTTGGTGTTGACCTGCACCGGCGCATTGGGCCGGTAGCTGATCTCGCCGGTCCAGGCGGTGCCGGTGGGCAGGGTGGTGGAGAAGCTGGCGCCATACAGGCGGATGTCTTCCGGGTACTCGAGGTAGTACTGGCCGCGGCCGAGCATCACGCTTTGCACCAGGCCACTGCCGGAGCCCGGGGCGATACCGTTGGCAGCGCCGGCAATGGCGCCCAGGGTTGCCAGGCTGACGTTGGCCGTGGTGGTGCTGACCACCGGGCTGCGAGCGTGGTAGTTCATGAAGTACAGCCCGTACTCGGTGTCATCGCCGAGCCAGCGCAGGGCTGCGCCCCATTGCCCGGAGTCACGGGCATCGCGGTCGCCGCCACGGGGCAGGATCACCCCTTCGCGGGTCACCTGGAACCCCTGGCCAAAGGCGGCGGCCACCGGTTGCAGGGGAGCGACTGCCGGGCTGCCGACGGTGTAGCCGGTGGTGCAGCCATCGGCTACCACGTCGTTGCCGAAGAAGGTGCCGCAGTTGTCCACCACGGTCTGGTCCCACTCCAGTTGGTAGAAGCCCTCTACCGTCAGCTGGTTGCTCAGGCCCTGGGACGCGAACAGCATGTTCACCGGCACCAGGCCTTCCTTGATTTCCGCGCCGGGGCGGCGAAAGGCCGACACGTCCACCGGGTTGATGCTGTTGATGGAGTTGCCGATGAAGGTGCTCTCGCCCCAGCTGACCACCTGTTTGCCGGCGCGCACTGTGCCCGGCAAATCGGCGATGGAGTAGTTGTGGTAGACGAAGGCGTCGAGGATCTGCGCACCGGAGGATTTGGCTCCTTCCTTGCGGTTGTGGTCGCTGATGGGCTTGAACTCGCGGTCTTCATCCTTGAGCTCGAAGTCGTACCAGTACTTGCCGCGTACGAAGACTCCGGTATCACCGTACTTGAGCTCCAGGTCGTGCAGGCCCTTGAAGATCTTGGAGAAGGTCTCGCCCTTCTTGAAGTTCAACCGCCCATCGTCCCCCGTGGACGACTGCGCCGTGCCGCCATTGACCGTGCCGACGAAATCCCGGTCGGCGTTGCGCATGCCCCAGCTGGCGCCCACGGACAGTGACGAGTCGAACTGCCCTTCGATTTCCCCGATGGTGAACGAAACCGCCTGAGCCTGGGTGCTGCAGCCTAGCGCCACCGCAACAGCCAGCGCCTGCGGTGTGAAGATGGCGCGCATTGTTATTCTTGTCATGCGTCTTCCCCGGTGAGTGACAGGAAGCCTCACCCTACTGCCGGGGTACCACGGTCGATAAGCGCACCAAGGAGGTATTCGAGCTGTCGCTCAAAAGGATGAGTGCCCTTGCCATCGGGGCCGCTCAGGGAGTATCCAGCGGCTGGATACAGATTCATCAAACCCATAGATACAGGGAGGGAGCTGGGGCGACTGTTGCTCAAGTTGTAACAGTCCTTGTCCTGATTCGCTATTTTTCCCTGGCCGTCCCGGGCTTATTCTTGCCTCGCAGTCACGGCAAACAGCCAGGCGCCATGACCAGAGAAAGTATCGGCCACGATAGTTTCCGCACACTGTTCCAGCAGGCTTGAAATGCTTCAGATTCAAGCCGCTACCCCAGGTTCACCGACGTTGGTTTTGTAGCTCCTTGATCTAACGTCTTACTTCGGCCGCTGCTCTTGCAGCGGCCTTTTTTATGCCTGGAAAAGAGTCGGGGGAGTTTCATCTAGGGGGTTTCGTCATCCGCCTCGTCGTAATGAAACTTATGCAGCAGGCGATGGGCGACCGGCGACAGGATCAACCCCAGGGTGGCGGCGAAAACCAGGTTGGTATAGAGCCCGTAGCTGGCGAAGAACAGCTTGCCGCCGGGGGTTTCCGGCATGTTGATGGGGCTGATCCCACCGAGGATCATGGCGGCGTCGAAGACCGCGTCGTGAAGGGATACATCCTGTTCGAAGTACAGCAGGCCGCTGATCCCCAGCAGAATCGAGAAACCGATCAGTGCCAGGACCACCAGGCCATGCATGCACATGCGGCGGAAAAAAAGCAGCCGCGACAATATGGGTTGGTCCTTGGATTCGTACATTTGAAATACTCCCTTTTCATTCGATGACCGTCGAGCATAGAGACGAACGCCGCAGGAGTAAAACCGCCGGCCCTGAAGGTCCGGCGGGCAGGTTTTCCAGTACTGGAAAACCCGTTGCAAAGGCCGCTGCAAGTGCTGTCCGTCAAGACCATGGACAGGATCTGGAGCAGGGATGACGCCCGCCTCAGAGGGCGTACTTTTGCAGATTCTGCATCATCTCCTTCAAGGCCTCGATATTGTCCTTGGGATGGGACGCGCCCTCGAAGTCACAGATCTGCTGCCAATGGGCGGCCACGTCCTCCGGTGAAAACCCCTGGCGCGGGTCGAAACCGGCTCCCAGGCTGCGCTCCCAGCGCACCTTGCCGATCCAGCCACCGCCCACTTCGAACAGCCCGGAGGTTTCCTGGCACTGCTCACTGCCCAGGTACACCACCAACGGGCTCACCAGTTCCGGCTTGAGCTGCTCGAACACCTGCGGCGGGATCAGCCCTTCGGTCATCCGCGTACCACCCGTGGGGGCGATGGCGTTGACCAGGATATTGTTCTTGCGCCCTTCGAGCGCCAGGGTCCGGGTCAGGCCGTACAGGCCCAGCTTGGCCATGCCGTAGTTGGACTGGCCGAAATTGCCGTAGATGCCCGAGGTGGAGGCCGTGAAGATCACTCGCCCGTAGGCCTGGTCACGCAGGTGCGGCCAGGCCGCGCGGGTGACTTTGTAGGCACCCTCGACATGCACCCGGTACACCAGGTCCCAGTCGGCATCGTCCATCTTGTGGAAGGTCTTGTCCCGCAGGATGCCGGCGTTGTTGACCAGCACATCGACCCGACCGAACACGTCGAGGGCATTCTCGACGATCCGCGCGCCGTCGGTGACCGAATCATGGTTGGCCTCGGCAATGCCACCGGCCTCGCGGATCTCTGCCACCACCCGATCCGCCGCCGAAGCGCTGGCGCCTTCGCCCTGGGCCGAGCCTCCCAGGTCATTGACCAGTACCTTGGCGCCATGCCGGGCGAACAGCAACGCATGGGCCCGGCCCAGGCCACCGCCGGCTCCGGTGATGATCACCACTTTATCTTCCAAGCGCACAGACTCACTCATAGCAAACTCCAGCAGGGCCAAGGGACATTCAGTCGAGTGTCAGGCAGCCGTTCGCCGGTCACAATAAAAACGTCCGGGCCTGAATGGTGCGCGATAAGACAGCGGGATAATCGCTGGCGACCGCTCAAGACCGCCGTCTGCCCGGGGCAGGCAAATCCTGCGGTCTTAGGTCCAGGAGGCCGTCCGCTGGCCTTCGTGCACTGTCAGGTGCCCACCGCCTGGCACGCGGGCGCCATGAGGTTGTCGCGAAACCCCAGGTAATGCTTGAGCACCAGCAAGGGCGCCTCGATTTGCGGGTAATGGCCGATGCCCGGCAACAGCACCGTGTCCGGCTCGGCGATCAATTGTCGGTAGCGCTCCACCATGTGCGCCCCGGAGATCGGATCCTGGGCCCCATCGATCACCCGCAGCGGCACCCCGCCGCGCTGCATGGCACTGACCCAGCGCTCGCGCTGGACTCGACGCTCGGGGATATAACCGATCAGCTTGTGCAGGATCCGTGGCCCGTTATTGCGCTCCACCAGGCTCCAGAAGTCATCCAGGACCGTCTCGCTGGGGCGGGTCTGGGGGCCGAATATCTGCCGGAAGCTGTTCGCCAGGCCCTGCCGGCTGAAGGCGCGCCCGAGCATCCAGCCCAGGGGGCTGAGCAACAGCTTCTGGGTCAGCACCGGGCGGTGGGTTTCCGGAAACAGACCACCATTGAGAAACACACAGCTGGCGATCTCGATCCGTTGCTCATAGTGCCGGGCGAGCAGTTCCTGGGCGACGCTGTCGCCATAGTCATGGGCCAGAAGGTGCACCGGTTCCTCGACACCCAGGTGGGCCAGCAGCGCCTGCTGCAGGTCCGCCTGCTCCAGCAGGCTGTAGTCATGGTCCAGGGGCTTGGCCGAATCGCCGAAGCCGAGCATGTCGCAGGCGATCACCTGATAGCGCCGGGCCAGGGGGCGCCACAGGTAATGCCAGTCCCAGCTGGCCGTGGGAAATCCGTGGATCAACAGCAGCGGCTCACCCTGGCCCGCCACCCAGTAACGAAGAGTCTGACCGGCAAACACGAAGTCCTGCCCGCTCTTGCGCCAGACACTCAGGGGGATCTCGGCAATAGGCATCAGCGTTTATAACCCGGGTCGAGTTGATCGAGTTTGCGCAGCAGCGCCGGCCAGGCCAGCACGCCGCCCACGCCCTGGGCACTGCGGGTGACCCCGGCGATCATCGCCTTGGCCCCGGCCAGGATCGGCGCAGGAATGGCGATCAGCTCGGCGCCGCCGTTCTGCGCTAGCACCTGGATCTCGCAGGCCCGCTGGAAGATGAACATCATCAGGAAGGTATCGGAGATGCTCGCACCGCAGGTCAGCAGGCCATGGTTGTGCAGCATCAGGAAACCGTTGTCGCCCAGGTCCGCCTGCAGCCGGACCTTCTCCTCGGGGTTCAGCGCCACGCCCTCATAGGGGTGATAGCCCAGGCTCGCGAGCACCAGCAGCGACTGCTGGCTGATGGGCAACACGCCCTGCTTCTGCGCAGACACCGCGACCCCGGCCGCAGTGTGGGTGTGCAGGACGCACAGCACGTCGTGACGCACCGCATGGATCGCACTGTGGATGGTGTAGCCCGCCGGGTTGATCTCGTAGGGGCTGTCCATCAGCTTGCGGCCATCCTGATCGACCTTCACCAGGCTGGAGGCGGTGATCTCGTGGAACATCATGCCGAACGGGTTGATCAGGAAGTCGTCGGTGCCCGGCACCTTGGCGGAAATGTGGGTGAAGATCAGGTCGTCCCAGCCGTGCATCGCCACCAGGCGGTAGCAGGCTGCCAGGTCCACACGGGTTTGCCATTCGATGGCGCTGACCTGGTTTTGTACACTCGGTGTCGATTGAACGGGGGCTGGGCTCACGGCAAGGACCTCGGTGATGGTTCTTATTGGATGAGAGGACCTTGAGAGTCTAGTCAGCCTGAGCCCGGCACGGAGTTGCATTGGCAGCCAGCTTGATGACCTTGCGGGTCAGCCCGGTGTCAGGCTCTGGAACGCGGGTTTCACGTCAAAGCATCGACGCCAGTAAAGGTGCTGCGAACAGGTTGAGCAGCCCGGTCAGGACCATTACCAACCCCGCCACCGAGCCCTCCTCGCCCCCCACTTCATGAGCCCGGCTGACCCCGGCACCATGGGCCCCGACGCCAAACAGCGCGCCTCGGGCCAGGGCACTGCGCAGGGGCAGCCAACGCAGCAGCACGCCACCGAGCATGGCGCCCAGCACCCCGGTGAACATCACGAACACCGCGGTCAGCTCGGGCACGCCTCCCAGGTCATGGGCCAGGGGCATGGCGAAAGGCGTGGTGATGGAACGTGGCACCAGGGACAGGGTCACCGAACTGTCCAGGGCCAGGGCCTTGGCCAGCCAGAAGGAGCTGCCGATGGACGCCACGCTGCCCGCCAGCATGCCCAGCAACAAGGCGAACCAGTGGCGCGCCAGCAACTGCCGCTGCTGCCAGATGGGAATGGCAAAGGCCACAGTCACCGGCCCCAACACCAGCATCAGCCAGTGGGTGTTGGCGGCGTATTCGGCGTAGGCGGTGTGCAGCGGCACGGCAATCGCCAGCAACAGCGCCGGCACCAGGATCAGTGGCGACAGCAGGTAGCGCCCGGTGCGCCGGTAGATCCAGCGGCTGAACAGGTAGGCCACCAGGGTCAGGGCCAGCCAGAACATCGGCATCAGCTCAAGCTTCATGGCGCATCCTCCAGCGACAGACCAGTTCCACCGTCAGTGCGGTCACCAGCATCACCAGCAGGGTGCTGACACCGATCACCAGCAGGATCCGCCAGCCCTCCTCACGCAGCAGGCCGCCGTAATCGAGCAAGCTCATCAATGCCGGGATGAAGAACAGCAGCATCTCCGCCATCAACAGCCCCGCGCCCGATTGCAGGGCCGCCGGCCGGACCCAGCCCAGGGCAAAGGCCAGCAGCAACAGGGCCAGCCCCACCACCCCGCCGGGAATCGGCCAGGGCAGCCAGGCGGCCAACTGACAACCGAGAAAATAGATACCCAGCAGCACCGCCAGTTCACAGATCAGGCGGGCCAGGCGTTTGCAGGTGGAAATATTCATCGGATCGGTTCCTCTCAGGGGCTTATTTTAGGTAAAGCCCCACCATCACCGAAGCGAATTGTTAGACTGGAAACCATTCCAATCTGGAATTACCACCATGGATTTCAAACAGCTTCGCAGCTTCGCCGAAGTGATCCGCCAGGGCGGTTTCACCCAGGCGGCCAAAACCCTGCACATCAGCCAGTCGGCGGTCAGCAAGCAGGTCGCGCAACTGGAACAGAGCCTCGGCACGCCCCTGCTGGAGCGCCAGGGCTCGCACATTCACCTCACGGCCGCAGGCAGCGTGGTGCTGCAGCGGGCCGAAGGGATGCTGCACTTGCGCAATGAATTGCTCAGTGAACTGGATGACTTGAGCCAGCTGACCCGCGGCGAGTTGCGCCTGGGCCTGCCGCTGATGGGCGGCGACGCACTGTTTGCCAGCCGCTTCGCCGAATACCGGCGGCGCTATCCGAACATCCAGGTGCAATTGCTCGAAGGTGGCAGCCTGAATGTCGAGCAGGCGGTGCGCAACGGTGAGCTGGAACTGGGCGGCAGCCTGACCCCCAAAGACCCGGCGTTCGCCTATCAGCCCTTTTGCGATGAGCCGCTGGATGCCTTGCTGCCCGCCGACCATCCACTGGCCATGAACGCCCAGGTACGCCTGGAGGAATTGGCAGACACGCCCTTCCTCCTGTACCAGCGCAGCTTTGTACTCAACGACCGCCTGCTCCAGGCCTGCCAGCAGGTGGGTTTCACCCCCAGGGAAGGCGGGCGCAGCGGCCAGGCGGACTTTCTTGCGGCACTGGTGGCGGCCGGCCAGGGCGTGGTGCTGCTGCCCAGTGTGGTGGCCCGCAGCCTGGTGCGGCCCGGAGTCGTGCGCCTGACGCTCAAGGCCCCGCCCTACCTGCGCTGGGACATTGCCTTCATCTGGCGTCAGGGCGCCTACCTGTCCAAGGCAGCGCAAGCCTGGCTGGCGCTGCTACGGGAGCAGCCGGTCAGCCCCGCAGTGCACTGACCAGCTCGGCCAGCCAGGGCTCGGCATCGGCTTCCGGGGTCACGCTTTCGCTGGCGTCCAGGCGCAACATCGGCAGGACTTCCTGAACCCCCAGTTCGGCAAACAGCTCGCGCATCAGTTCGCCACCGCCGCAGAAGGTATCGCCGTAGCTGGCATCCCCGAGGCCGATCACCGCCCCCGGCAACCCGCGCCAGGCAGCCGGCAACTGATCGCGAATGCTCGAATACAGCGGTTGCAGGTTGTCCGGCAGCTCGCCCATGCCGGTGGTCGAGGTCACGGCCAGCAGCGCCTGCGGGGCGAAAGCCTGGACCTCGGCCAGGGTCGCACGCGGGTTGTGCCAGGCCTCGAAACCTGCGGCGTTGAGGATCTTGGCGGCATGCCGGGCGACTTCTTCAGCCGTGCCGTACACCGAGCCGGAAAGGATGGCGACTTTCATCAATCTGTTCCTGAAGCTGACTAAAAGACTGGGATATTAACAGCTACGGAGTAAAATCCCTTTTCTGCCGGCCAGGGCTCTGAAAAGACCCTGTGGATAACTGGCCAGCCAGCCTTAGAATCCAGCCTTTGCTGATCGATAGCGGAATTTTTGGATGATCAACGCGCATCTGCTGCAACGCATGATCAACGCCTCCAACGACGGGATTGTGGTCGCCGAACAGGAAGGCGAGGACAACATCGTGATCTACGTGAACCCGGCCTTCGAGCGGCTGACCGGCTACAGCGCCGACGAGGTGCTGTACCAGGACTGTCGCTTCCTGCAGTCCGGGGACCGCGACCAGCCGGGGCTGGAGGTGATTCGCCAGGCCCTGCGCCAGGGCCGGCCGTGTCGCGAAGTGTTGCGTAACTACCGCAAGGACGGCAGCCACTTCTGGAACGAGCTGTCGATCACCCCGGTGTTCAACGACAGCGACCAACTGACCTACTTCATCGGCGTGCAAAAAGACGTCAGCGTGCAGATCAAGGCGCAACAGCGCCTGGTCCAGCTGGAGCAGCAGTTGGCTGAAACCCGAGCCGAACTGGCTGTCCTCAAGGCGACCAACGGCGCTAATAAACCATGAAACTCGCGGTCTGTAGGGATATCCCCCGCCGATCTGTCTTTCCACCCTTCGAGCCCCATCATGCAGCGTGACGCCCTCCTCACTCAGGATGAGCTGGACTTCATCCAGACCATGCAGCACAACCCGCAACTCAATGTGCGGGATGCGACATCGAGCCTGCTGGTCAATGGCGGCGCGCAGATCCGTGATCTGCTGACCCGGCTGGCGGCCAACGAGAAGGTCACCCTTCAGGCCCAGTTCGACAATCAGCAGATGACCTTCCCCCTGTACCTGGAGGAGGACGAATTCCACGCCCTGCACCTGCGCCTGGGGGTGCCGAGCATCTTCGAGGACGGGCCGATGATCCGGCCCTGGCGCCTGGCGCTGGGCACGCCGGTGGCCCTGGAGAACATCAAGGGCCAGCCAGGACGCCTGTGGGTGCGTGAAGTGTCGTTCAAGGGAGTGCTGCTGGAGATCCGCAACCGGACCCGGCCACCGAAGCAGTTCGCCCTCTGGTTCAGCCCTTCGGGCTATGAGCGGATTGCCTTGCATGGGCGCTTCGAACGCCAGACCGAGGCCGGCTTCTATGCCTATCGGCTGGATCAGCGCGACCTGGAAGAAACCGAGCGTCTGCGCCAGTTCATCCTGCAGGAGCACCGTCACAGCCATCCGGCCCTGCATGCCTGACGCGCCACACCTTCAGTTGCCCGGCCTGCACCTCAGCCGATGAGCGTCATACCGCCGGTCGTCTCAAAGAGCGCCGCGCAAACGCTGCAACATCAGACGCCCGCTACTGCCCAGGCACGCCACCGGTGAGTCGGCCAGACTGTCCTGGGCCAGTTCCGATGCATCTCCGGCCAGCATCAGCGGGCAATCCAGGGTCAGCGCCAGGCGCTTGAGACGCTTGGGCAACTCCGCATTCGGCGCATGGTTGGAGAACACCACCAGGGCCATCGGCTTGAGCTTTTCACAGACCAGGGTCAACTCATCCAGCGGCACACCCGGGCCCAGCAAGCGCACGCCGACCTGGTCATGCCCGAGCATCAGTGCCGCGACCTGCAACTCCAGTTCACGGCACTGGTCGTTGAGCGCCACCAGCAAGAGCTGCCGATGCTGGGTGGCCCGCTGCAACAGCAGCCGCTGAGTGATCCGCGCCCGAAGAAAACCATCGAGGAACACCCATTCGCTGGTCTGGCCGAAAGCTTCCCGATCCTGCAGCAACTGCTTCCACAACGGCAGGAAGATGCCCTGAAATACCACCGGCAGGGCGTAGCTGGAAAATATCTGGCCATAGAGGCGCTCCAACTGGTCCTCATCGAAGGCCGCCACCACCCGCTGCAACTGATCACGCCACTGGGCGTATTCAGCCTGCTGGCCATCCTCCGCCGGGAGCTTGGCCTGCGCTTGGGCGGCCCGGCTCTTGGCGAGGATCTTGCCCACCTTGCTGACGGCCACGCCGCGCTCGATCCAGCCCAGGATCTCGCGCACCGCCTCAACATCGTGCATGGAATACAAGCGATGCCCACTTTCGGTGCGTGTCGGCTGAATCAGACCGTAGCGTCGCTCCCATGCCCGCAGGGTCACCGGGTTGATACCGGTCAGGCGCGCCACTTCACGGATCGGAAACAGCTCGTCCTCAGGGACCGGGGCTGGGGCGTGAGTGGCAGGGGCAAGTTCAGTCATGACGGGCATCTGGAGGAGAAAACACCGGTAAACAAAGTGGCGGTCATTCTACTCCCCCCAGGTGCCGATGCTTCAAGCGCGAGAAAACCGACCGCTGTCATTGGTACGAACGCGCCAATCAGGAATAATCCTTGCTTGGTTCAGATGCGGCCCAACACCCCGGTGCCTCGTCAAGCGCCTGCCTTACCCAGGCAGCGCATTGGTTTTACGGAGATACATAATGTCTACCTCACCCGTCACCCTGATGGTTGCCCGGCGCGTTGCCGACGGCCGTTACCAGGACCTGATCGCCTGGCTGCGCGAAGGCGAGCAACTGGCCACCGACTTTCCCGGCTACCTGGGCTCCGGCGTCCTCGCGCCACCGCCCGACGATGACGAATTCCAGATCATCTTCCGCTTCGCCGACGAACACACCCTGCACACCTGGGAGCACTCCGCCTCGCGCACCGCCTGGCTGGCCCGGGGCAGCGACCTGTTCGCCCACCCTTCGGAACACCGGGTCAGCGGCATCGATGGCTGGTTCGGTGCCGCGGGACAGCGACCACCACGCTGGAAACAGGCCGTGGCTATCTGGCTGGCATTCTTCCCGGTGTCG
The DNA here is from genome assembly GCF_055384485.1 of Pseudomonas sp. FFPRI_1. Lineage (NCBI taxonomy): Bacteria > Pseudomonadati > Pseudomonadota > Gammaproteobacteria > Pseudomonadales > Pseudomonadaceae > Pseudomonas > Pseudomonas sp. FFPRI_1. The sequence continues at coordinate 1,366,373 of NZ_AP029168.1, read as the reverse complement.
CTGCTGTTCAACTTCGTCCTCGGCCCCTTGCTCAACGACCTGAGCCTGCTGCCCCGGGTGTTCGTCAGCACCCTGGCGCTGACCCCGCTGATGGTCTACTTCTTTATCCCGTTGTCCACCCGGCTGCTGGCCAACTGGCTCAACAGCACCCCGGTGCGGGCCCTGCCGGCCGCGCCCTCGACCCAGAACCCCTGACCTCGCCGGCCAGCCGGCCGCTGCCCTCAAGCAGCCAGCGGCTGGCCCCAAGCGCCCGCCTGCGCACAACAGGCACAGCCCGCCGCGCGCTGGTATAGTTTTGCTCTACCCGCGACACGAGCCCTGCATGAACACCTCTCCTGCCCCGATCCTGATCACCGGCGCCAGCCAGCGTGTCGGCCTGCATTGCGCCCTGCGCCTGCTGGAAGACGGGCAGCCGGTGATCGTCACCTACCGCAGCCAGCGCCCCGGTCTTGAAACCCTGCGCGACAAAGGCGCGACCCTGCTGTTCGCCGATCTCTCCAGCGAAGCCGGGATCCTGGCGCTGATCGCCGAGCTTAAAGCTCATACCGACTGCCTGCGGGCCATCGTCCACAATGCCTCGGAATGGCTGCAAGAGTCCCCGGACCAGGAAAGCCTCGCCTTCGCCCGGATGTTCAGCGTGCACATGCTCGCGCCCTACCTGATCAACCTGCACTGTGCCGACCTGCTGCGGCGCTCGAACCCGGCAGACATCATCCACATCAGCGACGACGTGACCCGCAAGGGCAGCAGCAAGCACATCGCCTACTGCGCCAGCAAAGCCGGGCTGGACAGCCTGACCCTGTCCTTCGCGGCGAAATACGCCCCGGCCATCAAGGTCAACGGCATCGCCCCGGCCCTGCTATTGTTCAACCCCGACGACGACGCGGCGTACCGCGCCAAGACCCTGGCCAAGTCCGCGCTGGGCATCGAGCCCGGCAGCGAAGTGATCTACCAGAGCCTGCGCTATCTGCTGGACAACCCCTATGTCACCGGCACCACCCTGACCGTTAACGGCGGGCGGCACGTCAAGTAGACCGCCCCCCGCGAGGACGCTGCATGAGCCTTTCCCTGCCCCAGCACTACCGCGAGATCCTCAAGGGCCTCGGTGAAGACCCCGAGCGCGAAGGCCTGCTCGACACGCCCAAGCGTGCGGCCAAGGCCATGCAGTACCTGTGTCATGGCTACAGCCAGTCGCTGGATGAGATCGTCAACGGCGCATTGTTCGCCTCCGACAGCGATGAAATGGTGATAGTCGCCGACATCGAGTTGTACTCACTGTGCGAACATCACCTGCTGCCCTTCATCGGCAAGGCCCATGTGGCTTATATTCCTACCGGCAAGGTGCTGGGGCTGTCGAAGATCGCGCGGATCGTCGACATGTTCGCCCGGCGCCTGCAGATCCAGGAAAATCTCACCCGGGAAATCGCCGACGCAGTCCAGGGCGTGACCCAGGCCGCCGGCGTCGCGGTGGTGATCGAGGCCAAGCACATGTGCATGATGATGCGCGGCGTCGAGAAACAGAATTCCACCATGCACACCTCGGTGATGCTCGGCGCCTTCCGCGATTCGAGCACCACTCGCCAGGAATTCCTGCAATTGATTGGACGGAGCAAGTAGCAATGCCACAACTTCAGCCAGGAATGGCTCGTATCCGAGTCAAGGACCTGCTCCTGCGGACCTTTATCGGAATCAACGAGGAAGAGATCCTCAACAAGCAGGATGTGCTGATCAACCTGACCATCCTGTATGCCGCCCAGGATGCGGTGCGCGACAACGACATCGATCACGCGCTGAACTACCGCACCATCACCAAGGCAATCATCGCTCACGTCGAAGGCAACCGCTTCGCCCTGCTGGAGCGCCTGACCCAGGAGCTGCTGGACCTGGTGATGAGCAATGCCTCGGTGCAGTACGCCGAAGTCGAAGTCGACAAGCCCCATGCCCTGCGCTTCGCCGAATCGGTATCGATCACATTAGCGGCAAGTCGTTAACGGCAAGCGGCAAGGCACAGCAGATCGATTTTTACTTGCCGCTTGAAACTTGAAACTTGCCTCGGAGAGACCCCATGACCGAACAACAACGCCTGGAGCTGGAAGCCGCGGCTTTTCGCCGCCTGGTGGCCCACCTGGACAGCCGCAAGGACGTGCAGAACATCGACCTGATGAACCTGGCCGGGTTCTGCCGCAACTGCCTGTCCAAGTGGTACAAGGCTGAAGCCGACCAGCGCCAGATCGAGGTCAGCCTCGATGACGCCCGTGAAGTGGTGTATGGCATGCCCTACGCCGAATGGAAAAATCTCTACCAGAAAGAAGCCAGCGCCGAGCAGCAAGCGGCGTTCGCCAAAGGAAAACCCCATGACTGACCTGAACACCCTGCGCGCCAGCCTGAACAGCGGCGAGCACGCCTTCGCCGACACCCTGGCGTTTGTTGCCGCAGGCTATGACTACCAGCCCCAGGCCTTCGACAACGGCGGCGTGGAAAATGCGGCCGGGCAGAACGAAGGCTCGTGCAAGACCCTGGGCCTGGCCCTGCTGGAAGGCCTCAGCGACGAAGAAGCCCTGCTGGCCTTCGGCGAGCACTACCGCTCGGTGCTGGCGACCCCGCAAGGCACTGACCACGGCAACATCCGCGCCCTGATCGCCCACGGCCTGGCCGGGGTGAAGTTCAGCGCGCAGCCGCTGACTCGACGCTGAGCGGGTCCCTGTAGCAGCTGGCTTGCCAGCGAAGGCGTCAGCACCGGCGGCGCAAGGCTTGAGGGCCTCTTCGCCGGCAAGCCGGCCCCTACAGTGCAACACCCATAAAAAAACCGGCTTGCGCCGGTTTTTTTATGGGGGGCCTATCAGAACGAAGCGTTCTGCAGGCCGTCCAGGTAACGCTCGGTGTCCAGTGCTGCCATGCAGCCGGCGCCGGCCGAGGTGATGGCCTGGCGATACACGTGGTCGGCCACGTCACCGGCAGCGAAGATGCCCTCGACGCTGGTGGCGGTGGCGTTGCCGTCACGGCCGCCCTGCACCACCAGGTAGCCGTCCTTGAGCTGCAACTGGCCTTCGAACAGCGAAGTGTTCGGAGTGTGGCCAATGGCGATGAACACGCCATCGACCGTGATTTCGTCGAAGCTGCCGTCGTTGTTCTTCAAGCGTGCACCGGTGACGCCCATGTTGTCGCCCAGCACTTCGTCCAGGTTCGAGTTCAGCTTGAGCTCGATCTTGCCTTCGGCAACCCGGGCATTGAGCTTGTCGATCAGGATCTTCTCGGCGCGGAAGGTATCGCGACGGTGGATCAGGGTGACCTTGCTGGCAATGTTGGCCAGGTACAGGGCTTCTTCGACAGCGGTGTTGCCACCACCGACCACGGCCACCGGCTTGTTGCGATAGAAGAAGCCGTCGCAGGTCGCGCAGGCGGAAACACCCTTGCCCATGAAGGCTTCTTCCGAAGGCAGGCCCAGGTAGCGGGCGCTGGCGCCGGTGGCGATGATCAGCGCGTCGCAGGTGTAGGTCGCGCTGTCACCGGTCAGGGTGTAGGGCTTGGCGGCGAAGTCCACGGCATTGATGTGGTCGAAGACGATTTCGGTCTCGAAACGCTCGGCGTGTTCGCGCATCCGCTCCATCAGCGCCGGGCCGGTCAGGCCATGCACGTCGCCGGGCCAGTTGTCGACTTCGGTGGTGGTGGTCAGCTGGCCACCGGCCTGCATGCCAGTGATCAGCAGCGGCTTCAGGTTGGCACGGGCGGCATACACCGCAGCGCTGTAACCGGCAGGGCCGGAACCGAGAATAATCACACGCGAATGACGTACATCAGACATGACTCACTCCTTTCGACCGGCCCGGGTGACCTGGCGCGGAACGCCGGATTGCCGGCTGCAATAAAAAAGGACGGCGAAACCTTGGGGAAGGCCTTAACTCGCCCGTCCAAAAAATAATGGGTGAAGCGTATAGAGGGGGCGAAGATTAAGGAAATACGGTTTAACAATCCAGCTCATAGGCGGTCTCTATCCTCAGAAGGCCTATTTGAAGGGGTCTTTGTTACCGTTGATGTCGACCTGTTCACCGCACTTTCGTCCCTTGAGCAAAGTCGGTAAGGTCGGCGCGTTTTCCTTTTGCTCGGAGCGCTCTATGCCCGCCCCCGTCCTGTCCGGCCCGCAATACCTGCGTGAAGGCCTGAAGCTGATCCTCAGTCCCGGCCTGCGCCTGTTCGTGCTCCTGCCCCTGGTAATCAACCTGGTGCTGTTCGTCGGATTGATCTATTTCGCCGGTCACCAGTTCAGCCTCTGGGTCGATGCCCTGATGCCCTCGCTGCCGGACTGGCTGAGTTTTCTCAGCTATATCCTCTGGCCGTTGTTCGTGGTGTTGTTGGTGCTGATGGTGTTTTTCACCTTCACCATGCTGGCCAACATCATTGCCGCACCGTTCAACGGTTTTCTATCGGAAAAGGTCGAGACCGTGGTCCGCGGCACCGACGACTTCCCGCCATTCAGCTGGGGCGAACTGATCGCCATGATCCCCCGCACCCTGTCCCGGGAACTGCGCAAGCTCGGCTACTTCCTGCCCCGGGCCATCGGCCTGTTCATTCTTTCGCTGATTCCGGTGGTCAATCTGGTCGCCGCCCCGCTGTGGCTGCTGTTCGGCATCTGGATGATGGCCATCCAGTACATCGACTACCCGGCGGACAACCACAAGATGAGCTGGCAGGACATGCTCGCCTGGCTGCGGGAAAAGCGCTGGCAGAGCCTGGGCTTCGGCGGCATCGTCTATCTGGCGCTGATGATTCCCTTCATCAACATCCTGATGATGCCGGCCGCCGTGGCCGGCGCGACCTTGTTCTGGGTGCGCGAGCGCGGCCCGGAAAACCTGCCGCTGGAACGCGACTGAACACCGCTCCGGCGCCCTTAGGCGTCAATACATCGGGCCCCGGCGCAACGCCCGGGGCCCAAGGCCTGCGCCGTCACAAATCCATCATCCTGACGTCACAATGACGACACGGCCTCAGCCGAGACTGAGGCCATGACGACAGCTCTGCACATCACCCTGATCACCGAAACCTTCCCACCGGAAATCAATGGCGTGGCCAATACCCTCGGCCGCCTCTGCGATGGCCTGAAGGCTCGTGGCCATCAGGTCGAACTGGTGCGTCCGCGCCAGGGCTGTGACCAGAGCCGCAGCAGCGACGAGGCCCTGCTGCTGTGCCGGGGCTGGCCGCTGCCAGGCTACCCGGGCCTGCAATGGGGCCAGTCTTCGATGCACAAGCTGTTGCGCCGCTGGAAGCGCCAACGCCCGGATGTGCTGTACATCGCCACTGAAGGGCCGCTGGGGCTGTCTGCGCTGCGCGCCGCAAAGCGCCTGGGCATCGCCGTGGTCAGTGGTTTCCACACCAACTTCCAGCAGTACTCCAGCCAGTACGGCCTGGGATTGCTGACCCGCTTGCTGACCCACTACCTGCGCTGGTTCCACAACCGCTCGCAACTGACCCTGGTACCCAGCGCCAGCCAGCGCCTGGAACTGGAGCGCCGGCATTTCGAACGCCTGTCCCTGCTGTCCCGGGGGGTCGACAGCCAGTTGTTCCACCCGGCCAAACGCCTCAATGAGCTGCGGGCCGCATGGGGCCTGGGCAACGACGATCTGGCGGTGATTCATGTTGGACGCCTGGCCCCGGAGAAAAACCTCGGCCTGCTCAAGCGCTGTTTCGAGCAGCTCAAGGCGACTTATCCACAACGCAGGATGAAACTGATCGTCGTGGGCGACGGGCCACAGCGCGCCACTCTGGAAAAAAGCCTGCCCGACGCCTTGTTCTGCGGCAGCCAGCGTGGCGAAGCCCTGGCAGCCCATTACGCCTGTGGGGATCTGTTCCTGTTTCCCAGCCTGACCGAAACCTTCGGCAACGTGGTGCTGGAAGCCCTGGCGTCCGGGCTGGCGGTAGTGGCCTACGACCAGGCCGCAGCAGCCCAGCATATGCGCCACGGCTATAACGGTGTGCTGGCCATGCCCGGGGATGAAAGCGCCTTCTGTGACGCCGCCAGTTGGCTGCTGGAAGAAGCGGAAACCCTGCGCCGGGTGCGCCTCAATGCCCGCCAGCACGCCAGCCGCCAGGGCTGGGCTGCGGTGATCGAGCAATTCGAAGATCAGTTGCGCCGTACCTGCCAGCACTCGCCAACTGCGGATTACGAAGGGGTCATAGAAGCCGGTAGCCCACCCCGAGCCACGGCAGAGACACTCGGCACGGCAAGGGGGCTGCCCCCCTCGCCGCCCGGAGCCGGGAGTTAAACCAGGGTCGTCAGCGCTTCACGGCTGAACGGCAGGATGTCCTGTTCACGCCCGTCACGGACTTTCTGCGCCCAGTCCGGATCCACCAGCAGTGCACGGCCCACGGCCACCAGGTCGAACTCGTCATTGTTCAGGCGCTGCAGCAGGTTTTCCAGGCTGGCCGGTTGCGCCACCTTGTCGGTGTTGACCATGAACTGCAGGAACTCGCCGTCCAGGCCGACGCTGCCCACGGTGATGGTGGGCTTGCCGGTGAGCTTGCGGGCCCAGCCTGCCAGGTTCAGCTCGGAGCCTTCGAATTCCGGCTCCCAGAAGCGCCGGGTCGAGCAGTGGAAGATATCCACACCGGCATCCGCCAGGGGCTTGAGAAAGGCAGCCAAGGCTTCCGGGGTCTGCACCAGGCGCGCGCTATAGTCCTGCTGCTTCCACTGGGAGAAACGCAGGATGATTGGGAAATCCGGGCCGACAGCGGCCCGCACGGCCTGGATCAGCTCGATGGCGAAGCGCGAACGCTGGGTCAGGTCGCCGCCGTATTCATCGGTGCGCTGGTTGGTGCCTTCCCAGAAGAACTGGTCCACCAGGTAACCGTGGGCGCCATGGATTTCCACACCGTCCATGCCAATGCTCTGGGCATCCTTGGCCGCCTGGGCGAACGCGCCGATCACGTCCTGGATATCCTGGTGACTCATGCCATGCACCAGCACCTGGCCATCTTTGAGTTTCTCCATCGGGCCATAACCCGGCACGCTGGCATCCGGCTCAGTGCCCAGGCGTCGAACGTTGCCGACGTGCCACAGCTGCGGAACGATCTTGCCGCCTTCGGCATGGACCGCGTCCACCACTTTCTTCCAGCCGGCCAGTGCCGCCTCACCGTAGAACTGCGGCACATTGGGGTAGCCGTTGGCAGCCTTGTGCCCAACGGTGGTGCCTTCGGTGATGATCAGGCCGACACCCGCCGCCGCACGGCGCCGGTAGTATTCGATGACCTTGGAATTGGGTACTCCGCCCGGAGAGAAGGAACGGGTCATCGGCGCCATGACCACGCGGCTCGGCAGTTCCAGCGCGCCAAGTTGAAAGGGTTTGAACAGGGCTTGAACAGGCATGCAGCACTCCGGCAAAAAAGGCTGGGGTCGATGAACGACGCACAGGGCCACGCCGGAAGCAGGTCCCGGCGCACTTATGATGAGGATAATATTCATCCGCCAACGCACTGCACAGCATTATTGATCTGAGTGATTTAGATGCAAAAACGCCGCATGGAAGCGGCGCTGGACAGGCGGTAGAAACGGGCCGGGCGAATGCGCCCGGCGATGGCTTCAACTCAGCGCTTTCTCGATCGCCTGGACCACAGTGGGATCATCCGGCGCAGTGCGTGGCGAGAAACGCGCCAAGACCCGGCCGTCCTTGCCCACCAGGAATTTTTCGAAGTTCCAGGTGATGTCCCCCGGAAATTCGGCCCCCTCGCCCGCCAGCAGACGGTACAACTGATGACGCTCGGGACCGTTGACCTCAAGCTTGCTGCTCAAGGGAAAACTCACCCCGTAGTTGAGGCTGCAGAACTCCTGGATGTCCTGCTCGGTGCCCGGCTCCTGTCCCGCGAACTGATTGCAAGGCAGGCCCAGCACGCTGAATCCCTGGCCCTTGTATTGCTGATAGAGATTCTCCAACGCCGCATATTGTGGTGTCAGACCACATTTGGAGGCGACGTTGACCACCAGCACGACATGCCCCTTGAAGGGCGCGAGCGGCAGCTCCTGACCATCCAGGGCTTTCAATTTAAGGTCGTGAAAAGCACTCATGACGAACTCCAAATTCCTGTGTTCTTACAGAAAACAGCCTCTCGACAGTACAGCCAAAAGCCACGGACTAAAAAGGCGCCCTCGGGCGCCTTTCCAGCAAACTTGAGCTTAGCGCAGAAATCAGTGCTGATGGCCACCTTCGCCATGGACGTGGCCATGAGCGACTTCTTCCTGGCTGGCGTCACGGATGGCAACGATCTTGACCTGGAAGTTCAAGCGCTGGCCGGCCAATGGGTGGTTACCGTCGACGGTGACGTCGTCGCCGTCCAGGTCGCGGATGGTCACGATCTGCATCTGGCCGTCCGGAGCAGAAGCGTGGAACTGCATGCCCACTTCCAGCTCGTCAACGCCTTCGAACATGCTGCGGCTCAGGGTGCTGACCAGTTCGGCAGCGTATTCGCCGTAGGCATCTTCAGGTTCAACGGAAACCTTCAGTTCGTCACCGACCTGCTTGCCTTCCAGAGCCTTTTCCAGGCCAGGAATGATGTTACCTGCACCTTGCAGGTAAACCAGCGGGGCGCCGCCGGCAGAGCTGTCGATGACCTCACCAGCGTCGTTGGTGAGGGTATAGTCGATGGAGACAGCCTTATTGGCGGCGATCAGCATGGGGCGGGACCTTTTGCATAAGAATGAAGAACGTCCAAGTTTAGCGAAGCAATCGCTCGAAAGCGAACGGAACCCGGACAAACGGAAAGCGAAAAAACACTCGACAATCTGCGGTTTTCATCAGGATGAGCACGGCCACTGGGTGGCTGAACTGTCCTGCGGGCACACCCAGCACCTGCGTCACCAGCCGCCCTGGCAATCCCGTGCCTGGGTCCTGGACCCACAGCGGCGGGCAGAAAAAATAGGCCAGCCCTTTGCTTGCGGCTGGTGTGCTCAAGACGCGGGAAACGATAACCTAAGCGTCTGACTAGCAGGCAGACGGCCAAAGACCGTCGCCCTTGCCATGCACCTTCTTGAGAATTCGCATGCAAACTTTTTTTATCGCGCCCACCGATTTTGGTGTGGGTCTGACCTCCATCAGCCTCGGGCTGGTGCGTACCCTGGAACGGGCCGGCCTCAAGGTCGGCTTCTTCAAGCCCATTGCCCAGCCTCACCCGGGCGACACCGGCCCCGAGCGCTCCACCGAGCTGGTGGCCCGCACCCACGGCCTGAAACCACCGCAACCCCTGGGCCTGGCCCAGGTGGAGCGGATGCTCGGCGACGGCCAGCTGGACGAGTTGCTGGAAGAAATCATCGCCTTGTACCAGCAGGCGGCTATCGGCAAGGACGTGCTGATCGTCGAAGGCATGGTGCCGACCCGCAGCGCCAGCTATGCCGCCCGGGTCAACCTGCATCTGGCGAAAAGCCTGGATGCCGAGGTGATCCTGGTGTCCGCGCCGGAAAACGAAGTGCTCACCGAACTGTCCGGGCGAGTCGAGTTGCAGGCCCAGTTGTTCGGCGGCCCCCGGGACCCGAAAGTGCTGGGGGTGATCCTCAACAAGGTGCGCACCGACGAAAGCATGGAGGCGTTTTCCGCCCGCCTCAAGGAACACTCGCCGCTGCTGCGCAGCGGCGACTTCCGCCTGCTGGGCTGCATTCCCTTCCAGCCGGAACTGAACGCCCCGCGCACCCGCGATGTGGCCGACCTGATGGGCGCCCAGGTGCTCAACGCCGGCGACTACGAAAGCCGGCGCATGACCAAGATCATCATTTGCGCCCGCACCATGCGCAACACCGTGGAGCTGCTCAAGCCCGGAGTACTGGTGGTGACCCCGGGCGACCGCGACGACATCATCCTTGCGGTGAGCCTGGCGGCCATCAACGGCGTGCCCCTGGCCGGCCTGCTGCTGACCAGCGACACCCTGCCCGACCCACGGATCATGGAGCTGTGCCGTGGCGCCTTCAACGCCGGCCTGCCGGTGCTGTCGGTGAGCACTGGCTCCTACGACACCGCCAACCAGCTCAACGGCCTGAACAAGGAAATCCCCATTGATGACCGCGAGCGTGCGGAAATCATCACCGACTTCGTCGCCAGCCACCTGGACGCCAACTGGCTGCACCAGCGCTGCGGCACCCCGCGGGAAATGCGCCTGTCGCCGGCGGTGTTCCGCTATCAGTTGATCCAGCGGGCCCAGGAAGCCAACAAGCGCATCGTCCTGCCCGAGGGCAGCGAACCCCTGACCGTGCAGGCCGCTGCCATCTGCCAGGCCCGAGGCATTGCCCGCTGCGTGCTGTTGGCCAAGCCGGAAGACGTGCACGCTGTGGCCCGGGCCCAGGGTATCGAACTGCCGGAAGGCCTGGAGATCCTCGATCCGGACCTGATCCGCGAACGCTACGTCGAACCCATGGTGGCCCTGCGCAAGAGCAAGAGCCTCAACGCGCCCATGGCCGAGCAGCAACTGGAAGACCCGGTGGTGATCGGCACGGTGATGCTGGCCCTGGATGAAGTAGACGGCCTGGTATCCGGGGTCATCCATTCCACCGCCAACACCATCCGCCCGGCCCTGCAACTGATCAAGACCGCCCCGGGCTGCACCCTGGTGTCCTCGGTGTTCTTCATGCTGTTCCCCGAGCAGGTGCTGGTCTACGGCGACTGCGTGATGAACCCGCACCCCAGCGCCAGCGAACTGGCGGAGATCGCCCTGCAGAGCGCCGACTCGGCGGCGGCCTTCGGCATCACCCCGCGAGTGGCAATGATCAGCTACTCCAGCGGTGATTCGGCCAGCGGCGAAGAAGTGGAAAAGGTCCGCGAAGCGACCCTGCTGGCCCACGAATCCCAGCGTTCGCTGTTGATCGATGGGCCGTTGCAGTACGACGCCGCAGCCAACGAGAACGTTGCCCGGCAACTGGCCCCCAACAGCCAGGTGGCGGGCAAGGCCACGGTGTTCGTGTTCCCCGACCTGAACACCGGCAACACTACTCACAAGGCGGTACAGCGCAGCGCCGACTGCGTGAGCCTGGGGCCGATGCTGCAAGGCCTGCGCAAACCCGTGAACGACCTGCCCCGCGGCGCCCAGGTGGACGACATCGTCTACACCATCGCCCTGACTGCGATTCAAGCCGCCAACCGACCTATGGATGTCTAAATGCTGGAATTTCTACCTGCTGCCGTACGCGGGATCATCGCCTCGCTGCTCCTGGCGCTGAACACCATCCTGCTGTGCTCGTTCCTGTTCTGCGTGGCGATCTTCAAGGCCCTGCCCTTCGCCCTCACCCAGCGCTTTACCCACTGGCTGATGAACCACACCCACGAAGCCTGGATCAGCAACAACAAGGCCTGGATGAAGCTGGTGTGCCGCACCCGCTGGCACCTCAGCGGCCTGGAGGGCCTGGACTACCAGCACTCCTACCTGGTCACCAGCAACCACCAGAGCTGGGTCGACATCATGGTCCTGCAGTACGTGCTCAACCGGCGCATCCGCCCACTGAAGTTCTTCCTCAAGCAGGAACTGATCTGGGTGCCGGTGATTGGCCTGGCCTGGTGGGCCCTGGGCTTTCCCTTCATGAAGCGCTACTCCAAGGCCTACCTGGAAAAACACCCGGAGAAAAAGGGCAAGGACCTGGAAACCACCCGCAATACCTGCGCGAAGTTTCGCAACAACCCGGTGGGCATCTTCAACTTCGTCGAAGGCACACGCTTCACCGAAGCCAAGCACGCCCAGCAGCAGTCGCCATTCCGTTACCTGCTCAAGCCCAAGGCCGGTGGCATCGCCTTTGTCCTGGATGCCATGGGCGAGCAGTTGCAATCGATCATCGACGTGACCATCCACTACCCAGCCGGCCGCCCCGGTTTCTGGGACCTGCTGTGCGGCCAGGTCAAGGAGGTGGTGGTGCGTTTTGAGGAAGTGCGGATTCCAGCGCAGTTCATTGGCAAGAACTACGAGCAGGACACCGCCTATCGTCAGGAATTTCAGGCCTGGATCAACCAGCAGTGGTTGGCCAAGGATGCGCTGCTGGAAGTGCTGCATCGGGAGTATCCGGCCAAACCCTGAGGGCCTCTTCGCTGGCAAGCCAGCTCCTGCACAGAGGTCCGTAGGAGCCGGCTGGCCGGCGAACGCTATCTGAAGCGCACAAAAAAGCCCGCAGCCGATCACTCGACTGCGGGCTTTTTCTTGCAGCTTCCAGCTTGAGCCTGGCGCTGCTTGCGTGGCTTAGATCGCGCCGCGAGTACGCAGCAGATCCAGCACCTGCTTGACGCTCTCTTCCAGGGACAGCGACTGGGTGTCGACCACCAGGTCGGCATTCAGCGGCACGTCATAAGGGAAGGACTCGCCCGGGATGTTGTCCCCGCCGGCCGCATACAGGCCCTGTGGATCACGCTCGGCGCACACCGCAGGCGATGCCTGGACGTAGACCGTCAGCAGACGCTCCTTGCCGATCAGGTCCTTGGCCTGTTCGCGGCCTTCGGCGCTCGGCGCCACGAAGGCCGCCAGGGTCAACAGGCCGGCTTCGTTGAACTGACGGGCCACCTGAGCCGCACGCCGCCAGTTCTCGGTACGCCCGGCACGGTCCTGGGGCAGGCCCTTGTTCAGGTCATGGCGCAGGTTCTGGCCATCGAGGACGAACACCGCACGCCCCATGTCGAACAGCTTGCGCTCCACGGCATAGGCCAGGGTGCTCTTGCCCGCGCCGGACAGGCCGCTGAACAATACCGTGGCCGGCTGCTGGCCGAAGCGCTGGGCGCGCTCCTCAGTGGCTACATGGGCCTGCCGACCATGATGGGTGGCGCTGCCATGGGCCACTGGCTGGGCGATGATCATGCCCGCGCCGACGGTGCCGTTGGTCAAGCGATCGATGACGATGAAAGCGCCAGTGGTGCGGTTGCTTTCATAGCCGTCCAGGGCGATCGGCGCATCGAGGCTGATCTTGACCTTGCCGATCTCGTTCAACTGCAGCGCGCTGGCCGCGCCCTCTTCCAGGGTGTTCACATCGACCTTGTGGACAATGCTGGCAATCGAGCCCGGCACATAGCTGGTGGCGCGCTTGATGTCGTATTTCTTGCCCGGCAGCATCGGCTCTTCGGCCATCCATACCAGCATGGCTTCGAAGCTGTCGGTCACGGGCGGCACATTATCAGCGTGCACCAGCAGGTCGCCACGGGAGATATCGATCTCGTCTTCCATGGTCAGGGTCACGGCCTGGCCGGGACCGGCCTGCTCCAGCTCGCCTTCGAAGGTGACGATGGATTTCACCCGGCTGCTCTTGCCCGACGGCAACACCACGACTTCGTCGCCCTTGTGCACGACGCCGCTGGCCAAGGTGCCGGCAAAGCCACGGAAGTTCAGGTTCGGACGGTTGACGTACTGCACCGGGAAACGCAGGTCGGTGAAGTTGCGGTCACCGGCCACTTCCACGGTCTCGAGGATCTCCATCAGCGACTGCCCGCGGTACCACGGCGAACGCTCGCTCTTGTTCACCACGTTGTCGCCCTTGAGCGCCGACATGGGGACGAAATGCAGGCTGGTAGGCTGCATCTTCAAGCCTTCGGCAAACTTCAGGTAGTCGGCCTTGATCGACTCGAACACGCCTTCATCGAAGTCCTTGAGGTCCATCTTGTTGATGGCCACGACGATGTGCTTGATGCCCAGCAAAGAGGCGATGAAGCTGTGGCGGCGGGTCTGGGTCTGCACGCCGTAGCGGGCGTCCACCAGGATGATCGCCAGGTCGCAGGTGGAAGCACCGGTGGCCATGTTGCGGGTGTACTGCTCATGGCCGGGAGTGTCGGCGATGATGAACTTGCGCTTGGCGGTGGAGAAGTAGCGGTAGGCGACATCGATGGTGATGCCCTGCTCGCGCTCGGCCTGCAGGCCATCCACCAGCAACGCCAGGTCGATGTCGTCACCGGTGGTGCCGACCTTCTTCGAGTCCCGGGTAATGGCTTCCAGATGGTCTTCGTAGATCATCTTCGAGTCGTGCAGCAGGCGCCCGATCAGGGTGCTCTTGCCGTCGTCGACGTTGCCGCAGGTCAAAAAGCGCAGCAGCTCTTTACGTTCGTGCTGGCCCAGGTAAGCGAGGATGTCCTCGCTGATCAAATCAGATTGATGGCTCATAGCGTTCAAGCTCCAAGCTGTAAGCTTCAAGCGGCAAGCTTGTCGGCGTACAGCTAGTCAGAAATTTTTTTGATCAAGCCGCAGAGCATTTTGGAAAGCTCGCGAGTTTCTTTAATCCAATTTTCAGCCAGCGGCTTTGCTATGTAGGCAATCTCACTGCCGACGATGATCTGCGTGCGCAACTCCCCGTTGGAAGCTTTTGCAATCCAGAGAAACCAGCATTTCTCCCTGGCACTATGTCGCTCCATACCTTCAGCGATATTGGAGGGCACCGAGAGTGCCGAGCGAGTGATTTGATTCTTGAAACCAAAGTCCTCGCATCGTGCCATCTCTCTATAGATATCTACCGCCAGAGCCTTGCTTCTCTGCCAAACAACCAGTTTCTCGAAGTCCATGACGAGTCACTCGATGCTGGCTCACAGCAACCCGCTGTAAGCATCAAGCTGCAAGCTACGCATCACGCTTCTAACTTGCAGCTTGCCGCTTGTAACTTGAAGCTTAAAAGTACCCTTGACGTTTTTTGTCTTCCATCGAGCCTGCGCCATCGTGGTCGATGACCCGGCCCTGGCGCTCGGAAGTTCGCGTCAGGAGCATTTCCTGGATGATGTCCGTCAGGCTCTCGGCCTCGGACTCCACCGCGCCCGTCAACGGGTAGCAGCCAAGGGTACGGAAACGCACTTTCTTCTTGACGATGCGGGCTTTCTCTTCATCGGACAGATGCTCGAGGATGCGCTGGTCATCGATCATGATCAGGGTGCCGTTCTTCTCGATCACTTCCCGCTCGGCGGCGAAGTACAGCGGCACGATCGGGATGCCTTCCAGGTAGATGTACTGCCAGATGTCCAGCTCGGTCCAGTTGGACAGCGGGAACACGCGGATCGACTCACCCTTGTTGACCTTGCCGTTGTAGACGTTCCACAGCTCGGGGCGCTGGTTCTTCGGGTCCCAGCGGTGCTTGCTGTCGCGGAACGAGTAGACGCGCTCCTTGGCGCGGGACTTCTCTTCATCGCGACGAGCACCACCGAAGGCGGCATCGAAGCCGTATTTGTCCAGGGCCTGCTTGAGGCCCTCGGTCTTCATGATGTCGGTGTGCTTGGCACTGCCGTGGGTGAAGGGGTTGATGCCCTGGGCCACGCCATCCGGGTTGACGTGGGTGATCAGCTCCAGGCCCAGTTCCTCGACCATGCGGTCGCGGAACTTGTACATTTCCTGGAATTTCCACTGGGTGTCGACGTGCATCACCGGGAACGGCAGCTTGCCGGGGAAGAACGCCTTGCGGGCCAGATGCAACATCACGGCGGAGTCTTTACCGATGGAGTACAGCATCACCGGGTTGTCGAACTCGGCGGCCACCTCGCGGATGATGTGGATGCTTTCCGCCTCCAGCTGTTTCAGATGCGTCAGTTTGTCGACCATGGCTACTCACGAAAGCTTTCTTATGGACGGCCATCGGGCCGTGTTCGAGCGGGGCATGCTAGCACAGCGACCTGCTTCTAATCAGGACGCCAACTAGAACGAAACGATATATGAATATACCGCCCGGTTAGGCACCAAAGCCCCTGAGCCAAAGGCCGGCGTAGGAGCTGGCTTGCCAGCGAAGGCGCTTGCGAGCGCACCTCAAGGCTGAAGATCTTTTCGCCAGCAAGCCGGCTCCCGCATGGGCTCAGATTGGGTTGGTGCAGTCGATGAACAGGTGCTCCAGGGCGAAGCGCCGGGCCAGGTAGTCGCCCAGGGCCTGGACGCCATAACGTTCAGTGGCGTGGTGACCGGCAGCAATGAAGCTGATGTCGTTTTCCCGGGCGCTGTGGAAGGTCTGCTCCGAGGCTTCGCCGCTCAGGTACAGGTCGACGCCGGCCTGCACCGCCTGGTCGATGTAGCCCTGGCCGCCACCGGTGCACCAGCCGACCCGGCGGATCATTTTGCTGCCTTCGACCAGCAAGGGCTCGCGGCCCATGACTTCCTGTACCCGGCGGGCAAAGTCCCGCGGGGTCATGGGCTCGCCGAGCGACCCTACCAGGCCGACGACCTTGGGGTTTTCCGGGTCCAACGGGCCTTCGACGGTAATCTCCAGCTGCCGGGCCAACTGCACGTTGTTGCCCACCTCCGGGTGCAGGTCCAGGGGCAGGTGATAGGCCAGCAGGCTGATGTCGTGCTTGAGCAGGGTTTTCAACCTACGCTGCTTCATGCCGGTGATGCAGGGGTTCTCGCCTTTCCAGAAGTAGCCGTGATGCACCAGCACCAGATCGGCCTTGGCCTCCACTGCCGCGTCCAGCAGCGCCTGGCTGGCTGTGACGCCGCTGACGATGCGCATCACCTGCGGCCGCCCTTCGACCTGCAGGCCATTGGGGCAATAGTCAGCAATGCGTGAACTGCCCAGGTAGCGGTCCGCTTCTTCCACCAGTGTGCTCAGGGCAACGGCCATAAAAGACTCCTAAATATCCCGTTCAGAGGCGCGCGCGGCCTCGTATAATGCGCGACATTATGGGCCGTGCGCAGCCCTTCGTAACCACCCAGGACTTGCTCAATGCTCAAGGCTCTGCGTTTTTTTGGCTGGCCGCTACTGGCCGGCGTGCTTATCGCGTTGTTGATCATCCAGCGTTACCCGCAATGGGTCGGCCTGCCCAGCCTGGACGTCAACCTGCAGCAAGCTCCGCAAACCACCAGCACCCAGCAGGGCCCGGTGTCCTACGCCGATGCGGTGGTGATCGCGGCGCCTGCGGTGGTCAACCTGTACACCACCAAGGTCATCAACAAACCCGCTCATCCGCTGTTCGAAGACCCGCAGTTCCGGCGTTTCTTCGGTGACAACCTGCCCAAGCAGCAGCGCATGGAGTCAAGCCTGGGCTCCGGGGTGATCATGAGCCCCGAAGGCTATCTGCTGACCAATAACCACGTGACCTCCGGTGCCGAGCAGATTGTGGTAGCGCTCAAGGACGGCCGTGAAACCCTGGCCCGAGTCATCGGCAGCGACCCGGAGACCGATCTGGCAGTGCTCAAGATCGACCTGAAGAACCTGCCGTCGATCACCGTCGGGCGCTCGGAAAACGTGCGCGTCGGTGACGTCGCGCTGGCCATCGGCAACCCGTTCGGCGTCGGCCAGACCGTGACCATGGGCATCATCAGTGCCACCGGGCGCAACCAGCTGGGCCTGAACAACTACGAAGACTTCATCCAGACCGACGCCGCGATCAACCCGGGCAACTCCGGTGGCGCGCTGGTGGACGCCAACGGCAACCTGACCGGGATCAACACGGCGATCTTCTCCAAGTCCGGCGGCTCCCAGGGCATTGGCTTCGCCATCCCGATCAAGCTGGCCATGGAGGTGATGAAGTCGATCATTGAGCACGGCCAAGTGATCCGTGGCTGGCTGGGCATCGAAGTACAACCCCTGACCCAGGAGCTGGCGGAGTCCTTCGGCCTGGCCGGACGCCCGGGCATCGTCGTGGCCGGTATCTTCCGTGATGGCCCGGCACAGAAGGCCGGCATGCAACTGGGTGACGTGATCCTCAGCATCGACGGTGAACCTGCCGGTGATGGCCGCCGTTCGATGAACCAGGTGGCACGGATCAAGCCCACCGAGAAAGTCGCGATCCAGGTGATGCGCAACGGCAAGGAACTCAAGCTGACCGCGGAAATCGGTCTACGGCCACCGCCCGCGCCGGTCAAAGAAGAAGAGTGACGCTGCGCCCGGCCAGGCCGGGCTAAAAGCATACATTCTCATTAGTCATGTTATATTGTTTCAATATCGCTATTGGAACAGCCCCATGACGTCCCGAACAATACTTCCCCTGGCAGGCCTGGCCCTGGGCCTGCTGGCCGATCCCCTGCTGGCTGAAGAGCCCCGGCCCCTCGAACTCGAAACCACCCGTATCAGTACCGAATACGAGTCCGCAACGGGGCCGGTCAAGGGCTACCGGGCCACGCGCTCGGCCAGCGCCACCAAGACCGATACGGCGATCCGCGATATCCCGCAGTCCATCAGCGTGATCCCCGCCAGCGTGCTCAAGGACCTGGGCAGCAGCAATGTCGAGCGCGCCCTGGAGTTCGCCGGTGGCGTTTCCAAGCAGAACAACTTCGGCGGCCTGACCTTGTATGAGTACAGCATCCGTGGTTTCACCACCTCGGAGTTCTACAAGGATGGCTTCAGCGCCAACCGGGGTTATCCCAGTACCCCGGACGCCGCCACCATCGAGCGCATCGAAGTGCTCAAGGGGCCGGCTGCCAGCCTCTACGGTCGTGGCGACCCGGGCGGCACGGTCAACATCGTGACCAAGAAACCCCAACCCGAAGCCTTCGCCACCTTGCAGACCAGCGCCGGCAGCTGGGATCGCTACCGAACCGCCCTGGACCTCAACAGCCCACTGGACGCCGAAGGCCAGCTGTTGTCACGGGTCAACCTGGCGGTGGAGGACAACCACAGCTTCCGCGACCACGTGGACAGCCGCCGAGTGCTGGTCGCCCCCTCCTTCAGTTGGCAATTGAATCCGGACACCAGCCTGCTGCTGGAAAGCGAGTTCGTGCGTCATAGCTCGACTTTCGATCGCGGCATCGTCGCGCCCGGTAATCGCTGGAGCGGCGTATCCCGCTCGACCTTCCTTGGCGAACCCAACGACGGCAATATCGACAACCACAACAACCTGCTCCAGGCGACGCTGGAGCATCACCTCGACGACAACTGGAAGCTGCGTCTGGCCAGCCATTACAAGGAAGGCAAGCTGTGGGGCTTTGCCTCGGAATCGCGCCCGCTGAACAGTAACCTGCACACGGTCAACCGACGCTACCGCGAACGGGACAACAACTGGCACGACAGCATCACCCAGCTGGAGCTGCATGGCCTGTTCGACCTTGGCAGCTGGCAGCACCAGTTGCTGATCGGCAGCGAATACGAGAACTATCGCAAGAACGAACGGGTCACCACCATCGCCGGGGGCACCTACCCGATCGACATCTACGACCCGATCTACGGGCAGCCCAAGCCCAACGGCAAACGCTCGGGCAGCGACTTCTTCGAGCAGGTGCACAGCCAGGCACTGAACCTGCAGGACCAGATCATCTTCACCGAGCGCTGGCGAGGCATGCTCGGGGCACGCTTCGAGCATTTCGAGCAGAGGATCGACGATCACACCAACGGCAACCGCAGCCGCCAGACCCACGACGCCCTCACCCAGCGCGCCGGCCTGCTGTACCAATTGACCCCGCAAGTGGGCCTGTTCGCCAACGCCTCCACCTCGTTCAAACCCAACAATGGGCTGGATGCCGGCGGCAAGTCGTTCAAGCCAGAAGAGGGCATAGGTTATGAAGTGGGCATCAAGAGCGAACTGTTCGACGAGCGCCTGAGCGCCACCCTCGCCGCCTTCCACATCGACAAGGAAAACGTTCTGGCCCTGGACCCCGGCACCGACTCCAGCCGCGCCATGGGCAAGGCCCGCAGCCAGGGCTTCGACCTGCAGTTCAGCGGCCAGTTGACCGACGCCGTGCGAGTGATAGGCGCCTACGCGCTGATCGATGCCGAAGTCACCAAGGGCGATCCGACGATCCCCGCCGGCAGCAGAATTCTCGGAGTGGCCAAGCACAGCGGCAGCCTGCTCGGGGTCTATGAATTCCAGCACGGCCTGCTGCGAGGCTCGGATATCGGCGCGGCCCTGACCTATGTCGGTGATCGCTCGGGCGAGGCGGGTGGCCGCTTCGAACTCCCGGCCTATCGCACCCTGGACCTGCTGGCCCACTACAAGGCCAGCGACAGCCTGACCCTGGGCCTGAACCTCAACAACCTGTTCGACGAGAAGTACTACGAGCGTTCCTACAGCAACTACTGGGTCAACCCCGGCGAACCGCGCAACTTCACCGTCAGCCTGACACTCAACCTGTAGAAGGGAATCCCCATGCAACAGCGCAAATCAATCTTCCTGCTGGGACTGCTGGGCGTCTTGAGCGCCAGCCAGGCCTCGGCCCATGGCCTGTGGACCGAACAACGACGAGGCAACATCGAGGTGATCTACGGCCATGGCGCCGAGGATGATGCCTTCAAGGCACAGAAGATCAGCGGGGCCTGGGCCTACGACAGCAGCGCAAAAATGATCCCGGTGACGGTACAGCGCCTGGCGGACCATGCGCGCCTGCAGCCGCTCAAACCGCCTGCGACCCTTGCGGTCGCACTCGACAATGGCATGTGGTCGCAAACCGCAGACAAGCGCTGGGTCAACCTGGGCCGCAGCAAAGTGCCCGATGCCATCGAGTCGACCCAGACCTTCAAGTACAGCCTGGCGATCTATCAGCCCGCGGCAAAGCTGCCCAAGCTTGATCAGCTCAAGCTGGTGATCATTCCCGAGACCGACCCGCTGCTGGTGGGGCCAGGCAACAGCCTGCCGGTGCGGGTGCTGCTCGATGGCCAGCCCGCCGCAGGGGTGAAGTTGGTGGGTGACTACCGCAATGCACCGAACACCCTGAGCACCGAGACCGATGCCCAGGGCCGTGCCCAGGTGGTGGTGCGCAACGAGGGGTTGAACGTGATTGCCGCGCAAGTCGAAGTGCCCCTCAAGGACAACCCCGATGTAGCCTCCCGCGGACTGTTCAGTTCCCTGACCTTCCTTGGCCAGCCGCATCACGAATGAGGGCTGCCGGGGGCAGCAGCTGCAAGCGGCAAGTTTCTAGCTAGAAGCTTGCGGCTTGCGGCTTAGAGCTCTCCCAGAGCGTCGATCAGGGCCTGGTTCTGCTCCTGCGTGCCAATGCTGATGCGCAGGAACTGGGCGATCCGTTCCTGCTTGAAGTGACGCACGATCACCCCTTGCTCACGCAGTTTGGTCGCCAGGCCCGCTGCGTCGTGCTGCGGGTGCCGGGCGAAGATGAAGTTGGCCGCCGATGGCAGTACTTCAAACCCCTTGGCCTGCAGTTGCGCTACGACCCACTCGCGGCTGTCGATGACCTGCTGGCAGGTCTTGGCGAAGTATTCGCGATCCTCGAAGGCTGCTGCCGCGCCGACGATCGCCAGGCGATCCAGCGGGTAGGAGTTGAAGCTGTTCTTGACCCGCTCCAGGGCCTCGATCAGGTCCGGATGCCCCACCGCCAGGCCCACCCGCAGCCCGGCCAGGGAACGGGACTTGGACAGGGTCTGGGTGACCAGCAGGTTCGGGTAGCGATCCACCAGGCTGATGGCACTCTCGCCGCCAAAGTCGATGTAGGCTTCGTCGACCACTACCACCGAATCCGGGCTGGCCTTGAGAATCTGCTCGACCGCGTCCAGGGCCAGCAGGCAGCCGGTGGGCGCATTCGGGTTGGGGAAGATGATCCCGCCGTTGGGCTTGGCGTAGTCGTCCACGCGGATCTGGAACTGCTGGTCCAGGGGCACCGCTTCGAAATCGATAGCGTACAAGCCGCAGTACACCGGATAGAAGCTGTAGCTGATGTCCGGGAACAGCAGTGGCAGTTGCTGCTGCAGCAGGCCATGGAAAACGTGCGCCAGGACTTCGTCGGAGCCGTTGCCGAGGAACACCTGGTTGCCCTGCACCCCGTAGTAGCTGGCCACTGCCTGCTTGAGCAGGTCACTGTTGGGATCGGGGTACAGGCGCAGGTTGTCGTTGAGCTCGGCCTGCATCGCCGCCAGGGCCTTGGGCGAGGGACCGTAGGGGTTTTCATTGGTGTTGAGCTTGACCAGCTTGGTCAGCTTGGGTTGCTCGCCCGGTACGTAGGGCACCAGGTTCTTGACCAACGGACTCCAGAATTTGCTCATGTTCATTGCCCCTGATCTTGGTCGTCGACGATACGGTATTCGGCGCTGCGGGCATGGGCGGTCAGCGACTCGCCTCGGGCCAGCACCGAGGCGGTGCGGCCCAGCTCGGACGCCCCCTGCTCGGAGCAGAAGATGATCGACGAGCGCTTCTGGAAGTCATACACGCCCAACGGCGAAGA
Source organism: Pseudomonas sp. FFPRI_1 (assembly GCF_055384485.1). Lineage (NCBI taxonomy): Bacteria > Pseudomonadati > Pseudomonadota > Gammaproteobacteria > Pseudomonadales > Pseudomonadaceae > Pseudomonas > Pseudomonas sp. FFPRI_1. The sequence continues at coordinate 1,344,380 of NZ_AP029168.1, read as the reverse complement.
GAAACGCGCGGTTCCGGAAGTCGGCAGCACATGGTTCGGGCCTGCGCAGTAGTCGCCCAGGGCTTCGGAGGTGTGACGGCCCATGAAGATCGCCCCGGCGTGGCGAATCTGCGGCAGCCAGGCCTGCGGGTCGGCCACCGACAGCTCCAGGTGCTCGGGAGCGATGCGGTTGGCCACTTCGATGGCCTGTTGCATGTCGCGGACCTTGATCAGGGCGCCACGGCCGTTGATCGAGGTGTTGATGATCTCGGCGCGCTCCATGGTCGGCAGCAGCTTGGCGATGCTCGCGGCCACCTTGTCGAGGAACTCGGCATCCGGGCTGACCAGGATCGCCTGGGCGTCTTCGTCATGCTCGGCCTGGGAGAACAGGTCCATGGCGATCCAGTCCGGATCGGTCTGCCCATCGCAGACCACCAGGATCTCCGACGGACCGGCAATCATGTCGATACCCACCTGGCCGAACACGTGGCGCTTGGCGGTGGCTACATAGATGTTGCCCGGGCCGACCACCTTGTCCACCTGGGGCACGCTTTCGGTGCCATAGGCCAGCGCGGCCACGGCCTGGGCGCCACCGATGGTGAACACCCGGTCGACCCCGGCGATGCAGGCGGCGGCCAGCACCAGTTCATTGACCTCGCCACGGGGGGTCGGCACCACCATCACCACTTCGGTGACGCCCGCGACCTTGGCCGGGATCGCGTTCATCAGCACCGAGGACGGGTAGGATGCCTTGCCCCCCGGCACATACAGGCCGGCGCGGTCCAGCGGCGTGACCTTCTGCCCGAGTACCGTGCCGTCGGCCTCGGTGTAGGTCCAGGAATCCTGCTTCTGTTTCTCGTGGTAGCTGCGCACCCGCGCCGCGGCTTTTTCCAGGGCTTCGCGCTGCACGGTGGTAATCCGCGTCAGGGCCAGTTCCAGGCGCTCGCGCGGCAGGATCAGGTCGGCCATGGAGGCCACTTCCAGGCCATCGAAGCGCTGGGTGAACTCCACCAGCGCCGCGTCGCCGCGCTCGCGTACCGCCTTGATGATGTCCAGCACCCGCTGATTGACCGAGTCGTCAGAGACACTTTCCCAGCTCAGCAGATGATCCAGATGCTGGGCGAAATCCGGGTCGGCAGCGTTGAGTCGGCGAATTGCAGTGGGAGCGGTCATAGCGAAGGCCTCATTGATTGGCGAGTGCACAAAAGGACAAGCTGGATTTTGCAAAACTCAGGCGCCGCAAGACTACCAAGCCATCCGCGTGGGCACCTGAGGATTCTGGCTATGACGCGGATAGATGGGCGCGGCTCAGGGCCACGCATGTGAGTCAGCCGCGGTGTCGCGATTCCACTGCCTTGCGCAGGGTATCGATCAAGGCCTGGATGCGCGCGTGCTGCATCTTCATGGAGGCCTTGTTGACCACCAGGCGGGAGCTGATGGTGGCGATCAGTTCCTGAGGTTCCAGGCCATTGGCCCGCAGGGTATTGCCAGTGTCGACCACGTCGATGATCTTGTCTGCCAGGCCGATCAACGGTGCCAGCTCCATCGAGCCGTAGAGCTTGATGATGTCTACCTGACGGCCCTGCTCGGCGTAGTAACGCTTGGCCACGTTGACGAACTTGGTCGCCACCCGCAGGCGGCCCTTGGGCTCCTGCGCACCGATGGCACCGGCGGTCATCAGCTTGCACTGGGCAATCTGCAAGTCCAGGGGCTCGTACAGGCCCTGGCCGGTGTACTCCATCAGGACGTCCTTGCCGGCCACCCCGAGGTCGGCGGCGCCATGCTCGACATAGGTCGGCACGTCGGTGGCACGCACGATCAGCAGGCGTACATCGTCCTGGGTCGTGGGGATGATCAGTTTGCGGCTCTTGTCCGGATTCTCGGTTGGCACGATGCCCGCTTCAGCCAGAAGCGGCAGCGTGTCGTCGAGGATACGGCCCTTGGACAGTGCGATGGTCAACATGAGTAACGTAAGTCCTTATGCGGCGACTGATGCCCGGACGCAAATGGCGCCAGACATGCGTCGAGCCTGATGACAGGCTCGACGTGGAACTGAATCGGTGTGGGCACCTCCCTGTGCCCCCAGGGCCACTAGCCCGGTACGCGGCGGATTTTCGCGCCGAGCATCTGCAGTTTCTCTTCGATGCACTCGTAGCCACGGTCGATGTGGTAGATGCGGTCGATCAGGGTATCGCCTTCGGCCATCAGGGCCGAGATCACCAGGCTGGCCGAAGCCCGCAGGTCGGTGGCCATGACCGGCGCGCCCTTGAGGATTTCGGTACCGGTGACGATCGCGGTGTTGCCTTCGACCTGGATCTTGGCGCCCATGCGGTGCAGCTCGTACACGTGCATGAAGCGGTTCTCGAAGATGGTCTCGATCACAGCGCCGGTGCCTTCGGCAATCGCGTTCAGGGAAATGAACTGCGCCTGCATGTCGGTCGGGAATGCCGGGTACGGAGCGGTACGCACGTTGACCGCCTTGGGCCGCTTGCCGTGCATGTTGAGCTCGATCCAGTCGCTGCCGGTGGTGACCTCGGCGCCGGCTTCCTTGAGTTTTTCCAGTACGGCTTCAAGGATGGTCGGATCGGTGTCCTTGACCTTGACCCGGCCGCCGGTGACCGCTGCGGCCACCAGGTAGGTACCGGTTTCGATCCGGTCGGGCATGACTTTGTAGACTGCCGAGTGCAGGCGCTCTACCCCATCGATGGTGATGGTGTCGGTGCCGGCGCCGGAAATCTTCGCGCCCATGGCGATCAGGAAGTTCGCCAGGTCGACCACTTCAGGTTCGCGAGCGGCGTTCTGCAGCACGCTGCGGCCCTTGGCCAGGGCAGCGGCCATCATGATGTTCTCGGTACCGGTCACGCTCACGGTATCGAAGAAGAAGTTCGCACCGCGCAGGCCGCCTTCAGGCGCCTTGGCCTTGATGTAGCCGCCTTCGACATCGATCACTGCGCCCATGGCTTCCAGGCCACGGATGTGCAGGTCCACTGGACGCGAACCGATGGCGCAACCGCCAGGCAGGGCCACTTCGGCTTCGCCGAAACGGGCAACCATCGGGCCCAGCACCAGGATCGAGGCGCGCATGGTCTTCACCAGCTCGTAGGGCGCCACCAGGGTCTTGATGGTGCGCGGGTCGATCTCGACGGAAAGCTTCTCGTCGATCACCGGCTCGATGCCCATGCGACCGAACAGCTCGATCATGGTGGTGATGTCGTGCAGGTGCGGCAGGTTGGCCACGGTGACCGGGCCATCGCACAGCAGGGTTGCCGCCAGGATTGGCAGCGCGGAGTTCTTGGCCCCGGAAATGCGGATCTCGCCATCAAGACGAACGCCGCCGGTAATAATCAATTTATCCATAACAGTCTCGACGCCCTTGGGCTCAGGTGCGCTCGGCCCAGGCCGCGCGGCTGAAAAATTTCATGGTGATCGCATGGATGCTGCCATCGGCAATCCATGGATTCAAATGGGCATAGATGCTCTGCTGACGCTTCACCGGGCTCAAGGCCGACAGTTCGTCGCTAATCACGTTCAGCTGAAAGTTGCAGCCTTCGCCCTCAACTTCTACCTGAGCTCCGGGCAGCTTTCCCTCAAGAAAGCTCTTCACTTCGTTGGCCTGCATGCTCAACCTCAATCGGCGCCCTGTGCGCACGGGTCGGACATCATACAAAAAAGCCCCGCGCCTGCGAACCCCGCATAGCAGGACTCTGACGGGGGGCTTCTGTATAGATGAGGGTTATCGGGCTCTTTATATGCACTCGCCGGGCCTGTTGTCAGCCCAGCGAGCTCGATGTGCAACCCGTTTTCGCAATAGCCTAGGGCTGGGTGAGGATCTCGGTGACCCCGGACACCTCGGCAATTTCCCGCATGCCCTCGGGTAGCGCGCGAACGCTCACCGATTTGCCAAGGGCCTGGGCATCACGCATGAAGGCCAGCAGCAAGGCCAGGCCGACACTGCTGGATTTCTCCACTGCCGAACAGTCCAGCACCACCGCCGGCGCCTGGCTGGACTTGATCAGCGCCCGGCCCTGCTTGCGCAGGTCCGGGCCGCTGCGGTAGTCCAGCACGCCACTGATCAACAACTCCCCGGCATCACCGAGGCGTACGCCCGATGCACTCATTGCGCAGCCTTTTGTGCAGCGTCTTCAGTGACTTCCTTGGCCTTGGCCACTTCGCCAGCCCAGCCGTCGATGGTCTTGTCCAGGTTGTTGCCGTTGCGCTGCATGGCGTCGGCGAACTGATCACGGAACAGCTTGCCAATGTTGATGCCGTTGATGATCACGTTACGCACTTTCCACTCGTCGCTGATCTTTTCCAGGGTATAGGACACCGGGTAGATCGCCCCGTTGTTGCCCTTGACCTGCATATCGACGCTGGTACGGGTACCGCTTTCATCCTTGGCCGGGCCGACGCTGATGCCCTGGTTGTTGTACTCGAGCAGTGCGTTGCCATAGAACTGCATCAGGCTGCGCTTGAAGTTTTCCTGGAAGCGCGCCATCTGCTCCGGCGTGGCCTTGCGCGAATACTTCACGGTCATGATGCTGCGGGAAATGCCATCGGCATCCACCACCGGACCGACAATGCTGTTCAAGGCATTGTAGAAATCGCTCGGGCTTTGCTTGTACTTCTCTTTATTGGCCGCCAAGTCCGCGAGCAGACGGGTGGTCGTGTCCTGCACCAGATCATGCGCGGAAGGTGCGCTCGCCGCGCTGGCCAGCAACGGCAAGGCCGCCAGCAGCACCAACAGGCCACGTCGCAAGATAGAGATCATCGAAAAACTCCTCATTTGGCGTCTTTGCTAACGGTATTGAGCAGGAATTTACCGATCAGGTCCTCCAGTACCAGCGACGACTGGGTGTCGTGGATGGTTCCACCATCCTTGAGCAAGGCTTCTTCCCCGCCCACGCTGATGCCGATGTATTTCTCACCCAACAGGCCAGCAGTCAGGATAGATGCAGTGGAGTCGGTCGGCAGATTATCCACACGCTTTTCCAGTTGCATGGTCACCCGGCCGGTGAAACTGTCACGGTCCAGATCGATCGCCGTGACCTTGCCGATGGTCACACCGGCCATGGTCACCTTAGCTCTGACCGTCAAACCGGCGATATTGTCGAAGTAGGCATAAAGTTTATAAGTATCGGTGCTCGCGGTCGGAGACAAGCCACTGACGCGCAGGGCAAGCAACAGCAAAGCCAGGATGCCGGCCAGCAGGAAAAGGCCGACACCGATTTCCAGGGTGCGGTTTTGCATCAGAAATCTCCAAACATCAAGGCGGTCAGAATAAAGTCCAAGCCGAGTACGGCCAACGAGGCATACACCACGGTCTTGGTAGTGGCACGGCTGATCCCCTCTGAAGTGGGCTCACAGTCGTAGCCTTGGAATACGGCAATCCAGGTCACTACAAACGCGAAAACAATGCTTTTGATCACGCCGTTGAGCACGTCGCCACTGAAGGTCACGCTGTTCTGCATGTTCGACCAGTAGGAGCCCTCATAGACCCCCAGCCAGTCGACAGCCACCCAGGATCCGCCCCAGATGCCCACCACGCTGAAGATCATCGCCAGCAATGGCAGGGAAATGAAGCCGGCCCACAGGCGCGGGGCGATGATGTACTTGAGCGGGTCGACGCCGATCACCTCCAGGCTGGAGAGCTGCTCGGTGGACTTCATGTTGCCGATCTCCGCGGTCAGCGCCGAACCGGCACGCCCGGCGAACAGCAGCGCAGTGACCACCGGCCCCAGCTCCCGCAGCAGGGTCAGGGCCACCATCTGCCCGACCGCCTGCTCCGAACCGTAGCTGGAGAGGATATTGAAGCCCTGCAACGCCAGCACCATGCCGATGAAGATCCCGGACACGACGATGATCACCAGGGACATCACGCCCACTGAGTGCAATTGCTTGACCAGCAGGCCAAAGCCGCCGCCGATGCCGCCGCGCCCGAGCAAGGCGTGGAACAGGAACAGGGTGGAACGCCCCAGTACCGCCAGGACATCGATGCCTGAGCGACCGAAGAGGCGAACCCTCTCGATTAGCGATATTTTGCGCATCAGCGCTTCCCCAGAAGATCTGCGCGGTAATCCGGCGCTGGAAAGTGAAACGGTACCGGGCCGTCAGGATCGCCCTTCATGAATTGACGAATACGCGGATTGTCGGAGTCCATCAATTCGGCAGGAGTTCCCTGGCCCAATACCTGGCCATCACCGACGACATAGAGGTAATCGGCAATGCTCGCGGTTTCCGCCAGGTCGTGGGAAACCACGATGCTGGTGATGCCCAGGGCGTCATTGAGCAGGCGGATCAGGCGCACCAGGACCCCCATGGCAATGGGGTCCTGGCCTACGAACGGCTCGTCATACATCAGAATCTGCGGGTCCAGGGCAATTGCCCGGGCCAGGGCGACACGGCGCTTCATGCCACCGGACAGCTCATCGGGCATCAGGTCGACAGCGCCGCGCAGCCCCACCGCCTGCAGCTTGAGCAGGACAATGTCACGAATCATTTCATCGGGCAGTTGGGTGTGCACCCGCAGCGGAAAGGCCACGTTCTCGAACACATCCAGGTCGGTGAACAGTGCGCCACTCTGGAACAGCACGCCCATTTGCTTGCGTGCGTCGAACAGATCGCTGCGTGAAAGGGTCGGTAGATTCTGGCCGTTCACCCACACTTCGCCGCTGCTGGGCTGCAACTGCATGCCCATCAAGCGCAACAGGGTGGTTTTCCCACAGCCGGAAGGCCCCATGATGCCGGTGACCTTGCCCCGCGGAATACGGATATCCACATTATTGAAAATGCTGCGCGCACCGCGCTTGAAGGACAATCCCTTCAGCTCGACCGCGTAGGCGTTATCGGCACTCATCTAAACTCCTTGCGATGCAGCCTTTCACTCGGACGCTTGGCTCCCTGCCGGGAGCACGTGCCCCTGCGCAGGCCGAACTGGCGGCGAACTATATCACTGCTGATACGGAGCCCCCAAGGCCGAAGCCGTGAACGTTCAGGTCTACGACAGGCAAAACCGGAAGATTGCTCAGGCGCCTTGGGCAAAGTCTGACGAACTTGCGTGAGGGATTTGTTCATTACCGCTATAATCGCCGCCTTTTCATCGGGCTATACGATTTCAGACATGAGCCAATCCAGCGACCTGATTCAATCAGCACAACGCACCATCCGCCTCGAACTTCAAGCAGTAGAAGGCTTGCTGCCCCATATCGACGCAGATTTCGTACGCGCTTGCGAGATGATTCTGGCCAGCAAAGGCCGCGTGGTCGTGGTCGGCATGGGCAAGTCCGGGCACGTCGGCAACAAGATTGCAGCTACCCTGGCCAGCACCGGAACCACGGCTTTCTTTGTGCATCCCGCCGAAGCCAGCCATGGCGACATGGGCATGATCACCCGCGACGACGTGATCCTGGCCCTCTCCAACTCCGGCTCGACCAACGAAATCGTCACTCTGCTGCCGCTGATCAAGCGCCTGGGCATCCAGTTGATCAGCCTCACCGGCAACCCGGAGTCGCCGCTGGCCAAGGCTGCCGATGTCAGCCTCAACGTTCATGTCGAGCACGAAGCCTGCCCATTGAACCTGGCACCGACGTCCTCGACTACCGCCGCACTAGTCATGGGCGATGCCCTGGCCGTGGCCCTGCTGGAAGCCCGCGGCTTCACCGCCGAAGACTTCGCATTCTCCCATCCGGGAGGCGCCCTGGGCCGCCGGCTGCTGCTCAAGGTCGAGAACGTCATGCACGAAGGCTCGGACCTGCCGCAGGTGCAGCGCGGCACCCTGCTCAAGGACGCGCTCATGGAAATGACCCGCAAGGGCCTGGGCATGACCGTGATTCTGGAGGCCGATGGCCGCCTGGCCGGGATCTTCACCGACGGTGACCTGCGTCGCACCCTCGATCGCGCCATCGATATTCATCACGCCACCATCGACTCGGTCATGACCCCTCATGGCAAGACTGCCCGTGCCGACATGCTGGCCGCTGAAGCCCTGAAAATCATGGAAGACCATAAAATCAGCGCCCTGGTGGTGGTGGACAAGGAAGACCGGCCGATCGGCGCCTTGAACATGCACGACCTGCTGCGCGCGGGAGTCATGTAATGAGTACCGACCTGCTGCAACGCGGCAAACACATCAAGCTGGCGGTGTTCGACGTCGACGGCGTCCTGACCGACGGCCGCCTGTACTTCCTCGAAGACGGCAGTGAATTCAAGACCTTCAACACCCTCGATGGCCAGGGCATCAAGATGCTCATGGCTGCCGGCGTACAGACGGCGATCATCAGCGGGCGCAAGACCCCGGTGGTAGAGCGCCGGGCCAAGAACCTGGGGATTCCTCACCTGTACCAGGGCCGTGAAGACAAGCTGGTGGTTTTGGACGAACTTCTTGCCCAACTCAACCTAAGCTATGAACAGGTCGCCTACCTGGGTGACGACCTGCCCGACCTGCCGGTGATCCGCCGCGTCGGCCTGGGCATGGCGGTCGCCAACGCGGCAGGCTTTGTCCGCGAACATGCCCATGGCGTCACCATTGCCCGTGGCGGCGAAGGCGCTGCCCGGGAGTTCTGCGAGCTGATCCTGCGTGCCCAGGATCGCCTTGAAGCAGCCAATGCCGCTTACTTATAGAGCCCGACCATGCTGAGCAAAAAGATTCGCAACATTCTGGTCTTCGGAACCATCGCCCTGCTGTTCGCGGCGGTCGGTTATTGGAACATCAGCCCCGAACGCTTCCTCGACAAGCCCGTGGCCCAGGTCGACGAAAGCGCCATCGACTATTACGTGATCAACGCCCGCAGCGTGCAGTACCTGCCCGACGGCAAACTGCAGTACGAAATGACCTCGGACAAGGTCGAGCACGTCAAATCCAGCGAAGTGACCCTGCTGACCAAGCCGGACCTGCAGATGTACCGTGGCACCACCTTTCCCTGGCACGTCCAGAGCGAGCGCGGCGAGGTCAATCCGGACGGCACCGAAGTCGAGCTGATCGATTCGGTACGGGTGTCCCGCACCGACGAGCACAACCGCAATCTGCTGATCACCACCACCCGCATGACAGTATTCCCGCAGAAGCAATATGCGCAGACCGAGCAAGCCGTTAGAATCGACGGCGCCGGCGGCGTGACTACGGCCAAGGGAATGAAAGCGTATTTGAAAGACGGCAGGATGAACCTGCTATCGAACGTAAGAGGACAGTATGAGGCTCGTTAAAACCCTCCCTATTTTGCTCAGTCTGGGCGCAGCACTGGGAAGCGTGAGCGCCTGGGCTCTGCCGAACGATAGCCAACAGCCCATCCGCATCCAGGCCGACGACGCCCAGCTCGATGACAAGAACGGCGTGGCCACCTACAGGGGCGACGTGATCATCACCCAGGGCTCGATGAAGATCACCGGCAACACCGTGACCATCACCCGGTCCAAGACCGGCGAGATCGACGTGGTGACGTCGGTGGGCAACCTGGCGTACTTCGAGCAACTGCAGAAGCAGACCGATCCGAAGCCGGTCCAGGCCTACGCCGTGACCATCCAGTACCATGCCCAGCAGAACCGCATCGTACTGATCGACAAGGCCAAGGTGATCAACGACGGCAACACCACCGAAGGCGAGAAAATCGTCTACGACACCGTCAAGCAAGTGGCCAACGCCGGTCGCGCCAATGGCAGCTCGGTCACCGCGCCACGTCCGCGGATCGACATGGTCATCCAGCCGAAAAAGAAAACCGACGAGCAAAAGGCCCAGTAATGGCAACTCTGAAAGCTCAGCATCTGGCCAAGAGCTACAAGAGCCGCCAGGTCGTGCGTGATGTCAGCCTGTCCATCGACAGCGGGCAGATCGTCGGCCTGCTCGGCCCCAACGGTGCCGGCAAGACCACCTGTTTCTACATGATCGTCGGCCTGGTCCAGGCCGATCAGGGCCGCGTCCTGATCGACGACCTGGATGTCAGCCACCAGCCGATGCACGGCCGCGCCCGTGCCGGTATCGGCTACCTGCCCCAGGAAGCCTCGATCTTCCGCAAGCTCTCGGTGTCCGACAACATCATGGCCATCCTCGAGACCCGCAAGGAACTCGACAAGGCCGGCCGTCGCCAGGAACTGGAAAGCCTGCTGCAGGAATTCCATATCAACCATATCCGCGACAACCTCGGCATGAGCCTGTCCGGTGGCGAACGCCGCCGAGTGGAGATCGCCCGGGCCCTGGCCACCGCACCCAAGTTCATCCTGCTGGACGAACCCTTCGCCGGTGTCGACCCGATCTCGGTCGGCGACATCAAGCAGATCATCCACCACCTGAAGGCCAAGGGCATCGGGGTGCTGATCACCGACCACAACGTCCGGGAAACCCTGGACATCTGCGAGACCGCCTACATCGTCAACGACGGGCAACTGATCGCTGAAGGCGATTCCGAGACCATCCTGGCCAATGAACTGGTCAAGGAAGTCTATCTGGGCCATGAGTTCCGCCTGTAAGGGCTGAGGTGTAGGGCTAGACGCCAGAGCGCCGGGAACAATAAACCCTACAAATTTTATTGTTACCGCGCTCTAGGCAAACACTTCAGTTTCAGGCATATAATTTGCTTATGTTTGGCGCTCCGGCGCCCTGTAGTGGATGGCGCATGCGCGCCGGCAAATAAGGTGTTAAGCCCCTGCCATGAAACCATCGCTAGTCCTGAGAATGGGCCAGCAGCTGACGATGACACCGCAGCTGCAACAGGCCATCCGCCTGCTCCAATTGTCGACCCTGGACCTGCAACAGGAAATCCAGGAAGCCCTGGAGTCCAATCCGATGCTCGAACGCCAGGAAGAAGGCGACGACTTCGACAACAGCGACCCCCTGGCCGACAACCCCGAGTCCAAACCCAATACCGAGATCCAGGAACCCTCCTACCAGGAAGCCGCCCCCACGGTGGACAACCTCGAGGACGGCGAGTGGAGCGAACGCATTCCCAACGAACTGCCGGTGGATACCGCCTGGGAAGACGTCTACCAGACCAGCGCCAGCAGCCTGCCGAGCAACGATGATGACGAGTGGGACTTCACCACCCGCACCTCGGCTGGCGAGAGCCTGCAAAGCCACCTGCTCTGGCAGTTGAACCTTGCACCGATGTCGGACACCGATCGCCTGATCGCCGTGACCCTGATCGACTGCATCAACAACCAGGGCTACCTCGAGGAGACCCTCGAGGAAATTCTCGAAGCCTTCGATCCTGAACTGGATATCGAGCTGGACGAGATCGAAGCCGTCCTGCACCGCATCCAGCAATTCGAACCGGCCGGCATCGCTGCCCGCAACCTGGGCGAATGCCTGTTGCTGCAGTTGCGTCAGCTCTCGGCGAAAACCCCTTGGCTGACCGAAGCACAGCGCCTGGTCGGCGACTACATCGACCTGCTGGGCAGCCGCGACTACAGCCAGTTGATGCGCCGCATGAAACTCAAGGAAGACGAGCTGCGCCAGGTCATCGAGCTGGTGCAAAGCCTCAACCCGCGCCCCGGCTCGCAGATCGAATCCAGTGAAGCTGAATACGTGGTCCCGGACGTCATCGTGCGCAAGGACAACGAGCGCTGGCTGGTGGAGCTGAACCAGGAATCCGTACCGCGCCTGCGAGTCAACGCGCAGTACGCCGGTTTCGTTCGCCGTGCCGATACCAGCGCCGACAACACCTTCATGCGCAACCAGTTGCAGGAAGCCCGCTGGTTCATCAAGAGCCTGCAGAGCCGCAACGAAACCCTGATGAAGGTCGCCACCCAGATCGTCGAGCACCAGCGCGGCTTCCTCGAGTACGGCGATGAAGCCATGAAGCCCCTGGTTCTGCATGACATCGCTGAAGCGGTGGGCATGCATGAATCGACGATTTCCCGGGTGACCACGCAGAAATTCATGCATACCCCACGGGGCATATATGAACTGAAATACTTTTTCTCGAGCCACGTCAGCACCTCTGAAGGCGGTGAATGCTCGTCCACGGCGATCCGCGCAATCATCAAAAAACTGGTCGCGGCGGAAAATCAGAAAAAGCCGTTGAGTGACAGCAAGATCGCTGGTTTACTGGAGGCACAAGGCATTCAGGTAGCCCGTCGCACCGTCGCCAAGTACCGCGAATCCCTTGGGATCGCGCCTTCCAGCGAACGCAAGCGGTTGATGTAGCCGCCGGGCTGGCCACAGCGTTTCAGGGTGTGCCGAACCTTCCGGGCCGCATTCAGGCGCAGCGGGTTCGGACACAGTCTAGGTGGCAGGCAACCCAGCCTGCCGCGTTATGCACTGGCAACGAAGGAGAAGCTGTATGCAAGTCAACATCAGTGGACACCAACTCGAAGTGACTGAACCCCTGCGCGTCTACATCGGCGAAAAACTCGACCGGCTGGAGCGCCACTTCGACAAGATTACCAATGTGCAGGTCACCATGGCTGTCGAGAAGCTCAAGCAGAAAATCGAAGCCACCCTGCACATCCACGGTGGGGAGGTCGTCGCCAATGCAGAACATGACGATATGTATGCCGCAATTGACCTGCTCACCGACAAGCTTGACCGCCAACTGAAAAAGCATAAGGAAAAGCAACTCCACCTTCTCCAAGGTACGGGTCGCTAACACTCCCCTCCCATGATCCGACTTGAAAGCATCCTGACCCCCGGCCGTTCCCTCGTGAACGTGCCGGGCGGCAGTAAAAAACGCGCCCTCGAACAAATTGCCAACCTGATCAGCCGCGAAGTGCCTGATCTGGAGATGCAGGATGTCTTCGAGAGCTTGATTGCCCGTGAAAAACTGGGATCCACCGGTTTTGGCAACGGCATCGCCATTCCCCACTGCCGCCTCAAAGGCTGCGAGTCGCCCATCAGTGCCTTGATGCACCTGGACGCTCCGATCGATTTCGACGCCATCGACGGCGCACCGGTGGACCTGCTGTTCGTCCTGCTGGTCCCGGAAGCGGCCACCGATGCACACCTGGAGCTGCTCCGGCAGATCGCCAGCATGCTCGATCGCAAGGAAGTTCGTGATCGGCTGCGCAGTGCCACCAGTAACGAAGCCTTGTATCAGGTTGTCCTGGACGAGCAAAACGGTCAGTAATCATGCGCTTGATCATCGTCAGCGGCCGCTCCGGCTCAGGTAAAAGCACCGCCCTCGATGTTCTCGAGGACCACGGCTACTACTGCATCGACAACCTGCCGGCCGGGCTGCTGCCCGAGCTTGCCGAACGTGCGCTGATTCACACCGAACTGGCCCAACCGCTGGTGGCGGTGTCCATCGACGCACGCAACCTGCCCAGCCACTTGTCGCGTTTCCCCGAGTTGCTCGAAGAAGTGCGCAGCCGGCACATCCAGTGCGATGTGCTTTATCTGGACGCCGACGAGGAGACCCTGCTCAAGCGCTTCTCGGAAACCCGTCGCCGCCACCCACTGAGCAGTGCCAACCGTTCGCTGGCAGAGGCCATCCACGATGAAACCCAGTTGCTGGGGCCGATCGTCGATCTGGCGGACCTCAAGGTCAACACCACCAATCTGAACCTCTACCAACTGCGCGACACCATCAAGCTGCGGCTGCTGAACCAGCCCGAGCCCGGTACCGCGTTTTTGGTGGAGTCCTTCGGGTTCAAGCGCGGCATGCCGGTGGATGCCGACCTGGTGTTCGATGTGCGCTGCCTGCCCAATCCATATTGGAAACCCGAACTGCGCGCTCAATCCGGCCTGGACGCCCCGGTGGCCGAGTACCTGGCCGCGCAGCCCGATGTCGAGGAAATGTTCCAGGACATCTCCAGCTATCTGCTCAAGTGGCTGCCACGCTTTGCCGCCAGCAACCGCGCCTATGTGACCATCGCCATCGGCTGCACCGGTGGGCACCACCGTTCCGTGTACCTGACCGAGCGCCTGGGCCAGGTCCTGCAAAAACCCCTGAAGAACGTCCAGGTTCGCCACCGCGACCTTAGCTGAAAGGATCTACCCCGCGATGCCAGCTCTGGAAATTGAGATCATCAACAAACTGGGCCTGCATGCCCGAGCCTCAGCCAAATTTGTCGGCGTGGCCGGCCAGTTCCCCTGCCAGATCCGCGCCGGCAGGACCCCGGAATCCATGGTCGACGGCAAGAGCATCATGGCCATGATGATGCTGGCCGCCGGCAAGGGCACCAAGATCCATCTGAGAACCGAAGGCGAGCAGGAACAGGAAGCGCTGGACGCGCTGGTGGCATTGATCAACAACTTCTTCGACGAAGGCGAGTAACCCCGAACCGGGCACTCGCTCGCCACAAGGCACTCAGGCGAGTGCCGTGTCCATCACCATCATCAGGCAGAAACCGATACACAAGCCAAGGCTGGCCAACTTCTCATGCCCGTTACGCCGCGACTCGGGAATCACTTCGTGAGTCACCACCAACAGCATGGCACCCGCGGCCAGGGCCAGGCCCAATGGCAACAGCAACTCCGCCAGGCTTACCAGCCATGCGCACAACAGGGCGAAGACCGGCTCCACCAGACCTGAAGCCGCACCGATCAGGAACGCCTTGACCCGCGACATTCCCGCCCCCGCCAGCACCAGTGCAATCACCAGGCCTTCTGGTACGTCCTGCAGGGCAATGCCCATGGCCAGGCTGTCCGCATCGGGCATGCCGCCGCCGGCCGACACCCCCACCGCCATCCCTTCCGGAATGTTGTGGGCAATGATCGCAAACACAAACAGCCAGATGCGCGGGGCAATCACCGGATGCTCCGGCGTCCCTACCAGGACCTCCGGGCAGCCCCCGGAAACTTTGCGATCCACCAGAAACAGACCAAAGGCTCCCAACAGGATGCCGAAGCAGATCAGACCGCTGGCCCCCCAGGCAGACAACCCCAGGTCCTGGGCGGCGGCAATGCCGGGAACGATCAGTGAAAACGCCGTCGCCGCCAGCATCACACCAGCACCGAAACCCAGCAGAGTGTCACTCACGGCGATTGGCATCCTGCGGATCACCAGCACCGGGACCGCCCCCAGCGCCGTGCCCAGGGCGCAGATAGATCCACCCTGCAATGCACGCAGCAGTCGTGGCTCCAGGTCAAGCCAGCTCAGCCCTTGAGCCACCAGCAATGCGGTGCCCGCCAACAGCAACAGCGAACCGAAGGCATAACGAAACATCCGTCCGCTGCTGATCGCCAGTGTTTCAGTGCCCATAGTCGGCCTTAGATCTTGTTTTGAGGGAGAGGATCAGGCCATCGCGGCCTGGTAGCGTTGGGCAACTTCCGGCCAATTGATCACGTTGTAGAAGGCATTGATGTATTCCGGCCTACGGTTCTGATAACGCAGATAGTAGGCGTGCTCCCACACGTCCAGGCCGAGAATCGGGGTATTGCCATTCATCAGCGGGCTGTCTTGGTTGCCGCTGCTCTCCACCACCAGTTTTTTCTCCGGGGTCACGCTGAGCCAGGCCCAGCCACTGCCGAAACGGGTCAACGCAGCCTTGGTGAACGACTCCTTGAACCGCTCGAAACCGCCCAACTGCTGCTCGATCGCCTGGCCCAGCGGGCCATCCGGCTTGCCACCACCGGCGGGAGTCATGACCGCCCAGAACAATGAGTGGTTGGCATGGCCGCCCCCCTGGTTGATCACCGCAGCGCGCAGTTGCTCCGGCAGGTGCTGCACGCTGGCCACCAGTTTTTCCACCTCCCAGCCCGCCCACTCGGTGCCCTCCACCGCCGCATTGAGGTTGTTGATGTAGGTCTGGTGGTGCTTGCTGTAATGAATCTCCATGGTTTGCGCATCGATGTGCGGTTCCAGGGCGTCATAGGCGTAAGGCAAGGCAGGCAAGGTAAAGGACATATCAGTGCACTCCATGTAAGGGGCTGTCGGGGGACGCGCTGTCCAGGGACAAGCGCGCGACGTTGCTGTCCAGCAAGCGGTGAGTACGGGGGTATTCGCCGTGGTCACCGATGAAGTTGAGCAGCTCGACGTAGGTCTTGCTGCTCTGGCGCAGGGCGGCCTCCCGCAGTGCCAGGGGCAGGCGGCTGTCCTGCATGGTCTGCAACAGACGCTGGTGGATCGCACAGAGGTATTCCGCGCTCTCCTCCGGCTGGTTCAGGCGCAAATGCAGGTCTGCCAGGTTGTGATGGGAGATCACACAGGCTGCCACCGCTTCGTCGGGATTCGACCAGCGCTCGAACAACACCTGGGCCAGGGCCAGCGCCTGCAGGTAGAACTCGCGGGCATCCACCAGTTCGCCTTGCATGAACAGGCGGTTGGCCCTTTCGATCGTGCGTTTCCAGTGCTCCATGGTGAGCCTCCAAAGCGGTGTCGAGGGTTACACGCCGCCCGCGGTGAGTTTTTCCGGATCCAGCAGGATCTCCAGCTGGCTGCGTGGCAGGTCGGTGTGTTCAAGTGCCACGTCGATCACCGGGCGACCTTGCTTGTAGGCGGTCTTGGCGATCTCGGCGGCCTTCTGGTAGCCGATGATCGGGTTCAGGGCCGTGACCAGGATCGGATTGCGCGACAGCGCTTCCTTGAGCTTGGGCTCATTGACCTTGAAGCTGGCGATGGCCTTGTCCGCCAGCAGGCGGCTGGAGTTGGCCAGCAACTCGATGCTGCTCAAGAGGTTCTGGGCGATGATCGGCAGCATCACGTTGAGTTCGAAGTTGCCCGATTGCCCGGCCACAGTGATGGTGCTGTCGTTGCCGATAACCTGGGCGGCGACCATCGCCGTGGCTTCCGGAATCACCGGGTTGACCTTGCCCGGCATGATCGAGGAGCCCGGCTGCAGGCCTTCCAGCTCGATTTCACCCAGCCCCGCCAATGGGCCGGAGTTCATCCAGCGCAGGTCGTTGGCGATCTTCATCAATGACACGGCCGTGGCCTTGAGCTGCCCAGACACTGTCACGGCGGTGTCCTGGGAGCCAATCAGGGCGAACAGGTTCTTGCCCGGCGTGAATTGCACCTGGGTCAGCTTGCTCAGTTGCTGGCTGAAACGCCCGGCGAATTCCGGGTGGGCGTTGATCCCGGTTCCTACGGCGGTGCCGCCCTGGGCCAGGGATTGCAGGCTCGGCAGCAGATCCTGCAGGTGGCTGATGTTGGCCTTGAGCTGCTGCGCCCAGCCTTCCAGCACCTGGCTCATGCGCACCGGCATGGCATCCATCAGGTGGGTACGGCCGGTCTTGATGAAGGGATGGACCTGCACCGCCTTGCGCTCGATGACCTCCACCAGGTGCACCAGTGCCGGCAGCAGTTGCTCGTGCAGCGTCAAAGCTGCGCTGACGTGGATAGTGGTCGGGATGATGTCGTTGCTGCTCTGGCCACAGTTGACGTGGTCGTTGGGGTTGACCGGCTCGCCCAGCAGGCGCGTGGCCAGGGTGGCCAGCACTTCATTGGCGTTCATGTTGGAACTGGTACCGGAACCGGTCTGGAAGATATCCACCGGGAAGTGCTGCATGAAGTCGCCCTCCAGCAGGCCCTGGGCGGCATCGACGATGGCTTTGCCCTGGGCTTCGCTGATCTGCCCGAGTTCGACGTTGGCCCGGGCCGCGGCCGCCTTGGCCAGGATCAGGGCCCGAATGAAGGCCGCCGGCATGCGTTGGCCGCTGATGGGAAAGTTGTCCACCGCGCGCTGGGTCTGGGCGCCGTACAGGGCCAATTCCGGTACCTGCAGTTCGCCCATGCTGTCGCGTTCGATACGGGTATTACTCATCGGGAAATCCTTGCACCAGTTCTATCAGGGGAATGGAAGGCAGCAGCGAGCAGGTGGCCAACTGCCAGGCATGGCTTTGCCAGCGCTTGAGCCGGCATTGGCACAGTGACAATCGCTCCATGTCGCGAAGCGGGCGCCAGGCCTGGTCCAGGCACTGGCTACGCCAATGCCAGGGCAATGCGGTATCGGTAGCGGTATCGATCAACAAACGAAAGGAGGTTTCGGCGACAGTCCAGGCTGACATGGCGGTGCAACACGCCAGGTAGCGGCCTTCGGCGAGGTAATGCTCGATCAGACGGGGCTCGTCCGGTTCCAGTGCGCAACGGATCTGGCGGCTCATCCAGCGCCAGCTTTCGAGGTAAGGCTGCTCGTGCAAGGCAGAACTCATGACCTGGGCTCATCGAATAATGATTTTCATTATTAAATGATATTGAGAATCAAATCAATCTGGCTTGTATGATTTCTGTCCACTCAAGGGGGACAGCCGCGGGAGCGGAAACACGATTGGACATCCGGCACGCACGCCCCTCCCCCCTGCCAGGATCGGAAAAGCCCAGGCATAAAAAAACGCGCCACCGGCGACGGTGACGCGTTGTTTATTCCCGCCGTACCGCTCAGCTGCCGGCGATGGTCATGCGTTCGATCAGCACCGAACCGGTGCGGATGTTGCTGCGCAGTTCCAGGTCGCTGCCCACGGCGACGATCTGCTTGAACATGTCCCGCAGATTGCCGGCAATGGTCACTTCCTGCACCGCAAACTGGATCTCGCCGTTTTCCACCCAGAACCCTGCGGCGCCGCGCGAATAATCCCCGGTGACCATGTTCAGACCATGCCCCATCAACTCGGTCACCAGCAGGCCACGCCCCATGCGACGCAGCAGGGCCGCCTGGTCTTCATCGCCGTGGGTGACGAACAGGTTGTGCACACCGCCTGCGTTGGCAGTACTCGGCAGGCCCAGCTTGCGCCCGGAGTAGGTGCCCAGCACATAGGACACCAGTTCACCGTCCTTGACGAATGGCTTGGCGTAAGTCGCCAGGCCGTCGCCATCGAAAGCCGAGCTGCCCATGGCGCGCATCAAGTGCGGACGCTCATCGATGGTCAGCCACTCGGGAAACAGTTGCTGGCCCAGGGCGCCTTCCAGGAACGATGACTTGCGATACAGATTGCCGCCGGAGATCGCCCCGAGAAAGCTGCCGAACAGCCCACCGGCCAGTTCCGCGGAAAACAGCACCGGCACCTCGCAGGTCGGTACCGGGCGCGCGCCCAGGCGACTGGCGGCACGCTGGGCGGCGCGCTGGCCAATGCTCGCCGGATCAGCCAGCAATTGCCCCTGGCGGTTGACGTCGTACCAGTAGTCACGCTGCATCTGCCCCTCGGCCTCGGCGATCATCACGCAGCTCAGGCTGTGGCGAGTGGACGCATAACCGCCAATGAAACCATGGCTGTTGCCATACACCCGGCAGCCCTGGTGAGTGCTCAGGGTGGTGCCGTCGGCATTCTTGATCCGGGCATCCGCGGCAAACGCCGCCGCCTCACAGGTCAAGGCCTGCTCGATGGCCTGTTCAGGGGTGATGTCCCAGGCGTGAAACAGATCGAAATCCTGCAGGTCACGGGCCATCAATGCCGCATCGGCCAGACCCGAGGCTTCGTCTTCGGAGGTGTGCTTGGCAATGGCCAATGCCGCGGCCACGGTTTCGCGGATGGCTTCAGGGCCGCTGGCGGAAGTACTGGCCGACCCTTTGCGCTGGCCCAGATACAGGGTGATGCCAAAGCCCTGGTCGCGGTTGAACTCCACGGTCTCCACTTCCCGCTGGCGCACCGAGGTCGACAGGCCCTGCTCCAGGGACACCGCCACTTCACAGGCACTGGCTCCCTGGCGCTTGGCCTCGGCGATGATCTGCTCGACTTGCTCCTGCAGGGCCGGCAAAGCCTGTGGGCCGACGCTTTGTGCTGCACTCATGGTGTTCTCCACTCAAATTCTGCTTTCGATTAAGGCCGGCGAGCGACCGGGCCGGACAAGCGGCCCTCGACTGGTTATCATGGCGGCGTTTCTTTGCGGACTGCCACCATGGTTGATTCTTACGACGACTCCCTCGATGGGGAGAAAAGCAAATCCCAGGTCAAACGCGAGCTGCATGCTCTGGTTGATCTCGGCGAGCGCCTTACCACTCTCAAGCCTGACTTGCTGGCCAAACTGCCCTTGACCGACGCCATGCGCCGGGCCCTGGCGGATGCACCCAAGCATGTCGCCCATATCGCCCGTAAACGCCACCTGCAATTCATCGGCAAGCTGATGCGGGACCAGGACACCGACGCGATTCTGCAACTGCTTGATCAACTCGATGCCTCCACCCGGCAGTACAACGAACGCTTCCATAACCTGGAACGTTGGCGTGACCGCCTGATCGGCGGCGGGGACGACGTGCTGGAAAAGTTCGTCAACGACTACCCGGAAGCCGATCGCCAGCAACTGCGCTCCCTGATCCGTCAGGCCCAGCATGAGGTGGCCCATAACAAGGCGCCGGCCTCCAGCCGTAAAATCTTCAAGTACATTCGCGAGCTGGACGAGACTCAACGCGGCCTGCGCTGAGCCCTCCAAGGGTGAGTTGCCCAGCAACTCACCCGGCACGCCCCTCTCTTACGCCCCTGTTCCCCCGACGGTGATCGCATCGATCTTCAGGGTCGGCTGGCCGACGCCTACCGGCACCGATTGCCCGTCCTTGCCGCAAGTACCGACGCCGCTGTCCAGGGACAGGTCATTGCCCACCATCGACACCCGGCTCATGGCCTCGGGGCCATTGCCGATCAGCGTCGCGCCCTTGACTGGCGCAGTGATCTTGCCGTCTTCGATCAGGTAGGCCTCGCTGGTGGAGAACACGAACTTGCCGCTGGTGATGTCCACCTGGCCACCACCGAGGTTGGCGCAATAGATGCCTTTCTTCACCGAAGCGATGATTTCCGCCGGGTCGCTTTCACCACCCAGCATGTAGGTATTGGTCATGCGCGGCATCGGCAGGTGCGCGTAAGACTCGCGACGACCGTTGCCGGTGCGGGCCACGCCCATCAGGCGGGCATTGAGCTTGTCCTGCATGTACCCCTTGAGCACGCCATTCTCGATCAGCGTGGTGCATTCGGTCGGGGTGCCTTCATCGTCCACGCTCAAGGAGCCGCGACGCCCGGCCAGGGTGCCGTCGTCGACGATGGTGCACAGCTTGGAGGCAACCATCTCGCCCATGCGCCCGCTGTAGGCCGAACTGCCCTTGCGATTGAAGTCGCCTTCCAGGCCGTGGCCCACGGCCTCGTGCAGCAGCACCCCGGACCAGCCCGAACCCAGCACCACTGGCAAGGTGCCAGCCGGTGCCGGAATCGCTTCGAGATTAACCAGAGCCTGGCGCAACGCTTCACGGGCATAGCCCATGGCGCGGTCTTCACCAAGGAAATAGCGGTAGTCGGTACGCCCGCCGCCGCCGTGGCCGCCGCGCTCGCGACGGCCGTTCTGCTCGACGATGACGCTGACGTTGAAGCGCACCAGCGGCCGTACATCCGCCGCCAGGCCGCCATCGGTGGAAGCCACCAGGATCCGCTCCCAAACCCCGGCCATGCTCACGCTGACCTGCTGGATACGCGGGTCCAGGGCCCGGGTTGCCGCGTCCACACGCTTGAGCAGCTCGACCTTCTCGGCACGGGTCATGACTTCCAGGGGGTTGTCCGGCCCATAGAGTTGCGCCACATCCTGGCAGGTGAAGGCCTGCACAGTACCGTTCTGCCCGGCCCGGGAGATCGAACGGGCCGCACGGGCCGCCAGTCCCAGGGCTTCCAGGGTAATGGCGTTGCTGTAGGCAAAGCCGGTCTTCTCACCGGACTGGGCGCGCACCCCGACACCCTGGTCGAGGTTGAAACTGCCTTCCTTGACGATTCCGTCCTCCAGGGACCAGGACTCGGAAATCTGTCCCTGGAAATACAGGTCGGCGGCATCGATGCCCGGGCCGGCCAGATCCCCCAGCACGCCCTGCAGGCTTTCGATGGTCACGCCGCCAGGGGCTAGAAGGTGTTCACTGACTGAGGACAACAACCCGCTCATATGCTTTGGCCTTAAATTCGTCGTACTTATGCAAGTCGTTGGACGCCTTGCGAGAAAATGCGCCGGTGACTGAACACCGGCATCCGCGCCCGAATGGACGCCTGTTCGCTGCTGTCGCGCTCGGCCAGCAGCACGCCCTGACCTTGATCCTGTTGTGCCAGCAGCCGCCCCCATGGGTCGACGATCGCCGCATGGCCGTAGGTTTCCCGTGGGCCGGGATGCACCCCACCCTGGGCCGCCGCCAGCAGGTAGCACTGGGTCTCGATGGCCCGGGCGCGAATCAGCACCTCCCAATGGGCGGCACCGGTCACGGCGGTAAAGGCCGAAGGCGCGGTGATCAACTCGGCCCCGGCAGCCCGCAGTTCGCTGTACAGCTCGGGAAAACGCAGGTCATAACAGACCGTCAGCCCCAGGCGCCCCACCGGTGTATCCGCCACCACTACATGGTTTCCATGAGCATAGTCATCGGATTCGCGATAGCGTCCGCGATTGTCCGCCACGTCGACATCGAACAGGTGCAGCTTGTCGTAGCGCGCCACGAACTGTCCCTGGTCGTCCACCAGCAACGAACAGGCGTTGGATTTGGCCTCGGGCTGTCCTGCGGGTGGCAAGGGCAAGGTGCCGGCCACAATCCATAACTTGAGGTCGCAGGCGGCCTGTTTCAACCAGGGCAGGATCGGCCCTTCGCCGAGCGCTTCCGCGCGACCAATGGCGGCCATGTCACGGCGGCCCATGGCGGCGAAGTTTTCCGGCAACACCGCCAGTCGCGCACCGGCGGCAGCAGCTTGTTCAAGCAGGCCCCGGGCCTGCAGCAGATTGGCCAGCACATCGCTCTGGCTGACCATTTGAATCACTGCAAGAGACATGGCGCACTCCGTATTGGGTAGGCCGCCATGCTACTCCATGGGCGCGAATCGAGGATTCTCAAAACGGCTTGTCGAAGGTGATTTTCGGCTCTTTCCACGGGCCTTTGACGTTGTACTTGACGCTGGCAAAGCGCGCCACGCGATCACCGATCAACTTGTCGATCAGGAACAAGGCGCCGCCCACGGCAGGTGCCCCGACAATCAGCGCGGCAATCGGCAGGTTGTTGGTCACCGGCAAGGTCACCAGCAACTTGGCGTCCACCTGATCACCGACCATGTCCAGGGTGCCATTGAGCTCCAGATTGCTCGACGGCCCGGTCAGCGTGATGGGCTCGCGAGTGACGTACACGCCATTGCTCGCCGCCAGCACACCGCGGACCCGGTCATAGCTCAGGCCCTTGCCGAACAGGTCGGAGAAGTCCAGGCGCAGGCGGCGACCGATGGAGTTGAAGTTGAGCAGACCAAACACTCGCAACGCCTGGGCGCTCCCGTCAACCTCGACGAACTGGCCCTTGCGCAAGGTGGCATCCAGGCTGCCGGAGAAACGCTTGAGGCCGATCCAGGCCGGCGAGCCCGGCCAGCGGCCATCAACGTCCAGATGGAAATCCTCACTGGTTACCGTCGGCGCAAACCCCCAGCCCTTGAGCACATCCGCCAGGTTCTTGCCGCCAATCCGGCCGCGATACCAACTGCTGCTGGCACCGGCCAGGCCTTCCCAGCCGCCCTCACCTTGCAACTGCATGCCCTTGAGCCCCAGGTCCAGGCTGTTGAAGGTCATGCCCTTGGCCGTCGGCCGCACCTTGAGCGCCCAGCGCCCGATCAAGTCCGGGCCCTGGAACAGCTGGGCGATGGAAATATCCAGCGGCGGAATGTTCCTCGGGTCCACCGACGCCAGCGGGTCGGGGGCGTTCTCGTCGGTCTGCGCCGCAGGATCGACCGCCGGCAGGCGCACGTACTGCATGTTGATAGCCAGGGGGGTCGCCTTGGCATCAGGAATGCCGACGCTGCCCTTGGCCTGCTGGCTGTCGATCTGCAGCTCCCAGGCACTGGGCTTGCGCGTCAGCAGCAGGTTGACCTGATCCAGGGTGGTGCCGAAGGCACTGAGCTTGCCGACCTTGAAATCCGCACTGCTGAGCAACTGCTTGGCACTGCCTCCCGGGTCCTGCCCGGCATAGCGGTCCACCAGGGCCTTCCAGGGCTCGACGTCCAGCTCGGACAGGATCCCGCGTACCCGCAAGCCCTTGACCGTGGGCAGCAAAGCGGTGCCATTTCCGAGGAACAACTCGCCCCGGCCCTCGGAGAACTTGCCGCTGGGCGCCGCAAAAGTGAAGTCGGCCAACTCACCGTAATTGAACCAGTAACGTCGCTCGGCCCCTTGCAGGGTCATGCGGAACACACTGTTGCGCCCGGTGCTGGCCGGCATGCCGAAGGGTGCTGGCAGGTCCACCGCCACGCCCTTGAGACTGGAGCTGACCATCAATTGGCTGTCGGCGCCATCGAGGTTCAGCTGCAACTGATAGGGCACTTCGCCGGACACCGGCAGCGGCTGGCTGACCTTGAGCCAGTCGGTGAGCCGTTTGACCGTGACCTGGCCCTTGGCAACCACTCGCGTATTGGCTTTGCCCGGCTTGCCGTCGGCAAAAATCTGCGCCGTCACCGGCCGGTCGAAAGCCTGGGCGCTGATGCCCTCGCCACTCAGGCCCCTGGCGCTGTCAAAACGGAAATCGCCCTTGAGCTGAGTCAATTCCAACTCGGGCTCACTGAGTTTGAGGCGCGCCTTGTCGGTCTTGAAATCCACCACGATCTTCGGCTCTTCACCTTTGACCAGCGGGATGTCGAGGTTCAGCTTGCCTTGCAGGTCACCTTCGCCCTGCCAGCCGGCAAAGGTCGAGGCGGTACCGATCGGCGCCTCCTGCAGAATCTTCAGCCCGTCCCCGAGGCCGCCGGCAAAAGCGCCGTCGATGAACATGTGGCTGCTCTGCCCGGCTGGTACATGGGGAATGTTGACGAACACATCGCGCACCTGGGTCTCCAGCAACTGCCCCTTGCTGGCGACGATGCGCACACCGCTGTCTTCGACGAACACATCGCCGCTGACCTTGCTCAAGTGTGGCCAGCCCGGCTGGAATGCCAGCTCGGCATCGTGCACCTTGAAAAACAGGCTGATGCTGCGGGCCGCCTCGACGGCATCGTGATTCAGTGACCCCTGGTACTGGAAGAAGCCCTGGTCCACCGCGCCCTTGAGAATCGCCGTGCGCAACCACTGGTCCAGGGCCGGGCTGAGTACCTGGGGCAGGTACTTGGCGGTATAGCGCCCATCACCCTCCACCAGGCCGACCCGCAGGTCCATGTAGTCTTCCTGAGTGTGGTCGAAATGCAGGCGAATCAGGAAATCACCAGCGATCTTGCCCTCTTCGCCCAGCACCTTCAGGTAGGGAGCAATCAGGGTGAAGCCGTCCTTGTCCAGCTTCCAGGTCAGGGTTGCGTTGGCCTGGATGTACTGCCAGGGCTTGGCGAAAATCGGGAACAGGTGCAGGGAGAAATCCTTGCTGTCCATGCGCAGCTCACCCTTGCCCAGGTCGCCACTGATGCTGCCGCTGACATTGCGTGCTGCCGGAGCACCGTGATAGGCATCGAAGCCGACCCGATCAAGATTGGCGGCAAAGCTCAGGCGCTGGTCGCCGGTCGCCTGGGGGCGGTAGTCGAGCAGTACGTTGCGCAGCCCGCCAGTCGCCTTCAGGTGATCGATGGTCGTGGCCAGGCCTTCCGGCAAGGGCACCAGCGCATCGAGGATCGGCGTGATCGGCGCCAGGTCCAGGCGATCGGCCTGCAGTTGCCACAACTCATCCGCCGGATCGCCGGCCTTGCTCTGCTGCAGTTGCAAGCGAGACTCCCAGCGCGTCTCACCGAGATTCAGAGCCAGGGAATCGAGTTGTACCTTGAGGCCCTGCTCACTGCGCTGGAAGTAGGCATTCAGGGCCAGGTTCTTCAGGTCGACCGGCGTGCGGTCGGCATAAGCACCGGTGAACTGCGGCGCATTCAGGCGCAACGCGGCGCTTTGCACCGTGCCCTTGCCCCAGCTCAACCACAATTCGCCACCGGCCTTGAGCTCGGACAGCTTCCACTGCTGGGTCAGACCGGCTGGCAGCCAGCGCGACCAATCGCTTTGCGGCAAGCTCAGGTACAGATCGGCCTGGCCATCACGCCAGGCATTGGCACGCACTCGGCTGCGCAGGTTCAGGGCCAGGGGCTGGCCATCCGGAAGGGTCAGGCGCAGGTCCAGGCGCTGGCGGCTGGGGCCCGTGCGCAGGTTGAGTCCGACATAGGTCAGGGCGATAGGCTGGTGATTCTGCGGCAGCAAGCTGACCTGGCTGTCCAGAAGCGACAGCTCCGCCACCTGCTGCAAGCGGGTCAGCAGTTGCTCGGGGTCCATCGGCTGGTCGTTCTGCACCGGCAGGCCTTCGAGCTGCCATTGACCGTCCGCGCCTTCCTTGAGGCTCAGGCTCAGGCCGCTGAGCTCCAGGCGGCCGATTCTCAGGTCGCGGGCCAGCAGGCTAGCCAGCATGTCCGGCGCCACGCTGACCTGATCCAGGCGCAAGGCATTGGCGCCCTCGCCGACCATTACGTCGTGGGCCAGCAACACGGGCGATAGCCCGCTCCAGCGGCCCTCCAGGCTGCCGATGTGCACCGGCAGGCCCACAGCCTGCTGGACCTTGGCCTCGACCTCGGCCTGATACTCCGCCACCAGCGGAGTCAGTTCCCGGCCCAGGCTGACGTACAAGGCCGTCACCACCAGCGCCAACGCGCAGAGGCCCAGCCCCCAGCGTGTCAGCGTGGTGAACAGGCGAATCAGCCGCTCCATTTCAGTTGGCTCCCAGGGCAAAAGTCATGCAAAAAGCTGAAGCCAGCCGTTTCCAGTCATGTACAACACGCGGAATCAGAGCAGCACCACGTCATATTGTTCCTGGGAATACATGGTTTCGACCTGGAACCTGATGGTCCGGCCGATAAAACCTTCCAGCTCCGCAACGTTGCCCGACTCTTCGTCCAGCAGTCGGTCCACCACTTTCTGATTGGCCAGCACTCGATACCCTTCTGCCTGATAAGCCCGGGCCTCACGCAGGATTTCACGGAATATTTCGTAACAGACGGTTTCCGGAGTCTTCAACTTACCCCGTCCCTGGCAACTGCTGCAGGGTTCGCACAGCACCTGTTCAAGGCTTTCCCGGGTGCGCTTGCGAGTCATCTGCACCAGGCCAAGTTCGGTGATGCCGATGATGTTGGTCTTGGCGTGGTCGCGCTCCAGCTGCTTTTCCAGCGTGCGCAGGACCTGGCGCTGATGCTCTTCATCTTCCATGTCGATGAAGTCGATGATGATGATCCCGCCCAGGTTGCGTAGACGCAGTTGCCGGGCAATGGCGGTCGCAGCCTCGAGGTTGGTCTTGAAGATGGTCTCCTCAAGATTGCGGTGACCAACGAACGCCCCGGTGTTGACGTCAATGGTCGACATGGCTTCCGCCGGGTCCACCACCAGGTAGCCGCCGGACTTGAGCGGCACCTTGCGCTCCAGGGCTTTCTGGATTTCATCCTCGACGCCGTACAGGTCGAAGATCGGCCGCTCGCCCGGGTAGTGCTCCAGGCGATCGGCGATTTCCGGCATCAGCTCGGCGACAAACTGCGTGGTCTTCTGGAAGGTTTCCCGGGAGTCGATGCGAATCTTCTCGATCTTCGGGCTCACCAGGTCGCGCAGGGTGCGCAACGCCAGCCCCAGGTCCTCGTAGATCACGTTCGGTGCGCCAATGGTCTTGATCTGCGCACCGATCTGATCCCAGAGCCTTCGCAGGTAGCGAATGTCCATCATGATCTCGTCGACCCCGGCACCTTCGGCGGCGGTGCGCAGGATAAATCCGCCGGCCTCCTTGATGCCCTCCTGGGCCACGCAATCGCTGACCACCTGCTTCAGGCGCTCGCGCTCGGCCTCGTCCTCGATCTTCAGCGAGATCCCGACGTGGGCGGTGCGCGGCATGTACACCAAGTAGCGGGAAGGGATCGACAACTGGGTCGTCAGGCGTGCGCCCTTGGAACCGATGGGGTCCTTGGTGACTTGCACCACCAGGCTCTGCCCTTCGTGCACCAGGGCACTGATGCTCTCGACGGCCGTGCCTTCGCGGGTAGAAATCTCCGAAGCGTGGATGAACGCCGCGCGATCCAGGCCGATATCGACAAACGCCGCCTGCATGCCCGGCAACACGCGGACCACCTTGCCCTTGTAGATGTTGCCGACGATGCCGCGACGCTGGGTCCGCTCGACGTGGACCTCTTGCAGCACGCCGTTTTCCACCACCGCCACCCGTGATTCCATCGGCGTGATGTTGATCAGAATCTCTTCACTCATGGCAGTGTCTCGTTCAGGCGTGTTCATAGAGGGCCGCATCAGTCGGGTACGGCGCCTTAGCGCACTGGAAGGTTTTGCCAACAGGGTATGCCGAAATGGCCCAGCAGTTCTGCGGTTTCGCACACCGGCAAGCCGACCACGGCGGAATAACTGCCATTGAGCCCTGCCACAAACACCGCCGCAAGCCCCTGGATCGCATAACCACCGGCCTTGTCACGAGGCTCGCCACTGGCCCAGTAGGCGGCCGCCTCCGCCACCGAGACCGGGCGAAAACGCACCAGGCTGCGCACAACCAGTGACTCGCAGCGTTCGCCGTCGAGCAGAGCAATGGCCGTCAGCACTTCGTGCTCACGCCCCGAAAGCGCCATGAGCATGGCCTGGGCATCCGCCTGATCCAGGGGTTTGCCAAGAATCCGTCCCTCCAGCACCACGGCCGTATCGGCCCCCAGCACGCAGGCCGGAGCCTGGGAGTCGCTACTGCTGATCAACGCACGACCGGCCGCCGCCTTGCCACGGGCCAGGCGCTCGACATAAGTGGCTGGGGATTCGTCGGCCAGCGGGGTTTCATCGATGTCCGCGCTGATGGCGGTGAAGGGCACGCCGATCTGCGTGAGCAGTTCACGGCGACGAGGCGAACCGGAAGCGAGGTAAAGCCGATTCATCAAGACATCTCCCTGTCGAGGTGCGGGCCAATGCCTGACCGGATTAATTGATTTTGAAACGCCGACGCAGGCCGCGCAGGCCAAAGCTGACCCAAGGCCACAACAAGGCACTGACCAGGGCCGGCAGGACCAGGGCCAGGGTCGGCTGGCGATTGCCGGTCAGGGCGCTGAGCCACAGTTGCACCAGTTGCGCCAGGCCGAAGATCACCAGGATCACCAGGCTTTGCTGCCACATCGGGAACATCCGCAGGCGCTGCTGCAAGGACAGTACAAGGAAGGTGATCAGGGTCAGGATCAAGGCGTTCTGCCCCAGCAATGTGCCGTAGAGCACATCCTCGGCCAGCCCCAGGCACCAGGCGGTGACCATGCCGACCTTGTGCGGCAGGGCCAGGGCCCAGAATGCCAGCAACAGGGCCAGCCACAATGGGCGCAGGATCTCCATGAACTGGGGCAACGGCGAGACGCTGAGCAACAAGCCGATGAGGAACGTCAGCCAGACGATCCAGCCATTACGTGAATAGGTACTGCCCGCCATTATTCTCTTCCTCCGGTGGTGGCCGGGGCCGCTGCCGGTGGTTTGGCAGCCGCAGGTTTCACCACAGGTTTATTGACCGGCTTGGCCGGAGCATGGGCCGTGGGCTTGACCGGGGTCGCTGGCGCTGCAGCCGGAGCAGCAGGTGCCGCGTTCGCCGCAGGTGCCACCGCAGGCTTGGGCACCGTGGCCGGTACCACAGGCCCGGCACTGCCGCCCTGCTGGTCCTGGGCTTCCTGGGCCTGAGCCGCGTCATTGGCCCGCTCTTCGGCGGTGCGCGGATCGCTGAACACCAGCAGCAGGTAGCGACTGCGATTCAACGCAGCGGTGGGCACTGCCCGCACAATGGCAAAGGGCTGGCCGGAGTCATGGATCACTTCCTTGACCGTGGCCACCGGGTAACCGGCAGGGAAGCGCTGGCCAAGGCCGGAGCTGACCAGCAGGTCGCCTTCCTTGATATCGGCGGTATCGGCCACGTGACGCAGCTCCAGACGTTCCGGATTGCCGGTGCCGCTGGCGATGGCGCGCAGGCCGTTGCGATTGACCTGCACCGGAATGCTGTGGGTGGTGTCGGTGAGCAGCAGCACGCGCGAGGTATAAGGCATCAGCTCGACCACCTGGCCCATCAGGCCGCGGGCATCGAGCACCGGCTGGCCGAGGAACACCCCATCGCGCTCGCCTTTATTGATGATGATGCGATGGGTGAAGGGGTTCGGGTCCATGCCGATCAACTCGGCCACTTCGACCTTCTCGTTGACCAGCGCCGAGGAGTTGAGCAATTCGCGCAGGCGCACGTTCTGCTCGGTCAGGGCCGCGAGCTTTTGCATGCGCCCCTGCAGCAGCAGGTTCTCGGTCTTGAGTTTTTCGTTTTCGGCGACCAGCTCGGTACGACTGCCGAACTGACTGGCCACGCCTTGCCATAGCCGCTGCGGCAGGTCGGTGATCCAGTAGGACTGCATCAACACCAGCGACATTTGGCTACGCACTGGCTTGAGCAGTGTGAAGCGGGCATCGACCACCATCAGTGCGACCGAGAGTACGACCAGCACCAGGAGGCGTACGCCTAATGAGGGGCCCTTGGCGAAAAGCGGTTTAATAAGCCGCTCCTCCCAGGCAAATGTTGTGTTTATTCATACGGCATCAAACCGGCCTGGATGCAGATTGACAGAAGATAAACGCCACAGGCAGCACTGCAAAGTGCTGCCTGTGGGCGCATCAGCATAGACCCCGCAGCGAAGTTATTCGCTGGAGAGCAGGTCCATGGTGTGCTTGTCCATCATTTCCAATGCACGGCCACCGCCGCGAGCAACGCAGGTCAGCGGGTCTTCGGCGACGATCACCGGCAGGCCGGTTTCCTGGGCCAGCAGCTTGTCCAGGTCGCGCAGCAGGGCGCCACCACCGGTCAGCACCAGGCCACGCTCGGCGATATCCGAAGCCAATTCCGGAGGCGATTGCTCCAGGGCGCTCTTCACCGCCTGAACGATGGTTGCCAGGGACTCCTGCAGAGCTTCCAGCACTTCGTTGGAGTTCAGGGTGAAGGCACGTGGCACGCCTTCGGCCAGGTTACGGCCACGCACGTCGACTTCACGCACTTCGCCGCCCGGGTAGGCCGTACCGATTTCCTGCTTGATGCGCTCGGCGGTGGACTCACCGATCAGGCTGCCGTAGTTGCGACGCACGTAGGTGATGATGGCTTCGTCGAAACGGTCGCCGCCCACACGTACGGACTCGGCGTAGACCACACCGTTCAGGGAGATCAGGGCAATTTCAGTGGTACCGCCACCGATGTCCACGACCATCGAGCCGCGGGCCTCTTCCACCGGCAAGCCGGCACCGATCGCAGCAGCCATCGGCTCTTCGATCAGGAACACCTCACGAGCACCGGCGCCAAGGGCCGATTCACGGATGGCACGACGCTCAACCTGGGTGGACTTGCATGGAACGCAGATCAGCACACGAGGGCTGGGCTGCAGAAAGCTGTTTTCATGAACTTTGTTGATGAAGTACTGCAGCATCTTTTCGCAGACGCTGAAGTCGGCGATCACGCCGTCTTTCATCGGACGAATGGCTGCGATGTTGCCCGGGGTACGACCGAGCATGCGCTTGGCCTCAGTACCAACCGCGACAACACTTTTCTGATTACCGTGGGTCCGAATGGCCACAACCGATGGTTCATTCAGGACAATACCGCGCTCGCGCACGTAAATAAGGGTGTTGGCAGTGCCCAGGTCAATGGAAAGATCGCTGGAAAACATGCCACGCAGTTTCTTGAACATGGGAAAGGGACCCTAGGCAACGCGTGGGTAAAAAAGTGCGGCAAACTCTAACAACGACAGGGATTTTGGGCAAGGCGCCAATATGTTAAATTGGCCGCTTTTCTGTGCACCAACCCCCACAATCGCGGCCATAAGACCGTAGAAATGCGGTAGTGTTCCGACAATCTAACACGCGGACGAAATCCGTTTTTGTTTTCCACTGGAGAATCCCATGGCGCTTGAACGCTCCGACGTGGAAAAAATCGCTCATTTGGCCAGCATCAAGCTCAATGAAGGCGATCTTCCACACATCACCTCGGCCCTGAACAGCATTCTCGGGCTGGTGGATGAAATGCAGGCAGTCGATACCGACGGTATCGAGCCCCAGGCCCACCCTCTGGAAGCCAGCCAGCGCCTGCGCGCAGACGTTGTGACCGAGTCCAATCACCGCGAGGCCTATCAGTCCATCGCGCCAGCGGTCGAAAACGGCCTGTATCTGGTTCCGAAAGTCATCGACTAAAGGGAAAGAGCCTGCAATGCATCACATGACTCTGGCCGAGATCGCCCGCGGACTCGCCGACAAGAAGTTTTCCTCCGAAGAACTGACCCAGACCCTGCTGGCGCGCATCGCTCAGCTGGATCCGCAGATCAACAGCTTCATCAGCCTCACCCAGGACCTGGCGCTGAGCCAGGCCAAGGCCGCCGACGCCCGTCGCGCCAACGGTGAGAGCGGCGCCCTGCTGGGCGCACCGATCGCTCACAAGGATCTGTTCTGCACCCAGGGCATCCGCACCAGCTGCGGCTCGAAGATGCTCGACAATTTCAAGGCGCCCTACGACGCCACCGTGGTTGCCAAGCTGGCCGCTGCCGGGGCCGTCACCCTGGGCAAGACCAACATGGACGAATTCGCCATGGGTTCGGCCAACGAATCGAGCTGGTACGGCGCGGTGAAAAACCCGTGGAACCTGGAACACGTACCGGGTGGTTCTTCCGGTGGCTCCGCCGCCGCCGTTGCCGCGCGCCTGTTGCCGGCCGCCACGGCCACTGACACCGGCGGCTCGATCCGCCAGCCCGCCGCCTTCACCAACCTCACCGGCCTGAAGCCGACCTACGGTCGCGTTTCCCGCTGGGGCATGATCGCCTACGCCTCCAGCCTCGACCAGGGTGGCCCGCTGGCCCGCACTGCCGAAGACTGCGCGATCCTGCTGCAAGGCATGGCCGGCTTCGACCCGAACGACTCCACCAGCATCGATGAACCGGTGCCGGACTACAGTGCCGGCCTCAATGGCTCGCTGCAGGGCCTGCGCATCGGCGTGCCGAAGGAATACTTCAGCGCCGGCCTCGACCCGCGCATCGCCGAGCTGATCCACAACAGCATCAAGGAGCTGGAGAAGCTCGGCGCGGTAATCAAGGAAATCAGCCTGCCGAACATGCAGCACGCGATTCCCGCCTACTACGTGATCGCCCCGGCAGAAGCCTCCTCCAACCTGTCGCGTTTCGACGGCGTGCGCTTCGGTCACCGCTGCGACAACCCGAGCAACCTCGAGGACCTGTACAAGCGTTCCCGTGGCGAAGGCTTCGGCAGCGAAGTGCAGCGCCGGATCATGGTCGGCGCCTACGCGCTGTCCGCCGGCTACTACGATGCCTACTACCTCAAGGCACAGAAGATCCGGCGCCTGGTCAAGAACGACTTCATGAGCGCCTTCAATGAAGTCGACATCATCCTCGGCCCGACCACGCCCAACCCGGCCTGGAAGCTCGGCGCCAAGAGCAGCGACCCGGTCGCTGCGTACCTGGAAGACGTCTACACCATCACCGCCAACCTCGCCGGTCTGCCGGGCTTGTCCATGCCTGCAGGTTTCGTCGATGGCCTGCCGGTGGGCGTGCAGTTGCTCGCGCCGTATTTCCAGGAAGGTCGCCTGTTGAACGTTGCCCACCAGTATCAGCTCAACACTGACTGGCACACCCGCACCCCAACCGGCTTCTGAGGAGACACACATGCAATGGGAAGTCGTGATCGGGCTGGAGATTCATACCCAGCTCACCACCCAGTCGAAGATTTTCTCCGGTAGCTCCACCGCCTTCGGTGCCGAGCCCAACACCCAGGCCAGCCTGATCGACCTGGGCATGCCCGGCGTGCTGCCGGTGCTGAACCAGGAAGCCGTGCGCATGGCCGTGATGTTCGGCCTGGCCATCGATGCCGAGATCGGCCAGCACAACGTGTTCGCCCGCAAGAACTACTTCTACCCGGACCTGCCCAAGGGCTACCAGATCAGCCAGATGGAGTTGCCGATCGTCGGCAAGGGCCACCTGGACATCCCCCTGGAAGACGGCACGGTAAAACGCGTCGGGATCACCCGCGCGCACCTGGAAGAAGACGCCGGCAAGAGCCTGCACGAAGAATTCAGCGGTGCCACCGGCATCGACCTGAACCGTGCCGGTACGCCGCTGCTGGAAATCGTTTCCGAGCCTGACATGCGCAGCGCCAAGGAAGCCGTGGCCTACGTCAAGTCGATCCACGCCCTGGTGCGCTACCTGGGCATCTGCGATGGCAACATGGCCGAAGGCTCCCTGCGTTGCGACTGCAACGTCTCGATCCGTCCCAAGGGCCAGGCCGAGTTCGGCACTCGCTGCGAAATCAAGAACGTCAACTCGTTCCGTTTCATCGAGAAGGCGATCAACAGCGAGATCCGTCGCCAGATCGAACTGATCGAGGACGGCGGCAAGGTGATCCAGCAGACTCGCCTGTACGACCCGAACAAGGACGAGACCCGTCCGATGCGCAGCAAGGAAGAAGCCAACGACTACCGTTACTTCCCCGACCCGGACCTGCTGCCCGTGGTCATCGAGGACAGCTTCCTCGACCAGGTACGCGCCACCCTGCCGGAACTGCCGCCGCAGAAACGCGAGCGCTTCCAGGAGCAGTTCGGCCTCTCGGTCTACGACGCCAGCGTGCTGGCCACCAGCCGTGAGCAAGCCGACTACTTCGAGCAGGTCGCCCGCATCGCCGGCGACGCCAAGCTCGCAGCCAACTGGGTCATGGTTGAGCTGGGCAGCCTGCTGAACAAGCAGGGCCTGGAAATCGACCAGGCACCGGTATCGGCCGAACAGCTGGGCGGCATGCTCCTGCGGATCAAGGACAACACCATCTCCGGCAAGATCGCCAAGACCGTATTCGAAGCCATGGCCAATGGTGAAGGCAGCGCCGATGAGATCATCGACAAGCGCGGCCTCAAGCAAGTCACCGACAGCGGCGCGATCTCCGCGGTGCTGGACGAAATGCTCGCAGCCAACGCCGAGCAGGTCGAACAATACCGCGCTGCCGATGAGGCCAAGCGCGGCAAGATGTTCGGTTTCTTCGTCGGCCAGGCGATGAAGGCGTCCAAGGGCAAGGCCAACCCGCAACAGGTCAACGAACTGCTGAAAAGCAAGCTCGAAGGCTGATTGCAACCCAACCAGAAGGCGCCCTCCGCAGGCGCCTTCCTGGTGATGGGGAGGCCCGCTCTCGTCCGCTCCCAGGGCCACCGCCAACCGTCCACGCACTCCTTTCAGGAACGCATTCGCCGGTTTGCGGTCAGCCAGACAGACGACGAGAGCAACCGCGCTCTCTGCATCGACCATCGGAGCCAATGAATGAAGCGTCTGGTAACCACTAGCGCCCTGCTCGCTCTGCTCTGCGGCTGTGCCAGCAACCACCTCATCGACCCTCGGGGTTATGACGAAACCGGCACTGCCTCCTATTACGGCGCCCGCCATCACGGCAAGCGCACCGCCAGCGGCGAAGCCTTCGACCAGAACGGCCTCACCGCGGCCCACCGCGAGCTGCCGTTCGGCACTCGGGTGCAAGTCACCAACCTGGGCAACGACCAGAGCGTCGTGGTTCGCATCAACGACCGTGGCCCCCATACCCGCGGCCGCCTGATCGACCTGTCCCGCGCCGCCGCCCAACAACTGGGCATGCTGCGCAGCGGTACCGCAAAAGTACGCGTCCAAGCCCTCAGCGACTGACCCACGGAGCCTGCGCCATTACCGCCTTCGCCGAACTGCCCCTGCTCAGCCTGATCCAGCTCATCTGCGGCCTGGTGCTGCTGATCGCCGGTGCCGAGCTGCTGGTACGCGCCGCCATACGCCTGGCCGCGCGCCTGCATGTGCGTCCGCTGATCATCGGCCTGAGCATCGTTGCCGTCGGCAGCAGCGCGCCACAGATGGCCATCAGCCTGCAAGCGACCCTGGCCGACAACACCGACATCGCCGTGGGCAGCGTGATTGGCAGCAACATCTTCAACATCCTGGTGACCCTTGGCCTCTCGGCCCTGATCATCCCCCTGCGGGTGTCCCGGCAACTGGTGCGCCTGGACATCCCGCTGATGATCGGCGCCAGCCTGCTGGTCTATGTCCTGGCCTACAACGAACACCTCACGCCAGCCGACGGCCTGATCCTGCTGGCGGCCCTGGCGCTGTACCTGGTGCTGCTGTTGCGCCAGTCCAAGCACGCTCAGCGCCCTCACTCCCCCGCCCCTGCCGGCCAGCGCAGCTTCTTGCCCCGGTTCAGCAGCATGCTCCTGGTGCTCCTCGGCCTGGGGCTGCTGGTTCTGGCCGGGCATCTGCTGCTGGGAGCCGCGGTCACCGTGGCCGACGACCTGGGGCTGTCGGAGCGGGTCATGGGGCTGACGGTGATAGCCGTCAGTACTTCGCTGCCGCAACTGGCCACCTCGCTGCTGGCCGCCTTGCGTGGCCAGCGAGAGATTGCCGTGGGCAACATTATCGGCAGCAACCTGTTCAACCTGCTGGGGGTGCTGGGCTTCACCGCCCTGATGGCGCCGACACCGCTCTCGGTCTCGCCCAATGCCCTGGACTTCGATCTGCCGGTGATGCTCGGCGTCGCGGTATTGTGCCTGCCGGTGTTCTATTCGGGGTACCGCGTGACCCGCGCCGAGGGCCTGCTGTTTCTCGGCCTGTACCTGGCCTATGGACTGCACGTGGTGTCCTTCACCACCGGCATGCCCCTGGCGGGCAAGCTGGAACACTTGATGCTGTTTTTCGTCCTGCCAGCGCTGGTGGCGTTTCTGCTGTTCAGTTCGCTACGGGCCTGGCGCCGCCAACACAAGAGAGAAACGCCATGAGCGAGAACAAGCAAAGCGGAGTGCAGATGCGTCGTCAGGTGATGGGCGACGCGTTTGTCGATCGTGCCCTGGACAACGCCACCGAATTCACCCAGCCATTGCAGGACTTCGTCAATGAACATGCCTGGGGCGGGGTGTGGAACCGTGAAGGCCTGCCACTGAAAACCCGCAGCCTGATCACCCTCGCGGCCCTGACGGCGCTGAAATGCCCCCAGGAGCTGAAAGGCCACGTGCGCGGCGCCTTGAACAACGGTTGCAGCGTGGAGGAAATTCGCGAGGCACTGCTGCATTGCGCGGTGTATGCCGGCGTGCCGGCGGCCATCGATGCGTTCCGCGCAGCCCAGGAAGTGATTGACGCCTATCAGCCGCCGCAATGAACAGCCTGCGGTTCCTGCCCCACGGCGCAGGAACCGCTCGGCCGGCGCGCGGCCTTAGATCCAGCCGCCCCACTGCAACAGGAAGATCCCGATATTGGTGGTCAGCGCCGCCATCACCGTGGTGATGACGATGATCGCCGCCGCCAACTCATGATTGCCATTGGCCGCCCGGGCCATGACAAAGCTTGCCGCCGCGGTAGGGCTACCGAAATACAGGAACAGGATCCCCAACTCCGCTCCGCGAAACCCGCACAACCACGCGCCAAAGGTCGCCAGCGCTGGCAGGCTGACCATCTTCAGCAAACTCGAACTCATCGCCAACTCGCCACTGTTGCGCAAGGCCGCAATGGATAAAGTGCCGCCAATGCAGATCAGGGCCAGGGGCAGGGTCATTTGCGCCAGGTACTTGCCCGAGGTCTCCAGCCAGCCGGGCAGGCCGATCTGCCAATAGGCGAACGGCCCCGCGACCAGCACGCTGACAATCAGCGGATTGCTGATCACGCTCTTGAAGATACTCCAGGGATCGGACTTGATCACCGGGCTGTAGACCGCCAGGACGATGGTCGACAAGGTATTGTAAAAGAGGATGACCAGGGCCGCGAGCACCGCCCCCAGGGAGATGCCGTAGTCGCCGTACATGCTCGCCGCCAGGGCCAGGCCGATGATCGCGTTATTGCCGCGAAACGCCCCCTGGGTGTAGATCCCGCGATCGGCTTGCGGGCAACGCCAGATGGCCCAGGCCCAGGCCAGGGCAAAACACGCCAGGGTCGCCACGGAGAAATAGATCAGCACACCAGGCTTCAACGAAGAGTGCAGATCCGCATGCACGATCCCCAGAAACAGCAGGGCCGGCATGGTGACGTTGAACACCAGTGCCGAGGCGGTGTGGATAAAGTTGTCGTTGATCCACCCTACCCGCTTGAGCAGCAGCCCAAGAAACAGCATGGCGAAGACGGGCGCGGTGATCGTCAGCGTCTCGAAGAAAATGGCCAGCATGCGCGAATGAATCCAGAGCCTGTCGTTAGGGCGCTAATGATAATCCAATCCACAGGCTACCGCCTGATCTTGCTTGGCCCGGGAGGCCGCTTGCCCAAGGCTTGCGGTTGCGACTCCGGGCGGCCTCCTGGCCCGGCGAAGCAAGCCGGATTCGCTGCTGCGCAAACACCTTTCGCGACACTGGTTACAGGAACAGATCATTCCCCTCTTGACGGCGCAAAGTCTTCATCTATTATCGATAGCAACTGTATATATATACAGTTAAATCCACAGTATCCCCATGACATATCAAGGAGCTAGAAATGTCAGGACTCTCTGCACACAAGCAACAACCGCAGCATGCCGGCAAGATCATTGCCGACCTGGACCGCCTGTTCAGCGAACAGGGCATTGCCATCTCGGGCGATGGCGACACCCTGGTGCTGGTCGCCGACGGCCATCACACCATCAAGTACCACCGCCCGGAGGGCCTGCCCCGCGCCGTGCAAAAAGCCGCTGGGCCACAACTGCGTTTCGAGGGTGGCGAACACACCGCCATCGGTGACAGCACCCTGCTGCGCTTCGTCAAGGATGCACCGGCCATTCCCGCCTGGCAGGTCGAACTGCACCTGCCCAACGGCCTGGCCCTGACCTATGGCCAGGTGGTTGCCCTGGGCGGCGATTTCTACGGCATTCCCGACCAGCCGATCTGCGAGGGCGCGACACCGGTCGAGCGCGTGCAACGCTTTAGCGCGGCTTTCAATTCCCTTGCCGTGCTGCCAGCGGCCAAAGACGAAGCCCGGCAGATCCTCGCCGTGATGCAGAAGGAAATCCTCGCCGCCAACCAGGCGATCCGCGACGGCAAGCAACCTCACGAAGCCTATGACGCCCTGGGCGACACCTTGTCCGAAGAGTGGAACAAGATCACCGGCGGGGGCAGCCTGGTCTCCGCCCTGTTCCCACTGGGCCGCTACCTGAAGCTCGCGGCCAACAACGCCGACCACTTTGGCGAATGGGCACTGGCCGCCTACATCGCCGGGCACACGGCAGCCCTGCAGCAAGCGGTACTGGCGGGCAAGAGTGCCGACGACAAGCAACTGGAACTGGCCTACGCGATGAACGCCTTCGCCGACCACTTCCTCACGGACCTGTTTTCCGCGGGCCATGTGCGTGTACCGCGCAAACAGCTGGCAGCGGTGGTCACTCCCAGCGACCTGGGTTCGCTGATCACCCGTTTCATGCACGACGAAGACAGCAAGTTCGGGCTCGACGTCAGCAACGCCCAGGGCGAACGCTGGCATGCCTATGGCGACAAGCGCTACTTCGACAGCGTCGACCATCGCAATCGCCAGCAAGTGAAGCTTGCCGTGCAGAGCTCGGCAGACGAAGTCTTTGCCAGCTACCTGAGCGGCAGCCTCCCGGCTCCGGGCAGCTATGCAGCACTGAAAGCGTTGCCGGACCTGAATGCCGCGAAAACCGGCAACTTTTCACCGCTGTTCGTGATGAGTGGCAACAAGGTGCTGCGCCGCAGCGACGTCAACAACCTCAACGACAGCAAGACCATCGACAACTGGTGGGGTTGGAGCACCTACCTGCTGCTGCAGAACTACAGCCCGAACAAGCCGGCGGGCTACCTGGAGACCCCCAGCGCTGTACCCGTGGTGCTGGCCGACGGCTGGCAAAGCCACACCCCCAGTGAGCCCAACTGGCTGCCGGGTCATGGCGTGCGTTATGCGCTGAGCGAAACCAACGGCCTGAACGAGTCCTACATTGGTCCCTGGTCAGCCTATGTGGAACTGAGCGACAGCTTCCAGCCGACCCTGGCAATCCCAGCCGGCACCAGCAACAGCAGCGCCACCGGGCGCAATGTGTTCCGCCAGTTCCGCGGCGGCTCGCCGGAGCTGATCGGCTCCATCGACAAGAACGCCAACCGTTTCATCGACAGCAACGCCTGACAAGGAGATCACCATGGCTATCAACCTGAAACTGCAACTGGCCTCGGGCCAATCCCTCAAGGACGCACCTCTGGAGCTGTTGCTCAATGGCGCCCCCATTGCCCGGGCTCGCGTGGATGAGCAAGGCAATGTGGCCTTCAACGCCAAGCCGGGGAGCGGCCAGCTGGCCGTGAGGGTAGATCGCACGATCCTGCATACGTCCTGATCCAGGCCTACCCGCCCCTGTTGCAGGCGCCGGATGGCCCGCAAGCGGGCCACCTCGTACCCTCCTGCAATCTAGTGCTGTACCTGTTCCCTGGCGCACCGTTGCGCAAGCCCTAGGCAAACGCCTGCGAGCACAGGTCAGGCAACAGCCTGTGGCGGCCTGAGCGAAGCTATCACTCAGGCCGTCAGGCCCTGATCCACCAGATGCCCCTGGTCGATACGGATATGCCGCGGGTGGAAACGCTTGAGGCTGCTGCGATGGCCGACGCTGACGATGCTCAAGCCCGGCAACTGGTCGATCAGTGCCTGGTACAAGGTCGCTTCATCTTCCTCATCCATGGCCGAAGTGGCCTCGTCCATATACAGCCATTGCGGCGCATAGAGCAGTGCCCGGGCAAACGCCAGGCGCTGCTGCTCGCCTGGAGACAGCATGCGCTGCCAGTGATTGTGCTCATCCAGGCGTGCTACCAGATGGGGCAGGCGGCAGGTTTCCAGGACCTGCTCGTAGCGCTCCTGGGGGTAGCTGTCGCCGGACTGTGGATAACTCAAGGCTTCACGCAGGCTGCCAATGGGCAGGTACGGCTTTTGCGGCAAGAACAGGTAACGCTGGGCCGGCAACAGGATGCTCCCCTGCCCGGCAGGCCACAGCCGCCCCATCGCCCGCAGCAAGGTGCTCTTGCCACTGCCGGAGCGGCCACTGAGCATCAGGCGCTCGCCAGGGTTCACGGTCATCTGCGCCCCGGCCAGCAAATGACGGCCATCCGCCAGATCCAGGCCCAGGTCACGCACCTGCAATTGCTCCCCCTGATGCTGCACATCAATGGCCGGCGGACGCTCCTCGTTGTCGCTCATGGCCTGGCGAAAACTCAGCAGGCGGTCACAGGTGGCGCGCCAGGCCGCCAGGTCCGAATAGGCGCTGATGAACCAGCTGAAGTTCTCCTGGACGTTGCCGAAGGCCGAGTTGATCTGCATCAGCTCGCCCAGCTCGATCTTGCCGGCGAAATAACGGGGCGCCGCAACGATGAAGGGAAAGATGATCGCGATCTGGCCATAACCGGCGGTGAAAAAGGTCAGGCGCTTGGACACCTTCATGATGTCCCAGAAGTTGTGCCAGACCTTGCCGAAACGACTGCTCAAGCGCTGGTTCTCGTTTTTCTCGCCGTCGTACAGCGCGATGCTTTCGGCGTTCTCGCGGACCCGCACCATGGAGAAACGCAGATCGGCCTCGAAGCGCTGTTGCTGGTTGTTCAGGCCGATCAGGCGGCGGCCGATGAGATGGGTCAGCCAGCTGCCGACGGCGGCATACACCAGCGCGCACCAGAACATGTAGCCGGGAATGGTGTAGCCGAGTACCTCGATGCTGCCCGACACGCCCCAGAGAATGATCGAGAACGACACCAGGCTGACCACGTTGCGAATCAGCCCCAGGCCCAGGGACAGGGTATTGCTGGTGAAACTGT
Organism: Pseudomonas sp. FFPRI_1; assembly: GCF_055384485.1. Taxonomy (NCBI): domain Bacteria; kingdom Pseudomonadati; phylum Pseudomonadota; class Gammaproteobacteria; order Pseudomonadales; family Pseudomonadaceae; genus Pseudomonas; species Pseudomonas sp. FFPRI_1. The sequence goes on along the minus strand of NZ_AP029168.1, from coordinate 1,302,890 downwards.
TGAGGTCTTCGGAAATCCGCTGGTCCGGGTTGTCGGTGTAGCCGCCCTGCTCCAGCTGGTAGTAGTTCTTGTTGCCCAGCCAACGGGCAAAGTGCTTCTCGGTCAGCCAGGCCCGCCAGCGGATGGTCAGCATCTGGGTCAGGTACAGGCGGTACACCGCCCCCAGGATCGCTACCGCGGCAATGCCGCAGAAATACAGGATCAGATGCCAGAACGCCGCTTCGTCCTTCTTCTGCAAGGCGTTGTAGAAGTCCTTGTACCAGCTGTTGATCCACACCGAGATCGCCACGCTGAACAGCGACAGGCCAATCACGGCAATCAGCAGCAGCCAGGCCTTGCCCTTCTCTTCACTGCGCCAGTAGGGCGTGGTCATGGCCCAGACCCGGCGAAAGAATTGCCCGCGCACAGCATCGTTGACCGCAGAGTATTCAGCGTTCTGATTCATCGTTGAGGCTCGATTGGGAGAGGGCAAGCGTTGAGCCGATCATAGTAGATCGGCACGCTTTTTCACGACGTCCAGCGGACATTCGTTCAGTCGCGATTCAGCGACGGACCGGACGTTTCTGCAATTTGCGCTGCAAAGTGCGGCGATGCATGCCCAGGGCCCGGGCAGTGGCGGAGATGTTGCCTTCGTGCTCGGTCAGCACGCGCTGGATGTGCTCCCACTGCAGACGGTCCACGGACATCGGGTTTTCCGGCACCAGGGTGTCCAGGTCGGCGTGTTCGGAAAGCAGCGCGGCCAGCACGTCATCGGCGTCCGCCGGCTTGCACAGGTAGTTGCAGGCACCGCGCTTGATCGCCTCCACCGCAGTGGCGATGCTCGAGTAGCCGGTGAGGATCAGCACGCGCATTTCCGGGTCCAGCTCCAGCAGCTTGGGCAGCAGCACCAGGCCGGAGTCGCCGTCCATCTTCAGGTCCAGTGCCGCGTAGTCCGGCAGATCCTGCTGGGCGATGGTCAGGCCTTCCTCGGCAGAACCTGCGGTACTGACACGAAAGCCACGGCGGCTCATGGCACGGGCCATCACGCGGGTAAAGGTAGCGTCATCATCCACCAGCAACAGATGCGGCAGTTCCTCGCCTTCGACTTGGATCTCTTCACTCATGGTCGTCTCCTCGGGCCGCACGGGGCAGGCGCAGCTCGGTGAGCGTGCCGCCTTCCTCGTGACTGTAGAGTTTCACTGAGCCGCCAGCACGGGTCACGCTGGCCTTGCTCAAAAACAGGCCCAGGCCGAAGCCTTTGCCCTTGGTGGTAAAAAACGGTTTGCCGATCTGCTCGGCGATAGCCAAGGGTACTCCGGGGCCGTGGTCACGAATACTGATGGTGATATTTTCCATGTCCCAGTCCAGGCGCACTTCCAGGCCCTCGGGGCAGGCATCGGCTGCATTGTTCAACAGGTTGAGCAGGGCCTGGGTCAAATCTGGCGGTGGCGCCAGGCGTGGTATCGGCCCTTCGCCCAGCAGGTGGAAGCGATAGCTGGCCTCGGGACGCATCAGGTGCCAGCGATTCAAGGCCTCGTCCAGCCACTGGGTGACGTCCTGCATGTCTACTGCCAGACGCCGATTGGCCTCAGCGGCGCGCACCAGTTGCTGCAGGGTTTCCTTGCACAGCTTGACCTGGTCCTGAAGCACGCTGAGGTCATCCTGCAACAGCGGATCGGAATGGTCCTGGCGCATTTCCTTGAGCAGCACGCTCATGGTTGCCAGCGGCGTGCCCAGTTCATGGGCAGCGCCGGCGGCCTGGGTTGCCACGGCCAGCAGTTGCTGGTCGCGCAGCCCTTCTTCGCGGCGAATCGCCCGCAGTTCTTCCTGGCGGCGCAGCTCTTCGGCCATGCGCGCAGCAAAGAAGGTGATCACTGCGGCGGCCAGGGCAAAACTCAGCCACATGCCATAGACCTGCAGGTTCTCCCGGGCGATGGGGAAGGTCTGCAAGGGGTAGAAGCGCGCCAGCAACAGGGTATAGAGGGTCAGGGCAATTCCCGACAGGACCACCGAGTAGCGCCAGGGCAAGGTCACCGCGGCAATGGTCAGGGGCACCAGGTAATAGGAGACGAAGGGGTTGGTGGAACCGCCGGAGAAATACAGCAGTACGCTGTGGATAAACAGGTCACAAGCCAATTGCAGGGCATATTCCAGCTCCGTCACCGGCCATGAGGTACGCAGGCGAATGGCGGTGAAGGCGCAGAGCACCGTAGAGAAGATCAGCGTGATGGCAAGCTGCAGCCAGGGCAGCGGCAGCAGGTCCAGCCAATAGGCGATCCCCACCGAACCGGCCTGGGCAGCCAGCACCAGGGTGCGGATGAAGGTCAGGCGCCAGAGGTTCTGACGGGTCGCGGACAGCAATTTTACGGGGGCGAGCATGAGCTCTCCTGATGAGCGCTCCAGGGCAATCGCCGGGAGTATAACCAAGCAGCCCCCGGCACAGGCAAAACTGCGGCAAAGCGCCACAGGAAAAGCTGCGGCAAGCGGCTGGTTTTAAGCTACAAGCTTCAAGCCTTGAAGCAAGAGAGGGCTGATGTGTATCAAAGTTGTAATGGGCTGCAACGAGGAATAAAAGCTAGAGTCTTATCGCTCACGCAGGCGCGAACCTTAGGCTTGCAGATCGCACTCAAGGAGTTTCCATGCAGCAATTCAGTCGTAGCGTCGCCCTTCTCGCCCTCAGCGTCGGCACTCTCACCAGCCTGCCCGCCCTGGCCGCCGATGAACTGCACTACAACCAGATTTCCCTGCGCGCTGAAGTCAGCCAGGAAGTGGCACGCGACCTGATGATCGTGACCCTCTACAGCGAGTCGCAGAACACCGACCCGGCCAAGCTGGCCGCCGAAGTCACCACCACCATGAACAAGGCCCTGGGCCAGGCACGCCAGGTCAAGGACGTGACCCTGCGCCAGGGCAGCCGCAACAGCTACCCGATCTACGACGGCAAGGGCCAGAAGATCACCGGCTGGCGCGAACGTGCCGAGCTGCGCCTGGAAAGTGCCGATTTTGCCGCCCTGTCCAAACTCACCGGCGAGCTGCTGACGGACCTGAAAATGGGCGGCATGGACTTCGCCATCGCCGATCCGACCCGCAAGGCCAGCGAAGACGCACTGCTCAAGGATGCGGTCAAGGCGTTCAAGGCCCGCGCGCAGCTGGCCACCGAGGCCCTGGGCGGCAAGGGCTACAAGATCGTCAACCTGAACCTCAACAGCAACGGTTATCCACAGCCCTACCTGCGTGCGCCGATGATGATGAAAGCCGCCAGCATGGATTCGGCGCCGGTAACCCCGGAAGTGGAAGCCGGCACCAGCCAGGTCAGCATGACGGCCGATGGCGCCATCGAAGTGTTGATGCCATAAAGTTTTCCCAGCCTCCCCCAACGGCGGTAACCTTCAGCATGAAGCTGAGGTTACCGCCGTTTTTCGTTACCAACCATTTCACCCCAAACCGGGGAGCTCAGCGCCGCAGGCATGAGTTCGCTGCATCGGTGATGCTAAAGTGACGAACCTTGGTATTGCACCTGCCAGGCGTCATTGACGTCCGTTGGGTTAACAACTCCTTTCCTATAAGAGTCTCTTCAATGACCGCAGACCGCATCGGCGAACGCCTGCGCCGCTATCGTCGCGCCGCCAAGAAAACCCTGCGCCAGATTGCCAGTGAATCCGGCCTTACCGCCAGTTTCCTCTCCCAGGCCGAGCGCAATCTCACCGGTGTTTCTATCTCTTCTTTGGTCAATATCGCCAAGTCCCTGAACGTTCCGCTAAACGCCCTGTTCGACCAGCCGACCCAGGTACAACCCGACTCCCACGACGGCAAGCGAGTGCGCTACACCATCGAAGGCCAGCCACTGGCCTACGAGCGACTGTCCAGTTCCTTTCCTGGCAACCTGATCAACGCGGTGAAGATGAACATCTCCGTGGGCTACCAATCGGAACTGATTTCCCACGACGGTTCGGAGTTCTCCTACGTCCTTTCGGGACAGATCATCTACACCATCGAGGGCCGCCAATACCCCCTCGGCGCCGGCGACTCGGTGCACTTCGACGCCACCAAGCAGCATTGCCTGGCCAACGTCGGCAACGGTCCGGCGGAAGTCCTGACCGTTACGACCATGGGCCTGTTCGATGACCATTCGGCGGCCTGAGCCCACCCCATGAAAGCCTGACTGACCTCGATGACAAGCCTTTGCGCAAGGAGAAATGTTAGTCACGCTTAATTTTCGTTGACCCTGATTTCAGCATGACTTAATTTCGGCATCGGCGAATCGACAACCAAGAACACAAAAAGCGATCGCCGTCGCCGCACAGGGTCCATGGGGCTGCATCCACTCCCCATGAATAGGCGAGTTGCCATGGCCCACAAGGCCAATCCTCAGGTATGCCCTAGAAAAAGAAGAAATGAGGTTTGCATGCGTAAGACCTTTTCGCTTCAGGTTTGGCAGACAGCTGGTCTGATCCTCGGCACCCCGCGATCACGCGCCACCAGCAACCTCCACGCCGGCGCTTTCACTGCGTACCGCGACGCCAACGTCGCCGACGATATGCTGTTTCCCCGCCAACGCCAGCCCACACCCGGGCATTCGTTGCCTACGCTCTGTGCATCCCAGTCGCCCTGCTTTACTCGGCCAGGCAATTACGCCAGCCCTGTGCGCAAGGAAAGCAAGGCCGTGCAACGCCCGCAGACACCGCCGGCCAGCGCCAGCAGCGGCGCACCAGCGGGCAGCACTGCGGTCGCGGCGCGCCTCCTAACAGGGCGGCAAATGCAGCATAAAAACCCTGCGCAAACGGTCAAATGCGTCAAAATTTATACAAATGCGTCATTCTTGTACGTCCGTTCCACTCTTTGAGACTTGTGTCGGCCCTGCATCTTGCATTGGGTATGGGGCCTGCATAAGTATCGATGGGTCGACTCACAAGGTCGCCCTCTACACCAAAAATGACAACAAATCATGAGGCCACCATGTTCAAACAAGCAGTCCTTCCGTTTTTAGTCAGCGCCGGCCTACTCGCCAGCGCACCCTTCGCCCAAGCGGCGACTAACCTGGTGTTCTGCTCTGAAGGGAGCCCAGCCGGTTTCGACCCTGGCCAGTACACCACCGGAACCGACTTCGACGCCTCAGCCGAAACCCTCTACAACCGCCTGAGCCAGTTCGAACGTGGCGGCACCGCAGTGATTCCAGGCCTGGCCACCAGCTGGGACATCTCGGACGACGGTCTGAGCTACACCTTCCACCTGCGTGAAGGCGTCAAGTTCCACACCACGCCGTACTTCACCCCGACTCGTACCTTCAACGCCGACGACGTGCTGTTCACCTTCAATCGCATGATCGACAAGGACACCCCCTTCCGTAAGGCGTACCCCACCGAATTCCCGTACTTCACCGACATGGGGATGGACACCAACATCACCAAGGTGGAGAAAGTCGACGACAAGACCGTCAAGTTCACCCTGAAGACCGTGGACGCTGCGTTCATCCAGAACCTGGCCATGAGCTTCGCCTCGATCCAGTCCGCCGAGTACGCCGACAAGCTGCTCAAGGAAGGCAAGGCCAGCGACATCAACCAGAAGCCGATCGGCACTGGCCCCTTCGTGTTCAAGAGCTACCAGAAAGACTCGAACATCCGCTACACCGGCAACAAGGACTACTGGAAGCCTGAAGACGTGAAGATCGACAACCTGATCTTCGCCATCACCACCGACCCCTCGGTGCGCATCCAGAAGCTGAAGAAGAACGAATGCCAGGTCACCCTCTTCCCGCGTCCGGCCGACCTCAAGGCCCTCAAGGAAGACAAGACCCTGAAGATGCCTGAACAGGCAGGCTTCAACCTCGGCTACATCGCCTACAACGTGATGCCGGTGCTCAAGGGCCGCACCGACGCCAACCCGCTGGCCGACCTCAAGGTGCGCCAGGCGCTGGACATGGCGGTGAACAAGCCGCAGATCATCGATTCGGTGTACCAGGGCGCCGGCCAGCTGGCGGTCAACGCCATGCCGCCGACCCAGTGGTCCTACGACACCACCATCAAGGATGCCAAGTACGACCCCGAGAAAGCCAAGCAACTGCTCAAGGAAGCCGGCATCAAGGAAGGCACCCAGATCACCCTGTGGGCCATGCCGGTACAGCGTCCGTACAACCCGAACGCCAAGCTGATGGCCGAAATGCTGCAGTCCGACTGGGCCAAGATCGGCCTCAAGGTGAACATCGTCAGCTACGAGTGGGGCGAGTACATCAAGCGTTCCAAGGGCGGTGAGAACCAGGCGATGATCATCGGCTGGAGCGGCGACAACGGTGACCCCGACAACTGGCTCGGCACCCTGTTCGGCTGCGACGCCATGAATGGCAACAACTTCTCGAAATGGTGCGACAAGCCTTACGACGCGCTGATCAAGCAAGCCAAGTCCACCTCGGACGTGGCCAAACGCACCGAGCTGTACAAGCAGGCGCAACACATCCTCAAAGATGCAGTCCCGATGACACCTATCGCACACTCGACGGTGTTCCAACCCATGCGCGCCAACGTGCAGGACTTCAAGATCAGCCCCTTTGGCTTGAACTCCTTCTACGGCGTGAGCATCGGCAAATAAGGTTATGCAACGGCGGCGTCCCTGACGTCGCCGTTGTTTGACCGGCCCGCGCCGGAAGAATCCGCCCGCATTTTCGAAACACCGTCCTTCAGTACGGGGGTTACCGAGTTTAGGGCCGATTCCTACAAGGCTTTCAGGTTCAACGCATGTACGGCCCAGCCCTCGATCCCTAGGGTCGACGTGAGGCAAACCTGCGTCTGCCGGCGGGCATTTGCTGCAAGCCATGGGTTGGCATCAGTGACCTGTTCAGGTTCCAGGAAGGAGCCATGGTCCATTGATCATCACAATAAAAATGGAGAAGGAGCGTCATGCGTCATTCCCTGATTTTCTCGGCCCTGCTGGGCACTGGCCTGCTGGCCGCCAGTTCGTTCAGTGCCGCCGCAGACCGTAGCCTGGTGTTCTGTTCCGAAGGCAGCCCGGCAGGCTTCGATACCGCGCAATACACCACCGCCACCGACAACGATGCAGCCGAGCCGCTGTACAACCGCCTGGTGGAGTTCGAAAAGGGCGCGACCAATGTGGTGCCCGCCCTGGCCAAGAGCTGGGACATTTCCGAGGACGGCCTCCAGTACAGCTTCCACCTGCGCGAAGGAGTGAAGTTCCACAGCACGGCGTATTTCAAGCCGAGCCGCGACCTCAACGCCGACGATGTGCTGTTCACCTTCAACCGCATGCTCGATGCCGAACACCCGTTCCGTAAGGCCTACCCGACGGAGTTCCCCTATTTCACCGGCATGAGCCTGAACAAGAACATCGCCAAGGTGGAGAAGACCGGGCCGCTGACCGTGATCATGACCCTGAACAGCGTGGACGCCGCGTTCATCCAGAACTTGGCCATGAGTTTCGCCGCCATCCTCTCCGCCGAGTACGCCGAGCAACTGCTCGCGGCCGGCACCCCCAGCCAGATCAACCAGAAACCCGTCGGCACCGGGCCGTTCGTGTTCCAGCGCTACCAGAAAGACTCGCAGATTCGCTACACCGCCAACAAACACTACTGGGACCCGAGCCGGGTCAAGCTTGACCGGCTGATCTTCGCCATCAATACCGACGCCTCGGTGCGCGTGCAGAAGCTGCGCGCCGGCGAATGCCAGGTGACCCTGCACCCACGCCCCGCGGACATCGACGCGCTGAAGAGCGACGCAAAGCTGCAGGTCATCGAGAAACCCGGCTTCAACCTCGGCTACATCGCCTACAACGTGCAGCACAAACCCTTCGACCGCCTCGAAGTGCGCCAGGCCCTGGACATGGCGGTGAACAAAGCCAGCATCCTCAACGCCGTCTACCAGGGCGCCGGCCAGTTGGCGGTCAACGCCATGCCGCCGACCCAGTGGTCCTACGACGAAACCATCAAGGATGCCCCCTACAACCCGGAAAAAGCCCGTGAGCTGCTCAAGGCCGCCGGAGTCAAGGAAGGCACGCAGATCACCCTCTGGGCGATGCCCGTACAACGCCCGTACAACCCCAATGCCAAGCTGATGGCCGAGATGCTGCAGTCTGACTGGGCGAAGATCGGCCTCAAGGTGAAGATCGTCAGCTACGAATGGGGCGAGTACATCAAGCGCACCAAGAACGGCGAGCACGACATCAGCCTGATCGGCTGGACCGGCGACAACGGTGACCCCGACAACTGGCTCGGCACCCTGTACAGCTGCGACGCCATCGGTGGCAACAACTACTCCATGTGGTGCGACCCGCAGTACGACAAGCTGGTCAAGCAGGCCAAGGCCGTCACCGACATTGGGCAGCGCACCGCGCTCTACCAGCAGGCCCAGCAATTGCTCAAGCAGCAAGTGCCGATCACCCCCGTGGCCCACTCGACAATCAACCAGCCGTTGAGCGCGAAAGTCGAAGGTTTCAAGGTCAGCCCCTTCGGCCGCAACAACTTCTCGGGTGTCAGCCTAGCCCCATAACCGTGAGCAAAAACCCTGAGGGCGATTTTCGCCCTCACGCAGACGCTTTGCCTGAATTTGGTGAACAAGCCCCATGCAAACGTTTGCGATGCCTTGAATGAGTTCCAAAAAACAGCCGGCCCAAAAAAACCGGCATTTAAAAAAGAAAGCAAAGGAGCGTCACCCATGAAACTGAGCAGCAGCGCATTGTTAGCCTTGGCTATCAGTAGCATCACCGCCACGGCCTATGCGGAGAATGTCAGCCAGGACTTCGTCCCGACTGAACTGAACGCCACCAGTGCCCAGGCTGAGACCAAGGGTTTTATCGAAGGGCAGAGCCTGTCGGGTACCACGCGCAACTGGTACGCCAACGAGCTGAAGCGTCGTAACGACCGTTTTTCGTACCAGCACAATGGTGTAGATACCTCGACCCCGCGCCGTATCAACTGGGTCCAGGGCACTATCCTCAACTACACCTCGGGTTTCACTGAAGGCACCGTGGGCGTCAGCACCGAAGTCGCCGCCTACAACGCTATTGCTCTGGATCGTGACCGCAAGGACATCGCCGGCAAGAACAACCGCACCCTGACCCACTCCGACGGCGACGCCGTGGGCCAGTGGAGCAAGCTGGGCCTGGCCAACGTCAAGTTCCGCGTGTCCAACACCACCCTGACCGCCGGCCGGCAGAACTTCAGCACGCCGATCGTCGACGTCATCGGCAACCGTCCGCTGCCTTCGAGCTTTGAAGGGGTGAGCATCCACAGCGAAGAGTTCAACAACCTGTCGTTCGACGCCGGCAGCTTCGACCGGGTATCGCCACGGACCGAACAGAGCCTGTCCAAGTTCAGCTCCGAGTACAACAGCAACGGTGCCGAGACCGATCGCGTAAGCCTGGTCGGCGCCAACTACCAGCCGCTGAAAAGCCTGAAGACCAGCCTCTACGCCTCCAAGGTGGAAGACTTCTGGAACCAGTACTACTTCGGCGCCACCCACGAGCTGGGCGACAGCTCGGTGCTGAGCCTGACCACCGGCCTGAACTATTACAAGACCGTCGATACCGGCAAGAAGAAGATGGGCGAGATCGACAACGACACCTACTCGCTGTCCCTGGGGCTGACCCACCAGGCCCACAGCCTGACCTTCTCGTACCAGGAAATTAACGGTAACGAGTACTTCGACTACCTGCACGAAACCAACGGCATCTACCTGGCCAACTCCCTGCTCTCGGACTTCAACGGCCCGAACGAGAAATCCTTCCAGATCGCCTACGGCCTGAACATGGCCGAGTACGGCGTGCCCGGCCTCAAGTTCAACATCTACCAGGCCCGTGGCTGGGGCATCGACGGTACCCACTACAACGGCACCGCCTACAGCGGCGTCAAGGCAGACGGTACGGTCTATGGCGTACGCACCATGGACGGCGAGCACCACTACGAATACGGCATCGGTGCTTCCTACGCCGTACAGAGCGGCCCCCTGAAAGCCACCGCGATCCGTGCCACCTACACCACCCACCGCGCGAGCGAGAACCAGGCCGACGGCAACATCAACGAGTTCCGTCTGGTGACCACCATCCCGTTCAATATTCTCTAAGCCACCAGTTGAAGGGCGGATTCATGACGAATCCGCCATTCAAGCTAATCTGGTTCAATCGATTGCAGAGGGTAACTGATGAAAATGCTTCCCCTGAAAGCGGCCGTTGGCGCCGCCCTGCTGAGCGTCGCCCTGGGCGCGGCAGCCAAGCCCTTGGTGGTCTGTACCGAAGCCAGCCCGGAAGGCTTCGATATGGTCCAGTACACGACAGCAGTCACGGCCGATGCAGTGGCGGAAACCATCTTCAACCGCCTGGTGGACTTCAAGCCAGGCACCACGGATATCCAGCCGGCCCTGGCCGAATCCTGGGACATCAGCCCGGACGGCCTGCAGTACACCTTCCACCTGCGTAACGACATCAAGTTCCACAGCACCGACTATTTCACCCCGACCCGCAACCTGAATGCCGACGACGTGCTCTGGAGTTTCCAGCGCCAGCTGGACCCGAAGCACCCCTGGCATGACAAGTCCAGCGTGGGCTTCCCCTATTTCGAAAGCATGGGCTTCAAGGAACTGCTCAAAAGCGTCGAGAAGACCGACGACCACACCGTGGTCTTCACCCTGACCCGTCGCGAAGCCCCTTTCCTGGCCGACATCGCCATGGCCTTCTCGTCGATCTTCCCGGCCGAGTACGCCGACAAGCTGCTCAAGGAAGGCAAGACCGCCGACCTCAACAGCAAGCCCATCGGCACTGGCCCCTTCATCTTCACCCGCTATGCCAAGGACGCCCAGGTACGCTTCAAGGCCAACCCCGACTACTTCCGCGGCAAGCCACCGGCCGACCCGCTGGTACTGGCGATCACCGTCGACAACAACGTGCGCCTGCAGAAACTCAAGGCCAACGAATGCCAGATCGCCCTCTATCCCAAGCCCGATGACATTCCCAGCATCAAGGCCGACACCAACCTCAAGGTCGACGAACTGGCGGCCATGACCACCGCCTACATCGCCATGAACACCACCCGCAAATACATGAGCGATGTGCGGGTGCGCAAAGCCATCGACATCGCCTTCGACAAGGAAGCCTACGTCAACAGCCTGTACGGCAAGGGCAATGCCCTGGTAGGCACCGGCCCTTATCCGCCGACCCTGCTGGGCTTCAACTCCAGCCTGAAGAACCCGCCCCGCGACCTGGACAAGGCACGCGCCCTGCTCAAGGAAGCCGGTGTGTCGGAAGGCACGGTGATCACCCTGTTCACTCGCAATGGCGGCGGCCCAACCAACCCCAACCCACTGCTCGGCGCCCAGATGATGCAAGCCGACCTGGCAAAAATCGGCCTCAAGCTCGACATCCGCGTCATGGAGTGGGGCGAGATGCTCAAGCGTGCGAAAAACGGCGAACACGATATGGTGTCGGCCGGCTGGGCCGGGGACAACGGTGACCCGGACAACTTCCTGACCCCGAACCTGAGTTGTGACGCGGCGAAGAACGGCGAAAACTACGCCCGCTGGTGCAACAAGTCGTTCCAGGAGCTGATCGATCAGGCCCGGGGCGAATCTGAACCTGCCAAGCGTGCAGAGCTCTATGAAAAAGCCTTGCTGGTGTTCGACCAGGACCAGCCATGGATTCCCATGGCCTATCCGAAAATGTTCACCGCCATGCGCAAGAACGTCGAGGGCTATCACATCAGTCCCTTGACCACGAACAACTTCGCTACCACCCAAGTGAAGTAATAAGAAACGCCCTCCGCCCCTGACCCCAGGGGCGGCAGGAACGCCTAACCGGCTGACTGAGGTACTTCAGAAGATGTTTAGTTTTATTGCCCGCCGTGTGGGGTTGTTGATCCCCACATTCTTCGGCATCACCTTGCTGACCTTTGCCTTGATACGCATGATTCCCGGCGATCCCGTGGAAGTCATGATGGGCGAACGTCGGGTCGACCCTGAGATGCATGCCCAGGCAATGGAACGCCTTGGATTGAACAAACCGCTGTACGCCCAGTACCTGGACTACATCGGCAAGCTCGCCCACGGAGACCTGGGCGAGTCCCTGCGCACGCGCACCAGTGTCTGGAGCGAATTCACCTCGCTGTTCCCCGCGACCCTGGAACTGTCCATGGCCGCCCTGTTGTTCGCCGGTGTCATCGGGCTCCTGGCCGGGGTGATCGCCGCCCTGAAGCGAGGATCGCTGTTCGACCATGGGGTGATGGGCATCTCCCTCACCGGTTACTCGATGCCGATCTTCTGGTGGGGCCTGATCCTGATCATGTTCTTCTCCGTCAGCCTGGGCTGGACCCCGGTATCCGGGCGCATCGACCTGCTCTACGACATCGAGCCCAGGACCGGCTTCATGCTCATCGACACCCTGCTGGCCGATGACACCGGGGCCTTCTTCGACGCCCTGCACCACCTGATCCTGCCGGCCATCGTCCTGGGCACCATTCCTTTGGCGGTGATCGCCCGGATGACCCGTTCCTCGATGCTCGAAGTGCTGCGTGAAGACTACATCCGCACCGCCAAGGCCAAGGGCCTGTCGCCGGCGCGAGTGGTGTTCGTCCACGGCCTGCGCAATGCGCTGATCCCGGTGCTGACCGTGGTCGGCCTGCAAGTCGGCACCCTGCTGGCCGGTGCGGTCCTGACCGAAACCATCTTCTCCTGGCCGGGCATCGGCAAGTGGCTGATCGAAGCCATCGGCGCCCGGGACTATCCCGTGGTGCAGAACGGCATCCTGCTGATCGCCTGCCTGGTGATCATGGTCAACTTCGTGGTGGACATCCTCTACGGCTTTGCCAACCCACGCATCCGTCACCAGCGCTGAGATCAAGACTAATGAGCACTCAAACTCCCTCAGTAGCAGTCGATCAAAGCCTGCTCTATCCGTCCGTGTACAAAGAATTCTGGCAGCACTTCTCCCGCAACAAGGGCGCAGTGGCCGGACTGATGTTCATGTTGCTGGTGGTCTTCTGCGCGCTGTTCGCGCCCTGGGTCGCCCCGCACAACCCCAGCGAGCAATACCGCGACTTCCTGCTGACGCCGCCAGCCTGGCTTGAAGGCGGACAGATGCAATTCCTGCTGGGCACCGACGAGCTGGGCCGCGACCTGCTGTCGCGACTGATCCAGGGTTCGCGCCTGTCGCTGCTGATCGGCCTGTCGTCGGTGGTGATGTCGCTGATCCCGGGGATCCTCCTCGGGCTGTTCGCCGGGTTCTTCCCGCGCCTGCTGGGCCCGACCATCATGCGCCTGATGGACATCATGCTGGCCCTGCCGTCCCTGCTGCTGGCCGTGGCCATCGTCGCCATCCTCGGCCCAGGCCTGATCAACACCGTGATCGCCATCGCCGTGGTGTCCCTGCCGTCCTATGTGCGCCTGACCCGTGCCGCGGTCATGGGCGAGCTGAACCGCGACTACGTGACGGCTGCCCGCCTGGCCGGTGCCGGCCTGCCGCGCCTGATGTTCATCACCGTGCTGCCCAACTGCATGGCGCCGTTGATCGTCCAGGCCACCCTGAGCTTTTCCTCGGCAATTCTCGACGCCGCCGCCCTGGGCTTCCTCGGCCTCGGCGTGCAACCGCCGACCCCCGAGTGGGGCACCATGCTGGCCTCGGCCCGCGACTACATCGAACGCGCCTGGTGGGTGGTGAGCCTGCCCGGCCTGACCATTTTGCTCAGCGTGCTGGCAATCAACCTGATGGGCGACGGCCTGCGCGATGCGCTGGACCCGAAACTCAAGAACGCCGCCTGAGGAGATTCCCATGTCATTGCTAGAAATCAAGAATCTCAATGTCCGCTTCGGCGACGCCACCGCCGTGCCAGTAGTCGACGGCCTCGACCTCAAGGTCGACAAGGGCGAAGTCCTGGCCATCGTCGGCGAGTCCGGCTCCGGCAAGTCGGTGACCATGATGGCCCTGATGGGCCTGATCGAGCACCCCGGCATCGTCACCGCCGATGCCTTGAGCTTCGACGGCCGCGACATGCTCAAGCTCAGCGCCCGCCAGCGCCGGCAGATCGTCGGCAAGGACCTGGCCATGGTCTTCCAGGACCCGATGACCGCCCTCAACCCCAGCTACACCGTGGGCTTCCAGATCGAGGAAGTGCTGCGCCTGCACCTGAAGATGTCCGGCAAGGCAGCCCGCAAGCGCGCCATCGAACTGCTGGAGAAGGTCGAGATCCCCGGCGCCGCGAGCCGCATGGATGCCTATCCGCACCAACTGTCCGGCGGCATGAGCCAACGGGTAGCGATCGCCATGGCGATTGCCGGCGAACCCAAGCTGCTGATCGCCGACGAACCCACCACCGCCCTCGACGTGACCATCCAGGCGCAGATCATGGAGTTGCTGCTCAACCTGCAGAAAGAGCAGAACATGGGCCTGGTGCTGATCACCCACGACCTCGCCGTGGTCGCCGAGACCGCCCAGCGGGTGTGCGTGATGTACGCCGGCCAGGCCGTGGAAGTGGGCCAGGTGCCAGAACTGTTCGACATCCCGGCCCACCCCTACAGCGAAGCCTTGCTGGCGGCAATTCCCGAGCACAGCCTGGGCGCCTCGCGCCTGTCGACCCTGCCGGGCATCGTTCCCGGTCGCTACGACCGGCCCCAGGGCTGCCTGCTGTCGCCGCGCTGCCCCTATGTGCAGGACAGCTGCCGCCAGCAGCGCCCCAGCCTTGATCCGAAAGCCGCCAGCCTGGTGCGCTGCTTCTATCCGCTCAATCAGGAGGTGGCGTAATGGCCGTCGTTCTTACCGCCCGCGACCTGACCCGTCACTACGAAGTGTCCCGAGGCCTGTTCAAGGGCCACGCCACCGTGCGCGCCCTCAACGGCGTGTCCTTTGAGCTGGAAGCCGGCAAGACCCTGGCCGTGGTCGGCGAGTCCGGCTGTGGCAAGTCGACCCTGGCGCGGGCCCTGACCCTGATCGAAGAACCCTCGTCGGGCTCGCTGAAAATCGCCGGCCAGGAAGTCGCCGGCGCTGACAAGGCCCAGCGCAAGCAACTGCGCAAAGATGTGCAGATGGTGTTCCAGAGCCCTTACGCCTCGCTCAACCCACGGCAGAAGATTGGCGATCAGCTGGCCGAGCCGCTGCTGATCAACACCAAGCTGTCGGCGGCCGAGCGGCGGGAAAAGGTCCAGGCGATGATGAAGCAAGTGGGTCTGCGCCCCGAGCACTACCAGCGCTACCCCCACATGTTTTCCGGCGGCCAGCGCCAGCGCATCGCCCTGGCCCGGGCCATGATGCTGCAACCCAAGGTGCTGGTGGCGGATGAGCCCACTTCGGCCCTGGACGTATCGATCCAGGCCCAGGTGCTGAACCTGTTCATGGACCTGCAGCAGGAGTTCAACACTGCCTACGTGTTCATCTCCCACAACCTCGCAGTGGTGCGCCACGTCGCCGACCAGGTGCTGGTGATGTACCTCGGCCGGCCGGTGGAAATGGGCCCCAAGGAGGACATCTACACCCGGCCCCTGCACCCTTACACCCAGGCGCTATTGTCGGCGACCCCGACCATTCACCCGGACCCGGACAAGCCGAAGATCAAGATCGTCGGCGAGCTGCCCAACCCGCTGAACCCGCCGCCCGGCTGCGCCTTCCACAAGCGCTGCCCCTATGCCACCGAGCTGTGCAGCAAGGAAGAGCCGGCCCTGCGCCAGCTCGACAGCCGTCAGGTGGCCTGCCATTTCGCCGAGCAGTTCGTCGTCTGAAGCGCCAATGAAAAAGCGCCTTCGCAGAACCGCCGAAGGCGCTTGAAGCCTGTTCCAACCCCCTCTCCTTCAGGATTGCGCATCAGTCCGGCTGGAGAGGTTTTTTTACCTCCGAAAACCCTCTCAGCCCTGGCTTTCACCATCATCGTCATCATCGGTGGTCTGGTCATCGTCGCCCTTGCTGCCGCCCTGCCCTTCATCGCCCGGCTCCGACTCGGACTTGGCCAACATCTGCACCGGCATGCTCTTGGTAGAGGAGTAACCGGGCTCGCTGACCTGCATCAGGTTATGGGCCCAGGCCGCCGAGGTGCCCAACGACAGCATCACCAGCACTTTGATCAGCAGCACAACGCGTTGGAAAATTCTCATAGCCGATTCCATCCTTACGTAGGTGAATCATCGAAGGCTGCTAGCCCTGCCCTGCAGTGGCCGCAGCACTGACTGAAACCTAGTCTCGATATCCCGGCTTTTCCAGATAGCAGGCTATCGATAGCCCAACCTGCCAGGCCCTTCCGACTAACGGCGTCCAGCCCCTGAAAACACCGCAACCCGCAGGAGCCGGCTTGTCGGCGAAAGACCCGCGGCCATTGCCTTTACAGGCCATGGCTTGTGTTGCGTCCCGTTGGCCCTTTTCGCTGGCAAGCCAGCGCCTACAGCGAGAGGTGCCAAACCGATCGGGGAATCCATCGGGTAAAAAAAAGCCCCGCTGTCTGCACAGCGGGGCTCGGGGTGACCGGCGAACTTAGTGGTGTTCGCGAGTGGCGCGGAATTTCACGTCCGGCCAGCGCTCTTCCATCAACGCCAGGTTGACCCGGGTCGGGGCCAGGTAGGTCAGGTGGCCACCGCCGTCGAGGGCGAGGTTCTCCACCGCCTTGTTGGAGAATTCCTCCAGCTTCTTCTTGTCGCTGCAGTCGATCCAGCGTGCTGACCACACGGTGATCGGCTCGTAGGAGCACTCGACCTTGTATTCTTCTTTCAGGCGGCTGGCCACCACATCGAACTGCAGCACACCGACGGCGCCGAGGATGATGTCGTTACTGCGCTCCGGGAAGAACACCTGGGTCGCGCCCTCTTCGGCCAGCTGTTGCAGGCCTTGGCGCAACTGCTTGGACTTGAGCGGGTCCTTCAGGCGCACGCGGCGGAACAGTTCCGGGGCAAAGTGCGGGATCCCGGTGAACCCCAGGGCCTCGCCTTCGGTGAAGGTGTCGCCGATCTGGATGGTGCCGTGGTTGTGCAGGCCGATGATGTCGCCGGCATAGGCCTCTTCCAACTGCTCACGCTCGGAAGAGAAGAAGGTCAGGGCGTCACCGATGCGCACGTCCTTGCCGGTACGCACGTGGCGCATCTTCATGCCCTTCTCGTACTTGCCCGAGCAGATGCGCATGAAGGCGATACGGTCGCGGTGCTTGGGGTCCATGTTCGCCTGGATCTTGAACACGAAACCGCTGAATTTCTCTTCCTGGGGCGCCACGGTGCGCTCGTTGGCCACCCGCGGCAACGGCAACGGCGCCCAGTCGACCACGGCGTCGAGCACATGATCGACACCAAAGTTGCCCAGGGCGGTACCGAAGAACACCGGGGTCAGGTGACCGTCGAGGAATTCCTGCTGGTTGAACTCGTGGCAGGCGCCCTGTACCAGCTCCAGCTGGTCGATGAAGCGCTCGTATTCGTCACCCAGGTGGGCGCGGGCTTCGTCGGAATCGAGCTTCTCGATGATCCTGGTTTCGGTGCGCTCGTGGCCGTGGCCCGGGGTGTAGACGATGATGTAGTCGCCTGCCAGGTGGTACACACCCTTGAAGTCGCGGTAGCAACCGATCGGCCAGGTGATGGGCGCAGCCTTGATCTTCAGGACCGCTTCGATCTCGTCCAGCAGTTCGATCGGGTCGCGAATGTCCCGGTCGAGTTTGTTGATGAAGCTGACGATCGGCGTGTCCCGCAGGCGGCAGACGTCCATCAGGGCGATGGTCCGTGGCTCAACGCCCTTACCGCCGTCGAGCACCATCAGCGCCGAGTCCACCGCGGTCAGGGTGCGGTAGGTGTCTTCCGAGAAGTCTTCGTGGCCGGGGGTGTCCAGCAGGTTGATCATGTGTTCGCGGTAGGGGAACTGCATGACCGACGTGGTAATGGAAATACCCCGCTGCTTCTCCATCTCCATCCAGTCGGAAGTGGCGTGGCGGTCGGACTTACGCGATTTGACCGTACCCGCCACCGCAATGGCCTTGCCCATCAGCAACAGCTTCTCGGTGATGGTGGTCTTACCCGCATCCGGGTGGGAAATAATGGCGAAAGTGCGGCGTTTCGCGACTTCGGCGGCCTGTTGGGTCATGGGAAATCGCCTGGCGGTGATCAAAAAAGGGCGCAGATTATAGCCCAGACATAGCCTTGCGGGCCACAGCTGCCCCCGTCGCCCGGGCGACCGGACGGCAGATTAACGGTGGCTAAATGCTGCCAATTATGGAACCTTTTAAAACGTGGAGACGTCCACTCCCCTGTCACGCGCTGTCGTCAGGGGCTGAAATATCAGCAAGTTAGCTTGACGAAGCTGCGCTCATGGCTCGTTCACCCGCCGCTCTGCCGGCGCTCGACGAGCTGCTTTTCGCGCGTATTTTCCCGGCAGCCAGGAATGGCCCTGCCACACGGGAAAGTGCCCGCCGACCGACAAAAAGGAGTCCGCCTGTGGCTATTCGCTATGGCAAAGGGCTGATAGGAGGCGCTGCGGTAATCGCCCTCCTGGCCCTGCTGGTCCACTGGATCGGCATCAGTACGATCGAACATTACCGCGACGATCTGTTGTTTTACCTGCAAGCCCACCTGTACCTGGTACTCGCTTCAATGTTCGCCGCCCTGGTGGTGGGAGTCCCCGCCGGCATTGTGCTCAGCCGACCCTCGATGGTCGGGCGCGCCGAACGTTTCATGCAAATCTTCAACATTGGCAACACCGTTCCCCCTCTGGCCGTCCTGGCCATCGCCCTGGGGATCCTTGGCATCGGCGCCGGGCCGGCCATCTTCGCTTTGTTCCTCGCCTCCTTGCTGCCCATCGTGCGCAACACCTTCGAAGGTCTGAAAAACGTCCAGGGTTCACTCAAGGAAGCTGCCGTCGGCATCGGCATGACCCCGCGCCAGGTGCTGTGGAAAGTTGAACTGCCCAACGCCGTGCCGATCATCGTCGGTGGCGTGCGGGTGGCCCTGGCGATCAACGTCGGCACCGCGCCCCTGGCCTTTTTGATCGGTGCCAACAGCCTGGGCAGCCTGATCTTCCCCGGCATCGCCCTGAACAATCAGCCGCAACTGCTGCTCGGCGCCGCTTGTACCGCCTTGCTGGCCCTGCTCCTCGACGGCCTGGTGACCCTGGCCAGCCGCCTCTGGCTGGAACGTGGTCTGCGACCTTCTTAAGCCGGCCTCAGCCAAGGAAATGACATGAAGAAAACAAGCCTGATACTCGGCTGCGTCCTGCTCCTCGCCGGACTGGCTCAAGCCGCGGAAAAACCGCTGATCCGCATTGGTGCCCGGGTCTTCACCGAACAGACCCTGCTGGCGGAAATCACCTCCCAGTACCTGCGCAGCAAGGGCTATGACACC
The DNA here is from genome assembly GCF_055384485.1 of Pseudomonas sp. FFPRI_1. Classification (NCBI taxonomy): domain Bacteria; kingdom Pseudomonadati; phylum Pseudomonadota; class Gammaproteobacteria; order Pseudomonadales; family Pseudomonadaceae; genus Pseudomonas; species Pseudomonas sp. FFPRI_1. Next base: position 1,283,637 of record NZ_AP029168.1, on the reverse strand, counting down.
CGTGTCACCGGCGGGCTGGGCAGCAACCTGGCGCGTAGCGCCCAGGAAAGCGGGCAACTGGACCTCATCTGGGAATACACCGGTGTGTCCCTGGTGGCCTACAACCATGTGGACGAAAAACTCGACAGCGAACAGTCCTACGCCCGAGTGAAAGAACTCGACGCGAAAAAAGGCCTGGTCTGGTTGTCGCCGTCCAAGTTCAGCAACACCTACGCCCTGGCGCTGCCAGAAAACGTGGCCAAGGAATATCCACAGATCAACAGCATCAGCGACCTGACCCAGGCCCTGGCCGAAAACACCAAGGAAAACCGTCTGGTGGCCCTGGACACCGAGTTCGCCAACCGTTCCGACGGCATGGCGGGGATGGTCAAGCTCTACGACATGGCCCTGACCCGCAAGAACACCCGGCAGATGGACGCCGGCCTGGTCTACACCGCCCTGCGCAATGGCCAGGTGTTTGCCGGCCTGGTGTACACCACCGACGGGCGCCTGAACGCCTTCAAGCTGAAACTGCTGGACGACGACAAGCACTACTTCCCGGACTACACCGCCGCTCCCGTGGTGCGTCAGGTCTACCTCGACGCCCACCCGCAACTGGCTGCCGAGCTCAAGCCGCTGGCGGCGCTGTTCGACGATGAAACCATGCGCCAGCTGAACGCGCGGGTCGACGTCGACCATGAAAGCCCCTCCGCCGTGGCCGCAGATTTCCTGCGCCAGCACCCGATCAACTAAAGAGGAGAAGACATGGAATTCCTGAACGCCTTTTCCCATCTCGATTGGGCCCAAGTCCTGCAACTGACCTGGCAGCACATCACCCTGGTGGGCATCGCCGTGACCCTGGCCATCGTCTTCGGCGTACCGCTGGGCGTGCTGATGACCCGCTTCCCGGCCCTCGCCGGCCCTCTGCAGGCCAGCGCCACCGTACTGCTGACTATTCCGTCCATCGCCCTGTTCGGCCTGCTGCTGCCGTTCTATTCCAAGTTCGGCCAAGGCCTGGGCCCGCTGCCGGCGATCACCGCGGTGTTCCTCTATTCCCTGCTGCCGATCATGCGCAACACCTACCTGGCACTGACCGGCGTCGAACCGGGCATCCGTGAAGCCGCCCGGGGCATCGGCATGACCTTCGGCCAGCGCCTGCGCATGGTCGAATTGCCGATCGCGGTGCCGGTAATCCTGGCCGGGGTCCGCACCGCGGTGGTGATGAACATCGGCGTCATGACCATCGCCGCCACCATCGGCGCCGGCGGCCTGGGCGTACTCATTCTTGCTTCCATCAGCCGCAGCGACATGTCGATGCTGATCGTCGGCGCGGTGCTGGTCAGTCTCCTGGCCATCTTCGCCGACCTGCTTCTGCAATGGCTGCAACGCACGCTGACTCCAAAAGGACTCCTGAAATGATCGAACTTCAAAACCTGACCAAGACCTTTCGCAGCAACGGCAAAGATGTCAAAGCCGTCGACTCGGTAAGCCTGACCGTCAACGAAGGCGAGATCTGCGTGTTCCTCGGACCTTCGGGCTGCGGCAAGAGCACCACCCTGAAGATGATCAACCGCCTGATCATGCCCACCTCGGGCAAGGTACTGATCAACGGCGAAGACACCACCGACCTGGATGAAGTGACCCTGCGCCGCAACATCGGCTACGTGATCCAGCAGATCGGCCTGTTCCCCAATATGACCATCGAGGAAAACATCGTGGTGGTGCCCAAGCTGCTGGGCTGGGACAAGCAGAAATGTCACGACCGAGCCCGCGAGCTGATGAGCATGATCAAGCTCGAACCCAAGCAGTACCTGCACCGCTACCCACGGGAGCTGTCCGGGGGCCAGCAGCAACGCATCGGGGTGATCCGCGCCCTGGCGGCCGACGCGCCGTTGCTGTTGATGGATGAGCCCTTTGGCGCCGTGGACCCGATCAACCGCGAGATGATCCAGAACGAGTTCTTCGAGATGCAGCGGGCGCTGAACAAGACCGTGATCATGGTCAGCCACGACATCGACGAAGCCATCAAGCTGGGGGACAAGATCGCCATCTTCCGTGCCGGCAAACTGCTGCAGATCGACCACCCGGACACCCTGCTGGCGCACCCGGCGGACGACTTCGTCAGCAACTTCGTCGGCCAGGACAGCACCTTGAAACGCCTGTTGCTGGTCAAGGCCGAGGACGCCGCCGACAACGCGCCGTCGGTGAGCCCGGAAACCCCGGTGGCCGAGGCCCTGGAACTGATGGACGAGCACGACCGCCGCTACGTGGTGGTGACCTGCGCCGAGAACAAGGCCCTGGGCTATGTACGCCGCCGTGACCTGCATCGTCAGACCGGCACCTGCCAGCAGTACCTGCGCGAGTTCAACGCCACCGCAGCCTACGACGAACACCTGCGCATCCTGCTGTCGCGCATGTACGAGTTCAACCGCTCATGGCTGCCGGTAATGGACGCCGAGCGGGTGTTCCTCGGCGAGGTGACCCAGGAATCCATTGCGGCCTACCTGAGCTCCGGGCGTTCGCGAGGGGCCAAGACCAGCATCGTTTCCCCCGCGGAAACAGCCTCTGCCTGATAGCCACAGCCCTCCCCCGTAGGAGCTGGCTTGCCAGCGAAGGCGCCCGCCAGAACTGCGCAAGGTTCAAGGGCCTTTTTCGCCGGCAAGCCGGCACCTACGGGGGCGGCAAGAAATATGAACACCCGGACCTGTCGCGGCCACGTCAAGCAGGGGCCGCAATGATCAAAATGACCCTCTGATGGAGCGTTTCGCAGGCAACGTCGCCGATGTTGGCGACTTCGTTGTTTACGGTGATCAGGTAGACAAAGGCGTCGAACGTGCAGGTATTTTTAACACCCGGGAATTCTTCGGGAACATCTGTCCGTCATCTGAGTCGGCTACAAAGAGAGGTGTCGATAACGCACGTCAGACAAGTGCAAAAACGCGACATTTTTTGTTGATCTCAGCCCCCTCACCGCCTAAAGTTCGCGCCGAACGTCCATGCTGGAAACGATCCATCCGGCTCAAGTACTGACGACGAGACAGCAAGGCCAAGGGCAGATTTCCCATGGCCTTTTTGCTTTCGGCGACATGCCTTGGGAAGTAGGCGAACCAAAGTGGGGATACGGAGGACGTTCACTAGGAGGAGTCATTCATGACACCTCCTTACACCCATTGATGATCAATGTTTGCCAGTAGGAGCTTCCAACGCATGTCGATTAACGTCGAAGACTATTTCGCGCGCGAAACCTTTCAAAAGATGAAAGCCTTCGCCGACCAGCAAGAAACCCCGTTCGTGGTCATCGACACCCAGATGATCGCCCAGGCCTACGACGACCTGCGCGCCGGTTTCGAATTCGCCAAGGTCTACTACGCGGTCAAGGCCAACCCGGCCGTCGAGATCATCGACCTGCTGCGTGACAAGGGCTCGAGCTTCGATATCGCCTCGATCTACGAACTGGACAAAGTGCTGAACCAGGGCGTCAGCCCCGACCGCATCAGCTACGGCAACACCATCAAGAAATCCAAGGACATCCGCTACTTCTATGAGAAGGGCGTGCGCCTGTACTCCACCGACTCCGAAGCCGACCTGCGCAACATCGCCAAGGCCGCCCCGGGCTCGAAGGTCTACGTGCGCATCCTCACCGAAGGCTCGACCACCGCCGACTGGCCGTTGTCGCGCAAGTTCGGCTGCCAGACCGACATGGCCATGGACCTCTTGATCCTCGCCCGCGACCTGGGCCTGGTGCCTTACGGCGTGTCCTTCCACGTCGGCTCCCAGCAGCGCGACATCAGCGTCTGGGACGCGGCGATCGCCAAGGTCAAGGTGATCTTCGAGCGCCTCAAGGAAGAAGACGGCATCCACCTCAAGCTGATCAACATGGGTGGCGGCTTCCCGGCCAACTACATCACCCGCACCAACAGCCTGGAAACCTATGCCGAGGAAATCATCCGCTTCCTCAAGGAAGACTTCGGCGACGAACTGCCGGAAATCATCCTTGAGCCTGGCCGTTCGCTGATCGCCAACGCCGGCATCCTGGTCAGTGAAGTGGTGCTGGTGGCGCGCAAATCCCGCACCGCCGTGGAGCGCTGGGTGTACACCGACGTGGGCAAGTTCTCCGGCCTGATCGAAACCATGGACGAGTCCATCAAGTTCCCGATCTGGACCGAGAAGAAAGGTGAAGTGGAAGAAGTGGTGATCGCCGGTCCGACCTGCGACAGCGCTGACATCATGTACGAGAACTACAAGTACGGCCTGCCGCTGAACCTGGCCATCGGCGACCGCCTGTACTGGCTGTCCACCGGTGCCTACACCACCAGCTACAGCGCCGTGGAATTCAACGGCTTCCCACCGCTGAAGGCCTTCTACGTCTGACGGCAGCGGCAAGCCTTGAACTGCCAGCGGTAAGAAAAAGCCCATGACGTGTCATGGGCTTTTTTATAAGCGTGGCTCAACGGTTCAACGATCTTCCCGGGTATGCCAAATACGCAGGATGGACAAGGTCATGCCTTGAATCTCATAACGTATCTCGTAATGCCCCACCAGCAGTCGTCGAACATCCCTTGGTTTGAACTCCTCCAACTGTTCCCCCAATCGAGGGTTATATAGAAGAGTATCTGGAGTCTGTACGAGAGATTGCACGGTCCGAGCAGCAGCGGAGCGATTGACCTGAGCGAGAAACTCAAAAAGCCGAGCCAGATCGGACAAGGCCTTGCTCGTCCATTGCAGCTGTCTCATTGCGGTAACGGTAGAGGGTTGTCCCCAGACAGACTCTCCGCCCAAGCCTGCACTGACTGATGATCGACAACCCTTCCAGCATCAACATCTGCCAAGGCCTCAAGCGTCAGTCGGCGGCGCTCTTCTTCCTGGTCAACCCAGGCCACCAACGCTTGCTTCACGATCCAGGCACGGGAGCGCTCCAGGCGAGAAGCCAGTTGATCGACCTTATCAGCCAGATCCAAGGGAATATGAGCGGTCAGTACTTTTGTCGAGGGCATGAGGCAAGACCTGCATCAGAATGATTAAAAGCGATTTGTTTTGAATCATAGTGATTTAAGCCAAGACAGCAAGCCGCTCTACATCCCGTTCATCACCCAATTGCGCTGCGCGCTGATGATAGGCCAGAGCCAGTTCGCGAATCTCCGGGTGCGTGGCATTGAGCAGCGCGGCGCAGGCCACCCGGAGGAAATTCAGGTTGCCGCCGGCCAGGGCCCGTTGCAGCCACTCCACCGCCTCGCCAACACGCCCGGCATCGGCCAGCACTGCGGCGTAACTGAACTGCCCGCGAAAATCCCCGCCTTCGGCCGAGCGCCGATACCAGTCCCGGGCCGCATCAGGGTCCGCCGGACAGACCAGACCTTCTTCCAGGTAGCGCCCCAGCAGGTTCATCGATTTGGCATGCCCAAGGTCCGCCGCACGGCGGTAGCAGGCCAGGGCCAGGACATGGTTCTGCGCCACGCCGCGGCCGGTGGCCAGCAGGTTGGCGTAGTTGTACAAGCCCCAGTCCAGCCCCCCTTCGGCCGCCTGGCGATAATGCCCGGCAGCCAAGGCGGCATCCGCCGTACAGCCCCAGCCATGCTCCAGGCAGCGCCCGAGCATGTTGCGCGCCATCAGGTGCCCGCGCTGCGCGGCGATCTCGAACCAGCGCACGGCCAGGGGCGGGTCCTGCTGAATGCCCCGACCGTCGAGGAGGATCTGCCCCAGCAATGCCTGGGCCTCCAGCAAGCCCTCGGAAGCGGCAACCAGCACTGCCTGGGCGGCACGGGCCGGGCTCTCTTCGAGCATGGCGCTCAGTTGCGCGCCGTCGAGGAATTCCTCGCGGCGAAGTTGAAAAGTCACGGCTTACACCTCGACCCAGCGACGCAGCAGGTTGTGGTAGGTGCCGGTCAGGCGGATCAGTGAAGGATGGTCGGGCATGTCCCGGGTCAGTTCCTGGATCGCCCCGTCCATTTCGAACAGCAAGGCCCGCTGGCTGTCCTCGCGCACCAGGCTCTGGGTCCAGAAGAACGAAGCGTAGCGGGCGCCGCGGGTCACCGGGTTGACCTTGTGCAGGCTGGTGCCGGGGTACAGCACCATGTCCCCCGCCGGCAGCTTGACCCGCTGCAGGCCGTAGGTGTCCTGGATCTCCAGCTCGCCGCCGTCGTAGTCCTCGGGGTCGCTGAAGAACAGGGTCGACGACAGGTCGGTGCGCACCCGCTCCGGGCTGCCCTTGGGCTGGCGCACGGCGTTGTCGATGTGGAAGTCGAAGCTGCCACCGGCGGTGTAGCAGTTGATCAGCGGCGGGAACACCTTGTGCGGCAAGGCGGCGGACATGAACAACGGGTTCTTCCACAGCCGGTCCAGCATCGCCGCGCCGATCTCCTGGGCCAGCGGGTGCCCTTCGGGCAATTGCAGGTTGTGCTTGGCCTTGGCCGACTGGTACCCGGCGGTGATCTTGCCATCCGCCCAATCGGCCTGCTCCAGGGCTTCACGAATGCGCCCCACTTCATCACGGGTGAATACGCCAGGAATGTGCAGCAGCATGGCCAGGTACCTGAGAACCAAAAGACCGCCAATGATATTGATTCTTATTGACTGTGTAAAACCCAAGGGACGAACGAGACTGAAAAAACCGTAAAGATAAATTGTAAAGAATGTAAATTTGGTGCGAATAGTAATGTTTCGCAATTGATAACCAATACTTTCATCCCCTATATTCCGCCGCCTCAAATCCCTGGGGAGGGGAATAAAAATGTCACGTCAACAACCACTGTCCGCTGTCAGTTCACCGCGCCTGCTGGCCTCTGCGATTGGCGTGGCGATCACCGCCGGCTCCGCAGGCCATATGGTCCAGGCCGCCGAAGACACCAACCCGAAAGCCCCGAGCAAGGCGATTGCCCTGGACGCCACCAGCATTACCGGTGAAGCGCAGGACTCGACGTCCTATCAGGTGGAGAAGGCATCCTCGCAGAAGTACACCGCTCCGCTGGTGGATACCCCCAGGTCGGTCACGGTGATTCCCCAGCAAGTGCTCAAGGACACCGCTGCAACCTCCTTGCAAGATGCATTGCGTACCGTTCCGGGGATTACCTTCGGTGCCGGTGAAGGCGGCAACCCCCAGGGCGATCGTCCGTTCATCCGTGGCTTCGACGCCCAGGGCGATACCTACCTCGACGGCGTGCGCGACACCGGCGGCCAGAGCCGTGAAATCTTCGACATCGAATCGGTAGAGGTCAGCAAAGGCCCGAACTCCTCCTTCGGCGGACGCGGTTCGGCAGGCGGCAGCCTGAACCTGGTGAGCAAGCTGCCCAAGCAGCAAGACTTCCTCAATGGCGGGTTCACCTACGGTTCCGACCAGACCCGCCGCTACACCCTGGACGTCAACCGTCAGTTCCTCGAAGGTGCGGCGTTCCGCCTGAACCTGATGAGCCACGAGCAGAACGTGGCCGGTCGGGATTCCGTCAACTACGACCGCTGGGGCGTGGCGCCTTCGCTGACCTTCGGTCTTGGCACTCCGACCCGGGTCAACGTCAGCTACTACCACATGGAAAGCGACGACCTGCCGGATTCGGGCATTCCCTACGGCTACGGCTCGAACGCCCCCAAGGCTCCGCATGTCCATGACAAACCCACCGATGGCGGCGACAGCAACAACTTCTACGGCCTGAAGGACCGTGACTATCGCAAGACTCGTGCAGACATCAGCACCGTTTCCATCGAGCACGACCTGAACGAAAACATGACGCTGAAAAACACCCTGCGTCATGGCAACACCGGCCAGGACTACATCCTCACCCAACCGGATGACAGCCAGCACAACGTCAGCCAGTTCGGCACTGTTTGGCGCCGTGCCAACAGCCGCGTTTCCACCACGGAAACCACCACCAACCAGACCGATCTGTTTGGCGAGTTCCATGCACTGGGCTTCAAGCACAACTACTCCACCGGGCTCGAGTTCACCGGTGAAGAAACCCGCGTCAGCAGCTACAACATTGCCGGCAACTCGAGCCAGGTGTGCAACCCGGGCGCGACGCCCAGCTGTACTTCGCTGAGCAACCCGAACCCCAACGATCCGTGGACCGGCAGCATCACGCGCAACTACAACGGCACCAACACCAAAGCCACCAGCCGCGCCGCCTACGTCTTCGACACCATCGAACTCGACCCGCAATGGCTGCTCAACGTTGGCCTGCGCTACGACACCTTCGACACCGTGGCCAACACCAATGCCGTGCCGACTGCGACGGTCAAGGCCAGGAGCAAGCTCAAGGACAGCAGCCAGTTCTGGAACTGGCAGGCAGGCCTGGTGTGGAAGCCAATGGAGAACGGCAGCGTCTATGCCTCCTACGCGACCTCGGCCACTCCAGCCGGCGCTCTGGTGGGTGAAGGTGCGGAAGGCAATCCTTTGGCGGCCGGCGCCAGCACCAGCGATCTGCAGCCTGAAGAAACCGTCAACTACGAGCTGGGTACCAAGTGGAACGTGTTCAACGATCGCCTGGCGCTGACCGCTGCGGTATTCCGTACAGAGAAGAAGAACACCCGGGTCCTGGTTGATGCCATGACCTATCAGAATGCGGGCGAGTCCCGTGTCGATGGCCTGGAGTTGGGCGCCAGCGGCAAGATCACCGACAAATGGCAAGTCTTCGCCGGCTACAGCTACCTCAAGAGTGAGCTGGTGGACGCCGGCCTGACGGGGCGCAACGGGGCCATCACCGCAGGCGCTGCATCGGCGAGCGGCAATCAGATGCCGAACACGCCGAAGAACTCCTTCAGCCTCTGGAGCACCTACGACATCACCTCGAAACTGACTGTGGGTGGTGGCGCCTTCTACGTCGACGAAGTGTACGGCGACACCGCCAACACGGTTTACGTGCCGTCCTACACCCGCTATGACGCCATGGCCAGCTACAAGCTGACCAAGAACGTCGACCTGCAGTTGAACGTGCAAAACCTGACCGACAAGACCTACTACGACAAGGCCTATGCGGCGCACTTCGCCAACCAGGCGGCCGGCCGTACCGCGCTGATGAGTGCCAACTTCCACTTCTGACGCCGGCCTGTGGCCGCCGGCAGGCTGCATTCACCCGGGCACCGGGGCAGGGTCTTGGCTTTGCCGAAGACTCTGCAAACCCGCCCCTGCGGATACAGCCCGTGCCCTCGGTAGCCGCTACAGCACCCAGCCCCACGCATCTGAATGCCTGGGGCTTTTGCATGTAAAAACGAATGCTTCTCGACAACACACGGCATAATGCGCGCCGTGTTTCACCTCTCTGGACGAACAAGGCGAGTGACGTGTTGAAGAAAACCCTGTTCCAGCTGCACTGGTTCTTCGGCATCAGCGCGGGGCTGATCCTGGCCCTGATGGGCATTACCGGCGCGACGGTCTCGTTTGAGGACGAGATCCTGCGTGCCCTCAACCCATCGGTGCTGCAAGTCCAGAAACTCCCCGCCGGGGCACTGCCACCTGCCGAACTGGTGGAGAAGATCCAGGCCGCCGAAGGCAAGACGGTGTCCATGCTCTGGGTGGAAACCGACAGCGGCAACGCTGCGCGGGTGTTCTTCACCCCAGCGCCGGGTGAGCGTCGCGGGCCGATGCGCTACTTCGACCCCTACACCGCGCAACTGCTGGGCGACGCCGTCGGCCAGGACTTCTTCGGCTTCATGCTGCAGTTGCACCGCTTCCTGGCCATCGGTGACACCGGCCGGCAGATCACCGGCGCCTGCACCCTGATTCTGATCTTCTTCTGCCTGTCCGGGCTGTACCTGCGCTGGCCGCGCCAGGTCGGCAACTGGCGGGTGTGGCTGACCCTGGACTGGGCCAAGAAAGGCCGCGGCTTCAACTGGGACCTGCACGCGGTATTCGGCACCTGGTGCCTGCTGTTCTACCTGCTGTTCGCCCTCACCGGCCTGTACTGGTCCTACGATTGGTACCGCGAGGGCCTAACCAAGCTGCTCTCCGATGCGCCGCACAGCGAACGCCAGCGTGGCGGCCGCGGCGGCCCGGCGCCCAAGGGCCCGGCCCCGGTGGCGGACTACAACGCCCTGTGGAGCAGCCTCTACAGCGCCGCCGGCAAGGACCTCAATGCCTACAACGTGCGCATGCCGCCAGTGGCCGGGCAACCGGCGACCGTGTTCTATCTGCTCAAGACCTCGCCCCACGAGCGGGCCTTCAACCAGATCACCCTGGACCCCGTCACCGGGGCCATCAGCCGCCACGATCGCTACGCCGACAAGAGCTTCAAGTCGCAATTGCTCACCAGCGTCTACGCCCTGCACGTGGGCAGCTACTTCGGCCTGATCGGCCGCATCGTGCTGGCCCTCGCGTCCCTGAGCATGCCGCTGTTCTTCATCACCGGCTGGCTGCTGTACCTGGACCGGCGGCGCAAGAAGCGCCAGATCAAGCACGCCCGCCGGGGCCTGGAGGCTTCTGCCGAGAATGCGTCGGCATGGCTGATCGGGTTCGCCAGCCAGAGCGGTTTTGCCGAGCAACTGGCCTGGCAGACCGCCGGGCAATTGCAGGCCGCCGGGGTCGGCGCCAAGGTCCTGCCCCTGGGCAGCCTCAGCGAGCAGGACCTGCGCGACGCCCAGCGGGCGCTGTTCGTGGTCAGCACCTTCGGCGACGGCGAAGCCCCGGACAGTGCCCGGGCTTTCGAACGCAAACTGCTGGGCCGAGAACTGTCACTGCCTGGCTTGCAATACGCCGTGCTCGGTCTCGGCGACCGCCAGTACCCGCACTTCTGCGGCTTTGCCCGGCGCCTGCACGACTGGTTGTCGAGCCAGGGGGGCCACACCCTGTTCGCGCCCATCGAAGTGGACAGCGGCGACACCTACGCCCTGCGCCACTGGCAGCAGCAACTTGGCCAGCTCACCGGCCATGCACCGGTGGACCTGTGGCAGGCCCCGGCCTTCGACAACTGGACCCTGACCCAACGCACCCTGCTCAACCCTGAAAGCAGCGGCTCCGGGGTCTACCTGCTGCAACTGCAGGCCCCGAGCGCCAGCAGCTGGCTGGCGGGCGATCTGGTGGAAGTCATGCCACGCAACAGCCCCTGGGCGGTCGAGTACTTCCTCGATGGCCTGGGACTTTCCGGCGCTACCCAGGTGCAGCTCGACGGCCTGGAAGAAAGCCTCGAACAGGCCCTGGGCAGCCGCCAACTGCCGGAGAACCGCGCCCACCTGGTGGGGCTGCACGCCCAGGCCCTGCTGGATGCCCTAGTGCCCCTGAACATGCGCGAATACTCCATCGCCTCGATCGCCGCCGACGGCTGCCTGGAATTGCTGGTGCGCCAGGAGCGTCACCCCGACGGCAGCCTGGGCATCGGTTCCGGCTGGCTCACCGAGCACGCACCGCAAGGCGCTGCCATCAGCCTGCGGGTGCGGCGCAACAGCGGCTTCCACCTGCCGGCCGAGCCTTGCCCGCTGATCCTGCTGGGCAATGGCACCGGCCTCGCCGGCCTGCGCAGCCTGCTCAAGGCACGGATCGCCGACGACCAGCAACGCAACTGGCTGATCTTTGGCGAACGCAATGCCGAGCACGACTTCTACTTCAAGGATGAACTGCAAGAGTGGCTGACCCGAGGCGACCTGAGCCGCCTGGACCTGGCGTTCTCCCGGGACCAGGCACAGAAGATCTACGTCCAGGACTGCTTGCGGGCCGCCGCCGATGAGCTGCACAAGTGGCTGGCCGAGGGCGCATCGATCTACATCTGCGGCAGCCTGCAAGGCATGGCGTCAGGAGTGGACCAGGTGCTCAACGACCTCCTCGGTGCCGAGCAGGTGGAGCGCCTGATCGAACAGGGCCGCTACCGCCGCGACGTCTACTGACCAGCCGAACGCCTCGCCGGCAAGCCGGCTCCTACACCGCTCGTATCGCACCTCGTAGGAGCTGGCTTGCCAGCGAAGGCGCCCGCCAGTACGGCGCAAGGCTCAGGGCCCTCTTCGCCGGCAAGCCGGCTCCTACACCGCTCGTATCGCCCCCCGTAGGAACTGGCTTGCCAGCGAAGGCGCCCGCCAGTACGGCGCAAGGCTCAGGGCCCTCTTCGCCGGCAAGCCGGCTCCTACACCACTCATATCGCCCCCCCCGTAGGAGCTGGCTTGCCAGCGAAGGCGCCCGCCAGCACGGCGCAAGGCTCAAGGTCCTCTTCGCCGGCAAGCCGGCTCCTACACCACTCATATCGCCCCCCCGTAGGAGCTGGCTTGCCAGCGAAGGCACCCGCCAGTACGGCGCAAGACTCAAGGCCCTCTTCGCCGGCAAGGGTTACACCGGCTGCAGATTGTGCTCGTACACAGACACCCCATCCAGGTCCCGCAGGATCACCTTCAACTCGGCCGTCTGCCCATCGATCTGCACCTCACCGAAGAACTGGAAGCCGGCGAAGGGCGAGGCGTTCTGAGTTGGCGGCGCCTTCTGGAACACCACCTCGGGGCCGAAGGTCTTGTCCAGTGCATTGGGCCCGAAGCTCCCGGCATTCAAGGGGCCGGCGACAAACTCCCAGAACGGCTCGAAATCCTGAAACGCCGCCCGATCCGGGTGGTAATGGTGAGCGGCGCAGTAATGCACATCCGCCGTCAGCCACACATGGTTGCGCACCCGATGCTTGCGCAAATACGCCAGCAGCTCGGCAATCTCCAGCTCGCGCCCCTGGGCCGGGCCCGGATCGCCATTGGCAATCGCCTCCCAACGCGGCACGCCAGGGCTGACCTCACCGTCGGGTACACCCAGGCCAATGGGCATGTCGGCGGCCACCACCTTCCACTGGGCTGAAGAATCCTTGAGCTCACGCTTGAGCCAATCCAACTGTTCACGACCGAGGAAGGGTTTCTCGCCACCCAGGTTGTCATCGTTGGGCCCGCGATAGCTGCGCATGTCCAGCACGAACACATCCAGCAACGGCCCATAACTGAGCTTGCGATAGATGCGCCCGCCGCCATCGGCGCTCTGCCGGCGCATCGGCGAATACTCCAGCCACGCCTGGCGCGCGCGGCCCACCAAGGTCTGGATGTCCTTGACCACGTAGCGCTCGTCCAGCTGCTTGCTCGGCGACCAGTTGTTGACCACCTCGTGGTCGTCCCACTGCCAGATCTGCGGCACCTGGGCATTGAAACGGCGCAGGTTCTCGTCCATCAGGTTGTAGCGGTAGTTGCCCCGGTATTCATCGAGGGTCTCGGCCACCTTGCTCTTGGCCTCGGTGGTGAGGTTGCGCCAGATGCGCCCGTCTTCCACGGTCAACTGCGCCGGCACCGGGCCGTCGGCGTAGATGGTGTCGCCGCTGTGGATGAAAAAGTCCGGCAGACGCAGGCGCATCGCCTCATAGATGCGCATCCCGCCGATATCAGGATTGATGCCGAAACCCTGGCCCACCGTGTCGCCGCTCCAGACAAAACGAATGTCCCGGCGTTGCGACGGCGCACTGCGCAAATGGCCGAACCAAGGCTCACTGGCCACACCGGACTGCGCATCCTCGAAGGTCACCCGATAGAAGATCGCCTGGTTGGCCGGCAGCCCGGTCAACTCGACCCGCGCGGTGAAGTCGGTGCGGGCATCGGCCAGGGGCGAAACAGAACGCCGGGGGTTGCTGAACACGCTGCGGGTGTCCCACTCCACCACCATCCGCGCCGGACGGTCACTGCGACTCCAGATCATCGCCCGATCTCCCAGCAGATCCCCGGACTGCACCCCATCGGTGAGCTGCGGCCGATCCTTGACCGAAGCGATCACCGCCGGCGCGAGGCTCGGCATCAACAGCCCCGCCCCGGCGATTTGCATGATCCGACGACGGCCGAGGTTGAACTCGCTCATGGTGACTCCCTGACAATGGTCAAAAAGCCCACCTTAGACAGCGGGGATGAAGGGGGTGTGACAGGCCGCTGGCGAACTCGGTGGCGTAGTGGCCAGCTACTTGCTCAACCGGGAGCGTGACGATGACCGTCGAGCAAGACATCCACCACACCACGGGCCATTTCCACCGAATGCACCAGCGACCAGATCAGCCCGCGCTCGATGCCGCTGGCGTGTTCGGTGATCTCGTCGGACACCTCCTCGGCAGCTTTGAGCAGCATGGAAACGTGGAGCAAGGCTTTCTCGGCGCTGATGCCAGGGCGGACGGTGTAGAGCGAGTCGCTGCCCGCGGGGCCAGCGGCGGTGGGGTGCTGGCCCTCCTCCGTAGGAGCTGGCTTGCCAGCGAAGGCGTCGGCCAAAACAGCGCAAGGCTTAAGGACCTATTCGCCGGCAAGCCGGCTCCTACAGGGCTGCGGTGCTGCCGCCTTCTCCGTAGGAGCTGGCTTGCCAGCGAAGGCGTCGGCCAGAACAGCGCAAGGCTTAGGGCCTATTCGCCGGCAAGCCGGCTCCTACAGGGCTGCGGTGCTGCCGCCTGCTCCGTAGGAGCTGGCTTGCCAGCGAAGGCGTCGGCCAGAACGGCGCAAGGCTTGAGGGCCTCTTCGCCGGCAAGCCGGCTCCTACGAGGCGGCGGGTTGCAGGGCCAGTTCCGCCGTTTCAGGCCGTTTTACCAGTGCATACACCACGGCGGTCAGCAGGCTGCCGGCAATAATCGCCAGCAGGTACAGCAGCGCATGGTTGATGGCATTGGGGATCAGCATGACGAACAGGCCGCCGTGGGGCGCCATCAGTTTGCAGCCGAAGTACATCGACAGGGCGCCAGTCAGGGCGCCGCCGGCAATGCTCGCCGGGATCACCCGCAGTGGGTCTTTGGCAGCGAATGGGATCGCGCCTTCGGAGATAAAACACAGGCCCAATACCAGGGCGGCCTTGCCGGCTTCGCGTTCAGTCTGGGCAAATTTGCGCCGGGCAATAAAGGTGGCGATGCCCAGGCCAATGGGCGGCACCATGCCGGCGGCCATGGTGGCGGCCATCGGTGCATAGCTCTGGGAGGCCAGCAGCCCCACCGAGAACGCGTAGGCGGCCTTGTTGATCGGCCCGCCCAGGTCGACGCACATCATCCCGCCCAGCAGTACCCCCAGGAGGATGGCGTTGGTGGTGCCCATACTGTCGAGGAAGTGGGTCAGGGCTTCGAGCATGCCCGCCACCGGCTTGCCCACCACGTAGATCATCACCAGCCCGGTGAACAGGCTGGCCAGCAGCGGGATGATCAGGATCGGTTTCAGTGCCTCCAGACTCTGTGGCAAGCGCGCATATTTGTTGATGGCCTTGGCCGCATAGCCCGCCAGGAAACCGGCGACGATGCCGCCGATAAAACCCGCGCCCAGGGTGCTGGCGAGCATGCCGCCAATCATCCCTGGCGCCAGCCCCGGACGGTCGGCGATGGAATAGGCGATGTAGCCGGCCAACAACGGCACCATCAACTTGAAGGCGGTTTCGCCACCGATCTGCATCAGCGCCGCGGCCAGGGTGCCCTGCTCCTTGAACGCGGTGATGCCGAAGACAAAAGACAGGGCAATCATCAGGCCGCCCGCCACCACCATCGGCAGCATGAACGACACGCCGGTCAGAAGGTGCTTGTAGACCCCGGTCTTGTCCTGCTTGACCGGGGGCTGGGCGCCGGTGGCGGTGGACTCCAGCTGGCCCTCGGCCAGGGCCTTGTTCAGGGTCGCTTCGGACTGTTTCAGGGCCACGCCGGTGCCGCAGCGATAAATGCGCTTGCCGGCAAACCGCTCAGTGGGCACTTCAATGTCCGCCGCCAGCAGCACCACATCGGCCTCGGCAATGGCCTCGGGGCTCAGGGGATTGCGCGCCCCCACCGAGCCCTGGGTTTCCACTTGCAGGTCGTAGCCCAGGCGCTTGGCGGTTTGCTGCAAGGCCTCGGCGGCCATGAAGGTGTGGGCCACGCCGGTCGGGCAGGCGGTGATCGCCACCAGCCGCGGGGCGCGCTTGCCGGTCTCGACCACGGGCTCGGCACTGGCCTCGGCCGCGGCATATACCTGGGCTTCTTCGGCGCCGCGCCGTAGCACCGCATCGACATCCTGCAGGGCCTGGGACGGCGTGCTGCGATACACCCGCTTGCCGACAAAACGCGACAGATCCAGCGGCCCGGTGCTGACCACCAGCACCCACTCGGCAGCCTCGATGGTGGCCGCCGACAATTGCCGCTCAGGGTGCGCCGCATCATGTACTTCAACGCTGGTGCTCCAGCCCTGGCGCTGGGCCGCGGCGTCCAGCAGGCGGGCGCAGAGCACGCTGGTGACCATGCCGTTGGGGCAGGCGGTAACTATGGCTAACTTCATGGGCAACCCTCTTATTGTTCTATGAGGGGGTGCACGCGCACCCCCTGCTCCAGCCGGGCCAGTTGCGCCCTGTCGCTGATGCCGAAACCGATCTGGGTCACGGCCAGGGCGGCAATCGCCGTGGCGGTGCGCAGGGTCTGCTCGAAAGGCTGGGCACTGAGCAGGCCGTGGAGCATGCCCGCCAGCAACGAGTCGCCGGCGCCCACGGTGCTGACCACGCTGACCCTGGGCGGCAGGGCCTGCAGGGATGGCGCGGCGCTGAACCAGTTGACCCCTTCGGCGCCGTGAGACACCACCACGTGCTCCACGCCCTGGGCGTGCAACTGGCGCGCGGCTTCGGCCTGCCCGGCCACTGAAACCACCGGGCTGCCCAGGGCCTGCGCCAACTCTTCAGTGTTGGGCTTGACCAGCCAGGGGCCCGCCGCCAGGCCGGCACGCAAGGCGGCGCCGCTGGTGTCGAGGGCGACTTTCAGGCCCAGGGCTTTCAAGCGCAGCAGCAGGGCCTGGAACCATTCGGGGCTGACCCCACGCGGCAGGCTGCCGGCCACCACCACCGCGTCATGCCCGGGTGCGATCTGCTCCAGGCGCTCGAGCAGGGCCTGTTGCGCGGCTTCACTGACCTGGGGCCCGGGGCCGTTGATATCGGTAATGCGGCCGTCGCTTTCGGCCAGCTTGATGTTGCTGCGGGTGTCGCCGGGCACGCGGATAAAGGCATCGACAAACCCGCGGCTGGCGAACAAGGCCTCGAACGCCTGGGGATTGTCGGCGCCGAGAAAGCCGCTGACGGTCAGTTGATGGCCTAGGTCAGCCAGCACCTGGGCCACGTTCACGCCCTTACCGGCGGCGTGGCTGTGCATGGCCTCGCTGCGGTTGACCTGCCCCACTTCCAGATGGGCCAGCGGGACGGTGAGGTCCAGGGCCGGATTGAGGGTCAGGGTGAGAATCTTCGCCATTACATGGCCTCCACAAGGGCACGCACTTCGTGAGCGCTGCCGACGGCCAGGGCCTGTTGAGCCAGGGTCTGGGCCTGGCCCAGGCTGAGTTCGCGGATCCGCGCCTTGACCTCGGCAATGCTGCGGCCGGAGACGCTCAGTTCATCCACCCCCAGGCCCACCAGCACCGGCACCGCCAGCGGGTCGGCCGCCAGCTCGCCGCACACGCCGACCCATTTGCCATGGGCATGGGCGGCGCGCACGGTGATGTCGATCAGTTGCAGCACCGCCGGGTGCAGGCCGTCGGCCTGGGCGGAAAGGGTCGGGTGGCCACGGTCGATGGCCAGGGTGTATTGGGTCAGGTCGTTAGTGCCAACGCTGAAGAAGTCCACTTCCTTGGCCAGCACCGGCGCCAGCAGGGCGGCGGACGGCACTTCGATCATGATCCCCAGCTGCAGGTCGGCCACGGGGATTTCCCGGCGCAAGCGCTCGGTCATGTCCCGGGCCTGGCGCCACTCTTCGACGCTGCCGACCATGGGGAACATGATGCGCAGCGGGCGGTTGTCCGCCGAGCGCAACAGGGCACGCAACTGCGCTTCCATGATCAGCGGCCGTTGCAGGGTCAGGCGGATGCCGCGCACGCCGAGGAAGGGGTTTTCCTCCTTGGCGATCGGCCAGTAAGGCAGCGGTTTGTCGCCGCCCACATCCAGGGTGCGCACCACCAGCGGACGCCCGGCGAGGCCGTCGAGCACACGGCGGTATTCGGCTTCCTGGGTGGCTTCGTCCGGCGCCTGGGGATGGGCCATGAAAATCAGTTCGGTGCGCAGCAGGCCGATGCCTTCGGCGCCGTTTTCCACGGCGGCGACGACGCCGGCGCTTTCGCCGATATTGGCAAACACCTCGACCCCGTGGCCATCCGTGGTGTGGGCCGGTTGATGGCGCAGCTCGGCGGCGGCCTTGAGGCGTTGTTCGCGGCTGTCGCGCTCTTGCGTGGCGCGCTGCAGGGTCGCCAGGTCAGCGTCGACGTGCAGGCGGCCACGCTGGCCATCCAACAGCAGCGGTGTGCCGGGCTGGATCAGCAGCACCGAGGCGCCGGCGCCCACCAGGGCCGGAATGCCCAGGGCCCGGGCAACGATAGCGCTGTGGGCGGTGGCACCGCCGCGAGCGGTGAGAATCCCGGCCACGCGGTGCGGGTCCAGGCGCGCCACATCCGAAGGGCCGACTTCGTCCATTACCAGGATGTAGGGCTGCTCCGGTTCAGCCGGGGTTTCGACGCCACAGAGTTGGGCCAGCAGCCGGCGGCCGATGTCCCGCAGGTCGGCGGCGCGCTCGGCGAGCAAGGCGTCCTGCAGGGCTTCCTGTTGTTTGGCCGCGGCCTCGATCACGGTCATCCAGGCCGCTTCGGCGCTTTCGCCCTGTTTGAGGCGGGTGTCCACTTCGTCGCTCAGCTCGGGGTCGTCGAGCATTTCCTGGTGGGTGATGAAGATCTCGCGGATGGCCTTGGCCTGGCTGCGCTGGATCAGCCCCTGGATGTCCTCGCGCACCTCGGCCAGGGCCTGCTGCAAGCGCTGGCGCTCGATGGCGGTGGACTCGCCGCGCAGTGGGTAATCGATGGTTTGCTGAACCTGGACATGGGCCGGGCCGATGGCGATGCCGGGGGCAGCGGCGATGGCCTGGATCAGGCTGCCGGAAGCCGGGGCGCTGATCGGCTCGACGACTGCTTGCGGCTCCTCCCGAGGGGCACTGACAGCCGGCAAGGGCTCGACTTCCTCGCCCAGGCCTTCCTCGATAGCGGCCAGCAACGCGGGCAAAGCGTCGGCGGCGATGCTCGGTTCAGCGATCAGCTCCAGCACCTGACCGCGCCGGGCACCGAGGCTCAGCAGCTTGCTCAGGCTTTTTACCGAAACCGCAGACTCCTTGCCCTCGGCGAGGCGAATGCGGATCTCACCGTCAAATTGCTTCGCCAACTGCGCCAGTACCTTGGCCGGCCGGGCATGCAGGCCGTGGGCGTTGGCCAGGGCGATGCGCGCGCTGGGCCAGTCCGCCGGCGCTTCACCACCGAGCACTTGCAGCACCGCGCGGCTGCTGGTGGCGCGACCCAGTTCATGGCCACGGCCTTCGATCAGCAGTGCGCACAGGCGCTCCAGCAGGGCCTGGTGGGCTTCCCCCAGGCTGGCCAGGCAGAACAGCCCGTTCAGCGGCTGGCCCAGGTAACGCAAGGGTTTGTCCGGGGTGACGAAGGCCAGCCCGGGGCGCAGCACGGTCTGCTCGCTGTGCAGCCACCACAGGCCATCCCCCAGGGGCAGGGCCTCCACCTGTTGCAGCACCGCGGCAAAACCGTTGCTCACGCATTCGGCCTGGCGCAGCAGGCGCGCACCACGCCATACCAGCTCTTCGAAATCTTCCGCGGCCACCCCGAGGCTGATCATCTGAGCATCCAGCGCCAGTTCCTGGGGCGCCCCCTGCAGCAGTTTCAACAAGGCCTCGGGAGAGCTGGCGCGACGCAGAGCCTGACCCAGGTCGGTCTCACCCAGGGCCCGGGTCAGCAATTGCAGGAGGCGCAGGTGCTCGTCGGACTTGGCGGCAATGCCAATGGCCAGGTAGACGATCTGGCCGTCGCCCCAATCCACGCCGTCCGGGAACTGCAGCAGGCGCACACCGGTGGCGAACACTTGGTCGCGGGTTTCCGGGGTGCCATGGGGGATGGCAATACCTTGCCCGAGAAAGGTCGAGCCCTGGGCTTCGCGAGCCTGGAGGCCGGCCAGGTAACCCTCGGCCACCAGGCCGTCCGCCACCAGCCTGTCGGCCAGCAAATGCAGCGCCGCAGATTTGTCCACAGCCGATTGGCCCATGGATATCTGCTCTACAGTGAGCTCGAGCATGCGTTCTCCTATTTAGCGCGGGGCGGCGCTAGGTATTGTTTTAAATAGTCAGCCTAGGCGTCTTAAACGCCACAAACGGGACCCAATGCCCGGCAGGGGCAGATCGGCGCTTGTCTTCAAGTCCAGAAAATACGCCTGCTGAAACGTTTAATCTAGAATGTTTGGCACGTTACTCGATAATCTTCCATCCTTGAAGCCCTTCCGGTCGTTTGCAGATTCCGACAATGGTCGCCTGCCCAGATCGGGTAGGATTGGCGAAAATGTCGGGGCAAGCATCAATAACAAGGAAATCCCGGGTTGAAACTCAGTGATATCGCTCGCCTGGCTGGTGTGTCCGTCACCACCGCCAGTTACGTCATCAACGGCAAGGCCGAACAACAACGCATCAGCAACGCCACCGTGGAACGGGTGCGGGCGGTGGTCGAGGAGCATGGCTTCACGCCCAATCCCCAGGCCGCCGGCTTGCGCAGCCGGCACACCCGTACCCTGGGCTTCATTCTCCCTGACCTGGAGAACCCCAGCTACGCGCGCATCGCCAAACTGCTGGAACAAGGTGCCCGGGCCCGGGGATATCAGTTGCTGATCGCCAGCTCCGACGACGCCCCGGACAGCGAGCGACAATTGCTCCAGCTGTTCCGTGCCCGGCGCTGCGATGCGTTGTTCGTCGCCAGTTGCCTGCCAGCCGAAGATGACAGCTATCGACAGCTGCAGGCACAGGGGCTGCCGATCATCGCCATCGACCGGGTGATGCCGCCCGAGCTGTTCTGCTCGGTAATCAGCGATGACCTGCAGGCCAGCCTGCACCTGACCCAGAGCCTGCTGCAACCGCAGCCCAGGCAGATCGCGCTGATTGGCGCCCGCCCGGAACTGAGCATCAGCCAGGAACGGGCCGCGGGGTTCCGCCAGGCCTTGCAAGGTTTCAGCGGTGATGTGCTGATCGAACAGGGTGATGCCTTCAGCCGCGACTGCGGCCGGCAACTCATGGAAGAGTTGCTGCAGCGCCTGGGCCATCTGCCGGACGCCCTGGTGACCACCTCCTATGTGCTGCTGCAAGGGGTGTTCGACGCGCTCCACGACTTCCCGCTGAAGTCCCGGCCACTGCGCCTGGGCACCTTTGGCGATACCCAGTTGCTGGATTTCCTGCCGCTGCCGGTCAACGCCATGGCCCAGCAGCATCAACTGATCGCCGAAAAGGCCCTGCAACTGGCCCTGGCGGCCATTGAGGAGTCCCATTACCAGCCTGGCGTACAGGCCATTCCTCGGACCTTCAAACAGCGCATCCAGCAGGGCTGAGCCGTGGAGCTGATCGACACGCACACCCATCTGGATTTTGCGGATTTCGATGCCGACCGCGAGGCGCTGCTGAGTGATAGCCGCGCCCGCGGGGTCAAGCGAATGGTGGTGCTGGGGGTCTATGAGGCCAATTGGCAGCGGGTCTGGGACCTGGTGCAGAGCGATGCGCAGTTGTACGCAGCCTTTGGCCTGCACCCGGTCTACCTCGACGATCATCAGCCTGCCGATCTCAAGGTATTGGGCGACTGGCTGACGCGGCTGGCCGGCCATCCACAGCTCTGTGCAGTGGGCGAGATCGGCCTGGACTATTTTCTCGAGCACCTGGACCGCCCGCGCCAGCAAGCGCTGTTTGAAGCCCAATTGCAGCTGGCAGTGGATTTCCAGTTGCCCGCCCTGCTCCATGTAAGACGCAGCCACGCGGCGGTGATCGCCACCTTGAAGCGCTTCAAGCCCCGGCGTGGCGGCATCATCCATGCCTTCGCCGGCAGCCGCGAGGAGGCCCGGGAGTACCTCAAGCTGGGGTTCAAGCTGGGCCTGGGCGGGGCTGCCACCTGGCCTCAGGCCCTGCGGCTGCGCAAGGTGCTTGCCGACCTGCCCCTGGAATCCCTGGTGCTGGAAACCGACTCGCCGGACATGGCGCCTGCCATGTTCCCCAACCAGCGCAACAGCCCCCAGCACCTGCCGGCGATTTGCGCCGCCCTGGCCGAAATCATCGGTATCGCTCCCGAGCAACTGGCCAGCGCCAGTACCCGCAACGCCTGCGAGCTGTTCGGCTGGTCGTCAGGCGACCTGTAGCAGCAACGGCCGACGCAGCCGGCGGCGGGCAATCCCCATGACCAGCAAGTAGCTCGCCAGCATCAGTGCCGAAATGCTCAATTGCTGGGCCAGGCTCACCAACCCGACCCACTCCAGCACCAGGGTCACCAACAGCACCGTGGCACACAGCACGATCATCGTCGCACGCACGGTGGCGAGCGACCCCAGGGCCTTGAAGCGCCTGATCTGCTCCGGGCAGCTGAGCTTCAGGGGGCGCTGGCAATGCTTGCAGTTGAAGTGTTCCTGCATGGCCATGGCATTGAGTTGCCAGGGTTCGAGGTCCAGAAGGGTCTGGCAATGGGCGCAGCGGCCCTGGACTCCAGAGGTGACAGTCATCAGCAAATTTCCTCGGGGCCATGCTGGGGCATGGCCGACGGGTCGAACAGCCTCCGGGATTAACGGGGCTGCAAAAACAGACGCGCAGGAAAACAGGAAACTCGCTGTAAACAAAGCACTTATTGACTACCGATTGTGTGCAAGACAACGCAGCCCCCGATGGGTCAGGGGCTTTGCCGACCTGCCGTCCTGGCTTGATCAGACCCGGAAGGCACCGATCAATTGCTTGAGCTGCACCACCTGGGCCGACAGTTGGCGGCTGGCATCCTCGGTCTGGTGCGCGCCCTCGGCAGTGCGTTCACCGGCCCGGTTGATCTCGACGATGTTCTGGTCGATATCGTGGGCCACTGCGGTCTGCTGCTCCACCGCCGCGGCAATCTGCTGGTTCTGGTCGACGATCATGCCGACGGCGCCAAGGATGTTTTCCAGGGCCTGCTGGACCTTTTCCGACTGCCCAACCGTGCCATTGGCCATGGCGTGGCTGCTACCCATGGCCTTGACCGCCGCGCTGACGCCGCCGTGGAGCTTGCCGATCATCTGCTCGATTTCCTCGGTGGACTGCTGAGTGCGCTTGGCCAGGGTCCGCACCTCATCGGCCACCACCGCAAAGCCCCGCCCCTGCTCCCCGGCCCGGGCCGCCTCAATGGCGGCGTTGAGCGCCAGCAAGTTGGTCTGCTCGGCGATGCTCTTGATCACCTCCAGCACCCGGCTGATGGACTGGCTGTCATCGGCCAACTGGTTGATCACCAGCACCGACTGGTCGATCTCGCTGGCCAACCGGGCGATGCTGCCCTGCTGGGACTCCACCAGCCCGCGGCCGCTGATGGTCTCATCATTGACGCTGTGGGCACTGCTGACCGCTGCGGCAGCACTGCGGGCCACTTCCTGGGAGGTGGCGGACATCTGGTTCATCGCCGTGGCCACCTGCTCGATCTGGCTGCGCTGGCCGGCCACCGCCTGGTTGCTCTGGGCCGAGACGTTTTCCACCTGCCCGGCCTGGCGCTCGACCTCGCTGACGGTCTGGCCGACTCGCTCGATCAGGTCGTGGATCTTCAGCACCGTGCCATTGAACACGCTCCCCAGCTCACCCAACTCATCACGGCTGTGGGCGGTGAAGGTGACGGTCATGTCCCCCGCTGCCACCTTGTCCATCATCGCGCCGAGACGGCGCAGGGTGGTGCGGGTCGAGGCGTAGAAACCGCCATACAGGTAGACGATCGACAAGAACACCAGGGCCAGGGCCGCCACCAGCAGCACCATGTGCCGGCGGTTCTGCTCCAGGCGCGTTTGCAACTCGACATCGAGAAACTTCAAGGTGGCTTCGTTGAGCTGGTAGGTTTGCGCCATCAGGCCGCTGACCTGGTCGTAGAACCCTTGCCAGGGGGCGTCCAGGGTGTCGGCCATCACCACCTGCTCCTCGAACAGTTCACTGGCCTGCTTGAGGCTGCCCTTGCTGCTGACGGCCTGGCCGTCCAGGGCATCGTGGGCTGCACGGCTGGAGCCCAGGGCATCCTGGAGCTTGAGTCCGTATTCGGCCTGCAGCTTTTCGATCTGCACCAGCAGTTCGTCAAAGCGGGTGCTGGAGGATGAGTTGAGAAATCCCTGACCCAGGGAGTAGGCGCCCATGGCCCGGCCTTCGCCCAGGGTCTGGGTGACCTGCGGAGTGACGCTGGTGATCAACTCGCTGAGCTGGCGGATATCACCCTGGCCATCGCGGCTCAGGCCCGACTGGCTGGCGATGATCTGGCTGAACAATTGGGCGCTGCCCAGCAGCTTGCCGATCAGCCCGCTCTTGTTCAGCAGCGAGCTTTCCACCTGCTGGATCTTGAAGGCGGCGATCAACTCATCGCGCTTGGCGTTGAACGCTTCCACCTGTTGGGGATCCACGGTCACCGCCTGCATGGCCTGCAAGCGCTCCAGCACCGACGCTTCCAGGGCGACGATCTTGCCTTCCAGGTCCCCGGCCTTGCCGGACTGGCCGAGGCTGGCGTTGATCTGCACCAGGTTGTTGAGGGTCTCCAGGTCCCGGCGCAAGGCCAGGCTGCTACCCAGCAGGTCGAGGCTCTGCAGCTCGACCCGGGTGCCCTGGAACTCGCGATAGGAGTCGCGTACCAGATAGAAGTTGGTCACCAGCATGGGTAGAAAGAACAGCACGCTGATCAGGCTGAACTTCATGCCGAAGCTCAGGCGGTTCATCAGCGCGACAGCGGGATAGAGCAAGCTCTTCACAAAGAAGTCTCCCTTTTCTTTATTGTTATTGGCAGGCAGACGAAGGCAGCACAAAGCCACTATTCGGCGCTTCGTCTGTATAGCTCAATTTTGGGGGAGGCTTTGTAACTTAAAGTTAACCGCTAAAGAGCGCCCCGCAGAGGCGCTTCTTCAGTGGATGGCACAAGACCCATGTGGCGAGGGCGCTTGCCCCCGTTCGGCGACGCCGCCATCGCAACTCCTGCGCCGGGCTGTCGGGTTGGGGCCGCTGGGCAGCCCCGAGGGAGCAGGTTTGGTTGTCGCCTCAGGCCAGAACGGTCCACAGGGCAAACCCGGCATACCAGAGCACTGCGGCCCGTAAAAGCAATTCCCAGATGCGATCCAGGCTGTTGATGCCTTCGGGCCCCGCCACCGGCGGCGGAATTTCACCGGCCACCCGCCCGACCTTTTCCACCAGTTGCGCCGCACTGATGTGCCAGTTGAGCAGCTCATGGAGCATCACCCGGCTGACCGCCACGAAGTTACCCACCAGGGCGAAGCTTGCCGCCAGCAGGCGTACCGGCAGCCAGTCGAAGGCGTGACGCAGTTGCGCGGCACGTTCCACCAGGGCCGGCTGCTTGCTGTGTTCGGCAGCCAGGGCCAGCAGGCGATAGCTCAGGGCCGCCACCGGCCCCAGCAGGAAGTACCAGAAGATCACCGCAAAGAAGCTCTGGTAGGCCTGCCACAGCAGGTGGCTCTGGACGCCTTCCAGCAACTGCTCGCCGCTGTCGGCGCAGATGTCCAGGTCACGCTTGGCGACATGGGCCGCGGCTTGCAGATCCTCGCGTCGCCAGGCATCGCGAAACGGCCCCAGGCCGCCCAGCAGGTCACCTCGGCCCAGGGCATAGATCACCACCAAAAGGTGCACCGGCCAGGCCAGCAAGCCATAGGCCAGCGGCTCCAGCAGCAACAGCAGCCCTCCCAGCAAGGCCACTGGCAGCAACACCAGCAGCATCAGCACCCACCAGGGGTGGCCAGCCATGCGCGGGTTCGACTCCAGGCGTGCCAGTTGCCCCAGCCAGGCGCCGTCGCGCTGCACCCGCTGGCGCAAGGCCGAGAACTTCTCGATCCACACCGCCAGCAGCAACACCAGAAAACTCATTGTCCTTCCCCCTTCTCCAAGGCGGCACGATAGCGTGCCCAGTCGAAAGCCTGGCCCGGGTCGGTCTTGCGCCCGGGTGCGATGTCGCTGTGACCACAAATCCGTTGTGGCGTGATGGCGCAGAAAACTGCCTGCAATTGCTCGGTCAAGGCACTCAAGGATCGATACTGGGCGTCGGTGAAGGGCAACTCGTCGGTGCCTTCCAGTTCGATACCCAGGGAAAAGTCATTGCAGGTCTCGCGCCCCTCGAAGCTCGATACCCCGGCATGCCAGGCCC
This sequence comes from Pseudomonas sp. FFPRI_1, assembly GCF_055384485.1. NCBI lineage: Bacteria > Pseudomonadati > Pseudomonadota > Gammaproteobacteria > Pseudomonadales > Pseudomonadaceae > Pseudomonas > Pseudomonas sp. FFPRI_1. The sequence continues at coordinate 1,257,600 of NZ_AP029168.1, read as the reverse complement.
GGTCCAGACAGGAAACAAACTGGGTGACCACACCGTCACGCTCGATCAGGAAATGCGCAGACACGCGCAAGTCGGCGATCCCGGCAAAATAGGGATGCTCGGTGACATCAAGGCGATTCTGGAAGAATTCCTGCACCTTGCCGGTGCCAAACTGCCCCGGCGGCAGGCTGATGTTATGGATCACCAGCAGCGAGATCTCGTGTGCCGGGCGTTGATTGAAATTGGGTGACGGGCAGTGCCTTACGCCATGACACCACCCCGTGGCAGGGTCCAGCCGCATACCGATTCCTTCAACTGAAAGCCTTGAGTGACCCAGTATGCCGCGTTACCCCCTCAGGTTGCGATCACTTGCCGTGATTGAGCCGTTGCAGGTTGCCGATCACCGACTCCAGAGCCCGGTCGAACAGCAATCGATCGTCCAGGGCACGCACGGCGCCGCGGTGAAACTCCAGGGCCAGGCCCATCCGCGTGCGTTCCAGCACCTTCATCCCGGTACGGTTGACGAACACGTACTTGGCCACCGGATGAGCAACGATCGCCGCCAGCTTGCAGCGCAGGGTGTTGTCTTCGTCTTCCTGGAACTCGACCCAGGCGCCCAATCGCAACTGATCGACCAGCAGCACACTGGGGTCGTTCGCCGGCAGGGCCAGGGGCGCCGCCTCCAGCGGCCCTTCTTCGGCAGATGACAGGACGATCTCCTGGGCCACCACGATCATCTCTGCGCGCTCGGCCGCCAGGGCCACCACGCGTTGCTGCGGAGCCAGGGCCTCGTGCTCGAACGCCTGCAGGTGCAGGGCCTCCAGCTGGCTGAAAAACTCGCTGGTGGCGAAGGGGTCGAAGGCCGCGCTGCTCAGGCCCTCACGCAGGCCCTTGAGCAGCCCCGGCACCAGTGCCAGCAAGCGCATGGCGGTGTCCGGCTGCTCGTGGCGCTGCACGCTCCAGATCAATTGGGCCATGGTCTGCTCGGCGGTCTGCCATTCGACGGACTGGTCACCGTGCTTGAGGCAACTGAGCAGCAGGACCTGGCTCCAGGCATCGCGGACAAAGTCCACCACCTTCTGCGGCAGCACTTTGCCCAACAGTGCGTCGTTCAATGCCTGTTCCACCCGGCGCCGGGCCAGCTCGGCCTTGGCCCGGCCCTCCTCGGCATCACGGGTGCGCTGTTCCAACAGCTCGGCCCGGCGCCGCTCGTCGGCAGTGAAGGCGAGAAAGTCGGCCAACAGCTCGGAAAAGATCGCCGGATCGTCGCTGAACTCGCTCAGCAGACGCTGCACCACCTGTTCAATGCGCAGGTACAGGCTGTCGCGCTGGTGGTCGTCGCAGCCGCCCCAGCCCAGGGCTGCGGCGGCGATTTCATTGAGCAGGCGCCGGGCTGGATGGTTGCTGCGGCTGAAGAAGCTCTTGTCCAGCACCGCCACCTTGAGCATGGGAATCTGCAGACGCCCGATCAGCGCCTTGAGGGAGTCCGGCAGGTTGCGGTCATCGAGGATGCACTCGAAGAGCATGGCGATCAGGTTGATCACGTCCTCGTCGGCCACCCCTACCACTCGGGACTTGCCGCTCTTGACGCTGACCCGGGTCAGCAGCTGTTCGAGCTGGTTGCGCAGGTCGAAATCGTCCTGGGCACTGGGTGCCGGCACGTATTGCTGCAAGTGCGACAGCAGGCGCATCAGGTCGCGGGTCGAGATCGGCTGGGTTTCGGCACTGGCTTCCAGGGTCGGCGCCACACTGCCGCGCACGTGCAGGAGCAAGGTCTGCAGGGCCGCGAACACTTCCTGCACGCTCTCATCGAGCGGGTACTGGCCGGGCTTGGCCGAGCCCCCCTCGGCTGGCGCTGCCTGCGCATCAGCCGGGGGCCGGTCCGTAGCCCGTCGCGCCGGTGCCGGCATCAGCTCCGGCAGGATCCCGGTAGCGATCAGCAACTGGTTGGCTTCGGCATACAACTGCTCGGCTTCGCGGAGCACATAGCGCTCAAAGAGCTTGAGGATGATCAGCTTGACCTTGATCTCGACCCCCAGGCTGCGCCCGGCCTGGAGAAAGTACCCACACAACAGCGCTGGCCCCAAGGGGTTCTCCGCATCCAGCAGGCGCCTGCCCAGCAAGGCCGCCAGGCGCGCGGTCAATTGCCCCAGGACGAAGCCGTCACGGTTGAGCACCTTGGCCACCATGGCATCCACCGCCACGGTCTTTTCCAGGTCGTCACTGGACGGATCAAGGGAGGGGTCGTACGCGACGGCATGGGGTATGACCAGGGCCGGGTCGTACTGGACCAGGCTGGCAAAAGCCTGGAAGTAGGCTTCCATGAAGCCGCGCTCGATGCTCTTGCGCTTCAGGCGCAGGTCGCGCATGGCTTCGAACAAGGTGTTCTGCTCGACGTTGTTCTGTGCCCGGTCGGCCATTTCGAACAGAGTGTCGTCGGCGTTATCGAACAGCTCCTGCAAGCCGTGGCGCAATTGCTGGGCCGCCTTGTCACGAACCTGAAGCAGAATCACAGGCAGGCGGGCTAGCGGCGACGCGGTCGCCTGATCTGTAGCGGCCTTGTGCAAAGGCACTACATTCCCGTCGTTGTGCATCCAAGCCTCCTGGAAAGGTGTTTCTTCGGTTCGGTATCAAGGTTCAGTCAAGCCGGCGACGCTCACAGTCGGCTCTCAGCGGAGGCAGATGCACGCCACTGCACTTCATTCAAGGGGGGCCAAAGATACGTCAAAGCTATGACGTCAATTACAAGGCATATTATCTTGTAAAAGCCCCCTCTTGCGCCAGCAGACTCTGTCGCCCCTCCTGAAATAACCCTGAACAAATAAAGAAAAGTCTTTGCATCCCATCAGACAAAACGACCAAGGACAGGTTCGCCCAGATCTCCCAGGCATTTGCCACCTTGGGTTCGCTGATCCCATGGCCCTATAATCGGCGCACCTTGTTTGTGGAGCCCGTTATGCCGAATCTACGCCTCGCCGACCTGACCGCCGAAATCGAAGCCAACGTACGCCGTGCGTTGCTCGAAGACATCGGCAGCGGCGACATCACTGCGCAATTGATCCCGGCCGAACGTCTGGCCAAAGCCACCATCATTACTCGCGAAGCTGCAGTGATCAGCGGTACCGCCTGGGTCGACGCGGTATTCCGCCAGTTGGATCCCCGGGTCGCGGTGCACTGGCAGGTGGCCGACGCAGAGCGGGTAGCGCCCAACCAGGTGCTGTTCCACCTCGAAGGCCCGGCCCGCTCGCTGCTCACCGGCGAACGCAGCGCCTTGAACTTCCTGCAGCTGCTGTCCGGCGTGGCCACCCGCGCCCGTTACCTGGCCGACTTTGTCGCCGATACCCAGGTCAAGCTGCTCGATACCCGCAAGACACTGCCCGGCCTGCGCCTGGCCCAGAAGTACGCCGTCACCTGCGGTGGCTGCCACAATCACCGGATCGGCCTGTATGACGCCTTCCTGATCAAGGAAAACCATATCGCCGCCTGTGGCGGCATCGCCCAGGCCGTCAGCGCCGCCCACAAGATCGCCCCGGGCAAGCCCGTGGAAGTGGAAGTGGAAAGTCTTGCGGAATTGAAAGAGGCCCTGGCTGCCGGGGCCGACATCATCATGCTCGACGAATTGAGCCTGGATGACATGCGCGAAGCCGTGCGCCTGAATGCCGGCAAGGCCAAGCTCGAAGCCAGTGGCGGGATCAACGAAAGCACCTTGCGTCCGATCGCCGAAACCGGGGTGGACTACATCTCCATTGGCGCCATGACCAAGGACGTCAAGGCTCTCGACCTGTCGATGCGCCTGAGCATCTGAAAACAGCGGCAGGCCTAAAACCGCAAGCTTCAAGTGTCATACAGCTTGAAGCTTGCGCCTTGTAACTGCCCTCAACCTTCGATTTCGTTGAGCTGCAGATAATCCTCAAGGTCCATGCCCAGCGCTTCAGCGACCTCCTGATGCACCTCCAGGCGCATGGCCTTCAGTTCTTCCGGTGTCTCGGCCACCAGATCGAGCACCAACTCCCACGGCTCGATGCCGCGGGACTCCGCCTCGTCCTCGAACGCCCATTGCGCCTGCTGCTTCTGCTCTTCCGGGCTCAGGGCGCTGATTTCTTCTTGCAAGGAAGGCGTGGCAGCCAGGTACCTTTCAAGCGCTACGTCGATTCTTGCCTCTTTAGGAATCATCTCGTTCTCTCTGATCGTGGGAATGGAAGATGGATCTGGATCGTTGGGATCTCTCTGCCGCAAAAAACCGTTGTGAGCTTCGATTTATCTGGCCTTCAGAACCATTCTGGATCATCTGAAAACAGCATGCTGGTACTCAGACAGGGACCGAATATAGGACCTTTGGCCCACGATTTATATGACCTGATGCACCCATTGGAGAAAAACCGCAGGTTTTCCCAGCCATCGGCAAACGCCAACCCGGCAGAACCCTCAGAGAGCGAGATTTCGCAGATACTGCCGTGGCGATATTTCATGCCGGTGTTTCCCCAGGTTCCTGAGCTAGGAACCCACAGCCGTATCTGTTCCTTTTCTCAAGCAAGCTCCTGTCTGCCCGACATCGATAAGCCTTCTCAGATTATCGAGAATATCGAACTCCTTTACTTCTCCATCCTTAGCGATGAGGATCCCGGCTTTAGTCAGCCATAGATAACCTTCCTTGCTTTGATTAGGGATGACAGTCACGACGATATTTAATGTCGGGTCCTGTGGACGACTTTCCGGAGCCTTGGTTTCAGAGAAATTGAAAGTCAGTTCATTATCATCGCTTGGTGAAACGCTTTGCGCGCTGACAACAGGCAGCCGTGCCTTTGAAGCGGAAGGAAACTCAGCGGAATACAACACACTTCCACCCTGTACCTGCTTGGTTATTCTTAAGAAATATTGCTCCAGGTCTTTCGTATTCGTTGGTGTCGTGCAGTCTTCGCCTTCAGCGGCAAAATATTCCCCCTCAAACTCATAAGAGGGCCCTTTCTCACAGGCTGCAAGGGACAGCGACACTACGCCGGCCAAAACCAACTTCCACTTCTTCACCGCGGTCACTCCATGATTTTCGGGCGTCATTATGCGCAATGCCCCTGGCTGGTACTACCCGGCTCATGACTCGCGCAGGCGTGAACAACCGGCACCAACCTCGTCCAGCCACAAAAAACCGAAACCAGATAGCGCCGAGCAAACCGCCAGAAACTCAGTACAGGATGCTGAATACAGACGTGGAAGGTTTTCGTTGAGACAAATCTCTCTGACAGCCAATTCCCCATAAACAATGAGCCACGCTTCAACCAACAACTACAAGAGCGCTCAATTGAGTAGTACCGAGGACCTCTGAAACTTCCAGAGCACACTTCTGCCAGCGCTTCGTCGCCCTCTGCCTTTCAATGGCGCTCACTCAAAGCCTGACAAGTTTTGTTGGGAGGGTGGAGGCAGCCATAAACTGCTCCAAAGCTGAAATGTGGTGCCGGTGACAGGAATCGAACCTGCGACCTTCGCGTTACGAGTGCGCTGCTCTACCGACTGAGCTACACCGGCGTGGGCTAAAACCTAGCACCAGTCCCCTGGGCCGGCAACCGAGAGGCTTTTAGCGCAGATAGCAAAACGCCCCGAACCAGTCGGGGCGTTTGCTTGTTCAGCGTAAGGTCAAAGAGCGATTAAACGCCCGAAGCCTTGGCTGCTGCCACGTCTTTGATGGACAGCTTGATACGGCCGCGGTTGTCCACGTCCAGTACCAGCACTTCCACTTCCTGACCTTCTTTGAGGATGTCGGTGACTTTCTCAACGCGAGCGTCGCTCAGCATCGAGATGTGCACCAGACCGTCCTTGCCCGGCAGGATGTTGACGAAGGCGCCGAAGTCGACGATGCGCTCAACCTTGCCGACGTAGATCTTGCCGATCTCGGCTTCCGCGGTGATGCCCAGAACGCGCTGACGCGCGGCCTCTGCAGCTTCCTTGGTTTCGCCGAAGATCTTGATCGAGCCGTCGTCTTCGATGTCGATCGAAGCCTTGGTCTCTTCGCAGATCGCACGAATGGTGGCGCCGCCTTTACCGATGACATCACGGATTTTGTCGGTGTCGATCTTCATCGCGATCATGGTCGGAGCGTTGGCCGACAGTTCGGTACGCGACTGGCCAATGATCTGGTTCATCTGGCCGAGGATGTTCAGGCGAGCTTCCAGGGCCTGGCCCAGGGCGATCTCCATGATTTCTTCGGTGATGCCCTTGATCTTGATGTCCATCTGCAGCGCGGTCACGCCTTTGGCGGTACCGGCTACCTTGAAGTCCATGTCGCCCAGGTGGTCTTCGTCACCCAGGATGTCGGTCAGGACGGCGAACTTCTCGCCCTCTTTAACCAGGCCCATGGCGATACCGGCAACCGGCGCCTTCATCGGTACACCCGCGTCCATCAGGGCCAGGGAAGCACCGCAAACGGAAGCCATGGAGCTGGAACCGTTGGACTCGGTGATTTCCGAAACCACACGGATGGTGTACGGGAACACGTCAGCGGCTGGCAGCATGGCCTGGACCGAACGACGAGCCAGACGGCCGTGGCCAATTTCACGACGACCAGCGCCGCCCATGCGACCACACTCGCCCACCGAGAACGGAGGGAAGTTGTAGTGCAGCATGAAGGGGTCTTTCTTCTCGCCTTCCAGGGTGTCCAGCAGCTGTGCGTCACGGGCAGTACCCAGGGTCGCAACGACCAGGGCCTGGGTTTCGCCACGGGTGAACAGGGCCGAACCGTGAGTCTTCGGCAGAACGCCGACTTCAATGTTCAGCGGACGTACGGTGCGAGTGTCGCGGCCGTCGATACGTGGCTTGCCGTTAACGATGTTTTCGCGAACGGTGCGGTATTCGATCTCGCCGAAAGCCGCTTTGACTTCGCTGGCGGAAGGCTGGCCTTCTTCACCGGACAGCTTGGCGACCACTTGGTCTTTCAGCTCGCCCAGACGGGCATAGCGATCGGCCTTGACGGTAATGGTGTAGGCCTGGGAGATGGCTTCGCCGAACTCGGCACGGATAGCGCCCAGCAGTGCGGTGGCTTCTGGAGCAGCAGCCCAGTCCCAAGTCGGCTTGGCAGCTTCGGCGGCCAGCTCTTTGACAGCCTTGATCACCGACTGGAATTCGTCGTGGGCGAACAGTACCGCGCCCAGCATCTGGTCTTCGGTCAGCTCTTTGGCTTCCGATTCAACCATCAGTACGGCTTCTTCGGTACCGGCCACGACCATGTCCAGGCTAGATGCCTGAAGCTGCTCGTAGGTCGGGTTCAGCAGGTAGCCGGTGCTTTCGTGGAATGCCACGCGAGCGGCACCGATCGGGCCGTCGAAAGGAATGCCGGAGATCGCCAGGGCAGCCGAGGTACCGATCATCGCAGCGATGTCCGGATCGGTCTTCTTGCTGGTGGAAACCACGGTGCAGACAACCTGCACTTCGTTCATGAAGCCTTCTGGGAACAGAGGGCGGATCGGACGGTCGATCAGACGCGAGGTCAGGGTTTCTTTCTCGGAAGGACGGCCTTCACGCTTGAAGAAACCGCCAGGGATCTTACCGGCAGCGTAAGTCTTTTCCTGGTAGTGAACAGACAGAGGGAAGAAACCCTTGCCTGGATCGGCTTGCTTGGCGCCAACCACGGTCACCAATACGCTGACGTCGTCGTCAACGGTGACCAATACTGCGCCGGAGGCCTGACGGGCGATGCGGCCAGTCTCGAGGGTAACGGTCGACTGACCGAACTGGAATTTTTTGATTACCGGGTTCACGGTGTCCTACCTTCTTTGTGGCTCTTGGGGAAACTTGCTTCTTGCGAAATTCTTGGGCAATGCGGGGAATCGGCCCAGCCTTTGTCCAGGTAAAACGGTGCTGCAGATAAAACTTGAGGCTGGGAGCCTGCCATACGCCGGCGGAAAAACCGCTGACGCATGGCAAACAACCAACCTCATAGCGCAATCGCTGATTAGCGACGCAGACCCAGACGACCGATCAGGGTGCTGTAACGGCTCAGGTCCTTGCCTTTCAGGTAGTCCAGCAGCTTACGACGCTGGTTTACCATGCGGATCAGGCCACGACGGGAGTGGTGGTCTTTACCGTTGGCCTTGAAGTGACCTTGCAGTTTGTTGATGTTGGCGGTCAGCAGTGCAACTTGCACTTCTGGCGAACCAGTGTCACCAACAGCTTGCTGGTAGTCGGTTACGATCTGAGCTTTTTCTTCAACGCTGAGTGCCATGTGGGCATTCCTTATATCAGGAAACTGTTCAAGAACAGTTTCAACAGGCCAGGGACAAATCCCTGTATCTAAAAATGAGTAGTGACCGTGCCTGCTAACAGCCACCCTCTCCAGCCTGCTATGACACAGGCTGGTTCCGGTCATTCTGACCGAATCAAGCGACGCGGCGCGATGCGCCCGTCTTCGCTCACTTCACCGATACCGATGAAGCGACCGTTGTGATCCTGTACCCGAACCATGCCGAACTTCGGGGCATCGGGAGCGCGAACTGGCTGGCCGTTGAGCCAATAGAACGCGCTGTGTTCCGAGAACTGCAGCAGCGGCCAATCCAGCAAGCCGCTGTCCGATGGCATGAGGAAGCGATCTACCGCTTCGTTGCCGCCTTCGGCATGTACAGCTTCAAGCTCTTCCAGAGTGACCGTCTGGGCCAGGCTGAAAGGTCCGGCCTGGGTCCGTCGCAGCTCTGCAACGTAGGCACCGCAGCCGAGTTTTTCACCAATATCCTCCACCAGGGTGCGGATATAGGTGCCTTTGCTGCAGTCCACCGCCAGGCGGGCAGTGTCGCCTTCACAGGCGAGTAATTCCAAGCGCGCAATAGTAACAGAACGCGGTTCGCGCTCCACTACTTCCCCTGCGCGAGCCAGTTTGTACAGCGGCTGGCCATCACGCTTGAGGGCGGAGTACATCGGCGGTATCTGTTTGATTTCACCGCGAAATTCCGGCAATACCGCTTCAATATCGGTACGACCAACGGTCACCGGCCGTTCCAGCAAAACTTCGCCTTCAGCATCGGCGGTGGTGGTGGTCTTGCCCATCTGCATCAGGGTTTCATAACCCTTGTCGGAATCGAGCAGGTATTGCGAGAACTTGGTGGCTTCACCAAAGCACAACGGCAGCACGCCGGTAGCCAAGGGATCGAGGCTGCCGGTATGACCGGCCTTCTCGGCATTGAGCAACCAACGGACCTTTTGCAGCGCCGCGTTGGAAGTGAAGCCCAGGGGCTTGTCCAGCAGGATGATGCCGCTGACGTTACGACGGATACGCTTGACCTGAGCCACCGCTTACTCCTTGGCGTCTTCAGGGGCTGGCGCGTCGCCATGCTGGCTGTCTTCAGCCACGGCACGCTCGATCAGGGCCGACAGGTGCGCCCCGCGGGCCACGCTCTCGTCGTAATGGAAGTGCAGTTGCGGCACACTGCGCAGCTTCATTTCGCGGGCCAACTGCATGCGCAGGAAGCCTGCGGCCGAGTTCAGCACCTTGATGCTCTGGGCGATCTCTTCGGCGTTTTCCTGGCCCATCACAGTGATGAAGATCTTCGCGTGACCGACGTCGCGGCTGACTTCCACAGCGGTGATGGTCACCAGGCCGACGCGTGGATCCTTGACTTCACGACGGATCAGTTGCGCCAGCTCACGCTGCATCTGATCACCGATACGTTGGGTACGGCTGTATTCTTTTGCCATGTCTTGTTACCTGTTACTGCCCCACGGTGAAACCCGTGTGGTCTGAAAGCGGCAAACGCCCGGCCTGACGGAAGCCAGACCGGGCGTTGCGTTTAGAATCCGCTGGAGGCGCCGTGCAATTGCATGGGGCTGACCACCAGGGCTCTTGAAGTGCGCGAGTTAGAGGCTGCGAGCAACCTGGACCTTCTCGAAGACTTCGATCTTGTCGCCGACTTTGACGTCGTTGTAGCTCTTCACGCCGATACCGCATTCCATGCCGGCACGCACTTCGGACGCGTCATCCTTGAAGCGGCGCAGGGATTCCAGCTCGCCTTCGAAGATAACAATGTCTTCGCGCAGTACGCGGATTGGACGGTTACGGTGCACGACACCTTCGATGACCATGCAACCGGCGATCGCGCCAAACTTCGGCGAGCGGAACACGTCGCGAACTTCGGCAACACCCAGGATGTTCTCCCGAACGTCGCTGCCCAGCATACCGGTCAGGGCTTTCTTGACGTCTTCGATGATGTCGTAGATCACGTTGTAGTAACGCATATCCAGACCTTCCTGCTCGACGATCTTGCGTGCGCCAGCATCGGCACGCACGTTGAAGCCGAACAGTACTGCGTTGGAGGCCAGTGCCAGGTTGGCGTCGCTCTCGGTGATACCACCGACGCCGCCGCCGACTACGCGCACTTGCACTTCGTCGTTGCCCAGGCCATTCAGAGCGCCTTGCAGCGCTTCCAACGAACCACGGACGTCAGATTTGAGGACGATGTTAAGCGTCTTCTTCTCTTCCTGGCCCATGTTCTCGAAGATGTTTTCCAGCTTGCCGGCGTGAGCACGGGCCAGCTTGACTTCGCGGAACTTGCCTTGACGGAACAGAGCCACTTCACGGGCTTTCTTCTCGTCGGCCACTACGCTCATCTCGTCGCCAGCGTCCGGGGTACCGTCCAGGCCGAGGATCTCGACCGGGATGGAAGGACCGGCTTCCTTGATTGGCTTGCCGTTCTCGTCGAGCATGGCGCGCACGCGGCCATAGTTCGAACCGACCAGCACCATGTCGCCTTGGCGCAGGGTACCGTCTTGAACCAGAACGGTGGCAACCGGGCCACGGCCCTTGTCCAGGCGGGACTCAACCACCACACCACGGCCAGGAGCCGAAGGAGTGGCCTTGAGTTCCAGGACTTCGGCCTGCAGCAGTACAGCTTCCAGCAGGTCGTCGACACCTGTACCCATTTTCGCGGAAACCGGTACGAATGGAGTATCGCCACCCCAATCCTCGGACGTTACGCCGTGAACCGAAAGCTCACTGCGGATACGGTCCAGGTCGGCGCCCGGCTTGTCGATCTTGTTCACTGCGACAACCAGCGGTACGCCAGCGGCCTGAGCGTGCTGAACGGCTTCAACGGTTTGCGGCATCACGCCGTCGTCCGCTGCAACCACCAGGATCACGATGTCAGTCGCCTTGGCACCACGGGCACGCATCGCGGTAAACGCGGCGTGACCAGGGGTATCGAGGAAGGTGACCATGCCACGCTCGGTTTCTACGTGGTAGGCACCGATGTGCTGGGTAATGCCACCGGCTTCGCCCGCGGCCACTTTGGCGCGACGGATGTAGTCCAGCAACGAGGTCTTACCGTGGTCAACGTGGCCCATTACGGTCACGACCGGCGCACGGGCAACCGCTTCACCTTCGAACTTCAGGGACTCGGCCAGGGAATCTTCCAGGGCGGTATCGCTGACCAGGGTCACTTTGTGGCCCAGTTCTTCAGCAACCAACTGGGCAGTTTCCTGATCCAGTACCTGGTTGATGGTGGCTGGAGTACCCAGCTTGAACATGAACTTGATGATTTCAGCAGCCTTGACCGACATCTGCTGGGCGAGATCGCCCACAGTGATGGTCTCGCCGATCTTCACTTCACGCACGACAGGGCCGGTAGGGCTCTGGAAACCGTGGGCGTTGCGCTTCTTCAGCTTGGCCTTGCCGCGACCACCACGACGGAAACCGTCGCTTTCTTCGTCGGTAGTGCGTGGAGCCACGCGTGGCGCAGGCGCCTTTTCCTTGACCGAAGCACGGTGCGGAGCGTTTTTGCGCTCACCGTCACTGTTGCCACGACGATTGCTATCGTCGCTGCGAGGCTTGTCAGGGCGACGTGGTTCTTCGCGCTTGCGGGCGTCCGCTGCTGGAGCAGGTGCCGCTGCCGGTGCGTCTTGCACAGGTTCAGCAGCCACAGGAGCAGGAGCTGCCACTGCTTCGGCCACTGCTGGCTGAGCAGCTGCTGGCTGGCGACGCGCTTCTTCTTCGGCGCGACGCTTGGCTTCTTCTTCAGCCTTCTGACGGGCAGCATTCTCTACTGCGCGACGTTCTTCCAGTTCACGTTGACGCTCGGCTTCGATTTCTTCCGGGCTGCGCTGCACGAAGACTTTCTTCTTGCGCACTTCAACGCTGATGCTCTTGCTGCCGGCAACACGCAGGGTGCTGGTGGTCTTGCGCTGCAAAGTGATCTTGCGTGGTTCTTCCACTTTCGCCTTGTGGCTGCTCTTCAAATGAGTCAGCAAGGATTGCTTCTCACTGTCGCTCACATGTTCCTCGGCGGCGGTGTGCGGCAGACCTGCCTCACGCATCTGCTGCAGCAGGCGCTCTACCGGTGTTTTGACCTCATCGGCCAGTTGTTTCACCGTGACTTGCGTCATGCACTTCTCTCCTCAGGCCGCGCCTAATTACTCGAACCAGTGGGCTCGGGCGGCCATGATCAACTTGCCGGCACGATCATCGTCAATGCCGTCGATGTCGAGCAGGTCGTCAATAGACTGCTCGGCCAGGTCTTCGCGGGTAATTACGCCGCGCACCGCCAGTTCCATCGCCAAATCCTTGTCCATACCCTCAAGCGAGAGCAGGTCTTCGGCCGGATGGGCGTCTGCCAGCTTTTCCTCAGTAGCGATGGCTTTAGTCAACAAGCGATCCTTGGCCCGAGCGCGAAGCTCGTTGACGATGTCTTCGTCAAAGCCGTCGATGTTGAGCATTTCTTCCAGCGGTACGTAGGCAATCTCTTCCAGGCTAGTGAAGCCTTCATCCACCAGCACCTGCGCCAGCTCTTCGTCGACTTCCAGCTCGTCGATGAAGTTGCGCAGGATATCGCCGGTTTCTGCTTGCTGCTTGGCCTGGATGTCCGATTCGGTCATCACGTTCAGGGTCCAGCCAGTCAACTGGCTAGCCAGACGCACGTTCTGACCACCGCGACCGATGGCCTGAGCCAGATTGTCTGCGCCTACGGCGATGTCCATGGCATGGGCATCTTCGTCGACGATAATTGCCGCGACTTCAGCCGGCGACATGGCGTTGATCACGAACTGCGCGGGGTTCTCGTCCCACAGGACGATGTCCACACGCTCGCCACCCAACTCGCCGGAAACGGCCTGGACGCGCGAACCGCGCATACCAATGCACGCGCCCTGGGGGTCGATGCGCTTGTCTTTGGAACGGACGGCGATCTTGGCCCGCGAACCCGGATCACGGGAGGCGGCCATGACTTCGATCAGGCCTTCGGCAATTTCCGGCACTTCGATACGGAACAGCTCGATCAGCATTTCCGGTGCGGTACGCGACAGGATCAACTGCGGGCCGCGGTTCTCGGTGCGGATTTCCTTGAGCAGCGCACGCAGACGCACGCCAACCCGGAAAGTCTCACGGGAGATGATGTCTTCACGGGCCAGCAGCGCCTCGGCGTTGTTGCCCAGATCGACGATCACGTTGTCACGGGTCACTTTTTTCACGGTGCCGGAGATGATTTCTCCCAGGCGCTCGCGATAGGCGTCAACCACCTGCGCGCGCTCGGCCTCGCGAACCTTCTGCACAATGACCTGCTTGGCAGTCTGGGCAGCGATGCGGCCGAACTCGATGGATTCGATCTTCTCTTCGATCACATCACCGACTTTCGCATCGGGATGAGTCTCGCGAGCCTTGCTCAACCAGGTCTCAACCGCTGGATCATCCAGGTCGGCTTCGTCGACCACCGTCCAGCGACGGAAAGTCTCGTAGGAACCGGTGTGGCGATTGATCTCCACACGCAGGTCCACTTCGTCTTCAAAACGCTTTTTGGTAGCAGTGGCCAGGGCCAGCTCCAGCGCTTCAAAAATCACGCTTGCCGGTACGCCCTTTTCATTGGATACCGACTCAACAACCAGCAGTACTTCTTTGCTCATCGTACGCCTCGCCTTTCGCAAGCCATTGGATCCGCGGGATCCGCGTCTCAGTCAAAACTGGGAATTATGTTGGCCTTGTCGATCATATCGATCGGCAACAGGAACTCGTGGTCATCCACCTGCACCACGACGTCCTGTTCCTCCACCCCGCGGAGAAGGCCCTGGAAGTTACGCCGGCCTTCGAAAGGCGAGCGCAGCTTGATCTTCACTTGCTCACCGACATACTTGGCAAACTGTTCAAGGGTGAACAGCGGGCGTTCCATGCCTGGAGAGGAAACTTCAAGGGTGTATTCAACGGAGATCGGATCTTCTACGTCGAGAACACCACTGATCTGGCGGCTGACGATGGCGCAATCGTCCACCAGTACACCGCCTTCTTTATCGATATAAACGCGCAACATTGAGTGGCGACCCTGAGCCGAAAACTCAATACCCCAGCATTCATAGCCAAGGGCCACGACCACCGGGGCCAACAAGGCCTGCAACTGTTCTAGCTTGCTCGACACCTGAACCCCCTCGTGCATGCTTGTGCAAATAAAAAATGGGCGAAACGCCCATCCCGGAAACGCCGTCGAATAGCGGCGTTATAAAGAGTCCAGCTAACAAAAAGCCCCTGAAAAGGGGCTCCGCTAAAACTGGTTGCGGGGGCCGGATTTGAACCGACGACCTTCGGGTTATGAGCCCGACGAGCTACCAGACTGCTCCACCCCGCGACAAAGCTGGGGCGGAAGTATACGACCGATCCCTTTTAGGGTCAATGTAACCTTCCACCTACAAGAAAGCCCGCAACAGCGGGCTCTCCTGATAATTGGTACCGAGAAGGGGACTCGAACCCCTACACCCTATGGGCACAACCACCTCAAGGTTGCGTGTCTACCAATTCCACCACCTCGGCATAGACTGCATTACTGCGTGAAACTCTTCTTACTTCTGCTCTTGAGCTGGAGGTACGTCAGTCGCACTGGTTGCCGACTTTTGCTCTTGAAGCACCGGGACATCATCAGAAGCCGGTTTTTGCTTTGGTACTTCCAACACTGCTGGATCTGGCAAACCTACTTGAGTCAGCTGATGAGCTTTCTCTTTAGCAAAGTAACCTAACCCCAAGCTGGTTATGAAGAAACCGGCGGCAAGTATAGCAGTAAACTTACTAAGAAAGGTAGAGGAACCTTGGCTTCCGAACACAGTATTTGAAGCACCTGCACCGAAAGACGCGCCAGCATCCGCACCTTTACCCTGCTGCAGCAAAACCAGAGCAACTACGCCCAAGGCACCCAGCAGATGAAAAACGACTACGACTGTTTCCAGCATTTTTTCAGTTTCCCGCGGCGCGACAAATCGCACCGAACTCATCTGCGTTCAGGGAAGCTCCACCAATGAGCCCCCCATCGATATCCGGCATGCCGAACAGTTCGACCGCATTGGCCGCCTTCACGCTGCCGCCGTATAGAAGCCGCACACCTCGTGCCACTTCAGAATTCTCTGCCGCCAACTGTGCGCGAATGGCTGCATGCACATCCTGCGCTTGTTGCGGTGTCGCAGTCAGCCCGGTACCAATGGCCCAGACCGGCTCGTAAGCAATAACAGCATTGGCGAACGCACCAACACCCAACTCTTCGATGATGCTGCCCAGCTGACGCCCGACAACCTCAAGAGTCTTCCCGGCCTCACGCTGCTCGAGGGTTTCCCCTACACACAGAATCGGCCTCAAGCCACAAGCCTGTGCGGCCGCGAACTTGCGGTTGAGAGTCGCGTCACGCTCGCCCATGATCAGGCGGCGTTCGGAGTGCCCAACCAGCACCAGGGAACAACCTGCATCCACCAATTGACTCGGGGCAATCTCACCCGTCAGTGCACCTTGCATGGACTCCACCGCAGAATTTTGCGCGCCGACCGAAATCGACTTGCCTTTCAAGCCATCAATCACTTGATTGATATACAAGCAAGGCGGGAATACCGCGACATCAACACCGCTTGGCAAGGCCAGATGACGAAGGCCATTGATCAGCTCAGCGACGCTGGCGCGGGTACCGTGCATCTTCCAGTTACCAGCTACCATAGGGCGACGCATGCTGTACCTCGTCGGTCAAAGTGGGCGCAGATGTTACCCAACCAAAACAACACTGGCAAGCCGAAATCAGGCAGAAACTTCTGCAACCAGTTTTGCCAGCTCATCGGCATAAGCGCGAACCAGTGCCTCATCATCACCTTCGACCATGACGCGGACCAAAGGCTCGGTGCCAGACTTGCGCAACAGAACCCGGCCACGCCCCGCCATAGCAGCAGTAACGCGCTCGCAAGCCTCTTTCACAGCAGGATGCTCAACCGGGTTGTCGCCCCCGCCAAAACGCACGTTGACCAGCACCTGAGGGCACTTGCGCAGCCCCTGACGTGATTGGGCCAGGCTTTCACCACGGGACTTGAGTGCCATCAGCACCTGCAGTGCGGCGATGATCGCATCACCCGTGGTGGCATGACGGAAGCACACGATATGCCCGGAGTTCTCGCCCCCCACCAGCCAGTTACGCTCCAACAATTCAGCGATTACATAACGGTCGCCAACATTGGCCCGGACAAAAGGAATGCCCAAGTCCGCCAGCGCCAGCTCCAGGCCGAGATTACTCATCAGAGTGCCTACTACGCCGCCTTGCAGCTTGTCACGCTCATGCAGGTCCCGAGCGATGATGAACAGCAACTCGTCACCATCAACAATCGCGCCGGTCTGATCGACCATCAACACCCGATCACCATCGCCGTCAAAGGCAATGCCCAGGTCAGCATGCTCAGCCAGGACGGCAGCCTGCAACTGCCCCATATGGGTCGAGCCGCAGTTTTCGTTGATATTCAAGCCATCGGGCTGAGCAGAGAGCACGGTCACTTGTGCGCCCAGCTCCCGGAAAACGCTGGGGGCCACCTTGTAGGTTGCACCGTGAGCACAGTCGAGCACGACCTTCAAACCCGCAAAGCTGGTGCTGGAGGGCACGCTGCTCTTGCAGAACTCGATGTAGCGTCCAGAGGCATCATTGATCCGGGACACCTTGCCGAGCTTGCTCGACTCCACCACGGTCATTGGCGCATCCAGCAATTCTTCGATCATCAGCTCGACTTCGTCAGGCAGCTTGGTGCCCTCGCCCGAAAAGAACTTGATGCCGTTGTCATGATGGGGATTGTGCGAGGCGCTGATGACGATGCCGGCTTCCGCATGGAAGGTACGCGTCAGATAGGCAATGGCCGGAGTCGGCATCGGTCCCAGCAGGAGCACATCGGCACCGGCAGCCGACAGCCCGGCTTCCAGTGCAGACTCGAACATGTACCCGGAGATACGTGTGTCCTTGCCCACCAGCACCCGACAGGCGCCCATGCTGCGAAAGGCCATGCCCGCCGCCCAACCGAGCTTGAGCATGAAATCAGGAGTAATAGGGAATTCGCCCACACGACCACGAATGCCGTCGGTGCCAAAATATTTCTTAGTCATAAGTACTCCATCATTCTTATTCGGCGGATTCCACTGCCGCAATCATTCGCACTACATCCACCGTCTCGGCAACATCATGGACGCGGATAATTTTCGCCCCCTTGGTCACTGCCAGTGCCGCCAACGCCAGGCTTCCATGCAGTCGCTCGGCCACCGGGCGATTCAACGCCTGGCCAATCATGCTCTTGCGCGACACACCAACCAGCAGCGGTCGCCCAAGGCCATGCAACTCCTGCATATGCTTGAACAGGCTCAGGTTGTGCTGCAGGGTCTTGGCGAAACCAAAACCGGGATCGAGGACTATCCGCTCGGCACCGATGCCGGCCGCGGCACACTGGGCCATGCGCTCGAGCAGGAACGCCGCCACTTCCTGAGTGACATTCTGGTAATGCGGATTGTCCTGCATATCTCCCGGCTCCCCGAGCATATGCATCAGGCACACCGGCAAACCAGTGGCAGCCGCCGCATCCAGGGCGCCATCACGACGTAGCGAGCGCACATCATTGATCAAGCCAGCACCCAAGCGGGCGGTTTCACGCATCACCGCAGGCGTCGACGTATCAACGGAGATGATCACATCCAACTCGCGGTTAATCCGCTCAACGACAGGCGCAACACGCTCCAACTCCTCCAGGGGCGATACCGCACGTGCACCAGGCCGAGTCGACTCACCACCGATATCGATCAGCGTAGCACCGGCCACAACCATGGCTTCGGCATGCCGCAACGCGACATCCACCTGGCTGAAGCGCCCGCCATCGGAAAAGGAATCTGGGGTTACATTCAGGATGCCCATGACATGCGCATGGGCCAAATCAAGAACCCGGTTGCCGCAAGGCAACCGGGTGGAGACAGGAACTGAAGTCATTTAAAACCTTAATGGTCGGCAGCAGGGCCGCCGATGGGTGTTTCCGGACGTTCGTTCTGCACTACTGGAGGAGTAGTACCCGAGCCGCCCTCCCAATCACGAGGTTCACGCGGGGGACGACCAGCCATGATGTCGTCGATCTGATCGGCATCGATGGTTTCATACTTCATCAAGGCGTCCGCCATGGCATCCAGCTTGTCACGGTTGTCGGTCAGGATCTGCTTGGCAGTGCCATAGCACTGGTCAATGATGCTGCGCACTTCAGAATCGATCAGCTTCGCCGTTTCGGCAGACAGGCTGGCATGCTGACTGCCCGCACTGCGACCCAGGAACACCTCGCCTTCTTCCTCGGCATACATCAGCGGGCCCAGCTTTTCGGAAAGCCCCCACTTGGTGACCATATTCCGGGCAATCTGGCTGGCACGCATGATGTCGTTGGAGGCGCCAGTGGTTACACCGTCAAAGCCCAGGGTCATCTCTTCGGCGATACGGCCACCGTAGAGCGAACAGATCTGGCTGATCAAGGCGCGCTTGGAAAGGCTGTAACGGTCCTCTTCCGGCAGGAACATGGTTACACCCAATGCCCGACCACGAGGAATGATTGACACCTTATAGACCGGGTCATGCTCTGGCACGACGCGACCGACAATGGCGTGGCCTGCTTCGTGATAAGCGGTGTTCTGCTTTTCCTTCTCGGACATGACCATGGATTTGCGCTCGGCGCCCATCATGATCTTGTCCTTGGCCAGTTCGAATTCTTTCATCTCGACGATGCGCTTGCCGGTACGAGCCGCAAACAGCGAGGCCTCGTTCACCAGGTTAGCCAGGTCGGCACCGGAGAAACCCGGGGTACCACGGGCAATAACGGCCGGAGCAACGTCATCACCCATTGGCACTTTGCGCATGTGCACCTTGAGAATCTGTTCGCGACCACGGATGTCCGGCAACCCCACCACTACCTGACGGTCGAAACGGCCCGGACGCAGCAGCGCAGGGTCCAGTACGTCAGGGCGGTTGGTCGCGGCGATAACGATGATGCCATCGTTCATTTCGAAGCCATCCATCTCTACCAGCAACTGGTTGAGGGTCTGCTCACGCTCGTCATGACCGCCGCCCATGCCGGCACCACGGTGACGGCCTACCGCATCGATTTCGTCGATGAAGATGATGCAAGGCGCGTGCTTCTTGGCCTGCTCGAACATGTCACGAACACGGCTCGCGCCGACGCCGACAAACATCTCGACGAAGTCGGAACCGGAAATGGTAAAGAACGGCACCTTGGCTTCGCCAGCAATGGCCTTGGCCAGCAGGGTCTTACCGGTACCTGGTGGGCCCACCATCAGCACACCGCGAGGAATACGACCGCCCAGACGCTGGAACTTGCCCGGATCACGGAGGAACTCAACCAACTCGCCCACTTCTTCCTTAGCCTCGTCGCAACCGGCAACGTCAGCCAAAGTAGTCTTCACCTGGTCTTCGGAGAGCAGGCGCGCCTTGCTCTTGCCAAAACTCATCGGCCCGCCTTTACCACCGGCACCGCCTTGCATCTGGCGCATGAAGAACATGAAGACCGCAATGATCACCAGAATCGGGAAGCTGGCCACCAGCAGTTGAGTCCAGATGCTTTGCTGTTCAGGCTGCTTGCCTTCGACCACAACATGGTTATCCACCAGGTCTCCGATCAGGCCGTTGTCCTGAATAGCCGGGCGGATGGTCTTGAAGCTGTCACCATCGTTGCGCTTGCCGGTAATCACATAGCCATCAACGGCTACGCGCTCGACCTTGCCATCCTTAACTTGCTGGAGGAAGTCGGAATAGTTGAGGGTCTGCGGCTCGTTAGGGCTGGAGAAGTTGTTCATCACCGTCACCAGGACAGCCGCGATGATCAACCAAAGGATCAGATTCTTTGCCATGTCGTTCAATTAACTACCCTCTGAAGCAAGCTCCGCTACTGGCGCGCGCTTCGCATGATATTCACCGGCCTAACTTACTACATTACTTACAGCTCTGGCAGGCGCTGTCTGTAACCCTATGTGAAACTTAGACTACACAATATGCGCTTAATCCGACGGGACGAAATACGAAAATCCTATCGCCCCAGTCAAAACTCTTACTCACTCACTGCGGCCACGGAAACCGCGTCCCAGCAGGTATTGCTCCCGAGAACGGTCACGGGAAGAGGTCGGCTTGCGCATCTGCACTTTGTCGAACATCTGCCGAACGCTCTTGTGGTACTCATCGAAACCTTCACCCTGGAAGATCTTGATCAGGAAATCACCACCCGGACGCAGTACCCGACCCGCAAGATCCAGTGCCAACTCACACAGGAACATCGCTCGCGGCATATCTACGGCTGGTAACCCACTCATATTGGGGGCCATATCGGAAATCACAAGGTCAACCTCGGAATTTCCGACAGCCTCGAGAATCCGCGCCAACACTGCGTCTTCAGTAAAATCGCCCTGGATAAAGGTCACATCGGGGATGCTGTCCATCTCCAGGATATCGGACGCAATCAATCGCCCCTGCCCACCAATCAGACGACTGGTCACCTGCGACCAGCCCCCGGGGGCGGCGCCAAGGTCGACAACACTCATTCCAGGGCGGATAAGGCGGTCCTTTTCCTGGATCTCCAGCAGCTTGTAGCTGGCACGGGAACGGTACCCATCTTTTTGCGCCATCTTGACGAATGGGTCGTTGAAATGCTCTTTCAGCCAGTTCTGGCTGGTTTTGGAACGGGCCACGGGCCACCTCAAAATAAAACGGGTCGTGATTAACTGGGCGGTCCCGGACTCGCTCGGGTAAACTGGCCGCCGCTTTTTACAAGATCAGACGCAGGGGTCAGATTATGCCGCTCACTCAAGAGCAGAAGAAACAGTACAAATCCATTGGCCACCATCTGAAACCAGTATTGACTGTGGCTGACAACGGTTTGACCGAAGGTGTGCTAGCCGAACTTGAACGCGCCTTGAGCGATCACGAGCTGATCAAGATCAAGCTCAACATCCTCGAGCGCGAGTCGCGCCTGGAAGCCATTGCCGAACTGTGCAAGGCCGGCAAAGCGGATCTGGTGCAAGTCATCGGCAAGATGGCGTTGATCTACCGCAAGAACGCCAAGGTAAACAAGCAATTGTCGAACGTCCATCGTTTCCACTGACGTCGACCCGGGTCAAGGGTGTGCCTGGCGCACCCTGCCACCCCATCCCGGCACCGGCTGCAACACCAGCAGCAGACCGGAAAACCCCAGGATCAGATAGCTGAACAACTGCCAGCGCTGAGCCTCCGGCAAAAAAAAGCGCACGATGAAATACATCGCACACGCGTACATCGCCATCAACAGCAGTTGCCCCCGAATATCCCGCCACAAACTCCTCAAGCCTTCGGACTGGGTCAATATCAGCACCTGAAGAACGAGGCACGCCGCCGAAAAACCCACCAGAAGCGCACTGAGCATCGATGAAATCTCATCGATCAGCAACGGAGCAAGGCCTATCTGCCCCAAAACGGGCAGCATGCCAATATGCAGTAACCACAAGCCGCCGACCCACAACATCTGGGTCAGCTGCCAAAGCATGGCGCCCGCATGCAGCGGGCGCCTTCTTTCAGATGTGACGGACTTCGACAATCTCGTACTCGATAACGCCGCCTGGCGTTTTGACTGCCACCACATCACCCTCTTCCTTGGCGATCAAGGCGCGAGCAATCGGCGAACCGACAGAGATTTTACCAAGCTTGATATCAGCCTCGTCCTCACCAACGATCTGGTAGGTCACGCTTTCGTCGGTTTCGACGTTGGCGATCTCCACCGTGGTGCCGAAGATCACCTTGCCGGTATGAGGAATCGACGTGACATCGATGACCACCGAGTTCTGCAGGCGCCCTTCAATATCCCGAATCCGCGCCTCGACCATACCCTGTTGCTCGCGGGCAGCATGGTATTCAGCGTTTTCCTTCAGGTCACCCAGCTCGCGGGCCGTACCGATGTCCTGGCTGAGCTTCGGACGCACGACCTTGGTCAGGTGGTTATGCTCTTCTTCCAGGGCGCGAGCGCCCTGGACGGTCATTGGGTATTTGGTCATGCCTTCAATCCTGCGTGTAGATCCTGCAAGCGACGCACGGTTTTTTCAGGACCGAACTTCAACGCTTCACAGATAGCTTCGCCAGCAGCAATGGTGGTGGTGCAGTAGATCTTGTGCTGCAAGGCGTTACGACGAATGGAGTAAGAGTCAGCAATCGACTGACGACCTTCGGTGGTGTTGATGATCAGGGTGACTTCGTCGTTCTTGATCATGTCGACCACGTGCGGGCGACCTTCGGTCACCTTGTTCACGCGACGCACTTTCAGGCCGGCCGCCTCGATCAGCTTGGCGGTGCCCGCAGTAGCGACCACTTCGAAGCCCAAGTTGATCAGATCACGGGCTACGCCTGCAACCAGAGGTTTGTCGTCGTCGCGCACGCTGATGAAGGCAGTGCCGCCAGTCGGCAGCACTTCGCTGGCACCCATCTGGGCTTTGGCAAAGGCCTCGCCAAAAGTGTCGCCCACGCCCATCACTTCACCGGTGGACTTCATTTCCGGGCCGAGGATCGGATCGACGCCCGGGAACTTGGCGAACGGGAATACCGCTTCCTTGACACTGTAGAAGTTCGGAATGATTTCCTTGGTGAAGCCCAGCTCTTTCAGGGTCTTGCCGGCCATCACACGGGCCGCGATCATCGCCAGGGAGACACCGATGCACTTGGAAACGAACGGCACGGTACGCGAAGCACGTGGATTGACCTCAATCACGTAGATGTCTTCGCCCTGCAGCGCCAGCTGAACGTTCATCAGACCGACAACGCCCAGTTCCAGGGCCATTTTCTTGACCTGTTCGCGCATCTCGTCCTGGATATGGGACGGCAGGGAATACGGCGGCAGGGAGCACGCGGAGTCACCGGAGTGAACACCGGCCTGCTCGATGTGCTGCATGATCGCACCGATCACCACGTCGGTGCCGTCGCAGACCGCGTCCACGTCCATCTCGATGGCGCAATTGAGGAAGTGGTCCAGCAGCACCGGGCTGTCGTTGGACACTTGCACCGCTTCACGCAGGTAGCGCTTGAGCTCTTCTTCTTCGTAGACGATTTCCATCGCCCGGCCGCCCAGCACATAGGACGGACGCACCACCAGCGGGTAACCGATCTTGGCAGCAGCACGAATCGCTTCGTCTTCGCTGCGCACGGTGGCGTTTGGCGGCTGACGCAGGTTCAGGCGCTCGACCATCTGCTGGAAGCGCTCGCGGTCTTCAGCACGGTCGATAGCGTCAGGGCTGGTGCCGATGATCGGTACGCCGGCGGCTTCCAGGGCACGCGCCAGTTTCAGCGGAGTCTGACCGCCGTACTGCACGATCACGCCTTTTGGCTTCTCGACACGGACGATTTCCAGCACGTCTTCCAGGGTCACTGGCTCGAAGTACAGGCGATCCGAAGTGTCGTAGTCGGTGGAAACGGTTTCCGGGTTGCAGTTGACCATGATGGTTTCGTAACCATCATCGCGCAGCGCCAGAGCCGCGTGTACGCAGCAGTAGTCGAACTCGATGCCCTGGCCGATACGGTTTGGACCGCCACCCAGGATCATGATCTTGTCGCGGCTCGAAGGTGCGGCTTCGCACTCTTCTTCATAAGTCGAGTACAGGTAGGCGGTGTCGGTGGCGAACTCGGCGGCGCAGGTATCAACGCGCTTGTAGACCGGGAACACTTCCAGTTTTTGGCGATGGGTACGCAGGTTCTTCTCGGTCACACCCAGCAGCTTGGCCAGACGCTGGTCGGAGAAGCCTTTGCGCTTCAAGCGGAACATCAGGTCGCGGTCGATGGCCGACAGACCCAGGGTCTTGACCTTCTCTTCTTCCTTGATCAGGTCTTCGATCTGCACCAGGAACCAAGGGTCGATCATGTTCATGCCGAAGATCTGCTCGACGGTCATGCCGGCACGGAAGGCATCAGCCACGTACCAGATACGCTCGGCGCCCGGCACGGTCAGTTCGCGCTTGAGCACGTTCATGCTTTCCGGATTGCTCAGGTCGAGCTTCGGATCCAGGCCGCAAACGCCCACTTCCAGGCCACGCAGGGCTTTCTGCAGGGATTCCTGGAAGGTCCGGCCGATGGCCATGACTTCACCCACCGACTTCATCTGGGTGGTCAGGCGCGCGTCGGCCTTGGAGAACTTCTCGAAGGCGAAGCGTGGCAGCTTGGTCACGACGTAGTCGATGGACGGCTCGAAAGAGGCTGGAGTCTTGCCGCCGGTGATGTCGTTGGACAGCTCGTCCAGGGTGTAGCCCACAGCCAGCTTGGCCGCGACCTTGGCGATCGGGAAGCCGGTGGCTTTCGAAGCCAGTGCCGAGGAGCGGGATACCCGCGGGTTCATCTCGATCACGACCATGCGCCCGGTGTCCGGGCAGATGCCGAACTGCACGTTGGAGCCGCCGGTTTCCACGCCGATCTCGCGCAGTACCGCCAGGGAGGCGTTACGCAGGATCTGGTATTCCTTGTCGGTCAGGGTCTGTGCCGGAGCCACGGTGATCGAGTCACCGGTGTGCACGCCCATCGGGTCGAAGTTCTCGATGGAGCAGACGATGATGCAGTTGTCCTTCTTATCGCGGACCACCTCCATCTCGTACTCTTTCCAGCCGATCAGGGATTCGTCGATCAGCAGTTCCTTGGTCGGCGACAGGTCCAGACCACGGGCGCAGATTTCTTCGAACTCTTCGCGGTTGTAGGCGATACCGCCACCGGTGCCGCCCATGGTGAAGGACGGACGGATGATGCAAGGGAAGCCCAGCTTGTCGAGGACCGCATTGGCCTCTTCCATGCTGTGGGCGATACCCGAGCGCGGGCACGCCAGGCCGATGGACTTCATGGCGGCGTCGAAACGCGAGCGGTCTTCAGCCTTGTCGATGGTGTCGGCGTTGGCACCGATCATCTCTACGCCGAACTTCTCCAGAACGCCTTCGCGCTCCAGGTCCAGGGCGCAGTTCAGTGCGGTCTGGCCGCCCATGGTTGGCAGCAGAGCGTCCGGACGCTCCTTTTCGATGATCTTGGCAACGGTCTGCCACTTGATCGGCTCGATGTAGGTGGCGTCGGCCATGGCCGGGTCGGTCATGATGGTCGCCGGGTTGGAGTTCACCAGGATGACCCGGTAACCCTCTTCGCGCAGGGCCTTGCAGGCCTGGGCGCCGGAGTAGTCGAATTCACAGGCCTGGCCGATTACGATCGGGCCAGCGCCAAGAATCAGGATGCTTTTAATGTCTGTACGTTTTGGCATGGGTTGTCACTCAAATCCGCAGGTCAGTCGGCAAGCCGTCTTGAACATTCTCTGAGGCACCCGAGGGGATTCCACCGGACTTGCCGGGACCACCCTCAGGCGCTCGCTACATTTTCAAGGCGAGCGCTTAGCGTCGCTTGGCCATCTCGTTGATGAAGCGATCGAACAGCGGCGCCACATCGTTCGGGCCCGGGCTCGCCTCAGGGTGCCCCTGGAAGCTGAACGCGCTCTTGTCGGTACGCTCGATACCTTGCAGGGTGCCGTCGAACAGCGATTTGTGGATCGCCCGGACGTTGCCTGGCAGGGTGGCTTCATCCACTGCAAAACCGTGGTTCTGGCTGGTGATCATGACCACGCCGGTATCCAGGTCCTGGACCGGATGGTTGGCACCGTGGTGGCCGTGACCCATTTTCAGGGTCTTGGCGCCAGAGGCCAGGGCCAGCAGTTGGTGCCCCAGGCAGATACCGAATACCGGGATCTCGGTTTCCAGCACTTCCTTGATCGCCTTGATCGCGTAGTCGCAAGGCTCGGGATCGCCCGGGCCGTTGGACAGGAACACGCCGTCGGGCTTGAGCGCCAACACGTCACTGGCCGGTGTCTGGGCTGGCACCACGGTGACACGGCAGCCGCGCTCCACCAGCATGCGCAGGATGTTCACCTTGACACCGTAGTCATAGGCCACGACGTGATAAGGCAGATCCGCAGCATCGATGGTTGCGTGACTGTCGGTTTTCAGGTCCCAGACAGTCGAACGCCACTCGTAGCTTTCCTTGGTGCTGACGACTTTCGCCAGGTCCATGCCTTTCAGGCCCGGGAAGCCACGCGCAGCTGCGATTGCCGCCTCTTCGGAAATGTTGTCCCCCGCCATGATGCAGCCGTTCTGCGCGCCTTTCTCACGCAGGATGCGGGTCAGGCGACGAGTATCGATACCGGCGATCGCCACTACATTGTTGGCTTTCAGGTAATCGGAGAGGGGCATCGTGTTACGCCAGTTGCTTGCAACCAGCGGCAGATCGCGAATCACCAGGCCAGCCGACCAGACGCGGTTGGATTCGGCATCTTCCGGCGTGGTGCCGGTGTTGCCGATGTGCGGGTAGGTCAGGGTAACGATCTGTTGGGCGTAGGAAGGATCAGTAAGGATTTCCTGATAGCCGGTCATTGCGGTGTTGAACACCACCTCACCAACGGTTTGACCGTCGGCTCCAATGGCTTCGCCGCGAAAAATGCTGCCATCAGCAAGGGCGAGTATGGCTGGCTTAGTCAAGAAGACCTCCCGTAAATAAAGCATGAAGGGGCGATCGCAGGTTGCAAAAAAGCGGAATGACGTATAGACACGTCACCCCGCTTCTTCGTCGAATTATCTGCGCGCTTTTAGTGGACACACTAAAGCTGTAGCTTACAGAAAAAGGCTTTTTCGGTCCACCGCTAATGAGCCTTAAAGGCGGGAGAATGCGACAGAACATCGCTTAGCGGTTCGAGACGGGGCCCAAGCAAGGCTTCAGCCCCGTTTCAGATACATCTCAACGCAGTTCCAGCACATCCTGCATGTCGTACAGCCCGGCCTCGCGACCAGCCAGCCACAAAGCGGCACGCACCGCCCCCTTGGCGAACGTCATCCGACTGGAAGCCTTGTGGGTGATTTCGAGACGCTCACCCTCGGTGGCGAACAGCACCGTGTGATCCCCCACCACATCACCGCCACGGACCGTGGCGAAGCCGATGGTTTCACGTGCGCGTGCTCCGGTATGGCCTTCACGCCCATAGACCGCGACCTGCTGCAGGTCGCGACCCAAGGCACTGGCCACCACTTCACCCATGCGCAGGGCGGTGCCCGATGGCGCATCGATCTTGTGCCGGTGATGGGCCTCGATGATCTCGATATCCGCATCATCGCCCAGCACCCGCGCCGCCATGTCCAGCAGCTTGAGCGACAGATTGACCCCGACACTGAAGTTGGCGGCAAAGACGATGGGAATCTCCTTGCCCGCCTCGGCCAGCAGTTGCTTTTCCTTGGCCCCCAACCCCGTGGTACCGATCACCATGGCCTTGCCCGCCTTGCGGCAGAGCGCCAGGTTCTTGAGCATCACGTCCGGCAGAGTGAAGTCGATCAGCACGTCGAACTCATCGATTACCTTTTCCAGGCTATCGGACAACGGCACGCCGAGCCGCCCCAGGGACGCCAGCTCACCGGCATCCGCCCCCACCAGAGAGCTGCCCGGACGCACGATCGCCGCCGTCAGCCCAGAGAGCGGAGAACGCTGCTGCACCGCCTCGACCAGGTTCTTGCCCATGCGCCCTGCGGCACCCATCACTGCTATACGTCGCATGCGTTACTCCTTACAGGTCGCCGAAGAAGCGCTTGACGCCCTCGAACCAGCCGGTGGTTTTCGGCGAATGGGAATTGTCGCCATCCAACGAACCACGCAGCTCCTCCAGCAGTTCGCGCTGACGACGACTCAGATTAACCGGCGTCTCCACCGCAACCCGACACATCAGGTCGCCAGCACCACCACCGCGTACCGGAGCAACGCCCTTGCCGCGAATCCGGAACTGCTTGCCGGTCTGAGTCCCCTCAGGAATCTTCAACTTGACCCGACCGTCCAGGGTAGGAATTTCCAGCTCGCCACCCAGGGCCGCATCAACAAAGCTGATAGGCACCTCACAGAACAAGTGCTTGCCATCGCGCTGGAAGATCGAGTGCTCACGCACATTGATCACCACATACAGGTCGCCGGTAGGGCCACCCTGAGTGCCCGCCTCGCCCTCGCCGGACAGGCGGATGCGGTCGCCGGTATCGACACCGGCCGGCACTTTCACCGATAGCGTCTTGTACTCTTCGACCCGGCCTTCGCCATGGCACGACTCGCACGGATCGGAAATGATCTTGCCCTGACCATGGCAGCGCGGGCAGGTCTGCTGCACGGAGAAGAAGCCTTGCTGCATGCGCACCTGGCCAATACCGCCACAGGTCGGGCAGGTGACAGGCGACGAGCCTTTCTTGGCACCCGAGCCATCACACGGCTTGCAGTTGACCAGCGTCGGCACACGGATATTCACCGTGGTACCACGTACCGCCTCTTCCAGGTTCAACTCCAGGGTGTAACGCAGATCGCTACCGCGCTGCGCGCCGCCACGGGAACCACCGCGACCGCCACCGAAGAAATCACTGAAGACATCACCAAAGATGTCAGAGAAGTTCTGCCCGCCAAAGCCGGCACCGCCGCCGCCCATGCTTGGGTCGACACCGGCATGGCCGTACTGGTCGTACGCCGCACGCTTACTGGAATCGGACAGGACCTCGTAGGCCTCGTTGGCCTCCTTGAACATATCTTCCGACGCTTTGTCGCCGGGATTACGGTCCGGGTGATGCTTCATCGCCAGGCGGCGGTAAGCCTTTTTCAGCTCGGCCTCACTGGTGCCTCGCTCCACACCCAACACTTCGTAATAGTCACGCTTTGCCATAAGTCTTTGCACTCTTAAGGACGTCCGACAAACCTCTCCTGAGCCCTGCCAAACTCGCTGAGCCCCAATACAGGCCCGGACCCAACTCACGTCAATTCAACGATCCTGGACTTGGATGGACGACCCGCTCACGGGCCGCTGATTGCGGTCTTCGCAGCCGGAAAGCAGGAGCTTCTCCGACCCGACCGCCAGCGCACAAATCTAGGCTGCACGCCGTCAATAATTCGCTGACTCCAGACACGCCAACGCGGGAGCAAGCTCCCGCGCGGCGACATCCTACCAGTCACCGCCTGAAGGCAGTCAACCGGCCGACCAACAAGCCATTACTTGTGGTCTTTTACTTCTTCGAACTCGGCGTCGACAACGTCGTCGGCTTTTTCAGCAGACTCGGCGTGTGGCGCCGCGCCTTCAGCAGGCTGAGCCTGTTCGGCGTACATCTTCTGGGCGACTGGCGCCGAGACTTTCGACAGCTCCTCGACCTTGGCGTCGATGGCAGCCTTGTCATCGCCTTTTACAGCGGCTTCCAGGGCAACCACGGCAGCCTCGATGGCGGTCTTCTCTTCGGCGGTCACTTTGTCACCGGCGTCAGCCACCATCTTGCGAGTCGAGTGCACCAGCGCATCACCCTGGTTACGGGCAGTGGCCAGCTCTTCGAACTTGCGGTCCTCTTCCGAGTTGGCTTCAGCGTCACGAATCATCTGCTGGATTTCTTCATCCGACAGACCGGAGTTAGCCTTGATCACGATCGACTGAGTCTTGCCGGTAGCCTTGTCTTTCGCGCCGACGTGCAGAATGCCGTTGGCGTCGATGTCGAAGGTCACTTCGATCTGCGGCACACCACGTGGAGCGGGTGGAATGTCAGCCAGGTCGAACTTGCCCAGGGACTTGTTCTGCGCGGCTTGCTTGCGCTCGCCCTGCAGCACGTGAATGGTCACCGCGCCCTGATTGTCGTCGGCAGTCGAGAACACCTGGGATTTCTTGGTAGGAATCGTGGTGTTTTTCTCGATCAGCGCAGTCATCACGCCACCCATGGTTTCGATACCCAGGGTCAGCGGGCTTACGTCCAGCAACAGCACGTCTTTCACGTCACCGGCCAATACCGCGCCCTGGATAGCAGCACCCATGGCTACCGCTTCGTCAGGGTTGACGTCTTTACGCGCTTCTTTACCGAAGAAGTCGGTAACGGTCTTCTGCACCAGCGGCATGCGAGTCTGGCCGCCGACCAGGATCACGTCGTTGATCGCGCCAACGTCGATACCAGCGTCTTTCAGAGCGATGCGGCAAGGCTCGATGGTGCGCTGAACCAGGTCTTCGACCAGCGACTCCAGCTTGGCGCGGGAGATCTTCACGTTCAGGTGCTTAGGACCGGTGGCATCTGCAGTGATGTACGGCAGGTTGACGTCGGTCTGCTGGCTCGAGGACAGCTCGATCTTGGCTTTCTCGGCAGCTTCTTTCAGACGCTGCATGGCCAGCGGGTCACCCTTGAGGTTCATGCCGCTTTCTTTCTTGAACTCGTCGACCAGGTAGTCGATCAGGCGGATGTCGAAGTCTTCACCACCCAGGAAGGTATCGCCGTTGGTGGCCAGAACTTCGAACTGATGCTCGCCATCGACTTCAGCGATCTCGATCACCGAGACGTCGAAAGTACCACCGCCCAGGTCGTAAACGATCACGGTGTGATCGCCCTTGGCCTTGTCCATACCGTAGGCCAGAGCGGCTGCGGTTGGTTCGTTGATGATACGTTTCACGTCCAGGCCCGCGATGCGGCCGGCGTCCTTGGTCGCTTGACGCTGGCTGTCGTTGAAGTAGGCCGGAACAGTGATGACCGCTTCGGTCACTGCTTCACCGAGGTAGTCTTCGGCGGTCTTCTTCATCTTCTTGAGAATTTCAGCCGAGATCTGTGGCGGAGCCATTTTCTGGCCGTTCACTTCAACCCAGGCGTCATTGTTGTCAGCCTTGACGATCTTGTAAGGGACCATCTGGATGTCTTTCTGCACAACTTCTTCGTCGAAACGACGACCGATCAGACGCTTTACCGCGTACAGGGTGTTGTGCGGGTTGGTAACAGCCTGACGTTTGGCCGACTGACCTACCAGAATCTCGCCATCGTTGGCGTACGCGATGATCGACGGCGTAGTACGCGTGCCTTCAGCGTTTTCGATAACTTTTACGTTGCCGTTTTCAAGAATGGAGACGCACGAGTTGGTGGTCCCCAAGTCAATACCGATAATCTTGCCCATGTTAACTCTCCCGGAACTTTGGATTTGGATGCCGCAGCTGTGGTGGCAAACTGCGGTAGCACTTAAACGCTTGACTGATAAATGGGGGCTCTACAGCCGTTTTCAAGCCTTCTCGTCAATCGAAGGCGAAACCGGTGCAGGCGCCTTGCTGACCACGACCATGGCCGGGCGCAGCAGGCGACCATTGAGCTGATAGCCCTTCTGGAACACCTTCAGAACACTATTGGGCTCGACATCCGCGCTTTCCTGCATGGCCATCGCCTGATGCTGTTCAGCATTGAACGGCTCACCATGAGGATCGATGGCTTCCAGCTGATAACGCTTGAGGGTGTCGTGGAACATCTTCAAGGTCAGCTCGATGCCTTCACGCATCGGACGAATACTTTCGTCATCCGGATTCGACAACTCCAGGCCGCGCTCCAGGCTATCGATCACCGGCAGCAGGTCGCCGGCAAACTTCTCGAGAGCGAACTTGTGGGCCTTCTCCACGTCCTGATCGGCGCGGCGGCGGACGTTCTGCAGATCGGCCGCAACACGCAAAGCCTGATCCTGCGCACCAGCCAGTTGCTCTTCGAGCACTTGTACACGAGCCACCAGGTCTTCACCCGAAGCCTCGGGAGCCTGATTGGCGTCTAGATTTTGCGTATCCAGCGTCTGTTCGTCAGCCATGAAATTCTCCTTTCAATATCGTCTGTGAGCCGGGCTCACTCTTCTGCCCAGCTATATGGGGTCGCATTTTCAGGGTTCAAGTCCGCAACCGTGGCAAAACTCATCAGCGGCATGGAAACCCGCTCAACAGACATGCTCGAACGCACTAAAAACCCAAGACAGCCAAGCGAATCGAGCTAAGGGAAAGCATTGTCAGGCAGAAACAAAACACTGTATAAATAACCAGACATCTAGTTTGGGAGCGGCCTTAATGTTGGTGCACCTGTCCGTACATAATTACGCCATCGTCGAACACCTGGATCTGGAACTGGATCGCGGGATGAGCGTCATTACCGGCGAAACCGGCGCCGGCAAGTCGATCATGCTCGACGCGCTCGGCCTGACCCTGGGCGATCGTGCCGACAGTGGCGTGGTACGACCAGGAGCCGACAAGGCCGACATCCTCGCCACCTTCGATCTGGCGGATATCCCCGAAGCCCGCACCTGGCTGGCCGAGCGTGACCTCGATAGCGATGGCCCATGCATCCTGCGCCGGGTCATTACTGCCGAAGGACGTTCCCGCGGCTATATCAACGGTACGCCCTGCCCCCTTGGCGATCTCAAGGCCCTGGGCGAGCTGCTGATCGATATCCATAGCCAGCACGAGCACCAGTCACTGCTCAAGACCGATACCCATCGTCGCCTGCTGGATGAATATGCCGGCGCCACCGATCTCGCCCGCCAGGTTCAGTTGGCCGCCCAACGCTGGCGCCAGACCCGCCAGGAGCTGGAGCGCCTGTCCAACTCCGGCGATGAGCAACGCGCTCGTCACCAGTTGCTCAGCTACCAGCTGGAAGAACTGGAGAACCTCGGCCTGGGGGAAAACGAACTCGAACAGCTGGAGCAGGAACACAAGAACCTGACCAACGCCGAAACCCTGCTGGGCATCTGCCGCCAGGTGGTGGAGCAATGCAGCGAAAGTGATTCAGGCAACGTCCTCAATGCTCTGACCGTCAGCCTCAACCGCCTGTCGAGCATCGGCAACTCATCCGGCTCCCTGGGCGAGGCCACCAACCTGCTGGCCAGCGCGCAGATCCAGGTCGAAGAAGCCATGGGCGAGCTGAATCGCTTCCTCGACCACTTCGACGCCGATCCGGCACGCCTGCAACAGCTCGAAGAACGCCTCGACGCCATCTATACCCTGGCGCGCAAGCATCGCATCCAGCCCTTCGAACTCGCCGCCATGCAGCAAACCCTGCTGGATGAAATCGAGACTCTGGACGCCAATGACGAATCCATCGAACGACTGGGCGAAGAGCTGCAATCCTTCGCTCGTCACTATCAGGAGAAAGCCCAGGAGCTGAGCCAATTGCGCCAGCAAGCCGCGACCAGCCTGGCCAGCGCGGTGGAGCAGGAAATCCAGCGCCTGGGCATGCCCGGCGGGCGTTTCACCATCGAACTGCGCGCCAACAGCAGCGATGAATTGCTGCCCAACGGCCTGGAGCAGGTGGAACTGCTGGTCAGTGCCAACCCCGGGCAACCGCTCAAGGCCCTGGCGAAAGTCGCTTCCGGGGGTGAGCTGTCACGTATCAGCCTGGCGATCCAGGTCATCACCGCGCAGACCTCGCGGGTTCCCACATTGGTGTTCGACGAAGTGGACGTGGGGATTGGCGGCCCGACAGCCGAGATCGTCGGCCAGTTGCTGCGCCGCCTTGGCGAACGTGGCCAGGTATTGACCGTGACCCACTTGCCGCAAGTCGCCGCCCAGGGGCACCAGCACCTGTTCGTACACAAGGTGCGAGGCAGCGATGCCACGCATACCGCGGTATCCAAGCTGGGCAAGAATGAGAGGGTCGAGGAGGTGGCGCGGATGCTCGGCGGCATCGACCTGACCAAGGAGTCCCTGGCCCACGCCAAGAAAATGGTGGTGACCGCCAAGGCCTGAGCCTTCGGCGCTTCTTTTATATAGGCACAAAACACGAAGGCGACCCTAGGGCCGCCTTCGATCGTTTCACGACGATAAACGTCGCGTGAGGGGCTTACTTCTTCTTGCGCACATACAGCACAAGATTGTGATCCACCAACTCGAAACCGTGCTTTTCGACAATCGCCTTTTGAAGCTTTTCGATTTCTTCGTCGAAGAATTCGATCACTTCACCAGACTCCACGTTGACCATATGGTCGTGGTGACCGCCATCCGCCAGTTCGAATACAGCGTGACCGCCATCAAAATTATGGCGCACCACCAGTCCGGCTGCTTCGAATTGAGTCAGTACACGGTAAACCGTGGCCAGACCCACATCCTCACCAGCTTCCATCAGCGCCTTGTAGACATCCTCAGCGCTCATGTGCCGCTGCTCGGTGGAATCGAGCATTTGTAGAATTTTGACTCGTGGCAGAGTCACTTTGAGGCCGGCTTTACGTAGTTCGCTATTTTCAACCATGGTCAGCTTTCTCGCCGATGCTGCTTCGCAGCTTCTCTTAATGCGGGTATGATCGGGGTTTACGTTGTCCCAGCCAAGATAGTGGAAGTCGCCCACCGATGCAAAACACCAAGCTCTTGCTAACCAGTTTCACCTTCGTGGGACTGCTCGCACTCGCCGGTTGTTCATTCCCCGGGGTTTACAAAATCGACATCCAGCAGGGCAATGTCGTCACGCAGGACATGATAGACCAGTTGCGCCCCGGAATGACCCGACGGCAAGTACGGTTTATCATGGGCAACCCTCTGCTGACCGACACGTTCCATGCCGATCGCTGGGATTATCTCTACAGCCTGCAGCCTGGTGGCGGTGAACGCCAACAGGAACGCGTGAGCCTGATCTTCAACGGCAACGACCAGTTGGTCAGCTTGGCCGGCGACTTCATGCCCGGCGTAAGCCGCGACGAAGCCCTGCTGGGCAAGGACAGCGCTAATACTGTCAACGCGCCTGCCGAGAACGTCGAGAAGCCAAAAGCAGAGAAGCCGGCCAAGCCTGGCTCGCTGCTGGACCAAATCCAGAAGGATGTGGACGGCGTGAAAACCGTTCCAGTACCGACGCCGGAACCGCTGGACACTTCGCCAGAATAAATTGTGGCGAAATAAAAAAGCCCGGGCATACCCGGGCTTTTTATTGCCTGTCGCAATCCATCACTGCTCGCGCTTGCGCGCCTCCGCCGCCTTGAGCGCACGCAAACGTCGAACCTCTTTCGGGTCGGCCAGCAACGGACGATAGATTTCGATTCGATCCCCCGCCTGGAGCAAATGTTGCTCAGGCTCAGCGATCTGTTTGCCGAAGATCCCCACGGGACAGGTCGCCAGATCCAGCTCGGGAAACCGCTCCCCTATAGATGAGACCAGCAACGCCCCACGCAGGGTCGAACCCTGGGGCACCTGCGCACTGACCAGCAACTGGCGATCGAGCGCCGCGTAGACCACCTCGATGGCAATCAGCGACTCAGCCATGCAGTTGCTTGGCCCGCTGGCAAAACGCATCCACCAGGGTATTCGCCGCCTGGTTGAACAGCGGCCCCAAGGTCGCACGGACCAAGGGGCCCGCGTAGTCGAAGGACAGGTCGAGACTGATCTTGCAGGCCTTTTCACCCAGCGGCTTGAACACCCACACACCGTGCAACTGATTGAATGGCCCTTCTTCCAGGTTCATCTCGATCGACTGCCCCGGCACCAGATTGTTGCGCGTGACAAAGCGCTGGCTCATTCCACCCTTGGCCACTGCCAAACTGGCACGCATCCGCTCGTCACTGCTTTCCAGCACTTCAGCCGAAGAACACCAAGGCAGAAATTCCGGGTACCGAGCCACATCATTGACCAGGTCATACAGGAATTGCGCCGGATAAGGCAGCAGGGCCGAACGTTGAATATGGGTCGTCATGTGAGCTTCATTTCCACAACTGGGCGGCAAACACCACAAGAATGCCGACGGGCGCCACATAGCGCATCAAAAACAAGGCCAGAGCGAATAACAGCGGGCTACGTAGCGACAGTTCATCACGAACTGCCTCACGGCCCATCACCCAACCTGCAAATACCACGAAGCACAAACCGCCAAGAGGCAACATGATCCGCGAGGTGAAGAAGTCGATCACGCCAAAGAAGTCCAGACCGCCGGCCGCGCCCCACCGGTAGAGGTGAAAAACGCCACCATCGTTCACGAAAAATTTCGCCTGCTGCCAGATGTTGAAGGAGAACACCGTCCCCAATCCCACGAACCAGCAGCTGAACGCCAGCCAGAATGTCACCCAGCCGCGGCGGATTTTAGTCTTCTCGACGAGATAAGCCACCATCGGTTCCAGCAGGGAGATGGCCGAACTCCACGCCGCAATCGCCACCAGGATAAAGAACACTACGCCCATAAGCTGGCCGAACGCCACATTGCCGAACGCAAAGGGCAGGCTGATAAACATCAGCCCGGGCCCTTCGCTGGGGTTCAGGCCTGCGGCAAACACGATGGGAAATAGCGCCATCCCTGCCACCAGGGAAACGAAGGTATCCAGCAGCGCCACCCCCACCACAGTGCCGGACAGGGACGAATGCTTGGGCATGTAGGCGCCGTAGATCATGATCGAGCCGACCCCCACGCTGAGGGAGAAGAACGCATGCCCCATGGCCGGCAGCAATCCGTCCAGCAGCCGGTCCAGGCTGAAATCGAACATGAAATGCAGGCCCTGCATGAAGTGCCCGGTGGTCATGCTGTAGCCCAGCAGCACCAGCAGCATCACGAACAGCAGCGGCATCATGATCCGCAGGCTGCGCTCAAGCCCAGCCACGACTCCCTTGGCAATCACCCAGGCCGACAACAGCATGAACAGGGTGTGCCACAGCGTCAGGCGCCAGGGATCCGCCGTCACCGCAGAGAAATAAGCCCCGACCTGATCCGCCGTAACGCCCTGAAAATCGCCGCGCCCCATGTCGATGATGTAGTCCAGGGACCAGCCACCCACTACGCTATAGAAGGAGAGAATCAGCAATGCGGTGATCATTCCGGCAAAGGCGCCCCAGGACCACTTGGCCGAGTGCCCCGCCTCGAGCGCCAGCACCTTCAAGGCATTCGCCGGGCTTTGGCGCGCGCGCCGGCCGATCAGGGTTTCCGCCAGCATCACCGGCAAACCGATCAGCGCAATGCACGCCAGAAACACCAGGACAAAAGCGCCACCGCCATAGACGCCAACCATGTAGGGGAACTTCCAGATGCTCCCCAGGCCCACGGCCGAACCAGTTGCAGCGAGTATAAAGACCCAGCGGCTTGCCCAGCCGCCGTGGACAGAGACCCTGTCTGTCGACATCGTTAACACGCCCAACCGAAAAAAAAGAGGCCGCATTGTCCGGGATTCAATCAACCTGCTCAAGCACGCTGCGTCACCGTAGCCGACGCGCGCGCAACTCCCTATAATGCCGCCCCTATGGCTAAACAGAAGAAACACCCAACAGGGACCATCGCGCAAAACAAAAAGGCGCGACACGATTACTTCATCGAACATCGGTTCGAGGCCGGCATGGTCCTGGCTGGCTGGGAAGTAAAGAGTCTGCGTGCAGGCAAGGCACAGCTGGTCGACAGTTATGTGCTGCTCAAGGATGGTGAAGCCTGGTTGCTCGGCAGCCACTTCACGCCATTGACCACCGCCAGCACCCACGTCATCGCCGACCCGACGCGCTCGCGCAAGCTGCTGCTCAACCAGCGTGAGCTGGAAAAGCTGTTTGCCGCCGTGCAGCAGAAGGGTTACGCCTGCGTATGCCTTTCGCTCTACTGGAGCAAGCACCTGATCAAGTGTGAAATCGCACTGGGCAAGGGCAAGAAGGAATACGACAAGCGCCATACCGAACGCGAGCGCGATTCCGATCGCGAACTGCAGCGTGCGGTGCGGACCAAGGGCAAGGAAGACTGATCTTCCTGCCTTGAGGTCGCTTTCGCCGGCAAGCCGGCTCCTACAACACCCTGGTAGAAGCTCGCTTGCCGGCGATTTGCCTTATATGCCCTTGCGCCGTTCGGCCCGGGCCACTCGCTGCACTTCCTGACGCACTTCTTCCAGCACTTCCTGCACATAGAGAATGTGCCGGCTGGAGATTTCCCGCGCCTCTTCGGCTCGCCCTTCGATAATCGCCTGGTACAGGTCGCGGTGCTGACTGATCAGCATGTCGCGGGTTTCCGTACGCTGCTTGTACATGCCGCCGATGTTGGTCACCACGTTGCGCTTGAGCAGGTCGAACAGCCCGCGAATGGTGTGCAGCAACACCGCGTTGTGGCTGGCCTCGGCAATTGCCAGGTGAAACTTGGCATCCGCCGCCCCCTCCTCGATACGGCTGACATCGTCGGAACGTGAGTAGCAATCCTGCAACTCCTCGAAGGCTTGAGTCAGCCGCTCGCGATCCACCGCCGTCGCCCGCAACGCCGCGTAATAAGCACAGGACGCTTCCAGGGTATGGCGGAATTCCAGCAGGTCGCGCTGGGCATCGGTGTTGTTTTCCAGCAGGTGCAGCAACGGATCGCTGAAGGTCGAGCCCAGGGATTCCACCACATAGTTGCCACCACCCTGGCGGCTGATCAGCAGCCCCTTGGCCGTGAGCTTCTGGATCGCCTCGCGCAGTGAGGGCCGGGAGACACCGAACTGCTCGGCCAAGGCGCGCTCGGCAGGCAGCCGCTCACCGGCCTTCAAGGTACCTTCGAGAATCATCCCTTCCAGCCGCTCGACGATATCGTCGGACAAACGGCGCTGGCGTATCTGATCAAAGCCCATCACTCACTCTCCACCCTCCCGACCCTTCGCCGGGGGGCTCTATTCTGGCCTATTCACGGCGCGCCAACACCTGGCAGAACGCAGCCATTTGTACCCATCAGATGGCCGCCACATAGCGCATTCGACAAAAGTTTTAGGGCGGCAAATTGACACACCGAGCACAAGGCTTTTACCCTAGCCAACAGCGATTGTAAATTGGTATTACCAATTAACCAAGACGCTAGCAGTGCCTGACCAACAACAATTAGGGGCCACCCCATTATGCAAACCTGGCAACAGCTCTATAGCCCGCTTGGCAGCCTCGGCCTGTCCGCCCTCGCCGCCGTCATCCCGATCGTGTTCTTCTTCCTGGCTCTGGCCGTGTTCCGCCTCAAAGGACACGTCGCCGGGAGTATCACCCTGGCCTTGTCGATCCTGGTGGCGATCTTCGCCTTCCAGATGCCCGCCGACATGGCCCTCGCTGCCGCTGGCTATGGATTTGCCTACGGTCTGTGGCCCATCGCCTGGATCATTGTCGCCGCCGTGTTCCTCTACAAGCTGACCGTGAAGAGCGGCCAGTTTGAAATCATCCGCAGCTCGGTGCTGTCGATCACCGACGACCAGCGCCTGCAAGTGCTACTGATCGGCTTCTGCTTCGGCGCTTTCCTTGAAGGAGCGGCGGGCTTTGGCGCACCGGTGGCGATCACCGCCGCCCTGCTGGTGGGCCTGGGCTTCAACCCGCTGTACGCCGCCGGCCTGTGCCTGATCGCCAACACCGCGCCGGTGGCCTTCGGCGCCCTGGGGATTCCGATCATCGTCGCCGGCCAGGTAACCGGCATCGACGCCTTCAAGATCGGCGCCATGACCGGCCGCCAGCTGCCGCTGCTGTCGCTGTTCGTGCCGTTCTGGCTGGTGTTCATGATGGACGGCATGCGCGGTGTCAAAGAAACCTGGCCAGCCGCGCTGGTAGCCGGCCTGAGCTTCGCCGTCACCCAGTACTTCACCTCGAACTTCATCGGCCCGGAACTGCCGGATATCACCTCGGCCCTGGCCAGCCTGATCTCCCTGACCCTGTTCCTGAAAATCTGGCAGCCCAAGCGCACCGCCGGCGCGCAGATTGCCGGCGCCACCTCCGGCGTCGCCATCACCGCCAGCGCCGGCGGTTTCGGCCAGCCACGCCAGACCCAGGCCTCGCCCTACAGCCTGGGCCAGATCTTCAAGGCCTGGTCGCCGTTCCTGATCCTCACCGTGCTGGTGACCATCTGGACCCTCAAGCCCTTCAAGGCGATGTTCGCCGCCGGCGGCTCGATGTACGCCTGGGTATTCAACTTCGCCATCCCGCACCTGGACCAGATGGTGATCAAGATGGCGCCGATCGTGACCACGCCAACGGCCATCCCTGCGGTGTTCAAGCTCGACCCGATCTCGGCCACCGGCACGGCGATCTTCTTCTCGGCGCTGATCTCCATGCTGGTGCTGAAGATCAATTTCAAAACTGGTCTGACCACTTTGAAAGAGACCTTCTACGAGCTGCGCTGGCCGATCCTGTCCATCGGCATGGTGTTGGCGTTCGCCTTCGTCACCAACTACTCGGGCATGTCTTCGACCATGGCCCTGGTTCTGGCGGCCACCGGCGCGGCGTTCCCGTTCTTCTCGCCGTTCCTGGGCTGGCTCGGAGTGTTCCTCACCGGTTCCGATACCTCGTCCAACGCCCTGTTCAGCTCGCTGCAGGCCACCACCGCGCACCAGATCGGGGTCAATGACACCTTGCTGGTCGCGGCCAACACCAGCGGCGGCGTGACCGGCAAGATGATCTCGCCACAATCGATCGCCGTAGCCTGCGCCGCCACCGGCCTGGTGGGCAAGGAATCGGACCTGTTCCGCTTCACCCTCAAGCACAGTCTGTTCTTTGCCACTATTGTCGGTCTGATCACCCTGGCCCAGGCCTACTGGTTCACCGGCATGCTGGTGCACTAAGCAACACCTGCGACACCGATGGAACCGACGCCGCCCTCACCCGCGGCGTCAGTCATTCACCACCCGGTCTGCAAGGCTGCTGAAAGCTTGCTGGTTTATCTTTCAGCCGCCTCGACGGACGAATAACCGGGACCACCCGGAGACACGCCTGATGAGCGAGCTTTTCTACAACGCCGTGCCCAATGCGACCCGTGTCGCACCGCCGCTGGCCGAACCCCGGCAGTACCCCAGCACGAAACCGTCGCGGGTCTACCTGTTCGGCACCTGCGTGGTCGACCTGTTCTATCCCGAAGCCGGGATGGACGCGATTCACCTGCTGGAGCGCGAAGGCATTCGCGTGGACTACCCGCAAGGGCAAAGCTGCTGCGGACAACCGGCCTACACCTCGGGTTACACCGAGCAGGCGCGCACCGTGGCCCGCTCGCAACTGGCGCTGTTTGCCGGTGACTATCCGGTGGTGGTGCCGTCGGGTTCCTGCGCAGGCATGCTGCGCGAGCATTACGCGGACTTATTCAAGGACGAGCCCGAAACCCTGCAACAGGTGCAGGCCCTGGCCGCCCGCACCTATGAGCTGGCCGAGTTCCTGCTGCACGTGTGCAAGGTGCAACTCAAGGACAGCGGCGCGCCGGTCAAGGTGGCGCTGCACACCTCGTGCTCGGCACGTCGGGAAATGAACACCCACCTGCACGGCCGTGAGTTGCTGTCACAGCTGAGCAACGTGGAACGGGTAGAACACAGCCACGAAAGCGAATGCTGTGGCTTTGGCGGGACTTTCAGCGTCCGAATGCCGGACATCTCCGGCGCCATGGTCGCGGACAAGACCCGCGCGCTGAAGGAATCCGGCGCCCACCAGGTACTGAGTGCCGACTGCGGCTGCCTGATGAACATCAACGGCGCCCTGGAGAAACAGCAAGAGGCATTGCGCGGCCAGCACCTGGCGAGCTTCCTCTGGCAACGGACTGGAGGTGCGCAATGAGCACCCCAGAGCTGATTCCGACCACTACGGTGGCGGACGATTTTCGTACCCGGGCCCACCAGGCCCTGGGTGACAAGCAACTGCGAAACAACTTTCGCAGTGCCATGGATTCACTCATGGCCAAGCGTGCGGCCTCGTTCAGCGATGCCCACGAAAGAGAACACCTGCGCGCCCTGGGCAACGCGATTCGCGCCCGGGCGTTGTCCAAGCTGCCCGACTTGCTCGAGCGCCTGGAACAGAACCTGACCCGCAACGGTGTGACAGTGCACTGGGCGGAAACGGTGGACGAGGCCAATGGCATCGTCCTCTCGATCATCCGCGCTCACGAGGCGCGGCAAGTGATCAAGGGCAAATCGATGGTCAGCGAAGAGATGGAAATGAACCATGTCCTCGCTGAACAAGGCATTGAATGCCTTGAGTCGGACATGGGCGAGTTCATCGTCCAGCTCGACCACGAGAAGCCTTCACACATCATTATGCCGGCGATCCACAAGAATGCCGGTCAGGTCGCGTCCTTGTTCCACGACAAACTCGGCGTGGAGTACACCAAGGACGTTGACCAACTCATTCAGATCGGTCGCAAGGTCTTGCGGCAGAAATTCTTCGAAGCCGATATCGGCGTCTCTGGCGTCAACTTCGCCGTGGCCGAGACCGGCACCCTGCTGCTGGTGGAAAACGAAGGCAACGGGCGCATGTCCACCACCGTGCCGCCGGTGCACATCGCCGTCACCGGGATCGAGAAAGTCGTCGAGAACCTGCGGGACGTGGTCCCGCTGCTGTCGCTGCTGACCCGCTCGGCCTTGGGCCAGCCCATCACCACCTACGTCAACATGATCTCCGGCCCGCGCAAAGAGCATGAGCTGGACGGCCCCCAGGAAGTGCACCTGGTGCTGCTGGACAACGGCCGCAGCCAAGCGTTTGCCGACAGCGAACTGCGCCAGACCCTGAACTGCATCCGCTGCGGCGCCTGCATGAACCACTGCCCGGTCTACACCCGGGTCGGCGGCCACACCTACGGCGAGGTCTACCCGGGGCCGATCGGCAAGATCATCACCCCGCACATGGTCGGCCTGGCCAAGGTACCGGACCACCCCAGCGCCTCGTCACTGTGCGGCGCCTGTGGCGAAGTGTGCCCGGTGAAGATCCCGATCCCGGCGCTGCTGCGACGCCTGCGGGAAGAGAACGTCAAGGCCCCGGACAGCCCCCACCAAGTGATGCGCGGCCAGGGCAGCAAGTACTCGCGCAAGGAGCGTTTCATCTGGAACGCCTGGGCCCGCCTCAACAGCTCGCCGACCCTGTATCGCCTGTTCACCCTGGCGGCCACCCGGCTGCGCGCCCTCACCCCGAGCAAGGTCGGCCCCTGGACGCAAAACCACAGCGCGCCGAAACCCGCCGCCCGGTCGCTGCATGACCTGGCCCGTGAGCACCTGGACAAGCAGGGAGACCGCTGATGAGCGCGAAACACAAGATCCTCGCCAAGCTGCGCAACAGCCTGACCGGCACCACGCCGATTGTGGATAACTTTGACGAGGCGCTGGTTACCGAGCCCTACACCTACACGGCTGAACAGCGCATCCCGCAACTGCGTAAACAGATGGAGGCGGTGCACACCGAAATCCACCTGAGCACCGAGGCCGCCTGGCCAGAGCTGCTGGCTCGCCTGCTGCAGGAGCGCCAGCTGCCCAGCCTGCTGATCGCCCCGAGCACGCCCCACGGCCAGCGGGTCACCCAGTACTGGGCCGAGCACCCGCAACTGCCGGCGCTCAAGGCCTACGACCGGCCGGTGGAAGAATGGAAAGCCGAGCTGTTCAACGACACCCCGGCCAGCCTCACCGGCACCCTGGGGGCTATCGCCGCCACCGGCAGCCTGATCATGTGGCCAACCCGGGAAGAGCCGCGGCTGATGAGCCTGGTGCCGCCGGTGCATTTCGCCCTGCTCAAGGCCAGTGAGATCCGCGACAACTTCTATCAGGTGCAGCAACAGATGAACTGGGCCGCCGGCATGCCGACCAACGCGCTGCTGGTGTCCGGCCCATCGAAGACCGCGGA
Source organism: Pseudomonas sp. FFPRI_1 (assembly GCF_055384485.1). Classification (NCBI taxonomy): domain Bacteria; kingdom Pseudomonadati; phylum Pseudomonadota; class Gammaproteobacteria; order Pseudomonadales; family Pseudomonadaceae; genus Pseudomonas; species Pseudomonas sp. FFPRI_1. Next base: position 1,214,061 of record NZ_AP029168.1, on the reverse strand, counting down.
TATCGAGCAAGTCCTGGCTTACGGCGCCCACGGCCCGAAAGACCTGGTGGTGCTGATCCTGGAGGACCAATGAGCCTACCGGCCGCTTTTCTGCGTGATGCCCAGCAACTGATCCCTCAGGAGCGGCGTTTCGACGACCCGCTCTCGACCCTGGCCTTCGGCACCGATGCCAGCTTCTACCGACTGATCCCCAAGCTGGTGATCCGCGTCGAATCCGAAGATGAAGTGGTCGCCCTGCTCCAACTGGCCCAGCGTGACCGGGTGCCAGTGACCTTCCGCGCCGCGGGCACCAGCCTTTCCGGGCAGGCCATCAGCGACTCGGTGCTGATCGTGCTGGGGGATAACTGGAACGGCAAGGAGATTCGCCACCAGGGTACGCAGATCCGCCTGCAACCCGGGGTGATCGGCGCCCAGGCCAATGCCTGGCTGGCGCCTTTCGGGCGCAAGATCGGCCCCGACCCGGCCTCGATCAACGCCTGCAAGATCGGCGGCATCGTCGCCAACAATGCCAGCGGCATGTGCTGCGGCACCGCGCAGAACACCTACCACACCCTGGCCGGCATCCGTCTGGTACTGGCCGATGGCACGCGCCTGGACACCGAGGACGCCGCCAGCGTCAGCGCCTTCCGCGCCAGCCATGGCCCGTTGCTGGAGCGCCTGGCCGAACTGGGCCGCAGCACCCGCGCCAACAGCGAGCTGGCGGCGAAGATCCGCCACAAATACCGGCTGAAGAACACCACCGGCCTGTCCCTCAATGCCCTGGTGGATTTCGATGAACCGCTGGAGATCCTCAGCCACCTGCTGGTGGGTTCCGAGGGCACCCTGGGCTTTATCAGCGCGGTGACCTACGACACGGTGATCGACCACCCGAACAAGGCCTCGGCGCTGATCGTCTTTCCCGATGTGGACACCTGCTGCAACGCGGTGACCGTGCTCAAGAGCCAGCCGGTGTCGGCGGTGGAACTGCTGGACCGCCGCAGCCTGCGCTCGGTGCAGGACAAGCCCGGCATGCCAGCCTTCGTCCAACAGCTCTCGGCCAACGCCTGCGCGCTGCTGATCGAATCCCGCGCTGCGTCCTCGTCGCTGCTGCACGAGCAACTCGCGCAGATCATGAGTTCCCTGGCCGCCTTCCCGGTGGAAAAGCAGGTGGATTTCAGCGAAGACCCGCAGGAAAACGCCAAACTCTGGGCGATCCGCAAGGACACCTTCCCGGCGGTGGGCGCGGTGCGCAAGACCGGCACCACGGTGATCATCGAAGACGTGACCTTCCCCGTGGAACAGCTGGCCATCGGCGTCAATCGCCTGATCGAGCTGTTCGACAAGCACCACTACGACGAAGCGATCCTGTTCGGCCACGCCCTGGAGGGCAACCTGCACTTCGTCTTCACCCAGGGCTTCAACAGCAGCGAGGAAGTGAATCGCTACCAGGCGTTCATGGACGACGTGGCGCAACTGGTGGCGGTGGAGTTCGGCGGCTCGCTGAAGGCCGAGCACGGCACCGGGCGCAACATGGCGCCCTTCGTCGAGCTGGAGTGGGGCAGCGACGCCTACCAGTTGATGTGGCAGCTCAAGCGCCTGCTGGACCCCAACGCCATCCTCAACCCGGACGTGGTGCTCAGCGAAGACCCACAGATCCACCTCAAGCACCTCAAGCCGCTGCCGGCGGCCGACGAGATTGTGGATAAGTGCATCGAGTGCGGTTTCTGCGAGCCGGTGTGCCCGTCCAAGGGGCTGACCCTGAGCCCGCGCCAGCGCATCGTCATCTGGCGTGATATCCAGGCACGCAAACGGGCCGGCATCGACACCTCCGAGCTGGAGGCGGCTTATCAGTACCAGGGCATCGACACCTGCGCCGCCACCGGCCTGTGCGCCCAGCGCTGCCCAGTGGGCATCAACACCGGTGAGCTGGTGAAGAAGCTGCGCAGTGAACACGCCACCCACAACGGCACCGCCGACTGGCTCGGCTCGCACTTCGCCACCACCTTGCAGGGCGCGCGCTTCACCCTGCACGTGGCCAACGGCGCGCGCATGCTCCTGGGGGCACCACGCCTGAGCAAGTTGTCGGCGAGCCTGACGCGACTGTCCAAGGGCCAGGTGCCGCAGTGGAACAACGCCATGCCGCAGCCGGAAAAGGCCATCCGCTTCAGCCCGAGCGTCAGCGACGCGCGCCCGCGGGTGGTATACCTGGCGGCCTGTGTGTCCCGGGTCATGGGGCCGGCGGCGGGGGACAAGGAACAGAGCTCGCTCTACGAGAAGACCCGCGGCCTGCTGGAAAAGGCCGGCTACCAAGTGGTGTTGCCGGACAACCTGGACAACCTCTGTTGCGGCCAGCCGTTCGCCTCCAAGGGCTACGCCACCCAAGCCGAAGACAAGCGCCAGGAACTGATCGGCGCCCTGCTCCACGCCAGCCGTGGCGGCCTCGACCCGATCTACTGCGACACCAGCCCCTGCACCCTGCGCCTGGTGCAGGACCTGGGGGATGTACGCCTGGACCTCTACGACCCGGTGCGCTTCATCCGCACCCACCTGCTGGAGCGCCTGGAGTTCACCCCGCAAGAAGCGCCCATCGCGGTGCACGTCACCTGCAGCACCCAGCACCTGGGCGAAAGCCAGGCGCTGATCGAACTGGCCCGGCGTTGCAGCAACAACGTGGTGATCCCTGAAGGCATCCACTGTTGTGGTTTCGCCGGCGACAAGGGCTTCACCACCCCGGAGCTCAATGCCCACTCCCTGCGCAGCCTCAAGGATGCGGTGCAGTATTGCAGCGAAGGCATCTCCACCAGCCGCACTTGTGAAATCGGCCTCAGCCAGCATGGCGGGATCGACTATCACGGGCTGGTGTACCTGGTGGATCGGGTGACCCGGGCCAAGGTGGTCTGAGCCATCGATCCGGGAAAAAAGGGGCGTTTTCGCCCCTTTCTTGTGCCTGGCAGAAGGCGCCCCTGGCTTTTTCATTTCTTCGAAAAAAAAACAGAACCCCAGCGCACGGCTACAGTCCATTTTCTAGGCCCGCAAAAAGGGCTTAGCCCCACTCGGCAGCCGGCCCTGTTGACCGGCAGCACCGAGCCCCCGCGATCAAGGAGATAACCATGAAGCGTTCCGCACTGGCTGGACTGTTCATTACCGCCGCGATGCTGGCCTCCCCGGTGTTTGCTGCCGGGCAAGAGGACCTGTGCCAGATCAACCTGCAAAAGATCAAGGATGCCAAGGTCAGCACCGAAGCCATGAGCTCGGACCTGAGCAGCGACATCGACGCCACGGTGCAGCAAGCCACCGCCGAACAGGCCAAGGGCACCGAGCAAGGCACCAAGAACTGCATCTCCCTGACCACCCAGGCGATCCAGAAATTGCAGAACAATACCAAGGGCGATCAGTAAGCGGCCGCTGAAGGCCAACCTTCGGGTTGGCCTTCTGGCCTCGGTTAGCGTAGACTCTGTTCACCTGTTGGTTATGCACAACAGGTTCGGGGCCGTTTAGGATTCGACGCCGGTTGCGAAACTTTAGGTGCATGCCGAGTTGGTAACAGAACTCGTAAATCCACTGTTGCAACTTCCTATAGTTGCCAATGACGAAACCTACGGGGAATACGCTCTCGCTGCGTAAGCAGCCTTAGCCCTTCCCTTCTGGTACCTTCGGGTCCAGCAATCACCAGGGGATGTCTGTAAACCCAAAGTGATTGTCATATAGAACAGAATCGCCGTGCAGTACGTTGTGGACGAAGCGGCTAAAACTTACACAACTCGCCCAAAGCACCCTGCCCGTCGGGTCGCTGAGGGTTAACTCAATAGACACGGCTAAGCATGTAGTACCGACAGCGGAGTACTGGCGGACGGGGGTTCAAATCCCCCCGGCTCCACCAAACAAGCGTTACAAATCAGGCACTTGGCGTTTATCGCAAGTGCCTTTTTTGTGCCCGGTGAAAACCTCCCGTCGGGCGCCGGCTTTCAGTTAGCCAGTGCTGCCCCCCCTCATCGCCAGAACAAACACATCAACAACCAGTTCCCAAATGCGTCCGGCAGTGTAACGTCAACGTATCGAGAAACTCCGTCATAGACGCTTTCTGCTCCAGTCCCTGGCGAGTGATGCAATGGAATGCCGAGCCATAGGCCAGGCGCTCCGGCATGATCGGGCGCAGCTTGCCGCGCTCAGCCCAGGCCGCCGCGAAGTGGGTCGGCAGGTAGCCTATGTAGGTGCCGGAAAACAGCAGCAAGGCAATTGCCTCCATGGAAAAAGCCCCCACGGAATTGGCGAACTGCAATTCGCCCGGGCGGCGATTTTCAGCCACGTAACCACGGTCGACATAGTCCGCCGCACTGAGTTCTTCAACGCTCACGCTTGAATCCGAACGCAGGAAGAACGGGTGGTGTTCGCCGCAGTAGAGATTCTGCTCCTCTTCGAACAATGGCAGGTAATGAAGCCCGGAAAGACGGTGGTGAAAGGCACCAATGGCCGCTTGCAGGCGTTCTTCCAAGACGGCCTGCTCGAGTTCATCGGGCCGCATGACATGAAGATTGACATGGATCTCCGGCAAGGCTTTTCGCATACGCGCAATGACCGCCGGCAACGGGCTGTGATCGATGGAGAGGAGACTGTCCACCGTACCAATATGCAACGACTCACGCAGGCGGCCATTCAGCACCGCGGTTCGCTGGCGAAACTGGCCGATGTTACTGAACAGTTCTTGCGCGGCGGCGTAAGTCTCCTCGCCCTCTTCGGTCAGTTGAAACCCACTCTTGCCGCGCTTGCACAGCGAATAGCCCAGGCGCACCTCCAGGTCCCGGACCAACACGCTAAGGCGCGACAGGCTGGTATTGAGGCGCACCTGCGCCGCGGTGAAGCCGCCGGCCTCCACGATGGTGCAGAAGATCCGCAACATGCGCAGGTCAATATCGGTCAGGTTGCCTAGCATCGAGCCACCTCTTGTTGTCATCAACGGGTGTTTTCAGAACATCGTTATACCGCTGCCGGTATCCAACTCGTCAACTCCACTGTATCCATTCACGACCCGCCAATGTGGCCTCCAAAGAACCTGCCCGGTCATGAAGCTGGCCTGGCTAGAAGTAAGGGCTAGCACTACAGCGGCACACTCCTCGACGCCGTCACGCGGAGACTTCAACGCTGTCACTTTGCCATAGCTAGACAGGTCTACTTGGTGGCGCTGCTACAGGCATCTGGGTTGAAGGTGCTTACCGCATTGTGGCAACCACCCACTAAACACCCTGCACTAGGGCGGTTGATGGGCCATCATCAATAAAGAAGAGCCGAACTTGCTCAAACAATTTGTAGGCTTCAATCCAAAGATTTACATTTAGCCGATTTGGCCAGTCGATGAGCATGTCTGGATATATGGCGCTTACGTCTGAGAATTAGCTGCTCGCAGAAGCGCCAAGCCTGCAGTGCTCCAATAAGAGAGGCAAAGATTGCAGGGTGGGCTGTTTGATCGCACCTATCAGCCCCATCGGCGACTGGGCAGTCCGATACACTCGGTCTTTCGTCTTGAGGAGACTACTCTGGACAGTTGCGAATAGGTTTCGAGACGCCCTCACGGCCCAGCAGAGGGTGAAGCCTAGATTTTCAATGCCTTCTGCGGCACTGAAAATGGAACAAGATGCTGGAGATTGGAGGGCAAATAGGATGACGCGCCTTTTCCCGCAGTTTATGATGAGGAAATTTCTGCGCCGCTTAATGCAAGAGTTTACCTGCAAGGAAAACTTTAAGCTGGAGCAACAACACCAACAGGCAAGATCCATAATTAATTTTTTAAGTAAAATCAATGAATCTTATAATATTCGGATCAAGCAAGACCATTGGTGATTGCCACTATAAAAACCTAGGAGGGCTAATAGTGGAAACGTGCAAAATTTACTCCAGATTCTTAAGCGCGCCTAAAGATAGGCAAGAAAACAATTTCAAAGTCCTAGTTGCAGAACAGTTTCCATTTTTTCACTTGAAACGATTGCTTGCATGATTTCTGCTCATCCGGAGTCATTCGTGAGCAGTGCACTTCTTTATGTTTCTAACGACGGCATCGGCCTTGCCAGCCCCGCTCACAATAGCCGGCGATGTTATCTACTCGCGCTTGAGAAAAGAAAGTTACTAAAGACTAAAAAGGAGCAATGTGCCATATGAGCTTTTCATTGGACGACGGAATTTATATAAGCAAGGGTAGTGATTTTTCCGAAGTTTTCACTTCGCAATGGATATCATTATTCCAGAGGTGTTTCGGAGGCTCCGATAAAAATGCCAGTCGTGTATTTCAAAAATACCAATTAAACGACTCAAGAATTTGCTACTCCATAAAAAATGGCACCATGGTAGCAGCGTATTGCGGTCTAAGATTAAGCCACGAAGACTCCGCTGTTTTTCTTTCTACAGATACCATGTCCGATGGAACCCAAAAAGGCTCATCTGTAATCCTTGGGAAACGGCTATACAAATCTTTTCTTGAGGAGGATATATATGTAGTTTGTGGCTACCCCAACAACAACATTAGAAAAATACGGGAACGAGGCCTGGGTTGGACCCTTAATGGAAACCTTCACCTATATGTAGCAATTCCATTTTTCTGGCGCCTCCTCAGAAAACCAACCAAAGAAAATGGTCTATGGAAACTGGCAAGGCCAGCCGACGGCTGGTTTACCAGAAAGAAACCTTTCCTGGCGAATCTCCTCGGCAGGGATGGTTTGTACTCTTCTAGCCCTGGACTTGTGATTACACTGTCAGCCTATCGACCTGGAGCTTTCTTTATAAAAGTACCTGGTTTTCTATTCGAACCTAGAAGTTTTGGTTACAGATTCCTTACCGATAACAAGGAAAGGAACAATGCTTTCCTGAAAAAAATAAGCTTCCTCAACCTCGAAACAATCGATATACCTTGATGCCCAGGGAAGATCAGTGCATGAGATCAGCTTCTATATTTTTTATGGCCCACCAAGATGACGAGTTTGGGGTATTTCACCAAATTGAACACGAACTAAGCACAGGCCAGTGGGTGCGCTGTATTTACGTCACCGATGGTGCTGCCACCGCCGACTCGAATCGTCGGGATCGTGAGTCTTTAGCGGTCCTTCAAAAGCTAGGCATTGAAGCCCGTGACATTCTATTCATAGGTCGTCAGTTATCAATCGGTGATGGTCAACTGCATAACCATGTTGCCGTATTGGCAGACTGGGTTGATTGCTTCATCAACGAACACCCAACTATACAAGCCTGTTTTGTGCCTGCTTGGGAAGGCGGTCATCCTGATCATGATCTGCTGCACGCTATAGTCGTTGAATCACTCATGGCACGCACAAACACGCCAAAAATCTGGCAATATTCACTTTATAATGCTCGGAACTGCCTTGGTCCTTTTTTCCGTGTACTGTCACCACTTCCGGAAAATGGCCCTATTGAACGACAGCCGATTGCTTGGCGAAATCGCCTTCGATATATAAGACTATGCCTCTCCTATCCCTCTCAGTGGCGTACTTGGCTCGGCTTATTCCCGTTTGTGAGCAGCCATTATCTATTCCAGGGTGCTCAATATTTGCAACCTGTAAACAGACAACGACTGGATCAACCTCCGCACCAGCAGCCGTTGTATTACGAACGACGCGCCTTTCTCGATTGGCCGACCATGCGTAACTCCATCGAACAATTGCATAAAAAGCGCCACACACGAGCCACTCCCGCACATAAAGCCCTTGATAAACAAAACAACAACTAAAAACAAAACATCATTACCGGCTCATTTATCAGGCGTTCCATTTCACAGCCTCTATCGCTGCGTCATTTCAGAGCCGCCATTAGCATGCAACCTTGTTTCTCCACAGGGAGTTATATGAAGCTTTATACAGAGAGACACAGATAAATAACTTTTGTGAAGGTGACTCACTTTACACGCTGCTGTCGCACCAAATTTCTGGAGCACCAGTGAGTCACCCAAAAACTTCAGCATACACCAGGGCGAATTCCTGCCCGGGGTGGCAGATGTAATCCTCGAACTGCTGCAACTCGCGGGCGAAGATCCGCGCGTACATGGGGGTCATGCTGCGTCCGGGGAAGTCGCCGGCCATGGGGTGGTAATCGTAGTTGCCGGTGCTGTAGCCAGGGGCGTCGACGATGGTGGTGCTTACCACGGTCGGTTGCACCTGGGCGCTGCTGGTCTGGATCAGGTTCGGCGCGGGGGTGAACAGCTGGGCGATGTCGACGCCGAGGGCGCGGGCCGCGGCGGCGAGTTTTTCGTAGCTGACCGAGACCTGGGCCAGCTCCATTTTCGACAGGGTCGACAGTGCGACGCCGAAGCGTTCCGAGAGCTGTTGTAGGGTCAGCTTCTGATGAAATTGGCTTCGTCCTATGGACAACCGATGGCGTGCTGGAATCAGTGTTGTATCTAGGAGTGAAACCTTTTCCCTAGTGCGCCTTCCATTCTCTATTTCGATTGCAGGTCAGTCCTACCTCTCTCCTCTCTCTTGTGCTTACGATAACGGGAGAGCGAAATTCCCGTTTGGCGCTTGAAGTAGCGACACAAGTAAGACGCATCGACGAAGTTCAGTTCGTCGGCCACACGGCCAATGGCCAAGTCGCTGTATGAAAGAAGAGCCTTGATCTCCAAGGTTACCTGCCGATCGATCAACCCCTTGGGAGTGTCATTGAAAAACGCTTTGGTCAACTGCGACAGGTAGAACGGCGTGATATTCAGTGCGTCGGCGTAGAACTTCACATCTCGGTGGCGGATGCAGTGTTTGCCTATCAATTCCCAGAAGCGCCAACTGAGCATTTCCTTCCGGCTGAATCCCCTGTTTTCTATCTGGTTGGCTGGAAGTTGCTCGGCTATTTTCAGAAAGAGGTTCTGCAGCTGATTGCGCAACATGATGCGTTGGTAAGTGGGACAGGTCTGCGCAATGTTCCGCATCTGCGTCACCCATCCCTCGATCAGCGGCATGTCGTCCTTGGATGGAGTGCAATGAGGATGGTCATGCAGAAATACGAACAAGGTATTGGGTAGCGGGTAGGCAACCTCCGCTGCAAAACTTTTCGGCATGAGGCAGAAAAACACCTTGAAGCGGCGCGAGCGACGTTTGAGCAAGGCAATAGTGTCCTCAGCCAGCAGCATCAAATCACCGCGCCTAACCGCATGCTCTTTGAAGTTAAGCGTGAAGTGGGCACTACCGCAGAGGCATACCAGCAACGTCAAGTAAGCATGGCCGAAGGAGAGCGGCAAACCTTGCCCTTCCGCTAGCGTGGTCTCGCCCATCGGCATCGAGTCGTCAGGAGCGGAAAGTTTCGGAATGTGATGCATAGTGACCCAGCGCTAGAACAAACAAGAGCCAAAATCGTATCACCGCTTGGCGTAGCTGTTTCTAAAAGTACCGAAAACGCCGAGGTACTGGCGTGTACCGATGATCTGACTCCCAATACTCTGTCCCGAACGAACCAATCCATTCGGGTACAGGACATGACACTTAAAACAGAACGACTCTTGCTGCGCCCCTGGCAGGACGCAGACGCCGCCGACCTATACGAATATGCCAAAGACGTCCGAGTCGGTCCCATCGCAGGCTGGCCCCCCCACACCAGTGTGGAGAACAGTGCCGATATCATCCGTACGGTCTTCAATCACCCCGAGGTGTACGCGGTCGAATTGAAGGAAAATCGTCGTGCTGTTGGTTGTGTGGGCATTCTCATAGGCAGCAACAGCAATTTTGAAATCAGTGAGCAGGAAGGGGAAATCGCCTACTGGATCGGCGTGCCGTACTGGGGCAAAGGCCTGATTCCGGAAGCGGTACGTGAAGTGATGCGACACGCCTTTGAAAACCTGAATCTCAAAGCACTTTGGTGTGGTTACTTCGCCAACAACATCCAGTCCTATGCTGCTCAATCGAAGTGTGGCTTTCGCTTTCATCACACGGAAGAAAACAAATACAACCAGTTCCTCCAAGACTATCGGACAGAACACATTAGCCGTATCACCTACCAAGAATGGCTGGACCATACAAAAGAGTAAGGACACAGACCGAAGATACCGGTGTACGGCGGCAACGACCGACGGACCCAGCCGGGTGACAACGTATACCGCACGAACGCCAGAGAGGAATGCAAACCTTACTTGGAGCTGCACGGAGAGCTAGCCGGAATCCCCCGCTGCCCCAGCACTGCCACGAACTGCAACAGCTAGAGTGCGAAGCCTGCCGCAGGCCAGCGCCGAACTTTTCGCCGCGCTGCTGGCGTAGGCGCAGGAAGAACTGAATGCCCGTGAAAGTTAATTGAGCCTTATCAACACCCCAGTTGAGGAGACCTTATGAAAATCTCACTTACCCCAATAACCCAAGAAAATTATGAGGCGATTTGTGAACTGGAGGTCACTGAAGAGCAGGAAGACTACGTGGCAAGTAATACCTGGTCGCTCGTTGAGGCTGCGTACAACCCAGGTTACTTCACACGAGCCATAATCGCGGATGGAGAGCCTGTAGGCTTTTTTATGTGGGTGCGAGAGTCGAAAGGCAAAGTTTCTATCTGGCGCTTTATGGTGGACAAACAACATCAGCAGAAATCCATCGGTAGAGTAGCGCTGGGCCTCGCCCTACATGAAATAAAACAGATCGCAGATTTGCAAGAAATTGAAATTTGCTACAACCCCAACAACATCGTAGCTAAAGGGTTTTACTCCAGTTTCGGGTTTGTCGAGGTTGGTATGGATGCAGACGGCGAAGATATGCTGGCGAGGATCAGAATTTGAACTGCGCCAAATACAATCCGAGCTTTGCACAACAGCTCTGATTACCTTCAGCTCCAATCGCTTTTAATTCCGAAAGCCCTATGCCACGCAAACTTTTCCCGACGCGGTACTTAGACAGTGAGCGCGTGACCATCCTCTACACCGCCAGGGACGCACATATCGACATGGCATTACTGCCCAACGTGCGCAAACGCTCGACGACAGCACGGCGCGGCAGCTGGACCTGTCGCGCTGTTGCTGGATGATCAGGGGCGTCAGCGCTCCGACATCACCACCATCACTTCCGCATCCTCATCCCCTTCCGCCAGGTAGATATGGCCAATGCTGCTGTTGAAGTAGGCGGTCTCCTGCGAGCCGATGCTCACGGCCTCTCCGGTCTCGAACTGAATCCGCACCCGCCCCGACAGCACCAGGGCGAATTCCTGCCCGGGGTGGCGGATGTAGTCCTCGAACTGCTGCAGCTCGCGGGCGAAAATCCGCGCGTACATGGGGGTCATGCTGCGTCCGGGGAAGTCGCCGGCCATGGGATGGTAGTCGTAGTTGCCGGTGCTGTAGCCGGGGGCGTCGGCGATGGTGGTGCTGACCACGGTCGGTTGCACCTGGGCGCTGCCGGTCTGGATCAGGTTCGGCGCCGGGGTGAACAGCTGGGCAATGTCGACGCCCAGGGCGCGGGCCGCGGCGGCGAGTTTTTCGTAGCTGACCGAGACTTGGGCCAGTTCCATTTTCGACAGGGTCGACAGCGCGACGCCGGAGCGTTCCGAGAGCTGTTTGAGGGTCAGCTTCTGGTTTTTGCGAATGGTCCGCAGGCGGGCGCCAACCTGGGTTCGGTCGATCAGTGGATGGGCGTGGGAGCTCGAGGCGGGCTGGGCTCGGTCGGAACTCATTGGGGCTCTCTGTCAGGCAAATAAGGGTAACCGCGACGCTGGCCGGGGCACGTGGCGAAATATTAACCCAGGACCCCGGGTTGACTGGAAAATTCTCATATCTTACATTTCTCGTATGTGAGAATTTTAACCTTTGTCATTTTCCAGCGATTCAGGAACCCCGGCATGCACGACACCCAATGCTTCGACTTCGTCATCATCGGCGCCGGTATTGCCGGTGCTTCCCTGGCCTATCGGCTGGCCGGGCAGGCCAGCGTGCTGGTGCTGGAACGTGAATCGCAGCCGGGCTATCACTCCACCGGGCGCTCTGCGGCGATGTTCATGGAGGCCTACGGCACTCCGCAGATCCAGGCCCTGACTCGCGCCAGCCGGACTTTCTACCAGCGGCCGCCGCAGGGTTTCTGCGAACACCCGCTGATGGAACCTCGCGGCTGCCTGTACGTCGCCAGCGAGGAACAGCTGGACCAGTTGCAGCAGACCTACGACGAAACCCGCGCCCGCTCCGCCAACGTGCGCCTGATCACGGCCGAGCAGGCCCGGGCCCTGGTGCCCTGCCTGCGCCCCGACGCCGTTGCCGGGGCGATGCTGGAAACCGCCGCCCAGGACCTGGACGTGCACGCCCTGCACCAGGGCTTCCTGCGGGCCATGCGCCGGGCCGGGGGGCAGCTGGAGTGCGACACGCACATCGTCGAAGCCAGCCGCGAAGACCGCCACTGGAACCTCACACTCAGCGATGGCCGTTCCCTGCAGGCGCGCAATCTGGTGAACGCTGCCGGGGCCTGGGTCGATGAGGTGGCCCAGCTATGCGGCGTGGCCCCCATCGGCCTGCAACCCTGCCGGCGCAGCGCCTTCACTTTCGATGGCCCGCCGGATGAAGACTTCAGCCGCTGGCCGGCGGTGATCGGCATCGACGAAAGCTTCTACTTCAAGCCCGATGCCGGCCAGTTGCTCGGCTCCCCGGCCAATGCCGACCCAGTGCCGCCCCAGGACGTGATGCCCGAAGAACTGGACATCGCCACTGGCATCTACCATATCGAGAACGTCACTTCCCTGAGCATCCGCCGCCCGCGCCACAGCTGGGCCGGCCTGCGCTCCTTCGTCGCTGACGGCGATCTGGTGGTGGGCTGGGACGACAGCTGCGAAGGCTTTTTCTGGCTCGCCGCCCAGGGCGGCTACGGCATCCAGTCGGCGGCCGGCGTCTCGCAACTGGCCTGCGCCCTGCTGCTGGGCCACCCGGTCCCCGAAGAACTGCTGAGCCAGGGCGTCGATGCCCAGGCCCTGGCCCCCGCTCGCTTGCGTTAACCCACCCAGCCCACGAGGCCCTTGCTATGTCCACTGATATCCAGCGTTACCCCAGCCACCTGCCCTACCCCTTCTCCCGGGCGATCCGCGTTGGCGGCTTTCTGTTCCTCTCCGGCCAGGTGCCCATGAGCGCCGAAGGCGAAGTGGTGCACGGCGACATCCGCGTGCAGACCGAAGCCGCCATGGCGCGCATCGGCGAGACCCTGGCCGCGTGCGGCGCCAGCTTCGACCAGGTGGTGAAAAGCACCGTCTGGCTCACCGACATGCAGCACTTCGCCGGCTTCAACGAGGTTTACCAGCGCCACTTCAAGAACGGTTTCCCGGTGCGCTCCACCGTCAGCGCCCAACTGGCGCTGGGGGTCGATATCGAGATCGAAGTCCAGGCCTGGGTCGGCGAAAACTGAGTCACCCGCCCCAGCCCTCAAGTGCGATGCCCAGGACCGCCACGCCAATAGATGACGCGGCCGTCCACCCCACATAACAACAACAAATCGAGGCTAATCGTCATGCAAGAAAGTCTGAAGATCGCCGGCGCCTTCGTCGGTGTGATTGTCGGTGCGGGGTTCGCCTCCGGTCGTGAACTGCTGTTGATGTTCGTCGACTTCGGCGCCTGGGGCCTGGCGGGCGCGGTGGTCAGCGCGGCGCTGTTCACCTTCCTCGGCATGGCCCTGGCCAGCATGGGCAGCCGCCTGCGGGCGGCATCGCACAAGGACGTGGTGCAAGCCCTGTGCGGCAAGCACCTGGGGGCGCTGGTGGACCTGATGATCACCTTCTTCATGTTCGCCGTGACCGTGGTGATGCTGGCCGGCGGCGGCGCCCTGCTGGAGCAGCAGTTCGGCATTCCGGCCATTGCCGGCAGCGTGCTGGTGACCCTGATCGTGGTGGCCATCGTATGCCTGGACGTGCACAAGGTCATCGGCATGATCGGCGCGGTGACGCCCTTCCTGATCGTCACCGCGGTAGGCGTGGCCCTGTATGGCGCCGCCACCCGCGACCTGAGCTTCGGTGAACTCAATCAACTGGCGGCCAAGCAAGAAGCCGGCGCCAGCCACTGGCTGCTGGGCGCCTTGCTCTATGTGTCCTACAACATCGTGGCGGGGGTGCCGATCCTGGCGATCATGGGCGGCGCAGCCAAGGGCGAGAAACAGGCAATGTGGGGCGGCATTTTCGGCGGCGCGCTGCTGGGCCTGCTGATGCTGGTGATGAGCCTGGGCCTGCTGTCGCGCCTGAACAGCGTGGCGGACCTGCCGATGCCCATGCTGTCGATCGCCAGCGAAGTCTCCCCGGCGCTTGGATTGCTGATGGCGCTGATCATCTTCTGCATGATCCTCAACACCGCCGTGGGCACCTTGTACTCCTTCTCCGCGCGGCTGTTTCCGGCGGGCACCCGACAGTTCCGCCTCGGCTCCATCGCCGCCGGCGCCCTGGCGTTTGTCGGCAGCCTGGTGGGCTTTATCAGCTTGGTGGGGCAGGTGTATCCGTTCTTCGGCTACCTGGGGTTCCTGCTGATTGCTGCGGTGGTGATTGGCTGGCTGCGCCCACGGCGGGTGGTGGTGGCGTAGGCACCCGGGATGTATCCACGGTGCCTTGAGTTCAACCCGGCGTTGTAGGAGCGAGCTTGCTCGCGAAACTCCCGAGAGCGCCGCGTTCCCTCAGCGAACCGGCGTTATCGTTGACGTCCATCGCGAGCAAGCTCGCTCCTACAAGATGGCGCACGGTTCAGGCAAACCGACTGCCCTTGAGCGCCTTGAGGAAGGTGTAGGACGCATGGTTGAGGGTTTCTCGCGGGGCGGTGATCACGCTCACCGAGCGCACGATGCGCTGGTCTTCCAGGCGCAGGAAGTTCAGTTGGTCCCCCGCCGCCGAGCGGCTCAGCAACTCCGGTAGCAAGGTCACGCCCATGCCCTGGGCCACCAGGGCCAGCAACGAGGTGGTGTTTCTGACGCTGAGGGTCGAGTGGTCGCGGATGTGCCGGAATTCGGCGGCGTTGATCTCGGCCCCCAGGCCGCTGTTGATGAAGTGCTGCCCGTCCAGGTCGCTCCAGCGCAGCGGTCGCGCCAGGCGGTTGAGAGGGTTGTCGCTGGCGCAGACTACGCAGAAGGCGTCGGAGAACAGGAAGTCCTGGTCGATGTTGGGGATGCTCGCCGGTACGGTGCCGATGCCGATGTCCACCTCGCCGCTGAGCACCGCTTGCACCACTCGCTCGGAATCCATGTCGCGGATATCCAGGTGGAACTGCGGGTGCTGTTCATGGAATTGCTTGAGCAGCGGCGGCAGCAGGGTGATGGCGAAGGACGGCACCGCCGCCACCCGCACCAGGCCGGTCTCAGCCTTGGCGTAGGTCTTGATGGTGCTGATGGTGCGGTCGAAATGCGCCAGTTCGCGCTGGGCTTCCAGCAACACGAAACGCCCCAGGGGGCTGAGCTGGTTCTTACGTTCGCCTTCGAACAGCGCGCCGCCCAGTTCTTCTTCCAGCTGCTTGAGCGACAGCGACACCGCCGCCGGTGTGCGGTGCAGGCGCTGGGCGGCCTGGGTCAGGCTCTGGCTGGTGGCAACCGCGACGAAAAACTGCAGGTTGGAGATCTTGATGCTCATGGCGGCGCGTCCTGCTGGCAAAGGCAAAGCTTAAATTTTACTTAAACAAGCTTAAAAATTATTAGATTTACTTAACACAAGGCCGACTCATAATCCTCCCAGAACCGCACAAAGGCAACGCCCCGCCTGGCGTGCCGCCCTGGAGGATTTCATGAGCGACAACCATCACAACTACATCGCCGGCCAATGGCTCAAGGGCGCCAGCGAGATCGAGAATCGCAACCCGTCCGACACCCGCGACCTGATCGGTCTCTACGCCCAGGCCTCCCGGGCGCAGTTGGACAGTGCCATTGCCGCCGCCGGCGAGGCCCAGCGCATCTGGGCCCGCAGCGGCATCGAGCAGCGCTACAAGGTGCTGATGGCCATCGGTCAGGAGCTGATGCAACGCTCCGCGGACATCGGCAAGACCCTGTCCCGGGAAGAAGGCAAGCCCATGGCCGAGGGCGCCGGCGAGGTGTACCGCGCTGGGCAGTTTTTCACCTACTACGCCGCGGAAACCCTGCGCCAGCTGGGCCAGACCGCCGACTCGGTGCGCGACGGCATCGAGATCGATATCCGCCGCGAGCCCATCGGTGTGGTGGCGATCATCTCGCCATGGAACTTCCCCATGGCCACCGCCTGCTGGAAGATCGCCCCGGCCCTGGCCTTCGGCAACGCCGTAGTATGGAAACCGGCCAACCTGACCCCGGCCAGCGCGGTGATTCTCAGCGAGATCATCGCCCGCCAGGACTTGCCCAAGGGCCTGTTCAACCTGGTGATGGGCGCCGGTTCCGAGATCGGCCAGGCGCTGATCGAGCACCCGGGCATCAGCGCCATTTCCTTCACCGGCTCGGTGGACGTGGGCAAGGGCATCGCCGCCTCGGCCGCCGCCAACCTGACCAAGGTGCAGTTGGAGATGGGCTCGAAAAACGCCCTGGCGGTGATGGACGACGCCGACCTCGACCTGGCGGTGAGCTGCGCGGTGAATGGCGCCTTTGGCGGCACCGGGCAGAAGTGCACCGCCTCCTCGCGGCTGATCGTGCATGAAGGCATCCACGATGCCTTCGTGGAAAAACTGCTGGCGGCGACCCAGGCGCTGAAGGTCGGCCATGCCCTGGAAGCCGGCACCCAGATCGGCCCGGTGGCCAGCGCCGCGCAATTGGAGGCCAACCTGGCGAACCTGCAACTGGGCCAGCAGGAAGGCGCCGAACTGCTCACCGGCGGCCAGCGCCTGGAGCTGCAAACCCCGGGCTACTACCAGGCACCGGCGCTGTTCATTGGCGGCAGCAATGCCATGCGCATCAACCGCGAAGAGCTGTTCGCACCCATCGCCTGCGTGATCAAGGCCGGCAGCTACGAAGAGGCCCTGAGCCTGGTCAACGACACCCGCTTCGGCCTTACCGCCGGCATCATGACCCGCTCCCTGGCCCGCGCCAGCCACTTCCGCCGCAACGCCCGGGTCGGCTGCGTGATGGTCAACCTGCCCACCGCCGGCACCGACTACCACGTGCCCTTCGGCGGTCGTGGCGACTCCAGCTACGGCCCGCGCGAGCAAGGGCGCTCGGCAGTGGAGTTCTACACCCATGTGAAGACCGGCTACATCGCCGCCGGGGCACCGCTATGAGCCTGCCCCAGACCTTCGCCGGCCGCGGCCCGCGCATCGACGCCATGCAGTACGACAACTGGTCGGAAAAGGTCTTCCAGCAGATGCGCGAAGGCGGCGTCGATGCGGTGCACGTGACCATCGCCTACCACGAGACCTTCCGTGAAATGGTGGCCAATATCGAAGCCTGGAACCGCAGGTTCCAGCGCTACTCGCACCTGATCCTGCACGGCAAGTGGGCCAGCGATATCGCCCTGGCGCGGCAGACCGGGCGCACCGCGATCTTCTTCGGTTTCCAGAACCCCTCGCCCATCGAGGACGACATCGGCCTGGTGGAAGTGGTGCACAGCCTCGGCGCGCGCTTCATGCAGCTGACCTACAACAACCAGTCGCTGCTGGCCACCGGCTGCTATGAACAGGAAGACCCGGGGCTGACCCGCATGGGCAAGCAGGTGGTGCGGGAGATGAACCGGGTCGGCCTGGTGGTGGACATGTCCCACTCCGCCGAGCGCTCGACCCTGGAAGCCATCGAGCACTCCGAGCGCCCGATCGCCATCACCCACGCCAACCCGGCGTTCTGGCACGCGGCGCTGCGCAACAAATCGAACACCGTGCTCAAGGCCCTGGGCCAGAGCGGCGGCATGTTCGGCTTCTCGCTGTACCCGCACCACCTCAAGGACAAGAGCGCCTGCAGCGTGCAGAGCTTCTGCGACATGATCGCGCGCACCGCCGAGCTGATGGGCGTCGAGCACCTGGGCCTGGGTTCCGACCTGTGCCAGGACCAGCCCAACAGCGTGGTGGACTGGATGCGCGTCGGCCGCTGGACCCTGGACGTCGACTACGGCGAAGGCTCCAAGGCGCAACCGGGCTTCCCCGACCAGCCGACCTGGTTCCGCGACAACCGCGACTTCCACAACATCGAGTCGGGCCTGCACAGCGTGGGTTTCAGCGCCCAGGAAGTCGGCGCCATCATGGGCGGCAACTGGCTGCGCTTCTTCGAGAACAACTTCATCCCGGCCAAGGCCCAGGCAGGTGCCGCCGTCCACCCTCACGAGATCGCGGTCTGAGGCCCCCGACTGTTTCCTGATTGTCCTGACGTCCGGCCTGAACAGGGTCATCGCCACGCACTAACAACAACAAATGCGCCCATAACAATTATTAGCGATCGACAACGCAACACGGAGGCACCATGGAAATTCCAGGCGAAATCAAAGCGGGGATCGACACCCGCTCGCTGCACAGCCGCGCCGATGGAACCCTCGACTGGTCGATTTTCTGGATCAGCGGAGGTTTCTTCCTGCTGTTCCTGGTCATTGCCCTGATAGACCTGAACACCCTTTCCAGCCTGATCGGCCACGCCTTCACCTGGAGCACCCACTACTTCGGGCTGTACTGGCAGGTGCTGATGCTGGCGACCTTCGGCGCCAGCCTGTACATCGGCTTCACCCGCCTGGGCCGGGTACGCCTGGGCGGCGTCGGGTCCAAGCCCAGCATCAGCACCTTCAACTGGGTGTCGATGATCATGTGCGCCCTGCTGGCCGGAGGCGGCGCCTTCTGGGCCGCCGCCGAACCGATGA
The DNA here is from genome assembly GCF_055384485.1 of Pseudomonas sp. FFPRI_1. Classification (NCBI taxonomy): domain Bacteria; kingdom Pseudomonadati; phylum Pseudomonadota; class Gammaproteobacteria; order Pseudomonadales; family Pseudomonadaceae; genus Pseudomonas; species Pseudomonas sp. FFPRI_1. The sequence continues at coordinate 1,195,401 of NZ_AP029168.1, read as the reverse complement.
TGCATTTCATCGCCCCACCGCCGTACTTCGGCGCCGTGGCCAAGACCGACGCCGCCGGCGTGGCGGCGCTGTCCCAGTCGTTCCTGCACTGGGGCTTCATGGCCTGGGCGGTGCTCGGCAGCCTGCTGACCGTGGTCTACATGTACCTGCACCACGAAAAGAACCTGCCGCTGATGCCGCGCACCCTGCTCTATCCGCTGCTGGGCGAGCGCGCCCTCAAGGGCCCGATCGCGGTGTTTGCCGATGCCTCGGCGATCATCGCGGTGGTGGCCGGCACCATTGGCCCGGTGGGCTTTCTCGGCCTGCAGATTGCCTTTGTCCTGCACTCGGTGTGGGGCGTGCCCAACACCATCATGGTCCAGGCCATGGTGATTCTCTCGGTGACGGTGATCTACACCCTGTCCTGCGTGGTGGGCCTGGGCGGCCTGCGCCTGGTGAGCAAGGTCCACGTATGGCTGATGCTGGGCCTGGCGGCGTTCCTGTTCATCTTCGGCCCCACCCTGTTCCTCAGCGAAACCCTGGCCCAGAGCCTGGCGGTGCACATCACCAGCTTCTTCCAGACCGCCCTGTACCGCGACGACAACGCCTGGCTCAACAGCTGGACCCTGTTCTACTGGGGCTGGTTCATCGGCTACGCGCCGATGATGGGCATCTACGTGGCCAAGGTTTCCCGCGGGCGCAGCATCCGCGAAGTGATCACCCTGATGTCGGTGGCCGCACCGCTGATCACCATGCTCTGGTTCACCCTGGTGGGCGGCACCGGGATCGGTATCGAATTGCAGTCGCCGGGCAGTGTGATCAGCCACGGCGTGCAGCCTGAAGCGCTGCTGCTCGGGGTGGCCCAGTCGATGCCGCTGCCCAACCTGATTTCGGCGCTGTTCCTGTTCCTCAGCTTCTTTTCGGTGGTCACCAGCGCCGGCTCCATGTCCTACACCGTGGCCATGGCCATCAGCAGCAACCACGACGAATCCCCGGCCTGGCTGCGGGTGTTCTGGGGTGCCGGCATGGGCCTGGTGGGGGCGACCCTGATTACCCTCGGTGAGGGCGGCATCAGTGCCTTGCAGTCGTTTATCGTGATCACGGCGGTGCCGGTGTCGCTGCTGATCCTCCCGGCCGTCTGGGATGCGATCCGCATCGCCCGGCAAATGGCCCGCGAACAGGGGGTGCTCTGAATGAACCTGCGACCACCCGCCAGCGTGATGAAGGCGGCGCGCCTAGGGGCCTTCCACCAGTCCCGGCTGTCGTTCATGCGCCAACTGCTGCGCCGCCTCAAGGCGGAAAACTGGCAGTTCCAGCGCCCGCTGTGGACCCTCGACAGCCAGGGCGTGGGCCGCGCGGTGTACACCGCCACCGGCCCCGAACGCAGCTACAGCCTGGTGGCCTTCGCCCATGACCTGGACCCGGCACTGCGCTCGGACCGGGTGATTGCCACCGCCTGGGACGCCACCTTCGCCCTGTTCGACGGCATCCCCGATGCCGCCGACCTGGCCCTCCTGGAGGCCAATGTGCCGAAGCAGGAAGCCGGGCGCATTTCCTCCCGCGAGCTGTGCATGGCCCGGGCCAACCGCTCGGTGCGGCTGTTCGAACATGTGATCGAGGCCCTGGCCGCCGGCCACCAGCCGCAGCGCGAATTCATCGATGAAGTCGGCTACCTGATGCGCACCACCGCGGTCTACGGCAGCGGCAAGTTCGGCGCCGCCGACCGCGAAAGCATTGCCAATCGCGCCGAACTGGCGGCGCCCTTCCAGGCGGAAATGCTCACCGTGTTCCTGATCCGCGCCTTTACCCTGGATCTGGTGGAACACCTGGCCCAGGCCCGGGCGCCCCAGCAGGCGGTGACCCTGGAGCCGGAGTTGCGCCGACGCCTGGGCATCGGCAACTCCACGGGCCTGGGCATGGCGCCGTTCCTGCTCAACCATCCGGTGCTGCTGAACAACTGGGTACAGGCCCGGGAAACCGCCCTGCAACGGGTGCGCGCCGTGCGCCAGCCAACGGCCGGGGAACGTCAGCTGTTCGTCGAGTTCCTCGCCCGGGCCCAGGCCGGCATCGGCCACTGGCATTCCGAACACGAACTGCAACACGGCCGCATCCTGCAACTGCAAGGCGACCTGCAACGCCTGCAGCAACGCATCGCCAGCGGCGTCCTGGAACAGGATTCACCCTGGGACCAACTCTATCGCTGGGCCGAGGGCGCGCTGTCGCTGGAAGCCCAGGAGTGCCTGGTGTCGCTGCTGCTGGAACCCTACGGGCACCTGGTGGATGAGCTGGGCGCCGACATGCAGGCCGATGAGCAAGCCAGCTTCAGCCTCGACGGCAGCATGAGCATCGGCCGCCTGCGGCAGATACTCGACGAACACTATGCCTGGGTCGCGGCCATCGACTTTTCCAGCGAAGCCAGCCGGGCGCTGTTCTGGTACGTCTCCGAGGAAAAACTCGAACCGCGGATCGGCCAGCGCTTTGCCGAACCCGGGGAGGACCTGGAACAGCCCCTGGCAGTGGCCCGGGACATCGCCCAGTTGCAGGCCGCCCTGCCGGGCTGGAGCGACTCGCAAAGCGTCGCCAGCTTCCTCCTGCGGCATCCGGAACACCGCCACAGCCTGCGCCGGGTGCAACTGGCGCCAGCGTTTCCCTACGCCGACATCCAGGACAACCTGATCGACCAGGCGCTGCTGCCCATCGACCTGCTGCGCTGCAAGCTGTCGTTCTTCGGCGCCACCCACTTCGACCCGCGCTCGGATCGCTGGGTGCGCATCACCCTCTACCAGAACGCGCCCTTCCCCCATGAACTGGGGCGGGTGGCGGCGGACGACTGGTCCTACCCCAACCTCGACAGCCAGGAGCAGCGCCGTGCATGCCTCGTTGAATGAAATTGAAAGCCTGTGCAAGAAAGCCGCCCGCGGTGCCGGGCTGTCCTGGGGCCTGGCGGAGGAAGCCGGCAAGGCCGCGCGCTGGCTCTCGGCCCACGGCCTCGACGGCCCGGGGTTGCTGGCCACGCAGCTGCAGCAGAATGACGGCTGTGCCTACCAGCAACTGGCCCCCGATGTCAGCGCCGAGCCCTGGCAAGTGCCGGGGCATGCCCTGTGCCCGCTGATCGCCGGGGCGACCCTGAGCGACCACGCCCACCTGCTGCGCAGCAACGGTCGCATCGAACTCCGGCAGGTGGCGCACCCGCAACTGCTGCTGCCCTTTGCCAGCGCCACTGCGCGCCAGCTCGGCCTGTGGCTGGAGCTGTCCTGGGATGGCTGCAGCCTGAAGTTTTCCCCCACGGGCGAAGCCTGGCTGATGCACCCGCAGAACCTTGGCGCCGCCACCGCCGCCCGGGTGCGCTGCGCCTGTGTGGCTCCTGCTGGCGCCCTCGGCAAGCCTCTGGCGGGCAGCATTCCGGACCTGGGCGACAGCCCCCAGCACGACCTCGACCACCTCGCCGCCCGCACCTACGTGCCGGCCTCCGAAGCCTCGCGCCTGCTGGGCGCCGGTGCCGGCCTGAGCGACAACAACTGACCTTTCCACCCTTGAACCCATGGACCTCGACATGACCTCACCCATCCAGCGAATCGGCACCACACCACGCTTCAGCGAAGCCGTCATCCACAACCAGACCGTCTACCTGGCCGGCCAGGTTTCGCAATTGATCGAAGGGGATATCCGCGCCCAGACCCTGGACGTTCTGCAACAGATCGACGCCGTGCTGGCCAGGGCCGGCACCGACAAGGGCCACCTGCTCAGCGCGCAGATCTGGCTCAAGGACATGGCCGATTACCCGGCCATGAATCAGCTCTGGGATGCCTGGCTGGAAGGCGTCCAGGCACCGGTGCGGGCCTGCGTGCAGGCGCCGATGGCCAAACCCCACTACCGCATCGAAGTGTTGGTGATTGCGGCGCAAAAGGCCTGAATCAGGCCGACCCTGGCCCGGTCGCTGCGGCCACCAGGGTCCGCTCCATGATCAGCGTCAGCTCCTCGCCTTCGTAGTGCTCGCGTACCCGGACAAAGCCCAGGCGCGCATAAAAGCCTTCGGCGGTGACCGACGAGGGCACCACCAGCGAGGTCAAGCCCGAATCCAGCGCCGCCTGCTCGACCGCCGCCATCAGCTGTCGGCCCAGGCCATGACCGTGGTGCGCCGGGTCGACAAACACCGAACGCACCGCACGCCCATCGAGGCTCGCGGTGCCCAGCAATTCCCCATCCACCAGGGCGACGAACATCTGCCGGCGCTGCATCAGCTGGCGCACGGCATCGGTGGTGAAACTGGCCTTGACCCGCTCGATCACACTGGCGGGGTAATCCTGGGCATTGCTGGTGAGCAGGGCCGCCAGGATCACCTGGCTGACCCGTGCAGCATCGGCCGCTACGGCCGGACGAACCTGACACTCCATGACCACTCCCTGGTTTTCGCGCTGATGACAGTGGCCAAAAATACGGCCCGCCTCGCTCGCTGCCAAGGACTTACTGCAACTGGAACACCAAGCAGGAATTGTCATTGAGCCGCCCTTCGAACACCGGCAGCTGGTTCTCCAGGGAGGTGTTATCCAGCAGCCCCCGGTCCTTGTGCGCGATGATCACCCAGGAATCATGGGGCAATGCGTCCAGGTGCCCCGGGTCGTCACCTCTGACAAACAGCGGCTGCTCGTCGTGGTCCAGGTTCATCATGTAGCGCACCGCCCAGGTGTCCTGGCCGAGGTTGAAGAACACCAACGGCCCGGGGCTCGCCTGGCGCAACTGCTCCACCTGGGAAACGAAGGCCCTGGTGTCGAACTGCAGGTCCTTGGCCGGGTCCACCACTGCCACCAGCAGCGTCCATTGCGCCGCCAGGGCCAGAGCGCTGAGCAGCACCAGGCGCCGCCCGAAACTGCCCAGGGTCTTGCGCCAGCCATACAGCGCCAGCAGCTGCAGCACGACAAAGATCGCGATCAGCAACGGCATCGACACCGGCGGCCAGTAACCGTGCTTGTGCCAGCTGTGGCGCAAGACGAACAGCACCAGGATGCACAGCCCCGGCAGCAATCCCACCAGCCACAGGTAGGCGCTGCGCACCTTGCCCAGCCAACCCCGCCCCAAGAGCAAACCATAGGCCGCCACCGCAGCGAACATCGGCACCATGGGCAGGATGTAATAGGCCCGCTTGAAGTGCGGCACCGACAGCCCCAGCAGGACCATCAGGCCACAAGCCCCCAACCGCAGCACCAGGCGCAGTTGCGGGTTCACATGGCGTTGCGCCCACTGCCGGCGCAATACCCAGAGCGTCGCCAGGGCCAGGGGCACCACCGGGAAGTAGCGGTACAGCGCCAGCTGGAAGTAGAAGTAGAACGGCTCGCCGCTTTCATCCAGGCGCCCAACCACCTGCATGTTGTAGACCTGGCGGACGAAATCGTCGCCACCGCTGATGTAGGCCAGTTGCATCAGCAGCCACCAGCAGCCGGCCAGCAATATCAGGCCACTGGCGCCATAGGCGAGCACCCGTTTGATCAGGGTCCGGCGTGCCTCACGGGTGCGGCTGTCCCCCAGCAGCCAGTAGGTGCAGGCCACCCCGCAGACTTCCACCAGCCCCAGGGGCCCGCGAATGGCAAAGGCCAGCACCAGCAGTGGCAGCACCGCCCACAGCCGCCACCGGGCGCCCGACTGTTCGCCGCTGTGCAGCAGGTAGAAAGCCCCCAGGCACAGCAGGGACACCATCTGGTCCAGGCACACCGAGCGGGACTTGTCCAACAGCTGGCTGGTCAGCGCCGTGAGCAATACCGCGAGCAACGCCCAGGTCCGCCCTGAAGGCGCCAGCAGGCGATATAGCAGGGCCAGCACCCCGGCCGAGGCCAACGCGGTGGGCAGGATATTGGCCAGGTGATTGGGCGCGCCGAAGGCCTGGGCGAACAGGTAGCTGAACAAGGTCGCGGTGCCCGGGTAGTCCGGGTAGGGCTGGCCGTAGGTGGTGGGGAACAGGCTGGCGCCGTGGCGGAACATCTCCTGCAGAAACAGCGCCCAGCGACCGTCGAAGCCTTGGGGCTGCTCGTCCCAGATGCCAAAGGTGAACAGCAGCAGGGCCACCAGGTAAATGCCCCAGGCCTCAATCCCGAAACGCGTTTCTCGAACCATCTTCGCCCCACCAGAAAGCGCCGCACCCAAGGCGAGGCATAAGGCTGAACATGTTGCGCGCGCAGCCCCTGAACGGTGCCTGAACAGGGATAAAAAACCCGCACCGCGCAGCCGACTGTCGTCGCTGCCGAGCCCGCGAAGCTGGGCAAAGGCCCGCAGGGCCTCGCCTGGTGGCCACAAGATCCCTGCCTGCGCAGCCTGCGGCAGCGGCTACAGGGCACCACGACGCGGGAAAGGAAAACGGCGCCAGTCGAACTGCCCCACCGCCAGTGCCAGCAGGATCAGGCCCATGGAAATGCCATCCTCCACACTCACCCGCTGCCCCAGGATCAGCACCGAACCGGCCATGCCGAACACCGGGATCAGCAGCGACAGGGGCGCCACCCGGGAGACTGGGTACTCACGCAGCAACAAGTTCCAGCCCCAGTAACAAAAGTGCGTTGCGGCATAGACCTGAAACATCAGCGACAAGCCCGCGCTGACGGACACTTGCCCGGCCAGTTGCAGAAACGGCGCGCTGCCATGGCTCAGCCAGGTCAGGGCCAGCAACGGCAACGGCGCAAACAGGCTGGCCCAGACCACGAAGGCGAACACCTGCCGCACCCCGCAGCGCTTGATAATGACGTTGCCCACACTCCAGCTGAACGCACTTACCAGCAGCAGGGCGTAACCCAGGCTGGTGGCGTGCCCGGGGCTGTCGCCGATGATCCGCAGCAGCCCCCACAGGGCGATGGCCGTGGCCAGCACCTGTTGCAGGCGCAGGCGCTCGCCGAACAGCAGCACGCCCCAGCCCAGGGAGAAAAAGGCGCTGAACTGAATCAACAACGCCGCCGTACCCGGCGCCACACCCTGATCGATCCCGAGATTGATCAACGCCCACATGGCCACGCCGAAAATCAGCCCGTAGGCCGCCAGCCAGCCGAACGCCACCGGCGGGCGCGGCACCAGGAACACCCAGGGCAGCGCCGCCAGGGTGAAACGCAGGGCGGTGAGCAGCAACGGATCGATACTGGCCAGGCCGAGTTTGGTGATGGGAAAGTTCAAGCCCCACAAGGCCGTCACCAGCAAGGCCAGGAACAGGTGTTTTTTCTGCATGTCGCGCGGTCCAGGACAGGCGGCCACGGGCAAATCCCCGGCCGGGGCCGAACTATCGCCCCAGCGGGGCATGGCCCGCTTGCAGTATCAGGTCAACTATCAGTAGATTCGGGCCATGCAGCCTATCGATATCGATCCTTACGAAAATACCCCCCGGGATGTGGTGGTCACCGCCGTCGACTACCCCGACGGCCTGTACTTCGCCGAGCACCAGCACCGGCGCGGGCAATTCGCCTATGCGGCCACCGGGGTGATCAGCGTCTTCAGCGACCAGGGCAACTGGGTGGTGCCGCCGCAGCGGGCCATCTGGGTGCCGGCCGAAGTGCCCCATGCCATGCACATGAGCGGGCCGGTGACCATGCTCAACACCTATGTGCGGCCCCGGGCGGCCAAGCGCCTGGGCCTGCCGGAGCACTGCCAGGTGCGGGAGGTGTCCGAGCTGCTGCGCCAGTTGCTGCTGCGGGCCACGGCCATTCCGGCGCTCTACGCCCCGGACAGCGTGCAGGGCCAGGTGATGAACCTGCTGCTGCATGAAGTCGCCGCCATGCCGGCCCTGGCCCTCAATGCTCCACTCCCCGACGAACCACGGCTGGCCAGGGCCTGCCGCGAGGCGCTGGAGCAACCGTCGCTGGAATTGGGAATCGATGAAATGGCCGAGCGCGCCGGCATGAGCCGCCGTACCTTCACCCGGCTGTTCCGCCAGCACACCGGCATCAGCTTCGTCGAGTGGCGCCAGCAGGCCTGCCTGTTGGCGGCGGTGGTGCGCCTGGGCCATGGCGAGGCCGTGACCCGGGTCGCCAGCGACCTCGGCTACAGCAGCCCGAGTGCGTTCAGCAGCGTGTTTCGCAAGGTATTGGGCGAGACGCCCAGCCGCTACTTTGCCCGGGCCCGGGCCTGAAGGACCCGAGCCTGAGCGAGGCCGTGCTAGAGGAACACGGCGGACAACATCCCCAGCGCGCCGAGGCAGAAGCCGATCAAGGCACCGCGCCCGGGCGCCTGCTGGAACAGCGCCCAGATCACCAGCGGCTCCAGGAGCAGCAGCGACGTCACCGAGACCACGGTAATGATCCAGATGTCACCCACCGCCACATAGCCCAGCCAGTAGGCCGCCAGCAGGCAGATACCGCCCAGGCACATGATCAGCACCGGCAACGCCAGTTCGGCACCCGAGGTGTTGCCGGAATGGGCCAGCCGCGCCACCACCACTTCACTGTAGATGGCGCAGAACTCGCCCAGCACCATCAGCCCTACAGCAGAAACTCCGAGTAATTCTTTGGACATGTGACAAACCCCTTGGTATTGAGAGCCCGATTTTTCAGCTCCCAGGCATTGATCGCTCCGCTGACGGAGCCTGAATCACGATGCGCAGGGGTATGAGGCAACTCGGTCATAGTCAGGAACTTGAACATGTCCATCTCCTTCTGGGTGGGGGTGCAAACAGGGCCCGTGGACTGCCGATGGGCCGCAGCCTGTATAAGGGATTTCCTGTCACAGCGTCATCCCCCCTGAACACTCACCGCGAAAAAACCACGCAAACTCCACAATCAAACAGCCTGCCTGCCGATAGCCTGGGCCCGGTCATCCTCAGCTAGAAGCCATTGCCACCATGTCCCAGCCGTCCACACCTCTTCGTACCGTTCAACCCGCTGACTGGGTCGCCACCTATTTCATCAGCGTCGCGACGCTGGCCGTGGTCCTGACGCTGTTGATCAACCTGATAGTGCAGCTCAGCAGCCGGGACCCGTGGAGCGAGCTGGCCAGCGCGCTGACTTTCAGCGTGGTGGTGCTGCTAGTGAGCGTGGTGGTCATAGGCGTCGTTGCCGCCCTGCCCTGCATCCTGTTCTTCTGGCTGGCCCAGCGTTTCACCTGGCGCCACCTGTGGATCTACCTGGTGGGCGGAGCCCTGGCGGCCCTGCCCGCCATTCCCATGGTGGTGAGCCTGTCTCCCGGCTTTTTCAACCTCCCGCACGGCGTCAACATCCTTGAGCGCTATTTGCCGCTGGCCCACTTGTTCGCTGGTTGCGGGGCCTTTCTGGGAGCGATGTTCTGGTGGCTCAGCGGGCGGCACCTGCGCTGACTCCCTCCTGTAGGAACCGGCTTGCCGGCGAAGCAAGCGCCCACGATCCCAGCCTTGTCACTCACCTCAAGAAGCGATGTCTCCCATGCCCGCAAAAACTCCAGCCCTTCGCACCGTGCAACCTAAAGACTGGTTTGCCGCCTACTTCATTGGCGCCACGGCCCTGGCCATGGTCCTGGCGGTACTGCTGATGCTGGGGATGCTGACCAGCGCCGGGGCGCTGCGCTGGGCCATCGTCCCCCAGGTGCTGTTCGTGGGCCTGGTGACCCTGATCGCAAGTGGTGTGCTGATCGGCATTGTCACGGCGCTGCCCTGTGCCCTGTTCTTCTGGCTGGCCCAGCGCTTTGCCTGGCGTAATGTGCTGATCTATCTGTTCTGCGGTGCACTGGCGGCGATGCCGACCATTCCCGTGGTGGCAAGCCTGGCCCCGTCGAGCTTCTATTCCGATCCAGCCGAGGAAGAACCCGAAGGGCTGTCGCGCTACTTGCCGCTGGCGCCATTGTTCGGCTGCTCGGGGGCCTTTCTGGGAGGTATCTTCTGGTGGCGCAGCGGGCGCCACTTGCGCTGATCAGCCCTCCCTGCCACTCCTCACGTCGGCGCCGGCTTGCCGGCGAAGAGGCCCTCCGGCCCGGCGCCAGACGGGATGACGCCTTCGCTGGCAAGCCAGCTCCTACCAAGCCAGCGCCCAATCAATGCCGACCCAGCCAGCGCTTACAAGGAGGCGCTGGGCTGGGCGGCGCGGGCCACTACCACCTTGCCCAGCAAACCGCCCTGCTCGACGCGGGCATGGGCCCGGTGCAGGTTGTCGACAGTGAAGGGGCTGAACACCTCGCTCAAGGTGCTGCGAATCAGGCCCTGGTCCAGCAACTGCGCCAGCCGGTTGAGGATGTGGTGCTGCTCAATCATGTCCGGGGTCTGGAACAGCGCGCGGGTGAATACCATCTCCCAGTGCAGGGACACGCTCTTGGCCTTGAGCGGCACCGCATCGAAGCAGTCGTGATCGTCGATCAGCGCGATATGGCCATGGGGCACGATGATCTGGGCCAGCTCGGCATAGTGCCGTTCGGTGTGGCTCAGGGCGGCAATGTGGGTCACCGGCGGCAGGTCGAGGGCGGCCAGTTGTTCCACCAGCGAACGGGAATGGTCCAGCACCTGATGGGCCCCCAGGTCCAGGCACCACTGGCGGCTGTCCGGCCGCGAAGCCGTGGCGATGACGGTCATGCCGGTCAGCCTGCGGGCCAGCTGGATCAGCACCGAGCCCACGCCACCGGCACCGCCGACAACCAACAGCGTGCCTTGTTCAGAGAGCTCACCAGGCACCCGGCCCAGGCGCTCGAAGAGCAATTGCCAGGCAGTCAGTGAGGTCAGGGGCATGGCGGCCGCCTGGGCGAAGGACAGGCTGGTCGGCTTGTGCCCCACCAGGCGCTCGTCCACCCGGTGCAGCTCGGCATTGGCGCCATCCCGGGTGAAGGTGCCGGCATAGAACACTGCATCCCCGGGGGCGAACAGGGTCACCGCGCTGCCCACCGCGCGAACCACGCCACTGGCGTCCCAGCCCAGGCTCCGCACGCCGTCGGGCACCGCCACCTTGCCGGCGCGGACCTTGGTGTCCAGAGGGTTGACCGACACCGCCTCGACCGCCACCAGCAGGTCATGCGGTTCCAGTGGCGGCGGCTCCAGTTGCACCTCGCAGAGGGCGTGAGGATCAGACAGGTGCGAACCTTTGAGGTAGACGATGGCCTTCATTGCAGAGCTTCCTTGACGAGGCAAAGCGCACACTTAAATCCCTCATGCCCTGCCCGCACAAGTAGGGTACTTTTGCGTACCAGCTACGCAAAAGGGTCGCCAGGCAATGAAGAACAAGCACTATCAGGACATTCCAGGCTGCCCGGTGGAGGTGACCCTGGACCTGATCGACGGCCGCTGGAAAGGCGTGATCCTGCATCAGTTGCTGGCCAACGAGTTCCTGCGTTTCAACGAATTGCAACGCCGCCTGCCGGGGATCTCACAACGCCTTTTGACCAAGCAACTGCGAGACCTGGAAGCCGCCGGCCTGGTGTCGCGCACGGTGTACGCCGAGGTGCCGCCGCGGGTGGAATATCGCCTGACCGCAGAAGGGCGATCGCTGCAACCGGTGATCGAGGCGCTGTCCGCCTGGGGCCGCGGGCGCATCAGCCGACGCCAGCAGGAAAGTGCCCTCGGCTAGCCCTCCCTTCCCCACCACCACAGGTCGCCCCATGCCAACTCATCCGGATGCTCGCCCAAGGTTCAAGGTGTACCAGGGCTCGACCCTGCTCGGCTGGTCGGCCCTGGAATCGGCCGACCCGCCCATGGGCGTGGCCTTCGGCCAATTCATCCCTGCAGCGGCCTATGCTGCGCTCCAGGAGCGGGTGCGGGCACTGACGGCAGCGGCCCAGGTCGAGTTGCAACTACAGGTCCATCACCTCGACCAGCCCGTTCCGGCCATGGGCGTGAGCATTCAGGACTACAGTGCCGAGTGCGGCGCCGACGCCATCGAGATCACCGTGCTGGGCATCGGCTATCCCCTCTATGAGCAGTTGTTCCCGCACGCGGTGGCCGCCTATCAGCAGGCAATGGGCTAACTTCGGCGTCCGGGGAAAATCCTCACTCTTTCCCCCTGCTTGTTCACAATTCGTTAAGACTTGCCTCCGTATACTTTCGGGCTTGCCCGCGGCCTTCCGGCTGCGCCCATCGATCTGCCGGCGCACAATTCATGTCACGACCCGCTCCGCTGCTGTTCCTGCTGACCTGCCTGCTGTTCTTCTTCGCCCTGGGCAATCATCAGTTGCAAGGCTCCACCGAGGCTCGGGTCGCCGGGATCGCCATGCAAATGCACCTGGACGATGACTGGGTCACGCCACGGCTGTTCGGCACGCCGTTCCTGGAAAAACCACCGCTGAGCCTGTGGCTCGACGCCGGGGCCATCCGCGCCTTCGGCGGCACGCCCCTGGCGGTGCGCCTGGCTTCGGCCTTTGCCGGGCTGTTCAGTGTGCTGCTGCTGTACGCCATGCTCCGGCGCTTTGGCCGTCCCGCCACCCTGGCCGCGGTCGCCGGGCTGATGCTGGCGACCATGGCCAGCTACTGGAGCAACGTGCGCGGCGTGGGTGAAGACGCGCTACTGAGCCTGGGGGTGACCCTGGCCCTGCTGGCGTTCTTCCAGGCCCAGCGGCGCCAGGCCGAACAGCAACCGGCGCCGCTGGCCTGGCTGGCGTTCGCCGTCGGGATCGCCATCGCGACCCTGAGCAAGGGCGTGCTGGGCCTGGCCATGCCCGGAGTGGTGATCTTCGCCTACCTGCTGGCCGACAGCCTGATCGAAAAGCGCTTCACCCTGGCTCACTGGTTGCGTCCCGGGCTCCTGACCCTGCTGGGCCTGGTGCCCCTGGCGATCTGGCTGGCCGTGCTCTACCAGCGCGGCGGCCTGCAGGCCCTGGGCGAAGTACTGTGGACCAACAGCGTCGGGCGCTTCGATGGCTCGTTTGTCGAAGCCGGGCACTACGAACCTTTCTATTACTACCTGGCCAAGTTGCCCCAGGCCTTCCTGCCCTGGAACATCCTGGTCTACCTGGGCCTGTGGCATTTCCGTAAAAGCCTGGTGAAGAACCGCTACCTGCTGTTTTTCAGCCTCTGGCTGGTGGCGCAATTCACCCTGCTGTGCCTGGCCTCGAGCAAGCGCACGGTGTACCTGATGTCGCTGACCCCGGCCGCCGCGGTGCTGGCGGCGGAGTACGGCGCGGTGCTCTATCAGCGCCTCGCCGAGCGGGCAGCGGGCTCCGGGTTCTGGAGCGCCGTCGGGCGTCAGCGCAAGGGGCTGGTGATTGCCGTCATGGGCCTGGTGATCTGCGGGTACCTGGCGAACGCCCAATGGGTCGCGCCGAAAGCGGACCGCGAACTGTCGTTCGTGCCGGTCACCGACCAGATCATGACGTTGCAGGCCAGCGGTCATCAGTTAGCCCTGTATCAGGCCAACGAGCGGATTGGCGGCGCCAGCGTGTTCTACATCCAGAGCCTGCTCAAGGACCTGCAGACCGAGGCGCAGCTACAAGCCTTTCTCGCCGAGTCGCCACAGCACATGGCGGTGCTCGGCGGAGCCGAGGCCCCCAAGCCGCCCCTGCAGGTGCAGAAGGTGATGATGGTCGGTCGCCAGGCCTACTACTTCGTCAACCTGGCACCCGCCGGCTGAAGGCAAAAAAAACGGCCGCTGAATCAGCGGCCGCTTGCATCGCCGGGGCCAGCACCAGGCCCCACCCGGTATCGGGTTACTGCGGGTTCTTCAGCTTGACCACATCACCGGAAACCTTGGTGGTGTAGCCGTTCAGGACCCAGGCCCAGAACCAGCTTTCCTGGACCTGGGTGTTGATCAGGGCGTCACCGCCCTTGGCCTCGATCGCCGCAGTCTGGGCGCGGACGAAACGGTTGTTCTGCTGGATCGGGAACATGCCCAGCAGCATGATGCCGGTGGCGCTGCCTTCACTGTGACCGATGACGGTGTACTGGCTGCTATCCAACTGCTGGGTTTTCATCGGGGTGCCGGTGCAGCCCGCAAGGACCAGGCCGAGGCAGGCAGAGGCAACCACTTTGCTGATGTGCTTCACGACGTAACTCCATGGAAAAAGCGCCCGGGATTCATTTCTCGGGCGCCGGCACTTTACTTGCGCACACTAAAAATGCCCATCCCCAATGCCCCTTGAACCCTTTCCCGCTGATACCCGTCCAGCGCACTTGAAACCATGACTCCTGCCCAACGACGGGCATTCCTCTAAAAGGAGTCAGGCATGACCATCACCGCTACCACCTCCCCCTTGGGCCAGGCCGTCGCCCGGAAGCGCTTCGACGATGCCGGCCGCCACCTGCGCCAGCCGGACCTGAGCAGCGTTCCGACATTCCTCGCACTGTTCGCCAGCAACCGGGCCGAGCGCTCGTCACCGGCCCGGGTGCTGCTGCACCAACTGGGGCGCACCTGTTTGACTCTGCGCTCATTGATCATCGGCCTGAGCCTGTTTGCCAGCGCCGCGCAGGCCCTGGAAACCACCAGGACCGCCCCCGAAACCCTGAAGGCCTACGCCGTTACCCTGGAGAAATCCGCCGGCAGCAACCAATGGCAGCAACTGTGGAAACGCTCTCGCGAGAGTGGGGCATTTATCCAGCAGGGCAACCAACCGCGCTTCACCGTCAGCCAGGACAAACTGCCGGACATGGTCCGTACCACACTGGGCAACGCCACCAGCGTTCAAGCACAGGCCACTACCCAGGCGCTGTACCGCTATGAATTCGCCGGGCCCATCGGCAGTGTCGCCAACCAATCGGTCAAGGCCCTGTGCCTGCTGGTGGACTGGCGCACCCTGCCCAGCACCAGCCCCACCAATGACCCAGGCCCCATGGGCAGTGTCAGCCTGCTGCTCGCCCAGCCCTGCACCTGAGCCCGAACCGGCCGCCCGGGCCAATGCAATGCCCCGGGCGGCGCTGTTCATCCCTTGACCTGCGAGCTCAGCAGGTCAGCCTCCTTGCGCCGGCGGGTGCCGTAGCTGTCACCAAAGTTGCGCAGGTTGGCCAGGGCACTCTTCCAGTCGCGGGCCACCACCTGGGCCCAGAACTTCGGCGTGCGGCTGGCCAGGTTGCCGTACTGAAAGGCCACCGAGGCGATCACGGTTTGCATCGGCGCCGGCAACTGGGCGAAATCCACCCCGCTGGCCTGGACATAGTCAGCTGCCAGGCGATTGACGAAGGGCGTCTTGTACGCCTCGTCGATCAACTCGGCCTCGGCGGCGCTGATGCTCAAGGGTTGTTCAACGAGGCGGTCCAGGGCCTTGGTCCCGGTCAGGCCCAGGTAGGGGCTCAAGCGCCGCACCAGATCCGCGGGCAGGTTGAGCGCCTGCAAGTCCGTGAGCCTGCGCTGTCCCAGATCGAAACCGGTGCCCACCGTGACCCCGCTCTTGCTGTTCTGGGCATCGGGCACATACCCCTTTGTCATGGCACCACCTTCAAGGGCCGCGATGAAATTGAAATCAATCGAATAGCGTGACATGGGAATTTCCTCATCCAGTTGAAGAAAAACCAGTGCAACACCCGCGACCGATACAACATCAGGCTGTAATAGTTCCCCTTAACAAGGGGCATATTTCCCACTGAACAAGGGACGAAACATCTCCTTAGGATCAAACCAGCCGTATCCATAATTCCAAGGAGGTAACAAATGGACGTGAACGACCTCAGTCTTATCGATGTACGCCAACTGCCCCACTCGCTCCAGGCCCTCATCGACTGCATCGGCCTGGAGAATGCCTACCACCTCACCCGCGAATATGGCGGCCGCCCCAAATACATTCCCAAGCACGCCGAACGCACGTCCCTGGCCCTGATCCTGCCTCCCGATGCCCTCAAGGCCCTGATCGAGCGCTTCGCCGGATTGGCCCTGGAGATCCCCAAGGCCGACCACTTCTGCCGGCAGATCCGCAACCAGCACATCCAGCTGGAAAGCCTGGGGGGCATTTCCCGCAGCGTGCTGGCCGACAAATACGGCCTGAGCCTGCGACAGATCGGCAACATCCGCCGCCTGGAAGCCAACACTCCCCGGTAATCGATTCCCGCTGAACAGCTCGCAACGGTTTTCCTAATGTGCAGGGGCGCATCTCGCGCAACGAAGAACAAGGAGAAAGACCATGCCAGATATCGATAAGGGCTTGATCGGCGGTGTGATTGCCGCCCTGCCCCTGGACAAGATGATCACCGGCCCACTGATGGCAATGATCCAGGCGCAGGTCGCCGCGAGCAGAGCCTACGCGGACTTCCTGATGGGCGTGTGCATCCAGAACGGCCAGGCGGTTTCGGTGCAGTTCGACTACGACGAAACCCTGGTGGATGAGCAGGGCGTCTACAAGGGCACGGTGAAGAAGTCGATGCGCATCCCGCTGCTGGCGGCCATCAGTCACCCCAACATCACCATCGAGGAAGGTTCGATCGAGTTCGAGCTGACCATCAGCCAGATGGCCGAGGACACCAGCAGCACCGAAGCCTCCGGCAGTTTCGAAGCGAAGATGGGCTGGGGCCCGTTCAGCGTCTCGGTCAAGGGCGCGGCGAGCCACAAATCGACCCAGACCCGCAAGACCGACACCCGCGCACGCTACGCCATCAGCACCAAGATCGTCCGCCAGGACCCACCGGAAGCCCTGATGCGGGTCATCGACTTCCTCACCGACGCCGCCACCAAGCCTGTGCGGCTGCCTGGCACGCAACCGACCGACACCGACAAGCTGCCGACTGCCAACGCGCTGAAAATGCCTGATGCCGCGGCCGAGAAGAAAGACGGCACCAACGGTTGATCACCACGGCCCCCTAGCCCCCTCCAGCCCGCCCCGCCTTCACGGCGGGGCACTCCAGCCACCGAACAAGGAGCGTGATCCATGGCTTTTTTTTCCCGCAGCAAGGAGCCCATGTCCGCCAGCGACCTGAGCCACATCACCCGTGGCATGCACCAGGCCGCCGCGGCCACTCACAACCTGATCGCCCAGCAGTACATCAAGTTGTTCGACCAGTTCTTCGACTACAACGTCGACGACCTGGGCACGCCGATGAAGGCCAAGATGGTCGAGGTGGCACTCAACGATGACCACATCATCAATGTGCCGCTGATCGCCCTGGTCTCGCCCAAGGGCCTGGCCCTGCACAAGATGACCGTCGACCTGTCGGTGCGCATGCAAGCCACCGAATTGCAGAAGGCCAGCCACGACCTGGAGAACGGCGAGCTGCAGAGCGAGAAGTTTTTCGTCACCTTCGGCAACGGCAAGCGCGAAGGCCACGAGCGCGACCCCGACGAAGTGCAGATCAGCATGGAGTTTCGCGACTGCCAGCCGCCGGAGGCGATCCAGCGCCTGATCGAGGAATTCACCAACCTGATCAGCCCACAGCGGATCAACGAAGGGCCTGCCCCTGCGACGTTCGCGCCGGCCGGCAATCCGCCCGGCGACCCCGACCTGCTGGCGCCCTGAGCTGCGGGGCATGACCCGCCCGGCTGACCGCGACGGCCAGCCCGGAGCGCCGGACAGGGTTCAAGGCTTGAGATTGACCGAGCGCCAGTCGCTGGCCTCGATCATGCCGAGCATCTTCGGCGCGCCATTGAGGGTATCGGTGGAAACGAACAGAGCAGCGCCGTACCCCAGGGTCGGGGTCGCCAGCTTCAGTTCCTTCTCCAGCGCGTCCATGCACTCACTGTGGGTCACCAGTACCAGGTTGCGCCCGGCCACCTTATGCGCCAGTGCGTCACGCAGCATGCTGCCCTTGCAGTTGTACAGCCAGCCATCGCCGCTGCTGACCTTGCTGAACATATAGCTTGCGGTCTGCGCGGTCCGGGTCAGCGGGCTGTTGTAGATATCGGCACGGTCCAGGCCCAGTTGCTCGAACTGCGCACCCAGGCCCACCGCCACCTCCCGGGCACGGTCGGTAATGCCATCGGCAGGGCCCAGGCAGGCAGCCTTGGAACGATCGCAACGCTCCACATGACGCACCAGGACGATGATGTCGCCCTTGGCCCAGCCGGCCCGCAACGCCTGGACCCCGGCCAGGTTACCGTGGGCCAGGTCGGGCACCGCCGCCGGCCGGAACAGCCACAAGCTCAGGGGAATCAGCAGCACACCGCCCAGCAACAGTGCCAGGAAACGCTTGTAACGCTTCAGGCCGCTCGTCATCGTCGAGCGTTTGACCAGCGTGGAAACCAGTGGTGTGGTCACAGTGCCGCAGCCCCTTGTTGAGATTGATCCGGTGAAATGAGCCGCTCTGATCCAGGCTACAGAAACCTGATGACAATCGAGCGCTGTCCGATGCCTTGGGCATCGACCGGGCAGACTCTAGGAGCACGGACGTGGGGCGCCGGTGAAATGAATGTGAAAAAAAGCTCAACGGTGCGGTGGCCCATCCCGCAAAATAGCCGTCAAAGCCTGAAACATTGTCTTGGCGCAATGCCGACGAAATCGTTTCAGCTATGGCACATCCCGCCGATACACCCCCTACAAAACACCTTGCTGGGCACCAACAACAACAATCTTCCAGCCAACTTAGATCAAGAAGCGCTACGTTCCTGGAGGAATTTCAATGAATAGTTGGTTTGCCAACATAAGCGTCAACCTCAAGCTGGGCCTGGGTTTCGGCCTGGTCCTGGCCCTGACCACCGTCCTTGCACTGACCGGCTGGACCAGCCTGGGCGGCCTGATTGACCGCAGCAACTGGATGAGCGACATCACCCAGCTCAACAGCGGCCTGACCAAGCTGCGGGTCACCCGCCTGCAGTACATGCTGGCCAACGGCGACGAAACCGCCGCCCAAGGCGTGCAGAACACCCTGGACGATTTCAGCGCCCAGCAGAAAAAGCTCCTGGCCTCGTTCCAGAGCCCGGAAAACATCAAGCTTCTGCAAGGCCTGGGCGCGACCATCAGCGCCTATCAGGACTCGCTGAACAAGATGCGCAACGCCTACCGCACCGGTGACGCTGCGCGCCTGGCGATGAACCAGAACGCCGAACGCGCCAATGACCTGATCAACGGGATCAACTCCTGGGTCAAGCAGTTGCCCCTGAGCGACGAGCGCTTCGAGCAGTTCCAGGCCATCACCCAGGCCAAGGAAGCCTTCCAGCTGGCGCGCTATGAAGTGCGCGGCTAC
Organism: Pseudomonas sp. FFPRI_1; assembly: GCF_055384485.1. Taxonomy (NCBI): domain Bacteria; kingdom Pseudomonadati; phylum Pseudomonadota; class Gammaproteobacteria; order Pseudomonadales; family Pseudomonadaceae; genus Pseudomonas; species Pseudomonas sp. FFPRI_1. The sequence goes on along the minus strand of NZ_AP029168.1, from coordinate 1,176,479 downwards.
GTCACCACCAACAACCCGGACACCGAGCAGAAAGCCGTCACCCAGCTCAACGCTGCGATTGCCGAAATGGATCAGCTCAAGTCCCATTTCAGCAGCACCCAGCGCGATGCCCTGCAACAGCTGGAAACCGCCCTGAGCGGCTACCGCAGCTCGCTGCAGGCCTTCAAGGTCGCCTTCACCAGCGCCCTAGAGGCGCGCAAGGAAATGACCGACCAGGGCGCCGACATCGTCAACCGCAGTGACGCCCTGTACCAGATCCAGCTGGACCGCCGCGACATCGAGAGCACCCAGGCCCGCAGCCTGCAGATGATCAGCACCCTGCTGGCACTGCTGGTGGGCGTCCTGGCCGCGGTGATCATCACCCGGCAGATCACCCGCCCGTTGCGTGAAACCCTGGCCGTGGTCGAGCGCATCGCCTCCGGCGACCTGACCCAGGACCTGCGGGTCACCCGCCGCGATGAACTGGGCGTGCTGCAACAAGGCATCGCACGCATGGGCGTGACCCTGCGCGAGCTGATCAGCGGCATCCGTGATGGCGTGACCCAGATCGCCAGCGCCGCCGAAGAACTGTCCGCCGTGACCGAAGAAACCAGCGCCGGGGTCAACAGCCAGAAAGTCGAGACCGACCAGGTGGCCACCGCCATGCACGAGATGACCGCCACCGTGCAGGAAGTCGCGCGCAACGCCGAAGAAGCCTCCCAAGCTGCGGCCGCCGCCGACGGCGAAGCCCGCCAGGGCGACAAGGTGGTGGCCCAGGCCATCGAACAGATCGAGCGCCTGGCCAGCGAGGTGGTACGTTCCACCGACGCCATGACCGTGCTGCAACAGGAAAGCGACAAGATCGGCAGCGTCATGGACGTGATCAAGGCCGTGGCCGAACAGACCAACCTGCTGGCCTTGAACGCCGCCATCGAAGCCGCCCGTGCCGGTGAAGCCGGCCGTGGTTTTGCCGTGGTTGCCGACGAAGTGCGAGCCCTGGCCCAGCGCACCCAGAAGTCCACCGAAGAGATCGAAGTACTGGTGGCCGGCCTGCAGAATGGCACCCAGCAAGTGGCCACGGTGATGAACAACAGCCGCAGCCTGACCGACAGCAGTGTCGACCTGACCCGCAAGGCCGGTGCCTCGCTGGAAAGCATCACCCGCACCGTGTCCAACATCCAGTCGATGAACCAGCAGATCGCCGCCGCTGCCGAGCAGCAGAGCGCCGTGGCCGAAGAGATCAGCCGCAGCATCATCAACGTGCGCGACGTGTCCGAACAGACCGCCGCCGCCAGCGATGAAACCGCCGCCGCCAGCGTCGAGCTGGCCCGCCTGGGCGGCCAGTTGCAGATGATGGTCAGCCACTTCCGCGTCTGATTTGCAGCGTGCCCTTCGCCGGCAAGCCGGCTCCTACAGGGTTCCGTAGGAGCTGGCTTGCCAGCGAAAGGCGCTACGCGGTCCGCCTCCCTCCGGCTTGCCAGCACAAAGCAGCCTACCAATACGACTGCTGCGCAGTCCTGCGGGAGCAAGCGATTGCTTTTCCGCCCGGTCCAGCGTTTGCCTCAATAGCCCTACGGGCAACGGCGAAGCATTTACAGGACTCAAGGTTTGCCCTTACCTTTCCCGGTCTCCGTCCTGCTGTCCGAAGGATTAGTCACCAGGAACCCGTTCATGCCCAGCCTCGGTTTTACTTCGCTCCCGCCCCTGCTCAAGTACCTGCTCTACGCCGAGCAACTGGGTATTGCCACCGCTCCGGCGCTGGCGGCCGCCGGGATTGAACCCGAACAGCTCAACGACACCAGCCTGCGCCTGCCGATGGAAGTCCACGAACGCTTGCTGGACTACTTCTGCCTGCACTCCGGCGACCCGTTGTTCGGCCTCAATTCAGCGCGCTTCGTCAAACCCAGCTCCTGGAACGTGCTGGGCTACATCACCATGAACTGCGCAACCCTGGGCGAAGCCATGGGCCGCATCATGCCGTTCGAAAAACTGGTGGGCGACATGGGCACCAGCCGTGCCGAACTGCTGGAAGGGGAAGTGCGACTGATCTGGAGCTGTCGCCACCAGCGCCCGGACATTCGCCGGCACCTGGTGGAAAACGTGCTCGCTTCCTGGCTGCTGTATGCCCGCTGGATCGCCGACTCAGCCATGTCCCCCCGTGCAGTCTGGTTCGAACACCCCTTGCCGCAGAACACTCAGGTGGCCCAGTACGAGGCCCTGTTCGGCTGCCCGGTGCTGTTCCAGCAGCCCTGCTCGGCCCTGGTGGCCCCGCTGGAGTACCTGCAACTGCCGCTGCGACAGGCCGATGCCCGCCTGCTCAGGACCCTGGAAGATCATGCCCAGACGATGATGGCCTCGCTGGCCGATGCGCCCCTGGCGCTGCAGGTGCACAACGTATTGCGCCAGTTGCTCAAGGACGGCCTGCCGCGCAAGGAACAGGTGGCGGAGCACCTGTCGCTGTCGGTACGCACCCTGCAACGCCAGTTGCAGCAGGCCGGCACCTCGTATCAACAGATCCTCGATGACCTGCGCCAGGAACTCGCCGAGCACCATCTGCGACACAGCGAGCTGTCGATCCAGGGGATTTCCGATTGCCTGGGGTTTACCGAGCCGCGCTCATTTCACCGCAGCTTCAAGAGTCGCACCGGGCTGACTCCGGGGCAGTTCCGCCAGGCCGCCCAGGCCTCTGGCAAGGCCTGAAACCCGTCAGACGCTGATTGCGTTGGTGAACACCAGCCGATTGCCGAACGGGTCGCTGATGGTCATGTCCTGGCTGCCCCAGGGCATGGCCTGGATCTGCGGGTGGGAAAAACGGTACTGCTGGGCCAGCAATTGCTGCTGGAAGGCTTCCAGTTCATCGGTTTCGATACGCAGCGCAGCCCCTGGCGAGCAATCGCCATGATGCTCCGAAAGGTGCAGCACGCACTCGCCCCGTGACACTTGCATGTACAGCGGGAAATCGGCTTCGAAGCGGTGCTCCCAGTCCAGGGAGAAGCCCAGGAAATCGAGGTAAAACTCCCGAGCCTTGGCTTCATCGAAGATCCGCAGGATGGGGGTGGTTTTGCCAAAGCTCATGGGGCGACTCCCTGACTGGAAAAGGCCGACTGTAACGGCCATTGATGTCAGCACTTCGGCGCCAGCCCGGGATTCTTTAATGTCAATACGCCACTATCGTGACCCAGATCACGCCTTCAGTGGGCCCTGGCAAACCCCTGGCGCAGATCCCCCTCACGGGCAAGAAAGCGGCCCCGGCGCTGACCGTTGGCCTGCCCCGCGGCATAACTGCACACACCGTTGACCCAGACCCCGTCGATTCCTTCCGCGGCCTGTTGCGGGGCCTTGAAGTCCGCCACGTCACGCACCCGAGCCGGGTCGAACAGCACCAGGTCGGCCCAGTGCCCTTCACGGATCTCGCCCCGTTGCTGCAGGCCGAAGCGTGCGGCTGAAAGCCCGGTCATCTTGTGCACCGCGGTGTGCAGCGGGAACAGGCCCAGGTCGCGGCTGAAATGCCCCAGCACCCGGGGGAAGGCGCCCCACAAACGAGGATGGGGGAAGGGGTCTTCCGGCAGGCCATCGGAGCCGATCATCGACAGCGGATGGGCGAGGATGCGGCGCACATCGTTCTCATCCATGCCGTAGTACACCGCCCCTGCCGGTTGCAGGCGCTCGGCGGCGGCCAGCAGGCTGACGCCCCAATCGGCGGCGATCTCGCTCAAGTCGCGACCACCCTGCTCGGGGTGCGGCGTGGACCAGGTCACGGTGATGCGGTAGGCATCGGTGACCTGCTTGAGGTCCAGGGTCGAGGAACTGGCGGCGTAGGGATAGCAGTCGCAGCCTACCGGGTGATCCTGCGCCGCCTGCTCCAGGGCCGCCAGCAGCTGTGGGCTGCGCCCCCAGTTGCCGGCACCGGCGCACTTGAGGTGCGAGACGATCACCGGCGCACGAGCCGAACGCCCGATCAGAAAGGCTTCGTCCATGGCCTCCAGCACCGGTTCGAACTCGCTGCGCAAGTGGGTGGTGTACACCGCGCCAAAGGCCGTCAGCTCCTGGGCCAGTTGCAGCACTTCATCGGTTTCGGCCGAGAAGGCGCTGGCGTAGGCCAGCCCGGTGGACAGGCCCAGGGCACCGTCCTCCAGGCTCTCGCGCAGTTGTTCGCGCATGGCCGCGATCTCCTCGGTACGGGCGGTGCGGTACAGATCCGCCAGGTGATTGCTGCGCAGCGCCGTGTGCCCCACCAACGCCGCCACATTCACTGCCGGGCGGGCCGCCTCTACCGCCGCGCGGTAATCGCGAAAGCGCGGGTAGGCGAACATCGACCGCTCGCCCAGCAGGTTCATCGGGTCCGGCGGATCGCCCTTGAGGGTCACCGGCGAGGCGCTGATCCCGCAGTTGCCGACGATCACCGTGGTCACCCCCTGGCTGAGCTTGGGCAGCATCTGCGGTTGGCGAATCACCACGGTGTCGTCATGGGTGTGCACATCGATGAAGCCCGGGGCCAGGACTCGCCCGCGCCCATCGATCTGTTCCCGGGCCGTGGCGTCGGACAGGTCGCCGATGCGCTGGATACGGCCATCGTCGATGGCCAGGTCGGCGAGGTAGCCCGGGCGGTCGCTGCCATCGATGATCAAGGCGTTGCGGATCAGCGTGTCGTAGCGCATATCAGTCTCCCAGGGGCAGGCAGTCGTCACCGCCACGGTAATGGTCCAGGGCCAGCTTGATGCGGCGCAGGCGCTCCTGGTTGTCGTCCGGCAGGGCCAGGGCCAGCTCGGTGGCCAGGACGTCGATGGCCAGCAGCATGCCGTAGCGCGCAGCGGTGGGTTTGTAGATGAACGAGGTCTCGGCGCTATGCAGCGGCAACACCACATCCGCCAGTTGCGCCAGGGGCGAATCCGGCAGGGTGATGGCCAGGATCCCGGCGCCGTAGCTGCGGGCCAGGGTCACGGCCTCCAGCAGCTCGGGGGTAATCCCGGTCAGGGAACAGGCGATCACCGCATGCTGCGGCCCCAGTGCGGCAGCGGTCACCCGCATCATCACCGGGTCGTGGCAGGCGGCGATGGAATAACCCAGACGCACCAGGCGCACTTGCAGCTCATCGCTGCACAGGGTCGAGCAGCCGCCGGTGCCGAAGGCATGGATCATCCGCGCCCGGCCCAGCAGGCGCACCGCATCGGCGAACTGCGTCTCGTGGAAACCGGCCAGGTGCTGGTGCAGGGCCGACTCGATATCGCCGACGATCTGCCGGTAGAAGCCGGACTGCTCGGGGGCCCCGGCCGGGTCGAGAAAACGGCTGCCCACCCCGCTGGCCTGGGCCAGTTGCAGGCGCAGTTGGCGCAGGTCACGACAGCCGACGCTGCGGGCGAAGCGCGACAGGGTGGCGGCGCTGACATCGGCCCGCTGGGCCAATTCGTCGAGGCTGGCGGAGGCGGCAAACCCCACGTCGTCCAGCATCAGCCGGGCGATCCGCCCCTCCCCGGCACTCAGGGAGTCCAGGCACGAGCGGATCTGGTACAGGATGTCCATCTACAAAAACTCCGCGAGGACCAGGGTCAGGCCGAAGGCAATCACCGAGATCAGGGTCTCCAGCACGGTCCAGGTCTTGAAGGTTTGAATGACCGTCATATTGAAGTATTCCTTCACCAGCCAGAAGCCGCCGTCGTTGACGTGGGACAAAATCACCGAGCCGGCGCCGGTGGCGATCACCAGCAGCTCCGGATGGGGATAACCCAGGCCCACGGCCACCGGCGCCACCACCCCCGAGGCGGTGGTCAGGGCCACGGTGGCCGAACCGGTGGCAACCCGCATCAGCACCGCGAACAACCAGCCCATCCACAGCGGCGACAACTGGAACTCATGGGCCAGGCCGACGATCTGCTCGGTCACCCCGGAGTCGATGAGGATCCGGTTGAGGCCTCCGCCGGCCCCCACCAGCAGGGTGATGCTGGCGGTGGGCGCCAGGCACTCGTTGGTGAACTTGAGGATCGACTCGCGGTTCATGCCCTGGGCCAGGCCCAGGGTCCAGAAGCTCACCAGGGTGGCCACCAGCAGGGCGATCACCGAGTTGCCGATAAACAGCAGGAACTGATTGAGGCCGGTGCCGGGCTCGGCCAGCAGGTTGGCCCAGCCGCCGATCAGCATCAGCACCACCGGCAGCAGGATGGTGGCCATGGTCAGGCGGAAACTCGGCAGGCGCAGGCGCGGCTCACGGGCGATGAACTGTTTCTCCAGCGGGTTCTCTGCCGGCAGGTGGATGTGCGGCACGATAAACCGCGCATACACCGGCCCGGCGATGATCGCCGTGGGCACGCCAATCAGGATCGCGTACAGCAGGGTCTGCCCCACCGATGCCTGATAGGCCTGCACCGCCAGCATCGCCCCGGGGTGCGGCGGCACCAGGGCATGCACCACCGACAGCCCGGCGACCATCGGCAGGCCCACCATCAGCAGTGACACCCCAACCCGCCGGGCCACGGTGAAGGCAATTGGCACCAGCAACACGAAGCCCACCTCGAAGAACAGCGGCAGCCCCACCAGGAAGGCGATGCAGACCATGGCCCAATGGGCGTTGCGCTCGCCGAAGCGGTCGATCAGGGTGCGCGCCACCTGCTCGGCACCGCCGGATTCGGCCATGAGTTTGCCGAGCATGGTGCCCAGGGCCACCACCAGGGCGATATGCCCCAGGGTCTTGCCAACCCCCGCCTCGTAGGCGCCGACCACCCCGGAAGGCGGCATGCCGGCCATCAGCGCCAGACCCACCGACACCAGGGTGATGACGATAAAGGGGTTGAGCCGGTACCGAGCGATCAACACGATCAGCGCGATGATGGCGACTGCGGCGTAGCCCAGCAGCCAGTAACCCGTTGCGGGAGCCATGGCGTCCTCCTTGAAAACAGCGTCACTTTCGAATGGTTGTGAAATTCATTAATCACTTAACAGAGTGATGTTCAAACCAAGTGAAACTAATTTTCGTAACGAGGCAGGCGATGTCGCAAACAGCTAAGAAACCGCTCGGCTTATGAAAATCGGTAGGGCGTATTTTCATCCACGGCCGCCCAAGGGCGGCCGATCCCATAGCCTTCAGTCGTGCTGTACCCGGGCACGCTTGAGCAACGTTTTGCAGCGCTCCGACAGGTGCAGCACCCGCAGTTGCTTGCCAGCCTTGGCGTAGCGCTCACGCAGGGTCTTCAGGGCGGCGATGGCCGAGTAGTCGACAAAGCTCAGGTGCCGGCAGTCGACGGTTACCCGTTGCGGGTCGCCGGCCGGGTCGAACTGGTTGAGAAACGCCGTGGTGGAGGCAAAGAACAGGGTGCCGTGCAGCAGATAGTGCTTACTGCCGTTGGCCTCCAGGTGGCTGTCGGCGTACAGCTCCCGCGCCTGCTGCCAGGCGAAGTTGAGGGCGGCGATGACGATGCCGCAGAGCACCGCGGTGGCCAGGTCGGTGAACACGGTGATCGCGGTGACCGCCAGGATCACCAGCACATCGCTGCGCGGCACCTTGTTGATCACCCGCAAGGACGCCCAGGCGAAGGTCTGCTGGGAGACCACGAACATCACCCCCACCAGCGCCGCCAGGGGAATGTGCTCGATCAGCGGCGACAGGAACAGGACGAACAGCAGGATCAGCCCACCGGCCACCACTCCCGACAAACGCCCACGGCCGCCGGAACTGAGGTTGATCACGGTCTGGCCGATCATCGCGCAGCCGCCCATGCCGCCAAAGGCGCCCGAGACCATGTTGGCCGCGCCCAGGGCCACGCATTCGCGGTCCGGGTAGCCACGGCGCTCGGTGATCTCATCGGTGAGGTTGAGGGTCAGCAGGGTTTCCAGCAGGCCAACCATCGCCATCAGGAACGCATAGGGAGCGATGATGCCGAGGGTTTCCAGGGTCCAGGGCAGGTCCGGCAGGGACAAGCTTGGCAGCCCACCGGCGATATGGGCCATGTCCCCCAGGATGCGGGTCGGCAGGCCCAGCAGGTACACCAGCAGGCCCACCCCGAGGATCGCCACCAAGGCCGGTGGCACCGCCCGGGTCAGCCGCGGCAACAGATAGACGATGGCCATGGTCAGCAACACCAGGCCACCCATCAGGTACAGCGGCTGGCCGCTGAGCCAGTGCTCGCCACTCTTGAAATGCTTCAGCTGGGCCAAGGCAATGATAATCGCCAGGCCGTTGACGAAGCCCAGCATCACCGGGTGCGGCACCATGCGCACCAGTTTGCCCAGGCACAACAGGCCAAAGGCGACCATGATCAGCCCCCCCAGCAATACGGTAGCCAGCAAGTACTGCACCCCGTGCTGCACCACCAGGGCGACGATCACCACCGCCATCGAGCCGGCGGCCCCGGAAATCATCCCCGGGCGGCCACCGAACAGGGCGGTCAGGGTGCAGATGAAGAAGGCGCCGTACAGGCCCATCAGCGGATTGAGGTGGGCTACCAGGGCAAAGGCGATGCACTCGGGAAGCAAGGCGAAGGAGGTGGTGAGCCCGGCCAGGACATCGGCTCGCAGACGTTTTGCGTTCATGAGTGACCTACTACGCGGACCGGCAGGAGCGGTCGCAGGGGATGGCAAAAAAACAGGCGGCGCATGGTACGGAATCGGGCTGGTGACGGCCAGTGTCGACTGATGGAGGGTTGTGGAAGCGCGGGCTGGGTAAACGTCGGGGGGAGGTAAATGGCGGCGTGCGGGCCAGATCGGTTTAGGGAGTGCCATGCACTCCGGCAGGAGCAAGCTCCCTCGCCACGCAAGAATCTGGGCGAGGGGCTGCTGTGTGCTGCGTCAGAAGCTTACTTGACCACTTGGCCGACACCCCGACCGCGAGGGTCGGAAGCGGTTTCCAGCTGCGTGCCGTTGACTCGGATCGCCTGGATATCGCCCATTTCCCAGCCCTGGTCTTCCAGGGTGTAGCCCATGGTTTTCAACTGGTCGGCGACTTTGCCGGTGAGCGGCGCGTAGGCGTCGTAGTAAATCGTGTCCTTGGGCAGCAACTGATGGTGCACGCGCTGCGCGGCCACGGCCTTTTCCAGAGGCAACTGGTAGTCGTAGAGGTTGTTCAGCACCTGGAAGATCGAGGTGAAGATCCGCGAACCACCCGGCGTACCCAGCACCAGGGTGACCTTGCCGTCACGGGTGACCAGGCTCGGGCTCATGGACGACAGCATGCGCTTGCCCGGGGCGATGGCATTGGCGTCCCCGCCCACCACGCCAAAGGCATTGGCCACGCCGGGCTTGGCGCTGAAGTCGTCCATCTCGTCGTTGAGCAGGAAGCCCGCCCCCTTGACCACCACGCCACTGCCGTAGTCCCAATTCAGGGTGTAGGTGTTGCTCACGGCGTTGCCTTGGGCATCGACGATGGAAAAGTGGGTGGTCTGGTGCCGCTCAAGCCCCGGGCGCACATTTTCGGTGGGCGAGATGGCATTCGGATTGACCTCGGCGGCGCGTTTTTTCAGGTACGCGGGGTCGGTCAGTTGCTGGACCGGCACTTCGGAAAACGCCGGATCGCCCAGGTAGTCGGCGCGGTCGGCGAACACGCGCTTTTCGATTTCCGCCAGCAGGTGGATGTACTTGGCCGAGTTCAGCTCAACGCCCTTGAAGTCGGCGGCGCGCGCTTCCTTGATGCTGATCAACTGCGCCAGGGCGACCCCGCCGGAGCTGGGCGGCGGCGCGGTGTACAGGGTGTTGCCACGGAATGTCACCTGCAGCGGCTGGCGCCACTGGACCTTGTAGTCCTGCAGGTCCTGCTTGGTGATCAGGCCCTTGTCGGCCTGCATCTGGGCCACCAGCAGGTCGGCGGTCTTGCCGCTGTAGAACTCCTTGGCGCCCTGGTCGGCGATGCGCTCCAGGGTCGCCGCCAACTCGGGCTGGCGGAAGGTTTCGCCGGGCTTCATGCTGCCGAAGTAGTCACCGAAGTTGGTGGTGCCGTTGAACAGCTTCAGCGCATCTTCGCGGTACTGGTACTGCTTGTCGGCGACCTTGAAACCGTTCTTCGCATAACCCACCGCCGGGGTGATCAACTCACTCCACGGCAGCTTGCCGAACTTCTGGTGAGCCTCCCACAGGCCCATCACCGTACCCGGCACGCCGGCGGCGCGAGCGCCCACCAGGCTCAGGTTCTCGATCACCTCGCCCTTCTCGTTCAGGTACATGTCGCGGGTCGCGGCCTTGGGCGCGGTTTCCCGGTAGTCGAGGAAGTACGGCTTGCCGTCGATGAACATGGTCATGAAACCGCCACCGCCGATATTCCCGGCCTCGGGGTAGGTCACGGCCAGGGCGAAAGCCGTGGCCACTGCGGCGTCCACCGCATTGCCGCCTTTCTTGAGGATCTGCGCCGCGACCTCGGCGCCGTACTGGTTGGGTGCCGCCACCGCCCCGCCTTCCAGGGTCACGGCGAAGGCCGAACTGCTGGCGGCGATGGCGGCCGTCAGGGCCAGGGTCTTGAATAACAGGATGCGCATGAGGTCCTTCCTTTTCTTGTTATTGAACGGCAAGAACATAGGCCCGGAACCTGGGTTTGAGCAATCACCAAACGCAGTACACCCGTCCCAACCCACCAACATGGATGACCGTAGGAGCTGGCTTGCCAGCGAAAGCGATTTCGGGACTTGCGCAAAACCCGAGGGCCTCTTCGCCGGCAAGCCGGCTCCTACGAGGGATTGGTTGCCAGAGGGATCCGCTGCATGCGGCCACCGAAACCGTAGGAGCTGGCTTGCCAGCGAAGGCGATCTCGGGACTTGCGCAAAACTCGAGGGCCTCTTCGCCGGCAAGCCGGCTCCTACAAGACATCGGTTGCCAGAGGGATCCGCTGCGGGCGGCCACCGTAGGAGCTGGCTTGCCAGCGAAGGCGATTTCTGGATTTGTGCAAAACTCGGGGGCCTCTTCGCCGGCAAGCCGGCTCCTACAAGGCATCGGTTGCCAGAGGGGGCCGCGGCCGGCGGGGACCGGGGTCTTCAGCCCTGGAACTCGGGGCTGGCGTAGTCCGCCAGCTTGGCCTGGATGAAATCCAGGAAGCACTGGATGCGCAGGGCCAGTTGCGAGTTGCGGTAGTACACCGCGTTGATCGGTTGGCGATAGCCGCTGTTGAACGAGGCCAGCAGCGGTTGCAGGCGCCCGGCACGAATGTCGTCGACAGTCATGAAATGCGACAGGCAGGCAATGCCCTGCCCTTCCAGCGCCAGGTGACGCAGGGTTTCGCCACTGGACGCGCTGATGCCCGGCTGGATCTGCCAGCGATCACCATGCACATGCCGCAACGGCCAATGGTTGAGCGTCTCGGTCTGGGTGAACCCCAGCAGGGTGTGGCCAGCCAGTTCCGCCACGCTGTGCGGCGTGCCATGGCGGGCCAGGTAGGCCGGGCTGGCCAGGATATGCAGGGGGCTGCAACCCAGGGAGCGGGCGTGCAGGGTCGAGTCCGCCAGCACACCAATGCGGATCGCGATGTCGGTGCTCTGCTCCAGCAGGTCGATGATCAGGTCGTTGCTGTTGAGTTCCAGCTGGATATCCGGGTACAGGCTGCGGAACTCGGCCACGTAGGGAACGATGGCATGCAGCATGAAGGGCGACGCCGCGTTGATTCGCAGGCGGCCCGCGGGGTTGCGCTGGCGCGAGGACAAGCGCTCTTCCAGTTCGTCCATCTGGTCGAGGATCAGCTTGGCCTGCTCGAAGAAATAGCGCCCCTCTTCAGTCAGGTCCATGCGCCGCGTGGTGCGGTTGATCAGCGTGGTGTCGAGCTTGGCTTCAAGCCGCGACAAGGTGCGGCTGACGGCCGAAGGGGTCTGGGCCAACTGCTCGGCGGCGGCGGAGATCGAACCGCACTCGATGACGCAGACAAAGACCTGCAGTTCGTCGGATCTGGCTTTCACATGAGTCCTCTCATCAGCGGTGCATGGCTGTGGCGTGGGCGCTGCGCCCAAACCTGCCGGCACGCTGTCCGCGGCCGGACAGCTCTGCAGGCAACGCGGCTGACGCGAGGCGGGAGCCATCCCGCGCTCTGGCCACACCTGGTTTGAAGGCACTCAATAGTAGCCGGATTCAGCCCTTGAGATTGAACACCGCCTTCAGGTGTTCCTCGTAACGCTGCACATCGCCCTCGATGTTCGGGCGTTTCATCACGTCGACACAGAGGAAGGTCGGCAGACCGGTCATGCCGAGGAACTGGTTGGCCTTGTGGAAGGGGAAGTACACCGCGTCCACGCCCTTGGCCTCGAAGAAGTCGCTGGGGTCGTCGAACGCTTGCTGCGGGGCATTCCAGGTCAGCGAGAGCATGTAATGCTTGCCCTGGATCAGGCCGCCGCTGCCGTACTTCTGCGAGGCGTCGGAACGGGTCCGGCCGTCGCTGGCGTAGAGGCTGCCATGGCCTTCGGTGAAGACTTCGTCGATGTACTTCTTGACGATCCACGGGGCGCCCATCCACCAGCCGGGCATCTGGTAGATGATCACGTCGGCCCAGAGGAACTTGGCCACTTCTTCCTTGATGTCATAACCCTCATCGATAGAGGTGACCTTGACCTCCACGCCGCCACGGTCGAATACCGCCAGGGCGGTGTCATGCAGGGTGGCGTTGTAGCGGCCATCGGAGTGGGCGAACTGTTTCGCGCCATTGAGCAGCAATACTTTTTTCATGATCCAGCCTCATCGGGTAGGACCTGCCGGCACCCAGGCCTTGGCGGGTCGCAAAGATTGAAAACGATGGCGGCAGGTTAACGATGGACGGCCTCGGGAATAAGCCCGGGTTGTTCAAAATACATTTGACTCAAACGCACGAATCGACCACGGATTGTTGCCTTAGAATTTTCGCCTCTTATTGCCACCACGAGCATTCGCCCCATGACCACGCCCCAGGCCTTCATCCTCCACGCCAAGACCCGCCCCGAGCGCGCCGAAGCCTTCGAAGCGTTCTTTCTCGGCCATGTGGCTGCCAGCCGCGCCGAAGCCGGTTGCATCGAATACCACATGCTGCGCGACCGCCAGGACCCGAGCCGGTTCATCTTCTATGAGGTCTGGGCCTCCCAGGCTGCCCTGGACCAGCACTCCAGCCTGCCGCACATGCGGCAGTTCCTCGACTCCCGCATGGACTACCTGGAGCAGGACTTCGAGATCCGCCAGATCGACATGCTCAGCCCTTCTGCGCCTAGCCGCTGATCAGCAAGTGCCCGCCCAGCAGGCCCAGGCCGACAAAGAACACCCGCTTGAACAGCAGGGCGCTGATGCGCTGGCGCAGCCATTGCCCCAGCCACATGCCCAGCAGCGCCGGGGCCAGGGTCAGCAGTGAAGCCCCCAGCTCGGCCCCGCCCAGGGCGCCGCGCCACAGCAGGCCGGCCGCCAGGGCCAGGGTCGAGACGGTGAACGACAGCCCCAGGGCCTGCACCAGCTGATCCCTGTTCAGGCCCAGGGCCTGCAGGTAGGGCACCGCCGGGATCACGAAGACGCCGGTGGCCGAAGTGATCACCCCGGTAACCAGGCCGCACAGCGGCGCCAGCCAGCGTTCCCGGGACGGCGCCAGCCGCAGGGTCGGCAGCCACAGGCCGCTCAAGGCGTACAACAGCAACGCCGCCCCCAACGCCCGCACCACCCACTGCCCGCCCTCGATCCCCAGCCACAGGGAACCGGCGCCGGTGCCCACGAAAATCGCCAGCAGCATCGGCCACAGGCGCTTGAGCAAGGCTGGCAAATGCCCGCCAAAGGCCAGTTGCCAGAGGTTGGTCAGGGTCGCCGGGATAATCAGCAAGGCCGCAGCCTGCGCCGGCGCCATAGCCAGGCCCAGCAAGCCCATGGCAATGGTGGGCAGGCCAAGGCCGATCACGCCCTTGACCATGCCGGCCAGCAGGAAGGTGCCGATCACCAGCAGGGACAGGGCGGATCCTAGGTTCTGATAAAACGCGAGTGAGCTGTTCATGGGCCTATGCTGCACCCCGGGCGAGACCCTGAAAATCTGCCATATACTGAGCCAGCCTCTTGCACAGCAATAGGCTCATACGAAAACCTGTTGCCCATAACCTCCGTAGGAGCTGGCTTGCCAGCGAAGGCGTTTCTAGGACCTGTGCAAAACTCCCGGGCCCCTTCGCCGGCAAGCCGGCTCCTACGGCAGACCATTCCCCGGGGGATGTCCCATGCACTTTGACCTGATCGACCTGCGGCTGTACCTGAACATTCTCGAGGCCGGCAACATCACCGCCGGGGCCGCTCGCAGCCACCTGTCCCTGGCCGCCGCCAGCGCACGGATCAGGGCCATGGAAGCGTCCCTGGGCATCGAGTTCCTCGAGCGCGGGCGTCGCGGCATCCGCCCGACCGCCGCCGGCAAGGCCCTGGCCCAGCACGCCCGGACCCTGCTGCGGTATGCCGAGCACCTGCAACAGGACCTCGGCGAATACGCCAAGGGGGTCAAGGGCCAGGTGCGCCTGCTGTGCAACACCACGGCCCTGAGCGAATACCTGCCGGAGTTGCTGGCGGACTTCCTGCAAGGCCACCCCCATGTGGATATCGAACTGCAGGAGCTGCCCAGCCAGCGCATCACCCACGCCTTGCGCCAGGGCGCGGCGGACCTGGGCATCGTGTCCGACGCGGTGGACACCCAGGGCCTGGCGACACGCGCCTTTCGCGACGATCCCCTGGTGCTGGCGATGCCTGCGGATCATCCCCTGAGTGCGCAGCCGGCACCGAGCTTCAACGACAGCCTGGCCCACGACTTTGTCGGCCTGGCCAGCCACAGCGCCCTGGCGGTGTACCTGGAAGAACAGGCGCTGCACCTGGGCCGGCGCATGCAACTGCGCATTCGTGCCGAAGGTTTCGACGCGGTGCTGCGCATGGTGGCCCGGGGGGCCGGGCTGGCGGTGGTGCCCCTGGCCGCCCTGCAGCGCCAGCCTGAGCTGGCGCTGCAGTCGCGCCCTTTGAGCGAGGCCTGGGCCCGGCGCCGGCTGCTGCTGTGCGCCCGTGACTTTGACAGCCTGCCGCTGTATGCCCAGGGCCTGTGCCGTGCATTGCTGGCGCCTTGACTCTCCCCCTAGGGGCAGACTTTAGCCTTGGACTTTATGTCCCAAGGACCAAGGCAATGAGCAAACGCATCCTGGTGATTCTCGGTCACCCTTCCCAACACAGCCTGTGCGCGGCGCTCAGCGAGCGCTATGTAGTGGCGGCGCAACAGCTCGGCCATGAGGTACGCCAGTTGAAACTCGGCGACCTGCGCTTCGACCCGGTGCTGCATGAGGGCTATCGGCAGGTCCAACCCCTGGAGAGCGACCTGCAGAAAGCCCAGGCCGACATTCTCTGGGCCGAGCATCTGGTCTGGGTTTTTCCTATCTGGTGGGGCGGGATTCCGGCGCTGCTGAAGGGTTTTCTCGACCGCGTGCTGCTGCCCGGCTTCGCCTTCAAGTACCGCCCCGGCAAGGCCTTTCCCGAGCAGTTGCTCAAGGGCCGCACCGCCCACCTGCTGGTGACCATGGACACCCCGCCCTGGTACTACCGGTGGTTCTACCGCATGCCCGGCCTGCAGCAGATGCGCCGCACCACCCTGGCCTTCTGCGGCATCCGCTCGCTGCGCACCCTGACCTTCGGCCCGGTGCTCGGCGCCAGCGAGGGACGCAAGGCGGACTGGCTGCTGCAGGCGCAACACCTTGCCCGGCTCTGAATCTGCCGGATAATGCCCGACGCCGCCCCTGACCGGCGACACAACTGCGGTACTGAAAAAGGAGCCTTCATGTACATCGGCCAAGCCGCGCATCTGTCCGGAACCACGATCAAGAGCATCCGCCACTACGAAGCCATCGGCCTGCTGCCGGCCCCACAGCGCCAGGGTCGCTACCGGCTCTATGACCAGCAGAGCGTCGAGCAGTTGCTGTTCATCAAGTGCGCGCAGCAGCTGGGTTTCAAGCTCAGGGAGTTGCAGCAAGTGTTCGCCACTCATCAGGGACAGGGATTTCCCTGGGACCTGGCCCAAGCCGCCGTGGCAGCAAAAAGGCACGAGCTGAACCTGCAGATCAGTGCCCTGCAGCAGTTGCAGGCACGGCTCGGCAGCTTCGAAGCCGACCTCCAGCAGGCCCGCGAGGAGTGCCCCCTGGGCAGCCTGTAGGGCTGCCCGGGAAGCGGCGCATCAAACCTCGGAAAGCGCGGCGACCGCCCTGGGCTTCCTGAAGCACAGGTAATAGACCAGGGTCAGCAACAGCAGGAACGGCACCCCGAACACCAGGGTCATCTTGAACGCCTCGGTGAAGAAGGTGGTGATCATCACCGCCCCCATCAGCACCAGCCCCAGCAACGTGCTGTAGGGAAACAGGCGCATGCGGAACGACAACTGCTGCTCGCCGTGGCGCTGGTGATAGCGGCGGAAGCAGTAGTGGGTGAGGAAGATCATGAACCAGGTGAAGATCGCCCCGAACATCGAGATCGCCATCATCAGGGCAAAAGAGCTTTCCGGGTACAGCACGTTGATCAGGGTCGCCAGGGCGATGCCGGAGCTGGACAGCAGCAGGGCATTGAGCGGGATCCCGCTCTTGCTCAGGGCGCCCATGGACTTGGGCGCATAACCGCCGCGGGACAGGCTGAACATCATCCGCGTGGTGATGTAGAGCTGGCTGTTCATCGCCGACAAGGCGGCAATCAGGATCACGAAGTTCATCACCCCGGTGGCCCCGGGAATGCCGATGGTCTGCATCACCGTGACGAACGGGCTCTGGGCCTTGCCCGCCTGGACCCAGGGCACGATGGCCAGCATCAGCGCCAGGGTCAGCAGGTAGAACACCACCAGGCGCACGATGGTGGCGCGAAACGCCTGTTTCACCGCCCGTTGCGGATCCTCGGCCTCGCCGGCCGCCACCGCGATCATCTCCACGCTCAGGTAGCTGAAGATCGACACGATCACGGCAATCCACATGCCCTGCAGACCATTGGGGAAGAAGCCGCCGTGGGCCCTGTAGTTGTGCACCCCGTAGTCGGGGTTGCCGGAGCCGAACACCACGTACACCGCCAGCAGGATGAAGCCGACGATGGCGGCGATCTTGATGGTGGAAAACCAGTATTCGAAGTTGCCGAAGGTCTTCACGCTGATGGCGTTGAGGAGGATCAGCATGCTGGAGAACGAAATGATCCACACCCATTCCGGGACGTTGGCGAACCAGTACTTCATGTACATGGCAATGGCCGTGACCTCGGCGCCCACCGCCAGCACGATGGCCGCCCAGTAGGCATAGCGCACCAGGAAACCGGCCAGGGGGCTGATGTAGAACTCGGCGTAGGCGCCGAAGGAGCCGGAAGTGGAATGGGCCACGGTCATCTCTGCCAGGCAGCCCATCAGCAGCAGGGTGATCAGGGCGCCGATGGCGTAGCTCAGCAGCACGCTGGGCCCGGCGTAGCCGATCGCGTAGGCGCTGCCCATGAACAGCCCGGTGCCGATTGCCCCGCCGATGGCGATCATGCTCATCTGGCCTGCGGTGAGCTGGCGCCTGAGGCCCTGCTCACGATTGGAAATCGCTTCGAAACCCTTGTTGGTGGTGGTCAAGTTCAGTGCCTCTTTATTGTTGTGTGCACGCGTCGTTCGAGGTGGCGGCATGTCCTTGCGCCGCGCCTGGCGGGTTGTTGCCGTCCATCAGCCGCCACCGGCGGCTGGATGGTCCGGCGGCGTCTCAGGTCACGCTGTGGCGCACCTGGAACTGCGCCTGGGCCCAGGTTTCTTGATCCAGGATTTCACCGAGGATCTGCACCGCGTCCCAGACCTCGCTGAAGCGGGTGTACAGCGGGGTGAAGCCAAAACGCATGATCCGCGGCTCGCGGTAGTCGCCGATCACGCCCCGGGCGATCAGGGCCTGGATCACCGCGTAGCCCTCGGGGTGTTCGAAGCTCACATGGCTGCCGCGTTTGGCGTGATCGCGGGGCGTGACCAGCTTCAGGTCGTGACCGGCACAGCGCTGTTCCACCAGCTCGATGAACAGGTCGGTGAGGGCCAGGGACTTGCGGCGCAGGCTCTGCATGTCGGTCTGTTCGAAGATTTCCAGGCCGCACTCGACCATCGCCAGGGAGGTGATCGGCTGAGTGCCGCACAGGTAGCGGGCGATGCCGCTGCTGGGCTCATAGCGGGTGGCCATGTCGAACTGCCGGGCATGGCCGAACCAGCCGGACAGCGGCTGGGTGACCAGGTCGCAAAGCGCCGGCGCGACCCAGGCGAAGGCCTGGGAGCCGGGGCCGCCATTGAGGTATTTGTAGGTGCAGCCGATGGCGTAGTCGGCCCCGGAGTCGTTGAGCGCCACCGGCACCGCGCCGGCGGAGTGGGCCAGGTCCCAGATGCTCAGGGCACCGGCTTCATGGATCAGCCCGGTCAGCGCCTGCATGTCGTGCATGTAGCCGGTCTTGTAGTTGACGTGGGTCAGCAGGACCACCGCGGTGTCCTGGTCGATGGCCGCCGGAATCTGCTCCGGGCTGTCCACCAGGCGCAGGGAATAGCCGCGCTGCAACAGCTGCGTCAGGCCTTCGACGATGTACAGGTCGGTCGGGAAGTTGCTGCTTTCAGAAACGATCACCCGGCGCTGCGGGGCGCGCTCGGCCTGCACCTGCACCGCGGCGCTAAGGACCTTGAACAGGTTGATCGAGGTGGTGTCGGTGATCACCACTTCGCCGGCCCCGGCTCCGATCAGCGGCGCCAGGCGATCTCCCAGGCGCTGGGGCAGGTCACGCCAGCCGGCGCTGTTCCAACTGCGGATCAGGCCATCGCCCCACTCCTGCTCGATCACTTGCCGGGCCCGCTCCAGGGAAGCCAGGGGCCGAGCGCCGAGAGAGTTGCCATCGAGGTAGATCACCCCGTCGGGCAGGGCAAACTGTTGGCGCAACGGCGCCAGGGGGTCCTGTTCATCGAGCGTCAGGCAGTGGTTTTTATTGATCATTGGAGGTCCTGTCTTGGTCAATGTCATGCCCGCCTTGCAGGGGGTGGGCACGGGGTCTGGGCAACCCGAAAACTCAGGAAATAATGAACGAAGCCGTAGAGAATTTTCGTGCAAAGTGCGGCGCGTTCCCGTACTAATCTCGAATAAAATTCTAATCCTCCAATAAAAAACGCGGATTTATGCCAGCCATGACCCTCGACTCCACCGACCTGCGCCTCCTGCACTTTTTGCAACAGGACGGGCGCATCAGCAACCAGGAACTGGCGGAAAAGGTCGCCCTCTCGCCGTCGGCCTGCCTGCGTCGGCTGCGCATGCTCGAAGCCGAGGGGATCATCAGCGGCTACCGCGCCCAGCTCAACGCCGAGCGCCTGGGCATCGAACTGGAAGCCATCGTCCATGTGTCCCTGCGCCAGGACGTGGAAGGCTGGCACGAGACCTTCATCAGCAAGGTCCAGCAGTGGCCGGAAGTGGTGGCCGCCTACGTGATCACCGGTGCCAGCAACTACGTGCTGCGGATCCAGGCACGCAACCTCAAGCACTTCTCGGATTTCATCGTCAATCACCTGAACCGCGCCAGCGGGGTCACCGACATCCGCTCGGAAATCGTCCTGCAGAAGATCAAGGAACAGGACGGCCTGCTGGACCTGGTGCTGCGCAAGTAGCCACTGCGCCTGCGGCCTAGAAACCCGCCGGGCGTCGTGCCGGATGGCGCTGGGCGGTGGCGCTCGGCGCTTCGTCGAAGAGCTTGCGGTACTCGGCGGAAAACCGTCCCAGGTGGGTGAAGCCCCAGCCCAGGGCGATCTCGGAGATGCTGCGGGCCGCGCCCTGTTCGAGAATCTCCTGGCGCGCGCCGTTCAACCGATGGCGCTTGAGATAGGCCATGGGCGACAGGGCGAAATACTTGCGAAACGCCTCGAACAACTTGAAGCGCGAAACCCCGGCGGCGGCCTCCAGGTCCTCCAGGTGCAAGGCCTCGCGAGCGTGCTCATGCAGGTACTGGCGGGCCCGCACCAGGTAATGGGGCAGCTTGACCCCGAGCATCGTGCGCAATTCTTCGGAGTAGTTGTTGGGCTGGGCCAGGATCAGGCCCTTGATCAGCGAGCTTTCGATTTCCCGGGTAAAGGCCAGTTGCTCATACAGCTCGTTGCCCTGGGCCAGTTCGCCAATGAAGTGCTGGGCCATGCGCCACCAGGCGGCGGCCGCACCGTGCAACGCATCCATCCCGGGCTCGAAGCGCAGCGGCTGTTGCACCGGGCGCTGCAGCAGGGCCTCCAGGGCCTCGCCCATGGCCGGCCGGGAAATCACCACCTGGAGCTTGCGGCAATCACCGGAAATGGCCAGCACCTGGCTTTCGTTGGGGGCGATGATCACCCCCAGGTCGCGGTCCGAACGCAGCCGGCGCCCGTCCTTGTTCAGTTCCTGCTCGCCACACAACGGCAGGCTCAGGCTGTAGCTGCTGAAGCGTTCGGGGTCTTCGATGTCCACCCGGACATCGGTGCCGTACTCGATGATGCCCAGGGTCGTGGAGCGGGACCTGAGCACATTGGCACTGTGGTGGAAACGGATCCGCTCCGGGTTCGAGGTCACCAGGCGGTGAGGCCCGCAAATGCCCGCCATCCAACTGCGAGCCCCTTCCAGGTCATAGCGATCGATACGAATTTCGCGCAACAGCCCATCAGCCTTGCTATTCATCACGGCGCACCCACGGCAATTTTTATTCAGCGCGCTCTGACGGCGCGTCCGGTGTGACAGGGCAAGTTTTGCGCCAGCCGGCGATGCTGCCAACCCAGTGGATAGCAATCGCCGACTAAGTGGATAACCAGGCCCTGTCGTCCTCACTGGCTGTGCTCACACTAGCCCATCAGCGCACCGCCGTGCAGCCACCGCTGAGCCGCCCGCCCGATTCTGGGTAGATGCTACCCAACGCCGCCCTTTCCCTGCGGGGCCGCTCCCCCGGCAATTTTATGGATGGCCTTGGCCGACTAAGCGGATAGCCACCCAAGGCCTCCACTCTCTCTAATGAATGCACCCGACTGGCCTGAACAAGAAAGGTACCGACCCATGAGTGGTGCAAGAAACCTCGAACAATGGAAAAGCTTCATCGACAGCTGCCTGGACTTTCGCCCCGCCGAGGGCGTGTTCCGCATCGCCCGGGAGATGTTCACCGAACCCGAGCTGTTCGACCTGGAGATGGAGCTGATCTTCGAAAAGAACTGGATCTACGCCTGTCACGAAAGCGAGCTGGCGAACCCTCACGACTTCATCACCCTGCGCGCCGGGCGCCAGCCGATGATCATCACCCGCGACGGCGAGGGCCGGCTCAACGCCCTGATCAATGCCTGCCAGCACCGCGGTACCACCCTGACCCGGGTCGGCAAGGGCAACCAGTCGACCTTCACCTGCCCCTTCCACGCCTGGTGCTACAAGAGCGACGGGCGCCTGGTGAAGGTCAAGGCTCCCGGGGAATACGACGAGGGTTTCGACAAGGCGACCCGCGGCCTGAAGAAGGCACGCATCGAGAGCTACAAGGGCTTTGTGTTCATCAGCCTGGACGTGGCCGCCGACAACTCCCTGGAAGACTTCCTCGGCGATGCCAAGGTGTTCTTCGACATGATGAACGCCCAGTCCCCCAGCGGTGAACTGGAGGTGCTGCCGGGCAAGTCCGCCTACACCTACGACGGCAACTGGAAGCTGCAGAACGAGAACGGCCTGGACGGTTATCACGTCAGCACCGTGCACTACAACTACGTGGCCACGGTGCAACACCGCCAGCAGGTCAACAGCGACGCCGGCACCGGCAGCAGCGCGACCCTGGACTACAGCAAGCTCGGCGCCGGCGACGCCAACACCGACGACGGCTGGTTCGCCTTCGAGAACGGCCACAGCGTGCTGTTCAGCGAGATGCCCAACCCGGCGGTGCGCTCCGGCTACGCCAGCATCATGCCGCGCCTGGTGGAGGAATACGGCCAGCCCAGGGCCGAGTGGATGATGCACCGCCTACGCAACCTGAACATCTACCCGAGCCTGTTCTTCCTCGACCAGATCAGCTCGCAGCTGCGGATCATCCGCCCCATCGCCTGGAACAAGACCGAAATCATCAGCCAGTGCATCGGGGTCAAGGGCGAGAGCGACGCCGACCGGGAAAACCGCATCCGCCAGTTCGAGGACTTCTTCAACGTTTCCGGCATGGGCACACCCGACGACCTGGTGGAGTTTCGCGAAGCCCAGCGCGGCTTCCAGGGGCGCCTGGAGCGCTGGAGCGATATCTCCCGCGGCCAGCACCGCTGGGTTACCGGCCCCACCGCCAACAGCGAAAACCTGGGCATCCAGCCGGCCATGACCGGCACCGAGATCACCCACGAGGGGCTGTACGTCAACCAGCACCAGAACTGGCAGAAATTCCTCCTCGAGGGCCTGCAGCGCCAGCCCCTGAAACTGCGTGAGGTATGAGCATGAATGCGCAATTGCAGTACCAGATCGAGCAATTCTTCTACCGCAAGTCCGAGCTGTGCGATGCCCAGGACTGGGACGCCTACCTGGCGCTGTTCGCCGTGGACAGCGAGTTCCACCTGCCGCAATGGGACTCCGAGCACGTCTACACCCAGGACCCGAAACGCGAGATGTCACTGATCTACTACGCCAACCGCTCAGGCCTGGAGGACCGGGTGTTCCGCCTGCGCACCGGCAAGGCGGCCTCGACCATCCCGATGCCGCGCACCCTGCACCTGGTGAACAACCTGCGGATCACCGAGGGCGAGCACGGCCACCTGCAGGTGCGCCTGAACTGGCACACGCTGTTCTATCGCCTGGCCACTTCCGAAGACTTCTACGGCCACGCCACCTACGACCTCAAGCCCCACGGCGACAGCTGGCTGATCCAGCGCAAGCATGTGCTGCTGCTCAACGACACGATCAACTCGGTGCTCGATTTCTACCACCTCTGAACCACGGGGATTCACCCATGACGCACAAGGTCGCGTTCAGCTTTGCCGACGGCAAGACCCTGTTCTTCCCGGTGCAAGCCAATGAAATACTGCTCGACGCCGCCCTGCGCAACGGCATCAAGATCCCCCTGGACTGCCGCGAAGGGGTCTGCGGCACGTGCCAGGGCCGCTGCGAGTCGGGCCAGTACAGCCAGGACTATGTGGACGAGGAAGCCTTGTCCGCCCAGGACCTGGAGCAGCGCAAGATGCTCAGTTGCCAGACTCGGGTGCAGTCGGATGCGGCGTTCTATTTCGATTTCGATTCCAGCCTGTGCCACAGCGCCGACCCGGTGCAGTTGCAGGGCTCGGTGATCGACGTGCGCCAGGTGTCGGACAGCACCGCGATCCTGCACCTGGACCTGGGCAGCCGTCAGGCGCCACTGGATTTCCTCCCGGGCCAGTACGCCCGCCTGAGCATCCCCGGCACCAGCAGCAGCCGCGCCTACTCCTTCGCCAACCGGCCGGCAGCGGACAATCAGTTGCAGTTCCTGATCCGCCTGCTGCCCGACGGGGTGATGAGCAACTACATCCGCGAGCGTTGCCAGGTGGGCGACGTCATCGAGCTGGAAGCGCCCCTGGGCGCCTTCTATCTGCGCCAGATCAGCCGCCCGCTGATCCTGGTGGCCGGCGGCACCGGGCTGTCCGCCCTGCTGGCGATGCTCGAACAGATCGTCGAGCAGGACTGCCGGCAACCGGTGCACCTGTACTACGGCGTGCGCAGCAGCCGCGACCTGTGCGAACTGCAACGCATCCAGGCTTACGGCGAGCGCCTGCCGGCGTTCCGCTTCACCCCGGTGGTCAGCGATGCTGACCCGGAATGGCCGGGCAAGCGCGGCTACATCAACGAGCACTTCGACAGCAGCGAGTTGCGCGATACCGACACCGACCTGTATGTCTGCGGGCCGCCGCCGATGGTCGATTCAATCCGGATCTGGCTGCAAGAACAGCAACTTAACCGCGTTCAGCTGTATTACGAGCGGTTCACCGAGAGTAATATCTGATCCCGTCAACCTATGGCCGCGACCGGTCCCGCAAACGACGGGATCGCTCCTGATAACAACTAGAAGAGAGCGCAATTAGTGGATCAAACCTTGAAGCAGGGTGAACTCAAGCGTGGCTTGAAGAATCGCCATATTCAGTTGATTGCCCTGGGCGGGGCGATCGGCACCGGACTCTTCCTCGGCTCGGCCGGGGTGCTCAAATCCGCCGGCCCCTCGATGATCCTCGGCTACGCGATTGCCGGTTTCATCGCCTTCCTGATCATGCGCCAGCTGGGAGAAATGATTGTCGAAGAGCCGGTGGCCGGTTCCTTCAGCCACTTCGCCCACAAGTACTGGGGCGGCTACTTCGGCTTCCTCGCCGGCTGGAACTACTGGGTGCTGTATGTCCTGGTGGGCATGGCCGAGCTCACCGCGGTGGGCAAGTACGTGCAGTTCTGGTGGCCGGAGATCCCCACCTGGGTCAGCGCCGCGGTGTTCTTCGTGCTGGTCAACCTGATCAACATGATGAACGTGAAGTTCTTCGGCGAGGCCGAGTTCTGGTTCGCCATCATCAAGGTGGTGGCCATCGTTGGCATGATCGTCCTCGGCTGCTACATGCTGTTCAGCGGCAGCGGCGGCTCCCAGGCCTCGGTCAGCAACCTCTGGTCCCACGGCGGCTTCTTCCCCAACGGCGGCAGCGGCCTGCTGATGGCCATGGCCTTCATCATGTTCTCCTTCGGTGGCCTGGAGCTGGTGGGCATCACTGCCGCCGAGGCCAGCGAGCCACGCAAGGTGATCCCCAAGGCCATCAACCAGGTGGTCTACCGGGTGCTGATCTTCTACGTCGGCGCCCTGGCCGTACTGCTCTCGCTGTACCCGTGGGACGACTTGCTGGTGAGCCTCAACGCCGGCGGCGACGCCTACAGCAGCAGCCCGTTCGTGAAAATCTTCTCGCTGATCGGCAGCGATGCGGCAGCGCAGATCCTCAACTTCGTGGTGCTGACCGCGGCGCTGTCGGTGTACAACAGCGGCGTGTACTGCAACAGCCGCATGCTCTACGGCCTGGCCGAACAGGGCGACGCGCCCAAAGCGCTGATGAAGCTCAACAAGCAGGGCGTGCCAGTCCTGGCCCTGGGCATCTCCGCACTGATCACCCTGCTCTGCGTGCTGGTCAACTACCTGGCGCCCCATGAGGCCCTGGAGTTGCTGTTCGCCCTGGTGGTGGCGGCGCTGATGATCAACTGGGCGCTGATCAGCCTGACCCACCTGCGCTTTCGCAAGGCCATGGCCGAGCAGGGCGTGGTCCCGGGGTTCAAGGCCTTCTGGTCGCCGTTGAGCAACTACCTGTGCCTGGCGTTCATGGTCATGATCGTCGGCGTGATGTGGATGATTCCCGGGATCCGCGCCTCGGTGTACGCAATCCCGGTGTGGGTCCTGGTGATTGGAGGCTTCTACCTCCTGAGCCGGTCGAAGAAGACGCAACAACCCGCCCTGCGCTAAACCAGCAGGTTCGCGCCAGCGCTCAAAGCCCGGCCTTTTCCAAGGCCGGGCTTTTTTGTCGGCGCCACTAAAGTGGTCTGCCAGAAAGTAGCAAGGCGGCCTGAAACAATAGTCCACCCGCTACCTAGAATCGAGCCTCTCCCGGCGCTTGGGCCAGGGAGCCTGTTCCTCGATGGAGAGTGGCTTATGAACAGACCCGCGGCAGGCCTTAGAGCGGCCGATGTTTTCTCACCCACCCTGGCAGCACTGATTTCAGTGCTGGTGAACTATGGCGGGACGTTCATCCTGGTGTTCCAGGCCGCTGAACTGGCACGCCTGACGCCGGCCCAGACCACCTCCTGGGTCTGGGCCGTGTCGGTGGGCGTGGGCCTCTCCGGCATGTGGCTGAGCCTGCGCTACAAGGCGCCGATCATCACTGCCTGGTCCACACCCGGGGCGGCTTTCCTGGCCACGGTGATGCCCTTCACGCCCTATGCCGAGGTGATCGGCGCCTACCTGGTTTCGGCCCTGGGGTTCATTGTCCTGGGCTGGTCCGGGGCCTTCGACAAACTGGTACGGATGATTCCCAAGGGCATCGCGGCAGGCCTGCTGGCGGGCATCCTGCTGCAATTCGGGATCAATGCCTTTGGCGGTGCCAGCGCCGATCCACTGCTGGTGATAGTGCTGGTGCTCTCCTATGCCGTGCTGCGGCGCTTCACTTCGCGCTTTGCCGTGGTGGGCATTCTGTTCATCGGCCTGGCGCTGCTGATCGTCCAGGAACGGGTCGACTTTTCCACCGTGCACCTGAGCTTCGCCGTCCCGCTGTTCACCGCACCGCAATTCTCCGTGCCGGCCTTGCTCGGCGTGGCCCTGCCACTGTTCGTCATCACCCTGACCGGCCAGTACATGCCGGGCATGCTGGTGCTGCGCAATGACGGCTATCGGACCAGCGCCAACCCGCTGCTCACGGTCACCGGATTGGGCTCGCTGATCATGGCGCCGTTTGGCGCCCACGCCTTCAACGTGGCAGCGATCACCGCGGCCATCTGCACCGGCGAGGATGCCCACCCGGACCCGGGCAAGCGCTACATCGCCGGTATCGCCTGCGGGGTGTTCTACCTGCTGGTGGGGACTTTCGGGGTGACCCTGGCGACCCTGTTCATGGTCTTGCCCAAGGCCTTTATCACCACCCTGGCGGGCCTGGCGCTGCTGGGGGCGATCGGCGGCAGCCTGGCCAACGCCATGGCCGATGCGGCCACCCGGGAAACCGCGCTGATCACCTTCCTCGCCACTGCGGCCAACGTCAGCCTGCTGGGTGTCGGCGGTGCCTTCTGGGGGCTGGTCGCTGGCTTGACCGTGCACCTGGTGATCCTGGGGCCACGCAGCGCCCTGGAGATGGGCCGCGCCAAGCCCTGATGACGCCAGGAAGAGCCGGCTGCGCCAGGGCGCCCTTCTGGTCCGGGCTAGGGTTTTCTCAATGCCCGAGCCAGGCGCGCCATTGTCGTCTCGATCTCATGGGCGCTCAGGGAGGCATAACCCAATAGCCAACCCTGCTGTTTCTGTTCCCCCGCGTAAAGCCGGCTGAGCCCCGGCAGCTGGATGCCGGCTCTGGCCGCACGTTGCTGGGTCAGCGCCTCGCTCCAGCCGGGCTCCAGCAAGCACGGGATCTGCAACCCGCCCGGTGGTGGCAGGGCCCTGGCGATGCCCTGCAAATGCCGGCCGACGGCCTCCAGCATGGCCTGCCGGCGCCCCGCATACAGTTTGCGCATGGCCCGCACATGGGCGTTGTAGTGCCCCTCCTCCATGAACCGCGCCAGGGTCAGCTGGAGGATCTGCGGCGTGTGCCCGTCCATGATGCTGCGAGCGCCAGCGAAGGCCCCCAGCAGTTCGGCGGGCAGCACCATGTAGCCCATGCGCAGCCCTGGATAGAGGGTCTTGCTGAAGGTGCCGATGTACAGCGTGCGCCGGAACGGGTCCAGGCCCTGGACACAGGCGGTGGGCAAGCCGTCGTAGTGGAACTCGCTGTCGTAGTCGTCCTCGATGATCCACCGATCGTGCTCGGCGGCCCAACGGGTCAACTCCAGCCGGCGCTCCAGGGACAGGGTGGCGCCAGTTGGGTACTGGTGCGACGGCGTCACATAGACGCACCGGGCGCCACTGCGGTCGGCCCGCAGCAGGTCGGTGCGGATGCCCTGAGCATCGACGTCTATGGGCACGATCCGCGCCTCGGCAGCCTCGAAGGCCTTGCGCGCACCGAAGTAGCCCGGGTTCTCCATCAGGATCGGCTTGCCAGCGTCCACCAGCAGTTGCGCACACAGAAACAGCGCCTGGCGGGTACTGCTCAGCACCAGGACCTGCTCGGGCTGCACCTTGGCCCCGCGCTCCAGATTGAGGTAGGCGGCAATCGCCTTGCGCAGGGGCAGCGCCCCCTGGGGATCGCCATGCAGCAGCACGCTGGCGCGGTAATCCTTCAACGCCTGGCGTTGCAGGCGCTCCCAGACCTCCACCGGGAAGCTGCGGGTTTCCGGCAGCCCGGTAGCGAAGGCCGTGACCGCCTGCTGATCGCTGACGCCGCCCCTCTCCAACAGCGCCGCGCCACGCCGGCTCAGGCCCGCTCCCGGCTCCGGACTCTTGTCCGGTCGCCCCTGCAGGTGCTGGCGCCGGCGGGCCGTGCCACGCAACTGGGCCCCGATGGTTTCGCAGACATAACTGCCCGAGCCTTCGCGGCGCAGGATGAAACCGTCGCGCTGCAACTGCACATAGGCGTTTTCCACGGTGTCCCGGGATACTGCCAGCGACTTGGCCAGGGCCCGGGTCGCCGGCAGCTTCACCCCCGGGCCCAGGGCGCCATCGAGGATCAGCCCGCGCAAGGCGCGCTGGATGCGCTGATGCAGATCCAGGGGCGCAAACTCCGGGTCGCTGAGTTGCATCTTCAGAGTTTCAAGTTCGAAGGTCTGGGCCATGCGGTCTGCCGTAGGAAGTAAAAATATTACGCCGAAGGCGACCACCTTATCCCCAGAGCGCTACGCTCGCCAACGATCTCTGTAGCCGCTGCCGCGGTCCGACGGACCTGCCAGGCCTCAAGAGCGCGTCTACGGCGCAGCCGATCGCCGCCTGTGGCAGCGCCTAGAGTAGGGCGTCAGAGGTGCAGAGACCGGCCGGCAAATGAAAACGCCCCGGCTGGCGGGGCGTTTGCTGATCAGAGCGAGGAGCGCACTCGCCACAGCTCGGGGAACAGCACGGTATCGAGCATCTTGCGCAGGTATCCCACGCCCTCGGTGCCGCCGGTGCCCGGCTGGAAGCCGATGATCCGCTCCACCGTGGTCACGTGGCGGAAACGCCACTGGCGGAACGAGTCTTCCAGGTCGATGAATTTCTCCGCCAACTGGTACAGGTCCCAATAGGCCGAAGGGTTGGCGTAGA
Source organism: Pseudomonas sp. FFPRI_1 (assembly GCF_055384485.1). Classification (NCBI taxonomy): domain Bacteria; kingdom Pseudomonadati; phylum Pseudomonadota; class Gammaproteobacteria; order Pseudomonadales; family Pseudomonadaceae; genus Pseudomonas; species Pseudomonas sp. FFPRI_1. The sequence continues at coordinate 1,147,778 of NZ_AP029168.1, read as the reverse complement.
CCTCGCGCCAGGCGGCTTCCACCGAAGGGTCGTGCTGGGTGGGGCTGGTGCTGTTCAACGCCAGGCGCTCGGGATCGATGCTCAGGCCGCTGCGGGCCATCAGGGCAATCGCCTCGTCATACATGGACGGAGTGGCAATCGACTCTTCCAGCGATTGCAGCAGCTCGGGACGATGGGCGTGGGGCCGCAGCAGGGCCGCGCTCTTGTTGCCGAGGATGAATTCGATTTCCCGGTACTGGAACGACTGGAACCCCGAGGACTGGCCCAGGTACGGCCGGATCGACTTGTATTCCGAAGGGGTCATGGTGGCCAGTACCGCCCAGGCATGCACCAGTTGGTCGAAGATCCGCGAAACCCGGGCCAGCATCTTGAACGCCGGGGGCAACTGGCCCTGGCGCACATGTTCACGGGCGGCCTTGAGCTCGTGCAGCATCAGTTTCATCCACAGCTCGGAGGTCTGGTGCTGGATGATGAAGAGCATCTCGTTGTGGTCCGGCGACAGTGGATGCTGGGCGCTGAGAATGCGCCCCAGGTCCAGGTAGTCGCCGTAGCTCATGGCGTCGGAAAAATTCAGCTCGGCGTTATGCCATTCCGCCGGGGGGTTGCTTGAATAGGGACATTGGCTCATCGCGTGGGCTCCTCGCCTCAGGCAGCGGTTACCGTGCGCCGGTGTGCTGCCCCGAGCGGGGCGAGCACGGCCGGAGAACGGCCAGCTGTGTATTTATTGTAGGAATCAATCAGCCAAGGGGCGCAGGATCGCCCGCACCGGACTGGCGTCCAGGTGAGCGAAGCGCAGTGGCAGGGCAATCAGTTCGTAGTCGCCTTCGGCAACCTCATCGAGCACCACCCCTTCCAGGATCGCCATGCCATGCCGGGCCACAGCGTTGTGAGCATCCATGGTCTTGGATTGCTGGGGGTCGAGGGACGGGGTGTCGATGCCGATCAGGCGTACCCCAAGGCCGGCCAGCAGATCGACGGTGGCTTGGGCGACGGCGGTGAAGTGCGGATCCCAGGTGCTCAGCGGCGCCTGTTGATAAGTGCGCAGCAGCACCCGCGGGGGCAGGTTGTCCAGGCGCCCGAGCAGATCCTCGGGCTGCACCAGGGCACCGCTGCCCAGGCAATGCAGGACTCGGCATGGCCCCATGTAGAGCTCCAGGGACACTTCGCCGATGGGCAGGCCGTCCGGCCGGTAGTGCAAGGGTGCATCGACGTGGGCACCGGTGTGGGGCGACAGGGTCACCCGGCCGACGTTCACCGGGCACTCGGGCCCGAACTGCCAGACGCGCTCTTCCTGGAACGGCGTATCGCCCGGCCAGGTCGGGGTCGCGGTACTCAAGGGCGGGCTGATATCCCACCAGCGTGGTGTATTTTCCATTCGTGCGGCTCTTAGGTCACTCCGAGCTGAATGATACGAGCGAAACCGGTAAAGATTCTTGCAAAATCACCCGGGCAGCTTCGGATATTTCGCACATCCTGCCAATAAAATGGCCTTTGCCGGATGAATCTTGCAGGCCCGATTTCCCCGCCCTGCCCTCCGGCCACCAGCCTGCCCTGGCGCGCGCCACACTGAGCAACTGCGCTTCTGGATACCCCGAGGTCGAGAACAGACAACCCCCTGCCCGCCGGGCGCTATAGGGTGCGGCTTCAGTTCTCTGCCCGCTAGGAGCACAGCATGTCGCAACCCATTACCGTTCTTCGCGATACCCATCCGCTGCCGGTCCTCGACGCCTGCAAATGGGAAAAACTCCAAGGTGATCCGCACACCGTCAACCTCAACGCCTACACCAGCGAGGATGGCAGCAAGATCATGGGCACCTGGATCTGCACCCCCGGCAAATGGCGGGTGGCCTATGAAAAGTGGGAGTACTGCCACTTCCAGGAAGGCTACTGCGTGATCACCCCGGACGGCCGCGACCCTATCCACCTGCGGGCCGGCGATATCTTCGTGGTCGAACCCGGGATGAAAGGCACCTGGGAAGTGGTGGAGACCGTGCGCAAGTACTTCGTCTTCGCCTGAGCCGCGTAGCACCAGCGGGAGCCCGCCTCAGCCGGGCTCCCCTTGCCGTGTTGCGATTCAATTCTGCGCCTTCTGCCAAATGTCTATATAATCCCTGCCAAATGGCAAAGGCAGGAGCAGCACTCATGGTTGCGCTGACAGGCACCGGCATCGCCCTCAAGCGGCGAGGCAAACTGGTATTGAAAGAGCAGTCCTCGGACATCCTCCTGGGTGGCCGGGCACGCTTTGACGACCGTATCTCGATCTATCGCCTGACCGAGGAAGGCATCCCGCTGACGGCGATCATCAAGTTCGTCTCCTCGGTGCCCATGCTCAAGGACGAACAGGTCCTGGCCAAGATCATCGGCCTCTCCGAGCGCACCCTGCATCGGCGCCTGAAAACCCCTGACGAGCCGCTGAACCCGGAACAGAGCGCCCGCGCGGTGCGCTTTGCCCAGGTGCTGGCCAAGGCCGAGGACATCTTCGGCAGCAGTGAAGAGGCCCAGGAATGGATGGCCAAGCCGGTGATGGGCCTGGACGGCCACAAGCCGGTGGACCTGCTGACCAACCCCATCGGCTTCGAACTGGTGGACGAGTTCCTCACCCGCCTGGAATACGGGGTCTATCAGTGATCACGGTGCCGGGCAGCAGCACCCTTCATTTCTGGCGCCTGGACGCCGCCCGGCACGCCGACAGCTGGGACAGCGGCATCGGTGCCGAGCTGTGCGGCGGCCGCTGGAATTCCAAGGGAGTGAAAGCGGTGTACGCCAGCGCCGACCCCGCCACAGCGATTCTCGAAGTGGCGGTGCACAAGGGCTTTTCCGCCCTGGACAGCGTGCCCCACGTGCTCACCGGCGCCCTGATCCAGGACCCGTCGGCCATCTACCGGCTCGATGAAAACAGTATTCCCAACCCCAACTGGCTGGTGCCGGGGATTCCCAGCGCCGGCCAGCAGAAGTTCGTCGACCAGTTGCTGGCGGACCACCCGTTCGTGCTGGTGCCCTCGTCGGTGTCCCGGCACAGCTGGAACATCCTGATCAATCCGCTGCTGGCCAAGGGGCTGTACCAGGTGGTGATCCAGGAACGCTTCGGCCTCGACACCCGCCTCAACCCTCCCGCCGTCTCCGCTGCCAGCCGGCCGAACTGAGCCAGGCAAAAAAAAGCGGGAACCTACCCGACGCAGGTTCCCGCAAATGCCCCGGCTGAAGGGGCTGCATTCCATGTGATGTGGCGTGGGTGCTTGCTCCCGGGGGCCTCGGCCCCCAAGAGCAGCTGTCAGGGTGGCCCGCCGGCACAGGTCAATCGGCTGCGACTCTGGGTTTGCTGCGCAAACCAGCGGGAGCAAGCTCCCTCGTCACAGCCGTCGCGGCCGACAGCCAGCGCATCACTGCGGCTTGCGGTAGCTGTTGACGATGGCCGAGAAGTCCTTGCCACCTTCCCCGCGCTGGCTCATGGCCTGGTACAGCTGCTGGGCCACGGCACCGAGCACCACCGGCTGGTGGGCCTGGCGCGCGGCTTCAGTGGCCAGCCCCAGGTCCTTGAGCATCAGCTCTGCACCAAAGCCGCCGGTGTAGCCGCGGGACGCCGGAGCGGTCTCGATCACGCCCGGCCAGGGGTTGTAGGTGTCGGAACTCCAGCAACGGCCAGTGGAGCTGTTGATGATCCCGGCCAGCACCTGGGTATCGATGCCCAGGGCATCCCCCAGGGCCATGGCTTCGCTGACGCCGATCATTGAGATCCCCAGCAGCAGGTTGTTGCAGATCTTGGCGATCTGCCCGGTGCCCACTTCGCCACAGTGCACGATGTTGCGGCCCATCTGCGCCAGCACCGGTTGCAGGGTGGCGAACAGTTCGGCGCCGGCGCCGACCATGAAGGTCAGGGTTCCGGCCTGGGCACCGCCGGTGCCACCGGATACCGGCGCATCGGCCATGGCCACGCCCTGCTTGGCGGCGGCGGCGGCCACCTCACGGGCGGTCTGCGGGTCGATGGTGCTGCAATCCACCGCTGGAACGCCGCGGCCAATACCCGCCAGCACCCCGTCTTCACCCAGCCACACACTGCGTACATGAGCCGCAGCCGGAAGCATGGTGATCACCAGTTCGGCGCCTTCGGCGGCGGCCTTGGGCGAGGCTGCGACGCGTCCGCCCAGTTGCGCCAGCTCCGCCAGCACGCTCTGGTTGAGGTCGAACAGGTTCAACTGATGGCCGGCCTTGATCAGGTTGCGGGCCATGGGCGCGCCCATGTTGCCCAGGCCGATAAATGCAATGTTCATGTCAGGCTCCTCAACGCAGGCTGATGGTGGTGTTCACACCGTCGTTGACGCTGTCATCGTCGAACCAGCGGCTGGTGACGGTCTTGGTCTGAGTGTAGAACTGCACCACTTGCTTGCCGTAGGGGCCCAGGTCGCCGAGTTTGGAACCGCGGGAACCGGTGAAGCTGAAGAACGGCACCGGCACCGGAATCGGGATGTTGATGCCCACCTGGCCGACGTCGATCTCGCTCTGGAACTTGCGCGCCGCCGCGCCGCTCTGGGTGAACAGGCCGGTGCCGTTGCCGAAGGGGTTGGCGTTGACCAGGGCAATGGCCTGATCCAGGGTGTCGACCTCCAGCACCACCAGCACCGGGCCGAAGATTTCCTGGGTGTAGATCTGCATCTCGGTGGTCACCCCGGAGAACAGGGTCGGGCCGATGAAGTTGCCCTGCTCGTAGCCCGGGACAGTGATCCCACGGCCGTCCAGCTCCAGCTTGGCGCCTTCTTTCACGCCACTTTCGATCAGCTCCAGAATCCGCGCCTTGGCCCGCTTGGAGACCACCGGGCCGACATCGGTGCCCGGCTCGCTGCCGGCGTTGACCTTGAGTTTCTGCGCCAGGGCCTTGAGGTCTGGCAGCCACTGCTTCGAAGCCCCCACCAGCACCACCACCGAAGTCGCCATGCAACGCTGGCCGGCCGCACCGAAGCCTGCGCCCACCAGGGCGTTCAGGGTCTGTTCACGGTTGGCGTCGGGCAGGACCACGGCGTGGTTCTTCGCCCCCATCATCGATTGCACGCGTTTGCCGTGCTTGCCCGCCAAGTCATAGACGTGAGTGCCGACGGCGGTCGAACCGACGAAGGACACCGCCTTGATGTCCTTGTGGGTGCACAGGGCATCCACCACCTCCTTGCCGCCGTGCACCACGTTGAGCACGCCGGCCGGCACCCCGGCTTCCACCGCCAGTTCCACCAGCAGCATGGTGGACAGCGGATCCTGCTCGGAAGGCTTGAGCACGAAGGTGTTGCCGCAGGCGATGGCCATCGGGAACATCCACAGCGGGATCATCGCCGGGAAGTTGAACGGGGTGATCCCGGCGCACACGCCGATCGGCTGGCGCAGGGTGTAGGTGTCGACACCACCGGCGACGTTCTCGGCGAACTCGCCCATCTGCAGGGTGCCGATGGAGCAGGCATGCTCCACCACTTCCAGGCCGCGGAAGATGTCGCCCTCGGCGTCGGCGATGGTCTTGCCCTGCTCGGCACTGAGAACCACGGCAATGCGTTTGGAATGCTCGCGGATCAAAGCCTGGAGCTTGAGCATGATGCGCATCCGCGCGCCGATCGGGGTCAGTTTCCAGGTCTGGAAGGCGCGCTGGGCGGCAGCGATCGCGGCGTCGACTTCAGCGGCGGTGGCAAAGGGCACCTTGGCCAGCACTTCCTGAGTCGCCGGATTGACGATGTCGTGCCATTCCTGGGTCTGGGACTCGACCCATTCACCGTCGATCAGCAACTTGACCTGTTGCAGGGTGGTGCCGCCGGGCTTGAGGGATGCGTTCATGGGGTCTCCTGACTTCTTGAGTTCTTATGCAGGGAACCAAGGCATTGGCTGGCCTTGAGAGAGGGGCTGTCGCGAGTTGGTATCGGACGGTTTTTGGAGTATAGATGTGCAAATTCCTAATAAGAACGCACATAAAAACCGGTCCATCATGCAAAAAAACATCACCTCGCTAAGCACCCTGAACTGGGACGACCTGAAGTTTTTCCTCGAAGTGGCCCGCACCCGCAAGGCCAGCAGCGCCGCCAAGCGCCTGGCGGTGGACTACACCACGGTGTCGCGACGCATCGGCTCCCTGGAAACCGCCCTGGGCACCCTGCTGTTCGAAAAGTCCCGCACCAACGGCTTTGTCCTGACCGCCGAGGGCCAGCGCCTGTTGGGGTATGCCGAATCCATCGAGAGCACCCTGCACATGGCCTGCGAGCAGGTTTCAGGTTCTGGCGTAGCGCTTTCCGGGCATGTGCGCATGGGCTGCACCGAAGGCTTCGGCAGTTTTTTCATCACTCCGCAGTTGAGCCATTTTCTCGACGACTACCCGGCGATCTCGGTGGATATCCTGCCGCTGCCGCATTTCATCAGCCTGTCCAAGCGCGAGGCGGACATCGTCATCGCCCTGGAGCGACCGGAACATGGCCCCTACGTGTGCTGCAAGTTGTGCGACTACCGCCTGCAGCTGTACGCGACCCAGGAGTACCTCGACCGCCACCCGCCGATCCGCCGCCCTGCCGATCTGGGCGAGCATCAATTCATCAGCTATGTGGATGACCTGGCCTTCAGTTCCGAGCTGCTGTACCTGGCCAATGTGGTGCCCGGGGCCAGCGCCCACCTGCGCAGCACCAGCGTCATCGCCCAGTACGTGGCGGCGCAGCAAGGGCGCTCCCTGGCGATCCTGCCGTGCTTCCTCGCGGCTCAGGACCCGCGCCTGCTGCCGGTACTGCCCGGGGAGATCAATCTGACCCGGCAATTCTGGATGTACTGCCGCGAGGACCTGCGCAAATTGAAGCGCATCACGCTGCTATGGGATTACATCCGCCAAGTGACCGAGCAAAATCAGCCACTGCTCATGGGCGACAGCCGGACGATGCAGTTCGCCGCCCCCTAAGCCGAGATGCGTGGCACAACCGATCTGGATAACCGAACGGCAAGGACTCGCCCGGCGCTCACTGCCCGCCCTAGGTGCACTCGTTTCCTGCGCCGGACTAGGGCCAGCATCCCAGTGGTGGGAAACCGGCCTGGCAAGCACCGTTCACGCTCCCGAGATCAGCCCCAACGATTGCTAGCGGATCCAGCAATTCAAACCTTTGCGGATCCTGCCTGGCATGTTCCATACCCAATACCATCCGGATCCGACGGCCGAACCCATCCAGTACGCTCGCTGGGAGGTTCCGGGCTTTTATCGCCTGTAGACCCGCGCAACGGCAGGCTGCTGGGTGAAAGCCGGGTCTATGACCTGGCTGACGCCGGGGGGGCGCTGAAATGGGGGTTCAGCACGGTGCCCTGGGTGTCCGCCGGCATGATCCAGATCGGCCCCAACCTGCCCGACGGCATAGGCGACGTGCCGGCTCCGGGCCGCTAGCGGCTGCCGAGGGCAGCCGCGACGATGCGCGGCACCGATCAGTCGGCAATCACCACGATCGATACCCGACGGTTCTCGGTGCGCCCGGCCACGGTGCTGTTGGACGCCACCGGCTCGCTGCTGCCCAGACCGCGCAACTGGATGTTCTCTTCGCGCATGCCCACCTGGGTCAGCACCTTGACCACACTCTTGGCCCGACGTACGGAAAGCTGCACGTTGTAGGCCTCCTTGCCCGAAGCATCGGTGTGGCCATCGACCCGAACCTTCTGGATATCGACACTGAGCAGCGCCTTGCCGATGCGCTGGACGATCTCGGTGCTGGCCTGGTTCAGGGTTTCCACATCGCTGCCAAACAGCACCTTGCCCGACAGGCCAAAGGCCCAGCCTTCATCCGTCAGTTCGAAGCCCTCCTGTTTCAGTACCGCGATCTGTTTCGGGGTCAGACCTTTGGGCGGCACACTCTGGCAGCCGGCCAGGGCCAGCAGGGCCATGAACAGCAGGGTGCTGAACAGTCGAACCGAACGTTGCGTCAATGAGAACAAGGGAATTAGCTCCTGTTTTGAACTTGAACGATAGGGGGCTCCGCCCCCACTGTGTGTTGCCCGCCTCGCGCACCGCGCTTGGCCTGGTACATCGCCGCGTCTGCGGCATTCAGCAGACTGCCTGGAGTGGCGCCATGATCCGGGTACACGGCGATGCCGATACTCAGGGAAGTCAGGATCGACAGGCTGCCGGGCAACGGGATCGGCATCTCCATGCTGCTGATGATCTTGTCGGCGATGCGCTGGGCATCCTCGACCCGATGCAGAGGGCTCAACAGCACGGCGAACTCGTCACCGCCCAGGCGCGCGACCAGATCATCCTCGCGCAGTTGCGCACGAATTCGCGTGGCCACCGCCACCAGCACCGCATCACCGGCTGCGTGACCGAAGTTGTCGTTGATTTCCTTGAACCGGTCGCTGTCCAGGAACAGCACTGCCATGCGCTCGTTGAGCTTGTTGGCACTGCGCAGGGCACGGATCAGCCGGCCTTCGAAAAATGCCCGGTTGGGCAGGCCGGTCAAGCTGTCGTGGCTGGCCTGGTGGGCCAGGGTTTCATTCTCGCTTTGCAGATGGGTCTGCCAGGCCTCCAGCTCATCGAGCAAGGCATTGAAGTCGTTGCCCAGGTTATCCAGCTCGGCAATCTGCGCCGGCGGCACCCGCTGGTCGAAGGCCCGTTCGCGTCGGGCGGCGTGGGCCACCTCCGCCAGGCTGCGCAGGGGGCCGGTGATGCCCCGCAGCTGGCGGCGTGCCAGGTACAGCGCCAGCCAGGCGCTCAGGGCGATGCACAGCACAATCCCTACCAGCCCGCTGAAGAGGAAGCGCAACAAGCTGCCACCATGGCCGGTGACGTTGATGGTGCCAATCTCCCGGCCCTGGTGAAGGATCGGCAGGCTGATGGGTTTTTCCAGGAACGCGCTGGCGATGTGCATTTCCAGGGTGGTCAGAAAGCCGCTTTCCGGGCGTTGCCAACTGGCCAGCAACTGGCCCTGGCTGTCATACACCTTGGCATCGGCCACCTCCTCGGTGGAGGCGATCAGGGCCAGGGCCTCGGTGGCCACCACGCTGTCGTTGAACACCACGGCGGCTTCCACGGTGTAGCTGATGGAGCGGGCGATCAGGTGCAGGTTGTGATCGGCATACACCCGCAACGCCAGGACCCCGAGAAAGGTCAGGGACAGGCTGGCCATGGAGATCGCCAGCAGGGCCACGATCAAGTGGCCTCGGCCGATGACCGACCGCAGCGTCGGGCGGGCGTTGGATTTGAACAGTTTCATGGGGCCGCCGGGCGACGACGGGAAAGTTGCAGCACGCTGGGGTGGATTTTCACCCCACTGCGGGCCACGGAGTCCAGGTTGACCTCGAACGATACCTGGCTGTCGCTGACCCGCAGGCAGAACAAGCTGCCGACGGTGCACTGGTCGCCGCCCTCGCTGATGCTCAATACCGGCTTGCCGGTCAACGAGTTGAACAGGTGGGTGCGCTCGTCATTGGTCAGTTTGCCGACATAGACCGAATCGCACTCCGTGGCGAGCGCCGGGTTGCCGGCCAGCAGGCGGCGCACCAGAACCGGGCGCCCCGTGGCCTGGGTGGTGCCCTTGAGCAGATCGTCGGTGTATTCAGTGGGGCCCACCACGCACAGACGCAGTTGGGTCGGCTCTACCGGCCAGCGAGCGTAGCTGAGGATCCCCAGCACCACTTGCGTCACCGCCCTGGCTCGCTGCTCGGCCAGGCTGGCCGGGGCTTGCGGCTCCGACTGGGCAATGGCAAACAGGCTGAACAGGCAGAGAAGGGTCGACAGTACACACTGCCTCCACCCCAAAATGCGCTCTGTCCTCAAGACAGCCACGTCCATGCAGGGATTCTCTTTGCTTTTCACGGAAATGATGCCGCAACGATAGCACAGCCGGGGAAATCGCAGCGAGGTCAGAGCCCTGAAACGGTGCTGGAAAAATCCCAAAGTCATGCGTTTCAATCCAGCTCCAGCATCAACCCGCTGAGCCGCTTGACCCTGCGTCGCACGGCCTCTTCGAATACCCCTGCCCGGGGCTCGATCAGGCTGAACCAATCCTTGGCCCGGGTGATGCCGGTGTAGATCAACTCCTTGGTCAGCACCGGGTTCAGGGCATCGGGCAAAATCAGCGCCGTGTGGGCGAACTCCGAGCCCTGGGACTTGTGCACAGTCATGGCGTAGACGGTTTCCACATCATTGAGCCGGCTCGGCAGCACCAGCCGCACCCCGCCCTGGCCGTCGTTGCGCGGGAAGGCCACACGCAGCACCTGGCGCCCCGCCTCTTGCCCTTGCTGCTCCGGCAGCTTCAGGGCAATGCCGATATCGCCGTTCATCAGGCCCAGGCCGTAGTCGTTGCGGGTCATCAGCACCGGCCGGCCCTCGTACCATTGCTGGTCGCTGTCGATCAGCCGTGCCTTGAACAGGGCCTGGGTGATCCGCAGGTTCAGGCCTTCGACACCCCAGGGGCCCTTGCGTACCGCGCAGAGCAACTGGAAGCGGTCGAAGGCCTGCAAGACGTTGCGCGCCCAGTCGGTCCAGCGCCGGTCTTCCAGGGCGGTGCCGACGGGCGGGCGTTGGCTGCGCAGTACATTCAGGTAGTGACGATAGCCTTGGGGGCCCTCACCGTGGCCCTCCAGCAGCAGTCGCTCCAGGGCGCGGTCCTGTTCGCCCTTGAGGCTCAGGCCATAAAGGTCGGCGTGGCTGCGGGCCGCCAGCAGGCGCCGGGCTTCATCGGCCTGCTGCTGATTGACCCAACGCGCCAGCTGGCCAATCCCGCTGCCTTCACCAAAACGCCGGGAGTGGCGCAGCATCACCACTTGCTGCGCCAGCGGATGCTGGTGCCCGGTGTCCTCCTGCAAGCCACTGGCAGCAAGCTGCTCGCCACTGACGGCTTCCAGCCAGGCACGGGTCTGCGGGTTGTACCAGCCGGCTTCGGCGTCCCGGCACAGGTCGCCCAGGACCGCTCCGGCTTCCACCGAGGCCAGTTGGTCCTTGTCCCCCAGCAGCACCAGGCGCGCATGCACCGGCAGGGCATCCAGCAGGTTGGCCATCATTTCCAGGTCGATCATCGAGGCTTCGTCTACCACCAGCACATCCAGGGGCAGGCGGTTGCCGGCGTGATGGCGGAAATGCCGGGTACCGGGGCGATTGCCCAGCAAGCGGTGCACCGTGGTCACTTCGCTGGGGATCATCTCCCGCACTTCATCCGCCACCGACAGCGAACGCACCTGCAGGCTGATGGACTCCGTCAGGCGCGCCGCGGCCTTGCCGGTCGGTGCCGCCAGGCGGATGCGCAGCGGCTTGCGAGCCTCCACCGCCGGCGCCTGGAGCAGCGCCAGCAGGCGTACCACGGTGGTGGTCTTGCCGGTGCCCGGACCGCCAGTAATGATGCTGAAGGCCCCTCGGGTGGCCAAGGCACAGGCGAGCTTCTGCCAGTCGACAGGGCCTGCGGGCTTGGCCACACCGAACAGGGCGTCGAGACGCCCGGCCAGATTCTCGGGGGTTGGCTCGACCAGGGCCAGGCGCTGGCGCAGGGCATTGTCGATGCGCCGCTCATACGCCCAGTACCGCCTCAGGTACAAGCGCTTGCCCGACAGCACCAGGGGACGCTGCCGGGAATGTTCCGCATGATCCGCCGCCAGGGCTACCAGCCGGCTGCCGGCCAGGACCTTGCACCAGTGGGCGCCCTCGAGGCCTGCCAGCACCTGGGAGGGGAGCACCGGGGCGCCGCCCTGCGCCTCCCCTTCCGGAGGCAGTGACAGGGCAAAATCCGGCTCCTTGAGGGTTTCGAACAGGTCCAGGCAGACATGGCCATGACCCAACTGATGGCTGGTCAGGGCCGCAGCCATCAGCACCAGCGGATCGCACCCTGGGTCCAGCTCATGGAGAAAACCGACAAAGGCCTGGTCCAGGGAACGCAACCAGCCCCGCTCGACCCAGCGCTCAAGCAACTGCAGCAGGTCCTCGGCCCGGCTCAGCGGCGCCAGGTCAAACGCAGGCACTGGCGCAGACGGCTCGGCCAATGCGCCAAACAGGTCCTCGGTCATAACAGCACTCCCTGCTCCCAGGCGGGCTCGGCCTTGGGCGGCTCGGGCTGGCCCTGGAACATGCGGTCGAGGCGCTCGATCAACTGCCGTGGCGGCCGGGCGAAATAGGCGCCCTGGCTGGCGGCGCGAGTGCCGCGCAGGAACAGGTACAAGGCGCCGCCCATGTGCCGGTCATAGTCGTAGTCGGCCAACCGCGCCTTCAACTGCCGGTGCAGGGCCAGCAGGTACAGTACGTATTGCAGGTCGTAGCGGTTGTCGAGAATCGATTGTTCCATGGCCTGCTCGGTGTAGGCCGCGTCGTCCACGCCCAGCCAGTTGGATTTGTAGTCGGCCACGTAGTAGCGGCCCTGGTGTTCGAACGTCAGGTCGATGAAGCCCTTGAACATACCATTGAGCAACACCGGCTCGGCGGTCACTCGGGGAGCGCCCTGATGGGTCTGCTCACGTACCTGTTCATCAAGCTTGAGTACGTCGACCTTATGGCTGGCGAACCAGAACTCCATCTCCACCCGGTACTGGGTCAACTGTCCAAGCACCACCGGCGGTTGCCCATCGCCCAGTGCCAGGGGCGTCTGCAGCAGATGCTGCAACCAGTCGCTCAGGGTCGGGATCCAGCCTTGCCAGCCGCGGCGGTTGCAACGCCGGGCAACGGCATCCTCGAGTACCGCCGGTGCGGCAGCGAATCCCTCCTCCCCGGCCCACTCCAACAGGCCGTGGAGAAAGGTCCCAGGGTTCGGTCCGCGGGGAAAACGGTGAATGTCACCGCCGCTGGCGACCACTTCCCGGGGGGCTTCGGGGTCCAGCCGCTCGTCGTCGAAGAGTTTCTGCGCCTGGGGGTCTTCCGGTGCCGCGGGGCTGCCGGCGCCCAGGGTATCGCTGATACGCAGGGCGCTGTAGGACGCGATCCACCAGTTCTCTGCCGCGCGCCGGGCCGGAACCAGCGGAGCCAGCAGGCTGGCGGCACTGCGTGGCGGATGAAAGTGCTGAGAGTCGGCCGCCGGCAACTCGCCGACGCCAATCGCCTCGCAGCCTTGCTGAACATCCAGCAACCAGCGCAACAGCCCGGTGGATTCGGGCAAGCTAGCTCCCCCGCCCAGCAGATAGCCCAGGGCCGACAGGTGCAGCACCGAGCGGTTGTGGTTGCCGCGCTTGAGGTCGGCGACACCCAGCCAACAAGCATGCTGGGCTCGTGTCAGGGCCACGTAGAGCAGGCGCAGGTCCTCCGCCAGGCGCTCCTCGTCGGCCTGGGCGATCAGCTCCGGCGTCGGCCGCAGGCTGACCTGGGCCTTGCCCGCAGCGTCGTGGTAATGCAGCGGCAGGCGACTGCCGTCCACCGGCTTGGTGGAGCAGATGAACGGCAGGAACACCAAGGGATATTCCAGGCCCTTGGATTTGTGGATGGTCACCACCTTGACCAGTTGTTCATCGCTTTCCAGGCGCAGGATCTGCTCCTCCCCCGCCTGAGCGGACGACGCCAGGTGCTCGCCCAGATGGCGGATCAGGGCCTGTTCACCGTCCAGTTCAGCGGCGCTCTGTTGCAGCAATTCGCACAGGTGCAGGAGGTTGGTCAGCACCCGCTCGCCGTCGCTGCGGATCATCAGCGCCTGGGGCAGCTGGAAGTCGTGAAGCAGGCGCCGCAGCATCGGCAATACACCCTGGCTGCGCCAGATCGCCCGGTATCCGCGAAATTGCATGACCCGGGCTTCCCAGGCCAGCTCATCCTGGTTCAACCGCTCCAGTTCCACCAGGGGCAGGTTCAGCGTGAGGGAAGCCAGGGCCGCGCGCAGCGGACGCTCTACATCCGGCTCGGCACAGGCCTTGAGCCAGACCAGCAGGTCCCGGGCTTCCTGGGCGGCAAACACCGAGTCCTTGTCCGAGAGGTACACACTGCGTACCCCGCGGGCGGCCAATTCGCCACGCACCGCCTGGGCCTCTTTGCCGTCGCGTACCAGGATCGCGATATCTGCCGGCAGCAGGCCCTTGAGCGGTTGCTCAGCGCGAACAAAACCACTGCGGCCCTGCTGACCACCGTTGAGCAACTGGACAATCGCACTGGCGCAGGCCGCGGCCTGATGCTGCCGATACTGGGCACCGGACAGAGGCTGGTCCGACGGCAATTGCCAGAAGTTCAGCGCCGGCACCGGTTGCCCGTCAACCTGCAGGTGCTCCTTGCGCCCCTGGGCAGCCACCGCCAGGAACGGCACCGGGTTCTCGCCATCGGCCTGGCGAAACAGAAAAGCGCCGCGCCCCTGCTGACGTTGTTCGGCCTGCAGGAACACATGATTGACCGCACTGACCATGGCCTGGCTGGAGCGGAAGTTGGTACCCAGGGTATGCAGGCGGCCGCTGGTGGCCTGACGCGCCCGCAGGTAGGTGTAGATGTCGGCGCCACGGAAGGCATAGATCGCCTGCTTCGGGTCGCCGATCAGGAACAGCCCGGTCTCGGGATCGTTGCTCTCGATGCGGTAGATGCTTTCAAAGATCCGGTACTGCACCGGGTCGGTGTCCTGGAATTCGTCGATCAGGGCCACCGGGAACTGCTCGCGAATCAACGTGGCCAGGCGCTCGCCCGCGTCATTCTGCAAGGCCTGGTCAAGGCGCAGCAGCATGTCGTCGAAGCCCATCTCGGCGCGGCGCCGTTTCTCTTCTTCGAAACGCGCACCGACCCACTGCGCGGCATGCTGCAGTACTGCGGCATCGGGGCTGGGCAAGGCGTCGAGGCTGGCTTGCAACCCGGCCATGGCGTCGAGCCCCGGGTGACGGGGGGCTTCCCCCTTCCAGGCCTCGCTCATGCCGTCGGGAGTCAGGCGGGTGAAACCCGTGCCGATGTCCAATTGCTCGACGCTCTCATCCTCGGCCCAGGCAGTGATCTTCTCGAACCAGGGCTCGAAGAAGCGGGCCTGCATCTTGCGGCCATCGACGCTTCTGCTGGCGACGCCTTGCAGGCAGATATCCCGCAGTTCCTGCGCCCATTGGCGCCAAGGCGCCTTGAGCTGCAGCAAGGCTTCACGGCGCTCCTGCAGGCAAGCCTCGATCAACTCGCTCGGGCTCTGTGCCGATGGCTCTCGACGCTCGCTACCGAACATTGCGCGGACCCGGGGCAGCAATTCGGCCGGCCCCACCCAGTTGCAGCGCACCCAGTTCAGCGCATCGCCCTGCATCGGGTAGCAGAACAGCCGCCAGTAATCGCGCAGCACTTGTCCCAACAGGTCGCTGTGATCGGTTTCCAAGGTCTGGGTGAACAGGCTGCCACTGTCGAAGGCATGCTCGCGCAGCATGCGCTGGCACCAGCTGTGGATGGTCGAGACGGCGGCTTCATCCATCCACTGTGCGGCAATGTCCAGGCGGTTGGCGCAGGCGGCCCACTGCTCGGCGGGGTACTGTTCGCGCAGCTCGACGATCAGGCCATCGGGGGCTGCCGTTTCATCGCGGAAGAATCGCGCAGCTTCCGCCAGGCGGGTGCGGATGCGCTCGCGCAGTTCCTTGGTGGCCGCGTCGGTGAAGGTCACCACCAGAATCTGTGGTGGCAGCAGTTCGCGGCCGAAGCCTGCGGACTCGCCACCGTGTCCCAGTACCAGGCGCAGGTAGAGCGCGGAGATGGTGAAGGTCTTGCCGGTACCGGCACTGGCCTCGATCAATTGGCTGCCGTGCAGGGGGAAGGCCAGGGCCAGGGGAGCTTGTTGCGTCATGCACCGGCCTCCTCGCCGAGGGCCGAACGCCAGGGGGCATCCAGCAGGGGACGATAGAGCGTTTCGGCCCAGGCGCTGAAAGTTTCGTCGGCGACCAGGGCGTTGTAGTCAGCAAATTGTCGAGCCAGCGCCGGACTCTGGCGACGCTCGCCCTCACTGTTCTGGCCATCGCCATCGTAGGTCTTGCGGGCTGCGGCCGCGGCTTTGTCCGGATCGCTCTGGCCAAGCCAGGCAAAGGCGGTCTTGACCGCCACCGGCAAGGGCTGACGCATGCCCGACTGCCAGGCCAGCAACAGGTCGCCGAGGATCTTGCGTGCCCAATCCTGCTCCAGCGGAGGCAGCAACAGGCTGTCATCGCTGGCCACCAGCGCGGTGGTCAGGGAGTAGCCGCTGGCACAGGCCAGCAGGTGGTTGATCCAGGGCTTGATCAAGCGATGCCACTTGCGTGTCTTGAGGGTACCGATGCCATTGGGAATCGTGGTCACTGCCAGCAGTCCTCCATCCGCCCGCTGATGCAGGCTGCTCAGCCAGCCTTCCAGGCGCACACCCTGCAACTCCAGGCTGACCGGCAAGGCGCTGGTGACGGGTGTTGGCCACAGTTCGAGCAATTGCCGGTAGCGCTGCAACAGGTCCGGCAGCGGTTCCATCAGTTCGCGCTGCAGGCATTCACCGAAACCGGCCATGGGTAGCAGGCCGCTGGCTTGCAGCCTTTGCGCCTGGGCCTGCAGCGCCTGTTCCGCGTGCTCGGTATTGCTCAGTGCGGCTTCCAGCAGACTGTCGCTGAGGCTGTAGCGTTGCAGGGGGTCGAGGACAAAGGGTTCTTCATCTGCCAGTGGCGCTTCCATGGCTTCGAAGAACACCTTGAGCCGCTGGCTGAAGAAGTGCCGCACCGGGTTGCGCAAGAAATCCTGCAATTGAGCCAGGCTCAGGGGCTCGTCCTGAATGTAGGGCTCCAGCCGTTCAACCGCGCCAGTCTCCTGGGGCGCCTGGTGCAGGACCTGCCATTCCCGGGCATAGCTGAAGAGCGCATCGTCATCGTGGAAGTAGCGACCACTGAAGGGTTGCAGCGGATGCTCCTGAGTCAATGCGTCCAGCAGCGGAGCCGATTGATCCGGCAGCCGCCAGCCGCTGGCCAGGTGATCGCGCAACTGACCGATCAGCACCGACGCCGGACGCTCGCTGTTGTCACGAATACTGCGACCGACCCAGCTGACATAGAGCTGGTCCCGAGCCGAAAGCAGGGCCTCGAGCAGCAGGTAGCGGTCGTCCTCACGCCGTGAGCGGTCGCCAGGACGATAATCGCTGCCCATCAGGTCGAAATCCAGGGGCGGCTGGGCCCGTGGGTAGTCGCCATCGTTCATGCCCAGCAGGCACACCAGCTTGAAGGGGATGGCGCGCATCGGCATCAGGGTGCAGAAGTTCACCGCTCCAGCGAGGAAGCGCTGGGACAGACGCCCCTGGTCGAGCCCCGCGAGCCAGGCTTCGCGCACCACGGTCAGCGGCAACTCCTCTTGCAGGCCCACCGATTCGCAGGTTTCCAGCCAGGTTTCCCGCAGGTCTTCAAGCTGGCCCAGCAGGTAGTCATCATGCTCGGTGCTGGGCAGGAAGAACTGTTCGATCAACTGCTGCAAACGCTCCCCCCACTGTGCGGGTAGCGCTGGCTGGGTGAGTTGCTGGTAAGCGCTCTGCAGGGCATCGAGCAGCGCGACCAAAGGGCCGATCAGGGCTGCATCCAGGCCACCGATTTCGTCATAGGGCTCGATGCCGTCACAGGCATCGGAGCGGCCGACGGCATAGCCCAGCAGCATCCGTCGCAGGCCGAAACGCCAGCTGTTCTGCTCCAGCTCCTGGGGCAACCCCAGTTCGGCGCGCTGCTCGGCATTCATCCCCCAGCGGATGCCGGCGCCTTCGATCCAGCGATGCAGGGTCGGCAGGTCGGCTTCATCTACGCCGAAACGCGCACGCAATGCCGGCACATCCAGCAAGTCGAGGATCTCACTGACCGGGAAGCGGCTGTCCGGCAACTTCAACAGGTGCTCCACGGCAATCAACAGCGGATCGCGACCACGCTGGCCCTGGTCAGTCAGGGTAAAGGGAATGAAGCGGCGGTCATCACGCTCCAACTGACCGAACACCGCGCGGATATGGGGGGCATAACTGTCGATATCCGGAACCATGACGATCACATCGCGGGGCCGCAGGCCTGGCTCGGCACTGAAGCGTGCGAGCAGTTGGTCATGGAGGATTTCCACTTCACGCTGGGCGCTGTGGGCTATGTGAAAACGGATTGACTGGTCTTGCTGGAGATCGATCTCGGGCCAGCGCTCACGTGTTTCGTTGAGCGGGCGTAGTTCGAGGATGTCGTCCTGCAACTGTTGAAGCATGGTGCCGGGCTGGTTTTCGCTGAACAGGTCGATCCGTCCATCGCGAAAGGCCGAACGATAGCTGTTGGGGTCGTCGTAGCTGTCCAGCAGGTTGATGTAGTCCCGTCCCTGCTTGCCCCAGGCGGCCAGCAGCGGGTGGGCATGCTGGTGCAGGGTTTGCGGGTCCAGTGCATGGGGCATGCCGGCCTTGCGTGCCTGACGTTTGTACTGATGCCGCAGCAAGTCCTTGTCCGCGACGATATCCGCCCAGTGATGGCGACACGGGTTGTGCACGCAGAGCAGCACCTGGCTGAAACGGGCCAATCCAGCCAGCGCCTCCAGGGCCTGGGCCGGCAATGACGAGATGCCGAACACGATCACTCGCGATGGCATGCCGGCAGGAGCCAGCTCCAGGCTGTTGATCCGTTCGATAAATCGCTGGTGGACTCCGGCGCGGCTCTGGGCCATGCCTTCGGTTCCCACGTCCAGAAGCAGCGCCCGCCACAACTCGGCTTGCCAGCAGTTGGCAGGGGTCAGGGCCTTGGCTTCGCCGCGGACGTTGCGCAGTTGATGGCGGCCGGCAGCCCAGTCCTCCAGCCAGTCGGCTCGATAGACCTGATATTGGTCGAACAGGTCAGCCAAGCGCTCCGCCAGTTGATAGCGCTTGCGCAGGTCACTGTCGTGGGTCAGAAAGCGCTGCAGCGGTTCGAAATGGGGCTCATCGATCAACGCTGGCAAGAGGCGCATCAAGCGCCAGGTCAGCGGGGCTTTATCCAGTAGGGACTTGGGGGGAATCTCGTCTCGCCCCAGCACCAGGCGGTACAGCTGCCACATGAAACTGCCTGGCAGTTGCACATCCACCGCAGCAGCAATGCCACAACCGCCGGAGTCATCGTCTTCCGGGTCTTCTGCCAGGGCCAGCTTCAACCATTGGGCAATGCCATTGCTCTGCACCAGGGCAATTTCATTCTCCAGGGGCGCCAGTGGGTAACGCCGCATCCAGCTGACTACCAGGCTGCGCAACTCGTCCAGGCGGTTTCCGTGAACCACCATGAAACCAGGGTTGAGGGACGAGGTGTCCGGCATAACGGCTTCCTTGGAAAATGCAAAAAGCTAGGGCCGAACCTTAGCACTGTCACCGGATGCTGGCAGCCGGACAGTGTCACCCGAGGCATCGATCTCCTGCGGCTTTTATCTCGCGCAAAAACAAAACCCCAACTGCTTTCGCAATTGGGGTTTCGGAATTTAATCTTGACGATGACCTACTCTCACATGGGGAAACCCCACACTACCATCGGCGATGCATCGTTTCACTTCTGAGTTCGGGATGGGATCAGGTGGTTCCAACGCTCTATGGTCGTCAAGAAATTCGGGTACTGAGCCGTCTTTCGACGTATCAGCAAATTGGGTATGTAATAGCTTTGTGTGTTCGCAAACTTTCGGTTTGTTTCGTCTTCACACACCGCAACTCGCTTCTTAAGCAAATTGCTTGGGTGTTATATGGTCAAGCCTCACGGGCAATTAGTATTGGTTAGCTCAACGCCTCACAGCGCTTACACACCCAACCTATCAACGTCGTAGTCTTCGACGGCCCTTTAGGGGATTCAAGATCCCAGTGAGATCTCATCTTGAGGCAAGTTTCCCGCTTAGATGCTTTCAGCGGTTATCTTTTCCGAACATAGCTACCCGGCAATGCCACTGGCGTGACAACCGGAACACCAGAGGTTCGTCCACTCCGGTCCTCTCGTACTAGGAGCAGCCCCTCTCAAATCTCAAACGTCCACGGCAGATAGGGACCGAACTGTCTCACGACGTTCTAAACCCAGCTCGCGTACCACTTTAAATGGCGAACAGCCATACCCTTGGGACCGGCTTCAGCCCCAGGATGTGATGAGCCGACATCGAGGTGCCAAACACCGCCGTCGATATGAACTCTTGGGCGGTATCAGCCTGTTATCCCCGGAGTACCTTTTATCCGTTGAGCGATGGCCCTTCCATACAGAACCACCGGATCACTAAGACCTACTTTCGTACCTGCTCGACGTGTCTGTCTCGCAGTCAAGCGCGCTTTTGCCTTTATACTCTACGACCGATTTCCGACCGGTCTGAGCGCACCTTCGTACTCCTCCGTTACTCTTTAGGAGGAGACCGCCCCAGTCAAACTACCCACCATACACTGTCCTCGATCCGGATAACGGACCTGAGTTAGAACCTCAAAGTTGCCAGGGTGGTATTTCAAGGATGGCTCCACGCAAACTGGCGTTCACGCTTCAAAGCCTCCCACCTATCCTACACAAGCAAATTCAAAGTCCAGTGCAAAGCTATAGTAAAGGTTCACGGGGTCTTTCCGTCTAGCCGCGGATACACTGCATCTTCACAGCGATTTCAATTTCACTGAGTCTCGGGTGGAGACAGCGCCGCCATCGTTACGCCATTCGTGCAGGTCGGAACTTACCCGACAAGGAATTTCGCTACCTTAGGACCGTTATAGTTACGGCCGCCGTTTACCGGGGCTTCGATCAAGAGCTTCGCGTTAGCTAACCCCATCAATTAACCTTCCGGCACCGGGCAGGCGTCACACCCTATACGTCCACTTTCGTGTTTGCAGAGTGCTGTGTTTTTAATAAACAGTCGCAGCGGCCTGGTATCTTCGACCGGCATGAGCTTACGGAGCAAGTCCTTCACCCTCACCGGCGCACCTTCTCCCGAAGTTACGGTGCCATTTTGCCTAGTTCCTTCACCCGAGTTCTCTCAAGCGCCTTGGTATTCTCTACCCAACCACCTGTGTCGGTTTGGGGTACGGTTCCTAGTTATCTGAAGCTTAGAAGCTTTTCTTGGAAGCATGGCATCAACCACTTCGTCACCTAAAAGGTAACTCGTCATCAGCTCTCGGCCTTAGAACCCCGGATTTACCTAAGATTCCAGCCTACCACCTTAAACTTGGACAACCAACGCCAAGCTGGCCTAGCCTTCTCCGTCCCTCCATCGCAATAACTAGAAGTACAGGAATATTAACCTGTTTTCCATCGACTACGCTTTTCAGCCTCGCCTTAGGGACCGACTAACCCTGCGTCGATTAACGTTGCGCAGGAAACCTTGGTCTTTCGGCGTGGGTGTTTTTCACACCCATTGTCGTTACTCATGTCAGCATTCGCACTTCTGATACCTCCAGCAAGCTTCTCAACTCACCTTCACAGGCTTACAGAACGCTCCTCTACCGCATCACTTACGTGATACCCGTAGCTTCGGTGTATGGTTTGAGCCCCGTTACATCTTCCGCGCAGGCCGACTCGACTAGTGAGCTATTACGCTTTCTTTAAAGGGTGGCTGCTTCTAAGCCAACCTCCTAGCTGTCTAAGCCTTCCCACATCGTTTCCCACTTAACCATAACTTTGGGACCTTAGCTGACGGTCTGGGTTGTTTCCCTTTTCACGACGGACGTTAGCACCCGCCGTGTGTCTCCCATGCTCGGCACTTGTAGGTATTCGGAGTTTGCATCGGTTTGGTAAGTCGGGATGACCCCCTAGCCGAAACAGTGCTCTACCCCCTACAGTGATACATGAGGCGCTACCTAAATAGCTTTCGAGGAGAACCAGCTATCTCCGAGCTTGATTAGCCTTTCACTCCGATCCACAGGTCATCCGCTAACTTTTCAACGGTAGTCGGTTCGGTCCTCCAGTCAGTGTTACCTAACCTTCAACCTGCCCATGGATAGATCGCCCGGTTTCGGGTCTATTCCCAGCGACTAGACGCCCTATTAAGACTCGCTTTCGCTACGCCTCCCCTATTCGGTTAAGCTCGCCACTGAAAATAAGTCGCTGACCCATTATACAAAAGGTACGCAGTCACAGAACAAAGTCTGCTCCCACTGCTTGTACGCATACGGTTTCAGGATCTATTTCACTCCCCTCTCCGGGGTTCTTTTCGCCTTTCCCTCACGGTACTAGTTCACTATCGGTCAGTCAGTAGTATTTAGCCTTGGAGGATGGTCCCCCCATATTCAGACAAGGTTTCTCGTGCCCCGTCCTACTCGATTTCATGACTAAGAGATTTTCGCGTACAGGGCTATCACCCACTATGGCCGCACTTTCCAGAGCGTTCCGCTAATCTCAAAGCCACTTAAGGGCTAGTCCCCGTTCGCTCGCCACTACTAAGGGAATCTCGGTTGATTTCTTTTCCTCAGGGTACTTAGATGTTTCAGTTCCCCTGGTTCGCCTCTTGCACCTATGTATTCAGTACAAGATAACCATCTTATGATGGCTGGGTTCCCCCATTCAGACATCTCCGGATCAAAGTCTGTTTGCCGACTCCCCGAAGCTTTTCGCAGGCTACCACGTCTTTCATCGCCTCTGACTGCCAAGGCATCCACCGTATGCGCTTCTTCACTTGACCATATAACCCCAAGCAATCTGGTTATACTATGAAGACGACATTCGCCGAAAATTTGCATTCTTAATTAAAAGAGAACTCACAAATTTTACCTTAGCCTGATCCGTTACCAGTGAAAGTAACGTTCAGTCTATCTTTCTATCACATACCCAAATTTTTAAAGAACGATCTAATCAAAAGACTAGAAATCAACATTCAAAGTGAATGCTCATTTCTAAGCTTTCAGAAGCAGTTTATGGTGGAGCCAAGCGGGATCGAACCGCTGACCTCCTGCGTGCAAGGCAGGCGCTCTCCCAGCTGAGCTATGGCCCCATAACAAAATTGGTGGGTCTGGGCAGATTCGAACTGCCGACCTCACCCT